>CAVYKP010000001.1:0-1541330 GCA_963769185.1 uncultured Acidobacteriaceae bacterium
GTTGACCAAGGTTTACGATTCAGAATCCTCGTTACCCGACAAGATGGTGCCGGAGTATGTTTCGGTGACCAATGCATACAAGGACGGGTTGCCCTACGATTTTGACCAGGTGAGGGTTTTTACCTGGAACACGAAAAAGCATCGCTACGAGACGGCCTACCGGCAACGCAATGTCGAGGGCTACCTGCCGGTCACCATCGGTCAGGGAAAGAATCTTCAGGGGCAGCCGCTTCCAACTTTCACCATCACGGTGGCGACCAGCGAGACGGTCAAGGTGGATCCGCTGACGGGTGCTGCGCGTCCGACAGACACCGAGGGGATCACGTACCAGCTGGAAGGCGGTATGGTGAAGCGCATCACGACGGCCGGGGCGTCAGCAGCGACGCCGGTTGCGGCCAAGCCCAGGACGAGCGAGCGTCACCATCATGGCAGGGGCAGACGATAGAGTGGGAGACCGCTTGTTCCTGGAGTTTAGACTGCAGATCTCTCCACTGCGGTCGAGATGACAAAGGGGAGGGTTGGTGCTTTCCTCGGCGTTCGCTGAAGGGGACAAGGGGGGGGGGAGGCCTGGGGGGTTGGAAAGATCCGAGCTAGGTCAGGGCTAGGTCAGAAAATCTGCGATCGCAGCCACAACCAGTTCCTGCTCCTCAAACGTAAGCTGGGCGAACATGGGCAGGGCCAGAACCTCGGCGGCTGCCCGCTCACTCTCTGGAAATGCTCCGGTTTCGTAGCCCAGGCTTCGTAAAGCCGGCTGCTGGTGGAGCGCGAGAGGATAGTAAATCTCAGAATCGACGCCCCTTGCCTTCAGGAATGCTTTGAGCTCGTCACGCCGGCGGACCCTGATGACGAATTGATGGAAGACATGCCCGGCTTTGGCCCTGGTCTTCGGAAGAACGACTCCCTTGGCGGGATATGGCCCGGCATCGATCAAACCGGCATTTTCGAAGCGCACCCGGTACCCTTCGGCCAAAGCGAGCCGCTGAGCATTCCACGCATCAATAAAACCCAGCTTCACCAGCAACACAGCGGCCTGCACTGTATCCATGCGGCTGTTCCAGCCCACCTCTTCGTGCTGGTAGCGGACGCGCATGCCGTGCGCGCGCAATAGACGGGCGCGCTGGTCCATGGCTTCCGATCCCGTCGTCATCATGCCCGCATCACCGCCGGCGCTCAGGTTCTTGGTGGGATAGAAGCTGAAGGCAGCCGCATCGCCCAATGAACCCGTCCTGCGCCCACCCCACGACGCTCCGAACGCCTGCGCGGCATCTTCGATCAGCAGCAAACCATGCTTCTCTTTGATCTGGGTAAAGGCATCCCAGTCGGCAGATTGGCCATACAGATGGACCGGCAGAATCGCTCGCACGGCAATGGGCGCCGATTCGAGACATGACGTAACAGCAACAGGATCAAGATTATAGGTTTCGGGGTCGATATCCGCCAGCAATGGCCGCGCGCCTGCCCGCAAGATCGCGCTAACCGAGGCGAAGAAGCTAAAGGCGGTGGTGATGACTGCATCGCCCGCCCCAATGCCCGCGGCGGCCAGTGCCAGCCACAAGGCATCTGTGCCCGAGGCGCAACCGATGGCGTGCGCGACGTTGCACTTGGCTGCCGCGGCGCGCTCGAACTCGCCCACCTGGGCGCCAAGGATGAAATTTTGACTTGAAAAAACGGCTTCCACCGCCTTGAGCAGGAGTGGACCTATGGCCTGATACTCGCGGGACAAGTCCAGCCCGGGCACGAGGCGTGCCGGTGTGATTGCTGGTTGCCCCGCAACGCGGGACGAGGAACCGGCCTCGCTTTGAATTTCTGGTTGGGGATGGAGAGAATCAGCGGACTTCATGCAGGTTTCCCGGCCGAGAGCCGGGCTTGGGACTCTGGGTGACGCTACGCAGCATGAATTTCTGTGCTGTGTGCCACATTAGTTATGGTAGCACCGCAAACCCGTACAGCCCGCGGCGGCAGGCGCGCATCCAAGCTGGACGTTGCCGTGTGATTTTGGGCCACCTAGGCTGTTGCCTTTTTCGGCGCAACGGCTTAGCTGGTTTACCGGGCAAGCAAGCGGAGAGGGAGTGTAAACTTGCCAATAGCAGAATTTGGGCTCATTTCGGCTCAGGGCTCAACTTTGTAGTCAATGCAAAAGTTTGAGTATTTTTCGATAACGCAGTTAGACCATCGTAGAAATGGGAGATCGGCACATGGACAATAAGCCGGCACAGAACATTCAGGACACGTTTCTTAATACGGTCCGCAAAGATAAGACTCCGATCACGATATACCTGGTCAGCGGAGTTAAACTCACAGGCAAAATACGCTCGTTCGACAAGTACTCCGTGTTGCTTGAAAACAACAGTCAGGAACAATTGATTTTCAAGCATGCCATCTCAACGGTGGTCAGCACTCGGTCTGTGCTGCATAGCGAGCATCGTCCGGGTACGGGCATTGGCCATCCTCCGGCAAGTGCAGCAGGGCCCAGCAGCTTGTCTGCGCGGCCCGAGAGCGCTCTGGCAGAAGGCTAGTTCAGCCAGTCAGTTCAGCAAGGCAGTGGTTTTTCGCCGCTGCCCGCCTCGGCCTATGCGGAGGTATGGGCATCGCTGCGCCTGCATTTCGGCCCCCGGATCTCTCCCCATCACGGACCAGCAGCCTGCCCTGACCTTAAAGCGTTTAGATCAAGGGAGTCCCGATCTTGACGCGCGCGGCTTCGAAAGGCGCTCGTTGCGTTGATTTGTTTTTAGAGCATAATCCCCTTGTGAGGATCTGCTGAAAAGTACCGGCATGCAAGCAGATCGGGCGCTCCTGGTCGGGGTCGAGTTCGCTTCCCGTCCAAAGGCAATTTCGCGCTCCGCCGCCCTTGCTCGAGAAGCTGCAAGGCTTACGGCCGGCACGGTGGATCAGGAGACGCTTTCCCTACCCGTCGACGGCGAAGAAGCATTTGCGGAATTCCGCGAACTGGTGGCCGGCGCCGGAGCGGAGATCGTGGCAGAAGTGGCGCAGCGGCGGCCCAGGCCCGACCCGGCCACCCTGGTAGGCAAGGGCAAGGTGGAAGAGATCTCCGCCGTGGCCGAATCGTCCAGGGCGACACTGATTCTCTTCGACCACGATCTCACCCCTACACAACTGAGAAACCTGGAGCAGGCGCTCCCTGTCCGTGTCATCGACCGTACTCAGCTCATTCTTGACATCTTTGCCCGCCACGCGCGCACCCGGGAAGGCCAGCTGCAGGTGGAGTTGGCACAGCTTGAATACATGCTGCCGCGGCTTACGGGAAGGGGCTCGGCCATGTCTCAGCTGGGCGGCGGCATCGGTACACGCGGTCCCGGCGAAACCCAGCTCGAAACGGACCGGCGCAAGATCCAGCGCAGGCTGCTGCTGCTCAAGGGGGAACTGGGCGATGTGCGCAAGGTACGCGCCCAGCAGCGTCATCGCCGGGCATCGGTCCCGGTGCCGACGATCGCACTGGTGGGCTACACCAACGCAGGCAAGAGCACCTTGTTCAACCGGCTGACCGACGCGGAGGTTTTAACCTCGTCGCGAATGTTTTCGACTCTCGACCCCAAGCTGCGCGCCATTACGCTGCCGTCGCGCAGGCGGGTGCTGCTGTCGGACACAGTAGGTTTTATCCGCAATCTACCGCATACACTGATCACCTCTTTCCGGGCCACGCTCGAAGAAGTAGAAAAAGCAGAGGTGCTTCTGCATGTGCAGGACTGTTCGAGCCTGCAACGCGATCGCCACAAGGAAGAAGTAGAAAAGGTGCTGGCTGAGCTGGGCGCCATGGGTAAGCCCGTTATTTCAGTCCTGAACAAAGTAGACCTTTTGCCGCCAGGCGAACGAGCGGTCTGTATGGGCAACGATTGGGCCGCCTGCGTCTCGGCCCAGACCGGCGAGGGGATCGAATCGCTCCTCGAGCTTATGGACAAGGCCCTGACTCTGGATCCAATCGTGGAAGAAAGGTTCAACATTCCCCAGGGAGAAGGGGCTATATTGGCAGCCCTGGATGCAGGGGCGCTGATTGTCAAGCGGGAGTTTTCTGGAGATTCCGTTGTTTTGGCCGTTGCGGGACCAGCCTCATTGCTGGGGCGCTATCGGCAGTATCGGGTCAAGTCTTTGTAATAGAGACGGGCCGGGGGGGTGGAGCGGATCGAATTCCCACGAGACCGGCCCGTCTGACCCTGATGCGGGTCAAGGAAGTATGTTTAGTATACGCCCGGTTCAAGACCGCAACAACGAAAAAGGCGCGGCCAGGGTTGGGGTCCTGGGCCATCAGCCGCCCCTCCGGGGCTGTTCCGTGACAGGCTGACATCGGTACTCACCGGCCAGAATATTGAGCCCCTTGCCAAGACGGAACCCCGGTCAAGCCTGTAGACTATTCGAGGTTTGACAGTGAAATTTCACCTCTGATACAAACAAAGGTCCCGGCTGCCGCTACCGGCTCTCCGCAGAACAATTCCCATATACTGAATATTTGGCATGGACGAGACATTACACCAACTCGGCGGACTACTGCTCGGCTCTGTGCCGACGATTATCCTGTTTCTCCTGATCGTGATTCTCTACCGTTTTCTGGTGTACGGGCCCTTAACCCGGGTGCTCGCCGAGCGGCGGGCACGCACGCAAGGGGCGATTGAGCAGGCCGAGGCTGCGACTGCAGCTGCGGCGGCTAAAACCCATGAATACGAGGCGCAATTGCGCGCTGCGCGTTCCAAAATCTTCGTGACACGGCAAGAGAAACAGCAGCTGTGGAATCGCGAACGCGATCACGCTGTCGCAACAGCCCAGGAAGCGGCTGGCAAACAAGTAGAAGAAGCAAAGACGGCTTTGCAGGCCCAATCCAAAGCGGCGCACCGCACCATTGAAGACTCTGTCGATGAGCTTGCCGGTGAAATTCTCCGGGCCATTCTTCCCAGCGGCCGAGCGGCAGTAGGGAGAGTCCGTTGAAGCGATTTGGTTCCTCGGTTCTTCTTTTTCTGACCCTTTTCTTCAGCGCTGCGGTGGGATTCTCTCAAACCCCCTCGGCTGATGCGCCCCAGGCAGTTCAGGCTGGCAGCCACGCGGCTGCTGCCTCCGAGACCTCGACGACGAAGGAAGAAGAGTCGGGCGAAAACGTGTATCGCCACTCGCCTTCGGTGCGCTTGCTGGCGCGCTGGCTGCATCTCGACGAGGAGACGGCGGCCCGTGTATTCGAGTATCTGAACTTCGCCATCTTGGCCGGCGCCGTTCTATTTTACCTGCTGAAGAACCTGCCCAAGGGCTTCCGCGCGAACCGGGAGAAGATTCAGCGCCAACTGGTCGATGCCCGCACGGCCACAGAGCAGGCCAATGAGCGCCTGGCTGGCATCGAAACCCGGCTCGGGCGACTGGATGACGAGATTGCGGCCATCAGCAAGCAGGCTGAGAAAGATAGCGCCGAGGACGAGGCCAGCATCAAGGCTTCGATCGAGACGGAGCGGCTGCGGATTATGGATGCCGTGGGCAAAGACATTGCCGCAGCGTCGAGTGCCGCGCAACGGAATCTGAAACAGTTCGCCGCCAGCCTGGCCGTAGATCGCGCGGCCCAGAAATTGACCCTGACGGCAAACGAAGATCGCGCCCTTTTGCAAGAGTTCGCAGAGAGCCTTAGCCAGAAAACGCCGGGCAGAGGGGAAAACAACTAATGTCCATCTTTGCCGCTCGTTATGCGCGCGCGTTCGCCGATGTTGTGCTCGAAGCCCGATTGAACCCTGATGAAGTGCAGCGCCAACTGAACGATTTTGCCGCCACCCTTGCCGGCAGCAAAGACCTGCAAGAACTTTTGCTCAACCCTTCCCTTTCTGGGCAGAAGCGGGTGTCGATTCTCGATACGGTGAATGGGCGGGTGGGCTGCAGCCTCCAGGTAAGAAATTTTCTGGCAGTTTTGATCAGGCATGAACGGCTTGCGTCGCTAAGCGAGATTCTTGAGCAATACCGTTTGGAAATGAACCGGCGCCTCCTGATCTCGGACGCCGAAGTAATCACCGCCCGCCCCCTGGAAGACCAGGAGCGCGCCCAGTTCGAAGGGCAGGTCGCAGCGCTGGCCGGGACCAGGGTCAGTGCGACCTTCCGCGAGGACAAGACGCTGATTGGCGGAGCGATTGTACGCATTGGAAGCACCATCTACGACGGCTCGGTGAAGGGCCGCCTGGAACGCCTCAAAGAACGCTTGATGGCGAACTAAAAGAATCACACTGCGGCTGAATCACGACGGCAGGCATGGCGGTGAGTTGTGAATAAGTAACAAGCGCGCCGGCACATCGGGGCGCCACACGAAACCAAGAATTGACGGAAGAACGAATGGCTCAGATTAAAGCAGACGAGATCACGCAGCTCCTCAAGGAGCAGATTCAAAACTACGACGCACAGATCAGCGTCGACGAGGTCGGCACCATCATCTCCCTGGGCGACGGTATCGCCCGCATCCATGGCCTCGACAAGGCCATGGCCGGTGAAATGTTGAAGTTTCCCCACGGCGTAGAAGGCCTGGCCATGAACCTCGACGAGGACCAGGTGGGTTGCGTCATCCTGGGCGACTACACCGAGTTGCGCGAGGGCGATGAGGTAAAGCGTAGCGGCGAAATCATGAGCGTGCCCGTAGGCAACGGCCTGATCGGCCGCGTGGTCAATGCTCTTGGCCAGCCCATCGATAATCGTGGCCCGATCGAGGGAACCGAGCTTGCGCCCATCGAGCGCATTGCTCCCGGCGTGGTTGACCGCCAGGGCGTGCGCGAGCCGATGTCGACCGGCCTGAAGGCCATCGACAGCATGATCCCGATTGGCCGCGGCCAGCGCGAGTTGATCATTGGCGACCGCCAGACGGGTAAGACCGCCGTCGCGCTCGACACCATCATCAACAGCGCCAAGAACAACCTGATCTGCATTTACTGCGCGATCGGCCAGAAGCGCTCCTCCGTTGCCCAGGTAGTACAGACCCTGACCGAGCACGGCGCGATGGACTACACCATCGTGGTATCGGCCTCCGCTTCAGAGCCCGCTCCGATGCAGTACCTGGCGCCCTATGCGGCCACCAGCATTGGCGAGTTTTTCCGCGATAGCGGCCGTCATGCGCTGATCATTTACGACGATCTTTCCAAGCACGCCGTGGCGTATCGTGAGATTTCGCTGCTGCTGCGCCGTCCGCCAGGCCGCGAAGCGTATCCCGGCGACGTGTTCTATCTCCACTCCCGCCTGCTCGAGCGCTCGGCCAAGCTGAGCGATGCCAAGGGTGGCGGGTCGTTGACGGCTCTGCCGATCATTGAGACGCAGGCCGGCGACGTTTCCGCTTACATTCCGACCAATGTCATCTCCATCACCGACGGTCAGATTTACCTGGAAACCGATTTGTTCAACTCGGGCGTTCGGCCGGCCGTGAACGTAGGCCTCTCGGTGAGCCGTGTGGGTGGCAGCGCGCAGATCAAGGCCATGCGCCAGGTGGCAGGCACCCTGAAGCTCGATCTCGCGCAGTTCAGAGAATTGGCCGCATTCGCACAGTTCGGCAGCGATCTCGACAAGGTCACGCAAAACCAGCTCAACCGCGGCCAGCGCCTGACTGAGATTTTGAAACAGCCGCAGTTCTCCCCATTGTCGACGGAGAAGCAGATTGTCGCCATTTACGCCGGCACCAACGGCTTTCTCGACGACCTGCAGATAGAAGAAATTCGCGCGTTCGAAGCGGGTCTTTACCCCTACCTGGATTCGGCACAGTCTGGGTTGCTGAAGGACATCGTGACCAGGAAGGCGCTGGACGATGATTTGAAGAGCCGCATCAAGACGGCGCTCGATGAATACAAGGCGAACTTCCTGGCCCAGCGCAGCGAAGGCAAGAAGACAGCGTCAGGAAAGAAGCCCGCATAGCGAACCATGGCTAATGTTCTCGATTTACGCCGGCGTATTCGCAGCGTTAAAAGCACGCGCCAGATCACCAAGGCGATGAAGATGATCGCCGCGGCCAAGCTGCGCCGCGCGCAGGAGCGCGCGGTGTCTGCCCGCCCCTATGCAAACATGCTGGCCAACGTGATCGGCTCGTTGATGCGCCACGTCGACCTGCACGATCCGTCCACCGGTGATCCGCGTCATCCGCTGTTGCTTGTGCGCGAAGAGAAGCAGGCGCTGCTGATCGTAGTCTCCGGCGACAAGGGATTTGCCGGCGCTTTCAACGGCAATATCACCAAAGCTGCGTTCCGCTTCCTCAGCGATAAGGGCGACGCAGACATCGACATTGCAGCCATCGGGAAAAAGGGACGCGATCTTTTCCGCCGCCGCTACGGACTGGCGACCTTTGTGGACAAGCGGAACGACGGCACCTCAGCCATGCTGGAGCCGGGAGACCGCGATCCTGGTCAGCCACCGCCGGCGCCTGAAGAAAAGCGCCGTGGCGAACGCAAACACCGGATTGAAGTAGCGGGCGATTACCCCGGCATGCTCGATAAGCCCAGCTTTGACCAGGTAGCCGTGCTTGCGCGCGAAGTCGTTCATCGCTACATGGAAGAAGAACTCGATGCGGTCTACATCGTTTACAACGAGTTCAAATCGGTGATCGCGCAGCAGGTAGTCGTTGAGCGTCTTCTCCCTGTGATTGAAGTGGGCAAACATGACATCAAGCAGGCAGAAGCTTTGAGCCTTGAGGAACGTGAGGAGATGGCACTTGCCGCTGCTTCCGCCGGCGTCAGCATCCGAGTCGTGGACACTACGGAAGCGGAGCAGGAAGCAAAGAACTTTGGCACAGCGGAAGTGGATTACATCTACGATCAGCCGCCGCGCGAGCTTCTGGATGGCCTGTTGCGGCAGTACGTCACGTCGCAGATCTATCACGCTTTGATCGAGTCGAGTGCCGCAGAGCAGGCGGCGCGTATGACCGCGATGGATGCGGCGAGCAGCAACGCCTCGGAAATGATCGATTCGCTGACGCTCACCATGAACCGGGTGCGCCAGGCCGCGATCACCAAAGAAATTATTGAAATTGTCAGTGGAGCAGCCGCGCTGTAAGCCGCAGGCAACAGGAAAGAAGATTTATGGCAGAAAACATAGGCAAAGTCATTCAGATTTCAGGGCCGGCCGTCGATGTGCAGTTCGCAGAGGCAACGATGCCTCCGATCTACCAGGCGCTGCGCGTTACCAGCGAAGGCTTCGATGTTCCCCGGCCGATCAACGTCATCCTGGAAGTGGAACAGCACATCGGCGAAGGCCGCGTGCGCTGCGTGGCGATGGAGTCGACCGAGGGTATGGTGCGCGGCATGAAGTGCCTCGATACCGGCTCGCAGATCAGCGTGCCCGTCGGTATTGCGACCCTGGGCCGCATTCTCAACGTCATCGGTGAGCCGGTAGACGAATTGGGTCCCGTGCATGCGAAAGAGCGCTGGCCGATTCACCGCGCTGCGCCTTCGTTTGAAGACCAGGCGACTGCGGAAGAGATGTTCGAAACCGGCGTAAAGGTCATCGACCTGATCCAGCCCTTTTTGAAGGGCGGCAAGATCGGTCTGTTCGGCGGCGCCGGAGTCGGCAAGACGGTCATCATTCAGGAGTTGATCAATAACGTCGCCAGCAAGCATGGTGGTGTCTCGGTATTCGCCGGCGTAGGCGAACGTACCCGTGAAGGCACCGACTTGTGGAATGAATTCGAAGAGTCAGGTGTTATCAACTCAAAAGATCGCGAGAAGTCGAAGGCGGCTCTGGTGTACGGCCAGATGACGGAGCCGCCAGGGGCGCGTTTGCGTGTTGCACTGACGGCCCTGACCATCGCGGAATACTTCCGTGACGAACAGGGCAGCGACACCCTGCTGTTCATCGATAACATCTTCCGCTTTACCCAGGCAGGGTCTGAGGTTTCGACGTTGCTTGGCCGTATGCCTTCGGCCGTAGGCTATCAGCCGAACCTGGCTACGGAGATGGGCGAACTGCAGGAGCGGATTACGTCGACCAAGAAAGGGTCGGTCACCTCAGTGCAGGCCATCTACGTGCCTGCCGATGACTTGACGGATCCTGCGCCGGCTACAGCCTTCGCCCACCTGGACGCCCAGACGGTGCTTTCGCGCGCGCTGACAGAAATCGGTATTTATCCGGCCGTCGATCCTCTGGCCTCCACCTCACGCATTCTTACACCCCGCGTGGTGGGTGAGGAGCACTATACAGTCGCCCAGGGTGTGAAGCGTCTGTTGCAGCGCTACAAGGAGCTGCAGGACATCATCGCCATTCTCGGTATCGATGAATTGTCTGAAGAAGACAAGCTCACGGTGAGCCGGGCGAGAAAAGTACAGCGCTTCCTCTCGCAGCCATTCCACGTAGCTGAAGTGTTTACCGGCGCACCGGGCAAGTATGTGAAGGTAGAAGACACGGTCCGCAGCTTTAAAGAGATCATTGAAGGCAAGCACGACAACATTCCCGAGCAGGCTTTTTACATGAAGGGCCCCATCGAGGAAGTACTCGAAGCGGCCAAGAGCATGCAGGAAAAGTAACCCATGGCAGACGCAGGCAATCAATTGCATGTCCGGCTGGTGACGCCGGACCGGGTACTGATCGACGAGGTCGCCGACGCGGTCGAGCTGCCGTCGAAGTCCGGCTACATGGAGGTGCTCTATGGGCATGCTCCGTTGCTGGCTGAACTCGGCGTGGGCGAAGTAAAGCTGCATGGCGGGAATGGCGGCGATCGGAATTACTTCGTCGTGTGGGGATTTGTGGAAGTGCTGCCGGACCGGGTGACGATTCTTGCACACAACGCAATCAGGCCGGAAGAGATCGACGCTGGCGCGGCGCAGCAACAATTGGAAGATGGTCAGAAGCTCTGGAATGAAGCAGGTGAGAATCCAGAGGAGTATCTGCAGGCGAATGAAGTGATTCATGAAGCCCAAGTGAAACTCGCCAGTGCGAAGAAGAGCTAGGGTCGTCGGCTTGCTTGATTGAGGGGAAAACCTGTCTTCGTGGGAATTTTTCATGTGGGAAGGTTGAACTGCAGATCTCTCCACTGCGCTCCCCCGGAATTCCTGTCGAGCTTCGTGGCGCCTACGAAGCTCGTGCGGTTTTCCTTGAGAGAAAACCGCATACGTGGTGGTTGCGAGTTCAGCGTGGTAGGAATTCCGGGTACGCTCCGGTCGAGATGACAAAGGGGGAGGGGGGCTGATTCCCTCAGCAGGTGTCCTGCGGGCTTCCCATGACAGCTGTCCCGTCGGATGTGGAGTGATGATCGTTGTCTTGTTGGCAATGGCTGGTCTTGTGATGTTCTTCAAAGCTTAGGTTCGCTTCACCACAAATTCACTTCACCACAAACTGTCAGTTCGACCGGAGCGTCACGTGGTGGAGAGAACTTGGTCTTATCCGTTGGATGAGGATTCCTTTGCCAGCCCGCGCCCCAGCGCTTCCAGCAGACTGACAGCGGCTTCCAGGCCGCGGCGTGCGTCCGGCGAGGCGGCGCGCCGGCCCAGGGCTACCAGGGACGGCGGTTTCGCAGCCGGTTCTTGCGCGGTCAGCTGAGGAATGCCTTCAGTCAGCGCATGCAGCAGGTCGGGATTGATGCTGCCCAGCGCTTTTCCCAGGATGATGGCGTTGCGGAGCGCATTCACAGACTCCGGTGCGGTAAGCAGGGACACGGCATGTTCTACCAGAACGTTGCCTGCACCGAGGGCGCCACGCAGCACATCCAACGTGCCCGTATCGTGCAGCTTCTGTAACAAGTCGTAGGCGGAGAGTACAGCGTCCGCATGGGTGACTGGCGCCTCCTGAATTCGCTTTTGCAACTCTTCGCGCGGATCCGCCTGCCTGATTTGCTTCATGGGTACTGGCATTGCCATAGAAATATCCTCTTATGTTTTCGCGGTCTGAATCTGCACCAGATTGCTACCAGGCATGTGATACCCCGGCTGTTTCCATTTGCGTTCCACTTCCACGCCGCGTTGCGGCGTGGGACTGGGATGATGACGGAAGTTTGAAGTCATCAGCGGACTAGGCCCCTTATAACCCAGCACCTTCATCTCTACCGCCGCCTCCTTGTAGGCCGGAGTGTGGGTTACACGGTCGGTGTGGCTGCTGGTGAGAACATTGACCGGACCTTCCTGTGAATTCAATGGCAGATAGACCTGCTTGCCCTCAACGCGGCTGGTGACCAGGATTTTGGCGCGGAGTACACCATGCCGTGACTTGATCTCTACCCACTGGCCAGATTCGATGCCGCGCTCCTGTGCCAGTTCTGGCGAAACCTCGATCCAGCGTTCAGGGTTTTCCTCCTGGATGCCAGGGACGCGGTAGGTCATGTTGCCTTCGTGGAAATGCTCGAGCATGCGGCCGTTGTTCAAATGCAGATCGAACTGCTGGTCGACGCGCTCCGTGGGCTCCATCCATTCCAACGGGTAGAGCTTCGCTTTGCCGTCTTCGGTGTGAAACCTCTCGGTGTAGAGCAGAGGGGTATCTGTACCATCGACGGCGACCGGCCATTGGAGCGTACTGTATCCGGCGAGCCGATCGTAGGTGACGCCTGCAAACAGAGGCGCAAGGGAAGCGGCCTCTTGCATGATGTCGGCCGGATGGCGATAGTTCCATTCGGCGCCCAGTCCGCGCGCAATGTCCTGAAGAATTCTCCAGTCTGGCCGGCTCTCTCCTAATGGAGGAAGCGCTTCGTACAGGCGCTGGATGCGGCGTTCGGTGTTGGTGAAGGTTCCATCCTTCTCAAGACTGGGGCTGGCCGGCAGAACGACATCGGCATAGCGACAGGTTTCAGAGAAGAAGATATCTTGCACCACGAAAAACTCCAGCCTGGAAAAGGCTTCGCCAACCACATGCGCGTTGGAATCTGCGCTGATCATGTCTTCGCCAACGATGTACATGGCCTTCAACTTGCCGTCGAGAATCGACTCCACCATTTCATGGTTGTCGAGACCCTTCGACGTGGGGAGCTTGACGCCCCATCCCTGTTCGTAGCGATCGAAGGCTTCCTTGTCCGTCACTTTTTCATAGCCAGGGAAATAGGCCGGCATGGCGCCGAAGTCGCTTGCTCCCTGCACGTTGTTATGGCCGCGTAACGGATAGCAACCGGTGCCCGGCCGCATGTAGTTGCCCGTGACCAGCATCAGGTTTGAGATTGCCGTCGATGTATCAGAGCCGCCGCAATGCTGCGTTACGCCCATGGCCCACAGCGAGCAAACACTCTCTGCGGCAGCAATCTCATGGGCTACGGTCTTCAACGTTTCGAGCGGCAGACCACAAACCTGCGAAGCCCACTCCATGGTGAACGGTTCGAGACTCTTGCGAAATTCGTCCAGGCCGTTGACCCACCGGTCGAGAAATTCCTTTCTGGACAGTCCCTGGTCGAGGATGTACCGGGTGATGGCAGAAAGCCACACGATGTCGGTGCCTGGTTGCGGGCGGAAGAAGATATCAGCCCGCTGTGCCATCTCATGGCGGCGCAGATCAGCCACGATCACCTTTTGCCCGTGCAGCTTTTGCGCGCGCTTCACGCGAGTCGCGAGTACTGGATGGCTTTCGCACGTGTTGCTGCCGACGATCAGGATCAGCGAAGCCTTTGCTATATCGCTTATCGAGCCGGAATCGCCACCGTAGCCAACCGTACGGAAGAGTCCCTGGGTGGCAGGAGACTGGCAGTAACGCGAGCAATTGTCGATGTTGTTGGTGCCGACAACGGCCCGGGCGAGCTTTTGCGTCAGATATGCCTCTTCATTACTGCACTTCGAAGACGCAACCAGCCCGATGGCATCAGGCCCGTTCGCTGCCTTGATCGCTGACAGCTTTGAAATCACCAGCCCCAGAGCCTCTTCCCAGCTAGCCTCGCGGAAGCCATTGCCCTCGCGGATGAGGGGTACCTTGAGGCGCTCCTCGCTGTTTACGTAGTCCCAGCCAAACTTGCCTTTTACGCAGGTCGAGATGTTGTTCGCCGCGCCCTCGGACGGTTCCACCTTGAGGATGTGCCGATCCTTGGTCCAGATATCGAAACTGCATCCCACTCCGCAGTACGTGCAGACCGTCTTGGTCCGCTTGATGCGGGCCTCGCGCATCGCTGCCTCAGTATTCGAGACGCGCATGATCGGCGGATACCCGATCTCCGGCTCGACCGCCTTCACCAGGTCGATCATTTTGTTCAGCGCGTCTTTCGGCAACGAGGTGAAGTAGCCGGCATGGCCGAGCATCGACTTCTCCATCAACGCATTGCAGGGGCAGACGGTTACGCAGTGTCCACAGGAAACGCAACTGGAGCCGCCAATCTGCTCCCCGCCATCCCACAACACCCGCGGGTGTTCCGATTCCCACTTGATCGAAAGCGTCTCGTTCACCTGGACGTTCTGGCAGGCTTCTACGCAGCGTCCACAGAGAATGCACTGGTCGGGATCGTAGCGATAGAAGGGATTGCTGAAGTCAGCCTCGTAGGGCTTGGGCAAATAGGGGCGCTGCTGATGCTCCACATTTAACAGCGCGGTGGTGTTATGCACCGTACAGTTTTCGTTGTTGTTGTCGCAGACCGTGCAGTAGAGCAGGTGATTGCCGAGGATCACATCCATGGCTTCGAGTTGTGCCTTGCGCACCGGCTCAGACTCAGTGACCACGCTCAAGCCGGCCTTCACGCTGGTCGAGCACGCGCGGGTCAGCTTGCCATCCACCTCGACCATGCAGGTATCGCAGGTTTGTATCGGCCCCAGGCGTGGGTGATAGCAGATGTGCGGTACTTCTTTTTGACGACTGATGGCATCGACCAGCCATTCGCCTTCGTATGCCTTGATTTTTGCTCCATCGAGGGAGATCTCTACAGGTACGCCGGTTGCGGGCTCAGGAGTGCTGGTGTCCATATAAATCATCTATCCTCGGTTGGGCCATTTTACTGATTCGGATGCGGGTCAGTGCATAATCGACGTCAGGCCTAATGAAATGCCTGCAAAGCAGGGGGTGCAATGGAATACGTGAATCTCGGTTCAACCGGGCTGAAGGTTTCCCGAATCTGTCTCGGAACGATGACCTATGGCGCAAAAAAATGGCGTGAATGGGTGCTGGAGGAAGAGGAGGCCAAGCCGTTTTACCGCCGGGCCGTCGAGGCCGGCATCAATTTCTTCGATACCGCAGACGTGTATTCCCTGGGAGTAAGTGAAGAGATCACTGGCCGCGCGCTGAAAGAATATGGCCCGTCGCGCGACAAGCTCGTAATCGCCACCAAGGTGTTTAATGCCATGGGCGATGATCCCAATCAGCAGGGCCTTTCGCGCAAGCACATCCTGCACGCCATCGACGACAGCCTGCGCCGCCTGGGCACAGACTATGTCGACCTCTATCAGATCCATCGTTTCGATCCACAGACTCCGATCGAAGAGACGCTCGAAGCGCTTGATCAGGTAGTGCGCGCGGGCAAGGCACTCTACATCGGCGCTTCCTCTATGTATGCGTGGCAATTCCTGAAGATGCTGCAAACTTCAGACATGATGGGACTGACCCGCTTCGTGACCATGCAGAACCACTACAACCTGGTCTACCGCGAAGAAGAACGGGAGATGATTCCCCTTTGCCTCGAAGAAGGCGTGGGCCTGATTCCGTGGAGCCCGCTGGCCCGTGGTTTTCTGGCCGGCAATCGTAGTGCGGAAAGCCGAGGAGAAACGATACGCGCGAAAACGGATGATTTCGCGCAGAAACTTTATTACCGTCCGTCGGACTTTACCGTGGTGGACCGGCTGAGCGAAATCGCAAATAAGCGCGGCGTGCAGAATGCACAGGTAGCGCTGGCCTGGATTCTGGGCAAGCCCGGCGTGAGCTCACCCATCATCGGCGCCAGCAAAATGGAGCACCTCGACCAGGCGCTCGACGCGCTGAAGATTCACCTGGATGAGGGCGAGATGCAGGCGCTGGAACAGCCTTACGAGCCGCACCCGGTCCTCGGGTTCTAGCGTAAGGTTTTTTGGGTGGACTGCGGAGTTGGATAAGAGACCAGGGAAAGCTGAATGCCGGAACAGTCATACCGACGCGATACAAAGCTCACTTCCGCTTTTTTTGCCGGCCTTGTTTTGCTCTTTTGCGTATGGGCTCTGTCTCTACCGTTGTTTCCCACCCAGGATGGGCCGATGCACAAGTACTATGTGCATGCCATCGCTTCTATCCTCTCCGGCTCTCACGCTTATGATGCCTACGTTATCCGGCACCCGTTTCCGCCCTACGCGACCCACTACGCGCTCCTGCTCGGTTTAACGAGATGGGTTTCCTTCGATCTGGCTGAGAAGCTGCTCATCTGTTTGATTCTTATTTGCACAGCCTACGGCGTTCGTTACTGCGCCCGGTCGCTTGGCCCCAGTGGAGATTTGCTTTCTCTCTGTGTTGTGCCCCTTGGCCTTCACTGGTCTCTGGGCATGGGTTTCTTAAACTACTCACTCGCCGTCGGCTTGTTTTTTCTATCTGCCGGACTATGGCGCCGGGCAACAGGCAAGGTGTGGATTTGGTTTGCGATGACCAGCTTCCTGCTGGCGTTCACGCACCCGATCCCTCTGCTGATTCTCATCATTTTTTGTTCACTCGACCTGTTCCTTCGGCTGCTGCGGCCGGAACGAGCCTCGGGCGTGGGCCCACCATTGAAACAGCCAGGGAAACAGCTACGCGGGCATTTCTCAGGGTTAGCGTTTGCCGGAATCTGTTTTCTTTATTCGCTCGCCAGCGTCGACCGGTCGCGCTCGGCTTCGAATCTGCGCGGTTTTGGCCTGCACAAAGACACCGTGCTCAGCAGCGTGGCGCTCTTCGGCCTTTCCCCCTTCGACACACGATCCACAAACGTGTTCGTCAATCTCTATCGCCTGGGTCTATTCGCGCTGCTATTCGGTTGCCTCGTGCTTGCAGCCCGGGGCATCGTGAGCCGCTGGCGCTCACGCCAGTTGAAGCCGAGTGACGCGATGCTGATGCTCTCTGTGGCCATCCTCGTTGGTATCCCGATTCTTCCCGCCTCAATGAACGGTTCGGACTTCTTCTCGCAACGCCTGATGGTTTTTCCCTGGCTTGGAGCAGTCGCAGCCGCAAGTGGTTATGCAGAACCGCGCAAGCTCAGGCACGCCGCTCCCCTTTTCGCTCTTGTGTTGACGCTGCTCACGCTGATACCCGCAGAGATCTTCTTTCGACCGGTAGCCCAGCAACTGGCAGCGCTCGAAAATCAGGCGCTGCCGGAACACGGGGAAGCACTAGCGATCATCGACCCTGCGATGCTCAAGGCCGTGCGTGTGGAGCATCAACTGGGATTCAATCCTTACATCTGGAGTGGGGCGCTTCCGTTTGTGCGCGCGAATGATGTCATGCTCAACAGCCCCTTCATGGATCAGAAAATTACCCCGCTCATGCCGGCGCCCGGCGGCAATCTTCTGATCGATCACATGCGTTCCCCCGAAGAAGCTGAGCGCTTGATCAATGGCAATGTCGACCTGCCCGCCCTGCCCGCACAAATACGCGCAACCCTGCTCGCTTCTAACCGGCTGTTTGTTTATGTTGGGCAGCCCGCTGCGCTGGCACAGGGATTGGCGCCGTTGATCGGCGAGAGCGAGGCCGCTCACTACACCTGCGGGAACTACGGCTGGTATCTGGTGTGCTCTGCGGTCAAGCCCTAGAGCCTGCATTTCTCACACAGGAAGCGGCTCTTGTTTCGATCGATTCTGCCAAAGGCTGTAGAGGCAAAGTGCGGCAACAAATACTTCGACGGGTGCGCCCGAGGGAAAAGGCCCCATTCCGTGAATCTTCAACCCGTGAAACTGGCTGAAGTGATAAACGAATAACCCGCCAAGGAAGAGCAGGTAAGCGGAGCGGCCTCGTTGCTTGATTTCATACAGGCCGGGTATCGCCGCCAGCATCAGTACATGGTCGTAGAGACGATGGTAGGTAACAAGCAGTTCAAGCATCACGAGCACGGCGAGAATGGTGTAGGGCCGCGTGGCCAGATTCTTCTTTTGCCAACAGACAACAACAAGCAGCGCTGCAAGCGTGAGGAATAGGCCGTAGGTAAGCAGGTTGCAGAGGTGCGGATCATGAATAAACCGCGCCATAAATGCCTGCAGATTAAGAAAGCTCGATGAGTCCTTGTCATTGAACACGGAGAAGTCTGCATCCCCGCCTGGGCGCACGGCCAGCTTGAGATTCGCAGCGAGATGCCCCAGATAGGAGAACGAACCCAGACGTAAGTAGAAGAGAAACGTGCCTGCCACAGTAGCGACTGCAGTAAACAGGTAAGCAACCAACGCGGGCAGCCTGGTAGAAGACTTGAACAGAAAATAGAATCCGCAGAGGATCGCGCCCTGGGGCTTGAGGCACAAACTGATCGCCAGCAGCGCTCCTGCCGTCACGGGCACCGATCCCGACTCGAAGGCGACGATAGCGAGGGTGATGGCTGAAGCTGCAATCAAGACCGGCTGCCCAAGCTGCACTGCCCAGCCGATGGATCCATCCGCAAGCAAGATGAAGAAAGGCAGAACCGACAAAAGGTCGCGGTAGGCTTTGAACTTCAAAAAAAGCACGACGAACGCCGTGGTCAGCAAGCCCCAGGAGAGCAGCATCCAGACTACGGAAAGCACGGACCATGGCAGGAGCGAAAAGGGGAAGAGCACAAGCAGAGAGCCTGGAGGATAGACAGGCCACTCAGGCTTGAAGCGCTGGGCGGGCGTATAACCGCCCATTTTGAGAAACTCCTGCTCGAGTGTGGGCGAGTCGTACGGGTCGCATCGGTCGAGCAAGCAATGGGCACCCGCAACAATGGTCACGAAATCATGCTCGGCACCAAAGCCATTCCGCGAAGGACGTGAATAGGCGTAGAAGATCGATGCCAGGCAAGCCACAATCAGGGCGACGCCGATCAGGGCTTTGATGTTGCCACGCTCCCACTTTGCACCTCTTTCCATCTTCAAGGTGTCGTCTTGGTAGCTGAGCAGTTTTGGGTTTCCCATCGGACTCACTCCATCTCTCCCTACTGCAATCACTCTGAACGAAGGGCGCGGCTTCGACTGGCGACAAAGTTTCCGTAGGTCAAGCGTTCTCCCCTTATCCCTGCACGGTTTCAACAGTCACGGCACGGTTCCAGGATGCTGACTGTTCCAGGTGATCACGCAACCGGAAGGACGGCCGCTCAATCAACCAGTATGAGAGCTCCGCGCAGACAAGAATGGCGAGCAGGTTCCACGGCACAAGGCGCGCGGAGTTTGGACGAGTAAACATGTGCTGCCACAGATACAAGCTATAGGAGATGACACCAAAATGGCGCAGCACGCGTGTGTTCAGCAATTTGCCCAGAAGCGAGTCAGGCACGCGCACGGCATAGAGCAGAATTTGCGAAAGGCAAATGGCGTTCATCGTCAGGCCGAGGACAAGCCCGTAGGAGCCGCGAAAACGGGCCTGCAACATCGGACTGAGGACCAGAACGAAGAGAGAGCCGGCTGCAGCTATCCAACCGCGAACGATTGGTTGAACCCATTGATTAAATTGCGGGTTTCGCCAGAGTAGAGCAAGCAGGCAGCCGAACATGATGCTGTCGAGGCCGGTATGAAGCATGCCGTTGACCAACGCCCGGTGGTAGGGCGCGAGGTAATAGGTGATGATCCGCGAAAAAGGTGACAGCAGAATCACCCAAATAGCCAGCTTGATGCTTTTTCGTGTGCCCATCCACAACAGCGCCGCCGGCCACAAAAGATAAAACTGTTCTTCGAGGCTCAGCGACCAGGTGTGTTCCAACAGCTCACTGCCGCCGCCCATGTAGTTCGAGAGATAGGCGCCGGCAACGATAAAGGCGCGAAACTTACCAACGAAGAGGCCAGCCAGCGTGAGCGCAAAGCCAACGGCCAGGTAGGCGTAAAAGGGTGGAAAGATACGAAGAGAGCGGCGCAGGTAAAACCGCTTCAAGTTGATCGCGCCCGTGGTGTCCAACTCTTTCAAAAGGAGACCTGTGATCAGGAATCCGCTGATGACGAAGAAGGTCTGCACCCCGAGGGAGCCCCAGAAGATGTAGAGCCAGAACGGCACAAAGGGAATGCTATGCGCCAGCACGCCGTTCATATGCGCCGCAACGACCATGCCGACGGAAACAGCGCGTAAACCGTCGAGCGAGGGGATGCTTCTGGGCTTCATTCACCAGAATCGTTACACGGCGGACACCGGACCTCAAGCGCGGGATACGGCACGCATCGCCGCCCGAACCCAACTGTGCCACAGCGAACGCCATACGCCGCTGATAGTCTTAAAGAGATGGTGTCGACCCGACAGACCCCGATTGGGGAGATGAGTGGAAGTTCGACGATGCGTCTCGACCCGGAAGAACCCTCTCGCGATCAGGAACCAGCCAACGCTCCCCGCCCGGTAGCGGTTGAGCTCTCGGTGGTGATGCCCTGCCTGAATGAGCAGGAGACGGTGGCGGTGTGCGTGCGCAAGGCGGTGGCCGCTCTGCGTGAAGCCGATATTTCCGGCGAAGTGATTGTTGCCGACAATGGATCGACCGACGGCTCGGTGGAGATCGCACACGCCGAAGGCGCGCGTGTGATCCATGTGACGGACAGGGGCTATGGAAACGCGCTGAAAGGCGGCATCGTGGCCGCACGTGGACGGTTCGTACTGATGGCTGATTCCGACGACAGTTACGACTTCCGCCATGCTCCGCGCTTTCTCGATCAACTGCGTGCAGGGTCAGACCTGGTCATGGGCAATCGCTTCCAGGGTGGCATATCCGATAAGGCGATGCCTTTTCTGCACCGCTATCTCGGCAACCCTGTCCTGAGCGGCATTGGAAGACTCTTTTTCAAATCACCGGTCGGCGATTTCCATTGCGGCATGCGTGGCTTTCGCAAGGACAGTTTCCTGCGCATGGACATCCGCTCCACGGGCATGGAGTTCGCCAGCGAGATGGTCGTAAAGGCCAGCCTGCTGCACATGAAGGTGAGTGAGGTGCCCACCACGCTCAACCCAGACGGGCGCAGCCGGCCGCCGCACCTGCGGACCTGGCGTGACGGATGGCGGCATCTGCGTTTTCTGCTCATGTATAGCCCGCGCTGGCTCTTCCTTTATCCCGGAATTTTTCTGATGTTGGTTGGACTGATCGGGTGCGCGCTCTTGCTTCCCGGCCAGCGCGTGTTCCACGGCATCGGCTTCGATGTACACACCCTCTTGTATGCATTCGTTGCCGTGCTACTCGGGTTTCAGCTGATTGCCTTTGCTACCTTCACCAAGGTGTTCGCCATCACCGAAGGCCTTCTGCCTGAGGATCCGCGGATGCGTCGAGTGTTTCGCTGGGCTACGCTGGAAACGGGGTTGGTTGTGGGGAGTGTATTGATGCTTCTGGGTCTGGGAGGGTCGCTTTTTGCCGTGTCTGGCTGGGCGCGGGAAAGTTTCGGCGCCCTCGATACCCAGCGCACGCTGCGCATCGTGATGCCTTCTGTCTTTGCGCTCACGATGGGGGTACAGATCACATTCAGCAGTTTTTTCCTGAGCATCCTCGGGCTCAGGCGCCGGCCATGACTTTGCGGCGCTCGTTCCTCTGGGCTGGCTCGGCTGCGTTGACTGTTCTGCTGATCCTGGTGCTGATCAAGATCAGCAAGCTCGATTTTCGGGTCACGCTGCAGCAGCTCAGGAGTGTGAGCTGGGTCGCGTTCACGAAGCTGGTCTTGCTGACGGGCCTTCATGTATTTCTCTCCAGCCAGAAATGGCGCTGTGTCGATGCCAGCCTTCGCCGCTCTTCCGATTCGGCGCCGTCAAGAACGACGTCGTTCGCTCTTACCAGCATGGGTGTAGCGCTGGGGCAGGTACTGCCGGTGCAGGTGAGCATGTCGATCGCGCGGACGCTGGGAACGTATCTCCATGGGAGAGGTCTGCGGCGCGGGACCGGGGGCACTCTCTTCGAGCAGTCGTTTGACGTGCTGATCGTAGGCCTGCTCGTCATCGCGTCTGGTGTGACCCGTTTCTATCGGGGCGGAGGCGCCATGTGGTTGATTTGTGCGGCAGCCATGACCGTTTCTGCTCTGCTGGCTCTCGGACCGGCCATGGAATTCCTTCGCCGGCAGGCCGCTGCGTGGAGTGCGAGAACTAGGGGTGAGAAAAACAAGCTCATACGCAGTCTGGATGGTCTGGAACATTCGGGGCTACTGAACGGGGCCCTGGCCCGGCAACTGACGGCGCTCTCAGCAGCACGTTTTATCATTCAGGTGCTGATGGCCGGTGAAGCCGCCCATGCGATCGGAGTGTCGATTCCCCTGTGGCACCTGGCTGCCGCGATGCCGTTTGTCATTATCGCCTGTGTCATTGTTGTGACTCCGGGTGGGCTGGGCGTAAATGAATTGAGCTATGCCACCATGTTGCATCTATTTGGAACGCCCCTGAACGTTGGAGCACAATGGGCGCTGGCGAATCGATTTCTTGTGGCCTCCTCGTGCTTCGTGGTTGCCCTGGTCGCGGCCGCAGCTCTGGGTCTAACCAAGATGCTGACTGTAGCCCCGCCAGCCCAGCAACTGCAGGAAGATTAGCCATGGCCACCCGGACAGTGGTGGATGTTTCCAACCTGCGGAGTCCATGCTCTCTCTGTGCCGGAAACCAGTGGACCTTTGTGCGGTCAGGCTGTGACTTGTATCGGCCCAACGAAAAAACTTCGTTCCGCCTGGAGCAATGCCTTTCCTGCGGCCAGATTATGCAGAATCCTCTGCCGACTCCGGAGCAGCTTGGCAAGGCATATTCCTCCGCATACGCGCCCTATTCCTCCGCGTGGAAAGAGCCTGGCTGGCCCATCTGGAAGGTATTTCGCGAGTGGACCACGTGGCGCCGCATGCGTCGCCTGCGTCGCTATGGGCAGGGCAAACGGTTGTTAGAGGTTGGCTGCGGAGGTGGCGATTTTCTCTACGCAACCCACCGGGCGGGCTGGGACGTAAGAGCCGTGGAATACAGCGGCCCTCTGGCGGAAGCGCTTCGCACCGAATTGGGTTTTGACGTTCGCACCGGTGAGCTGACACCCGGGCTCTGGGAAGAAGGCTCTTTCGACGTCGTGATCATGTGGAGTGTACTTGAGCATCTTTCGAATCCCCTGGAGGCGCTGACCACGGCATGCGGATACCTGAGGCCGGGTGGATCGGTCTTCATCCAGATACCCACCCTCTATGGCGTGGAACAGGGAATGAAATTTGGGCAGTACTGGGCACTGCTCGACCTGCCTCGCCACCTGAGCTTCTTCGGACGGGAATGTCTTGCAGATCTGTGCGAGAAAGCAGGTTTGCAGTTGACGTTGTTCAAGACCCCTCTGCTTGAAACAGCCTGGTGTTATTTCGCCAGTGTTGCTAGCTATGCAAACCACGCCAGGAAGACCGGGCGCAGCCTCGGCGCATTCTCCCTGGCGTTCTTCTCGTTTTTTTCCTTTCCGTGGATGGTGATGCGGGCATGGCGCGGCCACGGTACCGAGGCGTTTGCTGTTGCCGTGAAGAGGTAGGCGTTGAAACCCCTTCTCTCGATCGTGATGCCGGCCTACAACGGCGAGGCATTTATCGCGGCTGCGCTCAAGAGCGTGAGCGACCAGCAAAGCGAAGCGAGCCTTGCGTTGGAACTGGTCATTGTCGATGACGGCTCCACGGACCGAACGCTCGAAATTGCGCGCGGCTTCGCCGATGCGCTGCCCCTTCGCATCATCACCCCGGGCAGACTTGGAAACTGGGTCGCAGCCAGCAATCTCGGCCTGCGCGAAGCGACAGGCGAATGGGCCTGCTTCCTCCACCAGGATGATCTGTGGCTTCCGGGCAGGCTGAAGAGGCTGCAGGGCGAGATGCAACGAGCTCAAGGGTCACTCATCCTGCACAACGCAACCTACGTGGATCCCGGTGGAGAGAGCGTTGGGCCCTGGACCTGCCCTCTTCCCACCGGGCCTGTGCCGCCGGCGCTTTTTATCGAACGCCTCCTGGTACAAAACTTCATCGCCATCCCGTCCCCGGTCTTCCGGCGAAGAGCGGTGATTGATTCCGGTGGACTCAACGAGGCGCTTTGGTTTTCGGCGGATTGGGATCTCTGGCTTCGCCTGGGGCGCCTGGGCCCAGTGCATTTCATCAACGAAACGTTGAGTGGCTTCCGGATTCATCCAGCATCCCAAACCGCCGCGCGCAAGCTGTTACCGAATGAATGGAATCATCAACTCACCACGGTGCTGGCCGAGCATCTGCAAAGCTGGCCTGGGAGCGGCGGGTTGCGCGTGACAGGTAGAGCGAGTGGCACGCGCTTCGATCGCAGTCAATGCTGCGCTGGCCGCCGCTTCTCGCGGTGAGCCGGTCAGGTATTTTCCCGTTCTGCTGCAACTGCTTGCGCTCGGTCCGCTGGGATGGCACCGCTATCTGAGGGATTCGCGTATTGTGCAGCGCGTCTCCTCACGGCTCAAAGTGCGAAGACAGCGACCGGCTTAGCGTGCATGGTCGAATATGCTGGTTTCCATCTTTGCTGTCCAAATTAACGAGGAGCGCGACTCGAACCAGGGGGAAAAGCCTGATTTTGGATGGCCGGATTCGTCTGTTTGAAAACAGGTTGGTTCTCTGTGGAAAACGATTGCACTTGTGAAGGGTACGGGCTTTTAGCCCGTACGTCAGTGATGGGAACAAAACGCGGCTTCAGCCGCCGAGGGAAACCGGATTTACCCTCAGCGGCTAAACAGGCTGCGGAAAAAGTCAATTTTGGCGTCGGCATGAAAAATCGCAACGCACTACAAAGCCCGTAGAGCGATTTGTGAGGCTCGGGTGATGATTTTCTATCACCAATTTCGACCCTTGTTTTGGCCTTCTTTGACTTTTTCCGCAGCCTGTAAAGCCGCTTCAATCCTGTGAATCAATGTACGGGCTTAAAGCCCGTACCCTTCAGGCGATTCGTCTTTTCTTAGGTAGGTTGGTTTCCCTTCTTCAGTCTGAAAAGCTAATTTGGACAAGTCTGGGTTTCCATCAGGCAGAGGCAAAGGGACTGCGGTGTGATACGCGTGAACATAGCTGGTCACTGGGTTGGTCACTGGGTTGAGAAAGCGAATGCGCAGGCTAACGATAGTTGAGTCTGAGTTGCGCTTCTCATCCATACTGTTGCTTGAGCCGTCTTGCGGCTCCGCGTCCGTTTCTCAGCAAAAAGAAACGCTGGAGCCTTGCACGACAGCCCCGGGTGGCATTTTCTTGAGATCGTCTGAAGTTTTGGGAAAAATCCAATCAGAACCATCCCTGGGCCGTCGGGAAGAGGCTTTCTTTTTTCGACCGGGTGCCCAGACCGCGCTGCGTGGTATGTATGCGCTGGCGATTGCAGCATCCGTTTCCATCTGGTTCCTGGCGATCCGCGCCCCCCTCTGGCTCGACGAAACACTGTCGTACTTCATAGTGAAAGGCCGCTTCTCGGAAATTATTTTCCGCCAGGGCTGGCCGGGGGTACCGGCCTACCCCTACCTGCTCTGGTTATGGACCAGGACGATTGGCACGGGCGAGCTTGCGCTCAGGATGTCTGCCGTACTCGCCATGCTTGCAGCGGCGTACCTTCTGTATCTCTCCGCAAGGGAGTTGTTCGACTGGGATGTAGCTGCCGTTGCTACCGTGCTCTTTTGTCTTCATCCAATCGTCATTCCTGCATCGATCGATGTTCGCCCGTACGCGTTCGCTGCGCTGGCGATCAACACGGCGATTTTCCTTCTAGTTCGCCTGCGGGATGACAACTCCAACTGGCTTGCTGTCTGTTTCGGTCTGTCGGCGGCGTGCATCGTTTATTTTCAGTTCCTGTTCATAGTGATACTGCCGGCTCTCGTGGTTTGCTTCCTAACCCTCCCCGGAAAGGACCGCAAAACCTTATGGGGGCAATTCAGTGTGGCTCTGCTGGTATTTACCCTGGCATTTCTGCCCGTTCTTCCCGGATTGCAATATCTGTTCCACACCAGCGGCATTCATGTTTTCTCACCGGGGCCAAGGTGGGGTGAGCTCGGGCAGGTACTGGTGCAAAAAAGAGCGGCCTTCTTACTTGCTTTGACTCTTCTTATGGCCGCCCTGGCGAGGCGGCTAGACTTGCGAACGCCGTTGCAGGGTTGGACCGCGTTGGCATGTGGATCGCTTGCCCTGGTTCCTATTCTGATTCTGTTCGGGATCAGCAAGTCCACCTCCATTCACGTGTTCGTCGACCGGTACCGGCTCGTGGCCGCCCCAGGCGTAGCGCTCTGCTGGGCCTTCGTCATTCAACGCATTGATTCACGGGTTTTGCGATTGTGCTTCTGCCTTGGCGTGGTGACGGTCGTGGCCTACCACTCCATGAGCCTGCCCTCAGCGAGAACGCACAACTACAGCTGGAAGTCTTCCCTGGCCTTTACGCAAGCCAACGCTTCTACCGACCATGCGCCTGTATTGATCTGCAGCGATCTGCCCGAAGCCGACTATCTGCCCATGCCCAGCGGCGATGCGGCCAAAGATAGCGCCATTTTCGCCCCCCTCAGCTATTACCAGCTCAGCGTCCCGGTCGTGCCGTTACCTCGGTCGTTGAATAGTGAGGCCATCCGGTATGCGTCGGAGTTTCTGCAGAAGCCTGCGGTCCGGCATGAACGTTTTCTCGCGCTCGCGTTCTTTCCTTCTTACAAGACGCTCGATTGGCTGACTACCCAGGCCCGAGCGACGCATTCCGTTCGCGAGCTGGGAATCTTCGACGGAGTCAAGGTTTTGGAATTCTCACCTGTCGATTCGGAGCAAGGCGCACGCTGATGAGCGACCCTGGCCATATCCTTATAATCAACTGGGCTGCAACTCGGGGGAGAACGGATGTTGAATAACAAGAAAGTTGTCGTGGTTTTGCCGGCCTACAACGCTGCCAAGACGTTGCGCCGTACGGTCGACGAGATTCCCCACGAGATTGTCGATGCAGTGATCCTGACGGATGACGCCAGCCGCGATAACACCTCTGAGCTTGCGAAAGAGTTGGGGCTGATCACCATACGCCACGACCACAACCGGGGTTACGGCGGCAACCAGAAGACCTGCTACAAGGCTGCGCTGGCACAAGGCGCCGACATTGTTGTCATGCTGCATCCCGATTACCAGTACACGCCCAAGCTGGTTTCCGCCATGGCCTCGATGATCGCCTATGGCGAGTACGACGCCGTACTTGCCTCCCGCATTCTCGGCCGGGGCGCGCTCAAAGGGGGTATGCCTCTCTACAAATACATCTCGAATCGTGCGCTGACTTTCATCGAAAACATCCTGATCCGGGAAAAGATGTCTGAGTATCACACCGGGTATCGCGCATGGAGCCGAGAGTTGCTTGAGCGTCTCCCTCTACTGAGCTGCTCCGACGATTTCGTCTTTGACAACCAGATGGTGGTGCAGGCGGTTTACTTCGGCTTTCGTGTCGGCGAGATTTCATGCCCGACGAAATATTTCGAAGAGGCATCCTCCATCAACTTCCAACGCAGTGTGACTTATGGATTTGGCGTCCTTGGCACAGCGCTGCAAATGCGATTGAAGCGTTGGGGCCTGGGCAAGCCGCGCTTCCTTGAAGATGTGCTTCAGAAGCGGCTTGTGTTCGACAGAACAGAGACGCAGCCACAATCGATTCAGGTCGGCTAAGCATTGGGGAAGCAGAACCCTAATGAGGATTTTCAGCAGGAGTGTTTTCTTTGGATGTGTTTCCTACTTCTTCAGGCGTGCAGGCTCCTGCGTCGACCTGTGCCCCGACGGGTAGATTCCTCTCCATTTCAACTGGCATGCTCACCGCGATCTATGCGGTCGTGCTGGCTGCTTCCATCTCGATCTGGTTCCTCGCCATCCACGCACCCCTTTGGCTGGATGAAACCGTTTCGCTGTACCTGATCAGGGGCGGCTTCGCGGGCATCAGGTCTCGCCAGGTATGGCCCGACTCTCCGGTGTACTCCTGCCTTCTCTGGCTGTGGACCAGGGCCATGGGGACAACGGAAGTTACACTTCGGATTTCTTCCGTTCTTCCCATGCTGGCGGCTGTGTATCTGCTCTACCGTACAGCGCGCGAACTGTTCGCGCGCGATGTTGCCTTCATCGCTGCCATCCTTTTCTCCCTTCATTCCATTATTATTTTCGCGGCCATTGACGTCCGGCCTTATGCCTTCGCGGCCCTGACGATCAACGCGACTCTTTTCGCGCTCGTTCGCCTGCGCCACAACAACACGTTGTGGCTAGCGGCACTCTTTGGCCTGTTATCTGCGAGCATCGTGCAGTTCCAACTGTTGTTCGCTTCCATCCTTCCCGCGCTTGCGGTGTGTTTTGTTGCTCTCAAGTGGAACGAGCGTAAGGTCCTGTTGCGTCAAATGGGTATTGCACTGGTCACGTTCTCGTTGGCGTTTATCCCGGTGATGCCTCGATTGCAATACATGGCGCACACCCGTGGCACACACGTTTTTTCCCCGCCTCCGCAGCTCTTTGAGTTAGGGTCGACACTCACGCTGCGTGGGCTTGCGCTGATCCTCGTGCCTATTTTGATGATTGCCGCCGCGGTAAGACATCTTGACTGGAAGCCTCTGTCTGATCGCTGGCCTGTTTTGCTATGCGTGTCGCTGGCGCTGGTTCCGAGTCTGATCCTTTTTGGCTTGAGCGTCGGAACATCGATCCACGTCTTTGTCCCCCGCTACCGGCTGGTGGCGGTCCCTGGCGTCGCCCTGTGCTGGGCTTTGCTCGCCAACCTGATCTCTTCCCGTGGGTTGCGATTGGTATTTTGTCTGGCAGTTTTTGTAGCGACCGGATACCACTACCTGACCGTTCGACCGCCCCATGGCTACAGTTGGAAATACGCTTTGGAGTTTATCGAAAAGAACGCATCCCCAGATAACGCTCCGGCACTGATCTGCAGTGACATTCCCGAGGCCGACCACATGCGGATGCCCGAGGGCGCTGCGATTGAAGACACGGGCATCTTGCCGCCGCTCAGCTACTACAAGCTGACCGTGCCGGTGGCGCCGTTGCCGCGAACACTCAATGAGGAAACCCTGCGGGCAGGTTCTGCATTCATCGATCAGGCGACCCGGCAACACAAGCGTTTTCTGGCTGCGGCTTTTGCGCAATCCTACGCAACCCTCGATTGGCTTACGAACAAAACGGCTGAAAAATTTTCGATGCGCGAACAGGGTTCATTTGACGGCGTGCGCGTACTGGAGTTTACGCCTCGGGATCAAGCGAAGGATGTCCGCTAGACCACCGCTAGACCGCATTTTCAACAATCTCGCGCAGTTAGTTAAAAAGAAAATCTATCGGAGGACCATTTTGGCAGACGAGAGCAAAGACCGATTGATCTCTCAGAATTTTAGTCTGAAGGCGAAGACCGGGTTTGTCTTTCTCTCGGTTCTTTACTTTGCGGACATGTGTCTCAAAGCCAGCCGGAAATGTTTCTGGTTCGACGAACTCTTTACCACCTATCTCTGTAGCCTGCCGAGCTTTAAGGAGACCTGGTCGGCCGTGCTGCATGGCGCCGACTTTAATCCACCCCTGCTCTACGCAACGACGCGCATTTCACAGTCGCTGTTTGGCGAAGGTTTGATTTCCTCTCGCCTTCCCGCCATGGTTGGGGTTTGGCTTTTTTGCGTCTGCCTTTTTGTTTTCGTTGCCAGGCGCGCTGGCATTCTTCCAGGCTTGATCGCCGGACTCTTTCCTTTCTTCACGCTCGTGCAGTATTACGCCTATGAGGCACGGGCACACGGAATCGTGCTGGGATGGTGCGGCCTGATACTCGTTTGCTGGCAGAGATACACGGAAAACCGCAAAAGTTGGGCATGGCTTGCGGGCTTTGGGTTTTGTCTCGCAGGGGCGCTCTTGACCCACGTCTACGCGGTATACATGGTCGTTCCGTTCGTTTTGGCCGAGTGTGACAATCTCTTTCGGAAAGAGCGTATCGATTGGCGTCTGGTCGCTGCAATGGCACTGGCTTCAGTGTCCGTCGGTTCGACGGTTTATCTCCCATTGCTCAGGATGTACAAGGCTACGGTCCCTCCAACTTTTTTTGTTCCTGGCCACGATTCAATTCAGCACTTGGCTGTAGATGTCTTAGGGCCAAGCATCGGCCTCCTATTGGTCGGTATAGCTCTCATTGCACTTGAAATGACCGGCCGCGCCGCGCCTAAACCACCGTCGATGGAAATACCTAGACGGGAATGGACAGTCGCGATCGGCTTCCTCTGTATCCCTGTCGCAGCATTGATTGGATCGAGACTGGCCCATGGGCCGTTCATCGAACGATACTTCCTTTCGAGCGTTGCCGGGGCTGCAATCCTTCTGGGATTCGCCTGCCTTCGCGAAGCCCAGTCCCGGATACTTGCGAGCTTCATGGTGATCCTGATGATTGCGGATTTTGGGTTAACGATTTACCTAAGCCATGTGAATAGGATTCAGGTCACGGAGCCAAGCTCTGGATTAAAACTTAGCACCGATCCAACACGCCCAATGGATAGATACAAAACGCTGCTATCGAACAATGGAAACCTCGACATCTTAGTCGTTCCGACACTGGATTATTTTTATTTCTTAAAATACGCCGACGCTTCGGTCATCCACCATCTGTATTATCTCGATGCGGGTCACTTTAGCCCAATGCTGTATGGGAAATTGGCAGGGGCCGTGAATAGCGAGCTCAGGGTAATAACCTTGGCCAAATTTGTCGCTACACGCGATGAGTTCTTGGTATACGTAACAGCAACCGTGCAAGATAGAGATTTGCTTCAGGCGCTCGGAGCCACCGGTCGCAGGGTCAGCAAAGTCAGAGCGGACGAAGCCGGCGCGATGTACGAATACTCGAAGTGATCGCAACTATGCTTTAGGTTATTGCCTCTTCCATACAGCGAAGATGGATTTCCCCACCTGATGAAAAAGGATGCGGTCTGCAAGCGTAGACGGCGGCACCAAGTATCGGTCCCAAAAAAGAATCTGGCTAAGAGCCGGCATGGCCTGATGAAGCAAGAGGCGATTTCCGCAAGAGGCCAACAAGCCTACCGAGTCCAGATACCAGAGCCTGGCCAGCTTACAAGTGTTGGGGCTGCAGGCCATCAGGCTCTTGCGTTCATACCGTCGGCAATGGCCGATGGATTGGTCAAATGCCGTATACAGCGATTGATGAGCCGGCGAAAGAACGATCAGAGTTCCACCCTTTTTCAATAGTCCCGCAGCACGTTCAAGTTCCTCTTTGTCCCTCTCGATATGTTCGAGCACATCGATATACAAAAGAGCGTCGAAGGCAGGCTTTTGGGGAAGCGCTTGCGTCGTACCCGTGATAACCTTGCATCCCGACGTCACGGGGTTGGCCGCAAGACGAGTCGCTGCTCGCTCGGCGAGCACGGCGTCGGGCTCAAGACAAACCCATGAGCGAACCCTATCTGGCGCCAGCAGCGCCGTATTAGCTCCGATGCCCGCGCCGACCTCGAGAACGTCGCCAGTCAGAAACGGACGCACACAGGAAGACCAGTAGCGTTTCCAGTTCAGGGCGTGGGCAAAGAGGTCTAACTCTTGCCCGACATACGGAAGTTCGTTCATAGATTTGGCAGCAAAACGCAATCTGCTACGAAGTGCTCGTAATCGCGGATAGGCAAAAAGCCGAGGCTATTTCTACTCATCATGACGGAGAAAATAATGGTGAGCAAGGTAGCGATCGACTGCGTCACCAGGATGAACAAGAGACCAGCGGTGAATGTAGCCCACCCGGGGATGGCAAACGGAGTGAAAAGCCTTACGCCCACGACCGCAAGCATCATACAGAAAAAGACTAGACCCAACAGGGCCGTACCAACCAGTAGCCTCGTGCTTACAATTTCGTAGCTGGCAAAAAGTGCCGACAACCCATGCACAACGAGGCTAACAAAACCCATTTGGGAATTTCCGCGTAGTCTCTTCCCGCGGTCTGCCCGGATCGTGGTGTATGGCAGGCGTGCCTTGAGGACGGCCGCTGCGTAGTGATTCCATAACTCTGGATAGGCAACCATACTGTCGATGTGCTGGCGAGGGATCAGGCTGAAATTTCCAAATTGTATGTTGCGCCCCGTGAGGATTCGATGCAGGAAGCGATAGCAGCCGTAACCCAATTTGAATCCGATGGTTTCTACACGCCGTCCGCGCTGAGCAAACACCGTCACGGGGCTTGGGGCTGCCTCAAAAGCCTCAACCAGACGCTGAATATCTTCCGGGCGATCTTCCCCATCGGCGTCCATAATTACGGCGACATCGCCCGGGAGCTTTTGTTGAAGGTAGGCGAGCGCCACGGCGATAGCGCGCTGATGCCCAAGGTTGCGGCGCAGTTTCAAGATCTGAATGGAGTGAATGGTCTTGGGTCTATAACCGGCGAGACTATCCGGCTGCTCCTTACTGGAGCCATCGTCGACAAGGAGAACGGAAACCGTATCCGACGAGATTGGCAACGCCTCGTCTATAGCGGCGCAAAGCAAGGCCGCAGACTCCCAATCCTCGTATACCGGCATGACAACGACAATGTGCATAGTTTCACTCGCGATTTATACCAGGTTGAGCCTAACGCGAAGGCATCGTGACCCATTACAGAGTTGTGTTGAAGTTGAGCGTCGAGCTGCGATAGCTGCCCAAAAGAGGATGGAAGAAAGCCATTGGCCAGGGATGCCGAGCGACAGCAACTGCTTGAGCTCCCGGCGCCATAACTGATGCGATGCAGAAACGCTGGCCATATCGAAGATGATGATCTCATCAAACCAGACGTACCGGCCCAGACGTACCGGCGGTTGCCGACGGCGGCAGCCGGGTACAGAAGCGCGCGCAAAATGAAAACAACCCAGAAATCTCGTTTCGCAAACCACGCATTGGCGGGCGACGCCGTCGGCTGTACTTCTGCGGCGGAGGCATTCATGGAAACTTTATTGCTCGGCGATCTTCTTTGCTGGGGCAGGTGAAACCAGCTTCTTCCTGTGCGCGGCAGTTTCGGGGACGGCGCCACACTTCACGGGAAATCGTTGGGTATGCGGCGCTGTCTGTACAGCTCCAGGGCGATTACTACTCAGGCACCCTCCTGTAACTTGCCGCTACTGAAGGTGTATGTTTTGGTTGTCCCTCCAACTTGAAACCAGCACGGCGGGTTGCCGCTCGGCTTTCCAGCCGATGAACCTCGCCTGCTCATAGAACTTTCACACTGCAATACACACGGAGTCTGCACTGAAAAACCTGAGCCTCGTCCCTTTGTTTGCAATATCGATACTTGCACTGTTAACGGGCTGCGGAGGCCAGGCGAAACCCGCAAGTACATCGGGGGGACAGCCTACGACCGCGTCTCTCAGCGGCACTGCATTCGACTTCGGCAACAACCTGGTCAACAGCACGGTGACGCAGACAGTGGTGACGTTAACCAACACGGGGGCGGAGCCGTTGACATTAAGCCCCAGCCTGAGCGGCGACCCGAGCTACGCGCTTGTGAGTGCAGGTTCCTGTGGCGCCGAATTGGCAAGCTCCGCCAGTTGCCCCGTGATTGTGAGCTACACGCCCGTGACCGCCTCGGCCCCCGCAAAACAAAATGCACTCTTGAAGCTTGGGCTCGGCGGCGTCACCGCGGTCTCGCAAGATACCGTGACCCTGTCTGGAACCTCTGCGTCGTTGGCGGCAGGAGAAGTTACTGCGACGAACAACCCGCAGGTTGCGCTCTACACGATGACGCTGCCGTTTGCCGGTAGTGTCACGGTCAGTTTCGGGAAAGATACGAACTATGGCCTGAAGACCTGGAGCCAGTCGACGCCGGATAGCGGAGGACAGGTAAGCATTTTTGTTGCGGGCATGCAGGGGAGCAGCACATACCATATGCAGGCCGCGGTGCAATTCGCAAACGGAGTCACGGCTAAGGACATTGACCATACGTTCACCACGCAGCCCGTTCCCGCAAATATACAACCCGCCCTTACGGTCACCACGACGCCAGGGATGACGCCACAACCGGGCGTAGAAATGCTGGACATGCTGGCAGGCTCACCGGCGGGGCTGGCCGTCACCGATTTGAGTGGTAACGTGTTATGGACCTACGCATCTCCCGGCCCTGCTACTAACTTCATCCAGGGGGTCAAGCTCTTACCGAATGGTGATCTTCTGATGGCCATCGGTCTGAACTCATCGGATCCGCTGATCGGCATGCCGAGCGTATCAATCAACGAGATTCGAGAAGTGAATCTGGCCGGCAATACAGTGCGCGAGATCAGTCTTGACGACCTGAATGTGGAGCTTGCCACCGCGACCTGCGCTGAATGCAAGGTGACACTGGACGTCTTTCACCATGAAATTGAGCCGTTACCCAATGGACATTGGCTCGTTCTGGCCAATACGACGATGCAACTGAGCCCCAGCTCGACCCCAGCCCTAACCAACGCGCCGCCTGCGACCGTGCTGGGCGATGTGATCATAGACCTGGATACAAACCTGCATCCGGTATGGGTGTGGAACGAGTTTAATCATCTTGACCCGAACCAGCACCCGTACCAGTTCCCTGATTGGACCCATACCAACGCCATCCTTTACTCGAAGGACGACGGCAACCTGCTGGTTTCGATCCGCCATCAGAACGCCATCGTGAAGGTGAATTATCAGGATGGAGCAGGTTCAGGCAGTATTCTCTGGCGATTGGGCGAGGGAGGTGACTTCACGCTGAAGGGAGGAACCGATCCGACAGACTGGTCGTATGCGCCGCATCTGCCGGGGTATTTCAGTTCCAACACGGCGGGAGTGTTTTCTCTGGGGGTCATGGACAACGGAGATGACCGCATCTTTCCCTCAAGTGTGACCTGCAATACTCCAGGCAACCCTCCCTGCCAGTACACGACCATTCCCATTTACCAGATCGACGAGACTGCAAAGACCGCGACGCTGGTTTTTCATCAGATCTTGCCGGTCGACCGGTACAACTTCTTTGGGGGAAACGTGCAACAACTGGCAAATAGCAATGTGGAATACGATCTTTGCGGGGTAGGGTCAGGCTCCTATGTGTATGAAGTGACCCAACAGAGCACTCCCCAGACCGTGTGGACGCTACAAAGTACGGGAACGAATCTCTACCGGGCATTCCGTATGCCAAGCTTGTATCCAGGGGTCCAGTGGTAACCGGAGAGTACCGGCCAAAGAACCGCTAAGGGAAAACAGGCTCCTCAACCCGATGCTAGCCAAGACCCGCCTCGGTTTACAATTCGACCAGCGGTCTGTTCGCTCGCGATGCAATCAAGAGGCGGCCAATCAAAGGCACGTTTTTCTTACACGATCGTAAAAGTGGGGTTGTTGGCGCTGAGCTAACCCGGATGCAGGCATGCAACTATAGATGAAGAAGTTGAAAAAGATAGTCATTATCGGTGGCTGCGGACACGTCGGCCTTCCTCTTGGCATCGTGTTTGCCAATTGCGGTATGGACGTCGTACTTCTCGATCGCGACCAGGCGAAGATCAACACTGTAAACGCGGGCAAAATGCCCTTCATGGAGACCAACGCGGAGGGTCTACTGGAGAATGCTGTCGGCAAAACCTTGACCGCGACCTCTAACATTTCCTGTCTCCGCGATGCAGACGCTGCGATCGCGGTTCTTGGTACCCCCGTCGACGAGCACCTGAACCCCACTGTCACGGATCTCTATCGCAGCATCGATGAAGTGATCGCCATCATGCCCGAGAATGCGCTTCTGGTTTTGCGCAGTACGGTCTATCCAGGCGTGACCAAGTTGGTCTATGAGCGCCTGCAGGCTTCCGGGCGCAGGATCCTTCTGGGCTTTTGCCCGGAGCGTATCGCAGAAGGCAAAGCGATGGAAGAGATCCGGACGTTGCCACAAATCATCTCGGCATTTGACTCAGACTCTCTGGCAAGGGTGCGCGAGTTGTTCTCCATCATCAATGATGATCTGATCGAGCTTTCACCCCTCGAAGCGGAGCTGGCCAAGCTGTTCACGAACAGCTGGCGCTACATGAATTTTGCGATCTCTAACCAGTTCTATGTGCTGGCCGAGACCTATGGGCTGGACTTCCAGAGAATTTATGGCGCGGTGACCCATCGCTATCCGCGCATGAAGAGCTTCGCCAAGGCAGGCTTTGCCGCTGGGCCTTGTCTGTTAAAAGATACCCTGCAGCTTTCTGCATTTTCCGGCAACAACTTCTTTCTCGGGCATTCGGCGATGCTGATTAACGAGGGCTTGCCAAACTTCATCGTGAATCAACTACGGCAACAGCATAAGCTTCGCGATAAGGTCGTTGCTGTGCTGGGCATGGCCTTCAAGTCCGAGTCGGACGACAACCGCGAGAGCCTTTCCTACAAGCTTCGTAAACTGTTGATGGTTGAAGCAAGAGATGTACTCTGCACCGACCCCTATGTCATCGATGACAAACTGGTCCCACTGGACGACGCCCTGGAACGGGCGGACATCTTCATCCTGGGAGCGCCGCACTCGGTATACCGGGACCTTGAATTTCCTAAAGACAAAGCAATTGTCGATGTTTGGGGCTTCTGGCCGAACCGGCAACTAACTGAAATAGGGGGGCATCCCGCTTCGTGAAAGTATTGGTTACCGGCGCTTCCGGTTTTATCTGTGGCTATCTGATCCAGGAATTGCTGGATAACGGATACGACGTCGTTGGCCTTGACAACTTCAGCAAGTACGGGCGGCTGCAAAAGTCCTACGACACGCATCCGCGCTACAAACTGGTTGAGGGCAACGCAAAAGACGTTACGCTGATGAAGGATCTGCTCACCGACTGCGACCATTTTGTCGCGGCCGCAGCCATGATCGGCGGTATCTCGTACTTCCACGAGTTTGCCTACGATCTCCTGGCAGAGAATGAGCGAATCATCGCATCGTCCTTCGATGCCGCCATCTGGGCTCACAAAGAACGCAAGCTTCAGAAGATTGTTGTGCTCTCGTCGAGCATGGTCTTCGAGAGCACCAGCGAATATCCGACTCCAGAGGGCGCCGAGAGACGCAGCCCTCCACCGCGCTCCACCTACGGCTTTCAAAAACTTGCTACCGAATACTTCGTGCAGGGCGCCTATGAACAATACAAGCTGCCTTACACCATCGTGCGCCCGTTCAATTGCGTCGGCATCGGAGAAAAGCGCGCTCTCTCCGATAAAGATGTCATGAGCGGCAACGTGCGACTTGCCATGTCGCACGTGGTTCCCGACCTGGTGCAAAAACTCGTCAAGGGACAGGATCCCCTGCATATCCTGGGAGACGGCAAGCAGGTTCGCCACTATACCTACGGCGGAGATCTTGCCCGTGGCATTCGCGTCTGCATGGAGCATCCAGCCGCTCTGAACCAGGACTTCAATCTCTCTACGCCAGTGCGCACTACGGTGCTGGAACTGGCAGAGCTGATCTGGAAGAAGATTCATGGGTCAAGCAAACCGTTCCGCTACGTGAGCGACCCAGCTTACGAGTACGATGTGCAGGAACGCGCTCCCGCGGTCGGCAAAGCAAAGGACCTGCTCGGCTTCGAGGCAACCACTCCCTTGTCGGAGATTCTTGACGAGGTCATCCCATGGATCGCGGAGCAGGTGGAAATAGGCCAGATGTGATCGCTGCCATGCCCGCAGCCGTATCGGCAGGAGAAGCAATGGATAGACCACTCACCATCGTCATTCCGGTCTATAATGAGGGGGCCAATTTCCCTGCGCTCTGGTCAGAAATGACCGCGCACCTGAACTTTCCTTTTACTGCGTTGGTCGCCTACGACTTCGATGGCGACAATACTCTCCCGGTGGCGCAGCAGATCATCGCCGATGGCGAAGCGAGGTTAAAGCTCGTCAAAAACACTTACGGGCGCGGCGTAGTCGGCGCGATCCGAACGGGCTTCGATGCAGCGCCTCCGGGCCCTGTGCTGGTAGTGATGGCCGATCTGTCAGACGATCTCGGTCAGGTTTCCAAAATGCTTGAGCACTACCGGCGTGGCAGCCATATCGTTGTCGGTAGTCGCTATATGAAGGGTGGCCGGCTGATCGGCGGCCCGTGGTTCAAGCAGATGCTGTCGCGGCTCTCCGGGCTCACGTTGTGTTGGTTTCGTGGTATACCGACGCATGACGCGACGAACGCCTTCAAGATGTATGACCGCGCCATGCTTGAAAATATTCGCATCGAAAGCAAAGGCGGATTCGAACTGAGCCTGGAGATTACGGTGAAGGCGTTTCTGGCGGGCTACACGATCTCAGAAATACCCTCCACATGGCGAGACCGCACCGCAGGCACCTCCCGCTTCAAGCTGTGGCAGTGGCTGCCCCATTACCTCAAGTGGTATTTCATGGCTTTTCAACCAAAGTCAAAGGATCGCGGCGCGCGGAAGCAGCTTCGGCACACGTGAAACCTTTGATCGCGATGTCACCCTTCAATTGGGACGGAGGCTGCGTGGTCGTGACCTTCGGCAGGCGGGATTTAGGTGTCGACGTCTTATCGCCACCTAACCGTTGACTCGGGAGAGAATGGCTGCATGGAAGCTAATAACGCCTCGCGGCCCAGAGCGAAAGCTTTCCTCCGGTCTTCGTCGTGAACCCTAGTCGTGTTTTACGCGATGCTTCTCCGGCAGGCCTGATCCCCGTTTTAGATGACTACGAGGCTTTGCTCGATTTCCTTAACCACATGGTCACGCTGAGTGGCTTCGCGCCGAGAATTTCTTATTTCATGGCTGCGCAGTTCAACGAATACAAGCTGTTTTTAGGCCATGGCGTGGCTTGGTTGCACTTCGTAATTGTGGGGCGTACAAGCATAAGAACTCTTTGTGCAATCGGACGAACATGGTTCGATTGAGTCACGAGGGGAGATGGGCGCACTCAGGGAGATCATGCTGAAAACAGGGAAAGCTTCCCAACTTATTCTGGTCGAACGTACGGTTTGGTTCCTTGGTCTCGTGGGTATTGTCTTCAGCTTCTATGCAATCAGCATAGGTTTTGACAACACTATCTTCGACTTTCACGGCTTTCGCCAGGCACAGACTGCCATTTCAACCGACATGATGCTTCATGGCGGCGTTTCTGGCACTACGAAACACCGGTATTCGGGCCGCCCTGGTCGATTCCCTTCGAATTCCCGCTGTACCAAGGCATCGTTGCAGGCGTGACCAAAGTGCTTTCCACGCCGCTTGATCAAACGGGACGTTTCATCTCCATCCTGTTTTACTATTTGTGCTTTTTCCCGCTGGCATCGCTTTTGTACCAATTGGGCATGAGCGGCACGTCAATGATCCCCGCCTTAACTCTCTTCGCGGTGAGTCCACTTTACGTGTTCATTTCGCGCCTCTTCATGATCGAGTCGACTGCCCTCGTTTTTTGCAGCTTTTGTACGCCATCATGATCAAATGTTCAGACTGGTCATGGGGAAAAACCGGTGGCGGTATCGACACGTCGCGGGCGCTGCGTTTTTTGGTGTCCTGGCGGGACTTATTAAAGTCACGACGTTCGCACCATTCTTCATCCTCGGGACATGTCTGGCGTTCTGGGGCTTATGGAAGGATAAGGCCGCGGGAAAATTCAAAAGCGAGCGCGCGATTGCGATCGGCATGCTTTGCGTCGCCATGCCCGTGGCTGCTACCTGGCGCTGGACCAAATTTGCGGATGGACTCAAAGTCCAGAACCCGCTCGGAGTTTTCCTGACCAGTCATGCACTGAGTGCCTGGAACTTTGGGCCATTTGCTGAACGACTGCACCCTCGAATCTACCTTCAGCTTTTGAACGCAGCAAGCAACCACGTGGGCAATATCTGGGTGTCAGTGATCGTCTTGCTTGTGTACACCGCGCTGTTTCGTAGGTGGAACTGGACCGCCACGGCGTGCGTAGCACTTTATATTGGGACGATACTGATTTTCTTTAATCTGCACGTCGTGCACGAGTACTACCCTTACTCCAATGCGATCTTTCTCGTGGTTGCGACCGGAGTGTTGATATCTGAGGTTCTGAAGGCTCCGGGCGTACGAGCGTGGATCGGTGTGGTTCTGCTGATCCTTGTCATGGCTTCGTGTGGTGTTCGTTATTTTAGCCATTACTACCCGCTCCAAAGGAACAACGCGGCAGGCAGACCTGAGGCCGCTGGACTGATCGACAAAGTGACCGGCCCACAAAGCGTAATTCTTATCTTAGGGCTGGACTGGTCGGCCGAACTGCCTTACCAGAGTCATCGTCGAGCGATTATGGACGCTACGTTTGATCCGAAGTCCTATATCTGGAGTATCGGGCCAATCGAACAGGCGATCTCGAACCAGGGGCCGGGAAATGTCGCAGCGCTGGTGGCTTGTGATAAGGGAAGATACGAACCCCGTCTGTCGATCCTTCTTAAGGATGTTCGTATCAGCCCAACAACTGACCTGCACGCAGATCATTGCGATTTGTATCTACCGGTTCCCAGCCGGGAAGCAAGGCCCTGAAGGCGCTATAACCCGGTCGACTTGGTCTCCACCAGCGATTGAGCGCGAGCAATGAAATCTTCAAGCGGCATACTGCCCTGATCGCCTTTGCCGCGCACTCGGAGACTGATCGCTCCCGTTTCAGCTTCCTTGTCGCCCACGATCAGGATGTATGGCAGCTTCTGCAACGTGAAGTCGCGAATCTTGGCGCCCATTTTCTCGTTGCGGTGATCCACTTCTACACGCAAACCTGCAGTTTGTAATGATGACTGTATCTTTTGCGCATATTCCAGATGGCGCTCGCTGATCGGCACAATACCTGCCTGCACTGGCGCGAGCCAGAGGGGAAATGCCCCGGCATACTGCTCGACCAGCACTCCAAAGAAACGCTCCACTGACCCGAACAAGGCGCGATGCACCATCACAGGCTGGTGACGTTCGCCATCTTCGCCGACATACTCCATCTCAAAACGCGCCGGCATGTTGAAGTCGAATTGCACTGTCGACAACTGCCACAACCGGCCCAGTACATCCACGAGTTTGATATCGATCTTGGGGCCGTAGAAAGCAGCCTCACCGCGAATCGTCTTATAAGGGATCGACTTGCGCCCCAGGGCGTTTTCCAGCGAACTGATGGCCAGTTGCCAGTTTTCGTCTGAACCTGCATAGCTCTTACGGTCGTTCGGATCCCACGTGGAAAGCTCGACCTTGAATTCTGTAAACCCAAACGTGCTCAACACAACCTGGGCGAATTCGATGCAGGCCACGACTTCGTCTTCGATCTGATTCGGCGTACAGAAAATGTGCGCGTCGTCCTGCGTAAATCCGCGTACACGCAACAGCCCATGCATCGTGCCCGAACGCTCGTACCGATAGACATTCCCCAACTCGGCCAGACGCACCGGCAAGTCGCGATAGCTCTTGGGCGAATTTTTATAGATGAGAATGTGGAATGGGCAATTCATCGGCTTCATCCGATAAGTCGCGTCGTCCAGCTCCATCGGTGTAAACATGTTTTGTGAATAGAACCCTTCATGGCCGCTGATCTTCCAGAGATCGACGCGCGCCACATGGGGCGTATAGACCAATGAATAACCGCGACGGAGGCATTCGTCGCGCATCCAGTCCTCCATGATCTTGCGAATCATGGCGCCTTTCGGATGCCAGAAGATCAGCCCAGCACCGGCTACTTCCTGAATAGAGAACAGATCCAGTTGCTTACCCAGCAGCCGGTGGTCACGCTTCTGCGCCTCTTCCAGACGAGCGAAGTGCTGGTCCATCTCCTTGCTGGAGAAAAACGCCGTGCCATAGATCCGTTGCAGTTGCGGATTCTTTTCATCACCCAGCCAATAAGCGCCGGCGAGGTTCATCACCTTGAAGGCTTTCACGCGGCCTGTAGAGGGCACATGCGGGCCACGGCAGAAATCTTCGAATGCACCGTTTCTGTAGAACGAGATCTCTTCGCCGGGCTGGGTAAAACGCTCTACGAAGTGCGCCTTCATGAAATCGTTGCTGGTCTTGAAGCGCTCCAGGCTCTGCGCGCGTGGCTCCCAGGCGCGCAAGAAGGGCTCATTGCGCGCGACCACGTCGGCCATCTTCGCTTCGATGGCTTTCAGGTCTTCCGGAGTAAATGGCGTGGGCCGGTAAAAATCGTAAAAGAAGCCTGCATCCGTGGCCGGCCCATGGCCCAGCTTGGTCTCAGGATAGAGTTCGAGGACCGCGGTCGCCAGGACGTGCGCCGCCGAGTGCCGCACCACCTTCAGGGTTTCGGCGTCCTTCTCGGTGAGCAACTGTAGAGCCACGTCCCCGGTCAGGGGTGTGTTCAGATCTACCAGCCGCTCGGCGTCGGTTTGCTCCGCACCGTACATGCTGGCCTCAGCCGGTGCTTCTTCGGTCGATGGCGCTGCATCGGGTTGGCCGCAGCGCCTCGGTGGTCAACGGCCTAATGCGCGCGACCACGGCTGCTGCTGCCAGACGTGGTGAGATACTCTGGGCAACATCATGAGGAGTGGATCCGGCGGGAAATTCTTTGATAGAGCCGTCGGGGAGATGAACCTTTATCGAGTCTGCGATCGCTGTCATGTTCCTGCTGAGCTACAAAAGTTAAGGATATTTGCCGGTACCGTCTTCCGTCGAGGGGCGCAGGGAAGGACAAGCATCGGAATCATGGAGAATGCAGGGTATGAGCATCCGGAATCAGGCCCAATCGGCGGGCCAGAGACCCTATTCGATCCTCGCGCTCGCCCAAATTCAAAAGCTACACCAGTGCGGAGTGGGTCATCGATTCCAGAACAGACAAAGGTGAAGACTCTGGCGTGACCATCGCCTGATGGTCCACCAGAAAAGTTTGCTCCAGAGCATACTGGCCGGCGAGAACGGCGTGCGGAACCATATCGGTATAGACCATCCAACTGGAGCCTGCGGGAAATTGGATCGACTCCTTACGGCACTCTGCCTGGAACGAGCTGTTCTCCTTAAGAAAATTGTGGAAGCGCATCATGAAGTCGTCGTAGGGCGACCGCTTCAGGCTGGGTATGGCGCGCCCGAGCCCGGCAGAATTCGCCAGGGAGCGCAGAGCCCGGGTAGCCGGGTTGCCAGTTGCCGGCAGTGCAATTTGCTGCGGAGCATACCTCCGCGCCAGCACTGGGAATCGATCGGTGACTGACCCAGTCTCGCGTACGCGTAGGGTGAATGTTGTTGAAGAAGCGCAGAATCCGCGCGCCCCGTGTCGGCCGCGTCGGGAAGGCATCGGTATGCAGCAGATCGTTGCGGCGGCGCAGAGGCAGATCTCGCCCTTCCTCTTCCTGGGGACGGAAACTTGCATAGTCGAGCTGCCAGCGCCCATGGTAGGGCAGCAAAAAACCGGTGAGGAAGCGGGTCACATCCTGCGAATACTGCCGCATGATGCTTTGCAACTGCTTCACTTCGGCGGAACCGGCGGAGCCGGCATCGAGACCGCTCACGCTATCCAGATTCGGCTTGTAGGCGATGTTTTTATGCAGAGTGCTGCCGGTCTGCTGCTGACCCAACAGAAAAGACAGATCGCCCGGCTTGAGTGAAATCGGCGTCTGCGGGAAGTAAAGAATATCGCCCGCTTCCAACTGCCGGCACCAGGCGAGCGTGTTCGCTTCAAGTCCTGCCTGCCGCAGGGCTTCCAGCGGAATGGTGATCAGCGCCATGGGCGGGTTCCCTAGCGTCCCGCAAACTTGCGGCGGAGCCACAAGGTGCCGAAGAAGATGAGGCTGGCGAGCAGCACAAGAGATGCGGCGGGAAGGGCGATCAATTTGTAGCTCTGGGCAAGATCGACGTGATGCCCCATGCCGTTGTAAATCGATATACCGACGATGCCGAGAAAAGTGAATAGAAAGAAAGTTAAAAAGCCTACCGTGAGGGCCATGAGAAGGCTGGTGAGGAACCCGAGATCTCCCAGCGGAATACCGAAGAACGTTCCTCCAGCCTGGCCCGGGACTCCCTGCTCCCGACCATTTCTCATATTTTGGCGCAGGTCTTGCTGCTGTGCAGTCATCATTGACCTCGGAATGGGGACAATACACACCCTTCCACTCAGCTAGAATACTAGGTTATGGCTGAAGTCGCCCAAATGGAGCTGTTGCCGGCATCTCTGGTTGCCCAGCAGACGCCTATCCTGCAATCTGAAAATGGCCTGAGCTACGCGATCTTTGCGGACACCCACATCACCGCACAGGAACTCGAGCCCATCGTGCAGGCCGTACCCGATGCCGTGGCCGCAGCGCTCACGCGCCACTCGTACTACTTCGTGCCTCTCACCATCGGTGAAACGGAAGAGACGATGGTCGCCCCCGGCTACACCATCGACCTGGGTGATCGCGCCATGTGCCATCGCAATGTGCAGTGCGACGGCGCCGATTGCATCTTTATTTCCACCCGCCTCATGCAGGACCGTTTTGCCCTGGCGTTTGAATTCTTTATCAACGTCGCCCACCACTTCGTGGAAGCGGCAGGTGTTCCGCAAAGCTTTTGCGATCTGGCTTGGTCGCAGGCTCTGGCCGAAGTGCGCGGCGAAACCAGCCAGGATAGCTATGAAAGCCGGCGCAGAGCGCTCGATCGCGGCCGCAACGAAAGCCCGGGCGCGCGCATGGCCGACAGAACGTTTGCGCGCTTCGATCAGCCGGCTGCCATGCGGACCGCTGAAAAAGGAAAGATCGACGAGAAGGCGAAAAGCAGCTTTTTCGAGTCCGCGTTTTCCGATGCGATGGCGATCTATATGCTCTCGCTCACGCTCGATTTCAACTATACCGATCTGCGTGAGCGTGAGTATCCATTGTTGGCGGCGCCGGCACTGGCTGAGCGTCTACGCCACATTGCTGGCCTGTTTCCCCCCAACAAGGGGTACGAATTCCAAATCTCGTATCGCCACAAGTTTTAGAGCTTGCGACCCGTTACAATCAGCGAATGATCGGGCACCTGCGCGGAAGGCTCCTGGCGAAATCTCCTCAGCAGGCAATAATCGAGGCTGCGGGCGTCGGCTATGACGTGGTGATCAGCGTGCCAACGTTTACTGCGCTGCCCTCCGAAGGCAGTGAGGTAGCGCTCTTCATCCACACCCATATACGCGAGGACACCCTGGCGCTCTACGGTTTTCTGAATCGGGAAGAGAAGCGTGTCTTCGAGAGACTCATTACCGTAAGTGGTGTGGGACCGAAGCTTGCCGTCACCATTCAAAGCGGACTCAGTACAGAGCGCCTGGTCGCTGCCATCCGCGGCCAGGATCATGCCACGCTCTCGCAGATACCAGGCATCGGTAAGCGTCTCGCCGAGCGGCTTGTGGTGGATCTAAAAGACAAGCTCGAAGATCTGGCGACTGCTCCTCAACTGGTCGAGACGGGGCCCTCCACGGAAGACGTTCTTTCTGCTCTCGTGAATCTCGGCTACCAGCGCGCACTGGCGCAAAAGGCGATCGCTGGAGCTGTCGCGAAAGACAAGACGGTTGCCGAGAATTTCGAAGCTCTTTTTCGTGCAGCTCTCGCGGGAATGCGCAACTAGAGCGGGCCGCCGGAAATAACGTCGGTTCTATCGTTCGTGAAGCAGACGGGATGGCCTGACAGCTTTTAAAGCGGCTAAACAACTGCGGGATAAGCGGTTTGTTGAGGGGTATGAGTCGGCTGGGCAAAACCTTCGGGCTATGCAACACAATCGAAAATTATGGATAGAGGGAGCCAGCCAATTCGCCGTAGCTGGCATCCCAATCAGGAGCTACGGCGGATAGGCAGGCAGTGATCCCCCGTAGCTTTGCGTTTGTGGCACACGCTTGTTGTGATGCCGCGGAGAAGATGCCCATGCCAGGGAGGTGTGGGCATCTCCTTTCTGCAGCAGACACTGCTCGGCAGCGACACTGCTTACTCCGAAGCCGGTTTCACCTGCGCCTGATCGGCGCACCCAATTGCCTTGGGCATATCAGGATCTTCTGCCGACGCGGCTCCGGTCTTGTGAAGAATGTCCCGCTGAAATTTCTTGAGCTCAGGAAATTCGTAGTGCCGGCACAGATTCAATTCCCATGTATCGGCAGTTTTCTTCGACACCACATACATGCGAATGGTTTCGTCAGGACGGCTGGCCGTATCACTCTCGCGGATAATCGAGAAGCTGTAGTAGCCGGGAATAAAGCCTTCATCGCGGCGCGTGTCCATCGAATTCATCACGATGGTGCGATCGTCCACCGTGATGTTGTCGTGACGCGCAACAAGCACAGCGACCTGGCGAGCCTGGTCGATCTCCATCTCATGCACGCGCGCACGCGCGTACAGCGTAGAACCGAGAAGCAGCAGCAGCAAAAACAACCCAAGTTGTCTCATGTATATGAGCGGCCGGACAGCTTTGTCAGATGAGGGGAGTAAGCAAAGTGTATGGCAGAAACCTTGCAATACAAGGGCGCGTCGCCAAACCTGCCTATTACTTTTGTACCTGGAAAGTGAACCTTTGAGTCTGTCTTTCAATGTTCCCCCTCTCTGCCGGCAAGCCAGGTTTTGGCGGGCGGAGCTCGCAACGTGATGAAAACGCGGGTGCAATAAGGGCTATCGCCGCCCAGGCGAGCGCCTTCGAATTTGCATCCGGTCTGCTTTGGCATAAGCTTTTTCAGAATGACCACCAAACTAATGTCCTCGCCGGCCGTACCGTATTTCAGTGAAGCGGGTCTCGAATTTCTTAGGCGCTTGCGTCGAAATAACCGGCGGGAGTGGTTCGAAGCCCGCAAGCCGGAATTCGAGCGCGAGCTGAAACTACCCATGCTGGCGGTGATCGAAGTGGTAAACCGCGCAATGGAAGACTTTGCTCCCGCACATCTGCGCCCGCCTCAAAAATGTATGATGCGCATTTATCGCGACATCCGATTCTCTTCAGACAAACGGCCCTACAAAACTCACGTCTCCGCATGGTGGTCGCGCGAAGGGTTGGAAAAAACCTCCGGCGGCGGCTACTACATGCACGTTTCTCCTGAGGAAGTGGTGATTGCTGCCGGTGTCTACATGCCTGAGCGGGAGCAGTTGTTTGCGATACGACAATATCTGATGGTCCATCATGCCGAGGTGCGCCGGCTTCTGGCCGCTCCTAAACTGCGCCGGGCAATGAAATCGTCCAATGGCATGCCGCTCACCCGCGCTCCCAAGGGCTTCCCCAAAGAGCATCCAGGGATGGATTTGATTCTGTGCCGCCAGTGGGGTGTAGAGGCGACCCTTGATACAACAACAGCGCTGAGGAAAGACTTCGCGAAACAAGTGATTGAGCACTTTCGATTGGCGGCTCCCCTGGTTGACACGCTGAATACGCCATTGCTTGGCGATCTAAAAAGGAAGCGCCGTCCACTGTTTGGCTTTTGAATTCCCGTAACAATCAATGTACGAAACGAGGAGAAATCCCGGTGATACTGAAGATGCGCACAAGGGCCACAGTCGTGGGTTTGACGCGCTTCGCATAGATAGTTTGCCTACAACTAAAGGTGTGCAGCAAAACGCGATTTTCGGCCGAAAACCTGACAAAATGGCACAATTCCTCGAAAAACCCGGTAAAAACAGAACAAAAGCAGGTTTTTCGATTGACAAACGCAGAACAAAGCCGCATCGTAAACGGCGGTGGGGTCGTTTTAACCCGCATAAACACTGGGTTTCCTGATGATCGCTGCAGAAGTTTACATGCATCGGTCCTGTGGAAATCGGTAAAGACCCGGACCGGGGCGAGCGAAGGTAAGGTCGCCGCGGAAAAGGGAACCTGGCTAGCAAGACATGGATTCTCAAGGCTGTGGAAACTTCACGACCGCGAGCCCATGAAATAACCGAGGAAAGAAGGAAACAATATGGCAACAGGCATGACCAAGACAGCACTGGTCCGCACCATGGCAGAAAAGCTTGAACTGACCAACAAGCAGTCCGCAGCATTTCTCGATCTGCTCGCAGAGACGGCAGTGAAGGAAACGAAGAAGAATGGCGTATTTGTCATCCCGGGTCTTGGCCGGTTGGTGAAGGCTGAGCGCAAAGCTCGGATGGGACGCAATCCTCAGACCGGCGAAACGATCAAGATCAAGGCCAAGACCGTGGTCAAGTTCCGCGTAGCCAAGGCTGCGAAAGACACCATCGCACCGCCGAGAAAGTAGCCCTTGCTGGGTAGCTGCGGCCGGGAAGAGAAGATCCCGACTTCGGTTGCGCTGCACCATTCGCCGCACGGGCCTCACTGGCCGCAACCACTCAACTCCGATGTATGAAGTATGCGAAGAGGGTCAGGCAGGAAACGCCGGGCCCTCTGAAGCGCACTCCCTCCCGAAGCTTTTCCCTCGTTCAAAAAAAACAACACTACGAAAAGGGGCGCCCCATATCCCCCAATCTGCTGTGAAGTGTGGTGGCGTCGCCGGACCTCAACGCCGGACTGACAGGCGAATGGAAGAATTTTGCCCCGCGTGGGCGGTTTGCGGTTCCCGAGACTGCTGACCCAGGACTGCTAACCCAGGACTGCTAACCCAGGCCCGCATCGATGGACGCCCGGCGCGGTAACAACGCGTACGCCACCAGGGAGAGCCCATAACAGATCAACAGGCATCGGATCAGGATATGTGCGTTATAGCGCCAGGCAAATACAGCGAAGCAAACCGTGAACGCAATCGCAAAGCTTTCTGCCAGGAGCGCCGCTCCCCATTGCGGAATCTTCGCAGTGTCAGATCGCAATCTTCCTGCGAGAAATCGCTTCTCGCCAAAGACAAGCAAGAGAAGAAGCCCGCTGAAGGCGGCCACAAAAAATAACGCCCCGCTTAAGGGCATAAGCACAGAGATGCCAAGCCCCTGCAGCCACGATCCCAGATAGAGCGGATGCCGAAAGTACCGGTAGGGCCCAGCGGCGATCAAGCGGTCGCCGTGCATCGCGGTATCGCGTACGACAAGCGGGCCAAGGTACGCAGTACCCCAGATGCGAAGCAGCGCCCCGATGAGCAGGCAGCCCAGCGCTAGACTGGTTACCGTGAGCGTAGCCGTTGCCAGCCCTAGCCCACCGCTGCGCGCGAACCATGTGGACGCGGTAAGCCAGAGGGTGCTGTTGCTACTGTGAAACAACCACTGCCAGGGAGCCAGGAAGCCCAGCAAGTAGAGCAGCACGATCAGAAGTACACGAAAGCGAAACAGGCCCGGGGTCGCGGTCATGAGCAACCGGCCCGGAACCGCTTCGCGGTGCGCCGGCAGCCCTTCGTCGCATCGGCTTCAATACGTAACAAGAGTTGTTTCATATAGGCAGCCTGAAGCGGCAACGTTATTTGCCCGCAATCGCTGCGAGCAGACCATCGAAGTCTTCCAGCCGGGAATATTCGATGATCACGCGTCCCTTGCCGTTCTTATCTTCGATCGCGACCTTGAGACCAAGGGCGCGCTGCAGCGAATCCCGCGCCTCCCGCACGTTGGGGTCAATCGGCTCTTTCGCTTTTTCTTCCCCTTTGATCTTCTTCTCGGGATTTAAAAGCCCTTGAACGTAGCTCTCGGTCTGTCGCACAGACATGGAGAGAGCCATCACCTTCTGTGCGGCTTTGAGGATGGCCTCGGGTGACTCCAGGCTCAGTAGGGTGCGCGCATGGCCGAAGCTGAGCGTGCCGCTTTCCACTTTTTGCTGCACTTCTATGGGCAGCCGCAGTAGCCGCAGAAAATTGGCCACCGACGCTCTGTCCTTACCGGTCCGCTGAGCCATCTGTTCCTGCGTCATCTTGAAGTGATGGCCAAGCCGGTCGTAGGCACGCGCCTGTTCCATAGGGTTCAGGTCTGTGCGCTGCAGGTTTTCGACGATGGTCATCTCCATGGCCTGCTCATCAGAAACCTGGCGAAGAATAGCGGGCACACTGGTTTTGCCTGCCATTTTGGAAGCGAGCCAACGACGCTCGCCGGCGATCAACTGAAATCGATTGTTTCCCAACGGACGCACTAATACAGGCTGCACCACACCCGTAGCGGCGATCGAAGCTGACAATTCTTTCAGAGCCGCTTCGTCGAAATTAGTCCGCGTCTGAAAAGGGTTCCGCTCGATCTGGTCGACGAGTATTTCCCTGGGTTTCCCCTCTTCGGGTGGAGGTGGAGGCGGAGCCGTCACTGCTGCGGCGGGTGTGAAATTCGAGCGACTGGGCAGCAGGGACTCGAGTCCCTTGCCAAGAGCACGACGCTTGGGTAATTCGAAAGAAGCAGTCATTCATTTGTCCTAAGAGGCGGTAGGCCCCGGAGGTTGAGAACTTTGAAAGATGAAGGCCGGCGATTTTGTGGGGAAGCCTCCCCGAGTAGACTCGTCGACTCAGGCATAAGGCCAAAAACGCACTTTAGTTTCAGTCCTGGGCTTCGGCGCTGCTTTCTTTGCGGCCCGTCGCTCTAGTTCCTTTGGGCTGGTAATGTCGTTCCGCGTAAGAATTTCGTCGGCCAGGTCACGATAGCTTTCCGCTCCGCGTGAACGCGCATCGTAAAGCGCCACAGGCTTGCCGTAGCTCGGTGCCTCTGCGAGGCGCACGTTACGGGGAATCACCGTCTTGAGCAGTTTGGCGCCGAAGAAATTGCGCAGGTTTTCGGTAACTTGCTGTGCGAGATTCGTACGCTCGTCGTACATGGTGAGAATCACGCCTTCAATATCAAGTCCGGGATTGAATGCAGCTTGAATACGCCCTAGGGTTGTCAGCAACTCCGAAATACCTTCCAGCGCGAAGTATTCAGCCTGCATGGGAACTAACAGGCGGTCGGAGGCTACGAGAGCATTCAGGGTCAGCAAGTCCAGAGCTGGAGGGCAATCGAGGATGATGAAGTTGTATTGGTTTCTTACCGGCTCCAGCGCCTCACGCAGACGGTATTCGCGCCGTTCCGTACTGATCAACTCGACTGTAGCGCCGATTAGGTGGTTGCTGCCCGGGACAACCTTGAGTCCATCGATCTCAGTGGACAGGGTTGTTTCGGCGACGGTGGCATTGCCCATGAGGACGTCGTAGGTGGAGTTTCGATTTTCGTCTCTGGGAATACCGAAGCCACCGGACGAATTTGCCTGGGGATCGCAGTCAACAAGCAAGCAGGTCATCCCTTCGAGGGAAAGTGCTGCGGATAGGTTGATTGCGGTCGTAGTCTTACCGACCCCACCCTTTTGATTGACAACGGCGATTACTTTACCCATGCGTAATGAAGAGTATCGACTGCTGAGCATGAGAGCAAGGAATAAGACCTTGTGCGAAACGGGGCATAAATTGTGGAGAACTCCAGTTCGCTGCGTCACGGGATACCCACCAACCCATGCATTGTCATCGAGATACGAGGGGGTGTGAGCACGTTCCGGCGGGGTTCTCGGAAAAGGCATATCGGTGGAAAAGATCATTGTTCCACGTGGAACACGGCGCCGGCCGATGAAGGGATGGATGGAAATATTAGGCCGAAAAGGAACTTGTTCCACGTGGAACAGCCTGCAAACCTTAAAGCCGCTGACCGAGTGCGAGGACCGTGTGAGCCCCGCCAGGTAGAGGGATGCTCGTCAACCACCGAAATCCCGGGGTCAGAGCCCCATAGGAAACAGCAAGATCATCCGTCGTAAGTACTGCAAGATATCTTTCCGCTCGTTCGGCGCCTATCGGAATCGCCAGATCCATCTTCTCGACCGCCCGCATCGAAACTGCGTCGAATAAACGTCCCTGAGCCATCGACTCTACCCGCGCGTCGTACACTTCTACCGGCATCGACAGCGCCCTGATCACTTCACGCAGGAAGGACGCCTTCTTCCCGTGCGCCTCTGCGAGCGTGACGCGCATTTGCGGGCGGCAGATTGCGATGGGAATTCCCGGAAAACCGGCTCCTGAGCCAAAATCCATCAATGTCTCGATGTCGGCAGGAAGCTGTTGGGCGGCAAACGAGCACTCCAGGAAATGCCGCTGGATGATTTGCTCGGGCTCCCTGATGGCCGTAAGGTTCAGTCGCGCATTCCACCGGAGCAACAGGTCAAGATAGGCAGCAAATTGTTGATAAGCAGCCTCGGGGAGAGGGGCGAGCCCGCCGGCCGCAAACGATTGCCTTATCTGTTCGGCCGATGCAAGCTCCCGACCAAGATTCACGGCTTCCCTACAGACGAATTCCCTGACGTGTGCCAGCAACGAGCCGCTGCGAGAAACGCCGCGAAAAGAGCCCGCGATGCGGGGCTCGTGTCATAGCTCCGCTCCGGATGCCATTGGACGGCGACCATGAACAGGCCGGGCTGGGTCCCCTCGAGAGCCTCGATCACGCCATCCGGGGAGCTTTTCGCCGCAACTTGCAAGCCTTTCCCTGGTAAACCGACTGCCTGATGATGGCTTGAATTCACGCTCAGACGTGAGAGATCGCCCGTACCCTCCACACTTGCCGACAGGACCTCGGAAAGCCGGGATCCCGGCGCAACTACCACGGCATGTGCGTTTTGTACCTCCCGGCCCGGCGCGTGGTTGACCGCAATCGCCGATGGGGTTCCTGAATCAGGCGCCGATGCTCGCGGCAAATCCTGAATAAGAGAGCCCTGATGCCAGACGTTCAGCGACTGCAAGCCAAAACAGATCCCCAGAACCGGCTTGCCCTCAGCTAAAGCATGGCCAAGCAGCAAGTCGTCCGCGGCTTCGCGCGCCGAGTCCCTGGCCGCACATTCTTTGACCGGCTGTTGCCCGTAACGGGTTGGATCGATATCCGCAGGGCTACCCGGCAAAAGGACCCCGGCACAGGAACCCAACAACCTTGCTTGCACGGCCGGCGGCTCGCGCAGAGGGATCGGGACAGCGATCCCTCCGGCCGACTTCACCGCATGCACATACTGCGGCAGGCTGCGCTGGTTATAGGCTGTGTCGGTCGAGGTAGGTTCAGGGATTGCAATACGCGGGAGCTCGGTTGTCATCATTCTTCTTTCGCAATCTCCATCTCGACACCAAGAGGCTCTGAAGTAGCCAGTGCCGGCGCGAGATCACCCGGCGCAGCATGCCTCTCGTACAAGCGTTTGATTTCATTTTGAAGCCTGCCAGTCAGCTCGTCGGCCTGGCGAATCGTGTATTCTTCGGGGTCGATCGGCTCGCCAATGACCAACTTGACCGGCCGAGGACGAAAGTGCGAAGTGTGGATCGGCAACAACTCGTAGGTACCGACCAGCGCCATCGGCACCAGGGGTATTCGCGCGCGAATCGCAATATACGCCGGGCCTCTCATGAAAGGCTGCACATTGCCGTCCTCTGTGCGCCCTCCTTCAGGAAAAATGAAAAGCGGCATGCCTGACTTGAGGGCGCGGATCGCTCGGTTGAGTCCCGCACTTCCACTTTCTTCATCTACAGGGATCTGACCAGAACGATTCAGGTGCCAGCCGATGAAAGGCCACTTCCACAAACTCTGCTTGGCCAGGATCCGAAATTGAAAAGGCAGGCTGCTGAACACTACGGGGGTGTCCATAAACGACGTATGGTTCGACGTGTAGATCGCCAACGGCAATAGATTTTCACGTCCGATAACGGTCACCGGGGCGCCGGCCACCAGCAATGCCGTCCGCGCCCACACCCGCGCGATCATGTGCTGCCATCGGCCGTCTTCTTCCACGCATGAGGCAGCTAAAGAAAAGCACCCAAAAAATGCGGTAGCGAAAAAGAACAACGGGCTCCGTATCAGATTCGAACTCAGCCGCGACGCGAGCGTGAGCTGCGCTTGAGGCCCAAAGCGTGAGCTCATACTCTGAGCGGCTCCGCAGGCGCTTGTTGCGACGGCACCAGCCCCGATGCCAGAAACATGGAACGTACTTCCCCCACCAGGTAGACCGACCCGGTCACTACCACCAGGCCGTTCGCCGGGGTCACCTGCAGGGCGCGCTCTACAGCCGTAATCGCGTCCTTGGCCGCTGAAACCTCACTGGCGGTTGATTGCGCGGCGGCAAGCAAATCATCCATGGATGCACTGCGCGGTGAGTCCACCGGTGTCAGCACTACTTGCCCAAAGAGTGGGAATAATATTTGCGCCAGTTCGGCGATTGGCTTGTCATGCAAGCAGCCGAAAACCAGTGTCAACGGTTGCCCCTGGTCCAGACGAGAGACCGCCGCTCGCAGCGCCCAGGCCCCGGCGGGGTTGTGGCCCACATCCAAAAGTATACCGGCCCGATCCTCAGACCCTGCAATATGCTCCAGGCGCCCGGGCCAAACGGTGCCGTGAATACCGGCCTCTATGTCGGCCACGGCAATATTGTAACCATGATTGTTTCTTAACTCCATGGCTGTCGCCATGGCGAGCGCCAGATTGCGCTGCTGGTGCGCCCCGGCCAGGGGCGAATCGACATCGATCGTCTCGCCCATGACCGTGAGTGAATAGCGGTTCCTTATGTGCTCTCCGGAACAATCAGACGGATTGTGCATCGGCACATAGGCCGCAGCATTTACACCGCGCACGTGCAAGTCGACCGCGACTTCCCCCAATGCCTGGTTGGCTTCAGGATGCTGCGGCAGCGTAACCATGACGCCATCACGGCGAAGAATGCCGGCTTTCTCGCGCGCGATCCGTGTGACCGTGTCACCCAACCATTCCATATGGTCGAGCGAAATATCGGTAATCACCGAGATAATTGGCTCAACGATGTTCGTCGCATCGAGGCGGCCTCCCATACCCACTTCCAGCACAGCCGTGTGTACGCCGCGCCCTGCGAAATAGAGAAAACCCATTGCTGTGAGTGTCTCGAAAAAGCTTGGAAGTGCGGGCAGCCTGCCGCCGGCTACCAACCTGGCCGCCGCCGTCTCCACCTGTTCGAAGAGCGCTGCGAAATCATCGCCCTCAATCATTGTGCCATTTACCTGGATACGCTCACACACTGTGCTCAGGTGAGGAGAAGTGTAGAGGCCGGTCGTGTAACCGGCGTGCGCAAGGATACTCGCCAGGGTCGAAGATGTCGATCCTTTCCCGTTGGTACCGGCGACAAGGATCGACTTGAACTTGCGCTCCGGGTTGCCCAGGACATCCATGAGCGTTCGCATGTGCGCAAGTTCAAACTTCCGCCGCGGCACGCCAGGCACGGTATGTAACTCATGGCCGAGAGCGTACAGGCGATCAACAGCCGTAGCGTAAGACATACCTTTCATTTTAGAGCGAATCCAGGAAGGGAACTTTTACGAGTGACAAAGCCGGGTTCCCCAAATCAGATGCGTCCCTTGCGCCAGATGTAGGAAGTTTACGACGCATTGACCCGGCCTCCCCGGGCTCCCTCCCAGACCCAAAGCAGGCTAGCTGGCGACGCGTACCGGCGCCATAAAGTCGAGCACACGGCTCATGTAGCTCTTCAGATCGCGGCGAGACACAATCGCGTCCAGCATGCCATGCTCCACCAGAAACTCGGACCGCTGGAAGCCTTCTGGAAGCTTCTGCCGAATCGTCTGTTCGATCACACGCGGCCCCGCAAAACCGATCAGGGCTCCGGGCTCGGCGATATTCAGATCACCCAACATGCCGAAACTGGCGGTAACGCCACCCGTCGTCGGGTTGGTCAACACAGAAATGTAGGGCAACCCGGCATCGTCCAACTGCGCGAGTCCCGCGGAAACCTTAGCCAGTTGCATCAGACTGGCGACGCCTTCCATCATGCGTGCTCCGCCCGAGGCAGCAACAATAATCAGCGGCAGGCGGCCGGCAAGGGCGCGGTCGATGGCCCGGGCGATGGTTTCCCCCACGACACATCCCATACTCCCACCAATAAACGAGAATTCCATCACGCTCAGCACAACGTTATGACAACCCAACTGGCCCACCGCATTTATGATGGCGTCATTCAGGCCCGTTTCCCGGCGCGCTTTCTCCAATCGCTCCCGATACGGCTTGATATCCACGAATTCCAGCGGATCCGTCGACTTTAGTTCGAGATCCACCAGTTCATACCCAGGCTCCAGCAGGCTGGCTACACGAGTGCGCGCGTCGAGGCGGAGATGGTGATTGCATTTCGGGCATACCTGCAGGTTGGCCTCCAGGTCGGCCTTAAACACGTACTGCGAGCAACCCTCGCACTTCTGCCAGAGACCCTCGGTGCGAACGCTCTTCTCGGCTGGGTTCGCTTCGATCTCGCTATCTTGCCGCTTAAACCAGGACATGATTCCCTTTCGCCACGCGTCCTCGGTGGTGACGCGACTTGCCCGCTCGCTACCACCGTTCACGCTCAAGCCATTGGCTTGAAAGACCCTCGGGCATTCTTACAGCTGCCGCGACCTTTTCTTTCCCGAATCGAGTGCAACTTTTGTTGATGGGTGCCGCTCCGTGAACACTGCCTCAGTGTCCCGTGTGATACGGATGCCCAGACAATATTGTAAATGCCCGGTAGATTTGTTCCGCCAACACCAGGCGCGCCAACTCGTGGGGCAGCGTCATCGGCCCCAGGGAGAGCCTGCTTTGGGCCTGCCGTTGGGCATGGGCAGACCAACCGCTCGCCGGCCCAATGGCGAACACGATCATCTGCTGCCCTGCATCCCGCTTTGCGCCCAGCCACGCAGCAACACATTCTGAGGAAAAGGACTCGCCCCGGCTGTCGAGCATGACCAGCCAGGCCGGGGTACGCGCGCGCTGCTTCGCGACAAAAGCGAACAACGCCTCCTCTGTGCGGAAAGGCACCATTTCAATGCCGGCATAGGGTGCAATGCGTTCCAGGTAATGCTGGATGGCCGGTCCGAAGAGTTCGTTTCGTGTTCGCTGCCCGATAAAGGCGAGGGTGAGGTTCAGGCTAGGTATGACATTTCTCCAAACCAAGGGGACAACTTGGGGGGACTACCTGACCGCAGGCTCCCGGGCAGCCGCCAAACCTGCCCCATCCATCACTGCATCGATCATCGCGTCACAGCCCATGCACGAGTTAATCATCATGTGATAGATGCGCCGGTCGGCCCAATCCCGGTCATAGTAGCGGCGGATATAGGTTTCCCGCCGCTTGTCCGTGGCCTCGATCTCCGCGCGCGCGTCTCCGGCGTGGTCTGGGAAATGCTCTTCAAACCAGCGAATCTTGCGGGAAAGGGAGGCATACACAAAGACGTTAAAGACTCCGGGAACGCCAGCGAGGGCAAAGGCGGCGCCGCGGCCTACGATTACGCAGTGGCCATCGGCCACGCACTGCTTCAGGTATTGGCGCACAAACTCCACCATGCGCTCGCTGTCGAAAACTTGATTCTTGGGTGGTGCGGGCAGCCGGTCAATGCTCCCGTGCCAGAACCCCTTCCCCCACTGGTAGTACCACGGGTCGAGGCGCTCATCACACTCTTCGGCCATGCTCGCCGGCACGCCAGCCTTGTTTGCGACCTCGTCGATGAGACACCGGTCGATGATCTTCCAATGAAGCTTGTCCGCTAGACGGTGGGCGAACTCCGCGCCCTGGCTGCCGTACTCCCGTTCGATGGTAATGACCCTGACCATGAGAGTATCTCTTGCCGCAGAGTTCCCAGCTCTGCCGATGGCGTGATGCTAGCACCGCAGCTCACCAATAATCCAGCCGAGGTCAACACCAACCCATTGCACCCTGCACCGGCAACCCATGGGAGCGCCTGTATCTCCGCACGTCTTTCGCGCGGAGACACGGGAAGTGAGGCAGATTCAGCGCGATACCCGGTTTTGGCGCCTGCTACGGTTCGGCAATGACCGGATTCTGCAAGCTGCCGATGCTCGAAATTTCGACCACGACAGCGTCTCCCGGCTTGAGCCATCGCTTGGGCGTCCGGCCCATGCCGACACCCGCCGGTGTACCGGTGCTGATGATGTCTCCGGGCATCAGCGGCATCATCTTAGAAATATAGGAGATGAGCTGCGGCACCTTGAAGATCAGCTCGCGCGTATTCGACTTCTGCAATGTCACACCATTAATCGAAAGCGAAATATCGAGCTGGTGAGGATCAGGGATTTCATCCTTGGAGACGATCCAGGGACCCATCGGCGCGAACGTAGGGAAGTTCTTTCCCAGCGTCCATTGCGTCGTCGCCAACTGCACGTCGCGGGCGCTCACGTCATTCATGATGGTGTAGCCAAACACATGCTTTTCCCAATCGGCCTCGGCAATATTGCGGCCGCCTTCGCCGATCACCACTGCAAACTCCGCCTCATAGTCCGGTTGTTCGGTGGCGCGCGGCAGCAGGATTGGCTGGCCGCTCCCGATCAATGCGTGTGCGTACTTGGGAAATACCGTGGGAACCTTGGGCGGCTGCATGTTCGATTCGACCGCGTGGTCGTGGTAGTTCAGGCCAATGCAAAGAATCTTGTTAGGCTTTGCAATGGGAGCTTCCAACGTCACGGAAGACAACGGCGCGAGCAGGTTCGGGCCCGTCCCCTCGAGTTGAGCATTCACCTGGGACCACCGCTTGGGACCGGCGGAGATAAATGCCAGGGTGTCCTGGTAGCCGAGCGAAGAAAGAGGGAAAACGTGACCGTCCTTAAGGAGTGCCGGAGCGGTCGTGGCATCGCGACGATAGGTGACTAAGCGCATCCGTCAATTGTCCATCGACAGGCGCAAAAATGGATAAAAAAATACAAGACTTTCTAAACGTTGCTTACACGTAACCAAGGCTTACACGCAAGCGGCGATGAACATCGGACGCGCAGGGCCGGCTTGCCGTTACCAGCTAGGACCATCCTTGCCAAACCCAGCGAACGCGACCATGTGAAACTGCATCTGCCTACAATAAGGTAGTCGTGCCGGCGCGACGACCAAGGCGAACTCGACCGAAGAAATGCAAGGGGACGGATGGCGAAGCCGAACGAGGGACGAAACCGGGTAGTCATTGAGAACGTCGAGCCACAAGTGAGCTGTGGCCGCTTTCCCATCAAAAGAATCGTCAACGACCGGGTTGCCATTGAGGCCGATGTGTTTGGTGACGGACATGACCACGCGCGGGCGCGCCTGCTATGGAAACAGGAAGGTGCAGAAACCTGGCAGACAACTGCGATGCGCTCCCTGGGCAACGATCGCTGGCGCGGGGAGTTCCCTGTTACCGAGGTTGGCCGGTATCGCTACACCATCGTCGCCGAGGTCGACCATTTCGGAACCTGGCGTAGCGACCTGAAGAAGCGCATCGCCGCGCAACAGGATCTGGCGCTGCCATTTGCCATCGGCGCCGCTCTTCTGGAACAGGTACAGTCGCGTGCCGGCAAGGCAGATAGCGCCAAGCTGGCAAAGTGGGCCAAAGCGCTCAAGGCACCTGGAAACGACTCCGCCACAGCAGAGCTTGCGCTGAACGACGAACTGGCCGCCGTAGTAAACCTCTACCCGGATACCACGCTCGAAACCTGGTATGAACGTGAATTGGAAGTGGTCGTAGATCGGGAGAGAGCCCGGTTTTCCAGTTGGTATGAACTGTTTCCCCGTTCCTGGTCAACCATTCCAGGCAAGCACGGCACGCTACGCGATGTTGCAGCACGCCTCAGCTACGTGGCAGAGATGGGTTTCGATGTCCTCTACCTGCCGCCCATTTCTCCCATCGGAACCAGTTTCCGCAAAGGCAAAAACAACGCTGTTCAGGCCGCGCCGGGCGATGAGGGCAGCCCTTGGGCCATCGGTTCCGCCGAAGGCGGCCACAACGCAATCCATTCTTCCCTCGGTACTCTCGCCGATTTTCGCGCCCTGGTCGAACGCGCCCAGGAACTAAAGATGGAGATCGCTCTCGACATTGCCTTCCAGTGCTCACCCGAGCACCCTTGGGTCAAAGAGCACCCTGAATTTTTCAAAATGCGCCCCGATGGATCGATTCAATATGCGGAGAACCCGCCCAAAAAATATCAGGATATCTATCCGCTCGACTTTGAGACATCGAACTGGCAGGAGCTATGGGACGCCCTGAAGGGAGTCTTCGCCTTCTGGATCGCTCAGGGCGTAAACATTTTTCGCGTCGATAACCCGCACACCAAGGCCTTTCCGTTCTGGCAATGGGTCATTGCTGAACTCAAGGCGCAAAATCCAGACGTGTTGTTCCTGGCCGAAGCCTTCACCCGGCCCCGCGTCATGGAGCAACTGGCAAAACTCGGCTTTTCTCAGTCCTATACCTACTTCACCTGGCGCGACAAAAAAGAAGAACTCACGGAGTACATGCTCGAACTCACCACGACGCCGGTGCGCGAATACTTCCGCCCGAACTTCTGGCCCAACACCCCCGATATTCTGCCGGCGCATTTGCAGACCGGCGGCTTGCCGGCTTTCCGCAGCCGCCTGGTGCTGGCCACCACGCTCACAGCGAACTACGGCGTGTATGGGCCCGCCTTTGAGTTGGGAGAGAACACCCCAACGAGGCCCGGCAGCGAAGAGTATCTTGACTCGGAGAAATACGAGATCAAGCCGTGGGATCTGCTGAGCCGTGCAAGCCTGCGGCCGCTCATCACCTCGCTGAACCAGATCCGGAGGCTCAACCCTGCGCTTCAGAGCAACGAGAATTTGCGCTTCCACGCCACGGATAATCCTTCTCTGATCTGCTACTCCAAACGAACGGTAGATGGCGACAACACCATCCTGGCTGTGGTGAACCTCGATCCCTTCACGGAGCAGATCGGCTGGGTTGACCTTGACCTCGACGCGCTGGGCCTCGCTGCGGATGCCGCCTTCGAAGTCCACGACTTGCTGACAGAGAACACATACCGCTGGCAGGGAAAACGAAACTATGTAGCCTTGCGGCCCGCAGAAAAGCCGGCTCACATCTTCCAGGTAGTGCCAGCAACCGAGCCAGAAATATCACTACCTTAGTTACAGGTTAGCCTGCAGCAAAGCAACGGGAGGTACGATTGAAGCAATCGGGAAGCGCATCGGATCCGCTCTGGTACAAAGATGCCATCATCTACGAATTGCATGTCAAGGCTTTCATGGACAGCAACAACGATGGCATCGGCGACTTCCAGGGACTACTCAGCAAACTCGATTACGTACAGGATCTCGGCGTTACATGCCTGTGGCTGTTACCTTTCTTCCCCTCTCCATTGCGGGATGATGGCTATGATATTGCCGACTACCTTAGCGTGCACCCCATCTATGGCACCATCGAGGATTTCCGCGAGTTCCTGACGCAGGCGCACAACCGTGGTATCCAGGTGATGATCGAACTGGTCATCAACCACACCTCCGATCAGCATCCCTGGTTTCAACGCGCACGCCTCGCCCCCAAAGGTTCGCCTGAACGCGACTTTTATGTATGGAGCGACACCGACCAGAAATACACCGATGCGCGCATCATCTTTACCGACACCGAGAAATCCAACTGGACCTGGGATCCCGACGCAGGCCAGTACTATTGGCACCGTTTCTTTTCGCATCAGCCCGATCTGAACTACGACAACCCGGTGGTGATTGAAGAAATCGTCAAGATCATGCGTTACTGGCTCGATATGGGTGTCGACGGACTGCGGGTTGATGCCATTCCGTATCTGGTCGAGCGCGAAGGAACCAACTGCGAGAACCTGCCGGAAACCCACGCGGTGATGAAACGCATCCGTGCCGAAATCGACAAGGCCTACTCGGCGAGAACCATCCTCGCCGAGGCCAACCAATGGCCTGACGATGTGCGCATCTATTTCAGCGATGGCGACGAATGCCACATGGCGTTCCACTTCCCGCTCATGCCGAGAATTTACATGGCGCTGCGCCAGGAAGATCGCCTGCCCATCACCGACATCATGGCGCAAACGCCGGCAATCCCTCACAACTGCCAATGGGGACTCTTCTTACGTAACCATGATGAGCTCACACTCGAAATGGTCACGGACGAGGAACGTGACTATATGTACCTGGCTTATAGCGCCGATCCCCGCATGCGCATTAATGTCGGCATCCGCCGGCGTTTGGCGCCGTTGGTCGATAACAACCGCCGCCGCATCGAGCTACTGAACAGCCTTCTCTTCTCTTTCCCCGGCACGCCCATCGTGTACTACGGAGATGAGATCGGCATGGGCGACAACATCTACCTTGGCGACCGCAACGGCGTGCGCACTCCCATGCAGTGGAGTGGCGATCGCAATGCCGGTTTCTCTCGCGCGGTACCCGCCAGGCTATACAGCCCCGTGGTCATGGATCCGGTCTGGGGCTACGAAGCCATCAACGTAGAGGCGCAACAAGGCGACCCTTCCTCACTCCTGAGCTGGATGCGCAACATGATCGCGCTGCGAAAACTTTTCCAGGTGTTCGGCCGCGGCACACTGACTTTCCTCCATCCCACGAATCGCAAAATTCTCGCCTATATACGCGAGTACCAGAATGAACATGTTCTCTGCGTGGCCAACCTGTCCCGCTTTGCACAACCGGTGGAATTGGACCTGGCCGCATATACAGGCATGGTCCCGGTGGAAATGCTTGGCTACGTCGAGTTCCCCAGAATCCGCACGAGTGCCTACCCACTGACGCTCGGCCCTTACGGCTTCCTGTGGCTCGAGTTGCAACCTTCGCCTGACCCCGTACCCACAGTCACAGAAGCGGGCGATCCGGAACTGCAGCTCAACGGAGTCAACGACTGGATGAGCGTGCTCGAAGGCACCGGACGCAGGGAGCTCGAAGAGTCGATCCTGCAGCGATATATCGGTCGCCAGCGCTGGTTTGGCGGCAAATCGCGCGCGATTACCGGCGCAAGGATTGAAGACTGGGCAGTCTTCAATCAGGGGGTGAGTGCCCTCGTATTCGTGGAAGTTCAATACTCCGAAGGCCCCTGCGATACGTATCTGCTCAGTCTCGGGTTGGAATTCGACGCGGCCGCCGACGCTCTGCGTGAGGAATCACCCAATGCCATAGTCGCCCGCGTCACCGCGGGCTCACATGACGGCGTATTGCATGAGGCGGTCTACAACGGCTCCGCAAGCGAAGCTCTGCTTCTTCTGATAGCGCAGGGTGGCCAACTGCCCTCCCGCGACGGCAGCATTCGCGGCATACCGAGCAGCGCGCTGCCGCGACTGCAGGGCGACGAACCAGCTATACCCAAACGCGGCTCAACCGAGCAGAGCAACACCTCGATTCTCTATGGCGACAAGCTGATCATGAAGCTGTTCCGCCGCCAGCAGCCTGGCGAGAACCCCGACACCGAGATAGGCCGCCACCTTACCGAGTCGACGACCTTCACCCATATCGCCCCCTTCGGGGGCTCGATCGAATACACCCGCAAGGGTCAGTTGCCTTCCACTTTGGCCATGTTGCAAGGCCTGGTCAACAACGAGGGCGACGGCTGGCAATGGACTCTGGAGGAGCTGGACCGCTATTACGAAGCCAGCGCGGCGCATAAATTCGCTCAGAGTTTTACAGATGGAGAGGCTACGAGTCTCGGCGAGCTGAGCGTGGCCCCGGAAACCGCGTTCGCGAGAGAGCATGTCGGCGGCTATCTCGATGCCGCAGCACTGTTGGGCAGACGCACGGCAGAGATGCACCTCGCCCTTGCTCAACCCACCAGAGATGTAATCTTCGCGCCCGAACCCCTCACTGCAGATGACATTCACCACCTGCGCGACTCGCTCATCCAGCACGCCGCCAGCGCATTCAACGCACTCAAGGAGAACGTAGCCCGCCTGCCCGATGGCGTGCTCGAACGAGCCGGTCTGGTGCTGAGCCGCAAAACGCTGGTGCTGGAGCGCTTTCGCCAGTTAACCGCAAAGCAAACCGACGCGGTACGCATCCGCATCCATGGGGACTATCATTTAGGACAGGTGCTGCGCTCCAAAGGCGACTTCGTCATTCTCGACTTTGAGGGCGAGCCGGCCAGGCCGCTGGTAGAGCGTAGGATCAAGCAATCACCGCTGAGGGATGTCGCAGGTATGCTGCGTTCCTTCAGCTATGCAGCCTTCTCCGCCCTGATGAAGTACTCCTCACGGCGTCCAGAAGACTTTCGCCGGCTTGAACCTTGGGCACTTTTATGGGAGCAATCCGTCTGCTCAGCATTCTTGCGAACGTATTGTGAAGTGGCCAATGGAACGTCCATCCTTCCGTCGGATCCCCTTCTTTACGAGCAACTCCTGGAGGTTTACGTAATTGACAAGGCGTTATATGAACTTGCTTACGAGTTAAACAACCGGCCCGGTTGGGTAGTGATCCCCCTCACCGGGATACTTGGTTTGCCTCTGTAGCAGATATCAGAGGATCAGGGCGGGCAGGTCAGGGCTGTCTCGCCACAGTGAGCTTTAGCCCTGGGCACAGGTAGACGCATGGCAAAGCCAGACCTTTCGGAAGAAACGAAAACAGAGATGGAAACAGTAGGCGCGGCCGACCTGCTCATCGCAGTCGCTGTGCCGGTTGACTCCGACCAGTTGCGTGCCGCGGCCACCCAATCCGTGCTCGCCTTGACCACAGCTGATAACCCGGGTGGTAACGGTCTCGCCTCCCCCCGCATCGTCGTCGCATTTCCCGGGGGGAGCGGGGGCAAACCCGCAGTCCATGCCGCACCAGATTTAGGGTCTTTGCCGGGCAATCCGTTACGCTTTCTGCCCTATTCGCTCCCGTCTGGGAATCCTTCACAAATCCCCTGGCTCGCCGATGCCACCACCTACCACGCAATCTTCACCATTGCCCGCGAACTTGGTGTAAGTGCATGTGCCGTGATTGGTCTTGATCTCGCAGCCCTGCAGACAAACTTCCTGGCGCCCATGCTGGCGCCCGTTGTCGAACAGCGCTGCGAACTTGCCATGCCGCTCTACACGCTGGGCAAATTCGACGGCCTGGTGAACTCCAGCATCCTCTATCCCTTGACGCGTGCCCTTTACGGCAAACGCGTGCGTTTTCCCCTGGCGCCCGACTTCTGCATCGCCGGAAAAATGATTCCGGAACTCGAAGTGGGCTTGCAGCGCACCGCCACACAGGGCCAGGCCCTTTTCTGGCCAGCAACCGAGGCCGCGCTACGCGACTACGCCACATGTCAAATACGCGTAGACACACGCCACACTCTCCCCGCCGATGCAGTAGACCTCAGTACGATCCTGAACCAGACGGTCGGCCCGCTCTTTGCCCAGATGGCGAATAACGCGCCTTTGTGGCAAAAAGTGCGAGGTTCCTATGCGATCGAAACCGCTGGTATCAGCGCGTTGCCGCCTGCAGATGGCCCGGCGGCCGACACAACGCCCATGCTCGAGACCTTTCAACTCGGCTTCCGCAACCTGCAAGAGGTCTGGTCTCTCGTATTACCGCCGGTCACCTTGCTCGAACTCAAGCGGCTGGCTCGTCTTAACACCGACCGCTTTCACTTTCCCGACGAACTTTGGGTGCGCATTATCTACGATTTTGCTTTGGCTTACCGGCTGCGCGCGATGAGCCGCGTACATCTGTTGGGCGCCCTCGCGCCGCTTTACCTGGGGTGGGTCGCCTCGTATGCATTGGAAGTGGGGAGCGTAAGCCCGGCGGAAGCAGAACAGAGAATCGAGAAGTTGGCACGTGCCTATGAAGAAGGCAAACCGTATTTGTTATCGCGCTGGCGCTGGCCAGATCGCTTCAACCCGTAGGCCGGAGGAAATGGAATATGTGGACTCACATGTCACAGTCACTGTACGACTCGATGGCGCGGGTCATCAGCCGTATCGCCACATTGCTGCCAGGGATTCTGGCGCTCATCGTCGTTGTTCTGTTTTTCTCTGCGATTGCGTGGGCCATCGCATGGCTGCTCCGCAAACTACTGCTGGCCGCACGCATTGACGAGCGCCTGACCGGAACCAGCGCGATCGCCGAATGGTCACCTACCTACACCCCCACCGATCTGATCACGCGCATCGTCTTCTGGTGCATCGTGCTGGCCGGCTTCCTTGTCGGTCTGGAGGCTTTAGGCGCATCCTCGGACAACATCCTCTCCACTCGCTTGCTTGGTTATATCCCCAACATACTGGGCGCCGTTGTGCTGCTTATTCTGGGTAATGTCATTGCGCGCTTTCTCGCCCGCGGCGTGCTGATCGGCGCAGTCAACATGAACCTTCACTACGCGCGCTTGCTGAGCCTGGGCATCAAGTGGCTGGTGATGGTATTCACCGCAGCCATGGTGCTCGATCACCTGGCCATCGGCACGGCGATTGTGAGCCTGGCCTTTGGCATTCTCTTCGGCGGCATCGTTCTCGCGCTGGCGTTGGCCGTAGGTCTGGGCTCGCGCGACCTTGTGAGCCGCTCCCTAGAGCGCGAAACAACTCGCCCCGAAGCGGGCCCGGAGAAAGTCTTCCGTCACTTCTAACGGGGTGCGTTCGTCTCCCTGCCCTACCGCGAATCCGGGGGGCCCCTAGCAGATCTTTCCGGGCGGCTCATGCCCCGAGGCAAAGTCTTGCTGAGGAAACCCATGCTCCGCGTCGACCCGGCCCGAAACTAGCCCGCGAAGCCAGTCCCCGGTAGACTTGAACGTGCGCTGAAAGATCCCGAAGGGACCAGTCATCCGAAAATGAACCCGTCTGTACGAGCAAATAAAACAGGCGCGACCGTAAAGGTCGCCATTCTTGGTTTTGGCACCGTTGGCAATTCCGTTGCCCGTATCTTATGTGAGCACCCGCCGCAAGGCGTCGAACTGGCCTGCATCTTCAATCGCGGCATCGACCGCAAGCGTGTCCCCTGGGTTCCGTCATCGGTCGTCTGGACCGGGAACTTCGATGAAGTCCTTGCGACCAATCCCGACATCGTCGTTGAGTTGGCCGGCGGCCTGAAACCCGCCGGCGATTGGGTGCGCCAGTCCCTGGCCGCCGGTAAATCCGTCGTCACGGCCAACAAGAAGATGATCGCCGAGCAAGGACCGGCGTTGGCGGAGTTAGCCCGTGAGCATGGGTGCCAATTGCTCTACGGCGCAGCCGTGGCCGGTGGCGTGCCGGTCATCCCCGCCGTACAACAAGGCCTCGCCGGCGACCGCATCTACCGTTTTCACGGCATTCTGAACGGCACCTGTAATTTCATTCTGAGCCACATGGAAGAGGGCGCCGACTTCGAACCCACGCTGCGCCAGGCGCAGGAGCTAGGCTATGCCGAGGCCGATCCCACCGAAGATGTGGATGGTTTTGACGCCCGCGCCAAACTGGTCATTCTCTCGCGCATCGGTCTGCGCATGGAGGTGCTGCCGGAGGAAGTAGCTTGCCGCACCATCCGCGATGTCACCGCCATCGACTTCGCTTACGCCAAAGAACTCAACTGCACGATCCGGCAAATCTCACTGGCCGAGGTCCGCAATCAAGAGTTGCTGGCGACGGTGGGACCGATGCTTGTTCCTCGCAGCTCCCCTTTGTCATGGTCGCGCGGGACAGAAAACATGGTGATCTCAGGCGGCCAGTATGGCGGCGAAACGGTTTTCTCCGGGCACGGAGCTGGTGGTCATCCAACCGCCGTAGCTGTCATTTCCGACGTATTGGCGATTGCCCACGGCGGCTGCCCGGTCACGGTCAACACCACACGAGCACGCGTCGATGGTGACTTCGTGGTCCCGCACTACATCAGGTTTGTGGTGGACGATCAACCTGGCATCGTAGCAGCGATTGCCGGAGATCTTGCGCGGGAGCACATCAACATCAATGCGCTTCTGCAGAAGCCCGGTTACCCCAAGAATCGTCTGCCCTTCGTGGTCACCGTCGAGCCCTGCCCAGGCTCAGCCTTGAAAGCAGCGCTGAAGAAAATCGCGCAAATGGACTGCATGCAGGCGCCACCCTTCGATCTGCAAATGCTGCAGGAACAATCATCGTAGGGTGTCACGGCAAGGGGCGCCACGGAATCGGGTGCCCCACATCTCTCAAGGCTTTTGCTGGGAGATTTGGGAATACAAGCGTTGCAGAGGCCCGGGAAGGTCCGCGCGGTGTTCCCTCAGTTCCCGCAGACATCAAAATCTTCGATCGGCTGCACGAGATCCGAGGCCCGGGTAGACGCGACGAGAAAGTGCAACGAGTAAAGCTCCACAATCGATTCCAGATCCGCCCGAACCAGTTCTTTATATCTGGCCGCCCCATTCACTTCCAGATATCCAAAACAGTGATAGTTGAGGCTCCACAAGATCTCAAGCACGCGCCGGCCAACTGCGGCTCCGTGCAACTCGATAGCCAGGCGCGGCCGATGTTGCGAGAGCAAATGCCGCGCTCCTTCCAGTGCCATCGCTTCAGCGCCTTCGACATCGAGCTTGATTACATCTGGCTGACGGAAATCTTGGGTCTCGAGAAGCGTATCCAGGCGAGCAGCCCTTACCGTGGCAACGGTAGCTGGCAACCCGTATTGGCTGTGTGAAGCACTCGCCTTACCCTGTGTCACGGCATTCAAAGCGCCGCTGTTCGATGTAAGAGAGTCCACCTGGAAATCGGTTGTCCCATCCTGATCGCCAATCGCACTCGGAACAATCGTCACCTTCTCCGCGCAGCCGCCAAGCTTCAGATTTTCGGCGATCATCGCGCAATTATTCGGCATCGGCTCGAACGCGTAGACGCGCGAAGCCTTGAAGACCTGAACCATGAATCGGCTATAGAGACCAATGTTGGCGCCGATGTCATACACCACGTCCCCTTCGCGCAATAGCCGTTGCAAACTCCCCAACATAAATCCCTCGTGAACCAGAGGGGGCCGAAGCCAGAACATACGATGCTGGCGAAGCCGGATAGCAAACTTGCCCACCGGGTGAACATCAATCCGCCATCGCAAATCGGGAATCGATTTGAGAACAAGTCTCCCCAGCCAGGGCGTGCTTCGAAATCGATAAGTGTCGAATGCAAACATTTTTAAGACGCCTCTAAAGACGACAACGATCTTTTATTGACCCCAGAATATACCCACCTTCTTCGGCTCCGGACACTTCTCTGATACGCGAGAAGCAGCCACAAAAAGCCTCTCATCATTCAACTGGACTTGCCACCGTGTTGTCCTTGTCTTCGATACTTATCTTCGACGTTCCCCGTACTTTATAGGTGCGCCGAGCAGCCGCGCCTGAAGATGCCCGTTGCGGTTACCGTTGCTTCGCTCTGTCATTGTGCCGTGGCCGGCAAGCCATTGAGGTAGGCGGAACCAGGCCTTTGGCGAGAACAACATCACAACGCCGTTGAACACGAACATGCCAGCGACCAACGCCACCGCTGACCAACCAAAGATGTGACCAACTTCGGATACCGACATATAGGCACGATCGTTGGCAGCACTCAATCTATCCAGAAGAAAGGAGCCCTTCCACCTATGGTCTGGGGAGCCGGATAACCGATGTACGCTGGCGCGAACATTGGGGCACCGCCCAGAAGCGGGGTTTCGTTGCTTGCCGAAAGAGTTGTCTCAGGATCGCTTCAGCGAGCGGTGGCCTATGTCGCGGCGGTAGTACATTCCATCGAAGCTGATGAGGTCCAGGGCCTCGTAGGCCCGGGAGAGCGCTCGCTCCAGGGTCGCGGCAGCGGCCGTTACGCCCAGCACCCGGCCGCCTTCTGTCACGAACTGCCCTTCAACCATTCCAGTACCTGAATGAAATATCTCGACTCCCGGTATGCGGGCGGCTTCTTCGAGGCCTGTGATTCTGCGCCCCGTGACGTAACTGCCAGGATAGCCTGCGGAAGCCGCGATGACACACGCTGACGCTCCAGGCTTCCACCTCATCTCGGTATTGCTGAGACGGCCCTCGACGCAGGCCTCGATGGCTGTGACCAGATCGCTATCCAGCCGGGCCAGAATCGCCTGCGTCTCAGGATCGCCGAAGCGCGCGTTGAACTCCAGGACCATGGGGCCGCGCGCGGTCATCATCAGGCCGATGTACAGCACGCCCATAAACGGCGTGTCTTCCGCGGCCATGGCATTCACGGTGGGGATCGCGATGTGGTTCATGATCCAATCGCGCATCTGTTCGTCCACCATGCCGTCTGTGGAGTACACGCCCATACCGCCCGTGTTGGCCCCGGTATCTCCCTCACCGATCCGCTTGTGGTCTTGCGCCGGCACCAGAGGTATGACCTGTTTGCCATCGGTGAGTGTGAGAAAGGATATCTCTTCGCCGTGAAGGAACTCTTCAATCACGATGGAGGACTGGACCGCGCCCAGAAGCCTCCCGGCCATAAGGCCGGTGACTGCCTCGGCCGCTTCCTTACGCGTCTCGCAGATAATGACGCCCTTGCCGGATGCCAGACCGTCCGCTTTGATCACTACAGGCAGATGGAAAAGCTCGATCGACTCCAGGGCCTGCTGCTCGCTTGTGGCTACAGCATAGGCCGCTGTCGGAATCTTATGCCGCTGCATAAAGCGTTTGGCGAACGCTTTGCTGCTCTCGAGCTGGGCTGCCGCTTGCGTTGGGCCGAAGACCGGGATACTGCGCCGTTGCAGCTCATCGACCAGCCCCAGCGATAAGGGGAGCTCTGGGCCAACCACAACCAGATCGGGACTCTCGGCTGCGACGACTTGAAGCAAGTCGCCAAGATCTTTCTGGCTGACGGGGATGCAGCGTGCCAGTTGCGCGATGCCCGCGTTGCCCGGTGCGCACACGACTTCTGAAACACGTTTGGAGCGCGCAATAGCCCATACCAGAGCGTGTTCACGACCCCCTGCACCTATGACCAGCACTTTCATCTGCTGCGGTTGACTCCCCTCGAAACATCGCTCCCCCGATTGGGGGAACTGAGGCAAGACTATCGCAAGGCATGACCTCGGCGCGAAGTCGTTAACCATGGTTAACATAAAAAGGGAAATGCAGGCTATACTGTGGGTTCAGCCTGCTGAAACCGAGGATCGCCCATGGCACCTGCTTCCCCACCGTCGCTCCCGGTTCCCCCTCCAAAACCCGCTGCGCAGCTTTCCAGGTTGAAGACTTCTCAGGTCTTGTCCTGGTTCGGACCGGCATTTGTGGCCAGCATCGCCTATATCGATCCGGGCAATTTCGGCACGAACCTGATCGCGGGTACGGGGTTCGGCTACAAGCTGCTCTGGGTCTTGCTGTGGTCGAACCTTATGGCCATCCTGATCCAATACCTGTCGGCCAAGCTGGGTATTGCCACCGGAGCCACCCTGCCGCAGAACTGTCGCGAGCATTTTTCGCGCCCCACGGCGATCATTCTGTGGGTGGCTGCTGAATTGTCGGCTCTGGCCACGGACCTGGCGGAGTTTCTCGGGGCCTCGCTGGGCTTCTACCTGCTGTTCGGCGGTTACTTTCTACACTTGGGCCTTACTCGGACGACGGTCATGTTCCTGGCGGCGGTTGTTTCGGCGGTCTGCGTGTTCGCCATCCTGGCACTCGAATTGCGTGGATTCAGGAGCCTGGAAATCGGAATCATGGCCTTTGTGCTGGTGATCGGGCTCTGCTACCTGGTCGAGATCTTCCTGGTACGTCCTGACTGGGGGCAGATTGCCTACCATGTTGCGGTGCCCTGGTTGGATCGGCACAGTGTCTATGCGGCGGTCGGCATGCTGGGGGCAACGGTGATGCCGCACGTGGTCTACCTGCATTCCGGCCTGGTGCAGCCTCGGCTGGTCAAGGAAGAACGCCACATCAAATCTTCTGGTGATCGGTATCTGTCGCGCCTACGGCATCTTCGACTGGAAACGCTGGATGTGTTCGCGGCCATGAATGGCGCGTGGCTGGTGAACTCCGCAATGGTCGTTGTGGCGGCGGCAGCTTTCGCCAGCAGCGGTCGCAGTGACATGTCGATTGAAGAGGCCCACCAGACGCTGGGTCCGCTCCTTGGCCCTGCTTCCGCGACCATTTTTGCGATTGCGTTGTTGTGCTCTGGCCTTTCGTCTTCTACTGTCGGCACCCTTGCCGGCCAGATGATCCTCGAGGGATTTCTCAAGGTGCGCTTCAGCATCTTTTTGCGGCGGCTGCTGACCCTGCTTCCTGCGCTGATCGTGATTGGCGTGGGGCTCGATCCGCTCCGCATCCTGGTGCTCTCCCAGGTGGTACTCAGCTTCACTCTGCCTTTTGCCCTGATTCCGCTGCTCATTCTCTGTGGCCGGCGGAAATTGATGGGGGCATTCACCAACGGCACGATGACCAATGTGCTTGGCTGGTTGACGGTTGGCTTGATCTTGGCACTGAACGTGGTCCTGTTGGGATTGAGCGCGTTTTCCTGATCTCTAAAAGAACCTCGTCCGGCGTCAAAAATCGGGATAGAAAAGGGCGGGTGTAACGTTCCCCGTCCGTTCGTGGCAAATGTGCCGCGGAAAAGCCTGGGCAGCATCGCGGGTATGGGGTTCTGAGACGGAATGGGTTTAAACTGATAAGCGGACTATGAACGCCCGGAGCAGACCTCGCGAGTTCCTGCACAAGCGTTTCTGGCACGGCAAGCCTGACCGTGGCCGGAGCCATTCCTCTTAACTTAATCGTCAGCCAAACCGTGACAACCAACTTTTGATCAGGCTCGTGCGCCTGCGCGCGTTTGCGCAGAGGGCGCTGGTGCAACCCCCCACCAGATATCAGAGAGGACTCGAGTAATGAACAGCTTTGGCAGCAAATCTACCCTGAAGGTCGGCAACAAAAGCTACGAGATTTTCCGTTTGAGCGCGCTCGAGGCCAAAGGCCACTCGCTGCACCGCCTTCCCTATAGCCTGCGCGTACTGCTTGAGAACCTGCTGCGCCAGGAAGATGGCAAGAGCGTCACTGCAGACGACATCGAATTCCTGGCCAAGTGGCAGGCCAAGGCAGAACCGGCAAGGGAGATCGCGTTTATGCCGGCGCGCGTTCTGATGCAGGACTTTACCGGTGTACCGGCGATCGTCGACCTCGCGGCCATGCGTGACGCCATGAAGAAGCTTGGCGGCAACCCGGAAAAGATCAATCCACTGCAGCCGGCTGAGCTGGTCATTGACCACTCGGTCCAGGTCGACGAATCCGGAACCGCGAACTCCTACTCGATCAATGCAGCGCTCGAGTTCCAGCGCAACCGGGAACGGTATGCCTTTCTGAAGTGGGGTCAGACAGCATTCCACAATTTCTCCGCTGTGCCGCCGGGCATGGGCATCTGCCACCAGGTGAACCTGGAATATCTGGCCCGGGTGGTATTTACCACGGAAGCCCATGGCGGGGTGGTTCGGGCTTATCCTGACACACTCGTTGGCACGGACTCGCACACCACCATGATCAACGGCCTGGGCGTGCTCGGCTGGGGCGTCGGAGGGATTGAGGCCGAGGCTGCCATGTTGGGCCAGCCGGTTTCCATGCTGGTGCCGCAGGTGGTTGGGTTCAAATTGACGGGCAAGCTGCGCGAGGGCGCGACCGCTACCGACCTGGTACTGACCGTGACCGAGATGCTGCGCAAGCTGGGTGTGGTAGGCAAGTTCGTTGAGTTCTATGGCTCTGGCGTGAGCGAATTGAGCTTGGCCGACCGGGCCACCATCGGCAATATGGCGCCGGAGTACGGTGCGACCTGCGGCATCTTCCCGATCGACGCAGAGACGTTGGGCTATCTGAAACTCACGGGACGTAGCGCCGAGCAGATCGAGTTGGTCGAGGCCTACTCCAAGGAACAGGGATGGTTCCATACACCTGATTCGCCGGAAGCCGAGTACACGCAGACCACATCGCTCGACCTCTCCACGGTTGAGCCCAGTGTTGCCGGGCCCAAGCGGCCGCAGGATCGAGTGCTGCTCTCGCAGGCGGCTGGAAGCTTTAAGCAACAGTTGCCGAGCCTGTTGGGTCCGAGCGCTGCCGACCGTAAGGCGAAGCAAACCATTCGCTGGGAGGGAGAGGGCGGCCACACATGGGCCAACGGTGGTGATAAGGCTACCGCCGAACAGGGGCCTGTAACCACCGTCAAGGAACGCTTCGGTGTAGACGTCGATCCTTACCTGGATCATGGATCGGTTGTGATCGCGGCGATCACCAGCTGTACCAACACTTCGAATCCCTCGGTCATGGTGGCCGCCGGACTCCTGGCTAAAAAGGCGGTGGAGAAGGGACTTCGGGTTCCGCCGTGGGTCAAGACTTCGCTGGCACCCGGTTCTCGCGTCGTTACCGATTACTACGAGAAGGCAGGCTTGCTCGAGTTTCTCGATAAGCTGCGCTTTAACGTGGTTGGCTATGGCTGCACTACCTGCATTGGCAACTCCGGGCCTCTGCCGACGGATGTTTCCAAATCGATTGACGACCACGGATTGGTCGCCGTGTCGGTGCTGAGCGGAAATAGAAACTTCGAAGGCCGTATCAATTCCGAAGTGCGTGCCAACTACCTGATGTCGCCGCCACTCGTCGTGGCCTACGCCCTGGTGGGGAACATCAACCACAACTTCGACTCGGACCCGATCGGCAGAGACACGAAGGGTGCTCCCGTGTTCCTCAAGGACATCTGGCCTACCCAGGATGAGGTGAACAGCACGATCGCGTCGGCCATCGATTCTTCCATCTTCACCAGGGAATATGCAACCGTTACGGATGGTGATAAGAACTGGCAGAATCTGAAGTTCCCCACAGGCGACACTTATCAGTGGGAGGGCGATTCCACCTACATCCGCAAGGCGCCCTATTTCGACGGCATGGCTTCGAAGCCTGCGCCTGTTCAGGACATCAGGGGTGCGCGCGTACTGGCGGTGCTGGGAGACAGCGTTACGACGGACCACATTTCGCCGGCCGGCTCCATCAAGAAAGATGGCCCCGCAGGCAAATACCTGGTCGAGCATGGCGTAAATCCGGTGGACTTCAACTCCTATGGATCACGGCGTGGCAACCACGAGGTGATGGTGCGCGGTACGTTCGCTAATGTTCGCCTGCGGAACAAGCTGGCTCCGGGCACGGAAGGCGGCGTCACCCGGCTGCTGCCTGAGGGCGAGGGGATGAGCATCTTCGACGCCTCGGTAAAGTATGCCGAGCGTGGTGTGCCGTTGGTGATTCTTGCGGGTAAGGAATACGGTTCTGGTTCGTCACGCGACTGGGCGGCGAAGGGTCCTCGGCTGCTGGGTGTGCGGGCGGTGATTGCGCAGAGCTACGAGCGCATCCACCGTTCGAACCTGGTGGGCATGGGCATTTTGCCGTTGCAGTTTGAGGGTGGCGAAAGTGCCGAGTCGCTCGGTCTCGCTGGGGAAGAAGTGTTCGATCTGGTGGGCATTCGCGAAATGCTTGAGCAGAAGTTTGCTCATGGCCGTTCGCTGAAGGTCAAGGCCACGGATGCGGCGGGGGCAAGCAGGGAATTCAGTGCAACGGTTCGTATCGACACGCCGCAGGAAATTCTCTACTACGAGAACGGCGGCATTCTGCAATACGTGCTGCGACAGTTGGCTGCGAACTAGCTGTAGACGGCGCTGGGCTCGGCTAAGGCCGTGTCCAGCATCCGCTACGACTTAAGTAAAAGCATTCGAAGGATTCCATCTTCAACCATGTACGCTGGTGCGAACATGGGGCGCCCGTCCAGAGGGCGGGGCTTCGTTGTTTTCCTGGGCCGACCCTTATATGAGAGACGTTGCTGGCGGACGTCAGGGCTTTGCAGAAAGCGGCAAAAGCCGGGCACACGAAACCGTTACCGCGGCAAGACGATCAGGCCCCACGGGCCTTTTCCTGCGTTGATTGTTTTTGTTACCGTGTTGGTTGCGAGATCTACGACGGAGACGTCATTCGATGGTCCATTGGCGGAGTACAGTGTTTTTGCATCTGGCGACAGTGCAATACCCCATGGGCGCCTGCCTACTTCCACTGACCCGAGCACAGTATTCGTGGCTATGTCGATGGTCGCTACTTCGCGTCCGCGTCCTGTGCTGACATAGAGTTTTGTCGCGTCGGGAGAGAGCACAACGTTCATTGGTTTAACCAGCCCCGGCTTGCCCAGGGGAATGGTCTTGATCGATTGGTACTTCTTTGCGTCGACCAGTACGACGGTTCCGTCGTTCTCCGCGTTGATATAGGCGCGCGAGCCGTCGGGAAGAAACGCAACGTTACGTGGGCGATGCCCGACTTTGAATGTCTTGATGATCTTGCCTGCCGCCGGATCCAGTACCGAGATCGTGCCTGTTTCCTCAGAAGTGACCCAGACCTGTTTGCCGTCTGGGGTGACCTTGACTCCTTCCGGCTGTGCGCCGATGGAGAGGGACTTCACGATATTGCCACTCACGACGTCGAGAATGCTGATGGCCGAGACATCCTCGTTCGAGATGTAGAGTTGGCTGCCGTCTTTACTGATGTCGAAATTCTCAGGATCGGAGCCGCCCTGAATGACGCGCAGAACTTTTTTCTGAGCGACGTCGAACACTGCGATCCCGTCCGCGCTCTTGTCGGGTGGGGGGAGCGTGCTCTCATCGACATCAGGCCCCGCGATGGGTGTGCCGCTGACTGCTACATAGATGGTCTTACCATCGGGGCTGGCGTGGATTCCCCTGGGCCGCTTGCCGAGCGGGATCGTTGACAGCAGATTGTAGTTCCCGGAATCGATGATGCTGAGATCTCCGGATACTTCGTTGGTTACAAATATGCGCGGTTGAGAGGTTTCGGCCGGAGGCGCCGGGGCCGCCTGCTCGGGAGCTTTGGAGGACTTGCATCCTGCGGAGAAAACCATCATGCCAGTGGCAATGAGGACATATCCGATCTTGCGCATGTTTTATTTTCCCTTGAAGGTGAAGTTTGCCTGGACGTCGCCATGGGGGCCAACGGTTACCTCTTGCTCTTGTGTGCCGAGTGCTTCCTGCCAGGCGTCGATGGTATAGGTGCCCGGCGGCAGGTTCTTGATTTCGAAGCCACCATCTTCTCTGGAGACGGCGAAATACGGATGGTTGAGCACACCGATGAACGCATGCATCCAGCTATGGATGTTGCACTTCACTTTGATCATGACTTCCGGCTTGATGAACTTACGCGTGATCGGAGGATCGCCGGCGCCCTGGCTATGGTTCCATTCGCGATTGATCTCGGCCAAGGGGTGAATGTTGTGCGTCACTGGATCGGAGTTAATGACCCGCAGGGCCTGTCCGACCTGAATGCCCAGCACGCGCGGACGGAACCAGCATCCACTTTGATCGATGGTGACGGGCGCAGCGGGAATGGCAAAGGTTTTCCCATCGAGACCGCTCTTGATGTAGATGAACGCGTTGGCAAGGCCGCCGCTCTTGCTCACGACCAGCGATTCGTCATAGGCCTTGCCTTTATGCGCTTCCACGCAGGCAGGCTCGTCGCTCATGTCGATGGCCTTGGGGGCCGGCCGCTTGCCGGTGTAGTGGATGTGGCCAGATATGGCGCCGGCGGTTGCGGGATCTACGGTGAAGACAACGGGCGCCGGCTCAATTTTTGCCGGGCTGGGCGGTGGAGCCGTCGGCTTTGCTGTGCAACCGGAAAGCAGGGTGGCGGCAAAGCAGAGAGTGAGAAAGTGAATGCGCCTCATGCTGAATATCAACTTTACTCTTTTCCCGGTGGTCCGGCGTTTTTCGGCATCTCGCCGGTAAGCGATTCGAGGAACGCTGCCAGGTCCGCGCGTTCCTGCGCAGAGAGTTTCAGAGCTTTGATGTCCTGGTCCAGATAGGGGTTTGAATTGCCACCGCCTACATAGAAAGTAACTACATCCTTCAGTGTTTTCTGGCTACCGTCATGCATGTAGGGCGCGGTGAGAGCGACATTGCGCAGGGTAGGCGTCTTGAATTTGCCCTTATCGACTTCCACGTGAGTCTGGGTGTACCGGCCAAGGTCAGTGATGTTGCCTTCTCCGTTTACGCCATCGCCGATGTTGTGAAAGGTGGAATTGGTAAAGAGCGAATACTTGTCGCTCATGGCATGGCAAACGGCGCAATTGCCCCTCATGGGATCGCGGAAGATTGCCAGACCGCGAATGGCGGAAGGGCTGAGCGCGTTCTTGTTGCCGCCGTACTCGTACTGATCGAAGGGCGAGTTCCCACTGAGCAGGGTTCGTTCGAAGCTCGCCAGCGCCTTCTCAATAAGCTCGAGCGTGATGGGCCCGGGCCCGAATGCCTTGGCGAATTCCGCATGGTAAGCCGGATCTTTTCGTATTTTTCCCACGAAGACATCGTGTGTCTGATTCATCTCGACAGGGTTCGCGATGGGATCGGCCGACTGTCTTTCGAGATCGGGCTCACGGCCATCCCAGAACTGGGTTGTCGAGTAAGCCGAGTTCAGAAGAGTGGGAGCATTCCGCACACCCAATGTTCCGCCTACGCCGACGGACACGACGCGGCCGTCGGTAAAGGCCAGGTTTGGATTGTGGCAGGAGGCGCAGGACAACCTGTTGTCTTTGGACAACCTTGTGTCATAGAAAAGCTTGCGGCCTAAGGCGATGGTTTCGGCCGTGGGAGGGTTGTCCGGCGGAATGGGCACGGGAGGCAGCCCGAGAGGAGGCTTGATCTCAACCACTGCTCCGATGGGCATTCTGCTGGGATTCTCGTGCACGGGGGGCTTGCACCCCACGGAAAGCGCCAGAAACCCGGCCAGCACAGCGTGTTGTAGCCTTGGTCCTCTCACTCTGTCGAAAAACACGGTCCTTTAATGCCTCAGGGATGTTTGCCTAAACCAAGCCACCAGAAAACTTGCGTGATGCACCCTCGGCCTTTCATCACCATGGGTGGGTCGCAGACTCATCGAGGTTCATTCCACAATTATAGTGGCGGGTTCAGGGCTCGCGGCCGCGTGCAGGACCTATTCCACGATGTCATAGGGGCGCATCATGCCGTTGGCTTCATGCTCCTGCACGTGGCAGTGCCAGAGATAGCGGCCCGGATACCCCGCAAAAGCAATGTGGATCCGGGTGACCATTCCCGGCGGGCACTGCACTACATCTTTCCATCCAAGTTCGTTTGCATGAGGCGGCTGAGCCGTGTCAGCCCACTGTAACCTGGCGTTTTCAAGGTAAACATCGCGATCGAAGGACCGGCGGTCGACCACCTGGAAGCGGACGTGGTGCCGGTGGATGGGGTGGGTATCCTCCGTGAGGTTAATCAGCGACCAGATTTCGGTCGTGCCGAGCTTTGCTATCTCGGTCACCGGCATATGCCATGGGGTTCGGTTGAGGAGCATGACCATGCATGGCCGCATTCTGCCGATTGGGATAGCGGCCGTGTGTGACTTGCCCGGCCCGTACCACTGGGTGGGGTAGCCATCGTCGTTCGCGGGCGTGCGGCTGCCATGCAGATAGACAACGGCGCGTGATGGCGGCAGGTCACGAATGAAAGCGTGGAAAAAATCTGGGCACTCGGAACCCGTTGCCCGCTCAAGCCAACACCAGGCTTGAATGGGGCACCCTCGGCCTTCTTTGCCGATTCGCGGGTTAGAAGTTTGTGGTGAGACGGAGTGCAAAGCTACGTGGGGGGCCGATGGCGTTGCCGGAGAAAAGGCCGCCGAAGTCGATTACGTCAAGGATGTTGGTCAGGTTCTGGCCGTCGATCTGGATGCGCGTTTGCAGGTGGTCTGATTTGTAGAGATCCGCACCCGCAGAAGCATTCACCTGGAAGGCGGGATAAATGCGGCCTCGAGCAAAGTTGATGCGGTCGAGCACCTGCTGGCCGTACTGTGCGAGCACCGTATCGGGGTCGCCATCAAATTCGAAAGGAAGACCACTATCGTACTGGATGCCGGCGGCGACCCAGAACCGTGGCTGTATCTGATAACGGACGCGTCCACGCACGGTATTTCGCTGATCCTGTGAGTCTGGAAAGTGCCCCGAGAGCTGAGTTTCCGCGTTTGCAACGTTGTTTCCCAAAAAAAGGCCGCCGGTCACCGGGTACCAGGCATTGCCTACGGCGTAGGAGTAGCTCACAAAGCCGGAAAAACGATGCCAATCGGGAACCTCGAGCTTCCCTTCTATTCCGTAGACGATGGCTTTATCGAACGAAATCGGGAAGCTTACGGTCGTGTTGTCGATTTGATCGTCATCGGCAGAGTTATTCACGAATCTGCGGAAGTAGTTCGCATCCAGTTTGATTTTGCCCAGGACAGTTTTGGTGAGGCCACCTTCGTAGTAATCGCCGTTGGAAGGCATCACGGGAAGTCGTAAAAAGCTGCCCGGGTCAAGCGATTCGATCGCGGTGGAACTCGAAAGCAGAATGTTTTCACTGGACGGAGTTTGGAACACGCGGTCATACGAGAAATGCAGGACCAGGTCGGCGGAAGGGAAGTAGCGTGAAACCGAAAGGCGCGGTTGTACGGCTTGCTTGTTCACCAGGAGCTGGTAGTGGTCCCAGCGAAGGCCGGCGTTGATGGTCCAGTTCCCCACCCGGATCAGATCCTGCACAAAGATGGACTGCTCCAGATCAGGACGTTGAGCGGCGAAGCTGAACGTCAGGGGTGTTCCGGGATCATATTGGGTGGGATCGGTAATGATGTACCGGAAATTCTCATGCAGGAAAGTATTGTCAGACTCGACGCCAAGCTTCCACTCATGGCGGCCACGATTGGCAGTCACGATGGCTTTGAAATAGCCCTCGCGAAACCGGTTGTTCTGGAAGACCTCAATGGGTGTTGACAGCGTGTTGGATTGGAAATCATTCGCGTTGTCGCGGACCATACCGCGCACATCTGCCAGGGTGCGGGAAGAAAAAATGTGCTGATAGGCAGCGGTACCCATCGTTTCAATGTTGTCTGCTGTCTGGCGTTGACCAGCGGTCTGTTGCACCTGCTCGTTGGGAATGTCGTAGCGCGAAAGCGAATGGCGAACACTCAGGCTCAGCCGATCGTTTTGTGTGAGCTCGCGCTGATAATGCGCGGAAAAATCACCCAGGGTGCCGGTATTCGAAAAATTCTGAGGTACGACCGGATTCAGATAGTGGTCGGTCATGTTGCCGTTTGCGCTGCCGCCCAGGGTGTTCTTGCCCCATAGATACTGGCCTTGAGCAAATGCGCCTGCGGTGTTGAAGCTACCGCCAGAAAGGACGGCCTGGCCGTGGAAACCCGCATCGGTATCCTGCAGCGTGTTGAGTTCGATGACGCCGCCCATTTTGCGGCCATACTCGGCGGGGATACCCGCGGTGTAGATACTCATGGATGCCATATCATCGGCGCCGATCTCGGGACCAAAGCTGGGCGAGCGGTTGTCGGTGAGGGGAATGCCATCCACCACCACCTGGGTCTGATCCTCCGAGCCGCGCGGATGCAGGACGGCATTTCCTTCGTAGAGCCAGCCAGGTTGTGAGTTCACAAGGTCTTGCAGGGAGCGCCCGGGAATGGAACTGACCCGATGCAGGATCTCGTCATTGCCAATCTGGCTGACCGACCCAGGCTGGTCAGGATCGATCAGAGTACTGGTGGCATGCACGGTTACCAACTCATTCACATTAGGCAGCTTGAGTTGAATGTTGAACTCGGTGGGCAGAGACGAGCGAATCGCGATCGGCTCCGCTATGGGCGCGAAACCAGGCTGCTCGATGCGGAGTTGGTAGATGCCATAGGGCAGCCGCTGGAGGTCGAGGTTGCCCTGCTCGCTGGTCGCGAGCGTTGTCTGATACTTGTTCGCGTCGCTGGTGACGTGGACGGCGGTTTTCACACCGCGGCCCGAGGGATCGGTCACGCGCAGGCGCAGTTCGCCATGATTGCTCTGGCAGAGGGCGGGCAAAGCATAGAGACAAATGAGGAGTGCAACTCTCTTGATCATGCGGTTCGGGGCTGTTGCTCTCCTGGAGTGGATGCTGGTTGCTTCCTGCTGTCTGAATATTCCTCTTTCAGCGGTTTTGTTCAGTCTTTTTGTCAGGCGAACAAAGATTGAAAAAACATTGAACAGATGGTGGGTGCGGCGGAATATGTATGGGACGACCTATGCTGACGCCACCGACAGACGCAGTGCGCAACCTGGCTTTCTCAACGAGCCAATCTGCGGCAGAACCGTCTGAAAACGAGCGTGAGGTCATTCACCTTTTTGAGCAGTTCCGCAACCCTCTTCTACTCTGCACCAACTGGTATGCGACGGCAAGCTCGACTTATCTACGGCCCAGCAAGCGATTGCGCCGGACTGGATTACTGCTTACAAAAAGTATCTCGGCTCTGCCCGGTACGTTGCACAATGGAGCGATTTTGCATTGCCGCGATTTCGCAATGCGATGATGAGCAAGTAAGAAGATTTTTGCTGGTCGGAACCCGTCTCTTCGGTTCCCAGAGTATCTAGAATTTGAGGGTTTCCAGGTAGGCCTTCAGGCCCGTCGAGATAATCTGCACTCCGATACAAAGCAGGATAAAGGATGACAGGCGCATCACCATCGATGTGGCTGATCTGCCGAGAAGCACCTCCGCCTTTCTGGCGTAGAGGTAACAGAGGTAGATGATTGCGGCGATCAGTGTGATGCCACTGATCGCTGCAATCAGGACCGGTGGTGAGAGAAGAGAAGTCTCGTGGAGCTCAGAAGGCAGGTGCGCTCCGAGTGTAATGGCCACCGAGATCGACCCCGGCCCCACGGTGATGGGTAGGGTGAAGGGGTAAAAGGCATTCTCGAGAATCTGGTCCTCAGGGGTGGCAGTATCTTTGGCACGGCCGGTGTCCTGGTTCAGCAGGGACCATCCGGTAGCGGCAACCACCAGCCCTCCGCCGATCTGGACGGCGTAGATGGCTATGCCGAAGAAGGCGAGCACGTGCACGCCCCATAGCAGGGAGCCGAGCAGCAGGAAGAAGCTGTAGATCGCGATCTTTTGCGAGAGTAGCCGCTGGGTCGCCGAGGCGACCGGCCCTACCAGGTTGACGAAGATGGCCGCGCTACCCAGGGGATTAACGATCGGAAACAGGGTCGCCACCACGAGGATGGTGGCTTCGATCACGTCAGTGATTTGCTGGCGGATATCCATCGATGGGCGGCGTTCTTCTCAATCAGGGTTTGCTTTCGCATCTTACTATCGTTTTGGGCCATGGGGTCCCGGTTGGGACGCCGCCAGCGGGGTTGCTAGAATTGAACGCAAATGGCTACTGCAACCAGCGTCTCTCAGGAAGTAATGGCCCGGTACGAGCCGGTGATCGGGCTCGAGGTCCACGTACAGCTCCTGACTCAAACCAAGGCATTTTGCGGCTGCGTAAACAAGTTCGGCGGCGAACCGAATACCCATATTTGTCCGTCGTGCCTTGGCTTACCCGGCGCCTTGCCGGTCCTGAACCAGCGTGCCGTCGAGTACGCGGTGCTGGCCGCGGCGGCGATCCATTGTGAGATTCGCGAGCACTCGGTGTTTGCGCGCAAGAATTACTTCTATCCCGATCTGCCCAAGGGCTACCAGATTTCGCAGTTCGATAAGCCGCTGGCGGAACATGGGTGGATCGACGTTCCTGCGTTCGACGCCTCTGGTCAGAGCATCATCAAGCGTATCGGTGTGACTCGCCTGCACATGGAAGAAGATGCGGGTAAGAGCATGCACGACGGCTTCGCTGAATCGGCGACCAAGACCTATGTCGATCTGAACCGATGCGGCACGCCGCTCATTGAGATTGTGAGTGAGCCCGATCTGCGCACGCCTGACGAGGCCTATGAGTACCTGACCCGCCTGAAAGAGATTCTGCTTTATACAGGCGTGAGCGATTGCAACATGGAAGAGGGTTCGTTGCGTTGCGATGCCAACGTGAGCGTGCGGCCGCGCGGACAGGAGAAGTTCGGAACCAAGGCCGAGGTCAAGAATGTGAACAGCTTCCGCTTTATTCGGGCGGCGCTGGAGTATGAGATCGAACGGCAGGTAGAGCTGATCGAAAGCGGCGGCCGGGTGGCGCAGGAAACACGGTTGTGGAACGCGAATGAGGGCCGGACGTATTCCATGCGCTCCAAGGAACAGGCGCATGACTATCGCTATTTCCCTGAGCCTGATTTGCCCGCGTTGATTGTCTCCGATGCGTGGAAGGCGGAGCTGATCAGCCGCATGCCGGAACTGCCGGAGGCACGCCGCAAGCGCATGGTGGCGGAGTATGAAATCAGCATGCAGGATGCGCAGACGCTCACGGCGACGCGGAGCTTTGCTGACCAGTTTGAGACTGCTGCGAAGCAGGCAAAAAGTCCGCGCCGGGTGGCGAACCTGATCCAGAGCGAATTGATGGGCCGGCTCAAGGCCAAAGGGCTCGAATTGGAGCAGTCGCCGATTACCCTGAAAGGCCTGGTGCAGGCCGCGGATCTGGCCGAGGGCGGAGAACTTTCAAGCAAGCAGCTCAAGGGTCTCTTCGACACGGCATTTGAAAAGGGTGAGGACTTTGGTGCGGTGTACGAGCGCGAAAAACCGCAGCAGATCAGCGATCCGGCGGCTCTGGAGAAGATGATTCAGGAAGTGATTGCCGCCAACCCCAAACAGGTGGAGCAGTATCGCGGTGGCAAAAAGACTGTGGCTGCGTTTTTCGTGGGCCAGGTGATGCGGTTGTCGAAGGGCCAGGCTAATCCGGCGTTGCTGAATGAATTGGTGACGAAGCAACTGGATGCCTGAGCATTCGCACTCTTGTTGAGCAGACCCTCTGGGTTTGGATGTTTCATCGAGCTTGGAGACGCCACATGGTACGAATGCTGCATCACTACGCTCATGCACTCGAATCAAGGCTGTTTCAGTTGCAGGAGTTGTCTCTGCTGCGGGCCGAGGGCGTGCATTTTCCCAGACATTTCTATAAGACCTTGTGGAAGTCTCCGGGGAAAACAGAAGACTGGGTAAACCTAGCCCGTTTCCTCAAGCCTTCGGAGCGGGTATTTCTCATCGACATTGGGGCAAATGTTGGTGAATTCACTGCCGACTTCCTTGCTCTCTACGATCGGGGAACGTCGGTCTGTTTCGAACCTGTGCAGGCAACGTTCGGGCTTCTCTCGCAGAGGTTTTCTACGAACTCCAGGGTAGGGATGCACCGGTGTGCTCTCTCCGACGCTGACGGAGCGGCTACTATTTTTCTCCATGCAGACAACACGCTGTGCACGCTGGGCCAGTACACAGAAGAAGCCAACGCCTTCTACAACACCGTGACTCAGCCTTCGGAAGAGACGCCATGCAGGCGGCTCGATCGCTTTTCGTTCGATACAGATGGGGCGAAGCTCCTGGTGAAGATCGATGTTCAGGGCTTTGAATCAGAAGTGATTCGGGGCGCAATGGATACGTTGAAGAGGGCCGATGTGGTGCTGTTGGAGTGTTCCTTTGCCAACGAGTACGCAAGCAAGGAGCCTTCCTTTGCTCCGGTCTGCGGGATGCTGAGGGAGTGCGATCTTTACCCGATCGTTTTTCAGGACTACGGGCGGTCTCTCTCGAACTATGCGTTTGAACGCGACGTCATCTTTGTAAAGAGAGCACTACTCGACGAGATCTGGATTCGGAAGGGTGCTTCCGGATAGGTGGGCGCAAGCTGTCCAGTGCCAACGGTTCGGAGCCCTCCCTATCTCCGTACAAAATCGTGGGGAAATAGGGAACCCGAGTTCGTGGCAGGGCCTACGGATAGGCTACAAAGTCGGCGCGGCAACCGCGGTCGACCCAGGCACCCCGGTTGTCGTAGCCCCAGGTCTGACCCTGCATGCAGGGCGAGCCGCTGCGCTGGTTGACCATTCGTACACCGCGGCTGGTATCGACGCCGCAGTAATGGCGCTTGCCGTTATCTGATGCGCAGGTGACGATTCGCCCATTCTGCGCGGTAATCCCGCTTTGCGCCCGGGCGCTGGATGATGCGAAGGCGCTCACTAAACCCAGGAGCAGTAGCAGCCATGCGAGTTTTTTCATTTGGTCTCGACGAATCGCTGTAAGTTATCTGACCCTGGCCACCCGGCACGGTTTGAGCGACGGAAGCAATCTTTGTGGCCCCAAACTGGGTGCAACCGGTCGCTTCGGCGAGCAGGAGGAGGATGTCACTTGATGGGGATCAGAGGGTTCGGCAAACCAACCGAATATATTAGGTTCATGTTGATCAGGCCCATCTGTGCATTTTGTGGCGGTTGCCACCGTTTGGCTCGAGGGGAGTGCGCCAAGCCATGCACGATGACGGCCAGCCCCAAGCAGGAACTGTGCGCTTATGGCAAACCCTGGAAGCGCAAGAGGGACTAAAAGCGGAATGGCAACCAGTCATTTTCCTGTTGGCCCTGTTTGCTGTGTTTTCGCGGCTCCCGGGCGCTTTGCTCCACCCGCAATTTTTCGCTGAGGATGGCTGGGTCTGGTATCAGCAAGCCTACAACCTGCACTGGCTCCGTTCCCTAGGTATGGCGCAGGCCGGATACATGCAGACGTTTCCCAGACTGGTGACCGGGATAGCGCTGCTGGTGCCGATGCAATGGGCACCCCTGGTGATGAATTGCGCCGGTGCTGTGATCCAGGTTCTTCCGGTTACGGCATTGCTCTCCCGGCGTTGCTCGACATGGGGGACCCTTCCCGCGCGCGCGGTCATGGCGGTCCTCTATCTTGCGGTTCCGGATGCGCCCGAGGTCCACATCGTATTGACGAATGCCATGTGGCACCTGGCAGTATTGCAGGCCGTGCTGGCATTTTCTGAGCCACCTCTGAGCTGGCGCGGAAAGCTATCAGACATAGTTCTTTTTAGCGTGGGCGGACTCACCGGTCCCTTTTGCATCCTGCTGCTGCCGTGCATCCTGGCTTACTGGTGGTTTCGACGGCAAGGCTGGACGGTGGTTGTGATGGGGATTGTATCGTCGGGAGTCGTGGTCCAGGCGCTCAGCATGATGCATTCAGTCAAGCGTCCTGGTGCACCTCTCGGCGCTACGGCCGGACGATTATTGCGGATCGTCGCAGGAGACATATTTGTCGACAGCATGATTGGGAGCGGCGGACCGAACCTGCACTTCGCGTTATTGGTGTTTGCGGCCATCGGGGGGGTGGCGATTCTGGTTTGGGGTTGGCGCAGTGCGCCTGTAGCGGGGCGGTTCTTCATGGCGTTTGCAGTCCTCGTGCTGGCGGCCTCGCTGAGAGATCCGTTGCTTCTACCGGGGCCCACCCCGCGTTGGGAAGCACTTGCAAACTCAACTGGAATTCGCTACTGGCTCTTGCCATCGCTTATGTTTCTTTGGTCGGCGTCATGGTGCGCAACGCGCGGAGGAGCCAGGTTGGCGCGCTATGCCGGGCTCGGCGTCGTGCTGCTAACGACGGTGGGTGTTTATCGAAAATGGAACTATCCGGCATGGCCGCCAGGTCATTTCAGTGCGGATGTCGAACGGTTCAGGAATCTCAAGCTCGGTGAGTCTATGCTCTTCGATGTCTACGACCCTGGTGAGCGAAAGATGGAATTGACGAGAAAATGACCGTCGTAAGGGAGATGGGTCGAACCTGGCTCGCGACTGGGGAACCGGCTTCGACCTTGTTATCCTGAAGTTCAAGAATTGTAGGAATTTTGATCTCGAAGCATTCCGGCATCAGGTTTGCCGGATGCCGGAGTTGATGCGTGGCCGTTGCCCTTGCAAGACAGATCGGAACCCGCCGTCGACGAAAACCCCTCTGGAGTTCAAGAGAGGCATTCCTCGGCGACGCTGGTCTGTTCATTCTCGGAGCGGCAGGCGCGTTCAGTGCCAATGTCGTCGGTTCGCTGCCCGGCTGCGAAGTGCTTCTTTTCCCAATGCTCCCTGTCCTCATCTTGGCTCGTGGCCGGCGCGCCTTCAGCCGGGAATATTTGTTGTACTACCTGTTTACGGGGGCCTGGCTTCTCGGCACACTCATCGCAGATACATTCGCGGGAAGCCCGCCGGAGAATCGGATGAAGGGAACCGCAAGGGTGATTTTTTTTGCCCTTGACTTTACGGCCCTCGCGATTCTTCTCAACAATAAGACGCGGAGGATGATGATTTTCGCGCTGAGTATTGTCGCGGTAATGTTCTACGACACAACTCTGTTTAAAGGTGAGTTTGGGCTGCAGTGGAAATTTGGATTCGCCGCAAGTCTGGGCATTCTGTCCATGCTGATTTCTTCGCACTACTACGCTCGAAGAAGATATTGGATTTGCGGCTTGATTGCATTGGTCCTAGCGGTATTGAACCTTATCTTTGCCTTCCGCTCCCAACTTGTAGTGGTTCTTATCTCGGCGGTCTTGTACTTGCCACTCTCTGGAACGTTAGGTGCGCGGCGGAAGGGCAAGGGCGGGGGGCAAAATCTGGTTGGTCTTGCAATGGTTCTTGCACTGGCGGGCGGGGCTGCATATGCGTCCAACGAGGCGATCAAATATGCCGCGCGAAACGGGTTCTTCGACGAATCTACACAGGCCAAGTTTGAAACGCAGGCTGCTGGCCACCTCGGCGTACTGGTAGGCGGGAGACCAGAAACCCTGGTGGCGCTGCAGGCCATACGTGATAGCCCCATCATCGGCCACGGGTCTTTTCCCTACGGCCCCAAATATCTACAGATGAAACAGGATATTCAGTACAAGTACGGGTACAGCGAATCAGATGAGCCGGAGGAAGTTCAATTCCAGGTCATACCAACGCATTCACATTTGACCTTGGGTTGGGTCGAGTCCGGGATACTCGGTGGAGCTTGCTGGATCTATATTCTCGTGTTGAGTGTGCGAGCACTTTTGAAGCTCAATGCTCATCGTCCCGCCATGGCGCCCCTCTATTGTTATTTGTTGGTGGGCTTTCTGTGGGATATCCTCTATTCCCCATTTGGCAGCGTCAACCGAATTTGGGGTGCTTACCACATCCTGTTGAGCTACTTCATATTGAAAACCTCGGCTGCCGATGTGCTGAAGGAACGCCGTGAAAAAGCCAGAGGCGCCATCGGCAGGCGAGAACCGCTTCTGCCGCGACTTTCGGTTTCTCGATAGCCGCGGTTTCGTTTTACTCCTTCCATTGCCCGATCCAGCTCGCCCTTGAATGGAAGGAGACCTCCGCTGAACATTCTGGTTCTTATGAAGTCGCGTCGACGGGAATAGCAGAACTCTCACGGGAGCCAACTCTTATATAGTAAGCAAGGCAGTGGTACGCCTGCCAAATCGCTATCGTGAAATAAGGCCGTGATACAGCGTGGCGAAAGAGGGGCGCTCAGGTAATGGGGCAATTGATTGAGGCAGCCGGTGAGGTTCCTGTTGCTAAGGTAGTGCGGCAACGCTTCTATCAGCCAGAGCTCGATGGCCTGAGATTTTATGCCTTCCTGGGCGTGTTCGCTTGTCATACGCTTCCAGTCGCGGACAAATTTTACAGCCAACTTCATCTGCCCCTGCCCTGGCTTTGGAGAGGGGCTGTTCAATCGGGCGCTGCCGGTGTTGATCTATTTTTTGTCCTGAGCGCTTTTCTCATTACTACGCTGCTGCTTAGAGAGCGCGACGAGACAAGGAGCGTCTCGCTGCGGTTGTTCTATATGAGACGCATTCTGCGTATCTGGCCGCTTTATTTTCTCGTTGTTGCTCTGGGCATTGTTACCGCTCATACAGGACGCAGCTTCTGGTATTACGATCAAAGACTTCCGTGGTATTACGTCGTGGGCTATATGCTGTTCCTAAGCAACTGGGCGTATGCGGTCTTCGGTGCTTCTCAGTCAATCTGCGCTCCACTGTGGACCGTCTCCATTGAAGAGCAGTTCTACGTGGTCTGGCCGATACTTGCCAAGCTACTCACGCGTCGCGGCATGTTGATCGCAGGGTCTACAACTTTTGTGTTGGCTACTTTAAGCCAGGTCGGGATGGTACTGGTTGGCGCGAAAGGTAGCTACATATATTTTGGCAGCGCATCGCGTTGTGATTCTCTGGCCCTTGGCATCGTTTTAACAATCTGTGTCGAGCGCCTGCCAAAACTATCGCGATGGGTTCGGTTGCTGTTGGTATCCTGCGGCCTGACGGCGTGTTTTGCAGCTTCCACGTGGCTTACGGATCAGCCTGACCCGGTAAGTATGCGCAACGTGATCGGACGCCTGATCATATCGCTTGCGTCGGGAGCGATGCTGTACGGATGTCTATACAGCAACCACCCGCTACTCCGAGGGAATTGGGTGGTAGGGCTGGGTAAGATCAGCTACGGACTTTACATGCTGCACTTCACTGGACTGCTCATCATGCTGAGCGTGATTCATCCAAGACATGGGTGGGCGCTGCTGGGGACAAAAGGTTTGGGGTTTGTGTTGACGGTACTTCTGGCGTTCGCCTCGTACCGTTGGGTCGAGTCTCCCTTCCTCCGATTGAAGAGCCGTTTTGCCACGGTTCTCAGTCGGCCGGTATAGCGGGGGGCTGCCTAGCGCCTACTGCCCGAGGCTTTCCCAGTGAATCCTTGAGGCGCAAAAACCAGGTCTCGAAGGTGAGGAACGAAAGCCACGCTGCCGCGAGTGTGCCCACAGTCGCGATGAGAGCCAGCAGAAACTCCGATTCTTGCTTATCGCTGTTGGGAAGAAGCCGATGGGTAAGCCAGACGAAGACCGGGTATAGGAGCAAGTGGTAGACATAGATTCCGTAGCTTAGTTTGCCCAGCCAACGAAAGATAGCGACGCTGAAGATTCTCTGCGTAATGCCCGGCTGCAGGCACAAAGCGATCAGAGCTGCGAACATTTGACTGAAGAGCGCGATGCCCAAAGTACCGAGCCATGGAAACCGGGCATCCAGTTCTTTGGTGGCGAAGATGATCGTCAGTAATCCGGCAGCGGAGGCGACAAGCAGGAGCCGAGCACCGCGAACGAACTGCCCTCGAGCAGGTTGCGAGTCATGCAGCCATGCTGTGACAAATCCTCCCGCAGCCATCTCGCCTGCGCGTCCCATGATGGAGTACGCGGCCCATGCTGTGTTGACATGAAAACCGAAGATGCAAGCACGAAAGAGCAGTGAAGCTAAGAATACAACGAGACAGAGTTGTTTGATCTGCCTGCGTTTGCTCGCGAGCAGAAGCAAGAAGGGCCATGCAAGATAAAATTGCTCCTCGACCGCCAGGCTCCATAAGTGATCGATGCGGAACGTTGGACCGAGAACATCGAATCGAAAGAGACGTGGAAAATCCTGGAGGTAAAAAAAGAATGGCCACATCGCGGAGATGGAAGACCACGGTATTTTGAGTGAAACGTTGACAAGGGTGACGGCCAGCAGCGCGAAGTAGTAGAGCGGAAAGATTCGCAAGGTTCGACGTATATAAAACGTCCTAAGCCAATCGGGACGCTCCATCAAAGAAAGCAGGATGCGAGTGATGAGAAAGCCGGAGAGAACGAAAAACAGAGAAACACCAGCCCAACCGAGATGAAGGGTTTCTCCCACTATGTGCAACGCAGCGTTCGAGGAATGTGCTCCACCGCCATAGTGGTAAAGGAAGATAGTCGCGGCAGCCACACCGCGGATCCCATCGAGCGCAGGTATGTGACGCAGCGGCTGTTGCTTCGATCCCGGATAAGTTTGTTTAGCCAGAACCAACGACAAGGAACGCTCCTCAAACTGTACTCTGCCAAGCTTAGCTACCACTCAGTTTACCGGACGGTCAAACAGATGTTTTGCGTGATTGGAGCAGCATATATTTTTCATAGCCGCGGTCGTATACGTCCTAATCGACATGCTTCGCTGATAGATCAAGAGAACTCAACGCGATCTTACGTCCAACGAATGATCTGATCTGCATGTCTCCTTCTGCTATCAGGAGAGCCGAAATCCGCGAATTGGCTCAACAAAAGACATACAGACTTAGACTTTCCCCCATTGTGCGCATTACCCATCGCATCAGAGTGAATCCCCTACCGACACTCCGTACTCTAATCTAGATGGTGGAGACGGCAGGCAAAAGCATGGGTGAAGAAGAGCAATTTCAGATCGACCCGGTATGCGGTATGAAAGTGATGCCGCAAAAGGCCGCGGGATTCGCCGAGCGCGGCGGCCGCACCTGGTACTTCTGCGGCAAGGGATGTCTCGCAAAGTTCGAAACGAACCCGGCCCAATACGACGGCTCGAAACCGCCCGTCGTGGTCTCTATCCGCCCTGCAGCGGAGAAGCCTTCGTCCGTCCCGGTCTCCAGCCAATACACCTGCCCCATGCATCCCGAGGTTCTCTCCGCAAAGCCGGCGGCCTGTTCCAAATGCGGAATGGCCCTGGATCCCGTTGCACCCAACGCACCCCAGGAGCAGACCGAATATACCTGCCCCATGCATCCCGAGATTGTGCGCGACAAGCCCGGAGCATGCCCGAAATGCGGAATGGCGCTTGAACCCCGCACCGTAACAGTCACTGCTGCAAATCCGGAATTGGACAGCATGACCAGGCGGCTTTGGATAGGAGCGGTTCTGACACTGCCGCTCGTTGCCGTCATGGCTTCAGACCTTCTGCCAGGTCATCCTCTACAACACCTCATGCAAGGCCGGCTTATGGGGTGGATTGAATTTGCGCTGGCAACCCCGGTGGTTCTTTGGGCGGGCTGGCCTTTCTTTGAACGGGGCTGGGCATCGATCGTTCATCGCAGTCCCAATATGTTCACGCTGATTTCGATTGGCACCGGGGCAGCCTATCTTTACAGCCTGGTTGCCGTAACTGCGCCTGGTCTATTTCCCATGTCGTTCCGCGATGCCGCCGGCAACCTTGGCCTGTATTTTGAGGCAGCGGCAGTAATTACGGTGCTCGTGCTGGTGGGCCAGGTCCTCGAACTGAGAGCGCGCAGCCAGACGAGTGGCGCTATCCAGGCACTTCTGGGCCTGGCGCCCAAAACCGCGCGCCGCATCGCCGCCGATGGAAGCGAGTCTGATGTTGCGCTCAGTGAAGTTGTTATCGGCGACCACCTTCGCATCCGGCCAGGAGAAAAAGTGCCGGTGGACGGCCTGGTCATGGAAGGCCACAGCTCGGTCGACGAATCGATGGTCAGCGGCGAACCGGTCCCCGTAGAGAAAGCAGCCGGCGCGCAATTGGCAGGTGGAACGGTCAACGGAACCGGTACCCTGGTCATGCAGGCGGAGCGCGTCGGCGCCGACACCTTACTGGCACAGATCGTGAAAATGGTGAGTGAGGCGCAACGCACCCGCGCCCCGATCCAGCGCCTCGCCGACCAAGTAGCTTCCTACTTTGTCCCTGCGGTATTGACCGTGGCCGCGCTGACATTTGTCTTGTGGGCGGCACTGGGGCCGCAACCGCGCTCAGCGCACGCGCTCGTGAATGCCGTAGCTGTGCTCATCATCGCCTGCCCATGCGCACTTGGTCTCGCTACACCGATGTCCATCATGGTCGGAACAGGACGCGGCGCCGGGGAAGGAATCCTCATCCGCAATGCAGAAGCATTGGAGACGATGGAAAAGGTGAACACCCTGGTGGTGGATAAGACCGGGACGCTCACCGAAGGCAAGCCACAACTGAGTTCGCTCATCGCTGCACAAGGCGTTGACGAAACCCAGCTTCTGCAATCGATTGCCAGCCTGGAGAAAGCCAGCGAACATCCTCTGGCCGCGGCCATTCTCGCCGCTGCAAAAGAGCAACAAGTCGAGCTGTTGCCCGTCACAAACTTTCAGTCGCTCACCGGTAAGGGTGTGTCAGGAACCATCCAGGGCAAGCAGGTATCCGCAGGAAACGCCGCACTCATGAAAGATCTCGGCGCTTGCTCACAAACGATGGAGCAACAAGCCGAGGCGCTGCGTCAGGCTGGACAAACCGTGATGTGGGTGGCCTGGGATGGCCGCCTCGCAGGCCTGGTCGCAGTCGCCGATCCCATCCGGCAATCGACGCAGCAGGCGATCGAGGAACTGAAGAACGACGGCATCAAGGTCGTGATGGTGACGGGCGATAACCGCACCACGGCCGCGGCCCTGGCGCAGAAGTTGGGAATAGAGTTCGAGGCCGAGGTATTACCCGCGCAAAAGGCCGAGGCAGTGAAGAAGCTGCAAGCGCAGGGAGCCATCGTTGCCATGGCGGGTGATGGCGTCAACGACGCGCCTGCACTGGCACAGGCTCAGGTAGGCATCGCGATGGGTACCGGAACAGATGTTGCCATGGAGTCCGGCGGCATCATCCTGGTCAAAGGCGATCTGCGCGGCATTCTCAAGGCACGCCGTTTAAGCCAGCGCACGATGGGCAATATCCGGCAGAACCTTTTCTTCGCCTTTTTCTACAACGCTCTGGGTGTGCCGATCGCGGCCGGGGTACTCTACCCGGTGTTTGGCATGCTGCTCAGTCCGATGATCGCAGCCGCCGCGATGAGCTTCAGTTCTGTCTCGGTCATCGCCAATGCACTACGGCTCCGGTCAGCCTCGCTCAGTTGAAAAACATCTGTGCGGTAAACAAGCAAACCCCACGCTCTAGTCGTACCCAGAACCGACAACTGCCAACCGATCAGATCGTTGTGCGCGCGCGCCCCTTCTCCGCAGGCCAGTAGCAGTTCACCGCCGTCATGAAGGCCAGAGAGCACACCAGCACAACGATCACGATCACAATGTTTTGCCGCATTCAGCACTGCCAGTCAACCTGAAGGCGGATTTAGCTCCCCCAGTGAATCTCGCGTGGCACACGCATCCAGCACAATTCAGGTCGCTTATCTACGCAAGCCGCCCTGGCCTGACGCAACCCCGGAAGGAGATCTGTGTTCTTACCGAAAGCAGCCGGATGGAACGGCTGGCCGACGCCCGGACATGGTTTATGATTTTAAGAGCAAACAGCCTGGGTCGCCCGCCTGCGGAGAGCACGGTTTGAGCGGCAGGTTCAATCGGGCGAGTTTCCCACCAGTACAGGTAGACGGAGGCCGTAAGGCATGGCGATGGGTGTTGGGCGGTTTTTACATCGATGGGTTCGTGGCAGTGCTTGTCTGCTGGTGGTTGCGGGCGTCGTCGCTCTAGCGAGTCTGGCTGGCTTCGCAGACGCCACCAAGGCGCCGGTCATGACTCCCAAGGCCAAAAGGGGCAGCGTCCTCTTCCAGCAGAATTGCGTGAGCTGCCATAACAAGCAACCCGATGACACCACGCCTTTCGGTCCACCGAACCTGCACGGCATTTTGAGCGCCAAGCCTCAGGCACACCAGGCGCTCACCACAACGCAGGTAACTGAGTTCATCCGCAAAGGAAAAGCCCCCATGCCTGCCTTCGGCGGCATGTTGACAGAGGCACAAATCAGCGACTTGATCGCTTACCTCAAGGTTCAATAACCCTAAACACAAGCCATCCACGAGCGGGAATCGTGAGACCAATCGACGCAAGGACAGGTGGCGAAGGCCACCGCGAGCGGCCACTCCCGCTTCGGGCTGCAGCGACTCGGCTTCACCACGGCAGAGTCAGGACTCATGCCAGTAGTCGTGCCAGAAAAGGAAGTGGATGGGTATATTCCACGAAGACACAAAACTCCTTGCTCCCTCGCAGCTGGAGAGACGGAAGGCCCGCAAGCCTAAACCAGGAAATCAGCTTAACCCGGCAATAATTTTTCGGTACTCATCTTCGGTAAAGGCCCGCGATGTCTCCGCGCGAGTACTGCCTTTGGCTGCAAGGGCTAGACTCACCCGCGCAAGCGCCGCATCATCGGGAGCCTCGATGGTCAGCGCCATGTCGTACTTACCCAGCAACATGTAGAAGCTCGTGATTTTTCCGCCAGCACCCTCAACGGCTTTCCTGGCAGCGTCCAGGCGGGATGGGCTTTCCTTAATCTTCTCTATGCCTTCTTGTGTCCAGTTCATCAGTGCAAGGTAGGTAGCCATACTTTCACCTCGGCGCGGATTATAGGCTCACCATGAGAAGACTGGCATCTTCGGAGACTTAGACTGCGAAGAGGAGTATTTTGATGACCTGGCTTGTGTGGGCCGTTCTCTCCGCTCTCTTCGCTGCAGCCACGGCTTTGTTGGCCAAAGTCGGTGTAGCCAACGTGGATCCCAACCTGGCCACTGCGATTCGAACCACGGTCGTGCTGCTCTTCGCCTGGAGCATTGCCCTGAGTCTCGGTTCACACGCGGGTCTCGCCCACGTCGGGCGCCGCAGTTGGCTGTTTCTGATTGCTTCCGGTCTGGCCACAGGCTTGTCGTGGATTTGCTATTTCCGCGCGCTCTCGATGGGAGAAGCTGGTAAGGTCGCTCCCATCGACAAGCTGAGCGTGGTATTCGTCGTATTGCTGGCCTGGCCACTGTTGGGCGAGACCATCACCCTGGCCAAAGCCCTCGGGGCTCTGCTGATTGCTGCCGGAGCCATCGTTCTCGCCCTGGCATAACCGAAGGCCGCCGGAGATGGCCGGGCGCTCACTCAGTCCGCAAGGCCCGCATCGGTTCAAGATTGGCAGCGATACGCGCTGGCAACAAAGCGGCGAAGAACGCGGCCGAACAAAGCACCAGCAGGGTGACCGAAAGAATCAGGGGATCGTAGGGCTTCACCCCGAATAGCTGGCTGGCCATCGCGTGGCCTCCCAGAATCGCCACCGGAATGCCAATCAATAAACCGATGCCGACCTGCAGAAACGCGCTGCGCAGCACCATACGCAGCACGCTGAAACGATCGGCTCCCAATGCCATGCGAATACCGATCTCGCTGGTCCGGCGTTGCACTGAGTAGGCCGTAACCCCGTACAGCCCAATCGATGCCAGCACCAACGCAAGAATGCCGAAGAAAGACGTGAGTTTCGCAATCATTGCCTGCTGGGTGAAGTTTGCCTGTACCTGTTCGGCAAAGCTTCGAAAATCAAGGATCGCCAGATCGGCATTTACCTGCGCAATGCCGTGCCGCACCTGCGACTCAATTCCAGGCAGGTTGCCGGCTGTCTGAATTTCAATCGCGTTGAGATAAGAGGACCGGTCCTCAAACTGCTTGTAGCGGGCATCGTCGCTGTGAACGCTTTGCCCCTCGGGGAGAAAGTACATGGGACGCATTTTTTCCGAGGGTCCCCAGTAGTGCGTGTCTTCTGTAACACCAACGATTTCAAAATAGCCAGGGTGTTTCATATCGTCGCTGAAGTGCTTTCCGATCGCCTGACCATCTTTGAAATATTTCTTCTCAAAAAATCGATTCACTATGGCAACGTTCCGTGTTGTGGGCGTGTCCTGCTCAGTGATGCTGCGCCCTTCCACGATCTTGGTGCCAAGTGTTTCGAAATAGCCTGGGCTGACCCGAACCCACGAAGCCCCGTGATCGCGTGTGCCAGGCGGCGGCGGCGGATCGCCCTCGATAAATACCCCCTCACCCCAGTTATCCCCTTCCATCGGGCTGTACATAGAGAAGCTGACCTGCTTCACTCCTGGGATCGCCGACAAATTGGCGCGTAGCTGGCGATAAAGAGGTTCCAGTTGAGCCGGCTGGTAGGTGGCCATCTGCGGGTCGATATGCACGATGTAGCGGTTGGTCGTGACGAAGCCGAAATCCTGATGCTGCATATTGCTCAGGCTGCGCGCCAGCAATCCCGCCGCGCATAGCAAAACCAGCGACAGTGCGGCCTGCAAAATGACCAGCGACTTCTGTGCCCACCCGCCATGACCGGCAGTCGAGCGGTTCGCCCCACGCAGGGCATCGACAGGGTTCGCTTTCGACGTTAACCATGCAGGGGCAACTCCAAAGAGAATGCCCGTCATGAGAGAGACGGCAAGAGCGAATCCCAGAACCGGGAACGACGGGGTCGCTGGTATCGGCACGGGGTCATGCTGAAAGGCCAGATACAAAATAACGCGTGTCCCCACGAATGCCACGACGATTCCAGCGATGCCGCCCAGCACACCCAGGACGATGCTTTCCGTCAGGGTTTGGCGCACCAGGGCCGCGCGCGGCGCACCCAGGGCCGACCGTACCGAGGTTTGCTGCTGACGGTTTGCGGCACGTACCAGCATCAGGTTGGCGAGGTTGGCGCACGCAATCAGCAGGACAAATCCCGAGACCCACATCAGGAGGTGCAGCCCGTCCTTGAATTCATCCCTCATCATCTGCACACCATTGCCGCCATGAGAAAAATGAAGGGTCTGCTTGGCAACCAGTGGCTTGTCACGATCCTCCACCTTGCTCAGGGGGCTCAATAGAAACTGCCGCAGTTGCACCTGCATTTGCGCTTCCATGCTTTGCGGGTTGGCGCCAGACTGAATGCGGCCGATCACGTCCAGCCACTGAAGGGACGTTTCTTCGAGGAGAGTGCCGGTAGGCGTCAGCAATGGTTCGTCGTGAATCGGCACGAAGAACGCCGGTGGATTACTCTGCATGCGGTCGCCGAAGAATCCTGGCGGCGCAATGCCCACCACCGTGAATGGCTGACCGTTGATCACGAAACCCGATCCAACGACGGAGGGATCCTTGCCGAATTTCTCCTGCCAGGTTCTAAAGTTCATGACGGCGACAGCAGGCGCGCCTTTGCGGTCATCGTCTGGCATCAGGGTCCTGCCCATGTAGGGAAGAATGCCGAACGTGGAGAAGTAATTTCCCGAGACGAACTCGCTCCTGTACGGCTCGGCTGGCTTATTCGTCGCCGCGCGGCGAACGCCAATCATCGTCCCGCCGGCCTGAAAGGCCGCCAGTTCGGCGAAACCCGTGGTGTGTTCACGAAACTGCTTGTATTGCTCGTAGGAGAAGAGCGACCAATTGTCCTGCATGCCGCCATTCACGCAGCAGTTCTCTTCGTTGCCTACGCGATACAGGTCCTCAGGGTTGACGACCGGCAGCGACTTTAACAACACCGAGTAAACCAGGGTGAAGATGGCGGTGGTGGCGCCGATACCAAGAGCCAGGGTGAGAATAGCCGTAACTGTAAAACCAGGCGCCTTGCCGAATTGGCGCAACGCATAGCGGATATCTGATGCGATCTGCATCCCTGTTTCCCCGTCTTGCGAAAGGTTCGCCCGCGCGGGCGCACAGGTAGATACGAAGGGTCACAGCCAGCAGTTCGATTTATTTACAGGCAGTACGTTTGAACGAGACAAATCAAACGGCGCCCCACCATCTCCCGACCAAAAGGTGAGCCGAAATGGGGCGCCCGAGTTCGTGGCCGGGACAGAGTGCTCAAGGTATTTTTTATTCCGGCGCTGACCGCCGGCGCCGCCCGCTCAACAGATACACCGCGGCACGCAGTTCCAACAACGGATCATCCGAAGGCTCAATACCATCCACCCGCGGAATGGGGTCAAAGATGATGTTCTTCTGCTCATGCCCGCTATCCAGCACGGGCTCTGTAAACGAGAGCACACCCAGCTTCAGCACCTTGCGATCTTCGGGCCAGTGAATCGTCGCATCATCGACCTTGTCACCGTCAGCAAGTTGAACCATCACATCGAATTTGACCGGTTCCCTGGCAACACGCTCCTCCAGCTCATCGAAGAGATAGTTTGGTCCTTTGGCGGCGGCGGCCTCTGGCGTCAGATGATCGTTGCCCGCCTCAGGAATAATCCGATATCGTCCGTAACGGCTCACCCCATCCTTGTTGATAAAGCGCATCGCCGTGAGGCCGAAGTAGGACTCGCGCGCAAAACTGGAAGCCGGCGGCTTCGGTAACTGCAAGAAAGCCAGCGCCGCCGGATGCGTGCCAAGGTATGCCTCCAACGGTGAACCAGGAATATGCGACAGATCGGTGGCGGCAATCGCAGAGAGAAACTCCAGAAACTCCTGCCCCGTCCTCGCCGGGAAAGCATTCGCCGAATGGCCCAGGATATCGGTATGCACGCGTTCAGCAAGATGGAAGCGAACCGCAAAGCCACGTGGATTGGCGTTGGGATCGTTGTCGGGGATCACCGGGATGCCAGTGGCGTCGGAGAACCGCACTGTAACCGGCGTGGAAGGCCTACTTAAGTGGGGCGCCTTGCTCAGGCCAGCCGCCTCCGCTGACGGCGTGAAGGTTCCACGCAGCAAGGTTCCTTTGGCATGAGCCGGGCGAAAACCGGGGTGCACGCCAAACAGTGCATTAAATTTCTCGATCAACTGCTCGCTCAGAGCAATCAGCTTTTCGTCGTTCGGTAGCGGCATGAGTCGGCTCCTTCATTTTGCATGAACTGGGTTTGCATGAACTGGGTTGGATCCGTGGGCCCGTGCGACACAACAATCATCGAACCTTGTTACAGCCCGAACCTGTTCGTGGAGTTGAGTCGCGTCAGCCATCGTTAGATGCAAAGATGTTGATCGGCGGGCGCGGGCGGGCGCTACTTACCGATACAAATTAACTCGGTGGTGATGTTGATCGTAGCCATGCGGACGCACAGGCGCACCTGCGCTGCGCGACCACGCCGTCAAGATGGATCATCTTATGCCTAGATGAATTCCTTCGGCAGCCGCACGCCGGGCCGACATGTAAGGGACGGAGCGTCGATGTCTCAAAGCCTTCCCCTGATCACTACGATAGCCACGGCGCTGGCACTGGCTCTCGTGCTCGGCTACCTTGCAGCCCGCCTCAGGCTCCCAGCGTTGGTTGGCTACCTTGTTGCAGGCGTCATTATCGGCCCATTCAGTCCGGGCTTTGTTGCGAATGTGAGCCTGGCCCGTGAACTGGCAGAAATCGGCGTGATGCTGCTTATGTTCGGAGTGGGATTGCACTTCTCGCTCAATGATCTGCTGGAGGTACGCAAGATCGCGTTGCCGGGAGCGATGCTGCAGATTGCGGTCGCCACTGCGCTTGGAGCGAGCGTGGCGCTCTCATGGGGATGGGGAGTGGGCGGATCACTGGTATTCGGGCTGTCCCTGTCGGTGGCCAGCACAGTGGTGCTACTGCGAGCGTTGGAAGCGCGCGGCACGCTGGACTCGACCAATGGGCATATCGCAGTGGGCTGGCTGGTCGTGGAAGATCTGGCCATGGTGCTGGTACTGGTGCTGCTGCCGCTGATGTCGCAGTGGCTGGGTGGAGATGCGCTGGTTGCGGGCGGAAAGCTGTGGAGCGCCGTCGGAATCACGCTGGTGAAGCTGGCGGCAGTCATCGTGCTGATGCTGGTGGTAGGGCGCCGCGTATTTCCGAAGCTGCTGTGGCAGGTTGCGAGGACCGGTTCGCGTGAACTCTTTACGTTGTGCGTGGTGGCAGCCGCCGTAAGCATCGCATACGGAGCAGCGGAGTTGTTCGGCGTCTCCTTTGCACTGGGAGCCTTTTTTGCCGGGATGATGATGCAGGAGTCCGAGTTCAGCCATCGCGCCGCACAGGAATCGCTGCCGCTGCGCGAAGCATTCGCGGTGCTCTTCTTCGTTGCCATGGGAATGCTGTTTGACCCGAAAGTGCTGGTGAAAATGCCGCTGCAGGTGCTGGCTGTGGTCGGCATCATTGTCGTCGGCAAATCGCTGGCTGCCACGGCGCTGGTGCTTCTTTTTCGCTATCCGTTGAATACGGCTCTCACCGTATCGGCAAGCCTGGCTCAGATCGGGGAATTCTCGTTTATCCTCGCGGGACTTGGAGTAAGCCTGAAGCTGCTGCCGATCGAGGGGCAGAGCTTGATTCTGGCCGGAGCTCTGATTTCGATTGCCATCAATCCGCTGATATTTGCCGGTGTGCAGCCGTTGCAGGTGTGGCTCCGGTCACGTTCCCGATTGGCGCAAATGATGGAGTTGCCTGCCGACCCGCTCGGGGCGCTTCCTGCGGCAACGGATGAAGGGCGCCTGGCAAGACACGTGGTCCTGGTGGGCTACGGGCGCGTTGGGAGGCGCATTGGCGACGCACTTGCCGAAAGAGGCATTCCTTATGTCGTGGCGGAACAGAACCGCGAGGTGGTCGAGGGGTTGCGTATAAGAGGCATTCCTTCTGTAGCAGGCGACGCTTCGGATCCCGCAGTGCTGGCACAGATGCATATCGCGGGCGCCAGTATGCTGGTGATTGCAACACCGGATACGTTCGATGTGAGGCAGATGATCAAGACCGCGCGCGCGCTCCACCCGGGGATCGAAACGGTCGTCCGCACGCACAATGAGGAAGAGGCCGAATTACTGGAGCGGGAGATGGCGGAGAAGGTGTTTCTGGGGGAGCATGAACTGGCTACCGGCATGAGTCGCCATGTTCTAGACCGATACGAGAAGGCGTCATAGATCTACGGATAGAAGCAAAGCTGGTGTAACGCATCGTTGACGGCATACAACATCGCCAGGTGCTTACCCTCAGAGACTGGGTCTTCAATCGGAGCAGGCGAGCAGCTTCCTCAACCGTCGATCCGATGATTGATGGCTTGCTTGAGTAAAAGATGTATACGTCCGTGTGACGGCTGCGATACCAATGTCCGTTGAAAATGCGCCTTCCGCTTCATCCTTCTACTTTTATCCAAACAAAATGCGGATCACAGACTTGTGCAGACATTCCCCTAGAACAAGTCCGAGTGTGTTCCCGTGCGGACCAGGTGCAGGTCGTCGCCGTCGATTTTGTAGAGCAGGAGCCAATCCGGTTCGATGTGGCAGTCCCGATGATGCTTCCAGTTGCCGCTAAGAGAGTGGTCTTTGTATCACGGCGGCACGGGGTCGCCCTCGACAAGTAGCAGGATTAGCTCGCGCAGCTTTGCCAGATCTTTTCCGCGACGCTCGGCCAGTTTCACATCGCGCTTGAATTGAGCGCCGCGAATCGGGTTTCGCACGTTTAGATTCCCAGGTCCTTAAACAGGGCGTCGGCATTCTTGAAACGCTTTCCCTTGCCGCGATCTGCCCCTTGCATCGCCTTTACCGTGGTTGCATTTGGAACTTTTACCTTGAAGGGAAGGGCCTTCTCTGCTGCCACCCGGACAAGCAGCATGCGTACCGCATCGGAGATGGAGATACCCATTGCGGCCAATGTCTTTGTGGCATCTGCCTTCACCTTCTCGTCCACTCGGATGTGAACCATCGTCGTCGCCATCGCAATCACCCCCTGAGATACATTGTATCTCACTTGCCTGAATTGGATGGATCGCCTCAGCTTCGTTCAGAGCCGCTCTTATTTGCCGATACAAAACGTAGAGAAGATCAGGTTCAGAATGTCGTCGCTCGTCGTCTCGCCGGTGAGCGAGTCGAGATGACGCAGCGCTCCATACAGATCGAGCAGCAGCATTTCGTGAGGAATGTTTTGTTCCGCAGCCGCGCTCGCGGCAGCCAACCCATCGAGCGTCGCCGTCACCGCTTCATATTGGCGCAGGCTCGTCAGCATGCCGCTCTCTGTTTCCGCCGTCGTGCCGCCCACCAGGGCCAGCATCTTCTGCTTGAGTTCGCCCACTCCCTCACCGCTCAGAGCAGAGGTGTGAACCACCGGCAAGGCCAGGTTGCTGAGCGCTTCTTCCATCGCAGCAGGAGGCTGAGCCAGGTCGCTCTTGTTCACCACCACAAGCGCTCTTCGCTGCGCCAGGGTGGCCAGCAGCTCAAGTTCTTCCTGCACCGGCAAAACCGTCGCATCGAGAACCAGCAGCACCATGTCCGCGTCGGCCAACGCTTCGCGCGATTTGCGAATGCCGATCTGCTCCGCCTCGTCCGTGGCCTCACGCATGCCCGCCGTATCCACCAGCTCGACCGGAATTCCGCCCAGCGAAACCCGTTCCGTCACCAGGTCGCGCGTGGTTCCCGGGCTGGACGTGACAATGGCACGCTCACGCTGCACGATGCGATTGAAGAGAGAAGATTTGCCGGCATTCGGGCGGCCTACAATTGCCAGCATCAGGCCCGCATGCACGATGCGCCCACGCGCAAAACTGCCGGCGACCGGCTGCAGCAAGTCGCGAATCACGCCGATCCGGCTCAGGATCTCAGCCGCCGGTAATACATCGATATCATCCTCTGCGAAGTCGATGCCCGCCTCGAGCAATGCAATCAGCGCGACCAGTTCTTCTTTGATCGGTTTGATGCGCTGCGAAAGGGCGCCATGCAGTTGTTGCGCCGCAACGCGCGCCTGGTAGAGCGTCTGTGCCTCGATCAGGTCATGCACCGCCTCGGCCTGCATCAGGTCAATGCGGCCGCTCAAGAATGCCCGTTGCGTAAATTCGCCTGGAGCCGCGAGGCGGGCGCCCGCTGCCAACGCCTGGCGCACCAGCGTCTCCAGAATCACCGGGGAGCCATGCGCGGCCATTTCCACTACGTCTTCACCGGTGTAGGAGTGAGGCGCGGCGAAATAGGTGACTACGGCCTCATCGAGCTTTTCTTGTGACTCAATATCGAGAACGTCTCCGAAGCGCGCCTGGGCGTGTGCCAGCGAATTGCGCAGGCGTAGCATGGGCGCGGCAATGCGCGTCGCCTCAGGACCCGACAGCCGCACAATGCCAATGCCGCCGCGGCCGGGCGGCGTCGCAATGGCGACGATGGTTTCGTTTTGGTAGGCGATGTGAGGGTCGGGCTGCATGAGCCTCGCGGCGTGAGAAAAATTCTCGTCTTATCCCGGCAACCAATGCGGGTTACGCCAGATCTCGCCATTTCGGGCGAGATCTGAGACGTAAATGAACCGGCGTGTACGAACCCGGGACCGTTCGCTTCTACGAGCGCCGCGGCGGCCTCGGGCCGCGGGAAGCAAACTCAGACGGCTGCGGACGGAGGCGCGGCGCACCCTTCGGATACACCACCACAAAACGGCGCAAACCCTCGCCAGTGCTCTCGGTTTCAAGATCGGTATACCCGCGAAAAGCCAAATGCATCATGCGCCGTTCGCGTGAACTCATCGGAGCAAAGCTGTACGGCTGAGATGACCTGCGAACCCGCTCGGCCGCAGTTTCTGCCGCCAGCTTCAGCTCACGTGCACGCAACGTCTTGAAGGAGTTGGCATCGAAGGAAACGATGTCATGCTCTTCGGATTCGAGCCGAATGATCTTGGCCGCGACGTGTTCGAGCGCGCGCAGCAATTCGCCTCCGCGCTGGGTCAACAGAACCGCATCCGGGCCAGACATTTCCACGTAGATTTCGCGGGCTTCCAGTCCGTCGGGATCCTGAGCGCCAGCGCCGGCCGTGATCCTGTATTTCAATCGGAGGCGGCCAGTACTGGTGAGGGTCTTGAGGAACGCTGCAATCTTCTGCGCTGCAGCCGCGTGGTCAGCTATCGGCATCGGTTTAGTATCGCACCTTGCTCTAAGAGAAGTAAGGGTTTACAGGGAATTCAGCTCAACGGCGAGCCATTTGCCGCCCACCGCCACCACTCTTCTTGGCAGCCCGTTTCGCCGCAATCTCGCGCATTTGTTTGCCAATGCCGGTACGGTTCATCACCATCTGCTGGATCACGTTGATCACGTTGCCAAACGCCCAATAGAGCGCCAGGCCCGAGCTCAGGTTCCATGTCATGAAACCAAAGAAAACCGGCATCGTAAAGGCCATCATCTTCTGCTGCGCGGGGTCCATGCCCGGCGAAGGCGTCAGATACTGCACCAGGAACATGGTGACGATGAAGAAAACCGGGAGAATGTGCAGCGGATCGGGAGCAGCCAGGTTATGCAGCCAAAGCCAGGGCGCCTGCCGCAGCTCGATGGTGTTGAGCAGCATGCGATAGAACCCGTACAGCAACGGCCACTGCACCAGCATGGGCAGGCAGCCGCCGAACATATTCACACCCTCGCGCTTCTGCAGATCGAACATCTCTTTATTCATGTCTGCACGGCGAGGATCAGTGGTCTTGTACTTCTTGTACTTCTCCTTGATCGCGTTCATCTCCGGCTGAATGCGCTGCATTTTCAGCGCGGACCTCATCATCTGGATGCGCGTCGGCAACATCGCCAGGTTGATCGCCAGGGTGAGCACCAGAATCGCCCAGCCCCAGCTAGCCACGATGTGTTCATGGATCCAACGCAGGGCCAGGAACAACGGCTTGGCGATGATGGTCATGTAGCCGAAGTTCACCACCGGTTCCAGGTTCGCCCCGGTATGCGCACCACCAGGACCGGTCGCGCGAACAGAGGCCAATACGTCAAGCACCTTGGGGCCAGCAAAAACCCGCATGCCGGTGTGCCCTGCAGCGCCCATCGCTGCACCTAGGACAGACGTGGGGTCGGTCTGGTCAGCCTTGCCCTTGCGCGGGAGATCGATCGACTCATGCAGGCTCACCAGCGCGGTCTGGGCCGGCACATCGGGAAGAAAAATCGCGGCGAAGTACAGATCGCTTACACCCGCCCACTCGAAAGCTCCAGGCAGTGTGCCGCCGCCCACCACCTTTTTGGCAGCCTCGCGATCGTCCTTGCCGTTCTGCATGGTGTCGAACTGCGATGCGGCGTAGTCCGGCAAGGTGTCCTGGTCGCCGAATCCGCCGGGCCACGCTACCAGCGCGGTCACTGGGCTGCCATGGTTGGTGGCGGTCAACTCTACGTGCACCACGTAGCTTGAATCGAAAGTGAGTACCTTCTTTACTTCAAGACCGCTGTTGGCATAAGCAAACGTCAGCGAGCCGGGAGCATTCAGCGTGCCCGTAGCCGAAGGAACAAATAATGCCTGCGAAAGCTGGCTGCGCAAACCAGCATCGTAGCTCCATACGGAGAGCGGATAACCGACTTTAGCCGCAGCCTTCGGGTTCACCAAGTCGAGCGGCTCACCGGCCTCGTCCTTGTATTTCTTCAAAATCCACGAGACGGCCTGCCCGCCGCGATTGGAGAAGGTAATCCGATAGAGCTCGTTCTCGACGACGGTGGTCGTTTCGTTGGCGGCTACGAGCGCGTCCGCGGCTACTTTGGCGGAGTCAGACCCTGCCGCGGCACCCGCTATGGACGCGCCGGCAGGGGGAGCCGCGGGCGTTGCCGGGGTTGTCGACGTGGATGCAACTTGCGCCGGGGTCTCCGGTTGCGTCTTTTTCTTGGGGCCGAAGTATTGCATGCCAAGGAAAATAAGAACAAAGACGATGGAGAAAATGAGGAGCGTGCGTGAGTCTTGCCCACCGCCGCCGCCCGGCTGATTAGGATTACGAATTTCTGCCAAAGGGAGTTCCTGTCGATCGCGCGATCTCGCAGCACTCGGCGCGTAGTGCGCCTACGGCCACATCTTATGGTAAATGGCGGGGGTCATCTGTGCGGGAAGGTTCGTGGCGCCGCGCCCGGGTACGTGCCAGGAACCGGATCGAAGCCCCCGCGGCCAAGTGGATTGCAGCGCAGCAAACGCCACAGGGTGAGAGCCGCTCCATGGAAAATTCCATGGTGTGCAATGGCAAGCGCCGCATATTCAGAGCACGTGGGCTGGTAACGGCAGGCGCCCGAAACTCCGCTTACGGAATGCAGCAGGGGCGAAATCCAGCGCCGGTAAAGTTCAGCCATTCTGGCCCTCTCTGTCCTGCGCCCGCTCCATCGCCGGCTTCTCAGCAGCTTTTTGAATCACTGCAAAAATTTTGGACACTTCTTTTTGCAATCCAGAAAATTCGGCAGTCATCACGGTGCGCCGGGGATGCAGCACCACATCCACATCGCGCGTCAGCGACGCCAGGTTCAAGCGGACTGCTTCGCGCATCCGGCGCTTGATGCGATTGCGATCGACTGCTTTGCCCAGAACACGGCCGGCCGTAAGACCCACGCGCGGACCCACTTGCGCCTGCCCGGCCGCAGCGGCCATGCGATCCGCAAAAAAGTAGGTCATGGACGACGAAAAGTGCTTGCGGCTCCGCTGATACACGCGCTGATAGTCAGCGTGCTTGCGCAGACGAGCGTCCCTTGAAGTCAGTAGACCCACTTGTTTATTTTCTCTTGCCCGACCGACCATGAAACTTTGGTCATCGCTGAAACCCAAATTTTCAGTCCGCCCGGCCAAGCTGGAGGGGGACTGAAATTTGCTGCTTCTCACATCCCGAGGGAGATGTGCGGCATCCGAAAATGAAAGGAGTGTGGCAAGAACCTTTGCATTCCCAGGTTCCCTTGGCCGAGTGATGCGAGTTGCGGCTCGTCTAAAGGAAGGTCCGCGTACGTCGCGGCTGCCTCATCGGCAGCAGAAGCGAAAATGGTTAATCGCGATATCCAGCGCTAACGGCGACGCGCTTGCGGCCCTTGGCACGACGGCGTGAAAGTACGGCGGCCCCGGCTTTGGTCTTCATCCGCGTAAGAAATCCATGTGTCTTCGCCCGGTGACGGCGGTTCGGTTGAAATGTGCGCTTTGGCATTACACTGCGCTCCTGATCTCACTTAATAAAATTTGTGCCTGAAGGCAAGTTCTAAGTATAGCGAATTCAGTTCAAAGCGCCAAGCCCTCGGAGAGTTTTGCTGTTCTGTTGATATGCTTTTACGATGACTTTCACGATGCCTTTCACTACGCCTTTCACTACGCATGGTGCAACTCTGAAAGGAAAGATTTTTTTGCCCGGAATGAGCCGTTGCATGGCCTGGCAACTGTGCTAGTATCGGCTCCGATCAAGATTGATTTTCTGCACGTCCACACGAACCTGACTAACCTGAACTTTCGATCTGGAAACTTTCGCGAGGGGCGTGATCCCCCCAGCAGTTCCTACACAGGAGCATGAAACAACGCCCACGGTTTCCGACCGAGGTGGGTCAGCTCTTTTGTACTTTGCGAAAAGTATCAGGCAGTCGGCGTCGAACGAAGGAAGCGTATGTCTTTTGTCGCCACCGCCCCAACCGTTCCCAATCCCTGGGCGCGGATTCTGGGTGCTCTCGAAAAAAAAGTTAACCGGCAATCGTTCGATACATGGCTCAAGCCCACGCGCTTCAGCCATGCCAGCGGCAGAATTCTTGTCGTGCGCGTGCCGACACCTGAGTTCCAGCACATTGGCGACCGCTACGGCGATCTGATCCAGGAAGCCATTGACGCCTGCCATCTCGAATTTGACGATGTATCGTTTGTGCTCCCGGAAGAAGATCCAGCCGCCGTGCGCGTGCGCGTAGATGGCGGGTTCGCTCCCGTTCCGTCGCACTCGGCCGGAGCTCAACGGGTCAGCAACAACAACCGTCAGGCACCCGCGCCGCCGCCTCAGCAGGCCAAGTTCGACTGGACCACGGCCGCCCAACTCAACCCGCGCTATACCTTTGAAGCCTTCGTCATCGGCAATGGCAATCAATTCGCGCGCGCGGCTTCTGAAGCTGTCGCCGAGCGGCCGTCCAAGGCCTACAACCCGCTCTTTCTGTATGGCGGCGTCGGTATGGGGAAGACCCACCTGATGCATGCCATCGGCCACGAGGTGAAAAAGCGCCAGCCGCAATGCTCCGTCTGCTATGTCTCCAGCGAGAAGTTCACCAACGAAATGATCAATTCGTTGCGCTACGACAAGATGACGAGCTTTCGCGACAAGTTTCGCTCCGTCGACCTGTTGTTGATTGACGACATCCAGTTCCTGGCACAAAAAGAGCGCACGCAAGAGGAGTTCTTTCACACCTTCAACGCGCTGCACGAGAGCATGAAGCAGATCGTCATTGCCTCCGATCGTCCGCCGAAGGAGCTGCCGGAAATTGAAGATCGCCTGCGGAGCCGCTTCGAGTGGGGCTTGATCGCCGACATTCAGCCGCCCGATCTGGAGACCAAGGTCGCGATTCTGCAGAAGAAGGCAGAGAGCGAACACGTACTTCTGCCGACCGACATCGCTCTGTTCATCGCTTCCAACGTGCGCACCAATGTGCGCGAGCTCGAAGGGGCCATGGTGCGCCTGCTGGCGTGGTGCCGCTTGAACGGCGCCGAGCTTACCCTTTCGACGACCCAGCTATGCCTCAAGCAGTTCATCGATACGCAGGTGCGCAAGATCACCATCGAGGCCATCCAGCGCGCGGTCTCTGAGCAATTCGGTATGCGCGTGGCCGAGCTCAAGCAGAAGAACAATTCCCGCTCGGTGGTCGTCCCTCGCCAGATCGCCATGTACCTGGCCAAGCAGATGACAGAAGCTTCGCTGCCAGAAATCGGACGGCAGTTCGGCGGCAAGCACCACACCACCGTGATGCACTCCATCGCCAAGATCGATGAGCAGCGGCGCGCCGATAAGGATCTCAACCGCACCATCACAAAACTCCTCGAAACCCTGAACGGGTAAGCTTTGCGGGCGCTTTACAGGTAACCAGCCCCCCGGGTGCCCCATCCCTCGCAACTTTTGCGAAGAATGGGGCACAAACGCCCTCTCTTTCCAAATCAGGCGCATCTCCGCGCGATCGCGTGCACCCCCACGCGGATTTCTCTTCGCTGCCGCACTCCCGGTATGCTCAATTTGTCTATGTCTTGTTTCGCGTTGCCGTGCCGCCTGGCCAGGTTGGCTGGTTTCTTGCTCGCCGGGTTACTCCCTGGGCTAGTCGTGAGTGGAGTGCTGGCTCCCCGCGCGTACGCCCACCCGCAGGACACGGGCTTTCTCAATCGCACCATTACCGTCAACGGCACCGGCTACCACTACGTGGTGTACCTGCCCATGAACTGGACTCCGCGGCAGAAGTGGCCCGTCATCCTGTTTCTGCACGGTTCCGGGGAGCGCGGGTCAGATGGTCTCGATGAAACGCAGGTAGGGCTACCCAACGCTCTGCGTTCTCACTACGAGCGCTGGCCTTTTGTCGTCGTCATGCCCCAGGTCCCTTACAACCACCACCATTGGACCGATCCTGACATCATGACCATGGCCATGGCTGCCTTGAACGCTGAAGTGAAGGAGTTTCACGGTGACCCGCAGCGTCTTTACCTCACGGGCATGTCGCTGGGCGGCTACGGAGTGTGGGAGATCGCCAAGGAATACCCAGGCCACTTTGCCGCCATCGCGCCCGTTTGCGGAGGCATCTTCTGGTCCTATACGCCCAGCCGCTGGCACCAGGTAACAGACCTCATACCGCAATATGTGAAAGCCGTCGGGCGGACACCCGTCTGGATCTTTCACGGCTCAGACGACCCCGTAGTTTCTCCACAACAATCGCAGTTGATGTATGCCGCCCTCAGCAGCGCCGGGGGCAACGTGCGTTTTTGGGAGTACTCCAACTACCGCCATAACGTGTGGGATCGCGCCTACACTGACCCCTTGTTGCCGCAGTGGTTTCTGGCCCATCGCCTTTCCGACATCCCTAATGCCAAGTCCTATGCGGAAAAGCGCCTCATCCCCTTCCATCCAGTGCCGATCCATGTCGAGCCAGCCGTCTATGACGAGTATCAGGGCGAATACATTGACGCCGGTGTGACGCAAGTGACGATCTTTCGCCAGGGTCTCAAGTTGATGTCGAGAAACCGCACCGGCGACCAGACTGAGTTGCTGCCCGAGTTGCCCAACCGTTTTTTCTACCCGAGTGGCAGCAGCACCCGCCTGACCTTCGAGAGAGGGCCCGACGGCCGCATTACCGGCCTTGTGTACTCAGACGATCGCCACGAGGAATACTGGGAGCGGGCCCTCAAAAAGGCGACTCCCTGATCTTCCTGCCCGTCTTCAGCCCAGCGACCCTGAGCTCTTCTCATGACTTCAAAAAATCCAGACGCGAGGAAGCCAGTAATTTTTTTTGCTGGAAAAGAAGTGTGGAAAACTCTTCACTCCCCAGGTTTTCTGGATTGCACCCTAAACAATGCACTGTGCAAAGCCGGGCGTTCACAGACCCTCATGCTTTCTGCGCCGGGTCGAGCTTTGCACTTTGCGCTTTCGCTTTCCACAGCCTCATCGGCACCGGCTGTGCAGAATGAGGGGAATAGGGCACCCAATTTCGCCTCATGCACCGTTCTTCCGCCTTTTCATTTTCTCTCCGCCCGGTTTTCTAAAACAGGGACGTTCCTTATCTCCGCTCGTCATGTGGTTTTCGTCCCGCTTTCCACTTTTCCGCTGCGAACGGTTACTACTGCTAAGCAAGAACCCTATTTTTTTTGGTCTTTACCAGTCGTCGTAAGCATTGCGTTGCTGTAATCCACAGAAAGTGCACGCAGCCGATTTTCAGCCAGCTCCGGCGTGGTGTAGAGTGAGTCAAATCGACAAGGGGGAAAACATCATGCTTAGCGCCGGCGTTGAGCAGGAGAGACCAGTCGCACAGGGAGCAGCAACGTTGGAGATTACCGTGAGCCGTCAGGAGCTGCTGCGTGAGCTGAGTGCCACGCAGAGCGTCGTCGAGCGCAAGACGACCATTCCCATCCTCTCCAATTTTCTCCTCGAGGCCAGCCCAGACGGCGATCGCCTCACCATCACGGCCACCGATCTTGACCAGAGCATTCGCACATCGTGCGTTGCCAAGGTCAAAAAGCCAGGCTCCTGCACCATCCCGGCGCGCAAGCTGTTCGATTACGTGAAGCTGCTGCCCGAAGGGGACATTTCCATCAAGCTGATGGAGAATCACTGGGTTCAAATTCGTTCAGGCCGGTCGAACACCAAGATGGTCGGCATGGCGCGCGCCAACTTCCCCCAGGTGCCGGAGTTTCCTGAGACAGGTCTGACTCAGCTCTCGGTAGCTTCCGTAAAGGGGATGATTGCGAAGACGATTTTCGCCATCTCCAATGAAGAGTCGCGCTATACGCTCAACGGGGCGCTGCTCATTCTGAAGGCGGAGTCGTTGGCCATGGTGGCCACCGATGGGCACCGTCTCTCACATATCGAGAAGACGGCGGAGTCGCTCAAAAATATCAGCGGAGAAAAGAAGACACTCATTCCTCGTAAGGCGCTTGCCGAGCTGCAGTCGCTGCTCGCCGATACCGAAGAGGCATTCCTGGACTTTTTCGACGACGAGCATACGCTGTACTTCCGTCTCGGCCATCGTGTGCTGACCACGCGCAAGCTGACCGGCCAGTTTCCGAACTACGAGGCTGTGCTGCCGCGCGATAACAACAAGTTTGTAGTGGTTCGCAGTGAAGACTTGATGGGTTCCATCCAGCGCGTGGCGCAGTTTGCCGACGAGCGGTCGGGCGCCATCAAGATCCGGCTGGAGCAGAACGAGCTGAAGATCTCGTCTTCTTCCACCGAGTCCGGTGAGTCGGAAGACACGATCGAAACACCCTACAGTTTCGACGCGATTGTGGTGGGCTTCAACTCTGCCTATCTGATCGATTTTCTTAAAGCAGTTGGGTCCAGCGGTGAAGTGCGACTTGAGTTCAAAGACGCGCAGTCGGCCGGGCAGATGCGTCCAGAAGACGCCGCGGACGACTTCAAGTATCGCTACGTAATCATGCCCATGCGTATCTGAGCGTCAGCTCTTTCCAGGAAGAAGCACCCAGTTGGTAGCCATGGAGGCCAGCGGGGGCTATGAGAAGTTACCCTTTGCACTGCTGTGCTCAGAAGCCATTCCAGTCGCCATCGTGAACCCGCGAGCGGTGCGCAGGTTTGCACAAGCCATGGGTTATCTGGAGAAGACCGATGCCCTGGATGCAGGCATCATTGCTCATTTTGCACGTACAAAAAACTGCAAACCTTCAGCTCCAGGCTCGGCGCAGCAACAACATTTGCGGGCCCTGGTGACACGCTTGCGCCAACTCACCGATCTGCAGACAGCCCAACGCAATCAGAGTCGCTTGCTCTCCGACACAACCGTGAAGACGCTGTTTGAGCAGATCTTAGCGCTGATAAAAACGCAGATACGCAGTCTGGAAAAAGCCATCGCCGAGCTCATCCAGGCCGATCCTTTATGGCAGCGTATGGAGGCTAGCTTTCGCTCCATCAAGGGCGTAGCCGCACGCACCATCAGCCGCTTAATGGCGGAAATGCCGGAGATTGGAAACCCCCCCGGATTCCGGGGGTTAGGCCTTCTTAACTGCTTTCTTCGCTGCCGTCTTCTTGACCGCCACCTTCTTCACGGCCTTTTTCGCAACGGCCGATTTCTTGGCAGCAGCTTTCTTCGCCGGTTTGGCGCGAGCAGCCACGGTCTTTTCAACCAGCATTGCCTTCAACTGGGTAAGGTCGACGGTGCGGGCTGACTTCCTCAGCCGCTCTATGTCGTAGTAGGCGCGTTTTTCGGTGAGGAAGATGTGGACGACGAAATCCACGTAATCCATCAGCACCCACTCACCCAGCCGCCGGCCCTCGACCGAGTTGGGGTAGGTTTGAAAGTCTTTCTTCAGCCGCGATTCGATCTCGTCGGCGATTGCCTGGGTCTGTCTTTCATTGGATCCGCTCGAGATAAGGAAGAAGTCGGTGAAGCCAGAGTCCAGTGGATCGAGCTCGAGGATGCGGGTGTCCTCGGCTTTTTTATCTTCGCAGGCCTCCGCGGCGGCCAATACCATGCGGCGCGTTTCCGTAGTTGCCATTCGGTTGGGTTGAATCTCCTTGCTCTTATTTCTGCTTTCCTTGAGCTATCTCTATGGTATCCCGGCCAACTGTGTACAGGCGGTGGGAGCGAATATACTCCGCAACCAGTGGGGCCAGAACAGTTCTCCATTCGCCACCTTCGGCTAGCGCGGCGCGAATCTCGGTTGCGGAGATGTCCTGATCGAGATCGGGTAGCACGAATAGCCCGGTTTGCCGGCCCCCAGGCCCTGCAAGCGTGAATCGAGTGAAGGTTTTGCGATGATCTTCGCCGATGTTATCGATCCCCGGCGGCAGCGCGGCGTTGATCTGCTCCAGCGAAAATCCAGGTCTTGCAGCCACGACAAAGTCGCAGAAAAGCAGCAGCTCGGCGCATTGCTGCCAGCGACGTAAGGTCAGAAATGAATCGGCCCCCAGCAGACAGAACAGCTCATCGCTGGGGTCGAGATCATGCCGCAGACGCTGGAGCGTGTCGTAGGTGTAATTGGGCTGCCCGCCCGGCAAGGGAGCGTCCACGCGGCTGGCGACCAGTCCCGGCACGCGCGAAACAGCCAACGCGACCATCGCCAGCCGGTCCTCGAAGCTGGAGTGACTAAAACCGGCTTTCAGCGGCTGGGTTCCTACCGGCGCGACCAGCACTTGGTCAAGCGCCAGCCGCTCAACGGCTGCACGGGCGATGGCAATGTGGCCAAGATGCGGGGGGTCGAACGTCCCGCCGAAGAAGGCGATGCGCATACGGCATCCTATCGCAGCTGTATTCTGGGGCCACCGCTCATGACCACGGCCTACATCGCGTTAGGGTCCAATCTCGACTCCCAACATGGCACCCGCGCCGCGGTTCTGCGCACGGCAACGGAACGTTTGGGAAGCCTGGGGCGCGTGGTAGCGCGCTCGTCTTTCTATGAGACCGAGCCCGTCGGATATCTCGATCAGCCGCCTTTTCTAAACGCAGTCGTAGCGCTCGAAACCGGCCTGCAGCCGTTGGCGCTCTTGCAGGCGTTGCTCGCGATTGAGCAGGAAATGGGCCGCGACCGCAGCAAGGGCATCCTGAAGGGCCCCCGCGTGCTTGATCTGGATTTGCTCTTCTTCGGAGATAGTGTTCTAGCCGGTCAGGAACTCACGCTGCCGCACCCGGCGCTGGCAGAGCGCCGGTTTGTCCTGGCGCCCCTGGCCGAGATTGCCCCCCAGCTACGGCACCCCCAAACCGGCCAGACTATTGCGCAACTGCTGGTCCTTCTGCCCGACGAAGGCGAGAACCGTGTCTCCGCGGTACGAAAACTAGAGTCGGCTTGAGCGAGCTTGCTCCAGAGCCGGGCGTATGTTCTTCATCGCAACAGATACAATCAATCTGTGTCCCTCGCTTTTCATATAGAAGCCGAAAGTGGGCAGGCGAGGCGGGCGACCATGACTCTCCCTCATGGCGTGGTCCAGACCCCGGCCTTCATGCCTGTCGGAACCGCGGGATCCGTTAAGGCAATCCCCCAGCATCTGCTCGAAGAGCTCGATGCCCAGATCATTCTCGGCAATACCTACCACCTCTACCTGCGTCCCGGTCACGAGCTCGTGCGCAGCATGGGCGGACTCCACCGCTTTATCTCCTGGCCGCGGCCCATGTTGACCGACTCCGGCGGCTTCCAGGTCTTTAGCCTCAACCAGTTACGCAAAATCAGCGAGGAGGGTGTGCGATTCCGGTCGCACCTCGACGGCTCCTCCCACTTCTTCTCGCCTGAGCACTCGATGGACGTCCAACTCACTCTGGGCGCGGACATCATCATGGCCTTCGACGAATGCACCGAGTACCCGGCCGATCGCGCCCGGGCTCAGCAGTCGCTTGAACTCACTCTGCGCTGGGCAAAACGAAGCCACCAGCATTTCTACAAACACTGCCAGCGCAACGGCAACGGAGGGGCAACCCAGTCTCTTTTTGGAATTGTTCAGGGCGGTATGTATCCCGACCTGCGGCGCGACTGCGCGGAGCAACTGGTTGAAATGGACTTCCCCGGCTATGCCATCGGAGGCCTGAGTGTCGGCGAACCCCGGGCGGCGACGCGGGAGATCATCGAGAGCACTTTGCCCCTGTTGCCTCGAGACAAACCCCGCTACGTCATGGGTGTCGGCTATCCCGAGGAGATTGTGGAGTATGCGGCGATGGGCGTCGACATGATGGACTGCACCATTCCTACCCGGGCAGCCCGGCATGGCCTGCTCTTTACCTCCGGGGGGAGGCTGAATATTCGCAACCGGCGTTTTGCCGAAGACCAGCAGCCACTGGATCCGGAGTGCGGGTGCATGGTTTGCGGCCGCTATACCCGCGCTTATCTGCGCCATCTGATGGCCGCCGGTGAGCCGCTGGCGGGAGTACTGAACACGCTGCACAACCTGGCCTTCTACCTTGACACGATGCGAGCGGTACGAAATGCTATTGCGACGGACACTCTTTCTGCTCTTTTGGCCCAGGTGCGGGCACGCGCAGCGCGCGTTGGCGCGGAATAAGCTCTCGTCACGACGCGAATCCCAGGCTCGACTCTCCAGCTAATGCTGCGGGATCTCTGAATGCCCGAGTTCAATCCCTCTTTCAAGAAGGGCACGGCTTCGAAGCGCCAGGCGACTAGCTTTTGGGAAGGGCACGGGCTGTCCATTGCCCGTTCGGCCTCGCCGTGACGCCCCGGCATGTAGACAAACCCGGGCAGATAGGCTGTAGTAGAGGCTGGATAAGAGATACTAAGCTGAAGTAAACAATTGCGAGAAGATCTGCCGAGGGAGACTTTCCGGCGGACCGGATCGATCAGAGGACGGTACGTTGACCTTCACTCCCGTATTATTGGCTGCTCAAAACCTCCCGCCCGGCCTGGTGACGTTTCTCCCCTTCGTGCTGATCATTGCCGTGTTTTATTTGATGCTGGTGCGCCCCAATCAAAAAAAGCAGAAGCAATGGCAGGAGATGCTCGGCGCTTTGAAGTCAGGCGACCGCATCACCACCACCGGCGGTATACGCGGAACCATCATTTCCATCAAAGAAGATGCAGTGCAGTTGCGCGTCCCACCTGACAACATCAGGTTAGAGGTCATCAAGAGTGCTATCGCTTCTGTGACGACTAACCAAGAGGAAGATAAATAACCGTATTCCACGGGTAGACGGTAAGCCCGGCGGAAAAACGCGATTGCGATGCCCATGCGTAAAACCATTCTGATTCTTGCAGTTCTCCTCGTGTTCGTTTACGGCATCTTCGGAATCCCGAAGGGAATCGGCCCTGATGCCTGGAAGGCGGCATTGACCGACCGCATTCACCTTGGCCTTGACCTCAAGGGGGGCACTCACCTGGTGCTCCAGGTCATGGTGGACGAAGCCTTGAGCACGGTCACTGATACCGATGTGGCCCGCATCCAGGCTGATTTGCAGCAAGGCGGCTTTGCTGCCCGTTCGGTACTGAAGCCAGACCCGAAACAGCCTGGCTTTATCCAGGTTCTGGGCACTCCCGCGGACCATTCCGGCGACGTGCGCAATCTGCTTGATTCGCATTACGGCACGCAATACACGGTCAGTTCCGCACCGAACAATTCCTGGACGCTGACCATGAAGCCGACAGAGTTGCAGGCTACCGAGCAAAAGGTGCTGCAGCAGGCGATCGATACCATCCGTACGCGCGTCGACAGCCTGGGTGTAACCGAACCCACCATTCAGGAATACAACCTGGGCACGAACCAGATCATGGTCGAGTTGCCCGGTGTGGACGATATCAGCCGCGTGCACGAGATCATTCAGTCGACTGCCCGCCTAGAGATTCGCCTGGTGGTGGGTGGTCCTTTCCCGACAGAGCAAGCCGCTGCGCAGAGCCTGGGCGGCGTCGTACCGCCTGACAATGTCGTCATGGCCTACGGGGGCACGGAGCCTGCCCTGATGGGCCAATATTATGTTTTGCAGCGCGTACCGGTCGTAGCCGGCAATGATTTCCGCGATGCTCAGCCTTCGGTTGACGAAAATGGCCGCCCCGATGCGACGTTCATTCTGACGCGCAATGCGGGTGACCGTTTTTACCAATTCACCAGCACCAACATCGGTAAGTCGCTCGCCGTGGTCCTCGACAACAGGGTGCAGGAGGCCGCGAATATTCAGCAGGCCATCCGTGACCAGGGCCGCATTACCGGACTGGGCAAGGAAAAAGCAACGAACCTTTCGCTGATGCTGCGTACCGGCGCACTGCCTGCTTCGATTCACTACCTGCAGGAAAGCGTCGTAGGCCCCTCGTTGGGCGCCGACTCCATTCGCAAGGGCGTTCTGGCTTCTGTCGTGGGCATGCTGGCTGTCATGATCTTCATGCTGGTCTACTACCATGGAGCGGGCATCAATGCTGACTTGGCCCTGATGCTCAACCTGGTGATCCTGCTTGGTTTCATGGGCTTTACCGGAAACACGTTGACCTTGCCCGGAATCGCCGGTGTGATTCTCACCATCGGTATGGGCGTTGACTCAAACGTGCTGATCTTCGAGCGCATCCGCGAAGAACTGCATGCGGGCAAATCCGCCGCAGCGGCTGTCGAACAGGGTTTTGCACATGCCTGGGTAACGATTGTGGATACCCACGTCACTACGATTGTTTCGGCTGGCATCCTGTTCCTGTTCGGTACCGGACCGGTCAAGGGCTTTGCCGTGACGCTCACGTTTGGTCTGCTCGCCAACCTGTTCACCGCAGTGTTCGTCTCGCGTCACATCTTTGATTCGATTCTCAAGCGCAAGCAGCGCGGTGAGGCACTTTCGATCGGGTAGCGCCAGCCGGAGGTTTCATCCGGCGAGAACCAATTTGATGCGCATGAGCCCAGCCGGCTCGCGCAGGAGTAAGGCGGAGTTTTCAAGTGGAACTGTTTCGTGGCATTGACGTTGATTGGCTTGGAAAAAAGTGGTACTTCCTCGCCTTTTCGCTGATCTTTAGCGTGGCCGGAGTCCTGTCGATTCTGTTCTGGAACCACATCAATCTGGGCGTCGACTTCCGTGGTGGCACGCTGGTGTATGTCCAGTTCGAGCAACCGGCGAACATCGACAGGATTCGCCAGTCCATCGACCAGGCGGGCATCCGGGACGCGCGTATTCAGAGCTACGGCGCCTCGAAGCACCAGGTGATTATTTCCCTGGCGCAGAAGGAAACACAGGAATCTGCGCTGGATGCGGGCCGCCGGTCCATCGTCGATGCGCTCACTGCAAACTATGCCCAGAACGCTCGAGGCAACCAAGGCAAACTGGACCTCGACACCGTAAGCAGCGGCGCCCTGACGCAATATCTGCAGCAGAACGACCCCGAACACCTTGGCAACGCCGACACTGAGCAGCATTATGCGCAGCAGGCAACCGCCATTCTGAGTAAGCGGGACCGTGATCTTGGCGGATTATTCTCGAGCATCGATCAACTGAACGGCGTGGCCACGCCTGCGGTTGTCAACCAGCTTAAGCAGGGTGCCTATCTCTCCGGCTTCCATATTTTCAACGTGGACATCATCGGGCCCCAGGTGGGCGCGGCGTTGCGCAAGCAGGCTCTACTCGCCACCCTCTACTCGCTGGCAGGCATGCTCGTTTATCTGTGGTTCCGGTTCGAGCTGATCTATGGTGTGGCCGCGGTGGTCGCGGTGTTCCACGACACCCTGATCACGGTGGGTGCTTTCAGCCTGACGAACAAGGAAATTACGCTTACCGTCATCGCGGCCATTCTGACCCTGATCGGTTACTCGATGAACGACACGATCGTGATCTTCGATCGAATTCGCGAGAACCTGCGCATGTCTCGCCGCGAAAACCTGACCACGGTAGTGAACCGTAGCATCAACCAGACCTTAAGCAGAACGGTCCTGACCTCAGGGTTGACCTTCCTGACTGTTCTTTCGCTCTACCTGTTCGGCGGCGACGTGTTGCACGGCTTCTCGTTCGCGCTCGTGATAGGCATATTGATCGGCACCTATTCGTCGGTTGCCGTGGCGGCCCCGATGCTGGTGGCCTATCAAGAGTGGCGCGCGAAGCGCGGCAAGCAGGCGGTTCTGCCGGCAGGAAAGAAGTCGCGGGTCTAGCCAACATATTAGGGCTGCCGGAAAAGAAACTTGAACCTCGCCTTCACCTTCCATATTGAAGTCTTCCGAGCCCGGCGCCCTTTGTCTTGCAGTCGCATACGCTCAAGGGGCATCCATGTAGCAAGTCGAACGCGAGGCTTCTTCGGAGCGGATGGCACACGATCAAGTCCCGTAGAGCCATTCCGCCACCTCCATCGATACCTCCTTCCCTACCCCGTGAGTTATCCCCATTCGTCCCTGATTGGGCGCTCTCAGGCGTCCTCAAAAAAAATCCACAAAATGCACAGTTCCCACAGCCCCGGCAATTCCCCTTCGGGATCAAAATCAGAACCCCCGGTGTCTAAAGAAAGACAAGTTCGAATATCCGAGGTAAGGCGATGTTTGAAGATTCTCTAATGGAGTCCGGCGGTAAGCTAAAGACCAAGAGCAGGTACTGGTCGATAGCTACCTTCTGTCTCAACGGCCTGATATTGGCTGCGCTCATCATCTGGCCGCTGTTGCACCCTGAGGCCCTACCCACGCAGATGATGGCCACGCTGCTGGTTGCACCACCGCCCCCACCGCCCCCTCCCCCGCCACCACCACCTCAGGCTCCGGTCCAGGTAAAGATCAAGTCTGAGATGCTCGACAATCAGTTGCAGGCACCCAGCAAGATCCCGAAAGAAATTAAACAAATTAAGGAGTCGGCTGCTCCGCCCACCATGGCTGGCGTCTCCGGTATGGAAGGTATGGGCGGCGGAACCCCTGGCGGTGTGATGGGCGGCATCCTGGGCGGTATCGGGACAAGCGCTCCGGTCGTCAAGGCGGCGCCCCCCAAGAAGCTGAGCATTTCGTCCGGCGTCATGCAGGGCAATCTGCTCGAAAAGACGCAGCCGCAGTATCCGGCAATCGCCAAGGCCGCTCGCATTCAGGGCACTGTTATATTGCAGGCTACGATTTCCAAGAACGGCTCGATCCAAAACCTGAGAGTGGTCAGCGGTCCACCCATGCTGCAGCAGGCAGCACTGGACGCTGTTCGCTCCTGGCGCTACAGGCCTTACCTTCTTAATGGAGACCCAGTCGAAGTAGAGACTACAGTCAATGTAGTGTTTAATCTCGGCGGCTAACTCTACGTGCCGGCTACCACCAAAGGTGGTAGCCGGCAGCTCCCCTCGTGGCCACTTCGGGGCATATCAGACCGAAGTTGGCCGGTGCTAGCATCTGGATGTTTCAGAGCTCTAACGAAGTAAATCCGTAGGAGGAACGATTCAGTGATTCTCGCCCAACTCTCCCAGCTCGCCGCCCACCAGGCTGCTCTCGGCATGTACCTCTTTCAGGAAGCCGCACCTACCGTTGGCTTTTCGCCCATGGAACTGTGGCACAACATGGGCCCCGCGGCAAAGGCCGTCGTGGCCGTCCTCTTCATCATGTCGATCTGGTCGCTGGCTGTGATCATCGACCGCGCCCTCTATTTCAGCGCGGCTCGTAAGCAGTCCCGTGAATTCGCTCCTCGTGTTGCCGGCGCCCTCAAGGAAGGCAAGCTGGACGAAGCGGTGAAGGTTGCCGACCGCAACAAGAAGTCGCACCTGGCCGAAGTGGTCACCGCGGGTCTGCAGGAGTTCCGTAACTACGGTGGTGGCGGCGCCGTGAGCGACGAGCAGATCGAGTCCAGCCGTCGCGCACTCGAGCGCTCTGAAGCCATCGTTCACGCCAAGCTGAAGCGCGGACTCGGTGGTCTGGCGACCATCGGTTCCACGGCGCCGTTTATCGGCCTCTTCGGAACGGTCGTCGGTATTCTTAACGCCTTCCAGCAGATCGCAACCCAGAAGACTTCCGGTATCGGCGCAGTCGCCGGCGGTATCTCCGAAGCCCTGGTCACCACGGCGTTCGGTCTGCTCGTCGCGATCCCTGCCGTTATGACCTTCAACTACTTCACCGGCAAGGTCGAAGCATTCGATGTGGAGATGGACAACTCCTCCAGCGAACTCATCGATTACTTCATCAAGCAGAGCCACCGCCGCTAACGCGGTTTCACCATAGGTGTACGGCAAAGCAGCCGCTCTTAGGGTGGTTTTCCATCAAAGAAAACCACTCCTCGCGGATGTCAGTAGTGCATAGAATGGTGAAAACGCGATAACCGCGGTTCTCTCTCTTCAGGCATAGCGGGAATCCTGCACCGATTGGAACGGATTTCGAGAGTCCGTTCCAACCCGGTGGTTCCACCCGCGACAGATAGACCGAAGGATCTTTTAAGTTGGGGAAGCCAGGAGCATTTTCACAGTTGGCGTAAAGGGGCAACTCACCGCCCGATCCAGACCAGCCAGCACCCGCTGTGAAAACGCTCTCGCCGCTCGACCCACGGAGCACAGACAATGGCAATCGCAGTTAGAAACGAAGGCGCCAAGGTCAACTCCAACATCAACGTCACACCCATGGTGGACGTGATGCTGGTGTTGCTGATCGTTTTCATGGTCATCACGCCCATGCTTCAGAATAAGGTGAACGTTGAGCTGGCCAAGGTAACCGATCCGACCAACATGCCCGACGCCGATAAAGAAGACTCGGTGGTCGTGGCCATCACCCGCGACAACAAGGTTTACCTGGGACAGAATCAGGTCTCGATGGCGGATCTCGGTCCGAAGGTAGCCGACCTGTTGCAGAACAAGACCGAAAAGCAGATTTTCATGCGTGCCGATGCCCGGGCCCAGTACGGCACGGTCATGGATGCGATCGACGATGTACGTACTGCCGGTGTGGATCAGGTTGGCCTGTTGACCGACCGCAAAGCCGATCAGGCTGCGGCAGCCGGCGCGCCACCTGCTGCTGCTCAGTAAGGCCGGGAGCAATCGCAATCTAGCACGATATCCTGCCGGCCCCGATCAGGGCCGTGCCGAAGGAAACGAGGGATGACATGGCATTTGATGCAGGTGGTAGTGGCGGGTTAAATTCGAGCATTAACGTAACGCCGATGATCGACGTATTGCTGGTGCTGCTGATCGTGTTCATGGTCATCACGCCGGTGACGCCGAAGGGTCTGGATGCCCTGGTGCCCCAGCCTCCGAAGAATCCGCAGAAACAGCAGGATAACGACCGTACCATCGTGGTGCAGATCACGCACCGTCCTGGTGGCGGCGTGCCCGGCTACAAAATTAACGAACTCGACATGTCGCACGGAGACCTGTTGAATAAACTGGAAGGTATCTTTGCCACGCGCGCCGAAAAGGTGATGTTTGTCAAAGGTGATCCGGCCCTCGATTTCTCCTCGGTCGCCGACGTTCTGGATATCGGACATGCCGCAGGTGTGGATCACATTGGTTTAATCACCCCGAAGGTAGAAGCAGGGCAGTAAAACTGAAGTTGTTGCAGGCCGGGCCACGTTGTACCCTTCATTCTTGCCATTCCAGAATCTCCAGGGTGGTTTCGATGAGGAGGCAGAGAACTGCTGAAGGGTAGTTCCTGGGAGAGAAGGAAAGGTCGCCCCACCCTGCTACATGAGCAGCAAAAGCCTCTGCAAGTTCGCCCCGTACACATCGGAATTCATGTGTGTTGTGAGACCGGTCCGCAGTTGCCTTTGAAGGCGGCTGCGGGCTTTGTTTTTTGAAGGACTTGTCAGTAGGCTGAAACCAATTACAATCACAGCGCGGCCCTTTTTTTCTCTTGAGTAGCAGGCCCCGCGTAAGTCGGTAGTAGGTCAGGCGGAGCCTGGCGAAAATAAGGAGATTTGAACCAGAATGAAGCGAAGCGCATATGTTCCGGTGCTGGCGGTCGCCACCCTATCGTTGCTGACCATGGTCACCGGGTGCAGCAAGCTGAAGGCACGCGATCAGCTCATCAAGGGTGTTCAGGCATACAAGAACGCGAAGTTCGAAGAGGCGATCGACCACTTCCAGCAGGCGGAGAATCTTGATCCACAGTTGGCCAACGCCCCCCTGTATCTCGCCACGGCCTATGCTCAGCAGGTGGTTCCGGATGCCAACACTCCTGAAAATACGAAGAACGCGCAGTTGGCGGTGAGTTCTTATCAGAAGGTTCTGGCCAAGGATCCGAACGACCTTACCGCTCTCAAGGGTATCGCCGCGGTTTACCTCAATACCGGCAAGACCGATCAGGCCAAGGAATGGCAGCGCAAGGTCACGGCGGTCGACCCGAATGACCCGGTTGCACACTACACCATCGGTGTCGTCGACTGGCGTCTTGCTTACAGGAACGCGATCCAGGCCCGCAACGCTCTCGGTCTGCAGGACAACGGTGACATGATCAAGGACAAGGCAGCCTGCGCGAAGCTGGCTGAGCAGAACGGTTCCCTAGTCAACGAAGGCATCACGGAGCTGACCCAGGCAATCAATCTGCGCCCTGCCTATGACGATGCCATGTCGTATCTGAGCTTGCTCTATCGCCGCAAGGCCGACCTGGCCTGCGGAGATGAAGCTGCCCATAAGGAAGCCATGGCCATGTTCGATCAATGGCGCGACAAGACGATGGCAACCCGCAAGGCAAACGAACAGAAGAAGAATCAGCAGACACCAGGCGGCATTACCCTGGACAACACGCAGGGCAAGTAGTCTAAGAAAAGAAACAGCAAGAAGCCCCTGGCCAAGGCCAGGGGCTTCTTGTGTCTGGTCTTGCCGCTTTATAACGACGACGGGTACGGCTTTACAGGCTCAATAGAGGTCGCCGCCCTCCCCTTTGTCATCTCGACCGAAGCGTACCCGGATTTCCTACCTCACGGCACTCGCCAAGACCACGCATGCGGTTTTCTCCCAAGGAAAAACGCATGGAGTTAGCCGGCGCCACTCATCTCAACAGGAAAACCGGGGAGCGCAGTGGAGAGATCTGCAGTTTCTCTCCCCCAACGGATGGATAGTCTTGAAGCGCCAATTTAACCAAAATTTAACCAGGTTCTGGGAGCCGCCGATGTCTCTCTACTGCGCGCCGTTCTTGAAGATCTGCTCCGCCAGATGGTTCTCCACCTTAGCCTGATTGCGCATCATCTCGTAGTACGCGGCTCTCAGCAATTGCGAGCGGCTGTCGCGTAGCTGCTGCCGGATCTCCTGTTGTACGCGTGGATCGTTCAACTGCCGCTGTCCGGCTGGCTCTTTTTCGATCAGCTTGTAGATGGCGTAAGCGCTCGGGGTTTTGGCGCCTGGTTGCCCTGCCGGAAGGATCTCTGTGATTTGCCCTGGCTGCAGCTTGGAAATTGCCGCGAAGACAGCCGGCTCCGTACGCAGACTTGATTCCGGAATAAAGCCCATATTGCCACCATTGTTGGTGTCATTGGGGTTCTCGGAAAGATTCATGGCCAGTGTGGCGAAGTCTTCCCCACTTTCCAGGCGGTTGTGAATCATCTCAATCTTCCTGCGGGCCTCGGCGTCGTTGCTGGCCTTGCTGTTCTGCAGGTTCACTCCCTGCTGCATCCTGGTGGCCTGCGTGGTGACGACAATGTCGGCGATGTCGTACTTCGGCTCGATGAAGTTGAACTGCGCCTTGTTCGCGTTGTAGAAGTTCGAAATATCCCCGTCGGTGATGTTGATACGCGAGTTCACTTCTTTGTTCATCAGCTTGTCTGTGGTGAGCGAGCGCCGTATCTGACGGCGCAAGTCGTCTAGAGACATGCTGGCTGCCTGCAGGCGACGTTCAAATTCCTCTTGGGTGTAGGGCGCCTTCATTTCAGCAAGTTTGGCGTCAACCTCTTCATTGCTCGCCACCAGATTCATTTTCTTGGCGCTCTGCTGCAGAATCTCGTCATCGATGAATTGGCGCAGAATTCCCAATCGGGTCGCATCGGCCTGTTCTTTTGTGGGTTGTTCCTTGTTGTTGCCCAGGTTATCGCGGTAGAACTTCTCTACTTCAGCGCGCTGAATCGGTTGCCCATTCACGGTAGCAACGACATCCGGCCCGTAGGCGCGCTTGCACCCTCCAACAAGCGCCCCGCTCAGCAACACGAGGCCCATCGCGCCAGCAGCCACAGTGCGCGCCCTGCCACGGGCATCTCGATTCGTGCCAGTCTGTGTAGGAACCGTTTGCCAGGTTGGGGGGGCGGCAGGGCAGGATAAAGTGCTTTCTATCGATTCTTCCAACGGTCTTTCTCCTCTTGGGCGCAGTTGCCCTGCCGGCCCGTAGTTCGACCGGCACATTTCACTTCTCGCGCTTCCGCCTCTGGCCTGAAGGAGTTCGTTCGCGATCAAAAAACATTCCGTTGCCCCAGCATTTGTACTATTTCGGGGACTCGGGTGTGGTTACCGGCTTCTTGGCAGCATCTGAAACCGTCACAGGGGCTTGTACTCCAGCGTCACGAAGAGCGCGGTCGATCGCTGCTCTGAGTTCGGCTTCCGGCAGTGCTCCGGAAATCCGCTCACCATTAATGAACAGGGTCGGCGTACCATTCACGCCCAGGGTATTGCCCAGCTTGATCGAAGCACGCACCGCCGTTTCGTCCTGCTTGGCAACGCAGGCATCGAGCTTTGCCAGGTCGAGCTTAGAGCGTTCACCCTCACTCTGCGTCAGCTTGTCGAGCGTTTGCCACGAGGCATGTGCGTCATGTGACGATCCGCTTACTTCTTCTCCATGTGAATGCACGTAATCCACGAACCTCCAGTAAGCATCTCCGTTTTGGTCTGCCAGGCAGGCGCCGTTCACTGCTGCATGCATGGCCCAGGGGTGGATTTCTACGAGAGGGTAGTCCTTATAGACGAACTTCACCAGCCCTTTGTAGTGATCGAGCGTTGAGGGGAAAAGCTGTTCGTGCATCCGCGCGCAGTAGGGGCATTGGAGGTCATCGAAATTTACCACCGTCACCTTGGCGTCGGCAGGTCCACGCGCCGGCCGGTTCTGGATCGAGATCGAATCCGCCGGGTTATGGCTGATGTCGAATTTTTCCAGGCGAGCTACGGTATTCCCATCGCTCGATAGAAGAAAATTCACCGTAGTCTGTTTCCCATTGCTGGAAAACGTGATCGGAAGATTCTCATACCCGGCAAACTCGCTTTTGGTTGCCGTCCCGATCGCCACTTCGACGTTGGGGGGCACCTCGAATTGCGAACGCACCAACACTTCGATTCTGCGATTGAGCTGCGTTGAGGCCGCGGAGGCAGTGCTACCCGGCGCGGAGCTGGGATTGCTCTGAGCCTTGCAGCCTGCGGACAACGTAGTGATGACCAGGCACCAAACCAGCATACGGCGGACAGACAAGACAACCACCTTTCATACCATTGCCCATTAGAGCATTTCTGCCCTCGTTGTGTCGCTTCTTGGTGAAGCCATGAGCCGCTTTTCTAGCTCTGCATTTTGACCCTGCGGATAGGGAAAAGACAGCAAAATGGCCCGAAGGGACGGCTCAAAGTCGGGAAACTAACCAGACCAATGAAAGACGAATGGCCGTATCGCCACCGAACAGTCCCGTACGGGACGGCTGAAGCTTACCCAGGATGCAATCCGGATGCAATCCTGGATGCTCTCGGACCATAAACAAACGCACAGGCATGGTGCGGAACCCATCCTGTCTTGCGCAACAACAAAGGAACGACCCGCAATCGAGGATTTCGCCCTACGGGACTTGCCCTGCTCTCCGCATGAGCGGGTTTTTTCCACCACTAGAAAATACGTTCCGAGTGTTTCAGGTTGCCGGCGGCGCCTACCCCGGCCAGGGTGAAGTTGAAGCTGTACTGGTTTTCGTTACGGACGGCGCCCAGCGCCAGGCGCCGGTACTCGACGCTCAGACCGCAGCAGTCCCAGTTGTAAGAGGACTGGATGCCACCGTACTGCAGTACATTCTGAATGAAGTCATAGCCTGAACTGACGCCGGCGCTCAAGCCACGCTTTGTAGGGTCGCCATACCCCAGCAGTAGCCGTAACAGGTTGTATTTGGTGATCTGGGTGGAGAGCTTGGAGGTGAACGCGGAATTCAGAGTCTGGAGCGTCGAGTAGCCCACGCTGGCAAAGACGTTATCGCGCCGGTAATTGGCGAAGACGTTATTCGCATCCGTCCGGCTGGTGTGGAAATCGTAGTCCGCATCCCATTCCAGGTCCGTGTGTTCGCTGGTGCGGATCTTGAAGCGGGAGATCAGCGGAGACCAGTTGCGCGGTCCATTCAGAAAGGACACGCCGGTCAGGTCGAGGGTCGAGCTGAGCACGTTGCGCCGGAAAGGAACCGCGGCGCCCCCGAACCCCGGTTCGATAAAGAAATTGGCGGCAAGTTTCCAGGTAAGCCATGCGCTCGTGTCCGCGCCACACTCCGTATAAGCCGGGGGCACATAGATGATGCCGTTCACCGGAGCCGGCAGCGCGCCGCTGCTGCAGGGTTTCGGTTGTGCATGCTTGAAGAAGAGCCTCTGCGTCAGCGAGTAGTCCACTTCATTCGTGTCGCTCACGATGTCGGTCGGGTCGAAGCGTGGTATCGCCGAGAAGTTGTTGACGCCGGCTACATAGCGATACTGAATCTCAGGCTCGATGGTGTGGCGCAGGTCGCTGCCAAACAAGCGTTCGAGTGCAGGAGCCTTGAAGTCGCGCACCAGCGCCGGAGGCCTCAAATCAAAGCCGGCCTCGATATCGGCGCGGTTGACGCTTCCGGCAGTCGGGATGGGCGTTACGGCGCCAGGAGTCTGGGTCTGGGTGTAGTAGGTTTCGCGAGCACTCACTTCCGGTTGAAAGGTCCAGCCATCGAAGTGCAGAGGCAGCGTGAGATGGGGATAGAGGTCGAAGCGCCCGACCATGCCTGTCTTGGCGCCCGGCTCACTGCGATTCAACCCGGCGGCAGAACCATCAAAACTCCATCGCAGAGCCGTACCGAGGGACGTGGGTGTCAATGGCTCAGCCACGGTATCGAAATCCAGACTGGGCACATGCAGAATGCGGACCTGCGGGGTCTGGTACGTGTTGCCCACCAGGGTGATGCCTTGAAAATTCTGGTAGCGGCCAAAACGCAGACTGACGGAGCGGCCGCTGTCGTTGTGGGTGACGAAGGCGGAAGACGTCACTTGCGACGCGACGGCGAGCGCGAACGATTCGGCAAACGCTTCGCGATACACATAAGAGCTCAGGTATTCACCCGTGCCGACGGCGCGCGTGTGCTCATCCAGATCGAAATCGCGCCGGCCGCTGAAAAAAACATCCTGGCCGCCCTGATTCAGGTAGTCAGGCGCAAGGCCGCGGTCGGCCAAAGCGGTAAAGTGCCCTGAGGCAAAGTCCTCGCCTCGCCCGTGATAGCGGAAATCACCGCTCGGTGACCATCCGCGTTTGGAGAAGTACTGCACGCCCAGCGTGGCGTCTGTGCTGCGATTGAAGACCAGGTAGATGGAGTCGCCGATGATGGTGCCCTTCGTCGAAGAGGTTCCGACGATCGGCAACAGAAGGCCGCTTTGCCGGGTGCCAGTGTCCACCGGGTGTGTGACATAAGGCAGATAGAGAATCGGAACTTTGAACAGCGTGAAGTAGCTGTTGCTGGCGCGTGCCTGTCCGTAGTTCACCCGGATGAGCTGGGAATGAATCATCCAGTCCGGGTCAGGCAGCAGGCATGAGGTCATGGTGCCACCAATCACCTGATAGCGTTCGGGACCCTCCTTGATGAGCACGCGTCCTGTAAACAGTAATGGATTCGCGGTGGTGTAAACCAGTTTGCGTTTGCTGGTGGAGGGCTGACGTCCGATGCTGCCGGTTGCGTTTTCAAATCGGCCCGTCTCAAGATCGAGATTGAGCTTGCCGTGATCGGCATGGATCGATTCGGAGTCACGTCCGCCCTCCAGCTGCACATGACCATCTGCCTCAGCGTCGCTGGTATCGCGATCGTAGGAAATCTTATCGGCGGTGAGTACGTAGTTTTTGTAATCGATTCTGACTGCGCCGGTCAGCGTGTAGATGTTGCCCTGCTTCTCCATCTGCTTATATTCCAGTCGCACCGGAACACCGGTGACGGGGGCTGGCACAACCTCTGCGATGGGATAGCCCGAATAGTCAGGAGCATCGGGAAGCGTTGCGTCTTGCTGCGCTGCCGTCTGCGTATCTTGTGCCGCGCTACTTTCCGTCGCGAGGCCCGGCTCCGCTCCACCAACAGCTTCGGAATCAGCGTGGGCAGTGCTCCCGGAGGCTGTCGAGGGAAACTGCCTCGTCAACGCTCGCGGCCAAACCGTGTGATGACACAGCATGAACGCTGTGATAAACAAAAAGGTGCGGACTCTCATTACCAGGGGCGAGGTTAGGATAGCAAAACGCCTGCACCTGTCGTATTTGACAGTTCCACCGCTCTGGACATTTCAGCCTCGTTCTCTCGACTTCATGGCCCGCGCCAACGAAGAAAGAAACGTGTTTCTGCCGCCTCCGCTGCATGGTCATGTAATGGGAGTACGCGCCGTTCGTGTGTGCTGCTCTCCATTTCGTTTTACCGGGTCGCGAAACGCGCTTAGCCAAAGAGGAGATCAGCAGTGAGTCCAGGGTTGCCAAACTTCAAACAAGAAATCATCCACGAGAACGCCGAGCACGAGAACACAGAGATTGTGCCTGCGTGGAAGCAGGAACTGAACGAGCGCCTTGCCGCTACGCGGTCTCGCCGCTTGCGCATACGAGGCGAACAGGTAGCGCTGCCCGGACTGGAAGATATGGAGGCCAAGGCAAACTCGCGCGCTGCAAAATTGGCCGCGAAAGTAGCCAAGCGGTACGCGAACGCTCCTTCGTACAGCGATGTGTTAGCGGCAGAAGCGCGCGCCCGCGCGGAAAAGGAAGAAGCTGCTAAAGCCATCAGCGACGTGTTGCCGATGCCCATTCGTCGCATCGACGAGCCATCCGAGCATCGGAACGAGTCGCTTCCCGTAGCAAAGGCGCAGAGCGAGATCGAAGTTCAGGCCCCAGCCCAGGCTCAGGAACCCGTCCTTGCGGCGTCTCCGCTGCTCGCATCCGCATCGGCGAGCGGCGTTGCACTCGAAGAACCTGAAGAACCAGTGTTCTATGACGTGATTGAACCACTGGCGACCAACGTGATCGATTTCCCCCGGGAGCTCGTCGCATCCCGCAGGCTGCGTCCCCGGCTTGCCGAGGGGCCATTGTCGAAGACCGCGGAAGACGATGAATCAGAGCTCAGGATTTTTGAAGTGGCGCCCGAGATCGTTTCGCATGCAGTCAGCGTAGGGCCGCCGCCGCAAGACTGGACTCCCATTCGGCTGGATGCTGCGCCAGAGTCCATGCCCCGCAACCAGAAGCATTCGCTTTCCGAGGAGATTCCGTTGCAGGCAGCGCCGCTTGAGGACCGGATGATGGCGGCAATCTTTGATCTTGCTTTGATTGTTGCGGCCTTTGCTCTTTTTGTGCTCGTCTTTGCCGCCTGCACGAGCCATCCGCCCACGGGCAAGCCTGCGCTCTTCGGCGCTGGTCTCGTGCTGGGTGGTTTCTGCATGCTGTACCAATTTCTGTTCTTCAGGTTTGCTGCAGGCACGCCGGGCATGCGCTACGCCAAGATCGCGCTATGCACATTCGACGACGAGAATCCAACGCGCCAGGCCATGTGCCGCCGGGTTTGGTTTCTGCTGCTCTCGGCTGCTCCCCTGGGCTTAGGGTTTGCCTGGGCGTGGTTCGATACCGACCGCCTGAGCTGGCACGACCGCATGTCGCGAATCTACCAGCGCAGTTACTCCTAATCCCTGGTGGTTCAGTCTAGTCATCCCTGAAAACCGCCAGTGAGGAAAGCCGCGACCTTTCCGTTTGTCGTCGAGAGAACCATTCCTTTTAGAGGAAGGTCGCTTCCCTACTTAACCGGAGCTAACAGCGCCGAAGCTGCCGCGCCGATCACCGCCACCTTGGGATTATCCGGGACAACCTCAAGCGAATAGCTTTGCAGCGGACTCATCTTGACCATCTGCCACAGGTATTCCTTGAGCAGATTCAGGTCAAGAAAGCGCACGTTCAGGCCGGTGTAGTAGAAGCGCCCCGGACCCCCCAGATGGATCGAGGTTGCAGTCGCCGCGGCCAGCCCCCGATGCCAGAGGCGCACGAAATCCATGCAGCGCGCGTCGCCCTTCTTGGCGGCGGCAAACACCTCTTCCGGTTCCATATCCAGGAAGCGCAGACGCATCGCCCGATAGCCCATGATGCCTTCCAGGTGCCCGCGTCCGCCGCACCCGCAGTAGGTCTCCTTGGGATCGAGCGTGACGACGGTGTGGCCCCCCTCCCAAACCCCTCGAGTGTAAGGATAGCGGCCAAATCCTATGCCGTTGCCGATGGTCCAGACACGCACCAGGCGATCCATGCGGCCCTGCGTGACGGCCAGCCCGGCGGCCACCGCATCGGCATCGTTCAAGGTTTTTAGTGGCGCGTGAATTCCCTTCGATCGAAAAACCGCGGCCAGGGACTGCGCAAAGTTAGCGCCCTTCAACTGGACCAGGTTAGGTGAGTCTTCGCAAATGCCGTCGCGAATGATGCCCGGAATCGCAACGCCGATGGCATCGATCTTCCCCTCAGGGTGCAGCGCCAGCACTTCATCGCAGATCAAATGGCAAAGGCTGTCGAATGGATGTTCGAGCAAAGCTTCGTGGTCATCCGGATTCTCCGGAAACTGCACCAGGGGGCCCACCAACTTGTGATCTTCAATCAGCCCCGCAACAATTCTCGAGGAGACGACAACGCCTATCGTCCTTTCCATCAGCCTTTCCTCTCCTCAGTCGACTGCCCGGGCCAGCCGATTGATGCCGTTGAATGCGGCAGCCTTGTAGCACTCGGCAAGGGTGGGGTAATTGAACACCGTATCGATAAAGTAGTCCAGCGTGCCGCCGAGCGCCATCACGGCCTGGCCGATGTGGAGCAGTTCGCTCGCTCCCTCGCCAATGATGTGAACGCCCAGCAGGAGCCGGGTTTCGCGATGAAAGACAATTTTCAGGCGGCCGGTCGTATCGCCGCGGATCTGACCGCGGGCAATCTCGCGATAGTAGGCCACGCCTACCTCGTAGGGCACATCTTCATCCGTGAGCTGCTCCTCGGTTTTGCCGATGAACGAAATCTCAGGAATCGTGTAGATACCGTACGGATAGTAGCTGGGGTTCGATACCAGGCTCTCGTTGCCGAAGGCCCGCGCGACGGCGATACGCCCCTGCTCCATCGAAACCGATGCCAGGCTGGGGAAGCCGATCACGTCGCCCACCGCGAAGATGCCGGGCACCTTAGTACGAAAGTCCTTATCGACGGGTATTCGGCCGCGGCTGTCCGCTTCGATGCCGACCTTGTCGAGGTTGAGCTCCGCGACATTGCCTGAGCGGCCAACTGCGTAGAGCAGGGCGCCGCCGGAAATGCGCTTTTTGCTTTCCAGGTTCGCGACCACGCTGCAGTCGTCTAATTCTTCCACGCTCTCCACTTCTTCATGCAGACGCATGGTCACGCGGCTGTCGCGCAGGTGGTAGCTGAGCGCTTCCACGATTTCCTGATCGGCAAATTCCAGGAGCTTGGGGCGCTTCTCGATGAGCGTCACGCGCACCCCGAGGGCGGCAAACATACAGGTGTACTCGACGCCGATGACACCGCCTCCTACCACAATCAGCGATTTGGGCAGACTGGGCAGGTCCAGAATCTGATCGCTGTTGATGATGGAGCGGCCGTTGATCGGCACTCTCGGTGAGTCGGCCGGCTTGGTGCCGGTAGCGATGACAATGTTTTTGGCTTCATAGACCTGGCTGCCGGCTTCATTGGTCACCCGCACGTGGCTGCTGTCTTCAAAACTCGCAACACCTGCTAATACATCGATGCCATTGCGCGAAAGCTGGGCTTCGGTGACGTCGATCTCGGTCTTGATTACGTGTTGCACGCGGAAGGCGAGGTCCGCCATCGTGATCTTTTCCTTCACCCGGTAGTTCATGCCGTAGATCGAGCGGTAGTTGTAGCCGGAGAGGTGGAGAACGGCTTCACGCATCGTCTTGCTGGGGATGGTGCCCGTATTGATGCAGGCACCGCCTACCGTGCGCATCCGTTCCACCACGGCCGCTCTTTTACCCAGCTTGTTGGCGTAGATAGCGGCACGTTGCCCCGCGGGGCCAGAACCAATGATGAGGAGATCGTAGCTAATCATGCCTTATTGGAAGGGTACCGGAAGATCGCATCGAAGAGGTCAATTTCCCGTTACCTCGTAAGCCTGACAACAAACAAAGGGTAGAAGTGGATGACCCGCGTCTAGCATACGCCCCGGCCCGAAGTTCTACTGAATAGCGCAAAGGTTGCGTGCCGCTCATGGCTCAGACGATCGAATTCGCTTGTTATCACCGCTGATTCCCGATCCAGATAAATTGTCCAGAGGGCAGGGCTTCGTTGTTGCCTTGTACGCCGGTAGACTGCACCTCATGCAGCTCTACGCCATTACGGACCGAAGGCAACTCCCGACCGAGGGTCGGCTGTTGGAGCTGGCGCAAGCATGGGCGGCAGCCGGCGTGGATTACATTCAACTGCGGGAAAAAGACCTCGACGCGCCACAACTCGAAACCCTGGCCTTCCAGGTGAGCGAGAAAATTGGCGGCAGCCGCACCAAACTGCTGGTGAATATCGCTACGCCAGAAGCCGCTGCCATCGCTCTCGGTGCCGGCGCCAGGGGTGTTCATCTTGCCGGGCAGCCAGCGCCCGGAGCAGTCAGCAAAGTGCGCCAGGTCTTCAGGGACGCGATCATCAGCATGCCGTGTCACAGTCTGAAAGAAGTCGAGATGGCGCGGGAAGAAGGCGCAGATCTCCTCCTTTTCTCCCCCATTTTCGAGAAGTACGCAGTGCAGCCGCAAGGGCTAGAGAGCCTCCGTCAGGTATGCGTGGCGTCACGAGGCATTCCGGTCTTTGCCCTGGGCGGCGTAACCAGCATGAACGCCGCGGCTTGCGTCGCCGCAGGCGCCGCCGGGGTTGCGGGCATTCGCCTTTTCGCCGGAGACGAATGGCGGCGGCTTACCTCGTGCTCCGAACCGAGTCTCACGAACGATATATAGTGGGATAAGACCCAACCATGCAGAGTGTCCGTTTGAAAAAGTCCCTTATTTCCATTCGATCGGCCCAGAGCCGGCGGTTTTCGTTTTCCCTGAGCGCATTGCTGGTTGCAGTTGGCCTGTGGGCATCGGCTGTTCCCTGCCATGCGCAGACCACTCCAACCGTAAAGACAGAAGCCGAGGGCAAAGAGAGGTTCGATGTCGGCGCCGGTGCTTTCTACCAGGTCACCAGCGCATCCAACGGCAACTTTGTCCGCGATGACACGACTTCATCGGGCGGCGCACTGTTCAGCTTTCGCCAACCGTACATGCCCTGGTTGGGCTATGAAGCCAACGTGGGTTACACCAAGTTCTTCGAGTCGTATAACAAGAACACGATCAAGGTACAAAGCAACGTCACTGACGTGAGCGTTGCCTATCTGCTTCAGTCGCCGCCCATCCACGGAGTTCAGCCATTTTTCACCATTGGCGGCGGCCTGATCGTTTTTTCGCCGATTCCAGGCACCATTACGAATGTGGTCGCGAACCCTGACCAGCCGTTTCATTTGTCGAGTCAGTTCCTGCCGGAATTCGTTTATAGTGTGGGACTTAACTACCCGGTGCATGGGCGTTTCGGGATCCGCGGGCAGCTGCGCGGTCTGGAATACAAGACACCCAATTTTCATCAGGCCGCTATCGATACCAAGACGCTGCGCAGCACTTTGGAGCCGACCCTCAGCGTGTACTACCGGTTCTAACCGGTCACCAAGCAATCCCTGGGAGCATGCCATGACCCTGCTGATAACGGTACTCGAGCTGGAACGGGAACCGATTGAGTTCAGTGAGACGGTCCCCCCCGGCGCTATTGACTATGGTTCCGGGATCCGCCAGATGGGCACGATGCCGGTGAGCGGCCGCGCCGACCTCCTTACGGAAAACCACGGGGCGCACCAGCTAGTCCATGACATCCGTTTGCGCGCCGGCTACCAGGCAAACTTTGAAATGCCTTGTGCCCGCTGCCTCGATCCCGTGTCTCATCGGCTCGAAGAGCACTTCGACCTGCTTTTTCGGCCCACTGGGGTCGACGCCGAGGGCTCGGAGCACTCCATCTCGACCTCGGATACCGAAATCGGGTACTATGAGGGTGGCCGTCTTGCGGTGGAGGACGTATTGCGCGAGCAGGTGCTTCTCTCCCTGCCGGCGCGAGCGCTTTGTAAGCAGGACTGCAAGGGTCTGTGCCCTCGCTGTGGACGGAACCTGAATACCGAGGCCTGCGCTTGCGATGCAAGCCAAGTCGATGCGCGGTGGACAGCGCTTGCCGACCTCCGCAGCAGGATGAAAACGTAAAGTTGAAAGCGATCCCAGGGCTGTTGCCGCAGTGCGGCATCCCGGCAATGCCGGAAAAGTCAGCCGGGGAGAACGCCTGAAAGGAATCTGCAATGCCTAATCCAAAGCGGCGCCACTCCAAGGCCCGCAGCTCCAAGCGCCGTTCGCACGACGCACTCAGCGGCATCACGACGTCGGAGTGTCCCAACTGCCACGAGCGCAAATTGCCGCACAGGGCTTGCCCGAAATGCGGCATCTACAAGGGCCGTGAAGTGCTCGAAGCCAAGGAAGCCTAGCCCATACACTCCCCCATGCTGACGGATATCGCGCTCGATGCCATGGGTTCGGATAAGGCGCCTGATCCCGAGATCAAGGGCGCGATCCACGCCTGCCGTGAGCTCCCGGTACGGGTCCATCTGATCGGTCCTGAGGACCGTCTGCGCAGCGCCTTGCGTGAGGCGGGTGCGGAAGCATTGCCCATCGTCATCGTTCCAGCAACGGAATGGATCACCATGGACGAAAAGACCGCGACCGCGATTCGCAAGAAGCCGGGCAGCAGCATGCGACTCGGGCTCCGCATGGTGAAAGAAAACAAATGCGCGGGGTTTCTCACCGCCGGTAATACCGGAGCCGCCATGGCTCTGGCCAAGATGGTGCTTGGTGCGCTCCCCGGCGTGGACCGGCCATCGCTGGCCAAGATGCTGCCGACCTCGACCGGCTCGCCCTGTGTCCTGCTCGACGTGGGCGCCAATGTCGACTGCAAGCCGCACAACCTGGAACAGTTTGCCGTGATGGGCGAGATGTACGCCCGCAGCGTACTGAAAATTCCGCGTCCCCGGGTCGGCCTGCTCTCGATTGGTGAAGAAGAGGGCAAAGGCAACGATCTCACGCGAGAAGCATTTCCCCTGCTCAAGCAACTGTCGCTGAACTTTATCGGCAACGTGGAAGGGCGGGAAATCTACAACGGCAATGCCGATGTGGTGGTATGCGATGGTTTCGTAGGCAATGTCGCCCTGAAGACTTCAGAGGGACTGGCCAAGCTGGTGCGTGATCTTCTGCGCCAGTCGCTTACCTCTACGGTGACCGCTCAGGTCGGCGCCTTGCTTTCGCGCAAAGCCTTCAACGATTTCAAGAAGCGCCTGGATTACTCTGAGTACGGTGGTGCTCCGCTGCTCGGTATTCGCGGGGTCTGCATCGTGAACCACGGCTCTTCCAATGACCGCGCCATCTTTAACGGTATCCGCGTGACGGCTGAATTTGCGCAGGCCGGTATCAATCAGCGGCTGGAGAAGGAGTTTGCCGGACGCAGGATGGACACTCCCACTGATCCGGCAGAACCTGCACCCGTGCAGCCTCTCTACTAGAACCCCCCCAAAAAAGACATGAGCAAGACAGCTTTCCTGTTTCCTGGTCAAGGTTCCCAAGTCGTTGGTATGGGCCGCGATCTCGCCTCTGCTTTTCCCGTCGCTCGCCAGACCTTTGAGGAGGCCAACGAGGCGCTCGGCTTCGACCTCGCAGAGCTCTGCTTCAACGGTCCGGAAGAACAGCTTCGGTTGACCGAGTTCACCCAGCCGGCGATTTTTACGGTTTCGGTAGCCGCATTGCGCGCACTGGCTGCTGCCGGAGTGACCGCCGACTACATGGCAGGCCATTCGCTGGGAGAGTACTCGGCGAACGTGGCTGCCGGAGTGATCCAGTTTGCCGATGCGGCCAGGACCGTACGCCGCCGCGGGCAATTGATGCAGCAGGCCGTACCCCCTGGTCAGGGCGCCATGGCCGCGATCCTGGGCCTGGCGGGCGAAGCCGTGGTTGCTGTCTGCCAGGAGGCTACGCAGCAGTCAGGCGAGCTTGTCGAGGCTGCCAACATGAACTCCCCAGACCAGACAGTGATTTCAGGAGCGAAGGCCGCGGTCGAACAAGCCGTGGCGCTGGCCAGGGAGCTTGGCGCCAAGCGGGCAGTTATGCTCCAGGTCTCTGCTCCCTTCCATTGCGGCCTTATGCAGCCTGCCCAGGATGCGCTGGCTCCCGTTCTTCAGGGAATTTCGTTCTGCAGCGCCAAGGTTCCAGTGGTCGTGAATGTAGACGCAGCACTGGTCAGAGATGGCGATAAGCTGCGAGACGCGCTGGTCCGCCAGGTCACTGGGACGGTGCGCTGGACGGCGTCCATGCAGTTGCTCATCGCCGAGGGTGTAACCGACTTTATCGAGGTCGGACCGGGGAAAGTGCTCAGCGGTCTGATGCGGCAGATTGACCGCAGTCAGAAGTGCGGCCAGGTGGATGACCCGGCAAGCCTGGAAAAGCTCCTGGCATTGCGCCAAGCGTAGTTGCAAAACCCTGTCCCAGAAATAACGTCCGGGCAAAACACGCCCACAGAGTTGTTACAAAACCCATTTCGACAGGTCGACTATTCCGTCGAAAGCTGCACAGGCGAGAACCCAAGCGTCTTGTTGCTACGCTGCACCCAGAGGAAGACGGGAGTCCTCTGTCCGTTCACTTCCACGCCGACCACCACTCCCGAACCAACTGTCTTCGACATCGTGATTTTGTGAGTCTTTATGTCGCCCCAGTCGCTTGAATGACCCCAGTCCACTTCGAAGCGCCCGTACGGGTAAGAAGCATACTGCTGCGGATGCTGCTGCCAATCCGGATCGTGATTCCAGATGGCGAAGGCCTTCGGCAAATCTCCGCTTTCGATTGCCGCGAAAAACTGATTGACGCGATGCTCCTGCGGCCAATTCCAGAAGTAGAAAAGCAGTCCTGCGATCACTACGCAGGCGACCAGGCTCGCAACGAGAACGTTCTTGCGCTTGCGCGCCCTGGCAGCATCGTAGTTAGGCGCATCGAGTAGGGTCATGGCGGGGTTCCTATTCTTCCGGGAAGTTTACCGCTCACGGGGGCACTCCCGCCACGGCGCGAACGATATCAGCGGGAGTACGAGATCTGTTCCTGTTCGGCTTTGCGTTCGAGCGCCAGTTCGATCAATCGCGAAATCAGGTCGCGGTACTTGATACCCGAGGCCTCCCAAAGTTTTGGATACATGCTGATGGAAGTGAAACCGGGCATGGTGTTGATCTCATTCAGATAGATGCGCCCTGCGTCCCCTGCTTCTAGCAGAAAGTCTACGCGAGCCAATCCAGAGCAGTCACAGGCGCGGAAGGCGTCGAGCGCCATGGCCTGCACTTCTTTGGCCTGTTTCTTCGTCAGCCTGGCGGGAATATGAGGCACCGAGCCTTCACTCAGATACTTGGCCTCATAGTCGTAGAACTCTTTGCCGGGCACAATCTCGCCCACGACCGAAGCGATGGGCGCGTCGTTGCCCAGGACGGCGACTTCCAGTTCCCGCGCCTTGCCCATCCTGTTGCGATTGCCGCGTCCGCCGACAGCCTGCTCGACGACGATCTTGCGATCGAAGCTCGCCGCCAGGTCTATGGCCGGGCCCAGCTCCTTGCGATCATGGGCTTTGCTGATGCCCACCGAGGAGCCAAGGTTTGCGGGCTTCACAAAGAGCGGATACTTGAGGCCGGTCTCGAGTTGGGCGATGGTCTTCTTTGGGCTTTTTTGCCACTCGTGGCGCAGCAATGCGATGTGCCTGGTGATCGGCAGGCCTGCGGCGATAAAAAGCCGCTTCATGATTTCTTTGTCCATGCCGGTGGCCGAGCCAAGAACTCCTGACCCTACATAAGCCAAACCAGCGAGTTCGAACAGACCCTGCATGGTGCCATCTTCGCCAAACGTGCCGTGGAGAACAGGAAAGACAACGTCGAGTTTCCGCTCAAACAGTACGTCTGCCGGCGCGGTGGTGTGCGGATTGCTGGCAGCGGCTTCAGCCAGTTCACCGGCCAACAACCGCTCAGCATCATGGGAGACAACCCAGCGGCCCTGTTTGGTGATGCCGATCGGCTCTATCTCGAAGCGCGTGGGATCGATTGCTTTAAGGACTGAGGCGGCCGATAGCAGTGAAACCTCGTGCTCGCCGCTACGCCCACCAAAAATTACGCCAACCCGAAGTTTCTTCTTCATGCCGTTTTGATTCTATGGGCGTTCGACGGCTCCTGGCGGCCAACGTAAGTTGTAGCTTCTGATGCGGGGTGCAGGATTGTCACCAACAAGAGGTTCGCACCGGGAAAACATTGTCATCTCGACCATAGCGGAGAGACCTGCGGTTCGCTTTTCGCCGATCGGACGGATCCGTTAGCTCAAACAGACACCATCTCATTTTCTTCCGCCGAGTCTTTCTCTTTCTGCTCCACGCGGAACGCGACCAAAGCTACGAGCAGCGCAACGCTGATGACCGCGGCGCTTCCCAACGAGAGATGCCGATAGCTCACTCCGGCGGTGAGCATGATGCCGCCCAGGCCGGCGCCGAGCGCATTGCCTAGATTGAAGGCGCCCTGATTCAGCGTGGAGGCGAGATTTGGCGCACCTTTGGCCTGGTCCACGACGCGCGCCTGCAACGGCGAGCCGGCCGCGAAGTGAACAGCGCCCCAAACGAAGACGATCATCACGGCCGGAATGACCTTAGGTTCGAGGAATGGCATGGCGAGAAAGATAGCGATGAGCAGCGTGAAGCCGCCAGCGATGACTGGCATCTGTTTCCAGTCAGCAAGGCGGCCACCCAACAGGTTTCCCAGGGTGATGCCGACACCGAAGAAGACCAGAACGCGGGTGACTGCCATGGGAGAGAGATGGGTCACCTGCTCGAGAATCGGCGCGATGTAGGTGAACACGCAGAACATGGCAACTGATGAAAGTGTGCTGAGCGCGAGCACAAGCTGGACCTGGGGACGCAGCACCGCTCTCAACTCGTGCTTCAGATGCATTTTTTCCGCAGGCATGTGAGGGACTAGGCGAAGCAGCCCTATGCCTGCTATCAAGCCGATCGGCACCAGCGCCCAGAACGCAAACCGCCATCCTAACGCCTGCCCTAAAGCCGTGCCCGCAGGTACGCCAAGCACATTGGCCAGTGTCAGCCCGGCGAACATAAGTGCGATTGCCTGAGCGCGCTCGTTGCGTGGCACCAGGTGAGCGGCCACGATGCTGCCGATACCGAAAAACGCCCCGTGGCAAAGCGCGGTAAGTATGCGTGCGCCAAGCAGTAGCAGAAAGGTGGGCGCCAGGGCACATAAGGCATTCCCGGCAGTAAACATGCCCATCAGGATCAGCAGTGCCCGCTTGCGATCCATGCGCGACAAGGCAAGGGCCACCAGCGGAGACCCGAGTGTGACGCTCAGCGCATAGCCCGAGACAAGGATGCCCGTTTTCGGAATGCTGACCTGGAAACTGTGAGCCAGATCCGGCAGCAACCCCATGATGATGAATTCGGACGTACCAATCCCAAAGGCGGAAATGGCCAGTGCAAGCAGAGGTTTTCGCATAGGACCTCTCTATTGTCCCTGATTGCCCGCCGCAGCGCACCTGTGGTTGAGAACCGGCACGGGAAAGTGAAATATCCATCATCCGGGCATGTACGTTTTGGCGGAGTTGGACTGCGGCGTATTGCCTATGAAGCTATCGAACAACGAGGCGAAGGCTTTCGCACTGGGCAGACTGCTTATAAGATCTTTTTTCCGAAGGCGGAGCAGATCAGCTCCACCGCTAATTCAGCGGTACGGTTGTGCTCGTCGATCACCGGGTTTACCTCAACGATCTCGAAGCTGAGCAATCGGCCGTGGTCAGCCAGAATCTCCATCGCCAGGTGCGCTTCGCGGTAAGTTGCGCCTCCCCGCACGGGCGTTCCTACTCCGGGCGCATCTTCGGGATCGATCCAATCCATGTCGAACGAGACGTGGTAGCCTGCGGTGCCGCGTCCCGCTGCGCGCAAGGCCTCTTCCATGACCGTGCGCATGCCGCGCTCGTCGATGTCGCGCATGGTGTAGATCTCGGTGATACCGGCGCGGCGAATGTTCTCTTTCTCCGTGCTGTCGATATCGCGCACGCCGACCAGGACGGTATTTGCAGGATCAATCTTGGGCTGCCAATGGAAGATGTCCGAGAGCTTTTCCGGGCCGAGACCAAGGAGAGCGGCCAGCGGCATGCCGTGGACGTTGCCACTGGGAGAAGTTTCGGGTGTGTTGATGTCGGCGTGAGCATCGATCCACAGGAGCCCGATTTTCTGGTTCCGGCGGCGATAGAACTCAGCTACCCCTGAGACCGAACCTGCGGCGAGGGAGTGATCGCCCCCCAGGATAACGGGCGTAATTCCTTCTTCGAGCGTCCGCAAAACCATTTCGGCGACGCGTTCGCAGGTCTCGCTGATCTCGTTGATATATTTTGCGTTGGGTTCGCCGGCATTTTGCGTTTCCGCAATCGCCACGGGTACATTTCCGCCATCGGTCACCTGGTGGCCGAGCATCTCGAAGTCGCGCTTCAAGCCCGGCGACGCGAACGGCCGAGGGGCCCATGTCGACGCCGCGGCGGGACTGTCCCAGGTCGAGCGGAACGCCAAGGATACGGATTTGGCGGGGCGGCAGGGTCTGCACGCCCACGGGCATGTGGGCAGTCGTTCTTTGCCGATCGGTAATGCTTGGATTCCCGGATCTTTCCATAGCATGACATCCTGACATAGATATCGAAGAAGGCGATAGACCCCCCGCAGGCCCAGAATAGAATCAAGCTTCCGAGAAGCTCTCTTCGGGTGGATCGGCGTGAAACCATGCCTTCCATCTTGATTTGATGAATCCGTCTACTGAATCCTGGTCAAAACGAATGAGGACGATGAGGGAGTGCCAGACACTACGATCCCCGACAAAGCTAGCTTCAAACCGTTACGGGTAGATACGATTGAGCGTTCGCGCGAAAGGGATCGTTTCCCGGACGTGTTCGAGGCCGCACACCCAGGCCACTACGCGCTCAATCCCCATGCCGAAACCTGCATGCGGAACCGAGCCGTAGCGTCGCAGATCCAGATACCAGGAGAAAGCTTCGAGCGGTAACTGATGATCTTCAATCCGCTTCTTCAGCAAATCGTAAGAAGCGACACGCTGTGAACCGCCGATGACTTCTCCATAGCCCTCCGGCGCCAGTACGTCGACGCAAAGCGCGAGGTCTGGATTCTCCGGATCGGGTTCCATGTAGAACGCCTTCACCGCGGCCGGATAGCGATGCACCATCACCGGACGATCGAATTGCGAGGAGAGGTAGGTCTCGTCGGGTGATCCGAAGTCGTTGCCGTAGACAAATTTTTGCTCGATCAGGCCCCGGGCGAAAGCGTCGTCTAACATGCTTGCAGCCTGGTCGTAGCTGATCCTCGGAAACGGAGGCTTCACTGCTTCAAGCTTGGCCGTATCCCTGCCGATGACTTTCAGGTCAAGCGCGCGCTTGCTTAGTACGCGCTGCACCAGGAAGCTCATGAACTCTTCGGCCAGCGCCATCAGGTCATCCAAGTTGGCGAAAGCCATCTCGGGCTCGACCATCCAGAACTCGGTGAGGTGGCGCCGCGTCTTCGATTTTTCGGCCCGAAAAGTGGGCCCGAAGGAATAAACCTTGCCCAGCGCCATGGCAGTGCTTTCGATATAGAGCTGGCCGCTCTGCGTGAGGTAGGCCTCGTCGCCGAAATATTCCACGGGAAACAGCGTGCTGGTTCCTTCGCAGGCTGCTGGAGTAAGAATGGGCGGATCGGTGAGCACAAAGCCGTTGTCATCGAGATAGTCGCGCGCGGCCTTGATAATTTCTGCGCGGATGCGCAGAATTGCTGACTGGCGCGGCGTCCGAATCCACAGATGCCGGTGCTCCATCAGGAATTCCACGCCATGCTCTTTGAGCGTGATGGGAAAAGGTTCCTCTTCGCCCACGCGTTGCAGCACGTCGACGTCATCGACATCGAGTTCGAACCCGCCGGGGGCGCGCTTGTCTGCCCGCACACGGCCGGTCACAAGAACGCTCGATTCCTGCGTCAGCCCGCGCACTCGCTCGAAAACCTCTGGAGTGACCGCGGCTTTGGGCACGATGCCCTGCACGGTGCCGGTGCCGTCGCGAAAGATCGGGAAGAGCAGTTTTCCGCTCTCGCGCATGTTGTAGAGCCAGCCGCGCAGTGTTACTTGTTTGCCTTCGTGCTGGTTCAGGGTGGCGATGGTCGCCCGTGGAGCGGGAGCCGCTGCATTCGATTGTTTGTCTTTGATCTCTTCTGCCATATTCGTTTCTCGACGCGTTGAGGCGAGGTTATCTGACTAGAGCCCGAGCGTCTTAAACGTTTCCGCAGCGCGGGTGGCGACGTGTTCAGGTGGCTCCTCGGCCCGGTATCCGATCTCAAGAACCGCTGCGGAGAGCTGCGGAACGGTGCGCAGTTCCGTCATCGTTTCCGGCCAGGCGATCGCACCCTCCCCGGGCCAGAGGTGTTCGTCCTTCTGCCCGTGATTGTCATGGATGTGGGTTGTACGGATCAAAGCGCTCAACTCGCTGATGGCTGCGGTGATGCCACTGCCCAGGTGCGCATGACCAGTATCGAAACAGATGCCCACATCTTTGAAGTGGCCAATGCGGATAATCTCCGCCAGATGGGCTGACTCAGTCACCTCGTTCTGCAGATTTTCCAACAGCAGGTTTACACCTAAGGGCCGTGCGAACGCCTGCAGGTGTTCGATGGCCGTCATGGAGTGTTCGAGTGTTCTTGGGCTCCAATAGTCTTCACGGTCTCCCAGGTGCAGTATCAGATAGCGTAGCGGCACCTCTTCCGCAGCTTCGAGTGCGCGCTTGATCTCGTCCATGGCGTCGATGCGGCGCGATTTTTCCGGATGCACTACATTGACCAAAGGCGCTCCACTGCGGCCCATCTCCGTATCGCCGAACAGGGGCATGTGCAGCGACAAAGGTTGGACCGGATTGGCCGAGAACCACAGGGCAATTTCCTTCACGTGCGACTTGCTGCTGTAGTCAAAGTGCTGGCGCGCGGCAAAAATCTCAATTGCCTGCGCGCCTCCTTTGGCCAGACTATCCAGCAACCCTGGGTGCAGCCGCTGGCGCAGAAATACATGAGTAGAAATCGTTCTTAGCATCGCGCCATTTCCACGGAACTTACGAGTTCCATATATCTGATGTCATTCGTTACGGTTCCTGCGCGGGTGGCCGTGCAAGCGTTCTCTTCTATCTTCTCACCGGCAATCGCAGCCTGAACGGCTTCAGGACGCTTCCTGGCCGTGGTTGAACCGGCTTACGCAATACGGACTGGGTCGCCAGGGTAAGGTTCGGAAGGAGGGAGAACTCAGTATTGAGAGCGACGGTCAACGAGAATCGAGACCGGCCCAAGCTCGTCGTTCTGGGCGTAGTAAGGAATGGGGCGCGACTGCAGGAGGCAGTCGAGGACTGCTTTGGAGTCATAAGCAATATCGGCGACCACGAGTTGTTTGTTTCCTGCGCCTTGAACGACTACGCCGCGATCGCAGCGAATGCGGTATTTCCGCACATGTCTGAGGTCTTGCCAGCAGATACGGGTGGATGCGGAATCCCCCTCATGGAGCCCTTGCCGGTCCAGAATCAATGGTTCGGGCCAGTCCAACAGGATCAGCGGAACCAATAAGAAGCCGAAGACAAAGCTACACCAGCCGATCGCGTTCGCTCTGCCCAGGGTGAGCAGCTGCTCCGCGCCAAAAGCAACGGCCGCCATGCCGCCGGCAATCGCCAGGTAGTAAAGCAGCAGGCAGGTCGGTTTTACCGGGAAACGCCAGCCGTCCACCGTCGCCTTGGGCTTGATGCCGAAGGTGGGGGCGATGAGGACCAGGAGGCCGACCGCGCCGGCGACGAGCAAGCCAATTTCTATGGTTTTCTCGGGGAAAGGGACCATCCGTCGCAGTGTCTTCCTCTGACGGCACAGTTGGCAATACTTAAACGTATGGTCGGACATATATATGTCGTTAGGTCCATTTTGGGAAAAACAAGTGACGGCGAAACGAAATCCCGACTGTGCGCAACGGGTGTGAGAACCAGCCTTCTTGGAAGATAAGAGCTGAAGGGTATCGGCAGATTCCCTCAGTGGCTAAAGCCACTGTGTTTGCATAAATCTATGTACGGGCTTAAAGCCCGTACCCTTCCAACACATCGCTGGCAAGCTGTTCTGATAAGAAGAAACCGGCTGCTTGGCCTCACATAATGTATGGACTAAAGTCCGATACCCTCGGCGGCTGAAGCCGGATTCATCGTTAGATCTCACATAGGCCAGCACCAACCAAGCAAGCTAGAATCGGAGCGATGTCCACCAGCGTTCGATCGCACACCAAGATCAATTTGGGTCTGGCAATCGGCCCTGTCCGTCCAGATGGGTTTCACCAACTCGCGACCGTCTATCAGACGCTAGCGCTCCATGAATGGGTGACGGTCGAGGCGAGCCTGGCCGCGGAGACACAAATAACGCTCAGCAGCAGCCATCCGCGTGTGCCCACCGACGCTCGCAATACCGCCTGGCGGAGCGTGCAGCGCTGCCTGGAGTTACTGGACCTGAAGGCTCACGTCCATATCCACATCGAGAAGCAACTGCCCATGCAGGGGGGCTTGGGCGCCGGTTCGGCCAATGCGGTTGCGTCGCTGGTCGGCTTGGAGGCTGAGCTGGGTCACCGTCTCGCCCCACCTGACCGTCTGCAGCTAGCGGCCGAAATCGGCTCAGACGTGCCTCTCTTCCTGTTGGGCGGGTCTGTCGTGGGAACCGGTCGCGGCGAAGAGGTTTTTCCCCTGCCCGATATTGCCTCCGTTCCCTGCGTGATCGCACTGCCGTTCATGGGGGTCTCCACACCCCAGGCATTCCGCGACTGGGACAAGCTGCAAGGCGCGGCTGCGTTGACCCCTTCTGCCCCGTCGGCTACAATCAACAAGTTGAGTCGGTCAATCGCTGCTGCATTTGGCGAACCGTACTCCTCCGGTGTCTTCTCCCAGAGAGAAGACCATGCCGAGGATCCGCTCCTCGCGCTTGTCCGAACCGGGATTGAAAACGACTTCGAACGGGTCGTCTTTCCTCAGAATCCCTTTCTCGGTGACATCAAGCGCATTCTTGCGAGCGGCTCCAGTACGGAGGACGCGGCGATCCATGCAGGCCTTTCCGGGTCCGGATCAGCTCTTTTTGGGCTGTATCGCACGTCCCAGGCGGCTAACGCGGCGCTCGAACGGCTGAAGCGGCACGGTGTGACAGGCCTGGTCACCAGGACATTGCCTCGCGGCGATTACTGGCGCACCATGAGGGTGGCAGAGAGTGCCACACCCAGTTGGGCGATCGACTAATGGTAGGTCAAGTGCCTTTGGAGCACTTTGTCTAGGTTCGAATCCTAGTCGCCCAGCCAGCTTTCAGGGCTAAAGTACGCAATCCTTACTGTCACGACAGCAGCATCTCCGTGGCTCGACAATCAGGCGGAACAACCAAAGCAAACCAGCTTGGGAGGTTCGTGTGAAGGGTGAATCAAGCGTGATGACGGAACCCGCCTCGCAACAAGAGGCAGGCAGCGTAGCTCAGGAATCAGCTAAGCCCAAACCAGAGCGCAAGCGCCCTGGGCGGTTAAGCGAGGATAAGCGGTTCAAGATCTTCGCCGGGTCGGCCAACCGCAAACTGGCCGAAGGCATTTGCGCGCACGTCGGCGTGCAGCTCGGCGAGAGCAAGCTGCAGCGGTTTGCCGATGGGGAGATTTACTTTCAGTTGCTCGAAAACGTCCGTGGCGTGGATGTTTTCATCGTGCAACCGACCTGTTTTCCGGTGGATCAGCACCTGGTAGAGCTGCTGATTATGATCGACGCGCTGAAGCGCGCATCGGCCGGGCGTATCACGGTCGTGGTGCCGTATTACGGTTATGCCCGGCAGGACCGGAAGGATCGGCCGCGTGTGGCGATTTCTTCCAAGCTGGTGGCTGACTTGCTCACCACCGCTGGAGCCAACCGGGCGTTGTTTATGGATCTGCATGCGGCGCAGATTCAGGGATTTTTCAATATCCCGGTCGATCACATGTTCGCCAGTCCGGTCATGGTGAGCTATTTCCGGGAGTTGAATCTGCCCGCCCTTACGGTGGTTTCGCCGGATGCGGGCGGCGTGGAACGGGCGCGGTTTTTCGCGACCAAAATGCAGGCTCCGTTAGCCATTGTCGACAAGCGGCGAACGGACCTGAATGTGACCGAAGTGATGAACGTGATCGGCGATGTGCAGGGAAGAACCTGCCTCATCATCGATGACATTATCGACACGGCGGGCACACTGGTGAAAACGGCGCAGGCGTTGCTCGATGCAGGGGCGGCCAAGGTGTATGCAGCCGCTTCCCACCCCGTGCTTTCGGGGCCGGCCATTGAGCGGATCGCGAATTCGCGGCTGCAGGAGTTAGTGGTGACCGACTCGATTCCGCTGCGCGAAGAAGCGCAGAAGCTGGAACGGTTGGGAAAGATTAAAGTGCTCTCGGTCGCCGGCCTGTTAGGCGCCACGATCGAGAGCATTCACATGGAGACCAGCGTCAGTTCGCTGTTTAGTTAGGGCGGGCGGCGCGTAAGTGAAATTCAGGAGAGAAGTATGGCTGAGCAGGAAGTAGTTGCAGCAAAAGCTCGCGCGGGCAAGTTCAACAAGAATGCGGCAAGGCGGGTGCGCGTCGCCGGCATGATCCCGGGCGTTGTCTATGGCGCCAAGGAAGCCGCGATCGCAGTGGAACTCGATCCCAAGCAGATTACCCGCATCCTTCATTCGGAGTCGGGCCACAACACGATTTTCGACCTGGAAATTGGCTCTGGCGAGACCAAGGCCAGCAAAACCAAAGCGATGATCGTCGACTGGCAGTACGAGCCCATCAAGGGCAAGCTCCTGCACATCGACCTCAAGCGGATCGCCATGGATAAAGCCATGCGCGTCAAGGTTCCTGTGCTATTGGAAGGCATTCCAGTGGGCGTTAAGACGCAGGGCGGTATTCTCGACCAGGTTTTGCGCGAAATCGAAATCGAGTGCTTGCCGGGCGATATTCCCAGCCACATCAACCTCGACGTCACCAGCCTCGCCTTGAACAGCTCTATCCGTGTGGCCGATCTGCCTCACCAGGGCAAGCTCAAGTTCATTACCGATGAGAATGCCACGGTTGCTCACGTAATTGCGATCAAGGAAGAAGCTGCACCGGCGGCCGACGTGGTGGCGGCGACACCGGCGGAGCCTGAAGTTGCCAAGAAGGGCAAGGTCGAAACGGCCGAACCTGCTGGCGACAAGGGTGGCAAGAAGTAATGGGAATGGTCTCTCCGCTTGGCTGACGCAGAGAATGCTGTGAACGTTGAAGCGAATGCAAAGCGAACGGGACCGGTCCTGGTAGTCGGCCTGGGAAATCCGGGCATCGAGTACCAGTTCACGCCGCACAACGTTGGCTTTCTGGCGATTGACCGGCTGGCGGAACAGGGTGGCGTTACGGTGGCAAACCGTCGTTGCCGCGCTTTGACGGCCACGACACGGATTGCCGGCAGGGACGTGGTTCTGGCGAAGCCGGAGACTTACATGAACCTGAGCGGCATCTCGGTTCAGGCGTTGGTGAATGAGTTCGATGCCGACGCGAAGCGCGACCTGATCGTGATTTACGACGAGATCGCGCTGAGCCTGGGTACGCTGCGGATTCGGGAGCGTGGTAGTTCCGGCGGTCACAACGGGGTTCAGTCCGTTTCTGGTGCGCTGGGGAGTGAAGAGTGGTTGCGGATTCGCATCGGGGTTGCTCCCCAGGTCGAAGACGCGGCCGAGAAGGCACGGCGAGGTCGCAAGGATTATGTGCTCGCGCCCATGCGCAAAATGCAGCTCGCGATCCTCGATGAGGTTCTCGATCGCACCGCGCGGGCAGTAGAAATGGTGCTGGCTAAGGGAGCCGGCCCGGCCATGAATGAATTCAACCGCCGCGAAAATGGCGACGAGTAACAAGAATTGGAGAACAGCTATGCAACGCACGTACGAAGTTATGTTTATCGTCCGTCCTGACATTCTGGACGAGGATCTCGACAAGCTGATTGCTGGCCTGGAGGGCAACATCACCCAGGGTGGCGGCAGTGTGAAGTCGGTCGAAAAGCTGGGCCGCCGCAAGCTTGCCTACACGGTCAAGAAGTTTAACGACGGCAACTATGTGCTGTTGACCATCCACGCCGACGGCTCGCTCATGGGCGAGATCGAGCGTCGTCTCCGCGTATCGGAGCCGGTGATCAAGTTCATCTCCGTCCGCATGGACGAAGAAGAGAAGCGTGTGGCCAAGATCAAGGCCATCCGCGCTACGCGCAAGAAGCTCAGTGCCCAGCCAGCGGCAGCGCCTCCGGCTGCGGTCGAAGCCGCTCCTGCGCCGGTTGCGACGGCAGAAGCCAGCGCATAAGAGTTTTTGAGCTTTAACCAAAGATTCCGGTCCTGCCCGAAGCGGCGGCCGTGAGAGAAGGAATAGGAAAATTATGGCTGACGAAACCAGCACACCCAGCGCACCAGTTACGTCCCGTCCCGAGGGTTCCGGTCCCGGCGGACGGCCTGTCGGCGGACGCCCCAGCGGTCCCGGCGGCGGTGGACGCAAGTTCTTCCGTCGCAAGAAGGTTTGCAAGTTCTGTGTCGAGAAGATCGATTCCATCCACTACCGTGACGTTCGCCTGCTGCAGCAGTTTGTCGCGGAGCGGGGCAAGATCGTGCCTCGCCGCCTCACCGGCGTCTGCACCACGCACCAGCGTGGCCTAGCACGCGCCATCAAGCAGGCCCGGAATATCGCGTTGCTGCCCTTCGCAGCTCGCTACTAGGAGATTCGCCATGGAAGTCATTCTGAAAGAAGACGTAAGCAAGCTTGGCCATCGCGGCGACGTGGTGAAGGTAGCGGAAGGCTACGGACGCAACTTCCTGCTGCCCAAAAGACTGGCGATGGAAGCCACGGCTGCCAATAAGGCGGTGATCGAGCAGATGAAGCAGGCGGCAGTTCGCCAGTCTGCGAAAGAGAAGTCCGAGGCCGAACTGCTGGTCACTCAGTTCGATAAGGTTGAGCTCGTGTTCGAACGCAAGGTGGGTGAGAACGAGCATTTGTTCGGCTCGGTCACCGCTTCTGAAATCGCGCACCAGCTCGAGCAGAAGGGTTTCAACATCGACCGCCGCAAGCTGCAACTCGAGGAACCACTGCGCCAGTTGGGCGAGTTCCACGTGCCGATCAAGCTGCATCGCGAAGTGACGGCGCACGTCAAGGTAACCGTCAAGGCCGAAGAATAAGCCTGTTGTTAACGCATGGAAGGGGACGGGCCTAAGCGCCGTCCTCTTCCATTTTTTGCGCCCAACCCTAACGAAGTAGTCAAGCCCCAACCCCGTCCAGGATTCAGGGTTTAGTTGTTTGCCTCTGCCGCACATGCAGAGAAGAGCAGACGCTAACGCCCATACGCCAGTCGCACGGCGAGCTGATCGGGTAGCCCGGCGCGCGTAATGCGCATCTGCGCCAGCCGAAAGTCATAGGGCACCCGGCGAAATTCGACGGTCATCTGCTGATCGTCATAAATCGCGAAGGCGGCGCGGGGATCGTTGTCCCTTGGCTGCCCGACCGAACCCGGGTTGATCAGGTAGCGCGCTCCAGCAACCAGCACCAGTTCGGAAACATCCGGCTCATCACTGCTGGAGTAAACCGGATCCAGCTTGAACCAGTCTTCACCGTTGGTGGCAAAGCCTCCCTGCAAATGGGTATGCCCGAAAAAGTTGATGCGTGTCTCCGCCTGCTTCAGAGGCGCCCGCGCATCGCGCACTGACAGCAGGTATTCATCTTCGTCAAGATACGAACCATGCATGCAGCTTACCTGCGGACCATCCGGGGTTACCGGTCCGCGCACCATATGCTGCAGCCATTCGATGTGTTCAGGCGTGAGCACCTGGCGCGTCCATCGTGCAGCGCGGCTGGCCACAGGATTGAAGTCCTCGAGCGACAGTTGCCCGCTGCAGGCGCGATCATGGTTGCCGCGAACGAACGTCTTGCCCAGGCCGCGCACACGCTCGATCACTTCATTCGGCGCCGCACCGTAGCCCACCACGTCGCCCAGATTCCACACCACATGGTGTGCCGGCGCTGCCTCGAGCACTGCCTCGAGAGCGTCGATATTAGCGTGGATATCGGAGATGATCAGGGCGCGCATGGTGTGCTGGGACGGCCATCCATTCAGGGTTTCCACACCGCGAATGCAACGGCAAACGATCAGAGTACCAGAGTTAATTTAGATGCAGCGTACCCAATGCCCGGGAGCCTGTTCGATCAGGTTTCCCGCCGCAGGCTCGGAAGCAGTTGCGAGCGTCGCCAGAGGCTGCGCGCGATCGGTGTGAAGGGTCGGTACCGCGCCGAGCAGGCTTTTGGTGTAAGCATGCCGTGGACTGAGAAATACCTGATCGCGCGTGCCTGTTTCCAGCAGCACGCCCCGGCGCATCACCGCCACCCGGTCTGCAATTTGTGAGACTACAGCCAGGTCATGCGAGATAAACAGCATTCCCAGGCCATTTCGTTGCTGAAGCGCCTTGAGCAGCAGCAGAATCTGCGCTTGCACCGTTACATCCAGAGCTGTGGTGGGCTCGTCGGCGATGAGCAGCAGTGGCTGGTTGATGAGCGCCATGGCGATCAGCAGACGCTGCCGCTGGCCGCCGGAAAACTGGTGAGGATAGTCACGCAGGCGGTTTTCCGGCTCGGCGATTGCCACGGCGGTCATCGCTTTCACGACGCCTTCGCGTACCTGCTTGCTGGATAGATCCGGCTGATGGGTTTCGAGCGCCTCGGCTATCTGGCGGCCCACCGGCATCACCGGGTTCAGTGCCGTCATGGGCTCCTGAAAAATCATGGCGATCTTGCGCCCGCGGTAGTGGCGCATCTGTTCCGGTTTCAGTTGAAGAAGGTCAGCGCCTTCGAAGCGGATCGCACCCTCTACCCGCGCAGCACTATCCAGGAGCCGAAGGATCGAGAGCGAGGTGAGGGACTTGCCCGATCCCGACTCACCGACGAGGCCAAGCACCTCGCCCTGCCCCACCGTGAGCGTCAGATCGCGCACAACTGCCTGGTCGCGATAATAGATAGAGAGATGATCGACTTCCAGCAGCGGGGCCACGGGCCAAGATTACAACACCTGTTTCGAATCGCGTTCAGAACAGCGGAGTTTGCCGGCGCGGCAACGGCAGCCCGAAATGTTCATAAGCCAGCCTTGTCGCGACCCGGCCGCGCGGTGTGCGATCGAGAAAGCCGATCTGGATAAGGAATGGCTCATACACCTCCTCCAGGGCGTCTTCTTCTTCGGCCAAGGTCGCGGCGAGTGTATTCAGCCCGACGGGACCTCCGTCGTACTTCTCGATGATGGTCAGCAACAACCGGCGGTCGACATCGTCGAAGCCGTGGGCATCCACTCCATGCAGCTTGAGGGCAGCCTGGGCGGTTGGGCGGTCAATGCTCCCTGTGCCACGGACCTGGGCGTAGTCGCGGACTCGCCGCAATAGCCGGTTGGCGATGCGTGGTGTACCCCGGGAGCGCAGTGCGATCTCTGCGGCGCCATCGTGGTCGATCGGCACGTTTAACACTTCGGCAGAGCGCTCGACAATAAAGCGCAGTTCGTCGTCGGTATAGAACTCCAGCCGCAGCAGGATGCCGAAGCGAGAACGGAGTGGTGAGGAAAGCAGACCGGGCCGCGTGGTCGCGGCAATAAACGTGAAAGGCTTGATCTCCATCACGTGCGTGCGGGCCGCCGGTCCCTGTCCGATGATGATGTCGAGTTTGTAGTCTTCGAGTGCGGTATACAACTTCTCTTCGAGGACCGGCTGCAGGCGATGAATCTCATCCAGAAAAAGCACCTGCCGATCGCGCAGGTTGGTCAGGATAGCCGTCAAATCGCCCTGGATCTGCAGCGCGGGACCAGAAGTTTGCTGAAAGCCTACGTCCATCTCGTTGGCGATGATGGTGGCAAGCGTTGTCTTGCCAAGGCCTGGTGGTCCGAACAGCAGGACGTGGTCCAGAGCTTCTCCGCGAGACTTTGCAGCCGCAAGAGCGATGGCGAGCTGCTCCTTCGCCTTCTCCTGGCCAATGAACTCCCCGAGCCACTTCGGCCGCAGCTTCAGTTCGAACGAGTTGTCGTCTTCAGCGCGCTCGGCCGCGACCAGCCGATCGGAATCACTTTTGCCCAGAAACATTTGGATCAGATTAGCAGCAAGGGGGCGACGCGGTGAACGATGATCCTTGGGCTGCCTGACCTATAACGTCGTTACCACTGTCTCGTTTTTGCTCCTGGCCGCCCGGACCATTCCACTGACTCGCTAGAATCAAAGCAGACATGCTGAGACCGTCACGCATCCTGCGCATCTTCGCCATTCTCCTGGTGACCGCCATAGCCTGTGTTGCGGTTCTCTATTTCTCCATTCCCATGAACGATACCCAGGCGTACCCATTCGATGTGATTGTGGTGCTCGGCAATCCGGCCCAGCAGGATGGCACCATTGCACCGATCGGCCGCTCACGCGTGGACGAGGCCATCCGGCAGTACCGCGCCGGTGTGGCGCCACGTCTGCTGATGACCGGCGGCCATGTGCTGAACCAGTTTGTCGAAGCCCAGGTCATGCAGCAGTATGCGGTGTCCCAGGGTGTGCCGGCTTCCACCATCTTCGTGGAAGGGGAATCCCGGAACACGATCCAGAATGTTTACTACTCCTACAAAATCATGCAGGCGCACAACTGGACTTCCGCGCTGGTCGTCAGCTCCCCCAGCCACCTGCGCCGCGCCAGCCTGATCTTCATGCACTATCCGCTCGCCTGGCGTATGGTGGCAGCTCCCTGGCCACCGGATTTCCCACGCTGGAAGCTGGCCTGGTTCTGGGTCAGCGAAGCAGGCTACACCAGCCTCGTACGTCTCTTCGGGCTGCCCAATGCAAAGCAATATTTGCCCCACACGCAGTTCGGCATTCCTCGTATTTAGAAAACAACCATTCATGCCTAAATTCCCAACCTTCCAGTTCAAGCGCCCGCAACAGTTTGCAGCCCTGTTGTTGCTCTTGCTTGTGGCGCAATGCCTATGGGTGTTCCACCGGCAAACCCTCACCGCGCGGGACTACGACTTTGCCCGCTGCGGCCGGGAAATGTGGGAAAAGCCGAACCCGCTGGCTGGTTATTTCACCACCTGCGGCAACATCCCCGATGGCACCATGGCGTACCGGGTCGCGGGCCTTCCCCTGACCCTGCAGCGGATCGTCGCCGGTCAGAATGCGGATACATCGACCTGGGAGATGCGTCACGAACTTACGTTCGTGCTGGTGCTGTTGCACAGCGGGTTCTTGCTTACGGGAGTCTTGCTCGGCGGCGCGTTGTGGTGGGTGACCCGGCGGCTATTCGGCAACATGGGCGGCTTTATCGCGCTGGCGTTGTATTGCTTCTCGCCACCCGTGATCCACGCCTGTGCCTACCCCAACAACGAAATACTGACAGCTTTCGGACTCTTCGCGTCTCTGTACACGGCCATGGGCGTAGCCCACGCTATGCACGGTCCGCCGAACAAATGGCCTTGGCGCATCGTGCTCCTGACCGTTACGCTCGCTTTTACCGCAGCATCGCATGTCGCGGCATTCCTCCTGGCTCTCGTTCTGTCGATTGTCTTCCTCGCCTACCTTGCCGCCGGCCGGCGTGCCTACATCGTCCCCATCGTGGGTATAGCCACCGTTGGTAGCCTGCTGCTGGTGTTTGCTTCTTATACTTTCAGTCTGGAGGCATTCAGCTACTTCTTGCGCAGCGGGGCAGGCCGTATCTGGTTTTCCATGCAGCCGGCGCGCCATTGGTTTTCGAGCTTCCCTAATGCTGTTGTGACGCTCGCCGCAGCCACGGCGCTGTTGCTCTACCTGCCTACCCGCAGGTCGCGCTACTTCGGCAATACCGCACCGCTGCTGCTGGCCCTGCTGTTCTTTTTCCTCATCACGCCCGGTATTTCGAGCGAACCCACGCTGTGGGCTCTCCCCTTCTTGTTCACTTTCATTTCGGGGGTTTTCGCCGATTTTCTTGAGACGCGCTATCGCCGCGTCTTGCTGATGCTGACCGGTTCGCTGCTGGTTTTACAGGCGGCGATCAGCATTTTTTCGCTGTCCTAGGGTGGTTTTCGCAAAGCGCTTTTTGAGGCCTGTCGTCTCTCCCGGTCGCTCTCCCGGTTGCATCGCACAAATTATTCAAAAAAAAAGACTTAGAGTTTCCCATCCGCCTTGCTGAGAGGGCCTGAAAGACGTATCATGAAAGGAGTCCTCGGCCGTCGATTTGCGCTCCGTAACAGTCGTTTTCCAAAGCTGATTCCTTTTCTGGTTTCGATTCTGGATCGCTCATCCCCGCCCAGGCCGACTCTTTTATGGCAGACGATCAGAATCCCCTCCTTCCGCTAGGCCCGAATGGCAGTGACGGTAACCCGCCAGACGGTCCGGGAACCCGCCTCATCCCTATCAACATTGAAGAGGAGATGAAGCGCTCCTATCTCGACTACTCGATGTCGGTAATCATCGGGCGCGCTCTGCCCGATATTCGCGACGGCTTCAAGCCGGTACATCGCAGGGTGCTGTACACCCTGCACGAGATGGGTCTGGAGCACAACAAGAAGTACGCCAAGTGCGCAAAGGTCGTCGGTCAGGCGATGGGTGTGTACCACCCCCACGGCGACTCGGCGATTTACGACACCATGGTGCGCCTGGCGCAGCCTTTCAGTCTGCGCTATCCCATGATCGACGGTCAGGGTAACTTCGGCTCTGTCGACGGCGACCCGCCGGCGGCCATGCGCTACACCGAATGCCGCATGACGCGCATTGCCGGTCAGATGCTGGCGGATATCGATCAGGACACGGTCGACTTTACGCCCAACTACGACGAAAGCACGATGGAACCCACCGTGCTGCCGACGCGCTTCCCGAACCTGATCGTAAACGGTTCGAACGGAATCGCTGTGGGCATGGCGACGAACATTCCGCCGCATAACCTCACCGAGGTCATCAGCGCCACCATCGAACTGGTGAAGAATCCCCATGCGGGGCTGGCCGAGGTCTTGACCCATGTCCAGGGACCCGACTTCCCGACCGGCGGTTTCATCTACGGCCGGGGGGGCATTGCCCAGGCCTACAAGACAGGCCGGGGACGCTTTCTCATGCGGGCCAAGGCTGCCATTGAGCAGCTCAAGGGCGGCCGGCAGGCAATCATCGTCACCGAGATTCCCTACCAGGTCAACAAGGCCAAGCTGATCGAGCGCATTGCCGAGCTGATCAACGAAAAAGTAATCACCGACATTGCAGAAGATGATTTTCGTGATGAGAGCGACCGCGACGGCATGCGTATCGTCATCGGGCTCAAGCGCGGCGCTGAAGCACAGATCGTGTTGAACCAGCTCTACAAGCACACGCAGATGCAGGAGAGCTTCTCCATGATTTTTCTCGCGGTGGTCAATGGCCAGCCGCGCGAGCTCCCGCTGCATGAGGCGATCCGCCACTTCATCGCTCACCGCGTCGATGTGGTTCGCCGCCGCACCGCCTTCCTGCTCAAGAAAGCGCGCGAGCGCGAACATATTCTCGAGGGCTACAAGATCGCCCTGGACAATATCGATCGCGTCATTCGCATCATTCGCGGGTCAGGATCACGTGCTGAAGCGCGCGAAAACCTGCGTACGTTTTCACTTTCGAATGAACTTGTTCTTAAGCCCGACACCGGCATCGTTACCGGCCCCGAGCGTGAGCGCGGCCTGAGCTACCGGCAGATCGACGCTATCCTCGAACTGCAGCTCTATCGCCTCACCCAGCTTTCGACCGACGAAACCATCAAGGAGCTGATCGAGGTGCGTGAGCGTATCGCTGAGTACGAAGCCATCTTGGCCTCCGAAGCGAAGTTGCGCGCCCTGATTGTCAAGGAACTCGAAGCGGTACGTAAAGACTTCGGTGACGAGCGCCGCACGCAGATTCTCGATGAGACGGCCGAGCTGCAACTTGAAGACCTGATCGCGGACGAACAAGTCGCTGTCACAGTTTCCCATTCCGGCTACCTCAAGCGCACGCCTATCTCCATCTACCGCCAGCAACGGCGTGGTGGCACCGGGCGCCTGGGCATGAAGACCCGGGAAGAGGATTTCGTCTCTCAGCTCATCGTGGATTCCACCCACGCCTATCTGCTCTGCTTTACCAACACCGGCCGTGTGTACTGGCTGAAGGTCTATGAGATACCAGACGTCGGTGCGGCGGGCAAGGGCAAGTCGATGGCCAGCCTCCTCAACCTGCAGCCGGGTGAGAATGTGCGGACGATTCTGCCTGTGCGCAACCTGGAAGAAGATGGGAAATTTATCTTCTTCGCAACGCGCAAGGGCACGGTCAAGAAGACGCCGCTCAAGGATTTTTCCAATGTCATGGCGCGCGGCATCATCGCCATCGGTATCGACGACGATGACGAGTTGATCGGCGCCTGCAGCACCGACGGCAACCAGATCATTTTCCTGGCGACGCACAACGGCATGGCTATTCGCTTCGGTGAAGAGGATGTTCGCTCCATGGGCCGGCCGGCTTATGGCGTCCGCGGCATCGATCTGACCAAGGGCGACTACCTTGTCGGTCTGGCGGCGACTCCGCTGGAACGGAAGAAGAACGGCGCGGGAGAGCACTCGCCCTCGCTGATTCTTTCGATCACCGAACAGGGTTACGGCAAGCGCACGGATGTGGATGAATACCGCCTGCAGACGCGCGGTGGTAAGGGCGTGATCAACGTCAAGACGACGGCTCGCAACGGCAAGGTGAGCGCCATTCTGCTGGTGGATGAAACCTCGGAACTCATGGTGATCAGCCAGTACGGGAAGATCATCCGGATCGACACCAAGACCATTCGTGCAGCAGGCCGTTCCACGCAGGGCGTCCGGCTACTGAATCTTGAGGAACAGGATAAGGTGGCCGCGGCGGTCGTCATTCCGCCGGAAGAAGCCAAGACGGAACCGGAGAACGGCACGCTTCTGCAGTAGGGCGTGGCGCATCCCTGAGGCTTGTTAAGGTACGGGCTTAATCCCGTACCCTTCAGCAGAAAAGGGGTACCGCTGTCGCGGTACCCCTTTCCAAGGCAGATAGAGCAGGACTACAAAGTTAGAAACCTCTTGAAGTAGTCAGTCTTGGCCACCTGGTCTGCGGCCTGGTCGAGGTGATGATCTCCTCGGTCGGGTGGGAATTGCCGCAATTGTCGACCTGATACCGGCCGTATTTCCGCTTCAGATACAACACATATTGCTGACCGACGTACATCGCGAAGAAGCGCGGGCTGTTCTCACTGAAGACAGTCACTTCCTGGTCGATCCGTGCCTTGCCATGAATCTTTGACTCGACATGGACCGTGTAGTTCACTCCGTCCAGAAAATCCCACGCCTCCGGAACTGGTTCTGCTGCCGTCACCGTACCTACAAGGACAGAAGATGACATATGCATCTCCTTGCGGGCACTGACACGATTCGTCCTGCACTGAGCGAACCCGTTGATCGCACTCAGGCACAGAACCCATGCAAGGGCAAACTTTTTCACAAACCCTCCCCGGGGGGGTTACGAATGGATATATGCACTACCACTCAAGTTGTATCCCTACGACTTAAGTGGTAGCTTGCCGCACCTCTCGGGGGATAGCAATTGGATTGTCTGAAGACACCCTTACTTCGGTGGGGTCTGCGCGAATCTAAGGTAATGAGTGCCCGTTGGGCAGGAGAGGTACCCGGATTTCCTGCCACGCAGAATTCGCAACGGCTACGCATGCGGTTTTCTCTCAAGGAAAACCGCACGATCTTCATCAACGCCACTACGCTCAACAGGAAATCCGGGGCAGGGCTTAGCGATGGCACGCAAAAAGCTCAGATACCTGGAAAATCTCAGTGTCTAATGGGGTTTGAGCGATGTCTTGGTTGGGGCAGGCACTTGGGTGTGCACCACGGTACTGCGGAGCGCCCGGTAGCGCTCGATAAGACACCGTTACAGTGTTTTGTACGCAGGTTCTGCTTCACGGAGTGGGCAGGCGCACCGGAATCGGGTGGCCAGTCCCTGATTTTCTGTAAAGCTGGTGGTTTCGCTGGGCGGAGTGGGGCGATCTGCCTTGTGCTTTACGAGCCGCAAAGAAACGGGCGTTTCGTTAGTTGCTTGCCGCGTGGCCTATTTGCTTGACGACCGCGCTCTCTTCTTCCATCGGACCAGAGTTGCCACAGGTGTTGATCGACCAGTGCTGGTTGTCGTTGGTGAGGAAGAGCAGATACTGTCTACCGGTCTGCAGATTGACCCGGTTGTCGCTATGCTCGCTGAAGACGGTGATTTCATCCGTCTGCTTGCCTTTGACCTTCTTGTCTATGTGGACGACGTATTCGGTGCCATCCAGGCTGTCCCATGCCTGGGGCACCTGGCGCGTCTCCATCACCGTGCCGATGATGACCGCGCTTGCAGCCTTCATCTCATCGGAGACGGGTATGGTGTTGGTGCATGCAGCCAAGGAAGCTGTCGCGGAGAAGATGCAAATCAATCCTGTAGCGAGTCGCTTCATCTTGCTCCTTCAGATGGCCGGGCTAAACATGATGATCCCATGATTCAGGATCGATGACTCCTGACAAACCCCTGATGAACCAAAACTTTCATACCACGTTAGTTCCAGACGGAAGGCTGGAACGGCGGCTTATTCCGTCCAGCGACGGAAGATAAGCGCGCCATTCGTGCCGCCGAAGCCGAAGGAATTCGACAGCGCCACATCTACGGTGGCGGCCTGAGGCCGTTTCGGTATGTAGTTCAAGTCACAGGCCGGGTCAGGATCGTCCAGGTTCATCGTTGGCGGCAGCATCTGGTTTTGCAGCGCCATGATGGTGATACCCGCCTCGAGTCCGCCGGCGCCACCCAACAGGTGGCCGGTCATCGATTTGGTTGAGCTGACCAGCAACTGGCCGCTCGTGGCACGCTCGCCGAACAGGGTTTTGATTGCCGCAGTTTCGAGCGCATCGCCCAGCGGAGTCGAGGTGGCGTGTGCGTTTACGTATTCGACTGCGCCGGGCTCGAGTCCGGCGCTGCGCAGAGCATTCTTCATAGCCCGCAGGCAGCCTTCTCCCTCGGGCGCCATGCTGGTGATGTGGTAGGCATCGGCGCTCATGCCGTAGCCGATAATTTCAGCCAGGATCTTGGCGCCCCGCGCGCGCGCATGTTCCAGCTCTTCCAGTACGAGGATGCCTGCGCCTTCACCCACTACGAAACCATCGCGATCTTTATCAAAGGGCCGGCAGGCATGCTCGGGGTCGTCATTGCGCGTAGAAAGCGCACGCATGGCGGCAAAGCCGCCAACCCCCATGGGCGTGATCGCGGCCTCGGCGCCGCCGGCGATCATCACGTCTGCATCATCCCGTTGGATGGTGCGAAACGCATTGCCCACGGAGTGGGCGCTGGTCGTGCACGCCGTAGACGTCGCCTCATTCGGGCCCAACGCTCCATAACGGATGCTGACGTGCCCTGCGGCGAGATTCACGATAGTTCCGGGAATAAAAAAAGGGGAGATCTTGCGCGGACCACCGGCGAGCATGGCGCTATGTTCGCGCTCAATCACGTCGAAGCCGCCGATGCCGGACCCGATGTGCACGCCCACACGTTCGGCATTTTCCGGGCCGATTTTCAGCCCAGAATGTGCCATTGCCTCCTCGGTCGCAGCAAGAGCGAAATGGATAAAGCGCCCCATCTTGCGCGCTTCCTTCTTCTCCACAAAGTTCAGTGGATTGAAGTTCTTCACCTCGGCCGCGAACGTTACGGGAAACCCCGTCGTATCGAAGCTGGTGATAGGAGCCATTCCGCTCTTGCCGGCCAGCAGGTTAACCCAGACCTCGGGAGCGGTATTGCCCACGCCGCATAGCAACCCGATGCCTGTAACGACGACCCTTCGTGCCAATTACTTGCCTTTCGCGTTCTTCTCGATATATTCGGTGGCGTCCTTTACAGTCTTGATCTTTTCCGCGTCCTCATCTGGAATCTCCAGGTCAAACGCTTCCTCAAACTGCATGACGAGTTCCACCACGTCGAGCGAGTCGGCACCCAGATCTTCCTGAAACGACGCGCTGGGAGTGACTTCAGCCTCGTCCACCTGAAGCTGCTCGACGATAATCTGTTTTACCTTTTCTTCTACTGCTGCCATTCCGTTCTCCTGTCTATGTAACCACTAGTTAGAGGGCTTGCACCCTGCACGATTGGGCGAACGGTACGGGAATGCGGCGTTCCGGTTTTCCTCCAGGCGCCACCTGCCACAGAAAGGAATTTGGCCTTTTTACAGGGGTCCAGGGGGACCAACTGCAGCGGAAGCCAATGCCTGGCAGGAGACATCAACAGGAAAAACGGCCTAACCCGCAACCCGCGCAGTTCACGGCCCCAAAGTTCTCAGTCTACTGAGCCCTCCAAGTGGTGTAAAGCGCGGCACGGCGCATCCTTCCGCAGGATCCTTGCCGCCCCCGATTCCCTTTAGGGCTAGTAAAGTCAAAAAAAGCAGACGATGATGTTTTCCAGCATGATCACACTCCTCTTGGCAGCCGCCGGCGCGTTTCTCGCCGGCATCGTTCTGGCTACGTATTTTGAGCGCCGCCGTTTTGCCGAACAACGCGTACATATTGAGAAGTCATCGATCGAACAACGCCTGCTTCTTGAGAAATCAGCGAAAACCCTTGAGGACCAGCTGGACGAAACCCGTTCCCGGTTTGAACAGGCGCGCAGCGAAAGCGCAGCCCAGCAAGCTGCGATCGCGCGCCTCGAAGAACGCCGCGCCGCGAGCGAGGAAATGATGGAGCAGATGAGGGTAGCGCTGCCGGAAACCTTCAAGGCCCTGGCCAGCCAGGTTCTGCAGGAAAAATCGGATCGGTTTGCCGAGCAAAACAAGACCGGCCTGGACCAGGTTCTTGGGCCCCTAAAAATAAGGCTCGAGGATTTCCAGAGCAAGGTGGAAGCTGCGCGCCTGGATCAAGTGAGGGGCAGTGCGGATCTGACGGCGCAGATCAGGCAGCTTTTCGAGTCAAACAGCCGCATCACCGAACAGGCCAACAACCTGGCCACCGCGCTGAGAGGCTCAAACAAGGCGCAGGGAACCTGGGGTGAGTTGATCCTGGAGCGGATCCTGGAGGCAGCCGGCCTCCGCCAGGGACATGAATACCACGCCCAGGAAAGCTATTCCACAGACAACGGCCGGCGCGTTCAGCCCGACGTCGTGATCCATCTGCCTGGCGATCGTCACCTGGTGATCGACTCCAAGGTTTCGCTTGTGCACTACGAGAGCCACAGCACTGCGGATACTGAAGCAGCGCGAGCTCTCTCGGCGGATAGCCACATTACCTCCGTGCGGGCGCACATTCGAGGATTGGGCGAGAAGAATTATCAGACGCTGTACGGTCTGAATTCACTCGACTTCGTCATCATGTTCCTGCCGATCGAACCTGCTTTCATGCTGGCCATTTCACGAGATGAGACGCTGTGGGAACAGGCCTGGCAGCGCAATGTCCTGCTGGTTAGCCCTAGCACCTTGTTGTTTGTCCTACGCACGGTCGCGTCGCTCTGGCGCCAGGAACAGCAGAAGAGGAACGTGGAGGAAATCGCCCGGAAGGGCGCGGATCTCTACAACAAGCTGACTGCATTTATCGCTGACTTCAGCGACATAGGAACGCGCCTCGAGGCCGCCCAGCGGAGTCATGCCGATGCGATGTCGAAGCTGCACACCGGGAAGGGCAACGTCATACGTCAGGCGGAAATGTTGAAGGATCTGGGTGTAAAGCCCACCAAGCAGATTCCGCAAGGATTAGTGGAAATGGCCCAGCAAGAAGCCTTCGAACTGGCGGAACCGGAGCTGGTGGACACACCGGACACCCTCACGACCGGATAGAAAACCGCAGGTCTCTCCAGTTCGCTCCCCGATTTTCCTGTCGAGATGAGTGGCGCCTGCGAAACTCCATGCGGTTTTCCTTGAGAGAAACCGCATGCATGGTCATGGCGAGTGCTGTGAGGCAGCAAATCCGGGTACGCTCCGGTCGAGATGACAATTCTTTTTTTGTTCGAGCTTTCGTCGCAGTGGACGACGCCGAGGGAGCTGCGGTTCTCGCTCTCCCTCAAGCGGTCATTTCATAACCCACCCGCATCCGCTCCCACGTAGTATCCAGCGTTTCCGGCAGCACCCGCGTCTCCCCAATCACGGTCATGAAATTGGAGTCACCCAGCCAACGCGGGAGCGCATGCAAATGCAGATGCGGGGCGATGCCGGCGCCTGCTGCTTGCCCAAGGTTCAACCCCATGTTGACGCCTTGTGGAGCGTAAACATGCCGTAAAGCAGCATCCGTGCGCTGCGCCAGGATCATCATCTCGAGGGCAGCTTCCTGATCCAGCCCCGCGAGGGTTTCCTCGTGGGCGTAGGGCACGATCATGACGTGGCCCGACGTGTACGGGTAGGCGTTCAAGCAAATGAAGCTGTATTTCGCCTGCAGCACGACGTGGGCTGCCCTCTCGGCTTGCGCTGCCGGCGTACCCTGTTCGATCGCGAAGCGGGTGGCGCCAATCAGATTACAGAAGACGCAATGGCAGTCCCCTGGCCAGGCGGAGAGTGCCTCCGGCACTCCTTTACGACTCCCTTTGGGCGCGTGAGGGTCGGCATCGACCAGATAAGCGTAACGCCAGGGGGTCCAGAGGTAATCCATGCCGTCCAGTATACGAAGCACCCGACGCGCGGAAAGACCCGCTGCCGCCGCCCTTCACCGCGTAAGTTAAAAACTCATAAAATTATGTCTTAGCCGCGATTTTCGCGGCCTTGCAACGGCTTGCACGGCATGCGGCATTCGTTGACATGCTTTCCACGCGATTGTTATAGTTGTGTGTGTACGCTCTACATAGAGGATTCGTATGTAGACGTCCATCACCACTCTAGCTTCAACCCCCCTCCCGGATGCTCCTGCCGGAGATTGATGTAAGTGCTAAGCCATTCCCTCTGGCTTCACTCACAGTCTCCTCCGAACGTTTCTGGCTGAAGGGAATTCGGAGTAAGCTTTTAAGGTACAGACTTCGCCATTTGAGCCCACAAACGTTGGCGAAGCTAGCTACAGGAATGAATCGCAGAACGCTGAAATTCATCGAAAGCCCTGTAGTGATGGACGGATCGGGAGTGATCGATCGAGAATCCGGAGCTGGCAATCATGGCAGACGTCCTAAATCCTGAACAAACCGAGAGCGCAACCCTGAACACCGATACGCAAACCCCAACCCTAGATGCACCGGCGGATCACCTCGACCCGGCCGAAGAGTCAACCCACAACCCGCAAGCCGGTGCCCCCGGCGTGCCGCATCGCGTAGAGCCCCAGTCTGTAGCCGCTTCATCCGACGACTCTGACTTCACCGGCATGGAAGACTTCGCCGCCGCTTTGGAATCGTTTGACCGCGAACAAGCGGCCGAAGCCGCTGCCCAGGCTTATGACGACAACGTCGTTACCGGCACCGTCATCAAGCTCACCGACAAGCATGTCGTCGTCGACGTAGGCCTCAAGTCCGAGGGCCTCATTCCGCTGGAGCAGGTACTCGATCACACTGGGCAGCCCAAGCTCAAGGCAGGCGACACGGTCGAAGTGGTCGTGGAGCGCGAAGAAGCTGAAGGCGGCTTCCTGCTCAGCTATGACAAGGCGCAACGCCATCGGGTTTGGGACGCGATTGAACGCGCGGCAAACGAGAAGACGCCGGTCACCGGCACCGTCCTGGGCCGCGTCAAGGGTGGCCTCACGGTCGATATCGGCATCAAGGCGTTTCTGCCTGGCTCGCAGCTCGAAATTCGCCCGGTTCGCAATCTGGATGGCTACATCGGCCAGCAGATCGAAGTCCGTGTCATCAAGCTGAATAAGAAGCGTGGCAATGTCGTCGTTTCCCGCAAGGAATTGCTGGAAGAGGAGCAGAACAGCAAGCGCAGCCTGACCCTCGAACACCTCGAAGAAGGCGCGATCCTGACCGGTACAGTGAAAAACCTGACCGATTACGGCGCGTTCGTTGATCTGGGCGGCATTGACGGCCTGCTTCACATTACCGACATGTCCTGGGGCCGCTTGACCCATCCCCGCGATCTGGTGAACGTCGGTGACGAAATCCAGGTAAAGGTGCTCAAGTTCGATCGTGATAAGCAGCGTGTTTCTCTGGGCTTCAAGCAGCTCACGCCTGACCCGTGGCTCGACGCGGTAGAGCGCTATCCCATTGGCGCGCGGGTACGCGGCCGCGTGCTGAGCGTGACCGACTACGGATCCTTTGTGGAGCTGGAGCAGGGCATCGAAGGTCTGGTCCATGTGTCAGAGATGACCTGGTCCAAACGGATGAAGCATCCCTCCAAGCTGGTCAAGCCGGGTGACGAGGTTGAGACGATTGTTCTCAGCGTCAACCCCAATGATCGCCGCATTTCGCTCGGCATGAAGCAATTGCTCGAGAATCCCTGGGAGCACCTCTCTGAGCGCTACCCCGCAGGAACCATCGTGGAAGGCCGGGTACGCAACCTGACTGACTTTGGCGCCTTCATCGAAATTGAAGACGGCATCGATGGCTTGGTACACGTGAGCAACCTGAGCTGGACCAAGCGCGTGAAGCATCCTTCCGAGATTCTCAAGAAGGGCGAGAAAGTGCGCGCCGTGGTACTCGGGGTAGAAGCGGAGAATCGCCGCCTGTCTCTCGGTATCAAGCAGCTACAGCCCGACGTCTGGGAGACTTTCTTTGCCCAGCATCGCGTGGGTGATGTGGTCAAGGGTAAGGTTCTGCGCACCGCGCAGTTCGGCGCCTTCATCGAGATTGCCGAAGGCGTGGAAGGTCTTTGCCACGTTTCCGAAGCAGCCGATGGCACAGGTTCACCCATCAAGCTCGAGACAGGTCAGGAGCACGACTTCAAGATCATCAAGATGAACCAGGATGAGAAGAAGGTCGGCCTCAGCCTGCGGGCAGTGGGCGAAGAAGCCAGCCGCGCCGATGTCGAAGCATACAAGCAGCCGGTTTCGAGCTCGACCACCACGCTGGGCGATCTGGTCAACTGGAAGCGCCTCGAACAGTAAGCAAGAGCGCACAGAAAGTAAAAAGTCCCGGTCAAGGCCGGGACTTTTTATTTGGGCTCCGTTTATCTTCGATCCCGGCCGACTTCCGCACTCACTTCGAGGTGTCGATTTTCAAGTCGAAGTTGAATTCCTTCTTGCTGTCGAAGGAGCTGATAGACCTGGTCTTGGACTTATGTCCTTTGGCCTCAGCCCAGAGTTGGTAGTCCACGTCAGGGCTCATCTGTCCAAAGCGATAGTGTCCATCTGTTTGCACGATGTAGGTTCTCACTTCGAGGCTCTTCTGGTCCTGCAGGTAAACAACCGCATTGGGCAGCGGCTGTTCGTCTGTGTTGCGGACGACACCTTGCACCAGGCGCACTGCCTGGGCCTGTGTGTAACTCGGCACAAGCACGGCGAGGGATGCAATGAGCAGGATCAGGACCGGGGGGACCAGCCGAATAAGAGATTGTCTAGACACACGGTCCGTTTGAGCTGACTCTTTCGCCCCTGGTTTCTGGGTGCCCGCGATCTTCGCAGAAGGCATACTCTCAGGAACTAAGGCACGGTTTTCGACCGCGCGCACCGGCTCAATATTAGGTAACTCTGCTGAAAACACAAGTCTCATTCTTCTTCCTCATCGGCCAGTTCCTCGTCGTCGTCTTCATAACCGTCCTCGTCGACCCTGGAGAGCTCGAGTGGCTCGGTGGCCACCACTTCAAATTCAGTCCCGCACTCGTCGCAGACCACAATGTCCCCTTCTTCGACGTCGTCGGGTTCAAAATCGAGAGCGCTCTCGCATTCCTGACAAACTGGCATACAACTCTCCTTTCACGGAGTATTTGAGATGATGACCGCAGGGTGAAGGTTGCGGCTTGGCTAGTTTCCGGGAGAACACCCCGCGCGTCAAGGAACTTGCATCTACCTTCAGATCGTACCGCGAAAAGGCGATAGTCTTAAATAAGATCATGGCACGCTTTCCCCGTAGCGGCATGTCCGCCCTTTCCTTTCCGAGCTTTCGCGGCGCGACCAGACAACTGGTCGTGGTCAACGTTGCCATCTTCTTCCTGCTGTTGTTGTTGCAATATGGGGCGCCGGGAATCGCGCAGTCGGTTATCACCTACTTTTCACTCACTCCAGCGCTGCTGTTGCACGGGTGGGTATGGCAGCTTGTGACCTACAGCTTCCTCAACACAGGCGTGTTGCATGTCGCATTCAATATGCTCACCTTGTGGTTTATCGGCTCATTCCTCGAGAATTCCAAGGGATGCCGCTGGTTGCTGGATCTCTACTTTCTCTGCACCATCGGCGGCGGCCTCGTGGGCAGCGCGCTCAGCTTCACCCATCTGCTTCATGCCGATCCCCGTTACGGCACAATGAGCAGCGACGCCGCCATCTTCGGCTTGCTCGCTGCCTTTGCCGCGCTCTTCGGTGACCTCGAGATGTACATGTTCCCGTTGCCGGTAGCCGTCAAGGCCAAATACCTGGTGATCGTGTACATGCTCATCGAGGTGGCGTTCCTGTTATCGGGCGGGCCTCCGCTGGCGTACTTCACCATTCTGAGTGGAGCGGCCATCGGTTATCTTTTCGCGCGGCAGGCGCCACGCCGGCGTATGAGCTCCGCAGTCAGTGAAGGCTTGTTTGGCCTGCGCAACCACTACTATCGTTGGAAGCGCCGCAAGGCTGCACGCAAGTTCGAAGTGTACATGCGCAAGCAGAACCGCGATGTCCGCTTCGACGACGAAGGCCGCTACATCGACCCCGACGCAAAGCGCGATCCCAACGACCGCAAGTGGATGAACTAAGCAGGACTCGCTTGTTACCGAGCCAGGCTCATCCCGTTGACCACAAGCCTTTCCTCATGGACGGGTGCCCCCAATACTCGAAAAGATGGTTCGCATCAGCGTACATGGGTTGAAAAGAATGGGCGAAGACCTTCGAACGCTCTCAGTTTCCACCTCTAAGAAGCTCCGCGAAGTGACGAAAAGCATACGAGGGGCTTCGCCCCGCCGTGTTCAACCCACGTCCAGAGGGTGGGTTTGAGTGCTGCGTTCGGTTCAGTGACTCAACGGATTCAAAGCGTGGTGCGGATATGCAGTTCCTTTAACTGCTGCGCGCTTACCGGCGTGGGTGCATCGACCATGAGGTCGATGGCCTTGGCCGTCTTCGGGAACGCGATCACCTCGCGCAGACTCTGCGCGCCAGACAGGATCATCGCGATCCGGTCCAGACCCAACGCGATGCCCCCATGCGGAGGCGTCCCGTAGGTGAGCGCCTCCAGGAAGAATCCAAACCTCGACCGCGCCTCTTCTTCACTCATGCCCAGTGCGCGGAAAATCTGCTGCTGCACATCCTGCCGATGGATACGAATGGAACCAGAACCCAGCTCCAGGCCATTCATCGCCAGATCGTAATAGCGGGCGCGAACCGACGCAGGGTCAGATACCAGCCGTTCCATATCCTCTTCGTGTGGCGAGGTGAATGGATGGTGCGCCGGCAGCCAGCGTTGCGATTCCTTATCGAATTCGAACATCGGAAAATCTGTAACCCAGATAGGACGAAAAGCCTCATCCCCGGCCAACTGCTTCCCTTGCAGCCGCTCGGGCGACTCGACGATCTTGTCGGTGAGGTGAGAGATCTTGTGCCGGTCAGCGTAACGCCGCGCCAACTCGACGCGCAGATTGCCGGCTGCTGATAACACAGCAATCTCACGTTCAGAGAGATGCCCATGCGCCTTGGTGTCACTCGCTTGGACATGGACGGTGGAGTCCCCAGCGACCAGCAGTAATAAATCTTCCGCGGCAGATTCGACGCGCGCCGGCACCAGGGTACGCATCAGGGCACGCACCTTCTTGACCGCTTCGGGGAAGCTCTTTTCCAGGCGCTTCCAGTCATCGATCAGTTTTGCGCCCCTGCTCCCATCGAAGAATGGCCGGTTGTCGTCGCGTTCCTTACGTGAAAGCTCGCCCACACGCGGAATGCACACCACCACCACCGGCAGGTTTGGGTCGATCGCCAGTGTCTGCAATTCCTCTTCGCTGAAAGCCGAGCGCACATCGGTCAAGCCGGGCATGCGCAGGTCGGGCTTGTCGATCCCGAAGCGGCGCATGGACTCGTCATAGGTGATGCGCGGGAAAGGAGTAGGCAGCACCACACCGGCTGCAGCAAACGCATCGCGCAAAAATGTCTCGACCACCTGAAAGACATCTTCCTGATTCACGAACGTCATCTCCAGGTCAATCTGGGTGAACTCCGGTTGCCGGTCCGCGCGGAGATCTTCGTCTCGAAAACAACGGGCAATCTGAAAATAGCGATCGAAGCCAGAGATCATCAGGATCTGCTTGAAGAGCTGTGGCGATTGCGGCAAGGCATAGAACTGGCCGCCGTGCACGCGGCTGGGGACCAGATAATCGCGTGCGCCCTCCGGCGTCGATCGCGTCATGAACGGGGTTTCGATTTCAAGAAAACCCTGGTTCGACAGGCTCTCGCGCACCGCCCGCGTGATCTTGTGGCGCTGCTCAAAGTTCTGCTGCATTTGTTGCCGCCGCAGATCGATATAGCGATACTTCAGGCGCAATTCTTCGTTGGCGATGGCGTCTTCCGCGGGAGAAAACGGCGGCACCCTGGAGTCATTCAAGACCAGGAGCTTATCGGAGGCGATTTCGATTTCGCCGGTCGCCATCTTGGGATTAATCACTTCGGCGCTACGCAGGCGCACCTTACCGACCACGGCCACCACGTACTCAGGCCGCACATGTTCGGCCTTGCCGTGACCCTCGGGGGTCAGGTCCTTATCCAGCACAATCTGTGTGATGCCCGTGCGGTCGCGCAGATCGAGGAAGATGAGGTTGCCGTGATCGCGGCGGCGGTTGACCCATCCCATGAGGATGACCTGTTCCCCGGCCTGCTGCGCGCGTAGTTGGCCACAGGTGTGCGTGCGCTGAAGTGTCCCTAAAAAGTCGAGCAATGCGGATGTCCTAATTTGAAGTTGGAGTGGAAGGAAGAGTGCCCAGCGCTGCGAGCTTCTCGCCCAGTTGCGCGCGGGGCACCTTGTATTGCTCGGCAGAGGCGAAGTGCTTTACCGTCAAGATACCGGAAGCGACTTCGTCTTCACCCAGAATCACAATGGAGTGCGCCAGTTTATTGGCCGCCTCGAACGATTTTTTCAAGCGAAACGATCCGTCACCCAGCTCGATCTTCAAGCCGGCGGCGCGCAGCTCCTTGGCCAGAGCGAGCCCGGCGGGATTCATGCGGTCGCCCAGCGGCGCGACATAAGCCGCGGCCACTTGCGCGGTTCGTTTGGCTTGCGCTTCGAGGGTCAGCACCAGTCGATCCTCGCCAATGGCGAAACCGATGCCTGGAGCTTTGGGTCCACCGATCAACTCTGAGAGACCGTCGTAACGGCCACCGCCCAGCAAAGCATTCTGTGTGCCCAGCCCACCCTCGCCCGAAGTTGTGGATACGAACTCGAAGGTCGTGCGCGTGTAGTAATCGAGTCCGCGCACCAGTCGATGGTCGTGCTCATAGGCCACTCCGCAGGCGTCGAGAGCTGCGCAAACGGCGGCAAAATGCACTTTCGATTCCTCATCGAGCGAGTCCCAGATGCGGGGCAGTTCGGCGATGATGGGCTGGTCCTGCGGATGCTTGCAATCAAGTACGCGCAGAGGGTTGGTCACGGCGCGCCGCTGGCAATCCTGGCACATGCTGCCGACTACCGGCGCAAGCGCCGCCCGCAGCGTCTCTACGTAGCGCGGTCGGTCGGTTGCAGAGCCTACGGAGTTCAGCAGCAGTTTCCAATGGGTAATGCCCAGGTCGTTCAGCAACGTGGCCAGCATCTCCAGTACTTCCGCATCGCGCAAGGGTGACTCACTGCCTGCGCTGGGCGGCCCGATCACTTCGGCGCCGATCTGGTAGAACTGGCGGTAGCGGCCTCTTTGCGGCCTTTCCCGGCGGAACTGCGGTCCGATGTAATAGAGCTTTTGCAGTTGGCCCGTCTCGCCCAGTTTGTGCTCAATGTAGGCACGCACCACGCCGGCAGTGTTCTCTGGCCGCAACGTCAATGACTGCGGGGTATCCGGCTGGCTTCTGCCTTGCCGCGGAGGCTCGGCTGCTGGAATGAAGGTGTACATCTCCTTGGAGACGATGTCGGTCTCTTCCCCAACGCCGCGGGCGAACAGCTGCGTGTCCTCAAAGATGGGCGTGCGAATTTCGCCGAATCCATAGCGCTCGAACACGCTGCGAGCAATGGCGTCGATATGGTTCCAGAGTCCGGTGTCCGGCGGCAGCAGGTCACGGGTGCCGCGGATAGCTTGCAAAGTGCTCATAAGTGCCGAAGTATCCAATTATTTACCAGAATACAGGCGCACTCTGATCCGTTCCACTCGCGGGGCCGGTTATCGGTAGATGGGATGGCTAAACTACCAAGCCCAACCCCTCTGGTGGCGAGTGAGTGTCATGGGCAAAGCCACAAGGCCCCAACCCTCTGGACGTGTGCCCCAAACGCTCGAAAAGATGGTTCGCACCGGCGTGCATGGGTTGAACATGACAGGGCGAAGCCCTGCAAACGGTTCATTCGGGGCGACGGAATCATCCGTAGTCCACTCAGAGTTAAGCAGTCCAGTTCCGCTGTTCCTTGAGGTAAGTCACCGTATATTCCACATAATTCCGCGCATACTGCAGGATCGACTCTCGATCTTGCGGGTCCAGTCGCCGCCTTTCCTTCCCGGGCACTCCCGCCCAAAGCGTGTTGGCCGGCACTACCGTTCCCTCAGGAATCACAGCCCCTGCGGCAATGATCGAGCCCTCACCGATCCGGGCATTGTTGAGCACCGTTGCTCCCATGCCGATGAGGCAGGCATCTTCAATCACGCAACCATGAACCGTCGCATTGTGCCCAATGGTGACCCAATCGCCCACAATCACCGGGTATTTGTAGCGCATGCCATGCAGCACGGCGCAATCTTGAACGTTGCTGTTTGCGCCCACACGGATCGCGTGTACGTCGCCTCGCAGAACCGCGTTCATCCAAACGCTCGAGTGTTCGCCCAGGGAGACGTCCCCCAAGACCTGCGCGGAGAGGTCGATATAACAGGAACTGGGAATAGCCGGTGTGTGCCCGAGGTAGCTGCGGATCATGAGAAATCCCTTCTTTTTGGGCCAAAAGTACGCAAGCGCTTTCCACAAAATGCGCTTGCGTTCGCTGATTAAGCTTGACGCCAAGCCTCAAAGGTAAAGTATCCTGTAAAGACCCAATTGGGATGTTTGGAGGTGTGGTTCATTTGGCAGAGGTTCGCGTGCAGGAAGGCGAGCCGCTTGAAAATGCATTGCGCCGGTTTAAGCGCAAGGTTCAACAGGAAGACATCATTAAGGAAGTGAAGCGTCACTCGTTTTACCTGAAACCTGGCGAGCGCCGTCGAGTAAAAGAAGCACTGGCGCGCAAGCGGAATCGTAAGAAAGCAAGAAAAGAGCAGGATTAACCCTGTAACGCCGGCTTACCCTTTTCCCAGTGTACGTAAGCCGGCTTCCCGCAGTATTCAGCAATTTGTCTTTGAAAAGTTGTGAAAAGAGGTTTAGTTTCATTTGACCTCGCATTTCCGACATAGGGCAATGAGAGGAAATTTGTCGAATTACAGACGAATCAAGCTTAGTCAAGAAAAGAGCCAACTAAGCGCTTCGTCGACGGAATAAAAGAAAATTCCAAGGCATGTTCGGGGGGACGCGTGATGGATTTCATCGACAAGATTCTGAAATGTTCTGATTGCGGTAACGACTTCGTATTTACCGCCGGCGAGCAATTGTTCTTTCACGACAAGCAGTTTAAAAACGATCCCAAGCGTTGCAAACAATGCAAGATCAAGCGTGTGGCCGGACCCGGTAACGGCGTTCGCACAGAAACCCGAACCGTGTGTTCGGAGTGCGCCACCGAAACCACCGTTCCCTTTAAGCCAACGCAAGGTCGCCCGGTGCTTTGCCGGTCCTGCTTCCAGCAGCGGCGGCCTCCCGTTCCAGCTGCAATGCCGGCCAGCGTGGCGTCCTAGATTTTTGGGGCGCTTTGCCCGGAGCTAAGCTAAGCAAGCCGTGCCTGTCTCTCGGAGACTGCTGGCGAGTCTTTGCCTCATGAAGGTCACGGCCCATGCGGGTCGCGAAATCGTGCGCCTTCGGGGCACTGTGGCTGAAGGGTTGTAAAAGCGGCGGGAAAAGTCGATTTGCAAAACTGCAAAACTGTAAAAATAAATTTTCGGCTTCTGCGGCAATTTGATCCAATTTCAACTTTTTCGGCCGCCGTAAAGTCATTCTCGAGATTGTGAGTTTACGTATGGACTGCAGCTCGCTGCGGTGAGGTAGCCCGTACCCTTTCCATCTGAAGCCGCTCCTTGTCCACGTGTTCCTTTACCAAATCTGTTTGATAGAAAATGTACAGGCAGGGAGTAAGAGCGAATTTTGGTGGCTAAAGCCAACCGAACTCAGTGAACTTTGCGTACCCGCTGAAGCTCGTACCTTCTATCTAGCTGGCAGCTGCAGACTTGCGTGATGCCGTATTTGCGATCGCTTTCGAAGGCGCTCTCTTGCTGTTCTCATTGGTTACAAGCAAGGCTTCGATTTGCCGCAGCAGGGTCATGATGTTCATCGGCTTCACCAGCATCTCGTCCATGCCCTCGGCGCGCCATTCCGGGCCTGGCATCGGGAACGCCGTCAGCACCGCCACTGCGGGCTGATAGGATGCCTGCTTGGCCGCGCGAACCACTTCGAGCCCGGCCTTTTCAGTTTCCATGCGCATGTCGGTAATGACCAGGTGGAAGGAGCTGACCTTCAGCTTCGCGCGGGCTTCGCTGGCGGAAGCTGCCGTTTCCACTTCGAAATCATTCATTTCAAGTAATGCTTTGAGCGTGAGCAGGATCGCCAACTCGTCATCTACTAAGAGAATGCGACGTTTCATGGGGAAAACCTCCAGATTGCAGTGGCTTCAGGCCTGTCGGGGAAACCCTTCGGGCTACTTCAGGCTGTCCAGCCTGCCTCAATAGGCCGTTATTCGAGCGAGCATCAGTCCAATAGTTGCTCTAGACTGGCAACGTGGCAGAATACCACGTCGAGAACTTTGGATGTCGTGCCAGCCGGGCGGACGGCGAAATCATCGGCGCCGAATTGCGAGAGCGCGGCCTGATTCCTGCCCGCGATCCCGCTCGGGCAGACGTGGTCATCGCCAATACCTGTAGTGTAACCGCTCAGGCGGATAAGACGCTCCGTGCCTACGTGCGCCGTGTGCGTAGAGAAAATCCCAACACGCGTATTTTGGTGACCGGTTGCTACGCCCAACGGGCGCCGCAGGAAGTGGCTGCGTTGCCTGGCGTGCATGCCGTTATCGGCAATAGCCACAAGGCCCTGGTTTCAGAGATCGCGCAACAGGCCGGGCATTTCGTGCCCCTGGCCGCTATCGGATCATGCCGGCCATCTGGCGTTCTCAGCACGCATGTCCCCAATATCTATGTTGACGACACGTTTGCTCACTCTGACCTGGCCATGCCGCACCGTGGCTGGGGCAGAGATGCAACCAGCGAACAGACGCGGCCTAATCTGAAGGTGCAGGACGGTTGTGGTAACCGTTGTTCCTTCTGCATTATTCCTGTAACCCGCGGCCACAGCCGGTCGCTCTCGCTTGAAGGCTGTCTCGACCAAGTGCGGGCTTTTGTTGGCGCCGGCGGCAACGAGCTTGTCCTGTCAGGGATCAATCTCGGCCGCTGGGGTAAGGATCTCGAGCCGAAGCTGAGCCTGGAAGACCTGGTACGCGCAATTCTCGAAAAAACGGCCTTGCCCCGCTTGCGTCTCAGCTCGATTGAACCCATGGATTGGACACCCGAGCTGCTCGCACTCTTCCGTGACTACGGCGTGTCTGCCGCAGCCCGCTTCGCCCGCCATGCCCATCTGCCTCTCCAGTCAGGATCCGACGCCATCTTGCGGGCTATGCACCGGCGCTACCGTCCCTGGCACTACGCGGAAAAGTTGCGTTGGATACGCGAGAGCCTGCCGCAGGCGGCGATCGGCGCGGACGTGATGGTCGGTTTTCCCGGCGAAACCGAGGCCTTGTTTGAAGAGAGTTTTGCGTTTATCGCTGCTCAGCCGTTCACCTACCTCCACCTGTTTCCTTTCTCGGCCCGCCCTGGAACGCGCGCATGGCAGCTTGCCCAGCAGTCTGCGGTGCCGGCCCGCGCCGTGGGCGAACGCATGGCACGTCTGCAAGCATTGATTGCGGACAAGAATCGACTTTTCCGGCAAGGCTTTGTAGGGCATGAGTTGCCGGCCATTACCCTCAAGAGCCCGCCGGATACACCGGCTACGGCATTAAGCGACAATTTCCTCGAAGTGCAGCTTAAAGAGCGGATGCCCGCCAACAAGAATGTGCGTTTGTGTGTCACCGAACTCACCGCGACGGGGCTAATCGGCATCACAGTAGCTTGAGGCGTATTTCCGGCCGGTGTTCTGATAATTGGCGTCTCACAATGCTATGCTTTATTTGAGGGGCCCTGCGTCTCTCGTTTCCGGAGGAGAACCATCGATAAGCGTTCGGCCAAGTCATTCATCCGCATTAACGACAGAATTCGCGCGCGTGAAATCCGCGTCATCGACGAAAACGGTGAACAGCTAGGAATTCTGCCTCCCTTTGAAGCACTCAAGATTGCTCGCGAACGTGGATTGGACCTGGTGGAAGTGTCGCCAACGGCTCAACCGCCCGTGTGCCGCATTCAGGATTACGGCAAATTCCTTTACGAGAAGGACAAGAGCGACCGCGCCGCTCGCAAGAAGCAAAAGGTGATCGTCGTCAAGGAAGTGAAGTTCTCCGTGACCGTGGACGAGCACGACTATCAGACAAAAAAGAATCAGGCTGTCAGGTTCCTGGGTGAAGGCGACAAGGTGAAAGCCTCGTTGCGCTTCAAAGGCCGCCAGATGGCGCATCGTGAACTGGGTTACGCGATCATCAATCGGCTTATTCAGGACATGGGCGATGCCGGTATTGTCGAATTTATGCCGCGCATGGAAGGGACCACGCTGCACGCGATTCTCGCCCCAGGCAAGAAAGCCGAAGTGCCCAGGAAGCCCGCCGCGCCAAAGCCGCCGGCTCCGGGCGTTGCCAGCCAGCAGCCTCAATCCGCCCAGTCGTAAGACTATTTCGCTCTCTTCTGCGCGTGTAATAAGCCATGGGTGCCCACATCCACGGATTTGCCGTTGAGTTTTGTGACGCCGATGGGCTTTGTGCGGCTTTCCTTTAAAGAAAGCCGCAGCACATGGCCGCAACCCATGTCGATATTCAGGGTAACGAGTCCAGAGGCCCCCAAACCCCCCAGAAGACCCCAAACCCCTGGGAACGGTTGATGCCATCGAGTCCACCCCAGTAGCGTCCTAGCCATCTCTCCCGTATAATCCCTAAAAGTAGAAATACGCTTAAACGAGCAGGAAAACCATGCCCAAACTAAAGACCCACAAGGGCGCGGCGAAACGCTTCAAGAAGACCGGCACGGGAAAGATTCTCCGCGGCCAAACCAAGAAGCGCCACATTCTGACTTCCAAGACCAAGAAGGTCAAAAAGAAGTTGAGTGGTACGGTTCTGGTGTCTGATGCGGATCACCGCAAAGTAGCCCGAATGATTCCCTACGCCTGATCGGCCCTCACGGGTTCAGGGCGAAGCGAGAGTAATCTCCGCTAGCCCCTGTCTTAGCACTCTCCATCTGAGTCAAGACAAGACGGTCCGCCCGGCGGTTTTACAGTGGCTGCAGCACCGAAGCGAATGAGGTCTACGTGGCTTTCCTTCAAAGGAAATCACACCTCGCGATGCTGGTGAGACACGGTAACTGTGAAAGTGCCATTCAACAAGCGAGTGAAGAGGTATTTCCTGCCTCCAGCCGCACAACGCAGTATGTAAAGGAGATCTAACCATGCCTCGCGTCAAACGTGGCACTAAGCGCAACGATCGCCGCAAAAAGATTCTCAAGCGCGCAAGCGGCTATTTCCTCACGAAATCAAAGCTCTACCAGGCAGCACAAGAAGCCGTAGAACGCGGCCTCAAGTTCGCCTACATCGGCCGCCGCCAGAAGAAGCGTCAGTTCCGCTCACTCTGGATCGTCCGCATTGGAGCCGCGGCCAAGCTCAACGGCATCAGCTACTCGCAGTTCATCCACGGCCTGAAGCTGGCCGGCATTGAGCTCGATCGCAAGATCCTGGCTGAACTCGCAGTCCACGATGCTGCCGGCTTTACGGCACTCACGGATCAAGCCAAGAGCGCTCTTACCAAGACCGCCGCCGCCTGAGAAAGCCAAAGTAGGGATGCCCATATCTGGCGCGCGCTTTTTCGCGCCAGATATGGGAGCATCTGGTTTTCGGGCACCTCGCTGCGGCAAGATCCTGTGATAAGCATCCTGTTTGGCCCCTGAGAGAAATGTTTCACCTGTAATCTGAGTCTTCCTCAACAGCAGCAACTAGTCTCCATGCCGCCCATCGAGATACCTGAACTCAAAGACTATTCGCCCGGCTCGCTCGACGGCTTCTTTGGCGCGGTGCTGGCGCAATTCGATCAGGACGCGGCCACGGCCAATTCCGCCGAGGCAGTGGAGCAGCTACGCATCCGCTGGGTAGGACGCAAGCAGGGTCTGCTGATGCGTGTCAGTGAGGTGTTGAAAGGGGCGCCTGCAGACGCGCGCAAAGAAGTGGGCAAGCGGTTCAATGCCCTCAAGTCTGCCATCGAGCCACGCTGCGAACCCGGCCAGAGTGCGATTGAGCTACATGGCTCAGCTGCCGATGCGCCTATCGACATCACTCTGCCTGGCACACGGCGCGCTCTCGGCGCTGAGCACCCGATATCCCGGACCATGAACGAAATCGTCAGCGTCTTCGCGGCGATGGGCTATTCCGTTGGCCTCGGTCCAGAAGTTGAGACCGATTACTACAACTTCGAGTCCCTGAATTTTCCGCCCGGTCACCCGGCGCGCGACACGCAGGATACCCTGGTGGTCGCTCAGCAGGAGCGCAAGCCGCTGCGCGATCGCCTGTTGATGCGCACGCACACATCCCCGGTGCAGATCCATACCATGGAATCGCAACCACCACCATTGCGTATCGTCATTCCAGGCAAGGTTCACCGCAACGATGCTGCTGACGCCACGCACTCGCCCATCTTTCACCAGGTGGAGGGGCTGTGTGTCGATACCAACATCACGTTTTCCGATCTCAAGGGCACGCTCGACCACGCCATGAAAGCGTTCTTCGGTTCGAGCGTTAAAACCCGGTTTTTCCCATCGTTCTTTCCGTTCACTGAGCCCTCGGCGGATGTGCAGATCAGTTGCATCTTCTGTGGTGGCCGGGGCTGCCGCAAGTGCAAGCACTCCGGCTGGATCGAGTTGCTCGGGTGCGGCATGGTCGACCCGTCGGTCTTCGCGTTTGCGGCGCGCGAGCAGCCCGCGTATGACCCCAAAAAAATCAGCGGCTTTGCCTTCGGCATGGGCGTCGAACGCATTGCCATGATGAAGTACGGTATCGGTGATATCGGCCAGTTCTACTCCGGTGACATGCGATTTCTGGAGCAGTTCAGGTAAGCCGCGAACCCTATGAATATTCTTTCCCAGTGGATTCGTTCCTACGTTCCCGGCCTCACACTCACTGACCGTGAGCTGGCCGAGGCGCTGACCCTGCGCGGCATCGCCGTCGAAGGCATCTTCGATCTCGGTCCGGGGAACGGTTCGCTGTTTGAAATGGACATCACCACCAACCGCGTCGATGCCATGAATCACTACGGCATTGCACGTGAGGCGGCTGCCATTGCCGGCAACGCGCTCGCGTCCCTCGATGTCGCGTTGCCGGCACCCCAGCCCACGGCTTACCCGATCAAGGTTTCGATTGAAGCGCCGGATCTGTGCGGCCGCTTCACCGCGCGAGCATTGTGCCAGGTGCGCATTCAGCCGTCGTCGGGTGTGGTGGCCGAGCGCTTTGCACTTTTGCAGCAGAAGCTGCTTTCAAATGCCGTCGACGCTACGAATTTTGTCACATTGGCGATGGGGCACCCTACCCATGCCTTCGATCGCGACAAGCTTGAAGGCGGTATCATCCTGCGTCGCGCGCGCGCTGGAGAAAAGCTGAAGACACTCGATGGAATCGAACGAGTGCTCGACCCGGAAGATCTGGTGGTCGCTGACGAAAAGAAAGCGCTTGCGTTGGCTGGTGTGATGGGTGGCTGGGACACCATGATCACCCCCGATACGAAAAATATTCTCGTGGAAGCGGCCTGGTTCGATCCGGCATCGATTCGCCGCAGCAGCAAGCGCCACGGTTTGCACACCGACGCCTCACATCGCTTCGAGCGCGGAGCAGACTTTAACGCTGCGCCGATCGCCTCGGCACTGGTCAGCAAGATCATTCTTGAGGCCGGCGGGTTCCTCGAGGGCGAGATGGTCGATGTGGTGGTGCCCCAGGCAGCGGCGCGCACCGCGCAGCGCCCGTCGATCGCACTTAGCCATAGTGAAGTTCGCCGCTTGCTCGGCACAACCCAGGATGGACTGGGAGTCGTGCAGGAAACGACGGAGTCTGTGCTGCAGGCGTTGGGGTGTGGGCTGCAGAAGTCCGCGGAAGGCGAATACCAGGTCAGTTTGCCGAGCTGGCGCCTCGATCTCGAACGTGAAATCGACCTGATCGAAGAAATTGCCCGTGTCTACGGCTACAACCGCTTTGCCAATACTCTCCCCGGCTTCGCCGGCAAGGTCACGGAGCTTGCCAACGGGCGGAAAGAGGCGCTCGTCCGCCAGACCCTGCTCGCGCTGGGTTGGAACGAGGCCATATCCAGCACCTTCTGTGGAGCTACTGACGCAGTTACGTTTGCGCCTCTACCCGGTCAGGCTGTAGCTATGGGCAATCCGCTCAACGAAGAAGCAGGCATGCTGCGGCCTTCGCTTTTGCCTGGCATGCTTACCATGCTGGCGCACAATCTCAATCGCAATGTCAGCGATGTTCAGCTTTTCGAGAAGGGCACTGTATTCAGCGGCAGCACGGAGCGGGTCGACGAGCGCGAAGCGATCTCGCTGGGCGCCTCGGGCTCGGTATGGAGTGGCCCCGAACTCCCCGCGCACGCGTTCGATTTCTACGATCTCAAAGGCACGGTAGAAGAAATTGTGGAGAAGTTTGCCCCACGCTCTTTCTACTTCGATACCTTTCCCGCAAGTTCAGGACTCGTTCCGGTGTGGCTGCATCCCGGCCGTTCTGCGCGCGCCGTTGCCGACGGGTTCACCATTGCCTGGTTCGGCCAACTGAGCCCGGCAGAGGCCCAGCAGCGCAAGCTCAGGCAAAGCGTGTTTGTAGGGGAGATTTATCTCGACCGCCTGAATCGCCTGCCCCTGCGGCAGCCTATTGCCCCGGAGCTTTCCCGCTACCAATCGGTGCATCGCGATTTTTCCTTCGTCTTTGCCGATACCGTGCAATGGGAGAAAATCGCCAAGGCCTTGGGCAACCTGGGAATCGCGGAACTCACACACTTTTCGCCGCGCGAAGTCTTTCGCGGCAAGGGCTTGCCCGCAGGTCATTACTCGATCCTCGTTCGCACCGTTTTCCAGGCACTGGAACGGACCTTGCGAGACGAAGAACTGCAAGGTTATTCACAAGCAGTCACCGCGGCGCTCGAATCCCTCGGCGGCAAACAGCGAGCCTAAAGCTCGCACTCCAACTGAATTGTCGTCTCGACCGAAGCGTGCCCGGATTTCCTGCCTCACAGAACGAGCAGATGAGGCTGCGGAGCAGGTCACTACGAGGCAAGTATCACTCCCTCAGCGGCTAAAGCCGGAATCACAAAAAAGCAGATACGTACGGGCTGAAGCTCGCTGCGGCGAGGTAGCCCGTACCCTTCAAAGAATTGAAATCTGGGGCAGCGGAGTTCAAGCGACTGTCTGAATTGTCAAGGGGGCTATGGAAAAGGCGGCAGCGGAGCTGCCCCCGGGAAAACGCTGTGCGTTTACCGCTTTGCCACGGAACAATTTGAGATAACGCGGCGACCCCGCCTCGCTCTGGATTTGCGCGTTATACTTTGTTCAGAACACAATCCCGCTTTCGTGTCATGAGGCATCGATGTCCACCACGCTGGCAGAACACCCCCCCGAGATGACCATGGCCGCAGACGATTTCCAGGCACTTGAAGAACGCGTACTGCGCACGGTTGACTTGCTCAAAGCAGAGCGCGAACTTCGCTTCTCCGTTGAACAACACGCATCCCGTTTGACCCAGCGTGTCGAAGAGCACTCATCGCAGGTAGCACAACTTCAGGAACAGATTTCCGGTCTCATCAAAGAGCGCGACGCAGTCCGTCAGCGCATCGAACGTTTGCTCAAACAGATCGACGAACTGGGCGATTGATCGAGGAACTATGTCGGAAAACAACGTGGAAGTCCGGCGCGCCAGCACTTCGGTAAGTGTCGATATCTACGACCAGACGTATCATCTGCGCGCTCACGATCCGGAATACATTCAGCGCCTTGCCGCTCTTGTCGACAGCAAGATGCGTGCCGTTTCCGCCAACGGCAACACGGTCGATTCCTTGCGCGTAGCCGTGCTCGCGGCTCTCAATATCGCCGACGAATTGATGAGACTGCAGGAGCACAGCCGTTTGCTTCGCGGCACGATGAGCGAAACCCAGGCGATTCTTCGTACGCGCGCCAACAGCCTCTCCGGCCTGTTGGACTCGGTGCTCGAACCCGCATACCGCAATGGCAACAGTGTTGCCGTTTCCGCCACCGCCGGGGAACCAGCCGTTTCGTCACTTGCCAACCAGCTTCGCTGAAGTTAGCATCCATTCAGAGACCGGCCTGCAAAGCAGGTAATGTCAGTTAACGCTGGTTGAACCAATATTCATTGAACCGGGACTCGACTCGAAAAATCGGCTCCGTGTGCAGCGTCCGCCAGTCCGGAATGCCTAACGAGCTGCGGGGAGTCCCAAACGTCTTAGGACGGGTTCACCAGCGCACTGCCGGACGGCCCAGTGGGTCGGTTTCGTCTACTCTTTAAGTGCATCCACATCTCTTCCAGTTCGGCCATCTCGTTCTGCCGACCTATGGATTTCTGGTTGCCGTGAGCGCCATTGTTTCGCTGCTGGTCTGCGTTCGTACCGCCCGCCTGCTTTCTCTCGACCCTGACAAAATCTGGAGTGTGGCGCTCGTGGCCATTTTCACCGCGGTTATCGGGAACAGGATTCTCCTCACACTGCTGAATTGGCCTCGCTACGGCGCGCGCTCGCTGAATGTAGCCACGCAAAGTCTGGGTGCGGGGTTGGCTAGCACCGCGCTCGCCTTTGCGGTAGGTGTTTTTTGTGCCTGGCGAAGCGGCCTTCCCCTCCGGCGAACTGCCGATGCATTCGCACCCAGCCTGGCGCTGGGCAACTCCATCGTATCCATCGGCTGCCTTGAGGCGGGGTGTGACTACGGCACGCCATCCAAACTGCCCTGGGCGGTCATCTTTCGCAGTCCCGCCGCGATGCCGGGTACTCCGCTGGGTGTGCCACTCCACCCCACCCAGCTCTATGCAAGCCTGATCGCGTTCGCTCTCTTTGCAGTCCTCGTTTGGCTGGTGTACCGTCCGCATCAGGAGGGCGAGATCATGGGGGCGTGGCTTTTTCTCGGCGGCCTCTCCACCTTTCTACTCTCTTTCGTGCGCGGAGACATCGGCCCGCTCCTCGCAGGCCTGGTTCCGTGGACGCAGATCATTGCAGCGGCTATGGTGCTTGCCGGCGCTCTGTTGTGGCTGCAACGTCCGCATGTTCAGCAGGTGCCGCATGGCGGATAACGATCCGGGACTGCGACGGTACATCGTTCCCGATGAGGCCGAAGGCCAGCGAATCGATCTTTTCCTGGCGCAGCAATGGGGAGAGGTGAGCCGCTCGCGGGTGCAATTGTTGCTGGAGCAGCACGGCGTCCTGATCGATGGCAAACACGCGAAGCCGTCGCGCAAGGTGCGAGCCGGGGAAAGTATTTTGGTTATTGGCGAGCCGGAGCCCCCGCCTTTGCGTGCTATGGCAGAAGCGATTCCGATCGAGATCGTGTATGAAGACAGCGAACTGGCCGTGGTGAACAAACCAGCCGGCATGATGGTGCACGCCGGCGCCGGCGCGACCGAAGACGCGCGCAATCGTGGCACGCTGGTCAACGCTTTGCTGCATCATTTGCGCGAACTCTCTTCTTCGAGCGGTCCCCTGCGCCCTGGAATAGTGCATCGCCTCGATAAGCAAACCAGCGGCCTCATCGTGGTTGCCAAGAATGACAATGCACATGCCAAGCTGGCGGCGATGTTCTCCCGCCGTCAGGTGAGAAAGGTCTACCTGACGCTGGTGCAGGGTGAGCTGGCAGGGGAGAAGGGCACCATAAATGCTCCTATCAGCCGTGATGCAGTTCGCCGCACGCGGATGACGACGCGCCGGGAGGGAGGGCGTCCGGCGGTCTCGCACTGGCAGGTCCTGCGTCGCATTCAGGGTCCCTACGGGCGCTTTACCCTGGCCTCCGTGCGCATCGAAACCGGCCGCACCCATCAGATTCGCGTGCACATGGCTTCCCTCGGGCATCCCGTCGTAGGTGACACACTCTATGGGGCTTCCACCGCGATTCTCCCCGGTTTGGCGGCAGCCAAACAGCCCGGTGGTGCCCATCTGCCGCGGCTGGCCTTGCCTCGTAATTTCCTGCACGCTGCAGAGCTGGAATTTCCTCACCCGGTGACGGGTGAGCGCCTCACTCTGGTTTCCAATCTGCCTGCTGACCTCAAGGACTTCATGGCGCAGCTTGGGCCTCGATTCGATCCCGTCGATGCCTCTGAGGGGTGATTGGAGAGTTTGCCGTTAACAGGCAAAATTAGAGAGATGAACAGGTGATGAGCCGATTTTCACGCTGAGCGTCAAAAAACTGGGGAAGTGTGAGGGTCGATAGTGTGGTCAAACGATGTACGGGGCGAAGGATGGATCAAGGTGCCGAGAATGCAATGCTCTAGAATAAGAGAGGTTCTTATGGCCTCATTGAATTCTCCCCCACGCCACAGCGCAGCGACCGTGTTCGGGGTGCTGTTCCTATTGCTGCCAACTCTCCTGACGGTACCTCCTGCTCGGGCGCAGGCAGTGGCGCCGCCTGCCCGGCCTGCACAAGCCATCGCCCCGCCGGCCCCGCCTGACTCCGATCCAGCACCGGCCGGCTCGCTCGCTTCCGTGCCCCAGGCTCCGAACGGTGGCCAGGTAGCCAACGGGAAGGATGATGGCAATTTCACCATTCGAACCAACGTGAATGAGGTGAACCTGATTTTCACGGTCACCGACAAGCACGGCAAATTCATTCAAAACCTGCAGCAGCGTGATTTTGCCCTGCTGGATAACCAGAGAGCGCCGTCCCAGGTTTTTAATTTCACGCAGCAAACGAATCTTCCGCTGCGGGTCGGCATCATGATCGATGCCAGCACCTCGATCCGGCAACGCTTTGAGTTTGAACAAAGCGCGGCCGTTCAGTTTCTGCAGCAGGTGGTTCGGCCGCAATCTGACCTTGCGTTCACGATGGGCTTTGACGTCACATCGTACGTCACCCAGAACTACACCAACGACCAGGACAAACTCGAGGCCGGTATCACCAAGCTGCGCCCGGGCGGCGGCACCGCTCTCTTCGATGCAGTCTACACGGCCTGCAAGGATCAACTGCTGAAAGCGCCCAGCTCGCAATTGGGGTCGGTGCGCAAGGCGCTCATCGTAATTTCCGACGGAGACGACAATCAGAGCCGCGCCTATCCTGACGATGCCATCAAGATGTGCCAGCGCGCCGAGACCATCGTTTATGCGATCAGCACCAACGTCAGCCCTAGCCGCGATCGTGGCGACGATGTGCTTAAGAAAATGTCCGAAGCCACGGGCGGCATCGCATTCTTCCCCAAGCGTATTGAAGATATGTCAGGGAGCTTCCACGATATTGAAGAAGAACTGCGTAGCCAGTACCAATTGGCCTACCGCCCTGCGGACTTCAAGCTGGATGGAGCCTTTCGATCGATTTACCTGGTAGCGCTCGACCGCCGCTTCTTGGTCCGGGCGAAAAAGGGATACTTCGCTCCCAAGGGATAGCCTGCATCTCTCATAAACACCGATGCATCTGGCGCAAAGAACGCGCCAGAGAGGGTAGTAGACTGCCCCCCCGCAAAACTATTCGCTAAATTAGCTGGGATGAAATCCTGGGTGCCGTTGGCACTTTAAGCAGTGGGACCTACCTCAGCCCAACATCTCCAGCAGTTCAGCCTGCCCAATCACCGGTAGTTTCAGCTCACGAGCTTTCTCGAGCTTCGATCCCGCATCTTCTCCGGTCACCACATAGCTGGTCTTCTTGCTCACCGAGCCGGAAACCCGTCCACCTGCGGCTTCGATCCGCGCCTTCGCATCTTCACGCGTAAGGTCGGGCATGGTACCCGTGAGTACAAACGTCAGCCCCGCCAACTGCGATGACTTCTGCTTCTTCTCGGCGGTAAAGGTCAAGCCTGCCTGGCGCAGCTTCTCCACCAGCGCCCGGTTTTTTTCCTCGGCAAAGAACTCCTGAATGGCCTGCGCCACACGCGGTCCTACCTCATCCACCGCCTCCAGTTGCTCTCCCGTGGCCTCCATGAGCGCATCCATCGATCCAAACGACTCAGACAGTAGCTGCGCGGTTCGTTCACCGACAAAGCGAATCCCCAGGGCAAAAAGAACGCGGTTGAGCGGCAATTTCTTTGAGTTCTCGATCTCGGTCAGCAGGTTCTGCGCGGTTTTTTCCCCAATACGATCCAGCTGCAGTAGCTTTTCTTCGTCCAGGGAGTAGATACCCGCGACACTGGTGAGCATTTGCCGCTCCAGTAGTTGCGAAACCAGTGCATCGCCCAGTCCCTCGATATTCATTACCTTGCGTGAAGCAAAATGAAGGATGCTCTCCTTGAGCCGCGCGGGACAGTCCACATTGATGCAGCGATAATCCGCTTCGCCCTCGTCACGTACCACCTCGCTTTTGCAAACGGGGCAGAGTGCGGGAAACACAAACTCCTTTTCCCCGCTGTGAGCCACCACCGCGACGATCTTGGGGATTACATCGCCGCCGCGCTCGACGCTGACCGAGTCGCCAATCTTCACTCCAAGCCGCGCAATCTCGCCGGCATTATGGAGCGTGGCCCGGCTCACCGTCGTGCCGCCGATCAGCACGGGCTGCAGTATGGCGACCGGGGTTAATTTGCCTGTGCGGCCCACCTGCACCATGATGTCTTCAATCTTCGTCACGCCCGAGCGAGCGGTAAATTTATAGGCCACGGCCCAGCGTGGCGCGCGCCCCGTGTAGCCCAGCCGTCTCTGCAAGGCGGTCTGGTTCACTTTGATGACAACGCCGTCGATTTCGTACCCCAGGTTTGCGCGTAGCTCCTCAGCCCGGGCAGCAAATGCGAGTAGTTCATCGAGCGTTTTTACGTGCTTGCGGTTTGGATTCACACGGAATCCTGCGCTCATCAACGCGTCGAGGGCCGCCCACTGCTCAGCGAAAGCGCTCTCACCTTTCTCGAGGGCGAGATAGGCGTAGAAGTCCAGCCGCCGCTGGGCCACGATATTGGGCTCGAGTGTCCGAATCGTTCCCGCGGCCGCGTTGCGCGGGTTCGCCGCGGGTGTAAGCCCCTGCTCTTCGCGTTCCCGATTCATCCTGAAGAAGGCTTCATCGGGAAGAATCACTTCTCCCCGCACTTCGAAGTTTTGCGGTAGTTTCGCGCGCTGCAGGCGATCTTTTGAAACCACTAAAGGTACAGATCGAATGGTACGGACATTGGTGGTTACGTCCTCGCCGGTCACTCCATCACCGCGTGTCAAAGCGCGCTGCAACAGAGCTGTCCCCGCCGGCCCGGCTTCATATTGCAGAGCCAGCGAAACGCCATCCATTTTGAACTCGGCCACGTAGCTCGCTTCCGCGCTACCCAAACTGGTTTGCACCCGCCGTTCCCAATCGCTCAGCTCCTGCTCGCTGTTGACGTTGTCGAGCGAAAGCATGGGCCGCGAGTGGTCTACCTTGGCGAAACCCTCTTTCGGCTTTCCGCCCACGCGCTGGCTGGGCGAGTCGGGTGTCAACAGTTCTGGATGGCTTGCTTCGAGTGCACGCAGTTCACTCATCAGCACGTCATAGTCCGCGTCTGAGATTTCAGGCGTGTCCATCACGTAGTACTGGTATTCGTGATGACGGAGTTCGTCGCGCAGCTCGCCGATGCGTTTTTCCGCGCTACCTGGTTGAGATGCAGCCATACGCACCCATTATAGAAACACCGCTCTTTCCCCTCTTTCCCAGAAGAGACAGAATCCTCCCATAGCAGGCACAAAAGCGTCCTCCTGCTATGGCGCACCGAGATTCGTAGCAGGGAAACCGCAGCAAAACTGCGATACTTTCTCTCATCTATGGAACCAGTCACGCATTTTCTCACCGGCGCATGCCTGTCCCGTTCCGGACTCAATCGCAAGACGGCCTATGCAACGCTGGCTATGACGCTTGCGGCCGAAGCACCCGATCTCGATATGCTATGGCGCTTCCGCGGGCCGGTCGATGAATTTGCGCATCACCGCGGCATCACCCATACGTTGCTTGGCGCGCCCTTTGTAGCGCTAGCAGTGACCGGGTTTGTTTGGCTTTGGCATCGCAGCAGGAAGACAAAACCGGCCCTCGCGCCCCGCTGGGCATTGTTATGGCTTTTTTCCTGCCTCGCGGTGTTGAGCCATATCGCTCTCGACTGGACAAACAACTACGGCGTCCGCCCGCTGTTTCCCTTCAGTCCTCGCTGGTACTCGGGAGATATTGCCTTTCTGCTTGAGCCCGTCATCTTCGGTGCTCTGCTCCTTGCTTTGATCATTCCGGGCCTTCTCGGACTAGCCGACCGTGAAATGGGCGCTGGTAGCACGCAATTCCGCGGGAGAGGATGGGCGATCGCCGCTCTCTTGCTGGCTGGAATCGATCTGGGCGTGCGTGCCGTCGAACACCATCGGGCGCTTGCGATGATGAGCCAGACCCGGTTTGGCGAGCAGCCGATGCTGCGCGCAGGAGCAGAACCCTATCCCGTCAATCCTTTTCACTGGTATGCCATTGCAGAGACCGCTGACTATTATCAGACCGGTTCGGTGAACACGTGGGCGGAGACAATCGACACCAGCGAGCACGACGACGTCATCTTCAAGCCGCCCGTGACCCCGGCCGTCGTTGCCGCCAAACAGTCCTGGCTGGGCCGCGTGTATTTGGGGTGGGCCGGGTTCCCTGTTGTCACTGACCGGGGACGCGCCAACCTGGTTGCATCCAACGACCTCTCGCCTCAGCCTCTGGATACTGCGGTCCAGTTCCGCGACCTGCGATTTTCCTACCCTGTCCTCTTTCGCAAAAAAACCGGAGCCAGCATCGCCCTGATGGCGTGGATATATCTCGATCCCGATGGAAAAATCGACGCCATGGTGATGAACGGCCGCCTGCAAACAGCGCCCGAGATGAAAAAGTAGATTCTTATTCAGCTTCGGAACCACACCATGCGAAGGGTGGGATAAGCAAGTAAGACTGGGATAGAACACTGCATAGGCTTCACGGGAGATGTATCACGGCTCGGAAACGCCATTCCATTCCCCACCCGTCTCACCGTTTTTGAGCCGCCAGGCGCGCATCTTGCGCCACACCCAATACATCAACAGCGCGAACAGGACCCCCAGCCCCGCCAACAGAGCAACCCGGTGCCTCGTGGCCAATTCCTCGGCGACGTGCACGATTTGTGGCCCGTACATGATGGTCAGAATGGCGGTGATGGTGAAGCGGATCACCCTGCCTGCGAGCACGGACAGCAGAAAAGCACTGACCTTCATTTCAAAGACCCCGGCTGCGAAGACGAAGAGTTTCCACGGCGTGGGTGGCGGCAGGATCGACGGAATCATCATGGCCAGAAATTCCTGATTCTCGAACCGGTTTCTCATCTGCTCGTAGCGGTTGCGGTCCACGCGTTTCATCAGGAAGATCTCGCCGCCCGCTCGTCCCAGGAGAAACGGAACCAAGCCCCCCAGGGCCGAGCCTGCCGCGGCCATCAGAACGTAGAGATAAAAGTGCTTCTGATCCGCCCAAACGTAGGTCGCAAGGATGAGGTCCATGGGCACCGGAATAGCCGCGGCATCCACAAAGGCCAGCCCGCCCAGACCCCAGACGCCAAGGGGTTTCAACAATGCCAGCAGCCAGATCTTGTATTGGTCGAAGAGATGGAGGAGTTTCTTCAAGCCTTGCCCCGCGGGCGCAAACCGGCCGCGACCGGTCCACCCTCATCGTGATGGGCCGTAACCCCTTGAAGTAGTTCCAAAGCGTGTGGAATCAAAGGAAGCACCGTTTCGAGAGAACTCCTTGCCCCGCGCGGGCTTCCGGGCAGATTCACGATCAGCGACCGGCCTCTGGCACCTGCAACGGCGCGGCTCAACGACGCGAAAGGCGTCTGTTTTCTGCCTTCACTGCGCATTAGTTCCGCAAAGCCGTCTAATAGGCGGTCGCAGACGGCCCGCGTCGCCTCAGGCGTCACGTCGCGCGGCGCTATGCCGGTTCCGCCCGTGGTTACGACCAGATCGGCGACTTCACATTGCTGGCGCAACGCGTCCTCAATTTCTCGCTCATCGTCTGGAACGACGAGGTGGCTAATGACGCGGAAGTCGTTTGTCTGCAGCAACTCGGCAACCGCCGGGCCGGAGACGTCCACCCGCTCTCCCCGAAAGCAGGAGTCGCTCACGGTAATAACAGCGGCGCGCATCATATCCTGAAACGATTGTAAGGGTTCTTCGTCAAAGCCTCAGCCCGAGACCATTGGAAAGAGTGAGAGAATATTAGGATGTGCGATGTTTCTCTCCGGTTGGTTTTTCCGGACTGCAACGCACCTTAACCGCCGCCCGATGCCCACAACCGAAGTTCCAACCAGCCCTCCCGGCCGTGCGCCGGAGCCGTTTTTCAAGCGTAAGCGCTCGCGCTACGAGGAGCTGGAACCTGATGAACTCCTACACCTGATTGACAGGCTGGAAGACGAGCGCTCTCGTGCCAGGCGAAGAGAAGGCATCTGGATCTCTTTCATCGCCCACTTGTTTCTTTTCTGGTTCCTGTTTTACGGGCCAAAGTTTCGCTCCCATCAGCCACATGTCGTCAACCCGAACAACAAGCAGAAAGACCTGACCTTTCTGAATCTGCCGCCTGATTTAGAGAAGCAGGCGAAGCCCAGGCAGCAAGCCCCGATGTCCGACAAGAACCGTGTCGCACAATCGGCCAAACCGACGCTTGATCGCAAAACCCTGCAGCAGTTGGAGGCAATGAAGCGGGCAGGTCCGCCACAGCCTGTGGCTCCTCAGCCGACGCCCCAGCCACCCGCTCCCCAACCGCCGGCCCAGCAACCGCCTGCGCAGCAGGCTCAGGCCCAGCCGGCAACTCCGCCTCCGCCGCCGGCAAACCAGCAGTCGCTGTTGAATGAGCCTAAGCCGGCCCCAACGCCTGCCGCCCGGCCCAGCTTCGACACCGGTCCGCAGACCGCGGGCGAAGCCATTCGCCAGGCGGAACGGAACGCCGCGCGGGGCGGTGGGTCGGGTGACTACGGACAGAACGCACCGTCTGAGCACCAAGCCATGCAGGCTGGTGTCGACATCCTGAGCGACACCATGGGAGTCGATTTTGGCCCCTACATGAAGCGGGTGATCGGTGCGACCTATCGCAGTTGGCTCCCCATCATCCCGGAATCCGCGCGCCCGCCCCTCGATAAGCAGGGCCGCGTTGGGGTCCGATTCAAGATCTATCCTGACGGCAGCGTAAAAGAGATGATTTTGGAATTCCCATCCGGCGATGTCTCGCTCGACCGCGCCGCATGGGGCGGTATCGTCGGTGCATCGCCGTATCCCAGACTGCCCAAAGAATTCAAAGGGTCTTTTTTGGAGCTGCGCTTCGGCTTTTACTACAACACCGACCCAGACAAAATTCGCTAAGTGCGTCGATCGCAGAGCATCCTTGTGACGTCTGATCCTGAACTCCGCAAGCGCCAAATTTACGGTCTGTTGCTGGTTGCGGCCATCCTTCTGGCCGCCGGCCTGAGCCGTTCCTCGATGCGCGAGGTATTCCCTCCCGGATGGTGGAGAGTTTGGTAGGCCAAGAGCCTTTGCTGGTCGTGATTCTGGGCCCGACCGGCAGTGGCAAGACTGCCCTGTCCATGGCTCTGGCCCAGCGCTTCGATGGCGAAATTGTCAGTTGCGACTCCGTAGCGGTCTACGCTGGCCTGGAGATAGGGTCCGCCAAGCCCTCTGCGGAACAGCGGAAACTCGTGCCCCATCATCTGCTTGATGTTGTTACTCCGGATTCGTTCTACAGCGCTGGGGACTATGCCCGCGACGCCCGCGCGGCCATTGCCGGCATCGTGGGCCGCGGTCGGCTGCCGATCGTGACCGGTGGCACCGGTCTCTATCTCCGCGCGCTGCTACAAGGCTTGTTTCCCGGTCCCAGGCGGTCGGCGGCCTTGCGCGAGCGCCTGGCGGGCAAGGCGGAAAACCTGGGCGCGCTCTACCTGCATCGCATTCTGCGGCGCCTCGATCCGGCCTCGGCGGCCCGCATCCACGCGAACGACGTTCCCAAGACGATCCGGGCCATCGAGGTGACTCTGGCTGCAGCGCAGCCCATGTCGCAGGTCTGGAACGCTGGGCGAGACGCCCTGACCGGTTACCACATATTGCGCCTTGGCCTCGATCCCGAGCGCGGGCGACTCTATCAACGCATCAATGCGCGGGCGAGCGCCATGTTTGCTCAGGGGCTGATCCTCGAGACGCGAGAACTGATGGCCCGCTATGGTCCGGCGCCGGCGCTGGACTCACTCGGCTACCGCCAGGCGTTGCAGCACCTTTCCGGGACGCTCACACTGGAGCAGGCCATCGCCGCCGCCAGTCAGGGGCATCGCAACTATGCCAAGCGCCAGCTCACCTGGTTTCGCCGCGAGCCACACGTCCGCTGGCTCCATGGTTTGGGCGACGACCCTGCCCTTTGCGCCCAGGCGGAAGGTCTGATTGAGGCCGCGCGGGGTGAGCAGACACCTTGAAAGCGTCCGCGATGTGGTTTCCCCAGATACAATGGGTCATTAAGTCAACACCATGGAAAAGTTTGTCCCTCCGGCAGGGAGAGACTTGGAACGAATTCCAAGAGCCAGAGCCAAAGAGAGCAGAGATTCAAAGAATGAATGTGCGGTTGAGCATGGGCAGGGTGGTTAACACAAAGCGAGGGATGCGCACCATCGGTTGGTGCATGGTGTTTCTGGGCATGGCCGGAGCGAGTTGGACGCGGTCCGCAGTCGCAGCAGAGAGCACGGCAGCCACCCGGACCACTTTGACGGCTGCCACGGAGAGCAAGGGTCCACGCACCCGGGCTACGCTCACGGCCCATGTCGAAGCTCCGAATGAGGGCGTTGCCCCTTCGGGTGTCGTGACCTTCCGCGCGGAACAGTCAGGTCGCGGTTCGGATGCCAGCTCGGATCTTGGGTCGGCCTTTCTCGATAGCGAAGGAAACGCAACGCTGCAGACGGACAACCTGCCTGCCGGCAATCACGAAGTGGTCGCCGTGTACCAGGGGCATGAAACGTTCGTAGCCTCGACGTCGAATGTGCAGCAGGTGCATGCGAACGACGCCAGCACCGTTCCTGGATTCACCGTGGCAGCCTCACCCACGTCTCTGAACGCCACGGTTGGCGGCTTTGCGAGCTCAGTCGTGACGGTGACTCCGAACAATGGCTTCAATTCCTACGTGAGCCTTACCTGCAGTGGCCTGCCGATCAATACCACCTGCAGCTTTACTCCTGTGAGCGTGCCGGCCAGTTGCACCACCGGCATCGGCGGTGCCCAGACCTGTACTCCTGGGACCAGCGTGATGCAGATTCAAACCCTCTCACCCACGAAAACCGGTTCGCTGCGCGGCGGTGAGGACGCTGGCATGCCCAGCTACGTCTTTGTTTTCCCGCTGTTGTTCGGGCTTGCCGGGTTGGGTGCCCGCAATCGCCGGGGCTTGCGCAATCTGGCATTGGGTATGCTGGCGTTTACCTGCATCGTGGGCATGACGTCGTGTGCTCAGCGTTATAATTATCTGAATCACGGTCCCCCGCCTAATACGGGCAGCCCTGCAGGGAATTACACCGTGACGATCGAAGCGCAATCGTCCACTGGAGCCAACACCACCGTGCCGCCAACGTTGCCCCAGATCACGCTCGTCATCTCCGCCGCAAAAAACTAACGCGAAAATTTCTGGAAGCAACGGGCGCCCCCAAGAACGAGTATCCAGGGGCGCCCGTTGCTTCGTCTTGGGATGCGCCCGATACAAACTTCTTCTATATGCACTAGCATGGAAGGTGCAGGTGAGCTGGGCGATCGCTGCTGAAGCGTTTACGCGCTTCGGGAGAGGAAAGTCCGAACTCCGCGGGGCAGTGTGCCGGATAACGTCCGGGATTTGAGCGTCAAGGCTCAAAGACGGCCAGTGCCACAGAGAACATACCGCCTCGGGCTTCACCGCCCGCGGTAAGGGTGAAAAGGTGCGGTAAGAGCGCACCGCGCCGTCTGTAAAGACGGTGGCAGGGTAAACCCCACACGGAGCAAGACCAAATAGGGAGGGAATCCGTCGGCCAGACCCGGGCCGCGGATGCGTGCCGGCCCGGCGCGCCAACCCGGGTTCCGATCTCAGCTCGCTGAGACGGCGGGAAACCTCCGGGTAGGTCGCTTGAGCGGCGTAGTAATGCGTCGCCTAGAGGAATGATCGTCCTCGACAGAATTCGGCTTACAGGCCACTTGCAAACGCGGCCCCGCGCCTCTTACCAGGGGTGCGGGGCCTCCGCTTTTTAGACCTGTCCCAACAACAAAATCAGCGGGCGCCCCATGGCCCCGCTGGCGAGTGGCCTCGGCATGCGCCGCTTTGGTTTTGTTACAAGGGAACCTGCGGTGCATCTACACTCGTACAATCAGGTGGCCGGCTATGGAATTCACCGAAGCAGTCAAAATCGCGCTGCAGTCCTTGTGGGCGAACAAACTGCGCTCGATCCTCACCCTGCTGGGGGTCATGATCGGTGTGGCTGCCGTCATCATGGTGATCACCCTGGTCAACGGCGCCAATAAGTTTGTCGCCACCAAGGTCTATGGCTATGGAGCAGATGTCTTTACCGCTTCGAAACAGCCGTCCGTTGTGTTCAGCGATGAAGAGTTCAACAAATATCAGAAGCGCAAAGATCTGAAGCTCGACGACTACCGTGAGCTCGCCGAAAAGTGCAAAGATTGCGCCAGCACCGGCGCCATGGCCACCACCACGGGCAAGGTGGTCTATAACAGCCACTCCAGCGATGACACGCAGGTGCGCGGCTGGACCTGGACCATGCCCCCTATCTACAACATCGATATCGATCACGGCCGCGGATTTGTGCCTGCCGATGAGGAACACAACAGCAAGGTGGCCATCATCGGTCCCGATATTGTCGACAACCAGATGGGGTCGATCGATCCCATTGGCAAAGAGATCCGCGTCAACGGCACGCAATTTACGGTGATCGGCGTGGGCGAGCGCAAGGGCAAAACGCTGGGGCAAAGCCAGGACAACTGGGTGGCGATTCCCTTGACGACATTTCTGGATAACTACGGCTCTAACCGCAGCCTGACCCTTTACGCGCGGGCTAATGGAGTGGGAGATCCGCTGGAGCTTGCGGTGGGTGAAATGCGAACCATTCTGCGCGCGCATCGTCACGACCGGCCAGGGGCGGAAGACAGTTTCTCTGTCGATACCAACAGCACGTTTGTCGGCATCTGGCAGAGCATCAGCTCCAGCTTTTCGGCAGTGTTTGTTTCCCTTGCCGCCATTTCGCTCGTGGTGGGGGGCATCGTCATTATGAACATCATGCTGGTCAGCGTGAGTGAGCGCACGCGGGAGATTGGCGTACGCAAGGCGCTGGGTGCGCGGCGGGGTGATGTCCTGCTGCAGTTCCTGATCGAATCGGCCACCATGTCGCTGGTGGGCGGCCTCATCGGCGTCATAGCGGGCGCGATCTTCGCCAAAACCATCACCCTGGTCATCGGTTTTCCTTCGGAGATCCAGCTTTGGTCGGTTGCTCTGGGGCTTTTTGTGGCCACGGCGGTTGGCATTTTTTTTGGAGTTTACCCGGCGCGCAAGGCTTCGATGCTCGATCCCATTGTCGCTTTGCGCTCGGAGTTATGAATGACGACACTCGCTGACTCGAACGAAGCCATCCGGATGGCGATGGACACGCTGCGCACCAACAAGCTGCGCTCTGGCCTGACCATGCTCGGCATCATGATCGGTGTCACCACCGTCATCCTGATCTCCTCGGTCATCAACGGTCTTACGGGCAACGTAAATGGCCTGATCAAGTCTTTGGGATCGAATGTCTATTGGGTCTTTCGCTTTCCCGTCTTCGGTTCAAGGCCGACTTCAGAGATGCTGGCCCGAAAGCAGTTGACCTATGACGATGGTGAGGCGATGAAAGTGCTGCCCCATGTGATCGCGGTCGATGCTTCCCAGCAATACCGGTCGCCAAACGGCCAACAAGGGAGTTTTTCCGTCAAGTACGGGAGCCACAAAGTACAGAACACCGTTTTGCAGGGAGAGTCTGAAGATCAGCCGGAGGTCTATGAACTCGATCTCACGCAGGGGCGCTACTTCACCCCTCAGGAGGCACAGCGAGGAGCAAACGTCGTCGTTCTGGGGTCAGACGCGGCCCAGGAATTATTTGGCAATGATTCAGCTATAGGGAAAGAAGTGCAGATTAGTGGGGATGTGTTCACTGTGGTTGGCGTATTTGCTCCGCAGAAACAGATCTTTGGCGGAGGCAAGAATCCTGAGGACAACTCTGCCCATTTCCCCACCATTACCTTCCACAAGATTCATCCCGAAATCCTCGATCACTGGATCAGCGTGAAGTACGACGATCCCAAGAACAAAATCGCCGTGGAAGATGAAATCCGTGAGTTATTGCGCCGGCGCCGCAAGGTCCGGTCAGACCAGCCGGATAACTTTGCAATCTTCAGCTCCGATGCCTTGCTTCAGTTGTGGAATCAGCTCACCGGCAGCTTGTTCATCTTTCTGGTCGGGGTTGCCAGCGTCGGCTTGATGGTGGGTGGTGTCGGGGTTATGAACATCATGCTGGTCAGCGTGACCGAACGCACGCGAGAGATTGGCGTGCGCAAGGCGCTGGGCGCCACGCGCAAGAACATCATGTTTCAATTCACTCTCGAAGCGGTCACGCTGTGCGCCCTGGGCGGCGTGGTCGGCATCCTCGCAGGCGGTCTGCTGACCGGCTTGCTCAAATTGATCCTGGGATCGGTGCTGCCGGCTTCCATGTCCTTCGCCTGGTCGACCGTCGCGTTTGTCGTCTCGTGCGCGATAGGGCTTCTCTTCGGCATCTATCCTGCCTGGAAGGCAGCCTCGCTCGATCCCATCATTGCTCTGCGCTACGAGTAGACCGTTGGCAACCGTCAGCTAAACTAAGACAGCCTCTCATGTTGCCAATTGTCGTTGCAGCAGTCACGACCATTCTCAGCTTTGCCGGCCTGGGTTATTACCTGCTGGCGCTGTGGAGCGCGCGCGCCTTCCAGCATCAGTTGCGCCGGCCCCTGCCCGACTATCAGCCGGGAGTCAGCATCCTGAAGCCGGTCAAGGGGCTTGACCCGGAGATGTACGCGAGCTTTACCAGCCACTGCCTGCAGGACTATCAGGGCCCGTACGAGATTCTGTTTGGCGTCAACAACATGGCCGATCCCGCCGTGGCCGCGATTGAAAAACTCAAGGCAGAGTTTCCCGAGCGTACCATCCGCCTGGTGCTGTGTCCTGAATTGCTCGGGACCAATGGCAAGGTCAGCAACCTGGTGCAGATGCTGGGCCACGCGCAGCATGACTCCATTCTCATCAATGACAGTGACATTAAGGTTTCTCCGCAGTACCTGCGGAGAATTATGGGTTGTTTTCGTTTGCCCAAGCGGCGGGGAGGACGGGTGGGCCTGGTCACCGCGCTCTACCGCGGCAACGCCCAGTTGACGATGGGCTCGCGCATGGAAGCTCTGGGCATTTCCACCGACTTTATCGCCGGCGTGCTGACCGCAAGGCAAATTGAAGACGGCATTCGCTTTGGACTGGGCTCGACCCTGGCGGTCTCGCGCGATGCGCTGGAGGCCATCGGCGGCCTGCAGCCGCTGGTCGACTACCTGGCAGACGACTACGAACTAGGCGCGCGCGTAGCGAAGAACGGCTTTGAAGTTGCCTTGAGCGGTGAGGTGGTCGAGACCTTTCTGCCGGCGTATCGATTCGATCAGTTTCTGGCCCACCAGATTCGCTGGAGCCGCAGCACGCGTTTTTCCAGAAAGCTCGGCTACACCGGCATGGTCTTTACCTACGGACTTCCATGGGCCATCTTCAATCTGATTGCTTCGGGCGCAAGCCTGAGCAGCCTTGCACTCTTCAGCATCACGTTGCTGGCGCGCGTAGCTCTGGCCCTCTCCGTCGGTGTTGGCGTATTGGGAGACCGCCAGGTACTGCGCGACCTATGGTTGCTGCCCGCGCGCGACGTAGTAGCCCTGGGTATCTGGATTTGGAGTTTCGCTGGCAACACGGTCGCATGGCGCGGCCAGCGCTTCTCACTCAAAGACGGCAAGATGAGTCGCCTCACCACGGTATAGCTGAGAGCCTGCGGTGAAGTCACGGACGGGCCTTCGGCAAAAGTATTACTGCTGATTGCTGAGTATTTCCTTTCCCCCGCTCCGCGCGATCACATAAGCGGATCCCGGCAGAGCGGGAACCTGATCGAGTGGCGTCCACAGAAACACTCGTTGTTGGCTGCTCCAAAGCCTACGGAAAGAGGCATCGTCATCGAACAAATGCGGCGCATCATCGAAAAATGAGCCGTACCAAAGATTTGAGGAACGGCCATTGAGAATACGTACCTGCCGCCTCAAATAGAAGCCGAGTGTAGACCCGGCCTCATACTCACCGTTGATCTCAACAACATCGTGACGATGTAACCGTGGTTGAATCGCATCCGCCAGGGCCTTCGATGAGAGCACAGGTGAAAAGGTGGCCAGGGCCATGTGTGCCGCGATCAGGAAGATCACCATCATGCCAGTGAGCGCATAGTTTCCCATCCGCACCATGTGGATGGATCGCAAGATCATGTTGAGCAAAGCGCCTACCGCCAACGCAATCGCAGTCAGCATGAGCGGGATGCGAAAGATGCCCATGGTCCTTCCACTCAAATCGAGAAAATGCCCCAGCGAGAGCGCGTAGTCTCCAGGGTTTTGCGTGAGCAGTGTGGCGATGTCAACGCCTGGCGCCGGTGCTTGCGCGTGAACGGCCAGAAATGCCGCGGCCAGGGAACCCGCAATGCCTAAAACGAAGAGAACGATGGCAATACGCCGGCCCGCGATGCGGCGAGGATCGCGGGCTGGGCATAGCTCCTCCTGCGCCAGCCAGGCGCCAATCATCAACGCGAGGGGTGGCAGCGCAGGCAGCGCATAGTATTCCTGACGCGTAGAGAAGCTGAAGAAAAGCATCACGCAAGCAGCCCAGAGAGCGAGCAGGTTCCAGCCTTGTGCCTGTAGTGGTAGCCGCAGCGGTATCCGCCTCAACGCCCTCACACGAATACCGCCCAGCGCGTTGAACACGAATGCGATCCAGGGCATGAGCCAAACGATCAACAGACCCCAGAAAAGCAGCAACGGAACCGTGTCATAGTCTCGCGGAACGCGAAGGTTGAGGTAGCGCAGCAGGTGTTCGTTGATGAAGTAGAACCAGAAGAATCCGTGCACATTTCCCTGGGTGGGCATGGTGCCGAGGGGATGACCCTGCGACGGATTGGCGATGCCCGCTGCAAGATGCCAGGGCGCCGCGATCAGCAGAAAAATCAGCACGCTGGAAGCTGGGTACCAGCGTCGCAGGTGGCGCAGATTTCCATGGAGCGCCAGAAATACGAAGACAATCCCGAGAGGGAAGACAATCCCGATAAGCCCTTTGGTAAGCACGTTAAGAGCACACGCCGCAGCAAAACCCCACGCCGTGGCGCGTGACGGCTGGGCTTCACGGAGAGACGTCCAGAACAGCAGCATGGACAGGCTGAGCCAAAGGCAGACCATCACATCGGGAATGATGATGCGCGTGTAGATAAAAATGCCAAACGAAGAGAGCAGAATGAGCGCTGCATAAAAGCCGGCCATCTCGGACGCAAACATGCGGCAGCCAGTTCGATAGACCACGAAAAACAACGCGAGTGCAGCAAAAGCCAGAGGCAGCCGAGCGGCCCAATCCTGCGGTCCAAAGATGCTGAAGCTTGCCGCCATGCTCCAGTATATGAGCGGAGCCTTTTCCAGGTAGCGTATGCCATTGGCGTAGAGAGTCACCCAGTCGTGACGTAAAATCATCTCCCGCGCTACTTCGGCATGCACTGAGTCGGCATCGTCGAGCAGCGGCGGACGAAAAAGAGCATAGCTCGCGTAAAGCAGGAGCCAGAGGCCGGCAAGCGCAAGGATGCTTTTCCGCGAACAGGGCGCGATGTGCGTAGCGATAACAAACTCCTACTCTTAGGCCTCAGGAAAAGACTCGGGTCCCCATCCTTCGCGCTTGTTCCAGCACTTCAGGCCTATGGCGATATAGTAAGGGCAGGTTCTATGGCGCCTGACACATCCGCAGGACGAGGGCCGGCGTTGATCCCGGCGACCGATTTACTCGGGCCGGACACGTCGCTCATCTACAACGACTGGTACCCGGCCATGCGTAGCGACGCGTTGCGCGGGCGCAAGATGTCGACCGCCCTCTTGCTCGGCATCCCGCTGGTGCTGGGGCGCAAGCAAGACGGCAGCATCTTCGCGATGCGGGATAGTTGCCCTCATCGAGGCATCCCCCTTTCCTGTGGATGGTTCGATGGCAACGCGGTCACATGCAAGTATCACGGGTGGGTGTTTGAGCCGGAGTCGGGTCAGTGCATGGAGATTCCTTCGCTCACCAGCCAGGATTCATTTCCCCGGCGCATTCATGCGACCGCCTTTCCCTGCCAGGAACGAGACGGTTACGCCTGGGTCTATGTTCCCAAGCCGGGCAGCGGCCGCGTGCGCGTGGAAGCCAGGGACGCGCTCGTGCCCGTGCCGGAATTACCGAAATTTGGCGGCCGCTATCGCAGCGCGCATTTGAGCTCAGAGCTGCCTTGCAATATCGACCACGGCATCATCGGGTTGATGGACCCCGCGCACGGGCCGTTTGTGCATCAGGCCTGGTGGTGGCGATCACGCCACAGCATCCACGAAAAAGAAAAGGACTTCGAACCGATCCCGCAAGGTTTTCGCATGTCTGCGCATACGCCTTCGGCGAACAGTGCGCCGTACAAATTGCTGGGCGTGTACGGCGAGCCCATCGAGACCACGATCGACTTTGTGCTGCCCAACCGTCGCTATGAAACCATACGCTGCGGCAAGAAGTGGTTTTCCAGCCTTACTACGGTCACGCCGACTACGCCGGGAAACTCACGTATTGATGTGTTTGCTGCGTGGAATATTTTCTATGCCGTGCCCTTCGTGACCGCGGTAGCGAAATTTTTCGGTGAGCGCTTTGTGCGTCAGGATCAGGTGACGATGGTGCAGCAGGCCGAGGGACTTAAATACAATCCTGGCCTGATGCTGATTGACGATGCGGATCGGCCGGCGAAGTGGTATTTCTCGCTGAAGAAAGCGCGCCTCGAATCGGAAGAGACTGGCCGGCCCATGCAACACCCGATCGATGGCCCGGTCACCCTTCGCTGGCGCAGCTAATGGGTGCAGTTGTGAGAAGTGCGGACTAGCCCAGGACTAGACCGGCGCCGTCAAGCCGCGTCCCGCCAACGAGCCTTCCTCCACGACCAACTGCTCTACCGCAATCGAGAGCTGACGCCCCAATTCTAGAAAGTTCTCTCGCCAACGCTCGGCGGCGGACACGTCTACTGCCAGCAGGAAGCGTTCCGACCGGATCAGCGTCTCGTACCAGATATTTTGTGCCTGCCACAGATTCAATTCGAAAGGTAATTCACGCAAAGTACGCGCCAGGGTAAGCGCGTGGTCAAGTCCGCCGTTGCCGAGCGGCCGGGCCTGCAGTTCCACCATGGCCCGCTTCATGCGTTGATCGGTAAGGTAACGCAGTGCATGTGTTTCCAGCACCACACCATCTGACTTGGCCAGGGAAATCATCGAGCGCACGCGCGCCAGTTCAATGGGTTCATCTTCCAGCGCGCGCCGCAATCCTGCGTTGATCGCGAAACCGGCAGCCATCGTCAGAGCCGGTGGCTTGGGCAGTCCGGAAGCGTTAAGAAAATGCAGCAAAGAAGCATGTTCCTCGTAAATCTTGACCACGCTGTCCTCTACTTCGCTCAGCGTAGTGTTCAGGATGAAGCGCAGGATGCGGCGTTGGTCGTCCTTGAAAAGGGATGCGAGCGAGTAAGGACTCCCGCCAAAGGAGCTATCGATCAAGCGAACCACTTCCGGCAGATTGGCCTGCATCACGGCTGCGCTGCATTTTCTCTTCAGATCTTCGAAGGCGGGCAGATCCTGCGGCGTGGAGCGCTCAACAGCGGCGGTTACATTATGGTCGCCAAAATGGAGCGCCGCAAAAGAAACCTCTTCCGACTCTTCTGTCAGGGTTGAGGTAATGCGGCAACGGCCGATAGCAAGGCGTGCGCGCCCGGAGTTCACGATTTCGTAGTCCAGGCGACGAACCGAGTAGCAGAACAGGATGGTTTCTTCGGGGTAGCTGCTGAAGACCGACGAGATAGCGTAGTGCGCGGCCACTTGCTCCAGGTTTACCTCCATCGGTTTCACCAGCCGCCGATAGATATCGCCGCCGTCTTTCCATTCATCCGTATTGCTTTTGGCCTGGCGCAGACGCTCGACAAACTGCCATTCGAACAAATCGCAATTCAGTCCGAAAATCTCCGCCGCCAGCCGCAGCGCGCGCGCTGCATAGGCGATGATCTGCACCGTCTCGATGCCCGAGATATCGTCGAAGAACCAGCCACAACTCGTGTACATGAGCTGCGTATGGCGCTGCATCTCCATGATCTTGAGAATCAGTTTGCGCTCTTCGATGGAGAGATCGCGCGCCGACTGATCGGCGAAGAATTGTTCAACGGCCGCAGCTGCATGGGCCGTTTTGGAGCTGAGTACGACCGAGATGTAGGCATCGCGCGCGCTCCACACATCCTTCAAGAGTCCACGAGCAGTCTTTTCCGTGAGCGGGGTCAGGGTGTCGCGCAGCCAATCGAGAGCATCGCGCAATGGGGCGCGCCAGCGTTGGTTCCAGCCCTGGCGTCCGCCGTTGCAGCCACAGTCAGCACGCCACCGCTCGATGCCGTGGGCGCAACTCCACGAGGTCTCCTGCACAATCTCCGCCTCCCACCTGGGAGGGAACTGTGCCAGGAAATGGCCATAGTTGGTCAGGCGCGCCATCTGGGTGTCTTCGATAAAACGCAGCGCGTAGGAGAGGGCCATTTCTCCGTGGCGGTGGTGGTGACCGTAGCTCTCTCCGTCAGTGGCTACGTGAACCATTTGTGGCGCGGGGTCGGCCGGGTCCATCCCGCGCGCCAACCGCCAGGCGAAGGTTTCTCCGTTGTTAAGTACGCCTTCAAAGGCGATCGCGCGCGAAACCGGACCGTTGTAGAAAAAGACCGTGATGCTCCGCCCCTCTTTCAGCCGCACCAGGTAGGGATGGTTCGGATATACCGAGGCATTGGGCGTCAGAGTCCAGGAAGCACCGTTTTCGCGGGTATCTTCCGATTCAGCGAGCGACAGTTGCTGAGGTAATAATTCTGTGCGCTCACGAACCCGGGCGCATTGGTGAGGAGCCAGAATGGTAAAGAGGATGCCATGTTGCGCCAATAAGTCGAGCGTTTCGTTATCTACGGCTGTTTCCGCAAGCCACATGCCCTCGGGCGCTCGCCCGAAGCGGTACTGGAAATCGGCGATGCCCCAGCGAATCTGGGTGACACGGTCGCGTGTAATCGCCAGCGGCATGATGACGTGGTTGTAAACCTGGGCCAGGGCCGAGCCATGCCCGTCATAGCGCACCATGCTTTGCTGGTCGGCGTCGCGAATCATGCGATAGGTACGCGGCGCATTTTCTTCGAGCCATGAGAGCAACGTGGGACCGAAGTTGAAGCTGATCCGCGAATAGTTGTTCATGATGCGGATGATCTGGTTCTCGCCGTTGACGATGCGCGAGGCGCCGTTGGGGGCATAGCATTCGGCCGTGATGCGTTCGTTCCAATCGTGATAGGGAGCGGCCGAGTCCTCGGTCTCGACGGTTTCGAGCCAGGGATTCTCGCGCGGCGGCTGATAGAAGTGGCCGTGGATGCAGATGTATTGGGCCGCCGGCGCGGTCTGATCGGACATGCAGACATGATAGTCGCAGGCAGGCTAATCCATGAGCCCCCGTCGTTCGCAACGCAGGGCGCAGCCGTCGGCTGCGCCCTGCATCCCGCGAAACAAATGCTGAGGTAGGTGGCGCCCCTCCCCTTTGTCATCTCGACCGGAGCGAACCCGGATTTCCTGCGACGTTGCGCCAATCTGATATTCGCGTGTGCGGTTTTCTCTTAGAGGAAAACCGCATGAAGCACGTTTGACTTCGCGAACCTCAACAGGAAATCCCGGGGGAGCGAAGTGGAGAGATCTGCAGTTCTACAAAGCCCCTGAGGACATGTTTTTTTTCGAGCCCTACTGCAAATCGCAAGCGCGCCAAAGATACCAACTGGCCACCGAGGACCACGGCTTCCACCGCGCTGCCCGCCGCTCCATCTGCTCAGGCTTGGGCAGCATGGCTGCGGTGATGGGTACACCCTGTTTCGGCTTGCCGAAAGTCAACAGATAACCCTTGCGAATGCCGTAATCCGTGGCTGGAAAGACATCCGGCCGGCCCAGGCGAAAAATCAGCAGCATCTCGGCGGTCCAGGTGCCGATCCCGCGGACGCGGCTAAGCCGTTCTACGATCTCTGCATCCGGCATACGCCGGATGGCTGCCAGCGTGGGTACCGTACCGTCCATCGTTTTAGCGGCAAGGTCGCGCAAAGCCAGCATTTTTCCGCGTGAGAGACCCGCCGCGCGCAGCATCTCGTCGGGAACAGCAAGCAGTTGTTCCGGTTGTGGGTGGATGTCGCCAAATAGCGCCATGAGTCTTCCGAGAATCGCCCGGGCGGCATTGGCATGCAGTTGCTGGTACAGAATGGCCTCCAGCAGCGCCTCGAACGGAGAGTGTGAGCTCTTCACCCGCAGCTGGAATGGGCCGACGCGTTCGATGAGCTTGCCGAGCTTGGCGTCAGCGGCAGCCAACTGCTCAAGCGCCAGTGCAGTGTCGTAGCGAACCGGGCGAAGACCGTCGATCATAAGGCACTATCGTAATGTGAATAACCTTGATACTGGCGGCAAACTTGTTGTTGTTCGCGGACACCCGCGTCGATTGCGGGGCTTCGTTGCCCTGCAGGCAGTTTCGTTGCGGTCACAAATGCGTCCGGGGTACCTCCGGGGTTGCCTACCCCCCTCCGTTTGCTGCTATATTCAACTTTCCAGGCAAGATGCACAAGAGCCCTTCCCGCGGGCCTGTGTCCCAGATGGAAGTTACCTTTTTTCGCACAAAAGCTGTAGCAAAACCTTCTTTTTAACAAGCAACAAGAGGAAGCAGGGTCTCAACCAATGGCGCAGATTTTCGACCGGAGTTCCAACGCGCTAGCCCGCGCGAGTCTGGTCTTGACAGGGTTGATTGTCATCGCCCTGGGAGTGACACTGGATCAATTGCAGGGTTCTCCGTGGGTGACCAAGCAGGGACAACGTGCAGAACAGCCGGTACCGTTCAGCCATAAGCATCACGTCATGGGGCTGGGACTCCAGTGCCAGTACTGTCACACCTCGGTTGAAAAGTCGAGCTATGCAGGTATTCCGCCGACCAAAACCTGCATGAACTGCCATGCGCAGATCTGGACCAATGCAGCGTTGCTGCAACCGGTGCGCACCAGTTGGGCAACGGGTGAATCCATTCCCTGGATCAAGATCCACGATCTTCCCGACTACGTTTACTTCAACCATGAAATCCACGTGAATAAAGGCATCGGCTGTTCTTCTTGCCATGGCCGCGTCGATCTCATGCCGTTGATGTATCAGCAGAACACTCTGCAGATGGCCTGGTGCCTCAACTGCCATCGCGATCCGGGCAAGAATTTGCGCCCGACGAGCGAGATTTACAATATGGCATGGGACGGTCCCTCGCATGACAAGCCAGTTTGGTGCGGGTCGACCGGCCTGAAAGACGGTGTTCCCACCGCCCAGACCGTGAGCTGCACCACGACCGACCCGAGCCAGTCAGGGGCTCAGTTGGCTTCACTCAACATGCTGCCCACCGGGCTGCACGGGCAAGCCGTAAGCGACGCGCCCGGCACGGCGCTTCCCGCGACCCTGCAATACGTGAAGTACACCGACCAGGACTCGCTGGGTAAATACCTGACGCAGCAGTACCACATCCGCACGCCCCAGGAGCTCAGCAGTTGCGAGACATGCCACCGATGAGCGAGACCAGGGGTGCTACAGGATTCAGTGAGCAAAGCTTGAAGACCACGCAATCTGCCGACCACGGAAAACGCGAAGCGAACATGCAAAACCAGACCACGAAAAGCCATAAGAAAGCGGCCATGACGCTCGACGAAGCTCGGGCCAAAATCGCCGGCCAGACAGGCAAGACCTACTGGCGCAGCGTGGATGAGCTGGCCGATACGCCCGCCTTCCGCGAGATGGTGCAGCGTGAGTTCCCCTCGCAGGCAGCCGAATGGATTGACCCGGTCTCACGCCGCGGCTTTCTCAAGGTCATGGGCGCCTCGATGGCGCTGGCCGGACTCGCCGGTTGCACCAAGCAGCCCGATGAAGAGATCTATCCCTACGTAAAGCAGCCGGAAGATCTGATTCTGGGCCGCCCGGTCTACTTTGCTACAGCGATGCCGTTCAATACGGGCGCAGTGCCGCTGCTGGTCAAGAGCGATGCCTACCGGCCGATCAAGCTCGACGGCAATCCCGATCACCCTGTCAACCGCGGCTCGTCCGATGCGCTGACCCAGGGCTCGCTGCTCGATCTTTATGATCCAGATCGCTCGCAGAAGGTGCTGTTCCGCGGTGAGGTGAAGGAATTTGCGGCCTTCCAGGCCGCGTTCCGCGCCATGCTGGCCGACAAAAAGGCATCCGGCGGCACGGGCCTCTACATCCTGAGCGACACCGTCACTTCGCCCACCTTGGCGGCGCAGTGGAAGGCAGCTCAGAAAACCTATCCCAACGCCAAGTGGCTGCAGTGGGACCCGATCAACCGCGACTCTGCCTATGCGGCGTCGAAGACAGCGTTCGGCGATTACTACGATGCGCAGTACAAATTGCAGGCCGCCGACGTCATCGTTTCTCTCGATGCCGACTTCCTTTCCGGCATCACCCATCCCGGCTTTTTGCGCCTGGCCTCTGACTTTGCGAGCCGCCGCAAGCTGACCGAAGGCGAAGCCACCATGAACCGGTTGTACGCGGTCGAAAGCACTCCGACCACGACTGGTTTCAAGGCGGAGCATCGTCTCGCGCTCAAAGCGAGCGACATCGCCACCTTTGCCTCTGCCCTGGCGGCCGCGGTGGGAGCAGGAGGTTCGGCTTCTTCTCTGTCTGGACCGTCCGCGAAGTTCCTCGCTGCGCTGGCGGCTGATTTGAAGGCAAATGGCGGCAAGTGCGTTGTGATCCCCGGTGAGCAGCAGTCGCCGGCAGTGCATCTCGCTGCGATCGCCATCAATCAGGCTCTTGGCAATGTGGGCAAGACGGTTGTCTACACCGAAACAGTAAACCCCATGCCATCGATCCAGGGCGACGATATTGTCAGCCTGGTCAACGACATCAAGGCGGGCAAAGTCGACTGGCTGGTGATTCTGAATGCCAACCCGGTCTATACCGCCCCCGTCGACCTGCAGTTCGAACAGGTACTGGGCGCCGTGAAGACGACCGCTCATCTCGGTTCGCATTTCAATGAGACGGCCGTGGTGACGGAATGGCACATCAACGGCACCCACTACCTTGAGAACTGGTCAGACACACGTGCCTATGACGGGACCGCGACTGTCGTCCAGCCGATGATCGATCCGCTGTATGGCGGCAAGTCGGCGCACGATGTCATCCAGTCGATGCTCGAAGATCCTGACGTTTCGGCTTACGATGCGGTGCGCAAGACGTGGCAGGCGAATCTTTCGACTGGTGGCGAGCATGCCTGGCGCAAGATTTTGCACGACGGCATGATCGAGGGAACAACTTTCCAGCCGAAAACGGTCTCCGCCAAGGCGGGCAATTTGCCGGCTGCATCCTCAAGCGGCTTCGATGGAACCGTGGAGGTCATCTTCCGCGCCGATCCCAATATCTACGACGGCCGTTTTGCAAACGTGGGCTGGCTGCAGGAGGTTCCCAAGCCGGTAACCAGCATGTCGTGGGATAACGCTGCCCTGATGAGTTATCGCACGCTGGCGAAACTGGGCCTGGCGGAGCAGGACGTCATTGCTATCAAGTCGAATGGCAACACGGTCATGGCTCCAGCGTTGGCGGTTCCGGGGCACGCCGATGACTCCATTACGGTGTATCTCGGCTACGGGCGCCGCAACGGTGGCCGCGTGGCCGGTGGCCTTGGCTTCAATGCCTACGCCATCCGCACTTCGAAGGCGCTTCTCTTTGCTCCCGTCGCAGAGGTCAAGAAGACAGGCGATACCTATGAGTTCGCGGTAACCAAGAGCCACTACACCGATCATCGTTCGCTCGCTGCCGGTGGCGACGGCTCGGGCACGCATTCGCTTGAAGGCAATGAGGCGATGACGCGCGGCATTATTCGCTATGCCACGCTCGACGAGTTCAAAGAGAACCCGAACTTCGCCCACGAAGAAGAGGATCCGAAGCCGGACGACAGCCTGTTTGCCAACTGGCGATACGACAAGAACGCCTGGGGTATGGCGATCGACATGAATTCCTGCGTCGGTTGCAATGCCTGTGTCGTGAGCTGCTACGCAGAAAACAACATCGCGGTTGTCGGCCGGCACAATACTCAAACTGGCCGCATCATGCAGTGGCTACGTATCGACACCTATTTCGAAGGTGATCTCGATGCGCCCAGAGCTCACTTCCAGCCAATGAACTGCCAGCACTGTGAGAACGCGCCTTGTGAGCAGGTTTGCCCGGTAGGCGCTACGGTGCATTCGCCCGAAGGTCTGAACGTGATGGTTTATAACCGTTGCGTCGGCACCCGCTATTGCTCCAACAACTGCCCTTACAAGGTTCGCCGCTTCAACTTCCTGCTCTACTCCGATTACGAGACCGAGAGCCTCAAGCTGATGCGCAACCCCGACGTAACCGTCCGCAGCCGCGGAGTTATGGAAAAGTGCAGCTACTGCTCGCAGAGAATCGTTGCTGCCAAGATTGCGGCAGACAAAGAAAATCGTGACATCCGTGATGGGGAAGTAGTGACCGCCTGCCAGCAGGCATGCCCCACAGGCGCGATCGTCTTCGGCAACATCAACGACCGCGCCAGCAAGGTGGCCAAACTGAAAGCACAACAGCGCAACTACGGCGTGCTTGCGGATCTCAATACCCGCCCCCGCACCACCTATATTGCGGAAGTCTTCAACCCCAACCCGGAATTGGCCGAGGCGCGCATCGAGCACGCGCCCGCGAAGAGCTGAAAGGTTAGCGCAGCATGGCGACCAAACCAGAGTTACCCGTAAGCGATCCGCAACTGGATCCGAAGACAGGCGAGTTCCGGGTTATTGCCCCCGGATACACCTTCAAATCGGTGACAGAGGTCATTTCGCGTATCGTGCTCACCCCGCACACGCCCATGGGGTGGTTCTTCGGCTTCATGCTGGGCAGCACCATTTGCCTGGCGCTGATCACGGCAGTGGGCTGGCTGTTCCTCAAAGGCGTCGGCATCTGGGGCCTCGATATCCCCGTTGGCTGGGGCTTCGCCATTATCAATTTCGTCTGGTGGATCGGTATCGGCCACGCCGGCACCCTGATCTCCGCGATTCTGCTGCTCTTCAAGCAACAGTGGCGTAACTCTATTAACCGATTCGCCGAAGCCATGACCATCTTTGCCGTGGTCTGCGCCGGCATGTTCCCGCTGATTCACGTAGGCCGGCCGTGGCTGGGGTATTGGCTCTTCCCGTATCCCAACTCGATGGATATCTGGCCGCAGTTCCGTTCTCCGCTGCTCTGGGACGTTTTCGCGGTTTCCACATACGCCACCATTTCGGTTGTGTTCTGGTACGTAGGTCTCGTTCCCGACTTCGGCACCATGCGCGATCGGGCGACGAGCAAGTTCGGACAGTATGTCTACGGCATTCTGTCTCTCGGTTGGCGCGGTTCCGTGCGCCACTGGATGCGCTATGAAACGGCCTCCCTGCTGCTCGCCGGTCTGGCCACACCGCTGGTGCTCTCGGTACACACCGTCATCAGTTTCGATTTCGCTGTCGCCGTGTTGCCGGGTTGGCACACAACCATCTTCCCGCCCTACTTTGTGGCCGGCGCCATCTATTCCGGCTTTGCTATGGTCATCACGCTGGCCGTGCCGATCCGCAAGTTCTACAACCTTGAAGGCTTGATCACCATTCGCCACATCGACAACATGGGAAAGGTCATGTTGGCGACCGGTCTCATTGTGGCCTACGGCTACTCCATGGAAGTCTTCATGGCCTGGTACTCGGCCAGCCATTGGGAATTCTTCATGATGTGGAACCGCATGTTTGGTCCCATGGGCTGGTCCTACTGGTGCCTGATTGCCTGCAACATCGCGATTCCTCAGTTGTTGTGGCTGCGAACTGTACGGGTGAGCCCAGCCAAGATGTTCCTGATGTCGCTGGTCATCAACACCGGTATGTGGTTCGAGCGCTTTGTGATTGTCGTTACCAGTCTGTACCGCGATTTTCTTCCCTCATCTTGGGGAACCTATCGCGCGACCCGGTGGGACTACTCCACGTTCATCGGCACCCTGGGCTTGTTTACGGCGCTGTTTTTCTTGTTCGTGCGCTTCCTGCCCATGATTCCGATGTCTGAGATTCGAATGATGCTCCCTCAGGCCAAGGTCACTGAGCCGGAAGCATTGGAGGCGGGTGACTAATGCCTGTGCGTGAAGGAATATACGGATTATTGGCTGAGTTTGATACCCCGGGTGAACTGGTCGCAGCCGCCAGGAAGGCTTATGACACGGGCTGGCGCCGGCTCGATTGCTACACCCCGTACCCGGTCGAAGAAGCAGCGGAAGTGATTGGGTTCCACCGCAATTACGTGCCGCTGATCTGTCTCGTGGGTGGACTCATGGGGCTTGCTGCCATGTTCCTGATGGAAACCTGGGTATCGGTCTTTGCTTATCCATTGAATATCGCAGGGCGTCCGTTGTTCTCATGGCCGGCTTTCATTATTCCCGCTTACGAATGGACCATTCTCTGGGCTGGGCTTTCGGCCGCATTCGGCATGTTGGCCATGTGCGGCCTGCCTACGCTGTATCACCCGCTATTCAACGCGCCTAATTTCCGCAACGGGGCCACGACTGACAAGTTCTTCCTCTGTCTGGAGGCGAACGACCCCAAGTTCGACGCAACGGAATCGCGCAGCTTCCTGGAAAGCTTTGGGCCGGTTTCGGTCGTGGAGGTGGAGTATTAATCCGGTCACACGAATCCGTCCTGTTTCGCTGTTTGCCGTCAGTCTGGCTGCCCTGTCCTTTATGGCTGCCGGCTGCCGCCAGGATATGCACGACCAGCCCAAATTCGTCCCTCAGCGCAGTACCACCTTTTTTGCTGACGGCCGCTCGGTTCGGCCCCAGGTCGACCACACGGTGGCGCGCGGCCAGTTGGGCGAAGACAGCTTTTTCTCCACCGGCATGATCGGCGGTAAGGAAGTGGATATGATGCCCTTCCCGGTCGACATGAAGGTGCTGGCTCGCGGCCAGGAACGCTTCAACATCTATTGCACCCCATGCCACTCACGGGTAGGCAACGGCGCTGGAATGATCGTGCAGCGCGGCTATAAGCCGGCCGCCAATTTTCACTCAGCCCGCGTTCTGTCTCTGCCTCTTGGCCACTACTTTTACGTAATGACCAACGGCTACGGCGCCATGCCCGATTACTCTGCGCAGCTCACCGCGGCAGATCGCTGGGCGGTAGCCGCTTATATCCGGGCCTTGCAGATCAGCCAGGACTCCACAGAATCGTCTGTGCCGTCAGGTATGCAGGTCCAGAATCTGAAAGACATTGCCGAAAAGCAGGGTCTGCCGGAATCCTTTGCTCAACCCTGGTCGTTACCGGCAACTGCCGTCTCCGCCCTGCCCAACGATGCCAGCCAGGGAACTCCGGGTATGGCCCCGGCAACCGGCGGTAACGCGATACCCGCGGCGGCTCTGCAGTCTGCCCCAGCCGCCCGTGGCACTGCAGCAGCGCCGAAGGGCGTGAAATAGGTTTAGGAAAAACACATGGCTCACGGACACCACGCACACTCGCTACCCTCCGAGCTGAACGCTCCGCTGCTGCTTCATGCCTGGCGGCGCCGGGCCATGGTTATCGGCGCTACTTTTGCAGTTTTGTCGGTCATTCTGGCGGTGCTCGCGGCATCCACCGACCACGACGGCATCAATCATCTGCTCCGCTCTTATCTCCTCGGCTACATCATTTGCTGGACCTTCAGCATCGGCGGACTGGCCCTGCTCATGGTGCAGTATGTGAGCGGTGGTAAGTGGGGCCTGCTGCTCCGCCGCCCGCTCGAGGCAATGTCACGTTGCCTCCCGCTGGTCGTCCTCATGTTCCTCCCAATCGGCTTCTTCATGAAGAAGCTGTACCTGTGGGCACAGTACAGCGACCCGGCAGCGGCCCTCCGCGATCACCTGATCACCCCCCAACAGGCACACGCGATTGCCTTCAAGCGCCCGATGCTGAATGTAACCAGCGTGTGGATTCAGTCGCTCGTATGCTTCGCCATCTGGATGGGCTTCATGTGGTTCCTGAACCGGTGGAGCCTGCGGCGCGACGCCGATCCGCACCCGAATGTACGCTTCTGGCAAGTCAAGTTCGAGAACCTAAGCGGCATCGGCATCCTCATCTACTCCCTTACCATGACGGTGGGCGCGATCGACTGGGTTATGTCTCTCGACCCAACCTGGTACTCTTCGATTTGGGGACTGCTGTTCCTGGTTGGTCAGGGCTATGCAGTTTTGGCCCTCTCGATCATCACCATCATCCGGCTCTCGGACGCCGAGCCCATCAAGACAATCCTCCGCAAGACGGAGCAGCATGACCTGGGCAAGCTTGCCTTCGCCTTCGTCATGTTGAATATCTATCTGGCGTTTTCCCAGTTCCTCATCATCTGGTCAGGAAACCTGCCGGAAGAGATTCCCTGGTACCTGGATCGGTTGCGTGGCGGTTGGGGCGTCATCGCCAGCCTCGATTTTGCCTTTCACTGGCTGATCCCGTTCACCCTGCTTCTTTCGCGAGACCTGAAGCGGAACAAGGAGCGCCTGGTCCTGGTCTGCAAGTGGATGATTTTTGCCCGTTGCTGGGACCTTTTCTGGCTCATTGAGCCCAACTTCGCCGATGCCAAGCGCAATCTTCACTTCAGCTTCGGCATTCTCGAATACCTGACTGTACCCGTGGTCCTGATTTCCGTTTGGATGTGGTACTACTTCGGCCAACTGGCCAAGCGGCCGCTCATCCAGACCAACGATCCGCACCTGGAAGAGATTTTGGAGGGCGAACATGCCCACGCATGATCCCAGTAACGACCCGCACAAGCTGCCCAGCGGCTCGCCCGGCTATGAAGTCACAGACGTTAACGTCTCAGGCATTGTTGTGTTTCTCGCAGCCCTGGGTGCCTTCGTAGGCGTGTTTTTCATCTTCTGCTTTGGCATGGGTAAGGTCATCAACACCGCGATCCTCAAGACCGATGGGCCGACCCATAAGTGGGGCCAGGTTGGCTCCCAGCCCCGTGGTAAACGCGAAGATCTGACGTCGAACGCGGTCATGGAGCAGCAGCAGCTCAATGAAATGGTGCAGCGCTTCCCGACGCCCCGTCTGCAAACCGACGACGGCAACCAGGAGGTTGCAGAAATGCATGCCCGCGAAGATCTTTTGCTGAACTACTACAGCTGGATCGATCGCTCGAGCGGCAAAGTACGCATTCCAATTAGCCGCGCGATGGAGTTGATCGCTCAGCACGGTCTGCCGGTAGCTCCGGCGCAGCAGCAAGCCGAACCGCTGATGGCAGGGGACAAGGCTCCCGTCGTGGCGACGCCGCTCACCGACGGATTTGCCCGCACCGCATACGAGCAGCAATACATGGACACACTCGAACAGCAGCGCATGCGGGGCGAGAAACCGGGCGAACAAGCCGCCCTTGCAACAAGCCGGTAGGGTGACGCTTTTCCCGGCTTCTGCTGCAAACGATAGCGTGATCTGTTGAGCACTATAAACCGGCTGCTGGACCGCGCGCGTGAGCACACGGACCAGCGCTAACATAAGAGAAGAGTGGTAAGAAGGCCACAGAGATGCAAAGGAAAGCCACAACATGGGGTATTGCCGGAAGCAGCTTCGCGCGATGCGCGTTGGCCGCCGCGGTGATCCTTGCTGCGGCAAGTACCGGCATGGCCCAGGTTGCTCCATACGGCCAAAAGACCATGGGCGAACCCGCGGAAGACCATCTTCCCGACATCTTAAACACGGTCAAGATCGAACAGCGTCTCGGTCAACGGCTACCGCTCGACACATCGTTCCGGGACGAAACAGGCAAAGCAGTAAAACTGGGCGATTACTTCGGCAAAAAGCCGGTCGTCCTTTCCCTGGTCTATTTCCAATGCAAGATCCTCTGTGCCGAAGACCTGAACGGCCTGGTGGGAGCGCTGGAAATGGTGAACCTGACGCCAGGCAAAGACTTTAACGTCGTCATCGTCAGCATTGATCCAGCAGAAGGGCCTGCCCTGGCCGCCGCCAAGAAAGCGATGTACGTGAAGCGCTACGGCCACATGGAAACGGCCGACGGCTGGCACTTCCTGACCGGCGATCAGGCATCGATCAAGGCCCTGGCAAACGGGGTAGGGTTTGGCTATGTGCGGCTTCCGCAACCCGCCGGTAAGCCGCCCCTTTTCGCGCATGCCAGCTCGATTGAGATTGTGACGCCGGAAGGCAAGATGGCTCAGTACTACCTCGGCGTAGAGTATTCGCCGAAAGATGTCCGGCTCGGCCTGGTGGAAGCCTCTCACAATACCATCGGCACGCCGGTCGACAACATTTTGACGTACTGCTACCGCTACGATCCGCAGCTGAACCGGCATAGCCTGGTCGTCGCTCGGCTCGTGCAAATGGGCTGCCTGCTGACTTTTGTCGGTTTGGGCAGCTTCATGGTGGTGAATTTCCGCCGGGATGTAAAACAAGCAGCTGAGCTGCAAACCCGACCAACGCGAACGGATAAAGGGTAACGATGCATATAAGTCCAGTGCTGTGGCAGTTTCTCGTAAAGTGGCTGACGAACTCTGCCCTCTTTCCGCCGGAAGCCTCGGCTATTTCGCCGTACATGGACGCTTTCTATTTCTTTTTGATACTGATCTCGGCTGTCGGCCTGATCGCAGTAGCCATTCTGGTGTTTGGCTTCTCGTTGATGTATCGCAAAGAGAAGAACCCGGTCGCCACGCAAATCGAAGGATCGACCCTGCTCGAAGCCACCTGGACGATTATTCCGCTGGCCCTGTTCATGGTCTGCTTCGTTTGGGGCGCCCTGCTCTACTTCCGTATCTACAATCCGCCTGCCAATGCGATGAACATCTACATCGTGGGCAAGCAGTGGATGTGGAAGGCCGAGCACCCGGGCGGTCAACATGAAATCGATGCCCTGCACATTCCCATCAACACGCAAGTGCAGTTGACCATGGTGTCACAGGACGTGTTCCACAGCTTCTCCATTCCGGCCTTCCGCGTAAAGCGCGAAGTGATCCCAGGACGCTATTCCACCGTATGGTTCGAAGCCACCGCGACGGGTACGTATCACTTGTTCTGCACCCAGTACTGCGGTACCGACCACTCGTCCATGATTGGCGACATCGTTGCCATGACGCCGGATGACTATCAGAAATGGGCTGCCGGCAGCACCAGCGGAGCTTCGCTGGCTCAGAACGGAGAGCGCCTCTTTGCCAGCCTCGGCTGCATCTCCTGCCATTCCGGCGCAGCCAGCGCCCGGGGCCCGAATCTGGCTCAGATTTACGGATCAAGAGTGCAATTGTCAGACGGATCGACCGTGACGGCGAATGATGCTTTCCTGCGCGAGTCAATACTGAATCCCTCCACTCGCGTGATCTCGGGCTATGCTCCGATCATGCCGACCTACCAGGGGCAGGTAAGCGAAGAGGGGCTCATCGATCTGGTTGAGTACATCAAAAGTCTGAATTCGACCAACCGCATTCAGCAAACTTCAACGGTAAAGGAAATTGCATCCGGGCAAGCTGGGGCTCCGAATACCGGCGCAAGCATGCCCGCAATGAACGGTATGGGACAGAGCGGGCCCGCAAAGGCGGGCAAAGCGGCACCCAGCGTGCCGGGGATGGTGAACCAATGAGCACGATTGTCGCGCTTCCAGATCAAAAGGACGCAAAGCTGCCGAAGCTGAGCTACCTCAACAGTGAGTACGGCTTGAAGAGTTGGTTGCTGACCGGTGACCACAAGCGCATCGCTATGCTGTATCTCATTTCGATCACTTTCTTCTTCTTTATCGGTGGCGCCTTCGCCGGGCTCATTCGTCTGGAACTCTTGACTCCACTGCCCGATCTGGTCGCGTCGGATACTTACAACAAGCTTTTCACCATGCACGGCGTGATCATGATCTTTCTCTTCCTGGTGCCGTCGGTTCCGGCAACCATCGGAAACTTCGTGATCCCGATCATGGTGGGGGCTAAAGATCTGGCCTTTCCCAAGATCAACCTGCTGAGCTGGTACCTGTATGTCGCCGGTGCATCGTTCCTGGTCTTCGCGCTGCTCAATGGTGGCGTCGATACGGGCTGGACGTTCACTACCCCGCTAAGCACCCACTACCTCAACACGCATGTCATCACGGCAGCCATCGGCGTCTTCATCGTCGGGTTCAGTTCCATTTTCACCGGCTTGAACTTCATCGTGACTGTCCACAGGATGCGTGCTCCGGGCATGACCTGGTTCCGGTTGCCACTGTTTGTATGGTCGCACTACGCTGCTTCGATCCTCATGGTTCTCGGCACGCCCGTTCTGGCCATCACTCTGGTTCTGGTCATCCTGGAGCGCACCATCGGTATCGGCGTGTTCGACCCGAACAAGGGCGGCGATCCCCTCCTCTTTCAGCATCTCTTCTGGTTCTATTCCCACCCTGCCGTGTACATCATGATTCTGCCCGGCATGGGCGTAATCTCCGAAGTGATCAGCACCTTCTCGCGTAAGCGGGTCTTTGGTTACACCGCGGTTGCATTTTCCTCCGTGGCTATCGCGGTGTTCGGATTCTTTGTTTGGGCTCACCACATGTTCATCATGGGTGTCTCCAACTACTCCGCGCTGGTCTTCTCGCTTCTGACGATGTTGGTTGCCGTTCCTTCCGCGATCAAAATCTTCAACTGGGCGGCCACTCTCTATAAGGGTTCGCTCACTTTTGAAACCCCGATGCTGTATGCATTTGGATTTATGGGTTTGTTCACCATCGGCGGCCTCACCGGGGTATTCCTCGGTTCGCTGGGTATGGACATCCACCTGACCGAAACTTACTTCATCGTTGCCCACTTCCATTTCGTCATGGTCGGCGGCATGTTGATGGCTTACCTGGCTGGCGTCCACTTCTGGTGGCCCAAGATGACTGGCAGAATGTATCCGGAATCGATGTCCAAGCTGAGCGCGGTCATCACGTTCATCGGCTTCGTTCTCACATTCTTCCCGCAGTTCATCGTCGGCTACCTTGGTATGCCGCGCCGCTACCACTCGTATCCGCCTGAGTACCAGGTGTTGAATGTTCTTTCCACGGCAGGCGCTACCGTATTGGGTGCCGGCTATCTGCTTCCCATGCTCTATATGCCATGGTCGTTGAAGTACGGTAAGATCGCCGGCAACAACCCGTGGCAGGCTACGGGCCTGGAGTGGCAGATTCAGTCTCCACCGCTCACCGAGAACTTTGTCGACATTCCGGTGATCGATTACGAAGCGTACGACTACGACTGGTTGGCTCACAAGACCGCACACGAGGTAACGACTGTTGGATAGCCACGCGATCGCAACCGACCCACACGAAGCGCATGAGGAGCACCCCGCTTACCTGCGCCACCATTTCGTCACGGTGGAGCAGCAGCGTGAGACCGCCAGCTTCGGCATGTGGCTCTTTCTGCTGACGGAAATCATGTTCTTTGGTGGCCTGTTCATGGCCTACCTGCTGTACCGGAACTGGTACTACGACGCTTTTGTCGCCAGCAGCAACACGCTCGGTATCGGGCTCGGCACCACCAATACTGCCGTCCTGATCCTTTCGAGCTTCACCATGGCCATGGGCGTCTATTCGGCAGAGATCCGCAACCGCAAAGGGTTGATAACCTCCCTGAGTCTCACGATTCTGTTGGGGCTGGTGTTTCTTGGCATCAAGAGCGTTGAGTACCACGATAAATACACTGAGCACCATATCCCTGGAGCCAGCTTCAGCGTGGAAGACTTTGTTCATCCCACCGACAAGCGGGATGTTCCGCTGGCGCCCGATATGGCGCAGCACGCGCAGCTCTTTTTCTTTCTGTACTTCGCGATGACCGGGATGCACGCCCTCCACATGATCATCGGCATCAGTATTCTGTTCATTCTGCTCTATCAGGCCTGGCACGGCGCTTACACCAACGGGCATACTTCCACGATCGATAATTTCGGACTCTATTGGCACTTTGTCGATATCGTCTGGATCTTCCTGTTCCCGCTGCTGTACCTGATCAGCCGCCATCCTTTGAAATAAAGGATCAAGGAGATAAGCTATGTCCGCTCCCAATGAGCCAGAGCATCACGTAGTCGGACCCAAGGTTTACCTGTCGATTCTGGTGTTGCTGCTGGTGCTTACGGCCGTGACCACAGGTGCGGCCTTCATAAATATGGGCGTGTTCAGCCCTATCGTCGCCTTGGCCATCGCCTGCTTCAAGGCCGTCATGGTCATCTTGTTCTTCATGCACATCCGCTACAGCTCGAAAGTGATGATGCTCACCGTCGGTGCCGGTTTCTTCACCTTCCTCGTGTTGATCACCATGACCCTCTCTGACTACATAAGCCGCTCCTGGGGTCTCTGGTAGGTCTTTGAACTGACTAAGGTAAGACGAATATTCAGGATGTAAACCGAACAGCCGCATAGAGCCTGGCCTGAGCGAAGTCGAATGGCGACGGCTGAAGATGACCCTGGATGAAATCCTGGGTCATCTCGGCTCCCCCACAAGTGCAGCCGTTCTGCAAAAAGAACCAACCTGTAGCAACCGACCCGCAGGGACGACTGAATACCTCCGAGGGCGAAACCCTCTGAGACTCTTCTTACGCGCAATCAACCCAAAGACATTTACCCCGCCCGTGGTTTGAGCGGCCTGTTTTCGGTACCATCCGCTCCATGTCGGGCAGTTCAACCGGCAAGAAGTTCAATTCAAGGAAGTACATTGAGAAAATGTCGCAGGATTTCTCCCAAGCTGCTTTCTGGAGCGGGCCATAGTGCTTCAGGCTGCGCACCTGTGCTATTTTCAAGGGGTTGGGCTCTGCTGGTCTAGGTCCCCATGAGTCCGGAAAAACGTAGTGACTTGAGAGGATGGTCCAGTTTCGGGACCGGTCTTTTCTTCGGGAGCGGGACCAGACCGTTGACTCGCCCCCCGGGTCGTTACGCGTACCGTTCGAGCTACCACCATGGCGAAATATCTGATCACAGGAATTGCGGGCTTCATTGGATCTTCCCTGGCGAGAGCTCTCGTTGACCGGGGAGAAGAAGTTCGCGGACTGGATAACTACCTTACCGGCAAGCGTACAAACCTTGACGGTCTCTATGACCGCATCGACTTCCGGGAGGCCGACCTTCGCGATGCTGCAGCCGTCCATGCTGCCTGTGAAGGCATTGAGTACGTCCTGCACATCGGCGCCCTCCCTTCTGTTCCTCTTTCCGTAAAAAGTCCTGAGCCGAGCCACCGTTGCAATGTCGATGGAACCTTCCATGTGCTGGAGGGTGCGCGTGCAGCAGGGGTAAAACGGATCGTCTATGCAGCCTCTTCTTCTGCTTACGGCGATCAGCCTGTGCTGCCCAGCAAAGAATCGATGCGTCCTCTACCCATTTCTCCCTATGCAGTGCAAAAGCTGACGGGCGAACACTACATGAGCAGCTATTGGCAGGTGTACGGTCTGGAGACGGTGAGCCTGCGTTACTTCAACGTGTTTGGCCCCCGCCAGGGGGCTGATTCACCCTACAGCGGAGTGCTGGCGAAGTTCATTCAGCAAATGCTGGAGGGAACGCGGCCAACGATTTTCGGCACCGGGGAGCAGGCGCGGGACTTTACTTACATTGACAACATCGTTTCCGCGAATTTGCTGGCATGTGCAGCTCCGGCTGAGAAAGTTGCGGGTCGTGTCTTCAACACGGCCTGTGGTGGGCAGCACACACTCAACGAAATGTACCGGCTCTTGGCGGAACTTATTGGATTCGAGCCACCGCCGCTCTTTGGTCCGGCCCGCAATGGAGATATTTTGAACTCACAGGCTGACATTTCCGCTGCCGAGGAGGCCTTCGGTTATCGCCCGGTGATCAGCGTAAAAGAAGGTTTACAGCGCACGGTACAGTGGTATCGCGAAATGCTGAAACTCCCGGTTGCCTCCAGATAATGCCTGCTACACCTGTGGTGTCGCGATCGATGCAAGTCAACGAGGCAACGGCAGGTTACATCCTGCGTAACAGGGGTTGAGGGAATCCGCCGCCCTCCCCTTTGTCATACTCGGCCGAGCGTATGCTGGCCAGTGCATCATCGATACAATAACTTTCAGGAGAAATCGTTTGATCGACCAGCAGGATCTGTCACCGTGGTTGTCGCTGGTTGAAAACCGCGAACTGCGCGTCGGCGTCATCGGTCTTGGTTACGTAGGGCTTCCCCTTGTTCTGCTCTTCAGCCAGGAGGGATTTCGCGTCACCGGCTTTGATATCGATACAGCCAAGGTGGATCGCCTCAACGCGGGCGAATCCTACATCCACCGCATTGAGCCCCACCAGATTGAGAGCGCACAAAGCAAAGGTTTTCGCGCGACCTCCGATTTTTCAGAGATTGCAGACGTCGACGCCATCCTGATCTGCGTGCCGACGCCTCTCAGCGATCACCACACGCCTGACATGAGCTACATCACGGCGACCATGGACTCGCTGGTCGGCCATCTTCGCCCCGGCCAACTCGTGGTTCTGGAAAGCACAACCTATCCCGGCACTACGGACGAACTGATCGCGCCAGCGATCGAACGTGGGGGCAAGGTGAAGGTGATTCGCGAACAATTTCTCGCCGACGGAGTGCTGGTCGCCTATTCCCCGGAACGCGAAGACCCGGGGAATACCAGCGTGGATCGGCGCGACATCCCCAAAGTGGTGGGTGGTCTGGGAGCCTTCGCCGCAGACGCCGCGGCCGCTCTCTACAACACGGCCTTCCACCGCGTGGTGCGCGTCTCCACGCCGGCCGCGGCGGAAATGACCAAGCTGCTTGAGAACATCTACCGCTGCGTGAACATCGCGCTCGTGAATGAACTGAAACTGCTGTGCCTGCGCATGGGCATCGATATCTGGGAAGTGATCGGAGCGGCCGCAACCAAGCCCTTCGGATTCCAGCCCTTCTATCCCGGCCCCGGGCTCGGCGGCCACTGCATTCCCATCGACCCTTTCTACCTGAGCTGGAAGGCAAAGGAATTCGACTTCAGCACCCGCTTTATCGAACTCGCCGGGGAAGTCAATGAAGCGATGCCTTATCACGTGGTATCCGCCGTTTCCTCTGCGCTGAATCAACGCAGCAAGCCGCTCAAGGGATCAGGCATTCTGGTGCTGGGCCTGGCTTACAAGAAAGACGTGGACGACCTGCGCGAATCCCCATCGCTATCGATCATAGAGATGCTCCAGCAGGAGGGAGCCAGAGTCAGCTATAACGATCCGTTCTTCCCCTCGGTGGGCCGAGGACGAAAATACAACCTGAACATGCAGTCGCAGCCACTCGAAAACCTCGGCAGTTACGATTGCATCCTGATCGTGACTGACCATACCTCTTACGATTACGCGCGCATCGTACAAGAGTCGCAACTGGTCGTAGACTCGCGCAACGCCACGCGTGGCTGGCTGTCAGACAAAATCGTAAGATGTTGAGGGTGCGTCGTGATGCCGCAACAGGCTTTGACAGTTAGTGGCCGAAGAAAACGGAGCCATCGCCGGTCGAAGGGGTACCCGGATTACCGTTCACGCAATAGGCAATTTTCTGATAAATAGCGTTCTTTGAAATCCAGGTGCGGCTGGCTCCCACCATGTTCACAAAGCAATTTTTCGCGTCTGCTGACGCAACCAGTTCGCTGTTTCCCTCGATCATCGCGCTATCGGCATTCTGGATCTCGATGTTGTATTTGGTTGCCGTCATGGTCGTGAAGTAGTTATCGCGCACAACCGGCCCATACGCGCGGTATCCGCTTCCCCCATTCAAGACGCCGAGCACCACCTGGCGGGCTGACACTTCGAAGTAGTTTGCCTCGATAACGGTTCCCCGTGATCGAGTCAGATAGATACCGCCGCCGTTTCCTTCGAGATCGTTGCCCAGGTAGAGATTATTCAGGGCTTCGGTAAGGCCGTGACCCACCAGCACTGTATCTTCAAAAATAGCCCACTGCGAATTGCCCACAATCTGGTTGTAGGTAACGTGGATGGCATTGGGAGCATACGGAGCAGCCGTCTCGGACGCCGAACAGTGGATCGGCTTGCCGCTGTTGCAAAGCGTGGGAATTAGCCTGATTCCGTTCTTGTTGTTGGAAATCAGGTTGTCATAAACATTCGCGCTGTTCGTTCCTTCGACCAGGATCCCGTCCCCATTGGTGAATCCTGTAATCACCATATTGCGAACGCTGATGCGGTTCGTTGGCAGCGTGTGGATACCCGACGCGGCATGTGCATTTCCGATGAGTTGGAAACCTTCAATGAGTAACTGCGATGAGCCCGCCAGGCTGTTGACTGGCGTCGTGATCGCGTCGCCAGTCCCGGTGTAGGTGACGACAGCGCCAGGATCGCCGCTCAGCTTGTATTTTCCTAACGGGTTCAAATCCAGGTGGATCGTCGTACCGAAGGTGTAATTCCCCGCCGGAATATACACCGTGCATTGCATGCCGCAGGACTTAAGTGCATGGTTCACGCGATCGCCAATATCAGCTCCCGCAACGCTGGTCGCAACCAGGGGTCCCTGCGGCGTTGAAGCGCCCTGAACCTGCGCATACAGCGTGATGACAGACGAACGCACACAAAGCAAAAGCGTTATCAGTGTTAAACCGATTTTTGCCTTCAAGGGCGCCTCCCGAACAGGCGTCCGAAGGCCAACCATAACATCAGGCCCGCTGAGTCTGAGGATGCCCAGTCACTGCACCGCCAATGTGTAGGAGGACTGGACCTGTACACTCCCCGAGCTCGCCGTGACTGTGAAGTTATAGGAGCCTGGACCCGTCTTAGGCCCGCTACTCCCGCCACCACATCCGGTCAATGCCAGTGATGCAAAAGCGGCTGCGCAGAGTATCGTGGCCCAGAAATGATTCAATTTGCGCCGTAAAGGCCACAGGTTTATAAGGTAAACCAATCCCAGGCCGTAGGCTATGGAGCCGAACCCGCCAGGATCATCTCGCCGCAGTTTACTCATCGACGTATTTGCAGCGGTGTTGACAGAAAGCAGAGTAGGGACCGTGGACGAGCCTGACACCGAGACGGTCGCCGGGCTAAAGCTGCACTGGCATTCGCCGGCAGTCCAGAGCAGGCGAACGAGATCGTTCCTGAAAAACCCGGTCGCGCCAGTGACGTTGATCGGTGTATTGACTGTCTTGCCAGACTGTACCGCCAGAGTGGTTGTGCTGCCGTCCGGCGACAAAACGAACACGGCATTGACCTCCTGGCTGATTTCGGAGGAGGAGGCCTGCCTGTTAGCGTCCCCTCCGTACGATGCGGTGATGGCCTGCGTACCGGTTGTGGTGAGGGACGAGGTGGTATAGGTTGCCGAACCTGCGCTTAAAACAACCGTAGCGAGCGTAGTGGGCCGCGTTCTGGCATTGTGTTGTGACAGGGTTCCGGAAAAGAATTTGCACATCCTGCCGGAGGCCCTAAACTAAAGAGAGAATTGGACAAAGTTCGTCCCCCGCGGTTGGGCAGGGCTGTGCCGATGGCAAAGGAGTAAAGCTGGGCAGGAGAAACCGGCAGTTTGCCGGCCAGCCTCCTGCTTCTACAAATTATGGGTAAGCGTTCAGGTGTCTTTTTCGCGATACTCTTGGTCGCGAGCGTTGTACAGGTCAAATCGCCAGTTGCCGCGGCTCAGAACTCTGGTTCCGATACGTTCGACTGCCCATCTGGGGTTATTTCTTCCGTTGATGGAAGTTGCGTAAGTGAAGAGCAATCCACCGGCTTCGGCCTCGGCCCATTGGGTACGAGCCCGGGTGGTGCGTCCATGGGCGGTTCCGGGCTCGGTGCTTCAGCAGGCCAGCTATCCACGCAATACCCGGGGCTGCAAAGCCAGGGAATAAATAACAGAGTCCAGAACATTATCGACCAGGGAGGCCTGAATAGTGCGCAATCGCAACTTGAGGCTCTTGAGGAGTCTCGCCTCCTGGGGGTTCGGGCGCCCTCGGCGCCTTCGGACTTCCAGTTGATGGTTCGTGGATCGCTGGGCACGCTGCTGCCGGTTTACGGTGATAGCCTGTTTCGCCAGGTTCCTTCGACCTTCGCCCCCTTGCGCGAGGTAAATGTCACGCCCGACTACGTTCTCGGACCAGGAGATCAACTCGTCGTCCGCATCTGGGGGCAGGTCAATTTCAACGCCCAGCTCACCGTAGACCGCAGTGGTGCGGTGTATCTTCCGCAGGTTGGCGAGATCCACGTCGCCGGGTTGCCTTACGCTCAGGTCCGGCAACACATGCAGGACGCCGTCGCCCATATCTACAAGAGCTTTGATTTGAGTGTGGAAATGGGGCAGTTGCGCTCCATCCAGGTGTTTGTGGTGGGCCAGGCCCGTCGCCCGGGCAGCTACACGCTCAGCTCGCTCAGCACCCTCGTCACCGCGCTCTTCGCCACAGGCGGCCCCTCCGTCCAAGGCTCTCTGCGTGATATTCAGCTACGGCGCAACGGGCAGACGATTACGCATTTCGATCTCTACGAACTTCTGATCTTTGGCGACATGTCTAAGGACGCCCCCTTGCTTCCCGGCGATGTGATCTATATTCCGCCGGTAGGGGCGCAGGTAGCGATCGCCGGCGACGTTCACGTTCCCGCCATTTACGAACTGAAGAGCGCCAGTACCTCGGTCGAAGAGGCCCTTCGCTTTGCCGGTGGTCTTTCCGCGACCGCCTCGTTGCTGCGGGCGTCCGTCGAACGGCTGGGCGAAAACAAGACGCGCACCGTTCTCGACATTTCGCTTGAGGGCGCCGGCCTGGCAACGCCTTTGCAAAAAGCCGACCTGCTGCGCGTGCTGCCTATTTCGCCGCAATTTCAGAACATTGTCACCCTGCGCGGCAATGTCGCAGAGACAGGCAGGTTCTCCTGGCATCCCGGGATGAAATTGAGCGATATCATTCCTGACAGCAAATCGCTCATTACGCGGGATTATTGGGAACGCCGGAATCAGTTGGGAGTTCCCGGCCCGGAATTTAAGCCGGAATATGCCAATAACCCCGACTATTTTCCCCGTGACCTGAACGGATATCAGACGGGCTCGGCGCAGTACGACGGCAACGGGGTTCCCATCTATAACGGCCAGAGCGTTTCGAACACCACCACCACTCAGGGCCAGCAGGCCAACCCGAATGGGCGGCTTGGCACAAGTGATAACACAACCCAGTATGGCAACCAGAATACCAACCAGACTTCAGGACAGAACAACGACCCGAACTGCATCCCCGGCGGGGTCAGCGGACTACAGCAAAACCAGACCGGCCAATACCCCTCCACAAATACGCAGAACGGCGCCCAGAATGGTCAGCCATGCGACAGCACAGGAAGCCGTTCGCTCGCTGACGAAGAGCGCGCCTCGGCGGGCAATCTTCCGCGGCCGTCCTTGACGGTTGCCCTTCCCGTACCCGAGATCGACTGGTCCTATGCGGTCATTGACCGCATGAACCCGCAAACGCTAACCACGTCGTTGGTACCCTTCAACCCTGGGCAACTGGTCCTTGAACACGATGCCTCACAGAACCTTGCTCTCGAACCCGGAGATGTGGTCACCATCTTCTCCCAGGCAGACATCAAGGTTCCCCAGACGCAGCGCACCAAGTTTGTGCGTCTGGAAGGTGAATTCAAGCAGTCCGGTATCTACAGCGTGTTGCCGGGCGAGACTCTGCGACAATTGGTCGCTCGGGCAGGGGGGTTCACCCCGGATGCCTATCTTTTCGGTTCGAACTTCACTCGTGAGTCCACCCGTATTCTGCAGCAGTTGCGGATGAACGATTACCTCCAGAACCTGGAGCTGGAAATCGACAGGTCGACCATTGCTGCCGCCGCCAGCATCGGAACCGTGGACCCGTCCGCAACCGCCGCCTCCAGGAGTCTGGTGGCGAGGTTCCGCACTATCCGCGCAACCGGTCGCGTGGTATTGGATATCGCGCAGAACGGTACAGGTATCGACAGCCTTCCAGACATCCAACTGGAAGACGGCGACCGCTTTGTGGTGCCTTCCAAGCCCAGCACGGTGAACGTGGTAGGGGCTGTCTACGACCAGAATTCGTTCCTCTTCCGTAAAACGCAGGAAGTGAGCAGCTATCTGCGGTTAGCCGGCGGTCCGACCAAGAGCGCCGATGGCAAAGACGCATTTATCATCCGCGCCGATGGCTCCGTAGTCAGCCGGAAATCAAAGAGTGGCGTTTTTGGAAATACCTTTGAAAGCATGCGGTTGAATGCCGGCGACACGGTCGTCATTCCGGAGCACGTGCCCAGACCTTCCGGTCTCAGAAATTTTGTCAGCTATACGCAGATTTTCTCCCAACTCGCCTTGGGTGCGGCGGCAATCGCCGTGCTGCAGTAACATGAGTGAAACGATATGTGGATCGGATACCAGGCCGGGTGCAAGCGATCGTTGACATGGATGTTCTCCATGCAGCCGTTGCTCAGCACTCCCCTGCCATCCGCGGGGGGTAGCCCATGGCTGTAATGCCGCCCACCCAGGAGTACCGTTTGCCGGTGGAAGCCCCTTCCCAGGGTGGCATCGAGTTTGACCTGCTCGATCTCCTGCTGGTCATCGCCCAACGCAAGTCAACGATTATCCTGGCGACGATTGTCGGATTTTGTCTGGCGTTGGTGTTGGTTTTTCTCATGAAGCCGACCTTCACTGCAAAGGCACTCGTCATGCCCCCCCAGCAGGGGCAGTCGAGCACTGCTCTCGTGAGCCAACTCGGCAGTCTGTCATCGCTGACCGGCTTGGGGGCGGCGGGAGCGCGTGACCCGAACGACCTTTACCTGGCCATTCTTCAAAGTAATACCGTGGCCGATGCAGTGATCAAGCGCTTGAATCTTCAAGCGGTTTATCACGTCCGTAAACTCAGCGAGACGCGGGTCAAGCTCGCCGCAAATTCTAAGTTCGTAAGCGAGAAAGGCGGCATGATCAGTATCACGATTAAAGATGGCGATCCGCATCGTGCCGCTGACATCGCTAACGCTTACGTCGACGAATTGCATGCCATTAACAGCCGTTTGGTCATTGGTGAAGCATCTGTGAGGAGGTTGTTTTTCTCTCAGCAATTGGCGCTCGAAAAGGATCGCTTGACGGACGCTGAAATTGCCCTTCAACAAACCGAAGAAAAGACGGGGGCAGTCTCGCCCATCGGCCAGACCGGCGTCGTGATTCAACAGGTCGCGCAATTACAAGCACAAATCATCTCGCGTGAGGTCCAACTCGACGCACTTCGTACGTCCTCCACAGATCAAAACCCAGATGTCATTCGCTTTAATAATGAGATTGCAAGTCTGAGATCACAGCTGCACCAGTTGGAGAGCGCTACTTCCCAAAAACGTGGTCCTGGGGATATCTCCCTTTCCGGTAGAGGGCTTCCTGAGGCGCAAATTACTTACGTGCGCAAGCAGCGAGACGTCCAATACCACACACTTATCTTCGATCTGATAGCCCGCCAGTTTGAGGCAGCTAGACTGGACGAGGCGAAAGCCTCCCCTGTGATCCAAATATTGGATCCGGCAGAGGCGCCAGACAGAAAGTCAGGACCGTTCCGCGCGTTGTGGGTTCTGGCTGGGATTGTCCTTGGTTTTCTTTTCGGATGTACAAGAGTGATCGCATCATACGTCCTCAGTCGCGTCACAGCCGATCGGACAAATGCCGAAAAACTGGATCAATTCCGTCGTGCTCTGCGATTTCGCTTCCATTAAGCATTTTCTCAATGACTGCGGCCTTTCCATTGAAGATTCTTCATGCCGATTCTCGCTGTTATCGTGCTCTACAAACGGCTACCGCAGCAGTCCGAAACGATCCAGAGTCTGGTTCAGGTATTCGCGCGTTATCCTGAACTTCAAGCCATGGTGTCACGTACTGGTATGGGATAACAGCCCCACTCCGGCAGCAAGCGTCTCTCTGCCTTTTCACTTTGATCTACGATCACGCGGGGAATAATGTCGGTACTTCCGGCGCTTACAACTATGCCATGCAACTGGCCGCCTCTCTTGCATGCGCATTGGCTTCTGCTGCTCGATCAGGATACGACGGTTTCTGACGAATTTCTGCGCGGAATGATAGCGTATGGCGAAGAGTTCACGGACACGTCGGAGATTGCAGCAGTAGTGCCATTTATCTTTTCTCATGGCACGCTTGGTATCCCCACGGCGACTGCTCAGCTTTAATCGTGTCCAACAGATTCCCGTTACCTTCAGCGGGCTTTGCAAGGACAAAACTTACGCCGTGAATAGCGCCACGTTGATGCGCGTAGCCGCCCTGCGCTCGATCGGCGGATACAGTGAAGAGTTCTGGCTCGACTTCTCCGATGTGTACGTATTTCAAGACTCTACACCGCAAAGGCCAATATCATGTATATCGCAGGAGACCTACACGTCGAGCACTCGATCGCGAGCATGGATTTCGACAAGGAAATGAGTCCGGAGCGCTATCGGAACTTTCTGGCGGCAGAAAGCGCATACGTCGATCTGTTCTTGTCTCCACTCGAGCGCGCTTGCCCAGCTTCTGCGACTTTTCGTGCGCACGTTACGGCAGTACTCGTCGTTACGAGAACAAAATATTTTCCCGAATCGCCTGGGAGTATTTTTTGCAAGGTTGTTCCTGACCAGGGCAGGCCGACTGCACCGCTGGCGGCGACAACTCAGCCAACGCGATATCCCATCGATCTCAAACGGCAAAATGATCGGTTAGGGTAGCGTCCAGATTTTTCGCTTCCTAAGCCGTTCGACATTCATTTGATGGATCGCGGAAGATCCTTATTCGTTGTGAACCCTACGCCAACTTAAGCCTCAGCCGGTTTCAGATCGGGAACACGGTTCTCCTCCACGGCCTCTTTCTTCGACAATTCGAGCGCTAGCAGGACATAGACGAAGTAGTTGTAGCGTGGTTGCACGAACGGAGTGACTGCGGTCATGAGCAAATAGATAATGATCAGTAGAGCCACTCGGCCTTCGGGGATTTAGCTTCCCCTGACGGTAGGCTATCGCCAGCACGATCAACATCACGATGGAGAACAATGGAATGATGAACATGGTGTGCAGGTCGCCCCAGCCGAGAGTTCCAAATTCTCTCAAAAAAGTGCCAGGCCTTATCAACTCACCGGTCAGATCCATGAGCATCTTCGGTGCCATGACCAGCGGAAAGCCAAAATTCGCTTGAATGGTATTGAGCTTGACAATCGTGTTGGCCCCTTTTGTGTATTGCGTGAACGCGCCAATGTGGGAACCTGGCAGCCTGACAATAAGTGGGTACACGATGGTGATTGCCGCGATGACGGCTAGAACAGCAGCCCGGGGATTGCGAGCAAAAATAGAGCGCCTTCTGCTGAGAAAAAGAAACAGAAGAATCACGGCGATCTGTTCCCACCGTGCAAAAAGCGAACAAAATAGCACCGCGGCCAGAAGCAGAGGGGACCGCCTCTCGGAGTAAATGTACTTGGCCAACAGTAATGACGAAACGAGGACCAGTATTTCCTTGTTCAGGGTAACCAGGGCGGGGGCTGTCTCTGCGCTGATGGCAAGGAGAAAGAGTAGACGGTACCTGTCCACGCCGGGAATGGTGCAGGCAATCTCAACGGCGACGAAGAAGAGCAGAATGTTGAACCATGCTACGGCGACGCCGTTCCCCAACAACGTGCCGATGGCTACGGGCCCCAGCAGATTCCCTGTGAATGAGATGAGAGCGGTACTACCGGTATCCGCGTGTTCGCTGCGATAGTTCACGGCCTCCCAGTAAGTGGGCGAGTCTGCACCGAATCGCACGTAGCTATCGTGATTCAGACGGGGCAACTCAAAAACGAAAAAACAAGCCCAACAAAATGCGAGATAAAGACAGAATGTCCACATAAAAAGCCACTTGTTCAGTGACCGGGGTTCCACGAAAAGGGAGAGGAACGGAATTCGAACTTTCGGAGCTTCGTGGGATATATGAAACGACGGAACTCGCGGAATCTGTACAGACGGGATGGGGAGAACAAGCTTCATCGTCGCACAGTCATTATAGGACCTGCATACGTTCGGTCATGGATGCTCTTTCACCAGGTGAGAGGAGCCACCTTGCGACTCACAAGGACGTCAAGAAACTCACCTTCAAGGCCTAAGCGGGTATGAAAAAATTGAAAATGGTGGTCGTCATGGCAGACGCATTGAATATGAAATCGCAAATCTCGTCGCCGCGCACCTCTAGGGCTAAAGGCCAGATGGTAGATTTCCTTGTCCGCGATAGCCAAGCCGGCGATCAAATACCCCGGCGTACCCTGAAACCGAGTTTTTCCGCAACCTGTGAAGCCCGGCCCTTCGTCAAGAGACGCGTTCCCATCCAGCTAAGTGCCGTCGCTGGCGGCAGATCAGCTGTTGCTTCCCCTGTGGTTCATCAATTGCTCACGGTTCGCCAGGTTGTCGGCTGGTTGATTTTCATTGAGAAGAATGTGGAAGAGCTCAGCCCAATCGGAGGCGAACGGCGCAGGAACAGCAGGAGCCGCGGCTTCGCTGAAGACCCGCCTGTGGTTGATGACATCTTCCATAGCGTCGGCAAGAACCCGAAGATTACCCGGGGAGAAAAACCCAACGGAGGCATATGTGCCGACGGTCTCGCGCGCGTAGGGAAGATCGATGACCAGCATCGGCTTGCCCGTTTGCTTAAATTCTGAAATAGGCATACCCCAGGTTTCCAGCTTGGAAGGAAACACCAGGCAGTCTGCCCTCTCGTAGAGCAGAAGGACGCGCTCACGAGGCATGATGCCGAGCCAAGAGACAGCGCGAAGTTCGCCATATTCCCTGCGGAGAGTGCTCGCGTATTGATTTTCGCTCCCGTCGACTGTAATCCACACTTCGAAGCCACTAGTGCCACCCTGCTCGAGAATTCGAACCGCTTGCAGCAAGAACTCGATGTTTTTGAAGGGGCGTGGATATGTGGGATAGAAAAAGCGCATGCTCCCGCCCTCGCCCAGTCGCTTGTCTTCGCATGAAGAGATTGCAAGATCAGGAAGACTTGGGTGTGCCACCACGATGTTCGATACGCGATAGCGGCGATAGAACTCATCCCGTATCCATTGCTGCTGCACGATGACGAAGTCATTGCGTCGCAGATTGATGGCATAGAGATACCGGTAAAAAAAAGTAAACAGAGAAAATTTCCAATCTGTCAGGGACTCTCGCAGTTCGAGCTGGTAGAACGGGGCCGGATTGTGGCAATAAACAGCGCGCACCTCGGCAGTTACACTCGGAGTCATGTCGTGCATCGAAAGCCATAGAAAGGGTTGAAGTCGCCGGCTGAGATCGCGCCAACCCCAATATTCCGTGTACAGGCGCCTGAGCCATGAGGACTTCACCTGCGGGAACTCGATGTACGTAACGTCACGGATGTTGAACAGGCTCCGGCGGTGGACCAGGGCTACAATTTCGTAGCGATCGGCATAGGAATCGGCAAGTTCCTGAAGAGCATCCTTGAATATGGAAAGCGGTCCACCCTCAACGAAGTTCACTCCCGAAAGCACGATTCGCCGTTTCACTTCATTTATTCTAGCCTTCGCCAGGGTGGGTGTCCGTTACTGGTCAATCGGAGGTCGTCTGACTGCGGTTACCCTGGATTCCCGAAAGATGCGGGCGATATTGATAGCAAACAGGTTAAGATCGAAGGATGGCGCCAAAAGGTCCTGATTACCGGGGGGCTCGGCTTCATTGGGTTGGCGCTTGCGCGGACGCTGGTCCGGCGCGGCATGACAGTGCGCCTGATGGACAATCTAAACCCGCAGATCCATGGCGTGCGATCCCGCAGCCCGAGTTGGGCGCTCTGCTCGCAGACGCATCGCGTCGAAGTGGTGCGCGGCGACGTGTGCCACCGCCGGGATTGGGTTTTGGCCTTGCGGGATATGGCTTCGGTCGTCCACCTGGCGGCGGAGACCGGAACCGGCCAATCCATGTACAGAATTGGCGACTACACCAGCACCAATGTGCTGGGCACCGCTTTGCTGCTGGATGTGCTGGCCAATGATCGCCACGAGTGTTACAAAATTGGTGCTGGCCTCTTCCCGTTCGGTTTACGGGGAGGGCGCCTATCGTTGTGCCCGCTGCGGCCTTGTCTATCCCGCCGATGCGCAGCGCGGACTAGCCTAGCAGTCGAGTCAGTGGGAACCGCTTTGCCCTGCTGTGCTGCGGCCCTGTCTATCCGGTTGCCACTCCCGAGACCGCCAGGACCAGCCCCGCCTCCATCTACGCCGCCACCAAGCTGGCCCAGGAAGACCTGGTGCGCATCGCCGCGAACGCCCTGGGCATTCCTTTCCTGATTTTCCGCTTGCAGAACGTCTATGGAGAAGGCCAGTCGCTCAACAACCCATACACCGGCATCCTGTCGATCTTTTCCAATCGGATCCGGCAGGGTAAAGAAATCGTTCTGTTCGAGGATGGCCAGGAGAGCCGGGATTTTGTGCATGTGTCCGACGTCGCGGAGGCGATGGCTCTGGGCTTGGTGTCGCGACGGCGGGGATGGTCTGACCATGAACGTCGGATCGGGGGTCGCAGTGAGCGTCGAGACCATCGCACGAAGCTCAAGAGGCAATTCCACGATTCCAGCAGTGCCGGTGGTCGTGTCGGGCCAATATCGACTTGGGCGATATTCGCCACAATTATGCGGATATGTCCACCATCAGCCAGGCTCTGGGATTTTCGCCCAACGTGCCTCTCGAGGAAGGTATCGCTCGTTTCGTGCGCTGGGTGAAGACGCACCAGCCAATCGGCGCGAAGACGGGTTGGATCGTGCCAATCAGGAGCTGATCGAACGCGGCCTCATGAAGGCCTGAGCCCATGCTGAAGTCCCTCCTCTACGCGGATCTGGAGCGGCAATTGAGTCTGGCTGGCCGAAACGGCTCGCGGGCCACTCTGACGTGCCTCCTGCGCAGGCTGCTTCACCCGAGATTCCTGCCCATTTTTCTCTATCGCTCCAGCCGCGCGGCCTATTTGCAAGGTTTATCCCCAGTTGCCCACCTGTTGTCCTATTTGAATCAGGTCTTGTTTGGTTTGGAAATCTCGCCGCGGTGCGAGATCGGCCCCGGTATATTCTTTCCCCATACTGCGGGTACGGTGATTGGTGCATCCAAGATAGGGAAGGATGTGACGATATTTCAGGGAGTTACCTTGGGTGCCAGAGAGATAGACATGGACTACAATCTTGCTCTGCGGCCCGAACTGGGAAACTATGTGGTCGTGGGAGCGGGCGCCAAAGTTCTGGGTGGGATCACGTTAGGCGATAATGTGAGGGTGGGAGCGAACGCTGTACTGCTCCAATCTGTACCCCCGAACACGACTGTTACTGGAATTCCTGCACGCGAAATTCGTTCGTCTGAATAGGAATTGTCTGAGGTTTTGAAAGCTTGATGAATCGCTTGCTTGACCTGACCGTCATCATTCCCAATTACAACACCAGAGCATTGCTGCAAGCAGTGCTTGACGTCGATTTATCAATACACGCAAGGCATCCAATTCGAAGTGATCTGCATCGACGATGGATCCACCGATGGCAGTGCGGACATGGTGGAGTCGGCCTTTCCTGAAGTCATCCTGGTACGGAATCCATCCCCTCTGCTTTACGCGAGAAATAACAACCTCGGTATGAAGATGTCGCGGGCCCGTTATGCGTGTCTGCTGAATAGCGATACCAGGTTGATCGGAAACGTCTTTGAGGTTCTGGTTGCGTTTATGGATGCTCACCCAGACGCCGCAGCGTGTGGCCCAAGATTGCTCAATCCCGACGGCACCACGCAATCGTGCGTGCGTAGCTTTGCCGGTCTTGGAACCATGATTTTGCAAGGGTTGAACTGGCACAAGTTCTTCCCCCATGGCCGTGTTTCCCGGGAATACTACGCCAGTGCTTTCGATTACTCGCGAGAGCAGCAGGTGGAAAGCCTGGGCACCACCGCCTATTTGATTCGCCGGGAAACGTGGGAAACCTACGGCATGCTCGATGAGCGTTTACCCCACTTCCAGGTCGATCTGGCCTATAACCTGATGTTGAAGCGCCGGGGCGGCAAAATCTATTACACGCCCACGGCGGAAGTCATTCATTACGGAAGCCAAAGCATTAACCAGATGCCCAGAAAAAAGCTCATCGAACAGCATCGGGCGATGATCGACTTCAACGAGCACTATGACTATTTCGGCAAGAGCCGGCTGCTCAAGTGGATGGTGCGGGGCGCAGTGGCGGCCCGTTGTTCGCTCAAGATCGCAGAATTTTACTTAAGCAGGGACAAGCGTGTCATCAAAGGTCCTGGCGCCCCCCGACTCAACGCGATCGATAGAACGGTCATGCAGCAGGAAGACCTGAGAACCGGAGCAGATTAATCCCCGGCCATGCATGACCACGTACTTCCGGCTACGGATTCCCCGGGGCCTGTTACAAATTGTGGAACTACGGGGAGGCCAATTTTCCGGAAACGACACTCTGCTATGGAGTTATCGTATCTGTCAAGGAACCTCGTCTGTCAACCAGCCTGAGGATTCCGTTCAGACCCAATTGCTGTTATTTTGGTTAAAAGGTTGAATCGGGAAAAGTTCTGCCCGGCGCAACATCCTTTTTGAACGCGGATTCATCCGTGTATATGGCTGGATTTGAGGTTCTTCACGTGACGCTCGCAAGCTTGACGCGGAGCCCTTGCTGTGAAGATGTTCTTGTGACCTTCAGGTAGATGTTCTTGCAGTTGCCCAGGTATCCGCCAGCTCGGCCCATACGGCGAGCCTCTAACAAGCAACAAGGGTTGAGCAAGCCCTTAAGTTTTGATCTGGCAAGACCTTTAAGCAATAGATCCTGCAATCAGTTGCCCAGCAAGAGCTCTAAAATCTTAGAACAGGTCTTTAAGAACGCATGGACACTAGTTTTGCTCCCCCGCAGCCCAGTGCGGGCCTGCTTTGGAACGACGTTGTCCCCGAAGTAGTCGGCGATTCGCCGACCCTTTTTCCTCCGTTTTGTGCCGTACCGCAGGACCCAAGCGCATATTATGCCAAGCCGAGTGCCTGGAGCGTGTCTGCTTTCAAGCGATCCGTTGATTTCGCATTCGCTGGCGCCGCGCTTCTACTGTTCTGGCCGTTGCTCTTGCTCGCCGCCATGTTGGTTCGCTACAAGTCTCCTGGCCCGGTAATCTTCCGCCAGAAACGAGTTGGCCGGAATGGCGTGCTCTTCACTGTTTTCAAGTTCAGAACCATGGCCCTGGATGCTCAGCAAGATGGCCCCTCCTTGACAAAACGGGGAGACCCGCGCGTCACGAGGTTTGGTGGATTCTTGCGGAAATATAAGTTGGATGAGCTGCCCCAACTCATCAACGTGCTGCGCGGGGACATGAGCCTGGTGGGACCCCGACCGAAGTTGCCTCATCTTGAGGTCATGCACATGCCGTTTCGCCCTGGCGTTACCGGAGCGGCAACCCTTGCTTTTCGTTGCGAAGAAGAAATGCTGCAAGACATCCCCGACGACGAACTTGAGGCTTACTATTGCCGCATGATCAAGCCTTTGAAGGCTAAAATTGACTGGGACTATATGCGGGAGGCGACCCTGCTGAGCGATTTCACGCTACTCTATGAAACGGCCTTTAGCTGCGTTTCGAGCCGTGCCAATTCCTGGGCTGTTGACTTTTCTAAAACTGCATGAGTGTTTCTGAAAAAGATGTAGAGCGTGTTGCCGAACTCGCCAATCTCGAACTATCGAGTGGTGAGAAGTCAGGTATGTTACGCGACCTGAACTCCGTCCTCGACTACTTCGCCGAATTGAACCAGTTGGATACAAGCGGCGTGCCTCCCATGTTGCAGGTTGGCGACCAGCTCATGGAGGGTGAGGAGCCGCTTGGGCACCTTCGCCCCGACGAGGTGGTGCCTTCACTGCCTCGTGAGCCTGTTCTCGATTGCGCTCCAGACTCGGATGGCATTTTCTTCAAAGTCCCCAAAGTGATCGAGCGCTAGTATTTCTCTCGCCCACGTCGCAAAACCTGCGTTGCAAGCCTGCTGGCTTGGCCCTGATGTTCTCTGGTTATAATCGGATAATGCCAGCCGATGCTGACCAAGTTTCTATCCAGGCAGCAACTTCTCGATGGTCGGCAACTCAGTCTGGCAAGAGCCTTCTCATCGTCCTCCTCGCTCTCTTTCCAATCCTTGCTGCATACGGAATTCTCTATAGGCAATCTTTCTCTGTTCCTTACCAGGATGACTATCATGCCATCCTGGACTTCTCAATAGGTTACGAGCAACTGCCCACGCTAAGACAAAAGTTACTGATGATTGCGGCTTATCAGCATAACGAGTACAAGCTTGGTTTTGAGCATTCCATTCAGGCGGCTGAGCTAGAGGCAACTCACCATTTGAACTTTGGATTTCTTGTTGCTTTGGGAGACTTGTTCCTTCTGCCCATCGGTTATCTCCTGTGGAAGATCTATGCCAAATCCGGAGAAGATCTGGAGAGTCGCCTATTTGAGTTCTTGCCTATCGGCTTTCTCTTCTTCTCGCTCACTTACTGGGAAACTCTCAATTGGGCTATGGCGGGTATGCAGAATATCCCCGTCATTCTATTCAGCTTGATGGCGATCTATCTCGTGACGCCCAAAACCATGACTGAACAGCCGGCCTGGCAGATGGCCGCAGGTTGCCTGGCTGCTGCATTCGCGGCGCTCACTTCGGCGAACGGCTTTCTGTTGGCACCCGTAGGTCTGTTGATTTTTTTCGCTCGCCGCGCTTATTTCAGGTCTCTTGTGTGGTGTGCCAGCTTCATTTTTCCGATCGCGGTTTACCTGTATCGTTTTGTTCCCGGTGCTCCCTCGAAGCCAGGTATTCACCACCTGACTAAGCCGCTCTTTTTTGTCGGCTTTCTGGGGGGCGCGGTTCCATTTCGTTGGGCCGCTGCACTCCTCGGTTTCGCGGTCTTGGCCGTCATTCTGCTCGCATATCGTAGCGGCTTTCACCGGCAGAATCCTGCAGGCTTTTACTTCAGCGTGTGGGTTTTGGAGACTGCTGCCCTGGTTGCCTGGGTGCGCGGTGCCAGCTTTGCGATTTTTTCTCGATACAGCGTGTATTCGATTCTTTTATTGATTTTTTGCTATCACTTCCTGTTGCGGTACCTGCCCAGTCGCTTCTCCACTTTTGACCGCACGCGCTTTTGTCTCGTATCCCTCGTATTAGCTTTTATTTTCTGTTTCGCTGCCGACGTACAAGCCTATAAAGAACTTGGTGAACGGCGTCAAATGGCTCTTTCAGGAATCGAGTTCTATCGCAGCCGGCCTGACATGAACTCCCCGATGATTGATTCTAGAATCGAAATTACTGCTCCCCTTGAGAAGGCTTATGAGCGAGGCGTGCTGACCGAGGCAATTAGGCAACGGGTCTACACTCTGCCTTCAAGAACCAAAGCTCAATAAATATAATCGGCCGGATGCTGCCATTCATCAGCTGGCAAAGACGGATGCAACGAATGCCAGCAGGCACGATAATGAAAGTATGAATTGGAAGCAGACCTGTATCTCTGAAATTTACTCAGCCGTGCGCAATGCAAAGCCCAGCGCTACCCATTTGGCGCAGCTTTGTTTCGAGGAGATCGAAGCACAAAACCCCACCGTCAATGCTTATCTAACGACGAGCCGTGAGCGCGCGTTTAGAGCGGCTGCCGCCATCGATGAGCTTGCTGCCAAAGGAACTCCATTGCCCCCTCTGGCGGGTGTTCCTATTGGCGTCAAGGACGTTCTGGTGATGCAGGGCTCCCCGGCCACGGCAGGCTCCAGGATCCTCGAAGGGTACCAGCCGCCGTACGACGCAACGGTGGTAAAGAGGCTGGAAGATGCGGGAGCAGTTCTGGTAGGTAAGCTGAACTGCGATGAATTCGCCATGGGTTCTTCGAACGAGAATTCAGGCTACGGTCCAGTACGGAACCCGGTGGCTCTCGACCGGGTACCGGGCGGTTCAAGCGGCGGGTCAGCCGCAGCTGTGGCTGCAGGCATGGCAGTTGCCACGCTTGGAACCGATACCGGCGGGTCGATTCGCCAACCCGCCTCGTTTTGTGGTGTCGTCGGGCTCCTTCCCACGTATGGGCGTGTGTCGCGTTACGGCTTGATCGCCTTCGCCTCCTCGCTTGATCGCGTGGGGCCTCTTACGCACAACGTAAAAGACGCAGCCACTCTTTTGGGGGTCATTGCAGGGCACGATCCGCTCGATGCCACCTCTGCGAATGTGCCCGTCCCGGATTACGTTCAGGCGCTCGATCATCCCGTGAAGGGCTTGCGTGTGGGCGTTCCTGCAGAATATTTCGCTGACGGTCTTGACTCAGAGGTGCGGACTGCCGTGGAAGCCGCGATTGAGCACCTTCGTGCCGCGGGATGTTCTATTCATCCGGTTTCCCTTCCGCACACCCGGTATGCCGTTCCAACCTACTACCTGATCGCTACCGCCGAGGCCAGTGCGAACTTGGCCAGGTTTGATGGAGTGCGCTACGGTTTGCGGGCCAAGGACGCGAATACCCTTGCTGCCATGTATCGTGAATCGCGCGACCTTGGGTTCGGAGCCGAGGTGAAACGGCGAATTCTTCTCGGAACCTATGCTCTGAGCGCGGGCTATTACGATGCCTATTACAAGAAGGCACAACAGGTGCGCACTCTGCTCACCCGTGACTTTATCGCCGCCTTTGAGCAGGTCGATGTGTTGGTGACCCCGACTGCGCCGACCCCGGCGTTTAAGCTGGGCGAGAAAACCAACGACCCCCTCTCTATGTACCTCGCCGATATCTATACCGTGACTGCAAGTTTGGCGGGAATTTGTGGGATATCGGTTCCGTGTGGGAAATCGTCGCAAGGTCTCCCCATTGGTGCGCAAATCCTGGGCAAGCACTTCGATGAGGCGACTGTCTTGCGTGCGGCCCTGGCCGTCGAAACGGCCGTCAAGCGGAGCTAGTTAACTAGAGCGAAATGAATTCCCGGGTTGTCACGGTACAGTCCCGAGGGGACGGCTGAGCCCAGGACGTAGTCCAGGATGAAATCCGGGATGAATCCTGGGTAATGGTCTTGCTGATCTCACTCTGTGAGAAAGGTGGCTAGGGGAGCGGTTGATAGTACCGCTCCTCAGGTTCAGCACACGATAAGCATAAGGTAAGACCGTCGCGGACCAGGAACCGGTCGTAGTTGATTCCTTCCCCGCATGAAGAGCAGGCCACGCGCTGTCCTTTGTACCCGGGAAATTCCCTGGCATCGAGGGTGACGTGTACCCACTGCTCGTCAAAGAGATCGTGATCGCTCATCTCGCGGTAGGAGGCCATTTGCTGCAGATTCTTGTTTTCGATTTCCGGGTGCAGCCGGCGGGCGAGTTCCTTGGAGGATTCACGCGCAGCAATCCTGATAGCACGACCGGTTTCGAGGTCAACGAAGGTTGCTGCCATCTTGCCCCAGTCACGAAACTTGAGCGCCCGTTTACCCAGGCGGCACCCAGTCACCACGCCAATAGCGTCTGTCGCGCAGCGGTCGATTTCAACGAAAGTGACCAAGCGTTTGCGATCACGGCCTCGTGGTTGCTCGATACCCAGCCGAGCGCACCCTAACATCGCCATTCGCACGCCCAGCACCTGGCCAGCGCAAAGATGCCCGTGAGCAATCTTGGCTTCTTCAAGTAGCTCATCGAGCGTTGGCATCGTCTCCAGAATGGTCTCGGTACCTCATCCTTATGATGCGCAAACGGGGAGCCATTCTGCAAACGATGGTTCTTCCAATTTTGCCCGAGGCGGAATCCCGAACGCCCAGCATCCCGAGACTGTCTGCGAAGAGCCGCCGCTTAGTTCTTGGGTGCGCCGGCCCCGGGCTCCTCATTGCTATCCCCGTCCTCAACCAACACGGCGGACATGCCAATCAGGTCAAAGCTGACTGAGGCTGCACCCGACGCTTGGAAGGTAACCCGCAGTGGCTCTCGCTGCCACACCGCCGCAGCGCATGCAGGCGGTTGATTTTCTCCCGCAGCCCAGGTCGAGAGTTTCTTCGTCATCACCGGCTTGCGTGCGGCGATCTGGGCCACCACGGCATAGAGTTGCTTACCGCTGGCTGCCAGGCCGCAATACGCGGCATAGTCCCTGAACCAACTGACGTTTGAAACCGCCGGGTCATAGTCCGGCAGGTGCAGCGCAGTCACCTCGCCTTTCACTCGATCAACCATCAGCCAGGGACCTCGCTGCCATATCCAATGTTCTGTCTTGTCCCCTGGGAGCGCGTCATTGAGACGCAGAGCACGGCGTACGACAAAGGTTCGATCGGTGACGGGATGCGATTCACCGGTCGTCCATTCCTTCACTTTGCCATCGACCAGCAGGGCGCGAACGCGCAACTGCTTTTCCTTGGGCAAAGCGCCGGAGGGGTCACTCGTCGCGGAGTAGGGCACAGCTTTGCCGGAGCCCAGAAAAACGGTACGTCCCTTGGTTGCGGCAAAGGAGTGCGAGGCGCTGATTAGCCAAAGCCACACGATGAAGAAACAGCGCGATCCGATGCGGTTGCACATGGGGCAAAGCTTAGGAGGGCAGATCGTGAAATTCAAGTTAACAAACACTTATGTTTTGGACCCCCCGGGGAGGAAAAGGGGCGCTGTCTCTGAGTACCCCTGCTGCGGTATTCTCGATTGTCAGCAAGGATTCGAATTGACAGTGGAGTGCAATGCTCAAAACGACGTCCATTCAGCTATCAGGCCCGAAAGACCCTAAGTTCATTGCCTTCTACCTTCCACAGTTCTATCCGACTCCCTATAACGATGCCTGGTGGGGCAAGGGCTTTACAGAATGGACCAATGTTGTCAAGGCAAGGCCTCGCTTTCGAGGCCATTATCAGCCGCATCTGCCTGCTGACCTCGGCTTTTATGATCTGCGATTGTCAGAGACGCGAGAAGCCCAGGCAGAGATGGCAAAACAATTTGGCATTTACGGATTCTGTTATTACCACTACTGGTTTACGGGCAAGCGGATTCTCGAGCGGCCATTGGATGAAGTGTTGGCCTCAGGTAAACCGGATTTTCCTTTCTGCATTTGCTGGGCAAACGAGAACTGGAAAAAGAGCTGGGTCGGCCGTTCTGCCGAAACTCTGCTCGAGCAAAAATTTTCCGACGAAGATGACTTGGCGCACATTCGTCATCTGCTCCCTATGCTTGCTGATCATCGCTACATACGTATTGAGGGCAAGCCTCTCATTCTGATATATCGAGTCGAACTAGTGCCCGATCCCCAAAAGACCTTCGAGCTCTGGCGTAATGAAGCGATCAAGGCTGGTGTGGGCGACCTGTTTCTTGTCAATGTGCAAAGCACATATCTCTCTGAAGGAACAGACCCACGTACCGTAGGTTTTGACGCGGCGATGCGCTTTGAACCAAGAGCGCGACCAACGTCGGCGACGATACTCCGTGCATGGCGGACCCTGAAATCTCCCATCCACAATGATCGCGTCATATCCTACAAGCAAATTTATCGCTATTGGAGAGATGCTCCGCAGCCAGGCTATCGCCATTTCGAATGCGTGGCGCCCATGTGGGACAATACCGCGCGGCGCCCAAGAAGAGCAGGGATCATTCATGGTTCTACGCCGGTGCTTTATCAGAAGTGGCTAACGCATGCGGTGGAGCGCTCAACACCAGACGGCGACGGTCTGCGCTGGCTCTTTATCAACGCTTGGAATGAGTGGGGTGAAGGATGTCATCTGGAGCCTTGCCAGAAATGGGGAACTGCATACCTCGAAGCGACCCGGAGCGCATGCCTCAACCAATAGCTGCCGCACACGGCACTCATCATGGCCGGCTGGCAGGTATTGCGGAAGCGGTCTGTCGCAGAGTCACTACGGCCGCATCCTCTTCCACGACCTGGAACCCCCGGCGAGCCAGCTCTTTCATCATGAGATTGTTCTTGTCACGATGATCACATACGCCCATCTGGGTTCCGCCTCCTTCGATCGAATTCGCAGCGAGATCGATTGTTGGGGAAAAAGTAACTGTGTCAACTCCATACGCAATTGCGCGATTCCCTATCGTGAAATCAGAAGCATTTGATTCCTTGTTCAATCGGAAAAGTTCGGCCGTGTGGCAATCGGATGAGGCTCTTGCGAAGCAGGGGTCGTTGGCATTCTAAAGGCAGGCAAATGGGACTTGCTACTGACTAACCTCGTCCTGAGCGCCAGTATGCCAGCCGCCGGAGAGCGCCAGTGAGCTGAAATCGGTCTTCGCCCGTGAGGGCTATGCCCCAGGCAATGGCCACGGTCGTAATCACCCACGCGGCCAGAATAGCGGCTGGGGCGGGGATCATAGTGAGCGGCTTCCAAAAAGGATAAAGCAGGATTGTGGGTGTGATGCAGACGAGAGGGCGCAACAAGCCCAACAGTGCAAATCGCGAGCGGGATATCAGTATGGTGGCTCGGGTGTAATGCATGCTTACCATCACATGCGTACCGAGGCTTACGAACGCACCGACGAGTGTCCCGATAGCCACCCCGATGGCACCCATTTTCTGCACCAGCCAGATGCTCAACGCGATATTGACCGAAGCCTCAGCAATGGCGGAGATCGTTGCCAAATGTTGTTTCCCGGTAGCCACGACCGTGATGACATACGGGAGGGCGAGTTGGCGGATAATATTTCCGATCACCAGTACCGCAAGGTAGAGAGCGCTGCGCGACGCGTAGTTGGATCCTACCCATAAGTTAAGCAAGGGATAAGCACCAGCCAGCAGGGGCAGCCCCAGAAGACAAAGAAGCAACGTACAATAGCGGGTCGTCTTGATTACGATCTCCCCCATGCGGCCTGACGTGGCGCCCGCCTGCATGGAAGAAAGTGCGGGGAGCATGGGACCAAACAGACTCGAGATCAAGACATTCATCACATTGGTAGCACTACTGGCGATGGAATAGAAGCCAGTGTTCTGGTAGTTGTAATGGCCGACGATCACGGTATCGAGACCGCTGATCAGAAGCATGGCAAGCGTCCAGAGCGAGAGCACACTTCCGTATCTCGCCAGTCGTACCGCGGCGTCGCGATGGAACTTCAAGAACGCGAAATACACGTGTTCCCGAAGGTAGCTACGCCAGCCCAGGAACTGGGCAAGCGCCGATGCAAGGTTGAAGGCGGCCATGACCCAAGCCATCTGCACAAGCCCGCCGTGCAAGAGCAGAACAACGATGAGCGCTGCAGCGGAAAGAACGCGGGTGCCTATTGCGACCAGCGTTGGAAACCCATATCGCTGCAGTCCCGTAAAGATGGCGCTGAAAGTGCTAAAAGGGAGTGCCAGAGCCGTAGAGAAGCCTACGATCAGCAATCCCGACCGAACTTCAGGTGCCAGAGCCGCGGGCATCTGTGCGAAGAGTTCTGGAATATGACCAGACAGCACGGCAACCCCAACCGCTGCGACAGCAGCGGCTAGGGCAAGAATGGTGAAAGAGGTGCTGACGATACGATGGCTTGCCTCGCGGTCACCTGCTGCATCGTACTCTGCGACAAATTTGCCAATCGCCGTTTGCAGACCAAGATCAAGAAGACCAACGTAGGCACTCAACTGCAGAATCAATACCCAGGCCGCGTATGCGGGTGCCGACAAGCGATGCACCAGAAAAGGAGGTAGCACGAGCGAAACCAACATCGAGAGCAACACCCGCACGATGTTGGATGCCGAGCCCTGCAATACTTTTCGCTTTTGCGACATGTCAAGGCCTATTCGCGGGGTCAAGGTACATAGCATCGTGCGCGCGTTGAAGTCGCATCATGGGGAGCTGTGATTAGCCTATTCAGCAAGGCGCTTCGTCGCGGTCAGCTCGATTAAGTCCGCAACGCGAAAGAAGTTCTGCAAATGTGCAATCCAGCAGCAAAGAAGTCTGGCGGTTCGGCTTCTGACAAAACGACCCTCGATCAGGGGGTGGTCATCATTGCGGTTGAGATAAATTTGCACGTTGTCCAGGATCGTGTGGAGGCTAGTGTTGTACACCACGTTCTCTACCTCGAATCGATGCTTCCGCACCATTTGGGAAAGAGTCTTTACTGAATAGCTGAACGTGTGAACCGGCAGCGCCAGATGGCACCAGTAGCGACCGAATACCCGAGCGTTGAGGCCGTCTCTGTTGGGCACGCCAATCATTAACTTCCCGTCGTTGGCAAGAATTCGATGGATTTCGTCGAGAATTTCATTCGGATTGACCATGTGTTCAAGGGAATGGTTCAAGCGCACATAGTCGAACGACGATGCTGGGAAGCCTGCCGCCAGCAGCGAGCCGGCAAAAATATCCAACCCTTTTACCCTGCTCCCATACTCTGCTGCTGCCGCGTTCGGTTCTACCCCCTTTACCTGCCACCCATGATCTCTCATCTGGGAGATGAACCACCCTGAGCCACAGCCGATATCAAGCATCCTCCCTGGCCGCGCAAACCGGGGATCCTTTGTGACGTGTTCACGCAGCCCCAACCATCGCCAAACGAGAGCTTTGAATGTACGTGGGCTACTGCCGACTGCGAATCGATCGGTGAAGGCGTAATAGTTCTTCGGATAAAAATTGGCTAGTTCGGCTTCGTCGTACATTGGATCCAGAAAGGCTAGCGTGCAACGAGTGCAGTGAGCCTGAGTGTATTCACCTGGATTTCCGTAATGGTAGTCTCTTGCCCGCATCAGCGGGGCAAACACCTGCTCGCCGCAGAGGGGGCACGCACGAAGCCTGTAACTCATTGTCGTATAGTATAGCGGCATAAGGGCGGCGCCTGAGGCCGCGACTCTCATCCAGTAAGGCATGAATCCACGCCGGTCCGTTCGGATCCGTTGCGGCGAACTGGTAGACTTCCCGAGTCACTACCTGAGGGCTCAAGTGGAAGAACCGCAGGAAAAGATCTCGGTCGCGCTCTGCACTTTCAATGGCCAACGATTTCTTGCAGAGCAGTTGTCGAGCATTCGGCAACAAAACAGATTGCCAGACGAATTAGTCGTCTGTGACGATGGGTCGACGGATCGAACTGTTGAAATCCTCCGAAGGTTTGCTACTTCAGTCCCGTTTCCTGTCCGAGTAATCCAGAACGAACATAACCTGGGCTCCACAAAGAATTTCGAGAAAGCAATCAGCCTCTGCTCTGGCGAGTTGATAGCTTTGAGCGACCAGGACGACATCTGGGCTCCAGATCGGCTTGAGCGATCCGAGCAAGAGTTTCTAAGAAATCCTCAAACAGGAATGGTATTCTCCGACGCGGAGATCATAGACGATCAGGGCCAACCCATTGGACAACGGCTGTGGCAATCTTTTCAGTTCACACCGGAGCGCAGGTTTCAAGTGTTGGCGGGAAAGTATGAGTTGCTAGTGAAGTACAGGTTTGTCACTGGGGCCACCGTAATGTTTAGGTCACGCTTGCGCGATCGCTTCCTTCCGATTCCTGCGGAATGGGTTCACGATGAATGGATGGCTGCCATGCTCCCCGCGTTCTCCGATCTGCGACCTATCGATGAGCCATTGATTCGCTACCGCAGTCATTCCTTCCAGCAACTTGGAGTACCTTCCGAGGCGATGCCTAAATGGAAGGTCAAAAACCATTGGAATACCTTGGCTGCGGGAGTGAAGACCAATGCTTACTGGGATCAACTTGCGGTATACAAGATCTTTGCTGAGACCGTTTGCAATAGATTGTCAGCGATGTCCTTGGATGAACGAGGAAAACATATCCTCGCGTCTTACCAAAGCTGGCTGGCCTTCGCTGCCTTCCGATTGAGTCTTCCCGTGGGTCATCTCAGCCGTCTGGTCCCTATTATGAAAAATCTCTCCTGCTATGCGCAACATGCAATGGGCCTAAAGAGCGCGCTCAAGGACTTTCTGCGGAGCCGTCCACGGTAGCAATTCGAGGCGATCGTCGTTCTATGTCATCTTTCGGAACAAATCGAACTTCGATAGCACTCTGCACCTACAACGGCGAACGATTCCTGGCTCGCCAATTGGCTAGTATCCAGAAGCAAACTCGCTTACCAGATGAGCTGGTTGTCTGTGACGATTGCTCCACAGACCGCACTATCGAAATCATCGAGGACTTTGCGAGGTCGGCGTCATTTCCCGTCAGAATCAATCGGAATGAACGAAACATCGGCTTCGTTGCCAACTTCGAGCGGGCAATCCGGCTCTGTGAAGGCGACCTCATTGCCCTGAGCGACCAGGATGACATCTGGTATCCCATACGGCTTGAGCGTTCACAACAGGAGTTTATCGAGCATCCTGAAGTTGGGCTCGTCTTCTCCGACGCAGACGTCGTGGACGATCAGGACCAATCAACCGGAGTGCGCCTTTGGCAAAATTTTGGATTCACAGGCGAACTCAAACATCGGATGTTGGCGGGAGATTACACCGTTCTCACCAGGCATCGGTTTGTAACCGGCGCAACGGTGATGTTTCGAAGCCGATTACGTGAAAACTGTTTGCCGTTTGGTTCCGGGTGGCTTCACGATGAGTGGATGGCTCCGACAGCGGCCGCGGTTTCAGATGTGAGGCTAATCGACACTCCTCTGATCCGCTATCGCACGCACGCGTCTCAGCAAGTGGGTCTCAGTCCAGCACCAGGCTTCCGGGAAAAGAATCAGAAGCATTGGACCGAGCTCTCTCGCCAGATCGGGCTTCTGCAAGGAATCTGCAATCACTTATCAAAGCAACCTTTGACGGATAAAGGACGAGCTCTTCTCTCGTGCTACGAGGATCATCTGCAATTCGCCCATTTCCGTTACGCCTTGCCAAGGCACCGCCTGACCCGCTTGCATGCCATGATCAAAAAATACTCAATCTACAAAGCTCTCGGCTCAGGCGTATTGAGCATGGCAACGGATCTGGTGCTCAGCAAGTAGCGGCTTGAAAAGCGTGCCACCGCTACCCGATCACCGCAATCTTCGCCCGCTTGCCTACGCGAATTGCAATCCGCGCCGGTCGCTTCTCTAATCGGATCATCTTTGCCGTTGACGTTACGCCGTCGACGTTGACGCCCGCGGTCACTTGCTTCTCAGCTTCGGTGCGGGAATTCTTCAGCCCTAACGCCACCAGCAGTTTGGCCACATGAAGATCGACCGGATGGCCAGCATCACTCAGCGCAGCCTCTAGAGAAGCAGCTACCGCAACCTGTCGCAGGTCCACCGCAACCTCTTCGGCAAGCCCTTCGATATTGCGCTGTTGGAACTGCATGGCCCAGTTTTCATCTGCCTTGCGGGCAGCCTCTTCTGAGTGGAACCCAGCCACAATCGTCCGAGCGAGCTGCTTCTTCACTTCCATGGGATGCAGTGCTCCGCTCGCCACGCCGGCCTGCATCTGCTCAATCTCGCTCTGCCGAAGGTCCGTCAAGAAGATCCAGTACCGCCACATGAGCTCGTCAGAGATCGACATCAGCTTGCCGTACATCTCCTGTGCGGGTTCATGAATGCCGATCGCATTGCCCAGCGACTTCGACATTTTCTGTACGCCATCCAAGCCCTCAATAATCGGCGTCATCAGTACGATCTGCGAAGGCTGGTTGTAGTGCCGCTGTAGCTCCCGCCCGATCAGCAGATTGAACTTCTGGTCGGTACCCCCCAGCTCCACATCCGACCGCAAAGCCACCGAATCATACCCCTGCACCAGCGGATAAAGCATCTCGTGCAGTGAGATCGGCTGTTCGTTATTGAACCGCTGATGGAATTCCTCGCGCTCCAGCATTTGGGACACCGTGAACTTCGCGGCCAGCCGAATCATACCTTCGAAGCCCATGGGCGCCATCCATTCAGAGTTGAAGCGAACCTCAGTCTTCTCACGGTCAAGGATCTTGAAAACCTGGTCGGTATAAGTCTTTGCGTTCTGCTTGATCTCTTCGCTGGTGAGCGGTTTCCGGGTGACCGAACGGCCCGTCGGGTCACCGATCAGCGAGGTGAAGTCGCCGATCAAGAAGATGACCTGGTGACCAAGATCCTGAAAGTGCTTGAGCTTGCGCATTAGTACCGTGTGGCCCAGATGCAAATCAGGAGCCGTGGGGTCAAAGCCTGCCTTCACGCGAAGAGGCTGGCCGCTCTTCCGGGAGGCATCGAGGCGCTCGCGCAGATCAGAAATTCGAATAATCTCAGCCGCGCCCTTTTGCAGGTACTCCAGCTGCTCGTCTACCGGCGCGAATTCAAAATTAGCCATATCTTCAGCAGTATAAGGGTTTGCCGTTCATGCAAAATGGTGAGGAGCCAGGCGAAACTGGGGGATCCATGCACGAGGAGTGGGACGTCGCGCGCTTGCGGGCAGAAACCGCGGGCTGCGAGCATTCAATCTTCTTCAACAACGCGGGCGCCAGCCTCCAACCCCGCCCCGTGGTCGCGCGGGTCATCGAACACCTTCGCCTCGAGGAGCAGATCGGAGGCTACGAAGCAGCCGATCGTGTAGCCGCCGAGCTGGATTCCCTCTACGGCAGTGTTGCCCGCCTGTTGCATTGCTCAACCGAGGAGATCGCGCTGCAGCAGAACGCCACCCAGGCCTGGGAGATGGCTTTCTATGCCCAACGCTTTGCCCCCGGCGATCGCATCGTGACTGCCGCCAACGAGTACGCCAGCAACTACATCGCTTTCCTGCAGGTTGCCAGGCGTACTGGAGCTGAAATCTGCGTTGTAGACAGCGACCAGAACGGAGAAGTTGATCTGGAGGCTCTGGCCAAACTACTCGACGAACGCGTCAAGCTGATCGCGCTCACGCATGCACCCACCAATGGCGGCCTGGTGCAGCCAGCTGAACGCGTGGGTCAGTTGGCTCGCCGCGAAGGCATCCCGTTTTTGCTCGATGCCTGCCAGTCGACCGGGCAGATGCACCTCGATGTGGATGCCCTCGGCTGCGATATGCTGTGCGCTACCGGCCGAAAATACCTCAGAGGACCTCGCGCAACAGGCTTTCTTTATGTACGCAAAACGATGCTTGAGCGCATGGAGCCCCCGCTGCTCGACATGCATGCCGCCACCTGGGTTACGCGAGACAGGTTTGAGATCCGCAGCGACGCAAGGAAGTTCGAAACATTTGAAGCCTCAGCAGCGACACGCCTCGGTTTGGGCGTGGCCATCGAGTATGCCCTGGCACTGGGCCTCGAAAAAATCGAGCGCAGGGTGCAGAGCCTGGCAGCACGGATGCGGCAGCAATTGGCACAGGTGAGGGGAGTGACGGTTCGCGACCTGGGCCGGATTCGTAGCGGAATCGTGACTTTCACGCATGAGCATCATTCCGCCGGAGAAGTGCTCCATTGGTTGAAAGCAAATGGCATCGCGGCGCGCACTACGGAGCGTTCCAGCACCCGCATCGATATGGAGCAGAGGGGGCTGGAGGAACTGGTAAGAACCTCCGTTCACTACTACAACACTGAGCAGGAGATCGACCGTCTCTGCCAGGTCTTGAACAGGATCGAGCAGGTGTAGCCGATGGATCCAGAGCGAGCACGCGAATTTCTCCTGCGCTTGCCGCATGTCGCCGAAACCATGCAGTGGGGCGCCAACCTGGTCTTCTGGGTGGGCGACAAGGCGATCGGCGGCAAGATGTTTGCCGTGTTGAACCTCGACGACGATCACAAATCGGTTCTCTCCTTTGCCGCCGGGCAGCAACGCTACGCGGACATGCTCGAGGTCGACGGCGCCTTTCCCGCCCCCTACCTCGCGCGCGCGTATTGGGTCGCCATTCGGCACTGGAGCGTTTTCCGCGCCAGTGAATGGGAAGAGCACCTGAAAATCGCCCACAGCGTGATCTACGCGAAGCTGCCCAAGAGAACCCGGGATGTGTTGGCTTTGCCACTCTCCGCTCAAAAGAAGCTGGTCAAGGAACGTAGGAAGTTACTCGCCGCTCGCAAGTAGCCAAACTTGTCGCCCCACCGAACAATGAAAAGCCGAGGGTGCCCCTTTCAAGCCTTCTTTTGGCTTGAGTGGGCAACGCTGCCCACTCTATGCATGTACTACTCTGGAATTTGTCCCCGGCCGGAGAGAAGCGAAGTGGAGGACCTGCTGGTTGATCCGTCCAACAAGCAGGGTGCCTTACCCCTCGTACAATGGCCCAAGCAGGAGCATACCGAATGGAATCTAGACCGTACCGCAGCGGTAAACACATGATCTTACGACTAGTCTGCCTACTCTTGCTCCTCACCGCATTGCACCCTGCCCCAGCGCAGGACGCGGAAACGGCCGCCAACCAGCAAAAGGCCCGTGCCACCATCGACGCCATGGTCGCCGCCCTGGGTGGCCAACGATGGCTCACCCTCACCAGCATGACGCAGCAAGGTCGAACCTCGGGCTTCTATCTGGGCAAGCCCACCGGCGCCACCGCGGAGTTCTTTGAAATCCAGAAATTTCCTGACCAGACTCGCGTCGAACTAGGGAAAAAGCGCGACGTGTTTGAGATCATGTCCGGCGATCAGGCTTGGGAGGTCACCTACAAAGGCAAGAAGGAGATACCCAAAGAACAGATCGAGGATCTTATCCGGCGCCGCAACCACTCCATCCGCACCGCCATCACGGTCTGGCTCAATGACCCCGGAACGGTACTCATCGCTGACGGGCAAACCCAGGTGGAACGCCATCTGGCCGATCAAACCACACTCATCAACGCGCAAAACGACAGCATCACGATCCTCACAGACGCCTCATCGCATCTGCCCTTGCGCCGGACCTGGCAGTGGCGCGATCCAGTTTACAAGGATAAAAACACTGATGCAGAGGACTACGACGACTACCATCTCGTAGACGGCATGCCTACGCCTTTTGCGATTACGCGATACCACAACGACGATATGACCAACCAGCGCTTCCTCATGCGCGCCGCCTACAACGTTCCCCTGGCGCCAGACCTGTTCAATCCCGACGCCGCAGCAGCCAAAATCAAGAAATAGCCCGTCTCCATGCTCTATAATCTGCCCTGCGACCATGGAAGACGAGACCTCTAAACCGGCAGCGGCGCGCGTGATGGACATTCGTCAAATTATGTCCATTCTGCCCCACCGTTATCCTTTTCTTCTGATCGACCGCGTGCTTGAAGTCAACCCCAGAAAGCGCATCGTGGCGATCAAGAATGTCACCATCAACGAACCTTTTTTTCAGGGCCACTTTCCTGACTACGCCATCATGCCCGGCGTGTTAATGGTCGAAGCGATCGCTCAGGCCGGCGGTGTTCTGTTGCTCCCCGAAATTCCCGAGCATGACACCAAGCTGATGGTGTTTTCCGGCATCGATCGCGCTCGCTTCCGCCGCCCCGTGACCCCAGGAGATCAGCTCCGAATCGAAGTGGATGTGCTGAACTGGAAGCCCAGGGCGGCGCGTCTGGAAGGTAAGGTCTACGTCGATCGCAAGCTTGTGTGCGAAGCCGTCATCATGTGCCAGGTGGTGCCGCGCCCCGGCAGGGTTGTCGTTCAGGAGCCTGCCGAACCGGCCGTCCAACCCCCTCAGGAGACGGTGAGCCAAGAGTGAGCATTCACCCCACAGCCATCGTGGCTGCCTCGGCCCGCATTCCTGAGTCCTGTAGTGTCGGTCCCTATTGCACCATCGGTCCGGATGTGGAGTTGGGCGCGGACTGTGAACTGGTTTCCCACGTCGTACTCGACGGCAAGACGCGTCTCGGAGCCCGAAATCGCGTCTATTCCTTCGCTTGTCTGGGTGTAGCGCCGCAAGACCTCAAGTACCGCGGCGAAGCCACGGCCTTTGAAATGGGCAACGACAACACCGTTCGCGAATACGTGACCATCTCCCGCGGCACCAGAGGCGGCGGCGGCACGACCCGCGTAGGCAGCCACTGCCTCATCATGGCCTACACGCACATCGGCCACGACAGCATCATCGGCAATCATTGCATCCTGGCGAACGGAGCCACGCTAGCAGGCCACGTCACCGTAGAAGACCATGCCAGTGTCGGAGCACTCTGCCCCGTCCATCAGTACTGCTCGATCGGCAAGCATGCCTATGTGGGTGGTGGCACAACCATCACGCAAGATGTTTTGCCCTACTCGCTGACCTCCGCCAAGCGAGAGACGCACGCCTACAGTCTCAACAAAGTCGGGCTGGAGCGCTCCGGCTTCACCACCGGGCAATTACGCGCTCTCCAGCATGCGTACCGTGTCCTGCTCGCAGCCAGGCTGAATACCTCGCAGGCGCTCGACCGCTTGCGCAGCGAGGGCGAATTGGATCCCAACGTTGCCTACCTGGTCGAGTTTATCGATCGCTCGCAGCGGGGCGTTATCAAGTAGGAGCTACCGGTGAAACCAGGTCCGATCACCAGGCTGGGTTTGATCGCCGGCAACGGACGTTTCCCCTTTCTCCTGCTCGAAGCCGCGCGTGCACAGGGCCTCGAGATCGTCATCGCCGCAATCAAAGAAGAAACCGACCCGGAAATGGATCTTCGCGCCGCTGCCGATCCCGGTATTCGCGTGCACTGGCTTTCTCTGGGCGAGTTGTCGCGCCTGATTGCGATCTTCCAGCGCGAAGGTGTGAGCCGAGCCGTCATGGCCGGCCAGGTCAAGCACAAACAGATCTTTTCAAGCATCCGTCCTGACTGGCGGCTGGCCAAGCTTCTGCTTAATCTGCGCACCCGCAACACCGACATGCTTCTTGGGGCGGTGGCCAAGGTGCTGAGCGACGAAGGCATTGAGCTGATCTCTTCGACCGCTTATCTTCGAGCCGCTCCTTGCAAAGCAAGGTGTCTTAACGCCGCGCGCGCCCACCGATGAGGAGCAGCAGGACCTCGCCTACGGACGCTCCGTGGCGACGGCCCTCGCCGGGTACGACATTGGCCAGACCGTAGTGATCGCTGGGCAGGCCTGCGTGGCCGTCGAGGCGATGGAAGGCACCGATGCCACCATCGAGCGCGCCGGGGACATCCTGCGCACCCTCGAGCCCGAGGGCGAAGCGACTACACCGGAGTCCACGCTGGCCCGCAGGCTCACCGTAGTCAAAGTAGCCAAGCCAAAACAGGATATGCGCTTCGACGTTCCCGTCATTGGCGCCAGCACCGTAGAGACCATGCGGCGGGCTGGGGCTACCTGCCTTGCCATTGAGGCCGGGCGCACGCTCATCTTCGACCAGGAAAAAGTCCGTGAGCTGGCGGCCGCCGCCGGCATCGCCATCATCGCTGTGGAACCCTGACGGGCTCCTCCTTACCGCATTGCCTTTTCCGTAGCCTGATGAGTCACGATGACCCTTGCTGGACATGCGCCGGCAAAAAGCGATCTAATCATGATTAGCTTGGAGGATTCTTCAGTGAAGCCAATGAAAGTACTCGTACTCGCCATCTTCGTCGTTCTGTTCGCGGTCGCTGCAATTACCCTGCGTGGAAAAGCGGACGACACAGCCCTGCCGCAGGCAGGTCAAATGGCCCCGACCTTCACCCTGCCATCGCAAGACGGAACCAACATCAGTCTCGATAGTTTCCGAGGCAAGTGGGTTGTGCTGTACTTCTATCCCAAAGACATGACCACAGGCTGCACCATTGAAGCGCACAACTTTCAGGCCGACATCGAAAAGTATCAGAAGCTCGACGCGGTCGTAGTCGGAGTGAGCGTCGACTCGACCGGCAGCCACAAAGAATTCTGCGCCAAGGAGGGGCTCGGCTTCAAACTACTGAGCGACCAGGATAAGAAGGTGGTAGCGCAGTACGGTTCCATGGCTGACTACATGGGCGTCAAGATCGCGAAGCGCAACACCTTCCTCATCGACCCGCAGGGCAAAATCGCCCAGGTTTGGACCGGCGTAAAACCCTCCGAGCACAGCCAGCAAGTTCTCGCCGCGCTGAGCACCCTGGAGAAAAAGAGCTAAAATTTTGTCCCTGTCGCCAACTCGCGTGCCCACATCTCCGAACGTTCTTTGTTCGGACATGTGGTGAAAATCGGTTCGAAGACGTGGGGAAATCGCTGAATCACACAGTTGCGCTTTACATCCTGCGTAACGACCCCTGAGGCCGCGTAACGAGCTTTGAGGCAAACAGCAACCCTCCCCTTTGTGATACGGCCATTTCTCCTTTGTCATCCCAACCGGAGCGTACCCGGATTTCCTGCCTCACACCATTCGCCATGACCACGCATGCGGTTTTCCTTCAAGGAAAACCGCATGGAGTTCGCCGGCGCCACTCATCTCAACAGGAAAACCCGGGGGAGCGTAGAGGAGAGATCTGCAGTTCCATCTCCTTACGGGTGGGAACCGTTTTAGGCGAAAGCATTCGTCAGGGCTTCGCCCTGCCATGTTCACCCGATGTACGCTGGTGCGAATGTGGGGCACCCGTCGTGAGGTTAGGGCCAGCTTACTGACGTTTAGAGCATTTTCTTAATTACTGTAGAGTGCCGAGGCGAAGTCTGAACCATGCTTCGGCATTCTCTTGCGTGATTTGGGGTAGCAGCTCTGTGATGGCCTGATCGAGGGCATGCTTGGTTCTGGTTTTGGCGGCGCGGAGCAGCTGCTTGAGTTTGGCCCAAGCTTTCTCGATGGGGTTCAAGTCGGGCGAGTAAGGCGGAAGGTAGAGCAGTTCGGCGCCTGCAGTCTCGATCAACTGGCAGACTCCAACCACCTTGTGCGCACTGAGATTGTCCATTACCACTACATCGCCCGGTTTCAGCGCCGGGCATAGAACCTGTTCCAGATAGGCGAGGAAGATGTCTGCGTCGGTGGCCTCTTCGATTGTCATAGTGGCGATCAGGCCGCGTATGCTCATGGCTCCCAGCATGGTCAGTATCTTCCAGTTGCCTTGAGGCACAGCGTCGTGAACGCGCGCGCCACCGGGACAGCGCGCATAGAGCCTCGTCATCTGCGTGGTCACACCGCTCTCGTCCAGATAGATCAGCCGTTCCGGCGGGGTCGCACGGATTTTTTCGAGGAACTCAGCGCGCCGCTGCTGGTTGGCTTCCGTATCGCGCTCGGTGGCGTGGAGCGACTTTTTTTAAGCCGCAGGCCGAGCCTGCGCACAAGACGCCAGACCGCGCTCAAGCAGAGGCTTATCTGCGCCTCCTGTTGCAACTTTGCTTGTAACTCGGCCAAGGTCAGGTCGGTTCGCTCGCGAACCCATTTCAAGACTTGAGGCTCAATCGCCGCTCCAACCAGCCGCTTGCGCCCCGGTCGATGCCGTACTCGCTCGGCCTGGCCGCTGCGGTTGCGAGCAGCAGAGATCTTCCATCCCCAGCCCACACTGACCCCAAAACGGCCCGACAACTCACCGATCGTGCCCTCGCCGCGATCCAAAGCAGCAAGAAACTTACGCCGCAAATCATCATCGTAAGGCTTCGCCATACGTTATTCGTCGCGGGATTCGCCAGCAAATAAACTATACACTATTTAGGAAAATGCTCTAGACATGTATTTCCGTCTCCCGCCTCCCGGAACTGTCTTCGATCGAGCGCACAAAAAAACCTCCAGACGCAAAAAGGCCCGGCTAAAAGCCGGGCTCTTTTGCTTGCCTGTTTGGTAGAACTACTTCTTAGCTGCCTTCTTCTTAGCTGCCTTTTTTGCTGGCGCCTTCTTAGCTGCCTTCTTTACGGCCTTCTTCGCTGCCTTTTTGGCCGGCGCCTTCTTTGCTGCCTTCTTTGCTGCTTTCTTGACTGCCAAAGGAATACCTCGTTTGATGGTAGATTTTTTGCTGCTGGCGCTTTTCTTGGTACTGGCTGCTTTCACAGCCTTACTGCCGCTTTTCGCGCCTTGAGTGCTCTTTTTCGCGGCAGATTTCGTTACGGCCTTTTTGGCCGAAGCTTTTTTCGCTGGAGCCTTCTTGGCAACGGCCTTCTTCGCTGCTTTCTTGGCTGCAGGCTTGGCGACGATCTTCTTCGCTGCCGCCTTCTTCACCGGAGCTTTTACCGGCGCCGGCACAGGAGGAACAATCGCGGTCGGTGGAGGCGGTGCAGCCACCACGGCAGTGACGCTCACCTCTTCTTCCTCTTCGTCATCGTCGAAGCCGGCGGAGAGCCCTTCCGGGTAATCGTCAGCCTCGGATTCCAACTCTTTGTCAGCGTGTGCGTAAAGCTTGTATTCGTCCTGCATTCTTTTGCCTCCAAGGCTTCGTTTGCTACGGATTCGGATCGCAGAGAACCGCTATCCATCATACTGGCCTGCGGCGCGGATTATAGCAACAGGATGCAACGGGATGCCAACGAACGCAAGTATGAAGTGAGTTTCCTTTTCAGAGGCGGCCCGCCGATGCACTCTTCGCGACAACTTTTTCTGTCGCCCTACCTGTTCAAAGATACAGATTCCGCCGTTCGCTGCGAAGCAGACGAATGTTTCTCTGGCTCGGCGCGCGCATCCTGTGCGGAAGTTTTGTGCGCGGGTGATGGATGGGCCACCTTCTTGTTCGCGCCGGCTTCATGCTTTGTGGTCGCGCTAACCCGGCGCTTTCCGCCATTCGATCGAGTCACGAGTGCCGGTTCCGCAACATAGAGATGACGTCCTGGTTCTAGCTTGCTCACGCCCAGGTGATTCCACCGTCGAAGTTGCTGCACCGTGATGTTGAAGCGATCGGCCACAGTCACCAGCGTATCCCCGCGCTGCACTCGATAGAGGGTGAGCCGTGATCGGCTGGAGGCAGCCGGTGGAACAGGAATGATCAGCGAATCGGTTGCCGAAAGATCGTCGTCTGCTTCCAACTGGTTCACAAACACAATCTCCGAGGGCGTCACGTGGTAGTCACGCGCGATCGAAGCGAGCGACTCGCCAGAAACCACTTTGTGAAACCGCCATTGATTTCGCTTGTCCACCGGTATCTCTGCAATGCGTTTTTCGTAGAGATCTTTCCGTCCGGCCGGTAGGCGCAGCGCGAAGGTGCCGTCGACTGGTGTGCTCATGCGCAGCAGGCTGGGGTTCAGGTCTGAAATCTCCTGCACGGGTACGTCGACAAGGTCCGCAACCAATCGCAGGTCAACGCTATAGTCCGTGTTCACCGTGTCTACAAGCAACGGTGGATCGGGTGTCACCGACAGACCGTACTGCTGCGGATTCTTCGCCATGATCGCCGCAGCAATAATGATCGGGACATAATTCTTCGTTTCCTTGGGTAGCGCGTTGCGGTGATACAGCTCCCAGAAGTCTGCATACCCGGTGCGTTGGACTGCCTTCTGCACATTGCCCGGGCCCCAATCATACGCGGCCATGGCCAGATACCAATCGCCCAACTGGGCATAAAGAGTCTTCATGTAGCGCGCGTAGGCGTGAGTCGATTTTTCCGGATCGAAGCGCTCGTCATACCAGCCTGTACGATCGAGGCCGTAGACTCCATAGGGCATGAACTGCCACATGCCGCCTGCCCCCGAGCGTCCATTCACAGACTGCGGCTGAAAGCCCGACTCAGCCACCGCCTGATAAATGAGGTCTTGTGGAACCCCCTCCTGGGCAAGCACCGTCTTGATCATCGCCTCGTAGCGACCCGCACGTTGGAGCGAACGTACGAGCGTTCCCCGGCCGCGCGAAGAAGAAAAATAACTGATGAAGCCCGCGACAGGGTCGTTGATCACCAGAGGCAAATCCGACTGTGTCGTTTTCAGTTCCTGAATAGCCTGCGCCTTCACCGTCGGGTCTACAGGAAACGTGACATCGTTAGCGATCTCCACCGGAGCGGGTTCGAGCTTGGGCGCAAAGCCATTGCCCTGTTTGAGCGCTTCCATCTCCAGCGTATTCACCGCGTCGAGAATGTGATCGAACTCGTCATGCAGTCCAGGTTCGTTGTGCAGATCGAGATTGCTCGTCAGCATGAGATCTACGGCGCGATCAAAATCTTTTTTTGCAATTTGCAGCTTGCCCGCATGGTAGTTCGCCACACCACTCTGATATGCGGCTTCTACCTGACCGATCAGAGCTTGCGCTTCGGGCCGCGTGGGCTCCGACCCCGACGCCGTGAGAGCTCCGGCTACTGCTGCAGGTTGATCCGCGGGCTTCAGCACTGGAGCTGTGGCTTGAGGCGATTTTGCCATGCTCGATTTCGGTGGGTTTTCGGGCACACATCCGGTAAGCGCCAGCAGCGCTACACCCGGAGCGAGGAAGTTACGAAGAAATCTCAATCGTGCTGTCCCAGCCAGGAATGCGGGTGCCTCATAACTCCCAATGCCTTTTGCCGGGAGGTGCGGGTAGTGAACGGAACCTCGATCGGCTGTTTTGGCCCACCGTGCATGACCATGATTGTATTGCTCTGATCACCAGGCTGTGAATGATAAGATTGGGTGAGAGACTCCGCTTTTCCATCAACTGAGTCGTCACCCCGCCGTTTCGGCACCCCTTCATGGACAGTAAGCACATCCGCAATTTCGCCATCATCGCCCACATCGACCACGGCAAATCCACCCTTTCCGATCGACTGCTGGAGTTGACCGGCTCGTTGACGGCCCGCGAGATGCATGCCCAGGTGCTCGACGCGATGGATCTGGAACGCGAACGGGGCATTACCATCAAGGCTCATGCCGTGCGCATGAACTATCTCGCCCGCGATGGGCAGATGTACCAATTGAATCTGCTGGATACACCCGGACACGTGGACTTCTCCTACGAGGTCTCGCGATCCCTGGCCTGCTGCGAGGGCGCACTGCTGGTCGTCGATGCCTCGCAGGGGGTGGAAGCGCAAACCCTGGCCAATGCATACCTGGCGATCAGCAATGGCCTCGACATGATTCCGGTGATCAACAAGATCGACCTGCCCAGTGCGGATATCCTGCGCACGCAGGAGATGATCGAATCAGCGGTAGGCGTCGATGCTACCGATGCCATCGCGGTGAGTGCTAAAACGGGCCTCGGCGTTCCAGAAATCCTGGAAGCCGTTGTCCATCGCCTGCCTCACCCCACGGGAGACGCGGAAGCACCGCTGCAGGCTCTGATCTTCGATTCCTGGTTTGATCCATACCGGGGCGTCATCGTGTTGGTCCGGGTCATCCATGGGATCCTGCGCAAGAATGCGAAGATCATGCTCATGTCGAACGGCCGTGTCTTCGACGTGGAGTCCGTTGGTGTACTCACACCCAAGCCCGTTGAGATCGAGCAATTGTCAGCCGGCGAAGTAGGTTTTTTTTCCGCAACGATCAAAAACGTTGCCGATACCAAAATCGGCGACACCGTCACCGAGTACGCGCGGCCGGCAGCCGCCATGCTCCCCGGCTTCAAAGACATTCAATCCATGGTCTTTGCCGGTCTTTATACGGTGGACTCGCACGAGCATACTTTGCTGCGTGACGCGCTCGAAAAACTGCGCCTGAACGATTCCTCTTTTTTCTTCGAGCCAGAAAGCTCCGCCGCGTTGGGATTCGGATTCCGCTGCGGCTTCCTCGGCCTGCTGCATATGGAGATAATTCAGGAGCGCCTGGAGCGCGAGTTCAACCTTGATCTCATTACAACGGCTCCTGGTGTGCGCTACAAAATCACTCTTACCAGCGGCACGGTTGTTGAAGTGGAGAACCCCTCACGCTGGCCTGACCCGACGGATATCGAAAAGATCGAAGAACCCGTCATCAATGCCACCATCCTTACCAGCGAAGAGTATGTGGGCGGCATTCTCAAGTTGGTAGAAGAGAAGCGCGGGCGGCAAAAGAATTTTGAATACGTGACGCCCACGCGCGTCATGCTCACCTACGAACTACCGCTCAACGAAATCGTGTTGGATTTTTACGACCGTCTTAAATCGGTCTCACGCGGCTATGCGTCACTCGATTATCAGTTGGCGGGCACTTGGGAATCGCCGATGGTCAAGCTGGATATTTTGATCTCGGGGGAACCAGTCGACGCGCTCTCCATCATCGTGCACAAAGACTTTGCCTACGACCGAGGCAAGGCTCTGGTCTCCAAAATGCGCGAGCTGATTCCTCGCCAGATGTTCGAGGTCGCGATTCAGGCAGCCATCGGAGCAAAAATCGTATCGCGCGAAACGGTTGCCGCTCTGCGCAAGAATGTCATTGCCAAATGCTATGGCGGCGACATTAGCCGCAAACGCAAGCTGCTGGAAAAGCAGAAAGAAGGCAAGAAGCGCATGAAGCGCGTCGGCAAGGTCGACATTCCCCAGGAAGCCTTCCTGGCGGTACTGAAGGTCGGAGAAGACAGCAAGTAGCCGCGAGGCTAGGCCTTGGGCACATGCATCACTGAGTTGCCACCGAATAGTCCGGCAGGGACGCCTGACAGTCTTCGCTGTCCAAATTAGATACTTGCCGTACCGACGGGCCTATCCTCTCAGGCTCAGTACCGCTTTAATCTTGCGGGCTCCCTTATGGGGTGGCTGCCGATTCGAGGATCGTCTTGCATACGGTCAAATTTGGACAGCTCTGACTTTCAGCCGTCCCTTCGGGGTTCGGTTGACAGCCTGAACGGTTCGACATTTCATCCGGGATCCAGGATTTCATCTGGGCAATGCTCAGTCGTTGCTGCGGGACTCAATCCGCATGCTATTCCTACCCAGGACTGCGTCTTAGGCGGGGCATTCAGTTGCTGGCTGAGGTGGTCCTCTAGACGGTTATGGTTAGTGACTCGGATGGCTGGTTCGGTATTCTCGGCAAAGAGGATGCGAGGCGGCCATGGCTCTGCTTGAAGTAAGCGATCTCACTAAAAATTATGTGCGGCGTGCAGGATGGCGCGGTACACGCGTGCACAAATGCGTTGTTGACCGGGTTTCCTTCACCATTCGCCGGGGGGAGACGCTGGGACTGGTGGGTGAATCCGGGTCCGGCAAGAGTACGGTTGCGCGGATGGTCCTGGGCCTCATTCCCTCTACCGCGGGGACTGTTTTCTTCGATGGCGAACAGGTTCTTTGCGGGGCGTCCAGCGCCAGCTTGCGCACCCTGCGCCGGCGGATGCAGCCCGTTTTCCAGGACCCCTTCGCAGCGCTCAATCCGCGGATGACCGTGGCCCAGATCGTTGCGGAGCCTTTCCGGATCCATCGCCACGATGGCCCGGGCATTCGTCCCGTTGAGAACGCGGGGCAGCTGCTCAAGGATGTGGGTCTGGACGATTCAGCGCTTCCCCGCTATCCGCATGAGTTTTCGGGAGGCCAGCGGCAACGCATCAACATTGCCCGGGCACTCGCACTGCGCCCCGAACTGCTGGTACTGGATGAACCCGTCTCGGCGCTCGACGTCAGCGTGGGGGCCCAGATCATGAATCTGTTGCGCCATCTACAGAGCACATTCCAATTGACTTACCTGTTTATTTCCCACTCCATGCCACTGGTTCGCTATCTCTCGACAGAGATCGTGGTGATGCGTGCCGGCAAGGTGGTGGAAGCGGGTGGCTGCGAACAGATTTGCCGTCAGCCCGCCGCTGCTTATACCAGGGCCCTGCTGGAGGCTACGCCTGAACTCCCGGGCTGAAATTACATATGTGATTAAATCTCACTCATATTTTATGATTCCTCTATGCTATGATCTGCATCAGATGGTTTAGTTGGCCGACAAGCCAGCAAACTCTTGGAGGAAACGATGACTATTACTCGTTGGGAAACCTTTCGCGACGTGGTGGCTTTGCAGAATCGAATGAACAGCCTGTTTCAGGACTTCTCTCGCACTGGAGAGAACGAGTCTGTGACAGCGACCGGGTTTATTCCCCCGGTGGACATCTATGAGGACGAGCACAAGCTGGTGCTGAAACTGGAAATCCCGGGAATTCGCCAGCAGGATCTCGACGTTCGCATGGAGAACAACACCCTGAGCGTGAAGGGTGAGCGCAACTTCCAGAGTGAAGGCAAGGAAGAGAACTTCCATCGTGTAGAGCGCCGCTATGGCAGCTTCTACCGGTCCTTCACGGTTCCGAACACGATTGACCCGGAAGGCATCAAAGCCGAGTACGACGCCGGGATACTTCGGTTGGAGTTGCAGAAGAAGCCGGAAAGCAAGCCGAAGCTGATCAAGGTAAACGTGGGGTCGGCGAAACAGTTGGAGCACGATCAGTCTCCTGCTGCCGAAGTCGCCAAAACGGCGTAACCTTGACCACTTAAAGGAAGTGGCGGCCACCTGGCAGCAACCATGGCCGCCATGTTTCATTTCAGCGGTCGCAACTCTCTTCCTTTTCGCCGCCGCGCATACACACGTTCAGAACAGACATTGACCAGCCGGGTCCGAGCCAAAAGCATCGTGATTTTCTGTCTTCGCGGTGCGGGAAGGTGGGGTGATCTGGTGACGGAAAGAAGACAAACGTATGGCAATTCGTTGGGATGCGTTCACTCTCAAGTCGCAGGAAGCGGTTCAAAAAGCAAGCTCTCTGGCCAATGAGAATGGCCAGCCTGAGCTGTTGCCGATACACCTGCTGTTGGCATTGGCCGAAGACAAGGAAGGCATCATTGTTCCGCTGCTGCAGAAGATCGGTGTACCGACAGACCAGTTGCTGCACAGCGCACGGCAGGCGATCGGTACGCTGCCCAAGGTGAGTGGCGCAGCACAAGAGCCTGGCCTGTCGTCGGCACTGCAGAAGGTGCTGCAGGAAGCCTCAAAAGAGGCAGCAGATTTTAAAGATGAATATGTATCGACCGAGCATTTGCTGCTGGCGCTCGCCCAGCTCAAGAATGACCCGGCACAGTTGTTGCTGGCCTCCCTGGGAGCTACGCGCGATGCAATCCTCAAGGGCTTGACCTCGGTGCGGGGAAACCAGCGGGTGACGGATCAAACCCCTGAGAACAAATACCAGGCACTGGAGAAGTACGCCAAGGATCTGACGGAGTTGGCGCGCCGAGGCAAACTCGATCCGGTGATCGGACGCGATGAAGAGATTCGCCGCGTGATCCAGGTGCTTTCCCGCAGAACCAAGAACAATCCGGTCTTGATCGGTGAGCCCGGCGTCGGCAAGACGGCCATCGTGGAAGGACTGGCGCGCCGCATCGTCTCTGGCGATGTACCGGAACTGTTGCGTAGCAAGCGCGTGATTTCGCTGGATCTTGGATCGATGCTCGCAGGAGCCAAGTATCGTGGCGAGTTCGAAGACCGGCTCAAGGCCGTGCTCAAGGAGATTGAAGAGTCGAACGGGCAGATCATTCTGTTCATCGACGAGTTGCATACGCTGGTAGGCGCTGGAGCGGCTGAGGGGGCGATTGACGCTTCCAACATGCTCAAACCACCGCTGGCACGCGGTGAGCTGCGCGCGATCGGCGCCACCACGTTGAATGAGTATCGCAAGTACATAGAGAAGGATGCGGCGCTGGAGCGGCGCTTCCAGATCGTGTTTGTCGGCGAGCCGAATGTCGAAGACACGGTTGCGATTCTGCGTGGACTGAAAGAGCGTTACGAAGCTCACCACAATGTCCGCATTAAAGACTCGGCTATTGTGGCGGCGGCGGCTCTTTCGCACCGTTATATCTCTGATCGTTTTCTGCCGGACAAGGCGATCGACCTGGTCGATGAAGCGGCGGCATCGCTCGCCATCCAGATTGGTTCGGTGCCGGTCGAGATCGATCAACTGGAGCGGCAGATGATCTCGCTCGAAATCGAGCGGACAGCCTTGAAGCGAGAGACGGACAAGAACTCGAAGGAGCGGCTCGAAACAGTAGAACGGGAACTGGCGGCACTGAAGGAACAGGCAACAGGCCTGCGTGCGCGCTGGCAGACAGAGCGGGAAGCGATTACCCGGCTGGCCGATTTGAAGAAGAAGATCGAGGCGCTGCGCTTCGAGATGGAAGAGCAGACGCGCAAGGGCAACCTCGAACGCTCGGCTGCGATCCAGTACGGCGAACTGCCTCAACTCGAAGCGGAGTTGAAGCGGCTGAACGCCAAGCAAGATGGCGGCGCCGGCGGCCGCATGCTGAAAGAGGAAGTCGACGAAGAGGACATTGCCCGCATTGTGAGCAAGTGGACTGGCATTCCGATCGACAAGATGCTCGAAGGCGAGGTACGCAAGCTGGTGGAAATGGAAGGACGCCTGCGCGAGCGGGTGGTTGGCCAGGAGGAAGCGCTGGAGATAGTTGCCAACGCGATTCGCCGGTCACGCGCGGGGCTGAGCGATCCCAAGCGGCCCATTGGCTCTTTCCTCTTTCTTGGGCCTACGGGTGTGGGCAAGACGGAGACGGCGCGCGCGCTTGCGGAATTCCTGTTCGACGATGAGCAATCGATGGTGCGCATCGACATGTCGGAGTACATGGAGAAGCATGCGGTCTCTCGGCTGATCGGCGCGCCTCCTGGGTATGTGGGCTACGACGAGGGTGGGCAGTTGACCGAGGCAGTGCGCAGGCGTCCCTACTCGGTCATTCTTTTCGATGAGATCGAGAAGGCTCATCCGGATGTCTTCAATGTGTTGCTGCAGGTGCTCGATGATGGACGGTTAACCGATTCGAAGGGCCGCACGGTGGACTTCAAGAACACGGTGCTGATCATGACGTCGAACCTGGGTGCGCATCTGCTGCAGTCGGAAAACCTGGATAGCGAGGCGGCGTTCGACGCTGCGCGCGAGCAAGTGATGCAACTGTTGCGGCAAAGCTTCCGGCCGGAGTTTCTTAACCGTGTGGACGATATTGTGATCTTCCGTCCGCTTGGAGAAGAGCAACTCTCGCATATCGTCGAACTGCGTCTGGCAGATCTGCGCAAACTATTGGAGCCGCGCAAGATCACGCTGGAACTAACCGAGGGTGCGCGCCACCAACTGTTGCTGACTGGCTTCGATCGGCAGTATGGAGCTCGTCCGTTGAAGCGTGCGATTCAGCGCTTGATCCAGGATCCGCTGGCGATCAAGATTCTGGATGGCGAGGTGCTGCACGGGGATCACATTCGCATCGAGGCTGATCCGCTCAAGAACCGGCTGCTGTTTGAGGTAGCTGCTCGTGCGGTTGAGGCTTGACGGGGGTTTAACTGAGCCGGGGAGAGCTGCGCTGTGGTTCTCCCTGGTAGCTGTTGATTTTCTTTTGCCGCAGATCTCTCCGCTGCGGTCGAGATGACAAGGTTGGGGCAGGGTGGTCGACGAGAAATCAGTTACTGCCAAGGAGACCCCATCGGTTTAGTTGATCTAAACCCATTCGCCTTTGCGCATGAGGGGCTCTGCGGTGCCGGTCGCGGTGATGCCGTCCAGGTCGATTTCACCGGAACCGATCATCCAGTCGACGTGGATGAGGCTGTCGTTTGCGCCCCTGGCGGCGAGTTCTTCAGGGGTGAGCTGGTCGCCGTTTTTCACGCAGGTGCTGTAGGCCTGCCCGAGTGCGATATGGCTGGCTGCGTTTTCATCAAACAAAGTGTTGAGAAATAGCAGGCCGCTGCGCGCGATGGGTGAGGAGTGTGGTACCAGTGCTACTTCTCCCAAACGGCGGGCTCCGTCGTCGGTATCGATCATTTTTTCGAGCACGGATTGTCCCTTGGACGCTTTGGCCTCAACCACGCGGCCCCCCTCAAAACGGACCGCGATCTGTTCGATCAATGTGCCCTGGTGTGAGAGCGGCTTGGTGCTGATCACCGTGCCCTCGACGCGATCTTTGTGGGGCGTGGTGAAGACCTCTTCCGTTGGCATATTGGGAATGCAGTAGGCGCCGGTTCCGGCTTGCGTGCCTCCGCCCATCCAGAGATGGTCGTCTGCCAGCCCTACGCGAAGATCGGTTCCGGGCCCGCGAAAGTGAAGCGTGGCGTAGCGCTTTTCATTCAGCAGATCTGCGCGGCGATGCAGTCCGGCATCGTGTTGCCTCCAGCGCGCGATGGGATCGTCGACATCGACGCGCGTGGCGGCGAAGATGGCGTCCCATAGCTTTGTAGTCGCCTGCTGTGGAGGCAACTCGGGAAACACTGCGGCCGCCCACGATGGCGTGGCACAGGCGACGATGGTCCAGTTAATGTCGTGACGGGTGATAAGTTCGATGGCCGGACGGTATGCCTTGGAAACGGCGCGGTTGGCCCGGCCTACTTTTTCCGGGTCTTCCTTCGATAGGAGAGAGGGGTTTCCTCCCGCAATCGCGAGGCGCGCGGCCCCGTTGCGAAAGGCCTGGGCCATTCCTTCAAAGAGCCATCCCGCGGCGGTGTCAAAACCGGCATCGTCGCCGTTACGGTAGCGCAGCAGGGTCGAGTGCTCATCGGTGTAGAGGGTGGTGACGAGCGACGCTCCGGCTTTGTAGGCCTGCTCGGTGATGAGGCGGGCCAGCGGCAAGGCCTCGATGGAGGCGGTCATGACCAGTTCCTGGCCTCGCTCGAGCCCTAGACCGGAATGGACGGCGACTTGCGCCAGGCGTTCGAGTTTTTGTTCAAAGGTCAGAGCTATCTTTGGCAGTTCGGTCAATGTACCCATGGGTTCCTCTGGGTTCTATTATCAACCAACCCTACCCAAGACTACGTCCTGGGCTACTTCAGCCGTGCACAAACGACCCGGGGGATTCCCTGTAAGTCATTTTGAACGGTGACATGGGTCCAGTTACTTAGAAGGTTCAAGAGTGCGGGACTTTGCCCATGGCCGATTTCGAGGATGAGCCAACCCTTGGATTTGAGATGGCGGCTCGCCTGCGGAATGAGACGCTCGTAGACTTCGAGGCCGGTTGGCCCGGCGTAGAGCGCGGAGTGAGGTTCATATTGAGCGACTTGCGGTTCGAGAACCTCGGATTCCGCGATGTAGGGCGGATTGGAGACGACGATGTCGAAGTTTCCGACTTCGGCGGCCAGCAAATCGGATTGCAGAAATGTGATTCGGTCGATCACACCGTGGCGCGTGGCGTTGCGGCGTGCTACTTCGAGGGCTGCTGGGGAGAGATCCACGGCTGTGACTTGAGCTAGCGGCAGCATGTGCGCTATTGCGACGGCGATCGCGCCTGAACCTGTGCCAACATCGATGATTTGCAGGCTGGCGCCGGAATCAGCTCGCGTCAGGACTGCTTCGACCAGGTGCTCGGTTTCGGGACGTGGGATGAGCACGTCGGGGGTGACCTCGAAAGGCAGGCCATAGAACTCCTGCTCGCCGAGGATGTACTGGATCGGCTCATTCGCAATGCGGCGCGCGACGAAGGTTTGAAACCGCGTGACTTCGGTCTGCGATAGAAGGCGTTCGGGATGCGCGAAGAGATCGATTTGTTTAGCGCCCAGAGCGTGTGCGAGAAGCACTTCGGCGTCACGTCTCGGATAGGCTGAGGTAGCGGCTAGCTGCGAGCGAGCCGCTTGCAGGATCTCAGCGGCGGTTGCCGGCACTTTACGCCACAGTGGCTGTTTCAGCCTTCAGACGCTCAGCCTGATCATGTGCGGTCAATGCATCGATCGTCGGCTGCAAGCGGCCTTCCATCACTTCGGCAAGCTGATGGTTGGTAAGACCGATGCGATGATCGGTGAGCCGGTTTTGCGGGAAATTGTACGTCCGAATTTTTTCGCTGCGATCGCCCGTGCCCACTTGCTGCTTGCGTTCCTTGGCCAACGCTTCCTGCTGCCTCTCCATCTCGACTTCATAGAGACGCGCGCGCAGGACGCGCATGGCTTTTTCGCGATTCTTGATTTGCGACTTCTCGTCCTGGCAACTGACCACCGTATTGGTGGGCAGATGGGTAATGCGGACGGCGGAATATGTTGTGTTGACGGATTGTCCACCCGGACCGGAAGAGCAGAACGTATCGATACGAATATCCTTCGCCTCGATCTTTACATCGACTTCTTCTGCTTCGGGTAACACTGCGACGGTGATTGCCGAAGTATGAACGCGGCCCTGGGTCTCCGTGGCGGGTACACGCTGCACGCGATGAACTCCGCTCTCGAATTTCATCTGCGAATACACGCGCTTGCCTTCGATGATGGCGATTACTTCCTTGAGGCCGCCAACTCCGGACTCAGACTGAGAAAGAATCTCGACCTTCCAACGATGTTGCTCGGCAAAACGCGAGTACATGCGGAAGATTTCGGCGACAAAGAGAGAGGCTTCGTCCCCGCCCGTGCCGGCACGAATCTCGAGGATGACGTTTTTCTCGTCATTCGGATCCTTGGGCAGGAGCATGACCTTGATCTCTTCTTCCAAAGTTGCAGCCTGGCTTTCGAGGCGCGTCAGTTCTTCCTGCGCCATAGCCGCGAGTTCAGGGTCGCTCTCGTTGAGCATGCTTTTCGCGTCACTGATTCCCTGGTTCGCCTGCTTGAGCTCGCGGTACTTGCCTACGATGTCTTCCAGGTCGCGATGAGCCTTGGCGGTCTTGTGGTACTTCTGCTGATCGGTGACCAGTTTGGGGTCGGCCAGTTGCCGGCCTAAGTCTTCATAGCGGGTTTCAATCTGTTCCAGGCGGTCCAACATAAGAACGTTCCTTTCCGCGCTTTCAGCGCGGGGTCAACTTTGTATTTCGGGGCGAAACAAGAGTGACTAGTCTTCGGCGGGCGCCGCTAGGAAAGGGCGTGCTGGACGGGAACCGTATTGGCTACGCGATGAACCATGCCTCATATTTTATCAGGTTTACAGAATCAAGCGTTGGCCTTGGCAGGGTGTGCATCTCAATGGAAACCTGCGTCATGCCCACTGCACTGATCCAATTCGTAGAACTCTGCCAGCGCCTGGCCGAGACCACCCGCAAGCTGGAAAAGCGGGCGATGATGGCTGAGTATCTGCGTACCCTGCCGGTCGCCGAGGCCGGGCTGGCGGCGTTATACCTCGCCGGGGCTCCATTTTCGGAGACCGATGGACGGGCTTTGCAGGTTGGCGGAGCACTCCTGAGCCGGGTGATTGCCCGGCTCTCTGGGGCCGATGCGCCCGCGCTGCGCGCGGCCTACCTCCGCCACGGGGACCTGGGCGGCGCCGCGGAAGAACTTCTGGCGAACAGGCATACTGCGCCTGCCCTGCTGCTGCCAGAAGTTGCCGATGTGTTTTCGGCCATTGCCTCAGCGGGGAAACCGGTCGCCAAGGAAAAGGCGGTTTTCAGCCTGCTCGAAAGAGCGACTCCGCTCGAGGCCAAATACCTCATCAAGATCATGCTGGGAGATATGCGGACCGGTATCAAGGTCAGCCTGGTGGAAGAGGCAATCGCCGCAGCTTATGAAGCGGCTATCGGAGAGGTACGCCAAGCGCGCATGCTGAATGGCGATCTGCCTGAGGTGCTGGAGATGGCTGCCAACGGCCGGCTCAGCGAGGTACGGATGAAGCTGTTTCATCCGCTCGGGTTCATGCTCGCCAGCCCGGTCGAAACGGTGGAGGAAGCATTGCAGCGCTTCTCAAACGAGGTCGCGGAGGAAGGTGCGCAGCCGCCCAATGGACAGGTGATCGAAGAGGCACAGCTTGAGGATAAGTACGACGGTGTCAGGGCGCAGATTCATTGCGGATCACCCGAGCATCCGGGGCGGGTGGCGATCTTCTCGCGATCCCGGGACGATATGACGGTGAGCTTCCCTGAAATCGCCGAGGCCTTCGCCGGCTTTGAGGAGCCGCTGGTGTTGGATGGGGAAATCCTTGCGTGGAGCCCTGGTTCTGAAGAGTTGCCGGCTCGTGCTTTGCCCTTTGCTGCTTTGCAAGGGCGCCTGGGACGCAAGCGGGTGACCGCGAAAATGCGTGAAGCAACGCCGGCTGTTTTCATGGTGTTCGATGTGCTTTACTACCGCGGCGCGATGATGATGGAGCGGCCCCTCGTTGAACGCAGGCGAGCGCTTGAAGAACTGGTGCAGAAAGAGCAGCAGCGAACGGTTGTGGGCGATCGAACGCACACCTCTGGGAACGGTGCGCAGACCGAGTTAGCATTTGCACCCGTCGCTGTGTCCGGTGAGTTTGCGCGAATGGTTCTCGCGCCTGCCGTCCAGTTGCAAAGCGTGGAGCAACTGGAGCAGGCTTACGTCGATGCCCGGACGCGGGGAAATGAGGGCGTGATGCTCAAGGCCCGCCATAGTGCCTACCAGCCTGGACGACGGGGTTTGGCCTGGCTCAAGCTGAAACGCGAGTTGGCCACGCTCGATGTTGTCGTGACGGCTGCGGAGTATGGGCACGGGAGACGAGCCGGCTGGTTGAGTGACTATACCTTTGCCGTACGCGATGGAGAGGAGTTGCGCAACGTCGGGAAAGCGTACTCAGGCATCAGCGATGCTGAGATTGCCAGGCTGACGCAGTTCTTTCTGGAGCACACACTTGAGGACTTTGGGGGGATTCGCGCGGTGGAACCACTGATCGTTCTTGAAGTGGCTTTCAACAATGTGATGCGGTCAGACCGGCACGACAGCGGTTTCGCTCTGCGCTTTCCGCGGATTCTGCGGATTCGGGATGATAAGCCGGTGAGTGAGATCGACACGCTGGAGCTTGTGGCTGAGATTTATGAGTCACAGCCTGACAAGGCGGAGTGAGGGCAAGCTTCGTATGGACCGTCGTCCCACTCGATCCGGAATTGACCACCCTGGGAAGGCGGAAAAATTGCAGATCCCTCGAAAGACAATTCATGGGGTAGTACTTGCAGTTAGGGCGAAGAGCGTTGCCCACACAAGCCAACGGCAGGCTTGTATGGGGCACCCTCAGCAGTTTTTGTCCCCTTGGGGGCGGAAGCAGGATCGGCTCAGTGGGAATGAGCGTGTGAGTGGTCGTGGCCGTGAGGGTGGCGGTCTACTCCGACGGGCGGGGAGCAGCCTTGGGCGACTTCGCAATCGACACATTCGAATTGGATGGTGGAGTGGTAGATGCGGAATTTCTGCCGAAGCGTCCCGTTCACCTGTTCCAGGATGCGAGCGCTCTCTGAAGGCGGGATGTCGGCGATGATGATGTGGGTAGCGAGGGCGTGGGTTTGCGACCCCAGGCTCCAGACGTGCAGATCGTGCACATCCTGAACGCCGTTGATTGCCTGCAGCGACGTGCGAATGTCGGCCAGCGAGCAACTGCGCGGGGTTCCTTCGAGCAGGATATTCAGCGTCTCACGCACAATCGAGAGTGAGCTCCACAGAATCAGCGCCGCGATCAGGATGGAAAGCAGCGGATCGATCCAGTTGTGGCCGGTCAACAGAATGGCGAAGCCACCGACGATCACAGCCGCGGTCGAAAGCGTGTCGCCCAGCATGTGTATGAAAGTGCTGCGAACGTTTACGTCGCGTGATGCCCCCCAGAGCAGTGCGGCAATAACGCCGTTCATGAGCACGCCGGTTGCCGCGACGATCATCATCAACTGCGGTTGCACCTCGACGGGCTCGCTCAGACGATGAATCGCCGCGATGGCGATCCAGACGGCGATAAGCACCAGCGTGAGCGCGTTCAGGAATGCAACCAGCACACCGGCCCGCTGATAACCGAAGGTTTTTTCGTCGGTAGCTGGGCGGCTTTGGAAGTACACCGCGACAAATGAAAGCAGCAGCGCCAGGAAATCAGATACGTTGTGGCCCGCCTCAGAAATCAAGGCTAGAGAATGGGCACGGACGCCAGCGACAAACGTCAACCCTACATAAACCAGCGTCGCCAGCAGCGAGATGCGCAGGATTCGTTTGGTTTTCTCTGACCCGCCGCCATGGACGTGCATGAAATATAGTCTACCGGGAGCCGTGAGGGCTTGAAAGAGAGAAGGAATTTCTCTTTGTTTGTCGCGTGGTATAGAACCCTTTGGGAAAAATCGTCCGGGAGTCCCGGAACGGGCAGGGCGAGGTTCTGTTCACTTTCCGCTTCTGACCCAAAAGCGGTCAGATATGGGGCACCCGACAGAAAACGGGCTAGCGCAAAGAGGGCGCGGCGGCCGTGGGGCGGCCGTGCAAAGGAACGGAATTGGCGGTTTCCCGCAGCCCGCTCCAGGTTTCAGCGACGATGAGCGAGTTGCCTGGGTTGTGGGGGTCATAGCGTACCGATGCTGGGAAGCCCAACCGGCAGTCATAGATGTTGACGATGTGGCGCAGCATGGTCACGTCTTGCGAGCACTCATAGACAACCCCTGCCGCTTCATACTTATAGAGAATGAGCTGCATTCCGTTGGAGCGCCCGCTCTCCTCCGCACTCAGATCGGAAATGTCGATGACGGTGGCGTCGATGATGCGCCCCTGCTGCACCAGTAAGTCCCTGCGCTTACGTTCCATCTCATCGGGGCTTGCCTTGCGGCGGAGCAAAGCGTAGGCTGCGGCTCCGCCCAGGCAGATGCTCACAGCAGCCAGCGTGCCAAAGACCTGAGATTCACGCAGAGGCAAGCTGTTCATGGAGGCTCCGGGCAGGATCGTTTCTAGATGCAGGATATCCCAGGCCAGCGCGTCCGCGACGTTTACCATGCGAGTGTTGGACCCCATTCAGCAACACCCGGCGGTGGCATTGCTGTCCGGTGACCGCCAACTGCCTGAGCTATACTTAGTTGAGATGTCAATCCGTTCGTCTGTAGTACGAGGCTCGACGGCGACCGCCGCTTCGGGCACCGCTTCTCCCGCAAATTCCCGCTCCGAAGGCCGGCGTATTCGTTCTACCACGGTTCTGTGCGTACGCAGGAACTCGAGTGTAGTGATGGCTGCCGATGGTCAGGTAACCCTGGGTGACAGTGTGATTAAACACTCGGCCCGCAAGATCCGGCGTCTTTACCAGGACAAAATTCTTGCCGGATTTGCCGGCTCGACGGCTGACGCGTTCTCTTTGTTTAGCCGCTTTGAAGCCAAGCTTGAGCAATATGCCGGAAATCTCGGCCGCTCGGCGGTAGAGTTGGCCAAGGACTGGCGCACCGACAAGATGTTGCGCAATCTGGAAGCTCTGCTGGTCGTGGCCGATCTGAAGCAGACGTTTCTGATCAGTGGATCTGGTGACGTGATCGAGCCCGACGAAGGCATTGCTGCCATCGGCAGCGGCGGAAGCTTCGCCCTGGCGGCCGCTCGGGCATTGGTCGAGAATTCCGACCTGCCGGCACGCGCTATCGCCGAGAAGTCTCTGCGTATCGCAGGCCAGATCTGCATTTATACCAACGATCAAATCACGATTGAGGAATTGCACGGCTAGGGCTGCAGAAGGGTGCTGTTCCTAATAACGGGTGGGAACGGTTCCTCAGCGGCTCAAGCCGCATTCAACTCCGGAACACTTACGTATGTCCTAAAGGCTTTACCCTTCAGGGCCCGTACCCTTCACCGGGAGGAGCAGGCATATGGCGATCTTTTTACCAGGATCCGCAGAAGAACTAGAGCTATCGCTGGAAGACTTGACGCCGCGAGAAATTGTCGCGGAACTGGATAAGCACGTTGTCGGACAACGGGCTGCGAAGCGAGCAGTTGCGATCGCGCTGCGAAACCGCATGCGCAGGCAAAAGCTGCCGCCGGACCTTGCCGAAGAAATCATGCCCAAGAACATCATCATGATTGGGCCGACCGGCGTGGGCAAGACCGAGATTGCACGCAGGCTGGCCAAACTGACCAATTCCCCATTCATGAAAGTGGAAGCCTCGAAGTTCACCGAGGTGGGATATGTCGGGCGCGATGTCGAATCCATGATCCGCGACCTGGTGGAGATCGCCGTCGACATGGTTCGCGAAGAAAAGCTGGAAGAGGTGGAAGACCGGGCTGAGCTGAATGCGGAAGAGCGCTTGCTTGACCTGTTGCTGCCGCCTATGCCCCCGGCTCCCGCCAGCACGTCAGGGTCCATACCGGGTCCGGTGGTTGTCGACGCCAACAACTACCCGGCGGCGAGCCAGGAAAGCCACAATCGTACGCGCGAAAAGCTGCGCCAGCAGTTCCGCGAAAGCAAGCTGGATGATCGCACGGTTGAAATCGACGTGCGGGAGCGCAGTACCCCGTCATTCGAGATTATTTCCAACCAGGGCGTCGAAGAGATGGATATCAATCTCAAAGACGTGCTGCCTAACCTCTTCGGCCAGCGAACCAAGAAGCGCAAGATGAAGGTCGGCGAGGCGTTTGAGTACCTGGTGCAGGAAGAAGAGACGCGCCTGGTAGACATGGACCAGGTGACACGGCTCGCGGTGGAACGCGTAGAAAACTCGGGCATTATTTTTCTGGACGAGATCGATAAGATTGCCGGACGCGAAGGTGGTCATGGCCCCGATGTTTCGCGCGAGGGCGTGCAGAGAGACATCCTCCCTATCGTCGAAGGGACCACGGTGAACACCCGCTATGGCATGGTGCGGACCGATCACATTCTGTTTATCGCAGCGGGGGCGTTTCACGTTTCCAAACCGAGCGATTTGATTCCTGAACTCCAGGGCCGGTTCCCTATCCGTGTAGAACTGCAATCGCTGACGGTGGAAGATTTTGTCAGGATTCTGACTGAGCCGAAGTCTTCGTTGACAAAGCAGTACACGGCTCTGCTCGAAACCGAGGGCCTGAAGCTGAGGTTTACCAAGGAGTCGCTGGAAGAAATGGCTCGTTTCGCCTTTAAGGTGAACGAGACCACGGAAAACATCGGCGCCCGTCGTCTGCACACCATCATGGAGCGGGTGCTGGATGAGATCAGCTTTATGGCGCCGGACATCATGAAGGGAAATTCTGCCGAGAGTGCTCTGCCGGATATTGCGGGGGCATCCGCCGAACACGGCGCCAGCGTACCGCTGCCGGTAACCGAGACGGAGACTGCGGAAGGTGGCCGCGAACGGGTTGTGTTGATTGATCCGGAGTATGTGCGGGCCATGGTCGCCTCGATTGTTAAGGACCAGGATTTGTCACGCTACATTCTGTAGACGCCGCCGGCGGCCCCTGCTTCTGAAGCAAAAAGCTGCTGTGCCGGCGCTTACCTTTACGCTTAGCCTGCATTTCTCACAAGGGTGTAGGAGCTTCGCCACAGTCAAAGGCTCTTCACTTCAGGGGAAACGAAAATTGCAGGGCAGAGGTTTTCGGCATGTCGGGTGAGAGCGTTCGATGGGCTTCGCCCGTTCTATTCAACCCACGTACGCTGGTGCGAACGTGGGGCCGCCCGTCCAGGGGGAGGTAGGATGGGTCGGATTCGACCCATCCTACAATTTGCTGGCTCACAACCGGTACATCCGTACGGCGCTGGGGAGAGATTATGCGGATGTGCCGCCCACGCGCGGCATCTACCGAGGCCGCAAGGAAAGTCAACTATACGTGGCAGTCAAAGTGTCAAAATATGCCGACATGCCGCCACTCGACCGCGACATGCCGGTGCCGGAAGTCTGGTCAGTACTCGTAGAACGAGCCCAGGAGCCGCCTGCTCCGCCGGCGCACTTACTTCCATTGCAACACATGCAACAGCAGCAGTAGCATGACCGAGCGGTGGAGAGCTGGCGGTGACCTTAGGCCCTGAACGAACGTAACCTCTGCCGTTCGATCAATGCTATGCTGGATGGCGAAGTATCGCGTAATTTAGCTTTTGGTGACTTATGGAACAGAGCCTGGGTTACTTTTGTCGCGCGTATGTTGGGCGGGATGTTCAGGCAAACGTGATTGCCCGCACGCTCAAGGAAGCTGAACTCGAAATCACCCGCATGATCCGCGGGGGAGCCATGTCGGCGCATGCCGTGCAACATGGATGGCGCGACCATGAACCGGTGCTGGTGGCCACGGCCTACGGCGGTATGGCCGACGGCGAGATATGGCGGTATTTGCGCCACAAGGACGGCCCCGAGTTTGAACAGTGGCAAACCGCGTTTCACTCCAAGACCAAGATTCTGGATGAGAGTTGGGTGGTAATTGAGTGCTCGTCCGCCGGCATCAAGGAATATGGCGCTTTCGGTAAGGCGGTACGAGCCGTCTGGGGAAGTGCGGCGGTGCTGGTTGCGGTTGGCAACGAGCGGACAGCGTCCAGGACGCCCGGAATCATGGATATCCAGCCCAAGGTCGGCCCCAGGCCGGCAGCGAGCCTGCCGCTTAACTGGAAAACGGGATAGGGCCTGCGGCACCCGTTCAGGCGCCTCGCCACAGCCTTTGGGTAACTTCCAAGGCGGTTAACGCCCCGATTATTCACTTATCTACGGACGAAAGCCCGTTCCCCTCCAAAAGCGCGACGCAAGTAAACGTTTGCGCACGGCGTCTGGTATTTTGTCTCAAGACCACTCTCGGCTCTGCCAGGTGCCCAATTTCATGTCGAATGCCACAGGTCCGTCTCGGAATGATCCGCATCCGGACAATCAGGGTGGACTGGAGTCCCTGAAAGAGCAAGTGCTTGAAGCCAATCTGGAGCTTGTACGCGCCGGTCTGGTCGTTTTCACATTCGGTAATGCAAGCGGCATCGATCGAGATCGGGGGCTGGTCGTGATCAAGCCCAGCGGCGTGGACTACGCGGGCATGCGCGCCTCAGATATGGTGGCGACCGATCTGGACGGTAACGTGGTAGGCGGGAAGCTACGTCCGTCCTCTGATCTGGCGACACACCTGCTTCTTTACAAGGAATTTCCTGCAATCGGTGGCGTCGTCCATACTCATTCTGAATACGCGACTGCGTGGGCTCAGGCAGGGCGGGAGATTCCTGCGCTCGGAACCACGCACGCAGACTATTTCTATGGACCTGTTCCGGTTACTGAAGAGTTAACCGCGGAAGAGATCGGCGGAGACTACGTACTGAACACCGGCCTCGCTATTACCCGTCGCTTCCAGGGTCTCGATCCGCATGCCATTCCCGCAGTCCTGGTAGCTGGCCATGCGCCGTTTTGCTGGGGGAAGACGCCACTCGATGCAGCCCACCATGCCGCCGTGCTGGAAACTGTCGCTCGCATGGCCTACTTTACCTCTACCTTGCGGCCTGACTGCGCGGGGGTTTCACAGGCACTACTCGACCGCCACTATTTTCGAAAACATGGCTCCAACGCGACCTACGGACAGGAGAAATAATGCTCCAAAAGAACGTGCGAATAACAGTGGTTCCCTGCCTGCGGCAGGATGGATACGTTGAATGGTGATGCTCCTGGCCACTTCCCTCCTACCCCGGCCCGCGCTGACTGCAACGGCAACCATGGCGGCCGCACAGCTTGCGCGATTGAACTGGCTTGACGTGCTGGTGATCACGATCTACTTTGCGATCGTGGTATTTATCGGCTTCTACCTGCGGGGCTCATCCAACACAAGCGAAGATTTTTTCATGGCCGGGCGTGAGATGACCGCCTGGATCGCTGGGCTCAGCTTCGTTTCGGCCAACCTGGGGTCGCTCGAGTTGATGGGGTGGGCCGGGTCCACCTACCAGTACGGCATTCTGGCCATGCACTGGTACTGGATCGGGGCCATTCCGGCGATGCTGTTTCTCGGCATCGTCATGATGCCGTTCTACTACATTTCGAAAACCCACTCGGTACCTGGCTATCTGAAACTTCGCTACGGTGATGGCGCGCGCGCACTTTCCGCGGTCAGCTTTGCGTTCATGACCATTCTGATGAGCGGCATCAATATGTACTCGATGGCTATCGTGATGAAGGTAGTCCTGGGCTGGGACCTGAACTTCAGCATCTGGGTTTCCTCGGTTACGGTCGCGGTCTATGTCGCGCTGGGTGGATTGAAGTCCGCGATTTATAACGAGATTCTGCAGTTCCTGCTCATCTGGGCGGGCGCTTTGCTGGTGCCGATTCTGGGCCTGATCGAAGTAGGTGGTTGGAGCAACCTGCGGACGCAGATCGCAACCAACCTGGGCCGCACCGACTATGTACATCTGTGGTCGACGCTGGGCCACTTCAGCACGAACCCCATGGGGGTGAACTGGTTCGGGATCGTCTTCGGATTGGCCTTCGTAGTCAGCTTCGGCTACTGGACCACGGATTTCCTGGTTGTGCAGCGCGTTTTGTCGGCCGATAGCATCCGCTCCGCCAGAATGGCTCCGGTAATTGGGGCAGCGTTCAAAATGGCTGTGCCCTTTATCGTGATTTTGCCCGGGCTGCTGGCCCTGTCGGTTCTGCCGTTTCACCTGGTTCCGCAGGATGTAGCCGTGCAAACCGGTCAGCACAGCTTCAATGAGGTTCTGCCCCTGATGCTGGTGCGCTATTGCGGACCCGGTCTGTTGGGTTTGGGCGTGACTGCTCTGATCGCCGGTTTCATGTCGGGCATGGCGGGCAACGTGAGCGCGTTCTCGACGGTGTGGACCTACGACATTTATGGCGCATTTCTCCACAAGAAGGGGACCGACAAGCACTACGTAGCGATGGGCCGCTGGAGCACGCTGATCGGTGTGCTGGTTTCCGTAGGCACAGCGTACCTGGTGCAGCACGCGGCCAGCATCATGGATTACGTGCAGGAGCTGTTCAGCTTCTTCATCGCGCCGCTGTTCGGAACGGTGATCCTGGGCATGTTGTGGAAGCGTGCAACGAAAGAGGCGGGCTTCTGGGGGTTGCTGGCCGGGACCGGGACTTCCATCGGCCTCTGGCTCTGGGTTAAAAATGATCCTCACGCTTTGCGCTACGTTGCGATGTCGCCGGATGCAAAGGGCATGGCAGAGAACATATTTCGTGCCATGTGGGCGTGGCTGGCCTGTGTTTTGGTCACCGTGGTGGTCAGTTATATGACTAAACCAAGGCCGGTTGCGGAACTGGAAGGCCTGGTCTACGGCGCAACAAAGCTACCTAAGGAACAAGATGAGCACTGGTACCAGAAGCCGATTGTCTGGGCAGGTGCGGTTGGCGTAGTCTTCACGATTTTAAACATCATCTTCTGGTAAGGAGCCGAACGGATGCGAGAGTCCTTTTCTATCTGGTGGTTTGCGGGCGTACTGCTGCTTGCCTATGGCGTGGTCATTTTCTCGACCGGCGTTTGGGAGTTGAGCCACCCGCCTGCCAATCCACCGGTTCTTAGCCATCTTCACGCGCCGATCTGGTGGGGCGCGCTGCTTACGATTGCGGGCCTGGGCTACATCATCGGCTTTCGCCCACGACATGTAACGAACAAGGCAGGGAAATAGCAAATGGCAAAGCAGATGACGTTTGGCGTGATTGTCGGCAACCGCGGTTTTTTTCCCGATCACCTGGCGAAGACAGGCCGCGAAGAAATCTTGAAAGTGTTAGCGGCCGCCGGCATTCGCGCCATCGCACTGACCCCGGAAGAATCGAAGTTCGGCGCCGTAGAGACGCCAACGGAAGCGCGGCTTTGCGGAGATCTTTTTCGCAAGCACCGCGATGAAATCGATGGCGTGATTGTTACACTTCCGAATTTTGGCGAGGAACGCGGTATCGTCGACGCTCTGCGCCTCTCGACACTGAAGGTCCCGGTGCTGGTGCAGGCGACTCCCGATCGCGCCGCGGACATGAAGATTTCTCATCGCCGTGATAGCTTTTGCGGAAAGATGTCGGCCTGCAACAACATGATGCAGTATGGCATTCCCTACTCGCTCACCTCGCAGCACACGGTAGCGCCAGACTCCGATGAATTCCGCAGAGACCTGGCATGGTTTTCTTCTGTCTGCCGCGTGGTGCGCGGATTTGCGAATCTGCGCGTGGGCGCCATTGGCGCACGGCCCGCGGCCTTCAATACGGTTCGCTACAGCGAGAAGCTCTTGGAGCGAAGTGGAATTTCAGTCGATACCCTGGACCTTTCGGAAGTGCTGGGCCGCATTGAACGGCTCAAGGATCACGACGATGCGGTGCAGGCCAAGCTTGCCGCGATTCAGAAGTATGTGGCCACCAACAGCATCCCGGTGGCTGCCCTGATCAAGATGAGCAAGCTGGGCGTCGTGATTGAGCAGTGGATGCAGCAGACCTATTGCACGGTCAGTGCCATTCAGTGCTGGACATCACTCGAAGAATACTTTGGCGTGGTTCCCTGCACAGTCATGAGCATGATGAGCGAGAATCTGTTGCCCAGCGCGTGCGAAGTGGATATATGCGGCACGCTCAGCATGCATGCGCTGGCACTGGCGTCGGAGACACCGAGCGCCTTGCTGGACTGGAATAACAATTACGGCTCCGATCCTGACAAGTGCGTTTGCTTTCACTGCTCGAACCTGCCGAAGCATTTCTTCAATGACGTAATTATGGATTTCCAGGCGATCATTGCGGGCACGGTGGGCAAGGAGAATACGTTCGGCACGTGCGCAGGCCGGGTGAAGGCCGGGGCGATGACCTATGTGCGCTTCTCAACGGATGACTTCCAGGGCAAGATCCGTGGGTATGTCGGGCAGGGCGAGTTTACCAACGATCCGCTGGAAACGTTTGGTGGAGCGGGTGTGGCGAGGATTCCCAGGTTGCAGAAGTTGCTGCGGTATATCTGCGAGCAGGGCTTTGAGCATCACGTCGCGGCCAATTTCTCGCAGACGGGGAGTGCCGTGTATGAGGCGGCTACCCGGTACCTGGGCTGGAGCATGTACAACCACGACGCTGAGTAGGGTGAGCGGGGCTTCCAGTCACTTTTATAGGTTTTCTGATTAGGCCGGAAAAGACTTAGGGAATGTTGTGGTGCCCCATCCTTCGCAAGAGGACGCGAAGGATGGGGCACCCGTTCTTTGTTACAGCTAAGGAACAAAGAGCGAGGCTTGTGTAATGGCGATTGTCGCGGGGGTCGATTTCGGCACGCTGAGTGTCCGGGTAACGCTCTTCGATAGCGGCCGGGCAGAGGTCCAGAAGGGCGGAATAGCTACGGCATCGGCCAGCTATCCGCTCAAGCGCAAGCGCGAAGATCCCGACTTTGCCACGCAGTCACACCAGGATCAGATGGATGCACTGGTCAGTGCCATGCGTGAGGTGCTGAGCAAGGCGGGCATCCCAGGCGAACAGATCGCAGCCATGGCACTCGATACCACGGGCTCGAGTGTGGTGATGGTCGACTCAAATCTCAAGCCACTGGATGACTACTACCTGTGGTGCGACCATCGCGCCAAGGGTGAGGCACAACAGATTACCGAGTTCGCGCATCGCGAGCACCTGGAAGCCATCGACTGGTCCGGGGGCGTTTACTCCCACGAGTGGGGATTCGCCAAGCTGCTGCATTGGCTGCGTCATAACCCTGACAAGCGCGCCAAGTTTGCGAGTGCGTTGGAGCACTGCGACATGGTCGCGGCGACGCTGTGTGGAATAACCGATCCCAGGCTGGTCAAGCGCAGCATCTGTGCCATGGGCCACAAGTGGATGTGGAATCCAAAATGGGACGGCTTGCCTTCACAGGCTTTTCTGTCGAGCGTGGATCCGTTGTTTGATGGCATTCGCGACAAGCTTGCAGGGGCGTATCACACTTCGGAAACTCCGGCCGGTCATCTCGCTCCGGAATGGGCGGGGAAGATGGGGCTGCGGGCGGGCATTCCGATTCCTGTGGGCGCGTTCGATGCGCACTGGGATGCAATTGGTGCGGGGTGTAAGGAAGGGGATGTCGTCAACGTGGTGGGCACCTCTACCTGCATCATTGCCATGCAGAAGAAAATTGCTCTGATTCCAGGCGTTTGCGGAGTGGTTCCGGGGAGCGTGCATCCCGACTACACGGGCATCGAGGCAGGGCTTTCAGCGACGGGCGATATTTTCGAAGCGATTGCGCGCCGGGCGGGTATGAAGGTTTCGGAGCTGAGCTGTGGGCTGGAGACCTATAAGCCAGGACAAACCGGACTGCTGCGGCTGAGCTGGGATAACGGTGATCGCACGATCCTGGTGAATCCCGAGTTGGGCGGCATGACGATCGGCTGGAGTCTGGTAAACACTGCGCAGGACGAATTGTTTGCTGCGATTGAAGGCACGGCCTTTCATACACGGATTATTCTCGAGCGGCTGGCTGAGTATGGCGTGCCGGTGGAACGGGTCATCAACGCGGGGGGTGTGCCGCAGAATAACGCGGTGCTGAATCAGGTTTATGCGAACGTGCTGGGCAAACCAGTGCTGGTGCCGGATGGGATCCCTACCAGCCTTGGTTCCGGAATTTTTGCTTTGCTGGCTGCGGGAGCTTATTCGTCCGTCGAAGAGGCCCAGGCTAAGATGTGCCTGGAGCATAAGACCTACGAGCCTGAGGGTAAGGCCGTCGCGGTGTATGAAGAGCTATATCAGCTTTACCGCAAGGTTTATCTGGCCTTCGGTCAGCCGGCTGGGCGCGGCTATCGCGCTCGGCGATGTTCTGCCCACACTGATCAAGGTGCGGTCTGCGGCCCTGGGTGGATGATGAGCAAACAGGGAACCGCGTACAATGTGGCGGCATGGTGAACCATGGCGAACTACGTGCGAAATTGCAAATCGACCGTGATTCCTGGCATGCGCTACCGGGATTGCCTTGCGGCGATCGATTGGCTCTGCACAGCTTTGGGATTTGAGAAGCAAGCTGTTTACATGGGTGAAGACAATCGTGTGATGCACGCTCAACTCACCTTTGGCAACGGCATGATCATGCTTGGCTCGGCGAGTAACGAGTCTGAGTATTCGCAGTACGCAGCTATGCCCGATGAGCTGGGTGGTCGCGAAATTCGCAGCATCTCTTTGCTGGTGAGCGATTGCGATGGGGCTTATGCCCAGGCTAAGGCGGCAGGGGCGGAAATGGTTCTCGATTTGGCGGAAAAAGAGTATGGCGGTAAGGCTTTCACCTGCCGTGACCCTGAAGGGTATTTGTGGAATGTAGGATCTTACGATCCCTGGGCGAATTCGTAGCGGATACGAGAGTTTGCCGCTGCGCGGGACCGCGATCGGCATTTGCGTCGAGCCCAAGTGCACCCAGGATTTCATCCTGGGTTATTTACGGGACTTGCTCGTGTTGCTTGACCCAACCCAGGACTACGTCCTGGGCTACTTTCAGCTGTCCCTTCGGGACTGTTTCACTCCAAAGTCAAAGACGGTTGTAGTGACTCAGAGTAGCGATCAGGCTCCGTATTGGGCTTCGACGGTTTCGGGGACGCGCAGCCAACCGTAAAGCGGGAAGCTTTCCACGAGTTCCATCACCTGGGAGCGGATGCGGCGCAGGGCCTGGGGATCGTTGCGCTGGTCGAGCGCCTGGGCGATCCACTTGCCGATGGTCAGCATTTCTGGCTCGCGCATGCCGCGCGTCGTGAGCGCTGGGCTGCCGATGCGGATTCCGCTTGGCTTCATGGGCGGATTCGTGTCGTAAGGGATGGCATTCTTGTTTACCGTAATGCCGGCTTCGCCCAGCGCAAACTCGGCTTCGCTGCCGAGCATGCCTCGCGAGAAGACATCGATGAGCAACAGATGGGTGTCGGTTCCGCCGGAAATGATGCGGTAGCCTTCACCCTTAAGGGCCTCGCCGAGCGTTTGCGCGTTGAGTACGACCTGCTGCGCGTACTGCTTGAATGCTGGCTCCAGAGCTTCGCGGAACGCGACTGCTTTGGCGGCGACGACATGCACCAGCGGACCACCCTGCTGGCCGGGGAATACGGCACGATCTACCGCAGCGGCAAATTGCTGCTGGCAGAGGATGAGGCCGGAGCGGGGACCACGCAGCGTTTTGTGGGTAGTTGTGGTGACCAAATGCGCGTGCGGCACTGGCGAAGGATGCGCGCCGCCGGCCACCAGGCCGGCAAAGTGCGCCATATCGATCAAAAGCAATGCTCCGACCTTATCGGCTATTTGCCGCATGCGGGCGAAGTCGAGAATCCTTGGATAAGCGCTGCCTCCACCGATCAAGAGCTTTGGCTTCTCGCGCTCGGCAATCTCTTCAAGCTTGTCGTAGTCGATGGTCTCGGTTTCTTTCTCTACGCCGTAGGAGGCAACGCGGTAGAGCTTGCCAGAGAAGCTGAGCTTGTGACCGTGCGTGAGATGGCCGCCGTGGGCGAGGTCAAGACCGAGGATGGTGTCGCCCGGCTGGATCACCGACATATAGGCGGCGGCGTTGGCCTGGGAACCGGAGTGCGGCTGCACGTTTGCGTGTTCTGCGCCAAAAAGCTGCTTTGCCCGGTCGCGTGCCAGATTTTCTACGACATCTGCAAATTCGCAACCCCCGTAGTAGCGTTTGCCGGGATAACCTTCAGCGTATTTGTTGGTGAAGACAGAACCAACAGCCTCAAGGACAGCCTGACTCACAAAGTTCTCAGAGGCGATCATCTCGAGACCTTCGTGCTGGCGACGTACTTCGTGGTCAACTGCGGCGGCGATCTCTGGATCAGCCTCGGCAAGCGGGCGGCGCATGCGGTCAGACATGGGTTAATTTTAGACTATTTCGCTTGGGCGAATGGACGGGGCTACTGGGAGGGTTGAGGACTGCTGCTCCCCGTCGAAACGAACAGACTGGGAGCAGCTGAACTGCAGATCTCTCCGCTCCGGTCCCCCGGATTTCCTGTCCGAGGTGAGTGGTGCTGGCAAATCTCCTACGGTTTTCCTTGAAGAGAAAACCGCATACGTGCCCGTGGCAAGTGCGGCGTGGCAGGAAATCCGGGTACGCTCCGGTCGAGATGACAAAGGGGAGTTGGCCGGTTTTCCTCAACATCCGCTCTTTGATTAGCCTGAGTTACCTTGCTACCAGTTCGTTTGGTTGGGGCGTGGGGTCGGTTAGGGTTGCCAGCTGCTTGAAGGCCTGGTAGACGAAGGAGCCCAGATACCAGCCGTCCATGAATTTGTACGGGGTTTCGCCGGTGGTGTAGTGGCCACAGGGCAAGACCTTGGAGATGAAGTCGATGCCGCGGCGGCGGAAATTGTCGATGACCTGCAGGGAGTACTCCTCGAGAAAGGTCAGATCGTAGGTGGCGTGCACCAGGAGGGTCCTTCTTGGGTTGGCGGCAAACTCTTCCATGTAGTGAGACGGGCTGATGGCGGCCCAGACGTCGCACAGGCCCTGCTGGGTCATGCCCAGGGCTTCGAAGGCGGCGCGGATGTGCCGTGTGCTTTGCCCCGTCCAGACCACGTCGCCAAAGGACATGGAGGCATGGTTGAAGGCCGTGACACGCACCCGGCTGTCGACCGCGCTGGCGAGAAAGGCATAGCAGGAGCCCAGGCTGGTGCCGAGGATGCCGAACTGCTCGTAGCCCTGCTGCTCAAGCCAGTCGATGCAGCAGCGAATATCGATGACCGCCTGCCTGCAGGAGGCGATGGTGCGGCCGACGTTTGCACTCACAGCGTAGTCGGCTCGTTCCAGCCCCGCGGGCCGGCGGACGTCGTGATAAGGCTTGCTTAGACGGAGGGCCGATACGCCGAAGCGGTTGAAGATAGAACAGAGTGCGTTATGGCTGAATGCGTCGGCGTTCCACTGCGGCATGACGATGATTGCCTGCTTGGGCTTGCCTGCCATTTTGTGCGCCGGCGCAGGAAACCAGCGAGCGTTGACGCGGTCGTTTTCTGGATAGGGCGTGCGCACGGGCGAGGTAAAGCGCAGGAACTGAGCGGTGGAAAGTTTTCCCTCGAAGGCCCTCTGGCGTAGCAGGGCGTCGCGCAGCAGCGTCTCAGGACGGACGTTGGTCGGAAAGAGCTGCGGATGACGCTCTTCGAGTACGAAATCGCTGGGCGTTTGGTGGGCGAAAAATTCGTTGCGATGCTGCAGGATGAAGGCATTCAGGGCCAACATGGCGCGTTCGCCGGCTGCGTGGTCGTCTGCCGGTGGAGAAGCGAGAGGAAAGCCGTAAGCGCTGGTGAAGTCCTCAAGCCAGTCGAAGCCCCACTCGACCGGCCGCACAATGCGGTTGGTGTCGCGGGTGGTGAGGGCGGTTTCCCAGCGGTACATCCAACGTTCGTAGAGCTTACCCAGCATCTTCTTCACTGCGGGCACCCCATGGTTATGCGTGGGGTCATGCTTTGCTCGGCGCGTGCTGGCGAAACTGCTCCACCACGGCGGACATGTCTTCTTCGCCCAGCCCAGCGGTCATGGCGTGCTCGAAGACGCGCAACGCTGCCCGGCCCATGTCGAGATCGAGCGCATTCTGATCGGCTTCGCCGATCGCGTAGCGAAGGTCTTTGGCCATGAGCTTGAGCAGGAACTGGGGTTCGTATTGCCGCTGAGTCATGCGTCCGCTGAGCAACTTGGTGATCGGGCTGCCGGGTGCGCCTTCGGTGATCACACCCAGGGACTTCTGCACATCGAGACCGCTGCGCTCGATCATGGAAAGAGCTTCGGCCAGGGCTGCGGTTTGTACGCCCGAGAGGAAGTTGTTGATCAGCTTAAGGCGTGCTCCGCTGCCCACCGGCCCGACGTGAATGACGTCGCGGCCCATAGCCCTGAGAATGGGATCGATTTTGGCGAGGGTGCCGGTCGCGCCGCCGGCCAGAAAGAGCAACTGGCCGCCGGCAGCCTGAACCTTGCTGCCGGTTACGGGTGCATCCACCAGAGCGCAGCCGTGCTCTTTGGCTGCGCGGTTAAGTTCATGAATCCAATCGACGGTGACGGTGCTGGACTCGACAAGGATGGTGCCGGGGGCGATGTCGGCCAGGGCCTCTCCACGGCCCAGCCAGATATCGCGGGAGACCACGACGTCGGAAAGCATGCTGATGACCACGGTGGCGCCGGCGGCCGCCTCGCGGGGGGAATGGGCAAGCGTGGCTCCCCGGGCCACCAGTGCTTCTGCCTTGGCGGCATTGCGGTTGTACACACGGAGGGGATAGCCGGCATCGAGCAGGCGGCCCGCCATGCCTGAACCCATTAGTCCAAGCCCTAATAAAGCAACTGTTTCACTCATAATCTACTGGCCCCTTCGAGTCACCCTGTTGAAAATACATTCCCTTACGACCTCCAGGAACCTTGCCCACTCAAGCCAAAAGAAGGGCTTGGGGCACCTTCGGCTCATTGCCTTAGGTGGACCACAGACCGTGGAAGCTCCGGCTCAGTGGCCTGGCAGGATTGCCTTTACAACGGAATCGCAAAATACAGAAACCATGGTATTCCCGTGCCAAGGTTCTAGAATAGAGGGGTCATGGCGTTTACGGAACAATACGACGTTGTAGTTGTGGGTGCGGGGCATGCAGGGTGCGAAGCCGCCATGGCCGCCGCGCGCATGGGCCTGCGCACCGCGCTTTACACGTTCAACCTCGATTTGATCGCGCAAATGTCGTGTAATCCAGCGATTGGCGGTATCGCCAAGGGGCACCTGGTGCGCGAAGTGGATGCGCTGGGCGGCATTATGGGCGAGGTTGCCGACGCGGTCGGGATCCAGTTTCGCCTTTTAAATACTTCTCGCGGGCCGGCCGTGTGGTCGCCAAGAGCGCAGTGCGACAAGCGGCAGTACCGGGTGAAAATGCGCCAGGTGCTCGAGTCGCAGGCTAACTTGCACATTCGGCAGGCGGAAGTCGTGGATCTGTTGCTCGACGAAGGGAGCGAGGGCGGACCGAGAACGGCGCGTGGGCTTCGGCTGCGTGATGGTCGTACGGTATGGGCAGGCGCCGTCGTAATTACGACGGGAACCTTTCTTAATGGCCTGATTCACTGTGGTGAGGAGCGGTACCCTGCGGGTCGCAGCGGCGAGCCACCCAGTGTGCTGCTCGGGGAGGCGCTCAAAGGGCTGGGCCTTCGTGGATGCCGCCTCAAGACAGGAACTCCACCTCGGCTCGATGGCCGGAGTATTGACTGGAACCGCTTCGCGGAGCAGCCGGGCGATGTAGATCCGACGCCTTTCAGCTTTCGCACGGTGGAGCTGCCGCAGAAGCAGATCTGCTGCCATATTGCGTATACGACCCCGGAGACACTGCGCATCATCCGCGAGAACGTGAGCCGGTCGCCGATGTACTCCGGCCAGATTACCGCCATTGGGCCGCGCTACTGCCCTTCGATTGAAGATAAGGTGGTTCGGTTTCCTGATAAGGAACAGCATCAGTTCTTTCTGGAGCCGGAGGGGCTCGACACCCACGAAGTCTACGTGAACGGGATGTCGACGTCGCTGCCGATGGAAGTGCAGTACGAGATTGTGCGCTCGATTCCGGGGTTAGAACAAGCAGAGATGCTTCGTCCAGGCTATGCGATTGAATATGACGCGATCGATCCGACGGAGCTCGATCGCAGCCTGGCGGTGAAACAGATTGGCCGGCTGTATCTGGCCGGGCAGATCAACGGCACCTCGGGTTACGAGGAGGCGGCGTGCCAGGGTTTGATGGCGGGCATCAATGCCGCACTGCTGGTTCGCGGAGAGGCTCCGTTTACTCTCGACCGTACAGAGGCTTATACCGGCATCCTGATTGATGACCTGATCAGCAAAGGCACGAACGAGCCGTATCGCATGTTTACTTCGCGCGCCGAGTTTCGCCTGCATTTGCGGATCGATAATGCGGACCGGCGCTTGACTCCTTACGGGCACAAGTTGGGGTTGATCACCGATTCTGCCTGGCAAGACTATGAGCAGAAGCAGGCACGCGCGGTCGCGCTCGAGAAACTGCTGGCTACCAGGAAAGTAAACGTGGCGCGATTGACTGCGGAATTGCCTGATCTTGCTTCGACTCTGGGCAACGTAAGCGGACAAACCTATGCCCAACTGCTCAAGCGGCCGGAGATCGGCCTGGAGCAACTGTTGCCCGTTCTTGAACCGGAATGGAGCGGGGATGACGGTCCGCTCGGATTCTTTAGCGCAGCAGTCAATGCAAGGATTCGCAATGAGCTCAAGTCGGTGGAGACGGAAATCAAGTTCGCGGGTTACCTGGATCAGCAGCGCAAGGCGATTGAAAAGTTGAAGAAGGCAGAGCAACGGGCTATTCCCGCGGACTTTGCCTATGCGGGAATAAGTGGCCTGTCGCGCGAGATGCAGGAGACGCTGGCTCGGGTGCGGCCGCAAACACTGGGTCAGGCAAGCAGGATTCCGGGAGTTACGCCGGCTGCGCTTTCGTTGCTGCACGTTCACCTGGAAGTGAGCGACAGGCGGAAAGCGGCGGCGGGGATTTCTTCGTAGATACTGCGCCGTTTGGTGACGAGCACGCCTGCTCCGGCCAATGCAGAGAACGGGAGGCGCGCGAACGGCGACATTGCATTGCGGTACGCATGGTAGCCGCCGCGAGTCACAAATCAGTGGTGAACAATAGCTACCCTCATGGGGGATTGCTTTCCGATTTAGCCACGGCGTCCGTTACTTATGGCAGCCGGCGCCATAGGCACCCATCCCTCTGGGCTTTGTTCAGACTCAACCAGCATCTCGAGGATGGTAGCTTCGTCGGCGGGTCTGATGGACGATCCGATCAATTGCCGCAAGCGGCTGCTATCCGCTACGAGTACTTTCGGCTCGCGCGTTTGCTTCCGTGAGGCGGCCGGGAATTCTACGTCTCTGCGGGAAGCTTGAACGACCCTATCCACCATTTGTTGCACGGTGACCGCTACGCCACTGCCAAGGTTGCAGACCTCAAAGCCCTTCGCTGCAAGGGTGACGTCGACGATTGCCCGCGCAAGGGAGCGCACATCGACAAAATCTCGAACGAGAGACAGGTCACCTGGGTTCGGAGGAGGCAATCCCGTCCTCATTCGCCTCATCATTTCCGGCACCAGATGCGGAACCGTTTCACGCCTGCCCACGGCGTTGAAGATTCTGCCCACCACCATGCTGGCGCCCCACCCCCACTCGAGTGCGTCACGGCACAGCGACTCAGCCAGAAGCTTGCTGCGCCCGTGCACCGTGGCCGGAAGGGTAGGGTCATCTTCTCGATGGGCATTGGAGGAAGGTGCGTAGACGTCTGCGGAGGATGCGAAGAAGAATTGCTTTACCTCGCTGTTCCAACTCAGCGCGAGGACGTTGTACGCACCGACCATATTCAGGTCGTAGGCCGCGACCGGATCCTTCTCACACAATGGAGCGTAGGATTGACCGGCCAGATGGAATACGGCTTCCGGCTTCCACTCCTGGAATGCGACGGAGAGCGCCCTGCGCTGGGTAACATCGACCTGACGAATCGCTGGCCGTGGCGCATCCTCAAGCCAATGATCGCGACCCGAGAGAAAGTTATCGACCGCCATGACGTGATGGCCTTTTGCCAGCAAACAGTCGACGACATGCGAGCCGATGAATCCACAACCTCCGGTGACGATGATTCTCATGCCTTTCTCTCCTGGTAGACTGGCTGGCTCTCTTGCCGTACGCGCAAGGGAGTTGAGTTCGATGGGGATGCGACCTGGGTGACAAGTCGGCTGAACGCCATCACCAGCCGCTTATCGTTCTCGATGTAGAACGCTTGCGGATGGGTGCGCACTTGGTGAATGACACCTTCGTAGCTCTCGGCGAAAAAGCGTTCCACGAACCTGAACAATTCTTCATCTCCATGCATGGGAAACTGGGCGCATTGGATCTCGTAGAGAAGCGCTGCAAGTTTCTCGGGGGAACTGATGTACCTGCAACCGAGTACGCTGTTGTTGCGCGAGGGGACAAGTGTTGCGCAGGGTTTGCGGGTGAGGATGGCCTGCAGGGCAATCGTTCCTGTCACCGTTAACACGAGATCAGCGCGCGCAAAAGCATCCTGCATGGGTACACGGGAAGAAAGCGGCACCAGAGCAGGATGTTGACAGACTGCTTCCAGCAGAGAGGCGGTCAGTTCACAATTTGCGTTGGGATCGGGCCTGAGAAAAATAGTCGCCTGATCTCCGGCCGCAGTTGCCAATCGTCGCAAGAGTGCCGCCTGATCGCGGTAGGCTGCTCCCCATACGTCCATGGTTGCCTCAGGCTGCAATTGCAACGGGAACAGGATCTTGAGTTTCTTGTGCGGCGTCGTGGGAAACGAAACGGTTTTACTGGCCGCATTCCAGCGCTCAAGATTGCTCTGATTACGACGCTCGATGGCGAGCATTTCGACAAGCGACGGCGAACAAAACGGTTCACCGAGAATTCTTCTTGGTGGCCGGGATTGCCATGCGGCAGTTCTTGCGGCATTCAGTTCTCCTGTCCGAATGGCGCCGCTGGCATGCCTGTGGATATAGCCGGCCACCTCGTTGCGTTCTGGAATGTCTTCACAGCCTCCGATTGTTTCGGGGCTATTCCAACGATGGCAGAAGAAGCGGCCCGATGCATCGCCCGCGGATACCGGCGAGATATAAAGGATGCCGAACTCGCGGCAAGCATCGATGCAAAGCAATTCATGGAATTGCGCCATGCCACCAATGACCAGATCGGGCCGGATTTCCCGTAATAACTTCGCGATCGATTGGTAGTAATAGTGATAGTGATCTGCGTTGCCACCGTAGTATTGGATCCACGGGTCAGCGCGCTCGATGGCTGCGAAGCGGGTTCCAGCAGCTATGTAATCAGAACGGCGCGGATAGGGCACAATGTGAACGCGGCTACCCAGTGGGGCAGCGCGGCGATTGAGCACAAGCCATGAACTGGTGAATGCCTGCTCTCCGAGCCCCGCTTCCATGAGCGCTTTGGTCTGGAGTCGGCCGTTCAGGAACAAGACGTGGGGGCCCGGGTTCATCGTTTTTGCCGCTCGTTATTTGGAGTAAGCCGAAGGTAACAGATCAGACATGTTTGTACTTACAACTTGAGTCGCTCTACTGGATAGCCGGATAACGCCGATAGGATGATGCGGCTAATTCGTGACGCGGGCTCTGTAGGGCTGGGCTCATAGCAGCACGACATAGTACCCATCGATCTGCGGTTCATCCAGGGGTCTGCACCCGGTGTTTGTGAGAAATGCAGGCTCCGCTGGAGCGCAAGCGAAACCCGAGGCGTCGGGCGATGGTTTTCTTAGAGGGCGGAACTCAGAGGGTTTCACCCTCCAAGGCTGTCAGCCGTCCCTACGGAACTGGATCGTGTGGCTGACCATGCCCAGGGCTTACGTCTTGGGCTATTGTCAGCCGTCACCATTCGACTTCGCTCAGGCAGGGCCCTGCGGGGCTGTTCGGTTAAGGCTCGCGCGTTCATCCTCGACCATTGATCTGGTGTTGTCTTTAGATCTAAAGTCCCGTTGATTCTCAGGTGAGCGCGGTACAGAAAAGCCAGTGCATGAGGCGGGGCCTGAACTCGCAGATCGCCACGGCGCGTTCCAGGCCATTGAGTTCGGCCAGAAATGGAAAGTCGCGCACGTCTCTCGGCCCTTCGACGACCACCTCAACGTTGTGCGTGGACGCGAATCGCTGCTGCAGTTCCTCAGTAAGCCCCGGGCTTACCCAGTCGTGGCACTCAATGATCAAGTCGCTTGCCCGTAGTCCAGGAATGATATCGGGACGCAATAGCTGCAGTTCTGCGCCTTCACAGTCGATGATGATCAGGGAACGCTCTTCAAAGCGGAGCAATTGGTCGATAGTATCGATGGTGCAAAGCCCTCCGACCTTGACCCGCTCGGCCACCTCGTTTCTTTGAGCAGCCTCACCGCAGATACGTTGTGCAGCTTTGCCAATGTCGAATGCGAAGACCGGAGCCCTCGAGAGCAGGAGCCGCGCGATTCCGATGGCATAATAGCCCTCTGCGCAGCCGATGTTCAGGGCAATTTTGTAGCTGCGGCGGGCGACCTGCAGAAGTAAGGGGTGCAATTCGGCCTCGTAGCAACCGATAAGCTTCTGCAGACGCGCCCCGCCATCGCGTGAGGAGTTGGCCGGGAGTTCCATACCCTGAAAGGGCCCCGACTGCACCAAATTGCCGTACTGGGAGAGATAGCGTTCGAGCAGAGCCTGCCGCACCTCGAAAAGCCCGAAGTCGAGCGATGCTCGCTTGACCACGCGAGGCACATAGTTCCGCAGCGCAGTTTTTACAAGATGTTTCATGGGTACACGTCTTGCTTGCACCTTTCCCTATCGGGCTATAGCTGCACCCGGCAATGCCTCAAAGTGAGGAACCGTTTGTGGATGAGAACGGTGTGCCAACTTCACGAAGGTGACTGTCCTATATATCGGCGCTTCAACGTGGGTTCATTACGACCGCGTATGCCACCTAAGGGGTAGTTCTATTCCCTATCGCGATCCTGGAGGAGGAGTTTGCAGCAAAGGTTCGCCCATGAGCATTCGCACCAATCCGAACGCAGAGCCTTGAACCCTTAAAGGGCTCCTTGTTTTTTCCACACGGCACTTGCTGTCCGCAAAAGGATGCTGAAGTCCATCGCCAGGCTCCAACCGCATACATAGGTCTTGTCAAACACGACGCGCTGATCGTATGAGAGATTGGAGCGGCCTGATACTTGCCATAGTCCGCTCAAGCCGGGCTTCGCCGAGGTATAGAAAAAGTAACTGTCGGCATACTTGCGCACCTCTTCGTCAACGATGGGCCGCGGGCCTACCAGGCTCATGGAGCCCGACAGTACGTTGATAAACTGGGGCAGTCCATCCAGACTGTTGCAGCGCAGAAAACGGCCGATCGGCGTAACCCGAGGATCGCGTTTCAACTTGTGAGACTGACGCCACTCTTCGGCTGCGGAAGGGTTCCGCTCCAGATAGTCGCGCAGGATCTCGTCCCCATGGATGTGCATGGATCGGAACTTCCACATGTGGAACTCTTTACCGAACTGGCCGACGCGGCGATGGCGGTAAAGGATCGGCCCCACAGAAGTGCAGGCGACCATCAGCGCGATACCGAGCATGAGTGGCAGAAGCAAAGGTGAGAGCGCCAGCACGATCGCAATATCGGTGAACCGCTTGATCAGCCGGTACGCGATGCTGGCGGTAGGAAGAGCATGGACAGTGAAGGCTGCCTGTTCCCAGTAGGACCGGTGTTGATCGGCCAGGTGGCCGCCGGATCCATGAGGAAATGCAGGCGGTGTGTCACAACAAACCAGCATGTCGACCGCTGGAGGAATGAGCCTTGTGCCTTGAGCACCTGCCGCATTGGATGCAATATCGACGGACAGGAGCACCGCACCGTCCGGGTTGCTGCTCATTTCAGGTAATCGATCCAGTGACATAATTCCCTCCAAGGCGCGCCGATACTCAGCTGGTCCGGCCCTGTGCAGAAGACCACTTTGGGAAAGGGGCAGCCAGTGACAGGACAGGCGCAGACGGGCGCACACGAAGCCTTGTCACCCCCCGGTTGCTAATCTGCTGGATTCGGGGTTTCCGATCACACTTGTCCAGGTCTGTATCCATATTGGTTATCGACGGAGTGGTTTATCGCATGATGGCGCGGAACTAACCTACCAGTGTCATTGACATGGTTTTTTGCGAACTATATTTTGACTGGACAGCGAGATGATGCGTCGAGAAGACGGACCATGCGGCAGCCATCAAAGCGCTGGATAGTGGGCGCGAGATCTTTGCTGGTTACGATTCGAAGAGGCTTGTGAAGCGCGTGGATGGCCGACAGAGTGGGAGCGAGAGATCGCCGTCCTACCACGCCATGGGAGTGCCTCCGGCTCATGCTTGTTTCTGATACACCTGCATGACCTTTCGGCACCTTCTAGGAATCTGACGCGAGACCGTGGGAAAAGTTCCGGTTAGCGAGGCAGAACTGCCCCGGGCTCCGCGACTCCCCGAGGATGCGTCGGCGGTGGAGTTCTGGCGCGTTGCAAATTCCGCCGAATGTTCGGGTGGAAATGACTTGTTTTTGGAGCAGCCTTGATCTCTGCCTATAAAGAGCACCGTACAACAGGCTGGCTGGTGAGGGTGTGCTGCTCTGACGAAAACCTGCGGCGAACCATCCAGTCAAACTCAGCCGCGATAGATAGCCACACCGTTGGCTTCTGTCAAAGGCAAGGCTGCCAGAATCGGTTGGCAGTCGCGACTATCCCATTCAAACGTACTTCATCTTTCTCTCAGGGGAATTCTTTAATGCGGGCCCAACAATTGGTTTTGGCTATTTTTCTTCTTGGTCTATCGTTCTCAGGCGAACGCGGTTTTGCGCAAAGGAAAAATGAATTGCAAACCATGGAAGAGTCCGCTCTCAACCAAAGCACCCTTCCTGGCGCTACGCCCTTAATGAATGGGCCCGCAAGTGCTGCGAGCTATCGCGTAGCGATGCCTGACACGATTAGACCGTTCTCACGATTCGGATTTGCCGAACACGCAGGGGTCGGAGGCTTAGGGTTCGATCTTGCAACACCTCTCGCAACCAAATTCAACCTGCGGGTGGGATCTAATTTCTTCAATACCTCGGCAACCTTCAACGAACAGGGGGGACGGATCGATGCCAATCTACGCATGCGCGCTGCGTACGGATCTCTGGACTGGTACCCGTTTGCGGGGCGCTTCCGTTTAAGCCCGCAGATTCAATTTGCAAATAACAATCGGGTGCAGGCAACTTACCTGCTTCCTTCTGGCAGCCCCATCACCCTGAATGGAAATCAGTACATCAGCAGTGCCAGCGATCCCTTGCATGGAGCGGGCTCGATCGACTTTCGCAGAACTGCTCCAGGTATGACGTTTGGATTCGGCAATCTGCTGTCACGCAGAGGCGGTCACCTGAGTGTCCCGATAGAAGCCGGTTTCTACTATGTAGGTCAGCCGGATCTGAAGGTCAGCCTTGGTGGCAGCGCTTGTTATCCAGGAAAGCCGGAACTGGATGCCTGCTTACAAGCCAGCCAGGATCCGGACCTTCAGAAGACTTTGGACGCGTTCATTACGCGTAATCGCCACAATCTCAGCTACGCATCCTATTTCCCAGTGTTCTCTGTCGGCATGGGCTACGTGTTTTAAGGCTGGCATGATACGCCGGTTATTTGCAGCCTAAGAAGCTATCTCAGCCTGTGGACCAGACCGCCTCGCTCATCTGATTTTGGACTTCACCAACGACAGGCTACGACGCGGTTTCGGGTTGATTTGTTCGCCATCGCACTCTGACGGCGGATCTTGTTCCAAAGAACGTTGGGTTCGTAGAGTTACCCCGGCGGATCGGACTAACCCCAAGAGCAGGCTACCCGGAATCACCAGGTAGACCCCAACAAGCACAACCAAGTGGCTTGTCATAGCGCCTCCAAAACGTTCGGGTTCAGTATCTGCAGCCAACAGCGGTAAGGGCTTTCGAGATTCCTTCGGTTTGGAATTGGGCTTGGATAGGATCTTCCGTTGTGCCCCCGCGGTATTCGAGGATCAGAGTGTCTGTACCGGCGAGGCGTTCTATCCAGGTACGATTCTTCTTGGTTTGCAGAACTTCAGCATAGGGCGATAAGGTATGCCCGTTATCCAGCACGGCCCAGTTTTGTGTCTCCGCATGATTGTCATCCGCCTGCAACGAGACAGGTGTCGTGATGGCTGCACCGCTGAAGTCCATGCTCCGCTTGGACACCGGGATGTTCGTCTCCAAAGCTACGCGATACAACTTGCCGTTCCTGCAGATCGCATCCAGCTTGAGCACGCCCGGCCGGGCTGCTGCATCTACGGCCTGCAGGAAGCTGGTTTGCAACAGAACCAGAGTGTCACCATTGCGGCTTATGGGGGGATACGCCGTCCACGCGCCAAATGTCAGCGGCATCTGTGCAATGGCTGCGAACGAGCATGAGATGAGAATCAGGCCGACTACAATTGCTTTTTTCATGGTGGTTGTTTGCCTCCAAGGGATCAGAACCAGATGCAGAATAGCGGCGCATCGGGCCGGCCCCGGCGGTCAAATGGTCATACATGCCTGGCGGGTTCGTTATGTGGCGTCGATTACTTTTCCTGGAGGCGATGTGCCGGGGATGGTCTGCCGGCGCGCGAGCGTCACCGGAGTGTTCCATCGCGGAACAGGAAGAGAGCCGCCGAGAAGGGAAAAGTAACTTTAACTGCGTGTTACCAGACTTACCTATGCCGTTTGCATCTTCCCGATTTGGTTCTGGCGACCAGCGCGCCGGGGGGCTTTACGTCTGGAATGTCTGCACTGAACTATTTGGATAGGGCGGGTACCGCTTGAAAAGGTCCGCGCTGACCATCAGTATTAGGTTGTGGCGGCGCGGGATAGGGCGCGCGAAAACCGCATTGCCTGGTCAACGGTGCGGAGTGAAACAATCACGATCATATAAAGGCAGAAGAGAATCAGCAATTCCAGAGTCTGCTGGCGTAGCAGAAGAACGAAGAGAAGCTTCTTCCCAAGGAGGCTGTTCCATTGTGCGCGCTGAAGAAGAAGGTCCTGGATGCGGTATTGCACCGAAATGCCGGCGAGTGCGGTGAATACAGCGAGGAGCGCCCCCAGTACACGGCGCTTTTGAAAGACCGACAGCACTGCCGGAACCGTGAGCAACAGCAACCGGGTATCGTAAAAGCGATGATAGACGGGCAACAACGAGAGCACTGCGAGAGCAGAAAGTGCGGGCAAGTGTATTTGTTGCCGCTCACCTTTCCACGGCACCGCCATGATCCACACAGCCAGCAGACAGAGAAATAATGCGTAGGCGAGCCCGTTGAAGGCACGCTCATCCGTGACAAAAATGCTGGTGAGCGCCTGCAGATTCGTATCGCCGATCGCCTGGGGATTCGCTGGTCTGGGGTCAGCGCTGCCACCCGGACTCAAGGTGGAAGAGAGATTGGATTTGAGCGTCCCAGGCCAACCGGCACTTTGTGTATGCGAACCTAGAATAAGACTGGCGGATATGAGTACGGCGAGTGCACCCGCCAGTGCCACCGCGGCGTAGCGCACATGAATGCGCTGCACCAGAAAATAAAGCACAAGCAAGCCACCTATCTGGGGCTTGACCGCCAGGCTGAGCATCCAAAAAAAGGTGGCCACGGGCAAGTAGCGGCCGCGAAGATAAAGGCAACTGCCGATCACCAAAAGGGAAACAGCAAAAATTGCGGGCTGGCCGAGAACGAGCAGGATTCCGCTGGTGAGCAGCAAGAGCGAGGCAAGCGCCGTAGCGAGCCACTTCTGTGGAGCAGGACACAGGGAGAGGATCATGCCTGCAGCGATGACGAAGAGACAAAAGTTGAGCAGCAACCATGTAAGCCGCGCCACGGGAAACGGGAATCGTGCCAGAGGTGAAAGCGCCAGAAAGGTTGAAGGCGGATAGACGGGCACGTCAATATCCCACGATGGCAACTCGCCCGGGTGACCGCCTGCTTGAAAGAACTGTCGTTCGAGTTGCGTTGTGTCGTAAGGATTGCAATTGCGGAGCAGGCACCTTGCCCCGGCGTACACGGGAACAAAGTCATTTGCGGCATGGAATCTCTTTGCGCCAGATGCGAAGAATGCAAGGGCAGCAAGCGAAAAAACCAGCCAATGCAGGTCCGGCTTTAGGAGCTTCATGACTTGTTTGTGATCCTGGGCAATGGTCGCAAACCTATCATAACGGCTCCACGTGGCTTATCCCGGCAAGTACTTGGGATCCGTCCCGCGCGCCGGGGCGAGCAAGGTTCTTGCAAATTCTCACATTCGGAGACAGACAAGGGTCTAGAATCCGCTGCAGCTATGGTTTTCACGCCGAGCACCATCGCCGCCTTGGTCGTGGCCGCCAGCTTTGCCGCGGGGCTTAACGTGTACGCGACCGTTTTGACGCTGGGGCTGCTCGCACACATGCATTGGGTGGTGCTACCGCCTGGGCTGGAAACGCTCTCTCAATGGTGGATCATTGGGGTGAGCGGGGCTCTGTTTGCGGCGGAGTTTGTCGCCGATAAGATTCCTGGCTTCGATCTGTTGTGGAATGGCCTGCACACGTTTATCCGCGTGCCCGTCGCGGCACTGCTGGCCTATCGTGCCACTTCACAACTGACCCCCGGCATGCAACTACTGGCGACGGCGCTGGGTGGAGCAGTCGCGTTGGCTGCTCACAGTTCGAAAACAGCAGCGCGAGCGTTGGTCACTCCGAGTCCGGAGCCTGTCTCTAACATTGCGTTGAGCAGTGCAGAGGACGTCGCTGCGGTGGGCATCACGTGGTTGGCAACGGAACACCCACTGGTCGCCGGAGGCATCGCACTGGCTCTGTTGCTGGCTTCGGTTCTACTGGTCCGCCAGATCGTCAAGGAAGTGCGCGGTTTACTCGCGAAACTTCGTTCTGCCCTTGCAGGTTAGAACTCGATTTCACCCCGGGGTAACGTGCTCACGAGCGCTGAAGGCATCGACCGAATCACCTCCGTCTCCCCTTCAGGCAGCACACACACCGACCCGGCTACGCCCGTTTGCCGCGCAGCGGCCATCAAGCGCTCAACCGGCTCTCCCATGGGCTCCTGCGAGAGCCGAAAGGTTCCATAGTGCATGGGAATCATGCGCCTGGCGCCCAGATCGAGAAAGCCCTGCAAAGCCTCCTCAGGGCAGGTATGCACTCCACGATAACGATCGGGCCTGTAGGCCCCAATCGGCAAGAGCGCCACGTCAGGCTTTAATCGTTCACCAATCTTCTTGAAACCATCGAAATAGGCCGTGTCTCCCGAGTGGTAGAGTGTGTGGCCACCGCCGCGAAGCACATATCCACCAAAGCCGCGATGCGTGTCCTTGAAAAAGCGCGCTCCCCAGTGCTTGCAGGGCGTCAGGGTTACCTCAAGGCCACATACAAGCCTGGTTTGCCACCACTCGAGCGTGATCACTTTGGCAAATCCCAGGTCGCTTACCAGGTCTTCTACGCCCCACGGCACGACGGCGATCGGTGGCCGGCCTGTGATCCTGGCCGTATGGGCAACGATTCTGCGTAACGAAGGGCGATTCAGGTGGTCCATATGCGCGTGCGAAAGCAGGACGAGATCAATCGCAGGCAGGTCTTTGATCCTGACTCCGGGACGGCGCAGGCGCCGCAGGGCGATCAAGCGCGCGGCGAACACTGGGTCTATGAGTAACTTACGCCCACCCAACTGCACGAGAAACGAGGAATGGCCGATGAAGGTAACGCCCAATTCGCCGTGTGAAACGAACACCGGATGCTTCGATTCTCCGGTCATCGGCCGGAAGGCGGACTCGCCTACGAGTGTTCCCAAAGACTGCATCTTGGTGAGAACTGCGCTTTTCCCCATCGTTCACCACTATCCCACTCAGTCATAGATTCGCGAAGGCCGATGCGCGATGACACTCATTTCGTCTCTGCCCCCATTCAATAGACGGAAGATAGGGCGTAATGCTCCGAATCGAGTGTTAAAAAGCATACTCTGCGCCTACGGTTTTCGCGGAACCACGCCCACGTTATACATTACAAAGGAGTAAATGTCGGCTGCCGTATCGAGTGCCTTGCTCGTGCTGCTGGCGCCGTGCCCAGATTGTGTATCGATGCGGATCAACACCGGGCCGGCTGAGTTCACCTTCTCCTGCATGGTAGCGGCATATTTGAAGGAATGCGCCGGCACCACCCGGTCATCGTGATCGGCTGTTGTAATGAGCGTCGCCGGGTATTTCCCGCCGGCGCGGATGTTGTGCAAAGGTGAGTAGCGAAACAAGACCTCAAACTCTTCCTGATTGTCACTTGAGCCGTAGTCCGCAATCCAGTTCCAGCCGATCGTAAACTTCTGGAAACGAAGCATATCCATGACGCCAACTTGCGGCACGGCGGCGCGAAAGAGTTCCGGCCGCTGATTGATCACCGCCCCCACCAGGAGTCCGCCGTTCGATCCGCCAGAGATCGCGAGCTTCGCCGGCGATGTGTAGTTGTTCTCGATGAGCCATTCCGCTGCGGCGATAAAGTCATCGAAAACATTCTGCTTCTGCAGCTTCATGCCTGCCTGGTGCCAGGTTTCGCCATACTCACCGCCGCCACGGATATTCGCCGAAGCGTAGACAAAACCCTGCTCCAGCAGGGCCACGCGCAGCGGATTGAATTCAGGCGCGATCGTTACGTTGAAACCGCCGTAGGCATAGAGCATCGTGGGATTGTCGCCGTCGAGTTTCAACCCGCGTTTGAAGACGAGAAACATCGGCACGCGCGTGCCGTCCTTGCTAGTGAAGAAAATCTGCTGGGTTTCGTAGTCGTCTGGCTTGAAGCCTTTGATCGCGGACTCGTGAAAGAGCGTGGATTGCCCGGTAGCGATGTCGTAACGAAAAATTGTGTTTGGATAATTGAACGACGAGTAAGCGTAGAAGGCGAACGTATCATCGCTTCGTCCGCCAAAGCCATTTGCGGTGCCGGGCCCAGGCAACGCAATTGTGTTCTCCATTTTTCCGTCGAGCGAGTAGACGTACGGATGCGAGGTGACGTCGCGGGCATAGGTAACGAAAAGTTTGCCGCCCTGGGTTGCGATGCCGCTCAACGTGTCCGTCGTTTCGGGTATCACTTCCTGCCACAGAGCCTCAGGATTCCGCGGATCATAAAGGTCGACGCGACCGTTGGGCGCGTTTTGGTTGGTCAGTATGAGGAAGCGGTCGCCGACGTTATCGACGACGTCGAAGCGGTCGTTTGTCACTTCAGCAACGATTGCGGTGAAGCTTGATCGCGCGTCTGAAAGATCGCGGAAAAACAGCGCGTTACCATCTTTGCCCTCTCCGCGTTCTGAGATGTTGAGAATGGCGAACCTTTCATCCTCGGTCGTCTGCAACGTATGAAAGCGTTGCGGATGCGCCTTGTCTTCGTAGACGAGTTCGTCTTTTGATTGCAGCTGGCCAAGCCGATGGTAGTAGACCTTGTGACCTTCGTTGCGGGAAGAAAGATCATGGCCGTCTTCGGGCGCATCGTATCGACTATAGAAAAAGCCGTCGCCAAGCCAGGCAAGCCCCGTCACCTTGAGCCACTTAAGCTCGTCCTCGAGCACAGTTCCTGTTTCTATTTCAAGGACGTGACCCTGCAGCCAATCGGAACCACCGCTTGAAAGGTAATAGGCGAAATAGCGGCCGTCGCGGGAGGGTTCCCCTGCCGTGAGCCGCACGGTTCCGTCAGCGGAAAGCTGGTTGGGATCGATCAGTACACGGGGCGTACCCTCAAGCCCGCTCTGCACATAGAGCACACTCTGATTTTGCAGTCCGTTGTTCTTTGACCAGAGGTAGTACTGGCCGGTTCGCTGAGGTATGCCGTACTTGGGATAGTTGTAAAGCTCCTGCAGACGATGCTTCAGTTGTGCTCGATAAGGAATGTGCTCCAGGTAGTCGAACGTGACCTGGTTTTGTGCGTTCACCCACGCCATCGTCTCGGCGGAACGGTCGTCTTCGAGCCAGCGGTAGGGATCATTCACTTTGACACCGTGGTAGTCGTCAACTTGTTCAACTTTGCGGGTCTGAGGATAGTTCACGGGCCGTCCGATCATTCAGTGGGAGTGGGAGTGGGGGTGGGCACGGGTAGTTTATAGGATGAAGTTTTGCTGTAGAGATTTGTGCTGGTGGCGAAAATCGCCGATCGCCATTCAGACTTCGCTCCAGTCGAAGAAAACTTTTTCCCCAGGAGCCTCAGCACCAGTGACAGGGGATGTCAGGCACAGCCTGCCCATTCTGGGAGAACAGCCACTTTAAGAACGGGCGATCCGGAACTTTGTTTGCTGTCCATATCTGGCGCAAAAGCATGCGCCAGATATGGGGCATCCAGGTTCGTTAAAACGACATCGATTTTAGATACTCACGAAAGGCAGGGCCGAGCTCGCAGTGGTTCATGCCAAATTCGACGGTTGCTTTGAGCATGCCGAGCTTGTCGCCTGCGTCGAAGCGCAGGCCGTCGAAGCTGTAGCCGTACACCTTTTCGTGCTGCAACAGTCCGCGGATACCATCGGTCAATTGCAGTTCTCCGCCGGCGCCCAGCGGTGTTTTCTCCAGTACATCGAAGACCCTGGGCGTTAGCACATAGCGGCCAATGATCGCGTTGCGCGAAGGCGCGTCCTGCGGCTTTGGTTTCTCCACGAGACCCTTTACGTCAAAAAGACGATCGCTGCCGGCAACCGCTGTGCAGTCGAGCACGCCATAGGACGAGACTGCAGAGCCCTCCACTACCTGCGTAGCCAGAACGGAAGACTGGGTCTGTTCGAAGACATCGATCATCTGTTTCAAGCAAGGCACTTTCGCTTCGATGATGTCATCGGGCAGGATCACGGCAAATGGCTCGTCGCCCACCAGGTCGCGCGCCATGAGAACGGCGTGGCCCAACCCCATAGCTTCCTTTTGCCGCACATAGGCGATACGCGCCATGTGCGAGACCAGCCGCGTCATGGCGAGCAGCTCTGTCTTTCCGCGCTTCTCAAGCAACTGTTCCAGCTCAAAGCTGATGTCGAAGTGATCTTCGATTTCCGCCTTGTTTCTGCCGGTAACGATGATGATTTGCTCGCAGCCCGCGGCAATAGCCTCTTCTACGCCGTATTGAATGAGGGGCTTGTCGACAAGCGCCAACATTTCCTTGGGCAGCGCTTTGGTCGCAGGCAAAAATCGCGTGCCCAGGCCAGCCGCGGGGAAAACTGCTTTGCGTACTTTTGCTTTCATCTCTTTGCAATCCTTCACGCCCGATCAGGCGGTTTTTAGGTAAAGTTGACCGTGAATTTCATAACTGCTTTGTTAAGACGACAACAACACAACCGTCTGACAGAACCGCTTCGCTTTCCTTAAAAATGCAACAAAACTAGAGCGTAGGCGAATCATCGCTCAAAAGTGCGCGACGAACGATTTTCACCGGTGGAAATCCTTGCCCCAGAAAATCGTTGTGGAACTGCTCCAAGGAAAACTGCGCCCCCTCCTTCTTCTGGAGATCGGCTCTCAGCTTGAGGATCTGCAGCTTGCCCAAAGTGTAATAGAGATACGTCGCGTCTGATGTCCCACGTTTGGTCTCAGTCAAACCGCTTTCGTGGGTCTGGTACCCTTCTTTTTCAAAAAAGTCGACGCCTTGATCAAACGACATCTGCCCGGTATGCATCTTGATTCCGACAACGAATCGGGCATCACGCAGCAGAGCATCCTGCAATTGTCCCAGGCGAATCATTTTGGCGTCGCGCGCGTCGCGCGCTCCCGTTCCCGGCTGGCCGTACCCCTCATCGAGCATCATCTGCTCGCAATAGTGAGCCCAACCCTCGGCGTTGGAGTTGGCTCCCAAGAGCGCGCGCACCTTGCTCGGCGAGCGCGGCACCCATAGAAACTGTACGTAGTGGCCGGGGTAGGCCTCGTGAATGGCGGTGCTCACGATCGTTCCCCTATTGAACTCGGCCATGGTTTCAGCGATCTGCCGCGGGGTATCGCGAGTTCCCGGCAGGGTCACGTTAAAGTAGGCCTCCGTCGCGATCTTCTCGAGCGGCCCGGGGGTATCCATCGATGCGGTTGTGGTTGCGCGCATGAAAGGCGGCGTCTCGATCACCTTCGGACGTACCGGCGAAGGAATATCGACAATGTGATGCGTTTGAATGAACTGAATTAACCCCTGAAATGTGTCGCCGAAACTCTGCAACAGGCGGTCCGGCGCTGGATGGTCGCGGCCTAGTTCCGCCAATATCTCGCGCGGGTTTCGCTTCGGGTCGATTTCGGTGGCAATGCGGTTGAATTCTGCCTGATTTTTGTGCAGGTCTGCGTACCCGATCTCGAGCAGCTGGGGCAGCGGCGTGTCTACCATTTCTTCGTCGAGCAGGAGCTTGGAGTAGGTGTCCGCGCCGAAACGGAAGTCGCCATGCGAGCGCGGTAACAGATCTTTTCTGAGCCAGCTCTGATAGCTCTCAAGCGCTGTGAACACCGCGCCGTTTGTGCTGGAAAATTCAGACTTGAGTTGTTCGTTTTTCGCTTGCTTAAAGGCTTCGGGCACGTCGCTCTTGAAAAACGCGATGATGTCTGGGAGCTGCTCGAGTGCGATCTCGGTGTAGATGCGCGGCGGATTCTTCAGATTCTGCTGCGCGGCATCGAGCGCTGCGGGCATCTGCTTTTCGCGGGCGGTGAGCAACCTCAGCCGCTCATCGGGAGAGGCGAAGGTACGCTCCATCAGCACGAATGCACTCTTCGAAATTCCACTCGAATAGTAGTCGGGATCTTTCTCCCACGCGCGAATCGTGTTCAAGGAAAGCAGAGTGCTGCGAATGTTTCCCAGCAGCAACGCGCGATCACCCTGGCTGGTGAGATCGAGTTGCGACGGCGGAATCGCTTCAAATTTCGTTTGGAACTGTTCCAGATCTGCTGTTTCGCGATCTACGGCGGCGCGCGAGTAGTCTTCCAGTTGCGCATCGTATTTGTGAAATCCCTGCAGCGTCGCGTCCGATGGCGAGTAGCGAAAATAGACCTGATCGAAATACATATCGGCGAGCCGGCTTAGTTCGGCGGCAGTATTGCCGGTTGCCGCGTTCGTTGAAACAGCGGGCGTATGAGAGCAACCGGAGACGACGCTCGATGTGATAGCCAGCAGTCCTAGAGCAAGTTGCGTACGATGCAAAGCGATCATTTCTCCTAACGAACGGTCGATCTCGCACACGAGACGCGCGAGATGCCCTGATTTGCTACACGCAGTGGGCCTGGGCCATCCGATAGCGTTGCGGTACTCGCGGGCGGCCATGACTATCTGCGCTGGTGAGAGGCGACAACCTCGGCTGCGCCTTCCGTTGCGGCTAGCTGTTCCAACAGTACTCGTATCTCGCTCAATACGTCGTGCGGCTCCGTTGCCTTGAGCGGGAAACGCAACACGCCCTGCGGAGTAAATTGCGCCCCCTTCTTTGCGTTCTGTGCGACGAGCTTCATCAAGCGTCCCGGATCGATACTGGCCTGGCCGGTAAAACGGACGTGGATTTGATCACGCTTGCGATCTACCTGCGCCACTCCTGTTTGCTCACATAGCAGGCGCAGACTGGCGGCATCCATCAAGTGGCGGACACCGTGCGGCAGCTCGCCGTAACGGTCTTCCAGCTCGGCACGCACTTCGCCCAGGCTGCCCTCGTCTGGAGCGCCGGCGATTTTCTTGTAGATGCGCAACCGCTGGTTTTCTTCAGCAATGTAACTCTCATCGATGCGCAAGCTGATGCCGAGATTCAGCTGCGTGCTGGCGCGCACTGGCAGCTCCTCACCCTTCAGCTCATTCACTGCATGTTCGAGCATGCTGGTGTACATTTCAAAGCCCACGGCTTCGATATGTCCGCTCTGTTCGCCGCCGAGCATATTGCCGGCGCCGCGCAGTTCAAGATCGAGCGCGGCAATCTTGAAGCCGGCGCCGAGATCGGAGAATTCTTTTAACGCAGCCAGGCGCCGGCGCGCAATGTCAGTAAGCTCCTGCTCGGGCGGAATCAGTAGATAGGCGTAAGCGCGGCGATTCGATCGGCCCACTCTGCCGCGCAACTGGTAAAGCTCAGAGAGCCCGTGCCGGTCTGCACGGCTTATCAGAATTGTATTGGCGAGGGGAATGTCCAAACCGTTTTCGATAATCGTAGTCGCAACCAGCACGTCGTATTCGCCGTTCATGAAGGCCAACATCACGCGCTCCAGTTCGCCTTCGCTCATCTGGCCGTGGCCGACGGTCACACGCGCGTGTGGTACCAGTTCTCGGATTTTGGAGCTGATTTCGTAGATGGTTTCTACTCGATTGTGAACGAAGTAGATCTGGCCGCCGCGCTCCAGTTCCATCTCTAACGCTGAGCGAATCAACTTCTCGTCGAAGCGGGCCACGACTGTCTGAATCGCCATGCGATCTTTGGGCGGGGTCTCGATCACGCTCATGTCGCGCAAGCCCACCAGCGACATGTGCAAGGTACGCGGAATCGGCGTGGCCGACATGGCAAGCACATCGATCTCTCGCCGCATCTGCTTGAGCCGTTCTTTGTGACGCACACCGAAGCGCTGCTCTTCATCCACGACCAACAGGCCGAGGTTGTGAAATTGCAGGTCCTTCGATAACAAACGGTGAGTGCCGATCAGGATGTCGACCTTGCCCGCTGCGACCCGCTCCAGAATCAGCTTCTGCTCTTTCGGTGAGCGGAAGCGCGAGATCATTTCCACAACGATGGGAAACTGCTTGAAGCGTCTCTTGAAGGTCTCGAAGTGCTGAAAGCTGAGCACGGTCGTCGGTGTAAGCACCGCTACCTGGCGGCCATCCTGCACGGCCTTGAAGGCGGCCCGCATCGCTACCTCTGTTTTGCCATAGCCTACGTCGCCCACCAGCAGGCGGTCCATGGGAAGAGGTGACTCCATGTCGCGCTTGATGTCAGCGATGGCTGAAAGCTGGTCTTCGGTCTCGCTGTAGTCGAAGGCGTCTTCGAATTCCCGTTGAAATTCGTTGTCTACTGGAAAGGAATGACCGTGCGCTGCTTTGCGCTGCGCATAAAGTTTGAGCAGCTCATCGGCCATGTCCTGCATGGCCTTCTTCACGCGCGCCTTGGTCTTCGCCCATTGCTGGCTGCCCAGGCGATTAAGCACAGGCGCAGGTCCGGCATCGGTCGAGCGGTATTTCTGAATCAGGTCGAGCCGGGTGAGCGGCACATAGAGCCGTGCCTGCTCGGCAAACTCCAGCACCATGAACTCGACCTTGATGCCGTCCTGCTCAATCTCTCTCAAACCCATGTAGCGAGCGATGCCGTGCTCGACATGGACCACATAGTCACCTACGGTGAGGTCGCGGAAGTCGGAAACAAAGGCGGCTGTTTTGGACTTGGCTTTTCGCGCTACCGGGCGAGCTGCTACATCGGCATCGTCAGAAAAATCATTGGCGCCGAACAGCACCACGTTGCAGTCTGGAAGGCTGACACCGCTCGAGATCGCGCTCTGTACGAGCACGGGCGTGCGAAAATCGCCGGCAAGATGGCTCGACTCGTCGTAAGCCTGCTCTGTGCCCGGAGTCTGGGCTCGGCTCCCCAAGCGGTAGGGCTGGCCATACTCGCGCAGCAAGCCTGCTAGCCGTTCCACTTCGCCGTGGTTCGGCGCCACCAGCAACATGCGTGTTTCCTGTTCCGCCAGTGTTTTGATCTGCTGCAGGAAAGCGGGAATGGAACCGTGGAAGCGCAATGTAGGACGGGAAGAGAAAGCGATCTCGTCCATCGCGTTGACATCGTCTTCCAGAACGTCGATCGCGCCCAGTTGATCCATTTCAAGGCCAGGCAACGAGGCAATCTTCGCCCACAACTCATCCGGCGAAAGATAGATGTCCGTAGGAGTAATGAGTGAACCGATGGCGCTGCGGTCGTGTCTCTGCTCAACTTTGTTCCACCAGCGATCGGACTGATTCCGCACCATGGCCGGCTCTTCGACAAAAACCTGGACACGAGGAAACAGGTCGAACAGGGTACGATCTGCGCCTGCGACGGGGCAGAAAAATTCCCAGCCGGGGAAGACGCTCACGCCGCCCGCGACCAGCGCGCGGTTCAGCAACTCAGGATCGTCCCCTGCATCGAGACGGCTTCCGCTCAGCCGCTGGTGAATCGCCTCCAGCAAATCTTCCGAGACAGGTGTTTCGGTCAGGGGCAAAAGAAGGGTTTCGTCGATCGCGGTGGACGAGCGTTGCGAATCTGGTTCGAATTTTCGGATCGATTCGATTTCGTCGCCGAAGAGTTCCAGGCGCGCGGGCCGATCTGCTTCCGGGGAATAGACGTCGAAGATGCCGCCGCGCCGGGCGAACTGGCCCGGCATCTCGACAATGTCCATCGGGCTGTAGCCCACGCTCGCCAGGTGTGTGGTGAGCTCCTCTATGTCGATCTCTTCTTCGAGACGCAAGACGCGGCCGAGGTTAGCGTAATAGTCCGCCGCGAAAACGCGCATGCTGGCCGCCTCAATAGGCACAATCACGATCGAGGCCACGCCGGTCGCGATCTTCCACAGCACCGAAGCGCGCTGCTCCTGCACGTCGGGGTGAGGCGACATGTTTTCAAAGGGCAATACATCGTGAGCCGGGAGCCGAAGCACGCGTTCGACACCGATGGCCCCGGTGAGCTCGCAGGTAGCGCGCAGTGTTAGTTGCAGTGAATCCGCTGCCTTGTTGTCAGCGACGATTACTACGACCGGTGAATCGACGGCTTTGGCGAAGAGTGGAAGGTAGAGAGAGCGCGCCGTGGCCGTCAGCCCGGAGACACGTTTGCGCCCCGCAGCAGAGGCTAGGTGCCTTTGTACGCGCTCGAACGGCTGACAGTGTTCCAGGTCCACCAGCAAATCGCGGACGAAGGGGAGAATCATGCCTGATTGATTCTACCGGAGGTGGCTGCGAGCAGAGGAGTGGGGTCCGCGGTAACGTTCTGCCGGAAAACAGGTGCCGTCGGGGATAGCAGAACTGCAGATCCCTCGGCTACCCCCCGCGATAACAAACTCGGCTTCGCTCCGGTCGAGGAGAAATGGGTTACACGGGCCCTTTGGCGCGGGCAGCGCTGCCCACATCAAGCCAGCTGCGGGCTTGTACGGGCACCCTTGGAGTTTTCTTACCTTTGGTGGGCGAAAGCTTTTATTACCAAACACAACACGGGCAGGGCCGGCTGAGAACCGGCACTACCCGTGCTTCGAACTCGCGATTGCTTACGCCTGAACGGGGACAGCTTTCTCGGTGGAAACCGCGGATGCCGGCGCGCCATCCTTCGTCTGGCCAGGCTTGCGGATGTCGATGCCGCCCTTGAAAAAGGCGCCATCTTCGATGCTGATGCGCTGGGCAATCACATCTCCGGTCAAGGAACCTTCGCTGCGAATGTCGACGCGGTCGCTGGCATTGATGTTGCCGCGTACCTTGCCCAGAACCACTACTTCACGGGCAGAGATATTGGCAGACACCTGTCCATTGCGGCCAACGGTAACACGGTTGCCAGGCAGGTTGATCGCGCCTTCGACCTTACCGTCGATGTAGAGCGACTCAGAACCTGTCACTTCGCCCTTAACCACCAGGCTCTTACCAATGGTGGCTTGATCGGCCGCTGCCGGCGATGCGGGCGAGGTGCTGGAAGTGCGTGTGGGGGTGGCTTCGTGGCTTGCGGCCGCAGGTATGGACGGACGCGTGGGCTCCGTGCTAGGAGTTGCAGGACTTCCAGGTTGGTTCGGCTTCCACATCTCTGTTGTACTTCCTTTCGTTTCCTTCTGATATACAGGCCCCCGAACAACCCTGCGGAACGCTTTCCGCACTCAGGGCAAATCAGGCGGAGCTGTTAAAATTTCTTCTAAGTGGCCCGCCCGGTCGTTACCGCGCCAAGCCACGCAATCCTTGCTCTAATCTGCATCTTAACCACGCTTACTGCAAAATTGAAATCCCCCATCCCGATTCTTTCAACGTTCCACGTAGGCTGACCCATTAGTATCAACAAAGACCCAATTTGGGTTGCCCCAGCAAAATCAATGCTTTCGTACTCAAAATGACTGACCGGGAACTCCTCAATCGCATCGAACGCTCCGCCGGACAACGCGCCGGCTATAAGCAACTGGTGCGCGAACTGGGCCTCGGTGGGGGCCGTGAGCGCCGGATGTTGCTGGAGCAGCTCGACCGCTTGACGGCACGGGGCGAATTGATCAAGTCTGACCGGGACCATTGGGCGCTGCCCCAGGCAGCGACCCGGAGCAATCTGCTGGCCGGACGTCTTGATGTCCATCGCGATGGCTTTGGCTTTGTGCGGCCGGAAGCGCGCCAGGCCGCCGGCGATGACGATATCTTTATTCCTCCCAACGAGATGAACGGGGCGATGCAGGGCGACCAGGTATTGGTCGAATTGGCGCCCCCACGGGCTGATGGCCGGCTCAGCGGCCGCATCGCCAGGGTGCTTACCCGCCGCAATCCTACGGTGGTTGGCATCTTTCAATACGCGGTTCATGACCATGCCTTCGGTAACGTGGTCAAGCCGCTGGATGAGCGTGTCACCCAGCCCATCCTGATTCCCTTCGGGATGGAAACTGCGTCGGCGACGAAAGACGGAACTCCGCACCGCGTCGTGAGTGCGTCCGCTACGGGCGAACGGCCACGGCCCGAAACTCCTTCCGATCTCGAGGGAATGGTCGTCGATGTGGAAATAACGGACTGGCCCACCCCTTCGCGTGGCGCTCGCGGCCGCGTCATCCAGGTCTTGGGCCGGCAGGATGATTTTGGCGTCGACGTCGAGATCATCATCCGCAAGCACCATCTGCCCCACATCTTCCCTGACAATGTTCTGGCGGAAGCACGCGCAGCGGCTCATCTGGATCAGGCAGAGGCGGCGAGGCGGCGCGACTTTCGCGATTTACCGATCGTCACCATCGACGGCGAGACTGCCAAGGATTTCGACGACGCCGTCTTTGTGCGGCAACATGCGCCCGGTGAGTGGGAACTGCAGGTGCATATTGCCGATGTCGCGCAGTATGTAACGCCTGATTCTGGGCTCGACCTCGAGGCACGGCTGCGCGGCACGTCGGTCTATTTTCCCGATCGCGCTGTGCCCATGCTGCCGCAGGAACTTTCAAGCGACATCTGCAGCCTGCGGCCGAACGAAGATCGCCTGGTGCTCTCCTGCATCATGCTCATTGACCCTGAAGGTGAGATTCGCAGCTATGAGGTGACGCAGGGAGTCATTCGCTCGACCGCGAGGATGACCTATACCCAGGTACATGCCATTCTCGCCGGAGACCAGAAAGTGCGAGAGCAGTTTGCTCCCCTGGTGCCCGAGTTCGAACAGATGTATGAGCTGGCGCGGCTACTGAACCGAAAGCGGCAGCGCCGTGGCTCGATTGATTTCGACCTGCCCGAGCCGGTGATCGAGTTCAACTCGGACGGCGCCATGCAGAGCATCGTGCGTTCCGAGCGGAGTTGGGCCAACCGCCTGATTGAAGAGTTCATGCTCTCGGCCAACGAGGCTGTTGCCTCCTGGCTGCAGAACCTTAAGGTACCCTCGCTGTATCGAATCCACGAGAAGCCTGAGCCCCGGCGCGTGGTGGACTTCGAATCGGTGGCTGCGGGGTTCGGTTACTCGCTCGGCCTGGGTCCATTACCGGTCAAGCGCATGACCATGAAGTCAGAACGCCGCGAATACAGGAGCCGCGAGCAAAGAGGGCGCCAGCCCCGTCAGCACGAGGTGCCGGAAGACATCCCGGTGACGCCGCGCATGTATCAGCAACTGGCGCTCAAGATCGCCGGCAAACCGGAGGAGCGAATTCTTGCTCACCTCATGCTGCGCTCACTGCGGCAGGCGCGTTATAGCGAAAAGAACGAAGGCCACTTCGCGCTGGCTGCGCCTTGCTATACCCACTTCACTTCGCCTATCCGCCGCTACCCAGATCTGATTGTGCACCGTATCGTCAAGGCGATTCTTTCCTCGGGCGAGAGGGGCATCGGCGTGCTGGCGAAAGACACCGGCAAAAGCAAAGGCAAGCATGCGCAGCAGGACGCCGTAGGCCACGATGCTGCCCCGCTGAGTGAAACTGAGCTCGCCGGTATTGCCGACGAGTCGAGCCAGGCGGAGCGCCGTGCCGAAGAGGCGGAGCGCGAACTGATGGAGTGGAAGAAGGTCAAGTTCATGCAGGATCGGCTGGGCGACGAATTCGACGCCATGATCCTCAGCGTGACCAAGTACGGGTGCTTCGTTGAACTCGACAGCCTTTTCATTGAGGGACTGGTGCCCATCATGAGCCTGCAGGGGGATCACTACACCTTCCGCGAAAACACGCGGCAGATCATGGGTGAACATTCCGGGCGGCGGTATTCCATGGGCGACCGAGTGAGGGTTGCGCTCGACCGCGTCGATTCCGTGCAGCGGCGGTTGCAGTTCTCGATGATTGAAGAAGTAGCTCCCGTGCGCCTGAAACGCTCTGACAAGACTAAGAGCAAGGCAGGGGGCAAAGCTCACCCCTACATCCCGCCGAAGAATAAAGTTCTGCGCAAGGGAAAGAAGAAAGCGAAGAACAAGAGACCTAAGAAGAAGCGCCTCTAATTCGAATCTATCCCTGACTTCCCACTTGCCCCGGCTGCCTACTTGCGTCGAGTCCCAGGGCACTGGGAGAGGTTCGGCTGACTTGGCCCTTCCCGGCTAAAAATCTCTCCCTTGCGTTCCCCCGCCGATCCCCTGTTCATCTCTTACAATGAAATAATTGACGGTCGGGAGAGACACATGCCACACATGGTTGTTTGTGCGCGTTACAAAGAAGAGATGGAAGGGCTGCCAGAGCCCCCGTTTGACAGCGAATTTGGTCAAAAGATTTACGATCACGTCTCAAAAAAGGCCTGGTCGGAGTGGATCGAGAGACAGAAGATGCTGCTCAATGAATATCGCCTGCAACCCTGGACCCGGGAAGCGCAGGAGTTTCTGGTCGAGCAGATGCAGGAGTATTTTTTCGGAGAGGGATCCGCCCTTCCAAAGGAATTTGTTCCGCCCACACACTAATCCGGCCATGGGGATGGCGGCGGTTCTTTGGAAGGCGCCGCCTTTCCAGGAATCGCCCACAGTCGTGTACACTCAAGATGTCATTTTTGCCGTCGGGACGTGGCTCAGCCTGGTAGAGCACTCGCTTGGGGTGCGAGGGGTCGGCAGTTCAAATCTGCCCGTCCCGACCATTCAAAATCAATGACATAACCCACTGCTCCTGAACCCCGCCTGGCTTTGGGTATCCCCATCAATTTGTACATCCCCTAACGTCGTTGGACTCCTTGCGTATTCAGAGCGTCGAAGAGGTCGACGGCCTTTCGCTTGGCCTGCAGAGTTATCGCAACTGAGAAATGAAGTTGAAAGCACCTGTCAGATGCGATTCAGCCGTTCCGCCGCACCTTCCACCAGGGAGTGCAAAAGTTCCGAGACTCCCGGGCAATGCGCCAGGTTGGCACTCTGCCCGGCCCAGAGTGCGAGCAGGTCAGATCTGCCAGCCTTCTGCGCGGGGAGTGCCAGGCTACGCACAAGGATCCTCTGCAACGGATATGGCAGTATCTCGGTGCCGGGCTTATTCAGCATTTGGAGTAGTTCATTGTCTATGCCTCGTGCGAGTCTGCCTGTAAAGCCTCGAGTCAGTGCGGTGCGTCCGGCACTGCCGCTGAGAATGGCCTCGCGATGCAGCGGGTGCGCGCCAGATTCCTCGCAGGCGAGAAAGACCGTGCCCATCTGTACGCCTTCCGCTCCAAGCGCGAAAGATGCGGCAATGCCTCGAGCATCGGCGATTCCGCCAGCGGCCACGACCGGAACCTTTACCGCGTCTACCGTCTGCGGCACAAGGGAGAAGGTTCCTGTCAGCGAGTCTTGTGCCGATCTTAAAAAAGACCCGCGATGACCGCCCGCCTCAAAGCCCGAAGCAACCACCACTTCGACTCCAGCCTGCTCCAGAGCGATGGCTTCGTCTGGCGTGGTAGCCGTTCCGAGCGTGACGATCCCTTTCTTCCTAGCCTCGTCTAATATCTCTTTCGGTGGAATACCATAGATAAAAGAGAAGGCCGGAACGTTCGCATCGAGAAGCACGCGCGCCTGATCCTCAAACCGGATCGGCTTGTACGGTGCAAATACCGGTTGTGTGCCGCCGAGCGCCTCGATGTGTGGCGAGAGATGCGACAGAGCACGGTGGAATGCTGCCGCGTCGGATGTGCGGGCTCCCGCATCTTCCATCGAAACCCACAAGTTCATCGCAAATGGCTTCGCAGTCAGCGAACGAATCTCGGCGATCACATCTTCTATCGCATCTGGTTCAAGACCATGCGCGCCGAATGATCCGAGCCCTCCGGAATTCGACACAGCGGCGGTAAGTTTCTGCGATGAGAGACCGCCGAGCGGTCCCTGGATGATCGGATACTCGATCCCCAGAACCTCTGAAACGCGGGTTTGATTCCATGCTTTCGCCATCATGTAACCTCGCACAAAAAAGAAGAAGTCAGTGCTCTCGCGCCCTTAGGCTTCCACTTCGAAAAGGACCTCCAACACAACCGGCACTCCGAGTGGAAGGCTCGCAACGCCAAGAACCGTTCGAACCGGTAACTTGTCTTCTCCAAAGACATCGCGCAACAGCTCCGAGGCAGCGTCTGCCACCTTCGGCTGCGCGACGAAGTCCCCTTCGGTTGCCAGGTACGCCGCCAGCCTGACGACCCTGGTCACCTTATCGAGCGAGCCCAGGTGATTTCTCGCGGCGGAGAGTACGTTCAGAGCCGCGATGCGCGCAGCTTCGCGTCCCTGTTCGACGTTGTACTCTCTGCCCAACCGGCCTATGAACTTCAGTTCATGCCCGATGGCCGGGAGAACGCCGCTGAGATAAAGCAGGTTGCCGGTTTGGACAGTTTCAACATAAGCGCCGAACGGCGTAGGCGCGGGCGTCAGGTCAATGCCGAGCTCCGCAAGCCGGCGCTCCGCGCTTGCCGGCTTCGGGCCCTTCGAGCTCACCATTTGCCCGAGTGCGCACCACCGTCCACGTGCAGCACCTCTCCCGTCACTTGACGGGCCTCTGTGAGATAGACAACCGCGTCCACAATGTCGCTCACGTCTGAGATCGTACCCATCGGTGAGAGCGACTTCAAAAAGTCTTTGGGATTGTTCTTGTGAAGGGGCGTATCCACGACACCAGGAGCGACGGTGTTGAAACGGATGTGCTGCTTCGCGTACTCGCTTGCCAGACTCCGCGTCACTGCTTCAAGACCGCCCTTCGTGATCATCGGTACTGAAACGGAAACGCCGGCGATTGGGTTCACGACAAGCGAGCTGGTGATGCCGACCACACTGCCACTCGATTTTTGCGCAAGCATCTGCTTCACTGCCCCCTGCGTCACGTAGAGGAAACCTTCGAGGTTTGTGCTTGAAAGCGCCTTGAAGTCCTCGGCCGTGTAGTCGGTGAAGGCTTTGGCGAAGAAGATGCCTGCGTTGTTCACCAGCGCATCAATCGATCCAAACTTGCTTATCGCTGTTTCTATCACCTTGGCGGCTACGGCACTTTCACCGATATTGCCGTCTACCAGAACGAGCTGGCCGGACTCGGTAAATGCACCGGACGTCGTGATGTTACGTGAGTTGGCTACGACGTTGTAGCCGCGATTCAGGAATGCCTGCACCACACCTGCTCCAATGCCTTGCGATGCCCCAGTTACGATGACTGTTTTCCGTTTGTTTCCCATACTCAGCCTCCTTATAGCTGACGGCTTTATTGCCGCACGCCATATGAGATTCGCAGGGAAATGATCGGGATCCATCGTATCTTCCAATCAATCGATTGGAATTACCTATCGCTTTAATGGTGTGTCTTCTGCTGGAACGTTGGTAATTCTTCGTCGAGCAGTTCGAGGAACGATTTAAGGGCGATTGAAGGTTCCTTCTTGTGCACGTTTCGAGGGTGACCGATTCTGGAAAAGCAGCTAAATCCTAAACGCGTCCACTCAGCGCGCACTCTGGTATATTGGGGTCCTGCAATTCAGGTTGCACCCCGTCCGCGGAAAGGGAAGATCCCACCTGAATCAAGCTGCAAGCACAGACTCATGACTTCTCTTTTGCCCGTGCAGCGGACACCGGGCCCACAAAAGGAGAAGTGTATGTCTCGTGAACTGCCCGCAAAACCCAGCATCGAATATCTAAGAAAGCAAGCCAAACAATTACAACGCACATCGTCCCAGGGCAAGCTGGCCGATGCGCAGCATGCACTGGCCAGGGAGTATGGTTTTGCCGACTGGGCAAAACTGAAATCGCACGTCGTCACTTTGGGCCTTCCACTCGCCGAGGCATTGACCGCAGCCATTCGCGATCAAGGTGCGCAGCGGGTCCGCGAACTTCTGCAAAGCCATCCAGAATTGAGAGCGAAGATCGACGAACCGCTGTCAAACTACGGCTTCGGTCAACATGCTCTGTTTGCTGCGGTGCAAAGGAGCGATCGGGCGACCATCGACGTTCTGCTGGAGGCAGGCTCCAACATTCAGAAACGAACCGAGTGGTGGGCAGGCGGCTTCGGCGTGCTCGACGACTGTGATCCAGGCCTGGTGGATTTTCTGGTCGAACGCGGCGCGGTAATCGACGCGCACGCGGCTGCCCGGCTGGGAATGATCTCAAAACTGACTGAATTGGTCTCGGCGGATGAGGATGTTGTCCACGCAAGAGGTGGAGACGGGCAGACGCCGCTGCACTTCGCGTCGACGGTTGAGATTGCTCAATTCCTTCTCGACCATGGTGCGGAGATCGACGCGCTCGACGTGGATCACGAATCCACACCAGCCCAATACATGCTGCGCGTGCCACAAAAGCGCCAGTATCCGCGAGATCGTCAGGATGTTGCCCGCTACCTTGTGTCGCGCGGATGCAGAACTGACCTCCTCATGGCGGCGGCACTTGGTGATACGGATCTTGTGCGGCATCATCTGGACACCGACCCCGCCTGCATTCGTATGAGCGTCTCGGAAGAATGGTTTCCCAAAAAAGACCCTCGCGCAGGGGGCCCAATTTACATCTGGATGCTGGGGGCAAATCGAACCGGGCATGCGGTCGCGCGCGATTTCGGCCATGAGGAGGTCTTTGAGCTGCTCATGGAGCGTACTCCGGAGGATCTGAAGCTGGCTCTGGCCTGTGAACTGGGCGATGAAAGCACATTTCAGGACTATCTGGCCAAGGATCCGGATGTAGCCAAAACGCTGTCGGACGCGGAACGGCAAAAGTTACCCGCAGCCGCACAGAGCAACAATACAAAGGCGGTCCGACTAATGCTGGGGGGCTGGCTGGCCAGTCAATACTCCGGGCGAAATAGGAGCCACAGCGCTGCATTGGGCCGGCTTCAATGGCAATGCTGAAATGACCCGTGACATCTTGCGCTTTCGCCCGGATCTTGAACTGAAATCGCAGGAGTATGCAGGGACCGCGCTGTCATGGGCCATCTACGCTTCTGGAAACGGTTGGCATCGGGACACGGGAGATTTCGTGGGAACAGTGCGCGCGCTTCTCGATGCCGGAGCCGCTCTGCCGCCGGACCCCGAAGCCCTCGAACCCAGCGACGCCGTTCTGGAGGTGCTGCCATGAATTCAGCTAGGCGCCCGTTCTCGGTCTTGTTTCTCTCCTGCCTCTACATTGCCGTGGGGGCCATTGGATTTGTCGTCAACTTTCCCGAACTGATAGCGCTGCAACACGAGAGCATTTGGATCGAACTTACCGATTTGTTGGCTCTTATTGCAGGAGCCTTCATGTTCCGTGGCCGCAACTGGGCACGCTGGCTCGCGCTCGTCTGGATGGCCTTTCACGTGGCAATCAGTTTTCCGGTAGTTCGTCAGGTCGTCATTCACTCCATCATCTTCGCCTTGATTGCCTGGCTTCTCTTTCGTCCTGACGCACGGCGATATTTCACGTCCCTGAAACCGGACTACGAATAGCGGAAGGTAGTCCCGGACTTGTTTATTTGAAGTCAAATCGCCAAGCGTGTTCAGCAGGAATGCATTCGACGATAAGCTCAGTGACACTTTGCATGAGGCCCCGGCCGCTTTCACGAAACCTTGGGGGCATTCCAGATCAAACTCCTACGGCTATCGGGGAATCAACTGGCATGAATGTGGCAACTGAACCACATCAATAGATCGACCAGACACCGGGAGTGGCGATTTCTACGAGGTGGCGGTCCGGATCCCGAAAGTAAATACTCTGACCGCCCAACTCCCACGTGCTCCTTTCTTCTACTGTGATTCCGTTCTCGGCCAGCCAAACCTCCCACCTTGCCAGTTCGGAAGTCGGAATCGCGAAGGCGACGTGAAGCTCGCCGTCGCCGTCGTGCGGTGATTGGATTCGGAGGGAACCGCCTTTCTTGAATAGCAACAAGACCTGGCGGTTGCCGGCCTGCATTGCGCAGCCGCGCTCTCCGAAATCGCTGATCATGCGAAACCCGAATATCTTCTCGTAAAACCGAGCTGAACGGGCCACATCACTGACGTAAAGAGATGACTCCAGGATCCCCTCGGACTTAGGATGCATGCCAATCCTCCAGGCGGGCTACCCAATTGGATGCGTACTGGGCGTCAGCGGAGGCAGAATAAGGCTGATATCGAGGTGTGGCGAGACCCGGCAACGTACCGCCTGCAACGGCTGATGATAGCGGAGTGGTCTTGACAGGACCAATGGTGGGTAGAACTGAATCCTTCCACACGTATCCCGAATCGAATAGACTGGTCGGTTCAGATGCCGGCAAGGGTTTGCAAAGGAGATGCCATGGGACCTCAAAGCACGCGGGACCATCTGCTGCAGGTTGGGCTGCGGCAGATTCACGCGATGGGCTACTCCTCCACCGGTGTGAACGAGATATTGCAAGAGGCGAAGATTCCCAAAGGATCGTTCTATCACCACTTCGCCAGCAAAGAAGACTTCGCGAAAGAGGTGCTTGCGCTTTACGTTCGTGGAGAAGGCGAACGAGCTGAGAAGATTCTGCGCGGCGGCAAAGCCGCTCCGCTGAAGCGCTTGCGGCGGTACTTCGAGGAGTTGATCAAGGTCTATGGGCCGCAGGCTGCGATGAGCGGCTGCATGGTGGGAAATCTCACCCTGGAGATGGCAGACCACAGCGAAGCGATCCAATCCTTGCTTCACCAATCCTTCACAGCCTGGCAAGCCGCGATTGCCGACATTCTCCAGGAGGCAATCGACTCGGGCGAGCTCGCCCGATCGAGTAAACCGCAAGAATTAGCTTCTTTCCTACTCAATAGCTACGAAGGCGCGCTGCTCCGGTCCAAGGCCGACCGCTCCAGCAAACCGCTGGAGGTCTTTCTGCACTTTAGCTTCAATGTCCTGCTGAAAGCCTAGGGAAAATTAGTGAATCTTTAGACCGACCGGTCTACTCTATTCAAGCTGAGTCCGAACGAAGGACGAAATTAAAAGCAACACAGGAGACACACATGTCGACACTTTCCAATTCTGGCACCGCACTCATTACCGGAGCATCCACCGGCATCGGCTCCGTCTACGCTCACCGCCTGGCTCAGAGGGGCTACGACCTGATTCTGGTCGCCCGTGATCAGCAACGCTTGACCAGGCTAGCGAACGATATCAACGCCAGGACTGGCCGCAAAGCCGACATCCTGCCGGCCGACCTTACCGAGAAGGCCGATCTGAAGCGCGTCGAAGAGCGCTTGCGCTCAGACACCAGCATCACGGCGCTGGTGAATAATGCAGGCTTTGGTGGGGTTGCGAAGTTGATCGACTCTGACGTGGACGAGATGGACAACATGATCCAGTTGAACGTCACCGCTCTGACGCGTCTTGCCTCGGCAGCTCTGCCCGGCTTTCTCGCGCGCTCGAAGGGGCTCATCATCAATATCTCTTCGATCGCCGCTCTCAGTCCCGAACTGCTCAATGGCGTCTATAGCGGCACGAAGGCTTTCGTGCTCAGTTTCACCCAGTCACTTCACAACGAGGTGAAAGACAGGGGCATCCGGGTCCAGACCGTTCTTCCCGGCGCAACTGCCACCGAGTTCTGGGATCGCGCCAAGTATCCCGTTCACAACTTTCCTGGAGAGTTGGTAATGACCGCCGAGGAGATGGTGGACGCGTCGCTCGCAGGTCTGGACCAGGGCGAACTGATCACGATTCCTGCACTGCCAAACCTGGGAGACTGGGAGAAGTTTGAAGAAGCACGCAAAGCACTTGGCCCCAACCTCACTCGCCAGCACTCCGCCGCACGCTACGGCATCAGCGCCTGAACGAATCAAATGAAGGGTCTGGGTCCGGCGCCATTCGGGCGCGGACCCTCACCCATAAATCGGGCGCCAAGGGGGACCGACAATTTCTGGGCTCAACGGGCGCATCGGCGAAAACAGCTGTCAAGGTGCGATTCAGCCGTTCCGCCGCACGTCCTACCGGGGAGTGCAAAAGTTTCCGGATTCCCGGGAGAAAGACCGTGCCCATCTGTACGCATTCCGCTCCGAGCGCGAAGGATGCGGTAATGCCTCGAGCATCGGCTATTCGGCCAGCGGCCACGACTGGGGAAACAACTACAGTGAAACATCGAAGTTTCCTGGAGTGACGACGATGCTGGAGTAGCATTTGTGTGTGTTTCAGCGAAGGCGAAGACACTTTGAAACGCAAGCAATCGAACCAACCGCTTGAAATGGAGAGGCAACGATGGATGAAGGTAGCCGTCGCGATGGCCAACGTATTCACGGCAAGCCAGGGAGGGAAGGATGAAACTGTGGTCTCGTATCACCAGTGTCTTGCGAAACTTTTGCGACCGCCGTGCTGCGATAGAGCCTTTGTGGCAGGATTCGCGCTTTGGAATGCGACAGCTGCGACGGAATCCAGGGTTTACCGTAACGGTTATCGTTACTCTCGCACTTTCCATCGGGGCAAATACCGCGATTTTTTCGTTGCTGAATGCGCTGGTTTTGAAGAGCCTGCCCTACTCGCATCCGGAACGAGTGGGCACAATCTATGCTCGGGTGACGGGTCCCGGTGCTTCCGATAAGCGCACGGGAATAGATGGCAAGAAGTGGGAATTGCTGCGTGACAATGTCCCGTCATTGATTTCCGCGGTTTCGGGAGTCACCTCAGACGTAAATCTCCAAGCGGGCTCGCGGGTGCAATATGTGCACGATGGACGGATCTCGGCTCATTACCTCGATGTGCTGGCGCTTCAACCCGTCATTGGGCGCAGTTTCACTGCAGAGGAGGACCGCGCTCACGGTCCTAAGGTCGCCATCCTCACCTACAGCTTATGGCGCAATGTTTTTGGGACGGATTGGAACATCCTCGGGCGACCCATCCTGCTGAAGGGCGAGCCTTACACCGTCATCGGCATCCTGCCGGAAGGCGCTACGACCCCTTCGAATGCCGATATCTATACAGCGCTTCAGGCCAGCACCGAGGGCGAAGGTGGAGGAACGAACTTCGAAGCCATCGTTCGGCTACGCAATGGCGCGACCTGGCAGGAAGCTAATGCCGAGATCAACCACGCGTGGTCGCTCCGTGCCGAGTGTTGTGAAAAGAGCAACCCTGGCGCGCAGATTACTTACTACTCTGTACCGCTGCAAAAGGCCGAAACGGATACGCTGCGTCCGCAGGTTCTGGCTTTGATGTCGGCTGCCGGCCTCATCTTACTCATCGCTTGTGCCAATTTGGCTGGTTTCACGCTCGTCCGCATGCTCCGTCGTACCTCGGAGGTGGCTACACGGCTGGCTCTCGGAGCCACACGGTGGCAGATTCAGAGACAGTTCTGGATCGAAAACCTGCTGCTGGCACTCGTGGGAGGAGCGGTTGGTATCGCTGTGGGCTTCCTTACCTTGCGCGGCCTTTTGTCGCTGCTGCCAGAACATTATTTACCTGTCACAGGTGTTGCGCTTGACGGCCGCGTGCTGGCCTTCACGCTGTTGCTCTCGCTGCTCACCAGCGTTTTATTCGGTATGCTTCCGGCGTTCGCCGCGCTCAAAGTAGACCTGCGGTCTTCGATGTCCAGCCGCGCGGTGGCCGGAGCCGGTAGTCTGCGCTGGCGCCAGAGCTTGATTGCCGGGGAGGTTGCCATCACCGTCATGCTACTGGCCGCTTCCGGTTTGCTCATTCGTACTCTGGTCCACTTAGAGACCTTGGCGCCGGGGTTCAATCCCAACGGCATTGTGATCGCCAAGGCTTCGCTCGACGATGTCCGCTTCCACGACCCGGCAACCTTCAGAAATCTATTGGACGTTAGCACTGCGGCCATACAACGGATTCCCGGGGTAAAGAGTGCGGCCGTCGCACTCACGCTGCCCTATGAGCGGGCGATGAACAATCCGGTCACCCTCAGCGATGGAAAAGAGGCCGGGCAGCAGGATGGAACGGACGTCATCTATGTGACGCCTGAATACTTCGATACTTTGCAGATGCCCGTACTCGCAGGCCGCTCCTTTACAGGTGCGGACGGCCCGAACACACAGCCCGTTGCTGTCGTGAATCGAGCTTTTTCGCGCAAGTTTTACGGCGGAGGGAGTCCGGTAGGCCGTTACCTTAATAAGGACACCCTGATCGTAGGAGAGGTGGCCGATGTCTCCGTTTCCTCCGGTCTGTATGAGGGCGCTCCCCTCATGAGCGAGCAGGCGATGTACCTTCCAGCCGCGCAAGTGAATGCGCGCTTTCTCTCACTGGTACACGTGTGGGTTCAGCCGGACTGGATTGTCCGCGCGTCAGCACCCATAGAAGGATTGACAGCCGAGATGCAGAGGGCTCTCGCGACCGCCGATCCCAGTCTGCCGTTCTCGGGCTTCTACAGCATGAAGGATCTCCAGTCTCGAACGCTTGCGATGCAGAGAATGGAAGTGGCATTGCTAAGCGTAATGGCGGCGTTGGCGCTGCTGCTGAGCGCAGTCGGCATGTTCGCACTGGTAGCCAATATGGTCGCGCAAAGAAGCCAAGAAATTGGCCTTCGCATTGCCCTTGGCTCCACGGTTCGTCAAGCCATGATTCGTGTCGGAGCTCCCGCGGTGCGCGCTTCGACATTGGGCCTTGTCATTGGTCTGATCGTAAGCTCCGCAGCTTTGCGGGTAATGCGCAGCGTGCTCTATGGGGTGGGAATCTACGACGGGCCCACTGTTTTAACGGTTGTGATGGTGCTCACAGTGGTAACACTGATTGCCATCGCCGTACCAACTCTGCGCATCGCAGGTATCGATCCTGCAACGACATTGCGAGATGAATAGCACATAGTTGTCGACCACCACTTACAACCAAGTTGCGGAGTGCCCGGTTTGACCGCAAGAGCGAAAGGTTCTTGGGTTCAGCTTCACAAACGGTCCAGCGGCCAGAGACGGGCAATCGCGCCGAATGCCCTGGCCCGTTTCAAGGATCGAATCCGGGAAATCACGCGACGGGCGAAGGGCGTTAGCATCAAGTCGAAAGTGGAGGAACTAGCTCGCTACATGATGGGCTGGCGAGGCTACTTTGAAGTACACCGATCGAGCATCGCCGCGGCGTCGCGACCCACACCGAGGTCTGATCTTAGCAAACCTGACTCGTTCGGTACGGACTAGCGCGGGCTGTCGATGGCCTTCTCTGACGGCAGTGCAGCAAATCATCATAGTGGTTCACTTCCTGCTCCTGTTTGCGGCACGTCTCCGCAATTCCTCACGTGCCTGTTTCAGGCGCGTCCTGCATCCGCTCCTTTCTGGGATGTCGAGAAGATCACCGAGCTCACGTGAATTGAACTCTTCGATCTGTTTGCCGTGAAGACCACGCGACCGTCGATGAGTCGGGAGGCAAGTCATTGTTGCGGATGGTGTTTGTCTCGGCGAGCCTCCATTGCTAGGCAAATTGTTCATAGACGTCATCGATCGATTGCTCAGGCACCTTAGCCAGCTTGTCTAGCGCTACGCGCCAAATTTTCCGTTCGCGCAAGGAACGCCCTTTCGTCTGTTCATCTGGTGCCAAGCCGTACTGCGGTAAAGCTTCAGAAATGCCTCTTGGACGGCGTCCTCGCACTCGCACTTTACGCAGAAAGAGAAGGCGATACGGTAGATGAGCTGGGTGTGGCGATCCCAGGAACCTGGCCCGCGCCGAGCCCTCACGTCGGGGCTTTCCAATGCATACTTCCGCTCGCTCGGTCTTCCTTCGTTATTCGAGAACTGCTAGCGGAACTTCTCGAACCGCCGTGTACGGACCCGTATGCACGGTGGTGTGGCAGGGGTCGGCAGGCAACTACCGCCCCTATGCCGATCATGTCGGGTTTGCGGCAAGGTCACCGGGTCAGCTTCGATCACGAGTCGAACTTGGTCAAAACCAACGTTTTTCGTGCACCTCAACCGAGCGGTTTGGTCCAGCCAGAACAAGATAACCGATGAAACCGATGAAGCACGAGCCATCGCAGGGAATTTGCCGGGAGGGCAGGAGAGACCCGTCTACGGTCGCAACTTCGTATCGGCGGCGACCTTCGCATAAAGGGTCATGCCAGGCTCAATGATCGCCTGCTCCGCGTTTTGTCCAGAGCGGCCTTCCATTGTCTCGCTTCCGAGCAGCTGGATTGGAGCTTGCACGCCCTGAAGTGAGCGAATCGCAACGACAAGCAGGCCCGGCCGATGCGGGCCTGCAGGTGTCGCCATCTGTGTCAACACTGCATCGACAGGCGTGCCTTTGGGAATAACAACCGTATCGCCGACCATCACATCCTGATCCAGTACAAGGCTAACTTTATCTCCTGGCTTTGCGGAATCTGACCGGGCCTCAGCGACCGTTTTCAACTTCAGCATAGTACCGGCGCGCAGCAGACCATCGGTAACCACCGTTGGATTGCTGGAGGATTGGGCGTTGGGCGTGACATCGTAATACGCGTCCACCGTTTCACTCCGGGTCCAATGCCCGCAGACTTCCAGGCAATTCCAGCCGATACCGATGGCCTGAAGATGAGCCGGGCCGTTGATGGTGATGGGGCCTGTATAGCGAGTTGAGGCAAGCGTGGGACTCCAGCCGTCGAGCGTGTAGTACACCGCAGCATACTCTCCGCCTCGCCACTTGATTCGAACCTGTGTACCGGGTTTGACGACTCCCGGTTTGACGGAGAGATCAAGATGGTTCCACGTAGCGACTCTCCAGTCATTCCATGCTGGAATATTGAGGATGTACCTGTTCGTATCGACTCCCGCGATCTGCATCTGTTGAAGTGCCAGTTGATTGAATTGATCGGTCTGTTGCAGGCCGAGCAGAGTCGCCTGTTGGGCCGCGTTCATCATGTCCTGGTTCTGCTGCGCAGCCTGCAGACCTGCCTGCTGGGCAGCCATAGTGGCCTGCTGGGAAGCCATGGTGGCGGCGTCCTGCGCCCGGGCCACCGTAACCACAAGCAACAAGGCAAGAAAAACAGTTTTCACTTGCAACCTCCCGAGCGCGGTCCATTGCCAGACACGCACCATTTGCAGACGCGGTTCGGATGTTGCCGAACTCGGCAAATCCTTCACAAGAGTAGACGCCTGATGGAGGGAAATAGTCTTATGGCCGGAAACATATGGCAGCGACGGCTCAGATAGCTCGTGGAACCTAGATTTCGCAGTGCTTCTTACGAACTGCCCGGGAAGTCTTAGTGCTGTATCTGGATCGCCCGCGTTCGACGGCTGGCACCGGCGCAGCTGTGTGCGGGCGATTCGGATACAGCGACTTGAAGGAAGCCTCTCTCCGGAGTGTGTCTTATGTAGTCGGCAGGCAACTGCCGCCCCTATGCCGATCAAGTCGGCTTATCGGTAGGTTCCCCAGCCGCAGGGGGCAGGCAGGAGCAAATTACCGAAAACCCCTGCTTCACGGGCCCGTTGTTAAGCAGGCGGGGGCTTCCCCTCCGTGGCTACTAGGGATTTGCTGATAATACAGCCGCCCTCCAGCAATTTCGTCCCGTTTACTCGTAACGCAACGCCGCCATCGGATCGATCCGCATCGCGCGTGTGGCCGGGGGATAACAAGCCAGCACCGCGACGCCGGTCATCACACCGGCTGCAAACAGCATGGTCACCGGGTCATAGGGGCCGAGACCGTAGAGCTGGCTACGCAGCAGGCGCGCGGTGGCCATCGCGGCAGGTAGGCCCAGCGCAAGACCGGCCAGCACCATCAGCAACGCTTCGCGCAGAACCAACCCTGCAATCTGGATGCGTCCCGAACCGAGGGCCATGCGGATCCCGATCTCGTTCGTCCTACGGCTCACCGTGTAGGCCATCACGCCGTATAATCCGACCGAAGCCAACAACACCGCAAGTATCCCAAACAACCCCGCCAGAGATGCGACCAGCCGCTCCTGCACCAGAGAATCGTCCATCTGGTCGTTCAGCGTTTTCATGCCATTGAGCGATAGTCGGCCGTCAACCTGGGCAACTGCATGAAGCACGGCGGGTGTCGCCGCCGAAGCGTCCCTCCCGGTTCTCACTTCAAAGGTCACCCCGCGCGGGCAACATGGTTTGCTCCGTAGGCACATAGATCATGGGCCTGGCTGCTTCGCGCAAGTCCTCGCTTCTTGCATCGGCCACGACGCCGACAATGGAATACCAACTTTTGTCTCCAGCATACGCCGGTGTGCTGAGGCGTCTCCCAATCGGATTCGTGTCGCCGAAGATGTCGTGCATCATACGCTTGTTAATGATGACTACCTTGGGCGCGTTGGCATCATCTTCGCCAGTAAAATCGCGCCCCAGCAGCACCGGGGTCTCAAGGGCTTCGAAGTAGTGGGGGCCCAGAGCATTTATGCCGACAAGGAGAGGCGCGCTGCCAGAAGCTGGTCGATAGCCCTCGATCGTTGGCGTGGTTTCGCCCAAGCCGCCCGAAAACGGTGGATCCATCGAAAAGCTCGTCCTCCGTATTCCGGGAAGAGCGTCTATCTGATCGACTAATCTCCGGTACAAAGCATTCGTCTGCGCAACCGTGTACCCAAGCAGCCGCCCATTGACATCGAACAGCAGAACACTGATCCGTACGAAAGCCGGGATAGAAGTTTCTCAGGTTCTGCAGGCTGCGCACCAGCAGCCCCGCCCCCACCATCAACACCAGCGATGCTGCCACTTGTAAGGCGATCAGTGCTTTTGTGGTGTGAGAACGCCCCGCACTCTTGCCTGCACCGTGAATGTTCGGTACCAGCCCTGACGGCATGTCCGTCCGCACCAGCTGCCAGGCTGGAATCAGGCCGAAGAGAATCGCCGTGAGAACCGAAATCGCCAAAGTAAATCCCAGCACCCTGAGATCGGGCCGCACCGACAGCATGATCGGCGTACCCATATGCCGCATCAGGGCCATCAGCGATCCGCTGGCCCAGAACGCCAAAACAATTCCGAACACGCCTCCTGCCAGTGCCAGCAAAACACTTTCCGTGATCAGCTGTTGCATCAGACGCAGCCTCCGCGCTCCCAGCACCAGCCGCGCCGCCATTTCGTGCTGTCGAAACTGGGCCCGCGCCAGCAGCAGAGTGGCCACGTTCGCGCAGGCAATCAGCAGCAGCAGCCCAACGGCCGCCATCAGCATCCATAGCGGTTTCGAGAACCGCTCGCGCAGAGCGGCCAGCCCTTGCCCGCCTGCCGTCAGTTGCAACCTCGCTTGTCGATGATTCTTGCGGTTTAGTGGAGAGTCCAGCGCCGTTCCTTCAAGGGCCATCTCCTCATCGTTCATCGCGTCCCGAAACAACGGCTCCATGCGAGCGGCAGCTGTGGTGGCGGTCACGCCGGGCTGCAATCGACCCATGATAAAAAACGCGGTGCGAGCTGGCCACGTCAAGACATCGTAGGGAGTGCCCCTCATGGCGTATTCCGGACGAAGCGGTGCGATCATCTTCAGCGAGACAGAGACGTCGACGGGTTGGCCCGGTTGCAGACCAAAAAACTCCGGTGGCGTTACCCCGACAATGGTGAAGGGATAGTTGTTGACGATGATTTTCTTGCCCGCCACCGCAGGATCGCCGGCCAGGCGCTCGCGCCAATATTTGTAACTGATGACGGCCACGGCATTCCCGCCGGCAAGTTGATCGTCTGCGGCATCGATCGTGCGCCCGAGTATGGCGGAAACTCCGAGGGTAGAAAAGTAGTTGCCGGAAACCACCTGCCCATTGGCGATTTCACCGTGCCCGTTCACTTCAACATCCACGCCGCCCAGATAGGCGAAGGCGAAGACTCCAGAGAAAGTTTTGGGCTCAAGCTGGAATCGCTCGACTTCAGGGTACGAGAAATAATCGTTCTGGCCGTATACCGGTTGGATCTTGCTGAACTTGCACAAGTTGCTCCGGATCCCTCACCGGCAGCATTTTGAGCAGAACCGCATTGATCAAGCTGAACACGGCAGTGTTCGCCCCAATGCCAAGCGCCAACGTCATTACGACCACTACGGTGAAGCCTGGGGTGCGACCGAACATCCTCATCGCATAGCGAACGTCCTGCCCGATGTGCTCGACGAAGCTGACCCCTCTCGCCTCATGGCAGTCTTCGCTAATTTGGGTCAAGCCACCAAACTCCAGGCGGAGACGGCGCCGGGCCTGCTCACGCGTCAACCCGGCCCGGAGATACTTCTCCATCTGCTCCTCGAGATGGAACTGCAGCTCTTGATCAATCTCCTGAGTAACGGCGGTACGGCGGAAGAGAGAACGAAAACGAATGCGAAGGTCGCTAAACATGAGGGCGCCGCCTCCTAAACTGTTTCTAAAACCTGGGCGACTGCAGCAGTCAGCTTTGCCCAGGTATCTTTCTCAACCTTCGAGCTGTTTATACCCGCTCTTCGTCAGCTCGTAGTATTTGGCGCGGCGATTGTTTTCTGACGTTCCCCAATGCGCTTTGATCCATCCCCGTCGCTCGAGCCGATGCAGAGCCGGATACAGCGACCCCTGCTGGATACGCAGGACGTCGCTCGAGACTTGCTGCACTCGCTCGGCGATAGCCCACCCATGCTGGGCCCCGAGCGCGAGAGTGCGCAAGATAAGCAGGTCCAGAGTTCCTTGCGGAAGGTCCATGCGGGCAGAAGGCATTAATACCCCTTTCACTTCTACAGGGGAGCGTACAGCGATTCATGTCGAAGTGCAAGGTCAAACACGGAGTTCTGTCGCTCTGGAACTTGCGGTAGTGGGTCAGTTCAAACTGACCCACTACCAACTTGCCGAAATCCTCGTTTTCGGGGAGTTGTATCCCGTAGACTCATAGCGTTGAGAGGCTAGAGAAGGGCATGTCGTTTGATTACCCAATCCGCTGAAGTTGTCGATTGTCCCGGGCGCGGTATGAAGCTGGGTCAGACCGCATGCGTCCTACTGGCCTTGATCGGCTGCATTTGTTCCATGCAATGTGCCGGACAAACCCCTCTCATCTCGGCGTGTGCGGCGTTTTCAGCGGATGGAACTTCGGCTACGGGCACGATAAAAGGTGGTGATTTGGAGACGCGGCTGACTCCGTTAGGGTCTGCATCGAAGGTTCTTCGCTCCTCAGTGGGCAACTCGATTGGATGTGAGGCGGCCTTCAGCAAGGATGGCCGATGGCTTGCCACCGTCGTGCCAGCTGAAAAGCTCACTGTGTTTATCACCGATCGCGCCGCAGGCATCCTGCATCGAAGGTTTGAGTCGGATTGGAACACCTTCCACAAAATGCCTTTTGAGCTTGAATACCGTTTCCCGTTCTTGGGAGGATTTTCGGACAATGGATCGCTCATACTCTGGCGTTACATTCCACAAAAAGGCGCGAGCGAAAGTGACACATCGAGCGTGAGAATTCACCTCCAACGTTGGAGCATAGATGGCGACTTGCTATCAGATGAAGATTTGGGCTTGCTCGGTTATGAAAGCGGAGCTCGGGAACCTCTTTCTGCGGATGGGTTTGGAAAACTCTGGGTTCCTGGTGGCTGCGGGAACCAGTGCTACCGCGGCTTCAGCTTTGAGCCGGGCCATCTCGTCGCAAGTTCGTCGTTAACGATGCCGAAAGCAAACGCAGCGACTCCGATCAGCCTCCCTATGGCAAAAAGATTTCTTTCGGTTTCAGGCGAGCGAACAAACCAGCAAGCAATGCTGTTTGACTATTCAGGAAAGATAGACCATCAAATTAGCCTTCCCTATGCCCCCGAGAAGTCGGGTTTTCCGGTCTGAGAAGAGGAAGCCGAACTTGCGCAAAACCCCGTTTCTGAGGGACTTCAGCAGTCGCGCGAACTCCACCGGTTTCGCGGTCTGCCATGAGCACAGGTAACAGCGGTTGTCTCGTCCACGAAGAGGGCACAAGGCTCATTCTTTTGCGTCCCGGGGGACCCACGTTCGTTTCGCAGCTTTCGGCTTGCCCTCCTGTAATCTGAGGCCAAAGTAACGCCACTCGGGAGCCCCTCTTGACACGTTTTCGCCTGCTTGTTTTCTTGCTCGGAACTGCTCTGCTGACCGTGTTCGCATCCGCTGCTGAAGCCCAGGTTTCGGCTTACGGCATGGTTGCGCTGAGCAGGTATGGGGTCTCCTACCAAGGCAGCGACTTCAACCTCAATGGCAAAACCGCGAGTCTCGGCGGCGGGGCTTTTTACAACTTCCCTATCCACAGCCGCCTGACGGCGGGAATTGATGGCCGTGTTCTCTATGGCCCCGCCTCATACGGCGGCACCACGGCCGACGTCGCCCTCCGCATCGGCTTTGTTCCCACTCGTATTCGCCTGCGGCCGTACTTTGAGGTTGGCGGTGGAGTGGTTAGTGCGGATATCGGCCCTCGGGCTACCCCACTGCGTATTACAAATGGAGCGGCGGAGTTTCTTGGCGGCCTCGACATCCGCCTCACCGACTCTGTTGACCTTCGAGCAGTCGACTACGGCGTGGCCGCCGGCGCATCGAACAACGGCAGAGCGAGTGGAGTATCTTTTCTCGATGCTGGACTCGTCTACCACTTCCATCGCGCTCAACCAGCCAGCGGATCGAAACCTTAATGCAGTCAATAGGTCTGCAGAGAAGCCTACTGATCGGCTAGTGATGACAGGTGGTAACAGCCCCCGGTCTTCAACGCTCAGGCTCGTTCGTCTCAATGGAGCAGCTTCGGTGTCTCATAGCAGAGTCGGGCCAAATCCAAGCCCAGAACTCTGGTGATAAACGATTAAATCCACCCAGGCCACTCGTCGCGAGTACACTTCCGCTACAACATGTTTATGATTGGTCGAGATAAAGTATCCACCCCCTACGCTCGCGTGAGGCCGCTTTGCATTCATCCCGTCGTGATTTCCTGAAGCAGGCGGCGACTCTCGCCTGCACGTGTTGCATTCCCATCGAGGGCTTGGCTCAATCAAAGAACCTGGGCCCTCAGCCGCATTTGGAGTTTCCGACCCGTCTGCGTGAACGGCTGGCCGTCACGTCGTGGCCCTTCCGTGCCTACTTTGACAGTGCGGCCAATCGCGGCCAGAAGCCCAGCATTCCGAAGTTGGACATCAAAGAGTTCCCGGCGATGGTGGTGGAGCGATTCGGTGTTCATAACATCAATCCGTTGCTTAGCCATTTCAGCTCGACCGATTCGGGCTACCTGGAAAGTTTTCGTGAGGCGGTTGCCAAGGCACGCTCCCATGTTGTCGATCTCGGGCTGCCCGGAAGATGTTTTGCGACCACCGACACCAGCATCGCCGAGACAGCCGTCCGGGACGGCTGCAAATGGATCGATATCGCAGCCGCAATCGGTTCTCCCAGCGTACGGCAGCACCTGTCGTCCCAACCGGGCAAGGAGCCAGACCTGGACGCGGCCGTAATCCATCTCGCGCGATTAGCCGACTACGGCGCCAAACGGAATGTCGTGGTCAACCTGGAGAACGATAACGCCACGTGGGAGGATCCGTTGTTCATCGTGAATGCCGTTGAAAAAGTAAACAATGCCTATCTGCGGACGCTCCCCGATTTCGGCAATTCGATCGCCAAATACGGGGAGGAAGGAAGCGAGAAGGCCGTGGCCGCGATGATGAAGCACGCCTTCAACATGTGCCATGTAAAGGGCGCCGTGCAGCTCGATGGTAAAACATATCAGGTGGACCTCAGCCGGATGTTCGCAATAGCTCGGCGGAGCTCGTATCGCGGATATTTCTCGATGGAGTTCGATACAAACGGCGGAGACCCTATCGCGGGGACTACGAAGCTCATTGACGAGACACTGCGTTTCCTTGCGTAGGGAGATTTATGCCAAACGAAAAAGACCTCAATCGCCGCGATTTTCTGATCACCGGTGCAGCTGGGCTCACGACACTCGGAAGCGTGGCTTTTCTTGGCCGCCCGGCGCTCGTGATGGGGGCGAACGACCGCGTACGCGTGGCGATCTGTGGTGTTCGCGGGCGGGGCGGAGATCATCTCCACAACTACTCACAATTGCCCAACGTGCAGATTGCAGCACTGTGCGACATTGATGAGAACGTCTTGCGGCAGCGGCTCGCGCAGATGGAAAAGATGGGGTTGCCTAAACCCGCCACGTATACCGACGTAAGAAAACTGCTCGAAGACAAATCGATCGATGCGATCTCCATCGCAACCCCAAACCACTGGCACAGCTTGATGGCAATCTGGGCGTGCCAGGCGGGCAAAGATGTCTACGTGGAAAAACCGTGCTCTCACAATCTATGGGAGGGCAAGCAATTGGTGCGCGCAGCCCAACGATACAATCGCATCGTCCAACACGGAACGCAGATCCGTTCCGCAACGACAGTCCGCGAGGCGGTGCAGAAGATGCGGGACGGAATGATCGGGGAAACGTATATGGGGCGTGGCCTCTGCTATAAGTGGCGAGACACGATTGGGACGGCGCCCGTGCAGCCGGTTCCGCAAGACGTTGACTACAATTTGTGGACCGGACCGGCACCTGAGCACGCATTTACGAAAAATCGGTTCCACTACAACTGGCACTGGTTCTGGGACTACGGCAATGGCGATCTTGGAAACCAGGGTGTTCACCAGGTAGACATGGCTCGATGGGGGATGGGGCTCGGCCTTCCGAACAAAGTAAGCGCCATCGGCGGCCATTTCATGTTCGACGACGATCAGCAGACTCCGAACGACCTAAACTGCGCGTTCGAATTCGACCTGCCGAACGGCCAGCGCCGCATGATCACGTTCGAAGTCAGGCATTGGATTACCAATCATGAAGCTCAGATCGGAACACCAAGTCTTGGCACACCCGAGCCAAAAAAGTCAGTCGTCACCGAGAAGCTAGGCCCAATGGCAGGCAGCCATAATACGGTCGGAAACATATTCTACGGCTCCAAAGGATACCTCGCCACGGGCGACGAAGACGCGGGTACCTATGCCGTCTGCATGGGTCACGATCAAGAAGAGCGGACTGTCGCGCATGGCGGCACGGAGCTGGCTCACTTCAAGAATTTCATCGATTGCGTGACCAGCCGGAACAAAGCGGATCTGAATGCCCCCATTGAGGAAGGACACATCTCTTGTGCGCTTGTACACCTCGCGAATGCGTCTTACCGACTAGGCAGGACGATAAATTTCAATCCAGACACGCAGCAGGTTATCGGCGATGAAGAAGCGCAGAGGCTGTTGCGCGACGGCGATCGAGGCTATCGAGCGCCTTTCGTGGTGCCAGAAGAAATCTGAGGCTTGCTGGACGACGGCTTCGCGACAAGAATAGCGTTCACTTTGCGAATGCGATTTCGTCAGCCTTTAAGAATGCTTCTCGCCTCCATCTACCAATAGATTGATGCGGACTGCAAAAATTGCCAGGTCGCAGGCCCCTGGCCCTCCCTCCCCTTGTGATAGCCGCCCGTTACGCGAAGCCGGTGGGCAAGCCTTCGCCCTACCCACTGAATCCAGACAGACAAGCCTCGCCGTTGCACGGGTCGCGTGATGTTCATCACAGAATGGCGTGGCGACCCGAGCCTAGACTGCAACTTGAAGGAGACGGGACATGATCAATGCGACCGTAGACCAAGCTAAGGCGAATGAGGAGCTAAGAACCGCGGTTCTCCGCGAGATCGACTGGCGCCCGGGTATCCGGTCCAAGGACATCAATGTGAAAGCCGCAGGCGCGACGATCACACTTACGGGCTTCGTTCACACATTTGCTGAAAAGGCCGCCGCGGAGAGAGCCGCCAAGTCCATACGCGGTGTTGGCTGCATTGCCAATGACATCGAGGTGCGGCCCAGTACGCGCACCGACCCGGAGATTGCTCGAGATCTGCAGCATTTTCTGACGTCGCACGTCACGCTTGCAGAAACAAGGATCACAGCCACCGTACATGATGGGTTTGTAACATTAGAAGGTACCGTTGGCTGGCACTACCAAAAGAACGCCGCGGTAGAAGCGGCCGAAGGGGTTCGCGGCGTTCGCGGCGTCGCCAATCTCATTGCCGTCAAACCCCAGGTATCGGCTTCCGCTGTAAAGAGCGATATCGAAGCCGCACTTCGTAGAAGTGCAGAGCTCGATGCCAAGAGCATCCGCGTTGCTGCTCATGACAGGACAGTCGAGCTGACGGGCAACGTGCATTCCTTCTCCGAACGGGAAGAAGCAGAACGCGCGGCCTGGGCGGCCCCGGGAATCGAGTCCGTGGTGAACCGCATTAAGGTAGCCTAGCAAAGCGACAAGACCGCCGTGGCCCAATGAATGGACCGTCACAGACAGGGCAATGCCGCGATAGCAACGCAGGTGACGTTATGAACCAAGATTGCACGCTCCCGGCCAATGCAAAATCCATGAACACCCGCTTCGCTGAGGTTCTCGTAGCTTACGACTTCTCTGAATCGGCAGGCTCGGCATTGAAATACGCAGAGATGTTCGCAAAACGATTTGGGTCATTCATACATCTCGTCGGTGTACAAAGCCCCGCCGATTACTCAAGTGCACTTGAGGCCGGCCCTCGCGCAATGGAGATGTCGCAACGTGATCTTCAGTTTGGAATGCAGGCAGTGGCAGAGCGGTTGCGCGCTGAAGGAATATGGAGCGATTCTGTTCGGCGAATCGGGAGCATTTCCGACACGATGGAAGGCATCGTGCTTGAACATACGCCCGATCTACTACTGCTTGGCGCTTACGGGTACGGCCCCATCGACCGGCCGCGACTTGGCTCCACGGCAGAACATCTCCTTCGTACCGTTGGCTGTCCAGTGCTCGTTGTGGGGCCCTACGCAATTCTTCGAGACGGCAAGATTCCTTCGGTAGAGCGGATTCTGTGTGCGACGACCTCACTCGAAACACCGGACGAAATTGTCTGTTTCGCGGGTTATCTTGCCACACAGCTGGGAGCGAGTCTCGATCTTCTGCATGTTGTGGATGCGACCAGAAGTTACGGGTCTTACAAGCATCACACCGAACGCTTTGAAGAATGGGGACCCAGATTGAATGATCGGGGCATTGCGTTGACCTGGACCGTCGTCTATGGCCGGACAGAAGAGGCGATTGCCACGTTTGCGGCCAAATCGCACTCTGGGCTCGTTCTATTTGGCCTTCATCGAACCGGCAACCAGATGATCGACTGCCCTGACGGCGTCGTGAGCGCTACCATCCGCCAGGTGCACTGCCCTGTCATGACAGTACCTTCTCATCTGGCCCATCCATAGAGGGGAATCTGCTGTGCTCCAGGTCACAGTCGTTTCCCTTCTTCCCGAGTAGGTTTGACGCGAGCGGGTGACCTTATGCCGATTATTGGAAGTCAGGTTGCGATCAGCCTTGAAACGATCCTGTTTGCCACGGATTTTTCCTCCAGCGCAGAAACCGCGTGGCTTTATGTAAAAGCGCTCGCTTCCCGGTATCGATCACAAGTACGTCTCATGCATGTGGTCGATTTTTCTGCCGCCTTCAAGGCCCCGGATGCGGGTCTCAGTATGGATATTTTCCGCAGATTTGGCGAAGAATCTCTCACACGGCTGCGCAGCGAACTTGTCTCCGAAAAGATCAAGGTCGAGGCTATCTTGTGTGAAGGGATGGACCCGGCCGCAGAGATTCTGCATGCCGCCCAGAGCCTGTCGGCCAATCTGCTGGTGATCGGGACGCGTGGCCACAAGGGCCTGGCCAAACTAGTGCTCGGATCGACCGCCGAAGAATTGATTCACGAGGCGCAGTGTCCTATTCTCACGATCGGCCCCGCGGTGCCCTCACCAAAGCAGACGATCAACTTTCAGCGAATCGTCTACGCGACCGATTTTTCTCCCGAGGCAGCCTATGCGGGTGTCTTTGCCTTATCGTTTGCGCAGGATTTCGGCGCGCACCTCTACCTTTGTCACGTGCTGCCCGACCGGGATGGCGTCGGAGGAATGAACGATGAGGAGCTGAACGAGAGGTTCGTGCGCGCCCTGCGAAGGATCGTTCCCGATATCAGCCGGGAATGGTGCGAGCCCGAATGTGTTCTCGAACGTGGTTTTGCGGCAGACGGAATTCTGTTGCTTGCGCAGCGCATACAAGCCGACTTGATCGTGCTGGGCACGCGGAGAGCCTCCCACTGGTATGACGGTTTCAGCACGGGTGTAGCTTTCCAGGTGATCAGCAGCAGCACATGCCCGGTGCTCACGATCCGGAGATAGTTCATGCGGGCAATAGGGCAGCAGCGTTAAATGTAGTCGCTTCTTTGGATTCCCAGCTTCCTGAGCTTCGAGTGCAACGTTGTCCGCTTGAGTCCAAGTTTCTCAGCCGCGCCGCCGGCGCCGCCGATCATCCCTTTCGTCTCGCGCAACACTCGCAGAATATGATCTCGCTCCGCCCCTTGAAGAGTTGGGTCTGTACCCTCAAGCTTGTCCAACTCGGCGAGAGGTGCACGCAGGGTTGAGCCGGGCGAAAGTATGACCGCCCTCTCGATAAAGTTTTCCAGCTCTCTCACATTGCCCGGCCATGCCCACGCAACGAGAGCTGACATGGTTTCTGTGGGGATGGTGTGGATTGGCCTGTTCATCCGCCTGGCATGTTTGTTCACAAAATAATTTACGAGGAGCGGAATGTCGGCGGATCTTTCTCGCAGCGAGGGCACCGTGATCGGGAAAACCCGGAGACGGTAATAGAGGTCGTGGCGGAACTCGCCGGTTTTGATCATCTTCCCGAGATCGCGATTCGTGGCAGCGATGAGACGCACATCGACAGGAATCGGTCTTCTGCCGCCCAGCCGTTCGATCTCCTTTTCCTGCAGCGCACGCAACAGCTTGGGTTGCAGTTCCAAGGGAAGATCCCCAATCTCGTCGAGAAAGAGCGTTCCCTTGTGCGCTAATTCCAGGCGGCCAATCCGTTGCGAGATAGCGCCGGTAAAAGCACCTTTTTCATGCCCGAAGAGTTCACTCTCCAACAGACCAAAGGGAATCGCCGAGCAGTTCAGCTTAACGAACGTTCGCTCATGCCGCGGGCTGATTTTATGGATCGACCTTGCGATGAGTTCCTTTCCGGTACCCGTCTCTCCAAGAATCAGCACCGTGGCATCGGTGGGAGCCACGGTTTCGACTTGCTTCAGCACGGTCTTCAGTCCACGACTTTCACCCACGATCTCTTCAAAGTTGTATTCGGTGCGGAGCTCTTCCTCGAGATAACGCTTCTCCGCTTTGAGTGTGCTGCTGAGCCGCACAATGCGACGCATACTGTGATCTGCCTTGATGGCGCCGGCGATCTGGCTGGCAGCTTGAAGAAGCGTCTCCCTATGGCGGTGATCGATGGCGTTTTTTTGCCGGCTCCCTACAAATAACGTCCCGATGACATCGCCACGATCGTTGAGAGGGATCCAGCAACCCGATTGGATTCCGGCCTTGCTCTGGAGGTTCGCCGGACCCGCCTTGCGGGTGTCGAGTTGCGTCATCAATAGCGGCTCCTGATGGGTCAGTACCCAGCCTTCTGGTGTTCCCTCGACAGACAGGATCGTCTCCTCGGCGAGGGCGGGGTTTTCTACCGAGGACAACTGCTGGACGTGCAGCTCATAAGGACGGCTAAGGTCCTGTAAAGCGATGGCCGCGTAGTCATGCGGGAGCAGCCGCTGGATACTGGCCTCAATCACAGCAAGCATCTGCCGAATATCCGGGTTGGCAAGCACCGCTTTGCTAAGTTCCAGTACAAGCGACTCTTCGGCGCTCTTGCGAACGGTGAAGTCACGCGTGACTTTGGAAAATCCGGCGAGTTGCCCATCGGGTCCATGCAGAGCTGTAATGATCACATTGGCCCAGAAGCGAGAACCATCTTTGCGAATTCTCCATCCTTCGTCTTCGAATCTGCCCTCGGCCACAGCAACCTCCAATTCATGCTGTGGTTTGCCGCGCTCGAGGCTTTCGTGCGGATAGAACTTTGAGAAATGTTTGCCAAGAATTTCATCCGCGCGGTATCCCTTGATTCGCTCCGCTCCAGGATTCCAGGTGGCGACATTTCCGTTGGGATCGAGCATGATGATTGCGTAGTCCCTGGCGCCCTCCACCAGGAGACGAAATTGCTCTTCACTGCGGCGGAGGGCCGTCTCCGTCCACTTGCGCTGCGTAATGTCGCGAATCACCGCCAGGATCGAGCGTTCTCCCCCTGCCTGCACAGGGCAGAGCATGATGTCGACGGGAAACTCGGTTCCATCTTTTCGACGACCGTAAAGTTCGAGGCCGGAGCCCATCGGGCGCGCGGCCGGAGCGGCAGCATAGGCTCCCCGATGATGAAGATGATCGCGGCGAAACCGCTCGGGTATGAGGGCTTCTACAAATTTTCCAATCAGCTCTGTCTCGGAATAGCCGAAGAGCTGGACCACCGCTGGATTCAGGGCAAAGATCTGACCATCGGCAGCAGTGACCACAATTCCATCAGGAGATGCCAGAAAGAACTCTTTGAAGAGTGCCTGGGCGTGCTCAGAAGCATCGATATGGGCCAGGTTCGTAGTCACATAGCCACTCTTTTCGTTCCGGCAGGTCATGAGAGGACCGTCGGCTTCGATGCGCAGAACGGGGGCGGCGGTTACTTCAGATCGCCCGTTGATTCATTCATTTCAGCTTATTCTCTTAGCCGGACATAGCCGAAAATTGAACCTTATGAAAATAACCTGACCTCGACTCCAACTCAGTGAAATTCTACGCTCGTGAGTTTGTTGCTGCCGGGCAGACGCAAAATGGCGTTCTTGGGAGCAACAAGCTTGACTAACCGGCATTTCTCTTGCCGCCAAGGCTGGCGACTGGAGGACGAGCAACTCCCCTGGCCTGGTTGAACTTAGACGATCAACCTCCGCAGACTGCCTCTAATGCTGAACGACTCGGGATGGTTACCGTCGTCCCTTTGAGCGTGACCAGGTGTTTGCTCTTGAATTCGCTTAACGTCCGAGTGACCGTTTCCCGGGTAGAACCCACACATTCTGCGATCTGCTCGTGAGTTAATGCCATCTTGATCTGCGAAGTGTCAGAGGTTGGCTTTTCTTCGGAAAACCAGTGCAGGAACAAGCGAGCCAGCTTCTCATGTGCGTTGGTGGATAGGCCCACGTTGCGCAATTGCTCACAAGCATGGGCATATTGAGAATTCAGTTGCCTGATGACTGCCTGGTAAGCCTCTGGAAAGTGACTCACAAAGCGAAGAAAGTCATCGCGCCGAATAAACGCGACCTGTGACGGGTGCAGCGCCTCGGCGGTCACCTCATAGGGAATCCCCGACATCGAAGCACTCAAGCCGATGAGTTCTCCGGGAGAGGCAAACTGGGTGATCAGCGTCTTGCCTCCTCTTGAGCTGACCGACAGTTTGACCTTTCCGGAACAGAGGAGAAAGACTCCCCTGGGTGGATCGTTCTCGATAAATAGTGTCGAACCAGCAGGATAGAAGGACGAGGATTTGATTGCTTCAAATTCGTTCGCGGCAAGAGGGGTAATGTGGCACAAGAAGCCCTCTTTCAGTTTGCAAGTTTCACAGATGCGGGTGTGTCTATTCGGGGTCTGCATACTAGCTCCGTTTCCGGCTCGATCGACTGTGCCTCAGCCTTTACCTGAGTCGCAAAATATTGGGTGAGGGGAGACTCAGCGAGAATCTCTGCATTGGTCGCCCGGAATATTTCCCGAAGAACCTGGGTACCCTTTTGATCCGCGTAGGTTAGCTCACGAATATCCAGCCGCAACGGCTTTGATGTCGCTGAAACCCACAAATCGTGCCAGACCTTTCCCAGCTCCATGGCCCACGGGCCCACCAACTTACCTTCAACCCTCATCGTCGCCATGGGCAGATCGTCTTTTATCGAAATTCTTAGCACTGTCTTTCCCTCGTACTTATAACTACGCAAGTGGCTTGCCAAAGTACGGGCGAGGAGATGCTTTACATGGGGTATTGAAAACAAATGATTTGGAGAGGGCGACAGTTTTGGAATAGCGACTTGTGGCCTGCCAAGTGACGAAATATCGTCACCATGACGAAGAACTCGTCTCGTCACCGCAGAAACAAAAATGATCAGCGGGCGCCGGAAACCGAGAAGCGGAACAAACGGCTATCTGGAATCCTGGGGGTGGCGAAGATCGCCGCGCGATTCCCTATCCGCGGTGCAATGCCATGAATATTGACTGACGTGGCCATCCGGCCGGCCACCCGCAGCTCTCTCAAGAGTTGGAGATCGGCCCATGACACTGTTTGCAAAAATGATGCTCCTTCTCAGTGCCATGGCGACACCCGTCGTGGCGCAAAATGAGCTTCCGGCTGTCCGCGACATTATCGATCGGTCTAGCCAGGCTACCCACAAGGACTGGGAGAAGGCGCCAGAATTTGACTTCTGCGAGACGCGCAAGAACGCAAAAGGCTCCAGCACATCTCTGGTTACGATGATCGCCGGCTCACCGCTCCGCAGGCTTGTCGCCGTGAATGACCGCAGTCTCACAAGCGACGAGGCACAGAAACAGGCGGCCGGGTTTGACGCCGCAGTACGGCAGCGACCACAGGAGAGCCCGCAGCAGCGCCAGAAAAGAGTCAGCCAATATGAAAATGTAAGACTGCGCGATCAGCTGTTGCTCGAAGAATTCAGCCAGGGGATGAGCTTCTCGCTTAAGGGGACCGGGACAATGAGTGGGCACAAGACATTCATTGTCAGCGCGGCTCCCAAACCGGGATACTCGCCCAAGACCACGCAGACCACTGTGCTCAAAGCTATGCGAGGGACGATGTGGATTGACCAGGATTCGTATCGGTGGGTCAAGGTGCAAGCTGAGGTGACCGATGCGGTTACGATTGAAGGCTTTCTCGCAAAGGTGGAACCAGGGACGCGTTTTGCAGTGGAAATGAGGCCTGTCGGTGATGGAAGCATCTGGTTGCCATCCCGTTTCTCTACGCAATCACGCGTGGTGATTCTGCTGCTCTTCCCGAAGTCCTCAGCGGAAGATGTTACCTATTTCCACTACAGCGCCAGGGGATCGTTATCGCCAGAGAGTTGTCTGGCGCCGTAGAGCAACCTCTGACGGTCGCCTCAGCGTGAGAACCAGAAATGATCCGCGAGTGTGTTCTACGTCACTTACGTCTGATCGCGCGTCGTCTAGTGTTTGGTGAGCGCAACCCGCGCATTCCCCTAAGGAGTCAGACCATGTCGACACCGATCGCAGTGAAGCCCACTTCTCAGATGCGCAATGTATTCGAAGACCTTGAAGCAACTACCCGGGCAATCGCACAACGTGCGTTTAGCTTTTTCGAACAACGCGGTACCAATGGCGAGGACGTGGCGGACTGGTTTCGTGCCCAGGCAGAAATCTTGAAGCCGGTCCCCATCGAACTCATCGAAGCGGACGACTCCTATATCTTGCGCGCCGAAGTTCCAGGCTTCGACGCCAAAGATCTGGAGATTCAAGCCGATGCCCACTCCATCTATGTTCGTGGAAAAACCGAAAAGAAGCACGACGAGAAGAAGGGCCGCAAAGTCCAGTACAGCGAAGTTTTGGCTAGCGAGGTGTGCCGCTATATCGACCTACCGGAATCCATCCATCCGGAAAAGGCATCCGCGCACCTTAAAAAAGGCGTTCTGGAACTTACGCTGCCTAAGGCTGCTGCCGCATCAAAGAAAATAGAGGTGACCGCCGCGTAGGAGGTTCACTAAAACGCCGGTTCAGGCCCGCCTTGAGACAGTCGGGCACTGAACTGGCGTTTAGTTTGTGGCACGATTGGTTGACTTGTCGAATCTAGATCAAGACGCAGGAGTGAGGGCGGGCTGAGATCGGCTGTGCTGTTTGCGAATGGCGCATCGTGAGGACTGGACACTTGGCCTCTGCGATGACGTTGTAAACAGTGTTGTCGCCGAAGGTGGGCCAAAAGGCTGTGTGCGGGTTGGCTCCCATGACAATCAAGTCCGCTTTCAGATTCCCGGCGGCCAGAAGAATCTGTTCCACTACCTCGCCCGCCTCGACCACGATGGTGGCTGTTGTCCATAGCGGCGCCTGCTCAGAAATAAGACGGCCGAGTTCGAAGGTCGTCCACTTTAGCAGCCGTTCGCCGATATACTCCTTCTCGACATCGCGGGGCAATACGTGCAGAAGGGTAACCTCGGCCTGGTAGCATTGTCCCAGCTTCACAGCGAGCCTTGCCGTCTCCTCGTATCCGGATGACAGGGAAACCGGGTGCAGAATTCTGTGCGGCTGACCATGAGCATACGGTCGCGCGCGAGGCCCCACGGTCCACACAGGCACGGTTACACTCTTGAGAATTTCATGCGCGGTGGATCCAAGAAAAAACTTCTTCAGGTTATGCCGGCCGTGTGTACCCAGGACTAGTCTGCCTGCACGGACCTCCCTTACCAGTTCTGGGATGACCTCTCGCGGGTGACCTTGGCGAATCACAACCTGGCAATCGACTCCGGCGGCTCGTACCCTTGCGGCGGCGGTATTGAGGGTCCGCCGTGCTTCCCGAAGCCGCTCCTGGGACTCAGCCTCCGCCGTTGTTTGGGCTCCGAGGCCAACCACAGCGTCGAAAGAACCTGAGGCCGGCAAGAAAGCAGCGTGCGCAAGAATCAGGGATGCGCCGCACACCTGACACTGCGCAATAGCATGCGCGATAAGGTAGTCGAGATCGACCAAATCCGTCGCTACGAGTATTTTGTCGGGCGTGGTGAATCCCCAACTCGTGTGTTGCGGATCGACGGTGACGGTTGTCATCGTAATCTCCTCGCGAACGGTGTGCCTGTGTAGAGCAGTGTGTTGCCAGACCTACTGCTCCAACAGAGTCATCACAGGACAAGGCGCCTCAGCGAGCACTTTCGCAGCCGTGCCACGCGGCAGATGGGTAGCAAGCATGGATGTGGGCCGCGCGCCCATCACAATGAGGTCAGAACCACGCTGCCTTGCAAACTCGACAATGTTGGTTCCAGGGGCCGTGCTGGCGAGTCGCGCGCGCAACAAGGAGTGGGTTCCCAATTCCACCGGCACGTATTGATGGAATGCGGCTTCAAACGACGCCCAATCCACGCTTTTTTCCTCACTCGTGGCCTTGATGTGAAACAAGACAAGTTCAGCCTCATGCAAGGCTGCGAACTTATGCGCAAAGGCAACCATCTCGGCTGTGTTCGGGTCAAACGTGGTTGCACAAACGATTTCTCGCAACCGCCACGTGGCGGCCCGGAGAGGGGGAACCGCGGGTCCAACAGACAGAACCGGGCACCGCGCGCGTCTCAGTATTCCTTCGGCATCCGAGCCCATCAGGAGCCGCTCCAAGCCCTTCCTTCCATGCGTTCCCAAGACGATCAGGTCAATGATGTATTGCGCGACAGCAGTGAGAATCTCGCTGCGGAGAGAACCAGTAGCGGAGATCGTCTGGGCGCGGTAACCATCTGAACGCAATGCGGCGCCGCTTTGCTCGAGTTGTTGTTCCTGTAGGGACTGGATCTCGGATTCATCGATCCACGCCGCTTCGGGTGGCGCAATCAAATTCAACGGTGGCGCTACATGGATCAGCAATAGTTCGGCGTTTTCCTGCTTTGCTATCGCCTTGGCATAGTCCAGGGCGCGCTGAGAAGCGTCAGAGAAATCGGTGGGTACGAGTATGTGCTCAAATGTAACGGCGACAGAATTCAGAGTAGCCATCTTTGCCCCTCTCGCTGCCTTACGGAAAGGACCGTTGTGTTCCGCAACTGGTCCTGTTTGCAGTCAGCTTAGCGTGCTGAGAGAAGCGCTGGCTGTGATTTCCGTCACGTTCGTTACACACGCTATGTAGCACTGGACTGGATGAGGCCGGGATCAGGCACGCGCCTGATTGAGTTTTGACTTTGGCCCGGATAGTCTAACCATGTGCTGCTGAAGAAAAGACATGGTGAGCAACATTTGCAGTCCCATGAACATGCAGTAGCCGGCTATGACCATCAGGGTTCTTCGGTCGTCCGGCCCGGCAAACGCCGCCAGGGCGACGCTAAAAGCGAGAGCAACGAGCGCCAGAAGATACATGACGGTTCGTTCGTGGATGGTTCCGCTCCATGACCGCGCCAGTCCGAATTTTCCGAGGCTCATGAAAAATGCATAGCCGGCGACTACATGGGAGAGTGTCCGGATGTTTCCCCCCGGATAAAAAACCAGAAAAAGGCCGCAAGCCGCGGTCACAATGCTCAAGACGATCAAGCCTTTTAGTCTCTTCGCGTGGCCCCAGCCGAGACCAGCTGCACACATCCAGTCAATGCCGGCAATAAAAAGCAGCGACGCAGCCACAAGCAAAATCGCCACGGCGCCACCGAAGAAGTAGAAATATACGTTTGTCATGCTGGCCCGGATGTAAAGCAGCGCAACACCTAGCGCCAACAGTGAGAGGCCGTGAATGGTCATTAGTTTTGCGCGCGTGTGTTCTGCCGGTCGAAACATACGCTTCCCCTCCTAGGTGGCAGTCTTGCAGGATGAGCTTTCCTTGACGGTGATTGCCATCACAATCCGAACAAGACGAAAACCAGGCCGCGCGCAGGCCGGAGACGGCGCAACTTGAACCACGCCTGCGCGGCCTCCCTACGTACATCCAGGGACAACGAGCAGTGGACAACGAGATTCCCGAATCATCGCGGAGAGTCTGCTGCGTAGCGCGCGATCACCAAGAACAGATCTGTGCGGCGCACCCAGAACAATCAAATTTGCGTTGTTCTCTCGTGCCGTGGAAAGAACAGTCGCGGCGACCTCGCCGGCCTGTACCTCAAACTTGAGCGTGCACCCCTCTGCAGCTTCACTGGTAACAAGTTGGTGAAGCTTAGCCATCGCGATGCGTTCGGCATGTTCACGGCTAGCGGCGGTGCTGGTCTGCGAGAGCGCATGCACCATCGTCAACTTGGAGTCGTTGTCCTGCGCGATCGAGCAGGCGTACTGCGCTGCACGCAAATCATTTTCAGAAAGATCGCTCGCCAGAACAATTGACTTGAAGGGGCGCAAAACTTTGTCGCATGCGGGGCCAGCTACGAGAACTGGGTAAGGGAGAGATCGGCTCGCCCATTCAGCGACCGATCCCAGGACCAGTTTCGCGAATCCATGGCGCCCATGGGAACCGACTACCAGTAAATCAATTCCATTCGCCTCTCCCACGGACTGAAACGCACGAGCGGGGTCGCCAAGAAATGCTATCTCCTTGTGCTTCACCATACGGAGTTCCGGGATGTGCTCTACGTACGCGTGGAGGCGTTCCTGGGCGCCCTGCAGTTGCATGGCTGCAAGCTCGGGGACAGGGCCGCCACCTTCGACGCCAAACAGTTGCGGAACAAGCGCGTGCAGAACATAGAGCCTGGCGTGCACATCCTGGCCAAGTTGTGCGGCGAGCCTGACTGCAATCAAACTGGCAGGCGAACAGTCCGTGGCCACCAGAATGGCTCGAAATCGAAGCCCGGCCGGGCCCAGACGAGTGGACTTACGGGAACTTGGGGATGAGCTTCTGGAAGCGGTAGACATCACGTACCTCTTAGGGTGGGCGCTCGCGTTGCCTGGCAGCTACGCGCATGCCGTAGCTTCAGGATCGGGCGAGACGGACGATTGCGTCTGTGATCGAAATCACAAAAAACCACAGGTCGGGGTTGTGACCCAGGTCACTGTGTAGTTCTTCTGCGCGAGGAGAGACTCAAGCCAGAAGGAGAACACGGGATGCATTCGAATATCCTGCATTTCAAGACGATCGGCGTCGCAACCGATCTGAGCGAGACGGCGTCTTCAACGCTCCGCTATGCCCAGACGATGGCAGGGATCTATCAAGCAACCCTCGTTCTTATCCACGCCATTGATCCGCTTACCTATGCTTTCCCCGAGGGCGCGCCAGCAATCCTTACGGCGGACGCCGCGGCACGTGAAGAACTAAAGAAGATCGAGGCGCAAACGCGGGAACTCGGAATTGCGGTCCACTCTGCGATGGAAACAGGGACGATCCATGAGCGCATTTTGGAGGCAATGAAGGATGGTGGTGTGGACTTGCTCATTTTAGGAACACGCGCGCGCGCAAAAGCCGGCCGCGTTGCGTTGGGCACGGTGGCCCGAAAGCTTCTTGCCAGGTCGCGTTGCCCTATTCTTACGGTTTCGCCGGAAACAGATGTCTCGCTTTTTCCATGGGCCGGCTGCTGGAGACGTGTGCTTGCCGCAACGGATTTCTCTCCGGCTTCCATACGAGCCCTGCAGTGTGCCCATCAGCTTGCGCTGCGCCAACTCACGATCCTGCATGTTTCCAGACGAGAAGCAGGAACAGGGGAAGCAGGAACAGGAAGGAGCGCGTTGCCGTGAGATGCTACGCTTTCTTGCGCCCCTTAATGAGACGCATTCTGTTCCGATAGAACACATTGTGGTTCCCGGGGCTGCGGCGGACCTGATCGCGGAGAAAGCCCAAACCTATGGTGTGGATCTTGTTGTGCTGGGTTCGCCTGAAAACGAGCTAGCCGAAGCGAACCTTGAGTCAAGCACGGTTCTGCAGGTAATTTCGAGAGTCACATGTCCGGTGCTCTGTTTGCCGTTCGTGGCAGATGGCCCGGACCATGATGTCGTTGGTACCGAAGTTGCTGCGTAGCTCTCCACGTTGACGCTGGAAACGCGGGAGGCCGGTAGCGGGCATGAGTTCAGCGGGATGCCTCGTTTTGGCGTCGCTCGCGACGGACCCGGCTGCCCTGCAGCAGCATCAGGGCAAGAGGCCAACCTGCATAGTCACGACGTTGGCACTGCCGGCAACGGACAGGATATTGCAGCAACAATAGCCGTTCCACATCTTTCATGCGCAAGTGGGACAAACGAAAACTGGAGGAGGAGCACACTGGGCAAGTCACGGGATTCACCGGCTTCCATGGATTGGACATGAAACAAGGTCACTCAGGAAAACCAAATCCCACGATTTTCCTGAAGCACAGGAATCAACGAACCGCTCTATAATGAGCCCTACTCAAGCATGCTCTGAAGGCGCTTGAGCCGCCTGGGGTCCGCAAAAAAATGAATGCGGACTTGAGTAAGAGATGAGGTCGACCATGGTTTGGGATGTCTCGTTCACGTGCGATATTTGCGGTAGAAAAAAGAGCGAAGCAAATCACTGGTGGATGCTGGTCCTGGGTGATTTACCCTGCTTCGAAGAGGGGCAGCCCCGGCACCACTTTACCCTGTTGCCATGGAACCAGTCAGAAAGTGGAAACGCGGAGTTCTATCACCTCTGTGGACAAGGCTGCGCCATGCAGGCGATGGAACGCTTTATGAACCATGGAAGCATCCTTTCGGAAGGGGCTTTGCAGGGCGCCGGAGAATTGCCAGCCGGCAAATCTCGTTAGAGCTCGAACAGCCCCGGCTTTGTTATAGGTGCAGGCGTTGTGCGCTCCTTCACTTGCGACTGGGGCGTAGGGCCGGCAAGCATCCCGAGAATCTCTCGCAGTTCTTTTCGCACCTTGTGCAGCCGCGCTTCCGTTCGTTGTACCGTTTGCTGCTGCTGCGGCAAGGGAAGTTCGGGCTGGCCGCCACGCTTGCTGCGGCTTTCTGCCAAGATCGCCTGACGGGCGCCCGGAATGGTGTAACCCTCGTCATAAAGCAGCCGCTTCACCCGCAGGGCCATCTCTACATCACGCCGCCGGTACAGCCTTTGACCGGTGCCGCTTTTGTTCGGCTTGAGCTGATGAAACTCAGACTCCCAGAAGCGAAGAACGTAGGGTGCAACCGAGCATAAGCGGGCTACCTCACCGATGCGGAAGTAAAGCTTGTCGGGGATTTCGGTCTTTTGTGGTGCCCGTTGCTGTGGTAGGTGAGTCGCCATACAGATCGTCAGTGGGTGCCTGACGCGGACCCACCTTTGCTCAGAAGTATAGGCTAGCTTTTGTTTTCACTGGCGCTTTTCTTACGAATTTCTCCGTCGCAAACACCAAGTATGACAATGGGACATCGGTCGTTCATCTGGCCTGAACCGGTTTGGCAAAAACGCTGCTGCGGACGAGGAGCGGCTTCCGATGGAAAGGGTACGGGGCATTCATGCCAGACCTTCGTCCATGCCTGCCCTGGGTTAGTCAGTCCTCTTCAGAACTGACTAACCCAAAGAGACGGTTTAGAAGCTGACCTTTTCCGCCACCGCAGAGGCGGCAAGCGGCTTTCTCTCTTCGCTGCCGTGGGGCGCAGCCCGCAGATACTGTGGAGGCCAACTGGCCGTGTCGCCCAGCGCCGCCGCAGCATCGAGCGGCCAGTAGGGGGCGCGCAGGAGTTCACGAGCGAGCAAAACCACATCCGCCTGGCCCGTTCGCAGAATGTGTTCGGCCTGCTCGGCGCTGGTGATCATGCCGACGGCGCCGGTCGGAATCTTTGCCTCCCGGCGAATGCGCTCCGCAAGGGGCGTTTGGTAGCCCGGACCAATCGGCATGACTGCGTGGGGCGTCATGCCGCCCGAAGACACGTCGATGAGATCGACCTTGTGCTCTTTCAGCACCCTGGCCAGGGCAACAGATTGATCGATGTCCCAACCACCTTCAGCCCAGTCCGTAGCAGAGATCCTTACCAGCAATGGCACTTCATCCGGCAGCACGGCGCGCATTGCGTCGACGGTTTCCAACAGGAAACGAATGCGATTCTCCAACGACCCGCCGTACCCGTCGGTACGCCGGTTGCTCAGGGGCGATAGAAACTCATGGAGCAGATAGCCGTGTGCCGCGTGAAGCTCTACCAGGTCGAAGCCGGCCTTGAGAGCCCGTTCAGACGCCTCGGCGAAGGCCCTGGTAATCGCCCGTATACCCGCAAGGTCCAACGCGACGGGTTGGCCGTAGTTTTCCGCAAAAGCCACCGGACTGGGGGCCATGACATTCGCCCATCCGCCTTCGGCTGGGGTCTGGTAGCGCTGGTCCGGAGCCCAGGGGCGAGCCATGCTGGCTTTACGCCCAGCATGCGCTAACTGTATCCCGGCGCGTGCTCCCTGGCCGTGGATGAAGTCGACGATTCGCTTCAGACCGGGGATGTGCTCATCCTTCCAGAACCCAAGATCCTGGGGGCTAATGCGGCCTTCCGGCAGCACCGCGGCGGCCTCGGTAAAAACCATTCCCGCCCCCCCAACAGCCCGGCTCCCCAGGTGAACGAGGTGCCAGTCGTTGCTGAATCCGTCTTCGCTCGAGTATTGGCACATGGGTGAAACGAATACGCGGTTGGGAAAGGTAACTCCTGCCAATTGAATAGGAGAGAAAAGTTTCGAATGATGCTTGAACACTGAATAGCCTCTGCCAGAACATGGCGCATGCCCCGCGCCATAAGGGAAAATGTGGGTTCCACTGTCCGATGCAGGGATCCCGGCGAAAGTCGCAACCTCAAGCCTACCTCTGACGGCCGGCTCTTTTTGCGGAACATGTCGCGATTCACGCGCGTACTTACTTAAAGGGGGCGGAAAGAAAATGAACGCTCAGTACCTGAACCACCCTTATCGTGACACTGCTCTTGGTATTGCCGTGGCCGTCTTTGTTCTGGCAGGAACAACCGGCTGCAAGGTGAAGGTCGACAAGACCGGCGATGGTGACAACGTTAAGATTGCCACTCCGTTTGGGAATATCGCGGTCAATAAGGACCAGGCGACGCCCGCCGATCTGGGCCTTCCGGCATACCCCGGCGCGGTACCCGATAGCGATCACGACGGAAACGAGTCAGCAAAAGTCGACATGGGGTTCGGCTCGTTCAAGCTGCGCGTAAGAGTGGCGCACTACGCCACCAACGACAGCCGCGACCGGGTGCTCGACTTCTATCGAAAGGCCTTGAGTGAATATGGCGAGGTGATCGAGTGCGCCGGGAACAAGGCCATGGGGACACCGGCATCGAACGGACAGGGGCTCAGCTGCGATGATTCGAAGCACGAAGAGGGAGTACCCAACAGGAAACTGAAGGCGGATGACATCGAATTGAAGGCCGGATCGGAGCGCCATCAACATATCGTCGTGGTGAAGGGCAAGGGCTCGGCAACGACTCAATTCAGTATGATTGCGCTCGATCTGCCGCACGTTATCCATTCCGGCGATCAGGGGACGAACTGAGACCTGGATCGCGTGCCGTCCGATTGCACTCTGCCCTCCCGTGAGATAGCTTCAAAAGTAATGAGCTTGCTCTGCCATCGCTGTGGCGCGACCCTGGGCGCATCCGAATTGTTTTGTCCGGCCTGTGGCTCCCCGCAACTAAAATTTGCGCAACAGGAGGACGGCGAGAGCAACTACGCCGGCATGCGGGTGCCTGGTAGCATGGCTCGCGCGCAGGGGATTTGCTGGAAAGATGCGATCCTCTCCGCACTGATCGTGGCCGTGCCGGCTGGCCTGCTCAGTTCCGTCTCCGTTCTCTCCTGGGGGTGCTGCCTCTGGGTGGTTGGGGCAGCGGTGCTGGCGATCTCTGTCTATCAAAAGCGGACTCCAGGGGTTCTTCTGGAAACGCGCTCCGGCGTGCGCATTGGGGCAGTTGCCGGGCTCATCGCCGCCTACAGTTCTGTCATCGGGACCGCGGTCTGGCGGGTTTTTTCGCGCTATGTCTTGCACCAGGGTAACGAGATCGACCAGTTTTATGACTCGGTGATTCAGCAATCGACGGCGCTCGTACAAACGAACCCCGAGGCGCAGGAGCAGTGGCGCCGCTATGTTCATTTCCTTATGACGCCTGACGGCCGGGCAGCCTACACGCTGATGAATGCGGCCACCACCTCGGTGGGGATTATTCTCTTCTCAGCGATCGGTGGCGCGCTGGGCGTCCGCCTGCTCGCCCCCCGGAAGCGACTGGGTAGCAGCTAGGCATGCAGCCGGTTCCCGAACGCTGATATCATCCGGCGAGAGCATTTATGAGCAAAGCAAAAATTGGCGCAACACCGGTGCTGCGGGAAAAGACCCGCCTCATGTCGGGATCGGAGATCGAACGCACGCTCATTCGGCTGGCCCATCAGATCATCGAAAAAAATAACGGCGGCAGCAACCTGGGTCTGGTCGGCATCAAGCGTCGCGGGGTGCCCCTCGCCGAGCGACTGGGAAACCTGATTAGCGGTATCGAGAAGAAGCCGGTCGATACCGGCGTTTTGGACATCAATCTCTACCGCGACGATCTTTCCACCCGCGATGTTCGCCCGGTCGTTGTTCCGGGCGCCATCGGCTTCGACATCACCGGCCGTGACATTATTCTCTGCGACGATGTTCTCTATACCGGTCGCACCATCCGCGCGGCACTGGATGCGCTTTTTGACCATGGCCGCCCACGGCGAGTGCAACTACTCGTCTTAATCGACCGCGGTCACCGCGAATTGCCTATTGAAGCCAGCTTTGTCGGCCGGCATGTACCCACCACATCGCGCGAGATCGTAGAGGTCAAGCTGCAGGAAATCGACGGCGTCGAGCAGGTGATTCTGGTCGAACGCAGCGAGTAAGCGAGCACTTCAGCAAGACCACCGCAACCCAACATGACACCAGCAAAAGCCATACCGGAGCCACCTTTCGCCGCGCTTCCCAGCGTCGATCCGCCCACCACGCATGATGGTTCCCGGTCGCTGCTCTCCGTTACTTCGCTGGGAGTGAGTGACGTTTCCGCTATCCTGCACCTGGCCACGGTCCTCGAAGCGGAAGAACCCCTGACCCGCGCCATGCGGCTGAGCCGCCGCCGGGTAGCGCTTCTCTTTTACGAGTCAAGCACGCGCACGCGCACCTCGTTTGAGCTGGCCGCGAAAGGGTTGGGTGCAGACACAGCACTCATCAGCTCGCAGTCCTCCTCGATTGAGAAAGGCGAATCACTCAAAGACACCGGCCTCACGCTGCGTGCGCTCGGAGCGGAGTGCATCATCCTGCGCCACCTTTCTTCTGGCGCACCTTATTTGCTGGCGCAGGCGACCGGGTTGCCGGTTCTGAATGCCGGGGATGGCATGCACGAACATCCGTCGCAGGCATTGCTCGATGCCAGAACCATGCTCCGCGCACTCGGCCGCTCTGAAGATGCGCCCGGGGAAACACTGCTTCAAGGCGTAACCGTCGCCATTGTGGGCGACATTCTGCACTCGCGCGTGGCCCGTTCCAACGCGCTGCTGCTGCCGAGGCTGGGCGCGCGCGTTCTCTTGTGCGGACCGCCGGCCTTGCTGCCGGAAGTAGCGCAGGAGCTCGGGCCCGGGATCAGTATCGAGAGGGACTTCGACCGCGTGCTGAAACAAGCCGATGTCGTGATGATGTTGCGCATTCAGAAAGAACGGCTGGCCGGACTGCATATCGATCTCGACGAATACATATCGCGCTACCAGTTGCACCGCGAACGCCTGAGGGCCAACGCGCCACAGGCTGTCGTCATGCATCCTGGGCCCATGATTCGCGGACTCGAGATCACCAGCGACGTGGCCGATGGCCCGCGGTCGGTGATTGAAGAACAAGTAACCAACGGTGTGGCCATTCGCATGGCGCTGATTCATCGCGCACTGATGCCCGCACACCAAGACGTGCCGGCAAAGAAATCGACAGCAAGGAAAAGGGGCCGGGCTTGAACGCGATCCTGATACGCGGCGGGCGCCTTGTAGACCCCTCTGCAGGCATCGACCAAGACCGCGATGTATTGCTGAAAGATGGCCGCGTGGCCGCAGTGGACGCCCCTGGCAAATTGAACGCCGCGGCGAAGCAGGCGGACGCGGAGATCATCGATGCCAGCGGCCTGGTGGTTACACCGGGACTGGTCGATATCCACGTACACCTGCGCGAACCCGGGCAAGGCCACAAAGAAACCATTGCCACGGGAACGGCGGCCGCCGCCGCTGGTGGGTTCACCAGCGTTTGCGCCATGCCGAATACGGTTCCCGTGAATGATTCCGTAGAGACGACGCGCTGGATGCAGAGCACGGAGCGCAACCCCAGCGCGCGCGTGTTTCCTATAGCGGCAGCGACGCGCGGCAGCATGGGCGAGGCGCTTACGGAATACGGATCCCTCAAGGCAGCCGGGGCAGTGGGCGTAAGCGATGACGGTAAGCCCATCCTTGGCGAGGCCATTATGCATCAGGCGCTGGCGGCTTCGGCGCGCGCCGGAATCCCGGTGATCCAGCACGCGGAAGACACGCGCATGACCGGTGGATGCTCCATGAATGCCGGCGCTCTGGCTTTCCGGCTGGGCTTGCGCGGCATGCCCGTCGCGGCGGAATCGAGTCTGGTAGAACGTGACATCCGGCTCCTCGGTGAAATCAAGGCCGGCCGTGCCCACCTGCATGTTGCCCACCTGTCGACTCTGGCGGCGCTCGATGCGGTGCGCAAGGCCCGGCGCAATGGCTTGCACGTTACATGTGAGGTCGCTCCGCACCATTTCGTGCTCACCGAGAGCGCGGTTGGCGAATACAACACCAACGCCAAGATGAACCCGCCTTTGCGTGCAGAGTCCGATCGCAAGGCAATGCTCGAGGGCCTGTTGGATGGTTCGATCGATTGCATCGCGACCGATCATGCTCCGCATGCGGCGCACGAGAAAGAACAGGAATTCGAACGCGCGCCGAACGGCATCACCGGCCTTGAGTCTGCACTGGGGTTGACGATGGAAGTGCTCCATCGCAAGCACAAGGTCTCACTGAGCCGGTTGATCACACTGTTGAGCACGCAGCCCGCCAATCTGCTGAACCTGCGCGGGCGAGGCACACTGGCCGTGGGGGCCTATGCTGACGTAATGGTTTTCGACCCGAAAGCGGAATGGACGTTTCGTGCGGCGGTCACGCGCTCGAAGTCGACCAACACGCCCTTTGACGGCTGGACCATGCTCGGCCGCGTACGCATGACGATCAGCGAAGGGCGCGTTGTGTACAGGGCCGAGTAGCGGGTCTAGACTTGGTCCCGAAGCGTGAGTGTGCCACTCGGCACTCTAAAGAAGCCTCGCTTTCGACTTGCTATGGATGCCCCTTGAGCGTATGCGACTGCCAGACGAAGGGCACCGGGGCCCGGAAGACATCCATATTGAAAGTGAAGGCGAGGCTCACGTCCCAGGACCGTGTCCACGACCGTGTCCACGACCGCGTCCTGGGCTACTTTCAGCCAGCCTCTTCGGAACTGGTTCCGTTTCACAGTCATTAGCCGATGAACAGAGTACGGCGGCTGCGGCAAATCCCAGGAGCACTCCCAAACAAAACCGCGATAGAGGCAAATTGCCATAGCAATGCAGAATCTGAGCGAGCACGTCAGACAGGTTAAGCAACAGAGCAGTAGCCAACCATTGACGCGCATGGAGCCTCTGAATGGGGAGAAACGCCGCGAGCGCAGTTCCGCAATAAATACCCAGGCATCGCACACAAACCGCGATCGGTGCACCGTCAACCACAAGACTGCGGCCGGGAATCTGGTGGCAAAGATGCGCGAAGAAGCTACGGATCAGCAGAGCTGCCAGGGGATGGCTTGCGGCCAGCAAGGGAGGGGCGAATACGGCCGCGAGCAGTGCCAGCGCCGCCATTCCCATGTACCGGCTTCCGCGTCTATCATTTTGGAACACGTGCCCACTCATCTGTCACCAAAGTACTGCATCGAAAACCGGCGTTTGGAGATAACTTTGCACATAAAGAGAGGCGCTCCCCCTATGAATGCTTCCTACGTTTCTCGTACGCTCGCAGTTTTCACTCTTCTGTCGGCCACACTCTTTGGATGCAGCCATAAGACAACGGCCGGCCCTGCGGCGCAAGCGGCTCCCGGTTCCGCTCCAAGTGCCAGCGGTACCCCAGTTGCCTCTGCACCAGCGCCAGCCTCTGCGCCGGCGCCAGCCCCTGAGCCGGCCTTGACGCTGCCACGCGGCAGCCGGCTCGAAGTGCGCCTGAACCAGACCATCGACGTAAAACATGCAGCTTCTGGCGACCACTTTACTGGAACGCTGGCCGCGCCTGTGATTGCCGGCAACATCGTTGCCGTGCCGTCCGGCTCCATTGCAACCGGCGAAGTGCTGGTCGCCCACAAGCGCGGACGATTCAAGGGCAAGTCGATGATGGCGCTCACACTCACCCAATTGCAAGTGAACGGTACGCAATATCGCATCGATACCAGCAACGTCGCGCGTACGAAAAAAGGTAAGGGCAAGCGCAGCGCCGCCTTCATCGGCGGAGGCGCAGGTATGGGCATGTTGATCGGCGGCGTTGCTACGGGCGGTGTTGGCCTGCTGGTCGGTGGTCTGGCCGGTGGTGGCGCGGGCGCCCTCGGCGCAGCGTTCACCGGGAACCGTGATCTGTCGATTCCCGCGGAGTCGGTGGTCACCTTCCGCTTGCAGGAGGCCCTTACCCTCGCTCCCGACGCGCCCAAGACGGTGGCTGAAGCACCACACTAGGCTGATCGGCGTATACCGTTTGACAACTGGTTCAACAGGGGCCATCGTGTTTCCATGCTGACCCTTCTCTTCGCATTCCTGGTTGGGTGTGTCTGCGGGCTCCGCTCGATGACCGCCCCTGCCGTGATTGCCTGGGGAACTCATCTCGGCTGGCTCCATCTCGAAGGTTCCTGGCTCGACTTTTTCGCTAACCGGATCTCCCTCATCGTGTTCTCTCTAGCTGCCCTGGGAGAATTGGTGGCCGACAAGTTGCCCTTTATCCCGGGCAGGACGCAACCCGGGCCTCTCGCCGTGCGTGCCGTCTTCGGTGCAATGTGCGGGGGTGCCTTGTGCTATTCGGGCGGCGGATCGGTCGTGGTGGGAGCTATTCTGGGAGCGTTGGGTGCGGTGGCCGGGGCTTTCGCAGGCTATACCTACCGCCGCCTGCTGAGCCGGGGAGCGACTCTACCTGACTTTCTGCTTGCGTTACTCGAAGACCTGGTGGCCGTGGGTGGCGGTTTTCTCATCATCTCGCACATGTAAAAGCATGCATCCCATCGCCCGCTCGCTGGCATCCAGGAGTTTTGCGTGCTTTTCACGCAGGCGGGCAGTGAGGCGATGGGCGCAGGCAGAGGCGATGCGCGCAGGCAGAGGCGATGAATGATGAGTTCGGAAATGGAAAGTTTTGACGCCATCATCCTTGGTTCGGGGCAGGGTGGTAATCCTCTTGCCGCAGCCCTGACGGCAGTTGGAAAGAAGACCGCATTAATCGAGCGCCAGGATGTGGGCGGGACCTGCATCAATCGCGGCTGCACTCCAACAAAAACCATGGTAGCCAGCGCGCGTGTAGCTTATCTTGCCCAGCGCGGCGCCGGCTATGGCGTTCTTACCGGCCCGATAGCGATCGATCTTGCAACGGTGAGAGAAAGAAAGCGCGCCATCGTCTCCAAGTTTCGTGGAGGCAGCGAAGAGCGGCTGGATAAGAGCCACGTGGAGTTGATTCGCGGTGAAGCCTCGTTCACCGGCCCAAGGCAGATTCGCGTCGCCTTGCGGGATGGCGGAGAACGATTCCTGACCTCGAGCCAGATTTTCGTTGGCACCGGCACACGCAGCGCGAAGCCAAAGATTGAAGGCCTCGATACGGTTTCATGGCTCGATAACGAAAGCATAATGGAACTGGATGAAGTGCCCGAACACCTGTTGGTGCTGGGGGGCGGCTACATCGGTGTGGAGTTTGGCCAGATGTTTCGCCGCTTTGGCAGCCGGGTCACGATCGTTCAATCCGGACCGCAACTGCTGGCACAGGAAGATCCCGAGGTTGCGGAGGAGGTATTGAAGATTCTTCGCCAGGACGGTATCGAGATCCTGCTCAATGCGCATACCGAGAGGGTTGGGCGCACCCATGACCGTCTTACCCTGACGGTCGCGATCGAGGGCAAAGTGCATACCGTGGAAGGCTCCCATCTGCTGTTAGCCGCTGGCCGCACACCGAATACCGATGCGCTCCAGGCGGCTGCGGGTGGCATCGACCTGGATGACCGCGGGTTCATCAAGGCCAATGAGCGCCTGGAGACTTCAGCCGAAGGCGTCTATGCCATCGGGGATGTGAAGGGTGGGGCACAGTTCACGCATATTTCGTATGACGATTACCGCATTCTGAAAACAAATCTGCTCGACGGCGGAAGTAGGACGACGAGCGGCCGAATGGTTCCCTACACCGTGTTTATGGATCCGCAATTAGGCCGGATCGGCATGACGGAGAACGAAGCGAAAAAGACTGGCCGCAAGATTCGTGTGGCCAGAATGCCGATGACTTCGGTCGCGCGGGCGCTGGAACTAGACGAAACGCGTGGGTTGATGAAGGCTGTGGTCGATGCTGAGACGGAAGAGATCCTGGGCGCAACGGTGTTGGGCATTGAAGGCGGAGAGGTGATGGCGGTGTTGCAAACAGCCATGATGGGGCGTTTGAAATTCAGTGCGCTCCGTGATGGGGTGTACGCGCATCCGACGCTTGTAGAGTCGGTCAATAATCTCTTCTTCCATTTTGACGACGGGAAGTAGAGCAACCGCTCTTCACGAAGCCAACCGTCGGTGGCCTTCCGAGACTCAGGTTGCTCTTGCTCGCTAGAGGCGCAGGTCTACCAGCGTGGCTCCCGCGCCACCTTCACTCGGGCTCGCTTCAACCACGAGTGCCACGTGCGGATGCCGCTCCAGTTGCGCCCGCAGCGCCTTGCGCAGAACGCCCATCCCCATGCCGTGGACGATGCGCACCCTGGGTAGTCCTGCAAGAAAGGCTCGGTCGAGATACTGCTCCACTTCGCCGGAGGCTTCTTCGACCGTGCGTCCGATCACGTTCAGTTCTGACCGCACTGTGTCTTCCGGGTGAGCGATCGAAACCGTGACCCCACGGCTTCGGGCCGCCTCCAGGGGGCTGGCTACGCCGGGTGCACGGGCGGCGATCACTTCCGCGATGTCCTCGCGCAGTACCCGCATTTTCATTGGCCCAATCGCTACTTCAAAAGCGTTGCCGTCTATCTGGCGCTGCACAATACCTGTCTTGCCTATGGACTTGAGCTTGACGGTGTCTCCGGCGGAAACATGGCGCACCACATGGGGCTTCGCATTTTCGTCTCCCCGGTCGGCGCCGGAGTGTTGTGCCACCACCACTGCGTTAAATTGATCGCTGAATTCTCGACGCAGCCGCGCGATGCGACGCTCAGCTTCCTTCGAGAGCTTCTGCTGGGCCGCGCGATCATCGATCGCGCGCACGGTCTCGCGAATCTGATACGTAAAGTCCTTAAGCAACGACTGCAGTTGCGATTCAAGATCGCGTACCTTGGTTCGCCACTCTTTGAGCCCTTCGACTTCGAGCCGGTTCTTCTCGCGCGCTACCTCTTGCTCGCGCCGCTTCAGTTCTTCGCGCTCCCGCCCCGCCGCATCGAGTTGGCTGTGCAACTGGTCGAGAAAGCGGCCAATGTCCTGCGTTTGCGTGTTCTGTTGCGCGCGCGCTTCCGCGATGATGCCCGGGCTCAGGCCCAGGCGCTGGGCAATGTTGATGCCGGCGGAAGCGCCCGGTACACCCAATCGCAAAGTGTAGGTGGGCGTCAACGTCTCTTCGTCGAAGCCCACTGAGGCATTCAGCACACCTGCTCTTTTGGCCGCGTACACCTTGAGCGATGTGTGGTGCGTGGAGATCATGCTCCAGGCGCGACGGTCGAGGAAACATCCGGCAATGGCCACTGCGAGGGCGGCTCCTTCCTCCGGATCCGTGGCTGAACCCAATTCATCGAGCAGCACGAGCGAGCCGGTGTCTGCCAACTGCGCAATGCGCTCCAGGTTGGTTATGTGCGCGGAGAACGTGGAAAGATTCTGCTCGATCGATTGTGCATCGCCGATATCCGCCAGAAACGCGTCGAAGAGCGGAAACACGGCCTCGGCAGCAGGTACGGGAATGCCTGCCTGGGCCATCATGGCGAGCAAGCCGGTGGTTTTGAGCGCGACGGTTTTACCGCCGGTATTCGGCCCGCTGATGATGAGCTGGCGTTCGCCATCGTTCAAGGCCAGGGTAAGCGGCACCACCTTCGCCTGCCGGGCGCGTAAGCGCTTTTCGAGCAGCGGATGACGCGCATCTTTCAGATCGAGAACCGGGAACTCAGCGTCGGCGAACCTCGGGCGCATGCAGTCGAATTCGGCGGCGAAACGTGCCCGCGCCTGCAGGCCATCCAGAACCGCCAGCGTGGCTGCGCCCTGGGCGATGGCGTAGCTCTGCAGGCCGATCTCGTGGGTCATGGCGAGAAAGATACGGATCGTCTCCGCCTGTTCTTCTTCGATGAGGCGCACCAGCTCGTTATTTTGCTCAATGGTTTCGAGTGGCTCCAGGTAGACCGTCTGTCCGCTGGAACTGGCCCCATGCACGACGCCTGGAATGCGCCGCTTGTGCTCTGACTTGACCGGGATGACAAAGCGCTCGCCGCGGATGGTGATGAGATCTTCCTGCGTGCTGCCACCCTCGGAGAGCCGCCGCAACACGCTGCGCAGGCCCTCTTCGATCACGCGCTGCTGGCGCTCGATCTCGCGGCGAATGCGCCGGAGCTCAGGCGATGCGTTGTCGCTGAGCGTACCGTCAGGATTCAGGCGGGAGCGGAGTGAGCGAGCGAGATTTGCCAGTTGGGAGCCGGCGGGTAATTGGCTTATTGCCTTCAGACCGGCGAGTTGGGCAGCGACCGCGTCGGGAGGGCTCTCGATCAACTCCTGCCAGGTAGTGATGTTATCCACCAGGAACAGCAGGTCGCGAATCTCTTCCGGCTCGAGCAGCGCTCCCTGGATGCGTGCCTTATCGGTAAGCTTCATGGGATCGAACAAGCCGCCCAGGGCGGGCGATACTCCCTGACCGAGCAGCAGACGCATCTCGCTCACAAGATCGTGCTGGCCGGTGATCCAGGCGGTGTCGCGGGATGGCTTAAGAGCAAGCAGCCAGTCTCGGGCTACACGTGAGTGAGCATACCCGGCCACAAGCTCCAGCAGGCGGCTCCACTCAAGCGCCTCGCAACTACATTCCTCTACGGTCGACGGTACCGGCTCTAGCAAGCTCACAAGTCTATGCTAGAGCATGGGGCTAGAGCATGGGGATGCTGACGAGTACATCGCAAATCTGCGCCAGGGTTGGGAACAGCAATCGATGCTGTTGCACGTAAAATCGAAGTATGGAATTCCCTGTGACCCGCCTTCGGCGTTTACGGCGCACCGAGGCGATGCGCTCCCTGGTTCGCGAAACACATCTCCACCCCGGAACCCTGATCTATCCCCTCTTTATTTGCCCGGGGGAGGGCATTCGGCGCGAAGTTGGCTCCATGCCCGGGGTCTATAACCTTTCTGTCGACGAGGCGCTCAAGGAAGTGGAAGAGGCTGCGCAACTCGGCCTGGGCGGCGTGCTGCTCTTTGGGCTGCCTGCGACCAAGGACGAACAAGCAAGTGGCGCCTACGATGAGAATGGCATTGTGCAGCAGGCGCTGCGTGCCTTTAAGCCGGCGGCGAAGAAGTTGCTGCTCATTGCCGACGTTTGCGTCTGCGAGTACACCTCGCACGGCCACTGCGGCGTGGTCAGCAAGAAGGGCGAAGACTTTGAAGTAGAGAACGACCCCAGCCTCAACTTGCTTGCGCTGACAGCGGTCTCGCAGGCCGCGGCAGGGGCGGACATCGTGGCCCCCTCCGACATGATGGACGGCCGCGTGGGCGTCATCCGCGATCACCTGGACGATGCCGGCATGGAGCATGTGCCCATCCTGTCGTATGCGGCGAAATTCTCGTCAGCGTTTTATGGCCCGTTTCGCGATGCAGCCGACTCGGCGCCGCAGTTTGGCGACCGCCGCACGTACCAGATGGATGGCGCTAACCTGCGCGAGGCAATGCGCGAGATCGATCAGGACATCGCCGAAGGGGCGGACATGATCCTGATGAAGCCGGCCCTCCCTTACCTGGATGTCATCCGCGCGGCGCGCGAGCGCCTGGATGTACCCATGGGCGCTTACCAGGTGTCTGGAGAGTACGCGATGCTGCAGGCGGCTTTTGCCAAAGGGTGGCTGGATCGGGATCGCGCCATGATGGAGTCGTTGGTTTCCATTCGGCGCGCCGGTGCTGACTTTACCGTCACTTACTTTGCCAAAGAAGCCGCACGGCTGCTGGGCTAAGCGCACTCCCAGCACAATGCGCAGCTAAGAAGCTTGCATCTCCAGGGCTGCCACGGCCGCTTCCAGCCGGCGAGTGAAGGCTTGTGGTTCTTCCCCCGCTGCCATGGTCAGCGGCGTGCCCAGACGCACGGTCACCGTGCCTCGCTTTGGCCAGCGGTTTCCGGCGCGCAGACGCAGACCCGTTAAATAGATCGGCTGCACGGGGACTTCCGACTGCTGCGCCAACAGGCCGATGCCGGGCTCGAATGGCTGCAGGCGGCCGTCTTTAGAACGGCGCCCTTCCGGGAAGACCAGCACATGCTCTCCCCGGTCCAGCGCCTCGCCGGCGTGGGCGAAACTCTGCCGCAGAGCTCCCCGCCGAAGCAATGGAAAGACGTTGAAGAGGGCTGTCACCAGCCCATACGCCAGCGGCGTAAACAGACTGACCACTTGGTGCCGTTCGGCTTTTCCCCTGCGCCAACCGGTCAGCAACTCTCCTGACATGGCCACGGCCACATGATGCCGGTCGCCGCCGCTCAACGCATAGAGGATCACCGGGACGTCGAAGGCAGTCAGGTGATTGGCGATCAGCAGGGATGGCCTGGCCAAAGCAACCCGCGGCCCGGCGCGCGGCCCGAGCAAGAGCCAGACCAGCGGGCGCGTCACGGCTTCGAGCCATAAAACGCGGGCCAGGCGGACGATGCCCCAGGCGGGCCAGCGAGGGAAAACCGGCCTGTCTGTGTGCCTGTCTATGTCGATCGGTTCTTTGGGCTGCCGGCTTACGCCCAGAGGAAATGACCGGGACGGCGCAGGGCCGGTGGCGGGAATTTCCGGAGTCGGCCTCGCCACCGCGATTGGTTCACGGTGCAGCAGAGTGCGCAGATCACCAACCGTCCTCACCTGCTCCCACGCGGTGTCATCCAACTCCACGCCGAAGGCGGTTTCCAGAGCAGTTTGCAGTTGCACCATGGCGAGACTATCCAGATGCAGGTCTTCCGCCAGGCGGTCGCTCGCCGCGAGTTCCCGATTGGGTGCACCGAGCTGACGCAACGTGTCCACCAGGCGGTCGGCTGGCTCAGTCACGGCCGTTCCACCCGCCGTCAGGGACTGCTGCGCCCAGCTTTGAACCGCGCGCCGGAGCACCTTGCCGGTTGAGGTACGGGGGAACTCCGGCCGGGGCCATCGGAGCCAGTAGCGGATCTGCTGAAAGCCAGCGAGCTCACGGTTGGCGCTCTTAAGAGCATGTTCAAGGGTGCCCTCTGGCGCCTCGGACAGCAACACCGCGGCTGGCGTCGGCCCTGCGATGGAATCGTATTCCACCACCAGGGCGTCTCGCAGTTCAGGCTGGCGGAGTAGCACCGCTTCCAAGTCCTGGGGATGAATGTTCACTCCGGCGGAGGTGACGATGACATCGCTCTTGCGCCCAACGAACATCCATTGCCCATCAGCGTCGCGTGTCGCCAGATCGCCGGTCGCCAGCCATCCAGAATCACGCACCCCCTGCTCACGCGCCTGCAACTGGCCATGCTGCCAAACCTGCGAGGCGATGGAGTCACCCCGAACCAGGATCTCGCCATCGTCTCCGATCTTCACCTCACGGCCGGCCAGCGGCTTGCCAATGCTGCCTCGGGCGATCTTGAAAGGATGGTTCAAGGTAACCAGTGCCGTGGTCTCGGTCATACCGTAGCCCTGGATCAGGGCGAACCCGGCCGTGGTCCAGAAGACCTCCAGATCTGCTGGTAAGCTGGCGCCCCCGGCCACAAATGCCCAGAATTTCCACCCCAGGCGGCGATGCAGCGCGCGGCAGCGCCACCAGCGCTTCACGATCGATTGGCCTCGGGCTGCTGCCACGGTTCTTGAAAGTCCGGGAAAAACGGTCTCCACATGCGACCTGAGCAGGTCAAGCACGCGCGGTACCGCGGCCAGAACCGAGATGCGCTCCTTGTGCATGAGCCCCGCAAGCCTGGCAGCCTGCAGGCGATCTTCGTAGTGGACTTCCGCTACCAGCAGCGGTGGCACCCAAAGCCCCATGAACTGCCCGAAGACGTGGCTCAGAGGTAACGTGTGCAGAATGCGCAGCGGATGTACAAACCGCTCGTAGCGCAGGTATTTCCCGATCTCTTTCTCCAGCGGATCGAGCGAAGCCAGTACATTGCCATGGGTGTGCACGATGCCCTTGGGCTCAGCGGTGGTGCCGGAGGTGAAGATGATCTGCAGCACCGTGTCGCGTGAAAGCGCCGGCAGAGGGGTATAGTGCGGCTGAGGAAGCTCCGCGGCAAATTTCGAAAAACCGAGAACAGGAATCTCGGAATCGAGCGTTTGCAGCAGTTCCAGCAGTTCCAGGTCGCCCGCCAACAGCTTTGGTTGCACCTCAGCCAACACCCGCCGGGCCAAATCCAGGCTGCCTGTGGCATCGAGTGGCACTGCGACGATTCCGCGCAGGATGCATCCAAAGAAAGCCGCCGCCCACTCCACGGAGTTGTTGCCCCAGAGCAGAACCCGGTCCCCGGGCTGCAGACCGTGCTGATCGAAGGCGTGGGCACAACGAGCGCTCAGTTCCGCCAATTCACCATAGGTGGAAGGAAGGCGGCGGTTGCCCCGGTGGGTGACCACCGCGATCTGCTCCCCATAGCGGCGGAAGTCCGCGATGAGCGTTGCCAGGTGCGGTCGCACCCGTTCAGTGTGGCACAACAGAGCCGCCCCCGGAGAAGAGCGGGAACAAGGGGTCGCGTAAAATAGAACTTTTGCTTCGCACCATTCGCCGGTGGCCGCGATTCCGCTGGCCCAACCGCGTTGGCCTAACCGCGTTTTCAGGGAGCATTTTGTGGCAGACATTATGTACGACATGGTCATCATTGGCGGCGGTCCGGGAGGCTACACGACCGCTATCCGCGCCGGGCAGTATGGGCTGAAGGTCGCCCTCGTCGAACGGGAAAAGAAACTGGGCGGCACCTGTCTGCACGTGGGCTGCATTCCTACCAAGTCCCTGCTGTTTGACGCCGAGGTGTATGACCATCTGAAGAACGCGGCCGAACACGGCATCGAAGGTGTGGGCAAGGTCACCATCAACTGGAAGACCATTCTCGACCGCAAGAACGGGATCATCACCAAGCACGTGAAGGGTCTCGACTTTCTGATGCGCAAGAACAAGGTCACCACCATCGAGGGCTACGGAAAACTGACCGGAGCTGCCAAGGATGGGGTGCACTCCGTTTCTGTCGAAGCCTCGAACGGAGAAAAGAAGACCCTCCTGGCGAAGAATGTGGTGCTGGCCACGGGCTCAGACGCGCGCATGCTGCCTGGGGTCGAAGCCGACGGCACCCGCATCCTTACCAACATGGAAATCCTGGCGCTGCCGCAGATCCCGAAATCGATGGTGGTGATCGGTGCGGGTGCCGTGGGTGTCGAGTTTGGCTCGATCTTCAAGAGCTTCGGCTGCGAGATCACCATCGTCGAGTACTTGCCGCGGGTGGTGCCCAACGAAGACGAAGATGTGAGCAAGGAACTGTCGCGCGTGTTCCGCAAGCGCGGCATCGAGGCTCACACCGGCGCCAAGGTGGAAAAGGTGGAGAAGACCAAGGACGGAGCCAAAGTCACCTTCACCGGCGCCGACGGCAAACAAGTCGTCAAGGAAGCGGAGAAGGTGCTGGTGGCCGTCGGCCGCGCGCCGCGTACCGCGAACGTCGGGCTGGAGTCGACCAAGGTTGAGGTCGAACGCGGTTTCGTCAAGACTGATGAGTGGATGCAGACAGCGGAGCCGGGCATTTTTGCGATCGGCGATATCGTTGCCGGCCTGCCGCAGTTGGCCCACGTGGCCGCCATGGCGGGCATGGTCGTGGCCGCGAAGGTCGCAGGCAAGCGGGCACGCCCGGTGCGGCGAGACCGCATCCCAGCCTGCACGTACTGCGAACCGCAGATTGGAAGCGTCGGCCTGACCGAAGCCCAGGCCAAGGAGAAGGGGCTGGAAGTAAAGGTCGGGAAGTTTCCCTTCTCCGCTAATTCCAAGGCCTCGATCGTCGGCTCGCACGAAGGCTTCGTGAAGGTGGTGGCAGAGGCCAAGTACGGCGAACTGCTTGGGGTGCACATCATCGGCCCGCAGGCGACGGAGATGATTGCCGAAGCAGTGGTAGCGCTCGAGTTGGAAGCGACGATCGAAGAGCTGATGTTCACCATCCACGCACACCCGACCCTGGCAGAAGCCATGCTCGACGGCTTTGGCAGCGTCGAAAACATGGCTATCAATGTGTAATCAGTCCCTGGCTGAGTTGGTTTAACGACTCAGTGCCCCATCCTTGAATCCGTTGTTTGGGTTCAAGGATGGGATAAACAGATTTGGGCGCTCACCATGGTGGTATCCCACCCGTCGCAAAGGCGGCGAACCGGTCGGTTGGTTGCTGGGACAGATGTAAGAGTTTATTTGCCTGACTGTATGGTCGTTTCCCTGGTTAATCTCGGCCGTATGGACTACGCTGCCGCGCTGGATCTGCAGCAGCAGGTATGCGCCTTGCGTCAACAGGAGCGCATCGGAGATGTACTCCTGCTGGTCGAGCATCCGCCGGTATTGACCCTGGGCAGGAATGCTCATCGCGAGTACGTGGTTGCCAGTGATGACCTTCTCGCGCGACGCAGTATCGCCCTCTTCGAAACCAAACGTGGCGGAGACGTCACCTATCACGGGCCAGGCCAACTAGTCGGCTATCCCATCCTCAATCTGCGCGCGTTCACTCCACCCATCGGCATCGTCGATTACCTCCGCAAGCTGGAAGAGGTTCTGATTCGTGCCTGTGCGGACTATGGCGTCCTCACCCAGCGGATGGCGGGCCGTGCCGGCGTTTGGACCGTTCCTGGCGGAAGCATTCCCGAGAAGAAAATCGCCGCCCTGGGAGTGCATGTGGCCCGCGGTGTCACCACGCACGGCTTCGCGCTCAATGTGACCACGGATCTGCATGATTTTGACCTGATCGTCCCTTGTGGCATAAGCGACCGTGGGGTCACCAGCATGGAGGCGGAAGTGGATTCCCCGCCTTCGATGGAACAGATGGCCAATGCAGTGTCCCGGCATTTTGGGCGAGTGTTCGCCAGGCAGATGCTCTGGGTAGAAACGCTCGACGCTCTCTTGCCCGGGGGAACGGCGGACCTGCCCGCGTTGAAACCGGTAAAAGTGGAAGCGCTGCCCTGAGTTCCGGCATTCTCTCAGATTGCTCTAATATAAGAAGTTCGAGGAATCCGCTTTGGGCCCAGGGCCTGGCGGCCGACGTTGCGAAAGGATGTACATGCCGACCGATGTAATCATGCCGCAGATGGGCGAGTCGATTTTTGAAGGCACCATCACCAAATGGCTGAAGAAGCCAGGTGATACGGTGCAACGGGACGAGCCTCTCTTTGAAATTTCCACGGATAAAGTGGACGCAGAGATTCCTTCGCCCGCCAGCGGAGTGCTCACCGAAGTAAAAATCGCCGAAGGCGCCACGGTGCAGATCAATACCGTGGTGGGTGTGATTGGCGATATCGGCGGCAAGGCAGCGACGGCGGCGACGGCGGCGCCCGCAGCCCCAGTTCCAGCGGCCAAACCGGCCAGCCACGACTCCGGCCGCCACGACTCCTGCAGCGCTCACCGATGTAATCATGCCGCAGATGGGCGAGTCGATTTTTGAGGGCACCATCACCAAGTGGTTGAAGAAGCCGGGCGATTCGGTCCAACAGGACGAGCCCTTGTTCGAGATCTCGACCGACAAGGTGGACGCGGAGATTCCTTCCCCCGCAGCGGGCACACTCTCTGAAATCAAGGTGGAGGCCGGCACTACCGTGCAGATCAATACCGTGGTCGCCCTCATCAGCGGCGGCGCCGCTGCGGCGCCAGCTCCCAGCGTGGCTCCAGCGGCGGCTCCGGCTCTGGCGGCGGCAGTTGCCGCACCCGCTGAGGTCGAGGCGGATGTCGAAACCGCCGATTCCGAGACCGGCGAACGGGTTCGTTCCTCGCCCCTGGTGCGCAAGATCGCCAAGGACAACAACATCGACCTGCGCAAGGTTGCAGGTACCGGGTCAGCGGGCCGTATCACCAAGGAAGATATCCTCGGCTTCATCGCCAAGGGTGGCGCAGCAGTTTCCGCACCGGCAGCCAAAGCAGCGGCTCCAGTTGCGGCGCCCCTGGCCGCACCCCCGGCGGCGCCGCTCACGCCTGCGGCGGCAGCTCTGGCTCCGGCGCCCACCGTCACCGCTGGCGACGAACTGGTGCCGTTGACCAGGATGCGCTCGATCATCGCCCAGCGCATGGTCGACTCCAAGCGGACCAGCGCCCACGTCCATACCGTCTTCAAGGTCGACCTGAGCCGTATCGTGCGCATTCGTGAGAAGGAGAAATCCAAGTACGAGCAGCGTAACGGCGTCAAGCTGACCTACATGCCGTTTCTTACCCGCGCGGTCATCGCCACCCTGCGCAAGATGCCCATCGTGAATGCTTCGATGGAAGGCGACGCCATCCGCTACCACAAAAACATCAACATTGGGATTGCGGTGGCGCTCGACTGGGGCCTGATCGTCCCCGTCATCCGGCAGGCCGAGGAGAAGAGCTTCCTGGGCATCGCGCGCGCGATCGTCGATCTGGCGGAACGCGCCCGGGCGAAGAAGCTCAAGCCGGAAGAAGTGGCTTCAGGCACCTTCACGATTACCAATCCCGGAATCTTCGGTGAGCAGTTCGGCACGCCGGTCATCAATCAGCCGGAATCGGCCATCATGGGCGTCGGGGGCCTGTTTAAGGAACCAACCGTCGTTACCGATGAGAACGGTTCCGATTCCATCGCGATCCGCAGCATCATTCGCCTGACCCTGGGCTTCGACCACCGCATCATCGATGGCGCCGACGCCGGCAAGTTCATGGCGGAAGTGAAGAAGTACCTGGAAAACTGGAACGAGGACATCGGCTAAATCAAGCCCAAAAGAAAGGGGTGTGTTACGCGCGAGTGAGCGCGTAACACACCCCTTTTTCGCGTCTAACTAAAGCTGGGCTAAAGCCGGGCCAGGGCTTCCAGAACACGGGATACGGCTTCTTCCGCCGTGTCCGCGGTCGCAGAGAGATGGCCCATCTTTCTGCCTGCCCGCGCCGTGTGCTTCTCATACAAATGCAGACTCACTTCGGGAACAGCCAGGGCCCGCGCAAAGTGCGGTTCCGCCTGCTGTCCGTTCTTCAGCCACAGATCGCCGAGAAGATTCACAATGGCCGCCGGGCGCACAATCCGCACGTCTCCCAGAGGCAGGTCGCACACGGCACGCACCGCCTGCTCGAACTGGCTGGTGACGCAGCAGCGCTGGCTGGCGTGGTAACTGTTGTGCGGACGCGGCGCCAGTTCATTCACGAACAGTCCGCCGGAGGTAAGAAACATCTCCACGGCCAGCAGGCCCTCCAGCTTGAGCTGGCCGGCCATGGTGGTGGCAATCTCTTGCGCCCGAGCTTCTAACGCGGGCGGTATGGACGACGGCATGGCGCTCCACACCAGGATCTGGTTTTCATGATGATTGGTCGCGGCCGGGTAAGCGAGAATTTCGCCGCTCGGGTTCCGCGCCACCATGACGGAGATTTCCTTTTGCAGTTCAAGCGCCTGCTCGGCGACACACGGCTGCTCGCCCAAAGCCTGCCACGCAGCCGCGACCTGCCCGGCGCCGCTGCCGGCATCGAGCTTGATTTGGCCCTTGCCGTCGTAGCCGCCACGAGCACTTTTCAAAAAAATCCGGCCAGGTAATTCAGCCACGGCCTGGTGCAATTCGGCCTCGCACGAGATCGCCCGGTAAGGCCCTACCGGGAAGCCCTGGTCGCTCAACCAGTTCTTTTGCGTGATACGGTCCTGCACCATGGCCAGAATGTCTTTACCTGGGCGCACCGGACAATGCCGGGCAGCCGCCTCCAGCGAAGCGATGGAAATCTGCTCGATCTCGAGGGTGATGACATCACAGCCGCGGGCGAGATCGGAGGCAGCACGGGCATCGTCCCAGCCACCGGTAAAACAAGCGTCCACAACAAAGCGCGCGGGACAGGAGGGGTCCGGATCCATGACCTGCACCCGGTAACCCAGCGATCGTGCAGCCATGGCCACCATGCGGCCCAGTTGACCACCGCCCAGAATGCCGATGGTTGAGCCCTGCTCAATCAGGCTCATTCAGGCAGCTCCGCATCGAGAACTTCCCTGGTTCGCGCTTCGCGCCAGGCGTGCAGCCGTTTGCCCAACTCGGGGTTGTTGCCCGCAAGAATGGCGATGGCGAGTAACGCTGCGTTGGCTGCTCCGGGCTTGCCGATCGCCAGCGTAGCCACAGGAATCCCCTTCGGCATCTGGACAATGGAGAGCAGCGAGTCCACACCCTGCAGGCAAGTAGCGGGCACAGGCACCGCAAGCACGGGCAGGATGGTCTTGGCTGCAATCATTCCCGGCAAATGCGCCGCGCCGCCGGCCGCGGCGATGATGATCTTCAATCCCCGCGTTTCCGCCTGCCCGGCGTACTGGAAAAGCCAATCGGGGGTGCGATGGGCAGAGACAATGCGCGCCTCGTAGGGAATGGAGAATTCGCGTAGCAGTTCAATGCAAGGCAGCAGCACGTCGTAGTCACTCTTGCTTCCCATGACTACGCCAACGGTCGGAGAGGCGTTCATGCTGCCGATTATTTCATCTAGCCCGCTGTTGTGCGTCGAGGTCTATGCGTGGGGAAACTAGACGCGAAGATCCTGGCGGGCGGTCTGCGCAATATCCGCTAGTTTCGACGTCGCCATCACCCGGATGCCCTGTTCCGTCATGATTTCGTTGGCATAATCGTAGAGCGCGGTTCGCTCTTCATCAGGCTCGCTGTCACCTGCCGGCCATGCCAGGGGCTCGATAATGGCGGTAAGTTCAAGCATTCGCCCCTCGACCCTGTCGACCCCCTCTTTGAGTCTCGGAGCGGCAAAGGCGAGCAGCTTGGCATCGTCGGCATTCGTTTCCAGGGAGACAGGCTGGAACATTTTCAATTTGCCATTGCGGTAGCCACATTCGATGCGCAAAGGGTCACCTGGACGGGTGTACCGGGAGGCTGCGATATTTTTCTGCATCAGCCCCCAAACGCCTGCCAGCTCAAACTGCGCGCGTATGGCCGCGCGCAAAGCCGCGCGGCCACCCAGCCGCTGGCTGCGTTCACGTCGTGGCGTATCGACGAACCTGCGCATGAGATCTTCGATTGCGGATACAAAACTCTCCGCCAGATAACCCTTCGCGCCGGTGATCTGTACTCCATGCGAGAGAGAATCTTCGAGCAGGGCCATGATCGGCTTCGACATGTCTTCCGGTTGTGCTCGCAACCGTTGCCCGACCTCGATTTCCAACCCTTCGAGGAGGCGAATATCGGCATCGGGATCGAGACAACGCACCCGGCTCCAGTCGCGGGTAAAGCGGAGTTCGCTTTGCTCCCCCTCGGAGGCGCGCAGCAACACCCCGATGTTCACGAACTCATTCCTCACCGGGTCCGGCACATAACGGATGAGTTGGAACTGGCACTGTTTTCGTTCCGCCACGGCCTTCTCCTCGTCTCCGGTGCAGCGTCAGATCAGACCGCGACCCCGTTCAATCTCCCGCATCTCAATATCCCGCATCGAGGCAGCTTCAGGGAAGTCCTGGCGGAGTGTCTTCCCGGTACCTCTCTCCCAATTGGGAAAAGGTTGCCGTGTCGAATCCCGGAACGCAACAATCAACTCCCGAACTCTGCTGCGCCGCGCCAACAATTGTTGCAGCAGTATCTCCAGCGCACTCACGTCGCCTCCATACCACTCCGGCGGCACAATTTCCCCAATCGGCCAAACCGCTTCCGGATCGAGATGCTCAATGTGGCTCAGCCAGGGCTCGAAGCTCTCCCATCCCGTGACTCCGCGATAAACGGTGTTATCCGCGTAAACACCGCACAAGCTGGCGTCGCTGAAGGACCAATCCCCCGCGCCAAAACAGTATCCCTGGTCGATGAACGTGGCGCGATAGCGCTGCTCCCGCGGTTTCTTCTGGAACACCGCTTGCCGCCCGTTGATGTTGCCCGTCCATTTATCCAACGCCACCATCCCGGCAAATTCCTGCAGGTTACGCACTTCCAATAGCTGCTCTTTCGGGAGATAGTCGACCGTACGCCCGGGCATCAGGCCGCCTACCCAGCGCGAGGCGAACTGCAAACCGGGCCGGCAGGGTTGTGCTCCGCCGCGCAGGGCGATGGACAGTTCGGGAGTGTTGCGGATGAGCCACTCCGTCACTTCGATCACATCGGAATGAGGAACGGCGAGCCCGACCGCGGCGGCCAGGCGAGTCGCCAGCAGTTCATTGGCCAGCACCCGGATATGTTGAGGATTGTTGGTGAATTTGACGACATAAAGGTTGCCATCGGAGGCGAGCATCAGGTGGCTCTGCGCACCGCCGCGCATGCGTCGAATCTGCTGGATCGCCGTCAGGGCCACGCCCATTCCTCCGGTTGTCGAGGGGCTGCAAATAGCAGCATACTCGCATGTTGCTTCAGGACAGGAGCTTCCCGGTGATGTTTACACATCCAGACCTGAAGGGCGCGTTTGCCCGAGCGGCCCGGAGCGCCCGCTGCGCCTTTTCCGTACCCCCCTGGGTTCTGGTAGCATCGCCTCGGAGGAAGCACATGGAACAACCTGTCACCTTACCCAATGTCTTTACCGCACCGAATGGCTCACGCCGCAATGAAGATATTGCGCTGGATTTGTTGAAATTTGTCGCTGCGTCGGCGGGTCTGGGAAGGGGCGCTACGCCCGCTGCGGGGTTTGTCGCCGCCGGAGGTACGAAGTCGGACGATCAGGTAACCCAACTGCTTTCCCTCTACGCCAAATGCCTGCTCGCCGTGCAGGGGAAATAACCTTCCTGCTGACGTTGGTGAAGCTCTCCCCTTCAAAGGAATTGCCCGTTACGCGAATCATCCATGGCAAAAAGTAAGAATGACCTGCAGGTAGCCGTCTTTGGCGCCGGCGCCTTCGGGCGGAACCACCTGCGCGTTTACCGCGAACTGGAGCGGTCTGGTTTCGGGGTAAAACTTGCTGCCGTGGCAGACACCAACCCGGCAGTGACCGATGGGCTGCGCCAGGAAGGCCTCACGGTATTCGCTACGCCCGAGGCGTGCCTCGATGCCTGTCGCCGGGGAGACTTGTGCCTCGATGCGGTTTCTGTATGTGTTCCCACTTCAGCCCATTACTCCGTGGCCTCGCAGGCGCTCAGCCATGGTATGGATGTCCTGGTAGAAAAACCGATCGCCGTGACGCTCACGGACGCCGACGCCTTGATCCACCAGGCAGAAGCGGCGGGACGGGTCCTGCAGGTGGGTCTTCTGGAGCGCTTCAACCCCGCTGTGACAGCTGCCGAATCACTGGTGAACGGGCCGATGTTTTTTGAAGCGCACCGGCTGAGCGTCTTCCATCGGCGGGCGCTGGATGTCGATGTAGTGCTGGATCTGATGATCCACGATCTCGACATTGTCCTCAGCTTCGCTCGCTCTCCTGTGCAGCAGTTGCATGCCGTAGGCCTGAGAATCCTGTCGCCCAAGGTAGACATCGCGAATGTACGCCTTGAGTTTGCCTCCGGCTGCGTTGCCAACTTCACCGCCAGCCGGGTGAGCACGGAGACGGTTCGCAAGCTGCGCTTCTTTCAGCCGCACCAATACCTCTCCATCGACTATGCGCGGCAGGATCTGCTGATCATTAACGTAGCTCCGGGCGGGAACGCTGCTCCAGGCGCGGAGCACGACCCGGCATCGCAGGCGAACCTGGTCGCAACGAAACCGTCGGTGCAGGGTAGTGAGCCACTGTTACTCGAGATCAAGGCATTTCTGGATGCGGTACGGACGAGAAAGCCTCCCCGAGCGAAGCCGCAGGAGGCACGTAACGCCCTGGCTCTGGCGCTTGAAATCAACCAGGCGATCGAGGCCCACGCGATTCGAGCCGGTCTGCTCTAAAGCCAGTATCGGAAAAAGGGATTTTCCATCTAAAAGATCCGTTGTTCTGATACCGCTCTAAGGCATTTTCTGTAGCTTGTAACCCTCAGGGACCTTCAATGCGAATTGATCGTCTGCCAGCGGTTGATTTTCGGTAAGCTTCTCCACCGTCAGGGTGATGCGGTACTCATCGAGCAAACGGTTGATCGTGATCGTCCTGGGGAATTGCGTTCCGTTGAAATCCTGATATGGCCCGTAGGTGACCTGCGTCTCCAGATCACCCTCCGCGTTGTAAATATCCTGACCGGTGGGCAAGAGGTTGATCCGGCTAAAGTGAATGACCCGCAGGGGAGTACTCATCTGCGGCAGCCCGGGCGGGGAAATCCGTTCCGCTGGTTTCAATACGCTAAGGTCGTACCGCGGTTCGTCGATCAACTGTTTCGTTTTCGGGTCCATGGTGGTCTGGCTGGAGTTCGTCATGGAGACAATGGAATCCGCGGAGATGCTCTGAATCAGAATGGAGTCAAAGAACACGGCGGGGCGCAAATTTTCCAATGGATTGGCTGCCTTGGACGTTACGACGTTGCTGCCCTGAATGGCGCGGCTCTTCGGCGGGATGAGCAAAATGAATGACTTGCCATTGCTCGCCAAGTCAAAGGCGCGAAGACGGACCACGGGGAGATACCCCAGCACGCGCAGCATTTGCGGCTTACGCAGCCGGATGTAGCCTAGCATCGACGTATAGTCTGTCTGCTGCCCCTTGCGGGCTCCTCCCACGGAGGCGGCAAAGTCAACCGTGGCGCTGAGAGAGTTCACCTGTTCGAAGCGGCGATTCAGGGCCTCGACCAGTTGGTCGGCCTCGGCGTTCTGCACGATACCTGCCAGCTTTGGCTGCTGCAGCCTGCGGGTGTGGCTCAGGCAGCCGGTCATGACCGGTAGTGCCAGCGCCAGAAGCTTGAACCAATCTCTCCGCATTAAACACACTTCAGAAACTGCGAGTATACCGGCAGGGCTGAGGCGGCGCGACTCGCTGGCTGCAATAAACCGCCGGACCTTTGCGTTCCACACATGCTCAATGAGCGGCCTGCGCGTTCTTGAGGCCCTGGCGGTAGGCGATGACATTGCGCTCGTGTTGTTCCAGCGTGGCAGCAAAACGCGAGTGCCCTGCCACAGCCGGATCCGCGACGAAATAGAGGTAGTTGCTGCCGGCGGGCTGCATGGCAGCCTGCAGTGAGGCGACACCTGGGTTGCAAATGGGCCCCGGCGGCAAGCCAGTGTGACGATAAGTGTTATACGCCGAGTCTCGCTTCAAGTCCGATTCATAGATGGTTCCGCGATATTGCTTATCCAGCATGGCGGCATAGATCACCGTCGGATCGGTCATCAGCGGCATGTCTTTCGCCAGGCGATTTTGGAGCACGCTGGCTACGAGCGGGCGGTCGAGCGCAGCCGGCGTTTCTTTCTCCACCAGCGATGCCAGGGTTACGATGCGGTGATAGTCCCCATGCAGACCGGCGGAAGAACTTGCCTGCCGAAACCGCCTTACCATCGCGGCGAGAATCTGGTTAGCCGTCTGGCGGTAGGGAAATCGGTAGGTATCGGGGAAAAGATAGCCTTCGAGATTTTTCGCTTCGGGATCGAGGTCAGAGATCAGGGCCACATCCTGGGTCGCCGCGGCCAGAAAGCTCTCTTTAGACGTCAACTTTGCGTCTTCTACGGCCTGGGCGATGTCAAAGAGGTTGAAGCCCTCGGGAATCGTCAAGCTGCGGGTAGAGACGTCGCCGCGCACAATGCGGCTGTAGACCACGGGAAGGGTGGCCGGTTCCGCGAAGCGATACTCACCAGCTTTCAAGGTGCCACGGCGCACGAGGTGCCAGGCATCGAAGACATACTGGTTGCGAATGATCCCCTGCTGCTCCAGGAGCGCGCCCATGCGCCGCGTGCCCATGCCCGGAGTCACCTCGACGAAGGTCTCCGCAGCAGGGCCAGCCGGCAAGGTCAGCTCGCGATAAGCGAGCACGACGGCCACCAGGGCGAGAAGCACAAGAACTACAAGAAAAATACGTCGCAAGAGAGGGAACCTTGGAGAAATTGGATTCTCCTCAAGGATTTTATGATGCGATTCTATTGCGTGCTCAGAATGCACCTTATATAGAGCAATCCCGAACCTTTGGTGAGGCCCTGTACGCGTGCGGGTTCATTTCCCGGACTAGAGTAAGATCCTCGGAGGCTGCCAAGTTCCTCCCCTCGATGCATCAACCCCAACAATCCGTAGCCGTCTCCGGCCGCATCTTCGGTATGGATGTGGGTGACCGGCGCATTGGCGTGGCCGTCTCAGACGAATTGGGGGTGACGGCGCAGCCGGTCCTGACACTGGTGCGCAAGAATCGCCGTCAGGATTTCAGCTCCCTGGCTCGCCTCATGCGCAGGTACGGCTGCAACCGGGTGGTCGTGGGCAATCCTCTCTACATGTCGGGAGACGTCAGCCCCCAGGCGCTCAAGGCGCAGGCCTTCGCCCAGGATCTTCAGCGCGAAACCGGGGCGGAAGTGATCCTGTGGGACGAACGCCTCTCAACAACCGAGGCACATCGCCACCTGGACGCCGCCGGCCGCACACCGTCCACCCGCAAGGCAGTCATCGACCAGGTAGCCGCCGTACTCATCCTGCAAAGTTTTCTCGATTCGCGCCGGTAGTCGAGGCAGCCGCTCGCTAGAGCCGGGCTCACATGGGGAAAACGACGACGAAGGTCCGTCGTATAATCGACTTTTGCAGTTGGGTCTGACCGCCATGCAGAGCAGGTCTACCGGCCGCGCGCTGCGGGATCTATCCAAAGGGCTTAAGGGCTCTGGGGGCTCTGAAAACAGCAAACAGGAAAGAGGGTATCGCGGGCTGGAACCGTCTTCCAACCGCCTCCCGGATTATTTGTGAAATGCCTGAACATATAAAGAAAAAGCTGGAAGAGCAAATTCGCGCACTGGAGCACGAACTAACCCACGAGCTCCCGATCGAGATCAAGAAGGCAGCCTCGCTGGGCGATCTGAGCGAGAACGCGGAGTACCACATGGCCAAGCAGCGCCAGGTATTCGTCAACGCGCGCCTGGGGCAACTCAAGAAGCGCATGGCGGAGCTTGCGCTGGTCAATCTTTCCAATATTCCCAAGGACAGGATTGCCTTTGGCTCGACCATCGTCGTCTTCGATTCGACCAAGAACGAGGAGATCACCTACAAGCTGGTCACCAGCGAAGAGTCAGATGTGAACCAGGGGCTCATCTCCACCACGTCTCCCATCGGGCGGGGACTGGTTGGCAAACAGGTCGGCGATGTTGCGGCGATCGTGACTCCGAATGGCAAGCGCGAGTTGGAGATACTGAAGCTCACGACGATTCACGACGAGGAGCAATGAGGCGGCCATGACCTGGACCAGCGCCTTCGGTAAAGGCTGCGGCGTCATCCTGCAGAGCATCGTCGATGGGCTCGCGCTTACCCGCATCTCGCCCAACGTGCTCACATTTCTGGGCCTGCTGATCAATACGGGCGCGGCCATACTTTTCGGTCTGGCGAATGAATACAATTACGTCCGCATGTTTGTTTACGCCGGCCTGGTGATCATAGGCGCCGGCATCTTCGACATGGTGGATGGACGGGTAGCGCGCCAGACCGATCAGGTCACGATCTTCGGCGCTTTCTTCGATTCCGTCATCGACCGCTACAGCGATGTCGTACTGTTCTTCGGACTGCTGGTTTTCTACGCCCGCGGCAATCGCTTTTTCTATGTTGTGCTGGCCGCCTTCGTCATGGTCACTTCGCTGATGGTCAGCTACACCCGGGCTCGTGCGGAAGCGCTTATCGGTTCCTGCAAGGTCGGCTTTATGGAGCGGCCGGAGCGTGTGGTTCTGATCATTCTGGGCGCACTGTTTAATCGCTGGGGCGTCATGGCGCCGGTCCTCTGGGTACTGGCTGTGCTTTCGACCATTACGGTGATCCATCGCATTCGCTACACCTATCAAAAAACAAAAGCGCAAACGATCGAAACCCGGGCTGCCAGAATGTCTCCTGGCGCCCTGCGCAGTCAACCGGTACCCCAGGTGGCCGCCACGGCCGAGGCGAGCAGCGCGACAACTGATTTGCGTACAGCTCCCCGCGCCTGACCATGACGGGCGATCTTCACACCGGCTTTGCGCCGTCTTCTTCCCGATCTCCTGTTCTGCTGATGCATGGTGGAGCGTGGGATATTCCTCCAGATCAACTCCAAGCCCACACGCAAGGCGTTAAACGAGCGGCAGCAGCCGGGTACGCGCTTCTCCAACAGGGCGGGTCCGCCTTGGACGCGGTGGAGGCTGCCGTCACCGTTCTGGAGGACGACGAGGTCTTCGATGCCGGGCGAGGCAGTTTTCTCACCCGGGATGGCAAGGTGCAGCTCGATGCTCTGCTGATGGATGGCGCTACCCTCCGCGCCGGTGGTGTGGCCTGTGTAGAACGGCTCAAGAACCCCATACAGGCAGCTCGGCTGGTGTTGGAGCAGAGTCCTCACATCTACTTTGTCGGCGCAGGGGCGGAAGAGTTTGCCCGCGAACATGGCATGAGCCTCATCGAGAATGCGGAGCTTATTCTCGACCGGGAACGGATACGCCTCCAGCAGGCACAGGCGCGGGTCAAGGCCGGAATCCCCGACCTCACGTTCGCCGGCGCCCCAACTCTGGCCAACTCTCATGACACGGTGGGTGCGGTCGCACTCGATGCCGGGGGCAACCTGGCGGCTGCGACCTCCACAGGAGGCACACTCAACAAAGCGCCGGGCCGGGTGGGCGACTCGTCCATCATCGGCAGCGGTTGCTATGCAGACAATCACAGCGCTGCTACTTCGCTGACTGGATGGGGCGAGCCCATCATGAAGCTGGTTCTGGGCAAGTGGGCCGTCGATCGGGTAGCCCGGCTGGGACCCGAACAAACGGCCGAGGACGCCATGGCTTATCTTTATGCGCGGCTGAAAGGACACGGCGGCATCATTCTGCTTGGTCCCGACGGCCGCTTCGGTATCGCGCACAACACTCCGCGGATGGCCTGGGCTGTTTATGACCGGCAGGGGCTACGCGGCGGCACCCACCTCTCGGAACTGTAGACCATACATTCATGCCCTCGACCCTCATCCTCGCTTCTGCGTCGCCGCGCCGGCGGGAACTGCTGGCCCAGGCGGGTTTCCAGTTTCAAGTGCAGACTTCTTCGGTCGTCGAGTTACGCAAGCCGCAGGAGGATGGCATCCGGTTCGCCACCAGGCTGGCGCGGGAAAAGGCGGAAGATGTCTTTGCGCAGACCCATGCTGCGAGCCCGCTGCTCGTGTTGGGAGCCGATACCGTAGTCGTATGTGACGGCGAGGTCCTGGGCAAGCCGGAGGATGCAGCCGATGCCGCGCGCATGCTTGGATTGCTCTCCGGCCGCACCCACCAGGTCATCACGGGCGTGGCTGTCATCGGCGGAAGGTTGGGTGTAGCGCCCGTGATCGAGGTAGCCGCGGAACTAACGCAGGTAACGATGCGCACACTTTCAGCGGACGATATCGCGACCTACGTTGCCAGCGGTGAGCCGATAGACAAAGCCGGCGCCTACGCCATTCAGGGCTACGCAGGACGCTGGATTCCACGCATCCGTGGTTGTTACTTTAACGTCGTCGGCCTGCCCCTGGCCCTGGTCACGAGCCTACTGGAAGGCGCAGAGCACCGTTTAGCAAGCCGGTAGCACCACAAATCAGGGTGCCCCACACATCACGTCTTTTGCAAGATGTTGAAAATGAAGGCAGAAGGCAGTCGACGCCAGAACTCATGGAAATTTATGATATGCCGTGTGTGCATAATCATGGCACACTAGATATGGACACTGGTATGGGATCTCAGAGAACACATATCATCCTGCCGCAGGAATTGATCGAGGAGATTGATGCGGTGGTGGGTCTTCGCGGGCGTAGTGCATTTCTCGTGGAGACAGCCCGTGCCGAGTTGCGCCGCCGCCGACTACTTGCCTTCCTGCAGGACGATCAACCGGCGTGGGAAGACAAGGATCATCCCGAGCTCGCTGTGGGCACCAAGGGCTGGGTTAAAAAACTTCGGTCGGAGAGTGAAACACGAATACCTAAATCCCGGCGATCCGTGAAGCAAGCGAAATGATTCTTCTGCTGGACACAACTGTTCTGGTCGATGTGCTACGCGCCCGGCTTAACCGCCGAGCTTTCCTCTCTGAACTGGTGCAAAGCGGTCACGTTCTCGCCACCGCCGCGATCAATATCGCCGAGGTCTATGCGGGCATGCGGCCGAGCGAGGGAAGGAAAACGGAGGCCTTTCTTTCCAGCCTCGATTGCTTCCCCATAACCGGTGAAATCGCACGCCGGGCCGGTACGCTCAAAAATAACTGGGCACAGCAGGGGCGGACTTTGTCCCTGGCAGATATGTTGGTGGCTGCAACTGCCCTGGAACACAAGCTGACATTGTTAACGGACAATCGGAAAGATTTTCCGCTCCCCGAACTAAGCTTTTACCCACTTCCCTGAGCGAAATGGTCCACCCGGGTTCCGATCAGGGGTGGCGATCAGGGTTTCGGCGCCGAGTCCCCTTCGTTACCCGCAGGCATGCGGGAATTATTGGGGACAAGCTCCGGTGCATCGGAGGTTAGCAACTGCCGGGTACAGAGAAGGACGATGGAGAGCAGGGTAAGATCCACGGCGGCCAACATAGTGCCCTTTCTGGACCGTGCGGCCTAGTCAAGGATGAGGCCGCCAATCATCGCTGCGAGCAGTGCTGTTCGGGGAACGAGCGCATCGAGCAAAATGGATTCATGATCGGCATGTGCGCCTTCGCCGACCGCCCCCATTCCATCTAACGTTGGTACGCCCAGTGCTGAAGTAAAGTTCCCGTCCGAGCCTCCCCCTGTCGCTGCTTCCTGCAATTCAAAACCCAATCCCCTGGCAATTGTTGCGGCGTTGCGGAACAGGGTAACGGTGCCCGGCATCCGTTCCATCGGCGGCCGGTTCAATCCGCCCGTGACCTCCAGGGTGCAGTGACGGTCGACAGGGCGCAGGCGGCGAAAACGGCGATCGATGCGCTGGGCGTCTGCGGATCTTGCGATGCGCACGTCGAATTCTGCCCAGGCCGTGGCAGGTACTACGTTCGATCGCGTGCCACCGCCGATGACTCCCGCGTTGACCGTGATGCCGCGCGCGGGATCGGTGAAGGCACTCGCACGCTCGATCTGGCGGCCAAGCTCAAGAACCGCACTGTGACCGCTTTTGAAGTCCACCCCGCTATGGGCAGCGACGCCCTCGACCTGCAGCCGGTAATTGGCAACACCTTTTCGGGCCGTCTTGTAGGCCCCGGGGATCCCCTGAGCGGGTTCGAGAACGAAAACCGCGGAACATTGGGCAGCCAGCGACTCAGTGAGGGCGCGGGAATGCTCGCTCCCGGTCTCCTCATCGCTGTTGAGCAGAAGGATGACCGGCCGGTCCAACCGCTCCGCCTCCACCAGCACCTGCAGGGCATGCATTGCCATGACGATACCGGCCTTCATGTCGAGGACGCCCGGACCCCAGGCTCTGCCCGCGCGCAGGTGGTAAGGCATGGTACGCAACGTACCCAATGGCCAGACCGTATCCAGATGACCGAGCAGCATAACCGGCTTGGACTTCGATCGCGCCGGCCCAAAGCGGCCGATCAGATGATCCCCGACCTGCTTCTGTTTTTTTCGTTGGCTCCTGCCACCGATCGCCTGAATCCACGTCTGTAGCAGATGGACGCCACGGTTCACTGCCGCCGGGGAGTCGGTCGGCGACTCGATACCGGCCAGTTCGGCTATATTTTCAAGCATTTGCGGGCGGTGGCGGCTGACCGCCCGGGTCAGGCCGCGATAGGTCTTCATGCGTTTATTATCGCCTTGCCGGTAGAGTTTGTTAGCAGTTCGGCTAACACCCATGTGGAAGCCCTTATACCTCGAACAGTTTGTGGCTTTTATGACACAGTGAAACTTTTGTTGTCATATGTAATCTATGGTTTTGCGACTATTTGCAAGCTAGGAATCCCACTTCGTGGAAATAGAGCATTTAGAAAAAACGATCGCATCCGTCATCGAGTTCTCTGGGGTGGGCCTGCACAGCGGGGCTTCTGTGAACATGAAACTACTACCAGCCCCCGCTGGCTCCGGCATCGTTTTTCGTCGCACAGACCTGGATGACTATGAAATTGCAGCCACCGGCAGGAATGTAGCCAAGGTCAGCTACGCCACCAGTATCATGCGCCAGGGCGTGCTCATCTCGACCACGGAGCATCTGCTTTCCGCCCTGGTCGGCGCAGGCGTAGACAACGTCATCATCGAACTCGACAACCTCGAGTTGCCCATTCTTGACGGCAGCGCCCTGCCTTACGTAGAGGCTTTTGCCGCCGTGGGCATGCGCAGCCAGCGCCGCCGCCGCCAGTATCTGCGCATCCTGAAGAGCGTCGAAGTACGCGAAAATGGGAAGTTCATTGCCGTCTACCCAGGGGACGGCTACAGCATTACGTACGGCATTCACTTCCCGCATCCAATTGGCCGCCAGGCATATACCGTCGATCTCGCAGCGGGCTCTTACGGCGCTGAGATCGCCGCTGCGCGCACGTTTGGCTTCCGCGAAGACGAAAAGATGCTACGGGATATGGGGCTGATACGGGGCGCCTCGGCCGATAACGCCATTATTCTGGGGGGCGGCGCTGTGCAGAATGGCCCGCTTCGTTTTGACGATGAGTTTGTTCGCCACAAGGTACTCGACCTGATCGGAGACCTGGCCCTGGCCGGTCACAGCATTATCGGCCGGGTCGTTGCCGAGCGGGCCGGGCATGCCATGCACACCGCCCTGGTTTCGCGCCTGCTGCGCGATCGCTCCGCGTGGGAGCTGGTGCAATTTCCCGCCCCGAAAAGCCGCCTGGTGCCCGTCGGCAGCGAGCCGCCTGGTTCCCGCTTAGCGATCTCTTTTCGGACTTAATATTCCGCGAGGATGGAGGGCGCCGCTACCGGGGCGATTTCCGCTTCACGCGAAGCCCGCACGATGTCGCCCAGGGCATACTTCAGTTCCGCAATGCCCACCCCGCTCACCGCCGAGATGGCAAAGAGGGCAAGCTTGCGCCGCCTGGCCATGGCGCGAAGCTTCTTGAGCTTGTCGGGATTGGCGGAATCGATTTTCGAAGCCACCAGGAGCATCTTCTTCTCATCCAGGCCATGCCCGAAGCTTTTCAGCTCGGACATAATGACGCGGAAATCTTCCAATACATCAGGGCGGCCACTCGCATCGGAAACATCGACCAGATGGACCAGCACGCGCGTACGCTCGATATGGCGCAAGAACTGCACACCCAACCCGGCGCCCAGGTGTGCTCCCTCAATCAGGCCGGGAATGTCGGCCACCACAAAACTATCCTCATGCGGAGGCTCTCCGGCCGAGACGACGCCCAGGTTCGGTTCCAGCGTGGTAAAGGGATAGTCGGCAATCTTGGGCTTGGCGGCGGAAATCCGCGAGATGAGGGTCGACTTTCCGGCGTTGGGGTAGCCCACCAACCCGACGTCAGCCAGCAGCTTTAATTCCAGCCGGTAAGCACGTTCTTCACCTTCCCGGCCCGCTTCCGATTCCCTTGGAGCCTGATGGGTGGCGGTGGCGAAATGCTGGTTCCCTCGTCCGCCGCGGCCGCCCCTGGCAGCAATGATGCGCTCATCGGGATGGGAGAAGTCATGCACCACCGCGCCGGTCTCATCGTCATAGAGGACGGTCCCGACCGGCACCTTGAGGATCACATCCTCGCCTTCCTTGCCCGTGCAGTTGGACCCTTCGCCGTGGCGTCCGCGTTGCGCCTTGTGCTCCGGGTTGAAGCGGAAGTGCACCAGGGTGTTGTGCCGTTCGCTCGATTCCATGATGACGTCGCCGCCGCGGCCGCCATCACCGCCGGAAGGGCCTCCACGGGGAACGAACTTTTCGCGCCGGAAGGCAACGCAGCCGTTGCCGCCATCCCCAGCCTTTACGCGAATTTTTGCTTCATCGATGAACATGGCGTCGTTGTTTAGTGTAGCGGATATGGCTTGTGAGCCTGTAAACGCACAAAACTGTCCAGTTCCGGGACAAGCTTTCCAAAGTGTTCCGGGACATCCTTTCCAGTTTCAGCTGCCGTGGGGAGTGGGCTAGGAGACCAGGAGATTAGGAGACTAGGATCCGTGGAACCCTGGCACTGATGGCACAAAGGACTTCCCACGGGATAGTGCCGGTAAGGTCCGCCAGGTCCCAGGCGGTGATCGAGTGGTCGCCCTGGGTTCCAATCAGCACGACCTCGTCCCCAATGGCCACATCGGGAATGGCGGTGACGTCCACCATTGTCTGATCCATGGATACCCGTCCAGCGATGGGGGCCACGTGGCCGCGGATGAGGACATGACCCCGATTGGATAGCAGCCGGTTGAAGCCATCTGCATAGCCGGCCGGCAGTAAAGCGATGCGTGTCTCTCGGGCGGCAGTAAACGTGTGTCCGTAGCCGGCAGTTTCGCCCTTCTGCAATGTTCGCAGTGAGGTCACCTGCGTCTTCCAGCCAAGTACGGGAGCGAAGCCAGTTTCTTCCGGAGCCCAGCCCTTGCCATCCCGCGTGAATCGATCGAGATAGCCGTAGAGCGCGAGGCCTGGCCGAAGCATCAGCCGCGCTCCGGCCTGTGAGGCCAGATCAAGCAGAACCTGGCGGTCGGACCCGGCGACGATGCTCGAAGAGTTCCCAGCATGCAGCCATTGTGGTTGCAAGCCGCGCGCACGAACCATGCGCAGCGCTACGGCAATCGCCGTCAACTGCGGGTTGGGCCGACCAGAAGAAAAGACTTCAGGCTCGCAGAAGTGGGTGGCAACGGCTTCCAGGCGCAAACATGAGCCGGCATGAAAGCGATGCAACAGCGTGGCCATTTCCGAGGAGTCCGCAGGCCCGAGAACACGTACGCCCTGGCGCGACATGCCGGTGTCGATTTCCAGATGAACGGCGATGCTCGCCGGCGGCAGTTGGCGCGCCGCGGCTGCTTGTTCCAAGAGATCCAGGTGCCAGCCGTCCCACACCACCGGGGTCAATTTCTGATCGATGACGGTATCGGCTTCTCCGGGAAAAATGCCAGACATCAACAGGATGCGCGCGTGCGGACAGACGGCGCGTACCGCTTGACCTTCTGCCGCGGAGGTCACTCCCAGCCACTCGGCGCCGGCGCTGGCCAGCAGCGGAGCACACGTCAGCACATCGTGCCCGTAGGCGTTGGCCTTGACCACCGCCATCACATCGGCCTGCGGCCCCGCCAAATGGCGCAGCTTTTGAAGGTTGGCAAGCAGCCCGGATTTGCCGATCTCAGCCCAGAGGGGACGGGTAAACAGCTTAGTATTCTCCAGGACCGCCACCAAAGGCCAGGTTTTCAAAGCGCGTGCACTCCGCGATGTAAGCGAGAAACACGGATCCGGTCGGGCCATTGCGCTGCTTGGCGATGATGATTTCTGCCTTGTTTTCCGAGTTGGGGTCAGCTTCCCCATTCTCGTCGCGGTTGTAGTAACTTTCACGATGGATAAAGGCAACCACATCGGCATCCTGCTCGATCGAGCCGGATTCGCGGAGATCGGAGAGCATCGGCTTCTTATCGCCGCCGCGCTGCTCGGAGGCGCGGCTGAGCTGTGAGAGCGCAACGACCGGAACCTTCAACTCCTTGGCCAATGCCTTGAGCCCACGCGAGATGGCGCTGACTTCCTGGGTACGGTTCTCATGTTTTTTGCCGCTCACGCCAGAGCTCGATGCCGTCATAAGCTGCAAATAGTCGATCACGATGAGGTCGAGGCCGCGCTGCTGGCGCATGAGGCGCCGCGCCTTGGCTCGCATCTCAGAGAGCGCGATGGCCGGCGTGTCGTCGATAAATAGCTTCGCCTCCGCCAGCCGATCCAGGGCTTCCATCAATTTGCCGCGATCCGCCTTGGGAATAAAACCGGTCTGGATCTTCTGCATGGAAACCAGGGCCTGCGAGGCCAGCATGCGTCGCAGCAAAGACTCCTTCGACATTTCGAGCGAGAAGACTGCGACCACCTTGCCATCGCGTACCGCCGCGTTCTCGGCGATATTGATGGCCCACGCTGTCTTACCCATACTGGGCCGGGCGGCGATGATGACAAGGTCAGACTTCTGCAGGCCGCTGGTCATCTTGTCGAACTGCGTGTAATGCGTGGCCAGTCCGGTTACTTCTTTCTGCTGGGCATAGAGGTTATCGATGGTCCCGAAGGAGTCGCGAACAATTTCAGGAATACCGGCAAAGCCGCGCGTGATACCGCGCTCAGACACTTCGAGCAGGTCGGATTCGGCGGCATCCAGCACCATGAGTGCTTCTTCGCTCTGGTCAGCTGCCCGGGTGATCGCCGAGTTGCAAATGTTGATCAGTTGCCGGGCCAGCGACTTGTCCTTGACGATGTGGACATACTCTTCAATACTCGGCCGGCGCGGCAAACCCTCGGTCAGCGACGCGAGGTAGGCGACGCCGCCCACCGCTTCGACTTCTTTGCGCTTGGCCAGTTCCTCGGAAAGCGTCACGATGTCGACGGCGCGATTCGCGTTGATCAACTCTTCCATGCGGCTGTAAATGCGCCGGTGCGAATCGAGAGAGAAATCATCGGAACGAAGCCGTGCCGCCGCCTCGTTATAGGCGTAGTTGTCGAGCAGGATGGCGCCCAGAATCGAACGCTCCGCTTCTACGCTGGCGGGCAGCCCGCGGTCTAACCCGACATCAGAAAACGTGGCCATCAGGAAACTCCCTGCTCAGTTTAGGGCACAACCGGCGGCTGCAAGCGTCCATAGACAAAGAGTGCAAATGTGGACAACAGGGCCCGCATCGCACGGGAACGCTATGATTAAAGGAAGAATGCTTATGACCAATTCAAGGATCGGATTTTGCTTGTTTTTGCTGTGTCACGCATGCGTGGCATGGAATGTCTTTGCCCAGCAAGCAGCAAAAGACGCCGTTGCACCGCCTGCATTCAAAGAAATGCAGACGGTGGAGGACCGGTGGAGCGATGCGGTCACGAAGCGTGACCAGTATGCAATGGAACTGGTACTCGCCCCCCAGTTCATTGGTATCTCGGCCAGCGGCGACGTGACTACAAGGAATCAGCAGATTGCGCTTCTGTTGGCAAAGAATTCCGCGATTGATTCCCTGGAGCAGAAGGTGGTCAGTGTCCGCTTTGTAGGCGACGTTGCGATCGTGAACGGCACGTACGTGTTGACGTGGAAGTCGGAAAAGGGGCCGCTCCGCGAGAAGGGCATCTTCTCCCATGTGTTCGAGCATCTCCGCAGCAATTGGCTCTGCCTCAATTCACAACGCACGGTTGTGGCTGAGGACACGAAACGGGATGTCCAGGAAAAGGCGAAAGTGGCGAAGCATAGTGACGCAGCGCTGCCGATGCATATTCCGATGATCTACAAGGGACCGAGCAGCACCCAACCTGCGCCGGCGCCCGGAAGCAACAGTTCGCCGCAGTAAGCAATCGCGGTTTAGGCATAGGACGAGGCCCCTCCCTGGACGGGTGCCCCTCGTTCGCACCAGCGTACATGGGTTAAACACGATGAGGCGAAGCCTCTTCGAATGCTTCCACCATCTCCCAGAACCGCTGTCCCCGGGACGCAGAACTGCTGGCGGTGGAAAATCCCCATCACCCTAATTCTGTTACAGCTACATATTCATCTTCTTGAAGAGGAAGCCAGGGATGTTGCGCACCAGCGCCATGATCCCTGCCCAGAACCAGGGCACATACGCCACATCGCGCCCTCGCTCCACGGCTTTCAGGATGCCGGCGGCCGCTTGATCGGGCGAAGCAAACAGCGCGTTGTGCGGCACGCGCGCTGTCATGGGTGTGGCTACGAATCCAGGCTTGATGGTGAGTACCTGCACGCCGTCGCGATCGATGCGATTGCGCAGTCCGTCGAGAAACACGTTGAGCGCTCCTTTCGACGCGCCATAAACGTAGTTGCTCTTGCGGCCGCGGTCGCCGGCCACCGAAGAAATGACCGCCAACGTGCCCGAGCGCTGCGCCTGAAAATGATTTCCCAGCCAGGTGAGCAATGAAACGGCGGACATGAAGTTCGTGTGCAGAATGGCTGCGGCAACATCGAAATCCGCCTCGGCTGCCCGCTGATCGCCCAGCACGCCGTGCGCGATCAGTGCCAGGTCGATCCGGCCCAACCGCTGTGCGGCCGCTGCCAGCATCTCCGGGTGAGCATGGGTATCGTCCAGGTTCATCACCCACGTATCGACGGTACTCGCGCCTCGTGTGGAGAGATCCTGTGCCACCGCCGTGAGCCGGTCCGCATTCCGTGCCACGAGCATGAAATGCCGATGCGGTGCAGCCAGCCGGCGCATGGTTGCAATGGCAATGCTCGAAGTGGCTCCCAGCACCAGCACGCTCGAGGGATAGAGAGGATCGCGCTTAATCAAGGCCAGTTACCCGTTGCCAGAAGCCGGAACTGAACGCGGGATCGATGTAGCCGGCAAACTGTTGCCATTGGGGATAGAACTGCTGGAAGTGAGCGGGGCTCATGCATGCATCCTTCGCCGGGTACATGCGGCCACCGCACTCAGCCGTGATATCCGCCAGCGTGTCCAGAAGGTCGAAGCTGACTTCTTTACGAATGGGAAAATCGAGAGCCAGTGTGATGCCCGGCATGGGAAACGACATCATTCCCGGCGAGCCCACGTCGCCGAACGCCTTAATCACCGCCAGAAATGAGCCGAGCCCCGACGCGGCGATCGCCTTGAGTATCCGAATCATGCCCATCGAATCGACCTCCCACGGCAGCACGCATTGAAACTGCAGAAGCCCTTGTTTGCCGTAGAGGCGATTCCATTGCAGAACGCGATCGAGCGGATAGAAGAATGGTTCGTAGTCAACCAGCGCATGGCGGTGTTTGCCTATCTGCTTGTGATAGTAGAAGGTGTTGAACGCGCCCACCGTAAACCGGCTCAACGCAAATGCAGGCATATCGAAGGGGAGGGTTGCGCTCGGCTTCGCCAGAGGCGTGAGCGGGCCGGTGGTTTCCTCATGCTCTCCCTGCATGAAGATGCCGCGGGCAAAGTTGCGTCCCTGGGAAACGCAATCGATCCAGGCTACTGTGTATTCCGCACCGGTGCTGGCTTGCGCAAGGGAAACAAACTCTTCCAGGCCTACGAATTTTGTGGATTGCAGCTTGATTCGTCGGGAAACGATGGGGCGCAACTGGAGATCGGCCCAACTGATCATGCCGGTCAAGCCCATGCCGCCAATGGTCGCGGCATACCAGTCGGCATTCTGCCTGGCGCTGCATACCACGCGCGTTCCATCGGACCGCACCAACTCGAAGGCTGGTGTGTGACAGCCGAAAGTACCGGCTACGTGGTGGTTCTTGCCGTGAATATCATTGGCAATCGCTCCGCCAACGGTTACATACTTGGTGCCGGGGCTGACCGGCAGGAACCATCCACGAGGCACAGCAAAATCGAGGATCGCCGCCAGAGTCACACCCGCTTCGCAGCGCAAGAGTCCGGTTTGAGGATCGAATGCGATCAGGCGGTCGAGGCCGGGCGTGCGCAACAGGGTGCCGTTCTGCAACAGGCAAACGTCACCGTAACTGCGCCCCATGCCTACAGCGAGCATTTTCCCGCTGGAAGGCTTTACGGGAGGAAACTCTTCTTTCCAGAAAAGGGGCTGCACTTCCGCGTAGAGCCTGGGGTAGCGGCCCCAGGATTCAAATTCTGGCCGTACGGGGGTGGGGGACATAGTTCAAATATCTTTCTCGCGCGGTTAAACGGGATATGGGACACTCTCCTCGGTATACACCAGGAGAAAAGGATCTAAAGCGCCGACCAGGCAATCAGCAGGACCCCCAGGCCAATCAGTAGGCTCATACGGTCGATCAGCGCAAACACAACGGGATCTTCATCGAGTTCACCACGCGAGGCAAGCAGCCAGACACGGCTTACCCACAGGATCAGCAGCGGCGTGATGAGCCACATACGGTTAGGACGATGATAGAGCGCCACCACATCGTGCCCGCTGATGTAGAGCGCGAAGATCACAATGGAGGCATAGGCGCTGGAGCTACCAAAGCTACGCAACTGCTCGATGTCGGTTAAGAGATAGCCCCGGCCATTGGTTGGGTGCACGCCGCGGGCATGCAAATTCTGCAATTCGCTGAAGCGTTTGACCATGGCCAGGCTGAGAAACAGAAAAGCAGAGAAGGCCGCGAGCCAGGGAGAGACCGGAGTATGCGTGGCCGCGGAACCCGCCATCATGCGGACGGTATACAAGCTCGACAGGATGATCACGTCGACCAGAACGACCCGCTTGAGTGCCAGCGAATAGGCCAGCGTGGTCACGAGATAGAGCAGCAGGTAAATCAGAAACGTGCGCGGCAGATGGGCAGCCGTTACCAGAGCCGCTACGAGCAGGAGAGCAGAGATGGCCAGTCCGGTAGCTACGGGTAAATCGCCAGAAGCAAAAGCACGGCGACGCTTGTTCAGATGCCGCCGATCGGTCTGCAGATCGAGCAGATCATTCATGATGTAGGTAGCCGAGGCAGTAAAGCTGAAGCAAAAAAAGGCTGCGAGCGCAATCAGCAAGGATTTCAGATTCAGGGAATGGGCCAGGAGCAGAGGTAGAAAAACGAGCAGGTTCTTTGCCCATTGATGAATGCGCAGAGCCCTGGCTAGAGCGGCCACAGCCGAGGATCGGTCCTCGAAGGTTCTGCTTACGTTGATCCGCCGGCTCTTGAGCGCGCTGGTCAACCGGCTGTGAGGGTTGGCAAGCATGGCGTGCTGTGCGCACTGCAGAAGAGGCAAATCAGGGAGCGAGTTGCCAATGTAGTCGAAGTTTGCGAACCGCTGCTCCAGGTGTTGCAGCTTATTGCTTCCTGTCAGGTTCACGGCTCCGTCGCTCGCCATCACTTCTTCAAATATGCCCAGGTGCGCTGCGATTCTCTCCGCGAGCGTCCGGTCAGCCCCCGTGGCAAGGTAGAGTTTGCGCCCCGTGCTGTGTTCTTCTCGCAAGTAATCGAGCAGAGGCCGGTTATACGGCAGGTGCAGAACATCGAGAGTGACCAGAGAGGCGACCTGCGCCTTGAGGTGAGCCTCACCGCGCAAAACCCAGAACGGCGCGCGCAGAAAAGCAGCCGGATGCTGACGGGCAAGGGCCATCAGCGAGTCGACCAACGTATCCGATTTGACCAGCGTCCCGTCCAAGTCGACGCAGAGCGGACGCTCTACTTGTACCGGAACCGGGGGAGGCGTCATCTGAAGATCGCTCATGACGGCTATTTTCTCCTGTTGCAGAGACGATTCCAAACCAGAACGCCAAGGGGAATGGAGATGCGTGGCTGGGTTGCAAACAACGCCGTCATGTCTTCTGTCGAGCGGGCATGTTCAAGGGGGAACCAAGAGGTATCTCGATGTACTCTGAATTTACGCTCTGCCGCGCGGCACGTCCTCTATTTTTCAGCGATCGCTCAGTTACCAGCGGGGGGTCGCTATGGTCCAAGTATTCTTTGCCCGAGTCGAACCTTTCCCACCCGGCTGCCGTCCTATAGGCGCATGCTCAGCGACCCAAAAGCAAGAAGTGAAGAGCCGGAAATCAGGGTAACCATGAAGAAGATCAGTGGGCTTAGCATCGAGCGGCCAACTCACTCCGGCTTCCGATCGGTTCGTTGGGTATCAACGGCAGTCCCTGGTTTTGCCTCTCCGATCCGATCAAAAACTGGCCAGGAACCGACAGCAATGTCCCGGCGAGAGGTCATTATGGTCACCGATGGTGTCGACCGCTACTCCGGTGGCCGGTACGATCCCGAGAATCCCCTATCTACAGGCGGCGATCACCCATGCGCTAATAAGCGGGCGTGATCGTCTACTCCATTTATTACCGGGGGCGGGACGGATGGACCAGAATGAGCTGGTAACGGATGGCGGCCAGAACTGCCTGACCCGGGTCTCTTCCTAAACTGGCGGCAAGGTGTACCTGGAAGGGTCGGGGAACCCAGTTTCTTTTGCGCCATTTCTCTCCGATATTCAGAACAAATTGCAGAACAAATACGAGCTGACGTTCGTCTCTACAGCGAAGACTGGGTTACAGCCCCCTCAAGGTGAAGACCACCCAGCCGAATGTCGGCCTGGAGTGGCCGGCGCGGGTGCTGGTTGGTGGCGTCACTGCACCCCAACGCTCCTTTGTGGCCCGCTCTTCATAATGAGTTAAGGCGCTAAGCCTGAGCATTGGTTATGAACGGCAAGGGCATGGACAATAGAACGCAAGCGAGGCGAACGATGCCAGAAACAACGACGCAGCAGCATCCGACGGGATCCCAGATACCGCTTTTGCGGCGGGCTTTATTTGCGATGCTCTTCACGGCTCTCCTGCCGCTCGGGGCAAAGGCTCAGGACGCCGCAGCCCCCGCCAAGCCTGTCACATTTCTGGGAACCGTACAAACGCTGAATGGCAAGGCGATCACCGTGAAGAGCGACGCGGGCGCCACGATGCAGGTGACCGTGCAGGATGATGCGCGGCTGCTGCGCATTGAGCCCGGCCAAAAGACTCTTGCCGGGGCCAGCCCGTTCAGCCTCACAGATCTGCAAACCGGAGATCGTGTGATGGCGCGTGGCGCCACCGACGCCGACGGCAAATCGCTCGCCGCTACCATGCTGGTTGCGATCAAGGGCGCCGACATCGCCCAGAAGCAGGAGCGGGAACGGGAAGACTGGCAGAAAAACGGGATTGGAGGCGTGGTGAGGGCGGTCGATCCGGCGGCTTCGACCATTACGGTTTCTCTGGGAGCCGGTGGCAACCGCACGGAAGTGATTCACGCGACATCGGCTACCGTCCTTCGGCGCTACGCCCCAGGTTCCGTCAAATTCGACCAGGCGGTGACGGGAACATTCGACCGGATCAAGTCCGGCGATCAGTTGCGCGCCCGGGGGACCAGGAGTGCGGACGGCACAACGCTCGAAGCAGCGGAAATTGTGAGCGGACGGTTTGAGAATATTGCCGGCGCCATCGTCAGCGTGAACACCAGCGCTTCGACATTTACCGTGAATGACTCAACCACGAAGAAGCCAGTGGTCATCAGCATCAGCTCCGACAGCGAATTGAAAAAGCTTGACCCCGCGGTGGCCCAGCGCATCGCCCAACGGCTGAGCGGAGGCGGAAAACGCCCCGAGGCAGCCCCGGCGGCATCCGGCTCCGCGCCTCAGCCGGACGCGGCTCCGAACCCTGCACCGGCGGGAGCCCCGGCTGCAGACCGTTCAGCAGGCAGCACCGGTCACGGGCTCGGATCCGGCGCTGGTCCAGACTTTCAGCAGTTACTGGAAAAGTCGCCCTCCATCACGTTGAAAGATCTGCAAAAGGGCAACATGGTGATTGTCGTGGCAAACCAGGGACAAACTCCCGACGCGAACACGGCCATCACGGTGGTCGCCGGTGTCGAACCCATGCTGCAGGCCTCAACCAGTGGAAGCCAGGCGATGCTTTCTGCCTGGAACCTGGGCGGCGAAGGCGGCGGTGGAGAAGGCCCATAGTAACGACGATATCCATGTTGCGCGACCGGCCGCAATAGGACAGCTATCCCATGCTTGAACTCGTTGCCTGCGTTCGGGCATGGATTAAACAAAAGCTCGCATCTAATTCCTCCGGTGCTCGCCCTTCGCAAAAAGAGCGAAGGATGGGCACCCAAGCGTCGGTATCACCTCTGGTAACTCTCACTCGAAATACGGCATGAACTCCGCCGAAGCACGATCCGCACGAAACGATTTACATACACCTTGGGGAGAACTCTTGAACCGATCGCTCGCTCTCTGCCTGACCGCCCTGCTCTGTGTTGCAGCAGGTGCGCCCACCACACAAAGGGCCGCGGCGCAAACGCCGGCGTCCGCCAGAACAGGCACGCTTCGCGGTCAGATCGCGGACCCCAGCGGCGCCGTGATTCCGCAGGCATCTCTCACCGTTACCTCGACAACGGGCGTAAGCCGCACCGGCACGTCCGATGCGACCGGCCAGTACTCCATCACCGGACTTCCGGCCGGCCAGTATTCAGTCACCGTGCAAGCCACGGGTTTTTCTCCCTTCACTTCGCCGCCAGTCACGATCGCCCCTGGCCAGTCAGAACGGCTGAATATTTCCCTTTCCATTCAAATGGAAGAGCAGCAAGTTCAGGTCACTGGCGACACACCCGGGGTGAGCGTCGACCCGGACAGCAATGTAAGCGCCGTGGTGCTTACAGGCAAAGATCTGGATGCCCTGTCGGACGATCCGGATGAACTGTCAAACGAACTCACCGCACTGGCCGGCCCGGCCGCGGGCCCGAGCGGCGGACAGATTTATATCGACGGATTCACCGGCGGTCAGCTTCCGCCCAAGTCGGCAATTCGCGCCATCATCATCAACCAGAATCCTTTTTCTGCTCAATACGACACGCCGGGATATGGGCGCGTGGAGATCCTCACCAAGCCGGGCACCGACAAGCTGCACGGCCAGGTGTTCGTCAATGCCAGCGCTTCCGCCTTTAATACCGCTAACCCTTTCGCCCAGAACCAACCCCCTTATCACACGCTGCAATACAACGGGAACGTCAGCGGAGCGCTGGGCAAGCGGGCTTCGTTTTTCGTCAACTTCGACCGGCGCAATATTCAGGACAACAGCATCGTCCATGCGAACGTTCCCTACGTGCCCGATCCAGCCACCTGCGGCCCGCTCAATGGAGTCGTGCGACGAGACCACGGGCACGCTCTGCAGTCTGGCCGTTCCCTACCCACAAACGCGTAACGACTTTAGTCCGCGTATCGACTACCAGTTGACGCCGAGCCAGACGCTCACTGTGCGCTACGGCTATTACCAGGACACGCGGACGAACAGCGGCGTCGGCAGCTTCGTGCTCCCGAGCCAGGGCTACAACACCAACGAAGTCGAAAACAGAATTCAGATCAGTGACAGCCAGGTATACGGCACGAAGTTCGTCAACAACACTCGCTTCCAATACATTCACGATGAAAGCGATCAGACCCCGCAGCTGGTTGCGCCCGCGATCAATGTTCTGCAGAATTTTCAAGGGGGTGGCAGCCCACAGGGCAAGAGCCGCGATACGCAGATTCACTACGAATTCCAGAACTATGCTTCGCTGGCCCTCACCAGGCATTACATTCGCTTCGGTGGCCGGCTGCGCAACGTGCAAGACACCAATTTTTCCAATGCCAACTTTGAAGGAACCTACACCTATTCCAATGTGAATAGCTACCTCGCGAACAAGCCCAGCCAATTCTCCATTACAACGGGTGCAACAACGCAAACAGCGAGCATCACGGACCTGGGCCTTTATGCGGAAGACGATTGGAAAGTACGTCCCAATTTCACCGTCAGCTACGGGCTCCGTTTCGAGACCCAAAACCACCTCGCCAACGCGGTCAACTTCGCTCCACGCATCGCTGTGTCCTATGGCATAGGCACGGGCGGAAAACAGCCAAAGACGGTGTTACGCGCCGGCTACGGCATTTTCTACAACCGCTTTACGTATGATCTGCTGCTCAACACCAACCGCTACAACCTGGATCAAACCGGGCAGGTGCAAACCATTCAGCCCAACCCAAACGGAGCGCCTTCTGACGGCGGGCTGGAAGAGTCGACGGCGCTGCCGACTTTCTATCGCGCGCAACCCGGCCTGAATGCGCCTGCCATCACGGAGACGGGTACGGGCATCGAGCACCAGGTCAACAAGAGTATAAGCGTATCGGCGACGTATCTTTACTCACGCGGAATTCATCAATTCCTTTCGCGCAACGTCAACGCCCCCATGCCCGGCGGTGCGCGGCCCGGTTCCGGCTTATGTCCCGCGAATCCCATCGGTGCGCCGGCGGGTACGCCATGCAACATCTACGAGTACGATTCGCTGGCGGTCTTCAAAGAGAATCAGATTTTTCTGAATCTGAATGTTGCCGCGGGCCGCAAACTGACCTTCACCGGCTTCTACATCTACAGCAAGGCCAATAGCGACACGGGGGGTAGTGGCTATCACCCGTCGAACCAGTACAACATCATGCAGGACTATGGCCGCCAGTTCTTTGACGTCCGCAATCGTGTCTTCGCGTTCGCAAATTACTCTGCTCCCTATGGATTCAGGATCAGCCCTTTCCTGAGTGCCTCTTCGGGCGCTCCCTTCAATATCCAGCTGAACCAGGATACGAATGGCGATTCGTTCTTTAACGATCGCCCCGTCTATGCCTCATCGCTCTCCAATCCGGCAAACGTAGATCAAACCAGGTACGGCAACTTTGACGTCAGTCCCACGCCGCCTGCCGGTGCGCAACTCATCCCCATCAATCACGGAAATGGTCCTGTGCAGTTCGCCATGAATCTGCGCGTGGCCAAGAGCTTTGGCGTCGGGCCCAAGGTGGAAGGCGGTAAGGGTGCTGTCGCGGGAGGCGGTGGTGGCCCGGGGGGAGGCGGACATGGGATGCCGGGGATGGGGTTAGGCGGGACCGGTGGCGGCCCTCGTGGCCCCAGCACGCGCGTGGATCGCCGCTACAGCATCACGCTGAGTGCTTTTACCCACAACATCTTCAACGTGGTCAACGTGGCGCCGCCGAATGGAACGCTGGGAGGGCCGCCGGATGGAACGACAGACTCACCGTTCTTCGGCAAGTCGACACAGTTGGCGACCGGGTTTTTCTCTCATGGATCTGCGGTGAGAGATTTCAACTTCCAGGCGCTGTTTAATTTTTAATTGCTGATCGTCACGCGCGCGGATTGGAGAAAAATAACGAAGCCCAACCCCCTGGACGGGTGCCCCTAATATTCGAAACCTAATATTCGAAACGACGGCTCGCGCCGGCGTACATGGATTGAAAATGGAATCCTTCGAATGCTTTTACTTGATTTGCAAGGGCTCTTGCTCTCCAAAAAACTCTTCGAAAGCAAGCGGTGCTCCGCACCGCTCAAGATATCTTTGCACTTGACAAAGCCTTTTTCCTTATCGGGGGGGGTACCGGTCCAGCCCCCGTTCAGGGGGTAGGGCTTCGTCACTTGTCTGGAGTGTGACGCGCCATGAGCGCCGCTCGGTAGTAGCCACGCGCTCTGCGGAATCGTGGTGCTGCAACAAAAAGTTCGCCTGAATATCAGAGACTCCCCGAACGCAAGTCGAATAGTCTTCTGAGGAGCAGAGGGCGGTTACTTGCCCAAAAGCTCATGCCAGTACAGACAGGACACATGAGACTCTCGGGAAAAGTAGCGATCGTCACCGGATCAGCGGTTGGCTTGGGACGCGCGGTGGCCAAGCGGTTTGCACGCGAAGGTGCAGTGGTCGTAGTAGCGGACAGAAACGTCAGCGATGGGATTGCCGTCGTCGAACAAATTCATAAAGATGGCGGACGCGCGATTTTTGTTTGCACCGACGTAGCGGAAGAGCGCGAAGTGGCCGCCATGATTGAAACCACAGTGGCTGAGTTTCAACGGATCGACATTCTTTACAACAACGCGGCTGTGTTGTTTCACGAGCAGGATGTGCGAGCCCACGAACTTTCGCTCGAAACCTGGGATCAGGTGATGCGCGTGAATCTGCAGGGTACGTTTCTATGCGCCAAGCACGCCATTCCCTTCATGCTCAAGCAACGTGGCGGATCCATCATCAATACCGGATCTCCTACCGGCATGGTGGGCTGCGCACCGAATCTGACGGCTTACAGCACGAGCAAGGCGGGGATTTTTGGGCTCACCCGTGTCATGGGGGCGGCGTATGCGCGCGATGGGATTCGCGTGAATATGGTGGTTCCAGGCACGATGGATACGCCGATGAATGAGCCTTTGCTCAGCCGGGAGAAAACACGAGAAGAATATCGCGAAGCGGTGCCGATGGGGCGCTTGGGATTGCCCTGCGATATGGAGGGCATTGCCGTGTTTCTTGCGTCAGAAGATTCGTCTTATTGCACGGGTGGGCTTTATGCGTGCGATGGAGGATTGACGGCGGTTTGAGGGTTGGCCATTCGCTCAGGCCAAGCGCTCCACGTCGCTTCGGTGGAGAGGCGATTCCCGTGGGCTGATCTCTCAGCGGCTAAAGCCGGATTCGATTCGGGTATTTATGGACGGGCTAAAGCTCGCTGTGGCGAGGTAGCCCGCTGCGGCGAGGTAGCCCGTCCACTTCCGTTGTTTCCGCGGCAGCCCACATCTCGTAACAGCAAGAGATGTGAGGAACCCGCCGATCTGCTGTCCGTGATGGCCATCTGGGTTGAAGAAGCCAGGACACGATGTCCGTGAGACACGCAGGTTAGGCTTCGACTGCTTCGATCTCTTCGTCCAGTCCGTGGCGACGCAACAAATTGGGCAGGTTCTGGGAAAATGCGGAGCGCGGCATGACCATGTCGCAGCCGGCTTCCATAGCCTTTGCTTTCAAATCTCCCTGCAAGTGAGACAAGAATCCGATCACTGAGGTTCCACGTTTCATTTTGCTCTTGAGACGCGGGATCAAAGTAAGGGGCTTGGCGTTGACGTTATTCAGGTCAAACACGATCAGTGAAGGGCGACTGCCTTCAGGCACATCTGCAAGGCGCGAGACGATGTCTTTATCGGCTTTCACGAAAGCGACCTTCACGCCCACTTTGCGGGCGGTTTCCTGAATCTTGGCCAGGAAGAACAGGTCTTCGATAAAGCAGTAAATGCGAACGGGCGCGTCTTCGCGGACTGGAACCACGACGGGGTCTCTCGGCGCATTTTCCATGAAGTGAGCGGTTTGGAAGTGCCCGTTCTGAGAATGACCGTTGGAACGGAAATCCATCGTGGATTGAGGCGCATCGGCGGTGTTGCCGTTGACCACTCGATAGCTATGATCCATGGGACCGACAAAGGTCTGCTGTTTGCGCTGCTTGCCCTTGCGTCGTCCGCCACCGCCGTTGTTCCCAACGTGCCCGTTGCTCGCGGCTCCGTGGCCATTGCCATGTCCGCCGTTCGCGTTCTTGTTGGCGAAACGGCCCTGGTTGGAAGACTTGGCTTTGGCTGGTTTTTTCTGGGAATGGGGCTGACCGGTCCCGGATCCGGGCTCCAGGTTGGCGTTGTTCTTCGCCTGGTTGTTGGCGTATCCCTTACGTCTGCGGCGCCGGCGACGATGCCCTTGCCCTTCACTCTGCCCCGCGGGCTGGGCCGACGGCTGCGCCTGGGGTTGGTTTTGCTCAGTTGTCATGCATGCACATCCCGGTGCGTTGGCGGTTGTTGCAGTTCGCTCAGGCGCCCCCACCCCGGCGTGCGCCGGGAAGGCATAGATTGGCTGCAACTCATGTTTCCACTTGGTCGATGGCCAGTAGCCATAACCCACGTCATCAAAGGGAACTTATCCAAAAGGTACGATTCGGGGTGGAACGTACGGTTTGTTCTCTCAAACAAATTACCGGTCTTCTCTATACCGCTATTGATTGACCCAGCGACGACCATCGCTACTTGGGCAAGCAGGTGCGAGGCGGCAGAAAAACTCTGTTGACTCTCGAGAATTGCGGCGAGCCTGACTCACATCTGAAATCTGGCTACAGCCGCTCGATAGGCAAGACCGATAATACACAGATAGTCGGGCCAAGAGCAAGTGCTATTCGGTACAGCTTGAGTTCAAACTCAGTTTACGCTCGGGCCAGGTGTGAGCAGCAAGCGTGGTCGAAGAACAGCCGGCAAAGGGAAAAGCCACGGATAAGTGGCTTTTCTTGACAATGGCCAATCACTGGCCTCCCAAAGATCCCCCGACACAAGCGTGTCGGCGGGATGTAAAGCTCCGGTTGCGGCTGGCTCTCGTAGAACCTTGGCTCTGCTCGCCGGATCTGAGGCGCCGGACTCACGCTTCTATGCGGAGCCGCGTGCGTCGCTGGCTACCCGCATACATTGCAGTTGACGTGCCGTTTTCCAACCTTAGCAATATCAACAACTTACATTTTCTCTACAGGCTCGCGATTCCGGTTTATAGGAGCATCCCCGTTTGAACTATTCTGGAATCCATAGAAATGTGGCGGTTGGTGAGCGTGGAATACGGTACTCCCCGTGGACAGGATGACAGTTCCGGGTAGTCCTTGCGGTGAGACGGACAGAGTTACCCACACAAGCCGACGGCTGGCTTGTATGGGGCACCCTCAGCAGTTTTTTAGCCCCTTGGGCGGGTTTTAGTGCTGGCAGCGGGGGCAATAATGAGTTCCGCGGCCAGCGAGAAGGATACGGTGAATCGGGGCGCCGCATACCAGGCAAGGCTGCCCAGTGCGCATGTAGACCCGGTGCTCAAGTTGGAAGAAACCGGCTATCCCGGCTGCATCCACATAATCGGATACCGAAGAGCCACCTGACAAAATGGCTTCTGAAAGAACGGTCTGCAGGCTACTGTGGAGACGGTCCAATTCCGCCCGCTTCAGGCGACCCGCCATCCTGCGCGGACGGATGCCGGCGCGGAACAGGCTTTCGTCCGCATAGATATTTCCCACACCATGCAGGATCTTCTGATTGAGAAGCGCAGCCTTGATGGGGGTGCGGCGCTTGCGGAAAAGTGCGGCGAACGCGTCGCTCGTTATGGTCAACGGCTCCTGACCGGTGCCCTTGAAGCGCGTTGTGTGCAGCGCCAAGCGACCGAAACGCCGGGGGTCGACAAAGCGTAACTCCCTGCCGGAAGCCAGATGCAAAATGCCGTGGGTATGCAGAGGAATCGGCGTGGCCGGATCGGCGACCAGAAGGCGCCCGGTCATGCCAAGATGAACGCTCCATTGCGTCACCCCATCGGCCAGATCGAAAATGATGTGTTTGCCCACCCGATAAACGCGGTCGATGCGCTGACCGGTGAGTCGGCTGGCCATGACCTGCGGAGAAGTCTTAAAGGGCTCGGATTTCTCGCTGAACCATGTGGTGTCGATAAGGTCCCCGCGAATACGCTCGTCTACCCCACGGGCTATGGTTTCAACTTCTGGGAGTTCGGGCATGGCTATGACTGCCATTGTCGCAGAGCCATTGCTGCAAAGATGGATCGTTGATTCCGGCGAGTTGTCGATCAAGATTCGCGCTATCCCATCCTTAAAGGACGGGCTCCCGAAGGTCTGCCGCAGTCTAAGGCCGGGGAGCGGAGTTCCTCACTTGGCCGGTTCCCGGCGGCGTTATATCATCCAGTTGCCGGTCCAAGCTGTGCCGTCATGCCAGACTTGCCAGCCACATTTCCACGCACCTCCCGCGCAGGTTTCAAAGCGTTCGGTCCAAATGCCGAGCCGGCGGGAAAGAGCGCGTCATAAGAAATTGATTGGAGTACATGCGAGCCAAGACAGCGGTAGTACTGGGCGCCCAGTGGGGCGATGAGGGAAAGGGAAAGATCGTCGACGTTCTTTCCGATCGATTTGCAGTGGTCGCGCGCTATGCGGGCGGGCACAATGCCGGTCATACCGTCATAATCAGGGGGCAGAAATTCGTCCTGCAGTTGGTCCCTTGCGGTGTGCTGCGTCCCGACTGCCGTGCAGTCATCGGCAATGGCGTCGTGCTCGACCCGCTGGCGTTTCTGAAAGAGATCGGCAAGCTGCGCGATCTGGGCGTCAACATCGATGAACAGTTGTTTGTCTCGAATCGCGCCCAGGTGATTTTGCCCTATCACAGGATGATCGAACTGGCCTCGGAGAATGCTCCCGGACGGCAGAAGATCGGCACCACCAGCCGTGGCATCGGGCCTGCCTACGAAGACAAGATGCATCGCACCGGGCTGCGCGTGATCGACCTGCTCAACCGTAGCCTGCTCAAGACCCACATTGAGAATGCGTGCAACGAAAAGAATGCGATTGCCCATGCGCTGTTCGGCACCGGTCCGCTCGACCCGGTCAAGATGTACGACGAGTATGCCGAGGCAGCCGAACAGATCCGGCCTTTTGTGACCGATACGGCGGCGCTGTTGAACGACGCCATCCGCAAGGGGCAGAGCGTCATGTTCGAGGGCGCCCAGGGGACGATGCTCGACATCGATCATGGCACCTATCCATTTGTGACCTCTTCTTCCGCTACCGCGGGCGGCGCCACCATCGGCACCGGTGTAGGGCCGACCAACGTGGGTACGGTGATCGGCGTGACCAAAGCCTATGTCACGCGTGTGGGTGAGGGGCCTTTCCCAACCGAGATTTTTGGCGAGACAAGCGATTTGCTGCGCGCGCGCGGGCAGGAATATGGAGCTGTGACCGGCCGGCCCCGGCGTTGCGGATGGCTCGATCTACCGCTGCTTCGCTACGCAAACCAGATCAACGGTACGGAGTGGCTGGTGGTGACCAAGATGGACGTGCTGGACAGCCTCGCCGAAATTCCGATTTGCACGGGCTATCGCGTGAACGGCAAGATCTCCGATTCGATTCCCGCGGACGTAAGCGGATTTGAAGCGATCGAGCCGGTCTACACCAACCTGGAAGGCTGGCAGTCTTCCACGGAAGGCATTACCGATTTTGACCGGCTGCCCAAGGCGGCGCAGAAGTATCTGCGTTTTCTCGAGGCGGAGTCGGGTGCTCGGATTGGCATGGTTTCCACCGGCCCAGACCGGGAGCAGACCATGATCCTGCCTGGGTTTTCGGCTGCCCTGGAGTATATGCACTCGTAAAGGGCAACGAATTTTCCTCAGCCGCGAGAGGGGCTGCTGAAAGGCAATTTACCTAAGCCGGGGCGTGCTTTGTTGGGCAACCTGGCCCCAATCAATTTTCATATCCAATTTTCATATGAGTGAGAGGCATAATGGTCAGCTACATCGTACGCATGCGATTCGCCCCGGAAGACCGTGAACAGGTAGCCGATCTTCTGCGCCAACTGGCACTCGCTTCGCGCGAGGAGCCGGGCTGCGTAAGCTACGTACCTCACACCGTAGAAGACGACCCGAATACGGTCGTGATCTACGAGCAGTATCGTGACCGGGCGGCCAGTGAATCCCACCGCACGACCGCTCACTTCAAGAAGTTCGCGGTCGCGGGGCTGTTCCAGCTTCTACGTGAACGGGAGTCTGAGAATCTAACGGCGGTTGTCTAACCTTTTTGGGTGATCACCGGACGCTCGGCATCCAAGAGGATAGATGATTCGTCCGACCGATCGAGAATGGCCTGACTGGACGCAGTCCAGACCCCGGGGCATTGCGTTCAACCGCGAAAACTGTCAGTCTGGAGCTTCCATTTTGACGGAGTATTCGGACGCGGACTAACATCCCCGGTACGCTATGCGCGCTCCTTCCTCGTATCGTTGGCTGCTACGCACAGTCGGGAGACTGTCCCTGACCCTCGTATTGCTCGCTGGGTTCACTCCTCAAGCGCATGCTGTCTTTCCCCATCGCGATCCTACCCACAAAGAAATTGAAGGACTGGAACTGGACTGGCGGCAAGCCCAGTTGACCAATAACGTTTCCATGGTGGATAAACTGCTGGCGGATGACTACCTCGGCATCAGCGCCAATGGCACGCTGGAAACCAAAGCGGACGAACTTTCGCGGCGCCGCAGTGGATCGCTGCACATTTCTGAGCTCGATTTGAGTGACATAAAAGTGCGGATCTATGGGGATACGGCTGTGGTTACTTCGAAGGCCGACCTTGTGGGAAGAAGCGGAGATCGTGACATCAGCGGACGGTATCGCTATACGCGGGTGTATAGCAATCGCGCTGGGCAGTGGCGGATTGTGAGCTTTGAAGCCAGTAAGGTTTCTGGCGACAGCGAAAGCCAGAAGTAGGGCTGATCTTCGATAAGGCGGTTCACACCATCGGTACCTGGGGCAAACGAGCAGCCGGTCCCCCCCACTTCGGCCTGGACGACGATTGATGGGGCAGTACTTGCAGTGAGAGGCGCGGACAGTGTTGCCCACACAAGCCAAACTGCAGGCTTGTATGGGGCACCCTCAGCATTTTCATCTCCTTGGGGGCGCCAAAGCGAGTTGTGGTCAAGACAGAGCTTCGTTTGCTGCCAGCAACGCGTCGGCGATGGCGGCGGCTTCCCGAGTAGCCCGCGCGTCGTGGACGCGCACGAGGTGCGCTCCGGCCAGGATGGCAGCCGTGGCAGCGGCTAATGACGCATTCTTCCTTCGATCGAGCGGCGCATCCGCGCCTTTAAAGAGCGGTGTGAGGGTTCTACCTAAAAAGACCTTGCGGGAGACTCCCGCGAGGATCGGGTGACCCAGATCCTTCAAGTGTTCGAGCTGCGCCAAGAGGCTGTAATTCTGTTCAAGAACCTTGCCAAAGCCGAACCCGGGGTCGAGGACGATTCGTTGGTGGCCGATGCCGGCGGCTAAAGCATGCTGCAGCCGTTGATTTAGTTCCTGCTTCACAAGAGGCAGCACCTGGTTTGGTTCCAACGCCGGCAAGGTGCGCCATTGCTCCGGCCGGCCCCGGGTGTGGGTCAGCACGACTCCACAGTTGGCCTCTGCGCAGGCCTGGGCCATCGATTCATCCCACAAGAAACCGCTTACGTCATTCACGATCTGCGCCCCGGCGCGGAGCGCGGCCGTTGCCGTCGCGGCGTGATAGGTGTCGATCGAGAGGATCGATCCCGGGCGATGCCGTAAGAGTCCTTCAAACACTGGGAGGACGCGATCGAGTTCCTCGGCAATGGCCACAGGTGTGCGCTGGCCGGGCCGGGTCGATTCGCCGCCAATGTCGACGATGTCGGCCCCTTCATCGAACATTGCCAGGCCATGCTCAATCGCCTCGGCATGAGTGCGAAACATGCCGCCGTCGGAAAAGGAATCGGGCGTGGTGTTCAAAACGCCCATGATCAGGGTCCGCTGGCCGAGGGGCAGGGATTGAGTACGCAACTGCCACTTGTAACGGGAACGGATCGCGAAGGACATCTCTTTCATTTTAGGACCTGGGCATTTCAGGACCTTCGTATTTCAGGACCGGCGGCGTAAGGTAAACTCCGCGCAGAGACATGCATTCGCGCTCCCCCTATCTCAGCCTGCTGTTGCTTGGCGCTCTCATCCCTGCCGCCGGAGTCGCGGCGCCCAAGCGCCCTGTGGCGCGCAGAGTGCCTTTACCCAAGGCGGTGGCTCAGATTCTCGCCGGCCCGGGAGTGAACCAGGCGCATTGGGGCATCTCGGTGGTTGCTCTCGCGGGCCGTCCCATTTACTCGCTCAACGAGGGGCAGTACTTCAACCCGGCGTCGAACGCCAAGCTGTTCACCACCGCCGCAGCCTATGCGCTGCTGCCGAGTGGTCTCACCTTCACCACCCTGGTCACGAGCGATGCTCCGCTCAGCAATACAGGAGAGCTGCGCGGCAACATCACCATTTTCGGCGTGGGCGACGCGAACATGTCGGCCCGCACGCTGCCTTATGGAATCAAGACGGATCGCATTGGTTCTCCCCTGGCTGCACTGGAAGACATGGCCGACCAGATTGTTCGCCGCGGCGTCCGCTCAGTTGCCGGTGACATCGTTGGAGACGACACATGGTTTCTTTATGAGCGGTATGGCGCCGGATGGAGCTGGGATGACCTTCAGTGGGGCTACGGTGCGCCGGTTTCCGCGCTCAGCGTGAACGACAATGAGGTCTATCTCAATGCCATGCCGGCAGCCCAGGCAGGCGAGCCGGCGGTTGCTTCATGGCTGCCGCCGACGGCTTACTACACCCTTGAAAATTCGCTCGTCACCAGCGCGCCGGGCGATCCCATAAAACCGGGTCTGGAACGGTCGCCGGGGGCAATGGTAGTAAGGCTGTTTGGCCGCACGCCGCTGGGGCAACAGGGGCTCCATGCCGGGCTGGCGATCGAAGACCCTGCCGACTACGCCGCGCGCTCACTCAAGGAACTGCTGATCGCGCGCGGAGTACAGGTGAGCGGCGGCGCCCGGGCCCGGCATCGCCTGAGCACCGATACCAGTGATTTTCTGTCGGTACAGGCGCAACCCATCACGCTGCATACGGTCACGCTGCCGAATATTCAGGCCAGCCCGCTGGGGCAGACGTTGCTCGCGTCGCATGTGTCGGGCCCGCTGGGTGACGACCTGGTGGTCACCAATAAAGCAAGCCAGAATCTGCATGCCGAGATTACTCTCCGCACCCTGGGCAAGCTTGAAAGCACCGATGGCTCAGTGCTCGAAGGAACGCGGGTGGTGCGCCAGTTTCTGATTTCTGCCGGGGTCTCCGCGGATGATTTTGTGCTTTATGACGGCTGCGGGCTTTCTGTGCAGGATCTGGTGACGCCGCGAGCGTTCACGGAGTTGTTGGCCTACGCGACGCGGCAAAGCTGGGGCGAGGCGTTCCGTACCTCGCTTCCCGTGGGCGGCGTGGATGGCTCACTTTCCGGGCGCTTCAAACAGTCTGCGCTTAACGGTAAAGTCTTCGCAAAAACAGGCACCCTGGGAGAAGCGCGCGCGCTGAGCGGTTACATCATTGCGGCCAGCGGGAAGATGGTCGCATTCTCCATTCTTTGTACTGACCACCGGCCGTCTCCCCCAGCGGATCGCATGGCCATGGACAAGATCGTGGCTGCAATTGCGGCGGCTAATTGAGAACGGGGTGGCTTTGACTGCAATTTACGCATAAGGATAAGAAGGCATTCTTGAATAGGTTTTTGTTGATCGCCTGGATGTTCAGTCTGGGGTTGATCGCGGTGGGCTGTCACCATCTGGCTCCGGGGAAACCAGAAAGCGAGTTCACTCCCCAGGAGGCCGCCGGCCGCCAGATCTTCGTGAGTGCTTGTGCGCGCTGCCATTACGCTGATTCGGAAAAAGGTTTGAATGGGCCCGGGCTTGAAGGCTTGTTTCGCAAGCCTTATTTGCCTAGCGGTGCGCCGGCCAACGACGATCGTATGACCGCGGTTCTGCTGCACGGAAGAAACATGATGCCGGCGTTCGGCAATACACTGTACCAGCAAGAGCTCGACGATCTACTGGCCTACCTGCATACCTTATGACGGAATCCAACACACCTGATCCCCCCGCCCGTCAGCTTTTGCCCGGTGTAGCCGCGATCGCGCTCTGGATGCTGGCGCTTTCGGTCATGGGGGTTGCCGGCGTACTGAGCCATCACTATCCCACCGGAGTGCTTGTTCTTTGTTCTGTGTTTGCGGTGGGAGGCCTGGGGCTGATCCGGTTGCGGCGGTGGGGATGGGCCCTGACGTTGGCAGCGGCGTTTCTTTCGATGTGTTTCGCCTGCTATAGCTTGTTTCGCTTTCACCAGCCGCAATGGGTGGTGATGGCTGCGGTGAATCTCGTGTTCTTTCTTTATCTGGTGCGGCCGGAAGTACAGCAACGGTTGCGATGACGTGCGAGATAGGTCCAGTCGCTCCCTTGCCGGTTGCGATGACAATTCAGTTTCAGTGAAAGGGCTCGGGCTCCGCTGAGGGCAGTGACCCGATACAATGTGATCTGCGTGATCGACCTTGTCCAGATCGACGTGAGCCCGTGGCGGCCCGCTCCCAAGCCCGCCTGGCTCAAGGCCCGTGCCCCGGTGGGCGAGAATTATCACGATCTGAAGAGCCTTGCCCGCTCGCTCAACCTGCACACCGTGTGCGAGTCGGCCCATTGCCCCAACATCGGCGAGTGTTGGAACCAGCGCACCGCGACCTTCATGATGCTGGGCAATACCTGTACCCGCCGCTGCGGCTTTTGTGCGGTACCCAAAGGGCGGCCAGACCCCATCGACTTCGACGAACCGCGCCGCGTGGCGGAAGCGGTCGCGATTCTGGGCCTCAAACATGCAGTGATCACCAGCGTGAACCGGGACGATGATGTCATCGGCGGCGCGCGTGCCTTTGCCATGGTCATCGACGAGATTCGACGCCAGGCGCCCGGCTGCCAGGTTGAGGTCCTCGTGCCCGACTTTCAGGGCCAGGAAGAGGCGATTCGCATCGTGGTCGAAGCTCGGCCCGAGATGCTGAACCACAATACCGAGTCCGTTCCGCGGCTTTACCGCGCAGTGCGATCAGGCGCGCGCTACCAGCGGACACTGCGCCTTCTGGAATATGCCAAGGAAGTTGACCCGCACATGGTCACCAAATCTGGCGTGATGGTAGGGCTGGGCGAGGAGATGCACGAACTGCTGCAGGTGTATCGCGATCTGGCCAACGTTGGGACGGATGTGTTGACCATTGGACAGTACCTGCGGCCATCCAAAGATCACCTGCCTATGGCGCGCTACTACACGCCGGAGGAGTTCGACTTTATGCGCGTCGAGGCCCTCGGTATGGGTTTCCGGCACGTGGAGTCGGGCCCGTTGGTGCGCTCCTCGTACCATGCGCGCGAGCAGGCGGCGTCGACGGGTGTAACCCTGCTTACTTAATTTTCAACGATCGAGGAAGATGAACATGGCAGTCTCGGTGATGGCGAGTATTCCCGCCCTGAAAGATACACAACAGCAACTCAAGACGCGGATGGAAAAGGCGGTTGACGATTTCCGCGCAAATCTCGCCTCTACGCGCACGGGCCGGGCATCTGTTCATATGCTCGATCAGATCAAGGTGCCCTATTACGGCACCGATACCCCGCTGAACCAGGTGGCGCAGGTCACCGCCCCCGATGCCAACCTGATCCTGGTGCAGCCGTGGGACCCCAGCATCGTTGCGGATATCGAAAAGGCGTTGCGCGCGTCTGACCTGGGGTTCAATCCTCAGAATGACGGCAAGATTGTCCGGATTCCGATTCCTCCGATGACCGAGGAACGCCGGCGCGAAGTGGTAAAGCACCTGAACAAGACGCTCGAAGACCATCGCACCGCGGTACGTAATATCCGACGCGATGGCAATGATCTCATCAAGAAGTCGGCCAAGGATAAGAAGATCTCTGAGGACGAAGAGAAGCGTTCACTCGAAGAGATGCAGAAGCTTACCGACGATGAGATTCGGCGCATGGAAGAGATGTGCCGCAATAAAGAGCGGGAAGTGATGCAGATTTGAGCCCTAGTTGAGGCGGCCGGTGTGGTCGAGAATGATCTTCCAACCGGTCGCGTCTTTGCTCCAAAGCAGCGAGAAGATTCCGTCGGCATTTCCGCCTCCCTCTTTGCTTCGCTCCAAATGGAAGTTTCCTGTGGCGATCGCATAATGCGGGTCGAGAACCCTGATTGCGAGATGCGTGAAGCTAGTTTGCCCATCGCGGCCGGGGTTGCGTAGGCTTGTAGCGCTCGAGAATGTTGGCGTAGCCGTATTCCACTTGTCGCTCACGAAGCTGTTTCCGGCGAGTTTTCGTAGGTCGTCATAAAGGTCTCGACTCGCCGCGATTCCAGGCGGCTGCTTGTTGGTCGAGTGCGTGGCGGATGGCGGATTCTGCCGGAGACGCGTCTACGCTTGTGCCGTCAGCGCCAGGGCAAGAATCGAGCGACGCAATTGTCTTCATGCATCGAAGATAACCCAAAGTTGTTCCAGCCTTTGGTATTGACTTATTCCAGCTCCACCCAGGACTACCGTCTTGGGCAATCTTCGGTGTCGCCGTTCGACTTCACTCAGGCCAGGCTCTACGGGACTGTTCGTGTAGCCCTATACCCTTCATACCGGGACCGGTGGCAATTCGGCGATTCGTCAGCTTGGTTTTCCTTCTTCCGTTTGAGAGGGTCATGGACCGCCGGTGCTACTACAATGGGCTAATGGCCACGGCGAGAACCGTTCATACCGTCTGTTCGCACGATTGCCCGGACTCGTGTGCTGTTCTGGTGACCATTGATGAGGTTGGCCGGGCTACCAAGGTTCAGGGCGATCCTTCGCACCCGGTCACGCGCGGTTTTCTTTGCGGCAAGGTGGCCAAGTATCTCGATCGGGTTTACTCACCTGCGCGGCTGCTTTATCCCATGCGGCGCCGGCCGGGCGCACCCAAGGGGCCCATGCCCGAGGGCCGCGAGGCGGATGCCTTTGAACGCATCAGCTGGGACGAGGCGCTCGACACCATCGCTGAGCGTCTACACTTCATAAGCCGGAAGCATGGTCCGGAGTCGATCCTGCCCTACAGCTATGCCGGCACAATGGGCTTGCTCGGTTACGGGTCGATGGATCGCCGGTTCTTCCATCGCCTGGGCGCCTCGCGCCTCGACCGCACCATTTGCGCGACCGCGGGCGGCGATGCGCTGGTTTCGGTCTACGGCAAGAAGCTTGGCACTGACCCCGAGCACTTTCGCCATGCCCGTTACATCATCGCGTGGGGCGCGAATATCCACGGCAACAACGTTCACTTGTGGCCGTTTGTTGAAGAAGCGCGGCGCAACGGCGCGCGGTTGGTGGTCATCGACCCCTACCGTACGCGCACGGCACGGGTGGCCGACTGGCATATCGCGATTCGCCCGGGCACAGACACAGCCCTGGCCCTCGGCCTCATGCGCGTGATCATCAACGAGGGACTCTACGATCGGCAATACGTAGCCGATCATACCCTTGGGTTCGAGGCGCTGCGCACACATGTGCAGCCTTACACGCCGGAGTTCGTTGCCGGCGTGACAGGCATCCCCACAATGGATATTGAGCGGTTAGCGCGCGAGTATGCCACCAGCACACCATCGATTATTCGCGCGAACTACGGCATACAGCGCTCACAGAATGGCGGTGCGGCCGCCCGCGCGGTCTGCATGCTGCCGGTGCTGATCGGCTCGTGGAAGCAGCTCGGCGGAGGGCTGCAACTTTCTGTGAGCGGGGCCTTTGTGTGGGACGGAGCAGCGCTCGAACGGCCCGATCTGATGATGGCGAGCCCGCTTGGCCGCCAGGCCCGCATCGTGAACATGTCGCGCCTGGGTCATGCTCTCACCGAACTGAACGAACCCCCGGTGAAGGCCCTGTTTGTGTACAACTCCAACCCGGCGGCGATCGCGCCCAACCAGAACGCCGTGGTACAGGGACTCATGCGCTACGACCTGTTCACCGTGGTGCATGAGCAGTTCTTTACCGATACGGCCGACTATGCCGACATCGTGCTGCCGGCGACCACGTTTCTTGAGCACAAAGACATGCAGGGCGCCTATGGGCACTATTTTCTGCAGATGTCGGAGCAGGCGATTGCTCCTCTGGGCGAGGCCAGACAAAATGTTTGGCTTTTTGGCCAGCTAGGACAGCGCATGGGCTTTACTGAATCCTGCTTCCGCGATGGTGTGGACGAAATGATGGACCAGGCACTCGGTGGCCAGGGTTCCGGATTCATGGGCATTACGCGCGACGAGTTGGAGACGAAAAAGCGTATCCGGGTGCGCGCAGCGGAAGAATTTCCTTTCGCCAAGGGTGGCTTCTTCACTCCGAGTGGTAAAGCAGAGTTCTATTCGAGCGCGCTCGAAGCGCAGGGTTTGGATCCGCTGCCCACGTTTCGCCCACCCGATGAATCGCGGGCAGGGGCCGATGCGGCGACTTTCCCTCTCGAATTTTTGCCTCGCAAGGCTGACAACTATATGAACTCGACCTTCGCCAACCTCCCCGGTCACCAGAAGATGGAAGCGCCTGGCTTGGTGGCGATGCATGCGAGCGATGCGAGTGCACGGCAGATCGCCGAGGCCGACTGGGTTGAGGTCTACAACGATCGCGGGAAACTGCACCTGCGAGCCCATATCGATGGCAGCGTGCCGGCGGGCGTGGTCGCAGCAAGCCTGAGCTGGAACAAGTTCTCGATGGGGGGCGCCAACGTAAATGCCCTCACCTCGGAGCGGTTGACCGACCTGGGTCGCGCGGCGACCTTCTATTCCACCCTTGTCGAAGTGCGAAAGCTGACCCCGGAGGAAGCGCAAAACCTCTTCCCTCCGATAGACTAGGAACACCTGCTCAATCGAGAGATTGCCAATGCCGTTTCCAGCGGGTTTTCAGTGCGCGGGCTGTGGAGAGTGGAATGAGATCGTGGTCGATGAGTCTGCAGGAGGACGGCAGCGTTACGTGGAAGACTGCCAGGTCTGCTGCAAACCGAACGTTCTCATCGTTTCCTGGGATTCCTCGGCCGGCGAGTATGTTGCTGCCAGCGAATTGGAGAGTGGATGAGGCGGCAGACAGCAAAAAAGCCGGGCCTCAGGGGTCAAGGCTCAATTCGCGCGGGGCAGTAGATTTGCGGTCTCAAGGCCGTACTTTGCATTTCCGGGACTTGGTTAGCTTTTTTTGTGTAGACGATAAAGGTGCTTTGGAGTCTCACCTATCGGGATCTCCGGGATGGTGAGTAGCGTGAGAAACGAGTCCGCGGAGTTGGGGAGTACCCCTTCCGTCACATATAATCACCTTTTCCTCAAGCAGGATCCGATTTTCAGCAGTGAGGGTGTGCCTATTTTTCCCGTCGCGTCAGGGAGCTTCTGCTCCCGGTCTCCTAAGAAACAACCTGCACTGCCGTCTTTTTCCCGGATCTGCAGGAATCTGGCCCTGTTTCTCGTTTGCGGTTCGAGCCTTGCAGCCTGGGCGCAGCAGGACGTCGTCGAGTCGATTCGAGTGATCGGCAACCGCCGTATCCCCAGAGAGACGGTGCTGGCGCGGCTGTTTACCCACCCGGGAGATGTCTACGACCCGGCGACCATCGAGCGCGATTTCAACTCGCTCTGGAACACCGGCTACTTCGAGAATCTTCAGATTGCCCGCGAAGATACACCGAAGGGCATCGTTCTCGACGTGATCGTGAAAGAAAAGCCGACGATCCGCGAGATCAACTACAAGGGCCTGAACTCGGTTTCGACCTCAGACGTTCTTGACCGCTTCAAGAAAGAGCACGTCAGCCTTTCCGTCGAGAGCCCTTACGACCCTACGCGGCTGGCGAAGGCTATCGACGTAATCCGCGCATTGCTGGCGGAGCACGGGCATCAGTTTGCCACGGTGAAGCCCGACATCAAGACCATTCCGCCGTCTTCGGTCGCGATCAACTTCATCGTGAAGGAAGGCCCCACGGTGAAAGTTGGGAACATCACCTTCACCGGCAACCGTGTCGTGAGTTCGCGCAATCTGCGCGCATCCATGAGAAACCTGCGGCCCATTGGCGTGCCGCGCTCGATTTTCCTCGAAAACATCTTTGCCCGCACGTACGACGCAAGCAAGCTGGAAGAAGACACCGAGCGCGTGCGGCGTGCTCTGCAGGATAGAGGCTACTTCCGCGGCACAGTGAACGAGCCCATTACCCATATCCGGAGTGAAGGTGGTCTTTCGTTCTTTACCTTCCGCCCGCGCAATGGCAAGCGGATCGACATCCGCATACCGGTCGAAGAGGGTGAGCGGTACCGTTTGGGGGGGGTCACGTTCACGGGCAACACACACGTGCCTAACGTGAAGGCTCTTCGCTCGCAGTTCCCGACCAAGGACGGCGAGCTTTTCAACGCAACCGCTGTGGGCAAGGGCCTCGACAACCTGCGCAAGGCTTATGGTTCGTTGGGATACATCAACTTCACAGCTGTGCCGACACCGCGCATCGATGACGCCAAGCACCTGGTTTTCCTGGATATCGACATTGACGAGGGCAAGGCGTTTACCGTCTCGAAGATTGAATTCCAGGGCAACACCATCACGCGCGACCGCGTTATCCGCCGCGAACTGTTGATCGAAGAAGGCCAGTCCTACAACAGCAATCTGTGGGAATCGAGTCTGCTGCACCTGAACCAGCTGGACTATTTCGATCCTTTGAAGGTCGAACAGGATTCCGACATTCACACGGACCCTGACAACGGCACGGTTGGGCTGCTGCTCAGGGTGCATGAGAAGGGCAAGAACTCGATTGGCTTGAACGGCGGCGTGAGCGGCCTTTCGGGTACCTTCCTCGGCCTCAATTACTCGACCAACAACTTTCTGGGTCTGGGCGAAACGTTGAGCCTGCAGGGCAACATCGGCAACCTTGCGCGTAACGTGACGTTTGCTTTCACCGAGCCCTATCTGCGCAACAAGCCGATCAGCGCGGGATTCCAGCTCTTTTCAAGGAAGACGGATTACAATTCGGCGCGCAACGCGCAGGTTACGGGACAATCGACGAACCTGACGGCAGCGCAGCAGTCGCTGACGCAAAACTACAACCAGTCTTCGACTGGTTTGACGGTCTCGCTCAGCTACCCGCTCCGCCGCTCGTTCAAGCGCGTAGGTATCACGTATAGCTGGGATAAGTCGACGGTCACGACCTTCAGCCAGGCTTCCGCGAACCTGTTCCAGACGCTGGCCTTCCGCAGCGGCCAGATCCAGGGAGCGAACGCGCTGGAAGGTATTTACACCAGCTCGGTTTCCTTGAGCTATCAGTACAACAAGGTGGGCCCTTCGCCTTTCAGGCCGCGTTACGGAACGGACCTTTCCGCAGCCTTCCAGTTAGCCGGTCTGTTTGGCAACGTGCGTTACCTCAGCCCGGTGGTGCAGTACAAGCACTTCATTGCGGTCAAGGGACTGCGGCCTAATCCGGATGGGCGCAACGTGGTCGGTATTCGGATGCAAGGTTCTTACATCCAAGGTTTCAGCGGAGACGTTGCTCCTCCGTTCGCCCGTTTCTACTCGGGCGGCGACAACGAATTGCGCGGCTTTGATGTGCGTTCGGCTACGCCGTACGGCTTTATCCCCGTCCGGCAAAACATCACGCTCACGAACCCTGACGGTACGGCGGTTCCCTTCGACCCGACCAACTTCACGTTGGGTAACATCCAGATTCCGATTCCGATCTATCGCCCCGTATCGGTCGGCGGTGACATCAAGTTCACGGGTACGATCGAATACCGTATACCGATCGCTGGGCCGGTCGGCTTTGCTCTGTTCAATGACTTCGATATCACCTCGGTGATTCGCCAGTCTCAGTTGCGGCAAAGCGTCGAAGGCGCCGATCTGCTGAATTCGCCTCTCTATGGTTGCACCTCTTTCTTCAACGGCGCTTGCCAGGGCGGCCAGAAGATTACGTTCATCAATGTGATCCGGCCGATCAGCGGTACGAACGTGGTGCCGCGCGATTCGATCGGCGGAGAAGTCTCGGCGATGCTGCCGATTGTGAACGCGCCGGTTCGCGTCTATTACGCCTACAACCTTGCTCGTTTGTTTGAGGATGTTCCGGGAGAAAGCCTGATCACCCGCAGCATGTTCCCCGCCGGTGGCGCGGGTGACTTCACGTATGCGAACGCGAACACGGCATTCAACTCGCTGCTGCATTTCCGCGAGCCAAGAAAGACGTTCCGCCTCAGCGTCAGCACCACGTTCTAAAGAGTGGTGAAGGCAGTTCACGAAGGCACGGCATAAGAGCCGCCCGTGCCTTAGTGCTTTGCAATCAATGCGGGTCTTCGAGGTTGAGGGGAATCGGTATGTCCCTCAGTGGCTAAGGCCACGCCGGATACTGTGAATTTGCCTGAGGGCTGCAGCTCGCTGCGGCGAGGTAGCTCATATCCTGCAAAAAACTGGCTTCGGCAGCCTGTTACTGAACCTTGTCGTTCATCCAGAGACACTTATTGCTGACCAGGCCCTTCGTTTCCAATGAGCGCGTCGCGAACCTATCGATTGCATCAGCGGGGTTTTTCAGTGGCGGTGTGCGTAGAATCTTGTTCTGGCGGAAGGTTTAGGCGGGCCGCCTTGCGTTGACGCTGTTTCAGCAGCCACCTATAATCACTGCTGGCCCATGTGATTGTCTCGGTCCGTGCCTATTCTCCGCCTGCCTCCAGATGGAGAACTGCAAGCGAAAGGCCCGCTTCCGCTGAAAGATGCGGGCGATCTGGATTCAAGGATCAATAAGGAGTTTTGTATTCCGATGAAGCGTTCGTTCACACTCATTTGCCTGCTCGCGTCCGCCACTGGCGTGGGTTCTATCGCGCTGACCAGCAGAGCATTAGCCCAGGCCCCTTCAGCGCCGACTCCTGCCGCTCCTGCGGCTGGGGCGGAAGCGGCCGTTCCGGCCAACGCGAAGGTTGCCATTATTGCTTTTCAACAAGCCGTTGCCGCGACCAATGAAGGTCAGCGTAATTTCGCTCAACTGCGCACCAAGTTCGAACCGAAGCAGACTGCACTCAAAGCGCAGAGCGATGAAATCGATTCACTCAAGAAGCAACTGCAGGATGCAGGCGCGAACCTGGCCGAACCCGAACGCGAAAGCCGCCTGAGAACCATCGACGAAAAAACCAAGTCGCTTCAGCGCTCTGCGGAAGATGCCCAGAACGAAGCCCAGGGCGCGATGAGCGATATGTATCAACAACTGGCACAGAAGGTGTACGCGGTTCTGGACTCCTATGCTGCTCAGAACAAGTTCACCGTCGTGCTTGATGCGAGCAACCAGCAGAATTCGCCCGTGCTATGGGCCAGCCCTGCGACCGATATCACCAAGGCGATCGTCGAGGCGTACAACACCAAGTCTGGAGTTCCGCCACAGCCGGCAGCATCTGCTCCGCCTGCGGCGCCCCGCCCGAGCACCCCACGGACAACGACCCCTCGACCCACCACTCCCAAGCCACCACAGTAGGGTGTTTCCACCGCGTTTCCCTGGCAAGTTCAACGCTTGCCAGGGGTCGTTTTTTCCTAAGCTCCATGTAGTTTTCACCTGTGGAAAAAATTGTGGAAAGCTTAGGGATCAAACTCCCGGTCCCGGCGGCAATGCCTCGCCCGAGGCTTCAGCGGCCACGGAACCGTCTAGTTAACCTTAGATTTTTCAGCTACTTATAGCGGAAGTGAGAATTTCTAAGGCGACAGCAAGACAGTTGACGAAAGAAGAGTTAAACTTTCCGGGTTTCCACAAATCAGATTAAAGGACAGCGACTTAAGTAACCGGAGATCGCGTCAAATCAGGGTGATTTGCGTACGTATTTGATGGGCAGATGAGTCAGGTCTGGCTCGTTGGGAAACCTTTGCATTTTTGTGCGCCAGGGCGAAATGAAAGGCCAAGGTGCGAATGGACGGCTCTGGCCCCACCCATTGCACTGGGAGCACGATGGCGACCGAAGCCGATTCTCATCCCGAGCGCAGCCGAGGGACGTTACACAGGGAACAAATGCCGAGGGGAGCATCGACCCTCCCCTTTGTCATCTCGACCGAAGCGTAGCCAGCCCAACCCAAACTAAATATCCAGGTTCTTCACATCCAACGCATTGTCTTCAATAAACTTACGCCGCTCCGCCACATCCTCGCCCATCAACGTGCTGAAGATATTCTCCGTCTCCACCAAATCGTCCAGCTTGACTGACAACAGGGTACGCCGGTCCGGGTCCATGGTCGTTTCCCACAATTGCGCCGAAGTCATTTCACCCAACCCCTTATAGCGCTGAACATCATATTCACGACGGCCCTGTTCGATCACATGCTCAAAGACTTCCCGGGCGGTCTGCTTGCTGACTGGATCCGGAACCGCCTTCTTCGCCTTCTTGGGTTTGGCGGCCGCGTCGGGCGCCAAACCTGCATCCCCCTCGGCCTCGTCGGATTCTGAGGCCTTGGCGTACTCAATGACGTAGGGTCCAACCAGCTCTTCGCGAATCAGCGAATACTTCGACATCATCTGCCGGTATTCCGGCGAAGAGGCGAGGGTCCAGTCCACGGTCCGCACAGCGCCTTGGCTGTCGGTAAAGCTGACCGACCACGTGCGGTGCTCTTCTTCATACTGCGGCTTCGATACGGCCTTGAAGCCACTCCCCTTGGCCATGTCCCCCAGTTCCGCATGCAGTCTGGCAATTTTGGGCGGAACCGCGCCGTCGCCCTCAAAATCCGCGCGCTTCATGAGCTCGAACTTGGGTAGCAGCTCGGTGACGGTCGTGTTGCGCATATGCTTGTTGGCCTTCTCGAACACGCTCAGGTAGTCATTGAGCTGGCCCAGGAACCTGGTCAAAGCACCGCCCTCAAGCTTCTTGACGCCGCCGGCATAGCGCAACGTCATTCCGTCTGCAGCCCGCTTGATCATCACCTTGACGAACTCGCGATCGTCCTTGATGTACTGCTCGAATTTGCCCTTCTTGATCCGGTAAAGGGGTGGCTGGGCAATGTAGACATTCCCCCGGACGATCAAATCCATCATGTGCCGGAAGAAGAAGGTCAAAAGCAGCGTGCGGATATGCGAACCATCCACGTCGGCGTCCGTCATCAGGATGATCTTGCCGTAGCGCAGTTTGCCCGCGTCGAAGTCGTCCTTGCCAATCCCGCAACCGAGCGCGGTAATCATGGCCCGGATTTCTTCATGGCCCAGCATCTTGTCGTAGCGGGCTTTTTCGACGTTGAGAATTTTGCCCTTCAGCGGCAATACGGCCTGAAACTTCCGGTCCCGTCCCTGCTTGGCGGTGCCGCCTGCGGACTCACCCTCGACCAGGTAGAGTTCGCAACGGTCTGGGTTGCGTTCGCTGCAGTCTGCCAGCTTGCCCGGCAAACCACCGCCATCGAGCGCGCCCTTGCGCCGCGTTAGATCGCGCGCCTTGCGGGCCGCTTCCCGTGCGCGGGCAGCTTCAATCGCCTTGTTGATGATCCGCTTGGCGACAGGAGGATTCTGCTCGAAGAACATGCCCAGGCGCTCATTCACGAACGCCTGCACCGTGCCGGCGATGTCGGAATTCAGCTTGCCCTTCGTCTGCCCTTCAAACTGTGGCTGCGGCAACTTCACGCTTACCACGGCGACCAGCCCCTCGCGCACATCGTCGCCTGAGAGATTTTCCTTTACATCCTTGAACAGGCCCATCTGCTGGCCCGCCGTATTGATAGTGCGCGTCAGCGCCGTGCGAAAACCTGAGAGGTGGGTGCCGCCATCGACGGTGTTGATGTTGTTGGCAAAGCTGAACACCGCTTCGGAGTAGCTGTCGTTGTACTGCAGGGCGATGTCGATCTCAACGCCATCGCGAGAAGACTCCATCACGATGGGCTTGTCGTGCAGAACCTGCTTGCCGCGGTTCAAATGTTTTACGAACTCGGCGATGCCCCCGGCGTATTTGAAATCGGAGCGCTTCGCCTCTCCCGTCTTCGGGTCCGTGGCGCGCTCATCCATGAGCACAATCTCCAGCCCTTTGTTCAGGAAGGCCAACTGGCGCAGCCTCTGGGCCAGCGTGTCGAAGTTGTATTCCGTCACCGTGAAGATCGTCCTATCGGGAAGGAAGCGGATCTTGGTCCCACGCTTCTTGGTCGTCCCGGTCTGTTTCAGCTTGGTGACCGGTATGCCCTTGGCATAGGTCTGCTCATAGGTGTTCTGGTCCTTCCACACCTCGACATCCAGTTCTTCGCTCAAGGCATTCACGCAGGAGACGCCTACGCCATGCAGTCCCCCTGAAACCTTGTAGGTCGAGGCATCAAACTTTCCCCCGGCATGCAGCTTGGTAAGAACCACCTGCAGGGCCGGCATCCGTTCGCCGCCCGGAACTTCCATCTCGTCCACCGGAATGCCGCGCCCATCATCGGCAACCGTGATCGAGTTGTCGATATGGATCGTTACATCGACGCGCGTCGCGTAGCCCGCCAGGGCCTCGTCGACGGAATTATCGACTACCTCATACACCAGATGGTGCAAACCCTGGTCCCCGGTAGACCCGATATACATGGCCGGGCGTAAACGAACCGCTTCCAGCCCCTCCAACACCTTGATGTTGTCACCCGTATAGGTGCGTTCAGCCAATGGGGCGGCAGGCGGAAGAGCGGCGCTCAGTGTGACTTCTTTGGTGGACATGAAACTCCGGACGGTAAAGCTCTGTGGCGGCTCTTGGGGCAAGCGGCCGATGCTAAATAAGGCATTGAAAGCGCAGGGTTTGACTGCACTTTGACTAGCTTAAGTTTATCACGGTTTGGGTAGCCGGCACCCCTGTGAATCCGGTGTTCCAAGACGGGAAACAGTCCCCTCGGCGGGGACACGGCAACTCGCGCTCATTCAATAATTCGAGTACCTAAGTGACCACGGTACATCTTTTGAGTGGTTATCGGTAACCCATCTATAGGTTACTCTAAGGTTGTTCTTGAGGGTACCGGTGTAACGGTCTGAGTAGATAGCCTCTATATATGGTGGAAGTTAAGCGGTTACCGGATGCGCGGCACTATACTCGAAATCGTACCGTACTTCTACATTGAATCGGAACAATACACTCTGGAGGTAACCTAATCATGAAGCTTTTTGTCCACGCATCCATCTTTTCCGTCGTTTTCGCAGGGTTCGTAGCCGGCGCAGTAACCATTAAGCCCACAGAAAAAGTCCCCACCAATCACAGCCTGATCGTGTCGCACGCCATGCCAGTGCCTAATTGCCCTCCAGGCAGCAGCACCTGCGGCATGTAAGCACAGATTGGGTACTCGCAGATGTACCTGCAGTACCCTAACTATGCATGCCTAGCACAAAAGTGCTAGGCTGCGCGACTTTCTTCGGTTGAGTACGACACTCTTTTCGAGCTATTCTCAAGACTCGGAAGGGGTGTTGTGATGACGAGCGTAGCCCTCACCATCTTGTATGCGGCAGAGCCACTCTTCATGGTCGTGGCCATGATCGCTCTGCTAAGGTCCCGGGAACAGAAGCGCTTTCCGGCGCTGTTTGCCTATGTCGCTCTCCGTCTAGGCTCGTCGGTGGTTCTTCATTTCCTGCTGCAGATCCATCGCTTCATCGCCATCAACCCCCTCACGGCCTACAGCTTTTACTTCTATGCTTATTGGCTGAGCTATGTGGCCGGCGCCGTTGTGGTCTTCCTGGTGATTCAGGAATTGTTCCAGTCCTCTATGGAGCCGTTCCCAGGCTTGAAGTGGCTCGGAACCATCTCGTTCCGCTGGGTTGCCTGCATCTCCTTTGTCGCAGCGTCGGCGGCTCTGCTTACCCCAGGTGGCAGGGCAGATAAGTTCCTGCTGGCCATCGTTGCCCAGGCCATGCGTTGTGAGAGCCTCTTCCTGCTCAGCTTGTTGCTCTTCCTATTAGTCGCTGCGGGCAAACTCGGTCTGTCTTATCGCAGCCGGGTGTTCGGTATCAGCTTCGGTTTCGGAATCATGGCAGCCAGTGACCTGGTCGTCTCTGCGGCGTTCCTGCACTTCGGACCCAACATGATGACCTCGACCATCAGCATGATCACCACCAGCGCAAGCATTTCGACGCTGGGAATATGGTCGGCCTACTTCCTGCAGCGTGAACCTGCACGACAGGTACTCGCCCTCAAGTCCACCTCGCCTCTGGCGCGTTGGAACGAGGTCGCGGCAGCCATCGGCCAAACCAGTGTCCGGGTCGCTGCCACGGCGCCTGCTAGCGACTTCTTCCTCCAAGACGTCGAGAAGGTTGTGGAGCGGATCCTCATCAAAAACTCACTCAACGTAGCCAGTTAGCCCTGGAATAAAAAAATAAAATAAGAAAGGCCAAAACGGGAATTCCCGTTTTGGCCTTTTGCTCTTCCCACAGCAGAAATGCCACAGGGCTGCGCGCCCATTTCTCGCGCGTCTTTGGCGCCCAGATGGAGGCATCCGGCTTCGTGGCGATTGATTCGCGCCAACTCCCAAGGCTCAAAAAAACGAGGGCTCCAGCAACTGCTGGAGCCCTCGCCGTACTGCAGAAATGTCGAGCTTACTGAGCCGTGGGAGTTTCCACCGGCTCAACAGAAACGAAGCGCCCAGTCCTGCCGCGGTCGATGAAGTTCACCTTGCCGCCGATCTCGGCGTAAAGGGTGTCGTCTTTACCCCGGCCGACATTGAGACCCGGTTTGAGCCGCGTACCACGCTGGCGCACGATGATGGAACCCCCCGTGACCACCTGGCCGGCGAAAATCTTTACGCCAAGTCGCTGCGCGTTTGAGTCGCGACCATTTTTAGAGCTGCCTAAGCCTTTTTTATGTGCCATTGCCTATCCCCAATCTTGAAAAATGTTCAGCGACTACTGCGCGGCCTTAGCCTCGCTGCCATACGTAAAGCCGTTCGCCTCGATGCTGGTGATGCGGATCTCGGAGAAGGACTGGCGATGGCCTTGCAGCTTCTTGTATTGCTTCTTGCGCTTGAAATGGAAAACCAGGACCTTGTCCCCGCGCCCTTCGCTCACGACCGTACCGAACACCTTGGCGTCGGTCGGCTTGGCCAGGGCAGACATGCCGTCCGTGAAAGCCAGAACATCACTGAATTCCACGTTGCTATTGGCATCGACTGCGGCCTTTTCGATCTTGACCACATCGCCCGGCGCAACGCGATACTGCTTACCACCTGTGCGGATGACCGCGTACATAAAACCTCCAAACGCCGATCACGACGGCGCGCAAAAAATGATTTGGCCTGAATTCAGCCCTAAACCGTTGTTTTGGATCGCTGCATGTGCTCAAACCCACAGAAGCTCAGGTGAGCAAACCGCACCAAACAGGCGAAGCAGCCGAAGCAGCGCAAGATCATCTTGGGCGCCGCAGGCTTAGTCCCAAACTCTACGATTCTACGGTTCCGGGTCCATTTGGTCAATGTCCACTCCGGCTCTGCGGATTGGAACAGGTAGACACCAAGCACAACCATCAAAGGCTCCAGTGGATGCCGAAAGCGCGCATGCGCCGTTACCCCGTAATAGACCAGGGGTAGTAGCAGAAAGGCCCAGGCAAAAAGCACCGCCCCGGGGACTTTCCTGCGCAAGGCCAGCCCAAGTCCTAGAAGCCCCGCGACGCTCGCGAAGATGAAATTCAAGCTCCGCGCATACTCCGCCCATTCAGTCCGGCTAACCGGGTGGGGAACACCTGCCCAGAAAAAAAACACCCGCTTGAGGCTGTTGCTGGCAAACAAGCCGGGGCCGGCTGCTATCAGCGCCTTCGCCTGGTCGCCACGCATCTTCGAGTAAGCGATCTCACCCATTTTCGAATAAAGACGCAGTTGGTCCGGCGCCTGGATGGGATGGTCGTATTCCATGAGAAAACCGTTTGCTCCCGGGCCATTACCCAGGTAGAGTTCGGCTCCGAAATTAGCCCGCGCCGGCACAAAATGGTGGAAGACCAGCCAGTTTCTCCAGACCCACGGCCCCAGGCATGCCGAAAACAACAGAGCCGCCAATGCCACTCCGGCCACCTGGCGTCTCCAATCCCTGGCCCCCGCCAGGACCCACAGCCCGCAAGCCGGCAAAAAAATCAGCAGCCCAGGATTGGCGAGGCCAGTCAGTCCCCAAAGCAGCCCAAGCAAAGCCCAGTTCTTCGCAGCCGGAGCATCTCCCTGCCGGCCCCGCATGCGCAGCGCTACGACTAGCAGGAACGAAAAGAGGTAGGTGCTCACCGGCGTATCCCATACCCAGCGGACCGCGTATTGCATGGCTGCCGGGTAGAGCGCCCATATCCAGGCTGACCATCGGGCCACATCGCGGTCGAAACACTCCACCGCTATCTCCCAGATGGTGCGGACCGTCAGGGCTGAAAACAGGCTGTTGATCACGAAAATGACCCACGCCGACTGTGGGGTGAACACACCGAAGAGTTTGAATACCCCACCCAGAATCAAGGGATAGAGCGGCCCTACCCAGGCCGTGGGGCCGGTATGCCCGCGAAAAGGGTCTGAGAAGCCGTATCCGGTGGCCAGGGCGCGAGCGATGCGCCCCATCTCTTGCCCGAACAGCATGTGATCGTCTTCCGGGTGGATCCGGTAGGTATGTGCCAGGGTGATGTACAGCACCCGGACAGCAAACGCCACCCAGAAAATCAGCCAGGGTGCACGGTCGAGATCCGCCGATTCCTCGTGGACCGGGTTTGCCGCAGGGTTCTCTGTCATGCGTAGCGTGTCGGGGTCAGAATGAGACGTATTCTATCGTGTGGTATCCGGCGCCTGTGCTCGGAAGGGTTGTAGCCGGATCACAGTGCGGCTATACTGAAAGTTCGCCGGTTTGGTGCGTGTACCTGTCCTGTGCTCTAACCGCAATCGCCTTCTGCGGTCGCGTGGTGCAAAGAGTAAGACTGCCGCCTGTTTCTGCGAAAACCTTAGGTATTGGAGTCTCGTCATGGCACAGATTTGCAAAGTCTGCGGCAAGGGTCCGCAGTTCGGTAACAAGATTTCGCATGCGCACAACGTTTCCAAGCGCCGCTGGAATGTGAACCTGCGTCCGGTCAAGGCTTCGGTCGACGGTGGAACCAAGCGCATCCGTGTTTGCACGCGCTGCATCAAGGCCGGCAAGGTCGTTAAAGCATAACCAGCGAGGCTGCGGTTTCCCGCAGCCTCCGCTTATTCCTTTTCCCCCGGCGCCTTGGGGTCGAAACCAAGCGACAACGAATTAATGCAATAGCGCAACCCGCTGGGCTTGGGGCCATCCGGAAACACGTGCCCCAGGTGGGCTCCGCAGCGTGCACAGGTCACTTCTGTCCGTGTCATCCCATAGCTCGTATCTTCGTGCAAATGCACGGCTTCGGCATGAGCCGGAACGGTAAAGCTCGGCCATCCGCTGCCTGACTCGAACTTGGTGTCGGAACTGAAAAGCTTGGCGCCGCAAGCTCCGCAGCGATAGTCGCCTTCCGCGTGGTTCCGGTAGAGCGCCCCTGAGAATGCCGGCTCCGTGCCCTTCTGTCGCATTACGTAATACTGCTCGGGCGTCAATTCTGCGCGCCACTCGGCGTCGGTCTTTTCCAACTTTTGCACTGGCTCGTTTGCCATCTCTTTTGCTCCGGTTCTCTACCTCTGCCCATTCGATGCGCGGTACAGCATCGCGGACGAGGGCACTTATTTCTGCGCGATCACGTCTATTTCCACCAGCGCATCCTTGGGTAGCCTCGAAACCTCTACCGTTGACCGGGCCGGTGCAACAATCCCGTCTGGCGCCAGGTAAGTAGCGTAGATTTCGTTCATCGCTGCGAAATCGCCCATACTTTTCAAAAACACCGTCGTTTTTACAACGTGATGCATGTCAGTGCCTGCACCAGCCAGCACGGCCTTGATGTTCTCCAGAACGCGGATCGTTTGCTCGCGTATCCCGCCTTCCACAATGACTCCGGTGACTGGATCGAGGGGAACCTGTCCCGAGGTATAAATCATGTCTCCGATTTTCACGGCCTGGGAATAGGGGCCAATGGCCGCGGGTGCGCTTTGAGTAGAAACGGCGGATTTACCAGAATTGCTCATGCCCTGATTTTATCCCTGCAAGCGGCCCGGGTTATCCATATCGGGCGCGCTCTTCCATCGCTCCTCTACCCAGCATCCGGCTATGTCTTCCCCAACCCCAGCTACGCCCTCCGCCAGCATCCGGCGACGTCTTAGGTCCGCCATAGCGAATGTTGAGGGAAGCACCTACCCTCCCCTTTGTCATCCCGAGCGGAGTCGAGGGATCTGCAGTTCTACTCTCTCCGGGGGGCATGTTTTTCTCTCTTGGGGGGTAACCCATCTTGGGGGCGACCCATGCACGCTGGCGCAAACACGGGGTACCCGTCCAGAAGGGATACCGGAACCGGCGTTAAACCTTGTGAGCGCGTTGCACATCGCGTACGCCCGGAACCCGGCGCAAGCCGCCAACAATCCGCGTCAGGTGGCGCATATCTTCCGCTTCCAGCACGAACTCAACCACCGCTTCGGAGTCTCCCGTAGGTTTCGAGTCAACTCCGCGGATATTCGTGCCGTCGTCGCTGATCACGGCCGTCATTTCTTTCAGCATGCCTGCGCGATCATCACAGAACACGGTCAGCTTGACCGGATAGGTCATCTTGCGGCCGGTGACATTGCCTTCGCCCACGCGCGCCCACTCCACGGAGATGCGGCGATCGCTTTCGTAGAGCAGATTCTGCACGTTGGGGCAGCCGCGGGCGTGTACCGCAACCCCTTTCCCTCGGGTCACGTATCCCACAATCTCCTCGCCCCGAATCGGATTGCAACATCGAGCGCGGTAGACCAGTAGATCGTCCTGGCCTTCCACCTGCAGCGAGTCGGAGCCGTGCATATGCACGCGTCTGACTGCTTCCGACATCGCTCCAGTGGCTGTTTCCTTCCCCGCCTCCGCTTCAGCCCCTGTACCCGAAGTCACACCTGGCGAGAGCTTGTTCAGCACCTGTCGCGAAGAATACTTGCCGAAGCCGATCGCGGCCATCAAGTCACTGGCCGTAGCCAGCCCACATTCGCTTGCTACCCGCGCATAGTCGGTATCGGTGAGCTTGCCAAGGGACACTTTGTACTTGCGTGCCTCGCGGTCAAGCAGTTTTTTGCCAATCTCAATCGCCCGCTCACGCTGGTGTTCATTCAGCCAGTGCTTGATCTTGTTGCGAGCCCGCGAGCTCTTGGCAAATGTAAGCCAGTCCCGGCTCGGCGTGTGGCCGTTCTGCGTCACCACTTCCACAATGTCGCCGTTGTGCAGCTTGGTCCGCAGTTGCGCCATGCGGCCGTTCACCTTGGCGCCCACGCAGGTGTTACCCACCTCGGTATGGATCGTGTATGCAAAGTCGATCGGGGTTGCATCCTTGGGCAGCACGACCACCTTGCCCTTGGGAGTAAACGTATACACCTCTTCCGGGTACAGATCGATCTTGAGTGTCGAAAGAAACTCGTTGGGATCGCTCATTTCCCGTTGCCACTCGACCAGTTGCCGCACCCACGCCAGCCGCTGCTCGTCGCGCGCGTTGGTGGGCGAACCGCCCGCCTTGTATTTCCAGTGCGCCGCAATCCCTTCCTCGGCCACGCGATGCATTTCCTCGGTCCTGATCTGGACCTCGAACTGGTACCCACCCTCGCCCATCACCGTCGTGTGCAGGGACTGATACAGGTTGGGTCGCGGCATGGCGATAAAGTCCTTGATCCTGCCTGGTACCGGGCGCCAGATGGAGTGAATCAGGCCGAAGGCGGCGTAGCAATCCTGCACGGTTCCGGTGATCACGCGCACCGCCAGCAGGTCGTAGACTTGGTCGACCGTGATCTTCTGCTTTTGCAGCTTCTGGTAAATGCTGTACAGGCGCTTGATGCGCCATTCCACGCGGACCGTGATGTTGTTCTCGCGCAGCTTGTCGTTGAGCAGTGCCTCGACCGAGTTCAGGAACTGCTCGTCCTCTTCGCGCGCCGCTTCGACCGCCGTTTTGACCTGGTCATAGCCGAAGGGGTCGACATAGCGGAAAGCCAGATCCTCAAGCTCGCCGCGCACTTTGCCCATGCCGAGACGGTGGGCCAGGGGCGCGTAGATGTCCAGTGTTTCCCGGGCGATATTTTCCTGTTTTTCCCCGGGCAAGTGCTCGAGCGTCCGCATGTTGTGCAGCCGGTCGGCCATCTTGATCAACACCACGCGCACATCGCTCACCATGGCCAGCAACATCTTGCGCACGTTTTCGGCCTGACGGTCTTCGCGGTTAGCGAACTGAATCTTGTCGATCTTGGTCACGCCCTCGACAATGTGCGCAACCTGCTCGCCGAACTGCTCGGTGATGTCTTCGGTGGTAACGGGAGTGTCTTCAACCGCGTCATGCAGCAGCCCAGCCGCGATGGCGGTCGAATCCAGCTTCATCTCCGCCAGAACCTGGGCTACTTCCAAAGGATGCAGGACATACGGCTCTCCAGAAGCCCGGAGCTGTCCGCTGTGGTGCTGTACGCAGAATTCCCACGCCTTACGAATGATGCCGATATCATCGCTCGGACGATTCTTGCCAATCGTCGTGAGCAACTCGGCAAATTTCGTCGCCAGGATGCCTGGCTCCGCCGGTTGTTCCAGCGGCGTGGAGCGCACAGTCGTCATACCTGATTATAGGCTGGCCGGTTAGAGCTTGCTACTTATCCGTCGGGTCCCACTCTTACTCCCCTCTAAGAAACATAGGGTGGCCTGCCTCAGGCCTGAACGGGGTCATGTGGCCCTATACACCACACTGTTTCAGTTGCCTTATCGCCCCGCGCGACCGGCCGCTCCGAATGCAATCCGCGCTCTGTGCGAAGATGTTTTGTGCCCCGTAAACCCAATTCTTCGCCTGTTAGCAAAGCCGCTGTTTCCCGTAACCAGCGAAGCGAGGGGCCCGTGGCCATGATCTCCCGCCGGGCCGCCGACCGGCTGCGTGCCGGCCACCTCTGGGTCTACCGTTCCGATATCGAGCATGTGGTCGAAACCGCTGCCGGCCTGCTCGCCGTCGCCGATCATCGCGGGTTTCCCCTGGGTACGGCTCTGTGGAGCCCTGCCTCCCAGATTGCGCTACGCATGGTCAGCACCGATCCAACCCTTGCTCAATCTGCGTGGCTGGCGTTGCTTGCCGATCGCCTCCGCCAGGCGATCCACCTCCGTGACGGCATGCTCGACGAGGGAACAGACGCTTGCCGCCTCGTTTTCAGCGAAGCCGATCAACTGCCGGGCCTCATCGTAGACCGTTATGGCGATCTGATTCTCTTCGAGATTCTCGTAAAGGCTCTGGATCAGGAGGATGTACGCGCCGTCATCCTCGACGTACTCAAGTCTGAGCTTCAGCCCGCAACCATCGTGGAGCGCTCCGATGCGCGCATACGCGAACTGGAGCAACTGAGCCAGCCATCAGAGAATGCCCTCTACTCCGCCGACCCCGTGGCGCAACTCCGAACCATCTTTCACGTGAATGGACTGGCCTTTCATTACGACGCCAATGCCGGGCAGAAAACCGGAGCCTTCCTCGATCAGCGCCTGAACTACGCAGCCGCGGCGCAATATGCGCACGGTGAAGCGATCGACGTCTGCACTTACCAGGGAGGCTTCGCTCTGCACCTCGCGCAAGCCTGTACCAGGGTCACGGGCATCGATGCTTCGCGCGCGGCCCTCGAAGTAGCGGAAGAAAATCTCGAGGTGAATCGTCACCGCATCAAGGCATCGGTGGAGTGGGTTGAGGCCAATGCCTTCGATCTGCTGCGCGACTGGAGCACGGCCGGCAACGCATATGACACCGTAGTTCTTGACCCGCCGGCGTTTGCCAAGTCAAAGCGCGCCGTGGAGGGAGCGCTGCGCGGATACAAAGAACTCAATTTGCGCGCGCTGAAAATGCTGCGCCCGGGCGGAACACTGGTGACCTGCTCCTGCTCACACCACGTATCCTGGGATGAATTTCACGGAGTGGTGGCGGCCGCGGCTGGCGATGCGCAAAAACGAGTCCGCCTGCTGGAGCGCCGCGGCGCCGCCCCAGATCACCCAGTCATTCTCAACCTGCCCGAGACCGAATACCTGAAGTGCCTGATCCTTCAGGTCGACTAGCAAGTCAGTCGAGCGACCTATCAAGAACCGCCGTTCCCTCGACAACGCTCGGGACATGACCAAGTTTGGGTTATTAGCGTTGTCGATGAATATGGGTGCCCGTTCTCTGCAACAACCTTGCCCCTTTAACAACCTTGTCATCTCGACCGGAGCGTAGCGGAGTGGAAAGATCTGCTGTCCCCGGCCGGACACCTAACCAGAATCGAAGGCCAGCAACAAGGCTCTAAGATATAAAGACCACATGACTCTCGGAACACAATGGCAACACGCCTGGCTGGTCATCGCTTCGTTTTTGGCTGGAGCGCTCAATGCCGTCGCAGGCGGCGGTTCATTTCTGTCCTTTCCCGCGCTGCTGGGAGTAGGCGTCCCACCCATTCAGGCAAATGCAACCAACACGGTTGCTCTTTGGCCAGGCCAGTTCACCTCGATCGCCGCTTACTGGCGAGACCTCAAGGCTAACGGGCGGCTGGTGCTCCCGGTTTGCTCCGCGGCATCATTGGGTGGCCTCGCCGGTGCGATTGTGCTGCTTCACACCGGGCAGGCTACCTTCCTGACTCTGGTGCCATGGTTGTTGCTCCTCGCCTCGGGGCTTTTCGCCATCAGTGGTCCGGTTTCGGCCTGGCTGCAGCGTAACCGGGTCGCCGTTTCCGGCGCGAAGCCGAATCTATTCCCCCTGTGGATTGGCGTTGTTCTGGTCTCCTTTTATATCGGCTACTTCGGTGCTGGCGCCGGCTTCCTGCTGATGTCGATCCTGGCTGTCTTCGGCATCCAGAACATCCACCAGATCAACGCGTTAAAGGTCATCGGCACAACCACCGCCAACGGCATTGCGGTGGTGACTTTTATCGTAGGCAAGCAGATCCTCTGGAAATACTGCCTCCTCATGATGGTCGCCGCTGCGGTGGGTGGCTATCTGGGCGCCCGTTCCTCGCGCGGGTTGAATCCGAAATTCATGCGCGTGCTGGTAGTCATGATCGGGTTGAGCATGGCTGCTTACTTTTTCTGGAGACGCTACGCCTGACAGTTACCGCGTATTCTTGAAACAGGCACCGTTGATGAGCCACGAAGGCATCCGTTTTATCAGTGAAGAAGAGGCACAGAGGCTGGCCCAGCAGGACACACATCGTCCTCTGCCGCGCGAGGCTACCGAGCCCGCGCGCGTCCGCGTTCAGAAAACGACCGGTACCGGCATGGAGATCGACTGGAAAGACGGTCACCAAAGCCACTGGAATTTCGCCTGGCTACGCGATGCGTGTCCCTGCGCAACCTGTCACGAGGAACGAGGAGCAACGGGCCGCCAGCCCGGGCAGCCGAAGCCAGAGCCCCCATCCTTGCTGAAGATGTACAAGGCCCCGGCCCGGCCCGAGTCCGTTTCACCGGTAGGGCGCTACGCCATCAGTTTCCGATGGAACGATGGCCACCAGAGCGGCATCTACTCCTGGGACTACCTTCGCCGCCACTGCCAATGCGAAGACTGCCGCACCGCCAATCCAAACCAGCGATGAACGAGCCCAAATCGCGGTAGGTGGTTCTGGGTGATGGGTTGAAAACGAATTCTTCAAATGCTTTCACTCGATCCGCAACGGCTTTGCCTTTTAAAAATATGATCGAGGCTGTTACGAAACTCATTGCTCAGACACGACTCATCGCTGTTGCAACCTCCGAGTTACCGGCAACCCTTTCCGGAATACGAACCCAATGCCCCCTCTATGAGCGCGTTGGCCGGTTGCCGACAGTTGACGTTCCAGCCTCGGCAACACTCTTGAACACTGGCCGATATGAACGAAGCCGCAGCAGCGGCTTGGTTCATGTGCGTTTGCATTGTTCGGAGCTTCCAGGCTTGGATTCCACGAATTCTTGCGCACACTTCTGAAAAACCAGCAGCAATGCCTGGAATAAATCTGCGCAAACATTAGTTAACGAGTACGTCGATATCCGTCTGGTTCAAGAGAGAGCATGCATGCGTTTTCAGCGAATTTCGATTGGAAGCGGGGAGCTGCCGGCCCTCTTGCGCCCTTTGTGGTGTTTCATTGCGGTAGTCTCTTTCGGCCAGGGTGTTGGACTGCTGCCTGCGTGGGCAGCGCCCGCCCCCACGATAACAACGCTGTCCGTCACCGCCGGCGGAAACGCTGTGACCACGGTGACATCGGGAAGCGTGGTCACGCTGACGGCAACCGTTATGGCCGGCAGCACTCCGGTCACGCCGGGCCAGGTCAACTTCTGCGATGCGACGGCCAAGTTCTGCACTGACATCCATCTGTTGGGCACGGCCCAGTTGACCGCCAACGGTACGGCGACGCTGAAATTCCGTCCTGGGGTTGGGAGTCACAGCTACAAGGCGGTTCTTGCCGAGCCCGAGGGCCTTGGGCCTAGTGCTTCGACCGCATCGTCGCTCACAGTGACGGCCTCGCAGGGCACGGGGCAACTGGCCACAACGACGTACCTCGAAGCCAGCGGGGTCCCAAACATCTTCTCATTAACGGCGACAGTGCCGGGCAACGGAAATACTTTGCCGACGGGCATGGTGTCGTTTGTGGATGCAAGCAACGGCAATGCAGTCTTGGGGACGGCGGCGTTGACGAGTGAAAAGGGCGCCGGCTTCGCGGGTTCCTCACTTTTGTCGGTCGCCTCACAGAACAGCGGTAACACTGTCTTGACCGCTGACTTCAATGGCGACGGAATCCCGGACCTGGTCATCCTCGGAAGCGGTATCTCCGTGCTCTTGGGCAACGGGGACGGCACATTCACAGCAGCGCCCAGCCCTTCGAATGACTTGCCGGGAGCCATTGCGGTGGGAGATTTCAACGGAGATGGCATTCCCGATCTGGCCGTGGCGCCTGTTTTGGATGAGGGCAATAGTGAAGTGCTTTTGGGTAAAGGGGATGGAACCTTCACCATCGCGGGTGGAAGCTTCGGGATCGGCAGCGATACGGTTACGTCCAATGCCATCGCTGTAGGGGACTTCAACGGAGACGGCAAGCTGGATCTAGTCGAGACCTGCGCAAGCGGCAATGATCAGCCATGCAATTTACTCCTGATTCAGTTCGGCAACGGAGACGGAACCTTTACGTCCTCCTTCTTCCCCTTGGAGTTCCTCGGTTCCCAATCGATGGCCGTGGGCGACTTCAATGGAGATGGCAAACCGGACGTGGCGGTGACAAACTCCGGCGCGAATGGCGTGAACGTCTTCCTGAATGATGGGGGCGGTCTTTCTGCGGTGTCAGCAATCCCGGCAACGGGCGACAGCCCCTCATCGATTGCCGCAGCAGACTTCAACGGAGATGGCAAGCTGGATTTAGCCGTGGCCAACTCCGGCAGCAACAATGTGACGATTCTGCTGGGCAACGGCGATGGGACCTTTACAGCTGCAGCGAGCCCGGCAACGGGTACGGCTTCCAATTCCGTCGCGGTTACGGACTTCAATGGAGACGGCGTTGCTGATCTCGCGGTGGCCAATGCCGGCAGCAGCAACGTGACGATTTTGTTGGGTAACGGCGATGGAACTTTTACCGCCGCAGCTAGCCCCGCGGCGGACACCGGCTCAACATCAGTCTCGACAGCAGACTTCAATGGAGACGGCAAGGAAGATCTGGTCGTGGCCAATTCCCGAGATAACTCAGCAACTGCGCTTTTGGCAGAGACAGCGCTGACCATTGCAACGGTGAACAATATTTCTCCCGTAGGCGTAGGCACACATCTCGTCAAAGCGATCTATTCCGGCGACGTGAACTATGGTGGCAGTACCTCCGCCGAGGTGTCCCTCACTGTCGTTCCGCCGGGCCTCACGCTGAGTGGTACTGCAGTTTCCATCGTGGCTGGTGCCACCGGGACTTCGACTCTCACGATTACCCCCACGAACGGCTTCTCCGGAAGTGTGATCCTGGAATGCGGCACCAGCAGCTCTCCGGTCAACGCAAATGATGTGCCCACCTGCTCGTCCATCCCGCCGGTGACTATCTCGGGGAATGCGCCGGCAACCACAACGGTCAGTATCCAGACACAACCAGGCACAACCCCTGGGCAATACACGGAGTCTGTGAATGCAGTCGATTCGAGCGGAGCTGTCCTGGCCGACACCAATACTGCGATCGTCGCAGTAACGGTGACGGCGCCCGCTCCCCCTCCCCCTCCTGCTCCCGCTCCCAGCTTCGCGCTTACCAATATGACCGTCAGCATCGCTTCGCCGGGAGCAAGTGGGACTTCGGCGATCACGATCATGCCCAGCGGTGGTTTTACGGGCTCGGTAGCGCTCTCCTGTACCGTAACCGGTCCAGCAACTGCGGTCGATCTGCCTACCTGCTCCGTCGCTGCGCCACCCGCCATTACGGGAACAGCAGCCGTAACGGCGACGCTCACTGTCAACACCACGGCAGCGAGTAGTTCGTCCAACGCGACTGGCCAGGCAGCGACGGCTTTCCGCAACCAGCACAACCGGATGTTGGCGCTTGGTGGAGGCGGCGCCCTTGTCGCATTCCTGTTCTTCGGAGTGCCCTCGCGCCGTTGCCGAACAAAGACCCTGCTTAGTCTGTTGCTGCTCGGTGCGTTCACCCCAATAGTCATGGGATGCGGCGGAGCACAGAAGGCAGCCAATCCTGTCATGACGCCAGCCAATCCCGGCACTACTGTTGGGAGCTACATGGTCACGGTGACTGGTTCCAGCGGCGCCCTGACCGCGTCCACGACCGTTGCTGTCACTGTGAACTGAGCGGTCGCAGAGCCTCCAAGTCAGAGACTCCGGCAACGTCGCCGAGTAGCGACACATATGTCTGCCCTCGCAGTGTCGATAAGGGCCACGAGTGCGGCTTTCTAACAAGGAAAGACGCATGCGGTCCCAGGAATCAACGAGCTCGACAGGAATTCGGGGGTACATGGGTTGAAAACGAATTCTTTGAATGCTTTCACTCGATCCGCAACAGCCTCGCCTTTCGAAAAAATGTTCTCGGTCGCATAGCAAGCCCCCTCAAGGGGCAAGCTTCGCCGGAGCCACATGGCTATTCGGCACGTTCTCCCACAGCTTCTGCATGCACGCCAGAGCCTCCCCAGCATCCTTCACCAGGTGAATGTAAGCAAACGTCTTCGACTTCAGAAAACCCTCTGCGATCGCGACCTCAAGAAACTTCAACAGGTGGTCGTAATACCCACCTGTATTCACCAGCACGCAAGGCTTCGCATGGATCCCCAACTGCGCCCAGGTCAAAATCTCAAAAAACTCATCCAGAGTTCCATATCCGCCCGGCAGAGCAACGAAGGCATCCGCCTCCTGCGCCATCAAGGCTTTGCGCTCGTGCATCGTCTCTACCACGATCAGCCTGCTCAGGCTCTGGTGGGCCACTTCAATGTCCGCAAGGCCCCGGGGAATCACACCGATGACCTTGCTCCCGTGCGCGAGTGCGGCATCGGCTATGGCGCCCATCAAGCCCACCTGAGCGCCCCCGTAGACCAACCCCAGGCCATTCGTCCCCAGTAACCGCCCCAGTTCGATCGCCTCAGCCGTATATTCCGGACGCACACCAGATTTCGATCCGCAAAAAACGCACACCCTTCGCTGCAATGTTTCCCCCGCGTTCCACATATCAGAATTGCAACACAACCTGGCGACGATACACTGGTAAAAGACACGCATCGCTGTGCTAAAGCAGTTTCCCGGAGCGGTGCACTACGGAATGTTCGCGAAGCGTGGTTTTCTTTGCAGGAGAAGCACGTAAAGTCCTTTCACTTCGGTGTACGCCTGCTGGGAAACTGCCGTAGCCGGCTACAGCGCACATCTCAGAGACCAGCCATTGCAACATCTGCTCGAAAAAATGAACCCGCAGCAACGCGCCGCCGTCGAATCGGTCGACGGGCCGTTGCTGATTCTCGCCGGAGCCGGCTCCGGCAAGACCCGCGTCATCACCCATCGCATCGCTTATCTCATCCAGGTACGCAACATCGCTCCGGATAGCATCCTGGCGGTCACGTTCACCAACAAAGCTTCGGCCGAGATGGCCGAGCGCGTCGAGAAGCTGCTCGAGCACCAATCCATGGCCAAGCCGCTGTTGGCCACGTTCCACTCCTTCTGCGTACGCATGCTGCGCCGCGATATCGAAGCGCTGCGCATTGGCGATCAGGGGCTTACCCGCAACTTCGTGATCTATGACGAGAACGACCAGCAGGCCATCGTCAAGCAGGCGATGCGCCGCATGGGTCTTGACACCAAGCAGCTCACGCCGCGCACGGTTCTTTCGCGCATTTCCTGGGCCAAGAACCACATGCTCGACCCGCAGGAGATCTATCTGCAGTCCACCGATCCGGTGGCCGAACGCGTCGCGCACATCTACCAGATCTATAGCAAGGAACTACGCAAAGCGAATGCCCTCGATTTCGATGACCTGTTGCTTGAGGCCGTGCGCCTGCTGCGCTCCTCCGCCGAAGTGCGCGAGCGCTATAACCGCCGCTATCGCTACCTGCTCATCGACGAATACCAGGATACCAACCGCCCCCAGTACGAATTGATGAAGCTGCTGGCCGGCCCCGAGCAAAACGTCTGCGTCGTCGGCGATGAAGATCAAAGCATTTACTCCTGGCGCGGCGCCGATATCCGCAACATCCTCGAATTCGAGCGCGACTTTCCCGAGGCAAAGACCATTCGCCTGGAGCAGAACTATCGCTCTACGCAGGTGATCCTTGAAGCAGCTTCCGCGGTCGTCGCGCGCAACCTGCAGCGCAAAGGCAAGAACCTTTGGACGTCGCGCGAGGGTGGCGCCATGATCGGCTACTACGAAGCGCCCGATGGAGAAAACGAGGCGCTCTTCATCGCCGATTACATCCAGAAGTACATGCGCCGTGCCGGGCAAGATCAGGATCTGCCCCGGGCCGCCGTTCTCTATCGCACCAATGCACAGTCCCGCCTGGTAGAAGAAGCGATGCGCCGCTACGGCATCGCCTACACCATGGTGGGCGGCTTCTCGTTTTATGACCGCTCTGAAATCAAGGATCTGCTGAGCTATCTCAAGCTTGTGCAGAATCCCGACGACTCGATCGCCCTTGCGCGCGTCATCAACACCCCCGCACGCGGCATCGGCAAGACGACCCTCGAAGTGCTCGAACGCCTCAGCCTCGAAACCGGCATCAGCACCTGGAAAGCAATCGGCAGCGCCATCAAAGATCAGCTTCTCTCGACCCGTGCCTGCATGGCGCTGGACACATTTCGCAGGGTCATCGAAGATGCCCGCGCGCTCCTGGCGCCGGGTTTTGCCGAAAAGCTAACGCAGGACGTTGCCCCGAACGAAGCATCGGTGACCGCCATCGACGAGCAGCCCGTCGATGAGGCTTCTGCCGGCTCAGAACAATGGGAAGACGTGGCCTTCGACTTTGGCGATCTTGAGCCCGAACCCTCCGAAGAGAATGCAGACGCCTCCTTCCTGCCGTTGTTCGCCTTCGAAGAGGACGAGGGGTCGCATTCGGTTCCCGCTGCAAAGAGCGCTGCCGTCAACCTGCCTGAACCAACGGCGCCAAAACCGGCGGCACAGCAATCCACTGCACAAGAATCCGCGGCGCAAGAGGGCTTCCGCAAGCCCGGCGATGCAGCCACTTTGCCCGAGCTGATTCGCTTCCTTATCGACCGCACGGGCTACATCCGGGCACTCGAAGACGAGGGTACGCCTGAGGCCATCTCCAGGATCGAAAACTTGAAGGAACTCGCCAATGCTGCCCAGGACGCACAGCAGCGCGGCGAAACCCTGTCCGAGTTTCTCGATCACGCTGCCCTGGTCAGTGACGCCGATAGTTACAATCCCGAAAGCCGCGTCACTCTCATGAGCCTGCACGCCGCCAAGGGGCTGGAGTTTCCCCTGGTTCTCCTCGCCGGCATGGAGGAAGGTCTTTTCCCCCACTCCCGCACGCTCAATCAGCCAAACGAGCTCGAAGAGGAGCGCCGTCTCTGCTACGTAGGCATGACACGGGCCATGGATGCCCTGATACTCACCCGCGCCCGCTATCGCCGCAGATACGGAAACGACATGCCGGAATCGAGCATCCCCTCGCGCTTCCTTGAAGAAGTTCCCGCGCATCTGCTCGAAGACCTCACGCGCGGCCAGCGCGCAGCAGGCAGCGGCGCGTACGGCGCGCGCTACGGGGCGAACCGTGGCCGCGATGAGTGGGAAGGATCTTCACACTACAGCTACGAAGATGAAGATCAGCGTCCTCGCGCCGCGTCCTCATCGTCAGCCAAAAGTCAGTTTGCCGGGCGCTCACAGACCGGTTCGATCGATAACATCGCCCAGTTTTTCTCTTCTCGCAAGGGCGGCGTAACCAGGCCGAAGCTCGAAATTCCCGTCACCGCTGGCGCCACGGGGTTCCGCAACGGCCAGCGTGTTCGCCACCCCAAGTACGGTGAGGGCATCGTCTTCCGCCGCGAGGGAGACGGTGAGGATGCGAAGATTACGGTACAATTTGCTGAATTCGGCGTGAAAAAACTAGTGGAGAAGTTCGCTCAGCTGGAAAAAGTTTAGACAAGGAAAATAATGGCGAATACCAAAAAAATCGAAGACAAGTTAGAACGTAAGAAAGTAAAGCGCGCCGCACGGAAGAAAGCTGCACCCAAGGGACCACGTACCCTGCCCCGCGGTTCGAACAAGAAGAAGACCAGGAAACTGAGCCGGGGTCAAAGCAAGCGCTAAAGCGAAACCAGTGTAGGTGTATCTCGAAGCCGGCAATCCCAAAGCAGGTTTTCCGTCAAAGAAAACCTGCACAACGAAGCACTCGGTAAGGACACAGCAACACTGGTTTCGCTATAAGCACCGGAGTAAATTAGGGGCTTTTGCGAATTGAACTAAAGAATGGCATTACACGAGCGGCACGGCAACCTCGCCGCAGCGAGCAACCTCGCCTCAGCGAGCATCCTCGTCGCAACGAGCATCCTCGTCGCAACCCTCGCCTCAGCGAGAATGAGCCGTGCCGTATCCGTCGATAATCGCCAGGGAAACAAGTACTTCATGGCCTCCGGGCCAATCGAAGTCAATCGTGCCGTTCCTTAAACTTGGAGCGGAGATGAGGTGAGGGCGAGAACGCCCTCACCTACCCAGAAGCAGCTGTTTCACTGCATCAGGAGCCGAGACGCTGCGAAAGCAATTATTCGCAACTAAATCAATCGACAAGCTGATCAGTGACTCGGAACTTCCCGAGCACTCACTGAAGAAAACGCTTGGCCCCTGGTCGCTCACTGCGCTGGGTATCGGGGCCGTCATCGGCTCGGGCATTTTCACCGTGATCGGCACCGCCATCGCGGGAGAGAAGTTCGACACCTCCTCCATCCTCAACACCCCGCTCCTCGACTACCTGGTCAATCACCACGCGTTGTCGGGCCGCCCGGGAGCCGGGCCTTCGCTCGCCTTCTCGATCATGCTGGTGGCGCTGGTGTGTGCCTTTACCGGCCTTTGCTACGCCGAACTGGCGTCGATGATCCCGATTGCCGGCAGCGCCTATACCTACACCTACGCCACCATGGGCGAGCTGGTCGCCTGGATCATTGGCTGGGACTTGATCCTGGAGTACGCCGTCAGCAACATGGCCGTGTGCGTCGGCTTCGCGGCTCACATCGTCGATTTCATGGACTGGTTCGGTGTGCACCCCAGCGCGCGCTGGATCTCGCCTGCCTTCCTTCCCTCGGGCCTGAGTGACTTCCAGGGCAACACCGTCTATCAGCCCGGCTGGCACTTCGGATTCAACCTGCCGGCCTTTCTCATCGTCCTCATCCTCACGGTCGTACTGGTCCGCGGAATCCGCGAATCTGCGGGCACCAACAACATCATGGTGTTGTTAAAGATCTCCGCGATTCTTGTGTTTATCGCTGCCGGTGCTCACTACGTCCATCCCGGCCACTGGCATCCGGTTTTCCCCAACGGTTGGTCCGGTCTGCTCACCGGCGGCAGCATCATCTTTTTCACCTACATCGGTTTCGACTCAGTCTCCACTGCGGCGGAAGAGTGCCATCGGCCACAGCGTGACGTACCCATAGGCATCCTCGGTACCCTTGTGGTTTGTACCCTGCTGTACGTCGGGGTCGCCGTCGTCCTTACCGGCCTTATCCCCTGGCAGGTTTTGGCTGATGACGCGGCGCCGGTGGTCAACACTCTCAAGAAGCTCAATCACGATACCGGCTCCGTTACCCTGAACTGGGTGCGGCTGGTCGTCTTATGCGGAGCCATGATGGGCATGATCTCCTCCATCCTGGTCTTCCAGCTTGGTCAGGCGCGTGTCTGGTTCGCGATGTCGCGTGACCGGCTTTTCCCTCGCTGGTTCGGCAAGGTACACCCGAAATACCGTACCCCCGCCGTGGCTACCTGGATGGCGGGTTTGCTGGTAGCGATTCCCAGCGGACTGCTCGACATCGGCACCCTGGCCGATCTGTCGAATATCGGTACCCTGTTTGCTTTTGTCCTGGTGGCGATCGGCGTCCTCATCCTGCGCTACCGCGAGCCCGATCGGCGCCGTGGCTTCCGCGCCCCCGGCGGCCTCTCCATGCCTATCCTCAGCCTCTTCTTTTGTGTTCTGCTTATGTCGGGGCTGCCCATTATTACCTGGCTCCGGTTTTTCGGCTGGCTGATCATTGGTTTGGCTATTTACTTCCTCTACAGCCGAAAACGCAGCGAATTTTCGTCCCTCTCGTGATACCAGATGACACGCCACGCCAACCCGCGCCGCATCCAGGCCTCATGGTTGCGCACGCTCCCCAAGGCCGAACTGCATCTTCATCTCGAAGGCACGGTTTCCCCTGAAACCCTGGTCGAGCTAAGCAAGCGCCACGATGACGACCAATTGACCCTGGACGAAGCCCGGTCTCTTTACCGCTATACCGACTTCACCGGCTTCCTCCTGGCCTTTAAAGCGGTCAGTGAGCGGCTGCGCACCCCGGCGGACTATGAACTGATCACCTACCGCATGCTGGAGCGCCTGGCGGCACAGGGAGTCGTCCACGCAGAGGTCTATGTATCCGTCGGCGTGGTCTATTACTGGCGGCGCATCGAATTCGAGCCGCTTTTTCAGGGCATGGAGACAGCCCGGGTTCGTGCCGAGCGGCAATTTGGCATCAGCCTCTATTGGATCTTCGACGCGGTCCGCCATTTTGGCCCCGAGGAGGCTGCCCGGGTCTTCCGCAAGGCTGCCGAACTCCGGCAGGGGTCGCCCAGCATCGTGGGCATTGGGATCGGCGGAGACGAGCGGCGCACCGGTGCGGAGCCCTTCCGGGAACTCTTTCAGGAGGCCAGGGACGCCGGCCTTCGCCTGACTGCCCACGCCGGTGAAACCGTGGGGCCGGAAAGCATCTGGGCAGCGCTGAATATCGGCGCCGAGCGCATCGGCCACGCCCTGTCAGCCCAACTCGATACCGATCTGATCGAGGTGCTTTCTGAACGGCAGGTGCCGCTCGAGATCTGCGTTACTTCCAATCTTCGGACCCGCTGCTGCCCCACCCTCGACGAGCATCCCGTACGCCGTTATTTCGACGCCGGGCTCATGGTAACCCTCAACTCCGACGATCCAGCGATGTTCTCAAGTGACCTGGAAGGGGAATACCGGCTGGCTCATGAGGTCTTTGGCTTTACCGAAGAACATCTCAGGGAGTTGGCTGCTAACTCTGTTGAGGCCAGCTTCCTTCCCGCGACACGAAAGGTCGAGCTTTTGCATCAAATTGAGCAGGTGAAATAGCTCTTTAGTGTCGCCCATCGTAACTGTATGGATTCCCCAAAGCTGCGCTATGATTTCGGCATGATGTTCACGGGTGGTAACGATCTCTACGAACTACAAAATTCCGGCTGCGCGCCGGGTCAATCTTCCCCCGAGGAAGAAGGGTCTGCTATGTGGATTGTTGGCTGGACTTCTGTAGTAGTTGGAATTGCTGCCGTTGGGCTCTACGTCGGGCGCGAGTTACGCGCGCGGTACAAATTCAACCACCGTACTCAGTACGACTTTTTCTCGCATGCCGGGGATAGCATCCCTGCCGCAGACTACGGCACCGGGATTTAGCTTTTAGCTCATCTGGCTTCTCTGACCTGCCGGTAGCGCCACGAAAAGGGGGTCCCATACCCCCTGATCTGCTGTGGAGTGCGGTCGCGCGCCCGAACTTCAGAAAGCCGCACACGCTGCTCTGGACGGGGGCCGCGTGGGAACTCCAATTGCACCCAACAATGAACGGGCCCGCGCGCCCAGCCACTATATACTGCGTACTGCGTGTATTCACCGCATTGAGCATCTTGCTCGTTCCATAGACATTCGTTTGCGGAGCTGGGGCCGCTGAGTCATGCGAGAACAAGGGGGCAGTCCTCCCGGGAACGACCCCGCAAAACCGGGTAATGGCGGAGTCCGCACCCCGCTCAAGGGGGAAAGCTCGTCGGCCAATATTCGCCTCCCAGACGACGCGGATACCCTTTTCGGATCCCCTCCAGCCGCCCCGGCATACTCCGGCGATACTCCAACGATGATCGGGCCGTCCTCGTCCCTGTCTTCGCGTACCCTCCCCGGGGAATACACCGCCAACGGGCAGGTCGATCTGTCTCCCGGGCATCTCCTCGCACAGCGCTACGAGATCCTGAGTCTGCTTGGCGAAGGAGGCATGGGAGCTGTCTACAAAGCGCGCGACGTGGAACTGAGCCGTACCGTAGCGCTCAAGGTCATCCGCCCCGACCTGGCACGGAATCGCGCCATCCTCGATCGCTTCAAGCAGGAGTTGATCCTGGCGACGCAGGTCACCCACCGCAACGTCGTCCGTATCTACGATCTTGGCGAAGCCGAGGGTATTAAGTTCATCACCATGGAGTACGTCGAAGGCGAAGATCTCGCCGCCATGCTCCGTAAGCGCACCAAGCTGAATCCGCAAGAGGCGGTGGGCGTCATCGAGCAGGTATGCCGGGCGCTGGAGGCTGCGCACGGCGTTGGTGTCATCCATCGTGACCTGAAGCCGCAGAACATCATGTCGGAAGCTCGCGGCGGCCGCATTCTGGTCATGGACTTCGGCCTGGCCAAGACGCTCGAAGGCGATCGCATGACTCAAACCGGCGCCATGGTCGGCACCATGGAGTACATGTCGCCCGAGCAGGCACTGGCCGGCAATCTCGACCAGCGGTCCGATATCTTTTCTCTGGGCCTTATCTTTTACGAGCTTCTGACGGGCCAAACGCCCTTCCGTGCGGAGAGCGCCCTCGCCAGCCTGATCAAGCGCACCCAGGAACGGGTCGTACCCGTTTCCGAGTTCGACACCACGATTCCCGCAGCGCTCAGCCAGATCGTAAGCCGCTGCCTGGAGCGGGATGTCGCCCTCCGCTACCAGTCCGCTGCCGAGTTGCTCTCTGATCTGGAGCTATGGTCGGGTACAGGTAAATCCGGGATCATGGCGGCCCGTTTACGGCCCGGCCCGGGCCGGTGGGCTTCCGGGCACAAACCCCTCCTCGCCGGTGGGGTAGCCTTGCTGCTCTTGCTCCTCGCCGTACTGGGATATGTCTTCACCAGGCCCAAAACCGCGACCTTTTCAGATGCCGGGCAGCCGGCTCCTGTTCTCAAGGCACGATCTCTGGCGATTTTGCCGTTCCGCAATTCCTCGGGCAGTCAGCAGGATGACTGGATCGGCTCGAGCGTGGCCGACATGCTCAGCACAGACATCGGCCAGTCCGCTCATTTGCACACCGTATCGACCGACAGGCTGCACCAGGTGCTTTCCGATCTGCGCATCGGCGCCGACAGTTCCCTCGACCCGGATACGCTGCAACGCGTCGCCAAATTCAGCAACGCCGACATCCTTGTCTCCGGGCAATACGCGCGCTTCGGCGATCAGATTGTCATCAACGCGACCATTCGCGACCTCATCCACGACCAGACGGTCCCGGTGAAAGCCCAGGCGCTGGTGAAAGACTTGCCTGCGGCCATCGATAGCCTGGCCGATTCCGTGCGCAAGAATCTTTCCCTCTCTGCCGACGTGGTCGATGAGTTAAAGGCGCAGTCGTTCAAGCCCAACTCCAGTTCCGTAGAGGCCCTTCGCGAATACAACCAGGGCGCCGTGCTCATGCGCGCCGGCAAGAATCTCGATGCGTTGAAGCACCTGCAACTGGCCACCAGCGAAGATCCTGAGTTTGCCCTGGCCTTCTCCATGCTTGCCGATGCACAGTCTGCTCTCGGTTTCGAGAGCGATGCGGCGCAGTCGTCCATTCGTGCCGCGGAGCTGGTCCGCAACCAGAATCTTCCTTTGCCTGAGAAGTACCTGATTAACGCCAGCAACGCGCGCATCATGAAGGACAACAAGAAAGCGCTCGAAGCTTACGAAAATCTTTCTCGCAGCCTGCCCGGCGATACAGAAGTGCAGTATGAACTCGGCAGCCTCTATCTGCAAAACGGAAACTACGACAAGGCGCGCTCCACCTTCTCCAGCATCCTGCAGTCCGATCCAAAAAACATCAAAGCGCTGTGGCAGATGGGCATCATCGACAACATCACCGGTAACCCGCAGACCGCGCTCGATGCGCTTACCCAGGGCCTGACCCTGTCGATCCAGGTCGATAACCAGGAGCAAAGAGCGCTCATCCTTCTCTCCATGGGCATTTCCTATCGCCTCCTGAATAAGCCGGACGAAGCAATACGTAACTATCAAGATTCCATAACCATCAACGAGAAGATCGGTCAGAAGCGTGGCGTGGCCGCTGCTCTCAATGAGATGGCTGCCGTGCAGGCAACGAGTGGAAAGCCGGAAGCCGCGCTGGCCAACTACAACAAGGCCATGGCCCTCCTGCGTGAGATCGGCATGAAAGAAGAACTGGGAGACACGCTCAACAATTTGGGTACCGTCTACCAGGAGCAGGGCCAATATGAGCAGGCGCTCGATGTCTACAAGCAGGCTCTGCAGATTCAGCGTGAGGCAGGTGACCAGGGCTATGAGGCCCAATGTCTGAACAACATTGCCGGCGTCTATCTGTCGATGAGTGACACGAGCAATGCCTTCACCTATTCGCAACAAGCATTGCAATTGCGCGAAAAGCTGGGCGTCCCTGGCGACATCGCCGATTCGCTGGAGACCCTGAGCGAGGCCTATACTGCGACTGGTCAGTACGACCAGGCCATGACGTCGCTGATGCGCGCCCTCGAACTTGCCCGCAAGGCTGCAGATCCGCACGGCGTCGCCATCATTTCCCGCCAGATGGGGCTGGTTTTCGAATACCAGGGCCGTTTTGGCGCCGCCGCAAAGTCGATGCAGGATGCAGTGAAGGGCTTTCGCGAGCAAGGTGAGAACGGCCTCAACATGGGAGGCTTTCTAAATGACCTTGCAGGGTCCTTTGCTCGTGCAGGCAAGAGCGAGGATGCCGCCACCCCACTCGACGAGGCACAGAAAATTCAACAAGCTCTCAAGAACGAAGCGTTGCTGGCCAGTATTCTCAACACGCGCGGCGACCTGGCTTATTACCGTGGCGACTTCAAAGCGGCAGACCAGTCTTACGATGCGGCACTCCGTGCGGCGACGCACGCGAAGAACAATGAAGTAGCCCTGCAGTCCAAAGTGAACCTGGCACGCGACGCGGTTGCCGAGGGCAGATTTCAGGAGGCGGCGCGCACCTTGCAGCCGCTCCTCAACCTGAACCACGGAGTGACGGCGTATTTGTCGCTGCAAATGAATCTTGAGGCAGCGCAGGCGCAGGTTGGCCTCAAAAACTACGCCCAGGCAAATCATCTCCTGCAGGAGCAGTTGACCAACGCGCAGCGCTCGGCCGCGCGCTTCGGTTCGGCGAGGATCTACTATCTCCTCGGCTCCTCGGCGAGACTGAGTGGTAACGCCGATCGTGCGGCGTCCTACTATCACGAGGCCGCCCAACTCCTCGAAACCCTCCGCGGCGATCCCGGCGCCGAAAACCTGCTCCGCCGCACCGACATCAAAACCATGTACGACGAATCAAACCGCTGGAAAAAGTAAGCCCGGCCAAACAAGCCAGAAGGCAATTGACTCTCACGCGGAATCGCTCTCCGCTTTCAGACCGCAACCGAACAGTCCCGAAGAGGCTGAAAGTAGCCCAAAAGCCCAACCGGGGACTTATAACGCTTATAGCGCTTTTTTCGCTATTTTTCGCACAAGACCAGGCTCACCCGAAACTCGGGTGAGCCCACCCCCTCAATACACCACACTCGTTGCAGTGGACTGCGTATTGGAAGGGGAAACAGCCGGTTCCGCAGTACTCAAAGTAGCCGTGTTCTTGATCGTGCTACCCGCCTGCGCCTGCACGCTCACTACAATCTCTACCACCATAGGTGTCGTGACCGTCAGGGAAGGACTCGTGCAACGAACGGTATTGCTGGCAAACGAGCAACTGGCAAGGTTCGTGCACTGGCCGCGGCTGCAACTGTACTGCTGCGCACTCGCTCGCACAAACGTGACCCCGGCGGGAAGCGCATCGGTGATCACAACCGAAGACGCATCCTGCCGACCCGGGTTTGCAGCCCCGATAGCGTAGGTCAGCGTGCTACCGTGCTTGACGCGTGGCGCGGCCAGTTTCAGGATGTTCACCCTGACCGGCGCCGCGACCACCTGGTAGCTCACCGAGCCAGTTGTCATATTTCCTGCGGCATCGACCACCTTCACCGTGAAGGTTCCCGGACCAACCTTCGACGTGTCGATTTGACTCGTGATGTTTCCGGTGTCCAGCGTGCTGCCTGGCGGATAGGTTGAGCTGCCGCACTGTACGACCCCTGAACGATCGTCGGTGCAGCGGTAGGTTGCCGTGACCTGCTGCCCAACAATGTAGGAAGGCGACGCCGCAGGAGACAACGTCGGACCTGACAAAACAACCGGGGCAACCGTATCCACGTTCAAGGGGAACGTGTAGAACGACGTGGACCAACTACCGGCGGTTTGCGTGAACTTCAATTCCTCGGTACCAGCGCAGTCCTGGGCGAAATAGTGGATCAGGTAGGTCCCATCTTCCGGAACACTTACGGTTTGCTTCGGTGGCGAAAAGACGGTAGCCGAGAAGTTAGACGAGCCCGGGGCTGGGCACAGGGTAGAGTTCTCGAGCACGATATCGCCTGGGACTTGTGGTCCTGGCTGCGGCAAATTCGATGTCGTCGATATGCCGTATGTCAGGTTTGCGATGGGCGCGGCCACGAAGCTGGCGGCGCCGGGAATCGAACCAGGCACCGTGGGAGGCGTGCTCACAAAATACACCGTTGCCGTATGGCTATTGACCCAATATCCCGGCTTCTGTCCGGCCACGTTCACGGTGGTCAAATCCTCGGGCACGGGCGCCACAGAGATAAAAGTGGAGTTGGGTTCTTGTGTTCGGCCACCGCTTCTGTAGAGCCCGGGACCGGAGAATGTCGTGAGCAGGTTCTGCGGGCAAAGTGCGGTGGCCACACCCGATGCCGGATCGAATACGCATGTTCCACCGCTCCATCCGTCCTTGGCTTCCAGCAGTCCAACTCCCTGATGGAACGTCGGGCCATTGGGAACCTGAATGTCTGGAAGCGTGAAGCTGGGACCATCGAACGATTCCTCGAAGATCTCATTGCGCTGGAGTGATGACGGGCAGAGTGCGCCGGCCTGCGTGGGGTTTGTGCCCACCTGGCAGGTCAGGGTATACAGCTTGCAGCCAGGCGAGCCGTTAGAAAGCTCACCGGTATGAATCAGGCAATTGGAGGTTGCGAACGATGTTCCGTGCACATATTTCGACTGCCAGGTGGTTGGATCAATCGGCGTGTCGGTCGTCTTGGGAATGACGCCGTTGTTGATCGTCAGACTACCGGCATCCTGCGCTTCCGAGAGGTCGTATGTAAGTTGGACTTTTTGATTGTCCGCGGAATTGAACGAGAAGCTCTGCGAGAGTTGTTGATCGTTTGGATTGGTGTTGGGGATGGGGTTGCCGGTCACCTGGCCCGGGCCCGTTACGCCGCCTGGAGTGCAGTTCGTTACCAGGTAGAGGCTGGAGCCAGCCAGAAAACCGCCGGTATCGACCAGACCGATCTGTGCCTGCACTGAACCCGAGGTGAGGTGGCTGCTGATGTCGATCGGTGGTACGCCCCCGGCAGGTAGCAGCGTGTCCGGGTCTGTTCCATTCAGGCCTCCGTTGTCGGCCTTTGATCCGTAGGCTGTGGTGAAACAATTCTGCTGGCCGCCGTGCTCATTTGTGCCGCCGCGGCACAGATTCGTAGCGGTGCCTCCGTCGACGCTCAAGGTAATGAAATTATCGACGAGCACATTTCCCGTTCCGCTCGGGGTAGAGGAAAGCACCGCCTGGATAGGTGCGGTACAGCTCAGATTCAGGTTCGTCGTGTTAAAAGTTACGGCCGCGTTGCCATACCCGGTGCCCTGCGTCGACGTCCTCACATTAGCTGGGCCGAAGAGTTGGATGGCAGTGTTCTGGCCGGTAACGGCAGACGCCGCGGCAGCGAGGCAAAGGGCAGCTAAGCCCTGTAAAACGGCGGAACTTCTTATTTGCACGAATTCTCCCTGAACGCTTGCTAAGCCATTTGGGCCGGACGCTTAGCTCCGGCATGCCTTTTCGGGGCAGCCCGCCTATCGGCTGAAAACAAATCTAATGGACCATGAGGGGAGGAACGGTTAGAGGCAAGCCCTTGCACACGCTGACAAAGTATGCGATCCACGCGGAGCAGTGTCAACCAAAAGTCTCATGCAATTGCGGCTCATTGACTGTTCAGTCCTGGGGCTTTCCCTGCTCGATTTGCATCAGGGAGGCTCCTGTGAGCTGGTCAATCTGTCGAAGCGAAGGGAAGAGAACACTCCAGAGCCCGGTAATGACGAGAGCTCCCACGCCACCGGCTACGACGGAGCGTACCGCGCCGAACCACTGGGCCGTGGCGCCGCTTTCAAATTCGCCCAGCTCGTTCGACGCGCCAACAAACAGCGAATTTACCGCGCTCACCCGGCCGCGCATGGAGGCCGGCGTAGCCAACTGCAGCATCGACGACCGGATGACCACGCTGACCATATCGGAAGATCCAACAATCATCAGAGCGGCCATCGAAAGCGGCAGGCTTCGCGACAACCCGAAGAGGATCGTTGCAGCTCCGTAGACCGCCACCCCGGTAAACATGGTCACACCCGGCTTTCGCAGCACGGGCCGGAAGGTCAGCCAAATCGAAACCGCGAGCGCGCCCAAAGCGGGGGCCGCCCGAAGGGCGCCCAGCCCCTGAGGCCCCGTGTGCAGCAGATCGTGGGCATAGATAGGCAGTAACGCCGTAGCGCCGCCGAGCAGAACGACAAACAGATCGAGCGAAATCGATCCCAGCAGCAGCTTCGAATTCCATACGTAGCGAAACCCGGCCAGGATGACCTCGGTGGAGATGGCCCGATGCTCCATTCGCCCAGGACGGACATGGAGTGAGCCGATCAATGCCACGAAGCTGATTCCCGTCACCAGGGTGAAAAGGAAAACAACGGGCGCTCCGTAGAACCGGCCCGTGAGTGGCAAGGTATAAAGCAGGCCACCTATGGCGGGTCCGGCAATATTGGCAATCTGAAAGACCGTTGCCCCCCAGGTGATTGCGTTCACGAAGTTCTCCGGAGAAACCAGGTGAGGTATGAGGGCCGAGCTGGCTGGTCCGCTGAAGGCGCGTCCAAGTCCGATCAGGAAGAGGACGGCAAAGATCGGCTCCACGCGATGCAGACCCTGCAGAGCAAACGTCAGCAGAGCCAGGGTGCACAGAATCTGCAGGGAGTAGCACACCAGGATGACCAGTCGCCGATCATAGCGATCGGCCACGTGGCCGGCAGGCAGCAGGAAGAGGAGCCCGGGAATAAATAGCACCAGCCCGGTGTACCCCAGGTCCATAGCTCGATGAGTGATCTGGTACACCTGCCAGGCAACAGCGACAGCTTGGGCTTCTGCACCCATAATGACCATTACCCTGGCCAACTGGTAAAGACGGAAATCTCGATGCGCGAATGCGGCGGTGCTTGGTGTCTTTGGGGCCATGAACCTGCTTCAATATTCAACAACATCCCGCAAAGCTTCGCTGGACTGTGCCGTGGTCAGCATATCGTAAGCCGAAGATACGATAGGATGCAGGCATGTCCTCTGCGTCCGTGGCCTTGCAAAACGAAACCAAGCGACTGAGCCCCGGCGAAGCTCTGGACGAATTGCTTGCGGGTAACCGTCGATTCACGAGTGGCCGTACATCCACCTATCGGCGTGACCTGGCCATGTTGCAGCAAATGCTGGTGAAGCAGGAGCCGTTTGCCGCGATTCTCTCCTGCGCCGATTCTCGTGTTCCTGTCGAAGTGGTGTTCGATCAGACGATCGGGCGGTTGTTTGTCGCCCGGGTAGCTGGCAACATCGTGACCAGGGAAATTATGGGCACCCTCGAATATGCCGCAGCGGTCCTGGGCACGAATACGATTCTCGTGATGGGCCACGGTCGTTGTGGTGCGGTCACTGCGGCGATTCAGGGGCAATCTGTACCTGGCCAGATCGGCTCCCTCTTCCCCTACATCGAGTCTGCCGTGCAGCAGGCCGGTCCCGATCTGGAGGCCACCATACGTGCAAACGCACTGATCCAGGCGAATGCGGTACGCTCTTCGCCCCTGCTGGCTGGGCTCATTGAAGAAGGCAAGCTAAAAGTGTCCGCAGCCTACTTCGACATAGCCAGTGGAACGGTCACGCTTTTAGAGTCGCCAACACCATAGGCTTTGTTTTGCACGGCAAATGCTCGCTGCTGCGAGGTAGCCGTGCCCTTCGTTAGTTAATTGCCGTGCAGGAAGGTTGCGTACTGGGTGTCAACGACCCCCAGATTCCGAGCCAGCCCAAGCTTTGCCTGGTTGTGTTGGCTGGTCGTATTGACCAGGGTCGTCTGTGCGTTTGCCAGCGTAGCTTGTGCCTGCACCACAGCCAGGTTGTCATCGACCCCGGCCTTGAAGCGATCCGTAGCCTGTTCCAGCTCTTTCTGTGCCAGCTCTACGTTGCTGCGGGCGACCTTCACCAGCTCAGTCGCCGACTGAACGTCGAGCATGCTGTCTCGTAACTGCTGGTTGATGTGTTCCCGAAGGTCAGCCATTTGCTGGTTGAGGCTGGTAAGGTTTGCTTCGGCCACACCGCTGTCACCCCGGAACCCGGCTTCCTTGAAAATAGGCACTTTGAGCGTTCCCTGAGCGACAAATGTGCCGTGGTAGACACCGCCACTCACTCCAGTGACGCCATAATTGCCGTTGAAATTAAGGGTAGGCAGCCGCTCCCATTTTGCCGCTTTCCGCCGCAGTTGTGCGGCTCGAATCTGTGCTTGCAGCCCCTGGTAGTCCTGCCGGCTACGATAGGCCATTTCCTTGGCCTCGTTGATATTCATGGTCGCAAGCTCGGCATAGGGTTCTGTATCGGTGAGCTGGGTCTGCTGCTCCGCTGGCAGGCCGATCTCCCGGTTCAGCGCGATCTTGGCTTTTTTGAGGTTCACTTCCGCTGTAATCACTGCTCGCTGCTGCGTCTGGAATTGAACCCGCGCCCTCAACTCGTCCAGATTCGCCGCCGTACCCGCCTGATGCTCGGCGATGGTCTGATTGAGCAAGAGCTCGTCAGCCTGAAGCAGGGCCTTGGCATTGTCCACCTGGGCTCCGAGCGCGAGAGCCTGCAAATACGCATTGCCCACGGTCAGCACCACCAGTCCACGCGAAGACTGCTTGTTGTAGAAGGCGGCTACCTCGCTCGCTTTCGCGGCCTTGTAAAGGTCAATATTAGAAAGGCTGAAGAGGGTCTGGGAGTAGTTCACCAAAGCATCGATGACCGTCACTTTGACCACGAAAGCGATCGACGAAACCTGCAAGTCTGGGAAACTCGCTGCATTTTGCCGCAGGAGTTTACCGGAGAATCCCAGGGCCGCCAGGTTTATTTGGTGCGCACCCGCGTCTCCCTGAGCAGTGATCGTGGGTAGCATGGGCTGCAGACTGAGGAGGGTTTGAGCCTTGGCGCTTTTCTCTTGTTCCCGCGCTTCCACCAGGGCCAGATTGTGCTCGATGCCCATCCCAATGGCCTCATCGAGGGTCAAAGGCTTGACTCCGTCGGTCGGCGCTACGGTGGTTACGCTGCCGTAATAGGGGCTCTGTGCCGAACTCTGATTTGCCGTTTGCGCTTGCAAGACTCCGGTGGACAGCAACGCTACAGTGCAGGCTGCCATCAGGTTCCGCGCTCGGATCGTCATTATGGGCCGTCGTTTCCTTTCCGTTCCACCCTTTAGATTGCCGCCGAGGCTCCCGGTTGCCAAAATCGTGCGCAAACGCTCTTTTCCATCGTACTAGGCAAAGCTCTTAGCTCCACCGGGACGGGTGAGTATCAGCGCTGCAAATCCGCTGGCTGCGGACAAAGCGGCCTTATGGAAGGGTTACAGATTTTAGTCTTTAAGGGTACGGACTACCGGCAGCGAGCTATCGGACTACCTCGCCGCAGCGAGCTTTAGTCCGTACGCATATGAGCTCGAACAAATTTGGCTTTAGCCGCTGAGGGACCGGGTATATTCCCTCAGCGGCTTAAAAGCCATTCAAGATACTGTAAGGTTAAAGCCCGTACCCTTCCCATCTGAAGCTGCTCCGCGGGGCGAAACTAAGCCAGTTACCGGTACTACTACGCGTCGTCGTCAGCGTGGGCGTGTTTGTGGGTGGTGGCGATCACTTTTTCGGCGGTTGCTGCGGGTACAACGTCGTAACGCGCCAGTTCCATGTGGTAGGTACCCAGCCCCTGCGTAAGGGAAGTGAGCGCCGTACCGTAACTGAGCATCTCGGCCATGGGAACTTCGGCACGGATCACGGTCGTGCCCCGGCCGCTTCCCATACCCTGCACGCGTCCGCGCCTTCCTGTCAGATCTCCCATCAGGACGCCGGTATAGTCTTCCGGGGCCTCAATCTCCACGCGCATCACAGGTTCCAGTAACACTGCTTTCGACTGCTCCATGCAATTGCGGAAGGCCAGCCGGCCGGCCAGGCGGAAGGAAAGCTCATTCGAGTCCACGTCGTGATAGCTGCCGTCATACAGAACCGCGCGGAAATCGACCATGGGAAAGCCTGCCAGCCAACCCTGCGCCGCAGCCTCCTGTACTCCCTTTTCCACCGCGGGAATGAAGCCCTTCGGGATCGCCCCGCCGAATATCTCGTTGACAAACTCGAAGCCTGAGCCGAGCGGAAGCGGTTCGAGCCGAATCCAGCAGTCGCCGTACTGGCCGTGACCTCCGCTCTGTTTCTTGTGCCGCCCCTGGGCGTCAGCGGCAGACCGGATCGTCTCCCGATAGGGTACCTTGGGCGACTTGAGGGTCACATCGGTGTGATAACGCCGGCGTAGCCGATGCACGACCGACTCGATATGCGGCTGGCCCGAGCCGGCCAGCAGGAATTCATGGGTTGCGGCATCGCGATAGAAGCGGACCATCAGATCCTCTTCCATCAACTTATGGACCGCCGGCCCCAATTTTTCTTCATCGGCCCTGGTTTTAGGCTCGATCGCGTAGGTAACGGCAGGCTCCGGCATGGTCACCGGATCGAAGAAAATCTCATGGCCTGCATCGCCCAGCGTATCTCCGGTGAAGGTCTCCCGCAGCTTGGCCACGGCCCCCATATCCCCGGCATGCAGTTCCGCGATGGCAAATGCTGTTCGACCTTGCATCGCCGTCAAGTGGGCGAGCCGCTCAGCGGAGCGGTGCGTGTAATTCGTCACCGCCGCATCGCTGCGCGCGATGCCTGAAAATACCTTGAAAAACGAGATCCTTCCCGTAAAGGGATCAGACATTGTCTTAAATACATACAACGACAGCGGCTCGCCATCGTCCACTTTACGCAACACCATTTCAGCAACAGACTCTGCCGCGCCCCGGGCGGCTACCGTCACCCGCTCCGCGGGGGCAGGTGCATACACCTGAAGAAAATCCAGCAACTGATCGCTGCCCACGTTTCTCAGTCCGCTTGCAAGCAGCACGGGGAAGATCCTGTCCTCGCGAATGGCCTCGTGGAGCGCGACGATCAGGTGTCCTTTCGAGATGGTCCCGTCGCGGAAGAACTCTTCCATCAACTCATCTTTGCCCTCAGCGACCATCTCGACCAACTCCTGGTGGGCGGCCGTGGCCTCCTCGCGCAGACGCACCGGAATCTCGGAGAGGCGCCCTCGGCCGGTCCCGTCCGGCTCGTAGACAAAGGCTTCCATGGTGACCAGATCCACGACGCCACGGAAGACGGTATTCTGCCCGTTGCCTTCGAGGATGGGTAACTGCACGGGAACTACCTGGCGTCCGAAGTTTTCGCGCAGAGCACTGAGGCAGCGTCCCAGGTCAGCGCGAGGATGATCCATCTGGTTCACAACGATCATCCGCGGCAGGTTGAATTCTTCACCAAACTTCCATACGCGCCGGGTCATGGCCTCCACGCAGCAGGCGGCATTCACGATCACCAGTGCGGCCTCCACCGGCAACAGCGCCGCACGCGCCTCGTGTACGAACATGGGGAAGCCCGGGGTATCTACGAAATTGATCTTTATGTTGCGCCACTCGGCGAAAGCCAGAGCATTCTGCATGGTGGTGTGGCGGGCTATGTCCTCTTCGTCGTAGGCTGTGACGGCGCTGCCGTCATCGACTCGGCCCATTTTTTCGGTCATTTTGGCGGCGTGTAACAGGGCCGAGATCAGGGTGGTTTTGCCACAATGTGCATGACCTACCAGGGCAACGTTGCGGATGTCTGGGCCTTGGTAGGTTTTCAGTGAACGGTTCATGCGAGGTATCTCCAATTCTCAAGATCGGGCTCGGAACGGTCGATGCGCCTCAAGGCGTGCACAACAATAGGCGATGTATCCGGTGGTCACGATAAGCCCGCGATCGCGCTTGGAAAGCTCTTGTGGACGGGGCCCTCCTGGTGGGGGCGGGCGCGGGCAGGGTAGTTCAGGCTGCCTGATGTGCAGCGTTCCGGCACCGGGTTCGCTGTCCCAATTCATTGAGAGCACCCACGGAGTGCAGGCTTGATTTTCGGTGCTCGCGAACGGCCTGTTCCGTTTGCGGGAACCGAGTGTAGCACAGTGTCGCCGGGCCTGACCGGCGCGATCTACTTGTCTTCTACTTCCTCACGTTGCCTGCGTAGATTCCACACAAACATTCCAATGCGCAGCAACAAGATGACCAGCAGAGCAACCGCGAAGGCAGCCGACTGCCCGTGGACTCCATGGCGCAACAAAACGCCCAGGGCTGCCAGAACGACCACGACGAATGCGCCGAACGTCCACCACTCCGTGCGACTTTTCATATCACTTCCTTGGCCTCTGCCTGTTGGATGCCCCAGAAGCGCGTACGTCCGTCGGCCAGCGCCGCGACAGCCGCACATACATTACAATCGCCAGTCCGGCAAAGATAGCCATGGCGGTCATCGAGCTTAGCTGAAAGCGAAACAGCGCGCCGTCGCTCCCTGGCGTCCGGCCGCCGGGGAGCGTGGCTTCCAGAAGAAAAAACGCTAGAAGCCCAACCACGGCTGCGCCAGAAAGGCTGAGTAAGATTTTGACCGACGCTTGTCCCATCCGTCACCGGAGCGAGCATCATACCGCATCCGCGCACAGCGGCCACGAGCGCTTACAATAGTTGGAAAGTATAGTCCAACAAGGAGCTGGCCCCAGGATCTTTCCCATACACAAAAGATCGGGTGTCCCATCCGAAAGCCGGCTTCTTGGGTTTTAGGATGGGATAAACAGGTTGGTTCGAGCATCGGGGAATCCCACCCTTCCCTGAAATCGCGAAGCAACGGGGCACCCGTCGATCGGTCATACTCTCAGAAAGTAAGGGGCAACACGCGCATGCGCATGATTCCACGAATGCTTCACCACAACACTTTGCAGATTGCCGGGCAGATTGCCGGATTGCGCATTGCGGCCTTCCTGCTGCTGACGACTGTCGGGGCAGCAGCCCAGGCAACGACGCCCGTGCATGACCCAGCCGCCCTCAAGCCGCCGCCGGGTTCCAAGGTGGCGATCTTGGAATTTGAAGATATGGAATGCCCCGATTGCGCCCGCGCGAATCCGCTGCTTAAGGACGCCGCGGCGCAGTACAACATTCCATGGGTCCGGCACGACTTCCCGTTGCCCTTCCACGCCTGGAGCTTTGACGCCGCGGTCTATGCGCGCTGGTTCGATACCAAGTCGAAAAAGCTGGGTGACGACTTTCGCGATGCAGTCTTCGCCAATCAAATGCTGATCGATGCGGCAGGCGAAACTTCACCGGAAACCCCCGCGGGGCCGACGACGGCCGCCTCGGCAGCTATCCATAACTTCGCGGAAAAGTTTGCGCAGCAGCATGGCCTGGCGTTGCCGTTTGTGGTGGATCCCCAGAAAAAGCTGGCTGCTGCCATTACGGCCGACGTCGATCTGGGCAAGCGCATCGGCATTGAGCACACGCCGACCATCTGGGTCGTTACCAATAAGACGAATGGCGTGCCCTTTGTCGAGGTAGTGGATCGCCAAAAGCTCTACCAGATCATCGATCAGGCATTAGCCGACACAAAGGTCCAGGCCACCGCCGTTCATCACGGACCTGCCAAATAGGAAACGGGGGGACGGCCGTTCTGCTTGCTTACCGGCCAGCAGTCCTACGTCTGGATCTTGACCAACTGGCCCGGCGTGGTTTGCCGCGTCTGCGGCGAACGCCAGTGGTCGATGTAGGAAATCTGGTGCACGCAGGAGACTGTGCAGTGAGGAGCACAGCTCTTTTCCGTCAGGTACTCGCGCTTCAAATCAGCCTTGGTGTACTGGCTCAGCGGCACTCCGGGATACCCACGCTGCTGCGAACAATAGTGCACCAACCCCTCTTCGCAAACATAGAGGAAACGTGAGCCCGCCCGGCAGCGCCAGTCGTTCGGCTCGGCGTTGGCAATCGCCTCCTGAAACTTGTTGAAGCGGGAATAGTTCTTCTTTTCCATGCCGGCCATCTCGTAGTAGACGCGGCGTTCCTCATCCTTCAGGGCCTTCAGTTGGCCTTCTCCATCGTGGATGATGCCGATGGTCGAAGTGAATCCGAGCCCCAGTGCCCGCCTCCCGATGACAAGAGCGTCCTGCGGATTCTTGATGCCGCCGCCTACCACCGAGTTGATATTCACGTGGAACTCGGCATATTGGGACAGAAATTCGAGCTTCTTATCCAGAACCTTCAGGCTCTTCTTCGAAATCTCATCCGGTTGCACGTTATCGATCGAGATCTGCATGTGGTCGAGTCCGGCACGGTTCAGTCGCTCGATTCGGTCCGGCATCAACAGGTATCCGTTGGTGATCATGCCGGCTACGCGCCCATGATGGCGAATGCGGGCAATGATCTGGTCCAGGTCTGGGTGTGTGAGCGGCTCGCCGCCCGAGATGGTGATAATGCTCGAGCCCAGGTAAGCAAGATGGTCGATGCGGCGGAGCATCTCGTCCACCGGCACCGGCTTTGACACTTTGTCGTACTCGTTGCAGTACGCACAGGAAAGGTTGCAGAAGCGCATGGGCACGATCTGTGCCATGACGACGTGGCTGGTCGAAGCTAATGCCCGGCCCACCAATGCCACTTCGCGCATTTTCCGCGTCGCCGCCTTGGCCCGGCCTCTCAGGGTAAGTTTCTGCTGTCGCATCCACTTACATTGAATCACAGCAAGGCAGGAGCGGGGAGTAATCGGAAAGGGAATGGGGTTCAGCCGGGCCTGAGTGGGGGTGGCGGCCGTGTGGTTGGTCACCCGGCCGGTTTAGTCTGATTTCGGTGGCCCGGCGCTCATGGTCAGCACCTGTTCCTGCTTATTACGCATGACCGTCACCTGAACGGGGTGTCCACGGTGGGCTCGGAGTACCTTGAGCCAGTCGTTGCGGCTGATCATGGCCCGCGACTCGACTCTAAGCACCACATCCCCCGCCTTCAGGCCAGCCCGGGAAGCGGGACTCTGGTATTCGACCTTCGAAACCAGCAATCCTGTGCCGTCTGAGATCCCAAAGTATTCCGCCAGTTGGGTTCCAACCGGATTTACTTCTGCGCCCACGCTAAAAGGTTTCGGTATAACGGCGTCGAAGAAGGAAGTAGCGCTCGACGGCGCAGAGCCGATGAAGCTCGATCTGGAAGTGGGCGGCGCCGGAACTCGCAAATGATTCGACCATGCCTGCTGTTCCAACAGCTTGCGATCGCAGAGTTGCACCGAGATATTCAAAGGCTTGCCGTCACGGCTAACCAGCAGGGTCACCGTACGACCCGAGGACATGTCATGCAGCCGATGCCGCAACTGGTTCACGTTATCGAAGGGCTGCCCGTTCAACTGAAGAATCACATCGTGTGGCTTCAGACCAGACTTGCCCGCGGGGGCGTCATGATCCACCATCACCACTTCGGCGGCGTGCGTGTCTTTGACATGCAGGGCCTTGGCCCGGTCGGCGTCCACTTCTCCGAGGTCGACACCAAGATAACCCGGCGAGCTGAAGATCAGGCGCTCGATGCCAAACTGCCTAAAGCTCAGCGCATCCCCGTTAGCCCAGAGGGCAGGCGCCGCAAGTAGGCCGCCGCCCAGGATCACGGCCAACCGACCCAACATCGGAAAGTGTTTCATCGGAAATCTCCCGGGCAACGTGTAACTGTTGAGACGCGTTTTCAGGTCAGAGCAGTTTCAAGTTACTGGATTTCAGGAGATTGATCCAGAACTTCGCGAGAGACGGTTCGAATGTGAGGATTCTCGTCCTCCGCCGCTACAGTGTGCAACACTTCGCGCACACTGCTGTCAGCTTCCACCGGCCCCAGCACCTCGATGGCGCGCGACCGGATGCTCGCATCCTGGTCGTTCATCAGCGATTCGAGCACGGCGTCGCGAACCCGCATATCTTCGCCCACGTATGGCTTGAGACCATTGAGAGCCTTAAGCCGTACCGCTGAGCTTTTGTCGTAAAGCAGGGAGCTCATCAACGCCTTGCGTACAGGGCCGTCAGAGCACTCGTGCCCGGCCAGGCACTCGTCGGCGAGCAGGCTCACCGAGTTCTGCGCGACTCCGGGATTCACCTGGCTCTGTGCGCCCACCAAAAGCAATTCCCGTATCTGTGGGTCGTCGAGCGAACCCTGGGTGGTTTCCGGAACCGCCCGCGTGTAGTGGACTTCCACGTTTTCCGAGTTGGGGTCACGGGCAATGCTGCTTACGCCGACAATGGTGCCGGGTCCGGCGATGGTTGCTGAGCGAGCGGGCTGCGCCGGGAGGTTCCGCAATGCAGCTTTGTAGCCTGCCCAGCCACCTGAAGTCAGCCCCAGGACGAGCAGCGCGGAGGCAGCGACCGGAGCTCGGCCGAGCATGCTCACTCCACGAAATAAGGACTGCTGCACTCGGATCAGCCAGCCGGCCCGCGGCATGTTGTCCAATGCTTCATCCAGTTGTAGACGCGCTTGCGCCAGCAGGTTGACTGAGGGTTCCGTCGCCGCAACCAAAGACATGGCTTTTTGTAGAGCCTGCACAGCCGCCAGCTCCTCCTGGCATCGTGCGCAGGTCGCTAAATGCCCTTCCAGTTCGGGGCACTGATCGTCAGGAAGCTCTCCGTATGCAAAGAGAGCGATCCTCTGTTGAGCCAGCTCGCATTCCATTTGTAACCTCGCCTCACCGTAAAGTCGCCAAATTTGTTCTTAGTTTTCTAGTCGCCCGGAAGAGCGTATTCTTGGCGGTCTCTTCCGTGGTGTTTAACATTTCACCGATCGTTCGTAACCTCAGGCCCTGGTAGTGCTTTAGTTCAAAAACCATCCGTTCGCGCGGAGTCAGGTGACTCAGCGCTTCCTGGATGCGTTCACCCAGTATCTTGCGTTCCAGTTCACGCTCCGGATTGGCCATCGACCGGTCATCGGATACGTTGCTGAGCAGATCCATCTCCCCACCCGTCGAATCGACCACCACCGACTGATCCTCACGGCGAGACTTGCGCCGGCGTAGATGGTCGAGACAAAGGTTGGTCACAATGCGGTAAATCCAGGTGTAAAAGGAACATTCAAAGCGGAAATTAGGCAGGTAGCGGTATGCCTTGAGGAAGGCTTCCTGATGGATATCCTGCGCGTCCTGTTCGGAACCGGTAAGGCGCAACGCCAGCCGCAGAACGGGCTGGTCGTACTGGCGTACGAGGGCTTCAAAAGCGGTCCGCGAACCTTTCTGCGCTTCACGGATCAGTTCGGTTTCGGTGGCGCGACCCCATGCTTCGCTTGCCATGCCTGAAGAAGATTGTATCGTTCGCTGGGGAGTCCAGGCAGAACTCCCAGTCTTCGTCGGCCTTTGCACTGCAAGGCGAAGCGCGTCCACTGACATTTGATACTCCAGTACACACTCAAACCGCTGTGCCTTAGGACGAAGCAACCACGGTTTGGTAAGCATGAAATTCGGGTTACTAAAACTTTCGATAAACTCAGCCTATGTCTTCCCAGCCCCCCACCCCCGGCGGACGCGGTCCGGGCCTTTTTGCCGCTCCGGCTTCCGATGGAATTGTTGCCTACTGCGATGGCGGATCTCGCGGTAACCCCGGCCCCGCCGGTTACGGTGTCTACATTCAGGATTCGGCCGGAGGCGTCGTCGGCGAATTGAGTCAATACCTCGGCAAACGCACCAACAATTTTGCTGAGTATTCCGGGCTCCTGGCTTCTCTGGAGTTCGCTATCACCAAGGGCTACAGCAGTTTGCGCGTCGTCTCCGACTCCGAGTTAATGGTCAAGCAGATCAAGGGGCAGTACCGGGTGAACAGCCCGGAACTACGGCCTCTGTATGAGGAAGCCCGCCGCCGCATTGGGCAGTTAGACCACTTCCAGATTCAACATGTGTTGAGAGATAAGAACAAGCATGCTGACCGGCTCGCCAACCTGGCCATGGATCGCGGCATGGGCCGCGCGCCCGCCGCCAACCCGGCTTCCACAACGGCACCGCCCACTCCAAAAGCGGCTCAAGCTCCGCCACCCTCGGCAGCGCCCAAAGCAGTGATGCTGCGAGGGCTCGTAAAGGGCGGCGTAATCCATGTCCTCGGGGGAGACTTACCGGATGGCACCTTCGTTAAGGTGATCCCCGAATAATGTTCATAGCGTCAACGGCAATACGATGCAGCAGCCAACCCTACCCTGTGAACGGGTCCCACATTCGTACGTGGCAACTCTACCCCGCCAGGGCGCCCTTGACCATTTCACTCACCACCTTGCCATCGGCACGCAGGCCGGTGGCCTGAATCTTCGCCTGCACTGCCTTCATGACTGTGCCCATATCTTTCGGGCCGAGTGGTGTCCCCTGTGCCCGCAATTCGGCCACGGTGGCAGTCACCAACTGCCGTAGATCGTCCTCCCCGGCAGACTTGGGCATGTACCCTTCGATGACTACGATTTCGGCCGCTTCTTTTTCCGCCAGCTCGGGCCGATTTCCCTTGGTGAACTGCTCGATAGAGTCCTTCCGCTGCTTGATCAACGTGGTCAATATCTGCAGTGCCTGCGGGTCGGTGACCGGCTCGCGCTGATCGATTTCCTTGTTTTTCAGCGCCGTCACCACCATGCGCAGCGTGGACAAGCGATCGACCGCCCGTGCTTTCATCGCTGCCACCATATCTTCACGAATCTTCTCAACCAGGCTCATATCTCTCCATCCCGCTAAAACTTTCATTATAGAAACCTTCGATCCGAGCGGTTTTATTACAATGGGAGGCAAGGACAAATCATGATTCGCAAGACCCGGTTATTTACTCCTGGCCCAACCCCGCTTCTTCCTGCAGCCCAGTTCGCCATGGCCGCGGCCGATATACACCACCGCACTCCCGAGTTTCGCGCCCTGTATCAGAAGGTGCTGCGTGATCTGAAAAGTTTTGTCGGGACCAGGAACGACGTCATTCTGCTCTCCTCGTCCGGCACCGGCGCCATGGAAGCAGCCGTTTCTAACCTCACATCGCCTGGGGACCGTGTGCTCGTACTTACGGCGGGCAAGTTCGGTGAGCGCTGGGTAAGCCTGGCCAAGGCCTTTGGCTGCGACGTGGATGTGGTGAGTGCGCCCTACGGCCAGACATTCGATCTGGAAGAGGTGCGCAAGGCCCTGAAGATTGAAACCCGCGCCGTGTTCATGCAGGCTACCGAGACCTCGACCGGTGTACGCCACTGCGTTCCCGGCGTTGCCGAAGTGCTAAAGCAGAGCGGCAAGGATGCGGTCCTGGTGGTGGACGCCATCACTGGTCTGGGCACCACGCACATCGACATGGATGCATGGGGTGTAGACGTATTGATCGGCGGTTCGCAGAAGGCAGTCATGATTCCACCCGGTCTTTCCTACCTGGCGGTCAGCGATCGCGCGTGGGGACTGATGGAGATCAGTCTGAACCCCCGCTACTATTTCGACCTGCGTAAAGAGAGAAAGAATGCAGCCAAGGGCGAGTCTGCGTACACGCCTGCTGTTGCGCTGATCGCGGCATTGGGCGCCGCCCTCGACTACATCGCCGGTCAAGCCGATGGCGATCTGGCGATGGGTCGCGCCAGGCTGGTTGAGAACGCGGAAACCATTGCTGCCATGACGCGCGCCGCAGTGCAGGCGTTGGGGCTAAAGCTGTATGCGCCCGACGCGCCTGCCGCTGCCGTCACCGCCGTTCTGCCGCCCGAAGGTATGGACTCCGGCGTGTTCGTCAAGGAGTTGAAGACCCGCTTCGCTGCTGTCATCACCAATGGGCAGGGTGAGATGAAGGGGCAGATCTTCCGCATCGCTCACCTGGGCTTCTTCGACTACATGGACACCATCTCGCTGGTCGGCGCGTTAGAGCAGGTTGCCCATGCCCTCAAGCTGCCCGGCTTCACATTTGGCAAAGCATTGATCGCAGCTCAGAATGTTTTCGCTTCACGGGCAGCCGACGAGGCTGCGAAACAGGAGTGTGCCTGCGGTCGTTCAGCAGGGCACTGCGCCATGACGAACGCCGCCCTTTCCGCACGGTAAAAGCTCAAACCATCCCGATCGTGCCGCAAAGTCAACTGCGCGATTGCTGTCGGCTACAGCAGCAATCGCGGGTGACACCACCCCTAGGAGAGCAATGAAGATCGTATTGGCAGAGAAAGTGTCGCCCGCAACGCTCGCTGTATTTCAAGGCGAAAACGGCTGGCAGGTTGTGACCCACGACCAGATCAAGAACGGACTGAAGGCTGAACTGGCAGACGCGGATGCGCTCGTGGTTCGTTCCGCCGTCCAAGTGGATGATGCATTGCTCGAGGCAGCTCCCCGGGTTCGCGTCATCGGTCGCGCTGGTGTCGGCGTAGACAACATCGACGCCGATGCTGCCACCCGCCGTGGCATCGTGGTCATGAATACGCCGGGCGCCAACGCGATCGCGGTTGCAGAACTCACCATCGGTCTCATGCTCGCTCTGGCGCGCCAGTTACCGCGCGCCAACACCCTGCTGCATGCCGGCAAGTGGGAAAAGAAGTCTCTGCAGGGAGCCGAGTTGCGGAGTAAGAAACTCGGCATCCTCGGTCTGGGCCGCGTGGGCCTTGAGGTTGCACGGCGGGCCAAGGCTTTTGGTATGGAACTGCTCGGCCACGATCCATTTGTTTCGCCGGCAGTAGCCAGGGAGAACGGAGTCAGGCTCTGCTCCGTGGAGGAGCTTTTCCGTGACGCCGATTATTTGACTCTGCACGTGGGGCTGACTCCGCAAACCGCAGGCATTATCAACGCGGTGTCGCTGGCCACGATGAAGAAAGACATACGTATTGTGAACTGTGCCCGTGGTGAACTCATCGAAGACGCGGCGCTCGTCGAAGCACTCAAATCAGGGAAGGTGGCAGGTGTAGCACTCGACGTGTTCAGCCAGGAACCGTTGAAGGACTCGCCCTATTTCGGTCTCGACAACGTGATTCTGACGCCGCATATCGCTGGTTCCACCGGTGAGGCGCAGGAAGCGGTGGGTATACAGATCGCCATGCAGGTCATGGAATACCTCAAGTTCGGCGTAGTGCAGAACGCCGTCAATCTACCGTCGATGACCCATGAGGAATACCAGGAGCGCGCGCCATACATACTGATGGCGGAGCGGCTGGGAGCCTTTCTCTCTCCGCTGGCAGCAGGCAACGTCGAAAGCATTCACCTCTCTTACAGCGGCCGGCTTGGGCAGGGCAAAACCGAATTGGTGCGCAACGCTGCGATTCAGGGTGTGCTCGCACAATCGGAAACGGTGAATCGCATCAATGCGCATTCAGTGGCGACGGAGCGTGGCATCCGCGTCCACGAAGACAAGAAAGAAGAAGGCTCGGGTGGAGCAGGCTCGGTGCTCAAGCTGACTCTGCATACTGCGAGCGGAGACACGACTGCGAGCGCCACGGTGCTGCACGGCAGTTCGCCGCGCTTGCTCTCCTGCGATGGCATCGACATTGAAGCTCCGCTGAATGGAACGCTCTTGTTCATTCGCAATCTTGACGTCCCCGGCGTGATTGGCCGTATCGGTACGATTCTGGGCGAGCATAAAATGAACATTGCGAATTTTGCCTTGGGTCGAAGCCAGCGAACAGCGCAGAAGAACGCGCTTGCGGTGGTTCAGATTGACGGACGCGTAGTCCCTTCCGTGCTAGCCGCGTTGCAGTCAACAGAGGCCATCACCGAGGTTCGCTTGATCGAGTTGGCCGAACGTAAGCCCGCTCCCGTAGTTGCGGAGTAAGGAGCACAACAAATGCCGTTGTACGAATATCAATGCAAGCAGTGCGGACACCGCTTTGAACGTATTCAGAGCTTCTCCGCCGAGGATGTAAAAGAGTGCCCGGTTTGTCAGGGTGCGGTAGAACGGCTTATTTCAACGCCTGCCCGCCCGCAGTTCAAGGGATCCGGTTTCTACACCACGGATTACGCCGCCCCTGCCAAGTCCGATACCGGTTCGGGAAGCGCTGGCGCTGCCAGCACATCCAAGCCCGACGGCGGCAGCGATTCTGGCTCCGCAGACAAAGGTGCAGCAGCAACCAAGACCGAAAGCACTGCTGCTCCCGCCGCCTCGACTTCATCGGCAAAGTCGGAGTAGCGCACGACGTAATGTGGTTTCCTCCGATAAGAAAGCGGTTCGCTGATCTCTCATCAAGGATCTCGCATCAAGGGGAGCAAGCAAGGGGAGCAAGCAAGACTCCTGAAGTGATTCCAAACGAACTCATCATGCTGCACGACTCGCTTTCTTCTCTGACTCCTTTTGTTTTCGAGTTGAACTTTTAGGGGGCGGCACCTTTGCTCCCGCGCGCCGCGCTTCGGAAAGACCGATAGCGATTGCCTGCCTGGGGTTGGTCACTTTGCTTCCATCACTGCCCGAGCGCAGCTTTCCTTCCTTCATGGCCTTCATCTCGCGCTCGACAGATTTCGAAGCGCTCCGTCCGTACTTCTTTGTCGCTGACGACTTCTTTGCGCGCGTGGTGGACTTCTTCGTTGCTGCCATAGTCATAACCTCTTTCGTTGGGAATGGCGAAAGGGCCTCCGGGGTTGGACATCTAGACGGGGCTTTCCGCATTTGACGCGAACAAGCTTGTCAAAGAAGGTCCCATCACCTGCGATGGGGATGAGTCCAGGTCGAGCGATGAGGTAAAACTGAGGTTGGGACGGGGACCAAAGCGAGATGCTCAGCGTTCGATCGGCGGAAGACCGGGGCCACGCCAATCAAGGCTGGCTCGATACTTACCACGCCTTTTCTTTCGCGGATTACTATGATCCGAAATTCAACGGCTTCCGCGACCTGCGGGTCTTCAATGAAGACCATATCGCGCCCGGCCGGGGGTTCGGAACCCATTTGCACCGCGACATGGAAATCATCACCTACGTGCTTGAGGGTTCGCTGGAGCATCGCGATTCCCTGGGCAATGGTGGAGTCCTGACACCCGGGGAAGTGCAGCACATGTCCGCCGGCAGCGGCATTCGTCACAGCGAGTTTAATCACTCGCAGACTGAGCCGCTCCATCTCTTGCAGATCTGGCTGCTCCCCAACAAGAACGGTGTCGATCCGCAATATGCGCAGAGGCGGTTTCCTGTGGCAGAAGAGCCTGATCGCCTGCATCTGGTCGCTTCGCCCGACGGCAAAGATGGCTCGCTGAAAATGATGAGCGATGCCCGGCTCTACATTGCACGCCTCAACCCAGGGGCAACGATCGCCTATACGTTCGTCCCCGAAGGTTTCGGATGGCTACAAGTGGCTCGGGGAAACGTGCAGTCCAGTGGGTTCGAACTGCAGCAAGGCGATGCTCTGGCCATTAGCCTTGAAGAAAAACTCTCCATCGTGGCGACAAAAGAAGCAGAAATCCTTCTGTTCGATTTGCCTTAACGCGAAGATAAATCGACAGGCCCAAAACGAATTGCGACCAAGGCCCATCTTGCAAAAATTTTGCGCAATCGCTGGAGCCCGTCTCGCAACAAATTTCGAGGCGGGACCGTTCGCGGTTTGGTCGGACCTCGGCTACGAGTAGGAAGTCTATGGGAAAACCAGGCTTGCCAAGAGAGGGCGGGCTGTATGGATAGCCACTTAGCGAGCGACCGCAGTCGCGGGCAGAATCTCAGCCACATCGACCCATTGTGTTGGATAGTTGCCGGTGTAGCAGGCGGTACAGAAGCTGTTGCCTTCTCCGCCATCGCAGGCTGCTTCCAAACCCTCAAGGGAGAGATAGGCAAGCGAATCGGCTTCGATAAATTGCCGAATCTCCTCCACTGAAAAATTGGCGGCGATCAGTTCACTCTTGTTCGGCGTGTCCACCCCGTAATAGCAAGGCGAGATGGTTGGTGGGCAACTGATGCGGAGATGCACCTCTTTGGCTCCGGCGGCACGCACCATGCGCACGATCTTACGGCTCGTTGTGCCGCGGATAATGGAGTCGTCGATCAGAATGATGCGCTTGCCTTCGAGCAGATTGCGCACCGGGTTCAGCTTGAGCTTCACGCCAAAGTCGCGCACCCTTTGCTCTGGCTCAATGAACGTACGCCCTACGTAGTGGTTGCGAATAAGCCCGAAGTTGAAGGGGATGCCGCTTTCCGCTGCGTACCCCAGGGCAGCCGTGACACCAGAGTCAGGAACAGGCACAACCAAATCAGCATCTACGCCCGATTCGCGCGACAGGCGGCGACCCATCTGTTCGCGGCTCGCCTGCACCCAACGCCCATAGATACGGCTATCGGGCCGGGCAAAGTACACATGCTCAAAAATGCAGCTCGACTGCTGCACACCGGTGGAGTACTGCACGGAACTGACGCCGTCCTTTGTGACCATGATGACTTCGCCAGGCTTCACATCACGCTCGTATTTGGCGCGGAGCAAATCGAATGCGCAGGTTTCCGACGCGAACACTACCGTGTCGGGTCCATCGGGATTGGTAATGCGGCCCATGGAGAGGGGCCGGAAGCCATGCGGATCGCGGGCAGCAAAAATGCGGTCACGCGTCATCATCACGATCGAGAAAGCGCCGGTCACCTGACGAAGCGAGTCACCGATCGCTTCGATGAGCGTCTTGGCATTCGAGTGCGCAATCAGCTGCACGATGATTTCAGAGTCGCTGGTGGTCTGGAAGTAAGCGCCATCGCGCTCCAACTGGGTGCGCAATGTACCGAGGTTCACCAAGTTGCCGTTGTGCGCAATGGCAATCAGGCCACGGGTTGAGTCCACGCGGATGGGCTGGGCATTGAGCAGTGCAGAGTCCCCGGTCGTCGAGTAGCGCGTGTGGCCGATCGACATTTCACCGGGCAACTTGCTCAGAACGTCATCGGTAAAGATGTCAGCCACGAGGCCCATGCCCTTGATGTTGTAGAGGCTGGTATAGTCCGCCGTCGCAATGCCTGCAGACTCCTGTCCGCGATGCTGCAGGGCATAGAGCGCCAGATAAGACTGGCGCGCTGCATCGGGGTGGCCGTGGATGGCGACCACGCCGCACTCTTCGCGCAATTTATCGAACGGTATGGAGCCGGAATCCTCGAGGTCGTCCTGGCGCAGATGCTGATTGATGGTGGTACTCTCCATGGCCCTAGTTTCCTACTGGTAAGTCGTTGCGCAGCAGCGCAGCCAGCGCGCCTGACCACACATTGCGCAAGCCTGCGACCTTTTCACGAACCACCACACGGCTGTCGATCGCGAGCTCAAAGATCTCAGTTACGGTTTCACCCAAAGTTGCCACCATCAGGCCTGGGTACTGCGCAGCCAGCTTCTCGATCTGAGTCACCGATTCTCGCGAGCAACTGACGACACATTGGCTCGCGGTTTCCCCGAACAGGTCCCACTCGGCCGGAAGATCGGGAGCCTTGGAAAGATTCACGCGTACGCCAATACTATTGCGGAAGCAGGCTTCTGCAATAGCGACGGCGATGCCGCCATCCGAGACATCACGCGTGGAGTGAACCAGGCCTTGCTGCGCGAGTTCAATCAGCAACCGCTGCAGGTTAGCTTCGACCCGCAGATCGAGGCTTGGCGGTGTTCCCCAGAGTGCGGAAAGAACTTTTCTCGCGTACTCCGAAGAGCCAAATTCCTGCATGCGCTCTTCGAGAGGCGGCACCGAAGCGGGAGTGATGAGCAGCACGACATCCCCGGCCCGCTCGAAAATCTGCCCCCACCGCTTTGCCAATTTGATCGAGAATACCGACGATCCCGATGACCGGCGTGGGATAGATGCCCGTGCCACGCGTCTCGTTATAGAGGGAAACATTGCCGCCGGTGATAGGCGTCCCCAGTGCGAGGCAAGCTGCGGAGATGCCGTCGATGGCCGCGGAAAGCTGGGCCATGATCTCCGGCTTTTCCGGGTTGCCGAAATTAAGGCAATTGGTGGCCGCTACGGGCGTCGCGCCACTACAGGCGACTTTGCGTGCGGCCTCGGCGACGGCGAGCGATGCTCCCAGTTTGGGATCGAGGTAGCACCACCGCCCGTTGCCATCGAGAGCCATAGCCAAGGCCACGGTCCGTGCCCTTGATGCGCATCACGCCCGCCTCACCACCTGGCCCTTGCACCGTATTGGTCTGCACCATGGAGTCATACTGCTCGGTGATCCAGCTCTTGGAGCAGATATTCGAGGAGGCAAGCAAGGCGCGCAGCTCGTCTGCGTAATTGGTAGAGCTGGCCTCGCTGCGGGTAAGCGTCTGCTCGAAGAAAGTCAGTTTTTCCAGCACTTCTGCGGGCGGGTTGAGCTTGACGGGCGCTTTCCACTCGCCTACGGGCCGGTGGTACAGCGGCGCATCGTCGGTAAGCGACTGATTGGGAATATCCGCTACCAGCCGGCCGTGATGCAAAATGCGCAGCCGCGGTTCAGGGATGACTTCGCCCACAATCACCGCATCCAGGCCCCACTTATCGAAGACCCGAATGACCTCGCTTTCGCGGCCTTTATCGGCCACCAGCAGCATCCGCTCCTGGCTCTCGCTCAGCATGATCTCGTAAGCAGACATGCCGGTTTCGCGCTGCGGCACATGGTCGAGTTCTACCTCAAGCCCCACGCCGCCGCGGGCGCCCATCTCACAGGTGGAGCAGGTGAGTCCGGCGGCGCCCATATCCTGGATGCCGACGACAGCACCGGTGCCCATGGCCTCGATGCAGGCTTCGAGAAGCAACTTTTCCATGAAGGGGTCGCCCATCTGCACGTTAGGCCGCTTCTGCTCCGACCCTTCTTTAAACTCTTCGCTGGCCATGGTGGCCCCGTGGATACCGTCACGGCCGGTTTTGGCGCCCACATAAATGACCGGATTACCGATGCCGGAAGCCTTGGCGTAAAAGATCTCATCCAGCCTTACCAGGCCGAGGGCAAAGGCATTGACCAGGGGATTGCCGGCATAGCAGGGCTCGAAGCGGGTTTCGCCCCCCAGATTCGGTACGCCGAAGCAGTTGCCGTAGCTCGCGATGCCGCTGACGACGCCTTCCAGCAAGGTATGGTTTTTGTGGACAACGGCGGTAGCCGATGTGTCACCGGCCAACTCGTCCTCGACGATGGGCCCGAAGCGGAGCGAGTCCATCACGGCCAGAGGCCGGGCATTCATGGTAAAGATGTCACGCAGGATGCCGCCTACGCCGGTCGCAGCGCCCTGAAACGGTTCAATGAACGAGGGGTGGTTGTGTGACTCGATTTTGAAGGCGCAGCCCCAGCCGTCGCCAACGTCGATAATGCCGGCATTCTCGCCTGGCCCCTGGACGACCAGCTTGCTGCGCGTCGGCAGCCGCTTCAGGTGGACGCGGGAAGATTTATAGGAGCAGTGTTCGCTCCACATGACGCTGTAAATGCCTAGCTCAGTCAACCCGGGCGCTCGTCCCAAAGCAGAGACGATGCGTTGGTACTCGTCGGGTGTGATGCTGTGCTGCGCCAGAAGTTCCGGCGTCAAAGACAGGGGTTCCAGGTCCACCGAAAGCGACTCACGGTTCATGCGGGTAAGACCATTGTCGCATGTTGCAGGAAGCCAACGAGGGAGAAAGCGCCATCCCTGGACCTCACACTCTATAGCAAAAGCAGGGGTGCCACATATCTAGCCTGCAGGGCCTATTTCCCGGCGCTGGACACCGCCATGTTCAGGAAAATATCGGTCATGCTCTGGGTTCCGCCATTCGCGTTCTGGATCAGAAGGATCGAGATCAGGCGGTTTTCCGGGTCAATCCAGCCCTGGGTGCCGAATGCGCCCCCGTGGCCGTAGGTGCCCACCGTATGGCCGGCGAGTTCGCCCAACGGATCGGTCACTACTTCCCAAGCCAGGCCATAGTCAGAACCACGCATCCAGCCGACAGGACGGATGGAGGTGGTCTGAGGTTCCGTCATGACATGCACCGAAAATGGGGAAAGATAGCGGTGGCCCTCGTACACTCCATCGTTGAGCATCATGCGGTAGAGGTGCAGCAGATCTTCCGCGGTGGAGTAGAGCCCCCAGCCGGGCGCGGGGAAAACTGCCCCCTGGCGATGCTTCGCCGGGTCGCCACCAAGAATCGTTCCTGGGGCAGGAACCAGCTTCCCGTCCTTTCGTTCGTAGACCATGGCAATTCGCGAAACCTTGTCCGGCGGCGGAAAGAAGAAGCTATCTTTCATGCCCAGGGGTTTTAGGACGTGCCCAGTGATGAAGTCCACATATTTCTCGCCTGAGACCACCTCGATGATGCGGCCGAGAATCTCGATACCGGGGCTGGAATAGCTCCACTGCGTACCGGGTTGAAACAGCAGCGGCTGTTTGGCGAGTTGCTTGACCACTTCATCCAGCGGCACGCTCATTGTCTGGGCGTAATCGGGTATGGCCGGCGGTCCGGGATAATCCTGAATACCCGCGGTATGGGTCAGCAAGTCACGAATGGTGAAGGCGTGGTTGGGTGTGCCCAGGGCGGCGGCATCCGGGCCCACCGTAGTGGCAACCTTCACGCCCCGGAATTCCGGCAAATACTGCTCGACCGGATCGCGGAGTGCGAGCTTCCCTTGTTCGGCCAGCATCATGATGCCGATCGCCGTAACCGGTTTGGTCATCGACATGATCTGGAAGATCGTGTCCTTACGCATCGGGCGCCCGGCCTCGATATCGGCCATACCGGTGGCGTCGAATTCGACAATTTCATCGCCGTGCGCCACCAGGGTGACAGCCCCGGCGACCGTTTGCTGGTCGGCGAACGACTTCATCCGCAGTGGTATCTGCTGCAGGAGTTCCTGGTTGAGGCCAACGGTCTTTTCGCAGGATTGCGCTGAAGCGGAGGGCAATATCCCGAGAGCGGGAACTAAGAGCAGAAGAAGTCGTAGGGTGCGCACGCAAAACAGCTTAGAGGAAGCAGACTGCATTGCGCAAAGCTATTCGATCCCGCCCTCCCGCATCACCGGCTGAGGCGAAGAGCGAGCTGCGCCACGCGCTGCTCAGTGGTGGTGCTGGTGATGCTGCCAAACGCCGCAGCGCCAAAGCTGCCGTTGGGTTGGGCAAAGGCAGGTGTATTTGTGATGTTGAATACTTCACCACGGAATTCCAGGTCTGTCCGTTCAGAGACTTTTGCATGTTTCACCAGGGCCAGATCCAGATCTCGATAAGCAGGTCCGCGCACTGGATTGCGCGATGCCGTTCCGATAAGGAACTGAGGGGTTGTACCAAAAGCATCGGTGTTGAAATAACGAGCCGTTGTGCGCAGGCTCGGTTCGAGCCGCGGCTTGCCGATCAGGTTCGGACGTTGCAACGCAAAGCCTGCGAAGGCGTTGTTGTTGGTGGCCTGGGTTACGGTGACAGGCATGCCTGATTGCAGAGAAGCAATACCATTCGCCGCCCACCCGCCGAGTAACGTACTCGCGATACCGCCTGAAGCAAATCGATGGCCGTGGCCTGCCGGCAGTTCGTAGGTGGCAGACAACGACGTCACGTTGGGCATGTCGCCGTTCGAAGAGTCACGCTCGAGGTAAGGGCGAAAGGTGTCGGCGGCAACCAAGCTGCTCGAGTTGGGCGACGAGAGCACCGTCGAAGAGAAGACGGAAGAAGCGTCGTCGATCAGCTTGGAGTGGGTGTAGGCGAAAAGCAGGTACAAACCATGCGAAAGACGCTGCTCGACCTTGGCTTCGATCGCGTTGTAGTTCGTGGTACCGCTGTTGTTACGATAGGTCGCCACGTTTTGAAAGCGCGGGTAAGGCTTCAGTAGTTGCGCGGCAGCTACGGTTTTTCCGCCGATGCTGCTGGAAGACGGAATCTCGCCGTAGTACGGGTTGGGAACCTGCGCGGTAAGCGATTTTGCATTCGTGAGTCCCTCTGCCAATTGATCGGCGGTGAGCTGGTTGAGGTTCGAGTCTGGAATACCGACGCGGACGATATGCGAGCCGACATAGGCGATATCGACAGACAGGTTGTTCGTAATCTGCCGTTGGAAGGCCAGATTCCATTGCTCAACATAGCCTGATCCAGCCTGCCGGTTCACGGTGTAGACGCTTTGCCCCAGGCCCGCATCCGCCGTAAATGGAATGGGCGCAACACTCGGACCATGATCGAGAGCGAATGCGGCATTCACGCTGTCCTGCGTTTTCTGCTGCACATTCTGAATGAACGGGAACTGAGGGGTCGTGAACGGAGTGGTAATACCCGACTGATCGATAAACACAATACCAAAGCCTGCGCGGGCCACGGTTTTCGGTGTGACGAGGTACGTGAACCCCAGACGAGGCGCAACGTTGGTGTAGTGGAGTTCGCGGGCACTTCGGGAGAATCCGTCTTGCCCTAAATAGTCCAGTTGCTGTGTCTGAAGATTGAATACGGCGCCCTGGTTGGTTTTCTCGGTAGAAGGAAAGTGTAGAGTCCATCGGGCTCCGACGTTGAGCGTGAGCCGATCCGATGCGCGCCAGTCATCCTGGGCAAAGTATTCCTGAATGTGATCGCGTGGACGAATCTTGCTTTCCTGCAGATCGATCGAAAAGGTATCGACCTGCCCCAGCAAAAAACTGGCAATCGAATTGCCGCTATTGGTCACGCCTTGCTGGTTGGTCCCCGTGGTCGTAAACGCAAACGAGCCGGTTGGGTTGGGTGGAGAGACCGCGTTGAGTTGATAGAAACGAAAGTCGAGCCCAGCTTTGAAGGCGTGACGGCCCCGCGTGTACACAAGCGTTTCCTCCGCCTGCCAAACACCGGTCTGATATTGCGAGAACGTGCTTGCGGAGGGGCCAAGCTGCTGGAATCCGGTAAAGGTGAAAAGCGGCAGAGCATTGTTGAACGAGGCATTCGTTGGGATACCCGGAATGCCGAGCGATGCTGAGGCGGTGTCGTTCAGCGTTGGCCCGGCAATGCGTGTTACCGCGACGGGTGTAACCCAGGTGAAAGTCGTTCAGCAGGCGTGGCGAGAAGGTGTGCGTCTCGCCGAAGACGGCCTGCTGGCCAAGCACATGCGATAGCCCAACGACTCCGCCTGTTCCGATGACTGAGCCGGTGACCGCTCCACTACCGTCTGGCAAAGGAGTGACCGGTTGCTCCACGTCACTGAAGTAGGAGTAGCGGCCAAAAGCGCGATCTCGCTCCCTGAAAGCTCCATCGGTACGGAAGTCAAACTGATTCTGGTGATCCGCGTCATTGGCGGTGCGTGAGTAGTTGTTGGCCGCGGCCGACAGCTTCGTCGGTGTGGGGAAGCGCGCGAGCAATGCTTGTGCTACCGGATCGAGCGGTGTGTTGATCACGTCGTTCGGAAATTCGGTGCGGACATATTTTCCACCGGTCGTCGTGGTGGTTGCTGGATCGAAGATATGAGACACGCCGGTAAAGATACCCTCGCGCTCGTTCAAAGTGGGGATCGTCGAGATCACCGTCCGCCCGATCAGCGCCTTAATGCCCTGATAGTCGCCGAAGAAGAACAAGCGGTCGCGAAGAACCGGTCCACCTGATCGTTCCTCCATAAAGATTGCGTCGATACTCTGGCTTGCGCCCGGTACTGGCGAAATAGTTGCGGGCGTTCAGATCTTCGTTGCGGAAAAACTCGAAAAGGCTGCCGTGCAAGGCGTTGGAGCCAGAACGCGTGGCGACATTGACCACGCCGCCATTGAAGCGTCCAAATTCCGCGGGAACATTGTCGGCTTCGATGGTGAACTCCTGAATGCCGTCGACGATGGGAAAGAAAGCAACCTGACCAGGCTCCGGCTGTAGCGCTGAGATGCCGTCGTAAAGGTATTCATTCGTACGCGGCCGGCCGCCGTTGATGCGCGGAAGAACCGTTCCCGGGGGCAGCGCAACCCCGGGCGCCAACGTGGTGAGGTTAATGAAATTGCGGCTGTTGAGCGGCAGTGCCACGACCGTCATGCCCGGAATATGCGTTTCGATGTCGCTCTCAGAAGTTTCCAAAAGTGGTGCGTCGCCGGTGATCGTTACGGTCTGTTGAACGGCTCCCACCGTCAGAGAGAGGTCTGCATTTACGGTCTGGCCAACGGTCGCAGTCACACCGGTTCGGCTGAGATGCTCGAAGCCCGATGCGGTCACGTCGATCCGATAGACCCCGCCGTTCAGGTGGCTGAATAAGTAATCTCCAGAGTCCGAACTCGTCGTCTTCTGCTGGATGTTCGTTGCATCCTCTGTGAGCAGCACTTCAGCATTGGCAACAACGCGGCCCGCGGTATCGATCACGCGTCCCTTGATGGCAGCGGATATTTGGGCGATTGCACTGGACGCGGCTATCACGGTAAAGAGCACGGCACAGAGAGCACGGTGACGGGTCATGCAGGGAACTCCAAAACAAAGCGCAGATACAGGTTGCTGATAGGGATTGAAACCAGGCGAAGGGAGTCCACTCGCAAAAAACATCCCCTGAACGATCCACCCGTTCCATACGGATAATACGAATTTAGATGATCATAATCGTATGGTCAAAGAAATCGTGAGTTCGTTAGGAGCAGCACCTTACGGCCCCGGTAACGAATGTCGAGGGAAGCGACCACCCTCTCCTTTGTCATCTTGAGGAGCGTACCCGGGGGGGAGCGTAGCGGAGAGATCTGCAGTTGGGCTTACGCTGAGGGAACATGATTTTAGCCGCGCGAAAGCGTTCGAAGGGGCTTCCCCCCTATCGTTTTCTACTCATGTAGGTTGTTGCGAACGTTGATGCGAGCAAGGGGCACCCATCCAGGAGGAAGGGCTTGGTTGCTTACCTGGCCTATTAAACGATCTCGATCATCACATCTGTCGACTTGATGAGAGCAGCGGCGGTGTCACCCTTTTTCAATTGGAGTTCGCGCACAGCGGTAGCGGTAATGATCGATGTAATACGCATATCGCCGATCGCGAGCACCACCTCTGCGAGCAGACCCTCGACTTTGATGCTTACCACCTTGCCGATAAGTTGGTTTCGGCCGCTGACCCGCCGATAGCGCTCGCGCGATTCGGTCGCTGGCCTTGATTTGTCTTGAGCCAGAAACGGCTGCAAGGCTGCCTCTGCTATTCGATGATGGCCTCCAGGTGTACGCACTGTTTTCAGCTTGCCTGCGAGAATCCACTGCTTGATCGTGGGGTAGCTGATTCCGAGCAGATGAGCGGCTTCGCGGGGAGTGAACACCGAGGGAGCGTTTGTCATAGGTCTCATTTCTAGCACTTTCAGGACACTTGGGTGAGTACTCCCGCGGTGAGTACTTGCTGACGCTTACGCCGAAGGTTGCCACAGCTTTGCAATGGCGCGTACTTGTTCCGGCCCGGTGCGGCAGCATCCGCCAATCCATTCTGCGCCGGCAGTCCGCCAGTGCCTGGCCAGCTCACCGAATTCTTCACCTTCCCCCTCCCAGCAGTGCTGGACCGCATTCCACTGCTCACCGGAGTTGGGGTAAACCAATTTGGATTTGGTAGTGCTCTGTGCCAGTTCCCCGATCAGGCTGCTTATCAGCTCCGGACGTGTGCAGTTGACGCCGATGCCGATGATCTGGGGTTCACGATCAAGCAGTTGTGCGCAGGACCGCAAGGTTTCCCCGTGGGAGACGTGGATTGCATCGCGGCAGGTAAAGCTGATGTAAGCCGGCGCCCCTGGTTGGGAGCGCAAGGCGGAAAGGATGGCTCGCGCTTCCTGGAGCGAGGGAACACTTTCAAATGCCAGAAAGTCGGCATTGGTTTGTACCAGAACCGCTATGCGTCGCTGGTGAAACGCGACGAGTTCTGCAAAGCTGCAATCGTAATTGCCGTGGTACTCGGCTCCGTTGTGCAGCATTGCCCCATAGGGCCCCATGGAAGCCGCGATCCATATTTTTCTTGGTGTGGCCGCCTGATATTCGTCTCTGACTTTTTCAGCGATGGCCACGGACCTGCGCAAGGCATTCTCAGCAAGGCAAGCAGCATCCTGGGGTGGATGGCCAAGTTGCGCAAAGCCCTCCGCGGACACCTGGTAGCTGGCAGTGATGAGGCAATCGGCGCCCGCTTCGACGTAGGAGCGGTGGACCTGGGCGATGGCCTGCGGAGCGTCTTCCAGCACATGGGCTGACCAGAGCACCCCCGAAAGATCGAATCCCATGTTTTCGAGCTCGGTCGCCATGCCTCCGTCGAGAACATGCAGGCCACGCAGGTCGAGTTGTTGCACTGGTTTCATTGCGTTACGGGCCAGCGCCCGCTCCCCCGCAGTTTACCCCTCGGGCAAGCCATCAACCGGGCGGATTACAGGGGGCGCAAGTAGATCGACTGCCTCTTCTGATACACTTTGACATGTTCGCGGGCGCTTAAAAAAGGATCATCCAGGGACCTTTCGGCTCGTAAACATCCTTTCAACTGCAAGATCGGGGAGTGGCTCAGCCTGGTAGAGCACCTGGTTCGGGACCAGGGGGTCGGAGGTTCGAATCCTCTCTCCCCGACCATCCACTGCTATAACTTGCGCCCATCCACCCAGCGGCCACAGTGCCCTTTGTGTCGTTGTTTGTGTCGTAAGTCCCTCGTTTGCCCTCGAAATTGCCGCGCCTGGTGGCCAATCCGTCGAGCGCCTTCCTCTTCAGATCCATACGCACGTGAGAGTAGTGCTCAAGCATCTGACGGGAAACATGACCGGCAATCGCCATTATGGTGGCATCGCTCGCTTGGGATTCGGGCCAGCTCCGTGATCGCGTGGTGTCTAAGGTCATGAAAGCGGAGTGCCGGAATCGCTACGGCTTTCCCTAGGCTTCTCCAAGCGGAGCGCCAACTCTTTTGCGGGCGACTTGGATCAAAGACGCCGTTCTCGCATGCGGGAAAGACGTAGTTGTCCGGATGTGTTCCGCCAATCGTCGATGCTCTACCGTAAAGCTCGCGAATGGCGCCCAGGGCGTCACCGTTGAGTGGGATCATCCTCTGGTCAGCTTGAGTCTTGCTCTTCCGGATGGCGATTGTGTTCGCCAGAAAGTCCACGTCATACCAACGCAGGGACTTGATCTCGCACGCCCTGCACGTAGTATTCAGAGCCAGAATCATCGCCAGCCGGGCGTTCTGCCATTCCGGCTTGAACAGGAAATCGCCGTAGCCGTGAATGACAACCTAGGCTTGTGATTTATGTGTTGTAATCGCCCCTTGGCGATGCTACATTCGCTCCACCTTCACTAAAGTTTATCCGAACTCTCATTAGTGTGAATCTACGCTAGGGGCTTCTCATGCTGCACAGATTACAAGAGCGAATTCTATTCGAAGCGGCAACACCGGGCCGGCAATCAATCCAGACAGGAAGAAGCAAAAGACGAATACAGAGGCTCGACTTGGCAAAGCTGCGCAAAAGAAATCCCGCGGTCAACTTTAAAGTTCGTCGCCATGCGGAGTCACTCGGGCTCATAATCATAGGCTCGTTTCCCAGAGGTTCTTAACGAACTTCACGTACACCGGGTGTTGGCGCGCTCACCACTAGACGCTTTGCGCGTAAGTAACTGGATTTGGCCATCCAGTTCAGTACAACCGCTTCACAAACCGAGGAGTTTCCCATGCGTACATCCGTTTCAGTATTTCTCGCGCTGGTTATTGCTGTCGCTACTGCGGGCCTGCGTGCACAAACCGTCGATACGGCAATCGTCGGCACCGTCACTGACCACTCCGGGGCAGTAGTTTCGGGAGCCAAAGTGACAGTCACGTCGGTGTCCACCGGGATCGCAAAATTGGCGGTGACCGCAGCTACGGGCGAATACACCGTCAACTACCTGCCTCCCGGCTCGTATAACGTTGCGGTCACGGCCAACGGGTTCACCACAACCCGGCAGCAAGGAATTGAGCTGCAGCTCAGCCAAGAGGCAAGGGTCAACTTCCAACTGCAGGTTGGGGCGGCCACGGAGCAGGTGACCGTTGAAGCAGCGCCACCCTTGCTGCAGACCGAAGCCTCCTCTCTGGGCAACGTTGTCGGCGAGGCGGAGGTACAGAACCTTCCCCTGAATGGGCGCAAATTTGAGGACCTCGCCATTCTTACGCCCGGCACGACTGCTTACTCTCCGGATAATCACACCTCCACGGAGGATGGCGCCAGCGTTCAGTCGTACAGCGAACAACTGGAGTGGGGACAGACCAATGTCGACGGGGTCACGATGGTTGGTGACCGGCACGCGTACGTGAACCTGTATCCCTCCACCGACGCCATACAGGAATTCGAGGTGATTAGCGCAAACGCCGAAGCGCAAAACGTGGGCGCGGCCGGGGACATCACGAACATTCAACTCAAATCCGGCACGAACAATTTTCACGGGGATGTGTTCGAGTATTTTCGCAACACGGCGCTGGATGCACGCAACTTCTTTATACCCGCCCCCGCGCCCAAGCAGGTGTATCGGCAGAATCAGTTCGGCGGGACGCTGGGCGGTCCGATTATCCCCAACCGCACCTTTTTTTTCCTAAGCTATGAAGGGATTCGCTCCAATGAGCAGAATGCAGGGCTGACGAATGTTCTCACGCCTCAGGAGGAGAACGGCGATTTTTCGGCTCTACTGCCCAGCACCCAACTGGTGAGCCCGTCTACAGGTCAGCCGTACCTGAACAATCAGATACCCGTCGATCCGGTGGCGCAGCAGATCGTGAAAAAATACATGCCCCTGCCCAATACCAACCAGGGCGGCTTCAACTACGCCTTTTTCACGGGGGGCGCCCAGGAGACCAACCAGTACATCGGGCGCATCGATCACCATTTGAGCGCGAACGACCAGCTTACCGTTCATTTCATGTACGCAAGTCGAAACAATACTATCTCCGAGGGCAATCCGAACTTCAACGATATTGCGACTTTGCCGATTTTCAACGCCGGTCTGCAGTATGTTCACACCGTCTCGCCCAAGCTCATCAATGAACTTCGCCTGGGGATCGATTTCGAGAACCAGAAGCTGCTTACCACCTACGCGAACACGAACTTCACGCCTGCTTCCATCGGCATCAACGGCTTTGTGCAGCCCAACGGCCAGCCCTGGCCCGCGTCCGAACAGGGTTTTCCGAATCTAACCAGCAACGAATTGATTGGGGTGGGCAGCGACTTTGGAGTCGGACTGGATCAGGGCAAAACCTACCAGCTCGTGGATAATGTGACCTGGTCGCACGGCACGCATACAGTAATCTTCGGCGGAGACGTCCGCCGTGTTCAAGACAATGCCGACACCAGCAATACCCCTTACGGAGTCATCAACTTTAACGGTTCGGAAACCGCCAACAACAGCCCCAATGCCCCCGCCAATGAAGGCGGTTTCGACGGGGCGGATTTGATCCTGGGGATTCCGGCCCAAGTCATCACGCCGGAGGGCATTCCACTCTCCAACGTCCATCAATGGCGCATGTTCTTTTACATACAACACAACTGGAAGGTGACGCACAATCTTACCCTCAACACCGGGCTGAACTACTCCCTCTACCCGGCCCCGACGAACTCTCTCAACACCTCCGAGACGATCGACTGGACCGTCAACCCGGTGGCGTTGGTGCCCCTCGCTAACTTCAGCCCGATATGGCACATCACGGGCAAGGACTTTGGGCCCCGGCTGGGGTTCGCCTATAACTTGCCGCATCAGATGGTGGTGCGCGGAGGGTACGGGATCAGTTACTACGCGGGACAGTTCGATAACATCAATATCCTGCAGCTCAACCCGCCGGATGACCCGAGCTTTAGTCTGTTCAACGGCAACTGCGGTTACTGCACTCCGGCCAACGCTCCCACGTCTACCCTGCAGAATCCAGTCTCGCCGTCCATCGCCGCGTCCGTCGCGAATATCGTGTCGATACCGCCCGGCCGCGAACATCCCGACCTTTATCTGCAGACGTGGAATCTGACTTTCTCCAAGCAGTTCGGGAACAACGTGATTGATGTTTCCTATGTTGGGGTGAAGGGAAACAAAGAGGACACGTCTCTGCTGAATTTCAATGTCGGTCCGCCGCAGGCCCCCGGCGGAAATGTCCAGGCAAATCGCCCGTATCCTGCTTATGGCCAGATGCGCGTGCTCGATAATCATGGAGCCTCGATTTACGAGGGCTTCCTGGCTCACTTTGAACATCGGCTATCGCGCGGTCTCAACCTAACCGCGTCGTATGCCCTCTCTTCGGAACGGGATGATCAAGGCGGCGGCACGAACCAACAGCGCAATGAGACCCAGAATCCTTTCCAGAAAGTATGGGCGCACGGGCTGACCGAACAGCGTAATAACCTGGCGATCGCCGTCCTATACGACCTTCCCAAACTGAAGGGTGACAGAAACGCGGTGGCGCGGGGACTTCTGAATGGATGGGGCGCTGCTGCGATCTTCCAGTATTATTCTGGCAATCCGCAGTTCGTCTTTCAGAGTGCCGACGGCCAGAATAACGGCAATAACTTCGAATATCCGGATCTTGTTCCCGGCCAGCGGAATGGTGTTCCCAACAGGTCCATCAATGAGTGGTTCAATACCGCCAGATTCACGGAAGCTATCGGCCATTACGGCAACGCGCCGCGCAACCCGTCATGGGTGGTGTCGCCGTCGAACAATCCCCTCGGGTTGGAGCTCAAACGAATGTTCGCCATGCCGTTTGCTGAATCGCAGAAGCTGAGTCTTCAAATCCAGGCCTTCAACGCCCTCAATCACCCTCAGTTTGGCGCTCCCAATGCTAACCAATCATCGGGCTCCTTCGGGACGATCACGTCGACAACCCTGGATAACCGCGAGTTCCAATTCGTGGCAAAGTATTTTTTCTAAAAACGGTTTTGGCCGGCAGGTTCGAACTGTGGGCTGCCTGCAATGCGGGCAACCCGCAGTTCGTCAACCGGGCTGCGGATGGGCAGGACAACGGCACCAACTTCGAGTACCCGGACCCTTGCCCCTCGAAGGGAACCATCTTGATTCCGCGCGGAAGCCTTGAACGCCCTCAATCACCCCCAGTTTGGCGCCCCCAGATGCTACGCAGGGCTCTGGTATCAGGGGAGATAACCAATACCACTATCGATAACCGCGAGCTGCAATTTGCATTGAAGTACATTTTCCAACTTAACCAGGAAGGCCCCGGCTCTGCCGGGGGCCTCAGGTTTCAGATGAAGCAGGAAGGCAAATATGGTACCCGAATTTGAGCATCAAAATGGCCTGAACGACCGGCGATCGTTCCTGAAATTGCTGGCCGCGGCTCCTCTGTTTGCCAGCATTGGCACGCGCAGCGTCGCCGCCGCCGTGTCCAACGCTGTGGCATCCACTGTCAAGAGGTCCTACACGGACAACATCTATACGCGCATTGGTGTCAAGCCGCTAATCAACGCGCGCGGCACCTGGACCTACCTTTGCGGCTCGCTGGAAATACCGGCGACGCGGCAAGCTCTCGAAGATGCGTCTCACTACTTTGTCGACATGTTTGAGTTACAAGCCGGCGTAGGCCGCCAGCTGGCAAAGCTCTCCGGCGCAGAATCCGGAATGATTACCTCCGGATCGGCTGGTGCGATTGCCTCGGCGACGGCGGGCTGCATTGCCGGAACGGATCCAAACCATGTGTGGCAACTGCCCGACACCACCGGACTCAAAAACGAAGTGATCATCATGCCTCGCAGGAGCGCATTCGACAGCGCCATCCGCCTGACCGGAGGCAAACTTGTGGTTGTCGATTCAGTGGAGAAATTGCAGGCAGCCATTACTCCGCAAACCGCCATGTTGTACACCGACTGGGCGGAGGACGACCGCATTCAGGGGATACTCAGTATCACCAAGCCCGCGGGTGTACCCATTCTGGTGGACCTCGCGGATCGCATTCCTCCCTTTTCGAACTTCACCCACTACGCAAAGTTAGGCGTGGATATGTACTGTTTCAGCGGCGGCAAAGGTCTTTGCGGCCCGCAATGTGCCGGAGTGTTGCTGGGCCGGAAGGATCTGATCGATGCGGCTCTTTACAACAGCAGTCCATGGGAAGGAGCCGTGTGCAGGCCCATGAAGGTCGGCAAGGAAGAAATGATGGGGATGTTGAGCGCGATTCAATATTGGGCGAATGCGGATATGGACGCGGTCAACAAGGAATGGCAGAGCCGCGTGGAACGCATCAAGACATTAGTGGATACAGTGCCTGGAGTGACTACGAACATCACGGTCCCTACAGACGGAAATAGTTATCCGACGCTAAGCGTGAGCTGGGACGAACAGAAATTAGGTTTGACGCTGGCAGAATGTGAACAGCAGCTGCGCGACAGTAACCCTCGGATTGATGTGATGGGCGGCAGCAATCCCAGTGGGGTTCTGGGGCGGCTCAGGGACGATACCGCAACTCAACACAGAGCAGGCCGGCCAGCGCGCTTGCAGATTATATCCATGACCTTGCAGCCCGGTGAGGACCTGATCGTCGGCAACCGCCTTCGCCAGATCCTCAACAAAGCGCGCAAGCAATCTGCGTCTGCGTGATTCCGACAGGACGAATGGAGACGAAATAGCCCCGGGTTACCCCCTTGTCCCCGTTACATCATGCCCACACTCTTCTCGATCTGTTCAATGATCTTTCGCGTTCGGAGAGGAGGATTCCCGATGCAGATGCTTATGCTTCCCTGGCAAAATTGGCCCTACAACTCGGCGATCCGAATTGCACCGCCACCTTTGTGCCCGACAAGAACATCATGATGCCAAACGACGGCACAGCCGAGCAAGGTCTGCGGCTGCTGATCAATAAAGAGGCTGTCCTGAAAAGCCAAGTCCACCTAAGTTCTTTGTGGGGCGAGTGACCGCCAAACCGGAAGTAATGCGAGCGCTAGAGAGGCCGTTGCTCCGATTCCTGCCGGATGGGCGACGATCCGCCCGGAACTCAGAGAACAGACGATATCGAGCTCGGTGAGTGCATTGGCCCGATATGGAGTGACCGACTCCGCAGAGTAGTGGGATTGTTTTTTTGTTGTCGTTGTTTCCCGAGGACAGAGCGAGCAGCAGCCTGGGCAGATTTAAGCGACGATTGATCAGTCTGATATTCGCGGGTCGGAACCGCATAATCATGATCCGTCGGGAGCTGCCTCTGACTGTTATCGCGAGTCCGGTCGAGCCTGTCGCATAGGCCAAGCGAGGATTCTCCTTCGTGCTTGCTTCGGCTGCTGCTGGCTCTGTCCTCGAGTTGTCGGTTGCTATTCATCGGTTGGTTGCTTTTGGTTTTTCATTCTTGGGAAGGTTCTTGCTTTTGCTTTTCCTCAGGCGGCCACTCGCTGCGCAGCGTTCGCTTCCGCCCTTGTCCCTATGGCCCAGATAAAGCCCAATAGTTCGCGGCCCACGGCAGTGACAATTTTTCTCTTATCTTTTCCTTTGGCCGCCAACCTCGTGTATCGCTTATGCAGCCGGTGTTGTGCTTTCCACGCGATCTCTTTTGCCTCTTCCGAAGCAGTCTGCTACCGTTTGCGTAACCCGCATAACGGGCATCCTGCACGGCGTGCTCGAGCCAAAGCCATCCCCACATTTCTCGCGTCACATCTTCGATCAGCGGTACATTTCCAAGCTCCCGGAGAGCGGCTGCGCGTGCTTCCTCCGCGCTGTCGCCGGCTGCCATCCGCTCTTCGGCCGCCATGCGAAGATGAGCTTGGAGTTCCTCAGACAACTCCTCTTTCGAGCGATTCCAGAACCGGCGCTTCATGCCTGCGCCCCGTCCGGCCCCATGACGGCGCCGATCGCCCGTACCAAGTCAAGCCAGCGCCGGCTATCCGCAGCGAGTTGCTTCTTCCCCAGCGCAGTGAGTTGATAGAATTTCGCGCGCTGCCTGCTTTCCGTGAGCTTCCACTCCGACCTGACCCACTTCTGACGTTCCAGGCGATGCAACGCGGGATAGAGGGAGCCAGTCTCAACCAAGAGCACATCGCCGGATTTCCTGCGAATGATTTGGGCAATTCCGTAGCCATGCATCGGCTCCTGTTGAAGAGCCCGCAGGATCAGCATGTCCAGCGTTCCCTGTAGCAGCTCAATTCGATTCCGATTTTTTCCGGAGTCATTCATGAGGGATGTAGACACCCTACACCCAATGGCAGTAGAGTGTCTACATCTGCGTCGCGCAAGGGCTCGGTGGTGCGCGTTTCATTGTCAGTGAGTGACTTGGCGATTTTGCGTCAGTTGAGAAACATTCCTACCGCCGACCATCCCCGACATCAAACCTATTTGCGTGCGCCAAAGGCGTATAAGTCATTCCGATGCTCTATACAATTTGGCTATGATTAGAATCATCTTCGCCATAGGCTTCTTATTGATACCGGCTTGTCTCGCAGCTCAGTTGAATCGCGATATTAGGAGAAACGCGGGTCAGGCGCGTGCTTTGGTTGGGGTTTCGTGTTCACTCCCCGGCGTGGTGCTGGATTGCAACCTGAATGCGAACGAGAAGCTTCCGATGCAGTCGGTTTATAAGTTTCCGATTGGATTGGCGATTCTTCATGCTGTCGAACAAGGCCAGCTCGTACTCAGCCAGCCTATCCTGTTTAGGGCCGCCGACGCCGTTCGCCTGGGGCAGCACAGTCCGCTGCGCGACATGCATCCGCAAGGAGGGGTGACAGTGCCCCTTCAGGAACTGCTCCGGCTTGCCGTATCCGAGAGTGACGGAACCGCCTCCGACATACTGCTGCGGGTGCTTGGCGGTCCGGTCGTGGTGGACAGATACATTCGCAGTCTTGATGTGCAGGGAATCACTGTGGTCGATACCGAGAAGACCCTCGGCAAGGATGTCAGGGCCCAGTATCGAGATACCTCCACACCTGCCGCCATGGTGTGCTTGTTGCGGTTGCTCGCTGATGATAGCCCTCTTACCTCAGACCATACAGCCCTTCTTCTGCGGCTTATGACCCAAAGCGGCACGAGCAATGCCAGAATCAAGGGCCTTCTCCCACCGAACACCGAGGTCGCTCACAAGACAGGTACTTCTGGCGAGGACAATGGCATCACTCACGCCACCAATGATGTGGGACTGATTACGATGCGGAATGGGAAGAAGCTTGCCATCGCTGTGATGATCAAAGATTCCCCCGCTTCTGAAGAAGTTCGTGAGCGGGTCATCGCCCAAATCACCAAAGCGGTCTGGAGCGAGGCAGACGGAAAGCTGGCTTTCTGACTTGCAGAATCGGAAACGCGCAAATCATAGTCGGTTTGCAGCCAGCGCTCCCTAGAACGACCGAAGCGTGAAAAGGTCTTCGTTTTAGAGGAGAGACCGGATCGCGTTTTACCGCCGCCACCCAAACCTGTAGCTAACGAAAACACGCGAGAGGTAATCTTCCTCAAAACTCTGACTGTGGTCTCCGCGGCGCCGTCGGCGTTTGCTTTCCGTAGTCCGTTACCCACTTGGGCGGATCAGGCTCCGGGCTACCATCGACCACGCGGGCAAGAGATTTATTATAAGGAAGATTGCCGCGCGTATTGTCGACGGCCTGGATCGAATCCGCCGGGAGGGACTTGAAACCTGATGGTCTTGTGAGCCGAAGTGAGAATAAAAACTTCTCGCGAAAGCCGACTCGGGAAAATTAACTGAGCCATCACGAGCATTTTCGGATACGAATTTTAGTTGGACCAGAGCCGACTTAAAGGAACTCCATGCAGGTTAGCTCCGAACGGTACGACCTCCGTGCCAGCGTAAAGTACCGCGCCGCGTACCCAGTTTTTACCCACTGCGTCTGCCAATACCTGCAATCCGCGGACATCATTGCTTCCCAGCGTCGCGGTGGCTTTCACCTCAATTCCCGCCACCTTCCCAGCACGATCTTCGAGCACGATGTCTACTTCCTGGCCAGATGCGGTCCGCCAGTAGAACAGCTCCGGGCGAGTCGAGCTCCATGCACGCTGCTTGCGCAGTTCCGTCAGTACGAAGTTCTCTAGCACCGCTCCGGCCAGGTTCCCTTCCGTCTTCAGCCGATCAACGGTCGCTCCCACCGTATGCGCCAGCAGTCCACTGTCGTTCAGATAGACCTTGGGAGTTTGAATGACCCGCTTCCCCAGGTTCCTGGCCCACGGACGCAATAGCTGCACCAGGAACGTTCCCTCCAGCAGAGCGAAATAGCGTTTCAACGTGGTCTGCGGCAGGGCGATGGTTCGCGACAGGTCGGCAAAGTTCAGGAGACCGCCCGCACGGGCAGCGACGACCGAGAGCAGGCGAGGAATGGCTGTGGTATCGGCGATGCTGGCCAGGTCGCGAATATCTCGCTGGAGCATTGTCATGGTGTAAGCCTGAAACCAGGCATCGCGACGCGTGGCGCTCTGGCGGGTCACCGCCGGCGGGTATCCGCCGGCGACGATGATTTCCAACAATTCGTCCCACCGGATCGCTGGCCATTTGCCTGACCAGCTCACGGGGCTCCTGGAAAACAGCGTGTCGACGAAGTTCTCCTGCACGCCGTGCATCTCTCCCTGCGAAAACGGCCATAGGGTCAGCACTTCCATGCGGCCGGCGAGCGACTCCGAGAGTTTCGGCAATAGCATCACATTTGCCGATCCGGTCAGCAGGAATTGGCCGGGCAGACGTTTCCGGTCGATGGCAGCTTTGATCACCGGAAAAAGCTCAGGAACGTGCTGGACTTCGTCGAGCGTGACCGGAGGGTTCAGGCCGGCGATGAATCCGTTCGGATCGCGTTTTGCGGCGTCCAGGATTCCAGGGTCGTCGAAGGTGAGGTACTGACGGGTTGGCTGGTTCAGCTCTGCTGACTGCACCAGAGTGCTTTTTCCCGTTTGCCGCGCACCATTGACCAGTACAGCTGGGGTATCGGCGAGCGCCTCCATGAGCGGTTCGGTGAGGTGACGGCGGAACATGTCTATATAATCCACCATTTTATGGATGATAATCAACCATCAAATGGATGATTATCATCCATTTGGTCTGGACGGGTGAGGGTCAGCGAAGGCCTCGGGATAGGTATATCGAGTCAACACCAAAAACTAAAACTTGGGTCCATTCCTTTCTTACCGGCCTGACTTTTTGGGCGTCTAGTAAGCCGATTTATGGCCGTTCCGGCCACTGGTGCCTTGGGTATCTGCGCATGAGTTCGCGGCGTACCTGCGGGTACAACCGCTCCCAAAAGCCGGCGAGGTCCGCCGTGGTCTGGACTGCGCGCTGATTGGGCGCCAGTAAGTGGACGACCACCGGCGTTTTATCCCGTCCAACCCGAGGCGTTTCCCGCATTCCGAAAAAGTCCTGCAGGCGCGAAGCGATCCACGGTGGCTTGCCGGGTTCGTAGTGAACCCTGGTCTGTCTTCCGCTCGGCAGGCGCAGGCGCGCAGGAGCGATCTCGTCCAGGCGCTGGGTTCCCAGCTTCCGTTCGAGCATGGGAAGGAAATCCACGGCCGCTGTTCTGAGCTCCTGGAAGCTACGAAGGCCTAGACACACATCCTGCAGTGCCTGGGAAAGATCGGGCGCTTCGAACCCAGCAAACTGAACGCGCGCCACGAATTCGTCGAGTGCATCTTTATCGACGAATCGCTCTATACCCGCCTCCAGAGCCTTGCGCGCCAATAGTTCAGCAGCAGCTTCCGCATCAGGCAGCGCGCCGCGCGATTGCTGAATCACCAGCGAGTCGTAGAGCATTGAGCTCACCGCTTCTACACGCTCGGCCTGGCGGTTCCACTCGATGTTCGATTCGTCGCGCACACGATCGGGAAAAAGCTCGATCAACCACTCCGGCTCAATGCGTGCGGTCATACGAATCAGCGGCAATGGCTTATCTTTGCGGTCCTCTGCGTCCACTGCGACCATAAACTCGTAACGAGGGGCCTCACCGGCGATCTCTGCCGAGGCGCCTGCCGACAGCAATACTTGGTTCTCTTGTCTTCGCCGCGCGACGCGATCAGGAAATCCAGCCAGGACTGACATGAGCAAAGCATCGTCATTGTGCCGCGTCTGTTTGGGTGGCCGCGCGATTCGTTTTAGCTGCTCGATCTGCTGCAGGGTGCGGTAGTCCTGTTCTGCGTCCATGGCGGCAAGTAGATCGTTCTTTTCAAAGCGAGCCCCTGATCCGAGCAAAGCTGCCACCCTACAGCCGTCTTCGCCGACTCCGCGCTCCATGGCCGCAATCAGGATGCGCGAGAGCCTGGGATGCAGCGGGAACCGCGCGAGCTGGCGTGCTGCCTCCTCCGTTGCGCCCAGCCGGTCGAGCAGAGACTCAGCCCTCTCTATCGCCGCTTCCGGTGGCGCATCCAGCCACGCCACATCGTGGATACTGCGAATCTTCATGGCTCGAAGGGCAAGGCAAAGCTGCGACAGATCACTGCGCACAATCTCCGGAGCGTCATGCTCAGCGCGGCGCAGGTAATCTTCCATCGCGTAGAGGCGCAGCACGCGCCCAGGTCCGGTTCGGCCTGCGCGGCCGGCCCTTTGTTTGGCCGATGCTTTGCTCACCCGGCCGACGTGGAGCGTAGGCAAGCCCGTCCATGGGGAAGAAGTCGCGATGCGTGCCAGCCCGCTGTCGATGACCGCGGTGACGCCCTCGACCGTCACTGAGCTCTCCGCCACGTTGGTCGCCAGGATGACTTTCCGCTGGTCCGCTGGGGCAACGGCGCGATCCTGTTCGGCGAGCGGCAGATCGCCATGCAGCGGTAAGAGCAATAGTTCTGCGCGGCGCGCCAGCGCCTGGCTCTCGCGCATGGCTCGGCGTATCTCCGCAGCGCCAGGGAAAAAGGCCAGCACATCACCAGAAGGCGTCTCGTTCACCAGTAGATCGAGCGCGTCGGCAAACTGCGCTTCGAGCGGTTTAGGGGAATAGGGCAGATGGGTGATGGAAAGCTCGAACTGACGGGCTAACGATCGCAGGATGGGGCAGCCGCCCAGGTACTCCGCCACGTGCGTGGTATCCAGAGTCGCAGACATCACGACGATGATCAGATCTGCCCGCGTAAGCTGCAGACGCTTCAATAAGGCCAGGGCGAGGTCGCTTTCGAGGTGTCGCTCGTGGAACTCGTCGAGCACCACTGCGCCGACGCCTTTCAATGCCGGGTCGGAGAGGAGCCGCCGGGTCAGCACCCCCTCGGTGACGAACCGTATCCTTGTACGCTGGCTGACGGCCTCATCAAAACGCACCTGGTAACCGACGGTCTGGCCGACTGGCTCGCCCATTTCCCAGGCGACCCTTCGCGCCGAGAGCCTCGCCGCGATGCGCCGTGGTTCCAGCACCACGACTTCACCGCTGACAACCTCGAGCAGTGCCGGCGGCACGCGGGTGGTCTTGCCCGCGCCCGGGAGCGCCTCGATCACCAGGTTAGGGCAGGTTTTGAGAGACTCAATCATTTCCGGCAGAATCGAATCCACCGGAAGAACAGGTTTACGTATCACCGAGTTTCATCGAAACACGCGTCGTGGAACGCGTCAAACAAGCTTCCTCGATTTGCTTGAAGAGTCTGCAGAGGAAGCACTGTCCGCCAGCTGCCATTCGCATCAGGTAAAGGCGACATCGAGTTTTAGGCCGATCTCCAATCGTCGCTCTCGAAATCGGCGAGCCAAGTGAGTACGGAAGGCCGCTGGCCAAACGTAACTGAGGGTAACTTAATCAGCTTAGTGAGCTTACGAGGCATATTTTCTTAGCCGATGGACCGTGTCCCTTCGGTCAGCTAGAGTCGTTTCGCCCGTTGCGCCTGCCTTTGTGTAAGGTCCAAGGGCACCCAGGATTTTCATCCTGGGTAATCTTCAGTCGTCGCCATTCGACTTCGCTCAGGCCAGGCTCTACGGGACTGTTCGGTGGCAACACGACTCACTTGCGGTATTTACTTCTTAGTGACTAAACTCCTCGACATGATGTTCACCATGCCTCGCGCCCTCAAGCTTGCTGCCGCCGCCGCTGTAGTTATTGCCGTCGTAAGCGCTCCTCTCCATGCGCAGGAATGGGCAAAAGCCCGCCTGGACGCTTCGCCCCGCCATCACGAGTACGTTTCGCTCAAACACGGCGACCGCACCGTCCAGGCATTTGTTGTCTACCCCGAGGTCAAGACGAAGGCGCCGGTCGTTGTTCTGATCCACGAGATTTTTGGCCTCAGCGACTGGGCAAAGGAGATGGCGGATGAGCTGGCCGCCCAGGGCTACATCGTGGTGGCGCCTGACCTGCTCACCGGCTTTGGACCCAAAGGTGGCGGATCAAGCGAGTTTGCAAGCCAGGATGCGACCATCAAGGCTGTTTCCGGACTCGAGCCGGAGGTTGTGACTGCCGACCTGGATGCCGCGGCAGACTATGCCAAGAAACTCCCGGCAGGAAACGGCAAAATCGCTACCGCGGGTTTCTGCTGGGGAGGGGGCAAGTCCTTCGCCTTTGCTACGCACCGCAAGGATCTTTCCGCCGCCTTTGTGTTCTATGGTCCGGGCCCGGAGAACGTGGCCACCATCACCGCGCCGGTCTACGGCTTCTATGCCGGCAATGATGCCCGCATTGGCGCCACGATTCCGGCTACCACGGCTGCCATGAAAGCCGCCGGCAAGACGTATGAGCCGGTCACCTACGACGGCGCCGGCCACGGGTTTATGCGCGCTGGCGAAGACCCCACCAATACCGTGCCGGCAAACAAGACGGCTCGCGAAGAGGGCTTTGCGCGCTTGCTCAAACTGCTCAAGTCGATGTAGCCCGCGTTGCCGCAATGTGTGGTTGGCATGCGCCCCAGGCCGGCCTTGATGAGCCGTCCAGCTAGCGATAACGCTCGCAGCCGTTGTAAATCCGGGTGCCTGAGCCCCCTTGCAGAAATGTTGATTGCGGCCTGTGTAACGTTTCTCAGGTCCCGGCCACTACTCGGTATGCGCACTGTCTGCAAAGAAAACTGGAAGCACAAACGTACCCAGAGAAGGTCCGGTCCGCTGCCGGTGCCATACTTTTTGCCCCATTCTCTTTCTTATCCTCTGTCTTGGTTCATCTCGGCCCGGAAGGCCGAAGTTCTCGCAGCACAACACGTACAGCGAGAACTGGCCCAACCCAAGCCTCCACCAGCGAAGGCGTACAGGTCCACCGTATTCACTGGAGTTATAGGTAACGCTGTTCGCGGCACCGGACGCAGGATAACCGGGCGCCGGATATATGGTATGACCCTGACGGAATGGGTTATTAGCTTTGTGGAGAGCTACAGCGAGTCTATGCATGCATAACAATGCATCGGTATGCCCGGGCCTTACAGATACACGTACACGGCTCATGCATGCAGCACAACCCAAAAAAATCGGCCCAACCACGCCGCGCCACAATCGGCCGGTGCTCCAGGTCGTTCCGTCCCGCAGTGTAGACTTGAACCCGCGCACTGTCGTCGCGGGGGGAAAGGGCTTGGATTTTTTTACATTCGACGCGGCTTACATCGAAAAACTCCGAGCCGGAGACGCACATACCGAAGGGCACTTCGTAAGCTACTTCAGCGATCTCATCCGTCTCAAGTTAAGATCGCGTTTGAATTCCAAAGAGGCCATGGAAGATGTAAGGCAGGAAACGCTGATGCGCGTGCTCGTGTTGCTGCGCGGAGAAGGCGGCCTGCGTCAGCCCGATCGATTCGGCCCCTTTGTCAATTCGGTTTGCAATCATGTGCTGCTGGAGCACTATCGCTCCCAGAAAAAAATGGAGGCGACCATCGACGACGATACCGCAGCCACTGTTGCCGGCCGCGAACCAAGTGCGCTAAGCCTGCTGGAAACGAAAGATACAGAGCGCGTAGTTCGCCAGATACTAAATGAAATGACCGAACGGGACCGGCGCTTGCTGCAGTGGGTACTGCTCGAAGAACGCAACAAAGATGAGGTGTGCGCCGAGTTCGGCATAACGCGCGAATACCTCAGGGTTCTGTTACATCGTGCCAAGCAGTCGTTCAAAGCTTTTTATATCGACCGGGTAGGTGAGCACTAAATCTGTGATCTACAACGATGGCAATCGTTGCATCACATTGAGGCTCTGACAATGGACCATCAAGAAGCTACACAGTTCATGGCAGTCGAGAAATACCTTCTGGAGGAACTTACGCCGGAAGCTCGCGAAAACTTCGAAGCGCACTTCTTCGACTGTCAGGAGTGCGCCACCGAACTTCGTCTTACTGCTGGCTTCATGGACGCTGCAAAAAAGGAATTCCAGGCACATCCTGTTCCAAAGTCGACCCCGGCACCCCAAAGCAAGCTACCCCTGGCATTTTTTCGCCCTACCCTTGCCTGGGCTGCTCTTGCGGCCTCTCTACTCGTCATCGCGTACCAGAACATGGTGGTGGTTCCGCGCTTCAAGTCGCAAGTTGCCGAGTTGCGGGCTCCGGAAATTCTTCCGTCGCTCTCCCTGGTAAGTGGAAATAGCCGCGGCGCGGAAACACCCTCTGTCGATGTTAAGGGCGGCCAGCCGTTCCTCCTATCCCTGGATATTCCCACGCAGGATCGCTTTGCCAGTTATACCTGTCTGCTCTATGGGCCTTCGGGTGCGCTTGTGTGGCGGGTAGAAGTATCTGCTCAGTCAGCAAAAGACACCATTTCTATCCGCGTGCCCCCGCCCAGCGAGGCTTCGGGGGGCTACACTCTGACGGTGCAGGGAAATATGGACAAAGGCTCGGCTGGAAGTCCGGTCGACCTTGCCCACAGTCATTTTGTTGTAACCGTTCACAGCTAGACTTTAAGCAAAGAGGTCAGATGCGCTCTCAAGTCAAGAAGACATTTTACTTTCATGCCGATGCCCATGCACTCGGTGGAGTCATAGAGTCTCCGTTTCACCAGCACATTCCTCTGCAGGCGTGTTTGTCGCTCCCGGCCGTAGGCGGCCATGCCGTTATGAGGACGGGAGCCTTCAATCACGAAGAAATCATCTCTTGCCGCTCGGCGTATACGCGCGTTTCCGGGCAGCAGACTAATTCCGATGGATCCTCTACGACGCTCATCACCTCGGTCGTTGAGGGGCTCAATATCATGGAAGTGTTTACGGTGGAGCGCCTGGTGGCGCAAATCACCGCGGAACATACGGCCGACGGTTCCTTTCCTCGCATATCCTTTACTGGGTCGCACTTTGAAGGACTCAAAATTGGTGGTTGCGACGCCGCCCTTTCCCTGAGCGCCAGCCTTACGGAGTGCAGCCCCACGGGTTTCTCCAGGCAGCCGATCGCGTATCCGCTTTTTAGGGAGACTGGCCGCCAACAAGCTGCCAAACTGATCGAGGGTATTAAAATTGACGAGAGCGGAGACAGCCCCCGGTGGTTGATCGAGCGGTATGGCTGGATGGCCGATCACAACCCCGCGGCCAACGGATTAGTGCTCTGCTCTCTGGTGGACTCCGTGGATCCGGCCATTCCTGGCCGCTCTTTCGGTCACGTCGTAGAAGTGCCAGATTTTGGAACGATCTTCCTGGGGGAGGTTCTCGCCTACCCGTCGTCGGTGCGGCTATCCATGATTCGCGCGGAGCTTGGTTGTGCAACGAGAGCTCAGATGAGTATGGGCAGCGTAATGGTAAACGGCGGTACCGTCCCGCCATAAGCTTGATCATGACCGTGCTGGTCGTTGCGAGCCTTGGAGGCTGCCGCTCACCCTCGAAGGTTGATCCGGCAGCCACTTGGCAAGATATTCGCAACGATTTCATCCGCGGGAATCTTGCAGTCGCACACAAGAAAGTGGAACAGGCGAGGCGAGACGCCTCAACAGATAACAGTCTGTGGGGGATGAAGTTCCGCCTGCTCGATGCGGAAATTCTGACTTATCAGGGTCGCCGGCCTGAAGTTATCTCGCTGCTCAACAGCCCGGGCATACTCTATCCCAAGACCGGCGATCTTGCCATACAGAGGAATTTGCTCTGTGGTATGGCCGATGCCAAGCTCGGCAATACGCAGCAGTCGGAAATCGAATTGCAGGAGGCGCTGCGTCTATCTCAGTCAAGCCACTCCAGGTTGACTGGCGAGGTATTACAGGCGCAAGCGGTCGTTGCAATTTATCGCAATCAACTGACTGAAGGCGCGGACCTTTCGCAAAAAAGTCTGAGACTCGCTCGCGCGCAGCAAGATGCCTTCCTCGAAGCTTCTAATCTGACAAATCTCGGCTTTTTGGCTTTGCGGTTGGATCACTACGACGAAGCAGTCTCCTTGCTGAACGGTGCGGCAGATGTTGCCCGGCCGATCCATGCGCAAGCGATCATCCAAACGGCACTGGAAAATATGGGCGTAGCCTACGCCAACCTTGGCGACTTTGAGAAGGCTCTGGCCAACTTTCTGTCTGCCGAACAAGCAGCAACTCAGATAGGGGCCGAGAGCGCTCAGATCGATGCGCTGTGGGGCGCCGGATCAGCGTACTACAAACTTGGCCATCTCGAAGACGCCGCCGGCTGTTATCAGAAAGCCTTGAAAGGCGCTTTGGCGATCCATTCCCTCCGCGAAATCGCGGGTATCCATACACAGTTGGCTTACCTGTTCTATCAAGAGCGGCAATTCGATGCTGCAAAGACACACAGCACCCAAGCGATTCTGGCCGCGCGGACCTCAGGTGACAAATACGGGGAGCTGGAGCCATTGGTTCTCCAAGCGCTCCTTGTGCAACGGCAGCCGAACGGACAGGATGCGGAACGAACACTGATGAAGGTGTATCGGGACGCGGCCGAAACCCCTTCTGTGCGTTGGGAAATAGAGAATGCCCTTGGAGAGTTTTACGCCGGCAAGCAAAGACCTCAGCAAGCGGAACTTTGGTATCAAAAATCTATCCGCACGTTCGAAACCCAGCGAATGGCGGTAAAAGACGTAGAACTCCGTCTGCCCTTCTTTGCGAATGGAGATAAGCTCTACACCGACTACGCGGACTTTCTGATCAGGTCTCGGAAACAACAGGACGCGCTCCGTCTGCTCGACCTCGGCCGCGCGAAGACGCTGGCCGAAGCCTTTGGTTCGGCAGAACAGAAGCCTGCACCACCCGAACAAACTGTCGATGCGCAGGCAGTAGCGCGCAGGCTCAACGCCACCATCTTGTTCTATTCGCTGGGAGTGGAAAGGTCATATCTGTGGGCCGTAACGGCTCATGGCATACGACTCTTCGATCTTGCCGCGCTGCCTGTGATCGAAGGGCAGGTGCGCGCCTATCAGAAAGCCATTCTGCGATCGAGCGACCCGGTGCGAGATACAAACGAAACCGGCCAGGCTCTCTACGCGACTCTTGTAGAGCCCGCAGCCGGAATGATTCCCAAGGGGTCGAAGGTGTACGTCATCTCCGATGGCGTGTTGAACGAATTGAATTTCGAGACTCTTCTCACTACAGGAGAAAAACCGCACTACTGGATTGAAGACGTCACGCTGAGCAATGCCAACTCGATCCGCATGCTTTCGCGCCTCGAAGCGGACTCCTCAACCGAGGCGAAGAAGAGGTTGCTGCTGATTGGCAACCCCACGACTAAAGGAACCGGATACGAGACCCTGCTCAACGCCTTCGCCGAAATCCGCGGTGTCGAAAAGCACTTCCCCGCAGAGGATAGAAGGGTCGTCACGCAATCGGAGGCGGTACCGGCATCCTACGTGGAGAGCAAACCAGACCACTTCTCCTACATCCACTTCGTGGCCCACGGCACAGCCAGCCGATTGAGCCCGCTTGATTCAGCGGTCGTGCTTTCGCCCTCGCCTGACTCGCCGGATAACTTCAAGCTCTACGCGCGCGACATCATGCGCTATCCGCTCCATGCCCGGTTGGTCACCATCTCCGCCTGCTACGGGTCAGGACTGCGTTCGTATGCGGGCGAAGGTCTCGTAGGTTTATCGTGGGCGTTTCTCCGCGCAGGCTCGCACAACGTGATCGGCGCCTTGTGGGAGGTGAACGATGCTTCCACACCGATGCTCATGGACCGTCTCTACGCCGAGCTCGAGGCCGGCAGCACTCCAGACGCAGCCCTGCGTGCAGCTAAGCTGTCGCTCATGCATTCTGCCGGCGTATATCGCAAGCCGCTCTACTGGGGCGGATTTCAACTTTTTGCAGGATCGTAAAGCGAGTGCTCAACTCTTGTGTTGACTGCAAAATTTAATTGCCTGGCTATACGCGCGTAATTTTCTGATACGAAAACAGAGTTTCCGTCACTAGCTCCTGTGAACAGGAGAAAGCTCTTGGCAACTCTGGTAAATTCGGAATCCGAAGTGCCTCCCGAGCGGGTACAACGATTTGAGCGGAGGCTACGTGAAGTGAAACTGGCGATTGCCAATCTGCCGGGAGATGAGTATCACGATGAGTTGATAAAGATCGTTCGCCGCGGTGCCTGGACAACCCACGCCGAAGGAATCTTCTTCGAAGCCGTGATCGAGTCGATATTGGCGCACACGCGTGATCTCGCACAGCTTCACCAGCGGCTCAAGTCTGCATTTGAAGCAATTCAGGGAGACTAGCCACAGCCGTAGCCTTTGCGCCCACCCGTCCGCTACTATGTCGGGATGAACGATCCGGGGCAACGAGACACAGCAAGGGGTCTACGCAAGGGACTTACCAGCTACGGCGACGCTGGTTTCTCGCTGTTTCTCCGCAAAGCTTTCATTAAGGCCGCAGGTTACTCCGACGACGCACTCGAACGCCCTATCGTCGGCATCACCAACACCTTCAGTGATTACAATCCCTGCCACGGAAACGTCCCGGACCTGATCGAGAGCGTCAAGCGCGGAGTGCTGCTCGCGGGTGGCCTCCCGATGGTGTTTCCCACCATCTCCATTGGCGAGAGTTTTGCTCACCCGACCTCTATGTTTCTTCGCAACCTGATGGCGATGGATACCGAGGAAATGATCCGTGCGCAGCCGATGGACGCGGTCGTACTGATCGGTGGATGTGATAAGACTCTCCCCGCCCAGCTCATGGCTGCCGCGAGTACAGATATGCCCGCCATCGTTGTGCCTACGGGGCCGATGGCCGTAGGGCACCATAAGGGCGATGTAGTGGGCGCATGCACCGATTGCCGCCGTCTTTGGGGGCAGTATCGAGCCGGAGCCATCGATCTGGTCGAGATCGAAACGATCAGCGGCCGCCTCGCTCCTTCAGTCGGCACATGCATGGTGATGGGCACAGCCAGCACCATGGCGTGCATCGTAGAGGCGCTCGGCATGTCGCTGCCCATGAGCGCGACGGCACCCGCAACGCACGCTGACCGTCGCCGCATTGCCGAAGGAAGCGGCAAGCGCGCCGCAGAGATGGCCATAGCTGGTGCTCCCAGGCCGAGTGCGCTGATCACTGACGCTTCAGTCCGCAACGCGATGATTGTATTGCAGGCCATAGGCGGGTCAACAAACGGCCTGATCCACTTGACCGCCATCGCCGGCCGCGCCGGTGTGCACGTCGACCTTCACGCCTTCGATCAGATCGGCCGCAATACGCCGGTGCTGCTCAATCTCAAGCCGTCGGGCACGCATTACATGGAGCATTTCCACCACGCAGGCGGCATGCCTGCGCTCATGCGCGAGTTGGCCCCGGCTCTCCATCTCGGCGCACTCAGCGTCGCCGGGGGCACGATCGGCGAGGCAATCGCCGACGCGGAGGAGGTGCCGGGCCAGGACGTCATCTTTAGCTCTGCTTTGCCCGTGAGCAACTCAGGCGCCATAGCGGTTCTACATGGCAACCTGGCTCCGAACAGCGCGGTCATCAAACAGTCGGCAGCGTCTCTCAACCTGATGCGCCATACCGGCCGCGCGGTCGTCTTTGAATCCGTCGAAGACATGACCGCGCGTATCGACCACCCAGATCTCGATGTACATGCCGAAGATGTTCTTGTTCTGCGTAACGCCGGACCCAAAGGCGCACCCGGCATGCCCGAGGCCGGTTATCTCCCCATCCCGATGAAATTGGCGCGGCAGGGTGTGAAAGACATGGTGCGTATTTCCGATGCGCGTATGAGCGGCACCGCATTTGGCACCATCGTGCTGCACATTACCCCCGAATCGGCCGCCGGTGGTCCGCTGGCAATCGTGCAGACCGGCGACCAGATCAGGCTCGACGTGCCCGCTCGCCGCCTCGAACTCCTGATCGACGAAGCAGAATTACAACGGCGGCTTGCCGCCTGGAAAACCTTGCCTCCGCGGCGCGTCGTTGCCACGCGCGGCTACGCAAGGTTATTCGAGAACTGCGTACTGCAGGCCGACCAGGGATGTGACTTCGACTTTCTCTTGCGCGACGGTTCCCCTCAGCGGCCTTAAACAAAATCATTTTCCCTGCCTCGCCTGTAGGGGCCGCTCGCTGACATGATCGCAAGCGCGCAGTCCCCAGCGCGCGCCTCCGCGAGAATATAGGAAACAGTGTTGGTGTCAATAGCGACACGTGGTCAGCCTGTTGCTTTGTCATCTCGACCGAAGCGTAGCGCTGATTGTCTCCCGAGCGCAGCCGAGGAGACTGCCCTGAAAATTCAAGAATTCTTTGAAGGGTACGGGCTCGCCCGTGAAGGGTATGGGCTGCAGCCCGTGAAGGGTACGGGCTACCTCGCCGCAGCGAGCTTCAGCCCATACGTAACTGCTTTGTCTTGATTCCGGCTTTAGCCGCTGAGGGAGCGCTTCCCTTGTAGTGACCTGCTCCGCAGCCCTATTGCCCTGAAAATTCAAGCAGCGGAGATTTAAGCTTCCCCTTAATGTTCATGCCCTTGGGTGACGCAAAGCGACATCTATGACTCCAGTTAGCTTTCCTCCACCCCAAATACTGTGGGCGGGGGGCGAGGCTCATCTGTGTTGCTCCATCCATACGACGCCTGAATCAAATTGCGTGAGGTGCTGAAGACTGCCACACCTCCGTCAGGAGCGCGCGGAAAGCAATCGAGCAAAGGGGCTGGCAAAGCTACATCGGGAGTTGTACGAATATGAGAGTGTTATGCCGTTACCACCAATGGGCGGTTCCAGCACCGCTTTGTAGTATTTCGGCAGTGCGCAGCCGGATGCATGATGAAGCTGTGAAACAGACAAACCCCGACTTCGACGCATTGCTTGTCTTCCTAGCCAATTGGGAAGAGATCGAACGTTCTGCGCTCGGCCGAATCCTGACCGCAGGCCAACTGGCCGATGTACAGGAACTGGAACGTCTTTTCGCATTACCATCGGCACTCCCAGACCAGCATTCGGGTCAGCGTCCTATCGGCTGAGGGGCTCAATAAAGCGCACGCGGAGCCCTTAGCGCGAAGAGATCTTCTCCTGCAGAAAGAAGACGCTCAAAAGCGCACTATCTACTGATGGCTCAATGACCACACATACGCCGACAGAGCATTCACTTGATCGGCTGTGAGTTGCGCCCCGCCCATCGCCGGCATGCCATTGCGATATTCTTTCGGCTGCATTACGCCTTCGGTGATCGTCTTGGCTATGCCTGGGTAGCTGCCATCGCTCCACAGCCATTTGCTGTCTGTGAGGTCTGGGCCGAGCGGACTCCCTTTCGCGCTTGAGCCATGGCAGCCGGCGCAGGACGCTCCGCCAACTTCTCCGTGATAGATACGGTTACCCAAAGCGACCATTTCCTCCGTGGCTCCGGCAGGAACGTGGGGACTGGACGCCGCAGTGTCTGAGCTGGTTTCGGCAGATTTAACAGCAGCAGTTACGATTTCGCCCGCAGGTGCGCTAGCGCTAGGGCAGGGGGTAAACTTCGCCCCACCGCCGGCGTTGCCACCCACATAGACAACACGGTAGATGCGGCCGGTATTGTCTTCTGAAATATACAGCGCACCATCCGGTCCAACGGCAACGCCGCTGGGCCTGTGTACGGCCTTCTCCGGCGACTTGACCTCGCCTGCGAATCCATCGGCAAAGATTTCGCACGGGCCGGAGGTACGATCGCCGGCGAGTGGTTGGAAGACTACGTTATAGCCTCCCTGCGCATAGGGCGACCGGTTCCATGAACCGTGGAAGGCGATGAACACGCCATTGTGGTAATGGGCAGGGAACTGCTTCTGGTCATAGAACACGGCGCCATTTGGCCCCCAATGCGCGGGGAAGGCGGCAACCGGAGGGGTCTTGGTTGAGCAAACACCGATCTTTTTGCCGCCATCGCCGCCATACTCCGGCGCAAGCACCAGCTTTTGCTGGCCTGGGTCGTAATAGCACTCAGGCCAACCGTAGTCGCCGCTACTCTTGAGGAGCACCAACACTTCCGCTGGCAGTGTCGCTTCTTCTTCGGCCTTATAGAGGTCGGGCCAATTCGAGTGCAGTTGGTCCCGGCCGTGCTGCGTAACGAACAGGCGCTTACCGGCGGCATCGAAAGCGAAACCTTCGCCATTACGAATACCAGTCGCGTAGCGATCGGTGGACGAGAAGACCTGGTTTGTTTTATTTGCATCAAAGCGCCAGACGCCGCCGCGGGTTTCCAGTTCCGTGCAGGGGTCCGCACCCGGCGACTTGAGCGTACGGTTCTTCAACTGGCAGGCGTTTGTGGCTGTGCCCACGTCCACGAACAAGGAACCGTCCGTCGTGATGGCAAAGGGATGCATGGGGTGATCGCCCCCGAGGGGCAGTCCCGAGACGACTGTCACGGAAGCGCCCTGTGGCACGTTCGATCCCGCCGTCAACGGGTAGCGCACGATCTTGTCGTTAACCTCCGCGTAGACTGAGCCGTGATAGAGAGCCACACCGGAGCCACCCGCCGCGCCCGTCTGCACGGTTTCACCAAAGCGCTCGATCACGCCGGCTTTGCCTATGCCGGTCTTGTCCTCAAGCGCGACCATGAAACCGCCATCGGGCAGTTTTTCTCCCGGCGGGTAATCGTTTCCCGACCAGGTATTCACATAAACGACTCCACTGCTTGAAACCGCCAGTTGGCGGGCGTGACCGAGGTGGTCTGCAAAGACGGTCGCGCAAAACCCCGCTGGTAGCGTCAATCCGCTATCGCTGCTGGGGCACGTTTGGCTTTTGGTTTGTGCGCGAGCAGGCTGATCGGAGGCCAATGAAGCACCGACGCACACTGCGCCAAGCGCAGCGGCGGCCGGCAGAATGGATTTCAGCAAAGTAGAGACTTTCATGAGATGACTCCTGGCAGTGCCTTTAAGTAGGGCCTATAGCCCAAATGCTCGCTGCGGCGAGGCTGCTCGCTGCGTTGAGGCTGCTCGCTTCGGCGAGGCTACTCACTGAGGTGAGGCATCCCCTCACCTCTCCTGTTTCAGACTTCTCCGCAAATTTCTATAGCCGGCCGAACTTCTTTACCGCTTCTTCGATGGACTTCGTATTTTCAATGTACGCGTACATGCTGTGCTCTTTAAAGTCGAGTTGCTGCGCCAGTACCAATACCTTGGGCGCGATACCCCGGGGCACGACCACCACGCCGTCGCTATCGGCCGCGACAATGTCGCCGGCGTTCACTTGTACGCCGTCACAGGTGAGCGATTGGCCCGCTTCCACAGCACGATAATGGCCGGCGGAAGTCGACGGCACGACGCCGCTTGCGTAGACCGGGAAGCCAATCTTGCGCAGATAAGCAACGTCACGCACGCCCCCATCGATCACCGCGCCCGCGAATTCGCGCGCCGACATCGCGGTCCCCATCAGCCCGCCCATTCCGGCAATGTCGGCTCCATCCTGCACTGACATTACGTACACCGAGTCTTTGGCGCCCTGGTCGATAGCCGAGAGCATGGCGCTCAGCGCCTTTGGATCGTGATTTTCTTCCTTCACCAGCTTCACCGTGACCGCATAGCCGGCAAACTTCGTAGTGAAGATGGGCTGCATATGGTGCGTCATGTACTGGCGCTTGCCCGTGAGCTGCTCAATCGCGTCAGAGACAGAAGAGACCTCGGCATGGCGGTACCCAGCAAGCATCGCGGCCGGGTCGTTGGCATAGACAGAAGCATCAGGAAAGGTCTGAGCGCGGACGAGCAGCGCGAGGAGCAGGCAGGGAAGAAGAATTGCCCCCGCCAGAGAGTACTTGTTAAGAATTTTCCGCCGCTTCATACGATGCGCCTCCTCCCACAATTTACCAGTCCAGAATGGCGCCATCCGCGGCGCGCGCCACATAGGTGGCAAAGGTTTCCTGCTTGAAGGGATGCTTCGCAGCCTCGGCCTCATTCACTTCAATGCCCAGACCCGGAGCATCCGTCTTTAACCAATAGCCATTCTCCGATTTCAATCCGTGCTGCACCACGTCCCAGCGCCAGGGCACATCGGTAAGCATATCTTCTTGTATCAGGAAGTTCGGGGTCGACAGCGCGAAGTGCAACGCGGCCGCATTGGCGATTGGCCCCAGCGGGTTATGCGGCGCCACGCCCATGTAGTAGGTCTCTGCGGCTGCCGCAATCTTTTTCGCCTCGTAGAGGCCGCCGCAATGGCACAGATCAGGCTGAATGACATGGCACGCCTGCTGCTCAAAAATCTCGCGGAACTGGAAACGCGAAACCAGCCGCTCTCCAGTTGCGATGGGAGCGCGTACCGATTCCCGTACCTGGCGCAATGCAGGCACGTTTTCCGGCGGCACCGGCTCTTCGCAGAAGTAAGGACTGAATTCCTCGATCGAGTGAATGTACTGGATCGCCATCGCGGGCGAGGTACGTCCGTGGAAATCAATCATGATGTCGATGTTGTCGCCGGCGGCCAGCCGCAGTTTCTCAAACATTTTTGAGAACCGGGTGACATATTGCTTTCCCATCAATGGCTCAGAGTAGGGAACGAAGACAACTTTCAACGCGGTATAGCCGCGGGCTACCACCTGGTGGGCAAGATCGATCAGCGGCTGCGGATCAAACGTCTCGTAGACCGCTTTCATGTCTCCGCCGCCAAGGTGGGTATACATGCGGACCTTGTTTCGCACTTCGCCGCCAAGCAGCTTGTAGACGGGCACCCCGAGGGACTTGCCGAAGATATCCCAGCATGCCTGTTCCAATCCGCTGATAGCGCTCATGCCGATGATGCCCATGCGGAAGAAGGAGTGGCGATACATTTTCTGGTAGATGTGCTCGATGTTGCGCGGATCTTCGCCGATCAGCATAGGAGCAAAATCTTCAATCGCGCCCACCACGGCCCGCGTCTTCCATTCGGTCGACGCTTCTCCCCAGCCAAAAAGACCGGCCTGGTCAGTGATGACTTTTACAAAGACCCAGTTCCGCATCTCAGCGTTGACCACGATCGTCTTGATGTCAGTAATCTTCATGATTTGCTTGCGCTTACCTTCGGGTACAAAGCTCAAACCGCAGGTCCCGCGCGGAGTCGAGGGATCTGCGGTTTTCTCCACTGCCCCTCAGATCTCAGGGGAAAAGCTTCGACAAGCGAAGCTGTTACGGCCGGGAGCAGGTCTTCAGTGGCCTGCCTTTGCTACTGGACGAACAACCTGCTTTGGCGCGACCGAGCTCTCGGGCAGCGCAAAGGCAAATAACACGCTGCCAGCACTGGTGAGCAGGTACTGCCTTCCGTCGAGTTCATAGGTAATCGGCGAACTGCCGATCCGCGAGCCCGAGCCTGCGTGCCAAAGCGTTTTGCCGTTGCTGGTATCAAGCACGAGAAAGTTGCCTTGCGCATCGCCCGTAAACGTGAGGCCAGATTCCGTCGTCAACACACCAGCGCCCGAGCCACCCGGCCCAAGCTCATGGGACCAGCGAATCTTGCCCGTCTGGTAGTCAATGGCCTCTAGTACGCCCTTGCCCCAGAGCCCATAGTCCGCACCCGCCCATCCGTATGCGCCGTCAGCGGGCTTGCTGAAGTAAATGCTCCAGGCGGGATGGGCACTCACGATAAACAGGCCAGTCTCGGGATCAAAGCTGGGCGAGCGGTAGTTGGTCAATCCACCTTCATCTGGCGCGATCAACACCCCATCTGGCGAAGGTTCCTTGACCGGGTCGGGAATGGGTTGGCCTTTGCTGTCCAGGCCCTTGGCCCAATTCACAGGCCCGAACGGAGTGGTCAGCAGATTCTTACCGTTGGTGCGATCCAGCACGAAAAAATATCCGTTGCGCGAGGCCTGCATCAGCATTTTTCTTGGCTGTCCATGGAAGGTTGCGTCCACAAGTACGGGAATTTCCACCGCATCCCAGTCATGGGTGTCATGCGGAGAAGGCTGAAAGGCCCACTCCAGTTTCCCCGTATCCGGGTTGAGAGCCACAATACTGCAGGTGTAAAGACCATCGCCAGGCCGCGCATTGCCATTCAGCACCGGCGTCGGATTTCCGGTTCCCCAGTAAATGAGATTGAGTTCGGGGTCGTATGTGCCCGCCATCCATGTCGTGCCGCCCGTCGTCACGCCCGGGCCGGGGGGAGGGGTCACGTCCCACTGCCACTGCGTTTTGCCCGTCTCGGGATCGACGGACCGGAGAAACATCCGAATGTTGTCCAGATCACCCCCGACACCCACGATCACATGGTTTCCGACAATCAAGGGAGCTTCAGTGGCCCAATAGCCCTTCTCTACATCTGCTAGCTGAATGATCCAGCGGACCTTGCCATCCTTGGCGTTCAGTGAAATCAGGTGCGCATCCGGGGAGACAAAGTAGAGCCAGTCTTTATAGATAGCCACGCCGCGCTGGCCAATGTGATCGCCCTTGTTGGGTGGGTAGTTATAGTGCCATAGCTGGTGGCCGGAACGGGCGTCGACGGCCCAGATATTGTCTGGAACCGTGAAGTACAGCACACCATCCACCAGCAGCGGGGTGGACTTGATCTCTGCCGGCTGGTTGGTCTGGAAGGCCCATGACAGGCTTAGATTCGCGACATTTTGCGGAGTAATCTGTGTCAGCCTGCTATGCCGTTTGCCGGAATAGTCGCCATGGTAGCCCGGCCAACTGTCGGCGGGCGGATGCAACAGCATCTGGGCATCGACATTCTGCGCCGTCACTGCATGCGGAGCCGCGGTCATGATCACGGTGCTCACGGCAACGAGCAACCCATTTTGCATCAGCTTCATGTTCATTCGGACCTTCCCAGGGGCAGACCGCTAGCGCAGCGTTTGGATATAAGCCATGAGGTTGTGGATGTCGGCGTCTGTATATTTCGGGAAGAGGGCCACATGGGCTTCCACGGGCGCATCGACCGTGTACTTTACATCCTTCACGCGCCATGACCGGTACTTGTTATCCGCATCCCTTAAGCCAACCGTGAACTCGTCCAGGTAGGCTAGCGTTCCGTCCACCTTTTCTCCGCTGGGCAGCGATACCGTCACCTTGCTCTTCGCGTCCCTGGGGTAGAGCATCCGCTGTTCCAGTTCGAGGCCCTCATGGCGGCTGGCAATGCCGGCCAGGTCGCCGGTTGGCGAGTGGCACCCGGCACAACCACCGGCTCCGTTGAAGTAGGCTTTGCCCGCCTCCACGTTTCCCGTCTGCAGGTCAGAAACGTCTACACCCCTGCGCTTGCCGCTCTGCGCCATGGCCTTTTCCCGCTCGCCATGGATGAATGCCGCGAGCCCGGCGATCTGCTCGCTGGAAAAAGGGAATGCCGGCATACCCTTTTCGGCACGGCCATGCATCACCACATCCCCGATTTTGTCTCCGCCCACGTCTGCGGCTACCAATTTAGAACGGGTAAGATCGGGACCTGTTTCTCCGCCACCGGCATCGCGACCGTGGCAGAAGGCGCAATTTTGTTGGAACAGGGAGCCGCCGGCGGCCGCCAACCCAGGAGTGTGCGCGGGCTCCGCATTGGCCGTGGGTGCAACCGCCGGCGCCTGGCCAGAAGCTGCATAGAGGTGCAGTTGTCTACCCTGGTAAGCAGCCGAGCCCGCGATCAGCGACAAAACGAGTACGTCCCGAAGTTTCTTCATCCCTGTTACACCACCCTCATCCACAGCAATTGCTCGTTCGTTCCAATAGTGAGTATCGGCGGTACTGGCTCACCCCGCCATCAAGCAGCCGGCCCTTGCCTAACCCACCCTTTGCAACCGATACAACGGCTTCAAGAGTGGGGCACCCGCCGTTTTTGCCTTACTTGCCGGCCGGCGCCGTACCAGGCAGACGCGCATGCGAGGTAGTGCTGCCCTCAGTCATGCCCAGGGACCACTTAATGGCTTCAAAGTACATTTTGCGGATATCCGGATCCTGCCAGGCTTCTTCCGTATGGCCCAGGGTGGAGTAGAAAACCCTGCCTTTGCCGTACATCTTGCTCCAGGCCACTGGGAAGTCGTGGTCCTCCCGATGGATCCGGGGATTATTCGCGTAGTCCAGCTTGCTTGGGTCCAGGCTGAGCAGCACATTCACGTTGCTGCGAGCCCAGGTCTTGGGTTGATAGATCTCGTCGTACTTGGTGAATGCTTTTGGAAAATGGCGTACAGCAGGGAAGTCCGGGGCTTCGGTGAGGATGGGCGCGTTGAAGGTCATCCAGGGGTGCTGATCGAAGTAGCCGCCAATCATTTCACCATATTCGGGCCAGTTGTAATTGGTATCGAGAGCCGCGTGGATGCCGACGAAGCCTTTCCCGTCTTCCTTAACGAACGACAGCAAATCCTGCTTCTGGCTGGCGTCCATGTCCAGTTCGGAAGTTGTGCTGGCGAAGACGACCGCGTCGAAGTAGTCGAGGTTTTTTGCATTGCGGTCTAACTGCTTCTTGGTCAGCAGCTCGGTATCGGTACGTAACATGGTGTCCCACAGGCCGCTCTCCTGTCCCAGCGCATAGATTGTGGCCATGGCCGCTGAGACAGAGTCGTGCTCGAAGCCCTTGGTCTGTGCAATCACCAGCACATGCTTGAGATGAATTTCCTTGGCGCGCGGCGCCGGCGCCACCCTATCGTTTTGCTGAGCTGCGACGTTGCTGGTTTGGAGCAGAAGGGGGCTGATAATGGCCAGGGAACCAAACAAGAACATCCGGGACAGGCGCACAGTATCTCCTTATAAGCCTCAAAGGAGGCATGTTGTTGTTGAGCAGTAGTCTCTCGCGCATGTCCGCAAACCGGATTCTTGCCCGCAAAGAAGTTTATTGAGGATTGCCCACGGACGCAATTCCTAGAGCATTTTCTTAATTACTGTAGAGTGCCGAGGCGAAGTCTGAACCATGCTTCGGCATTCTCTTGCGTGATTTGGGGTAGCAGCTCTGTGATGGCCTGATCGAGGGCATGCTTGGTTCTGGTTTTGGCGGCGCGGAGCAGCTGCTTGAGTTTGGCCCAAGCTTTCTCGATGGGGTTCAAGTCGGGCGAGTAAGGCGGAAGGTAGAGCAGTTCGGCGCCTGCAGTCTCGATTAACTGGCAGACTCCAACCACCTTGTGCGCACTGAGATTGTCCATTACCACTACATCGCCCGGTTTCAGCGCCGGGCATAGAACCTGTTCCAGATAGGCGAGGAAGATGTCTGCGTCGGTGGCCTCTTCGATTGTCATAGTGGCGATCAGGCCGCGTATGCTCATGGCTCCCAGCATGGTCAGTATCTTCCAGTTGCCTTGAGGCACAGCGTCGTGAACGCGCGCGCCACCGGGACAGCGCGCATAGAGCCTCGTCATCTGCGTGGTCACACCGCTCTCGTCCAGATAGATCAGCCGTTCCGGCGGGGTCGCACGGATTTTTTCGAGGAACTCAGCGCGCCGCTGCTGGTTGGCTTCCGTATCGCGCTCGGTGGCGTGGAGCGACTTTTTTTAAGCCGCAGGCCGAGCCTGCGCACAAGACGCCAGACCGCGCTCAAGCAGAGGCTTATCTGCGCCTCCTGTTGCAACTTTGCTTGTAACTCGGCCAAGGTCAGGTCGGTTCGCTCGCGAACCCATTTCAAGACTTGAGGCTCAATCGCCGCTCCAACCAGCCGCTTGCGCCCCGGTCGATGCCGTACTCGCTCGGCCTGGCCGCTGCGGTTGCGAGCAGCAGAGATCTTCCATCCCCAGCCCACACTGACCCCAAAACGGCCCGACAACTCACCGATCGTGCCCTCGCCGCGATCCAAAGCAGCAAGAAACTTACGCCGCAAATCATCATCGTAAGGCTTCGCCATACGTTATTCGTCGCGGGATTCGCCAGCAAATAAACTATACACTATTTAGGAAAATGCTCTAGTATTTTTGCAGGCAACCGGGTGCAACCGCCGGGCGCTCCGGACCCTTTTGCCCGGCAAGCATTCAATCCGCTAGTGTGTTGACTGATGAAACGAAGATCACGCAAGTTCTTAACCCTTGCTCTGACGGTTCTCGCTCCGTTCGCCGGCCAGGCTGAGAAGCGCCCTGCGATCACAGGAATCGCCTTCGCCCGCTTCTACACGACTGATTCCGCAGGTGCAGAAAAGTTCTACGGGAGCACGCTTGGATACAAGCGCCTGGAAGCAATCGGCCTATGGATGTACCCCGTGAACGCCGCGCAATGGATCGAGATTTCCCCTGCCACGCCTCCGAATCCAGATGGCCGGATGGCGGCAGTAGCCTTCACCACTCGCAATGCCGCTGCCCTGGAGCGTTATCTCGCAGCCCGCGGGGTGAAAGTCGAATTGCCGCTGAGGGCGGGCGAGTTTGGGGTGCGCGACCCTGAAGGAAACCTGGTGATCTTCGTGCAGCGTGGATCAAACAAACTCGTAGCCGCTGCTCCACGCTCTCCATCAGCGACGAGCGGCCGCATCATTCATGTTGGCTTCATCGTGCGCGATGCGGCGAAAGAGGACGCCTTCTGGCGTGGCCTGCTGGGTTTTCGCCCCTACTGGCACGGAGGCAAGACGGACGACCGTACGGACTGGCAAAGCATCCAGGTGCCTGACGGCAAGGATTGGCTGGAGTACATGCTGAACGTGCCTACCAACCCAACGTTGAAGCAAACGGGTGTCATGGACCACTTCTCGCTCGGTGTCGCTCACATGCCCGATGCGGTAACCGCGCTTGAGAAGAACAAATGTGAGGGGCCCAACTGCACCAAGACCCAGGTTGGCCGCGACGGGAAGGTGCAGCTAAACCTGTACGACCCCGACCTCACCCGAGTGGAATACATGGAATTCACTCCAGTAAAGGAGCCCTGCTGCTCACCCTTCGTTGGCAAGCTTCCCGGACCGGAGGAAGACAAATGAACGTTCCTCCTCCAGGTTCTGGATTAGTTTCTAGAGGATGCGGCAGGCGGGGCGTTCGCGTCGCGCTGCTTTTCCGTGGCAGCAGCCGCGGTAGCATTTCCTGCGAGCCGGTAGGCAGAGGCCAGGGAGTTATAAACGGCAGCATCGGGCGTGCCGGCGTCGACCGCTTGCTTAAGGTAGACGATGGCAACTTCAGGTTCTTGCTGCGCTAGGGCACAAAGACCACGCCGATACAAATTCACGACTGAGTCCACTGCGCCGGTGTAAGAGGGATTCGCAATCTTCCACAAAGGAGGCCGATCGCCCCCGACCAACCGGAAGTTGATCGACTGTGAAGTGCTCTCGTGGGTTTCTGGGTCGCTTGCGCGAACCACTAGACGGTAATTGCCAGGGTGCAGATCGGTCGTAGGAATATCCGTACCCATCAATAGATTGCCCTGGGCGTCGAAGCCGCTACGATCCACGGTCTGCGGTTGTTCTTTTCTGGAAGCTACATCGAGCTGCCCAATCAGGTAAGAGACCTCAAGGTTCTTGCCCTTTAACCATGCGGGCATCTCTGGTTTTTCCCAGAGCTGGTAAACCACTCTGATTGGGTCGCCAGCGGGCAAATTGATGTTGTCTGATCCATCCACGGAAATCTTGACGCCAGAAAAACTGAATGGCTGTGTGCGTTCGTAGTCCCGCTGCGGCGGCGCCATCGAGGCGAACACAACCTGGCTCATGCCCAGGCTACGGTCAAAACCAGGAACAAGAATGCCGCGCGTTTGCGAGAAGCTCTGCTTCGTGACCAGGTTGGTCACGTCGATACGTACTTGATATTTACCGGGAATGGCCGCTAGCCTTCCGGCAATCGCCAGGGGACGGGCAGCCAACTGCTCAACTTGGGCAGCATTCAAATAATCATGGAGTTCCTGACTGTCGCTATAGATGACCTTGCCGTCAGGGGAGAGTAGTTGAGAATCGATCGCTAAGGAGTAATAGACGCGACGCTCGGAATCCTTCCCCAGAACGAAATCGTTAGCGTTCAGAAGTCTAACAAGGTAATGGATACTTGCCTGGTTAACGGCATCCCGCGTCGCCAAAACTGTCAGGTCGCTGAAGTCCTGTCCGAGAAGCACACGATGGGTTACGCCCTCCAGGAGGGCCCGCCGATACGTAAGGAGGCTCTTATTCTCGGGCAGGTTGCGATAGTCGCGGATCCTATTCAGAAGAGAGTCCGATTCCAGGCTGGGATAGGCTTGGTTTTCATCGACCGGCTCGTTAGGAAGAAGCGACAGCGATAATTTTGCAACCTCGTCACTCAATTGATCTTTGATTATCTTCAGCGCCACCTTCTGGTCGTTCGCGGCATTTGAACTTGCGACCAGCTTTTCTGGGCGATCCTGATACGGCGAGTAAATACGGTAGTCCTCTGCCGGGCTGGGTTTGAAGAAGATGACCGAGAAATACGGGGCCAGGGCCTTGCCGGGATCCTGGTAGAACCAGATCTCCATCGGTTGCAGATACTTCGTGTTCAGATAGAGCTGCTTCTGTTGCGGCTCTCCCAGCGTGATATACGTCATTCCCCGATCAGAGCGCCATCCATTCTCTTGCGAAGCTACTCCGTAGTGGGAGTTTGCATATTCCAGGCGCCTGTAGTGCTCTTCGCGAAAAGCATTTCCTGGTGAGTTGGGATCCGGGTTTCGGACGTTCCAAAAGCTCTCGATGAAAGCGTCGCGCTCGTGATCGGTCGGCAGAGAGAGAAAGTTTGCCTTCTCCTCATCTGTGATCAGGTAGTTGACCTCGTGAGTCAGCCAGTGGTCATATTTCGGGGGTGGCTGGACACGCTTGGCCGCAGTCGCCGCAGTGGAAAGCAGGAGGGCTGAAATCAAAACAAAAACAGAACCGAAGGATAAGAAGCGGCTGAACAAAAGCTTTGCCTCGCTGTGGCTGCAGAGCGATGGACCGCAGCCGCAGCCCCACTCCTTCATTCTAAAGGATGGGAGGAGGAAAGAGGCTGAAACCGCAGGAAAGTAAAAGGGGAGAGAGATCGATGCTCTCTCTCCCCTTCGGACTGCCATGCCTGGAACTAGAATTCCAGCCGGATTGATCCACGGCCATAGAACGGACGCTGAATCTTGGTTGGGGTAAGGAACGTGGGATCGGTGCCTTGCTGGAATCCGGTGTCAACGTTCTGGTTCTTATTCAGGGTGAACTTCGAGTTGGTGACGTTGAAGGCATCAAAGCCAACCCTCAAGCGAAGCTTTTCCGTAAGCGGGTGTGAATAGTCGGTATGCAGATCCAACTGCATGGAAGCGGCTTCGGTACCTTCGATGCCACGGCCACCCAGCGGAATCTCACCCGTGTTGGTGTAAACAGGATGCGATGCCAGGCGGTTGATCGGAATTCCGCTCTGCCCTCTTGCGCCAAGTCCGACGCTCAATCCCTTGAACATGCTGCTCGGAATGGCATAAGAGGCAAAAATGTTTCCTACCGCCCGACGGTCCTGGTTCAGGTAGCCCGGCTGGAACTGAGCACCGAGCAGGCCGAGCTTGCCGGTGGTGAAGTCAAACAGCGAGCTGATTCCAGGATCGGACTGATTGTTGTCGTTTCTGAACAAGCCTTCATAGTTCCCGTAAAGCTTCGCGTAGCGGAAGTTTGCACGCACCAGGAAGTTGTGGCTGAAGTTCTTGTTCGCTTCGATCTCCAGTGCCTGGTAGTGGCGTACAGGATTTGCAAACCCATCCGGCTTTCCATCTGGTCTTACCCAGCCTGGGCTGTCAACTGGATCGCCCGGGCCAGTGTAAGGGTTGTTGGCCGAATTTGGCACTGGGTTCGTAGCGCAAGCTGCACCCAGCACAGTTCCAAGACTATCTTCCTGTACGCCGTAGTCAGCGGTACAATTTGCTGGTACGGGACCATTCGGATCGTAAGTCTCTTCTTGTTCGTTGACGAAATAATCGGCGCCGGGGTTAGGGTTACCGATCGTATAGATTTCGCTGAGCAGGAAGTCGTTTGTTTGGCCGGAAGCACCTTCAGGAGAGACACCTTGCATGTCTTCCACGATGCGTAGCAAGCGACGGTCGGTGTAGCGTGCGCTGATGACAAAGCCGCCAAACTGACGCTCCACCCCAATCACGTACTCCTCTTCAAAGTTCAGTTTGGTTTTCGACTGAATCAGCTCGAGGGCTGAAGGGCTAGCAACGATACCCTTGGTTTCGAAGCCCGTGCCGGTGACTCCGTTCAGTAACGTGGAAGCATCCAGGGTGGGTTGAATCGTGCCGTCTGCAGCGAGCAGCAGGCGGTGGTTCGCGTCCTGCGGCGCCGCAAACCGATTTGATCCACCGCTGCTGGCATCCAGTTCCTGGTTCAGCTCGCGGATCGCGGCGTCCGTCGGAAGCGCCTGAGTGTAACGGCCCCAGTTGAAAAATAGCTTGGACTTGCGATCGCCGAACGGGTCGATGTTGATGCCTAAGCGGGGCGACCAGTTGTCGTTAAAGATGTAGGTCTGGTTCGGCCCGCTGAGTTGTTCCTGCTCCCAGCGCAAGCCGGCATTGAGGGTGACGAAGCGGTTGATTGAGTAGTCGTCGTTGCCGTAGATCGCATGATAGCCCTGGGCAGAGTTGACGCCCGCGCCACTGAATAATCCGCGCACCTGGCGCAGATATACCTGGTGGTCGGTACCGTCCGCTGCAGCATAGAGAGGGCAGTATTGCAGCGAGCAGGTTGCGGGAGCATTTGAAAGGTAGAAGGCTGCGCTGGTTGGCGTGCCAATGAGCCCGGCGGGTGCGCCAAGGTTGGCCGTGGAGTCGCCCTCAGCATTGGTAGCGGGGAACGCGAAGCGAGCGCCGCTGTAATCGCGTTGCGCGTTATAGATCGCCCGGTCAAAACCCCAGCCAATGGAGAAGGTATGCGAGCCCTTGAAATGGACGGTCTTCTGCAAGTCGATATTGAAACCGTAGCTGTGATTGAGAGGATTCTGGAATAGGCCCAAACCCTGGAAGTTTGTGGAACCGGTGGTCTTATCTATGACCTGGTAATCGTTGGCAAAACCACTTTCTGTGAAGTGGCTGACCTTGTAGGAGGTGGACATATTCAGCTGCGTGGTCGGGTTGAGACTGGAAGTCAGTCGCGCTACGACGCTGCGGCTGCCGAAGTTCCACCGGCTAAACGATGTGGTGTTCTTCTGGTTCAGCGTGTTCGGATAGTCGTTCGGGCTAACGGCCGCCTCGCCAAAAGAAAAGTTGCTTCGCGAGGGATCGCCAAAGGCGGATACGTCCAACGAAGTAGCGTCGGTCAGCTTATAGGTGAGTTTGGCGGCCCAGTTGTTGGTTGTAATAGACGTTGCATACGGGCCGTGATTGAACAGAGCCGCGGAAAACGGTGTGTTGGGTGCGAGATAGAACGTCTGGTTCAAGGACGGATTGTAAGAGCCGAAGAAAAAAAGCTTATCGGTCTTCTCTTGGACAGGAATATAACCGCCCACCTCAGCAGATGCGTCATACGCAGGGTAGGAATAGTTGAAGCCGCGAAGGAACGAATCCGGAATGTCGGGGCTGGTACGGAAAGTGTCTGGGTTGCGCACGCTGGCAAAGAAAGCCTGGGGCGCAAAGTACGCCGCAAGAGATCCATGGTATTGGCTTCCACCTGACTTCGTTACGATCTGAATCAGGCCGCCATTTGCCTTACCATACTTGGGCTCAAATGCGCCGGTCTTCACCTGGACTTCCTGAATGAACGACAGGTTGATGCCGGTGCCGAGTGAGCCGTAACTCGGGCTCCAAACACCGATCCCACCGTAACCGGAGTCGTTGATGCTAACGCCGTCGGCAACATAGCTGTTTTCGAGGCCGGTAGCTCCACCGATCGAGGGGTTGGCAACACCTGTTCCACCGCCGTCTACCGCGCCAGGCGCCACATAGAACAAGCTGCCCACGCCGCGTGCAGTTGGCACTTGCGAATAGAACGTAGTGCTCAAGTTGTCGCTGATCGCTGTCGAGTTCGTGTCGACTTCGACGGAATTGGCGTTCACCTCAACTGTTTGACTTACTTCACCGACTTCGAGAGTGAAGTTAAGGTTCGATACGCGGTTAATGACCACCTCGACATTATTGGCTTCAACGGACTTGAAGCCCTTGGCTTCGACCGACACCTTGTACTGCCCGGGAGTCAGACCGATCATTGTGAATCGGCCATTAGCATCACTGGTGACGACGCGCTTGTCGGCTTCGCCCAAGACCGTTACCTGAGCTGAAGGGATCACTGCCCCGGAATTGTCGGTGATGGCGCCGCCCAGGCCGCCTTTGGTCGTAGACAGCTCCTGCGCCGTAAGGTTATGTGGAAGGCAAGACGCGATTGCCAATGCCAGAAGGCCGAGCAAGGCGCCCGTCTTTGAGAAAACGTTGTGGATTCTTGTACTTGCCATACAGTCCTCCTTGGAATAGCTCCACGGACGACCTGAGCAGGGAGAACGAATTTGGTTTTTCAGAAGGGCCGAAGCTGTTGGCAGCTTCACTGCTCATCATGACCGTGCGCGGAAAATCATGCGCCCTTAGCACGCTGAATCACCCGTAACCTGGCCTAACGCTGCCAGCGGAGATATCTATCGGTAATGCAATTCGGGTGCCTAACTAACACTAAAGTGGGAGATTTTGTGGGATTTCTCTAACGCGCATCGAATCAGTTTATTGGTTCGAGGCAAATCGCTGCAGCCAGGTGAAGGATGGAGTGTGAATATTTAATAAATCATAGATATGGTCGAATTGCTACGCTTTTTCGTAAAGATGAAGGAGCCAGGAAGAATATGTTCTGACTCAACGCTTTCTTGCTATCACCCAGGAGGGATTTTCAGAAGAAATTGGAAAAAGTTTAATCAATGTGGACGAACTCCAATTGTTGCAGTTTTGCCAGCTCCAGTGCCGGGTGCCGGGTTCTATGGGCGCCTGAAACCGAACAAGTGAAACCTCTTCCGATCCCATAGAAGCAGGAGTGGTAACAAACGTGCAGTGACATTCGTAACAGCGATCAATTGCAGATAGTTACTACCGGAGGAAGTTCAAGGATGCAGAATCTTATGAGGGGGGCGATTGCCGCGGCGGTCTGTATAGCTCTTTGTAGTCAGGCAATCGCGCAAACGAGCAAGGGCACGCTGGCGGGTGAGGTACGTGACCCAGGCGGTTCCGTCGTTGCAGGAGCTTCGGTCACGGTCGTGAGCCAGGGGACGCAGGAGACGCGCGTCAGTGCGAGTAACTCTGCCGGATCTTTCCGAATCGAGGCAATCAACTCAGGCACCTATAGCATTCATGTGGAAGCTCCGGGGTTTCAGTCCTTTGACGTCAAGGGCGTGCTGGTTCCCGCCTCAGTAGTCACAACCTACAACCCTGTGCTCGCCGTGGGATCCGTCACGCAGACGGTGGACGTCGTCGCCAACACAAATGGTGTCAACACTGATAATGGTCATCTTTCGGCCTCAATCGGGGCGGCAGAGCTCGATAAACTGCCTATCTTTTCCCTGAACCCAGTCGAGCTTACGGCCACACTACCTGGTGCGCAGTACATTAATGACTCTGCTACAAACGCAGGTGGTACCTATGGCCAATACGTGCACGTTGAGTTCAACGGAGCCCGCCCCAGGGCCAACAACTTCATGTTCGACGGGCAGGATATCAACGATGTCGGTTTGGGCGGGCAGGCCTTTTCGCCGCAGATTCCCGATATGTTTCAGTCGGTCGTCGCGCTTACCAATTCCGCCTCCGCGGAGTATGGCCGCGCCGGAGGAGCAGTCGTCAATCTGATTTCCAAGGCGGGAACCAATCGGTTTCACGGCACAGCCTTTGAGCTTTATTCCGGCTCTGGCCTCAATGCAGTTGACGGCATCACCCGCGTAGGCTCGACCAGCAGAGCGAACAAAGCCCGCTACGATCAGCATCAGTATGGGTTCACGGCTGGCGGCCCCGTCTGGCGAAACAAGCTCTTCGCCTTCGGTGGAACCCAATTCACTCGTTTCTATGGTAATCAGACATCTGGTCAGATCGAGCTTCCTGATGCCAATGGGTACGCAACGCTCACTGCTATCGGGGGACCCCAGGTTGCTCTTTTGCAGACATTGTTGAGTGATGGGTCTTATCTCAACGACTACCAATACAAAGCTTCTCTGGGCGTGGTCGAAGAGATTAACGTGGGCCAGCCGAGTATCGGAAATGGCGGAGCTTGCCCAGTCGCTGGCTGCATCATTACTACCGGTTTCTACCAACGCCCACCCATATCACTGCAAGCGCCTGACACCCAGTGGCTTTATCGAATCGACTACATTCCTCGCGAGAGCGATACGTTCACCTTTCGTTACCTCCACGATCGCAACAACTTTACCCCTGACTTGGGCCTCAACACCTCCGGTCTTCCTGGGTTCGATGGTGAGGTAGGTGGTCCTTCAGAACTCGCTTCCGGAAACTGGACTCATGTATTTTCGCCAAAACTGCTGAATGAGTTGCGGGCTTCTGAAACCCGCATTCATTTCCTGTTCCAGGCTTTGCCATCCGCTCTTGCCAACCCAGCTTCGACGCTCTACAACCTCAACTTCAGCGATGTCGGGATTCCCGAACTTGGCTTATCGCAGAACATTCCACAAGGCACCAAGGAAGACGGGTACCAGTTTCAAGACACGGTCGGCTGGTTCGTTGGACGGCAGTCGTTTCGCATCGGTGCAGATGTGGGCCGGATTCTCGAGACCGACCTCGTCGCTCAAGAGGCGATCGGTTTGCTGAACTTTACGGGGGGCGGTGGTCCCTCCGGCTTGGGCAATTTCCTTAACAACAATCTAGGCGCCGCAGGATTTGCGACCAAGACGTTTGGTCCCACTCGATTCGATCCACACATTTGGAGGACCGCCTTCTTTGTTCAAGACGATATCAAAGTCAATCCCGAATTGACCGTGAACCTCGGACTACGCTGGGACTATCTGACTGATCCAGGCAATGCCCTGCCGTTTCCCGCAATCGACGTGGAAGACCTGACAGCCCCGATCGACTCGGTTTTCAAGATTCACACGGATACCAGGAACTTCGGTCCCAGAGTCGGCTTTGCGTATTCCCCCAACAGGACTGGATGGCTTGGTTCGGGGACAACCGTCGTCCACGGGGGCTTCGGGATCTTTTATGACACGAGCTTTAGTAACATCGCCACCAACAGTGCCCAGGCGTCGCCGAATGCGCCCACGGGAACGCTCATATCGACCCAAGGGGCCGGACTGGGAAATGCCACCGGGCTGATCGCGACTATTCTGCCAGATTTAACTCCGTTCGACAGTGTTTTAAGCGTGGACAAGAATCTCGTGAACCCCCGAACCTATCAGTGGAATCTCGGCGTTGAACGCGCATTACCCCTGCAGCTCAAATTGGCCGTGAACTACGTTGGCAGTCGCGGACGATCCTTGTACGCAAACGAGCACTACAACTATTTTGATGCCAATACCGGTGAACGCTTGAACCCCAACCGTGGCGCGATTGACGGGCGTGCTAACACCGCCGCTTCGCAATACGACAGTATTCAGGTGGACGTAACCCGGCAATTCACCAGGGGCCTCTTCTTCCGGGGTGCATATACCTACGGAAGAAACTTCGACGATGGCTCGGAAGTGTTTGCTCTGTTCGCGGGGCCGACGTCTTACCCGGCCAATTTCGCACCCGGAGGTCGAGCACAAGACTGGGGACCCTCAGCCTTCGACTACCGGCAGTATTTCTCTGTCTCGTATGTCTGGTCACCGGCTGGATTTCATGCCCAGAGCCGCGCAGCGGATCTTTTGCTCGGGGCGGCGACACGGAACTTCACCATCTCCGGCGTAACACAACTGCAATCAGGGCCTCCCGCCACATTCAATGTCGGTGGTATCGACACCAATGGCGATGGAAGCTCCGCGAACGACAGGCCTTTGATCGGCAACCGTCGTAGTCCGCTCAACACCGCTGGCGTCGACGGAGCTTATCTTGTTAACGTTGGCGGTACACCTGGCGCCTACTACGATCTGGCTTCGGTGAACTCACCTGCGGGCACCCTGCTCCCCGTGAATCCTTCCCAGGTGCATTGGTTAGTTCCTTTCGGCGGCGCTGAGATCACGCCATTCGAGGTCGGACGCAACAGTTACACCAATCCCGGCTCCACAGTCTGGAACGTTGCGGCACAAAAAGACATTCCGGCGCCGTGGACCCATTTGGAGGGTGCCCGGTTCGAACTTCGCGCGGAAGCCCAGGACGTAGGAAACCACAATGATGTCGGTCCTCTGGATACCAATGTTCTCCACATTGGGAGTGGAAACACTTACCTCAATCCAGGAAATACGCGTATCAACACTAATAGAAATGTTCGTTTTTGGGCTAAGTTCAGCTTTTAAGCTGCAAAGCTTCACTCATCTTGCCCTGGTCGGTCCCTTCTTTCCGAGGGGACCGATTCATTTTGTCCATCAAGCATCGAGTAGATACTGATCAGAGGCATTCCGGGTTCGCAAGGGTGAATTGTCTGCAGCGAAAGCTATTTCGCTGCGCTCATCGCCTTGCGCAACTGTGCCTCGGCGTCGTCGCTCCAGTATTTGCAATTGAGCTGAAGAAAAACAGATGTATAAGGCACCGTCATGGTTGTTTTCAAAACCACGATGTGGAATGTTTTTCCTACCTCATCGACTTTCCCGATGATCTGCTCATGTGGCAGTGACGTAATCGCTCGTCCGCCGAGTACGCTTTTGATCCCGTTGCGATACGCAGTCACGCCCGGAGCATCCTTCTCCGGCACAAAAGGAAGTTCCGCGTCCATATAGACGATCGGCCTTACCTGGATTGAGCTGTCGATAGCGCTCAGAACTTTGCGAATCACTTCCATCTGATCCATGTTCGTCTCCAGCGTTTCCACACCGGCGGAACTCTGCAGCGGGTAAGCCGAATCCACGATCATGATCCAGTTGCGATGCCCCATCAAAGGAAGAATGTGCGCCAGGCGCGCTTGCCAATCGGGCTCATTCGCTGTCTGCTGCGCAATCAGCGGCAGGTTGATCATCAAAAGCAGCGCTGTTACCAGAAAGAATACGATCTTGTTTGTATGCATCCTACTCAGGCCTCTCTCCGTTTCAGCTTGACCCCGACAAACGAGTAGAGAGCGATACCGCAGTAACACAACAAGGGAACCAGGTAGGCTCGTGCGATGCTATGCTGCGTTTCGGCAACCCAGCCCATCAGGGGCGTAAGCACTGCACCTCCCACGATCGCCATCACGATCAGAGATCCACCGATCTTCGTGTTTTGATCGAGCCCGTCAATGCCCAGGGCAAAGATCGTGGGGAACATCACGGACATGAAGAAGCTGGTGACGAAGATCGCCCAAAGACCAACCCAACCGGGAAAAGCAACGCCAACGGTCACCAGGCAAATGTTCACCAGGCTATAGGTACCCATCAGTGTGGCCGGTTTCACGTAGCGCATCAGGCCTGCGGAACTGAACCTGCCAAGGCCAAACGCCACCAGAGTGCCGGTAAGAAAGTAGCCGGCGATCTTCTCCGGCTCCTGCGTGCCATCCTGTACATACTGGATGAAGTAGCTCCATGTGCCCACCTGCGCTCCCACATACAAAAACTGAGCGACGATGGCGAACAGAAAATTGGGATAACGCAATAGCTCACGGAAGCTGCCTGGCTTGCCACCCTCCTGTTCGCGAGCAATGGCCGGGAACTTGGTGCGCGCGATGAGGCCTGCCCAAATAAGAGCAATCATCCCTACAACGATGTAAGGCACGACCACGCGCATCGTTTCATGCTTCAGGTAGGCATCGTAGGTATGGGCCGCCTCCATGGCGGAGATCTGCTGAGGCGTGAGCTCGACTCCGGAAAAGATGAAGACCGTACCCGCCAGCACACCGCAAATGGAGCCCAACGGATTGAAGGCCTGGGAAAAATTCAAGCGGCGCGCGGAACTCTCAGGGGAACCCAATTGGGCGATGAAAGGGTTCGAGGCCGTCTCCAGAAATGCCAGACCACTGGCGATCACAAACAGCGCAAAGAGAAAAAATCCATATTTGCCGATCAGGGCTGCGGGCCAGAATAGAAACGTTCCCCCGGCAAACAGAAGCAGTCCGACGAGGATGCCGGCCTTGTAGCCCACCTTCCGCATTAACAGCGCAGCAGGCGTGGCGAGCAGAAAATAACCCATGTAGAAAGCCGACTGTACCAATCCGGCTTCGAACCGGGTGATGGCAAACGACTTCATGAACTGCCGAATCAGCACGTCGTTCAGATTGTTCGGAACACCCCAAAGAAAAAACAGTGCGGTGACCAGGAAGAAGGGCATCGCCAGCCCCTTCGGGACCAGTGGCTGTGGCGTAGTCTTCGCCTCCTCCGGATCGGCAGACAAAGGCACGAGCATGGACGCGTGGGTCCTTTCTTAGGGACAATCTTTGGGTAACCGCCACCATAACAGCTGCCTCTCGCTTGTGGCAAAATGGTGCGTCTTGCATGCAGACAACGGAAGGGTGAACGAATCAGATGCAAACCGACGTGAACCTCAAGGGCTCGCCGAGCGACAAGCTGCAGGCCGGCGCATGAAGCCCTGGGTCGTTTTGGTGGGGGGCTTTCTGGGGGCTGGTAAGACAACCCTGATCCTGGCCGCTGCGCGTGAGTTGGAGCGTCGCGGGTTGCGTAGCGCCATGGTATGGAACGACCAGGGCGCCGATCTGGTAGACACCGAATATGCAGCTCTCTCCGGAGCCGATGCAGGCGAGGTAACCGGAGGCTGCTTTTGCTGTCGCCTTTCCCAATTGGTCGAGTCGATCGGCAAGCTCCGCGCGCACGAACCATACGTCATTTTTGCTGAGCCCGTGGGCAGCTGCACAGATCTTTCGGCAACCGTCTTGCGCCCGCTGCTCGAGTACAGCGAGACCTTTCAGCTTTCGCCCCTTACGGTCCTTGTAGATCCTCTTCGGGCCGTGAGCATGCGCGCACCGGATGCCGATTCTGAAATGCGCTTCCTTTTCGACAAACAACTGCAGGAAGCCGACCTCGTGTGCTTCACCAAGGCCGACCTCTACCCGGACTATCCAGACCTGGGCGCCGCTCGCGTACGCCAGCTCAGCGCAAAGTCAGGGCAAGGTGTGGCCGCATGGCTGAGCGAGGTGCTCTCTGGAACGATCCCCACCGGCGATCAAGCGTTGGAGATTGACTATGCCGAGTACGCCCGTGCCGAGGCAGCCCTGGCCTGGCTGAATCTGCGAGCAGCCTTCGAGCCAGAAAGACCCATGTCTCCGGCACTGCTCCTGGGGCCTTTGCTGGATGAGCTCGACACGGCATTGACCGCAGCAGATATCTCCATTGCCCATCTAAAAGCAATCGTCACTGCGCCTACGGGTTATATCAAGGCAGCGATCTGCGCAAATGGCCAGGAACCGGCCGTTGAGGGAGATCTCAACGCTTCGCCAGCCAGCCAACTGGAGTTGCTGCTCAACCTCCGCGCCGTGGGTGACCCGGCGGAGGTACGCGCAATTGTCGAGCAGGAATTGCAAAACCTGGATAGCGGCATGAAGCAGTATGTTCTGGACTGTTTTAGTCCAAAACCGCCCGTGCCAGAGCGGCGCATTTCGAAGGCCGGTTAGGCATTCGAAACGTCCCGGCCTGAATGGCAGAGTGTCCAAGGGGCAGGTCTGCCGTCAAAGGATACGCTGGCTAAGAAACAGGAAATCGCGAACGAAGTGGCTAAGAAATCACTCAACCGCGTCAAACGCGCTTGGCGTTGACCTTGGTGGCGAGCCCGGCCTTTTCCAGTATCCAGATGCCCAGGTAATTCACGTCCAACTCATACCAAGCCATGCCGTGGCGCGCCGACACCGGATAGGCGTGGTGGTTGTTGTGCCACCCCTCGCCACCCGTCAACAGTGCTACCCACCAGTTATTCTTCGAATCGTCCCGGGTATCGAAACGCCGCGAACCCCAGATATGGGTCGCCGAATTCACCAGCCAGGTGACATGCAGCCCCACCGTGACCCGTAAGAAGATGCCCCAAAGCACCCACGACCACCCGCCGGCCGCCAGCAGGGCGAAGCCCAGCAGAGTCACCGGCAGCCAGTGGTACCGGTTCAGCCAACGATAAAAGCCCTGCTTCATCAAGTCTGGCGCGTATCTCTTCAGAATGCCGCTGTCGTTGTGCAGGGAACCATTCAGAATCCAACCCATGTGCGACCACCATTTACCGTCCCGCGGGGAGTGGGGATCACCTTCTTTATCGGTGTATTGGTGGTGCAGGCGGTGTACCGCCACCCAGTAAACAGGGCTGCCCTGTAACGCCATGGTGCCGAAAATGGCCATGGTGTACTCGAGCCACTTCGGTACCACATATCCGCGGTGGGTCAGTAAACGGTGATAAGACATGCCGATGCCAATATCCTGGGTGAAGACCCAGGTCACGGCAAAAACCGCCAGGGCAGACCAGCGAAAATCAAACAGAGCCGCCAGCGCCGCCAGGTGGAAAATCGTGATCACAATGGCAAAGGGCCAGTGGAACTTGCCGCGGTTCGGCTCAAGCGCCGCCTGGAGTTCAGCCACTTCGCTCGTCGCGCTCGGGGGATTCATCGCTGTCGCCATCACTGCTCCGCATCTTCTCAACACTAGCCTAGCCGTCGCAAGGTCATAGCTGGGTAAGAGTTACGTAATATCTGTCATCCTCGAACCTGCGCCCGGCAGGGGCCGCTTCTCACCCCCTTTTTCCCCTGTTCAAACGCCGGTTGTGATTGGGAAGAAATGGGTCGTATACTGAATATGCGACCAGCCCGGTCCCAATTGCATCTGACACGGTATCGCGGGAATGCTAAGGCTCACGAAAAAGGCGGATTATGGCTTGATGGCCTTGAAGTTCCTGGCCGAGCGCCCCGACATGCCTTCGCTGAGCGCTAAAGACATCGCTGAGGCTTACGGAATCCCGCCCCAGTTGCTGGCCAAGATTCTGCAGCGGCTTACCAAGGCGGGGCTGCTCCGGTCGCATGCCGGCACTCATGGGGGGTATGCGCTGTCGCGGGCGCCGGAAGACATTACGGCGTTCGAGGTCATTGGGGCGATCGATGGGCCACTCTTTATCACCTCATGCGAAACGGGGCCTCGCGGTTGTGACCTGACCGATAGCTGCACGATCAGGGAACCGCTGCGCAAAGTGAATGAGAGCATTGCGAGTGTACTCAAGGCGATTCGCGTCGCCGACCTCTGTGAGCATGAACCTAGCGGGAGATACCATCATGCAAAGTCGATGGAGTCCATGCTGGTGAGCCTGGGGAACTGAAGCATCTAAAGATCGAGCAAGAGAGATCGAGCAAGAGAAGGAAAGCAGGGAGAGCAGAATGAGCACCGTTGAAACTGCCGAGAAGGCTGGCGTAAAGCTGCCGATTTACATGGATGACCACGCGACCACGCCAATGGATCCGCGCGTCCTTGAGGCGATGATTCCGTTCTTCACCTCCAAGTTTGGCAACGCAGCCAGCCGCAACCATTCTTTTGGATGGGAAGCGGAGAAGGGCGTCGAGAATGCGCGCGAACAGGTAGCCAAGCTGATCGGCGCCTCCGCCAAGGAAATCATCTTTACCTCGGGCGCAACCGAGAGCAATAACCTCGCCATCAAGGGCATTGCCGAGATGTACCGCGAGCGCGGCAACCACATCATCACCCAGGTCACCGAACACAAGGCGGTGCTTGATGCCTGCAAGCGGCTGGAAAAGCACGGCTATCGCATCACCTATCTGCCGGTAAAGGCAGACGGCCTGATCGACATCGAAGACTTGAAGCGCGCGATCGACGACAAAACCATTCTTGTCACCATCATGTTTGCCAACAATGAGATTGGCGTACTGCAACCCATCGCGGAGATTGGCAAGATCTGCCGCGAGCACAACATCATTTTCCATACCGATGCGGTGCAGGCAGTCGGCAAGATTCCAGTCGACGTAAATGCGCTGAACATCGATTGCCTGTCCCTGACCGGTCATAAGATCTACGGCCCCAAGGGCTGCGGAGCCTTGTATGTACGCCGTCGCAATCCCCGCGTGCAGATTTCCGCGCAGATCGACGGTGGCGGTCACGAGCGCGGTATGCGCTCTGGCACGCTCAATGTCCCCGGCATTGTTGGCTTGGGCAAGGCTTGCGAACTCGCAGGCCAGGAAATGGCTGCCGAGGCCGAGCGTCTGGGCAAGCTGCGCGACAAGCTGAAAGCGAAGCTCGAGGCTAACCTGGACTACGTTCACGTGAACGGCTCGATGGAACATCGTCTGCCGGCCAACCTGAACGTCAGCTTTGTATACGTTGAAGGTGAGTCGCTGCTGATGGGCATTAACGATGTCGCGGTTTCCAGCGGCTCGGCCTGCACCTCGGCTTCACTTGAGCCGTCTTACGTATTGAAGGCCCTGGGCCTGGGTGATGACGTGGCCCACAGTTCGATTCGCTTCGGGCTCGGCCGTTTCAACACCGAAGCGGAAGTCGACTATGTTGCTGACAAGGTAATCGACGTCGTACAGAAACTTCGCGAACTTTCGCCGCTCTATGAAATGGTGAAAGAAGGCATCGATATTTCGAAGATTGAGTGGCAAGCGCACTAAAGCATTTCGCTTTGGTGTACACGCAGCATGGCGCGCTGGTTACGGAATGAGGAGATAAAAAATGGCATATAGCGACAAGGTAATTGACCACTACAACAACCCGCGGAACGTAGGTCAGATGGATAAGAGCCAGGCTGAAGTGGGTACCGGTCTGGTTGGCGCCCCTGAGTGCGGCGACGTCATGCGTCTGCAGATTCGTGTGAATCCTGAAACTCAGGTGATTGAAGAAGCGAAGTTCAAGACGTTTGGCTGCGGTTCGGCCATCGCTTCCTCATCGCTCGCCACCGAGTGGGTCAAGGGCAAGACTGTCGCGGAGGCGCTCGAAATCAAGAACACCGACATCGTGAAGGAGCTGGCTCTTCCGCCGGTCAAGATTCACTGCTCGGTGCTCGCCGAAGACGCGATCCGTGCCGCCATTGGCGACTGGAAGAAGAAGAACGGCGTAACCGAGACGGCAGAAGCCACAGCTTCCGTCGCTCGCTAAGTAGAAGGCGAAATGGACCTGGCAGTTCTCAATGCGGAAAACGCCGCGCCGAATCAAAAGGGCATCCAGGTAACTGAGCGTGCCCTGAAGCGGATTCGCGTGGCCATGGCCAAAGAGGGAGTCTCTCCTCAAGAAGGGGGGCTCCGGCTCGGTATCCAGGGCGGTGGCTGTTCCGGTCTTTCCTACAACATTCGCTTCGACACACAGCCGCGAGAACGCGACCGTGTGTACAACTTTGAGGATGTGCGCGTCTTTGTCGATCCCAAGTCGTTCATCTATCTCCACGGCATGATCCTCGACTACGAAGAGACCCTGATGCGGCAGGGCTTCAACTTCATCAATCCCAACTCGACCAAGTCCTGCGGTTGCGGCTCATCGTTTTCGGGCTAAGTCTGCGCAGCTTGTTCCTGCCTATGCAAATAGTTGAAACAGTCAGTGCGCCGGCCAAATGCTGGTCCTGCGGCCGAGAGGTCACGGACAGCCAGCCCTTCTGCGCCGAGTGCGGCAAAGTCCAGCCCCCGAATGGCGCCAACTATTTTGGCATGTTCGGCTTGCCGCCGAAACTCGATCTCGACGCGCAGGCGTTGGAGAAGCAGTTCTATCGATACAGTCGCAAGCTGCATCCGGATGTGCATGCGCGCGCTTCGCAGCAGGAGCAGGAATGGAGTCTGGCCCAGGCCTCACTGCTGAACGATGCGTATCGCGCCTTGAAGAATCCGCTCGACCGCACCAAGTACCTGCTCAAGCTCGAAGGTGTGCAGTTTGAAGATGAAGAGCGCGGCAAGGGCAATGCGAATCCTTCCAAGGTGCCGGCTGACCTGTTGGAAGAGGTCTTCGAGTTGAATATGCAGCTCGAAGAACTGCGGCAGAACCAGAAGATGGGCGAAGACGACCCGCAACTGCGCCGCGATCTCGAAAGTGCAAAGAATCAGTTTGCCGCTCAACTCAGTTCGGTCGACGAGCAGGTGCGCGCGCATTGGTCGGCCTGGGATAGCGCCTGGGAACGCAACGACGAAGCAAAGAAAACCGCAGCGAAAGAAGCGATGACCACGTTGCTGCAGCGCCGCAGTTACTTGCAGAACCTGGTGCGCGACGTGGACGAGACCCTGGGAGGATCCTGAGATTTATGGCGGATGAGCGCGTAGTCGGTATCGACCTGGGTACAACAAATTCCCTGGTCGCATTTATGCAAGGCGAGAAGCCGGTCGTTATCCCGGGCGAAGATGGTTTGAACCTGGTGCCCTCGGTGGTAGCCTTGCCGCCTGCTCACGATGGCGCCCGCCCGGCGGTAGTCGTCGGCAACGCGGCCCGCACCACGCTACTCGAGTCGCCTGACCGGGCAATCTATTCCGTAAAGCGCCTCATGGGCCGCGGCGTAGAAGACGTGACTGAGGAGTTGAAGTTTTTCCCGTTCCGGCTGGCTGATGAAATTCAGCCCGGCGAGGTCTTGCGGATTCGCCTGGGCGAAAGTGAATTCACGCCACCCGAAGTCTCTGCCCACGTCCTGCGTCAGCTCAAGCGAAATGCAGAGCGATATTTCGGTGCGCCTGTTTCCAAGGCGGTCATCACCGTGCCCGCCTACTTCAATGATGCGCAACGCCAGGCCACCAAAGATGCTGGACGCATGGCGGGGCTCGATGTTCTTCGCCTCGTGAACGAACCCACGGCCGCCGCCCTCGCCTATGGCCTTGATCGGCAGAAAGAAGGCATCATCGCCGTGTATGACATGGGCGGTGGAACCTTTGATGTCTCCATCCTCAAGCTGCATGAGGGCATCTTCGAGGTCATAGCAACCAATGGCGATACGCACCTTGGCGGTGACGATATCGACCATCTTATGATCGCCATTGCCCTGGATGACATTGCCGGCGACGAAGGCGTGGATGTACGGCAACAGCCTGAAGTCGTCCAGGCTATCCGCAAAGCTATGATCGAAGCCAAGATCGAGCTCTCCTCGCAGACGGTCGCGAAGATCGACATCGAGCTTCCGCAGGGCAAGCACTACCGGCGTGAAATTTCTCGTGAACAGTTTGAACAACTGATTCAGCCAGTCATCGCTCGCACGGTGGCTCCTTGCCGTAATGCGCTGCGTGACGCCAATCTCACGCCCGATCAGATCGGTGAGGTCGTGCTGGTGGGTGGATCGACCAGAATCCCTGCCGTGCAGCGGCTGGTCAGCGATGTGTTTGAGCTTCCGGCTCGCGGCAAGCAGGCGCACGCCGAACTCAATCCCGATGAAGTGGTTGCTCTCGGCGCCGCCGTACAAGCGAACATCCTCGGCGGCGGATCCAAGGCCACCGAAGACATGCTGCTGCTCGATGTGACCCCGCTGTCGCTGGGAATCGAGGCCCTGGGCGGCGTAGTCGCCAAGATCATTCAACGCAACTCCACGATTCCGGCCTCAGCCTCAGAGTCGTTCACCACCGGTGTCGATGGACAGACGAATGTCGCCATCCACGTACTGCAGGGTGAACGCGAAATGGCGAAAGATTGCCGATCACTCGCGCGCTTCGATCTCAAGGGTATTCCGCCCATGAGTGCGGGCATGCCGCGCATTGAGGTCAAGTTCCTTATCGATGCCAACGGCATTCTTCATGTCTCCGCACAGGAGCTGCGCAGTGACAAGCAGGCCGAGGTTGCGGTGAAGCCGACCTACGGTCTCACCGACGAACAGGTCGAATCGATGATCCTCGAATCGTTCGATTTCGCCGAGCAGGACATTCACCTGCGCCAGTTGGTCGAAGCCAGAAATGAAGCCGGCGCCATTCTCAGTGCCGTAGAAAAGGCTCCTTCGAACCCTGCATGGAAGTTGCTCGACGACGATGAGCGCGAACAGATTCGCTCGCTCAGCGCTGAATTGGCCGTGCTCAAGGAGGGCGACGATCTACCTGCGCTCAGGGCCGGCACCGAAGCGCTGGATAAAGCGACCCACCGTTTCGCTGAACTCATGATGGATGTTGCCGTCACCAGCGCCATCAAGGGTCAGACCATGCAAGCGGCAGATGACAAACTGGGGGAAGGCCCGGCTGCTCCGCACCCCATCGCACAAGCAGAATTCCATTGATAGAAAGTAATGCTATGACTCAGAACGACAATATGGTCCGCGTAACATTTCTCCCCGAAGGCCGCACGGTAGAGTTCGCCTACGGCACATTGCCCTATGGTCACCACGGCAAGCCCATGTCGTTCCTCGACGTAGCCGAGCATTTCGACATCTTTCTCGATCATGCCTGTGGCGGCTCCTGTGCCTGCACCACCTGTCACCTATGGATGAAGGATGGCAGCGAGGCTCTCTCCCCAGCGGAGGACGACGAACTCGACCGTCTCGACATGGCGGCAGATTTGCAACTGAATTCTCGCCTGGGCTGCCAGGCAACCATCACTGGCCCCGGCAACTACGTGGTCGAAATACCCAAGTGGAATCGCAACTATGTCTCCGAGGGCAAGCCACTCACCCTCGCGGAAGAGAAGTAAGGAGCAGAACGATGGCTCGTGAAGTTTTCTGGAATGATGCCGAAGAGATCGGGATACAGCTGCAGGAGAAGTATCCTGACATCGATCCCTTCACCGTGCGCTTTACCGATCTGCACAAGTATGTGACCGAGCTGGAGGGCTTTGCCGACGACCCAGCCAAGTCGAATGAGCCCAAGCTGGAAGCGATCCAAATGGCCTGGCACGAAGAATACAAAGACGCCCAGTAATGCAAATTGGGTCTAGGTCGTAGCCAAGCCATCCGGTCCTGGACGGGTGCCACCAATATTCGAAACGAAGGTTCGCACCGGCTGACCCGAATTCCTGATTCGCAGTGTCGATAAGGGCCACGAGTGCGGCTTTCCTAACAAGGAAAGACGCATGCGGTCCGAGGAATCAACGAGCTCAACAGGAATTCGGGGGTACGTGGCCTGAAGAGAACGGGGCGAAGCCCCTTCGAACGATTTACCTCGTCTTTTCAGCCAGCCATCTTCACGCCAATCGCCTTCGGCATGCGAGCCAGTTCCGCATCGGTAGAACCATTCGGAACCGAGCACCCCGGCGTAATGATGTATTTGCTCCCCGCCTGTTCCCGCGCCTTCATCCACTGCTTTCGAATTTCTTCCGTCGTCAGGCGCTCGAAACCCACCTCATCCACGCCACCGGCTATCGCCTGTGGATACATCTTGCGCACGTCCGCAATAGGAATACCGCTCACCTTCACCGAATAGTTGATGACTGGCGCGTGAAAGTCCTTGAACTGGCTGAGGTAGGGCATCTCGAGAGTGTGTAAGTGCAACAGCGTCAGTTTGCTATCAGCCAGCGCAGCCAGAACGCGCTTATCGTAAGGCTTGCTGTAGCGCTCGTAATCAGCGACCGATCCGAACTTGCTGGTCGCATTAAAAATACTGACCAGCGTTCCCGAAGCACCGATCTCCTGCGAACGTCGAATATGGTTGATGGTCGACTCGGTGATGGCCTCCATCATTGCTTCCCAGGCCGCGGTGTTGTCCTTCTGGAGCGCATGGATCGCGCCGATCACTTCACTGCGATCCTCTGCATTCTTCTTGCTGGCGTACTCCGGCTCCGCGGCGAGCAACAACATCGCAGTCATGTACGGGCCATAGAGCGTGTCGACAAAATAGGCGTCGCCGTTCAATCCATCGCGCACCCGTTCCAGCGTGCGTAGCTGATCCGGGTAAGGCGACTTCAAGGTCTGCAACTCATACCACTTGCCGCTGGTCGATCGAGGATAGTCGAAGTCGTTCATCACCTTGACGAAGTCCGTATCGTACTTGCGATGGAACTCAAGGTGATCCTTCGCCTCAAGTTCCGCCGTCGGGCGCTTGTAGTGGTGCCAGAAGCTAAACGGAGGACGGTCCACATCTTCTCCGCGCAGCGCGCGGTCCACCCGTTCCTTGTGTGTCAAACGGGCTGTGCCCGCGAAACCTGAGGGTGCTGTGCTGAGCGCGGCCGTTGCGGCCATGGCAGACATGAATTGCCGGCGGTTGATCAATGGCAGCTCCTTATCGGTGACCAGAAGATGGTGAGCGTAACAGGGCTATAGAAAAACGACCGGGTTTTTCCGCAACCTGCTAACGCCAGGCAAAAGCACCACGAAAGAGCTCAAACGTCGTTTCAGCTTCGAAGTAAATCGATAACACGTCGAAGCGGACCCGATCCGGAGCGAGCGGCATAGCCCGAAGGTACTGCCGCGCCATACGGCGCAGCGCCCGCATTTTGTCGTCGTCCACCGCTGCTTCTGCGGTGGCAACCATGTGGCTGCTGCGGGTCTTCACTTCCACAAAGCAGAGCGTGTCACTCTCCCACGCAACCAGATCGAGGTCGCCGCGAACTTTCCCGCTGCGCCAGCCCCGTGCCACCACGGTATACCCCAGGCGGCGCAAGTAGAAGTACGCTGCTTCTTCTCCCTTACGCCCCAATTCCAGATGCTCGGGTCGTGCCGGCCGCCTGCTCAGGCGCGCAGCAAGCGAATCGCTGGCGTGCACGAATTTCTCAAGCATGGGTAGGCCGAACATGGGCTCCATTGTCTCCGGAGCAAGGCGGTTTGCCAACATTTAGCTAAACTAAATTCAAGCGGGTGTCGTGAAAAACTCCATCACCATTTCGAAGGAAGACTATCTCAAGGCTGTTCTCGAAGCTGAGAGTGAGGGGCAGTCCGTCATTCCCGCGACTCTGGCTCACTGGCTCTCCGTCTCCCCCCCGGCCGTCACTATGGCCCTCAAGCGGCTTAAACGCGACGGCTATCTTGAAGTGAAGCAAGACGGCATTGTGCGGCTCACACCCAAGGGGAAGAAAACGGCATACCGCACTGCCTTGCGCCATCACCTCATCGAACGCATGCTGGCAGAAATGTTTGGCATGGAGTGGTACGAGGTGCATGACGAAGCGGAACGACTGGAGCACGCCGTCTCTCCTGCCTTTGAAGCCAAGCTGCTGGAAAAGCTGGGCTCCAAAGGCACATGTCCTCATGGAAACTCGGTTCTGCCCGAGAGCCCGGAGCAGCGGAGCAAGCGTGGAACCGTTGTGCTCTCCGAAGCAAAGGAAGACTCCGGCTACACCGTGGTAAGTCTCTATGAGCGCGATCCGAAGTTGTTGCTCTTCCTGCACCAGGCCGGCATTGCACCCGGCGGCCGCGTGAGCGTGCTGGCGAGGAACTACGACCGCACCATCTCCATTGAGACCACCGTGGGGCGCTCTACGTTAGGTCACCCTGCGGCCGAGAAGGTCTGGGTCAGGCGGCGAACCTCTGGAAAACCATAAATCGTATTGGTTCTAGAATGGGAAGAGAGTAAGGAAATTTTCATTGCGATTCCCAAAGTAATGTAATCGCGAAGACTTGTAGGATTGGGAATCGCTGTAGTTGAGGTAGCCTCGATGCGAATGAGGAATCTTTCCTTTATTTGGTTCGTGGGGGCAGTGGTCTGGTGGATTGACGCCGCGGTGGCACTCCATTACAACAACAAGCCGCACGCAATCCTGGCGCTGGCCGTCGCCTGCGTCTTCTTCGCCGCAGGCATCATGTGGATTAAAAGCACCGAAAAGCACTAATCCTGTCTATCACCGAATATTCGGTTCGGGTTTAGCGCTCCTCTTATTCCTCTCCCAGTCACAAATTCGTGTGCCGCATATTCCCTAACCTGGTTAGCCCGGTATCGAGACTTGTGGAATTCATCCTTCGCGAAAGGCGCGAAGGATGAATTCCAGGGGTGGGTTACGAGCTAGACCGCCGCCGACGCATAGCTGCTGGCGTCGCGATGCTCGTCTTCCGTCTGTGCGACGCATTCCTCAAGGATATCGAGAGCAATGGCCGCCTCATGCTCATTCAGGATGAGAGGCGGCGCGAGCCGGAGGGAAGTCTCTCCGCAGCCGAGCAGCAGCAGGCCCTTCTCGAAGGCCAGGGTAACAATGCGGTCGCGCAGAAGCGGGGCCGGTTCGCGGGTGCTCTGGTTCTTGACTATCTCGAGGCCGATCATCAGTCCGCGGCCACGCACGTCGCCCACGATCGGGTGCTTCGACGGCCATTCGCGCAAACGGCCAAAGATGAGTTCTCCCATCGAGGCCGCATTGGCTATGCCTTCCCGCTGCAGCACATCCATGGTGGCCAACGCGGCGGCGATTGCCACCGGGTTTCCACCGAACGTTGAAGCGTGAGATCCAGGCACCCAATCCATGATTTCCGCTCGCGTCATGCAAATGCCCAAGGGCATACCCGAGGCGATGCCCTTCGCGATGCAAACCATATCGGGCTCAACGCCAGAGTGCTCCACGGCCCACCACTTGCCGGTGCGGCCTGCTCCCGACTGCACTTCATCCACTACCAGCAGGATGCCGTGCTTGTCGCAAATCCGGCGGAGTTCTTGCATGAAGACGTCAGGCGCCACCACGTAGCCGCCTTCTCCCTGAATCGGCTCGACAAAAATAGCGGCCACCTCTTCGGGAGGCAGCGTGGTCTTGAACAGCTTTTCTTCGATGTAGCGGGCGCAGGCGAGAGCGAAACGCTCCTCTTCCTGCGGTCCCCCGGAGCAGCCACGGTATGCATAGGGATAGCGCACGTGGGTAACTCCCGGAACCAGCGGAGCAAAGCGCCGCCGCTGTTGCGGCTTGGAAGCGGTCAGCGAGAGAGCGCCCATCGTGCGCCCGTGGAACGCCCCGAAGAAGGCAATGACGTTCTGACGGCCCGTATGGTAGCGGGCCAGCTTCAGCGCACACTCAACGGCCTCTGCTCCGGAATTGCCGTAATAAAAGCGATGCGGTCCGGGCATGGGAGCAACGGCCGACAGGCGCTCAGCGAGCGTCACCATGTGCTCGTAATAGAAGTCGGTGCCAGACATGTGAATCAGTTCGGCAGCCTGCTTCTGGATGGCGGCGACTACCTCAGGATGGCAATGACCCGTCGAAACAACGGCAATCCCTGAGGCGAAATCCAGGAACTCGTTTCCGTCGACATCCATGACCCGCACGCCCCGGCCGCTCTTGGCCACCATGGGATAGGAGCGGGTGTAGCTCGGGGAAACGTAACGTTCATCGCCGGCGACAATCGCGCTGGCTTTCGGCCCCGGCAGGGAAGTGAGGATCTTCGGACCGTACTGGGCAAGAATCGTGCTGCTTTGCTGACCATTCTTCTGCATCATGCTATCTCTGCTTTCTCGGCTTTCTTTCAGGGCGAGTCAGTCGACCGCCGCATGTGGATGCGGCCCCGGTCGGAGGCAGGGCAGAGCTTCGGCGGAGTAAAGCTAGTCGCCGCCGAAGAGACTAGGTCGGGTGCCGGCGGGGAGCACGCCAAGAGGCGTCGCGGGCATGGAAACAGCACTGGTATACAGACGGAATCGACCTGTGCCTTCCACGCGCATGCAATGCATCCCCTTGCCTCATAAGGGTAGCACGGCCCATCCAGGGACTGTCACCCTTGCGTGTGGTGCCGCTCGGTTAAACAAAGAAGCTGGAGGTTTTTAGGCCGGCAGCTATTTCCGCTTCCAGCGAGCGCCGTCCTTGGAATCTTCAATCATGATCCCCAGAGCAGCTAGCTCATTGCGAATGGCGTCACCGCGAGCGAAATTCCGTGTACGCCGCGCCTGGTCGCGCTCCACCAGCAGCGCATCAATCTGCGCGTCGCTCAGCGAATAAGCGGCCAAAAGCTCGGGAGCAGCCTGGTCGCCTCGCCCATCTGTCCTTGCCCATTCGAGCGCAGCCCGGGAGATCTCGGCATCGTGGTCTTCCAGCACAGCGAATACCTCGTCAAATTTCTGCAGCGCTTCCTCGATAGCCTTCACGTTCCCCGCATAAAACTTTACGGAGTCCACTGCAGTATTGCCGGCGCGGACCAGCTCGAAAATGGCTGCTCGAGATTCCGACGTATTCAGATCCTCGGCCAGCGCCGCGGTGAATTGCTGCAGCGACCTGGCTGCCTGCGCTTCCAATTCAAGGTTGAGGCCATCCGGCCATTCGCTCCCGCGAATCCTCTGGGCGAAGGTACGCACCCGTTCGACCGCACTGGCCGACTCAGTCAAACCCTCAATGGTGAAATTCAAAGGATGCCGGTAGGGAACTGAAATAAGCAGAAAGCGAATGGCAGACGCCTTGTACCCCTTCAGCAGCAAGTCTCTCAAAGTGAAGAAGTTACCCTCGGACTTCGACATCTTGCGCCCGTCTACGAGAAGAAAGCGCACATGCATCCAGTGGTGGGCCATGGCCTTGCCGGTGGCCGACTCCGACTGCGCGATTTCGTTCTCGTGGTGAGGGAACATCAAGTCCTCACCCCCGGCGTGCAGATCGAAGCTTTCACCCAGATACTTGAGCGCCATCGCTGAGCACTCAATATGCCAGCCCGGCCGGCCCGAGCCAAGTTTCACGTCCCAATGGTGCTCACCAGGCTTGGCAGCTTTCCACAAGGCAAAGTCGCGGGCCGAGTCCTTGTCGTACTCGTCCACATCCACCCGCGCCCCGTCATTGATGGCGGAGAAGTCCTTCTTGGCCAGCTTGCCGTATTCAGGGAACCCGGCAATGCGGAAATACCAGGAGCCATCCGGAGCCTGATAGGCGAGATTGCTGGCGGCCAGGCGCTCGATGAGCGTGACCATCTCGGGAATATTCTCGGTTGCTCGCGCCACAACCTCCGGCCGCTCGCATTGCAAGGCGTCCAGATCCTCAAAAAATGCCTTCTCATACTTCGCGGTGTAGTCCGCGATCGGCATGTTCGCCGCACCGGCGTTGCGAATGATCTTGTCGTCAACGTCGGTGATGTTCATGACCTGGCGTAGTTTGTAGCCTTGTTGCTTGAGAAAGCGGCGCAAAACATCCAGTTGCAGAAAGGTGCGGAAGTTGCCGATGTGGCCATAGTCGTAGACCGTAGGCCCGCAAACATAAAAACGCAGAGTCTCGCCATCGGATGGTTTGAGCTCTTCGACAGTATTGGACAGTGTATTGAAAAGGCGGATGGTCATCCGGTTGCAGGTCTTACCCGAACCTCATGGTAACTTCTGCACCGATGCAGCGTCCACCCACACGCCTTTACTTATCTGGCGCGCCCCCGTTGTGGGAAAGCCACAGCTCTCCATGAGTGTTCCCAAACGAGTGCTCCCAAACCCCCATGAGTATTCCCAACCCATGGACCTCCGATAAGGACTAACGCTCCCCGGCAAGGACAGCCTTGACCTCAGCAATAGGCTTGCCCTTCCAATGCCGGTTGAAGTTCTCGACCGAGCAAAGACTTACACTTCGCATCCGGTCCACATACAGCGCCCCGGACAAATGATCGATCTCATGCTGCAGGATCCGGGCGTACCAACCCGACGCCCGAATCACTTTGGGCCGCCCCTTCTCATCCAGGCACTCCACTTTTACCTTGCGCGCCCGCGGCACCAGGGCGACCAGTCCCGGCAGGCTGAGGCACCCCTCAAAAAACTCAATCTCCGCTGGCGATTCGAGTGTCAATACCGGATTGATGATCACCTGGAACGGCACCGGCTTGCGTTCACGCTCCGCCAGAAAGTCACGGTTCAGGTCCTTAAGGTTCTCTTCGCGGTCTTCAATGATGGCGAGTTGCAGTGGTAAGCCTACCTGGGGGGCGGCCAAGCCTACTCCCGGAGCGTCATGCATGGTCTCGCGCATGGCAGCAATCAGGTCCTGGGTGGCCGTCTGCAGAATCTCTTCCAGACGCAGAGCCCGCGCGCGCCCGCGCAGCACTGGCTCACCAGCCATCCTGACTTTCAGGATCATGGACTTATTCCTTTCCCAGTGCCAGTGAGGAATCGGCCGTCAGATCGAGCGGTGCGAACTCGCGCGCAAGAAACCTTGGCCACGCTGCAGCCCCGATCATGGCTGCGTTATCGGTAGAGAGCGCCACCGTTGGGAATGCGATCGACAGTCCACGGCTTGCCGCCTCCGCGGTAAACCGCAACCGCAATTCGCGATTGGCGGCCACGCCCCCTGAAACCAGGATGCTTTCCGCGCCCAGCGCCTCCGCAGCCTGAAACGTCTTGCGCTTCAGGTCATCGACGACTGCACGCTGAAACGACGCGATCAGACCGAGTGTTCGCGCATCGCAGAGCCCCAGTGCCGCCGCCGGGCCAGCGCCCGGCCGGGCAGCCAGGGCCTCTCGGCGTCGTTCGATCGAGGGGTACAGATCGTGAATCTGGACGTAGCGCAGTACCGCCGTCTTGATGCCGCTGAACGAAAAAGCGAAGCGAGGAGCATCGGCAGCGGGACCGGGGCGATGGGCCTTTTGCTTGACCTGGGTGAGCGTAAAAGCCACGGCAGAAGGATCGCCATGCGGAGCAAGCGCGTCGATCCACGGCCCACCTGGGTAGCCCAGGCCCAGCAACTTGGCAACCTTATCGAAAGCCTCGCCCGCCGCGTCGTCGAGCGTCGCGCCTACATTGCGATAGCTAAGGTGCTCTCCCTCTTTCCGTGTGAGGTAGAGATGCGTATGGCCGCCCGAGACCACCAGTGCCAGTGCCCGGTTCGGGGTCTCATTGGCTTGATCGAGCATCTCTCGCTGAGCCAGCAGAACGGCGTGGATGTGTCCTTCCAGATGGTTGACGGCAATGATCGGTTTGCCCAGGGCAAAGGCCAGCGACTTGGCATAAGCCACGCCGACCAGCAGGGCGCCCGCAAGGCCAGGGCCTTCCGTCACCGCAATGGCGTCCAGATCGCGGAAACCCACACCGGCCTTTTTGAGCGCCGCACGCACAACGGGCACAATGTTGCGCAGATGTTCGCGCGAGGCAAGTTCCGGCACAACGCCGCCATAGGGGGCGTGCACAGCGATCTGCGAGGCCACAATGCTGGAGCGGGTGAGGCGCCCGCGTTCGACCACTGCCGCGGCCGTCTCATCACAGGAGCTTTCAATGGCGAGAATCAGGCCGCTGCCCGGGCCGCGGCTATCCACGCCTTCAGCGCCAGAAAGTAGCTGGGTTTCACTCACGTTTCTATAGTAGTAGACATGGCAGTCAATTCACTGCGGAATGCGGCCGCACAAATCGTGGCTCGCCTGCGCGCGGCCGGCTACGACGCATACTTTGTGGGCGGCTGTGTCCGCGACCTTCTCCTGGGCCGCTCGCCCAAGGATTTCGATGTAGCCACCAGCGCACCGCCCGATCAGGTGCTTAGCCTGTTTGAGAAGACCTTCGCCGTGGGGGCTCACTTTGGCGTCGTCCTGGTCTGTACGGATGCCCCCGAAAGCGACGGGACCATGACCGAGGTTGCCACGTTTCGCAATGACGGCGCCTATTCCGACGGCAGGCGCCCTGATGCCGTGCGATTCTCCCAAAGTGCCGAAGAAGATGTGAAGCGCCGCGACTTCACCATCAACGGTATGATGATGGACCCCGAAACCGGGGCAGTCCTCGATTTAGTGGGTGGCCGGCAAGACCTGCAAGCTGGTTTGATACGAGCGATCGGGAAGCCCATCCTGCGCTTTACCGAGGACAAGCTGCGGATGCTCCGCGCGGTACGTTTTGCCGCGCGTTTCGGCTTTGCATTGGAATCAGCGACGGGAGAAGCGATCACCAGGCTTGCCCCCGATATCGTTCAGGTGAGCCATGAAAGGGTCCGCGATGAATTAACTCGCATGTTGACCGAGGGCCACGCCAAGCATGCTTTCGAAATGCTCGATACGACTGGCCTGCTGGCGCATGTTCTGCCGGAAGTTGCAAAGATGAAAGGGGTAGAACAACCGCCGCAATTCCACCCGGAAGGCGATGTATGGGTGCATACGCTGCTGCTGCTGGCCGGTCTCCCGGCAGAATGCCCGCCAGCTCTGGCCTGGGGCGCCTTGTTGCACGATGTGGGCAAGCCACCCACGTTTCGCATAGGGCCAGACCGCATCCGTTTCGATGGTCACGTCGAAGTGGGTGTCCGCATAGCCGAGGAAATCTGCCGCCGTCTCCGCTTTGCAAATCACGAAACGGAACAGATTCTTTCACTCATCGCCAACCACATGCGCTTTGCCGACGTGCGCAAGATGAAGGAATCGACCCTGAAGCGATTCTTCCGCCTGGAGGAATTCGATCAACACCTTGCCCTGCATCGGCTCGACTGCCTGTCCAGCCATGGTTCTTTGGATCTGTATGATTTTGCGCGTGAGCGTTTCGACTCGTTACCGCAAGAAGAGGTAAGGCCGCCGCTGCTACTGAGCGGAAAGGACCTGATCGCAGCTGGGTACCACCCCAGCCCCCAATTCAAAGAGATACTGACCTACGCGGAAGACGCGCAACTCGAAGGAAGGGTTCGAACAACCAGGGAAGCGCTCGACCTGATCGCGGCGCGCTGGCCGCGCCAATAAATATCCGCCCGGGTGCCGGCTCGCCCGTGAAGGGTGGCCGCATCGCCCATGAAGGGTACGGGCTTTAAGCCCGTACGTATCTGCCTTGTCCTGATTCCGGCTTTAGCCGCTGAGGGAGCGATTCTTCCCTTGTAGTGACCTGCTCGGCAGCATCTTCTGCCCTGAAAATTCAAGCTGTCGCAGGGTTGAGGCAAAGCGACATGTGTGACTGCAGTTAAGCCGTCCCCCCTTCGAATTCTTCGGGAAGACGGCTTAACCCAGTGCTACCTCTGTGCCTGTTCGAAGCGCTTGTTGACCTCGTCCCAGTTCACCACTCCCCACCAGGCGGCAAGATAGTCTGGCCGCTTGTTCTGGTACTTGAGGTAGTACGCGTGTTCCCAGACATCGTTACCCAGAATTGGATACAGCCCCTGCGAAATCGGACTGTCCTGGTTCGGCGTGGTAACGATCTTCAGCTTGCCGTTTTCAAATACGAGCCAGCCCCAGCCCGATCCAAACTGCTTCGCCGTGGTCTCGTTGAACAACTTCTTGAAATCCGCAAAGCTGCCAAAGTCCTTGATGATCTGCTCGCCAATTTTCCCCGTGGGCTCTCCGCCGCCGTTTGGCTTCATGATCGTCCAGAACATGGTGTGGTTCACATGTCCGCCGCCGTTGTTGCGCACGACACCGCGAATGTCCTCAGGAATCGTGCTCAGATTCTTCAGCAGATTTTCCGGCGAGTGCTTGCCGAGTTCCGGGTGCTTCTCGATGGCGCCGTTCAGGTTGTTGACGTATGCAGCATGATGCTTGTCGTGATGAAGCTTCATCGTCTCGGTGTCGATGATGGGTTCAAGCGCGGCGTAGTCGTAGGGAAGTGGTGGCAGTTCGTAAGCCAAAATATCCTCCTAGATTGATCCTTCATCCACTCTGGATGAGTCTGGGACCAGCATGCCCGGGTCGGGCGTGGTGCACGTTAGGGAAACCATCCGAGGGCAAAAGCGACTGGGCGCAACGGCTGCGCCTGATTGCCCCTACCCATATTGCGTCTCAATGGTATCGGATGCAACTCGGGCGGCTCGCGCCTCGCAAATTGGCGGCACACCCCGAATGTCGTTGATTTGGAAAGTGCGCCAGTAACCAGCCAGTCCCCCCAGTTCTTTATCGCCCGATGGACCGCGACCATGGGTTTAAACTCGAAGAAGTTTGCCTTGCTGCAGCATCGAAGGATGGGATCTGCTTTCCATTTGGGGCCTCGAGATCAATTGGCATTGACCCGGACACGCATAACGCGAAGGCAGCTCTTGCAGCAGGCGGGCGCCACCGGAGCCCTGGCCATGGGCGCGTCAGGTCTGGCTACAGCGCAGGCCTCTCAGGATCGCCCTTCGGCGCCGTCGAACACGGGTACCGTCCCCAAAACCGAAAGTCAGGCGGCTGAAAAGTACGCCCATCCGCCCGGCGTCTTCATCAATCGGCCGCTTACCCAAGTCTCCAAAATGGCCGAAGTCATGCTGGATGACATGGAGGGCCGAAATGCAGATTTTTTCTTCAATGAAGCCAGTCCCAGAAGCGGCCTGGTACGCGACCGGGCGCCAGTTGTCGGGCGCTCCCTGAGCAGGGTGGCGAGTATTGCCGCCACTGGCTTCGGTCTGAGCGCCCTGTGCATTGCCGCCAAATATAACTACCTGCGCCCCCTCGATTGCGAGCAACGGGTAGAGAAGACACTCGCCTTTCTCCTCGAAGAGTGTCCCCACGAGCACGGATTCCTATACCACTTCATCGACATCGATAGCGGACAACGGCTCTTCGGTAGCGAATTGTCATCGATTGATACCGCGCTTCTGCTCTGCGGCGTGCTGCACTGCCGGCAGTACTTCAGCGGGAACACCCGCATTGAAGCCCTGGCGACGACGTTCTATCGCCGCATTAACTGGCAATGGATGATGAACGGTGGCCCCACGCTTGCGATGGGCTGGCTGCCTGATCAGGGCTTCTTCAAGAACCGGTGGGATATCTATTCGGAACTCACCACCATGTACTTGCTGGCCATCGGTTCACCCACTCATCCTGTTCCTCCGGAGGCCTGGGACGCCGTGCAGAGGCCGGTTGTCACCTACGGGGGAATCGACTACATCAGCGGCAACGCGCCTCTTTTCATTCACCAGTATCCGCACGCCTGGGTCGACTACAGAAATCAGCGCGACCTCCATGCCAACTACTTCACTAACTCGATCGCCGCCACGCGCGCGCACCAACTCTGGTGCTTGGTACAAGGCCAGAAATATCCCTGGATTGACCAGGACATGTGGGGAATTTCCGCCTCCGATTCCCGGCAGGGGTATCGCGCCTGGGGCGGGCCTCCTTCGATGGGGCCGCTGGATGGAACGCTCGTGCCCTGCGCCGCCGCAGGATCGCTGGTCTTTCTGCCCGCGGAATGTTCTCACGTGCTGTTGACGATGCGCGAGCGATATGGGGATAAACTTTACGGGCGCTACGGATATGCCGACGCCTTCCAGCCAAAAGCAGGGTGGTATGGCGACGACGTGATCGGAATCGATGTTGGTATTGGTATGCTCATGGCGGAAAACCTGCGCAGTGGCTTTGTCTGGGAGGGCTTTATGAAGAATCGGGAGATCGCCCGTGCCATGCGTCTCGTGTCTTTCCATCCCGACCCGGACGCCAACGCCCAAGTGCTCTAACCAAGCTAGGTGCTCTAACCAAACCTCACCCAACCCCCAACGCAAAGGACCCTGGTGCTTACCCGCAATTTTTGAGGTCCTTTTCCACTTCGGGCGCGTCCATCCCTAGTATGTACCCTGTACCTACCCTGCAGCGGCAATGAGGAGCGCAAGACAATGACAGACCAGCCTTCCGATTATCGCTGGATAGAAGGACAGGGTCCCGCCTTCGGTGCGCCCGGGGCTGAACCGCGTTGGACTTCCAGCCGAAAAGACGCGGTGGGCATGGCCTACTCCAGCGCCAGCCGCATCTGGTACACGGTCTCCCACGGCATCCTGAACGAAATTTACTACCCCACCATCGACCGTCCGCAAACTCGCGACATGGAGTTCCTGCTCACCGACGGAGAAACCTTCATCCACGAAGAAAAACGCGACCTGAAACGGTCATTCGAATACATCGACGCGAATGCACTCGCGATTCGTCTCACCAATTCCGATCGTGATGGCCGCTACAAAATTATCAAGGAAATCATTGCCGACCCCCATCACCCTGTTGTCCTGATGCGTGTGCGCTTGGAAGGGGACGATCGGCTGCTCTCCCGCATGAAGGCATACGCCCTTCTGGCGCCGCATCTCGAAGTGGGCGGGGCCGGCAATTCCGGCTCGGTGCTCGACCTGGCAGGCAAGCGTGTGTTGCTCGCCTGGAAAGGCGGCGTTTCCCTGGTGATGGCTGCAAGCTGCGGGTTCAGCCGCGCAAGTTGCGGCTATGTGGGCGCGAGCGACGGTTGGCAAGACCTGATGAGTAACCTCCAAATGAACTGGGAGTTTGGTTGTGCCATGGATGGCAACATCGCGCTGACCGGCGAGATCGACATTGGGAGCAATCGCGAGTTCGTCGTAGCCATCTCGCTCGGCGAGGGGCACCACTCTGCTCTCACCGCGGCCCTGGGTGCCGTGACCACGCCCTTTGACCAGAGCCTGAAGCGCTTTATCGAGCAATGGCACCGGGCTGCAAGTCCAGAGACCCTCGCGGCCGCTTCCCATGATGCCGGCCGTCTCCTGCAAATCAGCCAGAATGTCATCTTGTCGCACGAAGACAAGCACTTCTCGGGTGCATTTATCGCTTCGGCTTCCATCCCCTGGGGCGAGTTCAAGGGGGATGACGACTTAGGCGGCTACCACCTGGTCTGGACACGCGATCTGGTGCAAAGCGCTACTGCTTTGCTCGCCTGCGGCCGCGTGGATACCGCTCGCCGGGCATTAGTCTACCTGGCCTGCACCCAGAAACCTGACGGGAGCTTCGCCCAGAACTTTTGGATCAATGGAACCCCATACTGGAACGGCATTCAGCTCGACGAGGTTGCCTTCCCCATCATCCTCGCGTGGCGCCTTTGGAAGTTAAACGGGGTGGGAGGGTTCGACGTATTTCCCTTTGTCGAGCGCGCCGCCGGATTCCTCGTGCGCCGGTCCCCTGTCACCCAGCAGGAACGCTGGGAGGAAGCTCCGGGGTACTCTCCCTCGACGCTCGCAGCCGTGATCTGCGGACTGATCTGTGCCGCCGACATAGCCCGCGCTACCGGGGCAACGGAACTCGGTCAATTCCTGGAAGAACACGCTGACTGGATCGAATCTCACCTCGAAGACTGGACCGTGACCGATCAGGGCACCCTGTTGCCCGGCGTCACGCGGCACTACATCCGCATTCGGCCTCCCCGATGCGGAGATCCCTACGTAATCGAAGGCTGTGACGAGCAGACTGTTCGCATCAATAATCGTGGTCCAGGTGAGCCAATCTATTTCCCCGCTTCCCGGGTGGTCGACGGCGGCTTTCTTGAACTGGTGCGCTACGGTGTGCGCCGTGCCGATGATCCTCTGATCGCCGACTCGGTCAAGGTGATCGATCACGTTCTCAAGGTCGAAACCCCGGTCGGTCCATGCTGGCGCCGCTATAACCACGACGGCTACGGCCAGCGCCATGACGGCGGACCGTTCCTCGGCTGGGGCCAAGGCCGTGCCTGGCCGCTGCTCACGGGTGAGCGTGCCCATTATGAACTGGCGGCTGGCCGCGACGTACGGCCCTATATCAGGGCAATCGAAGGGTTTAGCTCCCACGGTGGCATGTTGCCCGAGCAAATCTGGGACGCCCCCGACATGCCTGAAATGGGGCTAAAGCTGGGTAGATTTACCGGGGCAGCTATGCCATTGGTGTGGGCCCACGCGGAATACGTCAAACTGCTTCGATCAGTCACCGATGGAGAAGTCTTCGATCGCGTCTCGGCCGTTGCTGTACGTTATGGGAATGGCAAGCGGTCGACCCCGATAGAAGTTTTCCGGCTCAACCGGCAGGTGCAAAGTATCCCCGCGGGCAGAAAGCTGCGCATCCTCGCCGACGATCGTTTTTCCGTCATCTGGACGACGGATGACTGGCGAACGGAGCAAAAGACAGAGAGCCACACCGTAGGTTATCCCGGCTACTTCGCCGACTTGCACACGGAGACCGGCAAAGCCGGCCGGCTGATATTTACCCTGCACTGGCAGCTTGACGACCGATGGGAAGGCCGCAATTTCGAGGTCCAACTGCAGCGGTCTACCTCGGTCGATCCCGGGAGCGGATCCATCGAGATTGGGTAGGTCGGTTGTCTCGCCGGCAGCGAGGCAAGGCGCGCAGACGGGAACAGGAAACCGAAGTATCCTCAAGTAGAAAGGTTGACTTTGAAATGAGCGAACTGGATCAGTTGTCGATCAATGCGCTGCGGTTTCTCGCCGTGGACGCCGTCGAGAAGGCCAACAGCGGGCACCCCGGAGCGCCCTTGGGCGATGCTCCCATGGCTTACCTGCTCTTTCATGAATTCATGCGCCACAATCCTTCGAATTCCAAGTGGAGCAATCGCGACCGCTTCATCCTGTCGAACGGTCATGCCTCCGCGTTGCTTTACTCGGTGCTGCACCTCACCGGTTACAAGGTCAGCATCGGAGACCTGCAGCAGTTTCGGCAATGGGGTTCCATTACGCCCGGCCATCCGGAGTTTGGCGATACAGACGGCGTGGAAGTGACCACCGGCCCATTGGGCCAGGGTTTTGCCATGGGCGTTGGCATGGCGGTGGCAGAGAAGCATCTGGCGGCGGTGTACAACCGTCCCGGCTTCGACGTAGTGGACCACTACACCTACGTCATGTGCGGAGACGGCGACTTGATGGAAGGCGTCTCGCACGAGGCCGCTTCCCTTGCCGGCACGTTAGCTCTGGGCAAGATGATCTATCTGTATGACGACAACCTCATCTCGCTCGACGGGCCAACCGAGCTGTCGTTCACCGAGGATGTTACCGGGCGCTTTGAGGCCTATCACTGGCATGTTCAGATGGTCGATGACGGCAACGACCTGGAAGCCATTGCGCAGGCCATCAAGATTGCCCAGAGCGTCAAGGACAAGCCCTCCTTGATTCGGGTGCGTACAGTGATTGGCTACGGCAGCCCCAAAGCGGGCACGAACAAGGCGCACGGCGAGGCACTCGGCGCCGAGGCCGTAAAGGCCACCAAGAAGAAGCTGAACTGGCCCGAAGACAAGACCTTTTACGTCCCAGACGACGCCAAGGCCAACTGGCTCCAGGCCGTCGACAAGGGCAGGAAATACGAGCAGGAGTGGAACGGCCTGTTCGCGAACTACAAAAAGGCCTTCCCGGATTTGGCTGAGGAGTTTGAGCGCGTTCAGTCCGGCGTGCTCGCCGCAGGCTGGGAGAAGGCCCTGCCGGCTTTTCCGGTAGACAAGCCCGTGGCTACACGCAGCGCCGGTGGCGTCATCATGGATGCGATTGCAGCCGCGGTGCCCGAGCTCATCGGCGGCGCGGCCGACCTCACCACCTCCACCAAGACCATCTTCAAGAACAGCGCCAACTTCCACGTTGATCCCGCTGGCCGCAACATCTTCTTCGGCGTGCGCGAGTTCGGCATGTGTGCCGCAGTCAATGGAATGGCCTTACACGGTGGTTTGATTCCGTTCGGCTCGACCTTCTTCAACTTCAGCGATTACTGCAAGCCGGCCATTCGTCTCGCCGCGCTGATGCATGCGCACTCGATTTTCGTCTTTACCCACGACTCCATTGCGCTGGGCGAAGACGGTCCCACGCATCAGCCGATTGAACAGTTCGCCATGCTCCGTGCTATGCCCCACCTCACCGACTTCCGCCCTGCGGATGCCAATGAGACCGTTGCTGCCTGGCGTCTCGCTTTGGAACGTAAACAGCCGGCATTCATGGGGCTTTCAAGGCAGAACCTGCCTGTTCTCGACCCTGAAAAATACAGGGTCGCGGAAGGCGTAAGCAAAGGCGCCTACATTCTGCAGGACGGCGGTGCATCGCCAGATCTTCTGCTGGTTGCATCCGGTGCTGAAGTCTGGCCAGTGCTGCAGGCCGCCGCGGATCTCAAGAAGGAAGGTATCTTGGCTCGCGTCGTTTCCATGCCCAGTTTCAAACTATTCGAAGAACAATCCGACGCCTACAAGCTGCAGATCTTTCCCCACGAATTGCCCGCATTGGCTGTGGAGGCCGCTTCACCCATGTCCTGGTGGAAGTACGTAGGCCGCGACGGAGACGTCATCGGTCTGGAGCGGTTCGGCGCTTCCGCTCCGGGTCCCAAGGCCATGGAAGAACTCGGTTTTGGTCCGGCCAACATTGTCAAGCGGGCCAAGGCACTCCTCGACCGCGTGAGGCCGGCAGCCACAGCCTGAAAGCTGTCCAGGTGAATGTGTCTTCATCGATGCGTTACCGTGGATGATCCCGGGTGCCCCTATCTCGCACCTTCTTTGTGCGAGGTATGGGGCATACCGCCAACCTTCACTCCCCGGTCTCATCGGTGTCATCGGTCTCATCGAACTCATCGAACTGGGCGCTGGGCGGGCCAAAATACCTAAGGTGCGACTTCATGGCAGAGATCAGCACAATTCTTTGGGACGTGGGCGGCGTTTTGCTGACCAATGGCTGGGATCGGATCGAGCGCGCTGCTGTCCTCGATCGGTTCGCCCTTGATCATGCCGCATTCGACCAGCGCCATCAACGCGTCTATGGCCCATGGGAAAAGGGTTTGATGACCGGCGCGCAATACCTTTTGCAAACAGTCTTTTACGAGCCCCGCACCTTCACTCCCGATGATTTTCTTGAGCAGATGAAGCTCCGTTCCGTGCTGCTGCCAAACGGCGCCATGCGAATCGTTGAGGATCTTCGAGCATCTCAAGAGCTAGAACTAGTCATGCTCAACAATGAAGCCCGGGAGTTGAATGACTACCGGATCGAGCATTTTGAACTCGACCGCTACTTCGACTTATTTCTCAGTTCCTGCTATTTAGGCGTGAGGAAGCCAGACGTGAAAATGTTCGAGCTTGCGCTCGATGTACTGCAGCGCGACGCGCGGGAAACAGTGTTCATCGACGATCGGCAAGAGAACTGCGATGCCGCCGCAACCCTGGGAATTCATGCAATTTGCTACCAGGATGAAGCACAATGCGTGCAGGCGCTCGAACACCTGGGTATCGATACCGGCGTAAGGACATAGGCAGCACTTTGCATGTGAGGAGCAGGTCCAATGGCAACAATGGAAGTTAGTTTTTCTCCCGAAGATTTGAAAGCGGCCCGGAGCGGCGAGCGCATTCCCGAGCCGACCATCGTGGTGATTTTCGGAGCATCTGGCGATCTGACCAAGCGCAAACTGCTCCCCGCTCTGTTCCACCTCGAACAGTCTGGTCTTTTGCCTGAAAAATTTGCCGTCGTTGGTGTGGCGCGCCGGCCGCTCGAGGGCCAGTTCGCCGAAGACATGCGCGAAGGCATCCTCGAGTTTGGCGGTGTAAAAGACGTTGAGCCCAAGCTGGACGATTTCATGAAGAAGATCAGCTATCACGCCATGAACTTCGACGACCCGGAAGGCTATGGCAAGCTGAAAGTCCTGCTCGAAAACATCGACAAGAAACAGGGCATGAAGGGCAACCGCCTCTATTACCTCGCGACCGCCCCGGAATACTTCGCCGACATCATTCAGCAATTGGGCGCGCACGGCATGGCCAAGCCGGAGCAGGGCAAAGTCAACACCATCATCGAGAAGCCGTTCGGGCACGACCTGGCTTCGGCGCGAGCGTTAAACGACGACGTCAACCGCGTCTTTGCAGAAGACCAGGTCTTCCGTATCGATCACTACCTGGGCAAGGAGACAGTACAGAACATTCTCGTATTCCGCTTTGCGAACGGCATTTTCGAGCCTGTATGGAATCGCAACTACGTCGATCACGTGCAGATCACCGCCGCTGAAGAGATTGGCATCGAAGGCCGGGGACCGTTCTACGAGAAAGCAGGTGCTCTCCGCGATGTGGTCCAGAACCACGTCATGGAACTGCTTTCTTTCGTTGCCATGGAACCGCCCGTATCTTTCGAAGCGGATGCGATGCGCCGGGAAAAGGTCAAGGTCTGGCGCTCGATTCAGCCCATCCATCTCATGGACGCGGTACGCGGTCAGTACGGGCCGGGTAAGATACTCGGCAAAGATGTGAAGGGTTACCGGCAGGAGGAAAGGGTAGACCCCAACTCCGGCACGGAAACCTATGCCGCGCTCAAGATCGGTATTGAGAACTGGCGGTGGGCCGGGGTACCGTTCTACCTGCGGGCAGGCAAGCGCCTGGCAAAGCGTGCCACCGAGATCACCATACAGTTCAAGCAACCGCCGCAGTTGCTTTTTAAGAATCAATCAGGCTCCTGCAAGCATCTTCAGCCGAACCTGATCACAATGCGTATCCAACCCGACGAGGGCATATCTCTCCTTTTCGGCGCCAAGGTGCCCAGCCCGAACATGGAAGTCTGCCCGGTCAATATGAACTTCAGCTACGCCGAGGCATTTGGTAAGTCTTCAGCAAACGGCTACGAGCGGCTCCTGCTCGACGCAATGCTCGGCGATGCTACCCTGTTTGCTCACCGCGACGGCGTCGAGGCGACATGGTCCCTGCTCACCCCCATTCTGGACCAATGGGCTGCCAGCAAGCCGAAGGGTTTCCCCAGCTATGCCAGCGGCACCTGGGGGCCGGAATCGGGTGACGAACTGCTGGCGCGCGATGGCCGCGCCTGGCGCAAGCTCTAGACCAGACAATCCGCGACAGGGAAAACAACGGGATGGCAGAGAAGCTAGAGGTTATTTATTACGTCGATCCGAGCGCTGAAGCAGGGAGCCGCCGCGCCGCGCAGTACCTTACCGATCGTATCGTTGCGGCTCGAACCTCACGAGGCAAGGCGAGGATCGCCATCTCAGGCGGGAACACCCCGAAGCGCCTGTTTGCGCTCCTTGCCGACCCGGCTGCGCCTTATCGCGGACAAATTCCCTGGGAGAAACTTGAGCTCTACTGGGTCGACGAACGTTGCGTGCCACCTGATCAGCCAGACAGCAATTACCGCATGACACGCGAAGCGCTCCTGGACAAAGTTCCGCTGAGTCCCGCCCAGATCTTTCGTATCCACGGCGAACTCGACCCCGAAGAAGCAGCTTCGAAGTACGAAGCCGCCATTCGGCAGAGTTTCCGCCTGGAAGGCGCGGAGATGCCTGTCTTCGACCTCGTCGCGCTAGGCATGGGGCCTGATGGACATACAGCCTCGCTTTTCCCGCATACCGAAGGCCTCCACGAACTCATGCGCGTGGCCATCGCCAACCATGTCGTGCAGAAGGAAACGTGGCGCGTGACCCTGACCTCGCCTGTCATCAACCGGGCGCGCGATGTATTCTTTTTGATCGAAGGTGCAGACAAGGTGAACGCATTGAAACAGGTATTTCTCGGGCCCCGTGACCCGGAAACATTTCCCTCGCAATTGATCCGGCCGGCGAGTCGCCGCGTCACCTTGTTTCTGGATGCCGCCGCCGGTGCGGCGCTCCCCTCGCCCGACGCCAGTGGCGAGGGTCGTCTGGAGCTAGCAGGATGATCCTTGCAGGAGATGTTGGCGGTACCAAGGTTCACTTGGCGCTCTCAAAATTTGAATGCGGAAAGCTTGTGAACGTTTACGATCACAAGTTCTCAGCGAAAGGATATCGAGGCCTGGCGCAGGTCGTCGAAGCCTTTCTGATGGAATGCGAGCAGCGCATGGGCCAGCCCGCCGAAGTACTCGCGGCTTGCTTTGGCGTTCCGGGCCCGGTGCGCCACGGCCGCCTCAAGTTGACCAACCTGCCATGGCAACTCGACGCCAGCCAGCTTGCCATCGACCTCAAAATCGAGCACGTCTTCTTGATCAACGATCTTGAGGCGAACGGTTACGGCATCACCGAACTCACGCCTGAGCAGATCTTCGTCCTGAGTCCAGGCGATCCGGAAGCGGAGGGGAATCGCGGACTTATCGCGGCAGGCACGGGTTTGGGAGAAGCCTTCCTGATCCGGAACGGCGAGAGCTATAAGCCTGTAGCCTCGGAAGGCGGCCACACGGATTTCGCCCCGCGCAACGACGACGAAATTGAACTGCTGCGTTATCTGCAAAAGACCCTTGGCGGAAGAGTCAGTTGCGAGCGGGTCATCTCTGGTATCGGCCTGGCCAATGTGTACGCCTTCTGCCGCGATGTGAAGGGTCTGGCTGAGCCTGCCTGGTTGAAAGACCGTATGCGCGAAGAAGATCCCAACGCGGTCATCGGCGAATTGGGTGAAGCAGGCACAAGTGAACTCTGCGTGGAGGCTCTCAACATCTTCATCTCTGCCTACGGCGCCGAAGCCGGCAACCTGGCATTGAAGGTTCTTTCTGTCGGCGGCATGTATGTGGGCGGTGGCATTGCCCCCAAACTGCTTAAAAAAATGCAGGACGGTACCTTCATGAAGGCGTTCACCGACAAGGGCAGGCTCAGCAACCTGCTGGTCCAGACCCCGGTACATATCATTCTTGAAAGCCGTGCCGCCCTCATGGGGGCGGCCGCCTATGCCGAAGCCCGCGCGGCTGAAATCTGTGGGCATTCCGAGCGTGCAGATTCCGTGCAAGCGACATCCTAGGGTATGGGGTTCAGGAATCTTGCCGGCCACGAAGTCGAGAAGTGAGTAGACCTGAATCTGAAACGAGCCGGTCCGTCCAAATGTCAGAGTTTTTCAGAAGGGAAGTCCGCCGACTCCCCACATCTCATCATAAAAAGTACCCGGATTCGTAACGAGTCTCACTACACGTCGCACTACATCAGGAGAGCCTGCTTATGCGCATCAAATCGTCGCAGCGCTTCATCGCGGCCATCGTTTTCGTTGTGATGCTGTTGGCCGCGAGTCCCCGTTTGGCTTTGGCACATGCCGTTTTGTTAAGTTCCACACCACAGAAAAATGTGGTCGTGAGTGGCCCTGAGATAGCCATCCGTCTCAAGTACAACTCACGTGTTGATGGCGCCCGCTCTAGCATCAGCCTGCTCAAGCCCGACGGCACAGTGGAAAAAGTGGGCGGAATCACCCAACCTGGTCCTGATGTCCTGTCTGCGACCGGCCACGCGCTCGCGAAGGGAGCGTATGTGCTCCGTTGGCAGGTCTTGTCCAGTGACGGACACATCACCCGGGGCGAAGTGCCTTTCCAGGTCAAGTAAGGTCAAGTGAAGCAAAGGGAACCATCGAATTGAGGTCATGGCTTGATCTGGCTCCTTCGAGATATCGACTTGCTGTTCACCCTGCTGCGTGCAGCCGATCTCGCTTTCGAGGCTTTGCTGCTGGGCGGCGTCTTCTATCTGCTGGCAGTTGCGCGTCCTGCAAGGGCAAGCGCTCCGGTGGAATCCTTCTGTTTTCGCGGCATTGGCTGGGCCGCCCTGGCCTTGGCGTTTTCCGAACTGGTGACAGTAGCTCTTTCCAGCGCGTCGTTGCTTGGCGACAGCGACCTGCATTTCCGTGATCTTGGTAGCACCAGGTTTTTTCAGGCCGGTCTGAGCGCAGTAGTGCTCGCCGCGCTTTTGTGGCTCTGTGCCTGGCTCAAGAGTCGCAAAGCCGCTGCGGCCATCCTTCCTTTGAGCCTTCTATTGCTTGCCGCAACCGTTTCTACCAGCCACGCAGCGGCCCGTTTGGACCATCAGGTATTACTCGGCGCCGCCACGGCCCTGCATCACCTCGGAACCGCAGCCTGGATCGGAGCCATGCCCTTCCTTCTCATTTCCTTAGCGCGTGAGGGGAGCTTGGACCGGGCGCGCGTGATGGCCCGGCGCTACTCCACCATGGCCATGGCAAGCGTTGCCCTCCTGGTGCTGGCCGGTCTCGTCATGGCCTGGTTTTACGTCGGCTCGTGGAAGGGTCTTTATGGAACCAACTATGGCCTGCTCTTGCTGGCGAAGTTCTACCTCTTATTGGTGATGCTCGCCATGGGCGCAGGCAATTGGCTGCTGGTGCGCCAACTTGCGAACGACCCTCAGCCTTTGCTGAGGCGCCTTCGTCGCTTTGCCGAGGTTGAGGTCGGGTTGGGATTCACTGTCCTGCTCGCAGCGGCTACCATGTCATCGCAGCCGCCCGCAGCCGACATACCCGATCAGGTGTCCGCACAAGTCATCGTGGCACGCCTGCACCCACAATCTCCACGTCTCAGTAGTCCAAGTGCCGCACAACTGACTCCAGCTACCTCGATTGAAACCGCACTGCGAATGTCTGAATTTCAGGCAGGTGGCAGTAGCGATGCGACCGATAAAAAATGGTCTGAGTACAACCACAATTGGGCAGGTCTGATCGTCCTGGGTGCGGGGTTGCTGGCATTGTTGAGCCGACTGCCGGCAATGCGATGGGCGCGCTTCTGGCCGTTGTCGTTCGCGGGCCTGTCCGTCTTTATTCTCTTCCGCGCAGATCCCGAGAACTGGCCCTTGGGCCCCCGCCCCTTTTGGGCGAGCTTCTCCGCTCCCGACGTACTCCAACATCGGGCGGCGGCTGTGTTGATCCTGGGTTTTGCAGTCTTCGAATGTGCCGTCCAGGCGGGCAAACTGCGCGTCCGCTGGGCGCCGCTGATTTTCCCCGTCATGTGTGCGATGGGAGCCATGGTCTTGCTGACTCATAGGCATTCACCCAGCGACATGAGCGAAGACTTTCTGGCCGGGCTTAGCCACACGCTTATCGCGTTACTGGGGGCCACCGCCGGCTGGGCGCGGTGGTTAGAACTGCGCCTGCCTGCAGGACGCGCGTCCAGGATTGCCGGATTCGTCTGGCCGCTCTTTCTATCCGCAGCCGGTCTTGTTCTGCTCAACTATCGCGAGACATGAACAAAGCTGGTTCAAGCTGCCTGCCACCCTTCCAGAGTTTCGTAGCCCGTACCCTTCAAAACGCTCAGAAACATAGCTTCAGGGACGAACCCTTCAAACCTTTCAGACAACGTGCACCTTGATATGGGCAATCAGAATGCATATTCTCCTCTGCGCACCCTCGATGCGGCGGCGTGCAAATCGGGGTGGGGCCATGCTGAATCATGAAAACAAGTGCGCGAACCGTGACCATTCGGATACAAACGCATTTTCATCGCACAAAGGTTGTAGCGTTTGACCTTATCTGTCACTTGAGCAGATACATTACTTCTGCTTCAATCGTGGAGTGAATCCAGAACCGAAGTCTCTCGCCAAGTCATCCCCGCAAACAGCCCGCGGTAAAGTTGTGGAGTTTGCGGATCTACGCCTGTCCACCCCCATGACCGGCCAGCCTTTGGTACTGCTGGAGTACGAAGATCGGACGGGCGTTCGCTCTATCCATCAGGTAACACTGACCTGCACCGGCAAAGGCCGCGGCGGGCTCATCTATTTTGGTGGCTACGATAAAGGCAAGTTCAGCATCTTTCGGGCAGATTGCATTCACCGGGTGGCTTCGCTGTAGCATCGCACGACGGCACACCTTCTATCGCGCACCTTGTATCGAATGATCTCTCCGGCGCGTGCCATGCGCGCGACCGCGGGGCACAGTCGTTCTGATACTGCGCTAGCGGCGCCAGCTTAGCTTCGGGTAATAGGTAAGCTGAATTGCGCCCGTGAAATCGTGCTCTGGCCCTGAGGCGAGCGCGGGCACCTTCCAAAATTCACCCTGCCCGAAAGCGTCGAGCTCAAGATCGTCTTTCAGGCGCAACACCGCCCTGATGCTCAAGTCGTTCTGCGTGGTGCCGCCGGGAATAAAGGACTTTGAGACCTTGGCATTGCGATAGCCCAACTGGATGTATTCCTTGGGGCTGATCCAGTGGGTGAGCCAGGCCTGGCCGCCCTTGCCCTCGCGGCCCATCCAACTCCCCAACAGGTTGCCCTTATTGGTATAGCCGTCTGGGTATTCGTACTCGTAGTACAGAAACTGGCCGCCCTGCGTGCTCGACACCGGATCGGTCGAGACCGCCTCCGCGCGCAGATCCAGGTGCGGCAGGCCCGGAAAGTGCGACAAATAGATTCCCGGGTTCACTGCAGCCCGGCGCGGAGCGGCCAGCGGGCTCACGTCATCGTGAACAATCGAGTCGGAATAAAGCGTCACCCATTTCTCCAGCCACGGCAGCCGCCATGTGAAATCGAAACTGGAACTCCGGAAGCCGGGGTCATTCCGGCTCTGCTTTTCTTCGATGCTCACATTGCTGAAGCTGGTGAAGCTGTGCCAGAACGACCCGAACGTAAGAGGCACGTGGCCTTCCCCTGCAAAGATCACCACGCGCGAGAAGCCAAACTCCACGTTCCTGGTCGGTTTAAAACTGAATTTCTGTGCGTGCATCCACGGAGCATTGGGATAACGATGTCCCTTGAGTGAGCCCAGGATGAATTCATAGCGAACTGGGCCCAGCAATTCAGACACCACGGGGATGCGCAACGGCGTATAGCGATTGATGCGTAGCGCATACACCGGCTCCGCATTGTTGCTGAGGGCCATACTTCCGCTTTGAGACGGACCCCACCAGTCCTCCGCCTTGCCCACGGAGATTTCATTGTGCGCGAAGGATACACCAAAATTGGCACGCAGAAGCCGGAACACATTGGTCTGTGCCACCGGCTCCGGCAGAAGCAGCGGGGTGCTGTCGACCTGGGAGATTAACGACAGAACGGATTCAGGATAAGCCGCGCGGCCAGGCGCGTGCTGATATTCCCCGCGAACATCCAGGGACATGTGATATCCCTCGGCCATCGCGGTGAAACCATCGATGTTATTGAATCCCTCTTGATACGGCCGGCCGTAGTCGTTGATCAGGGTCTGCCCAAAGTGAAACGAGTCAGTGATGGGCCGGCCTTTGATGTACATGCTTCGCGTGTACACATCCCAAAGCCGCGCCTGGGGAGTGCTGTCTACCGCATGCTCGCCAAATTCTAAAGCCAGCCGCTGAAAGATTCCCCATGCCTCTTGATCCTGCGGAGCATTTTCGAGCTTGGGATACGTCTCCTGAAGAATCTGCAGGCAAGTGGTGCGTGTCCAGGGTCGCATGCCCAGGTAGGCTGAATCGGCATAACCAAGCGCGAACAACCGTTCAAACGCTGGATAGATCCAGCTATCGAGCGGCATATAGACGAGTCCATAGTCGCTATTCTGGTAAGGATCCAACCCTGTGAAAACCGGTTCGAGCGCCCGCGGTAAAGGAGGGGAGGAAGCCGTCTGCTGGCAAACCAGGGGAAGGCATGGTCCTGTGATCACCAAAAAAACAAAAGCAAGACGAACCGTCAACCCACCTCTGAACAGATCCAAAACCCTCTCCAAACTACGGGCCGTTGCTGGTAACGAGCATAGCCGGAATTCATACAAAGGTCGAAGCGCAAGGCGACGATCGAATGAATGAGGCGGGAGGCCGCATAAATGCGGTTGCCCCACAACCGGCGCGCTTTTCTGCGCCATGCAGATTCGATCAGCAACCACAACAGAACGATAGGCCGCCTAATCCTCCTTCGTAGCCGACCACTCTGCGTGGCCGTACTCCCCCAGCGCAACCGTACCGCTCATTGCCTTCCCACGTGCCACACCCCGAAACGAGTATTCAATCTCATTGCCACCCACCGGCATAACGCTTCGGAAACTCACTTGTTCCGTGTGCACCTTCCCCGTCAGGTTCCCTGAATAAATTTCCCCCTGGTGAACCCCGGTAACCTGGCCACCCTTCTGTTGCAGCAAAAACCGCTGCCTACCCTCGCCGCACAAATACTTCATCTGCACATTCCAAATTCCACCAATCTCCGCCGGCGCTCCCTGAGCAATTGCAGGCGCAGAAAATGTGGGCGGCTTCGACAGTGCCGTGTACACAGCTTCCGCTACAATCTTGTCGTCGCCGGGCATCATCATGTACGGCATGATCGTGATCGAGCTCGCCATATTGTCCGGGCGGCTTCCACTGGACTCATCGAACTGGATACGCGGATTACCGGCATCAAGCGTGGCCACCAGCTCCTCCCCCGTGATCTTCAGCACATTGCCATCCCACTTCACCAGGAGCCTGGGGGCATGGTTCGACAGGTCCTCAGGCATCAAAATCTCAGTCGTCACCGAAGGCAGTAGCTTCACCCTGCTATCGATCGTCGCCAACCATTCCTTCCACGTGTTCCATTCGGCTTCATGGTCGCGCTTGGTCCACATCTCGACCGCCGTGAGCATACCCATGATCTCTTCCTTGCCGACTTTCAAAGAGCGTCCCACATTGTGGTGCGGCGCCGCCTGAAACCACGCTGCTTGCACCAGCTCTTTTCGCCCCAGCAACAGCCCCGCGCACTGCGGTCCGCGCATGCATTTGCCGCCGCTGTATCCGACGAGCGTGGCGCCTGCCGAAAGATGGATGTTGGGGATCGTAAGATTTTCCGCAGCCGCGTCGACAAACACGGGCACATTCTTCGTCTTGGCAGCCTGGCAAATGTTCGCAATGCTCAACGGGCCGCTGGCCGCAGCCGGAGAAGAAAGGATGTAGATCATCGCCGTCTGCGGGCCCATGGCTGCCTGCAGTTGTTCAGGAGTCTCAATCTCCACCACTTCCACGCCAAGCAGTCGAGCCCCCACGTCATACGGGTTGCGCGAATGTTTTGGGATAATTACCTGGCTTTTGAGGCCGCCCTTCGCAAGGTAGGGCATCTTTTGCGATTTTTCCGGATCGGTTCCCGCGATGCACGCCGCGGTAGCCCCGGCGATCGCGGCTGCACAGCCCGCCGTCACAATCCCCCATTCCGCGCCGGTAATCGCCGCCAGCCGCGCGCCTACGGCGGCCATCAACTCATCCATGTGGACGTAGTGGTGTCCTGCCTCTTCCATCGCTCGCTTCACTTCAGGCAGCGCGAGCGAACCGCTGATGATGGTATATGTGCCCTTGGCGTTCACGATCGGGCGGACACCGATCGCCTCATAGATGTTGGGGCCTGCGGCCGCACCGGTATCCGCGGCGGTATCCGCGGCGGTAACCGCGGCATGGCCCCCTGCCGGCAAAAGGGAACTGGCTGCTCCAGCCATGACCGAACGCTGCACAAACGCGCGCCTGCTTACCTTTGGCAAATCAAGTTTCGTCAATCTTTCCATGAGATTGTTCCCCCCGAAGGCGATTTGAGATGAGTGAGACACAATTCCTTTGCCGCCAGGGAATCGCAGCGAAACGAAAGCAGGTGCGGATCTAGACAAAGTGTCTGCCATGCTCACCTTTCACGTCAAACCACCGTCTATCTACAACAACCGGGCGGTGTTGCATGCGTATAGTTTCTTGACACTACAGAAAAACAACAGTAACCTCGTTTTTATTAGCAAGCTTTTCTTTCCTTTTCTTCCGTTTTAGTGGTTTACCAGGCTGTCCCGGGCCCCAGGAATATTTTTCGTTCTCTTCTTCAAGGAGAACCCCTCCGCGTACCAACTCAATAGATCACGTAAGTGACAACAATGCTTTATTCCTTTCAGAGAGGTGAGTCGCATGAATCGTTTCGTAAAAATCGCGTCTTATTTAGGAGCCGTGGCAGTCGTGTTATTTGGATCGGTCGCAGTGTGGGCCGCCATTACCGGTTCGATATCCGGCATCGTGACAGACCCGAGCGGCGCTGTTGTTCCCGGCGTGACCATCACCGCCACCAGCGTATCGACCAACGTGAAGAGCGTCGTCGTCACGGACGCCAAGGGCTTCTATAATCTGCCTGCTTTGAGCGTCGACACTTACGACGTCACCATCAGCCATCCAGCAGGCTTCTCCGACTATAAGCAGAGCGGCGTCAAGATCGACGCGAACTCCGCGGTTCGCATCGATATCGGTCTCCAGGTAGCAGATGTCACCAACACCGTGAGCGTCAAGAGCGACGCCTTGCAGGTGGAGACGCAGAGCACGCAGAACGGCGTAGTCATCGAGGGCACCAAGGTGACCTCCGTGCCGCTCAACGGCCGTTCCTACATCGACCTCTTGAAGTTGCAGCCGGGTGTGTCGCCCTATTCCCATAGCCAGAACAGTGGGACGTCGGGAGTCGGCGCGACCCAGGTGTCGGGTGACCTCGACAATGGCCAGCAATCTGTCAACGGCGGCCGCACTGGGACCAACGGGTTCACGGTGAACGGCGCTAACGTGGAAGAAGGCGTGCACAACGGCGCCGCCCTGATTCCCAATCTTGACTCCATCGCGCAGTTCCGCATCATTACCAACAACTTCGATGCCGAGTATGGAAACTACAGCGGTGGTCAGATCAACGTAGTCACCAAGTCCGGATCCAATCAGTACCACGGCTCCGTCTTCGACTTCCTGCGCAACACCGATCTGGATGCCAGAAACTACGAATCACCGACGCGCGGCGTTTTCATCCAGAATCAATTCGGCGGCGCAGCCGGGGGGCCGATCAAGAAGGACAAGATCTTCTGGTTCGCTGACTACCAGGGCACTCGCCAGATTTTGGGACAGACCCAAGCCTATGCCGTGCCTTCGGATGCGGACCGCACGGGTAACCTGCTTGACCAGGGGGTCACCTTGCCTACCCCGGGTAACCTTAACCCGACTGGGTTCGGCAGCGGCACAGTTGTCGGTGCAGGCTTTGCCAACACCCTCTCCCAGGAATTGGGAAAGACTGTAACCCCGGGGGAAAGATATTACTCTCCTGGCTGCGATGCCGCAAGCTGCGTCTTTCCAAATGCGGTCATTCCCCAGAGCGTGTTGTCACCGGTTGCGGTCAACACGCTGCAGTACATTCCTACGGCCAACTCCATTGTCAACGGTGGACCGGGCTACTCCACCTCTGCCTTCAACGAGACTTTGACCGACAACAAGGGGAGCGGCCGCGTCGACATTCCCACCCGGGCCGGTGCTGTGTTTGGCTATTACTTCTTTGACCGATTCCTCACAGTCAACCCGTATAGCCAGGTAAGCGTTCCAGGCTATGCCGCAACCAATCAAGGCCAAACCCAACTGATCAATGTGGGGTTGACGACGACCTTTAACTCATCGACTGTCAACGACGTCCGGCTCGCATATCTGCGCGATGTAAACCTGACAGGTCAACCCACCGCAGGCCAGGGTTTGGGTACCAGCCTCGCCTCGCAGGGTTTTGTTACTCCGTTTGGTCCTCAGGGCGGAATTGCCCCGATCAACCCCGCATACCAGGGTGTCGCCGTCTACAACTTCAACAACTTCAACCTTGGTCTGCCTCCTGACGCTCTCAGGCAATACAACAACACCTTTCAGATCCTCGATAACGTCACCAAGATTTTCGGAACGCACACCTTGCAGTTTGGCGCCAACCTTCACTACAACCAGATCAATGAACGCAATTACGACTGCTATAACGGATGCTTTAGCTTCGATGGTTCCGAGACCGGCCAGGACTTCGCCGATTTCCTGATCGGGGCGCCGGTCAACTTTACCCAGGCCAGCCAGCAGCTTCTCGACTCGCGGAGCAAATACTACGGATTTTATGGCCAGGATAGCTGGCGCGCATCCAAAACCCTCACCGTCAACTTCGGCCTCCGCTGGGAGGTAGCGACCCCCTTTTACGACACCCAGAACAAGCTCGAGACGGTCGTTCCCGGCGAACAATCGCTGGCGTTTCCCGGTGCTCCAGTGGGTCTGGTTGTTCCTGGAGATCCAGGCGTTCCTCGTACGCTTGGACCCACGCAGTACAACAATTGGGGTCCTAGAGTAGGCTTCGCTTATTCGCCGGACAATACTGATGGATTCCTCGGTAAGCTCCTGGGCGGCGCAGGCAAAACCAGCATTCGCGCCGGCTATGGCATCTTCTATAGCGCGATTGAGGACGCCACCGGCTTTGTCGAAGTAGGCGACGCTCCTTACGGCAACTACTACTCTGTGCCCAAAACTCAGCTGGCCACCCCGTTTGTCGATCGGGCCTCGGGAGTGGGAGCAGGACAGAAGTTTCCCTTCGTCTTTCCTCCAACTAACGTGTCCCCCAGGAATCCCGATACAACTTTAAACTTTGCCCAAGCGCTACCCATCGGCGGGTCCGACTATTTCTACTACAAAAACAAGCTGCCTTCTGTTCAGGAATGGCAACTCTCTCTCCAACGCCAATTGGGAACCGCAACCGTGCTCAGCGTGACCTACGTCGGCACAGCGGGAAGGCACCTGCTCACATTTGAGGAATCGAATCCCGGAGACCAGGCGCTATGCCTTCAACTGAGTAACACAGCCAATCTGGCCCCCAATTCGCCAGTTTGCGGCCCCGGCGAAGAAAACCAGGTTTTCACCACGGCTAGTGGCCAGACAGTGAGCAGTACCCGGCCGGTGTTCGGGATTAACTACAACAGCAATCCGTACATTGAGACGTCGGTCAGCTCCAGCTTCAACTCGCTGCAGGTAACCCTGCAGCACACTGAAAAATACCTCAACTTCCTGGTTGGATATACCTTCGAGAAGTCGCTGGATAATGGTTCGGATTCCTTTGATGCGACCAATCCATTGAATCCGGGCCAAACCCGCGCCATATCGAACTTTGACGTTCCCCACAATGTGGTCGCCAGCTACACCGTAGAGTTGCCGTTCGATCACTTTATCGGTGGAGGAGATCTGGCGAAGCGATTCACCGCGGGCTGGGAACTCTCCGGCGTGTCTACATTTGCCACAGGCGAGCCGGTCACCCTCAACGAGAACGACGATCAATCCCTGCTCGGCGCGTTTAGCGCCAACGTAGATGTGCCAAAACTCGCGAACAACGGCAGCCGTCTTGCTGGAAATCGGAACCCACGATCGGGACAGCCATATTTCAACCCGAACTTCTTCGCCACCGAAGACCTCGGGCAAGTAGGAAACGCGAAACGGCGCTTCTTCACCGGTCCTGGCATCGACAATTATGATGCGGCTCTGCTAAAGAGCACCACCATCACCGAAGGCACCAAACTGCAATTCCGGGCAGAAGCCTTCAACGTCTTCAACCATGCGCAGTTTCGGAATCCGAGTGGGCTCGTCAACAACCCGGGCGTGGGCGGATTCGGATACGTGACCTCGGCGAACGATCCGCGTATCCTGCAAGTGGCGTTGAAGTTCCTGTTCTAGGAAACGTGCTTGCAACAAACCAGGGTGCTCCATACTTCGCGAAACCGCAGGTATGGAGCGCCCTATTTTCCTGTAAGCCTTAAAACTTTTTCCAAAGAGGCATGGTTGCGAATGGTGGGCCGGCGGCAGCGGATTCTTACGGAGGTCGTCCTTTTCGGCCTCGTGTCGGTGATTTCCATCCACGCGCAACAGCCCGGCGCATCCGCCCCTGGAACTCAGATCTTTACTGCATGTGCCTCCTGTCACGGAGCCGACGGCCGCGGCGGAGAAAAGGCGCCCAACATCGTAACGGTTCCGCGGGTGCAGCAACTCGCAGACGCCCAATTGGCCGGCATCATCCACAACGGAATTTCCGGAGCGGGGATGCCGGCTTTTTCTTACCTTAAGCCGCAACAGATCCAAGACGTCGTTGCCTATCTGAGAATCCTCCAGGGCAGGGGAAAGATCATCAAACTGCCCGGTAATCCCGATCACGGGCAGGCTCTGTTTTTCGGCAAGTCGCAATGCTCCCAGTGCCACATGGTGAACGGCAAAGGCGGGTTCCTCGGCGCCAATCTCTCGTTCTATGGAGCCGACAATCCCGAAGAACAGATGCGCGCCATCATCAGCGATCCGCAAAACAACCTTCCTCCCGAGAAAAAAGGGACGACGGTTGTTACCTCCACCGGGGAATCCATCACCGGCATGCTGAGGGTGAGCAATAACTTTACCTTGACCCTTCAGACAACCGATGGCCGATTTCACTTTCTTTCCCGGTCCGATCTCCGCAAGATCGACATAGGGAACCATTCCCTCATGCCGCCCTCCACCGACCTTACTCCCCAGGAGATGGACGATCTGGTCAGCTATCTGCTCCGTGCCGGCGACGAAAACGCAAAGCGGACACCCACGCATCCCGCAAAGGACGACGACGATGACGACAATTAAGAACCGCCTGGCAATCGCTTCTCTCGTTCTCGCAGCATTTGGTTGTGTAACAGCGACGTATGTGTCCCACGGACAAGTCGCGCCGAACCAATCTGCACTCGAGGCTCTTCAACCCGGCTTCTGGAATCTGTTCGATCACAAAGCGCAGCTCACGAAAGTAGCCTCAGGTTTCGGTTTTACGGAAGGCCCGGTCTGGGATCCGGCAGGCTACCTCTGGGTAAGCGACGAAACTATCAACAAGATATTCAAAGTAACCATCGCCACTGGCCAGAAGCAGGAGGTCATCGCTCTCGGCGATCCTGACGGCAATACATACGACAAGCAGCATCGACTCCTCGATTGTGCCAGTGTATTGCGGGCGGTCATCCGTCTTTCTCCCGATGGCAAGACCTACAAAATTCTCGCCGATCGCTATCAGGGCAAGCGTTTCAACAGCCCCAACGATGTGGTCCTCGGTCCGGACGGCGCTATCTACTTCACTGACCCAACCTCCGATCTGCCTGCGGGGGCCAAGCAGGAGATTCCATTCAAAGGTGTATACCGGCTTGCCTCGAATGGCGACGTCACGCTGCTGACCAAAGAGCTTGATGAGCCCAATGGACTCGCGTTTTCCCCTGATGGCAGCAAATTTTACGTCGACGACTCAGCTCAGAAGAACATCCGTGTCTACGACTTCAAGGACGGAAAGATCGGCAACGGCAAAATCTTCGGTACGGAACCGGGCGGTCCCAACGATGGCGTGCCTGACGGCATGCGCCTCGACCGCAAAGGCAACCTGTATGTAACCGGACCGAAGGGCATCTGGGTCTGGGACCCTCAGGGCCACCATTTGGGAACCATCGTTGTTCCGGAGCAGCCGGCGAATCTGGCATGGGGTGATCCAGACTACGGAACCCTCTACCTTACGGCGACGACGTCTGTGTACAAGATCTCGACCCGCGCACACGGGTTTATTCCTTACCTATAAGCTCGCCTCAAAGGAGGCGTCATGATGCAGCACCGTCTACCTGCGTGAGATAAAGGACGATGGCCCGATGGACGAGCTGTACAGCAAGTTCTTCAAGTCTCCGTATCCTGCCCGAACGACACTCGAGCAGAACCTCGAAACAGGCGAGGAAGCCGCCGAGCAAATCTCTTTTATCGCGGTCAAACAAGAAGGGAAGCAGGCTTCCAAATGAAACGCAGATCATTCATGAAATGGGCAGCGGCCTTCCCGCTGCTCGCGCAGGTGGGTTTCCAGCAAGCCCTGGGAACCGGTTGGGCGTCGGTCGCCAAAAGCTCCACCGACAATATCTACACAAGGATTGGCGTAAAGCCACTCATCAACGCGCGCGGTACCTGGACCTATCTCAGCGCCAGTATCGAGTTGCCCGAAGTAAGAGCCGCGCAGGAACAGGCCTCCCAGCACTTCGTCAACATTTTTGATTTGCAGGTGGCCGTAGGCAAGCGCCTTGCTGAACTTACAGGTGCGGAGTCGGGCATGATCACCTCGGGAGCAGCCGGCGCCATGGCTGCTGCGACAGCAGGCTGTATCGCCGGAACCGATCCCGACAAAGTCTGGCAGCTACCCAACACCGATGGCCTGAAGAACGAAGTCATCATGGTGGGTGGCCGGAGCGTCTTTGACAATGCCATCCGGCTCGCCGGCGGCAAGCTCGTCCTGGTCGATTCCGCGGATCAGATCGCCAACGCCGTCACGCCAAATACCGTGCTGGTCTACACCACGTCGCCCAACGAACCGCTTGCCAAAGAGATTGCCGTATCGAAAGCCCACAAGGTACCCATCATGATGGACGCGGCCGACGGCATCCCTCCCGTAGACAAGATGCAATTGTTCGCCAAGATGGGCTGCGATCTCTATACGTTCAGTGGAGGCAAGGGACTCTGCGGCCCGCAATCGAGCGGCATCCTCCTGGGCCGCAAGGATCTCATCGAAGCAGCCTTGGCCAACAGCAGTCCATGGGAAGGCGCAGTCTGCAGGCCCATGAAGGTCGGTAAGGAAGAGATCATGGGATGCCTTGCCGCCGTCGAAGCATGGCTCAAGATGGACGTGCCGAAATTGAATAAAGCGTGGATGGCACAGATACAGCGCATTGCAACCCTGGTAGGGACGGTTCCCGGAGTCGAAACAAAAATCCTCACGCCAGAAGTGGACCAGTGCCCGACCCTCGCCATCACCTGGGATCAGGAAGCCTGGCATTACTCCATAGCCGACTGTTCAAGGGAATTGCTCCAGGGCACACCGGCCATAGCCGTGATGACCGAAGAAAATCCCAGCGATGTTTTAGCTAGAAAGCCGGCTCACAAGCGAACACCGAAGAAAACCGACACGCTGCAAGTAGTCTCGATGACACTGCGGCCCGGTGAAGAAATCATCATAGGCAAACGCCTGAGGGAGCTCCTGAAGCAAGCGCAGGCGAAGTCGGTTGCCTAACTCTGGATTAAGAGCGAAGTCTCTCGATCAGAAGCCCCGGAGAAAAAGGAGCAAAGCTGCCTCTCTCGATACACCAAATGGAATGCATCAAGAAACGAAAGAAGTCGATAGACAGGACGCCCTAAAATGAGATCGACCGCCATCTCCTGTTTTCTCACCCTTGCACTAGCCGTCACCACAGCCGCCGCCGAGCCCTGCCGCATTCAACCCGTTACTTATGAAGGCTGGCAAGCGCAGCAGATGAGCAACGACTGGTTGCAACTGACTTTCATCCCAGAGGTAGGTGGCCGGCTCATCCAGGTCAGTTTCAACGGGCACCCCTATCTCTTCGTGAACCCTGTCTACAAAGGCAAATACATCTCTCCGCAAGAAGCAGATGGCCGCTGGATCAACTATGGCGGTGACAAAATCTGGCCTCTGCCGGAAGGCAATGAAGACGAGCAGCACTGGCAAGGAGCATCCACTCCGCTGGATGATGGTCACTATGCCTTCTCGATCGTCGAGCAAGGCGCCAAATGCACCGTGCGCCTCGAAGGTCCGCCCGATCCTCCCACAGGCTTGCAATACACCCGCGAAATCAGCATCGGCAACGACTCGCCCCAGATTTTCTTTCACGCCATCACGAAGAACTTCACCGGCCACTCCATCCACTGGTCGGTCCAGTCCGTCTCGCAGTACAACCTGTCAGACGCGAAAGATCCCTCGCAATACAACCACGACTTTCACGCCTACACGCCGCTCAATCCGCAATCGGCCTATCTGCTTGGCTACCATGCGCGCGATGGGCTGGCGAATGATCCCGCCTACCACGTCAAAGACGGCCTCTTTCACCTGAATTGGAAGTACCTCGAAAGCGAAGTATGGCTTGACTCAACCGCCGGCTGGATCGCGCTGGTAGATGGCGCAACCCACTACGCCATGGTCGAGAAGACTAAGCACGTCGAAGGCGGCGACTATCCCAGCAAAGCCACCTTCATCTTCTACAAGAATGGACCTTCCGTAGAACTCAACGAAAAGGGAATGCCCTATCTCACATCCACCAGCCTCGAAAAAACGCCGTATTACATGGAAGCGGAGATGAACAGCCCCATGATCGTGATCGGTCCGGGGGAAGCCTACAACTTCGACACCACCTGGTTTCCCTCGCGACTCGATGGCGGCGGCTTTTCGACCGCGACCGAAGCTGGTCTTGTCGCGGAACCGCTGGCGGTCCACCGCAACGGAGACCAGCTCAATCTCTCCGGCAGCTTTGGCGTGTTCTTTCCCGGGGAGCTCAAGGCATTCCTCTACGACAACGGAGGCCTTGCCATAGGCGAGGTTTCGCTCGAGTCCGTCCGTCCGCAGGACCCCATCACCCTGCACCAGGCCATTCCAGCGGCAAAGAAGGTAGTCCGCGTTTCCCTTCACCTGATCGATAGCAAAGGCCTCGATCGTGGAGCGCTGGGCGAGACATTCGCTACCATGAATCAGGAAGGTCATTAAATCGCATGCAACTGAAGCCAATCATCGGCACGTTCGCCCTTTGCGCCTGTGCCCTCACTGCCGGCGCGGTGGCTGCCAATGCGCAAGACCCGGGCGTGTCCTCAGAACTGCTGCTCTCCAAAACCATCAAGAACGATTGGCCTTCCTACAACGGTGACTACACCGGCCGCCGGTTCAGCAGCCTCACCCAGATCACACCGCAAAATGCCGGCCGCTTGCAGGCGCAGTGGGTCTTCCATACGAAAACTCCCGGCGTTCTTGAAGCGACCCCGGTTGTGGTAGACGGCATCATGTACTTCACTGGCTCGAACGATGCTTTTGCGCTCAACGCCCAGTCGGGCGAAGTGCTCTGGCACTACACCAGGCCGGTTTCCGAAGGCCTGATCGATGATGCTTCCGGTCACATCAATCGCGGAGTCGCCATCCTGGGCACGCGCGTCTACATGGAAACAGACAACGCCCACTTGCTCTGCCTCGACGCCCGCTCCGGCAGCCTGATGTGGGATGTCGCTTACGCCGGCTGGAACAAGAACTACGGAGCCACCGGGGCTCCCCTCATCCTCAAAGACAAGGTGCTGGTAGCCACCTCGGGCGGAGACGACGGCGTACGCGGCTTTCTCGCTGCCTTCGACTCCGTAACGGGAAAGCTTGCATGGCGCCTGTATACGATCCCCGCGCCCGGAGAGTTCGGCTCGGAAAGCTGGCCGGGAGACAGCTATCAGCATGGCGGCGGTACGGCCTGGATGCCCGGAACCTATGACCAGGAACTGAACACCCTCTACTGGGGCACCGGCAACGCTTCGCCGGACTATGACGGGGATGTTCGTCCTGGAGACGATCTTTACACCGCAAGCCTGCTCGCTATCGATCCCGATACAGGCAAACTCAAGTGGCATTTTCAGTTCACGCCCCACGATCTCTACGACTATGACGCCGTAGAGACGCCAGTCATGGTTGACACGGAGTATGAAGGCAAGCCCAGAAAGCTGATCGTCGAAGCAAACCGTAACGGTTACGTATACGTGCTCGATCGCACCAATGGAAAGTTTCTGTCGGCCACCCCGTTTGTTAAGAAACTGAATTGGGCCAGCGGGATCGATGCCAATGGCCGGCCGATGACGACAAACGTGATACCGTCGGCAGAGGGGACGGCCATTTGTCCCGGAGTGGAGGGTGCCAGCAACTGGTATTCACCCTCGTACAGTGAAACCACGCAACTCTTCTACTTCTCCGCGTTGGAGAGCTGTTCGATCTATATAAAGAAGCCCGCACCCTTCGAAGAGGGGAAAAGGTACTACTCCACCGGAACGAAGAACGACCCGAAAACAAGAAGCGAGCAAGCGCTCCTCTCGTTCGATCCGCGTACAAAGAAGTTTATCTGGAGCTATCCGCAAGCCAGCAACTTTCACGGTTACGGAGGAGTCATGACCACGGCAAGCGGCCTGGTCTTCTTCGCCAACAATCAGGGGTTCTTTGAAGCTGTCGATGCCAAGACGGGCAAATCGCTGTGGCACTTCAACACCGGTCAAAACCTGCACGCCTCGCCCATGAGCTACGCCGTAAACGGCAAACAATACGTAGCCATAGCCGCCGGCAGCGACCTATTCACCTTCGCCCTGCCGCAATAGCCCTCATTGGCCGTAAAGGAAAGACAACCCTCCCCTTTGTCATCTCGACCGAAGCGAAGCGCTCCCCCTTGTCATCTCGACCGAAGCGCAGTGGAGAGATCTGCAGTTCTCTACTTCCGTTGTGGCGATTGCTAACGAAGAGGCCAACGCCTCATCTCGACCGCAGTGGAGATGATCTGCAGTTCAACGACCCACTCAAACCATCTCCAAAGGAATCATCCTGCCTTCTGGCTCAATCTGCCCAACACGGAAGCTACGAATCTGCCCCGCCTGCACTGCCTCAGGCTTAGCAGCACTGCTACTGGGGCCGCCCTTCCACCGAGCTTTCAACATCGAGCTGAGTGCAGACAAATCCACCTGTCCGGCAACCGGCGCCGCCTCCGCTGCAACACGAGCGCTGGCGAGCTTGCAGCTCCCCTGGATTCCTTCGCCCAACTCCACCCGAGCTACCCCATCGGAAACATCGACAATTCGCCCCGTCACCACACTACCCACAGCGTGGTCCGCCAGATATTCGTCCAGGCTCACGCTCGTTCTCTGCTTCATGCTCAGCTTGATCTGCCGCTTCGCCTTATCGACCTCGAGAATCTGGGCCTTTACAACCTGCCCCAGCCGAAGCACATCCTGAGGGTGATGAATGTGTTTTTCTGCAGTAATCTCGCTGACGTGAATCATGCCCTCAACGCCCTCGACGATCTGCACGAACGCGCCAAACTTGGTAAAGCTTGTAATCGGTCCCTCAATGGAAGAGCCTGCTGGAAACTTGTTCTCCACGTCGGCCCAGGGATCGCCAAGTGTCTGCTTCAACCCCAGTGAGAGGCGGCGTTCGCCCATATTCACGCCCAACACGGCAGCCTCTACCGCGTCCCCTTGTTTGAGCACGTCGCTGGGCTTCCGCACCTTCTTCGCCCACGACATCTCCGACAGGTGAATCAAACCCTCAACGCCCGGCTCAATCTCGACAAAAGCGCCAAAGTCCATCACACGCGTGACAACACCTTGCACGCGGTCGCCAACCTTCAATTGAGAAGCCACGCCATCCCAGGGATGCGGCAGAAGCTGTTTCATCCCCAGAGAGATGCGCTGCTTTTCGGCGTCGATCTTGAGAACTTTACCCTCAACCTCTTGCCCGACCGAGAGCACATCCTCCGGCTTGTTGATGCGGGCCCAGGAAATATCGCCTACATGCAGCAGAGCGTCCACGCCGCCAATATCCACAAACGCGCCGTAGCTGGTGAGGCTGCGTACTGTGCCATGCACCACTTCGCCTTCTTTCAGGTCTGCATAACGCTGTTCTTTCGTCGACTGCTGTTCTTCTTCCGCGATCACACGGCGATCGACCACGATATCTTCATCGTCCACATCCAGTTTGATAATGCGGCAACGAATCTGCTGGCCGACCATTTTCTCCAGGTCGCCAGCCTCCCGTGCGCCACTGCGTGAAGCCGGCATGAATGCGCGCACACCCACATCGACGCTGAGCCCGCCTTTGACGACACCGGTGACCGTGCCCGCGATGGCGGCCTTCTCAGTAAACGCCTGCTCGAGAGAAGACCAGTCTGTCGGTTGAACGACTTTAAAGCGTGAAAGCTCGTAGTAGCCCTCAGCATCGCGGCCCTTCACAGCCACCAGAAATTTGTCGCCAGGCTTTACCGCTTCGTTTGCAGTTTGGAACGGAGCCAGCGGGAGCACACCCTCTGTCTTGTAGCCGATATCGAGAAATACCTGCTCAGCGGAGACGGCAATTACCGTCGCTTCAATCTGCTTACTGGCACCCTCCCCAGGGCGAGCATGGCTCTGTTCGTATTCAGAAAAAATCGCACCGAAGGACTCAGTGCTTTCAGGAGTTGCTTCTGTTTCCGTATTTTCAGCGTGTGGCTGATTGCTGGTTGACATGAGAACCCAAAGGATACCACCACCCCAAGCCCCTCTGCTCAAACCCACCTATGACTGGACCCGAGGGAAGCTAAGTTGAAGAAAAGCCGTTTGTAAACAACACCCGGGCCAACCACGAAGGCGTCTGCACAACCTACTGCCCCGTCTCACCATCCTCATCCCGTTCACTAGGAACGATCATGAAATGCTTCAGAACAGCCCCACGCAGCACACTCATGTTCTGCGGTTTTCCCGCGCGTTCCGTAGTCATCAGACGATGCAGGTCATCAATCCCACCCACGGACTGCGCGGCGAAACCAATAATCACATCTCCCTCCTCGATCCCAGCAACCGCGGCTGCTCCGTGGGGAGCCAAGGAAGCCACCATCACCCCCGAAGGCAACGGCAACTTGTATTCATAGGCCAGTCGCCGTGGAACCGGCACATTTTGCGCCGAAATCCCAATCGAGCTGCGGCGTACACGGCCATGCTGCAGAATCTGCGCCGCCACATACTTGGCCGTATCAATCCCCACGGCAAAAGAGAGCCCCTGAGCGCCCATGATCGTCGCTGTATTCACGCCGATCACCGCACCGGCCGAATCCAGCAAAGGTCCACCAGAATTGCCCGGATTCAGAGACGCATCGGTCTGGATAATTTCTTCCATCATCCGGCCTGACGCGCCGCGCATACTGCGCCCGAGCGCGCTCACGACGCCGGCAGTCACCGAAAACTGAAACCCAAACGGATTGCCCACGGCAATCGCTATTTGTCCAATGCGCAATCGTTTCGAGCTACCCAGCGTTGCGGGAGAGAAAACCGCGTGCCCGGTTCGAAGCACAGCAATGTCCGTATCCCGGTCCTCGCCAATCAGCACCGCACCACTGCGGCTACCGTCGGTAAAAGTCAGCGAAATCGTTGCTGCCTTGTGAACAACGTGACTGTTGGTAAGAATCAGTCCGTCGGGAGTAAAGACAAAACCCGACCCAGATCCTGCCTGTCCGGGTCGATTGGCGCGAGACGCGCCCAGCACGTCGATCTTTACCAAGGAACCGCTTACCCGCTCCACCGCCTGCGTCACCGCCGTGGAGTAGCTGTCGAGCAGAGCAAAATCATCTACTCTCCCGGCGCCTGCATTGCTCGAAACTACAGATTCGTAACCCATTTATTTTCCCAATTGCTACAGCTTCGGTGCTCATCCGCGCGCCGAAAGCAAGTCTCTCGTCTCTCCAGGCCAATACCTTGCAGGCGTGAAGTAACTCTGTCTAAACAAACTTTTGATGGAGAAAATCACGAAAACTATTCAGTTTTTTGAGAGTCACGGGATGATTGGAGACCGAACGCCTCCCTGATTGCAGATGTGTCCACTCAAAACCGAAAGAGGCACGGCTCCTAGCCGTGCCTCTTTCCCAAACCCATCCTGTCTATCGCCGTTTCAATCCTTCTGATGAAAGACCGCGTTATTCATGTCCGGCCAGACTTCCTTAAATATAAATACCCCGCCATCAATGCAAAGGTTTGTAATCCACCGTTGATACGTCTTGGTAAATGTCCGTTCTCCGCTCGGATAATACAAATTCGCGACGCCTGAGAACGCACCCGCACCAAGCACTTCACTCGCATTGAAGGTCCGATTCCCCGCGTCGGTGCGGGTAATCACTACCCGTGTGAACGCATATGCAACCCGGGTGCCAAAAGGACCCTTGCCCAGCGTGTAGTAACGCGTGTCCTGATGCAGCGCCGCGGGAATAATGAATTCAACCCACGTATTCTCGTTAATCGCATCGGCCAGCGTATGCCAGTAGTACCTGCCATAGCCTTTGGCGCCCTGGCCAAATTCAGGATAAGAGTCGGTCGCCTGCGCAACACCAGCCTGGCCGCCTACGAAAATGAACGAGGAGTAGTCGAAGCTATCCTGCATCGCGGTCTTGAATTTTTCTTTGACTGACTGTGGCCGCAGGTGTTGATCCGCGCTCACCGCGCGAAAGTTCGGGACAACGTACAAGATGCGTTTGGTTTGTCTCCCTTGGCTCGCTGGGTCTGTCGCCTGCGTCCCAGATGAAGCGGCCGACGAAGCGGCCGCGGTCGAAACCGAAGGAGAGTCCCGCAATGCTTGCCGTTCCTCGATAGCCTTTCCCGGATCATCGGGGAGTTTGGCATCAGCTACAGGTACTGAAGAGAGGGCAGGTGTCGAGTCACTCGCGCGTTCCTGAGCTCCAGCAGTACAGAGCCCGCCCAACAGAAGTCCGATCATAAAAACAGATGATCTCTTTGAGAACCTCATACTAGCCCTTTGATTCCGATGATATGGGTTTGGGTGCAACCCATCTGTGCTATGCAGGACGCTTCGCCGCCGGCCCTTTGTTTCGTTCAATCTAGCCGGAGCCGTTGGCCGGATCATCGAGCGCAATCCAACGGCGCTCACCTGCGAGGACATTCTCACAAATGACGGTCTCATATTTGGACAGGGAACCGAAGCGGAATGGTCAAAAAAGTTCCCCGCAAGGAACTCCCGAGTCTACAACCTTCAGGGGACAAGGTACTTCTTGAGGGCGGCCAAACCATCTTCAATGGCATTGGGCGCCATCGTTCACTCTCCAACGAATGTCGTTGTCCGCATCGCATTGCGGGGTACCCCGACACATTGCTACCGTAGGAGCAGTGAAGTCCAGATATTTCTATTTTGCAGCGGCCGCGACTTTCCTGGTGGGTTCGGTGGTCGAGCTGAGGCCCCCACGCAACCTTACGGCCGCCATCCTCGATGCGGTCGCAGGGGCAATTTTTCTCTTCCTGGGCGCCGTTCCCAAAAAGCGCACCTGACGCTATGGATACATCGAGAGCCTTGTTGAAGGCCGGATTTGAGTAGTTGAAGGTCGGGCTCGTGGCGCCCTAGATCTTGATGAAAATCTTCTTCCGATACAACACCAGCACGGGTACGAAACAAACCAGAACATAGGTGAGCGCATAGAGCAGCGATCCGAACGACGGATTCACCACGGGGAAGAACCACTTCTGGTAAATATGCTCTTGCAATGAGGTCGCTGTGTTTCCGCTGTGTACGACAACCGCGGCGAGCGCACCCGCAAGCAACTCAGAGAAGATGTAAGCCGTAATCGCGTTCGGCCCAAACACCAGCCACGGAAATGTCCAACCCTTGGTCCACTGCTTGATCTCCACCAGGAAGAAACAAATGGCGAGCAGCAACAAAGTACAGCCTGCGGCAAACAGCACATAGGAGCTCGTCCAAAGCTTCTTGTTGATAGGGAACCAGATGTTCCACAGGTTGCCCAGCAACAAGCCGCTGATCGAACCGGCCAGCAGCCCTGCTGCCTTTGTCGTCAGAGACTTCGGTAGCCGCAGCCAGATGCCGGTCAGTACCCCAAGGAAAATCGTAGCGAGCGCAGGAATGTCGCTCAGCAAACCTTCAGGGTCACGTACCCCTTCATACAGGTGCCCTGACAGTAGCTTTCTATCCAGGTAAGCGACCCAATTTTGGTTCGGGTCAAGAAGCGGCACGTCGTGGGTAGGTACGCCGATCCCCGGAATCGGTACCCAGCGCATGAGGATCCAGTAGCCCAGCAAGGCAACGACGGTAGACGTAATAAAAACCCACGCCTTGCTGTTGGCCAGGTAAAGAAGGCTGGCAATCACAAAGCAAACCGCGATGCGTTGCAGCACGCCGTAGATGCGCAGCGTAGACAGGTGGAAGAGAGGGAAGCTATTCACTACCAGTCCGAGCAGGAAGAGGATCGCCCCCCGCTTGATCGCATGCAGACGCAGCGTCGTTCTTGATTCACCCCGCGAGAGGCGCGTAGCAGTCGAAAACACGATCGAGATGCCGGCGATAAGCAGGAATGACGGAAACACAAGATCGGTCAGCGTCCAACCATTCCACGCGCTGTGCTCGAGTTGGCTATAGCTATATTTGCCGCTACCGCCGTTGTTCACCAGGATCATGAAAGCAATGGTGATGCCGCGCGCCACATCGAGCGAAACCAGTCGCTTCATCTGGGTCCCGACGCTTTGCGGAGCGTTCATCCTAGAGACCACTTTCTTGGTAACGGTAGTTGCCACGCTCTCTCCTCCACCGGACCCGTTCATGGGAAGTGTATCTGCTGCGTCGAAGCAGTGTCGACTGATAATCTCGCTACCATGCGGGGCTCAATCATCTGGTTCGTATTAGCCGTCGCCTGGGGAGTCGATTCGGTGCTGGCGCTGGTCTGTCACAACTACCTGCAGGCCGGCCTTACCATCTTTTTCGCCTGCTGCTTCCTGGCCGCCGCGCTCTTCTTCCGCAAACGCGAGCAGAAGCTTCTCCGGCGTTAGAAGCAACAATTTCCTTTGGGTTCCTTTGGGGTTTCCACCCCATCACAAAATTGTCAGCTCGACTAAAGTGTAGCGGAGCGGAGAGATCCGCGGGTCTCTTTAGGTCTCAGTTGCCGCTCATGGTTCTGGACGGGTGCCCCTCGTTCGCACCAACGTTCGCACCAGCGTACGTGGGTTGAAAACGATCGGCGAAGCCCTTCGAACGCTCTCTTTTCTGTTCCAGTGAGCTTCACGCACCGGCCCCCTTTCAGGTAGCAAGAACCCCCGAATAGACCGCCATACCCGCAACCGCATCCACCCCAAGCGCGTGCAGAGTATCAATCTCAGCCTGCTCCCGAATCCCGCCCGCCACAATCAACTGCCGCTTCGTAATCTTCTTCAACCGCTCCGCCACTTCGATGGGGAACCCCTGCATGGTCCCCTCCTTATCGATATGCGTATACAAAAAAGCCGAGCAATACGCCTCCAACTGAGGCATTGCCTCTTCGGGAGTCAGCGCCACCTGATCCTTCCAACCCTTCACCGCCACCCGTCCCTGCTTGGTATCCACGCTGAATACAAGCTGCTCCAACCCCACCGCTGCCGACAGCGTCTCCGCAAACTCGGTATTTACGAGCGTCTCTCCACCAAAGAGCGCAGAACCCACAATCACGCGCCGCGCCCCCGCCGCCAACACCGCCGCCGCCTTCTCGACCGTGCCGATGCCGCCGCCCACCTGGCACGGCAACCGCCTGGCGATTTGGCCGATCAGCGCCCCATTGTCTCCCTGCCGCATCGCCGCATCCAGGTCAATCAACTGCACCAGCGGATAAGCCTGGAACCGCCCAATCCAATACTCAAAATCGTCAAACGCGAGCTTGAGCTTTTCCCCGTGCACCAACTGCACGATCCGCCCGCCCATCAAATCAATCGAAGGAATCAGCATGGCAACCTCACTGGAACCCCGCGTACCGCCAGCTCCTGCTTCAATGCCCGCACATCGGCAATGCCAAAGTGAAAAATGCTCGCCGCCAGCGCGGCATGTGCCTTACCTGCTTGAAACACCTGGGCAAAGTGTTCCGCTGTCCCCGCTCCTCCAGACGCAATCACAGGAATATCCACTGCCTGGCTCACCCGAGCCGTGAGTTCACAATCAAATCCCGCGCGCGTCCCGTCCGCATCCATCGAAGTCAACAAAATCTCTCCCGCCCCGCGAGCTTCCGCTTCCCGCGCCCATTCGATCACATGCCGCCCGGTGCGCTTGCGCCCACCGCTCACAAACACTTCCGCCTCACCCACCGGGTCCACGCTCTCCTGGTTGCGCCGCGCGTCGATAGCCACAATCACCGCCTGCGCGCCAAAGCTCTGCCCAATCGCGTCAATCAGACCCGGATCGGCAATGGCCGCCGAATTGACGCTTACCTTATCGGCGCCCGCATCGAACACCGCCGCTGCGTCATCCGCGGTGCGAATGCCACCACCCACGGTAAACGGTATAAACAGCTCTCGCGCCGTGCGCTGTACCGTATCGAGCAGTGTGCCTCGTCCTTCATGCGTGGCTGTAATGTCGAGCAACACAATCTCATCGGCTCCTGCCGCCGCATGCCGCTTGGCCAGCTCCGCAGGATCGCCGGCATCGACAATGTCCACGAACTGCACGCCCTTCACTACGCGGCCGCTCCGCACATCGAGGCAGGCGATAATCCGTTTGGTCAGCATGCGAACTCCAGGAAATTCTTTAGAATTCGCAGCCCCGTCGCGCTCGATTTCTCCGGATGAAACTGCACCCCCATCACGTTCTCGTATTCCACGGCAGCAGCGAAGTCTTGAATGTAGTCCGTGTGCGCCGCCACCGGATTCACCCGTGACGGCTCAGCCGATGCGCTGGGCACGATCGTTGTGGGAACAAAATAAGAGTGGGTGTAATAAACGAACTCGTTCTGTTTCACGCCGGCAAGCAACTGCGCAGGAGACGAGGTGCGGGTTGCAATCGAATCCCAACCCACATGCGGAACCTTCTCCGCACCTTCAGGGAACCGCTCGCACAAGCCCTGGAAATAGCCCAGTCCGGGCTGGGCGGGCGCCTCTTTGCTGCCCGAGAGCAGCCACTGCATACCGACGCAAATCCCGAGGAAGGGAACACCGCGCCCGATGACGTCCCGGACTGCACTCGTAATGCCCGTCTCATCCAGACGTCGCGTAGCCGCAAAATGGCCTACTCCCGGCAGAATCACCCGGCTTGCGGCATGTACCGCTTCCGGCCGGTCCGTCACCGTGACGTCAGCATCGAGAAAGCGCAACGCCTTCACCACCGAAGTCAGATTCCCGGCCTTGTAGTCGATGACCGTGACAGGAATCACAGCAATCCTTTGGTGCTCGGCAACATTTCGCCTAGTTGCTTGTCTTTCGAGCAAGCCACGCGAAGAGCACGCGCGAAAGCTTTGAACAGCGCTTCGATCTTGTGATGGTTCGATCGGCCATACATGGTCGCGATGTGCACGTTGGCCCGCGCGCCGCGCGCAAAGCCTTCGAAAAAGTCTTCGACGAGCTCACTCTGCAAATCGCCCACCAGGCGCTTCTTCACCTTGGTCTTGACCACGCATGAAACACGCCCACTGAGGTCGATTGCCGCAACGCCCAGCGTTTCGTCCATCGGCATCAGGAAGTAGCCGGCACGCAAAATGCCCTTCTTGTCGCCCAGCGCCTGATCGAAGGCCTCGCCCAGCGCAATGCCCACATCTTCCACCGTGTGGTGCTGATCCACATCCAGATCACCATCGCAGGTAAGCTCCAGATCGAACGCGCCATGGCGCGTGAACAGCTCCAGCATGTGGTCGAAGAAACGAATCCCCGTCTTCACCTGGTAGCGCCCACTGCCTTCAATCGTGAGCTTGAGGGAAATTTTGGTCTCTGTCGTCTTGCGCTCGATTCCACCCTGGCGCAGAGAAGCCGGCAGCCACCTTGCTCTTCTTCCGCGGAACAACCTTCTTCTTCGCTATCATGCTTTCTCCCAACCGATTTCTTGTAGCGCCTCTGTCATCGCAGCCACAGCCTGTCTCATCTGCGTCCGCGTACCAACCGTTACGCGGACGCATCCATCGCAACCCGCATCGCTCGACCGGTCACGTGTAAGCACGCCGCGGCGGTGCATGGCCTGCACAAACTCGCGATGCTTCGGTCCAATCTTCACCAGGATAAAGTTGGCACGGCTCGGCCACTGCAGTACACCCAATTGCCGCACGCTCTCCACCGTCTCCGCGCGCGCCGTCTTTACTTCCTCGACATACCATTGCAGATACTCTTCATCATCGAGAGCCGCCGGCAAACACGCCAAAGCCAGTGAATTCACGCTGTAAGGCGAGATCACCGTGCGTAGCCACTGGTGCATTTCCACGGGAGCAGCCAGCAATCCGAGCCGCAAACCAGCGAGTCCGTAAGCTTTCGAAAAGGTGCGCGCCACAATCAGGTTCGGGACTTTGCCCACCAGGTCCATCACCGTTTCGCCGCAGAAGTGGTAATACGCTTCATCCACTAAAACCACAGCATGCGGCGCGCGACGCAGCACTTCAAGAATCTGCTCGCGAGTCGCGATGCTGCCCGTAGGGCTATTCGGGCTTGCAATCGCAATCAGCCGTGTTTGCGGAGTAATTGCCGCCAGCAAAGCATCGAGGGGAAATTCAAAATCTTCACTCGGCGGAACCGTCTTGACCGTCGCATCCGTGCACGATCCATAGATCGCATACATGGAGTACGTCGGGGTCGGGAAGAGAAACTCATCGCCCCGATCCAGGTAAGTTTCGCAAAGCACGTGGATCGCTTCGTCCACTCCATTGGTCAGCAACACCTGCGCGGGATCAAGTCCCAGGTGCTGCGCAACCCTGGCCTCTACCTGGGCTCGCTCCGGATACTTCGCCAGGTCTGAAGCCGCGATCCTGGCCAACGCTTCGAGCACACGCGGCGAACACGCGACCGTGTTTTCGTTGAAGTCCAGCCGCAGTCCTTGCCTTCCGCTCAACGGAGGGTGGTAAGCGTGCATTTTCTGCACCGCCGCCCGTGGAGCAGGTGTTTGCTGCAAAACAGTCTCAGCCATCGATCCCCCTTGCCCGCACCGCCTCTGCGTGGCCGTGCAGGCCCTCCGCCTCAGCCAATGCAATCGCGGCCGGGCCCAGCTTCCTGAGGCCGGCCAGCGTGTATTCCTGCACCGTGATCACCTTCACAAAATCCATGACGCTCAGTCCGCCCCGCACCTGCGCAACGCCGCCTGTTGGCAGCGTGTGGTTCGGTCCGGAGACGTAATCGCCCATCGGCTGTGGCGAGTAGCGGCCAATAAATACGGAACCCGCGTTACGCACCCAATCCAGGTCATCACTGGAATCGACGGTGAGATGTTCCGGAGCCAGCCGGTTCGTAATTTCGCGAGCCTCTTCCTTGGTCGCTGCCACAATTGCCAGTCCATTGCGCTCGATCGCCTGCTTCGCAATCGGATTGCTCCTGACCCGCCGCGCCACTTCTTTCACCACCTGCTGCGCCAAAGGCGCATTGGTCGTTATCAGTATGGCCAGCGCCTCGGGATCATGTTCGGCTTGTGCCACCAGGTCGGAAGCAATGCCAACTACATCGCCACTGTCACTGGTCACGATAATCTCCGTCGGTCCGGCGAGCATATCGATCGCGCAATCGAAGGCCACCATCTTTTTCGCCGAAGTCACATACCAATTCCCCGGCCCCACGATCTTCGAAACGCGCGCCATACTTTCCGTGCCATAAGCCAGGGCGGCCACTGCCTGCGCGCCCCCAATCCGGTAAAACTCCGTAATCCCCAGCAGCGCCGCGGCTGCCAGCGTTTCCCTGGCCGGTTTGGGAGAAACCACCACGATGCGCTGTACACCTGCCACCTGCGCGGGGACAACCGTCATCAGCATGGTCGAAGGCAACGGATAACGCCCACTTGGTACATAGCAACCCACTGCGCCAAGAGCGCGCACGCGCTGCCCGGTAGTAAGCCCACCACTGGTTGCGCTCGAATCCTTGGGCATCTGCCGCTCCGCAAATCGACGGATATTCGCGGCGGCGGTAGTCATCGCCGCCTGCAGACCTTTAGGGGTCTCTTCCCAGGCCTGCAGCATTTCCTCGCGGCTAATCGCCAGCGGCTGTTTCGCCGCCAAACCATCGAGCTTGGCAGCGTACCGGCGCAGAGCTTTATCGCCACCCTTGCGCACGTCACTCACAATGCGCTCAACCACCGGCATCGCACGTGCCGTGTTGCGAGCCCCCCGCAGCTCCAACTCACTCAGCATCTTCTGCGTCGCGCTGCCACCGCGCCCTGTCGTTCTAACCAGCCTCATGCAACCGCTCCCGGCACAAAGATTCGTAGCAACTCGAGTTACAGAATCCCATCGAAATAGTCAAACCCCACCCCCGTCCAGGAGTAACGGCTTCCCGTAAACGAGGTGAGCCTTCTTGGGGAAAGGGGACCTGCTGTTTCTGCACGGCTAACCAAACCCCGCGTGCCTCACCCTTCGCGTTGCCTGCGAAGGGTGGGGCACAGCACTCACTCACCGAACCACTCCCCTAAAACACAATCTTGTTGAGCGGATACTCGACAATCCCCGTAGCACCCGCGCTCTTCAGCTTGGGAATCACATCTCGCAGCACACTCTCTTCAAGCACGGTATTCAGCGCCGCCCACCCAGTATCGCTGAGCGCAGAAATCGTCGGCGAATCGAGCGCCGGCAACATCCCCAGCACTGTCTCCAGATTCTTCTTCTCCACATTCATCATCAATCCGACACGCCCCTGGGCAGCAATGGCCCCATTGAGCATGAGCGCGATGTTATCGATCTTCTGCTTCTTCCACGGATCGTTGTAGGCTATGCGGTTCGCAATGAAATGCGTCTCGCTCTCCATCACCGTGTCGATAATCCGCAAACGGTTGGCCCGCAGCGAACTCCCTGTCTCTGTCACTTCCACAATCGCGTCCGCCAGTGTGGGAGGCTTCACTTCCGTAGCACCCCAACTGAACTCAACCTTGACCGGAACATTTTTCTCGGCAAAATACCTCTTGCTTACCTCAACCAGCTCCGTCGCGATCGTCTTCCCGATCAAATCCTCCGCCTTTTGATAAGGAGAATCTTCAGGAACCGCAAGCACCCACCGCACCTTTGTCCGCGTCGCCTTCGAGTAGGTCAGCGAAGTGATGCTGGCCACATCACGCCCGCTTTCCACCACCCAGTCGATTCCCGTCAAGCCGGCATCCAGTACACCCTTATCGACGTACCGCGCCATCTCCTGCGCCCGAATGAGCATGCATTCGATCTCGCTATCGTCGATGCCCGGGAAATAGGACCGGCCATTGGCATAGATACGCCACCCAGCCTGTTCAAACAGCGCAATGGTCGCGTCCTGCAAACTCCCCTTGGGAATACCCAGTTTCAACTTACCGGCCATTGGCTGCCTCCACTTTCTCTTGCTGCCCGCACATCGATAGGGCGGGTAAAACAACTCACGGTTCCTTCGTGGCAAACCAGTCCATCGCCCTCGACCACCACGCGGAACACAACCGTATCCTGGTCGCAATCCGTTGCCGCGGAAACCACCCGCAACCGGTTTCCGCTGGTTTCGCCTTTCATCCACAACTTCTGCCGGGTTCGGCTCCAAAAAGTCACAAAGCCCGTCTCCAGCGTCCTGGCATAGCTGACGTCGTTCAAATAGCCAAACATCAAGATCTCCCCGCTCGCCGCATCCTGCACGATTGCAGGCAGCAAGCCATCCATCTTCGCAAAATCGAGTTTCACCGCTTCGCTCATAACCGTTCTCTTCTCCTTGGCACTGGCTTTTTCCATCGTCTAAACGCAAAAAAGCCCGCTTGCGCATCGCGCCGGCGGGCTTTTTCTGAACCTTGGTTTCCGGGCCTCTATCTCTGGCCGGAGCCGTCCGCCGACACGCTCGTCACGTGATGATGGTGATGACGATGATGGTGGGTGCGGACGTTCATCTCTCCTAAAAGCTAACCGTCTCTCCCGTTCGTGTCAACCCTGCCAAATCCAGCAGGGGGCGATTAAGAAACCGGCCCCATGATCGGTCTGCTACCATGCCGCGTATCGAGGCTCCATGCAAAAGGACCTGGCCAAACGTGTCTATCCGTGGCTGGCTTTGTGGGTAGCTGGTTCTGCGGTAGTTGGTTCTGCGCTCTTGCCTCTTTCCACCACCGCCGTTCCCGGCGTAGGTGCCTCTCCGCGCGCCCAGCCAACCCCCACCGAGTACGAGACTTTCATGAGTCACGGCAAGGTTGTCTCGTGTGCGGTCTACGATTCCCCCGGCCCGCGGGCCACGATCATCTTTCTGCATGGCGCCGGCGCTTCCGATCTCGCCTTCGGCCGGCAACAGGCACGCTTCTTCGCAGAGGATGGGTTTCGTGTTCTGCTGCCTGACTATCTGACGGTGACGCCGTCTTCTGATCCGACAGTAGCCAACTACAAACGATGGGCCCAGGTCGTGGAAGACATAGTGATCGATCTCCGAACTCGTCCGCAGCCGCAAAGCAGAAAAATCGCTCTCGCCGGTCAAGCCGTGGGTGCCACGGTAGCCCTGATTGCTGGTTCCCAGCAACCTGACGTACAGGCCATTGCCGAGTGGTCCGGCCTGCTTCCCAACCAATTTTTCTCTCAGGTCCAGCGTCTGCCACCGCTGCTCATCTTGCATGGAGAAGAGGATGAGCAGACTCCCGTCATCAACGCTCGCCAGCTCATCCGTCTTTGTAAGTTAAAAGACTTCAACTGTGAAGCAGGAATCTATCCAAACGAGGGCCACACCTTGAGTAGCCATGCAATGGAATCCGCCAACCAGCGGGCCCTGACCTTCTTCCAAACCTACCTGCGCTGATTTGAGGCCAGCGCCACAGCAAGCTACAGCAACCCAGCCAAATCGTCCGCCGGATCTTTAAGCTCCAACCCCGTCACCTTCCGCCGCGACGCCTCCAGCATGTAGTAGTGCAACCGGTTCGCAGCCGCCGTGTAGCTCAAACCCTCTTCCCGAATATTCGAAATGCAATTCCGCTCCGCATCTTTCCGGCCACGCCTTGGCTCCCACGTAATGTAAGCGCCGAGCGAATCAGGGGAACTCAAACCAGGCCGCTCGCCAATCAGCACCACCACCATGCGCGCATGCAGCGCTTCGCCAATCGCATCCCCAACGGCCACGCGGCCCTGTTCCACCACGCATACCGGCGCCAGCCGCCATCCTTCCATCCAGGGCAAAATTACTCGCAGCAAACGCAGTGCATGCCGCTCGACCGCCAGTGCAGAAAGCCCGTCCGCAATCACAAAGGCAACGTCGAACTCGCCCGGTATCAGCAACTGGGCTGAGTCGCCACTCAACGCCCGGCCCAGGTCGGGCCTTCTCAAATAAGTGGTCCTGTCTTTAGCCTGGCTGGTCAGCGCCCGCGCCTGCAATCCAGAACGGCGCAGCTCATCGCAGAGCATGCGCACATCCATCGCCGCATGCACGGCATCCCGCGCCCGCGCATGAGCCATCTGAAAGTCCAGCAACGGACGCGTAGCCAGGCTCACCCCGGTGCGCTCCAGGGCAATCCGCGCCGGCGTGTAGCTCTTCAGTGCATTGCGTGCCGATTGCGACAACTCCGCCGGCGTCAGATCTAGTTGCGTCTGCTTGGGCTTGCGATCCCGGTCATTGGTCATCATCTTGCTCGCTGGTCTTGCTCTGCTATCTAGGTAAGAAACGCAGGTACATTCAACTGCAAACGCGCGCTACCATGCAGCCACATCTCAAACTCAGGCGCTGGCCGCAGACCTAAGGTCCGCCGCAGGTACAGCGCATCATGAAAAGATGTGCTCTGGTAGTGCAGCATCACGTCATCTGCTCCCGGCACGCCCATGATGTAATTAACGCCCGCCGTGCCCAGCAGCGTCAGCAGCATATCCATGTCGTCCTGGTCTGCTTCCGCGTGGTTGGTGTAGCAAATGTCACACCCCATCGGCAGCCCCAGCAGTTTGCCGCAGAAATGGTCTTCCAGTCCTGCACGAATAATCTGCTTGCCGTCGTACAAATACTCCGGCCCAATAAAGCCAACCACCGTATTCACCAGCATCGGCCGGTATCGCCGCGCCACAGCGTACGCGCGCGCTTCGCAGGTCTGCTGATCCACCCCATGATGCGCGTCGGCCGAAAGCGCGCTGCCTTGGCCCGTCTCGAAGTACATCACGTTGTCGCCGATCATCGGTTGCCCCTCAGGATTCACCGGCTCAAACGTCGATCCCCGCTTCAACTCGGTCGCTGCCTGGCAGGCTTCGTCCAGCAGTGAAAGGCTCACGCCGAACGAACGGTTGGCTGCCTGGGTACCAGCGATCGATTGAAACACCAGGTCCACCGGCGCGCCCTGCTCGAGCGCTGCCATCAGCGTTGTCACGTGGGCGAGCACGCAACTCTGCACCGGAATCGAATACTTCTGGCGCACATGGTCGATCAACTGCAGCAGCGTTTTCACCCCGCTCACATTGTCTGAGACGGGGTTGATCCCGATCACCGCATCCCCGGAACCGAGCAGCAGCCCATCGACCATCGAAGCGGCGATGCCTGCGGGATCATCCAGCGGATGGTTCGGCTGCAGCCGCGTCGAAAGCCGCCCTGGCAGTCCCACCGTAGTTCTGAACCGTGTGATCACCCGGATCTTGCGCGCTACCAGGATCAGATCCTGCACGCGCATCAATTTGCTGACGGCCGCGACCATTTCCGGAGTGAGCCCCGCCGAGATAGCCTTCAGCATTTCGCCCGTTGCCGCATCCGAAAGCAGCCAATCGCGCAACTCCCCCACGGTGAAGGAGGCAATGGGCAAAAACGCGATCGCATCGTGGGTGTCGAAGATCAGCCGGGTGACTTCATCGCTCTCGTAGGGAATCAGCGCTTCCTGCAAAAAAGCGTCCAGAGGAACTTCAGCCAACACCATCTGCGCCGCCGCCCTCTGTTCTGCGCTCACCGCGGCGATGCCGGCCAACGCATCGCCCGAGCGGTAAGGACTGGCTTTCGCCAAGAGATCACGCAGGTTTTCAAATCGATACGTGACATCGCGGATCGTTCGTTGCAATCGCATCGTGCGATCATATTAATATTGCAGGTCGCACAAAATCGCGTTCCTGTTATGCTGCAAGCCATCTTGGCGATCCCACTTCGATACCACGCTCGATACCATCAAAACTTTCGCTGGCTGTGTCGCCCCGGATCACGTGTCCGCGCCGGCCTTGCCGCGCTCGCGCTTATCAGTTTCCTTCCCGGGTTCATGAGCCCAAGCCAAGCGCAAACCACGCCCCACCCCATCGTCCTCCACGCCGCCCGCCTACTCGATATCGAAGCCGGTCGCGTACTTACTCCCGGTGAAGTGCTCGTCGAAGGAGAAAAGATCGTGGCCGCCGGCGCCACCGTCGACCATCCCGCCGGGGTGGAAACCATTGACCTCGGTGACACCACACTGATGCCGGGGCTCATCGACGCTCACGTGCATCTCTTCCTCCATCCGGGCGCGGAAGACCTGCAGACGGTCATCGAGTCTGTGCCGCAGCGAGTCATCCTGGCAACGTTAGCGGCCAAAGCCGACCTGATGGCCGGCTTCACGGCCGAGCGCGACATGGGCACCGAAGGCGCAGGGCCAGCCGACACCGCCGTCCGTGACGCCATCGATCAGGGACTCATTCCCGGACCCCGCATGCGCCTCAGCGGCAATGCCATCAGCATCCTCGGCGGCCATGAAGACGCCATTCATTACAACCCCGAGCAGCATGTGCTCTCAAACGCAACCTATGCCAACAACGCCGACGAGCTGGTGCATGTCATCCGCCAGCAGATAAAAGACGGCGCTGATTTCATCAAGATTTACGAAACCGGCCACGACTCCTTCAAAGACGGCCAGCTCCACACCATCGTGCAATACACCGAGCCCCAGTTGGCCGCCGCGGTCATCGAGGCCGCCCGCCTCCAGACCGGCATCGCCGTGCACTGCACCGGGGAACCCGCTGCCCTCTACGCCGCCCAGGCCGGAGTCGTGTCCATCGACCACGCCGACTTTCTCGGGGATGAAACCATGCGCCTCATGCGCGAACGGCAGATCTTCGCCGTCCCTACCTTCACCATCGCCGAGTATTTCGCCGCGCACGCCGCTTCCCCGGAGGTTGCCGCAAACGAGCGTCAGCAACTCGACTTCCACGCACAGCAGTTCCGCTCCCAACTAGCTCATGCGGTACCCATGGCCGTCGGATCAGACGTAGGCCCGTTCCCCCACGGCACCCAGGCAAGGGAACTGGAGCTCATGGTGCAGTACGGTATGAAACCACTTGAAGTGCTCAGGGCAGATCTTCTGAACGGAGCCCGTCTCCTCAATTGGGAGCATGAAATCGGCATGCTCAAGCCGGGCTACAAAGCCGACGTGATCGCGGTCCCAGGCAACCCGCTCGATGACATCCGAGCGGTCGAGCATGTCTCTTTTGTCATGAAAAATGGTGTAGTGTATCGCCGTTAGCCTGCATCCAAGGTATTGATGTAGCCCAAACTTGTAGAGCTTGCTCAGCAGTTACCGGGGTTGATGCCCCTCGATCATCCTGGGCTCAGCGGCATGTAACGTTGCTTTTTACCGTTCATGGAAGGAAAACAGTGAAGGAGAGAGCATGAAAAAGACAGCGGTGGCGCTAAGCCTATTGGGCCTGATGGTTCTGCCTTCATTCGGGCAGGAGAAGGAGATCGACAGAGTCAAGCTCGCGGGAACGGTCACGTCCCAGATACTGAATATCCCGGAGGACATCCCGCAGGACATCCTCGATAAAGCCGATTGTGTGGTGGTACTGCCCTCCGTCGTCAAGGCCGCCTTTGGTATCGGTGGCAGCTGGGGTCGCGGCGTACTGACCTGCCGCAGTGGCAAAGACTTCAAAGGTCCCTGGAGCGCGCCATCCATGATGGCTCTCGCGGGCGCCAGCGTCGGACTTCAATTGGGTGGCCAGGCTACCGACTTCCTGCTGCTGCTCATGACCCCGACTTCTGCTGCCAACATGCTTAAGAGCAAGGTCAAGCTTGGTGGAGACGCTTCAGCTGCCGCCGGCCCGGTTGGCCGCAACGCTTCCGCTGAAATCGATGTAAGCATGCGCGCAGAAATCCTTTCCTACTCCCGCGCGCGCGGACTGTTTGCCGGCGTTTCCCTCGCCGGCTCTACGCTCCGTGCTGATAACGACGGCAACAAGAAGCTTTACGGCAAACAGGTTTCGGCCCCGTCGATCGTCTTCGATAACTCAGTACCTGTACCGCCGTCCGCGGAACTGTTGTTGGAGACACTGAACCGCAAGTCCCCCACAAACAAGTCAGGCAAGTAAGGCAGACGTAAACCGAAATGCCGAGCCGATACCGCGCGCGCGTTGCAGCGCGCGGTCCCGTCTCTGGTCACATATACGGGCCCGCATGGCAATCATCTAAGCCTGGAGGCAAGTATGTTGCACCTCTTATACGAAGCATTCATCGGCCTGATCGTCGGCGCGATCGCCAAATTCCTCATGCCCGGGAAAGACCCCGGCGGCATCATCGTCACCATGCTCATCGGCGTAGCCGGAGCCTTGATCGCCACCTTTATTGGCACCAAGGCAGGCCTCTATCAGGAGGGTCAAAGCGCCGGTTTCTTCATGTCTCTGTTGGGAGCCATCGTCCTGCTCTTCATCTACCGCCTCTTCAAAGGCAAAACCGCTAAGACTAGCTAACCGTCACCACGAAGGCGGGTGACCCATCGTTTGCGCGCATTCCGCGCCAGATGGGATTTTCGCTCAGACTTGTCCAAATTGGCCTTTCAAACTGGGAGGAGGGAAATCATTCCTGAAGGGAAGCTTCTGAAAGGTTTGAAGGGTACAGGCTACCTCGCCGCAGCGAGCTTTAGCCCGCTGAAGGGTACGGGCTTTAAGCCCGTACGTAAGGGTGATGGGAACAAAACGCGGCTTTTAGCCGCTGAGGGATCAAGAAAAGACGAATCGTCGTGTTGTCACCGAACAGTCCCGTCGGGGACGCTGAAAGTAGCCCAGCACGCAGTGCTGGGTCTAGGATGGACAGCTCTGAATGCCGCGGAGATAACCTTCGCGGCACCACCATTAACGTTTCCATTCCATAAATCAAATAAAATCAATCATTTTTATCCTCATCAAACCTTATTTCGGGCCACCCGGCCCCCTTGTCCACCTATCCACAGCAAGGCCTCCCTTTTGCACCGGTCCGTGATCTTGTTCCGACCCCCATCCGGGCGTAGCCTTTCCGTAGGAGTCAGTGAGTCCTTGGCGTCGATGAGTCTCAAGCCTCCAAAACCGTATGGGTAGCGGCCTTTCAGCGTTGTCCACAGCCGGTTACTAGGCTTTCTGCCCCGGGCAAGGGCATACGCTTGTAAACTACTAGATATAGTGGTTCTGGCTTGACACATGCCATAGAGAGCGTTACTTTCGCATCTCACGGGTTCTGTTCTTTAACCTGCGGTTCATCTTGGCTCCACCGTTTTGGATCGTTTTGTCCGAATCCCTGGCGTTTGTAGTTGTTTCCAGGAAGGCTGGTTTTACCCCCCTTGTGCGAAGGCGCCACCTGCGAGCGCCCGGGGGCAGCCTTTCGCCACTTTCGAAATTGTGAGGAGAATCTATGGCCGAGGCCATCAATTCCGTAACATCCGCTGCCGCGAACGGCTGGGCCGCCAACGAAAGCCACTCAGGCCAAAAGCATGAGGGCGCAACCGCTGGTGTACGTTGGACCCGTTTCTTTTCCAAAGCTGGCGTGTCGTCGTACAGCGACGTGACCTGGGAGCGCCGTACAGCCTCCATCACCGACGCCTCCGGGGGAACCATTTTCGAGCAGAAAGACGTCGAAGTTCCCACCGACTGGTCCATGACTGCGACCAACATCGTCGCTTCGAAGTATCTCCATGGTCACATCGGCACGCCTCAGGGGGAGCTGGGGGCTCGCGAGACCGGCGTCCGTCAGCTCGTCGCCCGCGTCGCCGAGACGATCCGTGACTGGGGCATGAGGGGCGGCTATTTCGCCACTCTCGAAGACGCAGCCATCTTCCATGATGAGCTGGTCCACCTGCTCGTCACCCAGAAAGTGGCCTTCAATTCGCCCGTCTGGTTCAACGTAGGCTGTGACCGCCTCGAGCCCGAGTCTGACGCCCAGAACTGGCACTGGAATGCTCACAGCTGCGCGGTCCAGTTCTCTGTCACCGGCTACCGTAATCCGCAGTGCTCTGCCTGCTTCATCAACTCGGTAGAAGACTCGCTCGATTCCATCCTGACCCTCGCCAAGACCGAAGGCATGCTCTTCAAGTGGGGCTCCGGTACCGGGACCAACCTCTCCAATATCCGCGGATCCATGGAGACCCTGTCCGGTGGCGGCACCGCCAGTGGCCCGCTCAGCTTCATGCGCGGCTTCGATGCCTTCGCCGGCGTCATCAAGTCAGGCGGTAAGACCCGCCGTGCCGCCAAGATGGTCATTCTCAACGTCGACCATCCCGATGTTTCGGACTTCATCGAGTGCAAGGCCAAGGAAGAAAACAAAGCCTGGACGCTGATGCAGGCCGGCTATGACGGCTCCGGTCCAGACTCGGAAGCCTACACCTCCATCTTCTTCCAGAACGCCAACAACTCTGTACGCGTCAACGACGAGTTCATGCGCGCCGTCGAGCGCGATCAGGACTTCACCCTCCGCAAGGTAAAGGGTGGCGAACCGGCCAAAGTTGTTAAGGCCCGCGACCTCATGCGCAAAATTGCCGAGGCCACATGGCAGTGCGGCGATCCCGGCATGCAGTACGACACCACCATCAACAAGTGGCACACGTCGAAGAACTCTGGCCGCATCAATGCGTCGAACCCTTGCTCCGAGTACATGTTCCTCGACGACTCGGCCTGCAACCTCGCCAGCTTCAACCTGCTCAAGTTCGTCACTCCGGCAGGCATGTTTGACGTGGACGCTTATCGCCACGCCATCGACATCATGATCACCGCCATGGATATCCTGGTGGATAACTCCGGCTACCCGACCGAAGCCATCGTGCGCAACTCCCACGACTACCGGCCGTTGGGCCTGGGCTACGCCAATCTGGGCGCCCTGCTCATGTCGATGGGGCTCCCGTATGACAGCGACGCCGGCAGAGACTTCGCCGCCGCCCTCACCGCCATCATGTGCGGTCAGGCCTATCTGCAGTCCTCTGTCCTGGCGGAAAAAGCGCCGGAGATCGTCTCCGCGACCGCCCTTTGCCAGCAGGCTCAATACGCAGACGGAAGCAACGGCCTGGCTCAGCGCGGGGGAGCTTGCCCTGGCTTCTACGTCAACCGCGAGCCATTCCTCGACGTGATCCGCATGCACCGTGCCGAGGTCAACAAGATCGGCCACGCCAACTCCAGTGAGCCCTTCACCACCCCACAGCTTGCTGCGCTCATCGAAGCCAGCAAAGATTGCTGGGATCGGGCCCTGGCCCATGGAGAAAAGTACGGTTACCGCAACTCGCAGGTGACTGTGCTTGCTCCCACCGGCACCATCGGCTTCATGATGGACTGCGACACCACCGGCATCGAACCCGACCTCGCCCTGATCAAGTATAAGAAGCTGGTCGGCGGCGGCATGATCAAGATCGTCAACAACACCGTGCCTGCGGCTCTCTTCAAACTCGGCTACACCAATCCGCAGGTGGACTCCATCGTCAGCTACATCGACTCCACCGGAACGATTGAAGGCGCTCCTGGCATCAAGCCCGAGCACCTCGCCGTGTTCGATTGCAGCTTCAAGCCCAGCAAGGGAACCCGCTCCATTCACTCCTCCGGGCACATGAAGATGATGGCCGCCGCCCAACCATTTCTTTCCGGCGCCATCTCCAAGACTGTCAATCTGCCTCATGAGGCGACCATTGACGACATCGCCCAGGCCTACATGGAAGCCTGGCGCCTCGGCCTGAAGGCCGTTGCCATTTACCGCGACGGATCCAAGGGCGGTCAGCCGCTCAACGTCTCCGATGGCAACAAAGCCAAGGTGATCAAGAACGCGCTCGGCGGAGAAGTCAACCCGGATGCAGTCGCCAGTGCTGCTGCCGACCGCATCCTCGCCGCCATGGCGCAGGGCGACACGGCCTCGGTCAGCGAAGACCTCAAGCTGCTCGAAGACAAGGTTTCGGCTCGGCTCGAAGTCACTGCCCATTCGGTTGTCACCGCGGCCAACGCTTTCTCCGCGTCCATCGCCAATGCCGTTCACCTCGGCCAGGCCACCGCGTTACGCCAGGAGCCGGATACGACGCAGGGCCCGCCCCGCGCCGTCCGTCATCGCCTGCCGGAAGAGCGTGCGTCGCTTACCCACAAGTTCTCCATCGCCGGGCACGAAGGTTACATCACGGCTGGCCTCTACCCCAACGGTCAACCGGGTGAGATCTTCATCAAGATGGCCAAGGAAGGATCCACGGTCTCCGGACTCATGGACTCCTTCGCCACCGCCGTCTCACTCTCACTGCAGCACGGTGTTCCGCTCAAGGTTCTCAGCGAGAAGTTCGCCCACACCCGCTTTGAGCCCTCCGGCTGGACGGGCAACGAGCAGATCGGTTACGCCAAATCGATCATGGACTACATCTTCCGCTGGCTCCAATTGCGGTTCCTGTCTGGCCATCAGCTTAGCCTCTTCACCGGCATGGCAGGCGCCGCACAACCCGCTGCTACACCCGCATTATCGACAGGCGCGCCCCAGCAGGAGCCATCCATCCCGTTGTTCGAACCCACGCGCTATGAGACGACGCCACCGGCAAGCGGCATCGTTCCCGAGCCAGGCTCCGCGCAGGGTGGTGCAAACCCCAGCTTCAGCATGCAGGACCGCGGTATCTTCCACGCGGCCGACGCCATGAAGGAATTCCTCGACATGGGCGATGCGCCAAGCTGCCACACTTGCGGAGCCATCATGGTCCGCAACGGCAGTTGCTATCGCTGCATGAGCTGCGGCTCCACCAGCGGTTGCAGCTAGTCTGTAAACCGAAACAACAAGGGCGCCCCCAAGGTAAAACCAGGGGGCGCCCTTTTCTTTCTCTACCCAACAATGGAGATTCTTCGAAGGGTACGGGCTACCTCGCCGCAGCGAGCTTTAGCCCGCGAAGGGTACGGGCTTTAGCCCGTACGTATCTGCTTTGTCCTAATTCCGGCTAGCCGCTGAGGGAGGGATTCAGTTACGAAAGGTCAATGGCCAAATGTAACCAGAGGTAACTTGGTCGACTTAGTCAACCTAGTTAGCTTACGAAGCATATTTTCTTGGCCATTCAAAGCGTCGGCTCATACAACTGCTTAAGATCCTTCATCCGGCTTTGCGTCAACGTAATCAGGCAGCGTGTCTGCGAACTGGGCCCCACCGGTCCGGGGTGCTTCACCGTACCCGCGTCATAGGTTCTGGCCAGCACGTCACAAGCAACCACCCGATACTTCTCCCAGGTCACTTCTGTCTGATCGAGCGCCAGAGCATTGTCATCATTGGGCGAACTCTGAATCAGCGCTTCCCGCAGCGCATTAAAAAACGCCGTGTAGTTCTTGTAAGTCTCCACCCGCGCGTCGTTGAGACAAACGTCCTGGTCCGTCCGCGTCTGTGCTTCCGGGCACGCATTCACATCTCGATCCATTTCTGCCTTGTACGCCAGATCCGCATTGCGCTGCTGCTTGCCGTTCTGAGCCCTCGCGGGAAGGCTGCATCCTAGCAAGACGAACAGCAGGGCCAAATGCATCACGGTATGTCGCGGGCACGCTCGTTTGTCATCGGCAAAGGCCGGCACCACAAATGGACTTTCATCTCCCGAGCCCAGGGCGTGTGCATGCATGACGGTCTACCTCCGCACCCATCTTAATCTTCACCTAAAAAGCAAACCCGGAGAGCCAGGGCCTTGTGGGCCTCGACTCTCCGGCGGGGGAGTTTGCTTTACGGCGTTCTTCCCCGGGGGAGGGATCTTGCAGGGGGCTTTAGTACCCCAAAAACTTGCCCATCGTGCCATAAGTCGGCTCGCGCCGCTCCTGGGTCTCGATCGGCGCCGACGTATCTTGCCACCGCCCGGAGTGATCCGGCTGCACGGGCTTCTTGCCGGGAAGCGGTTGACCCTTTTGCGAAAAGTTGCCAATCGCCGTGACGATGCGAGCGGCCGCAAGCCGCCTCGACGCCGCGTCATTCTTGGTGCCGCCCTTGAACTCGCCCAGCAACTGCGGTTCGCGCCCGTCTTCCAGCGCATAGAGCGTCCAGATGTCCTCCGGCTGCGGCGCCATCACGAAAATGACCCGCAGACTGCGCACTATAAATTCGACGGTTGGTTTGCCGTTCTGAAAATCCAGTCGCGGGTCGAGTTCCAGTTTTTCCTTGCTGGTGAAATCGAAGGCTGCTTCGATCTGGGCAGAAAGCTCCAGCATCTTCGCTTCCCGCTCTTTTTCTCGCAGCCGATCATCTTCTTCTGCCAGCCTGCGGTCTGTTTCGACGACCAGCTTCCGCGCCTGCTCAAACATGTCCAATAAAACCTGCTCCATGTCTTGCACCCTCAGGAGCAGTATGCTTGCTGCTAGATGTAGGCAACATACAACTATCCGGCTACCGCCACCGGAGAACCGGGTTGCACCCTGGCTCCCGATGTCGTGTGCAGGGAAATACGGAAATTCACAGCTCTGGATCAGACAGATCTGGACCCGGAAGATCCCCGGATAGAGATGAGGCGGGATCAGGTTCCAAGCGATTCCACCTCAGAAACCTGCGAAACAGGCTGGGCGTAGCACTCAAGGGCTAGTAGCGCTTGCGATCCCGGTTGCCACCGCCGCCGCCGCCGCCCCGGCTGTCTCGGCCACCGCCGCCACTGCTGCGGCCATCCCGGCCGCCACCGTAGCCACCGCCACCGCCGCCCTGTTTCGGCTTGTAGCAGGCCTTGCAATAGACCGGACGGTCGCCACGCGGCTCAAACGGAACCGTCGTTGTTTGCCCGCAGCTTGCGCACACCACGGTCGTCCCCGTGCTCATGCCGGCGCCCGCGCCGCCTCCATAGCCACCACCACCGCCGTGGGACGCATGGGATCCACCACCACCCGCGCCCTGCTTGGCCTGGCGGCAAGGTTTGCAGCGGCGTGGTGAGGAGTAGCCGCGCTCCTGGAAAAATTGCTGTTCACCGGCTGTAAAAACGAATTCCTGACCGCAGTCGCTACAGGTAAGTAACAGGTCGCTGCCACTCATGGCTTCGCCCCCTTCAGCGAGTGTCTCTTGAACACCCCACGCGCAAGGGAATGTTACACGCAAAATCGTGCTGTAACACCAATCCTTTGCCACTGCCGGATGATTTAGACTCACAGAGCCGCCTCTCTGGACGATTCGCCGCGAAGGGAACCCATGAAAAAGCCACACGTTTTCCCGCTACTTATTCTCGCCGGAGCTACTGCCCTGGCTCCGGCAAAGCAGCTTGGCTGGCAGAAGCTGTTCAACGGACACGACCTCAAGGGCTGGCAGCACGTAGGGCCCGGAAGCTTCACCGTCGAGCACGGACTTCTGAAAACACAGGGCGGCATGGGCCTGCTGTACTGGGCCGGGGGCCCCTTTGGTGACTGCGAGATCAAAGTTGTTTACCGGATGAAGGATGAAAACGATAACTCCGGCGTTTTCATCCGCATACCTTCTGCGCCGACCGAGCCTTGGATGCCCGTAAACCGCGGCTACGAGGTCCAAATCGACAACCGCCCGGACCTGAGCAAGGAGGACAACTATCACGTGACCGGAACGCTTTACTCTCTGACGAAGCCGCTGGCCGAGCCAGGCAAGCCCGGACCCCAATGGAACACGATGCTGATCCGCTTGAGGGGACCAAGAACCCAGGTTTTTGTCAACGAAGTAAAGGTAACGGACTACATTGAGGGCCAGCCCGTCCCGCCCAAGAAATTCGATTTCGAGCCAGACCGCGGTGTGCGCCCCGACAAAGGCTGGATCGGCCTGCAAAACCACAGCGCCAAAGACATCGTCTACTTCAAGTCTGTAGCCGTCCTACCCCTGGGCCCCGAACACGACTAGCGATCCCGTCCCAACCAAACGCAGAAGGAAAACTGCTTAACCACCACTACATCCCGTCATAATTGGGTCCGCCCCCGCCCTCAGGAGGAACCCAGGTAATGATCTGATACGGATCCATAATGTCGCACGTCTTGCAATGCACGCAGTTGGTGAAGTTGATGTGAATCTGCTTCCCCGTCGCTCCACCCTCGACCATCTCATAAACTGCTGCCGGGCAAAAATGCTGGCAAGGGTTGCCAAACTCATTCGTACAGCGGTTGTTGCAAATATCCGTATCCTTGATCACCAGGTGGACCGGCTGATCCTCCTCATGACGAGTCCCCGAGTGATACACATCGGTCAACTTGTCGAACGTAAGCTTTCCATCGCCCTTAGCCGGACCCAGCGAAGCCTCGCGCCCATAGGTCGATCGTCCAATATTATCCAGGTGGTGCATGTTCGTGTATCCGGCATGGTTGGTGTAGTCAGGACCAGGATTCTTCCCGCCCAGAACCTGCTGCATGCCGCTACGTAACAGTCCTGGTAGCAGACCTTTATCAAACCCCTGGTGAAAATTACGCACCGGGTACAGCTCTTCCTTAATCCAGCTACCCTCGACCCGGCTCTGATAAGCGCCAAGCGCCGTGCTCGAGTCATCGCCCACCAGCATCGACTCAAAAGCAGTCTCCGCCGCCAGCATCCCGCTCTTGATCGCGAGATGAATCCCCTTCAATCTCTGCGAATTCAGAAGGCTGGCCGAGTCGCCCAGGATCATCCATCCCTTGCCCGCCAGCTTGGGCATCGTCAGCCACCCGCCATAAGGCAGGCTCTTTGCCCCATACCGCACCATCTTGCCGCCTTCAAGCAAAGGCCGCACCAGCCCATGCTGCTTGAACGACTGAAACACGTGGTGCGGATCGACCCGCGGGTCCTGATAGTCCAGCCCCACCACATACCCAACCGAAGCCAGGGTGTCCGAGATGCCGTAAATCCAGGCGCCGCCATATTCCTGCCACGTGAGCGGATAGCCCAGCGTATAAATCACTTCGCCCTTGGCCACACGGCCCGCAGGAATCTCCCATAACTCCTTGATGCCCACGCCATACGTCTGCGCATGTTCAGGGTTTTCGAGCGAGAACCGCTCAATCAACTGCCTGGTACACGATCCGCGTGCGCCCTCAGCCAGGATCGTGATCCTGGCGTGTAGATCGTATCCAGGCTCAAAGTTGGCCTTGGGCTGCCCCTGCTTATCTACGCCCTTATCATCGGTACGCACACCGGCAACACCCTCGGCATCGAACAGCAACTCGCTGCCTGCAAAGCCGGTAAAAATCGTGATCCCCGCAGCTTCGACTTTGGCCGCCAGCCACTTTACGAATTTGTTGATGGAGATGACATAGTTTCCATGGTCGCGCAGAGGAGGCGGCACAATGGGAAACTTGTAATGGCCCTTCCCGGTCAGGTAGTAAACCGATTCTTTGATCACCTGAGCGTCGAGCGGGGCCTCCGCCTCAAATCCAGGCAACAGCTCACGCATGGAACGTGGATCGAGCAAGGCTCCCGAAAGACAATGCTGGCCAACCTCGCGGGCTTTCTCGAGGACGTAAATGTTTTCTTTGGAAAGAGGGGGAACGGTCGATCCCTTGAGGGCAAGCTGCTCATTATGCGCATCGATCAACTGCGACAAACGCAGAGCGCAGGCCATGCCGGCAGGGCCACCACCAACGATCACGACATCCGCTTCCATCCGCGGCCGTTCGATGCCCTCGATTGGTTGCCGGAAGTGAATCATCTGGGAGCTCCAATCGACTTATGGCCCAACCTGGGCGAAAAAACGCAACGAGATGACCGGTGGCGCTTCACATCCCTCATAACGTTTGTTGAGTCGGCCTTCACGATAGAGCAGATTTTTCGACAAGCAGGCAGCTCAGACCTTGGCTTTTTTGATCTCTTCCGTCAGTGCGGGAACGACGTCGAACAGATTGCCCACGATGCCATAATCGGCGATCTCGAAAATCGGCGCTTCTACATCCTTGTTGATCGCAACAATCGTACGCGCCCCCTTCATCCCGACGATGTGCTGAATCGCGCCGCTGATGCCCAGAGCCACATACAGCTTCGGTGCGACGGTCTGGCCCGAGCTGCCAATTTGCCGCTCCAACGGCAACCAGCCGTTATCGCAAATAGGCCGCGACGCCGCCAGTTCACCACCCAACGCTTTCGCCAGGTCCTCTGCAATCGCTACATTCTTCTGTTCTTTGATGCCGCGGCCGATGGCCACAATGACCTCTGCCTGTGAGAGATCGACCGCCTGCTTCGTTTCCTGGAACACCTCGTGCGGCGTAATACGCAGCATCGGTGGAGCGGCTGCTTCTACCTTTTCAACGGACGCTGTCCCCGTCACTGCCTGATCCGCGCGATACGCGCCAATCTGCAGAGTCGCCAGCCATGGCCCCGGTCCCGTAAAGGCCACATCAGCTACAAACTTTCCCTGGAACATCTGCCGGGTAAACAGCAGCTTTCCGTTTTCGTACTTGTACCCAATGGCATCGGAAATCAGGGTGCGGTCCAGGGCCAGTGCCAGCCGAGGAGCGAAATCACGCGCTTGATAAGTATGGGGAAAGAGCACCAAGGCGGGCTGCTGTTCGGTCAGAAACGCCTTCAGCGCATCCACATAAGCGTCAGAGGTGTAGGCTTCAAGCGACGCGGCCTGTAGGTCATAGACTTTTTCAACCTGGTAGCCCGCGAGCTCCTGCGCTGGCGCAGAGGTCTGGTAGCCCGGCAAAACCACAGCAACCGGCCAGCCGGTCTCTTTGCCAATCGCCTGGGCGGCGGCGAGTGTTTCGAGCGAGACGCGGTTTAGCTGCCCTTCTCGCTGCTCCGCGACTACGAGGATGCGCTCTGCCATCACTGCCTTTTTTGCGAACCCAGACTAAAACTCAGGCGCCCCGCGGCGCAAGTACGCGCCCGTGAGGCCGGCAATGCCGGAAACGCAGACAGCAAAGGCGAAGTAGTAGGCAACGGGGTGAGCCCATCCCGGAGAGTACGTTAAGTCCTGCACCAGCCAGAGCAGCAACAAAGTAGAGATGATGCCGAATTGACCGGAGATGACCATCAACAAAAAGCCACGGCTTCTGCGCTTGTCGAGTACTTCGACCTGCCGGGGGGTCAAATTCCGTTCTTCAACCGGAATCAGTGTGTTCGCCATGCCGTTTTTCCCTCGTGCGTAGGACTGTTGCGTATAGCTGAATTGTACGAGATGTTGCATCCGGGGCGAAAGCCCACTCTTGGTCCAAGGGTCTTGGCGGTTGAAGAGGAATGATCCTCGAAGCAAAGTGGAGCGGCCTGCGGTTCTCTCCGTCGGCAAAGGAAGTTGGGAGTGGGCAAGAGCCTTCACTCGTCACCAACCCCTAGATAACCCGAGCCTCATTCTTCAATCGCTCCACCAATTGCTTCGCCACCTCAGCCGCCGAACCCTCCAGCATCTGGGTCTTTTTCTGCTTCACCGGCACATAAAGCCGCTCAACCTGCTGCTGGTTCTTGCTCAACTTCGGAGCGACCTCATCCCACGTCACCTTGCGCAACGGTTTCATCTTCGCCTGTTTGATCCCAATCAGCGTGGCGTAGCGCAGCTTGTTAATACCGCTCTGGATGGTCAGCACGGCGGGCAAGGCAACATCCACATGCTGATACCGCCCGGCTTCCAGCTCGCGCTTCAACCGCAGGCCGCTCTGCGTTTTCTCGATTCCGATAATGATGGTGGCATGTGGCCACCCCAGAACCTCAGCCAGCAAAACGCCCGTTTGAGCAAAACCAAAATCGTCCGACTGCAACCCGGTCACGATCAGGTCAAACGTCTCGCCTTCAATCGAGGCGGCCAGGGCCCGCGCGACATTCGCCGCATCGAGTGTCGCGAAGCGGTCATCTTCCAGATGGATCGCGCGATCCGCACCCTTGGCCAGCGCTTCCCGAAGCGCCTGCTGCGCCCGAGCCGGGCCGGCGGTGACGACCACCACCTCACCGCCGTGCTTTTCCTTCTGCCGAAGAGCCTCTTCGAGCGCAAACGCGTCCGGCTCGTTCACTTCATAGGACACGTCTTCGCGAATCCAGGTACCGGCCTCATTCAGCTTCAGCGGGGCATCCTTCTGCGGTACCTGCTTGATGCAAACGAGAATTTTCATAATGGCTAAATGAACGCAACCGACTGCAGGCTTGATACCTCAAAGCGCTTGCGGCAGCGAATATTCTTGCAGCCGACCACATCATCCTTGCGAACCATGTAGGACTGGGCCTTGGCGAAGCGCGCGCGGTCCCGTTCATCGGCCCTGCCTGGTAGCTGCGCTTTCTTGCGCCGCACCAGCCATGCCACCTCATATTCCTCGGCCTTGCCGCAATTTGGGCAAGTCAACGTATGTTTCCGCTGTTCCGTCTTTTCGTCGAAGAAGTCGCGTTCTTCCATGGGCCCTTCTCTCCTGGCGCCGCACCATTCCGGGCGCCTCAAACCTTAAGAAGTATTCCATACTTGAGTAGGGAAGTGACAACCCCTACCCTGAGCAGCTCATAGGAAAGGCCGAGTAGATGGCAAAACGAAAACGGCGTCCGGAAAAATTCTCAATCGTGAAAGCCGTCAAGGCCAACGCCCGCGACCGCGTAGGCCAGCCGAGGCCTGAGCGCGTCATCATCGATGATCAGAAGAGGGAACACAGCCGCAAGCCGAAGCACCGGCAGACGCTGCCCCAATTACTGAATAGCGAATAAAACAGAGGAAACGCCAAAAAGCCTCCCCCTCGTAAAGTCCTCAGGGCAAGGGAGGCTTTTCAGAAAGCGAAGGATTAAGCTGCGGAAACGACGAAGGGATCGACGATCAGGGAGTCCATCGCTGCCTGGGGCACAATCTCCGGCATGCTGACGTCGGTATAACGGCCTGCGGCCACGTCGACAAACACGACATTCGCGGTATCTTCCGTGCGGGTGGTGCTGATATGCAGCTTGCGAACGGCCTTGATTGCAACAGTAGCCAGAAGAAACCGATTCTCGATCTTAAGTCCTGCAGAATAAACCAGTTCAGAGCGCATAGAGCCTCACACAATCCAGGTTAAGTAAACTCAAAAGGGACTCAGGCTCAGGAAGATAGGACGCAAGCCGAAGCGGTACAAGTACTTGTACCAGCATACAGGCCGACTCCAATTGTTCCTACCTAATTCGTGACCCAACCCATCTTTATGAGGTATTCCCGTCCCAGCCACCGGCTTCCGAGTGTCCCATATCTCTTTCATTTCTAGTGAGATATGGGCACCGATGCGTTCGCCACCCCTCAACACCGCCCCGCCAAGACCTCCGCCAAATGCACCCCATGCCGAGGCGAATTCTGCCGAATCTGCTCCCTGCAGCTAAACCCATCACTCACCACAATCGTCTCTGCCGCCGCCGCCCGAACCGCCGGCATCAGCACCCGCTCCCCCAGCGCCTGCGAAACCTCAAACTTGTCTTTCTCAAATCCAAAAGGCCCCGCCATCCCGCAGCACCCCGAATCCAGCATCTTTACTTTCGCGTTCGTAGCCCGCAGCAGGGCAACCTCATCCCCCATCCCCATCAGCGCTTTATGGTGGCAATGCCCATGGAGCACAATCTCCCGGTCAGGCAACTGCGTAGGCTTGTATGCCGGCGCCTTCTTGACCAAAAACTCACTCAACAAAAATGTCTGCTGCGCCAACCGCTGCGCCCGCTCATCTTTGGGAAAGAAATTGAGCAACTCATCACGAAACACACTCGCGCAACTAGGTTCCAGCATCACCACCGGCAACCCAGCATCGATCTTGGGCCCGAATACGCGCAGAATCTTCTGCAAATAATCGCGAGCCTGATCGAGAAACCCAAAATCATAAAGTGGCCGTCCGCAACAAATATGCTGCTTCGGAAACTCCACCGCGAATCCCGCCGCACCCAGCACCTCATGCGCGGCCCCCAGCACCGAAGGATGAAAATAGTTATTCCATGTATCCGGCCAAAGCATCACGGGAGCCGCGTCTGCTCCCGTACCCCCGGCCATCTTGCGATATTGCGAGCGAAAACTCCGCGGAGCAAACTCCGGCAAGGCGCGTTGCTGCGCTACCCCCGCAACCGCCTTCACGAAACTATTCAACCCCGGAGTCTTCATCGGCAAATTTGCCAGCGAAGGAGCGATCGATGCCATCTGCGCCCACTTGTCCATAAACCCGAAAAGGTAATGCTGCAGAGGGTGCAAGCGGCCCTTGTAGTGGTGGCCAAGGAACTCGGCCTTCCATGTAGCCATATCCACATTCACCGGGCACTCTGTCTTGCAGGCCTTGCAAGAGAGACAAAGATCGAGTGCTTCTTTCACTCCCTCGTTGTGCCAGCCATCGGTGATTACCTGGCCCTGCACCATCTCCCAGAGCAGGTGAGCTCGTCCGCGGGTGGAGTGCTTCTCCTCCCGCGTAGCCATATAGCTTGGGCACATGGTCCCGTTGTCCTGCTTCCGGCAAGCGCCCACGCCGACGCAGCGCAGCGTAGCCTCGCCAAACCCTCCCGGGTCCTGCGGAAACTGGAACCATGTATCCACCTTCTTATTCTGGTAGTCAGCCCCCAGGCGAAGGTTATCGACCGCATCGTAAACCCGTACCGGGTCAATCATCTTGCCCGGATTCATCCCATTCGTGGGGTCCCAAAGCGCCTTGAACTCCTGGAAAGCCTGTATCAACTCCGGCCCATACATCTTTGGCAGCAGAATGCCGCGCGCCTGCCCATCACCGTGCTCACCCGAGAGCGATCCGCCATGCTTCAGAACGATATCCGCCGCCTGATCGATAAACGATCGATACTTGGCGATGCCTGCCGCTGATTCCAGATCGAAGGTGATGCGCAGGTGAACGCAACCCTGGCCAAAGTGCCCATACATCGGAGTCTTGTATTCGTAACGCTCGAGCAACTGGTAGAGTTCTCGCAGGTAGCTGCCCAGCTGGTCTGGTGGAACAGCGGAATCCTCCCACCCTTCCCACCCATTCTTTTCCCCGGGAACAAACACCGTAGCGCCCAGGCCCGACTCGCGCACATGCCAGACGCGGCGGGCTTCCGCATCGCTATAGCCCCGCACCGTACAGGTCTTCCCAAACGCCCGCGCTGCTTGCGTAAACGTCTCCGCGATCCGGTCCGCTTCCTCTGCGGAGTCGGCCCCAAACTCGCACAACAGAAATCCGCGACCTTCAGGCAGCAGCAGCACATCGTCAACCGCCAACTTCTTGCGAAGCATGTAGTCGACCAACAGCCCATCGAAACCTTCGAGCCCGATCGGCTTGTACGCAAGCACCGCCGGCACATGATCGGCGGCAATAAAGGGGTCTCCAAAACCGAGCGCCACCAAACGGCGATGCTGCGGACTATGCTTGAGCGCGCAGCGAGCCTGCAGCACCGTAACGCAAGTGCCCTCAGCACCCACCAGGGCACGAGCAACGTGAAATCCGTTTTCCGGCAGCAGTTCATCGAGGTTGTATCCCGAAACGCGCCGAGGAATCTTCGGAAACTTCTGCCGGATTAAATTCGCATACTTGTCACGAAGACGAGCCAGCCCGGCATAGATCTCGCCCCGGCGACCGCCGCCGGCGATGATCGCCTGCAGCTCCTCTTCTGTCGTAGCGCCTACGGTCATCCGCGTACCGTCATATAAGAGGATGTCGAGCGACTCGATATTATCGACCGTCTTGCCCCCCATGAGCGCATGAACGCCACAGGAGTTGTTGCCGATCATGCCGCCGAGTGTGCACCGGCTATGCGTAGCCGGATCGGGAGCAAACGTCAGATCATGCACCTCGGCCGCATCCCGCAACCGGTCGAGCACAATGCCGGGCTGCACGCGGGCAAACTTCTGCGCCGCGTCCAGCTCAACAATGCCGTGCATATACTTCGAGAAGTCCAGAACGACGGCAACATTGCAGCACTGGCCGGCAAGACTCGTACCGCCCCCACGCGACAGCACGGGAGCACCCATCTCCCGGCAAATGGCGACGGTAGCGACCACATCCGCCTCATCGAGAGGAACGACCAGCCCAATGGGAACCTGCCGATAATTTGAGGAGTCGGTAGCGTAGAGAGCCCGCGAAGCCTCATCGAAGCGAACCTCACCCCGCACGCGCAGGCGTAACTTCCCTTCAAGTTCCCGAGAAGCCGAAAACGATTCGTGAGCGAGAGCCTCGCGAGGAGCGCCCCGCAGGATAGGAAAAACAGAAGGAGCGGCCATGGTCAACCAAGATGGTATCAAGACATTCGCAACGTCGGCCGCTTACCCTCCCGCGCATCCTCACTGCGGATGTGCTCAAGAGCAGCAAGATCGAGGAAGGACATGGTGCGCTTGTCGATTGCCCCCCAGAGGATGCGATGCCAACAAAGCCCGGGTGGCCCATTCAAGCCCGTTTTTTGGCTTGAGTGGGGTTCAGCAGCTGTCCGGCTGGAAGTTCTTTCACTGCCCACAGTTCTACTCGCACAGTAGCCTATGCCCTTGCTTTCGTTCCAGGGCAGATATCCCCTTACTGCGCAGGCCATCTTTGCCCCACTCAAGCCAGAACCAGGCTTGAATGGGCCACCCGGGCTTTTGTGGTGGGTCAAAAGTGAGATGGATCTGGTTTAACCTGATCTTGTCATTCGCAGGAATTCGTACTCAAATCGAATTGTCACCTCGATCAAGACCCACCCGGATTGCTTCACCGCACTCGCCACAACCGCGCATGTGATTCTTTCAAGAAAAACCACTTGGAGTTCACCACCACAATGAACCTCGATAGAAGGACGACAACTTTCATTGCAACAGGGGAGACGAAGCCGGGCACGATGGAAATGCAAACACCGGGCGCCCCTGCGCGTCGAGCCACGAGACTCATCTTTCTGCTCTGCGGCATCGCACAATCCTCCTGGGCTCCCCTGGTGCCCTATGCGAAAGCGCGCGTACACGCGAACGATCGCCAGTTCGGTCTTCTTCTGTTGTGTTTTGGATTGGGGTCCATTCTGTCCATGCCGACGATAGGAACGCTGACGAGCCGGTACGGTTGCAAACGCCTCATTCAGATCTCCGCAGCGGCAATTTTTCTAAGCCTGCTAGCTGTATCCATGGCGCCTTCATCCACTCTTCTTGCATGCTCGCTGTTTCTCTTTGGAGCTTCCATTGGGGCGATCGATGTTGCCATGAACGTCCAGGCCGCTTTGGTTGAAAAGAACAGTGGCGAAAACCTGATGTCAGGCTTTCATGGCCTCTACAGTGTCGGTGGCCTTGCGGGCGCCCTCATGATGAGCGCACTTTTGTGGTTGAACACACCAGCCGGAGCCGGCGCTCTCATCATCGTGCTACTTCTCGTCGCACTCCTGTTGCGTGCAAACTCCGCCTTGCTGCCCTACGGCGACCACCACCCACACGCGACCAAACTCTTCATCTGGCCACACAATTACGTCCTCTTCCTCGCGCTCTTAGCATTCTTGACCGCCCTTGCCGAGGGCTCAATGCTCGACTGGAGTGCGGTGTTCCTTGTCGAGAAGGCAGGAATGATCGAAAAAAACGCGGGCATAGGATTCACCATTTTTTCTATTGCGATGACGTGCAGCCGGCTCAGCGGGAACCTGATCATCCAAAAACTTGGGCGCAAGGGGACCATGGCCGCAGGCTCGCTCATTGCGGCCAGTGGGTTCTTATGGGTGACGCACTTCGCTCATCCTGCCGGATCGTTATTTGGCTTTGCATTGATTGGCCTGGGTGCAGCTAATCTGATTCCGCTCATATACTCCGTTGCTTCCGAGGCCGGCGGCAGACTAGGTAGCAACATCTCATTCGTCTCAACCTTTGGCTACGCCGGAATTCTGGCCGGTCCCGCGCTCATCGGCTTCGTTGTGTACGCAAAGGGATTTGGAACAGCCTTTGTTGGGGTCGCATGCGTGTTCACGCTGGTAGCTCTCCTGGCTTCGCTCGCTGTTTCGAGTCAAAAAACAGTCTCCGTCACAAAAGCTTCTTAGCCCAAACGGGCCGGCTCAGGGGGGGCGGGAGCGGACTCAGTGCGCGACAAACTCAAAGCGCATACGCAGACAACAGGCGTGGCGTGGGCATTCGGCGCCAAGACAGAGCATTCTATGTCCACGTTTGCATTGCGTTCATCCAGACATGTCCTCAAGAGCGTACGATCTGCGCCTAAGTGGGCCCCGCATATTCAGGAGATTACTGGGAACTGAAGAGTAGCTCGTTATTCGACCGGAATCTCGTAGCCCCTCGCTCAGAACCGCTTGCCGGCCGAATCTTGGGGCGGTTGCAGGTTTTCAACTTGCTGCCACAGATTGGCAAAGCACGTTTTCACGACGGGCGCATCGGCCGAGCCGTCCAAATTGCCCTTGAAATGAAGCGAAATCATGAGGACATCGCCCACGTATTGTTCATGGCTGCCCAGCTCTCGAAAGCTCATCGAGAAGTAGGTAAGGGGTTCGGTGCCATTTTGAATTGCGCTGGTCTCAAATCGAATAACCAGATCGGCAACATCTGCACCGGGGACGATGGTGAAGCGTCCGGACGAGGTCAGGATCGATTCAATTTGTTGTCGAAGCTTCTCCTGGCTATGAAACTCTGGAACAAACAGGGTCTTTGCATCTATCAGCGCGCGCGTCGGCGGGAAAAATTTTCCCTGTAGGGCGAACCGCTCAGCCGGAGGCTCGAACTTTTTCAGGCTGGTCACGCGATAGCCCCAGCTGCTCGGTTGGTTGGTATTTGACCGGCTCTCGCTATAGCGAAACCCCAGCTCCGATTCCCAACGCTCTTCGACCAATTCTGTTTCCGAATCATGCGTGCGCTCATAACGAGAGCCGAAGATCGCCGTTCCGTCAGCGATTTTCTCGCCAAGAGCGGTGCGATGATTTTCCCCGTCGGAATCGGAGGTTTGCGGGGTCCTGCGGTAAATTTCCTGTTCCTGGAAATTTCCATTGCGGATATCCTCGATGGTCCGGGTCGGCCATGCGGACACGGCGTCTATACCGAGGTTAATACTCAACCCATCCCTGCCCCGGCTTGTAGCTCCTGTGGTGAGTGCCCGATGATAGGGGCTAATAGTGACACTGCAATTACTGGGAGCGTCATGAATGCTGATAGCTCTGACGGGGCCTTTAGTTTCATCGGCCGGATCGATTGGGGCATAGTAGATGCTCCCGCCAGCCGTCCGACCGATTTCCTCCGCCCATGTGTCCGAAGAATCAGGAGACGTACTCCATCCCCGCACCTCCGCAGAAAAGGGAGCATCCTTAACGCGAGCAATCGGACTGCCGTACTGGCCCGAACAGATAGGACTGACGGCGAGTGCGAGCGAAATGCATACGAAGTGACGATTCAACTGTGCCTCCGTTACAGCCTGCTGGGCGTGTATCGCGCGCCTTGGCGGGTGAAAGCGATGAGGTGTTTGGGAATCGGGAGTGTCGGCGATTTGTCGGCTACTCGTTCCTATTCCAAATCTTCTCCTGGAAAGCAATCGAGCGTGTCCAAGAAATGGTAATACGCTCGTCGCATTTCAGACCTAAGCGGTCTTTTCTTCTCTTGTTCCCGGAAATGCCATGGGCAACTGGCAGCACGCTGGCCATGTCTCCCTCGGGCAAGCTACTGGAGGTGGCCGGCGCCGAAGGGCTGGAGATCTTCCACTTTAACGGAAGTAGCCCCATCACCCGCTACACGGGTATCCTCAACAATCACAGCTTCTTTCCCACGACACCAACACCGGGGTTGATGTTCTGGGATAACAGCAACCACCTCTACGTCATCAGCCCAGGTGGAGATCAAAAGCTGCGCGTCTTCACGGTTACGCCAACCAGCGCAACCCTGGTCACAGGCTCACCCATACTCGGTGAACGGAGTGCAAAACATCATCGTCCTGCCCACAAACTAGTTGCCAGGATGACAAGAGCGAAAATCAGGCTGCCAGGATCCCTGGCAGCCTGATGGTTGGGCAACACCTGGATAAGTTCCTGCCGGCTTTTGCAGGATGGGAGTCAACGCGTGCCCGGCTCAGGGCGCCTCGGGTAATTCGATCCCTGGAAATATCTTGATCACTGCCGAATCGTCTTCGCGGCCATAGCCTGCGCTTGCTGCTTGCAGAAACATCTGGTGCGCAGTGCTGGCCAGGGGCAAGGGAAACTTGCTGGAGCGCGCCGTGTCGAGCACCAAGCCGAGATCCTTGACGAAGATGTCTACCGCCGAGAGCGGCGTGTAGTCCGCGGCCAGCACGTGAGCCATACGGTTCTCGAACATCCAGCTATTGCCGGCGCTATGAGTGATCACGTCATACAGGGCTGCCGGGTCGACCCCCTCGCGCAGGCCGAGCGCCATCGCTTCCGCAGCCGCGGCAATGTGTACCCCTGCCAGAAGCTGATTGATGATTTTGATTTTGCTGCCATTGCCGGCAGCTCCACCCAGGCGATACACCTTCGCCGCCATTGCATCGAGAGCTCCACCCACTTTGGCATACGCGTCCGGATGGCCGGACGTCATCATGGTGATCTCGCCCTTGGCTGCTCTGGCTGCGCCGCCGGAGATCGGTGCATCGAGGTACAGAATGCCTCGTTCCGCCAAGCGCTTTTCGAGCGCAATCGACCAGGCGGGGTCTACCGTTGAACACATCACGAAGACGCTACCGGCCCTCATCTTCGCGGCTGCACCGCCGTCGCTAAACAACACTGATTCGGTCTGTGCTGCGTTTACCACGACGCTGATCACGATGTCGCACGCCGCGGCCATTTCGGCCGCGCTCTTGCAGGCTACGCCGCCATCGGCGGCAAAGGCTTCAGCCGCCTCGCGGCGTACGTCGAACACATAGACGGTGTAGCCTGCGCGCCTTAAAGAGCCGGCCATGCCGGATCCCATCGCGCCCAGCCCAACCAATCCAATGCGATTTTCTTTCATCCGCCCAACTCCTTTGGCAAAAGCGCGCGCCCAAACGGGCGCCTAAAGCACAAGCCCCAAATAAGCGGTCTGCTTACCCGTGACGCTTCCGATTCTGAGGCGAAGCGGCCCAGGCTGCAAGCTTGCGGAAACTTTCCCCCACAATTTCACTGATTTTCACATCCCAATCTGGAGAACAACTTGATGTGCGACCGACTTGATCGTATATTAAATAAGACCGATTCGGTCGGACATCGAAACTAACCCCGAGTCCCCGCACAAACCTCTTGCCGAGAGATGCGAGGACCCGGGAAACCCACGACTTGGCAGCCGCGGATGACCCTACTATAGGTCTCTGCCGATGCCCTTTCAAGCCGGTGGCCGGTCAAAATCCGGCTAACTGGTCACGCGAGGCAGAGCAGCAGCATGATCGACAGTTCCCGTAGAGGGAAGGCATGGCTAGCAGTAGGTACCGTAGCCGCCTACGCAGCCGTTTCGATGACCAGGGCGATACCCGCCTGGGCACAAAATGCGACCGCGCCTAATAGCAATGGCAAGGAACAAAACCTCACGGTCAGGCGGCTGGATATTCCGGCCGGTCCACTCGACGTCACCATGCAGGCATACGAGCGCGAAAGCGGAATCGCGGTTACATTTTCACTCCCGGCTGACACGCTGGCCGGCTTCAAATCTCCGGGTGCCCACGGTCTCTACACAGAAGATCAGGCGCTGCGGGCTCTGCTGGCAGGCACGGGTCTCTCCTACCAGTTCGACAGTACCGGTCAGGTGAACATATCGGTACGAGCCAGTGAATCTGTAACCGTGAGTGACTCTGCCGCGGAACTAAGCCTCGACCGTTATCCGGTACCGATGCTTGATACGCCCCAATCCATCACCGCCATCTCCCAGGCAACCATTCATGAACAGGGTTCAACCACTTTGCGCGACACGCTACGCAATGCACCGGGCATCAGCCTGGCCGCGGGTGAGGGAGGATCCCAGGGCGACAATCTCACGCTGCGCGGCTTTACCGCGCGCAACGACATCTTCCTCGATGGCATACGCGATTTCGGCAGCTACTATCGCGATCCGTTCAACTACCAGGAAGTCGAAGTGCTGGAGGGGCCATCCTCCGTTACCTTCGGTCGCGGATCCACGGGCGGCGTGATTAACCAGGAAAGCAAGACGCCGGTGGATCATCCGTTCATCGTTGGCGAAGGCGACTTGGGCACCGACTTTACCCGCCGCTTTGCAGCCGATATCAATCAGCCGCTCGAGAAGCTGGCTCACGGAGCCGCGGTACGCCTCAACATCATGGCGCATGAATCTAATGTCGCCGAACGTGACGTGACAGAGAATCGCCGCTTTGGAGTAGCACCAACGCTGGCCCTGGGCATGGGAACGGCGACGCGTGTTACGGCCGGTTATTTTCATTTCGCTGAGAACGACATTCCTGACTACGGCATTCCCTGGTACTTCAATCAACCATCCCCTGTAGCGCGCCACAACTACTACGGTTTTCGCGATGGCAATTACCTGCGGACTGATGTCGACATGGTCACGCTCAAAGCCGAGCACGATGTCTCTGACTGGGCGATCCTGCGCAACAGCATTCGCTTTGCGAATAGCCAGCGCAATGCGCGTATCACTGAGCCGCAGCTAAATAATGCCACCGCAGGCACGATTACGCCCGCCACTCCACTCGACCAGATCGCGGTCAATCGCAACCAGATTGCCACCTTCAGCAATGAGGGTTTGCTGTGGGATCAGCTCGACGCCACAGCGCACATCAAGACCTTTGGCGCGCGCCATATCGTGGTCATTGGAGCCGAGGGCGGACGTGAAACGTCTGACCCGAAGCGCCCCACGTTTAACTACGTCAACCCGGCGGGTCAAACGATCAACACGGTTCCTACGACGAACCTTCTGCGACCCGATGAGAGTCAGAGTTTCAGCGGTACCTCAGCACCTGCATCGGATGTTCACGTCACATCCACCAGCTATGGTCTGTATCTGCTCGACACGATGCAGCTTGGCAGCCACTGGGAGTTGATCGGGGGCGCTCGCTTCGACCGCTTCCTCACAGATGAGAAGAGCATCGTCTATCCCACGCCCGTCATGGCGGTTGCTGGCGGGCCAACTGTGCAGGGTGCACCGGCTATCACCTATCCGACCCGTCTCGATCGCAAGCCGAGTTGGCGGGCCGCCGCGGTCTACAAGCCGACCAGCTTCAGCAGCGTTTACTTCGATTACGGCACGTCGTTCAATCCTTCGGCTGAGGCTCTTTCGCTCACCGTCGGACCTGCGGGAACGGGCACCGCGAACCTGGCGCCCGAATTCAATCGCTCGTACGAGATCGGTACCAAGTGGGATCTGAACAACGCCCGCTTCTCGGTGCGAGCGGACCTGTTTCGCACGACCAAGGACAACGCGCGCGAAGCCTCACCTACGAACTCGTTACTCTATGTGCTGGCCGGCACGCAGCGCGTCGATGGAGCCGAGATGGTTGTGAACGGGCATATCCGGCCGCACTGGCAAATTCTCTCCAGCTATACCTACATGCACAGTGAGGTAGTGAATTCGCAGTACTACCCGCTCTCGGTGGGCTACAGGCTTGCGAATGTGCCCAACAATCTATTCAACGTGTGGACTACCTATGAACCGATCCATCGCCTCACCGTCGGCGGCGGCGCCAACTATGTAGACAGCCGCGCGGCAAGCTCTACGGTTCCGCTCGATCCCACGACGCATCTGGTGAAGCAGGCGCCAGGGTATGTGGTCCTGAACGCCATGGGCCGCTACTCACTCAGTGACAACCTGTCACTGCAGGTCAACGTCTTCAATCTCGCCAACCGTAACTATATCGACGAGATTCATCCGGCGCATATCGTGCCGGGAGCGGGTACGTCGGGTCTATTCGGCCTCAACTTCAGGTTCTGATCGAACTGCTGCATTACGACGCCTTGAAGGAGAGGCAGTGAAACCATGTTGATTACCATTCCCAATGTCTTGACTGCCGCGCAGATCGCACATGCGCGGCAGATTCTCTCCACGGCGGAGTGGGTGGATGGCCGCGTGACCGCCGGCCATCAGTCAGCCCAGGCTAAAAACAATCTGCAGATCCCTGAAGGGCACCCGGCCGCCATGGAGATCGGCGACATGATCCTCACGGCTCTGGGGCAGAATCCACTCTTTATCTCAGCCGCTTTGCCCATGAAGGTGTTTCCGCCGCTCTTCAATAGCTATGGTGGCGGCCAATCGTTCGGTACCCACGTAGACAATGCAATCCGCCACGTGAAGGGCAGCTCGCATCGTGTACGCAGCGATCTATCGGCAACGCTGTTTCTTACGCCACCCGAGGAATATGACGGTGGAGACTTGATCATTGAAGACACGTACGGCGTTCATAAGGCAAAACTGCCATTGGGGCATATGGTTGTCTATCCTTCGTCGAGCCTGCACCGGGTCGATCCGGTCACGCGTGGACGGCGAGTTTCATCGTTTTTCTGGATTCAGAGCATGGTTCGCAGTGATGCCCAGCGTACTCTTCTCTTCGATCTCGACAATGCAACCCAACGGGTCAATCATGACATGCCATCGAACCCCGCGGCAGTGCAGTTGACAGGCATTTACCATAACCTGCTGCGCCAGTGGGCCGAGGTTTAACACCGGTGCGGCGAGCACCGCTTCGCGCCCAGCACACCCGGACTGAACCTTAGCGTGGACCGTAGTGAAGGTGGCCCACCCAGAAAAGCGTGATCAAATCACGGTTGACCTGATAAACCCTGAGTTTGCGGAACGTTAAGACCCTGCCTGTACTGGCGACTCGATGTCAATCGTCTTGGCAATACCGGCAACTCGCTCATACGACCGCAGCCGATCCGCCGGTTCGTAGGTATCGGTAACCACAATGAGCTCGTCGGCGCCTGTTTCCTCCACAAGCTTTTCAATCTTCCTCTTGACCGTTGCATCCGATCCCACGATGGCCGCACCCAGCTTGCTTTCGACGGCTGCACGCTCATGGTCCTGCCAAAGAGAATCCATTGATTCCACGGGAGGTAGCAACTCGACCGGCTGGTTCCGAATGAGCTGCAAGAAGCGTTGCTGTGGTGTGCTGAATAGCCGCTGTGCCTCCGCATCGGTCTCTGCAGCGATCACCTGAACCGCTACCATCAGGTGAGGCTGGCGGCGCTCCGCACCTGGCTGGAAATGATTTCGATACAAGCTTGCTGCCGCATATAGATATTCCGGGGCAAAATGAGCTGCGAAGGCAAATGGCAGACCCAACGTTGCAGCTAATTGTGCGCTGTATCCGCTTGAGCCCAGCAGAGTAATCGGCACGTTCGTCCCCTGCCCGGGAATTGCCTTGACGGCTTGCCCAGGGGTTTCGGGCCCGAGGTAGCTCCTGAGCTCTTCCAGCAGCATGGGAAAATCATCGCCGGTCTGGCGAGAGTCCCGCCGGAGCGCGCGCATCGTGGCGAAGTCACCACCCGGGGCGCGCCCCAAGCCCAAATCGATGCGGCCCGGAAACAACGCTTCCAGGGTTCCAAATTGTTCCGCCACTACAAGTGGTGCATGGTTGGGCAGCATTACGCCGCCGCTGCCCACGCGGATTGACTTGGTGGCCGCTGCAATATGACCGATCAGAACCGGAGTCGCCGAGCATGCCAGCCCGGCAATCGAGTGGTGTTCCGCCAGCCAGTAGCGCTGGTAGCCTATCTGTTCCACTTTCCGAGCCAGCTCAACACTTCGTGCAATGGCACTCCCTGGCCGCTCCCCGCGCCGCATGCCCACGAGATCCAGGACCGAAATAGCCAAACCTTTTGCCATATTCAACTAGATGAAACACCAGGCCGAAGAGACTCAACGTAAACTCTTTAAGGTGCAACAACCGAAATGTTGGGCAGATCACACCATTCTTTGTTCGAGCGACAGCGCGCCTGGAAACCGAAGCTTCTCTCGTGCTCCCGCGCCGTCACCGAAAACGAACAAGTTTCACATCGCCAGGGCGATAGAGGGTATTGCCCGCAGTCGTCTCTCCGTGTCACTATGCTCCCGCGACTTGCCACGATATTTCCATTGGTCAACCGAAATTCTGTAACGTAGCAGCGTCATCTGTCACTACGAAGAGATCAGCTTCAGAATCCCGGTTCTGAATCTTAGGGAAACACAGGGCACGAACATCGTCCCGAGGGCACGTCCCGGGCAAGATCCATGGGCCAATCAAGTAGCCGATCCAGGGCCCGATCCAGGGCCCAATCCAAGGGCCGATGCTGGCGTAGCATTATCTATGGTAGTTATGGCACAGAATCGTTCTAGCCCGTTGCGTTCCGTTCTCGATCCCCGCATCGTTCTGTATGCCGTACTTGTCGGTGCGCTGCTTGCCGGTTGTGGGTTCGGGGTCGACCGATTTTTTCACAATGCCTCCCGGCTATATGCCTCCGATTTTTATACATTCGTCATCGCTTGTGTACTGTCTTATCTGTTGCTGATGTATGAGAAGCGGAGGCGCATCATGCTCGAACGGAGGATGATGATCGTTGCGGAGGTAAACCACCACATTCGTAATGCACTCACAGCCGTCGTGTTTTCCGCATCGGTACAAAATGACTCGGTGCTGGAAGATGTTCTCAAGGATGCTACGGCGCGCATCAACTGGGTTTTGACAACGGTCCTGCCCGACGGGTCGAAGGATTTAACCTGGCCAGTGCAGTCGACCGAATGGCGGGCCGGTTCGCGGCAAAGGGGCGATAGGCCTCGCCAGTAGGCGTATCCGATCCATTTACCCAGCACGATAATGAGAGGCGCTCTTTGATGTTTACTCCCCAGCCTATTGGATTCGTCACCAGCCCCTACCAGAACACAAGTGAAGTGCCGAAGGGTTTGCATACAAAGCATGAAGCCGAAGGCGTGCTTACGATCCTCGGAGAGTTCCAGGTGGGACTCACAGACATTGAAGGGTTCTCTCATCTTTTTGTGCTTTGGCAATTCGACCGGTCAACCGATTTTGAGTTAATCGGCACGCCGCCGTTCGATGATCGGCCCCACGGCGTGTTTGCCACACGATCTCCCCGCCGCCCCAACCCCATCGGGCTCACGGTTGTTTCGTTGCTTCGCCGCGAGAATGAGCGACTGCATGTTCGCGGTGTAGATATGCTCGATGGAACACCAATCCTCGACATCAAACCCTACCTATCGAGTGTTCCCCCAGAGTTGCTGCGTCGCGGGTGGATCGCCGAGGCCGAGTCACGCCTGAGATGACTTCGCATGTTTAAACCAAACTTTGACGAAAAGAATCGCTGACATTTGTCGTGCCGAGCCGGAAGGCAAATTATTCTGGAGTGTCATGAAGTCAGGGGATGGAATCGCATGCGTAGTAGAACGGGCAGTACAACGGGCGGGAATTTGAAATCATGGATGTTAAGCGGACTTCTGGCAGTTTTGTCGACGGCTGCAGTCCGGGCGCAGGGACCACCACCCCCACCCTTGCCTGCGGGCTCTCCCGAAGCAGCGGGTAAGCAGATCTTTGTTAGCCGTTGTGCATCGTGCCACGGAACCAACGCGATGGGCGGCGAATTTGCGCCTTCCATCATCGAGCGCGTGCCCCTGCGAACCGACGACGAACTGGTCAAGCTGCTGCACAGCGGTCTGTTGACCTCCGGCATGCCCGCCTTTCCCGATGTCGTCGACCAAGACCGCACCAACCTCATCAGTTATCTGCGTACGCTCAAGCCTCTCGGGGGCACAGCGATCGTGCGTGCCTCGGTGAAGCTTGAGGGCGGCAAAGCGCTTGAGGGCGCCCGGCTGAACCGCTCCGGTACCGATATGCAGATTCTGGGAGATGACCACAAACTGTATCTTCTGCGCAAGACGGAATCCGGCGAGTATCGAATGGTCACCTCGCAGGTCGACTGGCCGAGTTACAACGGGCAGACGATCGGTAGCCGCTACAGCGACTTGAAGCAGATCACCAGCGCCAACGCCCCAAAGTTGCAAGCAAAGTGGATCTTTACCGTACCCGAAATCAGAGAGTCGCAGTCTACGCCGGTCGTAGTGGAAGGCGTGATGTATGTGAGCTCGGCGGACGAGTGCTTTGCCCTCGACGCCGGCAGTGGACTCGAAATCTGGCACTATCGGCGCGCGCGTACTTCGGGAATCGGCGGCCTCGCTGCTCTGGGGGTGAACCGCGGTGTTGCGGTGGCGGGCGACAAGGTATTCATGGTTACCGACCATGCGCACATCATTGCGCTCAATCGAATCACCGGTGCTCTCATGTGGGAGACGGAGATGGTCGACTGGCACCTGGGTTATAACGCAAATTCTGCCCCTCTGGTTGTAGGGCCCCTTGTGATTTCTGGCATCGCTGGCGGCGACGACGGTGTGCGCGGTTTTGTCGCGGCCTACGATCAGGCTTCAGGCAAGGAAGTCTGGCGTTTCTGGACGGTGCCCAAACCTGGCGAGCCCGGCTCAGAAACCTGGAAGGGACCCGGGATTGAGCATCCCGGCGGAGCCACCTGGATGACGGGAACCTACGACAAGGAACTCGATACCCTTTACTGGCCTGTGGGCAACCCGGGCCACGACATGATCGGAGACGATCGGCCAGGCGATAACCTCTATACCGACTCAGTCATTGCGCTCGATCCAAAGACGGGCAAGTTGAAGTGGCATTTCCAATTCACGCCGCATGACGTGCACGACTATGACGCGATGGCGCCGCCGTCCCTGGTGGATGCCATGTGGGAAGGGAAGCCGCGCAAGCTCATGGTTCAGGCCAACCGCAACGGTTTCCTTTATGTGCTCGATCGTACGAACGGAAAATTTCTACTCGGAAAGCCTTACGCCAGCAAAATAACCTGGGCTACCGGACTGACGCCCGAAGGGCGGCCGATCGTCGCGGAGAATCAGGCCCCAACGCATGAGGGTACGGTCGTCTGCCCTTGGTTGAATGGCGCCTCCAACTGGTATTCGGCTTCGTGGGATCCACTCACCTCGCTGTACTACGTGCAAACCAACGACAAGTGCGGCATTTTTACGCGCAACGACGAGCCCTATAAGCAAGGGCAAAACTACATGGGTGGCTCTTTCAGTGGTGATCCGGCTCATCCGGGGACGCGGATACTCAGGGCTTTCGATATCCAGACGGGCAAAGCCGTTTGGGAGCTTCCGCAAACCGGGGATGCAGATAGCTGGGGCGGAGTACTCAGCACCGCGGGCGGCGTTGTGCTCTACGGAGCGGACGACGGTACATTTGCCGCTGCCGACGCGAAGACAGGTAAGCCGCTTTGGAGCTTTCAGACAGGCCAGGGACCGCATGCTTCCCCCATGACGTACCTGTTCGACAACAAACAGTACGTGGCGGTGGCCATGGGGCCGAACATCATCGCCTTCGGTCTGCCTGACTGACATTTGCAATTTGCGCATTGTCCTCTTAACCTTCACGTTCTGGACTCATCGAGAAATAGAGGTGTTCTTTTGAAGCAATCACGGAGAGATTTTGTAAAGGCCGGCGCAGCCTCGCTTGTCTACGGTTCTGCCCTTCTCAAGGGTGGGCTTCTGCAGGCCCAGAGGTTGAAGGTGCCGCTTGGCCTGCAACTCTTTTCGCTGCGCGATCAACTGCCTCAGGATTTTGCCGGTACGCTCAAACAGCTTGGCGCTCTCGGCTATAAGGAAGTGGAGTCGGCCTTCAACGACTACAGCGCGGCCGATGTAAAGAAGGCCATGGGCGACGCTGGGCTAAACCTGGTGAGTGCCCATTACCCTTCCGACGATTTGCATAAAAAGTTAGACGAAGTGATTGCCTTCAGCAAAGAGGTAGGCAATCAGTACATCATTTGTTCGTACCCGGGCTACAAGAACCCGGCGGCGATGAAGGGTAGGAAGCCGAAAGACGCCTCCGCCGGGTTCACCCTGGAAGACTGGCGCTGGAATGCCGAGCAGTTCAATGCGATCGGCGAGAAAGTAAGCGCGGCAGGTCTCAAGTTCGGCTATCACAACCACTCCATGGAGTTCCACAAAATCGACGGCGTGGTGCCTTACGATGAGCTGCTGCGTCTTACCGATCCGGCAAAGGTCACCATGGAGATGGATTGTGGCTGGGTCGTGGTGGGTGGTGCGAATCCAGTTGAGTATCTGACCAAATATCCGCATCGTTTCAGCATGCTGCACGTAAAGGACTTCAAAGACATAACCGCCGAGTCATCGATTGTGAACGAGCCCACGATTGTCGAACTGGGGCAGGGCACGATTGATTACCATCCAATTTTCGCGGCAGCAGCTAAGGCGGGTGGGGTAAAACACTGCTTTGTCGAGCAGGAAGCCTACAACGGGACTTGGAGTGAAGGGCTCAAAATCGACGCCGCTTATCTGCACAAGCTGGGTATTGGTTAGTAAATCAGCATGGGGTGGCCTAGCTTGATCGCCTTCCCAACAATCGAGTCAGGCTGCTTGGTGCTGCAACGCCAAACAATGCTGTGCATGCCAGGTAGCCAAGGCCAAAAGTAGTAAGCACGCACAAGCCGACCAGTACGGAGTGCCGCTCGCGCATATGAAATGGCAGCGCCAGTTTGACTCCGTAGCCACATGCCGCAGCCAGCAGAGCGCCGCCCCAGAGCTTTGCGATCCGTGCTCCCGACGTGAATACTTTTCCGATGCGCGCCTGCAATGCGCGGCGCAGCAAGGAAAACTCTACCCAACCGGCAAGCCCCGCAGAAAGTGTGAGCCCGGCGACACCCCAGCGGCGATCAATGCCCAGCAGCCTGGGCAGCGGCAAAGCAAACAGATACCCCAAACCTAAGGTTAGAACGACTCGAATCACCGCAAAGTTTAACGGTGTACGCGTATCGCGCAGCGCATAGAACGCCGAGGAGTACAGCCTTCCTGAAGTTGTTGCCAATAGGCCGACCGCGGAACCCACCAGTACACTCCACACGAAGGTCACGGCGTCTGCATCGAAGTGTCCAGATCGATAGATGGTAGCCACAATCACATCGCCAAGAACAACAAAGGCAACCGCGGAAGGGATAACGAAGAAAGAGATATTTTGCAGACCATTCTCAAGGCGCTTGCGAAGTACGGTGCTGATCTCATCCTGGGTTCCTAAAGCACTCGACATGGCCGGCAGTTCTGCGGCAGAGATTGCCATGCCAAACAAGCTCACGGGTAGAGAATTCAAGGTCTGTGCATACGCAAGCGCAGAGACCGCGCCCGTAGGCAAATAGCTCGCCAGAAGGGAGTCGATGTATGCGCTGATCTGCACGACACCGCGGCTAAGGAACACGGGGAAGAAATTACGAATCACGCTTTGTACGTGCGGCGTGCCCAGCGTGAGTTTCCAATGCAGCGGACGCAGAAAGGCCATCACCGTGGGTAACTGCACGGCAAACTGCAGGCCGCTTCCGATCACAGAAGCTATGGAGATGACAGCCGCGAGCCTTGGTTCGGTTACGTGTCCCCCCTTCCAGAGCAAGGCCGTGATGATGGCGATGTTCCAAATGACAGGAGCCGAATACGAGAGGAAGAACTTTCGGTGGCTATTGAGAATGCCAAGGCACCACGCCGAGATGACCAGTAGGGCAGCGCCCGGAAAGAGGATCTGCACCAGGTGGATCGTTAAGAGGCGCTTTTCACCATGAAAACCGGGTGCGATGGCATCGATAAGCCAGGGGGTTGCGAATACGCCTGCAAGCGTCAGCAGTGAAGTGAGAAGAAAAAGGATCGCGAAGATCGACTCGGCTAGGCGGGTGGCTTCTTCATCGCGAGCTTCCGCGCGAAGACGGGCATACACGGGGATGAACGAAGCGGAGAGAACGCCCTCACCGAAAAGATTTTGCAGGAAGTTAGGGATGCGAAAGGCGGAACGAAACGCATCGGCAGCGTCACTGTTACCGAAATAGTGAGCAAACACGCGGTCGCGAACCAGCCCGATCAGCCGGCTGAGCAGAATACCCGCACTCACTGCAAATGCGGATGAGCGGGAAGCAAGACCTTTACGAGGGGTTCGGGTACTCAAAGGGCCTGTCATCAAATCCATTGGCGATGCTGGCTTTACTCTAAAGCATTGCCTGCCCGTTGCCGTGCAACTTCCATGGCAACAGGCTCTTCATCATCAACAGATGCAGCTCCCCAATGCAATGAAACTGCCGCGGGTGCCCCATACAATCCTGCCGTTGGCTCGTATGGGCACCTCTCACTGCAAGTACTACCCCATGAATTGTCATCCAGAACGAGCTAGGCCTGCTGTTCCAGGGTAACAACCAACTCTTCCCATTCAGCATGGAGCGCAGCATGCTGTTCGCGCAGGTTTTCCAGCAACTGAGTCAGCCGCTGTGTGGCCTCCGCACTCTCGTAGACGCCGAGCGATGCTTCCGCATCGGCGATGGAGCTCTCGACGCGAGGAATCTCTTCCTCCACGAAATTACACCGCTCCTGCATCTGGCGCAGTTTGATCGGATTCAGGCGGCGAACCTTCACGTCCACCGTTGTCCCATTGGACGGCTGCGCTGATTCTTCGGCCGCCTCCTGAGGCAACGCCACGGTCACGGCACCGTTCGACGGACTGGAGGCCGGCGCTGCACCTTCCTTGCGGTGCAAATAGTCTTCGTAGTTGCCCGGGTATACATGCACATGCCCAGCCTCTACTTCAAAAATGCGCGTCGCCAGCCGATCGATAAAGTAGCGGTCATGCGACACCATGACCACGGTTCCGTTGAAAGCGGCAATCGCTTCCAGCAACACATCCTTCGCACGCAGATCGAGGTGGTTGGTAGGCTCGTCCAGCAGCAGGAAATTTGCCGGGCTGACAAGGATGCGAGCCAACGCGTAGCGATTGCGTTCTCCGCCAGACAGCACGCCGAGCGGTTTAAATACATCGTCCCCGGAAAACAGAAAGCAGCCCAAAAGACTGCGCAAGTCGGTAGTGCTGACGCGCGGCGCATGGTTGCTCATGTCATCGAGCATGCGTGCATTCCCGTCGAGCACCTTGTACTGGTCCTGGGCGAAGTACTCCGCGGTGACGTTATGGCCCAGGCGTAGGGTCCCGTTCGAGGGCGGCTCCATACCCGAGAGCATGCGAATCAGCGTCGACTTGCCGGCTCCATTTACACCTACCAACGCGATGCGATCACCGCGCTCGATCGTGAAGCTCACGTCCTCGAGCACCTGCTTCGGTCCGTAGTTCTTGGCCAGGTCAGAGACCTCAACCACCGTGCGGCCGGAGGGCTGTGGCTGAGGAAAGCTGAAATGGATGGCCTGTTCCTCAACAGGAATTTCGATACGGACGATTTTCTCCAGTTCCTTGATGCGGCTCTGTACCTGCTTGGCCTTGGTGGCCTGTGCGCGAAAGCGATTGATAAACGCTTCAAGATGCTCAATGTGCTCGCGCTGGTTCTTGTAGGCGGCCTCAAGCTGCGCGCGCCGTTCGTCCTTCTGAAACAGATACTTTGCGTAGTTGCCGTGGTAAACGTGCAGCCCCTTGTTCCAGATCTCGATCGTCTTGTCCACGGTCACGTCGAGAAAGTAGCGATCGTGGGAGATGAGGATGTAACCGTTGGGATACCCGTGGAGATAGCCTTCGAGCCAGTTGCGCGTTTCAAGGTCCAGGTGGTTGGTGGGCTCGTCAAGCAGTAGCAGGCTGGGTTTTTGCAGAAGCAGTTTGGCCAGCGCGATGCGCATCTGCCAACCGCCAGAGAACTCCTCTGTTTGCCGGGTCCAGTCATGCTTGCTGAAACCCAAGCCTCCCAGTACGGCGCCCACCTGGGCATCGAGCGCGTAGCCGTCGTGAGCACGGAAGTGCGAGTCAAGGTGAGAGAAGCGATCTGCTGTGGCGGCGTACTCGGGCGTAGAGGGGTCGAACTCCGCTAACCGTGTGGAAAGGGTCTCGAGTTCCTGCTCCATTGCGCGTAGTTCGGCAAAGACAGAGAGGCATTCGGCGAAGACGCTCCGTCCGCGAAGGGCGAGACCTTCCTGGGGGAGATAACCGATGGTCATGCCCCGTGTACGCTGGAGCGTACCGTAGTCGAGTGACTCTACGCCGGCGAGCACCTTAAGCAAGGTGGATTTACCGGTACCGTTTGCCCCAACGAGGGCGGTGCGCTCATTAGGCGTAATGAGCCAGTCGGCATTGTCGAACAACAAGCGGGGGCCGAACCGTTTGCCGGCAACAGAAAGTTGAAGCATAAGAAAAGCAGCGCCAGGGCGCTGCTCTCATTGTCGCATTGTGGGGTGGTGCGGAGGAATGGCTGTCCCCAGAGGCAGTCCGTAGAACCCTGACGGAGTCATCAAACCCCACCCTCTGGACGGGTGCCCCCAATATCCGAAAGGATGGTTCGCACCAGCGTACGTGGGTTGAAAATGATGGGCGAAGCCCTTCGAACGCTCTCACTCCTCGCTCCCACGAAACTCTGCGCTCACGCGAACGAAGAGCATTCGAGCGATTCCATATCCAATCCAGGTACGCTGATGCGACATGGGGCGCCCGTCCAGAGTGAAAAGCTCGGTTACCTGACTACAGGTCCTCTCGCTCTGGCTCCCTCTACTGAGCCTTCTGCGCGGTAGCCCGTAGTAGCTGCTCCATCTCCTCGTACACCGCGTTTGTCCAGCCAAAGCCCACAACATTTTGATAGCCGGCAATCAGATCGACCGTCGACGATCCTGTCTCCACGTTATATTTCTCGTGGATAATGCCTTCCTTCTCAAAACTATCGCGGACGGTCTGGCTAAAGCCGGCGGCAATGCTCCGTGCGTCGTCGACGAACCCATACTTCCGCAAACCGTCTGCGGCAAACCAATTCAGCGGAGCCCAGCCAAAAGGCAGATCCCATTGCAGCCCGCTCCGGGTGGTGCTACTCGCAAGCCCACCCGGCTTGTTCAGCAGTGCAAGATGGGCATCGATCGCCGTCGCTTGTTCTTTTGACGCCAGGCCGGTCCATAAAGGATAAAAGATCGTCGCGTACACGTAGCTTGATTGTTCGCTCGTCGTGAAGTCGTAGTCGAAGAACATTCCTTTTTCCGCGTTCCACAGGTATTTGTTAACTGCGGCCTGGCGGGTTTCGGCCTGCTGTTTCCAGCGCGCGGCTTCCGCAGGCCGGTGCAGCATACCTGCAAAATCCTCCATATCGCGCTCGTATTTGTAGAGCAGGCTATTCAGGCAAACGGCGGCGTAATGATGCGTCGATCCACTGAACGGGGCGAAGCGGAAAGAGATGTCAAAACCAGACTCGCGTACGGCGCGGTCTCCTTTGTAGAAATCGCGGGTAAGGCGATAGCCATGCGCCCACGCAAGACCGCAGACGACAGAATGCCTCGCATCGCAACTCGTCTTCGCGAGCTCAACCCGCTGGGCTGAAGAGGGTGACTGCGGAGCGGCGATGAGATAGTTGGTGTGCACTTCGGGATGAGCGACCAGCCAATTTATGACCTCAATGTAGTAGTCACTGTGATCGGCAATATCGGGCACCGGCCCCTCGCCCACATCGAAGTATCGCGCCAGACCTGTCTGGCCGGCGCGATGCATATCGCTCAGCCAGAAATTGTGATCGCGGCGAGCATAGGAGTAAGCACGCGCAAGCCACTTGTCTTGTTTTGCGACATTGGCGGCTGATGAGTCACTCGCGATCCCAGCGTCGTAGACCGCCCGAATCATAGAGCTCAACAACGGCGGCTGTGAGCGAGTCAGAAAGTAGGTGCGATTTGCGTTGAGCACCGCCCCGTAGTTCGCAATCTCGTAGAAGAAGTTCTCAACCATGCCGCGGGCGAGCTCTACCCGGCCATCGCGTAGCAGGCCCAGGATGATGAAGTAGCTGTCCCATCCGAACATTTCATTGAACCGGCCGCCCGGTACAACATAGCGCATGGGCAGATAGAGAAGCCCAGGGCGGCCAATCTCCGATGCCTTTACGTCCCCCAGATGCGCGATACGGTGCGGCAGGTGTGCGATCTGAATCCTGCATTGCGAACGCAGGCGCAGCAATGCGCGTGGAGTAGCTGCGCCGTAGGGAAGATAGAGCACCGGCGCTGCAGTCACTTTTGGATCGACCAGTGTCTTGCACTCAGCCATGGAGCGGGATAGGGTGTCCCATCCCCGATGGATATAGTCATCGATGGCTACCGTGCGCACCGGTGCGCTGCTTGCCGCAGTGGCCTGAGCGCATATCTGCTGGCCGAGGGTGGCGGCAAAAAATGCCAGCACGAGGATCGCGCGACGAACCGTCACAGAGAGTCTCCCTTCGAGTGCAATGTCACGTTCCCGCAACGTTCGTTGCGGCCCCGGGTTCCTGCTTGTAGCATCGGTTTTAGCAGAAAGGTGGAGGCGTGAACGAAGTACCTGAGTCCGTTCAACCGACGCAACGGCGAGGCCACGGGGCATGGTTTTGGCTTGGCATCACTGCCTTGCTGGTTGTTGTTGTTGTGGTGGCGGCGTTCGAAGTCCTGCTGTCCCGTGCCGAGCCGATTCTGCGAGCCCGCTTGATGCAGAGTCTTTCGGCCAGGTTCCACAGTCGCGTGGAGATGGGCGCGTTCAAGGTATCCCTGCTTCGCGGCTTCGAGGTCTCGGGCCATGACCTTGCTATTTATCCCGATAATGTTGCCTCCAGTACGCCGACGTTCTCGGTTCGTCATTTCGCTTTCCGTACGGGCTACACCAGCCTTTTCCGTTCTCCCATGAACATCAGCGCGGTCGATGTGGAGGGTTTGCGCATCAATCTGCCGCCCAAAAGCCAACGTAAGAGCCCAGCCCCACCAAACCTGTCTCAGGTGAAAAACGACGCCGTGAGTCACGCGCAGAACAACAAGGTAAGCATCTTCGTGGGTGAGATGCGCTGTACCGACACCGTGCTTACTTTGGGCACCGATAAGCCAGGCAAAGTCCCGCTGCGCTTCGTCATACAGAGCCTTACGTTGCGCTCGATTGGCGCCGGCAAACCGCTGGATTTTGCAGCGGTCTTAACTAACCCCAGGCCATCGGGTCAAATTGAAAGCCGGGGAATCTTTGGACCCTGGAATGCAGATCACCCGGGTGAAACCGGCATCGGTGGTACCTATTCCTTTCGCAACGCCGATCTCAGTACTTTCAAGGGCATTTCCGGGATGCTTTCTTCCGATGGCGCCTATGAGGGCACTCTGGACAAGGTCATCGTGGACGGCAAGACCGACACACCTGATTTCCAGGTGAAGATCAGTGGCCACAAGGTTGCGTTTCATACCCGCTTTCACGCGATTGTCGATGGCACCGATGGCGATACCTACTTGCAGCCGGTGAAGGCAAGATTTCTTCATTCCACTTTAGTAGCCCGGGGCTACGTGGTTCGCGTGCAAGGAGAGCCTGGACGTCACACCTGCCTCGAAGTCTCCATGGACCACGCCCACATCGAAGACCTGCTGCGCCTCGGCGTGCGCACCGATCCGCCGGTGATGGAGGGTCAGGTTGTACTGCACACGAGTGTAGATCTGCCGCCAGGGCAGGAGGATGTGGCCCATCGTTTACGGTTGAAGGGGAATTTTGCCATCGTCAATGGACACTTCAGCAGCGAGAAGATTCAACGCAAGGTCGACGAACTCAGCTTGAGAAGCCAGGGCGAAGTGGAAATGGCGCACCAGGAAGAAAAAAATGGCGCCCACGAAATCGTCCGTTCGCAGATGCGAGGTGATTTCAGTCTGCTCGATGCGAGCCTGAACCTGGCGAATCTCCATTTCGACGTTCCCGGCGCGAGCGTCAAACTCGCCGGTGTTTACTCGCTCGATGGCGCGAAATTCAACTTCATCGGAACGGCCGATATGCAGGCGACGGTGTCGCGCATGGTGGGCGGCTGGAAGGGCCTGTTATTGATGCCGGTCGACAGGTTCTTCAAGAAGAACGGGGCAGGTACCGAAGTCCCATTCAAGATTGACGGAACAGAATCAGAACCGCACTTCGGTCTGGATCTGGGCCGCCGCAACGTACCCGCTTCCAGTCAATAAGCAAAATGTTAGAGGTCGGGGTTCTCGTATCTCATATCTGGCTCACCATGGGTTGGTTGCAGGTTGAGATTTCGTAAACGACCTTAGTTGCGATACTTGGCGAGCACCTCTTCATAGGTGTCGTAGACGCCCTTGAACACCGCATCCCATGACGCTGAAAGCGCATAGATCCTGGCCGCTGTGCGCATCTGAGCATGACGCTCCGGGTCGAGAATCAGTTTTGCGACGGCGTCAGAAAACCCATTGTCTGTCGCGATGAAACCAGTCTCTCCATCCTTTACGATGGTTCGCGGGCCGCCGTCAGGAGTAACGATCGAAGGCACGCCCGAGGCCAGCGCCTCCAGTACGACATTGCCGAACGTATCTGTATGCGACGGAAAAACAAAGATATCCATGTTGGCGTACGCGCGCGCCAGGTCGTGCCCACGAAGCACACCAGTGAAATCAGCGTTTGGCAGATTCTGCCTCAGCCAGCCCTCTTCCTTCCCATGTCCAATGATGAGAAAGCGAAAGTTCGTGATACCGCGTGCAAGCAGCTCGGTGCGAATGCGCGCCAGCAAAAGCACATTTTTCTCAACCGAGAGGCGCCCGCAAAACCCCAGCACGAACTCGTCACTCGCACCGTTGCGGTCACGATGTTTCGGGGAGAAAGCGACCGCGTCGACGCCGCGAGGCATCAAGGCACAGTGCCGCCCGGTGACACGCTCCAGCAACTGGCACAAATCAATATTCGGAGCGAAGAGAGCCTCAGCTAGCCCATAGAAGCGGGCGCACGAGAAAAGGGTAGCGGCTTCTATTTTCTTTTCTGCACCAGGGCGCTGGCTTTCAGGCAGCAAACGCACGAGCCAACCCGCGCGCTGCGCCGCATATTCATGAAGATTGGTATGCCATGAAGCGACCAGCGGAATCCGCATGCTCTTTGCCAGCCAGGCGCCCAGAATGCCCGGCTCACTCGGACCGGTTACGTGGATAATATCCGGCCGGAAATTGCGCAGCCGTTGTTCCAGATAATCCTTATGACGGATGAAGGCGGGGTCAAACGTGAGATCCTTTTCCAGACGGATAGAGGCCCAACTCCCGCGCGGAACATCGAGCGTTGTGAGATTTTCTTGCTGCTGCTCGCTCGGAACAGTTTCTTTCTTCCCCGGATGCATGCAAAAGAAGGGAAGATCTTTGCGTGACGCAAACGCCTCGAAGTTGCGGCTGGTGTGCGCTACCCCGTTGATCTCGTAAAACGTATCAGGCAGGTAGGCCACCCTGGGGGTTGCGGCGCACATAGCCAAAGTGTATTCGCGCCGGCGAATGAAGCAAGAAGAATCAGCCGTACACTGCGATGGCTAAAAGGCTTCCAACTCACCCAGCGCGAACCGTACTTCGTGCGACTCATTCCAGGCCAGACGCAAACTGCGACTGATCGGGTGGCTCCCCAGCAACCTGACAAACTGGATCACCATGCGCATGTATACCGGGGCCTGGCCATCGGGCCAAAGCTGGCTGATGGGACGATCGATTCCGTTCTGGTCTGGATGATAGACACGCTCATCCCAGCGTCGCGATCCTTCTGGAAAGTCGGGATAGTCGCGAATGGCGTCGACCGTCGAACGCATAATGCGATGCTTCCAGGGCTCTGCATATTGCGGCATGAAGAGTACGTGGCTCCGATGTTCGCGGCGAATCTCGTTTACGAACGCGTTGAAGCTGGTCGCATTGGTTAGATTCACGTTGGCGTTCGGCTCCAGCCCATGGCGGTCGCCGCCAGAAATCAAGAGCTTATTCCAGCGATCGGCAAGGCGCTTCACGAGGCGATTCTCTTCCCAGTGGCGCAGACCGTTCAGCTCGACCGCATGGATAAAGCGGCCATTCTGAGTCAGGAACTCGTCCACGCGAAGCTGGTGCAGATCGGCGCCGATTTTATAGAGATCCCACAGCGGGTGGTTGAAAACGATCAACACGTTTGGCAGGTCGTGCAACGCAGAGAGCAACTCGCTCAGCCGCGCGTCGCTTGGGTTCGCTGTGAAGGCCTCAAACGTGTTCATCCACCAGGTGCCGGAGTCGCTGGGTAAATTGTGGATGCCGAGATGAAACGCCTGATCCTTACCGAAAGGCGTCGTCCATTCGACCGATACAGGAATATGCCGCGCGCTCGCGACGGTGCGCAGCAACATCGGCGCCTGGATGTCATCGTGATCGGTGATGGAGACCAGGGGCTGCACTTGCAGCGAGTCGGCAATCTGGCCGCTTTCCAGATCGAAGGCCAGGCGAGGCGTGAGGGGCGGCGTCCAATAGCTTGCGGCGTAGTTTACCTGCAGGCTGTGGTCCTGCTGACATCGCTTCTCCTCGCGCTCCAGAATGCTGCGGAAGCATCGATACTCGTTCGCCAAGTTCGCGATGAAGTCGAGGGTTTCTTTCGAGCGGTTGGTGTGGCTGTGCAGCGATACACCGGAAGCAAAGCCTTCGGCGGCCCGTTCGTTGTTCCAGAGATATGAGATACGGGAACCTGTCATCCCTTCCTCCCTATCGGAGCAACCCCAGCCTGGCCCTTAGTGCCACACCTACCCGTGTGGTCGCTCTTTATGCCCAGTATCCGGTGCAACCGATGAACGGCGAGTTAAGGGGAGACGAATTGACGTCGAATTTGGCGGGCAAGCGCCTGGGAGTGCTTAGTTTATTACCGCAACGGTAACCGAAGTAGCGGCATTTACCGTGTGCTGGTAATGTCCGGGGCGAGGAGAGGCTCCTCTTCCATATTGGGCTGCGCCTGGCGACGCGCCTCCGGTTCCAGGTGATGGCGGGTCAGGTCTGCTTTGAGAATGTCGAAGGCTTCTTCAGGTGTATCAGCGAACTGAAACAGTTCGCGATCTCCCGGCGAGATCGCTCCCTTCTCAACCAACACGTCGAAATTGATAACGCTGTTCCAGTAGGAAGAACCGTATATGACGATGCTGATTTTCTTGGCCAGCTTTTCTGTCTGAATGAGCGTCAGCAATTCGAACATTTCATCCAGGGTGCCAAAGCCCCCGGGGAAGACCACCAGCGCCTTGGCCAGATACGCAAACCAATACTTGCGCATGAAGAAGTAGTGGAACTCGAAGTTGAGTGAAGGCGTGATGTAAGGATTGGGCGCCTGCTCGAAAGGCAACCGGATGTTCAGTCCGATGGATTTGCCGCCCGCCTCGTAGGCGCCGCGGTTCGCGGCTTCCATGATGCCGGGGCCACCGCCGGAGGTCACCACAAACCTGTGTCGACGTCCTTTGAGTGTCTGCGTCCACTTGCTCACCATGAAAGCGAGCTTGCGCGCGTCTTCGTAATAGCGGGCCATTTCCATGCCAGCTTCGGCGCGGCGGCGCCGCAGCTCAGTCGCTGTGCCCTGAGCGATCTCTTCGCCAGTGGCTGGTTGTTCTTCGCTTGGTGCGGGGGCCGCCGATCCCGGCTTATCCAGTAGTTCGAGTTCCTGGCTGGCGTCATCATGCGCGCGAAAGCGCGCAGAGCCGAAGAACACCACCGTGTCCTGAATACGTTCCCGGCGGAAGCGTCCCAGCGGCTCAGAGTATTCCGAAAGGATGCGCACCGGCCGGCCATCCGGGCTATTCACGAAGGCGGGGTTCTCATAGGAGAGGGCCGCGCGGCCAAGTTCGGGAGGGTTGCCGTCTTTATGCTTCATGCGTTCAGGAGGAAGATCCGCGAAAGTCCAGGGCTTCTACGACCGCGATCCACAGATTCAGAAGCCCGAGACCCGAGATGATTCCCCGAACGGCCCCATGCATGAGAAACGAGGCCACGCCCGGGAAATAGTTGATGAGAGGGTTGTCTGCCCAGAGCGGTCCATACCAGGGCAGCACCAGCACGATGACGCCGATGTAAATGCGAATCACTACATAGAGATACAACTCGACGCGGCGGAGCCACACGGGAAGACGCCCGGGTCGCTGAGGCGTGGGTTGCCGTTTTTGCACGGTCGAGCCGTTCGGAGGACTGGACGAAAACAGGTTCGACTGTTGCGGCATTTTCCTTAGGCCAGGGCAAAGCGCAAAAGCCCCCCGCAGTGTGATCTAAGCCAACAGTAACACAGCCGGCCAGGGCGCCTTTTCCATAGGAAGTCACTGCCACTCAGCCAAAAGCCCAGGACCAAGGTCCTGGGCTTTTTGGCTGGCCCCGGTACGGGACTCTTAGCGGGGGGAGGGCTAAGCGGTACGCATCTGAACCGAGTTGCCTGCCTCGGCTGCAGCCGCGGCGAGGATGCGATGGTGAATCGTAAAGAGAGCAAGCTCAAGCCGGTCGGAAACGCCGGTCTTGTCGTACACGCTGCGCAGATAATTCTTGATCACCTGCTCGGTTGTGCCCAGGCGAAGAGCGATCTCCTTGTTCTTGCAGCCTTGCACGATCAAAGCCACGATCTTCATCTCTTTGGGGGTAAGCCGGTCACGCACGCGCGCGCCAACTGAATCTTCTTCTTCCGAACCAATCGCCTCAGCCGGCCGCTGGATCGACGAGAAACCCTTGATCACGCGATGCACGCACTCCACCAGCGCCTGGCCCGTGGTATTGCGATAGACAACGCCACGAATATCGTGCGCGGTAAAAATTTGTGCCGGTTCGCCATTCTCTGCAATCACCACAGCGCGGCTGCCGGCAGCCTTCACATGCGACATCAGATCCTGATATTCGGGCCGCAGCGCGGACGCAAAAAGAACAATGGATGAACGATATGCATCGACGGAAAGCAGCAGACGTTCGAGGTCTGCACACTGTGCGGCTACGCGGAAGTCCTCTTCGCTCGCCAGAACTTTTGCGATACCGGCGCGAAAGATTGCTTGGTTGTCAGCCAGGATAATTTTATTCATCGTGCTGCCTTGTGCCTCATGTTGCTAGTTTTCGCAATCTTTAATGCTTGCTGCGTCGTAAGCTGCTTGACGCGAATCTCATCGTCAGTCTTAGAGCGCTCGCCGGTGTCCGGCGCGACCGATTTACCTGGCATCGGGTCGGTTACTAACGCTATCGACCAGCGGCCATCAGCCGTTCTAAGATGTTTTGTTTTGCGATACCTCCAGTGCGGTTTTCGCCATGAAAAGTGCGGAAAATCGCTGAGGTGCCGGTGATCTCAAGCCTAGCGGCTCAGGCAGGAAATGAAACTCCACTAAAGTGGCACAGTGGCATTCTCAAGTTGCTGTGCTGGCTGGATTTGTGTGTAGATGCCATGGCCCTAGCGGCGCGTAGCATGGCAAAGGCCATACACTAAAGAAGCATGGCGAAACCAGTTATCCTCGCGGTAGACGACGATGTGAGCGTTCTGGAGATGGTCGTCCAGGACCTGCGTCGCCAGTATGGAGCCAATTATCGGATCCAGCGGGCTGCGTCCGGCCAGGCCGCCCTTGATACCTGTGATCAACTGAAGAAGCGGGGAGACGTCGTCGCCCTGTTCGTTTCCGACCAGCGGATGCCCGGCATGTCCGGGGTCGAGTTTCTGGGCAAGGCCATGGAGTACTATCCGGATGCGAAGCGGGCTCTGCTGACCGCCTACGCCGATACCGAGGCGGCCATTCAGGCCATCAACACCGCCAAAATCAACTACTACCTGACCAAACCCTGGGATCCGCCGGAGGAACGCCTCTACCCGGTCCTCAATGATTTGCTGGAAACCTGGAGACAAGACTACAAGCCTCCCTTTGAAGGTTTGCGGGTTCTCGGGCCACGTTACACCCTGCAAGACCATCAGGTGCGAGAGTTCCTCTCCCGCAACCGCGTCCCCTATGTCTGGCTGGACCCGGAGCAGAGCGCTGAGGGTGTCGATCTGCTCAATCGTTTCAAGCTCGATGAACATAAGCTGCCCGTGGTGCTTTTTGGGGATGGCTCCTATCTGGTCCAGCCCGGCCAAATGGAACTGGCCAGCAAGATCGGTTTACGGACGCAGGCGGCCAAAGATTTTTATGATTTGGTCATCGTCGGGGCGGGCCCGGCAGGATTGGCGGCCGGGGTCTATGGGGCGTCGGAAGGCCTTCGCACCCTGATCATCGAAGACGAAGGGCCGGGAGGGCAGGCAGGTTCCAGTTCCAGGATCGAAAATTACCTGGGTTTCCCAGACGGCGTGAGTGGGCAACTTCTGGCTGAAAGGGCAACCATACAGGCGGTCCGTCTCGGGGCGGAACTGCTGACCCAGAAAGCAATCGGCCTGAGGACTGAGAACAACTACCACATTGTGCAGCTGGCAGACGGCCGGGAAGTTTCGACGCACGCATGCCTGATCGCGGTGGGGGTCAACTACCGCCGTTTGACCACCCCGGGTGTCGAGCGCCTCACCGGGGCCGGGGTCTATTACGGGGCGGCCATGACCGAAGCCAAGTCTTGTAAAAACGAAGATGTCTACATCGTTGGAGGGGCAAATTCGGCCGGCCAGGCGGCTATGTACTTCTCCAGGTACGCGAAAAAGGTCACCATGCTGGTCAGAGGCGAGTCGCTCAAATCCAGCATGTCGAAATATTTAATCGATCAGATCGCTGGCACATCGAATATAGAGGTAAGAACGTTCTGCCAGGTGGTTGAAGCTTTGGGCGGTAGCCGTCTGGAGTGCCTCAGGCTTCGTAATCCGCAGGGCGAAGAAACCGTACCGGCGAGTGGCTTGTTCATTTTCATCGGGGCAGCGCCGAATACAGACTGGTTGCCGAGCACCATGATGCGTGACGCGAATGGCTTTTTGCTCTCTGGCCGGGATCTGAAGGTGGACGGAAAAATGGTAAAAGGCTGGACACAGGATCGCGAACCGTATTTGCTCGAAACCAGCGTCCCCGGAATTTTCGTGGCCGGCGATGTACGCCACGGCTCAGTCAAGCGTGTCGCCTCATCGGTAGGTGAGGGTTCAATCTCAGTGCAATTCATTCACCAGTACCTGGCGCAATTCTAAGGTTCACTGATAACCAATGACCGACGTTCAACAGCGTTCGACAGTAGAGCAAGTATCGGCATCCAGTCTTGCCGAACGATTGCAAAAGGTGCCCGTCTTTGCCGGGGCTTCGCTTGAAGATCTCGGATGCCTCGACGCAGTGGAATTGATCCATGCCGATGTAGGCGCTGACCTTCTCGATCTGTGCCAGACACACCGCGGCTTTTGGATTTTGCTCGAAGGTGAACTGCGCATTCAGAAGCGCCTGGAGGGCGGTGAGCTTATGCTCATCGGCCACATGGTGGCAGGGGAAACCTTTGGTGAAGTACCCCTGCTGATGGGCAGAGATACCGAAGCTGTCGTCACCGTGCTCATGCCGAGCACGGTTGTTTTTTTGCAGGAAGAGCTCTTCTGGAAGCTGATGTCTGCCTGCCCCAAGGTGCGCGGTGGGGTGTTAAGGAACATGGCCCGCAGAGTGCAACTGTTTCAGTCGCAAGAACTGCATCGCGAGAAGTTGATCTCGCTGGGCACAATGGCCGCCGGTCTCATGCACGAATTGAATAATCCTGGCGCAGCCGCGCGTAGCGCTGCCTCGCAGATGCGAGATAACCTGAGCCGTTTACAGCAGATCAGTCTGCGGCTTTGCAGCCGGGAAGTCATGAATGCGGGGCAGGTCGAGTGCCTGCGCGTTTTGCAGGAGATGGCGTTGCAGCCCCGAAGGCCGAAAGTCATGAGTTCCATGGACCAGGCGGATGCAGAAGAGGAACTGGAGACCTGGCTCGAGGACCACGGCATCGAGAACTCTTACAAGCTGGCCGGTACGCTCTGTGGAATCGGATTTAACTCCCAAACGCTCGATTGCGCCCAGCATGAGTTTACGGGCAATACCTTATCTGACCCCCTGAATTGGATCGAAGCGCTTATTTCCAGCGTGCAGCTGGTGGGAACCATCGAAGAGAGCGTTTCCCGGGTCACGGACCTGGTCAAAGCGGTCAAAAAGTACGCCTACGACGACAAGCCGCAGCGCCATCAGCTCGACATACACGACAGTTTGCAAAGCACCCTGGTCATTCTCGGCCACAAATTTCGCCAGAAAGATCTGACCGTGCAGAAGCTCTTTGCCCCGAGTCTTCCGGTGCTTTCTACCTCTGGAGTGGGACTGGCCCAGGTCTGGACCAACCTTCTCGATAATGCTATCGACGCATCACCACAAAAGGGAACCATTGCCATACGCACCTGGGCCGATGCGGACAAGGTCCATATCGCGATCGCTGATGAAGGACCGGGTATCCCCGACGGGAACAAAAAATTGATTTTTGAGCCCTTTTTTACGACCAAACCGACAGGTCAGGGCACCGGGCTGGGCCTCGACATCGTCCGCCATATCGTGATCGACAAGTTTGGCGGAGAAATCACGCTGGACTCCGCTCCCGGTAAGACCGAGTTCACCGTAACGCTGCCAGTCGTCTCATGACCGGAAGACAAACGAAAAGTGCTTTAGTGGTCGTGCTTCAAATAGTCACTCGTGGCCCACAAAATCAGCGAGATAAATAGCACGAGTCCGGTGCCGATCACTATCACAACTTCGAGCATTGATTCCTCCACAAGACTTTCATTCTAACCTTTCCTGCGCTTGCGATGCTCGAAGAGTTTGGCATCGATCAGAAAGCGGAACCAGAAGGTTTGCAGCGTCCAAAAGACGAAGCCTTCCCATCCGTCGAGAACACCCAGGCGAAGGATATAGCGGTAAAAGAAAAGAGCAAACGGGCGCGCGAAAAGCGGCGCATTGTTATACAGGCCGCGAAGATAGCGCTTGCGTTCCATGGGGTTACCCCAGAAGCGCGGCTTGACGCGCGCCCCCTCCATGGCCGCGGTCTGTTCCAGCACCTCAGCATCCGCCCAGCGGTTGTGGCGCGCGGTCCATTCGGAAAGGGACATGCGGATCTCATCGATCATGCAGCCGTCGAGCTGGCCGGCTGAGCCTTGCGAAAGATAGAAGTGCTGATCGTACCTGCGTTCTTCGCAGCGGCCCTCTCCATTGCGGAAGAGCCTCAGATGCCAGGTGGGCGACATGCCCCCGTGCCGCATCACCCGGCCGAGAAACTGCACCAGCCGCGCGATGAGAAAGCCCGATGGCTCAGGGTTCTCAGGCAATGCCTTGATCGACGCAATCAGTTCGGGGGTGAGCCGCTCGTCGGCATCAAGATGTAGCTGCCACGGGTACCGAAGCATGAGGTTGTCGATGGCCCAGTTGCGCTGTGCGCCATAGGAATCGAACGCATGCTCCACTACCTGCGCACCGTATTGCCGGCTCAGCGCCACGGTGTCATCGGAGCTGAACGAATCCACGACGTGCAGGTCATCGGAGATTTGCTGCGCTTGCGCCAGCGTTTCGCCAATCGTATCCACGGAGTTGTAGGCAAGAACAATCACGGAGGGCTTCATGCTGAGTGAATCTTTTCCTCTTGTTTGCTGACTCGTTCAAACCTCAGGTCTGCTGACACAAACTTTCTATTCATCCCTCAGATCCTGCACGCAGCGGAAGCCCACGGTGGCAGAGCGATCGATGCTGGGCGCCATCAGCAGATATTTTCCGTGTTCTGAGAGCCGGTAGGCTTGCGGAAAGTACCAGCGGGAGCCCTGTGGCTGGTAATGACTGCCTCCTCGCAGAATCGCGGCACAGGTGTGCGCGTCGCAATACTCGTCTGTCCATTGCCAGACGTTGCCGGTAGTATCCATCACGCCGAAGAGACTGGCGCCCAAAGGGTGAGCGTCTGAATCGTCGGGCGGAGTCATGACGCGGCTGGTGTTGGGCGCCGGCGCCGCAGCCGGATTCCAGGTATCTCCCCAGGGATAAACCCGGCTGTCCTTGCCCTGCGCGGCGTATTGCCACTCCCACTCGTGAGGCAGGCGCTTACCTGCCCATTGCGCGTAGGCCCGTGCATCCTCGATCGATACCCAGGTGACTGGCTTCTTTTCCCATCCGGCAGGGAAGGTGCCGTCCTTCCAATCGCGAAGAAAGTTATGGTCGTCGGCGGGACGGTACGAGGTTGCGGCCAAAAACTTCTTGAACTCTCCATTGCTCACCGGATATCGATCGATGAGGAAAGAGGCGATATGCATCGGCTGCGAGTGGTACCGGCGCGCCGACGATTCCCAGGGATATTGCACATCGACTCCCTCATCGTTCATGCCTTCAATCTCAATGCCGCCCACACGGAAGAGATAATCGGCCGCCGGTATCGCCAGCATGCTGTCGGGCCGCGGCCCGGTTGCAGGGGCAGCGGGAATTTCGACCAGCTTTTGCGCCAGCGTTTGCCAACTCGTCGAGAAGCTATCCCAGGCCTTTCCCTGGCGCATTTTCTCCATAAGATCGAGTACCGGCTTCGATAGCGGAGCGTCTGTTTCGAGAACCGCACCGTAGCCATCGGCATCGAGTTTGAATGAGAGCGTGATCGTAGACCCTGCGGGCTCCGCCTTCAGCTCTGAACCGTGCCAGAGGTCGTAAAAATGCGCGCCCTGCATGGGCGTCACCACGAGCTGATGACCCTCGACAGGGTAATGGTTGCGGTTGACCATGGTCCACGCGACACCATGCGCGGAGGGCCATTTGCTGGCGAAAACGCCGAAGTGCTCCGTGCTAGTGAAGGGCTCCCATTCCGGGCTGTTGAGTATCGCGCCGAGTGCGCGCTCGATGGCAGCGACGCGGCGCAGCGATTCACTATCCCGTGCGGTCATTCCATTCCAGATGCCCCAGATGTTTTCCCAGGAAACGTAGCCAACGCCGTTGAAGAACGCTTGCTGCAAATCATCATTCCGATCGTGCGCCCAGCGATTGACGATGTTCACCATGTGGCGCGTCTCCAGCCACTTGTCGCGGCTCACGGGAGGCAGAAACTCGTGCTTCCAGCCTTCGCCCCAGCTCAGGTTGTTGTAGATCAGCATGTCGTCGCTGGCGGGCGCCAACTCCGGTTCTAACGCCAGGGGATGGCCGGTCGCATCCGACGCAGAACGAAAAGCACGAGACATGCCGTACAACGTGTCGCCGTTGACGCCGTCCGCTCCTACTGACGCGAGCTCTTTGGCAATGGCCACCTGGTCAGCCATGCCCTCGTCGCGTGTTCCCTGATCCCACATCATGATGGGGAAGAGAACGCGCACACCGCGCTCATGAAATCGGTCGATCATTCTCCGCGCGCCCGCAATGCCACCAGGAAGGTCACGGAACAAATCGTATTGATTGCGATTGTCGATGCCCAGGTTGGGATAGGTATGCCAGAGCAGCACGCTGTCGATACCGCCGTAGCGAGCGTCGAGATCATCGAGGTAGCGATCGACGGTGTATTCCTGTTTTGCGCGATCGTAGAAAAAACGGTCGTGCATCATCATCTGCGGCTGAATGAAACTGGTTTGTGTCCAGAGCAATGCAGGCCGATCGTACTGGCTCGCCTCATAGCCCATGCGCAAGCGCTCTTCAGTACGCCAATGTTGGATGTCAGCAAGCCAGGCTGCAGTTTCAGACGGGGTGCAGACTTTGGCCCGGCTGGTGTTCCAGTCGGAGATGAAGTGGCACGTGGGGCCGGGAATTTGTTGGCTCTCCTGCGGGCTCGGCACTACGTCGCTCTCCTGCGCGTGCAGAGGGGCAACGGCCAGCGCGAGCACGGCCAGCGTGAGCAGGGCCAGCGCGCGCGCGCAAAGGCTCATGCTGCCGCTGGCTCCAGCATCGAGCTGTGGATGCGCTTGACTCCCGCTTCGCTGAAATCATGGTTGGTCGATTCAACCGAATTTCCCATACCGATGGCCCGGCAGGCGTCCTCAATCACATAGGTTTCGAAACCGGCCTGCATGCTGTCGATTGCGGAGTAACGCACGCAATAGTCATAAGCGAGGCCGGCAATGAAAATGCGCCCGAGACCGCGCTCGCGAAGATAGCCGGTAAGCCCGGTGCGGGTCAGCCGGTCGTTCTCTCGAAAAGCTGAATAAGAGTCGATGTTGTTGCGAAAACCTTTGCGCAGAATCAGCTCAGCATGGTCAGGTTGCAGATGCGGATAAAACTCGGCGCCGGAACTGCCTTGCACACAGTGATCCGGCCATAGCACCTGCTCACCATACTCCATTGGCATCGTTTCAAAGGGCGACCGCCCGGCATGACGCGAAGCGAAGGAATGGTGATCGCGTGGATGCCAGTCCTGGGTGAGAATCACGTGGCGAAAGAAGCCGGCGATGTGACGGATGATCGGGACGACTTCCTGGCCTCCCGGCACTGCGAGCGCGCCTCCATCACAGAAGTCATTCTGTACATCGATGATCAGCAGAACATCGCGGTCAACGAGTTCTATGCTCATTGCTTCCTCACTTCCAAACGCGCGGTCCAGCTAAGCAACGAAGCCCAACCGCCTGGACGGTGCCCGCATGTTCACACCAGCGTACATGGGTTGAACAGGATCGGGCGAAGCAGTCGCATATTGGTGCCGGACGTAGCTCCGCCTAAAAGGTATACCGCAACGAAAACTGCTGAATACGAGGTTGCGTAAGCGTTGCCCCATACACCCCGAACTCGCCGCTCGACGTCTGGTTCTGCAACGACGTCAGCGGATTCACGTCAAACCGCACAGAATTGGTCACGTTAAAGACCTCCCATGTGAACTTGAGCGATTGCTCACGGTAGACCCTCCACGCCTTCGACAGCCCTGAGTCCACACCGAAATAGCCATCTCCACGAAACACATTGCGGCTGCCTGCTTCACCGGGCAGGGGATTGCGGATGGGTGGTCCGGAGGGCAGACTGCGCAATAAACCATCGGGATCGGCAAAAGCTTCGGGAGATCCGGCGGCGTTGCGATGTTTATGCATTTTCACTGACCCGGTCTTCACGATCGCGCTTTCCTGCGACCAACCCACTTCCCATCCGTTGCCGGCCAGCACTGTAAACGGCAGCCCGCTGGTCCATCGCGCCAGGCCAGAGAGTTGCCATCCGCTCACCAACTGATCGACGATGGGGTTCGGATTCTGCAGGAATCTCTGCCCGCGCCCAACCGGCAACAGGTAGACCCAATCCCCGTTAACGAGGTGGGTGGTGTCGAAGTCCGAGACGCCATAATTTTCCTGAGGACGAAACGCATTCACGATCCAACTGAACGTCGACTCCGCATTCGAGCCGCACTGCACGCAAGAGCGCTCCGTATCGGAGCCCAGATCCATCGACTTCGAAAATGTGTAGCTGAAGTCCATCTGCAGGCCATGGCTCATTGCATGGCGCAATACCAGTTGCCCGGCGTTGTAGTTGCTGGTGCCGTTCGAAGTCCAACTGAAAAGCGAGTTGAACTGCGGAGTGTAGAATCGTCCTCTCTGGCCCCCACATCCCGGGCTGCACAGAATATCCAGGCTGTACTGCACGTAAGACGCGTTCACCGGATAAGCGCTGATCAGGTTGGTATAGATATTCTGGGTCGCCGTATTGCCAATCTTTCCTGTGCCATCGGCGCCCTGGTTCGCAGCGTCGGGAAACAGATCTTCGAAGTACGGCACCGGCTGCACGTCTTGTGCCCCGGCGTAAACTTCCTTGGTGAGTATCGTGGCCGCGGTATAGAAGTCCTGCCCCGAGACGGGATCGACCAGGTCAAGCGGCGTAGCCAGATCCGTCTGCTGCAACAGGTGACGGCCAAAGCGGCCCACATAGGCCGCCTCAAGCGTAAAGCCGCCCTTTAGCTGATGCTGAACAGAGAAGTCGGCCGCCAGCGTGTACGGAGTCTTGATCTTGTCATCGAGACCAATCGCGGTGGCGAATCCTGCATTGAAGGGATCCGTCGAGGGCTTGTAAGGATAAGTGATCGAAGCGGGTATGGCCCCGTTTACGTTTGGAATGTCGTGCGGCCCGGTGTAGCGCGGTGCGCCGTCTGGAGAAAGGGCATCGTTCGGGGTTTGCTTCACGCCCTGCAAGCCATAGGAGCCGTATTGCGAAAACGAGTTCACAATACCCTGGCCGAAGTGGCTGTAGTACATGCCGAATCCGGCCCGAATCGAAGTCGAGGCGTCAGGTGCAAAGGCAATTGCCAGGCGCGGCGCTATGTTGTTCTTTTCCATCTGCCAGTACGGTTTTAATCCCCGGGCCTGGCCAGACGGAGCAAACAAGAGCGCAGGCTGATCGGGAATCCCAATGGCTGCCTTCGAAGCCCGCGTCGCAAACCAGTCATGCAGGCTCGCGGTGGTTTGCACCTGTTGACCATGGGTCTCATACGGAGCTTGTAACAGTGTGTGTCGCAGGCCAAAGGTCAACGTCAGCCGTGGCGAGACGCGCCATGAGTCCTGCACATAGTACTCAAACTCGTTTTCCTTGTAGCTGTGCGGTATGAATGCGCCTTGCGCGGCCAGCGAGCCGGTGGTTCCATCCGGCGACACGCTGTAGTTGTACTGGTTCGTGACCTGAGAGATGATGCCGGTCACATTGGCGATGGCCAGGTTATAAGAGTTTGCAAAGGTCGAATCGACCGCAGGCAATTTAAGCGATGCAAACTGTGGCGCGCTCGGATCGAAGCTCTGCCCTGTTCCTGCAAAGCCCGAGCCAGTCACGTCGAAGCCAATCGTGCCCGCCGAATCGTAAGAGAGCGCATCGCTGTTGAGGTTGCTGTGAATCAACCGGTAGTTCGCGCCCACCTGGATCGTGTGCTTGCCCTTGCTCCAGGAGAGATCGTCGATAAAGTTGTGTAAAGGCACCTGCACGATCACGCTCCGCGTCTGCGCGGTGGGCGTGCTCATATCTTCAAAATTCACATAAGAGCCCTGGCCAATTCCACGATTGGCGTAGCCTTGCCTTACGTAACTGTAGCGGAAACTGTTTACCAGATTATTCGTCAGCGTCCAGGTATCCCCCGCGGCAATACCCTTTGTATTGTCGGTATGTTTGCTGCTTGCCGGTTGGCCGGGAAACTGTGGCGCAAAGAGCTCGCTGTCGTTCTGCAGGTTGCCACGGACGAACACACGATTCCGATCGGAGAGCATGTAGTCGATCTTGGCAATATAGGTATTCAGCACCGTGGGGTTGGGTGCAGACCACGTGAACGATCCCGTATTCAAGCCGTCGCCTGCGTTAAAACCATTCGCGGTCGGGTACTGCGCAAAGGTCTTCAGCACATTGGGGTCCACGCCCGGTCCCCATGGGCACGTGCCGGTCGTGCCGCAATTCGGATCCAGGCTGGCCAGTAGGTCGGGTGTGAGCGTCTGCGTGTTCGCGCCATTGTTATAGGTGTAGGAGACATTCCCTGCAGCATAGGAAGCCGTAGGAACCGTCAGCGTCTCCTGCTGGTTTTCCGCCGTGCGCTGCCCTTCGTAGTTGAGGAAGTAGAAGAACTTGTCTTTCCTCGCAGGACCACCCAGGGCCGCGCCATACGTATTACGAATCAGCTTCCCGGGAATGTTCGGCTCGCCCGCAGCGGCCTGAGCCTGTTTGTTGAACCAGTTGTTCGCTGCCGTGAGAGTGTTGCGATTGTATTCATACAGGCTGCCATGCAGTTGATTGGTGCCGCTTCGGGTAATCAAGCTCACCTGGGCGCCGGAGGAACGGCCTTCGTCCGCATTCGCGTTCGTAGTGGTCACGCGAAACTCCTCTACCGAGTCCAGAGTCGAGCGCAGAACCCCTGTAAAAGCATATCCATTCACCTGATCGTTATTGTCGGCGCCGTCGAGCGTAACGTTGCCCTGGTCGGAGCGTGAACCGGCCACTGCGCCGCTGCGGCTGTCGAAGTTCTGGTTAATATTGTGGCCCAGGTACAACACACCGGGCTGCAGGCTCAGCAGGTCGGGTACATTGCGGCCTTCGATCGGCAGCGCCTGGATGGTGGCGTTGTTCACCGCGTTGCCAAGGGATGCGTCCGTGGTATTGAGCGCCTCCGTATCGCCGCTGACGTTCAGCGTGACGGTCGTCGCCTGCACCGAGAGCTTTATGTTGACCGTGGCCGGCTGATTGACCAATAGCTCGGCAATGGCTGTCTGCTCGGCAAAGCCATGGCTACTCGCAGTAATGCTGTAGGTACCGGGGCGTAGCTGGATGAACTGGTAGCCGCCGGTTTCGTCGGCTTTGCGTTCCGTATGGAACCCTGTAGCCTTGTCCTCGAGCGTCACCAGAGCACCCGGGACGGCTGCCCCACTCGAATCCGTCACCGTTCCGCGCAGGGAAGTCAACGAGGACTGTGCGCAAACAACCGAGACAGAAAATAGAGAGAAGAACAGCAGCTTCGCAAAAGACTTCATTGGGAGTTTCTCCAGGAGTGTGTGTCCGCCAAAGGCCGCTACCCGACGGAGCGGCCAGGGGACTCTGATCAAAATGAGTCGTGTACCAACGAACGCTTATGCGATGTTGTAGTTCATGATAACCTTGCCGGCCGGTGGCGCCGGTGATACGCGGTCATGACACGACATGCGGGCAACACGTGTCGTCTACAGGCGAGTTCCATAGCGAACTGCGTCTAGTCTCCGTCCTTGCGCTTGCTGAGCATTGCCATGGCGTCCTCCTTTTCACGCTTAAAATCAACAACTTGCGGTTATCTTCAGGGCCTGGAACTTGACCCTGACCCGGGGGCCTGTCCTAAATGGCCTTCTCCCGCATGGCCGCAAGTACCTCGTCACTCGAGTAATGCAGACTCTGCAAAATCTCCATGCTGTGTTCCCCCAGCAGAGGAGGCGGAAGCCGATACAACACCGGCGTAGACGAAAGCCGTACCGGGTTGGCAATGCTACGCGCCGTATCCAGGGTGGGGTGTTTGATCTCTACGACCAGTCCGCGTGCCAGCGCCTGTGGATCGTTCAGGGCTTCGCCGACGGTCTGAATTGCGGAAGCAGGAATATCTTCCGCGGTAAGGCGAGTGAGCCACTCGCTCGCAGGCCGCGTCTCGAAGATCGTGCACAGCGCAGCAATCAACGTCAACCGATGTTCCGTCCGCAACGCATTGGTCAGATAGTGCGGATCCGCTCCCAGTGTTTCTACTGCATCGATCACGCGGAGAAACCGCTGCCACAGCGCATCCGTACCGATGGCTGCTACAAAATGCCGCCCGTCTCCACCGCGGAACACCTGGTAAGGAACAATACTGGGGTGCGCGTTTCCCCAGCGCCGCGGCGATTCCCCGGCATTCAGGTAATTGCTGCCCGCATTGATCAGCAGCGTCAACTGCGAGTCGAATAACGCCATATCCAGCGCCTGTCCCGCACCGGTTTTTTCTCGTGCCAGCAAGGCCGCGAGAACTCCCAGTGCCGAGTACAGACCACAGGTCATGTCTGCGATCGCTACCGGGTAGCGAACCGGCTCACCCTCCGGCTCGCCGGTAAAGCTCATAATGCCCGCCTGTGCCTGGGCGATAATGTCGTAGCCTGGCAACCCTGACCTGGGTCCCGAATGGCCATAACCAGAGATGGCGCAGTAGACGAGCCGCGGGTAACGCGCGCAGATCGTCGCCGCATCGAACCCGCGCCGCGCAAGCGAAGCCACGTTGCGCTGGTTGATGAGGAAGACATCGGCCGTAGCCAGCAGGCGGTGCAGAATCGCGGCGCCCAGCGGTTGATCGTAGTCGAGCGAGAGAGAACGCTTATTGCGATTGGCAGCGAGAAAATAGGCCGACTCGGTGCCCACGAACGGGGGACCCCAGCTTCGCGACTGATCGCCTGTCTGCCTGCGTTCTACCTTGATGACGTCGGCGCCGAAATCCCCCAGCATCATGGCGCAATAGGGCCCTGCCAACGCTTCCGTAAGTTCGACCACGCGTATGGAATCGAGAACCTGCACTAGAACCCTGGGGGCCGTTGGTCGGCGACGGCAAAGCTGCGTTCCAGGGCAAGTCCGGCACTGCCCAGTCTGCCCTCGTCGAAGATTCGGCCGATGAGCGTTACGCCATGGGGCACGCGCCGCGGGGGAGAAAACCTGGCCGGCGGCTTAGCCGGGTCGGGCGCCCAATCGCTGCGCTCTTCCGATACCTCAATGAACCCTGCGCGTAGCGTGAGCGAAGGATGCCCGGTAGAGTTGGTAATGGTAAGCATCTCGTCGCGCAGAGAAGGAACCAGGAGCATGTCCACCTGTAACATCAGCCGCCCCATTTCGTTGGCCACCTTGCGCCGAAAGCGATCGCTCTGCACAAAATCGACCGCGGAAAGGAACCGTGCCTGGCGAAATGAATTCGGCCACGCATCCGGCACCTGCATCTTCAGCTTGTCCACGCCGTGCGTGAGCGTCAGTTCTTCAAAGGCGGCGGCTGCTTCTGCAAACAGAATCAACTGCAGCGAATCGTAAGGCCAGTCGGGAATCGACACTTCCACGGGAACCATGCCTAGTTTCTTCACCGTTTCGAGTGCCGCGCGGTCGACGCTGGTGGCCGGGGCGTCTTTCATCCACTGAGGAAAATAGCCGACGCGTAAACCCTCGACTTTGGCGCCGGCGTCGAAATCCAGCTTGCTGGGCACGCTGTACACGTCACCCGCATCCGGCCCGGTAATGGCTTCGAGCACCAACAGGGCATCTTCGACGCTTCGGGTCATGGGCCCCAGCTTGTCGAGCGACCAGCAAAGCGTCATCGCGCCCGTACGTGGAACCCGGCCAAACGTGGGCCGCAGCCCCGTCACCCCGCAGCGCATGCTGGGGCTTACGATGCTGCCGCCGGTCTCGCTGCCAATCGAAAAACCGACTAACCCAGCGGCCGTGGCCGAGCCTGGCCCCGCGCTTGAACCAGACGAACCTTCCTCCAGCAGCCAGGGATTTTTGGTCTCGCCGCCGAACCAGATATCGTTCAGCGCCAGGGCGCCCATACTCAGCTTAGCCACCAGCACCGCACCCGCGTCGCGCAGGCGTTTCACCACGGTGGCATCCTCGGTGGGCACGCGGTTCTGAAACGGTTCGGCGCCGTAGGTGGTGAGAATGCCCGCCGTATCGAGCAGATCTTTACCGCCCCAGGGAATACCGTGCAGTGGCCCGCGATAGTGGCCGGCTGCAATCTCCTTATCCGCCTGTTTCGCCTGAGAGAGGGCCAGCTCACGGGTGGGGGTGATGACGCAATGGAGTGTGGGGTTGAAGCGGTCGATGCGCTGCAGGTAAATATGGGTCAGCCGCTCCGAGGTAAGCTGGCGCTTCTCGATCCACCGGGAAAGCTTCGTCACCGGGGCAAAGGCAATGTCTTCGTCGCTCGTGGGCAAGGGGCCGGGATCGGCCTTGCTACGGACAAACAAGTTACGGCCCGGTCCCGTCTGCGTACCCCGCAAAGTAGCTCCGCACGTAGACCAGGGGGCCAATTCCGGTTCGAGAGCTACCTTGCGCGGCCCGGCGCGGCGTTCGTAGAGGGGAGCCATGCCCGTGCGCCAACTCGTAACCGCTTGCTTTCGCTCTGCCTCGCTCAACTCCACCTGAACCAACTTTTCCGCCTCAGCAAAAGTCAGGGGTGTAACTTCGGGCCCGGCGGCCGGCGCATTGGCAAACGTGGGGGGTGCACCGGGAGGCGGACCAGCGGGCTTTTTCTCCTCAGTGCTGCATGCGGTAACTGCGACTCCCAAAAGACTGAGGGAGGTATCGGTCAGGAACTGTCTGCGTGATTTCGACATGGGGCCTCTGATTGAGAATTCTAGATCAGCAACTACAGGCGATACACTGATGGTCATGACCAAACCGCTCAACCCTTACAGCTCGCACATCACCCAGCCCAAGGCCCAGGGGGCGTCCCAGGCAATGCTCTACGCGACCGGCCTTCGTGAAGAAGATATGGCCAAACCCCAGGTCGGGGTAGCCAGTGTCTGGTACGAGGGCAATCCATGCAACATGCACCTTCTGCAGCTTGCAGAAAAGGTGAAGCAGGGTGTGGTCGCCGCCGGCATGGTTGGCCTGCGTTTCAACACCATCGGCGTCAGCGACGGAATCTCCATGGGCACCGATGGCATGAGCTTTTCGCTGCAATCGCGCGACCTCATTGCCGACTCGATCGAGACCGTAATGGGCGCGCAGTGGTACGACGCCAATATCTCTATCCCCGGCTGCGACAAGAACATGCCTGGCTGTCTCATCGCCATGGGCCGGTTGAACAGGCCCAGCCTGATGGTCTACGGCGGAACCATCCGCGCTGGCCACCTCGGCGACCAGAAGCTCGATGTCATCTCCGCCTTCCAGAGCTACGGGCAGTTCCTTGCTCACAGCATCACTGAGGAGCAGCGGCAGGGAATCGTTCGCCACTCCTGCCCCGGGGCCGGAGCTTGCGGCGGCATGTACACCGCCAACACCATGGCCTCAGCGATTGAGACGCTGGGCATGAGCCTGCCCTACAGTTCGTCGACGCCCGCAGAAGATCCGCTCAAGCTCGATGAGTGTTTTCGCGCCGGTGCGGCCATCCTCAACCTGCTCAAGCTCGACCTGAAACCGCGCGACATCATGACCCGTGAAGCGTTTGAGAATGCCATGGTCGTGGTGGCTGCTCTGGGTGGTTCCACCAATGCGGTTCTGCATTTGATTGCCATGGCGCGCTCGGTCAACGTGCCGCTTACCATCGATGACTTCCAGCGGGTCAGCAACAAGACCCCCCTGCTCAGCGATTTCAAGCCCAGCGGCCACTATGCCATGGAAGATCTGCAGTCCGTCGGCGGCATGCCCGCGGTGCTGAAGATGCTGCTCGAAGAGGGAATGCTGCACGGCGACTGCCTGACCGTAACCGGCAAGACGCTTGCTGAAAACGTAAAAGACCTTCCCGCGTTGAAGCAAGGCCAGCAGATCGTGCGCCCGGTTTCGAATCCATTAAAACCGACCAGCCACCTGCAGATACTCAAAGGCAACCTGGCGCCTGAGGGCGGTGTAGCTAAGATCACCGGCAAAGAAGGGCTCAGGTTTTCGGGCCCGGCAAATGTCTTCGACTCAGAAGAGCTCATGTTGAAGGCTCTGGAAGAAGACAAGATCGCCAAGGGTCAGGTCATCGTGATCCGCTATGAGGGCCCGAAGGGTGGCCCGGGCATGCCCGAGATGTTGACGCCTACCTCGGCCATCATGGGTGCCGGTCTGGGCAAAGACGTAGCGCTCATGACGGATGGCCGCTTCTCTGGCGGATCTCACGGCTTCATCGTGGGCCACGTCACACCCGAAGCTCAGGAGGGCGGACCGATAGCCCTGGTCCGTACAGGCGACGTCATCACCATCGATGCCAGCAAGAACGAGCTGTCGGTCAACGTCTCGGATGAAGAAATGGCAATCCGCCGCAAGGCCTGGAAAATGCCGCCCTACAAAGCCGAGCGCGGCACCTTGGCCAAGTACATCCGCTGCGTCAAATCCGCCGCCCTGGGCTGCGTCACCGACGAATAGCGCACAACACCGGAGCCGACTTTGTCGACCGAATAGCCGTGAGCGACAAGAGCGACACGCACTCTGTATCCCTCGTGACCGATGGTTGAGGGGAGCGACCACCCTCCCCTTTGTCATCTCGACCGGAGCGAAGCGCAGTGGAGAGATCTGCAGTGCGCCCCTCTCCCTCCCGAATGCTGTGGCTAAATGTTTTTCGACAGAGCGTAGCGGCCGCCGAGGGAGCTGCAGTTCTACTCCTCAGGGACACCAAAAACAAAGAGGCGCTACCGAAAGGTAGCGCCTCTTTGTTCACGCAGCGACTGCCGTCTAGCTGAAAATCGCGTCGTCCGCCGACTGAACGTCATCCCACATCGGAGTCGGCTCAAAATACCCCGTGCCCGGCTTCAGATGCTTCTTGCATTCCTCGTCGTTCAAAGTGACGCCCAGGCCGGGAGTATCCGGAACCTTGATGTATCCCTGGTTGATCATCGGCTGCTCCAGCCCATGGACCAGGTCTGGCCACCACGGCACGTCAAGCGAGTGGTTCTCGAGCGCCAGGAAGTTCCGTGTTGCCGCCGCGCAATGCACGTTCGCCATGCAACTGACCGGCGTTCCCGCAAAGTGCATCGCCATCGGCACACCATACTTGAAGGCCATGTCGCCGATCTTGTGGGTGCGCAAAATACCGCCCGAAGTCGCAAGATCCGGGTGAATCTTATCGACCGCGTGCATGCTGCACAGCTTCTCAAAGTCGGCGATTTCGTAAATATCCTCACCGGTAATCGTCGGTGTTGCGATCGAATCGGTAATTTGCTTCAGCAGATCGGTGTAGTACCACGGAATCACATCTTCGATCCATTCCAGGTTGAACTTCTCGTATGCCCGGCCGAGGCGGATAATCGAGTTCACGCCGATGTGTCCCAGGTGATCCATCGACAGCGGCATGTCGTAGCCAATGCCTTCGCGCACAGCCGCTACGTATTCGCAAAGCCGATCGATGCCCTTATCGGTGACCTCGGTTGCCATGAACGGGTGCGGCTGATTGCGGAGCTCCCACTTGCTCTGGCCAGAAGGCTGCATCACCATGCCCGGCATTCCGTCGAGCACATTGATACCCAGATCCATCTTCATCCAGGTAAGCCCCATTGCCTTGCGTTCTCTCGCCCGTCGTCCGTATTCTTTCGGGTCATCGGACTCGGTCGTGTCGGCATAGATGCGGATCTTGTCACGCCATTGGCCACCGAGCATTTGGTAAACGGGGCAGTTGTAGACCTTGCCTGCAATGTCCCACAGTGCCATCTCGATAGCGCAAACGCCGCCCGCCTGGCGGGAGATGCCGCCAAACTGCGCGATCTTTTCAAACATATAATCCACGTTTAACGGGTTCTCGCCAACGATGCGGTTCTTCAGAACCATCGCGTACTGGTAGCCTGCCACGTCGCGCACTTCGCCCAAACCATAGACGCCCTGGTTGGTGTCGATGCGAATGATCGGGCATGGGCTCGGGCCAGGCTTGACGATGATGGCGTAGCGCATGTCGGTAATCTTCAGCGTCGAAGGGCTGGAATGCAGATTCACATTCTTGACCGCCGGTTCCTGCTCGGCGGCTGCCTTCTCCAGGCTGTAACGGCTCAGAAGGCCGCCACCCAGCACGGCCATGGAAGACTTGAGAACACCACGGCGATTGAACTTCGATCTCAAAAAATCGGACATTGTTACGTTTCCCCCTTTGACTGCTTTTTGGGCAAGGAGAAGCATAACCCATTGCCCACTAAGCTTGTCCAAATTAGCTTCTCGCTCCTGGGGAAGAGACACAGAACTGACTAACGTAAGACGAATATTCAGGACGTCAACCGGGCCGTCCCGAAGAGCCTAGCCTGAGCGAAGTCGAATTGCCAAGGTTTAGGTCTGGCATCGTTGGCCTACGGAACTGGGGCGGCCACGGATGCGGCAAGTGACGTGGTATCGGAGACTGCGAACTTCTTCAAGGCCGGTGCGCCCTTTTTAGGAGCTACAACCTCTAGCTTGATCAGTAGCCTCGGCGAACCGACAATAGGATTGTTAACAGGAGCGGCGGTGTACTCAGGTGTTGCCGAGGGTGCAGGGATAGTCCTAGGATTGTATCTGGGATACAAGGGCGTGGACGCGGCCATAGATTTTTATAAGGAACAGAGCGCAAATTGCAATTGAACATCGAATCTGCAAAAGGAGAGAATTCTTGCAAGACGCCAAGGCGACCGGCCGTGGAATCTTACTCTCGGAGTTGTCGCGGGTTTATCTACGATTCTTACTGACTTCTATCTCCCGAACGAGCGAGAAGCTTTGCACAGCAAGCGATCTGGTTTCTCTGTTCGGTGGGTTAGTACGCATGTTTCTCGGAGGGAGAGTTTGAGTTTTTTGTCGTGCAAATGAGCATGATGGATAATTTTAATATTGCGTTCTTCTCATAGCCGTGAGAGGCACACTCAAGAGGAAGCAACTCCTTCTTCCGTTTGGTTTGACAATCCTAGCCCAGTGTTTATTGATGTATGCGTTCAGGTCGTGGTTTCCGCTTTCAAACTCATTGCTTCTCATCCTTTTCTGGCTGCCAGGAATAGCAATTTTGGGCATCACTTTTGCGGCCTTAGCCCGGCTACTAGATCCGCATGGATCTCGGCCTAGCTAAGTATGTCTCGCCTCAATGAGCTTTCGGCAGTTCCCCTCGGCTCTCATCGTTGACCGCCAGGGAAGAATAGTAGCTCGATTATCTGGCGGCAACATGGATGACGTTCTTAAGATAAATGCATACTTGAGTCGTCATATGGGTTCCGGCAGCCCTCTTCACAAGGATTAGGGCTGCCAGGTATAACAATGGCTTGAGTGGCAACTAAGTGATGAGCTCCACCCGCAACAGCCGCAGTCCGCTACTTCCATCCCGTCCCATACACTTCCTTGTACACTTGCACTGCCATATCTTCTGAGGGCAGTCGCATTCCGTCGGTAAATCTATTGAAACCAGAAAACATGCAGGTTTGGAGGAGCACGTCGAATGCACCTTGATCCCCAAATTCCGTGCGGAGCGCCGCCTCCGTCGAGATTGTAGTCACCGCCGATATTCCTCAGTGTCCCACTCGTGCAGACCCCGTTCGAAGGAACGCTGGAAAATGCACCGTCGAGGTCGCACTTCAGGTTGAAGGAGCTCCGTTCCCACACGGAGAAGGGACGGCCAGACTGCAATGCGACGATCGTCCTGGGTGCACCCGAACCATAAGCAAACGCACAGGCATGGCGCGGGACCCAACCTGCTTTGCGAAACAGCAAAACGACGACCCGTAATCAAGAATTTCGCCTACTTCGCGTCGTCGTCATTCACCGGAGCCTACCGTGCGCGCGCCAGCTCCTCGACCCTACCTGAGTAATCTTCGGCCAAATCTAAAAGGCCAACTTTCGGGCTTTTCGAATGGATTTCATTTCATCCGGGACGCAGTCCACATCAGGGAAGCCCACGGCCGCCGTCGTACGCTTACATAGCAGCAGGAGCCATACGGTCAGCAAGCACCATACAGGTGACGGCGATGGAGCATGTGCTCCCTCATGCGTTCAACGGACGTTCAGGATGCACCGTCATCCACAGGGCCGCACCCGCGAACACCAGCGCCGCGGCGATTGCGAACGAGGTGGTCCAACCAAAGCGCTGAGCCACCCACGGCGTAAGCGACGCGGTGACAGCCCCACCGACCTGCGCTCCCATGTTGACCATGCTGGAGAAAATTCCCGAGCTGCGACCGGCAATGTCGGCCGAGACCGACCAGAAAGAGCTCTGCGAAACGTACAGAGCTCCCGCGCCCCCGGCAAGAATCAGGCCGGCAAGCTGCGGGCTTTGCACGCGTGAGCCGAGAATCAGAAAAATGCCAGTAAAGACATAAGCGACGGAAGCCAGGCCACAGCGGCCCACACGCAGCCCATAAATGCGCGTCAGGCGATCGCTCAGCGCGCCGCCAGCCAGGCAGCCGATGGTCATCGAGAGAAAGGGAAACATGGAGTACAGCGCGCTGGCCTTGACATTGAAACCGCGCACCTGCGCCATGTAAAGGAAAAACCAGCTAAAGAAAATCCATGCAGTGTAGCCAAAGCCGAAATAGGCAACCACCAGCGCCGGCAGATCACGGCGGCTCAAAAGGGCACGCCAGGAGATGGATCCCGGCTTGCCTGCTGCCTTTGGATCTTCAGCAATGCCTTCTTGAATCAGCTTCAACTCATAGGGCGAGACCTCCGGATCTTCTTCGGGTGTGTCGCGAGCAAACCACCACCATACAGCCCCCGCAATCACGCCAATGATTGCACTGAACCAAAATGCTGATCGCCAGCCGTGGTGCAGGATGAACCACGCCAGCACAGGAGGAGTGAGACCGCTGCCTGCGCCTACCCCGGCAAAGATGAGTCCATTCGTAAATCCCCGCTCCTGCACCGGTATCCATCGCGCCACGAACTGGTTCGCCGCCGGATAAATGACGGCTTCGCCTGCACCCAGGGCAAATCGAACGAGAATGAGCAGCAGCACAGCATGGGCGAATCCGGCCGGTATCAGTGTCGTGAGCGCAGTCGCGATGCCCCACCACACGACGCCCACCGTGATCACCAGACGCGGGCCAAAGCGAGAGGCGAGCCATCCCGCAGGAACCTGAAAACCCGCGTAGCCGATGAGGAACGCGCTGAAGATCCAACCCAGCCTCTGATTCCCGAGCGCGAATTCAGAACTGATCTGCAGACCCGCAATCGAGATATTGGTGCGGTCGAGGAAAGAGATGGCGCTCAGCATAAAAAGACAGAAGGCGAGGAAGAGCCTCTTCCGGGTACGGAGTTCTGCAGACATCGGTATTGCTCCTGGCTGTTTCTGGTGGGACCGGGGCACGCTCATGCTCTGGAGGGTGGATTTTTATGACTGCAGACGTACGGACTGGCAAGGACCGGCGCTGCCTCGACCTTCGCAGCGGCCGCAAGAAATGATACCCCACGGAGAAGGCTTCGTCATGGGCCACAAGCCCTGCAGCGTGCTGCAGTATGATGCGCATGAGACCGGTAGAAAATGGAACCCTGGCCGTCATGAGCGCCGTGAGCAAGCGCGAGATCGAGAATCCCATACAGAATTTGCGCCTGTTCTGGTGGGCGTTTGCCCTGCGAGGTGGACTGGCGATTGTATTCGCCATCGTTCTTTTTCTCGCCAGCAGCTTTCTCGGATTTTTCTTCTTCGATCCCGTCAGCCTGACTTACATGAGTCTGCTGCTAGCCTCCTATGTGCTAGGCAACGGATTCTTACTGGGTGTGGGCGCCGGCTTCGCCTACGAGCATCGTTTGCATTTGTGGTGGCTGACGCTGGCCGAAAGCGTTTTCGTCCTGCTTTTGGGGGTGTACATCGGCGTTTCCTTGATGGTTACCGCGCAATCGCTTGCTCTGTTGGCCGGAATCCATGCGCTGGTGACCGGCTGCTTTCAATTGGCCCTGGCCTACAAGCTGCGGCAAGATCAGCCAAATTGGGCGCGGATCGGCATAGCCGGGATGATCTCGCTGGCTGTGGGCATCCTGTTTCTGCTGCACATCCACCAGCCGGCCCGCGCGACGGCCCAAATACTTTCGGGCTACCAAATGTTCTATGGAATCACCTGGATAGGGTTTGCCTTCCGGCTTCGCAAATAACCGTCACATCGTATACTTGAAGCATGTCGATCGTGCGAAACATAGCGGGCGTTGCCAAGGGGATGAGCATCACGTTTCGTGAAATGCTGCAGCCCACCGAGGTAGAAAATTACCCCGACGGACCGGGCCCCAACCGCGGTGCACACTTTCAAGACCGCTTTCGCGGCGCGCACGTGCTGCAGCGCGACGAAAATGGCCTGGAGAAGTGCGTAGCCTGCTACCTTTGCGCGGCCGCCTGCCCGGCGAACTGTATCTACATAGAGGCAGCGGAGAACACGGCTGAGAAACGAATCTCCGGCGCCGAGCGCTACGCCAAGGTCTACAACATCGACTACAACCGGTGCATTTTTTGCGGCTATTGCGTCGAGGCCTGCCCAACGGATGCCATCACCCACGGACACGGTTTCGAACTGGCATCGCTGAATGCCACCACGTTGATCTACCGCAAAGAAGACATGCTGGTTAAAACCATCACCGCCGCATCCCGCTGAACGATCGGCTTCACAAGGTGATTGCGGCACGCTTTCCCGAGCATTTGGCCGAATTTGTCGTCAGCGTTCACACCGGGATGCGGCTAAGTGAACAGTACTCGTGCGTTTGGTCGCAAGTCGATCTGGAGCTGCCGCACAATCTGCTCTTGTTTACTCCGGGAGCGAGTCACCGAGCATAGGCAAAAGGGATCTTTGACTTGTTAGATTCATCAGTCATCCAGACCCATTTTGGCGGTTGCGTTTCCGGCGATGCGTGCGATGAGGGCGCGAGGAAACAGCCTTGGCAACAAAGATGTGATCCGAACACTGATTCGTCCTGGATAGGCGACGGCCCGTTTCTGGTCAAACGCTTTCAGTGTTTTTCTGACAACTGATTCCGAACTATCCATATCCTTTGGTGACAAGCGAGTTGAAGTGCCCTCGAAGAAGTTCGTCGCCGTTGGTCCCGGACAAGTCGCCATTACCTGAACGCCGCTTCCAGCGAGTTCGTGGCGGATAGCCTCGCTGAAGTGGAGGACGAAAGCTTTGGTCGCAGCATAGGTCGCCATATAGGGCACGGGTTGAAAGCTGGCGTTCGAGGCCACATTGATAATGCCGCCTTTGCCTCGCGCGGCCATCGCTTCGCCGAAGTGATGAGTGAGGGCAACAAGCGCCTGCACATTGACTTCGATTTCGGCCTGCTTTTGCTTGCGGTCGTGGGAAAGGAAGGCCCCGCTCAGACCGAATCCTGCATTATTTACGAGAAGATCCACTTGAATACCACGACGCTCAAGCTCTTCAGCGAGTGCTTTAGGGCTGTCAGGATCGGCTAGATCAACGCTGAGAACGGTACACTGAATCTTGTATTTTGCATCGAGGCGCGCGGACAGGTCGTTTAATTTTTTTGTGGAGCGGGCGACCAACACCAGATTCATCCCGCGTGCTGCCAGCGCCTCTGCAAATGCCTCCCCGAGACCCTTCGAAGCACCGGTAACAAGTGCTGTTGAACCCCTATAGTCAAACATGGCTTCTATCCTTCCAGACACCCTAGACACCGATTTCGATCACTGTCCGCAGATGTTAAAGTTTCCTCAAGAGTGATGAGTTTGACCAAAGTGTCGTCCGGTCTAATTCACATGGTTTGATCGCTGCCATCATCTCGTTTTCTCTTCACGCGGCTTCGCTTCAGTTTGTTGCGGAGGTTTCGTAGAAGATGCTCCGTGTAGACATCGCCGGAGATGAACTCGGCACCATGGCTCATGATTTCCGCCAGGATGGCCTCGCCGTTTTGGTCAATCGATGTCACCTCAACGAGATCAACAATGCACCTCCGCGCATCAACGACGTAATGCGCTTCTTGCCAAGTCGACTTAAGCTCAGTCGCCCACTGGCCGACCAATTGACCCTGCAAAGACCATCTCTGCTCGTCAGCCGAATCGGTTATCGTGATCTTGAGCACGGCTCACTCCTGACTGCTTTATCAGCCGGCCGCGAGAGGAAATGGCAGTTGAGAAGCCAAAAGGTGGAGGTTTAGCCGAATTAGTTCTATGTGCTTGCTCCAGTGGCGTTTGAATCGAAGGCTTGTGACGCTGAATTTCATCAGGCGGACGACCATGAGACGGAGGTTTGGCTCGCGTGCCAGAGATTCAGCACCTCGGCTGAATCGGATTAGTGATTACTTCTTGCCGATGAGTGACGCTGGCCCATGTCCGGTGTATTTTTGTTGGTACCCCACGAAATCGCGATGAGTTTGTTTAGCGCGCTGGGGTCGAGACAGGTGTGGAATGTCGTCAAATTCGCGCCACCAGACATTAATGAGCGGCACGGTCCAAAGCGCGGCAATAACAGCAGCAACCGAGCGATACGAAGCACTTTTGCGCGTTTCGCAGACGCTTATTTCGACTCGCTCTTCGGGGGACCTTTTCAGACTGCTCGCACGCGAGTTGCGCGCAGTGGTGAACTTCTATGTCATGGGTGTCGGCATCTATGACGAGAATGCGCACGAGCTAAGTCTCACGTCGTACGGTGAGCCGGGCGATCCCCTCCAGGTTCCAAAACTCGCGCCGGAAGAAACCTTCACCTGGTGGGTGTACCAGCACCAAGAGCCCCTGATAATCCCCTATTTAGACAGGGAGACTCGATTCCCAGCGGTAGCTGAGATGCTGAAGAACCGCGGCGTTCGTTCGGTGTGCGCGCTTCCATTAACGACTGTACACCGGCGCCTCGGGGGCCTCGCTGTCGGAAGCGTTGAAGCCGATGCGTATAGCTCTGAGGAAGTTCGCTTTCTGACGCTCGTTGCCAACCAAGTGGCCCTGGCGGTGGATGACGCATTAAACTTCGAGGCGTCACACCAGACGAAAGAGGCCCTGCGTGCGAGCGGAGAGGGCTTTCGTTTGATCGTCGATAGCATTCCAGGGCTCATCAATACAACGACGGCGGAAGGCGAATTCGAATTCGTCAGTCAGCAATGCCTGGAATACTTTGGCAAGACGCTCGGCGAATTGAAAAGTTACGAATCGAAAGGTTGGACTACCTCAGACCTTGTTCATCCCGACGATCTTGCTCGCATGCTAGCAACGTGGAGGCGCTCGGTCGAGACCGGGGATCCATATGAATCTGAATACCGTATCCGTCGTGCCGACGGCGTATACCGCTGGTTCCATGTACGGTCTCTCCCTTGGCGTGATTCAGAAGGACGTATCATCCGCTGGTATACCCTGCGGACGGATATCGACGACAGAAAACGCATGGAAGAAGCGCTACGTGCGAGCGAACTCAGTTTGGGCCTGGTCGTTGATAGTATTCCTGGCCTCGTTAATACGATGACGGCGGCAGGCGAAAACGAATTCTTCAATCAGCAAGTCGTCGCTTACTTCGGCAAGAGCCCTGAGGCGTTGAATAGTTGGGCTACAAGCGACCTCATCCATCCGGATGACCTCCCACGCGCGATCGCCACTTTTACCAATTCAATTGAAACTGGGCAACCCTACGACATCGAGCACCGTATCCGTCGTGCTGATGGCGTGTACCGCTGGTTCCAGGTTCGCGCGCTCCCCTTGCGAGATTCGGAGGGCCGTATCATCCGCTGGTATGTTCTCAGTACGGATATTGACGAGCGCAAACAAGCGGAAGATCGATTGCAGTTGCTCCTCGACATCACCAATCAGGTGGTCTCAAGTTTGCAGCTCCGTGACCTCCTCCGGGCCATTTCGGCAAGCGTTCGGCGGGTCATGCAATGCGACCTTGTAGGGGTCTTCCTGGCGGACTCGGATGGAGACAGGTTGCAAACCTTCGTGCTCGATTTTCCCGAGAGCAAAGGGTTCATTCGAGAGGAGTACTGTTCGATGGAGGGGTCGCTCGGCGGTTTTGTCTTCCGCACGGGTAAACCTTGGAGAGGTAATTCCGCGGACGTACTTCAATTAGGTCTGACGGATGAACCAGCCCTCCCAGAGGGCCTCAAAGCCGGTTGCATGGTGCCACTTGTTAGCCGGAATCGCGTCCTTGGCCTTTTGGGTCTCGGTAGGCGGGAAGAGAATGCTTTTAGCCAAGCTGATATGGGGTTCCTGGCGCAGGTAGCAAGCCAACTCGCCATTGCGGTAGAAAACGCTTTGGACTATGGACAGATAACAGAGGCCAAGGAGCGGCTCGCAGAGCACAAACTCTACTTGGAAGATGAAATTCGGGTTGAGCACAATTTTGAAGAGATCATTGGACATAGCCCAAAACTGAAGGTTGTGCTCGAAAGCATTCGAACTGTGGCCCCGGCAGACTCGACGGCCCTCATCCAAGGCGAGACGGGTACCGGCAAGGAGATGATCGCTCGCGCGATTCACAACCTGAGCCCCCGCAAGAGTCACGCGTTTGTAAAGGTAAATTGCGCCGCCATCCCTCTGGGCCTTCTTGAAAGTGAGCTATTTGGCCATGAGAGGGGTGCGTTCACTGGCGCTATAACTCAGAAGATCGGAAGATTCGAACTCGCGCACAAGGGAACGCTGTTTCTGGATGAAGTCGGCGATATACCCCTCGAATTGCAGCCCAAGCTCCTGAGAGTGCTGCAGGAGCAGGAATTTGAGCGCTTGGGAAGTAATCGTACCCAGCGGGTCGATGTTCGAATATTAGCGGCAACCAACGTCAGCCTCACCCAAATGGTCGCCGAAAAGAAGTTCCGCAGCGACCTCTACTATCGCTTGAACGTGTTTCCGATCCACGTTCCGCCGCTGCGAGACCGGCGTGACGACATTCCGCTTCTCGTCCGCTATTTCGCCAACAAATACGCCCGGCGCATGGGAAGACAAATTGAGAGCATCCCCAGAGAAGCCATGGAAGCACTCTCCCGCTATAGATGGCCGGGCAATATCCGGGAACTGCAGAACCTTATGGAGCGAGCCGTGTTGCTTTCTACGGGTTCCTCGCTGAGAGTGCCTTTGGGTGAAATCGTTGCTGAGTCAGACACCAGCGCGGTTAGCCGTGGCAACGCTTTAGAGAAAGCCGAGCGAGAACAGATCATGCGAGCACTCCGCGAAAGCAACTGGGTCGTCGGGGGTGCTCGCGGAGCGGCGGCTCTCCTGGGCCTCAAGCGGACCTCTCTCGCCTACAGAATGCAGAAGTTGGGAATCTCTCGCCCACCGCAGTGACGGATGTCTGGCACGCGCGCCAAATCTCTGCCTTCTGATTCTTCATTCCGAATAGCGTTACCTAATTTTCCCCCGCCTAAACAGTCCCGCGCCAACAACATCGATTGATTTGGCATCTGGAGGGACGTTTGGCAAGGCGTGTGCGTTCTCAATCCCAGAAATATTTAGCGTCTCGGCGGTTATGCAAGGTTCGCACGGCCGTCTGGGTACAGCAGTACGCGCCCTTTGCGAGCAACCCGAGTGCTTCAACATCTGTGGAGGAGAGCGGAGCCGATGTTCTTCAGGCACCTGATACGCATTTGCCTCTTTGCAGCTATTCCTTCGCTGACTTTAGCGATGGCGGCGCAGGGACAAGAGCGGACTTCCGTGGACGTACTTACGCTGGACCGAGCGATTGAATTAGCGCGAGCCAACAATCGTGAGATAAAACGGGCCAAGTTCGACATCGACAGGCAGCGAGAGGCCTCGGCAGAAGCCAAAACGTCGTACTACCCCCGCTTCGATACGTATTTGCTCGGTACGGAACTTTTGGCACCTCTGGATTTCACCATCGGGGCGGGCGATTTGGGCACATATCCCTCGACTGGCCCGATTCCAAGTAGTGACACTAAGCTGCATACGCCGGCTCGTCCCATCGCTATCGCGTCGATTACAGCCACGCAACCGATTACGCAGATTCCTCGGATTCGTTTTTCGGTCGCTGAACAGCGATTGAACGAAGATTTGAGTCGCCAGACTTACTCGCAGCGGGACGAGCAACTCGTGAGCGACGTTCGCCGTGCCTACTATTCTCTGCTCCAGTCTCAAAGCCAGGCTACATCCCAGCGCGCGACCATCCACTCGCTTGAAGAGCTTGACCAACTGACTGAGCGTCGGCTGCAGGAAAGAGCCGTTCTTAAAGCAGACAACCTCCGCGTCAAAGCTGAAAAAGCAAAAGCCGAGTACCAACTCCTGGTGATCGAAGACACGCTTTCTGACCGGAAAGAAGCGTTGAACCGGCTGCTTGGTAGAGATCTTTTTGTCGAGTTTTCCGTCGAGCCGGTGTCTAACGCTCTGCCGGAAGATCTCGATCTGCAAGCAGCGCGAAAGCTCGCGCTCGCGCAGCGTGCCGAAATCAAGATGGCTTCCATCAAGAAGCGCCAAGCGAACCTGGAGACCAAGATTGAGAAGACCCGCTACCTGCCCGATATCTCGATCCAGGCTATCTACCTGACTACTTCGGGCATCGACTTTCTCCCGCAAAATGTCGGCGGTATCGGGGCGCTCCTCACATGGCAGCCGTGGGACTGGAACCAGAAGCGCCACAATATTGCGCAGAAGAGCATCGCGGAACACGAAGCGGTTCTTGCCCAAGAGGATGCGCGAGACCAGGTTCTCCTGGAAGTTGACTCGCAGTTCCGCAAGATGCGCGAAGCCAGAGCACAGCTTGCCGTGGCGGAAAGCGCTCGCGACTCGGAACAAGAAGGGCTTCGCAACCAGACGGAGGCTTACGCGCAACAGGCAATTCTGCTGAGTGCTCTGCTGCAACAGCAGGCGTCGCTCGCAACGACAGAGGACCAGTATCGACAGGCTTTACTTGCGTTCTGGACGGCGCGAGCCGACTTTGAAAAAGCTTTGGGTGAGGAGTAGCACCTTGATACCAGCCATTGGATATATAAAATCCCGCACGGCTAAAGCAGCCTCCTCGATTTCTCTCCTGGCGGCAACCATCCTGGGCGGCTGCCACCATGAATCCGCTTTGCCTGCAAAGGCCCCTGTCGCCGTCCGTCTAGCCGATGTAACTATGTACGAATCGGCGGAAGGCCTGCGATACTCCGCATCGCTCATTCCATATGCTCAAGTTGATCTTGCCTTCAGGACGGCGGGTTACATTACCGCAGTTAAGCAGATCAGATCAGCCGATGGCCGCACTCGCGATGTTGGTACTGGAGATTACGTTGCCAAGGGAACTTCGCTGGCACAAATTCGGATGCAGGATTTGAAAAATCAGGCGGATGAGTCCGGAGCTCAGGTCGATGCCGCCGTTGCACAACACACTCAGGCAGAACAGGATTTGAACCGAGCGAAGGTGCTTTACGCCACGCAAAGTTTAACCAAGCCCGACTACGATCAGGCACAAGCCCGCTTCGACTCGACCCTCGCGGCGGTGAACGAATCCAAAGCCGCGCAGCGTCAGGCGCAGCTGTCGTTAAGCGACTCCGACCTGAAAGCTCCTTTCGCCGGATACATCCTTGCCAGGAACATCGACGTTGGGACACTGGCGTCATCGTCTTCCGCAGCCTTCACCATCGCCGATACGAGTGCGGTCAAGGCGTCGTTCGGAGTGCCGGAAGATGCGCTCAATCTTGTTCATTTGGGCCAGAATCTTAGACTTCAAGTGCAGAATGACGCGGCCCAATATTCGGGACGAGTCACAAGCATCTCTCCCAGTGCCGATGCGCGGAGCCGCGTGTTCACGATCGAAGTCACGCTCCCGAACCCCCGGAACACGCTCAAGCCGGGCATGATCGCCTCCGTTGAGCTTGGCGGCAGACGCGAAACGTCCCAGCCCTCGGTTCCCTTGAGCGCCATCGTGCCGTATCCAGGTGAATCGGGACAATTCGCAGTGGTCGTTGGTGAGCAACAGGCCAGCCAGTGGAAGGCGCATGTCCGCCGGGTCACGGTTGGCGCAACCCACGGCAGTTCGGTCTCCGTGACAGGAGTCCGCGCCGGAGAAAAAGTTGTCGCCATCGGGGCACAACTCCTGAAGGACGGCGATTCTCTTTCAGTGATTCCGTAGGCAGAGAGACCATGGCACATAAAAGCGATCAGGAAAGAATCGAACAAACCAGGAACGTTCCGCGATTCTTCGTGGAACACCCACAGGTCTCCTGGGTGCTATTGGTTGGCGTTCTGGTCTGGGGCTGGTTCGGCTACAAGTCCATGCCTCAACGCAAAGACCCGAACATCCCCGTCCGAGTTGCTCTTGCAAGTTGTTCTTGGCCAGGCGCGACAGCGCAACAGGTCGAGCAGCTGATAACGCGGCCGATCGAAGATACCGTCGCACAGAACAAGTGGATTCACGCCGGAACACCTGCGGACTTTGGTGTCAGGTCGATCTCACTGCCCGGCTACTCTTACGTCTATATTCAGCTCGTTGATAACGTGGATGATCTGAAGCGGCAGTTCAGCGACATTAATCTGAAGCTCAATGCACTGAATGGCCAACTTCCTCAAGGGGCAGGGCCGATTACTTTTCAGAGCGACTTCGGAGACACGGCAGCATTGATGTTGACCGTCGCGAGCCCGAAGGCGGATTCCGTAGAGATCAATCTCCGCTCCCAGTCGATCCAGGCAGCGATCCGCTCGGCTCGTGCGAACAAGAAGACCGCGCCACCGTCGAAGCCGGTCACCATAATTTACCCGTTCCCGGAATCAATTTCGCCGAGAGCGGTCGCTGGTGCTGCCGCACTCTTCGAAAGACAGGCGATACAAGCTGGCGTACTTAGAAATACCACTCAGATTCAGGGAACGGGTTTCATCGGTCTCGACGGCGCGAGCCGTCAAGACGACGCGTCCATCCAGGCATTTATCGAGCAATTCTTTGTGAACCAGGTGCAGCGGTCGGAGCTGCATCCCGATGCCTGGAGCGCAATCATGATTCACGATCCAGCGGACACACTTAAGAAGTTGTCCGAGGTCGCAGGCGAGAAATACAGCTACGCCGAATTGGACGACTTCTCCGATCTCATCGCCCGTACCCTACAGGGCGCTCCAGAGACATCGAAGGTAGAGCGTCGCGGCATACAGCAGCAGACAATCTATCTCGAATTCTCCCAGGATCGGCTCGCCGCCTACGGGCTCCAGCCCGCCGATCTCAGCAAGCTGATTCAAGCTCGCAATATCATCGCACCGGGCGGGGTCTTTGAGACGGGGCAGCGACAGATCACGCTGAATCCATCAGGACAATTCGAGAATCCCAAGGCGATTGGCGACATCGTTGTGACCACCGCGACGGCTGGCGCTCCCGTCTACCTGCGCGACCTTGTCGATATAAGCCGCGGATACCAGAGCCCTGCGAACTACCTGAACTACTACACATGGCAGGATGCCGATGGACACTGGCGCCGTAGTCGCGCCGTTACGATCGCCATCTACATGCGTGATGAAAACCAGATAGCAAAATTTGGCGAGTCAATCGATGCAAAATTGGCGCAGCTTTATCGCATCCTCCCTCCCGATCTCATCACCGTCCACACTTCCGACCAACCCCTGCAGGTAAAGGAGAACATTCACCTCTTTTTGCGAGCTCTCAACGAAGCGATCGTCCTCGTCGTGATCGTCTCGCTCATCGGCTTCTGGGAGTGGAGACTCGCACTCATCATGGCCCTGGCGATACCTATCACACTCGCCATGACCTTCGGCGTCGTCTACATGCTGGGCATCGATCTTCAACAGGTGTCTGTAGCAACGCTCATTATCGCGCTCGGACTCCTAGTCGATGTGCCAGTGGTCTCCGGAGACGGAATCAAACGCGGTCTCGCAGATGGTCTTCCGCGCAGAGTAGCGGCGTGGCTTGGTCCGACGAAGCTGGCGACCGCAATCTTCTTTGCCACCATCACCAACGTCATCGCCTATCTTCCCTTCCTGATGCTGACGGGCAATACCGGTCAATTCCTTCGAAGCCTTCCGATCGTGATGACCGCTTCACTGCTCTGTGCACTCGTCGTTTCCATGACATTCATTCCACTCCTGGGCTATTACATTCAAAGACCTCCTAAGACAAAGGAACTCACTCTTGAGGAGAAGCGAGAGCGGGGCTTTTACGGCTTCTACAACAGGCTCGTTGGTCGCGCAATCGCTCACCGCTGGACCGTCTTGCTCGGGTCACTGGTATTTCTGATCGGTGGCGCCTTCGTGGCTTCCCACCTCAAGCAGCAGTTCTTTCCGGAAGACGTTCAATATTGGTTTTATCTCGACGTCTGGCTACCCAACGACGTTCCCCTGACGGCAACCAACGATGCGGCTGTCAAAGCCGAAGAAGTAGTTCGCCAAGTCGTCTCCGGCTCCGAAACACATTCAGCCAAAGACAAGAACCAGAAGGATCTAACCTCCATCACCAGCTTTATCGGCGGAGGTGGACCCCGCTTCTGGTTCTCGATCTCACCCGAGCCTCCACAGACGAACTACGCCCAGGTGATCGTTCAGGTCAGCGACAAGGAGTTGACACCGAAGATCATCGGACCACTGCAGTCTGCCCTCAACCGGCAAGTCCCCGGCGCATGGATCACTGTCCGCCAACTCCAGACCAACCCTGTCGAGACACCCGTCGAGATACTCATCTCGGGTCAGGCCGATACGGACGTCAAGGACGAAGCAAAGGACATCCAGACGCTGCGCGGAATTGCAACCCAAGCGATCGATGTTCTACAGAAGTCGCCAGGGATCGCAGTCATGCGCGATGACTGGTCCCCCGATAGCCCACAGGTGAAGATTCAGATTGATCCGGACCGCGCAAATGTCGTCGGAATATCGAATGCCGATGTTGCGAATTCCACTGCGGCCGCCATAAGCGGTGCATCGGTCGGCTTGCTGAAAGAGGGCAATAAGAGCATCCCCATCGTGGCTCGTCTCCGCGGGCAGGAACGGGCGCAGCTTGGGCAGATTGAGAATCTCTACGTCTATTCGTCTCAGCAGAACACCCGAGTGCCGCTGCTTTCCGTGGCCACGGTACGCAACATTCTCGAGACCGGAAGAATCCGGCGTCGCGAGCACTTCCGCACCATCTCAGTCTTGTGTTTCCCCGCACCCGGCGTGCTCGCTTCCGAAGTCCTTGGCCCCGCACAATCGAAGCTGGATGATCTCAAGAAGAATCTGCCTCCGGGATACCAACTCGAAATTGGAGGCGAACAGGCGAAGCAGGTTGATGGTTTCCTCAACCTGGCTGTCGTACTCTTGATCTCGCTCGTCGGCATCTATCTCGCACTTCTCATTCAATTCAACAACGCCATTAAGCCGCTTCTTGTCTTTGCTGCGGCCCCCTACGGTGCGATCGGAGCTTTAATCGCGCTGGCGATTATGCAGACGCCGTTCGGCTTCATGGCCTTTCTCGGCGTTGCGAGTCTGATCGGCGTCATCGTCAGCCATGTGATCGTGCTCTTCGACTTCATCGAGGAGCTGCACGAAAAAGGGGAGCCGTTGGAGCGCGCCCTTCCCGACGCGGGGATTGAGCGTATTCGCCCAGTGATGATTACTGTGGGCGCAACGATCCTTGCTCTGTTCCCATTGGCACTCGAAGGCGGGCCGCTCTGGAAACCTCTCTGCTATGCGCAGATCGGCGGACTCGCTGTCGCTACCTTCATCACCTTGCTCTTGGTCCCGGTCTTCTACGCGATCTTTGTACTCGATCTCAAGTGGATCAAATGGGAAGTGACAGAACACCGGCAAGAGCCCACTGAGCCGGAACCGACAACAACGTGACGAATGCTCAGCAGATGATCATTGATTTTCTTCAGATCTCGGCGGTGCTTTAGTGATGAGTGAATCTGAATATGACCTCGTTGTGATCGGCACTGGCCCAGCGGGCCAGAAGGGCGCCATCGCAGCGGCAAAGGCGCGCAAGCGCGTTGCGATCATCGACCGGACCGTCATGATCGGAGGCGTGAGTGTTCATACCGGCACGATCCCAAGCAAGTCGATACGTGAGGCTATCTTTCAACTTTCCGGTTTTGCTGTAAAGGTGCTGTACGGCGATGGGTTTCGGAGCTATGGCAGCATTTCTGTTCAGGATGTCTCCTCCCGAGTGCGCACTATTGTCGACCGTGAGACGGCGGTAGTTCGCGCGCAGCTGACGCGCAACGGGGTTGCAATCTATCAAGGAGACGCGCTGTTTCTAGATCCACACACAGTCGAAGTTCAAGACAACGGCGAAAAAACTCGAGTGAAAGCGAAAAAACTCTTGGTCGCTTGCGGCACGCGACCTGCGCACAGCCCGGAGATTCCGTTCGACAATCATCGCATTGTGGATACAGATCACCTTGCCAACCTGGGCGGTCTTCCGAAAGAGATCATCGTGGTGGGGGCAGGGGTGGTGGGCCTCGAGTACGCATCTTTTATGGCCGTCTTGGGTGCCGATGTCACGTTGATCGACCAGCGGTCATTCATTCTGGAGTTCGTAGATCGGCAGATCGTCGAAGCGCTTTCCTACCACTTGCATCAGCTAGGTGTTACGTTTCGGCTGGCGGAAAAGATGACACATGTCGGGATCGACCCAGCGCGCGATCGTGTTGTTGTGGAGTTGCAGAGTGGCAAGAAAGTACACGGGGACGCCCTCCTTTATGCCGTGGGCCGCCAAGCCAATGGCGATCAGCTTTATTTGGAGGCAGCTGGATTGGCGGCCGACTCGCGTGGCAGGTTGAAAGTGAATCAGTTCTTTTCAGACTGACGTGCCGCACATCTACGCGGCTGGCGACGTTGTCGGATTCCCTGCACTCGCGAGCACGTCGATGGAACAGGGGCGCCTGGCGGCCTGTCATATGTTTGGAATTCCGTTTGAACACATGCCCGATCTTTTTCCTTACGGGATTTACACGATTCCAGAAATCTCCATGATTGGCGCGACCGAGGAAACACTAACGGCCGATAGAGTTCCATATGAGGTAGGAATCGCGAAATACTCTGAGCTTGCAAAGAGCATGATGCTCGGCGATGAGATGGGGATGCTGAAAATGCTTTTTCATCCGGAATCGCACAAGCTCCTTGGCGTGCATGTCTCTTAGGACAGCGGGCGACCGAAATCATTCATATTGGTCAGGCCGTACTCTTCTATGGCGGCTCGGTGGAATATTTCCGGGATGTGGTCTTCAACTATCCAACGCTCGCTGAAGCGTACAAGGTAGCCGCCTTAGACGGCCTCAACAAACTTTGATCAACTCATTTGAAAGGATAGATCGCACAACGGAAAACGATAGAACACAGGCAAGAGGCCACTGACTCAGAACCGGCTAGGCATGATGAACAGGAGCGCAGGGTGTCATTGACTGCGTGGCCGCAGAACACTTCATGGTTCTTCTTAGATAAGCGGCGAATCCAATCGAACAGACGATTCGCCTTAGGAGGATGGTGTGGATCTAAAACTCACCGAAAAAGTTGCGCTTGTATCGGGATCGACAGCCGGCATCGGGCTTGCAATTGCCCAGTCGCTTGCTGCCGAAGGCGCGCATGTGTATGTGAATGGACGCACACAAGAACGCGTGGAATCGGCAATGACCGCAATCCGCTCTCAGACTCCGGGAGCGAAAGTGGATGGCATTGTCGCGGACTTCTCTGACGCAGCCGGAGCGGAGGCAGTCATTGCAAAGCTGCCCGCGGTGGATGTACTCGTGAACAATGTGGGCGTCTTCGAGCCAAAGTCATTTGCGGAGATTCCCGATACGGACTGGTTCCGCTTTTTCGAAGTAAACGTAATGAGCGGGGTGCGGCTCACGCGGCACTATCTTCCCGGCATGCTGAAGAAGAACTGGGGCCGGATTCTCTTCATCTCCAGCGAGTCGGCAGTGCAGATTCCAGCGGAGATGGTGCATTACGGGATGACCAAGACGGCACAGATTGCCATAGCGCGCGGGGTTGCGGAATCGGTGGCCGGCAGCGGCGTGACTGTGAACAGCATTCTTGCTGGACCAACTGAATCAGAAGGCGTGGTTGGCTTTGTCGATGCGATGGCGAAGCAGCAGAACAAATCGAAGGAAGAGGTGGAGAAGGAGTTCTTCGAGCGTGTGCGGCCTTCGTCCTTGCTGAAACGATTTGCCACCGTAAATGAAGTCGCCGCGATGGTGACATTCGTAGCCAGCGAGCTCTCTTCGGCCACTAACGGCACGGCGCTGCGGGTGGACGGCGGCGTGGTCAGAGCGATCCTCTGAGCCAAGGGCGGAGCCGACCCGCGGTTCTCTCTATCGGCAGCAAAGAAGATCGGGGTCCACATCCTCGCTAGTCGAACGCATGTTCTTCATGCGGCGCGGAAAGACTTACCGCCCTCCGTTAACTCGCCTTCTTGCTCGACTGAGCTGCCTGGAACTCAGCTTTCAGCGCAGACTCGTGCACCGGCTTCTCATGCAGCAATAACTGAGTCGCCTCCAGGTGCGCGTTGGCATGGAACCAATCCTGAACGATATTGTTGTTGAGCAGATTCAGCATGGCTAGCAAAGCCATTCCCTGATGGTGCGCCATCCACTCTCGCACCAGTTTCGGGTTTTTGGCGGATTCCTGGTAATCCGCTGCCTCATAAAACCCGTAAGCGCCAGTCCATCCCATCCTCGCCATGCGCTTGAGGTTGCGCAGCGCCTCGACCGGATCGATGCCTAACGCAAGGCACGTCGAATAAGGCGAAATGACCGGGCCAGCCACTGCGTCCCACTTGAGCGCGATGCTCGGGATGCCGAAGGCCTGGTAAGCGTAGTGGCCGTGGTCATCTGTCGCTGCCCAACCCGACTCAGAGATGCCCCATGGGATTCCATGCTCGCGTCCGAACGCGCGTTGAATCGCAACCACGCCGTTGAGCGTGCGAGACACCAGCGTGTCAGGATAGCTGCGCATCCAGACCGAAGGCATCAGGTACTCGAACATCGTGCCGGTCCAGGAGATGAGGACGGCCTGTCCGTACGCCATGGTGTGCGTGCGGCCGAGTTTGAACCAGCTTTGCTGTGGCGCCTCGCCCTTGGCTACGGTGATGAATGCGGCAATGCGCGCCTCGCTGCACAGCAGGTCGTAGCAAGCCTGATGCAGTTGCTGCCGCTCCACGTCATAGCCGATCGAAAGCAGCAGACGCGAGCGATCCATCAGAAACCCAAAATCCATCTCGGTGGCAAAACGCATCGCTTCAGAAGAGAGATGATTCAAGCCGGTCACCAGAGTTTTTAAGTGCTCTCGTGCCGCTCCAATGGCTAGGCGCAACTCCTCGGCGAGGAGTACAAGAGGCGATTCCGAAGTCAGGCTGGTCGCCGCTCGTGCGATGCGCCCATCGATGTCGACGGCGAGAGCAATCGCTCCTGCGGGATGAACCATCGACGCAGCTTCGGCGACACCTTGCAGTTGCGGCAAAGCAAGCAGCGGGGCAAACCGAGGCAGGAGCCAGGGCATGTAGTCGCGCACAATGGTGGCTATCGCTCGGATACGGTTATGCGTCTCGGCCAGCCACCAGTCAGCCCCTCCTGCAGTGGATATCTTTTCCGCAGAAGCAAATTCAAGCGCGTCCACCGTCGTCATAATCCAGGCGGTCCATACGTCTGAGGTCGCATCTTTGGCTGGAGGAGCCAGGGCCTTCAGACCGCTGGGAGCATCCGGCAGGCCCATGAGTAACTGCCAATGATCATGTATTCCACGGAGCAAGCGCGGGTCGAGCAGCGGTTCGCGCAGCAGATTCCGGCAACCGGTGCGCAGGGTATAAAACGAAGCTGCCAGGTTTCCACTATCGACCGAGGAAATGGTCACCGGTTGAATCGGCTTCAGCGTTCGCGTGTCGTACCAGTTGAAGATGTGCCCGTGGAATTTTTCCAGCTTGTCGTATGTTTGCAGACTGCGATCCGTGAGGGTGATAAATTCGGGGATCGTTAAGTAGCCGAAGGTATTCGCTGCCTGCCGCGCGTTGAGCAGCAGTCCGAAGTTGGTAGGCGAAACGCGCGCCGCTTCAAACAGACCGTCTTCTTCCACATTATCGGGAATGAGGTAGTGGTGGCCCTCGCCGCCAAACTGGTTGAAGTAGCGCCAGGTGCTGAGAGCCAACTGGCGCAGAAAAGTATCATCTTCGGTGCTGAGCAGCGGCCTGGTCTGCTGTGGCGATTTATTGAGCCACGCCGTGATGACCGGCGCAAAACCCCAGAGGATAAGGATGGGGCTCGCCACCAGCAGCGACCGCGGGTGATCCAAAAACACCAGCGCGGCAACGGCCAGCGCGACCAGAGGCGAAAGCGCCAGATAGCGATCCACCGGCGTACGGCGGTTTGTGTTTGCCTCGGCCTCCGCAGCGGTTTCCCACTCAAGAAGACGTTGCCCGGTGATAAAGCTGCGCACAAGGGAACGGATGATGGCGTCGAGCGCCAGCAGCGTCTGGTGCGGCAGATACACCAGATTAAGCAGGCTGATGAACGTTCCCTGGCCAAATCCGCTGATCGCGTCGCGGGTCGTTCCCTTCAATTCGGTTAACCAGGCGCGCCCCAGGCCGAAGACCAACTGGACGAGTGTCGGTACAAACATCAGGAAGAGAGTGACGGCTGTCCAGTAAAGTGCGCCGCCAGGCAGTCCCATCCAGCCGGCCAGCAACAGCGCAAATGTAGAAATCTCAACCAGCGAGCGGCGAAGGTTATCGAAAATCTTCCAGCGTGAGATGGTCGCGATGGGGTTACGCACGTAGCGGCCTGATTCATCTGGAACTTTAGAGAAGAGCCATTGCGCAATTTGCCAGTCGCCGCGCAGCCAGCGATGCTTACGGCGTGTGTAGGCGCTGTAGTGCGACGGATAATCGTCGATCACTTCGATGTCGGTCGTCAGGCCAACACGCGCGTACGAGCCTTCGATCAGATCGTGGCTGAGCAGGGAATTGCGTGGAAAGCGGCGATCGAGCACGGCATGCAGCGCATTGATTTCGTAAATGCCTTTGCCGGTGAAAATCCCCTCGCCGAATAGATCCTGGTAGGCGTCTGAGATGGCGCGGGTGTAGATGTCAAACCCTGTCTGCCCGGAGTAGATGGCCGCCAGGCGCGAGCTCGATGCGGACTGCACGCTGACACCCACGCGCGGCTGCAGAATGCCATACCCCTCGGTGACAATGCGCAATGCAGGATCAATGACAGCGCGATTCAAAGGATGGGCCATCGCCCCAATCATCATGTGTGCCGCGCCGCGCGGGAGCTGCGTGTCGGAGTCAAGCGTGATGACGTATTGCGCGTGGACGAGCGCTTCCAGGTTGCCGGCCTTTACCGGAAAAGGATCGAACTGGCCCTTGAGCAGCTTGTTCAGGTCGAGTAGCTTGCCGCGCTTGCGCTCCCAACCCATCCACACGCCCTGGCGCGCATTGAAAATGCGGTGGCGATGCAGTAGGAAGAACGAACCCGCGCCATCGCCCGCATAGCGTTCATTCAGTTCGTCGGTCAGTTGAATAGCGAGCTCGACCAGCGGGTGGGTATCGTTCTGTCGCGGGCGTGTCACGGAGTCGGGCAGATCGGTGAGCAGGCCAAAGTGGATGTTGGAATCCTGATTGGCCAGATAGCGCACTTCGAGCTCCTCGAACAGTTCACGCACCTGTTTTTCCTTCATGAGCAGGGTCGGAACAACGACGAGGGTGGTGAATGGCGCTGGCACGCCCTTGGAGAAGTCGAGCTTGGGGAGCGCGTAAGCCTTAAAGATTGCAGTGACTGTGTTGTTTACCAGATCGACCGCGCCCTGTGTTGCCGGCAACAGCAGGAGCAGGAAGGCGATCGTCAAACCGCCAAAGATGGGGTAGGTGGGCACCAGCGGCGCCAGGATAAGGCCGATGAGCACGACGGTAATGATCTGAATGCCGCCGATGTAAAAATCATCCGCGTTGCTCCACAGCATTTGCCGCAGGCGATCGATGAGCCGAGGGCGAAAGCCCACTCGATTCGCAAGCAGAGGGAAACCACGATCAATCAGGTAGTAGCCGACATGTGCGCGGCGATCGCGAAGGCGCGCGTGTTCTACGCGATGCTTTTCTCTGGATTCAATCGCCAGCGCCAGTGCCGCTTGAGCAACTTCCTGTTCCGAACAGTCGGAACGGAGCGCGATCTCTGCCACCCGCTTGCGATACGACTCCCGGCTGTCAAAGTCCATCAAACGGTACGCGCCCGCGGGATCTTGTTGCAGGATAGAGTCATAGACCACCAACGGCTCGATCAGCGTGAACCAGTCGGCATAGCCGACATCGCGCAGGCTCCGCATGCGCGTCTTCATTCGCTCGGCGTCTGATTCGGTGTGCGCAACTGGATCCTTGATGACCTCGTTTGCCCGAACGATGATCTCTTCAAGCAGCAGGAATTTGAGAACAGTGGCGAGAGCCCACAATTCCTCAAGCTCCAGAGCGTCGTGACTCTGCACCTGGTCGATGAAGATCTTGATTGCATCCGCGTTCCATTCAGCACCGGTAGCCTGCAGATAGGCATCAGCCACGGTTACGATACGTGGCTCGTCATTCTCCTGGTCGCGGATGGTTCGCGGCAGACGGCCCAGCCGCTTGCGCACAGAAGAGATTTCGGTAATCACTGTCCGCAGCAGTCGTGGATTCTGCCGCAACTCCAGCAACGGGTCTAACGGTTCCCCGGGCGCGTATGTGGGCGTGGGCCTGGCATCGAGAATGGCGTAGAGCTGGCGCAGCGATTCGCCCGTCGCATCGATGCGGCGCGCAAAGCTGCCGGCGCCTTCGGGCTTGTGCGCCACCTGCCATCCTGGTGCGACCCGATCGGCATAACCCCGCAATGACTCGGCCGAGAAGGAGGCCGGCGCCGCTACGTCCGTAGGGATAACTTGCCCAGAGCTGGGATTGGTATCGGTCATGAACTCTTCTTTTCCCCTTGTAACAACCCCTTCAAGCTTCCCATTTACTCTGATGCTTCTTTCGATCAGCGATAGCTCGCCGCCTGCATTTCAAACATGCCTGCGTAGCGCCCGCCCAACGCCATCAACTGCGCATGGGTGCCTTCCTCGACCAGCTTGCCCCCTTCCAACACCACGATGCGATCAGCCATGCGCACGGTAGAGAAGCGATGCGAAATAAGCAGGGCCATCTTGCCGGTGGTGAGCTCCGCAAAGCGTTCAAATACTTCCAACTCGCTCCTGGCGTCGAGCGCGGCCGTCGGTTCGTCGAGCACCAGTAGCTGCGCGTCGCGCAGATAGGCGCGGGCCAATGCGACTCGCTGCCATTCACCGCCAGAGAGCTCTACGCCGGTTTCGAAGCGGCGCCCGAGCATCTGGTCGTAGCCGCCGGGGAGCTTGGCAATGACGCTTTCTGCCAGGCTCTTGCGCGCGGCTGATTCGATCTCTGCTTGCGAGTGTTCGCTTTCGACGCGGCCCACGCTGATGTTCTCCCGGGCCGTCATTTCGTAGCGCATGAAATCCTGAAAGATGACTCCGATTTCGTGGTGCAGATCTTCCAGCTTGTAGTCACGCAGATCGATGCCGTCGAGCAGAATCTGACCTTCGCTCGGGTCATAGAGGCGGGTGATCAGCTTCACTACGGTGGTTTTGCCTTGCCCGTTTTCGCCGATGAGCGCAATGCGTTCGCCTGGCTCCAGGGTGAAGTTGAAGTGACTCAACACGCGGCGCGTAGTGCCGGGGTAGGCAAAGCTCACATTACGAAACTCGAAGCCGCGACGAATGGGCCGCGGTATCAAAGCCCCATCCGGCCTGGAGAGAACCGTCGGCTTCATCTCGAAGAAGGCCAGCAGATCGGTAAGGAAAAGTGCCTGATCGGCAATGCCGGAAGCGGTCGAGAACACCTGCTGCATGTTGCTCGATGCCTGAATGATGGCGTTCGTGAGCAGGTAGAACGTACCAATATCTTTGTAGCCGCCCGCGATCGCCCGCCAGATCACAAAAGCATAGGCGCCGTAGTAGCCGAGCGTCCCGATAATGCCGAGCAAGCCGCCGGCGACCAGCTTTTTACGCGAGAGAGCGATGTTCTCTTTATAGATGCCGAGAGAAAGGGAGGTGAAACGGTTCGTCAGGTAATCGCTCAGGTTGAAAAGCTTGAGTTCCTTGGCTCCCTCGCGGCTGCCGGCAACCTGGCGCAGATAGTCCATCTGGCGCTTAGCCGGCGTCTGGCGAAAATTCTTTGCATATCCGAGAAAAGCGAAGTGCGTTTCCCCAAGGAATGTCGGCACCACGCCAAGCGCAAGGAGCAAGACCAGCCAGGGCGAGTAAAAGAGGAGGATCGAAGTCCAGATCAACGTGGTGAGCGTCTGCTGCAGCAGCCGGCCCATCTGCTGAATCATCGCCAGGCGATCGGTGGCCTGAACCCGGGCGCGCTCCAGCCGATCGTAGAAGACAGGGTCTTCATACGTGGTCAGATCGAGCTCGGCTGCCTGGCGCATGACACGTACGCTGACGGAGTGGGTGTAGCGGTCGGCGAGCAGGCTGTCGCTGTAGTCAATACCGCGGGTCAACAACCCTGCGGTGACGTTCAGCGCTGCTTCCAGTCCAACCATCCACCAGAAGTGTGGCCGCAGGCCCTGGTGGCTGAAAACCCGTTGCACCCCATTGATGATCCACGCGGCCACCAGGGCAATGCCCGAAGGCAGCGCCGCTACGGCAATACGCAGCAGGATGCCCCAGGTAACGACGGCCGGCCCCGATTGCCACAGTATGCCAAGCACGGGTGGGACGTTCTTGAGGGCCTGGACACGTTCGCGCCATGCGCTGCGGGAAGATTGTGGACTGGCTTCCGTCATGAATTTTCGTATGTGAGCGGACCAGACCCTCCGCAAGGCTCAGTATTTAATTCTCGTTTAATGTTACCAATCAGATGCACGTGAGGCATGGGTTGTTGGCTAGGGAAGCGGTTGGCGTGAATATTACGGACTTGTTGAGTGCTCCGGGGAAAGCGCCCGGCGAATCACCCGCCCGTCAAGCCGGGCCGGCTTATCGCGCTTATCGCGCTTAAAACGCAATTTTGCGCAACCAAAGGGAGCAGTCGAAGGGGGGCCACGGCCTCCGTTCGGCGTCATTCAGCACCGTCTTCTGCGCTTCTTGACCAGACCCACTTGCGGTCCCCATGCGACTGTGCTAGAAACAAGATATTCAAGTTTGCTCCTTGTGAGCGAGCCTGGATTTCATGAAGAGTGGCTGAGGGACGGGCCCTGTGACGCCACGACAACCTGCCTGGGCAATCCAGGAGTATGGTGTCAACTCTCTCCTACGTTCTGTAAAGAATTGGGGAACATGAGATTCGGGATACGCGATGTTTTGCGCATCTCGCTAATTCCATGAAGTACGGTAGTTTAGGGTCGTCACGCAGTGCCCGTGCATCTGTCGCTCTCGATTTGGGGGGCATGATGGCATCATTTTACGAATTGTGTTGCAGGGAATGTGGCAAGCGGTTTCCGAACCAGCCGCTCTCAAGCTGCGATGAGTGCTTTTCTTCGCTCGAAGTAGCGTACGACATGGATGCGGCCAAAGAGACATTCACCCGTGAGGCAATTGCCCAGGGGCCGCACAGCATGTGGCGCTACAAGTCGCTGCTGCCGGTGCCGCAGGACTACGTGCCTGCCACTGCCTCGGGTTTTACCCCCCTGATGGCCGCCCCGCGCCTGGCCAAGCGCATTGGCGCGACCAATCTCTACCTCAAGAACGACGCCGTTTGCCTGCCGACGCTGAGCTTTAAAGACCGCGTGGTCTCGGTCGCCCTTGCTACGGCCAAAAGTTTCGGCTTCGATACGGTAGGCTGCTCTTCGACGGGCAACCTGGCCAATGCCGTAGCCGCGCAGTCTGCCCGCCTCGGCCTCAAGACCTACATCCTGGTCCCGAAAGATCTGGAGCCGGCCAAGATTCTCAATACCCAGGTCTATGGCGCCAAGTTGGTGCGCATCGATGGCAACTACGACCAGGTGAACCGGCTGAGCACGCAGATCGCCGAGCGCTACAACTGGGGTTTTGTGAACGTGAATCTGCGCCCCTACTACGCTGAAGGGTCCAAGACAGTGGGCTACGAAATCGCCGAGCAACTCGGCTGGAGGCTCCCCGACAATGTCGTGGTCCCGATGGCTGGCGGCGCGCTCATCACCAAGATCCGAAAGGCCTTCAATGAACTGATCCAGCTTGGCCTGGTAGAGAGCAAGCCCGTTCGCTTTTTCGGCGCCCAGGCGACCGGCTGCTCGCCGATTACGCACGCAGTCAAAAATGGCCTGGCGCACCATGAACCGCAGCGGCCGAATACGATCGCTCGCTCGCTGGCCATCGGCAACCCGGCTGATGGGCCCTATGCCATCCGCGCGATCAACGAAAGCGGCGGCTGGGCGGAAGATGTTTCCGACGTGGAGATTGTTTCCGCTATTCAGGAACTGGCCGAGACCGAGGGGGTGTTTACAGAAACCGCAGGAGGCGTGACCACCGCGGTCACCGCCCGCCTGTATGCCCATGGCCGCATTGCTCCCGGCGACCTTACCGTGCTCGCCATCACCGGCAATGGGCTCAAGACCCTGGATGCTCTCCAGGGAAAATACGACCAGCAGGAGGCAATTCGGCCGCGGCTGGCAGACTTCGAGGCCTTCGTCGAGCAGGATCAGCAAACCGCCCCCGAAGCCGCACATGCATCTGAGGAGATTTATGTCCGTTAAAGTGGTACTGCCGAACGCCTTTCAGAAGCACACCAACGGAGCCAAAGAGCTGCAATCCACAGCGCGGAATCTGCCCCAGTTGATTACCGAAATTGAGACCAGTTTCCCCGCGCTCAAGCCTCACCTTCGCGACAACGATGGCAAGGTGCGCCGCTTCATCAATTTCTATGTGAACGAAGAAGACATCCGCTTCCTTGGCAATGAAGAGTACGCCTTCAAGGATGGCGACGAGGTTCTGGTCATCCCCTCCATCGCCGGCGGTTCGCAGTAACTCTTTCCCTCTAACAACTCAATGGGTGCCCCATATTTTCAAGGATGTGGGGCACCCAAAAGTTCCTCGCTCTTACAGAGCCGGCGAGCCAGCCGACTCATAGATCTTCGACATGTATTGCATGTCGAGCAAGCCTTCTTCTCCAGCCGTCTTCGGTGTCTTATCTTCCAGAATGCAGTTCGAAAAATACTCCGACTCCAATGTGAACTGTGATGGGTCAACGGCAGGATTCAGCTCATCGATGACCGTCGGCATGCCGCCCTTCCCGTCTGAAAACTGCGCGGTCAAACGAAGCCCCTGGTACCCAAACGCCGGCTCCGCATAGAGCCAGCCCAGCGAGCCGTGTACCCGGTAGAACCCATTCATGTTGGCGCCATACGTGGTGTTGCAGCTGGCCACCGCGCCTGAAGGAAACTTCATCGTCCACGAGACGTTTTCTTCCACCGTATCGAAGCGCCCATCGTGATCGATCACTGACGAGAAAGCCTTGATGTCGACCGGTTCTTCGCCCGTCAGGTAGCGGCAGGCGTTGAGCGAGTAGACGCCCATATCCATCAGCGGACCACCCCCGGCCAGCTTGCGGTCTAACCGCCATTGGTCAGGCGTGGCGTTGAAACCATTCGCGCTCTCAATCGCCTGGATCTTTCCTATCTTTCCATCGCGAAGCAGCTGCATGGCACGCAGGTTGGTGGGCTCGTAGTGGCAGCGGTAGGCGATCATCAGTTTTTTGTTCGCCTCCTTGCATGCCTTGATCATCGCCTGCGAATCCGCGATGGAAGTCGCCATGGGCTTTTCGCAGAGTACATGCTTGCCCGCTTTTGCTGAGCGAATGGTGTACTCGGCGTGCATGCTGTTGGGCAATGCGACATAGACCGCGTCGATGGCGGGGTTGTTCTTCATTTGGTCCATGTTTTCGTAGCTGTAGATGGAACTCTCCGGCACTCCGTACTTCGCTGCCTGGGCCAGGGCCTTGTCGCGATGCCCACTCACCAAGCCGGTGATCCGCCCATTCTTGCTGACCTGCGTTCCGGGCATAAAGTGATCCATGGAAATGCGGCCCAGGCCGATGATGGCATAGCCAATCTTGCGATCGCTGCCCTGCCCGAAGGCGGGCGAAATCAGCTGCGATGCGGCGCCGGCCATCGCCAGGCGGGTAAATTCTCTGCGGTTGAGCATGATGGACCTCCAATGTGCGGGAGTGAATTGAAGCGCGTTTTCGAGCTGAGAAAATCGCAAAGGAAACCATAGCAGGCTCTTACAATCGAAGCCAGCATGCTCACATCCCTACGCGCACACCGCCCCCGTTTCGTTGCTGCAGCCTTGCTGGGCCTTGTGATTGGTTCTCTCTCCGTCACTCGGGCTCTGGCGCAGTCTTCTGCGCCAGTGATCTCTGAAGAGGTAAAAGGCAATATCGACACGATTGCCAACCAGATCCTCGCGGCAACCAAGGTGCCCAGCGCGTCGATTGCGGTCGTCAAGGATGGCCGCATCGCCTACCTGCAGGCGTATGGACTGGCGCGTATTTCGCCGCCCATGCAAGCAACCCCAGTGATGCATTACTCCATTGGATCGATCAGCAAGCAGTTCACCGCCGCTGCCGTGCTTCTCCTGGCGCAGGAGGGAAAACTCACCCTCGACGACCCCGTCTCCAAATTTCTGCCCGGCTTGACCCGCGGTAGCGAAGTCACGCTGCGCATGCTGCTTTCGCATACTTCCGGCTACCAGGATTTTTGGCCTGAGGATTACGTAATGCCCTCAATGAAGGTACCCACTACCGCCGAGCACATACTCGATGTGTGGGCAAAAAAGCCGCTCGACTTCGACCCGGGAACACAATGGCAGTACTCCAATACCAACTATGTGATTGCTGGGCGGGTGGTGGAGCAGGTGAGCGGTATGGCATTGATTGATCTGCTGCAGAAGCGTGTCTTTACGCCATTGAACATGGAGAATGTGTACAACTCCGATGCCAGCCACTTGCCCGCGACCGACCCCACGGGTTACGAGCGGTACGCGCTGGGACCTCCGCGGCCTTCCCCGCAGGAAGGCGCGGGCTGGATGTTCGCTGCCGGTGAACTCGCCATGCCGGCCCACGATCTGGCTCTTTGGGATATCAGCATCGTCAACCGTTCCTTGCTCAGCGCGGCCTCATACACGGAAATGCTGACGCCGGTCCCGCTCAAGAATGGAACCAGTAATGGCTATGGCCTGGGCACTTTCATGGGCATTAGGGACGGGCACAAATATATCGAGCACTCGGGCGAAGTGTCCGGTTTTGTATCCCAGAACGTGGTGTTCCCAGACGACCATGCAGCAATCGTGGTGCTTACGAATGAAATGGCCACGCAGGCCGCCAGCCTGATCGCTGAGCGCATCACTCCACTGGTTCTCGGGGTGGCGGCGTCGGCGTCAACCAGGGCAGAAGACCGTGCCCTTGCCGTCTTCAAGCAACTGGCCGACGGACACATTGACCGGACCCAGTTCACCGACTATTGCAATGCCTACTTCAACCAACAGACCCTCGAGGACTTTGCCGCCAGCCTCAAGCCGCTGGGACCACCGCTCGGGATTAAGCAAAGAAAGGAGCAAGCTCGGGGTGGAATGACCGAACATGCATTCACGGTGAGCTTTCCTGAGCGCGAGCTAACGGTAAGTACGTACGAGATGCCCAATGGAAAGCTGGAGCAATACCTGGTCATTCCGTAAGGGGATGAGCGCGGATTAGTTTCGCGCTCTCCCAGCTATTTCCCCACCAGCGATTGATACTCGGGATTTTTGGAGAGATAGTTCGCCACCAAGGGGCAGACGACGTCGACCTTCAGCTTGTTGTCGCGCGCGTACTCGAGTGCGGTCTTGGCAAGGATGCTCGCGACCCCTTGTCCGCGCAGTGCTGGCGGCACTTCGGTATGCAACAGCGTGATCCATCCAGCGCTATCTTGTTCGAACTCGAGGTAGGCTGTTTCGCCCTTATCCTCGAACTCAAACCGGCTCCTCATACCGCTTCGTTGATTCGTCATAATTCCTTCTACGTTGCGGGCTGCAGCCAGAAGTTCGGTGTCGAGTGCGAAATCTCCAACTCTTCCGCCGTCATGTCGACGGAGACATCGGCGAACAGTGGAGTACTCAGGTAGCGTTCGCCGGTATCCGGCAGCATGCACAGAATCGTCGATCCTTTGGGGGCTTCGGCCGCCACTTGCAGTGCGCCGGCGAAGGTTGCGCCCGAACTTATACCCACAAAAATTCCTTCTTTGCGCGCGAGCTCTTTACTCCAACGCATCGCGTCGGTATTGGGAATGCGGATAATCTGGCTGATTCTCTTCGTGTCGACGGCGTCTCCGGCCAGTTTGGGAATGAAGTCAGGGCTCCACCCCTGCTGGGGGTGAGGTTTCCAGGAGGGGTGGCTTGCAATCGCCGATCCATCGGGTTTGCGGTCCTGGGGAATGCCGCTCGAGAGCATCGGCGCGTCGTCTGGCTCGCACACCACAATCTTTGTTTCTGGCCTGGACTTGGCCAGCACGCGCGCGACACCCTTCAGGGTGCCGCCGGTACCAAAGCCGGTCACCCAGTAGTCCAACCGCTCGCCCTCGAAATCCTTCAATATTTCCTGCGCAGTTGTGCGTGAGTGCATATCGGCATTGGCCTCATTCTCAAACTGTCGTGTCAGGAACCAGCCATTCGCTTCAGCGAGTTCGATGGCTTTGGCAACCATGCCCGTGCCTCTGCCGGCCGCGGGCGTAAGCACGACCTTGGCTCCGAGAAAGCGCATAAGCTTGCGCCGTTCGATGCTGAACGTTTCGGCCATGGTCACGACCAGCGGGTAACCCTTCTGCGCGCACACCATGGCCAGTCCGATGCCGGTATTGCCGCTGGTCGCCTCGATCACGGTTTGGCCTGGCTTGAGCATTCCGGTCTTTTCAGCATCCTCGATCACGCCGAGTGCCAGACGATCTTTCACGGAACCAAGAGGATTGAAAGCCTCGATCTTGACAAATAGATTTACGCCGGCCGGAGCCAGCTTATTGATTTTGACAACGGGCGTGTTACCGACAGTTTCAAGGATGTTGGCATACCTGTGTCCCATGGATGGTTCCTCCGGAGGCGTGAAATCGCTGGTCGCATCATAGCGAAGCGAAACCTGTCCAAGATACCGCGTTTCGCGTCGGAAGGCTTCGATGCCTCCTGAAATGATCGTGTTTGGGGGAAAGCAAGGTCCGGGTTAAACTAAGAGCCACGTCCCGCGCCGGGATGGCGGAACTGGCAGACGCAGCGGACTCAAAATCGGCATATCAAAAATCTCTTCCCTCGTAAACAATTGAAATTAAATTACTTGCGTTGATACTGAACACGGCGCAGGGCTTGCGCAACTCTTGCACACTTTTGCGATTCTTTTATAGAAGCAGGAGGTGCAGCCGCATGGCAGAGCATCACACCATCCTCGGTGGCAAGGTTCACGTCTACGAGCATGGTTCTCGCCGGAAGAGTACAGGCAGCTTTATGAGGCAACGCGGAAACGCGCCCAGGACCCCAAATAGCCGCGTTTTCGGTGGGAAGCGGAACAACTTCACGATTATGTTCTGTTCTCCGCCAACACCGGACTCCGCCCCGACGAGGCGAGGCGTCTTCAGTTCCGCGATGTCACGGTGACCGAAGACGAGGGGGAGCGGCCAAACCATCCTTGAGATCGAGGGACGTGGAAAGCGAGGTGTTGGTTGTTGCAAGAGCACAACAGGTGCCGTGCATCCGTTCGAGCGGCTGAAAGCCCGCCCACGCCCAGATGGAGGGCCGGGAAGATCGGGCAGCCGCACCGCATACATACATCACCCTGTTTCCCCGGATGCCTATCCGGCAAATCGGAACATTCTCTGTTACAGTGTCTCCTGCCGAAGCCAATCTAGGCTCAATTTTGCTGACGTGCAGTGGCGTACCTGCGACCGCTTCTTGCAGCTTCTCCCCTCCACGATGAACTTTGCGAATGCCAGTCCGCAGTCGTCCACTCTGACGGTGAGTATCGCAACGGCTCAGTCCGGTTTGTCTCGGACTTGTCCGCACTCCGCGCTGGATGACCGAACCCCGGCAGAGTAATCGGGGGCAGGTCAATCGTTCTACAAGATCGATTACAACCTTTTGTTTCGCTGGTTCGTGGGTCTGGGCATGGACGATGGGGTGTGGAATCACGCGGTGTTCTCGAAGAACCGCGACCGGCTTCTGAACAGTGATGTGGCGCAGCAGTTCTTTGCCGAAGTGAACAAGCAGGCTAAGCGGTACATGAGCGACGAGCACTTTACGGTGGACGGGACGCTAATCGCCGCGGCGATGGTGACGCGCGCCGATGGTTATGCCGAACGCGACGCGGCGCTGCTTCACCAAAAGCAAGGGGGCCGTTGGCGACGCATCACTGTGGGCGCCTACAAGGCTTACGACACGAAGGATTTCGTCAGCACGGTGCGGGAGCTGAACGTGACACCGCACGTTACCAAGAACGACAAAGGCCGCAGCAGCAACCTGGACCGCAGAACCACGCGCCAGCCCGGCTACGCCATCAGCCTCAGCGGCGATGGCTGGTCGAAAAGGGATTTGGATGGTTGAAGCAAACCGGCCCGCTGCGCCAGGTAAAGCCGCGAGGCCTGGAGAAAGTGGACTGGCTATTCGTCTTCAGTTGTGCGGCCCACAATCAGACGAAAGCGTTTGCCTGCGTTTAACTGCGACGATTGGGGCGATTACACCCAGTAAATCGCCACGCTACCTGTTAATTTATCTCTGCTTACGTATTCAACCGCTACTCGCGGGGGCTTAAATTCCCCTCGTCGTTCAAAGCAGTCACAAAATGAGATGAGCAGTTCGCACCCTGAGTGGTGTGATTTTGGAGGATTCGCAATGAAGTATGGAAAGATGTCGATCGTCTTCTTGGTCGTATTGTTCAGTGTTACCTGCCGCCTGTGGGCTCAGTCGGATCGGGCCACCATTACAGGGACGGTTTCAGATGCATCTTCAGCCTTGATTCCCGGCGTTGAGGTCCGGGTAATAAATACCGGGACGAATGACACCCAAATGGCTACCACCGACAGTGCCGGACTCTTCCGAGTTGGAAATTTGCCTATCGGTACTTACAGCGTCGGCTTCTCCAAAACCGGATTTAAGAATCTGGAGCGCTCCAACATCATACTGTTGATCGGGCAGGTGGTGGAGGTCAATGTATCTCTGCCCACAGGAGGAGCCACCGAGACCGTGCAGGTCACAGGGGAGCCCCCCCAGCTTCAGACGGAGAATACCGCGGTTGGGACAAATTTGAACGCGGAAGCTGTCAGCGAGTTGCCTATCAATGTCCAGGGCAGCCGGAGTCTGTCTACGTTCATCTTCAATTATGTTCCAGGCGCGGAAGGTTCCGACTACAGCTCCCATATTGATGGAAGCACTGCATTTACGAAAGAAGTCTTGATCGATGGAACGTCCGCGATCTCCCAGATCGGTGGCTACATCAGCGAATCACAGCCGCCCTTGGAGGCGGTACAGGAGTTCGCGGCCGACACCGCGGGCATCGCTCCCGATGCTGGACGCAGCGGCGGCGGCGTCTTCCGTTATGAGATGAAGTCGGGCGCCAATCAAATCCACGGCAGCCTGTTTGGCTTCCTGCATTCGACAGGGTTGGATGCCTATAGTGCAGCGAACCGCCTGGCGGCTCTTACCGATCCAGCCAATGCCCCCGCCTATCTTCATAAGAGCGATTCGCTTTCTGATTGGGGCGGTGGCTTTGGAGGCCCGATTATCAGAAACAAGCTGTTTTATTTCGTGGCTTTGGAACGTTACATACAGAGCGACCGGGCGCTCGGAAACAACAGCCGGACTGTGCCGACTGACGCGATGCTGGGCTTGAACGCGGACGGAAGCACCGCCGCCTTTGCGGACCTGAGTCCTGTGCTTACGAAATCGAACCAAATTGGTACCGATCCTTGCGGCCAGCCTGTCTATCAGGGAGCAGTCGTCGACCCCGCTAGCAACTGCGTGTACGTCAACAACCAAATCCCGACGAGCCTGATTACGTCTTCGGCAACCCGCCAGATCCTGCAACTTTACCATCAGTACTACCGGCCCCAGAGCAACACGACCTTGAACGAAGCCGGACCAGCCTATCAGCCAGATCCCTCGTTTCACAATACACAGAGCAGTATCAAAGTCGACTACAACGTGAGCAGCCGTCAGCATCTCAACGGCTCGTTTTACTGGGACGACTATCCGCGCGTCAATGCGGATCAGGGCGGTGTCTGGTCGCCGGTGCTTCCAGACGGTGGCCCATTGGCGAACTCCTACCATCACAACACCACGGCTCCAGGAGCGCGCGTGAGTGAATCGTTCTCCTTCACCCCGAACCTGGTGAATACCGTCTATGCCACCTTCAGCAGCTTTCGCAATCCCAGCATCGCCATTTCGCAGACCGGAAACTGGGATAGCAAACTGGGTCTGACGAGCGGAGCCGGAAACTTCCCCTTGATCAATTTCTCATCCGGCTATTTCGGAAACGGAGCCAACTACCAGAACGGATGGAACTTCTCTCCGCTGGGCAGCCAGTTCAACGATCACTACTCGGGTAACACCTTCGTTTACAGCGATCAAGTGGTGTACAACCGCGGGCGGCACAGCCTGAAGGCAGGCGTGGAGTTCCGCGCGTTGCAGTTCAACTCCCATCCTGACGAAGGAACCTTTGAAGGGGGCAATCCGCTCATCTTCGACCCGACGTCGACGGCGGGAGCTTGGTACAACTACGCCAACGGCTACAACAACCTTGGAAACGCCTTCGCAAGCTTTTTGCTCGGTGATGTTTTTAGAGCTACGACCACATCGGCAGATCCAGAGTACGGCCGTCGCAAAACCTTCTCGGTATATGCGAGTGACACCATCAAACTGAGTCAGCGGCTCACCATGAATTTGAGTCTGCGTTGGGACTATAACAACCCTTACAAAGAGAAATACGGACATTGGTCAAGCTTTGTAACAGACGCTCCGAACCCTGTAACAGGGCTCCAGGGCGAATATCAATATCTGCACAGTGGTAGTCAATCCTGGGAAACCCGGCAGGACTGGTATAACTACGCGCCCCATATCGGTGCGGCGTATATGTTGACCCGCAAGACCGTCCTTCGTGGCAACTATGCCGTCTTCTTTGTGCCGCTAAACCTTAATACCTACGGTGGTATCCCGTACCAGACCAATGGAAATCCGGGCTACTTCAAGCAGAGCACGGAGAGCAACTTCAACTGGGGTGGCGGTTACAATCCTGTAGTCACCCAGGTCCAGACGCCAGACTACACCCAGTACGGCCCCGTTAGCATTGATCCTCGTTCACTGACGCCAGGGAATACGCAGCAGTACAACATCGGCATTCAGCGCGAACTTGACCGGGCAACGACCTTCGAAGCCAACTGGGTTCAGAGCCACAGCTATCACCTCCAGAGCGGCATCTTCCGTAACAATCAGGCAACTGTAGCAAACCTGCAGAACTATTTGATTAACGGAACGTTTCCTGCATCGTACAACGGCTTTTACAAAGGCGTAGGACCGGCCTACGCTGGTATCACACCTTTCCCGCAGGTCGCTGCTGGCTTTGGCCCGCTGTATTCGGTTGGTACACCGCTCGGCAATTCGGATTACAAAAGCATCCAACTGAGTGTGACGCGCAGGGTTGCTAGAGGCCTCTCCGCGCAGGGAAGTTATAACTACTCGCAGACCCACGGCGATGTCGACTCAGACTTCCAGGAGCTGTATTTCGCTGGCTCTTTACAGAACATCTATGACCTGCAGAGCGAGCGGAAAGACATCTCCGACTTCGACGTGACCCATATTGTGAAGGGCTACGTGATTTACGACCTTCCCATAGGCCGGGGTGCATGGTTGATGGGAGACGCAGGTAAGGCTATGGATGAAATCGTGGGAGGGTGGAGTCTCGACTTCAATTTTCACTACAACACCGGTACTCCAATCTCGCTCCACTCTTCCAATAGTTATCCCGGATTCAATGCCGTCTATGCGAACATCGCACCCAACTGTAAACTTACAACCGGTGACAAAGGCATTGGACAGAAGTATCTCAACACCTCGTGCTTCTCAAACCCGAATGCAGCTGTCGGTGAATTAGGGAACGGCGGGAACTTTCAGGCAGGGGCACGGAATCCTGGCTTCTCTTCTGAAGATCTAGCGGTGCATAAAGGTTTCACGCTGGGTCCCGACGAACGATACAAGCTGACCCTCCGCATGGAGTTTTATAACCTCCTTAACCGTTCCCACTTGGCCGGCCCCATCACAAACTTGACCGACCCCAACTATGGCCAGATCACAAACTACATCAGCGGCGGGGCTCGCGTCGGGCAATTCGGCGCACGCTTCACGTTCTAGTCGAAACAAAACGTCCATGACCGGATGAACAGCCGGCCATGGACGTTTTCCGTGGCAAGACGACCACATCCCCGCGATAGAGCGTTTGAATGAATTTTTGCGCTTATATTCGCCGCTGAACGTCCTCGCCGATCGGTGGATTGCAAAAGGAATAAGCATGATGCAGTACAGACAAGCTTCGCGCTTCGCGCCATCGATCCTTTTGCTGTTAGCGCTCGCATCGACGATCTCTTCGCCAGCGTCTGCGCAGCACCGCTCCCGGCCTGGGCGCGCCCCCGACAAGCAATGGACGCTGGTCTGGAACGATGAGTTCAATGGCCCTGATGGCAGCATGCCCGATGCGACCAAATGGAGCCCCGTGACAGACGGTTCGGGCTTCGGAAATCAGGAGCTGGAATATTACACGCCGAGTTCGGCCAATGTGCATCTTGAGAAGGGAAATCTGGTCATCGTTGCCAGAAAGGAAAACTTCACTGGCCCTGACGGCGTCTCAAAGGCCTATACGTCCGCACGCCTGGAAACCGCTGGCCGCTTTCAGCAGCAGTACGGTCGCTTCGAAGCACGGATTAAGATTCCGCATGGGAACGGTTTGTGGCCTGCATTTTGGATGCTCGGAAGCGACTTCCGTTCGGCAGGTTGGCCGGCGTGTGGCGAAATCGACATCATGGAGAATGTGGGCTTTGAGCCGGCGAAGGTGCACGGTACCTTGCACGGACCCCAGTACGCTGGAGATAGTCCTCTCACCGGCGCATTTAACTTGGCGGATGCAGAGCATTTCGCCAATGGGTTTCACCTCTTTGCCGTAGAGTGGGAGCCACAGAGCATCCGGTTCTACGTGGACAACACTCTTTACGAGACTCAAACCGTAGACAGTATTCCCTCACACAAACACTGGGCGTTCGATCATCCATTCTTTCTGCTACTAAATCTCGCTGTGGGCGGCGTGTGGCCTGGCAATCCGGATGCGACAACGCATTTCCCTGCTGTCATGCTGGTTGACTATGTGCGTGTCTATCAACGGGCCGCCGATAAAAAGACTGGGGGCTCGCAATAGGTGTCCTATTTTTTTCGTCGAGGTCCGTGTAGCTACTCTTGCGAGATTTCCACTCAGTGGGCATCTGTTACTTCAAAAGGAAGCGTAAGCTGCGAATGATCACCACTGATGGTTGTGGCTGTAATCGTCAGCTTGTAGCTTCCCTGAGGAGCAACAATTTTGCCTTTATCTGTAAAAGAATCGGTAGAGATCGTCAGAGAGTCCTCTTGAGAAAGAGTGTCGGAGAAGTCGATGACCGACGTCGCCAGCGCGCAGACCGCGGTCGCCGGTTCGGTCGAGCATGAAAGGTAGACACGTCCCGAGCTGCTCTTTGCATGTAGCTTGATGATACTCGCGGTCTCAGCGCCGGCTTTGACCCGCACCGGCTGCCATTCAATCGTGGGCGCTGGAACCGCAGGTATTTTGTAGACGCGTACATAGTCCACGATGACTTCGGCTGGATTGGGGGTCGTCGCATCCGGATTGCCCGGCCAATCACCCCCGACCGCCAAGTTCATAACTAAGACGAAGGGATGATCAAAGACCCATTCCCCTCCTTGAGGAACGTCGCTCGCGTACTGCACGAAGAAAATATTTGCGGGATCGTCGACATAGAACTGAACCATATCGGGAGACCAGACGATGCCATAAGTATGGAAGCTTCCATCGTCGACCCGCCCGCCATTCGGCAGCTTAAAGTCCCGCCACAACCCATTTCCCCCGGAGTAGCGGGGACCGTGCAACGTGGACCGAATGATCGATGGCCCAAGCCCATCCGACCGCGGCGTGAGCGACACGTTCTCCACCAGACCGATTGAACCGGCCCTCGGCCAGCCCACTTCCGGAAAATCGGCACCGAGCATCCAGAACGAAGGCCACAGGCCTGCGCCCACTGGCAATTTCATCCGAGACTCGATACGGCCGAACTGGAAGGTTTTCAATCCTCGCGTCGTGATCCGTGCGGAGGTCCAAACGCCATTCGCGTTCTTTACTGCGCGCAATACTAAATGGCCTGATCCATCGAGAAAAGCGTTTGGGTGATGGGAATCGCATTCCGCGGGGTTGTCGCCAGTCGGGGAGCAGTACACCTCCACCTCGTGGTTGCCCCAGCCGCTCTGATTGCCGGTATCATAGCCCCACTTCGAGGAATCGGGCGATTGGTGCGCCCCACCGTCGAAGTTGTCGCTCCAGACAGGATCATCCCACTTGATCAAGCTACCCAGGGACGGTAAATGCTCCTCTTTATGCCGACCCCAAAAAAAACCGACCGTAAACACTCCCAGCAACAACAGCGCCGCGATAAAAAGCTTTGATGCTAGAACCCAGGGAGTCGTCCGATCGACAAAGGCAGCTGCAGACCTCGACGCTTGCTGATCCGAGGGCTCGCTCTCCGCAGGCGGGATTGACGCCGGGCCGAAAGGGGGTGTCGTCTTGGTCTGCGGCACCCTCGCCAGGGGGTCGAGTGATACATCCATTTTCTCGATTTGGTCGGAACGGACAAACTGAGGAATGTATCGTCCCAGTGGAAGTACGATCTGCAGCGGATCGTGTTTTCCATCGTTTTCGTAAAATTCTGTGAGCTTCTTGCGCAGATCTCTCGCCGTGACACGCACAATGGGGTCCGCGTGCGAATCGAAGTTGGATTCCTTCCGGCCTAGCGCTTCTACCGCGACACTGCGCTCCCGGATATCGTGAGCTTCACCGTCGAAATATTTGTTGCAGATATAGGTCAAGAACCGAACAAGATTCGCGGATCGCTGAATCCCGGGATAACGAAGAACGCGATCCAACTCCTCTTTTTCCTCTGTGAAGGAGGGCTTTGTTCGATCGCCATCGAGTCCCTTGGAGACCGGGGACTCGCCGGAATCGCCCTCATGATTCCCAAACTGCATTCTTCGATTGTCCTGTCATTGCCGGAGTGCCTATAAGTGTAACGAAATATCTTCCGCCGGAATACCTTAATCCCTTCAGCGAATTTGCAACCTTAAATCATATCAGTTTGACCCGATCTCAGAGAAGAGCCCCTTGAATAGAGCTTTCATGTTTAGGTGGGGACGAATGAGGCTGCGGAGCGCAAAAGCAGAATGCGGGCAGTAAAGTGCCGAACAGACGTTCCTTGAAGCGAATCCAGATGTATTGAGAATGTATGGTCCGCCGTCTGACTGTAAGGGAAAAGTTGGTGGAAGAAGAAAGTCTGCGTAAATGTATTCGTCAATAAGGGCGAAGATGTTGTCAACAGCGCAGAGCCCGGAAGGCTTGTGCGTAGATTTCTTTCCAAGGATAGGCCGAGCTCATCGCCCTTCATTCGCCGGTGGAGAGTCGGCCGGCGAACAGGCACATCTGTTCCTTGATGCGGTTCTCCATCTCGCCGCGGGCGCAGTAGAACTTCTCGTACAGGTCTTGCAAATCGTGAGACTAGGCACAGTGGAACAGATCGACAAGAATGGGAATCTCAAGCTGAAGATGGACTCGGGCCGCGAGGTCGGATTCGCGCCACCAACGAAACGCTTTGTTGGTATCCCGCACAGCTCCAAGCCCTTCTGAGTAAAAGTCTCCAAGGCGCTCGCGCGCATAACTGTCACCCTTCTCGGCTGCTAGTTGCTACCACGGCACTGCTTTCCTGTACCACGCGTGTGCTAACTCTCTATTTTCGGGTACAGTCAATCCATTTTCGTAGTCTCTGCCTATCTCGAAGCACTTTATCCCCTTGACTACTAAATCATGGGTTTCTGGATTGTACTCCTGATCAATGTCAAGATCAGTTCTTCCGTCTAACCTCTCAGTTGTCCTCCATGCTGCTTGCTCATTTAGATACTCGTGCATGAACACGCGTCGGTGCCGTTCTGTGAGCGTCTTCACTGCCTCTTCAATCGCAGATACTTGCCGTCTATCTCTTTTGTGCGAGTACGGAATTCATGGTAGAGCCGGAATCCTATCCAGAACACATAGAGGAAAGAGACCCAGACAAGGTCTTTTCCATAGGACGCGAAACTCTGGCCGCTAAACCATGCATATGCTCTGTTACTCACTGCAACGAGCACCAGCATAAAAACCAGCACTCCCACTCCGAGCTTTGCCGCTTGATCAACATCGTCATCCCTGTCCTGAAAACGCAAGGCCATTCGTGCTACCTCCTAGTTGCGGCATTTCCTGTCCCTTTCAACCAGAGAGCGCATGCGCTAAATATAGCGTAAGGGCTAACCCGATGATGGACGAATGGCGAAGGACATCTGTGCGGCGACGGGTGAGCGGATCAGGAAGTTGCTCCGCGCCTGGAACTGGCGGCAGATCGACCTTGCCCAGCAGTCCGGCGTCCACGAGGTGCATATTTCGGACTTGGAGCGCGGCACGCGCGAGCCTGGTCTACGTAACCTCCACTTCTTTGGGTGCTCGCCGCAATCGAGCATCCACGCCTCGTGGATATATCATTTGAAATGACACTTTGCTCGATTCAACGTTTTAGATTCACGATAGATAGTCCTTTGCGTCGCTCGGCTCAAGCACGAAGACGATGGATGCCGGACTGGCTCCCATCGTCTTCACGGTTTAATGAGCAGGAATGAACCTTACGATGTTGTTCGAGTAACCTTATTGGCCAACAGCCGGTTGGACATAGGCGATACCCATGACTCCGCCCGTCTGTGGCAATCCGGTCGCAATCTGTTGGACCAGATTCAACGGCGAAGCCGGCGACGCAATCTGATAGACATTCACTTTTCCCGCGCCGCTCTCCAACTCGTAGATGAAATCACTGTTTCCAGTTTCCGCGATGTCTACGAAGCCGGTCGCTCCCGCTGCCGGATTCGCCGCATCTGGATTCACAGGTTCTCCTGTTGCTGCACGACTGTCGAGTTCTTCCACCGAACCGTCTTCATTGAATCGGAAGCTCGAAATGATCGATGACGATGCGCTCACTACCCAGAAGCTACGGCCATCTTTATCAAAAGAGATCCAGCAAGAACTTGTGGAAGTGTTCGTCGGTCCTGTCGCGATCTGACTGCTGGTTGGAATATCCAACGATATTGGCTGAAGGAAGCCGAAGCCGTTGAGCTCGAACGTCGACACCGAGCCAGTCTGGAATTGACTCAGCGATGCTGCTCCACCGTCGGCGAGAAACTCCCGCGACTCCGTAACGACGACCACTTCACGTCCGTTCGATTCGCGAATCGAAATACCAATGGCTCCAGGAAGATTGCGGTCGTCGTCATTGTTCCTTTTCGTGGAGGTTACGGTGGCGATCGGGAATGGCGTCAAGAGACCAGGCTGCAACATGGCGAAGCTCTCAAGTTCAGCATTCGCTGCATCACTTGAGATCGCGGACGATCCAGCGTTGTAGATCGATACGACGAGCGAGCGACCGCGGGGCGCAACGGCAACATCGGAGGGTCGCCCGAGGAGTTGCCGCTTTGATCCGGGAATTTCCTGTAGGCGCCCTGTCCCGCGGTTCAATGCAAAGGCAACAATGTTGCCGACCTGATCCTGCGGTCCTGTGTAAACTCCGTCGTTGTCGACATTGGCAACGTAGACAACCCCATCGAACTCGGCAATGCTGTCGGGTCCAAAACCATCGCTTGGAACCACATCGATCAGCGTGAGGCTGAAGTCTTTATTTACCCGGAACGAAGAGATAGTGTTCGAGCCAGCATTCACCTGGAGCACAAAGCGATTGTCAACGTTTAGCACGGAGTGAGCTGAAATTAAGGGATCGACCGGGCCACCGGTATTGAGACGGCCGCCAGCACCACCGGAGAGATAGGCTCCGATGTAAGCCAAGGTACCGTCCGAATTGCTACCGTAGGCCACCAGCCCGTTCTTCTGTCCGTCGTTTGTTCCGACATAGACCGCTCTGGTGAATTCCTGAGCCTGTGCAGTCTTTGCGATCGTAGTTGAGCACACTGCCAAAAGAGCGACGAGACATGTCGCGCCAATTGATCGTGTTGTGAGGACACTACCTGTTCTGTTCTGAAGAGACGAGGTCTTACGATACTCAGTAAACATTGGCACTCTCCTTATCGCGAAATTACACTCGTGCGTACGAGATGGCCCTCGTAGCCCGATTGCAGTTGAACGTTCGCTTCCAAGGGGCGTTGCGCTCAACGCCCGGCTATGGGGTCATCTCCTCAAGCCCGCCTGCGCCAAGGCGCAAACCATCACGATCAATCTATATAAGCTTATGACCTGATGGAACGCTCGGGCTTCCGGCGACTGCCTGATAATAAGAATGAAGAGAGTGGCAAAGGTTACGACTATCGGTGAAAAAAGTGTCTGACACAGATCACATGATTGTTCTGGTCTCGTCGATCAGCTCCTGCTGCTCTCGTAACCTATCTACTTCGCAACTGCCTTGGAGGCTAACCGGAAGAGCTTTACGGCCCCAGCATCGGACAAGAGAGTCAGAACCACCCGATTGTGCGGAGTTCGAGCGCCGCGCTACGGATGGGAGTCTTATCGAAGTGCAGCGACCGGACGGACGCGCTGGCCGTGCGTACACGACGCGCGAGATGCAAGATTACGAGCGCGAGCTGATCGAGCGCATGAGGCAGGGCCAGGGGACGCGCGACGTGTTGGCCGATGGCAAGGTGCGCGAGCAGACGATGCAGGAGCACTCCCATCTGAGCGTGAGCCAGCGGAACGCAGTCGAAACCGTGCTGACGAGCCGCGATCAGATGATGGCTCTTGACGGTGTAGCTGGCGCGGGGAAGACAACTTCCTTGGCCGCTGTCCGTGAAGCTGCCGAGCGCGCGGGCTATGAGGTCGAAGGCTCGCGCCGACATCGCGGGCGCGCAGAAGCTCGCCGAAGCGGCATCGAGACGCAGACGTTACAGGGTCATCTGACGCGAGGTGAGCAGCCGGACGACGGCCGGAAGCGGCTCTATGTGGTCGATGAATCGAGCATGGCCAGCACGCAGCAGATGCACACGTTCGTCGAGCGGCTAAAGGAAAATGACCGTGTGTTGTTCGTCGGTGACATCGCGGCAGCATGAGGCAGTCGAAGCTGGCCGACCGTATGCGCAGCTACAGGAAGCTGGACTGCGGACGGCTTATCTTGATGAGATCATCCGGCAGAAAGACCCAACATTGAAAGAAGCTGTCGAGCAGCTTGCGCGGGGCGAGGTCCGCGAAGCCATCGGCAATCTCAATAGCCAGGGGCGCGTGCTGGAGATCAAAGACCGCGAAGAGCGCATCGTTGAGATCGCACGCGAGTACGTGCGCTCCCCGGAGCGGACGTTGGTAGTGTCGCCTGATAATGAGTCTCGCCGCGAGATCAATCAATACATTCATCGCGCGATGCAGGAAGAGGGGAAGGTCAGCGGGGAAGAGCATCGTGTGCATGTGTTATATGCGCGGCAGGACGTGACGGGCGCTGATCGGCAGCACGCGCAGAACTACGCGAAGGGCGATGTTCTCCGTTACTCGAAAGGGAGCAAACCTCTCGGAATCCAAGCCGGAGAGTATGCCCGCGTCACGGCCACAGATCGAGAGACAAACACGGTCACGGTCAAGCGGTACGGTGGCGAAGAGCTGAGCTACGATCCCCGGCGCTTGCAGGGCGTGATGGTTTATCGGGACCACGAACGCAAATTTGCTCAGGGTGATCGCGTGCAGATGACCGCGCCATCTCACGAACAAAAACTTGCAAATCGTGAGACTAGGCACAGTGGAACAGATCGACAAGAATGGGAATCTCAAGCCGAAGATGGACTCGGGCCGCGAGGTCGAGTTCAACGCGCGGCAGCATCCCCATCTGGACTATGGGTATGCGGTGACGAGCCATAGCAGCCAGGGCCAAACCGCCGACCGCGTGTTGATCCACGTTGACTCTGCCGAGGCGCACGGTGAGCTGCTGAATAGCCGCATGGCATACGTCTCCGTCTCGCGTGCTCAATTCGATGTGAAGATGTACACGAACGATGCGAAGACACTCGGGCAAGAACTGAGCCGGGGATGTGACCAAGGCGACAGCCCTCTCGCAGCAGGGGGTAGGCTGTGGGCATAGAGCTATCGCAAGGATTGAGCGTTCGATAAAGGCGACGCTCAGCCTACCTCTGCGATACAATCTTCATGATGGCCGAGTGGTGAAATTGGCAGCCACAGCAGACTCAAAATCTGCCGAGGGCAACCTCATGTCGGTTCGACTCCGACCTCGGCCACCATCTACCGCCCCCCCTCAAGATCCAAAGATTGCGAGGATGGATCGATCCGGCTGAAGCCACAGATTTGAAAGAGCCGGAGCCTTGACCGAACGCCGAACCGACAGCCGCAATGGTTGGATTCACTCGAATCAACCTGACCACCTCCGGGCCAACAACGTAGTAGTTGATCAGGCCGATGCTGCTGGCAATCGTTAGGGTGCCCCGCCCGATGGTATCCGCTGCCGAGAGAGTTCCCGTGAACCCGTGGCTGGGCGTAATTGATCCGTTGTCATTTTGATCGGCTGTACCAACCACACTTGTACCGGTCCTTGTGAACACACCACCTTGCGCGGTCCGGTTATACGCATTGAATTTTTTATCCAGGTCTGCGAAGGCGTGCAGCCGTGGGATTGCCCTGGAAAGCTCATGTCACGAAAATATGCCAAGGGTTAGGCGCATTTTCAATGGTCGATTTTCTCATTGAAACAGGGCATAATTATTTCGGGTTGAGCCAAAGCACTCGGCATTCGAATATCTAGCCCATATTCGGATTGCCGTCTCTATCGCCTTAGTAACATATTGCATTTTATGCTTTGGCATGCATGCGCCACCGCCTCGGGAGCAGTTCGACCAAATGTATCGAGAATTGTCTGCCTTACGAGTCTTAGCCGTATCGCGGCTACGAAGTCTTCGCTCATGGAGTGGATTGTGATCCTAAGCACGATCTACTTCCTCGCCGCTGTTGTCCTACTCGTTGTCTTTCTTGCCACAATTACGGTCCACTCCTATCTTCGTGCGCGCAGATCCTCCAAAGCAACCTGGAATAGCCTACTAAACCGATTAACCATCGTGGATCGCGCCACGATTGCGCAAATTGCGTTGGATGTTATTGATGAATCAGGACATCACCGGAAGGACGAGACCAGCGCAAGGCTGGAGTCAGCAGAGATATGGAAACTCATCGGTGGTTGGAACGGTATTGAAACGTTGGAATCCAATTGCACCGTCTTGATCGATATGGCGTTTTATGTCCAGCAATGGCATCCGGAGGCGCTGGCTGTTGCAGAGCAGCTGCGCCTCAGTGTCAGGGAGATTGAGTGGCATGCGGAACGGCTGAGGAGCGCCGCGAAGTCAGGCCAGCTGGAGAGTTCCATTCTTATGAATGCCCAGCGCGCTGTCGTAGCATATTACCTTATGACACGATATGTTCTGACCCTGCATGAGTCTAGAAACCTCCCCATGTTCGCCGACCTGCAAAGGGCACTGTGAGCGGATTGCGACCCGGTCGAAGGGCGTAACCGGCAGGCGATCACTCTTGAGAATGAACGCTGCGCCGTCAATTGTGATCCTTAGGTGGAACCGCTTCCAAACGCTGAAGTACCGCTGCAATCCGACCAATCACTTCAACGTCTTTCCTGTATTTCCAGCGGGTGGTTGACGCATAAGACAAGGAATGTGGAACCAGGGTTAACCACTCCGCATCTTTATCGAGATCGCACCAACCGCAAATATAACCAGTATGAGTAAGGAGAAAATAGACGGGGCGATCAAATTCGTTCGTCCACTCGCGACGATGTGCAATCGAGCGCCGCTGAGTGTTAATAAAAAGGAAGCTCCCTGGGCGAATCATCGGAGCAATCGGGTTGTCCTGTTCACCAAGGACGCCGTAGCGATAATGGCTGGGTAGGTGATCTTCGGGTGGGAGAAGTGTCGTCCTCTCTGGGACCGGCTGGGAACTAATATCTTCAGGGAGCCACGACCTTGCTTGCTCGGCCAAGAGCCCTTTCGTCAGCAGAAGGGTTGTATCAGGGCTAGAGATCCGGTCATGGTGCGGTGTGTTCCCATTCCCCGCGGGGTACAACGCCAACAATTGGTCAGCGGGTATGCTAAAAATCACCGCTAGCACAACCAATTTTGACGCGGATAGATCGCGATCGTCCCGTTCGACCCGAGCCAACCAACTGGCAGAGATGCGGAAGGAGGGATTGCCCCATTCCTCGGCGAGCCGGAGGCTTCGATCTTCTACTTCACGCAGGGTTAATCCCCACTTCTGTCTGACCGCATGAAGCTTGGCACCAATCCTCTCCACCGCTGAACCTCCAACAAGTGTGATAGAGCTGGTTGAACTGCGGACTCTACTCTCGCTTGGAAGAACAGACAAGCGAATGCCATCATCGACACTACAAACCGAATTGTAGCTCGTTCGGTTTCTGTTGTTCAAGCCCAATGGATCAGAAAGATACGCAAGACGGTTACGAATCTGAATCTGGTCGCCATGGACTTCCGCTCATGGCAGCGCAAGACGGTTACGAATTCGACCTTCGGCCGCCATGGAATCCGCTCATAGAAGCGCCACTTCAGCAACTGCGTTCGTATTCAATCGTCCGGGCCAGAGATTTCTCTGTATGCCTGATCAGTCCGCAAGCAAATGGTCATTGTGATCAGGAGAATACGGGCCGCCTTTAGCCCTGCCTGTGCATCGTCTTTCCTTAGAATATCCCCCGAGCAGGTGTCTAGTGATTACTATCGACAGGAGTTTGTCTGTTAATCAGTAAAATACCTCACAGGCGTGAACTGGACGCGCCCGTAGTCAGCGCGAGTCACGAGGGTAGTTTCTTGGGTCTCGACGTAGGCAGAGCTGTTGAAAGGCGCGTCCGGGCCTTCCACGAGGTTGCAGTTCGATACGTGCCTGGAAGTCTGTGGTCAGAAGTGTCGTCCCAATAATTGCATTCTCGGCTGCAAGCGGCCATGTCGCTCTCTTTCGCGCCAGTTCCGGTAAGTGAAACCGCGCCTCTTACATTTCTCATCCTCCGCGAAGCAGGAACGTAAAGCGCCATAATCGTCTTCCGGGCTGAGGAATGGCATCAGCTGCGTCGAGCGGAAATCCCCTTATCCCTGGACTACCCTTGGTTACGTTTGGCCAGTGGCCTTCGGTAATCAAATTTCGCTCCGGTTCCGAAATCTTGGGTCATGCATGGTCCCGGTCCAGGTTGATGCGAACACTCGAAGTGGTAGTACGCCGTCTTGTTGTCATGCAGGCAGTACTTAGGGATTGCTACTGGAAACGTTTTGCCACACATGCGGAGACTATCGTCGCGGGTCAGTCTCGGCGGTTCCGTTGCTTATAGCAAACGGGTGGTGAACTACTTCGCGTTTTCTGTGGCTTATACGCCAAACAGGGGACTAATCGAAATAATTGCCGCTGCAATTGTTGCCAACTTGTGGGTCTCAGGCATGAACGTTGCGAGGTAACGATAAAACCGCGGAGGACGAGTTGTCCTCATGGAGCGAACCTCAAAAGTAATTAGAGAATGGCATCAGGCTCTGTTGCTCTTACGCAGTAGGCAGGTGGCCAGTGCGCAAGCGGGGGACCGGCCTCTTAGCGGTTTTCTCGTGTAGCCCGTGACCAATAAGCCACAACTTGGGAAGGGAACACTTGCCGGGGCGTTGATTGTGGTGCGTTTCTATCTTGTTATGGCGCTGCTGTTTGGCGATCATGACGGCCGGCAAGCATCCATAGATGACGAACGGGGTGGTTTATGAGGTATACAGTGATTGCTAAGTTCGCTGTGGCTTAAAGGAAACACGCACTGTAATAAACAGATCCCGCGCGGCGCCGATCTCACCGGGGGTTTCGCTGTGGCTTATAAGAAACAGATACGGTAATAAAACGGTAATAAATCGGGTTCCCATGCAGCGCCGTATCCCACGGGCTTACTTGTACGACCGAAGTGTTATATGTAAAGGTGACTGTTGTGTATAACACTCAGTTTGTTCGATGAGGCACCAAAGTGTCGTCGATGGTAATCATGACGACAGTGAGAAGTTTACAGCCTTGGTTTTGTGTACTGCACGTCTGCCGACTGAGCCGTGTGCGTTTTTGCAGTCATTGATGGTTGTTCGCTCCTAAGGCAAGAAGCTACGAGATTCGGTACGGCTGCACCGAACCTGAAAACGAATTCCGGTTCTGAAAAGTAAGGAGAATCACTTGCTAAGCGAGAATGGCGAAGCTTTGCGCAAACGCGACCCCGGAGGGGACATCATAGCCAGTGCGCTAGAATGCAAGCGCGAATGGTATGCGGTCTATACAATGTCCCGCCATGAAAAGCGCGTAGCGGCACATTGCGAACGCATTGCAATCGAGCACTTCCTTCCGCTCTATATTTCGCGGCGACATTGGAAGAACCGTACGACCATCGATCTTCAGGTGCCACTCTTTCCCAACTACATCTTCGTGCAATTGTTGCCGGACGATCACGGTCCGCTGATGAGGTTGCCTGGCGTTTTAAGCACGGTAGGCAACGCCGCAGGCCCAGTGGCAATCCAGGATAGCGAGATGGACGTGCTCCGGCGCATTATCAGTTGCAAAGAAATTGAACCTCATCCTTATATAGCGGCGGGAGACAAGGTACGAGTCAAGGCGGGACCGCTGGAGGGGATCGTTGGAGCTGTCCTGAGAAAAGCTAATGGCCTTCGCTTTATCGTGACGCTGGATCTGATTGGGAAGAGTGTCGCATTGGATATCGAAGGAAGCGCGCTAGAACTTATCGCTGCAACGAACACTGACCTATCTGCCAAACGATCGGCTGGCGTCGCCGCCTGATTGAACTCTGCCAGCTCAGGCACTCTCGCCAACGCCTCTATCGGAACCAACCCTCAACATCACATCTGGATCACCGGCGCGGACATGCCGGGCCGCCGGGGTTTTACTGTGCGGACGACTGCTCTTTTTTCAAGCAATTGAATCGAAGATACTCTTTGCCTTGCCGTTTGCTGATCCATCACAGAAGATTCGCGAAACGGACGCCTTTCATGGAGACTTTCTAATGTCCTTGTTCTCTCTACCATCAGGTAAACCAGAGCGCTTTCCAGGTTGGCTTCTCGCATCTCTCATGGATATGGCCGGATTTACCACATGCGGACTCCTTGCGTTTCAATTGCGATTCGATGGTTCCGTACCCGCTGTCTACGCGCATCGAATGCGTGAGGCCATTTATATGTGGGCAGTCAGCCAAGTCGGCTGCGTTCTTCTTTGGTGCAGTCAACCGTGGCTACTGGCGTTATACCTCTCTCGATGAAGCCGTGCGGATCGGGCTGGCAAACTCCGCGGGCTCGACTTGTTGGCGCAGCGATCATCATTCTTGTGGTGCATCCGGGAATTCCGCGCTCGGTATACATCCTGGAATGGATTATTTCCTGCTCGTTGACCCTGGGCATTCGATTTGCGGTCCGGTTGGCCATGACTGTCAACACAGGCGGCCAGAGGAGTTACGGTGACCGGACGAAGACCCTTATCTATGGCGCAGGTGCGGCAGGAATGGCGCTTGCTCGCGAACTTCGGGAAAATCAGTCGCTGAAGACCTGGGTCGTCGGCCTGATTGATGATGATCCGCGCAAGGTCGGCTTGACCTTCCACGGAAAAAGAGTGTTAGGTGCTGGCGAGGCTCTCGGAGCGCTGGCGAGAAAGTACGAAATCGAGCAGATTGCTGATCGCCGTACCTTCCGCCACCGGCCCACAACTCGTCCGCATGTTGCAGTTCGCCATTGATGCAGAGATTGATTACAAGATGGTCCCCGGCTTGGAGGACATCATCCACGGCACGGAACTGGGCAAACAAATCCGGGATGTCGCGGTCGAAGATCTGTTGGGAAGAAGGCCTGTGCATCTGGACGAGCAGAGGATTCGCGAGCGTATCCAGGGAAAAGTGGTCATGGTGACCGGCGCGGCGGGTTCGATCGGTTCGGAAATCTGCCGGCAGATCGCCCGATTCAATCCGCTTGCTATCGTCGGCTTTGACGAAGCGGAAACTCCACTCTTTCAGCTCGACAGAGAGTTGAACAACAAATTTCCCGGGCAGACGTTCTACCCGGAGATCGGCAATATTACCCGCCCTGAGAATGTGCAGCAGGCCATGGAACGGTATAGGCCTTCGATCGTTTACCACGCTGCCGCATACAAACACGTACCCATGATGGAGAGACACGTGTTTGCGGCGGTAGAGAACAATATCTTTGGAACGTGGAATGTAGCACGCGCTGCGATTGACTATGGGGTCGAGGACTTCGTCATGATCTCCTCCGACAAGGCGGTTCGGCCCACGAGCATGATGGGCGCAACCAAACGCGTCTCTGAATTGGTGATCAGCGCGCTCCAGAAGCAAAGCGGCACGCGGTTTGTCGCCGTGCGTTTCGGCAATGTTCTTGGAAGCAACGGCAGTGTCGTTCCGATATTTAAGGAGCAGATTGCCGCAGGCGGCCCCGTCACGATTACTCACCCGGAGATGCGTCGCTACTTCATGACCATTCCTGAGGCGACTCAGCTCGTACTGCAGGCTTTCTCCATCGGAAAAGGCGGAGAGATTTTTGTCCTGGATATGGGCGAACCGGTAAGAATCGTGGACCTTGCGCGCAACCTCGTTCTGCTGTCCGGATTGCGGCCCGATCGAGATATCAAGCTTGAATTCACCGGCCTACGTCCGGGCGAGAAGCTCTTCGAGGAGCTAAATCTCCAGGATGAACATTTAGTGCCTACTTCGCACGCGAAGATTTGCAGTTATATCTCTCCATTCTCGGCCGACCTCAAAGTGATGCAAGTCGCTTTGGAGGAACTTCGCCTGATCTTCGAACGGAAAGATGTCGCGCGTCTGGTGTTGTACTTGAAGGAACTGATTCCGGACTACAATCCTGGTTCTCAACTTCTAAAGCTCGCCATGGCCGCGGCGGCGCCCCACGCCTTACGGGTCAACGCGAATCCCCCGGCGACAGTCAAGACCGAAGGTCAGCAAGGCCGCCGTACGCCGGCAACACTCATGCAGTAAGGTGTTCCGAGACAGAACTCGGGACCGAACGATTCATCGACCCTTTCTCATACGACTCTTGCATTGCATGCTTTATGCCAATTTTCCCAGGCGCATGCGAGAGCTCACACCGCAATCCTCTCTTTGACCCAAATAAGCGGTTGCCATGGACGAATGGTTTGCCGTGCCGCTAAGGATTCCAATTGAGTAATCAGCTAATGTCGCACGCAAGAAGCGAGACTCCTATGAATTCTATGGGGGGTTCCGTCCATCATCCATCTGCCAACACCCATGCGCTGCAGAATCTCACGCGGGTATTGACCAAACGCCGAAAATGGATCATTGGCTCGATCGTGATCTGTGAGTTGCTGGCCATTGTCCTCACGCTGATGATGAAGCCCACCTATGGGGCAACCGCAACGATCGAATTGAACAAGAGCGGCGCCGGCTCCCTGGATTTAGGGCTCGGTGACGACGCTTTGGCTCAGCAGCTAGACCTCGGGCGGGGAGGGCCTTCTCACAGATCTCCAGACGGAAACTGCGATCCTCCAGGGCGACTCGCTGGCCCTGGCAGTCATTCAGCGGCTCGGGCTGGCCTCGCAGCCTCCGTTCGCCGCCAGGGCGGCGAGGCTCCGGCAATTGCGTTCCGAGCAGGGATTGCCGCTCGAACAAGCACCACAGACGCGGACGCGGTTGTTGGGAATTTTCAGGAACGCATCTAACAGTGCAGCCGATCCGCGGGACCCGCCTGATTCAGGTTACGTACGAGAGTCACGATCCGAACCAGGCAGCGGAGATTTCGAATGCCCTGATCGACAGCTACAAGAATCAGTACCTCCAGTCGCACTACGATGCTTCGACTGAGGCCTCGAACTGGTTGACGAAGCAGTTGTCGGACTTAAAGGCCAATGTCGAAGACTCGGAGAAGAAGCTAACCGATTTTGAAAAGGAGACCGGGATCCTCAGTTTGAACATGATGATGCCGACAGGTTCCGGGAACGGCTCCATGGGAAGCGAGGGCCAGATCCATAGTGTCGTGATTCAGAAGCTCGACGCGCTGAACGCCGAGTTGACTGTGGCTGAGGCGAATCGCATTGAGAAGGACGCGATCTCACATCTCGCGCAGACCGGGAGTGCCGACGTAGTTCTCGGTCTGGGAAGCGATCCCTTAGCGTCGCAAAGCAACTCGATGGTCCTGACGCAGGGAGGCGGCCTCTCGAACCTCCAACAGTTGCGGCAGCAGCAAGCTCAACTGAAGGTCAATCTTGCAGATGCGTCGACAACGTACGGGTGTGAATAACCGTCACCTCAAGGAGATACAAACCCAGATTCGCGCGCTGGATGAGCAAATCCAAGAAGAATTGCAGCAGATCACCAAGCGCGCGCAAGTCGATTTTCAGTTGGCCCAGCAGACCGAAGATGAAATTCGCCGGCAATTCGATCAGCAGCAGACGGCGGCAAGCAAGCTCAACGAGAAGACCGTTCAATTCGCAGTGTTGAGCCAGGAAGCTTTCTCGCGCAAGAAGCTCTATGAAGACCTCTACACCAAGCTGCAGGAAGCAAACGTTTCCGCGGGTATCAAGGCTACGAATATCACGATCGTGGATCCTGCGCGCTCGCAATCCATTCCCGTCCGCCCCAAACCGATGAATAACCTGGCGCTGGCAACCCTATTTGGGGTCTTCGTTGGACTGGCGGTTGCGTTTACCGCAGATAATCTCGATCGGACGGTGACCACTCCTCTGGAAGTGGAGGAAATTACCGGAAAACCTGTGATCGGTGTCATCCCGACTTTTGGGGAGGAGGCCAAGACGTATGGCGCGCACTTGCGCACGGACAAGCGCAAGACCGCCGCGAAGGAGATGGCCGTTTCAAGCCCGATCAGAATGCTGAGCGATCCAAACTCTGGCGCCGCGGAGGCTTGCCGGGCGCTACGCACCTCCATCATGCTCTCCCGCGCTGGCGGGGGGCCCAAGACCATCGTGATTACAAGCTGCATTCCCGGAGAAGGCAAGACCACCTTGACGATGAACCTGGCCGTTGCCTTCGCGCAGCACAATAAGAAGGTAATCATCATAGAGGCCGACATGCGCCGTCCGCGAATCAAGCACGCGATGGAGGTTCACAGCAAAACCGGCCTCAGCAATGTTTTGGCAGGCTCTCTTACAAGCGGTGAGGCGATCCTTCACGGAGTCCATTTGGCTGCCTTGGACGTTCTGCCGGCGGGTCCGCGTCCGCCAATGCCTTCTGAGATCCTGGGATCAGCCGCTTTCGACGAGCTGCTGGAACAACTCCGTTTACGCTACGACATTGTCCTGATCGATAGTCCTCCGGCACTGCTGGTTACGGATGCTATCGCGATCTCGGCCAAGACAGATGCTGTTATTTGGGTGGCTCAGGCAGGCGTCGTCACCAGGCCACAGCTTGCCCGCGCGGCTGAACTGATCGACGCGCAACGGAGTGCCGATGATCGGCTTTGTGGTGAATCGAATGGACAGCAGGGCAGCCGACTACGGGTATGAGTACTATGGCCGTTACTATGGTGAGAAAGAAGCATATGAGATATAAGTTCCTTCCTACTTCGCTTGTCACAGCCGCTCTGCTGATCTCGTTTCCGGCAGCAGGCGTTGGCCAGGCTGGCACGCAACAAATGTCCGGCTCCTCGAACGGGAGTTCCTCTTCTGGAGCAATGAGCCAAAACCGGTCCGGCGCTGTGGCAGCAATGCAAAACTCCGGGTTGACGATGGTGCCCGAGGATTTCGCAAAGTTAACCCTGGCTCCCGGGTTTCTTGTCAGCTTGAACGTCCTCGACGACGCTGACATGGCAGGAGCTTTCCGCATCGACCAGAACGGCGATATCAACGTACCTGTTCTTGGGACGATGCACGTTGCCGGCGGGACGATCTCTCAAGCCAGAGTCCAAATTCGGAAGAAACTGTTGGACGATCAGATTCTGAAAGATCCTCAGGTCAATCTAGCCGTGGTGGAGTACACCGCTCCTGAAGTGACGATTGTTGGAGAAGTGGCCAGTCCGGGCAAGTATCCTTTGCTGGCTCCGCGCACACTGGTAGATGTTTTAGCGCTTGCGGGCGGAACTACCTCGACGTCGGGAAATGAAATCCAGATCACGCGCAACGGTGCGAATGGAAATCCGATCCCCGGATCGACCCTGGTGCATTACTCTCGAACAACCGATCCGGACGCAGTCAAACAGGCGATTGTGAATCCTGGTGACACGGTGCTGGTCAAGAGGGCGGGTATCGTGTACGTGCTGGGCGCGGTCATGCGGCCTGGCGGGTATGTGATGCAGGAAGAAGGTACGCTCAGCGTACTGCAAGCCATTTCGCTTGCGAATGGGACGGCACTGGTGGCAAAGACCGGAACGATCTACCTTCTGCGCCGGAATGTTGACGGCTCTGAAGTTAACATTCCATTGCCTTATAAAAAACTGGTTCGCGGGCAAAGCGCTGAGGTGCAATTGCAAGCCAAGGATGTGCTGTATGTGCCGACGAGCCAGGTCAAAGCGATCCTTACGAACGGGTCCTCAATCCTGGCCTCGGCCGCCTCAGCCTCTATCTATTCCGTGGCGCTTCACTAGTGCCTGTGTCATTCCAGCGCGACAACATTACAACAGCAGATAAATTCTCAACTCCCGAGTCGCAACATTTCATCTTATGAACCGTCCTGCTCGATCACTTTCATAATCAGCGCGGCAACTCGTTCGGTTGTTTCCCCCACGCAGGGCCTACGCGGTTTTATCGTCCGCACTTGAGCTCACTACTTCATAGGTTGAGCAACGCGAACGTTTACTTTTGTAGGACCTCCTGAGCGCATTCCCGGTGTATCCCTTAAACGAGATGAATACGACTGACCAATTAGAGCAAAGCACTCACTTGCGGGCTGCAGCAACGCGGCAAGACAAGACCACGCGGATCGCCGTGGTCGTGAGCCACCCCATCCAACATTTCGCCCCCTGGCATCGCAGGCTCGCCTCCCTGCCCGAAGTCGAATTGAAGGTGTTCTATTGTGTTGATTGGGGCGCGGTCTCCTATTTCGACAGGGATTTCGGGACAGAGGTTCAATGGGATGTGCCGTTGCTTGATGGGTATGCGTCGGAGTTTTTGCCCCGCAGCAAAGAGGTTAAGACGCTTGGGTTTTTCCAGGTCGACAACCCATCGATCGCGGAGTCGCTGGCGGGGTTCATGCCTGACGTGGTGCAGGTCTTCGGCTACGCTCACCGAACTATGTGGCGTGCTGTTCATTGGTGCAAGAAGAAGAAGATCCCCGTACTGCTCTATTCCGATTCAAACGCCGCCGAACCTCGTTCGTTATGGAAGGTGATCGCTAAAAAAACTATCGTAAAGAAGTTCTATCGCAACGTCGATGGTGCTCTCTTTAACGGAGACAACAATCGCGAGTATCATAGGATTTATGGTCTCCCCGGAGACCGGCTTTTCCAGGGTGCACTACCCATCGACAAGGAACGGCTGATTCAATCTGTAGGTGATTCGAGGGTGGCCCGCCGCGAGATCCGGCAGCGATATGGGATACCGGACGATGCGTTCGTTGCCGTCTTCTCGGGTAAATTGTGTCCCCGCAAGTCGCCCACCCACTTGGTAAGCGCCATAAAGAGCTGCGTTGAGCGCGGAGCGAATATCTATGCCCTGTTCGTCGGAGAAGGAAGCGAGCGCCCCCAGATAGAACAATTGCTGACGATGCATAGTATCCGGAACGTGATTCTTGCGGGTTTCGTGAACCAAAATGCGATTGGAAAATATTACGCTGCCGGCGATGTTCTCGTGGTCCCCTCGGCAAAAGACCCGCACCCACTTGTCGTGCCGGAAGCCGGCTGTTTCGGTCTGCCCGCAATTGTCAGCGACAGACTCGGTTGTATCGGAGGGTTCGATAGCGCACGCGAAGGTGAAAACGCTCTCGTATACCCATATTCTGATATATCCGCTTTGACCGAGTGCATGATGAAGCTCTACGAAGATAAGTACTTTTACCGTTCCATGTCGGTTGCGGCACATAGAATCGCGGCTTTTCAAGACATTACTGCGGCGGCGCTTCAGCTGAAAGAGGCGGCAACACAACTTAAGGAGATGGGCTGCCGGCAGCAGTAGCTTGAAGTATTTCAATAGTCCGATTAGCCCCACTCTGTCCCTTGAGAACCAGCAGCTGCCTAGGAATTCGATAAAAGGATTGATGTCGACAGCCGAGACCATAGCATATCGCCAGCCAGCCAGGGGCAAACGCGCATTCCTCGACCAATATGCCCCCACGGTACTGGGGCAGGGCTTCATTCTGGCGATGGGAATCCTGACGGGCATCTTGTCGGCCAGAATGCTGGGCCCCGAGGGGCGAGGGGAATTCGCCGCCATAATTATTTGGCCGTTGGGAGTCGTTACTCTGCTTTCCCTTGGTATCAACCAGGCGATCGCGTTCAACGTTGGACGGAAGGCGTTCAGGGTCTCCGAGGTAGCGACTGCGGCCACGGCCATCGGTTTGATCCAGGGTGCTCTTGCTATAGTTATCGGTCTATTGACTATTCATTTTGCACTGGCAAAGTATTCTCCAGTGGTTCAGCACTTAGGAATCATATTCGTGCTGCTCACGCCTACGCTGATTATGAGTGGATATCCCGCAAACCTATTTCAGGGTCTGCAAGATTCGCTGCGATTTAATGTCATCCGCGTCATGGCGCCACTCACGTATGTCGCTGGTCTCGGAGGGTTGTACTTTACACATCGAGCAAGCCTAACTTCGGTACTGTTTTTCCAGTTGGCCGGATATGTAGTTGCTTTGGTGTGTGGCTTGTCCATGGTATGGGTTATCCTGAAGCCTCGGCTGCAGTGGAATTCGTTGGCGATTCGGCACCTCATCGGCTTTGGCTACCGGACACAGGCCACGAACGTGGCAAGCTACTTCAATCAGAGGATTGACCAACTGATCCTATCGTTGCTCGTTCCGCCACGACAGTTGGGCTTCTACGCGGTGGCAGTGACGCTCTCCTCCATGGTGACGGTGTTTCCGCAGGCGGCTGGCATCGTGACCTTTTCGAGGGGATCGAGCCAGCATGGCGAAGACGCCAAGGCCACGATTGGGTTTTCCTTCCGGGCGTCGCTACTCTGGTTGCTCGTCTGTTGCAGCGTCCTCTACCTTCTTGCACCGGTCCTGATTCGCCTTGTCTTCGGAGCAGCATTCGATGGATCGATTCCAGCTTGCCGAATTCTGTTACCAGGAACTCTGATGATTGGCCTTAACCAGGTACTTTACAACGGAGCAAGCGCGCTAGGCAGGCCGGGGCTACCTTCTTGCGCGGAAGGTGTAAGCATGGCGGTGACGGCGATAGGACTCTATGTACTGGTGCCGCGCTATGGATACATTGGGGCTGCAATCGTATCATCGGTCGCATATACAACAAGCTTCCTGTTAATGCTAGTCCTGGCGCACAAGCTGCTTGGGCTAAATCTGCGAGTTCTTCTGGTTGGCGGGCGACGGCTTGCAGAATCAGAGACGGTGAATGAGTTATAGAGGGTACGCGAGAAGAACGAGACGGCCGTATTGATAAGGATAGTCAACACCATGGGCTATAGGCGGCGAAAGCAATTAAGAATTGCATTACACAGAATACCGGTAAAAGAAAGGGATGGGGTGTCCGATGACGTGGGAGATCGCTTCAACGCAATCCAGAGGGAAGACACTTTGTACAACCTCTTCAGAGCAGCGCGAAACATATCGGGAAAGGCTTTACCGCCGATATCTCGCAAACCATCGCGGGGGCGACCTGTTGGAAGCGCGAATGCGCCTCAAGGCAGCCACTCCTTACTTCAAGAGACTCCAGAAGTACGTTCCAGAAGCCAAAGACACCAGGGTGCTGGATCTGGGATGCGGCTACGGTGTCTGGCTCTATTGGCTAAAGAAGGCGGGATACCTCTGCCTAGAAGGCGTTGATCGTTCTCCAGAACAGGTAGAGGCCGCCCATGGTCTAGGGCTTAATTTTGTCGTGGAAGATGACATAAAAGTTCACCTGGCCAGCCGCAAACCAGAGAGTTGCGATGTGGTCCTTGCATTTGATGTCCTTGAGCACTTCGGGAAAGACGAAGCCTTCCAATTTGTGGATGAAGCGTTTCGGGTTTTAGCACCAGGCGGGCGACTTATTCTCCACCTGCCGAATGGTGAAGGGTTCCTCTCGGGCTGCATAGCATACGGGGATCTCACCCACGAACTCATCATGACGAGAAAGAGCCTTGGTCAACTTCTTCGGTGTGCCGGTTTCTCGCAGGTTCGCACATATGAGGATACACCCGTCATGCATGGATTCATAAGCGGAGCTCGGTTCTTAATTTGGAAAGCTGCAAGAATTGTCTTACGGATTATTTATTCTGCACAAACCGGTGATACTGATCCCGGATTGATTTTGACGCAGAATTTTTTGGCAGTTGCGTACAAATAATTAAGAAACCGCTGCGGGGAACAATCTGAATGTTACGGATCCTATTTAGTGGCGATAATTGGTATGGCAGTAACGCCAGATCCTGTGCCGACGCTTTAAGGCGCTCGGGATACGATGTGCTTGATATTGACCTTCAAACCTTGATTCCCCAAGTCAAGCTGCCTGCCTCGCGCGCACTCCGGCGCATATTGATGCCCAGGCTCATTCATGAACTCAATAACCACATCCTAGACACGGCGACTATCTTTCGACCGGACATCTTCCTTGCATTTAAAGGAAACTGGATTCACGCGAGCACTTTGAAGTTGATGAGTGGGCGAGGAGTAGCCCTGTACAACTACTTTCCTGACACTTCTGCGTTCATGCATGGAAAGTGGTTGCGGCAATCTCTACCTGAATACGATTGCGTTTTTTATTCCGAACCGTTCTGGTATGGCGATGTAACTAAGCAAATCAAGTTGAAGGACGGATGCTTCTTGCCGCATGGTTATGACCCTGGCTTACACTGCAAAGTTAGGCTTAGTGAGGCCGATATTTCAGCGTACGCATGCGATGTAAGTTTCATCGCGATTCACTCAGAACACAAAGAGAGGACACTTGGAAAGCTCATCTCGCTCCGCCCGAATCTTAATTTGTGCATATGGGGCAACGGATGGACTGAGCGTTGTCAGGCGATAGGGTTGCGCAAATTCGTCAAAGGGTTTCCTCTGCTCGGGCAGAGTTATACACGGGCGCTCCAGGCCGCACGGATCAATCTTGCGGTCATGAGCGGCCGGGTGGGTGGGGCCAGCTCGGGCGACTTAACGACGAGCCGCACCTATACGATTCCTGCTTCCGGGGGGTTTATGATGCACGAGCGCAATCCTGAGGTCCTGGATCTTTATGAAGAGAATGAAGAAATAGTTTGTTTTGATTCTGCCGAGGAACTTGCGGAAAAGATTGATTATTATCTCGCGCACCCGGCAGAGCGTAAAAGAATCGCTGAGGCGGGCCACGCGCGGTGTGTACCAGCTTATTCGTATGACAATCGAGTGGCCCAAATCCTACGCTGGCACCGTGATCATCGCGGTGTCGGAAATCAGCAAATGCCCCAAGCCGAAGTCGAAGTCTCATGATTTGTCCACGTCTTATTCCCCCCAGCCAGGCAAGCGATCCGGAAGAACAATGAGAGACGACATCGCAAAATCAAGCGCGGCTTGCATCGACAGAGAGGGGTCTTCTGCATGGGTCGCCTGCGCGCTGCTGGCTGTCGGTGTCCCTTGGGGAATATGGTCTTTTGCCATCCTTCTGGGCAGCGGCGGATCGCAGTTGGTCGCACTCGACGCGGCGGCGGGCTGGTTCGTGTTGCTGGCAATTGGGTATTTGGGTTTTCACGGACTGAAGGGGCTGGCATGGTGTAGCGTTCCGGTACTCTTGACGCTCCGGGCTCTGATTGAATTCATCTGCATACCAACCTGGCGGTTTGCCGCGGGCGATGACCTGGTCGACTCCACTTATGTTCACGCGATGTTTCTGACGCTGATTGGGTTTGTCGCTTGCTGGATCGCGAGTTTGGTATTCATGAAAGAGACAGCATTGCGATTTGTTCCGCGAGTGCGAAACACATCCAGCCGTGTCGCCTTCATGAGCGCGGCAATGCTCGGCCTGGGCTTGGCTGGAAACATTGTGATGTGGAAAGCGGGCCTGTTTTCGTATACGGCCGATTCAGGATTGCGAGAGTCTTCCTTCGCGATCATGCAGTGGTTGACCTTCCTGGGAAACCTACTGAATGCAGCGCTGGTGGTCTCGGCCATTGAGGTATCCGGGAAGCCATCCACAGAATCATTCGTTAAGGATGTGTTCTGGCTCTCACTTATATTGTCGCTAGGTTTTGGCGCGATCTCGGGGATGAAGAGTGAACTCCTGAAACCCTTTCTTTGCCTGATCCTTGTATATGGCATTACGAAAGGGAGATTCCTCGATCGGGCTTACTATTGCCCTTGCTCCTGGTTTTGATCTATCCGTTCGTAGCTGCATATCGAAACAATTTGAACAACGGATATCGTACTCAGGTCAACACCGTAGAGGGGCGAGAAGTCGTTCTGAGAAATCCTTTGATGACGTCGTGCTGTCGCGTGCCTCAACAAGTGAGGAAGCTGGAAAGAGCTTTGATCAGGCCACCGACCGTCTCTCCCTTCTCACGTACGTTCATGACATAATTGGCCTCCCCGACCCTTCGCTACTGAATGGTGACGCGAAGATATGGTTAGCGCCACTCTATCCGCTCATCCCACGGATTGTATGGAAGGATAAGCCGGTTCTCGATAAGGGCAGGCGACTAAGCGTGGCCCTCGGCCGTCCATCCACGACATCGTCAGCTGTGACGCCGGTGGGGATTGCTCTTCCATGTACGGGACAGGGTATGGGGTCATGGCTTGCATTTTTTTCTATGGCATGTGCGGGCTATTCATGAACTGGGCCGGTGGGCATCGCGCGGAAAAAGAACTGTTCATCTATATCTCGATGCTGATGCCATTAATTAATCTTGAAGAGGACGCCGTCGCCCTCATCGCGGGAGCGATTCAGATTGGCGTCTTAGCGGTGCTTACAGCATACGTAATCTATGGTAGGTCGGTATCTTCCGTGCACATTGAAAAGTACCCGAGCTAACAGCTTCATGAGAATCCTAGTTACTACGATTGGCCATTTCTGCGACAGGCCGACTGGTTCGGCAAGAGTGGCCTTCGACGAGGCCGTCGAACTTGAGCACGGTGGCGAGGACGTGTGGGTGTTAGCACCTGGAGAGCCTTCGCTCCAGAGCACGAGCTGAGGGGTGGAATTCATCTCCTACGGTATGTTCCAGCAGCGGTCGCGCCTTGGAATCCGGCCCGGGGCTCTGGTCATCAGAAGGCGGCCGCCGCCGTACTCGCACGGCATTTGCCCCAGGTGGATGGGGTCCATGGACACGCTCCGCTTTCCTACTTAGCGGCGCTCGATTTCTACGGTAGTTCGGTGCATTCCTGCTACACGATCCATTCTCCGGCGCGAATGGAAATGGCTATCGTCTGGAGACACGCGAATTTACTAAGGAGAATCACGAGCCCGGCCGGATTGGCAATAATCAACCGCATCGAGGCGGCGTGCCTGCGGCGTTCGCGTGTTATTACGGCGCTATCACAATACACCATCGACTGCGTCGGCAAGATACACGGAAAGGAACTTGCCCAAACGATGCGGTTGATTCCCGGGTGGGTAGACACTTCGCGGTTCGTTCCCGTCGAGGATCGCGAGGGAGCGAAAGTGCGGCTTGGATGGCCTACGGATCGGCCGACCTTGTTCACGCTGCGGCGATTGGTGTCGCGACTGGGTTGGACCGGTTGCTCGAGGCGAGTCATGAGTTGCTGGGGAAGGACTGAAGTTTCATTGGGCGATGGGGGGAGCGGGCCACTGCGGCGCAGGCTGGAGGAACAGGCGAGTGCGCTGGCCTGGCGACACAATAACGTTTCTTGGACGATTGGAGGATCGCGATTTGCCGTTGGCTTACGCGGCATGCGACGCTTTCGTCCTACCCACGGCTGAACTGGAGTGCTTTGGACTGATTGCTCTAGAGGCGTTGTCGGCCGGGCGTCCCGGTATTGGCCACGCCGGTGGGAGCGATTCCGGAGATGATTCGTAGGTTCGATTCGTCGTGGCTGGCACAATCAGCGAAGGCAGAGGACATCGCTGACATACTTCGCAAATACCTGGCAGGCAAACTGCGCGAGCATTCTCCATGGGAGCTGCACGATCAGATTCATCGCGATTACGGTCGCGAGCGGGTACTGGGCGAGTTCATAGGGGCGACGGTTGGGAGGGACGAGCGTATATGACGGTGTCGGTTGCGCAGATCGAAGAGATAACAGCACCGGTAGGCAGTTGCAGGGGGCGTAGACGTGTGCTGGTTTGTACCGCGAGCTATCTGCCGGGGTACAAGTCTGGTGGCCCAATCCGTTCCATCGCGAATATGGTCGCCCACCTCAGCTCTCACTTTGATTTCTACGTCGTGACGAAAGACAGAGATGCTACAGATACGGAAAGCTATCCCGGCGTGACACCAAACAGGTGGTATCGCGTTGGCGATGCGCGGGTACTGTATTGTTCCTCGGTCGGGCCAGGGATTCTCCTTCGCGCCGTTCGAGAGGTACGGCCAGACATCATCTCTCTCAACTCGTTTCAGGACGTGTTCACCAGGATCATGGTGCTGCTCCGCCGTGGGGGAGCACTTGGGGACACTCCCATTCTGCTGGCAGCGCGTGGTGAGTTCTCTCCGGGGGCTATGGAGATCAAACGGAAGAAAAAGGCCCTCTACCGCCATTCAACCAAACTTCTGGGTTTCCACGAAAACTTGCTATGGCAGGTTTCTACGCCTCGCGAGAAGCGTGGCCTTTTGGAAGCAGCTCCAGCACGGCGGCTTGATCCCGAGTCCATCTATATTGCCCACAACATAAGCAACGCGGTTGCCTCGACAGCCGCGCACGTCGCAAAGGAAACAGGGACGGTGAAGCTGGCGTTCATCTCAAGGTTGAGCGAGGTGAAGAACCTTTATTTCCTGTTCGAGATTCTGCGGGAGATTCATGGGCGGGTGGAGCTCAATCTCTTTGGTCCGGTGGCGGAAACCGACAGTGCTTACTGGGAAAGGTGCAGAGCGCTTCTGGCAGAACTTCCACCTAACATCGTGGTCGAATATCACGGCTCACTCGACCATTCCGTCGTACCACAGGTACTCCACAACCATCATTTCTTCGTCCTGCCTACAAGGGGTGAGAATTTTTGTCACGCGGCGGTGGAATCGTTCGTGAACGGTACGCCGGTCATCCTGAGTGATGAGACTCCATGGGTAAATCTAAGTGCAGTGCACGCCGGTTTCGACATCTCGTTGAACGACCGGGAAGGGTGGGTTGCAGTGCTCCAGGAGTGCGTGGATATGGACCAGCAGGCCTACGCGGCCTATTTGAATGGGGCCCGAGGATCCGGCCGGCGGTTCTCTGTGTTGAAGAGGCAGTGAGTCAGCATCTTGCGATGTTCGAGGCCGCGCTTCATCTACGCTCCAGGCGGAAAGGTAAATCAGTCAATGCTTAGTAACCTGGTGAAGTCGGCGTACGTGCGCCTCTGGGTGTTACCGAGGATTCATCGGACTTATGACACCCTGTCGGTGGCTGAGACGTTTCGAAACATCTATCGCACGAAAGCCTGGGGCGATAATGGAGAGCCGTTCTGCTCCGGTACAGGATCACGTGGCGCAATCTCGGAGCAATACTGCGCCTTTGTGACGAACTTCATCAGAGACCATCACACAGGTGCGGAGTATCGTCGATTTAGGCTGCGGCGACTTTTCTGTCGGCAGACAGATTTTGGAAGGCAGCAGTGTCCGTTATACCGGCATCGACGTGGTCCCGGAATTAATTGAACATCACAAAAGCACGGTGCAGCATCCTCGCGCCAGTTTTCAGTGTGCCGACATTACGAACGACCCGCTACCGGCAGCTGATTTATGCCTGGTTCGCCAGGTGCTCCAGCATCTCTCTAACGGCGAGATTGTGAGAGTCCTTGCAAATCTGCGGAATTTCTCTCAGATACTGATTTCAGAGGATGTTCCAGTTCATCCAAAGTCGTTCAATCGGGATAAGCCGCATGGACCTGATGTGCGGTCCTATTACGGTTCGGGCGTTTATGTCGAGCGTCCACCTTTCTCAAGAACGGTCTCAAAGTTGTGGGAATTTCCGCTGACGGATAACTCGTTGTTGAGAACTGTACTCCTCGATCAAACTGCCTCCGCAGAAACACAACGGTGACATGACGCTGATTCTGGCGTTGGCTCTGGCTTTTGCGTCGTGAACGCGGCGCGGGCGGAAGACTTCGTGTTCGAGAACCGCGTGGCGCGGCTTGCGATCCGGCCTGACGGCGTGGCGAGCAGCCTGATCAGACAAACAAAATGGAAAGGAACGGTTGCGGCCCGGCGTCTGCCGTTCGCGGCGGTCAGGAAAGGTGGCCAGCTGTTCTCCGCCTCGGCGGCCGAGCGGCACGGCGGCCGGTTGCACGTCACCTTCGGGAGCGTCGGGCGTCGCTGCGGATTATCGTGTCACCGCCGAGGAGGAGTACATTGTTGTTGAACTGACGGCCTTTCACGGCGACGGCATCGAGGAAATTCGACTGGTGCAGCTAACGTCGTTGGCGCATTACGGGGGGTATTGCTCGGCGTGCGGTGGGACGACGAATTCGCCGTGTGTCTGATGGGTCTCAGCCCGCGGGTGGATTCAAGATCGCGGGCCCGGTAGAACGGCGTCGGTTTATCCCGCATTCTCCATGCCGGGCGAACGCGTCGCGATCATCGCCGCGCCCACGCCGCGGTTCCTCGAGACGGTCCGGAAGGTGGAGCAGGATTTCCAGCTTCCCTCCCCGACACTCGGCGGCACCTGGGCTAAGCTTTCTCCGGACAGTGCGCACCAGCTATCTCTTTACCGACCTGACGGAAGCCAACGTTGACGAGACGATTCGATACGCGAAATGGGCGGGTTCCGCTACATTCTCGTGTACACAGCCAAACGTGGTCTGCCTCGCTCGGGTCCTACCCGATCAATACGAGGAACTTTCCCCGCGGAGAGGCAAGCCTGAAAGCGGTGATCGACAAGTGCCACGCGGCAGGACTGAAAGTCGGTATGCACATGCTGACCAGTCTCGTGGGAAAGAACGATCCGCTGGTGCGGCCGAAGCCGAGTCCCTGGTTGCTCAAGGATGTCGAGTCGACGCTTGCGATGGACGTGAATGAAAGGCGACGGAACTGGAGCGACCCCGCGCCTCCCCGGCGGGGTTTCGGTCGCTAAGGCCGGCTCTCCGACATCGTGATCGACGACGAAATCATTCATTACGGACAGATCAAAGGACGCGGAAGTTCCTCAGTGCGTGCGCGGGTTTGCGGGGACGATGCCGGCGCCGCACAAGGCCGGCGCGAAGATCCATAACCTGGTCGAGTGCGGGCGGCGATTAGTACTGGCGGACCTGGATCCCCGCTCAAGGACGCCATTTCGGATCGGGTGGCCGGCGTGATCAACCGCTGCGGGTTCGACATGATCTATTTCGATGGCGGGGAACTCAACAGCGCGGACGGACCGATCTGGTACTGGGTGGGCCAGCAGTCGCAGATCTGGGAAAGCGCGAAGCGCGAGCTTCTGGTGCAGGGTTCGGGGCATGACGGACTGGACCTGGCAGATTTTCTCCCGCGGCACCTGCGACGACTTCTCCGCAGTGGCGGTTAAACAATACCTCGATTACCACAAGATTGGCCGATGTCGTGGCTGCTCTACCACAACAATTTTCTGCCGGCCGAGCTGGGCTGGGTGGGATTCCTCGAGGATGCGCCGGATCACCCCGCGACCACGCCGGACGAAGTGGAATACTACGCAGTGCGGATGCTGGCGCTGGATTCGCCGGTGTCTTGAAACGAGCTTGAGCGCTCTAAGGCGAACGGCCGCACGAGGAGATGCTGAAACTGCTCGGCGAGTATGAGCAATTTCGGCTGAGCGGCGTCGGTGCCGAAGGCGATCCGCGAGCGGTTGTCGCAGGGCGAGTGGCACATGACGGGGCGCGGGGAGTTTCACCGATCCGCTACGACGCGCAACGGTGGCCCATACCGGAGAGAATCACGTTAAGAACGGATTTCGATGAGCAGCCGCTGAAGTTCCGGTTGCAAGTGGCGCCGGAAGCTTACGGCCGCCGGCGACCCGTCGAAGATTCCTTTCTGCGGGCGGAACCGCCGGTTGAATTCCAACCGCCGGGCCACTGGGGCTATGCCCGGAGCACTGTCCGGCGTGTCGAGTTTACAAGGCGGTGCAGGATCAGGGCAGCGTCTTGATGGTTGGTCCGAGTGACAAGAGCCGGGCAAGGCGCTCGACCTGACGACGCACCGCGCGCTGGCGGTGCGGCTTGAGGTCGAGGGGCCGGCGCCGGTTCGGGCGAAGTCCGCCGTTCTGAACGTTCAACTGGAAGCCGGCGGCAACACCTATCGGGACTACTACATCGATCTGGATTTTCGTGGCCCCAAGACGGTCGTTCTGGCCGAGCCCGGTACAAGCAGGATGCTGGCCGAGTTCCGGCCGGCGTACTCGAACTATCCGTTTCAAGGCGGCCATGTACGGTTTCAATTACGGGAACGTGGATCGCTGTGAATTTGCGTTGGATGCGTTATTCGAAAGGGCAGCGCCGGGCGATGCCGGGTCGGCTCGGTGGAGGCGCTGGAGGAGCGGAGCAGGGTGTGAGGGACGTTGAGATTTCGGCACGGCCGCTAAAGATCGTGATTCCCGGGGAAATGGATACGGGAGATTACGCCGAGTATTGGGGCGAAGGGTCGATTCGCGTGTTCGACCGCAACGGGGTTCTGCTTCGGACCGTTCCTGCCAAGGCGGACCAGTGCTTCGGGCGGAGAAAACAGGTGGCGGTGAAGGCGGGGGGGGCCAGGAATGTGAAGTTGACCTCGATCACGTTAGGAAAGTGATCCGCATAGCTGCGGAAAGCCTGCTTCGACAAGACAGATACCCGGTCACCTAATGAACCCAAAGTGGCCCATGCGAAAAGTCTTGCAAGGGCACGGCGCTTTAACCGTGCCGCAAACGCCTCGCCAGCTTTAGCCCGATGGATATTCCACAGCCATCGAGAGTGGCAGTTGCAGAACCAGTTCTAAAATGTAATCGCAGCAAGGCTATCCGGGGAATTGCTCGCGGCAAATGGTTTACCCGGGAGAAAGTGACCACGAGATGGACTCAAGCATATTTACAGGAAAGACTCTTCTGATTACCGGTGGCACGGGCACTTTTGGCAACGCCGTCGTCGATATGGCTGCCAAGGTTGGCTTTGGCGAGATTCGGATTTTCAGCCGGGACGAGAAAAAGCAGGATGACATGCGGGGGCGGCTCAAAAACGCTGCGGTGAAGTTCTACCTCGGAGACGTGCGGAGCTACGACAGCGTTTTGCAGACGATGCGTGGCGTGGACTTCGTTTTCCATGCAGCGGCGCTGAAGCAGGTTCCGTCATGTGAGTTCTTCCCCATTGAAGCAGTCCAAACGAACACACTGGGCGCTGAGAATGTGATGAAAGCTGCCCATGCTTCCAATGTCAGCAAGGTCATCGTGCTCAGCACGGACAAAGCGGTATATCCAGTGAACGCAATGGGGATGTCGAAGGCGCTGATGGAGAAGTGTATGGTGGCCAAGGCGCGGATGTACGGGCAGAGTCCCACTGTGTTCTGCGGGACCCGTTATGGAAACGTGATGGCATCTCGAGGATCGGTGATTCCACTGTTTCTGAATCAGATCATGGCTGGAGGGGCTCTGACCATCACCGATCCGTATATGACCCGCTTCATGATGACCATTGAGGGAGCGGTGGATCTGGTGCTTTATGCCTTCGCGCATGGCGCACCGGGAGATATTTTTGTGCAGAAGGCTCCATCCGCGACCATCGGCACATTGGCGGAAGCCCTGCTGAGGCTTCTGGAGGCGGAGAATGAGATTCGGGTCATCGGGACGCGGCACGGCGAGAAACTCTATGAAACACTTTTGAACCGCGAAGAGATGGCCCACGCCGAGGACCTGGGCGATTATTACCGGGTGCCCGCCGATGCGCGGGATCTGAATTATTCGAGCTTCTTTAGCAAAGGGAAAACCGAGGTTTCCGAAGCCAATGATTACAATTCCCACAACACGGAACTGCTGGATGTGGATGGAATGATGAACCTGCTGCTGAAGCTGCAATGTGTGCAGGATGCCTTGAACGGTAAGGCGGTGCTGGCGTGACGAAAATTCTCATTACCGGCGGACGGGGGTTCCTGGGCCGCAATCTGGCGGCCCATCTGCTTGAACGCAAGGATTGCGAAACCACGATTCTTGGGTCGCGAGGATTCGGCCGAAGACCTTAGGAATTCCCTGCTTGAGGCCGATGTGGTCTTCCATCTTGCCGGCGTCAATAGGCCGCAAAATCCGATTGACTTCGAGAGTGGAAATGCAGGGCTGACGGAGCAGTTGTGCCAGTTCCTGCGGGAAGGAAGGCGTTTTCCGAAGATCGTTTTCAGTTCCTCCATCCAGGCTGAACTGGACAATCCCTACGGAGCGAGCAAGGCGAAGGCAGAGAAGGCGCTGCTGCGATTTGCCTCGGAGACTGGAACCTGTGTTCGGATCTACCGCCTGAAGAACCTGTTCGGGAAGTGGTGCCGCCCGAACTATAACTCGGTCACTGCAACCTTCTGCCACAACGTTGCGAATGATCTGCCGATTGCTGTCTCCGATCCGGCACGCGATGTGGAGCTGAGCTACGTGGACGATGTAGTTGCAGCGTTTCTGGCGGAGATCGACGGGGGCCAGGCTAGTGGCGCGGCTGGGGCGGAGATCCCAAGCTACCGTATTCAGCTTGGCGATCTGGCAGGCAGAATCCAGGCGTTTCACGACATGAGGACCACTCTAACGGTGCCGGACTTTGCAGAGTGCTTCAACAGGGCGCTCTATGCGACTTATCTATCCTATGTTCCACCGGCCGCGCGCCACCACGACCTGGAAATCAAGTCCGATGTCCGCGGCAGCCTGGCGGAATTCATTAAAGAAAAACACTTTGGGCAAATCTTCGTCTCCAGGACCAAGCCTGGAGTGACGCGGGGAAATCACTATCACCATACGAAAACAGAGAAGTTCTTCGTAGTGGAGGGGGACGGCCTAATCCGGATGAGGGCCGTTGAAGGTGGCCCGATCGAAGAGTATTCCGTGACTGGCAGTGAGTACCGGGTGATCGACATTCCGCCCGGACTCACGCACTCGATTACAAATATAGGAACTGGAGAAATGGTGACCCTGTTCTGGTCGAGTGAGATGTTCGACCCCAATCGCCCGGATACCTACTATCTTCCCGTCGACTTTGAGGAGCGGACCACGTCTCTGGTACTGGAGAAGGCATGAAGATAGCAACGATTCTGGGCACTCGGCCGGAGATCATCCGGCTGTCGCGGGTGATCGCGGCACTGGACCGCTATACGGAACACGTGCTGATTCACACCGGTCAGAACTATGACTATGAACTGAACCAGGTCTTTTTCGACGACCTGGAGATCCGGCGTCCCGATTACTTTCTACAAGCGGCGGGCAAGAATGCCGCCGAAACGATTGGTTTGGTGATCGCGAAATCCGACGATGCGCTCGCCGAAGTGCGACCGGATGCGGTGCTGCTCCTTGGCGACACAAACAGTTGCCTGGCGGCTCTGGCGGCCAAACGAAGAAAAATCCCGGTCTTCCACATGGAAGCTGGGAACCGGTGTTTCGATGAACGGGTTCCCGAGGAGATCAATCGGAAGATTGTCGACCATATCAGCGACATCAATCTGCCGTACAGCGACATCTCCCGCGAATATCTGCTGCGCGAGGGTATCGCGCCGGATCGAGTCATCAAGACCGGCAGTCCAATGTACGAAGTGCTAACGCATTATCGGAAGAAGATTGATCGCTCCGACGTTTTGGCGCGGCTTGGTCTGACCGAAGATGCCTACTTCGTTGTGAGTGCGCATCGCGAAGAGAACATCGACTCCGCGAGGCAGTTTCGAAATCTCGTGAAGGTCTTGGAAAGCGTAGCTTCGAAATATCAACTGCCCGTGATTGTCTCCGTGCACCCGCGGACGCGGAAGCGAATTGATGCGGAAGGCGTGAGCTTTTCTGAAAAGATCCGCCTGATGAAACCTCTGGGCTTCTCCGATTATGTCCATCTGATGATGAAAGCTCGGGCGACACTCTCCGACAGCGGGACGATCACAGAAGAATCTTCGATCCTCAATTTTCGGGCCCTGAACATTCGTGAGGCCCATGAACGGCCGGAGGGCATGGAGGAAGGCGCAGTGATGATGACCGGCTTGGACCCGGGGTGTGTTCTCGATGCATTGAAGGTGCTGGAGGCACAGCCAACCGGCGAACAACGGGCGCTGCGAATTGTCCAAGATTACAGCATGCCCAATGTGTCTGAGAAGGTCGCGCGCATTATTCTAAGCTATACCAGCTACGTCCGCCGGGTAGTGTGGCGGGAATGGCCGAACGACTGAGAACCCATGACAGCTGTTCGAAATTGAAGGCGTCCTTCGCCTTGGATCAGCTCCATTGTGAAACCCCCTCCAACCGATGGGACCAATGAGTGTGTTGCATTGCAGTGGTGTAATCCCTTAACCCCGTTCTTGGGACTTGCGAGTAAAGCATGAAGGTCTTGATCGTGAGCGCTGTCTTCCCGCCAGAAACGGCGGTAACGGCGCAAAACAGCTTCCAAATTGCCGATGAGTTGTTTCGTCGTGGCCATCAAGTGACAGTTTTGGCCCCATTTCCAAGTTGGCCTGACGGAGAGCTTTTCAAGGGTTATAGGAGATCGCTCTATCGCACAGAGAACATGGGTTTTTCTGTGATCCGCTGCTTCTCCCTTCTATCCAGGAAATCAACGATGGGCAGCCGCTTGCTGGAAAACATTGCATTCGCAATTACTTCGTCCGTCCGGGTCTTGTTCGCGCCCCGGCCTGACATCATCTATATCAACTCATGGGTGATTTTCGGCTCCGGCATGGCCTCAGCTGCTGCATGGCTTCGAGGTATTCCTGTAGCGATGAGCATCCAAGACGCGTACCCGGAATCTCTCTCGCAGCAGAAAAGGATCGCTCCGCAATCACTACTTTTCAGAATTCTGCGTAGGCTTGATAGCAGAATCGCGCATTCCGCGAAGGCGCTCATCGTGATCTCGGACAGGTTCCGCGAAACATACATATTGGACCGCGGAGTGCCTGCCGATCGCATCCATGTAGTGCAGAATTGGGGTGACGCGAGTCCGGTCAATGTAGATGCGCGGGGCGCCTATGCTCTGCGCCAGAAGTACGGGATAACTGACCATGCGATATTCGCCGTGCATTTAGGTAACATCGGTGCGGCGGACGGGGTAGAAACGTTAATTGAGGCATTTGAGTTTCTATGGAATGACGACAACATCTGTATGCTCATTGCCGGAGCGGGTTCTCGTTTGCAAGCATGCCAAGAGCTGGTAGAAAAGAAGGGGCTGCAGGATCGCGTCTTCTTCTACACCTCGTGGTCCAAAAAAGACACGGGTATCATCTTAGGCGCAGCAGACGTTCTATTGCTCCCAACACAGGGAGAGCAGTCCCTGGTCTCGGTTCCTTCCAAACTTATCCCCTATATGTTATCCGGGCGTCCGGTCCTCGCCATGGTGCTCGGGAACTCCGAGACCGCAGAATTGATCACAGCAGCGAATGCCGGGTGGGTGGTTCCCCCAGGCAACCCCGTTGGCGTGGCCTCAGCGTTGAAAGTTATCGCAGCCAATCCTCGCGAAGATCTCCGTGCCGCCGGAGCTCGGGGTTTGGATTACGCATTGTGCCATCTGACGCGCGAGGCGAATCTTCCCAAGATGATTCAATTGCTTCTCCAGCTTGCAAAACCAGGCCCACCCTCTACTGCACTTAGTGCCGTGAAATCTGGAGTTTCCTGAGCGCATGAAGATTCTGATTTTGACCCAGTGGTTTGAGCCGGAACCGACTTTCAAGGGACTCTTGTTTGCACGGGAACTGGTCACACGTGGCCATGAAGTTGAGGTGGTGACCGGTTTTCCTAACTACCCCGGAGGCAAACTCTATCCCGGCTATCGAATACGCCCATGGGTACGTGAACAAATCGACGGCGTCAACGTTTTACGCGTAGCGCTCTATCCGAGCCACAGCAACTCCGGTTTTCAAAGAGCTCTTAATTACATGAGCTTTGCACTCTCGGCAGCAGTGATCGGAACAGCGCTGATCAAGGAACCAGACGTAGTATATGTCTACCACCCTCCTATTACCGTAGGCTTTGCCGGCGCGGTGATCGGTTTCCTTCGAAAGACGCCTTTCGTTTACGACATTCAAGATCTCTGGCCTGACACGGTCGCTTCTTCCGGTATGATGTCGAATTCGACGGCACTTGCCCTGTTGGGCAAATTGTGTAAGTTCGTCTACCATCGAGCCGCGCATATCACCGTGCTTTCCCGTGGCTTTAAAGAGCAACTGGTCGACCGTGGAATTCCAGCGGACAAGATCGAAGTGATCTACAACTGGTGTGACGAGACGGCGCTTAAGCACGATTGCGAACCGATAACGCGATTGGGCGCAGCGAATCGTTTTTGCATTCTCTTTGCTGGCACGATGGGTCACGCCCAGGGCCTCGACAGCGTGCTCCGCGCTGCGCAAATCTGTCGAACTACCGTGCCGTCTGCCGAGTTCCTCTTCATGGGGGGCGGCGTGGATCGCGGCCGGTTAGAGAATTTGGCGGAGAAAATGGAACTCGACAATGTCAAATTCTTGCCCCGACAACCGATGCATGCAATGGGGGGTATCCTTGCGGGTGCTGACGCTTTACTAGTGCACCTGAAGGATGATCCACTGTTTCGCATCACGATCCCATCGAAGACCCAGGCTTATCTTGCCGCTGGTAAGCCAATCCTAATGGCAGTTCACGGCGATGCTGCAGACTTAGTGAGGCGGGCTTGCTCTGGCGTGGTCTGCGAACCAGGCAATCCACATAGCATTGCAGAGGCGGTGAAGAAACTGGTTGATACCGGCAACGAGCAACTCGCCCACATGGGGCGCGCCGGTAGGGCGTTTTATGACAGTGAACTATCCGTATCCATCGGGGTCGACAAGTTCGAACGTGTTTTCAGAATGGTTGCGCCGAATGGCGGAGCCGCTTGGAAGACTGAACCTACATTCGGAGCCTAACCGATCGCGATCTAACACGCCTAAATTGCGTTTGTCGAATTGGACAGATTCTCGCCCACTCGTTTCCTTTTAACGGATGCATAACAACCTGCGTTTTATAGCGTTCGTAGTGAGTGGCCAAAGCACAAGTCAGGACTATCTCAGATGTATCGTGGGGCCAAATATGCGTTCGATCTTGCTGTCACTCTAGCAGGCAGCATTGTGGTTCTGTCGCTCTCAGCTGTCATCGCCTTATTACTCTGGCTCACGCAGGGAAAGGTGCTATTCCGGCAGCTTCGCCCGGGCCGGCATGGAAAACCGTTCACCCTGTATAAGTTCTGCACCATGAGAGACGCTTGGGATGAGGATGGTAACTTGCTACCCGACGAACAACGCATCACCAAGATAGGCGCCCTTGTGCGCAACCTCAGCCTGGATGAATTGCCTCAGTTCTGGAATGTAATCAAAGGGGAGATGAGTCTAGTCGGCCCCCGGCCTTTGCTAATGGAATACCTTACTCGCTACACGCCGGAGGAGGCGCGGCGTCATGACGTCACGCCGGGAATTACTGGATGGGCGCAAGTGAATGGGCGGAATGCAATTAGCTGGGAGAGCAAGTTTGCATTAGACGTCTGGTATGTCGACCACGCGAGCTTCTTCCTGGATCTTCGTATTTTGTGGATGACTTGCCAACGCGTCCTTCGAAGATCGGGCATCTCGAGCCAGGGACACGCGACAATGCCACAATTCATGGGTAAAAACAGTGAGAATTGAAAAGAAGTTGATTGTTTTTGGCGCGGGCGGACACGGCAAAGTAGTCGCCACGATTGCGGCGAAGGCCGGATTTCTGCTGGCTGGCTTTGCCGACGATAACGACGGTCTCCACGGATCGACTACCCTGGGGTTGCCCGTTCTTGGAGGTCTGGAGTGGTTGTATGACATGCCTCCGGAGACTTACATGATCGCATTAGCTGTCGGTGATAACTATGCTCGCATGGCCGTAGCTCATTCGCTCATTTCTCACCATATCGAGGTGGCGACCATCTGCAGTCCGTCAGCGATCATTGCGGATTCCGCTCTCATTGGCCGCGGAACCGTGGTCATGCCCGGCGTCGTCTTAAACCCGGACGCCGTGGTCGGTGAGGGCGCGATTCTCAACACCGGGGCAATTGTGGAACATGATGTTGCTATCGGCCATTATGCCCACGTCTCGCCTAACGCCGCGCTCGGAGGCGGAGCCAGAGTAGGTGATTTGGCCCACATAGCGATTAGCGCCACTGTGCTTCCCTCTGTTCGAATCGGCTCTCGAAGCATCTTGGGGGCGGGCTCGGTTGCTGTGCGAGATATTCCGGAGGGTGTTGTCGCCTTTGGATCGCCGGCGCGCGTACAGCGATGTAATCTGGCTGGACTGTCAAAGCCGCACGAGCAACTTTCTTTGAGAGGATTGACCAATTGAGCCCATCGTCGATAGCACCTCCCACTCCAGACGTCGCGCGTGTCCAAAGCCCCTTACCCGCCGGACTTCCTTCTTCCTCCTGGCCGTACTTCGATCAGGATGAGATTGAGGCGGCCGCGCGTTTGCTTGCTTTAGGGAAAGTCAATTACTGGACAGGAACCGAGGGCAAGGAATTCGAAAAGGAATATGCGAGGTATGTCGGGAGGCGGCATGCCGTAGCAGTCGCCAATGGGACACTCGCTCTGGAACTCGCACTAAAAGTCCTCGGGATTGGCCCGGGCGACGAGGTCGTGACCACCTCGCGGACATTTATAGCATCGGCAAGCTGTATCGTATCCGTCGGCGCGCGTCCGGTCATCGCCGAAGTGGACCCGGAATGCCAGAACATTACCGCAGATTCAATTCGCAGGGTACTGAGCCCTGCGACAAAGGCCATTGTTGCGGTACATCTGGCGGGGTGGCCCTGTGAGATGGACCAGATCATGGATTTGGCCCGTGAACATGGGCTCAAGGTCATTGAAGACTGTGCGCAGGCGCATGGAGCGACATACAAAGGACGCCCTGTTGGCTCGCTAGGCGATATTGGCGCATTTTCCTTCTGCCAAGACAAAATCATTACCACGGCAGGTGAAGGTGGCATGATCGTATTGGATTCCGACGAGATGTATCAGCAGGCTTGGGGATATAAGGATCACGGCAAGAGTTACGACGCGGTGTACCGTCAAGAGCATGGACCGGGGTTCCGCTGGCTTCACAATTCGTTCGGAAGCAATTGGCGGCTCACGGAAATCCAGTCGGCGATCGGACGGTTACAGTTGCAAAAACTTCCCCGCTGGGTGCAAATACGCGGAGAGCACGCCGCTATGCTAAGCGCGGCCTTCACCAACCTGCCAGGATTGCGCGTGACGATCCCGCCTGCTCATATCGGCCACGCCTACTACAAGTACTATACTTTTGTCCGTCCCGATTCGCTTCGCGGAACTTGGAATCGCGACCGCATTCTGGCGGAAATCGTCGCGCGAGGAGTTCCATGTTTTGTTGGCAGCTGTAGCGAAATCTACCTTGAAAAGGCATTTCCCTTCGAATGGAGGCCAAAGAGCCGACTGCCAATCGCGCGTGAACTAGGCGAAACGAGCCTCATGTTCCTGGTACATCCAACCCTCACGCCTGAGGATGTAGCAGTTACTTGCGATGTAGTAAAGCACGTAATGCACGAAGCCACATCGTTCTGATCAACGATAAACGGCCGATAGCTGACTGAATGCCCGTACGGTATATTTGAAGCCTGCGCTCAACACCTCTTCACGGCCATCGGATACACCGATGCGCATGCTATGGCGGTTTTGTCGAATAAAATGCGCCTAGGTTTTGCGGCAGTTCCCAAATAAACCGATTACTTTAGCGATGTATGCCAAGGATAACTACATGCACGCTGTTCACGCCGTTATGACCTATAAGCAACACGGGCGGTGAGTACTCTTTCCCTATGTTCACTTTGAGACACATCGAAGCTCACTTACAATTCCTGGTATCTGTGGCGCATAAGCCAACCGATACGCAATTGCTTTGCCTTGTTGTGTATAAGCGACAGCCACGGCACCGCAGGAGCACATAGTAAGGATAGCCCGCTAAGCCAACATAGGCACTTATCCCGCAGCCTGTGCACCTCGGGAAGCGGTTGGCGAAGAGTACGCCTATCTACAACCTAAGTGTAGTTTCAGTGCACGCCTAGGTGCTGTTACGTTGGTTACTCGCGGCCCAACCGTGTAGTAACTAAGTGAGATACATTTGCTATGAGAGTATTTTTCATATGCGCTGCGCCCGTTCTCCTTAAGGAAAGCGTCTCGTTTTCGCGGTGAACAGGTTCAAGATCGACCTTCGGAGATTTCCACACAGGGCTGTTCAGGTGAATCAGAGAAATGACCATATACTTCCATTGTAGAAAGCACTTTCTTGCGCGTAACGTTTTGGCGCTCCTGTTCTCGGTCACAGCATACAGCGCCTCGGCCCAGGTGATTCCAGCGTTCAAAGTCCCGCCGCGCATCGCGATCTTTGGATCTTTCACCGATGTTAAACCCAATTACATATCCTTTTCCGATTTCGCGGTCTACGGATTCTCAGCGGGAGGTTACCTGCAAACGCCGCACGTCATAGGGGCAGAGGTAAGAGGTTCTATAACGAGGTGGGGTGGTCACCAGCATCAAGAGTCGGCCCTGGCCGGGCCCCGTGCGTCACTGCATTTCGGCCATTATGCCCCATATGTAGCCCTTCTTGGCGGCGGTGGAAACACGTGGGCGTTTAACCACGCGCCTAAGCCGGGGCTGCCGAAACCAGTAAATACTGAAGAAACTAGTCTCCAATGGTCGATTCTCGGTGGAGTTGACGTTCACCTGAAAAATCGCCTCTCCCTCCGAATTGGCGATTTCTCCTACTCGCAGATATACCGGAAGGAGCAGACGCTAACACCGATATCTGCGAGTGTTGGCATTGTCTATCGAATCAACTGGCCATCACACCGCGAAAGGTAATGAAGACCAACACCGATAGGGTGGGAATAAACTCACTGACTCGTTGGCTTGGTAGTCAGCTGATTACCGCGGAAATCCCCATTATGCGGTTGCCCAGGCGCAGCGGTGAGAATAGGCCGGCTCCCCCCTATTCCGGGGTGCAATGCGGCGCTAACGTATTCCATGATGTTACGAGGGCTAAGTGGATTCGGCCGCGACTTAGTCGATGGAGCCGATTCGTTGGCGTTTTTGTGGAGCGGAGCAATCTGTGCGGTCGAGCGGGTAAGCTTAAGGAACAATCTACACTTTGTGGGTCTCTGGGAATCAAAGCCTCGCCTCTTCGTGAGTTAAATTGACGTGCAATAAATAGATCGGCGTTACGGTAGCAGGCTCTAGGACGAGCCGCTCAAGGGCAACCCTTCATCGGGTTGCCCTTTTTTGTGCGCCCGGCAGGGCGCACTTACTTTGGGAGTGCAAGTGCCCTACACACCCGCGAGGGGAAGTGTCAGCTAAACGGCGCAGCCGGAGTTTTGGGCCTGGTAACACCAGGGCGTGTAGACCTCGTAACCCCCATGGATCCCCTGAGTCCCACTCATGATGTTGCGTGCCAGGAAGTGTTTACCAGAGATTCGGCAGGGGCCAATCCGCGATTGTGGTCGGATCAAGATCGAACCTGATGTTGACTGAAGCTGAACCGACTTCTATGCGGGTAACTGAAGCCAATATCTGTTCTTTAGTTCCTTCTTCATTGACGGGACGGCAATTTCAGGGAATGTCAACAGAGTCACAAGCTGTGCGCGATGCGAGGACACTACAATAGGAATACGCCTGCGCAGAGCTTTTCAGGAGTCAGCCAGTGAGCTCCGGACTTGGCCTTATGGCCCTCGTGGTTCTGATTTCTCTTTGCTCCGACTCTTCTGCGCACGGCTCCGGCACTCAAGCAGCCAGGGGCGTGGCCGATGATCCAACGGCACTGGTACGCCGGGCCACGCAAAACGCGCTGGCCGAGAGGTCACGTCATCAGCCGCTCCGTTATCAGGTTCGCAAGGTTGACAAGCGCAGCGACACGACAAAAGAGATCGTCGAAACAAAGGATGGCGCCGTGGCGCGTCTCATCGCCATTGACGGCAAACCTCTGAGCGCGGAGTCAGACCAAGCGGAGCTGCGTCGTCTGAACCATCTGAGTGGCCACCCGAAACTTCAGGAACAACGCCGCAAACGCGAACAGGAGATGAGCGACCGGGTAAACAGGCTGATGCGTCTGCTACCGGAAGCGTTTCTCTATCGCGACGAAGGAATGACGCCATGCAAGAGCGGCCAGTGCTATCGGCTGGGCTTCTCGCCCAACCCGCAATTCGACCCTCCCAGTGACGAAGCAAAGATCTTCCGCGGGATGGCCGGGGAAGTCTGGATCGACCCGACAGAGGAGCGCATGGTAAAGCTCGATGCGCGCCTGATCGAGGATGTCAATTTTGGCTGGGGGATTATAGGCAGGCTCCACAAGGGCGGAACGATTCTGCTGGAGCAGACCAATGTGGGCAGCCACCGGTGGGAACTGACCCACATGAAGCTCAGCCTGGCGGGCAAGGCACTCCTGGTCAAGTCACTTGACATTCAGACGACCGAAGACAAGAGCGATTTCTCTCCTGTGAGCCCAGGGATGAGCTATCGACAGGCGATCCAGTTACTCGAAAATCCTGGAGCCAGCGAGTCACTGCCGGTTGGGGGTTCATAGTCGTCAGACTCAACTGCTACTCGTCTCCTGACTTTTCGAACGCCTGGCAGCAATACATCTTCGTTCTTCCCGGTACTCCCCTCGGCCATCCGCAACTCTCTGGAGCCATCAATGACTGGTCGGTCAAAGGAGATTCCAGCATCGACGAAACCCTCGGCGGGCGGGGAGGATTATGACGGGCAGCGTCGACCGGCTATTGGATCTTCCCGCTTCAGGATGTGTTGGAACATACTCCGGACCAAGAATGACGGCAAGCCCCCAAGCCCCTAACAGCGTCATCTCTGAAAGAGACGGGTGTCCCATGGAACGATCTCTGGCGCTCCTGCTTGGATCCTGTTGAAGTCTGGGTGCTCCGTATTCAGAACAAGGTTGTATTCGCGACCCTGTGTGATCACACTTGGAACCCGAAGAACTACAGTTCTCCTGGAGCGGATCCAATCATCCCCGTAGGTGCGTGATGCGCCTGCATCCTCCGCATCCCAGCCGGGCAACTCGCTTTGCGCCACCGTCTCAATCTCGATATCCGCGGGTATCTCAATTAGAACGACTCCATGGTTTTTCGGTGGCTGCGAGAGATTGGAGTGAGCCAGGACTTCGAGCAGGGCACCGGCATACGTCTCGGCAGCATAGATCACGCGCGCGCCGACGGAGTTCCAACGACCACCATGTAGCATGGCTCCTGTCGGGTCGAAGATCGGATGCCGCGCGTCAGCGATGCGGTAAGCAATCACCCTAGACGGGCAAACCGTAATAGAGCTTGTCGAGGAGATCTTCTACCCTGCGAGCGCCCAGTTCCGTTCGGGCAGCTTCCAGTGGTGTGCTGTTATGGAGTTCGCGATGCGGCTTGCTCATCCACTCACGCGCCTGCTCACGGTCGTCCCACACGTATTCAGCATGGGCCAGCACACGGGCGAGCCGTTCGGTGCGTTCGCTCTCATCCACGGAGAGTCGTTTGCTCCGACGCTTCCAGGTAGCCTGAGGAACAACCTTGAACTTGTACGCGCTTGCGACCCGGCGATCTAGATAGAGCCTTGCAGAGAGTCGTTCCAGAGAACGCTTCGGCAGCCCAGCAGAGACCGCTGCTTCTAGCTCGCTCACGCTACGGATGGAAGCCTGCAGACCGAGAATCTCGGCGATAGATTCGGGTGCAATCACGGTCCATTACCTCAAGCTTATTATAGCTATAAATTTGGCTCATATGAGCCAAGTGCTCTAACAATTCACTCGTTCGGTGCACTTGCCCCGCGCTCCGGTCTCGGCGAATTTGGTACCCCTAAAGTGCGTTTTCAGGGCTGCGGGTGTCTTGTAATGCTCTGATGCAAAAAGGGTTTATGAGGCCAACATGCGCTGACGTGCAGGGTGATACAACTATGCAAAAACCTAACTCAAAATCCGCCGAGGGCAACTTTGCAGGTTCGACATTCTCCCGGCACCAAATAAAATCAGTCACTGATGAGAGAAGCGCGCCTGCAGCAGCATCGAGAAAAAGTCTCCTTAACGAAGAAGCGGTATCTACGAGGTGAACGGTTGCGGTATCGCCTCATCGCTCATCATCTCCCTCTATTGTTTGCCTCAGTTTCAAGTGTTGCCCTTCTGTACTTCACCCGAACCTACAGCGACGTTCTGAGCCGTGCTAGTTTTGCCACCGCCTATCCTGCTTTGGTCTTGCTGGCTGCGACGCTATGCATCGGTCCCTGGAACGTTCTCGGCAAACGCCGCAATCCGGTTTCGAGCGATTTGCGTAGAGATGTCGGTATTTGGGCTGGCATCCTCGGTGTGCTGCATACGGTCATCGGGCAGAATGTTCATCTGCGAGGACGTCCCTGGCTCTATTACGTATACGAAAAGACCCGCCCGCACATTTTTCCCGTACGGCACGATCTGTTTGGTTTCGCGAACTACACCGGGGCGGTGGGTGCACTGTTCCTGATAGCGCTGCTTGCCACGTCGAGCGATTACGCGCTCCGTTCGATGGGCACACCACAGTGGAAGAAGCTCCAGCGATGGAACTACCTGCTCTTCGCGCTAGCCGCCGCCCATGCGTTCGCCTATCAGCTTTCTGAAAAGCAGGAGTTTCCGTTTGTGCTCACCGTTGTCGTTTGCGCCGGGCTAACGATTGCTCTTCAGGCTGCGGGGTTTGTTCAACGACGAGCCGTCCGTCGATAGTACGGTCTGTGCTCAGGGTCTGCCGGTGCTGTCGCAGAGCAATGGCTTTATTTAATCGACTTTCTCGGTTGAAGCGAACTTGCAAGATACACGATCTCGGAAGTGACGCATCGCGCGCTATGCGTGCACAGGTTGAGCCATGTCGCCAAACGCGCGGCCGGTAGCCCCGACGCTGGTCAGGGTGAGCACGGTGATGTCGTCGTCCTGACCAAACGCTACCGCTTCGGCAGAGGCTTGCTCGGCGTTGGCCTGGTTGCCAAAGAAAATGGTGAGGCGTTCGAAACCGTATAGCTCGCCCGATACAGCGTAAAAGCGAACCAGTGGTCTGTTCTTACAACAGCATCAAAGGGCGGTTTTTGCCACCCGCTGGAAGGTCGAGCTATTCCTCATCATGACAAGGAAATAAAGCGAGAGCGCAATCAGCAAGCCGCCGGAGCCGGCGATTGCCCACGAGACGCCGATGATCGGGATCAACTTGCCCAGAGCCAGGCTGCCCAAGGGGATGCCCGCGCGGAAAGCGAGGTTGTAGACGCTCATGACCCGGCCGCGCATCTGGTCTGACACGATCAACTGGACCAGTGAAAGCATGAGCGAGGCCGACCCCATGATGGCCGCGCCGGCGAAAAAGATCAGCACGCAGGAGAGGGGAAGCCAACGCGATAGCGCGAATGCGATGGTCGTCGCTCCGAGCAAAAGCAGGGTGAGCAACGCCACATGGCCCTGCCCCTTTAATCGTTGCATGGCCGCGACCATCAACCCTCCAGCGATCGAACCCCCACCGGAACATACAAGCAGCAGTTGATAGGTCTGCGGACCCCGATAGAAGATGGTCTGCACGATCACCGGCAGGAACCCCGTCAGCGAAAAGCCAAGCAGTGTGGTGCAGAACGCGAGCACCACCAGGGCGGCCAGGCCTTCGCGCTGACGGATGAACTGGATACCTTCTCCCATGCTCTTCATGACCGATACATGCGATGGCGGGGGCACAAACTTCACATGGATCACGAACAGCGAGATGATCACCGCAATATAGGAAACTCCGTTCAGCGTGAAGCACCAGGTGGCGCCAAGGGCCGTGTAGGCGAGCCCACCCAGCGCGGGGCCGAGCACGCGCGCCAGGTTGAACTGGATGGAGTTCATGGCAATGGCATTGGCCAGGTCTTCGGTCGCGACCAGCGCTGGAAGCAACGCGGAATAGGCGGGTCCGCCGAAGGACTGTCCGCAGCCGACGAGAAAAGAGAGGGAGAGAATATGCCAGATCCTGACCGTGTGGGTGACGAACAAAAGGGCCAGGGCAAAGGCGCAGACCATCTGGATGTACTGGGAATAGAGCAGCATCTTCCTACGATCCATGCGATCGGCAAAGACGCCGCCCACGAGAGAAAACAGCATGATCGGAAGCTGACCGAGAAACAGATCGAGACCCAGGTAAAACGGATCTTTGGTGAGGTCGTAAACGAGCCAGCTCTGGGCGAACTGCTGCACGAACGTGCCGGTTGTGGAGACGCATGCGCCGGTCCACATCAAGCGGAAATCGCGATACTTGAACGCACGGAACGTACGACGGAGAAAGGACGATTCAACCAACGGGAGCCAATTCCTTTCGACCGGCAGACGCGCTCGTCTCTCCAGGAGCCAGGGAAAGATCGGTGGACGACTGCTTCTTGAGCTTAGCCGAACCGTTTGACGCCCGCTACCGCGTGCCCGTGCACAGAGGGTTCTCTCGGTTTGGACCGTTTAGAATGGCTGATGATGCGAACCCGAAAATTAGATACTGCTGGGGGCTCCGGGAGGCAGTTTTTCGCTGTCAAAATTTACGGTTTGCTCCAGAGCTCACTGGCCAGACGAAACCCGGGCAAAAAGGAAGCGCTACGATTTTCTGGCGGCTTGCCATATTGGCAATTTTCGGCAAGGATGGGAATCTGTAGTTACTGAAGGGTGATGGCATGGCGACCGAGAGCACTACGATCAAGCGGCTGCAGGTAGGGACACTCAAGTTGGAAGTTTATCCGACCCGTAAAGCCGCAGGCGAAGCTGCGGCGAAAGCAGTTGCCCTGGCCATGCGTCAGTTCAGCTCTCCCACGCAGGATGCCGCTGTCATTTTTGCCGCCGCCGCGTCACAAATCGAAACGCTGCATGCACTCGTCGCCATGCCCGATGTTTCATGGAAGCAGGTTCTCGGCTTTCATATGGATAGCTATGTCGCCTTGCCTGACGATCATCCGGCGTCGTTCATTCACTTTCTTCGCACACATCTGACGCAGCATGTCTCGATGAAAGAGTTTTTTGGCATCGATGGCAATACTGCTGACCCTGAGCGCGCCTGCCGCGACTATGCAGAAAAGTTGAAAGCCGCAAAGCCGCAGTTGTGCCTCGCGGGAATCGGGGAGAACGGACATCTGGCGTTTAACGATCCACCCGAGGCGGACTTCAACGATCCGCTCGATGTGAAGATTGTTCAGTTGGACGGAGTGACCCGGGGCCAACAGGTTGCCGAAGGCTGGTTTAAGAGTCTTGACGATGTTCCAACCTCGGCCATTACCCTCACCGTGCCGGCATTGTTCCGCGTGCAGAAAATCATCGCGTCGGTGCCAGGTAGCCGCAAAGCAGAGATCATTCGCCGGGTTGTGGAGGAGCCGATCTCTACCGATTGCCCGGCCACCATTCTCCGCGCGCACCCGGATGCGACGGTTTTTCTCGACGCTGACTCCGCAGCTCAATTGGATCCGCGTACGCTGGTAAGCGTTCCGGTGTGAGGGGCTTCAGGACCTGCACCAGCGTTTCTGCAGCAAACTTGCCGAAGCACTAGACTTGGCTCAGGTGAGTATCCAATGCCGTGCCAGGAATACATGCGACTAGCCAGCCTGTCTGAAAATAAAGGGCAGGCGTACACCTACATTCGCTTGAATGAGCAAAAGGTCCGCTTTTCAAAGCAGCATTACGATGCGTTGGTCAAAGAAGCATACGCAGGATTGAAAGACGCTCTCAAGGATCTTGGCTGGCACAAGAGGAACTGCCCCGCGTGCAAGAGCCGGCAGGTCAAATAAGGCTGGCTGCCCGGGTGCGCCCGCCATCGCAGCCAGGACGAGCGGATTCTGGCATGTAAATCAGGGAATAGGGAAGAAGAAGCGTGGGAGCCTCAGCACGAGCCCGGTGCTGAGTGTTTTTGGGTGAATGTTGGAGTCATTCGAGGACAGACCACCATAGCTGAATTCCGCGATACGCCAGTCAAGACGAGGGAAGATGGTGAAGTCCAGCCCGCCCAAAACCTGATACTCGAATTTCGTCCCGCTCAGCGGCGAACCTCCGGCCACGTCGATGCTGGCAACGCCGATCGTTCCCTCCACGTACGGACGAATGATGGGTATATTTAGCCCAATGCGTGGCCCGATTGCTCCCATGATGAATGAGGTGCCGTTTCCCTTCGTATAGGATCCGCGAAGATCGATCCCCGCACTTAAAATGGCCACCTGTCCACTCGCAAGATAGGCGCCCAACGTGCCTCCGTAGAGGTTGTAGCCGCTGTTGTCGGGTACGCTCAGGTCCTGCGCGGTGAAGGTGCCGTACAGCCCTAGTTGTGCGTGGAGAGAGTGTGAGGAGACCAGCAAAAGAAACGGAGCGAGCAGCCGTAGAAGTTTCATGGCGGAGACTCCTGGGAACACCGTACTCCTCTGATGGTGGCTGCTGTCGCGGGGGATGCAAGGGAGACGTCGGAACGTAACTGCAACTTTCCTGGCGGCCCGCCCGGCCTAGGAGCTTCCCCACACACCAGGGATTGGATGCCAACAGAGCCCGGGTGGTGGCCATTCAAGCCTGCTTTTGGCTTGAGTGGGGTAAATCGACTGCCGGACGAACCCTACCTGCGCCACGTTCCCTCTCTCGTGCAGTCCACTGGGACTCAATTTCCACGGGGCTCCTCATGCCCGTAGCGTAATGGCAAAAGCTGCTCCACGCCCAGTCTTCCGGGCGCTCACACAATCCGCGCTTTGCGGGGTTGCGATGGATGTAGCGAAGCTTCTCCAGGAACTGCCGCTCATTCCGGATATTGAAGTCGTAGTAGCGCTTCTGCCAGAAGTGGGCTGCTTCGCCAGCCAGCTTTCGCGCCACGCCTTGTTTGAGCGACTTGAGCGCCTCGGCGAGTGTCCCATTCTGTGGTTCTCCAATGAGCAGATGTACGTGATCCGGCATCACGACATATCCATACACGCACAGGCCAAAGCTCTTCCGCACGCGTTCGAGGGCCGCCTCGAATATTTGCTTGCTTTCATCCGTAGTGAACAAGGGGTAGTGGTGGTAGCAGGAAAACGTAACAAAGTGAGTCTGTCCTGACTCATGGAATCGTTGCAATCGTGAGGGCACGCGGTGAGGTTAATGGCAGTCGCGGAATCTCCAGAGGAAATTCCGTTTTACTCTGATTTCTGCTTAAGTTTGGCGGCAATCGAAGCTAGACAAATGCCTGGGTGGCCCATTCAAGCCTGGGTTTGGCTTGAGTGGGGTTCAGTGACTGTTCGACTGGAAGTTCTCTCACTGCCCACAGTTCTACTCGCACAGTAGCGCATGCCCTTGCTTTCGTTACAGGGCAGATATCCCCTTATTGCGGAGGCCATCTTTCCCCCACTCAAGCCAAAACCAGGCTTGAATGGGCCACCCGGGCTTTTGTGGTGGGTCGTCACTTCTGGCTCAGCAGACTGCTCCGGGCGCACGCACCCGTAGCAGATGTCAGACCGTTATTGCCTCATTCTGTTGCGAAAGAAGTAAGAGACGAGACCGTGGAATTTCGCGTGGGCGAATCCTGGCTTGCGAGTCACATCTCCGTAAAGCGCGATCCCAACAGAGCCCCAAAATACAACCAACAAACCCGGGATGACGGTGAAGAAAGACATCCATAGCCAACCGGTCATCATCGAACGAGTCGTCCAGAGCAGTCCATCGCCGAACCGCAGGCGGTCAGCTGAGCAGCGCTTCTGTGCATAAAGCCACAAAAAGGCGACCACAACAGGCCAGGCCAACGATGCCAGCGAATAGCCTGGTCGGACTGATGTCTTGGCAATGGCTCTTACGATTGCAACGGGCAGGAAACTAAGCAGCAAAAAGAAGGTGACTAAGTAGAAATAGACAAACGACGAGAATCGCGGGCGGTTGTTCATCAATCAGACCTGTGCTTCGATCTCACGCTCAAGTGAGTGTCTACAACAGTTACTTTACCCAACTACCTCGTAGTTCAAATTAGGCCCCAGCCACCGCTCCACCTCACCTACCGTCATCCCTTTGCGCCCAGCGTAATCCGTCACCTGGTCCTTGTCGATCTTGCCCAGGCTGAAGTACCGTGACTCCGGGTGGGCGAAGTAGAGGCCGCTGACGCTCGAGCCGGGCCACATCGCGAAGGACTCCGTGATCTGCATGCCGGTATTTTTCTGCACGTCGAGCAGGTGCCACAGCGGACCCTTCTCCGTGTGATCGGGGCAGGCGGGATAGCCTGCCGCTGGACGGATGCCGCGATATTTTTCCTGGATCAGCTCTTCGGGGGTGAAGGTTTCCTTGCAGCCGTAGTCCCATTCGTCGCGCACCCGCTTGTGCAGGCATTCGGCGAAGGCTTCGGCCAGGCGGTCGGCGAGCGCCTCGGCCATGATGGCGTTGTAATCGTCATTGTCTGCGCGGAACTTGTCGCAGGCTTCCTTCAACCCGATGCCGCTGGTGACGGCGAAGGCTCCGATGTGGTCAGCCAGCCCGGTCTCCTTCGGCGCGATGAAGTCGGCCAGCGAGCGGCAGGGCTCGCTGCCTTCGCGGTTGGCCTGCTGGCGAAGGAAATGGAACCGCTGCAGTTCCTTATCGCGCGAACCGTCGGTGTAGAGCGCAACATCGTCCCCCACAGCGTTCGCAGCCCAGAAGCCATACACGCCGCGCGCGGTGATCATGTTCTGCGCGATGATCTTGTCGAGCAGCACGTTGGCGTCCGTGATGAGTTGGCGCGCCTGCTGGCCCTGCTCCGGGTGGTCGAGGATGCGGGGATAAATGCCCTTGAGCCCCCAGGTGTGGAAGAAGGGCGACCAGTCGATGTACTCCCGCAGCGTTGCCAGCGGGAAGTTGTCGAGCACCCGCACCCCTGTGAATGCCGGTGCTGGAACATCCTCTGCCCGCCAGGTAATGGGCGTGCGCCGCTGCCGCGCGGTCTCGAGCGGGACCAGCTTCGCAGCCGGTGCAGCATGCGCCTTGCGCAGCCGGTCGTACTCTGCCCGGTGCTGGGCGACGAACTCATCTTTGCCCGCATCGCTGAGCAGACTTGTGGTGACGCCCACGGCGCGGCTGGCATCGAGCACGTGCACGACGGGCTCGCTGTAGTGGGGCGCGATTTTGACGGCGGTGTGCGCCCGGCTGGTCGTAGCGCCGCCGATGAGCAGGGGCAGCTTAAAGCCTTGCCGCTCCATTTCGCGGGCCACGTGCACCATTTCGTCGAGCGAGGGAGTGATGAGTCCGCTCAAACCGATCAGGTCGGCCTTTTCCGATTTGGCGCGCTCGAGAATTTTTTCGCTCGAGACCATGACGCCCAGGTCGATGACCTCGTAGTTGTTGCAGGCCAGCACCACGCCGACAATGTTTTTGCCGATGTCGTGCACGTCTCCCTTGACGGTGGCGAGCACGATCTTGCCTTGCGCCTTGACCTCATGGCCGGCGGCCGCCATGGCCAGCTTTTCTGCCTCCATGAACGGAGTCAGGTGGGCCACGGCCTTCTTCATCACGCGGGCCGACTTGACCACTTGCGGAAGAAACATTTTGCCCGCACCGAACAGGTCACCCACCACACTCATGCCGGCCATGAGCGGGCCTTCGATCACCAGCAACGGACGGCCCAGCTTGACGCGCGCTTCTTCGGTATCGAGCTCGATATAGGTGTCGATGCCCTTGACCAGCGCGTGCGAGAGCCGCTCCTCGACGGTGCCGTGGCGCCACTCCTCGGCTTTTTTCTCGCTGACGACGGAGCCGGCGCCTTTGAGGGTTTCGCCGAACTCCACAAGGCGCTCGGTTGCGTCGGGGCGGCGGTTGAGCAGCACGTCTTCAACCAGCACCTTGAGCGGTGGATCGATCTCCTCATACACCTCGAGCATGCCCGCGTTGACGATGCCCATGTCGAGCCCGGCGGCGATGGCATGGTAGAGAAACGCGGAGTGCATGGCTTCGCGCACCTTGTTGTTGCCGCGAAAGCTGAAGCTGATGTTCGAGACGCCGCCGCTCACCTTGGCGTGAGGCAGGTTGGCCTTGATCCAGCGAGTGGCGTTGATGAAGTCGAGCGCGTAGTTGTTGTGCTCCTCCATGCCGGTGGCCACGGTGAGGATGTTGGGATCGAAGATGATGTCCTGCGGCGGGAAGCAGACTTCGGTCAGAATGTTGTAGGCGCGCTGGCAAATGCGGATCTTGTCTTCGTAAGTCGCGGCCTGCCCTTGCTCGTCGAAGGCCATGACCACGGCCGCTGCGCCGTACTTGAGCACGGTGGCGGCGTGGTGGCGGAACTTGTCTTCACCCTCTTTGAGCGAGATGGAGTTGACGATGCCCTTGCCCTGCAGGCACTTGAGGCCGGCTTCGATCACCTCCCACTTGGAGGAGTCGACCATGAAGGGAACCTTGGCCACTTCGGGCTCGCTGGCCAGTAACTGCAGGTAACGCGACATGGCGGCGGCGCCGTCGATCATGCCCTCATCCATGCAGATGTCGAGCACGTTGGCCCCGTTCTCCACCTGCTGCCTGGCGACCGAGACCGCTTCTTCGAACTTACCTTCCTTCACCAGCTTGGCAAAGCGGGGCGAACCGGCAACGTTGGTACGCTCGCCGATCATGATGAAGACGCCGGCCTGCTGGGTAAAGGGCTGAGATCCGGAAAGGCGCAGTGGCTTGGGTTGTACGGCCTCGCTCACGCTACGCTCTCGATCTGATGTGCTGCACCCATCTCTTTTTTATGAAGCGCGCGCGGCGCCTTGCCTTCAAGCGCCTTGGCGATGGCGGCAATGTGCTCCGGCGTATTGCCGCAGCAGCCGCCGGCAATGTTCACCAGTCCGGACTGCGCAAAGCTTCCCAGGAAGCGGGCCATATCCTCTGGGCCCAGATCGAAGCCGGTCGGCGACAGGGGGTTGGGCAGCCCGGCGTTGGGGTAGCAGGAGATGGCCACATCCGCCTTTTCTGACAGCTCTTCGAGGAATGGATACATGAGGTCAGGCCCGAGCGAGCAGTTGAGCCCTACCGAGAGGGGTCTCACATGGCTGACCGCGTTCCAGAAAGCTTCCGTCGTTTGGGCGGAGATGAGCGTTTCGCCGCCGCGGCCCACGGCAGCCGAGATCATTACGGGCAACTGCTTGTGGTCCTCATCGAAGACCTCGCGGATGGCCACCAGGGCGGCCTTAGCGTTGAGCGAGTCGAAGATGGTCTCGACGAGCAGCAGATCGACTCCGCCGGCGATGAGCGCGCGCACCTCGTGGGCATAAGCGGCCTTGACCTGGTCGAAGGTGACGACGCGGAAGCCGGCATCATCGGCATCGGGCGAGTTGGAGAGCGAGACGGTCAAGGGGCCGATGGCTCCGGCGACAAAGCGCTGCCGGCCGGTGGCATTGCCAACGCGGTCGGCCCACTCGCGGCACTGCCGGGCAGACTGCTCGTTGATTTCCCAGGCGAGGTCGTTGAGAAAGGGATCTTCGATGACCTTCTGGTAGAAGGCAGGATCTTTGCGGCCGCCGTGCTCGCGCGGATCTTCGACGAAGAACTCGCTCTGCGTGATGCTGGTGGCTCCGAAGGTATTGGTCTCGAGAATGTCGGCTCCGGCCTCGAGAAAGCGGCGATGGATGTCGCAGATCATCTGCGGCTGCGTCAGGGAGAAGAGGTCGCCGTTGTTGAGCAGGTCTTTCTTCGAGCCGGCAAAGCGCGCGCCGCGGATGTCGGCTTCTTTCATGCCATAGGTGCGGATGGTGGTGCCCATGGCGCCATCGATGATCGCAATGCGTTGCTCGAGGATGGCTTCCAATGGATGTTTCTGGGGTGCTGTCATGGGGCGGTCCCTGGCCTTTAGCCGTGTCTCGTCTGCCACATACGGCGGTGCGGCACGCTTTCTCCTCATTGTATCGGTAGCGTGCGGGCATCGATGGCGGCATGGGGTGAACCATATAGATGCGCAACGGCTCGTAGGGATTCTGATCAGTGGCTGCACGGGTGGAAAGGATGTCCCGGAACGTAACCAACAAAAGGCTTGCATGGGCCACCCGGACTTGGGGCGGCCCGAGCGTTTTACGGGATGATGTGTTTTTGGCGCAGCGTCGTGAACAGGTCAAAGAAGCTCTGATCGGTGGCCTGGTAATCGAGAAAGCCCAGGCTGCGGCTCTTGCTCATGTCGGTCACCACTTCGATGGGCCGGCCAAGGTCAGCATCGGTGTGCCAGGCCGAGGCCAGCACGTTCAGATCAGGCTCAACCAGGGCATACTTCTCCGCGATCTCAGCCCAGAGGGGGACTGCATCTGCAAGCTGCGCCTCCAGGGGAGTTCCTTCGCCTGGCAGCTCCGCCGGCATGATCCCGAACCAGTCGGCGATGCGCGGCCACATCCACTTCCAGCGGAAGACGTCGCCGTTGACGATGTTGAAGGCCTGGTTACGAGCGCCCGGGGCGGTCGCCGCCCACTGCAGATGCCGAGCCAGCAGGCGAGCGTCTGTCATATCGGTAAGGCTGTTCCACTGCACCGCTGAGCCGGGGAAGAGAAACGGCCGCCCGGTTTCGCGGCATAGAGTGGCATAGACGGCAAGGGTGACACCCATATTCATCGCATTGCCGACGGCATACCCGATGATGGTGTGCGGGCGGTGGATGCTCCAGTTGAAGCTGTCGCGGCCGGCAGCAGCGAAAACCTCATCTTCCTGCTCGTAATAGAAGTTAGGCACGTCAAGCCGCGCTTGTTCTTCGCGGAACGGTGTTTCGGGCAGAGTTCCCTTGCCGTAGGCCTCGAACGGACCCAGGTAGTGCTTAAGTCCGGTCACTAGGGCGACGTGCTCCACCGAGCCCGCGGTAGACAAAGCATCGAGCAGGTTGCGCACCAGGGCGCTGTTGACACGAATATTTTCTGTTTCTGTCGGTTGACGCAGCCAGGCGGAGAGAAAGACGTGCGTCGGCGCGATGCCTGTCAGCGCCGCTTTGAGCGAAGCAGGCTGCTGCAGATCGGCCGCAACAGGAGTGACCCATGGGATGCTGGACGTAGCCTTACGCGAGAGGCCGTAGACCGACCACTCCGGTTGGACTGCGAGTCGCAGGGCCAGGTTCAGGCCCACGATGCCGGTGACTCCGACGATCAGGGCGGTTCGTTGCGCCATGAGTATCAGATGCAACAGAAGGCAAGGGAGCGCAATCGGGGATTGGTCCCCCCCACTATTGTGGAACCGAAAGCGATTCCGCGCGTCCAATGAGAGCACTCCATGAGCAGAGTTGAGGACGAGCGGGATGGTGAATCGATGAATTTTGCACTGCGTAAGTGCGTATTGCGTTGTGTTCTGGTGATGGCAGGCACGTTGACAATGGCCGGTGCATTGCATGCGGATGACTTGAGCAACCTGCCGGATGCGCCTGGGGCTTCTGGTCAGCAGACGGGCTCTTTGACCGTGGCTCCTCCGGGTACTCCCTCGGTGCCTGGCACGTCGACCGAAGGGAAGCAGACCAAGCGGATCCTCTACATCGTTCCCAATTTTCGCTCGGTGAGTGCGAACCAGAAGTTGCCTGCGCAAACCGTGGGGGAGAAGTTTCAGACCACGCTACTCGATAGTGTCGACTACTCTTCGTTCATTTTTGTCGGCCTTCAGGCCGGTTTCGCCCAGCTTCGCAACGCGACGCCCGAGTTCCACCAGGGTGCTGCCGGCTATGGCCGCTATTACTGGCACACCTACGCCGATTATGTGGACGAGAATCTATGGACCGAGTTTATTCTGCCCGCGGCGCTGCACCAGGACTCGCGCTACTACACGCTGACCCACGGCAGCGTTCGCAAGCGCCTCGGCTACTCGTTCTCGCGCGTCGTGATTACGCGCAGCGACAAGGGGCACAACGTGTTCAACGCGTCAGAGGTTTTTGGCTCCGGCACAGCCGCAGGTATATCGAGCACGTACTACCCCAGCCAGGAGCGCACATTCAAGAAGGTGGGCGACCTCTGGCTCACGAACCTGGCCATCGACGGCGGAACCTTTGTCTTTAAGGAGTTCTGGCCCGACCTGAACAACAAATTTTTCCATCAGACGGAATAAGCAACGAATGAGCCTGATGGCCACGCAACCAGCATCTGGTGTCGCCCCCCGCCCACGTCAGCTTCAGTTTCCCAGGGCGATCGCTCGCGACTGAAGATACACACGCAGAAAATCGTGCAGCGACCAACCGGGGTGGTAAGTGCTCCACTGCATGATGGTCTTGCTCGTCATCGTCAAGCTTGCCGCTTCGGTTTCCAGGGCGTCGGCGGGGGTGACCAGTAGCTCAATCTCGATGCGTGCTGCCCTGGTCTGATCCGAGACCAGAATTCTGTACACTCCCACGCCATCCACGAGCAGCGGTGCTGCTTCGCGAGAGGTCAGCCAATCGAGCGGCTGGGAGGAGGTGGAGTGAGTCTCGTGGCCATCGTCTCTTGCGACAGCAAGCGTGTAGTGGCCTGACGGAAGGTCATGCAGTACCGTTGCCAGCGAAACTTCGCCGGCGGATGTTCCGGCTGCTACGAACTCACGGTTGCTTACCATGGCTTCCCGGCCGGTTACTAAAGGAAACACCATTTCTGCCGGCGCAGGCATGAGTAACAAGACATTTCTGACACCAACGAACATGTTCCAGGTGGCAGGGACCGGCGACGGCGTAATGGCGGGTATGCGAAATCCTTGACCACATGTCGTGGCATCGAAGCACTCACACAATAGATGCTGGCCATCGGGCATCAGGACCACCAGAGAATGGGCGCCCCCGCTCATCCCCGCGGTGAGCAAGCTGCCAGGCGCTAAGGCCTCGCCCAGCCGAACCGAAATGGAACTGCCATTGATATACCAATCACCGTGCCTTTCCCAAACCATGCCGGAGAACTGCGCAGAGGCTGTTTGCGCACACGCAGGAAGGGCCATGGAGAACACCCACAGGCTTGTTAACAAAAGCCTTGTCGCATATTGCAGGAAGGAAGCATTCATCGCCTGAAGTGTACCAAGCGCGCGTCTTTTGCTCGTGAGTCGTGAGAGCCAGGTTAAAAGTCTTTGGAAAATCGCTGGCGATTGGTATGATCTGAGAAGTTCCTCCCTGTTGTAAATCTAAATTCCTTCCCCGGGCTGCCCACTCCTGACCGAATCAGGCACTGTAGCCGAAATCATTGAAGCAGAGCTGTGCAACGGCTTTTTGATTTTTTATGCACCTGACGCGGGGGAGGCCCTTATCTCGTCGTTTCTTGAATTCATTCGCACGCCAAAGTGTGTCAGTGTCTGTGTCGGTTCAGTCAGCCGGTTGCGCCGGGCAAGGTTGCTCGCTTCCGCGAGTCTCTTGTTGCTCTGCGCCTTGTTTGTTCTGTCGCCACAAGCTGCGCGGGCGCAGGGTCCCAACATACCGACCTGGCGCTACGACAGCACCATGCAAGGGCAGAACACGCAGGAAGCAACCCTTACTCCGGTGAACGTCAACACGAACACTTTCGGCAAACTATTCAGCCAGACGGTCGACGGCCAGGTCTACGCGCAGCCTCTTTACGTCCAGAACCTCACGGTGAATGGCGCGACCCACAACGTTGTGTTCATAGCTACGCAACATGATTCGGTCTATGCCTTCGACGCCGACACCAATGGCGGCGCCGCGAGCGCACCCTTGTGGCAAGCGAGTTTGATCAGCACGGCCCATGGCGCGGCCGCTGGAGCAACCACTGTTCCTACGGCAGATGTCCAGGGGGGAACCGGAGATATTCATCCCGAGATTGGTATCAGCGGCACGCCGGTCATCGATGTGAATGCGCAGACCCTCTTCGTCGTCGCCAAGAGTAAAGAGAATGGCAACTACGTGCAGCGATTGCACGCACTCAATCTTCTCAACGGTAACGAACGCTCGGGCAGCCCTGTGGTGCTTTCTGCGTCGGTCACCGGGAATGGTAACGGCAGCGCAGGGGGCACGCTGACCTTTAGTTCCCTATGGCAGCACAATCGCCCAGCGCTGACCCTCTTCAACGGCAACGTTTATCTCGCCTTCGGCTCTCACGGGGACGATGGACCCTGGCACGGCTGGGTGCTGGTATACAACGAGACCACTCTCAAGCAGACCGCTGCGGTCTGCCTGTCGCCCAACGGGAATGGCGATGGCATCTGGAGTTCGGGAGCCGGCATGCCGATCGATACCGTCAGCGCCAATGGGCGCGGCTTCCTCGTGACTGGCAACGGCGATCTGACGACCTATCCGCCACTCAGCACCCATGTGGATTACAGTGACAGCATCCTTCGTTTCGATCTGTCCAATGGTGGCTTCACGCCGGTGGATGCATTCACTCCCTTCAACCAGGCCACGCTCGCGGCCTCCGATCTCGATCAGGCAGCCGGTGGCATTCTTATGCTTCCAGACCAGACCGGAACCCACCCGCACCTCCTGGTCCAGATCGGGAAGGAAGGCCGCATCCTTGTTCTCAATCGTGACCAACTCAACGGTTATGTGCCTGGAGGCAACTCCAATACCAATGCCTTGCAGGATATTACCGGAGCCTTCAACAGCGGGGGCTTATGGAGCACGCCGGCGTATTGGAATGGCCACGTCTATGTATGGGCTTCGAATGACAGTCTCAAGGACTTTCTTCTTACCAACGGTGTTCTGGCTACGAAAGCGGCTGTGAAATCATCGGTCAGTTCATCGTTTCCTGGAGCGAGCCCCACCGTTTCGTCGAACGGCACACAGAACGGGATCGTGTGGGCGCTGGTCACCGACCTCTTTGGTTCGAACGGGTCCTCCATTCTGTACGCATTCGACGCGACCAACATCGCCAGTCCTCTGTACGCCAGCAATCAGAATCCCACGCGTGACGATGCCGGGCCGGCGATCAAGTTCACCGTGCCTGTGGTCACACACGGCAAGGTGTATGTAGGGGCTGGCTATCAGTTTGACGTCTATGGTCTGATCGGCTCACAAACACAGGCGCCAGAGCCGGTTATTTCCCCCGCCGGCGGCACGTACAGCAGTGCGCAGCAGATCACCCTTACCGATTCTCTCGGTGGCGCCGCCATCTATTACACGACGGATGGTTCCATGCCAACCACGGCTTCGACGCTTTATACCGTGCCGTTTCAGCTTTCCTCTGGAACCACGGTACAGGCGATGGCCAGCGCCGGCGGATTCCTGCAGAGCGCGGTAGCCACCGCTACCTACGCCTTCAATACCCAGACCGCGGCTCCTCAGTTTGCTCCTGCGGCAGGTACATATACCACAACACAATCCGTGACGATTACAGATGCCACGCCAGGCTCAACCATCCATTACACGACCGATGGATCGATGCCCACGGCCGGCTCGACGATATACACGGGTGCTCTCAGCGTCAGCGGCACCATGGCGATCAACGCCATCGCGACATCGAGTGGCCTGACTGCCAGCAATGTCGCCACTGCTTCTTATTCCATACAGCCGGCTGGTACGGGAATCGATTTCGGCAATGGGTTCGCAAGCGTTGCCGGAATGACCCTGAATGGAAGCGCTACCAATGTGGACGACACGCGTCTGCAATTGACGACAGGTCTGACTTACCAGGCCGGAAGCGCGTTCTACAACACGCCCACCAACATTCAGGCATTTACCACCGATTTTGCGTTTCAGCTTTCCGGCGCCGGCGCAGATGGATTCACGTTCACCATGCAGAACGTGGCCCCGACCGCAATGGGTGGAAACGGGGGTAGTTTGGGTTATGGTCCGGTTCCACCTGGGGGCAGCACAGGTGGCATTGCCAAAAGCGTTGCTATCAAGTTCGACTTCTTCAGCAACTCGGGTGAGGGAACCGACTCCACGGGAATCTATGTCAATGGCGCCTCACCTACGGTTCCTTCGGTCGACATGACCTCCTCCGGAGTATTGCTCGCCAGCGGCGATACCATCGCGGCGCACATCACCTACGACGCCGCCAACCTGGTACTGACGCTTACCGACATCGTCGTGAACAAGACGTTTACGCGTACGTTCCCTATGGATATTCCGGGGACAATCGGTAGCAACCTGGCTTATATCGGCTTTACCGGCGGTACAGGTGGCCAGACTTCCAGCCAAAAAATTCTTTCGTGGACCTACACGTCGCAAGCAGGCTCAACCACGCAAGCGCCGGTCTTTTCGTCAGCCGGAGGCACCTACACCGGCTCGCAGCAAGTAACGTTGACTGACGCCACAAACGGCGCGGTCATCTATTACACGATTGACAGTTCGACGCCGACTACGGCCTCGACCGTTTACAGTGCGCCGATCCACGTGGATAGTGGCACAGTCACGATTAAGGCCATGGCACAGGCGTCCGGCGCGAGCGCCAGCGCGGTTACCAGTGCAACTTACACAATCCAGGCAGCGGTGGCCGCGACGCCCACCTTTTCGCCCGGGACCGGGACTTATACCGCAGCCCAGCAGGTCACTCTTGCCGGCACCACGCCGGGCGCGGTTATCTACTACACCGTCGATAGCTCCACGCCGACGACCGGGTCCGCGGTTTACGGCGGAGCGATCCAGGTAAGCGCGAGCGAAACACTCAAGGCGATCGCGGTGGCCAGCGGATACACGCAGAGCGCCGTGGGTACGGCGGCCTACGTCATCCAAACCGGTTCTGGCGGCAACAGCATCAACTTCGCCAGCGGCTTCCCCAGCGCGACAGGCCTGCAGTTGAATGGGGTGACGACGGTGAACTCCAGCAACTACCTGCAACTCACGGGCGCCACGGGGTACAAGGCAGGGAGCGCCTTCTGGACTACGCCGGTCAATATTCAGTCGTTTACTACCAACTTCACCTTCCAGCTTTCGAGCGTGGTGGCAGATGGATTCACCTTCACCATCCAGAATGCGGGCGCGTCTTCGATTGGGGGCTCTGGCAGTAGCCTGGGCTATGGACCGACCGCTGGAACCACAGGCGGAATCGCCCATAGCGTTGCCGTCAAGTTCGACATCTACAGCAACGCAGGCGAAGGAACTGACTCGACCGGATTCTATCTGAATGGGGTTGTGCCGACGGTTCCTTCGGTGAACATGACCTCGTCTGGCGTGGTGTTGACCAGCGGTGACACGATGGCCGCACAACTTACCTATGACGGTACGACATTGACGCTGAGTGTCACCGACACGGTGACCGGAAGGAGCTTCAACTATTCCGCAGCGGTCAATATTCCAGGTGCGGTGGGCGCTTCGACGGCCTACGTCGGCTTTACGGGCGGCACCGGCGGATCAACGGCTATACAGAACATCAAGACCTGGACCTTCACTCCGGGTGCAACCAGGACAGCCGCAGACCCTGTATTCAGCCCTGCTCCCGGCACATACATTGCAGCGCAGCAGGTATCTCTGACGAGTGCAACCGCGGGTGCGACGATTTACTACACCGTCGATGGATCGATGCCAACCCATTCGTCGACGATCTACAGTGCACCCATTAACGTGAGCGGTGGATCACTCACCATTCGTGCCTTTGCTTCCGCCAGTGGATATCAGGACAGTCCGATCGACGTAGGCGCCTATCAGATCCAGCCCCTCACGGCGGCGGCAACGCCGACCTTCTCCCCGGCTGCCGGAACCTACAGCACAGCGCAGACGGTCACTCTCTCTGATACAACACCGGGAGCTGTGATCTTCTATACCACCGATGGCACCGCACCCACCACTGCGTCCGCGGTCTACAGCGCTGCGATCAAAGTGAGTGCCAGTGAGACAGTGAAGGCGTTGGCTACGGCGAGCGGACACGCACAGAGTGCGGTCGCGAGCGCGGCGTATGTCATACAGCCGTCAGGCGGTATCAATCTCGGCTCGGGATTTGGCACTGGAGCAGGGCTGCAATTGAATGGCACAACCACAGTGAGTTCAGGCGGCTTGTTGCAGCTTACGAATGGGGGTACCTCCCAGGCTGGCAGCGCCTTCTGGACAACTCCGGTCAATGTGGCTGCGTTTACTACCAACTTCAGCTTCCAACTGGTGAGCGCGGCGGCAGATGGATTTACCTTCACGATCCAGAATGCCGGCGTGACGGCGCTTGGTGGCAACGGCGGAGATCTGGGCTATGGACCGGCCTCGTTGACAACGGCCACCGGCGGCATCGCCAGGAGTGTTGCCGTTAAGTTCGACTTCTTCAACAACAACAACGAAGGCTCTGATTCGACCGGCTACTATCTGAACGGCGTTGTCCCCACCGTGCCCGCGATCGACATAACCCCTTCCGGCGTTGTGCTCTCGAGCGGCGATACGATGAACGCGCAGCTTAACTACGACGGCACGACCCTGAAGTTGACCTTGACCGATACGGTCACGGCAAAAGTCTTCACCTATTCTGCAGCGGTTAATATTCCCGGTACGGTTGGCGCTTCCACTGCGTATGTCGGGTTTACCGGCGGCACGGGCGGTGCGTCGGCCACACAGAACATCAAGAGCTGGACGTTCACTCCAGGTCCGTAAGGGAGATGTGTGCACCGGTAACAAGCTAACAGAAGAGAGTTTTAGCTTTGGGGTGGCAGGGCCGGCGTATGCTGAAGGTTTGCTAAGTACGCGGCCCCGGCCAGTTGAATCGTTATTCAATCTTCTGGTCGTGACGTTCCCGATTGCAGGAGTGGCTGAGGCGAATGCCCGCACTCTCCGTACTCAGTGAGTGGCAGGCATGTATTTCTCGAACCATGCGGCCGCTGCTTTGGTGACGGCTCGCTGATTCTTAGGGATGACCATCCCATGATTCTCCCCAGCGTAAATCACTAGGCTGGTGGGAACATTCATATGTTGCAGCCCGCGCCATAGTTCGTACGATTGGGTGACCGGGCAGACGGTATCGACAGTGCCCGCATACATCATGGTTGGTGTTTTGTCCTTCGTGATGAAGTTGATTGGGGAGCTGCGCGCATAAATTCCAGGGTCGTCGTAAACCGAAGCCCCAAAATAGGGCAGGAGCCAATTCTCTATGTCCACTTGTCCGTAGTAACTCTGCCAATTTGATACTCCAGGGCCCGCGACCGAGGCTTTGAAGAGGTTGGTCTGCGTACCGGCCCACATCGCCATGTAGCCACCATAGCTCCAACCGGTAATGCCGATGCGGTCATGGTCGATGGGAAGCTTGCCGAGCAAATCTTCCACCCCGGTTGTTATGTCGCGGAAATCTCCGTAGCCCAAATCTTTAACATTGGCCTGGGTGAACGCTTCGCCGAAGCCAAGACTGCCCCGCGCATTCGGATAGAAGACGAAATATCCGGCGCCCGAGAGCACCTCCATGTCATAGAACGGTTTCGCCCATTTCGAGGTACTGTCTCCCGCGGGTCCCCCATGTACCACTACCACCATCGGATACTTTCGATCGGGTTGGTAATTCTCGGGGAATAGAAGCCATCCCTGAACGCTTTGACCCTGATCGCGCCAATGCACTGACTTGGCGTCACCCCAGGACGGCTTGAGTTTCGCGTTTACATGACTCAGTTGGCGCCAGTGTCCAACTTCGCCTGTCCAGATCTCGGGGGTATGGGAAAACGATTGGCGGATCAACGCTGAAGAAGAACCGTTACGTGCGAACGAAACCCCGCTCACCAAACCGCCGGTCGAAATATTATCTTCGCCCTGCCAGAGTGTTTCGACTTTTTTCCCGGAGAGATCCACAGCGCCAACGGCGGTTCCACCATCCAGGTCTTCGCTGAACAGTAACCGCTCTGGTTGCTTCCATGAGAGGCCGGTTGCCGAGCCCGAGAGTCCGGGTGTGATGTTGATCGCTTCTCCTCCTTCCTTAGGGATCACGAAGACATCTCCTCCAGGCGCGATGAAGTCGCTCATCAATCCACCGAGAAAGGCGATTGATTTGCCATCGGAAGACCAGGTAGGGCAGGCGATCTGCAGGTCAGACGTCAGCAGTGGCGTGGTCGTGTTGCTTTCCAGATCCAGGCGAAACAGTTGGGCGTGCCACCAATTGTCATTTGCATCGCCCGTGGCTCCCGTGGCAGCGATGTGCGCTCCATCGGGGGACCAATCATACTCATAAATATTGAGATCGTTTGGGCCAACATGCCTGCTCTTTCCCGTGTCGGGGCTGACCAGCACAATCGTTTCGGGAATCGTGTCCCGATGTATCCAGACACCGATCTCATTTTTCGGTGTCGGCGATGGCGCCTTTAGCAAAACCGCAATTTCGGTGCCATCTGGCGACCACTTGGGCGTGCTGAGCTCACCTGTGATCGTTCCGAGCGGCTTGACCTGGTTCGTGCGAACATCAAGCACATGTAAGCGTAGCGCTCCATCGTTGTTATCATCTGCAAGGAAGGCCAGCTTCTGTCCATCGGGCGACCAGGTCAGGCCGCGCTCATTTTCAGACGAACCGACATGGACTCGTCTTGGCTCGCCAGACGGAGTCGCCGCAATGAAAATGTGACTTTGATACTTTTCTGCGGTGAGAGGCCATTGCTCTATCCAGGCGACTTCCGCGCCGTCTGCGGAAATCGACACTTCTTTGAATTGATGCGTCGCAAAGACGGTGTCTATTAATTGGTCGAGATCGCCACTGGCGGCAAGAAGCGCTGGGCAGAAAAGAAGAAGAACTAGAAACGTCAGGCTCCGTGTCAATGAATCCTCCACCTAAGACTGGTTGAGCTACGAACGGAGACTCTGTGTGGCCGCTCCATCCATTTCGAGCTTCTGCATGCTTATTCCGTACTGCTCGATGGCATTCCTAATGGAGACAAAGCCATTGCGCACATCGTTTAATACCAAATTCGGATCGCGTTCGAGTGGATTTCCATATCCGCCTCCACACGGGCTGACGGTGCGAAGTATGTCTCCGGGTTGCAGCGGGATATTGCTGATCATCGCGGGCAGATGCCTGCAGGTTCCCGTTCGATCTTCCAGCACCAGATCCCCGGTTCCTCCCGCCTTTCCGCCGAACAGTCCCCAGGGTGCATGGCGGTGCCCGTCGCCCTCGATCGAGGCGTGTCCTTGGCTGAGCACCATGACGTCGCGGATCGAACCTGTCCCGCCCCGCCATTTGCCCGCGCCCGCAGAGTCTTCGCGCGCTTCGTAGCGAACGATGCGTAACGGGTAGTGCGACTCAACGTCTTCGATCGGATTATTGCGCGTGTTCGCATAAAGAGTGTCTACACAGTCCATTCCATCTTTGCCGTATCGGCCGCCATACGACCCTTCAGTGATGTCCATATACACCCAGTAGCGTTCCCCAATCAATCCGCTGTATGCGATCACCTTAAGGTTGCCCACGCCGGCGCTCACCTGCTGCGGGACGGCCTGGGAGAGGGCGTGCATCAGTGTGTCGGCCAGAATATTTCCAGGGCAGAACCGAGCGATCGTTGGTGCGGGAAACGTTGGGTTACAAATCGATCCCAGGGGGGCAGTGATATGAATCGGCCGTACCAAGCCGGAATTCTGAGGAATATATTCGTGCGTTTCTGTATCCAGAAGAATCGAGCGAAGTACCAGGTAGACCGAAACAGCCACGGTGCCCTCGAAAGGCATGTTAACCGGGCGATCAGTGAGCTGGTTGGCGGAGCCGGTAAAGTCGATGGAGAGTTCGTCCCCTGCGATTGTGACGGCGACGGCGATCTTGATGTCACGTTTCGTCTCATCCGGATCGTCCGCAAATCCGTCGAAATGTCCTTCTGCGCGATAGATACCATCCCCAAGTTGCGCGATGGCTTTGCGCATCATGGCCTCGGAATATTGCATGAGGTATTCGCTGGCGGCAAGAACCTGATCGAGACCGTAGTCGAGCACTACTTCCAGAAATCTTTGCTCTCCTGTTTTGCAGGCCGAAATTTGCGCTTCCATGTCGCCGAGGACCATGTCGGATACGCGAATATTGTCTTTCAGGAAATTCCAGAACTGCCGGTTGCGGACTCCTCCTTCGTAGATCTTGATTGCCTTGAACTGCAGTCCTTCGGAGTATGCGTCGACGGCGTCGACAATGCCGCAACTGCCCGGAACCAGTGCCCCAATGTCAAGGTGATGCGCGGTCGTTACCGCGAAACCAATCAGTTGTCCTTCGCAAAAAACAGGCACGCAAAAGGCGACATCCGGACCATGCGAAGCCCCGTGGTAGGCGGAGTTGTGCATAATCACGTCGCCGGGCAGAAACTCCTCACCCCGCTCCGCGAATATCTGTTTTATGCCGCGAACGTAGCCAGGTATCGGGCCCAATTGCAATGGTGTGCTGAATGCTGACTCGCATAGTTGCTGGCAATCCACGTCGAGCAGCGCAGCTCCAAAATCCTCTGATTCACGGATGATGCTCGAGTAAGACATCCGAGTCAGCTTGTGACCCATATCGATGGCGATGCTCTCGAGTGCACCCCATATCACCTGGGCGGTTACGGGATCGATCGACGATGGAGCCTGCCTGGCTACCGGCATACACGATCCTCCGATGACTGTTGAGAAGCAACATTGTTATTGACTCGATCGCTTTGTTCTCTGTGGATGATCACGTTCAAGAACGTGTCCACATGCGCCACCCATCCGGGGGGGATGACCGTTGTCGAATCCTTCTGAAACAGAACCGAAGGACCATGAATATTGGCTCCTGGCTCAAGACTGGCTCGGTCGTAAAACTCGGTTTGCAACTGTTGCATAACTCCACTCACACGGAAGTAGGTTTGGCCGCTTTTCAGCCAAGGGTTCCGGGCCTTCTTGCCGCCTCTCAAGGTCATCGATTGTGGCAGCTGCGGCATAAGCCCTCTTCCAGTCACTCGAACGGTTACGATTTCGATCGGAAGGTTGAGAAACGAGTGGCCATACTCAGCTGCATGGCGCTCATGAAAGTTGAGCCACACCGGCTCCCAATCCGCGCCATGAATGATTGACTCGTCCACAGGTACCCGGAGTTCATAGCCCTGCCCTGCGTATCTCAAATCGACGGCATATCCAAAGCTCATTTGCTCTTTGGCTATGCCATCTTTTTGCAACTGCTCTTGTGCGCTCGCCTTGAGGCCGGCCAGGTCTTCGCGAAGTTGTGTTGCGGGCGCCTCGGTAGAGTTCAACAGTTCGGTTTTGACGAAATCGTATTTCAGATCGGTTGTTAGCAGGCCCAAAGCAGAAGTGATCCCCGGATAGAAGGGAACGACCACCGTGGGGATTTTGAGCATGTTGGCCACGTCGAGCGCCGTCATGGGGCCTCCTCCGCCGAAGGCCACAAGTGTAAAGTCGCGCGGGTCAAAGCCTTTCTGAATGGTTCGTGACCGGATTGCGTTTGCCATGTTGCTGGCGAGAATGGTGCAGATGCCTTCAGCAACTTCAAACACGTCACGATTCAATTTCGCAGCCAGGGTCTGGACGGCCTGAAGGGCAAGATCTGGGAAGACTCGCATCTCTCCGCCCAAAAAGTGCTCCTGGTCCAATCGGCCCAAAACTAGGTTGGCATCCGTGACGGTCGGTTCCACGCCACCTTGCCCGTAAGCGGCTGGTCCTGGTACTGACCCGGCGCTCCTCGGGCCGACCCGAAACGCGCCGCCTGCGTCGACGTAAGCGATGCTGCCTCCGCCCGCGCCAATGGTGTGAATGTCAATCATCGGCACCATGACAGGAAAGCCGGCGATCTCCGTGTCTCGCGCAGACGCTTCGCTGTACCCATTTTCGGTGACAATGCCGATATCTGCGCTAGTGCCGCCAACGTCAAAGGTGATCAGATTGTCATAACCGGCCTGGCGGCCAACCCACTGTCCGCCGAGAACCCCCGCTGCCAACCCAGAGAGCAGGGAGTAAACAGGTTTTTCAGAGATGGTTTGCGGTGTGGCAATCCCCCCATTGGAGGTCATTACGTGCATTTCTCCACGGATGCCGGCGTTCTGCAGCTTGTGCGCAAGATTCGAGATAAAGCTCTTTACCTTAGGCCCCAGAAAAGCATTCATGCAAGCCGTGGTGAATCGCTCAAACTCGCGAAACTGCGGCGAGACATCAGCCGAAGTAGTGACGTATGCCTGTGGAAACTCCTGCTCGACGAGTTGCCGTACCCGTCTTTCATGTGCTGGGTTCAGGTAGGAAAACAAGAAGCAAACCGCAATGGCTTCCACGCCCTCTTCTCGCAGTTCGCGAATGGCCCGGGTCACCTCAAATTCATTGAGCGGAACGAGCACAGCGCCCTTGGGAGGAACCAGGCGCTCGGAAACTACCTTGCGATGCTGGCGCTCGACCAGGGGTTTTGACTGCCAGGGAATGTCCTGCATGATGGAATAGCTTTGCGGGCGCTGATGGCGCCCTATATGAATGATGTCGCGGTATCCACGAGTGGTGATCATCCCGGTGCGAGCGCCTTTGTGCTCGAGCATGGCATTGGTCGCAACTGTCGTCCCGTGAAAGAGGTGGTCAACTCGAGAGAGGGTGACGCCCTCCTGCGCGCAGAGATGATGGATGCCATCAAGGACACCAACCGATGGGTCAGGCGACGTGCTGGGCACCTTGTGAATAGCAATTCTGTTCTCGGCCAGATTAGCGAGAATTAGATCGGTGAATGTTCCGCCGACATCAACACCCAACAAAATCATAATGGGGAAGCTCCGCTGGTAACCGCGTCAGATAGTTGATCGATACGTAGGATGGTCTCAAGTAAGACCTGGGCGCCAAGAGCGCAGTCTTCGGCCGTAGTGAATTCCTTTGGCGAGTGACTAATGCCTCCGACACTGGGCACAAAAATCATCCCCATCGGGGCGATGCGTGCCATCATTTGCGCGTCGTGCCCCGCTCCACTCGGCATACGCAGAAACGGCAACGCCAGCGCCTCACACGATTGTTCGATCGCATTCAGGATGCCAGGGGCGGCGGGCACAGGCTCGATAAACCTTCTGTCCTGGAATGTAAACTGGACTCCGTGTCGAACCGCGATCTCTTCTGTGCGAATTTTGATTTCCCCCATCGTTGAAGCGATGCGGGACGCCTGCATGTCTCTGAGTTCTATGGTCAGATCGACGGATCCGGGCACAATGTTGACTGAATTCGGGGAGACCGTGAGGCGCCCCACCGTAGCTACCCTGCAGGTGTTTCGTTGAGATGCCATGTTTTGCACCGTAAGCACCAGTTCCGCGGCCGCTACCAATGCGTCATGGCGGGCTTCCATGGTGGTTGTCCCGGAGTGGTTGGCCGCCCCGGTGATGTGTACATCGGTATGCTGAATCCCGGAAATGCCCTCCACGGCGCCGATGGGGAGGCCGAGGCGATCCAGTTCGCCCCCCTGTTCGATATGGAGCTCAACGAACGCTAAAGCGTGTCCTTTAGGACAGATTGAGGCATCTAGCGCTTCAGGATCTCCACCGATGAAGCCAATTGCCTTGCCCAGATTTCTTCCAGTCGCATCGCAGCGCTCCATGTCGTCCTTGCCAAGATCTCCGACCATGGCGCGACTGCCACATAAGGCGCCGAAGTTCTGCCCTTCTTCATTGGCAAAAATCACCACTTCCAGCGGGTGCTTAGTCAGCGTGCCTGCCTTAGCCAGTACATGAATACATTCGATCGCGGCCATCACACCGAGGACACCATCGAAGCGGCCTGCCTCGCGCACAGTATCGATGTGCGAACCAAACATGATTGCAGGAAGAGCGGAGGCGCCCGCGCGCCGTCCGAAAATGTTACCGGCTGCATCCACTCTTATCGCCAGCCCGACCTCCCGCATCATTTCCATGGATACGAGCCGTCCCAGTTTGTCCTCTTCGCTGTAGGCAAGCCTGGTGGTTGCAACCTCGGCGAGTCGATCGATCCTGTGCTGCAGATCCGAGGCCTGGATACACATCGCACCCAGGCTTACACTTCTTGGCATTTCGCGTAGCACCCATTGATCGTGCCTGTCGAGTATATGTTGAAGTAAACCGATGCCCAATCCGGTTGATCCCTTAAGGCGCCTTAAGGGAGATTAAGGCGAAAGGTTAGTGGTCCGCCTGATTGGCGCCCTTCCGAATTCCGACCATAATAAGCAATCCCACGCATTAGAAGCAGCCTGTCAGGCGAAGATAGCGGGTCGGTACCCCTTACTATTCGGAGGATTTTATGTTGCAGCGAGCCAGAGGTCGACGTTTTTCATTCCGCCGGGCCCTCATACTTTCTTTCCTTTGTCTCTTGACCGCCGGACAACTTCTCGGCCAAACCGCCACTGGCGGAATCGTGGGGACGATCGTTGATCAAAGTGGCGCGATTATTCCCAATGCCGCGATTACGCTAAGGTCTCTGGAGAAAGGGACTACTCAGAGTCTCTCGAGCAGTTTAAGCGGAACCTACTCGATGACGTCGCTTGCCCCGGGTGACTATGAGCTGCAAATTACTGCCCCAGGCTTCCAAAGGATCTCAAGCAAGATACGGATTTTTGTCGGTGAAGCAGCAAACGGAAACTTCACGTTAGGGCCCGAAGTGCAGGTAACCCAGGTAGAGGTGGGCGGTGATACTTCCGATCTCGCCGTCAACACCACTCAGGCCATTCTGCAGGACGTACTTACGGCGAAGGCGATCGATGATATTCCCTTGAACGGCAGAAACTTTCTCGACCTCGCGCAGTTGACGCCGGGCGTTCAAATCCAGGATGGGGGGAACTTCGACCCCACCAAGAACGGATTCACCGGCATTTCCATGCAAGGCAGGTCAGGCCGTTCGACACGCATTGAAGTGGACGGCATCGACATCTCTGACGAAACCGTGGGAACAACGACTCTGAATCTTTCTGAGGACTCGATTCAGGAGTTCCAGGTGGCCCAATCCACCCTGGATCCCGCAACCAGTCTCACTTCTTCAGGCTCAGTCAATGTCATTACGCGCAGCGGTGCGAACGCTGTTCACGGAAGCGGCTTCTATCTGTTTCGCAACGACTCCACCGCGGCTCGTGTCAGCCCGGTCAAGGCGCCCTTCGAGCGTGACCAGGTGGGAGTGAGAGCGGGCGGCCCTTTTATCAAAGACAGGCTTTTCTGGTTTGTTAACTACGAACACACGTTGCAGCACGGCACCACGTTTGCCCAGCCGTCTGATCCTTTCTCCAGTTTCGTGAGGGCTTTTTCCAGCCCCTTTCATGAGCTAGAGGCGACAGCGCGAGCGGATTGGAATGTCACCAATAACTGGCGCACTTTCTATTCGATCCACCATGATCAGTTCAACGTTGTGACCGGCTTTGGCGGAAATGTCTTCTCGCCCTACAGTAACCTCAATTTGACCGATGCGCATACCGTCGCGCTGGACGGTTCGACCGGCCAATTTAGCCACAGTTTTCGTTACGGATATCTGACCTTCCGCAATTTCATTGCCGATGCGAGATCGCAGGTGAATGGTTTGCCCACTGTTTTCCCCGATGGCAAAGATGCTGCGATCGTTATCGGTACCGACGCGCGCTGCCTTTCCGGAGCCAATCTATTGTGCCTGGGACCCACGTGGCTGGCTCCGCAGACGACCCTGCAGCGCAACCAGCAGCTTCGCTATGATGGCGCACGCCTGCTGCATAGTCATACCATCCGCTACGGCATCAACTATATCCGCACTCCGCAGTACACATTTGGCAGTTTCGGCCAACTTGGCCCAAGCCTTACTTCCAATGGCACGCCAGCTGAAGTCGCCCAGGCTGCCAACGGACCCTTTCCCGGGGGGTCTGCAAACCCCCTGAACTATCCTCTCGAAGTGCTTGGCCTCGGCAACGGCCTGGGTTATTTTTCCGAGAAGCCACAACTGGGCTTCCCGCACGGCGGCTTTCTATTACAACGACTTGGCATTTACGTAGCAGACAATTGGAAGCTCAAGTCTAATTTGTCTGCTACCGTCGCCTTGCGCTACGGGCGGACGACGGGTCGCTCAGACAGTGATCTTGGTCCGATTCCGGAGTTGAGCATGCTGCAGGCCGGGCTGGGAGACAAGATCAAGCAGCCGAATCTCAATTTTGCTCCGCAGGCCGGCATCATCTGGGATCCTTTCAAAAAAGGAAAAACCTCGATTCGCGCGGGGGCTGGCATATTTTTCGATGACGTCTTACTTACCGTCACGCTCTTCGACAGAACCCTGCGCATACCCGCGGGCCTTGGAAACCAGTATGTTGAGACAACCGGGGGCGTCATACCGGGGACGAACGTAGATGTTACGTCGTTGTTTGGCCAGCCGATTGGAAACGTCGAAAGCCAGGCTCTCGTCGCGCAGGCTGCATTGCAGGCAGCCGCTCAAAAACAGGCGCAGAATTTTGATCCCAAAGGGCTGCCCGGCATCATAGACCCCAATGTTTTCGACTTCAATTCTTTCGGTGGTCTCCTGGGTTCGAATTTCAAGACACCCTATTCCACTCAGTTGAATTTTGGTGTGCAACAGCAGATTGGTAAGTCGCTTTTTGTTTCCGTGGATTACGCACACAACACAAACGTCCATAACATTCTGGTCCACGATCTGAATCTCGTCGGCGCTGCAAAGACGCTCGATATTGCTGCGGCTACTACCGCCATCCAAACAACAAATGCACAGTTCGGATGCGCTTCCATTGATTGCTCCATCGCAGCTGGCGCCACCATTACAGACTATTCAAAGAACGGCCTGGGAAGCCCGGTAAGCGGGTTGGCCTTGCAGTTTGCGGCTCCCAACGGAGGCTTTGCTTTTCCGGGCCTCAATCCAAACTTCGGCCAGTTGGGCACCATCACCACAACGGGCCGATCCAACTACAACGCTCTCCAGTTCCGTGTGCGTCAACTCGTGGCTCATCCCATGAACGGCGTCAACAGTTTTAGCTGGCAGGCGAACTACAATTTGTCTCGTTTCAACGCCATGTCGTCTGATCAGGATGCTTCTCTGGTGAATGTCGCGGACAATGCCAATCCGACGCGTTACTACGGTCCAACCAACCTTGATCGCACGAGCATGTTTTCAACCGCGGGCACGGTGATTTTCCCAACAAAGTTCCAGATCACCTTTCTAGCGCGCATCAACTCACGGCTTCCAGCGACTTTAACTGTTCCTCTTACCTGTGACTGCCCGGCAGAGATTTTTCTTACCGATCTCACGGGTGATGGCTCGGGCGGCGACGTGCTGCCGGGCACGAATCTCGGATCGTATGGACGGTCAGTTAGCCCAGGCCAGCTCAACAGCAAAATTGCGCAGTTCAACAACAAGAGTGCTGGAACCGTCACTCCGGCGGGCCAGGCATTGGTGACCGCAAATCTGGTGAGCCAGAGCCAACTTACGCAGCTCGGAGCCACCGTGCCTCATATTCCCTCCGCGCCGGCAGGTCAGGTAGGGCTGGATTATTTTCTGGCGGACGATATCCGTTTGAGCTGGCCGATCAAGCCGGGCAAGCTGTTGCATTTGCCGGAATCTTTCCAGCTACAGCCCACAGTCGATATTTTCAACCTGGTCAACAAGCCCAATTTTGATCCGCCGTCGGGCCTGAATACTTCTTCGCTGCGCGGTTCGCTCGATGGCACGCCCGGGTCAGTCAATGGCACTACGTATCTGCAACGAACGAATCGTTACGGGTTGGGTTCGGGGGCATTTTCTCAGGGCATTCCCAGAGCGTTGCAGTTCGGTCTGAGGCTTGATTTCTAAGAAGAAATAGTCTCGAGAACGATAATCAGGGTTGCCTTGGTGCATGGTGCAATGCGTATCGGGCGGGCCAACTGCATGCATGGCCTGCCCGGAGTCTTAGCCAAGCATGTTGTTGCGCATCGCATATTTCACCAGATCCACAACCGACTGCGCGTTGAGCTTGCGCATGATGTTGATGCGGTGAGCCTCAGCGGTTTTGACGCTGATGTTGAGACCTGCCGCCACCTCTTTGTTGCTCTTGCCGTCTGCTACGAGGTGAAGCACTTCTTTCTCTCGAGGTGTAAGAGCCGGAGCGCGATTCGCTTTCTTCAATGCGCTATTGCCGGTCTCCAGATATCCATGTAAAACCATCTCCGCTACTTTGGAGGTAAAGAACGTGTTGTGGTTGCACACAGCATCCACTGCACTGATGAGCTCCCGTCCTTTGTCTGTCTTGAGCACATAGCCGCGCGCGCCAGCATCGAGCACCTCACGCAGCAATTCCTCTGACTCGTGCATCGTGAGGACAATGACCTGGATTTTCGGGTTTGCCTTGAGGATCTGTCGTGTGGCTTCCAGCCCAGTCATCATCGGCATCGCAATATCCGCGATAACAATGTCCGGTCTGAGCTGCATGCTGAGTTCGACGGCTTCACGTCCGTTACACGCTTCGCCGCAAACTTCCCAGCCCGTCCGCGACTCCAGGAGCGAACGCAGCCCTTGTCTGACTACGTCGTGATCGTCGGCGACAAGAATTCTAAGAGGTGGCATCGGGTTCCCTTATTCAGGCAGAGTGTGCGCCACGCGCACCGTAGTCCCGTGGCGGCCAGAGATGATTTCGAATTGACCACCTAGCTGATGGATCCGCTCCCGCATGCCTGCCAGGCCGACTCCCAGCTTCGCGGGAGTTTGTCCAGGAGAGTACATGAAGCCAACTCCCTGATCGCTGATTTCAAGCATGATTCGTTCGGCGTCCGCAGCGAGGCGAATTGCTGCTTTGCGGGCTGCCTGAGTGGCGATGCACATTCGTCAAAGCTTCTTGAATGATGCGGAAAAAAGCTATTTCTAATGCTCTCGGCAGCCGGCCAAGATCGGAAGGAAGTTCCAGGTCAACCTGAATCCCGCTGCGCTCAGAAAATCCGCGTGCATACCAGCTGATTGCGGAAACCAGACCGACATCATCAAGAAGCGGCGGATGCAGCAGATAGGACAGGGTCCTTAACTCTTTTGCGCTTTGCTCGGCAAGATAGAGACTGTCGGAGATGATTGCCTGCAAGTCTGAAGAGTCTTTCGCAACCGATTCCTGCATGCGTGTAAGGTTCATGGTGATGGCGAAGATACTTTGCGCCGTTGTGTCGTGCAGTTCGCGGGCGATACGTCTTCTTTCCTCATCTTGTAACTCGAGCAGGCGCGCAGAGAGTTTGTGTAGCGCGAGTTCCGCACCTTTCCGCTGAGAGACATCATGATAGAAGGCGAACACTGCTACAAGAGCACCGCCCGCCATGATGGGAATGCCGCGTAGCTCGACATCAACGATCGTTCCATCTTTGCGCCTTCGCTGGGTAGCGGCGTATACGCTTTCACCATTCAGAACACGCCTCCATATCTCGATCGCTTCCGGGGCTAGTTCGTTGGTCGCGATCAATTCCTGTAAGTCTTCTGAAAGCAAGTCTTCCTGTGTGTACTGGAAAAGGCTCTCGAATGCCTGGTTCCAGAACTGAACCTTGTGCTCAGGGTTCAAAACCAGTACCGCGATGGGGCAGTTGCACAGTAGCTCGAGGAAATACGTGACCAAATGGTCTGGAGGGAGGGAGTGAAGTTCATGCGCAGGCGGCAAGCAAGGCGAGTTATCGCCTTGCTTGCCGCCTGCGCACTCTTGTGAAGAGATACTCACCTATTATGTATGGAGTATAAATCAGCTCTGATGCCAGGATGCAGACGCGTGTAGTCTTCGCCCTGTCGGCGACGGGGCTTATGCGTTATACCGGCAGCTGCGAGCAAAATCCGACCCTCGCCCTGCCCTGTCGAGAGGTGTTCGCCCGGGGCCAAAAGCCGATCGTGGTAGTCGGTCCATTGATTGAGGAAGAGGCGGGCAAGGTGCACGAGGGGTTTTGGGTCTCCTGAGCAGCCAGCTGAAGCCACGCCCTTCGTTGTGCCATTTCGCCTGTTCCATTCTGAGCAACTGGCGCGTTTTGCAGCGAACTCTCCATTTACACTGGCAAGATGATGACATCTCCCCGGGTTGACCTTGTCGGCGTTGGCCTGAATGCCACCGACACGCTCATTGCCCTGGCTGAATTCCCGGCCCGTGGTTCCAAGAGTGAATACAGTTCTGCCAGCATTCTGCCCGGGGGGCAGGTGGCAACTACGGTGGTCGCGTGTCAGCAATGGGGAATGTCAACGCGGTACGTAGGGATACTTGGCGACGACCCCGCCGCACAGCTCCATCACGAGGCGTTTGCTCGCGCCGGCGTGGAGACACAAATTGTCACCGTGACGGGGGGCATCAGTCCGCAGTCCCTCATCCTGGTGGACGCCGGTGGCGAGCGGACAGTTATGTGCCGCCGGGATGAGCGAGTCACGCTGCAGCCGGGCCATCTCGATCGTGCATGGATCGTCAATGCGCGTGCCCTCCACATCGATGGATACGACACCGAGGCCGCCATCACCGCCGCCGGCTGGGCTCGCGATGCAGGCGTGCCGGTGATCGCCGATCTGGATGCGGCTTACCCCGGCGTCGAGAAGCTTCTGAAAAACGTGGACTATCTGATCGTGAGCCGGGATATTCCATGCCGTTTGATGGATGAGCCGGATCTGGAAATGGCATTGCGTCGCATGCAGCGCCGCTTCGGTTGCCGGCTTGCGGCCGCAACCCTGGGAGATCAAGGCGTGCTGGCGTGGGATGGCAGGCAACTATTGCACACGCCTGCCTACAGCGTTCCTGTCTTGGATACCACCGGCGCTGGTGATATTTTTCATGCTGGCTTTATTTACGGTCTTCTCCAGGCCTGGCCGCTGGAACAGCAACTCAGGTTTGGCTGTGCCGCGGCAGCATTGAATTGCACCGGCGTAGGCGCCAGGGGCGGCATCCGTTCGGTCGAGGACATTGAAACGCTGATGGCAAAGAGCGTTCGACGCCATGTGCCCCACGCTGTATAAGGGTCAGACGAATGCCCCATCGTTGAGAGGGTGCATGTATCGGTGCTTGCTTCTTGGTATCGCCGTATTTGTCTCCGCAGCCGGCCCCGCTGGCGCGCAGGCAATCGCCAGCATTGTGCTTGTACATGGTCATCTCTGGACGGAAAATCCCGCTCAGCCCGAAGCTGAAGCGATCGCGATCGACAGTAATCGAATCCTGCGCGTCGGCACATCGGCAGAGATTCTCCACCTTGCCGGCCCTGCAACGCGAGTGATTGACCTCCACGGGCGGCGCGTGGTTCCTGGCTTCAATGATGCCCATGTTCACTTTATAGGTGGTGGGCAGGGGCTTGCCGGGGTGCAGTTGCGCACCGCCAAGTCTCAGGCGGAGTTCCGCCAGCGCATGGCCAGCTTCGCCGCTTCGCAACCCGAAGGCACATGGATTCTCGATGGAGACTGGGACCATGAACGCTGGACACCGGCTGCTCTGCCGATGCACCAGCTTATCGATGACGTGACCATGCATAACCCGGTATGGGTTGAGCGTCTCGACGGCCACATGGGGCTGGCCAACGCGCTCGCCATGAAGCTTGCGGGCATCGATCGCAACACGCCCGACATCCCCGGTGGCATGATCGTTCGCGATGAGACGGGAAACCCAACCGGAATATTCAAGGACGCGGCCATGGCGCTGATCACCCGCGTCCTTGCTCCTCTTTCAGAAGCGCAGATCGAGGCGGCAACCGTGGCTGCACAAGACGAAGCCGCGCGTCATGGCGTAACCAGCGTGCAGGAAATGGCTGACTCAAACGATGACGCAGGCGGCGCAGACCGCCTTCGCGCTTATCAGTCGCTGGCGCGGCAGGGGCGCCTCAACGTTCGCATTTCCGAGCATGTACGGCTGGCCGATTGGAAGTTCCTCGCCGCTTCCGGCATTCAGGCTGGTTTTCATGACGACCTTATCCAGGTGGGTGGACTCAAGCTGATGGGTGACGGTGGCTTGGGCGCCTCCACTGCCTGGCTGTTCGCGCCCTATGACGATTCCCCGGGAAACAGCGGCTTCGCCAGCGATGCTTTGCAGAAGCCAGAACAGGTCTACGCCGACATGCAGGGCGCGGATCAGGCTGGCCTGCAGATTGCCACGCATGCCATCGGTGATCGCGCCAACCACGTCGTCCTGGACCTGTACCAACGCGTCGAGGAGAAAAACGGACCACGGGACCGGCGCTTCCGCATCGAGCATGCGCAGCATCTGGCCGCAAGCGATATTCCGCGCTTTGCCCAGCTTCATGTCATTGCTTCCATGCAGCCATACCATGCCATCGATGACGGACGGTGGGCGCAAAAGCGGCTGGGCGCTGTGCGCGTCCACGATAGCTATGTATTTCGTTCGCTGCTCGAATCAGGAGCGACACTGGCCTTCGGTTCCGATTGGCCGGTGGCCCCCATGGACCCTATTATGGGGATCTATGCCGCAGTCACCAGGCGCACGCTCGACGACCGCAATCCCGGGGGCTGGATCCCCGAGCAGAAGATTTCTGTGAAGGAAGCGGTGCACGCATACACGATGGGTTCCGCTTATGCCGAGTTCGACGAGAACATCAAAGGCTCGCTCGAGGCGGGTAAGCTGGCCGACTTCACCGTCCTCTCGCGCGATATCTTCCACATCGATCCCGCTGAGATTCAAAACACTCGAGTAGACCTGACCATCTGTGACGGACGAATCGTCTATGACTCGTCCGCTTCACCAAAGTAAACATCCGGTCGAGTGATTTGCGTTCGCTACGAACAGCACTCCGGTGCCGGCGGCCAGTGGTTTAATGGCACATGCTTTGCGCGCGAGGCCGAACCGCTTGCTGCGAAATCAGCCTCAGTGCATGCGCGACGAGTTCCGCGAGCGGCACACCCGAATAGGTCTCGTTCGCGTTGCTATGCGCATTGAAGACCGCGACTGACTTGTGCGGCATCGCTGCCAGCTCATCGGGACTCAACGTCAGGGTCTTTCCGTCGTAGGTATGAATCGTCAGGCGGGTAGATGGAATCGAAGGCGCCGAGTGTTCCATTTGCTGCGCAACAGCTGGCTTCTCACCGCTCCACGTTGGCGCAAGCGCAAAGACGGCAAGGGTGGTTAGCCGCAGCACACGATGACTCTTCACGTTCCTTATTCTAAAGGAATTCCGCTCAGGGATCCCGGCTTTGGGGGAACGATGAAGCGCTATGTGCGCCTTGCTGCAGATGCGAAAGCTTTCATGAACTGAGGTCTGAAAACCCATATTCCCCGCGCTTACTGTAACTTCTGGCGCAGAGGCACGTCTCATGAGCTGAGGAGAGTGGTATGTCCCGCTTGTCAACGATACGCAATCCGGTAGTTGCTTTCATGATGGCCGTTGGACTCTGCGTCGGATGCAATGCCGCTGCACGGAATCCAATTCCGCCTGCGACGGCCGATAGCCCGCTCGCCCCGGCCTCGGGAAAGCAGACGGCCATTTTTGCTGGTGGCTGCTTCTGGGGAACGCAGACCGTATTTGAGCGCGTGAACGGGGTGCTCGCGACCACTGTGGGCTACGCGGGCGGCTCGGCAGCGACTGCGACGTATGACCAGGTAACCCAGGAGAATACCGGGCATGCCGAGTCTGTAAAGGTGGTGTATGACCCATCGAAAATCACTTACGGGCAACTGCTGCGGATCTTCTTTTCTGTGGCGCACGATCCGACTCAACTGAATCGTCAGGGGCCCGATGTGGGCTCGTCCTACCGCTCCGTCATTTTCTATACCAATGAAGAGCAGCAGAAGATCAGCAAGGCATACATCGCCCAACTGGATGCCGCGAAAGTCTTCAGAAAACCGATCGTGACGGAAGTAGTGCCGCTGAAAGGCTTTTACGACGCCGAGTCCTACCACCAGGACTACGCCCTGCACAACCCAAATAGCCCTTACATCATGGTGTGCGATCGACCCAAGATCGAAGCGCTCAAGCAACAGTTTCCGCAACTATTCAAAGACTACCGCGGTAGGTAAGCGCTACGGATCAACAGAAAGGGCACGGCAACTGCCGTGCCCTTTCTGTTGTTGGTGACTCCGCCAAATCACATGAGAGAAACGCTTAGCTCAACCAGGTGTTTCGTGTCTTTGAAGGGATCCGTGTCATAGTCGGACTCCATGGAGTAGTAGCCACGAAACCTGGCTGCTTTAGCGATCCCGAATAGCCGCTTGATATCAGCGCGCTCCGTCTTGTCGCGAACGGTCTCTGCGTCTTTTACGTGTGCGATGCTCGTCGCCAAGCGGAACATGCCTTCCACCGCTTTCGCGTTGAACTCTGTGTCGCCCTGCAGCATGGAATTGCCGAAATCCGGAAGGGCTCTCAGGTAAGGGCTATTCACTTTCTCAATGAACATGATGATGCGATGGGCATTGTCGAGAACCGGGTCATCGTTTTCGAGATTCACGATGACGTTGTGCGAAGCAGCATATTGAATGACGGGACTGAATGCCTTGGCCGCGACATCGAGATTCGCCGGATCAGGGCAACGCGGTATGTGCATGCGAACACTCGGTGAGCCCAGGATCACCGCAGCATCAATCCATTTGCAATAGTCGGCCAAGCCCTTTTCGCGCTTCGCTGCATCATCGCTGCAGAGGTGCGGATCCGTATCGACCGGTATGTTGATCGTCCGCACGCCTGCGGCATCGAAAGCTGCCCGCAAGCCCCGTACATATTCGGGATCCGTCGAGGAAAAATGCGAATGGAGGGGCTCGATACCATGCACGCCAAATTCTTTGGGGATCAGCTGCGCAAAAGCCTTGAGATCCATACCGGGCTTGTCTGCCTTGCGGTCATGGTTGTGGGGAGAGTCGATCCATGCGCGGAAGGGGTAGGTGGCGACGCCTATGCGGCTGCGCGGATCGGTAGGGAAATGAACCTGCGGTCCGGACGCGAACGCTGTGCCGGCAGCGGCAAACAGAAAACCCTTGATGAAGGTGCGGCGCTGAAGATCACTCATGCTTCTACTTTAACCCGCATCTCTCACAAGCCTCGGCTGCAGTAACCGGTGTAGGTCTTGTAGTTCTTGGAACTGCAGCAGAACTGCGGGCACCACCTGCCTGAGAGCTTTCGTCCTATCGGCCTTGGCTTAGACGGCGGTAATAGTCAGCGACGGCTTCTTCATATCCGGGCTCGACTGAGGGTGTTTTCGGGGTGCGTACCTGACCGAGCGTTTGCTCGTCAGCATTGTGGCGAAGTTGAAGCTCCAGCTTATCGACTGCGCTCAGAACTTCTGTGTGGAGTTGCTCTACGAGTTCGGGGTTGCCAGGAAAGCGTCTCGGGTCCAGGCGCTGCATGTCGCGGGCCAGATTCTGGATTTCTTTAAGCGCTGCCGGATCGTTCTGAGCAAGATGGTGAAGCTGGTTTAACTCCTGCATCCCTTGCCGGTAAGTGCTTTCTGCATCTGCGGACAAGGGTGAGTTGTCTGGAGCCGAAGCGCGGCCTGATCGATCGAAATGGTTGTTGCCGGTATTGAGATTATTCCAGACCGGCCCCGTGGCGCCCCCGCCTGCCATTCGATTGCCGAGATCTCCGCTGAAGCCATTTTGGGTGACCTGGTTTCCTCCCCGTTGGTTGGCGTCACCATTCGCCGCCATCTGGGAACCTTGACCAGTTTGACCAGCTTGCCCAGCCCGACCCTGATTGCTTTGACCGGGGCTGGGCCGACCCTGAGTATTCTGGCCCTGAGCATTCTGACCCTGACGCATTCTGGCCCTGACGGTTCTGAGCCTGACCAGGCTGTTCGCCTTGCCCTAGTTGATTGGCCTGTGGTCCCGATCCATTCCGCCCACGCCTGGTGAGCGACTCAATCTGGCTGCGCAGCCGCTCGATATGATCGAGCGCGGCGGTTTGCTCGCCTTGCCCGTTTGGCTGCAGCCCAGGCATTGGTTTGCCTGGACCCAGCCCTTGCTGGGCCTCGCGAACCTGTTGGCTCAGATCCTGCAGCCCTTTGCTGATGCCGTCTTCGGTTCCATTCGAGCTGGGGTTGATGCCGCGGCGCAGCCAGTCAGCGGTTCGTTGCACGCGGTTGCCGAGATCATTCTGGTCCATGCCTCCCAAGGCATCGCGCAACTTCGAGGAAGCTTGCGGTTGCGTAGGAGCCAGCTCACGGGCTGTGCTGCGCAGATTCTTCTCCAACTGCCCAAGATCGTCGGAGAGTTGCTGGCGGTCCTCAGCTAGTTTGCTGCGCTGTTCCAGCCTGGCCGCGTACTGCTGCTGACCACCGGCGCCCCCTTGTCCAGCGAGGCTGCGAATGCGCTCCGCCTGCGCGTGCTCTTCCTTGTTGAGCCGATCTGTCTCGCGCGAGAGCGAATCGAGCTTGTTGCCGGCCTGTTGCTGTTGCGTACTGCTCATCAGGCCTGCGGCCTGGCGGAGTTGCTCCGCTGCGCGACGTGCTGACTCAGTGCTTTGCTGTTGCTGCCCGGCGCTGCGCTTCATCTCCTCTCCGGCCTGCCGCAGCCGGTTGAGGGCCTGGGTTACGCGAGGGTCGGATGCATTGCCTGAAGGAGACTGTGACGATTGCGATTGTGCGTTCTGCTGCCTGCTTGCAGAGGAACCACCAGCAGATCCCGATTGGCCTTGCTGGCCCTGTTTACCTTGCTGACCGCTCTGCCCGGCCTGGCCACTCTGTTGCTGATTGTTCTGGGCCAACTGCTCCATCTCACGCTGAAGCTGCTCGGCTTCGCGCCGCAGCATTTCCTGCTGCCACCTCTCCTGCATCGTCTGCTGCTGACTGCGTTGCTGTTGCGCCAACTCTTCCTGGCGGCGTGCCAGTGCATCGAGCTTCTGCAGTGCATCGTCCACTGCTTTGGCGCGCTGGTCCGCTGGGGATCCCGTTTGCGCGGTCTCGTACTGGTTTTTCTCGGTATCGAGTTCAAGGTCGAACAGGCTTGCCAGGTCGCGGCCGGCGCCTCCCCCTCCGCCTCCCCCGCCGCCGCGTTGCTGGCCGAAGGCCACCTGTATTTTGCGGAAGGTAGCCTCGGCGCGCAGCAGATACTGCAGTGCTTTTTGCTGTGCGGGAATGGCGTCGCGCCACTGCAGTTGTCTGAGCTTGCTTGCGGAAGGCGTCATGGCCGCGGCGGCCGACTGCATATCTTTCCCGAAGCTGTTGAACTCTTCATTCGCCGAGGAAAGATCCCGGCTATCCATACGCGCGGCCAGCGCTAATGCCTGTTCTTGCAGCTTGGTCTGCACATCGGAGAGAAACTTACCCGCATCCGCGGAATCCTTTGCCGTCGCGTTCTTATCGTTCTGGCGTTTCCAGGTCGCGGCGATCAACTCTTTCTCGCGTTTCGAGATATCGGTTTGCTCACCCTGGCCTTTCCCACCGCCGCCACCGCCGCCGCCCATCTGCTGTGACTGTGAGAACTCGCGCTCGAAGGGGTCGGCCTGGATAAACGCCATGTCGGTGCGTGCCTCGGCGTGGCCGTCTTTCGCCGTCGCGTAGAGGCTCACCAGGTCCCCGGGCACCAGCTTGAAATCTTCCAGGCGCAGTGTGGTTGCGCCGCTCACATTTTTGGCGCCCGGCCGTTGCGCCATGTCGATCGTTTTTTCGGGGCCGCCGTTCACCGAGTAGTGCAGGCTCACCTTATTCAGGCCAAAATCATCCGCCGCTTTTACGCCGACGGTTACTTCCTCGATGGGGCTGGCGCGGTAGTCCCCGGTAGGACGGTCAATGGCAATCTGCGGAGGGTTCGCCTTGTCGGTAGCAATGAAGTAGTCCTCCGACAAACGCACAGGCTGGCCCTGGTCGATGGCGGCTACGTGATAAGCGCCATCCTTCTGCATCAGGATTGCACCCTTGTAGACGTTTCCCTCGCCGCCAGTCAGCGTAATCTGCTTTCCGTCATCGAGAGCGAGTTGGCCATTGTGTAGAGGTCGATCCATTTGCACGGTAAGTTCAGCGTTGGTGCCTTCAAGAGCTCGCAGATCACCGCCATGTTCCGCGGTGCCTTGGGGCATGCCAGTCCATTTCGGATAGTGATAGGTGACCTTCACCTGCTTGACCGTTGGCAGGTCCACCACGCGGACCTTGTAATGCCGTGACGTGAGAGGGCCGGCCTCTACGTAATACTCGACATCTTCAGGGAGACCGGCAAACACGAACTGAAAGCTGGAAGATCCATGAACAGTATTCGGCTGCGGCTGCATCGCAACCGGCTCCCAACTCGCGTGTTCATTAGCTTTGGCGGACCCGCCTTGATAGTGAGCAAACAGCCGCACCTTTTCCGGCTTCATTCCGATGACCTGGGCTGTCACCAGCTGGTCGCTGTTGCGGCGAACGGCCACGTCACCGGGGGTTACGCGCAAGTCATAAATGGGTGCGGCTTTGGGTCCAGTCCATAGCAGTCCTGCTCCATAGCCCACATAGCCGGGGCCCGCGGCGACCAGCCAGATGAGCACGCTGAGACAGGCAGCGCCCGCGCCGGCGAGAAGGTACAGCTTGTTTTGCGGCAGCAGCGTTGTGGGCGCAGCATCTTTGGCGACAGAAAGGGTGTCTGCCGCCAGCAGTTCGAGGAAAGGGTTATCAGGCTGGTTTGCCTTGCTATCGAAGGTGAGGAGCCGCTGCTGAAAATCCGGGTGCGCAGCTTCCGCAACTTCTGTAGCGCGGTCACGCGTGAGGCGTAAGAAGGGAAGCGCGATCGCAACCACTGCAACCAACGCCAACACGATCAGCAGCAGAGAGCGTGCACCAATCGTGCCGCCTACTGGAAAAGCGAAAGCATTCAGAATGAGGACGAGCAGGAGAGTCGTGATGAGCGCGGTGCCTGCAAGGAGAGCAAACCCCCGCAGCGATACACCCAGTCGCAACCGCTGGTGCAATTGCCGTATATAGAGGTTGAGCTTTTCCTGATTGCTCATGCCTCCTCCCTCTGGGTGCCGAGGTAGCGGCTTGCAAGGATGGACTCGGCAACCGCCGCCATCAATACAAGCAGCATAACGTACCACCACATGCTGCGCGGGGTCTTTTTTCCCTGCATCAAATCTGATGCAGCGGTGGGTGCGGTCGTTGTAGAGTGAGCGCCCCACAGTTGCAGCAGATCGTTCGGAATCGGCGTCAGGTCAGACTCGCGCGGGTCTGGGTTCACACCGATCAGTGCGTTTTTACCGTTAGCGAAACGGATCCGATAGAACCCCGCCCGCGACAGCTGGAACGTTTGAGCTGTAGCGGCTTCGTTCAGAGACAGAGCACGTTTCCCGTCGGGCCCAACGACTTCAACGCCGGCCGAAGGGTCGCTCGCCTGAACGGTAGCGCTGCGTAGAGGAACGTAGGAATCGACTGGCCGGCTGCCCGTGACGTCGTTACCGCCCGAAAGATAGTGCGCTGTGCGATCGATAAACGGTACGAACGCTGGCCGCACCGGCAGGTCGTTGGTTAGATTGTCGAAGCCCGAGGCAAACAGCAGCGCGTGGCCTTCGCCGATTTGCTTTTCCATCAGCAGCGGTGTTCCATCAGCGAGTTTTGCGATCACTCGCGACTGCGACGCATCGACGTTGGCCACGTAGTAGATCTTTAGCTCGGCCCAATCGTTTGCATCGTGCATTGCGGGGTGGGTAAGGTCCGTCTCGCCTACTGTGCCGTAGCCGCCACGCGCGAAGGAGCGTCCCTCTGCGGTGACTCCGCCAAAGATTGGAATACCCGGGTGGTGCGCGGCTGAAGTGCCTGTAGCGATGAGAACACTGCCGCCGCCGCGCACATAGCGCAGTAGCGAATTCTCGAATAGGGAGGGCAGCGCGACCGCATCCGAAAGTACGACGAAAGCATATTTGGAGGGATCGATGTCGTTTGCCTTCTCACTTTCGATGGACTGCAACGTAAACGAGGCCTGGTCGGCCGCGGCAAGCGCCGCGCCAAAATAGAGAGCTGAGCGCGTGTCCGTTGCCTGATGCACGAATAGCACACGTTCCGGGTCTGACCGTTTCACGGCAAACACGCTTGCGTCGTCCGCCGGAAAGCTGTCACTCGCGTCGATCTTCACCAGGCATCGGTTCAGACCGTAAGGCACATCGAGCGGTTGAAACTCGACGGTTGCGCGGCCACTGGCAGGTATTTCCACTTTGCGCGTGGCGATTGTCTTTCCGTTGACTTCGAGTGAAACCGTCTTTGCCGCGGCGGGAGTTCCGTACCCGGCAACCACGGCCTGCACCCGCGAAGTCTTAGGGTCCTTTGGATCGGCGAGCCGTGCGGGCGCGTGGACGCTTTCGACCGTCCAGTTGGGGCTTGCGGGCCCGTTCGCTGACGGGTGAAGTACTACGGAAACATTCGCCGGCAGTTCCATATCGGCATAGTTCGCCGGCATGCCTGTTTTCTGCATGTCACTAAAAAGGTGGAGTTCGACCGGCGTCTTTACTGTTTCGGTGAGCGCGCGCACGCCACGGGCAAGTTCGCCGAGATTCGCGCGCGAGGCACCCGGCTGAACGCTAGCGACCGCGGACTGCAGCGCTCCTGCATCCTGCACGGGCTGGGTCAACACGGAGAGCCGGCCGCCTAACGCCATGATCTCGGCAGGCTGGGATGCGGGCTTCGACGCAAGCAGCTGCAATGCCGTCTGCTTCGCATCCGCAAGCTTTGTTCCGGCTTGCATGCTGAAGGAATGGTCGAGCACGATGAGCATCAATTTGCTATTTGCGCCGCCGCTGGCCCGCCGGATAAATGGATTGGCGAAGGCGAGTGCCAGCAGCAGAACAAGTGCCGCGCGCAGAGAAAAAAGCAGCAGGTAGCGCAAACGGCGGTGACGCGTAGAGCTTTGCTTTCCGCGCTCAAAAAACATCAAAGAACTAAAGGGTCGTGGGGTGGTCGTGTGGCGGCGTAACAAGTGAACGTAGACGGGCAACCCGATCGCGGCCAGACCAAGCAGGAACCATGGGCTGAGAAATCCCATCAGCGCCCTCCCTGGCGAATGGCGAGATATTCGCGCAACGTGGTGTCGAGCGGCTGATCCGTCACAAGCAGGCGATAGTCGATACCGGCGCCGCGCGCTCGGTAGTGCAGTTGCTCGATATGGTCATCAATTTTCTTTGTGTACTCTGTGCGTGTGTACTCGGGTATCACTTCAAGCCGTTGATCGGTTTCCAGATCGACCAGGATGGAAGGTCCACTCAGGTCCGGCCTTATCTCCTGGGGGTCGAGCACGTGAAACAAGACCACTTCATTGCCGTGGTAGCGCAACGGCTCAATCGTGCGCGCGATGGTGGCAGGGTCCTCGTAGAAGTCGGAGAACATGATCACGATGCCGCGCCGGTGCAGCAGCTCCTGAAAGTGATTCAAGGGCTTGGTAAAGTCGGTGCGCGCGCGTGGTTCAGCCTGCTCCAGCCCAGCTAAGAGCCGGTGCAGTTGGCCTTGCCGGGTCGAGGGACGGACATAGTTCCGTACTTCATCGTCGAAGACGATGAGTCCTGCCGCGTCGCGCTGGTTGTGGATGGCGAGATAGAAGAGCGATGCGGCGGCAAAGCGCGCATAGTCCATCTTGCTCGGCCGTCCAGGGCTCGAGGTGTAGTCCATCGAGTTGCTGGCATCGAGCAGAATGGTGAGCTGGCTGTTGGTGTCACCACGATATCGCTTGAGGTAGCAGCGCTCGGTGCGGGCAAATAGATTCCAGTCGACGTGGCGCAAGTCGTCTCCAGGGGTGTAAGCGCGGTACTCAGCGAACTCCTGACTGAAGCCAAAATCGGGCGAGCGATGGAGACCGGAGACGAAGCCATCCACTACCGTCTTGGCAAGCAGGTCGAGGCTGCTGATACTTGCGAGCACGCTGGGATCGAGAAAGCGCTGCAGCATTACGACTCCCTGGGTGGCGGCATGTGGGCGATCAGCCGGTGCAGAATTTCATCCGCGTCCACCCGTTCTGACTCCGCATGAAAGTTGAGCAGTATGCGATGACGCAGAACCGGAACCGCAAGCGCCGTTACATCTTCGTAGGTGACGTGATACCGGCGACGTGCCAGCGCGCGTGCCTTGCCCGCCAGCACGATGAACTGCGCCGCACGAATACTGCCACCGTAGTTGACATATTTTTTTACGAAATCCGGTGCGCCTTCGTTCTTGTACCGCGTTGCACGCACCAGGCTCACGACATACTTTGCGACCGGTTCGCTGATCGGCACCATGCGCACAAGCTGCTGAAAGTCGAGAAGCTCTTCAGCTGTGGTAATCGCCTCCACCCTGGCGACCCTTGTTGTTGTTGTGAGGTCGACCACCTTCAGTTCGTCGCTGGCGCTGAGGTAGTCAAGGACGGTGTTGAAGAGAAAGCGGTCCAACTGTGCTTCGGGTAACGGGTAAGTCCCTTCGAGTTCGATGGGGTTCTGCGTGGCCAGTACGAAAAAAGGCGCAGGCAATGAGTACACGTGGCCTCGCACCGTGCAGGAGCGTTCCTGCATGGCTTCGAGCAACGCAGCCTGTGTCTTCGGCGGAGTTCGGTTGATCTCATCAGCAAGCACGATATTGCCGAAGATCGGACCCCGAACAAAGGTCCACTTGCGATGACCGGTGGTGAGGTCTTCCTCGATGATGTCTGTGCCGGTGATGTCGGAAGGCATCAGGTCAGGCGTGAACTGGATTCGGCGGAAAGTAAGCCCCAGCGTTTCGGCGATGGTGCGCACCATCAGCGTTTTCGCCGTGCCTGGCAGCCCGGTGATCAGGCAATGCCCCCCGACGAAAAGTGCGGTAAGAATCTGATCGAGCACCTCGTCCTGGCCGACGATGACTTGTCGCACCTGGGAGAGAATGCCATCGCGAACCGCATGGAACCTCTCGATGCGCTGTTGCAGTTGGGCTGCATTCTGGCTAAGGTCTGGGAGCGTAACCATCGGCTAGTACCTTCCTCTCGACTACACGGTTTAAAGGCGCAAAGTGGCCATAGATATTCGCGCATCCCACCCTTCGCAAAGTGCGCGAAGAATGGGGCACCCATCGCCTTGCTACTGGTCTAGATCAGACATCTCAGTTTCCACATACACAGCGCTTGTACCCCTAATCGAGCAGGATGCTAGTTCGTTTTCGGAGCCTCTTTCTGATCCGGGTGCTCAATCTGCAAGAGAAGTTTTTGGGCCGGCCGATAACCGGGTGCGGCTTCCAGCGCGGCGAGCACGCTTTCCTCGGCTTTGTCGTGCTGGCCCGATGCATAGTAGGCCTGCGCAAGGTTGAAGTGTGCTCCGGCTTTGTCGAGGGGGTTGAGCGCGATCACTGCTTTGTACTCGCGAATCGCTCCCGCATAGTTTGCCTGCGCAAACCAAAGATCACCTAAATGACGATGCAGGGCCTCATCATGCACCGGATAGATGTAGTTGATGCGATCGAGCGTGGCCGCTGCTTCCTTGGGTTGCTGTAGTTCTTCTTCCAGCGACGCCAGTTTCTTGAGCAGGACTGGATCGTCGCCCCCCATCTTTTCGTATTCGGTGAGCGCGGTCGCGGCAGCCTTTTTGTCGCCCTTCGCCAGGTTTGCCTCTGCGAGAAATTCGTATACGTTTGCATCTCCGATGTACTCGGGGTACATGCGACGGACAGCTTCGCCCTGCTGCAGAACAGCGTCATACTGATTCTGTCTGGCCGCCTCTACGAGATGTTCCAGCGCCTTGCGCCATGCGTCAATGTTCGCAGCTTCCGTTCCGTAGCGCTGGTCAATCCACTTCAGGTATTGTTTATCGAATTCATCCGGCGAAACGCCGAGAGTCTCCTGAATGACCGCGGGTGTGGGTTTCCGCTGCGCATAAGCGTGCACTATATCGAGCAACTTGTCTTCGCTCCAATGGCTCTTGATGTAGTCGCAGATGCTGCCCGCTTCAAAATACGAGACCACTACCTGCGCTGGATAATCAGGGAAGACGAAGCCACGATCCAGTTTCGCCACCGGTAGCAGCTTCTTGTCTCGAATCGCGACCAGTATCTCTGGCGAAAGGCGGTCACCCCACTCCGGTGACACCTGGGTCTCTTCATGCACGGCCAGACCTTCGGTAAACCAGCGCGGCACACGATGGTTGGTAGCGGTGAGTATGTAGACGTGGCTCATTTCGTGCCAAAGCGTGCTGGCCCAATTAAAGTCGCCGGGTTTGCGCGCAGCAGGGCTGTCCATGGCGACCACCTGCCCGAAGGTGACGCCCAGGGCCCCCAGGCCGGGCATGCCCATGGTGCGCACAGCGAAGTCTTCGTGATCGGGATAGATCTCCACCTGCACCGGGCCGGTGAGTTTCATCCTGTACTTCTTTTCGTAGGCCGGGATGATGCGCGCCAGTTCCGCTGCAATATACGGATGCAACAGTTCGGCCTCGTTCTTGCGCAGACGCAGGATGGTACCGTTCTCTTTGTAAGTAACGAAATTGCTGTAGCTATCGAGCAGGCGCAGGCTGTTCACCGTGGCTGCGTCTCGGTAACCGTTGTTGTAGCACATCTCCAATTGCTTGAACGGTTCCTCTTCCTGGCCCATGCGCATCAGGCTGATTCCCAGTTGCGAGCGCGCAGGCCAATACCGAGGGTCAGCCTCGATCGCCTTGCGATAGTAAACGATGGCATCCTCGAATCGATAATTGAGTTCGAGATGGTGAGCTATGCGGGCATAGCCTTCTCCATAGCCAGGGTTGATCTTGCTTATTCTGTCCAGCCATACGCCTGGCGAGCGATCGGCCAGCAGTTCAACCGCCGCGTGAATCGCCATAGCATCCAGAGCGTCAGGCGATAGAGAGAGGGCCTCATCGGACTGGGCAATCGCTTGTTCGGTGTCGGCATCGTCCAACGCCATGCCTGCGGCAAATTCGTGTGCAGCCACCAGTTTGGGATCAAGTGCCAGGGCGCGGCTGGAGTAGTCTTTTGCTTTGCCGTCGAAGCCATCCGCACTTACGATGGCCAACCCAAGGTAAGCCTGTGCATTCTTTGGATCGCGCTGTAAGGCTTCCTGGAATAGGCCCACGGCGTCGGTGTTGTTGAAACGATCGTGCAGCAGCATACCCCAACGCACGCGATATAAAGGGTCGCTGTCCGGCTGCGCTGTGGCAATGCGAAATTCTTCATTGGCCTGGTCATACTGTTCCAATCCCCAGTAGCCTTCCGCGCGAAGATAGGCAGAGTTCGCCTTTACCAAACCCTCGTAGCACGCCTTTGCTTCTGCTTGCTGTCCATGCTTGCGCAGCTCATGACACGCATCCGGTGAATTGGCGGCACAGCTTTGGCCGATGCACGCGAGCAGCATCACGGCGAGTGCACAGGATGTTCGTTGCCGGTTCACTTGTCGAGCTCCTGTTGTATCTGCGCCAGTTGCACCAGTGCGGCGGTGATCTGCTTCTTGTAGTCGTCGGGGTCCATTGCCGCTTTTTGATATTTGAGCGCGTCGATTTGTTGTTCGAGATCTTCTTTCTTCGCCAGCAGGGCCTGCTTAGCCGGGTCGTTCGCCTGTTTCTGCGCTGCGCCAATGCGCAGCACTGGAAAGGCTGCCAGCATCACTCCTTCACTTTTTGAGGGTTCACGTACTGCTTCGCTTTTTCCGGTATCTTCAAACACCGGGTGCTCGGTAGCCAGGCGTTTTTGCGATTCATAAAAGGCCGCGGTCTTGCGTTGGGCATACTCAAAGGCCTCCATCGCGCTGATCGAATCACTCTTGTCGAGGTCAGCGGTGGGGTCCCGCAATGCATCGACCCAGTAGCGCGCGAACACGGTGGCATTCTTCTCCGTGCCGTTCTTGGTTGCGGCGATCACGCCACGCCCGGGCTTTTCCAGAGCCGCAACCGAGCCGCCGCTCGCGCTGGTTGCGTTCACAATCAACTGGCGTTTTGCCGGGATGCGATCGCAAAGGCCGGCGAGCTCCCCCGCGGTCACGTCTGGACCCACGAGGTTGAACTTGTAGTCAGAGCCATCGAACGATCCGTGTCCTATCAGGATCAGCACAAAATCGTCCTCCTGCTTCGCTTCACGTGCGATGGAACCGAGGGTGTCGGAAAGATGGGCTCGCGTTGCGTTGTTTCCCGTCAGGGTATAGACATGCGCGCCATTGCCTGAGGCGTGAAACAACTTGTCCAGGTCCGTCGCGTTTGCCGTAAAGCGCTGCTCGTAGTCCGGCTCTCCGCCGAGCCCGGCGACGGTGACGTAGTAAACGCTCGCGTGCGCACTCACCGCAGTGAGTGACATGCCCAGGAGGAGGTAGCGCAAAACCCGGGCTCTCACACCACACCCCATTTGCGCCTGAGCAGCCATTGTGCGGCAACGAGCAGTAAGAGCCAGAAGAACACCACGGGCATGTTCCATAGTTCTTTGATGTCTCGCACCGAAATACCGGCGTCGGAATAAGAAATTTCGTTGGGTAAGCGGGAAAGCTCCTCTGGCCGCCAATAACGGCCACCGGTTTCCGAGGCCAACTTCTCCAGCAGTTCGCGATTCTGTGCGGTATGAAAGTTCTCCGCCGCCCCGTCGATTCGCTGAAATGGGAGCACATCCCTTCCCAGCTCTTCGGCTCCTTCGCGGTTCTTCTGCGGCCCCCTTTGCGCCGTCACCTCCGCCAGGTAGGCACCAGGCTTCTCCGCAGTCCATGCAGCATGAAACACTCCGGGGCTCTCTGCGACCGGGGTCATGTCCACCATCGCGGAGACGCCGTTTGGACCAATAAAGTGCGCCGTTACCCGGGCGTCAGGAGCAGGCAGGTATTGCTTGTCGCGCACGCTTGCGGTGAGATCCATGCGACCGTCGTCCATCAATGTCTGGTTTTCGGCAGTGGCCACTACTTGTCCCGGTGAATCGAGCACCAGCCAGCGCAGCAGTTGTTGCCAGAAAAGATCGTGCGAGGGGTCACCCAGAGGTTGCGCCATCTGCCATCGCCAGGTGCCCGAGGTGGCCATCACGGCGGTGCGCCCGCGCCCGTAGTTCTGTGTGATGAGCAAGGGCAGTTTACGCCCGCCTGCAGTCATCTGCGCGAGTGCCGTGGCTCCCGGTTTGGGTGTGCCTGCGTCCTGGTAGTCCATCAGGTAAGTCAGCTTCTTCCAGCGAGCGGCGTTCTTCGTAGGGTCGTCCATCAGGCGTGTGATGGGGCTGTCTGCCCCCGCCGCTGTAAGTTCGACGGTCGCGGGATCGCGATGAAAGGTGTTTCTACTCTTCGGCAGAATCGTAGGTACCAAGTCGACCAGGCTGGAGGCGCCCCATCCTCCGTCGCCTAACGAAAAGCGGCCACCCAGAAAAAGCAAACCGCCGCCACGGCGATCTACAAACTCACGCAGCAATTCCTGTTGCAGTGGGCTGAAATAGCCTGCCTCTACGGAGCCGAAGATAATGCCTTGGTAAGCGAAGAGATCTTCAGGGCGAACAGGAAAGCCATTCTCCAATTCTTTGGGGTCGCTGATGCCCTGGCGGTAGATTTTGTTCTCGGTCGTCCGCAGCATGGAAGCAACCTGCACGATCTTGTCGTCGTCTTCGGCGCGCCGGATGAATTTGTATTCCCAGCGCGGCTCGCCTTCCACATAAAGAATGCGGCGCTTATCGTCGGTTACCCCGAGCAGACGGCTGATTGTGTTGTTATCAAGGTTCTCTTCGCCGGGCTGGGTGCTGAGCGAAAAATGCAGCGTCTTAGCCCCGGCGCCGCCCGGGCTAAAGAAAACCGTCTCTACCTGAGTGGTTCCATCCGCCGCGAGCGTAACCTCGCGAGAGCCAAGCGTCTTGTCGTCATCGCGGACGACCAGCAATGCTTTCGTTCCTGCATAACCGTGTTGGTGAAAAGTGATGGCCGCAGGGATACGCGAATCGGCCATGGCTCGCGGTACAACACGTACGTCGTCCATCTCCAGATCGTGGGTTGCCGCTGGGTTGCCGAAGCCCACCGTATGGACGGGCAAGCGCCGGTTGCGCAGCGCATGGATGGTCGGTAGTGCCAGGTCGCCATCGGCAGAGTTCTCTGAACCATCGCTGAAAAGCACGACTGCACCGATTGGCAGATCCGCGGTTTCGGTAGCGAACTGTTGCAGCCCGGCGTTGATGTGGGTTGCGGAGGCGGCAGGCGATATTTCGGTCAGCGTCGCAGCCTGGGCCACGCGGGTGTCGAGCCGGTAGAGCCTGACTTGAAACTTCTTTTCGAGACCTGCCAGCACACCAGCCTCAAGCGCGCGTTGCGCGGCTGCCTCACGGGTCTGCTTACCATCGCTGCCGCTGTCGGCGATGGCCATGCTGCGTGAGTCATCAAGCACAACGGCGATTACGTTCTGCTGCGGCGCCAACTCGGCTACGGTCATGGCTGGCTGCCACAACAAGATCAGCACCGTGATGATCAGAAGAGACTGCAGCAGCCAAACGGCCCCTGCGCGCGTTTTGCTGATAAGGGGCTGCGGCCCCTTCGCCGTGTTGCCCGGCAACTGAGAGCGAATGAGTAGCGCCAAACCCGCCATGCAGGCGGTGATAAGCAATAGGAGCACCCAAATGGGCCACGCTCCCAGCAGGACAAAGTGGCCTTTGGAAAACACCGGGCTCGGATACTTGAAGAAGAATGAAAACATATTCCGGAGTTTTTTGGAGGTCGGTTAGTTGAGGTTCAGTGAGTCATACCGTAGACGATGTAGTTCAATCCGACACGGAAGGCCATGGAAGCGAAGGGCTCAGGGTAGTCAGGATCATCGGCCCACTCCCACGCGTCTCCGAGATGCATGTTGTGGCAGATCGCGACCATGATGCGGCCTTTGTCGTCACGGATCGCCCGCCACTTGGGTACATAACCGTCTTTTTCATAGGTCCTGCCGGTACGGATGTATTGCTCGCCGGGCACCTGCATACGCTCGTCGAGGTCGTAGAGCACGTGAAAAATCTCGTCCTTATTGTCGAGGTCTTCGATCGGCCGGTCAGCAAAGACCTGCCGCATGCCATTCATGAACTCTTCCCAGTCCGCTGTGCCGTGAAAGTCGTCCACCATCAGGAAGCCGCCCTTCAACAGGTAGTCGCGCAGGCGCTTGGCTTCCTGATCGGTAAAGGACCAGGTTTGGACCTGTACGGCGTAGATCCACGGATAGTTGAATATGGCGTCGGAATCGAGGTTGACTACCTGCTCTGTGGACCGGCCCTCGATGCGAGTCAGGCGTTTGAGCGCAAGCAAAACCTGCCGGTCGGCTTTGGGATAATCGCGAGACCAGCTATAACCCCAGACATGTCCGTAACCGCCGTAGCCGCCAGCGAAGCTGCTGCCCATGCTGGAGGTGTAGCTGAGGCGCGACCAGTAGAACTCCGCCTTTTGCGCGTCGTCGCCAAAGCCGAAATCTGCCGTGCGCTGGTAGGCGAAGAGCGCAGAGCACAGCGCTATGCCGACAACCGCTATCGAACTGGCTTGCAGGAGCTTCATGGGCAGAACCCTCCCATGGCAAAAGCGATGCCACCGCGCGTGCGTTGAGAGTACCAGAATCCTGTGGGTTTTCGCCTGTTAGGCGAGTCGCGGGAGCGGGGCTCTCTGTGAAACCGCCAGTCGATAGCGCATGCGTGACTTCCACAATCATAGGGCTTTGCTTGCAAGGCGCCACGCCGCGTGAGACGATTTTCTCAGTCAGGCCGAGGGGGCAGTTGATTGAAGCGGCGCGACTTTTTGAAGTTCGGTGGCGCGACCCTCGCGCAAGCGGGCGCCTCCAGGCTGATGCCGGCGCAGACTAGCGATGGGCCCCGGAGTTGCCACCGATACTACGAAAGCCGATTACACGCTGCGCATTGCTCCCGTGACCGTAGAGCTCGCCCCTGACCACATCCTCAGCACCATCGGTTACAACGACACTTCTCCCGGACCGTTACTTCGCATGCGCGAGGGAAAGACGGTGAGCGTCGACGTGATCAACGACACCGATGTGCCGGAATTGGTGCACTGGCACGGCATGTTGATACCTTCCGAGGTCGACGGAGTGGAAGAACAGGGCACTCCGCCTATTCCTGCACGGGGCCGGCGGCGATATCAGCTCACGCCGCGTCCGGCAGGCTCCCGTTGGTACCACTCGCATGCCATGGCAGAAGCCGATCTGCATCGCGGAAGCTACACCGGGCAGTTTGGCTTCGTCTACGTCGATGGGGGCAATGACCCGGGGCGCTACGACCAGGAGATTTTTCTCACTCTGCGTGACTGGGAACCCTTTTTTACCAGCAACATGGACGATGATGACGATGACGGTCATCGGGGCCCTCAGCCGGAGAAACCAGCGGTGCTGAATACCGACCCCAACGGACTCGAGGTCAACTCAATGACCTATTCGATGAACGATAAGGTGCTGGGCGCCGGGGAACCGATTCGGGTCAAGCAGGGCCAGCGGGTGCTGATGCACCTGCTGAATGCGAGTGCGATCGAGAACAGGCGCATCGCGCTGGCTGGGCACGAGTTTCATGTGATCGCACTCGACGGCAATCCGGTGCCGGTTCCGCAAAATGTGGAGTCGATTTTGCTTGGAGCGGGCGAACGAGTAGACGCGATCGTCGAGATGAATCAGCCAGGGGTGTGGATTCTCGGGGCAACGGAAGAGAAAATTCGCAACAGCGGCCTCGGCATCATCGTGGAGTACCAAAACCAGCATCGCCAGCCACAATGGGTCGTTCCATCGCGAGCTGCCTGGGACTATACGCTGTTCGGCAAAGTGGCGGATAGCCCCGTTCAACCAGATCAGACGATAGAAATGGTGTTTGAAAAAATTCCGGGCGGGTCGGGCAAGTTCAACACCTGGTTGGTCAATGGAAAACCTTATCCTCATGAGCGCGAGTTCGTCTTAAAACAGGGAGGCCGCTATCGGCTGGTCTTCCGTAACCGCACCGATGATGCCCATCCATTGCATCTTCATCGCCACCAGCTGGAACTGGTCGAGATGAACGGGACGAAGACGGGCGGGATTATAAAAGATACGGTTGTGGTTCCATATTACGGGCGCGCGGCTGTGGACTTTGTTGCCGACCAGCCTGGGCTATCGCTCTTTCATTGCCATATCCAGCAGCACATGGACTACGGCTTTAAGGCATTGTTTCGATACGCTTGAACCCCCTCTGATCAAGCGGATCAGAGCCGCTCGTGTGGCCGAAGCGGGTCCGCCATATCGCAAATTCTTTCTGCGAGATGCGGGAAGTTCATCGAACCCCGATCGGACTCCTGGTCTTTTCGGTATCCCCAAGACGGTGACTTGGACGAAGACTGTAGCCCCGCGGACGGTTTTGCCCCGAGAAATACGGACCCTCTGCGGAAACTAAGTGGGGAGCATTCGCATCTTCATAGCAGAAGTAATTTGGGCTACGGTGAAAAGCAGGTGGAGCAAGGCGGCACCACGAAACATCCTCGAACCCACAATGTGCGGCGCTGGGTCATTCGCATCGCGCTCATCGCTGTCATTGTGCTGCTCGTCGTAGGTGAAGTGATGCTGAGGCGAGCCGGCCCCATTCTCAAGGGGCGCGTGACTGAAACGCTAAGCGCGCGCTTTGACAGCCGGGTTGAACTCGATGACCTGCAAGTGTCCCTGACCAGGGGTCTGGCAGTTTCCGGCAAAGGTCTACGCATTTTTCCGGCCGATGATGTTGTGGCCGCAGGGGCTAAAAATCCCCTCATCGCGATTCAGGAATTCGACTTTCACGCCGGACTCGTCGGCTTTTTCCTCAAACCGACGCATGTGCATACCGTTCATGTGCAGGGGCTGGCGATCCATATTCCACCCAAGGCCATGCGCCAGCAGGACACGAAGCCCAGGAAAAAGGGCAAGATCACAATCGCCGTGGACCAGATCGTGGCCGATGATTCTCAACTCGTAATCGAGACCGACAAGCCGAATAAGGATCCGAAGATTTTCGACCTGAAGCACATCGTGCTGAAAGACCTCGGCCCCAAATTTGCTTCGCCTTATGACGCTACTCTGACCAATGCCATTCCCAAAGGCGATATACACGCCGTAGGTACATTTGGTCCGTGGAATACGGAAAGCCCGGGAGAATCGACGGTTACTGGCAAATACACGTTTGACCGTGCTGACCTCAACACCATCAAGGGCATTGGGGGCATGCTGCATTCCGTAGGCGGCTTTACCGGTCAGCTCGACCGCATCCAGGTAGAGGGGACGGCAGACGTACCGAACTTTTGGTTGGATACCGCGAACCACCCCGTCCCGCTTTACACGACATTTTCTGCCATCGTGGACGGCACCAGCGGCGACACCTATCTGCAGCCAGTGCAGGCAAAGTTGGGTGGGTCGGATTTCTCCTGTAGCGGCGCTGTGATCAACGTGAAGGGTAAGGGGCACATCATCGATCTGGATGTCGATGTTCCTGCAGGGCGGATTCAGGATTTTCTCGAGCTAGCCGTTAAGACGCAACCGGTCGTGATGACGGGCGCCCTGCGGATGAAGACAAAACTCCATATCCGCCCTGGTAAGGAGAGCGTGCCTCAGAAGCTTAGTTTGAATGGGAACTTCACACTGAAGCAAATTCACTTCACGAATGTGGACGTGCAGGACAAGGTCGACATGCTCAGTCTGCGTGCAGAGGGGTATCCAAAAGAAGCCAAGCCTGGAGCTCAGGATGTGAGTTCCCTCATGACTGGCAAATTCCAAATGGGGAGTGGCAAGCTGGATTTGCAGAATCTGAACTACGCCATGCCGGGGGCAACGGTGCGATTGTCTGGTGTGTATTCGCTGGATGGGAGAAGGTTCGACTTCACTGGCAAGGTGAGGACCCAGGCAAAGCTATCGCAGATGGTCGCGTCTCGTTGGAAGAGCTGGATGTTGAAAGTGGCGGATCCGTTCTTTCATAAGAAAGGATCGGGGGCGGAGATTCCGGTCAAAATCACCGGAACCAATACTGCTCCCAAGTTTGGTTTGGATATTGGCGGGTTCTAGGAACGGGCGGTGATGCTGGCTGTTAAGCGCCAGCATCGCGCTTAGCGTCCAAATGAATACGTCACTTTGACTACGCCAGAATCGATCCCTGGATTTACGTTGCCTCTGTCGGCGTTCGAAAGATGATGGTAGCGATACTCCATCCGGCAGGAGCGGGTGTGCGTCTGAAAGATTTCCAATCCTGCTCCGAGCTCGAACGTAAAGTTGAACGAAGAGCTGTTGAATACCGGAATATCCCGGGGAGCGAACACAACGCCGGTGAGACCCGTCACAAACGGCTGGATACGCTTGTGCGGAAGCAGGTTGAGCTTGTATCCCAGTGGACTGATCGCGGTGACGAATGTGGAACGCGTGCCGCCGATATAGGTTGCCGTTCCGGTGAAGGCTTGGTTCTGCGTCACTAGGATGACATTCAGGGGTTTGCCCGATACGGGATTGTCCACCGGAATTGGCGATGTGAACGTGACCACGCCTGAGTACGCCGGTTGTTCGGGGAACTCCAGCTTGAAGCCCTTCATCGTGGGATCGGTAACGGTCATCAGCGGCCGGATCTCAGCGGTCAGCGAACCCGCCATGCCATTGTGGAGGAACGTGCGCCGTTCAAAACCGGCTCCTAACGCGGTAATCTTGCGTCCCGTTGCGTAGCCTATCAGTATGTGGCTCGAGTCGTTTGAGTATTCCACGAACCCCGTGAAGGCCTTGGGGCTTGAGTAAGGGCCACCCAGATCCTGCGCGCAGGTCACAGCACAAGCGGTCGCGCTAATCAGCAGGCACAGGCCCGTGGTACGAATGAAGCGTCGGAGGCACCCAGTTCGAAGCATCGGATCTCTTCTTTTCCGCTCGGCTGGGGGTACCGGGCAATCTTCCGTTTTTGATCCATTCAGAGGCAGACGGTGTGGCAGATCGTTAACTATCTCGACCGGGCTCCCTGGGGGTGGGGAACGGCAACGAGAGAAATGTTTCAAAGACTGCGCAAAGCCTGATGCGGGTACGGTCCAACGCGTCTTTCGAAAGCGGCGTCCCTTGATTCAAGAAAATCCTAGCATCGGGAAGTGACCCGTTCGTTGTATACCGGCGAACTTTTGGGCGATGGTCACCTGAGTCTTTAAACTTTGGTTTGGAGCCCCGCGGCATCCCATTGATAGGCAGCGCAAACCTCGGCATGAGACGGGAAGGCCCACGCTGCATAATCCTCTTCGCTCATGGCAAACTCTTCACGCCACAGGGGTTTAAGCCAGGGTATCTCTCCCAGCATCGACTCCAGTTCTGGATGCATATAGATCAGGTACAGATCGCGCGGCTGCTCCAGGAGGGATGCTTCGAGGTTGGCGAACATCTGCCGCATGACGGGTTCTTCGAAAGCATTCCACATGTAGACAACAAGTGGGCCTTGCGGCCAGGCGAACGCAGTAGCATCGCCGCGCGTGGAAACGACAGGCGGTCGCGGTTGGCGGCTGGCGCGCAGGTAACGCGCGATGTTCGATCGAGCGATACGATTGAGTTCTGGTGAAAGCTCAATGCCGATGACTTCTCGAAAGGGATAATCGGAAGCCAGCAGAAGTGCCCGGCCTTTGCCTGATCCTACATCCACAAAGGTAAAGCGCTCGCAGTCCAGGTTCAGCCGCTCGCATAGAGCATTCATGACTGCGTGAAAAACCGACGGGGCTACGGCAAAGTAACCATTGTTGTATACATCGTGCGGATGGCCGGAAGGCAGTTCGTAAATAAGCCCGCTGGTATCGACGCCAAAGTGCTCATCGAAGGGGTGGATGGCGCGGTAGTTGCGGTATTGGCCCTGCTCCATGAGAGGCCAGTCGGCTTGTTTGCGCGAGCCCAGCCTACGCCGCCCAAGTTTACGGAAGAAGCGTCCGATTTCCTCTCGCATCTGGCTGCTAGTCCTCTGCTAGTCGCCCCTCTCATCAGCATAAAGGAGGAGATTTGGGGCGGCGAGGCCGGCGCTGGTCAAACACAGGCTAGTCCAAACTAATCCAAGCTAGTCCAGGCCCAGCTTCTTCCAAATGGCATCCACCCGCGTGCGCGTGGTTGTATCCATCGTGAGCATTTGCGGCCATGGGCGCGTAAAGCCTTCCGCCTGCCATTTACGGGTGGCGTCAATGCCCATCTTGCTGCCGTAGTTGGGCAGCCGGGAAGCATGGTCGAGTGAGTCCACGGGGCCCAGCGTGAACTGGATGTCTCGTTCAGGGTCGATGTTGTTGGCCACGCGCAGTGTTACTTCACCCACGTCCTGCACGTCACAGTCCTCATCCACAACGATGATGCACTTAGTGAACATCGCCTGGCCCAACGACCAGATGCCGTGCATGACCTTGCGCGCCTGGCCGGCATAGCTCTTACGGATAGAGACGATCATCAGGTTATGGAACACGCCCTCGACCGGTAGGTTGATATCCACAATTTCGGGTATAGTCAGCCGCATCAACGGCAGAAAAATACGCTCGACTGCTTTGCCCATCCATGCATCTTCCATGGGGGGCTTGCCAACGATGGTCGCAGCATAGACTGGATCCTTGCGATGGGTGATGCAGGTGATATGGAAGACCGGGTACTCCTCTTCCATGGTGTAGAAGCCGGTGTGGTCGCCGAAGGGGCCTTCCATGCGCAGCTCGTCCAACTCGACGTAACCTTCGAGAACGATCTCGGCATGTGCCGGTACTTCCAGATCTACGGTTTCGCACTTAACCAGCTCTACTGGCGCCTGGCGAAGGAAGCCGGCGATGACGAACTCTTCCACTTCAGGCGGTGCGGGCACGATGGCGGAGAAAGTGGTCGCCGGGTCAGTACCGATCACCACCGCTACTTCGAGCCGGCGGTCTTTGGTTTGTGCGAACGCGATCGGGGGTAACCCACCCAGCGCATCCGTCGGCCTTGTCACGCCTCCTGACGTTTCGGCCATCACACGTACGCGTGCTGCGCTGGCATTGACGCCAGCGTCCGCGGCGGCTGCGGCGCGCAACCGCTCGCGCACATGCTCTGCGGCTACTTTTTGCCGCTGCCAGTGCATGCCCGTGGTTTGCCCGTCGTAAACCTGCATGCGGTACATGCCCATGTTGCGTTTGCCGCTCCTGGGGTCGCGGGTGACTACGCAGGGCAGGGTAATGAAGCGGCCGCCGTCAAACGGCCAACACTGCAGAACAGGGAAGTCGAGAACACTGAAGTCCTCCCGCAGAATCACCTCTTTGCAGGGCGCGTCTTTGGCGGTGACGGTGCGGGGAAAAAAGCGGCCCACTTCCTGAAGCGTAGGCAGCATCTTCAACTTTTCCAGAAGGCCTTCGGGCGATTTGAGCTGCAGCAGTGCTGAAATGCGGCCTGCCACGTCATCCAGGCTGTCCACGTTGAGAGCCAGCTTCATGCGCCGCTCACTGCCGAACTGGTTCATCAACACGCGGCTGCCTGGGTATCCCTTCACGTTTTCAAACAACAGCGCCGGGCCGCCCTTGGTGTCAGCAGTCTTGCCCGATTTGGACACGCGGTCGGTGATCTCGGTCATTTCGAGAATGGGGTCCACGGCCTCTCGGATGTGCTTCAGTTCGCCCGCTCTGTCGAGCGCCTTGATCCAAGCTCTAAGGTCGTCGTATGCCAATGCCGTCTCCACGCCGCTTCAGTTGCAGCGCCTCAACACCATACTATCCGGGTGCAGAGAAACAAGAGGTGAGATTGGGTCCCTGCGTTCTGTCGAAGACGTTTCCAGGGCGAACTCGGGATTCTTTGCCCGCTCAAGCCAACCGGAAGGCTTGAAATGGGCGCCCTCAGCTTTTGTCGTTCTTAGCTGGGGCACGGGACTGCGAGTGCTATTCGCCGCGCATCCAGCGATCCATCAGTGTCTGGGCGCAACGAGCACCGCATAGATGCCGCACGTTGGCTGCGTGCGAGAGCATTACATCCCATGGAGTGACCTTGAGCATTGGGAGCTCGGGAGTCTTGGGAATGAGCGCAGCTGGTTCGGTCATTCCCAGCCACCAGTCTTCAGCCTCTCCCCGCGGTTTACCGCAGACATCGCAATGATACGTCTCTGTAAAAGCCATAATGCCTCTCCCGATTCTGCAGGGTCACGCCGCCCACTCTGATAAAGCGCCACCGTGACATGGGCAAAGTAGCACGACACTCTCCCAGGGGCCAATCCCCGGAAGGGTGACTTGTCCTTTTCCTTACAGAACGCCCGTTACCTATCGATTGTGACGCGGTTGGCGCCGAGGCGCCGCAGCGAGTGCCGCAGTTCTCCGTGGGTGTATCGACTTCGTCAATCAGCCTTGTACGGATAACGGTGCGAAAGGTGAAGACGATGAGGCAATATTCGCTGGCTGTTCCTCGTACTGCTCCAACGGATAGCCAAGCTTCTTCCACTGGTCGAAACCCCCAAGCAGTGGACGCACGCGGTAGATTCCGTTCTGCCTGAGCTTCATCGCCATTTTTGCCGCCGTAGCCTCGCTGGGGCAGGTGCAATAGAGAATCACGTCACGATCGCGCGGAATCTCCCCACTCCGCTCCATCAACGTCTCCGGCGAAAGGCGCAGGGCGCCGGGTAATACCCGTGGGTCGGGCAGGTAATCGAGCGGGTGGCGCAAGTCGACGATGTATGGATTTTGTCCGCTGTCGAGCATGTGCTTCAGTTCCTGAGGGTTAAGCCGCGAGGTACGCACCTGCTTGAGAAAGGCTTGTTGCTTCCAAATGCGGTAACCCAGCAGACCGGCGATGGCGAGCAGGAACAACGCACCGGCGAAGTGTCCGGTCCAGGTAAGCGCCCCGGGATGCGTCTTGAGCACATCGCCAAAGAAGCGTCCGACGAGGGTAACGGTTGCCGCCCAGAACAGGGCGCCGGCCAGGTCGTAAGCCAGAAACACCCGATACCGCATCCCGGTCTGGCCGGCGATGGGTGCCGCGACCGTTCCCAGTCCAGGGATAAACTTGGCTACCAGCAGTGACTGTTCGCCGTACCTGGTGAAGTAGTCCTCGGTTTTGCGAACACAAGTGGAGCGCTCAAACGAGAGCTTGCACACCAGTTTCACCATGGCGCTGCCAAAGCGCTTTCCCAGCAGATACCAGAGGGAATCGCTGACAAAACAACCGGTCATCGCGGAAAGCACGATCAGGGGGAGGGATAATCTGTGCGTTGCGGTTAACGTGCCTGCAGCCAGCAGCAGGGGCATGCTCGGCACGGGTACGCCTAGCTGCTCCCCCATCACCCAGAGAAAAAGGATGATGTAGGCATAATGCAGAAAAAAATCGAACGCTAACGGCATAACGCGGGCTGCCTCTTTGTTTTGTCTTCCCTATAGATGTTTGCAGATCAGGAAACGGTGCGATGGTACGCAGGCGTTCTTTATCGCGAACGCGCAATCAGGTGTGAGCGAAGGGCGCTACCGTGTAGTTTACCCGAACCGGGGTGGGCGTCTGAACGGCATTCTCACCGAAATTTGGCTGCATACGTGACTATCGATTGGGAAGAACCGGGGGAGTTCTCGCTGCGTCCTTTAAGCTAAGCCTCGGCCCATGACGAAGAAAGTCAACGGGCTATCAGGACTTTACGTCCTGCAGAATGAGAAAGTTGACGTGTAAACGGCACTTGAGCCTTCCCTGTGACCCGGGTCAAAAGCGAACGTTGTAGTATGTCTGGAATAGTAAGAGTCTGGTCGCCCTGTGAAACGTTCTGCTGGATCCTCGTGTACGTCTGAAGCCAGGAATGACCGGTCTCTCCCATCCTTTCTTGCCTTGATGGCTCTGCTGGTAAGCGTCACCTCTCCAGGCAGTTTTGCTCAGCACGGAGCTCTGCCCGGCCTGAGCATTGCGTGCTCCACCTCGTGCTCGAATTCAGGGCAAGGTAAGCGATTCCGCCGGCAAAGCAGTGAGCGGCGTATGGGTGCGGCTAGCCGGCCAGTCTGATGCGCGGTTCCCGGAGATATCAACCCATGGGGATGGTCTGTTCACATTTCCCGCTCTCCCGGCCGGGAGCTATACGCTGAGCGCGGAGAAGCCTGGTCTGCATAGCCGCTCGTACCATGTCGACGCAGAGTCCTCTGCAACCCAAAAACAGGTCAGCATCTTACTCGATGAGGATTCCAGTACCTCGGCAGCCTCTTCCACGCCAACCATGGAGTTTGCCGACAAGCCGAATTTCACCGTTGCGGGCGTGACCGATTGGACTGCAGTGGGCGGCCACGGTTCCGATTCCACGTTGCGGACGAGCGAAGATCTGGCGAGGGAAACGCTTGCTCTGAAGGCGAAGGGCGCAGAAAACTCAACATCGGCTGGCAGCAATGCCGCGAAGGAATTTGTCCAGTCGGAAAGTAGACTCCGGTTGGCACTTGCCGGCGCGCCCGGCAGCTTTGAGGCGAACCATCAACTTGGGGAACTGTATCTCCATGCCGGCAGGTATCAGGATGCTGTCCCCCTCCTTCGCGCAGCTTATTCGCTCGATCCCGCGCATCGCGGTAACGAGCGCGATCTGGCCATTGCCTATGAGGAAACGGGCGATCTCGCACAGGCTCGTGACCATGTCGAGAAAATGCTGTCGAAGCAGGACTCCGCAGACCTGCACCGGCTCTTGGGAGAGATGGACGAGAAGATGAGCGATCCCCTGGCCGCCGTGCACCAGGATGAGCAAGCCGTTCGGCTGGATCCCAGTGAGCAAAACTACTTCGCCTGGGGATCGGAGTTATTGCTGCACCGGGCAGTGTGGCAAGCAGTGGAGGTTTTCAAGAGTGGGGCGACGACGCATCCGGACTCCGCCAGAATGTTAACGGCACTGGGAACGGCTCAGTTTGCCGGCGCCCTCTACGATGAGGCGGCAGCCAGTCTCTGTCAGGCTTCAGACTTGAACTCCGCAGCGGAAGAGCCCTACCTGTTCATGGGCAAAATCGAACTGGCTGCCCCTTCACCCTTGCCGTGCATTGAGCCAAAGCTGGCGAGGTTCGTACAGCAGCAACCAGAAAATTCCATGGCGAACTATTTCTATGCCATGGCCATCTTGAAGCGGCAGTCACAACCGCCAGATCCCGCTGCCTTGCAGCAGGTAGAGATGCTTCTCGGCAAAGCGGTGGCTATCGATAATCACTGCGCCGAAGGCTACCTGCAATTAGGCATACTGGCGGCGGCCCAACACGCTCCCGAAAAGGCAGTCGGCTATTACAACAAGGCGATTGAAGCGAATCCGCAGTTAGGCGAGGCTCACTACCGTCTGGGTGTGGCCTACGATCGCATGGGAGATTCGGAAAAAGCCAGGCAGGAATTTCAGCTTCATGATCAAATCGAAAAACAGCAGGCAGATGTGGTCGAGCGGCAGCGGCGCGAGGTGAAGCAGTTCCTTGTCGTTCTTGAGGGGCAGCACGCGGCCCCTTCACCGGCTCACTAAAGCTTACTAAAGCGCATTGGGGAGGTGTTCGAGTGTTTAAGCTGTTAGCCGTGCTGCTTCTTCCAGTAGTCACCACGTACGCAAGCGACCTCCCCAGCAAGAAATATCTGAACCTGCCTGCCATCAAGACCATGGTTGCCGCCGCGGAAGCAAAAGCCCGGGAACTCAACGTGGACGTAACCATTTGCATCGTCGATGAGAGTGGCAACCTGCTGTTTCTGGAAAAGGGAGACGGCGCATCACTCAACACTTTGCAGTTTGCTCAAAGAAAGGCCAGGCATGCCGCTGCCTACGGGAGTCCATCGAAAGACGCGGCTGAATCGGTGAAGAAGGGCAACGTCGAAGACCTCGCATTTCCTGAGTACTTCCCGAACCAGGGGGGACTCCCGGTCAAAGTGGAAGGGCAACTCCTCGGGGGAATTGCCGCCAGTGGCGCCAAGTCTGAAATTGACGAGCAAATTGCCCAGGCAGGGTTAGATGCTCTGTTGAAGAAGTAGCGCGTCCGCATTCTATAACCTACGGCAACCTCTGACCGAACGATGCTCTCCCGGCGATCTTTCGGTGTATGATCGAACGAAAATGAGACCGCGCTAATTACGCGACGGATCCGTTGCACGGCTGCGAGCGAACTCCCAAGCCGCTCTTTTTGAGTGCCAGTACACGCCAATCACAGCGCATGAACATCAGGGAAGTTGCCAAGTACGCCGGCGTCTCTACAGCAACCGTCTCCCGCGTGGTGAACGGTACGGCCACCGTTGATCCACGAACAGAAAAGCGTGTGCGAACCGCCATCGAGCGCACTGGCTACTACCCAAACACGCACGCGCGCACCCTGGGTACCGGCAAGAGCTTTATCTATGGCCTGATCATCTCCGATATCGAGAATCCATTTTTCCCGGAACTGGTTAAAAGCTTCGAGCGCCTCGCGGTAGAACACGGCCATGAAGTGCTGATTGCCAACACGGATTACCAGGCAGACCGCATGGAGATCTGTGTGCGCCGTATGCTCGAGCGCAAGGTGGACGGCGTTGCCATCATGACTTCAGAAATGGATCCGGAACTGATCCAGATGCTGAACGGCCGTGGAATCCCGATCGTATTTCTCGATACCGGCTCTGCAGGGGAAGGGATAAGCAATATCTCGCTGGAGTACGACAGCGGTGTCGATCAGGCAATCGATCACTTGATCGGGCTGGGCCACAGAAAAATCGCTTTTGTCAGTGGCCCGTCCAATCTTGTTTCCGCCGGAATGCGGCTGAATGCGTTTATTGAGTCGCTGCGACGTAAGAAGGTGGAATGCAGAGATGAATTCATTCGGGTCGGAAATCATCGTTTCGATGGGGGCTACGCCGCGATGCTCCAGTTACTAAAGCTGCGGGTACAGCCTACGGCCGTGCTGGCTTCTAACGATTTGACAGCAATTGGCGTGATGGGCGCTGCCTATGCGGATGGCCTGCGTGTCCCCGACGATATTTCCGTCGTGGGCTTCGATGACATCGCCCTCAGCAGCTTTATGTCACCGCCTTTGACGACCATACGCGTGTCGCGCCCGGCCATTGCGGAGTTCGCGTTCAATTCCCTGTATACCGCCAGCCAGCGCGGACAAAACCAGGGAGTGACCCATATCGTTCAAGCGGAACTGGTGATTCGCCAATCGACCGCGGCGGTGCGGAAGAGATAACAGACGGCGGCGATCTTCAACAGTTACGAATGAGAACTGTCGCCGTTCTTTGCATGCCCCGGGTTGGGAGCTGAGACGATGCCCGTGCCTTCGCGGATGGTGATGATCTGATTCGCTTTCACCTGGGTAAATTTTTCCGTCTTCTGCGTAGTCGGCCATTTCACTTCAATTAAATCGATTGTCTCCGCTTTGCCGAGCCCGAAATGAAGCCTCAGGTCTGACTGCGACATCACGCTGTCCCCGCTGTGAACCTCATCCATCTGTGCGTGTTTCCCCGTGATGACGCGCACACGAGCTCCGATCGCCGTGCGATTGCATTGCGTGCCAATCAGCTTGATCTTGATCCAGTTCTGTTTGTTGCCACCCTCGTTCTGCAGTAGAGAGGGCAGGTCATTCATGTTCAGGACCAGTACGTCGACGTCACCGTCGTTGTCGTAGTCTCCGAATGCGGCGCCACGGCTGGAAAAATGCTCACTGATGCCGGGACCCATTTCCTGCGATACATCCTTGAAATGGCCGTTGCCCAGATTCTTGTATACGAGTCGCGGATTCTTGAAGGTCTGGCCGAAGTTGTATTTGTCGATCTCGGGGTAGACATGGCCGTTGATCTGGATGATGTCTGGCCAGCCGTCATTGTCGTAGTCGACGAAACCACAGCCCCAGGCGACATAGCGGTTGTTGACTCCCGTGCCGGCAGGGAATGTCACATCGCTGAAGGTTCCGTCGCCGTTGTTGTGGTACAGGTTACAGGTGTCATCCGCAAAGTTGGTCTTGAAAATATCAAACCAGCCATCACAGTCGTAGTCCGCCACGGCGACACCCATGCCTGCTTGCTCGTGCCCGTTATCGCTATAAGCGCACCCGGCCATGACAGCAATATCGGTGAATGTGCCATCGTGGTTATTCTTGAACAGGATGCTTGGTTCGGAGTCGACAGCTACGTAAATATCGGGCCAGCCGTCATTGTCGAAATCGTAGGAGACGGCGGTGATGGAGTAGCGTGGCCCCGGCTTCAGGATGCCTGCTTTCTCTGAGACGTCGGTAAACGTGCCGTCGCCGTTGTTGTGGTAAAGAATGTTGGTATCGCCGGGCAGACCGCGCGGGCCGCACATGATCGGCACACCTTTCCATTGGCAATAGCTCGTGTTGCCGGCGGTGGGAATCGTCGCCGGATCCAGCTTGAGGTAGTTGCAGACGAAAAGATCCAGATGGCTATCACGGTCATAGTCGAGAAACGCACAACCCGCTCCCCAGCGCACATGTGGCTGATCGAGCCCTGCTTTGTGGGTTACATCGGTAAAGGTGCCGTCGCCGTTGTTGTGGAAGAGGATGTTGTGCCCCCAAAAGCAGCAGAACAGATCGTCCCAGCCATCGTTGTTGTAATCACCAACACACACGCCGGTCTGCCAGCCGGCGCGGCGCAGGCCTGATTTGTCTGTCACGTCGGTAAACGTGCCGTCGCGATTGTTCTTGTATAACTGCGAAGCCGGAGCCTTGCCCGCGGGCCACTGTGCGTCGAGGCGATCTCCGTTGGTGAGGTAGATGTCGAGCCAGCCATCGTTGTCGTAATCGAAAAATGCGAGGCCGCTCCCCTTGGCTTCAATGATCGATCGCTTGTGGTCAATGCCGCCCCATACGTTCGGAACCGTCAAGCCAGCCTTCTGCGCCACATCGACATACTGAACGGGGGAGGTAGTGGGAGCTGCTACGGCGGCGGCTACCAGCCTGGGATCTTTCCAGCGCCACAGTGGCGTCGTCAAAGTCTCTAACAAAGTGCCGCCAAGCATGAAGAGCGATGAGCCGAGAAAACGCCGTCGTGGAAAATTCATAGATTGCGATGATTATAGAGACAGACTTCGACCCTGCGCGCACTGCCTCATCGGCTCGGCGCCTTGGAGAAATCGGTGCCGCACACCCCCCGCACCTTCTTTGACAGCAATGATCTGACCGATCACGTTCTAGAGCGTCCTATCTGCGAGCGATAGCGCCAACTGCAGCAACTGCTGTTTGTTTGCCGCGGTCATCGGCTCGTTTGCTTTTGGAGAAGTTGGAGGCGCTTTTGCCAACACCTCTTCAATCCGGTTGATGTTGAGGGCGCCCGCATCGTTGCTGTTCTTGAAGCGATCGAGCACTTCTTTGGCTTTCTCAATCTGGCCTGTTTGAAAGTAGAAAACACCTAAGGTCGAATAACTACCCGGCCACTCGGGAAGCATATCGACCGCACGCTCGAGTTGTGTCTCCGCTTCTGCCGTATTTCCGCCGAGTGCGGAAGCAAGTCCCAAACCCCACAAGAGTTTGCCGGAGCCAGGGACGCGTGCCTGCCCGGCGAGCAGCGTCGCTTTGGCCACCACAACGTCATGTTCGCGAAGCTCGAGCAGGGCAAGCGAAAGATAATCCTGATCATTGTCTGGATTGCGGCGGATGGCGTCGCGGAAAATCTCCTTTGCGCGGGCGGTCTCGCGGAGGTGCGCATAGGTGTCTCCCAGCAGAGCAAGGTAGGCGTCATCTTTGCGTCCTTCTTCAGAAACTGTATTCAGCGCAGCGAGTGTGTCGGCGTAACGGCCCTTACCGAAATAGGCGTCCGCGAGGTCGAATCGCACTTCGTCCGCGGTGGGACTTAACTGGAGCGCGGCCTGGAAATGCTGAATAGCATCGTCGTAAAGACGGTAGCGAGCCAGCAGCACGCCCTCTCCTGTCATCGTGCGGTAGTCGTTGCTGCTCAACCTATCGAGCTGCGCAAGCGTGCTCTTTGCGTCTGCTACCTGGCCTGTTTTCAGATAGGCCTCGGTGAGCAAGTAGAGGCCTTGCGGTTGATCGGGGTGCTCTTTGAGCTGTTGTTTGATTTCAGCTATGTCGCCTTCCGCGCGAGCGCGAGGAGCAAGCTTTGCGCGGCTATCCAGATAATCAAAAAGGTGTTCATTGGGAAATTGCCCGCCGGAAACCTGTTTCGATGATGTTTGAAAGAGGCTCAGATCGCGGTCGGCGGCCGCCGTCTGATGTAAACTTCTCTCCACCATGGCGAGCTTGTAGTAGCCCGTCGCAGGATTGTGACTGACCTGTACATACTTGCGAAGCAGAGCAGCCGCCTCGGGAAGCTTCTGCGCGGCGGTCTGGAGATTGGCTAGTTCCAATAGCGCGTCAGGGTAGTCAGGCTTTGCGCGCAAGACCTCACGGAACCTGGCTTCTGCTGCGGCCGTGTCTCCCTGGCGTTCGGAAATAAAGCCTAGATGGAACAGGCACTCACTGTTGTGTGGATCGAGCTTAAGGCCTTCCTGGAAGGCCTGTTTCGCTTCTTCGAAGCGGCCCAGGCGTTGATACCCAAGTCCGAGAAAAGTGTAGGAACGTACGGTAGGTGCCGTGGCGATCAGTTGCTTGAAGTCGTCGATCGCCTTGTCTACCTGGTCGGCCATGAGATAGCTTTCGCCCAGCGCGGCGCGAAGATCGGTGCGCTGCGGCGCGATGGTAAGGCCTGCTTCGAGAAGTGGTATCGCATCTTCGTAATAGCGCTGCGAAATGCTGATCCGGGCCATCAACAAAACCACGTCCATATTTTCGGGCGCTATTTTGTGAGCACGAACCAGCAGAGCGAGTGCATCCATCGGTCTCGACTCATTGGCCAGTACCTCCGCCAGCAGATAAAGCGTCTCTGGAGACTCCGGTTTCAGCTTGAGTGCCCTGTTCAGCACCAGTTCTGCCCTGGCAAATTCGCCGCTGCGAAGCAATACCTGACCGAGGTTAAAGAGGATTTCGAATGTTGCGGGCTGCAAGGCGTCAGCCTTTTCCAGTTCCAGTTGAGCAGCCTTGTACTGCATCTCTGAAGCCAGCAAAACGCCAAGAGATAGATGTACCTGCACGTCCGCCTTGTGTTGTGCAGAGAGCGCCGCAACCATGCGCAATGCTTCCGTGACCCGATGCGTTTGTAGGTAAGCGCGAATCAGAGGTAGGCTAGGTGCCGGATCCGCCGGCTTTGCGGAGCCTCTTGAAGTCTGCTGTCCAAACGAAAATGCTGTGGCGGCAAAAAGTACGATGGCCAGGGCAATCCCCGCGGCTCTTGGCGAAATGCGCGAGACCATCACTGCAACATCTCCAGCGCCTGCCTGGCCGTCGTGTTCTGGGGCTGTAACGCAAGCAGCCGCTGCAATGCGTCTCTTGCTTGCGCCTTATCGCCCCGTAGGGCATAGAGTCGCGCAAGGTTGAGGTAAGCCTGATCGAAGTTTGGCGCTACGTCGATGCAGGTCTTGAATTGCTCTTCGGCCTTCCCATAGTCCTGCGCCCGCACGAAGAGAACACCAAGATTATTCCGTGCTTCGGGATAGTCGGGACGCAATTCGATTGCGCGCTGCAGATAGTCTGACGCGTGCTGCATTCGTCCCTGCTGCGCATAGAGCATGCCGAGACTGTAGTTGATTTCTGGATCGTCTGGTTGAATGGCGAGCGCCTGGTCCAGAAATTCCTGCGCCTTATCAAAAGACTTCTGCCGCCGGTAAATATTCCCCATATTCTCGAGGGCTGTAGCGTAGCCTGGCCGCAGCAGAAGAGATTGTTGAAAGTTCTGGATAGCCTCGTCGACCTGTCCTTGCTGCGCCGCGATCATACCGAGATTGTTCCATGCTTCGGGGTAATTGGGGCGTAGCTTCAACGTTTGCTGCAGATAGGACTTTGCCTGCACAAGATCGTTTCGCCTGAGATGAAGGGTGCCCAGGTTGTAATAGCCTTCTGGATCGTTCGGCTTGGTGGCGATCACCTGCGCAAAGGATTCCGCCGCCTGATCGAGGTAGCCATGCTGGAACAACGCAACACCATAAGTAAAGTCATTGCGCTGGAGTGCATCTCCGTATCGCACGCCATTGAAGGGAAGCGCTTTGCGCATTCGCTCGGCCGCAGTCAGTGGCATGCTGCTCAGATTTTGGAGCAGGCGTTGCGGTTCCACCGCCCCCTGATACAGCTTGACGATCATGCCGTCTTTATCGAGAAGAAACGAAGCCGGAATAGGTAGATCCCTGCGGCGATCGAATAAGTAACGGTAGATGATGTTATAAACGCCCGCCACATCCGGCGTGGCGAACAGCACGGGAAAGAGGAGCTTCTGCTGCGAAGCAAGTGCCTTCGCTTTCTCCAACTCTGACGAATCATCGACATTCACCGCCACAATCTCCAACTGGTGCGCAGCCAAAGCCTGCCGGTGCTGCGCAAAGAGATTCAGTTGGCTGACGCAGCCTGGCGCAGAGGCCGTCCAGAAGTTCAGTAGTACAAGCCGGCCCCGCAGACTCTTGAGCTCACGCGCAGTGCCGGTGAGATCGGGCAGAGAGAACTCCGGCGCCTTCAGCGGTTCAATCAACCATGTCTCGATCTGAGAAGGCAGCGGTTCCACCCTGGGTGCAACGCCTGCTTGTGCCCAGGCTTGTGTTGGGCTCGCAAAGGGCTTGGCCGCGAATACAGGAGAGCCTTCGTCGAGTTCGATTCGATGGTTTACCGGCAGATTGCTGTACTTCTGCGTAAGCCCGCCTGGCCACTGGACGGTTGCATCGACGACGCCATCTGCCTTGCCAAGGCCGAAGAAGACTTCTTTGCAATGTTGAGCGAGAAAGCCGGAACCCGCCTGCAGATACCTGGTCTGCCGAAGCGTGCCTGCTTCGATGGTAATTGCCGTTCCGATCGCGTCGCGGTTGCTCTTGTTTCCTCTTAACCGAAAAACGATGGATGAACCGAGGTCTTTCATCGCATTGTGCAGAATGCGTAGCTGGGGCGCGTTGCGGTTTTTAAGAATGACTTCTAATCGCCCATCGCGGTTCAAATCGGCAAGAACAAACGATCGGCTGTCCTCGGGGAAATCCAGACCAACAATGCCCGAGATTTCGCTGAATGTGCCATCGTGGTTGTTCGCAAACATCACGTTCCGTTCGTAGCCATTCCAGGTGCGATCAGAACGAATCAATTCATTGAGCGCATTCCATCCATGCTCGTAGGCCAACGATGGCGTGGAATCTTCTGGAGACTTCCCGACCACCTGCCTCCAGAAGAAGCTGGAAAGATCGCTGCCGTCGGACGCGGAAATATAACCATTCGCGATATAGAGGTCAGGGTAGCCATCGTGATCGAAATCCCAGAAGTCTGAGCACCAAGACCACCGGCCCATTTCGACTCCGGCCTGCTGGCTTACATTCGAGAATTTTCCATCGCCCTGGTTCCGATAGAGAGAATTCCCACGCGCATGCCGCTGGTAGAGCTCTCGGATAGCTTTGGGCGCATTCTGTTGAAATCGCGCCTGGCTTGAAACTCTTTGCCCTGCTGGCGACCACATGTTTGCGGCATAGATGTCCTGCTTCCCATCGTTGTCGCAATCAGACCAGGCGGCACTCATCCCTGCCCCTGCATCGTTTACGTGGGCATCGCTTGAAACCGCGTTGAATGTGCCATCGCCGTTGTTTCGGTATAGATTGCTTCGTCCGAAATCGTTGGCCACGTAGAGATCGGGCGCGTTCCCCGATCTGGCATGGCCCCAGGCGCAGGCAAAGCTATAGCGGTCATTTTCCGCATCCAGTCCAGCCGCTTTTGTCTTGTCCACAAAGGTGCCGTCACCCTCGTTGTGGAAGAGGAAATTAGGCGGACCGTTGCGGGCGTCGAAGTAGGGAACAGGGTAGTGATATTGATCGAGACCCAGGTAGTAGCTGTACAGGCAAAAGTAAACATCCAGGTGTCCGTCGCCATCGTAGTCCGCGATGGCCGCGTGCGTGAATGTGCCTTGAGGCGGGGATTCGAACTTGAACGCGTCCCGTTTCAGAGAGAAGGTTCCATCCCCCTGGTTCATGAAGAGCAGGGGGCCGCTGCCGCAGACGACGAGAAGGTCCTGGCGTCCCCTGTTCTGGAAGTCGGCAAACAGGGCGCACGCCGTGCTGTCCAGTACTCCTACTCCAGCCTTTTCGGTTACGTCCTCCATCGTGCCATCGCCACGATTGCGGTAAAGCCGGTTCGGTAGTCCTGAGGGCTGGCAGACGTACAGGTCATCGAAGCCATCGTTGTCGAAATCACCTACCGCGAGGCCGTTGTTCCCGTAAACATCGATCCCGCACGCCCCGTCGAGAACGGTGCGCCAGTAGTCGGAGCCGCGAAGCATCTGCTTCTCATACGATTCCACGTGACCGAGCACCTGGGTAGTAACATCGAGGAACGCCGGTCCATGGGCCACGCTCAATATTTCCTCGCTGGCTTCCCAGCGCCGTGCTTTCCATGCACCTGACTCAGCGCGCAACCACTCGGTACGCCAATAACCGACTCGTTCTTCGCGTTGTGTCTGATCCCGCTGTGCCACCAGGTCGTAGCGAATATCCAGGCGCATTGCCAGAGGAGCGCTACTAATCTCTTCAATACCGGTGACCTCGAACTCCACGGTTTCCAGTCGAGAGAGCGAGCCTAGCCAACCTCGGAGTTGTTCGAGAAAGTGGTCTCGCCCTGTTACCAAATTCCCGGCAAAGGTTCGCCGGCTGCAATCGATGCCATTTGCTGAGCGCAGCACGGTCTGCTTCGACGGGACCAGCGAAGACGCTTCAAGGGAAGTGTCGAGCGCGTCTTCGATGCTTGCCAGGTTTTTGGGGGACGCGCGAAGGGCTTCACTCCACCGGGCAAGAATCGTCTCGATCTCGAATGCATACTTTTCAGTTACATATCCGTCAGTACCGGGAGCGACCAGGCGGAGAACATCCTCCAGCGGAGACTTTGCCGGATAGTGCGGGACGAGACGCGCGTCGGAGAACGGAAACTCGCGGTTTACGTCCTCCGCGGGTGCAGGAGATCTGAAAACGAGCGAAGATCCGAGAAATGGTGAGGGACGGAGAATCAGGGGCGCCAACCCCAGGGTCTTGAGGAGCGACCGTCGGGAAAGGAATCGGTCTTCGGTTTTGTGACGCGACATCCTTAGGTGTTCCGCGGAGCAAGCAATGTGTCTGCATGCTAGAGCATTTTTCCTTGCGATGTATAGCGGCCAAGGCAATTGCTTTTAGCCTGATTTCAGATCTTTCGTTTTTTTGCCTCGACAGGTTTGGCAAGAGACACGGTGGCCAGGCTCTACGGATCGTGTTTCGTAGCCCGTACCCTTCAAACCTTTCAGAAACACACTTTCAGGAACGAACCCTTCAGACGCAGTATGCTTAGCCACGCCGTTCGTTAACAGTTACTTTTTCCGCAATGTTCCGCCGCTGGGTACCCTCGCATTATGGTCAGAGACACCATTTTATCGCTCGCATGCAGGTCGACCGGCCCGCTCATTTGGACAGCTCTGACTTTCAGCCGTCGCCATTGCTCCGCGACGTTCAAGAACATCCTGTTTCGCGCTTTTTATCACGTAAGGCGGGCGGGGACGGCTGCTTCAGATCCAGGCAAAACGCGTCCCATAGATTGCTTTGGAGTGACCACCGCGTTCTCAGGTTGATAAAAATCTCAAACTTTTGGTTGACAGCCGTTCATTGTGACGAATAAATTCTAACCCGAAGATGTAACCGTTTACTCGAATCGAGAAAACGGTTACCAGATTTGAGTCCGCGCCAAAAGAAGCGCAAGTGACCAAGCTGTATGAAAAATTTTGGAGGTTCTACCGGATGTCCCGCTATCACCACGTCGTGAGTCGATTTGCGCTTCTCAGCTCCTTAGCCCTGACAATTTTGACGCTCGCTCTCTTTCAGAGCCAACCCGCGTTCGCACAGGTTGACGAAGGATCTATCAGCGGATTGGCGCAGGATCCTACCGGCGCCGTAGTCCCCGGCGCGCAGGTCACTCTTACCAATACGGATCAGGGCATTACCCTGACCACCACGACGAACACCGCAGGAGAATATACATTCTCCCCCATCAGAATCGGCCACTACAGCGTTTCAGTGAGTGCGGCGGGCTTCTCCACGACCAATCAGGCAAATTTGACGGTTTCGCTCGACCAGCACCTTCAGGTCAACATTCAGCTCAAGCCGGGCGCCACCAGTGAAACCGTGCAGGTCGACTCAACACCGCCACAACTGCAAACCGAAGAAGGCTCGGTGGGGCAGGTTGTCACCGGTCAAAGCGTGAACAATCTTCCGCTGAACGGACGCAACTTTACATTCCTCGCGCAGCTTGGCGCCGGCGTCAACACGCCCCAGGCAGATACACGCGGCAATGCGGCTTCCGGTGCATTCACGGCCAATGGTCTGCGTCCTTCACAAAACAACTACCTGCTTGACGGTATCGACAACAACTCCAATGCCGTGGACTTCTTGAATGGAACCAACTTCGTCGTCCTTCCACCAGTCGATGCCATCGCCGAATTCAAAGTCCAGACCGCGGACTTCAGCGCTCAACTCGGCCGCTCTGCTGGCGCCGTGCTGAACGCGACGATCAAGTCCGGCACCAACAGCTTCCACGGCGCAGCCTGGGAGTTCTTGCGTAACGACAAGCTGGATGCCGCTGACTGGTTTGAAAACAACCAGGGCATTCCGAGAGGCGAACTTCGCCAGAATCAATTCGGCGCAACAGCAGGCGGCCCGATTATCAAGAACAAAATTTTTATCTTTGGCGATTACGAGGGCTTACGACGTATTGCAGGCAATACCCAATCTGGTGTCAGCGTACCAACGTTGCTCGAACGCAACAGCAACTTCACCAATCTTTCTGACATCATCACCGGGCAGGGCACCAGCACGAGAACAGATGCCCTCGGCCGTACTGTCCCCTTGGGCACGATTCTCGATCCCGCTACCACCCGTGCGGTTACAGCGGGTACGGTTGATCCAGTCTCCGGCATCGCAGCGCAGAAAACTGGCTATGTCCGTGACCCGTTTGGCACATGCAGCGCGGGCACGACCACGTTTGATGTCACCGCTTGCAATTTGAACCAGCTGCCTGCCGGCCGGCTGGATGGAAATGCCATCAAGCTTTTGAATCTGTATCCGCTCCCAACGAGCGGCTCGTTCCAATCCAATTTCGGTTCGAGCCCCAAGCTTGACGAACACCGCAACGCTTTCGATACTCGTGTGGACTTTGATGTCAGCCAGAAGGATCAGGTCTTTTTCCGCTTCAGCTATGTGGACGACCCGCAATTGATTCCAGGACCTTTTGGCGGTATCGCCGATGGCGGCGGTTTTCAGGAAGGTGATCAGACCGCAAAATCTGACCAGTCCGCCCTGGCCTGGACCCACGTCTTCACCCCCAACATGATCAACGTGGCGCGCGCAGGTTTTAACCACTTGCACACCACGCGCTTCGGACCGGTCGGCAATCAAGCTGGGATCCCGGACCAGTTTGGAATCCAGGGCATCCCTCAGCAGTCAGAGAATGGTGGTCTACCGTCTATTGAGATCAGCGGCTTATCCACTCTCGGCAGCAATGCTTTCCTGCCTTCAGACGAGGTGAGCGATACTCTCCAGATTACGGATGACTTTACGAAGATTTTCGGTAAGCACAATTTCAAGATGGGTATCGAGTTCCAGAACGTTAAGTTCTCGACCCTGCAGCCTGCTTACTCGAGAGGCGATTTCGAATACAACACCAACGACAGTTCCGTGAGCTTTACTGACATTCCGAACATTGGTGGCGGCGCCACGGGGCGCGCCCAATTTCTGTTGACTCCGACCGCATCTACGGTTGCCGGCGGGGTCAGTTTCGTCGGCGGTGCTGACCAGGTACAGGCCTCGAATATCAGCAAGACTTACGATGCAAAGAAATATTTCGCCACGTACTTCCAGGACGACTGGAAGATCACTCCTCGGCTTACCCTGAACCTGGGCTTGCGTTGGGACTACTTCGGGCCCATCAACGAAACAAATGGAGGCCAGGCAAACTTCGTTCCCAGTGGTCCCCCGAACGGTCAGCCGACCTACATCATTCCGGCAAAGGGTAAGAGTGACAGAGCCCTGTCTACTAGCTTTACTGACTTGTTGGCTAAAGATGGAATCACGCTCCTACAGACGAATAAGTACGGCAACGCGTTGGTACAAACGCAAAAGACCAACTTTGCGCCGCGCGTCGGCCTGGCGTTTGAAATCGATCCAAAGACCGTAGCACGTGGTGGCTTTGGCGTGTTCTACAACTCGTTTGAAAACCAAGGATACGGACCAAACATCGGTGAGAATTATCCCTTCGTCTACAACTTCAACTATCTGGCGAAGAATCTGGGTATTCCGAGCGTCACACCTATCAGCGTGGGCTCTCCCTATGCCGGTTGTCCAACAGCCGGTCCGGGCGGCACCGCGACTCTGGGTTCCGGCCTCTCCTGCATCCAGTTCACGCCGTTGAACGTCAATGCTCAGGGATTGGGACTTCAGGGTTTGCAGTTCGCCTATCAAACCCCCCTCACCTTGAGCGCGAACGCGAGCATCCAGCGCTCGATAACCCGTTCGCTGTCTGCACAAGTCTCCTATGTACTTACAAGCGGCATGCATCTTCAGACCGGTGTCAGCACAAACAATGTGAGTGCACTTCTGCCTTCTGGTGCCGACACGAGTCATGCGGTACCGTTCCCCGATTTCTCTCACGGTTCGAGCTATCACCAGACTGTAGGACGCAGCAACTACAATGGATTACAAACGAAACTGGAGCAACAATTCTCAAATGGGTTCCAGTTCCTGGCTGCCTACACTTGGTCAAAAACACTTTCCGACGCGGGTGATCTGCTGAATGGTGGCAGCACCAATGGATATCGTGCACCTGATGTACCTGGCCTTGGACCAAGCTTCGATCGTGCACTGGCCAACTTCGATATCAGGAACGTGTTCCACCTGAGTGGCTACTATGAACTTCCGTTCGGCAAAGACAAGCAATTCCTTGCCAATAGCGGAAGAATCGGAAATGCCGTCATCGGTGGTTGGGCAGCAAATGCTATCGTCACCATCCAGGGCGGTCAGCCAATCAGCCTTAGCTGCCCAAGCAGCACGACCGCTGGCACGGGCTGCACCGATCTCAAAGTTGCGGGGCAGAGCCAGAAACTCGGATTGCACAAGGACTCAAATGGCAAACTGAATTGGTTCGGTAATCCGGCAGCGTTCCAGCAACCCTGCTTGCTGGGGGATGACGGTAATCCCATCATCGGTTCGCCCGCAGGATGCATACCCAAAACCGGCTCTGCTATTCTCGGCGGCTATGCAACCTCAACCCAAGGACCTGGACTCGCCAAGTTCGACTTCTCGGCGTTCAAGAATATACCGGTTAGCGAGCGCTTCTCCATGCAGTTCAGGGCTGAGATTTTCAACATTCTCAACCACCCGACGTTTAATGCTCCCAACTTTGGTGGCAACGGCGTTACAGCGATCTCCAACTCAAACAACTTCAACAGCACCGCCTTCGGTGAAATTGGATCAACGCGCTTCGCACCCTACGACGCAAGGCAAATCCAATTTGCTCTGAAGTTCTTCTACTAAGTTAAGATGAAGACGCCCCGGAACACGCCAAATCAGGCGTAGACCGGGGCGTCTTTCTGCGTAGCGATAGGCTTACGCGGCGATAGAGCAATTTTCCCTTCTCGTAAACAGATCCGTAATCGGAGATCCTAATACGAGAAAAGGTGAACGCTCTAGCGGGAGGTAGACGGTGCGTATTCGGCTGGTGATTTGTAGTCTTCTGCTCGTTGGCGCAGTGTTTGCAGAAGCTGAAAACACCCCCAGCCAGAAGTTGGATCAGCAACTTCAATCGGCAGTCGCCCAATACCGCTCAGGCAAATTCCCGGAAGCTGCCGCCCAGCTGGAGACGCTGCTGTCCCATGTCCCGAAAAGCTTTGATGTACACGAGCTTCTAGGGCTGGTTTACGCCGCTCAATCAAAAGATGCCAAGGCGATCGAGCAACTCGACATCGCCGTACATTTGAAACCCGATGCAGCAGCTGCCCGCACGAACCTCGCCGCTGCCCTGGTCAGGGCAGGCAAGCCCACATTGGCTGGCGAGCAATTCCGAAAGGCGCTTGACCTCGAACCACAGGACTACGATGCCAACCACAACCTGGGCGAGTTCTATATCCAGGCCGGCAAACTTACCGATGCGATCCCCTTGCTCGAAAAAGCGCAGCATATCAACCCTTCTTCCTATGACAACGGCTACGATCTTGCGCTTTCCTATTCGCTGACAGGGAAGCTGAGCGAGGCGAGGCAGTTGGTGCAAACGCTTCTGCAGCAAAAGAACACCGGGGAACTGCACAACCTGTTGGGCCAGATCGACGAGAAAGACGGGCAATTTGTGCAAGCGGCGAATGAGTACGGCGCCGCGGCCCACATAGACCCCACCGAGCAGAACTTATTCGATTGGGCAAGTGAGCTACTTCTCCATCGCACCTATGAGCCGGCCATTGAGGTTTTCGAGCAGGCCACTCAGCGCTATCCAGATTCGCCCAGGCTGTTCATCGGCCTCGGCATGTCGTTGTATTCGCGAGGTAAGTATGACGAGTCGGTCAAAGCTTTGTTGACAGCTTCTGATCTCGATCCCGCGGATCCTCGCTGTTATCTTTTTCTCTCCAAAGCCTACGACAGCTCGCCTACACAGGCCGACGCTGTGATCAAAAGTTTCCGCCGGTTTTCTGAGCTGCAGCCCAAAAACGCATTAGCTCTGTACTACTACGCGATGAGTTTATGGAAGGGAAAGCGGGCGGAGGACCCCAGTTTTAATCTCGGAGAAGTCGAGGCTTTGCTGCAGAAAGCAATCGCACTCAATCCAGCCCTTCCTGAAGCACATATGCAACTGGGCAATCTGTATGCAGATCAGCGCGCCTACGCAAAATCGATTCCCGAGTACCAGCGCGCACTGGAGCTGAATCCGAACCTGCCCGACGCACACTATCGCCTCGGTCAGGACTACGTTCATACGGGGCAGAAGGACCAGGCGCAATCAGAGTTCGCCATCTACCAGAAGCTCCGCGCGCAGCACATGGCTGACGTCGATAAAGAACGCGCTGAAGTCCAGCAATTCGTTTACACGGCCAAAGCGCAACCCACAAAGCAGTGACCATTCCGAATGGAACGTACCAAAACATCAGGTGGAATGGCCAACCTGTATTCCGCTCACACCGTGGTCAAGCGTGATGACGCAGTGGTCGACGATGTCACTACACCCGCTGGCTTCCGTACGATTCGCTTCGGTCCTGACGAGTTATTTTTCTCTTAACGACAAGCGAGTCAAACTGGTCCGGGCCGCAGCCCAGACCTTCGATAGCACAGTGAACCAGTTAATCTCTGACCCGAACCGTAGGCTCCACTGACAATCCCGGTCGCAACAAATGGTCCTTGTCCTCGTTGCGATCCGTGAGGTCGATGCGTACAGGAATACGCTGCACAACCTTCACGTAATTACCGGTCGCATTCTCCGGCGGAAACAGGCTCAGCACCGACCCGGTTGCGCCGCCAATCTGCGTGACCTTACCGTCGTAGTCACGCCCATAGGCATCCACGTGAATCTTGACCGCCTGCCCGGGACGCATCAACCTCAACTGCGTTTCCTTGAAATTGGCCGTGATCCAGATATCGTCCAGCGAAACCAGCGTCATCAAATTTTGTCCAACGCTGACGTTCTGCATCAGTTCCAGGCTCTTTTTGGTAATGATGCCGTTCGCTGGGGCAACAATCCTGGTATAGCTAAGGTTCAACCTGGCCTGGGCCAGCGCGGCCCGTGCCTGTTGCACCTGCGCCCCGGCCTGGTCTGCCTTGGCCTTCTGGATCTTTAACTGTTCCGGTCCGGTCTGCGCGTTCGTCAACTCCGCTTTCGACTGCACCACTTTGTCGCGGGCAATGCGCACCGCATCTTCGGCGGCAATCTCGGTGGCCTTGGCTCCCAGCAGCGCCGCTTTGGCTGCATCAGCCGCGGCAACGGTAGCGTCGAACAGCTGCTTGGAAATGACATCCTTTTCCACCAGCGGCGTGTAACGCTTCAGGTCCAACTGGGCTTTGGTATTGTTGGCCTCTGCCTGCGAAACCTGTGCCTGGGCTGCTTCCAACTGCCGCTGCGTCTGCATCACGGTCGCGTCTGAAGTGCGCACGCCCGAAGAAGCCGACTGCAGCGTGCTGCTGGTGTTGATCCCGATCAGCGGAACATTCACCCGGGCCGCCTCATAGTTGGCCTCGGCGCTTTCCAGGCTTGCCTCATCCTGCTGCACGGCCACCTCAAAGTCTTTCGGGTCAATTTCAGCAATCAGAGTGCCGGCCTGCACATACTGGTTCTGGTCGACGTTCACCTTGATCACCTGTCCGGCGACCCGGGCGCTGACCTGGATCAAATGGCCATCCACCTGGGCGTCGTCGGTGTCTTCGTAGTACGTGGAGTGCCACCAGAACAGCAGGGTGCCCACCACCAGAACAGCAACCAGGCCGATGACAATATACCGGCGCCGGCCCTTTTTCCTTGGAGGGCTATCCAGATCCTGGTGATCGTTTTCTCCAGCCTGCGGTCCCTCGTCTACGGTACTCGCGCGGCCTGATCCTGGATTTTGTTCCGCCACCGTTACTTACCTCCCACATAATCCTTGTAATTTGTTTGTGCGACACCCAATGCCCGGGCGAGAGAAAGCTTCGCCACATTATGCTGGTAAAGGGCAGCCACATATTGGTCGTTCGCCTGGGCCACAGATGCCTGGGCCTGCGACACCGCAAGATTGTCGGCAACTCCCGCTGCGTAGCGCTGTTGCGCCTCGCTCAACGCTTCGGCCGCCAACTCCACGTTACTGCGCGAGACCGCTACCTCTTTGGCTGCCGCTTCTATGTCGAGCAGGCTATTGCGCACGTCAGCGCTGATCTGACCGCGCAGATCGTTCAACTGTGCCCGCTTCTGTTCCAGTTGCGCCTGCGCATCCCGCGCGTCGCCACGAAGCCTGGCTTCTTCAAACAGCGGAACACGGGCCGTTGCCGTCGCATCGAAGGTTCCATGCGAGTGGCCCAGCGTCGGCCCGATCACGCCGTAGTCGCCCGAAAGGTCGATCGTCGGGTAACGCTCGGCGTTGGCCGCGGAGCGTGAAGCCTGTGCGCCTTCCACCTGCTGTTGCAAAGCCTGCAGATCTTTGCGCTGTGCCAGCCCCTGTTGCACCGCCGTGTTGGCATCGAGATTATCCAACGCCTTGAAAGGAGCCTGGTCGGTCAATTCGAAGCTCTGCTCAAGCGGGAGCCCGATCACGCGCGCCAGAGCAATCTTGTCTTTCTCGTACTGGTTCTGTGCGGTAATCCGCGTCTGCTCTTGCGTCTGGTAATCCACGCGCGCGCGCAACTCATCGAGCATGGGTGCCGTACCCGCCTGGTGATTGGCGACTGCCTGGTCGAGCGAAACCTTCGCAGTGTCTACCTGGGCCTGGGCGCTTTGCACCCGCGACGCATCGGCGATACACAACAGATACGCATTGCCCACGGTCAGCACCACCAGATCCTTTGCGTCTTCGAGGGAAAGTTTCGACCCGGAAAAGTTATGCTTCGATGCCAGGTAGTTTTCAAGCGACGACAGGTTCAACAAAGACCATTGGCTTGATCCACGAATGTCGGTATATCCATAAGGACCGATCACCGCGGGGAAGCCTGGAAATTTAATACCTTCAGCCTCCAGGTTTGTCTGTTGCGCGGCTTCTTCGGCCGAAGCGTACACGACCGGGAGCAGAGCCTGTAAGTGCTGCAGCTGCTGTGCGCCGGCCGAGTTCGAATTCACACCAGAAAGCACCAGGCCCAGGTTGTACTGCAAGCCCATGTGGATTGCCTGGTCGAGCGGAAGTGGGAAAACCCCGGCCACAGGGGCCTGTTTTACGATACTGCCTTGGTAGGTACTACTCGTCACCTGTGCCGGCAAAGCAGTGGAGCCACCGGCTTGTCCCAGCGAGGCGGCCGGGCTCACGGCCAAGCTCAGGAGCAATGTCAGCGGTTTCCGCCCCAGGCCCCACAATTCCCCCGGCAACGATCTCATCCTGAAGTAAACCTCGGCGCACAACCTGTGGCCCTGAAAAAAAACCAACGGCACACAATTCGATGCCAAATATCTTGTGAATTATTCAAAAAAGAAAGGGCCGGCCAGCGAGTTTCTGGTGCTGGTTGCTGTGACGAAATCAGGGTCTCTGGCCATATTGGCCAGGTGAAGAACATCTTCAGGCCGGCATGAGAGAGATCTGGGCACTCATCAGGCAGGTCGCCAGAGAGCAGAGCGCTTGCCGATAGGCTGCTCCCACTTGGTCCCTCCGCCATCCCTGTGCGCCGGTCGCTCCACTCTGGCGCAGGCTCTCCGCTGTCTGTTCCCCATCCTGTCCAGCCACCGCGCGCAGCACAAAAATCGCTCGCAGAGCAGGTGTCAGGCGTCCCAGCCACTCGCGCATGCCTGCCCGGCCAGCGCCCGATAGCAGCGCACCCAATTGTTCCCCGGTAAGACCAGCCGCCCCAAGGTCGTCGGTTTCGATGCAGGCCGCATTGGCCGGTTGTGCGTCGGGCACGGCAAACGCTTCAGGATGTAGACCAGCCATCCGCTTCACTGCGGTGTGAACCAGCAGAGCACGAGCCTCCGTGTAGGCGAGTTGCCCTTCCGCGCAGGGATCGGCTTCCACCCCGGCGACACTTTCCTCCACCAGGGACACCGCCTCCTGCTCGTCACCCAGCATCAAGGCTGCGATCTGAAAAAGCTGTAACGCCGAGTCTTCGGCCATGAGATGGCTGGCCTCGGGTGCGTGGCCCAAATCCTGCTCGTTCATGCGCTTCTCCTTAGCAAACCGTAATTCTCAAATCTTGTCATCTTCCATCCTCCCGCAACCCCTCTCCGAGCGTCAACTCCAGTCGTCGCCGAGCGTTCGAATCCGCGGGAGTCTGCAGTTCGCAGGAAAGGCCAGTCAAGGCTGCCTGGCCGCAGCGAGAAGAGGCAACGAATCTGGGCTCAAGGCCAGGGATTTTGGCTGGCTTGATGCCAGGGCGCATGACGGTTACTTGTTTCCTAGCCTCTTTGCCACGCTCGATATTGTGAATTTCGGCAGCCCGTAAAGCGCTGGGCTACACGAATTTCGTGTTCGCAGGCATCGTCTGCGGCTCCAGTCCGCAAAGTTTTCCCCAAAATCTCACTTTCATCCCTGATTCATATTGTTCCACGCTTTAGTAAGGTAGACACAGACAGACGGGTATACCAAAGCCTTCTCTATGGAAAAAGCAAGCAGGGATCCGCGAAGTCTCTTTATCGGTCGCGACAAATCGTGGTTGAGCTTCAACCGGCGTGTTCTCGAAGAAGCTCAGGACCCAGACAACCCGTTATTGGAACGGGTTAAGTTCCTGGCCATCACCGCCAGCAATCTGGATGAGTTCGTCGAGATTCGCGTGGCCGGCATCATGCAGCGCATTGAAGACGGGTACAGTGAACCGGGTTTCGATGGACTCACTCCCCGCGAAACCCTGGATATCGTCGTCCGGGACATGCACGCGTTCGTAGCTGACCAATACCGCTGCTGGACAGAAGACCTGCGTCCTGCCCTTTACCGGAATGGAGTTCGAGTTCTGGAGTGGGGCAAAGTTGACGACACAGCCCGGGCTCACGCTCTTGATTACTATCAGCGAGAGGTCGATCCGCTACTGACGCCGATCACCATCGACCCGGCGCACCCATTCCCGCGAGTTTTGAACAAGGCCTTATGCCTTGCGCTGCTGCTGCGGCGCAAGCGCAAGGGCGCCCCTGGGCCCCTGCTCGGCGTGCTCACCGTGCCTCGGGCGCTGCCCCGCCTCGTCCCTGTTCCTTCCAGCTCGGGAACCCACGACTTTGTCTTTTTGCACGACCTGATCGAGCACAATGCCGCGGGTATGTACCGCGGCTATGAAATTCTTTCGGCCGCGGCGTTTCGTGTCACGCGCAACAGCAACCTGTATTTTCAGGAAGAAGAATCGCGCAGCCTGCTCGACAGTGTGCGCTCTGAGCTGCACAACCGCCGCAAGGGCGACGCCGTTCGCCTGGAGATTGAGGAAGGCGCGGATGTCGAAGTCGTCAATCGTCTGCGCGTGAACTTCGAGCTCGAAGACACGCAGGTTTTCCCCACCAATGGCCCGGTTAACCTGTCACGGTTGATGAACCTGTATAGCGATACGCCGCGCCCCGATCTCAAGTTCTCGAACTTCGTTCCCAGGGAACTGCGCCTGCATCGCCGCTCAGAAGATCTGTTCGACGAACTTCGTCATCACGACATCCTTCTGCATCATCCCTTCGACTCCTACGATGCCGTCGTCAATTTCGTGCAGTTGGGCTCGCAGGACCCCCGCGTCGTTTCCATGAAGCAGACGCTCTACCGCACCAGCTCCGACTCGCCCATGTTTCATGCGCTGACCGAAGCGGCGCAAACCAAAGAGGTGACTGTTGTCGTGGAGCTCATGGCCCGCTTCGATGAGGCATCGAACATCCGCTGGGCGCGCGATCTTGAGGACGCCGGCGTGCAGGTCTTCCACGGCATTGTCGGGCTAAAAACGCACTGCAAGCTGGCCATGCTCATCCGCCACGATCCAGACGGAGTGACACGCCGCTATGCCCACCTCGGCACGGGCAACTACAACCCGAACACGGCCCGCTTTTACACCGACATCAGCCTGCTGACGGCGGACTCCGAGATCACCGCCAGTGTGCACAGCGTCTTCAATTACCTCACCGCCCACTCTGAATCGGATGACTATGCTCCGTTGCTGGTGGCTCCACTTACCCTGGCGGAGAGCATCATCCGCACGATCCAGCGCGAGACGGAACACGCCGCCGCCGGCCGCCCCGCGCATATCATCGCGAAAATGAATTCGCTCCTGGAGCAAAAGGTCATCGAGGCACTCTATGAAGCTTCCAAGGCAGGAGTGCAAATTGACCTGATCGTCCGCGGCATCAGTTCGATTCGACCGGGTATTCCCGGAGTCAGCGAAAATATTCGCGTGCGCTCTGTGGTCGGAAGATTTCTCGAGCACAGCCGCATTTTCTACTTCGCCAATGGTGGTGAAGACGAGATCTACTGCGGCAGCGCCGACTGGATGCCGCGCAACCTCTTCGAGCGCTGCGAGGTGGTTTTCCCCATTCGGGATGCCCAGCTCCGCGGTCGTATTCGCAATGAGATCCTCGCCGCTTATCTGGCCGACACGGCGAAGTCGCGCATGGAAACCGCCAACGGAGGCTATCTCCGCGTTCGTGCCCCCCATGGCAAACGCTTCAGTGCCCAGGATTTCTTTATCCGGGTAGCAGAAGGCCGCGACACCGCGGACGGTATTCCAGAACCCGCCTTCGAATCGGAGCCCGAGGTTGAGGAAGTGGCTACGGCGAAAGAGCATCAGAAGCCCAAGTCAACCAAGCGCAAAGTGAAGAAACCAGCCGACCCAGCACCCCAGGATCTGTACCTGTAATGAATTTGGGTGTCCATCCCGCGTCCAGTAACATTTGCCGGAGGAATCAACCACCACCCTACCCTTTGTCATCTCGACCGCAGCGAAGCGAAGTGGAGAGATCTGCAGTTCTCCCCAGGTCCAGTAACATTTGCCAGAGGAATCAACCACCCCTCAAGCAGTAAACTGAATCTTGACTCACCGCCTTTACAGCCTCGCGGAGTGGTGGCATCTGCTTAGCCTCGACGCACCCACAGTCGCTGCCCTCTGGTCGTGGTTCTTCGCCCGCGCCATGCGCCTCCACTTGCCGTTCTACGCTCCCATGCTGCTCGCTCTCGGCACCTGGCTCCTGTATGTTGCCGATCGCATCCTTGATGGACTTCGCCGAAGAAACGGGGAGCTACTCCGCGCCCGGCACCACTTTCACGCGCGCCATCGCAACGCGTTTGTCCTGGCAGCCTCTTTGATCGCAATCCTGCTGGCCTGGTGCGTACTGACGCGTATGGGAGCCGAGGCACTCCGCGATAATTCATGGATCGGGGTCTTTGCGGCGATCTATCTTTTCGCCGTCCATGGCAAGAGCCACGCCGGTAGCTCTCGTCTGCCCAAGGAACTCGCGGTCGCCATTCTCTTCGCTGCCGCCACCGCAGTTCCCGCGTGGTCTCGCCTGGGAATAAGAAAGGAGCAGCTTGTTCCCGCCGTTCTATTCTTTGCCTCTCTGTGCTGGATCAATTGTGTGGGGATCGAGAAGTGGGAGGCTTCAGGTCCTTCGGTGGCGCGCGGCAAGGTTCATCCCACCACCCGGTGGGCCAGCCTTCATCTGCGCTCGATCGCAACCATGGTTGCGATCTTGTCGCTGAGCGCCGCTCTGTGTGCCCCTTCGCGCGGGCTCATGGCTGTCTATCTGGCCGCCCTGTTCAGCAGCGCACTCCTCCTCATGTTAGACACCCGCAGTGCAAGCCTTTCTCCTCTCCATCTGCGTATCGCCGCAGACGCTGCGTTGCTGACGCCACTGGCCTTCATTCCCCTGGCGCGCTCATGAGCGCCAACTTCGATCCGGTCGCTCGCCCCTATCGGTGGCTGGAATATCTGAGCTTCGGCCCGTGGCTAGCTCACTGCCGCAGTGCTCAACTGATGCACCTGGCAGGGGCCCGGCATGCTCTGGCGCTCGGGGATGGCGATGGGCGTTTCCTGGCCCGCTTGCTGATGGTGAATCCTGCGCTTACCGCAGACGTGGTCGACTCCAGCCAGTCCATGCTCAAGCTGCTTGATCGCCGCATTTACCGCCTCGGCCCGCAAGCTCACGATCGCATTCGCCTGCATCATGCCGACGCCCTTGCGTGGAGGTTTACCGGAAGCTACGACCTCATCGTCACCCACTTTTTTCTCGACTGCTTCGTCCTGGAAGAACTGGAACAACTCGCAGACCGCATCCTCCTCCACGCCTCGGCCAACGTGCAATGGGTCATCTCCGAGTTCGCCATTCCCCAAACCACCTTCGCAGGGCCGATCGCACGTGCCCTGATCGGCTTTCTTTATCGAGCCTTCGCACTGCTGACCGGGCTCCAGGTGCGTGCTTTGCCTGACTATGCGGCCGCTCTTCGCTCTCGTGGTCTCGTACCTGGTCACGAACACCGGTTCCTGGCCGGACTGTTGTGCTCTCAACGCTGGGTGCGGAGAATGCCGGAGACGAACACTCCGCCCGCAAAATGATCTAGAATGCCGCATGATCTGCATGCAACTGCGTTTGCTGCCACTGCTCCCTGCCGTATTCGGATATGTACTCGTCTCGTCCGCGGCAGCACAGTTGGCCGTGAATTCGCCTGACGGCCGGCCGCTCTCGCAGCGGGTCACGGCCTACTCGATCGACGCCCGGCTCAAGACCGACGCCAAAACTCTGGACGCGACCGAGATCCTTGCATATCGCAACCTCTCCGGCCAGCCGATTTCTGCGGTCCCGTTTCACCTCTATCTCAACGCGTTTCGGCCGCAATCCAGCTTTTCTCGGGAGTCACATCAGCAAGACAGCGACTTCTCCTACGGCAAGGGAGAAGAGGGCGCCATCGATATCGAGAGCATCTCAGCCGAGGGCTACGGAGATCTCTCGGGCGCGACGCATTACATCGCACCCGACGATGGCAATGAGGATGATCACACGGTGATGGAGGTCGTACTCCCCAAACCGCTGGCGCCGGGCGCGGTCATTCGCTTTCAACTGACCTTTCACGACAAGTTTCCACTCTCCGTTGCCCGCAACGGATACAAGCGTGACTTCATCATGGGTGCGCAGTGGTTCCCCAAGGTAGGTGTCTTGTGGAACGGCGCCTGGAATTGTCATCAATACCACGCCAACACGGAGTTCTTCGCTGACTTCGGCACCTATGACGTCAGCCTCAGGTTGCCGGAGCGGTTCAGCGTCGGTGCGACCGGCATTCAGACAGGCGAACTACGGAACGCCGACGGCACCAAAACGGTCACTTTCCGTGGGGAAGACATCCACGACTTTGCCTGGGCAGCCTCACCGCATTTTCAAATGGCTGACGATGTCTACGTCAACAGCCTGGGAACAGTCAAAATACACGCCCTCATCCTCGCCTCCCACGCGAACCTGCGCGCGCGCTACATCGAGAGCCTGAAAAAGAGTCTGCAGAAATACGATGAATGGCTGGGCCCGTATCCATACAAGCAGATCACGTTGATCGATCCAGAGCCTGGTTCGCAAATGGGCGGTATGGAATACCCCACCCTCATCACCGGCGGCGCCGACTGGTATGAGCCATCGTGGTCTCACTTTGAGCTGGAGACCACAGTCGTTCATGAGTTCGGCCATCAGTACTGGTATGGCATGGTCGCCACCAACGAATTTGAGGAGCCGTGGCTGGATGAAGGCATCAACAGCTACAGCGAAGCAAAGGTCGCGGGTTCGATCCTGGGCAAGAATAACTCGCAGATCAATGCGCGATCCATATACGGAAGCGACGCCGAGTCCAAGCGGATTTTCTACTTGGACAACCCGGAAGAAGATCCTATCGCGCGCTTCGGCTGGCAATTTGCTAACGACTCCAGCTACGGATCGATCGTCTACGACAAAACGGCCACCGTCCTGAATACGCTCGAAGGTGTGGTTGGCGAAGATACGCTTCGCCAGGCTCTGCGTGTTTACTTCACGCGCTATCGTTTCAAGCATCCCACCGGCGCGGACTTTCTGCGTGTTGTTGCTGAGGTTTCTGGCCGCAACGATCTGGAACCCTTCTTCGCTCAGGCCATCCAGGGTACCCAGGGGTTGGACTACTCCGTCGTCTCGCTGACCACCGGCCCCATGGAGTGGTGGAAGGGTGAGAATGCAGGTGGACCCTATCGCACCAGTGTCGTGGTGCGCCGCGAGGGTACGTTTCTTTTCCCGGTGAAGCTGGAAGTTGGATTTGCCGACGGTTCAAAGGAGCAAGCGACGTGGGACGGCAACGACCGCTGGGCCCGTTTCTCCTGGGACAAGCCATCGCGCGCGGCCTATGCTCAGGTCGATCCGGACGGCGCAATCCCGCTCGACCTCAATTCATTCAACAATAGCTACACGCTCCGCGCAGATGCCACGGCACGCCTCAAGTTAACCAACTACTGGGTCATTGCTCAACAATTGCTCGCGCAGTGGCTGTCTTTCCTGGTCTGAAGCAATGCTGCTGTGAAACGATCTCCCCGTAGCAAATAATGGACAAATAAATCAGTGAACGAAAATAAGTTAATCGAAGATTCCACTGAGCCGTCAGGCCGCGCGAAGCGACCGTTGCCCAATCTGCTCGTTCAGGGATTTCGCATCGCGTGGCGCCATTGGCCTTTCGTGATTTGGGCCTATGCCCTCAATCTTGGCTTTGGTCTGCTGGCTGGCATTCCTGTAGCAGAAGGCCTCGCTCCGTTTCTAGACCACAGCCTTGCTGCGCAAAAAATAGCCGGCACCATCAATCTGGCCCAGCTCGTCGAGTTGGGGCTGCACCTGCGGGCAACCAGCTTGTTCGAGATTGCGACACGCGCCAGCGCGTGGCTCAACCTATTGCAGGTGCTGCTGCTCTTCGTTCTGTTCGCCGGCACCGTATTTGCCTACGTCGCGGCAGAGCCGCCTCAACTCTCCGTGCTGATGCGCGGCGGGGTGGCTTATTTCTGGCGCTTTGTGCGCGCTGCGGCGCTGGCAGGGAGCGCTTCGGTCATCATTCTGGGAATTTTGTTTGCGGCGCGCAGTGCTTTGTTGACGCGGGCCGATGCCGTCTACGTCGAGCGCCGGATGTTTGTATATTCCGCCGTGAGCGGCATCGTCCTGTTGTTCGTTGGCTTGTTGCTGCGTCTTTGGTGGGACCTGGTTGAGGTCTACATCGTACGCAATGTGATGGACGGCGAACGTCACGTGCGTCATGCCCTGTTGCCGGCGCTCAAGCTGCTCTTCCGGTATTTCTTTCGCGCGTTCGGCAGCTTTCTTGTGGCTGGCTTGGCCGGACTGGCTGGGCTCGCGCTATGCCTCCTCGTCTGGAAAGACCTCATCCCCGCGCATCAGGTCTGGCTGGCGTTTCTCCTGGCACAGGCCGGCTTGTTTCTGCTCCTGGCCAGCCGCTTCTGGCAACGCGGCATCGAGGCTGCCCTGGTGATTGCGGCAGCTCCGCCCGCCGCCGCCGAGGAAGAGATCGAGGCGCTCGAACTGGATGAGGTGATTGAGCCGGCCACAACTGGGTCAGAACCCGTAGCAGAAGCCCCTGGTCCTGAACTTACGTTGCGCGACCTGGTGCTCAAGCTTCAGACGGCTCCTCTGGCTCCCCCTCCAACGACTTTGCCGCCAGATCCGGATAAGGATCCGCAGAAGACGCAAGAGATTAAGGTTGCGGAACCGGTCAGCTCCCTCATCGACAAGCACACGACCAAGTTTCCCCTGGGGGGTGTCGAGCCCGAGAAGTTGCCAGACAGTGCCGTTGAGAAGCCAAAGCTCGTTGAGAAGCCAAAGCCAGCGGAAGAACCCAAAACAGCGGAAGGGAAGGGGAACCTCCCGGAGGCAGGCAAGAAGCCTTAGACGCCATCTTCTCCTGACCCGGAAGAATTGTTACAATTGTGTGAATCGCCTGGCTTCGCTCTGCTCGAAGCCGGTCAGAAACGAAATTCCGACCTGATGAACCTCTATATTCTTCGTCATGCGAGCGCCGGCGTGCGCCGCGCAGACCCCATCACTGACGCCAAACGGCCCCTTGACAGGGAAGGCAAGGAGCAGTGCGTGCTGGTCGCCAGGTATTTGACCGCCCTGCGGGTACAGTTCGATCTGATTCTTTCCAGCCCGCTCAAGAGGGCATTGCAAACAGCGTCGCTGGTAGGTACCGAGGTGGCGTATGACAGCAAGATCCAGATAGCCGAAGCAGCTTCCCCTGCGGGAACCGTGGCGCAGTTCAACTCCCTGGTTGGCACACTCTCTGCTTATGACAACGTCCTGATCGTGGGGCACAACCCCAACCTGCCCCAGTTCGTCGGATCGCTGATTTGCGCGCCGCGGGCGGCCAGCATCAGGATGCGCAAAGGGGCCATTGCCCGTGTCGACTGTACGCATCGACCCGGCCAACTAGTGTCTCTGGTCGACCCGCGCGTCCTGCGCCAGGTCTACGCCAGTGCCGCAAAGAGCTCGCGCCGGAACACCTCGCGGAAATAAGCCGCTTCCTTACGCAACGACCACAGTTCCAACTCGGCTCCGGTGCGTCCTGGGCTTAGCTCCATCAACACCCGCTTGGGATAGACGCGCAAGGTCACTTTGAGCACATCGCTTGCCCGATCCTGATTCAGAGCAACCGCCAACCGCAGCAGCACGACCGCGCGATGGACATGCGTCGATTCCTCTGGCGGAATGGCCCGCATCGCGCGATCCCCGGGGTCAGGCCGAGACTTGCCCAGATAGCGCGCGATAGCCGAGACAGTTGCCCGTTGCAGTGGGGTAAATCCGAACAGCTCCGAGTTGGCAATAACGTACTGGGCGTGGCGATGATGTCCCTGGTAGTTCATGAACTTGCCCACGTCGCGCATCATGGCGGCGGCTTCGAGCCATGCCTGGTATTCCGCGGGCAGTTCATGCACAGCCTGCAAATCGCGGAACAGTTGCAGCGCGTGTTGCCGAACCGGGTCGGCCTGTCTTGGATCAACCCCGTATCGTTTGCAGGTAGCTAATACGCCCTGCCACCGTTCTCTCTCGAACTGTTGGTGAGCGGTGGTCTTGGCGTCCTGTTCGGCGAGCATCTGGGTCAGGATGCCGTCGCGCAAGCCGAGATCGGAGTAGATGATCCCGGGCAGCGCGAAGCGCTCTAGTATCTCGGCATAGACGTGCGCACCTGCTACAACAATTTCCGACCGTCGTGGTCCAATGCCCGGAACGCTGCTCCGCTGCCCATTGTTCATTTTGGTCAACCGGGTGGTCAGGCGGCGCACGTTGCGCGTCGCGGTCATCGGCTTGTCAGGGTGCGCGCGCCCTTTGCCGTCGGGCTTGGTCTTGAGCACCGCCTGGCTGGCCTGAGTCAACGCGGCCGCCGTCCCTGATGTGGCGATGACCAGCGAGACGCGCCTCGTGTCGAATCGCCGCTCCGCTTTACGCAGTTCCCGTGCAATGAATTGCTTCAGGCGTGCCAGGTCCCCTTCTGAAGGAGGATCGTTGGGGAGAAATTCCTTGGTGAGCCGCACCGCTCCCAATGGCAGGCTCGCCGTTTCCCGAATGCGCTTCCGCTCAGAGAGCGTGATCTCGCAACTGCCGCCCCCCACATCGATCAGCAGGCATCTTCCCTGGGCGCCGGCCTCGCCCATCACACCGTGATGAATGAGCCGTGCCTCTTCGAGGCCGGATATGATTTCTACTGCCCAGCCTGTTTCCGACTTCACCCAGGCGATGAACGCTTGCGCATTACGCGCATCGCGCAATGCGGACGTGGCGACAGCTCGCACCCGGTCCGCTCCATGCAGATTGACCGCGCGATAAAAGCGTTTCAGCGCCATCAAGGTGCCGGCCATGGCCTCCGGAGAGACCATGCCACTTTCAAACACACTCGCGCCCAGCCGTGTGACTTCGCGATCCTCGTGGAGCACCTTCAATTGATGTTTCACGACGCGCGCGATCTTCAATCGGCAGGAGTTGGAACCAATATCGATTGCTGCGTAGGTTTGCATAGTGTGGCGGGCAGACTTGGCTATTCGCCAGTATGCCACGGGGAAGCGAACTTGGACTTCTCCGAGTCAGCGTCCGCGCCGTGGCTTTAGGAATTCTCCGGCGTCCAAATTCGTGGAGCAGTAAAAGCTAGAAGCCGGAAGCAGCGCGGCTGGCTTTGACAAAAAGCGCGGTGGCCGGCTCGGCTCGCTTGCCGCCGCGATGCTTGATCCACTCACGCAGAAGCTGTCCGCGCGCGGTTTCCGTTGTTTTCAGGGCTCCCGCGAAGTGGTTCTCTAATTCACACTCGAGTGTTGAGGTCAGCTCAGATGCATGGTCACCCAGCACTGCGCTGGCCTCGTGCAACAGGCATAGCCAATCGTGCCACTCGCCGATGGAGTCCTGTATGTGCTTGAGCTTTTTGCCCACGCTGCTGCGCTTCGGATCTTCCGCTCCCGATTCGGCCAAATAGCGGGCCTTCTTGATGGCCTTGCGAAAATCATGCAGGTTTTGCGCCTCCAGGCGCGGCATCGTATCAGTCGCGCGTACAAAATCCTCCAGCGCGACTGCTTCAGCCGGACGCGGCTTCTTCCGGTTGGTGAGCGGCACTTGACCCCGCGCCGCTTCAAATGAGCTGCGAAGTTCCTGCAGCCCCTGTCCCTGCTTTGCGATCTTCTTCCGCATTCGGGGAGCCAGATGCGCCCGCTGTTTCCTCAGCCAGTCATCGAGTTCGGCTGCCTGCGCTTCCAATTTGCTTGGTCCGTCTTTGCCTGGTTCGTCTTTGCCTGGTCCGTCTTTGCTTGGTCCGTCGCCTGCGGCATGCTCGCCTAGCCAGCTTTCGAGCAGTTTGCGGTGTACATCCAAATCGCGCACCGGGCCGGCCGCCCGGCGAATTCGCTTGAGAGAGCGCAGCCATGTGCGGGTCGGCTCCTTGAGTGCGGCAGATCCTGATCCTGCTTCGCGGAGCATGGCTTCCAGGCTGGCCTGCAGCCGGCGCGAAGTGGTGCGTGCGCGGTGTACGGCCTCCGGTGCAGCCTCTTCCATGCATTGCGCCACGGCCGCTTCGAACGCATCGGCAATTGCGGCGAACGCTTCGGATACTGGCCTGGCTGGCTTGCCTGGGCTGTTCGGACTGCTTGGCGCAGTGGGCCGGCTGCTATTCTGCTTTCTACCTGTTGCGCGTTTAGGAATCATGTCGAACCACTTCGTTCTTTCTCTCGAGCCGCCTCCCGAGAATACCTTTCGCCTTTCGCCTCTGCGGGCCTGGACACTCTTGCTGCTGGTGTTTGCCGCGGTCCATTTCGCCGCGCTCTGGGCGCCACCGCTCTTGGATGACGCGGATGCCAATCACGCGAATGCAGCCCAGCACATGGCGCGTAGCGGGGACTGGGTCACACTCAAAATCAATGGTATCCGCTACCTGGAAAAACCGCCTCTGCCTTACTGGCTGGTCGCGGCCGGCTACCACCTCTTCGGCTGTAACGTTTTCGCCACCCATTTACCCCTGACCCTGGGTGTACTGGGTCTGGCGATCCTGGCCTGGATCTGGGCTCGTCGCGCCTATGGAGAGCGCGCAGGCTTCTATGCGGCTCTCGGTATTCTGACCAGTGTGGGCGTTTTTCTATTCACCCGCATTTTTATTCCGGAAGTGTTGCTTACCTTCCTCATTGCCTTCGCCCTCTACCAGTTTCTGATCGGGCTCGAGGACAACAAGCCATCGCGTTTTTACTTCACCTGGGCTTCCCTGGCTCTGGCCATGCTGGCCAAAGGCCTGATCGCGCCGGTATTTTTCTTCTTGGCCGCGATACCGTACCTCATCCTTACCGGCGATTGGCGACGTTGGCGGCAATTTCGCCTGCCCACAGGCATTCTGCTCTTCCTGGCTATCGCTGCGCCATGGCATATTCTCGCGGGGCTTCGCAATACGGGTGCGGGGCATCCGGTGGGCAATATTCCAGCTGCCGGCAACGTTCACGGATTTTTTTACTTCTACTTCATCAACGAGCAGGTGCTTCGCTTTCTCGGCAAGCGTTACCCGGTGGACTACAACAAGCTCCCGTTTCTTCTTTACTGGGGTCTGCACCTGGTCTGGCTGTTCCCCTGGAGCTTCTACCTGCCAGTGCTGCTCCGGCGGGCATGGGACCATCGACCGAGCTGGCGCCGCGGCCTGCGGCCAGTTCGCTATATCGTGACAGCGCGTACGGCCGCCTTTCGAAAACGGACCACATGGCTGCTCGGCCTGTATGGGGCAATCATCCTGGTCTTCTTTTCGCTTTCGACCAATCAGGAGTACTACACCTATCCCGCCTACTTTCCGCTGCTGATGCTTACTGCCGGTGCTTTGGCCAGTGAAGAAGAGGAGCGAAATGCGGTGACTGGTCCAGTGAGCCGTTGGCTCACCGGAGCCCATGCCATGTTGGCCGTGATCGGTATTGCAGCCGCGACCGCCCTGGGCTATGGCCTCTGGACTTCACGCAGCCTTCCCGGCGGTAGCGATATAGGAGCGTTGCTTGCACACCGGGACGTGGCCGGATACACCCTTTCCATGGCCCACTTATTCGACCTCACCGGGCCTTCGTTTGCCGCGCTTCGTTTGCCCGCTGGGGTCGCTGCGGCGGGTCTGCTGCTGGGGCCGATCATTGCGCTGGTGCTGCGGAGGCAGAAGCACCACTTCGAGGCCACGGTGAGCGTCGCCTTCACGTCGGCAGTATTCCTGATTGCCGCGCATATCGCTCTGGTACGCTTCGAGCCCATGCTCTCGTCCCATGCCATGGCTGAGACCATCAACCGCATCTCCCCACGTGGAACCGATGCCACGCTGATCCTTTACGGGGACGTGGCGGACGGTTCTTCTCTGCTGTTCTATACCGAGCGGCAGGCATTGCTCGTAAATGGCAGGGTGACAGGCATGTTGTGGGGATCGAATTATCCTGATGCCCCGCATGTGCTTATCAGCGATGCAGACTTGCTCAACCTATGGGGAACTGGGCCGCGAAAGTTTCTGTTTGTACCGGGAGATAAGAGGGAACGCGTAGATAAGCTGCTAGGTAACCGCGCACAATTGTTGCAGGAGTTATCGGACAAGGCGCTCTTCACGGATCGGCCGTTGTAGAGGCTATTTGGAAGTCCGGCCTTCGCCGTTCATTGCGATCGCCAAAAGGGCCTATGCCGTGAGAATGGCTTCTGGGTTGCGGTCTTCCGGCTTTCCTCCTTTCCGCATGACGCCATCGGGAAGCAGGTTGTAAACCTGTCCCCGCCAATTCACCTGGTTACTCACATAGCTTGCGACCCAAAAAACAATCCCCAGAAGATCACGGAGCGGATACAGCAGAGCACTGCGCAACAGCCCAGGTTCTTCCACCACCTGGCTGCCCACCACCACGCCCAACGCCACGCGCGACACCCAACTCCAGAACAACAAGAGCGCGCCTAGGAAGGGACGATGGAGACTCACAGCCGCGAGGGCAGCCAGCAATCCATACGGCATGCTGAAAGTGAGCGCAGTCCCAAGGTGTCCTTTTGGGCGTGAAAACCGGGTGCTCTTCATCCAGCCGATCTGGTGCAGCATGGAGGAACTGAAGGAGTCATTCAACACATGGTGGTCGATGATGTGGGTAGACAAAGACACCTGATGACCTTTCGCGGCGATCAGGTTGCCAAGAATGAAGTCATCCGCATGGTAAGGTCCGAGGGTGCGAAAGCCTCCTATCTCTTCCAGGCAGCTACGGCGCACAACCATGGTCGGGCCAAGAGCAAACTTCATGCCTTCGAGCATCTCGGCTACCAGCACGCCAGACGTCATTTCGAACGACATGCCCACGGCTTCGAGGTTTGACCACAAGTTGCCGCCCACACCCCGATACAGACAAGTGACCAGTCCAACTCGCTCGTGGACGAAGGGCGCCATGATTTCGCGCAGATAATTGGGCTTCACCGAGACGTCGCTATCGCTTACCACCAGGAACTTATGCTGGCCGACAGTCTCCATTCGTTCGAGCGACCACACCTTGGCATTGGCATATTGCGCATTCCCGCTAATCACGAATTTCGAAAGAATCGCGGGATAGCGTGCTGCCACCTGGCGCGCGATCTCGAGGCCAGGATCCTGCTCGCTGCGGGCGCAGAAAACGATTTCGAAGCTGGGATAGTCCTGCTCAAAGAAACTCTGCAGGTGGGCAGCCAGGTGGGGCTCCGATCCAAGCAGGGGCTTAAGCAGGCTGACCGGTGGTGTGAAGGCGCCCGTGTCTGATCTGCGTCGCCGGGAAACCAGACGAAGACTCCCTGCGACCACCAGCAAGGCGTACAGCGTGGAGGTCAGGATGCCGGCAATACCAAGTCCGAGCAGAAAAATCATCATGCTTCAGGCAAACGATCGAGGACTAAATTGCAGCTTGAGGCCCCCTTTAGAGTACACGTCGTCCCGCCGGTGATCCGATCAAAACGCCATTCAGCTTGCTCAGGTCGCAGACTCTTTGCGTAGCCTGAAAACACCGGGTTCTTCCGCAGAGGGCGCCTCAGCGCTTGCGGGCCGCCGTCGGAGGTACAACCACGGGCTTGCGCAGCGGCACGATAGCTCCTTCGCTGGCGGGGGTGGCCTGCTGTATGTTTGTCAGCATCTCGGTTCGCACGTAGTCGACGAAATTCTGCATCTGGCGATTCATCTCTTCCATGCGCTCGCGCATCTGCAGAATGATGGCTATGCCGGCAATGTTTACGCCCAAATCGCGGGCCAGGTTCAGGATGAACTCCAACCGTTCCAGGTCCTCATCCGTGTACAAGCGCGTATTGCCGACCGTACGCGAGGGTTGCAGCAACCCTTCACGCTCGTAAAGCCGCAGCGTTTGGGGGTGGATCTCATACATCTCGGCCACCGCCGAGATCATGTAAGCGCCTTTCGATTTCCGCTTGGTGGGCATACTCGTTCTCGTACCTTGCCAGAGTCTTTACACTCCTGCGAAGGTCGCCTCTCTTGGGTCTTCCGGATTCAGCCTGGCAAATTCCCGCAAAATCTCTTTCGACCGTTCGTCGCGCAATGGCGGCACGACCACCTCGATGGTGACGATCTGGTCGCCGCGCACTCCTTCGTGGGTCGCCGAGGGAACGCCTTTGCCGCGCATGCGCAGTTTTTGGCCGCTCTGCGTTCCGGGAAGAATCTTCAACTGGGCCCGGCCGTCGATCGTCGGTACTTCAATCTTTGCTCCCAGCGCGGCTTCCGGAACGGTCACCGGGATGACCACCTGGATATCGTCTCCCGAACGCGTGAATACCGGGTGGCTGTCAATCTTGATGATCAGGTAGAGGTCGCCCGCGGCTCCGCCATTTACCCCGGCGTTGCCTTTGCCTGCAAGCCGAATCCGTTGACCGTCGCGTGTTCCCGCCTTGATGCGTACTTCGACGGTCTCGGTGCGACTGACTGTGCCCTCGCCATGACAGGTGCTACATTCATGGTCCAGCCTGCCCGTACCGCCGCAACGCGGGCAGCCGATCTGAAACTTCATGCGGCCGCCCATTTGAGTGACCTGGCCGGTGCCCTGACACTCCGGGCAGGAACCGCCACCGCCGGAATGCGGTTTGCCTTTACATGCGGGGCAGATCTCTTGCCGCGTTACCTGCACCCGTGTGGAACCGCCACGGATCGCGGTCCAAAAATCGACTCTGGCCTGATACTCAAGGTCTGTGCCTGCCTGGGGCCCTTGCTGCTTTTGTCCCTGGGAAAATACGCCGCTAAAAATATCGCGGAAGCTGCCCCAGTTCGAGCCTCCGCTGCTCGCTCCGGGCCCCTGTTCGCCGGGCCGAGTGGTCGCGTAGTCAGAAAAATCGAAGCCGCCAAAATCGATGGGCACACCGCGGCCACCACCACGTTGCCGTGGCCCACCCGAGGGCGCTCCGCCGAATCCGCCAAACCCGCCGTAACCACCCTGGGCGGCTGCTTCAGCAGTGGCAGGATCGATCTGGTCGCTGTAGTAACCAAGCGCGTCGTAAACGCGGCGCTTCTTCTCGTCGCTCAACACGTCATTGGCTTCAGAGATCGCCTTGAAACGCTCCTCTGCCTTCTTGTCCCCCGGATTCACATCGGGATGGTGCTTGCGCGCGAGTTTGCGGAACGCCTTGCGAATCTCGTCCGCGGTCGCCGTCTTCTTGATACCCAATAGGCCGTAATAATCTTTGGTCGGTGTCGTCGCCATATTTTGGAAAAGCTTTGAAACTGAGTTCAGAAACTCGATTCAGTTGCGCGTGTAGAAAAAACCGGGCCGCCAGACGGCGGCCCGGGCTTATTTAGTTCCACCACAGTTTCGCTTCGACCGGCTCAATTCGCCAGAAGAGGTCCGGTTCTACGCGGTTCATTTGTGCGGCGAAATCCTCCGCTTCTTCACGAGTGTTGAACATGACCTGGTTGTAGATCTGTCCCGCGCGAAGTTGCTCGTATTTCCACATTGTGTCGGTCATGTTGGTTCACGATTCGGCGTGATACGGCTGCTGAATTTCTTCCGATGAATTAAAAATATGGGGCGCCCTCAACGGTTGAGCGCCCCGTGGCCCGTACTGCGTTTGCCGTTTACTTCTTGTCCGTTACGTCCACGTACTCGGCGTCGATCACGCCTTCTTCCTTCTTCTCCGCGCCATCGCCGGCGGCTGCTGCATCCGCCGGTGCCGGTCCCGAGGCGTTCGCCTTGTACATGGCTTCGGCCAGCTTGTGCGAAACAGCCGTGACCTTATCCTTGGCTGCATTCAGCTCAGCTGGGCTCGCGCCGCTGTTCTGCAACACCGCTTTGGCGTCCGTCAAAGCCGCCTCGACATCGCTCTTCTCGCTGCCAGAGACCTTGTCACCGTTGTCCTTCAGCATCTTCTCAACGTTGTAGACCAGGTTGTCGAGCGAGTTCCGCGCTTCCACTTCTTCCCGCTTTGCCTGGTCTTCGGTGGCATGCGCGTCGGCTTCTTTCGCCATGCGATCGACTTCTTCCTTGCTTAGACCCGAAGAAGAGGTGATCGTGATCTTCTGGTCCTTGCCTGTGGCGTTGTCTTTCGCCGTCACGTGCAGGATTCCGTTGGCGTCGATGTCGAACGTCACTTCGATCTGCGGTACACCACGCTGGGCCGGAGGAATGCCGCCGAGCTTGAACTTGCCGAGGGTCCGGTTCTGCGCTGCCATGGGCCGTTCACCCTGCAGCACGTGTACTTCGACTTCCGTCTGGTTATCCGCTGCCGTCGAAAACGTCTCCGTCTTCTTCGTCGGGATCGTCGTGTTGCGCTTGATCATCGGCGTCGCTACACCACCCAGCGTTTCAATCGCCAGGCTGAGCGGCGTCACATCGAGCAGCAACAGGTCAGTAACTTCTCCCGCGAGTACGCCAGCCTGCACCGCGGCGCCGATGGCGACTACCTCATCCGGGTTCACACCCTTGTGGGGCTCCTTGCCGAAGAGATCCTTGACCAACTGCTGGATGCGCGGCATGCGCGTCTGTCCGCCAACCAGAACGACCTCATCGATCTTGCTGGCATCGATCTGCGCATCAGCCAGGGCCTTCTTGCAGGGCTCGATGGAACGCTGCAACAGGTCTTCTACCAACTGCTCCAGCTTGGCGCGCGTCAGCTTCTTCACCAGGTGCTTCGGTCCGGTTGCGTCGGCTGTAATGAAAGGCAGGTTGATTTCGGTCTCGACCGTAGTCGATAGCTCGATCTTTGCCTTTTCCGCCGCATCCTTCAGGCGTTGCAGGGCCATTTCATTGCCCTTGGCGCGCAGATCCAGTTGCTCGTCCTTCTTGAACTCGTCGATCAACCAATCCACGATCTTCTGGTCAAGGTTGTCACCGCCCAGGTGGGTGTCACCATTGGTCGACTTCACCTCGATGACGCCTTCGCCTACTTCAAGCACCGACACGTCAAACGTTCCGCCGCCGAAGTCATAAACAATGATGGTTTCGTCCTTCTTCTTGTCGAGGCCGTAAGCCAGGGCAGCCGCCGTCGGTTCGTTGACGATGCGCTTGACGTCGAGGCCGGCAATCTTGCCGGCATCCTTGGTCGCCTGGCGCTGCGCGTCATTGAAGTACGCGGGAACCGTGATGACCGCATCGGTAACCGAGGTTCCGAGATAGTCCTCTGCCGCCTTTTTGAGCTTCTGCAGAATCATCGCGGAGATCTCGGGCGGGGTGTAGTCCTTACCCTGGGCTACAACCACCACGTGATCGCCCTGTTGCTTCACCTTGTAGGGCACCATCTTCATTTCATCGGTGACCTCGTTCGTGCGCCGGCCCATAAAGCGCTTGATCGAGTAGATCGTGTTTTCCGGGTTGGTGATCGCCTGGCGCTTCGCAACCTGGCCCACCAAACGCTCGCCGCTCTTGGTGAAACCCACGACGGAAGGGGTTGTTCTGCCGCCCTCTTCGTTGGCGATAACCTTCGCTTCGCCGCCTTCCATCACTGCCACCACCGAGTTGGTCGTGCCTAAGTCAATACCAATAATCTTTGCCATCGCTTCGCTGCTCCTGCATGCACAGTACTCGTGTGCGAGTTAGTGGAACTAGGTTCGCACTTGAGTCTCTTGTTGTCAATCTATCTGATGCTACCATTCACCGGGTAGATTCATTGCCAGCACTTTTTTCGCATTTACCTCTTTTTCTTCCATTTACCTCTTTTCTTATCGACGCGTGGGTACGACGAGGCCGGCACACCGCGTTTCGGTGCTGCTAGCTCTGGACCGTCAGGACTTGATCGTCCACCCGTGCTTGTGAGAAGTCCAGATTAGACGCGGAAAGCCTTCAATGCCTTGCAGGCGCGGTCCAGCTCTGAAGTCTTCTTGGCAAAGCAGAACCTCAGGACGTTCTCTCCCCGGCCGGCCCCGTAGAAGGCCGACCCGGCGACCGCGCCTACTCCTGTTGCGCGCAAAAGATTCCGGGCTTTGACGCTGGCGCCATCGCCCTCAATCCGGCCGGCGTCGGCCAGCACGTAGTAGGCGCCGGCAGGCACGGCTGGGGTCAATCCAGCCGCCGTGAGCGCGTCGCAGAGCTTGTCTCGCTTCTCCTGGTACTCGGTCGCCAGCCCTTCATAAAAGCTGTCGGGTAAGGCACGCAATCCGGCAGCCGCAGCGTATTGGAACGGCGAGGGGGTACAGACATAACCGAGATCGTGAAAATAGCCGATGGTCGGTATCCATTTGCTGCTGGCAGAGAGGCAGCCGACCCGCCAGCCGGTCATGCTGAAGGTCTTTGAGAAGCCTGAAATGGTAATGGTCCGGTCAGCCATGCCGGGTATGGTCGCCGGGCTGATATGGCGCTGCCCCTCGTAGATGAAGTACTCGTAGATCTCGTCCGTGATCACGAAGAGGTCGTGTTCCAGGGCAAGATCGGCGATCGTTTCCAGCTCGGTCCGGGTGAAGACCTTGCCACAGGGGTTGCCCGGGCTATTGATGACCAAAGCCCGTGTCTTCGGGGTGATGGCGGCACGCAGACGGTCAAAATCAATTTCCCACGTGGCTGCTGCAAGAGGAACGAGGACCGGCCGAGCGCGAACGGAGAGGAGCGTGCTGTAGTGGTAGCCATAAAAAGGCTCGAACAGAATCACCTCATCGCCCGGGTTGAACAGCGCCAGGCAGGTCGAGGACATGGCTCCGGTGGCTCCCGACGTGACCAGGATTTCCTTTTCCGGATCGGCCGTCAGGCCGTTGTAGTGCTGCAACTTCTCGGCGATAGCCTGGCGCAGTACAGCGACCCCGTCCAGCCGGGTGTAGATGTTGTAGCCATCGTGAATGGCCTTGATGGCTGCTTCCAGAACCGGTTCGGGGAGCGGTGTGTCGCATACCCCCTGGGCCAGATTCACTCCTCCTGCGGCATCGCACTCCACCGTCATCGAGCGAATTTCCGACTGCATGATGTGAGGAGCGATTTCGCTCAGGTAGAGGCGGTTTTCCGTGGCTGCGGGCATAAGGCAATGGATACCACGTCAACGGGGGAGCGTGTAAAGAGAGAAGAGCATAAAACATCAGATTCGGAGCGCAATGCTTGCACCTCTTCCTGAGCCAGGCGCGCGGCGGTCTTGCGATCTGGGAAGCGGCGGGGCTCGCCAAAGGCAATCTGCGCGCGCAGTCCGCGGATCGCAAGAGTATTCAGCAGATGCGGCAGAAAGACCATGTCACCCCACCAGACCACCTGTTCTTCGGCGGCATTCGTTGCGCTGTAGCGAATGGCCGCCGCAGTGACGGGGACCCCGGCGCGCATCGCTGGCTCAAAAAGTGGCGGTTTGAAGAGCAGCACCGACCGGCCGTCCGAGGTGGTCCCTTCGGGGAAGAGCAGCACTGCTAATCCGTCGCGCAAGCCCTGCTCGATTTGCCGGGTGGCTCCGGCTACCTGCAGAGGGCGCGCCCGATCGACGAAAATCGTGCCTCCCAGACGGGCCAAAATACCCAGGAGTGGCCATCGCCGCACCTCAGATTTGGCTACGAACAGGAATGGGCCCACGGCGCCGTATGCCAGGATGTCGAGGTAGCTCAGGTGATTCGACACGGTGAGGCCAGCCAGTTTCACGGGCGCGGCTGCGGGTTCAAGAGAAAGCCGCCTGGCGATACGCCGGCAGGAGACATGCAGCCATTCGATGCGGCGCCGTGTAGCGACCCGCCCACGACACCGCACAAAAATGGGAGCGAAATGAACGAGGGCTTCAAGCAGCCCGGCCACAAGGGTGGCAAAGCGCATGGCCCCCCTGACACTTCTGGGAAACATCAGTTCACTCCGGCAGAAACCGGCTGCGCGCGGCTGGCACGATCTGCTCCAGATCGAGAAGAGTCAAGAAATCGATGGTGCCGAAGGCACGGTCCCATGCGGGCGGACCACATATCTTCGCTCCTACCGCAAGGTAGGTTCGCAGCAGTTTGGGTAGCATGACCGGAATGGCCGGGGCACCCTCATCACGGGGCAGGGCGTAGGTTTCCGTCGGCACCGTAATGTATTCCAAGGCCACCAGATGAGAGGTCAGTTGCTGGTAGAGGCGCCAACCTGCCAGCGGATCCTTCGACGTCAGGGAAGAGCAACCGATCAGATAGCGCAGACCGTGACATCTGGCGTATTGGCCGATGCCCCGCCAAAGTAGGGTAAGCACTTCACTCGAACGATGTTCGCGGTCGATTGAAGCGCGGCCCAGTTCAAGAATCTGGCTGCGTATCGGTTCAAAAGGAGCAAAATCAAACTCCTGTGCGCTGTAATAGCCCAAAGCCGCGGCTGCGGTCGAGCCCGACTGCATACGATAGGTGCCGACCACCCGGCCTTCATGCTCATCTTCGACGATCAAATGATCGCAAACGGAGTCGAAGCGATCACAGTCGAGGCTGGTTGCGTAGGAGGCTTCCAGCCCCTCACCCAGTTCGAGGTTGAAGACACGGAAGCGCAGGTGGCACGCTGCCAGCCGATCACGGGAATTCTCCGCCAGCCGCAAACGGTAGCTTCCGAAACTTCCGGAAACGCCTGTGCCGCCGAGATGCTGCGGCCTCGGCAGGCTGTTCAGGCTAGGAGCCTCAACAAGGAGTTGGGTGGCCATTGCTCCAGTAATGATGCAGTGCGCTCGATTTCAGAAGTTGAACGGTGCGAGAAAACTAGGCAAACGGTTGATGAATACGTGGTTTGTCACGAGCAGGGACGGGCGCCGGGTAGCCCGAACGAGGGAGTGCGGCATTACCCATGGATGAGAAAATTTAGGCCAAGGCGATGAATCCATAACTTTTGCGGAAGAATGGGGTTCACACCTGTGACGGTGCTCGCTTTGTGCCGTTATGCATTGGGTCCTGGCAGATGATCAGGCGTCTAAGCTGGGCGAGGGAGTACAAGATGAACACGATGAGCAGTACTTTGCAGTGGATACTTTCTGGGGCTCTCGGCGCTAGCCTTACGTTTGCCCCCGCCTTGGTGGCTCAAACGCAGCAGGGTGCGACCGCCGGGCAGCAAGCTCCAGTCCCGGGCCAACAGGGTAACTGGGGCCAGGCTGGCCCGCCTCCCGATGCCCAGAACGGGCAGATTCCGCCGCAGGATGGCGCGGCACAGAGCGACGACCAGGGTCCGCCGCAATATCCCGGCCAGGCCCCTGACCAATCACCAGGTCAGACACCTGGTCAGCCAACCGGTCAGCCGCCGAGCCAATATCCGAATCAAGGGCCGCGCGCAGGACAAGGTTACGGCCAGGCTCCACGCCCCGCGTACCAGCCCAACAGTCAGAATCGGCCCTACGCATACCAGGGCCAGTCCGCCGCCCCGCCGCCGGCTCCTCCTCCCTCCGGACCGGTCACTTTGAATGCCGGTATGCTGTTGTCCATTCGCACCAGTGAGCCCCTCGACTCCAGGAAAGCGAAGCCCGGAGACTACTTCCAGGGAACGCTGGCTCAGGGAGTGTTTGTAGGCAACGTTCTCGCCATTCCGCGTGGCGCTCAGGTCACCGGCCGTATCGTCGACGTCAAGAAGCCGGGTGAGTTGAAGGGCGGTGCAAGCATGGCACTGCAATTGACCAACCTTAATCTCGGCGGCAATTCTTACGCGCTGGCAACAGACGTGTTCAGTACTGGAAGCCCGGGCAAGGGCGGCTACACGGCCAGCAACACGGTTGGCGCCGCTGCGCTGGGCGCGGTGATTGGTGCGGTCGCTGGGGGTGGACCGGGTGCTGCGATTGGCGCGGTTGCCGGAACCGGCGTAGGTCTGGGAGCTTCCGCGGCCACCTCCGGTCCGCGCAGCATTGTTCCGCCTGAGGCCATACTCACCTTCCACCTGGCGGCCCCGGCCACTGTCCAGCCGGTCTCGTACCAGGAGGCTTCGGAGCTTTCGGCGAGTACTGCACCGCCACCGCCGGATCGCCGCTATGGGCCGGCGCCTTACGGATATGCTCCAGGCGGCTATCCACCACCGCCGCCCCCGGGCTATGCTCCTTATCCCTACGTGGCTGGTCCTTACGCCTATGTGTATCCGAATCCTTATGTTTACGGACACCCGTACTACTATCGTCGCTGGAGATAAATCAAACCAGGGCACGAAAAATGCCGGCTCCATCGGGAGCCGGCATTTTTGTCTCTAGGCGTGCAACGGATTCGGGTATCGGAGGAAAGGGAAGATACCCGGGTTTGTGGCCGGGCGGGAAGTTCGTGCTCAGCTATACTTGATAGGTCCCGCAGAGCGAGGAAAGTCTCTGCAATTCGCTCGCAAGGTCGTCTATCACCCATGATCCGTTTCCTGCAAAAAGATAACCGCGTCGTCAAGATCATCTTCATCGTCATCATTGCGTTTGCCATTGGCACCATGGTGATTACGCTCGTGCCCGGCATCTTTGCCGACGCCGACACCACCTCCGACACCTACGCAACGGTGCATTCCGGTGGACGGTTCACTCGTCTATTCAGCGCGAGCGCGACCATCACCACGCCTGAGGTGCAACAAGTCGCCGAGCGGATGCTGCAACAGCAGCACTATCCCGACATGCTGCTGCCCTACCTGATGCCGCGTGCCGCGCAGGCGCTGATTCAGCGCGAAGTCCTGCTGCAGGAAGCCAACCGGCTCGGACTTCAGGTAAGCGATGCCGATCTGCGCCGCGCTCTGCAGACCGGACCTTTTGCCCCGGCGCTTTTCCCCGGCGGCAACTTCGTGGGCGATGACCGCTACGCTGACTTTGTGCAGAACTACTTCCATACGTCGATTCAGGACTTTGAGAGCCAGGTCAAGAAGGAGATCGAGATCAACCGTCTGCAGTCCATGGTCACCGGAGGCGTTACGGTTTCCGATCAGGATGTGCGCACGGCTTATGTCCAGCAGGGAACCAAGATCAAGTTCGACTACGCTGTGATCAACGCGGAAGACCTGCGCAAGCAGATCAACCCCACCGACGCGGAACTGCAGGCATTTTTTAAGGAAAACGCAGCTCGCTACAAAGACGCGATCGCGGAAACGCGCAAGCTGGACTATTTTGCGCTGCATCAGAACGACGTTCCAGGCGGGGCGCCGTCTGTCAGCAACGACCAGGTTTCGCAGTATTACCAGCAACATCAGAAAGACTTCCAGGTGCCGGAAGAGGTCAAGGTTCGGCACATCCTCATCAAGGTGCCCCAGGGCGCGGATGCCAAGACCGATGCCGCAGCCAAGGCGAAAGCTGATGGCCTGTTGAAACAGATCAAGGCTGGTGGCGATTTTGCCGCGCTGGCGAAAGCGAACTCCGACGACCCGGGGAGTAAAGAGCAGGGTGGCGACCTGGGCATGATTCAACGCGGCGTCACGGTGCCGCCGTTTGAAAAGGCAGCGTTCGATTTGCAACCGGGTCAGGTCTCTGACCTGGTTAAAACGCAGTTCGGCTACCACATCATCAAGACGGAAGAAAAACAGACGGCTCATCTGAAGCCGCTGGATGAGGTGAAGGCCCAGATCCTGGCGACCTTGACCCGCCAGCAAGAGGGCGATCAGCAAGCTGCCTATGCACAGAAACTGGCTACTGAAGCGGCGGCGTCCGGCTTGGGCAAGACCGCCGAGGCGCACCATCTGCAGGTAGTCTCGACCGACTACGTGCAGCAGGGCGCCCAGATCCCCGGAGTTCCTGACGCAACCAAGCTGCTGACCCAGGCTTTCGGAGTCAAGCAGGGCTCGGCTCCCCAGGTAAGTTCAACAGGCGATGGTTTCGCTGTGTTCGTGGTAGCCGACGTCAAGCCGGCTCACGCGCCCAGCTTCGATGAGTACAAGACGCATCTGGTGGACGACTTCCGCGAGCAGCAACTGCCCCAGCTGCTGGCACGCAAGACCAACGAACTCGCGGATAAGGCCCATGCGGAAAACAACCTGGCTCAGGCTGCCAAGGAATTGGGCGCAACCATCAAGACCAGCGAACTGGTAGCCCACACCGCGCAGGTGCCGGATGTCGGACAACTCGCCACGGTAGCGCCCGATCTTTTCGACCTGAATGCCGGTCAGATCAGCAAGGCGATCAATACCGGGCACACGGGCATCGTAGCCAAAATCGATGACAAGCAGCAGCCGAGCGCTGACGAGATTGCCAAGAATCTAGACGCGACTCGTGAGCAGCTTCTCAACGAACGCCGCGAGCAGATGTTTGCTGTCTTCGTGGGCGCGCTGACTGAGCGCTACGAAAAGCAGGGTGGCATCCGCATGAACAAGCGGGCACAAACCGCCGCGCCTCAAGGTCTGCAGGGCTAGCATCGTTTGCACGGCAGACTCCCTACCAAACTTCAGGTGCCCCATCCTTGAATTCGTTCTAGGATTCAAGGATGGGATACTCAAACGCTCGTATCGAGAGTTTTAATCCCAACCTTTGCAGGAAGCGCAAAAGATGGGCCCCCCGGCTTTCGTTGAGCGCAGAAGGATGAGCGCCTCGAAAAACACTGCCTCACTCACAGGTACTGCATGGCCCTCGAACGATCGTCGGGACTTCTGCTTCACATCTCGTCCTTGCCCTCCTACGGAGGAATCGGCGACTTCGGTCCAGCCGCATATGCCTTTGCTGACTTCCTCGCCTCCGCGAAGCAGCGGCTCTGGCAGGTGCTTCCGTTAAGCCCAACGGGCTATGGCAATTCACCCTATGCGGCGCTATCCGCGTTTGCCGGAAACCCACTGCTGATCAGCCTTGAAAGGCTGGTCGAGGACGGCTGGCTCGCCGAAGAGCGCATTGCCGGCCTGCCCGGCCACGCGGGCAATGTGGAGTTCGACCGCGTCGAGAAGACGAAGTACCCGCTTTTGCTTGAGGCCGCAAAAAACTTCCTGGCACATCACGACGAGCAGCAGTGGGTCCGCTTCCAACGCTTCCGTGAGCAGAATGCCTTCTGGCTGGCGGACTACGCGCACTACATCGTTTTGCGGCAAAGGTTTTCACTGAGCTCCTGGACGTCTTGGCCGAAGAAATACGCCTACCGTGACGCGGATGCCTTGCTGGCGTTGCAACAGGAGAGCCGCGATGAACTCGAGATACAGCAGGTTATCCAGTTCGCCTTCGATGAGCAGTGGAAAGCTCTGCGCAGCTATTGCGCCGAGCGCAGTATCCGCTTCCTTGGCGACGTAGCGATCTTCGTCAGCTACGACAGCGCCGACGTGTGGACCCATCCGGAAATTTTCGAGTTGCACGAAGATCTGTCGCCGATCCGCGTTGCCGGTGTGCCGCCCGACTATTTCAGCGAGACCGGGCAGCGCTGGGGTAATCCGCTCTATCGCTGGGACGTTTTAGAAGAGCGCGGTTTTGATTGGTGGGTGGACCGTATGCGCCGCGCCCATGTTCTCTATGACATCATCCGGCTCGATCACTTTCGTGGTTTCGAAGCCTTCTGGGCGATTCCCGCCGAAGACGAGACGGCCGTCAACGGCGAATGGGTCAAAGCCCCGGGCGACGAGCTTTTCACCGTGCTGCGAGAGCAGTTAGGCGAACTCCCATTGATTGCCGAGGATCTGGGCCTGATCACTCGTAAAGTGGATGCGTTGCGCGAGAAGTTCGAAATGCCGGGTATGCGAGTCCTGCAATTTGGTTTCAGCAATCGGGCTGCGCGCGATTATCTGCCTCACCGCTATGTGACCAATACAGTGGTCTATACCGGCACGCACGATAACGACACGACGCTAGGCTGGTGGCAACACGGCGCGACTGAGGATGAACGGAACGCGGTCCATTTCTACCTGAATCCTGCGCCGAACGACGTGGTGTGGTGCCTGATGCGTGCCGCATCTACGTCCGTGGCTGATGTATGTATCTTTCCGGTGCAAGACGTTCTGGTGTTGGGATCGGAAGGCCGCATGAACACGCCTGCCACGCCCGAGAACAACTGGAGCTGGCGCATGGCCCCCGACGCATTGAACGGCCAACAAGCCAGGGGCCTGGCGCAGCTTGCCGAACTGACCGACCGGGATGGCTATGTTCCGCCTCCGAAGCCTGCCCTGCCCTGAAGCGAGTTTTCCCGCAGCCTGCTATGCTTCTGCCGGGCATTTCCTTGCAGGCTGCGGGGTATTCCGCCTCGTTGACAGAGCCAGGAAGGATAAGAACAGGAATCGCATGGATCGTGAGAAGTTAAAGCAACTGCTGGGCCCGTTCCCCAAACGCTGCGCAATGGATGCCGCGGTACTCGAAACGGTCGACTGCGGTCTGTACGTGCGGGAAACGATTGAATACGCCGTCGAACCGGGCGAGCGTATTCGTTCTTTCCTGCTCGTGCCCAAGCACATCGAACGCCCCGCACCGGCGATCTTTGCCCACCATCAGCATGCGCGGCAGTTTCATTTAGGCAAGAGCGAGGTAGTTGGGCTCGCAGGCGATCCGGATCAAGCCTACGCTGCGGAACTCGCGCAACGTGGATATGTCGTGATCGCGCCCGATGCCATCGCCTTTGAAGAACGGAACTGGAGTTACCCCTCGGGAGACGCGGAGTACTTCGAGATGGCCACGCGCCTGGTTCAGGGCAAGACGCTCCTTGCCAAGTGCCTGCACGATGTAGGGGTCGCATTGGATTACCTGGCGACGAGGCCGGAAGTCAATCCAGGCCGGATCGGCTTCATCGGTCACTCCTACGGTGGCAGAATGGCCATTTGGGCTCCCGCGTTCGACGAACGCATCCGGGCCTCGGTCTCTAACTGTGGATGCGTGAACTACAAGCTGTCGTTTACCCATGACACCGGCGTGCAGCAGGAGTTTTGCCTGCCTGGCGTGCTGGAACATGGCGACGTGGAGGATATCGCCCGGCTGGTCGCTCCCCGTGCTTTGCTCGTGCAAGCCACCTCAGACGATCGCTGGTCGCGGGGCGCAGAAGCGCTGTTTGCCTATGCGAAACCAGCTTTCCCGCCCGGTCAAATTGCGCTTGGATATTGGCCTGGCGACCATATCTTCACCCTGGAAATGCGAGAGGCTGCTTATCGCTTTCTGGAGCATCATCTCGCGGACCCTTCCCCGGCATGAGTCCCGGCGACAAGGAGCGCGACGGGGTAGGTCGCAAACAGCGTGCTTAACGGCAATGTGCCGTCTTCGGCAACCGTGACAGATTCGCCGGTAAACACATTGCGATAGTGCGCCACAGGCACAGGAACGCGTAGCTTGTCTTTCCCCCACGCCTCCCCCAGCGGCAATTGCACCTTGCCTCGCATCAGCGTGCAGGCGAAGCGAGGCAGCACTGCGAGAACGGCGCGTCCTGTGGATGGATCGTGGCGCATGAACGCAATCACGTGCTCCTGGCGATCGCCCACGACCTCCAGCGCAGCATATTCCCCACGGCGGAAAAGCTGATGCTCCTGCCGGCGAAGGTCGAGGGCGCGATGCATGGTCCACATCTTGATTCGGCCATCGGCGAGATTTCCTGATACCTCGCGGCAGACGGCATCCAGCCCTTCCTTCCCGGCCAGTTCCTGTAGGGCATTCAACGACTGAGCGCGCAGGTCGTAGTCCACCAACCGCCTGTTGTCCGGGTCGACCAGGCTCAAGTCCCAAAGTTCACTGCCCTGATAAAAGTCGGGCACTCCGGGAGAGGCAATCTTGAGGACTACCTGCGCCAGCGAATTCACTGCGCCGAACAGACGCAGCTGTTCCATCAGTGCCGTGAAGGAGACGACGAAAGGAGTCTCCTTACCGCGTGGCCCGGGCAGGAGAATCGAGGCAACAAACGACTGCACAGCCTTCACATACTCCGGGTCGGGGTTGATCCAACTCAGGTTGACCTTGGCTTCGCTCAAAGCCTTCGCTGCGTATTGATTGATCCTCCCCACATAGTTTTCGCGGTCGCGCTTGCCCTCCATTTGCCAGGGCCCGGAGCCTTGCCAGGGCCACGATCCGAGAATTGTCTGGTAAAGCAAATATTCTTCGTTGCTGTCCGGGGCCGTGCGGCCATCTTCCAGGGTGTACTTGAAGCGGGCATTCATTCGCTGCCAGCGGCGGATTGAGGATGACCAGAGCTGAGGCAGTTCCGACAGCACGTTGAGGCGATTGCGCACATCTTCGCTTCGCTTGGTGTCATGGGTAGACGTGGTGAGCATGGAGTCCGGTGAGTGCTGCAGGCGCTCCTGGTTGCTCTGGTGCAGTGCGTCGAGCGAAATGCCAAAAGATTTTGCCGACCCGCCCACCTCGTTCGAAGAGAGAAAGCGCGTATAGACGTAGAACGCGGTGTCTTCGACACCCTTGGCCATCACCGGTCCGGTCAGTTGCTGAAACTTCAGCGCGAAGTAAAGCATCTCCCGGTCGGGTTTCTGCTGTTTTGCCTCGGTGGCGGTACTGCACTTCAACAGCAGCGTGTCGCGCAAGAAGTCGAAGGCGGACGCATTGATATCAGGATTCAGGCGCTTGGCGCGGGCGATAGCGCTGCGGAGAAAGGACACATCGCGCTCACCATATTCCCCACGATCGTCGATGTAGGTGCGATAGACAGGGAAGCTGGCGATTGTCTCCCGCAGCACTGTTTCCAGAATATTGTCAGTGAAGTCGCGCGCGCGCCGATTCGATGCTGCGATGCGGCTGAGCAGGTTGGTCAGCACATACACCTCACTGGCCAGCGCCGTCTGCATCACCTGCAGCTTGGAGCGGTAAATGATTTCGTCGGGGTCTGCGGGGTAGCCCAAGACCCGCGCGTAGGTATCGTCGAAATGTTTCTCGTTGGCCTTTTGAATGAAGATGCTGTTGGCGAGGTAAACAAAGTCATATCCCGAGGTGCCGCGCACCGGCCATCCCGCCGGCAGGTATTCGCGCGGTTCGAGGATCTTCTCGACGACGGTATACAGCGGACCCCGGCTTTGCGACCAATCGTAACCGCGCACCGGATCGAGGACGCTGCGTTCGATGCCGTTAGCCGCCGTCTCCTGGCGCGGTGTTTCACCGGCGCACTGGCTGGCAAGATACAGAAGCTGTAACCGAATCAGATACTGCCGTGGATTGAACATGCCATCGCAGTGGTCGATGCGCAGGCCGGTTACTTTGCGCGTTGCGATCAGGGGCCGAATCAGGACATGCATTTCGGCAAAGACCGCGGGATTCTCCATGCGCAGGCCGACCAGATCGTTCACATCGAAGAAGCGGCGGTAGTTGATCTCTTCTGCCGAAGTGCGCCAGGATGCCAGCCGGTACGGTTGTGCGTCGAGCAGGATGTGAAGGTGGTCGAAACTGTGGGGATCACCTTCCATACCGTTGATGGCTTCGCGTGCTTGCGCAATGAATGGCTGCGCCTCAGGCGAGCGAAGGGTATCGCGCAGGCGGGGCAGCAGCTCTGCTAATTGAGCCCGTCGCTGTTCGCGCAATTCATCATCGGCCGTCTCATGCGGAGGAATATCCTTGAGCTGTGCCAGCAGTTCACTGAGAAACTGGGGAATGCGGCCCCTTATCTCTGGATGGTTAAAGATGATCGGTATGGTGCGTGGCGCCACGGGCATGGAGTGGTCGTAGTAGTGGATGCGCGGTCGTCCGTCTTCAATCGATACCTGGATGTGCTTGCTCTCGAGCTCCGCCCCATATTGATCGCCGAGAATGGGCAAGAGCAGCTTGTTGCGCAGGGCTGCCTTGAGCGGCTTCCAGTCGATGTCGAAATACTCCGAATATTGCGAGGCATGACCGTTTTCCAGCACATCCTGCCACCAGATGGAGTCATTGCCCACGCCCATGTGATTGGTAACGATGTCGAGCAGGAGTCCCAGCCCGTGCTGCTGCAGTTCGGCTGAGAATTGCTCAAACCCCTCGGCTCCCCCTAGCTCAGGGTTGAGACGGTCGTGACGGGTTACGTCGTAACCATGCATACTGCCTGGGCGGGCCTCAAATATGGGCGACGAGTAGAAGTCCCCGATCCCGAGTTGCTTAAGGTACCCTACGATGCTTTGTGCCTTCGCAAAGGTAAAGTCCTTATTCATTTGCACGCGGTAGGTCGATACCGGGACCCGGGCGTCGGTATGGAGCACCCGCTCAACGCACCCCCGCATGTCGTTCGAGGCTTCTTGTCGCGGATTAGGCTTGACTGGAGCCGACGCCGGGGGCGATTCGGGCACGGTTTCGCGCTCCGCCGGAGTTTGGGCTGCAAGAGGCATCCCAGTAGGATGCAATTCCGGCGAATGCAGTCTCGGTACATCGGGGGCTAAATTCGACCCGGTGTCGCTTTACGAATTCGAGCTCAGCACAGAAAATGAGAAGAGTATTCATAGTAGCGAGGGAACCCATGCCACTTTCCGGCGAAGCCATACGAATGATGAACTACATCGACGATATTTCGACCACGCTACGGCGCATTCTCGCCCTGAGCCCCACGCTTTCACCTGAAGAGCGCCAGCGGGTGGGCGAATACCTCAAGGCCAGCCAGCCCAGCGCCGACGAGGCGATGGCGGCTTTGAACCTGAAGTAAACACCGGATGAGCCGGGACTTAGCCTCAAGAATCCAGAGAAAACCGTACCTCAGGGCCTGAAGGCCGCAGAATTCAGCGATGCTGGCGGCACGGCCAAAACTCGACGGGCTTTAGCCCCTGAGGTACGGTTTTTTGCCTACGCCAGGGGAAGTGAGCTCCCTCGGCCACGGATGGCTGACAATCCGCGCTCCGGTCGAGAGCGCCCGATCAATCGGTATCGGGGCGCTTGTAAGGGGCCTGCAGTAGCCGGCGGGCTTCGTTCACAGCACCCTGCGTGTTGTCGTTGGTCTGCGTTGCCTGGCGGTATTCATTCACGGCGCGATCTCGCTGCCCGGTTACGTCGAAGATTTTTCCCAACGCAATGTGGCTCCAGACTTCAGTCCACTTCGGCTCGGCGTCTCCGCGGAGAGCATCACGATAGGCGTTCGCGGCGGCCTGGTAGTTGCGTTGGTTGAACAGCACTTCGCCTATGCGGTAGTTTGCCAGTGAGCTGTTGGGGTTGGCCGTCAAAGCCTTCTGATACTCAGCCAGAGCACCGGGTATGTCGCCCTGCGCAACCAGTTGCTGACCTCTCAGGATAGAAACCCGGACTTGCAGGTCCGGAGTATTCTTCAGCAGCCAGCCTTCCGAATCGATCGCAATGTGCCGAGGGCGTCCAAACGTGTCGACAACGTATTGCGACGCCGTGCCCACTACGTCCACCCGCTTGATTTCCGTCTTGCCTTCGGTTTCGACTCGCAATTCGACCGGCATATTAAACAGATCGAGGTCCTGGCCGATTTCGCCGATGGTGCGGAATCCCTTATTGTTACCCAGGCGGTAGACGGTGTACTTATTGACGAAGGCGGGTGCTCCGGTTCCGTCCAACCATTGAGCAAAGAAGGCGGCAAGCTGCTGTTGCGACTGCTGTTCCGCTACCTTTTCCACGTCGCGCGTTCGGGTTGGTTTGTCACCATACTCCGTAATGAGGGCCTTCAATGTCTTGTTAAAATTGTCATCGCCGATTTCCCAGCGAAGCATGTGGAAGACCATGGCTCCCTTTTCCAGCGTCATGGACTGGAACTGGGGCGAGAACGGATCCAACCGCCCCGCCGACGTGAGCGGGATGGTGTCATAGGCCAATGCTCCGGCGGAGATATCGCGCACCGCGGCCTGCAACGCCGCTTGACCAGAGACGCGCTCCACATACATCAGCTCGCCATACCGCGCCATGCCATTCGTAATCCATGCGTCGTTCAGGGTTGCCGGTGATACCATGCATCCCCACCATTGGTGCGCCATCGTATTCGCCAACAGGCGGAAATTGTTGCGATCGGCAATACGGGCACCCGCAATGGCGGCGATTTCAGGAGCCCAATACGCCGGCAGGGTGTCATCCGGTAGCTCCACCACGTTCAGCAGGCGGGTGGGAGCGTCCCCGAAGCTCTCCCCAAAAAACTCAAACTCCTTGTTGGCCGTCTGCGCGTATTCCGGGCCGCTCTGCTTGTGCGCGCCGGTCAGATACACGCGCACATTCGGAAATCCGGAGACGACCATGGGCTCGTTAAACTTGCCGGCAATGATGGTGCCGGGGAAGCTGGGCCGGGTCCAGCTGAAATTGAATTGCTGCATGCCACCCGCAACCTCACGGGGACTGCCTGTGCTTCCGCTGCCTATCACCCGGTAACCGGCGGGCATCTGGATGTGGATCTCGGCGGTGAACCGGTTGGTCAGATAGCCAACCATCGGAAACCAGCGCCCTGCATACAGCAAATAGCTGATGGGGTCGCCGATGGACGCGACCTTCAGTCCTTCGACAGGGCTCTCCTCAGTGCCGCTGAGCGTGCCTTCATAGGCAAAGGTGTAGGTCGCGCTCGCACCTTTGCTCATGGGGCTGGCGAGCGCGATGCTGATGGTGGCGTTTGCGCCCCGCTCGCCAGAGAGCTTGTGGTTCTGCGCGTCCACCACGCTCGTGACCTTGAGCGCGTTGTGCAGCTCAAACACGGCCGAGCTGATGTTGTCGATCGCGGTGAACGTAACTTTCGCGGTCGCTTTCAGCGTGTGCTCTGCCGGGTCGAGTTGGGCGTCGATCACGTAACCGGTAATGTTGATCGTCGGCCGCTCGGCGGCGTAAAGATACGGGCCGCTCACGCTGATACACATGGCGAGCAGCGACAAGGTCAGGACTTTCGCGCGAGAGCTGAGCATCATCGAAATCATTCAACGGGCCACGATGGAACTAAAAATGAAACTGAAACTGGAGCCAAAGCACAAGCAGAATACAACCACCGCCGCTGTGCCAGCCGGGATCAGTTCCAAAGCGATATACGCGGCACGCTCAATCGCTGTCTGATCTCCGCCCCGCCTGCCTGCCCGCAGGGCAGTACCAACCGCGCGCAGGTCTGAATGCATTGTTGCACGAGCCTGCTCGTCTTCAAGTAGAGGGGCTAGCTGCTCAACCACTTTGGACGCAGTGAAATCATGCTGGATGAGTTCGGGCACGATACGGTGCCCGGCAATTAGATTAACCATGCCAACATGGGCAACGCGGACTATCTTTTGGGCTACGGCGTAGGTAATGCGCGAGACCCGGTAAACGACGAGAAAAGGATTGCCGATCAGGGCCGCCTGTACGGTAGCCGTACCGCTGGCCACGAGGCTGGCGCGAGCATGTTGCAGAGCCGCGCGTGGATCCCGGACTACATGTACCTCTACTGCTGGATTCTGGCTGGCGAGGGCCTGTACTTGCGACGGATCGAGCGTGGGGGCCACGGGCAAAATGTATTCATACCCTGACCCCAGCAGTTGAGCGGCTTCTAACATGATCGGCAAATTTGCGAGCAGTTCTTTGATGCGGCTTCCGGGTAGCAAGCCAACCCAGCGTTTTGACGCATCCAGGTTGTTTTCGCGAGCAAACGCCTCCCGGGTGATGGTTGGCGGATCAAGGTCCGCAAGCGGGTGACCCACAAAGTCCGCGGCTACGCCGTGATCCCGATAGAACGCCTCTTCGAAGGGAAAAATCACCAGCATGCGGGTGACGTAGCGCTTGACCCGCCAGATCCGCCACTTTTTCCATGCCCACAACTGCGGGCTTACGAAATACACAACCGGTATATTCAGACGGTGGAATTCGGCGGCAAGACGCAGATTTACGTCGGGAAAGTCGATGAGGATGGCGATATCGGGCCGTTCCGTACGCAAGCTGCCTTTGAGCTTGCGAAATTCACCATAGATCTTAGGCATGTGCCGAATCACTTCCGTAATCCCCATGTGGGCCACGTCTTCGGCGCGAACGATCCGGCGCAGGCCCACCTCGGCCATGCGGGTACCCCCCAGGCCAAAGAAGTCGGCTTGCGGCTCCAGGCGGCGCATGGCCGTCATGAGCAGCGCGCCGTAGTGCTCACCGCTGGCCTCACCGGCCGAGAGAAAAATCTTCGGACTTGCCACAACCGCCATTCTAGTGGAGTGCGCCCTGTACATGGACATTCGCTCCGGAATCAAATTGTCTCTCGTTAAAGACGCACAAACTGTTCTGGATGGGCCCGCGCGCGGCAGATCAGGGTATCTCGCCGGCTTTTGGCAGGATACCCTGACCCCAACCTCCAACCCCCAACCCCTCGGTAGAAATGCGAGCCTAGTCCGTGCCTACGGCAAGGCTTGCATCGAGAAAGCCCGGTCGCGGAGCCTGTACTTCCTGATCTTTGTATTGGAGCTGGTAAAGCTTCCAGTAGATGCCGCGCAATGCCAGCAGCTCCTGGTGTGTGCCAATCTCGCGCAGCTGTCCTTTATGCATCACCAGAATCCTGTCCGCCTGCTGCACCGTAGACAGGCGATGGGCGATGATGACCGACGTTCGACCCTGAATCATGCGCTCCAGCGCAGAACGTACCCGCATCTCGGTGTCGGTATCCACACTCGAGGTTGCTTCGTCGAGAACCAGGATGCGCGGGTCGTGGGCCAGCGCTCTTGCGAAGTTGACGAGCTGCTTTTGTCCGGTGGAAAGGCTGTTACCTCGTTCGCGCAGAGGCTCGTCGAAGCCATGGGGCAGGCTGCGGATAAAGTCACCTACGTTCACTTCGTCGGCTGCGGCCTTCATGCGGTCTTCGGTAATCCAGGCGGAGCCCAGGCGTATATTCTCGGCGATCGTTCCTGTGAAAAGAAACGGGTCCTGCAGCACCACGCCAAAGTGGCGCCGCAGCGCAGTGACATCCTGGTCCCGCACATCGACGCCGTTGATCAGTACACTGCCGCTTTGCACTTCATAGAAGCGCATCATCAGGCTGATGATGGTGGTTTTGCCGGCGCCCGTGTGGCCTACGATGGCAGCGGTTTGATCGGGCTCGATGGCGAAGGAAACATCTTTCAGAATCCACTCGACGTCGGGCAGAAGTTCCGCGATCTGTTCGGGGCCCGCTGCCTGCTTCATCGTCGCCAGTTGCTGCGGGTCTAAACGCTGGTAAGTAAACCAGACGTGACGAAACTCGATGCTTCCCGAGGGGGCAGTCGAAAGCGGCGTGGGCGGGCTCTGCAACTCCGGGGGCGTATCCAACAGTTTGAAAACGCGCTCACTCGCAGCCATGGCTGCTTGCAGAATGTTGTACTTCTCGCTCAGATCCTGAATGGGCCGAAAGAAGCGTTGGGAATATTGGATAAAGGCAACGAGAACGCCGATGGTGACCGCATTCCGCATCACCCCGAAGCCGCCAAACCAGATCACCAGAGCGATCGCTACTGAGCTCAGCAACTCCACCGCGGGGTAGTAAAGCGCATAAGCCAGGATGGCGTCTTTAAACGCCACCATGTGCTGCCGGTTGACTGCTGCGAATTCTTCGTAGGAGCGTTGCTCACGGTTAAACAGTTGCACGACGCTCATACCGCTCACATGCTCCTGGGTGGCAGCATTGATGCGAGCGATGGCCGAACGAATGCGCCGGTAGGAATCACGGACATGCTTACGGAAAATACGCGTGACGCCCAGAATAAGCGGCAGCACGCCAAACGCTATCAGAGCCAGCCACCAGTTCATACGCAGCATGATGATGACGATGAGCGCGAGAACGAACACGTCCTCAAAAATGGCGAACACGCCCGAGGTGAACATTTCGTTCAATGCCTCTACGTCGCTGGTTAAACGCGTGACCAGGCGCCCCACCGGGTGTCGATCGAAAAAGCTTACATGCATGCGCTGGATGTGCCGGAAGATCTGGCTGCGCATGTCGAACATGACCTTCTGCCCCGTCCACTGCATGAGGTAGGTCTGGACAAACTCGAGCAGGTAGCTGAACACCAGGGTTGCCAGATAAATGCTGGCGATCTGTGTCACGCCGACTGCCGGCTTGGAACTTAGCCAGTGCGTGAAGGCCGGGTGGGCCACCGGTCGCGCCGTCAAGTAGCGGTCGACGGCGACCTTGGTGAGAAATGGTCCAAGTACGTCGGAACCGGCCTTGAGCAGAATGGCTATCAGGGAAATGATGGCCTGCAGCTTGTATGGCCGCAGGTAGCCGATCAATCGGCCCATCAGGCGGCTGTCATAAGCCTTGCCGACGACGTCATCGTCCTGCTGCTGCTGCGGTTTACGTTCTTTTTCGGCAGTTTGCTCGGCCATGGAGGGTCTGCTTTCATCTTATAAGGGACCTTGCCCTGGGCACGAATCTCACAGCTGGCTTTGAGGCCTCATATCAACTGGGGGTTCACGCTGGCCCGAGGCGCAAAGGTGGGAGAATAGAGGACGGATGAGTTCTCTTGGCATCTACATCTCGGTTCCGTTTTGCCGTGCCAAGTGCACCTACTGCAATTTTGCTTCGGGTGTTTCTTCAGCCAGCGCCCACGAGGAATACGTTGCGCGGCTTTGCCGGGAAATCCGCGAGGTGCGGCAAAGGCTTGCGGACGTCGCCATTCCCGAGCAGGTGGACAGCATCTACCTGGGCGGCGGTACCCCAGCCATTCTTTCCCCCGCCCTCGTGCGCCAACTGAGCGGCGTCTTACGCCAGGAGTTTTCCATTGCGCCCGACGCCGAGATCACGCTCGAATCGGCGCCCGGGCAACTGGAAGATGCCTCGTTCGAGGCCATGTTTTCGATGGGCGTCAATCGAATGAGTTTTGGTGTGCAATCCCTGGTGGACCAGGAAGCCAGGGCGACGGGGCGATCGCATACGCGGGCTGTCGTAGCCAGGGAACTCGCGCGTGTTCGCTCCGCCGGCGTCAGCAAGCTGAGCATCGACCTGATCGCCGGCTTGCCCCATCAAACTGCGCAAAGCTGGCAGGAATCTCTGGAAGCCCTTGTAGAGACGGGCGTCGACCACGCCAGCATCTACATGCTTGAAATCGACGACGACTCCAGGCTGGGCCGCGAGTTGCTCGCGGGCGGATCCCGCTATGGGGCCGGCACGGTTCCCAGCGAAGAGCTCACGGCCGAGTTTTATGAGCGTGCCATCGCCTTTCTTCAACAGAACGGTTTACAGCAGTACGAGATATCGAACTTCGCCCGGGCTGGGAATTGCTCGCGCCATAACCTGAAGTATTGGCGGCGTCAGCCCTATCTTGGCTTTGGCCTGGATGCTCACTCGATGCTCCGGACTCAGCAGAGAAACGCGCTGCGTTTCTGTAATTCGGCGGTGCTGGCGGAATACGTTGGTGGTCTTGAAATACCCGAGGCGCTGGAATCCCTGGCAATTTCAGAAGAGATGGAAGAGGCCTGGTTCCTGGGCCTCCGCCTCAACGAGGGCGTTGTCTGGCAGGCCTTGGTCGAAGAATTTGGCTCCGATCGGGTGGCGGCTTTCCAGCCGGTCGTGAGTGAGCTGGCAGACCTTGGCTTGATCAGCGATCAAGCGGGTGTGGTGCGCCTTACCCGTCGTGGGATTCTGCTTTCCAATGAAGTCTTTGCCCGGTTTCTCGCTGAAAAGGAATCGGCGGACCAAGATCTGCTCATTCAAGTGCAATGAGCATGGAGAAAATTGTGCCAACAAAGACCCTGTCCTGGCCGGAAACCACTATGCCGCTATCCACCGCAACGATAGACCTGCGAAGCGACACGGTTACGCGTCCAACGCCGGCGATGCGCGCCGCCATGGCCGAGGCTGAGGTGGGCGATGACGTCTATGGCGAGGACCCCACGGTCAATCGCCTTCAGGCGCGGGCGGCAGAACTGTTTGGCCATGAGGCCGCGTTGTTTGTCCCGACCGGGACGATGGGCAACCAGATTGCGATCCGTCTACATACCGAGCACGGTCAGGAAGTGATCTGCGAGGGCCGTGGCCACCTGGTGGATTGGGAAATGGGCATGGTTGCCGCCTTCTCCGGTTGCCAGTTGCGTACCGTCCATGCGGATCGTGGGATGTTGACCTGGCCGCTCGTCAAAAAGCTGATTTCGACCGGCGCTCACTTCGGTCCGCGCACAGGTCTTATCTCACTCGAAAACACGCACAATCTCGCGGGGGGCACGGTCATGCCGCTCGAAGTCACCCAGGAGATTCTTGGCGGCGCGGCGGAAGCAAACCTGCCGGTCCACCTGGATGGCGCCCGTATCTTTAACGCCGCTACGGCGCTTGGTATTTCTGTCGATCGATTGGCGCGCGGCTTTTCGTCTGTCATGTTTTGCCTCTCGAAGGGCTTGTGCGCGCCAGCAGGCTCCATGTTGGTGAGCAGCCGGCAGAATATCGAGCGGGCGCGGAACTTTCGCAAAGCGCTCGGCGGGGGCATGCGCCAGGTGGGTGTTCTGGCTGCCGCCGGCCAGGTGGCTCTCGATGACATGACCGGCCGGCTGCAGCAAGATCACGACAACGCCAGGGTTCTCGCCGGCATCCTGAGCCAGGTACCGCAGATCGAGTTCGATCCAGCGCTGGTTCAGACCAACATTGTTCTTTTCAAGCTGCGCGGGGAGTGTGACCCGACGGCCGTGGTCGGCGCACTTGCCCGGCGTGGTGTGTTGATTAGCAGAGTCGGACCCCTCGCGTTGCGCCTGGTCACTCATCATGACGTAGATAGGGCGGCGTGCGAGCGGGCCGGCGTCATTCTGGCCGAGGAACTACACAGAGTTCGCGCGTGAAGCAGACGGTCGAAGGCCGTTCCAATACCCTATCTGCCCCAAAGTTCGCCATATTCGTTACGAATACAGTGAAGCAGAGCGCTTGACAAGGCAGGGGACCAGGCGTTTTATGTCGCGAAATGGCACTGGACTTGGATTTATACTAACGAAATGCCGAAGTATTCGATCGTCGTCCCCTTCCACAACGAAGAAGAGAATGTCACCGCGCTCTATGACCGCCTGAAAGCGGTTATGGAGCAAATTGGCGACAGCTTCGAGTTGGTTCTGGTGGACGATGGATCGAGCGACCGCACCTATAGGCTGCTGGAAGAAATTGCCGCGGTAGACAGCCGGGTTCTGGTGGTGAAGCTACGTCGCAACTTTGGCCAGACCTCAGCGCTGGCGGCGGGGTTCGATCACTCCCAGGGCGATTACATCCTTGCCATGGATGGTGATCTGCAGCACGACCCTTCTGAAGTTCCAGAGTTTGTGGCCAAGCTGGAAGAAGGCTACGACGTGGTCAGCGGATGGCGTAAAGAGCGGATCGACAATTTCGTTATGCGCCGCATCCCCTCGCGTTGTGCTAACTGGTTGATGGCAAAGCTCTCCGGCGTGAATATTCATGACTTCGGCACCACATTCAAAGCCTATCGCCGTGAGGTGATCCACAATATTCCGCTCTATGGGGAGATGCATCGGTTTATCCCGGCTCTTGCGTCCTGGTACGGAGCCAGCATCTGCGAGATTCCAATCAAAAATGTGAACCGTGAGCGGGGTAAATCGCACTACGGTATCTCTCGTACCGTGCGGGTTTTCTTTGACTTGCTGACCATCCGGTTCCTGCTGAAGTACATGACGCGCCCTTTGCATTTCTTTGGGACTTTCGGCGCGTTGGGGATATTTCTCGGTGGAGCGATTTCTGTGATGTTGGCCGGCTTGAAGATCTTCACCCATCAAGCGGTGATGGAAAGCCACGGGCCGCTATTCGCGGTGGCTGGGGTGCTGATTCTGGCGGGTATTCAGATGCTCGCCATTGGTCTTCTGGGCGAGTTGCAGGTACGGCACTACCACACGTCGTCGCACAGGGCTCCCTATGCGGTCGATCGTCTGGTCCGTTTGCGTGCTCCGGAAGAACCCAGCATGCTGCAAGAAGGCTAACTGGTCGTACAACTGACGGCAATCCTCTTGTACAACTGACGAAAATCCTCACACGAAGCCCAAACCCCTGGACGGGTGCCCCTAACATTCGAAACGATGGTTCGCATCAGCGTACATGGGTTGAACACGACGGGGCGAAAGCCCCACGAACGTTCTCACCTTCCCGCGTCAGAGAACCTGTCTATCTAGTTCATTTTAAACACTTTATCTCTGATAGGAAGAGCGCCGATCACCCGCCCCTTCTCGTTTGAAAATGTTCTTTGCGGCCTCCCGGCCGTTTGCCCTCAGGCCAATAGCAGCTTGAATAGGGCACACGCCTTTGTTGCCAACCGAGAAGAAAAGGGGTGAAACGGGGGACGACTACTGGCCGCTGGCCAGCGTCGAGGGAGCAGCGGTGCTCGCCAGTTGCCGCGCGGCAGCGTGGAGATATTTGTAGGGATTAACTGGCGTGTCGCGAATGCGGACCTCGTAATGCAGGTGCGGACCGGTGCTATGTCCCGACGAACCTACATAGCCCAGAATCTCGCCACGGTGGATGTCCTGGCCTGTTGTTACGGCAAATCCAGAAAGGTGCGCATACAGGGTGTGAATGCCGTGGCCGTGATCGATGATCACCTCTCTGCCGTACCCTGTGCCCATTCCAGCCTTGAGAACGACTCCATCTGCGGGAGCCCGGACCGCGTCACCCTGAAACGTGGCGATATCGAGCCCGGTATGGAATGCGCCCTCACCATTGAAGGGGTCAAGCCGGGCGCCAAACGAACTGGTCACAACCCCTTGCACCGGCCAGACGGAAGGCGCATCGACCAGACTCGCGATGCTGAAGTCCAGAGGAAAGCGGCTGGTGAAGTCGAGTCCGTGAGTGATCTCACCCGACATCGCAGACGAACGCAGGGTGAGCAACTGATCGAGCGATTGGCTGTACTGTTGATCGCTAATGCCCTCGGTGGCAGCAGAGTTGACCGTGGTGGTCGCGGTCGACTTCCGCTCCGCCGGCTTGGTCAGCCTGTTTTGCCTCAAACCGTAGAGCGCCGTCACCTCACTGGCCAGGGAACCAAGGGAAGCTGCCTGCACGTCTTTTTCGTGGGCTACCTGCTCCATTTGCAGATAGTCGTGGCGGATGGTTTCGCGTTCGGTTCGAATCTGGTTGAACCGGGCTGTCTTCAATAACATACGGCTGTACGAGCCGGCCATCCCCGTGATCGTGAACAGACCGATGACCGCGGCCCCAACGAATATATAAGCGTAGTGGAGGGGAATCGGGATCTTGCGCAATTCACCGTCATTTTGGCGGGCCACAAAAATAATGTAGTAGCGCTTGCGCAAATCGTTCACTCTACAAGGGAATTTGGCCCCTCAGCCATAACCTGGCTGAGCTGGACGGTACTAGGTGTTAACTTGTACAACCCAAGCGTTGACCCTAACAGAGTGAATCTACTGGGTCAAACCCGAAAAGTCGTATAGGAGAATACCGCTTCGGTCACGTTTTTGAATAGTCAGGATATGCTTTCGGGGTGACCGCCCGAGCCGCTGCCCGACCTGATCGCAAGAAGAACGCAAGCAAGACCGTCAGCACCAAGACTGTCCCCAGCGGGATTGTCGGCGCTGCCCGACCTGATCGCAAGAAGAACGCAAGCAAGACCGTCAGCACCAAGACTGTCCCCAGCGGGATTGTCGGCGCTGCCCGACCTGATCGCAAGAAGAAGGCAAGCAAGACTGTCAGCACCAAGACTGTCCCCAGCGGGATTGTCGGCGAGCGGGCGCTGATCGCCGGCATTCGGCATCGGGCAGACCGGTTGCTCGACGGAATGAAGGGCGGAGGAAAGCCTGGAATCCTCACCCTTGGAATGGGTGACGATTGTGCCGTGCTACGGCCCCGGCGCGGAGAAGAGCTGGTCGTCACTACCGACCTCTCCCTGGAGAATGTTCATTTTCGGCGAGAGTGGCATCCTCCACAATCCGTTGGCCACCGCTGCCTGGCACGTGGACTGAGCGATCTTGCGGCCATGGGGGCTCGCCCAGAAGCTGCTTTTCTTTCCATTGCGCTGCCCGCCGGCCTTACGGGAGCATGGCTGGAGGGCTTCCTCGACGGCTTTGTGGCCTTGGCGGAGCGATTTCGGGTGCCCCTGGCCGGCGGCGACACGGCCAAATCGCCGGCTACCATGAGCCGCGACCGGGGTGGGCTCGTGGTCGCCGATATTATTCTGCTGGGCAGCGTGCCCCGGGGCAGGGCGCTCCTTCGATCCGGTGCGCGGGCCGGCGATCTGATCTACGTCACCGGGGCGTTGGGTGGGTCTGCAGCCGAGCTGCTGACGCTCAAAGGCAGGCCCCGCGTGGCGCATGAACCTGGGACGGCGGGGCATCCGCACCTGTATCCGGAACCGAGACTGACCGCCGGACGCAAATTGATGCGTGACGCCATCGCTACGGCCGCGATCGATCTGAGCGATGGGCTCTCCACAGATCTCGCTCATTTGTGCGAAGAGAGCGCTTTAGCCGCTGAGATTGACGCAGAAGCCCTACCCGTTGATGCGCGGGCCACACTGGAGCAGGCATTGCACGGTGGAGAAGATTACGAGCTGCTGTTCACGGCGCGGCCGAAAGCCAGGGTGCCTGCGCACTTGGGTGGCGTAGCGATCCATGCCATCGGCCGGATGAAAAAACGTGGAAACGGCGACCTCATCGAGATGAGACACGGTGGTAAGGTTGCGACGCTTTTCCCGGGCGGGTGGGAGCACTTCCGGTAGGGTCTGGGTATCGGCCAACAAGAGCGTTCGAAGGGTTGCGCCCTATTGCTTTCAAGATCTTTGGGGCACACGTCCAGAAGCAACAGGGTTCGTGGCCTCCGCCTGCGCTGCAATCACCCGTCTGCTTGATAGCATCAGAGCAGACCTTATGTTGAATCCAACACCCCGGGTGCGCTTCGCTCCCTCTCCTACTGGAATGTTGCATGTGGGCAATGCCCGCACCGCCCTCTATAACTGGCTTTTCGCGCGCCACAACGGAGGAGAGTTCATTCTCCGCATTGAAGACACGGATGTGGAGCGGAGCGAGGAGCGGTTCGAAACGCAACTGATCGAAGATCTGCGCTGGCTCGGTTTGGACTGGACCGAGGGACCGCAAATCGGTGGTCCCTACGCGCCCTACCGGCAAAGCGAGCGACTGGATGTCTATCGCCGGCACACCGAGCAATTGCTGGCTGAAGGCAAAGCCTACCGCTGCTTCTGCACCACCGAGGAGCTTGAGGAGGCGCGGCAATTGGCTTTTCAGCAACAGCGGACGCAGGTGTACTCCGGGAAATGCAGAAAGCTTTCAGCGGTCGAGGCCGGCAGCAGGGCTGCCGCGGGCGAGACATTTGCCATTCGATTGGCGGTCCCCGAGACCTCGTTGCGATTCCACGACATCGTGCGCGGGGATGTGGAGTTTCTGAGCGAGGCTATCGGCGACTTCATCCTGGTCCGCGGATCGGGCATGCCGGTCTATAACTACGTGGTCACCATCGACGATGCTTTGATGAAGATCACCCATGTCATACGCGGCGATGACCACATTTCGAACACGCCCCGTCAGGTAGCCATCTACGAGGCATTTGGCTGGAGCCTGCCGCAGTTCGCCCACCTTTCGACCATTCTTGGCAGCGACCGCGAGCGGCTTTCCAAGCGGCACGGAGCTACGTCTATAGCCAGCTTCCGCGAGATGGGGATTCTGCCCGAAGCGCTGGCGAACTACTTGGCCTTGCTGGGCTGGGGTGCTGAAGGGGGAACACGGGAGACCTTCACTCGAGAAGAACTTGTTGCTGAGTTCAAGCTGGAACGGGTGACTCCGTCGCCGGCGGTTTTTGATTGGGATAAGCTGCATTGGCTGAACCGCCATGCCATCAAGCAGACGCCCATATCCCAACTCAGGGAACTGGCGTGGCCTTATTTCGCCGCCCGGGAATGGATGCCGCCGGTCTCATCGGCAACAGGGTCGCCCGCAACCCCATCGCCCGCAACCCCCTCTTTGGTGCAGTGGTTCGATCACGTCCTGGAGTTGTTTCTGCCCGCTGTCGATCAACTACAGCAGTTGCCTGACAAAGCTGCGAACCTCTGGAAGATTGCAGCGATAAGCGAGGAGGATGCTGCTCTACTCGCTTCAGAGTCCGGGCAGAAGGTGGCGCAGGTGTTCGTGGCCAAGGTGAAGGCAGAGACGGGGGCGATGACTCCGCCGCGTTTCAAGGAATTGATGAACGAGGTGAAGGCCGAAACGGGTGTTAAGGGCAAGGACTTGTTTCATCCCGTACGCATCATCCTGACCGGGGCACATTCCGGCCCGGAGTTCGATAAGCTGATTCCATTGTGGGAAGAGGGCAGCGTGCTTGATCTGCCGGCGCATGTGCTGAGCGTGCGGGAGCGGGTCGAGGTGAGTGCGGTTGCGGGGTCCGGCAGCTGAAGTGCCGGCCACTGTGAACTTCTAACATCTCGCGAAGTGAGAGTTTCGGCACAGTGCTCCTTAATCTGACACATTGATTGCGCCAAATTAAGGGGAGCGCGCGGATCTCGACTTCTCAGCGCGAAGCCAACCCAACCTTCTTATGCCCGATCCGAAGATCGATTCGACGTTTGCTCATACCTGGCAGGCGGAGGTTCTCGCCTCCCGGCCGCTCATCCTGCCGACGCGGCAGTTCGTTTATCCCGTGCAAGTCGAAGAGGTCGAGCGAGGAGCGCTGGAGGTCATGATCCGGCCTCCTTCTGGCGCGCCTGCGTTTCTCGCCACATGTGCGCTGGGCTTTGCGAACCCTGCAGCGCCTACGGGTGTTTGGGCATGCCCTGATCCAGAGTGGATATGCGTCGTCGCCGGTGGCTACGCGTATCTCATCCATACCGCCGATCCAGCACGATGGCAACAGTTGGAGTACCGGCCTGTGACCGAAGTAAAGCCGATCGTGGAACACGAACTGCTGGTGTTCGCAGGTTTTCATTCGCTGCTGGCCTGGGGGCGGACGGGGAAGATGTGGCAAACCGGCAGGCTCACCTGGGATGGGGTGCGTATCACCGAGGTCCGCGGCGATACGCTTTACGGACTCGGTTGGGAGATGAAGTCAGATCGCGAACTAGAGTTCGAAGTCGATCTCAGGACCGGCGAGCACCGCGGTGGCGGCTACCTGCTCTGATCCTGCTTGTCCCGATCCTGCTTGATTCGATAGAAACTTAAGCTGGCGTCGCCCTGCTCGATCACGCGATACCACTCCAGAGGGCCGTAGCTTTCCGAAAGCGCAAGGCGGCTGTGCTCGACCACGACGATGCCGTCGGGCATGAGCAGAGAATCCACATCACTGCCGATGCTGCTGAGCGTTTGTGCGTAGTCGTCTGCCGCTGCATACGGTGGATCCAGGAAAATGATTCCGCACCGTGCCGCTCTCCCCGGCTCCGCCAGGCGGCGCAATGCGGAGGCAACGGTGGTTGGCTCGATGCTGAAGCCAGAACGGATCTCGAGCGCCGCAAGGTTGCTGCGGATCGCCGCCACCGCTGTGGCCGCCTGATCCACGAAATAAACCCTGCTTGCTCCGCGGCTGAGCGCTTCGATCCCTACAGCGCCTGAACCCGCGTAGAGATCGGCGAAGACAGATCCCTCGATCCTCGGGGCCAGCACATTGAACAGAGTTTCCCGCAAGCGATCGCTGGTGGGCCGGATGGCGAGTCCACGAGGCGTGATCAGCCGCCGAGAACGGTATGTGCCGCCAATCACCCGCATGGAATTTGATGGTAAATGAATCGTTTGCGGGCAAATGAATCCTCAGGCTTGCGCCTGCAGGAAAGTTCTACAATGCAGGAAGTAACAAATGCAGCCATAGAAAGATGCAGGACAGATGCAATGCGTGGATGGTCGTTCCCTTTAGGGCGTTGGTTGGGTGTTGAAATTCGCATTCACACCTTCTTCGTTCTGCTGCTGGGCATCGGTATGGCTTACACCGAGAGCATTCATCTTTCCATGATGCGCGGCGTGGGTCTCTGGCTGGTGTTATTGAGCGCAGTGCTGGTGCGTGAAGTGGCGCGCATGATGGTGGCTGCGTACCACCAGTTGCAGTTGCGGAATATCCTGCTGTTGCCTATCGGTGGTCTTGTCGCCTACGCCAATGCAGAGAGCGCTGAAAATGCCGGTGCTCCTAAGGTGCAGTGGCGCATGGCGGTAGCTGGACCGATCGCGAATCTCAGTTTCGCCCTGGTTGTGGCCATGTTGGTGCTTGGCATGTCGCCCACGCTGAATTTTTTTGAACGGCCCTGGATTACCCCCGCCCATCTGGTTCGCAGCGTCGTTTGGCTGAATGTATTTCTCGGCGTACTGAACTTGCTGCCGGCCTATCCTCTCGATGGCGGCAGGGTGTTGCGCGGTGGAATTTCGCGCGCGCAAGGCAGAGCCCAGGGCTCCCGTGTTGCGACTGGTCTCGGTCAGATCCTTGCCATGGCTGCTATCATCGCCGGCCTGGTGCTGATGAATCCATGGTTGTTGATGGCTGGGTGCTTTATCTTCCTCGGGGCTCAGTTGGAAGACCAGGGTGTGCTTTTCCAGAGCGTGGTCGATACCGTCAACATGCAAGACATCATGCTCACGGAGTTCTCCATGCTCGCTCCGTCAGACACGCTCGAAGATGCGTTGCACAAGTCCATCCACAGCCTGCAGGATGATTTTCCGGTCGTTCGCGGCGACAGCCTGGTCGGCATTATTTCCCGCCAGAGTATCCTCTCGGCATTGCGTAGCGACGGCAATGGTTACGTGCAGGCGGTTATGTCCCGCAGCTTTCATGTTGCCCAGCCTGAAGACTCTCTGGGCGCCACGATCAGCCGCTTCGCAGGCCGCGGGCTTTCACTGGTACCGGTGACCGAGGGGGAGCGCATCGTCGGCATCGTGACGCTGCAGAACCTGATGCACTCCATGAGCCTGCTGGCAGAGAGCCGGAAACTGCGCCGCCAGAGCCAGGAATAATCGTTGCCATACGACGACGATCAGGCGGAATCGCCGGAAGAGCTCTCTCCCGCGGGGCGGAAGGCGGCTCCGCTGGAGCCAGGGCTCTACCTGGTGGCCACACCGATCGGCAATCTGGACGACATTACCTTGCGTGCGCTACGGGTACTTAAGGCCGTTGACCGTATCGCGTGCGAGGATACGCGGCAGACGCAGAAACTGCTGAACCACTTTGCAATCTCTACCCCTACGGTCAGTTATCACCAGCACAATGAGCAGGCGCGCGCGGCCGAACTGCTGACCCTTTTGCAACAGGGCGGCCGGGTCGCTGTCGTCAGCGATGCGGGGACGCCGGCATTCTCTGACCCTGGGCTGGCATTGGTGCGGGCCGCGGTGGCCGCCGGGGTGCGAGTGATCCCAATTCCGGGGGCGAATGCCGCGCTCAGTGCGCTGGTTGCTTCGGGAATGGATACGGATCGCTTCTTTTATGTAGGCTTCCTCGCGGCAAAGCCCGGGGCGCGGCGGGGAGAGATGGAGTCGCTGGCCGCCTCGCTCACCGAACCGCGCACGCTTGTTGCTTATGAGGCCCCGCACCGCATTCTGGAGACGCTTGCGGATGTGGAGGCCGTTTGGGGAGAGTCTGTGCAGGTGGTGATCGGCCGCGAATTGACCAAGCTGCATGAGGAGTTTTTGCGCGGTACCGCGAGCGAAGTGCGCCTCAATCTCGCCGCCCGGGAGCGGATTCGGGGTGAAATGGTGCTGCTGGTCGAAGCCACTCCGCTCAAAGATGCGACGATTGCCGGCGGCTCTATTGGCCAGCAGGTATTACATTGGATGGCCGAGGGCTTGGATGAGAAGGACGCGCTGAAGCGCGTTGCGCGTGACCGTGGCCTCTCCAAGAGCGATGTTTACCGGGAATTTCAGCGAGAGCGCGCCAGGAAATAGGCTCGAAACAAGGTACCCGAGGGCTAAGAGCCGTGCCTCTCGTTCAAGGTGAACCTACTCGTTCTTACTGGCCGGGCTTAAACGACAGGCTTGGATTCGCGACCCTTGACCCGGTCATATAGGTAGCTGTCGCTGGTCGTTCCCAGGGATTCGTTGTAGAGGCTGGGCTCGCCAACGACTTCCCGCAGTTCCTCGGCCAACCGGTGTACGGCCCGTAGGGAATCAGCTGTGGCGGGCAGTTCCAGTTTGGGAGAGGTCCAGAACTTCTGGTAGCCGCGGTCGAGCAGGGTAGCAACCGTCCCGGCCACCATGAAGCCGGGGCGCTCCACCCATGCAATAGCGATATGGGGCACTTTTTTATCACCTTCCCCAGCCTGGGACAGGATTGCGCCGGCGCCATATTTGCGGACCAAAATCTGGTTTGCGACCCCGGGCACCTTTTGTACATCAAATGCCTGGTTGCGAAGGGCGCTCAATACTTCATCGAACGACAGAAAATGTACTTTTGTTCGCATAGTTTGCGACGGACGTGAATTGCCTCAGTTTTCGAGAGAACGCTACACTAGAAGTGCTGCCCTTTAACTTTCGCACACCAGCACTCATGGCCGCAACGACCGGTGAGGTTGGGGCTGAACAAACTCTTGGTCTTCGAACGGGAACTATGCAAACCGAAGTGCAAACGGAAGTGAGATCGACGCCACAGGCTCTGGGCAGTAGCATTCTCGAAAGGATCGGGAATACGCCGCTGTTGCGTCTTGATCGCTTGACGGCTCAACTGCCCGGTGTGGTTTTGCTGGGCAAGGCCGAGTGGGCCAACCCGGGTGGTTCGGTGAAGGACCGGGCAGCGTCTTCCATCGTGGCGGCAGCCAATCGGCAGGGCCTGCTGGCGGGCAAGCGCCTGCTCGATGCAACCAGCGGCAACACCGGGATCGCGTACGCCATGCTGGGTGCGGCTCTGGGCTTTCCTGTAACGCTTTGCATGCCGTCGAATGTATCTCCGGAACGCAAGCGGATTCTCGCCGCCTACGGCGCGGCCATCGTTTGGACCGATCCAGCCGATGGGTCTGATGGCGCGATTCGAAAGGCGCGCGAGTTGGCGAAAGACACAGATCTCTATTACTACGCGGATCAATACGGCAACGAGGCCAACTGGAAAGCGCACTATCACACGACGGCCAACGAGATTTGGAAGCAGACAGAGGGCCAAATTACCCACTTTGTAGCCGGGTTAGGCACCAGCGGCACTTTCATGGGGACGACCCGCCGCTTGAAAGAACTGAATCCCGGGGTACAATGCATCGCCATGCAGCCTGATTCACCGTTTCATGGGCTTGAGGGTTTGAAATACATGGCGACCGCGATTGTGCCTCCTATTTATGACGCCAGCCTGGCGGATCGCCATGTGCAGCAGTCGACAGAGGAGGCATACGAGATGGCAAAGCGGTTGGGCCGGACAGAGGGCCTGCTGCTGGGCATTTCGGCGTCAGCCGCCGTTGCGGCGAGTCTCAAGATCGCTGAAGAGGAACATAAGGCTGGAAGAAGCGCTGTCATCGTGACCATCCTTTGCGACTCGGCGGATAAATATCTGAGCGAACGCTTTTGGGAGCAGTGATGGCGAATCCCAATATTGTTGTGGAGCAGAAGAAGCAAATGCTGAAGATCAGTAGCAGCCTTTACGAGCAGTTGCGCAAACATGGCGAGGAAACCTATCCCCATGAGTGTTGCGGCGTGCTGCTTGGCAAGGCACTCGAAGGCGGCAATGAGGTGGAAGAAGCGATCCGCGCCGGCAATACCCGGACCGATTCTGCACACAATCGTTACCACATTGCGCCTCAGGAACTGATCAGGATTCAGCGCCAGGCGCGGGACCGGGATCTCGATATCGTGGGCTTCTACCACTCCCATCCCGATCACCCGGCACAGTGGTCGCCGACCGATTTTGCTGAGGCGCACTGGATCGGCTGTTCCTACGTCATCACCAGTGTCGATGCGGGTGTCGCGGTAAAAACGAACTCCTTCTTTCTTAACGGCACGGGCGAAGAAGACAAGCGGTTCCAAGACGAAGAGATTGAAGTGCGGCCCGAGCGCTGTTGACCGCCGGCCCCCTTACCCCCGCCCGAGCGCAGCCTGAAGCGACGATGCACTGCTGCTGCCACTTTCCAATATGTTTGGTGCTCGATCGGCCAGTCCGGCCGGCTGATCGGGGCAATGAATTTGAAAGAGAGACGCGACGAATGAAGATTCACATTCCTACTCCGCTTCGCCAGTTCGCCGCCAGGCAGGCTACGGTGACAGTTGCAGCGTCCACCGTCGGCCAGGCGCTCGATGCGCTCACAACGACGCATCCGGAACTCAAGAAACATCTGTATTCCGATGAGGGCAAGCTGCGCGCCTTCGTGAACGTATATTTGAACGACGAAGACATTCGCTATTTGAGCGACAAGGAAAATACCGCTGTCAAAGATAGTGACAGCCTGTCGATTATTCCTTCGATCGCCGGTGGCGGCATCGGGCTCGGCAAGTAGAAAATTCGTTCCAGACGGGCGTGCGAGGCACGCCGAAAGAGGATCGCAATATGGCGATACTGACAGAAGTACCCACGACGGCGTTGCCGTCGCTTAGCAACGATGAAATCGCGCGTTATTCGCGCCACTTGATTCTGCCCGAAGTCGGCATGGAAGGGCAGCAGAAGCTCAAGGCTGCCAAGGTCCTCTGTGTGGGCACCGGTGGTTTGGGTTCCCCCCTGGCCTTCTATCTGGCCGCGGCGGGGATCGGGACGTTGGGATTGGTTGACTTCGATGTAGTGGACTCAAGCAATCTTCAGCGCCAGATTATTCACAGCACCAAAGATGTGGGCCGGCCCAAGCTGGACTCTGCAGAAGAAAAGCTGACGGCTCTTAACCCCTTCATGAAGATCGTGAAGTACAACACCATGCTGTTGAGCGACAACGCCATGGAGATCTTCAAGGATTTTGACATCGTGGCTGACGGCACCGATAACTTCCAGACCCGTTATCTGGTGAACGATGCCTGCGTGTTGAGCGGCAAGCCTAATGTCTATGGTTCGATTTTCCGGTTTGAGGGGCAGGCCAGCGTGTTTGCCACGAAAGAGGGGCCTTGCTACCGCTGCCTCTATCCCGAGCCACCGCCGCCGGGTTTGGTTCCTTCCTGCGCGGAAGGCGGCGTACTGGGTATTCTGCCCGGCTTGGTAGGCGTGATCCAGGCGACCGAAGTAATCAAGTTGATTCTGGGCCAGGGCGAGCCACTGATCGGCCGCCTGTTGCTGGTGGATTCGCTGAACATGCGCTTCCGCGAGCTGAAACTGCGCAAGAACCCGGAGTGCCCGGTATGCGGCGCCCATCCAACGGTGACCGAACTGATCGACTATGACCAATTCTGCGGAATTCAGCCGGCGCCGGCGGCGGACGCAAAGCAGATCAACGGGGTCGAACAGATCGAAGTGACTGCGTTCAAGCAGGAACAGGATGCGGGCAAGAATGCGTTTCTGCTCGATGTGCGTGAACCGCATGAGTTCAAGATCGCGGAGATTGGGGGCTACCTGATTCCGTTGGGCGACCTGCCGAACCGCGTGGGTGAACTGGATAAGAATCGCGAGATTGTCGTGCATTGCAAGATGGGCGGTCGCAGCCAGAAAGCCGCGGAGTTCCTGCAGCAGGCTGGTTTCAAGGTCAAGAACCTTGCTGGAGGCATCACTGCCTGGAGCGAGCAAATCGATGCTCGTGTTCCCAAGTACTAGTACTAATAGATAGGGATCTCAAGCTGGCACACGACGAAGGGCATGGCTTAAGCCATCCTCGATCCTGTGCGTCACTCAAGCGCCCTGATTCACGATCTCCATGTCCCGAAGTCGCCGGCGGTGGCTTCGGGAATCTTTTTGTTTTCCAATTTTGCACCATGACCTGGGCGCTCGGTATACTCCGGTGGCCCGCATTTTCTCGATTTGTACTGCACTCATCAGGCAAGGAACCGCATGGACCTGGTAGTTATCCGTATCTTGTTCGTCGTCGTTTTGACTGCAGCCTGTTATTTTCTGCGGCCCTTCGCCCTGCAGCCCTGGACCGCCGCGATCCTGGGCGCTCTCGCCGCAGCTGCTGTGATCGTCTTTGAGTTACGCGTTCGCGCCCTCAGCATCAAGCGTCTCCTGGGTGCGGTCCTGGGCAGTGTACTCGGCATCGTCGGTGCCGTGCTGTTTGGTTTGGTGCTGAGCGGGAGTCTGCCTCCGGGAGGTACGCGAGCGCTCCTGCAGCTTTTCGTGCTGATGCTCATGTCTTATGTGGGCCTGATGGTAGGCGCCAGCAAGGGCGACCTGATGAACTTTACCGGTGGCCTGGCAGAGCTTTTCGCAGGGGAGCGCTCTGCCACAAGTAAGCTGAGCCAGAAAATCATCGACACCAGCGCCATCATCGACGGCCGTATCGCCGACGTGGTGGAGACAGGCTTTCTCGAAGGGACACTCCTGATCCCGGAGTTTGTGTTGCGGGAGCTGCAGGTCGTGGCTGACTCCTCCGACAGTTCCCGCCGGCAGCGCGGCCGCCGTGGCCTCGATATTCTGCAAAAAATGCAGGCCAATCCACTCCTGGCTGTCAGGATCGTGGAAGATGATTTTCCGCAACTCCGCGAAGTCGATCTCAAGCTGATCGAGTTGGCCAAGAAGATGGGCGCACCCATCGTGACCAACGACTTTAACCTGAGCAAGGTAGCGCAGCTGCACCGGGTGCGGGCGCTCAATTTGAACGACCTGGCTAATTCGTTGAAGCCTCTGGTGTTGCCCGGCGAAAAGATGAACATCGTGGTTTTGAAAGAAGGCAAAGAGAACAACCAGGGCGTGGGCTATCTGGATGACGGAACCATGGTCGTCGTCGACCATGCCCGGCGAATGATAGGACGGGCAGTGGAGATTACCGTTACCAGCGTCCTGCAAACTGCCTCGGGCAAGATGATCTTTGGGAAGCTGGAAGAGGCCGGGCTTAAGCCTGAGCCGATGCGTGCCGTCAGAGAAGTTTCCAACTAAAAGCAGAATCAAGGTTTCGCGCGATGCCCGACGATCGCCACGTAGGCTCTTTTGCGATGAAATAGCCAGTCGGTCGTAGTTGTTTTTTCTCTACAGCGATCCTGATTCGGCAACCCGGCTGGTGGCGGGCGCATCTTGTCTGCATGAATTTCTACAAACCGGCATGGAATGCACAGAAACAGGTTTGACAGTCCGAATCTGGCGGTTACAATCTTGCCGAGAAGTACAGGTTAAATACTCAAATTCCCTAATGGACATCGCCTGCAAGCACCCAAAAGTACGCATCGTAGCGCGTGAAGAAGACGCCGAATATGTCGAATGCCTGGATTGTGGCCAGGTCTTTGATTCCAACGAGTACCGGGACATGGAAATCGAAGAAGCCGTAGCGCGCGAAGAGGAAGACGACCTCTAGGGCAGTATCAGGATAGGTATACCTGGGCCGGCCTCGGCGAGGCTGGATTTTTCTTGATAAAAAATCCAGTATGGCAATGGGGCCGCTGGGCTTCTGATACTTCTTTCATCGCGCGCCCTTGTGTCAAGACCCGTAGATATTCGTGCTCATGAAGCGATTGCGGAATTTTCCGTGAGCGTCGTAGTGTGCCAGAAGTGCCTGGTAACGGGACATCCGCGGGTACAAGGGCTTGATCTGCGGAGCTGACATCAGAAAGAGTTTGCCCCAGTGCGGGCGCGCCTCGAAGGGAGCCAACGCCTCTTCGATCCTGGGCAGCACCTGCTTGACTGCCGCCCAATCCGGCTTCCAGGTAAAGTGGATCGCCAGGGAGGGCCGCCCGTAGGCGGTGCTCATCCAGAGGTTGTCAGCTTCCACAGTCCTCAATTCCGAAATAAAGAGATGGGGCGTTATGTGGTCGCGCAGTTTCTCGATCGCCAGAATCCCCTCGTAGCCCCGGTCTCGGGGAATCAAATATTCCGACTGTAGTTCGGCTCCGCTGCTCGGTGTGAACCCGATGCGGAAATGCGGCAGGCGGTCGTACCAAGGCCCTGGAATGCCCAGTTGGTCGGTGCAGCTCTCTGCAGAGTGCCCAGGGAGTGGGTGAAGCTTCTTCGTCGCCAGTTTCGCCCCATACAGAGTCGCGGCGAACTGTGGCCTCTCCCCTGGCTCGCTCGTTGTTCCATTCTTTGGTTCGACGCGGCGTTTCACCCACACCTGGCTGATGCGATGGTTTTGCCAGTCGGTGAACAGGCTAACGCTATAGCCGCTCGCGAAGATTTCTTCCAGATGCTTCTCCAGTACATCGATCGACAGGTTTTCGTAAATGACCTGGCTGACCTGAAATGCAGGTTGCACGTCCAGGGTGAGCTCCGTGATTATGCCGAAGCCACCTAGATGGATCGCTGCGCCTTGGAACTCCTCCCGGCCCCGCTCGCGCGAAAAAGTCAGAATTTCGCCGTTCGCTGCGGCTACCTTGAACTCCCTCACAGCCGTGGCCAGGTTACCGTTCCTGTTGCCCGAACCGTGCGTTGCGGTAGCGATCGCACCGGCGACGGAAATCTGGGGTAACGATGCCAGGTTATGCAATGCGTAACCGTGACTATTCAGATAGGGAGCAAGCTCGCTATAGGTTACCCCTGCTCCCAGGGTAACGGTACGCGCCTCTTGATTCAGCGCCATTGGCTTCAAGTGGTTCAGAGATATCTGGGTTTCTGTGCTGTCGGCGATGCCGTTGAATGAATGGCGAGCGCCCAAGGCCCTGAGCTTGCTCAAGGTCTTCACCGCCTGTTGCACTTCGGCGACCGTTTGCGGCTGGAGCAGACGATCGGTGCTGTAGGTGTAGTTTCCTGACCAGTTCGTGCGCGCCGCACCATTCGGCTCGACTCGGGCCGGTTCGCCCGGAGCCATGGTCGACAACATTGAGCCGGCAAGGAATGCGCCCGAAGTCTTCAAGAATTCTCTCTTATCCATAGTCCTACTCTCTTCTCTTGCACTGCCATCGGAAGGATACAGCAGGGTGCGCAGGCTTTCTTGCGTAACTAACTAGTCAACTGCAGGGCCGTTACCTGGCTGGCTTGTGGTGCGAACCTTGAGTCCAAATGCCCCATAAGGGTAATAACAATGTCCTAAAACGGACGGTATTCTCCAGCAGTTGACGCAAAGTGACGCAATCGGTCTGTGATGCAGTAACTGCCTTGCCGGTCAGGCGTTACCCATCAAAGATCACGCTTGCGAACCAACAGTACGAATTGGAGATCTGAACCTATGACGCACCTCCCCGCCAGTTGCTTTAAGCGCCGTATGACCTCGAGACAGATTTCTGCTGGCCGATGGATGCCAGTGCTGTTGGGCGTTCTCGCGTTGGTCACCGGTGCGCCGGGGGCATGGGCGTTGACACCTACCACGACGACGTTATTTACTACGCCGGCGAATCCGTCGAGCGGGGCCGTCATCACGATGACGGCGCAGGTGTCTTCCACTTCGCAAACCGTCGCGGGCGGTCAAGTGACATTTACCGATATTTATGCAGGGGTTACTGAGGTATTGGGGACTGTCCAGGTTCAGTCCACGAATGGCAACTCCGGCACCGCCATTCTGGCCACCGAGGTAGGCGGTGTAGGTGCGCACCAGTTTATCGCCACGTATAGCGGTACTTCCTCGTTTGCTACCAGCGCCGCTTCGCCACAGGCGGTGAATTTCATTTCGCCCTATTTGACGGCTACTGCATTGGCCAGCACTGGTTCGGCTCCCAGCTATACCTTTACCGCGACCGTGTCCGCCTTTGGTCCCATCACTCAAACGGGAAGCGTGACCTTTACGGATACAACGTCAAATTTCACTCTTGGAACGGCGGCGCTCAACCCGGGTACTCTGCAAAACGGGTTCACTCCTTTTCAGCATTATCCGATATCTAATCTTAATAACGGCACCACGGGCACCACGGTTGGGCCCGCGGTCGGTGATTTCAATGGCGACGGGCGGCCCGACTATGCTGTTCCCAGCAACGGTGGCCCTATCATCATCATGCTGGGTAAGGGCGACGGCACATTCACGAACGGCACACCACTGAACACAACTTCTCCTTTCACGCCGACTTCAGTTGTCGTGGGCGACTTTGACGGAGACGGCAAGCAGGACCTTGCCGTCCTCAGCGCTCAGGGAATTGGTTCAGTCAACATCTATCTCGGCAACGGAGACGGGACCTTTCAGAGCCCATTAAATTTCCCCGTTGCGGCATCGGTCTCCGCTTCCAGACTATTGGCAGTGGGTGATTTCAATCGGGACGGCATCCAGGACCTGGTCGCAACAAACTCAAAACTGAATCAGGTTGCCCTTCTTCTGGGCCTTGGCAATGGAACCTTCCAGGCGCCGTCGTATTTCACCGTGGGCAACGCTCCATGGAATGTAGTCGTCGGCGACATCAACAAGGACGGCTTTCTTGACCTGGCGGTTGCTGCGGACGGTAGTCACAGTATCACTTTGCTTCTGGGCAATGGAGATGGCACATTTCAGCCGGCTACCTTCGTTGCTACGCCAGGAGCCCAGGTTGGGTCGGTAGCCATCGGCGATTTCAATGGGGATGGGTTTCCCGACCTCGCGTCAACCAGCGCGCCCAATGTTGCTATCTATGTCCTTTTGAACAAGGGCACGGCTACCCCCAGCTTCCAGGCGCCGGTAACCTACACCTTGAGTACTGCACCCTACTACCTGACGATCGGCGACTTTAACAGAGACGGAAAACCCGACATCCTCGCGGCGAACAATTCGACCGCAACCCAGGGGGTTGGTGTTCTGCTGGGGAACGGCGACGGATCGTTTCCCACGCCAACCTATTATTCCCTAGGTGGCGGAGCCATTTTCGCGACCGCAGGCGACATCAACGGTGACGATCAGGTCGATTTGACGACGGTCACTCTCACCGGGTTGAGTGTTCTATTGTCGGGCCAAGCGGAAACGGCATCGCTTGCAAACATTGCTATCAATGGTTGCAGTACGCAATCCGTGACCGCGACCTATGGCGGCGACACTAACTACGGCACGAGCACTTCATCGGTCATAACGCTGGCCCCTTCCAAGCAGAATACAGGTCTGGTTCTTACAGCGACGCCGGCAAACGGCGCCCAGGGTCAGCAGGTCACCCTGCAGGTTACGCTTTCTCCGTTTAACTACGGCACCACTACGACCAATGGCGAAACGGTCACTTTCCAGAACGGTGGCACTACCGTTGGGACCGCCAAGCTGACGAATGGCGTGGCCGTGCTGAATATAGTACCGCCGGGAGGCGCCGACAGCTACACAGCATCTTATCCAGGTGACTGCGCCTTTAATGCGAGTGCCAGCAATACGGTGACTGGAACAACGCTGAAGCCGTCAACGATAACGTGGGCAACGCCTGCGGCCATTTCCTTCGGAACGCCCCTTAGCGGGACGCAGCTCAACGCAACTGAAGATGCAAAGGGTGGTGGTACGTTCGTCTACACGCCCGCGGCCGGCGCAGTCCTAACGGCGGGAACACAGATTCTTTCTGTAACATTTATTCCGAATAACTCGCAGTTCGCACAAGAGACCAAGACCGTATCTCTTACTGTGAACCAGGATCCCACGGTGATCATCTGGCCTACCCCTACGCCGATCACCTACGGAACTCCGCTCAGCAGCTTCCAGTTGGATGCAACGGCGTCGAGCGGTTATGTTCCGGTTCCACTCACCAACTTTTATAACGTCCACGGTATCTACGACCCAGGCACGGTCTACCTTACCGGTGGATTTGATAATGATGGATTCTCTTATTCCTCCACGACACTCAGCGGCTCCCTCGTCTTCAATGGTATGACCTTTACCCTGGGTCCGAACAATCAAGCAGACGCTGTCTCAAACGAAACCATTGCGCTTCCAGCCGGCAAGTTTACAGACCTTTTTATGCTTGGGGCGATGGTCAACAATATCGCGCCGACCCAGATCTTTACTGTCACCTATACCGACAATACAACGTCGACGTTCACGCAAAACATGAGTGATTGGTTCAATGCCGCGGGGTGGCCGGGCGAGGCCGTCGTCAGTTGCAGTGAGAAGCGAAATTTCAGGAACGGTACACAGCAGGCCGACTCTGTTTGCGTCTACGGTTACGATATTCCTCTTGACCCCACGAAGATTGTGAAGAGCATCACTCTTCCGGGTACCCGGAACATTGTGATGCTTTCCATGAACCTCATTACGCCGCAGATACCAGGAACTTTTGTCTACGATCCGCCTGCAGGTACGATCGAGCCGGTGGGAACCGATACGCTTCAGGTTACCTTCACGCCTACGGACAGCATCGATTACAAGCAGTCGACGGCTTCTGTAAACCTTGTTGTAAGCAATCCTGTCACGCCTATCGTGACCCCAATCATTTCCTGGCCGCAACCGGCCGACATTGTTCACGGTACTGCGTTGAGCGCGACTCAGCTTGATGCCGTCGCATTGGGCACACCGCGCCCCACCCCGGTTGTACCCAACAGCCAGTTGGTTGTTCTTTCGACTTCAACCGACGGGACCCAGTACAACCTTGGAGGGTTTGACGGAAACGGCGACACTTATTCCTATAATCAACTGAACAATGGTAAGGTGCAGTTTGCCGGCACTACGTTTACCCTAGGGGCACCGACCGTTCCCAATGCCATCACGAATGGGGCGGTGTATACTCTGTCGACGCCCGGCAACTTCTCCACCCTCTATTTGATTGGTGCTGCCACCACAACAGGGCAAACCGCCCAGCCGTTTATTCTCACTTACAGCGACACCGGCATCCCTGTGACCCAAACCCTCGACATGAGTTCATGGAATCAGCCGGCAGGCTACGCGGATGAGACGGTGGTTGCCAGCACGACGGACGCAAACACGAAGAGTGGCGCCCAGGTCTCGGGAACCCATGATGTCTACGGATATCAGATTCCCGTCGATCCAACGAGAACTCTGGTCAGCGTGACGCTTCCGAATAATCGCAAGGTTGTGATTTTGGCGCTTGGCTTCGGTACGAACAACCAGGTGGTCGTACCCGGAACCTATGCCTATTCGCCTGACTTAGGGACAGTTCTGGCGGTAGGATCACATCCCCTGAACGTAACGTTTACGCCAACGAACACAGACGGCTACACGACTGCGGCGGGGAGCACGACCATCAACGTGGTCCAGGCGACTCCAGTGATTACCTGGCCAACTCCTGCAGCGATTCCCGTTGGGACACCGCTGAGCGGCATCCAGCTCAATGCGGTTGCATCGTTCGGTGGCGCATCTCTACCCGGATCGATGCTCTATACCCCGGCGGCCGGGGCGGTGCTTGCTGCAGGCACGCAAACGTTGAGTGTGGTATTTACGCCGACGGATACGATCAATTTCGCCACTGTTACGGCAACAGTTCAGATCGTTGTGGGTAACACGGGTTCCTCGGGAGTGAGTGGAAGCCTGCCTGACGGGTCAGACTGCTGTTTCTTCAGCCAACTCACCCCTTATAACGTTACGGTGAGCGGTTCCACCAGCGCTCCTACCGGAAACGTGTCCGTGGTCTTCAACGGGCAAACGATCGGAAGCAGCGCGCTTACACCTGGATCGGGTGAGAGTTCATCCGCAACGCTGTTGCTGCAGAGCAACTTCTTTGTTCCGGGTAACAACACCGTATCGGTCAATTACCTTGGGGACGCGAACTACATCCCAAGCAGTTCTTCTCAAGTCATTCCGTTGCGCAACCCCGCAATCACGGCCAACGCAGCGTCTGTGGGCGGCGGTGGCACAACGATTACTATTCCTTACTTGTATCCAGTGGCAGGAAGCGTAACGTTCAACTTCAATCCGGGTGGTGGGTCAATCCCCGACTACACCAACGCCACCTCGAGTATTCCTTGTCCGTCTGGAGTCCAGGAACCGGCAGGATTCGTTTGCATCTTCCAGGTATCCTTCAAGCCAGGCTTGCCGGGAATTCGCAAGGGAGCGTTTGAAGTCGACTTCACCTCTGCCACGAACGTGGCGGATCCTAAGCTCTACCTGTTCCTCAGCGGTTTGGGCTCTGCAGCGCAGATCTCTCTGGGCAGTGCAACGCAAACGATTCTCAACTCTGCGCTGAATCAGCCGCAAAGCCTTACGTTCAACCCGAAGGACACCACGAGCTCGACTCTGTTTGTGGCCAATAGCAATGTTGGGCAGATCGATCACGCTTCGCGTCGTCTGGAGGAGCACTGACGCGTGGAACGCAGCAAATACGAGCAACCTGCGTACCCTGCAGACCTCGGGTTCGATGCATTGGCAACCTATAGTTACAGAGCCTTTGGCGCAACGGTCTTCAAGTTCGACCCTGCGCTTACTGCAAAGCGTGATTGGCACAGGTACCTTCACGCTCGGGCTACCAATCGCCGCGAAGGTGGATTTCGGCGGCAATTGTATATCGCGGATGCGAGGTGATACACGCAAGCATCATTCAGATCCCCGGTGAGACATTCGCATCGTACACTCCGTCTCTGTTAAATCTGGGCAGCCAGACCACAATCTTCCCGGAGGCACTCGCGGTCTTGATAACGCCGGCACCAATCTTTATGTCGGCGATGGAGTCACGAACCAGGTGCTGCAGGTCGCACTGAATGGCACGGGCACCTCGGTCGTATCGCTTGCACCATGTGATGCGACGATCACCAGATGCGCGTTTTACGCACCTTCAGGATTTGCGTTTGATCCCAACGGAGATATGTTCGTCATCGACGCGAGCAATGAGCGCGTCGTCATGGTCCCGAGTTGCGCACTCGGCGAGCGCACCTGCCACTCAGTTGCCGATGACCGGTCTGAGCAATCCATCCTCGATTACGCTCGATGGTTCGGGCAACGTATACGTGACCGATCTCTTCTTAGGGGCGGTTGTGAAACTACAGGTGAACGCCGGAGCACTGCCTAAATTCACCACCGTTGGTTCGACACAGACCACTACTGTGACGAATACAGGCAACCTGCCTCTGTCGATCACCGGGTTGACCTTCGCTGGCGGAGTAAGCAGCAGCTTTACCGAAACCGACACTTGCAAGTCGGCATCGGTCGCGGCTGGCGCGAGCTGCACCATCACTGTGACGTATGCCAACGCAAGCGGTCCGGCGAGCGACACGCTGACCATAACCAGCAACGCATTCTCGGCCAGTGGGGTAACCATCAAGCTGAGCCGCTAAACAACTCGTATGGGGTGCGGCCTGATCGCACCCCATACATCAGCCACCACCAAAAAACGAGCCGTGCTCAAACCAGGGCACGGCTCGTTTTCTTGCCCGCTATGAAGAAGTGTCGTAAGGCAGTCCCTTCAGGGCAGGAGAAATTTGTTGTCGGGAACACCAACCACGTTGGTTTCCATGGCCAGAAGGCATCCGCCGAAACGCTCCCAGTGGCCCGCCCCGGCAGATGCCGAGGTAATGTACAGCACATTGCCCTCTGGTCCGCCGAACGTGCAGTTGGTGGGCCTGCTCACAGGCAGGTCGATCACGCGATCGACCTGGCCGCTTGGAGCAATGCGAACGATGCAAGCACCCCCGTAGCGGCAGTTCCAGACATAGCCTTCGCTGTCGATCGCTGAACCGTCAGGCAGGCCACGATCGAAGCCCTGAAAGAAGGGGTTCTCCCCACCTATGGAACGGCTGGCCTCGTCGTAGTCATAAGACCAGATGCAATTCTGCAGGCTATCGCCAAAGTAGAACCGCGATCGATCCGAATTCCACACCAGCGTATTTGAAATGCCGAGGTCACGCTTCCATTCTGTGGCGGCGCCACGCCCGTCGATCCGGTAGAGCACGCCATCGGCGCCCCCGGCTTCACGGGTATCACCATTCTCCAGAACATTGTTTCGCATGGAGCCTACCCAGAGCGCGCCACCTGGATCCACCGCCGCATCGTTGCAGCGCACAAAGGGCCAGCCGGGCAGCGCAAACAGGGGCACGTGTGGCGCGTCGCTGTCTGGCTTCCACAGGGCGATGCCCGAGCCGAGAGACAGGGCCAGGGTGTCTGGCCGGCTCGTCTCCATCACACAGGTCATCGGTTCAGAAAAGAACCACGTCTTGAGGCTGGCATCTTTAAGTGAATAACGATGCACGAGGAAGCGGTTGATGTCGGTCCAGTAGACACATTGGGTGTCTCGCGCCCACAAGACGCCTTCGCCACAGAAATCTCCTGTGGCAGCAATACAAATTGGCTCTTTGAGTTTCAGTTGTGTAGTCAGCGACGTTCTCCCGGCGCGTTCAGCTCCACCCGGAGCCGGAACGCATATCCATTTGGCGTAGTTTTCCCGCGAGGAATAATAGTAGGCACTGGCGATTTACTTTGCAAAGCTGGGTCGTAGAGTTTGGTTGCGACCGGATTCACTCTGTCGAACAATGGTTCCCGTGGCGTCAAAGTAAGCAGAGAGAGTGCGTTCGAATGGGCCGCCCTATTCTCTTCCATCCATGTTCCCCCGGCACACTCAGTCGAGGAATGTCGTCTACGGGAAAAAGCCAGAAATGTCAATGGGAACGCTGTGCCTTTTGGCCTGCCTACAACGAGCGAGGTCTACCGTCGCAACCGCTGCAACTGCAATAATTGGGCATGCTAACGAAACCGGCTGCTTTTCGAACATCGCGACAATCCGCGCTGAAGGGCACACTCGGGCCGGCCAGGTTTTGGTCGCTTGTAGCGCTTCTTGGAGTGCTGGCTCTCTGTATCGCGTTCTCGTGGGTTACCCGCGACGCGATGGCCCATTTGTCCTTTCTCAAAGGGAAAACGCAGCGCGGCATCGGCACAAACCAGCAGACAGGCGTTGTAGACATTCATCCCGCACAGATCGCGCAGGCGCTCTCTCCGCTTGCCGTAAGCCGTGAAGAGGAGGAGTTTGCGCATGAGGCGCAGCGTCTGGCCGACCACGAAGTGGACCAGGCATTTGCCGCTGCTCTCCGCCAGGCTGGCACCCAGCGCGCCGCGCCTATGGGAGAAGCGATTGCTCTGACCCAACGCGTAGCCGGGTTGCAGCAAATGGTCAAGGAAGACCAGGCGCACGCGCGTAGTTTAGCCGCACAGGGTGGGTCCACCGAGAACACCGCCGGCCAGGACGATCTGAAGATTGCCCAGGCGCAACTGGATCTCGATCAGGACGAGTTGGCTGATGCGCAGCAGGATCTGGCGCGCATGTCCGGCGATGTGCGCACCAAAATTCAGCAGGAGCTTGCTGCACGTCAGGCGGCTACCGCCAAAGCCAATGCCCAGGCTGGCGGAAGTGGCCAGTTGGCAGTTCTGTCGACCCGGCAATACGGAACACTTGCCGGTCGCATCGAGGCATGGTTCAACCAGCGTGCCCGTTACGACCTGATCCAGCAGGCATTGCGGCAAGCTAGAGCAGATGCAGCCAGTTTGACCCTGCAGCACAACGCGCTTGAAGAGCTTGCCGGCGCCGGCGATGCTTCTGCCGGTACAACGCAACCGGATGCAGCCAGGCTGGCCAGCTTGCAGCGTAGAAGGGAACAGAGGCAGCTTCTCACCATCTACGACGATCGCATTGAAACGCAGCAGCAGCTTGCCGCGGTCTACAACAAGTGGGCAGACCAGGTGCTATTGCAGCACCGCATCGTGACGCACATGGGAGTCCAGTCCCTGGCTACAGTGGCGTTCATCTTGATTTGCGGGATCCTTTGCGATGCAGGCGGCACACACCTTCTCGAACGCCAAAACTTCGATCGCCGGCGCAAACAAACATTGCGCACGATTCTTCGCCTAAGCGTGCAGCTGGTCGGCTTTCTTTGTGTGCTGTTGGTTACGTTCGGCGTCCCTGACCAGATCTCGACCATCCTCGGGTTGGCCACCGCGGGGCTCACCGTCGCTCTGCAAAGCTACATCCTCGCATTCTTTGGCTGGTTCATCCTGATGGGCAAGAACGGCCTGCGTGTGGGTGACTGGGTCCAGATCAACGGCGTAGCGGGTGAAGTGGTGGAGATCAGCCTGTTCCGCACCACAATTCTCGAAACCAGCAACTGGGCGGATAAAGGACATCCAACAGGGCGCCGGGCAACCTTCATGAACAACTTCGCCATCGGCGGCCAGTACTTCAATTTCTCCACGGTCAGTCAATGGATGTGGGATGAAATCTCGGTCAGTATTCCTGCGACCGCGGAGTCGTATGCCAAGGTCGCGCTCCTTCAGAAGGTAGTGTTGGAGGAGACCGAACAAGACTCCGCACTCGCCGAAGAGGAATGGAAGCGGCTGCCGCGTAAGAATGGCATGAGCAAGGCAAGCGCTGACGCTACCGTGAATTTGCGCCCAGCCGGTTCCGGATTGGATGTTCTGATTCGATACGTGACCCGCGCAGCCGATCGGCTGGCTGTGCGCAACCGGTTGCATGAGCGCGTGATCGAGGTGCTGCACGAGCCTGAGGTGGTCATTTCGAAGAAGGAGCCATCGCAGTTGACCACCGCAGTGTTGGCGGCAGCCCATTCCGCGGACCACGATCCCAGGGATAAGAAGGCCACTCTGTCCACCTAGCTCTCTCTCCCCTGGTGAGATGATCGCTACTTCACCGTCCAGCCGCCGTCGATGATGATGTCAGAGCCGGTCATGAACCCAGAGAGCTCTGAGCACATGTAGCAGGCCAGTGCGCCGATCTCTTCGATCTTGCCCCAGCGGCCGACCGGCAAATTCGCCAGGAACACGGCATTCGCTTCAGGATTGTCCTTGATGACGGAGTTCATGTCTGTTCCGAAAGGCCCCGGGCTGATGGTGTTGACGGTGATGCCTTCCGCAGCGAGTTCCAGTGCAAGAGAACGTGTAAGGCCGCGCAGGGATGCCTTGGCCGAGGAATAGGCCGTGCGGCCCGGCAGCGAGACGTGACCCATGGTGGAGGACATGTTGATGATGCGGCCATAGCCCGAGCCCATCATGCCCGGCACGAAGGCCCGGCACATGAGAAACGTGGAAATCAGGCTCGAGTCCACGACACTGCGAAACTCTTGCAGGGTAAAGTCGACCAGCGGCTTGCGGAGATTGGTGCCGGCATTGTTGATCAGGATCTGAGCATGGCCGAAGCGCTCCTTCACCCCCTGCGCGATGGCGGCCACGTCCTCTTCACGCGTCACGTCGCCGGCAAATACGGCCGCAGAGCCACCTTGCGCATGAATGGCATCCCGCACAGACTCCAGGCGTTTTACATCGCGCGCCACCAGGGCGATGTTCGCGCCCGCCTCCGACAAAGCCCTGGCCATCGTCTCTCCGAGGCCGCGGCTGGCTCCGGTGATCACGGCCGCGCGGCCGGTAAGATCAATCTTCATTTGCACCTTCCAATTTGTTCTCCCCATTCGGGAAGCGTCTCAGCAAATCCATTTGTTGCAACCGTTCATTAGAGCACGGCGCCGCCTGGGAGATTACGCATCGTTAGGGATATCCCTCGCCCTGCATGTGTTGTTGCTGGTAACCTGACCGGGCGGAATTTTGCACGGCCAGAAGAGGTCCCGGGATGAAGGCGAGCAGAACACGGTACAGCATTGTCGCTCTTGCAATCGGGCTGGCGATCCTCTCTTATGTGCAACGCGTTGCCATCTCGCAGGCAGCGGGGCCCATCTCTCACGATTTGCACCTGAACAAGGCGCAAATGGGTCTCATTTTTGGGGCCTTCGGGCTTTCCTACGCTTTATTTGAGATTCCCATTGGCTTGTTGGGCGACCGCATCGGGGTTCGCCGCGTTCTCATGCAGATCGTGCTCGGGTGGTCCCTGTTTACAGCACTCACCGGCGCGGCATGGAACGTTGTGTCCCTCTGGATCATTCGCTTTTTGTTTGGCGCTGGCGAGGCGGGCTGCTTTCCCATTCTCACGCGCATGCTCAGCATGTGGCTGCCGGCGCGAGAACGTGTTACGGCACAGGGCATGCTCTGGGCGTTCGCCCGCTGGGGCGGAGCCTTTACTCCACCCCTGGTGCTGGCTTGCATCGGGCTGGTCGGCTGGAGATATTCCTTCGTCGCTTTCGCCTCACTCGGTCTGCTGTGGTGTGCCGTCTTCTGGTTCTGGTTCAAAGACAATCCAAGGCAGCACGCCTCTGTAAACGATGCCGAGAGGGAACTGCTCGAGATGTCGCGCGTGCTGATGGCACACCAGCCAGGTCAGAAGAAGTGGTTGTCTCTTCTGCTAACGCCTGAGGTGCTGGTGCTGTGTCTGCAGTACTTTTGTGTTTCGTTTACCTGGTATTTCTACATCACCTGGCTACCGACGTATCTGCATGAAGGGCGCGGTTTAACACCCGGGCACGCTGCCGGCTTATCTGTGCTGCCCTTACTGTTCGGCGGGTTCGGCTCACTCATCACCGGCCTGGCGCCCATTCGCCTGCCTCGCCGCAGAATCGCGTTTTTCGGTCTGCTGACCACTGCGCTGCTGCTGTACATCTTTCTGCACACGCAGACGGCTCTGCCGGCCATGCTGTGCATGGCCGGAGCGAGCCTGTGCAGCGACCTGACGATGCCTATCTCGTGGAATGCCTGCGTGGAGATCGGCGGTTCCTATACCGCCACGGTAGCGGCAACCATGAACATGATGGGCAACCTTGCGGGCTTTGTAATGCCCGTGGTCGGCGGGTTGATCCTGCAGAAGACGGCCGGCAACTGGGCGACCCTGATTCATTGGATGATTGCCTCCGACGTGATTGCAGGCTTGTGCTGGCTCTATCTCGACCCCGAGCGAGCCGGCCGCCAGCGGGAGAAAGAGCGCGGTCTTGAACGGCTCAATGCGACGCTGAACGTGGAGGGCGCATCGCTTTGAGAAGTGGGGCACACCGGGCAGTGAGGGATCGCGGGCGTCTTGTTGCCAGCTTTGTCGCGGGCCTTATCGCGTTGCTGATCGCGATTCTTTTGCCTCCGCTGCCTTCGGCCTTCGCAGACCACGGGACTCATGGAATTGCCCCTGCCGCGAACCCGCCTTCGGGGAACTGGCCCATGCCAGGGCGGGATCCGGCAGGCACTCGCTACTCGCCACTCACGCAAATTACCCCGGCTAATGTCAGTCAACTGAAAGTAGCGTGGGTCTACCACATGAAGCCGGCCGCAGCGACTGGCCCATCCAGCAGCGGCGGCTTTCATCCTTCAGAAGATCAGCCACTGGTCATTGGTCCTACCATGTACGTGGTCACTCCCTATAGCCGGGTGGTTGCGCTCGATTCCGAGACCGGTCACGAACAATGGATGTTTGAAATCCCCGGCGGAGATCAGGCTTCGCTCCGTGGAACGGCTTACTGGCCCGGTGGTGAAGGCGCTGGACCGGCTCTCATCTTCGGTACACGCCAGGGCCGTTTGTATTCCATCAGTGCCGCTACCGGGCATTTGAACGATGAATTCGGTGACCATGGCGTGGTCGACCTGAAAACGCCGGAGGTCATGACCAACGGCAAAGATAAGAGCTACATCCTGCCCAGCCCGCCGACCATTTACAAGAACCTGGTGATCACCGGCTCCGGCCCCGGTGAGGGCCCTGGAGGTTTGAACGGTGGCCTTGGTCCCGCGGGTGACACGCGAGCATGGGACGCGCGCACCGGCAAACTCGTGTGGACCTTTCATTCCGTGCCGCGACCGGGCGAAGTGGGGCACGACACATGGGCGGGTGATAGTTGGAAAGGCCGTTCGGGCGTAAATGTGTGGGGCCACATGACTGTCGATGAGGCGCGCGGCATCCTCTACATGCCTTTCGGCGCACCCAACAACGATCGTGTGGGCATCGATCGGCCGGGAAACAATCTCTTCGACTCATCGCTGGTTGCAGTCCATGCGGATACGGGCAAGCTCCTGTGGTATTTCCAGGTGGTCCACCATGATATTTGGGACCTGGATCTGGAAACGCCACCGACGCTGTTCGATGTGAAGCACGATGGCAAGATCATTCCGGCGGTCGCGACCGTCAACAAAAATGGTTTGATGTTCATTCTCGATCGGGTCACTGGAAAGCCAATCTATCCCGTTGAGGAACGGCCGGTTCCGCAGAGCAATGTGCCGGGCGAGAAGACATCGCCGACACAGCCCTTCCCAGTGCTGCCCGAGCCCCTTTCGCAGAACACCTTGCGTCGAGACAACTTGTACAAAGACACCCCCGAGCACAAAGCCTGGTGTGAGCAGTATGTCGACAGCAACAACATGCTGCTGGGCGAAGTACCGTATACTCCGACCGCCCTCGATCGCTACACGGTCGCGCTGCCGGGTACGCAGGGCGGTGTCAACTACTATGGTGGCGCCTTCGATCCAGAACTCGGATTGTTCGTCGCGAATGTGAATAACCTCGGCCAGCCGATGAGGATAGTTCGTAACCCGGACGGTAGCTATTCGAACTCCGGCCCGCTGGCAGGCATCGTGCGCTTCTGGGATCCCAGCAACCACCTGCCTTGCACGCCTACCCCCTGGGGGCAGCTCGTAGCAGTCGACGTGAACACCGGCAAGATCGCCTGGAGGTCGACCTTGGGCGTGACCGATAGCCTGCCACCGGGCAAGCAGAATACCGGCCGTCCTGGCCTTGGCGGCGCGATCGTTACCGCAAGCGGGCTGACCTTTGTCGGCGCTACGGACGATGCTCGCTTCCGTGCCTTCGATACCAGAACAGGAAAAGAACTCTGGACCGTGAAGTTGCCTGCATCGGCAGAGGCGACGCCCATAACCTACGCTGACGCAAAAGGCCGGCAATACGTCGCCGTGGTTGCGACAGGTGGTCTTGGGATCGGAGCCAGGCTCGAAGGGGATGCCCTCGTGGTCTTCAGTTTGACCGGCGGAGACGCGAGCATCGTTGCTTCTTCCGTGGACACGGCACAGGGTGCGACAGCCTCGGCCGCCGGGTCGGCTGCGAACGCCCTGCCGCCAGGGCGAGGCCACGATCTCACATCGAAAGTATGTGGCAGTTGCCATTCGCCAGAGATCGTATTGACCCAGCACCTGAGCCCGCAGGAATGGGACAACCTGGTGCAGCAGATGTACGCGCGCGGAGCCAGCGCCACCGACGAAGAACTCAAACAAATCACTGACTACCTGGCGCGATCCTTCCCGGCGACCAGTCCCAGTACCATCCCCTCTTCGCGCTAAACAAAAAACTTCAAGCCGTGCGGTTCTCTATACGAACAGCCAATGCACAAGGAAGCTGATCTTCCTCGTATGCTTCCTCGTGGGCTGGAACAGCGATTCTCTCTATCCGACGGAACAAATGTTGAGGGAAGTATTCGCCCTCCCCTTTGTCATCCCGACCGGAGCGCAGCGACGATTGTCATCCCGAGCGGAGTCGAGGGATCTGCAGTCTTCTAAATGCGTAGCCAAACATTCGAGGAAGATTTTAGGGGTCGCTTCAGAAAACGGACAATAGAGCACGTTAAGGATAGGTCGGAGGACGATGTGGTTCCATCACCCCAGTTTTCCGCAAAGGGCTGGTGGTGACCAGGCGCTCGCTGCTGTGCGCCGCGGAGACACGCTTGTAGTGCCGAAGCTCGACCGCCTCGCTCGCTCCGTCCCCGACGCGAGATACATTGCTGATGCGCGAGTCGAACGCGGCGTCACGCTGGCGATTGGGTCTAGCCACTATAACCCGGCCGACCCCATGGGCAAGATGTTCTTTAAGATCCTGGCGGCCTTCGCTGAGTTTGAGGCGGATTTGATTCGGCTGCGCACCCGCAAACGGATGAAGATCGCTCGCGCAAAGGGTAAGCTTCGCGGCAAACAGCCCAAGCTGTCGGACAAACAGCAGAAGGAACTTACTCGAACGCACGCCACAGGCAAGTATTCGATCAGTGATCTTGCGGACCTATTTTCCATTTCCAGGCCGACGGTCTACCGAACACTTCTACGAAATACCGGCTGAAGCAATCCGTGGCCCCATCCAGATCCTCAACGAGTGCTTTGGCTATTTTGTTGAGCTTCCGAACAGCCGAAATCGAGCTTTGACATTTGTGCTCGTCATTCCCCCTTGACATTCGACAGGACGTTACTTCATTGTCTTGTAAGACGTCAAGAGGAAGAATATGTCGCAGCCAACGGATCTTCTGCAAGGAACACTCGACCTGCTCATCCTGCGAACACTCGCGCTAGAGCCGATGCACGGCTGGGGGATCGCGCAGCGGATCCAATTGGCTTCACAGAATGTGTTTCAGATAGGCCAAGGTTCTTTGTATCCCGCCCTTCACCGGCTGGAATACAAGGGGTGGATTCAGGCTGACTGGAAGCCGTCGGAGAACAACCGGAAAGCGAAATATTACGCTTTGACGCGCACAGGCAAGAAGCAGTTGGAAGCGGAGATTGAAACCTGGGATCGTCTTACGGGTGCCGTGGCGTTGGTGCTCGAGCAAGGCTAAGGGGCAACATGCTGAATGAGTTTCTGACACGCCTACGCTTCTTTATCGCTGGTAAGAGCCACAGTGAAGTAGATGAGGAAGTGAGATTTCACTTGGAGCAGCAGATCGAAGCAAATATGCGGGCCGGCATGTCTCCCGAGGAAGCGCGGAGACATGCGGTTGTTGCTTTCGGTGGAGTGCAGCGCACACGCGAGCAATGCCGGGAAGAGCGACCTGGCTATTGGCTTGAAACATTTGTGCAGGATATGCGGTATGCTGTCCGCGGTTTTCGGCGCAGTCCGGCCTTTTCTCTAACCGTGGTGTTGACGTTAATGCTGGGGATCGGCTCCACGACAGCTGTGTTCAGCGTGGTGGATCGAATCCTCTTCCGTAGCCTGCCTTACGGCGATTCGGAGCGCCTTGTTTCTGTCGGACTGGTCGCGCCAATCGAGCCCCAAGAGTTCATGCTGGGCGGTTCCTATTACGATTGGCAAGACAATCAGAAACCATTCGTAGCCCTGACTTCCGAGACTGGGACGGAGCCCTGCGATCTGACGGAACGCAATCCCGCAAGGTTGGACTGTGCTCGCGTGGAAGACAACTTTCTGCCGGCCTTGGGCGTCTCTCCGATCCTTGGCCGGAACTTCACCAAAGCCGAAGACAGGCCCAACGGCCCACGAGCGGCGATTATTTCCTATGCTCTGTGGCTCAACCGTTTTCACCTTGATCGCGACGTAATCGGCAAAGTGATCCGTATTGACGGACATGCCACGGAAATCGTGGGAATATTGCCGAAGGACTTCGAGATGCCGCGACTGCAGGCCGCAGATGTACTTCTCCCGCAGGCTCTAGATATCGCTGCGGAACGCCACGCCAATCCTGGCCACCCAATGTGGGCCTTCGCCCGGCTCAAGCCGGGAGTGAGCATCGAACAGGCAAAGGCCGAACTCGGGCCCTTGTTCGAATACTCGCTGCGTTTGGCCCCCGCCCCCTTCCGAAAAGAAGTACACCTGCAGGTCCGATCAATGCGCGACCGTCAGGTGCATGACGTGCGCCTTGCGGCATGGGTTCTGCTCGGCCTCGTCATCGCGGTTCTCTTCATTGCATGCGCGAACGTGATCAGCTTGTTCATGGCCCGCGGCGCTAGCAGGGAGAAAGAGGTAGCTGTACGGTCGGCATTAGGAGCGGGCAGGATGCGGCTGGCCCGCCAAGCGTTGACAGAGTCTCTTACCTTATCTATCGTCGGCGGATTCTCCGGGTGTCTGTTCGCCATGTTTTTGTTGCGGCTATTCATCGCCATGGCTCCGGAGGGAATGCCTTTCCTGAGCAAAGCGCGTGTTGACCTGCGCATCCTCTCCTTCGCTCTCGCGACTTCGCTCATCTGCGCCGTTTGCTTTGGTCTCCTGGCGGCCATCCGCAAGGCAGGCGTTGAAGCGCTGACGGGGCGCGCACGAACGACAATACGGCATGCCGTGTTGCGGCGCTGGCTCGTCATTGCGCAGATTGCCGCGAGCATGATCCTTCTCTCGGGCGGAGCGCTTCTAGCGCATAGTTTTTGGAACCTTGAGAAACAGAGCTTTGGAATCAGTGCCGAGAACATCGTTACGGCCGCGATTTCCCTCGGCCAAACATCCTACCCCACAGCAGAAAGTCAGATGGCTTTCTTTCAACAGTTGGAACGTAATCTGCGCTACGGGCCGGGCATCGCAGTATTGGCAATCAGCGACTCTATACCGCCGGGTGGATATCACGATGATCAGATCTATGCCTCGCTGCGGGTGGAGGGTAGACCCGCCTTGTCATCCGGGACGGGCGGTACGGTGGCATCGAGATGGGTCACGCCCGAATACTTTCGAGCCCTCCAGATTCCGGTCGTGCAAGGGCAAGGTTTTACCGATGAGGAACTCACATCGAACGACCATTTTGTGGTTCTGAGCAAATCGCTTGCGGGTCGCCTGTTTCCAGGAGAGAATCCGCTCGGGCAGCATCTGCACCTCCACAGCGGGGCGCCGACAGAAAACGATCCCTCTTACACCGTGGTGGGCGTTGCCGCGGATGTGAAGAATGGTGGGCTCGCCGAGAGCGACGAGCCCGAATACTATCGGCTGCGGCGCCAGAGAACGCAGGATTGGGACCGGAGTTCGGTTCTGATTCTCAAGACAACGCTGCCACTGGCTGCAAGCGAAGCATGGATCCGGTCGCAAGTCGCATCGCTCGATCCGACGGTCCCCGTGGACATCAAGACTCTTTCCGAAAGAGTCGGCAAATTGGCAGATAGGCCTCGCTTCGAAATGCTGCTGATCGGATTCTTTGCCTTCACGGGACTCCTACTCGCCATCGTTGGACTATACGGAGTGATCTCCTTTTTCGTAGTTCAGCGCACTCAGGAGATTGGAATACGGATGGCGGTGGGCGCGTCACGGGCCGACATTTTGAGGCTCGTGCTGGCGAACGCACTGCGTCTGATCGTGCCGGGAGTGCTTTTTGGATTAGTGCTGGCCTTTGCACTTTCCCGAGTGCTGTCCAGCTTGTTATTCAATGTTGCTCCGCATGATCCGGTGGCCTTTACGGGAGTGACTGGCTTGCTGATTCTAGTTGCGTTCCTCGCAACGTTGATTCCAGCAAGCTCCGCGACCAGGGTGAATCCGACTGTTGCCCTGCGATGCGATTGAGGGCCACACTCTGCTATAGCGGGAACATGAGCGAGGCCAAGATTGCCGATGACCAGTTTGGATTACTGATATAAGGGCGAGTCACTCATTGGGAGAGTGGTATTCGAATGATCGGCACGGCGGATGCCGAATTGCTCGGCCATAAATTTCCGTTTCGTGACGTGCTCCCTTCCTGCGGCATCCTTAACGTGCTCTATTGTCCGTTTTCTGAAGCGACCACTCTTAGCGTCTAGATTACTTTTCGGTAAACATAACGTAAAAATCCCCAATAAAAACGCCATCCTTGGAAAATGTATTGACAGTCTAATCGTTGACATATTATTGTGGTGATGGGCACCACTAACACTCAGGAGATCTTATCTTATGCGTAACTTAACAGTGGCCATACTCTCCCTGTCCTCTCTTATGCTTCACGCTCAGGCAAGCACGCCTGCCTCTACCCAGGTCGCCAGTGATGGGCCTGCGCAAGTAAAGCGGGTTTCTACGGGAGTAATCGCTCCCAAACTCGTTTATAAAGTGGACCTCACCACCGATGCGAATGGCATATCTCGCCTGCTCAACAACACCGACGCCACGGTCGTAGTGGGAATGATCGTAGATAAGAGCGGCAAGCCAACCAACCTGAAAATCGTTAAGTCGGCCGGCTTTGGTGTCGACGCAAGCGTACTCGCCGCAGTGAGCCAGTATCGCTTTACGCCGGGCATGGTGAGCAACCAGCCGATTGACTCCCCACTCAACCTCGAAGTCGTGATCTCGAACTCATCCCGCTAATCTTCCTAAATAATAAATAGCAAGCGAACGGGTAGACCCAAACAGGCCTACCCGTTTTCATTTCTACGCCTATCGGCTCTTTTCGCAAGCCCACCTGGCAAAACGCGGGGAGCGATCTGTGCCTGTGCCTGTGCCGTTGCCTGCGTTGTACATCGCTGCGAGCGTGCAGCGATTGGAACGAGAGACACTCTCCCAACTCTCCTTAAGGCGCCGCAGGCGCGTACTGCGCGTCGCCATTGCCAAAAGACCAATTCTCTTTCTGTACTTCCACCAGGCTGATGAAAATATCTTCGCGGCGAAGCTTCACGCTTTCATGGAGCCCGTCAGCCACCGCCTTGTAGAACCGTTGCTTCATCTCCACCGTCCTGCCGGCGTTCAGTGTGATCTGGATGAAGACGCAATCATCCGTTCGATGGATGCCAAGAAACTCGCGGTCGAAATTCAATCCCGCCTTAGGATGTTCGGTAATGATCTGGAAGAGGTCATCTTTCGGGGCGTTCATCACGTCGGTCAATGCCTGGTAAACAATCTGGCCGATTTGTAAGCCATATTCCGGCACATTGCCTTCAGCAAAATCAATTCGAACGAGCGGCATTTCTATTCTCCTGATAAGGTGACCTGTCTTGTGGAAGGCTAGCGAAACGCAGGCCATGATGGTTGGCCGGCTCGCCCTCAGTGCAGAGAAGCTGTTTCGCTGCCATTGGCGCGCGCAACCTGGCACCAGGCGTCTTGCAGCACAACCGTGGTCATATTGTAGCGGTCTTTTAACCATGCGCTCGATCGTGGATCGCAAGTCGCAACCCAACTGCCTGCCGGCAAATCATGTCCGGGGACAACGATTTGCACTTGCATCCCTCGTGCACTTTCTACCTTTGCAAAAAAGGTGGCCTCAGGGCTGTAATTCGGTCCGGTGAAGTCGAGGAGCTCAGGTTGTGTAAAGCCGAAGTCGACGACCAACAGACGCTTGGTCAGCCCGCTTCTGCGGACCTGTTCCAGGAATGGTCCGTACCGGCCTTCCATGTTGCTGGCAGATAGCTTGCGTTCCACGCCCATCTGGTAATAGTAGGCCGCTCCGAGAACGGCAACGCTAAAGATGGCTGTCAAGACCGCCTGTGCAACGCGAGGGTGGAAGATTGCCGGAAGTGTCTGCCGCTTCTTCTCCAACCATCTCAAACCGTCAGACAGTCCAACGCCCGATGCTAAGGCCAGCAACGGCGTCACGGGTGCGATATACCAGAAAAACTTTGTCTGTGACCTGGTGACCACCGCAAACAACGCAGCCGAAGTAATGAGGCAAATCAAGACCAAGGAACGGCGGCGGCCGTTGTTTTGGAAAAAAGGAATCAGGGCCAATGGGAGCAGCGAGAATCCAGGCTCAAACCTGGTAGCCAGAACCCGCACATAGAAGAGCGGCCCACCATGATCGACAGGGTTGACGGTTGCATAGCGTCCCGCAACATCGTTGATCCAGACCGCATGCAGGTATCCCGGGTCTAAATGTCCGCGCAGGCCGAAGTAGCTGCCTGATAAAAGCGCGATTGCAAGCACACCGAGCCACAGGCGCCCATCGCGCAATACTCTGACAAGCTGCCCGCGAGCCATCGCGTAGAGCAGCAAACCAGGCAGTGCCAGCACGGCGCCTGCTCCTTTGGTCAATATCCCCAGGGCTACGGCGAGGGTCGCCAAAGCAATCGAATTCGTTTGTTCGCGGCCTTCACTGTCCAGATAGTTCCAAAAGGCGAGTGCGTAAAGAAATGTAAAAAATGTGACCAGTGCATCGTAGTCGCCGGTTCTGCCGGCATGCCAGCCAACGAAAAGCGGAGCAGAGAGTAAAGTTAACCCCGCGAATAGACCCGCGAGTCGATCATGCAGGTAATTCCGGCAGAAAAACCAGGCCAGAAGAATCGTAGAGGTCGCTGCCAGAATGGACGGAAGACGTACCGCCAGCAGGGGAGACAACCCTGTATGAAGCAGGAGCGCCATACACCAAATCAGAAGCGGCGGTTTGGTGTTCCAGTGGTCGGGCGCGCCATTGAAATATGTAACCAGCGCATGGCCGTTACGACTCATCTCAAATGCATTGTTGGCATTGCGGCTCTCGTCCCAAAGCTGCATTGGTAGCGCACTGTTGCGCAGCAGCATGACCACAGTGGCGATCAGCAGGAGCAGCACCACGCAGCCAACATCTGCTTTGTGGCTATACTCCAGGCCTGTACGCTCAGATCGGGTTGTGCTCGGTTTGCGAGCAAAGAGAGTCATGGATTTTTGTATTCCAATAGAACATGCCCGTTACCGGGATGGCTTCATTGATCCTTAGAATGCGTAATCCTTGGTTCGCCAGGCGCGGTTACTTCAGGGTCTACGGTAACACCCCAGACAGTCACGAATAGGTCGCCCCTGAAGTTGTATTGCCTTTGATTTCGTTTAAGATCTGGTTAAGATCCTGTCATTGAAGAGGGCCGAAGGATGCCCTCTCAAAGAATCAGCGAGCGAAGCAACACGTACCCCCCTGGCGTTTTACCTGTTTTAATTTTGAAAGCCTTGAGGTCGCACATGTCATTGCATCATCCAATCGTGAGCGTCATCATTCCCTGCTACAACGAGGAGGAGGTTCTTCTTGCCTGCCACTCTCGCTTGATGAAGGTATTCGAGGGTTATGATAAGAGCGAAGTCGAACTGATCTACGTGAACGACGGTTCCAGAGATCGCACAGAAGAGCTGCTACGCCATCTGCATGACAACTACCCGCAGACGCGGGTCGTGATGCTCTCGCGCAACTTTGGCCACCAGGCAGCCGTGACCGCGGGTCTCACTGCCGCGACTGGACAATGCGTGGCGATTATTGACGCCGACCTGCAGGATCCGCCTGAAGTCATTCTGCAAATGATCGAGCGGTGGCACGCCGGATACGAAGTGGTGTATGGCGTGCGCGAGACTCGTGCGGGCGAAAGCGGCTTCAAGCTGCGTAGCGCACAACTGTTCTATCGGTTGATCAACAAGCTCTCCGATGTCGAAATTCCTTTGGATAGCGGTGATTTTCGCTTGCTCGACCGGCGCGCCGTCAATGCCATGCTTTCCATGCCCGAGCGGCACCGGCTGTTGCGCGGCATGTCGAGCTGGATCGGTTTCCGCCAGTTCGGTTTAAAGTATGACCGTGCGGCCCGTTTCGCCGGCACAACGAAATATCCGCTTGGCAAGATGATCAATCTTGCGCTCGACGGAATCTTCTCGTTCTCTACGGTTCCTTTGCGCTCGGTCACCATTCTCGGTGGAATCACTGCTGCCGTGTCTGGATTGGGAATTCTGTATTCCCTCGCAGTGCGCGTCTTTACGCCGAACTGGGTAGCGGGTTGGACGACCCTGATCCTGGCAATTCTTCTGGCAAGCGGTGTAGAGATGTTTTGCTTCGGCATCCTGGGCGAGTACATCGGCCGCATCTACACGGAGATGAAGCAGAGGCCGCTCTTCATCGTTCGTGAAATGTTGGAATCGGCTGTCGCGACTGAAGAAGTAAGACGCCAACCCTCGCATGCCATGCAACGCAGTGAAGTACTATCGCGCGTAGGTTAGGAAGTTTAACCATGGTTAGATGATTGGGCATCTCATATATCTTGAAATAAGATATCTGAGATGCCCGTTTTTTTTGCGTCATGGGGACGCGAGGGAAGCGGGTTTTGGATTGCCGGTACGCTCAAGCCTGCACCACGGGTCGGGTTGCAAGACTACGGCAACATCATATCTGGCAGATACCCATGCATGCGATCGCGGATCGCACGTAGCGATCCAGGTTTCGGGCTCCAGTTTCTTACCCGGAACCGCAACCTGCACCTGCATGCCGCGACTGTTCTCAATCTTCGCGTAGAAGTCAGCTTCGGGACTGTAATAAGGTTCCGTATTCGCTTCGGGTCCTACCTCCCCAATTCCGTAGTCGAGGATGACGAGTGGACGGGTGAGTCCACTGCGGCGGACCTGTTCCAGAAGCGGACCGTACCGTCCTTCCATGTTGGTTGTCGATAGCTTTCGTTCCACGCCAACCTGGTAGTAGTAAACCGTGACGCATGCCCCAATCGTGAAGATGACTCCCAGTGCGGCGCAGGCGCTACGGGGATGGAAAATTACAGGAAGATTTTGGCGTCGTGTTCGCAGCCAAGCGACGCCGCTCGACAGGCCAACACCGGTCACGAGGGCCAGCAGCGGCGTCGCGGGTACCAGGTACCAAAAGTTTTTGGTCTTTGAGGTCGTGAGCACAGCGAACAGAAATCCTGCTGTGAAAAGGCAGATAAGTGCGGCCGAACGGCGGCGGCCAACGCTCTGCCAGAGTGGGATCACGGAAAGAAGCAGCAGTATGAATCCGGGCTCGAATCTTTCGAACAAAACCTGCACATAATAGAACGGTCCTCCCTTGTGTCCTTCGTTGACTACCAGGTAGCGGCTGGCAAAGTCGTTGATCCAAACAGCGTGCACATAGCCAGGGTCGAGATGTTCACGCAGTCCGTAGTATGTGCCGCACAGGATACTGACGCTGGCAAGCGAGAGCCAGAGTCGACGATCGAGAAACGTTCTGACGAACTCGCGGCGTGCAACCACGTAAAGGAGCAAGCCCGGCAACGCCAGCACGCCGCCAACGCCTTTGGTGAGTACAGCCAGAAAAACAGACAGTCCGGCTACAAGAATCCAACGGGTGCGAGTGCTACCTTGGGTTTCGAGATAGCGCCAAAAGCTCAACGTGTACGTAAGCGTGAACAACGCGACAAAGATGTCATAGTCACCGGTTCTACCGGCATGCCAGCCAACAAAGAGCGGCCCCGTCAGCAAAGTAAAGCCCGCAATCAGCCCCGCCAGCCGATCTTGCAGCAGGTTGCGGCAAAAGAAGAAAACCAGTAGCACAATCGTGGTCGCCGCTATGCCCGAGGGAAGGCGCAGCGCCAGCAAAGGCGGCAATCCTGCCCGCAGTCCCAAGGCGACAAGCCAGATCAGCAGAGGCGGCTTCGTCACCCAGCGGTCCGGTGCTCCGTTGAAGTAGGTGACCAGTAGATGCCCATTCCTGGTCATTTCGAAAGCATTGTTGGCGGTACGGCTTTCATCCCACAACAGCATGGGAACCGCATCGTAGCGAACGAGAAAAACCGCTGCTGCCAGCAGTAGAAGCAGGGCCACCCAGCCCGCGTCGGTTACATCAAGACGCCGCTGTTCATGGAGCTGCGCCGTGTCCGTCCTGGTTCCGTAGAGTGGCATGCGAAATTATAGGAAGGGCCGAATGATGTTACAGGAGAAGAACATCGTTTACGGAGTATCAATGAAACGCGGCGGCAATCCGATTCAGGAGCAGATCGGGGAAGCAGCCTAAGAGGATAACGAGTCCGGCAGCAGCCCAGACTACAACCTGGATGCTTAGCGGCGATTGGATCGGCGCGGCGCCAGGCGCAGGCTCCCCAACATAGACCTGCTTGAGCACCTTCAGATAGTAGTAGAACGACACGACGCTCATAGCGATGGCCAGCAGAACCAGCCAGAGCAATCCGAAATTGCCTGCATCCTCCAATACCGACGTAAACAGAAAGAACTTTCCAAAGAAGCCTGCGAGCGGAGGGATGCCTGCAAGCGATAGTAAAAAGACGAGCAGGCAAAAAGACAGCCCGGGTGCACGTTTGCCCAACCCCTGGAAGTCTGCGACCCGATCCACACCTTCGCCTTCCAGTGCCGCGAGCACTGCAAACGCGCCTGCTGTCGCCAGGGCGTAGGTAATGACGTAATAGACCAATGAAATCAAACTCCGCTGGCTGTACGCTACCAGTGCAATCAACATATAGCCTGCATGGCCAACTGCCGAGTATGCGAGCAAGCGGCGAACGCTGGTCTGTGCAATGGCGGCCAGGTTTCCCCAAAGCATCGACGCTACGGCCAGCACTGCGATCAACAGTGCCCAGCCAGTGGAGGAGTGTCCCCATGCTGCGCTGCCAGTAGCGCCCATCAGTCCCGAGTAAAACACCACGAACAAAGCAAAGAAGCTGGCGATCTTCGAACTGGATGCCACCAGGGCGGCGCTAACTGTGGGCGCGCCCTGGTACACCTCTGGGGCCCACATGTGAAAGGGCGCTGCCGCGATCTTGAACCCGAACCCCGTCATTACCATCACGATGGCAATGGTCAGCAATGGATCACCGGGCGCGCTCTGCACAGCGGTTGCGATGGATGGCAGCGTAAGCGACCCCGAGATGCCGTACAGCAGACTCATGCCGAAGAGAAGAATTCCGGCTGACATTCCGCCAAAGAGAAAATACTTCAGTCCGGCTTCTGCTGAGTCGGGGCTCTCCTTATCGAAGCCAGTGAGGATGTAGAGCGACAGACTCAAAAACTCGATGGCGATGAAGAGGATGAGCAGGTTCTGCGTGCTCACCAGCAGCATCATCGCGGCGGTGGCGAACAATATCAGCGCACAGTATTCACCGGCGTGGGTTGTAAACCGTGCCGAAGCCGCCAGTAGAAGAATCAGAATGGCCAGAAGCAGGAGCGCCTCCTGCATGAGCTGCGTCAGCGGAGTCACAACCAGCATGCCGGCCGGCAGGCTACCGAGGGTCGCCCATCGTGCGAGAATCAGCAACGCACAGGCGCATCCGGCGATGGCCACCATGGTAGTTACGCGAAAGCGAATCGCGAGTGTCATTCCACGCAATACGCCCAGGTCGAGAATCAGCAGCAGCAGCGCCGCGACTGACACGACAATCGCGGGTGCGGTTAAGCGCAGCAGTTCTAAGTAGCTGGCTTCGATCATCTCCAGTCACCCCTGCGCAATGGTTCGAACAAGGGAGAATGAAGAGTGGGCAGAATCAGATCCATGAGCAGCTTGGGATAGAGCCCCAGCGCGATCGTGCTCGCTAACAACAGGTATGCCCCAAGGCGTTCGGGCGTCGTGATCGGGGGCAGTGTGACCTCCGCTTTTACCTCGGTCACAGGCTCACCAAAGAAAGTGGCTTGGAGCGCGCGCCAGGCAAACGCTACACCGATCAGGATGCCCACGCCGGCGAGACAACTCAGCCAGGGAAACGCTCGCCAGCTACCCACCAATACTTGCAACTCAGCGATAAAGCCACTGAAGCCGGGTAGCCCGATGGAGGCCATCCACGCAATCACAAAGGTCACAGCCGCAAACGGAAGAAGCCGTGCCAGTGGCATGCGCGAGAGTTCGCTGAGCTCGCGTGTGTGGGTACGGTCGTAGACCATTCGCCCCACGACAGCAAACAAGAGTCCAGCGATGATGCCGTGCGAAAACATCTGGTAAACCGCGCCCGAAAGGCCGATCTGATTCAGCGTCATCAAGCCCAGAAGCACAAACCCCATGTGGCTCACGCTGGAGTAGCCAACGACGAACTTCAGATCCTTCTGCACCAGCGCGATCGACGCGCCATAGATGATGCCGATGACTGCCAGCACAGCGAAGACCTGCTGCCATGAGCCAAAACCGAGGATGCGTAATCCCCACGGATCGAGCCCACGCGGAAACAGCATCATGGCCACGCGGAGGCAGCCATACGCGCCCAGCTTCATCACTACGCCGGCCAACAGCATCGAAGCCGCGGTCGGCGCCGCCGCGTGGCCAGTAGGCGCCCAGGTGTGAAAGGGCCACATGCCGGCAAGCACCGCAAAGCCAATGAAGACCAGGGGGAAAGCCCACATCTGAAAATGCGCCGGGAACGAAGCCTGCGCCAGCACTTCGAGGCTCATGGAGTGCTGCCCGCTAACGACGTACGCCGCCACCATGCCGGCCAGCACCATGGCACTGCCTGCTAAGGAGTAAAGCACCAGCTTCATGGCGGCATACTCGCGGCGTGTCGATCCCCATATCGCGATGAGGAAGTATTTGGGGATGATCGCGATCTCGTAAAACGCGAAGAGCTGAAACAGATCGAAGCTGAGGAAGACGCCATAGACAGCGCCGATCAACACCAGGTAGAGCGCGAAGAACTCTTTCACCCGATGTTCGACGTTCCACGAAAACAGGATGCCCGCCACGGCCGCTATTCCGGTCAAGAGCACCATGGTCAGGCTCAAGCCATCGGCGGCGAGATGATAGGTAATGCCCAGGCTCGGAATCCAGGGCATCTGCACAATGGTCATTGGTCGACCGGTTGGGTCTCCGTGCAGCACGGCCAACACTGCAATCCCGAATCCGGCTAAGGCGGTGCACAGCGCTGTGCCACGGGTGAGCACGGGGCGGCCCGCCGGCATGAGTGTCACTGCAACTGCGCCAAGAAAAGACAGGTAGATCGTCCAGGCAAGCATGCTAGAACCTCACCCAGGCGACAAATTGCATAACCGTGGTTGGCAGAACACTACTTATCCACTGCGGATAGAGACCAGCGGCGAAGAGTAAAAGTATGACGGGCGCGAGCATGCATTGCTCAGCTACCGTCAGATCAGCCATGCCGCTCCATCGCGTGGGCAACGGGCCCGAAAAGACGCGCTGAATCATGGTGAGGAGCCACACCGCGCTGATCAGCAGACCGATCGTGGCAAGCGCCGCCGGCCACCATACAAGCGGGAAGACGCCCTTGAAGATAAGGAACTCGGCCGGAAAACCGATGAGCCCAGGCAATCCCAGCGAAGCGAACAGCGTGATGCCCATGAGCCCGCTGAATATCGGCATGGCTCTGCGCAGTCCACCAAAGTCGTTCAGGCCGAGCAGGCCGCCACTGCGCCTTTCCAGGAGCGCAAGGAACCAGAAGAGCGCAGCGGCGGTGACGCCGTGGCTAAACAGCTGCAGCATCACCCCGGTCAGGGCGGCTGCCTTCTCACTTGCGAGATCCGTTCCAGTCGCGCCCGCAACCGCGACAATGCCGAGAACGCAATATCCCAGGTGGTTAATCGATGAGAAGGCGAACATCTTCTTCAGGTCCGTTTGTGCCCACGCGGTGAACGCGGGCAAAACGATGCTGGCGACAGCGAGCCACAGCAGAACGTTGCGCGCCCGCCACATCTGCTCCGGAAAGATAGGCAGCAAAATTCTCAAGATGCCATATACGCCCATCTTCGAGAGCGCACCTGTCAGCACCATCGTAGTTTCCGGCGCAGATTCGGAGTAGGCCGAACCCAGCCATCCGTGAAAGGGAACCACGGGCGTTTTCACGGCAAAGCCGAGAAACGCCGCGCAGAACAGGAACATGCTGATGTGACCGCTGTCCAAGTGGCCCCAATGCAGGTTTTGGCCAACCGCGGCAGTAAGCTGCCCCGTCTGCGCCATCTGTGTGAGCTCAAGAAAGTCGAAGCTTCCGGCAGCCAGAAAGATTGCGAGGAAGGCTAGCAGCAGGGCCACGCTGCCCACCATCGTGTAAACGAAGAACTGGGTGGCTGCGCGGGCCCGTCCTGCGCCACCCCACAGCCGGATCATGAAGAAAGCTGGAATCAGGCTTAGTTCCCAGTAAACGAACCAGTGGAGAAAATTCAACGCAGTGAAGGTGCCAAATAAACCCGTTTCCAGAAAGAGTAGGAAAGCGAAATAGGCCGTACCCTGTTTCGTATTGCTCCACGACGCGCACATGGCCATGAGCACGACGATCGAAGAGACGCCCAGCATCAATAGGCTCAGACCATCGATGCCGGTGTGATATTGCAATCCGATCGCTGGTTCCCAGGCATGCCACTCTTGAAACTGCATGCCGGTCAGCGAGTTCTGGAAGCGCAACCAAAGCAGGCCCGTAAAAAGAACTGCAGCGGTGGCAAATGCCGCAGCCGTCAGACGCGCCACCGCGCGCCCCGCGCGCCCGAGCAGCAATACGGCAAACCCTCCGATGAAAGGCAGCAGGGTCAATACAGTGATGAATGGAAACTGGATGCGCTGGACGATATTCATCCCCTGTGTCCCCATAGCAGAAACAGAGCCAATGCAGCCACAGCACCACCGAGCAACTTCAGATAATTCTGGACCCGCCCATTCTGCAAGTACGCGAGCAGCCGTCCTCCTTCACCGACACTGTGACAGCCCTCATCGAAGCCTTTGTTGATGGCCCAGCGATCCAGCGAAAAGTCGATCCACCCCAACCCTTTGGTCACGGCCGATACGGCCTGCGGCAAACCGCTCCACACCCAACGCTCCAGCCAGTTGGTCACCTTTGCGGTCGTCCATGCCAGGCTCACCACGGTGAGCGAGTAAAGCTGGTCGATGTAAAAGCCTTTCTGCAGTATGCGAAAAAGCGTTGGCTGCACCCGCTCCAGAGCATCCGCATCCCCAGCGTGCTTGATCCGCCGGCGGCCATACACCCACCAACCCAGCCCTAAACCGGCGAATACGAGCAGAGAAGATGCCAGCATAAGTTGAGGAAGCCCCTCTTCTGCAAGCCGGCTCAGATCGGGGTGGGTGGTGCGCATCTCCAGAAAACTCTGCAACCACGGCCATGCTGGCGTTGCGATGAAGCCAAGGAGGATAGCCAGGGCTGCCAACAACACCAGCGGCATCGTCATGGCTGCTGGGCTTTCATGAGCGGCATCGTGCGCATCTGTTGTCTCTAACTCTGACGGCGCGATCGGGTCCACCACTGCGCCCGTCCGGCGTGTACCGAAAAAAACATAGCAGACCTGCCGCATCATGTAGAAGGCAGTGAGTAGAGCACCAAGCGCACCAAGGTAGAAGGGTCCGCGAGAAACGTCCCAGCCATAGGCGGCATGCAGAATAGCGTCCTTGCTCCAGAAGCCCGAGAACAGCAAAGGAAATCCTGAAAGAGCGAGCATGCCGGCCGCGTAGGTGGCAAAGGTTACCGGCATCCACTTGCGTAGTCCGCCCATCTTACGAATGTCCTGTTCACCGGCGCACCCGTGGATGACCGAGCCCGCACCGAGAAAGAGCAAAGCCTTGAAGAAGGCGTGAGCAATCAGATGGAAGATACCGGCTGCCACCCCACCCACGCCAATGCCGATCATCATGTAGCCGAGCTGCGAGACGGTTGAATAGGCAAGGATTCGCTTGATGTCTTCCTGTGCCACAGCCATCAGGGCAGCCAAGATCGCGGTGACGGCGCCCACCCAGGTAACAACCTGCAGCGCTGTACTCGTCCCAACGGCCGCCACGCTCATCAGCGGATAGACGCGCGCAACCAGATAAACGCCGGCGGCAACCATGGTGGCCGCGTGAATTAAGGCGCTTACCGGCGTGGGGCCCTCCATTGCGTCAGGCAGCCATACATGCAACGGAACCTGGCCCGATTTTCCCGCCGCTCCGCAAAAGATCAAGAGGGCGATGCCGGTCGAAGCCGCCATACCGTAGGCGCCCCAATGCGTGGCCAGCTGCAGCAGGGCTGAGTGCTCGATGCAGCCCGCGCCGTTGTCGTAGAAGAGCAGCGTGCCTGTTCGCCCGTAAAGCCAAACCATACCCAACAACAAGCCGAGGTCGCCGATTCGGGTGGTAATGAACGCCTTCTTCGCTGCCGCTGCAGCCGCGGGCTTGTGATACCAGAAGCCAATCAATAGGTACGATGTCAGCCCCACCACTTCCCAGCACATAAAGAGCAGCAGCAGGCTATTGGCGATCACCACGCCAAGCATCGCTGCTGCGAAGAGCGACAGAAAGCAGAAGAAGCGCGTAAAGTTCTCGTCGTGGTGCATGTATGCCGTGCTGTAAATGAACACCAGCAGGGCAACGAATGCGACCATCACCAGCATGGAAGCGGCCAGCGGGTCGAGCATCCAGCCAAGCTTTACCCAGTCAGAACCAAACTGTAGCCAGCGAAAGTTGAAGAACAGCCGTTGAGGTTGCAGCACCAAGTGGCCAAAGGCAATAAGCGCCAATACAAACGAAAGACTGATACCCGTAATGGCTGTCACGGCCGCGAACGCGCGTTGTCGTTGTTTCAGCAGGGAACCGGCGCCTGCGGCGAAAAGCGGGCATGCCGGGATCAACCAAAGGTAGTGAAGGACCCACGACGAGGAGGCCATAGGATGACTTACGATTGCCTCCCAGTGAGTTGACTCAGGTCGGTCGTCTTCGCGTGCCGGTAGACCGCGAGAATGAGTGCGAGCCCAACGGCTGCTTCTGCCGCCGCAACACCGATTGAGAAAAGCACGAAGACGATTCCAGTCAGTGCTTCGGGGTGTGGCCCAAATCGCCAAAAGGCAACAAAGTTGAGATTGGCGGCGTTCAACATAAGCTCAATGCCAATCAGTACCAGGATGGTGTTCCTGCGGGTTAACGCACCCGCTAGGCCGATGGCGAAGAGCATGGAAGAAACGAGCAGGCATGCTGCGAGCGGAGTCATCGTTAGCCTTGTTTCTCCTTCATGGCAACGATCACCGCTCCTATCAGGGCTGCGGTCAGCATCACGCCGATCACTTCCAATGGCAGCACGTAGCCTTGCATCAGCGCGACTCCCAGCTGTCGAATCGTACCTTGCGGAGCGGGCTGTGCCGCCGTATGCATCAGGCTGCTGTGCAAAATAGCCCAGGCGACTACGGCAAATAGTGTGATTGCAATCACAACACCCGCAATGGGCCGCGGTGCTGGAGTCAGTGGCGGCGAGTCGCTATCCCCTCCGCGCGTGAGCAGAATCACGAAGACAATCAGAACAGCAATTGCACCCACGTAGACAAGCAACTGTGCAAGGCCCAGGAATTGGGCGTCGAGGTTCAGATAAAGCACGCCGATGCCGGCAAAAGCCACAGCCAGGGCCAGCGCGCTGTGCACCAGCCCGCGGAACAGCATCGCGGCGCCGGCAGCAACCAGCGTGACCGTTGCAAGAATGAAAAATACACCGCTCATCGATTCAAGCCGGCTTTCCAGGAAACCTGTCTTAACTACGAATGCTCGGGTCCCATATCCCCCCACGCTTCTTGTGAGGCGATGTGGCAAATCATTCCATCGCTTTACTCAGCAAAACGATACGTCCGTTTAGCAATCTTGTTTCTTGTCTCAACTCCGCGCGCCAACACGAAATACGCGGCCGCGATGAATGCAGTGCTCGCCAGCCAACGTATCACTCCCTGCGGCAAAAAGCGCCATGCTCCCGCGGAAACAACAACCACCAGTGACATGGGCAGCATGAACTTCCACGCAAAGCTCATCAGTTGATCCATGCGCAGCCGGGGTAGCGTGCCGCGAATCCAGATAAACCCAACGATGAGCCCAAAAAGCTTGGCAAAGAACCATATCCACGAAGGCACCCATGTCAGAAAGGGCAAGGGGGCCGACCACCCTCCGAGGAACAGCGTAATGCCCAGTCCGCTGATCGCGAACATGCCCAGGTATTCCCCCAGAAAGAAGAGGGCAAATTTGAAGCCGGAATATTCCAGGTAATAGCCCGCGATAATTTCCGACTCACCTTCCGGCAGATCGAACGGGGAGCGGTTGGTCTCGGCGGTTGCCGCGATCATAAACAGAAGAAAGCCTGCAAATCCCCACGGCGTCAGCACGTACCAGTGGGGGAAAATTCCTGTGAAGCCGGACTGCTTCTCCACGATCTCGACCGTCGACAGCGATCCAGCCGTCATGATGACAGCGATCGAAGAGAGCAGCAGTGGAACCTCGTAGCTGATCATCTGCGCTACGGCGCGCATCGCCCCCAGCAGCGAGTACTTGTTGCGGCTTGACCAGCCGGCCATAAACACCGACAGCTCTGAGATGGCTCCAATGGAGAAAAAAAACAGCACACCCGCATCCAGATTGGCGGCAATCATATTGCGGCCGATGGGCAGCACCGCATAGGGCAGAAATGAGACGGCAAGCAAAACCAGCGGCGCCAGAAGGTGAACGATCCGGTCGGCCGAGGCAGGAACCAGATCCTCCTTGGTCAGCGACTTGATCCCATCTGCTAGGGGCTGCAGCAAGCCGAAGGGGCCCACACGATTCGGACCGTAGCGGTTCTGGATTCTGCCCAGAGCCTTGCGCTCCAGAACCGTGATCAACGCAAACAATACCGGGAACACCAGCAGGATAGGCAGGATCGTCAGCAGAATCGAAATGGCCGGCTGTGCCGCCGCCGGGGAGAGGTTCACAAGCCAGTGCTTGAGTGATACGAATAACTGGTCGAACATTATTTCGTCACCATCGGTGGCTGGAGTGCCTTCTTGGCTTCGGCCTGTGCCATTTCTTCCCCTCGTCTCGCTTCGACTTCAGCGGCTTCCGTGGGGTGTATCGCCACATAGTACTCGTTCGGCTTCGCCAGCCTTTCTTTGGTCCACAGCAGGCCCTCAAAGCGGTCAGTGGTGCTCAGCTCGAATTCGTTGTCCATGCGAATGGCGTCAAAGGGGCAAACTTCCACACAAATCTGGCAACTCATGCAGACCGATACATCGATGTTGAACACCGCGGGATAGGCCTGCTGCTTGCCAACAAAATCCGGCTTTTTGTCTTTGCTCTTTTCGATGGTGATGCACCGCGGCGGGCATTCCTTTTCGCAGATCTGGCACGCTACGCAGCGCAGCCCCTGCTCCGGGTCCGCCCCATCGTAGATCAGGAAGGGAAAGTTGCGCGCCGCCTCGGCCACAGGTAGCCGTTCTTCTGGATACTGCACGGTTGTCAGCCGGCTTTTGCCGCCAAAGCTGCCGAAAAAATTCCGTGCAGTCTCGACCAACCCTTTGACAATACCCTGGCCTAACATCCCTGTTGACCTCGCTCTCAATACTTAGGGCACAACACAAGCTAACGATCCACTTCGCCCATCACAATGTCGATGCTGCCCAGAATCACAACCACATCCGCAATATTGTGCCCAAGACACATGTCTTCGAGCACCGTCAGGTTGATGAGGCTTGGGGGCCGTACCCGGTATCGATATGGATTGGGCGATCCGTCGCTGATCAGGTAGAAACCCAACTCGCCCTTGGGCGATTCGATCCGTCCATACGCTTCGCCCACCTTGGGGCGCAACCCGCGCAGCCTCGCTTTTGGGTCCATTACGGCCCCCGCCGGAATATCCCGCAAAGCCTGCTCCAGAATCCTGAGCGACTCGCGCATTTCGAGCACCCGCATCATGTAGCGATCGAACACGTCTCCATGCTCGCCCAGCGGCACACGGAACTGAAACCGTTCATAGACTCCGTAGCCATCTACTTTGCGCACGTCATAATTCACTCCGCTGGCGCGCAGCCCCGGTCCGGTAACGCCTGCGTTGATGGCAAGCTCCGCGGGCAGCACGCCCACTCCCTGGGTACGGGCCATGAGGATTTCGTTGCCGGTCAGCAACTGCTCAAACTCATCGAGAAAGCCGGTAAAGCCGGCGACGACTTTCCCTGCTTCTTTGAGCCACTCCGCGGAGCAATCGACGCGCACTCCGCCGAAACGCATGTAATTGCACATCATGCGCGCACCGCTCAGCGCTTCGAACAGATCGAGCACTCGCTCGCGCTCACGAAAGGCATACATCAGCGGCGTGCCGCTGGCGCCCATATCCTGCAGAAGAAAACCGACCATGCCGGCGTGGTTCTGCAGACGCGTCAGCTCAGAGACGATCACGCGGATATACTCGGCGCGTTCCGGCACGGCAAGGCCGGCCAGCTTTTCGACCGCGAGCGCGTAGCCCCAGTTGTTGGTCATGGAGCAGAGATAATCGAGCCGGTCCGTGTAGGGAATGGACGCCAGATAGCTGCCGGCCTCGGCGATTTTTTCGTGGTTGCGATGCAGGTAACCGAACACCGGCTTCAGGCGCAGTACGCGCTCGCCGTCCAGGCGCACATCCATGCGGAAGACACCGTGGGTCGATGGGTGCTGCGGCCCCATCGATATTTCCATGATGTCGTCTTGCCGGATCTCTGTGGGCGCTGCCTGGGTCATCTCTCCCCCATCGTTTCCAGATCATCATCGGGCGGAGGCACATAGTCCTTGCGCATCGGGTGATCCACAAACCCATCCCACATGAGAATGCGCCTCAGATCGGGATGCCCTTCAAACACAACGCCGAACAGATCAAACGCTTCCCGTTCCTGAAACTCGGCACTTCTCCAGACTGGGGTGAGCGACGGCAGCGTGACGTCGCCGGAACGGTCTCCCGTGCGCATCCTTATGACAACCGGCCCTTCTTTCTTTGCGATGGAAAACAGATGATAGACCACTTCGAGATAGCCTGGGATCTTCGTCTTGATCGTCTCTTCGACTTCCTTCTCCACTCCGCCGACCACTTGTTTGGTTTTAACCTTGTCGATCTTCTCGCGATCTGGCCAATCCACCGCGGTCACGTTAGAGCAGTAGTCAAGTTGAAGGTGGCAGCAAAGAAACCTGGCCGCTTCAAGCGCATGCTGCCGATCGATGAGTAACGAGTTTTGTGCGGAGGGGCTGCCATTGACCAGAATCTCTACCTGGCAACCAGGAATGCCCATTTGCAGCCGGTTACTGATCTCCTCCAGCGTTATCCCCAGCAAAGTCATCCTTGAATCACCTTGAAGGGATTATGAAAAACATCATCGTTCTGAGCAGGTTCGAGGCCATGTTCACCAAACTCCGGCACAGGAAACTCACTGGGCGGGTCCGGCTGCAAATGTCTCGCTCTGGCCTCTCCGGTGAGTCGTTGCGCGCTGATCTTGTCCTGCAGGGTCATGAAAGCATGAATCAGAGCTTCGGGCCGCGGCGGGCACCCGGGGATATGCACATCCACCGGGATGAATCGATCAATACCCTTCAGCACGTTATAGCCGTCGCGGAATGGGCCGCCAGAAATAGCGCATGCTCCCATGGCGATTACGTATTTTGGCTCGGGCATCTGGTTGTAAAGGCGCACCACCTGGGGAGCCATCTTCTTCGTCACTGTTCCGGATACGATCATCAAATCGGCCTGGCGAGGGGAAGGACGAAACACTTCAGCGCCAAACCGCGCGAGATCGTAGCGCGCCATCGTCGTGGCGATCATCTCGATGGCACAACAGGCCAGCCCGAAGGTGAGCGGCCACACGGAGTTCTTACGCCCCCAGTTATAGAGTTCTTCAAACGTCGTGGCAAAAATGCCGTGCTTGCTCAACTCGATCTTTAGATCCTGGTCCATGCCAACCTCCTCACGCCCACGTGAGCACTCCCTTCTGGCTGGCCCAGACGAGACCCTCCACCAGGAGAAAGAGAAAAACCAGCATGGCCACGCAGGCTGGGAGTGACAGGCCGGTGAATGCTGCAGCGAATGGAAGCAGGAAGACGGCTTCGACATCGAAAATCAGGAAGACGATGGCGTACAGATAGTACGAAACATTGAGCTGCACCCACGCGTCGCCTTTGGCCTCGAGCCCGCATTCGTAGGTAGCGTTCTTCTGCGGGCCCGGCTTGGCTGGCGAAACAAGCCTCGCCCACAACCAGGCCGCCGACAACGGGATCGCTCCAAACACAACGGCCGCACCCAGCAGCGCAACGATGGTCATCCAGGGCTGCTCAACCGCAGTGATTGGAAGACTGTTACCCATTGCTCACCCATGTGCCCCGGGCAGACGGGGGACGTTTATTGACAGAAAGTGCGGTTAAACCAAGCCAAATCGGAGTCATATCGCTATTCGTTAGACGGTGATGCGAAGAGAATTTCTCGCAAACCTCGCCAGGTTCCAGATCTGTCTGTTCGCCTTGTCAACTTGAGATGTCTCGCAACGCCGAACCTCTTCAGCTTACGCTCTCGGCGCAAGGGAAATGGTCTCGATCAGGGCCGAAGCGGCAAGGGAACCATGTTGTCAAACGTAGCTGGGCGCTGATCGTGTCTGGAATCAATCAGATTGCCACCGTCTACGGCTTTCGGGGAATGCTGGGGATGCCAGAGGACTGCACGGAGGTGTATGCTGGTCGGCGATCAAGACGGCGTCATCCAGGTTGTCGCGATTTCGTTCCATGGAATGAGCGCCGAGCACCGCAGAACGTTTGTTCTGCGTAACCAGGAGTGCGCCTCCCTTTTGGGGGGAGCTTTCCACAGGCTGGAGATGAGTCCATGAGGCAGTCCTTCTCGATTGGGATAGGAGGCGCCGCAGGTCAGGGCGTTGCCACCCCGGGTGATATTTTCGCGAAAATTTTCAGCCGTCGCGGGCTGCACTTGAATGTGTATAACGCCTACCAGTCGATTATTCGCGGTGGCCATACATTTCTTACCATCCGGACGGGGGCGGAAAAGATCACCAACATGGGTGATCGCATCGATCTGCTCATCCCCCTGAACCAGGACACGATGGACCGGCATCTTGGCCTGCTCGGCCCGGGTGCTGCTTGCCTCTACAACTCCGACACGATCAAGCCGGGTAAAGCCGCGGAGGGGGTACAGCTGTGTCCTTTGCCCGTCTCCCAACTGGCCGACATCAGCCGCCACAAGATCGCGCAGAATACCCTGGCGATAGGTGCTGCTCTCAGCATGACCGGCATTGGGTTTGCTGCGCTGGAAAGTGTTTTGGCTGAACAGTTCCGCAAAAAGGAAAAGGCGGTCATTGACGAAAATGTGAGTCTGGCCCGCACCGGCTACGAATACGCCACGCAAACATTCAAGGCCTTCGCCAACCCGATACCCATGACCGATCGCCGCTATGCCGTGCTGGGCGGCAATGCCGCCATGGCCATGGGAGGGGCGGCGGCCGGGGTTAAGTTTTACTCCGCCTATCCCATGAGTCCGTCGACCGGCGTCTTGCACTGGATGGCGGAGCACGGGCGCAAGGCCAAAATCATGGTCCGCCAGGTGGAGGACGAGATCGGCGTAATCAACATGGCGATCGGTGCGGCACACGCAGGTGTGCGTGCCATGTGCGCCACCTCGGGCGGTGGTTTTGCCCTGATGAGTGAGGCACTGGGCCTTTCGGCGCAAGCAGAGATCCCGGTGGTCGTGATCGACTGCCAGCGCGCGGGTCCTTCCACCGGCGTACCCACCAAGACCGAGCAGGGCGACCTTTGGCAGATGCTCGGCGCGGCGTTCGGAGACTACCCTCGCGTCATCGCCGCCCCACTCGATATCGGCGATTGCTTTACGCTGATCCCGGAAATTTTCAATATTGCCGAACGTTTTCAGTGTCCCGGCATCGTGCTCTGCGACCTGTTGTTGGCCGAAGGCCGCTTGAGCGTCGATCCCAGCCTGCTGGACTTCACCCCGGTGGTCGATCGCGGCGAGATGATCACCTCCGCGACTGCTAATGGCAATGGATCGTATAAGCGCTACCTGATCACTGAGAGTGGAGTTTCCCCGCGTGCAATCCCCGGGATTCCAGGTCACACCCATGTTGTCTCGAGTGACGAGCACGACGAGGACGGAGTACTCATCAGCGATGAATACACCAATACGGCCAAGCGTCGCGCCATGATGGAAAAGCGCATGCGCAAGGTCGCCGGTATCGAAGCCTCCGTACCCGCGCCGAGATTGCAGGGACCGCCCGACGCCGACGTGACCCTGATTGGTTGGGGTTCGACCCAGGGTGTCATCGAGGAAGCGCGAGAATTGCTGAACGAGCAAGGCATTACAACGAATCAACTTCAGGTGCGCTGGCTGGTTCCGCTGCATGGCGACGCCATTGCCGGGATTCTGAAGCAAGCGCGCCACACCATCATTGTCGAGAATAATTACAGCGGGCAATTTGCCCGATATCTGCGCAGTGAGACCAGCTTTGTGGCCGATGGGCACATCCGCAAATATGATGGCGAGCCCTTTATGCCGCATCACATTGTAGAGGCGGTCAAGGAACAGCTTATGGGGGGCACGACCCTCTCGATTCCCACGCACGAGATCATGGTCTAGGAGAAGAAAAACAATGGCAACCGACGTAGCAGCTCCCAAATTAACCACGATGGCCGACCTAAAAGGCAAGGTCGATCCTGACTGGTGCCCTGGCTGCGGCGACTTTGGCGTATTGGCGGCTGTTCAAAAAGCTTTGGTGGAGTTGCAGATTCCCAATCATCAGGTTGCCACCATCAGCGGAATCGGTTGCTCGTCAAACTTCCCGGGTTTTATCAATACCTACGGTATGCACACGCTGCATGGACGCTCACTTGCAGTCGCGACCGGTTTCAAGATGGCCAATCACGGCATGACGGTGCTGGTGACCGGTGGCGATGGCGATGGTTTCGGTATTGGCGGCAACCATTTCATGCACACCATGCGCCGCAACGTCGATCTGCTTTACATCGTCATGGATAACCAGATCTACGGCCTCACCACCGGTCAAACCTCGCCCACCAGCCGCAAAGGTATGAAAACCAAGAGCATGCCCTTTGGCAACGTCGAGGGACCGATCAACCCTATTTCACTGGCACTCTCCGCGGGCGCCACGTTCATCGCGCGTGGTTTCAGTGCGGAGCAGAAACACCTGACGGATCTGATCAAGCAGGGCATCCAGCATAAAGGCTTTTCGTTCATCGATGTCTTCAGCCCCTGCGTAACTTACAACCACGACAACACGTTCCAATGGTTCCGCCCGCGGGTGAAGAAGTTGGAAGACGATGCGTCCTATGACGCAGCCAACTGGATGGCTGCGATGGAGAAATCACTGCTGTGGGGCGACGAGATCCCCATCGGCAAGTTTTTCGAACGCAACGACGTGCCCACCTTGGATGAATCGGAACCTGTGCTGAGCGAAGAACCGCTCGTTAAGCAGAGTTCGCGCATTCCAGCCGATGTAGCACGCTCCTTCGTGGAGGAGCTGATGTAAGGACGGGCCTTGCGGCCCGTCACTCCTCGCTAGCAGCCACCGCTCGAATCAGAGCGCAATGGGGATCTGACCTGAATATTCAAGAGTTCTTTGAAGGGTACGGGCTTCAGCCCATACGTATCTGCCTTGTCCTGATTCCGGCTTTAGCCGCTGAGGGAGCGATTCTCCCCGTGTAGTGACCTGCCCTGAAAATTCAAGCCGTCGCAGTGGAGATTTCAACTTCCCCTACTTTCGTCCCCTTGGGTGACGCAAAGCGACATGTATGACTGCAGTTCCCAACTACCATCGAAACTGCTCTCAATAGAGGTAACCACTCGGCCCCTTTGTCATCTCGACCGAAGCGTACCCGGATTTCCTACCTCACAGTACTTGCCATGACCAAGTTTGCGGTTTTCTCTCAAGGAAAACCGCATGCAGTTCGCCGGCGCCACTCATCTCAACAGGAAAACCGGGGGAGCGCAGTGGAGAGATCTGCAGTTCAACAGGCCCCCCGGCCTCACCCCGCCACCCCCTTTAGCGAACGCCGAGGGAATCAACCAACCACCCGTCTGTCCGGGGCGAGCGTTTGAGCGGCAAGGTCATGGCCGCGGCGACACCAACGTCTTAACATTGCTCTCTTTCTCATAGAGCAAACCGTGAAATCCCTTTTCCACGAGCTCATCCAGGGAAATACGAGCCGTGATAAGTTCTTCCCCCTTGAAGCGCTCATCCATCATCATCCGAATCGTTTCGTCATAAAGTCCATAACCGCTCATGCTTCCGGTCACGGTCTTTTCGCGAAAGACCAGGTCGGTCAAATCGATGGGTGCCGGCTTTTCAAACACACCCATCACGATGAGCCGGCCGCGTGTTCTCGTCAGCTTTGCTGCAAGCAGCGCGGTCACGGGTTGCCCGGCACACTCGACCACGACATCGAAGCCTTCCCCCGCGGTAAGTTCGAGGGCGCGTTGTTCCGCATCTTCCTTTGCGGGGTCAATCACATCGGTCGCTCCCAGTTTCAGCGCCGTGTCTTTCCGTCGTTGCGCAACCTCTACCGCTACCACTCGTTTCGCCCCGCGTAAAATTGCAGCCATCAATGCCATCAATCCGATAGGTCCCGCGCCAACAATGGCCACATTGTCATTCGGTCCAATCTCGCCGGTGGCAACAGCGCGCACGGTCGCCGAAAATGGCTCAACCAGGGCGCCCACCTCGTCAGAGATCGTGTCGGGCAGGTGATAGCACTGGTAGGCATACAGATTGAGCCGTTCCGCCAGCGCACCGCCCGACCAACTGGTTCCGAGAAAGGCAACCTGGTCACATTGCGCCATGGAGCCAGACCGGCACCAGCGGCAACGCTGGCAGCCGATAATCGGGCAGGCAACGACACGGTCGCCCACTGCAAAGTCCTGCACTCCCTCGCCCACGGCGATAACCCGGCCAGACATTTCGTGCCCGATGATGACGGGCGCCTGCACCGAGGTGAGTGAATGCGGTTTATCTACCGGGATGTATACGGGGCCGCCCATATATTCGTGCAGGTCTGTGCCGCAGATACCGCACCAAGCCACTTCCACCTGGACCTGCCCCGCCGGGGGCGGGGGCGGGCCGGCCACATCCTCAATCCGAACATCCTGTCTTCCGTACCAGACCGCAGCCTTCATGGCCCACCTCTCCCTCATGCAACTCGCAATGCTATGGCCTGCGGGCAGGCTGGTCTCTTAAAAATCGCAGAAATGTTTCTTGAATAACTACGTGCTTTTAGATTGAGATCCCAGGTCTGCGGTCATTACTTTTACTCGGTCATCGAGTACTTTCGGAATCCAAGCAACCCAAGTCGGGGGTTACTAATAGCCTGGCAACAGCAAAAGCCTTAACCTGTTCTGAGGCAGGCCGTATAATCTTCTACAGCAAGAGCGATCTGTTTCGGCTCGCTCTCATACTCATCTGGAACCAGGAGACTGCCAATGAAAAAGGTATGGACGCGCCCGGAATTCAAAGAAGTTAGCCTCGGCTGTGAGATTAACTGCTACGCCCCTGCGGAAATCTAAAGGATGTTGCATTTCAGGCTATTGGGGTGTGCCGCCGGTGGTGGCATCCCCCAGTGGAACTGTGCCTGCGCTCTGTGTACGCTTTGCCGGCGAGAACCTGGGACCGTCAAGCCTCGTTTCCAGCTTCAATCGGCTGTCTGGGGCGACCACGGTGAATGGTTTCTTCTCAACGCTTGTCCCGATCTGCGATTCCAAATCGAAGCCAATCCTGAGCTTCACCCCGACCCGAACCAGGGCTACCGTAATACCCCCATCAAAGGCATCGTGCTTACCACCGCTGATCTTGATCAGACGTTAGGCCTTTTGCTTCTCAGGGAATTTCAGCCGCTTATCGTTTATGCAACGGCTCACGTGCGCAGAGCGCTCGAGTCCAATAGCTTTTTCAGAATGCTTGAGCGGGTGCCTGACCAGCTGTCATGGGTTGAGATTCGGGCGGGTGTGCCATTTGCCCTGGGCTCCAGCGGAATTACTTGTACCCCGATCCCACTTGCTGGAGACATGCCATTCTATGCAAAGGATTTAGGCCCCTGCGCGCCGGGCGAAGCCAGCCTGGGATTGCTGTTTGAGCGCGATGGCCGGCGCTTAACCTACACGCCGTCGGTTCCCGAAATATCGGGGGACCTATGTGCCATCTACCGCTCTTGCGATGCAATCCTGATCGACGGTACATTCTGGAGTGATACCGAGCTGAGAGATACACACGCTGGAACGCCACTCGCGCGTTCCATCGGTCACATCCCGATGAGCGGAGAGGGAGGCACGCTCGCGCTGCTCTCAAGCCTGAATGTCCCGCACAAGATTTTTGTGCATTTGAACAACACCAACCCAGTGCTCGATCCGCGCGGCAAAGAGTATCGCGCAGTCATCGACGCCGGGTGGCAGATAGGGTACGACGGATGGCAACTGACACTGTGACGACGGCCGCCAACGCAACTGAACTTTTGTCTCGTGAGCAATTGCACCACCGGCTGCTCGCCGTGGGCGAGAGCCGCTACCATCATCGCCACCCGTTTCATCTCCGCATGCATGAAGGCGAGCTGACGCGTGGTCAGATTCAGGCATGGGCCTTGAATCGTTATTACTATCAGAGCCGCATACCGATCAAGGACGCCCTGGTTTTAGCCAAGAGCGACGACCCCGCTTTTCGCCGCGCGTGGCGCAAACGCATCCTCGACCATGATGGCGATCTGGACGGCTACGGCGGCATCGAGAAATGGATCCAGCTGGCCGAGGCCGCAGGGGTGTCTCGGGACCAGGTTTTGCCGTGTACTGGAGTGCTCCCCGGGGTTCGCTATGCAGTGGATGCCTACCTTGCGCTGGTGCGGGACAACTCTCTGCTCGTTGCCGTGGCGTCGTCACTCACCGAATTGTTTTCCCGCAATCTCATCTCGCTCCGTATGGACAAGATGAAAGTGCATTACCCCTACCTGACTCCGGGTCTGGCCTATTTCGTCGGCCGCCTCACCCAGGCCCCGGAAGACGCCGATTTTGCCCTCGACTTTGTGTCGACCCACGCGACCACCCGCGTTGAGCAGGAACAGGTCATCCACGCACTGGAGCAGAAGTGCGCAATTCTGTGGGCGCAACTCGACGCCATCGACTACGCCTATGTCGGGCCAGGCAACATACCGCCCGGCTGTTTTGTTCCGGAACGCAACTAACACTGTTTTCAGGATCTTCATGGACATCACCTCGACCCCGTCACTTGCTCCAGGTTGCCGTCTTCACCCGGTGCAGGATGTTCTGTTGATTCCTGAGGGCACGCTCGAACTCGCTGGCCCAGCGCGTGACGTGCTCACGCGTGTCGATGGGAAAAATACCGTAAATGCAATCGTAGACGAACTCCTGCGAGAGTATGGGGATGCGCCCGCGGACGAAGTACGTACCGATGTGCTGGCCTTGCTCGCAAGTCTCGAACAGCGCGGTGTTGTGCGGGTGCTGGCATGACGCCCCTCGAAACCAGGGCGGGGTTCCCAGAGTCACCCTTCTCTCTGATAGCCGAGCTGACGCACCGCTGTCCTTTGCATTGCCTGTATTGCTCCAATCCCAAGGTATTGCAGGGTGCGGAAGGCGAACTTTCCACACAGGACTGGACGCGCGTCTTCACGCAGGCCGGGCAGTTGGGTGCTCTACATCTCCACCTCACCGGCGGAGAACCCCTCGTCCGCAAAGATCTGGTGGAGCTCATTTCTGCGGCCCGCAGTGCCGGGCTTTACGTCAACTTGATCACTTCTGGCGTGGGTCTTACAGAAGATCGTCTGGCAACCCTGGTGGATGCCGGACTGGAGCATCTGCAGCTCAGTTTTCAGGCGGACGATGCAATCACCGCCAATCACGTAGCCGGCGCAAAGGCCCACGATCTCAAGCTGGCCCTGGTGCCAATCATCAGGAAGTTTCCTCTCGCTTTGACGATCAATCTGGTTGTTCACCGCATGAACCTCGATCGACTGGAGCAGTTCATCGGCATGGCAGAGCAGCTTGGTCCTGACCGTCTTGAGATTGCGCACGTGCAGTACTACGGCTGGGCGCTCGAGAACCGCAGTTTACTCATGCCCACCGAGGAGCAGGTGCATCGCTCGATCCGCATTGTTGAGGAGGCGAAGCAGCGCCTGAAGGGCAGGATCCACCTGGAAAGCGTAGTTCCCGATTACTTCGGCAGTTTTCCCAAGGCATGCGTCGGAGGCTGGGGACGACAGACGATGCTTATCGATCCATTAGGGCAGGCGCTCCCTTGCCACACGGCGGCCGTAATCCCGGGAATGATTTTCGACAATGTTCGCGATCGTGAGCTTGCGTGGATCTGGCGCGAATCCCGAGCCTTCCAGCGCTTCCGCGGAGACGCGTGGATGTCTGAAACCTGCCGTGGCTGCCCTCGCAAAGAAGTGGACTTCGGTGGTTGCCGCTGCCAGGCTTTCCTGTTAACCGGCGACGCCGACGCGATCGACCCGGTCTGCAGCTACAGCCCGCATCACGCGCAGTTGGAGACGCTCCGTACGCAATCCGCCGAGATACTGCCTATCTGGCGAGGCTAATCAACAGAGATAATGAACACTCGACGCAACCGGAGGCCAGTCTGACTAGTCCTGCCACCAAATCTGCGACACCTGCGCTTTTGTACGATCGTGATCACCCCTTTTGGGCGCCTTTAATCGACAAGTACTCTCTGACCCATGAGGTTTCGAGCAAGCAGACGCTGCACCTGTCCCTCGCGCTCGCCGACTCAGACCTGCAATATGAGCCGGGTGATGCCATGGGTGTGGTCCCCCGGAACAATCCCAACCTTGTAGATGAAATACTCAGACTGCTTGGCTTCGCCGGTGAGGAGCCGGTCGAGTTGGCCAAGGCAGGTAAGCTGTCGCTGCGCGATGCATTGCTTCATCACCTCATTGTTACCAAGCTGAGCCGCAAGCTCATCAGTGCCTATGCCGGCAAAGGGAGTTGCACGCCGCTGCAGGGCTTGTTAGTGCCTGAGCAGCAGAAGCACCTGGACGAATATACCTATGGCCGTGGGTTCGTTGACCTGTTGCTTGAATACCCGTGTGTGATCAAAGAGCCGGCAGAATTGGTTTCCTTGCTGCCGAGACTCACCCCGCGGCTCTACTCCATCTCTTCCAGCCCGTTAGTCCATAAGGGTGAGGTGCATACGACGCTGGCCGTGGTTCGCTACAGGGCTGTTGACCGGGAGCGTGGAGGCGTCTGTTCGACATTCATGGCCGATCAGGTTTCCGTAGGGGAGCGGATGCCCATTTACATCCAGGCGAACAAGAAATTCCGGCTCCCGCAGGATACGACGGCGCCTGTCATCATGATCGGCCCGGGTACGGGCATTGCCCCATTTCGCAGCTTTCTCTTCCACCGCCGCGCCTTGGGGCACAAGGGGCGCAACTGGCTGTTTTTTGGCGAACGCAGCTCAACCACCGACTTTCTCTATCGCGACGAATGGCACTCCATGTTGGCAGACGGACATCTGACGCGACTCGATACCGCCTTCTCCCGTGACCAGGCCCACAAGATCTATGTGCAGGACAGAATGCTTGAAAACGGGGCACTCTTCTGGAGTTGGCTGCAGGATGGCGCAAGCCTCTACGTGTGCGGAGATGCCAACCACATGGCGAAAGACGTGGATCACGCCCTTCATCGCATCGTAGAGCAACACGGGAACAAGGACATGGAAGCTGCCCGCAAATTTGTTCAGGAGCTCAAGGATCAGCATCGCTATCACCGCGACGTGTACTGAGCAACGCGGTGAGTGCAGGGGCCAATCACTTAAACGATGGGCGCGCTCAACCCAACCCCTCCCCTGGACGGGTGCCCCCAACTTTCGAGAAGAAGGTTCGCACCAGCGTACGTTGGGTTGAATAGAACGGGCGAAGCCCATCGAACGCTCTAACTCGACCTGCCGATAAACCTATGCCATGCAATTTTCTTTGCCGCCCAACGCTCCACCCCAACCTGCAAGCAACACCTTACATAACCATTCCACGAAGGACACTTCCTATCCGCCTTCCGCGCACGTCATAGATATTGAAGTCAGCCACCGCCCCAGGCACTAGCGTCTTTGCAAGCCCGAGCATCTCGGCGGGATTGATCGAAGCCAACCGCGAAGCCACCGGCAATCCGACCCCGGTCATCTGCTGCACATTTTCCACGGCACGATCGAGGCTGATGACACTGCCAGCCAGTACGCCATCCTCCGTAGTACAGGTCGCACCCGCCACATGGACGACGGTCTGGCCCAGCTTGTACTTGCCATCCGGCATTCCAGCCGCCTCAAGACAATCTGTGATAAGGATGGCACGCTCTGAGCCCTTAGCCTTCAGCCATAAGCGAACTGCCTCGGGTGAGACATGCACTCCGTCACAGATGAGGTCGGCATACAAGTCAGCCCGGTCCAGAACGACTCCAAGAATTCCAGGCTCTCGATGGTCATAGGCACGCATTGCGTTGAACGTATGCGTCGCCGACACGACCCCTGTCTCCAAACCGGCAAGAGCTTCGGCACGCGTCGCCGCTGAATGCCCCATCGAGCACCGGATGCCCAGAGAAACCGCATGGGCAATCGTCTCAAGTGCTCCGGGTATTTCAGGAGCAATGGTCATCAGTTTTAGATGTCCGCGAGATATCTCCCAAAATCGGCTCAACAGCTCCGGCGAAGGCGTAAGCAGAAACTGCGCCGGATGCATACCGCGTTTTGCATGGGAAAGAAAAGGACCTTCTATATGAATGCCTACGGCTTGGGCAGCTTCAGCCGAAGTTTCCGCCTCGATGAAATTGGCCATTCCATCCAAAGCGTAAAACGTCGCATCGAGCGAAGCTGTAACCGTGGTTGGCAAAAATCTGGTCACACCGGCGCGGGCAAGATACCTGGCCACCGTCTCCAGTGCCTCGGGCCGGGCCTCCATCACATCGTGCCCGGCAGCGCCGTGAAAGTGGATATCCAGAAATCCGGGAGTGAGCGTGCAATCAGGAAACTCATGATCGACCCGACTGACAGCTTCTGAGTTTCGGGTTGAGATCCGTACGATGCGACCGCCATCCATCGTGACGATCGGATTCTCTAACAAGCCCGACGACGTGACCAGTTCCTTTGCTGCAATCGTTCTCTTCATCTGCGCCAGATCCAATCTGTGAATTTGCCAACTATATTTGGCCAACCACCCTGATCATCATCTGTCATCCAAAAGCGAGAACGACCCGTTTTCTACCGCACCTCAGATTCGTGGGGCAATGGCATGAGGACAACCTGAGGGTGGTAGATGTTGCGGTTGGTAACCAGAGAGGGGACGTCCATGGTGTTGCACACGTAAGTAAAGATCAATTGGCCGCTATTTTCAACCTCGGGGTGTTCTTTGCCCGCGTAGCAGAAGGTGTTCTTGTCGCGAGTGGGGCCAGGGAGCATCTCGGGAATATGGTAGATGATCTGGCCTTGGGTCCATGGGCCAGTCAGGTTGGGCGCCGTAAGCAGCATGACCTTGTCAGAAAATCCGCTGGGGTCGAGCATGATTGCGCGCCACTGCTTCAGTTCGGGATGATACCGGATGGAGAGTTCGCTGGATCCGCTCTTCATAACTTCCTTGGCATGCGATGGGTCGAAGCCGTGCTCCCATGTGCCGTCGGCGCTGAGATATTCGAGATGCTCCGCCGGATGATCAAGGCCGTTGAGCGGGATGCGCGTGGCGACCAGAGGACGTGTGCCCGACTCGTACAGTGCGAAGAGATAGACATAGTCGCCGTGAACCACTGTGGTGGCGGAAGGGTAGGCCTTGATACCGTCGGCGACAAGGGGATGGATCGTGACATCCCAGTGCTGCGGGTCGCGGTCGAGGTGGCTGACCTGAGCGAGATCAGAGCCGCAGGTCTCGAAGTCCATTGCCCATGCGTTGGCTTTGACCGGGTGACGTATGCAGAGCAGCGTGATCCATAGTTCGCCGTGGGCGGTAAAACCATCCATGGCCCAGTACCAATGCTTCGGGTCCGCCGGGGAGAAATAGCTTTCGGCCTGGCCGGCTTTGTCGTGCTTCACGATATAGCTCAGATGCCAGTTACCCTTGGCGTCGCAGGTAGAGATGCCAAGACTGTTGTGGACCTGGCGCGGATCGTGGCCGGTGACAGAGCGATCCGTTCCATAAAGCGTATCGCCGAAGATCCAGACGTCGCGGCCATCTTTGAGCGGAATCGAGTAGGCAGCATCCGCGCCTTGCCAACCAAGAACCTTGTTCTGCTCTAACGGGAAGCTGGGCGTGCAGGTGGAAGCGTGAGCAATGTTGGGAGCAAAAAATAGAATGAGTGCAAGGGTGGACCAGAGAGCACGATCATTGCGGGACACAAAGACTCCTAAAGAGTAAGGCCGCAGCCTGCGCGTGGAAAATGCGCAGGCTGCGGTGGAGGTTAGCGGAGGAATTTTACCGAGAACTGAATCTGACGCGACGTGCCGGTGCCGATCGTGCTGCCAACCGTCTGACTGCTGCGGCCGAAGTTTGGATCCGTAGTGTTACCGTCGGGATTGGCGAAGTTCGGATGATTGGCAATATTGAACAGGTCGGTACGGAATTCCATGTTCCACTTTTCGCCGATGGGTGTGTGCTTGATTAAGGAGAGATCGACCTGCGCGAACCTCGGCCCGATACCTGCATTGCGAGGTACATCGCCGAAGGAGCTGGACGGTGGAGTAACAAACACTGAGCTGTCGAATTGATGGTTAGGCGCACTGTAGTTCTTTCCACGAATGGAAGATGCTGTCGCTCCTGGCACGAAGTTCGGGCGTTGTGGCGTCCCGTAGTCGTCCGGAACATTCGTCGTAATGTTCACCGGAAGGCCGTCGCGTACCGAAGCGATGCTGCCGGCCTCCCATCCATGGCCGATGACGCGCGGCAGGGAACGGATGTCGGGCGCGCGGAAGAAGGCATCCGCGGTGAAGTTATTGCGGACATCGATGTCACCGGTGGAGAAGTCGTTCTGTGGGTTGGTGGGGTTCACGAAGGCGCCGAAGATGCTGACGGTGTCGTCAAACTCGTGCGACCAGGTGTAGTTCAGGTCATAGGTAAGGATGCGTTGATGGCCGCGTAGAGCGACCTGCATGCTGTTGTACTTCGAGTCGAGATAGTCCCCGAGGAGGCGCTCGTTAGCGAAGTTCTGGCTGAGGGGATATGTGCCGGTGATCGGGTTCTGATTGTTGAACTCGAGGCCCGCGAAAGCTGCGCCGGCAGGCAACTTGAGGCCGCGGTCGGCGGCGTAGGTGATTTCCAGCACGGTGTTCGGCGCGACCTGCTGCTGCATGCCAAAGCTGTAATGATAGGCGTAGCTATCGCGCGTATTGGGGTCGAAACGGTCGACGTTGCGCACCTGCGGGCTGCAGACTGGCAGCGTGGCGACTGGATAGGAGAGCGGGAAGCTCGGTGTGCAGGCAACGGTACCGAAGAGCGCCTGGAAGACATTCACCGAGATGTTGTTGGAGGTGTTGTCAGTGAGTGAGAATACGGCGCCGGCTAATTGCGGGTTGTAGAAGACGCCGAAACCACCACGCACGACGGTCGTCCCACGGCCAGTCGGATCCCAGCTGAAGCCGATGCGCGGCGCGAAGTTGTTGTAGTCAGGCTTGTAGAGTGCAGCGCCCTTAGGACCCACGGTCTGGGAAGCGATGTCAAAGTTGGCAAGCTGGTTGTTCTTCTCGCGCAGCACAGTGTTGTACTCATAGCGCACGCCGAGGTTAAGGGTGAAGGTGCGGGTGAGCCGAATGTCGTCCTGCGCGAAAAAGTCATAGTTGGTGTTGCGGATCCGCGTGATCGGATTGCCGAGCGTGCTGAAGGCGAATCCGTTGTTATTTTCAAAGTCAGAGATGCTGCCGTAAGAGAGAAACTCCTGTAGCCCGAGCAGCTCATCTGAGAGGTTATGGCGAATGTCTGCTCCAACCGTGAAGGTCTGCCGCCCTTGGATTTTGGTGAGCGTGTCAATGTACTGATAAGAGGTCTGCGGACGGATACTCGCGAAGGTTGCGGGCCCAGGAGCTGCGCCGAAGTTGCAGAAGAAGCAACTGAAAGCGATGACCGGGAAGGGACCGCCGCCGCCGTAGGACTCAACGTGATTGGAGTTGATGCCAAAGCCTGCTTCGTTTAACAGGGTAGGCGAGAACGTATGTGTGTTGCTGAGCTTGAGAAACTGCGTGCGTGCGGGTGTGGGTGCGGTCTGCCCGGTAGCAGGGCCGTAGGTGGTATTCGTGAGTGAGTCGCCAATGTTATAGCGGAGGTAGAACTTGTTTGTCTCGCTCGGGTTCCAGTCGATGCGGACGGAGCCTGTGTCTTCGCGTAACGTATTGGGGAGGTTGGCGCTGTAGAGATCGAAGTTGTGGGTAGCGTCCGCCGGGTCCGCGCCAAGATTACCGACCGGAATGGCCGCGACGACGGGTGCCACGGCTGGGACGAATTTCGCACGATTTGCAGCGTTCAGCACGTCGTAAATCTGGGTATTGGTGATGGTCTGGCGAACACCCTCATAGTTGGTGAAGAAGAAGAGTTTTCCATGCACGATTGGGCCGCCGAGGTTGCCACCGAACTGATTGAGGCGAAGCGGAGTCTTTGTGCCGGGGACGGCGAAGTAGTTGCGGGCATCGAGCACATCGTTGCGGAGAAAGTCGAAGGCCACGCCGTGCCAATCGTTGCTGCCGGATTTGGTAATGACGTTGACGACGTCACCGATAGAGCGCCCGTATTCAGCCGAAAAGTTGCCTTGCAGAATATGGAACTCAGCGATCGAGTCGACGCTGGCGCGAGTGACGCGCGCGGCGCCGCGACCGAGCTGCAAGGAAGTGGCGTTGGTGTCGATACGCGTGGCATCGGCGCCGTCGAGCAGAATATTCACTCCGGCAAAGCTGGTCTCCGCGCCGCCAAGACTGGTCTGGCCGAATTGTCCGCTGGTCACCGAGCCGGGCACGAGCGCCAGCAGGTCGGTAAAGTCGCGACCGTTGAGAGGAAGATTGGCGACGCGCTGCGCATCGATCGTGGTGCCGAGATCTGACCCCAGCGTATCGACCTGTATCTGGTTGGAGGTGACGGTCACCTGCTCCGTCTCGCTACCGGGCTTGAGGATCACATCGGTGCGATGCAGTTCCGAAGCGTTCAGCGGGACCGACAGGATCGTCGATGGGCCAAAGCCTTTGTAGGATGTAGTCACGCTGTAGGTTCCGACAGGCAGACTGGGAACGCTGTATTCGCCCTGGTTGTTTGAAGTCGTACGGTCCAAGCGTTGCGTGCCCTCATTCACCACAACGACTGTGGCATTCGGGATAACGGCGCCCATGGTATCGCGTACGGTGCCTTGGATAGTGCCGGTATCGAGCTGGGCGAGTGCCACTCCTGCCGATGACATGACCAGGATCGTCAGCAAGATGCGGCATGCCCGAAAGAGATGATTCATTGATTGCCTCCAGTATGTTTTGTTTTGACTTGACTGTTTTTGGTTGACTTCTTACGAGCCTGTTTCGTCGCCGCCTTTACTGTCTTCTTCGTGCCCTTTCGGGCGTCACCGTTCGCCAGGCCGTGCAGGTTTTCTTGAAGAAGCGACTCGGCATACCTTACGTCCGCGATGACAGCGCGTCGTGCACTGGTGGCGTCGCGGTTCGCGATAAACTCGAACATGCGCTCGTGGCGTGCGCAGTGCTGCGCGATGTCGCGGACAAGCGGCAAGACGCGATGGCGTCCTTCCGAGAGAGCGCCATACATCATCTGCATCGTGCTTTGCATGGCGCCGTTCTTCGAGGCGCGGGTGATGGCATTGTGAAAGTCCATCTCGTGGCGAATGAAGGCCTCGGGATCTTTCATCGTGAGCTTCATTCCGTTGAGCGCGGCCTGCATCTGTTCCAGATCATCTGGCGTGGCTCGGCGTGCGGCAAGCGCGGCGGCGGCGGGTTCGAGAATTTCGCGCAGTTCGAATAGCTCGAGATACTTAACCTCTCCTAACAGCAGCATCCACTGCAGATGTCGAGTGGCCATGCTGGTGAGCGAAGGTTGCAGGTAGGTGCCATCGCCAGATCGAGCCTTAAGGAGTCCAATGAAGACCATTCCCTTGAGGGCTTCGCGGAGCGAGGCGCGGCTCACCTGAAGCAGTTCGGCGAGGCGCGGCTCAGAGGGAAGACGGCTGCCACGGACAAGATCTCCGGAACGCACGAGAGCCTCAATGCGGCGCACGACCATTTCGATGATCGTTTCACGCTGAACGGGGCGAAGCGGGAGAGAGGATGACCTGCGATTTGCCATAGAGTGCAGAAGGCTTTTCAAAAGCTGTCAGACAATAGGACAAAGAAAGAACGATTGTCAACAGGTTTGACTCGTTTTCCAGTAAAGAAGTTACATCAAGATGGCCGATTTTTGCGGCGACGGTTCCGATTGACGATCGTTAGCTGCAAGCTTTATGCTCTCTAGCTGTCTGACATTTAAGGAAGACCAACCTGAGACGTTGGCACATCACACGAATTTCCATCGACACTCCCGGTCAGCTGCTCGCCGACACAACTCGCAGAATAGGACGTAACTCGAATGAAGATCACGAACGTGCGTTGGACGCCTGTTTTTATTCCGATCGAGGCGCCATTGCGCTATGCCTATGGATCGCATCCGGGAGTATCGCGGCTGGTCATTGAGATTGAGACGGACGAGGGACTGACGGGCCTGGGCGAATGCTACAGCGGCCCGAGCCGCGAAGGGCAACTTGAGGAGATGCGGCCTCTCCTGATTGGGGAAGATCCATTTCAACTGGAACGGCTTAGATGGAAGTTATCGTCGCCGAGCGCACAGAAGCTGTTCGGCAACGTGCTTGGATATGCAGGTCTTGAGTTTGCATGCCTCGACCTGCAGGGCAAGGCCATCGGCCGGCCGGTGTGCGACCTGCTGGGTGGCCGGTTGCGCGAGACAGTACCACATGCGGGCTATCTCTTCTACCGGCACGCGAATGCCGAGGGCCAGGGCCGCATCAGCAACACAGAAGAGATGGTCGCATTTGCGAAAGACCTCGTCGGACGGCATGGGTTCCAGACGTTGAAGTTCAAGAACGGTGTTCTGCCTCCTGACGAGGAGATCGAGACTTTCATTGCGTTGCGCGAGGCGTTTCCACAACACAAGCTGCGCCTGGATCCGAACGCGGCATGGAGTGTGACGACGGCTGTCCGCGTGGCGCAGAAGCTGGCCGCATATGACGTCGAGTATTACGAGGATCCAGTCTGGGGGCTGCGTGCAATGGAGCGCGTGAATGCAAAGGTTCCTTACATGACGCTGGCGTCCAACATGAGTATCTTCGCCTTTGAAGACATCTATCCGGCGGCGCGCAACAATGTCATCGACATGGTGCTGCTGGATCCTCACTGGTATGGCGGCATCTCGCGTGCGCGCATCGCGGCTGGAACATGCGAGGTGTTGGGGCTGGACGTAGGACTGCATAGTGGCGGTGAATTCGGCATCTCGCAGGCGGCGGCCCTGCATCTGCTGGCGTCGGTGCCGAACCTGAGTGCGGCGGCAGATTCGCACTACCACCATCTGAAGGACGACATCATTGTGGGCGGCAAAATGATCTTTGAAGAGGGCGGACTGCGCGTGCCCAAGGGGCCAGGGCTTGGGGTGGAGCTCGATCGCGACAAGTTAGCGAAATATAGCGAAATGGCGCGGAAGCAGGAGATGGGATCGTGGATCGAGGATCCCACTCGCCCCGGCGTTGTGACTGTGCAGCCAAAATGGTAAAGGCCTCCCTCATTTGCGGGGCGATGTTCCGCGGGGCCATCTTCGCAGCGCTGGCTTTGCCTTCCTATGCGCAGCAGAGAACGGTCTGGCAGATCGGCCAGTTCGACGACTCGTCACGCGAGTTTCACGACAGTTTTGGCGTGGACTATGCGAAAGCCTCTTCCGGCGTCGACTACATTGTGGGCAAGAGCACGCCACGCGATTGGCTGCGGTTCCAGCCAGGGCCGGCGAATGGTCTGGCGGGAGCAAGGCTGCATCCGTTTCGCATCGACTTCACTTTAAGCGAGACACCACGCGGAACCTTCGTGTTGAAGTTGGCCATGCTGTATGAGACGCCACGGCTCTCCGCGCTGCGAGTGCAGGTGAATGGCCACGCCGGCGTCTTTACTTTTGCGCCGAAGTCGGATTACGGAGCGGGGGATTGGGAGGGCACGTTCGTCCCCCAGAGCTCGCACGCAGAGCGATCGATTGAGATTCCAGCGGCTTGGCTACGCCTGGGCGAAAATACCTTCATCCTCACAGCCATGGACCAGCCGGCTACACGACAGAATTCGCTCGGTGATATCGCGCCGGGCGAGAGTGGCCTCGTTTACGACGCCCTTGCGCTCGAGAATAATTTCGATGCGCCGTATGCAGCAGGTAAGACGCTTGCGACCGCCGCGGCAACGATCTTCTTCCGGCAGAAAAACAATCAGCTCGACCAGGTCGTGCAGGCTTGTGTGGAGGCATATGAGGGTGGTCCGCTGCCCTCGCGGATTGAACTGAGCATTGGCGGACACACAGACATACAGCCGCTATCCTTTGGAGACGCGGAGTTCGGCGAGAGCTGTACGCAGTTCAACGTGCCCGAATGGAAAGGCATCAAACAGGCTACGCTTCGCGTGGGTGACAAGACCTTTCCCGTGGAACTGCAGGCGCAAAAGAAGTGGACCGTGTTTGTAGTCCCGCATGAACATCTGGACATCGGTTTCACAGACTATCGCGAGAAGGTTGCGGAGTTGCAATCGCAAAACATCGACGGCGTGCTCGATCTGCTGCCGCAGCATCCGGAGTTTCGTTGGACCATGGACGGGAGCTGGGTCGCAGAGCAATATCTCGCGGGTCGTTCGCCGGAACGCGGACAGCGTTTGCTGAGCGAAATTCGAGCAGGAAGAATCGTGATGCCGCCGCAGTATGCGAATCAGCACACGGGCGTTGCGTCGCTTGAAGGTCTGACGCGTTCACTGTATCCATCGCATGCCCTGGCGAAGCAATTTCAGCTGCCGGTGGGTGCGGCAAACATCACGGATGTGCCGTCCTACTCGTGGTCGTATGCGTCGATTCTGCACAGCGCAGGCATCCGCTACTTTGCAGCAGCCAGCAATGCGTGGCGCGCGCCGGTGCTGCTCGAGGGGCGATGGAATGAGAAGTCGCCGTTCTATTGGGAAGGGCCCGACGGCGGCCGCGTCTTGATGTGGTACTCGCGCGCCTATCTGCAACTGGCATCCATGTTCGGCACGCCACCCACGGTGGAAGCTGTGAAGGATGCGTTGCCTGTATTCCTTCAGGCCTATGCGCGTAAGGAGTATCGCGCGGATTCGGTGATTCTTTTTGGTAGCCAGTTGGAGAATACTGCGCTCGATCGAGGGCAGGTAACGCTCCCTGCGGAGTGGGCCAAAGAGTACGCTTATCCACGCCTGAGGTTTGCTACGTTCAACGAGGCGATGGGCGCAATTGAGCAGCAGTTTGGCGGTGCAATCCCGGCCTATCGTGGCGATTTTGGACCGTACTGGGAAGATGGCTTTACCTCGGGTGCGCGGGCGACTGCGGCGCATCGCGCGAATCAGCAGCGGCTGCTGAACGCGGAAACGATGGCTACCATCCCGTCACTTTTAGATCCTGCATTGCGCCCGGATGCCTCATTGTTGCGCGACGCGTGGCAAAACTCGTTGCTCTTTGACGAGCACACATGGATGGCGGCTGTTGCGACGACGCAGCCCGAGAGCGATCAGTCCGTACGGCAGTGGGCAAGCAAGCAAGCACAGGTGACCCGCGCCGGCGATGATCTGGAACAGAGTATCGCGCGGAGCTTCGCCCAACTGGAAGCAACCTTGGCGCCCAAAGACAACTCGCTTCTTATCTTCAACGCCTTGCCTTGGCCCCGCGGCGGATGGCTGGAGACGGATCTACCGGAGGGTAAAGAAATCGTCGATCCGCAGACGCAACGTTCTGTGCCGCAGCAAGTGCTGCGGGTCGAGAAGGGCACGCCGCTGCCTGGTTTCGGCGGCCGCACGCTGCGCGTCCGCTATCGCGCAGACAATATTCCCGCAGTCGGATATAAGTTGCTCTCTGTCGTCGATGCACAATCAAAGATCGCGGAGACAAGAGCGGAAGAGCGAGTCGGCGAGGTACTGGAGAATTGTTTCTATCGCGTGACTTTGGACGCAGCGAGCGGTGCAATCCATAGCATATGGGACAAAGATCTGAAACGAGAGCTGGTGGATGCAAGTAGCCCATATTCTTTTGGCAGTTATGTGTATGTAACGGGCGCGGACGACATGCCTGACAACAGCCTCTACCGGTATGGCGCGGCGCTGCCAAGGCCGAATTTGACGACGCATCCGGCCACCGGCGGCCACATCGTCGCGGTGCATCACGGGGTGGAAACGGAGTCGGCGGCACTCGAGTCCTCCGCGGTGAACACGCCATGGATTCAGACTGAGATCACTCTACCTGCAGATGCCAAGCGTATCGACATCCGCGTATCGCTTCGCAAGTCCGCGACGCTCGATCGCGAAGCGGCATACATTGCCTTTCCACTGGCGGTTGAACATCCTGAGTTTGCGTATGACACGCAGAACGGTTGGGTCGATCCGGCGCGGGATGAGCTCGCAGGCGGCAGCCGGGAGTGGTATGCCGTGCAGCACTGGGCGGCAGTCCATGATGGCGCGGTATCGGCAGGAGTCATTCCCGTGGATACCCCGCTCGTTGCGTTTGGAGATATAGTGCGCGGTGCATGGCCGAAGGAATTCGTGCCCAAGAGCGCGACGATCTTCACCTGGTTGATGAGCAACTACTGGAGCACGAACTTCAAATCATCACAAGGCGGAGAGTTCACTTTCCGCTATGCATTTGTGAGCGGAGCAAAGTTCGAGCCAGCCGATTTGACGCGGAGTGGATGGGAGCAGATGACGCCGCTTGAGAGCAACGCTGTTCCGGCAAGTCTTACTCCCTCTGCGGTGCACAGCGCGAGCTTTCTGACGCTGGACAATCCGAATGTTGTGTTGTCTACATGGAAGCGAGCGGAAAATGGACATGGCAGCATACTGCGGCTGACCGAGATTGCCGGCCAGACGGAGACGCTGCGTTTGAGCACGCCGCATCTGCAGATTCAGAGCGCGTGGCGCTGTTCTCTATTGGAAGACAATATCCAGAAGTTGATAGTGCGCGATGGCAGTCTTGTGACGAAGATAAAGCCATTTGAAATCCTGACACTGCGACTGGAGACGCAGCCGAAAGATGGAAACTAAGTAGATGCGAGCGCTGGCACTGGACTTGGGTGGGACGCACATCGGCTGCGGAGTGGTAGATGAGGACCGTCTGCTCGCGCACACGTCGCTCGAGGCGGAGGGTGCATCAAACCTGGCCGACCTGCTGCCCGTCGTGGCAGATGCACTGCATGCTTTGCTGCGCGAGGCAGCCATTACGGCGAAAGAGTGTGAGGGCGTAACGATTGGCTTTCCGGGAATTGTAGATGCTCGCCATGGCACGATCCACTCCACGTTGAAGAAGTATGTGGACGCGCCAAAGCTCGATCTGGCCGCCTGGGCGCGCCAGACCTTCGGTCTGCGGTTGCGTATCGAGAACGATGCGCGCATGGCGCTGATGGGTGAGCACTATGGCGGCGCAGGACGTGACGTCAACAATATCGTGATGATGACTCTGGGCACGGGGATCGGCACTGCGACGATTCTGGAGGGGCGGCTGCTGCGTGGTGTACACGGGCACGCGGGCTGTCTTAGCGGACATCTGACCGTGAAGTTCGATGGTTCCCCATGCCACTGTGGCAACGTTGGCTGCGCGGAGGCGGAGGCGTCAGGGTGGTCGATGCCGCAGGTGGCGCGCGCGTGGCCAGGATTTAAGCAGAGTGCGCTGGCAGAAGTGGAGAAGCTTGGCTTTCGCGAGCTCTTCAGGCATGCGGAGCACGGTGACAAAGTGGCTTGTGAGGTACGCGAACGCTGCCTGCGCGTATGGGCTGCGAATGCGGTTTCGCTGATCCATGCGTACGATCCCGAGATTCTCATTCTGGGCGGAGGGGTGATGCAGGGCCCCGGCTCCGTCCTTTCTTTTGTGCAGCAGTACGTGAACACACATACATGGTCGGCTTGGGGAAAGACACAGGTGAAAGTAGCGGCGCTCGGAAATCTGGCTGCGCTGCTGGGCGCTGTCCCATTACTGGCAGAGGAGTGGCATGGCGCGTAAAGCGAATTACGATAAATTTCCGTTCATTCCTGCAGGTTCGAGCAATGAGTGCGCCGTAGGCTGGGACGCGATTGCGTTGCAGCTTGCAGGGGCGAATGTGGTATGCGTGGAGTGCTATCCGGGAGCCCAGGTAGACGATCTCCAATCGGAGCTGGTAAAGCGATTGTGCTTTGATGCGGTGATCTGTGCCTCGGATGCGTACAAGAACGCAGCGGAGATTCGCGCCATGCTTGCGGTCCATCTGGGGGACGATCGCGTGTTTGGCCGCATGAACGGGCTTACGCTCGAAGACTGGTTTGACCCGAAAGCACTGCAGCGGATGCGCGACGATGTCATCGAAGCAAGGGCACGCGGCGCCGTGCTTGTCATTGGGGCAGGTGCTGCGTTGTTGGCGCCGGAGTGCGATGTGCTGGTGTATGCAGATATGGCCCGGTGGGAGATCCAGCTACGATACCGGCGCTTCGAGATGGGCAATCTCGGCTGCGACAACAAAGAAGCAAGTTTCGCCGATAAGTATAAGTGCGGCTTCTTTGTGGAATGGCGCGCGGCGGACCGCCTGAAGAAGCAGATATTGCCCTTGGCCAATTTTCTCCTCGACACCAATGACACGCGTAAACCAAAGATGATTCGCGGCGAGGAGTTTCGTAAGGCGCTGGCACTTGCGGCGCAGCGGCCTTTTCGCGTGGTGCCTTATTTTGATCCGGGGCCGTGGGGAGGGCACTGGATGGAGGAGGTGTGTGACCTGCCGCCCGGTGCACCGAACTATGCGTGGTGCTTCGATTGCGTGCCCGAGGAGAACAGTCTGCTGCTGGGCTACGGCGAAGAGCGCATCGAGGTTCCAGCCATCGATCTGGTCTTCACTCATCCGCGGGAGTTGCTTGGCGATGCCGTGCATGGGCGTTTTGGAACCGAGTTTCCAATCCGCTTTGATTTTCTGGATACGATGGGCGGCGGAAATCTCTCGCTGCAAGTACATCCGCTGACTGAGTACATCCAGCACAAGTTTGGAATGCATTACACGCAGGATGAGAGCTATTACCTGCTCGATGCTGCACCGGGCGCGGTCGTCTATCTGGGGCTGAAGGACGATATCGATCGAGAGGCGATGGCGCGCGGTCTGCGCGCTGCACAGGCTGAGGGAGGAGACTTCCCTGCGGATACATACGTCAACCGGTTTCCCGCGCAACGGCATGACCATTTCCTGATTCCGGCAGGCACGATTCATTGCTCGGGCAAGGACTCGATGGTGCTCGAAATCAGCGCCACCCCTTATATCTTTACCTTCAAATTGTGGGACTGGGGACGCCTGGGACTCGACGGGAGGCCGCGTCCGATTCACATCGAGCACGGGTTGGCGAACATTCAATGGGATCGCACGACAGAGTGGACGCGAAAGAACCTCGTCGATACGGTACGGCCTGTAGCTGCAGGCGACGGATGGCGCGAAGAGGTGACTGGACTGCATGAGCGTGAGTTTATTGAGACACGGCGCCATTGGTTCACCGGCACCGTGCTGCACGATACCCATGGCGGGGTCAACGTACTGAATTTGGTGCAAGGCGAAGAGGCCGTGGTCGAGAGTCCGTCCGGTGCATTCCATCCTTACGTTGTGCACTACGCTGAGACGTTCATTGTGCCGGCGGCCGTAGGCAAGTACACGATTCGGCCGTATGGTGCGGCCGCCGGCACAGAATGCGCGACGATGAAGGCGTTCGTGCGCACGAAGCCAGACGCATGAGCCCTCCTGATCGAATTCTTGATCGAACTCTAGATCGCCTTCTCGATCGACCTCTTGATCGACTGGAACCATGCGCGCGTGCATACATGGAGCGACTCCTTCGCGAGGGCGGCAAGCCGCTGCCACAGCTCCCCGTAGAGGTTGCTCGTCAATCCATGCGTGACGGTCAGTCCGCGCCTCTGGAACATTCGTCGATCGCTATCGAAACCGTGGACGCTGCGGGCCTTCTATTAACAATCGTGCGGCCGGCACACGCTCGTGGGCCTCTTCCCGCCGTGCTTTATCTGCACGGTGGTGGATGGGTACTGGGCGGCATCGAGACGCATGCGTGCATCGTGCGCGAGCTGGCATTGCGCGCCGAAGCGGTCGTAGTGTTCCCTCATTATGCTCTGTCCCCCGAGGCGCGCTTTCCGGTGGCGGTAGAGCAGTGCTACGCGGCGGCACGCTGGGTACAGTCGCATAGATCAAATGGGTCAGAACATGCAATCGATGGAAGCCGGCTGGCCGTGGCGGGCGACAGTGCAGGTGGCAATCTGGCTGCGGCTGTGGCATTGCTCATGGTCGAGCGTGGCGGACCAACTCTGCGGCTGCAGGCACTCATCTGTCCGGTGCTGCAGGCATCGTCAGCAACAAGCAGCTATCAGGAGTTTGCCGAGGGGTTGAACCTGACCCGTGAGGAGATGGAGTGGTTCTGGAGCCAGTACCTGCCGGATCCATCACTGCGGTCTCAACCAATGGCATCGCCCTTGCATGCTCCTTTGGCAGAGCTTTCGCAGATCGCTCCGGCAGTAATTGTTACAGCTGAGTGCGATGTCTTGCGTGACGAGGGCGAATTGTATGCGCATCGACTTGCCGAAGCTGGTGTCAAAGTCACCGCGATGCGGCTGCTTGGTACGATTCATAATTTTCCCGTGATCGATGACCTGCAAGCATCCGGGCCGGCAATCTCCGCTCTACGAGTCATAGGAGACGCCTTGCGAACGGCGTTGCATGAAGCATGATGTTCTTAGGTAGAGGCGATGTGGAAGCCAAGGGGAGGCGCGAAGCTAAATGGCTTTGAACAAATATCTCTTACGTAGCGCAACGACGGGCGCCCTCGGGGGCCTGTTGTTCGGCTTTGACACGGCGGTCATAGCAGGTACGACCTACGCGCTCAAGGGGCATTTCCTGTTGAGTCCGTTTCAACTTGGCTTCACTGTGTCGATCGCGCTGTGGGGCACGGTGCTCGGCGCGATGTGCGCGGGGGCAATTGGGCAGCGGATCGGCAGCCGGGCAACACTACGGATCATGGCGGTTCTCTATGTGCTCTCAGCGCTGGGTTGCGCGCTGGCTTGGAGTTGGCCCGTTTTCCTGCTTGCACGCTTCCTCGGCGGCCTCGGCATCGGGGGTTCTTCGGTTCTTGGGCCGGTGTACATCGCCGAGCTTGCGCCGCCGAATTATCGCGGCCGGCTGGTCGGCCTGTTTCAAATCAATATCGTGGCCGGTATCCTGCTGGCTTACTTCTCGAACTTCTTCATCGCCTCATTTCATCTGGGCGCGGTGGAGTGGCGATGGGAATTCGGTGTGTCTGCAGTGCCGGCAGTCCTGTTCCTCTTGATGCTCTTCGGCATTCCCCACAGCCCTCGCTGGCTGGTCACGCAGGGCAGAGTTGAGGAGGCGCGGAAGACGCTTCTGACGATCGGCACACCGGAGCCGGATGCAGAGTTGGAGGCGATTGTTGCGTCGATACACCTGGATACGAGCAGCCACAAAGAGCCACTCTTCAAGCGGCAGTACCGCATACCAATCTTGCTCGCCATTACGCTCGCGGCATTCAACCAGCTTTCGGGCATCAATGCAGTGCTGTATTACCTCAACGACATCTTCGTCTCGGCGGGCTTCAGCAGGATGTCGGGCGCGCTGCAGGCGGTGGTGGTGGGTGCGGTGAACCTGATGGCAACACTGTTGGCCATGACTCTGATTGACAGGATAGGTCGTAAAGCTCTCCTGCTGATCGGCTGCGTAGGCATGACGACTGGTCTGAGCGGCATCGCGACGATCTTCCTTACGGGGCGCTGGCACGGGGCCCTGATCTATTTCGTCACGGGTTACACCGCTTCCTTCGCGCTATCTTCCGGTTCCGTGCTGTGGGTGTACATGAGCGAGATTTTTCCGACACGCGTGCGGGCAAAAGGACAAGCATTGGGCAGCACCGTGCTTTGGATCATGAATGGTCTTATCTCCCTGGTCTTCCCACCGCTGGCCGCAAAGTCAGCGGCGCTGCCCTTTGTATTCTTCGCCGTCGTGATGGCCGTGCAGTTCTTTATCACCCTGTCATTCTTCCCAGAGACCAAGGGGTTTTCGTTGGAAGAGTTACAAGAGAAACTGGCCTGAGCCAAGCAGGGCAGCCATCGCGTAACACGCCGAGGCTACAAGCAGCACGATGGGAAGCCCTGCACCGGGAGCCAGCAGGGTGGCCAGGGGACCAGCGATTAAGTGTGCAACCCGAGTGCATAGACGGTACCTGTAATGGCTACTACGATGGCGGCCAAACGCGCTAACCGCATTGCCGAGACTCCCTTTCATAGTTGCCGCGCAGCAAACGCGCTGCCCAATCCGGAGACAAACAACAAGCGCTCGAACCACAGCCACGGCATAGATGGGATTCGCAAGAAAGAAAACCAACCGCTGGATTCACCGCCAGCACGCCGCCTGGACGGAGGTTGGTTGAGCAGGTTTGAGGGGTTCCTTCCTGAAAACGGTTCCTCCGGTTGACTACAAGCCCTACCCCCTGGACGGGTGCCCCCAATATCGAAATGACGGTTCGCGCCAGCGTACCTGGGTTGAATACGGAATTTTTCGAATGCTCTTTGCTGGGGGTTGTAACCCGCATTGGTGGAGATGCCCACCGGAATCACTATCCTCCCCCTGGGCTTCAGTTGTTCGATCAAGGCGGGCGGAATGTGGTTAGCCGCGGCTGTCACGATAATGCCGTCAAAAGGCGCTCTCTCGGGCCAGCCGAAGTAGCCGTCACCCACGCGCGCCTCGACATTCTTGTAGCCGAGAGCCGCCAACCGCCTACGGGCGGCGGTACCGAGCGGCTCGATAAGTTCGATCATATGCGCCTGTGCAACCAGCTGGGAAAGAACCGCGGCTTGATAGCCTAAGCCACTGCCAATTTCCAGTACTTGGTGCTCCTTTTTCGGCTCAAGGAGTTCTATCATCTCGGCCACGATGTAAGGTTGCGAGAGTAATAGAACGCCATTCTGAATTTAAGAGAATATGGAATCTGCGCTGCGTCCACGGTGCACCTGCGAAGCAGGGGAGAGAGTTGGTGGGCTCACCAAGACTTGAACCTGGAACCAACGGATTATGAGTTTGGGCCACAGGGACTAAAAAGAAAGCTTGCCGCGGACGACCCGTTTCTTACAGATATCTGGCAAGGAAAGCGAATCAAGCTAATCGGCCATGAACAAAATGAAGCCACAGCGAATTGGCCCAAAGCAGGCAATGCTCGCTCCAGAATCTTCTGCAGGCCGAACTCTGCATGTCGAGCACGGTCGATACGGCGCTAGAGATTTGGCATCAACTCACGGGTCAACTCGATGCAAATCGGTGCCAGGACTAAAAAGTGACAATCCCCTGACAATCCGCACAATTTTCCCGGACTATAATTCCGTCGTTCGGGAGATATACACCCTTTATGACGGCCACGCGGTGACGTGTGACCATTTCACTTGAGGAGAGCATGAATATGTCAAATGGAAAGAAAGCGGATTTTATGCGGACTGCAGCGGTCGTTGCAGTCCTGGTCCTCATTTCGGCCCTAACTCAAGCGTCTGCTCAAACATCCTATCTGCGCACTAATCTGGTCTCCGATATCTCTGGCGTCGCCAACTTCGCCGATGCAAACCTGGTCAATCCGTGGGGCATTGTCAATGCCGGCAATACGGGGCCTATGTGGATCTCCGACAATGGGACCGGCGTTTCTACGCTGTACACCGGCGAGGGTGCGGCATTTCCGGCGAACTCACCGCTTGTGGTGATCATCCCCACGCCGCCCAATAGCCCGGCAGGCGCCGTGGCTGCTCCAACCGGCACCGTGTTCAACAGTACGAGCAGCTTTGTCGTTTCCGCCGGCGGAAAATCCGGCGCGAGCCTTTTCCTCTTCGCCACGGAGGACGGCACGATCAGCGGATGGAATCCGACTGTGGACGCTACGCACGCGATCCTGGCGGTGAACCATTCCGGCCCTGGGGCCAGCGCGGGTCGCACACGGCTTGGGGCCGTCTACAAGGGTCTGGCAATCGGCAACAACGGCTCCGGCGACTTTATTTATGCGACCAACTTCCGTAATGGCGTGGTCGAAATGTACAACGCGCAATTTAAGCTTGTGAAATCGTTCACCGATAGCGAGATTCCCAGTGGATTCGCGCCGTTCGGCATTCGCAACATCAACAACAAGTTATTCGTAACCTATGCGAAACAAGACGGGAAACACCATGACGACGTGGCAGGGCCAGGCAATGGGTTCGTCGATGTCTTCGACCTGAATGGCAATCTGCAGAGCGAGTTTGCCGCCCACGGAACGCTGAACTCACCGTGGGGGTTGGAGGTTGCTCCCTCGAATTTCGGCGATTTCAGCGGTGCATTGCTGGTCGGCAACTTCGGGGATGGCAGGATCAACGCCTTCAGTCAGGACACGGGCAATTTTCTCGGCCAACTGCATGACACATTCGGAAACCCAATGACGATCAATGGCCTGTGGGGGCTGAACTTCGGGAATGGCGCCCTTCAGGCCCCGACGACGACGCTCTTCTTTACTGCTGGTATCGGCGATGAAGGCCATGGCTTGTTCGGATCGATTACTACTTCGCAGTAAGAAGCGGGCGTGTGTGCGCCGAGTCGCGGCAGGCTCAAGTGTCCACTTATCCTTGGCAAGTGGACACTTGAGACGTTTCTCCAGCGGATCAGTTATCTATTCGATATAGCGTGTGCTCAGACCCTACCTCGAGCGCTCTTCTTGAGGGCGCTCCAGGCAGGGTGCAGAGGGGAGCTGCTAAAACTACTTTTGCCGCTCTCGATCTAGCTGCCATTGCAAGATGGCTTTTGAAACCATCCCAGCGAGGGATTACCACTTTTCCACAGCCACGTTCCTTGTTGTTGACGAAGAACGCAGCTTCACCCGAGCTGCAAAGCGTCAGGGCGTCTCGCCATCGCCGTGCGCCACAGCATGCGCGCCCTTGAAGAAGAGGTGGGCGTAAGGCTGTCGGCACCAACCACGAGGAGTGTGTCGCTGACCGAGGCGGGAGAACAACTTATCGGCCGGTTAAGAGTCGCGGCCCTCACGGAAGTTGGCGAGACCTTGGAAGAGATATCCGGGCCGGCGGAAGAAAGCTGCTGGGCGCGTACGTCTGCTGCTGCAACGCCTTGCCGTCCGCTCAGTGCTCGCGCCCAAGCTTGGCCCCCTGAGCCGTGAGCACCCGTATAAATGTGAACCTAATTTCTGGTGGGCCCACCAGGACTTGAACCTGGAACCAACGGATTATGAGTCCGCTGCTCTAACCAATTGAGCTATAGGCCCTCTGCGGGCTGAAATGCTCCCGCCTACGACAGTCTAAAGCATTTTCCCCCGGTTGCTGTCGGTTGCTTAAACGGTTCGAGACGAGGGCGCTTTCCGGTCTTTGGCCGATTCCATCCACCTCAAAAAAGCGAGGGGCCTGAAGGCCCCTCGCTTTCCTTGTACTCGATCGGCTACCAGCGATAGATGGTCAGTTTATCCAGGTAAACCGTGACCGTCCCACTTGTACCATGCCCGTCTATCTGGAAGTTAGCGGACATGATCTTGGCCCATCTGAGCGCGAAGGATGAAGGCACGGTAGCATTGATCACCGATTGCTTCCCATCCAGCCACACAGAATGGTAGGTCACCTTGCCGGTGCTGTCGCGAGAGTAGCTGACCACCACGTGATGCCACGTGTTCGGGGTCCAGTTACGTACGTTGCAGGAAGCTCCCGATGCTACCCAATGATCGTCAAAATTCGTGGGCGTTCCCTTGTTCTCGGTATATTCCCACTTTCCCGAACCCCCGGCGCATTGGAAACCGTAGATGACCGTCTGTCCATTCGACGTGACCTGATTCAAGTCCATTTCCAAATTCCCCACTTGACCAGTGGTACCCGCGAAATATACCTCAGCGTCATAAACGAAGTTGGTCGCGTTCACATCGTCGCTAAAGCTTGAGGAATAACGTTCATCGCCGGAATTGGTGAATTTGGTTACGAATTTACGACTATGGCCGCTGAGCGACGGCGAGGTGACCAAACTCATGCTTCCGCTCGCGCCTCCTGACCCAGTGGTATCGTGGGTCGCCCTCCAGCCGAAGGTCTGTATGCTGCTCGTGCTTTTTGCACTCGCGGGAATGGAAGGACCGCTGCCACCACCACTGCTGGCGCCACTGCTGGTGCCACCCAAAACAGAGCCGCCGTTTACGACGATGGGCACATCTGCAACGCAGGAGGTCCCGTTGCCGCCCCATGCCTTTACGTGCAGCGTGTGCGAGCCAGAGCTTGCCGATACCTTCGCATTCACTGCTTCAGCGTTTACCGCCGTCGTATTCGTACTGTTGTCGAGCGAATACCCCATGGAGCTTACCGAACGCGATGAGCACGTTGCAGCCGTCGCGGACAAAGCAAACGGAGAGCTTACCGTTGCGCCCTTCACTGGAGAATGGACAGTGATTCCATTCGAGGTCGTGTTCGTTGTTGACTGTGACGTAATCGTGATGGGGATATCTCTGTCGCATGCAGCACCAGGAGCCCACGACTTGACGTGCAACGTGTGCTTGCCTGTCGAAGCGGTGACGGATGCTCGCATCGATGTGCTCTTCACGATGGCTGCATTCGGGCTGTTGTCGAGCGAGTAGCCCATCGCGCTTACACCCTCAGACGAGCAAGTGGAAGAGTTCGCGCTCAGGGCAAAGGGAGAAGTGAGGGAAGCTCCGCTGACAGGGCTGCTCACACTGACCGAACCTGAGCCGGTCGTAGCCTGTGGTGCCACGCTTGTCGAAATTCCTGCTGCTGCGCTGCCTACGTTGATTGTTACGTCTTCGACGCAGGATGCACCCTGATCGCCCCAGGCCTTTACGTGCACCGTATGCTTGCCGGCGGTTGCCGTAACCTTGGCACTGATCGAATTGTTGTCGATGACGGTAGTGTCCGTGCTGCTATCGAGCGAAAAGCCCATCGTGCGTACCGATTGATCTGAGCAGGTGGAAGCATCGGCGTAGAGCTCGAAGGGCGAAGAGACTTCACTGCCACTCGTTGGGCTGGTTACACTTACGCCCGCGAATGCGTTGGCCGCTGCTGCGATGAGGAGCAAAAATGTAATGGGGGAAAACTTCTTGAATAACATCAGATAAATACCTTCTTCACATGGATAAGTTCGCGCTACATTAGGGCACACCAGGCTGTCGCTCTATGTCTTAGTCCGGTAAGAGAGAATTGCTTGCTCGAGTTACTATGCTTCGGAGCCAGCATGGATCTCGTTCGGTCTCTGCCGAGCTCCGCGTCTTGCCTTCTATCTATTGACTTCCTCGCAGGGGTTGACCCCTGGCGAGAGTAGTCGAAGTTAGAAAATTGGACGGCTACCTGGGGGCTTGGGCCAGCACGGACTGTGGCCTCTGCCGAGGTCGAATCTGCATTCCCTTAAAGTGGGTTTGCTACCAGGAATTCCGAGTCAGTTTCTAATCGAATAATACACACGTGATCCGAGGTGAAAAGCCTCTACCTCAAAAAATATTAAAAAAGTTTTCGTCCTTTGTTCATGCGGGTTCTAGCACGTGCAAATACTGCACGAGATGCCGGAAAAATAGTCGTCTGTCTTATAACAATTACACGGAATTACTATGTTGTTCTTTTGTCGCTAATACTGTGACGTAATATTCTTGCGAGCAAATCTGGTACTCCGTCACGGTGTTTCTGGCGCGACATGGAGTCATTCGGCGACGCATCCATTGTTCATGCGTCCGAGCGCGTGCAAATACTGCACGAGATGCTAACAAAAATCGCCGATGACCTTATAAGATTTACATGGTCGAATGTCTAAAACAATGGCACTGAAGTTCCAGGTTCAGTACTATTTTGTAGCTATAATTGTGTCAAAAGAGTCTTGTGGGTGAAACCGGTACTCCACCGCGGTGTTTCTGGTGCGACATGGAGTCATTCGACGACGCATCCATTGTTCGTGCGTCCGGGCGCGAGCAAATACTGCACAAGATGCCAAAAAATCGCCGATGACCTTATAAGAATTACACGGTCGTATGCCTATACCAATGGCACTGAAGTGCAAGGTCAACATACTCTTTTGTCGCTAACATTGTGACATAACGTTCTTGTGGGCGAAGCCGGGCCCCGCCGCAGCGTTTCGGCGCGATCGCCACAGTGTTTCTGGCGCGATAGGGAGTCATTCGGCGACGCATCCATTGTTCATGCGTCCGAGCGCGTGCAAATACTGCACCAGATGCCGTAAAAATCGTCGGTGGTCCTATAACAATTACACGAAAGTGCTAGGCATTCTTCTGTCGCGAACGTCGTGACCGAACGTCGTGACCGAACGTCGTGACTTAGAAACGTACTTGTGAGCTAAGCGGGACGCCCTCCGCATTTTCAAAACCGCCATGCCGCTTCGGCCGTTTTGCGCCCGCGTCTCAGATCAGGTATCATCTCGCCTTCCGACGAGGCACGCCGGGTAGCGCCGGCGGCCGGGTCGATGCAAGGGGGAGAGAGCATGGCAGAGGCAAATTGTGATATTGGATTGATCGGTTTAGCGGTGATGGGCCAGAACCTGGTCCTCAATATGAATGATCACGGTTACAAGGTGGCTGTGTTCAATCGAACCGTGTCGAAGGTGGATGATTTTCTTGCCAATGAGGCGAAGGGAACACAGGTCGTGGGCGCGCACTCGGTAGAGGAGATGTGCAGGCTGCTCAAGACGCCACGCCGCGTGATGATCATGGTGAAGGCCGGGGAAGTGGTCGATCAGACCATTGAGCATGTGCTGCCGTTTCTGGAAAAGGGCGACATCCTGATCGATGGCGGCAATTCGCTTTACACGGATTCAACGCGGCGGACCAAAGATCTAGCCGCGAAGGGCATTCTGTTCATCGGTACGGGTGTTTCAGGTGGCGAAGAAGGAGCGCGCTTCGGCCCTTCGATTATGCCTGGCGGCAATAAGGAAGCGTGGCCGCACGTGAAGGAAATTTTCCAGGCGATCGCCGCCAAGGTAGAGGATGGCACGCCCTGCTGCGATTGGGTGGGTGAAGACGGTGCAGGGCACTACGTGAAGATGGTGCACAACGGTATCGAGTATGGAGACATGCAGTTGATCGGTGAGGCCTATCAGTTAATGAAAGATGGGTTGGGGCTTACGCCCGACGAACTGGCGACGGTATTCACCGAGTGGAACAAGGGTGAACTCGACAGCTTCTTGATCGATATCTCCGCAACCATCTTTGCGAAAAAAGACGAAGACGGAGAGCCCATGGTGGACAAGATTCTTGACGCCGCCGGTCAAAAGGGAACAGGCAAATGGACAGCGATTTCCGCGCTCGATCTGGGCCAGCCAGTCACCCTGATTGGAGAGAGCGTGTTCGCGCGTTGCCTTTCTGCATTGAAGGCAGAGCGAGTAGCTGCCGCAAAGGTGCTGAAGGGCCCGCGCAAGCGCAAGATCGCCTACGCGAAAGAGAAATTTATTGAAGAAGTGCGCGTAGCACTCTATTGCTCAAAGATCGTGAGCTATGCGCAGGGCTATATGTTGTTGCGCGCCGCTGAGAAGGAGCAGGGGTGGAACCTGAACATGGGTGGCGTTGCGCTCATGTGGCGCGGGGGCTGTATCATTCGCAGCATATTTCTCGGTGACATCAAGGCTGCGTTCGACAAGAACCCGAAGCTGCAAAACCTGTTGCTCGACAAGTTTTTCGCCGGGGCCGTGAACAAGTACCACGCGTCCTGGCGCAGGGCCGTAATTCAGGGCACCCGTATCGGCGTGCCCATGCCGGCATTTTCTACCGCGCTGGCGTTTTACGATGGCTACCGTTCGGCACGCCTGCCTGCGAATCTTCTGCAGGCGCAGCGAGACTTCTTTGGCGCGCACACCTATGAGCGTGTCGATAAGCCTCGAGGTGAATTTTTCCACACCAACTGGACTGGCCGCGGAGGCAGGGTCTCTTCGTCTACCTACAACGCCTGAGGAGTGGGGGCCAGACCAGAAAAAGCGATGCCCCATATCCTCCCAGAGTCGTTCACTTGGAAGATATGGGGCACTTTCATGTTGAAACTAATATAGATATCAATCTAGTGGGGAGCCGTCCCGGCAGGCGGAGTCGCCTGCGGTTGTTGGCCGTTCGCCGGCGGGCTACCCGGCTGTGGCTGAGTCGGTTTGGTGGTCACGTCCTGTCCTTCGAAGATCAGCTTTACGGTCGAACGGAACTGCTTGTAATCCGTGTAGTGCACAATCTGCCGGATACGCACATCCTGGCTCACGGTGCCGCTCCCACCCGAAAAATGAAGTTCGGCGTCGGCCTTGGTATAGACAGGGAACCAGTACTTGCCATCCACTTGCTCACGGTACGTCGTAAACGGCGGCGATAGGTCTTCGTGTCCTTTGCGCAAATCATCGGGAACGTTCTTGGCGCTGGTAATCACGATCTGCAGATCCTTCTGGTCTACCCAGATGCGGCCTTTCAAGTAGCGCTTGTTCTTCTCCATGACTTTAGGGGCAACATCGAAAACGTAGCAGTCCACCTCGTCTACTTTCTGCCGCCCTACGTAGTTCAGGTTGTACTGCCCGATATCTTCGGTAGTCAGCACAAAAGGCAGGCGCTGCTCGATGTCGGAAACATCGGACGGGCTCATCGTGATGCGTTCGAGCGTGTTCTGCGGAGCAAAGGTCACATGCTCAGACTTGCGGCCACTCGTGTCGAAGGTGATCTGCACCACCTGGCGGTATTCACCATCGACTTTGTTGTCGTCGTCTATGGTTTGGATACGCACGTCGCGCTGGTAAGTGTAGTTGTCGAGGGCTCGCCGAAACTCGGTTTCCTTTGCCGCAAATTGCTGAATAATCTGGGCCGGCGGGGTCGCGGGAGCGCTGGTGTCGATGGGGCCGAAACCCTGGTCAGGCTGGTCCTTTACCTGGCCCAGCAAGGTCGTCGCAGATAGTGGTGTAAGTAGCATTAAAATCAAAAGTTTTGCCACGTTTGTACGCAACATGTGCCTCCTGTCCTCCCAGGGCAAACCCGCATGATGCGCCTGCCCGCGCTGCCTCCCTGTTTCGACGCCACCGCGGCTGGCAGAGTTACGCATTCGGCTCCCCCAGGGCTGCACGCAGCCGCCCGTGAACGGCCTCAAGTTTCTGTTCTGCCTGTTCGCGCGTGATTCCCAACTTCTGCATAACAATACCCACCCGCACCGATCCACCCTCCTCCAGCAGGGTGGCGGCGCGTTCCTCGTTCACCCCGGTGGCTGCGGCAATGATGCGTGTGGCCCGGTTCTTCAGCTTCACGTTGGTCGGCTGCACATTCACCATCAGGTTGCCATAGACCATTCCAATGCGAATCATCGCACCGGTGCTCAGCATATTCAGAACAAGTTTGGTAGCCGTTCCGGCTCGAAGCCGTGTGGAGCCGGTAATCACTTCAGGCCCGACCGCCGGCGTAATGCCAATACCCGCCTCGCGCTCCACCGGTGAGCCAGGAACGCAGCTCAGACCCACCGTGAGTGCGCCCAAATCGTTGGCGTACTTCATGGCCCCCAGTACATAGGGCGTGCGGCCGCTGGCAGCAATGCCGACCAACGCATCGCCGGGCCCAAAAGCCCTCTGTTTGAGGTCGCTCACGCCCAGTTCCGGATCGTCCTCCGCGCCTTCCAGGGAATTGCGCAGGGCATAGTCGCCGCCGGCCATGATGCCCACCACCAGCCCAGGATCGACGTTGAAAGTGGGTGGACATTCAGAGGCGTCGAGCACCCCCAGCCGCCCCGAAGTGCCGGCTCCCATGTAAAAGAGGCGGCCACCCTTCTTCAGCCGCTCCGCAATGCCATCCACGGCCTGCGCAATTCTGGTCAGTTCAGCATGCACGGCATCGGCTACCGTCTGGTCAGCCGCGTTGATCATCTCCAGCATGTCTCGGGTCGACAGCTGGTCAATCCGGGCAGTGTCCGGGTGTCTTGTCTCAGTCAGCAACTGTTCAAACTTCATCATCACCAACCATTGTAGAGTTCTCGTTCGTTTGTGTATAAGCCGGGCCGCGAGGTGGAATGGGATTTTGTCTTGGAGCACCGAAAGGGATGCTACCCTGTGCCGTAAAGCCATCACCCGGATTTCCTACCACGCAGAACTCGCACCAACCACCTATGCGGTTTTCTCTCAAAGAAAACCGTATGAGTTTAATAGGAGCCACGAAACTCGACAGGAAATCCGGGGGAGCCATGGGAGATTCCTTGCAACAAGACCCTCAAATCACCCCTGCTTTGCCGCGCAACCCGCGGCTGCGCCAGATTCTGGAACAAAACTGGCAGGCGGAAATGAATGGGTACTACACCTACCTCGCGCTGGCAGAGAGGGAGCGTGACCCGCGGCGCAAGCAGACCCTCGAGCACATGGCCCAGGCGGAGAACGACCATGCCCTATTGTGGGCCGGGCGGTTGCGCGATCTTGGCGTACCGGAGCCGGTTTACCGGGGCAAGCCTACCGGGGAAGCCGATAGTCTCAAGAATCGGGTAGGTGGCAACGATCTGGCTTTGCGACGCCTTGAAATCGACGAGAGCCGCGACATCGCGCGCTATAGCAAGCAGTTGAAGGCACTTGGCGATGCCCCCAGCGTCGCTATCCTTAATCAGGTCATCGAAGATGAGCAGCAGCACTATCGCGAACTCAGCTCACTCATCCGCCGCCAGCCCTCTCGCGGCGGAAAGCGGCCTCCCGGTTATAACCCCAAAACGTTGCTCGACCAAATGCTTGCCACGCGCAACCAGGGGCGATCGAACACCGCCAGCTGGATCGGCGATGCCATCTACGGGGTCAACGACGGGCTGGGCTCCATTTTCGGCATCGTCTCCGGTGTTTCTGGCGCGACCCTGGGCAACAGCAAGTGGGTCTTGCTGTCGGGTCTGGCCGGCATGATCGCCAGCGCCCTTTCCATGGGGTCGGGTGCTTACCTCGCTGCTAAAAGCGAGCGCGAGATCTACGAGGCCGAACTTGCTCGCGAACGAGAAGCCATCGCCATCAACGGCGCAGAAGCGCGCGAGTTGCTTTCACTCTATTACCAGGTCAAGGGTCTGCCTGAAGAAGATGCGGACCGGGTGGTCGACCACATCGCAAAAGATCCAGACCAGATGTTGCGCGCGCTGGCATCCGAGCGCCTTAACTCGACAGAAGAAGCACTGAGCAACCCACTCACTTCGGCTATCTCGGGCGCACTCTCGACTGCGGCCGGGGCGTTTATCCCCATCGTGCCGTTTTTCTTCCTCACCGGATATAGCGCCGTGATTGTTTCCGCCGTGGTTTCCCTGGTGGCGCATTTCGCCGTAGGCGCGGCCAAGTCGCTGGTCACCGTGCGCTCCTGGTGGAGCAGCGGTACGGAGATGACGCTTATAGGCGCGGTGGAAGGCATCGTCACCTACGTGATCGGCCTGGGGCTTGGCCGCATCGGGACGTAAGGCATCCGTGCCATGCGTTGAACGCTACGATGGCTCCGAGAGCAAACGTAGGGCGCCGTTTTCACACGCGGAAAGTGTCGGGCCGCCAGGACCCAATGGCCTCTTTGATCTGCTTGCTCGTCAGGCCTTCGTTGAATGCCCGCATCGCCAGCGCTGGCAGCTCATCGTCCGAGGCGAAGCGTAGGGCAATCAACTGTGATTCTGTCAGCTCGGGAATGCGCGCCTTTGCTCCTTCGGGCAGAAGCAGGGAGAGCCGCAGCCTCTCTTCCAGCCGGATGACACGGTCCTGCACCTTGAGAGAATACCCTCTCGCTTTCCCTCCAACGATCAGCAAAGTGACCACAAGCAGAACCAGGAGTATCGAGTCGACGCCGGGGTGTCGCACCAGCAAAATGATGCTCAGTACAAGCGACACAACAATCAGTGCGGTGAGTAGAAAGTGAAAACCGGGGTCAAGCCTGCCGTGGTTCGCATACGTTTGTGGCGTTGTTTTTGCCATCGTCAATCCTCTTTCTGAAACCATTCCATCATGATTGTTCCCGCAGTTTCGTGCTAGTCCGAGAGCGCCCAAAGAAATCGCGCTGCGATGCTCAGATAGGATAAATCCCCAGCGCGATTCTCTTTCTCTGTGAAATGATCAAGGGATGAAGAAACGGATCGCCGGCGTCACTGCCAGTCTTTCTCTTTTCCTTTTGACTGGCGGGCGCTCCCTTGCGCAGACGCAGACCCCCATCGTGTTGCATGTGGATCTCAAAGACGCTCCCCGACGCCTGCTGCATTCTCACCTCGAGATACCGGTGAGCCCGGGCCCACTCACCCTCGAATACCCGCAATGGATTCCCGGCGATCACCGTCCCACGGGGCCCATCGATAACCTTGCTGGCTTGTTCATCCGCGCCAATGGCCAAGATCTGCCGTGGCGTCGCGACGACGTGGATATGTTCGGTATCCATGTCGATGTGCCGGCTGGCGTAAGCCGGCTCGACGTGTCACTCGACTTTTTGGCGACTGCAGGGTTTACCGGGTCAGATATGGACGGGGCAACCAGCAACAACATGACCGTGCTCGAGTGGAACTCCGTCGTCATGTATCCGGCCCACACGCCAGTTGCTCAGATCCCCATCAAGGCTTCCTTAAGCACACCGGCAGACTGGAAGTTTGGCACCGCATTGAGCGTGACCAGCCAGAAGGATGCTGAGGCTTCATTTGCAACTGTCTCTGTGGAGCAGTTGGTCGATTCACCGTTGATCGCTGGAAAATACTTCCGGGAGATTCCGCTCGCGCCTGAAATAGCGCCCAAACACTACCTAGACGTAGCCGGTGACACAGCCTCTGATATCGATCTCAAACCAGAATTGCTTCATGCGTTCAGTCAGCTTGTGCGAGAGACAGGCCCACTCTACGCTTCGCGCCACTACGATACCTACCACTTTCTGCTTAGCCTGAGTGACGTCATACGCGGCGAGGGATTAGAGCACCACCAATCCAGCGACAATGGCGTCGAGAAGCAAGGCTATTCCGACGCGAAGTTAGCCATGCTTAATGCAGATCTTTTACCGCACGAGTTCACCCATTCATGGAACGGCAAGTATCGCCGCCCTGCTGGCCTGGCCACTCCGGACTACGCCGCGCCGATGAAGGGCGACTTGCTGTGGGTGTACGAAGGCATGACGCAATACTGGGGCAACGTGCTGGCTGCGCGATCAGGCCTCTGGACCCCCGATGTATTCCGCGAACAACTCGCCTGGAATGCCGCACTGCTCGACGTGAAGCCAGGCCGCACCTGGCGGAATTTGGAAGACACCGCCATCTCCTCGCAGATCCTTCGTGGTGGCAGCCGGTCCTGGTCCAATTGGCGACGGAGTCAGGACTACTACTTTGAAGGGGCGTTGCTCTGGCTGGATGCGGACACGACCATTCGCCAATTGACCCACGACAAAAAATCTCTAAATGATTTTTGCGTAAAGTTTCTCGGTGCGGGTGGCAATACTCCACCGGTTGTGGTCCCTTATACCTTCGATGAAATCGTGACCGATCTCAACTCTGTTGTTGCTTACGATTGGCGCGGCTTTCTAACCGAGCGCCTCACCTCCCACGCGGCTCACGCTCCCCTTGGAGGTATCGAGCATGGAGGCTACCGGCTGGTTTACGGCGCCGAGCCGACCTCGTTCGAGCAGGCGGAGAACGATAACTCCAAGCAGGTAGACGCATGGTTCTCTCTGGGCCTTACCGTCGGCGTCAGTGGCGCCATCGCCGACGTCCGAGTGGATTCCATCGCTTTCAAAGCAGGGCTCGGCCCGCGAACCAAACTGGTTGCCGTCAATGGCCACGGCTTCAGTGGCGATGTCTTGAAGCAGGCGATTCGAGAGGCAAAGGGCAGCAAAGACCCAATCGAGTTCATCGTCTCCAACGATGACGAATTCCGTATCGTCCGGCTGGACTATCACGACGGCGAAAAGTATCCGAAATTAGAGAGGGTGCAGGGGACACCCGCTTTGCTGGACGAAATAGTCAAGCCTCTGGCTCTGAGCAAGTGAAGTGGCGACCTCTCAAAGATGAAGCCTCAGACAAGAAAAGCCTGGCCGGCAAACTCCACTAGTTAGTAGTCGCCAGATACACCGTGAACCACTTGTTCGCATCACTCCATTGCTGCCGCAATCGGAAACCAGACCGGATAAGCAGCGAGATCACCCGCTGATCGGTGAATTTGTAACTGTTCTCGGTATGAATAGTCTCCCCCACACGAAAGCGCACATCCATCTCCAAAGCGCCAAGGCTCACCTTTTGCGCTACCAAACTCTCCAAATGCATTTCAATCCGTGACTGCTGCTCATTCCAACGCGCCTGATGGCGGAACAACTCGGTATCGAAATTCGCATCCAGCTCTCGATTGATGCGCACCAATACATTCTTATTGAACTCTGCAGTGACGCCGGCCGCGTCATCGTAGGCCGCGAGCAGCATCGACCTGTCCTTGACCATGTCTGTCCCCAGCAGCAGGCAATCGCCTGGCGCCAGTTGTGAGCGCACACCGCGGAGCAAGTCCACTGCATCCAACGGTGAAAAGTTGCCGATGCTTGAGCCGATATTCATCACCAGCCGCCTTCCGGCGCCGGCCACCCGGTCTGCCTTGTCCTGACGCATGCCTTCGGTGTAGTCCGCCACGATCGGTTCTACCTTCACCTGCGGTAGCTCCGCTTCCAGGCGAATACGTGCCTCTTCAAGGGCTGAGGCAGACACATCGATGGGCGAGTAGGTCACGCTACCTTGCAGGGCGACCGCCGCATTGAGCAGCAGCCCGGTCTTGGTCGCCGTACCAGCACCCAGCTCAATGAACGAAAGATCGCACCCGCCCGCTGCGGCGCTAACAATCTCGCCGGCGTGCTCTGACAGTATCTGTCGCTCTGTGCGTGTGACGTAATACTCAGGCAACTCGGTAATCGCTTCAAACAAGCGCGAACCCGGCTGGTCGTAAAACAGCCAGGGCGACAAGGTTTTAGGCCGCTCAGCGAGTCCGTTCATCACCTCCACGGCTAAAGCGCTGGAAGCAATCGCCGGCAACTTAGGTATCGAAATGGCAGACATGCAATCTCCGCATTCAGTGAAAAGTTCAAATATTCGCCAGGCGAATGCCGGAGAACTGCCAGCGTGTCGCAGGAGAGAAAAAGTTACGGTAGGTCGAGCGTATGTGCGAAGCGGGCGTCACCACCGACCCACCGCGCAGCACCATCTGGTTGCTCATAAACTTGCCGTTGTATTCGCCGAGTGCACCCGGGACCGCAAGAAACCCTGGATACCCCACATACGGACTTTGAGTCCATTCCCAAACGTCGCCAAACATCTGCGCGAGCCCGTTCACAGCGGATGCGGCAAGCGCCTGTGGATGCAGGATGCCCCCGTCCAACAGGTTGCCCTCCACAGGCAGTTCATGTGCGGCAACTTCCCACTCCGCTTCCGTAGGCAGCCGTTTGCCGGCCCAATGGGCGAAGGCGTCCGCTTCGTAGTAGCTCACGTGGCATACGGGCGTTTGCAGCAGGCCATGCAATGGTTGCTCGCCATACATGGTGTAGACCAGCCATCCGTTGTCCTGCTTACGCCAATAGAGAGGTGCTTGCCAGCCCTCGCTCTTTACCGTGTCCCAGCCGGCCGCAAGCCAAAGCTCCGCGCGCCGGTAGCCACCGTCCTCGATAAATTGCAGATACTCCGCGCATGTAACCAATTGGGATGCCAGGGCGAATGGCCGCAGGTACTCGGGGTGCCGAGGCTGTTCGTTGTCGAACGAGAACCCATCGCCGGCGAAGCCAATATCGAAAAGGCCGCCCTCATGCGCCAGCCATCGGGTCCGGGTCGCAGTAGACCTGTGGAGGTCGACTGATTTCTCGAGGTACGGGGGACGAAGCGGATTGGTCCACAAAGCATGCTTGATGTCCGTGGCCAGCAGTTCCTGATGCTGTTGCTCATGGTGCAGCCCGAGAACGATTCTGCGTGTCGCCTCCTCTGCAGGAGCCGAAACCAGCAACTGCTGAATCCCCGCCTCTACATGCTTGCGATATTCGAGAATCGCCTCAACGCCAGGTCGTGAAAACGATGCACGCAGCTTCTTCTCCGGCTGGTCAGAAACCGAGTTGTAGTAGCTGTTGAACAGCCAGCGGAAGTCGGGATGAAATTCGCGATAGCCGGGGAGAAACTCGCGCAGCAGAAAAGTTTCAAAAAACCAGGTCGTGTGCGCCAGATGCCATTTGGCCGGGCTCGCCTCGGCGCATGACTGCACCATCATGTCTTCCGGCGACAGAGGCCGGCAAAGCGTCTCGCTCTGACATCGAACCTGCAGAAAGTCTTCCAACAGACCTGTAGTCTTTTCCGTCGTTTCAGTGGCTGGCGTCATAAGGTGGTCTTCCCCCTCTACTTAGAGACTCGAAGCGCCTGAGTGTTGCCTATTTTTTTCGTGGCCTGTGGAAAGTGCCAGGGCCGTCGATTCCAACCGGCTATCCACCTGGCCTTGGAAACTGAAGGCACTGCTGACTTTGGCTCATCGGCATCCGGGGAGTTTACCCTATTGTTTGCGGTTTGTTTGCGGTGACAACGGATGCTCGGATCTCTGCGTCCTTACACATGCAGGCCCCGTCTACATGGAGCACCGGAACGATGGAGCACTGGAACGGCGCTTCCTGCAATGGTTTTGGGTGAACGAATGAAGAGCACTTCGAGACGAAGCCTTGTCGCCTGCCTGGTAGTTGTTCTTTGGGCAGCGACCAGCCACGCCCAGGCAGGCGATGGTCCGCCAGATGCTGGCGCGGCCATGGGCCGCGCGTTCGGCAACGGCAACGGAGTGCGGGGCACGGTCACGGCTGCAAGCACTGGCAGTTTCACCATCCGCACGGACGAAGGGGAAAACTATCAGGTTCTGTACAGCGCCAATACCCGCCTCATGAAAAATCGTCAGCCCGTGGCAGCGGACGACGTGCACATAGGAGACATGTTGATGGCTGGCGGTTTACTGGATGCCAAGGCCAAGACGGTCGGCGCCGTCCTCATCTTTGATATCGACGCAAATGAGGTGAAGAAAGCACGAGCCGGCTTTGGCAAGACATGGATCGCGGGCAAGGTGACGGCCATCCATGAGCTGAAGATAACCATCGAGCGTGCCAGTGACAAGCAGGCGCAGGTAGTTGCCGTGGATGAAAACACATCTTTCCGCAAGCACAGGGAAGATGTAACCCTGGCCGACATAAAAATAGGAGACTTCATTACCGCGCAGGGCGCATTACAAGCCGACGTCTTTACCGCCACAGTCTTGCGCATCACGACCGGGCAGCCCGGGGGCTCTGGCCACGGGTTTGGAGATGGCCGGCAACACGGGCCGCCAGACCCTGCGGGTTCCGCCGCTCCTGTCCAGTGATTGTCCAGGTTGCTCAGTGATTGCCGTGATGGCCGATGATTGTCCAGTGATTTCAGCGCCATGTCCCGGCCTGACCTCTGTCTCCGTTTTTTAGAAACCAGCTTTGAACAGATCTTTGATGGGCCTCCGGGCCCACACCGAAGGTGATGAACATCGACGCGACAACAAACATCAGGGAATATTCCATGCGAGGGATAGCTGTGCTCTCCTGCCTGTTGAGTGTCGCTGCGGTCCTGTCCGCCGGAGCCCAAGCCAATCCTGCCGCTTGACTCGCCAGCCCCGGGCAGCGCCGCGCCCGCGCCAGTGGCAGGCGGAATGGTCCACGGCACAGTCAAGGCGGGCGCCATTCCACTCCCTGGCGTCAGCATCGTTGCCAGCAACACCCTGACCGGCCGGCGCTACGCCACCGTCACCGACATCAACGGCAGCTATTCCATGACCATCCCGGTCAACGGCCGGTATGTGCTCAAGACCGGCCTCGCGGCCTTTGCTGCGGAAACCAAGGTCGCTGTGATCAAACCCACGGGCCCCGCGCCTGTGAAGCAACAGGTCGATTTCGTTCTCACCCTGGCTTCGCGAGTAGCCCCGGAAGACTCTCAGGAGACTGTTGCCGGAAGCCGGGGCCAGGCGGGACAGGGCGCCGCCGGGCAAGGTGGAACCGTCCGGAGCAACAACATCGGTGGGGCGCAGAACCTGGCGTTGCTGACCGCGCTCGCAGGCGTAGCCGACGCTGGTTTGGGCAGCGGAGCCACGGGAGCGGCTTTGCCTTCCATGGCCACCAACAGCGATTTCTCTACGGATTCCGTAGCCGTGACCGGTCAGGCGGGCACGACGAATCCCTTTGCTGGCATAGATATGGAGCAGCTTCGGCAGAACGCCGAGTTGGACCAGTCTCTTTCCGGCGGCCGCGGCCAGGGTGGAGCAGGCGGAGGCCCCGGAGGACAGGGTCCTGGTGGCGGTCCTGGCGGCGGTGGTGGTTTCGGTGGAGGCCCAGGTGGCGGCGGTTTTGGCGGAGGCGGCTTTAGCGGGGGAGGAGGCCGTGGCGGTCGCGGAGGCGGCGGAGGCGGCTTTGGCAATTTCCGCAATTTCAAGCCAAACCAACCCCACGGGGCCTTCTTCTGGACGGGCGGCAACAGTGCGCTCAATGCCACGCCATTCCCCATCAGGACGCAAAAGGAGCCCCAGCCCAGCTACGCGCAGAACCAGTTTGGCCTAACCTTCATGGGCGCCCCTTATATTCCGCGCCTGATCGAGCACGATACGAAAGACGTGATCTTCTTCAACCTTTCCGGGCAGCGCTCCTCCTCGCCGTTTAGCCAGTACGGTAGCGTACCGACGGCCGCTGAGCGCAAAGGCGACCTCGCCGGCCTCACCACGCAGGAAGGTCAGCCCATCACCATCTTCGATCCCCTTACCGGCGCCCCCTTCCCCAACAACGTCATCCCGGCGGATCGCATCGCAACCCAGGCAACCGCGCTGATCGGCTACATCCCGCAGCCGAATCTCCCCGGCCAGTTCCAGAATTATCAGCGCCTCGCTTCTTCGGAATCGAACACAACCCGCATCGGCGTCCGTTTTGTGCACAGCTTCGGCAGTTCCACAGGTTCACCCCTGGCTGGGCTCTTGCGCCAATACCTCGGGCAGGCAGGCAGCGGGATTCACCAGAGCATCAACACGAATTTCAATTACAGCCATAACGCGGCCGATGAGTTGAGCCTCTTTCCTGACCTTGGTGGCAAGCAGCAGACACACCAATACTCCCTCGGCCTTGGCTACTCCATCGGCAAGGGTCGATTGAACAACAATCTCGGCCTGAATTGGACGCGCAGCCACTCCCAGATCACCAATAACTTCACCAGCCAGACCGACATTGCCAGCCAGATTGGCTTAAGCGGATTGCCCACCGCTCCGCTCCTCTTCGGCCTGCCGAGCCTCACCCTCAATCAATTCACCAGCTTGAATGAACAGCAGCCGAGTTTTCAAACGAACCAGACGATCGCTGTCTCCGACACTTCCTCGTGGAGTCACAAGAAGCACAACATCCGTTTTGGCGGAGATTTTCGCCGCGTCCATAATGACCTGTTTGGCAACACCGGCAACCTGACCGGCACATATACCTTCACCGGTTTTTTCACTGAGCAGCCTGGCTCGAACGGCAATGGCGGCGGCACCTCGACCACCGGTTCCTCACTCGCCGATCTATTGCTCGGTTTGCCGCAGCAGACTTCACTGCAGGCGCCCTATCAGAAATCCTATCTGCGCGAGAATGCCTGGGATGCCTTTGTCCAGGACAGTTGGCGCGTGTTGCCGAATCTCACCCTGCTCTTCGGCATGCGCTATGAGAACTACTCGCCTTACTCAGAGAAATACGACCGCCTGTCAACCCTCGACACAGGCAATAACTTCACCGCCGTAGCCCCGGTTCTTTCCGGTGGCGTCGGTCCGTACACAGGGAAATTTCCGCGCGATCTTATCTACCCTGAGCGCGACAACTTCTCTCCACGCATCGGCATCGCTGTGCGCGTGATGAAAGATACCGTGTTGCGCGGGGGCTATGGCCTGAACTATGCCAACGGCCAATACGCAAAATTCATTCAGGAGTTCGCCTTTCAGCCTCCCTTCGCCGACGTGCAGACCAATGAGGCAACGGCTGGCGCAAAAATCAGCCTGGCCAACGGCTTCCCCTCGCCCCAGGCGGAAGGGAATTACGCCGTCAACAAGCACTACCGGTTGCCCTACGTGCAGGTGTGGAATCTGAATCTACAGCGCACCATCCCGCTGGGGATTGTGCTCAATGTCGGTTACAACGGATCCAAGGGCGCCCGTCTCGACATTGTGAGCGCTCCAGGCCGGTCGCCCGATTCCTCCTTAAGCGGCGTTTTCTATGACTATGAGGACTCGGTCGCTTTTTCGAATTACAACGCCCTCACCATCAGCGTGCGCAAGCGCCTGCAACGGGGAATTGGACTAGCCGCGACCTACACTTACGGACACTCCATCGATAACGCCAGTTCCATCGGCGGCAACGGAGGCTCGGCAACGGTCGTGGCGCAAAACTGGCAGAACCTTCTGGCCGAGAAATCGAATTCCAGTTTCGACATACGCCATCAGGTCACCGGCAACTTTGTCTACGAGCTGCCTTTCGGGCCAGACGAACGTTGGATCAGCACCGGCTGGCTGGCACATACGCTCAGCGGTATCTCCGCCTCCGGCATCTTCGACTTCGCCACCGGGCAGCCACTCACGCCGCACTATCAGGCGACGGTAGAGGAAGTGGCCCGCGGCACGACGGCGTCGCAGCGGCCCGACCGTGTGCCCGGAGTTCCACTCACCGGCGGCGGCGGGTCGCTCGACAACTGGTTTAACAAGAACGCTTTTGCTGCGCCCGCAGCCACGTACGGCACGGCATCGCGTTTCTCCATTCCCGGACCCGGCACCGTTTCGCTCAACGCTTCGCTTTCAAAAACGGTCCGTTTCTCCGAGACTCGTACGTTCGAGATGCGCGGCACGGCAAACAACGTGCTCAATACGGTTCAATACACCGGTGTCGACACAACGTTAGGCTCGGGAAGCTACGGTCAAGTGACTTCGGCGGCCGGTATGCGTCAATTTACGTTTTTGGCCCGCTACCGGTTCTAGTTTTGCTCCTAATTTTGTTCTTCGAAGTGCAGCACGACACGAGAGAGGATCCAACGAGAAATGATCGCCGCCGGCTACCTGCGTAGATTTGCCAGCATCGCCCTTCTGGGCGCGGCGATGCCGATGCTCGCTCAGGACCAGGCGCCTTCTCAGCCGGATGCCCAGGGCGCTTTTACGCTCAAGGTCGACAGCGACCTCGTCCTCACCAACATCGTCGTGCGCGACAAGAAGACGGGAGAAGCGGTCAAGGGGCTCACCGCCAACGATTTCCAGGTACAGGAGAACGGCAAGCCGCAAAAGATCATCAGCTTCGACTTTCAGAGCGTTGACCAGGCGGCGCCGCTCAACGAGGCAACCATCAACGGCAAGGCGCCCAACAGCATCATGGGCACCATGAATCGCAGCGCCACGTCGGCAGAACTGCGGAATCATCGCCTGATCGTGATGTTCTTCGACATCACTTCGATGCAGCCGGAAGACCTGGAGCGCGCCCAGGATGCGGCGCGCAACTACATTCACCGGCAGATGCAGCCCGCTGACCTCGTAGCCGTCGTCTCGCTCAACTCGTCTCTGTCGCTCGATCGTGACTTTACGGCCAATAAGCAACTGTTACTGAACGCTGTCGATAGTTATTCGGGAACCCAGGGCGCCGGCTTTCAAGCGGGCGCAACCAGCACCGCCAACCAAGTGGAAGACACCACCGCTTTCACTGCCGATGAGTCGGAATACAACGACGTAAATACCGATCGCGAGCTGTTCGCCTTTGCAGACATCGCCCATTCGCTCGCCTATATCAACGAAAAGAAGTCGTTGCTTTATTTCTCAGGAGGCATCCAGCGCGACGGCATCGAAAATCAGGCTTCGTTGCATGCTGCCATCAACGCCGCGGTACGCGCGAACATGTCCATCTATTCGGTTGACGCACGCGGGCTCGAAGCGATTTCCCCTCTTGGGGATGCTTCCACCGGCAGCCTGCGGGGCACCAGCGCCTACAACGGTGCCGCCGTGCAAAACAATCTCGATTCCAACTTCAACACGCAGGAAGTGATGGCGACGCTTTCCTCCGATACCGGTGGCAAGGCATTCTTTGACTCCAATGACTTTTCTCCGGCCTTTCAACGCATCCAGCAGGACACCTCCGCTTATTACGTGATTGGTTTCCGTTCGACCGATAGTGTGCGCGACGGCCGCTACCGCAGGCTGAGCATCAAGCTCAACCGCCAGAACGTGAAGCTGGAATACCGTCCCGGCTACTACGCGCCTGCCGATTATCGCCACGCCAACCGGGATGAGCGCGAACGCCAGCTCCAGGAGCAATTGGCCAGCGACTTGCCGGCCACCGACGTTGAAGTCTACCTGCAGGCTTATTATTTCCGCACCGACGCCGGCAACGGGACGCCGCGCTTCCAGGTGCCCGTTTCCCTGATCGTGCCCGGTTCGCAGATACCCTTCGTCAAAGGAGGAGATCGCAGCAAGGCGACGCTCGACATCATCGGACAGTTAAAGAACACTGCCGGGCAAGACATGGCTGAGATTCGCCAAACCGTCAAGCTCGCAATCGATGACTCGCAGCAGGTCTCGCGCAAGAACATTCAATACACGACCGGCTTCAGTCTGCCTTTGGGCAAGTATCACCTTAAGTTCGTTGTCCGCGAAAACCAGACAGGCCGTATGGGTTCCTTCGAAACGGATATCAACCTGCCCGATCTGAAGAAGTTTCCTCTCAAGCTCAGTTCTGTTGTGCTCTCGAGCCAGCGCATCCCTGCACCGAAGAAGAGTGACAGCGACCCGCTTTCTAATGGCGGCTTTACCTGGGTACCCAACGTGGCTCATGTTTTCCGCACCGATCAGCATTTGTATCTGCTGTATGAGGTCTACGATCCTGCATCCGTCCGGGCGACGCCCGGCAACTCAGAAAAGGCGAACCAACCGGCCGCGGGGAAACCGGGCGTGCAGGTCCTGACCAGTATTGAGTTCCTTCAAGGCACAACCAAGGTATTCGAGACTCCGCTGGTAGAGGCCAACAGCGTGAATGTGCCCGGGCGGGGCGCCGTCGCCTTTGCCTTTGACATCCCGCTCGACCGGCTGACGGCAGGGCTGTACATCTGCCAGGTAAACGTCATCGACGACACTGGAGGCAGCTTCAGCTTCCCGCGCCAGGCCCTGCTCGTTCGCCCTTCCGCGACCCCGGCGGCTACAACTCCGGCCCCGAATCCGGCTTCAAGCCCGGCTGCTCCGCCAAACGGCGCATCCCCTCCTGGACGATGAGACAGACAAGCTGACAATTCGACCCTCATAAGGGCCCAAAAGCTCCATCGTCTGCCCCTGAACCCGCATCTTATCCGGGGAACGGAATGCGGGGAACGGAATGGTCCCTCCATGGCCATTCCTCGATGGAGAAACCATGAAAGCTGTCTTGCTGAATGGCTACGGAGGCGTAGGCCAGCTCTCTTATGAGGATGTGACGATTCCTGTGGCGGCCCCTGGTGAAGTGCTGGTTAAGCTGATCGCCACCAGCATCAATGCCATTGACTACAAGCTGCGGCGGGGAGACATGAAAGCGGCCATGCCACTGCATTTCCCCGCAATTCTAGGGCACGACCTTGTGGGTGAAATCGTGGTGCTGGGTGAAGGCGTGTCTGGCCTGGATGTAAAGGAGCGGGTATTTGGTCTGGCGAGTCACACCTACGCGGAATATGTGACATGTAAAGCTGGAATTCTGGGCCACATGCCAGAGGGGCTGAACCCGGTCGACGCCGGAGCTCTGCCCCTGGTTTTGCTTACAGGCGCGCAACTCATCGAGCTGGGTGTTGGGCCGGAACCAGACCAGCGCCTGCTGATTACGGGTGCACTGGGTGGAGTCGGCCGCGCGGCAGTCCATGTCGCGATGAAGATGGGCGCTTATGTCATCGCTGGGGTGCGCGCACGTGAGCGCTCAGAGGCCGAAGAGTTGGGTGTCGACGAGGTAATCGCCGTCGATGATGAGGGCGAACTGCGTTCACTCAAGAACGTCGATGCCATTGCCGATACCGTCGGGCACGACGTCATCGATCGGCTCATCCCTCATATTCGCAGCAATGGGGTCTTGGCGACCGTGCTTGGCAAGCCCAGGTCGGCAGAGGGCCGTGACGTGCAGGTACATGAGGTATGGGCCCGCCCGGATGCAAAGCGCCTTGAAGAGCTTGCTCAGGATATTGAGCGCCGGGAATTCACAATTCCTATCGGCAAGCGCTTCAAGCTCGCAGAGATTCGCCAGGCCCACGAAATAGCAGAAAAAGGTGGAGTCGGGAAGGTATTGCTGACGCCTTAAAGGAACAAAAAACTGCGCCGGTGAGACCGGACAAGACGCGTCACAGCAAGATGACCACTTCAACTTACTTCGAGCTTGGCTCACCGCCCTTTCGGACGAAAGCCCCCTATGGACTGGATGAGCTACGGTACGGGCAGTGCCGGCAGCCCGAGTTGCAGCACGTTCCTCGCTTCAGGTGGTACTGCTCTGTGAAGACAAGATACGGACCATCGTAGTAATAATCCTCACCGAGCACGAGTGCTGCTGGTTTCGTAGAGTTATTTTGCTCACCCATGCCTTATTCCCCCCTGGGCCTTTATGCATTCGCCATCGAGATGACGATGCCGCCGGCGACAACCGGTCCTCCGCCCATCAACATCATGGGCGAAGGCGGCTGTTTGAAAAAGACCCACGAGATGAGCTGTGCAATCACGAAGAAGAAGACAACATAGAGGCCCAAAAGCTTGCCGAAGTCCCAGGGCGGCGAATTGACCGTCCAGCCGTAGGCAAACAGTATGACGGCAGCCGCCGCGAACAACGCGTAGCGATGCCAGGCTGCATGCGAATGGAGCCCCACGCGAATGATGGCGTCGCCTCCAGCTTCCAGCGTTGCGGCAAGCAGCAGAATAAAGATTGCAGTATTCCGGCTCATCGTCATCTCCTGCCAGCTATCGGTGTAGCCTTGAACCCAGATCGAGTGATGGTCCGTAAAATGTATCACCACCCCGAGCAAAGCGCCGCTGGCCGGAGCTTGGGCAAAAGCAGGGTGAGTTCTACTCATCCTCTCCGATCGGCATACCAGGCGGGGCATCGACCGGTGGCGCAGGCACAAACTTCTCCGGATCACGCTCGAACAGCGCAATACGAGCCAGAGCCGCTGCGCGATGAGCTTGCCCTTCGCGCGGCAGGCTGCCGGACGCACTGAGCTGCGTCTTCAACGCCATCACGTGAAAGCGCGCGATCGCCCGAGCCTCCGGCGACGCCTGTTTCGATGCGGCCAATCCAAGCAGGCCCTCGAGGGTGGCCGATTCCACCGCAGACTGCGTTTCCGCCGCCAGGCCCCTGGCACGCGGCGCCTGCCACGTCGCCTTAACCACAGCCGTTAACACTTCATCGAGGCCGGGGTTCGCAGCGTCGCGCGCGTGATACTCCACCAACCGCGACGCCCGCTGCGGTTGCAACACCAGGGCAAGCGTAAGGTCGGCTGCCGACTCGGCCGCAGCCACTGGATCGAACGTCAGTCCGGTAAAGGCGGCGAAGCTCTCTCGCGTGCGTGGGTAACCGGGCGGTACCGGGGGCAGCATGCGCAGAAGCGGTTCCGGCAGAGTCAGGGTTGCGGGCGAAAGTGTCCGCAGCACCGCGGCGAGCGCCCTGCGCTGATCCGCAGGCGAAACAATGGCTGTAACGATTTGCCCATCCCCGCGTAATCCGTAGCGGTAGTCGAGGCCGCCAATCTCCTTAGCTGCTGCTTCGGTCTGATAGCGGTGCATAAGAAAGAGAGGAACCAATACATCCGCCAGTTGAGACATAGGCGTGCCCACCGGTATGGCACGCGCATCGAAGCGTTGCGAGCGCTGCCGTCCGCACCGCGAGCACGCGGTCCAGTTCCGCCGCCGCATCGGGTCCGTTGTCCCACAAGTGAGCAAGCGGGTGCGCGCCGCCCAGGGGGCGCGCGTCATCATCGGTGATGAAGAACAGGCCCTGCTCCCGCGCTTTCTGCAGCACATCCGCCAGGTCGGCAGCTTCTTGCTCTTTCAGATACTCGGCATAGCCATAAGTGATGGCCACCTTGTCCCAGGCGCCGATACCGGTTGCGTACGCGCGGGAGAGGTCGGGCTTGCCCGTGCTGTCGAGCGTGATGAGTGGGTGAGGGTAGTCCATCACAGACGTGCCTTGCCCTAGCGAACTGGCGGCAAAATTATGCGCCAGGCCAAGCGTGTGCCCCACCTCGTGCGCGGCCAGTTGGCGCACGCGCGCCAGCACCATGGTTCTTAACACGTTGTCCGCGGGCAATGGTTTCCCGTCGAGGTAAGGGTCCGTCAGCGACTGCGCAATCATGAAATCCTGGCGTGCGCGCAACGAACCCAGCGTCACCTGGCCTTTGATGATCTCGCCTGTCCGCGGATCGGTGACGCCCTCTCCATACGACCATCCCCGCGTATAGCGATGCACCCACTGAATCATGTTGTAGCGAATGTCCATGGGGTCCGCGCCCTCGGGTAGCACCTCGACACGAAACGCATTGCGATAGCCGGCCGCCTCGAAGGCCTGGTTCCACCAGCGCGCGCCTTCGACCAGAGCCGCGCGAATAGGCTCGGGCGCTCCGCGATCGACATAGTAGGTGATGGGCTCAACCGGATCGCTGATCGCCGCAGTGGGATCTTTCTTTTGCAGCCGGTGCCGAGTAATGAAGAGTCGATCGAGCGGAGCCCCGAGCGGGGCAGAATAGTCACGATAGCCAGCCTGGAAATATCCGGCGTTAGGGTTGTAAGCGCGGGGTGTGTAGCCGGGGCCAGGCAGCTCGATCAGCGAATGGTGCTGGCGCACGGTCAGCGCATGCGGATCGGGAGTGACATCGGCGACGTAGGAATTGGCCGTGGGCTCATCGTTGGTGAAGGTAAGAATGGCTTCGACCTCGGTGTTACGAGGGAAGTTCTTTGTACTGTCGGGCAGAATCGCCGAACGCGACGGGTCGAGCGTATATTTTCCCTGCTTGACCTGCGCCAGGCGCTCCGATATGCCATGAACATCCTGCAGAAAGAAGTCCGTAGCGTCGACCAGCACCTGTTCGCCCTGCTCTGCTTCGACCTTGAAGCCAAAGAGTACAGATTCGGCGAACGACTGTTTCACGGCAGCCTGTTCGGCGGCATCTGATGACGACGAGCGAAATGCAAGGTTGGGCTCAACCAACAGCACCTTATTCCCACTACGCATAAAGTGCACAACCCGGCCTGTGCCCAACTGGCCACGATCGAGAAACAGGTCGTTGGATCCGATGCCGTAGGGCAGCTGATCGAGGTAAAGAAAGTCCTTGTCGAACGCGGCGATTTCGAGCAGTAGCTTGCCCGTCTTCGCTTCCCAATACAACGGAAACAATCCGTCCATCTTCCTGAGCCCGGCCGTTCGTGTTTCGATCGTCGCCGAAGTGTCGGCACAGAAAGCCGGAGACGGCAAGGCAAGAGAAGGAGTCAGCAGGATGACAACCGTAAGCAGGCGAGCAAGCAAGCGCATGCCGACCATTGTATGGTCCGCTACGTAAACCCCAGCCATTTTGGAAACGCAGAACCCGAAACGGCTGAAAGTCAGATTTGTCCAAATGAGCGTCTCCAACGGAGGAAAGGAATCCAACCTGACTAAGAAAGGACGAATCGTCGTTTTGCCACCGAACAGTCCCGTAGGGACGGCTGAAAGTAGCCCAGGACGCAGTCCTGGGTTAAGGGGAACAAACGGATCAATGTCCCGTAGGGACGGCGGAAGTAGCCTACGAGCGCTTCTAAGTACCGGTATCCAAATGAAACGTCTTGTCATAAGGCACAACCGGATAGCCCTTAGCCTTCCAGGCAGCGAGTCCGCCCTTGAGAAATTTCACTCGCCCAATATCCATCTGAGGCATGATCCCCTGTGCCTTCATCGCAATGGCACGGCTGGTTTTGTCGCTGGGGCAGGTACAGTAAACGACGAGCTCTTTATCCATAGGGATGAGGGAAGGGTTTTCCATCGCGTCCTGGGGCGAAAGCCGCTGGGCTCCTTCAATGATTTCCGAGTCCGTCAGCAGGTCCAGCGGTTGGCGGGCGTCGATCACTAACACATTGTGCTGCGCCACCAGCAAATCATGCAGTGCCTCCGGTGTAATGCTCAGCCGCTCGAATGCGCGCTGCGCTCTCACCCGTCGTATCCATATCACCGCCAACGCGCTCCAGATGATAACCGCGGCCACGATAAGCTCTAATTGCATATCGCCCCTCTTTCTTCCACTTCAGGATTGTTAGATGAGCACATCAGAGAAATGATTCGCCACGGTTTTAGATTGCTGCTGCAGCCAGGCTAACTTCTTCGATCCGCACGGTTCCACCAACAAACGTAACGGTCTTTCCCGGCACAGCCGCTGGTCTTTCTCCTGGAATCACGATGCCTGCCAGGTTGAGCGGGTCGGCTGCAGCCACGGTGATTGCTTCCTCCGTTTGTCCACTCGCGGCAGCGCGGTTGCGCGCCTCCCGAAGAGACTCCGCTGCCTCCGGCACGGCGAACTGTTCCCCGCCAAATCCGTTGACAAACCGGCCTCCGCGCACGCTGCCTCTCGCTTCGAGGCGGCGGAACATGCCCAGAAGATCACGCCAGCGTGGAATCGTTGTCTCCCGCTCCAGCACGTCCCGAAACACAACGCCGTAGCGCCGCAGAAGCATCCAGCAGGCAGATTCGATCTCTGCCTCACGCCGCTCGGCCTGTGCGCCCACTGTCTCGACCGCACCGGCGGCCGGGTTCAGCAGGCTCCATCGCCCCACCGTGCTGCGTGGCCGTCGCAGGCTCCTGACGCCGTTGGGTGCGTCCTTGAAAGCCGCCTTGCGCCGGGGATCAATCAACACGCGCAGGCTATCGAAGCCGTCGGCCGTCACCAGTCCAGCGGCTACCAGCTCCCAGAGTGCGCGGTTCACCTCCTCCGCGCCCGCACCGAGCACACGCACCAGGTCGCCGGCAAACACAGCTCCATATTGCGCCAGGTAGCTGCGCGCCTGCCATGCCAACTCGCTAAGACACACCTGCAGCGCCGGTTCAGGAATTGCACGTTCCGCCAGGCAGCGGTCCATCCACTGCGCCTCTTCGCGCACGAAGAAAGTAACGGGCGCCATGCTAGTCGGGATTACACGCTTGGGCGCTGAGACGTCACCGTGGGTGGCGAAAGCCGGATGTGGCGAGATGCGTCCCCACCCCACGACACCCTCCAGGCAGAGCGCATCCAGCCATCGCGGATCGTAACCGGCAACGCGCTGCGGCAGCAGCGTTCGCTCCCACTCAATCGCCGGGGCCTCAAAGCCTTCGAGCAGGCGCAGAGCTTCCAGTACTCCCGGTTCTCCACTCAGTTGCGTCCTTGGCGCGACTCGCTGCCAGCGCAGCAGCCACTGCATGTAGACGGCAGCGGTGACGGGCTCAATCTGCTTGCGCAATCCGGCCAGCGTTCTCTTGTGGATGCGCTGCAGTAGCCTGCGCTCACACCACTCCACGTCTTCATCGCGGACGCTTGTGCCCTGTCCTTCGAATACACCGCGCAGGATCGTGCCCTGCATTTCCATCAGCAGCATGGCGGCCCACACCATCGCCGGTTCCAACCCCAGCCGTACTCCGAGCGTTCGCGAGGTGACCGGGCCGAGCAGTCCCATCCATCCCTGCACGGTCTTACGAACCACGTCGCCTTGCAGCAGCTCTTTCGCCTCAGCCGGGCAGGTCAGATTCTGCCTGAAAACGACTGTGGGCCACATCAATCGCAGGTGTTCAAGCCTTTCCGCTGCCACCAGGTACTGCTGGCCGGCATGCTCGGCAACCGTCGCTCGACCATGCGCCTCCAGCCTCTCGAAGAGCGCGGGCCAGTGAACGGCTCCTGCACAGCATTGAATCTCTGCCGGCGCCACGGTCAGCGAACAAAGCAGATCATGCAGCTCATGTTCATCGCGCACATCGGGCCAGCATTCGTCGCGCAGCTCGGCAATGGCAGCCGCATCAAGCCGCCCCGCCTCGCCCAGCAGCTTGTCTGGAACCATGCCCCGCATACTTACCGCGCGAGCGCGCCGTTCTTCGAGAGGTGCATCATCGAGAAATGCGTAGGGATTCGCATTGAGCAGCTCATGTGCGAAAGCCGAGGGAGTGGCGCTGTCCACTGCCAGACAACGGATGGCGCCCGTACGAATACCCGCGAGCAGTCGCATCAAGCCGGCAAGATCCATGGCCTCGGTCAGCACATCCTTCATCACTTCTTTAATCAGAGGATGATCGGGTATCTGGATGTCGCCTTCGATATTTTCCTGGCAGGCAGCTACCTGGGGGAAAACGCTGGCCAAAAGATCATCGGAGCGGGTGCGCTGTATCTGGGGCGCGATACGTTTGCCATGATGAAACCGTAGCAGTTGCAGACTACGGCCCGCATCCCACCGCCAGCGCGCGCGGAAGATAGGTGAGTCGAGTGAGGCCTGCTCCAGCAGCTCGGTAACCGTCTGTTCGGTGAGGAAATCAAATACATCGCTGAGCGGAAAGCTGTGCTGTTCCGCCAGGGAAATATTTAAGCCGTTATCCGTGGCAGCAGCCTGCAATTCAAAATTGAATCCCCGGCAGAAGCGTTTTCTGAGCGCCAGGCCCCAGGCTTTATTGATGCGGCCGCCAAAGGGCGCATGCAGAATCAATTGCATGCCGCCGCCCTCGTCGAAGAAGCGTTCGGCGATGAGCGTATCGAGCGTTGGCACCGCGCCCAGCACGGCCCGGCCTGCGGCGATGTAGCCGATCATCTGCTCCGCGCCGGCGTCATCGACCGAGCATTCCTGCTTGAGCCAGGCGACCGTCTCCGCCACCTGTGGGTGCGATTGGCTGATGTAACCCGGCATCACGTCGCCGGTGCGCGCATGGATCTCCTGGCGAAGGTTCGAAACAAATTCCGACAGCGCCGGCGTCCGTTGCGGAGCCTCTCCGCGCCAGAAAGGCACATTCGGTGGCTGGCCGTGGGCATCCTCCACCAGCACTCGACCTGCGCTCTCGACGCGCTGAATCCGCCAGCTCGTGTTGCCCAGCAGAATCACATCCCCGGCCGAAGAATCGATGGCAAAGTCTTCATCGAGAGTAGCGATCTGCACGCCTTCGGGCTGCAAGATGACGGAGTAGAGCGCGGTATCGGGAATGGTGCCCCCATTCGAAACAGCGATGGTGCGTGCTCCGCGCCGGGCCTGCACCCGGCCATTCACCCGGTCGCGCAACAGGTATGAACCGTAACGGCCTCGACTGGATTCGATCCCTTCCGCCAGCAGGCCGAGAATCTCGTCATAAGCCTCACGCGTGAGCTGCCTGTAGGGGTGGGCGCGGCGCAAAACTTCGTAAAGCGCATCCTCTTCCCAAGGCTCGGCCGCACAAACCGCAACAATCTGCTGCATCAGCACATCGAGTGGGCATTCAGGAATTTCCAGTTGATCGAGCACGCCCGCGCGCATGGCGCGGATCAGCGCCGCCGACTCCACCAGGTCATCGCGCGTGGTCACGAAAAACCGGCCCTTGGGAATAGCGCCACGCCAATGGCCGGCGCGGCCCACCCGCTGCATCGCCGCGGCGATGGCACGCGGAGAATTCACCTGGCATACCAAATCGATGCTGCCGATATCGATGCCCAGCTCGAGCGAAGCCGTCGCCACCAGGAGCCGGATCTCGCCGTTCTTGAGCTTGCGCTCGGCTTCAAAGCGAAGCTTTCTTGAAAGGCTTCCGTGGTGCGCGGCGACATTTTCCGTACCCAGCCTCTCGCCCAGGCAAAAAGCCAGCCGCTCCACCATCCGCCGCGTATTCACGAAGACCAGCGTCGAACGGTGCTGTAATGCCAGCTCCGTCATGCGCTCATAGATGTCGTCCCAAATCGCGTTGGTGGCCACCGACCCTAGTTCTTCGCTGGGCAGTTCGATGCCCAGGTCGAGTACACGGTGTTGACCCACCTGCACGATGGCTACTTCAGGTCCGCGCCGTCCGCCCAGGAAGCTGGCGACCAGCTCGATCGGATTCTGGGTCGCGGAAAGCCCGATGCGCAACGGCGGCTTTGCCCGTCCGGTAATCAGCGCACCCGGGCTTAGCCGGTTTTCCCCGCAGACCAGCGCATCGAGCCGTTCCAGGGTAAGGGCGAGATGAGCTCCACGCTTGTCGTCAGCAACCGCATGGATTTCGTCAACGATCACCGTCTCAACCGCGCGCAGGTTGTTCCGGCTTTTCTCTGCCGTCAGCAGGATGTAGAGCGACTCCGGCGTAGTAACCAGAATGTGCGGCGGCCGCTTGAGCATGTTCCGGCGTTCCGCCGGCAGGGTATCGCCGGTGCGCACCGCCGTGCGGATGCCGGGGCATAGGTATCCGCGCGTCATCGCCAGTTCCTGAATCTCGCGCAGCGGCTGCTCCAGGTTTTTCTGCACGTCGTTGCTCAGCGCCTTGAGCGGGGAAACGTACACCACCGCCGTGTGTGCTGGCAGCGAGCCATCGATGGCTTTACGAATGAGCTGATCGATGCAAATGAGAAAGGCGGCAAGCGTCTTGCCCGAACCCGTCGGAGCTGAAATCAGCGTCGGTCTACCCGCATGAATCAGTGGCCATCCCAGTTCCTGCGGGGCCGTGGGCGAACCGAACTTCCCAAGGAACCACTCCCGCACCACGGGATGCGCCCAGGCCAAAGCATCCGTTTCAAGTTCCGGAATGCTGGACGGCTGGGCAACCATCCAACCATTCTAGGCGCAGAAAGCAACCCCCGCGCGGCCAGTACCCACGACCACATCATCCCTAAAACGATGAACCCTCTCCTCCAATGAAAGGCCCGAGGGTGCCCCATTCAAGCCTTCTTTTTGTCAAGTTCCGGGACATCCTTTCCACTTTGTTCCGGGACATCCTTTCCAGTTTCAGCAGCCGCCGGGAGTGAGGGAAAGTGGGAAACGGTCTCCACCCTCCCAGCCTGATTCTCAACACAGATCTGTGCGTCCACCGGGAACAGGGTCGGAAAATGGTTCCGGCGAAGAATTTGTACAACTCCGGCCAGGAGTAGTTCACGACAGGTCAATAGAATGAAAAAATGGATTTTTCCGCAGCTGAACAACGCGCCCGCCGCATCCGCCTGATCCTTTTCGACGTCGACGGCGTCCTTACCGATGGCAAGATCTGGACCCTTCCCGAATCCGCCACCAGCCAGCCTCAACCCGATACACCAGCCCGGCCGGAAAAGATCTTTGAACCCAAAGGGTTCCACGCCCACGATGGGGTAGGCATTTCGCTTGCCCGGATCGGTGGTATCCATACCGGAATCATCACCAAGCGGACCTCCGAAACCGTCGCCCAGCGTGCCCGTGCCCTGCGTATGGAGTACGTCTTCATGGGCCAGGACTACAAGATTCAAGCCGTCCGCGAGATCATGCAGCAGGGGGCGTTCACCCTCGACCAGATCGCCTACGTCGGTGACGACGTGATCGACCTGCCCATATTGCGCGTCTGCGGATTGGCGATTGCCGTTGCCAACGCCCGCGAACAAGTCAAAGCGGTGGCCCACTACATCACTCCCAGCCCCGGGGGCCAGGGCGCCGGCCGCGATGCGATCGACTTCGTCCTGCAGGCGCACGGAATCCTCGAACAGTGCATCGAGGAATACCTCGATCCTCTTACCCTCGCGGCAGCGCGCTCCCAGTGAAGGGTTAAAGGGTGCTCTGGCGTATGCTATCTCTTTGGGTTGAAAGATGATGTCGCAACCTTTTAACCCTTTTCATTCGCAGGAGCGTCTTTACACTGATGTGCATTCAATTTCTCCGCAGGTCCCTGGCTGTAGCCGTCCTTCTTACCCTTTCGACATCATCCGCATGGTTAGGCAGTCGCGCTCATGCTCAGACGCTCAAAAACCTCGAAGGCGCTGTAACCGTCTTCGGGCAGACGAGCGGCGATTCGAGCGGTAACGGCATTGTGGACAAGCCCACCGAATCGATGGGCGCTCTTGCTACCGTCCGCCAGTCGTTCCATCCCTGGCTGGGGTGGGAGGTCAACTACGGCTATACGCGCTTCTCTGAGAGATACAACGTCGGTCAGCCCCTGGGGACGCAGGTGCAGAACAATATGCACGAGGTTTCCGGCGCCTATCTCCTGCAGGGGCCAAACCTGCCCATCCTTGGCTTGCAGCCCTTCGCGGCTGTGGGCACAGCAGCCCTCATCTTTCTGCCGACGACCACAGGCGGCCAGAAGTACAGCCAGCAGACGCGCGTTCCGCTGCTCTATGAGGCTGGCGTGAACTACCCCCTAGTTACTTCCCATCTGGGCCTGCGCTTTTTGTACCGCGGCCTGCTCTACAAAACGCCCGATTTTGGTGCGCCGAACCTCACGACCGGTGCGAGACGGCAAACCAACGAACTGGGTCTGGGCGCCTACCTCCGGTTCTAACCTTCGCTCACCTGGCGGGCAGGAGTCTGCATCCATGAGTTTTCGTCGAAGCATTTTGACCATTGCGGTCACAGCGGTGCTTTTTGCCCAGCCTCTGCTTGGCAAATCAGACAAGTGGGTTGGCACCTGGGCTTCGGCCCCCTTGCTCGACCCCAAGGGCAAAAGCGCGGAAGAACTTTTCCCGGCCGGAACGCAGCCTGGCGCGCGACCGGCGCCACTCTTCGCGAGGTCGTGCATGTGAGCATGGGCGGCGAAACCCTGCGCGTCCGCTTCTCCAACCTCTACGGAACCAGTCCGCTGATGATCGGCACGGCGGAGATAGCACAAACCATGAAAAGCGAGGGGATTGTCAAAGGCGCGGCGATTGTTGCCGGCACCAATAAGCCGCTGATGTTTCATGGAAAGCCCGCGGTTTCCATACCGCCGGGTGCGCTGGCTGTAAGCGATCCTGTCTCCTTCAAGCTTGCACCGCTCTCTGATCTGACGGTCAGCTTCTACCTGCCGAATCCCACCGGCCCGGTCACCGAGCACCAATTGGGCAGTTCCACCAGCTTTCATGCTCCGGGCAATGCCGTTGCAGCCGCCACGCTGGAAGCGCCCACGACCGTGACCAGTTGGGAGTATCTGAACGGAGTCGATACGCTGGCTTCTGCCGATGCCGGGGCGGTGCTCACCATTGGCGATTCCATCACCGACGGCGCCAGGTCGACCATCGATACCAACCAGCGCTGGCCCGATGAGCTGGCGCGGCGTCTACAGGCCGATGGAAAGTACAAAAAACTATCCGTGTTGAACGTGGGCATCAGCGGGAACAAAATCCTGCTGGATGGCGCCGGCCCCAACGTGCTGGCCCGCTTCGACCGCGATGTGATCGCGCAGAGCGGTGCAAAGTATCTGCTGATCCTCGAAGGCATCAACGACATTGGCCGCCTCCACTCGTTTCCAGATGGCGCGACAGCCGCTGACCTCATCTTTGCTCTCAACCAGATGATCGAGCGGGGGCATGCCCACGGCATCGCGGTCATCGGTTGCACGCTCACGCCATACCACGGCGCTGGCTACTACACGGAGAACGGCGAAGCGATCCGCAAGGCGGTGAATGACTGGATCCGAACCAGCGGCGCGTTCGACGGAGTCGTAGACTTCGAAGCTGCCGTCAGGGACCCGGAGCATCCGGACACCTTGCTGCCCGCCAATGATCCGGGCGATCATCTCCACCCCAACGACGCCGGCTACAAGGTGATGGGGGACGCGATCGATCTGAAGCTCTTCAAACTAAAGCCAAAGCAGCCCTAGTTACTGCTGTCTGTAAAAGTCAGAAAGGTGCAGTCAGGTATGAGCGTTTCCCTGAAAGACCAGGTGGTCATGGTGGTCGGTGCTTCAAGCGGCATAGGCCGAGCAGCGGCTGTGCTGTTCACGCGCGAGGGCTGCAAGGTTGTGGCTGCAGCGCGCCGCGACGAGCGGCTGCAATTGCTGAAAGCGGAACTTGCCAAAGAGAACTACGGCATTACCGTCCGCCGCGCCGATGCATCGAGCACGGACGATATGGAGAAACTGGCAAAGGAAACGCTCGACACACACGGCAAGATCGACATTCTCGTGTTTGCTGCCGGCATCAACACCCCCGATCGCTCCACCCAGCGCCTCACACCTGCTATATGGAACACCATGGTCGAGGTAAACCTGAACGGAGCCTTTTATGCGACGCATGCCGTTCTGCCTTCCATGCGGACGGCCCGCGCCGGCCATCTCATCTACATCTCCTCCATCTCCGGCCTGCTCACAGATATTTCCGGTGCCTCGTACCAGGCAGCCAAACGCGGTGTCGTTGGCATGGCTCATGCCATTCGCATGGAAGAAAAGCAAAACGGCATCCGAACCTGCGTTATCTGCCCGGGCCTGGTCAATACCGAGCTTCTCGAAAAAAGACCGGTTAAGCCAACCCCCGAGATTCTGGCCCAGGCCATGCAGCCGGAAGACGTGGCAGAAACCATTTTTTACGTTGCCAAGTTGCCCGCCCGCGCTGCCATTCCTGAGCTTCAGATGATACCGACCTATCAGTAGCCTGAGCGACAATAGAAGCATGACAGACAAATTCCAGGCTATGGTTACGGCCACGGCGCGGGTCGATCTCAACCTCAGTGACTTTCAGCCGCGCAGCATGCTGGTCACCACTGAGCACACGGTCGAGCGCCCCTGTGTGCCGGTCATCGATTATCACAATCACCTTGACTCACTCGAACCCCGCGACGTTCTCAACATCATGGATGCCTGCGGCATCGAGCGCACAGTCAATATCACCATGCAGACCGGGGACCCTGCTCTGGCCATGATTCGTCGCTATCACTCCCTTGCTCCGGAGCGGTTCAGCACCATCGGCTGGATGGATTGGAGCGATGTTACCGAACCGGGCTTCTTTCGCAGGAGCGTCGACCGGCTGGAGCAACTGGTAGAACACGGCGCCTGCGGACTCAAAATGTGGAAGGACCTCGGGCTAACCGTGCGCGATGCCTCGGGTCAACTGCTACGCGTCGATGACGAGCGGCTTGCGCCTATTTTTGAAAAAGCTGCCGAGTTGAAAATTCCCGTCATGTTCCATACCGCCGATCCAGACGCTTTCTTTCTGCCCACCGATCCGCACAACGAGCGGTATGAGGAACTGGCCGCGCATCCCGATTGGAGCTTTTACGGAGCCCACTATGCGAAGCTCGAGTTGCTGGAGCAGCGTAACCGTGTCTTCGCCCGCCATCCCAAAACAACATTCATCGGTGCGCACATGGCCGAGTCATCCGAATGTCTCAGCCGCGTAGCTGAGCTGCTCGACACCTACCCCAACGTATCTGTCGACATGAGCGCCCGCGTCGCAGAACTCGGCCGCCAGCCTTATACGTCGCGCGCCTTCTTTCTCCGCTACGCCGACCGTATCCTCTTTGGTGCGGACCTGCTGCCAGACATAGCAATGTACCGCCTCAACTATCGCTTCCTTGAGACTGCGGACGAATATTTCGATTACCCCTCGCACGCCTCGAGGCAGGGCCGCTGGCACATCCACGGAATCTTTCTGCCGCAGGATGTCCTGCGGAAAATCTACCGTGAGAACGCCCTCAAGCTTCTCTCCTGAGTATTTGTCCTCTGGACAATGCGGTGGCCCTATGTCTGGCGCATGTATTTTGCGCCAGACAGGACTCTTGCGCCAGCCTCGAATCCTTAACTCGAATAACCCATCCCGGCAAGGACCCCGCGCATGTAAGCAATACTCGAGATCACCCCAGGCATCGGGTCGTCTCCATGAATCTCATACTCCAAATCGACGAACCCCTGATACTTCATCGCAATCAACGTCTCAAAGATCTTCCGCACCGGCATCTTCCCCTGGCCTACGGCCACCTGGCTCTCCTTGGACTCAAAGTCCGTCAGATCCTTGATATGCACGTTGAATAGCCGAGGCCCTACCTGCTTGATTGCCTCAACCACATCGGTCCCCGTACGAGCCGTGTGCCCCACGTCGATGCAGCAACCCATGCGTGGGTCCATGTCCTTCATGGCCTTCAGCACATCGAGCGGTGAATGCCACAGCTTGTCCTCAGGCCCGTGGTTGTGGAGTGCAAACTTAATGTCGTATTCCTTCACGAACTTCTCAATGCGCGGCAAAGTGCCCGGAGCCGGATCGCCCGCCACAATGACGCCGATGCCCGCGCGCTTGCAATACTCAAACTTGCTGCGTATGTCGTCGTCTTCATCCTTGGGGAAATAAATCGTACCTGCGGCATGCAGTTGAATGCCGGCCGCGTGATAGTCCTCGACCGCTTTCGCTTCTTCGGTGGGATCCATCGGCAAATGATCTTTGACGTCTTTGCAATTCAAGGCCAACACAGGGATCTGCTTCAGGTAGCCGATCATTTGCGCGCGGGTAAAGTTGCGAAAGGTATAGCTGGCCATACCGAGACGCACAGGTGGTCCACCCGCGTTCGATGCGGCAAGTTGCGCCATGGAGGGAACCGCGCCAGAAGTGGCGCAAGCAGCCGCGGCAAGAGCGCCAGAGCGAACGAAGGTACGACGAGACAAATGATGGTTCATAGTCTTTTAGAAATCCTCACATGAGACGTAGCTGTTTGCCCCGCATCTCGCGATCTTTGCGAAATGTGGGAAGGGAATTTGTTTGAGCCGAACGCTCCCAATAAAAGCGTTGGCAGACGTGGGAGAGAGCCCCATCAGACTTGCGGTGCCCAGCCTTTCTCATATTCGCGATCCCACATCTTCATCGCTGCGGCATCCCCTTGAATGTGCCCATTGCTGGGGTCGAGTTGCAACTCGCGATTCACTTCCCACGCGATGTTCGAGAGCTGCAGTATCGTCACCGATACATTGCCCACCGCGATCGGCGCATTCAACTTTTCTCCCGAACGTATCCCCGCAATGAAATTCTTGAAGTGCTCATCAGTCATGGAATCCGCACCGACCAGGTCGGCCGACGAGGTACCTTTGCCGGCCTTGATCTCGCTGGTCTTGTTTCCCTTCAGGTCGTAGATCTCGTAACCATCACGGTCCACCACCACGGTGCCTGTGGTTCCCATGATCGCGGCGCCCCGGTCGCGGTTGTACAATTTCATGCCCTGGCAGCTCTTGCCTTCCCAGGAAAGCATTTTGTCACCGTAGTCGAAGCTGGTCACCATTGTGTCAGGGAACTGCCAGTCATCCTTGAACTGGTAGCGGCCGCCGCTTGCCGTAACCCGTGTGGGATAGTCGACACCCAGCGCCCACCGGCAGACATCCACTTCATGGGTACCGTTGTTGAGTGCCTCGCCGGTGCCGTAAATCCTGAACCAGTGCCAGTTGTATGGCTGCACGTTGTCGGTGTAAGGTTTGCGCGGCACAGGTCCCTGCCACAGGTCCCAGTCGAGCTGCGCCGGAACAGGCGCCGGCTTGCCAAAGCCGATCGACTTGCGGGTATTGCTGTACCAGGCCTTCGCATAATAGGCGCGGCCGATCAGCCCGTTGTGAATCTTGTCGACAATCTCGATCGTGTGCGGGGAAGAGCGCTGTTGCGTACCCATTTGCACCAGCTTGCCGTACTTCTTTTGCGCCTCCACCAGCATTACGCCCTCGGCGGGGTTGTGGCTGCAGGGCTTTTCCACGTAGACATGTTTACCCGCCTGCAGGCCCGCAATAGCCATGGGCGTATGCCAGTGATCGGGACTCGCAATGCTGATGGCGTCCACGCTCTTCAGGGCAAGAATCTTGCGGAAGTCCTTCTCGGCCTCAGGAGCCGAACCCATGGCCGTCTGCGTTGCGGCGGCAAACTTCTGCAGGATATGGCTGTCCACGTCGCATACGTGCGAGATCGAAGCAGCTTCCTTATTTGCCTTGAGAGATGAAAGATGAGCATAGCCGCGGCTATTCAGTCCGATTACGGCAAAGTTGACCCGGCTGTTTGCGCCCAGAATCTGCCCATAACTTTTGGCGTTGGCGTGGATGGCAAGCCCCGCCGCTCCCACCGCCAGTCCATCAAGAAACTCACGTCGATTGATCATGCATACCCTCAGAACAGATAGAGCAGATTTTCCGGAATCCGCGTCTCGAACACTATACCCGCGCTCAGGCAAGCAGCGTGGTCAGAGCCACACCACCAGACGCGAGGAACCACCCAAAAGACCAACCACCAAAGATCTTTCCCAGCAACCGAGCCGGGATCTTTTCCAACGACCCACTTTTTGAGTGCAACGGCATTCGGGAAACGTTTCCTGGGGCCCGGGCCTCGACTTATAGCGCTTATAGCGCTAAAAACGCACTTTTTGCGCACACATACCCTTGTATCGATGAGGCCGAATCCATGCCGCCTCAGTCAGAAACGGCCGGCGTTGACAGTGCCTATCGGCGGAGAATAGCGTTAAAGCCGCCGTTCCGACGTGGCAAATGAGTTCCTGTTCCCAGGCCCCTAAGAGTATTTCGGAGAAACCGGCGGTCGGCCGCAGGGCAGGCTCCCTGTCGCTGGCCGCAGCCCTGCTGCTTCTCGCAGCGGGTTGCCATCGCGCGCCTACCGAACGGGCTGGGTCTTCCGCGCAACATCTCGATTTCAACCAGGACGTGCAGCCGATTCTCGCCAGCAACTGTTTCAGTTGCCACGGGCCCGACCCTGAAATGCGCAAGGCCGGCCTTCGGCTCGATCTCGAAGAGTCCGCCTTTAAGAAGAGGCCGGGGAAGCCGGATGCCATCGTGCCTGGTCACCCGGAAAAGAGTGAGCTGATCCGCCGGATCGAGTCGAAAGACCCACATTCGCTGATGCCGCAATCTCCCCAGGGCGAGGCCAAGCCGATGAAGCCCGAGGAGATCGCGATCCTCAAGGAATGGGTCGCTGAGGGCGCCCGCTACCGCCCTCACTGGGCTTTCGAAAAACCTTCCCGGCCGGTGGTCCCACAGTTGCAGACGATCAACTGGAATAAGAATCCGATCGACGAGTTTGTGCTTGCGCGCCTCAATAAAGAGGGCCTGCACCCATCTCCGGAAGCGGACAAGCGGACCCTGATTCGACGCCTGTCTCTCGATCTGACCGGCTTGCTGCCGGCACCGGCGGAAGTGGATGCCTTCGTGCGGGACAGTTCGCCCCAGGCGTACGAGCATCTGGTGGACCGGTTGCTCGCCAGTCCGTCCTTCGGGGAACAAAGAGCGCGTTATTGGATGGACTACGCGCGCTATGCCGATACCTACGGCTTGCATTTCGACAACAGCCGTTACATGTGGCCCTATCGTGACTATCTGATCAAGGCGTTCAACTCCAACAAGCCATTCGACCAGTTTGCGAAGGAGCAGATCGCCGGCGACCTGCTGCCCGCAAGCAACATCGATCAAATCATTGCCAGCGGATACGTCCGTTCCGGCGTGAGCAGCAATGAAGGCGGCACCATCCCCGAAGAGCTGCGCGTGAACATCGCGCGCGAGCGAACCGAGGCCTACGGCGCCGCGTTTATGGGTCTGACGGTGGGCTGCGCCGTCTGCCATGACCACAAGTACGATCCGACCACGCAGAAGGACTTCTACCAGCTCAGCGCCTTCTTCAACAACATCGAAGAACAGCCGTTCAACGGTGATAAGCCCGACTGGGCGCCTATCGCCAAAGTGCCCAAGCCGCAAAACCTCGCCGCCTACAACACCCTTCTGGCGAAGCGCGCCGAGCTCATGCAGCAGCTCTATGCCTCGCAGATGCAAGAGCACTCATTGATTGAGCACTGGGTTGCGTCGCACCAGAATCCAGCTCAGCCTGTGTCGACGGAAAAGCTTCAGCTTCGCCTCCGGCTCGATGAAGGCGGCGGCGATGTGCTCAGGAACTCAGCGCCCAACGCCAACCCGCGGACCTTTGCCCTGGGCAAGTTCAAACCGCAGTGGGGCGAAACCACCTGGCTGTGGCCCGACTTCCGCATGGATACCAGCACCCGGGTAGATCTGGGCCAGCTTGGCGACTTTGAAGGTAACCAGGCTTTTTCAAGCGGTGGTTGGTTCATGTTGCGCTCCGCACCCAACTTCACCTCTTCCGAGGTGTCTGGTGTGCTGTTGTCGAAGATGGATGCGACCCAGCATGATCGGGGATGGGCCATCACGGCGAACAACGGCATCATCAGAGTCGCTCTGAACGATCAGGCGCCCAAAGAAGAACCGGTGAAACGCAAGCCGAAAAAGGGTGACAAGAAAAAAGGCGAGCCGAAGAAGCCAGAGAAAAAAGTTGCCCTTCCTAAGGTAATTGTCCCCAAAGACATGACGCCGATGCGGGGCATCAAGATCGCAGCCATTGATGCGTTGCCTACCGACGGCCACTGGGATCACCTTTTCTTTACCTATGACGGTTCGGGTCATGCTGCGGGCCTGAAGCTATACGTCAATGGATTGCCAGTTGCGACCAAGGTCGTTTCCGACACACTGGGTGGTAGCTCCATGCGCACCGCGGCGCCGCTGCAGCTTGGCCGCAAGTCTCCCGATGAGCAGCCGGCGCGCGATACCCGCTACCAGGATCTTCGCCTCTATGCGCGGGCGCTTACCCCGGAAGAAGCAAAGCGGCTGCCGCTTGAAGACTACGTCGCCGAGATCACCCGCAAGCCGATGGGCCAGTGGGACGCGGATCAATTCCACGCTGTGACGCAGTTCTATTTCACCGAAGTGGACCAATCGGCCAAGGCCATTCGCGCCCAGGTGAAACAGATGGATGCCGAACTGGCTAAGCTCTCTGAGGGGGGCGATATATCCCTCGTGGCGCAGGAAAGGCCGTCGCTCGCTTATGCCGACATTCTGAATCGCGGCATCTACACGGCACGCAAGGAGCGGGTAGAGGCCAACACGCCTCACTTTCTTCCGCCTCTGCCCGCAGGCATGCCGCACAATCGCCGGGCGCTCGCCGAGTGGACGGTCAGCAAAGACAATCCTTTAACCGCGCGCGTCACCGTCAATCGCATGTGGAATGAGCTCTTCGGCGCCGGCCTGGTTGAGACCACGGAAGACTTCGGCATCATGGGGCAGCGGCCTTCGCATCCTGAATTGCTCGACTGGCTAGCCGTGGAATTCCGCGAAAGCGGATGGGACATGAAGCACATGTACAAGCTCATGGTCATGTCGCAAACCTACCGCCAGAGCGGAAAAGCGAACTCCGATCAGTTGGCCCGTGACCCGAAGAATCTTCTCCTGGCCCACGGCCCGCGCTTCCGTATGGATGCGGAGATGCTGCGCGATATTGCTCTCCAATCGAGCGGACTGCTGGTGAACAAAATCGGTGGCCCCAGCGTTAAGACGTACCAGCCTGCCAACGTCTGGGAGTCCGTCGGCTACCCGTCGAGCGACACTACAACTTACAAGCAGGACCATGGCGACGCGCTCTATCGGCGCAGTCTGTACACCTATTGGAAGCGCATGGCCATGCCGCCGGATATGGACTCCTTCGACGCTCCCACGCGCGACACCGCCTGCACGCGCCGTCAGCGCACCGACACGCCGCTGCAGGCATTGGTCACCATGAATGATCCGCAATGGGTGGAGGCGTCGCGTGCTCTCGCCGAGCGTCTGATCAAGCAAGGTGGAAAGCAGCCCGAGCAGCGCATCAAATATCTCAGCGAGCTGGTGCTCGCCCACGACCCCACACCCAGGATGGAATCGGTGTTGCAGCAATCCTTAACGCAGATGGAGCAACACTACAAGGCAGACCCTGCCGCGGCGCGTGACCTGATTGCGGTTGGGGAAAAGCCACACGATGGCTCGATTCCTCCGCCGGAACTTGCCGCCTGGACCATGGTCGTGAGCGAAGTATTCAACCTGGATGAGACGTTGAACAAGTAGGAACCCGGTTTAAGGAGAAACACCGTGAAGCAACACCCGCTTTGCACCGATCCTGACAATGGTCCTACGATCATGGACCTGCCCATCGCCGAGGGACTCAAGGCGGAGTGGGCTGCGCTCGAGACACGGCGGCATTTCCTGGGGCGCGCCGGCAAGGCGCTCGGCTGGGCAGCCCTGGCCTCGCTCGCCGGTGACAAGATCTTTTCCGGCAATGCCCGGGCTGCAAACGTGACCATACCGTCTCCCGAGAGTCTCAAGCTGCCTCACTTCGCTCCCAAGGCCAAGCGCGCCATCTACCTCTTCATGTCGGGTGGCCCACCGCAGATGGACCTGCTCGATTACAAGCCGAACCTGGCCCAGCTTTACGACAAAGACATTCCTGACTCGGTACGCGGAGCGCAGCAGCTCACCGGTATGACCGCGGGCCAGGCGCGCTTTCCCATCGCGCCTTCCCACTGGGCGTTCAAGCAGTACGGCAAGAGCGGGGCATGGGTGAGCGATCTGCTCCCCTACACGGCGCGCATGGTCGATGACCTCACCATCGTCAAGTCGACCAACACCGACGCCATCAACCACGAGCCGGCGATCATGCTGCTGAATACCGGCAACATGAATGCCGGCAAACCATGCCTTGGCGCGTGGCTCTCCTATGGCCTCGGCAGCATGAACGACAATCTGCCGACCTTCATGGTGCTGCTGAGCAAGCTGAATCCGAAAGAAAACAATCAGCCGGTCTCGTCGCGGTTGTGGAGCAGCGGTTTCCTGTCTTCGGAGTACGCTGGCGTCGGTTTGCGTTCCGCAGGTGACCCGGTTCTCTATCTCACCGACCCCAAGGGCGTAAATCGGGATGTGCGTCGCAAGATGCTCGATGCGGTGAATGAGCTCAATCGCCAAACCTACGAGGAACTGGGCGACCCGGAAACCAACTCGCGCATCTCTCAATACGAGATGGCGTATCGTATGCAGGCCTCTGTGCCCGAGCTGACCGATATGAGTAACGAGCCACAGTCCACCTGGGACCTTTACGGTCCAGACGCTCGTGAGCCCGGAACCTATGCCTACAATTGCCTCATGGCGCGCCGGATGGCTGAGCGGGGCGTCCGCTTTACCCAGATTTACAAACGCGGTTGGGACGTGCATGCGGATGTCACCGGCATTCTGCCCGTGCTGTGCCAGGAAACCGATCGTGCTACCTACGCATTGGTCACCGATCTCAAGCAGCGCGGTCTGCTTGACGACACGCTGGTGATTTGGGGCGGGGAATTCGGTCGCACTGTTTACAGCCAGGGAGACCATTCGCCAGAGAATTATGGGCGTGACCACCACCCTCGCTGCTTCACCACCTGGATGGCAGGGGGTGGCGTGAGGCCGGGCATCACCTATGGCGAGACCGATGACTACAGCTACAACGTAGTAAAGGATCCTGTGCATGTGCGCGACTTCAACGCAACCGTCCTGCACTGCCTGGGAATCGATCACAATAAACTGACGTACAAATTCCAGGGGTTGGATCAAAAGCTCACCGGCACGACGCCTGCGAGCGTGGTCACCAACCTGCTTGCGTAGTCGAAACTGCGAGCCGGTTCCCAGTAGGTGTACAGAAAGCGCTTCACGTGGTTTTCCGCCAAAGAAAGCCACACCTTGCAACGCAAGCGAAGCAAAGTAACTGGGAAACTGTTTCTTAAAGGCCTTGTCATTGGGAGTGAACAGAGTTTTTTCGAACGGCCGGCCCGCGAGGCTGGTTTGGGTGGCATCGCTCGCAGGGAGCGTGCTGCTCCTGCTGCTTCCCATTGTCTTCAGGCTCGACGGAAAGCCGCACGCTGACTGGCAACAGTTCTTCGGGCGTTTTCACCCGTTGGCCGTGCATCTCCCCATCGGGTTGATCCTGCTCGTTCCATTACTTGAACTTGCAGGCAGAGTTCGCCCCGCGCTGCATGAGGCAGCTAGCTTCGTCTTGTCGTTGAGCTTCTTTAGCTGTCTGCTCGCGCTCGGCCTTGGCTATCTGCTGGCCTACGGCAGTGGAGAAGCGGGCTCGGGCGTGGCTCGCCACATGTGGGGCGGCATTGCACTCACCATCGCCGTTCTGCTCTGCGCCCTGGTCCGCACAGACTCGTTCGGCCCACGTTGGCTCTATCCGGCATGCCTCGGCAGTGTGCTGTTGCTGCTCGCGTGGACAGCCCACCAGGGTGGCTCACTCACGCACGGCAACAACTATCTGACCGAGTATCTGCCTAGGCCGCTGAGACGCCTGGCTGCCATTCACCTGGTGCAGGCCAAGACCGCCGCCTACCCTGACTCGTTCTATACCAGGCATCTCTACCCGGTGCTCGATACCAACTGCGTCGTTTGCCACGGGGAAGAGAAGGTTAAAGGCGGCCTGCGCCTCGACTCCTACGACCGTTTGATGCGGGGCGGCGTCGATGGCGCGGTCATCATTCCGGGGCAGCCCGACCGAAGCATGCTGCTCACGCGCATCACGCTCCCGCATGACGACAAGAAGGCTATGCCCTCAGAGGGGAAACCCGCGCTGAAGCCGGAGGAGATCGCCTGGATCAAGGCCTGGATACAGCAGGGAGCGTCGCCTTCCGCGCCCTCACTTGCCGGTATCTCTGTGCACGAAGAGGAGCCACCTCCGCCTCCGGTGCCCGGCTACAGCAGCAAAATGAGCGAACTCTCCAGGACCGCGAAGGCCGCAGGCGTTACACTTGTGCCTGTCTCAAAGAATCCTGGAGATGGTCTCATCTTGAATACCGTGGACGCAGGTCGATCATTCGGCGATGCCCAATTGGGAACCTTTCTGCCGTACGCAGGTTTCATCGTGGAAGTTGAGCTGGGACGAACCGCCGTCACGGACGCGTCTCTGGCTACCCTGGCTAAGTTCACGCATCTGCGAGCCCTCCATCTCGAAGCAACAGCGATCACAGGTGCGGGGCTCGATAAACTTACGCAGCTATCACAATTGCGTTATCTCAATCTCAGCAGCACGCAGGTCACGAAGGCGTCGATCGCGCCGCTCAGTGGGATGAAAAGCCTGCGTCATCTCTATCTGTACAACACACCGGCTGAGCCTGCATTGGCTGTCGCAGCGGAATCTCCATCTACAGCGAGGAACGAACCATGAAGCGTCGAGAGTTTTTTGCAATGACAGGAGTTGCTGCCATGGGGAGCCTGATCGGCTCCAAAACGTACGCGGATACAAGAACGGAGGGACACTCTTTGGCCTCATCTACGTTGCAGACCGGCAATGGCGAATGGACCTATCACATTGTTTCGAGCTGGGGCCAACTGCCTCCAGGCAAGGCATTCGGCGGCACGCATGGCGGGGTCGCCACTGACAAAGCCGGGCATGTTTATGTCAGCACGCAGAGTGAGACTGGCGTACTCGTATACGACCAAGATGGAAAGTTGGTTAAGACGATCGCGACCGGGTATCCCGAGATCCATTCGCTCGTCTATGCCAACGAAGGCGGGGAAGAGTATTTTTACGCCACGGTACAGAAGGGAACTCCGCAGGAGAACTGGCTCTTTATCAAGATCAAGCCAGACGGAACCGTCGTGCAGAAGATCACGGCTCCGAGTGAAGCCGGCTTCCACAAACCGAATGAATGGCGCATCACGGCCGCTGTGCCGGCTCCCGACGGATCGATCTTTATCGCCAACGGTTACGGAGACTCACGTATTTTCCGCTTCGACAAAGCAGGGAACTACAAGGCCAGCTACTCAGGCAAGGGCACTGACGATGGAATGTGCAACTGCAGCCATGGGCTTGCAGTCGATATGCGTTACGATCAACCGCTCCTGCTGGTCTGCGATCGCGAAAACAGGCGCCTGAGCCACTACGACTTCGACGGCAAGTTTGTACGCAACGTCACGTTTCATATGCGTCGCCCCTGCCAGGTGAGTTTCTGGGGTGACTATGCCGTGGTCTCTGAGTTGGAAGGCCGCGTTACGATTCTGGACAAGGACAATGTGCCGGTTGCGTTTCTCGGTGACAACCCGCGCAAAGATCAGTGGGCCAACTACAAGGTTGCTCCTGGCGATATCGCGTCGACTACCTTCACCGCCGCGCATGGGTGCTTCGTCGATCAGAACGCCAATATCTACATTTCCGACTGGAATGAGTCCGGCCGCATCACCAAGCTGGCACGGGTGAAAGCGTAGTGTAGAGCGTACCACCCTGATTTCCTGTTAAAGAAAGGCGCACACGCTGCTCTGGACGGGGCGGCGTGCAGGAAATCAGGGTATCTGGCGCGTTTGCCGCCAGAGGTGGAAAGACGCGGCTGGAAGGGTGGAGAATAGGGGTGTGTGGAACTCCGCCATCGTCGGTGGCTTGCGATGAGAACCAGGCGCCGCGTGGTCCAGACCTGTTGTGTTCTGCTCGCTGCAGCAATTTTAATCGGAGTGCTCTACGCGCAGCGCCCCTTCCGTGAGTATCCGTCGGTTGAATACGGTGAAATACCACTGCCAGCCGATTGGCGCCGCCCGGCAGAGTGGACCTTCGCTCGACTCATGTATCCCCCGGGCCCTCTGGACGGCTACCGTGGCCGGTTCGACGGCGACTGGCGACAAGGTCTCTCCCTCTGGACTCAGGACTATCCACGCGCCGACCGGGCCTTCGCGCAGTCGGTGAAACGACTGAGCCGGGTCGACGCCCGTTCCGTGGAGCAGCCGGTCAGTCTTGATGACGGGGATGAAGTTTATAACTGGCCGTGGCTCTATGCAGTCCAGGTAGGCGAGTGGGGGCTGACGGACGCTCAGACGCGGAAGCTACGCGATTACCTATTGCGTGGTGGCTTTTTCATGGCCGATGATTTTCACGGTTCCGAGGAACAGGCGTGGTTTGAGCAAACCATGCAGCGGGTTTTTCCTGACCGCCCCATAGTAGACATCCCCGATAGCGATCCCATCTTCCACACCGTCTTCGATCTTGACGATCGTTACCGGATTACCGGTGCGGAGCATCTCAACACCGGATACAAAGCTGACGGCAAGGTCGCGCGCTGGCAGGGCATCTACGACGACAAAGGGCGCGTGATGGTGGCAATCTCTCTGAATTCCGATATTGGGGATTCGTGGGAATGGTCAGACACTCCACAGTATCCGCTCAAATTCTCTGACCTTGGCATGCGTGTCGGATTGAATTATGTGGTTTACGCTATGACCCATTGAGCCGCGTAGAAGGAGTGCGTCGTCGCGATTACCACCTGGAGTTACCACAATTTACCCGTCTGTTACTCAAGAACCGTAGCTTATGCCTGCAGACGCGCTATGCTCTTTTCAAGCGGCGATTCTCCGCGAAACACTTCAGCGATTCTTTCGGGGGAGGGACTTGCTGAAGTGTAACCAGGAGAGTTGCCGTTTCTGTTTTTTGTTCCTTCTGTAATAAACCCTTAACAATTTTCATGGAGCCCGAAGTGCCGCGAATGGGGCACCCTCGGTTTCTTCACACCTTGGGTGTTCAACGCCGAGGGTAGGCGCCGGCCAGGAGGGGTCTGCGCCATGCTTGCTATGCAGGCGAGTAAGAGGGCAAGCCCTGTGAACCCGTGCGTTCCCTATTGTGAATTGTCCGTTGGTTTCGTTCAGAGTGTTGGGTGAGATCGTTTGCGTGTTGCCGATCCTTCCGTCTTGCTGGACTGCATTGAGTTGCTCCATCGCTCGTACATGATGAGCTAAACTTGTTGGCAGGATCTTAGACTGCGGCGAGTGCTTGGAGGGCCTCTTGATTTTTGATCATCTTGCCTTCAAGCTGCGGCGTGCTATTTCAAAACATGGGGTTGTTGGAGCCTTCGCAGCAGTACCGGCAAAAATCAAAGAGGGATACGCTCGCGCGAATGGGCCCTCAAGACACGTTTCTGAAATCCACCCGTTTGACGCTGAGTTTGGCACAGATACCAGTGGAATGATCTGGGCTGAAAAGCTGCGAGATCGCAATCGCAAGCCAAACATTCACAACACTGGCTACTACGCATCCGCCCCATCTCTCTTTGAGCAGGCGATGGCGAAACTGGATGTCGATCTCAAACGCTTTACCTTCGTCGACCTGGGTGCGGGGAAAGGACGCGTTCTCCTTCTGGCTTCCAACTATCCCTTCCAGCAAGTGATTGGGGTTGAGTTTGTCCCGGAATTGCAGGAGATCGCCAATCGTAATATCTCGCTCTACCAGCCGGCATCGCGCCAATGTCACAAGGTAGAGTGCGTCCTGTCCGATGTTCGTGACTTTGTGTTTCCGAGTGAACCGCTGGTGATCTTCATGTGGCATCCGTTCGTCGGCCCTGTCTTCGAGCGAGCGATCGCAAACCTTGAGCAGTCGATCGAGCAGTATCCGCGCGAAGTGTATCTGGTGTATCTGCGCCCCGAGTTCGGCCACGTCCTCGAGGCCAGCCAATGGTTACACAAGGTGAGGGAAGAGTATCTGGAAATGTCGGACCGCGACTTTGCGGCTTTCCGCTTTCCCAATCGCTCTGATGTTTGCGCCATCTACTCCGCGATAGACAAACGATCTTCAAGCTGAAGTTACGACCTCCGGGCTCGTTGGGACGGAATTTTCGGCTAAACCAGCAGTCCAACGTCCGATATGCACGCCCGTTCGCTTCGATGGAATGAACAGATCATTCCGTCGACACTCTCTACGGAGTATCGTGAAATTAATTGATCAGCACTTCTCCATCTGGGAACACGGCACGGATTTGCAAGCTAGTCGCACGACCTTCCTGATCGTCTCCGATCACGGATTTAGGCAGGTTGAGCACACTATTTACCCGAACGTCACGCTGCGCCAGAACGGATGGTTGCGGGAGGAAAAGGGGAAACAAATTTGGGACGCATGGGTTGCCGCACTCCTGGGAATCGAGATGAAGAACATGGATGGGCATCCCCTCGACCAGATTCTGACCGCGCGCCGACACTAATGGAGTGCGCGTATTTCCTATTACCAACCGCAGTTACCACAACTTGGCCGTTCGTTACTCAAGAGCTGTAGCTTATGCCGCCAGACACGTTATGCTTCTTTTCAAGCGGTGATTCTCTAAGAACACTGCATCGATTCTTTCGGGGGAGGGATTCGATGCAAGGGGAAAGGAGAGTCACCGTCTGTGTTTTTGAATACTCCAGAAACGCTTTCCGCGCTGGGCCTGCACGTACCAACTTCCCTTGCCGCGGAGCCGAAGCCCTGAGTCCGATCTTCATTCGGCGTTCGCAACTTTGAAGACGGAACGCGCGTCCGTCGACGATGGAGATTGTTCGGCGTGACTGTCTTTGGGAGTCGCCATCGCTACGAGGAATGCTGCTCCGCCAAAGAGCAGCGTATCGGCCACATAGTTCAACCCTTCTATCGCCGGCGAAGACCCTTGGCTCATGACCCATATTGGAAGATAGAAAAACAATGTAAGCAGGGTCATCATGAGACCAACGCAACACGCAGCAAGACGGGGTTTTGCATTGAGCAACAGCGCAGCCCCTGAAACCACGAGCAGAGCGCCCACGGGATAGGCCCAGAAAAGACGCAATGGAATCCAGAGCGGTGTTAGTTTGCCAAGGGGGACACCGAGGACAAACTCTGGATGCAGGAAATGTTCGAATCCAAATACGATCAAAGATACGGCAACACACATACGTCCAAGGACGATCCACCGATTGGCGGCGTCAAGACCAGCTTGTCGATTTGCATCTCCGGCGAGTGCCAGCGCGCCCCCACCAAAGGCGAGGTCTCGTAACATCACGATCCAGAAAATTCTGTCTCGCGGGTGCGCGATGACTCCGGGTACGTGTATCAAGAGCACGAAGAGGAGAAACATGATCGAGAGTAACGGAGCGGACCACCGCACATAGCGTCTGAGGGCGAGACTGAAGGCCGCTGCCAAAAGGGCCAGGCCGACAAAATACGTCCAGAACAAGCGTGCCGGCATCCAGTCCGGAATGACTTGTGAAATAGATTGGCTTGAGACAAGATGTTCAGTTCCGAAGACCGCCAAAGGAGCAGCGACGAATACGGACCCCAATAAAATCAGCTTGTCGGGCCAGTCGGGCGTCTTCAAGTCCCTTCGGATGTTGATCGACCCCAGGATAAGTAGGGCCAACCCCGCAAACGACGACCAAAATACAGTAGACGTTATCATGATGTTCCCCTTCCGATGTCCGCGTGCAACATAGTGGCATTTTTGCATCACACCTCGCAATAAAAAGCAAACAAAACGTCTGTACTCTCGATCAGATACCGTCCCTTATGCAACACGCTCCCAGGGAAACATCACAAGCGTCTTGAATGCTTTTGACGTTCGCTGTGTTTGTTAAATGAAGCGTTGATCGGAATAAGTGAGGGCAATCGTGACGCTTGCCCTCGGCATCGGCGCCAACACGGCGCTGTGCAGCTTCCGTTGGATCTGACCCAGGGTCTGTTGGTACATATGCTGATGATCGGTCTTCCCATTTCGTTCAGTGCCTGGAAATTTGCAAAGTAGGGTAAACGGGCTCTGCTCTACGGAAGCTGCCAAGTGTTTTGCACGGAAGTGCACCAGACAGTAGTTGTGCCAGTTCGGCACCGGCTCCGCGACAAGGGAGCTGAGCAGTGAGGAACACCGCGAAGAGAAGATGATTTAAAGTTGCTATGCCGAACCAATCAGTACAGATCGAGGGAGATGAGATGAAACAGTTAGTGATCGCGGGGCTCTTTTTGGCCCTGGCGGCGACCCAAGCAGATGCGCAGATGAATGCAGGCGAGCAGCAACCCGAGCCTGGCCTACCTTTCAACATGGTCCAGGTAACGACCCTCAATCTGCCCTGGCGCATTGCCTTCCTGCCCGATGGGCGCATGCTGATCACCGAGAAGGTCGGCGGTATGCAATTGGTAACGCAGCAGGGAGCCAAGACGCCTGTCGCGAATGTGCCGGCCTCCCTTAATAAGGGACAAGGCGGGATGCTGGGCGTCTTTCTCTCGCCGCACTACGCCAAGGATCACAGTGTCTACCTCACCTATTCGGAGCCGGGCGAGGGCGGTTCGAGTCTGGCTCTTGCACGAGCCAGGCTGGCGCTGGGCCAGGATTCGGCGAGTCTCGAAGGGCTCAAGGTGATCTGGCGCGATGGCGAGAGGGGCGAGGGCGGACAGTTCGGTGCACAGATAGCCTTTTCCCCGGATGGCCGCTATCTGTTCCTTACCGTTGGCGAGCGGCAGCGCATGACGCCGGCTCAGGATCCTAACCAACCACTCGGCAAAATTCTGCGCCTGACGTTGGATGGAAAGCCTGCTCCAGGCAATCCGATGGCTGGGAAGACCGGCGCGGCCAGCGTGCCCGTGATTGACCCACCGGAGAATACCGAAGCGGCGAAGACTGCTCCAGTCGTGAAAACTTATACCTTTCCCGGACCGAATCTGACGCCGGCCGAGACCTGGAGCAGCGGACACCGTACGCCCTATGGTCTGGCCTTCGCGCCTGACGGACGGTTGTGGGAAATTGAGCATGGCCCGAACGGCGGCGATGAGCTGAACCTGATCGAACCCGGCAAGAACTATGGCTGGCCGCTGGTCTCCTACGCGACCAACTACGATGGTGTGCCGATCCCCAGTCCGGATACGCGCCCTGACCTGACCAAGCCCGTCATCTACTGGACGCCGGTCATCGCGCCAGGCAACCTCATGTTCTATCACGGCGCAATGTTTCCGCAGTGGCAGGGCTCTGCTCTCGTGAGCGGCATGGGGAGCAAGACACTCAACCACATTACCTTCGACGGTAAGGGTGGGGCCAAGCCTGCCGAACGCTGGGATGTCGGTCACCGCATCCGCGACGTGGAGGTTGCTCCTGATGGCGCGCTGTGGATGCTGGAGGATGCCAGGCCTGGTGGTGTGTTCCGCGTGACGCCGAAGTAACACTAGGGCATCTGCTGAAGCCAGAACGATTCTCATGGCGCAGAAGAACGATTCTCGGGCTCACCATACCGATGGTGAGCCCGAAATGCTCTCTTATGTCGCGGCTTTAAGGTGTGGCCGGAGGAGGCAGGACACCCAGTTGGCCCATTAGGCCGAGAGTATCCATGAGGATGCGGGTGTCCTTGATACGGCCATCCTCCAGGCGGTCGATGACAATCCCCCAGACGCGAACAGGACGTCCTGTTGCAGGAATGCCGAGAAATGTCCCACGGTGGGTTCCAGTCCATTCGAAGCGGCTGGCGACTTTATCATGTTCCGTGATTTGTTCCTGGATGGAGAAGACGATATCAGGAAAACCGGCACGCATGGCGCGAAGGATGTCTTTCAGGCCGTCAAGTCCGGGACCCTGCCCTGGCAGTGGAACCTGCTCAATCACGTCTTCCCAGACATATTGCGCTGCCGCTTCGATGTTTCCTCGTGTGATCACTTCGTCCACAAAGCCGCGGACGATCGTGGCATTGTCCTGCGCCATTCTCTTCTCCTTTAGGTCCTCAAACCGAGATTGTAAGACGATCGACCTCCGCGTAGTTGACAGATCTTTGCCGTCGACGATGACCAACCGCTGTGCACGCGAGCGGCCCGCAACTTTGTTCATCTGAACGGCTGATTTCACTCCCGGACTTCTCCCGAGTACCATTCTCCCCCAGCCTGCCGCCCGGCTCTCAGCCGCCAAGGTCATCCGAGGACCCTGCGTCTGCTGCCCGCCTCAAGTTCTGGCCCCTCCCAAAAAAATAAATCAAAAATATCAATATCGATATCGACATTCTTAACTGGACGATGCCTTCAGCAAGCATGGCATCCCCATCACCCTGTCGCAGATCATCTCGGACCAAAAGGCAGTCCGCGATTTGCACCGAAATGTGCAATCGTGACGGGACGCACATGGCCTCTCTAAAGTACTCGTCAATAAAGATGGATATGACTGAGGTGAACAAGCCTGTTGCCCAATTGTCGGGGGAGACTCTCACCAAGGAACCGGCAAGCTCTCCTCCAGAACATCAGTAGGAGGGCGCAAGACGCCATGCGTTGAAGCGAGGAAGGAGACTTCCTCCTAGATGGAGGTTTCGATCAGATCTCACTTGACCAGCTAGGCGAATAAGAGGCGAATGTGGTTGAATGGATGCGAGGTAATTTCACTGACCAGACAACCTCAAAACTCAACTGGTCCGGTATGGACAGACAGTGACCTTCCTGCTTGTCCAGTTGGGTTGGAACCGCTGCGCCGATTTGAAGAGATGCGCCCCAACGATTACGCCTTTCTTCAAGTGCAGGACTTCACCGATCTCCATACATCCGCCTTCGCTGGTATCGCGGAGTGGGACCCTTTCACTGCGCATTACGCAACGTGTGAAGACTGCAAGGAGTAGTGTGCCAGTGGGGAACGATGACAGCATCCGCCGCCCAACACGTAGTCGCCGATGACACCTCTGCTCTCCTTCGCAAGATCGTTCACGTGGACATGGATGCGTTCTACGCCTCGGTAGAACAACGAGACGATCCAGCGCTTCGCGGTAAGCCGGTCGTGGTCGCGTGGCGCGGCAACCGTTCGGTGGTCTGCGCCGCCTCCTATGAGGCCCGCCGCTACGGCGTCCGATCTGCGATGCGGCGGTGCGGGCTGAGCGACCTTGTCCTGAAGCGATCTTCATTCCGCCTGATTTCGTGCGTTACAAAGCCGCTTCGTCTGCTGTGCGCGCAATTTTTCAGCGGCATACGGACCTCATCGAACCTTTGTCTCTCGATGAAGCCTATCTGGGCCGAACAGGCCGTCTCGCCATGGATCATGTGCAGGTGGAGTGGTTCCGATAGAGTCCTACCGTCACTCGGGAGTGACCGTGACTTCCTACAAGCCGGCTTCTCGCACCTAATCCGCGACGGCCACCAAACCAGCCGGCCAACCGGAAATTACCTGAGTGTCTTGAGATGCTCCTCAGAGACCCCGGCTATCTGAGGAATCACCGTCTATAAATCATGGGTTCCGACGCCATCTTGAAAATAGCACTGGAACAACCACGGTTGCTGGTAGCAAGTACTTGACAATGGTCCTCAATAGCGTGATCAAATTGTCACCTGAGGTGTAGCCGTTGGCAACCTCTTCTCATTCCGGCACGACAAGACCACCTTTCGGTTGGCAGCTGGCGGCGGTACGGCAAGATTCAGAGTTCGTGCTCTATCGGGGGCGTGGAGCTGATGGTGCCGCGATTTTGTTGTTAACCCTTGCCTCTGAACATCCGGGAACGGAAAGCCTTAGGCGGCTAGAACATGAGTATAGTCTGAAGGACGAACTTGCTCCGGAATGGGCGCTTCGACCGCTGCAAGTCCTGCGTCAGGATGGCCGTCCGATGCTAATGCTCGCGGACCCCGGTGGTGAGTTCTTGGATCACCTGCTCGGGCAACCGCTGGAATTGACAGACTTCCTGCATATTGCCATCGCGCTTTCGGCGGCGCTCGCACGATTGCATGAGCGCGGTCTCATCCACAAAGATCTCAAGCCGGCCAACATCCTCGTCGAGTCGAAGACCGGCGCTGTCCGGCTGCTGGGCTTCGGCATTGCCTCCCGCCTGCCGCGCGAACGCCAAGCGCCTGTGCCGCCGGAAGTTATCGCCGGAACGCTGGCCTACATGGCACCCGAACAGACCGGGCGTATGAACCGTTCCATTGATGCCCGCAGCGACCTCTACGCGCTGGGCGTCACGTTCTACGAGATGCTGACCGGCGTGCTGCCGTTCACAGCCGCCGATCCCTTGGAGTGGGTCCACTGTCACATCGCGCGCCAGCCGGTGCCTCCCCACGAGCGGGTGAAAAGTATTCCGGAGCCAGTTTCGGCGATCATCATAAAGCTGCTCGCCAAAACTGCCGAGGAACGATATCAGACCGCTGCAGGTGTAGAAGCCGACCTGCGGCGCTGCCTCAAGGAATGGGAGACCGGGGGAGGCATCGCGCCCTTCCCGCTGGGCGTGCACGACGCGTCGGACCGGTTGCTGATTCCGGAGAAGCTGTACGGCCGGGAACCCGAGATCTCAGACCTGCTTGCGGCGTTTGACCGAGTCGTGGCTCGGGGCACGGCGGAACTCGTGTTGGTGTCCGGCTATTCGGGGATCGGCAAGTCTTCGGTCGTAAACGAACTGCACAAGGCGCTGGTCCCACCGCGGGGCCTGTTTGCTGCCGGCAAGTTCGACCAGTACAAGCGAAACGTACCATACGCCACCTTGGCACAGGCCTTTCAGACCTTGGTCCGCCAAATCCTGGGTAAGAGCGATGCAGAGGTGAGTCGCTGGCGGAACGCGCTGCAGGAGGCGCTGGGAGCGAGCGGACAACTGATGGTAAATCTTATTTCTGAGCTCGAGCTCATCATCGGGGAACAGCCGCCCGTTGCGGACCTTCCGCCCCAGGCCGCGCAATTCCGCTTTCAGATGGTGTTCCGAAACTTCCTCGGGGTGTTTGCTCGGCCGGAGCATCCGCTCGCGCTGTTCCTCGATGATTTGCAATGGCTTGACGCGGCGACCCTTGCACTGATGGAGGATCTGGTCACCCACCCTGAGGTTCGATATCTGCTGCTCATTGGCGCCTACCGAGACAATGAGGTTAATCCCTCGCATCCCTTGATGCGCACGCTCCAGGCGATCCGTAAGTCCGGAGCGCAGGTGCACGAGATCGTGCTGGCTCCCCTTGCTCTCGACGATGTGGGCCGTCTTGTCGCCGATACCCTGCACTGCGACCGCGAGCGCGACCGCCCCCTCGCGGAGCTGGTGCATGCGAAGACCGTGGGCAATCCGTTCTTCGCGATCCAGTTCCTGACCGCCCTGGTAGATGAGCACCTGCTCTCGTTCGACCCGGTGTCGGCAAGCTGGATTTGGGATCTGGCCCGTATCCGTGGCAAGGGCTTCACCGACAATGTGGTGGATCTCATGGTCGGGAAGCTGAAGCGGTTCCCCGACACAACACAGGAGGCACTCAAGCAACTCGCCTGTCTCGGGAACGTGGTCGAAACCGCCACACTGACTCTCGTTCACGAGGAACCAGAAGAGGAGATCCACAAGGCACTCTGGGAGGCCACTCGCACGGGGCTGCTCCTCCGAATGAACGGCTCCTATGCGTTCCTCCACGACCGCGTTCAGGAGGCAGCCTATGCGCTCATCCCCGAGGGAGAGCGGGCGGCGGCACACCTTCGTATCGGCCGAGTGCTCGCGTCACGGACGGCACCAGACGAGATCGAGGAGAAAATCTTCGAGATTGTGAATCAGCTCAATCAAGGCGCCCCATTGATCGAGCTACGGGAGGAACGCGAGCGGGTCGCCGAGCTCAACCTGATTGCTGGCAAACGCGCCAAGGCTTCAACGGCCTACACCTCAGCGCTGAGTTATCTCGGCGTCGGCCGCAAGCTGCTGGCGGAGGACAGTTGGGAGCGGCGCTACGAACTCATCTTTGCGCTCGAGTACCACCGGGCCGAGTGCGAGCTGCTGACCGCAGAAATGGCCGCAGCGGAGGAGCGGCTTACGATGCTTTCTCAGCGCGCAGGGAACCTTCTCGATGTCGCATCCGTCGCCTGCCTGCGTTTGACGCTCTATACGACGCTGGATCTGAGTGATCGCGGCGTCGAGGTGTGTCTCGATTTTCAACGGCACAAAGGAGTTCACTGGTCGCCGCATCCCACAAATGACGAAGTCAGGCAGGAATACGAGCAGATATGGCGACAGCTCGCGGGCCGCTCCATCGAGGAACTGGTTGACTTGCCGTTGATGAACGACCCGGAGATCTGCGCAACCCTTAATGTTCTGACCGAGGTGGTAACACCAGCATTGTTCACAGATGTGAACCTGTTCTCACTGGTGATTTGCCGAATGGTCAATCTCAGCCTCGAGTATGGCAACAGTGACGGATCGTGCTTCGCTTATGTCTGGCTTGGCATGATTCTCGGACCTCACTTTGGCAACTACCAGGCCGGGTTCCGATTTGGCAGGCTCGGCTACGATCTGGTGGAAAAGCGAGGGCTGCATCGCTACCAGGCCCGTGCCTACATGTCCTTCGGAAATTTGGTTATGCCCTGGACGAGGCACGTTCAGACCGGCCGGGAGTTGGTGCGTCGCGCCTTCGATGCCGCGAACAAAATCGGAGACCTCACATTTGCGGCATATAGCTGCAACAATCTGAACACGAATCTTCTCGCAACTGGAGATCCGCTTCCCGACGTGCAGCGAGAGGCCGAGCACGGGCTCGAATTCGCGCGCAAAGCGCGGTTTGGCCTCGTCATTGACATCATCACCGCGCAACTCGGCCTGATTCGCACTCTGCGCGGCCTGACGCCACAATTCGGTTGCTTCAATGAAGAAGGCCTCGACGAGAGGCGGTTCGAACATCATTTCCAGAGTGATTCACGTTTGGCCCTCCCCGAATGCTGGTATTGGGTACGCAAGCTGCAAGCGCGCGTCTTCGCGAATGACTACGATTCCGCTCTCGAGGCAGCACAGAACACGCGACGACTTCTCTGGACGTCGCCGTCGTTCTTTGAGGCAGCCGAATATCATTTCTATGGCGGCCTCACGCGAGCAGCAAAGTACGACACAGCTTCGCCCGATGAGCGGCCAGTGCATCTGGAGGCTTTGATTGCCCACCAGAGGCAGAACGAGGCGTGGGCAGAGAACTGCCCCGAGAATTTTGCCAACCGTGCGGCGCTGCTCGCCGCGGAGATCGCTCGCATCGAGAACCGCAACCTCGACGCGATGCACTTGTACGAGCAGGCGATTCAGACGGCCCGCGAAAACGGCTTCGTCCACAACGAGGCATTGGCACATGAAGTCGCCGTGCGGTTCTACCTGGCGCGGGGCTTAGAGACAATTGCTCGCGCCTATTTACGCAACGCCCGCTATTGCTACCTCCGCTGGGGTGCACTCGGTAAGGTGAAGCAGCTCGACCAGCTATACCCGCTTTGGCTAGAGGAAAGAACTTCCACCTCACCGACCGCCACCATCGGCGCGCCCGTGGAACAACTGGATGTCGCGACAGTAACGAAAGCCTCACAAGCACTCTCTAGTCAAATTGTCCTCAGCAGACTGATTGAGACACTCATGCGAATCGCGGTGGAGCATGCCGGAGCCGAGCGTGGATTACTGATTCTTCTGCGAGGTGATGAACCGCGGATCGAGGCCGAGGCCACTACGGGCCAAGGCCGCATCGAGGTCATGCTCCGTCAGTCGGCTGTCACGGTTTCCGAACTTCCAGAGTCTGCACTTCATTACGTAATACGGACGCGGGAGTGCGTCATCCTGGATGATGCTTCAGTCAGGAACATGTTCTCGGAAGATCCATATGTGCGGCAGCTGCATTGCAAGTCCATTCTTTGCCTGCCCATTGTCAAGCAGGCCAAGCTTGTGGGTGCGCTCTATCTCGAGAACAATCTAACTCCTCAGGTTTTTACCTCAGACCGGGTTGCGGTGCTCGAGATATTGGCATCACAGGCTGCCATCTCACTGGAACATGCTCGCCTCTATGCGGACCTGCAGCAGGAAAACCTCGACCGCAAGCGGGCAGAAGAGGAACTGCGACGCAGCGAAGCTTTTCTGGCAGAAGGGCAGCAAATAAGTCACACGGGAAGCTGGGGCTGGAACCTCGTTACGGGAAAGATCTTCTGGTCGGACGAGCACTATCGGATTCTGGGTTTTCACCCCACGACGGCCGAACTATCGTTCAACATGTTCTGGGAAAGGGTTCCCCTTGAGAATCGATCCTTCGTTCAGCAATATCTTGACAATGCAACTCAGGAGAGGAGGGCATTCACACTCGAATATCAAATCGTCCATGCGGATGGCTCGATCAGAATTCTCCTCACTGTCGGTCGCCCTGTGATCCGTCCAGCCGGAGAAATAGAGGAGTATATCGGGACGACCATGGACATCACTGAGCGGAAACAGGCGGAAGAAGCGCTTCGGAAGGCGCAGGATGAGCTGCGTCAGTCGCAGAAGATGGAGGCAATCGGCCGTCTGGCTGGGGGCGTAGCGCATGACTTCAACAATCTCCTGGGTATCATTATTGGCTATAGCGAGTTGTTGAAGAATACGCTTCGCAGCAATGGTCCGCAGTTGGAGCAAGTGGAGCAAATCTCGAAGGCCGCGGAGCAGGCGGCTTCGCTGACGCGAAATTTGTTGACCTTCAGCCGTCGTCAGATGCCCCGACACCAAGTGCTGGAGCTCCAGTTGCTGCTTCGCGGACTCGAGAAGATGATGCGAAGTGTGGTGGGTGAAGATATCGAGCTGATCCTGAAAACAGACGCAGCCCCAAGCTTTGTGCGTTCTGATCCGGGACAAATCGAACAGGCCATTTTGAATCTTGTCATCAATGCGCGCGATGCGATGCCTACAGGAGGCAAACTGACGCTATCCATTTCCAATGTTTTCCTGGATGAAGAGTTTGTGTGCCAGCACCCAAAAATAAAGATGGGAGCATATGTTCGCTTATCGGTGAGCGATACGGGCTGCGGAATGGATGCCGAGACGCAGGCGCGTATCTTTGAACCATTTTTTACGACCAAGGAGCCGGGAAAGGGCACAGGTCTGGGACTCGCCACCGTATATGGAACGTTGGAACAGGCCGGGGGGATGATTGCAGTTGAGAGTGAGCCGGGGTTTGGCACCAGCTTTCACACTTACATGCCGCAAATAGAAGAAGCAACGGCATTACCGGCGCCACCCTCGGAAGATGCAGGATCAGTGGCAGGTTCGGAGACAATTCTGCTGGTAGAGGACCAGGATGCCATTCGCAGTCTGCTTACCCATATTCTTGAGACGAAGGGCTACACCGTCTTCCCTGCGCGCGATGGTCGCGAGGCCTTGCTGCTATCCGAGAAATATATGGCCGAGATCGATCTGATGATCACCGACATGGTGATGCCGCAGATGAGCGGGCGCGAGCTGGCTCGCGAACTCAGTGCTATCCGCCCATCTATGAAAATCCTTTATATCTCAGGCTATGCAGACCGTTCGCTGGAACAGATGGGTGAAGTCTCCTCAGAATTTGCCTACCTGGAAAAGCCGTTCACACCCGATGCACTCATGCGCGAGATAAGAGCCGTGCTCGATACACCTGGAATTCAGAGCCGCTCCGCATGAGTGCATAGATCAATGCGATTACGAGCTGCGGAGACGCTGAAAACATGCGCATCGATGGCGAAAAAAAAGCACTCAAAAGCACTCTTTGGCACCCAAAAAACAGTTTCAGCACCTCGTCAGCACCCTCAGATAGCGGTTAGGCAGCCAAACCTCGTTCTACCATGACCACCAGTCGCTCGCCCAGCGCCAGCACCCTCTCTTGCGGCATCTTATGCAATGGTCCTTCGATCGCCAGAAGTGCCAGCCCATGAACTGTTGACCACGCAAGATACTCCGCATCTTTGCGATCCCGTTTGCCGAGCAAGCCGCTCTTCTGCATGCGATCCAGAGCAAGCGAAAGCAGTTGAAATGGGTTCAGCCCCATCGACGCGGTGTTCGCCAGATTTTGCTCATGTACTGCCGGTGGAACCGAAAAAGCCGTGCGAAACATTCCCGGCTCCCTCATCGCAAATCCTAAATATCCCATCCCCACTGCACGCAGACCCTTTCGTGCAAACGCTTGTGGATCTCGGCCTGGGCGACACTTCTTCATCTCATCTTCAATTGCCGCGGCGACCCGCGACAGGCATGCCGACCGTACCGCATCCAGCAGCTCAGCCTGGCCAGCAAAATGTCTGTAAGCCGCATTCGGAGAGACACCCGCCTGCCGGGTTGCCTCTCGCAGAATGACTGCATTGGGTCCTCCAGCACGGGCCATCTCCAGCCCGGCCGTGACGAGCGCGTTGCGCAGATCGCCATGACGAAAAGTCTTGCGTTTCTCAATAGAGACGTTTTTTTTCATTGTCTATTCAAAGAAGAGTGTATCGCGGAAAGGGCTGCTTGTGGACAGCATCCACTTTTCGATGGTAGCGTATGTGAACAGTGTTTACTTGATTGCGACACATCGCTAAAAGGAAGGTGCAACATGGCAGACGGATTCATCTGGTACGAACTCGTAACCAATGACGTGGACAAGGCAGTCAACTTTTACAAGAAAGTCGTCGGCTGGGACATCAAAGACTCCGGCATGCCGGGCATGAAATACATGCTCTTTGGTAAAGACGGCAAGGATGTCGGTGGCATGATGACCTGGGCTGGCGCTGGCGCGCCTGAGCTTCCTGCTCAATGGATGGGTCACATCCACACTGCGAAGCTCGACGAAGAGCTGAAGGCTGTAACAGCCGACGGCGGGACTATTGTGAAGCCGGCTCAGGATATCCCCGGCGTCGGACGTTTCGCGGTCGTGCTGGATCCGCAAAAGGTGAAATACCTGCTCTTCGAACCCGGTAAGCAAGATGCTCCGCCACGCCTGGATCAGATGGCGGTGGGTAATGTGGGATGGCACGAACTACTTACCGATGATCAAGCAACGGCTTTTGACTACTACTCCAAGCATTACGGCTGGCAGAAGGACTTTGCGCACGACATGGGCCCCATGGGTACCTATCAAACGTTCCGGACCGACAAGCCTCTGTACACCGGCGGAATGATGAACCGTAAAGGCCCCGGTATGCCCGAAGATATTCCGCCACACTGGCAGTTCTACTTCACCGTCGACGACATCGAGACGGCCCAGAAACGTGTGATCGAAGCGGGCGGCGAAATAACGCTGCCTCCCATGGACGTGCCCGGAGGCTCGCGCATCCTGCAGGCCACAGACGACCAGAACGGCCACTTTGCTCTCATGCAGGGACCAAAATCATAACCGCGATGTACGTCATGCCCGGTGCAGCCGCTCTTCGCTCGCAGGAGAACGGCTGCCGAACTTACGGTGAGTTTTGAAAACCTGAAAGGAGAGAGCACATGTCCGAGAAGATGATCACCTGCCTGTGGTTTGACCACGACAAAGCCCGCGAAGCAGCCGAATTCTATGCCGCCACCTTTCCCGACAGCCACGTCGGGAAGATAAGCGCCTCGCCCACTGATACGCCATCCGGCCCCGAAGGCCAGGAACTCATTGTTGAGTTTACCGTCTGCGGCCGCAATTTCATCGGCCTCAACGGTGGTCCGAAGTTCGTCCCCAACGAAACGGTCAGCTTTGTGATCCTTACCGACGACCAGGCCGAGACCGACCGCCTGTGGAACGCCATCGTCGGCAACGGCGGCCAGGAAAGCATGTGTGGTTGGTGCAAGGACCGCTGGGGGTTTTCGTGGCAGATCACCCCGCGTGCGCTGCTGGCGGCGACGCAGGACCCGGATCGCGCCGCAGCCAGGCGCGCGATGAACGCGATGATGACGATGCGAAAGATCGACATCGCCGCGATCGAGGCCGCGCGCGCGAAACAGTAGCAGATCATCTACCCAAAGACGAGAGCAGCTACGATGAAAGATCTCTTTGACCCCACTCTGGCAGATGACATAAAGCAGCGAATCATGCGCCTCCATCCTGAGAGTGAGCGGCGGTGGGGCAACATGACCGTTGCCCAGACCCTGGCTCACTGTACGTCTGGCATACAGATGGCGACGGGTGTCATCAACCCTAAGCGTGCATCCTTTCCCGCCAACGTCATCGGCCTGGTTATCAAGCCGCTTGTTTTCGGCGACGACAAGCCATTGCGCCGCAACTCACCCTCCGCACCGGAACTCTTCTCGGTGGACCCCACACAGTGCGACTTCGAACGCGAACGGATCGAACTCATCGCAACGATCGATAGTTTTGTCACTAAGGGCTCAGGTCGCTGCTCCCAGCACCCACATCCTTTCTTTGGTCCGCTCAAACCGCAGCAGTGGGCCATTCTCATGTACAAACACCTCGACCATCACCTACGACAGTTCGGCGTCTGAGGATTTCCATTGGCCGCAATCCAGCATCGACAGGTCCTCGGAAGTCGGCTTATCGCCAGCTTCCATGAAGCGAGTGCCCAAGCCGTTTGTTATCTCAATAGGCTCTCAACAATTAAGCTGGTTGATCGCATTTAGATTCGCAAGAGGCTCAGAATGAGAAAGCTCAAAATCATCCAACATATCTCGCTGGACGGCGTTGATCCAGGCTGCCAGCGGCCCGAATGAAGATGGCGACTACCCATACGGCGGACGCTGCCGGATCGCGATCCCGCCGCGGGGAAAAGCGGTCCTCGCTGCGCATAGCGAGCCATTCGATCTGTGCTTGAATCATTTCCATCCTGAGATCTGATGCGGGTAACGGCTTTTGAACGTGGGGACCGACTTCTTGCATTACCTTGTTTAGTTGAAATCGAACAGAACCTTGCCACCTCGCTCGTAGTGCTCGATTGCTTCCTTAATTTGTGACGGTTTGTATACCGTGGTGATTGGCAGACTCAATTTGCCGGAAGCGACCACTTGTGTCGCCTCAGTGAGTGCCGTTCGCATTTTGGGGAGATACTCGTCGTAATACATCCAGAAGCCCTGGATGTTTAGTCTCTTGCCAATGAGGTCGCCTTGCGGCACGTGCATTGGCAGACCGCTCAGCCACGCATAGCTGACAAGATGGCCCCCCGGAGAGAGTATGCTTGCTATCGTCGCCGCCGCTGGACCACCTACGGCATCAAGGCCTAGAGAAATCGGCATCCCAGCGGTTGCCGTCTGAATTTGCTTTGAGAGACCCGACGATTCGACGCCAACGAAGTCTGCACCCAGCGTTTCAATTTCCGGGACGAGCTCGGATCGCCTCACAATACCTGCGACATTGAGATCGCGCGATTTTGCAATCGCGATCAGGCATCGCGCGACTTGGGAATTTGCTGCGTTTAACACGATCCAGTCTTTAGGCTTGAGCTGCACAAACTCATCTAAGAGAAGAACCGCGGTTGTGGGATTGATATTCAACATCGAGGCCGTTCTAGCATCCACTGAAGGAGGAACGACGAAAAGACCTTGGGCTGGAGCAAGGACTTTCTCAGCCCAGGTGAATGTTCTAAACGGGATCGTGACGCGATCGCCGACTTTAACGCCGGAAACCCCCGGTCCGATCGCCTCGACGATTCCTGCGCCCTCGCCTCCAATGACAGAAGGAAGCTGCGGATTGAGAAAGTACACTCCATTCGCTAAAAGAAGGTCGCTATAGTCAATCGGTGCATACTCCATGCGCACAAGAGCCTCACCCGCAGATGGAGTATTTGGTTCCGAAACCTCGACCATCTTTAAGTTCTGAGCTGGATTGCCGTAGGCAGTGAGATGAATGGCTTTCATGGATGACGTCCTCCTTGCTTCAATAAATCTCTTCCCGCCAGTGGGCCGCCGGCTTGTTGAATCAGCCCCCCATCGCGAAGGTTTCCAAGATCAATGACTGAATAGCCGAGACCTGCGAGTAAGATTCCAAGGACAAGGCAGGCGAAGCTACTGTCCACAGATCAGCCATCTTGTCACGCGGTCCCCTTGTCTCATTCGATGCAACCCAGACGCAATTCAAGCGGCAGAAGGTGGAATAACCAACTTCCCATCTGGCATTGGACAGGTTGCGAGACGTGAGCAACTACCGGAAGCGTGTATTAAGGAAGGTCGCAGACGAACTTGGATTGCCGAAACTGACATTCCAGGTGATCCGGCGCACCTTCGCGACGCTGGCCCTTGTGCCCTCGTTTGCGATCCATCTTTCTCCGGGAACACGTCGAGAAGAGGTGCCCGGGGCAAGCATTAAACCCTAATCGCGCTCAGGCCGGGCTGGCATCTGTTCTGATCGCATTAAAACACTCTCGGAGCTGGTGGCGGAGGAGATGCAGGATACAAAAACAGGCAACGGAGCTACGGGGGGTAGGGAAGGCCCATCCTCAAAACCTCTCGTCCTGCTTTGCTGGCCGAGGGGCGGGGAAAGGAGTTTCCTGGGTGGAGGGTTTCAGCCTCCGCAACCTTGCTACATGCGTTCCTTCGCCGAGTCGTGGCCCGATCCCCAAATTTTGCAGCTTGCTGCAAATTGCCCTGAGGTCATCACATGTCCTCCTCGACCGTCTCAAAGACGGCGCAAGCCGAGAATGGTACCTGCGGGCGCCGAAACGAACACGGCTGGAGCAGCGAACGGAATGGCGCGAGCGTGAGGATGTCCTTAGCGGGGGAGTTACATATCGTCCAACGACTAGCGCGTGCATTTCGGCCTCGGCGATGCGATTGCTGTTAATGTGGTTGAGATTCCGTGGCGCAGCGGCGCTGTCGAGCGGCGTATGCTTCCCCCTGCCGATCGCATCTTCACGATCGAAGGGGGAAAAGGGAATTACCGGTAAACTCTGTGTAGCGCGCAAACTTGGCTCACTAAACGACATGGGTATGACAAGAAGAGAGTTCCTTGTACAGACCGCGGCAATCTCAGTGGCAACATCGGGGTTGCGATCAAACGACGCCGTCTTTGCTCAAGCTCTGACGAAGGCGTTCGATTCGGAGTCGAGAAGACGTGCGGATCTCGAGTTATTGCTCAAGATATTTCCACCCACCAGCACACCCATAACCGGCCGCATCAATGCGTTCGACACGACTTGGGAAGACTGGGTAAGGCGTACCGGAGAGCTTCCGCCGGACTTCGAAAGCATGCTGTCGATCCCAAATCTCCCCGATCCGCTCCTATTGACAGAGGGCGGACGGCAGACTCCGGTGACGAATGAGGCTCTGTGGAGGCGTCAGAAGCAGTGGATCCGCGCGCAAATGGAACAGTGGGTCTACGGGAAGATGCCTCCGCAACCTGATAACTTGCGGGGTGTCATTACCGCTAGCCGGCGTGAGGGAACAACCACAGTTCGCGACCTTCGGCTCGAGTTTGGCCCCGATCATCGCGCGACATTACGTGTGCGACTGATCATTCCAGAAGGCAAGGGCCCGTTCCCCGTATTTCTGACCAATCACAGCGGCAAGTTCCCCTGGCTCTACACAGCCGTACGCCGGGGCTATATAGGCTGCTATTACGCGGCTAATGATCCGACCTATGGAGGGGGAGACAGTGACGATTCCGACCGGTACATTGAGGTTTATCCGGACTACGACTTCTCTTGTATCGCGCGCTGGGGATGGTCGGCCTCGCGTGCAGTGGACTACTTAACCACCTTACCTGAAGTAGATAAGAACAAGATCGCTTTGGCCGGCCACTCACGGCACGCAAAACAGGCTTTGGTGGCAGCGGCCTTTGACGAGCGAATCGGAGCATTGGTCGTCTCAAGCGGGAATACGGGAGAGTGTGATCCGTGGCGATACACCACGAACATGTTTGTCAACGAAGGCATTGAAAAGATCACATCCGTGTTCCCTCACTGGTTTCACCCGAGGCTTCGGTTCTTCGCCGGGCGAGAAGATAAGCTTCCGGTGGACCAGAACATGCTAGCCGCGTTGATTGCTCCGCGTGGACTGATGATGAATTCCGGATACGGCGAATCCGAGGGCAATCCGTTCGGGTACGAGCAGGCATATCGTTCCGTGCGGCGTGTCTACGGCCTCCTCGGGCACGAGGAAAAGCTTTGGCTCAACCTCCGAGATGGGGAGCATCCAACTGCGGTCGCGGACGTGGAACTGTTCATGGATTTCCTCGATTCAGTGTTTGGCTGCAACCAGCGTCCGCGGTCTGAAACCTGGATCTTAGGCTACACATTCGAAGGTTGGCAGCAGGTCTCGCGGGAAAAGATTGATCCACTTTCTTACCCGAAAAGATCCGTGGGCGATTTTGTGAACCAGGCAGACGGGCACCCGATCAACTCGGTTGGTCAGTGGGAAGAAACGAAGAAATCCATCTTCCAAAGAATTTCAGACCAACTCGGCGAGGCGCCGCCTCGACTGCCTTTTGAAGCGCAGCCTAACCTTACAAGCCGCAGCATAGAACGCAATGGTTCTTCCGAAGGTTGGCTTGCAACCCTCTACGATAGACCGATTGACGATCAGAACGTGGAACCGCGACTTAAATTGGAGGGGATGGGTGTGGTGGGGCTTCCGTTCGGGAATGGCTTGATGGGTGAGCTCTTCTACCCAGCAAGCCTCAATCGCCAACCTAAGTCCGGCAGATGGCCAGTGGTGATCTGGCTACATCCATATAGTTACCAGAACGGGTGGTCTGCCGGCAGACCCTGGCTCTCCGGAGGATCGGTCTATGATCGGGATTTCCGGCTTTCGTTCGAACTGCTGGCGGCAAGAGGTTTCGCCATATTCGCGTTCGATCAGGTCGGTTTTGGAGCACGCATTCATGAGGCTAAGGCTTTCTACGACCGTTATCCGCGATGGTCGATGCTAGGCAACATGATCGAAGACACGCGGGCGGCGGTCAGTGCCCTTGCAAATCTTGCAGAGATCGACTCCTCGCGGATCTTCCTGATGGGATATGCGTTGGGCGCCAAAGTCGGCCTGTTGACAGCGGGGTTCGAGGATTGCGTCAAAGGTCTGGTTTCGGTGTGCGGTATCGACCCCTTACGTCTGGACACGCGAGAGAAAGGCACGGAAGGTATCCAAGAGTATTCGTATCTTCATGGATTGCTACCACGTCTCGGCTTCTTCGTGGGTCACGAAGACCGTGTCCCGTTTGACTTCGATGAAGTGTTGGCATTGGTTGCGCCCAAGCCAACATTGGTGATTTCCCCCACGCTCGACCGCTACGCCCGGCTTGCAGATGTGCGGCGCGAGGTCGAAGCATCGAAGAAGGTTTACGCTCTGCTGGGTCATCCGAATGCTCTGCAATTTGAAACGCCGGTCGACTTTAACCGCTTTGCCCATCGTACCCAGGAGATCGCTTTCGACTGGCTTGCCCGGCAACTATGATCGAGAGTTAACTCAGGAGCGATCTGAATTGTCTGCTTTCCCTTCAGACGCTTGAATATTTCTTGCAGAGTGCCTGGATTTCATTCACCAGTTTTGGCGCCCCAGTGGCTGCAGGCAGGCTATCAGAGAAACTGCTTTCGTATTCGGCCGACACGTAACCCTGGTGCCCAGCTTGGGCGAAGATCTGCCAGACCCGGTCCATATCTACGGGAGTGTGATCATAGAAGTGGTCGCGGATGTGGATATTGCCCGTGGCGTAGGGAATGCAAGCGGCAATCTGCGCGTATGCGTCTTGAGTCGGCGTGGCGATAAAATTCGTAATGTCGAGGTTGATGCCGCCATAGGGCGAACTGACACGCTGCATAATTTCAAGACATACATCCGCCGTCTGCGTCACGCCTTCGTGGTCTTCGAGCCCAAGCGTAATGCCCTTTTGAGCGGAATAGTCGCATGCGGCCTTCATCGATTCGATCACCCAATCGATGGCCTCTTGCATTTTTGCACCCGGCGGAAGCTTGCCGGCAAAGATCCTTAGATGAGAGGTTCCGAGCTGGTCTGTGACATCGACCCACTTCTTGATCTGGCTCAAAGCCTCAGCGCGCTTTGCAGCATCTGCCTGGACCATGCTCGCTCCACAGGACGCTCCCGAGAAGGCGATGGCATGCTTGTAAGCAAAATGACGGAGGCTATGGAGATACTCCGGATCAGTAGATTTGAGGTAATACACCGTCATGTCGACGGCGACCAGCCTCAGGTCCACAGCTTTGAGAATAAAATCCTCCAGCGTCATCGCGCCGTGACTGAGGTCATGATCGTAGGAGTAGGCGCAGCATCCCGGAATTAACCTGGCCACCTTGGATTTGTCCACACTGCCGCCCGATTCTGCTGCTGCAGCCATTTGCGGCCCAAATACCCCGATGCCTGCCCCGGCCAAAGCGCCCATTCCGACGGTTTTCAATAACTGACGGCGATCAATCATGGAAGGCCTCCTATCTCCTGTCTCTTGAGCTATTTTTTAACTTGCATCGGCCACAACGAGGTGTTCACCAGCGGCCGTTACAGAAACCCGATTGCAGGCATCACACGTTCTCAGAGATGAGGAGCCCAGCCCTTCTCGTATTCCCGCGACCACATCTTCATGGCTTCCGAGTCATTCTGGATTTTGCCATCTTGTTGGTCGAGCTGCAGTCCACGATTGAGTTCCCAGGAGATATTGGAGAGTTGCATCATGGTAACGGCCTTATTGCCTTCGGATATGGGCGCGTGGAGTTTCTCACCGGTGCGTATTGCCGCGATGAGATTAGAGAAGTGGGCATCCGTTGGGCCGTCGCCTTCGTGCTTGTTGTAGAAAGGGGTAGCATCGTCAAGCTTGAACACGCCCGTCCTGTTTCCCTTGAGGTCAAAGGTCTCATAGCCATCGCCGCCATCCCCATAAATCAACACGGAGCCAGTGGTTCCCATGACTACCAACCCCGAATCGCGATCGAGGTACTTCATTCCGTTGCAGGACCTGCACTCCCACGTGATCATCTTATCGCCATAGTCGAAGTTGACTGCTAGGGTGTCATAAAACTGCTGGTCATCTTTTAATTGATATCTCCCTCCAGTGGCCACAACACTTCTTGGAAAGTCAACATTGAGTGCCCAACGGGAGAGATCGACATCGTGCGTGCCGTTGTTTCCAGCCTCGCCTGTACCCCAGTGTCTGAACCAGTGCCAGTCATAGGGGTGGATATTATCCTTATATGGCCGGCGTGGCGCCGGTCCCTGCCAAAGGTCCCAATCGAGAGTGGAGGGTACGGGTGTTTGCTTTCCGAAACCAATACCCTTTCTTGTGTTGCTGTACCAGGCCTTGACAAAGTAGGGCCTTCCGATCAGGCCATTGTGTATCTTGTCGATGGCTTCCATGGTATGTGTGCAGGACCGCTGCTGTGTGCCCTGCTGTACGAATTTCTGATACTTCTGTTGAACATGCACCAACAGTGCTCCTTCGGCGGGGTTGTGGGAGCATGGCTTTTCGACATAAACATGCTTACCTGCCTGCACGGCAGCGATCGCCAAAGGAGCGTGCCAGTGGTCGGGAGTGGCGATGGTAATAGCGTCGACGTCCCGCTGCTGAAGGACATCACGAAAGTCCTTATTGGTGGCGGGAGAATAGCCCAACTCCTGTGTAGCGATCCCTGCAAACTTTGTCAGATTTGTGCTGTCTACGTCGCAGACATGTGAGACGCGCGCGGTATCCTTATTTGCCTCAAGCGCCGCCAGGTGGGCATAACCGCGCCAACGCAAGCCGATAATTGCGAAGTTGAGACGATCGTTGGAGCCAACGATCTGACCGTAGCTCTTCGCGGTGGAACTAACAGCCAAGCCCGCCGCCCCTACCGCCAGCGTGTCGAGAAATTCACGTCTAGTAACCATTTTTCTCCCATCGAACCTATCCGCTGACACTGCGCGAGATCTGCCACCGCACTGCTCGCGTCCCTAACTCGCGCCGAAACGCAAGGCGCATAAGTGGCTCGGCATGAAGAGGTCCACACACCCCAAAAAAGAACGCTCGAAGCTGCGTTGTGTATTCGGCGAAATGTTCATCCAAATTAAACTATGTGTCAAGAAAAAATTCAAATGGGGTGAGAAAACTTTCTCAGCATTTTGAAAACTTGCCAGGGCACAGAATGGGGCAAGTCACTGTGGACGTTACCGCTCCCGGAAAGCCGGACGAGATGAACTACAAAGAGCTGCTCGGGAAGGATGAGGCTGCCGAGCATGAATCAGGGAACGTGGATTTCGGGCCGCTCGCGTTATTTGTTCTAACCTGACTTCCTGGAGCGTTTTAGCATCTCCTCAAGCAAACGCTACTGAACCGGTCACAGATGCGGCCGCACGTTGCATAACCTGACGGGAACGAACGAATGGCCGCCAAAAACCACATCGAACTGGTTGTGAAAACGCTGGCAGTCCTTGAGGCATTAGCCAACAGCGAATACGGCAGACCACTCAAAGAAATCGCGAAAGAAGTTGGCCTCGTGAAGAGCTCTGCGTTCCGGATCCTGTTTACCTTGAAAGAGGCTGGCTATGTGGAACAACCTGAGACGAATGGCATCTATCGGCTCACGCTCAAGACTGCTGGTCTGTCGCGGCGTAATGCGAAGCGCTTGGGGCTTGCGACAGTGGCGCGGCCGCATCTCGTCGCGCTTCGAGAAAAACTAGACGAATCCGTTGCCCTTGCAGAACGTCTCCTCGAGTCTGTCATCCTGATAGATGTTCTCGAGACATCGCATCCTCTTCGTCTGACCTTCCACATTGGTGACGATTGTCCGATACACGCCACTGCCTTAGGTAAGGCAGTGGCTGCGTTCCTCTCGCCAAAGGAACTTGCAATTTTTCTGAAGCAATCGAAGCTTGCCCAATACACAGAGCACACCTATACGAAGATGCGCGATTTGAAGTTAGACCTGGAGCGCACTCATAGGGCGGGCTATTCCCTCAATGATCAGGAGACCGTGGCCGGCGCTTTTATCGTAGGTGCTCCGGTCTTTGACGCACAGTCATCGGTTTGTGGTTCTGTCAGCGTCAACATCCCGACAGCTCGCTGCTCGGCCACAAGAAAGAAGCTCCTGATCGCCTCGGTAATTGAGGTTGCCCGGCGAGTTTCGGACGACTTGGCCGGGATCGGTTTCCTCCATTAAAGCGGCGTGCAGCCTTTGCAGCCGCCCTTACCCTCATGACAGCCACCGTCCAGGTTTTCCCGGACGAACTCGTGGTCGGTCAAATGTGGATATGCCGTTGTTACGCGATCGAGGGCCTCGGCTTGCCCGGGTGACAAGCCAATGATGGGAATGATCTCTCCAATCGCGCGAACGTGAGTGATAGGCTCTTCAATCGAGGCGCCCGCCAGAGCAGCTGTGCTCAGAAGTGCTGCGTTGTACTCAAGCCGGCAAGCGATCATAGCCTCCTGCGCCGCCTGTGCTGTTCTTCCGCAGACGCCGGCAATGCGGATTACTCCGTGCGCGGCAAGCTCTTCCGCCGCCAGGGCGAGGACGGGCTCGTATAACCCCACCTTCGGATCGCGGATCTGGAATTGGGTCGTGTGCACACCCACCGCACCCCCCCCGACACCTGCTGCAAGATAGTACCTTGCCATGGCACGTTGACGACGCTCATCCAGCTTGCGGGTTTCGGTGAGCGCCAGTGGATGGGCCGGAATAACCACAGCCGCCTTGAATGATTCCTGCCAATTGAACTCAGAGAGTGCCATCGGCCCTTCCATCGCCATGCTTATGCGCAAACTGCAAGTATTTCTGCAGGCTCGCCGAATCTCAGGGCCAGCCAGATTTCTTCCTAGTAGAAAGCGTCTACATCAGTTCGTCGATCGACCGAGCCGCTCATGCGCAGTGTCTCGATAACAACTCAAGACCCTTCTCTTCATCGGATCTTGACAAGTTTCCCGCGGTCACTTTAAACTCGCCCGCAAAATGGAACACGTTCTACTGAAAAGAATGTACAAGGACTCATGACTGGAACCGTCCTCGATAAAGGCACGCTGGAAGAACGTCTGACCGCGCCTTCCGACCGGTCTTTCGGAAGTCTCGTCTGAGAATGGAGGAGTCAGATGTGGCGGCTCGTCGATTGGTCCAGGCGTAACACTCGATCGGCCAGGCATCTCCATACGTCCTCCACCAGGCTGCTTGCTTTTCGGGACCATAACTTCCGGGTCAGGCCATTTCGCGTCTTGTTATCGGACATGGAAGCAGAACAGTTCATAAAGAATTGAGCCTTCAGGCTGTCTTCTGTGGTGAAACAGCCTGCTTCAGGTACGTGTAAGGAAGAGTAAGGGGTCACGGTTTCCGCCGTGATGTGTTGAAGAAGACATGCTAGTCCGATACTCGGCAGAGGCAGAGTGCCGCACGCGCATATTGTGCAGTGAAAAACTAGCTTTAAAAAAGACTAGGTAGATTCTGTAAATTCAGGAGAAATTTATGAACTCAGGTGACGCTGTCAGGGTACCCCAGTGGGCGGCTTTAGCTTTGCTGATGTTGCTTTCCGCAATATCTTCCTTCGCACAGGCTGGACAAGGCAAGGTTAGCGGTCTGGTTACGGATCCCTCTAGTGCAATCGTTGTTGGAGCACAGGTTGTGCTGCACAACAATGCGACCGGAGTGGCCCAACACACCGTTACCAATGCCGCCGGCCTTTACGCGTTCCCCTCGGTCAACCCTGGCGAATACGACGTTACAGCCAGCCAGAAAGGATTTACCAGTACCGCGCATGAGCATGTTGCGGTGAGCGTTGATCAGACCACCGAATTGAATATCACCATGCAAGTCGGAAACGCCACAGAAACTGTTACCGTATCTGAAGCGAGCAATTTGATTGATCCGGGTAACTCAACGGTCGGTACGCTGGTCACGTCTCCAACCATCGATCGCGTTCCCTTGCTGTATCGCAATGTCTACGACCTGGTGCAGTTGAGCGCGGGCGTGACTCCGCCCAACGGATCGCCTAACTCAAGCGATTCAGCGCAGTCGATTCAGAATATCTCCCTTGGCCGTCCCGGGATCGACATCTCCGCCGCCACCATTAACGGAGCCATCCTGGAATCCGTTTTCTACATGCTGGACGGGAGCCCGCTTGGGGTTGCGGATAACTTTCCCGCGGCCGTCTTGCCAGCGATGAATATTCCCGAGGACAGTGTCGAGGAAGTCCGCGTGGAAACGCAAAACACGCCGGCTTCTTACCAGGCCGGCGCTGCCGGCGTCATCAGCATGGTGAGCAAATCGGGGACCAACAGCTTTCATGGCGATGCTTTCGGAGTGTTTCGTCCGAACATGCTATCCGCAAATGAGTATTTCAACAAGCAAACTCAACTTGCCACCGGGGTACCCAACACTCCTCCGAACTTTCACCGTTATCAGGAGGGGGGAGCGATCGGTGGTCCGATCAAGAAAGACAAGCTGTTCTTCTTTGGGGACTACGAGGATACCCAGCAGGTGCAGTTTGAGGGCATCGATTACTTCTCCGTCCCGACGTCCGCCGAGAAAAAAGGCGACTTTTCGGCGATGGGTTTCAAGATTTACAATCCGACACTGCCCGACAATGCCGATGGCAAAAGGCAGCAATTCGCAGGAAACATAATTCCCAACCCGAACCCCATTGGTCTGTTGTTTCTGTCGAAGATGCCGGCGTGTAACATCCCCAATCCTACGACCTGCGATGCGCAAACGACGGACGTTGTGAACAATTACGGACTACCAGGGCTCAGCCCCTTTAGTGCACGCAGGTTCGACGTTCGTGTCGATTGGGCGGCGAGCGAAAAGCAGCGCATTTTCACCCGTTTCTCCTTTGCCAATACCTTCAATGCCTCTGCCAATGTCTTCCCCAGCGGGTGGGATATCAATTACGCGCAAAACAGCACCCACGGTCGCAATGCCATTGTAGGGGACGATCTGACTCTGAATTCTGCAACGGTGCTGAGCTTGCGCTACTCCTATACGCGTAACTATCAGGTGCAGGGAGGACCTTCGTCCTATAGCAACATCGATATTACCTCGTTGGGCTTTCCTGCATCGCTCGCCGACCAGGTGACCTATAAGCAGTTGCCGCTCGTGGTTTTTGGAGACGTGGGCCAGGGGGTTGGCGGCACCGGCAATTACAATATTCTTCGTTACGCCACCCAGAATAGCGACACGAGTGCCACGATCACCAGGACTCTAGGCAAGCATGACATATCCATCGGCTTCGAGTGGTTGAAGCGCTTCGAGAACGGCGGCCAGCCGCCGTCGCCGGCGGGCGCCTATGCGTTTGATATCAGTGCCACCGATCAGTCAGTTGCGTCTGATGTGGGCGGCAGCGATTTTGCCTCGGCGCTTATCGGCCTGGCAACTGACCCGAGCGGACCCAACCCCGAACAAAATTTCTACCCTAACTTGAGCAAGAATATCTTCACAGCCGAGTCCGGAAACTACTATGGCACCTTCATCGAAGATAGCTATCATCCCCTGGCGACACTTACCGTAACAGCCGGCCTGCGCTGGGAGATCTTCGGCGGGGCCAATGAACGCTACAATCGCCTGGAATATTTCGATCCTAAGGCCACCAGTACCGCGGGTGGCGTCTCCTATACCGGGGCGGAAGTGTACGTGAACGGCAACCACCGGTCGCCGGTTACGACGAATATCCACGACTTCGGACCGCGGCTGGCTGTGGCGTGGCAGGCGATGCCGCGCCTGGTTGTGCGTGGCGGCGCCGGAATCTACTATGGCCCCAGCACACATCAGGTCTCTGGCGCGAACGTCAACTCCGATGGTTTCTCATCCAACACGACCTGGAATGGTACTTGCTTTAACTCGGATGGCAATACCGTATTCAACGGCACTTCCTGCGGGACTAACGCGGGTAGTCCGGCGAATGTCTTTGATGGCGCCTATTCCCTGAGCAACCCATTTCCTAATGGAGTTGTGCCCACTTTCAAGACTGCGCCGTCGGGCCTGGGGAATAATCTCGGCATAACCTTGAACACCGTGCTGCATACTCAGCGTGAACCGACTATCTACAACTACAATTTCGCTCTCGAGTACGAACTCCCGCATCAGGTGGTGGTGACGGTCGGTTATGTCGGTAGCCGCGGACTGTTCCTGCCCTTCTCCTCTGTCGATCTCAACCAGCTCTCGTTGGGTCAGATTGCCCAATACCAATCGGCGTTGACCAACACCACAGTTCCCAACCAGTGGGAATCGATCCTGCCCGCGACGAACGCGAACTACCAGTCGCCCACCGTGCCGCTATTCGTAGCCCTCCAGCCCTATCCGCAATTCGGAAACGGGCTCTACGGCTCAGGAAACGGCATCGTTGTGAACGGCTACCCCGCCGGAGATTCCGAATACAGTTCCCTGCAAGCCAAGGTGCAGAAAAGGCTCATTAAGCACTTCACCACGCTGTCTACCTTCACCTGGGGAAAGATCATTACCGATGATGGCAACCCTCCCGCCGGATTTGTGGCCTCGCACAAAGGCGGCGCTCAAGACTGGCGGAATCTTAGCTATGAACACTCGATCAGTCCTCAGGACGTCAAGTACCAGTTCACGGGGCAGGCATCTTACGACTTGCCCTGGGGGGCGAACCTGGGATGGATGTCCCAGGTGGTGGGCGGCTGGACCGTAAATGGAATCCTCTATCTGAGCACGGGCGTTCCCATCAACGCACCTTCCTCGGGAACCAGCCCTTCGTTCTTCAATCAAAGATCCGATGTGATTTGTAATCCTGCAAAGGGTGCTCCACATACCGCAGCAGCATGGTTCAACGCCAGCTGTTTTGCTCAGCCGGGCGGCGCAGCCAATCCAAATCCGTTCATTCCGGGAAACGCTCCGAACTACCTTGACAACGTTCGCACCAAAGGGGCACGCGACCTGGATCTTTCGATTTATAAGACTTTTAAAATCCGCGAATCCACGGCGCTGCGCATCGATATCTCCTCGTACAACCTGACCAACACGCCGCAGTTGGGGTATCCAAACGTTCCCGATGTCCTTGCTACGGCGCAGCAGGGTCTTCCTTTTGGGCAGATCACAAACACGGTTAATACACCGCGGCAATTCCAGGGTGGCGCGCGCCTAACGTTCTGAAGAGATCAGCCGCCAACAAAGCGCACGCGCTGGAACGGTGAAACGGTCTGATCGACAGCCATTCGTTTGGAACGGTGACCAATGCACAAAATCCTCGCGTCGGGGTAGTTGGCGGCGAAATTCCCGTTCTAGGCTCAATAAGAAGAATAGGAAAGCAACGTCCGGGGAGATCATGATGTTTGTTCAGAATGCGCCAGGGTCTGGTCGTAGTCTCGTCGCTGAATGGTGAGGTGTTTCGGCGTGTCTGAAAATAGCGATTCGTCGCTCGTGGAACTGGATCCCCCAAAGGACTCTCTGCGACGAGATCTCCTCTCCCGCCGTGAGATGTCGCGAAGGCTCCTCGGCGTCACGGCAGGATGGTCGTTGGGCTGATTGCACCCCGTTTGGGATCATCTCCTGAACGGGGAGGCTCTTCTTTTACACCCGGATATCGATCTGGCCGGCGAGAACTGGCAGTGCCGCGCATGAGGCGGGTATGGCACGCATGGGAAACGACCCAAAGAAATCAGTCTTGAATTCCTTGGTTTCCGCGTTTGCCCGAACTCCGCAGACCGCCGTCCTCGATGTACAGAACATGACTTGCTCAATGTGCTCGATCACCATTCAGAAGGCGCTCGAAAAAGTATCGGGAGTCATTGATACGAAGGTGGACTACGACCACAAGACCGCGACCGTGAAGTACGACTCGCACAAGACCGACCCGTCGGCCCTCGTGAAAGCGACGACGAACGCGGGTTTTCCTTCGAGACTTCATGGTGGAGACAAGAGGTAATGACGTCGTCCAAGGCCATCCAGGAATCGGTGCTGACGTGTCCCCAGTGTGGCCACGCGACACTGGAAGAGATGCCTCTCGACTCATGCCGCTTCTTTCATGCATGTGACAACTGCCATACCCTGATGCGACCGAAAGCGGGAGATTGCTGCGTCTTCTGCTCATACGGGTCGGTAAAGTGTCCGCCGATCCAATTGCAGGGCTGTTGCTGTCAATAGTTTGGCATCATCGGCACGCGGGCGCATAGGAGTAGTCGAAAGACTGATGCATCAAATTCGCCCTCACGCGATTTTGAGTTAACTGCGTCCGGGTTTAGAGCTTCGTAACAATCTGGAACAGGGCCCGCTGTGGAGGGTGGCGGAAGACGCGCAGCGGCTGAAGACAGGGAAGAGGAACTCCTCCCCAAAGCTAGAATCTAAGTGTTCCAGCTAGCTGGTTTCTCCCAGGCCCTCATCCCGCCCGACTTCCGGCCCTCGCTCGCCGGCTGCGCGCCAGAATGTCGAGTTCCCCCAAGGAATAGCTCAGGGAACTCCCAGCTCTGCTCCGGATATTAGCGGTAAATGCATTGTGGCCGCGCCCTTCGCGTCCGGGGCCGGGGGCAATTCTTTCAAGCATCTTGCTCGATAGAACCCCTGTGAGGAAACTTCAGCAACCAGACATTGGCGCCGCGTAATGTCACGAGTGCTTTTGTGTTTCGATCAACCGTGCTACGCATTTTCGATAGTTAGATCTGCGCCATGCCGCCATCAACGCAGATTTCGCTGCCGTTCACGAAGCTGGAGTCGTTGGAGGCGAGAAATAGAGCCGCCGTCGCAATCTCATCAGGGTGTCCCAGTTCCTTGCGAGGAATTCCTGACAGGAAATACTCCTTCGCCTCCGCAGGAAGATTCGTGAGAGCGTTGGTAGCGGTCGGCCCCGGACTGAGCACGTTCACGCGAATCCTGCGCTCTGCGAGTTCGACCGCCCATGATCGGGCGAACGACCGAAGCGCTGCCTTGCTTCCCGCATAGACGCTCAGCCCCGGCATACCCTTCAGGTGAGCGATCGATCCGTTCATGATGATCGATCCGCTGTCTCTCATCAGGGGCAGCGCTTTCTGCACGGTGAAGAGTGTGCCGCGGGTGTTCAGGGAAAAGAGGTTGTCGAATTGCTCTTCTGTAATCTCCCCCAGGAGCGTGCGACTGCCATGACCAGCGCTGGCAAACACTACATCGACATAGCCTTTCTCCCGCTTGACCGTCTCGTAGAGACGGTCAAGATCAGCCAGCTTCGCCGAATCAGCCTGCACTCCAGTCACATTCCGTCCAATCACTTTGACCGCATTATCCAGGCTCTCTTGCCTCCGGCCCGTAATGAACACGTACGCTCCGTGTTCGACAAACAGCTTTGCCGACGCCAGCGCCATTCCGGAAGTTGCTCCTGTGATTACCGCCACTTTACCGTCCAACTTGCCCATGGCTACTCTCCTTCTTGTCGGAACTGCTGAAAACAGAATCGCTCATCATAATGAGCGGTCGGCGCGAGTGACCGTCGTGTTGCGGTGCATCGCAGCGATCGGACGGCGCAGGTTCGCGAAAGGTTACAAGATATTGCTTCGATAGTGAGCTTTCGTTCGGCATCTCCAGGGCGGCTCAACGCCACAGAGCAATCATCTGATGCGCCATCTGTGTAAGGTCCGGAGCAATAAGGTCAGGTCGGGGAAGCCCTCTGACCGGTAACGCAGCATTTCCTGTCCTTGCCACAAATCCCGCGGAGAAGCCTACGCTCTGTGCACCGAGGGTATCCCAGATATGCGCAGCAACGAGACAGATCGCCGAGGGTGGGACGTTCAGCAGTTCGGTGATGAGATGGTAAACCTCGGGAGCAGGCTTAAACCTGCGTACGCTGTCGACACTGAATTGGCGCTCGATGAAATGATCGAGCCCGGCGCGTTCCAGGGGAGTGCCGCCATCCGATGGCGGCGAGTTCGTCAGTGTCATCAAACGAAAACCTGCTTCTTTAAGAAGCCGGAGCCCTCCAGGGACATCTTTGTGCGCGGGCATCGCCAGCATGCTGCTCCTCAACTCTTCGAGATCGGCTGGTTGGATCGAGACCCCGTAGATGGTTCCCAACATCTCAAGGACACCCTGCCCAAGCGTGAAGAACGGTTCATAGTACCCAGACAGAGTGATCACGTTGGAATACAGGATCAACTGATTGAACCATTCGCGAAGTACTTTCCGGTCGCCGAATTTTCTTTCGAAAAATGGTCCGATGGATTCGATATCGATGAGGGTTTCATTGACGTCGAAGACAATGATGGAAGGAGTGCCCATTGACTTCCAGTTCCTGTTCCTGTTCGGGAACATAGTTCATTCATCTTCGATGCAGTCCGGTTGTCACACCGAATGCGCCCCTTCGCTATCCAGGTTCGCTATTTTACCGAAACGGAAGATGTACACGCGAGAGAAGAGTTCTGTGGCTACAAGAACCAGAGTAACGACAGCTATCGCGACCTGTGCATTCTCGCTCCAGATCTTCTTACGTGGGACGACCTGTTGCCTCCATTGAGCAGATGGGCGTTTTCTTAGCGAACGAATTCTCCAGATGACATAAAGATTGATGAGCGACCCCACAACTGCAACGATCATCATCGGTATGCGGATCGCGTCTCGGTGAAGACCGCCGGGGGGCACTTGTGCTCCCGCGGTCACGGCAGCCAGTGCTCCGAGCCCTATCAGGACACGAATTCCGCTGATCGCCATCGCAACGGAACAGGCACTTTGAAGGACGATGAACACAAGACTCGTAAGACTGACAAGCCAAACGCGGCTATCGGGTCTATCCACTGACTGTTCGCGCCCAACATCTTCTCTGTCTGCTATTGCTTCCGAATCGTTCGCTCTTGCCGGTGATGACATGGAGCGTGAGCAAGTTGGGTGTTGCGTTGACCTCGACCCTGACGGAGTCTGGCGTCTTGACCGGTTCGGCCTGGACGGCCGCAGCGATCAATTTGTTGGTGGCATCGGGAGCCTTTGAGACGACATCGAGATCAAGGCCCAGAATGGCCTTTCCTGGGAGGCACACCTCAAGGCACACAAGCCACTGCACGTGGGCCTTCAGCTTTGTATTCCCGAGTGGAAGGTTGTTGTAACCCGGTCGCAGCCTCAGGTACCGCTAGTTCGCACCGAGATGGTCCAGGGCATCCTGCGCTAACAGGCGATCTCCATGACCGTGACTGATCTTTTCAAAAACGATCATGCCTTTCTTGTCGAGAACGAAGGTCGAAGGGTACGCGGTCTCGTGGGGAGCGTCCCAGCGAAGCCCATAGAGATTCGTCACGGTATAGCCGGGATCGGTCACCAGCACGATATTCGAGGGAAGCGCGGCCTGCTTTTCGAGAAACTCCTTAGCATGTTGATCGAGAACGGCAGGAGGTCCAGGATAGACGAGAAGAACCCGCGTCTTCTTTGCCTCGAAGTCGGAGGCGTGGTCGATGAAGTCATGAACTTGCTTTACGCAGTAGGGGCACTGATAGCCTGGAAAACCGCGCAGCACCACCAGGACGAGGCTGTGTCCCCCTTCTTCCTGCGACATCTTCACTGCCTTGCCCGTTGGGGTGGATAGTGTGAAATCAGGTGCTTTTGCTCCGACTGCGGGTGTCTCGGCAAATGCGGATATTCCAAGGAACAGGGCGTAGACAGTAGCGAGGATAAGCCGCATCCTCGGATGGAGCTTCATTTTGGAAACTGGAGTAGTTCGGGGGGGATTGAATCTGGACAGCCGCATGCGAAGGCACTCCTCGTGTGGAATGCCCATAAGACAAAGAACCACAAAAAAAGTTACAAGATTTTACGTACCGCAATGAAGAAGGCTGTCCGCACCGTAGCCCTTCGCTTTGAAGGTTATACGTCCTGCGCATAGCGGCTCAGGCTGTAATCCAACTTTCTGACGCGCGTAATAGAGAACAGCGATGGAGACGATACCAGCACCCAAAAAGATCGGTCAAGGAGACATTCGCCGGCGCTATCGGCGTGAACCTTTTATCGAGTGGCGCATGGCTGATGGGGATACTGGGAGTCCCCGCGCATCGGAACGGTTAGATTCTCCTCGCAGCCTTTGTAAGCCTCTCTCCTAATGAGTCAACTGCACGCCGAAAAGCATCCCTATCGCCACTAACTCGGGCCAGCACAAGTCCACCCTCCAGAGCGGCAACTGCATCTTCAGCAGCGAGCCGCGCAGTTGCATTATCGAGCCCGCTCTCCCTTCCAAGCTTTTCAAATTGAGAGACCCAGAACTCAAGTGTGAGCCTTGCGTGCTTCTGGATCGCGGGCGGGCTACCGCCAAGCGTGAGGGTGTCAAGCAAGCAGGCTCGTTTTCCATCGCCATAGAACTCACGCAGCCGCTTGGCAACTTTGGCAAGACGGGTCGCGACAGGGCCAGCTTCGTCGATAGGTTTCAGGATGTGATGCGAAAACTGTTGATCCACAGCGCGGAGAGCCGCCTCGGCCATCTCCTCTTTTCCATTTGGGAACCGCCAGTAAAGACTTGCTTTGATAAGCCCGGTCGCCTTTGAAATCGCTGACAAACTTGTGCCTTCGAAGCCATAAGCCTGAAACGATTCTGTGATCTTTTCAACGAGTGCGTTATTTGAAGCTTCTTCTTTGATGTCAACACCCCCGGCTGCCGCTTTAATCATCTCAGCAGTTGCTTCGTTTCTCCCCGAGATCAACCGGCTCGAACTGAAACTGCAATCTGTCCAGCGATTCAGGCACCGGCGGAACGAAATAAATGGAAAATTTCTGAACCTAGACCGCTCCGTCTACATCTAGGTGTATTGTAGACCTATCGGTCTACGCATTCAACCAGGAGCCACACACAGATGAAGACAGCAATCATTATTCTCTCTGACCCGAAATCAGGGTCTGAAGAGTCGTTGGGTCGGGTTTTCAACGCACTCGCCGCCGCATATGATTTCAAACAGCAAGGCGATGAAGTCAGCATTCTTTTTCAGGCGGCGGGCACCCGTTGGCCCGGAGTGCTGGATAAGGCCGACCACCCGGCCTACGCGCTCTACCAGGCAGTCAAGGACAAGGTAGCTGGTGTGTCGTGCGGATGCGCGGACGTTTTCGGTGCTCGCGCGGAAGTGGAGAAGAGCGGCTACGACTTGATCACGGAGAACGCCGTCCCAGGAACGAGCGGCCTGCCCAGTCTGCGCCGGCTGACGAGCGAAGGTTATTCCATTCTTACTTTCTAAGCACACCGTGGGTGGCGGCAGTCACTCAAGGCAGAACTGCCGCCACCACGTTCCGCCTCGCGTCAGGCGGAATTTGTCAATCCATTGAGGAAGGTCGTGAAGTGTCATGCATAGTCCATTTCACGAGGGAGAACTTGAAGTGCAGTCGCTGGCCGGGGAGTCGCAGATGGCTGAACGCAACGGAGTCCTCATCGCCGACCGCATTATGGGCGGTGCGCGTCCCTTCCTGCAACAGCAATCGATGGCCGTATTCGGATCCCGGGATTGTGACGATAATCTGTGGAGTTCAATTGTCTTCGGCCGCCCTGGTTTCATGAGGTCAGAGGATGGCTATGAGGTGGATTTCGATCTTTCGCGAGTAGCTGTGCCAGGCAAAGATCCTCTTTGGGGCAACATCGAGGTCAATTCCGCGGCAGGGATGCTTGCGATCGATCTCGCCACCCGCCGCCGAATTCGGATCAACGGCCTATTGAGCCGCCCCGGCGAAAACTCGCTTCGCCTCAGCGTGCGGGAGGCCTATCCCAACTGCCCTAAATACATTACCCGTCGCCAGTTGAAGACTGTCAGCACTGAATTGACTGAAAGCCTTCCCGACACCACCGGAGCTGCCCTGGGGCCTGATCAGCACGGCACATTAACTCGAGCCGATGTGCTCTTCATCGCTACAGGTCACCCCAATCGCGGAGCCGACGCCTCCCATCGCGGCGGTGCGCCCGGTTTTATTGAGGTGTTGGATGAGCGCACTCTGCGTATTCCTGATTACTCCGGCAACAGCATGTTCAATACGCTTGGCAATCTCCGCGTGAACGCTCGCGCCGGAATCATCGTCCCCGACTTTGAGCGCGGTCGTACTCTTCAGCTAACGGGCACGGCCGAGACTCTTTGGAACCAGGATGATCCGGCGGATAAAACCGGAGGCACTCATCGTTTTCTTGCCTTCCGTACGACGCATTGGCTTGAGTTGGCCTTGCCTGCGGGAGTTAAGACTGAATTCCTCGACTACTCACCCTTCAATCCAACCAGGACCAGTCGCACTGGAGAAAATCAATGACCGTGTCACGACCGCCCGCCTCACTCCCCCACACTGGCATCGCTACATTCTGTAAGGCGCCCTACGTCTTCGATCCTGCCGAAATTGACGCGGACATTGCATTTCTCGGGGTACCTTTTGATGGGATGGCTTCGATGCGCCCCGGCTGCCGTCAGGGCCCAAGAGCTCTTCGCGACGCTTCAACGAGATTTGGCTGGTTGGGCGAATCAACCGGAACCAAAGGCTTCTTCGACATCGAGACAGGGCAGACTTTCCTTGCCGGAAAAAGAATCGTCGACGCAGGCGATGTGGATGTATCCCTCGATGAAAGTGTGACTCGCGCCCGCATTACCCAGCACGCGAGCAAGATTGTCGAGAGGGGGGCGCTTCTCGCATCCACCGGTGGCGACCATTCGGTAAGCTTCCCCCTCATCGCTGCCTTTGAGAGGTATGCGCCTCTCACCATCGTGCTGTTTGACGCACACCTCGACTATCGAGACCGGTTCCTGGGTCTGGAACACACGAACAATAGCCCGTTCCGCCGTGCGAGCGAGTTGCCATTCGTGAAGCGAATCGTGACGATTGGCGCCCGTGGAATCAAGAGCACCGGCCTCGAGTATCGCGAAAGCCTCAGTCGCGGGAATCTTGTCATCACCGCCGACGCAGTGTCGGATCGTGGCCCTGCGGCCATAGCTGCTGAGATTGGCGATCTGGGAAACTACTACGTCAGTCTGGACATCGACGCCCTTGACCCGTCCATCGCACCCCGACACGGAGAGCCCGGAGGCGGACGGTCTCACGTTCCGGCAGACCAGGACTCTCCTGCGGGCTTTGGCAAAACAAGGCAAGCTAGTTGGCGCAGATACAGTCGAGGTCAACCCCTATCTCGATCACGCCGAGCTTACTCAGCACATCGCCGTGCAACTGCTGATTGAAGCTTTGGCGAGTGCAGCCTGACAACAATATGCGCAGCCCGGGGATGCAAGCTCTGGCTTGCTCGTAGTCAAGAGGCCGTAGAATCCGCAACACGTGCAGATCCCGTTACAGCTATCAGGCGCGGCCGGATGAGAGTGCTTGAGGATGGACTGGCGCGCCGGCGCGACTGTGAAGGAAATCCCATCACACAGATCGCAATGTGGCGGACTCGCCGTAAGCTAGAACAGCAACGCGCAGAGTAGCCATGCTTCGATGCGCGATGTCGATTCCCGCTGCTCATATTGCCAACGATAAGTCATTGCGGAAATACCAACATCTCTGGATGATGAGCGGGCTCTCGCCTTGATGAATGGGTGACTAGTAACGGTCCGCTTAAACAGGCTGCGGAAAAAGTCAAAGAAGGCCAAAACAGGGGTCGAACTCGGTGATAGAAAATCATCACCCGAGCCTCACAAATCGCTCTACGGGCTTTGTAGTGCGTTGCGATTTTTCATGCCGACGCCAAAATTGACTTTTTCCGCAGCCTGTAAAGCCATAGGCAGAGACAGAGAAGAAGACCGGAAGGCGGGGGGGCGGCAAACAGGGCCGGATGGTCCGGAGAGCTTCTCAGAAAATGCAAGGCTTTTCAGCCCTGGAGCGAACGCGGCGAATTCGTCGTGACCAAAGTAGGTGTGTTTCGCTCCAGTTGCGAGAATTAGATAGTCGTATCTGATTCTCAAGACAACCTCGTCACCTGCATCCACAATGACTTGCTTCCGAGGCTGCATCATGTGGCGGCCCAAATCAGAGAGACTGTGGCGAACGTGCAGTCAACCAGCCCTCTTCTTCATGCCTCCGGAGAGCGCGACAAATAACTGTAAGTAAAGGACATATTTGGTGGACCTGACCGGGATCGAACCGGTGACCTCTTCCATGCCATGGAAGCGCGCTCCCAGCTGCGCCACAGGCCCACAAAGGGAAGGACATCCATTATTCTGCTGGAGCATGCCTAATTCGTCAAACACCCCGCTCCTGGCAACAGGGTTATCCTGTTACTTGGGAGAAAAAATGCCCCTCTACTCTGCCAAAGTTGCCGTATTTGCCCTCGCGCTGCTCGCCGGCTTTCCTGTCTGCGCGCTTACTGGCCAAGCACAGGAATCCACGCCCCACCCGTACAGCATAGGGAGTCTTCGGCCCGCGCTGGCGAATGTTCAGACCGTGATCGCCGATCTCAATGTCGCCAAATGGAAGGTGACGGGGGGCGTACGCGCAAACGTGCAGCAGGATGTCTCCTCGATGCAACGGGACCTGATCAACACGCTGCCAGGGCTCATGTCCCAGGCTGAAGTTGCAGCAGTGACGAGTCCGGGGGTGCTTTCACCATCATTTGCCGTGTTCCGCAACCTCGACGCGCTCTACGACGTGCTGTTGCGGGTTTCCGAGACCGCGGCGGTCGCGAGCGCCGGCGCCGATGCGACCAATCTGGAGGACGCCCGGGCAGGCCTCGAGGATGGCCGCGCCAAACTGGCGGCGTGGCTTGCTCAGGCCATCAGCACCCAGGATGCCAATCTAACCCATCCTCAGCCTCAAGTGCCTGCCACTACGGCGTCTGCGCCTGCCCCGCCAGGCAAGATCGTAGTGAACGACGGCCCAGAAGCTCCTAAGCCACGCAAAAAGAAGTCGAGCCAGGCACCGCAGTAACCGCTTTTTTGGAGCCACTTGTGACGCCACCGGTGTCTAAGGTAAAGAGAGGTCAGCAATTGCGCGGTCAGCGCTCTGGCGGCTCAAAAATGGCGCAGTCTGGAGACGCGAGTGGCCGCTTCCTGTTATCTTATGGACAACTTTCGCGTGCAGGCGGGCATTGCCTTGGGAAATATTGCCAGCGTCCTTAGCGTACCGTCCGAAGAGGCCGCACTTGTGTCTGAGCTGAAAGCCGGCTCGGAAGAAGCGTTTTCCTGGTTGATCGCGAAGTACAACCAGCCGATCTATAGCCTTCTCGCGCGCACCATTCCCGATCCCGCGGACGCGGCCGACCTTACCCAGGACGTCTTCATCAAGATTTATCGCGGAATCTCGAGTTTTCATGGAGATTCCAGCCTGCGCACCTGGATTTATCGCATCGCCCTGCGCGAAGCCAGCAATCAGCGCCGCTGGTGGGGCCGCCACAAGCGCCAGGAAGTCACCATCGAGACAGAACTCGGTGAAAGCAGCGATGGCCAGCCCTTGTGCCTCAAAGACACGCTGCTCGATGGCCATGATTCGCCCTTTGACCGTGTTGCCCAGGAAGAAATAAGGGCCAAGGTCGAAGAGGAGCTGCGTGGCATTCCTGAGCCATTCCAGGCCGTGGTGGTTTTGCGGGATATCGAAGGATTTTCTTACGAGGAAGTGGCAGAGATTCTAGGCGTGAATCTTGGTACGGTTAAGTCTCGCCTGATGCGAGGGCGTGCTCATTTGAAGGCCCGGCTGGCAGAGTTCGCCGAGGCCGCGGCGAAGCGCCCAAGCGTCGGCATGCAACCGGCAAAAGCGCTCAGCATGAGCGCGAGGGAGGCCAAGTGAACCAGTGCGCACATGTTCGTGAGCAATTCTCAGAATACCTTGACGGCGCTGTGAGCGGCGCGGCCATGTATGAAATTGCAGCGCATCTTGAAGGTTGTGCCGCCTGCACCCAAGAGTTCGCGCAATGGCGGAATACCCAGGCCCTGGTCAGCTCCCTCAGGCCGGCGAAGGCGCCAGCCAACCTTAGCCTCCGTCTTCGCGTAGCCCTGTCTCAGCAAACGGCCAACACCACCGAGGAGCGCTTCGCGCGCGGTCGCATCCGCTGGCAAAACACGTTTCGTCCCCTGGTGTGGCAAATTACGGCTGGCTTTGCCAGCACAGTCGCACTGATGGGAGCGGTCGGTCTGCTTGTCGGGATGTTTGCTTCGCCGGAGCCGCTGTTGGCGCGCGATGAACCTCTTGGCATGGCTACGAGCCCACGCTTTCTCTATACCTCGGTTGATCCCGCCGGGGCTATTCTGGCGCGCGACAATCCAATTGTTGTGCAGGCTTTCATTAACGGAGAAGGCCGGGTGTATGACTACCGCATCATTTCCGGCATCGCCGATAGCAAGACGCGGTCTCAATTGGAAGACACGCTGCTCTTCAGCGTCTTTTCTCCGGCGCAGGTTTTTGGTCAGCCGGTACGGGGCACCGTTGTACTTTCCTTCGCCGGCGTTTCCGTTCGTGGCTAAGCGGCTCTATCCGGGCAAATCTCCCAACCTTGCCCCAGACCTATGCCTCGCCTGATTGAGCACCCCGGCTTGCAGCCACGGGTTGGCCGTAGCCCGGAGAACGCTTCTCAGATTTTGCGGGTTTGACCCTTTCTTGCATGCGTGCATAGACTTGAGCAAGGCTTTCTTACCTTGTCGATGCAGTCTCAGTCCGCTCAATCTCACGTTCATCCCGCAATGCTGAAGTTTGCGGTGGTTGCCCTGCTCACGTTGCTGGGCGGCGGGTCGCGTCTTAGCGCGCAAGGGTCTTCCGATTCCCAAGCCGGCGCAGGCGGTCCTTCCGCACCGCCAAAGTCCTCGGTTCTGCTTAATACGACCGGCCCGGATGTTACGTTGCAGAACAGCGAGGCTCTTTTCGATATTGCCGCGGCGCTCAACGCTTGCGGCTACGACCAGGGGCTTTCGGTTTCAGACCCGGTGCGCCAGCAGGTTCGGGAGCAGATGAACCAGGCCCTGCAGGGTTCCGCAGATGCCCGCGAAGCGCGCGATCAGTTATGTGTTTTCATCGATCAGCATCGGCTTTCCGATACGGGCAGCGACCTGGCGCAGTACATCTCGCTCGGTCTCTACATCACTCCACCGCCTGATCTTCAGCCGAGCGCCGAGGGCGCCGATCTACCGCCAGATGCCAGCCAGGTGGAAAATATGTTGCCCCTGCTGCGCCGCTTTTCGCGCGAGGTGGACCTGCACCTGATATGGCTGAATGTTCGCCCGCAATACGACAGGCAGTTGGCTGACTTGCACAACTCCCTGACGACCATGATCGATGCTACCGGCATTTATCTAAAGACTGCTGCCGGTACTGTGAGTAGCCGCCGTTTTCTGGTGGTAGTGGAACCCCTGCTCGATCCCGCGCAAACAAACGCCCGCATTTACGGGGCTGATTATGTCGTGGTGGCCTCGCCCGTAAACGGAACCATTCACATGAAGGAGGTTCGGCACGCCTACCTCCACTACCAGATTGAGCCGCTGCTCTATGCGCGTTCTTCAGCTCTCGACCGTCTGTTGCCGTTCCTCAAAACAGTGCGGGAAGCCCCTCTTGACTACACCTACCGCAGTGACATTGTCGCCCTGGTGGTCGAGTGCATGATCAGGGCGGTCGAAGCCCGCACCATGGATACCGGTGTCGCCATCTACAAGATCCCTGCCGATATTCGGCGCGCAGATTTGGAATCGGCCACTCGTCAGCACAATGCCAGCGTCGATGCTGCCGAAGCAGTGCGCCGTCGTGCCGTGCAGGGGTCCATGGCGGATGGATATGTCCTTACGGAGTACTTCTATTACGCTTTTGCTGCGTTTGAGAAAGCACCGCAGAGCTTCAAAGAGTCCATCGGCGAAATGGTTTATGGCATGGACGTGAGCTCACAGCTCAACCATGTAAAGTCTATTGCGTTCAATCAACAAACCTCTTCTGACGTCATACACCGCGCGCCCAGAGAACTGCGAGGTCTCGACCTGGCAGAGATGAAATTGATGAAGGGCGATATGGAGGGGGCAAGCGCCCTGGCGCAAAAGTTGGTGGATGAAAAGACGGGCGATCCTGCGCGGGCGAACTTTATTCTCGCCCGGGTGGCCATCATGCACCGGGATGTGCCTGCCGCGCAGCACGCCTTTGAGGAAGCCATCCGGCTTTCGAAAGATCCTCGTACGCTGGCGTGGTCGCATATTTACCTGGGGCGTATTTATGACATTCAGGATGAGCGCACCCAGGCGATGACCGAGTATCGGGCCGCGCTCACCGTGCGCGATGGGCAGCCGGATACCAAACTGGCTGCGGAAAAGGGCTTGAAGCAGCCATACGAGGTTCCTCACACGGAGCGCACTGTTCCGGCGGGCGACGACGATGCGGCACCCGACACGCCACCCCAGCCCAGCCCGCAGCCGCCCGCAAGCAGTCACCCATAGTGGATCGCACCATACATCTGCCGCAAGGCACCATGCATCTGCCGCAAGAGTGTTATCGCCCTGCGGACTGGGGCGCTATGCAATACAGTTAAGGGAAAGGTGAACACTGGAAGGTGACACTGGACGTCACGCCAGAAAGTCACGCCAGAAAGTCAGACCAGAAAGTCAGACCAGGAAGTTATGGCAGAGCCGGCTCTCAAGAAGCTTCAGGCAGCGCTGGGTCACACCTTCGCCGAGCAGCAATTGCTGGTGAAGGCGTTGACTCACAGCTCACTGGCCTACGAGCAAACGCTCGAAGGGCGGCAGGGGGAGGGCACCTCTCCGTTGCGTGAAGAAGACAATGAGCAATTAGAGTTTTTGGGCGACGCGGTTTTAGGCCTGGTGGTTGCCGAAATCCTCTTTCGGCGTTTTCCTGATCTGCATGAAGGCGAATGGACGCGCCTACGCGCGAGCCTGGTCAGCCGGCGGCACTTGGCGCAAGTAGCGGGAGCGCTTGACCTGGGCAGCTATCTGCGGCTCGGCCGGGGCGAAGAGCGAGGTGGGGGGCGAAAGAAGTCCACGCTGCTGGCTAATTGCGTTGAGGCTGTAATCGCCGCGTTGTACCTGGACGGTGGGCTGGCTCCGGTTGCGGCTTTCGTCCATGAGCATGTTGTCTCTCCCTACGTGAATGACTTGCGGCAGGCCCTGGATCGCGGAATTTCACTTGGCGATCACAAGACCGCATTGCAAGAGCTGCTGCAGGCGCAAAAGACCGGGCCGCCAGACTATGTACTGAAAGCAGAGAGCGGCCCCGATCATCGCAAGCGCTTTCTGGTAGAAGTGAGGGTAGGAGAGGGGAAGGGGCTGGCCAGGGCGCTTGCGCGCGGTGTAGGCACCACCAAGAAAAGGGCGGAACAGGAGGCTGCCCGGCGCGCCTTTGAGAAGCTGCGCAAACAGACAACTGCCAGCGAACCGCTGGCTGAAGGGAATGGCTCTTGAGCGGTCACCCCCCAGCCGAATTCTTCCGTGTGACAACGGAAGCGCCAGCCGCAGTTCCCGCAACTGCGCAAGCCACTGTGTACCACCCACCTCGACCCGTTCCTATGGGCCATACCCATCTCGTTTTCCCCAACCTGCTCGAGACCTTCCGCTCTCTGTTGTCGATCATCGTGATCGCCGTCTTTGTGCTCACATGGGTCGTGCAGCCCTTCCGCATTCCCTCGGGGTCGATGGAGAGAACTCTACTGGTCGGCGACTTTCTGTTGGTGAATAAGCAGGTCTACGGAATGCCTGGCCCATGGAAATGGCTGCTGCCGTACCAGCCGGTCAAACGAGGCGACATCATCGTGTTCCATTTTCCGCTCGATCCGTCTGATCACGTGGTGAAGCGTGTCGTCGGTATTCCGGGTGACCGGATCCGCCTGCAAAATGGGCTGGTGTGGTTGAACGGACAGAAGCAGAACGAGCCCTATGCAATCTTTGAGGGAGCTTACCAGGACACCTTCCGCGATCAGTTTCCCGCCAAGCTTTACACCGACCCAGGCGTGGATACGCGTTGGTGGATGCAGATGCGCCAGGACGTGCAGAACGGCGAGTTGATCGTACCTGAGGGCATGTACTTCGTGCTGGGCGACAATCGCAATCGCAGCCGCGACAGCCGCTACTGGGGTTTTGTTCCGCGCGCCAATGTTGTGGGTTTGCCTTTCATCATTTACTTCTCTCTGGACGAGTCCTCGGCCACCGAGGGCAACCCGTTGCCGGATGATAGACTCAACCACGAGAAGAGCCCGATAGATACGGTGATGGACTTCGCGCGATGGAGCCGGATGCTGCGCGTGATTCATTGATTGAGTGGTACTGAAGAGTCCAATGGCTCCTGTCATGGTTAAAGATGGCACGGTCAAGATGGCACAGTAAACATTGAGGGAAGTGGTTTTAGGACAGGAGCAGAGCGGCGAATAGCCATTCACCCATGGAAGCAACGGCAACAGAGATCAAAAGCGAGCAGGTAAGGGAAGAGACGCCACTGGAAGCATTCGCTTCCATTTGTACGGTGCTCGTCATTGGGCTCTTTGCACTCACCTTTATTTTCCAGAACTTCGAGATTCCGTCCTCTTCCATGGAGAAGACTCTGCTGGTGGGCGACCACGTCTTGGTCGACCGCATTACGCTGGCGCCGCGCTCCGCATGGGCGCCTTTCGTGTATTACCGTGATGTTCGCCGTGGAGACATCATTGTCTTCTTCAAGCCTGGCGAGCCGGACCTCTACCTGGTAAAGCGCGTCATAGGTATTCCGGGTGATCGTATCCACCTGCGCAATGGGGTGGTCTTTCTGAACGGGCAGCCGCAATCAGAGCCACTCGCGGCCATGCCTGACTATGGCAACTACTTTCCCTATCGCGATGATTTCCCCGCCGTCGCTCCTTCTCAGAGCGGGGATGTCACGCCCACCTGGGCGCTGGAACTTCCGAATTACATCCAGGGTCAGGATCTTGTCGTTCCGCCCGGCCGCTACTTTGCCATGGGCGATAACCGCACGGTTTCACTCGATGGGCGGTACTGGGGCTTCGTGCCTCGCGCCAACATCGTCGGCCGCCCGCTCTTCGTCTACTGGTCGTTTATCGAACCCGACAACCAGTACGAGAAAGAAGGCTTGGGCGACAAGCTGCAGTTTTATTTCCACGTGATCCTGCACTTCTTCGATCAGACTCGCTGGCGTCGTACGCTGCATCTGGTGCGTTAGCGATGGGTGGCGAAGCGAAGCGTCCTTCGCTCCGGCGCTGGATCTTGCTGGCAGCTGTTGCGGTGCCGGTTTTGGCTTTTGTGCTGCCGCCCCTGGTCAACGTCAACCGCTACCAGCACCGGATTGCGGACAACATCAGCCGCAGTATTGGGCGGCCGGTGCATATCTCTTCTGTGCAAATGCGGCTGCTCCCGCTGCCCGGCCTCGAATTCTCTGATTTTTCTGTCGAAGAAAAGCCAGAATTCGGCTCTGAGCCGATCCTTCACGCCAATAGCGTGGTCGCCGACTTGCGGCTCCTCTCGCTATGGCGCGGCAGACTCGATGTTTCCCGGATTCATTTCGATGAAGCCAGCCTGAACCTGGTGCGTTCGCCGAAGGGGACATGGAACTTCGCTTCCATCCTGCTGCAGGCTGCCCAGATTCCGAATGCGCCCACGGGCCAGCCTTACGCAGGCGGCGCTCCGCGTTTCCCCTACATTGATGCGGAAAATTCGCGCGTTAACTTTAAAGAGGGTAACGAGAAGAAACCGCTGTCATTTCTCAATTCCGATCTTTCCATCTCGCTGAATTCTGCGAACGAATGGGAGTTGCACTTTCGCGCACAACCTGTGCGTACGGATCTTGACCTCGATCTGGCCGACACCGGTGTACTTCGTATGGATGGTACGCTGCGTCGCGCAGCAATGCTGAGCCAGATGCCGTTGAAACTCGAGGCCAATTGGACCGGAGTTCCCCTGGGCCAGCTCAGCCGGCTTACCCTGGGCCGCGATATAGGCTGGCGCGGAGGGCTTGAACTGCAAGCGCAGGTGGAGGGTACGGCCGAGCTTGCGCAGATCAACTCCGCGCTCAAGGTGGCAGGGCTGCATCGCTCGGAATTCACTCCGGCCCGTCCGCTGGACATTGCTACCACTTGCCACGCCGTCTTCCAAAGGAAATCGAGCGGTCTTAACGACATTTCCTGTTCTTCTCCCGTAGGTGAGGGAGCGGTTCTTGTGACGGGTTCACTCCATCAGGTACAGACCGTGCCACAGGCCCAACTCGCACTCAAGATCGATCATGTGCCCGCGTCTGCGATCCTGGCCAGCCTGCAGGAAGTACGCAGCGACCTGGGCGCCGGGGTTCAGGTGGCGGGAGCGGTCAACGGGCAATTTGACTACGTTACACAAGACGGTGGGCCGCCTTCGATTACGGGAGAAGCCGCACTCGATTCCCTCGCTCTCACGTCACCAGATGCAGGCAAGCCATTCCTGGTGGGTCCGGTGCGGGTTCGTTGCGAGAGCGCTGGGGCGGCGAATGACGCGGCCGCGTACCCCGCGCTTTTGTTACAGCCGATCCGTCTGGCGATGGGTGCGCCTGTTCCGGTGACCGTGAACGGCCACTTCAACCCTGCTGGCTTCGACTTGCATTTGAGCGGCAATGCGGCTCTGGCGCGGCTGCAGCCATTCAGTAAGCGACTTGCCGTATTCACTGGTGGGACGGCAACGCTCGATCTGGATGTACGCGGCAAATGGTTGTTGCCCGTGCCCGACTCCGAGCACCCGGTAGCCTCGTCGACGACGGAAGGCAGTATCACCATCCGGAACACCGAGCTTAACACCACTTATTTGGCCGAACCGGTAAGGATTGTCTCGGCTCAGGGAATCCTGAACCCCACTCAGATTGCCTGGACAAACGCGGCTATCAGCTACGGCAAGCTGGAGGCCCAGGGCACTTTGGAGTACCCCACACTTTGTACGGCCGCGAAACCCTGCGCCGGACGCTTCACTCTTCATGCATCGGCTCTCGATCTGGGCGCGCTTCAGTCCGCCTTGCTGGGCACCAGCCAGGGAGGCGAACTTCTGCGCCAGTTTCTTGATCGCATCGGGCGGCATCCCATGCCGTGGCCTGACTTGGCTGGTACGGTGAGTATTGGAACGCTTTCCGCAGGCAAGTGGGTGGTGCATGATGCCGCGGGCGCGGTCGACATCAGCGGGAACGTTATCAAGGTCAGCGCGTTCAACGGTCATGTGGCCAATGGAATCATGCATCTGGCAGGTGCGGTCGATGCTTCCGGCGACCAGCCGGAATACCGGATGGATGTGCAGGTGACCAATGCCGTGCCGAATGCCCTTGCCAGCATGTTCGACGAGCGCTGGGGCGGTGGTCTGGCCAGCTTCTCGGCCCAGGTGAAGATGTCTGGCTTTGAGCCGCAGGAACTCGCCAGCTCGGCCACTGGCTCGTTGCGCTGGGACTGGACCAAGGGAGGTTTGACTGTAGGGGATACGGATACGTCGCCGGCAGTCGCGCAGCCTCTGGCGCACTTCGATCAATGGACGGGCGATGCCGCCATCGGCGACCATACCATCAAAATCAGGCATAGTTTGCTTGCTCAAGGGCAGGAAGCGATACCTGTGTCCGGTACGATCTTCTTCGATCGCTCCATCGATCTGACTGGCGGCTCGGCAGCCAGCGGATTCACGGCTACAGGCAACCTGGAACATCCTGAAGTAAAAGTCGCCACCGAAGCTGCAGATAAGTAACAGCAGGTGTCCCCTCCGCTTCGCATTCTTTTTTTTAAGAGCCTGATTTTTCATGGCCGGATTCGTCTGTTGGAAAACAGGTTGGTTCTTTTTGGAGAACGACTGCACTTGTGTGGGGGCTTCGCGCAGGCCAGGCTCTACGGGACTGTTCGGTGGCAACACGGCTTAGTTGTTTGCCTACTGGGCGGTTGCTGGAACCTGCAACGTCTGCCGGTGGACGCTGGCCTGCACTTCGGGCACGGTTCCATCATTGACTGCTACCTCGGATGGCTGCCCCTCCACCAGGAAGCGGTGGCTTACCTTTGCCTTTGCAGGGATGCGCAGCCTTTCCGTAACTGTGGTCGTTCCGGAAGATACGGAGACTGGGACCTCGGCTTCCGCTGTGCCGCTGTTTAAAACATCGACTGCGACGATATAGGAGCCGGGGAGCCCGGCCTTGTTGGGGAAAACACCGGCGATGGAAAGGTCGGGCAGGCCGCGATCGTGGTTGACCCAGTCCTGGAAAAACCACTTCAGGTCCTGGCTGCTTTCTCGCTCCAGCACCTGCTCGAAGCCGGTTCCCGCAGTGTCTGCGCCTGGTTGATAGGCGCGGAGAGCCTTCGAGAGCGCGCCGTCTCCGGCGAGGTCGCGCAGCATCCAGAAGACGTAAGTCGCCTTGGTGCGGTAGTAGACCGGGTCTCGCGCGACGCGCAGAGCATTCAGGTCATTACTTTCCGAGAAGACTTTTCCCGGAGCGCTGGCCGTCGAAGCAGTATCCGGCAAAACATCCCCGGGTTCGGCGAGCGAAAGCGCTGAGCGCTCGTTGTCCATTTGCAGGATGGCGAAGTCACGGCCGCGGCTCTTCTCGAGCCACAAGGACCCCATGAACGAGGCGACTCCTTCCTGTAGCCACGGATAAGGCGACCGGAAATAAACGTGCGTCAGGGAATGGATAAGAATGCTGGTCAGCTTGTCGTTGCTGGTACTCGCTACGTTTGTAAACAGAACCCCACCTTCTTCGAACGGCGCGTCCCCGTTTTCCGGTAAGTCGACGACGCTGAGGTCTCCGTGTGCTTCGTTGCCCAGCCAGAGATGGATGAGGGGAGTCGCCGTGGCGGCGGCGGAGATAAAAGCCCTGGCGTTCTGCACGTTGTCTGTCCGCGCATACACGGTGACACCTTCACCGCTCACCGGTGTGCGGGTGACCAGAAAGAGGCTGGGTGAAGCAAAGCCTAACCGGGTGGGCGGCAAGGAGCAGGTCACGATTCCCGGGATGGAGGCAGTGCCGGGCAGGGAAGTGGGCGTGACTGGAAAGGCTTGTCCATTAAGAACAGCCAGGTTGGGCGCTTCACCAAAGAACTCTTCGGTGACCTTCATGCTGACCATAGCCTGACTCTGGCGCTGCCGTTGGCTTGCCGCTTCTGCGAAGAACTTGGCGCCGTCTCCCAGTGCGACTGGTACGGAAGCAACGGGGTACCAGGCCACGTTGCCAAAGCCACGCAGACCGACAAACTCCTCTGAAACTCGATCCCAATCGGAAGCTTCGGCCACTTCTGCCGGAGTGCCGATCTGTTCGAGGCGGTCCGCGGCGAGCGCGGCAGCTCCGTCGTAGGTGACGTCGAGTGCGAGGCTTTGCTGCGGTCCGAGAGGCTGGGCCAGGGAAATGACTGCTTCGTTGAGCGCGCCGGTGTGGTCAATATCGCTCTTGACCACTTGTTGAGAAAAGGTAGCCGCCGCATCGGCCACGCGGACGCTTATCCAACGCAGGCTCGAAGAGATTTGCAGTGGGAGGCGATGCAGGGGCTGATCTGAGTCGTTGCGCAACTGGATGCGGGCGCGCACGGCCATGGCGTGCTCCCGTGGCTGCAGATGCACGTCGAGGTCATAGGAAAGGAACGCGATCGCCTGGCGCTCCGTGTCGTTCGAAGCATCAGGCGAAGTGCCGGCTGTGGCGGCCTCAGCTGCCTTCTCCGGGGTAGTTGCCGGGGAGTGGTCTTCGAGGGAGCGAGAAAAGAGCACCTTGCCGGGATGTTCTTCAGGTGCCTCGGCGGGGACGGCAGCTGGAGTGGGTGACGAAGCGGGGGGAGGGGCTTGCTGCGCGATTCCGCGCGAGGCTGGTACAAACAACATGGCAGCAACCGCTGCCCACCGCAAACACTTCATGAACCCAAACCCTTCTGCTGTTTCACTCGCGCTGGAGAGGCGATGGAGCCGCCTGCTTGCGCAACTCGTCGTTGCCTTGCCGCCTCGTAAAGCACCACGGCACCCGCAGCGCTGACATTTAATGACGCGACCCGGCCGGCCATCGGAATGCGAAGCAGGTGATCGCAGGTACGCCGCACCAGGTCATGCAATCCTGCGCCCTCCCGGCCCAGCACCAGAACGCAGCCCACGGAAAAATCGAACTGGTCGTAGTTCATGGTGCCGCGTTCATCCAGCCCGATGCACCACAGGTTGCGTTGCTTCAGCTCTTCCAGAGTTCGTACCAGGTTCACCACCCGTGCAATCTTCACGTGCTCGGCGGCCCCGGCGGAAGCCTTGACCGCCACTGGACTAAGAGGCGCGGAACGCCGCTCTGTGACCACGACGCCATCCACCCCGGCCCCTTCGGCGGTGCGCAGCAAGGCCCCAAGATTCTGTGGGTCCTCCACTCCGTCGAGGGCCAGCAGGAGCCGGTTCTGTTTGCCGCCGTCCAGCAGGTCGTCCAAATCCAGGAACTGCCTTGCTTTGACAATGGCGACGACCCCCTGGTGAGCCTCGGTCCTGGCCAGCTTGGTGAGCTGGTCGCGGGTGTCGAGCCGCATTTTGACGCCAGCGTCACGGCAAGACTGGATCAGCTTCTCCAGGCGTGCATCCTGCCGTTCGCGAGCGATGCAGATGTGGTCAAATTTGCGTGTACCAGAGCGTAAAGCCTCCTCAACCGGGTGAAGCCCGAACAAAATCTCCATATCTTTAAGTTTAGACGCGTTGCAGGAGAAATATCTGGAGTAAGCTAGGGGGCAAACCTCCATCTGGGCGTTGGGTTGCATCTTGGTGAGCCAGTCATGGCCACTCGGTGGCTCTTCTTATATGCTTGTACGCAGTCGCGTTGCCGCGAAAAACGGACGGGGAGAAATCGCATGGTCCTGGCCAGAAAGATCAAAAAAGCAGTTGCCAAGGGCGTCTTTGGTGAAACAGCTGACGTCTCAGAAGAGAGAATGAGTGCTGCTTCGCTGACCATCACGGACCAGGCGTGCAACGAGAACGCAGTCGTTTCCCAGGGGCTCAAGCGCCACGATCCGGAGCTGCTGGATCAGCTGATTGTGCAATATCAGCATCGTCTGCTGCGCTATCTGCTTTACCTGACAGGGAATCGCGAAACGGCAGAAGATATTTTCCAGGAAACCTGGATGCGTGTGTTGAAACGTGGCGACCAGTTCAATGGCAAGTCGCGATTCGACACATGGCTGTTTACGATCGCCCGTAATCTGGTGATCGATGTACGGCGCAAGCGCACGATGAGCAGTCTCGAAGCAATGCGAGAGCCAGGAGAGGATGGCCGCTCCTTCGATGTACCTGCCGATGGTCCGTCGCCTTTCGATTCGTACCAGACCATCGAAAACGGACAGCGCGTGGCAGAAGCGTTGTTAACTCTGGAGCCGCTGCATCGGGAAGTGTTGGTGCTGCGCTTCCATGAAGAGCTATCGCTGGAAGAGATTGCGCAAGTTACGCATTCTCCACTTTCGACGGTGAAGTCTCGCCTCTATCGCGGACTTTCCGCACTCAGACCCCGCATCAGCGCTGCCGAAGCCGCGTCTGCTGCAGAGGGAGGGTCGCAATGAACGTTCCACAGACCAGTCGCCCCACCGAGGCGGCGCGCGCGATCGCAAGGCACGATTGCGATGCCGATCTGCGGTTGGCGCAAAAGACCCGGATTGCCGTGCGCGATGCGGTCATATCCACGGCGGAGCGCCGTACGCGCCAACGCCGCAACCTGGGTATCGCTATCTTCGCATTTGCGAGCTTGCTGGTGTTGTTGGCGCCGGCCATCTGGAGTGGGCTTGAAGATATTTTCGCCGGCGAGCATCTGTTCGATTTGCCCACCGTCGTGGCTTTTTCAGCACTGATGCTGTTTTCGGCCATGCTGGCCGCGTTGATTGCCTTCTGGAAAGGGCAGCGCGCCGTGGACCATGACCGGGGCGGCGTCCAGACCTTTCGTCCGATAGGGAAATGAACATGCCGTCACACAACAACGCGGAAGCGGAGTCATCCTTCACTGAAGAAGTGAAGCTGATTCCTCGTTGGTCGATCGTCGCGGCCGCGGTGGCGTTCGTGTTTATGCAGTATCTGTCGTGGGTGATTCTGCCTGCGCATCGGATGAGGCCTTCGACGGCTCCCTTCGGGCTTCGTTTCTACTTTGCACTCTCCTGGAGCACACTGGCAGCCATGTACATGCTCATGGTCGGTTATGTGAGCCGGGACGCTCCACGTCGCAGCATGAGTACGCGTCTATGGGTGATCATCTGCCTGGCGATGCCGGGTGGTATTGGCTCGGTTCTCTACTTTTTGCTTCGCCAACCGGTGGTCGCGCGCTGCCCATGCTGTGGCACCAGCATTCACACGGAGTTCCACTTCTGTCCGCAGTGCGCCTACCAGGTCTCTGCCTCCTGTGGCAATTGCTACCGTGGCGTGCGCGTCACCGATGTTTACTGCGTTTATTGCGGCCATGGGCTGGCTGAGGACAATATGCCCTCTCGTCTTCGCGCGTTTCAATCCTGAGCCCCCAGCACAGATTTCTAGTGAAAGTGCTTTAATAAGGCATGGCCTTGACTGCGCTTATCGTCGATGACGAACGGCTCGCGCGTGACGAGCTCAAGTACCTTCTGGACTCCGCAGGGGGTGTTGAGGTCATTGCCCAGGGGCAGAACGGCATTGAAGCAGTCGATCTGATTCGTACGCATCATCCCGACGTCGTGTTTCTTGACGTGCAGATGCCTGGGCTGGATGGCTTTGCGGTGCTGAAGAAGCTGCTCGAGCGCAACCACGCGCACCCGATGGCAGACCGGATGCCACAGATCATTTTTGCCACGGCGTTCGATCAGTATGCCGTGCGTGCCTTCGACGTAAATGCCATCGACTATCTTTTGAAGCCGTTCGACCGCGCCCGGGTTTTGCAGGCTCTGGAGCGAGCACGCCAGCGTTTGCACGAGAGCCAGTCGCTCGATGAAGAGCCTTTGCCGGAAAGCAATGCAGTTCCTTCGGTTGAGACCAACCCGTCGGATGCGCGGCTCGATGCTTTACTCCGCCTGATCGAACAGCAGAACTCCGGTGTGCGCCCTCGCAGTGGGAAGATTGTTTTGCAGGCGCATAACCGGCTCTTCCTGGTCGATCAGAAAGATATCTGCTTTGCCGCGATCGACGAGGGGATTATTTCCGTCGTGACACCGACCCTTGAGGGGCACTCCAAGTGCCGGACGATCGAGGAGCTTCTCGAACTGCTGGACCCGGCTGTGTTCTGGAGAGCCCATCGCTCTTTTGTGGTGAACATTAACCACATTAAAGAAGTGGTGCCCTGGTTCAAGAGTAGCTATCAGCTTCGGATGGATGATCGAAAGCAGACTGAGGTTCCAGTCAGCCGAGCGCAGACCCGGCGCCTTCGGGAACTATTCAAGTTGTAGAGGTAGAAGCAATTCTCCCAGGGCTGGAGTGTGAAGGGGATGGTCAAGTGGTTCCCCTTCATCCAGATGAACCATGGCGCTACCGTGATCACTGCTTGATCACGGTACCGTCACGCTTACGAATCTCGCCCCAGCCGCCATTCAGGTTTCCTGGGCCGTCTCTGAATGGAGCCTTGGCTGCTGCTTTTTCATCGATCTCGATGCCCCAGCCGGGTTTCTCGCTCACGTAAATGTATCCATCCTTGAGTTCTGGGCAACCGCTGAATATTTCGCGGGTCCGCTCGCTGAAGGGTGTGTATTCCTGGATGCCAAAGTTATAGCTCACCAGGTCCAGGGTGGCATTTGCCGTGTGGCCTACTGGCGAAACATCGCCTGGACCGTGCCACGCTGTCTTTACTCCATACTGCTCGGCGAGGATCGCGATCTTGCGCGCCGGGCTAAATCCGCCCGCTTGAGAAACGTGCACGCGGATGTAGTCAATAAGCCTTCCTTCGATCAATGGCTGCCATTCGTGCGGGCTATTGAACAACTCACCCATGGCGATTGGCGTGGCGCAGTTCTGGCGAATTTGCCGAAAGTAGCCAAGGTCTTCTGGAGAGAGAGGATCTTCGAGAAAGAACATGTGGAACTTCTCAGCTTCTTTGCAGAACTGCACGGCCTGGTTTGGAGTCAGCCGTTCGTGCATGTCGTGCAGCAGCTCAATCTCTTCACCCAGTTCCTGACGGCATACTTCAAGCAGCTTGAGTGAACGGCGGTAATCGTAGGCCGGCTCAAACAGAGGCTTGTCGTGCAGAGATTTGAGCCTCGTGTCACCCGAATGTCTTGATCCGTAGCCTGCCATGCCGGGAAGACCCACCTGGATACGCACATGGCGAAAGCCCTGAGCCATGAATCCCTTGGCGCTTTCGACGACTGCCTGAAAGTCCGGGCCATCCGCGTGGGTGTAGGCGTCTACGGCCTCGCGGCACTTGCCGCCCGCAAGTTGATAGACGGGCATGCCTGCCTGGCGGCCCTTGATGTCCCATAGAGCCTGGTCTACGCCGCTGAGCGCGTTATTGAGCACCGGCCCATTTTTCCAATAGGAACTGTCGTAGCAGGACTGCCAGATGTCTTCGATACGGTCGGTGGTCTTGCCGAGCAGAAATGGCTTCAGGTATTTTTCAACCGCCGGCTTCACCAGATCGGCGCGCTGAGTAAACGTGGCGCATCCGTATCCGTAGAGGCCGTCTTGATCGGTAGTGATCTTCACTACGGTGAGTCGAGTGCCTTCGGGTTCGCACTCGATGACGCTAATGTCCTTGATGCGCGGTGTTGCCATGCCGCGCGTGGCACGGGCAACCTGCTCCTGTGCGTGCAAGAGAGGCGAAGCGATGCCGAGCAGACCGGCACCCCCGATAGACTTCAACAATTCACGACGTTTCATCGACATCTCCGAAATCTCTCCCATCGCCTTGTGTCTTTGACTGAATGTTCGCGTGTCAGCTTGTGGTTCAGCATGGCGCATCTCTCTTGCCGTACTCGCAGAAGGGTACCACCGCGCTGGGCAAGCGCGTCCAACACTCTTGTGCCGGGCTACCTCGTTCCAATAGTATTCGCGTTGCCCGGAAAAATAGTTCCTAAACGAACCCAGGAGATGGAAATGAAGAAAATTGTGGTGGCGGCGGTCATGCTCTGCACAGCGTTCGGCGCGTCGTCCGCTTTTCCTCAGGTCAAGATGACAAAGGATCAGATGATGTTCTACACCCCCGATTGGAAGGGTGATCGCTTTGCTGATGGGCGCCCGAAGGTGGCAGACGATCTGCTCAAGCGTGCGGTGGATTGCACCATCGAAGACATTTGGGGTTACTTGCGCGGGAAGGGCTACCCGAATCAGTTCGAGGGCAACTGGGAAGCTCTGCACATCGAGAAGCCATTCGCCGGCCGCGCACTGACAGCGCAATACATGCCGGTGCGGGCGGATATGGCCAAAGCGATCGCGGCTGAAGGCAAGGTGGAAGGACGCGTGAGCGGAAACAATAGCTGGCCGATCAACGAATTGCAGGTTGGCGACGTGTATGTCGCTGACGGCTTTGGAAAAGTGATTGAGGGCACACTGATCGGCTCTAACCTGGGCAACGGCATCGCCGCACATACGCACACAGGTTTTGTTTTTTATGGCGGCATTCGCGACCAGGAAGAGAATCGGGAGATTCCGAACTTCAACGGCTTCTACAAAGGTTACGATCCGTCTGCGTGGGCCCAGATGACGTTGACTGCCATCAACGCACCGATCCGTATCGGTCGCGCGATTGTTCTACCCGGCGATCTTGTACTGGCCAAGACCGACGGAGTGATCTTCATCCCCGCGATTCTGGCTGAGGACGCGGTCAGCCATGCCGAGTTTACGAGCCTGGAAGATGACTACAACTTCGAGCTCAACAAAGAAGGCAAGAACGGCGCGGAGTTCGAAGGCGGGTGGACAGCAGCCAAATATCAAGGGCTTGCCAGGTACATCGATGCGCATCCGGAAAAGCTGAAGATGCCGCATTCTGAATTTGATGCCCTGATGGCGGAACACCTCAAAGCGAAGCAGTAAACCTGCAATCCTGCGACGCCGGTGTGCGGGGGCGTGTGTTATTTGCGCCCCGTAGGCCAATCTTATGAAATCTCTTTGAATGAAGTGGGTTGGAGACTTCTATGAAAAAAATGATTGTGGCTGCGGTGATGGTCTGGACTGCGTTGGGGGCTTCGACTGCCTTCTCTCAAGTAAAGATGACGAAGGATCAGATGATGTTCTACACCGCCGACTGGAAAGGCGATCGCTTTCCTGATGGGCGTCCTAAGATACCGGATGATCTGTTGAAGCGCGCCGTGGATGTTTCAATCGAGGACATCTGGGACTATTTGGGCGAGAAGGGCTACCACAATCAGTTTGAAGGAGACTGGCAGGCACTGCACATTGAGAAGCCATTTGCCGGCCGCGCCCTCACGGCACAATACATGCCGCTACGGGCCGATATGGCCAAGGCCATTGCCGCGGAAGGTAAAGCCGAGGGGCGCATCAGCAACAACAACAGTTGGCCCATCAATGAACTGCAGGTCGGCGATGTGTACGTTGCCGACGGTATGGGAAAGATAGTTGATGGTACGTTGATCGGCTCGAACCTGGGCAATGGGATTGCTGCCCATACGCATACGGGGTTTGTGTTTTACGGCAGCATCCGCGACCAGGAAGAGAATCGCGAAATCCCAAATTTCAATGGATTCTATAAAGCTTACGATCCTTCGTTCCTGCAACAGGCAACCCTGACTGCGATCAATGCACCGATCCGCGTTGGGCGTGCCGTGGTGCTACCTGGCGATCTGGTGCTGGCAAAGACGGATGGGGTGATCTTTATCCCGGCGATCCTGGCGGAAGATGCGGTGAGCCACGCCGAATTCACCAGTCTGATGGATGACTACAACTTCGAATTGAATCGCGAGGGGAAGAACGGCGCAGAGTTCGAAGGTGGGTGGACGGCAGCCAAATACCAGGGTCTGACTAAGTGGATCGATGCGCACCCAGAGAAATTGAAGATGTCTCGCGCTGAGTTCGATAAGCTGGTGGCATCGGCAGTGAAAGAGTAGCAGCCACAAATCCATTCTGCCTCAACAGGCCGCCGATCAAAGGGTGAGGCGTTGTTGACATGCACCGGATAGGGGCATAAAGTTGCCTTCGTTTGTAAGCTGGCATAGTTGTTCCCACCAACGAAAAGCGCGCCCCACAAATGAAGTTGATTGTTGTCCAGTTGCCCCTCCTGGTTGTTTCGGAAGCGGGAGCGGCCATGGCAGATCAAAGCGGCCGTTTCAACCATCGATACATAGGAGAGCTTCTTTATGCGTTCCGATTTTTCCAGGCGAGCCCTGATGAAGGGGATTTGTTCGACTGCCGCCCTCACCGCGGCTTTGCCGGCCGCCACCGTTCTGCCTTCTGCCGCTGCCACTGAGTACAAGGGCCCGCATGGTCCGGGCATGCCGCAAGAAGGCCCCGACACGCCTAAGATCTGTGCTCCCATCAGCGGTCGAGACATCACCAATGAAGAAATGCGGATGGTGAAGCAGATCGGTGTGAACAACGTGCTGATGGGGGGCCCGAAAATGCCCTGGGACCAGGCGGAGTTGCAGGCCATCATGGACAAGCTGAAGACCGGCGGTCTGGCCGTCGGCAACATGATGATTTCCGGTTTCAACAACTGTATCTATGGGCGCGCCGGGGCGGCTCGCGATAAAGAGATCGAAGACTTCAAGAGTTCTGTCCGAGCTGCAGGTAAAGTTGGTTTGCCGGTGATCGAGTACAACTGGTACGCGCATCGGGCGATTGAGGGTTATTACCTGGAAGAAGGACGCGGCGGCGCCGGGTTGACTGCATTCAACCTCAACAAGGTAGAGAAACTGCCCACCGTACCGGAAGAGGGCGTTCACTCCAACGAGGAACTTTGGAAGAACATCACCTACTTTCTGCAGGCCGTCATTCCCACCTGCGAGCAATCGAATGTGCGACTCGCGCTACACCCCAATGATCCGCCGATCGCAGTCACCCGCGGCTCTGGCCAGATCATGGCTTCGCTTGAAGGGTGGAAGAAGCTCATCACCGTGGTGAACAGCCCGGCGAATGGCATCACCTATGAGTGTGGTGTGTCCCGTGAAATGGAAGTCGACCCTGTTGAAGTATGCAAATACTTTGGCACGCGTGATCGTATCAACCACGTGCACTACCGGAATCCTGTCGTGAGAGTTCCCCACGACGATTACATCGAGACCTTCATAGACCAGGGCGAGAACAATATGCTCGCGGTGATGAGAGAACTGATCAAGGTGAAGTACACGCGGCTGATCTACCCGGAGCATGAGCGTGCGCTGGACTACGACCGCAAAGTCGGCATCCGCAACCAATACCCTGGCGGCGGCGGTTACACGGGTATGGTGTTCGATATCGCCTACGCGCGAGCCATGTTTCAGGCTTCGATCATGCTGGAGCGTGGTACGGAGTGGAAAGAGTTTTAGCTCGGCCGGCCCTCGATGGATGACAGAATGAATCGCGCAGCTGCTTCTCGCAAAAAGGGAAACAGCTAGGCGATTCATCGCATCTGGAACAAGCCTGCGCGCCGTCCCCATTTGAACTCTTCTGGGCACATACAATGGTCACAAATATCTGCGTGCCGAATGGCAACGTGTCTTCTGTTCTGGAGGAAGAGATCGATGGGCAATGAAGAACGCAATGCGGAACTAGCAGAGATTGACAAGGCAGCAGCGGGACCTGACCGGAGAGAATTTTTCAAGCTCGCCGTCGGGGGCGCCCTTGGCGCGAGTGCCTTTCTTACACCAGGCCAGTCTGCATCGGCAGCCAGACGCAAGAATGCGCCGGGGATCAAACTGTGCGCGCAGAGCTCGGCAAAACCCTCTGACGATGAGCTTCTGTTTCTGAAGCAACTCGGTGTGGAGTATGTAAGCGTCGGTTCGACCGTCGACCTGAGAACAGCCGAAGGCTTTGAACAGATCAAGAAGCGTTATGCGGATGCTGGGATCACGGTGTGGAACATCGGCAACACCAGCGTCCACAATATGCCCGAAGTGACCCTCAATCTGCCCGGTCGCGACCAGAAGATTGAGGAGTACAAAGAGTACATCCGCAATCTTGGCAAGGCCGGCATCTACTACACAACGTACGCCCATATGGGTAACGGCATCTGGAGCAGCGGACGGGCGGTGATTCGCGGGGCCGAAGCACGCGAATTCGACATGGCAAGCCCGAATAAAGTGGGCGTTTGGGATGGCAAGAAGTTTTACGAACCTCTTTCGCATGGCCGCAAGTTTTCAAAGGAAGAGATTTGGGCGAACTACACCTACTTCATCAAGCAGGTAGCGCCGGTGGCTGAAGAGGCCAATGTGCGTATCGGTATCCACCCGGATGATCCACCGCAGCCTGAACTGGCAGGCGTGCCGCGCTGCATCTTTGCGAGCTACGAGGGCTACAAGCGCGCAATGGAAATCGCCAACAGCCCCAACGTCGGTATCTGTCTCTGTTGCGGATGCTGGAATGAGGGCGGCCCCAGGCTCATGGGTAAGGACCCGGCCGAGATGATTCGGGCTTTCGGAGCAGAGAAGATCTGGAAGATCCATTTCCGCAATGTGAGCGCGCCCCTGCCGCACTTCGTGGAAACCTTCATGGATAACGGCTACTACGACATGTACAAGATCATGGAAGCCCTGGTCGAGGTCAACTTTGACGGTATCGTGATTCTCGATCACACGCCCTCGCTAGAAGGGGGACACAACGCCGAGCAGGCCTACGGATATGCGTACATGAAGGCGTTGCTGAATCGCGCCAGAGCCGAGGCAAAGGCCTGAGTTCTGGCCAGTTATGCGGTTGCCGTTCGTTGCAATCCGCGCCGATGACGATTATTTCTGGGGCCGAGGATAAGAGGAAAATGAGCAGTTTCAAGTCAGCGGCGATGGCCTTCGTGTTGAGTGCTGGCGTGACCGGATCGGTCACGGCATACGGAGCAGGAGCAACACCCGCGGAGCGGCAGGACTGGCCGGCCTACGGTGGGCATGATGGAACCCACTACTCACCTCTTGCGCAAATCAATCGCGACAACGTGAAGAACCTGAAAGTAGCGTGGACTTACGACACCGGCGAAAAGGGCGGTATCGAGGCCAACCCCATCATCGTCGGGAACGTGCTCTACACCACGACGCCGGGCAAGAGTGTGATCGCGCTCGATGCCGCGACGGGAAAGTTGATATGGAAGTTCCAGCCGGATGTGCAGGGCAGGGTGCTGACCCGCGGCGTTTCCTACTGGACCGATGGCCACCAAAGCCGCATCTTCGCCGCCGCGCGTAATTATGTCTATGCGTTGGACCCGGCCACAGGCAAGGCAATCGACGGCTTTGGCGAGAACGGCCGAATCGATCTGCGCAAGGGATTGCGCGAGCCTTATGAGGAGCAATCGGTCCAGCTCACCTCGCCGGGCAGTATCTATAAGGACCTGATCATCGTAGGCTCGTCTGTTCCGGAAACGCACCCGGCGCCTCCGGGCGACATTCGCGCCTTTGACGTACACACGGGAGCCTTGCGGTGGACATTTCACACCATTCCCCGCCCGGGTGAATTTGGCTATGACACATGGCCGAAGGACGCGTGGAAAAAGGCTGGAGCCGCCAACAACTGGGCTGGGATGACGGTCGATGCCAAGCGCGGCATCGTGTATGTGCCGACCGGCTCAGCAGCGTACGACTTTTACGGCGGAGACCGTGTTGGCAATGATTTATTCGCGGATTCGCTGATCGCTCTCGATGCGGAAACAGGCAAGCGAATCTGGCATTTCCAGGGGGTCCACCATGATCTATGGGATCGCGATTTTCCCGCGCCTCCGGCGCTCGTAACGGTGACGCATGACGGCAAGAAGGTCGATGCTATTGCGCAGACCACCAAGTCGGGACTGCTCTACGTATTTGACCGCACCAACGGCACGCCGCTTTTTCCGATCAAGGAATATCCTGCGCAGAAGAGCACTGTTCCGGGCGAGGTAACTTCACCTACCCAACCGCTGCCTACCCTGCCTGAGCCCTATACACAGCAAAGCACCTCAGAAGATACACTCACCAATCGCACGCCCGAGGCGCATGCCTGGGCTTTGAAACAGTACAAGAGCATGATCGGCGGCGGGCAGTTCGTTCCCCCGGCCGTGGACAAACTCACTATCGACATGCCCGGCTTTGCCGGGGGCGGCGAATGGGGTGGCACGGCGGTCGACCCATCTACCGGGGTGCTTTACGTGAATGCCAATGACACGGCGTGGCTGGTTGGTCTTACGGTTCCTCCGCCAGCCGGTAGTCTGGGTGAGAAGGTTTATCAGAACCAATGCAGTGTCTGTCACGGTATCAACCGCGCCGGCGCGCCGCCTGCGGTTCCAGCCTTGTTGGGCATTGAGGGAATTCTCACGGAACAGGAGATTGCCGCGACCATCCGCCAGGGCAGGGGCCGCATGCCTCCTTTCAATAGTCTGAGCGATGCTGAAGTGCAGGCGGTGGTGCGTTATCTGACCAAGGCGCCCCAGCAACAGCAGCGGCCGAGGCCCGGTGCTAAAACAACTTCCGCTGAACCGGTGGCTGCCGAGGGTGCTGGCGACAACGGCGACATGCCTTATAAAACGATCGGGTTTCGCCGGTTTACTGACCCGGAGGGTTATCCTGCGACAGCGCCGCCGTGGGGTACGCTGAGTGCGATCGATTTGAACACCGGGAAATATCTCTGGAAGATTCCGTTCGGTGAGTATCCGGAGTTGGTCGCCAAGGGGATGGGGAACACTGGTTCAGACAACTATGGTGGCCCGGTGGTAACGGATGGTGGTTTGCTGTTTATCGGCGCCAGTGTATTCGATGAGAAGTTCCATGCCTATGACAAGACCACCGGAAAGTTGCTGTGGGAGACGCAGCTACCGTTCGCGGGGCTGGCAACACCTTCTACTTATATGGTCAACGGCAAGCAGTATGTCGTGATTGCCGCGGGTGGCGGGCAATCGAGCCACAAGCCCTCGGGTGGCGTGTACGTTGCTTACGCTCTGCCGTAGGGAGGGTGTAAGCAGCGCTTCCCTCAACACCGGTTTCGGTAGATGCAAGGTGCAGCAGGTGGTGTGCCTCATGACCGTTGGTGGCCTGAAAGTCGTTGAGTATACGTTAGGCGATCAGTCGTAGCGCTCGAAAACGATCTGCTTTCTTTCCCAGCCGGCACGCTTAAGGCACTCGCGGTTGGCTGCGACCATTTCATTCAAGCCACAAATGTAAGCGTGAATGTTATAGTGCGCCCCTGGGACTGAATGAGGATTGTGTGCCCTTTCGTGGGCATATTCCAGGGCGATCTCTTCGACCAATTGCTGCACATAGCCGCGTGCGCCTTCCCACCCATCGTGAGGCCGGCTCAGCGTCTTGCGGTACACAAAATTCGAGTGGCTCGCCGCAACCTTCTCGAAATAGTGCTCGTAGTAGAGTTCGCTTTCATGCCGCGTTCCATACACCAGCCAGAACCTGCGTCCCTGGCTACGATTTTCCCCCGTTTCTGGAAAGAGGTATTCGGCAAAGCTTCGCATGGGCGCGATGCCCGTTCCTGTCGCGATGAGGATGCTATCGGTCAGCGGCGAGCGCAGGGTAAACATACCGTGCGGGCCGTGGAAGGGGAGGCACTGGCCCACTTCGAGATCGCACAAGAGGTTGGAGAAAAAACCATCCTCTACCCGGTTGACGCAAACGTCGAACTGATTGGCGCGCGGCGCGGAAGCCACGGAATAAGCGCGGGTCTGCTGCTTTCCTTTGTCGTCGTTCGCAACGAAAGAGACGAACTGTCCCGGCTCGAAGTCGAAGGTCTCGAGTTCGTCGATGGCGAATTCCAGATGGAAACAGGCGGCGCTTTCTGAAAGCAGAAGTTTGCGCACGAGTCTCGCAGTGTAGAGTTGACGTTCCAAATTTCTCTCGCCTCGGCCGAAAATCAGCTCCGTTCTTCTAGTCTAGTGCGTTCACACGGATGGGTACTTCTTCTTTCCTTGCTACGAACCCGGGTGCCCCCTATCTGGCGCGTGTTTTCGCGCGAGATCGGGAAGTAACTCTCCATCGATGACTATTCGACGGTGACGGATTTAGCCAGGTTTCGCGGCTGATCCACATCGCAGCCGCGACGCACGGCGATGTGGTAGGCCAACAACTGCAAGGGAACCACTTCCAGCAAAGGCAACAGGAGTTCAGGGGCGTGGGGAACATAGATCACATGCTCCACCAACTCGCGAATCGCCTGGTTGCCTTCGGTGGCCACCGCGATCACGCGGCCTGAACGCGCGGCGACTTCCTGAATATTTGAGACGGTTTTTTCATAGCGCAGTATCGACTCAGGACTGCTTGCGTCGCTGGTGGCCAATACCACCACGGGCAAAGCTTCATCGATCAAAGCGTTGGGACCGTGCTTCATCTCGCCTGCCGGATAGCCTTCCGCGTGAATGTAGGAAATCTCTTTCAGCTTGAGCGCGCCCTCAAGCGCGATAGGGAAATGAATGCCGCGGCCAAGAAAAAGAAAGTCGGATGCCGGGGAAAAGATCTTTGCGAGCTGACGGCATGTACTGTCGCTCTGCTGCAAAACCTCCTCGATCTTTCCTGGGATGCGGCTGAGCGCATCGACCAGCGCAGCGCTTTCTGCGGCAGCAATGGTTCCGCGCTTCTGTGCCAGGTGTAACGCGAAAAGGAAGAGCGCGGTGATTTGTGCTGTGAATGCCTTGGTCGAGGCCACGCCAATCTCGGGTCCGGCATGGGTATAGATGGTGCCCTTTGCTTCACGCGAGATCATCGAGCCGACCACGTTGCAGATGGCAATGGTCATCGATCCCTTGGCGATCATCTCCCGCTGCGCGGCCAGCGTGTCGGCTGTTTCGCCTGACTGGGTGATCAGCATGCCCAGGGCACGCGGATCGGCAATGGGGTCGCGATAACGGTATTCGCTGGCGTAGTCCACTTCGACCGGAAGGCGCGCCAGTCGTTCGATCATGTATTTGCCGGCCAGGGCGGAGTGCCAGCTTGTGCCGCAGGCGGCGATGTTTATCCGTGTTGCGGCGCGGAAATCAGCGTCGCTGATCTTCATTTCGTCGAGGAAAACTTCTCCGGTTTCGAGCGAGATGCGGCCCAGCGTAGTGTCGCGCACCGCCCGCGGCTGCTCGAAGATTTCCTTGAGCATGAAGTGCTTGTAGCCGCCCTTTTCCGCCTGGATGGGATCCCAGAGAATCTTCTCCACTTTGCGGTCGACGAGGGCGCCGTCGAGGTTGGTGAATTTCAAGCCGTGCGGTGTGAGGATAGCGACATCGCCGTCAGCCAGAAAGTACATCATGCGGGTGTGGTGCAGGATGCCCGGCACGTCTGAGGCGACAAATGCTTCTCCATCGCCGATGCCGATCACCGCCGGCGGCCCGTTGCGCGCGGTCACGATGGTGTCGGGTGCATCGGCAGAGATGACGCTGATGGCGTAAGCGCCGGTGAGCTGGCGCGCAGCCCGGCGCACGGCATCGTCAAGCTGCATCGTCTTGCCAGAGTTTTCGGCGGAGCTTATCTCCTGCTCGATCAGGTGAGCGATGACTTCGGTATCGGTTTCGGTCACGAAGGCATGGCCTTCCGCCGCCAGTTCGCGCTTCAGTTCCAGGTAGTTTTCGACGATGCCGTTATGCACCACCACAATGCGCCCGGTGCAGTCACAATGCGGATGCGCATTCTCTTCGGTCGGCCTGCCGTGAGTGGCCCAGCGCGTGTGGCCAATGCCGTACGTGCCCTGCATGGGGTTCTGCCGGATCACTTCTTCCAGGTTGCGCAGCTTGCCGGGCGCCCGGCGGAGTTCGAGACCATGCCCTGCCGCGCCAACGGCGATACCCGCGGAGTCATAACCGCGATATTCGAGCCGCCTGAGACCTTCCAGAATGACGGATACAACATTCCTCGGGCCGACATATCCTACGATTCCACACATAGACCCTCACTGAACGCTCGGTAGATCGCGGACACGCTTCACTCTTCGATGCGATAGGTGAACTCTTCAATGACCGGATTGGTCAACACCTCGCGGGCGATGCGCTCTACCTCGGCCCTGGCATCGGAGGCCTGCATGACGCCCAGGGTCAATTGGAAGTATTTCCCTTGCCGCACTTCCTCAACGCCGGCGTATTGCATGCGCTTCAAGGCGCCGTGGATGGTTTGCCCTTGAGGGTCGAGGACGGTGCGCTTCAGCGTGACATAAACGTGTGCCTTCATGGATCTTGATTATAAATGGCTGTTGAGCATGGCTGCTCTTTGGGAGACGGGGGTCGCCGGCAAGCGAATACGGACTCTCACCCTGCAAAGATGAAGTTCTGGCGAAGAAATCGGGGTTGCTGCCGATATCTTTCTCATGACGTGAATTCATGGCGCGACGGGTTGCGAGATCGCGCCGTTTTTTCGGGCAAGGGCCAGATTGTCCGCTCCATCCGACGGATCTTTCTGTCGATATCGATGGCAACGCCTACGTTCTGGATAAGAATTCAGGGGCGAATGCAACCGTAAAGAAATCGTAGCAGCCACCAGCACAGTAAAGACCGTTGTCGCGCCCGGTACGGGCCTGGGGAGTGACCCGGTGGCGCTGGCGAGAGACAGCGCAGGCAACCTGTTAACCATCGTTGAGGAGAGCAAACAGGCACCAGACTGATTTCGCCCTCTTCCTATCCCGGCAGCTAAGCCCGATCGATCAGCTGGCTTGCCGCGCGTTGGCCTTCGGCAATTGCAGTGTGATGGCCAGGGTCTCCAGAGAGGTCGGTATTCGCGAATGCGATACGGCCAAATGGTGCGCGGCGCAAGATCTCACGCGGGGCAGCTTGCCCATCTTTGCCAAAGAAGAAGCCGGGCTGAGGACTGCAATAGGCATGTCCCCACCGGTTGAGAATCATGCCGGCAATATCGCGCCGGGCATCGAAGCCTGTGCTCGCGAACATCTCGGTCAACTGCGTGCGCACTTGACGCTCATAGTCGGCGAACGATGTTGAGAGCAACCCAGCCCGACCTATACTTTGCTGCTGGGTTAACGGTAATCCTGGTTTGCAGTAGAGCACTTTGATCGTCATTACGACCGGCGAATCGGGTCCGATGGTTTTGTCTGGCGTTGAGAAGGTGGGAGATTTGCGAACCGAACCATAGATGCCCAGGCCCCCATACCAGAACGCTCCGGAGATGCCACGCTTATAAAGGAAGCGCCAGTTGCGCAGCGCAACATTCACGAGCATGCATGGCGAACGGAAGAACTGCGCGTAGGCATCGCGTTGCGCCTCCGGCAGATCGATCACAATATGCTTCGTGGTCCAGCTGCCGCCGGCCATCACCACGGCTTTTGCCTTCAGGCGATAGGTCTTGCCATTGCGTGTGTACGTGATGTGCACGAACTGGCTTTGCTCTGCGGGACCTTCATGCTCCACGCGCACTACGGTTGATGCGAGGCGAATGCGCGCAAGACTGCCCGGCCGGTCAAGTGCATCGAAATTCAACCTTCCCTGGCAAACAGCCTCCAGCGTGCGCGGTCCAGGGATTGACTCGGGCAGCAGCGTCTTGACGATGTGGCGCGCAAAACCAGCATTGCCTCCAGGAAACGACTGAATGTTGGGATCCGCACCATAGTTCATAGGGTCGCCGCCAAAACCGAAGGCATAGGCCGAGAGAACGTCGGGGCCGATGCCGTATCCGTCCGCCGGTCCAGGCATTAGGAATGTACGGATCGTCGCCTGGCTTAGCCCGAACTTCTGCATCATGTAGGCTTCCATGGTCATGGTATCGAGTGCCTTCGGGTTCTCTTCGCCATGGGCGCCGTGCAACGCACCAAGTTGCCGGTATTTGAGGATCTCAGCGCGCATCCCTGCCGGCATGGGTGCACCTTCGAGCTTCTTAGCCCACGGGTCTACCACCCACATTCCATCCTTCGTACCACTGGGCCCACCAAAAAAGAGGCCGTAGGGCGCCTGGATGTGTTCGAAGCTGCGGCCCATCGGAATCTCTGGCGACCGGCTCTGCCACGACTGATATTGAAATTGCTGGGCATCTACCCCGATCGAAGCGTAAAAGCCGGCCATTGCACTGCCCGGAAACGGTGTATCGAAGTGATCGGAGCCTTGGGGTGCTATCAGGCGATGGCCATCCACCATGAATTCGTTGCGCTTTGCTTCGCCTCCAAAAACCGGATGGTTTTCAAGCACGAGACAACTGGCGCGCGGAGCGTGTTGCTGTACATAGAGAGCAGTGGCCAGTCCGCTAAGGCCGCCGCCAACAACCACAAAGTCCAGAATTTCGCCCGTGTCTTCTGCCTCGTGAGGAGGATTCGCAAAAACGTGGTCGCGAATCTGATGACCGGCCGACATCACCTCAAAGGTATTGCCGTGCGATTCAGCGTAGTCGCCAACCCCGCCGAAGCCGGTCCATTTGTCTTTCCCCATCTGCGCCAGCAGTTGGTAAGGCGTGACACCGCTCAGCAAGGCTCCGCCGGAGCCGAGCAGGGCGCCGTTCATGAAGTCGCGGCGAGAGATCCGCTGATCGACTCCCAGGGATGAATCGGAGTTTCTGGTCTTTTCAGTCATTTGTTTTTGATCGTCCTCCCCACCGTTCCCATTCACTTACTGCTGTATCCCTTGCTTTCCAAGCAAAGGTTAGTAACTGGCCTTTGAGCGCCTCGTTTTCGCACTATTTCGCTTGTTGGAATATTAAATTTCAGTATTGTCGTTAAAACAGCAGCACTGCAGCGCTTTTTGGAGGCATTTCACCAATGGACTTTCGTCGTTTTCTGTATTTTCCCATCTGTTTGATGATGCTGCTCGGCACTCTGCAGTTACGGGCAGATGTGACGGGATCCATTCTTGGCTACGTTCGCGATAGCTCTGGAGCGGTGCTTCCCAACGCGACAGTTACGGTAACACAGGCCAGCACGGGTTACACCAGAACGGTGACAAGCGATTCTTCAGGTCACTACGCGATGCTTGCTCTGCCTCCCGGAACCTACCGCTTGTCGGCATCTATGTCTGGTTTCGATCAGGGGGTTGTCGAAGGGGTCGTTCTCAACGTGAACGACGCGCTCACTTTCGACTTCAGTCTCAAGGTAGGCAACGTGAGCCAGTCGGTATCCGTCGAGGCGAACGCGCTTCAGGTAGAGACGACCACGACTTCTCAGGGTACGACGATCACCTCGCAGCAGATTCTTGCCATGCCGCTCAACGGCCGCTCTTACCTTGATCTGCGACTCTGATGTCCCGCGGCGGTGGCGCCATCCATGGTGCCGGGGGCGTTTGTCAGCCCCCGGGGTGTACTCCTACCATGTACAACCAGCTCGGCAATGCCGTGATGACGACCGACCCTAATGGCAACTCTGTTCCCGGTCACGACATCTCGGCCTATATCGATCCCGTCTCGAAACTGACGCTTCCTCTCATTCCCCAGTCGAATCAGCCAAACGGATTCGACTATGACGATTCGAGCCACAAGGGTTCCATCGTCGACACGAACATGGCGCAGCGCATCGACTTCGTGAACAACAAGACCGGCGATTGGTCGTTCTACTATCACTACGATGACGCGACCGCGGTGAATGCGATCTACAACCAGCAGTATTTCAGTCAGCAAAATCTGCCGGGCTTTCCAGTCACGGTTCCTTCGCGCAACCAGCTGTTCACCGCCAGCAATACCAAGACGATAGGCGCCACCACGGTAAACATTGCGCGCATCTCCTTCTTCCGCACGGCTGTCCATACAGCGAATCCGTCTGCAAGTTCGTCCATCTCCTCTTATTCGCAGTACGGGTTTAATACGGATCCTGCCAACGGCGGCCTTATCAATACTGGCCCGAGCGGTTACCCGTCCTCTGTGCCGGCGCTGTTCTTCAACAGCTTCACGATCGGTAATAACTGGCTCAATCTCTACCAGCCTGATACGAACTACACTGTGAGCGATAACGCCAGCAAAACCGTGGGCAACCACGCGCTCAGCTTCGGTGGTGATTTCCGCTACTACCAGTTGAACGCTCGTAACGCCTGCGGTCCGAACGGCTACTTCAGCTTTAGCGGTCAGGAAACCCACGCAGACGTATCCGATTACTTCATCGGTGCTCCCGGGCAGTTTGTGCAATGCTCGATTCAGTTTCTCGACAATCGCAGCCGCTACTTCGGCATCTTCGGTCAGGATTCCTGGAAAGCGACCCCCAGCCTCACAGTCAACTACGGTCTCCGCTGGGATGTCGCCAGGCCGTGGAGCGACGTTTACGGCCGTCTAACCACGCCTGTCCCCGGCCTCCAATCCGTGAAGTTTCCCAACTCTCCAGCGGGCAACGTAGTACCGGGTGATCCTGGAGTTCCAAGCACCATCTCACCCACCCGCTACACAAACTTTGGACCTCGCTTCGGCATTGCTTACGCTCCTTCCGGCGGCCTGTGGGGTGTTGGTAAGACGAGCATTCGCGCTGCCTACGGCATCTACTATCTGGGCGTAGCTGACAACGGTAACTTTGGCATTCTGGGAGATGCTCCGTGGGGCCTCTATTGGTCTTCTCCTCAGCAGACGGAGTTCGCCAGCCCTTACATCACGCGCGCCAATGGCGTGAGCCAGGGACAACATTTCCCGTTTGCCTATCCTCAAGGTGCCGGACCATTCCCAAATTTCCAGTTCGGCAACCTGATGCCGCTGTATCTCCCTGGCTACTACAACCAGAATAAGACGACCGCTGCTCAGCACTTCAATGTCTCGATGCAACGTCAGCTTGATAAGGCAACGGTGCTTACTCTTTCGTATGTCGGCACGCTTGGAAGGACATCGAGCACAGCAAGAATATTCTGTATGGCAGTGCACCTCTTTGCCAGTCGCTGGCTGGTTGCGGCCCAGGATGAGAGGGTGGCGTCTACCAGGATATGGAGGGTGGAAACGTCTTCGGCACGCTGGTGGGCGCGATCGACAACCAGACGATCAGTCCTAACTACAAGAACTCCAACGGGGGGCCAGTTGTGGCCTTTGCTGAAGCGAACTGGATTCAGAACTCGGGCAGCTCCAACTACAACTCGCTGCAGGCCTCAGTCGAGCGCCGGTCCCGCGATATCACCTTCCTGGTGGGATACACGTATGCCAAATCACTGGATACGGTGGCAGCAACCTATGACCCGCGCACACTTACGGGCAACAACTACGGCTTCTCTACATTTGACCTGCGTCACAACCTTGTGGCCAGCTATAACTGGGAACTGCCGTTCGCACGCTTCATGGGAGCACACCGTTATAGCCAGGGCTGGCACCTCACCGGCATCACCCGCTTCAACACCGGTTTCCCTGTGAGCTTGGCGAGTGGTGGTGATTTCGCGCTGACGAACATCGGACTGGACTATCCAACTCAGATTGCTTCGATTCAGAAGCTGAATCCGCGGCTTGAGGGGCACAACTACTTCAACACCGCTTCCTTTGCCAGCGGCTTAAGCTGCAGTTATGAGGTTTGCGGCCAAACAGGTACAGCGCGCCAGCTCCTGTTTCACGGACCGGGCACCATCAATACCGACGCCGGCGTTGAGAAAGACACCAAGATCACCGAGAGAACGCAACTGAACCTGCGTGTCGAGATGTTCAATGTCTTCAACCATGCCAACTTCACCGGCGTAGTAGGCAATGCCAACAGCGGCCAGTTTGGTCAGGCGACCAACACGGCTCCTGCTCGCATTGGTCAGATCAGCGGCAAGATCATTTTCTAAGTCTCAACCTGCGGCCAAGTTTTATCAGGAGAGGGGATGCGAGCGATTGCATCCCCTCTTCTGCTTTTGGACGTAACATGAGTAAACGACGAGGGATCCGCGTTAGCGAACTGAAGATAGCCAGAAAAGGGCACCGGCCGGCGAACACGTCAGAGGCGGCTCTAGCTCTGCAGCGAGCAGCTAGAATAGAGAGAGCTTAGCTCGTGAGCTACGCCGTTCTCATTGCCAAAGAGTGCGCCCCGGATCGGGAACGAAATTCGTGAGGGAGAGCTGGAAATGAAGCAGCCAAAGGTGTGGAATCGCAGACGCTTTCTACAAATGTCGGCTGGCGCCTCTCTCTTCTCGCTAGGGTCTGGACGGTTTGGCTGGACGGAAAGCATCGGCGCCCGGCGACGCCCTCAATTTGCATACGTTGGATCGGAGAACTCGATCCATGTTTACAGAGTCACGGCTCAGGGCTTTATCCAGCAGCAGACTGTGCCCAGCCCGCGCCCCACAGCCATGGCAATCAGCAACGCCCACCTATATGTCGCCAACGGCGTGTGCCAGTGTGGCCATCTGCCCTGCGGGAGTGTGCAAGCATACGCGATGGATTGTGCGACGGGGCGGTTGGAGCAGAAGAATGTTGTGCCTTTGTCGCTCTCAGCTACAGCGCCACGCGACCTCGCGGTCAGTCCAGATGGCCGCAGCCTGATCGTCGCTGTGCATGGCGGCGGTGCTTACAATTTGCTGCTACTTGAAGAAGATGGGCAACTGGGAAAAGTATCCGGCATTCTCAAAGAGATCGGTTCAGGTCCTCATCCGTCGCAGTCGGCAGCGCATCCTGCAGCGGTGGTGTTTGATCGAGCGGGGCGCGTCCTCGCTGCAGACCAGGGAAGCGACAGGCTAAGCGTACTTTCCATCGACGGGGGTGCCCTTGGCGTTGCGGGCCGTTGGGAGCTCGCCGCCGGCAGTGGGCCGACCGGCATGGTATTGCATCCCCATGGTGAGCAGGTCTACGTAGCGCACGCGCTGAATGGTTCGATCTCGGCCTTTAGTTATGACGCGACCGGGGCCTTGCATCAGAACCGGACGGTTCATGTGCAAGCAGCAGAAGATGTTGCGGAACTGGCGATGCATCCTTCCGGTGAACTCCTGTTCAGCGCGCACGGCACGGGCGTTCAGGCCTGGAAGATCGCCGCCGACGGAGATCTTGAGCCTCTGTCTATAAACCGCCAGGTGAAAGCGCTTAAGCTGCACGCGATGCCAGATTGCGATAGCTTGCTGATGTTGACCGAGGATGCCGTACTCAGGATGAAGATCGATGTTCAGCGCGGAGTACTCGCCGATCCGGTCGTGATGACCTCACTCCCTCAACCGTTGAGCATCGCTACACTCTAGCCCGAAGCTTCTCGCGAGTCCGTACTTATTTGGTGAAGAAGCGGTAGTGGATGTTCCACGTCTGCGTTTCGCCCGGAGCAACGTGGATACTGATGAAGCCCTCGGGACACACCGTCTTCGGCGTTGACCAGAAGAAAAGCTTCACCATGCGCGTGTCCGAAGTCTCTTCCACACCGAGACCATGCTTCGTATCCTCGAAGGTGAAGTCGAAGTCTGAGGCTTTATCGGAGTAGCCCGTTATCACGCCGCTGGGTGTGTTGTGCGGCTGCATTTCACCCACCCACTTCAGGGTAGTGCCATCGATTTGCACCGAGTCGGGGAGTGGTTTCTCCGGTACGGGAACAAATGGGAAGTGAACCTGCATGCCTGGTCCAGTAGGCAAATTGTCCAACATATAGAAGTCGTGGTCATAGACCGTCGTGCTGAGTAGTTTCGTTCCGATATTTTTCAGGCTATGCCTTAGCTCGAGGCCATTCGTTTTCTTGTCGAGCGAAAGCGTTTTTTCGTAAAGGTAGGCGTAGCCGGTTGTGGAGTGCAACTCCTGGCGAAAGGTGATCGAGTCTTTGTGGACCTTCACCGTCCACTTACCATGGTCAAGGATCGGATACGGCCCACCAAAGGTGTAGGGCTGATCGTCGATTCGCTTCAATACGCCGGCGCCAATTTTGACAAAAGGATCGCCGGGCTTTACGTCGTCATATCCGACAGCCTCTCGAAATTCTTCGGCGGGCCCGGTCACGGCGTCGTTCGTCATCGGATCGTAGCGATTGAACCATTCGCCGAAAAAGGTATGCCCGTTGAGGGAGACGCAAGCTACAAGGCCAGACCAGTCGAACCGTGCTCCCCGGTAGTAGCCGTGTTCCTGGTCGGGCAGAAAAACGACAGCGTTCATGCGGCCGTTCGTGAGGAGGGCATGCGGATGATCGGAGTGGGGCACATTCTCGCAGGTAGGTGAAGCCGGTGGCGGCAACAGGTCGGTTGTGGGTGTCTGGGCCTGAGCAGATACGGCCTGACCGGTGAGGGCGAGTGCGACAGGGAGCGCATAGCGCATACCCATGTAAGTAGAACGAGGCATCTCAACTCCGGCTAGAAGGCAAATTACATCCGGGTGGAGTATAGCTCAGCGGAGCATGAAGTAAGTCGCAGGAAATCGCAACGAATCTGTAGAATGATCCAATCAGTTCCTCGCTACCAATCATGGCGACGAATAGCTTGCCTCGTCCCTATAACGTTTGTTTGCGAGTTAACCTTTCCAAAGGAACGCGTGTGCACGAATTGTGCCGAGGCTGCCGAGGTGGCGAGCAGGTAAAGCAGGGCGCCAACAAGAGTCAGGCGTCGAAGCAACACGGGTGTATCGCTCATGAAATGAAACTACGATTGTCCGTTACGGCTTCACTGCAAACACAGCATCCAAAGGGGCCCCGGTAACGCATCCTTGTACATCCGTGAACCCGGCAGATTCGAGCAACATGCGGAATTCGCTTAGGCTTCTTTCCTTACCCTCAGTGCAGACCAGCATATTCAAGGATTGCAACTGCGCTGAGACAGGCCCAGTTTTTTCTTCGTTCAAAAGCTTTTCTGAAAGCAGGATGCCTCCACCCGGGGGCAGTCGTTTGTAGATTGCTCGCAATAGGTCGCCAACTTTGCTGTCTGTCCAGTCGTGCAAAATGCGTCCCAGGCCAAACAAGTCAGCTTCCGGGAGCTCTGGGTCACTGAAGAAATTGCCCTTCATGAGTTTTATGCGCGAGGCGACGGAGCAGCGAGAAACTTCCGGGCTCACTGCATCGATAACCCGCGGCAGATCAAACAGGATGGCCGTCATGTTGAGATATCGTTCGCATGCAGCCATGGCTAAATGGCCAGTGGCGCCGCCGAGATCGACAAACCTTCTGAAGCGCGATAAATCGAAAGCAGACACGACGAGGTGCGAACTCAGGACCCCGAAACCGTGCATACCCTGGAGAAAGGTCTGCATGTCCTGGTCTGTGCGGAAAAAATGATCGAAGATGCTTCCGTCTATCTGGAAGGCCTGCTTCCATTGCGGCTCTCCCGTTCGAACGCCATTCTCCAGATGTTGCCAGAGCTGAAAGAGAACCTTGTCGGAGTAAAGGATGTAACCGGCCAGAGTTGTTGGTGTGCCGCGGCAAAGGTAAGCACTCGCTACCGGCTGATTCGTGTAGAGCCCATCTCGCTTGAGGAGCAGTCCTAGCCCGACACACGCATCCAGGAGCCGTTCCAGTGGCTCACCTTGCGCATTGAGTTCACTTACAAGTTGAGCGGCAGACATGGGCTTGCGCTCAAGAGCGTCGAACACGCCCATGGAGACGGCAACGAACATGGCTTTCGATGAGCGAAAAGCATCGATGAGTGCAAGCACCGGAACCGGGTCGGGAGTCGAGCGGGTGTTCATGCGGCAACCTGAATTTCAGTGACAACGCTTTGGGATGGATCAATTCCAAGGCAGAACATGATCGCGAAGAGGCAAAGGATCGAGGACACTACAAACGGAACCGTCCACCCGTACGAACCCAGCAGATAGCCCAATAAGGCAGGTGAAATCGCGCTGCCCAGGTTGCCGAAAGTATTCATGACCGATGCAATGGAGCCCGCGTAGTCGCCACCAATGTCGAGCGGGATCGCCCACGCCACGCCTACTGTCAACTCCAGGCCGAAAACCGAGACGCACGAAAGAAGAACAGAAGTCGTGGCATGGGTGCTCAAGGTAGCGGGCATGATCGCCCCCGCCGCGATAAGAAAGCCCATCACCGCGATGCCGCGGCGTGCCAGCTTAAGATTGCCCGTACGAGCTGCCCATAGATCGGAAAGCCAGCCGCCCGCCAGGTTTCCCGCGGCCCCGGCAAGAAATGGAAGGCTGGCGTAAAAGCCCATTTGTTTCAGATTCATTCCACGCGCGTCGTAAAGATACTTGGGAAACCAGTCGAGATAGATATCGATGCTGTAGCCATAACAGAAATACATGGAAGCCAGCATCCAGACTGTGCGATTTCGCAGAATCACTCTCCACGGTACGGAGCGTAGGGCAGTGGGTGATGCGGATAAAGGCTGTCGAATCACCGCCAGTTCTTCGGTGTTGACACTGGCATGATCGGCGGGGCGATCCCGGTAGTACCAATACCAGGTAGCCGCCCAGCCAAGACCAAGCAGCCCAAATAAGAAGAAGGGCATACGCCAACCGAAGAGGATCATCAAGGTGACCACCAGCGGTGGAGTCATGGCCGCGCCCAAGCGAGAAGCAGCGTGCGGCAATCCCTGCGCAAAGCCTCGTTCCTCCGGAGGCATCCAGTGTGAGAGAGAGCGCGTCGCAATGGGAAATGCTCCGGCTTCTCCCACTCCAAACAGAAACCTGCAGATACCGATGGAAGTCGCGCTCCAACAGAGCGCGGTCAGTGATGTGAACAGCGACCACCAGCAAACAATAGAGGCCAGGGCACGTCGCGGACCGACTCTGTCACCGAACCAGCCACCCGGTATTTGAAAGAGAGCATAGCCCCAACGAAACGCACTGAAGATCCACCCAACCGTGATCGCGGAAAGGCCCAGATCACGCTGGATCACCGGCATGGCCGATGAGATGTTCACTCGGTCCATGTAGGTAATGATGTATGCGGCAACGATGAGCCCGAGAACAACATGGCGGGCCCGCGTCGGTTTTTGCCGATCAACTACCCTGCCCGGACTCTCGCTCGCCTGCAACATAGGACCCCCATGTTTAGCCGTGTCAATCTCGGTGGTAGCTTATCGGGCGCGCTCTTTGCGCCAGATAAGGCAAGTGAAACCGGGTAGAGCCCGAACGCGGTCAGCGGAGAACCGTTGACTTTCCCTATCTCCCAATAAAAAGCATAGGGAGATAGGGGGCGCCAGGGTTTGTTATGCGCACAGAATTTATGCTCCGCATTTTCTAGAAGGTGATGCGCTTCTGCACTTCTTCGATCTTCGTTGCCGAAATTCCGGGCACCGCCGCCAGGTCATGCCATGTCTTGAAATCGCCGTGCTGCGCTCGGTATTTCACCACTTCTTCCGCGTCTGCCTTGGCGAGCCCGAGAGAGGAAGCGATGTCTGCTGCGCTGGCTGTATTGACGTTGACTGTCGCCGTGGCACTCGTGTCTGCAGGCGCCGGTGTGGCAGTAGCGTCCGATGAGGTCGTCGGCTTCTGGTCGAGTGGTCCGTAGTTCTTGGCGAGGTACGCGATGACGGTATCGATTTCATCGTCTGAAAGTTCAGCCCCGCGAGACACCATGAGATTCACCACCTGATCCCACTCTTTCTGCGTGGCATGTTTCGATGTGACCACGGTGACTGCGTGGCATGAGGCGCACGCGCGCTGCACGACCGGCTTCCCGGCGCCATCCGGCATAGCCGCGGCACCTTCAGCAGGCGGGGTTGTCTGAGCGGACGCGCTGCCCAATGCCACGACAAGAAAAGCTATCAACGAATTGAAACGCATAGTCCCCTCCGCTACTTCCCGAGTGCCGCTCGGATACCTACGGCAGCGCGTAAGCGAACACAGAGTCACCGGAGCCTGTGTCGAAGAAGCTGCCGCCGGTTGCTACCGTGAGCACATATTGTTTCCCGTTCCTGCCCTGGTAAGTCATAGGCGTCGTATAGGAACCGGTTTCCAGCTTGGTCTGCCACAAGAGCTTGCCCGTTTTTGATTCGTACGCATGGAAATACTGATCGTTGGTAGCTGCAATGAACAGTAGCCCACCAGCGGTGGTGATGGAGCCGCCAAAGTTCAAGCTTCCCGTGTTATGAACTCCCTTTTCATCAAGCTCAGCGATGGTGCCAAAAGGAATCTTCCATGCCACGTCGCCCGTATTGGCATTGATTGCCCAAAGCTCACCCCATGGCGGCTGCTGGCACGGCCAGAACTTATCGTTGTTCCAGAAGCGGGCATAGTCGCCCCACGGGCTCTTTCGCTCATAGAGCGGGTCTGAGCCTTCAGGATGTTTAATGAGTTGGCCTACGTCGGCTAGATTGTTGGTGTTGACGAAGATGTATCCCAGCTTTGGATCAGCTGACATGCCCGGCCAGTTGGAAACACCGATCGTTCCCGGGAATTGGATCGTTAGCTTTAGGTCGAACGGAGTGAAGGGGCCGCCGCTCTCCATTCCGCCTTGCGTGGCGAATAAGTCTTCGCAGACCTTCTTTTGCTCTGGTGTTACAGTGGCAATTTCATCTGGACGAAAGCTGTTTCGTCCCAGGGGTTCTGGCTTTAGTGGGAAAGGTTGGGTCGGCGACAGCACCTCACCGGGCACTTTGCTCGCGGGCACGGGGCGCTCTTCGACGCCAAAGACTGGTTTGCCGTTGCGGCGATCCAGAATAAACATCAGCCCGCTTTTACCCATGACAACCACTGCAGGAATCTTCTCCTTGCCCTTTTTGATGTCGAGCAGGACCGGAGCGGATTCCAGATCGTAGTCGAAAACGTCGTGATGGATCGTTTGGAAGTACCACGCGAGCTTGCCTGTATCGGCATGAAGGGCGACGATCGCGTTGCCAAAAAGATCTTGTCCCTTTCGATCGGCGCCATAGAAATCGTATGAGGGTGAACCAAAGGGAAGAAAGACCAACCCTCGTTTTACATCCACGCTCATGAAACCCCATACGTTGGTGCCTGAGCGTTTTTCCCAGCCGTTTTCCGGCCAGGTGTCGTGGCCTACTTCTCCGGGCCGTGCAACGGAGTGGAAGCGCCAGACCAGCTTGCCAGTATGCACATCCCACGCGCGAATGTCGCCCGAAGCGCCCTGTGAGGGCAGTTCCTGAACCGCGGCGCCGGTGATCGCGAGGTTCTTAAAGATCGTGGGGGTAGAACTCACGTCATATTGCGCGTTTGGGAATCCATTGTTCACATCGGCTTTCAAATCGATGGAGCCATCGATACCGAAGCCTGTTGTCGGCTTTCCCGTCTTGGCATCGAGTGACACCAGCCTTCCGTCGGTCGTGCCGAACACGATCGACGGAGGCGTGGTCTTATCGCCAGGCCAGTAGGAAACGCCCCTGGGTGCCGGGCGGCCTTTCTCTAGCTTGTAAGTCCAGATTTCTTCGCCGGTCTCTGGTTGCAGTGCGACGATCGTAGCGTACGGCGTCGGCAGGTACATGACGTCGTTCACGACGATCGGCGTAGCCTGAGACGAACGCCTGCCACCACCTCTGCTTGCCGGTCCGGATGTCTGGGGACGCGGGCCGTTCCTCTTCAAATGGTATGTCCACGCCAGGGTCAGATTCTGGACATTGCCGGTATTCACCTGATCGAGCGGAGAGTGCCGCGTGCTTCCGTCGTCATGGCCATACATCGGCCAATCCGACTGGCACCAGGCCGAAGATAAAGGAAGGAGAAGACCAACAAGAGCAGCGATGAAACGAGGCTTCAAAATCTGATTCCTCTCACGGTAGCCCGATCATATTATGCCTAAAGGCGCACACACAATTTACCGGCTTGCATTTCGCGCAATTTCGCTACCTCGGGAAACATAGCTGTTGGGCGCTGGAACAAAACCTGAACACCGGGTGCATACTAGCAAGGAGTCCACAAAATGACCTTCCATTTCAAGCAAACGGTTTTCCTATCTCCCACTAAGAGCCTGCGTGCGTTTGCCGTGTCTTTACTGCTTGGCATGACCTGTCTTGCACCCGCGGAAACACCCGATCTACACATTAGCAACGGTGTTATCGAGGCAACGATCCATCCGCCCGATCCGGTGAGCGGCTTCTATCGCGGCACGCGCTTCGACTGGTCCGGCGTCATCGGCAGCCTTAAGTACGCCGGTCATAACTATTACGGTCCCTGGTTTACCAAAACAGACCCGTCGATCAAGGACTACATATACCAAGGCGCCGACATCATCGCCGGCCCTTGCAGCGCCGTCACGGGACCGGCGGAAGAGTTCTCCACCAATGAAGAGGGACTAGGCTTCAGTGACGCCTCCGTCGGGGAGACATTTCTCAAGATCGGTGTCGGCGTTCTGCGTAAGCCTGACAAAGCCCCGTACAGCATGTTTCGCCTCTACGACATCGTCGATCATGGCAAATGGTCGGTTCACGCGCAGCCGGATTCCGTTCAGTTCGCCCAGAAAGTCATGGATGCTTCTTCTGGCTACGGCTATCTCTACGAGAAAACGGTTCGCCTCGTTCCTGGAAAGCCACAAATGGTGATCGAACATCGCTTGACGAATATCGGCAAGCGGCCGATCGAGAGCAGCGTCTACGATCACAACTTTCTCGTGTTGGATAACCAAACAATCGGGCCCGACTTTACGATCGCATTGCCCTTCGCCATCCACCCGGGCAAGCCAATTAAACAAGAGTTGGGTGCAGTCGACGGCAAGATGATCACCTATCGCAAACTTCTGGAAGGGCACGACCAGTTTGGCGTCGCTATTCAGGGCTTTGGCAAGACATCTGCCGACTACAAAATCACGATTGAAAACAAACACGTCGGTGCGGGCATGAAGATAACTGGCGACCAGCCTCTTGAAAGTGAAGAGCTCTGGTCCATTCGTTCCATTCTCGCCATGGAACCGTTCATTCACATGTCGATTGCCCCAGGCAAAGCGTTCGCCTGGAAGTACACCTACGACTACTACACCAGTGCCAAGTGAGCGGGTGGCTTACTGAGCTTTCGCCCAGGCCATGCCATCCGCGCCGGAAGAAACTGCCAGGGTAGCTTGCGTGCGTCGCATATCCAACTCCGTTCATGGGTTACGAGATAACAGCCAAGCAGGAGCGCCTGAAGGCAAGCTACTCCGTTTTCTTACGAGATTCCTCAAGGATGCGCTGCGCGCGGACCGGATTGAATACGCCACAGGAGCAGAAACGGGTCATGTAGGTGACGGCCTGTTCCGGTGTTCGGCGGCCTTCCTTCACCCAGTCAATCATTTTTTTTGCGAGATTGCTGGAGATCATGCCGTGTCCGCACATGGTAGAGAGAGCGAGCGCCTGCGTGTTGGGCAGTTTCTCGATGGAACCCTCAAAGCCCAGTGAGTAGCCGACGCTGTGGCGCTTGATTCCGGCAAACTTGCAGCACTCGACTGCGCCTTCGACCGAAGCCGACATATTGACAGAGAGGCCGAGGCCGGCCTCCACTGCAATCTTGAGAAACTGCTCCGCGGCTGCCTGATTATCGAAAATCGCGACTACGGATGCAGGTTCATCGAGCCCGTCGATCACGGCGCGGAAATCCGGCGTCATATCGCGCTTCCAGTTTGCAGAAGTGCTGAGACCCTTCTCCGGGCGTAGAGCGCCGCCATGCACGGGGTCACCTATATTCACCGGCTTGAAGGGAAGCGCCAGTTCAAGAAACCTCTTCAATTTCGGGAGACTGCCAATTTCGTTTTTGCCGTTGCTGGGAGTAGCGAACACGATAAAGTCGTCAGCGAAACTTTCTGCACTGCCGTAGCGATGGAGAGTATTGGTCATCGTCCGACTGTCTCTTTCGGTTCAGCGTTCATGGCGCCGGGGTTTGTGATTTTCCCCAGGCCCATATTGGTTTTGGCGCGTTCGATCTTGTATCCCAGCCGGGCCAGAATCGGGGCCACAATCTTCTCGTCGCCGTTTTCGTCGCAACGTGTGCCAACGCCCAGGGAGACGACGGTATCGACCTCTTTCTCCACCCTGTGCACCAGCTCAATGATTTCTTCCGTTCTCTCTACGCCGACCTTGATCTCAACGATCGCCGACAACACCTTCTCGCCCAGAACATCTTCGCGGATCGTTCCTGTTGCAGTGTCGGTCATGAGGAGGGTGAAAGGATTTCGTTTCTCGAACGCTACGCCGGCCTTCGCCAGCGCCCAGGTCATCTTCTGAATGTCACGCAGCCACACGCCGACTCCGGGCCGGCCAAACTCGATCGTGAATCCAACTTCACCTTGCTGTACGCGAAACGTAACGTCGTTGGTTTTTACTTCCTCGGTACCGCGCCCTTGCACACCAGTCGATTCGTGCGTGGCGCGAGGATCAGAAAAGGCACGCCGCACAACACGGGGCCATTGCAGATCTTCAGGCTCAAACGCAGAAGTCGGGCAGACATCTGGCTCAGGGTCAAAGCGCAGCCGGCCTAACTGGAAAAGCTTACGAACGGTGCGGACGATTGGAGGGTTGAGATGCTCGGTACTTAGCCCGTTGTAGCAGGCGTAACACTCGACGCATTCATCGCGGTTGATGGTGGCCCGCTTGATTACCGGGTCAACATAAATGGCTCCCATCGGGCAAACGTAAGTGCAGTTGCCACAAGCTACGCATTTGTCTGGATTGATTTTCATTGCCTGGGCCTAGCTCAGTGAGTGCATCGGCCAATAAGCCGATTTTAACATTTGGGCGCGATTGTCTTGCGCCCGCTTGGATGACGAAACCTGGCGCGTACAGTAGTTACTTTTGCCGTTAGTGCGCCTGCACGATCCCGGGAAATGCATCGACACCAGCTTGTGCGCATCGTCCGTCTTCCTGCGGAGTGCCTCCGCTTACACCAATCGCACCAAGAATGTGTCCGTCTACTACCAGGGGAATACCGCCTTCGATCGGCATGGCATTGGGAAGCTTGAGAATCGGTGTATAGCCTTTTTGCGTGACAGCTTCTTCGAACATCTTGGTGGGTCGCTTGAAGAAGACAGCACTGCGAGCCTTGCCTAGAGCCACTTCGAAGCTGCCCAATTGCGCGTCGTCCATCCGTTCCATGTACATAAGGTTGCCGCCATCATCTACGATCAGAACGAACATGTGCAGATGATTGGCGGAAGCTTGCTGTTCCGCGGCAGCGGCAACTTGTTTGGCGATCTGCATGGTGAGCGCCTTCTTGTCTGCAAGTTGCGCATGTGCCGGAGCTGTCGCCGTGAGCACCAGCCCAGCCACGCAAGGCAGAAGTGCCTGTTTCATCCAATTTAGAATGGGAACGGAAAGGAACCGACCTGTCTTGTTCATGGCCATGGAAAAGGTTTTCTTGCCGCTCTTCTACCTAAACAACTATTTTCGCGCCGAACAAGCGAAATAGTACGAAACAGGTTTGTCTCCGGCGGCCAAGCAGAGCAGAATGAACGTGATCAGCACACCCTTCAGGACTGTTAAAAACGTCGCGTGATGAAAGAAGGAGCACGATGCGATTGAGGAACAAGGCTTCTCTCTTGCTGCTACTTTGCTCTTCGCTTGGGTCTCTTTATGAGCAGACTGCCGGGATGGCCTACTACCGTATTCCCGACAACCTTACGCCCCACACGAACATGAATCCGAGCGGGGAAGCGCAGGCCAAGTTTTTGTATTTTGCCCACTACAAACCCCATGAGCCGAGAAAGTGAGCAAAAAGAGGGAGGAGAGGCAAGACCTGCTTTCGCACTATTTCGCTTGTTCGTTCAGGGAAAACTTGTTTTCGTAGCATGGTCAGTAAATTGACCAGCGCGTGGCAAGTTAAAGGAACGGGGAGAGTATCGATGGTGAGGAGGATTCTGGCATCGTTCGGTTTGTGCGCCCTGCTGGCGCCGGCTGTCGTAGCGCAGCTGACCGGAGACAAGATCGATCTGTATTTTTCAGACTGGCACAATGCCACGCCGCGCACCGTCCGTGGATCGCTCGAAGAGCGGGACATCTTCACCAAGGGAGATGCAGCCAATCCCACGCAAAAAGGTGCTCTTCTGCGCTACGTCAACGCCTACACCTACGACACGCTGGCGCCGCAGGCATCGACCAAACCGACGCGGCTCGACGGCCAACAGGAGATTTATTTCGTAGAGTCGGGCCAGGGCACCGCGACGGCTGGGGGGGAAACGGTCGACCTGTATCGCAATATTGCGGTTCTTATGCCGGCCAACCTGGAATTCACTCTCAAGAGCACCGGGAGTGTGCCGCTGACCATGTATGTGATCAATGAGCCCACACCCGCCGGCTTTCGACCCAATGCCGCCATGCTGGTGAAGGACGAAAACAAGCTTCCTGTAACGTCGACCGAGAATTCGTGGTGCCATATCGTCAAGACGCTTTTCACCACCGCGGATGGGCTGGGCACACTGCAAAGCGTGCTCACGGTTACCTTCGACCCGCTTACCATTGCGAAGCCGCACGTGGTTGACCACACAGACATCGAAGAAGTGTGGACCTCGCTTTACGGAACAAGCCTTGCCTTTGTGAGCAACGCTCTGCGAAAACAGACGCCGGGCATGGCCTTTTATCATGTACCCGACAATCTGACGCCCCACACCAACATCAATCAGAATGAAGAAGAGCAGGCCAAGTTCCTCTACTTCGCCCGCTATCACCCGCATGAACCGAGAAAATAGAAGGCCAAAGGAGAGCGTGAACATGCGGCGTGATCCAAAGTTGCTTTGGGCTGTTTCGGGCCTTGTGCTTACCCTGGCTCCGCTCGCGATGGCGCAGACGGCGCCCCCGCCAACCGGCAGCGGAACGGCGAACGCAATCAACGGAATCAACTCCTATCCGGGGCCCGGCCTGGTCAAGTACGAGAACACGCCTGACCCGTTGAACCGTCGCATCGATATGTTCATTGGTGACTGGCATGAGTCCATGCCGCGCGTCGAGCATGGCTCGCTGATTCTGCGCGACATCCTCACCAAAGGCGACAACTTCGATCCTGCAGAGAAGGGCGCCGTTCTCCACTACACCAATTTCCTGGCCTATGGGCGTCTTGCACCCGGCGCCTGGACTACGCCTTCCACTCTCCAGGGCCAGCAGGAGATCTACTACATCCTCGGCGGTGAGGGTGAAGTCACGGCCGGTGGCGAGACCTCGAAGCTCCACAAGAACATTGCTGTGCTCATGCCGGTCGGGCTTGAATTCGTCATGAAGTCGACGAGTGACGAGCCGTTGACCATGTATGTCCTCAACGAGCCGCTGCCAGACGACAACGGCATTGTCGGAAACTCGCACCGCATACCGTTTCACCGATCCACGAAAATGGTGGTCAAGGATGAAGGCGCAGCACGCCAGAGAACACCTGCGGGAAGCGATCCATTCATCGTGGGCGGAGCCTCTGGCCACTGGGCACACATCGTTAAGGAGCTGTTCTCTCCAGCCGATGGGCTGGCTACCGAACAGAGTGTGATTGTGGTTGAGATCAACCCGAAGACCTTGGGTGAACCGCATCCGCACAGGCCGAGGCAGGAAGAAGTGTGGGCTGCGCTCGACGGCAACTCGCTCCTTTTGTTGGGCACGGAACTGCGCGTGCAGAAGCCAGGAATGGCTTACATGCTGCGGCCCGATGGACTCACTATTCACTCAAACATCAACGACGGTAACGAGCCGATCCGGTTTCTGTACTTTGCGCGCTTCCCTCAGGATGACAATTGGACGCATGCCGTTACTGCAAAAAAATGATGGTCTTCGTCCCCGACTCATTCTTCAAGGTTTGCTCGTTGGCTCACCGGTCGTTGTTGTGTTTCGCCTGGACCAGACGACCGGCAAGCTCGAAAAGACCGGCAAGGAGAGAACGGTCGATACACCTGTTTGCCTTCAATTTGTCCCTGCAAATTGATGTGGGTGCAGCCGGGATGCGAAGACTTATGTGCAGTAAGGAGATCATGCTTGTGAAGTGGAACCACCGCGCTCTCTGTTTGATTCTCGCGTCTTTCGCAGTTCTGGCTTCTCAGACGGCCGCAGCCCAGGGTGATGACTTCTTCATGTATTTCGGTACTTATACAGGCTTCAAATTCGTGAGCAAGAGTGCAACCCACGGCGTGGGTGAAGCGCGCAGCAAAGGTATTTACGTTAGCCGGCTCAACGCGGCAACGGGCGAAATGGGTCAGCCGGAGCTGGCGGCGGAAATTGTCAATCCCTCGTTTCTCACCGTCGATCCCAGCCATCGCTTTCTATATTCCGTATCGGAAGATCCTCTTTCCCTGGGACCGCCGCTCGATCACGCATCCTACGTGAGCGCGTTTGCCATTGACCCCAGGACCGGCAAGCTTCGCCTGTTGAACACCATTCCCACAGGCGGAACCAGCACTTGCCATATCTCCATGGATAAGACTGGCAGATTTGTATTCCTCGCCAATTTTGGCAGCGGAAGCATATCGGTCATCCGAGTGAAGGGTGATGGGGGATTGGGAGAGCAGGCCGCGTTCGTGCAGCATCTGGGGCACGGCAGCCCGGAGCAGTCGGTCCAATCAGGGCCGCATCCGCACACGGTTGCCGTGTCGCCAGACAACAAGTATCTGATCGTCTCTGACCTCGGGGTCGACAAGGTCTTCATCTATCACTTCGACGCCAACACAGGCATGGTTTCGCCGCTCGATCCCCACTTTGCGACGGTCGACCCCGGCCACGGGCCGCGCCGTTTTCTGTTTGATCCCGCAGGTAAGTTCGGGTACCAACTCAACGAACTGGGCAATAGCTTGGTTACGTTTGCCTGGGACCCCAGCCAGGGCTCGCTGACCAAGCTCCAGCAGCTTTCGATTATTCCGCCCGGCTTTGACGGAAGAAACGCCGGTGCCGAAATGCAAATCAGCAACGACGGCAAGTTTCTCTATCAGTCAAACCGCCTCAGCCGTTACAACGCTAAAGATTCCAACATCATCGATCGGCTGCCCGGCACCATCGCATTGTGGGCTATCGATGCGCAGAAGGGCACACTGTCGCTGGTTGAGCAGTTTCCCTCTGGCGGCACGATGCCGCGCAGTCTCGGCATCGACCCGGCGGGGCATTATCTCTTTGCATTGAATCAAATCACGAACAATGTGGTGCAGTTCAAGGTCGATACCGCGACGGGCAAACTCACGCCGACGGGCCGCGAGATCAAGGTAGACACGCCCGTCTGCATAAAATTCGTACCGGCGGCATAAGGCTTGCGGCATCTTTGTTCGAGAGTTGTTGCCCTTCAACCATTACCGGGAAAGATCACGAGTTTCAGTTTCTCAGGGAGGCATCAAGCCATATGCAACGAGCCCGATATACCCTTTGCTGCGTTCTTCTTTGTGTGCTGGCTCTATGCATTGAGCCCAATGCCACGGCGCAAGCCAAAGATTACTTTGTCTACTTCGGCACTTACACCGGCTTTCGCTACGTGCGCCACAGCAAGACGCAGGGTGTAGGGGAAAGCAAGAGCAAGGGGATTTACGTCAGCCGCTTCAACGCGGCTACCGGTGTGCTCGGCGAGCCCGAACTCGCCGGCGAGATTGTGAATCCGTCCTTCCTCACCGTCTCGCCAGACCATCGCTTTCTTTATGCCGTCTCCGAAGATCCACTCTCGGTAGGCCCGCCGCTCGATCACGCATCCTATGCGAGCGCCTTCTCCATCGACCCGGCGACTGGCAAGTTGCGGCTGATTAACACCGTGCCCACGGGGGGAACAAGCACTTGCTTTATCTCGATGGACAAGACCGGTAAGTATGTGCTGATGGCCAACTTCGGCAGTGGCAGCGTTTCTGTCGTGCAAGTGAAGGTAGACGGGGGCCTGGGCGAGCTTACCTCCTTCATTCAGAACGTAGGGCACAGCGTGAATCCCCTCATTCAAAACGAGCCGCACCCCCATTCCATCCTGGTCTCACCAGACAATCGCTACGTCATCGTGTCTGACCTGGGCATGGACAAGATATTGATTTTTCATTTTGATGAGAAGACAGGGCAGCTCTCGCCTCCGGGCCCAACGTTTGCTGAAGTTCATCCGGGCGCAGGCCCCCGGCATTTCGCCTTCAGCCCCTCGGGCAAGTTCGCCTACCAGTTGAATGAGATGAGTGGAGTGGTGGACGCCTTCGCGTGGGATCCCACGCAGGGAACGCTGACGAACCTGCAAAGCGCTCACACCACGCCGCGCGATTTTACCGGCGAGAATCACACCGCCGAAATAGCCATAACCCCCGATGGAAAATTCCTCTATGAATCCGATCGCCGCTATAGGGGTGAAGACGAATTCGGCCCTGATACCATTGGCATTTTCGCGATCGATCCCGAGAAGGGCACGCTCGCTCTGGTGGACCAACCGCTGAGCGGTGGAGTCATGCCGCGCAATTTTGCCATCGATCCAACGGGTGCGTGGTTGCTAGTGGCCCATCAGTATTCGAACGATGTGCTGGTGTTCAAGATCGATCAGACGAGTGGCCGCCTGGCGAAAACTGGCAAGGGGATCAAGCTGGAAGTCCCTGTCTGCATTCAGTTTGTCCCGGCTGGGTCTTGAGCCGGTGGTTTCGTACAATTTCGCTTGTTCGGGCCGGCGCACGGGCTTAACGTTTGGTTTCTAGAGCATAAGCGAGGCCAGTGCTTCGTTTACGGGCTCACTCACAGCGTGAACGGGGAACTCGAAGCAATGATCTCGCCTTCCGGAAAATGTCTCAGCTCGCTAGCCCTTCCGCTTCTGGGCATTGCGCTCTCTTCCGGCTATGCGCAAACGGTTGCGAAACCCCCTGTCAAGACTCCGGCGAGCGGCGGCAATAGCTTCGCCGGGCCGAACGACATTCGCTACCGGGATAGCCGCGATCCGCAGGACAGGCGCATCGACCGGTTTATGGGCGACTGGCACGATTCCATGCCTCGCCACGAACACGGTTCTCTCATTCTGCGGGACATTCTTACGCGCGGAAATAACTTGACCCCACCCCAGCCCGGCGCGGTGTTGGAGGCTACCAACTTCGTAGCTTATGGGCGACTGCAGCCGACGGACGCGACGACTGCGGACAAGCTCGAAGGCCAGCAGGAAATTTATTACATCGATGGTGGCGCGGGTGAGATCACGGCAGGTGGTAAGACTGCTCACTTGCACAAAGATATTGCCGTTTTCATGCCTGAGGGTGTGGAGTTCACCATGAAGAACACCGGCAGTGAAGACCTGACGATGTATGTGGTGAACGAGCCCGTACCCAACGGCTTCACTCCCCGCAAGGACATGATGATTGCGGATGAGCGCGCAGTTCCTGTCAGAACGCCGATGGAGGCTTCGCCCTACACCCTTCCTGGTGCTTCTGGCCACTGGGCCCACGTCGTCCGTGATCTGTTTTCGCGGGCCGATGGCCTCGCGACGCTCGGTGACATCATTACCGTCGAGCTCAATCCCATGACCATGGGTGAGCCCCATCCCCACAACCTTCACCAGGAAGAAATCTGGGTCGCGATGGATGGAACGAGCCTTGCCTTCATCGGTACGGAATTGCGCGTTCAGCCTCCGGGAATGGGCTACATGATCAGGCCTGATCAGACGATGACCCATTCCAACATCAATTCTGGCGACACCCCGGTTAAGTTTCTCTGGTTCGCCGGTTCCTCAGCTCCCAAATGAAGTCGCTGTATGCAAGACGCTCTTTTGCGCTTCTAGTCCTTGGGGCTGCGGCATTCCTGCAGGTGAGCTGTACCTCTCGGTCTGCGAACCAGCCGCGCCTTACCATCCGGCTGGCGGGCGACGATTGGTTTCTCAAGAGCCTTGTCAAAACAGGAATGATTGCTTTCTATGAGCAGAAGACCGGTGTTCACGTCCAGGTGGTGGATAAGAACGATCGCGCGATCATGAGCGACCTGGATCGGGGAGCGACGTCCACTGATCCTGCCTATGACGTGGTGGTGATGCGGCACAGATGGATCGGCGCGCTCATCCGGAAGAAACAAATTCAGCCGATCGACAGCATGTTGGTCGAACCTGGCGTTCACGATGCAAACTTTCAGCCTGCGCAGCAGCTCTTCCCCAATTGGTGGCGCGAACTGAGTTGGTATGGCGAGAAAATCTACGGCTACCCGTACACCGGGCTCACGGCGTTTCTGTGCTACCGCAAAGACATGCTTGAGGATGCTGAGAATCGGAGTAAGTTCAAGGCGCGCTATCATCGGGAGCTTACGGTTCCCGCAAATTGGAAAGAGTACATGCAGCTAGCCGAATTCTTTACGCGGCCGGACCAGCATTTCTACGGCACGTATCTTTCTGGCAAGCGCGGGCTGGCGCTCTGGTATGAGTGGCTCAACTTTGTTTATTCGTTTGGCGGAGATGTGCTCGATACGCAGCATGGCTGGGAATACGGCGACATCGTCGTCAATTCTCCAGAGAACGTTGCCGCTACCCGGCAGTACGTCAAGCTGATTGCGCAAAGTCCGCCCGATACGCTGAGCTACGGTTGGAACGAGGCACAAGCAGCGCTGCAACAGGGGCACGCCTTTATGGGGCTTCTGTGGAGTGACCAGGCTTACCTGTTGGAAGACCATGCAACTTCGAGTGTTTCAGGCAAAATCGGTTACAGCCTGATCCCCACCAACCGGACCCAACACGCGAGCCAAATGGAAGGTCTCACCTATCTGATTCCCACAGCGTCGCCCCATCCCAAGGAGGCGTACCGCTTTCTGGAGTGGGCTATGTCCGATGAGGTGCAGGTGAAGCAGACACTGAAGGGAAGCTCGTCAATCAGAGAATCCACCTACGAAGATGCTGCAGTGAAGCAGCAGCCATATACGTCGGCTTTTCTCGCGAGTGTTCCGATTGCCAAGCCAAAGTCAACCATACCGGAAGCATCTCGCATGACGGAAGCGGCAGAGCAGCGCTTGTCTGACATCGTGACGGGGAAGGAATCGCCGCAGAGCGGTCTTGACAAGCTGGCGCTCGATCTACAGCAGATTCTTGGTAGCAAAAGCCGGTTGCGTTATCCGGTACACAGAGCATCCTGAGTTGACACGCTATGTCTCGGCACTCTTGCTTTGCTTGACAACGACGAACAATTCCTGGAGGAACACTGAAATGAAACTGAAGAGCTTACAAACGTGCCTTATTGCAGCTTCGCTGCTGCTTGCCGCTCCGCTCGCCGCAGCCGCTCAGGATCTGCCGGCGGGCGCCTGGGCCGGTACCTGGGTCGCGAATTCCGCAAAGTCAAAATTCCCTGGGCCGCCACCCACCATGGACCAGGTCATCATTCAGGCAGACGGTTCGGTTGCCGTCCACGTCGTGAGCGCTGATGGAAAGACGGCCGACTGGTCCTATAAGTCGCAAGCGGGGAAGGCTGTACCCGTGACCGGTCGCGATAACGTAACTGTCGAAGTGGTGAAAGTAAACGACTACCGGAACAACCATATCTGGCATCACGATGGCAAGGTCACTCATACCTATTCCACTCTCTCGAAGGATGGAAAGGTACAAACCTTTCACGGCGCTCCCGGGACCTACCGGGCTCCCGGAACAACCAAGGAAGAGCCGTTTAGCGAAGTGGTTGTCTACGAAAAGCAGTAGAGGGCGGTGTGGCCAAGCCATCTTCTTTTTTATTGCAATTAAGACGAGAAGGTAGTGCCTGCCGTGCCTTCACGGTTTGCGCGTGGCCGGAACAGGAAATAGACGGGAACGCCAATCAACACGATCAGCACGCCTGGAATGGTTGTCGCAGGTCGATACACAAACAAAAGGATGAGGATGACACTCGCGCTGATGATGTAGAGCGCGGGAATAATCGGATAACCAAAGGCCCGGTAGGGCCGTTCGACGTTCGGTTGCTTCCTGCGCAGGCGAAATACGCCGGCGATGGTGAGAATATAGAAGATCAGGGCTGCAGAGATGATGTAGTCCAACAGATCGCTGTAAAGGTTTCCGTAGGTTCCCGTCGCCGGCTGGTAGGTGCGGAACAGCACGAGTACAGCCGACCAAATACCCTGCATCACCAAAGCCGCACTGGGCACATTCGCCCGGTTCAGTGTACCGGCCTTCTTGAAGAACAGCCCATCGAGTGACATCGCGTAATATGCGCGAGCTCCGGTAAGGATCAGGGAGTTCATGCACCCAAAAGCTGAAATCATGATGGCCACTGCGATCAACGCAGCGCCGGCTGAGGGAAAGATTGCCTGCATCATGGTCGCAGCCACACGATCCGAAGGTGCGCTTTGTACTGCGCTAAAGGGCAACACGACCATGTAGGCGAAGTTGGCGGCAAGGTACAGGCCAATCACGAGGAACGTGCCCAGTGCGAGCGACAGTGGCACGTTCCGGCTTGGGTTCTTCACCTCACCCGCGCTGAAGGTGATGTTGTTCCATGCATCCGCGGCGAAGAGCGAACCGATCTGCGCGGTGCAAAGCGCCACCAGCATGCCGAAAGCGGTCAGGGGCGAAGGCGTATAGCCGCTCAACGTGAATCCGTGCGGGGTCCAGGCGTCGCCGAAATTTGCTTTGACCACCGACGCTTTCCAGCCGATCAATAGCCCGATGGCAATGACAGCCAGAAGCGAACCGATTTTCATCGAAGTGAAAACGTTCTGCACACCCTTGCCGTATTTCAGGCCGTTCGTGTTCGTCCAGGTAAGAGCCGCGATCACCACGAGGGCCACCACCTGGGCGGTGGAAAGGGAAATGGCATAGGTGGGCAAAATGTGAATTGGCTTGATGATGTAGTTGTTCTCTGCAATGTGCGGCCACAATACGCCGAGATAGCGCGAAAAGCCGACTGAAGAAGCAGCGATGGTGCCGGTTTGAATGACGAGGAAAAGGGTCCAGCCGTAGAGAAATCCCCAGAGCGGAGAGTAGGCCTCACGCAGGTAGACGTACTGGCCGCCTGCGCGTGGCATCATCGCCGCTAGCTCGCCGTAGGAGAGCGCAGCGGTAAGCGTTAAAACCCCCGCGATGACCCACGCCACCAGCAACCAGCCGGCGCTCCCTATCTCGCGGGCCATCTCAGCCGCGACGATGAAGATGCCTGAGCCGATCATCGATCCGGCCACAATCATCGTGGAGTCGAAGAGCCCGAGGCTCCGAGTCAGTTGGCGCGGTTCCCGGGGAGCCTGAGAGGCTTCGACTTTCTGCGGCATAGTGTTGCGATCGATGGAGGGGCTCAAGCGACTACGATATGGGAATTTTCAGGGAAAATGTACCGAAAAATAAGCCTCGAACTGCCTGGCATAGTCGCTGCCCGCGGTTTCTTACGATTCCTTGCGGTTCCTTACGGTTCCTCACAATTCCTCACAATTCTTGAATAAAAGCAGACGTGAGCTGATTGAACTCTTCTGCATATTTGCCGTGAATCCTGTGCTTGCCTTCAGGGAAGACGTGCAGTCTCGATCCGGCGATGCTTTCGGCGAGGATGCGCGGATGGAAAGGGGGTACCAACGGATCTTTCTCGCCATGCACGATCAAGGTAGGGCACTTGATCTCGCTTAGCAGTGATCGATAGAGGTCGCCTCCCGCCGCGTACTGGCCTTCCAGGCCGGCAACATAGCGCTCCCACAATCCATCGAGCGCGTTACCGTAAATTTGCCGCATGGCATCGGCTTCCCGTGGTGACCACGACGAGATGGAACGCATGGCCTGGAAGGCCGTGATCTCTTCCGCAGTGAGATAGGCGTTGCCTCCCCACACAACGAGTTTGCGAATGCGCTCCGGAGCCTTGGCGGCCATGATGGCGCCGGCGTTGGCTCCGTCACTCCATCCAAAGACGATAAATCTGTGGTGGCCGAGGGCCTTCATCAAGGCCAGGATGTCGTCTGCGTCGCGGCGATAGAAGTTGAGCGGGTAGTCCCGCTCCGGCGGTCTTGATTCGCCATATCCTCGAAGGTCGGGAGCGATGACCTGGTAGGACTCGCTAAACCAGCTAAGCTGCTGTGCAAAGTCAGATTTTCCCGTGCCCAGAGCTCCCGGCAAGAAAATGATCGGCTCGCCGGAACCAAAGATTTCGTAATGGATCGACACGCCGTTCAGCGCGAGCTTTGGCATATGTCATCCTATCGCTCAATGCGTCGTGATCGACTGCTTCGATCAATACTGCGTGGGCTGGCACGACAACCCGAGAATTTCCCGTGCCTGCCCAGGGGTGGCTACCGGTCGATTGAGTTCGCGCGCGATGCGCACCGTTCGCTCGACCAGTTGCGCATTGCCTGTCGCCTTCTGCCCGCGAGCATAGTACACATTGTCTTCCAGGCCGACGCGGACGTGGCCGCCCATCAAGGTAGAGAGCGTCGTCAGCGGGAGTTGAAAGGCGCCGATAGCAGAGCACAACCAGATAGCATCCTTGGGGAACTCTTTCAGTAGGCCGAGAATGTTCTCAACGGTAGGGTAGCTGGCTGTTTGATAACCCATCACCGTTTGAATCCAGTAGGGCTTCTGCACCAGGCCGTTGTCGATCAGGTCCCGTACGACCCACGCGCAGCCCGGGTGGTACATTTCCAACTCAGGCTTCACGTTGTTCTTCCTCATCAACTCGGCAAACTGGTGGATCTGTCCGTAGGTGAAGGAGATGCATTCATCGATGTCCATCGCTGGCCGTGGATTCGGCAACGGCGCTTTCCGCTCCTTCAAATGAAAGCGGCTCATGTCTGGCGCCAGATTCAACGAGGCAACTTCAGGACCGGCTTCGATGGACGAGGCCCGCTCCTCCATCGTCATATTGGGGCCGCCCCCTGTCGTTGCGTTGATGATGATCTCGGGGCAGCGCTCGCGCACTTTGTACAGCACTTCGCGCCAGGTTTCAGTGTTACGCGCGCCGCGCGTCATGTCCTCGGGGTCGCGCGCGTGGATGTGGACCATGGCTGCGCCGGAATCATATGCGGCGCCTACCGATGCGGCGATCTCGTCCGCTGTTTCTGGAATGACATCGTTGGCTTCCTTGCCCTGAATGCCACCATTGCAGGCCACACAGATGATGAGCGGGGGCATTCCTCCGCGCACTCTCTCCATGAAGTCGTGACTATCGGTGTAGTCAAATGAGGCAGGAATCGACGATAGCTTTGAACTTGGGTCCTGGGGCACGGCATTCCTTTTCTGGATGGGCAATTGATAAGTCTCTGCGTTTGTTTTGTCCCAACAGTGCAACACTGCAGAAGGACGCTTGCCTTTGACGGCATATACGCACACCGGTTGCCGCAAACCCAATATAGAAAACCAAGTTTTCGAGGAGCCAACAAGCGAAATAGTACGAAAGCCTTCTTCGCTTTTCTAGGTAAGTAAAGGTGATTGACTAACAACGCTGAAAGAAATGTTGCCTCTCGCTTTTATCGAGAGGCAACGGATACTGAAGGGAACCAGCCGAATTTCCCTTTGCCGGCATCTCGTCCTGACCGAAAATGCTCCAAAAAGCAAGCAGCGCGGACTTTCTAATGAGAGTTCTTGCGCAGGGGCGGGTGCCGGCGTAATCTCCCCGTAACAGCACTATGGCATGCGATGCGCTATCGCAGGAGTCTTCGGACGACCATAGTCTGTACGGCTAGATGATTCCTGCCGCCTCCTGAAAAGCTCTGGCGTCTACGTTCAAATTTGAGAGTTCGCTAATCTTTATGGATAAAAGGTTGGTGTCTACATCATCGAACGTTCAGCGATCCAACGGATTGCGCAGCGATGCCGGTCGTCTGGATTCCTGGAAGGAAATCGCCAACTATTTTCGGCGGGAGGTTCGCACCGTCCAGCTTTGGGAAAAGCGGGAAGGACTTCCTGTCCACCGGCATTTTCATAAGCAGCTTGGCAGCGTGTTTGCGTTTCGCGCAGAACTTGATGCCTGGAACGAGCAAGTCTCGCTTCGCGGTGGTCACGGCTCGAACGCGGGCAAACCTGCCTCTGCGGAGTCTGTCGACGTTGCGGCAAAAAGGCCGGGGCAAGGTCACATCACGATTCGTGTTGAACCGCTGCATAATGAAACGTTTGGTGACCAGGTACTCGCCGAGGCCATCGCTGCTCATACGATTGGGGTTCTGGGTGAACTGAATCCTGGACAATTGAGCATCGAAGTAGCCCCGGCTCTGGCAAGGCGCCATCGTAAGGGCATCACAGACAGCAGTGCCGAAAATTCGCTGGCGGACTACATCCTGCGTTGGGGCATTCAGGATCACGGTGGTGGTCTGCGCGTGAATGCTGAGCTCTTGCTCGTCGCGAGCAAGACCGTTATTTGGTCGCAGGTCTATCACTATCGCCGCAGCGATATCGATGCCATGCCGGCTTATCTTGCTGACCAGATTGTTCTTTGCGTCTGGTTGAAAGCCATTTCTGCACCGCCGGCGAGATCCATGAGGCACAAAGAGAAGCGCGGCGCGCGCGAGGCCTACTTGAAGGGCCGCTACTTCTGGAAACAGCGAAACGAGGAGGGCATGCGCAAAGCCATCCAGTGTTTCGAAACTGCCATCCAGGAAGATCCTGACTACGCACCGCCCTATTCCGGCATTGCCGACTCGCTCACGCTGCTCTCCTTCTATGAGATCGTTCCATCGACGCAGGCTATGCCTGCGGCCCATCGCGCTGCGCTCAAGGCGATCGAACTTGATCCTGATCTGGCGGAAGCTCATGCCTCACTCGCCGATATCCGCTTTCACTTCGATCGAGACTGGAGAGGAGCCGATATGGAGTACCGGCGAGCGATCGAGTGTAATCCGGGTTACGCGCTCAGCTACCACTGGTATGCAAATTTGTTAGCGGCCAAGGGACAGCACGAGGCTGCGCATATTGCCATCATGCATGCGCTGGAACTCGATCCCGTTTCGCTGATCACACTTGTCTGGGCGGGAGTCACTGCCCACATGGCCCATCGCTTTGACGATGCGATCAAGTACTACAGAAACGCCCTCGAGTTAGATCCGAATTTTACCTGGACGCATATGTACCTGGCGCAGACGCTGGAACAGAAGGGTGACTACAAAGAAGCGGTACGGGAATTCGATAGCACCATCAAGCTTGCCGGGGGCAGCAACTGTGTGCTCGCCATGAAGGCTCATGCGCACGCCAAGGCTGGTGACAAAACATCGGCGCGACAAATCCTGCACGGACTCAAGAGTTCGATGAATCGCAAGTGCATGCCGTCGTATGACATTGCCGCGACGCATGCCGCTTTGGGTGAATCCAAGCAAATGGGCTTCTGGCTCAACCGCGCCTGTAATGAGCGCAACATGAAGGTGTTTACCTTAATGCAAGACCCGCGCTTCGACTGTCTCCGCAACCGTTCCGAATTCAAAGAAGTTGTCGATCACGTTGGCCTGCCGCGCTACAACCCCACCCACTTCGCTCTTAGCTAGGCGGCTTTAGCGGCTGAGGGTAAAGCCGGGTTTCCCTCGGCGGCTGAAGCCGCGTTTTGTTCCCATCACCTTACGTACGTACGGGCTAAAGCTCGCTGCGGCTAGAGGTAGCCCGTACCCTTCGTGCCGCGCCATACGCAACACCGCGGTTTAGTGGCTCGGCAACGCAAACGCTACATAAGCTCCCGATATCGGTGCCTGGAGCGCAGGCTTCCCGGGCAGGTCGTGGGTATGGGTGGTGGCTTGTGCGGCTGCGCAGAAAACCACGTACTCGCGGCCATTCACCTCGTAAACAGCCGGCATACCTTCGAGCGCGGCGTCGAGCGTCTTCTCCCAGATTACCTTTCCGGTTTGCGCATCGAGCGCGCGCACTTTACGATCGCGCGTGCCGGCAAAGATCAATCCTCCGGCAGTCACCACTGGGCCGACCTTAGGAAAGTGTGACCCTGTATTTTTGATTCCCTGTTCCGCCAATTCAGGCACTTCGCCAAGCGGGGTCTGCCAGCGAATCGTGCCTGTGTTCAAGTCGTAAGCCGTGAGCGTGGTCCAGGGCGGGGAAATAACCGGGAGGCCGCTGTCCGTAAACATGAAACCAAACCCGCTCTTATATCGCGCATTCGCCACTGTGGTGGGTGCAGTACCAGCAGCAACTTTCTTCTCGGTCTCTACCGGCGCCCGCTCCGGATGAGCAAGGTACGCGAGCAGCGAATCGAGTTCCGCATCCGAAAGTTTTGAAAAAGCAGGCATCGGCCCGTTCCCCTGGGTGACGATACCGCGAATTCTTTCCCCGGTGAGCCTCGATGTGACACCTACCAATGCGGGAACGGCCGGGGGCTGCCCTTTCATCTCCGCGCCGTGGCACAACTGGCAGTTGGCACTAAACACTGCACGTCCGTGCTGCTCAGGCGTTGCAGTGGCCGCAGTTGCTTCAGCCTCATTTAATTCCAGCTTGAGCATCGCGGGAAGGTCCTTGGACACGACGTAAAGCAATCCATGGCCCGGATCAACCGCTACGCCGCCATAGTTGGCTCCGCCATTGTTACCAGGCATCTCGACCGTATTCTGTGTGCTCGGCGGCGTAAACATCCCCTGGTTGCGCGCACCCTCCATCTCTTTGCGAAACGACTCCTTCTCCGCTGCAGGCATATACGGATTCAGATCGTTCGCGGTAAAGGTCTGGCGAGCGAACGGAGGTGGCTTGGTGGGGAAGGGCTGTGTTGGCCAGGTTTCCTCACCGGGCATGTCGGAATGGGGAACCGGGCGCTCTTCAATCGGCCACAGCGGTTTGCCTGTATCGCGATCGAACACCCAGACCCAGCCCTCTTTAGCGGCCTCTGCCACCACATCGACGAGCTTGCCGTTGTGGCGAACGGTCAGCAACTTCGGCGAGGTCGAGTTGTCATAGTCCCAGATATCGTGATGCACCATTTGGTAGTACCAGATGAGTTTGCCGGTGCGCGCATCCACGGCCAGAAGGCAATCGCCAAACAGATTCGCACCCGTCCGGTTGGCCCCGTAGAAGTTGTACTTCGGGCTGGCGGTTGGAATATAGATAACTCCGCGCTTTTCATCGAGCGACAGCGCGCTCCAGGCGTTGGCGCCGCCCACTGTCTTCCATGCATCCTTCGGCCAGCTATCGTAGCCAAACTCACCGGGGTGAGGAACTGTGTGGAATGTCCACACCAGCTTGCCCGTGAGCACGTCGTAGGCGCGCACATCGCCGGGCCCCGATTCATACTCCTCGTTCGTCGCTGAACCGAGAATGATCAGGTTTTCAAAAACAGTTCCCGGCGTGCCCGACTGCACCAGCCTCAGGCTGTTTGGGTCTCGTCCCAGGCCCTCTCGCAAGTCCACCAAGCCCTGGGTGCCGAACGTCGTAATCGAGTTGCCTGTTCGGGCATCGATCTCCTGGAGGTAGTTATTGAGTGCAAAGAGCAAGCGCCGGTCTGACCGGTCCTTGCTTTCCCAATAGTTGATGCCACGGTATGTGGTGAGCTTGCTCTGGTGGTCGATCGGGTGTACCCACAACTCGCGGCCGCTGGCCGCATCGAGCGCGACGATGGAGTTGTGGCGTGCCACGACATACATCACGTTGTCGACCACGATGGGGTTGAAGACATACTTGTCACCGTCCCCGGTTGCATAGGTCCACGCGACTTGCAGTTGGCCGACATTCGCCCGGTTGATCTGTTCCAAAGCGGAGTACTGCGCAGAATCAGCCGTGCCACCATAATCTTGCCATGTGGTATGCGCTTGATCGGCGTGTTGCTGGGCGGGTGCTGAGACACCGCTCAATAAGGCCATGGCAACTAGGGCAGGAGAGAGGAGAAAGCCTATCTTGGTCAACGGACTCCCGATGAAATTCACTTGGTTTCTAAAGAGGAATGTGTAACAGCGGCTCGACAGCAAGGCCAGTTTATACTGATAACGTCTGCTCTGGAATCGCAAATGAGTTTTCCTCGGGGGAAACATTGGCACACGTAACCAGCGCCACGGATCAGCCTCTCACGCAAAACGGAACGAGCGTAGTTAGCCCAGCCGGTCATCCCTTGGACCCGCTAACCGGAGCTGAACTGTTACAAGCAGTACAAATTCTTCGCAAGAGTGGACATTGCGGTGAGAGAGTCCGCATTGGCTCCATCACGTTAATCGAGCCTGCGAAGCAAGCAGTGGAGAGCTTTCAGCCTGGCGATCGATTCGAGCGCCAGGCGCTGGCAGTCCTCGTGGACAGGTTGCAGCAATCTGCTTGTGAAGTAGTCGTTGACCTTGTCGCGCAAACCGTCGCATCGGCAACAGAACTGCCCAACGGCGTCCAACCCTCGATCATGCTTGATGAGTTCGCCGAGTGCGAGCAGGCGGTGCAGCGTTCTCTGATTTTCCGCGAGGCAATGGCGAAGCGTGGAATTACCGAGGTTGACCTGGTGATGGTGGAACCATGGTCTGCCGGCATGTACGGCACTGAATTGACGGAAGACAAAGGCTTGCGCCGGATGCGCGCCTTGTGTTTCGTTCGCTCAGAAAGCGGCGACAACGGCTATGCCCGCCCCGTGGATAGCCTCGTGGTCGTTGTGGACCTATACAAGATGGAGGTTATCCGCATTGAGGAGTACCCCATCAACCCACTTCCACCCGAGAGTTCGAACTGGGCCCGGGAATACGTCCCTGACATGCGCACCGATCTCAAGCCGATAGAGATCACGCAGCCGCAGGGACCCAGCTTCACTGTCGATGGCAACGAAGTTGCGTGGCAGAAATGGAAGTTTCGCGTTGGCTTCACCGCGCGCGAGGGACTGGTATTGCACGCCATCACCTACACCGACGAGGGAGTGGAGCGGCCTGTACTCTATCGTGCTTCCATCTGCGAGATGGTTGTGCCATACGGCGATCCGCGCGAACAGTATTACCGCAAAAACGCATTCGATATCGGTGAGTACGGGCTGGGCACGCTCGCCAATTCGCTCACGCTGGGTTGCGATTGCCTTGGTGTCATTCACTATTTCGATTTCCCCCTGGTCGACAGCCATGGAAGAGTGACTCCACTCAAAAATGCAGTTTGCCTGCATGAAGAGGACTTCGGCATTCTCTGGAAGCACACGGACTGGCGCACGAACCAGTCAGAAGTACGCAGATCGCGGCGGTTATCCGTCTCGTTCATTGCAACCGTGGGCAACTACGAGTATGGGTTCTACTGGTATCTCTATCAGGATGGCTCTATCCAGTGCGAGATCAAGCTGACCGGCATTATGAACACGACTTCGCTTGCGCCCGGAGAGACACCCGCCTATGGCGTCGAGATAGCCCCACAACTGAACGCGCCGCTCCACCAACATATTTTCGCCGCGCGGTTGGTCACTTCCATTGACGGCAATAACAACTCCGTCTATGAGGTCAATACGCTGGGTGTACCAACCGGACCAGAAAACCCGCGCGGGAATGCTTTTGTGACGGAAGAAAAGCTTCTGGCGACCGAGGAGGAGGCGAAACGCAAGGTCAACTCGGCCTCTGCGCGCTTCTGGCGTGTCATCAATCCAGGCAAGAAGAATCGTCTGGGACGGCCCGTCGGCTACCGCTTGATTCCTGGAGAAAATAGTGCGCCCATGGTGCAACCGGATGCGGCCGTCATGCGGCGCGCCGGCTTTATCTCCCATCATCTCTGGGTCACGCCGTACGACCCTCAGCAACGTTATGCTGCCGGCGAGTATCCCAACCAGCACCCCACGGGCGATGGGCTGCCCGTCTGGACAAAGGGCAATCGTAATGTAGAGAACACCGAGTTAACGCTCTGGTATGTTTTCGCTCATACCCACGTACCGCGTATGGAGGACTGGCCCGTCATGCCCGTCGGCATGTTGGGCTTCCAATTCCGTCCCGACGGTTTCTTCGAGCGTAGCCCGGCCATGGATGTGCCTCCGCCGCCACCCAGGACCTGCTGCCACTAAATGCACTGGTAGCTTCGACTGCAAGATCGCGTGCTGTGCTTGGGCCTGGTCAGGCGCGTATTCGATGCGGCGAAAGTTACCTTCACAGCCGATAAATGATAAATGTCGTCGCAAAGTCGACATGGTCTAAACTGTCGATGTACTCTTTACACGGTTTGTGGTGCTTTGCCATCAGGGCTTCCGATCGGAATGCAGACTTTGATAGGGCCAGGCGATTCACGAATTCGGTAGGACACGCATGCGAAGAAAGCATCACGGGGTACGCGATTGTTCAATCCGGGAAAAGGCGTACTACTATATCCAACAGCTGATCGCCAGCGGGACACTCACGGCTGGCGGCGGCATCTCAGAGCTATCTTTGGCCGAAGAGTTGGGAAGCAGTCGCACTCCTATCCGTGAAGCAATGAATCAGCTTGCATCCGAGGGGCTACTGGCAAAGAGCCCGTCGGGAGGCATGGTCGTCGCTCAGTTGACCCGTGAGGACATTATTGAGCTGTTCGAAGTGAGAGAAGCGCTCGAAGTTTACGCCGTTGGCAGAATCGCGCGAATTCCGATGCAAATGGCGGACCTCGACAGGTTGCGGCACTTCGTAGAGGAAATCAGGATCCTGATAGACGAACTGGAACTGAGCAAAGCGGCCAGGCTGGACGAGAGCCAGATGGAGCGGTTCATTTCCTGCGATTTCGGCTTTCATGCGCTCTTGGCCAGCATGACGCGTAATTCCAAGCTGGTTAAGGTGATCAGTGAAACCCGCCTCCTCATCAGGGTCTTCGCCATTCACCGCGGCGGTCATGATCTTGAGGCCCTCAGGAATATTTATAATTTTCACAAGAGAATCCTTGACGCAGTCTCGAAGCAGGACAGCGAAGCTGCAACTGCGGTTCTTGCCGAGCATATTCAGGCTGCCCTACGGGAACGGCTCAACGAATATGACGCGTGGAAGCGCCAAAATGCACTCCAGGGAAGCATGCCGGTATTTTTCGACATCCACAAGTCGATTTCACCCCTGGGATAGAACCCACCGCCGACCTCAATCGGTGTCTTGTTGGCCTGCAGTTAAGGCCTGGCGAGCCGTTCCCGCTTGATCGCGGCGGCCATCGGCAATAAAAACTCGCCCACACGCATCACCCAACTATCCCTTGTCGAACGGTCGCGCGCTTACCCTCGATCAAGGTGCCAGAAGCAAATGGCTCGCGGATTCGACCCAGAAACCACCCACGCGCGCCTGATAAATCGGTTGATTCCACTCACCTTATGACATTGCTTTGGGTGAGTCACAGAGGCCGAGAGGACGTAAGAAAGCAGTTTCTAGAGAGGCTACTCATTGAATCGGATTCGCAAGAGCATTCAAATCGTGTGCGTGATGCTGTTCTTGATTTGCGGCGGTGGGTCGCTGCTGGCACAGGTAACAACCGAAACGGTAACGGGTACAGTTACAGACAAAGCCGGGGCCGTTCTTTCTGGTGCAACCGTCAGTCTCAAGAACAACGAGAACAATGTTGTTAGAACAGATATCACCGCAGCGGACGGCCTGGGTGAATACGCCACCGGAGTTGTTTCACGATTGCAGTCATCTTGCCTTCTGGATTCGTTACCTGCTCAACAGGAATCGCACTTTCTGTGAACCTTCACCCGGGCCGCAAGCGCAGGAAACCAAACGCGGGAAGTTCCCGTGAGGTGAATTCTTCCTTTACGCCCGCAGACCTTTTACCGCCGTCACACCTCGCTCTGGCCGTCGCGCTGGCGTGGGTGATCGCTAGGCGTGCCCCAGGTCATGATCTCGTCGTCCCGCATTCTCATCGGCTTTCGGTTGTGATACCAACCGCCCTCAGGCAGAGTATCCGGGAACTCGTGAATCAACATGCCGGGCTCATTTAACGACAATTGTTTGGCAATCGAGGCATCCGGTCGCGCGATGAACGAGCCCCAATGGGAGTAGGGTTGCGATGAGTTGTTGCACACGGCCCACATTCGGTTGTCGGCGCACCGGGTAGGAACCTCTCTTACATTGAGTGTGTCCAGGCAGTTCGGGTGTTTTCCTCTTGCGTTATAGAAGGAGTGGACCATCACTGCCACACCCAACTCCCGGTAGGCCATGTAGAGCTGTGGCCAGCAGATGTCGTAGCAGATGGCCAGGCCGATCTTCACTCCTCGAATATCGTGTGTCACCAGGCGATTGCCGGCCGAGTAGTGTTCCTGGTCCTCATCCGTGCAAAACGACTTGTCGTAACGATCCACGATCTTGCCTTCAGGAGAGATGAGATAGAGGCAATTGGTAGGTTTGGTGTTCTCATCCAGGAAATGACTCGATCCAAGGACCAGCCACATCTTCAGATCCATGGCCAAGGCCCGCAGCTCGGCGTTCTCCTTGCGCAGCGCATCCCAGTCATAACCTTTGAAGGTCGGGAGATCGACCCCGGGGTACCCCGACAAACTCGCCTCCGACGTATGCACCAGATGTGCTCCCTGTTTGGCCGCGTCCTGCATGAAGCGCCGAATATACTGCGCGTTCGCTGCGGGATTGGCGCTCACTGGAAACTGACAAGTGGCGATTCGTAGCTTTTCCCCGTCGTTTGCATTCCGGTCGGTCGAGCTCACCGGCATGGACCGCGGCGACCGCGTTTCGGCGGCGTTGCCGCCCAGCAACGGCAGCGCTGCCAGGCCCGCGATGGCTTTCCCTGCCGTATTGAATACCTGCCGCCGGGTCATGTCGCCGGCTTTCCCAGTGGAATCGAACGTCATAACTAGAATCTCCTCGTTCAGCAAGAATTCTCTGAAGTTGTATCGATCCGGCCCGGCGGCAGACCTGCCGCTACCGGGCATCGATGCCAGCGACCAGCGTGAGCAGATCATAAATCGGACGAGCGGACCTGGCATGGGGAATCGGAGCGGATGTTACCGGGCAAGGAGCCGATTGCACGGAAAGAATCAAGACTGGGCGCATGAGTTCAGCCCTCAGGCGAACCTGCCATAGCCTGCCAGGATCTCTTTTTCGGAGCTTTTTCTCATGAGGTTGTGCCGCTCCCTGGGCAAATCACAAGACCGAAACAACATGCGCGTTCGAGGGAATTCTGGCTGCCATGCGGGCGTTCCAAAGCAGAATCCCGGCTTCGACACTTCTTCGACACAAAATTCGATTCATGATCATGTCCATCTTGTCCCGGCGAAGATCAGGGATACGCTCAAGTTCTACCTTTATAGCGCCGCCAAACAACAACAGTGACACTCTCACAAACGGATATCGAATGGCTATAATTGGGTATAAGTGGGTGTTGTCTTGCCTTCGGGTATGAAATGGCTATAAATGGGTCAAAATGGATATTGTGCCAATGTACGAGATCAGGGACATAACGATCACCCAGGAAATCCTGAAGCTCGTCGCCGAAATCGACGAGTTCAAGGGACGTTGGAAGGTCATTGAGACCCTCGCCCCTGAAAAGCTGACTAGCCTTCGCCGGATCGCCACGATCGAGAGCGTAGGGTCTTCCACGCGCATCGAGGGCTCCAAGCTCAGCGACGCGGACGTGGAGAAGCTGCTCTCCGGTCTACGGAGTGAGTCCTTCGCCAGCCGTGACGAGGAGGAAGTGGCGGGCTATGCCAATGCAATGGACATGATCTTCGACGGCTATGAGGCCATCACCACCACGGAAAATCACATCAAGCAGCTGCACGGCGTGCTGCTCCAGTACAGCGGCAAGGATCAGGATCACCGTGGCCATTACAAGAAGGTAACGAATCACGTCGAGGCCTTCGGGCCCGGCGGCGAGAGCCTGGGCGTGGTCTTTGAGACCGCGACGCCGTTTGAAACGCCGGCATGGATGAAGGATCTCGTTGATTGGTGCAATCGGTCCGTCGAAGAGGAAAGCCATCATCCGCTGATACTGATCGGGATTTTCATCGTTGTGTTCCTGGCAATTCACCCGTTCAAGGATGGCAACGGCCGGCTCTCGCGCGTGCTGACGACATTGTTGCTGCTGCGTGCAGGCTACGGCTATGTCCCCTACAGCTCGATGGAAGGTGTGATCGAGCGGAACAAGGAAAGCTATTACCTCGCGCTGCGCCGCACCCAGCAAACCATCCGCAAGGAAAAGCAGAACTGGGAGCCTTGGTTAGTTTTTTTCCTGAAAACGATGGCGAAGCAGAAAGACAATCTCGCCGCGAAGGTGAAGGAGGAGCAAGCGCTGCGCGCGTCCCTGCCCGCCCTCTCGCGCCAGATCCTAGAGTTGGTAAAGACACGCGGAGAGATCACTGTCAAAGAAATCGAAGATTCCACGGGCGCCAACCGCAACACCATCAAGGTGCATGTGAAAAAGCTTGCTGAGCAGCATTACCTCGCGCAGGTCGGCAAGGGACGCGGCGCGCGCTACACAACCAAGTAGCTCCCCTGCCCTCTTCCGGCTTTGCCTCTTCTACAGAGGCCCTGCATTTCCTGGTCAAAAGGCCACAAAGGGCATTGCTACCCTTTCCCGAATGGCAGGCCATGTCTGAAGCGTAGAGCCGCGAACTCTCGCAGCGCAGTGACGGCGCACTCGAGACTTCGCCAGAAAACAGGCGGTGTCACCAAACTGTCATTACAGCCGGGTCTGTTCGCGTATAGAACACAAGTCTGACTTCGAGCAGACCACTGCGAACGCAAACTACATAGCTGGCCGATCAGCCAGTTTTTGATTGGCGCCAGCCTGCCCATTTCGTTTGTCGAGCATCTGAAGCAAGGCAGAAACTGCCTTGCTGGCCGACCGTGCTTTGCAACAAAACTTGTCAGTTCCGCGAAGAATACGGATACAAAAAGGAAGGAAATAGAACAGTGTCGTATCAGCCTATTGAAAATTACGGAATCATCGGCAACATGCGCACCGTTGCGTTGGTGGGCATGAACGGTTCGATCGACTGGTACTGCTACCCACACTTCGACTCGCCCAGCGTCTTTGGAGCGATCCTGGATGACAAAAAAGGGGGCCGATTCCAAATTTCCGCCGCCGCTGACGGTGTCCGGCACAAGCAATTCTATTGGCCTTCGACCAACGTTTTGGTTACTCGCTTCCTTCTGGCGGATGGGATCGCCGAGCTGGAAGATTTCATGCCAGCGGGGTTACCCACGGATTCGCCTCAGTACCATCATCTCTATCGGCGTATACGCTGCGTGCGAGGTGCTGTGCGCATTTCGGTCTCCTGCCGACCGGCTTTCGACTATGGCCGGCAAACCCACGATATCCAGATCGAGGCTAACGGGGCGACATTCAAGTCGGGCAACGTGAGCCTGGCGCTTTCGACGAATGTGTCTCTCCGGGATGACGGGCACGGCGGAGTAACCGCTGAGTTCGCTCTCGCGGAAGGAAAATCGCAGGTCTTTATTCTTAGGGACGATTGTGCCGACGGAGTGCCCTGTCCACCATCCGAAAAGGAAGCTGAGCAGTTGCTGCGAGGTACTGTGAAATTCTGGCATGACTGGCTCTCCTCCTGTACTTACCACGGGCGCTGGCGGGACCAGGTGCAAAGATCAGCCTTGGCGCTGAAGCTTCTTACTTTTCAACCCACCGGCGCGATCGTTGCAGCGCCAACCACGAGTTTGCCTGAAACCATCGGGGGCGTTCGCAACTGGGACTACCGCTACACATGGATGCGCGACGCCGCCTTCACGGTTTATGCATTTCTGCGCATCGGCTTCCGAGAAGAGGCTGCTGCCTTTTTGCGCTGGATCGAAGATTACGCGGCCAAGCACGCCCATCCGGGCGACCCCGGCGCGGTCGTCTTTACGATTCAAGGTGACAACCAGCTTCCTGAGCAGACGTTGGATCACTGGGAAGGGTATCGGGGTTCCGGGCCGGTACGCATTGGTAATGCCGCCTTTTCGCAATTCCAAGGAGACATCTACGGCGAGCTCATGGACGCGTTATATCTATCCAACAAGTACGTCAGCCCCACTTCTTACGATGTTTGGGTAAAGATCCGTAAGCGTCTTGAGTGGATATGTGAGAACTGGCAACTTCCTGATGCCGGTATTTGGGAGATGCGCAATCGCCAGGAACACTTCGTCTACTCAAAAGTCATGAACTGGGTTGCCCTGGATCGCGGCATCCGGCTGGCCGACAAGCGCGCGCTTCCAGCCGACCGCGCAAAATGGACGCGCGAAAGGGACCGTATCTACGAAGAAGTGATGACTCTGGGATGGAACGAGAAGCGCAAAGCGTTTACCCAGTTTTACGGCAGCGAGGACCTGGACGCGTCGCTCCTTATTATGCCGCTCGTCTTCTTCATGGCTCCGACCGATCCGCGGATGCTCAGCACCATAAACGCGATCCTTGAAAGTCCCAGCCGCGGAGGCCTCGTCAGCGACACCCTTGTGCATCGTTATCCGCCGCAACCCCGGATTGACGGACTCCCAGGAGAGGAAGGCACTTTTAACATGTGTTCCTTTTGGCTAGTGGAGGCGCTGACGCGCGCAGGGCTGGCAGATACCGAAAAACTGGATCACGCCAGACTGCTCTTTGAACGCGTGCTGGGTTATGCCAATCATCTCGGGCTTTACGCAGAGCAAACGGGGCCGCAAGGGGAGGCGCTGGGCAATTTCCCGCAAGCCTTTACACATCTCGCGTTGATCAGCGCCGCGTTCAATTTAGACCGAATGTTGGGCAGCCAGGTTTGAATTACAAGGTAGGGTTATGGCGGAGAGAAGGGGATTCGAACCCCTGATAGAGCTTTTGACCCTATAACGGTTTAGCAAACCGCCGCCTTCAGCCACTCGGCCATCTCTCCGTACTTTGCTGAACGGATTATATCTGAAGCTCACATGGTGAAACCGCATAGTCGCCAGCGGCTCCAACAGGTAAACCTCGGAAACTAGCGATTTCCGTTGGGTGCGACAGCAACCTTGTTGTCTTGGAAGCGATTAACGGCTTCGATGACCTTATTGCGGGCATAGGCAGCATCGCGCCAGCCCTTCACCTCTACACGCTTGCCTTCAAGATCCTTATAGATGGCGAAGAAGTGCGTCATCTCCTTCAGCATGTGCGGATAAATTTCCGAGTAGTTCCACACATCGGCGTAGCGTGGATTATTCTTGCCCACAGCCAGCACCTTTTCATCAGGCACGCCCTGATCGAGCATTTCCAGCAGGCCGATGGGCCTTACCTGCATCACGCAGCCAGGGAAGCTGGGGGCATCCACCAGCACCAATACGTCCAGCGGATCGCCGTCTTCGCTGAGCGTCGAGGGGATGAAGCCATAGTCGCCGGGGTAATGCACCGGGGAATAGAGATTGCGGTCGAGGCGGAATACGTGCAGCTTCTTGTCGTATTCGTATTTATTGATGCCTTCCGCCGGAATCTCAATGACGGCGTCGATAACTTCGGGGCACTTTTCCCCAACGGGAAGTTCAAGATAGTTGACCATGGGTTTCTGTCCTCACATGAGACCTGGGGTTTCCCTTTTTGTCAGGCGCGATGACGACAAGGCGAGGGGGTCAGCGATGGTTCCGCAGACTTTTTATGATAACCCAGCGATCGGTCTTGGGGTCTCTTTGGGCTCAGAGGCTGAGCTTGGCAATGCGTAGAGTGAGTTGGACAGGAGCGGTCCACAACAGAAAAACAAGGTGCTGGTGGTAGCCAGGGCTCTCCAGCTTTCGCCGGGCTGTCGAGCGCAACTCGGTCTTGAGGCTAGAGTATTTCAAGCAGTTTCTCGATGAGTTGCGGATAGCTGGTCGAGGCAATTACGGCATCGACACCGTTGCGAAACTGCACGACGCCAACGCCGCGCTGCCAATCCATCGACAGGCTGACGATCCGCTCCAGGGCCGTTGCCCGAGCGTCATCCAGCGTGACTTCAACGCTGGTAGAAAGGTACTCGCGGTAGTTCGTAATCGGCTGCTTCAATGAGTCCCTCCCCCGAAGAATCAACAAGCAGTCGTTCAGAACCACCGCTTGATCTGAAGCATAGCCGCTGGCTGGCTCCGCGCTACAACTTTTGGGTAACCCCTGCCGTCATAAAAGTACTCGCAATGTGGTAATGCATCGAAAATGGTGCTTCATTCAGACATCCCCACACTACCCCGCGATCCGCATTTCCCTGTGGAATCAATGGTTAACGAGGAATTTTCGAAAGCCTCGTTCCTTTATGGGGCACCGCTTGCCCGGCCCGTCCCAATGCCGGAATACAGCCGGGGAGCAAATGCTTTAGTATCCATAGCGATTCGCAGAGCGGTTCGCCGAAAAAGATGCGAAGAGACGCGAGGAATTACATGGCCGTTGCCCCCTTACAAGCAAAACCGAAGCGCAATAAAGTCCTTACCTGTGTTTGTCTGTGTTTGACCCTGATGCCTCTGGCATCGCAACTGGAGGCGAAGGTGACCAAGTCCGCATTCGGGGAAACGCCCGATGGATCCAAAGTGGAAATTTATACGCTCGAAGACGGCGCAATGAAAGCGCGCGTCATGACCTATGGGGCAAGGCTGGTATCCCTTGAAGTGCCCGACCGCACCGGGAAAGCCGGCGACATCGTCCTGGGATATGAAGACATCAAGGGCTATACCAGTGATCCAAAGAGTTATTTCGGGGCAGTTGTCGGGCGCTATGGCAACCGCATCGCGCACGCCAGCTTCACCCTGGATGGCAAGGCCTACAAGCTACCGGCCAATGATGGCACCAACAGCCTGCACGGGGGCCTGGTCGGTTTCGACAAGCTGCTGTGGACTGGCCATGAGATCCCGAACGGCGTTGAGCTCACGCTCGTCAGCAAAGATGGCGATCAAGGCTACCCCGGCACCATGACCGCGAAGGTCCGGTACACCCTGGTAGGGAAGGCCCTCAAAATCGAGTACTTTGCCACAACCGACAAGGATACGGTTCTGAACCTCACCAACCATAGCTACTTCAACCTGGCTGGCGAGGGCCAGGGCGACATCCTGAATCATAGGGTGATGATTCCCGCCAACCGCTTTACTCCGGTCGACGCCAACCTGATTCCGACCGGGGAACTTGCTTCTGTCGCTGGCACGCCCCTGGATTTCCATAAGCCAACCGCCATTGGCGCACGCATCAACGATCCGCACGAGCAAATGAAGCTGGGCGGCGGCTACGACCATAACTATGTGTTGAATGATAAGGCTGGCACGCTACAGGAAGCCGCGCAGGTCATGGAGCCGACCAGCGGAAGGGTCTTGACGGTAGAGACTACGCAACCTGGGCTGCAGTTCTACTCCGGCAACTTCCTCGATGGAACTCTGCATGGCAAACAGGGTCACGTCTACGCGAAGCACTCCGGTTTTTGCCTGGAGACGCAGCATTTTCCCGATTCGCCCAATCACCCCAGCTTTCCCACGGCTGAGCTGAAACCCGGCCAGACCTACCACCAGGTCACCATCTTCAGGTTCTCCACCGCTCCCTGATCAAGTACCAGCAGAAAACCAACCCGCTGAACGACCCCAGTCGCCCCATATCTCGCGTGTTTTTCGCGGGATATGGGGCGCTCGCTTCCGTTGCTCTATCCGCTTTCCTCATGTTCACCCCAGAAAATCCAACCCCACCCACGCAAGCCCGACCGGGCAACGGGGATGCTAACCTCAAGATTGAAGATCAGCATGCCTGAAAAGACCCTATTGCAGCCTGAAGTAAGCCCCGGTCTCACCGCCGGCAGTCGTTTTCTCCGTGCCTGTCTCCGCCAGCCCGTAGACCGCACGCCCGTCTGGTTTCTGCGCCAGGCTGGCCGCTACATGGCTGAATACCAGGCGGTCCGCCGCCACCACTCCTTGCTCGAAATCTGCAAGAGTCCCGACCTTGCTGCCGAAGTCACCATCACCGCGGCCGAAAAGCTGGATGTCGATGCCGCCATCATCTTCGCCGACCTGCTTTTGCCGCTTGAAGGCATGGGCCTCGATTTCGAGTTCCAGGCTGGTGAAGGTCCCGTGATTCACCACCCGGTACGCACCGCGACCGATGTCGAGAACCTGCGCATCGACCGTGCGCATGAATTGGGATATGTTTCCGAGGCAATTCGTAAGGTCGTCGCCCACTTTAACGATCGCATCGGCATCGTCGGCTTCTGCGGAGCACCGTTTACCCTGGCCAGCTACATGATCGAGGGCGGCAGCTCGCGCAACTATGTCCACACCAAAACCCTGATGTATCGCGAACCTTCGGTCTGGCAAGTGCTACTCGAAAAAATCGAATCGGTGTTGGCTGAATATGCCGCCCAGCAGGTCGAAGCAGGCGCCGACGTCATTCAGATCTTCGATAGCTGGGCCGGAGCGCTCAGTGTTGCCGATTACCGTGACTTCGTGCTGCCGGTGACGACCCGCCTCGTACGCAAGGTGCAGTCTCTGGGCGTTCCCGTCATCTATTTCGGCGTTGATACTGCATCGTTGTTGCCCACCATGCGAGAGACGGGAGCCGACGTGATCGGGCTCGACTGGCGTGTACCGCTCGATCAGGGCTGGGCCGCTCTTGGCCACTCCGTGGCCGTGCAAGGCAATCTCGACCCCATTGCTCTCTTTGCGAACGAAGACTTGTTGCGTGACCGTGTACGTCAGGTACTGGCGCAGGCCGCCGGCCGTCCCGGGCACATCTTCAATTTGGGCCACGGCATTGTGCCCGGCACGCCGGTAGAAAATGTGCAGCGCGTTGTGCAGTATGTGCGCGAATTCAGTGCCACGCCTGGAGGGCCAGGCCATGCCTGAGGTAGCAATCCAGCGCCAAGCCGTTCTCTTGCTCGCCCACGGAACGCCCGAAACCCTCGACCAGATTCCAGAATACCTGCGCAACGTCACCAGCGGGCGCCCCATGCCGGAATCGGTGGTAGAAGAGATCCGTCACCGTTACGGTCTCATCGGTTCCAGCCCCCTTACCACGCTGACGATGGAACAGGGCCGGTTGCTTTCTGAGGCACTGCGTCTGCCGGTCTATGTTGGCATGCGCAACTGGAAACCCTACATTGCCGATGTTGTACGCCAGATGCGTGAAGATGGCATCACTTCGGCTGTGGCCATTTGCCTTGCACCCCAGAACTCACGCACCAGCGTTGGCCTCTATCGTCGCGCCGCCTTTGCGGCAACCTCGGGCGCCATCGAAATGGACTTCATCGACGGCTGGGCCGATCACCCCAAACTCGCCGAGTCCTTCGCAGACCGGCTGCGGCCCGTTTGGCAAAGCCTGTCGGCACGCCTTGGTTCCAACGCGCCGGTGTTGTTTACCGCGCACAGCGTCCCCTGCAAAACTATTCAGTCACAGCCTCCGGCAGAGGGGCAGGCGCAGCGCCCGGTATCGGAGCCCGATCCCTATCCTGCCGATGCCAAGCGCACAGCGGAGAATGTGGCGGCTCTGCTGGCGCCTGCCGGCCTCACGCGGGCCGACTGGTTTTTTGCTTTCCAGAGCCAGGGTATGTCCGGCGCCGCCTGGATCGGTCCGACGGTCGAAGATACTTTAACTGCACTGCGCCAACAAGGTCACACCGCAGTCGTGATCCAGCCCATCGGCTTCCTTTGCGATCACGTCGAGATCCTGTACGACATCGACATTGGTTTCCGGGAATTCGGCAACGGTATCGGTCTCGAGGTGGTGCGCCCGGTGTCGCTCAACGAATCTCCGACTCTTACGGCAGCGCTCGAAGACCTCGCCCGGCAAGGCCTTGCTCGCCTCGCGGCAAGATCCAGTCGCCACGCCGGTCGCCTCTTTATGAGCAGCACCGCTCCCATTCGGAAAAGTGCCCTTTGTTCAAAGTGACCGGCCGAATCTCCGTCGGTCAGGAACAGGAATGAAATCAGACCACATCGCGATCATTGGCGGGGGAATCAGTGGCCTGGCTGCTGCTTATCAACTGGCCAGCCTCGGTATTCCGTTCACCCTTTTTGAGGCTTCCAATCGCCTCGGCGGAATCGTGGAGACCGTCCATCGCCAGGGCTTCGTCATCGAGTGCGGCCCTGATTCCTGGGTAACGGAAAAGCCCTGGGCACGCGAACTGGCCATCGAACTTGGCCTCGAAGATCAGATCATTGCTTCGAACGATAGATGGCGTCGCACCTACGTGCAGCAGGGCCAGGGCCGCCTGACGCAACTCGTCCCCATCCCCGAGGGCATGCGCATGATGGTCCCCGTTCAATGGGGACCGCTGCTGCAATCACCGCTCTTTAGCGGGCAGGCCAGACTGGCTTACCTGCGCGAGCCGAAGCGTGCCGCCGAACTCAAGGCACAAGCGCCCGCGCAGGATGAATCGGTGGCTGAGTTTGTGCGCCGTCACTTTGGTGATGAGGTAGCGAAAACCATCGCCGGGCCGCTGCTCTCCGCTGTATTCGGTGGAGACATCGCCCGCTTGAGCGTGCGCGCCGTGATGCCGGCTTTTGTCCGCATGGAAGCAGAAGAAGGCAGCTTGATCCGGGCAGTGCAGCGTCGCGCCCAGCAGGCTTCGCCGCCCATCTTCACCACCCTGTCGACCGGCCTCGAAACGCTCATCGATCGTATGGTGGCGAAGTTGCCCGCTGCCTCGCTGCGCATGCAAAAGCCCGTTTTACAACTCGCATTCGAGGGTGGCGGCTGGCGGGTTACTACCGCCTCGGGGGGCGAGTTATTCAAGGCAGTCGTACTGTCGACTCCGCCCCATGTCACCGGAGCTTTACTGCAATCGCTCAGCGGTCACGGCGCGCGCATGGCCAGCCTGCTTCCGGAGCAGGCAACATCGGCCATCGTGGTGGCGCTTGCCTTCAGGCCCGAACAGGCGGCGCGCATGCGGATCCCCAGCGGCTTTGGCTTCGTCGTGCCTCCCGTCTTTGGGGACGAAAAGCCAGCCGAGCATCCATTGCTGGCCTGCACCTTCGTACATCAGAAGTTCCCTCACCGTGTCCCCAGCGGGGCCATGTTGCTGCGCGCTTTCTTTGGGGGGCGCGAGGGCGAGGTCCTGCTCGCTGAGCCCGACGATCAACTCGCAACGCGTGCCCGCCAGCAATTGAGCCGCGTGTTGGGTCCATTGCCCGAAGCTGCGGAAGCGGTAGTACGCCGCTGGCCGCACTCCTTGCCACAGTACGCGGTCGGCCATCTGGACCGTATGGCAGAGTTAGAGACCCTGGTGAAAGCTATGCCCGGTCTGCACCTGGTAGGCAGCGCTTACTACGGAGTTGGGCTGCCCGACCTCATCCGCCAGGGGCGTGCCACTGCTCGAACACTGGCAGGGTAGCGCGTCTTTTTCTGCTTCTGAGGTAGCCGCCTTCACTCTCCACCCTTAAGCGGCTTGCGCGCAAAGTAATAGAGCGAGGCTGCCAGCAACATGAACATCAGTACCGAAATCCAATCGTGATGCAGGAAATTGTTCGCTGGAAACAGCAGCACATCCTGCTTACCCGTCGCTGTTTCATAAAGCTTCAGAGCAACCCCCATCAAACCCACGATGCCGCCGGCTGCAATCAGTCCGCTCGCATAAAGCGAACCAGGGCTGATCTCGCTTTCATTCTCTGGCGTATTTGCTCCCGACTTTTCAACGGCACGATCGACCATCCACCGCACGATGCCCCCGGCAAAAATTGCCAGCGTAGTACCGATCGAAAGATAAGCCCCCACGGCAAACGACAAGGACCGAATACCCAGCAATTCGACCGCAATGACCAGGAAGACACCCAGCAGCACCAGGCCCCAGGGCAGCTTGCGGCCAAGGATGCCATTCACTACTGTCGCCATCAATCGTGCCTGCGGAGCCGCCGCCTTCTCGCTGCCGATCCCCTGAATCCATTGCACGGCAATCTGCTGCGTTTGCGGATCGTAGAGATACTTGCCGTCTGCCAACTCGGGTGAGTTCAGGGCATTCAGCAATACATACGCATTGCCCGGCCGCGTATCGATTGTCTTATCCGGCATGATTACGCGTATCTGTGCCTGGTGAAAATGCGGCTCCTCGATCTGCACTCCTGGATGAGCAACTGCCATATTCCACGGCCGCGCTGTTTGCCGAAACTCCGCCAGGCCCTGGTTCATCAACTGCAGTGTGGCCCCGATGGCCAGGGTAGAAACAAAAGCCCCGGCAACCAGCGCAAGCTGCTGTTTGCGGGGCGTCGCACCGATGAGGTAGCCGGTCTTGAGGTCCTGTGAAGTATCACCCGCGTTGGCAGCCGCAATGCACACTACGCCGCCGATGGTGATAGCGAGTGCGCCGAACGCCGGCGCGGTCCATCCGTTGACGAGAAAAATCGCTGACGTCGCCATCAACGTCGCAATGGTCATACCCGAAACAGGATTCGAAGAACTCCCAATCAGCCCAACGATGCGGGAGGAAACCGTTACGAACAAAAATCCAAAGAGAGCCACCAGCAGAGAAGCGGCAAGGTTTGCCCACACGCTCACCTGCGCGCCCGGTACAGGCTTGAAGGTGAGGAAGATCCACATCATCAATACCAGCAGCACAGAGCCGCCAATCACCACACTGAAAGGCAGATCGTCTTCCGTACGCAGCGGAGCACTTTTCACGCCGCCGCTCTGGCGCAGGTTGCCCATGGCCGCGCGTAACGCGCCAAGAATCGTTGGCATCGTCTTCACCAGCGTGATCAAGCCAGATGCAGCCACCGCACCCGCCCCCATCGGACGAATATAGGAAGCCCACAACTCGCTGGGAGACATCTGTGCGATGGGCTTCGTTCCGGGATAAATCGCCTCAGGAAAGTGAGACCCGAAAAAATAAATCAACGGCATGATCACCAGCCACGAAATCATGCCGCCGGCAAAAAGAAGCCCGGCGATCCTGGGTCCGATGATGTAACCAACACCGAGATACTCAGGCGTTACATCCGCGCGAATGGCCGAACCTTTCAACCACGGTGGCTGATAGTCAGGGGTTCCTGGCCACGCCCCAAATAGATTTTCGTTCTGGAACAACGTGTAGACGCCACCCAGGCCCAGTCCGAGGAAAACGCGACCTGCAAAGGAACCACCCCGCTCCCCAGCCAGCAGCACATCGGCACACGCAGTTCCTTCTGGATAGGTGAGCCGGCCATGTTCCTCAACAATCAATTGTCGCCGTAACGGAATCATGAAGAGGACGCCGAGCAAGCCACCCAGCAAAGCCAGAATGAAAATGCGCGAGTACTCGAGATTGAAGCCGAGAAAAATTAACGCGGGCAACGTGAAGATAACTCCCGAGGCGATCGACTGGCCCGAGTTGCCGGTCGTCTGCACGATATTGTTCTCGAGAATCGACGCTCGGCCGAAGGCCCGCAACACGCTGATTGAGAGCACCGAGATGGGGATCGAAGCCCCCACCGTTAGCCCGGCGCGGAGACCTACATAGACGGTCACGGCGCCAAACAGCAGCCCGAAAATGCAGCCTAGTATCAAGGCGCGCGGGGTCAGTTCGGGGCGTGTCTCAGTACTGGGGACGAAGGATTGAAAAGCGGGTGGCTTCGGCGGCGCTGCGTGTGTTTCCATTTGGAAACAACTGTATCTCGACTGAGCGGAATCCGCTCCAATCTTGCTCTAATCTGTCTAGGGCTATCCGCAAGCTACTCGCCTACGCTGCCATCTACATCTTCTGGGGCGCATCGTTTCTGGCCATTCGGGAAGTGGTTGCGGTGACCCAACCTTTCTTTGCGGCTGCCTTCCGCTTTCTTTGTGCTGGAGCCATTCTGTACGGCTACAGCCTCTGGCAAGGAGCGCCCCGGCCGACGAGCCGGCTTGAGCCGGGTAGCACAGCGGAAGGGGTACCCGATAAGCACAAAGAGCCGTGTCAGATATGGGGCATCGGGCCGTCTGTTCTCTACGGCATCCAAACTCACTCTGGCGCTGCGGTTCATCTTGCCCGTATACTTTACCCAACGGCGGCAGGGCAGTCGTGAGGCCTCGCCCCGGCTGTGAGGTGCGTCTTTCCTGGTCAGAGATCTCCCCTGACTCTCGACGTTCCCCGTTCGCAAACCTCGGTTTGGCGAGCCGTGGTCCGCGTGCTTCGAAGTCCCGCGGATAGCCTCTGCTGCGCATTATTTCCTTCTTCCTGCACCCTCTGTGGCGGCTCCCTCCTGCGTCTTACCAGCGTACCCATCTGCGATGTCTGCTGTGTACAAACTCCTCCCCAAACAGGAACCCTCTGTGCCTGTTGCGGAGAAGACCTGGGTATCGCCCACTTCTCGGTAGATCCCGTTCCTTACGATGTGTCCCCACGGCTCTGTCAGCCCTGCCGCCTGGCGCCCCCTGCATTTGTCCAGGCCGTGGCCTATGGCGGCTACCACGGAAAGCTCCGCTCCCTTGTCCATCTGCTCAAGTACGAGGGCATGCGGCCCTTGGCCGCTCTGCTCGGCAAGCTGCTGGCTGAAAGCATGGAAGCCTTTGTGGCTTCGGCAACCACGCCCCAGCCCATGCTTGTGATCCCCGTGCCCATGCATGCCGCCAAGCAGCGTAAACGCGGCTTCAACCATGCCGGCCTGTTGGCCCGGGCCGCGATCCGCGAGACGCGCCGCCGTCATCCTGAAATGAAGCTTCAGCTCAAAACCAATCTGCTCAAACGAGAGAGAGTGACGGTGAGTCAGGCGGGCCTTTCGACCCATCAGCGCCGCCAGAATCTGCGTGGCGCTTTTTTTGTGCCTCACCCCGCACGCGTTGCCGGGCAGCATGTTTTGTTGATCGATGACATTTACACCACGGGGGCTACCGCGCGTGCCTGCAGCCGGGTGCTGCGAAGCGCCGGCGCCGCTTCCGTGCGGGTAGCAACTGTGGCCCGCGTACAGCGCGAAGGAGTCGCCACCTGGGACCCTGGCTTTTTGCAGAACGAGGCGGCCAGCTAGAGATAGACGTTTCAAAAGAACGGTTACGGAGGATCCACATGTCTGTGGGTAAAGCCATGAGCCACTCACGCAAGCCGAAAGCCACCGCACAGGGCCGCGCGGTCACGCACGAACTTTTGGAGTCACATGAGGGTTGGCCAGGCCAGCGGGTATCTTCTGCCTACACCATGCAGAAGCCGGTGTTGGTGCTGAACGCCTCCTACGAGCCAATCAACATCTGTGGCGCGCGCCGTGCATTGATCCTGGTGCTCAAGGGCGTGGCCAAGACGGAAGAGGAGCACGGCGCCATGCTGCATGCTGCTCTGCTGCGAATCCCCATGCCGTCGGTGATTCGCCTGTTGGAGTACCGCCGCATCCCGCACCAGACCCGCGCTCTGTCGCGTAAGAACATCCTGCTGCGCGACCGCAACAGCTGCCAATATTGCGGTGTTGTGCTGCCGGCCGGGGAGTTGACGCTCGACCACGTCTTGCCGAGATCGCGCGGGGGGCTTTCCACCTGGGAGAATCTCGTCGCCTGCTGCCACTCCTGCAATCGCAGAAAAGGCAATCATCTGCTGAGTGAGCTGGCTGACATTAAGTTGCTGCGCGAGCCGCGCCCGTTCTCCCTGCATACCAGCCGCCATATCATGCGCATGATCGGCCACTCAGACCAGAAGTGGCGCAAGTATCTGTACTACTGATTGCTCAAGCGACGTACATCAGATAAGGCGAGTGTGACTCAAGACCTTAGGGATGACAGTGCCGGCTGACCCTCACATCCCTCGTAGCGGGTGCCTGAGGTAAGCGCCTGACCTCTCCTTTGTCATCTCGACCGGAGCGTACCCGGATTTCCTGCTACGTTGCGCCATCTGACACACGCGTGTGCGGTTTTCTGTTAAGGAAAACCGCATGAGGCAAGTTGACCCCACGAATCTCGACAGGAAATCCGGGGGAGCGAAGTGGAGAGATCTGCAGTTCTGCACTACGTCCAAAAAATGTTTCGCTTTAGTTCGACTTCGCTCAGGAGGGTCTACGGGACTGATCGTGTTTCGTAGCCCTATGCCCCGCATGAAGGGTACGGACTACCTCGCCACAGCGAGCTTTAGCCCACTGAAGGGTACGGGCTTTTAGCCCGGTACGTAAGGTGATGGGAACAAAACGCGGCTTCAGCCGCCGAGGGAAACCGGCTTCACCCTCAGCGGCATAAAGCCCGTCGAGTTTTGGCCTATTTACGTCACGGCTGAAGCTCGCTGCGGCGAGGTAGCCGTGCCCTTCGTCTGGCAGTCGCATACGCTACCACCACACAAGCCGCTTCAGCAGCGGATAATACAGCGCCAGCCGCAGCGGAATATCTTCCCCATGCACCTTGCGCATTACTTCACCGTACGCATCCAACTGCGGTCGATACTTCTCTTTCTCCTGTTGCAGAAATTTATCGATCGCTTTTCCGCCAGCCCGCCCGGTCTTGTAGTCGACGATCCAGATATGCGAGTTGCCGTCTGACCTGGGAGTTGCCCCCGCGCGAAAAATACGATCGCCGCGCAATGTTTTCACGATTTCACCGCCCTCCGAGTCAGCCCAGGCTGACCACGACACCTCGGTCTCCGCGTCGGCGCGCGCTCCCAGTATCCATCGACCATCGGGGTCGTTCAGTACATCGACCAAGGCATCGATGACCTTGGTCGACTGGCTCTCGGCCTCTTTCCGCGGCAACCCATGGGAACGCAACATGGCCAATGCTCGGCCGCGCCAGCCGTTCACCTCCTGCACTGCGGCCTGTGAGATTTCACCGTCCGCGATTCCTTCGAGCCCCGCGATATCTTCCAATAACCCGTGGACGACCGTGCCCAGGGCCCTCAATGCCAGCGAGCCCTGAGGCCGCTCCCATCTCTCCGCCGGAGCTGTTTCTTCAACCTCAACCGTTGCCGCTACGACCGAAGCCTTCCAGTCCACAGGCAATCGGCGTAACTGCATCGTTGAAGCCATTTCCGGGAGAGCTGTTTCGATTCGCCTCGGAGTGGCTGCTTCTTCTGCAAGTGCTCGTGCAAAATCATTCTCGAGAGCCCCCCACGCAATACCCAACAAGCTCCGTTTTTTGCCCGGCCCTACTTCGTGCGAGCCGTCTTTTGCCACCTTCACGGTAGCCGTTCCCAGCAGGTGCAGCTCTTCTCGCGCACGCGTTGCAGCGACATAAATCAGGCGCTTCGCTTCCTCGTCTTCCCGTCGATTGAGCTGCTTGCCAATCCAATCGTAAAGAGCACTCCGATTGCCCTTGCGGCCGATGGGCGAGACGGCAAATTCCTTCTCTTCCCGCTCTAGTTCACCCACCAGCCGTGTCTGTTCGATCCAACGAATCAACGGCCGGCTCTCGCTTCCTGTGCCTCGCTCCAGTCCAGGAACAATCACTACGTCAAAGCCCAGACCCTTGGCCTTGTGAATGCTCATCAGTTGCACTCCGCAGCGCTCGCTGGCATGCGGATCCGGCTGGGCGCAGAGTTCGGCGATCCGCTCGTCGAGAGCTTTGGTGTCCCAGCCAAGATCTTCGAGCATGGCGAAGAAGGCCAGCAGGTTTTCGTAGCCCGCCCTGTCCACACACGCGTGCCCTCCCAATGTCGCCCATGTGCGCTCGACCCACTGGGAGAGGGAAACCTGACGATGTTTGCCGCTCACCGCCTCTTCGAGCACCGGTTGCACGCGCGCCACCCTGCGCTGGCCGTCGTCGCTGAGCAGTGCTCCTCGTTCGTGCAGCAGACTCAGCACGGGCCGGTTGCGATACTCTTTGGCGTCGCTGCCACACAGCACATGCAAATCCATAAGCGTGAGCCCGCACCAGGGTGCACGCAGAATCGTCAGCCACGCAATGCGGTCCATCGGGTGCAGAAGCGCGCGGGTCAACGCGGTCACATCCTTCACCTCCTGCCGGTCTCCCAGTTGCTCGATCTCGACGGCACGAAATGGGATACCTGCCGCGCGCAACTTGCGCGTGATCAGTGCCAGGTGGGCCTTCGCGCGCACCAGCACAGCGACGCGGAACTCGCCCTGCTCCTTCTGCTTCGCTTGGATCTCTGGCCAATGCTGTTGCACAATATGGACCACCCGGCTGGCCTGCGCATCCTGCATCGCCAGCTTTTGGTCCGGGCTCGCCTTCGGTGGGAGCAGAAATGGCCATACACGCACACCCACGCTGTTCGGCGGCCTGGGCCGGCTAGCCGAAGACTCTGAAAATGCGACATGGTATGTGTGACCGGCTTCGTTCGGGGCCTCCCCGAAGACCTGCTTGAACAATTCATTCAGGCGGTCTACCAGGCCGGCATGGGAGCGAAAATTTGTCTGCAACCGTAAAGGTGCCAAATGGAGGGCTGCAGTTTCCTCGCCCAGCCCCAGGCGGCGTGTGCGTTCAAAAAGCTCCACCTCCGCCTGGCGGAACAGATAGATCGACTGCATCGGATCGCCTACCAGGAAGAAGGTACCTCGCCCTGCGGACTCCCAGCCCTCGGCCAGCAGTGTCAGCAATTCATACTGGCTGCGAGAAGTATCCTGAAATTCGTCTACCAGTACGTGGCGCCATTGCTCGGCGACATCGCTCGCCCGCTCGGTCGCCTTACCGTCGTCGTCAGAGAGAACCCGGATCGCGGCCATCCCAAGTTCGACAAAATCCACCGTGCTGCGCTCCGAGAACACCAGGTTCAGCTCAGCCATGGCGTAACGAAGTATCAGCAGGAGGTAGCGCAGTATCTGAAACTGTTCGTCAGTGTATCGCTCTGGTGGCAGCGCAAGTATCTCGTGCAGCAGCGCGAGAGTTTCAGGTTTCCCGCTCAGCTCGGTAACCAGTTCTTTGTAGCGTCTTCTGTGCTCTGCTCCCTCTTTGTCCTTGGCAAACACGTGCGGCGCCGCCTTCCGCCATGCGCGCCCCGTCAACAGGAATCCGCAAAGACACTTCCAGTGCTCGGCGCTCGTGAGTTGCGCAAGCGAGGTCACGTCTTTCAGCTTCATCAGCTCAGCATCGGGATCCAGATTGCCGCAGGCGTGGGCCACCAGGTCGACTAGTTCCTCTGGCCAGCTCTGTATCCTTCGAAAACTGTAACTGCACGTTTGCCAGTACCCGCGCATGGTGGCTTCTGAGTGGCGCGTCAAGCCTCCGGCGCACCTCAGCCCAATCGATGGCATCGTGTCCAAAGGGAAGCACACGGGCCCACTGATCCCGTTTGTCCAGCATGCCGGCGATCAGCGTCTCGCAATCGGAGAGGCTGGTTCCGCGCAATTGCAGCAATGCGCGCAGCGCCTGCGACACCTCGGCGTCTTTGCCCAGGCGGGCCAGCGTGCGCCGTGCCGCCAGTAAATAGAGCGGCTGCGGATGATCGGTGGGACTCAGCGACCCTCCCAGGCGAGAGAGAATCGGAGTTCGATATGCGATCGACATGCAAACAGCGTCGATCGTCTGGATATTCAGCCGCTCTGGTTGTTCCAGCAGGTGCCATCCCCGCACGGAATCGTTGGCGAGGGCCGCGCGCGCCAGTTTCCTCAATTCACTTTCATCGCTGCCGGCGGGGTGTGCCTGCGCGTCATGCAGCGCATGCAGCACCCGCGCACGCATCTCCGCCGTAGCGGCCTTGGTAAAAGTAATGGCCAGTATTTCTTCCGGTTGGTCGACCTCAGCCAGCAGTTTCAGTACGCGGCGGGTCAGCAGTTCGGTCTTACCCGAACCTGCCGGGGCCTGCACCAGAAACGATTGCTTCGTATCGAGCGTACGTGCGCGATCTCGCTCGTCGACGGGCAATCCGTGGTTCATCAATCCCACTCCCCATCGCCAGGGTCCGCTTCGTCTTCTACGTGCCGGTCGCTCTCGGCAATACGACAGAGTCCGGAAAAAGAACAGTACCGGCAAGTTCCAGGGAATCTCTTCGGGTTGATCCGGGCTTCGCCGCGCAGGAACTGGTCTGAAAGGTCGAGCAGCACGCGCTGCCAGTTCTCCATCATCTCGGCGCTGAAAGGAATCTTTGTAAGCTGCGCCGCGCCCCGCATCACGGCTTCGCCGTTCTCAACGCGCCCGGTAAATTTAACCTGGCCTTGCGCAACCCTACCCAGCAGGATTCCCTTCAACTCGTCTACCTGGCCATAGGCAGCGTAGATCGGCAGTTGCGGCTCGTCTGGCCGTGCACCATCCCAGATGTCTGCATTCACGTTCCCGGTTTTGTAATCGATGATGACGCGTCCATCTTTGACCCTGTCGATGCGATCGACGCGCAGTTTGAGTTTCAATTCGCCCACCGCGGCCGCGCGCTCATCCTCGCGGGCCTCCACTTCGAAATCGGCGCGCTGTTGCTCATAGGCAAGCCACTCCTCAATCAGCGCGACGATGCGTTCCTGCTCTGCATCGAGATACGCCTGGCCCCAGACACGATCGGGTCCTTGTGGCGCATAGCGCTCGAGCGCTTCTGTTGTAGCCTGCTCGGCCATGCCTCGCAAGCGCCCGCGCGCGACGGCTTCGTGAAGGCCGTCGCGTGTCTTCATCTCTTCCCAGAGCTTTTCGAGGATGCGGTGCACCACTCGTCCTCGTTCGCTCGCTTCAAGCCCCCAGTCGGTTTCATCGATCGCCCGTGCCGCCAGACGCTTGCTGGCGAAGACATGAAACGGGCAAGCCGCCTGCCCCTTCAGAACGTCTGCTCCGCCGGCAACCTGCTCGACAGGCCACGGAGCAACCACCGTCGGCTCCTGTTCGATAAGCGCTTCACGAGAGTCATGCCTACCCGCTAAGTCATCGGTCGCACCCATCTGCGCTCGCAGCGCCTGGGCTGAGAGTGGCTGCTTGCCGAGCGCCACAAGCGGGGAAGGCCGGCACGCGCCCTCGGCATTTTGTGTCGCATAGCTGAAGACTCGCCGGGGTGCGCTTTGTTCCAGCCGGGCGGTTACCTGCTTTGCCAAACGCAAGTCGACATCAGCGTTCGCGTGTGGCATCTCGTGTTGGTTCTGCAGCGGTCTGCTCAAAAACGGGTGTGGTGGTGCCACGGCCGGCCAACTCGTATCGTCTGCTCCGAGAAACCAGAGTGCGTCGAAGCTGAGGCCGGCCGCTTCCAGCGGCCCCAATATCTGTACCGGCGCCTCGCGCGACTCGGGCGCAAAGATCGTCTCACTTGCCTGGTGTTCGAGCACGTCAAGAAATGCCGTGTACGTAGTCTTGCGCCCGTCAAAGGCCAGCACAGCCATATTGCCGAGCAGTTGTGACCACCTGGCCTGCACCTGAAATTCCTCGCTACTGAGCTTGTGCGCGCCGGGCCAGTGGAGCTTCTGCAACATTTTTCCAGCGCACTCGACCCAACCGTCAAAGCTCCGCGTGCTCTGCTTGGAAGCCAGGGCCCGCGCTTCCTGCAGCCTGTGGCGGAATCGGCCGAGCGCATAGTTGTGCTCGCGCGACTCGTTGAGAAATTGCAGAAGAGTATCCAGGTCTTGTTCAGGTTGCCTCATGGGCCGCTGCCGCATGGCGGCATCCAGTTTCGCCAAGGTCAGCAACTCACCCTGATCGTGGCTAATGAACCCCGAGAGCATCAGCCAGCTTGCCTGGTCACGCAGGAGCGCCCGGTCTATCCAGCGCAAAACCAACAACGCTGCCCGCACCATCGGCACATCGGCGAGCGGGATACCGAGTGAAAATTCAAACGGAACGGATTGTTCACGTTGACTAATTGCCACTGTCTCAGGTGCGAGTATCTCGCGAAAGGTTCTTTCGATCTCCGGGCGCATGCTGGAAACGTTGGGCACAATGACGGCGATACTCGCCCCCTTCCCGTTCTCTCTAAGCACGCTGCGAACCCAAAGAGCGCAAGTAGCGATCTCATCGCGTCGATCGAAAGCTTCGACAAGAACGGCATCCGTGGAACTCATGACCCCTGTGACTTCAGCGGCTTCGACCTCATGGCGCCGCTCCCGAAGAGAGTCCAGAAGCGATCGCTGCGCGGGTGTGAACCGATCGAAGCCAGTCAGGAACAAGCGGCTTGTCACCTCCAGCTTTCCCGCGAGAACGGCATCGCGCAATACCAGGGGCAGCCGGGCCGGGCTTAGCCATGCCTCTCGATTGCAGGTGTCATCGAACGCGCGCGCCCAATCCAGAAACTGCTCGATGTCCTGGATGAATGGTCCTTTCAATTTGAGAAAGCTGAGCGCGCCGTAATCACAGAGCAGTGCATATGCCTGTTGTGCCAGTTTCGAGACGCCGAGCACCGAGATGAGCCACCTGTTTTCGATAGCTGGTTTTATCTGCCGCACCCAGACCTGTTGTTCTTGTAGCGAAGTAAGCAGCAGCCGGTTCTCATCGCCCGAGCGCAGCTTCTTTTGCCACAAACGATTGAGCCAGCTATCCCAGTCGAGAATGTCTGCCGATTTCCAGGCTTTGCGCCCCAGGTCACGCTGCGCCTCCCCATGCATGCGCCGCAGGGCACGGGCTGCGCGGGCGCTTGAGGTGATGACTGTGTCCCCGGCCTCGATGGCTGCTGCGATGTCGGGGGCGAGACGCATCTCTGTTTTATACGCCAAAGCCGGCGTCTGCGCCGCAGCGGGCCGGCGTGTACACTCACTGCATGCGGCGGAGTGCAGCTCTCATGCTGTTATGGGTTTTTGCAGCGCTGTTGCCTTCGGCGACAGTGGTCTCGCTTGCTGCGCCACAGCAGGTGCTGCCCAACTGCTGCCGCGCGCATGGCGCCCATGCCTGTGTCATGGGCGGGGCACAAGAAGCCTCCTCAGGCGCTGCACCTGCGTTGCGTCAGCCAGGCTGCCCGTTCAATCAAAACCTGCGCGCCCTCACCACCGTTACCCTCTCCGCGGACTTCGCTTCCCGCACCAGCTTCGGTCTCGCCGTTGCCAATATCGAACGGCAGTGGGTGGCCGATGCCGTGGCAACCCGCATGCTCCTCCGTTCCGCGCCCCGCGGACCGCCCACGCCTTTCTCCGTCTAAGCAAGTCAGCACTCGTCTTCTGAACTTTGTCCGTGATGTATGCGGCCATTTCGTATCGAAGACGTGCTTTCTCTCGTAACGCTGGTTTCGTCACGTTCGTGATACGGAGGTTCAAGTGTCTATGCGTAATCTGGCAGGGTTGCTCCCGGTCGCAATCCTGTCTCTGTTTTTGTTATCACTACGGCCGGCTCTTGGCGCGGTTTTTGGCGAGGTCCAGGGCGTCGTGCACGACCCGCAACATCGCCCGCTCAGCGGCGCTACCGTTGTGTTGAAGAGTGCGACTTCTGCGTTCACCCAATCCAAGAGCACGGACCGCGACGGCGGTTTCCGCTTTCAGGCTGTACCGTTTGGGCAGTACACCGTCACGGTCTCGCAAACCGGCTTTGCGTCGTTTACGCAGCCGATTTCGCTGGCGTCCGGCACCTCGCCCATCCTGCACGTGGAACTCTCGCTTGCGACCGTGAACGAATCGATCTCGATCGTCGGGCAGGTGAGCGATGCCAATGTCGACTCGGTCACTCCCACGACCACACTCAATCGCCAGGACATCGAACGCACGCCCGGCGCTGAACGCAGCTATGGCATGCAGATGATTACCGACTACGTTCCCGGTTCCTACATGACCCACGACTTGCTGCACATACGCGGCGGCCACCAGGTGAGCTGGCTTATCGATGGCGTCGAGATTCCCAATACAAATATCGCCAGCAACCTCGGCCCACAGATCGATCCCAAAGACATTGACTATCTCGAAGTGCAGCGCGGCAGCTATAACGCAGACGTGGGCGACCGCACCTATGGCGTCTTCAACGTTGCGCCGCGTACAGGATTCGAGCGCAACCGTCAGGCCGAGCTAGTACTGGGCGCGGGCAACTTCTGGCAAGCGAACGCACAACTGAACTTTGGCGATCACTCGGAGAAGTTTGCCTACTACGGAAGCCTGAACGGCAATCGCACAGACTATGGACTAGCGCCCCCCGTGGGCCAGGTCTTGCACGATGCAGCCAACGGCTACGGTGGCTTCGCGTCGCTGATCTATAACCGCACTCCCAGCGACCAGTTGCGATTGGTCAGTCAGCTACGCACAGACTATTTTCAGATTCCGTACGATCCTGATCCAGATAGTTACGGCAATCAGTTGATTCCGTCTTATGGCCTGCGGGATGGGCAGCATGAGACGGACGGCATGAGCGCCTTTACCTGGGCACATACCTTCAATGCTTCTACCCTGCTGGTGGTGTCGCCGTTCTATCACTACAACAGCGCAAACTACGAATCCAACCCGAACGACTTTCCCATCGCCACCACGTCTGATCGCGCTTCAAATTATGGAGGCGCCCAGGCCAGCATCACCACCAACATCGCCCGCAACACGATCCAGGCCGGTATCTATAGCTGGGGCCAGCACGACAGCTATGTCTTTGGCTCGATCTTCAACGATGGCAGCTTCAGCAACTTTCTCATTCCCGATGCCGAAGCTGGTGGTCTGATCGAGGAATACATCTCCGACAACTTCAAAGCTACGTCGTGGCTTTCCCTGATTGCGGGTCTGCGGCAGGCGAACTTTGTCTCCAGCTTTACCGAAAATGCGATCGATCCCCGCGTCGGCATTGCTATCGAGATACCTAAACTGCACTGGGTGTTTCGTGGATTCTACGGCCGCTTCTATCAGCCCCCGCCTCTGTTGACCGCCTCAGGGCCTGTAGTGAATTACGCCGATGCGAACAACACCAGCTTCGTTGCGCTGCACGGCGAGCGGGATGAGGAATATCAGTTTGGGGTGCAGGTTCCTTTTAAGGGCTGGCTGCTCGATGCAGATACGTTTCAGAATCGCGTCAACAACTTTCTCGATCACTCGAACATAGGAGCGTCGAGCATCTACTACCCGGTGACCGTCGACGGTGCATTGATCCAGGCCTGGGAGTTGACGCTACATTCCCCACGCATCGGCAGCTTTGGACAAGCACACCTCGCTTATTCCAACCAGATCGGGCAACAGCGAGGCAACATCACCGGCGGCCTCATCTGCGTTCCCATTGGGTCGCCGGCATGCGATGAGGGTTTTAACTACACCCCGGTCGACCACGATCAGCGGAATACCTTGAATGTCGGCTTCAATGCCACGTTGCCGTGGAACATCACCGCTTCTACCAACGTGTACTACGGTTCTGGTTTCAGCAATGGATATCCCAATCCCCCGTCGCCTTTCACCAGCGATTACCTGCCTGGCCACACCACGTTCGATCTGAGCTTTGGCAAGAAGGTCAGCGACAACCTATCTGTATCGGTGTCTGCATTGAATGTGACCAACCGAAGATTGCTCCTCGACAACAGCCTCACCTTCGGAGGCTTTCACTACAACGACCCGCGACAGATCTACGGAGAGGTGCGCTATCGCTTCCACTACTGAGTGGACCTGAGCGTAGTTGAGGGATCTGTAGTTGTCGGCCTCCGATACCTGTGCGTTTGTTTATGGTCCGGGTGCACCCCGGATTTCATCCCAGATTTCATCCTGGGTAATCTTCAGCCGTCGCCATTCGACTTCGCTCAGGCCAGGCTCTACGGGATACCCTTCAGACCTTTAAGAACCATGATTTACCGTCCAGGGGTTGGGTAAGCGATTACGCCCTTCTCCTCGCAGACGTTCTAGGATAGAAGCGAGGGGAACATGCACCAACTCGTTCGCAGGGCCATACTCCCAATCGTCCTTCTTCTCTCTGCCATCGCACTGCCAGGCTGCCGGAGCAAAGAGCCGGCCGCCGATGACCAACCCTACGCGATACCCGCGAACGCGGCCACCTATCAACTCAAGGGAATCGTAGTCAGTTCCGATGCAGCCAAGGGCCAGGTCATGATCGACTCAGAAGCTATTCCCGGGTTGATGGGCGCCATGATCATGCCCTATAAACTTGCGCAGCCTGGAGTCGCTACAGAATTGCATCCCGGCGACCGCATCAACGCCAGGCTGCGGGTTACGGATACTGGCAGCCTGCTCGATCAGATTGTTGTCACCGCACAGGCCAAGCCCGACTACAAGCCCAGCAAGTTCTACAACGTCCCTGCGCCAGGCCAGGCAGTTCCCAATTTCAAATTCGTCAATCAGAGCGGCAAGCCCATCTCGATCGAGCAGTTTCGCGGCAAGGCCCTGCTCGTCACCTTCATCTACACACGCTGTCCTTTGCCGGACTACTGCATACGCATGAGCCGCAACTTCACCGATGTGCAACGTTTGCTGGCTGCCGATGCTCATCTCGCCGGCCAGACCCAACTTCTGAGTATCAGTTTCGACCCGGCGTATGACACGCCGAAAGTCCTCACCAACTACGGCCGCATGTACAACGGCGGTAGCTTTGCCCATTGGGATTTTGCTGCGCCCTCATCCGCTGACCTCGACCGGGTAGACGAGTTCTTTGACGTAGGCGTAACCGCCGGGGACAACAACACCCTCACCCACTCGCTCTCGACCGCCGTCATTGCGCCCAACGGAAAGATATTTCGTTGGTATCCGAAGAACGACTGGACACCCTCCGCTGTCGTGGATGACATGAAGCAGGCGCTTGCCCAGGGAACTCCCGCACAAGGCTGATGCCACCGAGGTAGAGTTGCCGCCACGGGGCGCACAAGGTAGATTTTGACCTAGATCGTCCAGCAGGGCGGGTACAGGGGAGCAAGTAAAGGGAGCTATGATTTTAGTGCTTATGGGAGTAACCGGATCCGGCAAGACAACGGTGGGCCACATGCTCGCTACGGAGACCGGCTGGCAGTTCGCTGATGCCGATGATTACCATACCGCAGCCAACCGCGCCAAAATGCACGCCAATATTCCCCTCACGGATGAAGACCGGATGCCATGGCTGGCCACCCTGCACCAGTTGCTCCTGGGCTGGTATGAGAGCGGAAAGAGCGGCATCCTGGGCTGTTCTGCCTTGCGCCAGAGCTATCGCGAAATCCTGCTTGCACAGATCCCGCCGGTCAACATCCGTTTCGTCCTGCTCGATGTCTCGCGTCCCGCCCTGGAGCAGCGCCTGGCCGCGCGCAAGAACCACTACATGAACCCGGGTTTGCTGCAAAGTCAGCTTGATACGCTCGAAATCACGCCCGACCTCATGCGGGTTTCCGCAGAAGGCCCGCCGCAGCGGATCGTGCAAAGCATCCTCGACAAGCTCCTCGTGGGAGAGGGCATGACTACCGTTTAAGGATTATGGGCGCGGCACCTCCCGCGGAGTAAAATCAAGGCCGTGAAAAGCATGCGAGGTAAGGGCTCCGTGGAAGGGTTTGTGCTCGATCTTGACGATGTCTGGCGCTGCTATGAAATCTAAGCTTCACAGAGGCGTTCTTTCCTAATGGCAAAAGTTACTGTTCTTTTCGGCGTTCTGCTCATTATTCTTGGCGTAGTCAGCTACGTTCTCACCGGCCAGAAATTCCCCACGTCGCTGATTCCGGTTGCTTTTGGCATCCTGCTCTGCACCTTTGGCAGCATGGCTGAGACCCCCGTGGCCAAGCGCCGCATGTTGTTCATGCACATTGCCGTAACCATCGGTCTGCTTGGCTTCCTGGCGACCGCGCCCGCATTGGTATCTGCTTTCCAGCTTTTCAAGGGCAAATTGTTCCCCTATCCCGCGGCCATCGAAGAAAAAGCAGCGATGTCCCTGCTGATGCTCATCTATGTAGTACTCTGCGCGCGATCGTTCATTGCTGCGCGCCGCTCAAGAGTTTAGGAGCCCTTCATAGTGAGTTTGCGATCCAGCGCTGGAGCAGGAATGGCCATCCGCGCCGAAAGAAGCACCCGGTCGCGCACGGGTGCGGACGAAGACAAGGACGGCAAGAAGAAAAAGCGACCGCCCCTGCGTAAGGTACTGCCTGAAATCTGGACGATCATCAAGCCGCGCCGGTGGTTGCTGGCTTTTGGGTTTGTGCTGATGGTCATCAACCGGGTCTGCGGCCTGGTGCTGCCTGCCTCAACCAAATTTCTCGTCGACAACGTTCTCGTCAAGCACCAGGCGGAAAAACTACCCCTGATCGTCGGCGTGGTGCTTCTGGCCACAGCCATTCAGGCCGTCACCTCGTTTTCTCTCACGCAACTGCTTTCGAAGGCCGCCCAGCGGCTTATTGCTGACCTGCGCATGCAGGTGCAGCAGCACATCGGCTGCCTCTCCGTGAGCTTCTACGATGCCACCCGCACCGGCGTCCTGGTATCGCGCATCATGACCGACGTGGAAGGCGTGCGCAACCTGATCGGCACTGGCCTGGTTGATTTTGTGGGCGGCATGCTCACGGCCGTGCTCGCCTTCGTTATCCTGATGCGCATCAGCCCGCAGATCACGCTTATCTCGTTCGCCTTCGTGCTGACCTTTGTTCTTATTCTGCGCAAGGCCTTCAGTGTGATCCGCCCCATCTTCCGCGAACGCGGAAAAATCAATGCCGAAGTGACTGGCCGGCTTACTGAGTCTCTCGGCGGTGTCCGCGTCGTTAAGGGCTACCACGCAGAAGCGCGCGAAGCCGGCGTGTTTGCCACCGGAGTCGAGCGGCTCTATCAGAACGTCGTCCGCTCGCTCACGGCAACTTCGTTGCTATCTCTGGCCGCGACCGCGGTTCTCGGCATCGTTGGGGCGGTCGTCATGTGGCTCGGCGCGCGGCAGGAAATGGCGCACAAGATTACCCTGGGCGACTACTTTACCTACACCATGTTCCTGGCCTTCATGGTCGCGCCAGTGTTTCAGGTAGTGAACGTGGGCACACAGTTGACCGAGGCCATCGCCGGCCTCGACCGCACGAGCGAAATCCTTGCGGAAAAAGAAGAGGACGACGAACCTGACCGGACGGTCAGCCTGGGAACGATCCATGGCGATGTGGTCTTTGAAGACGTGCACTTTGCCTATGAGGCCGACAAACCCGTCCTGCACGGTGTCTCTTTCCATGCCCGTCCCGGCACGGTCACGGCATTGGTGGGTTCTTCGGGCTCGGGCAAATCCACGATCATCAGCCTGGTCTGCGCCTTCCACAAGCCAACCTCCGGCAGGGTGCTGGTGGACGGGACTGACCTCTCGACCGTAAGGCTGAATAGCTATCGCAGCCAGTTGGGCGTGGTTTTGCAGGAATCGTTCCTCTTCGATGGAACCATCCGTGAGAATGTTGTCTTTTCGCGTCCCGATGCGACGGAAGAGCAATTTCTCAATGCCTGTACCATCGCCCGCGTAGACGAATTCGCGGAGCGCTTTCCTGAGAGCTACGATACCGTTGTTGGAGAACGCGGAGTCAAGCTTTCCGGTGGTCAGCGCCAGCGCCTCTCCATCGCGCGCGCTATTCTGGCGGACCCGCGCATTCTGATCCTGGACGAAGCGACTTCATCGCTCGACTCGGAATCAGAGGCCATGATTCAAAACGGTCTCAGTTACCTGATGCAGGGCCGCACCACCTTCGTGATCGCGCATCGTCTTTCGACAATCCGCAGGGCCGATCAAATCCTGGTGATCGAGGGTGGTCTTATTCAGGAGCGAGGTACGCATGAAAGCCTGTACGCTTTCGAAGGCCGCTACCACGACCTTTACACCCGCCAGCACGGAGTTGAGGCCAATCGTTTTCTCGCCCCCGGTGAGGGCGAAAAGCTCTTCGAAGAGCTGAAATAAAACGGGAAGCAAAGTCTCGCACAGGCATCGCTCCACGCGCTGATTCCATCTCAATGCGGCAGTCATGTTCTGTCCGGTTGATTGTGGTAAACATGGAGCAGTCAGAATGCTTCAAAGAAGGGAATACTTATGGGTAAAGCTCTCGGTATCACGTTGGAAGAGGCCCGCCAGATCATTGCGGCCGCTACCGTAAAGGCGAATGAGATCAAGGTCATGATGAACATCGCCGTAGTCGATGAGGGAGGCAATCTGGTTGCCTTCGAACGCATGGACGGAGGCTGGATCGGCAGCATCGACATCGCCCAGAAAAAGGCATTTACCGCGCGCGCCTTCGATCTCGACACCAAGTCGTTGGGTGAGAACTCACAATCAGGTCAGCAATTCTTCGGCATTCATGCTTCGAATAACGGCAAGATCATGATCTTTGCCGGCGGTATTCCCATCAAGCGCGGCGGGCAGGTTGTTGGTGCGATCGGTGTCAGCGGTGGCTCGGGCAAAGACGACCACACCGTTGCCGAAGCAGGCGTGGCTGCAGCCAAAGCTTAGAAATTCTTCGCAGAAGAAGTTCACCCTGGAATCTTTTCAAGGAGCAAAACGATGGGTGCCCTCATCGCTGAACCGGCGCTGTTCTTTCCCTAATGCGTGAAGGGATACGTGAAGGCACCCCATCTCCGTATGACCGCCGCAAATATCGTATGATTCGACATCGGCTCTCTCGCGCGTGAGCCATCCGGCGTCGTGTCCAAAATTCTTCCAAAACTTGCCAGGCAATCGTGCCGCCGCCTCGTTCGCTTCGCGGCGATCCTGCTCCTATTGCCCGGGCTGGCGCTGCAAGCGCAGGCTGCAAAGGGCGGCATTTCAGGCAAAGTCGTCGACGCACAAAACGCGCCTGTCGCAGGTGCGGAGATTCTGGCTCCTGGGGGGCAACTCCTCGCCACCTCCGCGGCGGACGGCACGTTCACCGTACCGGCAGGCACTGGCGGTGTGCAGATCACCGCTCCGCGCTTCGAACCCACGTTCGTCATGATGCAGGGCCCCGAACCAGTTCACGTGCTGTTAGCGCATCCGATGGAAATGGTCGAGGTCACCGCGTATCGTTCCCCGCTCGCAACAGCAGACAGCCCTGCCAGCACGCGCGTGCTCTCGGCCCAGCGCTTACAGCAGGCAGCGGGTATTTCGGTTGACGACAAGTTGCGTCAGGTTCCGGGCTTCGAGCTCTTTCGCCGCACCAGTTCGCTGGTCGCTAACCCGACCACCGAGGGCGTTTCCTTGCGCGGTCTGGGATCGACCGCTGCCAGCCGCTCGCTCGTGGTGTTTGACGAGATTCCCATCGCCGACCCCTTTGGGGGATGGATCCATTGGGAAGAATTCCCGCCTCTGGCCATTCATTCCACTGAGCTGGTGCGTGGCGGTGCATCGGACTTGTATGGTTCCAGTGCTATCGGCGGCGTCATCAGCATTGTTCCTGTCCGTCCTGAAGCAAATCGCTTCCAGCTCTCCACCAGCTACGGCTCCGAAGCGACGACCGATGATGCTCTGCTGGGATCACTGAAGTGGGGTCAATGGGCGGGACTTGTAAGTTCGCAACTCATTGCTACCGACGGCTACGTTCTTATAGCGCCCAGTGTTCGTGGACCCATCGACACGCCGAATAACGTACACGCCCAGAATGGACTCACGGAGTTTGAGCACGGGCTGACCCATCAGGGACTGTGTGTTTCTCCGCGGCAGCGTGCTCAATGAAGATCGCCACAACGGCACCCCCATCCAGATCAACAGCACGCGCCTATGGCGCTATGCTGCAGGAACAGACTGGAGCAATTTGACGCTCCGGGTTTTTGGCGCCACCGAGCACTACTCCCAGACTTTCTCCACCATCGCGGCATCCCGCACTTCAGAAACGATGACCCGCCTGGGCAAAGACCCTGCAGGCGAATTGGGTGCTGGTGGGAACTGGCATCAGCCAGTCGGCACGCATCTGCTCCTGCTCGCCGGCGCCGACACCCATGATGTACGCGCCGCCGATTACCAAATACTTTTCACCGGCGCTCAAGGTTACCTCAACACGACCGCGCGGCAACGGCAGAGCGGCGTCTACGGCGAAGTCCTCTTCACTCCACCGCAGTGGACCATGAGTCTCTCGGGACGCGTCGATCATTTTTCGAATTTTGATGCCGCCCAGTACAAGACCGCCACGCCCACCGTCCAGTTGCCCAGCCTGACCGAGACCGTCTTCGATCCGCGCTTCGGCATTACCCGCCGCCTCACGAAAGCGCTGGCCGCCAGCGCGTCTGTATTTCGCGCTTATCGCGCCCCCACAGAGAATGAGCTCTACCGCACCGGTCAGGTGGGTTCGCAGACCACGCTCCCCAATCCCGGCCTGCGCTCGGAGCGGGCTACGGGCTGGGAAACAGGAGTCCATGCAGACCTGCCGTCCATCGGTTCCACGGTTCGTGTGAGTTACTTCTGGACCCAGATCAACCGCCCCATCACCGCGCTGACCTTAAGCACCACCCCTACGAGTTCGTTGCTCAAGCGCGAAAATCTCGGCCAGATCGAAAGCCGCGGCATTTCTCTCGATTTTGCCTCACGGCCCTTGAGTTGGATCGATATTGAAGGTGGTTATCAGTACGCAAATGCTACCGTCACGAGTAACGCGGAGCAGCCGAAACTGGTGGGCAATTGGATTCCCCAGGTGGCGCGCAACACCGCTACAACCCAGCTCATCTTTTCTCGCCGGCGCCTGGGTCTGTTGAGCCTGCAAGGGCGAATAAGCGGGCGTCAGTACGATGACGATGCCAACCGCTTTCTGCTGCATAGTTATTTTCGCTTCGGAGCCTATGCCTCGCTCGACCTGGGCCACCACCTGACAGCTTTTGCAGCCGGAGACAACCTCTTCGATCGCGCGATCGAAGCAGGTAGAACTCCCTCGCTCACCCTGGCATCCCCGCGCGTCGCTCGCTTCGGTCTGCGCATCAACTTCGGCGACTGAAAAAGTTGGCCAGAGTCGGCCTCGGCGAACGCAGACCGGCAGCGTGCCTTCTATCGGGTCAACCACTTCAGCAAAGGAAACACGCTGCTGTAACTATCTGTCCACAGGCGAACACCCGCGCGCAAAGGCGTTGGAAAGCCGTTATTCACAATCTCTTGTTGATCGAGAAACTCTCGATTCGCCGTCACCAAAATCCAGTTCGAATAATAGAACCCGTTCTGCTCATCGCCGTGCGAGTGCACCGATATCGCATACATACCCGCATCCTTGGCGATCGCTGCCACCACTGGCTCCAGATCGATGTATTGATTGGATACATGAAACACGACCATGCCCCCCGGCGCCAAATGCTTGCGATAGAGTGCCAGCGCCTCCCGGGTGAGCAAATGCACCGGGATGGCATCCCCTGAAAACGCATCCACAACGATTACATTCAGCCGCTGCGGAGCTTCAGCGGCCAGAGATAGCCGCGCATCTCCCAGAATGACCTCTGTCTTCGCCGGCGTGTCGTGCAGAAACGTAAACCAGTGCCGCGCCAGCCTTTCCACCAGGGGATTGATCTCGTAGAACTGGACGACATCGCCTGTATTGCCGTAGGCCGCCACGGTACCCGTACCCAGTCCAATCACGCCCACGCGCTTGGGGCCGTCGCCGCAACACAACCGCATGGCCAACCCCAGCCCTGAGTTGGGTGCGTAGTAGGTCAAAGGTTGCCCACGAAACTGCGGCGCAAACCACTCCGCGCCGTGTTCGATGGTTCCGTTCATCAGTTGCCGGTCAGTATCCGACTGCGCGGGCAGGTGCGATTCCCGTATTCTCAGCGTTCCATAGAAGTTACGCATCAGGGCAACCGCATCGTCGTCGTATTGCCTCACCTGGTTGCTCAATACGACGATCGCTGCGATGGTTCCGGCTGCCCAAACCATGCGCAACGTCCAGCCATCCTGCCAGGTGACGGCAAGCGCGATCAACGCCACCACGACCAGTGTGCCGGCCAGGTCATAGTTTGCCCGGAACACCAGCGGCGCCATCACACCAACCAGCAAAGTTCCCGTAGCACTCCCGGCCGAGACGATCAGGTAAAACCTCGTGAGACCCGCCGTGCCAGGACGTCTCGCATAGAGTTCGCCGTGCAGAAAAAAGCAGGTCACGAACAGCCCAATCATGAATAGCGGAAGACTGATCATGATTGGCCACTGAGCTCGAATATCCCGTAACACGTAAGCCATCGAGGCCACGGCGACCAGCACCAGCCGCAGCATCGAGGGTCGAAATCGCTGCCAGGCGCCCTGAAATGCCAGGATGAACGAGAGCAGGTACAACGCGAGGGGAGGCAGCCACAGCAGGGGAATCGCTGCCACGTTTGCACTCATGTGATTGGTCACGGCCGTGAGGAGCATGCCTCCGCCCATGGCTAGCATGAACCACAAAACTTCGGGCCTAAGCGCGGAGACGGCTACGTTGCCAGACGGCTCAGAGAGAACAGAAGCGCCCACCCGTCGCCGCGCTTGCCACGCGATTGCCCCACACAGCACGGCGAAGAGCAGAAAGCCGCCGCCCCACCACGCAGCTTGTTGCTTCATGGTCAGGCGGGGTTCGATGAGCAGTGGATAGCTCCCCAGCGCCAACAGCGAAGCAAAATTGGAGAGAGCGAAGAGTCGATACGGCGATCGTCCCTCGAAGGTGGCGGCGTACCAGGCTGTGAGCAAGGGCGTCGTGGCAGACAGCGCAAGGTAGGGCAGACCAAGGACCGTGAACAGCACCTGAAATACGGTGAGCGCGGGATGCCAGGTAACCGCTGCCGGGTTGGGGCGAATCGGTGGACTCGCCAGCACCCCCACCGCCGCAGTGAGCAGCAGAATATGGATAATTGCCTGTTGCACCGGCGTGCATCCTGAGGAGAGCCAGTGCGCATACACGTAGCCCAGCAGCAGCATCACCGAGAAGAAGACCAGGCACGTGGTCCACACTGCCGACGACCCGCCGAGCGTGGGTAGCAGCTGCTTCGCAGCCATAGGTTCCACGGCAAAGAGGAGAAAGGCGCTGAGGAAGATGGTGAAGGCGTAGAGGGAGCGCAGAAGCTTCATGTCCTGTCTGTGATTCCTTGGGTTGCAGCCGGTTGAGCGCGTATACCCAGGCCTCTTCGGCCACCACAAGGGTGTATCACACAACTTCGCAGGCGGCGGGGTAATCTCCCGGCAGGTCACCTTTCGATATAACGGTGACGTAGTCAACCCAGCGGCCGGCCGTTTTTCGAGTTACGAGGATCAGGTCGGGGCCACTCTTCGCGCGCCCGTGGGCAGACCTCTTAAAGCTTCCTCCAGCAACAAAGCAAGCCCTCCTCGCCCTCTCCCGCAAACAACGGACGGGTGCCCCATTCAAGCCCGCTTTTGGCTTGAGTGGGATACCTCAAACGTCCGCGCCAGCGGTTAGGGGGCTTCGCATTCGCTACTGGGACGGAAGCTGAAGGTAAGTCTCTTAAAGCTTCTCCTAGCAACAAGGCTCGCGGGCGTTTGCTATCTAACGCAAAGTCCGCATCACACGTGAGTGAGAATGCAGCCCCTGGCAACCCCATGCCGGCCATGAGGAGACCCTCGACATGCTTGAACCACTGCTGATCGCCCAAGGCAAAAGTCCGCTTTACCTGCTCCCGGCAATGTCGAATCGTCACGGACTAGTCGCGGGAGCGACCGGTACTGGCAAGACGGTGACGCTCCAGGTCATGGCGGAGTCTTTCAGCCGCATGGGCGTTCCGGTGTTCGCCGCTGACGTAAAGGGAGACCTTGCAGGCATCAGCCAGCCTGGCGTCGACAACCCCAAAATCGCAGACCGCGTAAAGAAACTGAACCTTACGAATTTCTCCTTCGCCGGTTGCCCGGTTACCTTCTGGGATGTTTTTGGAGAACAGGGCCACCCGGTACGCTCGACGGTGTCGGAAATGGGCCCGCTGCTTTTCAGCCGGCTTCTGAACCTCAACGACGTCCAGGCCGGTGTGCTGAATGCCGTCTTCAAGATCGCCGACGATCAGGGCCTGCTGCTGCTCGATCTGAAAGACCTGCAGGCCATGCTGCAATACACTTCGGAGAATGCCAGGCAGTTTCAGGCGAAGTATGGCAACATCTCCCCCGCCAGTGTCGGAGCGATGCAGCGCGGCCTGTTAGCCCTTGAACAGCAAGGGGGAGACAAGTTTTTCGGCGAACCCGCGCTCAACCTCGACGACTTCATCCAAACAGATGTGCAGGGCCACGGCTTGGTCAACATTCTGGCTGCGGATAAGCTCATCCGTTCGCCTCAGCTCTACGCCACCTTCCTCTTGTGGCTGCTCAGCGAGCTTTTTGAAAAGCTGCCGGAGGTGGGTGATCCGGAAAAACCCAAGCTGGTTTTCTTCTTTGACGAAGCGCACCTGCTTTTCTCTGATCTGCCCAAAGTCATCGAAGATAAAGTTCTCCAGGTAGTGAGGCTCATCCGTTCAAAAGGCGTAGGGGTCTATTTCGTGACCCAGAACCCGGTGGACGTGCCCGATGCCATCCTCGGCCAGTTTGGGAATCGCGTGCAGCACGCAATACGCGCGTTTACCCCCAAAGATCAGAAAGCAGTTCACGCAGCCGCCCAGACCTTTCGCGCCAACCCTGAACTCAATGTGGAGCAGGTGATCCTGGAACTGGGTGTGGGGGAAGGCCTGGTTTCCTTTCTGGACGAGAAGGGAACACCCGCCATGGTGGAGCGCGCCTTCGTTTGCCCGCCACGCAGTCAGATCGGCCCCATCGCCCTTCAGCAGCGGCAGCAGATCATCCGCAACTCGGTCGTCGCTGGAGTGTACGAAAAATTAGTGGATAGCGAATCGGCCTACGAGATGTTGGCCGCCCGGGCCGCCCAAGGCGGCACAGGCAACGCGGCGCAGTCAGGATCGCCCCAGCAACCGGCCCCCGGTTCTGGTGGCTGGCTGGGTGAGTTGTCAAAACTTGGCACTGCCTCTGCCGGCGGCAGGCGGGGAGACAGTCTGGTGGAAACCATGGCCAAGAGCGCCGCCCGCACTCTCGGCAGTTCCGTAGGTCGCCAGATTGTTCGCGGAGTACTCGGTTCGCTCCTCGGCGGTACCAGCCGCCGCTGATCTTTCGACCAAACCAGCCTAATCTCTCGGTCAGAAACCCCCGCGGGTGCCCCTTATCTTTCGCTTTTCGCGTCGATAAGGGAAACTCACAGCTCGCCGCTGCCAACTCTTCTCAGCCCACAAACGTTGTATAGCCAACAACATAGAAGCTCGATAGTCTCACCGGATTCGGGTTCTCAATCCGCCCCGGTGACCGGTCGGGTGGTAACCGTTACCTATGAGGAACCCTGCAGCAACATTACGGGGACGGATGCGTTCCTATAGACGGCTGGATACCAACCCAGCCAGGCTGGCAACCCCGGGTTGATCAGGCCGCCATCGAGTTTGAGTGTGGCGCTGAATCGGGCAGCCGTAAGGAGCATTCATGCGTACTTTCCGCGCGATTCGTACACTCTTCCTCGCATGCCTCGTATCCCTTGTCCCCGCGTCATCGTTTGCGGGCGTCTTTCTTTCCATCACAGTTGCTCCTCCCGTCCTTCCCGTCTACGCCCAGCCTGTTTGCCCCGGCGATGGATATCTGTGGACTCCCGGCTACTGGGCTTACGGTGAAGAGGGCTATTACTGGGTTCCTGGAACCTGGGTTCTGGCTCCTCAACCGGGCTTTCTCTGGACGCCTGGTTACTGGGGCTGGGGCGATGGTGTCTACGCCTGGCATGCAGGCTATTGGGGCCCCCATGTCGGCTACTACGGTGGCGTGAACTATGGCTACGGATACGGCGGCGACGGATTCTACGGTGGCCGTTGGGAGGGTGGTCGTTTCGCTTACAACACGGCCGTACTGCACGTGGACAGAACAGTGGTCCACAACACGTATATCGATAACACCGTTATCCACAATACGACAGTGATCAATCGGACCAGCTTTAACGGACCAGGAGGAATCAACGCCCGCCCAACACCGCAGCAGGAGGCAGCCATGCATGAGCGGCACATTGAGGCGACGTCTGAGCAGACGTCGCACGAGCGCTTCGCTGCCCAGAACCGGGAGAACTTCGCCAAGTTCAACGGTGGAAGGCCCGCGCAAGCAGCCGTGAGCCGGCCCATGACCTCCGCGAACTTCAACAACAATCACCCTGTCGGCAACATGAATAACCATCCGGCGGTAAACAACCAACCCAACCACCCGGCCTACAACGGGAACGAGAACCACGCCACGTTTAATAACAACGCGAACAATGGTTACAAGGCGCCGGCAAACAACGCGCCGCATTATGCGGCCCCGGCGCAAAACAGCCAGCCGCACTACGCGGCTCCGCCGAAGAACGAACCGCCTCAACCCCATTACTCCGCACCGCCTCAGCACGAGGCACAGCCCCACCACGAAGCGCCGCCGCAGCCCCACCACGAGGCGCAGCCCCACAAGGAGGGCGGGGAACACGAACACCGGTAAAATCGTCGCAGCAAAGAGAGGCCCGCGGATTATCCGCGGGCCTCTCTTTTTTCTCTTGATGCCGGGTTAAAGTCCCCTTTGCCCCGCCTGTACGGGAGAGTTCGCGCTACCCCTCACCCAGCTCCTGCAGGAGAAACGCGTAGTCGAGCGCAATCTCCTTCAGATAGTCATACCGGCCAGATGCGCCGCCATGCCCCGCGCTCATGTTGGTCTCAAGCAGCAACAAATTCCCGTCCGTCTTGAGCGTGCGCAGCTTCGCCACATACTTCGCCGGTTCCCAATACATCACCTGACTGTCATGCAGCGAGGTCTTCACCAGCATGGCCGGATAAGCCTTTTGCGCGAGATTGTCGTAAGGCGAGTACTGCAGCATGTAGGCGAATGCGTCCGGTTCGTTCGGGTTGCCCCACTCCTCGTATTCCGCAATGGTGAGCGGCAATCCAGCATCGAGCATGGTGTTCATCACGTCGACGAAAGGCACATGCGAGAGTACGGCGCGGTAAAGTTCGGGCCGCAGGTTGGCTACCGCGCCCATCAGCAGGCCGCCGGCGCTGCCGCCCTCCATGGCGACTCGTTTCGGGTCTCCATAACCGTTTTCCGTCAGGTATTCCGTGACGGCAATGAAATCCGTAAAGGTATTCATTTTCTGCATCAGGCGCCCGGCATCGTGCCAGGGCTTGCCCATATCGCCGCCCCCACGAATGTGCGCGTAGGCCAGGACGAATCCGCGATCGAGCAGGCTGAGCCGATTCGAATTAAAACCTACGGGAAGCGCATATCCATAAGACCCATAACCGTAGATATAGAGCGGATTCGTTCCCTTGCCCTTTTTGTCGTTGCGATACACGATCGAGACAGGCACGGAGACCCCATCCGGGGCGGTCGCGAAAACCCGCTCCGAGCGGTACTGCGAACGGTCAAACCCGCCCGGCACCTCGAGTTCCTTCAGCAACTTCGATTGGCCCGTCTGCACATCGTACTCATAGACCGAAGTAGGCGAAACGAGCGACTGGTATCCATAACGAAAGCTATCGGTTACGAACTCCCGATTCACATGCGGATGGGCAGAGTAAGCCGGCTCAGGAAAGGCAATCTGGCGTGACGATGCTTCAAACGCGCCCTGCGGGTCGAAGGACATGACACGCAATTGTGGCAATCCATTCGAGCGTTCCACCACCACAGAGAACGTCTGAAAAAGCTCCAGATATTCAAGCATCACGTCGTCTCGCAGAGCCATTAACTCGCGCCAGTGTGCTCGGCCGGGGGTGGCGACCGGAGCGGTCACCAAGCGGAAGGTTCTGCCCGTATCGTTCGTGCGGATGTACCAAAGCCCGTCGCGATGGTCCGTATAGTACTCAATATTCTCGCGACGCGGTTCGATCAGGGTCCAGCCGTCAGCAGGCGCATCGGCAGGCAGAAACTGTTGTTCGCTGGTGGTGTGGCTGCTGCTCTCGAGCACGATGTATTTGCCATCGCGAGTGCGGCCTCCGCCCAGGTTGAACCGTTCGTCCTGCTCCTCATAGACCAGCACATCCTCAGCCTGCGGTTTGCCCACAACGTGCCGAAAGAACTGGAACTGCCGTTTGGTCTCTTCATCTTCAACGGAATAGAAAAGCGTGTCGTTGCCGGCAGCCCAAACCACGGAGCCCACGCGCTCGGCCCGGTCGGCCAGTTCCTCACCCGTTTTCAGGTTCTTGATGTGCAGTGTGTACTGGCGAAAGCCTCTAGTATCTGTCGAATAAGCCAGCATGCTGCCATCGTCAGACACGGTGAGGGCGCCCAGCGCCATGAAGGACTCCCCAGCCGCGAGCTGATTCATGTCGAGCATGATCTCTTCTGGCGCTTCGAGCGATCCGTGCTTGCGGCAGTAAATGGGATACTGTGCGCCTTGTTCGGTGCGCGAGTAGTACAAGTAATCCCCTTCACGGAAGGGAACGGATACATCGGTCTCTTTGATGTGACTGATCATCTCCGCATAGAGCTTCGCCTGCATTTCTTCCGTAGGTTTCATCACGGAACGGGTGTAGGCGTTCTCCTGCTCCAGGTAAGCGATCACTTCAGGGCTGTTTTTCTCGCGGAGCCAGGCGTAATCGTCAGGTAACTGTTGTCCATGAATGGTGGTTGGGGTTGCCTGCCGGCGGGCGATGGGTGGCTGAAATGTCATAGATATAAAAGGATAATCTCCCTGAGGGCAGATGGCCTTACCATGGGCGGTGGCATCTAAGGGAGGGAGGAGTGAAGCGATGAAAATTCCCAAAATGTGCGGTAAGGCTGCGTTTGGCCTTGGCATGTTGCTCCTGGGTGGCAGCATCAGCCTGGCTCAAAGGCAGCAAATGCCATCGGCTAGTCAGACGCCTGGCCAGGGCGGCTCCCAACAGAAGCCCGGGATGGACTCTCAAATGGCCGGGATGCAGGATGCGGCAGGGCAGCCTGCATCGATAGACCGGATGTTCCTAAAAGATGCCTTGCAGGGCAGCATGGCAGAGGTTCAGCTCGGTCAACTAACGCTCAAAAAAAGCGACAACCAGCAGGTAAAGGAATTCGCGCAGCGCATGATTGACGACCACACCAAGATGAGCGAGCAGATGAAGCCAGTTGCCCAGCAACTGGGTGTGGAAGCTTCCAAGGACATCTCGAAGAAAGACAAGTCGGTGATGAGCAAACTGGAGGCTTTTTCAGGCACTGCGTATGACCAGGCTTACATTAAAGACATGGTCAAAGACCACAAGCAGGATCTGAGCGAGTTCCAGACAGAAGCATCGTCTGGTCAGGATCCCAGGGTGAAGGATGCCGCGACCCAGGGTAGCCAGATCATCGCCCAGCATCTGCAGATGGCTCAGCAAATGGCCAAAGATCAGAACGTAGACTTGGCTAAAAAGTAAGCCCTGTTCCGGTCCACTGTGACCGACAGGAATTCGTGTGCCCCTATCTCCGAAAGCTCGTTGATCGAGGATAGGGGCGCAGTCTTTCTCTGGAGCTTTCTCGTAGACGCGGAGCCTAGCTATTAGGCGGCGGCGAACGGCCGCGGCTAACGGTTACCGAACGTCCTGCTGAGTACAATGAGTCAATGCGTAAACGTCTGCTCGTGCTCTTCCTGTTGTTCACCGCCTGCTTTGGCTCTGTGCAGGCTGAGAAAGTGCAGGACCTGCCGCAGCCCACGAACTATGTAAGTGACTTTGCCGGCATTCTATCCCCGGAAACTCAACAGTCATTGAACGCCCTTTGCGCTCAGGTAGATCGCCAGGCCCACGCGCAGATTGCAGTCGTTACCATCAAATCGCTCGATGGTGAACCCATCGAAAACTTTGCTACAGCCCTCGAAGACAAATGGAAAGTAGGCAAGAAGGGAACCGACCGGGGTCTGCTCCTCATCTTCGCCCCCAACGATCGCGAGTACCGCTTCGAAGTAGGCTACGGTCTCGAAGGCATTCTCCCCGACGGACGGGTCGGCGACATTGGCCGGCAAATGGTCCCTTACCTTCGCGAGAAGGATTACGACGCAGCCGTTACCATGGCCGTTCAGCGTGTTGCCGGCATCATCGCCGCCGACGCTGGCGTCACGATCACTACCGGGCAACGCCGTGTGCCGGGCTATGCCGCTGCTCAACAGCCGCGCCCGCTTAGTTTGGGTCAGTTGTTGGTTCTGGGCGTCATTCTGCTGCTGGTCATCTTTTTCCTGGCGCGCTTTGGTGGATCAGGGTTACTGGGCTTCCTCATTGGCATGTTCATGGGTGGCGGTGGCGGCGGCTACCGTGGCGGCGGGGGAGGGGGCTGGGGTGGCGGCGGGGATGGCGGGGACGGTGGCGGTTTCGGCGGTTTTGGTGGAGGAAGTTCCGGCGGCGGCGGTGCTTCAGGACGTTGGTAGTGCGGTGAACACACCAGAGATTCGAAGCACGGGATTCGCAAAATGACGAGCAGGATAAAGGAGAAGGTGGTATGAGACGTGGCCTTTGGGTAGGAATTGCAATCTTGGGGGTAATCGTTCTGGCGGTGCTGCTGGTTTTCGGCAGTTATGTGAGCGCAAAGAATCAGATGGTAACGAAGCGGGAGGCTGTCACTGCTTCCTGGGGTGAAGTGAACAATCAATTGCAGCGGCGCGCCGACCTGATCCCGAACCTGGTGGAGACGGTGAAGGGGTACGCCAAACAGGAAACAACCGTATTTGGCGATATCGCCAATGCACGTGCAGGGCTTCTTAATGCGCACGGCGATCCCAAGGCGACCATTCAGGCCAATGGGGCACTCGATTCAGCACTCGGACGGCTGCTGGTGCTAACGGAGAACTACCCCGACCTCAAGTCGAACACTAATTTCCAACGCCTTTCCGACGAACTGGCGGGTACAGAAAACCGAATCAGTGTTTCCAGAATGCGCTACAACCAGACCATTCAGGACTACAACACCTTTATTGGCCAATTCCCGAACAGCATCTGGGCCGGTATAGGCGGATTCCAGCGCAACAATGACTACTTCCAGGCGAGCCCCGGTGCACAAAATGCGCCCAAGGTTTCGTTCTAACTGAGGTCAGATCGGCCACTAAAAACGGCGGGTGCCTTTTCTTCGCTGAAAGCGCGAAGGGGCACCCGCCGTTTTGATTTCTCGAGGAAAAGTTGGTTTTAGGCGCGAGCAAACGAGGCCACTGCACTGGCTTCGTCGTCCTTGACGTCGAATACCGTGTACAGTTTCGTGATCTGCAGCAGATCGTGAACTTTCTTCGTCAGATTCAGCAACTTCAGGTCCCCGCCCTGATTCTTTACCGTCGTGAATGCGCTGACGAGTTCGCCGATACCCGAGCTATCGATGTATGTGACATCGCCCAGATTCATCAGGATCTGCTTGGAGCCTTTGGCGAGGAGGTCACGCACGGCGTCGCGCAGGATCACACTGCCTTCACCGAGGGTAATGCGACCGCTGCAATCCATAATGGTGATCCCGTCTACCTGACGGGATTTGATTTTCATACTCACGAAAACTCCTCCTTAAATTGCGGCACGGGCAGTTCCTAAATGTTTAATGAGGGTAAGTTCGGTGCCGGGGTGTAATTGTCGAAAGTGTACCTCATCCATAAACGACCGGATGAGAAAGATACCGCGCCCTGAGCCACGCAATAGATTCTCCGGCGCCAGAGGATCAGGTAACGTGGCTGGATTTAAACCTTTTCCCTGGTCTGCGATACGGATGACCAAATTATTGGCCGTTGTCTCGAAATAAGCCGTAATGCGCTTCTCTGGATCATACGAATTGCCATGAAGCACCGCGTTCACAGCGGCTTCGCGGACCGCCATGGCCACGCGGTAGATTTCCTCTTCTTCGAGTCCGGCCTTCCTGGCCATCTCCTCCGCGGTCTGTTCCACGCGGTTGACGCTATCTAGCGAGGACTCGAGTGTGTAGGTAATCGTTTGTGATCCACCCAATTGGAGATCCTTGTCTGCTGCACTGGGCCTATGACGGAAACCCATTTGTCGCAAGTTTGCTTGCCCGGTGGCCTCATGTCAAGGCACATTCGGAGGTTAGCAGCTTGCGCAATCGGACTAGATCAACTCGTAACCGGCAAAGAAGTAACCAATTTCAAACGCCGCCGTCTCCTCGGCGTCAGAACCGTGGATCGCGTTTTCCTCGATGGACTCGGCAAACTTCTTGCGGATCGTGCCCGCTTCCGCATTCGCGGGATTGGTGGCGCCCATCAGCTTGCGCAGGTCGGCGATGGCATTGTCCTTTTCCAGAACCATGGCGAAGATCGACCCTGACGACATGAATGTGACCAACGAATCGAAGAAAGGCCGCTGCGAGTGAACGGCGTAGAAGCCCTGGGCCTGTGACTTCGAGAGGAACATTTTCTTGATGGCGACGATCTTGAAGCCTGCTTTCTCGATCTCCGCGAGCATCGCGGCGGAATAGCCCTTACGGACTGCGTCAGGCTTGATGATGCTGAACGTGCGTTGCATTGGTTCTCCTACTCCCTTGATTCCCCTGCTATTTGCTGCTTACTCCCCTGCTTACTTCCCAATGACCCTGGCGAGTGTTTCGCCGATCGCGGCCGGGGACTGCACTACGTGGATGCCGGCTGCCGTGAGCGCCTTCATCTTGTCGGCTGCAGTGCCCTGGCCGCCCGAGATGATGGCTCCGGCATGGCCCATGCGGCGGCCCGGAGGCGCCGTCTGCCCGGCAATGAAGCCGACAACCGGCTTCTTCACATGCTGCTTGACGTAAGCGGCGGCGGCTTCTTCTGCCGTGCCGCCGATCTCGCCGATCAGAATGATGGACTCGGTTCCCGGATCCTCGTTCAACAGCTTGAGCGCGTCGACGTGTGTGGTTCCGATGATGGGGTCGCCGCCAATGCCGATCGCCGTGGACTGGCCGATTCCGCGCTGCGTGAGCTGATAAACGGCCTCATAGGTCAGCGTGCCCGAGCGGGAAACGATACCGACCGTGCCCTGCTTGTGGATCCGGCCCGGCATGATGCCAATCTTGGCCTTGCCCGGAGAAATCACACCCGGGCAGTTGGGCCCGATCAGGCGCGACTTGGAGTCCTTGATCACGCTCCACACCTTGACCATGTCATTGGTGGGGATTCCTTCGGTGATGCAGATGATCAGCGGCAAACCCGCGTCTTCCGCTTCGAGGATGGCGTCGGCGGCAAACGGCGGCGGCACAAAAATAACGGTGGCGTTCGCGCCTGTTTCCGAGACAGCTTTGGCCACGGTATCGAATACCGGCCAGCCTTCATGCGTGGCGCCACCCTTGCCCGGCGTCACTCCGCCCACAACTTTGGTCCCATACTCGGCGCAGCCTTTGGCATGGAAGGTGCCTTCCTTACCGGTGATGCCCTGCACGATAAGCCGGGTATTTTCGTCCACTAACACTGACATAGATTGCTCCAGACGTTACGGGTTCAGGTCTACTTCTTTGCGGCCTTCTCTTTGGCTGCCGCGACCACCTTGGCCGCCGCATCCTGCATGGTCTCGCCGATGATGAAGTTGAGGCCCGAGTTTTTCAGGATTTCGCGTCCCTGCTCGACATTGGTGCCTTCGAGGCGAAGCACCACGGGAACCTGCACATTGGTCTTCCTCGCTGCCTCGACTACGCCGTGGGCCAGGGTATCGACCCGCAGAATGCCGCCGAAGATGTTGATGAAGACAGCTTGCACATTCTGGTCTGAGAGCAGGATTTCAAAGGCGTGCTCGATCTGCTGCTGGTTGGCGCCGCCGCCCACGTCCAGGAAGTTGGCCGGGGAGCCGCCGGCGTACTGAATGATGTCCATGGTCGCCATGGCCAGGCCGGCGCCATTCACCATGCAGGCGATGTTGCCATCGAGCTTGATGTAGTTGAGCGCGTACTTCGAGGCTTCCACTTCCAAGGGGTCTTCCTCGGCCGTGTCGCGCAACTCCTTCAGGTCTTTGTGACGGAAGATGGCGTTGTCGTCGAAGTTGATCTTGCAGTCGAGGGCCACCAGGCGATCGTCCGACGTGGTGATGAAGGGGTTGATCTCGAGCAGGGAAGCGTCGGTCTCGAGGAACACTTTGTAGAGCCCGGTCATGAACTTGACCGCCTCGTTGATCTGCGCCGGCTTGAGGCCCAGCGCAAAAGCCAGTTTCCGCGCTTGATAAGGCTGGAAACCGACCGCCGGGTCGATGTAGGCCTTGTAGATAGCGTCGGGGTCTTTCGCGGCCACTTCTTCGATTTCCATGCCGCCCGCCTGGGACGCCATGAAAACCAGCTTGGCCGAAGCGCGATCGAGCACGATGCCCAGGTACAGTTCGCGAGCGATCGACGACATCTCTTCGATCAGCAGGCGCTGCACCTTCTGGCCCTGCGGCCCGGTCTGGTGGGTTATGAGCTGCATACCAAGAATGTTCTTGGAATACTCCTCAGCGTCGGCCAGGTTCTTGGCCACCTTGACGCCGCCACCCTTACCGCGGCCACCGGCGTGGATCTGTGCCTTGACCACGACACCTTTAGCGCCCCCGCTGAAGAGTCCCTTGGCCACGTCCAACGCTTCTTCCAGCGTATTGGCCACTTCACCCTTGGGAACGGCAACGCCGTACTTCGCAAGGATGTCTTTTGCCTGATACTCGTGAATTTTCATCGTTTGATCTTCGGTTTCTGACGGATAGTGATGACCGGGCAGAACTTTCATACTAAAGGCAATGCCGATTCAGGGCAAAGGGGCGGCGGTTTCGACGCCATGGAGGGGTTAGGATGTTGCGAGGAAGAAAACGCTGATGTCCCAGCTTGCACTGCTGCTCAAGTATGTCGCCGAAGACCACGGCACCCTCACGCAAGAGCAGGGGTATGCAGCGCTGCGGGGAATCCTCGAGGGCGAGGCCACCGATATAGAGATCGCCTCCCTGGTGACCGCGATTGCAGTCCGGGGAGTCACCGTCGATGAACTGGCCGGGTTCGTTCAGGCCATGCGGGCCATGAGCCGCCCGCTCCCCTTGAGCGAGGCGGAAAGGGAACAACTGGTTGACACCTGCGGGACCGGAGGTGACAGCCGGGGAACCTTCAACATCTCGACCGCCTCCGCCCTCGTAGCCGCTGCTGCCGGGGTCAAGGTAGCCAAGCACGGAAACCGCGGCGTCACCTCGAAATGCGGGTCGGCCGATGTGCTGGAAGCGCTGGGCATCCCGGTCGACCTCGAACCGGAGCCAGCCATCGAATGCCTCCGCCAGACCGGATTCGCGTTCCTTTTTGCTCCGGAGCTGAACCCCGCCATGAAGCGGGTGCAACCGATCCGGCGCGCACTGGGCTTTCGCACCTTCTTTAACCTTGCCGGTCCGCTGACCAATCCCGCGGGAGCCCGATCGCAGGTCGTCGGCGTGTTCACTCCCGACGCGGTAAGCCTGTTAGCCCAGACCCTCGCCCGTCTGGGTGCGCGGCACGCGCTCGTTGTCCACGGACGCGATGGCCTGGATGAGCTCACTCTGAACGGCAAGAGCGATGTGGCTGAAGTACGTGAGGGCACGGTTCGCAACTTCACCCTGGAAGCCGGCGAGGCTGGCCTCGCGTCAGCGCCCCTTGAGGCCCTGGCGGGCGGAGACGCCCGCGAAAATGCCCGCCTGATCCAGGGCATCCTGCAAGGCGAGACCGGTCCCAGGCGCGATATCGTTTTACTCAATGCCGCGGCCGCCCTGATCATCGCCGGCCGTGCTGCAGACTTTGCCAGCGGTGTCCGCGCGGCCGGTGAAGCGATCGACGCAGGCGCCGGTCTGCGGCTGCTGGAACAGTTGCGAAACTTCGACCGCGCCGCAGTGTCTTCTTCCGTCAAGCAGAAAGCCCCCTGAGAGAGGTTTGCTCCATGCCGTTTTCAGTGCAACGCATCGCCGCTACCTTTGCCGGACTGGTGATTACGGCAACCACCCTCCCGAGCTACGCGCAGCAGATCGTCGTCAGCAAAGAGAACCGGACCATCGCCGTGACCACCAGCGCTGAAGCGACTGCAGATGCAGACACGGTTACCGTCCAGATCGGTTTCCTGGTGTATGGAGCGGATCGGGAGTCGGCCTATGCCCTCGGTTCGAAGACTTCGAACGCGATTTCCGCCGCCCTCAAGGCGGCCGGTGTGCCGGCCGATACCATCCAGAGCGAGTCGCAGGGTATTTCTCCGGTGCAGCAATACGGCAACAACGACTGGACCCTGGCGGAGAAAGCAGCGCGCAAGTTTCAGGTGCAACAGAGCTGGAGCGTGAAAACTGGTGCCGCGAACGGGGCCAGGGTGCTCGACGTGGCTGTGAAGGCAGGCGCCAACCAGAGCGGGCAAATGTCCTGGAGCGTTGCAGACCAGGACGCCCTGCAGGCCAAAGCTGCAAAGCTGGCCCTCGAACGCGCCCGGCAGATCGCCCAGCAAATGGCTGCCGGCCTGACTGCGACGCTGGGCCCACTGGTGTATGCCAGCAACGAAGCGCCTGCGCGGAATCCGGTTCCGGTTGCGCAGTTCAAGGCCGCCATCCATGGCAATGTGGCTTCGCCGGAGCCGGCTCCACTTAGCATCAGCGCACAGAAGGTATCCACTTCGGCCACGGTTTACGCCGTGTTCAGTATTCAGTAACCCACGTCGTATGCTGGATGGAAGGACGTACCCATGGCGATATACGAGTACCGGGATCTAAAACCCTCATCTGAAGCTGAAGACATCTACAAACGATGGCTCTGCCATCTTGACGACGAATTTACCCGTCATAAGGAATCGCGTCTGCGCAACGAGATCGTGCGCGATTCGCTCCATCAGATCTACCTTGGCCGCCCGCACGGAGGAAAGCTCAATACCTCTCTGATCTCCGAGCTCCCCGGCAACGTCATGCAGTTTAGCCTGGATCCTGCCAACGTGACCCTGGAACCGGAGTACTACGGTGACATCGACGTGGCGAGGTATTGCGAGCGCAAGCCATTGATCTACTTCTGGCAGATGTTCGACCGCTCGCCGCTGGGCTTGAATCACTGGCTTGGTTTTCGCTTCCGCAGGATGCTGGCTAAGCACATCTTCAAGCACATCGGCAAGAACGTGAAGATCTTCCACGGGGTCGAGTTCAGTTTCGGTTACAACCTCACGATCGAAGATGACTGCACCATTCATAAGTTCGTGATGCTCGATGACCGTGGCGAGCTCAACATCCGCAAGGGAACCTCTATCTCCGACTACGGCGCGGTCTACTCGCACTGGCACAATACGGAAAACGCCTACGACGTGGAGAATCGCACGACCGAGATTGGCCCCGGAACCCGCTTGACCTACCACTCGTCCGTGATGGCCGGCGTGAAGGTGGGCGAAGATGCGATGCTGGGCGCCCATGGCGTCGCCACCCACAACATTCCACCCCACGCGATCTGGGGAGGCGTACCCGCCCGCGAGATCAAGAAGAAGGGCGAACCGGGAATACGCAAGTAGGCAACGAAGCGAAAGCGTTTGAGGGGCTTCGCCCGATCGTGTTCAACCCATGTACGCTGGTGCGAATCGTCGCTCCGAGTATTGGGGCACCCGTCCAGATGCGGGGGGCTCGTAACCCCCTTCCGCATACATAGCACACGCATTTAGCCCCTGTTTGGCGTGCTAACATCAGGCTTCCGATGCAAACACCCGATATTGTCCTGGGGATCTTCGAATTTGTTGTTTTGCTGTTTGCGCTCAGCCTGCATGAGTCGGCGCACGGGTGGATGGCTTCGCGGCTGGGCGACCAGACGGCTCGCATGCTCGGCCGCATCACCCTGAACCCGATCAAGCATATCGATCCCATCGGAACGGTCATGCTGCCACTGGTTGCCATGGTGAGCCACATCCCCCTGATCGGCTGGGCGAAGCCGACACCGGTCAACACCCGCAATTTCAAGAACTACAAACGAGACGACATCCTCACTACGCTGGCGGGGCCGGTGAGCAACATCCTCGGGTCGGTCGTGGCGCTGATCGTGCTGATCGTCATCGCGAAAACATCGCTGGTTGGTCTTGCCTGCGTGCGTTCGGTGGCCATCCGCGGCGTGAGCGGACCCGATCCGCAGCTCATGGCCATTAGTCCGGTGGCCTACCCACTGGCCCTGATTTTTTACTTCGGCATGCTGCTCAATCTGTTCCTGGCTGCATTCAACCTGCTGCCGCTGCCGCCGCTTGACGGAAGCCATATCTTCCGCCACATGCTGCCTGGCCGCTGGCTCCCGGTCTATGACCGTCTGGGCATCCTGAGCCTGTTCCTCATGCTGTTCTTTGGCGGCCGCGTCACCATGGCGATGATCAATCCTGTACTCGGCTTCTTCCGGGTATTACTCCTCTCGCTCTAAAGGTTTTCCGTACAATCGAGTCAGTGAATCCAGATACCAACAAACTGAAACGCGTGCTGAGTGGCATGCGGCCTACCGGGAAGCTCCACCTCGGCAACTACATGGGCGCCCTTTACAACTGGGTGCGCCTGCAGCACGACTACAACTGCTACTTTTTCGTTGCCGACTGGCACGCCCTCACCACGGACTACGCCGACACCTCGAACGTGCGGCAAAACACGATGGACGTGGCGCTCGACTGGCTCGCAGCCGGGCTGGACCCGGAGCGCTGCGTCATCTTTGTCCAGTCGCTCGTACCGCAGCATGCGGAGCTGCATCTTCTCCTCTCCATGATCATGCCTCTGGGCTGGCTGGAGCGTGTGCCCACGTACAAAGAGCAGCAAATACAAATGGGCGACGTTGCCGCCGGGGGCAAGGATCTCAGCACCTATGGGTTTCTTGGCTATCCCTTGCTCATGTCAACCGATATCCTGATCTACCAGGCGGACTTTGTTCCCGTAGGCCAGGACCAGGTGGCGCATGTGGAAGTTACGCGGGAGATCGCCCGGCGTTTCAACCATTTCTATCCTGGGCCGGGCGGGTTACACATTCTGCCTGAACCGCAGGTACTGTTAACGCCCTCGCCCAAGTTACCAGGCACAGACGGGCGAAAGATGTCGAAGAGCTATGGCAACACCATCATGCTCACCGATCCCGAGCCGGTGGTGCGGCAGAAGCTCAAGACGATGACGACCGATCCGGCGCGGGTAAGGCGCACCGATCCCGGGGATCCGGACGTATGCCCGGTGGGCGACCTGCACAAAGTGTTTTCGTCGCCGGCAACGTTAGAGAAGGTCTATGCCGGGTGCCGGTCGGCCGGCATCGGTTGCATCGAATGCAAGGGTTGGGCGGCGGACGCGATTGTGACCGAGCTGCTGCCTATGCAGGAACGGCGCAGGAAGTACGAGGAACAGTCCGGCCTGGTGCATGACATTCTGCATCAAGGCTCAGCGCTGGCACGGACCAGGGCGGAAGAAACCATGGGACAGGTGAGGGAAGCAATGCACCTGGTGCAACCGGAGTTTGGAGAGCGCGCCTGATGAGCGAAGAACCAGTCCGCGAAGCACGCGTGGAAACCGAGAAGCAGGCGCAGAAGCGCGAGGCTGCGGAAAGCGCCTCCCCTTACAGCATCTCTGTGGGCCAGGTGTACGACGGCCCCCTCGACCTGTTGCTCGACCTGATCCGCAAGCAGGACATCGATATCTACGACATCCCCATCGGCCGCATCACGGCCCAGTTTCTGGCTTATGTGGAAGGGTTGAAGCAGACCGAAGTGGATGCAGCGGCTGACTTCATTTATGTGGCATCTCTCTTGATTCACATCAAGAGCCGCATGCTGCTGCCCCGTACGCAAACGGAAGGGGCTGAGGGCGAGCAGGAAGATCCACGGCGTGAACTGGTGGAGCGGCTGCTGGAGCACGAGCGCTTCAAGAATGCTGCACAGATGTTGATGCAGAAACAGCAGATTGAAGCCGCCACCTGGACCAATCCCGCGATCCGGCAGTTTCGCAATGAACAAGGGACCGAACCTGAGATTGCGGCCGACACGGTGGATCTGGTCCGCGTATTTCGGGAAATTCTGGAGCGCGCGCGGCAGAGGCCGGTGCTGAATGTGGACGAAGATGCAGTGACTGTCGGGCAGATGCTCGACTACGTGAAGCGGCGCCTCATGATGGAAGATCGCCCTATTTCGTTGAGCAGCCTTCTTAGGAATACGCGGTCCGATCGTGCGCTCATTTGCATGTTTCTGGCCATGCTTGAACTTGTGCGCCTGCAGGCCATTCTGCTCCGCCAGGAAGGCAACTTCCGCGAGGTCTACATCAAGAAGCACCCGTTATTTGAGTCGGTTTTGAACCAGGGCCTGCTGCAAGCTACTGACGACTGGCGGTAGACCTGTCTTCAATTTGCAGAGAATTCGCCCGAATTCGCCGAACTTTAATGTGATTGCTCCTCACAATTCATCAACTTGAGCTTTGCGCTTTGGTAACGTTCGGACACATCGGAGCGTGGCGCGTGAGTGAGTCATCCACGGCGGTTCTGACCGCCCCTGGCAAAAGTTCTGTCCTTGAACACAAACTGAGCAAGAAAACGGGCAAGCTGCCGATGTTCATTTTCGCGCTTGTCCTGATCGGCGGCCTTTCCTGGGCCGCGTCGCAGTTGCTGGGCGATCTCTTCGCCAACGGCCGTACGGTATCGGTAACAGCCTACGTGCTGTTGGGAATCGCCTTGCTGATTGCCCTCGGTTTCGAGTTCGTGAACGGTTTTCACGACACGGCCAACGCTGTTGCCACGGTCATCTACACCCACTCGCTGGAGCCGCACATCGCTGTGATGTGGTCCGGGCTGTGGAACCTGATTGGAGTCTTGCTTTCCTCGGGGGCCGTCGCGTTCGCGGTTATCTCTCTCTTGCCGGTCGAGCTCATCCTCAAAGTCGGTTCGGGTGCGGGCTTCGCCATGGTGTTTGCCTTGCTGGTCTCAGCCATCCTTTGGAACCTGAGCACCTGGTGGTACGGTCTGCCTGCTTCCAGTTCGCATACCCTGATTGGTTCGATCATCGGCGTCGGCGTAGCCAACCAGTTGATGTCTGGCCCAAACGGAACCACGGGTGTGGACTGGTCGCAGGTTGGCAAGGTATTCCAGGCGCTTCTCGTTTCTCCCGTCGTCGGATTTGTTTTTTCCGCCCTTTTGTTGCTCCTGTTCAAGCTGGTGATCAAGGACAAGCGGCTCTATGAAGCGCCCAGGGCAGACGCGCCGCCACCCTTCTGGATCCGATGCCTGCTTGTAGGCACCTGCACAGGTGTCAGCTTTGCCCACGGTTCCAACGACGGCCAAAAAGGCATGGGTCTTATCATGCTGATCCTTATCGGTACCGTACCGACTGCTTACGCGCTGAACCATGCTGTCGGATCCAGCCAGGTACAGGACTTTGTCGCGGTCTCTGAGCAGGCTGCCAAGGTGATGAGTGCGCACGTGGATGCGGATGCCGTGATCAGTGATCCCCGCGCCGATCTGACCGAATATCTGCAGAGCAAGAAAGAGACGCCGACCACCATCCTGGCGGAACGGCAAATGATTCTCGAAATCGAGCACGAGGTTGGCCAGTACAAAACGCTGAAAGGTGTTCCCCCCAGGCAGCAATCGAACGTACGCAACGACATGTACATTTCAAGCGAGACGCTGCGCCTGTTCGCCAAGTCAAAGAATCCGGCATTTACCGCAGAAGAAGCCGCGGTCATGACGAACTATAAGAAGAAGCTGGATGTCGCCACCAAGTTCATCCCCACCTGGGTCAAGGTGGCCGTCGCGATTGCGCTCGGCATGGGCACCATGGTGGGCTGGAAGCGCATTGTGATTACTGTCGGGGAGAAGATCGGGAAAACCCACCTGACCTATGCCCAGGGTGCGTCGGCTGAACTCACAGCAATGTGCACCATCCTTGCGGCGGACGGTTTCGGCTTACCGGTCAGTACGACGCACGTGCTCTCCTCCGGTGTCGCTGGAACCATGATGGCGAACAAGAGCGGCCTGCAGTGGTCTACCATTCGCAACATCGCTGCGGCGTGGGTTTTCACCTTGCCCGTCGCGGGACTGATGTCTGCCGGTCTTTTCTGGGTGTTCGTGCAGTTCGCCCCTAAAGGCTGATTCTTCTTCCGGCAACGAATCAGGGTAGGATTCCACAACAAAGAAGGCGCCACGATAAGACCTATCGAGGCGCCTTTTCCCTTTCTGCTGTCTCCCGGCTGCGCAAAAAGTGCGTTTTAAGCGCTATAAGCGCTATAAGTCGTCCTTAAAGCCACGACAGAGACATCCTGTGTCCTCGTTCTGGCCCCGAAGTTTGTCTGAAGACGGCTGGTCCACGCGCGGTCAACTTCCCACATCCTGCACCAAAAAGCGCGAGGTATCCTGTGCGCGGTCAAGCGGAGGAGTAGAGAAGCGCCCCGCGCTTTGAGGGTGCGCTGGCCCCACCCACGAAAATTCTTGACGCATTCTTCCGCGTGTGGTCTGTTATTGTTTAACATCTTTCATGAGAATTTTGAACATCCGTCAGGGCCAACGCACTGCCGTGGAGCGGCAAGGCGAGATTTTGTTGCACATCAAGGAAAAGGGCTCCGCGGGCATTTCAGAAATCGCAGAACGCTTCGCCATCTCGGAAATGACAGTGCGCCGCGTGCTCTACAAGCTGAGTGACGCGGGGCTCATTATCCGCACTCCGGGGGGCGCGATGGTCGCCCCTTCGGGCTCCCTCGAGCGCACGTTCCTTGAGCGTTCTGAGAAGATGTCGGCGGCGAAAGATGCGCTGGGGCGCGCGGCTGCAGGCCTCGTGCAGGATGGTGAAACCATCGTGCTTGATTCGGGAACCACCACGCAGTACATCGCGCGGCATCTCACGGCGCGGCGTGACGTGGTGGTAATAACCGCTTCACTCGCGGTGCTGGAGGAACTGGCGGGCAGCACAGGTGTTCAGGTGCGCCTGACGGGCGGAGTCTACAGAAGAGTGAGCCACGATCTTTGTGGCCGCAGCGTAGATGAGGCCCTGGGAAACATATTGGCAGACCGGGTGTTTTTTGGGGCCGCTGCCTTGTCGTTTGAACGTGGGGCCGTGAACTTTGACCAGGAGATGCCCAAGGCAATTCTGCAGGCAGGCAGGCAGCGCATCCTGGTTATCGACAGCAGCAAGGTAGGCATGGAAGCGGTCTACCGGTTCTGTCCCATTGAGCAGTGCGATCTGGTGATCACCGATCAGGGAGTCAAGGCTGCGGATATCAACAAGCTCCGCAAATTAACCAACGTCATCATCGCGGAATAGCCCATCAGAGGCGGCCGCAGAAACAATTACAGGAGGTTCTATGCGACGTATTGGCCAGTGTTTCGCAATCCTGCTACTCATGTGTTCCGCCGTTAGCTCAGCTCAGATCAACACCGGAAAAATCTCCGGCTTCGTGACCGACACCAGCGGGGCTTTCATTCCAAATGTGCCTGTTACCGCGACAAATGACGCCACCGGCGTCACTACAAAAACGTCTACTTCAGGCACGGGCGAATTTCTCCTTAACTTCCTTGTGCCGGGAACGTATCGCGTGGAGGCGCAGCAACAAGGTTTCCAGAAAGCGGCTCGCACCGGAGTCATTGTCGATGCCGGCGGCACCGACCGCGTCGACTTTACGATGGCCGTCGGAGACGCGGCGCAGACCATCGAAGTGCAGGCCGATGCAGTCAGCGTAGCAACCGAGACCTCAGAGCTGTCGCAGAGCTTCTCCCACCAGGAACTGGATGCGCTGCCGAACCTTGACCGCAATCCGCTTTACCAGATGAACCTGATTCCAGGCGCCAACAACGATGTGGGCAGCGGCAACTATGGCAGCAACGGCGGCGAGAATGGCTCCGCGATCGGCCAGACGCGTCCCCAGCTTGCTTCGATCGGCGGTGTCGATGCCAATGCCAACTCCGTCTACATCGACGGGGTTCCCAACCGCGAGCCGCAGAACGCCTACATCAGCGTGGCGCCGGCGATTGAAGGCGTGCAGGCAGTGGAGGTCTACACCGGCAAGTACAACGCGGAGTTCGGCTTCTCCGGCAGTGCAGTGATCAACGTCACGACCCGATCGGGCAGTAACCAATTCCACGGCGCAGCCTTCGAATTTCTGCGCAACGAAGCCACCGATGCGTTGAACTATTTCGCCGGGGGCGTGCCCAAGACACCTTTTCGGCGCAACCAGTTCGGCGGCGCGGTCGGCGGGCCCATCATGAAAGACAAGTTGTTCTTTTTCGCCGATTACCAGGGCACCCTCCTGCATACAAGTTCGCCCGGATTTACCACCGCGCCAACGGCCAGAATGATTACCGGTGACTTTTCGGAGTTGTACGTTCCCGGGCAAGTGGATGACGCGGGCAACACCTACGGACAGATTTACGATCCGAACACGCGCGTGCTCGACGCGTCTGGCAACGTGGTGAGTGCAAAACCGTTTGCCGGCAATATCATTCCGCAGGCCCGCTGGGACAGCGCAGCGGCAGCGATAAATGCGGCCAAAGTTTTTGGCGTGGCCAACCTGCCAGGTATCAGCCAGAACCTGCAATATCTGTACAACAACAGCCAGACGGCGCATCAGGCCGATGGACGTCTTGATTTCAATCCCACCAGCGTGGATCGCATCTTCTTCCGCTATTCGATTCTCGATGCCATCAACGACAACACAACCAACGTGAACCAGTTCTTCCAGAACGGCCAAGCGGACTCCAAGACGCTGAACCAGAACATGCTGGTTTCGGACTTCCACAATTTCGGCATCGCGAAGATGAACGAATTGCGTCTGGCCTATAACCGGTCCAATGTGCGTACGAGCAATAAGACCCTGAGTGAGGACTGGAACAACCAATTCGGTATTCCCAATGGCAACCTGAATGGAGATCCGGCAACCAAAGGCCTTGCGGAATTCGCCATTAACGGAGTGCCCGCCGTTGGCCAGCCGGATTGGGTCGGCTATATCGTCAGCAATACGATTTCGTTGGCTGACAACTTCACCTGGAACAAGGGCCGCCACCTCATCAAGGTGGGCACAAACCTGAATCACGTTGTGGATGTTTCCGCGGATACGATCGGTGGCGATAACCCGCGCGGAGCTCTCACTTTCGATGAAGCCATGACTTCTTTCGATGGTGTTGGCTACGGCGGCGGCGGCAACTCGGCCAATGCGCTCGCCGTGCAGCCTGTCGGTTACCCGAGCTTTCTGCTGGGAACCATGTCGGCAAGCGCCCGCGCTCACTTCATCAAGGGCGCACCTTACCAGAGTTACTGGCAAAACGCCTGGTATGCACAGGACGACTTCAAGCTCCTTCCCTCGCTTACCCTGAATGTGGGCCTGCGCTATGACCTCATCACGCGGCCCATCGAGCGCCACAATCGCCAGTCCAACTGGGATACGCGGACCAATCAGCTCGTTGTTGCTACTTCGAGCAACCGCAGTCCTGCCCTGGGTCTGGATACGAGCGATTGGGGTCCGCGCGTCGGCTTTGCCTGGAGCCCCGATCATGGGAAAACAAGCATCCGCAGCGGTTACGGAATCTCTTACTGGATGGCCTACTGGTCTGGCCCGCTCACGATCGAGGGCTTGACCTATCCCAACTACGCGAAGGAAGTCGCGCTCGTCCCAAACAACCTGACCCCTTCGTTGCAGCTTTCGGTGAATGGCCTTCCGTTGGCCAATCCTTCCTACGATGCTTCGGGCAATCTGCTGATTCCCGACAACGCTCTCATCCGTGGCGTCGAATATAACTGGCAGAATCAGAGAGTCGACCAGGCAACGCTCAACGTGGAGCGGGAAATTCGCCCGGGCATGATTGTGGATGTTGGCTACATGAACGTGCGCGGTTTGCACAACAATCACTCTGCCAACATCAACCAGGCTCCGCCGACCCCTCAAGGCACGGACTACAGCACGGCGCGTCCTCTTTACGGACAGTATCCGCAGTTGGGTGATATTCCCATCTCGGAGTCTGTCGCGGGCAGCTGGTACGACGCGTTCACGCTGCGATTCGCTGCCAAGATTCACGAGTCCACGTCCGTGAATGCGGGCTACGCTCACGGGCGTAGTTTTGCCAACGGCAACAACCTGGATCAGTCGAATATCAACCAGTACTATGGGCCTACCCCGCAGGACATTGCGCATATCTTCAACGCCCAGGTAACGACCGAACTTCCATTCGGGCGGGGCAAGAGATTCCTGGGTAATGCGAATCGCGCGGTGGATGCCGTTCTCGGTGGCTGGCAATATTCTGCGCTGGTCCACATTCGCAGTGGCACTCGTTTCGATGTTGTTGACCATGACTCGACCTCACTGAATAACGGACAAACGAATCGTCCGGATCGCGCTGGTAATGGAACGTTGAGCAATCCAACCGTCAACAAGTGGTTTGACACCAACGCGTTCGTCATTCACGCCACGCCGGAAACCTATGGAAACTCGGGAATCAATCCGTTGCATGCCGATGGCCAGCAGCAGCTTGATTCCTCGCTCTCCAAAACATTCCACATCACTGAGAGGCAGGCGCTTACGTTCCGCGTGGACGCCTTTAATACGTTCAATCACCCTAACTTTTCTGCCCCGGACAATGTCGTCGGAGACGCCGCGGAGGGGCAGGTCACGTCGACCTCTACCGACAACCGGCGCCTGCAAGGTGCGCTCAGGTATTCCTTCTAGTTGTCATGGGAGTTGCGTGGAGGGGAGAGAACTGCAGATCTCTCCACTTCGCTCCCCCGGTTTTCCTGTGGAGATGAGTGGCGCCGGCGAACTCCATGCGGTTTTCCTTGAGAGAAAACCGCAAGCGCGGTCATGGCGAGTGCTGTGAGGCAGGAAATCCGGGTACGCTCCGGTCGAGATGACAAAGGGGGAGGGTGGGCTCTTTCCTCAGCAGTTGCAGTGGAGGGAAGTAGAGAACTGCAGATCCCTCGACTACGCTCGGGATGACAAAGGGGAGGTTGTTGTTTCCCTCAACATTTGGTCAGGGCGGCCGTAAAGCTCCGCTTACTGTCTTGTTACTTCCTTAGGTGGGCGTCAGGCTCCAATAAGAATGGCTTTCGAAGCAATAAGAGGTATCGAACCAGCAATAAGAGATGTCGAACCGGAGCCCACAGGAACTCATGAATAAGCAAAAAATGCTCATTGTTGGCGCCAGAGGTTTCCTCGGTACGTATACCGTGCAGAAAGCCACCGCCACAGATACTTTTGACGTCATCCGAGGCGATCGCACCGCCAGCGGGGGGCCAGGAACCGTAGAGATCGATATTGCCGACGCCTCCAGTGTCGATCGCGCATTTCGTGAGACGCGGCCAGACCTTGTGCTCCTGCTCGGGGCTATCTCGGACATTGACCGCTGTGAACAGCAGCCGGACCAAGCCTTTGCCATCAATGCCCACGGAGCAGAGAGCGTAGCCAACGCATGCGCGCGCACCAACGCCCGGCTGCTCTTTACCTCCACTGGCGCGGTCTTTGACGGCTACCACCCTGGTTACCGCGAAGAAGACCCCGTCACGCCCTTGAGCGTCTACGGCAAGACCAAGGTGTGGGCGGAGAACGCGGTGAGGGGTTTCACTCCAAACGCTGCGATCGTCCGCTTTGCTCTGGTGCTGGGCTTCTCACGCAGGCCGGGCACGAAAGGCATTCTGGATACCATGATCGGCAAATGGGCAGCCGGCGAGCCAAGCTTTCTCTCCACGCGGGAGAAGCGAAATCCTCTGGATGCAGCTTCGCTCAGCGACCAGATACTCAGCATCGTGGCCAACCCTGCGCTGAGCGGGATCTTCCATCTCGGTTCCGCGGAGGGCATTTCGCGCTATGAACTGGGGTTGAGACTGGCCAGGCGCGCCGGCGTCTCTACCGGCCTGGTCCATCCGCAGGATGAAGCTCCCCCGGGACGCGCACCGCGTGGTTTGGACCATTTTTTGCTCACAGATAAAATTCGCAGCGCGTGCGGCATCGAAGCCGAATCGTGCGATCAAGTCATTGAGAGGTGCTTTGCATGACGCTCCCGAAGGCGATCAACGAGTTGGAATTTTCACACGGCTCCTGCTACGGAAAAGAAGAAGAGGAGGCCGTGCTTGCAGTGATGCGAGCCGGCGCTCCTTCTTGCGGTCCCGCCGTCAAGGAGTTTGAAGGGGCTTTTGCCAGCTATTGCGGCACGGAGTACGGCCTCGCTGTGTCCTCGGCAACCACGGGGCTGGAGTTGGCGATGATCGGCGCGGGCGTAGGACCGGGCGATGAAGTCATCACCACTCCCATCAGCTGGATCTCTACGGCAAACGCCGCGGCTACCCTGGGCGCAAAGGTCGTGTTTGCGGATGTGGATGCACGCACGCTGAACCTCGATCCCGCTTCGGTGGAGAAGAAGATCACGCCCCGCACCAAGGCCATTCTTCCTGTTCACCTGTACGGGCAGTGCGCCGACATGGATGCGTTGAACGAGCTGGCTCGCCCGCGTGGCATTCGCGTCGTAGAGGATGCGGCCCACGCGGCGGGTGCTGAGTACAAAGGACGAAGGTCGGGCTCCCTGGGTGACATTGGTGTATTCAGCTTTCACCAGCAGAAGAATATGGTCACGCTGGGCGAGGGCGGTCTGGTTACCACCAGCGATAAGGGGCTTTACGAACGCATGCTGTCGCATCGCTCTCTTTGCTGCCTGACGTATGACCCCAAGGGCAAGTATCTGCCACTCGATGAAGCCAAACTTCCCATGGGCAAAAGGTATTGGTACCTCGATTTCGAAGAAATCGGGTTCAACTTTCGCATGACCGATGTACAAGCCGCGGTAGGCCTGGTGCAGTTGCGCAAACTGGAATCAGCTAACCAACGGCGGATGCAGATTGCCGCGACCTATTCGGAGGGACTGAAAGGGATCAAAGGTTTGACCTTGCCTTTCATCGCCCCCGAGAACAAGCACGTCTTCCATATTTACTGCCTGCTGGTCGAAGACGCCTTCTCACGCAGCAAAGAAGACTTCATGTGGGAGCTGTACACCAACAAGCGCATCAAGGCCTGGTCGCACTATATGCCCATCCATCTCACCTCGGTTTACCGGCAGATGGGGCACGCGCCCGGAGAGTGCCCGGTGGCAGAAAAGTTGTTCGAAAAATATGTGAGTATCCCGATTCATCCGCGGCTCAGCGATGATGCAGTGCAATACGTGATCGAGAGCATTGGAGAACTCGCGTGAGCTCGTTCGAAGCCGCTGTGTCTAAAATCCGCGGTGAGCATCAGTTCTTTTCGAGCGAGACGCCGGTGTACATCAGCCGCGCGCCTGGCCGATTAGACCTTATGGGCGGGAATGTCGACTACACCGGCGGACTCGTGTTTCAAAGCACGATTCGCGAAGCGACCTGGGCGGCTGCGCAGCGGAGAAACGACCAGCGGATCATTTTTCTGAACCCGCAGATGAAAGAAGAGGGATGGCAGGAACGAGTCGAGTTTGCCCTGAACGGCCTCTGCAGTGAAGAAGAAGTAAAGCGCCTGGTACGCGCCACCCCGCAGATTGGCTGGACGGCTTATGTGCTGGGCGCGTTCTTTCTGCTGCGCAATCGCTTCCCTGAGCAGGTTGTCTCCGGAGCCTCGGTGTATATCGAATCAGAGGTGCCACGCAACAAAGGAGTCAGCTCTTCGGCAGCCGTGGAAGTAGCTGTGATGAAAGCTGCTGCCGCATGTTACGGAATCGATCTGTGCGGCGTCGCCCTCGCCGAAGCCTGCCAATGGGTAGAGAACGTGATTGCCGAATCGGCTTGCGGCATCATGGATCAGGCTGCTTCTGTTCTGGGCGATGAAGGCCACGTTTTACCTTTGCTGTGCCAACCCTGCCAGGTGCGGCCTTTGGTGAAATTGCCAGACCCACTGCGATGCTGGGCCATCGATTCTGGAGTGCGCCACGCCGTGACTGGCATAGAATACGAAGCCGCGCGTGCTGCCGCATTCATTGGCTACCGCATGATCTGCGAGTGGGAGGGTCTGCCGATACAGAAGGACGAGAGCGGTCCTATTCCTCGCTACAGCGATACACGCTGGCACGGATTCCTCTCCAATGTAGTCCCATCGATTTTCCGCTCCAGGTACGAGCAACGGCTGCCTGAACGGGTTTTCGGCGCCGATCTGCTGGCTGCCGGCGAAACCCATCCCGACCCTTTCACGACCATTCGCCCCGAAGTCCCCTATCGCGTACGAGCGTGTACGCGCTATGCCATCGAAGAAAACCAGCGTATTGAGCTGTTCATTGAACTGGCCCGAGGCAATGCGAAGGAGCCCTCCACTGCAGCCTTCCGTCAGATGGGTGAATTGATGTTTCAGTCCCACTGGTCCTACACGGAGTGCGGTCTTGGCTGCAAGGCGACCGACCATATCATCGAGCTTGTCCGCAAGCACAGCGGGAATGACTTGCTCTTCGGCGCGAAGATCACCGGTGGTGGCGCGGGTGGTACGGTCGCTGTACTCGGGTCGGCGGCGGGAGCGCCCGCCTTTCAGAAAGTCGTGGCGGAATACGCGCAGCTTCGCGGGCAAGAGCCCCATGTTTTTGAAGGCAGTTCCATCGGCGCCGACCGCTACGGAGTGCGTGTCATGGGGAAAGGTTGAAGGGTACGGGCTACCTCGCCGCAGCGAGGTAGCCCGTACCCTTCAAAATTACCGATTCGCTCACAGCTGAAGCGATGCAGTTCTCGAAGTACCTTTGGGAGCGCTATGAAACGGTTGAACGGATTCGCAAGAGTCGTTGTTGCATTACTGGTCAGTACCACTGTGGCTGCCGGGCAGCAGCCTTTTCCCGTTGTTTCGACGGTGAATGAATCCTCGATCGCCGGCCGGCCGGTCGCGCTCGACTCGCAGGGAAAACTGATGCCTTTTCCTATTGCGGAGAACACAGGTTACTCCTACGCCTCTTATTTTCTTTCGCAATGGACGATCCTCTGGGACCAGTACAACCGCCAGCGGCTGCCGTACTTTTTCTGCTGCTTCGATTTTGATCGAACGACCTACGAGATGTTTCCCGAATGGCACTGGGCCAACTCCACCGGCTATCTGCGGGCCATGGCGCAAGGTTTTGTCGAACGGCTCTACCCCTACACGGGCGACGCGCGCACGCTCGATTTCCTGAAGAACTTTGTCGATTACGAACTCGAGAACGGCTTAACCCCCAAAGGCTACGCCTGGCCGGAAGTGCCTTATCCCTCGGCGAACCCGGGCAGCCGGCGCTACACAGGATGGAGCGAGCATGGCGAAGACTTTGTGGAGCCGCACGTCGTCGGGGAAGACGGCTATGGCTACCTCCGTCTCTATGAGATGACCGGGGATACGAAGTATCTGCAGGCGGCGATCCGCTGCGCAGAAGCGCTGGTCAAGAACTTCAAGCCTGGGGACGAGCACATCTCCCCGTGGCCCTATCGTTGCTTCGCACGCGACGGCAGCGTTGCGGGCGGCAAGGGAATGTTTCCCTACTCGGCGAACGTCGTCGAACCCATCATGCTGCTGGACGAGTTGATTCGCCTCGATCAGGGAGACACCGCTTCGTACAAGAAGGTGCGTGAAGGCGCATGGGCCTGGCTTATGAAATATCCAATGCAGAACAACGTCTGGGTTGGCTACTTCGAGGATGTGCAGGCCAGCATGGAAAATATGAACCAGGTGATCCCGCTGGAGTTTGCGCGGTACGTCCTGCTGCATCCCGAGAAGGATCCCGATTGGCGCGAACACTCTCGCAAGCTGATCGACTGGGTGAAGACCACCCCCAAGTGGCCTAAATACATCGTCCACAGCGCGCTCATCACGACCGAACAGGGTGATGGCAAGAACTTCTGCTGCAATCCTCCCAATCAATGTTGTGACAGCCACAGCGCGCGGCTGGCTGCAGTCGAAGCGTTGTATTACGCGAAGACAGGAGATTTAGCCTATAAGGAGGCGGCGTACCGCACCTACAACTGGGTTACGTATTTCGAGGGCCTGCCCGGTGGCGCGCATGCTCCTTTCAGCACGCAGTGGTGGTTCACCGACCAATTTACCGATGGGCCGCGCAGAATGATGGACGCCTTCTGGGCTGTGCCCGAGTGGGCGCCCGCGGATGAATCACACCTGCTGGGCTCGCTTTCCGTGGTAACGAAAATTGCATACGGCGCAGGCGCAGTCACGTATTCGACCTTTGACGCGGATTCGACGGATGTATTGCGTCTGGACTTTACTCCCACATCTGTAACCGTGGGTGGAAAGCCTATCAGCCCGCGCAAAGATCTGGATGGCGAGGGGTATATTTTCAACAGCAAGACCCATACTCTTTCCCTGCGGCACACAAGCTCCAGAGACGTGGATATCCAGGGGAAGACCGGTGCTCTGCCAGTCAAGTACATCACTTTCGATGACCCGCATCTTCTTGCGGGAACGCCTTTGTTGGGCCAGTATCCGTCGGGCGTGATCGCATGGAACCAGGGAGACTGGCAGATTGGTACGCCCAACGGGAAATTGGCCACCTTCACGCTCGCGCTGGCCGACCCCAAGGCACAACAGGCCGGGTTTCAATTTTACTCACCGCGCATCTTTGCCGGAATCGACGTCTATAACGACGGCGAAAGCGATGCAACCATCACGGTTCGCGCGCCTGATATTCGGGAGATAGCCTTCACCGTCAAGCCTAAAGAGCTGCGGCGGCTGAGGACTGAATGGCGCGATCCAAGCTCGAGCGTGTCGTTCGATTTCACCAACGGTGAAAAGCTGCACTTCGACAACCTGGCCTACCTATTGCCGGGGAGAACCGAGAATGCCATCAATGAGAGCGAGGTAACGCCCTAGTCGTTGGATTTATTACAAGGTCCCGGGGGTGGGACCGGCTACAAGCGAAAAAATGGGCGCTTCGATACTATGAATCGAGGCGCCTTTTTGTTTTTGCCGCCGTTGATCCCTTCATGAGCCTGAAAGCCAAAGTAGAAGCCGTGGTCTATGCAGCAGAGGAGCCAGTCACACTGGCCCAGCTGGCTGTCATTTTCGCCGACGAAGTCCCCCTGGAAGCAGAGGAAGTAGCGCCGCAAGAAGATCAGATTGTCCTGGCCGGGTTAGCCTCGGAGCCGGCTGAGGCGGAGCCCGCGGTCCAGGTTCAGGAACCCGAAGTTCAGGAACCCGAAGTTCAGGAAACCGAAGCGATGGCGCCTGAAGCGATGGCGCCTGACGCCCCGGCACCCGAAGACGCCCTGTCGACTCCCGAGCAGGCTACTTCACCCGAGTCTGCCGAGGGCACTCCACCAGCGGCGAAAGCCACGGAAGGCGATGAAAAGAAGGCAGCCAAGCTGCGCGACCGCAAGGTACGGCAGCAGTTACAGACGGTACTCGATGAACTGATCGCCGATTATGCGAACGGTGAGCGCGGCATGGAGATTCGTGAGATTGCCGGCGGGTACCGCATGGCGACCAAGCCCGAGTACCACGATGCCGTGCGCGGCTTTGTGAAGAGCCTCAAGCCACCTATGAAGCTCTCGCTGCAGGCCCTGGAAACCCTGGCAGTGATTGCGTACAAACAACCGGTCACCGCGCCGGAGGTCAGCGAAATAAGAGGTGTCGACTCAGGCGGAGTGCTTGGCGGCCTGGTCAGCCGCAAGCTGATTACCACGGCCGGCCGGAAGCAGGTGATTGGCCGCCCCATTCTTTACAAGACCACGAAGGAATTCCTGTTGCGTTTCGGGCTCAAGGATGTAAACGATCTGCCCAGCATGGAAGAGTTCGAAAAGATGGCAGGAGAGCTGGCTGAGTCCGAGGCCGAGGGTGAAGCCCAGGATGCTGCCAACTCTACCTCCGAACTACCCTTCACTGAGGCCGAGGAAACGGCCACGCCGGTAGCTCACTCCGGTGCAGAAGAGGGCGCCCCGGCTGCTGAGCCAGCCGAGCCGGCAGCTGCTGGGCCTCATGCTGCAGAAGAGGCGGGGACTTCAGAACACCGTGCCTTGGAACCCCAGGCCTTGGAACCCCAGGCTGAGGAACAACAGGCCGAGGAACAACAGGCAGCCGAGCCGGAAGACATTGGACAAGAAACGGCCGAGCCGGAAACCACAGAACCCGAAGAGACCAAAGCAGAAGCGATCGAAGCAGAAGCAGGCGAAGTAGAAACCACAGAAGCAGAGAAGCCGGCCCCACTCGTCTCCTCCGGCGCCATAGGCGAGCCATGAGCGACGAACAGGAGCGTGGTGGACCGCGGAACGAGCAGCGCTTGCAGAAGATTGTCGCTGCCGCCGGTGTTGCCTCGCGGCGCAAGGCTGAGGAACTGATTACCTCAGGCCGCGTCCAGGTGAACGGCCAGGTTGTGACCGAACTGGGCACCAAGGCTGATGCGGAGCGCGACCACATCCGCGTCGATGGCAAGCTGCTCAAAAAGCCAGAGCAATTTCGCTACTTCATGCTGAACAAGCCGAAAGGTGTGGTTACCACGGTCTCCGATCCGGAGGGCCGGCCGACGGTCATGAAGTTCTTCTCCCGGGCCGGTGCGCGAGTCTTCCCGGTGGGCCGCCTCGATTACCAGAGCGAAGGCCTGTTGCTCATGACCAACGACGGCGAACTGGCCAATACCCTCACCAGTGCGGCCTCTCATGTGGAGAAGACCTACCTGGTGAAGGTGAGCGGTGTACCGACGGAGGCAGCCATTGAGCAATTGCGCCGTGGGGTCATGATCGAGCGCGGCCGCCGCGGCGAGCGGGAAGGCCGGGTCATGACGGCGCCGGCAAAGATCAGCCTTGTTCGCGACACGGATAATCCCTGGTATGAAGTGGTGCTGATCGAAGGCAAGAATCGAGAAATTCGCAAGATGTTCGAAGAAGTAGGCCATTTTGTGGAGAAAGTAAGACGGGTCGGCTTCGGGCCCCTGATCCTCGACGTGACCCCGGGGGAGACACGTGAACTGACCGAGGATGAGGTGATGCAGCTGAAGCGAGCAGCCCGCAAAAGGCCTGGTGCGCCGGGGCTGGCGCAAAAACCTGCCCGCCGGCCAAGGCCGGGGCCAGCCACGCTGCCGCGGCCTGCGAGGAAACGGGCCTCAAGCCGGGGACCGGCAAGGCGCCCAAGAGGCTGAAGCATCAAAACCTGCCTATCTCCATCCAATGGCTATAGGGTTCAGGGACGGAGGATTTATGGAAACAGCTACATTTGGCGCAGGATGCTTTTGGGGAGTCGAAGCGCGCTTTCAGCAGCTTCCCGGGGTCGTGGAGACTGCCGTAGGGTACGAGGGCGGCAAGCTCGATAACCCGACCTACAAAGACGTTTGTACCGACCGCACCGGCCACGCGGAAGTGGTGGAGTTGAAGTTTGACCCGGCTAAGGTGAGCTACCAGCAGGTGCTCGACCTGTTTTTTGAGCTGCATGATCCCACCCAGCTCAATCGCCAGGGTCCGGACTGGGGGGCGCAGTATCGCAGCGCGATCTTCTTCCATTCGCCGGAGCAGGAAGCTACCGCAAAAGCGACCATTGCCCGGCTCACGGAAGAAAAGGCGTTCAGCAAGCCGATCGTGACCCAGGTGGTTCCGGCCGAGGTCTTCTGGCGCGCGGAAGAATACCACCAGAAGTACCTGGAGAAGCGCGGCGCGCTCTCCTGCCATATCTAATCCACCAAATACCGGCGACGCTCAAGTCTACGATGTCGTCATCGTAGGCGCCGGCGCCGCCGGTCTTTTTTGCGCCATCCACGCCGGCCGGGGTGGGCGGCGGGTTCTGCTGCTGGATCATGCCAGCCGCATAGGTAAGAAGATCCTGATCTCCGGCGGCGGCCGCTGCAACTTCACCAATATCCACACGACGGCAGCGAATTTTCTTTCAGCAAACCAGCACTTTGCCAAGTCTGCGCTGGCACGTTACACGCCGGCCGACTTTCTGGCTCTGGTTGAAAAGCATCAGATTCCGTGGCACGAAAAGACGCTGGGCCAACTCTTCTGTGACCGCGCGGCCAGCGATATTGTGAACATGCTGGAGAGTGAGTGTACGGCCGCCGGCGTCGCTATTCAGGTGGCGACGGCGGTTCAGGAAGTAAGTCACCGCGACGGTTTCCATTTAAAGACCGATCGCGGAGATTTCTGCGGCAGCGCTCTGGTGATCGCCAGCGGAGGGTTGTCCATTCCGAAGATCGGCGCCACCGATTTTGGTTATAAGGTGGCAAAGCAGTTTGGGCTGGCTATCGAGCCTTGCCGGCCTGCGCTGGTGCCGCTGACGTTTACTCCGCAAGACCTGGCACGCTTTGGCAGTCTGGCAGGTATTTCGACGGAAGTGGTTGTCTCCGCCGGGTCTGGGCGGTTTCGTGAAAAGCTGCTCTACACGCATCGTGGGCTAAGCGGACCTGCGGTATTGCAGGCTTCTTCTTACTGGCAGGCGGGCAAGCCCGTCGTGATCGATCTCGCTCCGGGGCGCGTATGGACGAGCGCGGTCCGCGCCCAGGTATCGAAGCGCGATCTCGGGCTGGCACGGAATGCGCTCTATAGCGTTCTTCCTCATCGTTTGGCGGACAAATGGCTGGCTCTCCATCCGCCTGCCGCCTGGACGAACCAGGCGCTCGAAGAGGCCGAAGGCGCACTGCATCAATGGACTCTTCATCCCGCCGGCACGGAAGGCTACGAAAAGGCCGAAGTGACCGCGGGCGGAGTCGATACCGCGGAATTGAGCGCAAGGACAATGGAGAGCCGCAAAATGCCCGGACTCTACTTCATCGGCGAAGTTGTTGACGTGACCGGGCACTTAGGCGGATTCAACTTTCAGTGGGCCTGGGCTTCAGGCGCTGCCGCCGGCCGTGCCCTGGCCGGTGATAGCTGAGGCTCGAGGCCCCAGTCACTTCGTTCCCTCCATTTCTGGAGGGCAATTCATGGGGTAGTACTTGCAGTGAGGGGCGGACCGCGTTGCCCACACAAGCCAACGGCTGGTTTGTATGGGGCACCCTCAGCATTGTCATCCCCTTGGGGGTCTGGGGGGTTATCGCGTCATCTGTGGCACAGGTCGATACAAAGTTTCTGGGATCTTAGCCAGCGCCGACTGCCATGCCCGCTCACCAAGCCCGTAAAACTGGCAAAAGCTCATGATGAGAGGCCGCCACTTGTCTGGATCGATCCGATTCGTGGTTTGCGATGAGTCAGTCCCATGCATCACGATCGATTCATCGATGTGCGCGCGAACCACCCTCACTTCGAATGCGATCGCGCTTGCGGCTTTGTCTGGGCGGTTGCCGAATGGATGAGTGGTCTCGAGCACAGCTTCGAGTTGAACGGGGCACTCCGCAATACGCGGCGCCCGCACCAGTGCTGACTTGCTCGTACTAAGCCCGGCAACGCCCAGTTTGTCTTTCTCGTGCCGGTATCCCATGGCTTGCTTGTGCGGAGGCACCGGATCGGACCCGGTGAGGCGGGCCATTCGATTCACCGTTTCGGCCATGGCCACGGACGGAAGATTCAGCACACATTCCTTTTCACGTAGCAGGTTCTTTGAGGTTTGAGCCGTTCCGCCAAGGCCGAGCATGCAATTCCACCCCAGCCACCATGCCGAGGACATAGGCGCGGCGTTTGTTGTTCCGTCAGGGTTAAGTGTGCTGATGAGAACGACTGGAGTACCGAAGTACAGAATGGAGGGTTCGATGTCGATGTGCATGCAGTCAGGTTCAGGCAAGCACGACCATGCCAGCTATCCGATTCTTGCCTTTACATCAGACACGGTTCGTCAGTTCTCGAGCCCCAGAGTCTGGTTCGGCAAACCAAAGCGCCGTCGACCACCAGAGGACGACCAACAGATAGACAGCGATGCGAAAGAAGGAGAAGAAGACGTAGTCTCGCATTTCGCGCCCCTTGGTGAAGTAACCACCGCCGGCCAGCAGGGCTGCCGAATACACCCCGAACCCGAGGCTGATGGCGGCCACATGACTCCGCCACGAAAGCCGCAAGGGCCGCAGCAGAAAAGCCATCACCAGAGCCCACTCCACCATCAGCACAGACAACATGAAGTGCAAAACCACCAAACCGCTGCGTACCGTAATCGGGCCTGGCGGCGATAGCCGCAGCACGATTACTACGCCACTGGCTACAAGCAGCAGTGGCAGTGTCAAGCGATGAGTGCCATCCAGACGGCGCAGACCGATCCACGATAATTCTGCGAGCACCGCGCACTGCAGCAGCACGTCTGTAAGGTCGATGATCATCATGGAGAACAACTGGGCAGGACGACCGGTGAAATGCGACGCGGCCACCAGGCCCACCGAACGCACAACATAGAAAACGATGAGCAGCGTAAACCACGGGAACCTGCTGGCACTCCTGCGCTTGAACAGCACGGTGAGGAGAAGCAGATGCGTGAGGAGCCCAGCGGCCCAGATGATGTGGTTTGCCATGAACGGTGCCTTGGGCTGAAGGCAGACTACCAGACCGGCGCGCAAACCCCAACCGAATCGGCCAGAGCATAACCGCGCAGCTTGAGCCGCAGTCCGAGGATCATTCACGAACATAGTCCAGGACTTGATTGCTGATCTATGATGCAGTCACCATCAAAAAACAATCGCTGCCGCGGGAGATCACGATGAATCCTTCTCTGGCCGGGCCACTGGCACAAGCGGCCAGCCTAACCTTGTTGCCGGTTGAGTGGTCGCAGTTTGACGGGGTCGACCTGCACGCGCGCTCCCACGCGGAGTGCCGTGGCGGTGATTTCTTCGATGGGATTGTGGTGGGCCATCGTGTGGTCTTCCTGCTGACCGACATCGCCGGGCCACGACTGGAGGCGCATGCGGTCGCTCTTGCGTTGCAAGCGACCTTCCGGGAAAAGGCCCGGGAAATCTTCGCCGCTGAGACCGTGAATGAATCGGACGCTCTTGCAGAGTTGGCTCACGTGGCGAATGTGTCGCTGGTCGAAGCGGCAGATGGCGTTCGTCTCGCTCCCACGTTTATTGCCTGCTTCAACAAGACACTTGGCATACTCAGCTATTGCAATGCGGGTAATTTGCTCGCGTTGGCGCGTGCTGGAGAGGATGTGGCCGTTCTGCAGCCGGGGGGCATGCCTCTGGGCCTGTTTACCCACACGACGTTTGAGGCGGTGGTGCTTGCCTTGCTGCCAGGAGACACTCTGTTGGTGGTGACCAAGGGAGTGATTGAGAGCCGTAGAGGGTCCACTGAATTTGGGACAGAGCGGGTCGAGCGGCTGCTTAAAGAGTCAGCGGCCCGATCGGCTTCGGAGCTCTGCGAAGCAGTGCTTCAGCAAGCTTACGACCATGGAAACGATCCCTGGTCACGCATCCTCGGTTTTTTCCATTCCGGCGAGCGGAGACGGCAGGACGATTTAACCGCTCTGGCGCTGATTCGGCGCACGGCCTGAAACACGCGAAGCCCCGCGAACGAACGACGAGTGCGCGGTTAAGAGTGGGTGTCTTGCTGCCACACCTGAAGATAGATTGCCTCGATCTGCTCCGCCGTCGGAATGCGGGGATTGTTCTGGGGTGAACCCGAGGCAAGCGCCTGGGCCGCCATGGTGGGAATCAGCGCCATGTACTTCTGTTCCGGCACTCCGTACTGCCGGGGTGAGGGAACGCCCAGCTCGGCGTTGCGCTGATATAACCCGCGAAGCAATTGATCTACAGCGTATTCATCCGTGGCCTGCTCACCAGCCAAGCCCATGGCGCGGGCACACTCGGCATAGCGCGCGATCGCTGCTTCTGCTGAGAAAGTGGTGACCGCAGGCAGAAGCATGGCGTTTGAAAGTCCGTGAGCAATATGAAAATGCGCGCCGAGCGGCCGGCTCATACCATGCACCAGGGCAATACTGGCGTTTGAGAAGGCGATGCCTGCCTGCGTGGCCGCGAGCATCATGGCCTCTCTTGCCTGCAAATGGTTGGGGTCACGAAAGCTGGTGGGCAGTTCGCGCCAGATGGTCCGCATGGCGGTACGAGCCAGCGCATCGGTAAAGGGGTTTGCTTTTCGGCTGACGAAGGCCTCGATGGCATGGGTCAGAGAATCTGTCCCGGTATCCGCGGTCAGACGAGGAGGCATACTCAGAGTGAGCTCGTAGTCGACGACGGCCGCGGAGGGCAGAAGCGTATCGCCTGCCAGAAGCATTTTCTCTTCGCTTTCCGTCTCGGTGATGACGGTAAAGCGCGAGACTTCGGAGCCGGTTCCGGCGGTGGTCGGAATTGCAACGTGGACCGGCCCAGCCAACGGAATCGGCTGCGGAACCTTGTAATCGCGAACCTTTCCGCCATTGGCGGCGAGCATGCCTATGGCTTTGGCCGTATCGATCGGGCTGCCCCCACCCAGACTCACCAGGCTGTCATGCCCGCCCTCGGCGAACATGCGAACACCTGCCTCCACAACCGCGGTTGTGGGATCGGCAACCGTCTCATGAAAAATTGTACAGCTCAGCCCCGCGTGTTCTATTTGTTCCTGCAATCGCTCGGCCAGCCGATTCTTCATCAGGAAAGGATCTGTAACAAGCAAAGGTTTTTTGCACTGCAGGCGAGTTAGAAGCGCACCCACTTCGAGAAACGATCCGCCACCGATTTTGAGAATAGAAGGAATTTTGATTTCAGCGTTCATGAGCATTTTCCATCATGGTTGAGTGAGTGATCCGAATAGGCGCTCACGGAGCGAAGCGCCAGGAAGAAACTTGCCGATTTCCATTCTGGCCGCCGCTTGGCGTCAGCAACTCGAAGCGTCAGCTTTTACCCCGCGAGCTAGTTTCAAGCAACCGCCTGATTGCACTACTGCTGCGAGGTTACCTTAAGGGGGCTTGACTTGAAATGCCGGTTGGCAACCAGTGAACCTGTCGATGCAAAAAGGATGGGCGCTCCGTAAGAAGCGCCCGCCCGTGGTTGAAGTGCAGTTCGTTCGTTTTAACGCAGGTCAACGCCGGGTAGTATGCCGGTTCCTTCGACACGAACTGCAAGCAGCTCTGCAGGGTTGATGTCGAGAGCCTTAAGGATCGTGGGCGCTACCTGTGCGGTTCCGACCGCTGCGTTAACTGTCTTGCTGCTGAAGGAGGGATTTGACAACAACAGAATCACATTGGTGTCGTCATGCGAGAACCCGCCGTGCTCAGACAGCTTCGCGCTGCTGCCAGAGTAGGTGATGCCAACATTCGGGGTTACGATGATGTCGGGCGTGCGCGGGTCTACGGTCGGATCGTTGAAGTTAAGAGAGAGCGAGGGGCCATTGTAGATCTGTCCCAACGCGATACCCGTTGGCGATGCGTTCTCTTCGAGGATCTTCACGCTGGCTTCGGTGTCGGCCGAACTCTTGAGCCAGATCAGCGAGACGTCGTCTTCGGTTGGGCCAATGCCATTCGGGTTGTTGGTCGATTCCGAGAATGGTATAAAGCCGGCATTGGAGAGCAGGGTCACGGGAGAAGTACCGATCTTTAGCTGTGACACATAGCGGCTCGAGTCCACCGGCGACTGGCCGTGCTTGGCGGTGATGACGATCAGCGTCGAGTCGTACAGGCCCTTCTCTTTCAGTTCGTCGACGAATGCTGCGATGGAAGCATCGACGAATTTGAATTCGCTCAGCAGCGCAGCGGTTGGCGTACCGGCAGCGTCAAGATATCCGCCCGTTACTCCGTTGCTCTTTTCGATGAGCTTCTGGCCTACGCTCACGGCCTGGAAGTTCATGCCGAAGATCGTAGGCACCTGTGTGTGCCTGCGGCCCAGGTGGTCTTTGCCGTCGATCTCGTTGAGAATTGCGTCGACCTTTAATGTGTCATAGCACTGGATGTTCTGGAAGCTGTTCGTCCATGCAGTGATGTCAGAGCCTGGATCAAGAACGGTGGAGCAGGAGATGCCGGTCGGTGTCTTCACGTTCGGAAGGGCAACCACGTTCGAATTGATTTCCGGGGCGTAGAAGTCGTCGAGAGCGATCGGGCCGAGCCCGCTGGCTACCGAGGAATAAGCCGGATGTTTGTCTGACCATGCTGCGTATCCGCCCGCCTTGTGGATCACGCTGAAGATGCTGTTGGCGCGTACAAAGTTCCAGGGATAGACGGGGTTGCAACCATTGTTGGGGTCGCGTGGCAGTCTCTTCCAGTCGATAGAGTTGATGCCTCCGTCGGTGAGCGATGCACCGGGAGCGCCACCGTTTAGCTTGGTCTGATCGATGTCGATGCCCTCTTCGTATTCCGTCGTTGTACCGGTCGGTGTGGTGTGGGGCGTGCAGGGGCCGGCGGCAACGTGGTTGCCTGTGGTCTTCGTTGGGGCGTCGAGGTTGCGCGCATAGGCAACGTCGTAATAGACGCCGGTGAGTGCGGGGCTGCCGCCTGTGACGATCGCGGTCAGGCCAGGAAATGAATCAGACGGCTTCGATGTGCTGGCCGAGACGTAGTTCACGCCTCGTTTGCTGAGAGCCGCCATGGCTGGGCAATAGGGCTCACCATTGTTGGCGGTGGGGATGCCGTTGGCGCAATTCTTGAAATCGACAGCGTGCATGCCGTCGACGCTGATCAGAAGAACGTGCTTGATGTGGTCGTGATCGCGGTCATTGTCTTGTGCAAGGGCGGAAACTGCGGAACATGCAGCGGCGAGGGAGAGTAGAGCAATTACTTTCTTCATCCGTACCTCCGCGCACAATTCTCCCCGTGGAGTGTAGAGACCGTGTTGCTGACTCGTTAAAAACCTGTGAATGGTGTTTACGAATGCGAGCCGGCCAATCGATCATTGCGCACGCGGAAGATAAAATCTTTAGATGAGGGACGTTGGCCGCACCCACGGCACTCTCGCCAAATGTTTTCTAAGTGCTGCGGAACCTCGTCTTTTCAGAACTTATTCTGCCACGCCGCGCGGCCCACTCCTCGCTCGAAAACATACTCGGACCTACTTCGATCAGCCGAGGAATCATCTCGAAAACCGAGACTTGATTCCATGGCCTGCCATCCCGGGTGCGAAAGCCTTTCTCGTTAAGATCGCTGGCGATGCTGGAGAAGGGAAAGTCCTGCGCCACCAGATCCATCATCTGGGTAAGCGCCTGCCGTTCCCGAGGGTCGAATTCCAGTCGTTGGCAATCGTCAGAGATACGCAGACCGTAGGGTATTTCCTCGTGAAAAGCACCTTCCGTCGGGGCCTCGTTCCCTGGTAGCTCGCGCCGCCAATCGATGGAGACAAGCTGCCAGCCCGCGGCCGTTCGCTGCTGTATCAGGGAAGGGGCAAACGGCCCCGAGATCACATCGCGGATTCGCTCGAAGTGCGCCATGGGTTTCCTCCATCCAGGAATGCTGGATTTGATTTACTTATTGCAGTAGCAATTCAAACACCAAGACCGGACGAGTAAATATGGCTTTTTCACGCATTCCAGCTGAGTCTTAAGCTTGCTCACGGCAGGAGAGGTGTTCGAATTTGTAAAAGCGTGTTCGACTATGGACAATCGGCGCGGTCCTGACTCGATGGCGGCCGGCGTCAAGCAGGCATTCTGGGGGTGCCGCGCTGCTCGCAGGCGAACACACTACAATGAGGTCATGAGTACGCCCATACAGAAAATTCCCGTGCGCCGCATTACCGGCGAAGACACTACCCTCGGCGAGTACAGCGGAAATGTGCTGCTCGTCGTCAACGTCGCTTCAAAATGTGGGCTGACCAAGCAGTATGAAGGCTTGGAGAAGCTCTATCGTGACTATCGCGATCGGGGACTTGTGGTTGCTGGTTTCCCGGCCAATGACTTCAAAGGCCAGGAGCCTGGCAGCAATGCCGATATCGCCAGCTTCTGCACCAGCAACTTTGGCGTGAAGTTTCCCTTGTTTGAAAAGATCACCGTAGTAGGAGAAGGGAAGCACCCGCTTTACCAAGAGTTGATCGCCGCTCAGCCCAAGGCGGTCAGCACTTCAGCGGTGCATTTCAGTGAAGACCTGAAGCGCTATGGGATCGAGACCAATCCTGAGCCCGAGGTTCTGTGGAATTTTGAGAAATTTGTGGTCGATCGCGGCGGCAAAGTCGTTGCCCGCTTTGCACCGAACACGACGCCCGACGATCCAGCACTGGTGAAGACGCTGGAAGCGGAATTGGCGAAGAACTAAAGGCCGAAGGGGCGCAGCATGGGCTGCGGCGCCCCTTTTCCCGCGCTTGTTTACGTAACCGTGATGACTACCTTACCCACCTGGACATTCGATTCCAGATATTGATACGCTTCGACGATCTGCGCCAGGGGAAAAGTCCTGGCGATCTTCGGCCGAAAGCGCCCATCCTTTAGCCGATCGAAGACGTACTTCTTCGCCGCCGCCAGCTTTTCAGGCACAGTGGTCACTTCCATGAGCATGTATCCGCGGATGCTGACCGCCTTCACCAAGACGGGCAATAGCGGAAACGGCGTGGCTGCCCCGGAAAGAAATCCGTACTCGAAGATGATTCCGGAGTGAGCAGCGGCTGCAGCCAATTGCTCCAGGAGCGGGCCGGCAATCGGGTCGAATATGAGTCTGGCGCCCTTGCCTCCGGTGATCTCCAGAACGCGCGCGACCAGGTCTTCCTCTTCGGTAACGATGACGTGGTCCGCACCTAGCTCGAGCAGTTCGTTTTTCTTTTGGCTCGTCCTGGTAGTTGCGATGGAGATGGCGCCTTCTGCTTTTGCGAGCTGGATTGCGGCCAGGCCCACGCTGCTTGAGGCTGCGGTGATGAGAACATAGTCTCCCTGCGCCAGTTTGCCAACTTCGATGAGCGCGCCATAGGCGGTCACATACTGCATCCAACTGGCTGCGGCTTCTGCCGGGGAGATATTGGCCGGATACTCTGCGAGCGCATGAATCGGGGCCAGCACCTGCTCGCCTACCATGCCGTAGGTATTCATGGAATACGAGGGCACCGTGGCTACCTGCTTGCCCAGCCAGCTCTTATCCACGTCTGGTCCGACGGCTTCGACGATGCCGGCGGCCTCGTAGCCAAGGCGTGCTGGAAGTTTTGGCACATCTACATATTGGTTGTGAAAGTACATGGACTCGGCGCGGTTCAGGCCAATGGCCTGCACGCGCAGCCGGACCTCACCTTTCCCGGGTTGCTGCAGGGGTTGTTCTTCGAGCTTAAGAACTTCAGGTCCACCATATTCATGGAAACGAACGATCTTGGGCATGCTACTCTCCTGACCGGTTAGATGGCAGCGGAGTGGGGAATGATTCTCGTTGCGATGCCTTTCACCGCGATTTGCCACGCCGCTCACGCGCGCAGCAACTGGGTCGCCGTCTGCTCGACAGAAAGCTCCTGGTATAGGAAGAGCGACCCGTAGAGGCCAATCCGTCTATAGGTGGTGGTCGACCTCTATGCAAAATATGCGACGCCATCGTATATTTTGCACATGTGGATTGAGCGCGCGATCGAGCCTCGTCTTTTACGGTCTGCCAGGACACGTCCTGTGATCGTGCTCACCGGGGCACGACAAACAGGCAAGACTTCCACCTTCCTCCGTCTATTCCCCACTCATTCGTTTGTGTCGTTGGATCTGCCGACGGAAGCGGAGCAAGCCGAGAAGGAGCCACGCACCTTCCTGCAGCGGCACCCCCCACCGGTCATCATCGATGAGGTGCAATACGCGCCCGGCCTTTTCCGCCATCTCAAGGCCGAAGTGGATGCGCGCCGCATGCGTAACGGGCAGTTCCTTCTGACGGGTTCGCAGAAGTTCACTCTGATGAAGAGCGTCTCTGAATCTCTAGCGGGCCGGGCAGATATCGTGGAATTGGAGACCCTTTCGTTTGCGGAGATTCTTGCCGCCCTGCCCGAAACGCGTATCGAAACAGCTATTGTTCGTGGTGGTTTTCCAGAGCTGTATGCCAACCCGGACATTGATTTGGTTGCGTTTTACAACTCCTATCTCGCCACCTACCTGGAACGGGACGTGCGGGCTTTGGCCCACGTGGGTAGCCTGCGCGACTTTGAGAGGTTCTTGCGTGCCTGTGCCCTTAGATCGGGCAATCTTCTGAACAAGGCGGACCTTGCGCGCGATGTGGGGATTGCCCCTTCCACGGCGAACCAATGGCTCTCCATGCTGGAGGCCTCTGGGCAGGCTGTCTTACTTGAGCCGTGGTTCTCTAACAGAACCAAGTCGATTGTAAAAAGTCCCAAGCTTTACCTCAGGGATACGGGACTGCTCTGCGCTTTGCTGAATATCCGCTCCGAAGAAGAGCTGTATCAATCACCTTCGATCGGAGCCGTCTGGGAGACTTTTGTTTTTGCGCAGTTACGGCATCGCGAGGCGCGAAAGGGACGCACCGGAAGTCTGTTCTTCTGGCGTGACCGCACCCGTGAAGTGGACTTTGTGGTGGATGTGGGTGGACGCCTGGAATTGCTGGAAGCGAAGTGGACGGAAGTACCTGGCGCGGGCGATACGGTCAATCTGAACTTTGTGCAGAATGCACTAGGGCAATCCTACGTAACGGGCGGTGCCGTCGTTGCTCGCACACCCAACAGCTTCCCGCTCTTGGGGGGATTTCGGGCTCTACCTGTGACGGAACTAGCGTGAACCGTGAGGAAGCCACGGCTGGCATGGGTGCAGCTCGAGCGCATCCTTGCCAGTAGCCGCTTTCGCAAGAGCAGTGATGCGAAAAGCCAGCGCCTGCTGTTCACAAAAACGGCGACAGCACACCTATTTGCTTAGGGAGGCAATGGCATAGGTGTCTGTCGCCTGTGTATTTGAACATACGTTTCTTACCAGGGGAGTTCTTCGCCCAGATGGATGAAGCGGCCATTGGGACCGTCAGGGCCAAGAAGCGCTAAATCGACGCTCGTTTTTGCGCCGTCTTCGATCTCCATCGGAGCATTTTCCGTGCCCATTTCTGTTTTCACCCAGCCTGGATGCGCTGCGTTGACCTTGATCTTTGTGTTTTTTAATTCTTGTGCCAGGTGGATCGTGAAGGCATTCAGCGCGGTCTTGGAGGCGTTGTAGGCAAACAATTTTGCTCCAGCCAGTGGACCATTGGGGTCGGCATGCAAGGTCAAAGAGCCCAGAATGCTGGAGAGATTCACGATACGTGCCGCGGGACTTTTCTTGAGCAGAGGGAGAAACTCTCTCGTCACCGCGACGGTAGCGAAAAGGTTTGTCCCGAACACCTTTTGCAGCTCCGCTTCTGTCGTCTCAATGGTTTTCGGCACGCCCAGTCCCTCTTCTGGACCCACACCCGCATTGTTGATGAGTATGTCGAGCTTGCCAAACTTGTCGGCAACTGCCTTCGCGGCTGACGTTCGATCCGCGGCATTGGTCACGTCAAGCTGTACCGGGAATGCGTCGATGCCCTCTGCCTGCAGGGTTGTCGCCGTTTTCTGCGCTGCCGCTAAGGACCTTGCTCCCACGACTACGGTGATGCCTTTTTTCCCTAGCTGCCGGGCTGTTTCCAAACCGATCCCTCGGTTTGCACCCGTAATCAACGCTACTTTCTTTTCCTGTGTCATCGAACAACCTCCTCAACTACAGATGAACGGCCGGGGCGATCGGACTCGGTCTTTTTCAAGACGAAAGCGTTCGAGGGGCTTTGCCCTGCTGTGCTCAACCCATGTACGTTGGTGTGAAGGTGGGGCACCCGTCCAGAAGGTGCAGGCTCTTTGGTTGCCCCATAGAGGCGTTTTTCAACATAGAGTGCCTTATGTTCCACAGAAGGTTTGGGTGACGCATTCCTCGGGGCGTGCCGGCGCTGTGTAGATCTCCAGGTCTGGCCTGTCTTCGTAGGGACGGGAAACGACGTCCAGCAACTGCTCGAACGGTCCGAAGTTCTCTTGCGTAATGGCGGCCTGAATCACTGCTTCGACCAGGTGGTTGCGCGGGATGAATGCAGGGTTTACCAACCGCATGGCTACGGCGCGTGCCTGCGCGCTGTCTGGCTCTTCTGCTAAACGCTGACGCCATGAGGCAGCCCACGTGTCGTAGGATGTGGGGTCGGCAAACAAGGCGCGCACTCCCTGGTCTCCCTCTGGCGCCGCCGCGGCATCGCACAGCCGGCGGAAGGTAAGTGTGAAGTCGGCCTGGTTGGCGGCCATGCGATCCAACAAGTCCTGAGCCAGGGCCGCATCTCCGTCGCGTTCCGTGAAGAGGCCGAGTTTACGGCGCATGCCCGCGAGGCGGGCAGCCTCAAATTGCGGGTCAAAGGCGGAGAGTGCTTCCTTCGCCTTTTCTAACGCCGCCTCCTTGCTTCCTTCTTCCTGCTCCAGAAGCGGCAGCAGGGACTCGGCCAGGCGGGCCAGGTTCCAGAGTGCGGCGCGGGGCTGGTTGCTGTAGGCGTAACGCCCGTAACTGTCGATGGAACTGAACACCATCGTGGGATGGTAAGCCTCCATGAACGCGCAGGGGCCGTAGTCAATGGTTTCACCCGAGATGGATGTGTTGTCGGTGTTCATTACGCCGTGGATGAAGCCTACAAGCATCCACTGTGCCACCAGGCGCGCGTGGCGCGCGATCACGCCTTCCAATAGTGCCTGATAGGGGCGTTGCGCGCGCGCCACTTCAGGGTAGTGGCGGGCGATGGCGTAGCCGGCTAGCGTGCGGGTTGATTCTGCGTCTCCCTGTGCGGCGAAATATTGAAAGGTGCCGACGCGAAGATGGCTTGCTGCGACCCGCGTGAACACGGCTCCGGGCAACACCGTTTCGCGAAACACTCGCTCGCCTGTGATCACGGCTGCCAGAGCCCGAGTGGTTGGCACGCCCAGTGCCGCCATGGCCTCGCTCACGATGTACTCACGCAGTACCGGACCGAGCGCGGCTCGACCGTCGCCACGCCGGGAAAAGGGAGTGGGACCGGAGCCCTTGAGCTGGACGTCGTAACGAACTCCGTCGACCCCGATCACCTCACCCAACAGATTGGTACGGCCGTCTCCAAGCTGCGGCACGTATTGGCCGAACTGATGTCCGGCGTAAGCCTGCGCCAGAGGTTCGGAACCATCGGCTACACGGTTGCCCGAGAGGATCTCGATGCCTTCCGGGCTGGCCAGCGCTTCCGGATCGAGTGCCCAGATGTTGGGCCAGCTTCTCATTGAGCTTGATCAGACGGGGGGCCGCTACCGGTGTCGGATGAACGCGAGCGTAGAAATTTTCGGGCAAATGCGCATAGGTGTTTGCAAAGCCGAAAGCGACCGTTTGACTGGCCGAGCCAGAGGTGCCGGGCGTCGCGATTGTGGAAGAATCGGATGAACTCATGGTCTATTGGATGTTCGGAGATAGCATTCGCTTCGGTTTAGAGACGCGTGCCATCTATTTTCATGCTACAGCGGCCTCGGTGGGGGTGGAAGGATGAGAAGCCTTCAGGCGCCGCCGATCCTCAATACCGCCGCATTCTGCCGGCACGACGGCTCAATTTCTTACTTCCCGCAGAGCAGCCCTAGCCGCGTGAAAGCCTGACATGCCGTGTACGCCTCCTCCCGGAGGGGTCGAGGCGCCGCAGAGGTAAACACCGTTCAGCGGCGTCTTGTAGAGCGATGCCGTGGGGCGGAAGAGCAATTGACCGAGATTCATTCTTCCGCCCGCGAGATCGCCGCCGATCAAATTGCGATTCCATTGCTCGAGTGCGGCAGGAGGAGAGATCGAACGCGCGACCACACAATCGTGAAAGCCGGGGGCAAACCGTTCGATCTGTGCTTCCATCTCGCTGAGGCGATCGAGGTTACTGCCGTTCGGCACATGGCAATATGCCCAGGCTGTGTGGTGATTTTTCGGAGCGCGTGAAGAGTCGAACAGAGAAGGCTGCACGAGCAGGATAAAAGGGGCGCCAGAGCTGAAGCTTCGCTCGGAAGCGATGATTTCTTCGAGCGTCCCACCGACATGAACCGTGGCTGCGCGTGAGCACTCTTTCGCTGTCCAGGGAATGGGCGCGTTGAGCGCGTAGTCAATCTTGAAGGTACCGGCTCCGTACCGAAACTTTTCCAGTTTGCGACGGTACACCGAAGGTAACGCAGAGCCGGCGATGTGCAGGAATTGACGTGGCGTGACGCCGGCAAGGACAAGATCCGCATGAGGAAGTTCCGTGATCTCACGGCCGGTCTCCACGCGGCCGCCAAGCGATTCCAGATGGCGGGCGAGCGCATCGGTAAGCATCTGTGCGCCGCCCTGGACGATGGGCCAGCCGCTCGCGTGGCCGGCCGCCATGAGTACGAGAGCGGTGGCGGCCGAACCATCCCGCTCCAGCGGCAGAACCGAGTGAGCTGCCATGCCCGCGAACAACGCGCGAGCACGCATGCCCGAAAAGCGGGAACGCGCGAGCGATGCGGCCGGCAACAAAGCAGACAAACCAAAGCGCGATAGCAGAAGCGGATGTCTCGGGACGTGCAGGATCGGGCCCAGCAGATCTGGAGCAAGCTCGGCAAAACGTTCGGCGAAGGGAGCGAGCAACGAATGGTATTTTTTTCGATCGCACGCGTCGAGATGATCGAGAGTATGTTCGATCGAGTGTTCGAGCAGCACGGCCGTGCCATCATCGAGCGGATGGGCACAGGGTGCTGAGGGGTGGATCCAGGGAATCGTGATGGGCAGGGAGCGGAAAAAAGGGCTGGCGATGCCGATTGGGAAAACCGACGAGCCCAGGTCGTGACGATACCCTGGCAGTGTCGTCTCCGCAGTGGAACAAGCGCCGCCAATCCGTGGATTCCGTTCGACGACCGTCGTTTGTATTCCAGCCGAGGCAAGTACGATCGCTGCCGAAAGGCCGTTTGGTCCGGAGCCGATGATGGTGGCGGTTTTCATGGATGCCCAGCCGCTCCCAGTGTAGCGATTCGCGATGCGTTTCAGACCCTTTGGTCCGACGCAGATCAGATGCAGGTCTGATTGCAGCATAGCGCTATGCTTGAGAGCGAAGCCAGTACCCGTGGCCTGCTTCATCCAAGTGGGCACGAGAAAGCCTGCGATGCCGAGTGCCAGGAGCCTATATCGCTATCTCTTCGAGCCGGAGTACGGTTCTCGAAACCACTTCGCCGCCCGCTGGCTTTTTCTGCGTGCGCTTGGCCTGATTTACTTTTCAGCCTTCTTCGCGCTGCTGTTTCAGGTGCGCGGTCTTATCGGTGAGCAAGGCATTCTGCCCGCGGCGGAATATCTGCAGGCGGTGCGTGGCCTGGGAATGCTTCGCTTCTGGTACACGCCAACCTTGCTCTGGTTCTCGAGCGGTGACCATTTACTGATGGCCGTTTGTTGGAGCGGCCTGATCGCTTCGATCGCTCTGATTGCCAATGTGTGGCCGCGTGCCATGCTGCTGATCTGCTTCGTCTGTTTTCTCTCTTTTGTGAGTGCGGCGCGGGACTTCTCAGGGTACCAATCGGATGGAATGTTGCTGGAAGCCGGCTTTGTTTCGCTGTTTCTTGCACCATCGGGCTTACGTCCAGGCCTTGGCATGAAAGATCCGCCCATGCGCGCTGCGCTGTTGCTGCTCTTGTGGGAATGGTTTCGTATCTACTTCCAATCGGGCGTGGTCAAACTGGAGAGTGGCGACCCGACCTGGCGCAATATGACCGCGCTCTACGAGTACTACCAGAACGGCCCCCTACCCAGCTGGATTGGTTGGTATCTGCAACATCTTCCGCATTGGTTTCACTTTGCATGCGCTGCGCTGACGCTGGTCATGGAATTGGTTCTCGTATGGATGGCTTTGCTTGCTGGCCGATGGAAGACCATTTGCTTTTTCGTCGTTACCATCTGGCAGGTGGTCGTGATTGCCACTGCGAACTACGCCTTTCTCAACTACCTGGTGCTGGTGCTGGCTGTGCTGCTGTTGGATGACACATTCTTGCAGCGGTTTATGCCGCCGCACTGGCGAGATGAATTGCAGAGCAAGGCCCTCGTCGCACCCGCAGGGAGCGGCGAAGATTTAGGCGAGGACTTGGCTGCAGAGGGTGAAGTAGGGAACCAGACTTTGCCGTTTTACGCTCTCAGCCGTTTCCGGCAGCGCATGGCAGCCATTGCGCTTACATGGGTTTTCTATGCGACGGCAGTTTTGCAAATACAGATGTTCTGGCGCGACGTCCCGCTTCCCACCACTCCTGTGGCGTGGCTTTACCCCTTTCGCATTGCGAACCAATATGGCCTGTTTGCTGTGATGACACCGCATCGCTATGAGATTGAATTCCAGGGTTCCAATGACGGCGCGCATTGGATCGCTTATCCATTTGCCTACAAGCCGCAGGACGTTGGCGAGCGGCCACGCATCTATGCTCCCTACCAACCTCGCTTTGATTGGAATCTCTGGTTCGCCTCTCTCGGTTCATGGCAGCAGAATCCGATGGTTCCCCGGACCGAAGAGCGGCTATTGGAAAATGACCGCGCGGTGCTGGGATTGTTTGCCGGCAATCCTTTCTCGGATGCGCCTCCCCATTTCGTGCGCGCCGTGCTCTGGCAATACTGGTTTTCGACAATGGAAGAGAAACGCACGAGCGGGGTATGGTGGAGGCGCGAACTTCTTGGGACCTATGCCCCCACCCTCACGAAACTCGACAACGGCCATTTCAGAGTCGTGGAAGAGGCGACAGCCGTCACACCCACAGAGCCCTAGAAGATATGCACCCGGCAAGGCATGCTCGCTCATCCTGAATGGAGCATGCCGTTAGGGATTGCAAACGAAATTTACCAAGTGAACCCACCCCGGAGAACGTTCTCTACTTGAGGGGAGCGATCTCGATCTTGCGATAGTAAGTCTCAGCCCCCTCGGTCTGGAAAAGGATCTTTCCTTTGGCCGCGTTCAGGTCGGTGGCCTCGTTCACCAAATTTCCATTCACGAAGTAGGTTACATGGTCATGGTCTACCACCAGTTCAAGCTGGTTCCATTGGCCATGTGGCTTTTCCACTTCGCCGGCCGGGTCGCGAAAGCCGGTTACATTTTGCCACGGGCCTCCGCCGAACCTGCGTGACTTCACATACTCGTGTCCACCTTCGACGCCTTCACTGCTTACCAGCTGGCCTTTGACTTTGAGGCTGGCACCCTTCACCACCCAAATGTCTCCGGTGCCGCCTTCGATGATCTGAAACTCGAAAGCACGGGGCCACACTCCCTTGGTGTCGGTTTGCAGCGGGCCGGTGATGTTGTAGAGGATTCCACAGTCTCGGGCTTTGCCTACGCGGTCCTGCCAGGTTTTCTCGCCCCACTTGAATTGCGCGCGCAGGTAGTAGTTTTCGTGTTCCTCCTGCGTAACAATACCGCCGAAATCATTTCCCGAGACGTGGATTACACCCTTTTCGACCTGGAAAATCTTTTCAGGATCGTGATTCAGTCCCTGGGCCTGCAGCCATGTATCGAAGCCCGTAAAGTCTTTGCCATTGAAGAGCGGAACCAGTTTGCCGTGGGGAGGAATGGTTGCTGATCTTTGGGCTGCCGCGCAAACGCAGACAAGCATGGAAGTAATCCAAAGACAAAGTGCCTGCTTCAGGTGGAAAAGCATTTTGGCTGGTCTTGCTGTAGCGATAAGCATCTATTGAGATTCCTCGTCAGCCATGTTACCTCACCACATCTAGACATGAAGGGGAGCGCGAAATTCGTGGTCATCACTCAGAACGCTAAATCCCAGGTGCGCAGAAGTGAGCCCATATGGGAAGGTAAACTACACAGTTTACCTTTCTATCTGGTAGAGTATTGGTGTGGGCAGAATGCGGAACGATGCCGGTGCCGCGCGAACGCTGGCGTTAGCCGGAGAGATGCGTGTTGTGCTCGGACAATTAAATCGGAGGCTGCGGGAACAGTCGCATGCGCAAGATCTGACAGGTTCTCAGAAGTCAGTTCTTCTGCGGTTGGAGCGCGACGGACCGGCGACCGTGACGGAATTGGCGCGCGGCGAAGGGGTCCGCTCACAGTCCATGGGTGCTACCGTTGCCGCGTTACAGTCGGCCGGGCTGGTCAGTGGCTCGCCTGATCCTGGAGATGGACGGCGAACCATATTGTCGCTGACGGCAGCGTGTCGGGAATTGTTCAAAAGTAGCCGGGCAGCCAAGGAAGATTGGTTGTTTCGGGTTATCCGTATGGAGCTTACGCGGAAGGAGCGGGAAGAGCTCACGTCCGCTCTGGCGCTGCTCAAGCGTTTGGCTGATACGTAGTGGTGACGGAGACTCGGTCGTAAATACATTTGGGCGGTGTTTCCTCGGAGGCTATTACGGCCGGGCTGAACCCGCTCCTTTTCTAAGCGGTTCAGAGGCGAATTGAAGCGGTCAGAGGCGAGCAGCGTTGCCCAGACAAGCCAACTACCGGCTTGTCTGGGGCACCCTTAGCCTTTGTGTCACGCTCCAGCGAAGGGGAACAGGATGGCATTGACCACGCTCGACCCGAAGACGGCATTGATCGTTATCGATTTGCAGAAGGGGATTCTTGCATTGCCCACCGTACATCCGGTGGATGAGATCGTCAGGAAAGCGGCTGCGTTAGCCGATCAATTCCGCCGGCATGGTTTGCCGGTGGTGCTGGTCAATGTAGATGCTGGAGCACCGGGCCGAACAGAGCAGCCTCCCCGCAACCTGAAATTTCCTGACGGATGGACAGAGTTTGTTCCCGAGTTGAAGCAGTCGCCTACGGATCACACGGTGACCAAGCGTACGTGGGGAGCCTTTGCCAGTACAAGCCTGGCAGATCACCTTAAGAAGCTTGGTGTGACGCAAGTGGTGATCGCCGGCGTTGCCACGAGTATAGGTGTCGAGTCTACGGCCCGCCAGGCGTACGAGCTTGGCTTCCACGTCACGCTTGCTCTGGATGCCATGACCGATAGGGATGCGGATGCGCACCACAACAGCATTGCGCGTATTTTCCCTCGTCTGGGTGAAACAGGTACGGCCGAAGAGATCATTGCTCTGCTTGAGAAGACGCGCGCGTGAGCGATCCGCTGACAAGTACGTTCCGATCCCTGCGGGTATTCAACTACCGCATGTGGGCCATCGGGGCGCTCATCTCCAACGTGGGCACGTGGATGCAGCGTACAGCCCAGGATTGGCTCGTGCTCACGCAGCTTACGCACCACAATGCCACCGCGGTGGGTATCGTGATGGCGCTGCAGTTCGGCCCCCAGGTTTTGCTACTGCCACTGACCGGCTTTGCCGCCGACCATCTCGATCGGCGGAAGCTATTGTTTACCACGCAAGCGTCACAGGGAGCACTGGCACTGGGGTTGGGCCTTCTCACGGTTGCCGGCATGGTTCAGTTGTGGCAGGTGTACGTGTTTGCCTTCCTGCTGGGTTGTGTCACGGCCTTCGACGCACCGGCGCGGCAAACGTTCGTCTCGGAACTGGTGGTAGAAGCGCATGTCGGGAACGCAGTGGCGCTCAACTCTACTTCGTTCAATGCTGCACGCATGATTGGCCCAGCAGCGGCAGGTGTGCTGATTGCCGGCGTGGGCTCTGGATGGGTCTTCCTGATCAACGCAGCCTCATTCGTGGCCGTGCTGTGTTCGTTGAGTCTGCTGCGCCTGCATGAGCTTCACCGCATGGAGAAGGCGGCCCGCACGCGGGGAAGCCTGGCGGAAGGGTTTCGCTATGTCTGGAGCCGGCCTGACCTGAAAGCTATGCTGCTCATGATTTGTATCGTGGGGACATTTGGGTTGAATTTCCCTATCTTTATTGCCACCATGTCGGTTACGGCATTTCGCGCCGGGGCGAGCCAATACGGGCTGCTGTCTTCGCTGATGGCGGTTGGCTCAGTGACCGGCGCGCTGCTTGCCGCCCGGCGCGAGAAACCGCAGATGGCCGTTCTGTTGACTGGCGCCGCGGCCTTCGGTTCCGGTTGCGCGCTGGCCGCCTTCATGCCCAACTACTGGCTCTTCGGTCTTGTGCTCGTGCTGATTGGTGTGGCCGCGCAAACCTTTACCACCACGGTGAATAGCACGGTGCAGCTTGCGACAGAACCTGCCATGCGCGGAAGGGTCATGGCAATTCTGCTGGCCATCGCGGTGGGTGGTACCCCGCTCGGTGCACCGATTGTTGGCTGGGCGGCAGACCGGTTCGGTCCGCGCTGGGCGCTCGGCATCGGCTCAGCTTCGGGGTTCGCAGCGGCGGCTGTAGGGGCGTGGTATCTCTTCAGGTATCAGAAGCTGCGGCTTCACCTGGAAGAGGGAAAGCTTCGACTATCCAGATCGGGTGGCGATGCGGACCCAGATGTTGCTATCATTAACACATAGGTTGCTGTCATTGACTGTGTTAGTCCGGGGGTGATGTCAGATGCCAGTGGTCACAGTGCGAAATTTACCTGAAGAAACTCACCGCGCACTCAGGATGCGTGCTGCTCAACATGGGCGAAGTACAGAAGCTGAGATCCGAGAAATTCTAGAGGACGCTGTGCGCCCTGAAACCCGCATCAAGATAGGATCGGAACTCGCCGCCTTCGGACGCCGCATCGGGGGCCTGGATCTTGAGGTGGAGAGAGAGCAAACGCCCAGCAATCCCCCATCTTTCGAATGATTATCCTCGATACGAATGTGGTCTCAGAGCCAATGAGAGCCACCGGCGACCCTGCCGTGAAGAGCTGGCTTGACCAGCAGGTGGCAGAGACGTTGTACCTGACGGTGACTAGCCTTTCCGAGTTGCTGCTCGGCATCGAAATCATGCCGGACGGTAAGCGCAAAGATGGGCTTGATACATCGCTGGCCAAGCTCGTAGAACGCCTTTTCGGTTTACGTATTCTGCCGTTTGATCAGCCTGCTGCGATTGCGTACGCGCGGCTCGTAGGGAAGGCACGGGCCTCCGGCCGAACAATCTCAGTATCAGATGGTCAAATCGCAGCCATTGCCGCGGTGCATGGATTTACGGTAGCCACCAGAGATACCCATCCGTTTGTGGCGTTAGGCGTGCCAGTCATTAATCCCTGGCTATTCAAGGGTTGAAGTGGTAACGGGCCTTGCGCGGCAACTATGTTTTGATGAGTGCCGCGATGTGCAGGAAGAAGATCGCCACCGAAAAAGGCGTTTCGGCAAGTCGGTCTTCGGTGCGGCGGTGGGTGAAAAAGCTGGGGCTGCGGTTGAAAAAAAGTCGCTCCACGCCAACGAACGCGACACGGAAGCCAACCGGATCAAGCGCGAGCAGTTCCTCCAACACATCCGTGCGACGCCGCCGGAACGCCTGATTTTCCTGGACGAAAGCGGTGTCACGACCTCGATGACCCGGCTTCGCGGGCGTTGCGTCGGAGGCCGGCGCATCCATGAAGCCACACCCGGCGGGCACTGGAGAATCATGACCATTCTCGGCGCGATGAGCCTGCGCGGCATGGTTGCAACCATGACCATCGAAGAGGTCACCGATGCCGACATCTTCCTCGCCTACGTCGAGCAAGTGATGTGTCCGGCGCTGAAGCCAGGCAACCTGGTAGTGATGGATAACCTCAGTTCGCACAAGGTCAACGAGGTGCGCCAAGCAATTGAAGAGGCAGGGGCGGAACTGCTCATATGGTGCGCCCGGAGAGATTCGAACTCCCGACCTAACGCTCCGGAGGCGTTCGCTCTATCCAGCTGAGCTACGGGCGCGCAACCTAAGGATACAACAGAGGCGACCGGTTCGGACGGTTTACCGTGGTTGGGCGCTTTCGCTCTTCAAACGGAGCTGCTCCATCACGGACTGAATCAGCTCTTTCGCCCCTCCAATTTCAGCCAGAACCGCTTCCAGATCGAGCATGGGTTTTGAGGGGTTGCGGGTGGAGACGCAATAGACTCCGTGCTGCCCGATAAGGATCAGGGCATCGGTCAGCATGTCGAGCGTGACGGCAAGGCGGCCCCGCTCCGCGCCCATCATGAACTCGAAACGTTCCAGATCTTCACGCCGTTGGGCAATGGCAGCTTGGGGTGCGGGCATGTTTCCTGCTTTCCGGGCGGTTGGCCGGTTGGGTTGGAAGTGGCACTCGGAGCCGTTGGCATCCCACCCTTCGCGAACTCAACGCGAAGGATGGGTACCGGGCTTCCTCTGCAAGTCTAGGACTTTTTCTGGTCTGACGGTTTGGTGTAGCGCAGAACTGGCTTGCGAGCGGCCATCACCTCGTCCAGGCGCGAGATGCGCGTGGCATGGGGTGCGTGCAGCACCAGTTCCGGGTTCTCCTCTGCCTCGCGGGCTATCTGCCGCATGGCGTCGATGAAGAGGTCGAGCTCTTCCTTCGATTCGCTTTCGGTCGGCTCGATCATCAGCGCGCCAGGAACGATCAGCGGAAACGAAGTGGTGTAGGGGTGGAAGCCATAGTCGATCAGGCGCTTGGCTATGTCGCCGGTCTTTACGCCCTTTTGCGTCTGGCGGCGATCGCTGAAAACCACCTCATGCAGCGTGGGCGTGCGGTAGGGCAGCTCGTAGACATCTTCCAGGTTCTTGCGGATGTAGTTGGCGTTGAGCACGGCGTCTTCCGTCGTCTGGCGCAGACCGTCCGGGCCGTTCGCCATGATGTAGGCGAGTGCGCGGACGAACATGCCGAAGTTGCCGTAGAACATGCGTACCCGCCCAACGGAGTGAGGGCGGTTATAGTCCAGCCGCAGCATGCGGCGGCCCTGCTCGTCCAGTTCGCCTTCGACGACTACCGGGGCCGGCAGAAATGGCTCCAGTATCTTTTTCATCGCTACCGGCCCGGAACCGGGTCCACCGCCCCCGTGCGGAGTCGAGAAGGTCTTGTGCAGATTCAGGTGCATCACGTCCACACCGAAATCACCGGGGCGCGTCTTGCCCACCAGCGCGTTCATGTTGGCGCCATCCATGTACAGGAGGGCGCCTTTCGCGTGGAGAATGTCTGCGATCTTGTGAATCTCGCTCTCGAACACGCCGATGGTGCTGGGGTTGGTCAGCATCAGCGCGGCCGTGTCTTCGGTGACGATCTGCTCGAGCTGGGCCACGTCCACCATGCCCAGCGAGTTGGAGCGAAGGTTCTCCACCTGGTAGCCGCAGATGGCAGCGGTGGCCGGGTTTGTTCCGTGGGCGGAGTCGGGAATGATGATCTTGGTGCGCGGGTTTCCCTTGGACTGATGGTAGGCACGCACCAGCAGGATGCCGGTGAACTCTCCATGCGCTCCGGCCGCCGGCTGCAGCGTGATCGCATCCATCCCGGTGATATCGAGCAGGCAGGATTGAAGAAGGCGCATCACTTCCAGCGCGCCCTGCGACAGGAACTCAGGCTGGTAGGGATGAGCTTCGGCGATGCCTTCAAGCCGGGAGACAAATTCGTTCACGCGCGGGTTGTACTTCATCGTGCAACTGCCCAGCGGATACATGCCGAGATCGATGGCGTAGTTCCAGGTAGAGAGGCGCGTGAAGTGGCGAATGATTTCGATTTCACTCAGTTCGGGCATCATGCCCAGGTCGCCGCGCGCGGCTTCGCCCAATAAGGCTCGAGCATCCACTTCAGGCACATCGAGCGGTGGCATCTTGTAGGCCTTCTTGCCCGGGGAAGATTTTTCAAAAATCAGAGCCTCGTTCTGGCTCAGGTGCGCGCTGACCTTGCGGCGAACGCCTTCAAAGGGCGTGGCAGTCGTACCGGCGACGGGTTCATTCGTGGTGGTTGCCATGGCGATACCTTTCAAGCCCGGGTGAGCGCCTCTTCAGAGGCGTGCTGCAGGAGCGAAACGGCCTGGTCGATTTGTGCGCGTGTGTTCAGTTCTGTCGTGCACCACAGGCTGGCGTTGCCCAGTTCGGGATACCAGCGATTCAGCGGCAGGCCGCCAATCACCTTCTCTTTCAGAAGCAGCGCATTGAGCCGCTCGGGTGATTCCGGGGTTTCGAGCACAAATTCATGGAACCGGGGAGAGCCGGCGAAGAGCAGCCGCGATCCGCCGATGGTGGCAAACTGTTGCGCGGCGTAGTTGGCCTTGGCCAGGTTGTGCAGGGCCAACTCGCGCACGCCTTCTTTGCCGTAGACGACGAGGTAGATGGTGGCCATCAGCGCCACCAGCGCCTGGTTGGTGCAGATGTTCGAGGTAGCCTTCTCGCGGCGAATATGCTGCTCACGTGTGGAGAGGGTGAGCACGAAGCCGCGCCGGCCTTCGCTGTCGACGGTCTCGCCCACCAGCCGTCCAGGCATCTGCCGCAGATACTTTTCCTTGGCCGCAATCACGCCGCAGTAAGGGCCACCGTAGCTGAGCGCTACGCCGAACGACTGCGCTTCGAGCGACACGATATCGGCTTCTACCGGAGGCCGCACCGCGCCGAGCGAAATGGCCTCGGCGATGCAGACGACCAGCAGGGCGCCCTTCTTGTGAACAATCTCGGCGATCGCCGGAATATCTTCGATCACGCCGAAGAAGTTGGGTGACTGCACCAGCACGCAGGCGGTTTCTTCCGTGACGCTTTGCTCAAGGGCGGCCAGATCGAGCCGGCCATCTTCGCCGTAGCCGAGGGTGGCCGCACCCAGTCCCTGATGCTGCGCGTAGGTATGCATCACTTCGCGGTATTCGGGATGAACCGTTTTGGCGACGAAGACGCCCGTGGCGGCGGGTAATACGCACTGCCATGGTGACGGATTCGGCAGCGCCGGTAGAACCGTCGTACATGGAGGCGTTGGCGATCTCCATGCCTGTGAGCTCGCAGATCATGGTCTGGAACTCGAAGATGGCCTGCAGGGTTCCCTGGGTAATCTCCGCCTGGTAAGGCGTGTACGAGGTGAGGAACTCACCGCGCTGGACGAGAGAATCGATAATCACCGGCCGGTAGTGGCGGTAGGCGCCGGCGCCGAGAAAGCTGGAGTAGCCGGAAGCGCTGTTGGCCGAAGCGTTGCGGAAGTATTCGACGATTTCCGACTCGGCCATCTGGCGGGGTACTTCCAGGTCGCGGGTCAGCCGATATTCCTGCGGAATGGTGGAAAAGAGATCGTCGATGGAACTCGCACCGATCTGCTTCAGCATCTCGATCCGTTCGCCCGGCGATTTTGGCAAATAGCGCATGTGCAAGTCCTTTAGAGCACGGTGGTGGTTACACAAACCCGCGGGTAGAGCTTTAGTGGGTTTCTTCTTTGACGAACGTCTCGTAGGCTGCCGCGTCGAGCAGCTGGCCGACTTCCGCGGGATCAGCGATTTCCACTTTGAGGATCCAGGCTTCGTGGGCGCCGGCATTGATCTTTTCCGGAGCGGTGGCGAGTTCCTCGTTTACTTCGAGTACCGTGCCGCTTACAGGCGAGTAGAGATCGGAGACTGCCTTGACCGACTCAACACTGCCAAACACTTTGCCCTTTTCCAGCTTGGAGCCGACCTTCGGCAGCTCGACAAAAACGATGTCTCCCAGGGTGCTCTGGGCGTAATCGGTGATGCCGACTTTGCCTGCCCCTGCATCGATCCATTCATGCTCTTTGGTGTAGCGGTAGGTTGCTGGGTAACTCATCCGTCTCGATCTCCTCTTTCATTTTACGGTTTGGGGTCAAGTCAATCGCTTGCTCAGGCACGGTGCAGGGATGGGCTTTGAGGCTAATCAAGAAAAAGCTGCTCTGGATACAGCTTAAACAGGACTCGTCTGCAAGGGCTTTCTCACCCGGCGGTAGAACGGTGTGGGCACCACTTTGGCTTTCACCAGGTTTCCGCGCACCAGCACTGCGACCTCAGTTCCCGCCTCGGTGCGGTCGACCGGCACGTAAGCCAGGGCGATGTTCTTTTTCAGGAAGGGAGAAGGGGAACCGCTGGTGACGTAGCCGATCTCTTCGCCTTCGAGGCTGCAGACCTTGTAGCCGTCCCGCGCGATGCCGCGGTCGATCATTTCCAGGCCGACCAGCTTGCGCCTGGGGCCTCCGCTCTTCTGGATCTCAAGCAGTGCCTGCGAACCGACAAAATTTCCCTTGCCCAGCTTGGCGAAGCGTTCGAGGCCGGCTTCGAAGAGGTTGATGTCCTCGGAAATCTCGTGGCCGTAGAGAGCCATGGAGCTTTCGAGGCGCAGCGTGTTGCGTGCTCCGAGGCCGCAGGGCAGGATGCCGAATTCCTTACCGGCTTCGAGGATCTCGTTCCATACCCGGGCGCTGGTCGCTTCATCGGAAGGTATGTAGATTTCGAATCCGTCTTCTCCGGTGTAGCCGGTACGCGCGATGAGCGTGTTGTACACGCCGCAAACGGTGCCCCAGGTGAACCAGTAGTTCTTGATCTTGCTGAGGTCAGTCTTGGTAAGCTTTGCCAGCGTTTCTGCCGCGCGCGGACCCTGAATGGCGAGCTGGGTGTAGTGGTCGCTGTAGTCGCTGATGTGCACGCCGGCAAAGGCGCCAACCTGCGAGCGGATCCACTGATAATCCTTTTCACGCGTGCCGGCGTTGATGACCAGCAGGTAGTCGTTGTCACTGAACTTGTGCACCAGGATGTCGTCGACGAATGTTCCCTGCGGATAGAGCATGGCCGAATAGTGCGCTTGCCCGATGGACAGCTTCGACGCATCGTTCATCGAGAGGGCCTGGATGGCAGCCAGCGAGCCCGGGCCGCGGAACTGGATATCGCCCATGTGGCTCACGTCGAACAGCCCTACGCCGGTGCGGACCGCCATGTGCTCGGCGGTGATGCCGGAGTACTCGACGGGCATGTCCCATCCGCCAAAATCGACCATTTTTGCCCCGAGTTGGCGGTGGACAGCGTTGAGTGCGGTCTTGCGTAGGGCGGGGGCGGAGAGGCCAGCGGATGAGGACACGGTGAATTCCTTTAGGAAAAGTACCTGAAACTCCACGGTAGCACGGACGCGTACACCATTTCTGTGATGAGACTACGAGCCGTTGTTGTGGAATGGAGGGTGCGAAAGCTCTTTGCTTTGAGCGGGGAAGGGAACTCGCGAAATAGAACGAAATAGAGCGAAATGCTGCGAACCATCTGTTGCAACTCTTGATTTTGGGGTAGTACCGGCCCTTTAGGGCGGGCAGCGTTGCCCACACAAGCCAACTGCGGCTTGTATGGGGCACCCTCGGCGTTTTTACCAACCTTGGGCCGAGCTGTCCACGCTTCCACCCTACTTGGGGATCTTGTTCCCTGCAGGCGACTGGCGGTGCGAATGCGGCCCCGTCTGGGCAGGAGCCGCCCAGGCCAGCCCATCGACGCCCGGGCCGGCATCAATCTTCGACTGTACGGTCCACTGTGACAGATCGACAGCCGCGATCTGTTTTGCCTTGGAGCAGGAAACGTATGCGATCTTGCCGTCGGGCCGGGCCAATACCTTGACCGGATCCTCCGGAACATCCACCGTGCGCACCACGGTCAGGCTGGAGAGATCAACCACGGCAAGCTTGTTGGCATGCTGCATCGTCACGAGCAAGAAACGGCCGTCGGGTGTGGGCGAAGTTCCATAACCCAGGTCGGGCAATGGCACCCAGGTTTTGATCTTGTTGGTCGCTGTATCGATCACAGCCAACTGGGGCTTGGTCTGGTCGGAAGTAAACACCATCTTGTCGTCGTTCGAAATGGCGATGCGCTGCGTCACCTTGGAGATCGGAATGACGGCGATCGTCTTGTGGGCCTTCATATCCAAAACGGAAACGGTGCCGGCGCCCACATTGGCCGTATACCCAAACCGGCCATCGCGCGAGAGCACGAGCATGTGCGATTCCTTTTGCCCGGTGGGGATCGTGCCGACGATCTTCAGTGTCTTCGGATCGATGGCGGTCACGGTGTTGTCCAGTTCCGTCGTGACGTAGAGCAAACCGCTGGCGTGGTCGTAGACCGGGCAATGGGGACGTACGCCGTGGCCGAAGTCCACCTTGCCAACGATCTTGCGGCTGGCGATATCAATCACCACCATCTCGCGGCCATCCGTGCCGGCTCTGCCGACGCCGGAGTCGCCATAAATGGGTACGTAAGCCAGACGGCCGTCGGGCGAGGTGGCTACCTCATGCCCGGTGACGCCTTCTTCCGGCACGGTGGCAAGCTGCTTCGCCGTGACCGGGTCAATGATGCTGAGATCGCGGCCCCCCTGGTTTGTGGCTACCAGAAAGGTCTGTACGGGCGTTGCGGGAACAGCGGAAGCGTCGGTCATAAGCAGGGTAAGAGACAGGCCAAAGCACAGCGCGAAGGGAACACGGTACGACGAGATCGGCTTCTTCATGGCCACCGAATTATAACTGCGCGGATACAGGTTGGGGGAACGATTCCAGACGTGCAGGCAGTAAGCTGTTTCGAGAACCCTATGGCCCTTGATCCGGTAAAACCCAGCAGAGCTCCTGAACCCCCATGGCCCGCGGCGATTACTGTTCTGGCGGTGGGCGGTTTACATCTTGCCCTTCCTGAACCACTGACGTTTGGCCCTTCGTGGCTCTTGCTGGTGGTAGTGGCCCTGATGTTGGCGCCTTTGCTCATCGCCCGGCATCGGGGGTCATTTGCTGTCAACCAGGTGCTGGGGTACATCCTGCTGGGTTTGATTACGTCGGCGATGCTGTGGTCCCTGTGGCTGCTGGTTCGCTCTCTCCCCCGTCACCAATTGTCGCCTGGGATCCTGCTGCGGTCGGCTGCGGCGCTCTGGGTGACGAACATCCTGGTATTTGCTTCGTGGTACTGGCGTCTGGATGCGGGCGGCCCACACGCTCGCAACGCGCGCGAAAAGCACGCATCAGGAGATTTTCTATTCCCCCAGATGACGATTGCCCCGCAGACGGGCAAACCTGTGGACCAGGGTTGGACTCCCGGTTTTGTCGACTATCTGTTTCTGGCTTTCAACACGAGTACCGCCTTCTCGCCGACCGACTCGCCGGTGCTCTCCCGCTGGGCCAAGGCGCTGATGATGACCCAATCGAGTATTTCCCTGTCGACGCTTGCTTTGCTGGCCGCGCGCGCAGTGAACATCCTCTAAACTTTTCAACGATGCCGGCCATCGCGGCGCAGGCGCCCACAGCCGCGGACTGTAGTTCCTTTCGGAAACACTGATCAGCGGGGCTGGTACTCGCCAAAAACCCTGCAGAGAGCGTTGGCAATTTCGCCTACGGTTGCGTAGCTCTCGACCGCTTCGAGGATGGCGGGCATGACATTGCTGGTCGTGCGGGCGTGCTCTGTGACGCGGTCGACCGCTGCCTGCCAGCGTTGGGGATCGCGGCGCGCGCGGAGCGCGCGGACGCGCTCAATCTGGGTGGCCTCTATCGTTTCGTCGAGCGCCCCCGTGGCGAGAGTCGCCGCCTCTTCCCCGAGGTGGGTGAACCGGTTCACCCCGACCACGACTGTTTCTCCCGCATCTACGGATTGCTGATGGAGATAAGCAGCTGCTTCGATCTCCCGCTGCACCCAACCCCCCTGGATGGCGGCCAACATTCCCCCGCCCGCATCGATCCGTTCGAGGTAAGACCGTGCGCCTTGCTCGATAGCACAAGTGAGCGACTCCACGTAGTAAGAGCCACCCAGCGGGTCGGAGGTCTCAGCTACGCCGGATTCGTTTGCCAGAATCTGCTGGGTACGCACAGCGAGGCGAGCGGACTCGGCCGTGGGTAGAGCGAGCGCCTCATCGTAGCTGCTGACGTGCAGCGACTGGGTACCCCCAAGAATGGCTGCCAGAGCCTGCAAGGTTGTGCGGACGATATTGTTCTCGGGTTGCTGGGCGGTCAGCGTGGAGCCGCCGGTCTGCGTGTGGAAACGCAGTGCCAGGGCGCGTGGGTCATGTATGTCGAACTGCTCTTTGAGCAGGCGTGCCCAGAGCCGGCGTGCAGCGCGGAACTTGGCGACTTCTTCGAATAGATCATTGTGCGCGGCAAAAAAGAAAGAAAAGCGCGTTGCACACTTCTCGACGTCGAGACCGGCGTCGCGTGCCGCCGCAAGGTAGGCACACCCGTTGGCCAGGGTAAAAGCGACCTCCTGCATCGCGGTCGCGCCGGCCTCGCGTATGTGGTATCCGGAAACGGAAATGGGGTTCCAGGCGGGCAGGTATTCCTCGCTCCAGGCAAACACGTCGGTCATCAGGCGCAGGCTGGGTTGCAGTGGGTACCGGTAGGTGCCGCGGGCGACGTACTCCTTGAGGATGTCGTTTTGTATCGTGCCGCTGAGCGACTCCACCTTTGCCCCCGACCGCCTGGCGGCCGCCACATACAGGGCAAGCAGGATGCTCGCCGTGGCATTGATGGTCATGGAAGTAGAAATGGTATCGAGGGGGATCCCGGCGAAGAGCCGTTCCATGTCTTCGATGGAGTCGATGGCCACCCCGGCCCGGCCTACCTCGCCCGCCGCCCAGGAGGAGTCCGAATCGTAGCCGATCTGTGTCGGTAGATCGAAGGCAACAGAAAGTCCGTTGCCGCCCTGTTCGAGAAGAAACCGGTAGCGCCGGTTGGATTGCTCCGCGTCACCCATGCCGGAGTACTGGCGCATGGTCCACCGGCGGTCGCGGTACATGTTGGGCCGGATGCCCCGGGTGAACGGGAACTCGCCCGGAGAGCCCAGATCGCGGTCCGGGTCGAAGCCAGCCAAATCGTCCGGCTGGTAGACCGGCTTTCTACCTTGCAAACGGGCCATGCTTACTCTTGCGCCGGGCGCGCAGAAACGAACTGGCTGAAAACCACGCGAAGAGAAGTGCCAGAGCGCAGTAGAGGAGCAGGTGGCCATGCTCCGCTCCTTGTCGCCACGCGGAATGCACACGGTAGATGCTCTGCACGAAGAAAAGGGTGAACAGGGCGAAAAACAGCCCGGTAATCTCCAGCCAGAGAATGCTGCCGGCATGGGTAAACGGCCCCAGCAAGGCCTGGCCGAAGGCGCGGGCGCCCCGCTTCGCGTTGGCTACCTTGTTGACAGCGTGGGTGTTGGCCCCACTCTGCGCCCTGGGTTGCGCTGGCAATGAGGCGGGACGGCTGTTCCATTTCTCGGGTTTGGCATTGCCCTGGGCCGGAGCGCGGGGGGGTATCACCTCAGGCGGCCGAGAGGTGCTTTGGGGGGACGCCGCCGGGGCGGACGGAGTGGCTGCTGCCTGCGCCATACGCTCACGGAGCATGTTCGAGGCCACGCGGACACCGATTCCGAGTGCACGGCCTACTTTCTTTGGCTCCATCGCAAAAGTTTACCAGCCGGATGATTCGCATTGCAGCGCTGTAACATGAGAAGTAAGGTAGGTAAAACCGCGCCCGCGCGGTCTGGATTGGGGGATACTTCTTGAACCAACGACTTCGCCGTCTCATCCAGCAGTTGGGGGAAGCGATCCACGAATCGGTTTCCGAGTCCGAGCACATCTCCGAAGTGGTGCAGGACATCCGCAAGCAGGGCTTTGACGTGCTGCTCATGCTGGAGGCGACGATTGGCTTGAACGAGGTAGAGCAGCAGCCGTCATCGGAGAAGGAAGCCCCGGCGAGCGAACATTCCCCAAGCGACGAGACATTTAACGCGCAGGATGTACACTTTCTGCGCTCCCTGCGTATCTCAGTGGAAGGTAGTTGATGCCGAGCTGCTTTCGCATCACACCTTCAAGAGCGACAGTTTGCCAGAGGTAAATAGCGAAGCGAAGAACTTCACGTGGTTTTCTCTGAAGGAAGCCACACTTCGCGAAAGCTGGCAGTGGGTCGCAATCGGAAACTGACTTAGAGTGAACAACATCTCCAGATCCAGACTATGCAGAGGTCTAGGCGAATGGGGACCGTGGGGATGGCATGAAAGACACACTCGGAGTACTGTTAGCGGGGGGAGCGGGTGAGCGGCTTTTCCCTCTGACGCGTGATCGGGCAAAACCAGCGGTTCCTTTCGGCGGCACGTACCGCATCATCGATATCACCCTTTCCAATTGCATCAATTCCGATCTGCGCCGGGTCTACATTCTTACCCAGTACAAGGCGCTCTCGCTGAATCGCCATATCCGTGAAGGCTGGACCGGCATCGTGGCCCAGGAACTTGGCGAGTTCATCGAGATTCTGCCCCCTATGCAGCGGGTCAGCGCGAACTGGTATATGGGCACGGCCGATGCCGTCTATCAGAACATCTATTCGATCGGCGCCGAGCAGCCCAAGCATGTGCTTATCCTGTCGGGCGATCACATCTACAAAATGAACTACGGGCTGATGTTGGAGCATCATCTAAAGGCCGGAGCCGATGTCACGCTGGCTACGCTGCCCATCAACCCCGCGGAGGTTTCGAGTTTCGGCGTAGTCGAAGTGAGCAGGACGGGTGAGGTCATTGGCTTTCATGAGAAACCCAAGTCCACCAATCTCCGTTCACCCTTCAATCCGAACATGGCCGATGCTTCGATGGGCATCTACCTCTTCAACACCGACGTGCTGTTGCCTGCTTTGATGAAAGATGCCGAAGACCCGAATTCCAAGCATGATTTCGGACATAACATCCTGCCCAGCATTCTCGGGCGATACAAGATTTCTGCGTACAACTTCGTCGACGAGAATAAGCAGAACGCGCTGTATTGGCGGGACGTAGGCACGCTCGAAGCGTACTTCGACGCCAACATGGACGTGGCGTCGGTTTCTCCTATTTTCAATCTGTATGACAAGGCCTGGCCCATGCGGACTCGGCAACGGCAGTATCCGCCGGCCAAGTTCGTGTTCGGCGAGCCGGGCCGTACCGGTATGGCCATCAACTCGGTTATTTCAGCCGGATGTATCGTCTCGGGCGCGGTCGTGCGCAACAGCGTCCTCTCGCAGGACGTGCGCGTGAACTCCTATGCCGAGGTGGAGTCGAGCATCATCTTTACCCACGTGGATATTGGCCGCCACTGCCGCATCCGGCGGGCGATCATCGATCGCGACGTGCATCTGCCCGAGGGCACGGTGATCGGCTACGACCGCGAAGCCGACCGGCGCAACTACTTCGTCACACCGAGCGGGTTGACGGTCGTCACGCGCGATTACTCGCTCTACGAAAACCCCGTTTCACCAGACTTTATGCAGCAGGGGTAGGCGCTTGGTCCCCTTGCTGATTTGGTCGCAAGCCAGGGCCAACGAAACGCGTGACGGATTTTCTTCGATTCGAAGGTTGGCGTTCTTCGGCACTGCTTTTCGCCCGTACACTTCAATTTTTTGAGCCGTGCCCTTGGTCCAGCTCTCGCTTTCAATCGATGAAAGTCACTCTGCTCCGCGCACCTGTGCTTGAGCCCACCTGAGGGCGGTTGAACCCGCTTTCAGAGTAGGATGGCAGTTACGATGAAGCGGCTGGGGCGCATCTTCCTGGGTTCGTTGGCCACCATGGTGGTTCTCTATTCCGGGGACTGGACAATCCTGCAGGTTCGGGGAGAGCACGGAACCAGCAGCGTACAGGTGGAGCAATTTTTGAAAACTCCGCTCAAGGGACGGAAAGAAGAATTCGACTACATGGGCACGGTGGCGCAGCCTTGCGTCCGGTCGATCTTTCCTCATCGCGCACAGAAACCCTGCTGGTGGCTGCAGGGGCATCGGACTCAGTGGGTGTCTCCCTAGACGGTGGTTTCCCCGTGTTTCTGGAACTCGCCAAATTCGCGTCTTTGCTGCTTAGCCTTCTATCGCTGGTTGCGTTGCTGCGCACGGCTTTTTTCACCCCGGCCAGTAATTGCGAACAACGGATCTTGCCCGCGCTGGGCATGCTTCTGCTGGCGGCGGCCGTCTGTATGGGCAGCGGAACCATCTTTCGTGCGTGGGAACAGCGGGTGGGCCGGCGCCAGGCGAGCGTGGTGACCTCCTTGCCGATGCTGGTCTTCTGGTGGAGTGCGGGGGCGATCACCCTGCTGTATGCTGTCACGTGGTTTCTGGAACGCTTCTTTATCCCCATTGCCCACTAAACGGATGTGGGTCCGGGGTTCTTCGCCGGCGACGGAGCCCGATCCTCCGCCTGCCACTCAGGCGTACGGCTTTCATGCAGCATTTCATGCACCCATGGAACCGCAGCCTCCATGGGTGCGTATCAGCAGCCATGAGTCAGGTTGCCACGTTCGCTCTCCATCACGGAACCCTGGGGGTGCGAAGTGAGCGCTTTCAGCCTGATTCAGATAGGCGGTATTCTACCGGCAGAGGAACGCCCGCGTTGAATTCCTCTTTCCATGTGCCGCCGGACCCGGAGGGAAGTAGCCGCAAGTCCGGCTCGGCTGGGGCGCCTGAAGTCGATTGGGTCGCTCTGGTGCGGCGATGCCTCGACGGCGACACGGCAGCCTGGACGGAACTGGTCGCCGGGCAGCAGCGCCGGGTCTACGCGCTGTGCTACCGCTTTACGGCTTCGGCCCATGACGCGGAAGACCTCACCCAGGATGTCTTTATCAAGCTATACGGCAACCTGCGCAGCTTCGATGCGGCCAAAGGCAGCTTCCCCACGTGGATCACCACCCTCACCCGCAACCTGCTGGTGGACCATTTTCGCCGTTCGCGTCAGCAGAGGCTCACGGATTCCATCGATGCCGGCTGGGATCAGTGTGACGACAGCCCGCAGGCTGAGCCGATCGTCGACCAGCGGACTACGCCTCTGCAGCACGCGGTGCAGAACCAGCTCCAGCAACTGGTGCAGCGGGCGTTGGCCAAAGTATCGCCGGAGTTGCGCGAGGCTGTGATTCTGCGCGACTTGCAGGATATGGATTACAAAGAGATTGCCGAGGTGCTCGCGATTCCCCAGGGAACCGTGAAGTCACGGATCAGCCGGGGCCGCGCGGAACTGGCGCGGCTGCTGGAACGTACTAAAGGGCAGGTGATGTAGATGTCAGAGCGCGAGCAAAACACGGGCGAGAGAAAGACGGGAGCGACCGGCCGCGTGCTGCGGTGCGACCAATGGGAAGACATGATCGCCGATGGGCTGGACGGAACGCTGAGCGAAGCCGATGCGGCGGCGTTCGCGCGCCACCAGGTCGAATGTGCCTTGTGTGCCCAGATGTGGAAAGAGACCCATCAAGGCAAGGCGTGGATGGAGTACCTCGCCGAAGAGCCCGAGGCGCCCGCCGATCTGTTGCAGAGAATTCTGGCTCGCACCAGTGAGATTCCCGGTGCAGGCGTGATCTCGGGAGTGCCGGCGGGTATCGCCGCCAAGGGCGGCGGTGCGGGGCATGCGGGTTCTGCCTGGCAGCGTATGGCGCCGCGCTTTGTTCCGCGCTTTGCTCCTCTGGTCCGGCAGGTTGTGGAACCCCGGTTCATGATGACCGTGGCCATGGCCTTCTTCTCGATTGCCCTCACGCTGAATCTGACCGGAATCAAATTGACCGAGATTCGAGCTGCCGACCTGCGGCCATCCCGCATGCGCGCCAACCTCACCCGGCAGTACTACTCCACCAACGAACAGGTGATGAAGTATTACTCGAATCTGCGGCTGGTGTATGAGATGGAAGCCCGGGTGAGGGAGCTGCGGCGCACCACGGAGACGGCAGCGCCCCGGTCGACCCCCAATGATGCGCCGAAGCAGTCCCCACGGAACGGCAGCGCCAGCCCCAGTGGGCAGACTCAGCCCCAGAATCGGAACCAGAACGGAGATCAGAATCGGCGGACGCGCCTGAATGGCGATGTGCAGAGTCCGGCTGAGATGGTGCGCGTAACGCCCCAGCCTCAGTTCGTACCCGAGGCCGAGAGCAAGTTTCCCAGGGAGGTGCCGGCGGGTTTCTCACCGCCGGGCCAACCAGGGAAGAGTAAGAGAGAGGTTTTCAGGGCTTTGCACTCTACGACTGAAAGCCAGGCGGAGAGGAGCTTGGTATGAACTGTGTTAACCATCCTGATGTAGCGTTTTCTGCCTATTGCCAAAGCTGCGGCAAGCCCTTGTGCAGCGCCTGCATGCGTACGGTAGCCGGGGTCGTGTATTGCGAGCCCTGCCTGGCGGCGCGCATGGCTCCGCCACCGCCGGGCAGCCAGGCCGTGCCCCCTATCACCGGACTGCATGCGCATCCGCTTCTGGCTGGGCTCCTCGGATTTATCCCTGGCGTTGGCGCGATGTACAACGGGCAGTTCGTCAAGGCGCTGGCGCACGTGCTCATTTTTGCTGTTTTCGTCAGCCTCTCCGATAAGAGCTTTGTGTTCGGCCTGCTGGTCGCCGCATGGATCTTCTACCAGGTCTTCGACGCGGCGCAGACGGCCAAGGCGCGGCGCGATGGATTACCGTTGCCCAATCCTTTCGGTCTGAACGACTTGGGAGCGAAGCTGGGCATGAATACGCCTCCCGCGGCTTCACCCTACGTGAGCGGATTTGCGGCCGGCAGCGCGGCCACCAGCGGACCGTATGGCGCGACGGCGCCACCCCCTGACTCGCCGGGGACGAACGCGGGTACCAGCGCGGGCTGGAATCCCGTGCCTCCGCCTCCTGCTTACGGAGCGCCGTACACGCCTCCTTCCGCGGCCCCCTTTACACCTGTGCCGGGCGCGCCGCCGTATGGTGCACCGGGTCCGGTCGAAGCAAGACTCAACCGCGCTCCAGTCGGCGCCGTCGTGCTGATCATCATCGGCTTGGCGCTTCTGCTGCAGACCCTGGGGATTTTCGACTCTGCATGGATTGGCCGGGCCTGGCCGGTGGTCATCATCGGCATCGGCGCCTGGCTGCTCATCCGTAGAACGCGGGACACGCCGCGAGGGGGATTCTGATGAATGCCTGGCTTCGTATCCGTCGCCTGCGGGGTCCTGCCTTCCTTATCCTGGTGGGCATTACCGCCCTGCTCGATCAATGGGGTGGGCTGAGCTTTGGCCGCAGTTGGCCGCTCTATCTGATCCTTGCGGGTGCATTTGGCCTGGCCGAACGGGCGGCCCTGTCGGCAAACCCGGTGCCTCCTTCGCCTTATGCGCCCTCGGCTCCCTACGGAGGGTACACGTCAGGGGTAACCAGTATCGTTCCCCGCGATAGCGCGCCCGCGGCTGCTGAGACTGACGCGATCACCGATCCGGATAGGAGGCTGTGATGGCGACCCTGCCCCCACCCTACTCCCAGCGGGACGCCGAAAGAGCACAGCGCTACTACCGGCGCTCGCTCCGCCCACCCTCCCTGGTTGGCCCGGTCATGTTGATTGCCGTCGGGGTGATCGCGCTGCTGATTGAAACCAACCTGCTGAACGGAATCCGCCTGTGGACCTGGTACATGCGCTGGTGGCCCCTGCTGCTGATTGGCGTAGGCGCCCTCTCGCTCGGTGAGTGGTGGCTGGGCCGGAACTCGGCGACTGTTGGACGCAGATCCTACGCAGGGTGGATCGTGCTGATCCTCTGCCTGTCAGGTCTGGGATACGTGGCAGGCGTGACCTCGCGAGGGCTGCATGGCATGCATCTGTTTGACCACGGCGAACAGGATGATCTGTTCGCCCGCATCATGGGCCAGGAGCACAGTGACGATCGCAGTCTGAATGAAGCCGTTCCTGCAGGCGCAGCCATCGATATCCAGGTGCCGCACGGCGATGTAACGGTGACCCAATCGGGAGACGACCAGATACACGTACAAGCCCACCTGGTGGTGTATACGGGGAGCGACCGCCAGGCCAAACGCGCGCTGGAGGCGCTCACTCCCCAGCTGAAAGTGAACGGGAAGAGCGTGATCTTGCGGGCAGCGGACGCGAGTGACGGTCGCGCAGACCTGACCATCGAGGTTCCTGAGGGAACCACGCCCAAAATCACGGCCGGGCACGGCGATGTGACGCTCGAAGGCTTGGGGGGACCGGTGGATGTATCGGCCGACCGGGGTGACTTCAAGGCGCACAAACTCGCCGGCGCGCTGCATGTGCGCATGGGCAAGGGCGATTTCGATGCCCATGCCGTCGATGGAGATTTGGCGTTGCAGGGCCGGCTGGATGACGTGTCGATCTCTGATGTGCAGGGTCGCGTGGCGCTGGATGGCGATTTTTTCGGCAGTACCAACCTGGCGCATATTGTCGGGCCGGTACACTTCCACTCCTCGCGCTCAGACGTGGAGGTGGCCAGTCTTCCGGGTGACCTGGCCATCGGCAGCGACGAGCTGCAGTTGAATAATGCGACCGGTCCGGGGAAGATTTCGACCAGCGCCAAGGATGTGGAGAGCAGCGGGATCAGCGGCGATCTGCGGGTAGACGCGGGAGACGGAGACATCTTTGTCGGCACAGTGGCGCCGCTAGGCCAACTGCAGATTCACAACCGTAACGGCGGCATCCATCTGACCGTGCCTCACGATGCGGGTTTCGAACTGCAGGGGACGGCCAGGAACGGGGATATCGACACCCGGCTGGACCTGCCGATCAACGATGCCGGTGAGGGGAAGACGATTGCCGGGAAAGTGGGCGCGGGCGGCCCCAGGGTTGAGTTGACGGCTGATCATGGTGACCTGGAGATCAGCAGGATCGACGCCGCGATTCTTCCTCCCCGTCCTCTGGTACCTCCCGTGCCTCCGGTTCCTCCCGTGCCAGACGTCAAGGGGATGCGCCACCTCAAGCCTGCCAGAGACAGCCAGGGGAATCCGACGCCTCCCCCTGAGCCCGTCGTGCAGTGAGGCTTTTATTGCGCTGCGAGACGCTCCATGATGATGGCTTCGACCTGGGCCACAACTTCGTCGAGGGTGAGGTTGGTGGAATCGATAATGACCGCGTCCTCCGCGGGTTGAAGGGGCGATTCGGAGCGGGTGCGGTCGCGACGGTCGCGTTCGCGTAGCTCTTCGAGCACAGATTCGGCGGGCATTGCGGCGCCGGGACCGTTTTGCTGATAGCGGCGTTGGCCGCGTACCTCGGCGGCTGCGTCGAGAAATATCTTGATAGCGGCGTCGGGGAAGACCTTGGTGCCGATATCGCGGCCTTCCATCACGATGCCGCTTGCGGCTCCCAGTGCGCGCTGCATGGCGACCATCCATTGCCGGATACCGGGATGCACGCTCACGCGCGAGGCAGCAGCCGTGACGTCGGGCTCACGGATGCGCTTGGTGACCTCCACTTCATCGAGAAACACGCGGTTGCCAGGTTGTGCCGGTTGCAGACGAATGCGGGTCCGCTCCGCCAGCCGGCCCAACTCCTCACGATCGTCAAGGTCGCTGTCGGTCTGGATCGCTTTGAGCGCAAAGGCGCGGTACATCGCGCCGGTTTCCAGGTTCAGCAAGCCGAAGCGGGTTGCGATGCGGGCGGCGACGGTGCTCTTGCCGGCACCGGCCGGGCCATCGATGGTGACGATCAGGGGTGAGTTTCCGATCTGGGTCATTCTCCTGGATTCTTCCTGTCTGGTCTGGGCCCACGAAAGTTGGACGAGGGTTTACCGGGTTTTCCGGAAGACCCTCCGGGGCGCGACCAGGGTTTGGCAGAGCCCGGTCTTGCGGAGCCTGGTTTTCCAGAGAAAGGCTTCGCCGGCCTGGATCCTGGCTTAAAGGGAGGCCGCCCTTTCGGGTCGCGGCCGCCCGAGCCGGGCTTTGATTTTCCGAAGCCGCCTGGCCGTGGCCGGTCAAAGTTCGGACGGTCCCCCGTACGGGGTGGTCTGCTGCTCGTTCCTGCCGGACCCCGATCGCCGAACCGGGCCGGCCGGACGCCCGCCGGCCGCTCGCCACGCGGGTGGTCCTGTCCCTGGTCCTGTCGTTGGTCCTGTCCTTGGCCGGCCCCCACCCGCTCTTGGACCGGATGCTGCGCCCTCGCGAGACGAGGGGCGGCTGCCAGCGTCAAAACGAGCAGGTCTCGAACCGCTGGGGCGGCCACCACGGGGCGGCCCACTGCGTACCCCGCTGCGTACTGGACGCGCGCTCGACGAACTCGACGAACCGGACCGATAAGGCGGTCTCCCCTGACCGGATGGCCGTCCAGTCGAAGCAGGGGGACGCGTGGCGCCACCCGCGGAAGGCGGCCTCGTAGAGCGTGCAGGAGGGCGTCCTGGTGTCCGTCCCGCATCGCGATCAGACCACCTCGCGCGGCTCGGATCTCCCGGCCCGCGGTCGCCGCGTGGTGCGCGGGGACGAAACGTTTCTGCTCCTGGCCTGCTGGCGCCTGTACCTGCGTCGCCCGTGGGGCGCTCGAAGCGTCCTGGCGACGGGCGGAACGGGGCGTTCCCTCGCCCGCCGGCGCGGGGCGGACGGGAAGCGGAGTCAGATTTTCTTCCCGGGAGAGCCCAGGGTTTCGGTGCCGAAGGCTTGCCAGCTCCGGACCAGGCGCCCCGTTTCGCATCAGGCTTCTCTCTGGATCCGAATCCGGGTCTCGCTCCTGCGGGTCGCGCATAGGGCCGGGCTCCGCCCGGTCTTGCTGGACCCCGTGCATCCGGTCTGGCTTCGCCGGGCCGCGTGTAGGGTCGCGATCCGCTTCGCGGAGGACCCCCAGGCCTCGGCGGCCTGCTGGTGTACGGCCGGCTCTCGCCGCCAGCCTGGGTCCGGGGACGTTCTGGCCGGAAAGGAGGACGTGCACCGGGAGTGGCGCGGCTCTGTTCCCCTTCCCTGGGGGCCCAGCGTGGGCGACTGGCGGCGGGCCGGTCGCTTTGCGGCCCCGCAGGGCGCGCCGGAAATCCGCCGCGACCCGGCGATGCCGGACGGCCCTGACTCTTCCAGCCTGCGCCCGCGGCGGGCCGTGGTGATGCCGGCCTTGCGGCTGCTGGCCTTGCCGGTGGTATGGACTCCGGCCTGACGGCCGGTTTGAACTCAGGTTTCGGACGGCGGAAGATGGGCTCCGGCCCTGCCGGGGCCGTGGCGGGAAACGCCGGCGCTGCGGGCGCAATGGCCTGCCGCTTTCTCGGCGCCGGCCGCGCCGGTGAAAACGGGCGCAAGGCTTCTTCCGGCTGTGCGATCGCCGGCTCTGTTTCCGTAGCCGGTTTTGCTGCGATCCCGGCAAACTCCGGTAAGCCATTCTCCAGGAAGTAGTAGGTCTGCGCGTCCATCGAAAGGGACTGAATCTGCCGCGTCGCGGACAAACCGCGTACCGCTTCGCGTACGCGCGAACGCGAGGTCACGGGAGAAAGAAAAAGCTCGATCTCCTCGCCGGTGGCCGAGTACACCGACTGCAGGTACATCGACACGAGCAGCGAGATCGCCGTTACCTGTCCGGTCGAGCCGGCTTTGGCGAGGGCTTCGCGCTGTCTCACCCGCATCAGTTCCCAGCGAGTGGGTTGGCCGGGCTCTGCGTATACCGGGCTTACCCGCAAGGCTTGCCACAGCTCACTCAGGGCGCGCAGCACAGCCGCTTCGGTGAGCTCACGGCCCAGAATTTCACGTGCCTGCTCGGCGGTGACGGCGCTTTCCTTGTCCAGAACCTTCCATAGTTCCAGCACCAGGGGGGAAACCTTGTGGCCAGAGGATTTCTGCGGCGCCCGCTTCCAGTCCGGATCGGCGCGCAAAGAAAGCACGGCGGGCAGGGCATCGCGATGGGCGAGAAAGTCGGGCTGCTCCCCGGCCACGCCAAACAGATTCAGCGGTACGACAGTGCCGGAGGCGACCAGCCGCGCGAGCAGGGCGCGCGCCTGCTCGATGGCGGCCAGGGCAGGCGCGGTTTGCGGCTTGCCCAGGCAGGCTTCGACGAACGAGGGCGCGGGCGTGGGCAACTGCGCATGCCGGGGAAGATAGAGGCACAAGGGATGCTGGCTGATCCAGCTTTGTGCGTCTTCAAGAGTGAGGATGGGACTTTGGTTCTGGCGCCAGTGCGCCGCCCGTGCTGCCTGGAGCTGCTCTGCTATCAAGAAACTTCCTTTTCGCGCGGGATTTCTCCCGCATGGTTCACCTCGATCCCGAAGTTATCGACAGAATGCCGGCGGGATCGAGCACGTGGGTACACCATCCCCTGCTCAGGAAAACGGCAAGAAAGAGGGACCCCGCTGATTTGTTGCCTGAGGACCCTGACTCACTGGGGACCATCAAAATTCTGGTCTGAAAATCAGACCACTTCCGGGGCTACCCGGATTAGATCCTGTGAAATGCTCGCTGGATGTCTTTCCAAGCATACCGCAGGACGATGGGGCGCCCATGAGGACAGCTGGTCGGGTGCTCGGTTTGGGCCAGTGCTGAAAGCAGCCACGCCATGCGCGCGGGGTCAAGGGGCGTGTTTACTTTAATGGCTGCATGGCAGGCAATGGAGGCGGCAATCCGGTGCCGGGCGGCCTGGAGATTCTCTGCCTGCTCCAGGCTATCGGCCTGTTCGAGCACTTCGACCACCATGCGCTCCAGCGCCTGACCATCGAGCCCAGCAGGCGCGGCTTTAATCGCGATGGTGCGTGGACCAAACGGTTCTACCTCGAAGCCGTTGGCTTCTAACTCGCGCGCGATCGCAGCAAAGGTGACCATCTGCGCGGGCAGCAGATCGACCAGCATCGGCATGAGCAGCCGTTGCCGCTGGACCTGCTCTACCCGGCGCTCGCGCAGCACTTTTTCAAACAGGATGCGCTCATGGGCGACGTGCTGGTCGATGATCCACAGTCCTTCCTGGTTAACCGCCAGGATGAAGGAATCGCGCAATTGGCCCAGCGGCCGCAATGCCGCCAGGCCGTGCAGCGAGGGACTCTCCTGTGTGGCGTCGCCGCTCAGGTCTGCCAGATCCTGCGCCGAGACGCAATGGGACGAGCGCGCGGGTGCGCCGTGCACGGCCGGGCGCGGGGGAGCAGGCACCGGACTGTGAAGGACAGAGTTTGCCAGGACAGAGTTTGACGGCGCAGGGCTAGCCGGCGCGTGACCGGCCCCCGATTCACTGTTTTCGCCGTTCTGACTTTCTGCCTGTGTTGCCGGCGCAAACGTGTCGGGCACGAACAAGGGCGCGAAGGGCAGAGCTTCGGTCCATGTTGCGGTGACGGGTTCAATGGCGGCCGGGTACATCGAACCAAGCCCGCTTCCTTCGGCAGCGGCGGTCATAGGCTCAATGGGGGGCGCGGTCAAGAGAAGGCCATCCTCCGCCGGCACTCCGTCGAACATGCTGGCCCCCGGCCAGCCATGGGAGACCGGCGTTTCCGCCTGATCTCCGGAGTGGCCAGGGGAAAAGACCGGGCTCGGCGAGGCATCGACGACTAACTCCGAGGATGTGTTGGGGTTCGTGTGGAGCGCGTGCAGAAAACCTGCTGCCGGGCGGCCCAGCATGAGCTTGTTGCGGATACTGTCACGCACAAAGTCGTGCAGCCAACTCGCCTGGCGAAAGCGGACCTCGGTCTTTGCCGGATGCACGTTCACGTCGACTTCTTCTGGGGGCATCTCGACAAACAGCAGCACAACCGGAAACGACGTGGGCGGCAGGATGTTGCGATAAGCCTCGCTCACGGCATGCATGAGCACCCGGTCGCGCACCAGTCGGCGGTTAACGAAGCAATAGATGGAGTTGCGGTTGAGCTTTTCGAGCTCGGGCTTGGAGGTGAATCCACTCAGGCGCAGCCATCCCGGCGGCGCGGGCTGGTACCCGGCGGGCTGCTTCCATGGCGTAGGCTCCGGTAACCCCGCGCGCTCCATTTCCTTTTCGGCGGCGATGGGCAACAGCTGATCGAGTGTGCCCTTGCCGAAGATCTGAAAAATTCGCTCCGCGGGCTCCCGGACCGGGGGTGCGATCAGCAAGGCGTGAGTCGCCGAGTGCAGTTCGAAGTGCTTGTCGGGGTGCGCCAGGGCGTAATGCGTAACCAGCGCTGTGACGTGGGCCAGTTCCGTGTTTTCTGCTTTGAGAAATTTGCGCCGCGCCGGCGTGTTGAAGAACAGGTCGCGCACCGTGAACGTTGTGCCTGCCGGCTCGCCCGCGTCTTCGCACAGCAGCAGTTTGCCTCCGGCAATTTCGATGCGCGTGCCGGCGCCTTCCTCAGCGGCGCGGGTGACCAGCTCGATGCGTGCGATGGAGGCAATCGAGGGCAGCGCCTCGCCTCGAAACCCGAGGGTCGCAATCGACAGCAGGTCGTCGCTCGACCGCAGCTTGGAAGTGGCGTGGCGTTCGAAGGCCAGCAGTGCGTCATCGCGCATCATGCCGCAGCCGTTGTCGGCAAGGCGGATCAACTTGCGTCCGCCGCCCTCGACCGTGATGACGATGCGGGTGGCGCCGGCATCGAGCGAGTTTTCCAGCAGCTCCTTGACCACGGAAGCTGGCCGGTCGACGACCTCGCCGGCCGCGATCTGGTTTGCCACCTGGTCGGAGAGGATGTGGATGCGGCCCATAGGAGAATTGCCTTACGTAAGGCTAGCAGGGAAAGTTCTGGACGGGGTTGGCCCCGTGAGGTGTGTAAGGCAAGGCTTTTCCCAAACCGGAGTTGTGATTGAGTTTTTCCCGGTAATAAACAGGAGGGGGAAGCAAACGCTCGCGCTTGCCGTCGTTTCTCCCATCCTTCGCAAACAACGCGAAGGATGGGGACTCGAAGGGTGTGGTTACTGGAGAAGAGTGAAGGGCTAGAGTGTCAGCGGCCGGAACGGACCCGGCGCAGGGCTTGCGTGGGACGCTCGGCCTTGGTGAAGCGCTTGCCGCGCGGGTGTGACACCGCATCTTCACGCGCCGAAGTCGCTTCCACCAGGGAATCGCCCATGACGTGCAGACGGAGAAAGTTGGTCGAGCCGGACTTGGTGCGGGTGCCGGCAACGATGCCCAGAATCTGCCGCGGCTGCACGTGGCCTCCCTTTTCCATAAGCCGTTCCGCCGTCTCCACCATCTGTTCGGCCGTGGCCAGCTTGTTGCACAGGATGGGGTGGACACCCCAGAGAAGCGTCATGCGGTTGATGACCCGCTCCACGCTGCTCAGGCCGAAAATGGGTGACTTGGGGCGGTACTTGGATAGCTGACGGGCCGTGGTCCCGGTTTCGGTGAAGACGGCGATGGCGCTGATGTCGAGATCTTCGGCGGCATGGGCCATCGATTCACAGATGGTCTCGGCGACTGAGAGGCGTATGTGCCGGGGCTGGGCGCGTTCGCCGATGCGGGCCAAGGCACCCTGACTTTCGGTTTCGATCACGATCTTGGCCATCATCTTCACGGCTTCGACCGGGTACTTGCCGGCGGCGGTTTCGGCCGAGAGCATGACGGCATCGGTTCCGTCATAGATCGCATTGGCTACGTCGCTCGCCTCGGCGCGCGTGGGACGAGGGTTTTCGATCATCGACTCCAGCATCTGCGTCGCGGTGATGACCGGCTTGCGATATTCCCCGGCGCGGCGGATGACAAGTTTCTGGATCGCGGGAACCTTTTCCGGCGGCATCTCCACACCGAGGTCTCCGCGCGCCACCATGACCCCGTCGGCGGCTTCGAGAATGCTTTCCAGGTGTTGAATGGCCTGCGGCTTTTCGAGCTTGGCAATGATCCAGGTCTCGGCGCCCAGGCTGGCGACGCGATGCCGCACCAGGCGAATATCTTCCGCGGTACGAACGAAGGAAACCGCGATCGCATCCACGCCGTGCTTGATGGCGAAGTCAAGATCCTCTTCGTCCTTGGCGGTGAGGGAGGGGACGCGTACCGGGATGCCGGGCAGGTTGATGCCCTTGTGCTCGCCCAGCATGCCGCCGTTGATGACCTCACACTCCGTGTCCTGTCCGTGGACGGCGATCACGAACAGCTCGATCAATCCATCGGAAAGGAGAATGCGCGCGCCCGGCTCCAGATTTTCCGCCAACGTGGGAAAGGTGGTGGCGATGAGGGTCGAGGTTCCGGCAATATCGCGGGGCGTGATGGTCAGCTTTTGTCCCGCCTTGAGTTGTACGGGAATGCGGTTCTTCAACCGGCCGGTGCGGATCTTGGGTCCCTGCAGGTCGCCCAGGATACAGATAGGCTTGCCTTCTTCGCGGGAGACCTTGCGCACCATTTCGATGAGCTCGAGTTTTTCCGGATGGGTACCGTGGGAGAAATTCAGCCGCGCGACGTCGAGCCCGGCGCGTACGAGTTCCCGAAAGACCGGTTCCTGATTGCAGGAAGGTCCAAGGGTGGCAACGATTTTGGCGCGGCGTTGGTCGGTGGGAAGGGTGCTGCTCGGTTCACTGCTGGCTTGCTGACTCGATGACACGGTAAAACTCATTCGTCCCCCATACTGCTTCCGAAGACGGCGATGGCCCCCGGTAAGTTTCATTCTACGCATACTTCCGGCGTCAAGACCGCCAGCATATTGAGCGGTGAGGACAAGAATCGGATGTGCACACAATTTTCATCCTTCCGCTGTTTCCCGCGGGGCATCTCCCAGGGCGCGGTTACCCGTTCGACCGGAGGGGACCATCGGCGTTGGCCCATCGGCGATTCGCCGGGTGCGCAACCGGCCCGGCTTGGGAAAGATATGGGCGTTGAACTCCGCGCCGATGAGTACGCTGACCGTGGAGATGTACAGCCAGACCAGCGTGGCCACGACCGCCCCCAGCGGTCCGTACACCACCGAGTAATCGGCGAAGCGGGTCAAATAGAAGCCGAAACTCAGGGTGGCCAGAAACCATATGATGGCGGCGCCCGAAGCCCCGGGCAGCACGTACTTCCATGCCTGCCGGCGTGGGGTGCCGTACTGGTAGACCACGGCAAGCACGATGATGGTGGTGACCAGGCCGATCGTCCAACGGATCATGCGCCAGATGAACAGCACCAGCGGGCCGAGCACGTGGTAGCTGTTGCTGATGACCCATTGTTCAATCTGATGGCCAAAAGCCACCGTGACGGTGGCAAACGCCATGGGCGCCAGGCACCCGGGCACCAGGGCGAGGGCGACCATGCGCTCCGTCCAAAAGCTCCATTCGCGGCGCGGCAACTCGTAAGCCCGGCGAAAGCCCTCCATGAGTGAGAGCATCATGCCCGTGGCGGCGAGCAGGCTTACCAGAATCGCGGTCACCAGAACCTGCTCGGAGCGCACTTTCTGCGTGGTGAAATAGGACTGCAGCAGGGTCATGGTGTCGGTAGGAAGAACCTCGGCGAACGCTGCGCGCATCTCGCCGCGCAGGGTATCCGACTCCGGAGTGAGGGCGAGCAGGGTGGTAAGGACCAGCAGCGTGGGAAAGAGGCAGAGGATAGCAGAGTAGGCCGCTCCCTTTGCTATACCGAAAACGTCGTGCGAAAAAGAAGCCTGCAGGGCGAGCCGGAATTTTTTTTGTGCACGCGCCATGCCATCGAAGGTACATGAAGCCCGGTGCGGGGCCAAGACGAGTTTAAGGCGGTTGCGTGGATGCGATGTGGTGAGGCGAAAAAGACTGTTAGCGAATCGTCCCCTGTGGTTTCCTCCGCTCTCGTCGCAGGGGTCAGCCCTTCCATTTTTGCAGGAATTCGGTAACCGAGGACGAGTCCATTCGGCGCATGGCCGAGAACTCCGAATGGCGCTGACTGTACAGCAGCTTCCCGTTCGCATCGAGGACGGCGAGGGCCGGCACTCCCTTCTCAAGAGGCACGCCATACTTCGCTGCGAGGTCCAGATTCACGTCGTAGCGGCCGATGTTGATGGGGACGAGCACGAAGCTGGCTTCGAGCAGGCCACGGTTCGCCGCATCGTGGAAGTAGATTTCGAGTACCTGGCAGTCACCGCACCAGTTGCCGCCGAAGTCGAGCAGGACGCGCTTCTTTTCCCTGGCTGCGGTGGCGAGCGCAGCCGCAAGATCGGCTTTGGCCTCGGCGCCGTCGGGGTAAATGACCGCCCGGCCAGGCGCTTCCGCGGCCTCGGTGGTGGCGGGCGCGTCGTCTGAGGAGAGCTGACGCCATGCCAGGCCGGCGCCCACCAGCAGGACGCCTGCCGTTATGGCGGCGATGAACCTTTTCGAGCGTGTCGGCATAAGAACCTGCGTGAACTACTTCATTAAGATGCCACATCGGGCATCGATTTGACTGCACCTTTTGATGGCCGCTTATGCCGAAAGGTTACAAGAAAGCTCGCTGATTCGGTGCCGCCGCTCCTTCGTGACGAGGATCCGTGACGATGATCCGTGGCTAGGATCCTCGTCACTCTCTTCATGGCAAGGACAGACCTAGGGCAGGGCGTAGCTAAAGGTGAAACGGCCGAGTTGAATGAGCGGTTTGTCGCCGGGCGGCCAGATGCGAAAGGACTCGACCCGGGTGATGGACAGGTTGCGCGTGGCTTCCACCTGCCCTATGGCTTGGCCGCTCTGCGCCAGGTAAAACGTCACCTTCAGTGTGTCCTGTCCGCGCACCCAGCCTATGAGGTATTGCCCGGGGGGCAGCAGCAGGTCGCCCACCCGGAGCGGAACCTGGGAAACGAAATAGTGAGAGTACTTGCCGTCTGCCGAATAGCCGGCGGTGATTAGCACCACACCCGCGATGGCGTGTCCTTTGCCATCGGCAATGCCCGAGGCGGTGCGGAACTCGGTTTCGATGCGCTCGTTGATGACCGGCGCGCGCGCAGGGATCAGCGCTTTTAATTCTTCTTCACTGGCGTTGTGCCAGGTGGCAGCGTGTGCTGCGGCACAGGCTGCAAGCAGCAGGAACAGGGCCAAAAGGCGCTTGCGGCGTGGGCCGGTGCCGTGAGAGGCCAGGTTAATCAAGGTGAACGATCCCCCTCTGCAGCGCGGTGGTGGCCGCCTGGGTACGGTCGGTCACGCCCAGTTTGTTGAGCAGACTGTTGATGTGGGTTTTCACCGTGGCTTCCGAAATGAAGAGAGCTCCGGCAATCTCTTTATTGCTGTTGCCGCCCACGATCAACTGCAGCACCTCAGTTTCGCGCACGGTGAGCACGGGGGAGCTCATGCGCTCGGCCAGGCGCTCGGCAACGGGCGCGGGAATACGTGACTTGCCGGCATAGACGGTGCGGATGGCCTCCATCAGTTCCTCGCCGGTCATGCCTTTGAGCAGATAGCCGCGCGCGCCCGCCTGCAGGGCGCGATAGATGTCCTCATCGCCATCGAAGGTGGTGAGCACGATGATGCGTGCCTGGGGAAAATCCATGCGAATGCGCGAGATAGCCTCGACCCCATTCATCTGCGGCAGGCGCAGATCCATGAGCGTGATGTCGGGCTGAAGCCGGCGGTACAGGTCAATCGCTTCCCGCCCATCGGGGGCCTCGGCGACGACGGCAAAATCAGGCACGGTGCTGAGAAGAGCCACCAGTCCCTGGCGCACCACGGCGTGGTCTTCAACAATCATGATCCGGATTGGATCGCTCATGGGGCTCACTTTCTTTGCAACGGACTGCTATTCGATCTCATGCCAGCGGCGCCTCGACGGAAACGCGTGTGCCCGCGCCGGGCGTACTTTCAAGCACCAGTGCGGCGTGGATCTCACCTGCGCGCTCCTGCATGCCGCGGATGCCGTAGTGTCCTTCGGGACCGCTGTGTCTGGGTGATGGCTCAAATCCCTGCCCGTCATCCCGCACTTCGAGCGACACACGCTTGCCTTCGTACATAAGCTGCACGTCGATCCGTGTGGCCGCGGCATGGCGCACGGCATTGGCTACGGCCTCCTGGCCTATGCGCAAGAGCTCGTCTTCTATTTTGCGCGAAACCGGGCGGTATGTCCCCTTCACCTGAAGGTACACCTTAGCCGAGGAAGCGCCACCCATGCGGCTACAGCTCTGGCTGAGCCGCGACGGCAGGTCGTCGGCCGGGTTCTGCGCAGAGCCTCCCTGGGAACGCAGGTTCCAAATCGAAGCGCGCGCCTCATCGAGGCTGGTGCGCACCAGGGCGCGGGCCTGGTCGAGCTGGGTCATCGCTGCTTCCCGCGAAGTGGCCATGAGGCGTGAGACCAGTTCCAGTTGCACCGAGACTCCGACAAAGCCCTGCGCCAGCGTGTCATGGATCTCTCGCGCCAGACGCCCGCGCTCGGCAAGCACCGCGCCAAACTGCGCCTCCACCTGCAGAACGCGCCAGCGATAGGCCAGATAGCCCAGGACCATGCAGCCCAGGCCAAGGGCGGAGTAGAACCACCATGTCTGATAAAAGTGCGGCTGCAGGCGAAGCTCGAAGGAGGCGCCGCCGGTATTCCAGACACCGTCGTTGTTGGCGGCTATGACCCGGAACCGGTAACGGCCCGGGGGCAGGTTGGTGTAAAAGGCCGATCGCCGGTTTCCGGCTTCGATCCACGTGTGATCGAAGCCTTCGAGCTGATAGCGATACCGTACCTTCTGCGGAGCTACAAAGCTGAGACCGGCGTATGCGAATTCGAGACGGTTGGCCCCGGGAGGGAGGGTCAATTCACCGTAGGGATTGCGCGCCTGGTCATTGACCAGGACCTTCTCAATCATCACGAGAGGAGGCACGCGGTTTTCGGGTGTGTGTGCAGGATCGATCGAACTGACGCCATCGAGGGTTGCAAACCAGAGGCTGCCATCCTGTAACATCCACGCTGCCGGGTGGCCGCCGCCACTGCACTCGCGGATATTCATGCCGTCGGCGGTGTCATACGACGTGACCGAGAGCGCCTTCGCCTTGCCGTCGGCATAGGCGTTCAACTGCTCGGCCGCGACGCGGTAAATGCCGGTTTTCGACGATAGCCAGAGCTCTCCTTTGCCATCGTCGAGGATGCCATAGATGGTTCCAGGCAGCGACTGCGCGCCGGAGGGGAAGGATTGGATACCCGACGGGAGCAGGCGGTTGAGGCCACCTCCGTTGGTGCCCAGCCAGAGCGCCGCCGCAGCGCTTTCCTTCGCTTTGCCCTGGGTGATGGCGGTGACCACGTTGTCGGAGAGCCCTTGGCGCGCGGTGTAGTTGGTAAAGGCATCGCCCCGTATCCGGCTCAGGCCGCCGGATGTGCCGACCCAAAGATCCCCATCTTGCCGTAGGATGGCCCCGATGAAATCGCTGCCCAGGCCATCGAGCCGGGAGTAGCTGGTGAACCTGCCCCCTGTGCGATGGGCAAGCCCGTGCCGGGTGCCGATCCACAGGCTGCCGTCAGGATCGGAATAGAGAGAGCGGATGAAGTCGTCGGGTAGCCCGTCGGCCGTAGTGAATTTTTCTACCTTGCCTTTGGTTGGGCTCTGTCCAAGATGGGGGCCAAGATGGGGGCCGGGATCGGGGCCAGGATGGGGGCCGGGGTGAAGAAGGTTCAGCCCATCTGGAGTTCCAATCCAAAGATCGCCATTCGGGCCACCGGCCAGCGAGAGGATCACGTTGCTCGATAGTCCATCCGCGGCGGTGTAGTGGATGAAGCCGCTGTTGTTACCCATCCCGTTACTGATCCGGCGGTTCAATCCGGCGCCGTCTGTACCGATCCAGAGATCGCCGTTGTTGCTCTGGAAGACGCAACGCGCCAGGTTGCCTGAGAGTCCATCGCTGGTCGTGTAGGTCGTGAACTTCTGGTCGCGCAGAAGGTGCAGGCCGCTCGAATCGGTGCCCAGCCAGAGGTCTCCTTCGCGATCTTCATAGATGGTAAGGACCCGGCTGCCGGACAGGGCGGAAACCGGGGCGAGGGATTGGTGGTTAGCCGAGAGGCGGAAAACCTCACGCTCGGCGGCCAGCCAAAGCACACCTTGCCGGTCGACAAACAGGTGATCCACGTGGCCGACGGGTTGGCCGTTGTCGGGCAACACGCGGGCGACGCCATGGCTATCTATATGCAGAAGGCCAATGGAGCTACCCGCCCACAGGCCTCCCGTCTTATCGGCCGTGAGCGCCATGATCTCTGTCCTTGCGGTCAACCCCGCCATATCGGCAGTGCGCGCGGTGGTCACTGTTTTGGCGGTCAACCCCGCCATATCGGCAGTGCGCGCGGTGGTCACTGTTTTGGCGGTCAACGAGGGCATCGGAACCGGGACGAGACGGCCGCCTGCATAGCGGGTTAGGCCATCGTTCGTCCCGATCCATAACGCAGGCTGAACGAGTGCGGACTGGACGGTCCCTCCGGGGTCGAACTCGACTGCCGCGACCTCGCTGCCGGTGAGCAGATGCTGTGCGATCCGTGGGGTTGCGGGCCGCACATCGATTGCGAAGACGCCGCTGGCGCCGCCCAGCCAGAGCGTGCCCTGTGCGTCTTCGGCAAGCGCATGGCGATTGAGCGGTGCGGCCGATTCGGCTCCGGATAAGGGTACAAACCGGGTGCCGGTGAAATAAGCCGGCCCGGCCGAGGTAACGGCCCAGATCCGGTGGCGCTGGTCCTGATAGCTGAACCACACTGTGTCGGCGGGGAGTCCCTCGCTGCTCGTGTAGGACTGAAACCTGCCGTCGCGATAGCGCGCCAGACCGGCTGCGGTGCTGATCCACGCGGCGCCTGTGTCATCTTGCAGCAGGTCATAAATCAGATCGCTCTTGAGTTCGGGAGTGTTCTCGATATTGAATGTGACAAAGTCCACGCCATCGAAGCGAACCAAACCACCGTCGGTTCCCAGCCACAAATAGCCTTCCCGGCTTTGCAGAAGGGTGTGGACGGTGTTTTGCGGCAGGCCGGAGTCGCTGTGCCACACCTGGTGGCCGTAATGGTTGAGAGAACGATTGGGATCGAGGGCGAGGGCTGCCTGGGTGGCCGACGCGACGATGAGCAACAAAGCACAGAGAATCAGTTGTTTGCCGCGGGCCGACCTTGCTCCCCTGGGCACGGTAGAACCGGTTTTTCCCTCGCGATCGATCACCGGTTGCCTTCCAGGCATGTTGAACTTCCTATCGGGCTCCAGTATGAAGCTATCGCAAAGCAAAAAAAAGCGCTCTGCTTAGAGAGCGCCTGGAGAGTGGGTATCTACTGCGATTGCTCCAGGATAGGCAGCTGCCCGAACCGTGTCTTGGACCCAGGGGAGGGTTTTGCACTCGCCCTTTTGGTTGAGGCCCAAGGTGCAACCGGCCGGGTACAAGCACGGACGAAAAGCGTTCGAAGAATTCCGTATTCAACCCGCGTACGCTTGGGCTCCTACTATCTCACCCACGGCCAAGTGGGCACAGATTGCCAAATGTGCGCAGGACCGTCGTTTCGAAGACACCGTCGTTTCGAATACCAGGGGCACCCGTCCAGTAAACGAGGCTTGTGGTCTATGAAAGAGCCTGGTTCAGGAACAGGCAAAAAGACTCCTAGACAGGGCCGATGGCCGGAGTTTTCAGGGGCTTCTTTTCGTCCATCTCATTCAGAACGGGCGGTTTGGCGGCGCTGCCGGAAAGCCGGGCGCTGATGCGGCGCGACCGCGCGCGGTCGGCCAGATATTTGGGCACGTCTACTGCTTTGATCAGACTCATGGGGGGCTCCCGTACTGGGCTGTTGTTGCGTGAACGTCAGCTCGTCTGGAGCGCGCTCTTCAGCAGAAGGCGAGAAGGGCAGATCTGCACTACTCCTTGAGTCTACGCTTCTACTACTGCTTCTCCCATACGGTGGTGGACGTGGGATCGCCGGGAGCGCCACTGACCTCGGTTAACGTCTTGCCATCTTGTGAAACCGTGTATCGCGAGGTCGAGACCACGCTGCCGTTCAGTTTCTGCACGATCTCGAGGCTGTAGGGGCCGCTGCGTGTGAGCGCAATGCGCATGCCTGCGGGAATATCGGGTCCCTCGACGGGCGCATCTTTCCCATCCAGGGAGGCCCTGCAGGTGGCTTTGAGCGCGGGAATTTTGAAGATCAGCGCGTCCAGGCCCGCTTCCTCAATACTGAAGGAATGGGGGGAGCTAAGCTGGACCGCGGTGCTCTTCCAGGTTCCCATCAGTCCGCTGGTGCCCGCTGTCCGGGTGTAGGTGGCCGTGTCGGTGTAGAGATCACCGCTGGGGTTGACACCGCTGGTGATGACGGAAAGCGTCTTGCCGTCCGGGGAAAGCTTCCAGCTGTCGCTGTACAGCAGCCTGTTCTCGATGGTGCGATACTCCGTGGTCCAACTGGCTGGGGTCGTCTGCCGCCAGATGGCCACGTAGCCCGAGGGCGTGGCATAGGTCTTGCCGTCGGTGCGGAAGGAGTAGGTGATGCCGCCGGCGGTCTCCTCGATGGCATCGCCCTGCGCCGGGATGAACTTCATGGTGTCGCCAGCCAACTGGCTAAGATTTTGATTCATCTTCCAGGTGCCCGCAAACAGGCTTTGTGCGTGTGCGGAGTGGACAGCCAGGCATGCAAACAAGCCGAGGACGAAGTAGAGAAAGGATTTCGATCGCATGGGGTCTCCCTGCTTTGGTTCAGGCTCTCCGATTCGAGCCAAAGCCAGAGCTGCATGGTGCTTCAGCGGGAACGTGCCAGATCATTGCCCATGCGCGCACACCGCTGTCATTGACATTAGAGCACTTCTGGCTGGTGGAGAACCAATGCTTGTGATGCATCGAGCGTCAGGCATCGGGTTGAGCACCCACGGGCAAGGGAGCGTGTAGACGGCCACCGTCAAGGCTAGGACGGAATCAAGGAAAAACGGTCGACGTCGACCAAGCCAAAGTCGGTAATTTTCAAGTGTGGGATGACGGGGAGCGCGAGAAATGCCAGGTTGAGGAAAGGATCAGGCAGACGGCAGCCCATCGCCTCAACGGCTGTGCGGAGAAGCGCGAGGGAGTGACACACGGTCTCGAACGGCTCCAGGCTCATGAGGCCGGCAAAGGGCAAGGGAAGCTCGGCGCGAACCTGGCCACCCTGCACGGCGACCAATCCTCCTCCGAGAGAGAGCAGGCGGTTCACGGCGACCGCCATGTCTTCATCGTGCGAGCCGACAACGCAGATATTGTGACTGTCATGCCCGACCGAGGAGGCGAGCGCCCCCTGGCGGAAGCCGAAGCCCTTCACAAAACCGCGGCCGACGTTGCCGTTACGGCCGTGCCGCTCGAGTACGCAGATTTTGAGCAGATCGTGCTCGGGGTCGGCATGCCGCGCTCCGTTGTGATAGGGCAGGCTGGCCTGCAGGTGTTCCGTAAGGATCTTGCCCGGGATGACGCCGATCACTGGCGCTGTGGGCCCCGCCGCGGGTGCGCGAAAGATTTCTGCAGTGACCGGACCGCGGCGCATGGTGTTGTGCCCAGGGGTTGCAGGCATCGCTCGGCCGGCGAAGGTTCCCGGCGTCACTTTACGGCCACGGCGGAAGACGCTGTGAATGGCGCAGGTCTCGAGATCGTCGAGCAGTAAAAAGTCGGCGAGGTAGCCGGGTGCGATCAGACCTCGGTCGGCCAGTCCGAAACCGCGCGCAGCCGACCAGCTTGCGGCGCGATAGACGGCGGCCATCGGCGCTCCGAGTGCGATGGCGCGGCGCACCAGGTAGTCGAGATGGCCTTGTTCGTAAATGTCGAGCGGGTTGCGATCGTCAGTACACAGGCCAAGAAAGGGAGAAGAGAAGTCGCCGATCAGGGGAACCAACGAATCAAGGTCTTTCGATGCGGATCCTTCGCGGATGAGCACCTGCACGCCTTTGCTGAGCTTCTCTCTTCCCTCGGCGAGGTTTGTGCTCTCGTGACAGTTGCGAATTCCGCAGGAGAGATAAGCATTGAGCGCATGACCGGAAACCAGTGGCGCGTGGCCGTCGATGTGCTGGCCTTGAAAAGCCGCGAGTTTCTCCATGCACTCGGGGTCTTTGTTGAGCACGCCGGGCACGTTCATGAACTCGGCCAGCCCGATCACGCGGGGATGGTGGCGCAGGGGAGTAAGGTCCGCGGCGGAGAGATGGGCTCCTGAAGTCTCGAGATGCGTGGCGGGCACACAGGAAGAAAGCTGCACGCGCAGGTCGAGTGCGGTGTGCTGTGAGGCATCGAGGAAATACTGGAGGCCTGCGAGTCCCAGGACGTTCGAGATCTCATGCGGATCACAGATGGCGGTGGTGACGCCGTGAGGCAGTACGCAGCGGTCGAATTCCCCCGGGGTGACGAGAGTGCTCTCGCAGTGCACGTGGCTGTCGATGAACCCTGGGACGGCGAAGCGCCCCTGGGCATCGATTTCTTCGATACCGCGATAGGTATCGAACGCACCCACAATCAGTGAGCCACACACGGCGATGTCGCCAGACTGCAATTCTCCGGTAACCAGGTTCAGGATGCGGGCATTGCGCACGACCAGGTCAGCGGGCACGCGCCCGAGTGCCTGATCGATCTGCCGTTCGAGAACCTGTCTCATATCGCAAGCGTGACCTTAGGTGATTCTAGCCGTCTTGATACGGCAGTGCGGGAAACAGCACGAGATATGGGGCACCTATCGATCTGGCGCTTGGCCTAAAGATAGGCCCTGCAGGCGAGCAAGACTACGATGGCAGACGCTGCTCCCAGCAGCACATCCAGTGCGAAATGATAGCGGCCGATCACCGCTGCGAAAGCAATCCACACAGATACGAATAAAAACAGGCTGCCAACGACGGGCAGGCAATGCAGCAGTACGAGCGAAACCGCAAAGGTCGAGGCTACGTGAGCACTTGGAAACGATATGGCGTGAATGCTGCCATGCCGCAGAATCCAGCGGTTGAAGAGACGCGTCTTGCCCGTTTGCGCGGGCGGTAGCTGGGTGCGGGCGAGATCGCGAGGAGGATAGGCGGGCACGAAGGGGGTGATTACGTAACAGAGATAGGTCGCGATCAGCACGACCAGCCAGAAGCCGGCTACCCGGTCGCGTTGTCCAAAGGCGTATAAGGCGAGCAAGCCGAGCGGCGCCATGGGATAGCAGAACAGATAGGCGATCTCGAGCACCAGCCCGAAGCCGGTGCGGGGAGTGCCGGAGGCTCCGGCGATGTTCGGCATCAACCAGCGGTCGAACGCGAGAAGGCGCTGCTCGATGCGGTGGTTCGGCGATTGGAAGAACTGGCCCGTTTGCCAGTAGGGCACAAGAAAGAGCGCCGCCGTCAGCCAGTCACGTGTCGCAGCTGACGAAGAGGGGGCAAGGAAAGTGGAGGTTGCGCGAGCCAGCGATACGAGTGCGTATGGCGCGATTGCGAGAAGGGCGATGTTTGCGCGGCGGCGCAGTGGCAAGGGGCGAGACGAGAAAAGCGGCTGAATCCAGGCGGCGCATGCCAGCAGGAGACTAAACCCTATCTGGATCCACTCGGAGGCGCGCATCCAAACCTCAAGTGCGAATTGGTCTTACCTGCAGGCCCGGTTGGATTGTAAAAGATGTACAACGGACCGTGGTGGTACCCCGCATCCCGCGCAAGCTTCAACGGGAAGCCCGGGAATGCGGGGCCCCCTGGGGGCATCCTGGGATGCCCCCGGGATCCTGGTTAGGACAAAGTGATCACGTAAACTACCGGCGGGCGGCCGCTGTCTTCGTTCCCGGGTAACTGACGCGCCAGATGGTATTCGAGGCATCGTCTGAGACAAGCAGGGATCCGTCGCTTGCTACGGCGAGGCCGACAGGACGGCCCCAGACCTTGCCTTCAGACGTCACAAAGCCGGTCAGAAAGTCCTGATACTCTCCCGTAGCCTTGTCGTTTGCCATCGGAACAGCAATCACCTCATAGCCAGCGCGCGGGTCGCGGTTCCATGAGCCATGCTCCGCGGCAAAAGCCCAGCCGTGGAACTCGGCGGGGAATTGCGTGGCCTCGTAGAACTGCATTTGCAGGGAAGCGAAGTGTGGTTGCAGCAGAACATCGGGCACGATGACCTTGCCCTTAAGTTCCGGATGCTTGCCCGTCTGTCGAGGATCCTGAATGCTGCCCATGTAGAACCATGGCCAGCCGTAGAAGCCGCCCTCTTGCACATGGGTGATGTAGTCAGGGACCAGGTCGTTGCCCAGGCCATCGCGCTCGTTCGTCGAGCACCAGAGGTCGCCCGTCCTGGGGTGAATGGTCTCGCCTACACAGTTCCGGATGCCATAGGCGTAAATCTTTTCGAACTTGCCGTCGGGAGTGAACTCGAGCACGTCGGCGCGTTGGTATTCGGCGGGCGTAGTGTCGGGGTCGTCGTCATTGGAGTGAGAGCCGACGGAAACAAGCATGTGTTTGCCATCGGGCGTGAAGACGATGTCGCGGGTACGGTGCCCACCGCCGCCAGGCAGTGGGGTCAGGGGCTCCGCCGGGCCCGTTGCCTTGAGTTCACCGCTCTTGTAGGCGAAACGATAGACGTAATCGGTGTTCCCTACGTAGACATATTTTGGATTGGGGCCTGCTGGATAGAAGTTGATGCCAAAGGGAGCCTTAAGTCCGGTGACGAAGGTTTCCATCTGAGCGGCTTTGCCATCCGCGCCCATGCCATGGAACACGAGGATCTTTCCCGCGCCACTCTCGACAACGAAAACATCGCCATTGGGCGCCATGCGCATCAGGCGCGGGCCCTCAAGACCGGTTGCGAATTGCTCGACCTTGAAGCCTTCAGGAGCCTTGGGCCACGCCTTGTCGGGGCGAGGTATGGTCGCGGCGCCATTGTTGGCTGAGGGTGTGGCATACGGCGCAGGTAGATCCGCCGGGGTGATTTTGCGGCGAACGCCGGGGTACTCCTTGCTGTAGTCGGTAAAGGCCGCCTGGCCGGTGAGGGTTTCCTGTGCCGCGGCGGGCAGGGTGATCGTCGCCGCCGTTCCAAAAACGGAGATTGTGGTGAGCAAAAGGGAAGGCCAGGCCGCAGCTATTCGGGTCGCTTTCATGAGTAGGTCCTCCAAGCATACAGACGTATTCAGTGTAGAGCGGACTTCGTATTTTGCTCCAATCAGGGGGGCAGACGTTTGATCTTGTGTTGGAACAATGAAAGCGCCTACAGCCCCACGCAAATACGCTGTCGGCTTGAGCGGCAAATGGTCTGGAGGCCAAAGGATTTGCTTTTCGACCGAGTGAAGCGACTGCTCGAATCTATTCTGCCCGCAAAGTTTTCACCGGATCGAGAGCCGAGGCCCTTCTGGCCGGGAGCGCGGCCGCCAGCAGGCCGCCGGCGATGAGCACGCAGCATGCTGCCGCGACCGCCCAGGGATCTGTTTCGCGAACGCCATAGAGAAGCGTTCTCGCACTGCGGCCAACCAGCAGAGTGAGGACAATTCCAGGAACAATGCCGCAGACCAGAATGAGCAGGGTTTGGCGTAAGAATAGCCCCGTCACTTGTCCGCGGGTCGCGCCCAACGCCATGCGAATGCCGATCTCCGGCGTACGGCGCACGACCTGAAACGAGAGCAGGCCGTAGAATCCGATTCCTGCCAGCGCCAGCGTCATCGCGGCAAACGTAGCGGTCAGCCGGGCCAGAAGTTTCTCTGTCGACAGACCGTCGTTGAACTCTGTGCTGAGCGGCACGATGTCTGAAATAGGGAGATGGGGATCGACCGCCATCAGGGCGCGGCGAACCTCCTCCGCGGCGCCGGCGGGCGAACCCATGGTGCTGACCTCGATCGTGCCACCCCGTCCGGCGCCTTGTTCGAGCGAGAAATAGGCGACCGGGGGCGCGGGAAGCCGCAACCCGTCGACATGCGCGTTGCCTACGACGCCAACGATGAGAAACTCGTGATCCCCGGGAGCCGATTCGTAACCAAGGGAGTGACCGATGGGGTCTTCTTTGCCGAAGAGACGCTGCGCGAAAGTCTGGTTGAGAATCACCACTTCCTGGGAATGGGGCTGGTCGGTATTCCGGAAGACTCTGCCCTCGAGAAGCGGTATCCCCATCGTGTGGAAGTAATTGGAACTGACATGGTTTTCTTCTCCATGCATCTGCGTTTCAGAAAGATCGGGGCGCCCCGAAACGTGCATCGCCGTGTTCCAGACGCAGTTGGGAACGTGACACATCTGGATGGCCGCGTCGCGCACGAAGGGCAGCGCCTTCAGCCGCTCCAGGATGCGTTGGTTCAAGACAGTCATGTCCTGCTTGTCGAGCCCCCCGCTCATCAGGTCAAGATGAACGGAGAGGATGTGCTGACGATCGAGACCTGCGTCGAGCGTATCCAGGTTGAGCAGGGTGCGGGCAAACAGTGCCGCCATGCACAGCAGCAGAAGAGACAAGCTGACCTGGCCGGTGAGCAAGAGGATGGCCCATCGGCCGTCGCGCCGGCCCTGGCCACCGATGTTGCCCACGCTGGAGCGGATCGTCATGCCCGGATGGCGGCGTGTGATTCGCCAGGCCGGCACGACGCTGAACCCCAACTGAGCAAGCACCAGCAGGCCGATACCTACGAGGAAAAAGGCAGAGCTCATGTGCAGGTCAATGGGCATGAGCCTCTCTCGTCCTGAAACCCAGTGCAGCAGCAGGGCACTCGCCGCGCGGCAAGTGGCGAGCGCGAGCACTCCTCCGATCGCAAGCAATAAGAGGTCTTCCACGATCAGCTGCCGGAGAATCCTCGCGCGGCTTGCTCCCAGTGCGATGCGCACACCGATCTCCCGTTGGCGGGCAGAGAGGCGCGCCAGTTGCAGGTTCCCCAGGTTGAGGCAGCCCACGAGAAAGAACATGGTGGCCATGCCCATCAGCAGGAAGAGGGGGCGTTTGTACTCCTCGCCCATGGAGCCTTCGCCACTCGCCGCGGAAACCAACTGAACCTGCGCGTGCAGAATGTGGCCGCGTTCGTTCGCGTCCTTGTTGGCGGCGGCGATCAGTTGCAGATCCGGTTGTATGGCTTGCGTCCAAAGGGCGGCGGGATTGTCATGTGTGTTGCTGGAGCGGCCATTGTCTGGAACGCGCGCCAGTGCCCACAGCCAGAAAAGGCCGTCCTGATTCTTGTACGGCGCATGCAGGTCGATGTTGTATCCGGGGCCGAGCGAGTCGAACCAGGTGAAGAAGCGCCCGCTGGACTGTGCGGAAAGAGGGAGCCAGACATCGGGCGCCACTCCCTGTACTACGCCGGAGAAACGCTCGGGCGCTACACCGATGACCACGATCGGAACGCGATTGAGGACAGCCTTCTTGCCCACCAGTGAGCGAGTCGAGCCGAATTTGTTCCTGGCAAAGTCGTAGCGAAGGATGACCGGGACTTCGCTTTGCTGTTCCACGTCGTCCCTGGGCTCAAAGAACCTGCCGGAGGAAGGCGCGAGGCCGAGCACGGAAAAGAAATTTGCGGAGACAAGCTGCAAGGCCGATTCTTCAGAGAAGCCATCGCCTGCTTCAAAAATGCCGCGGCCGATGCCCGATCGCGCGATCACAGGCGCGGTATCGCCGGTAGCCTGCTTCAGGCGTTGATAAGCCGGATAGGAATAGAACCACTGTTCGTCGAATGGAGACTTGACCGCGTGCAGCGCGTAGAGTTCCGCGGGCTTTGCGATGGGGAGTTGGGCAAAGAGCAAACCTTGCAGGAGTTGGAAGACGGCAAGATTGGCGCCTATCCCCAGGGCAAGAGTCACGATGACGGTGACAGAAAACCCGAGCGTTTTGTGCGATCGACGGAAAGCATAGCGAAGATCCTGTCCCAGGCGTTCGAGCCACGTCCATCCCCAGACTTCGTGGGAAACCTCGCGTAGCCGCGCATGGTTGCCGAAGTTTCGGCGGTCCTTCTGGGGCATCATTCCGCGATGGAATTCCATCTCGTCTTGAAGCTCCTGGTTGCGCTGGCGCGCGTGCAGGAGGTATTGCAAGCGGCGAAAGAACTCGCTCATCGATGACGGCATTAGGGCCTCCTTTTAGGCGGTGCGCAAAATGACCTGAATGGCGTCGTTGATGCGTTGGTAGTCGGAGAGTTCGGCCTGCAACTGCTTGCGCCCTGCGGTGGTGAGGGAATAGAAGCGAACCTTGCGATTGGTCTCGGAGATGCCCCACTCCGCTTTCACCAGGCCCTTCAGCAGCATCCGCTGAAGCGTGGGATAAAGGACGCCTTCCTCGACCTGCAGCACTTCACTCGAGAGCACATGAATGCGCTGCGCGATGGCGTAACCGTGAGATGAGCCGGAATGCAGCACACGCAGAATGAGGAGGGTCAAGGCTCCTGTGGGCAGCCCGCGCTTAGGGGTATCATTCATAGGCATATGATCTCTATGCCTGCGTGTAACTGTCAAGGGATGTCAACCGAATAGTCCCGTAGGGACGGCTGAAAGTCATTGCTGTCCAACGGGCTAAAGCTCGCTGCGGCGAGGTAGCTCGCTGTGGCGAGGTAGCCCGTACCCTTCAAACCTTTCAGAAACATACCTTCGGAAGAACCCTTCAGACGCAGCATGCTTAGCCATGCCCTTCGTCAGCAGTTACTTTTTCCGCAGCCTGTTCAGCCGCTGGGTAATCTTGCATATGGTCAGAGATACAGCTGAAGAGCCCGCATGAAGGGGATGGGCTTTAAGCCCGTACGTAAGTGATGGGAACAAAATGCGGCCGTGCCCCACCACATGTCTTTGCGGCTGCGGGTTTAGCGGCAGAAGTCGGCCGCGTCGGTGATCATGGTGAGCGATGCTGCGACCAGGCAACTGCAGATGCGTCTGCATGTGGTCCGCCTGCCACAAGGCAAGGGTGACGCCGTTGGTGAAGAAGTCAGCAAAGCCCGGCGCGAGACGGCGTAGCCTGAAGCCGACAATGTCGCGGTAAAAGTGGACGGCACGATCGAGGCCTTCCACCAGTAGACAAAAGTCGCTGATGGAAGACCTCACCGCCCGATCTGCAGCCGCAGCATCACCCATGCGTCGGCATCACGGTGCTTACCCCGGCGCGAATGCCGGTGGGCCAGCGACCGGTTACGGTCTTTACGTGGGTATAGAAGCGCACGCCTTCCATGCCGTGGACGTTATGGTCGCCGAACAGGGAGCGCTTCCATCCGCCAAAGCTGTGGAAAGCCATCGGCACGGGGATGGGAACGTTGATGCCCACCATGCCCACTTTGACCTGGTTAGCAAACGCACGCGCCGTGTCGCCGTCGCGAGTGAAGATACAGGCGCCGTTGCCGTACTCATGATCGTTCACCAGGTCGAGCGCTTCTTGAAAGCGAGGTACGCGTAGCACAGAGAGGACAGGACCAAAGATCTCTTCGCGATAAATCGTCATCTCGGGAGTGACGTGATCGAACATGCAAGGCGCGAGGAAGAAGCCGCCATCTTTGGGCAGGGTGTCTTTGGTATGTTGATCGACAAAAAGCTCCGCGCCTTCCTTCACGCCAGCCTCGACATAACCCGCAACCTTGTCGCGGTGAACCCCCGTAACGAGGGGGCCCATCTCTGCGCCGGCCACGGCGCCGTCCGCTACCTTGAGTTTTGCGATGCGATCTTTCATGCGCGAGAGAAGGGCTTCGGCTGTGCCGTCGCCGACCGTGATCGCAGCTGAGATGGCCATGCAGCGCTCACCGGCAGAACCGAAGGCTGCGCCCGTGAGTGCATCGGCGGCCTGGTCCATGTCGGCATCGGGCATCACGATCATGTGATTTTTCGCGCCACCCAGGGCCTGCACGCGCTTGCCCGCCCTGGTGCCACGCTGGTAGACGTACTCGGCGACGGGCGTAGAGCCGACAAAGCTCACTGCGGAAATACCAGCATGGTCGAGGATCGCATCGACGACACGTTTGTCGCCGTGGACCACGTTCAGCACGCCATCAGGCAGCCCAGCCTGCTTGAGCAATTCGGCCAGCACGAGAGACGCGGAAGGATCACGCTCGCTCGGCTTGAGAATGAAACAGTTACCGGTCGCAATGGCGACGGGCAGCATCCACAGCGGAACCATCGCGGGAAAATTGAATGGGGTAATGCCGGCGACGACACCGAGCGGCTGGCGGAACGACCAGCTGTCGATACCGCTGCCCACCTGCTCAGTGAACTCACCTTTGAGAAGGTGGGCAATGCCGGTGGCGAACTCTACGACTTCAAGGCCGCGGGTCACTTCACCGCGCGCATCGTCGAGCACCTTACCGTGCTCTGAGGTGATGATGGCGGCGAGCCGGTCTGTATTTTTTTCGAGCAGATCGCGAAAGCGGAAGAGCACGCGTGCACGGCGCAGCGGAGGCATATTCGACCATTCAGGAAAAGCAGCAGTCGCTGCAGCCACGGCCTGCTCAAGTTCTGCCGTGCCGTCGAGCGGAACGCGGCGCGCAACCTTGCCGGTCGCCGGGTTGAAAACATTGGCGAACGACTGCGATCGACCGGCGACGGCCTTACCGCCAATCCAATGGGGAACTATTTCTAGCGACTGCGTCGTTTCTTTTTGTGGTTCCGCGGTGGCGATCGTGGCCATGGTTCTTCCCTCTCGATGCGCTAATTTCTCAGCGCTTAGATCTAGCAACGATGATAACTCGATTTGCGCAAAGGCCGGCGTAACACACAGCCGTTCATGTTCCTATGGGAACTTATCGTGTCGGCAACGTGGGACACCGTCCAGGGACGAAGGCTTGTACCCGCGTCTTGCCTTATCGGACAATGTGCTTTCGTCGTGCCGAGCAAATGAACCCAGATAATCCCAGAAAAATTCTTATCGATACGGACACGGCATCGGACGATGCCGTGGCGCTCATCATGGCGCTGCGCTCGTCGGATGTGCGTGTGCTCGCGATCACAACCGTGGCCGGGAATGTCGCGGTCGAACAGAGTACGCAGAACGCCCTGTTTACTGTCGAGCTCTGTGGCGCAGACGTGCCGGTTTATTGCGGTGCAGCCGCACCCTTGGCGCGGCCGCACGAAGATGCGGCATGGTTTCACGGCCGCGATGGTCTTGGGGATCATGACTATCGGCCCATAGCGCGTGTTGCCGAAAAGGAATGCGCGGTGGATGCGATGGTGCGCGTCATCCAGGCGAATCCGGGTATTGAAATCATCACGCTCGGGCCCCTGACGAATCTCGCTCTGGCGCTTGGGCAGTGGCCCGAGTTGACCGAGCGTGTGAGCCGATGCGTGGTGATGGGTGGTGCGCCTTGTTGCGAAGGCAATGTTACGCCTGCGGCGGAATATAACTTCTGGGTGGATCCAGAAGCGGCCCGGGTGGTGCTGCGCTCGAAACTACCGGTCGAGTTGGTTGGCTGGCAGCTCTCGCGCGGCGCGGCGGTCGTGAACGGCAGCGAGATTGAAGAGATTCTCTCGCTTGGAACGAGGTTCGGGGAGTTTGCCGTTCGATCGAATGGCAAAGCGGCTGCGGCATATCTCATGCAGACGGCAGAACGGGGTTTAGCGCTGCCCGATCCTGTGGCGATGGCCATCCTGCTCAATCCCGCGTTGTCGCTGGTTGCGTCGGACCACTATGTGGATGTGCAGGTCGACAGCAGCATCACGCGCGGAATGAGCGTGGTCGACCGGCTGGGGGTAGCCGGTGATGCAAGAAACCGCGCCCTCTGGAAGGATGTTCTCGATCGGGGGCGCAAACAGTGTGTCGTCTGGGAACTGGATATTCCCGGATGGAAGAAGGCTCTGTTTGGGGCGCTTCGCTGAGGGGTGACCTGCTGAGGGGTGACCAGCTGCGTGTTCCTTAGTGCTGCGGCTCCGGTGGTCGCGCGGAGGGCTGCGGCAGTGAGCGCAGGGAATTCGGCGCAGTCACCAGTTTCTGCAAGAAAGCGGCTGGCAGGGTAGCCGTCACCACGGCGCGATCGTTCTTGTGTTCGATATGGGTCGAGTTGAGCAGGTCGCGCAGGTCGGGGCTCGTCATGGCCGAAGGTAGATTATTTTCTGCCGCGCGGCCAAGCGTCACCAGGGTGCTCAGGGCATCGGAAGAAGCCGCGGCTGCCGTCTCCGTAGGGGCAATTTCCTCCACTCTCAGCCGCAGCGCCCCCGCCCAGCGAATCGAGCCGATGAATGTCGTATCGATCTCTACTGGAAGATGGAAACCCATGATGCGGATGCCATCGTTTTTCAGCGGAACGCTGATTTTGCCGATAGCCCAGGCGGCCGAGAGCAGGGGAACCTCGCCGTAGTGGTCGGTGAGCAGCGAAGAACCGGAAAAGGGCAACGCCGAGGTGCGGTAGCGGTCGAGCATGGAGTGGATTTGCTCGGGCGTTGGCGTGTTGGAGGCGGCCACCATGTCGTAGCCAAGCAAGCGCCACGCGCACGGTGCGTCCATCGCTGGCAATGTCGTAGATGGTATGCCCCGCGTATTCTTCGGTTCGCGCTGCAATCGAACTCAGGTAGGCGGTGAGCCGCTGGCCGTCGATATGCCCCATGAAGACTTCAGAGAAGGCGATCGGACCATTAGGACCCAGGGGGTTCGCCGTGCGGTGCAGACCGAAAGCCACCTCATCCAGGTCGCGCTCGAATTCAAAGCCGGTGGCGTCGATAAAGCTTTGGTATTGCGGGTCGTGCGGCACTTTTGTCTGGTCGAAGTGGGTGTAGGTACGCAGCGGCCGCAGGTTGAAATAGAGGATGCAGTCCGATTCGGGCAGGAGCCGGGCGGCCTCGGGAGGGGCTTTTCGCCGTAGGTAGGCTGCCAGCGCGAGCAGCACAAGCGCGAGGAAAACAATGAGAATGGTCGCCTTGGTGCGCCTGGGCATGCGAAGTGGAATCATAGCACCCTGGTTGGCTCGGCCGATGGGCGGCTCTCAGCCTTTGCCCGGCCTGTTTCATGGCAAATCCGTACTGCTATTCGCCGCATTGCCCACATCCTACAAACAGCGGGAGATACAGGGCACCAGGTCCATGGGGATGACTGGCAGTCCAAATTGCGGAGCGCTTCTGCCGTGTGGTAATCTTGGCAACTGTGATCTTGCTTTAGAGCCGCTTTCAGGGTCTTGTTTTTCAGGCAAGAAGCACGGCTGTCAGGGCTGGCGTAGCTCAGCTGGTAGAGCATCTGATTTGTAATCAGACGGTCGGGGGTTCAAGTCCCTTCGCCAGCTCCAGAGTTTCGTTCGCTGGTATCCCGCCGGAGTCATTCCACACCGACGTCTTGCTCTTCCGTTTGCGCTGACTGCGTAGGAAAGCGTCTGCGGAATGGGGTTGTGTGGATGGTTGCCGGACGGGCGGTTTTTGGGGTTAGACCGGACGTTTTGCTGGTCTGCGGTTGTGCACAGGTGGCCGAGCGGTTAATGGCAGCAGACTGTAAATCTGCCGCTCCTTGGAGCTACGGAGGTTCGAATCCTCCCCTGTGCACCATTTAAGTTGTGAACCCCGAGGTGGGGTTCCGGGTGGCATTTTGAACGAGGAAACGCCGGGCAGGCCAGCGGGTCGTTTCGCACCGCGATCTGCGGGGCGCATGTGGATGTCGCTGGGTTTGCTGCTTGTCTTCTGTGGCTTGGCAGTGAAAACGCTCGATCCGGGCAGGATTCGTTTGGTGGTCTTGCTGTTGTTGGGTTTTTTCGCAGTGCGGATTGTGCTGGCAGCAACCGCTTCGCGATAGCATTAGGTTAGTTTTGGCTGTTTAAGGCTGATGTAGCTCAGTCGGTAGAGCACTCCCTTGGTAAGGGAGAGGTCACCGGTTCAATCCCGGTCATCAGCTCCAGATTTGTAGTCGCTGTGTCGGAAAAGAGCTCAGGTCTGTCTTTTTCATTGCAGACAGAAGCATCAGCTCCAGATTTGTGCCGCATGTGGAAGCGGTAGCCTAGCGATTTGCAGTAGCGGTGTCCGGCTTGTAGCCGTGCTGAGGTCTGGCTTCATTTCATTGCCAGGCAATCATAGCTCCAGGATTTTGCAGTGTCGAGAGTCTGTGCCTATGAGGCTTTAGCCCCGAGTACGTTTTGTGGAGACGCCCGCGGGAGTAACTCAGTGGTAGAGTCACAGCCTTCCAAGCTGTTGGTCGCGGGTTCGATTCCCGTCTCCCGCTCCAAACTATTTTTAGTGTGAGAGCCTCAGAATGTTTGTCCAGGCAGTGTTACCCGTAAACGACGAAGTGCACTTTGCCGCAGTGAAGGCGTCGCTCGAACCCTTGTTCGCCTCAGGCAATGTGACCGGATACCTCAAACGGGTAAAGCAATCCAAGTTGCGCGTGCGCGATTACGAAGGCTTGTTGCAGCGCGGCCTGTTGGGTGCAACAACGGCCGAGGCGTACAAGGCGCTGGGGGATGCGGACCGCGGCCAGGCGCGCGAGTTGTACCTGTCGCTGGTGGAGCAGGTTCCGCTTGAGTTGCGCAGCAAGTTTTTGAAGGTGTATGCCTACTACTGAGATCCCTTTGCCGGTAGAGCGGGAAAGTACTTACATCGTGGTGTGGGAGTTTCAGGTCAAGGCGGAGTGCGAGGAAGAGTTTGTTGCGGCCTACGGGCCAGACGGGGAGTGGGCACGGCTTTTCCGGCGGTCCCCTGAGTTCCTGGGAGTAGAACTCTTAGGCAGCGTTGGGAATCAAGCGCGATACTTCACGCTTGATCATTGGGGTTCAGCCGCAGGAATGGACATGTTTCTCGCCGTCAACGCAACCGCTTACGATGTGCTGGATCGGCGGTTTAGCGGGCTTACCGTGTGGGAGCGGCGAATTGGTGGTTTTCCTTCCGATATGTAGCGAAGGAAAGCAGAAATTGAATCAGTAACCGTGCTGTACTAATCAGGTTGAGTTTGAGGAGAGAGGGACGAGATGGCGAAGGAAAAGTTTGACCGGTCGAAACCGCACGTAAACGTGGGCACGATTGGGCACATCGATCACGGCAAGACGACTCTGACGGCAGCGATCACGAAGGTATTGTCGAAGCACAATCCGAAGATCACATTTCGTTCGTTTGATTCGATTGACAACGCGCCTGAGGAGCGTGAGCGCGGTATCACGATCGCGACGGCCCACGTGGAGTACGAGACGGCGAACCGTCACTATGCCCACGTCGATTGCCCAGGTCACGCCGATTACATCAAGAACATGATCACGGGCGCGGCGCAGATGGACGGAGCGATCCTGGTGGTGGCGGCAACCGATGGTCCGATGCCGCAGACCAAGGAGCACGTGCTGCTGGCTCGCCAGGTAGGGGTTCCCTACATCGTGGTGTTTCTGAACAAGTGCGATGCGGTGGAAGATGAGGAGTTGACGGACCTGGTGGAGATGGAAGTCCGTGAACTGCTGTCGAAGTACAACTTCCCTGGCGATGACGTGCCGGTGATTCGCGGCTCGGCCTTGGGTGGCTTGAACGGGGAAGCGCAGTGGGAAGCCAAGATCGACGAGTTGATGGATGCGGTGGACAAGAACGTGCCGCTGCCAGCGCGCGCGATCGATCAGCCGTTCCTGATGCCGATCGAAGACATTTTCTCGATTTCCGGCCGTGGCACGGTGGTCACGGGTCGTATCGAGCGCGGCAAGATCAAGGTGGGCGAAGAAGCGGAGATCGTAGGTTTCCGCGACACGCGCAAGACGGTCGTAACCGGCGTGGAAATGTTCAAGAAGCAGTTGGACGAGGGTTTGGCGGGCGACAACGCAGGTCTGTTGCTGCGTGGCATTGCCAAGGAAGACGTGGAGCGGGGCATGGTGTTGGCTAAGACCGGCTCGATCACGCCGCACACCAAGTTCAAGGGTGAGATTTACGTTTTGAGCAAGGAAGAAGGCGGCCGTCACACGCCGTTTTTCAACGGCTACCGTCCCCAGTTCTACTTCCGTACGACGGACGTAACGGGCACGGCGAAGTTGCCGGAAGGCACGGAGATGGTGATGCCTGGCGACAATGTGCAGCTGGAGATTGAGCTGCATACGCCGGTCGCAATGGAAAAGGGACTGCGTTTTGCTATCCGCGAAGGCGGACGCACCGTAGGCGCCGGCACCATCAGCGAAATCATCAAGTAATCGGGCTTAAGGCCGGTTGCCCCGCTGGAGTTGCGCGGCTGAACCGGCTTCACCCGTCTAAAAACGGGCCGCGAGGCCCAAAAAGTCGAAACTCCCGGGGGTACGCCGATGCTGGCGCCCCGGGAGGGTATTTTCAGGGGCAGAGAAGCCCCGGAATCGGTTAGGATATAAATATGCGCGAAATAGTTACTTTGCAGTGTCCGGATTGCAAGGAGCGGAATTACTCGACGACGAAGAACAAGAAGACGACCACGGGCCGTCTGGAGTTTTCGAAGTTCTGTAACCGCTGCCGTAAGCACACCCCGCATAAAGAGACGAAATAGCTCGGAGTTCGCAGCTGGCTTTTTGCTCCTTCCTGATCCCCTGGTGCGGTTTGGGTGCACCAAAAATTGGGATCCGAGGCGGAGCGTTGCCGTTTAGGGGTAATACAGACGTAAGTTGTTGCAACAGAGGGGCGTAAGCTCAACGGTTAAACTGTCGGTCTCCAAAACCGAACTTGGGGGTTCGAATCCCTCCGCCCCTGCCAGTTCGTGCGCGTTTGGGAAGAAGGAAGCATTATGGCGAAGTCAACCACAGCGATTCGCGATGAGAATCAGGTGCCGCCGTTAGACAAGTCTCTGGCGAAGGCGGCGAAAGCGGACAAGCTGGCGGAGCGTGGGCAAGACGGCTCTGGGCAGGGAAACCAGCTCACCGGACTCTATACCAGGACTGCGGATTTTCTCCGGGACGTGCGCAGCGAAATGCGCAAGGTGACTACTCCGTCGCGGGCCGAAGTGCAGACCACGACGACTGTGGTGATCGTGACCGTGTTCGCTTTTGCAGCCTACTTTTATGTTGTGGATGCGGTACTCAGCCGCGGCATCCAGGCCTTGCTGCATTCGTTGGGCGGGGTGCAGTAAGTGCTGAAAGAGAAATCAGAGAAATCGATGACGGAAGAAACCAATCCTGGGGGCGACAGCCCCAACCCTGAAGAAGGGCTCACGCCGTCTGCCAACGATCGCTTCAAGTGGTACATCATTCACGCGTACTCGGGTTTCGAGCGCAAGGTGAAAGAGTCGATCGAGGGCCGGGTCGAGGCCTTTGGCCTGCAGAACAGGATTGGCCGGGTCATGATCCCGACTGAGCCCGTCACCGAAGTAGTCAACGGCAAGAAACGGACCATCGAACGAGTGTTTCTGCCGGGTTATGTATTGGTCGAGATGGACCTGGATAACGACCTCTGGCACGTGATGAAAAACACGCCGCGGGTGACCGGTTTTCTGGGGACAGGCGACAAGCCGGTGGCGCTGAGCGAGCAGGAAGTAAGCTCGATTCTGTTCCGCTCGGATATTTCGAAGGATAAGCCGCGGCTCAAGATCAAGTTTGAGAAGAACGAGTCCGTACGTATTACCGACGGGCCGTTCGCCAATTTCAATGGCGTGGTGGATGAAGTAAACGAGGACCGCGAGACGCTGAAGGTGATGGTCACTATCTTCGGTCGCTCGACCCCGGTCGAGCTCGAGTTCGGCAAGGTTGAAAAAGTAGTCTAAGGCGCAGCCTCTGTGCGCGCCCGGTAGAAAGGTTATTCGGATGCCTCCAGTTAAGAAAATACAGACGCAGGTCAAGCTCCAGATTGAAGCGGGTAAGGCCACGCCGGCGCCCCCGGTCGGCCCCGCGCTCGGCCAGGCGCAGGTCAACATCATGGAGTTCTGCAAGCAGTTCAACGCGCGCACGCAGAACAAGGAAATGGCGGGGTTGATCATCCCCGTGGTGATTACGGTCTACGTGGATCGTACCTTCACCTTCATCACCAAGACGCCTCCAGCGGCCATTCTGCTGAAGAAGGCTGCAAACCTGGCCAAGGGTTCGGGGACTCCGAACAAAGATAAGGTTGGCAAGGTGAGCGAGGCTCAGGTGCTGGAGATTGCCAAGCAGAAGATGCCCGACCTGAACACCGTCTCGGTGGAGTCGGCGGTCAGAAGCATCAAGGGCACGGCGCGCTCCATGGGGATTGAGATCACGGCTTAGTTGCCGAAAACCGCAGATCCCTCGACTACTCTCGGGAGGCCAATCGGCGCTTCGCTTGCGGTCGAGATGACAAAGGAGAGGACGGTGTTTCTCCTATGCAGCGGTTTGCGGTTCAAAGGGCTGGGACGGATAGATCTGCGCCGCTCGCAGGGTAACCGTTAAATTTTGTGGCATAATCAGAGATGCGTCTTTCATCGAGACGCAACGTCAACGGCTGTTCAAGCAGCAGCCCACACCACGGCAGGACGGCAACAGTGTCCAGGCGGTGGGAGACAGAGGAAGCATGGCAAAGAAAATCAGCAAGAATATGGCGAAGGTGCGCGCCCAGGTCGAAGACCGGCCGTACTCGCTGGCGGACGCAGTTCCCCTCCTTAAAAAAGTGAAATATGCCAAGTTCGACGAAACCGTCGATCTTACATTGCGTCTCGGTGTAGACCCCAAGCACGCTGACCAGATGGTTCGCGGCACGGTGGTTCTGCCCCACGGTCTAGGTAAGACCAAGAAGGTCGCGGTCATCGCGTCCGGCGATCGCATCCGCGAAGCCGAAGCAGCCGGCGCCGATATCGTTGGCGGCGAAGACATGGTCGAGCGCATCCAGAAGGAAAGCTGGACCGATTTCGATGCCCTGATCGCCACGCCCGACATGATGAAGTCTGTCGGCCGTCTGGGTAAGGTGCTCGGTCCTCGTGGCCTGATGCCGAATCCCAAGACGGGTACGGTCACCAACGACGTGGCTGCTGCGATCCGCGAAATCAAGGCTGGTAAGGTCGAGTTCCGTACGGACAAGACCGCGCTGGTGCACGTCCCGGTAGGCAAGCTCTCGTTTGAGCCTCAGAAGCTGATCGACAATGCGACCACTGTCATCAACAGCGTGGTTCGCGCGAAGCCTTCGGCGGCCAAGGGTAAGTACATCCGCGGAATCACGCTCAGCTCGACGATGGGCCCCGGCATCCCGCTGGACAATCAGGTCGCTGAAGCGGCCGCCAAACCCTCGTAAGGATTTCTGAACGCTCCAGCCGTGAGCCGGTTAGGTCATGCGGTTGGGGGCTAGACCGTTGCCGCCGGACGGGCGGATCGGGATAAAGAAGGTTTTTATGGCACTCACGAAGGCGAAAAAAGCAATACAGATCGATCACCTGGCGCATGAGCTCGAAGGCTCCTCGAGCGCCATTGTCGGCACCTTTGCCAAGCTCACCGTTTCTCAAGATTTTGAGCTGCGCAAGGTAGTGCGGGGCGCGGGCGGACGCTATCGGGTTCTCAAGAATAAGCTGGCAGCCCGGGCATCGAAGGGCACCAGGGTAGAAGCGGCTTTGCAGGGTCTGAAGGGTGTTTCTTCGGTTGCCTACACCAGTGGCGACCCCGTTGCCCTGGCCAAGGCGCTTTCCACCTGGATGCAGGACAACGCCGAGTTCACTTTCAAGCTGGGCATTGTCGACGGGCAGCTCATCACCGTGGAAGAAGTGAAGCGGTTGGCGACCATGCCTGCCAAGGAAGAAATCTTTGCCAAGCTGCTGTTCCTGATCAATGCGCCGGCACAGCGCCTGGTGACGGTCATGAACGCTGCCGGCCGCGATCTTGCGGTGGTAGTGAATCAAGCGGTCGAGCAGGGCAAGTTCGCCGGCGCAGCCGCACCCGCCAAGGCGGAAGCAGAAGCACCGGCTACCGAAACCGTCTCAGCCGAGGCTGAAGCGGCTGGAACAGGTGAGGATTCGCAAGCCGCGGCAGCGGCGACCGAAGCGCCGACCGAGGGCTAAGTTTTTCAGCTTTTTACAGGATGAACCGGGTGGGGATGCCATGTCTGGGCATATCGGAAACCTTCTCGGGGTTGGGCGGCGGTTTTACATGACAGCCGGGTGGTTTCAATCGAATAAGCGTTACCAAGTTTAGTTCCAAGTGGAGAGAAAAATGGCGGATTTACAGCAGTTAGAAGATCAGATCGTTAGCTTGAGCTTGCTCGACGCGGCAGCGCTGGTTAAGAAGCTCGAAGAGCGCCTTGGCGTTTCAGCAGCAGCGGCGGCCCCTGTGGCCGTGGCTGGCGGCGGCGGTGCGGCAGCGGCGGCACCGGTCGAAGAGAAGACCGAGTTCACCGTGATCCTGAAGGATGCCGGCGCAAACAAGATCAACACCATCAAGGCAGTTCGCGAAGTCACCGCGCTCGGCCTGAAGGAAGCCAAGGATCTTGTCGATGGCGCTCCCAAGCCACTCAAGGAAAACGTGAGCAAGGAAGAGGCCGAGACCGTCCGCAAGAAGTTCGACGGCATCGCCACGGTGGAAGTCAAGTAAAAAGCCACGGATTGAGTGGCTAGCAAGTTGCATGCCAAAGCAGGACGCGTTATGATGTTTTTTAGCGCGTTCTGCTGGGTGCGCTTGTTTTCACTCAGCTGGGCGGTTTCTCTGCATACGGTCTCGCGGGAGATGTGAGTGGTTCGTATGCGATCCAGTTTTCCGGTGCAATCTGCGCCGGTACGCACCTTCGAAATGGGCGGCGGGCTTCGAGGTGCGGTGAACGATCTGCTGTAGGGCGGCGAACACGCGGCTTATTGGGATTCAGCGGGATTCGGAAATTCTTATCTTGTCAAGTGCACAATTCGGTTGTGACGCTCGTGGGTAGCTCCGTGCCTGCGGGCGATTGTCGTCTTTCCGTGCTGCGCTCTTTTCTGCTGATTGCTACGTCTACCCCCACCGCCTCGGGCCCGACCAAATGTTCTGTCGCTGTAGATGAGATCCATTTCGCCGGGAAAGGCTGGCTAGCCTCTCTGGGCTGCAATCGGTGGCGTCTGGCGATAGAAAGCATGGTTTAGAGCATACCGGCAATCGCTTCTGACGTTCGTCTGTCAGTCAACGTTGCCTGAACCTAAGAAAGCGCAGTGTTTTTGCCGAAGCGAGGCGGCGAAGGCACGTCATGGCGCGAGTAAAACAGCAAGGGAACCGCGAGACTCGGCGGATTCCTCATGCTTACCGCGCGTCCCACGAGTCTCAGGAGTGAAGCATGCCGAACGAGAACCGCGCCCTTCGTAGCCGTCTCGACTTTTCAAAGATTCCAACCGCGATCCAGATTCCGAACCTGATCGAAGTGCAGCGCCGCTCGTATGAGCGTTTTCTGCAGATGGACAAACTGCCCTCTGAGCGGGAAGACAACGGACTGCAGTCCGTATTTGTCTCGGTATTCCCCATCACCGACTTCCGCAATATTTCGCAGTTGGATTTCGTTGATTTTTCCATCGGCAACTGGGAGTGCAAGTGCGGTCACCTCAAGGGACTGCATCACTTGCGTACTGCCTGCGTCAATTGCGGCGCCATGGTCATTACCGACCCGTTTCACCCCGGCGAAGTACTTTGCCAGCAGTGCGGCACCTACAACAAGAACACCCCTGATTTTTGCAACAAGTGCGGTGACCCCGTTGGCCTGCAGTTGAAATATGACCAGGCAGAGTGCGAAGAGCGCGGCATGACCTACTCTGCGCCTCTCAAGGTGACGGTCCGCCTGACCATCTACGACAAGGATCCCGAGACGGGCGCGAAGTCAATCCGCGACATCAAGGAACAGGAAGTGTTCTTCGGCGACATTCCGCTGATGACGCAGAATGGCACCTTTATCGTCAACGGCACCGAGCGCGTCATCGTCAGCCAGTTGCACCGTTCGCCCGGCGTCTTCTTCGAGACCGCGAGCAACCGCACCTACTTCCTGGGCAAGATCATCCCTTACCGCGGTTCATGGGTAGAGTTTGAATACGACCAGAAGAACACGCTTTATGTGCGTATCGATCGTAAGCGCAAGTTCCTGGGGACCATTTTCCTGCGCGCTCTTGGCTTGCGTTCCGATGAAGACATTCTCAAGACCTTCTACCTTGCCGACACCATTTCGGTGAACAACGGCAAGCTGTTGTGGCAGGTGAAGGAAGACGCGGAAAAGGGCACGCACCTTCTGGGCGCCAAGCCGGCACACGCCGTTGTGGTGAAGGGTGATGAGATTGCTCACTCCGGCCGAAAAATTACGCCCAGCATCCTCAAGGCGCTGCGCAATCACAAGGTTTCTCAGGTAGAGGTTGAGACCGCGGAACTCGACGGCGCCATGACGCTGGCCGATGTGGTCGACACCACGACGGGCGAGGTTCTGCTCGAGGCCAACCATGAGCTGACAGCCGACAAGATCCACAAGATCATCGAGAGCGGCGTCACGTCGTTCCAGGTGTTCTTCCCCGATCGCGATGACGTAGGCAACATCATCACCAACACGCTGCGCCGTGACTCGGTCCGCAAGCCGGAAGAGGCTTTGATCGAGATCTACCGCAAGCTGCGTCCCGGTGATCCACCGACGCTCGATACCGCGACTGCGTTGTTCGAAGGCATGTTCTTCGATCCGCGCAAGTATGACTTTTCGCGCGTAGGCCGCCTGAAGTTCAACATCAAGCTGTACGAATCGCAGGATGCCACCCAACTCGACAAGCGCACCCTGACGCCCGAAGACTTCTACGGGACGATCCGTTACCTGCTCAAGTTGCGCAAGAACATCGGCGTAGTGGACGACATCGATCACCTTGGCAACCGCCGCGTACGCGCCGTAGGCGAGCTGATGGAAAATCAGTTCCGCATCGGACTGGTTCGTATGGAGCGCGCGATCAAGGAAAAGATGAGCGTGTATCAGGAGATGTCGACGGCAATGCCGCACGACCTGATCAACGCCAAACCGGTCATGGCGGCGATCCGCGAGTTCTTCGGTTCTTCGCAGCTCTCGCAGTTCATGGACCAGACCAACCCGCTGTCTGAGATCACGCACAAGCGGCGGCTTTCCGCCCTTGGGCCGGGCGGATTGAGCCGCGAGCGCGCGGGCTTCGAAGTGCGCGACGTTCACCCTACGCACTACGGCCGTATCTGCCCGATTGAAACGCCTGAAGGTCCGAACATCGGCCTGATCAGCTCACTGTCGTGCTTTGCGCGTATTAACGAATACGGCTTCATCGAGTCGCCTTACCGGCGCGTGCGTGACGGCTTCATTCTCGATTACGTGCAGGTCACGAATGCCGGCGAGAGCGGGCTGCGTGTCGGCGATCCGCTGGAGAAGAAAGAAGCGCTTCGCCTGAACCAGCAGTTGAAGCAGGAAGGGAAGCGCCCGATCGAGTTCGATCCTTTCTCCTTCTACCTGTCGGCATGGGAAGAAGATCGCCACACCATTGCGCAGGCCAACATCGAGCTGGATTCGACTGGCCACATCGTGGACGATCTGGTCAACGCTCGCCGCCAGGGCAACTTCGTACTGGTGAATCGCTCTGAAGTGGACTACATCGACGTGAGCCCGAAGCAGCTGGTCTCGGTCGCTGCATCGCTCGTGCCCTTCCTCGAGCATGACGATGCCAACCGCGCACTCATGGGCGCCAACATGCAACGCCAGTCGGTACCTCTACTGGTGGCGGAAGCACCTCTGGTCGGCACCGGTATGGAAGGCGTCACCGCGCGCGACTCAGGAGCAGTCATCCTGGCCAAGCGCAACGGTATCGTCGATTCGGTCGACTCCGAGCGCATCATCGTTCGCGTTGAGGGTGAGCATCATCCCACCCAGTTGTCGCGCGAAGTTGGTTCAGACATCTACCAGTTGATCAAGTTCAAGCGTTCTAACCAGAACACTTGCATCAATCAAAAGCCGATCGTTCGTCAGGGCGACCGCGTGCTGAAGGGGCAGGTCATCGCCGATGGTCCTTGCACGGAGCAGGGGGAGCTGGCCCTGGGGCGTAACGTGCTCGTGGCCTTCATGCCATGGCGTGGTTACAACTTCGAAGATGCGATCCTGATCTCAGAGAAGCTGGTGCGCGAAGACTATTACACCTCGGTTCACATCGAGGAGTTTGAAATAGAAGCGCGCGACACCAAGCTGGGACCGGAAGAAATCACGCGCGACATCCCTAACGTTTCCGAGTCGGCACTGCGCGACCTGGACGAGAGCGGTGTTATCCGCATCGGCGCCAAGGTAAAGCACAACGACATTCTGGTCGGTAAGGTCACGCCCAAGGGCGAAACCCAACTCACGCCAGAAGAGAAGTTGCTGCGCGCCATCTTCGGTGAAAAGGCCGGCGATGTTCGCGACGCTTCACTGACGTGCCCTCCTGGTATCGAAGGTACGGTGGTCGACGTGCGCATCTTCTCCCGCAAGGGTCAGGAGAAGGATGAGCGCGCCAAGTTGATCGAAGGCGAGCAGATTGCCAAGCTTGAGAAGAACCTGGCTGACGAGATCCGCATTTTGACCGACGAGCGGTTGAAGCGTTTGGAATCGATTCTGGGCGGTAAGGAAGTGCTGGCCGATCTGCACGACGAGCGCACGAATAAGCGCCTGATCGTGAAGGAACAGATCATCGACCGCGACACGATCGAGCGCATTTCTACCCGCAACCTGAAGCGTATTCGTTACGCCGACAAGGATCCGCGTGTGAATGAGCAGATCGACGAGATCGAGGAAATGACCTCGCGTCAGATCGATGTGCTGCGCAAGATCACCAACGAGAAGATCGGCAAGCTGCAGAAGGGTGATGAACTGGCGCCAGGCGTGATCAAGCTGGTGAAGGTATATATCGCCATGAAGCGCAAGCTGTCGGTGGGCGACAAGATGGCGGGCCGCCACGGGAATAAGGGCGTTATCGCCCGCATTCTTCCCGAGGAAGACATGCCGTATCTGCCCGATGGCACACCGGTGGAGATCGTACTGAATCCGCTGGGTGTTCCCTCCCGTATGAACGTGGGTCAGATTTTGGAAACGCACCTGGGCTGGGCTGCACATCAACTCGGAGCGAAGATCGCTGAGTTGGTCGATCGCAACCACGACGCCAACGAGGTTCGCGCGATGGTGACGGAGCGTTTTGCCGGCACGGCAACGCTGCGCCAACTGCTCGAACTCGATGACGAGATGTTGCTTCGCGTAGCAGCAGGCATGAAGCGCGGCATCTGGTTCGGTACCGCGGTGTTTGACGGCGCCAAGGAATCTGAGCTCAAGGCGCTGCTTGCAGCGGCTGAGCTGCCAAGTTCCGGCAAGACGGCTCTGTTCGACGGTATGACGGGCGTGGAGTTCGAACAGCCGGCAACCGTGGGCTACATCTACATGCTGAAGCTCTCGCACCTGGTCGACGACAAGATTCACGCTCGCTCGATCGGACCGTATTCGCTCATCACGCAGCAGCCGCTGGGTGGCAAGGCGCAATTCGGTGGCCAGCGTTTCGGCGAAATGGAAGTGTGGGCGCTCGAAGCATACGGAGCCGCTTACATCCTGCAGGAACTCCTCACTGCCAAGTCTGACGACGTGTATGGCCGTACCAAGATCTACGAGGCCATCGTCAAGGGCGAGGCGGCGATCGAGCCCGGCGTTCCAGAGTCGTTTAACGTGCTGATTCGCGAGCTGCAGTCGCTCTGTCTCGATGTGGAATTGATCAAGCAGCCGGAAAAAAGACTTCCAACGCCGGCTGTCGCAGCGGCGGACTAAGTAAGTACAGCCCGGGGTGCACTAAGCCGTGTACCCCGGGCGAAAAGATGAAACCGGGTCTTGTCCTCACGAGCAACCGCTCCCGGGAAGGACAGAACACCCGAGCAGAATGTATCCCGGGAACGTAACAGGCACGCTTCGGGTTTGATCTGAAGCCATGTGCCAAGGAGGGTCGCCTTGTACCGTTCCAGCCCATTTGAACTGACCAGCCCTATTACCGATTTCGATGCCATCCGCATCTCTCTCGCTTCTCCGGAAAAGATTCGTAGCTGGTCGCACGGTGAAGTGACCAAGCCGGAGACGATCAACTACCGTACCTTCAAGCCCGAGCGCGATGGACTGTTCTGCGCCCGCATCTTTGGCCCCGTCACCGACTGGGAGTGCCTCTGCGGCAAGTACAAGCGCATGAAGCACCGTGGAGTGATCTGCGATAAGTGCGGTGTGGAAGTCACGCTCTCCAAGGTTCGGCGTGAGCGCCTGGGCCACATCGAGCTGGCTTCGCCCTGCTCGCACGTGTGGTTCTTCAAGGGTCTGCCTTCCCGTATCGGCCACCTGCTCGATATCTCCCTGCGTGACCTCGAAAGCGTTCTTTACTTCGAGAGCTACGTCGTGGTCGATCCGGGCGATGCACCGGTGAAGGAACGCGAAATCATCAAGGACGAAGCTCGTTTCCGCGAGCTCGACCAGCAGTATCGCCCCACCGGTTTCAAAGGCATGATGGGCGCCGAGGCCATCAAGGAATTGCTCAAGCGCGTCGTGGTCGACGAACTCGCCATCGAGCTGCGCGAGCGCATGAAGACCGAGACCTCTCTGCAGAAGCGCTTGAAGTATGCCAAGCGCCTCAAGGTGGTCGAGGCCTTCCGCAAGTCGGGTAACAAGCCGCAGTGGATGATTCTCGACGTGATCCCGGTCATTCCGCCTGAGCTGCGCCCGCTGGTGCCGCTCGATGGTGGCCGTTTCGCTACGTCGGATCTGAACGATCTGTATCGCCGCGTAATCAACCGCAACAACCGCCTCAAGAAGCTCATGGATCTGCATGCGCCTGAGGTCATCGTCCGCAACGAAAAGCGCATGCTGCAGGAAGCAGTCGACGCGCTGTTCGATAACGGCCGTCGTGGACGCGTACTGCGCGGCGCCAACAATCGTCCGCTCAAGTCGCTCTCCGATACGCTCAAGGGCAAGCAGGGCCGCTTCCGCCAGAACCTGTTGGGCAAGCGCGTAGACTACTCGGGCCGTTCGGTCATCGTGGTCGGTCCCGAGCTGAAGCTGCACCAGTGCGGTCTGCCGAAGAAGATGGCGCTCGAATTGTTCAAGCCGTTTATCTATCACCGTCTGGAGCAGACCGGTCACTGCACGACCATCAAGCAAGCCAAGGAAATGGTCGAAATGCAGGAGCCCATCGTTTGGGACATCCTGGAAGAGGTCATCAAGGACCATCCAGTGTTGCTCAACCGCGCTCCTACGCTCCATCGTCTCGGCATCCAGGCGTTTGAGCCGGTACTGGTAGAAGGCAAGGCAATCAAGATCCATCCGCTGGTCTGCACCGCGTTCAACGCAGACTTCGATGGTGACCAGATGGCCGTGCACATTCCGCTGTCGCCGGAAGCGCAGGTCGAAGCCAGCGTACTGATGCTGGCCTCGCACAACATTCTTTCGCCCGCCTCTGGTCAGCCGATTACCGTGCCGACGCAGGACATGGTGCTTGGTCTTTATTACCTGACCAAGGCCAAGAAGGGCGGCAAGGGTGAAGGCCGCGTATTCGCCAACACCGAAGAAGTGCTGATGGCCCTCGAAGCGAAGGAAGTGGAGACGCTGACCCCGATCCGGTTGCGCTACACCGGACCTGTGCTCGACATGACCACTGCGTATGACGATCAGGACCTGACGCACACCGAGCCGATCCAGTACGACAAGCAGTACATCTCGACCACGGTTGGCCGCGCCATTCTGAACGATGCACTTTCTGACGGCATGCCTTATGTCAACGGCCTGCTGAAGAAGAAGGGCATTGGTCAGTTGGTGAACTACTGCTACCTGAACCTCGGTCTCGAAGTCACGGTCAAGATGCTCGATCGCATCAAGGATCTTGGCTTCCAGTACGCGACGCGTAGCGGATTGTCGGTTGGCCTGGACGACATGGTCATTCCCGACACCAAGTACACGGTTGTGCGCGATGCCGAAAAGCAGGTCATCGCCGTGCAGCAGCAGTACCTGGACGGCGCCATCACCAACGGCGAGCGTAACAACAAGGTCATCCAGATCTGGTCGTCTGTAACCGAAAAGGTTGCCGACGAAATGTTCGACAACATGAAGAACGCCGACAAGGAGGGGACCATGAATCCGATTTACATCATGGCCGACTCCGGCGCTCGTGGTTCGAAACAGCAGATCCGCCAGCTCTCCGGCATGCGCGGCCTCATGGCCAAGCCTTCCGGCGAAATCATTGAAACGCCGATCACGGCCAACTTCCGTGAAGGTCTCACCGTGCTGCAGTACTTCATTTCGACCCACGGCGCTCGTAAGGGCCTGGCGGATACGGCATTGAAGACGGCAGACTCGGGCTACCTTACCCGCCGTCTCGTCGATGTGGCGCAAGACGTCATTGTCAGCGAGCAGGATTGCGGAACGGTCGAAGGCATTTACGTCGGTCCCATCGTCGAATCGGGCGAGATCATCGAACCTCTGCGTGACCGCATCATCGGCCGCGTATCGCTCGAAAAGATCAAGGACTACGAAGGCACCGTGATCGTCGAGGTAAACCAGGAAATTACCGAGGAGCTTGCCAATGCGATCCAGGGTGCTGGTATCGAGAAGGTGAAGATCCGTTCGGTGCTGACCTGCGAATCCAAGCGCGGCGTTTGCATTCTCTGCTACGGACGCAACCTAGCTTCCGGCCGCATGGTGGAGTTGGGCGAGGCCGTCGGTGTGATCGCGGCGCAGTCGATTGGCGAGCCGGGAACACAGTTGACGATGCGTACCTTCCACATCGGTGGTACCGCGTCGCGTGTTTCGCAGCAGTCGTCACTCGATGCCAAGAACCACGGTATCGTGCGCTTCATCAACATGGTTACGGTTCGTGCCAAGTCGGGCGACCTGGTGGCCATGAACCGGTCCGGCGCCATCGCGGTTGTCGATGAGCGTGGCCGTGAGAAGGAGCACTACCAGGTGGTCTACGGCGCCAAGCTCAAGGTCGAAGATGGCGCACAGGTATCACTGGGCCAGACACTGGTCGAGTGGGATCCGTACACGTTTGCGATTCTGACGGAAATCGGCGGAACCATTCAGTTCAAGGATCTTCAGGAAGGCATCACGCTGAATGAAGAGGTCGATGAAGTGACGGGCCTGTCGCGTCTCGTGGTTGCGGAAGCACCCGATGAGAAGCGTCAGCCGGCCATCATCATCAAGGGCGCGAAGGGCAACAAGCGTTACCTGATGCCCAGCCGCTCCCACCTCATGATTCAGGATGGCGACGAGGTCTTCCCTGGCGACGTGCTGGCGAAGATCCCGCGTGAAACCACTCGTACCAAGGACATCACCGGCGGTCTGCCGCGCGTCGTAGAGCTGTTCGAAGCGCGTAAGCCGCGTGAAACCGCGATCATCAGCGAGATCGATGGCGTGGTGAAGTTCGGTGAAGTATCCAAGGGGCAGCGCAAGATTTACGTGACCGCGGACAACGGCGAAGAGAAGGAATACTCGGTGCAGCGCGGCGTACACGTAAACGTTCAGGAAGGCGAGCGTCTGAAGGCCGGCGAACCGCTGATGGACGGACCGCTGAACCCGCACGACATCCTGGCCGTACTCGGCGAGAAGGAGCTGCAGGGCTACCTCGTCAACGAAATTCAGGAAGTCTACCGGTTGCAGGGCGTGGCCATCTCAGACAAGCACATTGAGACCATCGTCCGCCAGATGCTGCGCTGGGTGAAGATCGAGGAAGTCGGCGACACGTCGTTCCTGCTGGAACAGCAGATCGACAAGTTCCGCTTCCGCGAAGAGAACGAGCGCGTGATTGCCAAGGGTGGCAGGCCGGCGATTGGCCGTCCGCTGCTGCTGGGTATCACCAAGGCTTCGCTCTCGACCGATTCGTTCATCTCGGCAGCATCGTTCCAGGAGACCACGCGTGTACTTACCGAAGCCAGCATCAACGGCTCGGTCGACAGCCTGCGCGGCCTCAAGGAAAACGTCATCGTCGGTCGCCTCATCCCGGCAGGTACGGGTATGGAGTACTACCGCAACATTCAACTCTCGCAGGAATTGGAAGAGGCCGCTGCCCGCGTGCAGCAAGAAGTGACCGCGGCCTTCGAGGAAGCCGAGCGCGAGTTGGAGTTGATGCGGCAGGAAGGCGAAGCCGAAGAGATGGCAGCCGAGTAACAGCTGCTTCTTTCGTAAATCAAGAGGGAAGGCCAAGGCCTTCCCTCTTGACGTTGTGCGCCCAGCATGGGCGCACTCTTATGGGTGTAAGTCCCGTCGCGAGTTGGTCACAATGAGCGAAGTGAAGGGCAACTGCATGAGGGTGACCGAGTGTGGGAAGGAAGCGTGGATCGAAACTGCGGGCCGATGAACAAGAACCGGATAAAAGGCGTTGCCGACCAGGGCGAACGGGCAACGAACCGCGAAGCTCTTGTGACCAAGGGGCGGTGTCGTAAATCCGGCGGTCGTGCAGCGAAGGAGTGCCTTCTTACCTGGGGAGATCTCGCCTTGTGCCTGAAGGGGCAACGGTGTCGAGCCGGAGCGAGAAGTCAGCCAAGGCCGTAGTAGTTTGATCGCAAGAGTAGACGAAGGGCCGAACGAGAAGGAGTGATTCTTGGAAGGCGATGTGTTGGAAATGGCATCAGATGTCCGCATTGGCGGAACGGTCCGGAAGGGGCAAGGTGAAGCCGAGTCTGTTCCGGGCAGTGATGAAGACCGACGCACGCGCCCTCACACAGGAAGCACGGGGTAAACCTCAACTTCTCGAACCGCCCGGTGCGGACCCGCATGCCGGGTGGTGTGGGAGGGGAGAGCGGGCAACCGCTCCCCCTATCCCGATTCTGGACGCTGAACTGGAATCGGAGAACCTGTGAGTATCAGTTGAGTAGGTGCGGTGCGACCATGGCGACGAACTCGCGCGATGTGATGACCTTGGTTTTCTTCCAGAAGGTGGGGAAATGCTTTTGATTGCCTGTGATGAGGTAATCAGCACCGGCCTGATCGGCGCACTCGATAAACATATTGTCATCAGGGTCAGCGGTCACAGCCAATCTACGCAGCGGAGCAACCAAGTAGCTGTGGTTTTTGATGAGTTGCAGTAGTTGCTGGCGAGCACCCTTACGAATTCGGAGCTCGGGACGCGATAGCACCTCAGCATATTCCTTGAAGATGGGATCTGATACGTACAGACGGGCCGGCTTCGTGAGCGCCAGAAGAAGCACTGTGCGTTGCAGGCTTTCTGGCTTGAGAGCAGCGGACACCAGTACGTTGGTATCGATGACCAGTCGCAGAGGGAGCATTTACAGCTTCTTCTTTTTTTGAGCCCTGGACGCTTTAATTACCTGGTCAATCTGTCGGGAAGTGAGCATGTTCGTGCGGTTCTGTTCCGACTCCTCCCCGATGATTCTCAGTACTTCCGGCTCCGGAGCCGCGAGCTTGACGTAATCGCGGAGGCTCAATAAAACAGCCCTGGGCGTACCCCGTTTTTCGATGATGAGCGATCGGCGTTCTTCTTCGACGCGATCCAAGAGCTTTCCGAAGTTGCTACGCGCATTCAGAGCCGAAACTACGATCGTGTCATTCTTTGCAGCCGCCATAGACTCTCCACTTCAATATTCTGAACTGTACCGTTCGCGCAAGTGTGAGTCAATCAACCGAATGGACCAATCCGAGTTTGCGCGCCTGAAATCGGCCCCTCGCTGGCACTCGGCTACGGCTCAAGGACGCGGACGGGTTTCGAATATACGAATGAGCGCGTCCGCCCATAGGTCGTATCCCGCTTCGCTCGGGTGGGTGCCGTCGGGCATCAGAGTTTTTGGCAACGAGCCATCGGGCAAAAGAAACTTCGTTCCGATGTCTGCGTAGATAACGGAAGGATTGTCCCCGAAACGCTTCGCGAGCAAGGCATTGGTCCTCAGAATCGGTTCGCGCAGCGGGCTGCCCGGTGCAAGACCGCGAGGCAGAATGCCCATCACGACAATCCTGCTTTGAGGCGCACTCTTGTGCACTTCTGCACAGATCTCCTCGATGCCTCCTACGATTTCCTCTGGCGTGTTCGCCCGCGCGTTCGCTGTCCCTGCCAGGTTGTTTGTGCCGATCATGAGCACGACCCATTCGGGTGCCAGCCCTGCGAATTCCCCTTGTCGCATGCGCCAGAGAACATTCTGCGTGCGGTCCCAACCGAAGCCCATATTCAGCAACGGACCACCAACCGCGGCAGATAACTTCTGCCACGACGCGGGGCCATTGACGTGAATCCCATTCGGGATGCCACCCCAGAAATGAGTGATGGAGTCACCGATCATCACAACGCGAGGCTTAAGAGATTTCTGTGCCTCTAACTCGGCATGATGACGCGCGTACCAGTCATAGGAATCCTGCTCCAGCCATGGCGCGGGGATCAGTGCGGTGTTGATGTCTGTCATGGACGCGAGCGGAATACGTGGTGTATCGCCCATCAACTGTGCCAGTGTCGGTTCGATGGCCTCAGCCATCATCTTCTGTCCGTTTGTATCTGGATGCAGGGGCTTCAAATGTTGAGGCAGGCGCGGATCGTAGAAGACCGCCGTGTTCAGGATTCCATCCCGATAAAAGATGGAACCAATATCGAGGTACCTGACCCGCTGATTTTCTCCATAGCATGTGGCCAGGTAGCGATTCACCGCCAAATCCGCGATGGTCTTTTCCTGCGAAATACCGCTGGGGGTGATGCCCAGCAGCAGAATGTGTGTCTGCGGAAGCCGCTGCTCCAACTCAGCTACGACCGCATCGATGCCGGCCTCGGTTTGTTCCGCAGTCTGCTTGGCTCCCCCCGTGTTGTTCGTCCCGATGAGCAACACCGCTACCTTCGGATGCAAGCCGTCTATCTCGCCGTGGGTCAGTCTCCAAAGTACGTTGGCCGTGGTATCCCCACTGAATCCCAGGTTGAGCGCTTGCCGCGGCTCGTAAAAGGTATCCCAGGTCGGGCGGAAATCTTCATCAGGAAGCTTCGTCTTGACGTAGTTATGGGTGATGGAATCACCAATCATCAGAAGCTGCGTGTCAGGGTGTTGCTTGACGGCGTCGAGAGTCTCCTGGTGCCGCTTTGCCCACCAGTCCTCGTGAAGGCGGTCGGTTGGAACCACAGCCGGGTTTGGTATAAAGCCGGACTGTGTCTGCGCAGAGACCGGAATCATCACCGCCGGCGTGAATGCAGCCGCCGCCCAAATCAAGCCGCGGCACAAATGATTTCGAGCCTGAAGCATCCTCTGGATACCCTCGTTCGTTGTTTGTCGCGCACTCTGCACGCACATGACAAAGTAGCATCTAAAACAGCTCTTTTTCCTTGGTCGACAAAACAGTTCCGAGGGCAAGCAACGAAGCTTCGCGCGGAACGGGTGCCTTATGAGAACTCTGTCGAAAGCATTTCGAGGACAACCTCAGGCTCCGTTGCCCACTCAACCACTGGCGCGTGGTGTATCGGGGATGAGATATGGCTTGCGGACCGAAGAACCTGACCGAAGAACCAATGGACCAATATCAAGTGCGGATACGGCGCCACGCGAGCGGCGCCTGTGCGATGACTACATGTTGGTGTGGCCGGCCCGCATTTCTTCGTTGAAGGCCGGTTTGGTCAGTGCGTAAGCATCCAGCAAGTGGTCACGAAACTCGGCTTCACGCGCCATCAGGGCGGGTGTCGCGGCGGCAAATTCCGGATCAGCGTCCAGGGTTACCAGGCCGGAGGCAGCGAGTGCGGCTGCTGCACGAACGAGTTCTTCCGGTGTGGTGTTGAGGTACTGCGCGTCCCTCGGGTCGGCGATCCAGACAGGTTGTGAGTTGCCGAGTACTCCCGAGAGCCAGAATGCCTTAAACACCAAAAACTGCTGGCGAGCCTGTTCATCGCTGTCGGTGAAGAAGAACTTCTTTTGCCAGCGGCTGTAATAGCGCGTGGTGACTGGAACAGGCTGACGATTGCCGCTCTTCAGCAGTTCGAGCTGGCCTTGATCGAGCGTCTTGCGAATCGCGCTGTAAATGAATGATTCAGCATAGGGCTGCTCTGGCGCAGGCACGATTTCTGCGAACGTCACGGTCATGCTGGCTGAGATTTTTGCGTGCAGCGGAGAATCTGTTCCATCAGCCACGTTGACGACTCCGTGGACGATGTAGGTGTCGGCACCCGAGGTCGAGCGGTGAAACGGCCAGCGGAAGTCGCTGAAGGTGATCGGCATACCGGCCACGGTCACATAGGCATTGGGGCGCGGGTTGCGCAACCGCCTGGCTTCGGCGCGCAGGTGCGCGGTCATCCCGGGCAATAGTGGGGGCCGGTTGAAGTCGAAATCTTCGCTTAGTTCGAGCCGCAGGGTGCGCTCAGAAGGAGCGTCCGGGGAGAGGCCGATGCGGAAGATGGCCGTGGGGCGGCCGTTGAAATCGATGCCCTCTTCCGAGGAGAGGATGGTCAAGCCGGCATTCCTGGCGGCGACACCGAGGGAGGTGCTCAAATTCGGTAGAAGATTAGCGGACATGGTTCTACTTTCCTGCGGAGAATATGCACTCTCATTGTACCGCTGTGTTTTGCCTGCAAAGCTGTGCCTGCAACAAGCCGCTACCTGTTTAAGGCGAAGGCCACGAGCGTACGTCCGTGCTTACCCGAAGACTGCTCGAACTGTTCCAGCAATTTGGTCTCGAGGCCGTCGGGATCTACTGGCATTTCACAAGCCACGATTTCGTCTTCCGTTGCGCCGTGGTAGCACAGTTCGCAGGCGCCCAGGCCTTGCTCTGAGCGCACGGGCGGCCCGAAGACACGACAGGTGACCGGTCTTGAGGAGTAGAGATCGCAAAGACCCGTTTCCGGGTCAAGGGCAGCACAGACTTCATCGTTGGCAAAGTCTTCGAAGCGCTCCGCGGCTTCTTCCGTTGAACCCAGCACTCCGGTTACAGCGTCACCGGGGAATTCGTCGGACAACCGTTCCACCGACTCGCGTGCGCGTTTTCTGACTTGATTGGCTCGCCCGGGGTCGCTGGAGCTCAGAGCGAGCAGGCCCTGTTGCAACCGAGCGGCATCGAGCGCGTTAATAGAAAACACACCCACGCAGCACTGCGTGCAACCCGGCTTGCAGACTAACCAGTCTCCGCTGCGCCGCGCCGCGTCGGCGAAGGCCGTGTCGAGTATTTGCACGAGTCGCCTGTCACCCGAGGGGAGCATAAAACATGGTAATCCCGGAGGAATTTTGCCGTCTGACATGAACGACGCCTGTTCCTTATCAACAAAACATGAACAACGCCTGTTCATTGTGAACAGATGGTGACAAAATAGTACTCGCTGGGCAACTTTTGTTCTCCCTCAAACGTTCAAAACTCGTGACGTAAACTCGCGCTTCGAGGAGATTTGTGAAGAAACCGTGTTGCTCCCTCCGCGTTCTGCATTCTTGCCTATTTCTGTTGGGCGCTATTCAGGTCTTGGCCCTGCTGGTTGCCTCGGAGCGGCCGGCGTACGGCTACGTTGACCCGGGTTCAGGATTCGTCTTTCTGCAAGTGGCCGGTTCCATGGTTGCCGGCTCGGTTTACTATCTGCGCCATCGCATCAAGCGGCTGTTCTCCAGCGCGCGCGGATCTCAGCAAATTTCTTCGCCCGCGGTTGCCCAGTCCGAGGTAATTGAGAACCAGCAATGAGCCAGGGTACGTCGCAGGAGCTTGCGACGTTCCGGGATCCAGCTGGATCGCTTCGGATGACTGGCGAACGCGTTTTGCGAACGGTTCATCCCCGTTACGCCGCGGAATCACTCCGCTTTCTGCGGTCTGACCTCGCTCAGCGCTGGGTGGCCCAAGGCCACCTTGTGCAGACCGAGGTGCTTTCAGCAGAAGAAGGCCAACCGCTTCAGCTCGAGCATCCGCGCGTATTTTTTCCGTCCTATCCGTGGGAGTGGACGCCCGGGCAATGGGTTGCAGCGGGCGAACTCACACTCGAACTCTGCCGCCAGGCACTCCACGAAGGCTGGATACTCAAAGACGCAACCCCGCTGAATATTCTGTTTGACGGTGCGCGCCCTGTTTTCGTGGATGTGTTGTCGATTGAGCCGCGTGATCTCCGCAGTCCGCTGTGGATGGCCTACGGGCAATTTGCCCGTACCTTCCTTTTGCCCCTCGCCGCCTACAAGCACTTGGGCTGGCCCCTGGCATCTACGCTAAATCGTCGCGACGGATATGAGCCGGTAGACCTTTACCCCTATCTCTCGCATACGCAACGCTGGAGCGCGCCCTTGCGTTCGCTGGTAACGATCCCCTACCTGCTTGAGAAGAAGAAGGGCACCAGTGCTTTGCCCAGGTTTCAGCAGCAACCCGAAGTCGCAACGGCGGTGCTGGGGCGCAACCTCAAAGGCTTCGGAAAAACCCTTCACGCGCTCCGTCCCAGGAGGCGCGATTCGCGCTGGAGCGATTACCAGACGGCTGCCGATCACTACACCGACCAGGAGCGTGGCGACAAGCAGGCTTTTGTCGAACGGTTCATGCAATCGCTGAGACCCACCTCGGTACTCGACATCGGCGGCAACACCGGGCAGTATTCGCGCGTTGCGGCCGGCGCGGGTGCGCGCGTCATCGCCTGGGATACCGATGTGGCTTCGTCGGATCTGAGTTGGCGCCAGGCGCGGGATGCGGGTCTATCGATCCTGCCCCTGATAGCTGACGCAGCCTGGCCCACTCCTGCGGTCGGCTGGCGCAATGCGGAATCGCTTACCTTGCTCGAACGAGCACAGAATCGTTTCGATTGCGTAATGATGCTTGGTATCATTCATCACTTGCTTCTCGCGGCCCAGATCCCCATGGCCGAAGTTGCTGCGCTACTGGTATCGCTCACGCGACGGTGGGCCATCATGGAGTGGGTTCCTCAGACCGACGTGCGCTATAGAGATCTCTGTCGCGGACGAGACGAACTCTACAGCCATCTGAATGAAGAGTTTTTTGTCGCCGAATTTACCCAGCTCTTCACGATCCTGTCGCGTGAGGTACTGAGCAACGGCCGCGTACTCTTTCTGTTCGAGAAGAAATGAAGCTCAAAACCATCGCCCAGGGCTTCGGAGCCGCGACTGTCGTCTTGATCCTACGGATCGTGCCGCAGTTGTCGAGCTATCACCTGCTCGTCTATCAAAGTGTCCTGCCGATGCAGAGCGTCATTTTCGGCATCCTTATCGACCTTGGCAGTGGCGACTTTATTGGTCACTCTGTTATTCCACTATCTGGAGAAGCGTGAGACCGGGCTTAGAACCGCCGTCTGGGCGTTTGTGGCTGCCGAGGTAGCCTCTTCTCTGGTCAGCATCGCCAGTGCCGCGCGCCATGCCCCGATTCCATACCTACGCGACCTACGCGCCGATGTTGTCTGGCTCACAGTTCTCCTGGTTGGGCTCGCCCTGCGCTGGTTTCATCCGCCAGCCTACCGTCAAGCGGTCCGCATCTTTGCCGTGCTGTTGACCATTGGTGGTTGCAGCCTGGTCTGGGTGGTGGTCGTTTTGCTCTACCAGGGCGTGCGGGCGCAACATGCCGACGCGCCGCTACCGGTGATCTCTCCCGCGACAGGCACCGAGCGAACGGGTCTGGCCGCATCCGGCAGCCGCATCGTCTGGCTTCTCTTCGACGAACTCTCTTACGACCAAACGTTTGAACACCGGTATCCAGGGCTTGACCTGCCGGCGTTCGACGCGTTCAAAAGCAAGAGCGTCGTCTTCACCCAATTGAAGCCTGCGGGCTATTACACCGTGAGGGTCGTTCCATCGTTTTTTCTCGGTACGCAGGTCGACAACCTGCGCAGCGATCTCGATGGTCAGCCATCGATCAGGTTCGTAGGGAGCAAAGAGTGGCAGCCTTTTGATGCGCATGCCACCCTCTTTGCAGATGCCCAGCGACTGGGTTGGTCAACCGGCGTGGTGGGTTGGTACAACCCCTATTGCCGCATGCTGGCGGGTACTTTGAACCATTGCTATTGGAGAATGAGCGACGACCAAGCCGACGGAGCCTTACCCGAACATTCCGCACTGCAAAACGCCCTGGCCCCGGTGATCGCAACCATACGAGAGTTCAGGCACATGCCGACTTTTACGCAGGAAAGGCATGCCGACGATTGGGCCGAGGTGATGCCTCAGGCAGATGCCTTACTTCGCGATCAGAGTATCGGCTTTGTGTTCATCCATTTGCCGGTGCCCCACCCGCCCAATCTTTACGATCGCAAGCTCGCTCGACGAGCCACGACCGGCAGCTACATCGATAACCTTGCGCTTGCCGACCAATCGTTGGCACACTTGATGGAGACCATCGACAGCACGCCCATGGCCGCGAAGACGACTGTGATCGTCTGTTCTGACCACTCATGGCGTTTGCCGCTGTGGAAGTCGGCGGGGGCATGGACGAAGGAAGATGAGACCGCTAGCCGCGGGTATTTCGATCCCCGACCGGTGTTGATGATTCACTCTCCCGGTCAGGGAGCGAGTAGGGAACTCACCGCACCCTTCGACGAGATCAAGCTTCACGACATCATCGAGAGCCTGCTGCGTGGCCAACCAGCGTTGCCCTAGCGGGGGCTACAGGCTCAACTGCTGCTCGACCAGGGTGGCCCACCATGCGGCGCCGGTCGTCAGGATGGCGTCGTTGAAGTCATACGCGGGGTGGTGGAGCATCGGATTGATCTCACCTTCGCGTTTTGCCCCAAGCATGATGTAAGCTCCCTGCTTCACACCCAGCATGTAGGAGAAGTCTTCCGCACCCATCACCGGCTTTACCAACTCGACGACTTGCGCGGGCCCGGTGACGGCGGCCGCAGCCTGGCGCGCAAGCGTCATCGCCGCCTCGTCGTTGATGGTGGAAGGCGCCATGACGCGCATGTCTACCTCAGCGGTTGCACCATAACTTTCGGCAACACAAGCAGCTAGCCTGCGGATGTTGCGCGCGATCGTCTCACCCACGCCAGGATCGAACCATCGCGCCGTTCCCTTCAGTACCGCTTGGGCAGGGATCACGTTGGCCGCAACGCCGGCCTGAAAGCTGCCGACTGTCACCACGGCGGAGTGGTAGGGGTCGACCGAACGGGAAACAATGGTCTGCAGCGCACTCACCAGGGCGCTCCCGGCCACGATGGGGTCGATGCCGAACTGCGGTTCAGCGCCATGCGCGCCCAAACCAGTGATGCGGATCTCAAACACGCTTGCCGCCGCCATAATGGGCCCGTTGCGCCAGTGAAATTCGCCAACGGGCAACGCGGGCATGTTGTGCATGCCGAAGATGCGCTGCATCGGGAAGCGGTCAAAGAACCCCTCGTCGACAACCCGGCTGGCTCCCCCGATCTCTTCAGCCGGTTGAAAAATCAGGTAGGTTGTCCCCTTGAAGTTGCGTGTGGCCGCCAGATATTTCGCGGCTCCGAGCAGCATCGAGGTGTGGCCGTCATGGCCGCAGGCATGCATCACGCCGGGATGGGTGGAGGCATAGGGAACACCAGACTCTTCAGGGATCGGTAGCGCGTCAATATCCGCGCGCAGGCCAATGGCTCCATCACCATCTTTTCCCCGTATCACACCAACCACGCCCGTTCCGGTAAAGCCATGGATTTCGTCGACGCCGAATGACCGCAACCGCTCCTGGATAAAGGCGCTGGTGCGGCTCTCGGCAAAGCCGAGTTCGGGGTGTGCGTGCAGATCTCTGCGCCAGCTCACCATTTCGCCCTGCAGACTCTTCATCGTGTCTGTGACTGCATGAAGGCCCGAATTCTTGCTCGCGTCGAGTACTGGCATGTCGATGTCTCCTGTCCCTTAAGTTATATATCGGGCTGGCAGAGGGTGAAACTATTGAAGAGACCGGGCATCCAATGCCTTGATTGAGGAGATGGCCTTGGAACTCGGCATCGATAGTTTCGCGGCAGCCATTCCAGACCCGGTAACCGGCGTGGCGCTGAGCTCCGCTGAACGCATGAACAACCTGCTGGAAGAGATGGTGCTGGCCGACCAGGTGGGTCTGGATGTTTTTGGCATTGGAGAACATCACCGGCCTGAGTTTCTTGACTCGGCTCCTCCGGTGATCCTCGCTGCCGCCGCCGCACTCACCGAACGCATTCGGCTTACCAGCGCGGTTACCGTGCTCAGCGCCGCCGATCCGGTGCGTATCTTTCAGCAGTTCGCGACGCTTGACCTGATCTCACACGGCCGGGCAGAGATTGTCGCAGGCCGTGGATCGTTCATTGAGTCTTTCCCTCTTTTTGGTCTCGATCTTGATGACTACGACTCCCTGTTTGCCGAGAATCTTGGACTGCTGCTCCAGATTCGTGAGAACACGGTGGTTCACTGGTCGGGCAAGCATCGCGCTCCGCTGACTGGTCAGGCTATCTATCCGCGGCCGGTACAGAATCCTTTACCCATCTGGATGGGCGTCGGGGGCACGCCCGCTTCCTTTGCCCGCGCCGGTACGCTCGGGTTGCCTCTGATGGTTGCAATCATTGGCGGTGAGCCACATCGCTTCCGTCCGCATATTGAGTTGTATCGTGAGGCGGGCCGCCGGGCCGGGTTCACTCCCGAGCAGCTCCGCGTGGGACTGCACTGTATCGGGTTTCTCGGAGACACAGCCCAGCAGGCCGCTGACGACTTCTATCCCGGCTATGCCCATACCTTTACCGAGATCGGGAAAGAGAGGGGATGGCCACCCACCACACGGTCGCAGTTCGATGCATTGCGTGGTCCCACCGGAGCATTGATTGTGGGCGATGCGGAAACCGTAACGAAGAAGATCCTGTACATCAACGACGCGCTGGGCGGCGTCTCCCGCATCACTTTCCAGATGGGAGTGTCCACGCTGCCTCATGCCAGAATGCTGCGCGCGATTGAGATCCTTGGAAATGTGGTCTCTCCCATGGTGCGCGAGGGACTCCCGATGAGCGCCCGATGAGCGGATTACACCGCTGCACGAAGAGCGGATTGCACCGCTGCTTGTGGGCAGAGAACGACCCACTCATGCGCGCCTACCACGATGAAGAATGGGGCGTGCCGGAGCATGACAGCCGCGCGCTATGGGAATTGCTCATGCTTGAGGGTTTCCAGGCGGGGCTGTCGTGGATCACGGTCCTGCGGAAGCGGGAAGCCTTCCGCAAGGCGTTCCAGGGGTTCCAACCGAAAAAGGTGGCATTCTATGGTGAGCCCGATGTGGCAAGGCTGATGGCGAATCCCGGCATCATTCGCGCTCGCGCAAAGATTGAGGCGACGATACAAGGCGCTCGCATTTACGAAGAGATGAGGCGTAGCGGAGAAGACTTCTCTGAGTTTGCATGGAAGCTGGTGGGAGGCAAACCCATCAAGAATAAAACCGGGCAGGTGCCGGCGAAGACTGAGCTTTCTGAGGAGATCTCTTCCGTGCTCAAGAAGCGCGGGTTCAAGTTTGTTGGCCCCGTGATCGTCTATTCCTGGATGCAGGCATCGGGAATGGTGAACGACCATGATCCAAAATGCTTTCGCCGCAATGCTTGACGTTGAGTCGTGCCGCCGCAGTGTTCCTTGTAACGAAGCCCTAACCCCTGTCTTGCTCAACCCATGTACGCTGATGCGAACATGGGACACCCGTCCAGGGGTTAGGGCTTGCGGTGGGAACCGCGAACATAGTCTCCACTTTTGCCACCGGACTTTCGCACCAGCACAATCTCGCGAATGCTAATCGACTTGTCGAGCGCCTTGCACATGTCATAAATCGTGAGCGCAGCCACGGCGGCGGCGGTCATCGCTTCCATTTCGACTCCGGTGCCGGCGACCGTGGCTGCTGTGCTGCGGATTTCGATACCGCCCTCCACAACAGTCGCCGATACGTCGACAAAGCTTAAGGGCAGGGGATGGCACATGGGGATGAGGTCAGCCGTGCGTTTGGCTGCCTGGATCCCCGCGAAGCGCGCCACTTCCAGCGGATTGCCCTTGGGGTTTTGTGGCAGCGCAGCCAGCACCGACGCCGAAAGCACAACAAACGCTGAGGCTACGGCTTCCCGGCGAGTGGGTGATTTGGCGCTCACATCTACCATATGCGCGTTGCCTTCTGCGTCGTAGTGGGAGAGCTTGCTCATCTTGAATTTAGGCTAGCAGCACCGTGACCGTCTCACCAGCGGCGAGCAATCCACGATCTGCCGGGATTACGAGAAAGCAATTGGAACGGCTGGTGCTAGCCAGGTCGCCGGAACCCTGCCAGACGACCAAATCGACCGTTACATCGATGTCCACTGCGTGCATCACCGCCGGCAAAAAACGGGTGAGGCCTGTTTTCACCCGAACCTCTTTCCCCAGGCGGGCCTGCGCGAACCGGGGTCCGCGGTTTGGGTCACCGCCGAGCGCGCCCAGCAACGGTTCCACAAAGAGTGAAAACGTAACCATAGTGGATACGGGGTTACCGGGCAGGCCAAAGAAGTAGACCTCGTGGCCACTCACAGGCAGCCGCCCAAAGACGACGGGTTTGCCGGGCTGAATCAGTGCGCCCGTAAAAAAGAACTCCGCGCCGAGCGAAAGCAGCACCTCCTCCACGAGGTCGTACTTGCCCATGGAAACGCCGCCCGAGAGCAATACCAAATCCAACTCAAGCGCCGTGCGGAGAATGCCCTCCAGGTGGCCAACCTCATCGTGGGCAATCGGGAGTCGAAGGGGTTGCGCTCCGGCAGCGAGTATCTGTGCTGCCAGAGAGTAACTGTTGGAGTTGCGAATCTGGTGGAGCAGCGGTTTCTGGTCCGCTTCGACCAGTTCGTCGCCGGTCGAGACGACTGCTACCCGTGGCCGTGCAAAGACGCTGAGTTGCGTCGCGCCACAAGACGCTGCCGCGCCGATATGTGCTGGGCCGATGCGCGTGCCCGGGGCCAGGATCAAGCCGCCGGTTCGCGCTTCGGCTCCCATGGGGACGATATGGGTGCCGGTGGCGATGCCGTGTCCCTGCGTCAACCGGATGGTGGAGCCTTCGCGCTGCACGTGCTCTACCATCACGACACAGTCTGCACCGCTGGGTACAGGCGCGCCGGTCATGATTTCGACCGCTTGGCCAGTATTGACGGTGATGGCGGCGCCGGAATACCCAGCGCGAATCATCCCGAGAACGGTAAGCGGCATGCCCGCGGCAACATCGGCCGCGCGGCAGGCGAACCCATCGCGCATGGAACGGGCGAAGGGTGGCTGGTCCCGGTCGGCAAGCACAGGCTCAGCCAGCACCCTGCCCAACGCCTCCTGCAGTGCAACGGAGGTGACAGCCGGTGGCATTGCCGCCAAACCAATCGCGTGATCGCGGACCATCTGGCTCGCGTCTGCGAAACTCACTACCCGGGTTCGCGTTGTACTCGGCAAGAAATCTCCCAAAATGAGCAAAGGGACGCTGCTGCGCCCCTTTGCTCTCGTGGCTTGCTAACCGAAGTTATTTCTTCTTGTACGACGAGTTCACCTTCTCGCCGATCTCAGCCAGAATCGACTTTGCTTCCGGCGCCATCGGCCCATTGGGGGCCAACTCGAGATATTTGTTATAGGCTTCGGCAGTACCCGGAGGCGCGACAATCTTCTGCGTCTTGGGATCGACCGTTGCCTTGGAAACAAGTGCCTGACCCTTCAGGTAGTAGGGAATTGGCTTGGTCGGGTCGGCGGCGATTGCCTTGTCGGCGGCGGCGATGGTGGCATCGGTCTGTCCTGCGCGGCTGAGAACGATGGTCGCATTGGTATAGAACATGCCCGCTTGCGCCGGTTGCAGCTTGGCGGCCGCGTCATACGCCGCGGTCGCATCAGCGATCTTGTTGGTGTTGGCATAGACTTCGCCAAGGGCGTTATTGTCAGCCGCTTCCACTTCAGGGTTCGGCTTCTTCGAATTGGTATCCAGGTCGAGCGCCTTCTTCAGAGAAACGAGCGCGTCGTCATACTTCTTTTGCCCGGTCTGCGCGATGCCCAACTCAAGCCAGAGCACTGCCGCATCCTGCTTGATGGTCACGGCCTGCTGCATGGCGGTTGCTGCATCGTCATACTTCTTGGCGGCATTGGCTGCGCGTGCCTGTTTGAGCAAATCGTTCAGCTTGCCGACGCTCTGGTTTTCCTTGTTGATTTCAGCATTTCGCTTCTTGGCTTCCTCCAGCGCTTTCTTCTGTTCCGGAGGCAGCTTGTTTATGTATTCCGCGCGGCTCAGATCGAAGTCCTGCAGAACGTCTTCGCCAGCGGCGAACTTCACATTGTCGAAGCGATCGACCGCCTTTTCCGGCGAAGCAAACAGCGTTACGAAGTAGGTCCCGGGCTTGATGCCTTCACCTTTGAAGTCGCCATTCTGGTCCGTCGTGAACGTGAACAGTGCCGTCTTGCCATCGGTGCTGAGCACGACTGAGGCGTTAGGAATGGGGGCGTTAGCCGGATCTTGCGCGTGGCCGTGAATCTTGGCCGGGACGTCCTGGGCATGTGCCAGGGCCGGAACAATGGCGAGCACGATGATTGCAAGCCAGAAATGAATCTTTGAACGCATGGTCTATCTCCTAGAATCGGGCAGCGATACATGGCTGAAGGGACAAAAAACGCTGGTGATTTTTACACCACGACACATACTTCGCCCATAGAGCACCAACCAAGTTAAATGGAAGGGCACCAACTATTCAAGCCGGGCTCATCCTTCCCTCGGACTGTTGAACTCCCTGATTGGTTGGATGTTATTTCCGGGAAAAGCGCGCGCTCCTGAACCATGCTCTGAACTATGCGCTGAACCATGCGCTGAACCATATCGGATGCATCTGCCCGGCCTTGCCACCGGTCGGGCCGGGCTGATCAGTTCAAATGGGCTGTGAACCTCGTCCGCTTCTGGTCCGGCTACTCGCGCCGGGGAGTCAAAACGCCCGTTTCCTGCCACCAGGTGTCAAAAAGCGCCAAAGCACGCTCGCACTGCATGCGATGCCGCTCCCGCTTATCGCGGACCTTTTTGCGGACTTCTTCCTCCAGCGGCGCCAGCAGGTCGAACGTGATATTTGCCGGTTGGAAGTCATCTGCATCGGCATGCGTGATGTAGTGCGTCAGCGACCCCAGACCTGTTCCCCGGGGCACGGCAGCGGCCGGCCGGCCGTGGCCCACCTGGGCCGCGTACAGGCCGGCGAGCATGCCGGTGGCGATCGATTCCGTATAGCCCTCAACGCCGGAAAGCTGGCCCGCGATCAGAATCCGGGGGTGGTCCCGCAGCGAAAGGGTTTCGGTGAGCACACGAGGCGCGTTTACATAGGTATTCCGGTGAATTTGCCCAAAGCGAAGAAATTTGGCGTTTTCCAGGCCCGGAATCAGCCGGAGCACGCGGGCCTGCTCGCCGAACTTGAGGTGATTCTGCAGTCCGACCAGGTTGTAGGAATCGGCGCGAAGATTCTCACAGCGCAACTGCACAACCGCCCAGGGAATCTTGCCGGTACGCGGATCACGCAGACCAACCGGCTTCATGGGGCCAAAGCGCAGTGTTTCGCGGCCTCGCCGGGCAATCTCCTCGATCGGCAGGCAGCCTTCGAAGTACTCCAGTTCCTCCCATTCCTTGCTTTCGACGGCTTCGGCGGCCATGAGGGCTTCGTAGAAGCGCTCGTATTCCTCCTTCGTCATGGGGCAGTTGATGTAGTCGGCGGTGCCCTTGTCATAGCGGGCGGCGAAGTAAACGCGCTCCATGTCGATGGAATCGGCTTCGACGATGGGGCTGATGGAGTCATAAAAAGCCAGTTGGCCGCTGCCCGTCAGCCGGGCCAACTCAGCGCAAAGGGCCGGTGAGGTCAGGGGACCCGTGGCCAGAATGGTGAGCTGGCTTTCATCGAGCGTGGTTACTTCTTTCCGGTGTACGGTGATGCGGCTTTCCTGCGCAATTGCTTCGGCCACCAGGCGGGAAAACTCTACCCGGTCGACGGCCAGGGCATGGCCGGCGGGGACAGCGCTTGCGTCAGCGCATGCGAGCAGGGGACTGCCGGCGCGGCGCATTTCCTGCTTCAGCAGCCAGGGCGCGCTGTGTTCGCTTTCTGATTTGAGTGAGTTGGAGCAGACCAGCTCGGCGAAGTCGGCGGTCTGGTGCGCGGGCGTGGAGCGCAACTCGCCGTCCACCAGGGTGCGCATTTCGTAAAGGTCGACGTGGCAGCCGCGGCGGGCAGCGGTCAAAGCCGCTTCCGGGCCGGCTAGACCGCCGCCGATGACGCGAATGCGTGGACCGGTCAACTGCCTGCCTCGGCGGCCATCGCCAGTGTGCGGATGTCCTCGTCGTTCACCCGCATGATGCGCCAATCGTCGAGGAACTTGGCGCCCATCTCCTGGTAGAAGTCGATGGCAGGCTTATTCCATTCCAGAACGTCCCACTGCAGGCGAACGCAGCCCCGTTCCACGGCTCGCGCGGCAACCCTCGCCAGCAGAGCTTTGCCGATGCCCTGGCCGCGGAATCGCGGGAACACGAATAGATCTTCCAGGTGGATCCCGATGCGGCCGCGCCAGGTGGAGTAATTCCAGAAATAGAGTGCAAATCCGGCGGCTTCGCCTGAGCTGGTTTCGGCTATGAGGCACTCGAAGCAGGGATTCGGGCCGAATCCGTCACGCAGCAGGTCGGCTTCGGTGGCTTTGACGGCGCCGGGCTCCCGCTCGTACTCAGCGAGGGCTCGGATCAAATCCAGGATGAGAGGAATGTCTTTCGAAGTAGCGGTACGGATGGAATGCATCGACCCCAAGTTTATATCGGATGGCCTATATCGGATGGCGAGTGGGCCTACGCTGCCGCCGCTGCTCTTTGTGGATCGCTTCGTGGGGAAAATGACAGGGGGGATCACGGCTTTGTTACCTTGGAAAGCGGAGAAGAACATTCATGCCCCAGGCCGCACCGATCTCGCGCTTTCCCTCGGGACAAACTCTGCTGCTCGACGCTGACGACACGCTGTGGGAGAACAACATCTACTTCGAGCGCGCGATCGCCGCATTCATCTCCTGCCTCGACCACCACGAGTATGGGCCTGCCGAGGTTCGCGCCAGGCTGAATGAAGTCGAGCACGAGACCATCCGCAATCATGGTTATGGTGTTTCCAGCTTCAGGAAGTCGCTGATCACCTGCTTTGAACGTCTTTCGCGCGAGCATTTCAGCGAGCAAAAGCGCGATCTGGTCGCCGGTTTTGCGCAATCCATCATCGATCAGCAGATCGAACTACTCCCTGGCGTCGCGGAAACGCTGCCTTCGCTTGCCTCGGAGCATCGGCTCATTCTTGTTACCAAGGGCAATCATGCCGAGCAGACCTTCAAGGTCGAGCGTTCTGGTCTGCGGTCGCATTTCACTGCGGTAGAGATTCCCTCTGAAAAGAATCCTGAGGCTTACCATGCCATCTGTGCCAAGTACGAGCTTTTGCCGCACACGACCTGGATGATCGGCAACAGCCCCCGCTCTGACATCAACCCCGCACTCGCAGCCGGGCTCCATGCTGTGCTGGTGCACCACCCCAACACGTGGGTGCTCGAGCACGAACAACTCTCCGCGGCGCCGGCTGGCCAGCACTTTCTTGAATTAACGAGTTTTTCGGCGCTAGCCAATCATTTCTAGCCTGAAAGCGCCGTTGGTTAGTCCGGGTAGATTTCGTCGATGTAGCACCAGCGCCAGTCCTCGCCCGGCTCAACGGAGCGCATGATGGGGTGCCTGGTTTCGTGGAAGTGCGCGGTTGCATGGCGGTTCTTCGAGGAGTCGCAACAGCCGACCTTTCCGCACTCCAGGCACATACGGAGATGGACCCAGGAATCTCCGGTCTTGAGACACTCTTCGCATCCCCGCGTATGGGGCTTCACATGCTTCACATGATCTTTTACGTGCGTACACGTCGCGTTGCTCATAGCACCTCTCTGTCCATTCGATGCTGCTGCTTCATTGTATGGAGTCGTGACTGCGATACCCGGGAAGGAAGACATGATACGTCATGGGCAACGCATAGCGTGAGAGCAGGGGTGCGGGATATACGGGGGCATCTCGCTCATTGTTAGCCGGTTTGGAATGCCACGGCTGCTGATCAAGGCTGAGGAAGGTGCTTCCCCTCTGTCATCTCGACCGAAGCGAACCCGGATTTCCTGCTACGTTTCGCCACCTGATATTCGCGTGTGCGGTTTTCTCTTAAGGAAAACCGCATGGATCACGTTGGCCTCACGAATCTCGACAGGAAATCCGGGGGAGCGCAGTGGAGAGGTCTGCAGTCTCCCCACATTCAGCAATATCGAATGGTTTCGGCTCTGAGAAAAGTACGGGTTAGTACCGGCGCAGCAGCCTGGAACCTAATTCACGGTTGTCTCTTTGCAGCATCTCTTCAAAGAGGATACCGATGGCGAAAGGTCCGACAACCAGGCCCATAATACAAAACCAAGAACCAAGAGAGTTCAACATTGCAATTGCTCCTCGCCTATTTAAGGCCGATCCGCGATAACGAATTCGAAGATCCCATGATTTAAATAGACTGGGAATAGCAAGAAAGGTGCATACGGTACCCGAAAGAGTTACTTTTCCCGGGCGCGCACCTTGAACCAAATGGGGGACCCACGAAACCCGAACGCAGCCCGAATCTGATTCTCTAAAAAGCGCTGGAAAGCGAAGTGCAACTTAACCTGGCGGTTGGTGAACAGGATAAAAGTAGGTGGCGCCACGGCAGCCTGCGTCATATAGAAGATCCGCATCTTGTTCGCTGCTGGCACGGTCGCGCGCTGAAAGTCGATCTTTTCGAGGAAGCGGTTCATCTGCCCGGTGGAGACCCGCTTGCGCCGTTCCGCCGCTACTTCCTTTACCAGCTTGAGCACGGTGTGAATGTTCTTGCCTTCCGCCGCGGAGATAAAGACGGCTGGCGCGTACGACAGGTACTTGAGTACTTTGCGCAACTGTTCTTCGAAAATCTCCTTGTCGGCGGGTGGCTTGCCGTCCGCGCGTCCCGAGGTTACGAGGTCCCACTTGTTCACCACGATGACCACCGAGCGGCCGCTCTCATGCGCATAGCCGCCAATGGTGGCGTCATTCGAGGTCACTCCTTCGGTGGCATCGATCACCAGCAAGGCAACGTCTGCCGCTTCCAGGTGCCGGCGTGCCATCACCACAGAGAGTTTCTCCGCCATCAGTCTTGTCTTGCCCTTGCGGCGGATGCCGGCGGTGTCGACAAAGCGGAGCATGTCTCCGTCGTACTCGATCACTTCATCCACGGCGTCGCGCGTGGTGCCGGCGATCGGCGAGACGATGGCACGCGAGGAGCCGGTAAGCACATTGAGCAAAGTGCTCTTGCCTACATTGGGGCGGCCGATGATGGCGACTGACGTCTCGTGCTGCTGAAATTCGCCATGTGTGCGGTGGAGCGATTCGCCTTCTTCTTCAGATTCGATCGGTTCGGCAGTACTGGTTTCCGATTCGGGAAACGTAAGCGTGGAGAACACATGATCGAGCAGATCGCCGATGCCTACGCCGTGTTCCGCCGAGACGGGTAGCATTTCGCGAATGCCCAGGCGCCGGTATTCGGCGGTTTGTTCTTCCATCTTTTCGGTGTCGATTTTGTTTACGGCAAGCAGCAGCGGCTTGCCGCCGCGCAGCAGGATGCGGGCAAGGTCATAGTCAGGTGCGGCGAGCGGCGTACGCCCGTCCACCACCATCACGATCGAGTCTGCCTCTTCCAGGGCGACTTTGGCCTGGTTGAAAATTTCCGAGGGAATCAGTTCGGCATCGTCGGGCAGGATGCCGCCAGTATCGACAACCCGCACTTGCTTTCCTGACCACTCGATCTCGCCATAAATGCGGTCGCGCGTGATGCCCGGTTCATCGCCCACGATGGAGCGGCGCGAACTGGTGAGACGGTTGAAGAGTGTGGACTTGCCCACATTGGGGCGGCCGACGATCGCAAAGACCGGCCAGGTGGAAGTATCGACCACGGCTTCACGCCGAAGGGTGGCGCGTACGGACTCCTCGGCGGCCTGCTCCATGGCACTCGGGGTAGGCTCTTCCACATCGATGCGGCCCATGGGGCCCTGGCGAGGTATGGGGCGTTTGCGGATTTTCCCAAGGCGCGCGATTTCAGTGGCTTCGGCTGCGGCCTTGGCGGTCGCTTTGCGCTTTAATTCGGCGCGAGAGTGCTCACCGCGCGTGGCAGGGGTGGCTCGGTGGGCCTTTTTCGCCACTTCGGCGCGCCTGCCGCCTTTAGAGTGCGGCTTGGGCTTTCTGCCTTTGGTTCCTTTAATGGGCTTCATTTGACTGGCTCTTTCGTTCCCTTTCAGTCTTTCATAGAACGGCAAGCCCTCCGTATAGACTTAGAGATTCAGGCGGCCTTCGCCGCCACGCTATCGGAACCTTGCCTTTGTCGACCACTCCTGCCATCTCCGCCCAGCCGCTGCCCTCGCTGCACGACTTCTTCTCACCCGGGGGGATGCTTTCGCGCTCGGCGCTGCCCTATGAGTTTCGCCGTGGGCAGTTGGATATGGCGCGGGCGGTGGAGCGCAGCTTGCAGGAAAACAGGCACTTGATCGTGGAGGCGGGTACCGGGACGGGCAAAACACTCGCCTACCTGTTGCCCGCCTTGCGTACCGGGCAACGGGTGATTATCTCCACGGGAACCAAAAATCTGCAGGAGCAGTTGTTCTTCCGCGACGTGCCTTTTCTGGAGTCGCTGCTCGGTCCGCTGCGTGTTTGTTACATGAAGGGCCGCGCCAACTATCTCTGCCGCAACAAGCTCTATGCCTTGCGGGACCAGCCGATTTTGAACGGTCTGGAGGAAATCGACCAGTTTCAGCAGATTGCTGCCTGGGAGAAGACCACCCAAACCGGAGACCGGGCCGAGATCGATGCACTGCCAGAGGCGAGCCAGGTGTGGACCAAACTCGACGCGCGTGCCGAAGCGTGCCTGGGACAAAGCTGCCCTGATTACGAGCGCTGCTTCATTACCGAGATGCGCCGCCGCGCCGCCGAGAGCGACGTGATCATCGTGAACCACCACCTCTTCTTCGCAGATCTCTCCATCAAGCAACAGGCCAGGTCGGCTCCCGATGCGGGCGTGTTGCCGGAGGCGGCTGCCGTGATCTTCGATGAGGCCCATGAGCTTGAAGACATCGCGTCCAGCTACTTCGGCATCAGCCTGAGCAATGTGCGGCTGGAGGAACTGGTGCGTGACATGGAAGCCGTGCTGCGTGCCCAAAAGGCTCACTCGACCTCGCTCAAAGCTTGCGGTGACATGCTGCGCGAGCGTTCACGGATGTTCTTTGCGGCGCTGCCGCGAGGCACGTTTCAGGGTGAAGGCCGCATGCCCTTTGAGCAGCGGGAGCAGTTTCTCGAAGAGCACGGCGATCTTTACCTCGCATTGACCAATGCGCTCCACCGTCTCGAGGGCGAGCTGGAAAGGCTCCGCGGGGTGGAAGAAGCACTCGGGTTGAAGAAGCGTGTAGCCGACATTCGCGAGCATCTGCGGTTCCTGCTGGAAGCCGAGAGCGTGAACACGGTCTTCTGGATCGAACGCAGAGGCGGTTCGGCCCGGCAGGGCACGCGCAACACCTACCTGCAGGCGACGCCCATCGATGTGTCGCAATTGTTTTCTGAGCTCCTGTTTGAACAAACGCCCAGTGTCATTCTCACGTCGGCCACGCTGACCGTGCAGGGCGGTTTCGCCCATCTGCGCAAGCGGCTTGGATTGCGCGATGCGCGGGAGCTGGTGGTGCCGTCTCATTTTCGCTACGAAGAGCAGGCGCTGCTGTATCTGCCCCCCGGTATGCCGGATCCGCGTGAGCCCAGTTTTCAGGCACAGGCGGCGCGGAGCATACGGCGCGTGCTCGACATAACGCGTGGCCGCGCTTTCTGTTTGTTTACCAGCTATCAGCAGATGCGCGATCTCTATGAGCGCTTATTGCCGGAACTCGATTATCCCTGCCTGCTGCAGGGGACGGCTCCGCGCAAGGCTCTGCTGGAGGAGTTTCGTAAGACGCCCAACGCGGTGTTGTTCGGAACGTCTTCGTTCTGGCAGGGCGTGGATGTACAGGGTGAAGCGTTGAGCTGCGTGATCGTCGACCGGCTGCCGTTCTCTGTGCCCACGGACCCGGTGGTTGCTGCACGTATGCGGGCAGTGGCTTCCAGTGGCGCGAATCCGTTTTTCGATTACCAGGTGCCGGCGGCTGTCATCACCCTGAAGCAGGGTTTCGGAAGGCTGATTCGTTCGCTTGAAGATCGCGGCGTGCTGGTGCTGCTGGATCCGCGTATTGAACGGCAGAAGTATGGGAAGGTGTTTCTGGAAAGCCTGCCGCCGTATCGATTAACGCGTGATATTGGGGAAGTGGAGAGTTTTTTTTACCGGAGCTGACGGGGCAGCTTTGCCCCGCAGTGCTTATTCCCGAGTCCGAGGTCTTTGTTGACTACAAGCCGTCAGGGGGTTGGGTTTCGTTGCTTCATTCGTGTTCTGTGGCCTGACCGCCTTTTCCAGAGTCCCGTTACCATCTTTTGATGACGCTGCACAGCCGTCGCGCCACCGTATTTACATCCCCCAGCCGACAGTTAATCTAAACGAGGTGAGGCTTCTATGAATGAACAGCGCCGCGGCGCCATGTCACGCAATCTTTACGTGCTGGCAGCCTCATTTCTGCTCTTGTCGGTCGGTGCCTGCGGTATGGCCTTTGTGCCCAATCCGCTCCAACCGGGGCTCCCCGCCAACGGTTCTCCCTGGAAGATGATCGGTCTTGTATTGCTCCTCGCCGCCCTTATCTGCGGCTTTGCGGCTATCATGACCACGATGTTCGAGCAGGTAGAGCGCCGCAACAAGGAACGCATGCGGCGTGAGTTGGAGCGGGACCTTGCCAACCTGAGTCGTAACAAGACCCGCAAGTGAATACAATCGGTGAAGGAAGAGGGCAACACAGGCCATGTACGAAGTGACGGTCGAAGCAGGATTCTCATCAGGGCATTACCTGCGCAACTACCACGGCAAATGTGAGAATCCGCACGGGCACAATTACAAAGTTCGTCTCACGCTCCGCGGTAAAGAGCTTGATACCAGCGGTCTGCTGCTCGACTTCAAACTGCTCAAGCAGGTCATGCGGCCGGTGATCGATCGCATCGACCACCAGATGCTGAACGACCTCGAGCCATTCATCGAGCTGAACCCGTCGGCAGAAAATCTGGCGCGCTATTTTTACGATGAGACCAGCCAACAGCTCCATGAGATGACCAGAGGCCGCGTTGTGGTCAAGGACTGCACCATATGGGAGACGGATGTAACCACGGCAACCTACTACGAGTAGGGCAATTCCATTACTGAGAAGCGGTGGCGCCCTGTGTAGCCAGGTACTTGTCGAACGGGATTTCAAAGTAGAACAATTCTTTGCCATCCGAGCTGCTCAGCATGCGCAGGTTGAGTTTTGCCCCGGCCAGCGGATTACCCAGCCCTTCCACATCGTAGAAAAGGAATCCAGCCCGGGTCGTGTGCGGCTCAACCGTTACGGCCGAGTATTCAAACGTTTTGAAGTCGGCATCGACATCTTTGTTCTTGGTCCCAGACTTGTTTCCGATGCGGGGCAACGGGCCAGGCAACTTGTAGCCGCCGTCGGGGCGCTTGATGCCGCCCATGCGACGCTCGATGTCTTCCGGCTCGGCCGCGGGTATCTTGTCGCCGGCCGCAGTGATGAAGTTGATGCGCGCATCGTTCAGAGAGATAGGCTTATCGCCGTTATTGGTAACAATGATCCGGATAGGCATAAAACCGTATTGCAGGTACTTGAACTTGAAGAGAGAGGCTTTTTCCGGAGTGTTGTAGGGATCGGCAGCGATGGCTACCTGCTCGTTGGCGTGTTGATCAAACGCCGGATAGCCGGTGGCAACGCCCGCGGGAGGAGCCGCATGCTCGGCGCGAGCCGAGAGCAGCAACGGCCAGGACAGCGAAACCACAACCCATGCAGAGAAAACAGATCGACGAAGCATTCCCGCAATTGATTATGAGCTTGTCTCATGTTGCGAGTAAAGCTTTGTGAATCCAGAGGCTAGCCAAGGGAATGCTCATCGTCTATAGCAGCGTGTTGCTCCTGGTGCTCGTTCTGGGTCTGCCGTACTGGCTGTTCCGCATGGCCGCCAACAGCAAGTACCGTGAGGGCCTCAGTGAGCGGCTGGGCTGGGTGCCCGGCCGTTTGCGCGCAGGCGACGCGCGACGGACCATATGGGTGCATGCCGTCTCGGTGGGGGAGGTGCTGGCAGCCAGCCGTCTGGTCAACGAGCTCACGACGCGCGCGCCGCAATATCGCGTTCTGCTCTCGACCACGACGCGCACCGGCCAACGTCTGGCGCGGGAGCGGGCCGGCGCCGGTCACGCGTTCTATTTCCCCATCGATCTTCCCTGGATTGTGAACCGCTATCTGCGGCGGCTCGATCCGGTCTTGCTGGTGCTGGTAGAGACGGAGTTCTGGCCGAATCTCATCTCCGCCTGCCGCCGGGATTCGATTCCCGTGGCCGTGGTGAATGGACGCGTATCAGACCGTTCCCTGCCGCGTTATCTGCGGCTGCGCGGGCTATGGAAGAAAGTTCTGGCGGGCGTATCGATTGTATTGGCGCAGAGTGAGGAAGACGCCAAACGGCTGAAGGCGATTGGCGCGCCGGCTAGTCGGGTTTCTTTCAGTGGCAACCTCAAGTTCGATGTACGCACCGCTGAGCCTGCCGCCATTACGACCGCACTGCGCGAGAAGATCGCCGCAGGAACCAGGGTTCTTGTTTGCGGCAGCACGCTTGAAGGGGAAGAAGAGATACTGCTGGATGCGTTTGAGCAAGTGCGGGAAAGCATTCCCGACTGCGTCATGATTCTCGCGCCGCGCCACCCTGAGCGGTTTGGGCGTGTTGCGCAGATCCTCAAGGCCCGCGAGGTACAACACGTGCGCCGGTCCAATTGGATGAAGCGCCCGGCAAAGATCAAACCGGGCACGGTGGTTCTGCTGGACTCGATTGGTGAACTCGCGTCGGTGTATTCTCTGGCCTCGGTCGCATTTGTGGGCGGCAGTCTGGTTCCCGCGGGAGGCCACAATCCCCTGGAACCGGCTCAGTTCGCGATCCCGGTAGTGATGGGCATGCACTATGCCAACTTCCGCGCCATTATCGACACCTTGCTTTACGCCGAAGCACTCAAGCTGGCGACCAACGAGACGCTGGTGCCGATCCTCAAAAATCTGCTCACGGATGAAGAAGCCGCCAATGTGCTCGGTGTGCGAGCGCTTGAGGTGTTCCATCATCAATCGGGGGCAACCGGGCGGGCGATCACCGCGCTGCTGGGCTTGCTGCCGCAATGACCGGCATGCTGCTTGCCCCGCTTGAGTGGGCGTATGGCTCGGTCGTCCGCACCAGAAACGCGCGTTTTGACCGGGCGCCGGCACAGCGGCTGCAGTGGCCTGTGATCAGCGTCGGCAATCTTTCTGTGGGGGGCGCGGGGAAAACGCCGCTGGTGATTCGTTTGGCCCATTTGTTAGGGGGCGCGGGATGGCATGCCGATGTTTTGTCGCGCGGTTATGGCAGATCGGGCAAGCAGATCCAGAGGGTTGACCCCGCCGGCGCCGCGGAGCAATTTGGAGATGAACCGCTGCTGATTGCCCGTTCCGCCGTGGTTCCGGTCTACGTGGGCGCCAGCCGTTATGAGGCCGGGTTGATGGCCGAGAGGGAAGCCGCGGCGGCCGGTCCAACTGGCCTAACTGGTCTAGCTGGTTTAGCTGGCAACGTACATCTGCTGGACGATGGCTTTCAGCACCGCCAGCTTGCCCGCACCGTCGATATCGTCGTCGTGCACCGCAGCGATCTGCAGGCGCGGTTGTTGCCGGCAGGGCGGTTGCGTGAGCCTCTTTCGTCGTTGAAACGCGCGGATGTAGTGGTGCTCCGTGAAGAAGATGCGGAGCTTGAGGCTGGATTGCGGCTTCATGTGCGCAGCGGATGTTTGTTTTGGAAGGTGCGGCGCCGCCTGAGTCTCCCCAACACGATGAACAGAGCGGTGGCCTTCTGCGCGATCGCTCGGCCCAACGAGTTTTTTGCCGGGCTGCAAGTGATCGCCGGGAAGATGAGTTTTCGCGATCATCATCGCTACACGGCTGCGGATATGGAACGTGTCGCCCGGCTCGGTCAGCGTCTTGGCTGTGATGCGTTTGTAACCACAGCCAAGGATGCAGTGAAGCTCGATGCCGGTATGCGGGCTCAGCTGAATGCGGTTGCGCCGCTGCATACGGCGGAGTTGACGATCGAGCTGATGGAAGAAGAGGCTTGCCTTCACCGGCTCCTTGGCCAGCTCTCGGGGCGCCCGCGGATATGAGAAAATCACCCATTGTCACAGCAAAATAAGCAGTTACGGGTACTCATCATGCGGCTGGGCGCGATGGGTGACATTTTGCACGCCTTGCCGGCCGTAGCCGCGCTGCGGCAGGCCCATCCGCAGTGGTATCTGGGTTGGGCCGTGGAGCCTCGCTGGCGCGCCCTGCTCGTGGGCCCTGACGGCGAATTGCCGCTGGTCAACCGTATCCATCCGGTCCCTGCAAAAGCGTGGACCCGGGCTCCTCTGCGGTCGAAGACGCGAGCGGAGATTGGCGAACTGCGCCGGGCGCTGCGTGCCGAGCGGTACGATGTGTGCGTCGATCTTCAGGGCGCGGTGCGCTCCGCCCTGGCCGGCCGGCTGGCCGGCGCATCCCGGACGATTGGCGAGGACGCTCCGCGTGAGTGGGCAGCCAGATGGCTGTTTAGCGAGCGAATCCCGACGAAAGGTGTGCATGTGATCGAGCAGGCGGTAGAAGTGTGCGAGGCGGTGGCAGGGGAAGCGCTCTCGCCGGTCTTGCCTCCATTGCCGGCTGACCCTGAGGCTGAGCAGTGGGCTGAGGGAGTGCTGCATGGGGCCCAGAAGCGGCCGGTGGTGCTGTTAAGCCCTGGCGCAGGTTGGGGCGCCAAACGCTGGCCTACGGAGCGCTACGGCGCCGTGGCTGCCGCCCTCGATGCGCAAGGCTGCCTGGCGCTGGTGAATGCGGGCCCGGAAGAGCGCCGCCTGGCAACCGAGGTTGTCATGGCCAGCGGAGGGGTGGCCCAGGCGCCGGAGTTCACGCTGGAAAGGCTCATTGCCCTTACCCGCCGCATCTGCCTGCTCATCGCCGGGGACACAGGACCTCTCCACCTTGCCTGTGCGCTCAGCAAACCCGTAGTCGGCATCTACGGTCCGACGGACCCCAGGCGGAACGGGCCGTTCGGGGTGCCCTTCCGGGTGCTGCGGCATCCTGAAAGCAAGCGCGACCATACGCGCCACGCGGAACCGGAGGCGGGGTTGCTGACCATCACGCCGGAGCAAGTGATCGAAGCGGCCAGGGAGCTGCTCGGGGCAGGGATGGCATGTTGACTCGCTGGAGCCGCATTGCGCGGCGCATCCGTGTGCCTTTCGGCTTTCTCTTCGCCGCGTTTTATCTTTGGCGCGCCCGGCCGAGCGCGGTTTCGCTCGCCTGGAGTCTGGTTCTCGTGATTCCCGGGCTTCTGCTGCGGGCCTACGCCTCGGGCTATGTGAAGAAGAACGCCGAACTAGCCGTGACCGGTCCCTACGGGTATACGCGGAACCCTTTGTATCTGGGCTCGATGATGATGGCCTTCGGTTTTGCAGCCGCCTCACGCAGCTTTTGGATCATTGGCTTGCTGGCGCTGCTCTTCCTGATCATTTACGTGCCCACGATTCTGAGCGAGGAGCAGTTTCTGCGTAGCGCGTTCCCCGCCTTTGAAAACTACGCCAAACGTGTGCCCCGCCTGCTGCCACGGCTCACCCCGGCGGGGTTGGAGGGCGAAGGTAACTTTTCAGGCGACCTTTACCGCAAGCATCGCGAGTACAATTCAGTCTTGGGTGCCTGTGCCGTATACGCTGTGCTGGTGGCCGCTTTGTGGTTGCGCCATTGATTTGTTGGGAGTGAGTAGACGGTGAATTGGTTCCCCAGACCTTTCGTGCGACTAGCAAGCTTCTGTGCGATCACTGCACTCGCCGTCTGTGCACAGACCGTTTCCTTAAAGACTCTGCCTCCGCTGCTTCCTCCCGCCAGTAATTTCTCTTTTCCCTCGAAACAAACGCTCACCTACGCAGTGGATTGGCGCGTATTTCCCGCCGGTATGGCAACCTTCCATCTGGAACAGGTGGGGAGTATGCAGCACATCGTCGCCACGGGCGAATCGATTGGCGCGGTGAATCTCTTGTTTCGCGTAAACGATCGTTTTGAGTCCTACTTCAATCGCGCGACTGGTTGCTCCACCAGCTTTTCCAAGCAACTGCAGGAAGGGAAGCGGCAGATCGTCAGCACGCTGCGCTTTCTTTCGACGGAAGGCAAGCAGGTGCTGGAAGAGAAGAACCTGGTGACCGGCACCAGCAAGCAGGAGGAGTCACCGATTCCGGCCTGTGTAACCGATTTGATGTCCGCAATCTTCTATGGTGGTTCGCAGGGGCTGCAGCCGGGTGCAAGCTTCCACATGCCCGTTGCGGATGCGATGCACGTGGTCGATGTGACCATGAAAGCAGAGGCGCACGAGCAAATTGTAACCGTTGCCGGAACGTTTCAAACGATACGAGTGCAGCCGATGGCTGATGCAGGGGTTGTGAAGAATCGTGGAAATATCTGGATCTGGTACACGGACGATGATCGTCACATGCCGGTGCAGATGCGGGCACGGTTGTTCTGGGGCACCATTACGATGCGGTTGGTCTCTGCGGGCTCAAAATAGATTCCCTGCTGTTAACCTCTTCCTCCACCCGCCTATAGGATAAGCAACCAGCCCCACCCCCTGGACGGGTGCTCCCAATATGTACAAGAGACGGTTCGCGCCAGCGTACATGGGTTGAAAAAGATCGAGCGAAGCCCCTCGAACGCTTTCACCTGGTCGAGAGGCAAATCTCGCGGCGTCGAAAGCAATTGATCAACCAATTGCCACTGGCCGCATAGTCGTTGCCGGAATTCCTGACGGATGATTTCATAAACACAAATTCCCGCGAGAAGAATCCATCTAGGCTAGGTCGCATGATTCCAAGATCCGCGAGACGCGCCTGGTTGAGCCCCTGGTTGAGCTTCTGTGCAGCAGTGTTAGCCATGATGTGTTTCAGTCCGTGCCTCTTCGCTGCGGCTTCCCAGCGCCCGCTTCCGACGATCCGGGATGGCGTCACGGTCACTGGTCCTGGCGCCTTCACATATGAAGGTACGCTGCATATTGACGGTAAAGTCATTTTGAGAAATCTTGACCTCGACCTGAGAGGACCGATCGTGCTCGCGGCTGGTGCGCGCCTGGAGCTAGACCGGGTGCATCTCAGGATCAGTGACCCTCCCCTGGCGCCGAACGGTACGAGTGGACTGAGATGTATGGGTCCTGCTTCGATATCCGTGCACAACTCGTCGATGTCGCCGGTGAAATCCGCCCATCCCATGTGGCGCATCGAAGGACAGCTCGACGTGGATGGCTTCGTTACTAAAAACTCGGAATTTCACCTGAAGCACACGACGGCGGAGCTGAACCGGTTCAAGATTTTCGAGCTCGAGGCCTCCGAAGCAAGTAAGGTGACAGCGCACGACCTGGACCTGTTCTTTCTCTCGACGCATACCGGAGAGAAAGAGGACCTTGCATTCAACAACATTCCCGTGAACAAGGCATTCTCACGCGAGCTGCGGCTAGGCTCTGGGACCATAGCGGATGTGAAGGATACACGCGTGCAGATTTTCCTGGTTTACGTGCATGGCCAGAGCAAGGTCCAACTGGCGGATATGGGCCGCGTTCAACTGGCGATGTTTCCTGCTTGCAGCGGATCCATGCATCTCCCCAGTGGCTTATTAGGAACGGAGGGGAAGGCGGCCGTCTTTCCGGATCCGCGCTCATCCGACTGTGCCTTTCAATTCTCCCTCCGGAACGTGCGTGTCGATAGCTGGGATGTATATGCATCGGGACAGTCAGACCTGAAGTTTTCCAGCAGCGTAATAGACGAACTTGTGGCTTCCTCTCATGCACGAATTGAAGTGAGCAAGTCCAGCCTCTATGCAGATTGGCTCGCCCTTGCAGATGATGCCCGTCTCACCGTCAGTGATTCGACCGTGGGTTCGCTGCGCCTGGCCGCCAGCAGGCCTGACCTGGCGACCAGCCAGGTCAGGCTAGGCGGCCGGAGCCAGGCAGTCTTCCAACGGGTGCGCTTCGATTGCGGCATCTACGCAAACGACCATGCAGAAGCAACACTCATCGCGCCCCTGGCACTACCAAGCGACCAGCAAGAGGTTGGATCCGGACGCATCACACGCAAGTAACTGCAGGGTAAGCAACCAGAGGCAAATCTCGCGAAATGCCGATGGACGAGAAAGAAAGCTTCTCAACTACTGAATGCGATACCGCTCGCGCATGAGCCGTTGCAGGCGTGGCTTGTAGATGATGTTGTAGGCCAGTTCTTTGTCGGGGAACATGGCTAGCGCGGCTTTCTTGCTATCGGCTACCAACTCCGCCGCCTGATCGACCGTCAAACTGCGATCCTGGCTGATGACCGACATCACCAGATCCATCATCATCTGGAGCCGGCGGATCTTGCGTTGCTCCTCGATTCGTTCCTGGGCTGATTGACTTGAGGGCGGGTTAGACGATGTGTCGGGAGATTGAGGGGAGAGTGAAGAACTCATCGTGCGGCATTTGTCGTTTCGACCTGACTCGCGTGAGCTCATGAAAAATCCTTCCTCCAATTTTAATTTTATCTGGCGATCTTCCCCTGCTTTGTTGCGAATGTATACCCGAAAGCGCCGGCCTGGGAAACACAAAAAGGTGTAGCCGCAGTCCTGAACATTGGAGCGGTATCAGAAAAGGTATGTCGGAGCCGGCTCTACCCTTTACTTTGCAGTCAGCGGTTGGGCGGTTACGGAGTTGCCATCGAGAAAAAAAGAAGTTGCGCCTTCAGCATCCGTGCGGAACGTGCGGACGCGATCCTCCTGCAACCTCTGCAGCGTTTCCAGCTTGGGGTGGCCGTAGGGATTGCGATGGGCAACAGAGATGATGGCGTAAGTGGGTGCAACAGCAGCCAGGAAGCTGGGCGTGGTCGAGGTCTTGCTTCCGTGGTGACCAACCTTCAACAGATCCGCGTGCAGGGGCTCTAACAGCATCTGCTGCTCACTCGCCGCCTGCGCGTCCCCTTCGAGCAAGGCCGAAGTTTGACCGACGGCTATATGCAGCACCATCGAATCGTCATTGCTCGCGGTTGCGCCCGGGGTGTAGCCAACCGCTGGAGCCAGCACCTGAACCTGCGCTCCTCCGAAGGTGAAGTGGTCACCCGCGGAAAGGGACTTAACGGAAACGCCGAGTTGGCGAGCCTCATCGAGCAAAGCCATGTAGGCCGGGATTTCCGGATTCTTCCCTACCCAAAGCTGCCGCGGTCGAAAGTTTCGCAACACGGCCCCCATTCCACCCATGTGGTCACTGTGCGCGTGAGAAAGGACGACGGCATCGAGGCGGCGGATATTACGAGACCAAAGCACGGGCGAGACCACGTCTTCACCGATCTCAAAGTTGCCGGTCGCGGCCTGCGTGGATCCGGTGGGGCCGCCGGCATCGATGAGCAGGGTCTTTCCCTCGGGTGAGATCAACAGAAGAGCGTCGCCCTGGCCAACGTCGATGGCCGTCACTTCGAGCACGCCGGGGTGATAGGCGAGCGGCCGGGGAGAGACCGCACATGCCGCGGAACAGGCAAGCGCGACCACCGGCAAGACAACGGGGAAGCGGCTATTACGGGCCGCCCACACTGCGACACCAATCAGCGTGATACCGGCCGCGATTGCGTATATGCCGGGGCTTGCAATACGAATGTCACCCGCAGCCATACCGCTGAACGCCTTGACGATGCCGTTGATGCCGTGGAGCAGCGCTGCGGTCAGGGCCGCCGGGGCTACGGCCAACGAGGGCCACATGAGCAGCGTGGCAAACGTGATGAGGGCCGCAGGCAGGGCGAGCCCGATCAACGGTACAACCAGCAGATTCACGGGTAAGCCGAGCACCGTTACGCGATGGAAATAGATCGACATGGGCAGAGACATCGCCAGTTCGATCAGTGCGGATACCAATAGCGACTCAAGGATGCGCAGCGTGAGCCGTACCAGCCACGCGGGCAGCCATCGGGCCAGCCGGCGGCCGATGAACAACTCAAGATGGCTCGCGATGAGGCGCAGCGTGACGCGGAACTGCGCCAGTTTGGGCGGCAGAGCGGGATCGAGTGCAATCAGGTTCAGGTTGCGCGCAGCCTGCAGATAGGGCCCGAAGGTATGTTCGACGACGGGGAGCACGACGCCGGCGACAATTAACACCGAGAGCAGCGTCATCTGGAAGCTTGCACCCAGCAGTGCGCGCGGGTCGAGGGCAAGCAGGCAGAGGGCGGCAAAGCCGATCGCATTGAGGCTATTGCGTTCACGGAAGAGTAGCCGCGTCAGAAGATAGAGCGCCACCATCCAGAACGAACGCTGTACGGGCTCACCAAAGCCGGCGAGTTCCGCATAGGCAAATGAGCAGCCAATCGTAACTGCCGTAGACCACGCGCGCGGCAGCCGCAGCAGGGCTGCCAGGCCGAAGATGCAGGAAGCAAAGATTGCCAGATGCATGCCCGAGACGACCAGCAGATGGAAGGAGCCGGTCTGTTCGAAGCCCACACGCTCCTGGTGGTTGAGGTAGGTGCGGTCACCGAGGATCATCGCGGCCAGCATGCCCGCATCCGCGGGGCTGAGGCGCAACCATGGCGGTAAGCGTGACTCGGCCGTGGCGCTCGCAAAATCTATAAGGCGCTGGCTGCCCGCTTGTTGCAGCCCATGCAGCCGGCAGTGGAAGGAGCCGCGCCCCGGTTGAGGGGTGATTGTGATGCCAGAGGCTTTTAGCGAGCCCACTACGCCGACGCCCTGTTCACGCAGCCACGCTGTGGCATCCCACACGCCGGGGTCGAGATAGCGCTCCGGCACGTGTAAGGCGATGCTGGCATGGATGTGATCTCCACAGTGAATCACGGGGAACGGAAGATCGGGCGGGTTGTACAGGGTGGCTCGTATGCCGCCGGCCATGGTTTGGCCCGCGGCAGAAAGTACACGCAGGTCGATGCTTTCGCTCTGTTCGACGCGTGTTGTATGACCAAACGGAAGCGAGGACTCCGTTCGCTGAACAGGCGTTGTGCGCGTGACCTCGCCGTCGACGATCACTGCGTCGCCACGCTCTGCAATCAGCCGCAGTTGCGTTTGTGGGTTGGGTACGGGCTCAATCTCGCTCAACACCCAGCCCAACAGAATCCAGGTGCACGCGAGAGGAAGGAGGGCGATACGAACGGCTCGCCAGCTAGCCAGGGTGGAAATGAGAGCAAACAGGAGAAGTGCGCCAATGAGTAGTCCGGGAACGATCCATCCGCGTGCCGAGCCAAATTGCGCTACCAGGATTCCGGCAGAGAGCCACAGGGCAGCATAGAGAGCGGGAGCTGTTGAAAACGAAAGCCGATCCATTCAATAGGCCCAATCAATCGATCCGGTCTTGCCTCAATGCAATGAAAACGCCGAGGGTGCCCCATTCAAGCCCGGTGTTGGCTTGAGTGGGCAGACAGCCCAGACCAGCCAAAAATGTGGGTGTCCCACATCCGGCGGGAGTCTTGCGCCAGATGTGGGGTACCCTGCCAGTCATGCCGGCCGAGGCATGGCTAACTCGTCAAGGGGAGGGATACTGCAGGGAATATACAGACGATCCTGAAGGTCTATCTAAGTGAGAAATTAATTCCGCTTTAGAATTGCGACGGTTTCGAGATGGAAGGTCTGCGGAAATAGATCCACAAGGTGGATTGCATCGATCGAATACCCGAAGGGCAAGAGCGACTGCAGATCGCGTGCGAGGGTGGCCGGGTCGCAGGAGATGCAAATCAGCGTGGGGGCGCCAACCTTTCCGAGAAGGGTGCACACTTCTTTACCCATGCCGGCGCGGGGTGGGTCGGCCACGATGAGATCAGGCTTTGCCCGCAAGGGAACGCGCGTTTGATTGCGCAGGAAATCAAGCGTGTTCGATCTTGTCATGCGCTGCGTTCTGGCCAGGTTGTGCTTCAGATCGTCTGCCGAATAACCGGCCGATTCCACCGCAACTACATTTTCATAGTCCAGCGCTCGCGCGAAGAGCCCTACGCCCGCGTAGAGATCCCAGGCCAGCCGGCCAGTTCGTTTTGCGCCCGTGGCATCGCTGGTTACAAGACTCAACAGGTCCGGTACCAGAAATCGATTGACCTGAAAGAAGGAGCCCAGGCTTACCTGGTAGGCAGTTTCAGCCACGGTGTAGGTGAGCGAACGCTGGCCCCAGTGCATGATTTCGTTGTGCCGGAGCAGACCCACGCCGGTGAGCGCGGGAAGCTCCAGCTTCAACTGCTCTGCGAATTGTTCCAGAACGCGTTCGCGCTGGCTTGACGGCTGTTGCGGTTTTCGCGATCGCGCGCGGGGGCCTTCTTCAGGCGCAGGCCACAGCGAAACCAGCAGCTGCGTCTGCTCGCCGTTGGTAAAGAACTCCACTTCTTCGCATATCTTCTCGATGCCAGTGGCTGCTCCTATGCGCGTGACCGCGGTGATCGCCTGCTTGATCAAAGGCGCGGCGATGGGGCAATGCGTCACTGGCAACAGGTTGTGCGACGCGCGCTCACGGTAAGCCAGTTCCAGGCCCCGCTGCTTCACGAAATGGAGTCGAACGCGGTTACGATATTCCCACGCAGGCCCGGAGAGGGCGCCTATCGTTTCCGGAATCGGCAGATGCGCCCGTGACAAGGTCTCCTTCAGGATGCCGAGCTTCATTTGTAGCTGCGATTCGTAGCTGGCGTGTTGATATTGGCAGCCGCCGCAGCGTGAAAAATATTCGCACCCTGGTGCAACCCGCAGCGGCGAAGGCTCAATCACGGATACAAGATCGGCATGGACGAAACTGCGCCGGTCTTCGGTCAAGCGTGCTTCGACGAGTTCACCGGGCAGCGTTGCGGGAACGAATACGGTCTTGCCGCCGCCGTCGGCCTCGTCGAGCGGAATGCGTGCCAGTCCTGAGCCGCCATAGATGGCTTTTTCGATGCGTAGCTTCATGCCTGGCTCATGTAGAACAGGCTCAGTCGTGGAAGGTCGAATTTTTCCAGTAAGCGCTTGTGCAGGAACTGCTGCTCTACCTGACGAATCTGCATCGCCGGCATTCGGCTGCGGTAGGGCGCCAGTTCTGCCGCAGCTTGCTGACGCAGCGTCAGTAACAAGGCTTCTGGAGTAGCGGTCAACAGAAGGGCAAAGAGCTTTTCTTCGAGCACCGTGAGCGACTGCTCAAGTTGCTCCAGTTGCGGCAGCGTAGCGCGTGTCTCCTGGGCCAGCGTCTGCAGGCGATCGGCAATTTCAGCAAGCGATGCCGCCTGGGGCGCGGCACGCAGTTGCTGTGCGGCCGCTTCAAGATGCGCGGCGATGCGTGCCTGTTCGAAGCCCTGTTGGGAGTTTTGTTCGGCTGCGTCAGGTTTGCTGGCGACGGCTCCCACCGCGGCCTCTCTCATGTCTTCGAAGGCAGAAATAATTTCCTGTGCGCAGTAGGCGAGGCCATTCACGCGCCGAACGCGAGACTTGCTTTTACGCGCATCGTATTTATCGAAGGCCGTGTCGATGCCTTTGAGCACTGCCGTCAGCGGGATACCGGCTTCCCGCCAGGTCTCAATGAGAGCCCAGTCCAGCGTGGATAGCAGGAGCAGCGAACCGCGGCGCCGCTGGAAGTGTTCTTCGATTTCCGTGAAGTAGTTGAAGTAATTTTGCACGACAGCTTCAGGCGTGCTTTCCGGCTGTTTCGCTCGTGTGCCTTGGCTTGATCGCCCGGTTGCGCTCGTAGATGAGGCGCAGGCCATCGAGCGTAAGCATGTCATCGATCGTCTCGATGTACCGTGAATCGTCTGCGATGAGGCGCGCGAGGCCGCCGGTGGCAATGATCTTCGGTGCAGGCAGGTCGGGGTTGCCAACCTCGTGCAGTATCCGCTCCAGAATGCCGTCTACCAGGCCGATATAGCCGTAGTAGAGTCCGCTTTGCATGTGAGCGATGGTATTGGTGCCCACCACCTTGGCCGGCTTTTTCACGTCGACGCGAGAGAGTCTTGCGGCGCGAGCAAACAGCGCCTCGGCCGAGATGGCAAGGCCTGGCGTGATTACGCCGCCTACGTATTCACCTTTCGCGGTAATCACATCGAAGGTTGTGGCTGTACCAAAATCGACCACGATGCAGGGCCCGCCATATTTCGCGAACGCTGCGACGCCATTTACGAGGCGATCGGCTCCAAGTTCGGCCGGGTTGTCGACCAGGATGGGCATCCCTGTCTTGATGCCTGGCTCGACAAACATTGGCTTGATGTGGAAGTACTGCTCGCATACCTGGCGCAACGTGGAATCGAGTGGCGGGACCACGGAGGAAACGATGATGGCCGACACCTTGCTCGCCTCTGCCTCGCGCATCGCAAACAGATTGAGAAATAGGACGCCGTACTCATCGACCGTCTGAGTGCGGAGCGTGCTGATGCGCCAGTGAGTCACCAATTCGTCGGAGCCGAGCCGGTAAAGACCGAGCACCGTGTTGGTGTTACCGACGTCGAGGGTAAGCAGCATAGAGGTTCCGTTATTCAGCCCGCACGCCGCCGGAGTGTACGGTGCGAAGGCCCTGGACGGTTCGCACCTGGAGAAATCCGCGCGCGTCTAAACCGGCTGTTACGCCGGAATAACCCCCGCCTTCGTCCACGTGCACTTGCTTGCCGCGAACCCATGAGGAAGCACTTTCGAGGCGGCTAAGTATCCTGGATGCCGCACCCGGCGTATCTGCGCTCAGCGCTTGCGACTCGCGGTAAAGCGATTGTAACAAAGCGATGAGCACGTCCTGGCGTGCCCAAGTGCGGCCGGTTTCAGTGCGCAAAGACGCTGCAATGGGTGAGAGTTCTTGAGGAAAGCTCTCCTGATGCACATTGATGCCGATTCCGACCACCGCGTGCCTGACACGAGTGACCTCGGCATTTAACTCGGTGAGGATGCCGCAGAATTTCTTTTTGCCGAAGAGCAGATCATTGGGCCAGCGGATGTCGGCTTCGAGCGAAGTTACCTGGCGCACGGCATCGCGCACCGCGAGCCCCGCTGCCAGGGAAAGCCAGAGGATATCCGCGGGTGCGACCTGCGGTCGCAGCAGGATACTGACGTAGAGCCCGGCGCCGCTTGCTGAGTGCCAGCTGTGCGCTCCACGCCCGCGCCCGGCAGTCTGCTCGTCTGCCAGATACACCATGCCTTCGCTCGCGCCTTCGGCGGCTTGCTGCATGGCGAGCACGTTGGTGGAGTGAATGGTAGGAAAGTAGCGGATTTTGCCAGCGAAGGGTGTGCCGGCCAAGCGCCGCGTCGAGCGCGGGCAGGTCGTAGGCGTCTTCTTCGGCAGGGTTAAGCATGGGGTCCTGTGGTAGGCGTCAGCCTATGTTGCGGCAATGAGAGACCTGCACTGAAAATTCAAGAAATCTTTGAAGGGTACGGGCTTCAGCCCGTACGTACCTGCCCTGTCCTGATTCCGGCTTTAGCCGCTGAGGGAGCAATTCACTTCCCTTGTAGTGACCTGCTCCGCAGCCTCTTCTGCCCTGAAAATTCAAGCTGTCCCACAATGGAGAATTCAACTTCCCCCATTTTCCTGCCTTTGGGTGACGCAAAGCGACATGTATGACCCGGCGGTTAAACCCGTCCCTCTAAAAAATGTCTGTTGTGACTCGCATGCTCAGCTCTATCGCGGGAGCAGATTGCGTCAGCGCCCCGACTGAAATGTAGTCAACGCCGGCCAGCGCGTACTTGCGAATATTCTCGAGCGTGATTCCACCCGAAGCTTCAATCGGAATGGTCTGCCCTTTTGCGCGCACCATGGCGACTGCTTTTTTGGTTTCCGCGGGGCTCATGTTGTCCAGCAGCAGCGAATCCGCGCCGGCTTCCAGCGCCTGCCCCAATTCAGCCAGGCTACGCACCTCGCAGGTGATCGTCTGGCCTGGAGTTCTCGCAGCCAGGGCGCGAGCCATCACCTTGGGAATTCCGCCACCAATACCGATGTGATTGCTCTTGATCAAAATTCCGTCAGAAAGATCGATACGATGGCTCTCGCCACCACCGCAGCGGACTGCATATTTATCGAGCAGGCGAAGACCAGGGGCAGTCTTGCGTGTGTCGAGCACTTTCGCTTTCGTACCCGCTACGGCCTCGACGTACTGCCGCGTGCTGGTAGAGATGCCGCTCATGCGCTGCATCAAGTTCAGGATGACGCGCTCGCAAGTGAGAATGACACGGGCATTGCTGCGGATGACCGCGACCGCCTGGCCCTTCTTGACGCGAACACCGTCGAACATCTCGGGGTGATTGATCACCTCGAAACGGCTCGAAGTCTTCTTATCGAGACGAACGAAGATTTCGAGAAAGCGGGGAATACACCCCAGGCCTGAGATTACGCAATCCTGCCGCGCGATGACGGTGCCGGAAGCGCGGAGACCGGGTTCAATGGTGATGGCTGTGGTTACGTCGTTGGTTGCTCTGTCTTCGACCAGGGCCTGTTCCAGGGTGGCCTCAACCCGCCTGCTTTTCCAGTCCATGTTTCTTCCTTAGTCTGACTCTTCCCCGGCGTTAGTCTTCAGTTTGCTGGCTGCTTCGGTTGGTCGCAGTTGAGGCTATCCAGCGCGGCGCGGGTTTTGGGAATCAATACGCTTAACTCGGCGGCCCTGCGCCGAAGTCCTTCGACGACGTTGGCTGGAGCCTTGGCGAGGAAGCCTTCATTTGCGAGCTGCCGGTCGGCATTCGATACTTCTTTCTCGAAGCGTGCCAGCTCTTTCGTCAGCCGTTCACACTCGACTGCACCATCGATCGTACGCTCATAAATAACGGCTACGTCGAATCCCGGTGCGGAGCGGACGCTCGCGCCTTCCGGCATGGCATCGACAAACTCAATAGCCGAAACCCTGGCCAGACGGCCTACGATGTCGCGGTTGTCTTCAATGCCTGCCCGCTGCGCGGCAGCAACGCGCAACAGGATCGGCACGGTCGCCTTTTCTTCTACGCTGAGCTTGCGGCGCATATCGCGGACGGCAACGATGAGTTCCTTCATCTGTTCCATTTGCTGCTCGATGCCGTCATCGACCAGCTCAGCCTGACCCTGCGGGTAGCGCGTGAGCGCGATCGATTTGGCAGGCACATTGTTTTCGTAGAGCGCGTGCCAGATCTCTTCGCAGAGAAAAGGCATGAAAGGCGAGAGCAGGCGCAACGCTCGGTCGAATACGTGCAGCAACGTGGCCAGAGCGGCGTGTACCGGCGCTGGTGGACCGCTGAAATCGAGGCGCAGCTTGACGACTTCAAGATACCAGTCGCAGAAGTCGCCCCAGAAAAAGCTGTAAAGAGTGTTGGCCGATTCGTGAAAGCGGTACTCGCTGAGCGCCTGGTTCACTTCACCCGCCGTGCGATTGAGGCGGGAAAGAATCCAACGGGCTTCCAGGGTGGATGAGCGCAGCGGCGCGTGGGGCGTGGCCACTGTGTCCAACTGGCGCAGGTCGACGACGATCCCTGCCTCCGAGGCTCGTTCCATTTGCATGAAAATGAAGCGTGCGGCGTTCCAGATCTTGTTGGCAAACGCGCGATAGCCGTCCGTACGGTCTTCGCTGAAGGCGATATCGGTACCAGGCGCAGCCATTGCCGCCAGAGTGAAGCGCACAGCGTCGGTTCCGAAGCGCTCGACGATCTGGATCGGATCGATCACGTTGCCCTTGGTCTTTGACATCTTCTGGCGGTCGGCGTCGCGCACCAGCGCGTGGATGTACACCTCGCGGAACGGAACCGCATCCTTGAGAGTGCGTTTGCTTCCATCGGCCATGGGCTCGTCGAGCATGAAATGGCAGCCCAGCATGACCATGCGGGCGACCCAGAAGAAGAGGATATCGAAGCCCGTAACCAGCAGGCGCGTGGGATAGAACGCATCCAGATCGGGCGGATGGTTGGGCCAGCCCAGGGTGGAACAGGGCAGCAAGCCGGAGGAGAACCAGGTGTCGAGAACGTCTTTTTCCTGCTCCAGTTGAGCGTTGCCGCAATGAGCGCAGACCTCGGGCGTCTCGCGGGCCACGGTGATCTCACTGCAGCGGGCGCAGTGCCACGCGGGAATGCGATGGCCCCACCAGAGCTGGCGCGAGATGCACCAGTCATGGATGTTGCGCATCCACTCGAAGTAGGTCTTCGAATACTGTTCCGGGGTAAACCGGATATAGCCCTGCTCCACGGCTTCGATGGCCTTGTCGGCCAGCGGTTGAATGCGCACGAACCATTGCGTGGAAAGCAACGGCTCCACCACGGTCTTGCAACGATCGCATTTGCCCACGGAGTTTACGTGGTCGCGTACGCCGGCCAGCACTTGTTCCATTTCAAGATCGCCCAGAACCTTTCGCCGCGCCTCGTAACGGTCAAGCCCCGCATAGGCGCCCGCAGCCGCATTCATGCGCGCGGTTTCGTCCATCACGCTGATGGAAGGCAGGCCATGACGCTGCCCCAGGGCAAAGTCGTTGGGGTCGTGCGCAGGGGTCACCTTCACCGCGCCTGTGCCGAACTCGCGGCTCACCCAGGCGTCAGTGACGATGGCAATTTCGCGTCCCATGAGCGGCAGGCGCAGCTTCTTGCCGTGCAAGTGGGTATAGCGCTCGTCTTCGGGATGCACGGCCACCGCTACGTCGCCCAGCATGGTTTCTGGCCGGGTCGTGGCGACGGTGATGAAGCCGGGTTCCCCCACGACGGGGTAGCGAATCTCCCACAGCTTGCCCTGCTGTTCCTCGTGAATGACCTCAAGATCAGAAATCGCGGTTTGGCAGCGCGGGCACCAATTGACGATATAGGCGCCGCGGTAAATAAGCCCCTGCTCATGGAGCCGGACGAAGGCTTCGCGCACCGCTTTGGAGCGGGGCTCGTCCATGGTGAAGTATTCGCGCGACCAGTCGACACTCGCTCCCAGCCGCCGCATCTGGTCGAGAATGGCGGCGCCGTAGTGCTGCTTCCATTGCCAGACGCGCTCGACGAAGGCTTCGCGGCCCATCTGCTGGCGTGTTTTGCCTTCTTCGGCAATTTGCCGCTCCACCATCAACTGGGTAGCGATGCCGGCATGATCTGTCCCGGGTATCCACAGAGCAAGGTCTCCGCACATGCGCCGCCACCGGGTGAGGATATCCATTTCGGTGTGCTCGAGCATGTGGCCCATGTGCAGCCGGCCGGTGACGTTGGGCGGGGGCAGCAACATGGTGAAGACGGGCGCGGAGGCAGCCCCGGAATGTGGTTGCGTGAAAAGTTGCTGTTCGACCCAGTAGGCGGCCCACCGGTCTTCGATGGCAGCAGGGTCGTAGGCTTTGGGTAGATCACGGGGCATGGGGGCGTTCTCTTTCAACACACTTGAAGGATAGGGGTGTAAAACGAAGGGCACGGCTTCAGCCGTGCCCTTCGTCCAGGCTCAGGTGTGACTAAAACGGGTTGAGCTTGTCGAGCCCCTTCTTTTTCTTGTGTTTGCTCGAAGACTCGTCGCCTGAATCGAACTTCGGCGCTGGAGTCTTCTTTTTCTTGCCATTCGCAGCCGTGGCGCCGGCGTCTGTGCCGGTTTGTACCTGGGCTCCGCTGTGTACATCGTTGGTCTGGGCAGGGGCGTCTGCCGGCTTTTCAATCGGAGGCAGCGGCCCGTTGTTCTCCGGGCCAACCGTCTTCAATCCACCAGGATTTTGAGCGCCTGCAACGCCGGCCGCGGCCGCTGCGGCTGCCTCACCCGGATCGGACGCAGGAGCGACTTCACGGGGCGGGACATTGTTTGCCGGCGGCGCCGCTGCGCCGCTGCCTTCACCGGTACTAACGATACTGGCGCCGATTCCCGGGCCGCCGCTCGCGGCCGGCGCGCTCTCAGCACCCTGTACGTTCTCCAGTTGCAGGGGTGCGTTTGCGTCGCCCGCGGGTGCTGCCCCAGATCCTGCTGCGACGGCGGCGCCGGGCGCGGCTGGACCACCGGGCGCGACCGAGGGCAGAGGCTTGCCGGAGAGGGCTGCGGTAAAGAGTTCCTGGTTGCGCTTGCTTACAGCCGGGGCGGTGACGGAAGGCGGATCGACCAGCGTAGGTTCGCCGATGCGCGCCGCATTTACCGTCACAGGGCCACGCTTCACCAGAATCAGAGCGCGATCTTTAAAGGTGATACCCGTGCGGCTCTGCTCCTCGGCCTCGCTCTCGGCCAACTCTTCCTTGCTGGGCTCGGGCACCGTGCGGTTCAGGGCGATCAGGCGTTCGCGGGCATCTTCCACATGGGCAGCCATGGAGTAGTGCGTGACCACGCGCGCATAGGCATCTGCAGCCTGATCGTCATAGGCCTTGATGAGTGCCTGTTTGGCCTTGGGATCGATCTTGGTGAGGCCCTGCACAAAACGGGCTTCGCCGGTGTATGCATCACCCAGGCCGATCAGCGCAAGATCGCTGTGGCTGTACAGCGGATAGCTGTCTGTCACCGTCTGCAGGCGGGCAATGGTTGCCGCCCAGTTCTCGTGGGTGGAGTAGAAACTCCCGATCTGGTACTGGCGCTCGGCCAGAACCTCCTGCACTTCACGCAGCCGCTGCTTGGCGCGGGGCACGAAGGCGGAATCGGGGAACTGGTTGATCATGTTGCGGTATTCCTGCTCGGCCTGGGTCGCGTTCTTGGGGTCGCGGTCGGGCTTCTCCATCTGCATGTAGTAGATGTCGGCGACCTTCATCTGCGCTTCTGCTGCTTCCGGCTGGTTGGGAAAGAAGGTGATGAAGTCCTTGTATTCGGCTTCGGCCTGGGTCAGAGCAGCGGTGCCGCCTTCCTTGAACCAGGAATCGCCCACAGCCAGCTTGGCACGCATCTGGTATTCCGATTCCGGATAGGTATTGAGCAGGGTCTGCAAGTCAAGCCGGGCAACGTCGAACTTGCCCTTCTTCATGGCCACCATGGCCTTATCGAATAGTTCCTTGTCGGGCTGCTTGGATGCGTGGCCTGCAAGGGGATCGTTCGGCGTAGGAACCGTCGCTGGTTTAGACGGCTTGAAGATGCCAAACTGAGCGGTCGCAGGGAGCGCGCAAAGCAGACACAGGGTAGAGAGCCGGAATAGAAAGCGCTGCATAACACCTCATGGGCAAAGGCTCCGCCAAGGGAGCTGGGAATCCCGGACCAACCGTGGTGCCCAGCCACCGCGGACCGTATCACTTGATGTTAAATGGCGGCAGCCCGCGCGGAGCGGAAATTTTGGCCCAGACGGCGCTGTTCTGCTTCTTGCGCCATGGTTAGCAGCACGCGGGCATCCTTTTCAGGCTGCCCCGCACCAAACACGGCGCTACCTGCGACAAGCAAGTCGGCTCCTGCTTCGACGACCGAGGCGATGGTGTCGTGAGCAACCCCACCGTCGACTTCGATTCTGTAGTTGAGCCCGAGTTCCGAGCGAAGTTCAGCCAGATGGCGAATTTTATCCAATGAAAACGGGATGAACTCCTGGCCTCCGAAGCCAGGATTGACGCCCATGACCAGCACATGGTGCACCATCGGCAGGATTTCGATCAGAAAATCGACCCGGGTGGCGGGGTTGATGACGACCGCAGGCTGCATGCCGTGTGCGGCAATCAACTGCAGTGTCCGGTGCAGATGGCGGCAGACTTCATAGTGAACGCTGACCCAGTTGGCTCCAGCGGCCGCAAGGGGCTCGATGAAGTCGTCTGGATTTTCGATCATCAGGTGGCAGTCAAGTGGCAGGCGGGTGACGTTGCGCAGCGACTTGACGACCGGCGGCCCTATGGTCAGGTTGGGGACGAAGTGGCCGTCCATGATGTCGAGGTGGATGGCCGAGCCGCCACCGCGCTCGGCAGCCTGCATTTCCAGCCCAAGCTTGGAGAAGTCGGCAGAGAGGATGGACGGCACTAATTCAACCACAAAGACCCCTCAAAGTGCCCTCAGTGTAGCAGGAGGGCTTCTATTTATGGCGGCCAGAGCCACCCTATGTTCATCGCAAGAAAGCCGCGAAGGGCGACAGGCGCCCGGCCAGGGAGAGAAATGCCACCGCTTAGGCGTGCCACTGAATGGGCGGATGGCTCAGCGCCTCAGGATTCGCGCTGATCGCTCGCGCCGCTACCCGGGAAATCGCCCGCAGCAATGGCTTGCGGGGCACTTCGCCATCTTCCCCGGCAAATAGCATTTCCCCGGTAGAGCGCGCAGCAGGCCGGTAATACCATTGCGTGAACAGCGCCAGGTGGTCTGCCAGGGTTTGTGATGACGCAGACTTTGGCGCCGCCTGCTTGAGCGAGGACAAGGCCTCATCGAGACGTGCTTCCAGCAGGTCTTTCGCGGCCACAACGGGTTGCTCCTCGAGCGGTACGGCTTCCAATGCAACCGGATGTGCGAAGAGCGAACTAGACCCCGATCGCTCATTTGCCAGACGCATCCCAAGAATCGAATAGTGCGCCGGCCCGCTCCACACTCCGCGTTGCAGTGAAAACAACGCCACCTTATCCAACTCAGCCGAAGGCTGCACGAGGATACCGCTCAGCCGTACCAGGGGACGGACCGCCTCGCTCGCCAGAGAGATCACCGTCTGCACCTTCTGCATCCGTTGGTGGATGGCCGCCGCCTGCTCGAATTCCATCAATTCAGAGGCGGCGTCGCGCTCGGCTTCCAACTTTTTCACCATGGAAGCGCCGCGCGTGGAAAGGAAGGCGAATACTTCGGTCGATTCCTGCTGGTAGCGCTCGTCGGTACAGCCCTTGTAGCAGGGAGCGAGGCACATCTTCATTTCCGAATAAACGCAACCGGGAAAGGCTGGATCAGGGTCGAGATCTGGGGTGCACCGCCGCAGCAGGAAAAGGTTCAGCATCTCATCCGCGTATCGCTCGGCCGCAGCACGCGAGGGGAAAGGGCCGAACAGGGCGTTCGCTGCTGTTTTGCTGATCTTCGAGGTCACATACACGCGGGGATAGGCATTCTCGACCGGCATGCGCAGAAAAGCAGGCGGCCGCAGGCGCAAGCGCTTTTGCGCCCGCGCACCAAAGGCCCGCAACGAAGCCTGATAGAGGCAGAGGGATGATTCGAAGTCCGAACCGGTGACGCTGTACTCAATGCGGTCGACCATGTGGGCCAACTGCAGGCGTTTGCTGTGGGCGCCCGTACCCGCCTGGGGGCCGCGCAGAAAACGCATCAGGCGGCGGCGAAGGTTAGGAGTTTTGCCGAGGTAAGGTTCGGCCGCCGGGTCCGCGGCGCAGAGCGCAAACACTGCAGAAGCCTGGGGCAACCCACCCAGGCTGGCGGCTGGGTCGGCTGGATCGAAACGGACGGAATGGGCCAGGCCGGCATCCACAATTACAGTTCAACACCCTTCCCGGCGATTGTCTGCACGGACAAGCCCGGCAACGGGCTTATTCCCCGGCGATGGTCATGCCGTCGATGCGGAGTGTGGGCGAAGCGACCGATCCGCGAAATTCCAGATCGTTGGCAATGCAGGTGATGTTGTTGAGCATCTGCTTCAGGTTGCCTGCAATGGTTATTTCTTCGACCGCGTAGGTCAGCTCACCATGCTCGATCCACAAACCAGCCGCGCCGCGCGAGTAGTCGCCCGTAACCATGTTCACGCCCGAACCCATCAGTTCCGTAACGTAAAAACCTGCCTTGACGTCGGCGAGCAGTTTCTCTGGCGCTACCGTTCCGTTCACCAGGAACAGATTGCCGGCGCCTATGCCTGGAGTGCCGGCCAGCCCGCGCGACGCATTGCCTGTGCTCTGCATGTTGAGCTTGCGTGCCGTGTAGGTGTTGAGCAGGTAGTTCTTGAGAATTCCATGTTCAACAATCACCGTCCGCCGCGTGGGCAGACCTTCGCCATCGAACGGCGAGGTGCCGAACAGGCCCGGTATGGTTCCATCGTCAATCACGGTTACAGTTTCGCTGGCCACCTTCTGGCCCAGCTGATTCGCCCAGAAGGATGCGCCGCGATAAATGCTGTCACCGTTCGCGGCTTCAAACATGCTGCCGATGATCGAGCGGGCGATTTCAGGAGCAAAAACGACCGGCACAGACTGCGTGGGAACGCGGCGTGCGTTCAGGCGCCGCACCGCGCGGCGCGCCGCTTCGACTCCGATGCTCTCAGGCGACGCCAGCTTCGCCAGCGTGCGCGCGCTGGAATACCAATAGTCCCGCTGCATGCCACCCTGCTCGGTCTGTGCGATGGGCATGGCCGAGACGGAACAGTATGAGCGGCGATACGCCCCCACAAAGCCGCGAGAGTTGGCCATAACCTTATGCCCGGTCGCGGCATCGAAGCTGCCTCCGTCGCTTTTGTCCTTTTGAATGAGCGCATCAGCCGAGAGAGCTGCAGCCTCCGCGCGGCGCGCGTAGTCGATGCGCTCGGCAGGCGGCAGCCCATAGACGTCTTCGTAGTAGAGGTCCAGATCGCCGCCAAGCTGGCCCATCGCTTCCGCTTCCGGCATGCCCGCGAAGGGATCTTGCGACGTGACTTTGGCCAGATCGATCGCGCCGCGGATCATGTGGTTGAGACCCGTCTCAGAAAAGTCGCTGGTCGAGGTATTTGCCGTGCGATACGAGCCGCTCGCACCCAGAAATACCCGCAGGCCAATGCCGCGCGCGCCCGATTCCTTGAGCGTCTCTACCTGGCCAAGGCGTACCAATGCCGAGAATTCGTCACCTTCACGGATCACAACTTCTGCGTCGGCGGCTCCTGCCCGCAAGGCGCGATCAACGACGTCGGCTGCAAGCTGCTGCAATTCGCTCTTGCTTTCTGTCGCGGTCATGGAAGTGTCTGTCGGCATTACCGGCCAGTGCCGCCGACTGTCATGCGGTCCAGTTTGATGGTTGGCATGCCCACACCGACGGGTACGCTCTGCCCGTCTTTGCCGCAGGTTCCGATGCCCTCGTCGAGTGCTAGATCGTTGCCCACCATGGACACGTATTTGAGCGCTTCCGGCCCGTTGCCGATCAGCGTCGCATCGCGCACGGGCGCGGTGATCTTGCCGTCCTCAATCAAATAGGCCTCTGAGGCCGAAAAGACGAACTTGCCGCTGGTGATATCCACCTGCCCGCCGCCGAAGTTCACGGCGTAGAGGCCGCGCTTCACGCTGCGCAGAATATCTTCAGGGCTGTCCTCCCCCGAGAGCATATAGGTGTTGGTCATGCGCGGCATGGGGATGTGTTGATAGCTTTCGCGTCGTCCGTTACCGGTGTCGGCCATGCCCATGAGCCGCGCAGAGAGTTTGTCGCTGAGGTAGCCCTTGAGAATTCCGTTTTCAATGAGCACGGTTTCCTGGGTGGGCGATCCCTCGTCATCGACGTTCAGCGATCCGCGACGCGAGGGCATGGTGCCGTTGTCGACCACGGTCACTTTCGAACTGGCGACCTGGCGGCCGATGAGGCCGGCAAAGGCTGAGGTCTTCTTGCGGTTAAAGTCGGCTTCCAGCCCGTGACCGACTGCTTCATGCAGCAGTACTCCGGGCCAGCCGGGGCCCAGCACCACTTCCATATCGCCGGCGGGCGCCGGTACCGCATCCAGTTGCAGAATCGCCTGCCGCGCTGCCTCGCGCGCGAAATGCTCGGGAGACTTGTCTCCTGCAAAGAAGTCGAGTTCCACCCGGCCGCCACCCCCTGAGCCGCCGCGCGAACTATTCGATCCGTCGCGGGCGATCACGGAGCAGTTAAGACGCGCCAGGGGTTGTGTATCGCTGGCAAAGGTTCCATCGGACGCGGCTACGAGAATGTGGCGCAGTTCATCGTTGAAACCGGCACGCACTTGCACGATGCGCGGATCGTATGCGCGCGCGGCACGATCGGCCCGCATCACCAGTTCCAATTTGGGGGCGATGCCCGCATCGGTGTCGGCGGCGGAGATCGGATAAAGACTGGCTTTGGGCGTTTCACGAAAACCGGCAACCTGCTGCTTGCTGGGCCCGTCGGCAATCAGCGCCGCGGTGCGGGCGGCCCGCATGAGCCGCTCGGCGGAAAGATCGTCGGTGTAGGCATAGCCGGTGCGGTCCCCTGAAACTACGCGAATGCCGCAACCCGCACTTACACCCTGGCTAGCGGATTTGACCAGCGATTCATCAACCGAGATGGAAGAGGAAGCTATGGATTCGAAGTAGAGGTCGGCAAAATCTCCTCCAGCTGAGAGGGCCTCGCCCAGGCACCGTTCAATCAGGCGTCCGGTCAGTCCAAACCGATGGAAGAAGTGCAACTCGTGCTCGGGAAAGGTCATTTGCACCCCTGTGAATCAAAACTCACCATTCCTCATTCTAGGCCAGTGCCGGGGGCAGGTAAACAAGACGGGCAATGATCACCTTACGGCAGCAATGCAGACTCTCAGAAGTCGCTCCCCCGCTCGTAGCCCGGCGGTATGCCAAGAATTCGCAACCCGCTCAACTGCGTCCTGATCAAGGGGCCAGCAACGGTCTGCCTTCCCGCGGGAGCTATCGCGGAAAGCAGTTGCCCCCTCCTTTGTCATCTCGACCGGAGCGTACCCGGATTTCCTGCTACGTTGCTCCACCTGATATCCGCGTGTGCGGTTTTCTCTTAAGGAAAACCGCATGGATCACGTTGGCCTCACGAATCTCAACAGGAAATCCGGGGGAGCGCAGTGGAGAGATCTGCAGTTCTACATTCCCCCGGGACAACTCTGGGGGAAGCAGTTACCGTCTCTCTTTGTCGCAAGTCAATGCTAGAATTTTAACTAACTGGTTAGTCAATGAACGCGAAAACATCGAGCACCCATCGAGCCGACCGCACCCGGAAGGCAATTCTGAGCGCAGCCGTTCGGGAGTTCAGCGCTCATGGCCTGGCGGGCGCGCGTACCGATGCGATTGCGGAACTGGCCAAGGTCAACAAGGCATTGCTTTACTACTACTACAAGAGCAAAAGCCAGCTGTACGCAGCCGCGATCGAAGAGGCAACTGCCTCCGTCGTTGAACGAGCGCTCGCGGCCTTCGATCCCAAATGCAGTCCCGGCGAACGCCTGTTGCGCACAGCCTTGCAGCACTTTGACCGGCTTCTTACGCAGCGGGATTTTCAAAGCCTCATGCAGCAGGAAATGGTTCGCATGCGCCGCGGCGAAAGCAACGTGCTGCCGTTGATGGTAGAGAACCTGTTCAAGCCGCTCCTGAACAAACTGGAGCAAGCGGTGGATGAGGGCATAGAGGCCGGCGAGTTGTGCGAGGTGGATTGGTTGCAGGTGGTCTATTCCGCTCTTGGCGCAAACGTTTTTTACTTCCTGAGCGCTCCCATGGTCCGGCTCGTGCTGCCGTTCGATCCGCTGGCGGACTCAGCAATCGGGGCTCGGCGCAAGGCTGCAATGCTGTTCCTCGGTAACGCGCTGTTCGTCGATCGCGCGCACGGCGCCAGGCTCGCTAAACGCGTGCTTGCGCAGTCGCCCGTGCCCAAGGCCGCAAAAGCTAAATTCTGGAGAAAGCCCCTATGAGCGCGCGTAACCGGATCTTCATCCTGATTGGTCTCCTGTTTGTCATCGCGCTCTGCTGGTATTTTTTCTCCACCCAGCACTCCTCCGATCTGCAACTGATCGGCACCGTCGATGCCAATGAAGTCGTGGTGAGTTCTCGCATTGCAGGCAGAATCCAGACCCTTACCGTTGAGGAGGGGGACGATGTGCATGCCGGGCAGACCGTAGCAACCATCGAGAGTGAAGACCTGGCGGCTGCTCGCCAGGCAGCGGAAGCAGCGGCGGCCAGTCAGCATTTCAAGTGGCAGGGAGCAAGCGACACCGAGCGTCAAACCCGCGGCGGCACATCTAGCCAGGTAAACAATGCCGAAGCGCAACTGCGCAGTGCACAAGCGGCTCTGGTCCAGGCCCAGGCGCAGTATGAGCACCAGAACGCTGATACTTCGCGAACCGTCGCGCTGGCAGCACAAGGCATCATGAGCGAGCAGGCGCGTGATGAAGCAGCGACCGCGCTGCATGCCGCGCAGGCAGCGGTCGACTCCTCAAGGGCGAATGTCGCCGCTGCCGAGGCTTCGCTCAAAGTTGCTGTCGCAAACACGATTCAGGCGCAGGCGGCAGCCAAGACCGTGGCCGCGACGCGTGGTGATCTGCGAAACGCCCAGGCCCTGCTGAGTCAGGCAGAAATCCAACAGGGCTACGCACAGGTCACCTCGGCTGTGGCAGGTAAGGTCAACGTAAAAGCCGCCAGGCAGGGCGAGGTGGTCTCGGCGGGCACGCCTATTGTCACCATCACAGATCTGACACAAACCTGGGTCTACGCGCCACTCCCCGAGACCGAGGGCGATGCGGTTCAGTTGGGCGATAGCCTGCGCGTGGTGATGCCTGGTGGCACGGCCATCCAGGGCAAGGTGATTGCGAAATCCGCGGAAGCCGATTTCGCCACCCAGCGCGATGTGAGCCGTCGTAAACGCGACATCAAGACCATTCGGTTGAAATTGCTCATCGACAACCCTGGAATGCGCTATGTTCCCGGAATGCTCGTCGAAGTCTACGTTCCTAAGAGCAAGTTGGTAGACCGATGAGCGCCGGTTATGCAGGGGTGGCCATCGCGGTCGAGAACATCGTCAAGCGCTACGGAGACTTTGAGGCCGTGAAGGGCGTTAGCTTTGAGGTCGGCGATGGCGAAATCTTCGGATTGCTGGGACCCAATGGCGCCGGCAAAAGCACGCTGATTCGCATGATGACTACGCTCATACCAGTCACGAGCGGTAAGGCCATCATTGCCGGTCACGATGTCTCACGCGAGGCTGATGCCGTGAGACGAACCATCGGGGTCATTCCCCAGGCGCTCACGAGCGATATCGATCTGACGGTGGAAGAGAATCTCTCCATCTATGCCAAGCTCTATGAGGTTCCCAAGCAAGAACGCCTGCGTAGCACCCACGAACTGCTCGAAGCAGTGGACTTGTTGAAATGGCGTCATGCGCAAACCAAGACACTCTCAGGAGGCATGCGCCGCAGGCTCGAAATTGCTCGCGGCCTCATTCACAATCCCCGTATCTTTTTTCTCGATGAGCCCACTACGGGGCTCGATCCGGTTTCGCGCGTAGCCGTGTGGGAGATGTTGAATCATCTCAAAAACACGCGCCACCTGACGATGCTGATCACCACGCACTATATGGACGAGGCTGACCGGCTCTGCGACCGCATCGCGATCGTCGATCATGGAAAGCTGGTTGCCCTCGATACGCCGATGGCGCTCAAGGCCAGCGTTCCTGGTACCAATGTGGTTGAGGTTCAGTTTACGCGTGAATCCCCGGAATGGCCGTCACGCCTGGAACAACTGTCCGGCGTTACTTCGGTGGAGTCGCTGAGTGGGGCCATGTACAGGGTACTTACCTCGAATGGTTCCCTCACCACCACCCAACTGGTCGAGATGGTCACTGCCATTGGCGAAGCGATCAAGTCACTGAGTGTACAGAACACCACGCTCGACGATGTGTTCGTTCATTACACGGGGCGGCAGCTTCGCGATGAACAGGTGAAGGCGCAAGGCTTTATCATGCCACCGCGCCCGGGGATGCAACCATGAAGCGAATGATGGCGATTGTAGAGCGAGAGATGCGTAAGTTCTTCCGTTCTCCCGCGTTGATGATGGTGTCGATGACGCTGCCCCTGGTACAACTGCTGGTTCTCGGCAACGCCTACGGAGGCAAGATCCGCGGCGCGCGCATGGGCGTCGTCGATTACGATCGCGGCTCTCAGGCGCTCAAAATCGAAGAAGCCTTCAACTCGATTGCCGTGAACATCCGCACCTTCACCACCGTTGCCTATGAGGATGAGCAAAAGGCGAGGGAGGACGTCCGCACCGGCAAAATCGATGCAGCGGTGATCATTCCCGCGCAGTATTCACGGCGCGTTCTGGCAGGTGACTCTCCAGCCGTTGGGTTAGTTGTCGATAATTCCGATCAGGTCATGAGCAGCAGTCTCGAAGCGGAAATGCAGGCCCTGGTCGATGCGTTGAATGCTCCCGTGATCCAACCCAAGGTGGTGCAAAAGATCGCTCTTGAAATCGTTGAGCTCTATCCCTACGTCGAGTACATGAAATATCTGCTGGGCGGATCGGTGTCGCTCGCCATGTTCGTCGCCGTGATGATCGGGGGAGGCATGCTCTACATCGACGACAAAGCCAGAGGCGTGCACGAGGGGTTTCTCGTAACCCCGATCACTCGCCTGGAACTCGTGCTGGGGTTGAACCTGGCAGGCGCCATCAAAGCAGTACTATCGGGCGTTTGCCTTACGGTAATCGGTTCGCTCTTCGCCGGCCTGGGCGTCATTTTTCACCCGATGAGCGCTTTGCTGTTGTTGTTGCTTATCATTGCAACTTCCGTCGCATTCAACGGCATGATGTTTCTGATGATGGTGCGAATCGAAGATCCCCTAGTGCCGCGGGCCATGTTCGGCGTGCTGAATACGCTTCTGTTTTTTCCCAGTGGAGCCATCGCTCCCATCGCGGGCCTGCCAAAATGGCTGCGTGCCCTGGCTGACGTCGATCCATTTACTTACGCAGTGCATGGTTTCAAGGCGATTCTGCTCAAAGATGGCGGGCTCGTCGCCATCCGCATGGACCTGATCTTCCTGTTTACGTTCGGCATCGCCGCTCTATTGATCGCGACGCCTCTTTTCAAGCGCACGCTATAGCCTGCATTTCTCACAAACACCGGGTCGTGCTTACCAGACGGAGCAACGCTCCGCTTCAGGCCGCACCATTGCATCGCCCCGCTTACACTGAAAAGCCTTCTCGAACTCCGGCATATTGCTCAAGGGGCCCAATACACGGAACTTGCCGGGTGGATGCGGATCGACGGAAACCGCCATGCGAGCGGCAGCCGGTCTCACCAGCATTCCACGCCATTGCGCTTCGGCGAGGAAGAATTGTTGGTCTGGCGTAAATCCGTCCACCGTCGGTTCCGGCCCCTTCCCTTTGCGAGAACGTTTGTAAGCACGATAGGCAAGATTCACTCCACCCAGATCGCCCAAGGCCTCACCGGTGACCAGCTTGCCCTGGAGATGCAGGCCAGGTTCCACGAAGTACCCATCGTATTGCCTGGTCGTGCACGCAGTGTGTGCTTGAAAGTTGGTGTAGTCGGCGTCTGTCCACCAATTCTCCAGTTTTCCGCTGGCGGCATACTGCGCTCCTTCGTCATCGACGCCGTGCGAGATTTCGTGACCGATACTCACTCCAACGGCGCCATAGTTGATCGCGTCCAGTCCTTTTGGATCGAATCCCGGCGGCTGCAGATAACCTGCAGGCACTACGATCTCATTCAGCGTTGGGTTGTAGTAGGCGTTCATCGTCGGCGGTGTCATATCCCAACGGCCGCGGTCTACCGGCTTGCCGATCTGCTGCAGGTCGTCTCGCGCGCCATACCGGGCAGCGCTGAGCGTGCTTTCAAGATACCTAGACCGGTCAATCACGACGCCGTTATAGTCTTTCCACTTGTCTGGATAACCGACCTTGATGTTAAGAGCATTTGCCTTTTCGAGCGCCTTGGCTTTCGTAGGAGCGGTCATCCAGTCGCGCGATTCGATCGATAGCTTTAGCTCGTTCACGATATTCACCGCCATGGTACGGGCGCGTGCTTTGGCTACGGGCGGCAAATAGCGGTCCACATATTCATGCCCCAACGCCTCACCCAGCAAGCGGTCTGTGTCAATGACGCACCTCTGCCACCGAGGGCGTTGCTCCGTGACACCCTTCAGGGCCGTCGAGTAGAAGGCGAAGTATTCTTCGTCGAACGGCGCGGAGAGGGCAGTCGCTTCCTCGTTCAACAGTTGCCAGTGAAGATAGGTGCGCCAATCATCAAGCGGAACGCTGCTGAGCATCCCGTCGAAAGCAGCGACGAGCTTTGGCTGCGGCACGTTCACATGCCGTTGCTGGGTAATTCCAAGAACCTGAAACTCCAGGTTCCAGTCAAAGTGCGGAGCGAGTGATTTAAGTTCAGCAACGCTCATCGGATGATCCTGCACTTTAGGATCACGCAGCGCGACACGGGTCAATCGCGGTTGAGCCAACGCGGTTTCGATCTTCAGTACCGCGTCTGAGGCACGGGTCGCTTCGCCGTCAGCCATTCCCGAAAGCACGAACATCTTCCGCGCGTAGGCAATGTATTTCTCCCGTGCTTCTTTAAAGCGGGGTTCATCGCGCAGATAGTAGTCGCGGTCAGGCAAGCCCATGCCGGCAATGTCGATTTCCGCAATCATCCGGGCTGGGTCATGCAGATCCTGGGCCGCATTGAGGTGCACCGGAGCCTGTACGGCGATCTGCTGCAGGTGAACGATTTCTGCGCTCAGACTCTTTGCATCGTGTACGCCGTCGACTTGCTTCCAGAGGGGCAGCAGCGGTTTGAGCCCCAGCGCATCGATGCGCGTTTTGTCCATGCAGGCTGCGTAGAAATCGCCTGTCAGCTGACCCGGTGAGCCCTTGGGCAGAGAGGCCGCTTTGCCGGCATCCTCTTCAGCGATGGCCCGCAGCTTCGCGCGTGTTTCTTCCTGCGTCACGACGCGAATCGCCCAGGATGCCTGGATCGCGGGCATGGGGTGCGTAGTGCGCCATTGACCATTGGCGTATACGTCGAAATCTGTGCATGCATTGGCGCTGCGGTCGATGTTCGTGACGGGCACTCCGCGTAATTCGGCCTGGACGCTCGCAGAAAGTGTCAAAACAGTGGCAAGCAGAGAAGACAAAATGCGCAATCGGTATCTCCTGAAATTAGGTCCACTGAATACGTGCGAAGCCAGTGTACCGAGGTAGGCGCTCCACTGAAGAAAAGTTGCCAGTTTTTACCGCTCTTCGAGATTTTTGCCGGGCTGCTGCCGGAGCACCCCGGCCGGTGGACAAGCCCAGGCCCAAATCGCCACCGCGGCCCGCTTCGTCCGTTGTTTTTTTAGAAGAAGGTAAATTTTGCGATATTGTGTTTCTCATGGCTGACATGAAAACGATCAAGATCGCTGAAGATTCGCGCAACACGCGGCGTTTCCATTCTCTTCTCACCGTTGTCCTGGTACTGATGTTGACTGGCCTCGCCACCTGCGCCGTCGAAGCCCAGAAGGCTAAGCAAAACGGTGAAGACTGGGTCCAGCTCTTCAACGGAGCTGACCTGACCGGCTGGACGAAAATTGGCAACGAAAGCTGGGAAGTCGAGGATGGGTTGATCCACGGCAAGGGTCTGACCAAGGATTACGGCTACCTGGAAACCGCAAAACAATACAAGAACTTCCAGCTTTCTCTGCGCTTCAAATGTGTAGGCGACGGCAACAGTGGCGTCTTCTTTCATAGCGCATTCAAGCCTGGAACTGCTGACGTAACGCAAGGCATGCAGTTTGAAATCGACTGCACCATGATGCATCACACCGGCGGCGTCTACGCAGAAGATAAGGCCGCGTGGCTGGTTTGGCCTGCGCCAGAGAACGAGAGCGTAGTCCGTATGGGCGAGTGGAACGACTATCTCGTTGAGGTCGAGGGCAATCGCTATCGCTCGCGTCTGAACGGAGTGCAAATGGTCGACTTCACCGATCCTAAGCCGAATTCAGTCGATGGCACGATCGCCCTGCAATTGCACGCGGGTGGCAAGGGCAACATGCAATTCAAGGATATCTGGATTCGCGATCTTTCCCACCGGTAGCTACAGCCGTTAGGTCTACACTGCAAGCCGGATTCGCGGGCGATTTCATGCCCGCGAATCCGCACCCACACATCCTGTGTGGTGAGAAATAGGGGCGGACCTGCTCCGGCATCCACGGAAACCGGCTAGCATGATCATGAGTCGCCTCGCCTGTCTCATCTCTCTATAGGATCGGGAAGATCGGGCGGGAACCGGGAAGCCAGGGATCGATCAGGAGCATGGCGAATGCGAAAAGACTTTACTCCCGCTCTTTCCACGGCCATGCAGCACGCGCTTGCTTACCTGCAGACGCTCGATGAACGGCCCGTAGGCCCTACGGCTTCGCTCGACACCTTGCGGCAGAGGCTCTGCAAAGAGTGGAATCGGGATCCGTTACCGGCGGAAGCTGTAGTCAGCGATCTCGTAACAGACATTGAGGGTGGTCTCAACAATTCCGCCAGCGCCCGTTTCTACGCGTGGGTGATAGGAGGGTCATTGCCCTCAGCGCTCGCTGCCGATTGGCTTACTTCCACCTGGGATCAGAACGCGGGTCTCTACAGCGTGAGCCCCGCATCGGTGATCGTTGAGGAAGCGGTGGGTTCCTGGTTGAAGCAAATGTTTCGCTTGCCGGCGTCATCCTCGTTCGCGCTCGTAACTGGCTGCCAGATGGCTCATGCGACTTGCCTGGCCGCGGCGCGTACCTGGCTATTAAAGAAGCAGGGTTGGGATGTGGAGCGGCAGGGCATGAGTGGCTCACCGCAAATCCGTGTGTTTTGCGGTAATCGCCACGCAACCATTGATCGCACGCTGCGACTGCTGGGATTGGGTGACCAGGCCATCACCAGGCTGCCTGTCGATGCTGCTGGGAAGCTCGAGCCCGCTGCCCTTGAAATTGCTTTGCGCGCCGTGGAAGGACAGCCGGCGTTGGTCTTATTGCAGGCAGGCGATGTGAACACCGGCGCCTTCGACAACTTTGAGTTGCTCGCGCCGATCGCGCGCAACTATGGAGCATGGGTTCACGTCGATGGCGCCTTCGGCATGTGGGCTGCAGCCAGTCCTCGCTTCGCGCCGCTGGTCCGTGGCATCGAGGCGGCACACTCCTGGGCGACCGATGGCCACAAATGGTTGAACGTACCCTACGACTGTGGCTTTGCCTTTGTTGCCGAACCGGAAGCCCATCGGGCGTCGATGAGCCATCAGGCAAGCTATCTCACCCAGCAGGAGATGGCGCGTGAACCGCTCGACTGGAACCCTGAGTTCTCGCGCCGCGCACGGGGCTTTGCCAGCTACGCAGCTCTGCGTGAGCTTGGCCGAGCAGGCGTGCAGGAACTGGTAGAGCGATGTTGCGACTGCGCTGCCCAGTTGGTAGAAGGCCTTGGACGATTGCAAGGTGTCGAAGTCGTGAGCAAACCCATCATCAACCAGGGCCTCGTGACCTTTCCCCACCCGTCAGGCTCGGGGTCTGACAAGTGGACGGATGCGGTGATCGACGCCATTGCCGTTGAGGGTACGTCCTTCTTTTCCGGCACAACCACACCCGTGGGGCGGCGCGCCATGCGCATCAGCGTGTCCAATTGGCAAACGTCAACCGAAGACGTTAACAAAACCGTAGCCGCCGTGGACCGCGTGCTGGTGGGCATGCGCCAACGGGAGTTGGCGGCGAAGAATTAAAACGATCCTCGCTGGCTAGGCCCACCCTCGCTTAGAATCGCTTCAAATCTTGCATTTTGACCGTATGCTGTGGTTGAGCGCAACAAAAGCCCTGCTCAGGGCATCCGAGTTTTTATAAGCAATCGAGGCTTATCCCATGGCCAGAAGCGTCCGAATCGCTCTTATTGGGGTTGGCGCCATCGTGGCGTTGCTGATCCTTGCTGCGCTTTGTCTGCCACTGTTTCTGAACGCTGACAGCTTCCGCGCGCGTATCGAGTCCACCTTAACGAAATCCCTGGGCCGTAGCGTGTCGATCGGCAAATTGGACCTTTCCATCTGGTCCGGTGGATTGGTGGCCACCAATGCCGCGGTTGCCGACGATCCTGCCTTCAGTAAGCAACCGTTTATCCAGGCAGATAGCGTCAAAATTGGAGTAAAGATCCTTCCTCTGATATTCAGCCGGGAAATACATATCCGCGGCTTTTCTCTTGAGTCGCCCAAGGTGCAGTTGATACGCGCGGCGAACGCTAAGTGGAACTACTCGACGATTGGAGAGTCTCGCGGAGCACCGGCAGCGCAGGATGAGGATACGAAAAAGGCGTTCCCCGATCTGACCGTGGGTCATGTCACCGTCGACCACGGCCGGTTCACGGTCAGTATGCAGCCGGCGCCGGGGAAACCAGCCGGGCCGCCTGCCCGGGTGTATGACCAGGTAAGCCTGGAAATCACGAAATTCGGTTTCAGGAATTCGTTCCCCTTCACGCTCTCGGCGCACTTGCCGGGAGAAGGGGTGGTTAACCTGAGCGGAACCGCGGGACCAATCAATCAGCAAGACGCTTCCTTGACGCCTTTCTCCGCGAAGCTGGAAATGAAGCATATTGATCCGCTGGCCGCGGGGTTCGTGGATGCCTCCGCGGGAATTACTGGCTTACTGAATAGCCTGACCCTGGACGCGAGCTGGAATGGGCAGCAGATGCATGTCGCCAAACTGCTGGTGCAGAGCCCGAAGCTGACCGTGGCGCGCAGCAATACGCCGGCTCCTCCCAAGCCGGCTGCGCCCGGCGCTGAGGGAGCGAGCATGTTGCAGAACCTGTCGGTAGATGAGGCGCAGATCAGGGATGGTTCCGTCACACTCACGACCGTAGGCCGGCCTGGGTCGGCGGTTTTCCAGCAGTTGAATGCGCAAATTCAGAATCTGACTCCAAAAACACAGTCGCCTTTCACCGTGAGCGCGCAGCTTCCGGGTGGGGGCAGCCTGAGCGCCAATGGCAAATTGGGCCCGATCAACTACGACAACAACTCGGCTACACCGGTGAACGCCCAGGTAACGTTGAAGCACGTCGAACTCGGCTCTGCAGCAGTGTTACCGCCGGATGCAGGTATAGCTGGATTGGCAGATCTGCAGGCCCAGGTTCAATCGAATGGGCAGACGTTGAATGCGACCGGTTCTACGACCATCGCCGGCATCAAGCTGGCGAAAGACGGTCAGCCTTCGGCGAAACCTGTCCAGATGCAGTTTTCGGTTACTCAGAACCTGCAGGCAATGACCGGCCAAATCGATCGCGCCGCATTCAATGTAGGGCGAGCGACGATCAATACGGCGGGCACCTACCAGGCGGCTGGTCCCACGACAGCAATCAATCTCAAGGTGAATGGTGATGCCGTGCCGATTGATGAGATTGAAGCTTTTCTGCCTGCGCTCGGCGTCCGCCTGCCGCAAGGCTCAGCGCTCAAGGGAGGAACACTGACCACCGCGCTCACCGTCTCCGGGTCTTCAGCCAACCCGGTCGTTACTGGGCCGGTACGCTTGAGCAATACGCAACTCGCAGGCTTTGACCTCGGCTCGAAGTTGCAAATGCTGTCACAGTTGACCGGCGGCAAGATTGGCAGTGCGACCGCATCGGGGACCAACATCCGTTCGTTGAGCATGAATACTCGTCATGCGGGCGGCGCCACACAGACAGATAACATTGCGCTCGATGTTGACGGCGTTGGCACGGCGACCGGTGCAGGCACAGTGAGTGCGGCAGGCGCGCTCAACTACAACATGCTTTTGAAGCTCACCGGTCTGGTGGGTGGTTCGGCGGGCAATCAGCCTGCCGCGCCGGCCGGCGGTGGCGGTGCGGGCGGTCTCCTGGGTAGCGTGGCCGGGTTGCTCGGTGGCGGTGCGGCGGGCGGTAGCCTGGGCACGCTCGGCGGAGTCGCGACCGCCGCCCTGAAAAACGGCGTACCTGTCGCCATCGGAGGCACTACCAGCAACCCAACCTTCGCGCCGAACCTGCGCGGCCTTGCATCGGGAGTGGGCGCCGGCGCCGTCCAGCAGCCGCCGAGCGGCAAAACAAAAGGCCAGCAGAACGGGAACAAGAGCAATCCGCTCGGCGATGCGCTGGGCGGGATGCTCAACCCGCGCTAGCGGCACTTCAAAGCCCGCTTCGAGGTTAAGACTGCAAGACCCTGGCAAATACGTCGCAATCTACGTTGCCGCCTGTCGCGACCAGGCCAACGTGTTTCCCGTGCAGAGGGGGCTTCTCTTTGAGGGCTGCCGCTAAGCCCGCCGCCCCCGCCCCCTCGACCACATTGTGGGTGTCGGTGAAGTAGAACTTCATCGCCTGCCGGATTTCGTCTTCGCTCACGCGCACCACATGGTCGACGTTCTCAAGAATCACCTGGAGAGCCGCCTCGTCAGGCACACGGCAAGCCATGCCATCGGCCAGTAGGGTCGTCGCCGGGGCCGCGATGCTCTGTTTCGCCTCGAACGAAAGCGCATAGGCAGGCGCATCTTCCGCAACGACGCCTACGATTTTTGTTTTGAGATGCAGACCATTGCGCACCGCGCAGCAGGCACAGATGCCCGAGCCCTGACCGATGGGCACATAGACCACGTCGAGATTGGGGACTGCGGAAAAGAATTCCAACCAGTAGGTCGCAACACCTTTCGTGATGTCGCGATGATAGTTCGGAACAAAATGCCAGCCGTGCTGCTCCGCCAGCTTCTGCGCATGCTCCTTTGACTCCTGGAAGTCACTGCCAAACTCAATGAGCGATGCGCCCTGTGCTCGCATCGCGGCGTTCTTTCCTGTGCTGTTTCCGACGGGCACCACAATGTGCGCCGGCACCTCGAATCGTTTCGCAGCCAATGCAACGGACTGGCCGTGATTGCCGCGCGTTGCCGTCACCAGCCCCGTCACCTGGCTTGCATCTTGAAAGAGCTGAGCCGCATAGACGACCGCGGTCCGCGCCTTGAAGGCGCCAATCGGTGTGTGGTTCTCATGCTTTACCCACACCGTTGCACCCAGGCGCTCAGACAGCAGCGGCCAAACAAATTGTGGAGTCGGCGGCATCACGGCATACACCAACTGCTGCGCATCTTTGATCTCGTCAATCGTTGGCAAGAGGGCGCCTTGAACGGTGTCTGTAGTCATAGAATCCCTAGCCACAAGGATACCTAAACTCTATTCAAGTCGGAACGGATGTGGAGCTAGCGCAGTCGAGGGAGCTGCAGTTCTCAACTTCCCTGTACGCAACTGCAGAGGAAAGCGCCGACCCTTTCCTTTGTCATCTCGACCGAAGCGAAGCATTGGTTGTCATCCCGAGCGTAGTCGAGGGAGCTGCAGTTCTGCTCCGCCCAGGAAAGAGAACATGCGGCACCCGTCTACAGGGCCTGGACCTTCCCTCACTTGCGGATCAATGCAGTCTGACCCAGGTGAAACGCCACGTGACTGGTTCGACTGAGAAAGACCGCAAGCCGATTGCGCTGCGGATCCTTCGCAAAGTCTTCCTCAGAAACAGAGCCATGCTTTTTGAGCCAATCGGCGGCTGAAAATCTCTCCATGCCGCTCAGCAATTTGCCATTGACATCATTCCAATATTGCTTCAATGCCTCCCCCGAAGGCAGGTCGGCAACGGTGCGATCGGGATTGGTCAGGAAAGCCGAGTCCAATTCCGGATACAGCCGCGGACCGAGTTCCAACAACGGGAGCATGCGATCATGAACGGCAATCAGGTGGCCCCATAAATAGATCAGCCGATTCTTTCCAGGAGCAACTTCCTTCTGCAGCTGTTCGTCGGTAAGCGGCAGAAATACGCGTTCCGCTCGATCGATGTTAATCTTCCACGCAGCCAGTGCTGCTTGCATCAACGCCTGCTCAGTGTGCCATCGAGTCCCTTTCAATGCCTGTCGAACGACAGTTAGAGTAATCCCTATGAGTAGATTGCCTTTGACGGCGCCTCGATGCAAAATGCGCATTGTTTTTTTGCTGTGGGTTGCCGGTCTCGTGCATCCCTTGGTTTGGGCTTACGACTCCACACAGAAAGGTACAACCATGACCATGCAGAACAAATGTGCGGAACCTATTCCCTCCAGAAACGAACCCGTCGAAGTTACCATATTCAATATCCCTGCCGCGCCCCAGGTCAAAACGGCCCAATGCATCGCCAGGGGGTGCAACTGGGGTTTGCCGCGGTGAGCCCACAGCAAATCAGGCCGGGTTCTGCGACTCGCCATCGCGCTGGAATCGCTCGCCCAGCCGCGTCTCCGGCCGCGTGTATGATGCGGAATCATGGTAGTTGGTATCCGGGCAGGTTTGCCTGGCAAAGTGCATAGAAAAGAGGGTTCTTCGATGACTGCACAGTTGAGCGACGTATTCCTGAAAGCTTCCGTCAAGCGCCTGCAACTCTCGGAGGATGACATCAACCGCTGCCTCGACAAGCTATCCGAGGCGCAGATGTGGCATCGCGGAGCTGATTATGAAAACTCCGTAGCCAACCTTCTCCTCCATCTCGAGGGCAACCTGCGTCAATGGTTCCTGCATGGCATCGACGGTCAGCCAGATGTGCGCGAACGCGATGCCGAATTCGCATTGGAACCTTCGATGGAAGCGAGGGAGGCGCGCAAGCGATTTTCCGCGACGCTTGCCGAATGCAGAAAGGTGATCGGTGCACTTCCGTCAGAACGGCTGCTGGAGATGATCAATCCTCAACCGGCGGGCAGTTGGGGACCCATGACGATTGTGGAGGCAATCTTGCGCATCGTCGGCCACTTGCAATTGCATCAGGGGCAGATCATTCTGCTGACCAAGCAACTCACGGCTGCTGATCTGGATCTCTCGATCCCGCGCAAACGCTAGCTTTTGATTTGGAGATTGGGCAACCTATGGAGCACCGGGAGGGGATTGAACCCTCGAATACTGGTTTTGCAGACCAGCGCGTTAGCCACTTCGCCACCGGTGCTCATTTCATTGCTCTTCGCGCTGCGCCCGAGGTAACCCTGCGTTCGGAGCAACCCTAAGAGCTTATCTCATCTGGATCTGGTGTGTCCTGATTTGCTTGTCGAATACGGGCAGGGCAGATTCCAGCGGCACACAGCCTGCTGCGGGGTAGATGAATATCGTATGTCGGGAAGCGAAGCTGGCGACGTCGCTTTAGATACACACCCGCGGCATGCGGCCAAAACAACAGTCGCAACACAATGAGCCGGGATGGTTCGAGATGAGCGTCATGCGTGATAAACGAGATGCTTCGACTGACTCAAGGATAGAACTGGCAGCACATGGTGTCAAACGCCGATCGATCGTATAGCCCGCTTCTACACACGCGCAATCCACTTTCCGCACTGCGCCGCTCCACGGCGAACAGTGTTCAGACGAAGCAGCTTGCATCAATTTTTCGTGATTTCCTTTTTTGAGCAGCACTGATCATGAAGCAAAACAGCTGTTTTTCCTTAAAGGATTCACATGCTTTCAACAGGCCTGATATCGCTCATCCGCAACACTGGCAATGCTAAGCTGTGATGCGGTGGAACCTGAGTCAAAAATCAAGCCGCACTTCGCTTCATCTTCTCCGTTTACACAGCGCCTTCCTCTTCGTACTCTGTGCAAGCGTTGCCGTGACGGTAACGCGACTGTCGGCCTTGAAATCTGACAACTTAATTCAGAACGGACGCGCCTGATTGCTCGGGTAAGCGCGCTGTTGGTGCTCTAGAAATCTGCCATGGCGGAATGTATGGCGGACCAAAAGCAGATTTTTTTAAAGCGCTCAGCGTAGCACAACCTGTGCCGCACGCAGGCTGCGGCTTATTCCGTTCTTTCCATATCTAGCGGACATGAGCACTTCGTGTGTGGTCCGCATTTCATCGTCCTGCTCCGAGGAGAAGATCCGCGGAGAAGAGGCGAGGAGACATCTAAAGACCTATGAGGCCCAAGAAGACTATTCTCTGTGTCGACGACAACGAGCAGGCCCTTTCCATCCGCAAATTCTTGCTTGAAACCCGCGGGTATCGTGTTCTCACCGCAAACGGCAGTGAGAAAGCATTGGAGCTGTTTCGCGAGGGAGGTATCGACCTCGTTTTGAGTGACCTGATCATGCCCTACATGGACGGCAACGAGCTGATTCGCCGCATGAAGGAGCTCGCGCCTGAAGTGCCTGCGATCCTCATCAGTGGCAGCGTCAAGGCGTTCGACCGTGCCAACCGTGCCGATGCCTTTCTGCCCAAGGGCGCCTGCACCCCGGTGGAACTGCTGGAGCGCATTCGCGTTATGGTTGCCCGCAAGAGAGGTCCCAAGAAAGTCCATACTCTTCGTCCATTCGTGGAGGAGCAAGAGGTGGAAGTTGACGACTCCGTAGTTGTCAGCGCCTGAAAAGCACGCAGCGCCACGAACCCGGCTGTTCCATATCTGGCGCGTTCTTAGCGCCAATATGGAAATAGACTGCTCGTCTCCGGCCGCTGAGGGAAACTTTGTTCCAGGCATCTCGATTTTCGCCGCGGCCCACTGCACTCGCCTGTGATCGGCAATCGACCAGGGCCGGTTACAATCAAACCCGTGCAACCCATGATTTCGGCAAAGAACCTGAGCAAGGTTTATCGTGCGGGCAAGGTCGATGTGCCTGCTCTCACCGGCGTCTCTTTTGAAGTCCCTCCAGGTGAGTTTGTCAGCATCGTTGGCCCTTCGGGCAGTGGCAAGTCGACGCTTTTTTACATTCTTGGCGGCCTCACGAAGGCCACCTCGGGCAGCGTCCTGATCGATGGTGTTGATTTTGCGGCGCTCAGTGATTCCCGGCGCACGATTCTGCGCAAAACAAAGATTGGCTTCGTTTTTCAGAAGTTCAACCTGCTGCCTACGCTCACCGCGCGCGGCAATATTGAAATCGCGCGTGACATAGCCGGCAGCCATACGGCAAAGGACGATGAAATGCTCGATCAACTCACCGACATGCTGGGCATCGCTGGCCGGCTCGATCATCGCCCTTCCGAGCTTTCCGGCGGCGAGCAGCAGCGGGTAGCCATCGCTCGCGCGCTTATCACGCGCCCCGCCATCATCCTCGCGGATGAGCCCACCGGCAACCTCGATACCGCCAATTCCGACGCCGTGCTGGCGATGCTCAGGCGATCCAACCAGGAGTTCAAGCAGACCGTATTGATGATCACGCACAATCCCGAGGCCGCGGCCATCGGCGACCGTATCCTGCACATGCGTGACGGCCACCTGGTTAGTTAGGCCCTCCTTTGTCATCTCGATCGAAGCGCAGCGCCGATGGTCCTCCCGAGCGCAGCCGAGGGAACTGCGGTTCTCTTCCCTCCAACCCAAAACTCAGGGCAGGAATTTCAACCCACGGGCACGTTGTCGCAAAAAGCGAGTCCCACCGCAAGTCCCCGCAGAAAAGCTATCCTCACATCATGACCACCTGGGTGCTATTCGCCGGCCTGCCCGGTACGGGTAAAAGCACACTCGCCAGGGCCCTGGCCGAGCGATTGGGCGCCGCCGTGCTAGATAAGGACCGAATTCGCGCCGCCTTATTTCCGGGCCACTTGATCGACTACAGCGCAGAACAAGCGCAAGTGTGTATGCAGGCGATGCTCCAGGCAGCCGTTTACCTGACCGGGCGCGGCCGCCCAGAGTACATCTTTTTCGATGGGCGCACCTTTTCCCGGCGAGCCCAAATAGAAGAGGTCGTAGCTGCCGCGGAGCAATCTGGCTCCCGGTGGCGCATCCTGCACGTGGTTTGTGACGATGCGGTGGCCGAAGAGCGCCTCGGCCATAAAGACCCCAAACATCCTGCTCAAAACCGTGAACCGGCACTGTACCGCGCCATTCAGAAGCAGTTTGAGCCGATTACGCACCCCAGTCTCCAGGTCGACACGACAATAGGAATTGCGGGTCAACTGGAAGCCATTGAGGCCTACCTCAAGGGAAGTGGATAGCCCACGCGTTGACCCAGCGGCGAGCCGCCCGATATACTGCTTCAGGACGTATGCGGGAGTAGCTCAGTGGTAGAGCATCGCCTTGCCAAGGCGAGGGTCGCGGGTTCAAGTCCCGTCTCCCGCTCCAAGTGGCTAAACTCCTGGCCGCTTAGGTCCTTTGGAAACTGAAGAATTGGCAGCGACCAGTTTCCTGAACCAGCCGAATGAGCTGAAAGTCGCACTTGCCTGACCGCCTTTTACCCGGCTCGGCGGTACAATTGTCGAGGAGATGGCGCGGTACCCAAGCGGTAAGGGAGAGGTCTGCAAAACCTTTATGCGTCGGTTCGATTCCGACCCGCGCCTCCAACAATATGTACTTTATAATCAATAACAAAGCGAATCTGGTCTAGGTTCTGTGCTAAAAACGTGCTAGCCTCCGTGGGTATTCTTCCCCGGAAAGCAGGCACTTTGAGCAGATCCGTTCAGGTTTCTTCTATCCCCACCGTCACAATCTTTGTTCGGCATTCGTCGGATTGCCCGCGCACAGGGGATGATTTTTATAAGAACTGCAAGTGCCGAAAGCATCTGCGATGGAGTCACGGCGGCCAGCAGTATCGACAGTCTGCGAAGACGCGGACATGGGCAATCGCGGAAGAGGCGAGACGGAAGATTGAAGCCCAGTTCTCTACAGCGGACTCTTCCCAGGCTATCGGAGCGATCACGGTTGAATCCAAATCGCTGACGACTATCGAACGTGCTCTGGAACTCTTCCTACTAGACAAACGAACACAAGGCATCAGCGCTTCAGTCCTCAAGAAGTACGAAAGGGAACTGGGACGCTTCAACGAGTTCATGTCGAAGCGCGGTCTCTTCTTTCCCCGCGAGATCTCCCTAGAGTGCCTGACAGAGTTTCGAGCTGACTGGGAAAATCTGTACCCGTCATCCACCACCAGGTCGAAAGTTCAGGAACGTCTTCGCTCCCTCCTACGATACTGCTATGAACTCAAGTTGATCGACCGGGTTCCTAAGCTCTCAGCGATTAAAGTAGAGGAACCACCAACCCTCCCTCTGTCGGTCTCCCAGTACAAAAAGCTCCTGAGGGTGATCCCGGATGAGTTCCCAGCACCGAAGGCACAGCGCGTCCATGCGCTCGTTCAACTCATGCGCTATTCGGGTCTCGCAATACGCGATGCTGTGACACTGGAGAGGGAAGAGCTGCAAAGAGATCGGAAGAATCGAAAAAAGAAGCTATACAGGATCACGACCAATCGACAGAAGACGGGCACCCACGTTTCTGTACTGATACCGGAAGAAGTTGCAGCAGAAGTGCTGGCCGCTATGGAGCTGAACGAGAACAAGCGGTATTGCTTCTGGAACACGGGGACAGGAAAGCCTCAGACAGCAGTCACGAACTGGCAACATGATTTGAGGCAAGTGTTCCGGGCAGCTGGATTACCAGAGGGGCACCCGCATCAGTTGCGAGACACCTTTGCCGTGTCTCTACTGGAGAAAGGCGTTCCTCTCGAAGAAGTCTCAAAGCTTTTGGGCCATGAGTCAATCAAGACGACCGAGAAGCATTACAGCGCGTGGGTCAAGTCCAGGCAGGACCGTCTAGATGATTTGGTAGTCGGTACGTGGAGATAGACAGGTGACTCAACAAAACAGTTGTACTGTTGAGTAACAGTGCTGGTGTCGTTTTTGCTTGACTGGTGCTGAGTTTTGAGCTATATTGTTTGAGTCACGAGCGTTCAGCGTGACCTGTTGGACGAGTCTCGGCGGGTGAAAACCTGTGCAGACAAGCCCGAGGCTGTTAGCCTTGGCGAGCCGTGACAGCAGGGGATAAAGCCTGATAGAGCCCCCACCCCCAGGCATAGTAATGGGTCCACTTTGGAAATCTCAGAGTTCCTTACGGCTGCGGAAGCGGCAGCCATCCTGAAAGTCTCTCCAGAAACAATCATCCGCCGATTTGAACGGCTACCAGGCGTTATCGACTTGGGCAGTTCAGAGGGCCGTTTCAAGCGGCGCTATCGTGTACTGCGTATCCCGAAGAACGTGTTCCAGAGGTTCATCGTGGAGAGCAGGGTGCAGTAACTTGCCAGCTGCAAAGAGGCAGGCCGGAATACTGAAGTAGTGCAGTCCGTTAGCTGCGAGGATCTCCGCGTAAGCGGCTGAAGTATTGCCCTCTCTTGAGGAAGGATCGACCGGCTGCAAAAGGCACCCGTTTCTGGGATCATGATCCATGGTATAGACTGCCGGGATTCAGCAGGCGCGTGACGATACTCAGTAAGTAGTAAACAGCAAAGGTGCGCCATGCAGATAAGTCAGGGCAGATCGTTGCATGCTCCTATTGAACGGGCTATTGCGATGACCTCCCCAAAGAGCGACACGTGCCATGGCCCGCGCACAGGTGAGTATGGCCACAGGAAAAGCAAATCCTGCTCTTGCATAACAAACGACCTGTAATCGTCCCAGGATGTCCTACGAGCGATCAGCCGGGCTGCATGCATGTCAGGGTCGGTTCCGTTCTAGAGGGTTTTACGGTGTCAGTCCTGGCAGAACAGCACTATAACGGTTGCGTGATATGCGAACCGGTTGAAGCGTATTGCATACGCCTGCTCATGCGTACCACGTACTGGCAGTAGCTGGCACATCCTGATACCACCTGCTAGGGCGTGTCAGGGGCTGCTATGGCGGTAGGTCGGCTGTGAGTGCAGTTGGCTTCAGGATCTTGTATTTACCGATAACCCCGGCGCTCTCAATGGGTCGATGCACTCCAAAGTGACAAGCCGCTAGCGTTGGGATTTGTTTCCGGTTTGCCGACCAACCGGCCCTGAACGATGGATTGGGTGATGTCTCGCTTCAACGAGTGACTTGCCCTGTTGGCGGCGGTTGAGATTCTTCCTTGTCGGAAGTCAACAACCACAAGATGACTCGTCAGAGTAATCAGCACGGCGCAACGTAGAGTGATCGTGCAAAGACCTTAACTTTAGCGCGCTGGTTCGGTTGGGAAGCTGGCCTTTTTCTTCTCGCTCCCCAAGCGTCTGAGGATTTCCAGCACTCGGTCCACGAGAGGATCTGGGCTCGCGTTCGACCAGAGCGCTACGGTTTCAAGAGGGGGAACATCGGCCTTGAGAGGCCGGAAGACCACACCCCTTGCGGACAATTCCTGCGCTGAAGCCGGGACAAATGCAAAACCGGCATTTGCTGACGCAAGGGCCAATGCGGTCAGGGGATGCTCAATCTCTTGCGTCCTCATGTCGGTAATTCCGGCTGCAAGGAGAAGGTCGATGATCGCTTGATACTTGGTCGGAAAGAGATCTTTCCGCGGTATCAGCAGAAGGTCGTCTTTTAGATCTTCGAACAGCACGACTCTTTTCTTCGCTGCTCGGTGCTTCTCGTTCAATACCAGAATGAACGGCTCGGACAGCACTATGGCGCTTGAAATCTGCTTAGGCAGTTCTTCCAGGTAACCAAGCCCCAGATCTAAATCTCCCGATTGCAGCAACTGCATCTGGGTGGACGAAGGACTTTCTCTCAACTCAACCGTCACCGTCGGCAATTGGATCTTCAATTCCTCTAGCAACCGGGGAAGGATATTGAACATTGCTGTTGCGACGAAGCCTAGCCGAAGCGTTCCGACTTCGCCTCGCTCTGCCCTGCGCGCTGAGGACACGCTCCGGTCAAGCATTGCGAGCGCTTCGCGCGCTGTCTTAAGGAAGACTTTACCCGGACGAGTTATCTCCACGTGTCGCTTTGAGCGAATGAAGAGAGCTACGCCAAGTTCATCTTCCAGCTGTTTGATCTGCACGCTTAGCGAAGGCTGCGCAACGTGCAGCGCTCGACTCGCCTGGCGGAAGTTCAGGTGATCGGCAACACCAACCGCATAACGAAGTTGTCTCAATTCCACTGATCGCTCCAGACTATCAGATGCCCTCTAATAAAGTATCACTTCCTTATCACGGCAGTATTCATCTTAACTCCGTAGCAAGTAACTCACATCAGGAGATGAGTATGAGCGATACAAAGAAAATCCGTCTGGGATTGGTTGGCGTTGGCAATTGGGCCTTGTTCGCACACGTTCGCGTTTTGAAGCTTCTAGCGGAATACGAGATTGTGGCCATTTATAGCCAACGCAAAGAAGCGGCTCAAGCAGCCGCTACGGAGTATGCAATTCCCCACGTAGCTGAGACCTTGAATGCATTGGTGACAGACCCATCGGTCGATCTCGTTCTGGTGCTGACCACCTCGCAGCAACATGAGGAAGGTATCCGGGCAGCCATCGCCGCAGGCAAGGACGTGTACTGCGAGTGGCCGCTCACACCGACTGCCGCAAAGTCTGCCGAGTTGGCGAGGCTCGCTGATGCTGCTGGAGTGAAAACCCAAATTGGCCTGCAGCGGCAGTTCGCCCCGCCTTTTCGTTATGTCCATGACCTCATCGCTCAGGGCTTTGTCGGCAAGGTGCGCTCGGCCCGCATGCACGTCAGTGTGAATCTGTTCGGAGAAATCCGTACAAACGCGGTGCGCTGGAGCCTGCCAGTCGAGAATTTCATGAGCGTCGTCTCGATTTTTGGGGGCCATTTCTTTCCGGTGCTCTTCTCGGTGGTAGGAAAGCCGTCCAGCTTCTCGGCGCTCACCGCAAATCAGTTTCCAGAGGTCACCATCAAGGAGACGGGAGAGAAGATTCAGACGACATCGCCGGACGAGCTGTTGATGCATGGAACTCTTGCAGATGGTGGTTTGTTTTCGATCCATATCGAGGGCGGCAAGTTGAGCGGTTCCGACGTGCAGATCGATATCACTGGCGACGCAGGCGATATCAAGATCACCAACACCTCAGCATTTGGTGGTGTCGATGAAGACTTCATTGTCACTGGGGCACAGGGGGATAGCAAGCCTTTGGAGCATCTCCCAATCCCTGCGAAGTACGAGTGGTTCCCACGGGCCGGCCTACAGACAGGCGTAGCGGAACTCGGCGACTTGTATGTGGCGTTGAGCAGAGATCTGGCCAGTGGAACTCAAGCCGTTCCGACATTCCACGATGCGGTCTTGCAGCAGCAGCTCTTCGAGCAGATTCAAGATTCGTCCGAAACAGGCAAACGCATCAACTTGTGACTTTGACCGGTGTTGTCTCCAGTCTGGCGACAACACCGGGACACACTTACACGTTTGGAGGAAAGCTATATGTCGACCAAAGCAACAGCGGCACGTATCTACGAGTATGGAGAGCCCGATGTCTTCCGTTTCGAGACCATGGATGTTCCTGATCCCGTCGGTCACGAGGTTCTGGTGCGAAACACCGTCATCGGTCTCAATTTTGTAGACATCTACTATCGCCGCGGAACACTGCCGGTCCCGGAGTTTCCAGCGATCATAGGTGACGAAGCATCCGGAGTCGTCGAAGCGGTTGGCCCGAACGTGACGCTGGTGAAGGTTGGGGACAGGGTCGCCTACGCCGATGCGTTCGGTGCGTACACGACGGTGCGTCTCTATCCTGAGGATCGCCTCACCGTAATTCCCGATGGAGTAACAGACGACCAGGCAGCCAGCAGCCTGCTCAAGGGATTGACAGCACGTTACCTGCTGAAGGAAACCGTTCAACTCCACGAAGGAGATACCGTCCTGTACCACGCTGCAGCTGGTGGAGTGGGTCAGATCTTCACGCAGTGGGCAAGATCGCTTGGGATTCACGTGATTGGAACAGTATCGACTGCGGAGAAAGCGCAAATCGCTCTCCAAGCGGGCTGCACAGCGGTAGTCAATTACAGCACGGAAGACTTCGTAGAACGCACCTTCGAGTTGACTGGTGGCCAGGGAGTAAAGGCTGTCTACGACTCGGTCGGCAAGGATACGTTCCGGGGCTCACTCGCGGTACTGAGACCCCGCGGCACGCTGGTTCAGTTCGGCAACGCCTCGGGTTTTCCGGAACCAATCAATCCATTTGAGCTGGCACCCCGAGCGCTGTATCTGACGTGGGCAATTTTGCCGCACTACAACAACACCCCAGAAGCTCTCGCTGCCTCCTCAGCCGATCTCTTCCACGCCATACAGTCGGGAATCCTCAAGGTCGACCCAACGAACATCTATCGCTTTGATCAACTGGTCCACGCACATCAGCAACTCGAACAGCGACGCACCGTCGGCGCAACAGTACTGCACGTCTAGACACCGAGCAATCACGGGAGAAAATCATGAATCAAGCATTGCAAGACGTAATCGAACACCGTCGCACCACGAACGGATTGTCAGGAGAGCACATGATCTACGAGCTTCGTGTTTACAGAGTCGTGCAGGGCCGCATGGCGGCCCTGCTGACACGCTTCGAACATCAAACCTTGCCGATAATGGTCCGCTATGGCTTCCTGCAAGTCGGGTTCTGGACGACAATCGTTGGTCGCTCGGAACAACTCACTTATCTGCTTGCATGGGAGTCGCTTGCACAGCGCCAAGAACAGTGGGCCGCGTTTGAGTCAGACGCTGAATGGCTGGCCATCCGCAAATCGACAGAGGAGAACGGCCCTTTGATCTTCGAAATCGAAAGCTCTCTCTTGAGACCAACGAACTTCTCAGCAGCCAAATGACAAGTCACCGTTTGTCATTCTGCTATGGCCTTATCATCGCTCTGCTACTTCAGGGGCTGATCCATAGATACGGACCAGCGCTCTTTCGACTCGCCATGCAGCATCACGGCTCGGCATCGAAGTCCGGCCTTGTCCGTTCTCGTCAGCGGATGGATAACGACTCATGCGCTTTTCTTGAGTCAAGCGAGTTCAATCTCGACGAGTGCCAAATCGCCAACTCACTCACTGAACAGTCCGGACACAAGACTTTCCAGATTTCTGGGTTCTGGGCGGATTACCGGCAATTCGGAAGTTATCCCGTTGTGCCTTGAAAGTCGCAATTTCGGTAAGTTCGCCTAGACCGGCCTGCAACGAGTGTTCTTACCGCAATCCCCGTTTTGCGGGAGCTACGGGCCGGGTATGCCTTGACCACGCTCAATCAGGGCTTTCCTTGGCTTATTGAGTGATTTCCCCTGCCACCGAAATCGTGGCGCCAGAGCATCCTCCCGTCACCGTCCCGTAGTCCGTGCATTCGTGTGCCGGAAACACTGCTGGCTTCCAGCGTAGAACGTGATTCAAGCTCTGCCATCGCCACAGGATCACTGTCTTGTCAGGGAGGACAATCCAGTAATCGCCTTGTCCATATTCCAGTGCAAAACCACGATTGCTGGTTTCAATGAGAACAGCTTGGGCTTGCACCGCCCTCACCTTTTGAATGAGGTCTTGCCTTCCAGCGGCCTTCATGTCAGCTGCAAAGGTCTTCATCCCCTTATCTGTGAGCGAGACTCCATGCACATAGAAAAGCCGAGCGTGCTCTTCCGGATGCGTGTTCCAAAACTCCCTGAGCCAATCGATGGACAACACGAGATGTTCATACGACTCCGACTTACGCGCAAGATCCTCAGCGCCCTCTGTTCTTCCGTTTTGGCGCAATAGGAACGCCCCGACAACGAGATTGTGCGGGAAGCCAAGTCGCCACAGGTCTGTTTCCAGATTCTCTTCGTGTGGGCTTCCGCCCGTCCATTCCTTCCCGAAATCGAGATTGTGAAATGAGTTCACATCCGATCGCCGAATCTCATAGGTTTGCTTTAGCGTGCCAAGTGCGGTCCCGGCCTTTGACTGGGCACCTAGCAATTCCCATTCGGCTTTCACTTCGGTTCCGGTACACGCGGCGAGTTCCGCAATCAAGCCGTCGGCATACTGGTCTCCCGATGTCAGAGCATTGCGGTTAGTGAATCCGGCTGGCAGCAGATCGACGACCGCCTCTGAAATGTGGCCATTGTAAGTTTTCGTAACAACGGCATTCCGACTAAGCTCCCACGGAATCATAAACGGGTGCTGAGAGTTGGACCTGATTTCAAAGCCTGAACCGTCCACGAACTTCAGGTTCACGATGATGTGCGGATAGTCGTCCGTGTGAAAACTGCCGTATATCGAGTTCAATCGTTGTTGGATCGTCCGCTCGTCAGCGAATGCGGAGATGAAAAGTTCCCTTTGCTGTTTTGATCCTGCCTTGTAGTCAATGTAGGTTGCGTAATCCCCGGCTTGGTTCTCGTGCTCTTGTAACCATTGACGTGTTAGACCGAGATTGCCAGCGCTAGGAGCTGGAAGGGTGGGCTGCCCAAGGGCAGCCAGGAGAGCAGTGACCTGTTCTTGACGAATTACTTTGCCATCCGCCAAATAGTGGTCAGCTTCACGATGAATCAACAAGGTTGAGTGCGCGGGTTTTCCAAGACCGCCCCACGCAGAGTCCACTGTTATGGATTCGACTTGAAGTGCTTTCGCCAGCGGAGCACTCAATGAGATTGCGATCAGAAATGCAATGCCGGTCTTCTTCACAAACGTCCTTTCCGACTCGCCCTTGATTAGACACCGGCGGGGTACAATCTGCTCCGGATCGTCACTAGTTCCTCGAAAGTCACGATTTCGGCAATCTCGAAGCCGTCCGGCGGTCTGGTCGAAGTTGCCTGAAACCCCGTTTTGCGCGGATTGGCAGACAATTCAGTTCACAGAAGCATCGAGTCATTGGCACTGTTCCTCTGTTCGCAGAGGCGCGAGAATGAAGCACAACTAGAGGCCTGGAACGGAACAACGTGAGTTCTGATGGAGTCTAAGGTAGGATATGCGTTCACTCAAAACTGTCAGGTAGACAAATGCCCATGTATCGTAGCTCCTACTTTGCATCGTTGGGCTGCCTTCTGTTTCTCGTTCCTGCCACGCGAGCACAGGTTCCGTGCTGCTTGGAGTTGCCGCCCCCTATTCTTCCCCGGTCTGAGATTTACAAGGCCGATTGGTATTCACGACATCTGGAGGCCCTGGGAGAGACCTCGATATTCCCAGTACCAAGCAATGGAGTGCGTCAGTCTTACATCTTCACGAGGTTGCAAACAAGTCATCGATCGATCTTCGTTCGTATTGATGTGGGCCCCGATGGAAGCAGTACGTTGACTAAAAAAGTTGGCGGGCTGAAGGCAAAGGGCTCAACCAACCGACTTCAACTCACGACTCGTGAACTTACGAAAGAACAGACTCTCACCTTTTTGACCGATTTGGAGCGGACTCACCGATGGTTGTTGGCTATTCCCGAACCGATTAAAGGTGAACAGGATCACCGTGCGGAATGGTCGGTGGAGTGGATGAGAGACGGTGAATACGGTGGAATGACTGGTTGGGATATAAAAAAGGGGTATATGCAGGAACTCAGCCTTAACCTCGCTCTCAAGATAGTTCTCATGAAGTATCGAGGAGAATCAGTCATTCGGTAAGCATTCGTGTGCTTAACACGGAAAGTTGACGAATTCACAGAACATCACCGTCGAGGGATATGGTTATTGGGGAGCAATGGAATAGAACTCGACGATCTGCCTGCGAAGTGCGTGGGAGTTGGGTGCGGCGTTCAAGCTGGAAGCTTAGCGTCGTAGTGCCTGAAATGTCGGGTTTTCGGTAACTATATCTGCTCGGCAGCCCCTGACCCCTCCCTGATACACCTTAAAAGGGCCAAGGCACACGCTGTCAGATGAGGGTACCCCCCCCCAGGGGTAGGCTGCGCTGCGATGTCTGACACGTAGGTGAGCCGCTCTATTGTTTGAATCCTGACCCTGAGAAATTGACTGCGCTTGGTCCCGGTGCCATTTGGAAAACAAACGTCTGTCCCTGTTGAGCGGCTGCGATGCTGAATGATAGCTGCGGAGGTACGGTATAACAGCCGTCCACAAAGGCGTCTCCTCCGTTTGCATTGGCGGTTGCGGAAACGCTGGCACCAGCTAGAGTCAACGTAGCCGTGCCGGTGGCATTGGTTGAAAGGGTATATTTTCCACTAGCAGTTAGCGGACATGCGGTAGTAACCCCACTTGCCACGCCGCCATAGGTAGTGGTTGCTCCATTGATCGTTCCTGAACTAATGTTCCCCGCACCATCAAAGACCAGGCTTCCAATGAAAGTCACTGGCGAAACTGCACTCGCGTCGTCGCCTTCGATCATTGATATCGTGTAGGTGCCGTCGAGGGCTGCAGCAGAGTAGCTGAAGGTCTGGGCTTGAACGGGTGGTGGATTGATGATCGTTCCCGAGCCGCCGCTACTACCGCCGCACGACATAAGCCCGAACATCAAACCTCCAGACAGAATTGCAAACACCGCACGATTCATGGTCATTTCCCGCTTCAGCAGAACCCAGTGATTATCAGTTCTTAACCGTCATAGCGTCAGAATCAACGGCTTTCTTTCCCGTCACGCCTTCAAGGCCCAGGAGGATGCCCCGGTACTCATTCTTGTCAGCCTGTACCACAAAGCCACCTTTGGTGGCTCCATCCTGCCAGGTGATGCCGACGAAATGCTTCTTGCTCTTTGTGAGCGCCATAAGCGCACCAACACCGAAGCTCACCATTGCAAGCCCAATAGCGGCCCCTACGCGACGGTGAACGTCTTGTCCATAGCTGATTTCGGTGACCGATGCTGCCGGGATCGACGCGAGGACTTGACCCTTCTCGGTCAGGCGTATCGTATTTCCTTCGATGTACAGGTTTGCGCTGCTACCAGGCTTCTGAGAGAGAGAGCCGCCGTCATAGGCGACTTTGTAACCGGCTGACTCAGCCAAAGCGGAGACCGGCAAGAAAAGACAGAGAGCTAAGGCAATAGTCTTCATGGATGGGACCTTTCATATCTGTGTCTGTTTTGTGAGTTGGTTGACTATACGCCAAGCGCGGGCGGAAGTCAGCAGCTTTACAGAGAGTGACCAACGGAGATACCTAGGAAGAGAGCGGGGTTACATGTTGGTCAATAGCCTCCTCGTAGCTCCACTTGTTTCCTACCCGTTTCCCTCCCAATTCTCACCCATTTCTTGCCAGTACCTAATACGCAGTTGGAACAGGGGCTTACAGGTGGGCCCATAGGATGCAGGCAGGTGTTTGTGAGGCAGATGCTGTGCGTGTGCAATGGGAAGGAGCCGGGCAGGTCCTGGGCCAGGCCGCGTAGGCTCCGCGAATAGTACTACCGGGGGGACTCCCCGGCGGTGCCTCGTGGCAAGCATGCTTTTACAGAGGGGACCCAAAGCAAGCGCCACTTGATCCCGTACCCCTGCAAGGACTTCTCCCGTTTCTTACGCTGGCCAAGAAGGGTTCAGAGAGGCTATATAAGAAAATGAAGTAGTTACAGTATTCTTCAAGTCTGTATGGGGATTTGGCTCCCAAAAGTCGCGAAATCAGAAGATGAGGCAAGCACCGTGGGCAACGACAAAACTACTTCCAAAGGAAAAGTATTCAGGAGAGTCATAAGAGAGCTTCTCGCCATTGCTTTCTGGACACATGCCCTTTACGTAACCCAGTTTATTCCGCTCCCGCATCTTCCTGTTCCAGAACTACCGCGCTACACCTTCAACGCATTCCTATTGATTTTCATCGTTAACTACTCTTCGTTTAGCAACAACGGATGGTGGTCGGTCGCATTCGATCTGGGGTACGTGTATTCCTTGCCGTTCATATATACCGGCAGGGTAGCGTGGTTTGTTGCGAAGTACACCTTTTCGGCGTTGAAGGAACGAACGGTAATCAAGCCACCGCAACTGATAGTACCGACCCCCGCCGTGCGCCCTCCAGCAAATACATCGGACCCAGACGCAAATACGGCTCAATCAAAGGTGGAGGCGAAGGATCGAGACGAAATCCTGTACCGGATTTCTAAATTCACTCTCCTCTGGTCAATCTTCATTTTCACCGTGAACTATAGACCTTCTCTTGTCATTGTTGTGCTGTTGACTGTATTTGGATCGATGAGCGCATTTCGTGCGCTATGGACGATCTTCTCGGGCGAGTCAGATGGAACACTCAAACTCGAAGAAGTGTTGCAGAAAATGATAAAAATCCATCTCGATAAAATAGTCAATTGGGACCGCCTTTCTGCACAGGAGGACATCAAAGGCCAGTTGAATGTCCTCAAGCTCTATGAGTCGGTCTTCAGTTTTATCCACGACAATCGACTCCAGTTCCTCAAGTGGTCGTTCGCAGTCTCCTTGGCCATTTCGGTTCCCTTTTACATCTATATGAGTTATCTGTTCGCTTGCTCGTACGTGGGGATTGGAAAGATAGCGGGCCAACCATTCCCATTTTCAACTGCGATCTTAGATTCTCTGTATATGCCATTCGCGTGGACTGAGTTGCCGAAAATCTTCGCAGTCAGGCTCATCGGTGGAATACAGGCAGTTCTGGTGAGCGCAGTCGGGTACACGATCTTTTTCCGCCATTTTGGTACTCGCTTTGAAAGAATTCTGCATGCGACTGGAAGGCTTAGAGGTCCTCTTGAGGACGAACTTGTTAGGCAGAAGATAGCCCAAGTCGAGTCTCTGCTCACAAAGGCTACGCAGCAACTTCCAGCAAAAGGGGCAGCAGAAGGCCAATCCGGCAGAGCAGGTTGAATTGGTGGTTGAAGGCAGGCGTTTGATGAGGTTCACGCCCCTCACAGGTCGCTTAGGAGCCGAGACATAGTCGTTCCCAAGGAAGCGTTCAAGCAGTCCGGTTGTTGGCGGAGAAGCGCTATCCCCCATTGTGGCATGAGTGCCGGAGCGACCCATTTTTTGGTGAGGTTTGTCGTCTGGCCATAATGGTCTCTGTCGATCATTGTATGGCCGAGCTTCACTGACCTCCTCGTTTCGGGTTAAGCTAGTTGCGTTTGTGGGAGGACTCTTCCTTGTTTCATATATTCAGCAGCAATCACAGGAACGTGACCAACGTTCTCGATAGCACCCTCGCCAAACTGCAGGCTAAAGACCCGGCAACGATGAAGGCGCTGGCCGATCAGGCCGGTACTATCGACCCGGATGTGCTCGAAAATTACCGCAAACAGCTTATCAGCCAGATACAGAGCTCGCAGGATCATATTGCAAACGATCCAAAATCCGGCGCAGAGGATTATGCTTCGCGCGATCCGTTCGTGGGTCTCGTCCAGACGAACATGGGCAAAGCCGCCAACTCAATGGCTGTTCCAGCCTTGGCAAACGTGGCCAATGACTGGCAACAATTTGGGGACGCGGACCCGCGCTGGGCGCTCTGTCCTATCGTGTCGTTTTTCCAATGGAAAACTCCGAAACACCGGTTCGTCGGTTCGTCAGACATTTTGACCAACAACTACAATGAACATAATCCGAAATTCACGATCGCCATCATGGCGGATTGGGGAGCTGCGAATGACGCTGCCAAACAGGTGGCCGCGCAAATAACAGCGCGCAAGCCGGATTACGTCATTCACTTGGGCGACACATATTACGCTGGGACGGCGGCGGAGTGTCAGGCATCTCTTGACATGTGGCCTTTACGCGGGCCGGATAATAAGCCATTGCCGTACAAGAGTTTTGCTCTTAACGGCAACCATGAGATGTTCTGCGGCGCGCACAACTATTACGGGACGCTTTTACCGGCTTTCAAGCAGGGAGCGAGCTACTTCAAAATACGGACCGAATATTGGCAGTTCATCGGGCTCGACACCGCTTATGCAGGCGGCTGCCTTAATCACCCGGAAGTGCAGGTGCAATGGGACTGGCTCGTCGGGAATTTGAAGGCGAAGCCTCTACTCTCAACAATATTCCTTACGCACCATCAGCCCGTATCAGCGCATGCGCAGGAGTTCTCGGATTCGCGACCGCTGTACAAGGACGCCCAGACGCTGATAACGCAGACCCAGCCCAATCCCATATTCGGCTGGTTCTTTGGCCATGAGCACCGCGCCATCGTCTACGACGACAAGGTCACGGGTTTCAAGGCACGGCTTATCGGAAATGGCGCTATCCCACATGACGCAGAAAACGAGGTCAAGTGTGATCCCGGTTGTACGCCCATCACCTGCGTTAACACCGGCACCTGGGGCGATGGAAACGCCATTAGTTCCTTCGTCTTCCTTACCGTCGATGGGCCGAAGCTTACGGTGGAGTATATCGATCAAAACGGGCAGTCGAGCTCAATTCCGACGGAGACGTGGACGGCGACGGCGAAGCGGCAGCCGTTTGCCTGATAGGACGGTGCCGCAAAGGATGATTAAGACGCACGCCACCTATGAACGTCAACACTATGGTTGCTATCAACCAGGGTGCCATTTCCTTTTGTAGCTAGTGCCTCGCCGTGCCGTAGGGGAGGGGGTCGTCAGACTACTTTTTCGGAATTGGGGTTAAGATCTGATGAGATTCGTCGGTGTTCCTGCGGCTAAAGGGGTGAAGTCGATGGATGAAGAACAGCGTAAAAAAGTACGCCAACAAGTCAAGCGCTTAGCAGAAGCAGCCCAAAGCCTCGATAATGGCCTAAGTCTTAAGTATCACAACGATGCCTTGGCTGCGGAACTCCGGATGATTGAACGATCCGTATATGAAATCCGCAAGCACTTGGTCTCCGAGGGATGAGCCCTACAATCCATGGAGGCAAAATCGGGACAGCCACTCCGATCGAAGCGATTAAGATCGCGGTGGCCGAATACTTCAACCTACCCGTAGAGGAATTTCATGGACCAAGCCGTGCGCGGGTTACGGCAATCGCACGCCAACTCGCCATGTTCCTGGCTCATCAACTCACGGAATTATCTATAGTGGAAATTGGAAGCCATTTTGGCAACTTGCACCACACATCAATTCGACAATCCATAGCAGTACTCGACAAGAAGCGACGGACAGACCCGGAACTGGACGGCGCGGTGCAGACTCTTATTGCACAGTTGCAAGTGAAGGCGAGCCAGTGAATGAAAAAAGCGCGCACCGGTCATGGTGACTAGTCGTTCCTCGATGGCGCTCGCGCCTAGTGATTCCAGACGTTTCCAGTAATCTCCCAAGTCGATCCCGAGTCTCCATCGCTACTAGAGTTTTCGCTCAGTCGCTTTCATCCTTCCGCTAAATCCCGCAGCTATCATTGAATCAACCGTTGGCTTCGATTGGAAGTTGGCAAAAGGTCATATGCTCATCTCGCTGAGAAGTTTTTTCGACGGTGGCAATCAGTGCGACAGCACCCAATACGACGTTGCCACACTGGCAACGATAACAGGCACTCAGAATCAATGGAACAGCTTCGAGCGGGAATGGAAAAGGAATCTCAGAAAACATCATGCTGGGTGGCTGCATACAACAGATGCTGTAACGGGAAACGAACCATTTAGTAGGGACGAGGGATGGGACGAAAAGAAGAGAGATGCGTTTCTTAGAGATTGCGTGAGGATCGCCAGTGAGCATGTCGCTAAGCCCGTGCGGCCCGGTAATCCTGGTCGCTTAGGCTTGTATCCATACACCATAACGATTGTCCTCAAGGACTTCTTGAGAATCCGAAGCGAGAGTCCACATCAAGGACCAAAGACTGCTCCCGAGGCTCTCGCAACGCAGGCTTTATATCAAGTGTTGAATTGGGGAGAAAATCACATGGGAGCCAATTACTATCATATGTTCTTCGATAGGAGCGAGCCTTACCGCAGGTATATCTACGACCGGAGGTACAGTAAGAAGGCGCGTAAACATCTGCCACTTTTGGAAAAAATAATAGAAATTGCCGAGATTGACGACATGCGGTGCTCGCCAGCGCTTCAACTAGCTGATCTATATGCCTGGTGCGTAAGCCAGCAGGACAAGACGCCAAACTATAAATGGCAGACAAAGCTACTCAAGCAGGATCGGGTGAGCGACCTATTGGACTATCCGGCCATGCGCGAAAAACTAATTCCCGGCGTAACAGAATTGGTGGATGGATGGAATCTACCCCGTAAGAAACCCACGATATAATGACGGGCAATAGCCTCTCTTTGTTTAGAGTTCCATAAGCTTTAGCTAAAAGACCAGCCAAATGGGGAAGACAAGATGAAGGAGAAGAAACGCGGGAAGCTCGTAACACTGGTGCTCACTTTTTCTTGCCCGAAGGATGGGTGCAAGGTCAAGAGTGAACAGTCGCACCACCAGACCCCAGGTGCGATGAGAGAACTGGAATCAACAATGTTTGCAGTTCACTGTCCCGCCTGCAAACAGGAGTATCAGATGAAGGGCAGTGAAAGGATTTCGCTTGAGTTAGCTAAATAGAAAAGGGCCGATTAGGGCCCGCCTTTTCCCTATTGCCCTTGCCCCGTCCGGACCAGCCTTGCCGCGCGGAGTCTGGGATTCCCTGTTAGGCCAGATCGAACTGATAAGTTAATCCTATATACAAGGGCGTTAGGTTGCATTCGGACACACTCCATGCGATAGTTTGTGCGGACCACAAACTCAGAGAGCCGTCTTGCCGGGCGGCTTTTCTACTTACTGCGCGTATGCCGCTTCTCCTCAAGTTTGGCGCGAAGATCGGCAAAATACCGCTCATTTGCATACGCAGCGTAGACTCCGTGTTCTTCTATGCCTACGAGCACAGAGAAAAACTTCCGCATCTGGTTCGCTATACCTCAAAGTTGGTCGATCCTGTGAGAGTGATCCACTGCCTATTGTTGACGCTCGTGGGGATGAGCATCACATCTAAAATCGTCTGGCATCATCTGCCCTAAACGAAAGTCTCAGTTTCGCAGGGCCGGATAGGTCAAGATTGCGCTCAGTGCGGGGAGCATTGAAAAGTTCGACAATCTTACTGTGGTCTAGCTTCACTCGAATGTCATCCCCATCCTCGGAAAAGCGATTGAGAAGATACGGAAGCATTTGTGGGAGTGAGAAAATCCAACTGGGTAAGGTGTAGTGAATGGTTCGATTTCACCAGAAGAATCTGTCCATTGGGTGGACCGGTGACGGTCATAGCGACCTCCGTTTCCTATGGAACCTTCTCTTTCGCGTCCGCCTGGTCGACGATGTCGTAACCAAATGCTGTTACATGGTATTCGCCGCCCTTCATATCTTCGAGCGCACCCCGTCGCACGAGGTCGTATAGCATCGCTCTCCACTTCGCCTCTGATCGAGGCGAGCCATCGAAAAAGTCCCGATCGCCCGCAAGTAGTCCGAGCCCGCCGATCATCTGTGTGTAGTGTAGGGAACCGTCGTCGCTGTTTGCTGCGGCTCGGAGCAACTCAAGCGCGTCCGTACTAATCGGTTCATTGTCGGTTTGCGTACGAAAGATCAGGTGACGAAAGCCAGCGATATTTTGGATGATTAAGTTCCAGTTCTAGATGACGCTTAAAATCCCTCCTAAACTGCCGTAAGCTGTCGTATCCCGCATACAGGCTGGTATCTCGGCATTCTTTCTTGAACTCCTCCAGTAAAATGCGCTGATTCGTGTCGATCAAGCTTGGGTGTTCCGGTACATCGGAGAAGTAGATCTTCGCGGTCTTGCCAGTGGCGACATGCTTCTTGATCTCTTCGACGGTACCGCTCATGTGTTCTTTGGTAGGAGTTCCGATACGTGTGCTGAAGATTGCGATGAGTAAATCTGCATCATCGAGCAGTTGGCGATTGATGATTGTCTGTGGGTGTGCCCCGTGTTCGGGCGTACTGTGCGTTTCCCATTTCACCGGTAACAGAACAGACTGCCGTGTTGAGGCGTTCACGTCGTTCCATCCGTGAAGCTCGTCGGTCACTATTGCTCGTTCTTCGGTTACATCGCCAGGCGACGCGATCATGACTTTGATGACATTGGCGCGAAAAGGCATCGTTTCACTCTCTCTCTTCCAAGTAATCAGTACGGTGATTCAGGTAAGCCGTCCTAAAACCTGGAGTGGATGTTCAAAGGGTACAAGATGTCGAGTACGTACCCAGTACATACACTCCATACCGACCTTACGGCCCGGAGATAGGGAGTCTCTGCTGTATCAGGCCACTCTCTAAAACATGTCCGGGATGATCGAGATGAACATCCAAACTAAACCGAGAGCGGGTACCATCAATACGCACATGACTGGGTCCACTGAGTAGCTTTCCGTTGCTGGGTTGTACCGCATTACGAGGTGATCAGTGAAGAGATCGCGGATCAAAATACCGGCAATGATGACGAACGGGAGGATTTGCTTTAAGCCGTAGCGAATCCATTCGTTTCTTTGATAGCGAAGATGGGCTTCGATTTGCTGCTGAGGCGTGAGGCTGTTCCATTCCTCTAGCTTCCTGCGGTTGATTTCCTTGTAACTGATATTTTGATCCGGCATCGCTCTTCCTATCCGTTGTGGTGGCTCTGGAACCGCGTGGCGTAGAACAGGCAAAGCAAGACTTGAGGGATGCAAACAATGTACTATCAAGCCCCTTCTAGGGCCGCTTCAACCTTCCATACTGTTCCGCATTTAGCCGCAAGTACACGCCACCTCTGCCGGTCTCTATCGCACTCTCCAACGCTTGCTTTGCCTCCAGCGTACCGAGAGCCTCTCCTCTGCGTGCTAGCTCTCGGATCTTGTCAGGGTGGGCAAACGTGACCTTCTTGGGGAGTGGGGTTTTGAGGTCCGCCTCCAGGAACTGAACCTGCCAGCCGCTGCGTTGGAAGAAGTACATGTAGACGCGGTGCGAGGCGCGGTCGTAACGGGACATGTCGAGAGTATAGGCGAACAAAAGGCGAAAATCTCACGGCGAGGTAATTAGGCGGAAAGGTAGATGTTGCTACAAGTGAAACCCCGATTCAAAAAACCCCACCACGTGTTCGACGGCGGCGCATATTCCCATGATTTCTCCGTTAAAGGTCCCTCCTGGTGGAACGATGACTTGGTCGACGGATACCTCCAACTGAAGCTCGGTTTCCAGCTTAATTTTGCATTCTCGCGTCAGATCGGCTCCTTGGATTTCAAAGAAGAAGAATCGATATCCTCGCTTTCCAAAAAATTGACCCGGACCCCTTTGTGATTGCAAATCTTGGAGCGTGGTGGGGGAAACGTGGAATTTGAAACTGATGTGAGTGGGGAACGCTGCGACAACATGGGGGAGCCGGTGCCTGTCCTTCCTCGCGCAATCATGAAGCAAGAGCAAATGCCTCATGAGTTCCCGAGTACTGGGGTCAGTCGTATTTGGAGCGTTGTACGGCTGTATCGCCGTAATCCAATCAACGATCTCTGCTGGGAATCCTCGCTTGTCCATGGATGCTTTCTTAAAACGCTCCTCGGTGTTGCAAATGGGAAATTCGAGGCTATCTGCTTTCGTGGGCGGATTGGGGTGTTCGAGGAATATTGCCGTCTGATACATAGTGGAATCCAGAGCAGCGCGCATGTTGTAAAAGAACTCTCCCAGCTCAAGAGCGAGAGTATTTTCCCGAGATCCCTTTGCCCTCGCCTGGAGGGAGCCAGCTGTCCAATCGCTATTTGGCTCAGTCACGAATTCGTAGGAGTTTGGATTAGCGACTCTCTCCCATTCAGTCTGGAACGATTTGAGGTGAAATCCTGCCCGGTCGATTCGCTTCCAGCTTTCAGGGAAGAATGCTCTATCCATGCTCATAGTGCACTTGTCTTGAGGGGATAATTATCCACGGCGATACGGCCCTATATTTATCAACAGTCACGTACAGGGTAAATACGGGAGCCCTCGGGCGATTGTGATTGAGGGAGGGAGAAATCCGGGAAAAAGTATATCCCACGCCTTACTAGGTCGAACAGCCCCCATGGATTCAGCAACCATGAGAGGCGATGTGCTGCTCCAAGGCCAGTTTTGCTTGCGCTGCCTTCACGCGGGCCTCGGACGAGATTGTTTCCAGCCGCTTGGATTCCTCCCTTGGAGACGTTCCGACTTTTCCGTGCTGCTCTTGCACTGCCTTCGAGAAAGCTAACGTGACCGCCGAGTATTCCTCCACTAGTCGAGCCTTTACCTTGCAACTCACAGCTCCCTCCCGTGATGTATCAGTACATTCAGCACTGTTATCCGCTTGGGGGACAGGTTTAGAGTTCCAGGCGGTAAGCTGGTGGCCCATCCCTTACGAGAAGAGGGTATCCGTCTTGCCGGATGGATACGCTAAAACAGAAACGGGTCTCCCTGATGACTGAGGAAATTCCGTCCCGATAGCAAATTCTCGCGTAGGCCCAAAGCTTAATTTTTTTGTCCCGGATAGCATCTCGAACAGCGCGATCGCTAAGATCTACAAGCATTCTCAGTTCGTCGTCCTTGAGAATGTTTATAAAGCATCCTGGAGAGACCCAGTCTTCTACCTCGACAGGCATTTCGGAGCCGATGTATTTCGGAACTCCGGGGAGCTTCTCGCCGTACGGGAGTATTTCAGTAAATCCAAGCGTATAGGTTACTTCGGCTGCAACCCTGCCCACGTTCTTGGCGTTAAGTTCAATGGAATGGCCCATCGTCTCTCCATCGACAGTCATTCGTGCGCGCTCAGAGTTGGCGAGATTCTGGGCGTTGAGAAGAGCGGCCTTCGCCTGCTTGATGCCGGTCCATGCTATTCCCATGGTGATAATTACCAATACGGCATTGACGATTACGCCGCCCCGAATCCATTCATCGTTCTGGGGCAAGGGCTGGGTTGCGGCATTGTTGGTTACATAGTTATGTGCTTGGGAGGGTTCCGCTGGCGTGGCTGGAGGGGGCACGCTGCGGTCATCTTTGGAATGTGCCTGCTTGCCTTCGGCGCTGGAAGTATGGTCTGGGAGCAATACCGAGACTCCTACCATTTGCGAGACTATTGGCATTGCCAATATCGAATAGAGCGCGAGCCCTTTAAGCATGGGAATACGCTACCACGCTCTTGCCAGGCCTGACCCCGGCCTCCAGGAAGAAACGCCCAACCGACCGGGCCCTACATTTGTCGTTTAACTCTCACCTCACTCCTTTTCGCCGTAACCCATTCCCTGTTATCCACATACGTAAGTGTCAGATTGGGGTACACGGTATCCTGACAGTGCATTTCTTCAGAAACCCGGCCTGCCCAAACCCTCCCTTATCGTGATTCGCTCCCTCGCTCATTTCAGATATACCGATTCCCATATAAGTATCGCTAAGGCTATTATTTTCAGTATCTATCGAGTTACTAGAGTGCTGTTTACAGGCTGCCGCTAACCCGTTACATTTATCTCAACGCTCGTACAGGGAAACGTTACAAGCGTCTCGGAGGCTTCATGAACGGTCGATTTGTCTGCTATTACCGGGTCAGTACAGCAAAGCAGGGAGCATCCGGCCTCGGACTTGAAGCCCAGCAACAGGCAGTTCGGACCTACCTCAACGGCGGGAACTGGAAACTACTTGCGGAGCTTACTGAGGTTGAGTCAGGGAAGCGGAACGACAGGCCGACGCTTGCCGAAGCCCTCAGACTGTGCCGTACGCGAAAGGCGACGCTTCTGATCGCGAAGCTGGACCGGTTGGCCCGCAACGTCAATTTCATCTCGAACCTGATGGAGTCAGGCGTCGAGTTCACAGCCGTAGACTTCCCCCAGGCGAATCGGCTCACAGTCCACATTCTTGCGGCTGTTGCCGAGCACGAAGCCCTGATGATCTCTGCACGTACTAAGGCCGCTCTACAGGCTGCCAAAGCTCGCGGAGTGCAGTTAGGTGGTGATAGAGCGGGAGTTATCGCATCGCAATCACCCAAGGGAGTGGCTGCATCCGCTGCGGTTCGCTCTGCAAAGGCACAGAAGCACGCAAGCGATATTCTCCCCACGATTGAGGCCGCAAAGGCCGCTGGTGCTGCGTCTCTGCGTGGAATAGCGGATTACCTCAATGAGCATGGAGAGGCGGCTCCCAGGGGCGGACAATGGTCAGCCGTGCAGGTCTCGCGTGTGCTTTCATCTGCTGGCGTGTAGCTGTCCTCGGAGGGTGACCATCCTACTTTTCCGCACCATCTTGCAGGACGGTACCAGTACGCCGTGTGCCTCTCCAGGGCTTTTTCTCCCCCTCACTCCTGCCACACTCCCCCCTGACAAACGAATCCTCTGAGTACCCTGGGGGCTTTACGGGTCCCCTTTTTCGATTCGAGGGGTGGGGCAGGGAGCCCCCGTGGGGTGTTCAGCTCGCGGACGGCAAGGCGCGGCCAAAAGCGGCCTCTCTATAGAACGCAAAGGGTCCCATAGGGTCCCATATTCCACTCCTGTACACGATACGTACCCGCTACAGGTACCATACGTCCGCACTAAGGACGGGATACGTACAAGATTTCTGAAAGATTTTCCAGTCTCACAGGCGTTTCAGACTCTAAACAATGGAGACAAGATTGGAGTCAAAATGAAAGTAAGTCGGAGACGATATCAGACTGTACTGCGTACATTGAACCAGGCGGTAGCCGATACCAAGTTACCCTGGGCGCAACGCTTCAGGGCGTGCGAACTCATACACGCGATTCAGACCGGCACGCTGCTACCAGGATGGACAAGCCCCAAGAGAGACCGGAAGACGGTCAAGGAGCTGTTGGAGGAGAGGGAACTGGAGAAACGTTTGAAGGACGAGCTGAGTACCGTAGCAGGCACCCTGAGTCCATCGGAGGAACAAGAGGCACAGGAAGCACAGGAAGAGCAAAGCAGTGCTATAGCCACAGTATGGGACGAGATCCTGCGTACCCACTAAGCGCGTCTCACGACCGCCCCGCTTGTCTCCGGGTCCTATGGTGACGGAGTACGGGCCGGGGGAGTGATCGTGTACCAGTATCACAGGGATGCAGGAGCCGCGAAGGGGATGACGTTACCCGTCCGAGTCCTCCGCTGTTGTTCAGCCGCTCGAACTTGGATTTCAGATTGCCTCACCAACGGCCACAATACTTCGTCCTCGTAGCGCTCAACGGCTCCGCGTCCTGTGTATCCTGTTTGCTTCCGATGTCGCTCTATATCAGCGATGGAAATGGATTTTGATTCGTAGGCTTTTGCCCACAGCGCCATGTAGTGAGCTGCCCAGCTAGCTTTGAGCGTTGAGGGCGCTGAATCGTAATGCGGTTGGGCACTGTAATAGGCTTGGCGGCCCAGTTCTGACCAGCCGTGCTCCTTCAAGATGTCCTCGTCGGTCTTGATTTCCATACTTCCTCCAGGTTGGGCCGCTTCACTTCACCGCCCGACAATCATGATGAGACCATGACGGTGGCCGTTTGCAAACGTCACCTAAGTACATTAACGCGTTAGCTAACTATGTTTACCGTATGGTTACTGCTATTGACAACAATATAAATATATTCGGGTTATTTAACCGGGTAAGTCGGAGGATTCGCATTTTGACAAAATGTCACAACCTGCGGACCTGGGTTCGCAGGGGTGAATGCAGCGCAGACCCTCTCTAAACAATACGACTGTAATGTTGAGTACCAGTCTCCCAAAAGAGTTAAGAGGAAGTGTATTCGTGCTGCTGAGTAGTTAATAGGAACTCACTCGACCTATGAATACGACTGATGAAATCACCAAAGAAAGTGCTTGCTTTTTGCGCTCATACATGCTAAGATCTATTCACAATTAAAGTATCTTTTAAGCGCGACCCTCTCCCCGAGGGATACAGCTCGTGAAGCGCCAAAGCGAGTAGAAGAGGCTTCACCCTAGTTTCCCGTGCCAGTGCTCTGACGTACCCAGCCCAGCGTACCCGCGCTCGTGGCTTTTCATTGTTCTCGGCGCAAGTTTGAATCCCGCATCTGTTCTGGTTTTCAACTCTTACTGTGCTGCGATCTCCGTACGCAGGAATACAGAGAACAGAGAACAGAGAGCAACAGAAAGACAGGGGAGGTTTATATAGACTCTCTCTCTCTCTCTTGAAAATAAATGACTTAGTGGAAAGTGAGAACACAATCAAACATTCTGTTCTCTATTCTCTCTGTTCCTGTGTGCCTGACTCTGTTCTCAAGAATGAACGCAGTAAACCGAATGGCAATGTCAGCCGAGCGGAATGGTTCAAACTTCCGCCGAGAACAGTGGGATGGGGCCATCTTCTAGAACTTGTTTATAGGAGGCAAGACGTCTCCGTAACTAGTCAGCAGTAAGCGACAAAGCAGTATGTATCACCCTGTCGTTAGCAAAGGTAGTCCAGTACAACGGACCCCCTGCGCCTACGCGGAAAGGAAAGCAATGTTGTCAACCTCAGAAATCCTCGCGTTACCCCCATCCCAACCTACCGATTGGATAGTCGATGGCCTCATCAGGGCCGGTCGCAAACGTCCATCCCTTCTCTGCGGACTTCCCGAAGCCGGGAAAAGTACCCTCGCTCATCAGCTCGCCCTTGCCGTCGCCAACGGAGTCCCCTTCCTTGACCGCGCCACGGTACAAGGCCATGTCATTCTCTGGAAGAATGAAGATTCTCCACAGGACATACGAGAGGATCTCGTCCAGGCAGGACTCGTCAACACGAGCGAACTTTCCATAATCCTCCCAAAGCCCGGAGACGATAATCAAACGATCTTACTCAGGAGTTTGGTGGAGCGTCCTGACACGCGATTGGTAGTCATCGAGACGCTGGCCGACTTCATGAAAGACTCCGAGCTGGAAAAATCCAAGGACATGCGAGACGCGCTCGACCAGTTTGCGAACTCGGTCTGTGCTCTGCATCCGAACACTGCTTTCTTGTTGCTCGCTCATTACAACAAATCAACCAACGAGGGTCTATCGCTGACCCGCATCAATGGCAGCACCTTCATCCCTGCCGGAACAGACGCCAAGCTCTACCTAGAGCAGGTGAGCGACAAAGACAGCCGGAGAATCTTTCATGCGACAGTCCGCAAAGGCAAACGAATCGAGCCTACCTTCCTCATTTTCGATCCGAATACGCTGAACTCGACGCTTGGGAGGACGGTTGCCGACGAAGTTGCTCAAGCTAAGAAGGGACTCGCCGAACTTCGAATCATCGAACTGGACACGAAAATCGAGCAACTCTTGCGAGAGAGTCCGGACATTCCGAAGATGACGCTGGTGAAGAAGGTTGGAGGTGCAGGGGCCGCAACGAAAGACCGAATCGACCAGTTGATTGAATCCGGATTCATTCTCACTAAGAAGGGCGGCGACAAAGGGAACGCAATCCTACTCCGGTGGAACGGTATCGCAGGGGTGAGTGATGACACGAACGAATATGCGAAAGGAGCACAGACAGTTCAATGATTGCCGAAATCACGAAACAGAGGAAGCGAGCAGACGAACTGGTGAGGATTTGGGACAGCTATTTCCCATCCCTGCCGGTTGGAGTCGAGTACTGGATGGTGGCAGTTGAAGACTGGCCATTGAACGTATTGGTGCAGGCGATAAAGGACGTCGCTCGTAAGAGGGTTCAAATGAAGGGGAATATGTGCCTCGAAGAGATGTTGAGCTACCTGCAGAGTTCCAGCCTTCTGGTGTTGAAGGACAAGATCAAAGCCGGAATATACAAGGCCGATCACTTTCGGGGCGTGGAAGTACACAGTACTAGTCAAAAGGAGAATCACAAATGAAAAATACAACTGACCACTACTTCAGCCGATTCGCCTGTATGGCCGCCGAACTCATAGAGCGCAAACCGGACGGCGCACAGCCACCACCACCAACCGAAGTTCTGCTACGAGCACTAGACACACTCAGCCATTGGTATTCGCGACAGCCCGCCAGCAGGGAAGCGGCGCTCAAAGCTGCCGAACTGCTGCAAACTCTTGTGCTTCGGTACGATCAATTCTGGGACTCATTTTTCTCGGTTGCCCAGGCGGGTGACCCGTTCCACGAGGCCGCCAAGGCAGCCGTAGAGTCCGGGAAAATGCCGACCACCATCGAAGAAGTCGACGCTTTGCTTAGGAACTTGTAACGGCACGACCGCACTGCCCAGCACGACGGATTCAAATCTATCGAAAGGACGCAATGAGTAATGAATTCCACCCAGGCCAAAGGCCCGGTTCCTCCCCCGATCTAACCACACCCCCCAACCCCACCGACAGGCTGCAACAAGTCGCGAGGCTGTTCGCAGACGCCTATAGCCAGCTGCTTGCCATAGCCAGTGATGACCCGAGACTCTCCCTCCCGGCAGACCCCGGACAAATCTTAGACGGCATTGAACGGCAACTGTCCCGGTACAGCGGCTCGCTTACAGAACCGGTATTCCTCGAATGGGCGACGAGCATCATCTTGCCGCAGAGATCCTTCTACGGGCTCAAGCGAGAAACAGAGCGCTCTGTCTACGCTGCAATCTGGCGGACGCTGGGACACGCGGCTGAACCATCGAAGTATGACGACTACCCTGAACTCGTAAAGGAGATTGGCCAGGAGGTCTGGCTTTGGGTCTTCGAACACATCGATGAACTATCTGAACCAGGCAAGGCGTCCTTGACTACCAGGCTCTACGCCCGAGCCAAGATCATGACACGAGGCTGGTTGAAGAAGCACCGTACGCGGTGGAACGCGGTGATCCGCCAGGTGTACGGACTTCCGTCAGTGAGGGCCGCCCAGGAACAGGCGCGGTTGCTCGATAAAGCCCAGGTGGAATCGGCAGAGCGGCAGGCCATAAGAGTGGATATGGAAGCGGCTGAGCTGGCAGTACAACCCGACTGAAAATAAATCTCTCAGAAGTCCTATCTCAGGCTCTGAACATAGTGGAAAACAAAATCAGGCTGGATGCCCGCAGAAGTCTATCAGGCCATCGGGAATATACCCGGAGGGTGTCCGGTTTGAGCAGCGTCAAGTTTGTACCCAGTACACGAGCATAGGAAAACAATCTTGGCCTAGAGCCAACCGTGCGCCCGTATTGAGTTTGAGCAGCGCTGTTGTACCGGTACGGAGTTCGAGTGAAGAGAAGTATCAGGATGCTATGCCCGACATGCAATGAAGTCCAGACGGTGACGGAACTTCAAGACGCCAAGATATGGCTTGAGTGTGGACATCAGCGAACGATTGGCATACTACCCACGAAGGGAATCAGTATCGAGGACCGAAGCCCTCTTGGATACCAGTTGTTCCCAGCGGTCAACGTGGACCTTGGCTATCGACAGAGGAGCAAATAGTTTTGAGCGACACGGTAAAGACTTACACAACCGGACATCTCGGACTCGCGAGCTTTCTCGTCTACTGCCTCAGTGAGGATGCATTCGTAGGTCCCAAGAGAATCGGTAAGAGTGTCAAGTTTGTCTTTCGAGATGCCAATCCCGAGCGCTCCTGCGGTTATCTGGCGGATCAGTTCTGGAGTGGGGCACAGTGCAGTGACGCCCGCGAGCTGCTGGAATGCGCAAGGCTTATCAGGTTCTGGCCGATCCAGGAGGAGAGCTAATGATCTACGAGCAGGCAATACCGCAGGGGACAGTGCTTCACAACCTAAAGGTGGTGCGAGTGGCGCGGGGGAATCCGCTGGTTTATCGAGTGCGATGCCTTCGAAGTGCGTGCAATGGAGAGTTTGACCTCGATCATGCGCGTCTGGTTGGCCTGAACAGTGACTGGTGCCAGTGGGCAGGATGTAACCAGGCCGCCAAAGAGCGAGCGAATCGGCCAACGTACCCAGTACGACGCGGTGAGTTAGACCCAGGCGAGTTGACCGTCTCAGGGCTTGTGCCGTGGTAGGTAGGTAAGAGGAGAAAGAAAATGTCAATGTCACATCGACAGTGGGTATCCCTTCGTGAACTAAGAACCATGCAAGAGGCGGAAAAAGCTGAACAGCTTGAAGCCGAACGTAAGCGAAAAGACGAGGAAGAGCGGCCCCTACGCGAAGCCGAGGAAACCTATAAACAGGCACACCAGCAACTGGCGAAAACGATCCGCGAGCGAATTCTGACGCAACGAGATGATGAGCTCTATGTAGACCCTGAGACTAAGCAGCTTGAAATGAGTTGGCCTGATGCGAATATCTTCAATGCAGATCACGCAAGGCAGTTTGTAGAGGCCAATCCAGGCTATTTTCGGTGCGACGCAAACACACAAATCCTTGGCGATTATCTTTCGCGAAACGGTGTGCATATCGTCAGCAAGAAGACACTGCAAGCAGCTTACGAACGTCTCAAGACGTACGGCCTCATAACCGGCCCTCCCCCCGAGCCAATCTCGGAACCGCAGCCAAGGACACAGCCCGCAAGAGTTGCAAAGGTAGATCCAGAGCAGGAAAAGCGGAAAGCCTGGGATAAGTACACGCTTGACATCGTCGCCACGGACCCAGGTACGGGAGCTACCTATACCCAGTACCAGCTCGACCGGTGTTCGGCTGAAACTTTTCGTCGCCTAGTGTTCGGCGAGCGGTTTGTCCCGAAGATCGGGGATGTTATTCATGGAATGCGGTAGGGAAAGAAGTCAATGACAGGTACAAACACAAAACAGCCTACGGAAGCGGGCACCGATCCGAATGAAGATTTTATTCTGATGGTTGCGCGAAGACTACGACTCACGGCAGATAAAAGCTCAACCGGAAGGTACTCGCGGCAGTCCGAGATTCACTGAGCGACAGACAGTCGAAGGAACACTAATGGCACCCGACCCACAGACAACACAGACAACGCAACCTGCGGACCAGCAGGCCCCTCTTGCAGCCCAAGCCCTGACACAACCCGCCCAGGACACAAGCGCAATGCAGCAGCCCCAGACTGCCCAAACTCAGCCCTTGCAACAGACGATGGTGAGCAATAGAGGTGCGACTAACCAGCCACAACAGCCTCCCGTACCGAAGGGCGTAGACCCAAACAATCCTAATGCAAACCACCCATCGGTAATGCGTGCAGGCGTTCTCCATACGGTCGCCCAGGCTCTCGCTGGAGGGCCTAGAACCCGGACCACCATCGACCCGAACACAGGCGAGGCCACACGCACCGAAGTTCCGATGTCGGGCAAAGACATTGCTATGGCGTTGGCCCTGGAGGCCATTGCCGGAGGAGCGTCGGGACTAGGGGCATCCCCCGGACCCGGTGTAGTAGGAAGGGCTGCTGCTGCTGGATTCTCTAATCAAGTACAGGCGCAACAGCAGGCAAAGCAGCAGCAAGAGGCACAAGCCTCACAGGATGCCGCTCGCCAATATCAGGTGATGGAGGCTAACTTGCGGATGCGCAATCTTGCCATCTCAACGGGAAAGTTGGACTTTGACAGTCATCAGGCACTCGTCAAAGCAAGTGAACAGCAACTGTCACACCTCGCCGATGGCGAGTCCATTACTGCGTCCAACCTATCAGAGCAAGATGCTCAGGACTTGCAGAAATACCCAGTCACCGGGTACTACCGGCTCCCGGATGGAGTGGTGCCCCGTCGTGATTCCAACGGCCAGCCCGTCTATACGCTGAGCAACGGAAGAATCGTAGACAAGGACACGCCCGGAGCCGTTCAGGCTTTCGATAATACGTACTCCATTGTCAGCAAGGACGCGAAAGTACCTGTCGCTGACGAGAATGGCCCGAGCGACACGATTAAAGGTGCTGTCAGTTGGGGTTTGCTTCCCAGCAACTGGATGAAAGCGGCTCCCGATGCAAAGATGCCGGGAGCTACCATCGCCTCCCTGTCACATCGCACGCAGATTCTTGAGCAGACGCAGGGTGATATCTCTCGCAACTTTACACCGGAAGGACGGCAACCGTTCGATTTGAAGGCCCTTGTTCGTCAGAATCCGCAGATGACAAGCAAAGCCTTTGATGCCTACCAGGCTGCATTGCAAGCGACTCCGAGCGGACACAATCATGGCGAAGCAATCGCGCACCTGATGCAGACAAGCCCGGACCAGGCGGGATTAGTGTTGCAGGCTTACGGCGGGCGAGACGCTCTTGACGCGTTCGACAGAAGGACTGCTCACGTCGATACTGAGAACGGATTCCGCACTAACGGTATCCCTGACGACAAGACCGCTCAGGCTATCTTGTCGGCTCCAAAGGGTGCTTTCTCGCAGGATGTCGTAGACGCTGCCAAGACTTTCCAGTCCAATCAAGTCACACAGAAGGCCAGCACAGCTGGAGCAGAAGCACGGGCCAAGTTTCCGTATACCAAGACCGCTGCGGAAGCTGCTGGCGGTAGTGATTCGAGCGGACCGGTGCAACAGCTTGCCGAGAGCATCGCGTCCGGGAACGGAACGCTGGATCAGATCAGCGATAAGAAAACCAAGACAGCGGTTGAAGCCTATCTGTCCCAGCATCACCCGAACCTTGACCGTAGCAGCGTGACGCTGGACGCGGATTCGAGAAAGAAGAAGCAGCTCGCCGATTCGGTGAACCTGAACCTAGGAATCATCCAGGACGCTCTGAACAGACGGCCTGACTTGGTTGGACCCGTGGACAGCATGCTGACCCGAGGTGAAAACTTCACCGGAAACAACGATAAGGACCTTGCTCGTCTCGGAGTAGCTCTCGACAACTACGGACAGGCCGCTGTGGGCATCCACGGTTCACGGTCGTACCAGAACAAAGAGCAGGCCGCGCATCAACTGCTGAACGGCTACAAAAACGGCCAGCAGGCGGGTCTTGCTGCGGTTGACGCAGCTCGCCAATCTGCCGGTGTATTCGCCAATGCGGGTAAGCCGCGAGGCGTTGATGGCAGCGACTACATCGTCCTTCCCCAGGGCAACGGACAGCAGATCGATGCGGGCACCGCTGCGAAGTTCGTCAAGAAGTACGGCAGTGCAGCCGCTGCACGAACTGCCGCCCAAAAGATGGGATGGGTTTTCTAAATGGGTGACATCTTCGATCAGGTAGCAGCACAACAGAATCCGAGCAGTGCGGACAGTACCAATCAGTCTCCCGCGCTGTCGGTGAGCGGACCCGGACCCGTTATACCTCCTCAGGCCGGGGTCGCTCCGCTGATGTCTCCAGAGGCAGAGCCCACGAGTCGGGCAGCCCAGGCCGCACCCAAGGGAGACATTTTCGATCAGGTTGCCGCGCAACATGACGGCTCGTTCCAGACTCCAAGCGGCCAGACGCTTGCACCGGGAACGCTTGTACATGTCAACGGGCATACCGGTACAGTTATGGGACTGCACCCGGAGTCCCATAAAGTCGTTATCAACTGGGGCAGCAAGCCAAGATGGAATCCTTTTGCGGCTCCGGTGGAAGATACGAGTGAAGTCGCACCCAACGATATCGACGCGACTCCGAACGCTCTCACCTCAGCAGTCGCGGGTACGGGAACAAGCCTCGTTAAAACCGCCCAAGGCGCGGCTAAGATCGTACACGCACCAAAGAGCGTGCAGAGCACTCTTGAATCAGACCAGCAGCAACTGACCCAGGCAAAGAATGCCAACCCATTCGCTGGCGGGGCGGGTTCGCTTGCTGGCGATGTCCTGCAGTTCCTTGCAGGTGGTGAGGCCCTCAAGGCTGGTACTGAGGCTGTATCGCTATCTGATCTGATGCAACAGTCAGGAAAGATCGCGAAGGCTATCGAGAAGTTTCCTCGACTGGCGAAAGCTCTGCAAGTGGGTCTTAGAGCAGGCACAGTGCAGGGAACGATTGGCACGGTCAACTCTGGTGGTGATTTGGGGCAGGGCTTAAAAGAAGGCTTGGCGACTGGTGCGGCAGGCGGAACGCTATCACTTGCAGGCGATGCCATTCCGAGTATTTACCGCAAGCTGTACCCAGCTGAGATTCCTCAAACCGTCGAAGATCCTCAACCCGTTTACGATGCCCTACACCAGGGTCTCAGGGACACTATCGATAGAGTCGCCCAGGATGCTGGCGTCGTCGACGTGAAACCGTCTGCGTCCATTCGTGATGTAGTGAAGAACACGGCAAATGCGGTCCGGGCGAAGGCTTCAAGTCTATACCAGCAGATGGATAACGCCCTTTTGTCCATGTCGGACACAGGCGAAGATCTGCCGGGCCGATTCCAAAAGTTCGATGAGGACATAAGCAAGCTCACAGACAAAATCGCTGACGCAATCGGGGAACCTGAAAAGCAACAGCAATATGCCGAAGCTCTCGACCAGGTAAAGGCCAATAAGGAAATCGCACTCCAGAAGATCAAAGACGCTGGACTGCCTCCTGATCTACCCGAGCAGGCCGCCCGCATTCACAAGCAGAGCCGCGCCCTCGAAGACTTGAGCAAAGCGACGCAGAGTTCAACGACTGGATTACGTCCAGGGATTCGCAATCTCGTTCTTGCGGATGCTGAAGAGCCTAGCGCTGCAAACCGCTGGGGCGCTGAAGCAGATGAGAAACCGAAGTTCAGGGGAGACAAACTTGCGGCGTACGTCGATAAGAACGGATTTATCACACGTCTAGCAGGGCAACCGCCTCGAACGACTACACCAGAGCGTATCAACCCTATCCAGTTTTCAAGAAACTTGAATAAGCTTTACGACAACACTCGATTCGGCGGGCGAAGACTTGTGCAAGCCGTTGGTACTGGCGCTGAAGACTTACTCGCACACGCTGACTCAGCCAAGAACGCTCTTGAGCGTATTAGCGAGCGGGCCGAGGTTCAGGCGGAACAGGCTGCACGCATCGCAGCACAGCGAGCGAGAGCAAGGGCAGTTGCGGGAACGGCAGCGGCGACTGCTGGACTGGGTGAACTGCTCCATAAGGGTTCCTCCGTCGCGGATGCGGTGAGAGGTGCCCTCGGGCAGTAACGGAGAGAAGATGACCACATCAACCTATGACAAACACCGAGAGCAATTTTTTCAGGAGTGGGGCCACGAGCCTAAGCCCGATCAGGAAGCAGTAAACGCCTACAACAAAAAGCGTGCAGAAGGCGCACTAAGAGCACGAGCTGAACAAGCAGCACCTACAGGACCGCGTGCTGATGAATGGACGGGCAAAGACAAGCCTATTTGTACGATAACGGGTGCAGTTAACCCTCATGCAACCGGCCCTGTCGGCAAGGATTGGGAAGAGCCAGTCTCTGGACGCTGGGAGCCATACGGCATGAACGGGGCGGAAAGGTTCGTTCCATGCTCCGCTACTGGTGAGGAAGGCAAACAATGAGTGCTACCAAAATTACGACAGGCTTGGCGACACAGGCCCGTGTAGTCGTAGCTGCTCCAACCGTGACGCTCACTCTGAACGGAACAGCCAAACAGTTGACCAGTCAGATTTCCGCGACAGTGCAAGATTTGGCGGGCAACGTACAGTCAGGAACTTTGTATTACTCCTCGTCCGATCCGAGTATCGCCACTGTTTCCACCAGTGGTTTGATTACCGCTACGGGTCACCCAGGGCGCTGCACACTCGAAGTCTCCACTCCCTCTTTCGGAAATACCATCGCGAAGTTCTGTGCTGACGGTACTCCGTGGAACAAGGTCTATGCACTGGTGGAAGTACAAGTGGTGACAGGCGTGACCGCAATGGATTTCGCGTTCTCCGTCACCCTTGGCGGCGATGGCGTCTATACCATCACACAGATTGTTTATCCAGGCTCAACTTACAACGGCACGGTGACGTACAAAGCGTACTTCGCCGGGGGCGTGATTGTCGCAACCATCACCGGAGCGGGCACTGCCACGTTTAGAGGAGGAGGCTCTTTCTACCTGATTGGCACAGACCCCGCAGGAACGCCGTGGTTCAGACAGCACTTTACAATCATCGACCCTTCCGCCCCCTTCCCGCAGCGGAGCAAACAATTCGCAATAGGAGATACGGGCGGTACGTCTGGTTAGGAAGAACTAGCCGCGTTCCCCAAATGCTTCAAAAGGTAGCAGCACTACATATTCGAAGCCCAGTGGCTTCAGAAAGGAATTATGTCTCTTGCTTTAGGACCAAAACTAAACCTTCTTTTCAATGCAAATATCGGTCAGAACTATGTCGACTCCTTTCGACAGTTCCTACAGGCTATTGACCAGCTCGTACAGGGAAGCGTCATCAATGCCACGACGATTGTTCCCCCATCTACCCCGAGCCCAGGCGATGCCTATCTCCTGACAGGTGGTACACCCTCAGGCGGGTGGGCAGGACAGGCCGGAAACATCGCTGTATGGGATACGCAAGTCACGAACTCAGGCACCAACACGCAGGTGCCCGCGTGGGTGTTCTATACCCCAAAGCCTGGGTGGACACTGTGGAATGTCGCTACCAGTACGTTCACGGTCTATAACGGATCGAGTTGGGGAGCGGTTGGCGGAGGGGGAGCTAACTTTCCCACCAACACAGACATCACCAGCATGACGGGCATTCCAAACACGACAATCGACAATACTGGGTTCAGTTTTAATGACGGAACCCCTGCTCGACTCGACAACCATCAAAGCCAGTCGGGTGGACATGGGGAACACCATTTGGAACCTCTGCTCTCGGCGTGACGGTTGCTAACCAGACCTGGACTGGTATGGGTATTACGGGTATAGGCATTGGAGTGTCTAGCCCAACGAGTGCCACTGTCGTAGCTGCTGGAACTATCGGAACAGCAAATATAAATACGATAAACATCAACGCCGGGGGCAATGCATTTGTCGGAAACCTACGAGTAGGGACCACCGGACCAGGTCTTATCAATTCTTTTGTACCGGATGAGCAAGTTCAGATAGGCAGCCTTGGTGTAGTTAATAACCCTATTTCTGTACAAATATTGAGTGCCAATGCTGCGGGTAAAGGACTGTTGGGGTTTGGCGTTACGGGCGGCGGAAATGGTACTTATGTCGCCCCAGACTACGGTAGGATCTGCTGGGGGCGCTTCCGCTCTTCCTGCAACTCCCACCGGTTATCTACCCGTCATAATTAACGGGACTGAGTTTGTTTTCCCGTACTACGCACACGTTTAAGGAAGAAAAGCATCAGAGACAGCGGCCCATCTCTTCGCGGAGGTGGGTCGGGCTTTATTTCTCCCCGAGCTGCGAGGGTGGGATACGATAACGGTTTCGTTTTAATAGCAATGCCAGCAATCCCTAGTTCTCCCTGTAGTTGCTTGAAGGACACCAAACCTATGAAAAATCTCTTGTTGTTTTTTGCCGTGTTGGTAGCGGCTTTTGTTTCCCTTGTGCCAAAGACCCATGCCCAAACGGGAGGAACGATCCCCACCCCCTTGAAAGCTCCCCAAACATATGGACCGGGATCAACGTATTCGACTACGGGTCACTGCAGTTTTTGACGGCCCCTACTCAATGTCCAGCGAACGAGTATGTGAGCGGCCTCGGACGAGACTTTCACCCCACACTGCTCAGTGCCTGGAGCGTCCCCAGCAAGTCCAGCTATCATTTACCCGACAGAGTGCGGAGGCTCAAATCCCCCTGGATGGTGCTCAGGCACCGACGCTTGCGGATACATCGCGGCTGCCATCGCCACTCTACCGAGTACGGGGGGCATCGTCGATGGCTCTGGATTTGTGGGCAATCAAGCCTGTACCGGTGGAATCCTTTCCATACTGCTGCCAGCAACGGGGTTTTGCTACTTGGATTCGCTAACTTCCAAACTACGGCGGCATGGACTATCCCTTCTGCCTATAGTTGGAGAATCCTCGGATGGGGCAGAAAATCGGAAAGCAATGCGCTCAACACAACGATTCAGGCCACAGCATCGTTCCCAGCATCCACGCCGGTGGTGCGACTGGAAACGGATCAACTGCTTACGGCCAATCAATCAGCAATCTCACAGTGGATTGCAACGGTCGATCTGGAACCACTGGGATTTACTCTACGGATATCCAGGAACAGTCCGGCGTTGAGCACGTGTCGATTCTGAACTGCCCCAATCGAGGGATCTGGATGAACGGTTCGGGATCAGATGGGACAGGTCCATTCTTTGCGCAGAACTATTCGGTCAACGATCTATACGTGCTCCCTTTGACCGCTGGCAATGGTTCGACAATCGCCTGCGAATTCGATGGTGAGTTCACAGCCTTCCACATGCTGCAGGGTGCGACCTGTGGAGGCGGATTGAGTACCCCGATTGCAGACGACTACATTTTCGACAGGATCTATGCAGGAACCGCAACGGACCTCAATGCGGAGGATGCCCAGGTTGGCTATCTGCTGGGCAACACCAACGCAGTCACTTCACTGACAATCAACGGCATGCAATCCGCCAATATTGGTACAACTGTGGTGTCGCTGCAGTCCAACGATTCAAGTGTGTTTCTCACAGGTATCGTCAATGGCGGTGGAGCAGCTCCACAGACCTTGCTCGACCCTGCGCATCTCTCCCGCACCATTAACGGACTTTTCAATAGGTCTCTATGCAGTCGGGACGGGTAACTCCGCCAACGGGTTCACTCCTGTTGTCAGTACGTCGCCAGCGGTCAAGGCGCAATTCAACTCGCTCACCGTTTCGAACGGCGCCAACGCAATCAACACCCTGCAAATAGATTCGGGAAGCACGGGCAGTGCTGGCGCTCGGAGTGACGTTTACTGACCGAGGAAACGCACGCTGGAGTACGGCCAAGGACGCTGGAAACGACTTTGAGGTGTTCGACAACTTCGATAACTTCCAGACCCTGAATGCTGTGCCCGGTGGAAACCTCGACCTCCGCTCTCAAGGTTCAGGAGCGGTGAACTTCAACGATAATCCAGGCTCTGGAACCTCTGGCGTCCAGTTCTTCTCAGGAGGTGCAACACCTGTGCCCGTTGCTGCGATATCTAGTGCAGGAGTGTTTCTGTCGGGAGGCGCGACATTGACCTTCCACGCTGGTGCTCCGACAACCACTTGCGGGACATCACCCAATGGAAGCGGTTCTGTGTGGCTTCAAGAACAGATGGCACCGCGAGCACGAACCCTGTACGTCTGCTCAGGCACCACGTGGAGTCCTGTCACCGTTCCATAATGAAAGGTTTTGAAAGATGCCTACTACCGCATTGCAGATCCAAAGAGAGCAGCAGAGAGCTGATGCCATAAACCAGGTCCAGGCTGCTCTCACTGACTCAACGAAAACCCTGACCGCAGATATCCTCAGCGCCTTGGTGACGTTCGCCAAAGGGCGTGACGAATGGGGCAATCTAACCATAGACGAGCGCAACCTGAACGCAATCTCTCAGAGAGAGGCAACCCACTGGACCGCAATCCAGACACTGACGGCTCAGGTCCAGGACCACGCGCAGCGGACTCAGGTCCTGACGAATCGGCTGAACGACATCCGAACCTATCTCCGGGTGGAGACCGCTGAGCAACTCGCAGCCGCTGTGGCAGCCGGGCAGTCTGTGCCTATCGCTGAGGCAACGCTTCTGAGGCTCGGAGAATCGCCATCGAACGGGCGAAGGCGCACCAGGTCTCAACAATAAAAACCGTAACCCGGCCCCCCCTTTCCTTCAGGAGTGGGGGGGGCATTTTTGTGCTATTTTGTGCTAGCTGCCTGCTTAACGTGCGTTTTTAGTGCTTCTTGTCCCTTTTATTTTCAACAAGTTGCTTTGTTTTTCAATAGCCTAAACGGGTTCGATTCCGACCCGCGCCTCCAAATTCCCCACAAGTGCAGTCATTCTCCAAAAGAACCAGCCTGTTTTTCAATAGACGAATCCGGCCACGCAAAATCATTCCCCCGTCATTCGAGTCGCATTCATCGTTCATTTGGACAGCAGTGATCGTCCCTGTACTTTTCCATTGCGATCTGTCCCAGGGCCACAAAACCTTCCTGATTCGCGGAATCGTCCACACATCCGCTTTACCCTCTCCCGTGGAAAAGCTGGCTTTCGCACATAAAATGCACTCTTTCTGCTTATTTTTTGACTTTTTGATCATATTGATCACTTTTTACTGGACTAACTAATCATTTTCCAAATATCGTTCTTGCCACGTGCAGTTCCTGAAAACGGGTGGCTCTAAACCTTGGCACCGCTGTGTGGCGGAACTGTTTCCAGGGGGCAGGGGACTCGGTCCAGGTGGCACGGAGGCCGCTGAAAACGATCTCGCAAGAAAAAACGAAAAGCCCTGTTGAGGCGCAACCAAATGAGCGAGGAGCCCATGATGAAACGTACCAATCCCCTTAAGTGGATGGCCAGGTGTACGGTTGCCATTTTGATGTGTGTAGCCGCCAGCCAGGCGCAAATAGTAACCGGTACCGTTGCAGGCACCGTGACTGACTCGAGCGGAGCCGTGATTCCAGGCGCAAGTATCGTCGTCCACAATGTGGACACCAACGTAGAATCCTCCGCAACGTCGGACTCGGCGGGGCTCTACCGTATCAGCTTTTTGCCTATCGGCCGCTACGAGGTCACCATCAGCGCCGCCGGATTCGGCAAGCAGACCGTCCCGCCGTTCTCACTCGAGGCTCTGCAGACAGCCAAATTCGATGTAAAGCTATCGGCGGGCAGCGTCTCGACGACCGTCAGTGTTTCAGATACGACTCCCATTCTTAACACGAATGACGCAACGCTCGGCAGCACCTTCACGGCCAATACGATCCAAAACTTTCCTCTCAACGGACTCGATTTTTCTGCTCTCACCCTGTATGTTCCAGGCGCCGTAAGTACCGCGGGCACATCGGGCACGAACAGTATCGAGCGCAGCACTTACTACACAGATTCGGTGAACGTGAACGGCAACCGAGCCCAGGCCAACAACTACACGCTGGACGGGATCGATATGAACGAGACGTTCAACAATCTGATCTCCTACAGCCCGGCGCCCGAAGCCCTGCAGGAAATTAAAGTCGTGACGGCGAACTCCCCTACCGACTATGGCAACGTAAACGGCGCTGGTGTGGTCAGCATTCTCAAGAGCGGCACCAACCAGTTTCACGGTTCAGCCTACGGTTACGTGCAGGACCATCACTTCAACGCCAACTCATGGGGCAACAATCACGCCAACCCTATCGTGCCCGTAAATGCCTATTCTCAATCGCAGTTTGGCGGCACCTTCGGCGGTCCGATCAAGCGCGACAAACTCTTCTTCTTCGTCGATTTTCTGGCGGCGCGCTACCACAAGGGAGGCACGACGCAGGCGAGCGTACTCACCCAGGCTATGCGCAACGGTGATTTCTCCGCTCTGCTCGCTGGTAGTAATCCGATTCAACTCTATGATCCGTTGAATAACTTCGCGCCTTATAAAGGGAACCTGGGCATACCGATCGTCAACCCGGTCGCCAAGTTTCTGTTTGCCAACCCCAACTTCTACCCGCTGCCGAATGCAACGCCTTCCGATGGAATCGCTAGCAATAATCTGCAGGGGCCGCAGCGCAGCTACAAGGCGAACAACCAGGGTGACATCAAGATTGAGTACGACCCCCGCGCGGCCGATAAGGTCACTGGGTTCTTTGCCATCTCGACAGCCTATGACGGCCAAACCGCATTGCTCGCGATCACCTTTCCTGGCGTAAATATCTTTCCCACCAAGATTGTGGGCGCGAACTGGGTCCATATTTTTTCGCCAACCATCGTGAACTCGGCGCGCGTCGGCTTCACTCGTACCTTATGGCAAACAGGTTTTCCTCAGGACCCTACGGGGCAATTTGGAACCAAGGGCAACGCGAAAGTCGGCATTACCTTCCCCAACCAGGCATTTAACGGCTTTTCCAACCAGAGCATCACCGGCGGCATCAGCAGCGTAGGCACACCCGCGAACAACGGCGGCCTGCTCGACAACACTTACAGCTACATTGACAATCTGACCTGGCAGCGAGGACGGCATACGCTCAGCTTCGGCGTGCAGGCTCTGCGTTACCAGAACAACTATCCGACCAGCAACAACAACGGATACCTGGGATCGCTGACTTACAACGGGTCGTTCACCAGCAACCCATCCCTCCCCAATGCAGGAGGGTATGGCGCGGCAGATTTCCTGCTCGATCGCGTGAGCGCCGCAGCCGCAACACTCAGCAGCGTGAATGTCGGTCAGCGACAGTGGCGTGCGGCAGCATTCGTAGGCGACGACTACAAGCTGCTGCCGAATCTCACCCTGAATCTCGGCGTGCGTTATGAATATGACGAACCATGGATCGAATCGAATAACAAGACCGGCAACATCGACCTGACCACAGGGCAGGTAATTTATGCCGGTCACGTGCCCACCGGGGCCCCTTCCGGTTCGGGAGTATGTAGCAATCGTGGTTGCTATGACAGCAACTTTACCCAGATCATGCCCCGACTGGGCTTTGCCTGGTCAGCGAACAACCACCTCGTGGTTCGCGGTGGCTACGGCGCGACCAGCTTCTTTGAAGGTAACTCCTCGAATCAGAGACTCACCTCCATCACCCCATTCATCCAGGCAGTCAATGCGACCACGGTGGCGCCAAAACCTGGTCGTGGCGGCAGCCCGCGTACGGCAGAGCAGGGTTTCAGCGGAGGCACCTTAAGTTACGGCGGCACGTTCAACGTTTACCCCAAGAACATCCAACCCGCGTATGTGCAGGAATGGAACCTTACCGCCGAATACGCGCTGAGTCATACGCTCTCACTGCAGGTAGGCTACCTGGGCGAACAGGGCCAGCACATCGAGGACTACGGCAACGTCAATCAATATCTGGTGAACGGCGATCCCACCTCCGCCCCCTTCTACAACAACACCTATCTAGGGGTGAATGCGGTGGATCCGGCTGTAAGCATCGGAAGCAATAGCTTGCTCATCACCGAGTCCCGGGCAGCTGCGAACTATAGCGCTCTCCAGGCGGTACTTCGCGAACGCGCGAGCCATGGGCTGGAGTTCACATTCAACTACACGTATGGCAAAGCGCTGACCAACAGCCTGGGTAACTACGCCCTGAATGTGGGCGGCTCCGCGCTGCAGGGTGCTTTTCAAAACTACTATGACAGCGCCGCCGATTGGGGGCCGGCAGGCTACGACATCCGCCACAATGTGAGCGCTACGGCCGTCTATGCTTTGCCCGTCGGTCGCGGCAAAGAATATCTTGCCAACACCAACCGCCTGCTGGACGAGGTCGTCGGCGGGTGGCGCATCGCCGCCGCAGGCGTGGGCTACACAGGCTTTCCTGAAACCATCAACGGGCCTGGAAACAACTCCAACAGCTTCGGCACTTCGCGACCCAACCAGTATCGCAAGCTCAAGATCGTGAACCGCAGCATCGATAACTGGTATGGGACGGACCCCTCGGCCACTCCGTGTACGACACCAGGTGTCGATAACGGAAGTTGCGCTTTCGGCGCTCCGGCTCCGGATACGTTCGGAACCGCGAGAAACGGCAACACGCGCGGTCCGGGGTTTCTGAACGTAGACATGTCGGCTTTCAAGGATTTTTCTGTCTTTCGTGAGCAGACAGTCGGCTTCCGGTTCGACGCGTTCAACGCCTTCAATATTGCCAGCTTCGGCAATCCCGATGTTGGGATCACCGACAGCACCTTCGGTAATATCTCCAACCAGGGAACTCCGGTCCGTTCAACCGAACGGCATCTTCAATTCTCAGCGAACTACCGGTTCTAACAACCATGCATCCGCCGGGGTCTATGCCCCGGCGGATGCTGCTCTCGACGGCTTTACAGGTCTCGGCTTACGGAAGGTTCTCAACTTAGTCCGTTCGTGCCTGATCTGAAATAAGCGCGACTCTTGCCACTGAGGGAACATCGGAGAAATTTCTTCCGTATCTTCTGTTTCCGCCGTCCGTGTAGGACTCGCGATTCATTGCGGATCGGTAAAGTCACGATATGATGCGAAGCACAGCATCCAAAAAATTGTCGGGACGGGTAAGCACGCATGGTGAACCTTGAAATTTGTGTCGACTCAGTGCAGTCCGCAGCCGCAGCAGAGGCTGGTGGAGCGCAGCGGGTCGAGTTGTGCAGTGGGCTCATCGAGGGAGGTTTGACACCGAGTGCGGGTTTGATTCGCGCCGTTCGAGCGCGCATCGGTATTGGGGTCTACGTGATCATCCGCCCCAGGGGAGGGGACTTTCTCTACTCCAGCGACGAGCTGGCGGTGATGCGTGACGATATAGCATTGGCCAGGCAATGTGGGGCCGACGGCGTCGTTCTGGGTTTATTGACCGCGGAGGGCGAGGTCGATGTGGCGCGTACGCGGGAACTGGTTGAGGTGGCTCGGCCCATGGAAGTTACGTTCCATCGTGCCATCGATATGGCTCGGAACCTGGAAAAAGCGCTCGAAGACATCATTGCCTCGGGTGCTGACCGGGTACTCACCTCTGGCGGCGAGCAGACCGCGCTTCTGGGTGCCCCTCGCCTCAGGAAGCTGATGCAGGCCTCGCAGGGAAGGATCAAGCTGATGGTGGGAGGGGGAGTGCGCCCCGACAATGTACAAGAGATTGCGCGCCTGACTGGCGCAGTCGAATTTCATTCCGCTATGCGCAGTCCCATTGCAAGCCCCGTGCTGCATCAGGTGAAGAGGGTTCGCCTCGGCGACTCGGGAGTCGATGATTATGCCCGTAGCGGAGTCTCAAGCGCGGATGTACGCCTGTTGCGCCAAGCGATGGACACGGCTTTCAGCGGGGCGCGCCGACCGGTTTGAGGTTCATTGCCGGAATTGGAAACCCGAACCACGATCCTAAATTCCGCGCATTGCACTTCTACGCTCAATCCGTACACTAAAAACGCTCACCATCGAAAAAGAGACGGATGGAACGGCACGCATGTCTTCAAAGACGGACAAACGCGCGAAAGAGATTTTACGGCTGCTCCTTACCCACGGCAAAACATCCGTCGAGGAGTTGACCCGGCTGTTTGCGACATCTCCTGCAAGTGTGCGGCGTGACCTGGCCCGCCTCGAGGAGCGTGGACTGGTCCATCGAACGCACGGCGGAGCGATGCTCGCCGGTCAGATCTACGAGCCCTTCCGCTTCGACGCCTCCTTTCATGTTCGCGAAGAACGCTTCGCGCCGGAAAAGCGCCGAATCGCCACAGCCGCGGCGAATCTTGTGCTCGACAACGAGACCATCGGCTTGACCGCGGGAACCACCACGACTGAGGTAGCGCGCGGCTTGCGTCTGCGCAAAGCTCTGCACATCATTACCAACGCGGTGAATATCGGCATGGAGTTGAGTTCCAGTGCAGAACTCGAAACTACTCTGACCGGCGGCTCCCTCCGTTGGCCGGGAGCCTTTTCTCTGATTGGTCCGACCGCCATCGAATCTCTGCACACTGTCGTGATGGATAAAGTGTTCGTCGGAGTATGCGGCGTGGATCCTGAGCGAGGAGCGACCATTATCGAACCCGACGAAGCTGCGCTGTTTCGAGCAATGTGCCGGCGCTCCAGGCAGGTGTTGATCGTTGCTGATTCAAGCAAGGTCGGCATGGTCAGCCCCGCCGTCGTTTGCCCGATAACAGATATTGATGTCTTGATTACTGATGACGGCATCTCAGAGGACGCCATCAAGGCATTCCAGCGCTGCGATGTACAGATCGTGGCCGTCTGAGATCCATTTGCTCCCCCCGATCTCAGACGACCCCATACAAAACCCCCTGTTAGCTCCACATCATCACGGTTGCAGATCGACGGAGACTGCGCTCATCGCGTTCACGGGAATCGTCCAGACGTCGTTCGATGGAAACACCCGACCGATCACCGGCGAGAGCTTTAGCGTTCCGTCCACACTGCCATCATAGGTCTGGCCTGCAATGGCAATGCCGCTGGTCGCCAGATAGCTGCTACCCGTCAAACGGCTGATCGAGCCACTGCCGTAACCGGGGAGCGTGATCTGCACATTCCCTGAGACGCTCGGCTCTTTGTTGATGATGACAAGGTGCGCGTGTCCTTGGCTATTGGTCGTCATCCATACCTTGACGTTCGCACTGGCCAGTGTCGAGGTGTTCAGCAATTTGGCGTTCTGTCCGGCAGCCTGGGAAAACAACAGCAGACCGTAATACAACGGGTTGACCGACTTCAGAATGAAGTCGCCCTTCCAGGTCGCAAAATGGAAGAGGTCGTAAGCCCCTCCGTCTGCACTGGTGTTCCAATTGACGCCGTCTACGCCAATGTTTGCAAACTCGAACATCGTATCGATCGCCCACAGCGCGGATGAGAAGCTGTTGCTTACCCCGGGCTGGCCCCCGTTGCAGATCGAATTCATCTCTGCAATGCGGAACGGCACATGCATCGCGTGCGCCGCAGCCACGTACGGCTTGAAGTACCACAGACTCAACTGGGAAGAAGCAGGTTGAAGCAGGATATTCGTTGCCAGAGGACTGCTCTTGTAATAACAGGCAACGTACTTGTGCTGCGTGATCATGGCTGCATGCAGCGAAGAACTGAGCAAATCGGTTTGAGCATCCAGATCCCATAGGGTGGTTCCGAAGACAGGGCCTGCGATGGGAACATACCAGGGCGAGACCGTCGAGATGCCATCAGCCCACGCTTTGTACTCCGCAAGGAAGTTGCTATAGGAGTAATTGGAGGCACGGATTCCTTTTGCGGAGTATCCATCTGGTTCGTTGCCGATTTCAATTCCAGAAAGAGCAGTCGCCGGAATATCGCTTGTGAATATGCTCGCTTGTTGTACCGCCAACTGCTCGTTGTTCGCGCCCAAGTTTACCCCGAGTATGAACTTTACGTTCGAAGCCTTAGCCAATTCCGCAAAAGGCTCTACGGTTTCTGCCGTCGCAGTCCCTGATTCATCGGTGCTGCCTCCCCCAATGCGCAAGACCAGCGGACCACCCATATTGGTCGAGAGGGTATTCACCAGTTCTCGATAGATATTGTTTACGCTGGTCGAGCTTTGCCCCATCATCGATTGGGCTGCTCCCCAGTCATGAGAAAAGCCCAGAAAGTCGGTGCGGATGGCGGTCGAAGCGAAGCCGCTGTTTGTGACCGCGGTTGCGATCACTCCAGCAGGGAGTGTAAGGACGATGGTCGACTGAGAAACAGCGCTCGGTAAGTAGCCTGTCATCAGCGCGGCAGCCTTCACAACGGTTGTACCGAGTTTGGTCTGCGGAAAGGTGAATGGGCCCGTATAGAGCAAAGAGGATGACGTCGGCGTGCTACCGTCCAGCGTGTAGTAGATCGTCGCGCCCGCGAGGGTATCAGACAGGGCGACTACCTTATTCGTGGTATAAGTCCCACTCCCTGGAGAGATAATCGGCGCTGGCGCCGTCTGCTGCGGAACGATCTTATACGTCGTGCTGGTAGAGCTGCTATACACACCATTGAGAACAGCAAAAGCGCGTACCGTTTCGGTGATCTGTTTCGTCGGAATCACCAGCGGGCTCACATAGCGTGCCGACGCAGTGGTGGGCACGGAGCCATCCGTCGTGTAGTAGATTTGGGCCCCTGCCGTCGTCTCGGAGAGGGTAACGGTGCGCCCCGTGAGATAAGTGCCGGCCGCGGGAGAAATGAACGGTGTCGCCGGGACGATATTGTACGTCTGGCTTACCGGGCCGCTTTGCGTGTAGCCCCCCATCGCCGCAACAAAGGCTTGAATCGTAGTCCGCTGAGTAATGTGAATCGGCGTTCCGCTATAAACCGGTGAGCTTGCCCCCGGTGCTGTTCCGTCAAGCGTGTAGTGGATCGTCGCTCCAGCTTGCCCGCTCGTGAGAGCAACATTCTGAGCGGTCATGTAGCTTCCTGCAGGCAAAGAGAACGAGGGTGGGGCCAATACGGGTGCGATCACGAAGGTAGAGCTGGTAAACGAGCTGTAGAGTCCAGAGCGAATCGCAAAAGCGCGGATCGTCTTCTTGAGTGGACTGGTGGGCAGCACAATGGCACTTTCGTATACCGGCGAATGAACGGTGGGTGCGGAGCCGTCGGTCGTGTAGTAGATCGTGGATCCGGCAGTCGCATCGGTGATTGTTACTGTACGTCCGCTTGTATAGGTGCCTGCTGCGGGCGAAATGAAGGGCGTCGTTGGATAGACCTTGGCGCTGCTGGTCTGGGCGTGCGCACCCTGCAATGCTGAGACTCCAAGAGCAAGTAGTGTGATCGCGATCGCGAAGAATGAGCGAAGAACGAGCTTGTGCTGTCTGGTGAAGGACTTCGAAAACATAAGATACTCCGACGCAAATTTAGATTTGAGCGAGCGAACGCGCAATCCCTCTAAGGGCGCACGATCTACGTCACTCGGCTTTCTTGTTGAGCAGACGTACGGGCGCCTATGTCGAGCAGCGCGAATCTGTGCTCAGGAAAACAATGGCTGTGGCAATGAGCCTGCATCCATTTCCTCTCAAAGTTGACTTGAGCGCAAGTAAAAAATCAATAACTATATCTGTCATGGTTACTAATGCAGTATGCGGATCAAATCGTGTAATTCTCGCTCGCTGAAGAGTAGATTTTTCGGTGTACCGTGTCAGAATCGCGAGCCAACGAGCAGAAAGCAAACGGGCTAATGACGAAACATGATCGAACGGCTTCTGATTCAAATCCCAGTTACAGACAGCCGGCTCGTGCAGTTACGAGATATCGGGTACCACTTCTGTGTATCCAGAGCTCTCAGTCCTGAATCTGGTTTTCCCGGTTGACTGCAAGCCTTAATCTCTGGACGGGTGCCACAAGGCGCCCGTCCAGGGGGTGGCGCTTAGTTGTCCGGGTGGGGTTCCATGACTGGAGGGACATAGGGGCGCCCCATTTCGCTTTCGGCGGCGCCACCGCACTTCACCGCAAATCAGGGGTAACCACCCTGGGCAACCTGGGTGCAATAAAATGAGGTATCGCAGAGAGCAAGGGCAGTGCGCTGGGTGCGCACATCTTTCATACGCCTTGCGCCAAACCAAACTTTGGGATACTGCTACAGGACAACCGATTGCGCTTGAGATGAAAAGAGTACGAAATGGAGGGGCCTGTGGCACTTTAGCGCCATTTATGATTGCCTCAGGCGAACCACAGGGCGATAAGTCTTCCATTCCTGCCATGGCTCTCACTGAGAGTTCGATGAAGAGCAATCGGCGAGCGCTGGAACAGGTCGAAAATATGCCTGTATGGCAATTTTGTTTGCAGGCCGGAACATCGCATTAGGAAACTTCAGGTCCTGTGCACCCGTCCACCTTGTGACACGGTATCGTGTTACATCGGTGTGCTTTTGCTGGTTTCAACCATGAAATGTATCAAAGGCTGCTTGCTTCAGGTCGCCTTCGTCCTCGGCTTATTCGTTGTCTCCTCGGTGGCCTATGGTCAGGGGGCTGCCAGTACACTCCGTGGAGAGGTGCTCGATCCCTCGGGCGCGGTCATTCCCCAGGTACAAATTAGTGTCACCGCAAGCTCTGGAATGCCGGTGAGCGCGGTATCGGATGCCGCTGGTTCCTATCAGGTGCGCGGTCTTGCTGCCGGCAGGTACACCGTCCACGCGCAAACGGCTGGCTTTGCCCCATTTGACTCCACGGTGGTTCTTGTTCCCGGCCAGAGCAAGACGCTGAATATCGCGCTGCAGATCCAAACCGAACAGCAGCAGGTACAGGTGGATGCAGAATCAGCTGCCGTCGATACGAGCCCCGACCAGAATGCCAACGCCATTGTGCTGAAGGGGAAGGAATTAGACGCTCTCTCAGACGATCCCGATGAACTGGAGAGCCAACTGCAAGCTCTTGCCGGACCGGCCGCCGGTCCCAGCGGCGGCGAGGTCTACATCGACGGTTTTACCGGCGGCCAGATCCCCCCTAAGTCGTCTATTCGAGAGATCCGGGTGAATCAGAATCCGTTTTCCGCCGAATTTGATCGCCTCGGTTACGGCCGCATCGAAATCCTCACCAAGCCCGGCACAGACAAGCCGCACGGCCAAATCGAAGTGCGCGGAAACGATTCTTCCTTCAACTCCCGCAATCCCATTCTGCAAACTGCGGAACCGGCTTACCACTCGTACAACGTGCAAGGCAGCGTCGGTGGACCCATTTCGAAGAACGCCTCCTACTTCGTCAGCGCTTTTAGCCGCAACAATCAGAATGTAAGCGTGATCGATGCGCTTGACCCAGCCAGCGTCACTCCAGAGGATCCCGGGGGCACCCCGCTGAACGCGGCCTACCCGAACCCAAGCTCGCGTATCGACATCAGCCCGCGGTTCGACCTGCAACTCGGGCAAGCGAATACTGTGACCGTTCGCTATGAGTTCTTTCGCGCCGTTACGACCAACGGCGGGGTCGGGACGCTGGCTCTTCCTTCGCAGGCGACCAATACCCAGAGCATCGAGAACACGCTGCAGGTGGGCGACAGCATCGTGCTCAGCAAGAATCTGGTTGACGACGTTCGCTTCCAGTACCGTCGCTTCCGTTACCAGGACATCGCGCAGGACACCTCGCCTACGGTGACGGTGCAGGGGGCGTTTACCTCAGGGGGCAACAACGGTGGCATCGTGCGTGACCACCAGGATATTTATGAGTTGCAGAACTACTTTGCCGGTGCCGAAGGCAACCACTCCTTAAACTTCGGCGCGCGTTTGCGGGCTTATCGCGATGCAAATTTCACCAATGGGGGCACGAACGGACAGTACACCTTCAAGTCCCTTGACGATTATCTGAACAAGACCCCACAGACTTACCAGGTGACGCAAGTCAACCAGTACACCGCCCGCGCCATCCTGTTCGATGCCGCGCTCTTCTTCCAGGACGATTGGAGGGTGAATCAGCGCTTTACTTTCAGCTATGGTTTGCGTTGGGAGACGCAGAACCGTATCAGCGACAAAAGTGATTGGGCGCCCCGCATATCGCTCGCCTATGCACTCGGCCACGGCGACCGCAAGCAACCGCCCAAGACAGTGCTGCGAGCCGGGTATGGCTGGTTCTACCAGCGGTTCACTGTTCCTAATAGCTTTGGCTCGAACGCAGGAACGCCCTACATTATCCAGGCGATCCACCAGAATGGGGTCAACCAGAGGGTGTCAACCATCACAGATCCCAGCTTCCCCGTAAGTTCAGTCGCAGTCGAAAATGCAAATACCGCACCAACCCTTTACACCATCGATCCACATTTTACTGCCGCCGCTGACCTGCAGGCCGCTGTGGGTATCGACCGCCAGTTAGCCAGGCGCGTGACCGGCAATCTCACTTATCTGTATGGGCGAGGCGTACATCAATACCTTACGAACAACATCGGCGCGCCAGACTTTGCCACGGCAGACCAGCGGATTTACCCCGATATTCCACTGCCCAGCGCCGAGGAAAACAACCTGCAATTTCAATCCGGCGGAGTGTACCGGCAAAACCAGATCATCGTTTCCGCCCGAGCCAATTACTCAAGATTCAACTTCTTCACCTTCTATACCTATAACGTTGCCAGGGCGGATACAAATGGAGTGAACTACGTGCCCTCGGTAGCGAAAAACCCAGGCCTCGACTATGGCCGGTCGAGCTTCGATGTGCATGATCGCTTTGTGATCCTGGGGAACTTTTCGGCTCCCTATGGAGTCTCACTTACCCCATTCTTTGCCTACAACTCGGGTGCGCCTTATAACGTAACCGTGGGTAGCGATTTGACTCGGAACAACCAGTTCAATGCGAGGCCCACCTTTGCAGCGAGTTGCAGCCAGCCAGACGTCGTAAAGACGATGTTCGGCTGCCTCGACACCAACCCTTTCGGCACCCACGAAACGATCATCCCCTATGGCATCGGTAATGGCCCCTCGAACGTAAGTTTGAACCTGCGGGTAAGCAAGGTGATTGGTATTGGTCCAAAGGTAGGAGTAGAGCACGCGGCAAGAACTGGGGGAGGCCGCGGTGGAGGCCGCAGTGGAGGCGGCGGTATTGGCGTGGGTGGGTTGAGCGGTAACCAAGGTGGTCCCGGTCGTCTGGATCAGGTCACGCCTCGCAGATACAACCTGACCATGTCTGCTTACGCAGCCAACCTGTTTAACCACCAGAACCTGGGCTCGCCAAATGGGACGCTCGCGTCCCCGTTCTTTGGCGAATCGCAGTCGCTGGCCGCCGGCGGATTCTTCGGTTCCTCCTCGGCGGGGAATCGCAGCGTCTTCCTCCAGGCCGTTTTCAACTTCTAAGCCCGCCCACACCCAAGGGAATGCTGGTGCCTCCCACTGCAAGTACCACCCATGAATTATTAGTGATGGAGATCGTGCCGCCGCTCAAACCTAGATCAACGTAGCCTTCCCACTGCGAACGTCATACATCGCTGCGCGAATGATCAACTTTTTCTCCTTCACAAAATCAGCCAGCACAGGCGAAGTCTCACGCAGAACAGAAGCCTGCAGACTCGCGTTCCGCCGGCTTGCCTCACTCAGGTCCCCGTGCGCTCCTGTAGTCGCAGGATGGATGTATTGATACAGATCACTGATCTGTCCGGGAACCGCCTTCCCCGCCATAGTAGCCTTCACGGCCCCGCAATTTGTGTGTCCCATCACCAGGAGGGCCTTCACTCCCAGGACTGCGGCCCCATACTCAAGGCTGGCGATCGTGTCGGGCGTGGCAATATTCCCAGCGACGCGCACCACGAAGACATGGCCGATGCTCTGATCGAAAACCAGCTCGACCGGCACGCGCGAATCGGCACACGAAAGCACAGCGGCAAACGGTTCCTGGTGTTCTTCTGAGTCCGCCTTGAGGATGTCAAGGTCCTCTTTGAAGGAGACGAGTGTCTGCGCCACAAACCGCTCATTGCCCTTGACCAACAGGTCGATCGCTTCTTCCGGAGTATCGGGTTTCTGGATCGCATTCCGTTGCGCCTGGTACATGCCGCGCGCGGAAGTGCTTGCTAAGCCGGCCAGCCCGATGGCACCCAGCTTTAGGAAATCTCTGCGCCTGTTCTCCATAAAGGTGTCCTCCTGTGAAGTGTCGATAAGAGTATCGCCTAACCGGCTCTGTGGAGAAATGAATTGAGCTTGGCTTTGCGATATCCTTGCCACCGGGTGCACTCAAAATGCGCCGGAGAAAACCGTGGCTAAGCGCTTGTTGGTAGTAGGCAGCATCAATATCGATCTGGTGGCATCTTCGAACCGCATCCCGGCTCCGGGCGAAACGATCCTCGGCCGCAGCTTCGACGTTTTCAATGGCGGCAAAGGGGCCAACCAGGCCGTAGGCATCGCCAAGCTTGGCGCACCCGTGCAGATGCTGGGCGCCCTCGGTACCGATCTTTTTACCGGGAGACTGCTGTCTGGCCTCAACGACGCGGGTGTGGATACCCGTGCAATTCTGACGGTTCCTGGCCCCTGTGGCGTGGCCCTCATCTCCAGGGCCGACAATGGGGACAATTCGATCATCGTAGTCGCGGGTGCCAATGGTGCAGTCTCCGCAGACTACATCGATGCGCAACGCGCGGCGGTGCAACAAGCCTCCATGATTCTCGTGCAACTCGAGACACCCATGGAAACCGTCATCCGCCTTGCGGAACTGGCCGGACAGGCCGGTGTTCCCTTGCTGCTCGACCCGGCTCCCGCCGCGCCTTTGCCAGCGAAATTGTTGGCCCGGACCACCTGGCTCACGCCCAATGAAACAGAAGCTCAGGTGCTGCTGGGGGTGGCGAGTATCGATCCGCCGTCTGCAGCTGAAAAGTTATTGGCCATGGGCGTCCGCAATGTCGCGCTCAAGCTCGGGTCGCAGGGCGTATTTCTGGCCGGCCGTGATTGCACAACGCAATCGATTCCTTCCTTCAAGGTGACGGCGGTCGATACCACGGCTGCTGGAGACTGTTTCAACGCAGCTTTTGCTGTCGCGCTCACCCAGGGAAAACCTCCCGCCGTCGCAGCACACTACGCGTCCGCAGCCGCTGCCATCTCAGTCACCCGTGCCGGGGCACAACCCTCGCTACCTTCTGCCGCGGAAGTGGAAGCGTTGCTAGCAAGTGCAAACTAGCTCGCAACCCTCCCTTGTCATCTCGACCACACTAGGCCGTGCCGTGGGCCCGAAACGGTAGACCAGCCTGAAATACGACGAGCGACTCAGCCTGCGTTTTGAGAGAGAAGGGAACACCGCAGGGCGCGAAAGCAATGGATCCGCGAGCAAGCGCTATTTTCTTCCCGGCCACAGAAAGCGTAGCGGAGCCTGCTAACACCAGCAGCGTCTTTGGGCCGTAGACAGCTTCGCCCGAGTAGCGGGAGTGGGGCGCCAGATCGATACGGCTCAGTTCGAATTCTTCCGCGGGGGTGCGATAAACGCGTTCCTGGTCGCCTGCCATCGTCCCGTCGAGTATCTCGGGTGTGCCGCCCTCGAAGGTGAGGATATTAAGTAACTCGGGCACATCGACATGCTTGGTGGTCAAACCTCCGCGCAGCACATTGTCGGAATTGGCCATCAACTCAACATTCACTCCCTCAAGGTACGCGTGCAGAACTCCGGCAGGTTGAAACGTGCCTTGTCCCGGTCGCATGTGTACCAGGTTCAACAGGTACACGCTGAAGATGCCGCGATCACGATGGCCTTGAGGCAACGGAAAATTCCTGGCCGCTCGCAGGGCCCAGTAGTCCGCAGAGTTCTTATCGGCGCGTTGGCTTGTTTCCAGGCGCGAGAGCAGGGCATTGAGAAGTGAGTCCACTTGCCCCTGCGGCATCGTCATTACATTGCTGTAGAGCGCGCGAAGCAGCGCGCGGCGCGCGGCATGATCGTGACCGGCGGCAGAGAGCCGCTGCGAAAAGTCAGGCATCAGTAGATCAAGTTCCGGAGTCCGGGCAAGCGTTTCGGCAATCTGCCCCAGCGGGCGAAAGCCGTGCAGCATCCAGAAGTCAGTGAGCGCCACACCGATTTCTGGTTTGTGATTGTCGTCTTTGTAGTTTCGGTTGCCCGCTTCGAGTGGGATGCCTTCCGTATTCTCGCGCGCGAAACCCGCCCTGGCCTGAGCGAGGGTCGGGTGGGCCTGGATGGAAAGCATCTTGTTCACATCGAGTATTTTGAAGAGGTACGGCAATCGCCCTGCGAAGTGACGATTCGCGGCGTGCCCCAGAATGGCTTCGGGCGCCGAGGTGATCCATTGGTCGAGCGGAGTGGTTACGCCGGCAACGTTAACAAGCGAAGGCGCTTTGGCGTGTGCGCCCATCCACAGTTCGGCAAACGGTTTGTGCGCCGGGTTGTCTACACCCAGCAGCCTGGGGATGAACTCGTAACCACCCCAGTCATAGTGCTGCACGGCGCCATGGAGCGTCTCCACTGCTAGGTCAGCCCCGGTTTCTGTCATTGGACTGCTTTCTCCATGCTACGCAAAATGCCATTCGGTTCCGCGGTACCCATCGCTGCTATTTCGTCGGCACGGCTCTGTGTATCGGCGACGGCATAGATGCGCAACTCGTCTGCGTTGCCCGACGGCCGCACGTGGGCTACTTCACCATTGGCAAAGAGAATTCTCACCCCGTCGGTGTAGTCCACCTGGGTGATCGCCGCGAACCCCTGTGCGGGCTCAAAGAACTGCGCCAGGTCTTCGAGAATTGCCCGCGTAGCTTTCCCGTCAGCCGAGGAGAAGCGGGCGACAATTTTCAATGCGGTCGCGCGCGGAAATTGCTTCAGCAGCGCAGCTTTGCTGAACCTCTTAGGCAAGCGCGAAAAAAGGTCGATCAGCGAAAGCCCATAACGCTCCGAAGCGAAAAGCACGCCGAGAATCGGCAACCCTGCATCTCGAGTCATCAGCGGTTCGAGCGCGGCGCCGTTCTGCTCGCATGTCGAACCAGTCAGGAAGCCACCATTCGGCTCCCATCCGCAGACGCGCTTTTTCCCCTTTGCCAGCGCGGCTTCCATCCCGGCAATGACGAAGGGCGACCCGATACGCGTCTTCGGTTCCACTACAGAAGCGAGTTTGCCGCGATCGACCGCGTCATTGCAGCTAATCGGAACCACCACTGCATCCGCCTGCAGATACTCGGCCACCACCATACCAACCAGATCGCCGCCAAAGAAATGAACCTTTCCTTTGGGGTCGACGCCCAAAACCAGGGGCCGATCGCTGTCGCCATCTGTCGACACAACAGCATGCAGTGGTTGGCCATTGGCCGTAGCTTCATCGGCGAGGCTCTGAATCACCGCCAGCTGCGCGGCATCGATGTTTTCTGTGTCGATGGGGACAAACGTATCGCTCCGTCCCCCGGTCACCACGTCTGCACCCAGCCGCTCCAGGATCTCCACCAGCAAATCACGCCCCACCGCCGAGTGCTGGTAGACAAGAATTCGCTTGCCGCTGAGCGAGTAGCTCTCGAAGAAGACGGCAAACCGCTCGATGTAAGCACCGCGTGCCGCTCCCTGTTCTGGCGGTAGCGCCTGAGACCCTGCCTTGAGCATGCCGCGGGCATCAAACAGCGACTGCGCAAATGGCTGCTCGTAAATTCGCGTCCGTACTTGCCGCACCTGGTCGTTGATCGGTGCTTCCTGCTCCTTGAGCAGTTCGCCGCGGCTGCTGTTGGTTTTATAACCGTTGCGGTCAAAGGGAATATGGCTCCCCGTCACCATGATGCTGCCCTTGCTGCGAGACAGGGCAAAGCTGGCAAGCGCTGGTGTCGGAATGAGTCCGAGATTGACCGGCTGCATGCCGGCATCCCTGATGGCCTGAACGATGGCCTGGGCGATCTGCCCCCGGCCTTGCTCCTCGGGCACAAACTCACTGGAACTGGGCCGCAGATCGCGCGCGAAATAGAAGGGGTCGCCCCTGGTGATGCCGCCTGCGGAGGGGCTCAGCGACTGCAGATACTCGAGCTCAGCCAACGCGTTGATGTAGATCTCAAGCTGGGTCAGGTCCACGACCTTGCCCCGCCGGCCGCTGGTTCCAAAACCTAGTTCCTGCGGTTCGTAGCTCAGCCGTAGTCGTAATGATTCCATGTTGATGGCAACACCCATGCCCGGTCCCTATTCCGTATCGAATCCCCATCTTATCCGCTGGCTTTTCATGCCCGATACTCCCTAACGGTCATATACAACCAAAAGGGTACCCTCTCATACAAAGCCCTCGAAACCCTTAGGGGCCGGCGCGTTCGATCAGAAACTGATGGGCAGCAATGCTGGCGGCGCCGCGCACCATGAAGTCTTTCTCGACTGAGTGAAATTCAATCCGCGTGGTCGAAAGCAAGTGAGGCATGATGTTGTTCTCGATCGCCTGTCGTGCGCTGCGGGTGAACACTCCATCGCCAAATCCGACCAGATCCGCGAAAAGAACGAGCTCGGGATTGTTGATCTGGATCGAGTGCGCCACCGCAATCCCCAGCGCCGATCCGGCGTGGCGCAGCAGCTCAATTGCTCTGGTTTCTCCCCGCGCGGCCAGTGCCTCAAGCTCTACAACATCCGCAACCTGCAGACCAATTTCCGCCGCGTTTCTGAGCAGTGCCAGGCTCGTCGCAAATACCTCCAGGCAGCCTTCCTTGCCGCACTCGCAGCGAGGTCCGCCCGGCACCACGGTGCAATGGCCGATCTCTCCCGCGCCGCCCGTGTTGCCCCGGTAGAGCCGCCCCTGCATGTAGCTGCCACCACCAATCTTCTTGCCCAGCATGATGACGGTAAAGCTCTTCAGGTCTTTGGCCATGCCAAACAGCTTTTGCCCCAGTGCGACAGCATGCGCATCGTTTTCAATATAGGTAGGAATCTCAGTGACTCGCTCCACGATCTGTGCGATGGGCACTTCATGCCATCCCAGCATGTTCGACTGCAGGCACGTTCCTAGCGCGTGGTTCACATGACCCGAGAGGGCGACGCCGATACCCAATACTTTTTCGCGTGATATCTTCGAATCCCGCGTAAGATCCGCAATGCCGCGTTCGATGGCTGCGGCAATGGCTTCCGGATTCATCATCATGCCGATCTGGTGCTCGGCGAGTACATTGCCGTGGCAGTCGGTAAGAGCCATCAGCGGAGGATCTTCCGTGAGGCCCACGCCAACAAAATAGCCGTACTTGGCATTCAGCGACAGCATGATTGAAGGCCGGCCCTTGCGCTGCTTGTCGGTGACGGAGGGCGACTCCTCAATAAACTGGTGCTCAATCAAAACCCGGCTCATCTCAGTAAGTGCCGACCGGCTCAGGCCGGTGGAACTGGCCAGCTCCGACCGCGACATCGCCCCATTTTCGAGCAGGGCCTCGATGATATTCACATACGACGACGTGCCTGCCGCAACCGGCCGCACGCCGTTGACGCGTGCCGGGCGCGTGGATCCCTGCCAGCGGAGTTCCCGCCTTTCATGCTGTTTTGGTGTTGCCATGCAACAAAACACTAGCATGTCCTGACTGGTAAGACATATACAGGACGTCGCGCGATACTTACGGAACCATGGCTGGCGCGGGCAATCCGGCTTCGATTCGATTCTTGACAATAAACCAATAGGAGAGCGCTCCAAGGCTCGTCGTCATGGCGCAAAGGATCAAGGCGATATGGAAGGAATGGGTGTGGTCGAGCAGCCAGCCAGTGGTAAATGGCGCAATGGAGGCGAAGACGAAACTGCCGAAATTTTGTATTGCGCTTACCGAGCCGACCATGTGCTTCGGCGACATGGCCTGGGCTAGTCCCCAGCCTGCATTGCCGGCAAAGTAAATGAAAAAGATTGCCAGGCTGACGCATGCCACTGCCAGGGTTGCCGTTGGGGCAAAGGCAACACCCACGGTGCTCAGCGCAGAACAAAACATTCCGCCGATGATCAGAACCTTGCAGGCGACGATCGGAACGAAACCGCGGCGGATCAGGCGGTTGCCCACCACCCCGCTGGTGACTGCGCCGACCGTGCCGAACATATAGGGAATGATAGCCACCCACCCGGTTCTGGCGATAGTAAGGTGCCGCTCTGCCTGCAGGTAGCCCGGCAACCATGAGAGATAGAGCCACGTGGTGTAGTTGACGCCACCGAAACCCAGCATCATGCCCCACATCGTGCGCTGCCGGAAGAGTCCCTTCCACGTCTGCAGTGACATTTCTGTTTGTGGCCGCACCGCTTCGAGTTCCATGGAAGCGGCTTCGGCCGGTGAGAGCGTAACGCTCTCACGGTCGCGATAGAGCGGGTACCACGCGAGCGAAATCAAGATGCTGAACAGGCCGACACTCACGAACATGGCCCGCCAGCCAAAAGCAAGCATGAGCACGGTGAGAATGGGCGGCGCCAGCGTGACCCCCAGGGTGTTTGAGGCGCTCAGCAGCCCCGTCGGAAGCCCTCGATCGCGCACACCGAACCAGTCGTTCATGACTTTCACGCCGCAGGGCATCATAGGAGCTTCGCCTATGCCCAGCGAAATGCGCGTCGCCAGGAAACCTGCAAAACTGCTCACCAGGCCAGTGGCCATTTGCGCCAATGACCACGCGAACATGCCGACCGCCAGAATCAAGCGCGGACCGATGCGGTCAAGCATCAAGCCGATGGGCAGCTGTGCGATTCCGTAAGCCAGTGAAAAGGCCGAGAGCAGCGCGCCGACCTGGGTGCCCGAGAGTCCCAGGTCGGCACGGATGCTGGTGTTGGCAATCGAGAAGGAGCTGCGGTCGACGTAGTTGATTATGCCGGCGACAAACAGGAAAGCGACGTAAAGAAAACGCATCCGGTGGGCACGGAAGGGCTTGGATTGCGCAAATTCAGATGCCATGGTCTGCCGCGCCCTCCGGCGACCCAGCTATGATCGCAGACGGAGTATGAAATGGTCTATTCCATCGCCACCTGATCCTCGCCATGACCATGGCCGGCTATTTTCCGTGGGGAAGATCAACCGCGATAGTGCGGCTTAAGAACGACTTGTCATCTCGCCCAAAGCGCAGCACATATTTGAGGGAACTGCCCTGAAAATCCAAGAAATCTTTGAAGGGTACGGGCTTTCAGCCCGTACGTATCTGCCCTGTCCTGATTCCGGCTTTAGCCGCTGAGGAAGCGATTCTTCCTTCGTAGGGACCTTCTCGGCAGCCTCTTCTGCCCTGAAAATTTAAGCTGTCGCAATGGAGATTTCAACTTCCCCTATTTTCAAGCCCTTGGGTGACGCAGAGCGACATGTATGACTGCGGTTCTCCCTTCCCCCTCAACAGGTCGACGGTCCCACTATTCGCCCTTAGGCAAGAACCGCAATGTATAGGCACTTGCCGCATCGAACGGTTTTTGAATCACCTTCAAATCCAGGAGCTGTTGATACATGCTCGTCCAGCGCGCAGGATCTAACTGCCCCATGCCTGCCGCATCGCCCGCAATGAAATGTTGATCCCGCAGCGCGTCGTAACTGAACTTCATTTGCTGGGCGCTCATAGCGGGGTTCAGTTTTCCAATGCTCGCGTTGATGTCATCTGGGTTCTTCAGGTAGTCGCGCCAACCGCGAATCGAAGCACGCACAAATTTCGCCACGATGTCGGGGTGTTGTTGCAGAAAGGCCTGAGAAGTCACCACGGTGCGATAAGGGTCGTATCCCGTTTCGCTGATGAGCATGGTGCGAACCTGTACCCCTGCCTGGCGCGCAAAGAAGGGCTCAGACGTGACAAAGATCTGTTGGATGTATTGAGGGTCCTGGAGAAAGTTGGCGACGCTGTAGGTCGCGGGTACTTCCTTTACGTTTTTCAGCTGGTATCGCTTCACCAGGTATTCAAAAAACGTAGATGCTCCCAGTTTGATGGCCACCGCGCGGCCATCCAGATCGTTAAAGCTGTGAACTGCCGAATCCTGATGGACCATCAAGGCTTGTGGATCATGTTGCATCGTGGCCATGACCGCAACATAGGGAACTCCGTTGCCGATGGACTCGAGAACATTGTCAGACGAGTTCATGGCGAACTGAACCGCGCCCACCGAAACCAATTGGCTTGAATTCACAAAAGGGCCGCCGGGAAGAATCTTGACGTCGAGCCCCTCGTCTCTGTAGTACCCGCGGATTTGCGCGTCGTAGAATCCGCCGTGCTCCGGCTGCGGATACCAGTCGGTTTGCAGAGTGACCGGTGCGAGACCATTGCTGGCCTGCCGCTGCTTGCACCCCGCCAAAACAGTCACAATTGCCAATAAGCATAGGCCCGCGGCAATCGCGGTTGATCGGCCAGTAAAGGAAAATCTACGCGTCATGCATTGCAGCGTAGCATTCCCGGGTTTAACTGCCGACGGCAAATTTCTCGCCTAATCTGGCCGCGAAGGCGAGCAGGCGCGCATCACTGCCTCGCGCGCCGACCAGCTGCACCCCGCCCCCCGGAGCCGGCAAGGTCACGGCGGGCATCCCGGCCAGGCTGACCGGCGTGGTGTAGCGCAGAATCTTCAATCGCGTGGCCGAATGATCGGCGCCGGCGGGCAGTGCGCTCATCGGCGCACAAGGCAGAATCAAAAAGTCATGTTGCGCGAGCAACTGGTCCATCTGCTCGCGAAACGTTGTATGACGTGCGCGCAGACCGGCCACCGTTTCTGCAGAAAGGGATTCGCCCCAGGCCAGCCGCTCCGCGATGACCGGTTCAAAGTGTTTGAAGTTGCCGCGGTGCAGCGTCGCAGCTTCATGCGCCTGCAGAGGGCCAAAAATATCTCTCGCGTCGGCCCAGAAATCAGGTTCGAATACTTTGAGCAGAGCGCCGCTCGTACATAGATCTTCCTGCCATTTGCGGTACATGGCCAACACCGCGGGCTCGCAGTCATGCAGGTAGCCCTCGCCCACGGTCGCAATGGTTACAGACTCCGGAGCTGCAACCTGTTCAACATCAAGCAGGGCAGCCGCCAGGACCGGGCCATCGCGAAGATCGCGGAATAGCCACCCCACCGTATCGAAGGACTCAGCCAGATGAACGCCGCCCTCCCATATCCGTTTGCCTCCCAGGCCGAGGGTGGAGCGATAGCCGGCCAATCCGCAGAGCGCTGCCGGTACGCGGACGGAGCCGCCCGTATCCGTACCGATGGCTGCGATGGCTGAACCTTCCTGCACGCTGGCGGAGCTTCCGCTCGACGACCCGCCTGTCAGTTTCTGAGCATCGCTGGGCTGGACACAGTCGCCATAGTCTTTGCTTTCCCCGGTGATGCCGTAGGCAAGTTGGTGCAGATGGGTCTTACCTGTGATTACGGCGCCGGCTTCTCGCAGCTTCGCGGCCACGCCTGAATCGACCCGCGCAATGCCGTTTTGCTCTGCGTAGAAGCGCGAACCGCACGTGGTCGGGTAGCCCGCCACATCGAAGCAGTCTTTCACCGCGATAGGGACGCCGAACAGGAGAGGCCGCCGGTCAGGGTTGGGGAAGCGAGCGCTGAGCGCTTCGGCTTCGGCGAGCACGCGTGGCTGGTCCATGGCAAGGTACACATTGCGACCCGCATTGCGATTGGCGCGGCTCAGTGCTTCCTGCGTCAGTGCAACCGGCCCCCGCGCGGCCAACAGAGTTCGAAATTCCGTCAAAGGAGACATATCGGTTCGTGTATACCACGTCGCGCACAGGTCGCGGGCATGATTTCCATGCCAAGGGAAGCCTGGCCCCTGCCCCAGGAAAATGATTTAAGCTTTTGCATGACCGCTGAACGACCCTCTGCCCATGAAGTCACCGCGGCAGACGAAGCCCATCTCGAAGCGCTGGTCAAATTCACCGCACTCAGCTTTCGTACTCCTCAACCGGTCTGTTTTGGCGCCCTGATCGTCAAAACAGAGACCGGGGAAACCCTGATGCGGGCGCGCAATGCCGTCGCCCGGGAACTGGATCCCTCGTCGCACGCTGAGTTGCGTACCGTGCGGCTGGCCTGCAAAAAGCTCAAGAATTACTCCCTTCGGGGATATACACTTTATTCCACCTGCGAACCTTGCCCCATGTGTATGGCCAACGCCCTTTGGGCAGGCCTGGACCGCGTCGTCTACGGGGCTACGATCGAGGATGCTAACCGGCACTGTCGCCAGATCCAGATTCCAGCCGCTGAAGTATCGCAGCGGAGTGATATGCCGTGCATCGTAGCCGGGCCCGTCCTGCGTGAACTTTGCTACACCCTGTTCACCGATCCTCGGATGCAAAAGGCCTTCGCCGCCTGGAGCACCCGCAAGTAAGAAGCGACGGTAGTCAGCAAGGAGAAGCCATACTGCATGCCAACGCCGCTTGAAGTGTCTCTGGCCGCCATCCTGTCCGATCCGAGCCGTGTCTCGACGGTCCCCCAGGTGGTGAGCCGTCTGTCGCGTGACTTCTACTGGTATTCACCCGTGCTACGCAAGCTGCTCGATAACAAGGTGGCCGATATTGTCGTGCATCCACTGAGCGTGAAAGAAATTCAAGACGTGGCGCGCTATTGCTATGCCAACGACATCCCACTTACCACGCGGGGCGCGGGAACGGGGAACTACGGTCAGGCCGTACCTCTGCAAGGAGGCGTGCTGCTCGATCTTTCGCGGATGGATCAGATTGAGTCCATCGATCAAGATGGAGTAGCTGTCTGCCGGCCCGGCCTACGTCTGGGCGTGCTGGAAACAGAGGCGCGCAAAACAGGTTGGGAACTGCGTTGTTATCCGTCGACGATAGCCAAAGCGTCGGTGGGGGGCTTTGTTGCCGGTGGCTCCGGCGGTATCGGTTCGGTGGCGCATGGTGGCCTGCGCGATTTTTCCACCGTACGCGCGCTCGACGTCGTCACCATGGAAGAGGAGCCTCGCCTGATTCATCACGAAGGCGAAGCCGTCCACGACATTCTGCACGCATGGGGCACGAACGGTGTCATCACCCGCATCTGGCTCGCTCTCACGCCGAGTGTGGAGTGGGCGCAGTGCGTGGTCGCTTTCGACACATTTGACCAGGCATTCGATTTCAGCGAACGCATCGCTCAATCGGCCGAATGGACGAAGCGGCTCGTGACTACCTTCGAGTGGCCCATACCTTCTTTCTTCAGCCCCATCAAGACGATTGTTCTCGACGGCAAAGCGCTGGTGTTCTTCATGATTGCGGAGCGAGAGCTCGCCGGCTTCGAATCGGCGGCGCGTGACGCCGGGGGCGCCATCACTCTGTCTGCACCCTACGCCGGCCTGCGTACCGTGCCGCTTCTCTCTGACTACACATGGAACCACACCACTCTGTGGGCCATGAAGGCTGATGCCGAGTACACCTACCTGCAATGCGGTTTCGACGCAGTGAACGTTCGCAGCCAATTCGCGAAGCTCAAGCAGAGCTTTGGCAACGAGTTCTTACTCCATATTGAATTCATCAAGAATGCCCAGGGCGTAGCTGCTCCTGGCTCTATTCCCGTGATCCGCTTTACGACTGAGGAGCGTCTGAACGAAATGATCGATTACTGTCGCGAGATCGGGGTGAGCGTCGCCAATCCCCATGTCAATAACGTGGAGGGTGGCGGCCGCTATCGCAGCGACAATGTGCAGTTGCTGGCCAAGTATCGCTATGACTGCAAGGGATTGTTTAACCCAGGCAAGATGGTCACGTTCGAAAAGGGTGCTGTGGGAGCACGCACCGCATGAAGAGCTGGATTCCTGACAGCCACAACTTTGCCTATCTCACCTGGAAACAGGTAGAGGCGCTCCCTAAAGACAACACGTTGCTCGTGCTGCCCACAGCGGCCATTGAGCAGCACGGTCCACATCTTCCGTTAGCGACGGACACGTTGATCAACAGCATTCTTCTTGGCGCTGCGCTCAAGAAGTTGCCACCTGACGTATCGGTCTACGTGCTGCCTGCCGTTTGCTATGGCAAAAGCAACGAACACATCGGCTTTCCCGGTACGCTTTCCGTGTCCGCTTCCACCTTCATGGCGGTGCTGCGCGATATCGGTGTCAGCATTGCTGCTTCCGGCTTCAAGAAGCTGGTGCTCTACAACTCACACGGGGGCAATTCGTCGCTGGTCGATGTCATGGCGCGTGACCTGCGCGCTGAGTTAGGGTTGCGTGTCTTCTCGCTGTCTGGCTCGGGAGGCGCCTCCCTCACCGGACTGGGCGCCCAGGAGCGCGCTTACGGTTTTCACGCCGGCGAGATGGAAACTTCGTTGTTGCTGAGCGCGATTCCGGAGCTGGTCCACACCGGCGAGTACACGGTGAATTACATTGCAGACATCCATAAGCCTGAGTTGCTGAAGCCCGAAAATGCTCCGGCGACGTTTGCCTGGCTCACGCGAGACATCGCCCCCAGCGGAGTGATGGGTGATCCCAACCCTTCCTCTGCAGAGAAAGGCACGCTCTGGATCGAAGAAGCTGCGGCCACCGTTGCTGCGGCGCTGACCGCCATGGCCGCCTACGAAAACTGGCATAAGCCGTAACATTTGGTCAGGACCGGAGTTGTCATGGGCCTGTGGCCCACCTGCGGGGATAAAAAACTGCTGAGGGTGCCTCATACAAGCCTGCCGTTGGCTTGTGTGGGCAGGCTGTCCGGCCTCTCACCGCAAGTACTACCCCATGAACTGTCATTCGAGGGTAAGTGTTTTTCGACCGAGCGTAGCGAAGTGGAGGGACCTGCTGTTAAGCTCGCCCCTCCCAAATGCTGAGGGAGTTTTTTGGCGGATACATCAGCCATGATTGACTGCGGTTCCGGCGTTCGTCTCGAACGAGGCGTGCGCTGCGCCATGCCTGACGGTGCTGTTCTCGTCTCTGACCACTATTACCCGCCAACACCGGGCTCACACCCCACTCTGTTGATGCGGCAGCCCTACGGGCGAGATATTGCGTCGACCGTGGTGTACGCACATCCGGCCTGGTTCGCCCGGCACGGCTACAACGTCGTCATCCAGGATGTGCGCGGCCGTGGTGGCTCCGAAGGTGACTTCTATCCCTTCCGCAACGAGGGTTCCGACGGCGCAGCAACCATTCGCTGGCTGCGTACACGCAGCGAATCGAACGGCAGCATCGGAATGTACGGCTTCTCCTATCAAGGCATGACGCAATTGCTCGCCGCGGCAGAACAGCCCGAAGGATTAGTTTGCATCGCGCCAGCCATGGCAGCATGCGATCTCTTCCATGGCTGGTTCTATCGCCAGGGTGCTCTGCGCTTGGCATCCAGCCTCGGCTGGGGACTGCAGATGCTCAAGGAAGACGTCCGCCGGCGCAAGTTGCGCGAAGCCAGTGACGGACTCGAGAAAGCCTGGAGCGATCTGCGCAGCCAGCCTTTGGTCACGCCGTACGGTCTGCATCCGCAACTGGCGCATGAGGGTATCCCGGCCTACGTGAATGACTGGTTTGTGCACAATGCGCCTGGACCTTTTTGGTCGGAGCTCGATGTAAGCGAGTCGCTTCAGCAGATCGCCGTGCCTGCGCTCCACATTTCCGGTTGGTTCGATACCTATCTTGGAGGCGCCGTCGCCGGCTTTCAAGCCTTGACCGAACGCGCCGCGACTCCCTTGGCTCGTGATCACCAATACCTGTTGGCGGGTCCGTGGGTCCATATCCCATGGGGAGAGTTGATTGGGGAACAAACCCTCGGCGGTGAAGCGCTCGTCGATACCGACACTTTGCTGTTGCGCTGGTTTAACCATTGGCTCAAGAACAGCGGCGAGTTTTCTCAGCAACCACGCATTCGTCATTTCGCACTTGGAACCAATCGCTGGTTCGATGCACAAGCCTTTCCCGCCAGCGACTTTCCGCTCTACCTGCACAGCGGGGGCCGTGCCGACTCACGCAAAGGAGACGGTGTTCTTTCAGCAGCCGCGCCCCACTCCGCTCCCCATTCCGATGAGCATTCCGATGAGCATTCCGATGCCCCACGCGATATTTTTGTCTACGATCCAGAGGTGCCTGTCCTTGCCCCTGGCGGTGCGGCATCGCTTGCGGGTCCGATGAATCAGGCCGCACTTGAGACGGGAAACAACCTTCTCGTTTACACCAGCGCACCGCTGAAAGAGCCCCTGCATGTCTTCGGTTCGCCACAGCTCGTTCTTTTTGCTTCCACGTCTGCCGCATATGCCGACTTTACCGCCAAGTTGGTGCGACTGCGCCCCAATGGTCAGGCTGACTTTGTTTGCATCGGCATCGCTCGTTCGTCGTATCTCTTTCGCGACACGGGCTATGAAGCAGACACCATTCACTGCTGGCATGTTGAGCTCGAACCAACGTCTTGCGTGTTCTCCGCGGCAGATGCGATCCGGTTAGAAGTGGCGAGCAGCGCGTTTCCCTTATACGACCGCAACCCTGGTACAGCCGTGGAGCCACGGCTTGCCGATTCATGGAACTGGCAGCGCTCCACGCAGATGGTTCTCCACGACACTGAGCATCCTTCCCGCTTGATGCTACCGCTGGCAGATTCAGCAAAGGGAGTGACCCCCACATGTTGAGCAACGAATTGCGTGTGCCGCAGGTTGCCCTTTCCGGTGTGAGCAAACGGTATGGGAGTAATCCGCCGGTGCTCGAGAATATCGATCTAACGATCGCAAAGGGAGAATTCATCAGCCTGATCGGCCCCTCGGGTTGTGGCAAGTCCACATTGCTCAAGTTGATCTCTGGCCTCAGCAGTACGAGCGAAGGCAGCATCCTGGTGGATGGCATGACACCGCTGAATGCGCGGGAAACCATCTCTTACATCTTTCAGGACGCGACCCTGTTGCCCTGGCGCACGGTGACGCGCAATGTCGGCCTTGGCCTTGAACTCGAACATGTGAGCCGGGAAGTCAGAGAGGCAAAGGTGCAAAGCCTGCTCGAACTGGTCGGGCTCTCCCATGTTGCCCGATCCTATCCGCGCCAGCTTTCGGGCGGAATGAAGATGCGTGTCTCGGTTGCGCGCGCACTGGCTACAACACCGCGACTGTTGCTGATGGACGAGCCCTTCGGTGCTCTGGACGAGATGACGCGCGATCGCCTCAACGAAGAGCTGCTGCGTCTGCGGCAGGAACAAAGCTGGACGGCGGTGTTCGTGACGCACTCCGTCGCCGAAGCAGTATTCCTTTCGACCCGTATCGTTGTTCTGGCCCCTTCCCCTGGCCGCATAGCAAGCGAAATCTCCATCGACCTGCCCTTTCCGCGGACCAGCATGACCCGTGAGAGTCCAGAGTTCGAAGCCTATGTGACCGATGTTTCGAGAGTGCTGCGCGGGGTACACAGCGCATGAAGAAATATGCCTTCACCCTGCTCAATGCGGTCGCTGTCTTTGCAGCCCTGCTTTTGCTCTGGCAGGCGCTGGGCATGCTGCTGCATCTTCCGCCCTATATGTTGCCTCCGCCGCTCGCGGTAGGCAGGGCCGTTGTTGCTCGCTTCCCGTCGTTGATGGCATCCCTGGCGATCACATCCGAAGAGGCAGCCGGCGGTTTGCTCGCCAGTGTCGTGGCCGGGTTGTTGATTGCGTTGGTCTTCGCCCAGTCGCGCTGGATCCGTAAGATGCTGTATCCCTACACCATTCTGCTGCAGACGGTGCCCATCGTAGCGATTGCTCCGCTGATCCTGATGTGGGTTGGTCCAGGAATCCTGTCCGTTACGCTGGTGGCCTTCATCATCTGTCTCGCTCCCATCATCGCCAACTGCACGCAAGGGTTGATCAGCGTGGAACCGAATTTGATCAACTTGTTTCTCATGCACAAGGCATCGCGCCTGCAGATACTTACCCGGCTTCGGCTTCCTCATGCCATGCCTTCGCTGTTTGTGGGTATTCGAATCGCTGCCGGCATCTCGGTCATCGGTGCCATCACCGGGGAATTGTTTGCCGGGTCGAGCCGCGTAGGCGAAGGCGGCCTGGGGTATTCCATTCTCTACGCCAGCGCGCAACTGCAGACGGACTACCTCTTTGCGCTGGTGCTCGCGGCCACCGTGCTGGGCTTTGCCTTCTTCTTCCTCGTCATGTTTCTCGAATGGTATTTCCTGCACAACTGGCATGAATCAGCACGTACTATGGCGGAAGAATAGGGAGAGACGATGATCCGCTTGGAATCTGAAACCGGCTATTGGTTGGTGACTCACCCTGACCATGCGAGACTGGCCGGGGCCTTCGCAGAACAGTGGGGGAACGATCTGTTCCTCGCACCCGAGCCACGTGCCCGCGTGCTCCGGGGCATTGCGACGCACGACGACGGTTGGGCAGCGCGCGACCAGCAGCCGCAGATTACGAAGCTGGGCAAACCCAGCGCATTTTCCGTTGAATTAGTTGGCAAGTACTCAGCGTTTGAAGAGATCGACCTGGCTGACTATCTTACGGTGCGTGAACGCGCCGTCCGCATAGTGGCCGAGGTGGATGCGTATGCCGCATTGCTCGTCTCCATGCACACGTACAACCTGCTCACGGCCCATGCGGATCGCACCACGATCCAGCCCGACCGGCTACCGCTGCTAGATGCCTTCCTAGTCCGGCAGTTGGAATTTCAAAGAGATTTGCGGGCCACGTTGGCAGCAGATGAGCAGCTTGCGCCGGAAGAGATCACAGCGTCGCGCATCGAAGGCCACTTTCATTTGCTGCAAGCCTGCGACAACATGTCATTGCTGAGTTGCGTTGGCTTTCCCGGACCTGCAGATCTGCTGCACGCCCTGCCGCTGCGCGATGGTGGGAAAGAGCGAGTTGCGGTTGAGTCGCTAGGCGAGCGCCACTTCCGGCTCGCTCCATACCCATTCGCCTCTTCGCCACTGGTCTTCCACTTGCCGGCCCGTCATGTCGAAGGCAAAATTTTTCAAAGTGCCGATGAACTTGGCAAGATATTTCACCAGGCAGAGGTCGTATTACTTCCAATCACCATCACCCGCTAAGCTGCGAAGAATACTTCAAGGAGAGAAAACGAGCCCGCGCTTACTGGCGCCAGTACGATGGGTCGCTTTATGTCGCCTGACCCTGGCAATCTGAGCGCGATATTTCACATGGATGATCCACAGTCGTGGAATGGCTCTCAAAACTTACCCTTTGTGAAACGTGGTCTGCTATCATCCGTCACTCCAAGTGTTTTGCGCGTCCCGGGGTGTGCAATTTTACTTTAAGGAGAGAGCTTCCGCATGCGGGCTGAGAATGCAGGCACGATTTATTCAAGCCAGTTCTTCGCTGGACAAGTTGACGGATCAGCTCGTTCCGCGGCCGTTGTCGTGCCGTTCGTGCTATCCCTCTTACCGGTTCAGAGCGTCATCGACGTAGGTTGTGGCGTGGGTCCGTGGGCGGCTGAGTTCTTGGCCAACGGTGTTCCAGACGTCTGGGGCGTTGATGGCGATTACGTCGACCGCTCCCAGTTGCGCATTCCGCCCGACCGGTTTTGGGCGCGCGATCTGACGAAACCACTACACTTCAACCGCACCTTCGACCTTGCGGTCTGTCTGGAAGTTGCCGAGCACCTTCCAGAATCGAGAGCCAGCGGTCTGGTCGCTGATTTGACCTCCATGGCCCCGTGTGTACTGTTTTCCGCAGCCATCCCGGGGCCGACCGGAACCAACCATATAAACTCGCAATATTTGCCGTACTGGGTCGAGCTTTTTCAGACGCATGGATACGAAGCAATAGACCCAATTCGGCCTCGTTTTTTGGGTAACGATTTGGTGGAGTGGTTCTACCAGCAGGATACGATCATGTTCGTAGCCCCAAAACATGCCTTGCTGATCAAAGACTTTCCGAAACCCCAGACCATCATTCATCAGCAGTTGTATGAGCAGGTACTACATCAGAAGCTGACGCTCGGGATGCTGGCAAGAGGCTTTCCGGGCGCAGTCCTCGGCTCGATCCGTTATCATCTTGGTCTTCGTTGATGGTCACGAAAAAAGGGCAAGGCGTGGAACCGACGCACGGTGCTAAGCATACTACTTAGGCCGAACATCGTCCTTGGTTGAACCATGAGCGCGCGGCACCGCACGCCTTACGCTATTGGATGGCTCATCGTTCCCCATTCACCAGCTTCGCTCATCATGCCATCTTCTGAAAACAATCACGCCAGCGAAAGATGGGTTGCTCTGACGCTTACGGTCGAAACCAGATCAGTCCAGTGTCATCACCGTGCTGCTGCGACCGAAGACTAGCTGGACCAGCGTGACGCCCTGAACGGCATGCTGGGCCACAAAGTCCGTGCCAAAAACAAAAGAGCCGGTTGGCCAACTGCGCCAACCGGCTCTTTTGCTCTACGTTGATTTGCGTTAGAAGGTGAGCTGCAACGACATCTGTATCTGTCTCGGACTGCCAATGGCGTGGGTCACAAAGCCAAGGCCGGCGGGGCAGTTGTAGAAGCTTTCGTTGCTCTGGTTTCCGTTGGCATCGCAACCGGTGGGCAGAGCGGTCGAACCAACGGTCGTGATTTGCTGGAAGTATTGGTTTTGAAAGACCTCGTTTCCAGGAATGTCGAAGCTGGTCGTGTTGGTGAGGTTGTACACATCGAACGTGTATTTCAGGTTGTAGCGCTCGGTGATGCTGGTCATCTTCACCAGCGAGATATCCGCGCGCTTCTGCGAAGACTGCCGGAAGATGTTGCGTTGACCAGTCGTGAAGCTGGTTTCCACATTGTCTCCCGCAGGGATAGCTGCTGCGAGAGGGCTGGATGGGTCGACCAGGGGAACGGTGAAGCATTGCGGGTTGAGCGCCGGAAGATAACTTGTTCCGAAAGCCCCCGAATGCCCTGTCTCAGCCTTCTTCGGTGAGCATGCGTTGAAGTTCAGAGGCACGATCGGGTTGGTGACGCCGTCGTACACGCTGTAGTAAAGGCTGCCGACTGCACCGCTGAAGTCGACTACGCTGTATGGCTGCCCGCTCTGTAGTACGGTCAATCCAACCAGGGACCATCCGTCGGTAAGCATGCCCGGCAACGTTGTCTTTCCGTAGAAGTCGGGCAGACGATAGACATAGGTGAAGTTGAAGACATGTGTGCGGTCGAAGTCGCTTGAGGCGTAACCGTCGCGCAAATTGGCAGGGTTATTGCCGTTGTAGAAGAGCCCGATGGCGCTCTGCTCGTCCAGGGCATGGGAGTAGGTGTAAGAGGCGCCTACCTGGATTCCGTGGCCCATGCGCTTTTCAACGTGCGCCTGCAGCGCGTTGTAGGCAGCCACACCGGCGGCCTTGTAGCTAATGGCCTCAGCCGCATAACCAACATAAGGAACACGCAGGTCGATGTTGCCGCCCTCATAGTTGATCAATGCGGTGGTGCCGTCTCCCAGCGTTACAAAGCTTCCGTCGGCATTGGCCGGCGTGTAGCCATAAGAGTAGTTCTGGGAGTGAATCTGGGACGTAGGCGTGGCGATATTGGGTTGGTTGAACGGAACAGGAATCACCTGGTGACGGCCCACTTTGCCGACATAGCCGAAATCGAAGGCCAGGTCATTACGCGGCTGCCACTGAATATCCAGGGTGTAGTTGATCGAGTAGGGCAATCTATTCTTCCGATCGTAGACACCGAGGGAGACGGGTGCCGCGCCATTCTCAAGCGCGGTCGCGTTGGGCAGATAGTTTGCAAAGTCTGACGCCTTGGGGTTCGTTGGCCCTGGGCTCTGCACATTGGTGTACGGGAACTCCAGGGACCCTTGGGTGCCACCTGCGCAGGTCGGGATGTAACCCTGGTAGAAGGTGGCAGCAGGGCAGCTCTGCGCTGTGACAAATGGCACCTGCTGGTTCACGCCGAACGGTCCACCGGTGACCAGGCCAATGGCGTAGCCAGGCGAAAAGTAACTGAACAGTTCGCCACGGTCGTAGTACATACCGGTGCCGGCGCGCACAACGACTTTATCGTGGAACATCGAAGGCTGCCACGCCGCACCGAGACGCGGAGCAAAGCCCCATTGCCGGCCGGTCAGCGTGGTGCTGCTTACGCCGGCTGTTCCGTTCTTGTTGTTGCCTGCGATGATGAAGCCGCTCTGGTCGGCTCCAAGACTGCCTGCGGTTTCACCAGTGGGCAGAGGGCCAGTCGGCGAGATGTAAGAGTAGCGGGACGGGTCGAAGTTGAAAATGCGCCCGTATTTTTCGCTGAGACCACCGTTCCAGTCGTAGCGCAGGCCCGCGGTAATGGTGAGGTTGGGTTTTACCTGGAACTTATCCTGCAGGAAGAGTCCAATCTGATTGGCTCTGTAGTAGCGATTGGCATCGCCCTGAAGGAACGTGGTTACGTTGTAGTTCACATTGGGGCTTACCAGGCCCTGCATGAATTGGCCGAGGTCTGAGGACACAACCGACCCTGTGCCTGCGCGCCGATCGATTGTATTGAGCTGGGTGAAACTGTAACTGCCGCCGAAGCCAATGCTGTGTTTGCCAAGCTGCCAGATCGCGTTGCCTGAAGGCTGCAGGCGATTCTGGAAGACGCCGGTGAAAGATCCCGTTTGACCAGCGCCGGGACCGATGTTGAGGGTATCCGAAATGCCAGGAATCTTTTCGTTGCCAAGGACATGGACGATCGAGACACCCGGGAAGTAGGTCGATCCGAAGGTATCGATCGATGCCGAAGGATAGGCTCCGCCAGGAATGCTTTGCGGGGTGAACGCCTGTTCATTCGTGTTGTAAATTTTCTCGCGGATAAAGCCGAGAGTCTCCTGTGTGCTGAGGTTGGACTTGAGCAGGTAGGTGTTGTTGATGGAAAAGACCTGTGATCCCGCATCCAGGTGTTGGGTGAAGCCGGGAACATTCGAATAGGCGTAGGGAGCTACTGTGGGATCGTGCTGGTAGTAGTACTTCAGTGCCAGAGTGTCTTTACTGGTGGCGTTGTAGTCGAGGTTGGCGACTGCCTGATCGCCGATGAAGGTAGCGGTACCCGGAATAAAAGCATTGAATGTTTCGCCCGGCTGCAGAACCGCGCTCGGGATGGCGTTCGGTATGAGCCACTTGCCTGGTTCGCCTTTGACTGCGGGCGCGTTGAACAAGGCTAGCGCAACAGGATCGATGGCGCCGGGTACCGCTCCAGCGCCAAACGCGGTGTTGGCGTTCGTAATGGCTGCTAGCGCCTCTGGGCTACGATCATCAGTCAGGCCAACCGGGACGTCGAGAAATGAATCGCCAATTTCTCCGTCGCTCACATGCAGATGCTGATACGCGAGAAAGCCGAACAGTTTGTCCTTGATGATCGGACCGCCAAAGGTGCCGCCGAGGATGTAGCGATGTAACTGGGGCACTTTCATATTTGCCGGCACGGCAAGGTCCTGGTTGAAGAAGAACGGAGCGGCATTGAGCCAGTCGGTGCCGCGGTGCATGTACAGCCCACCGTGATAGGTATTGGTGCCAGAGGTGGTGCTCAGATCGATATGCGCACCGCTGGTTGAACCTTGCTGCGCGTCGTACATAGAGGCGTTGACGCGGACTTCCTGGATGGTCTCAGGAGCGGGAGACGGAAGAGAATTGCCGATCGAGAGGTAAACAGAAGCGCTCGACTGAATGACGCCACCGGCGCCAGTGTTGCCGTTGCTGGTACTTGGCGTTACGCGGGCGGACGCGACCTGGCTGGTGCTCTTACCGTTGAACAGGTTGCTGGCATCGACGCCGTTCAGCAGGAAGCTGTTGCTGGTGTCGCGTTCACCGTTGGCCCAGATGGGTGCGTTGCCGAGCCCGGAGTTGACGCCGGTGCCACCAGGCAACTCGGCATTTACGCCAGGCGAAAGAATGGCGACGCCGGTGAAGCTGCCCGTGGGCAGCGGGACCGATTCGATCTGCGCGCGGTCGAGTACATAGCCGTTCGTCGTGTCGACGGCATTCAGCATGGGATTGACATCGACCTCCACCGAGTTAGTCACCGCGCCTACAGCAAGCTGCGCCGGAAGAGATACCGTGCGGTCTGCTTGTACCACGATGCCAGCGGCACGCTGTGTCGAGAAGCCGGTGAGCGAAAACGTTACGGTGTACTTGCCGATCGGGAGATTCACGACCGAGTAGGTACCCTGCGCATTCGTTTGCGCCGTACGCTCGAGCTTGGTGTCTTCTGAGGTGACCGTCACGTCGACGCCTGGCAGCTCAGCACCCGAAGCATCGACTACCGAACCCGTGATACCACCCAGGGTTTGTTGAGCCTGCAACGCAACGGGTTGGAGCAGGGCGATAAAGAGCAGGGCGAAAAACGCCGGAAAGAGCTTTCTAAAATGCAGATACATATAGGTATGCCTCGCTGAGAGTGAAGCTGGGGAACCAGAATCTAATTTTTTATTTTTGCGACTACGAGGTCGGTGTAACCAGAGAGGTCACGACAGGGTGACGGCCCAACATTCAACCAGGGTGGAGTACGGGGGTCTCCTGTGAGCATACCCAAAGTCGATTGCTGCGCCAAGCAAATAGTGCGAAGCATGCGTCGCGAAGGATGGGGATGAAGAGTATTGGGGCCGATCCAAGGGGAGCTTCAGCTATGTGAACACCCTTCAGGGAATGGGAGCAGGAGTGAAGCGGGGCGATGATCCTGGCTTTGTAGAAAGTAGAAAGCTGCTGTTGCCTTTTCTCAGCCTTTGAAGGGTACGGGCTACCTCGCGGCGCAGCGAGCTTTAGCCCGTACGTCCATTCAAAACTTCGAATGTGGCTTTAGCCGCTGAGGGAAAACAGATTGCCGTCGGCGGCGATATCCACATTTCCACATCCTTCAGAAGTCCAACCCGCCCAAGCCCAACCTGCCCTAGACCCCTGAAGGCAACATCGATACATGGGCAAACACGATTCGCCAGCCCTCTGGCAATCGAGCCCATGTCTGGCTTTGGCGGCCGCGGGCAATCTTCCCCTCGATCTCGCGTTGAAACGCAACTGTGATGCTGGCAAAGTCTGTGCCAAAGGCAACGATTTCCAGCCGCGTAACCGTGCGCGCCAGGTTGGCGGGCGAGCGGCCCTTGCGAAAGGCCTCAATCTCGTCGATCCCGTAAAGGGTCTCGGTGGGACCGAACCGCGCGACATAGGGTGAGGCCCAGAACATGGCCATCAGCGTCTCGACGTCGTTCGTCACCAGGGCCTGCTCGTAGCGGGGGTAGAGCTCCTGCAGCTCGGCCACTGTTTTCGGATCGTTGATCAGCATCGCCGTCAAAACATCTTCCTGGAGGGCAGCACACACTTCGGCATGGCCGCACTCACCGTAGTCATGGGTTCGTTGACTACCTGGCTCAAGCGCAGCTTCATGGCAACACTGCAAAGCAGGTAAGCCTCAATCGGTGCGAATGACCAACGGGCCACGAGCAAGTCCACCATGCGCAGAGTGGCTGCGCGCGCGGCCTGCAGAGCGTCGGTATCGGACTCGACCACGATCCAGGCGTCGGCTGGCGCATCGGGAGAGCGCGATTCCGCGGATTCAAGCAGCGGGCCGGAAAGCCGTTGATGTTTGTGAACATGAAAGCGGAGCGTTACCTCCGCGGGGCACTCGATGCCGTTGATGCAGACTTCTCCATCGCCCTGAGCCGCATGGGCGTCGCCCGCGGAAAAGAGCGCGCCTTTATTCAGCACAGGCAGGTAGAGCGTGGCGCCGCTGCAAAGCTCACGTACGTCCATGTTGCCACCGAAAGCCCCCGGGGGCCTGGTCCTGATTTCACCGTCTTCCGCCGGGGCTACGCCCATCACGCCACAAAAGGGGCGAAGGGGCACGACCGCCGTCCCCAGCGAGCGGCTCACCTCCTGGTCGAGCGTCCAGTGGAAGAGGTAGGGCTCCTTGAAGTGCTCCTTCAGAAATCCAAGCCCGGGAGTCACACTGGTCCATCCCCAGCCCACATGTGCGACCTGTACCACTTGAATCTTCGAGTACATCGCCGGGCTCGGCGCCGTCGATGAAGATGGGCCCGGTCAAGGCGTGGATCTTGCCGCGGTCGATCGCAAGAAAATCTTCCACCGTGGAGCCGGGCTTCACCTGGCCGCCGCTCGCGTCGGCGCAGCTCATATGTACCGTGTCGCCCGGCGCGATGGTAAGCCGCGGTTCCAATGTCCGATTCCATCGCGAATGGGTCGGCTCGGCGCTCAAACGATGTTCAGCCATACAGCTCCTTCATAGCGCCACGACCATTTGAATTTCTACCAAAGCGTTGCGAGGCAGCGCGGTCACGCCAATGGCCGCGCGTACATGCCGGCCGGCCTCACCGAACACCGCGACCAGTAAATCTGAAGCGCCGTTGATCACGGCGGGTGAATCGGGAAAACCGGAAACGGCGTTCACGTAGCCGTTCACGCTGACGATGCCGCTTACCTTGTCGAGCGAGCCGAGCGTCTGCTTGAGGACGGCAAGCTGGGTCAGCGCACATGCGCGGGCTGCCGCATAGCCTTGCTCGGTACTGCGATCGGCTCCGGCGGTCCCCGTGATTACGCCATCGCCGTTTTTCGAAATCACTCCCGCCAGGTAGACCAGGTTCCCCACTACTTTTGCCGATAGGTAATTGCCGCCGGGCGTGGCCTCGTTCGGCAAATGAATTCCCAACTCCAACAGCCGCTTCTCAGCACTCATGTGTTCGTAATCTACAACACTTTGCTCAGACAAAGCTCGGGCGCCCTCCGAGCATTTTTTCTCAACGGCCAGGGAGCAGCAGGTTAGTATGACGCATGAAACGAGTGATGGCCGCTTTGATTGCCACCGGCACGTTGTTGCTTTCTGCGCAAACGGTGCCGCCGGGTCCACTACTGCACGCGTCTCGCCAGGCGCCTGCCGACCTTGAGGTGGTAGGGATTCCCGGAGTGCCTGCCGGCACCGGGCAATTCATCTCCTACCAGGATCTTCTCAAGTTGCCCCAGGTTCACTTCACGTCGACGGACGATTCCAATTTCCCCGGCCCTACGCAGATTGGTGGCGTGGCTCTCGGCGAAATTGCACGCAAACTGGGTTCTGACGCCGACATGGTGGTTGCCATATGCGCGGATGGATATCGCAGTGTCTATCCCGCCTCATACCTGGCCGCTCATCATCCCGTGCTGGTGCTTACCGTGAATGGCAAACCGCAGCAGGATTGGCCGAAAGCACACGGCGGCGGTGAGCTGGGGCCTTACGTCATTGCAAACCCCAGCTTCACGCCATCGTTCCAGGTGCTTTCGCATACCGACGAAGCGCAGATTCCATTCCAGGTTGTGCGGCTCGACTTTCGCAGCGAGAAGCAGGTACTGGGCGCCATTGCGCCGCATGGTGAGTTTGCCGAGGGTTCACCGGTGATGAATGGCTACCGCATCGCGCAACAGAACTGCTATCGCTGTCACAACATGGGTGATGAAGGTGGCCGCATGGCAGGCCTTTCCTGGCAGGTGCTGGGCATGATGGCGATCCGCAATCCTGATTTTTTTGCGAAGTATGTACGCACTCCGCAGGCAGTCAACCCAGCCAGCCACATGGCCGCAAGCCCGGGCTATGACGACAAAACCATCGCTGCGCTCGAAGCCTACTTTTCTACTTTTGCCTCAGGAGGACAAGAGTGACGATTCGTGCCTCGAAGGGTCTTCTTCTTTGTGCCCTTGGTTTCTATTACTCGCTGGTAGTGCTCAACAATACGAACGACTACAACACCAACCTCACATTTGTGCGTCACGTTCTGTTGATGGACACTACGTTCCCGGGAAACAACGGGATGTGGCGTTCTATTCAAAACCCGGTGGTTCCCATCGTGTTTTTTGCCTCGATCGTCATTTGGGAGATCATTACCGGCCTGCTTTTGTGGGTCGCAGGTATCACTCTGCTGCGTAATTTGAAGGCGAGCGCCTCTACGTTCAACGCCGCCAAAAAAATCGGAGTGGCCGCATTGACCATGAGTTTGTTGATGTGGCTCGTATTTTTTCTGAGCGTGGGGAACGAGTGGTTCCTGATGTGGCAGTCAAAGGAATGGAGCGGGGCAGTGGCCGCTCAGCACATGTTTGCCGTTGCCGGCATTCTCTTGTTGTATCTGGTCATGCCCGATGTGGAGGGCCAGGCGTAGACGAGGGAACTGCGGTTCCCCACGTCCAGCAACATCTGCCAGAGAAATCAACCGCCCTACCCTTTGTCATCTCGACTGAAGCGAAGCGAAGTGGAGAGATCTGCAGTTCCCCACGTCCAGTCAGGGAAATCAACCACCCTACCCCTTGTCATCCCGACCGGAGCGTACCCGGTCTTCCTACCTCACAGCACTCGCCATGACCACGCATGCGGTTTTCTCTCAAGGAAAACCGCATGGAGTTCGCCGGCGCCACTCATCTCAACAGGAAAACCGGAGGAGCGAAGTGGAGGGACCTGCGGTTCTCTTTCCCCTTATCGCAGCGACAGTTTCGCAAGCGTCCCGGCAAGCACCTTCACGCCGTTTTCAATCTCTTGCGGTGAGGCATATTCATCCGGGCGATGGCTCCAGCCGCCAAGGCAGGGGATGAAGATCATGCCCATCGGCGCGATCCGCGCCATGAAGAGTGAGTCGTGGTAAGCACGGCTGACCATCCTTCTGGAACTGAGACCATTTTCCGCGACGGTCTGGGCAACAGCATCCACGATCTGCGCTGCGCATGTTGCCGGGGCGTCCGCATTGATTGGGGTAATCGCAACCTGTACGTTGCGCGTGGCGGCAACGCGTTTGCACGCCTCTTCGATTCCCCTCATCACCTGGTTGCGGCGCTCCTCGTTGGTGTCGCGAATATCGGCTTCCATTTCCACGCGGCTGGGGATACTGTTCACCGCGCCCGGATAGACATGGCACTTGCCGACTGTCCCGCAGGTGTCCTCCGATCCCGTCGCAAGCGCGTGAGCTTCGATGGCGAGCACGATCTCTGACGCTGCGCAGAAGGCATCTCTGCGGCCCTGCATCAGAACGCCCCCGGCGTGTCCGCCCACTCCGTCAATGGCGATGCGCAGAGCTGCAGGCGCGGCAATGCTGGTGACGATACCGATGGCCAGTGCTTCCTTCTCCAGGATGGGTCCCTGCTCGATGTGCAGCTCGACAAAGCCTGCATAATAACCATCTTGCAAACGCACGTTATCCAGTGAGCCGTGGAAGCCGGCCGCTGCGCGTAGTTGAGCCAGTGTTTGGCCCTCGGGATCTTTCAGCCGCGCGTCTGCATCGTTACCCAGTCCGCCGATGAGCATTCGGCTGCCCAGGCAGCCTAACCCGAAGCGCGTTGGCTCCTCCGAGGTAAAGAGCAATAGTTCGATCGAGCGTTTCGGTTGAAAGCCACTCTGCTGCAGAGCACGAATCGCCTCCAGGCCGCCGAGTACTCCAACGACGCCGTCATACTTCCCCGAGTGGGGCACGGCGTCAATATGTGAACCAGTGCCGATCGCTCCCAACTCGGGCTCAGAGCCAACCCAGCGCGCAAACATGTTGCCGAGCGCGTCTTCACGTACCGGCAACCCTGCAGCACTGCATCGTACCTTGAGCCAGATGCGTGACTTCTGATCTGCTTCTGAAAAAACCAGGCGCGTGATACCAGAGCCTTCATCAGAAAACGAGGCCAGTGTCTCAATCTCATCAATCAAGCGATCGCTATCGATGTGCATAAGTGTTTACCGTCCAGGAAGCGGGTGGCGGTTCCAGTCTTTGTAGATCAGATACTTTGCCGGCGTCTTGCCGAGCGCGCCGAACCACTGCGGGCAGTAAGGTGCCATCCAGATAAAGTCGCCCTTCTGCACGGGGTACCAGCCATTCGCCAGGCGATAGATGCCGCCGCCTTCCAGCATCAGCAGGCCGTGCTCCATGACGTGGATCTCGACCAGTGCCAGCGAGGCTCCGGGTTCGTAGGTCATGGTGTTGACCGCGTAGTCGAGGCCGGGCATCGCAGGAAGCAATTGCCTCACCTGCAGCGCGCTGTCGCCGCTCAGCGGTTGCGAAACGACCGTGTCTTCGCTTCCAAAGATGGCCGGTGCCGGCGCTACGCTCTCCAGTAGGATCGCAGGTTTCTCGATGACGGCTACGCGGCTGCGTTCCGATGCTTTGACCGTATGTGGCTGGTTGGCGGGCACGTGCGCGTACCCTCCGGGCTGCAGCAGTTGCTTCTTCTTGCCAACCGTCACAGTGACTGCGCCTTCAAGCACGTAAAGAAAACGCTGCCCGCGCGCGATGCCCAGAGAGCCACCAGGCTCGAACTCTGCTGTGTACCAGGTGAACGCGGATCCGATAGCGGGCGCAGCATGAACGATGATGTTGACCGAATCGAAGCCGGGCAGCGGACTGCCGACGAATGTGTCGGGAGTCTGCAACAAGTGAGTGGGTTGGCGATCGCTGCGGGTATGTCCCAGGTTGTACATAAGGTGCTCGGTTCCTTGGTTATCGGGCTGGGGTTAGGTAGCTGTCTGCAAAGCGGCGCAGAAATTCCGCACCGGCAGCGAGGGCATGTGCGACATCCTCGGTAAGAACAGTCTCGTCAGGATGATGGCTGATGCCTCCCGGGCTGCGCAGAAAGATCATCGTTGCGGGCACGCGCTCGGCCAGAATCATCGCATCATGCCCAGCGCCGCTGACCATCGCAAGCGGTTCGCCTGTAGCAAGCGAATCGTCTGTAGTAACCGGATCAACGGAAAGGTTGCGGATCGCTTCGCTCGCAAGTGCGCATAGGCGTGGATTCATGGCGACTGCCGGCTGGTCCATGAGCATTCTACTTGTAACCGTAAGGCCGCGCCTTTGCGCGATCGAAGCTGCGCTTGCGAGCAGCCGCTCTACCGCGGGGTGGCGTACCGCGTCGTCGGCATGGCGCAGGTCGAGCGTGGCGCGCACGTGGCCGGCAATCACGTTGCCCGCACCCGGGTGCGGCCGCAGGTCGCCGACCGTGGCCACCATGCCTGGCGTGTTCAGGCCCACGCGCTCTACTTCGCTCACCCATTCGGCCGCGGCGGCGACTGCGTCTTTGCGCAGGTGCATCGGCGTGGTGCCGGCGTGATTCGCTCGGCCGGTAAAGATCAGTTCCGCGCGGGTCTGGCCGGCAATGGCGTGTACCACGCCGAGTGGCCTGGCTTCGCTTTCGAGCACGATGCCCTGTTCGATATGGAACTCAAGGAATGCTTTGACGTCATCGCTCACGACGCACGCGTCCATCTTCGCAGGATCGAGACCAAACGCGGAAAGCGCCTGCGCTATGGAAGCACCGTCGCGGTCTTGCGTGGCCAACGCTGTCGCATCCATGCGCCCTGCCAGTGCACGGCTGCCGATGAAGGGCAGGCCGAAGCGCACGCCTTCTTCTTCTGAAAATCCCACGAGTTCGATGGCAAAAGGCAGCCGTTCGCCATGGAGAGCCTCGACGAGCGAAATCCCCATGACCACTCCCAGTAATCCGTCGAAGGCTCCGCCGTTGGGCACCGTATCGAGATGCGATCCGATCATCAAACATGGGCCTGGGGAGTGAGCGGCCGCGTATCGTCCCCGCACATTGCCGGCGGCGTCGATCATGACCGTCATACCTGCAGCTTCCATCCATTGCTGCACGGTCTGCATGCATTCCCGCATTGCGGGCGAGAGGAACGTACGTTTTATCTGGCCCGGTTCTTCGGTGAACGCGGCAAGCGCCCAGCAACGGGCAATCACTTTCTCCGCCTGTTCTTTCCAGTCAACGCTCATTGAGAACTCTGTCCTGACTGCAAATGCCGGGCGCCCGATTCATCTGCGCATCGAGAGTCAAAAACTAGTTCTCTCGGCAAACCCGAGCCACGATGTTTCCGTAAGGCTCATCTGTGGGTACAAAAATCTCGTTGGGGTTGGTCTGCCCAAAGCGTGACAGGTCAACCAGCAGACAGTGCTTGTTGGGCATGGCCAGTTCGATGTCGATGATCTCGGGTGTGCTTTCGAGAGCGGCCTGGGCCATGGCGTAAAGCGTGTGTTGCACCGACTTACTGTCATGGCTGGCAAAGGCGGCCATGAGCGTCGCGCGCAGTTTGCTCCGCAGCATGTCAAACGGCAGAGCCCCAGAGGTGTATTTCCACTGGGCACGCATGGCAGTTCCAAAGAGGCGATCCGCCGTTTCCGGCAGGGTGGTCAGCGAGTCATGAATAAAGCCTTCGAACCCGGAGCCCGCTGTCTTCAGCACGACCAGGTTATCCAGACCCGATGCAACCGAGACAGTACCATCCTGGCTATAAGTAACCGTTGTGGTCTGCGTCTCGCCGGTCCCGCGGGTGAAGGTCGAGGGGTGAGGCATACCATCGACGACAGCGTGCTCCCACGGAGTGCTGGCGATGTTGATGGTGGCGCTCTTTACCTGTGGATTGCGGCCAAGCAGAAATTCCGCCAACTCACGCGCAAAGTCTTCGATACATTCCGCCGAACTCTCCCGGGCTCGTGAGTACACGGTGTTCTTCATCGTGTCGGTGGGCAATATCTCGCTGTTGTCGCCCACAGTGAAACAGGAGCTGAAGTCACCGGAGAGCAACACCTCGACCTTCCACTCTTTGACGGTGTGCAGAGCGGTATCACGCTTCACCTTCATGACGCGGACGCTGGACTTTCCGTAGGAATTTGCTGCGAGCGTAATCAACGGCTAGCTCCCTCTGTAAGTCGTGTAGCCATTTGGACTCAAAAGCAATGGAACGTGCAAGTGGGTGTCGCCTTCTCTCACCGTAACGGTGATTTCAACGCAGGGATACAGGCCATTCACCGAATGCGCTGCATGATAACTGCCGGTTTCGAATCGCAGCCGGTATTGGCCTGGCACGGCGGCTGGACCATTTGGCTGCAGCAAATTGGCGCAGCGGCCATCTGTATCGGTCGCAGCGGTTTTCAATGTCGTCCATGTCCCGGTTGGCTCAGCCTTTTCTAAATGAACAACGACACCGGCTGCCGGCAAGCCGAGCATCGTATCGAGCACGTGAGTAGAAATGCGATTCATGCAGCCACCGGCCCGGCGAGCCATTTGCGCAGCCTGAGCTGCATGATCTGCTGCTGCTCTGCCCCCGACTCAAGCAATTCCGTGGCCGGGTCGTTGTTCAGCCGATGCTCCAGCAGGCTCAACATCTCGGTAGGGTGCTTACCGCTGGCGCGGACGATAAAGATGCGTCCAAAGCGTTCTTCATATAAGCGATGTCCTGCGCGCATGCGCATCAGGATAGCAGCATCGGCTTCCGTCATCTGGCCCTGTTCTGAGCTGGACCACGCAGCCGAGGTGGCCGTGGTTTTTGTCTCTGCGTGTTTCTCGCCGATACGAGGATGACTGCGAAAAGCCTCGAGCCAGTCGCTCTCAGGCAGATGGGTCCAGCACTCATCTGCGGCATTGAAAAGGCTCTGCTCGTCGGCGAACGGCCGCCCACCAGCCAACTGCGCGGCCCAGGCGCGCGAGCCGCAACAGGAAAGAATCTCCTGCGCCGCCTGTTCGGCAGCCAGTGTATGCCAGTGTGCCAAAACCGCGTTCACAGCACACGTCCTGTTCTGCCGGACTCACTGCTGAAAAGGCCTTCGATAAACTCGTGCAGCAGATTGCCGGCGACATGAAGCCGATAGGCAGCGGTAGAGCGAATGTCATCGATCGGCGCCACTTCGGCCTCCAGGGCCTGACGAGCTTCCTGTATCAATGACGGCGTCCATGGCCTTCCCAGCAATGTCTGTTCGGTACGGCGCAAGCGCAGTGGCGTCACTGCCATGCTACCCAGGGCGAGCCGCACATCATCGATCTTGTTGCCTGCTACTTTACCCAGACCGGCCAAGCAAAGCTTGGCGATGGCCTGGGCATTGCGCGTGCCAACCTTACGCGAGTAAGAATCGTAACTTCCAAATTGAGGCTTCATAGAAATCGACGCAATAATCTCGTCTGCTGCCAGGCTCGTCTTTTTGTAACCGGTATGGAACCCGGCATACGGCACACGCCGTTCTCCGCGCACGGAAAGCAAGAGCAGCTCCGCTTCATAGACCATGAGGGCAGGGAGCGAGTCAGCCGCGGGCGAACCATTGACGATGTTGCCGCCCAGCGTTCCCCGATTTTGATTAGCGATGCTGCCGGTCCACGATGCGGCCCGCGCAAGCAGGGGGAACTCCTGCGCTACCTGGGGATGGTTCCTGAGATCGGTATACGTGCACCCGGCGCCAATCACCAGTGCGTCCTGCGTTCGTTCAATCCGGCGCAATTCAGGCAATCCCCACAAGCTCACCAGCTTGCGAGCGCTTAGTTTGCCTGCGCCATATTGCACCATCAATTCGGTACCGCCCGCGATGGGCAGCCACACGCCTGGCTCGCGCGCCAGCAAATCGAGTACGGCATTCAGCTTGCCGGGTGCGATCAGTTCATAGTCTGCAGGATGCGACCTCATGATGCAGAACCTGAGGCGTGCCGCAAGCGTTCGGTCTCCTGTGCCGCTTCCATTACGGCATCGAAGATCCGCGTGTAGCCGGTGCAACGGCAAAGGTTGCCGCCCAGCCCTTCGCGCACCTGTTGCAGCGTCGGGCTGGGGTTGCGGCGAAGCAGGTGCACCGTCGCCAGAACCATGCCTGGCGTGCAGATGCCACACTGAGCTCCACCGCACTTGAGAAATGCTTGCTGTACCGGATGCAGTCCGCCTCGCGGGGTCAGCCCTTCAATGGTGCAGAGGGAAGCGCCCTCGGCATGCAACACCGGGACAAGGCAACTGTTCACCAGTTCGCCATTCATGAGAATGGAGCAGGAGCCGCACTCGCCTTCTCCGCAGCCCTCCTTGGTCCCGGTAAGCTGCAATCGGTTGCGCAGCACATCGAGCAGGCGCTCCATGGGGTAGACCGATACGGTGTGTGCGCTGCCGTTTACGGTGAACGAAATGTTGCGCCGGACGGCTTCTCTAGCGTCCTGACTCATTGGCTGCCCTCCGCCGCCAGTGCAGATATCAACGACTCTGCCGGGCGCTCCGCCTCCGCTGTCAGGCCGCGAAAAATATCTTCGGGTAGAAGAGGAATGGAGTTGAAGTTGACCCCGGTGGCGTGCACGATCGCGTTCAAGATTGCCGGAGCAGGGCCGTCGATCGGCAACTCCCCAATGCCCTTCGCGCCGTAGGGTCCGTATTGGTATGGCACTTCCTCGAAGAACACGCGAATGGGCGGGATATCTTCTGCTGTAGGCATGATGTAGTTGGTCATCTGGTTATTGATCATCCGCCCCTCTTGCCACACGACCTTTTCGTAGAGAGCGTAGCCGATGCCCTGCGCCACTCCGCCTTCGATCTGCCCTGCAGCGAGAATGGGGTGCAGAACCTTGCCAATCTCCTGCATCGCGACAAAGTCATCGATCGTTACGGCGTACGTGAGCGTGTCGACCGTGACCTCGGCAACATAGACCGCCCATCCATAGGCGGGGTAGGCCTCACCGCGATACATCTCATCGTTCCAGAAAATATTCGGCGCCGCTTCATAGCGGCTGAACACCTGCAAGGCGCCAACGTTTTTAAGGTATGCCTGGCACGCTGCCAGCAATGGCTCACGGCCGGCCGAGGACTCAAGCAGGCCGCTATCGACCAGTATCTGGCGCAACTTCACCGCAGCCGTCTGCACGATTCGCCCAATGATCATCGCTGTGCGCGAGGCCACGGTCGGGCCGCTGTTGGGGCTGGTTTGGGTATCGATAGGCGCCATGCTTACGTCGCCATACTCGAGTCCAAGCGTCTCGGCGGCGATCTGGCAAAGAATGGTATTGGTGCCCTGGCCGAACTCTGTACTCGATACCATCACGCGCAGCCCGTGCTCTGCGGTTGCTTCGAGACCGGCCACTGCGTTGAGATAGCGTTCCCCGGAACCCGTGAAGCCCGCGCCATGTAGAAATGCAGCGATGCCGATGCCTTTCTTCTGTGTGCTGGCCGGGTTGTGCTGCGCAAACTTTTCCACCTTGGCATGGTAGTCAGTGAGCTCGAGCGCGCGATCGAGCATGCGATCCATGACGATGGGGTCTTGAATCACCTGGCCGGTTGCAGTCGTCATTCCCTGGTGCAGCAGGTTGCGCCGGCGAAATTCATCGGGCGGCAAGCCAATCGTCTTGGCCACGTGATCCATGTGCCGCTCGAGCGCAAACAAACTCTGCGGTGCGCCAAAGCCGCGAAAGGCTCCATGCGGAGGCGTGTTGGTGGCGTAAGCCCTGGAGCGCACACGGATGTTCGGCCAGTAGTAAGGTCCGCCGGCGTGGATGGTTCCGCGCGAGAGCACTGTTGAGGACAAGGTTGCGTATGCGCCGCCATCGGTCGAGAAATCGATCTCAGCCGCGAGCAGCTTACCGTCTGCACTGATAGCCGTGCGATGGCGCGTGCGTGAGGGATGCCGCTTGGTGGTAGCAGCCATGTCTTCCGTGCGGTCGTAGATGATCTTCACCGGGCGCCTGCTCTTCATCGCCAGCAATGCTGCGTGACCGGCGATCATGGAGGGATATTCTTCCTTGCCGCCAAATGCGCCGCCGGTTTCTGCCTGGATGACGCGCACACGTTCAGGCGGCAGGCCGGTAAGCGCGACCAGCGCCTTGTGTACATAAAACGGGCACTGCATGGAGCCCCAGATCGTCACTCCCGTGGTGTCGTCGGCCTGCGCGATCACTCCATTGGGCTCGATGTACAACTGCTCCTGCGCGCCGGTGCTGTACTCACCTTCGACGATCCAAGCAGCATTCTGCCATGCCTGGTCAACGTCTCCCTTTTCGATCAGGAAGCTTTTGAAGATATTGTCTTTGCCCCAGATGATGTGCTCACGGCGTTCGCTCTCTTCGATGCTATGGATGGAGGGCGAGGGCTTGTAGGTGATTTTCACCGCAGCCACGGCGCGCGCCAGAGCATGCCGGTCGGGGTGGGCGAGCAGCACGATCGGTTCTTCAGGATGATTGACAAAGCCGTCGGCGAGGCAAGGCTGGTCATCCATGATGAGCGAGACCATGTTGCGTCCCGGAATATCTTTCGCGGTGACGATCGTGAACTCGTCCCACGCAATGCCTTCTTCGAATTGAATCTCTTCGATCGCGCCGCGTGCAATCGAGCTGCGCACCGTGGCGCCGAAGATCATACGCGGCATGGAAAGATCGTCGATGTAACGAGCCTGTCCGGTTATCTTGGCGAGCCCCTCCTTGCGCGGAACGGAGGTGCCTACAACGCGTGTTTGCAAGGGTTACCTCCTTACCAGTTCAGACCACAGACAAACGCCCTTCGTCACCACAAACTCCACCCTCAGCCAGTCAAGCCCGGGCTGGCAAAAGTCTATCCTTACGTCGCTGCTCGTGTCCGATAGGCGGGCCGGGGAATACTCCATTCTCATAGACCGGAATGCCTCTGACAAACGTGGCGCTCACTTTGCCATGCAGATTCTCGCCCAGGTACGGAGACACGGGGTGCCGGTAATGCAGATCATCGGCGCCCAGGATGAATGCTGTATCGGGATCGAACACGGCCAGGTCAGCATCTTTGCCAGGCGCGATCGAACCCTTGCGATCCAAACCAGCGAGCCTTGCAGGGCCACCAGACATCAAGCGCACCAGATCCTCAATCGGTAAGCCGCGCGCACGCATCTCTGACCAGACTACGGAAACCGCAATCGAGAGACTTGCAATGCCACCCCAGGCTTCACGAAAATTCCCCTTCTTCATCGACGGCGGGCAAGGCGAATGATCGGTCGCGATCAGATCGATCACTCCATCGCGCAGTCCCTGCCAGATCGCCTCGCGATTGGCTTTCGAGCGAATAGGCGGCGCACACTTGTAGCGAGTGTCACCAGCAGGAATATCTTCGGCGGCAAAGTGCAAATAGTGAGGGCAGGTTTCGACGGTGATGGGGAGCCCCTCGGCCCGCGCCCGTGCCAGCGGTCCGAGAGCCAGCCCTGTTGCCAAATGCACAATGTGCAACCGAAAGCGATATTTGCGGCAGAGTTCGATCAGCAGGTGGATCGCTGCCAACTCCGCTTCATCGGGACGTGAGCGCAGCCACGTAGCGTATTGTGACCAGTCTTCTTGATCGCCGCCGCGGTACAGATGCTCGGCCAACTCTGCGTGTACAAGCAACGGGAGCCCGGTTCTTGCCACTTCAGGCACTGCTGCTTCGAGTTCCTGCCGGCTGATCATCGTGAACCCTTCAATGCCGGGCTCTACCAGGAAGCATTTGAATCCTGGTACGCCCGCAGCTGCCAGAGGCGCGAGGTCTTGCTTGTTCTCGCCTGTCAATCCACCCCAGGGGGCCCAGTCCACTCTGCACTGGCCGTTTGCTGCAGCACGCTTGGCTTCGAGAGCCGCCACCGTGGTGGTTTCCGGCAGGCAATTGAGTGGCATGTCGACCAGTGTTGTGTAACCGCCGGCTGCAGCGGCGCGCGTGGCGGTGGCGAAGCCCTCCCATTCCGTTCTGCCCGGTTCGTTTATGTGCACATGAGAATCGACAAGCCCGGGCATAAGTACCCGGTCGCCAAACGCGTGCAACCTGGCTGCAGACGGTACAGCGGCCGGCTCGCATACCTGTTGGATGCGCCCTTCATCGACGATCACTGCCGCCGGTCGCATGCCCTCGGGAGTAACGACGCGGCTGGAGACAAACGCCTGTGTCATACTTCGGATATTCGAGCAGCACCCTTGAGAGTGCAAGCGAAATCGCCGGCGAGGAATGACATGCAGACTGACAGTGACTTCATGCAACTGGCGATCCGGCTGGCCACTGAAAATGTGCGCAGCGGAGCAGGCGGTCCCTTTGGCGCCGTCGTGGTGAAGAATGGAGAAGTGGTCGCCTCCGGGGTGAACCGTGTGACCGCGAACAACGATCCCACCGCGCATGCTGAAGTCAATGCGATCCGTGAGGCCTGCAAGGCGCTGGGCACGTTTCAATTGCCGGGCTGCACGCTCTACTCCAGTTGTGAGCCCTGCCCCATGTGCCTGGGGGCTATCTACTGGGTCCGCCTGGATACGGTCTATTTTGGCAACACCTGTCACGATGCTGCCGAAGCTGGCTTTGACGACTCGCTCATTTATGAAGAATTGAAGGCGCAACGGCACGAGCGCAAAGTGCCGATGCTACGCCTGTTGCCAGACCATGCCATTGAAAGCTTCCGCCTCTGGGTACAGCACCAAACGAAAATCACCTACTAGCATTTCGAGTTGCAGAAGCCATCACCGAGGAATGAACCCTTCCAGAACGAAGGCCTGCGGTAGAAAACATGAGCCTGCAGTTCAATCGCATCTGCCATTTTTTGTTGGAGCCAACGCCTTCTTCCGTCTATGCTCCCGTATGAGCACTCGATTGCTGACTCTTTTGCTGTCTGTCTTGTTTCCAGTCAGCGCCCTTGCCGCCGGCCCCGCGCAGATCCCCGTCAAAGTGGTAGTGATCAGCCTCTTCGAACCAGGAGCCGATACCGGAGACACGCCCGGTGAATATCAGTATTGGGTGGAACGCGAACACCTTACGCGCGTTTATCCCTTTCCGCAGGGCTTTCATGATCTGCGCATGAACGACCAGGGAGTCATGGGCTTGCTGGCCGGGGTTGGCGCCGCCCGAGCGGCCGCCTCGGTCATGGCCCTTGGTCTGGATCCTCGCTTTGATTTGAGCAAAACCTATTGGCTCGTTGCCGGAATTGCCGGGGCAGATCCCGAAGATGCATCGCTCGGCTCCGCCGCCTGGGCCGAGTGGGTCGTAGACGGCGATCTCGCGTACGAAATCGACAGCCGCGAGATTCCATCGGAATGGACAACCGGCTACGTGCCTCTAAACAAGACAGTGCCCTACGAACAGCCCCATACTGCGGAGAACGGCGTCGTCTTCCACCTTAACCCTGAGCTGCAAGACTGGGCCTACCAGCAGACGAAAGCAGTCCCTCTCGACGATTCACCCCGCCTCGCGTCAGAGCGGGAGCCTTTTCTCGGGGCGAGCGCGCACCGTCCGCCCTTTGTCCTCAAAGGTGATACGCTTTCCGCCTCCACCTTCTGGCATGGCAAACGCTTCGATCAGTGGGCGAATGACTGGGTCCGCTATCAAACGGATGCAAAGGGCAACTTTGTCACCTCGGCCATGGAAGACACCGGCATTCTGCAATCTCTTACCTATCTTCAACACGCCGGACGCGTCGATCTGAATCGCGTCATGTTGCTGCGCACGGTCAGCAACTTCGACCAGCCACCCACGGGCCTATCTGCGGCCGAAAGCCTGGCGGCCAATGCGGTGCGCCGCTACAGTGCCTATCTGCCTGCTCTCGAGTCTGCATACAGGGTAGGGAACACAGTCGTATCCGAGATTGTTACCCATTGGAATCACTACCAGGATCAAGTACCCGGTGCCCCCGTCGTACCAAAATGAAGGAGCAAGCATGAGCACCGCGATCCGAGGACAGAGCGAAGCAGCGCTGGGCTTTCTTGAACGCATGTTCCACATCGAGGAGCGTGGATCGTCCTGGCGCACCGAGATTCTCGCCGGCGCCACCACCTTTCTCACCATGGCCTACATCATCTTTGTGAACCCGGCCATTCTGGGCGAAACCGGAATGCCGGTGCCCGCCGTGGCGGCCGCAACCTGCGTGTCGGCGGCGATTGGCTGCATCCTGATGGGGTTGCTCGCGAACTACCCGATTGCGCTCGCGCCAGGCATGGGGCTCAATGCGTACTTTGCGTTTACCGTGGTGAAAGGAATGGGCGTGCCGTGGCAGACTGCGCTTGGCTGCGTATTTCTTTCCGGCTGTGCCTTTCTCGTATTGACGGCAGCCGGTGTTCGCCAGTTGATCGTGAACGCGATTCCACGCGAACTGTTTTCGTCTGTCGCTGCCGGAGTTGGGCTCTTTGTCGCGTTTGTGGGTTTGCGCGGTGCCGGCATCATCGTGCCCAGTGGCGCAACCATCGTTGCCATGGGCAATCTACGGTCACCGCAGACCGCGCTGGCCTGTACCGGGCTGCTCTTCATCGCCGTGCTGCAAGCGTGGCGCGTGCGCACCGCGATGCTGATCGGTATCATTGGCACCACGATCGCAGGGGCAATCGTCGGCATCGTCAAGTGGCATCCGGTTCACTACCGGGTTGCCGATATGACGGCGACGGCATTCCACCTCGATATTCCAGCGGCCCTGCACCTGAAAGGCAGTTTTGGCCTGGGCTTGCTCGAGATTGTGTTTGTGTTTCTTTTTGTGGATCTCTTCGACAACGTCGGCACACTGGTGGCGGTTACCAAGAAAGCAGGGTTGGTCAAGCCGAGCGGAGAAATTCCCCGCTTAAATCAAATCCTCTTTGCCGACGCAACGGCAACACTGGTGGGCTCCATGGCCGGCACCAGCACGGTTGTGAGCTACATCGAGAGTGCCGCGGGTGTTGCCGTGGGTGGCAGAACCGGCGTTGCGTCCATCGTCACTGGATTCCTGTTTTTGCTCTCTCTCTTTGCGGCGCCTTTGGTGGCAAGCATTCCGGCAGCGGCGACGGCCCCTGCATTGATCCTGGTCGGCGCGTTGATGATTTCTGCCGTCACGGAAATTGAGTGGACCAACCCGATGGTGGCTGTGCCCGCATTTCTGACGCTCATCACCATTCCACTCACGTTTTCCATCGCCAACGGTCTGGCATTCGGTATCACGTCTTTCGCCATTCTGCGATTACTGCGTGGCCAGGCTACCCGGAAAGACTGGATGCTCTTCCTGCTGGCAGCCCTGTTCATCCTCCGCTTCATCTACATGGCGAAAAGCAACTGAGACGGCACGAACTCAACGAGTAACGAAAGAAGATTCGATGCTCTAATGGATCGTCTTCATCTTGCGAGACATGTAGTCCATGAGCAGGTATTCGCCGAGCGTATCCGGGGTAGTGAAGTACGCCTTGCCGCGGCACATTTTGGTCATCTTCTGCACAAACTGCACAAGCCCTAGATCCGACGCCAGCATAAACGTGTTGATCATGATGTTCGAGCGCTTGCAGTGCGCTACTTCATCCAGTGTCTCGCTCACCACCAGGGGATCCAGTCCAAACGCATTCTTGTAAATGCGTCCATCGGGAAGCGTAAGAGCCGAAGGTTTCCCATCCGTGATCATCACAATCTGCTTCATGTCTTTCCGCTGCCGTTCGAGAATCCGCTGGGCCACGCGCAGCCCCTCGCGCGTATTCGTGTAGTGCGGTCCAACCTTTACACGGGCAATCTGGGAGATGGGCACTTCCTCCGCGGAATCGTGAAACAAGACCAGCGAAAGGGAATCGCCCGGATACTGCGTGCGGATCAAATGCGACAGCGCCATCGCGACCTTCTTCGCCGGCGTGAACCGGTCTTCGCCGTACAGAATCATTGAGTGAGAACAATCCAGCATGACCACCGTGGCGCATGAACTCTGGTATTCGCATTGGTGTACATGCAGATCCTGGTACTCAAGGTTGAGCGGCATTGCAATGCCCTCGCGAGCAATCGCCGAGCTCAGGGTCGCAGTGGTATCCAGGTTGAGCACATCGCCAAATTCATAAGGCCTTGAGGCGCCGCTGGCTTCAATTCCTGTCGCAAAATGCCGGGTATCGTGGCGTCCAAAGCTTGACTTGCCGAGCGAGCCAAGCAGATCGCGCAGGGTTTTGAATCCCAGAAAGTCGAGACTCTTGTCCGTTACTTCGAAACGCACCTGGCCGGGCATGCCGGCCTGACCAGCCGCCTGGGGCGACGGGCCCTGTTGCCCCTCAACCGAGATGTAGTTCTCCTGCTCCATCCGCTCGATGAGCCGGTCGATGAACTGATCAAGCTCGCCATTCTGAGCCATCTCATCGATCCGCTGCTGCATGTCACCTTCGAACAAGTCGCCTGCTTCGAGCGCCTGCTTCAGTGCTTCACGCAAATTTTCCAGGGTGTGCTGGCCGTCGAGTTCAGCAAACCGCGACCATGGATCCTGAAAGCCGGAATCGAGCAGATATTCCGAAAGTGCCTGGAGCATGTCTTCCATGCTCATCTCCGAGGCCGGGTCGCCGTTGTATTTCGTGTAGCGAATTCGTTTCATCGATTGCTCCTCGACGACGCAACTACAGCTCCGCGCACTCTAGTTGAAGCCGCGACGCGTGCGTCGTTGCTGCTGCTCGTCAAATTCGCGTTCTTCTGGGCGTTCCTGCTTGCGCGTGGCTTTCTCCTGCGCGCTAAAGCCCCGTTCTTCACTGCGGCTCAGCCGTTTGTGGGCATACATGCCTTCGAGCAGAAACTCTGCCGCCGCCACGGCAATCTCTGCAGAGTCAGAAACCTTTACCGGCAGAGCAGAGAGCTGCGGAAATAGCCCTTGAATCTGTTTCAACTCTTCAAGCGTGGCCTGCGATGGTTGGTCGTCGTCAATGCGCACCGTGCCTCCCAGGTTGAACCATTGCTCGATTTGCTGGGTATTCGTGCCCGAGAAATACTTGTCGAAGATCTTGCCAATGGCGGTGCGAATAATCTCACGCACCACGGCATCGGCGCCGCGCAACTCGCCCTCGTATTCCAATTCGATTTTTCCGGTAATGCCCGGCAGTGCGGCATACAGGTCGCTCACACGCGGAGCTACCAGGTTCTCCCCGTGAAGCAGAGCACGCCGCTCGGCATTCGAAACCACCAAATCCATGGTCGAGATAGGCAAGCGCTGGCTCACACCGCTGCGCTTATCTACCTTCTTGTCTTCGCGCGCCGTGAATGCGACTTGCTCAATTACCTCGCGCAGATAGTGCGGAATCGCGATCTTGCCGTCGCCGCGCTCGCTCCAGGCCTCCTGCGCGGTGATCGCCAGGCCCTCTTCGAGGGTCTCGGGATAATGCGTGCGAATCTCCGACCCAATGCGATCTTTTAGCGGTGTGACGATCTTGCCGCGTGCCGTGTAATCCTCTGGGTTAGCGCTGAAGGCGAGAACGATATCCAGTTCCAGGCGGACGGGATAGCCTTTGATCTGCACATCCCCTTCCTGCATGATGTTGAACAGCGCGACCTGGATCTTGCCGGCAAGATCGGGCAACTCGTTGATGGTGAAGATGCCGCGGTTCGCCCTGGGAAGCAGCCCATAGTGCATGGTCAACTCGCTCGCCAGGTCCTGGCCGCCGCGCGCCGCTTTGATGGGATCAAGATCACCTACCAGGTCGGCCACCGTCACGTCCGGCGTCGCCAGCTTTTCGACATAGCGGTCCTTGCGCGGCAAAAAGGCGATCGGCGTTTCCGGGCCCTTTTCCGCAATCAGATCGCGGCAGCGTTTGCAGAGCGGGTGGTAAGGGTTGTCACGAATTTCGCATCCTTTGACGTACGGCATCCGCTCGTCGAGCAAATCGGTCAGCCCGCGCAGCATGCGGCTCTTGGCCTGTCCGCGGAGTCCGAGCAGAATGAAGTTCTGCTTCGAGAGCACGGCGTTCACGATCTGCGGCACGACCGTGTCTTCATATCCCACGATTCCTGGGAAGATCGTCTCCTTGTTCCTGAGCCGGGCGATCAGGTTTTCGCGCAGCTCATCCTTTACGCTGCGTGTCTTCACGCGCGCTTCGCAGAATTCCTTGCTGGTTTGGAGCTCGCCCAGGGTTTGGGGAAGACGGTTCGACGAAGCCATGAATTTGCTCCTTCAAATGCTCTTACATAAGTCAGAGTATCTTGAGCGCGGCAGGGCCGCTACATTATGTGTCCATTGCGGTCGGCGATTGCGCTGGCCTGTACGCCGCGACGCAGTTTCGGCAGCATGGCGGTGTAGAAGGCAATGAGTCGTTCGGTGCGTTCGGCATCCGAACGCGATGCCAGTAATTCAAGGCGGAAACCGAGATCGGTGGGAGATGCCCATGCAAGGCGGAAGGATACAGGTTCATTGAGATCGAATGCTCGGTGCGCTCTTTCGCCACCCATCAACTCCAGGGCTTCGAAGTGGAGCGCGGTGCACTTTTCACGCATGGCGCGGGTCGCGGGTAGACGTTCATCCTGGAAGAAATCGACTTCGGCCTGGAGAAAGCTGCGTGAGTTGTCCAGATTCTCGATTTCAAACCGCCTGGCTCCCTGGCACAACAAATCGAGCTGTCCATCGGGATAGGTCTGCAGAATGCGAATGATCTCCGCGGTGCAACCCACGACGGCCAGGCCCTCACGCTGTGCACAGACGACTCCAAAGGCGGTCTTGTCGGCAAGGCATGCCGCAACCATCTCCTTGTACCTGTCTTCGAAAATATGGAGTGGCAGCGCTGCTTCAGGAAACAGCACTACCTCCAGCGGAAACAAGGGAATCTTCATGCTGGTTCCTATTATGCTCGTCTTTCACAAATCAAGGCCATCGTTCGGCCCCCGGTTTTGATCCGCTGCGATGCTCGTTTCCCCCGGTCCGCCTTCGAATAGTCTTAGCCTCCCAGCCTGCCCTATAGCTCCAGACTGGTTATGGAGCTCGTCGTTATCCGATCTCATCCTTATGCCAGCTCCTCCAGCAGCGCCTCCATTTCACCCCGCGCATGTTGGTTCCCCGTGCGTTGGGCGCTGGCGATCCCTTGTTCGAGACGCGCCTTCGCTTCCTCGGTGCGTCCGGCTTTGACGAGTGTTTGCCCGGCCATAAAGTAACCGGCGGTGTAATCGGGGTGAGTGGTGAGCAGCCGGTCAAACTCCGACAGGGCAGCGTCGGTCTGGCCCTGGCTTGCATGTTCCATGGCCAATCCGTAGCGCGCGAAGGCGTCTCCCGGGTTCTGACTCAGGATCTCTGTGAGCATTGCGATCTTGTCCATAGCGTTCTTTCTACTTTAAGCCTTCATCCCCAGCAACGCATGCCCCCAGGCAGCCTGTTTTTGTAGCCGGAAGGCTGAGGAAACGCGCGATTTGCATTCGCAGCGGCAATTGTCCAAACTTGAAATCAGGCCTTTACCCGCAGGCACGCATTGTTTATGAGGCGCAATTCAATGGAATCTGGCGATTCGCTGCTTCTGCCCCGCCATGTCTCGGAATCTCGTTCCGAGATGACGGAGTTGATCTTGCCCAACGACACCAATACTTTGGGCAACCTGCTGGGCGGCCGCCTCATGCACTACATCGACCTGGTGGGAGCCATGGCCGCCTATCGCCACGCGCGGGCGCATGTGGTCACGGCGTCGATGGACCACATCGATTTCATTGCGCCGGTGCATGTCGGCGATCTGCTGATTTTGAAGTCCAGCCTCAACCGGGCCTTTCGCACGTCGATGGAAGTGGGCGTAAAGGTTTGGGTGGAACACACGATTGATGGCACTATGCGCCATGTTGCGTCGGCATATTTGACGTTTGTCGCGGTCAACCCGCAAGGCGGCCGCGTGCGCGTGCCCCTTCTGGCAGCCGGAAACAGCGGAAGAAAAGCGCCGCTACGATGACGCAGGGCGGCGGCGCGAACAAGGCGAAGAAGAGCGCAAGCGCAAAAACAGCGCGCGCGCCACAAGCCTGGCTGCTGCAGGTTCCTAACTCGCAGCCAACCACTAGAACAACATCTCCGTCGCTCTTCGGAGCGGGCGAACGCAAGTTGAAAAGAGGTTTCCATGGCACACACGCAATCACCACCAGGACCACAGACCATCCCCGGCATTGCCAACATCGTTGCGATAGGTTCCGGCAAGGGGGGCGTTGGCAAAACCACGCTCGCGGTGAATCTCGCCACTGCGATGGCCAAAATGGGCCTGCGCGTCGGGCTCCTCGATGCCGATATCTACGGCCCCAATGTTCCTCTCATGATGGGCATAAGCCAGCAGCCGCGGGTGCTTGAGAACAATCAAATCGAACCGCTCTCGGCTCATGGCGTCAAGCTCATTTCGGTCGGGTTTATCTCTCCCGGCGACAAGCCGTTGGTCATGCGCGGGCCCATGTTGCACCAGATCATTCGCCAGTTTCTGCAGCAGGTGCAATGGGGCGAGTTGGATTTTCTGTTGGTCGATTTGCCGCCGGGCACCGGCGACGTCGTGATTTCTCTGGTGCAGACAGTTCCGCTCACCGGTGCCGTCGTCGTTTCCACGCCCTCCGACGTGTCACTTCAGGACGCGCGCAAGGCGCTCGAAATGTTCCATCAGGTCAACGTGGAAGTGCTTGGCCTGGTCGAAAACATGAGCCAGTTCACCTGCCCTCACTGCCACGAGGTCATCGATATCTTCTCCCGCGGCGGTGCGGAGCGCCTGGCAAAGCAGGCCAAGCTGTCATTCTTCGGGTCAATCGAGCTGGATCCTGAAATTCGCCACGGAGGCGACCACGGGCTGCCCATTGTGCTGGCTGGTGAAGGAAACCAGCATGCAAGGCAGTTTTTTGACGTAGCGCGCGGCGTGGTGGAACGCGCGCTTGCCCAGTCAGCCAAGGAAGAGAACATCTTCGAAATCAGCTAGTTAAAGCATGGGTTAAAGCTGGGCTAGCGCCGCCGGGCGTCGTAATGGAGTTGAAATCTCCACTCGACAGCTTGAATTTTCAGGGCAGAGGAGGCTGCGGAGCAGGGTCACTACTCAGCGGCTAAAGCCGGAATCACAACAAAGCAGGTACGTACGGGCTAAAGCTCGCTGCGGCGAGGTAGCCGGTACCCTTCACGGACCGAAGACCGTATCCTTTAAGCAATGCGGGTGAGGGTTACCTATATAGGTTGGGCTTATGTTAGGCTCGGGTTAAATCTTGACAGTCCTAGACTCAAACTTTTAGACTTGTCCTAGGCATCGCTGCACGGTTAGCGTTACAAACCAGTGTGTAATGAGTGCCTTAGGGCAGGTGGGACGATGTCTACCGACCTTCGAATCAGCCCGCGTAACCGGCTGGTCCTCAATGCGGTCATCGAACTATATATAGCGACGGGAGAGCCTGTCGCGTCCCAAACCGTGGCCCGTCAACTGGATAGCAAAGAGGGCATGAGCGCCGCGACCATCCGCAACGTGATGGCGGCTTTGGGCGAGGCCGGCCTGCTGGAGCAGCCGCATACCTCCGCCGGACGCTGCCCGACTCCGCGCGCCTTTCGCCTGTACGTAGAGCAGTTGAATGGCGGAGTGCGGACTGCGCCCCTTTCCCTGACCCAGGAACGCAGAGATCAGATAGAAGATAGTTTTGCCGGCGTCAGCAGCCGGGAGCAGTTTTTGGAGCGCACCTCCCATGTCCTGGCCCTTCTTTCAAGTGGCGTAGGTGTGGCCATGGCGGCACAACCGGAAACGTATTGGTTAGACCACATTCATTTTTCCCGGGTGTCCACTGGGCGCGTTCTTGCTGTGGTGGTTACCAAATCGGGTGTGGTTCTCGACCGCGTGTTGACCCTTGATCGCGACCTTTCGCTCTCTGAGCTCGAGGGAGCGGCAGCTTTCCTGAACCAGAACTACCGTGGCTGGTCCATTGAGCGCATTCGTGTCGAGCTCGCCCGCCGTCAGGAGCAGGAGCGCAGTGAGTACGACCAGCTCACGCGTTCGATCGATGAGCTTTGCAGAAAAGGCGCTCTCGAGCAGGAAAGCGTTGTGCAGCCCATTTTCATTGTTGGCGTCGCCAACCTGGTTGCCGGTGAGGCAAACGGAGAGCGGCTGCGCCAACTGTTGAGCGCGCTCGAAACCAAGCAGCGGCTCATCGAACTACTTGACGCGTATGTAGATGCCCGCCAGCAGGCGGTACGCGTCGTGGTTGGTTTGGAGGAGACAATTCCAGAAATGCGTAATCTGGTGCTGATCGGGGCGCCGGCGAGATTAGGGCCGCAGAGCCTGGGAACCGTAGCGGTGATTGGTTCCACCCGCATCGCCTATCAGGATACGATCAACGCAGTGTCTTTTATTGCGCAGCTTTCGGACAGGATTCTACCGACCCAATAGACTATTTCCCATGCAGGTGTATCGTTGGCAGCGGTTCCGGGCGACTGCCTGGTGAGTGCGCGCCGGCCATGCATCGCGAATTCCCCCGATAGCGTCTTAGTCACTCTGCATCGTTCATCACGATGCTGCATCAAGTTATGCGAAAGGTTTTACATTCACTATGGTTCATGCACGCAAAGGCGAGGACCCCGGCAATGAGGGCGAGCCAATGATTGATACAGTTACCGAACCCACTGAGTCTGGTGCCGGCCCAGCCGAGAGCACGCAGGTCACGAGCGCTGAAGCTGCGGCCTGGCAAGGCGAGATCGAACGCCTGAAGGGCGAACGCGATCAACTCGTCGACCGGCTGGCACGTCTGCAGGCGGAGTTCGAGAATGCTCGAAAGCGGGAAGCGCGCGAACGTTCAGATTTTCGGGATTTTGCGGTCTCGGGCGCCGTCGAGCAATTTCTACCCGTGCTCGACAATTTCCACCTCGCCTTAGGCTCTGCCGGCTCCGTTGAGCAGTTACGGACCGGGGTCGATCTTATTGTTAAGCAGATGGAAGAGGTGCTGCGTTCCCTGAACGTGCAGCCGGTTGAGGCGGTAGGCGTACGCTTTGACCCACGCGTGCACGAGGCGCTCGAGAGTGTCGAGCGCAACGACTTACCTGATCATCAGGTTTTCGAAGAGGTTCGCCGTGGATACCGCATCCGCGATCGCCTGCTCCGTCCTGCTCTGGTCCGCATCGTAGACAATCCGCAACAGAAAGAAGCATGAGTCCTACATCCAACGTGACCAAAGTCGAATATTACGAACTTCTCGGCGTCTCTCGCGACTGCAACGATCAGGAGTTGAAGACCGCCTATCGCCGTCTGGCCATGCAGTATCACCCCGACCGCAACCCGGATAATCCGTCTGCGGAAGAAAAGTTCAAGCAGGCCAGCGAAGCGTACCAGGTGCTTTCCGATCCGCAGAAGCGCGCGGCCTACGATCGTTTCGGCCACGCGGGAGTCAGCGGAGCAGGCGCCTCTGGCTTCGAAGGTTTTGCCAATGCCGATGTCGGCGATATCTTCGGCGACTTTTTTGGCGAAATGTTCAACATGGGGGGGGGCCGTCGCAATGGACGCGTGCAACGCGGCCGCGACATTCGCTACGACCTTTCCCTCTCCTTTGAAGAGGCTGTCTTCGGTAAGCAGACAGAGATTCAGTTTCGCCGCGCGGATGTTTGCGTCGATTGCCGTGGCACCGGCGCACCTGCCGGGCGCGGCCCGGAAACCTGTAAGCAGTGTGCAGGCCGCGGACAGGTTCGTTACCAGCAGGGCTTTTTCTCAATCGCCCGCACTTGCCCAATCTGTAACGGTGCCGGTCAGGTCATTACCGATCCGTGCCCACAGTGCAACGGCGCGGGGTTGAGCGACCGTCGCCATACCATCAGCGTGAACGTACCTGCCGGTGTGGAAGATGGAACGCGCATTCGCTACCAGGGCGAAGGGGATGCCGGGCGTGCCGGTGGACCGAAGGGCGACCTCTACGTCGTGCTCACGGTCAAGGCGCACGAGTTCTTCGAACGCGATGGCAACGACTTGCATTGCGTCGTCTTCGTCTCTTTCCCGCAGGTAGCCCTGGGCGCTGAAATTCAGGTGCCGACACTTGAAGGCAATACGCTGCTCCGCATTCATGAGGGTACACAGTCGGGTAAGGAATACCGCTTGCGCGGAAAAGGTGTGCCGCACCTGAACGAGCATGGCCGCGGAGACCTGGTCGTCCAGATTGTGGTGCGGACGCCAAAGAAGCTTTCTAAAGCGCAGCGCGACCTGCTTCGACAGCTTGGCGACACGATGCAGATTGAGAACAAGGCGACCTCCCGCAGCCTGCTGAGCAAGATGAAAGATCTATTCAGCTAGAACAGATGACTTTCTGTAGAACCGGTCATGGCGTATCGAGCCATGGAAGCGTGACGAAGGAATCAAGCCCCAAACTCCTGGACCGGTGCCCCCAATGTTCGAGAAGAAGGTTCGCACCAGCGTACATGGGTTGAAGAGAATGGGGCGTAGCCCCTTCGAATGCTTTCTGTTTTCATTTCCACAATCCTGCTGGGAGCCGGCGGCAAAAAAGCATTCACGAACCTCAACAGGAAATCCGCGGAGCGCAGTGGAGAGATCTGTAGTTCCACGCCGCTCGGCACTTCAACCGAGCAAGGCAGCAACAACCGCCATCGCGGTGATTCCCGCCGTCTCGGCACGCAGAATCCTCGGGCCTAAACTCACCGGCTGCCAGTTCTCTGCGGCAAACAGCGCTTCTTCCTCCGCAGTCCAACCACCTTCCGGTCCCACCGCCAAATAAACGACCGGCTTTTCCAGAGTTTCCTGTTGCAGTGCGGATTGCATCGCTGCGTACAAGGTAGTGGAACGCTCCTGCTCCGCCAGCAACAGGCTTAATCCCGGTGAGGGTGGCCGCATACGTACGGCTGCTTTGAGAGTGACCACGTCTTCCACGACGGGCACATCTGACCGGCGCGACTGCTTCGCCGCCTCGCGCGCCACTCGGCGCCACCGCTCCACGCGGGCGGGGGCTGCCTGCGCCAGATGTTTCTCGCTGCGGCGCGCAGTCATGGGAATAAATCTCTCCGCGCCCAGCTCCGTGGCTTTTTCGATGATCCATTCCATACGGTCAAACTTGAAAACGGAGAGCAACAAAGTAACCGGGAGCGCCGGTTCTGCTTCAACTTCAGACAGTAGTGTGAAGCGAACGGAATCGCCACTGATGCCAGAAATCACCGCGCGCCACACACGATCGCCGGCCACCATGTCGAACTCCATGCCGGTTTGTGCGCGCAGTACGCGAATCAGATGCGTGGCCTGCTCACCTCTGAGTGAGGCGCTCGTATCGTCCCAGTCATCGGCAATCCACCGTCTTCGCGTCATGACTCCCTCGTCCTCTGCCCCATACTATGAAAGTGTGATGGCAAAGTACTGCTTTGGTAAGCATAGGCCCGCCGAGGTCTTCCGCGCCTCGCAAATTTATGCCGGTCACCGATGCCTTCGGGTGCATCCTATTTCGAGCGAAGCGTATGAGCGTAAAGATCGAAAAGCGATCGCCAGGGTCCTGGTTTGGGATGTGCGCGCGAGCAGAGATGGAAACACACGGTACGCCGGCGCGGGCATCGAGGGGCGCACCATAGTGTGCAGAGCCGCATGAACAAAGGCGATGAAGCGATTCCGCAAAAACACTTCGGGGGACGCTTTTGGCGTCCCCCGAATGTGTTGCCTGTTACGTTGCCCGCTTACTTCTTTTTCGCGGTTTTCTTGGCTGCCTTCTTCGCTGGCTTCTTTGCTGCTGCTTTCTTGGTTGCCATTGTCTCTATTCTCCCTTTGTCGAGTCGACATCGAACTGCAAGAGATACTTTGCAGTTAACGAATGTATAGATTCCAGGAAAAATAGTGTCAAGAAAAAAATCACAAATCGTAAACATCAATTTGGTAATCGGAATCGCTGAAGCCAACGCCGACTGCTCAACGCACTCACTTTCCTGCGATGTGGTCACCATAATGACGCAGTAACACCAGCACAAGACCGCTGATCGAATCATGCCAGGCGTGTGCAATCATTCCCGTTCGCAGTCCTCGACGAAAAAGTGTGAGTGCGCCAAACATCGCTCCATACGCGGCGATCAGCACCACCCCTGCGATTCCCTCGTATCCATGCGCGCCGCCAAACACGAGCGCTGAAAGTACGACGCCCATCCAAACACTTCGTGTGAAGCGAGCAAACTGCTGCTGCAGGTAGCCGCGAAAAACCAATTCTTCGCAGATTCCAGCCGAGATGCTCAGCACCAAAAAGAGCAACATCTCGATGCCCGTTTCCGGCGCAAGCTTCTGGGTCACGTCCCCAATTTTTTGCGGATCGATGTGCGATGCGGAGAAAATCGCCAGCAGTTTGCCCAGGATCGCGAGCACAAATATCGCTACCAGCCAATAGCCGAGTGCCACACCAAGATCGGCAAGCCAGGCACGCGCGCCCGGTCTTCGCTCGCCCAGCAGTTGGCGCAGCGGAACGCCGCGCATGTGGATGCCCCACAATGCGAGCGCAGCAAGTATCCATTCATACGCGATGGTAAGAACGTAGTTCGCCGTCAGGTGAAGGGGCTGATTCCCAAGGCTGCGCAATTGTCGTACGCCGGCCGAAGAGAGACCCAGGATCACCATGACCATCAGCGCTGTGTGCCACCATGGCGCCAGCAGGCCGCTTTGCGGCTGGGTTCGGTCGCTTGCCGGTTGTGATGGTTCGGTTATCGTCATGCTCGCAATTCCTTTTCTCCTGCCCTTTCTCTCCCGGCAGCCAGCGCTTGCGTTGCCTGCGCGGGGTAGCCCTTGCTATGGTGAACCGTTACCCGGCATCTAATGAAGTAGTACTCGGAAAGTGTGGAGGTTTCCATGGAAGATGTTGTCATTGTCGCCGGAGTGCGTACACCGGTCGGCAAATTTCAGGGTACGCTCTCTGGTTTTTCCGCGGTGCAGCTGGGCGCACTGGTCGTGCGTGAAGCTTTGCGGCGTGCGCGCCTCCAGCCCGATCAGATTGACGAGTGCATCATGGGCAACGTTGTCTCTGCCGGGTTGGGACAAAATCCAGCGCGTCAGGCAGCCATTCATGGCGGACTTCCCCCTGCGGTCAGCGCCATGACCATCAACAAGGTTTGCGGCTCCGGATTGAAGGCGGTTGCTCTCGCGGTGCAGGCGATCCAGACAGGCAATGCCGAAATTGTCATCGCCGGCGGAATGGAGTCGATGACCAATGCTCCCTACCTTCTTCCGCAGGGCCGCAGCGGCTTCCGCATGGGCAACGCCACGGTCGTCGATTCCATGGTGCACGACGGCCTTTGGGAAATCTTCAACGACTATCACATGGGCATCACCGGGGAGAACGTTGCCGAAAAGCACTCCATCACGCGCGAAGAGCAAGACAACTATGCACTCAACTCGCACCGTAAAGCGGCAGCCGCCTGGCGTGAGGGTTACCTGAGGTCGCAGATTTTACCGATCGAAATCCCGGCGAAGAAAAAGGGACAGCCCTCCACCTTCTTCGACCACGATGAATCGGTGCGCGAGGATGCCAGCATCGAGGCTCTGCGCGCGTTGAAGCCCGCTTTCAAAAAAGACGGAACGGTCACCGCCGGCAATGCGCCGGGTGTGAACGATGGCGCGGCGGCGGTGGTGGTCATGCCGGCTGCCAAAGCTGCATCGCTTGGTTTGACGCCGATCGTGCATATCCGTGCCCAGGCAACGAGCGGTATTGATCCCAAGTGGGTGATGCTTGCTCCGGTCTTGGGGATTCAGCGCGTCCTGGCCAAAGCGGGCTGGTCGAAGGATGAAGTCGATCTCTACGAGTTGAACGAGGCATTCTCCGTTCAAGCGATAGGCGTGATGAAGGAGGCCGGTCTCGACCCCGCCAGGGTAAACGTGAATGGCGGTGCGGTAGCCATCGGCCATCCGATCGGCGCCAGCGGCGCGCGCGTTCTGGTCGCGCTCATTTATGAAATGATGCGCCGCGATGTACATCGGGGTGTTGCCGCTCTCTGCCTCGGCGGCGGCAATTCCGTCGCCATGGCGGTGGAGCGCTAGGGTCATTGTGCGGCCACACTCTCGCCCAGCGAAGGCAGCTTCGCCCAACGAAGCATGAACGAAAATTCATAAAGCCGCACACTGCTATACTCGCCCAACCGAAACAACAGGAGCCGCTCCATGCTTTTTAAAGCAGTCAGTGCGGCGGTCTATGGCATTGATGCTCACATCATCGATGTGGAAGTCGACTTCTCCGGGATCAAGATGGAGCAGGAGCACTTTCACACCGTGGGCCTGCCCGACGCCGCTGTACGCGAAAGCCGCGATCGGGTGCGCGCGGCCATCAAGAATTCCGGATTCGATATTCCCCCGACGCAAATCACCATCAACCTGGCGCCGGCCGATCTCAAAAAAGAAGGATCGGGTTTCGACCTTCCCATGGCCATCGGCATTCTCGGCGCTTACGGCGCACTTCAACTAAAAGATCTGGGGCAGTTTCTGTTGGTCGGTGAACTGGGGCTCGACGGCGGTCTTCGCGGAGTTCCCGGCGTGCTCCCCATCGCGGTGGCAGCACGCCAGCGCGGAATCGCCAACTTGATTGTTCCCGATCGCAATGCGGCCGAAGCCGCCGTCGTCGACGGTGTCAACGTATACCCGGTAAGCACGCTCTTGCAGGTTAGAGAACTGTTGAACTCCGCTGCGAATGGTGGCATCCATGCCCAGCCATTCCAGGCCAACTCACAGCGTCTGCTTGGTGAGCATCATCATTTCGCGCTGGACTACAAAGATGTGCGCGGGCAGCAGACGGCCAAACGAGCGCTCGAAGTAGCCGCCGCCGGCGGCCACAACATTCTTATGATTGGTCCCCCCGGCTCGGGAAAGACGATGCTGGCCAAGCGGCTGCCATCGATTCTTGCGCCTCTTCGCCTTGAGGAGGCGTTGGAGACGACCAAGATCCATTCCGTTGCCGGCGTGCTCGACGCTGAGGCCGGGCTGGTGACACAGCGCCCCTTTCGCTCGCCGCACCACTCCATCTCCGATGCGGGCCTGATCGGGGGAGGAAGCATCCCGCGGCCTGGGGAAGTATCGATGGCGCACAACGGCGTATTGTTCCTCGATGAACTGCCCGAGTTTCCCCGCAGCGTGCTCGAGGTCATGCGCCAACCGCTCGAAGATGGCACGGTCACCATCTCCCGTGCTTCCATGTCGCTCAACTTTCCCGCTCGATTCATGCTGGCGGCGGCGATGAATCCCTGCCCGTGCGGCTACTTCAACGATAAGAGCCGCGAGTGCTCTTGTACGCCGCCGATGATGCAGCGGTATATCTCGAAGATCTCTGGTCCGTTACTCGACCGAATCGATATCCATATCGAGGTGCCGGCGGTGCAATACCGGGAACTGCGCGCACCGGCGGCCAGCGAGGGCTCGACAGAAATTCGTGCACGCGTGCTCGCGGCACGGGAACGCCAGCATCAGAGATTTGTGGCCGACCGTATTTACACCAACGCGCAGATGCAGACGCGACAGATTCGCACCCACTGCGAGCTCTTACCCGAGGCCGAGCGTCTGCTCGAGCGCGCCATGCAGCAGCAAGGCTTGAGCGCGCGCGCCCACGATCGCATCCTGAAAGTCGCCCGCACGATAGCGGACCTCGATGCCCAAGCGAACATCACCGTAGGGCATATAGCCGAGGCCATTCAATACCGCACGCTCGACCGCAACTACTGGAGCTAGCGACCCGCGTAAAATCAGCTCAGGGCTGCAACGCGGGTGCCCGAATTCCTGATTCGCAGTGTCGATGAGGTCCACGAGTGCGGCTTTCTAACAAGGAAAGACGCATGCGGTCCGAGGATTCAACGAGCTCAACAGGAATTCGGGCGGGGGCTCCACGCAGTGATTGCAGGGTGGAGGAGAGACAGATGGTCGAGATCAGCCGGCGGGCATGGTTGCAGGGTGCGGCCGCCGTCTTGGCGTTTCCTTCGGATGTGTGGGCGCAGAATAAATCGGGTGAAACAACCAGGCCTCTCGAGCTACCGCAAGCGAGACCCGCGGTGGGAGCTCGGCACTTCACCAGCGAAGCAGTCGAGACGGCCATTCAGCAAATCCAGAAGAAGATTCCAGACCGCGCGCTTGCGACGCTCTTCGAAAATTGCTTTCCTAATACTCTGGATACGACCGTCTGGCCGGGCAACTATGGCGGGAAACCGGACACCTATGTCGTCACGGGTGATATTGACGCCATGTGGCTGCGCGACTCTTCAGCGCAGGTGTGGCCCTACCTACCCCTCACCAAACAGGACAAGAAACTACGCGAACTCGTAGAAGGCGTCATTCGCCGTCAGGCGCGCATGATCCTGATCGATCCCTATGCGAACGCATTCATGCGGGATAAAGCTGCCGCGCCTCTGAGCTGGGCCGTGAAGGATAAGACCCAGCATTTCCCCGGCGTGGGTGAGCGCAAGTGGGAAGTCGATTCGCTCTGCTATCCCATCCGGCTTGCCTATGGATACTGGCAACAAACCGGGGATACAGGACCCTTCGATGCACAGTGGAAGGAAGCAGCATGGACGATCGTGCGCACATTTCGCGCGCAACAACGCAAGCACGGTCCTGGACCCTATTCATTCGAGCGCAAATCGGAGAGCCCGACCGATACCTTGCCGCTCGGTGGGTTCGGTAATCCGGCGCTTCCGGTGGGAATGATCTTCTCTATGTTTCGTCCCTCGGACGATGCCTGCATCTATCCGCTGTTTGTTCCGGCAAATCTGTTTGCTGTTGTGAGTCTTCGCCAGCTAGCGGCGCTGGCAGAGCGTGTAGTCAATGACACGACGCTGGCGGCAGAAGCGACGGACCTCGCCGCGGAAGTAGAGGCCGCGGTCCAGAAGTATGGCAAGACGCAGCACCCGCAAATGGGCGAGATTTGGGCCTACGAAGTCGATGGATATGGAAATGTCCTGATGATGGATGATGCCAACGCACCAGGATTGCTCAGTCTGCCTTACCTGGGCTCGGGTCAGATCGATGATCCGCTCTATCAACGAACACGGCAGTTCGTGCAGAGCGAGGCCAATCCATATTTCTTTCGCGGCACAGCCGCTGAGGGCGTGGGAGGGCCGCATGAGGGCCTGAATATGATCTGGCCCATGTCGATCATCATGCGCGCACTCACTTCCACCGATGACACCGAGATTCGGCTATGCCTTCGTTGGCTGCGCAATACCACGGCAGGTACCGGCTTCATGCACGAGACTTTCCAGAAAGATGATCCCAAGGTCTTCACGCGACCCTGGTTTGCCTGGGCCAATACACTCTTCGGTGAGCTGATGGTAAAACTGGCCTCCGATCGGCCCGAGGTGTTTGGAGACGCCTCTTACTGGAGCTGATCGGTAAAACGAACCGCAGGTCGCGACCGGAGCAAATGGAGGTGTCCGAATGGTGCTTAGGCCAACCCATCGGTGCACGTTTGTCGCCACAAAGGTTCGCATTACAACTGAATTGTCATCTCGACCGTAGTGGAGAGATCTGCGGTTTCTTTCTTCCCCCGCAACTACGCGCGCGTCAGCTCTTCGATGAGCCTGCGGTGCTGCGGGTAAGCGCAGCACGAGCTCCTCACGCTTGGCCATTTCAAAATCCTCAAATTCAAAGCCGGGCGCCACGGTGCAGCCTACGAGCGCAAACCCTGCCTCATCTTTCAACCGGGACCCAAACCAGCAACCAGCCTTCACCGCACCCTGAAAGGCTTCACCCGCATCGGCATCGCTTCCCAAACACAGCTGCGACGCATTGCCCTCAGCGTCGATTACATAAACGACCAACGCGCTTCCAGCGTAGAAGTGCCACACCTCGTCGGCGGCAATCCGGTGAAACGCAGAGAAATCCTTCCCCCTCAGCAAGAAGTAGATCGCTGTTGACGCAGACCGGTCGCCATGGAAACGCGCAGGCAGGCAACCTTGAGGGAGGGTGAGATCAGACTTGAATGTAGCGCGGTAATATCCGCCCTCGGGGTGAGGGCTTAATCCCAAACGGTCGATCCAATACGGCGCATCGCGTAACAATCCGCTAGCCCTGTGCCGTCGCAGCTTCTGCCCGTTGGCGCAAAGCGTGTACGACCACGCGCAGCATCTCGTCTTCCGGAGCGCGCTTGCCGGTCCATATCTCGAACTGGCGGGCGCCCTGCTGCACAAACATCTCTACGCCGGTTATGACCGCGATGCCTTTCTGCCGTGCCATGCGTAACAGTGGCGTATCGACAGGGTTGTAAACCAGGTCGAACACCAGGCGAGCGTTCAGCTCTTTGGGTTCGAGAATCTGTTGCTGCTTGACGCCATGCATGCCCACAGCGGTTGCATTCACGATCACATCGAAGCTGGTCTTGGCCACCAACTCACGGCGGATGGTTTTCGCTTTCGCTTCGCGCGCTAATTTTTGCGCCGTTTGGGGCGTGCGGTTAAGAATCAGCACCTCGGCGCCCTTATGCACAAGGCCAAACACAGCGGCCCGTGCAGCACCGCCGGCGCCGAGCACCAGGACCTTCGCTCCTTTCAGCGAAACCCGCTTTTCAAGCGGGCGCACGATCCCCCCCACATCCGTATTGAAGCCGTAAAGCTTTCCATCCTGCGCCCGGACGATGGTGTTGCAGGCGCCGATCTGAGACGAGATGGGGTCCATGTTTTCCAGATGCTTGAGCACCTCCTGTTTGAGCGGCATGGTCACGCTTAAACCGGAAAGGGGCACATCGTGGACCAGGGAAAGCAGGTCGCTCAGCTTGGTGGTCTGCAAGGGCAGGTAGACCGCGTTCACCGTCTCCCGGTGGAATGCGGTGTTGAGCATCAGAGGCGAAAGGGAATGCTTGATCGGGTTGCCGGCCACCCCATAGACCCGCGTCGCTGCGTCGATCTGACCGATTCGGTAACTGTCAGTGAGCGTACGCACAGCAACCTGGCCGGGAGCCGTTGGGTCTCCCTGGGTGGCAGCGGCAAACGTAAACACGCTGCCTGCGCGAATGGAGAGGACCCGGCTGATCAGTCCTTGTTCGCCCATGCATAGGCCAATCATGTTGGCGACGTCTCCGGTGCGTTCGAGAAACTGCATCATCGCTACGTTGTCGGAGAGGGATTTGGCGGTGGTTACGATCTTGATAAATTCCGGCTCGAAGGGGCGGATCCGTTCGAAAATGCCATTCAGATCTTTGGTTGTCTGAAAATCATGCCACGAGATGATCAGCGCGCCATGTTCCCGCAGCTTATCGAGCCCGGCGCGTTTCAACGCCTCGGCAGTTTGCAGTTCCACATCCACCAGGTGGAAACCTGAAGCTAAGGCTTTTTGCAGCACCTCCGTTTCCGCGGCGACCGTGCCCTTGAACTTGCCCCCATTGGGAACCCGGCGGCAAGTGGCGATCGCGGTCACGACCTTATGCTCAGAAAGAAACTGCTTCAACTTCGGCAGGGCAGTGAGCGGCTTTTCCAGGTAATCAAGGCGGAATTCAAAAAACTGGCTGTCCCGCATGGCCTCGGTGGCTCGGTCGACCATCTCCGTCGCCGAAGATCCGATGATTGCCACGCAGATCTTCCCCATGCGCGAGCGTAAGTATTGTTGCGACAAGGATTGAGCGGCAGAATGCATGGTGACAATTTGGGCATCTTACCGGCGGCACCGGCTGGATGCAACCCCGTATTCTATGCCTCGAATCCTTTTCTTGTGCTGCGATACCCTTAACCGTAGAACGAAGGAGTGCTAGTGGACCTCTCGGCAGAGAAAACGACGAGCCTGCATCCATGGTCTGACGATAAAAAGTCAGACGACAAAACCGGCCATGCCGCAGCAAAGGGGCAGATCGACGCCCCCGGACTGGAAACCTGGGTTCGTGATCGACTGGCATCGCAGCAACGGCTGATCGATACCCTTTTATCGGTGACCGGCCCCAGGACGCTCGAAAATACCCTGCGTCCGTATGACGACGCCGTGGCTACCCTGAGCGCGACCGGCTCCCTGGCCTCGCTTCTCGACAGCGTATACCCCGGCAAAGCAGTGCGCGACAAGGCGCGGGAGCTGACTCAAGCGGTGGCCGAGGTGGCGACCGCCCTGTCTCTTAACCAAGGGGTCTACCAGGCCCTGGCAGCCATCGACCTCTCCGCAGCCGGCCCGGCTACACAACACTATGTGAGCCAGACTCTGCTCAACTACCGGCTGGCGGGTGTAGATAAGGACGATGCCACGCGGGCCCGCGTGCGCGAACTTTCCGATAAAGCGACCGAGCTGTCCCTCCTGTTTTCCAAAAATGTGCAGGAGGGCGCCAACCATATCGAGGTACGCGATGTGGCTGAGCTCGACGGTCTCCCGGATGACTACGTACGCAACCATCCGCCGAACGCGGAGGGCGTCATCACCCTCACGACCGACTACCCGGATATGCAGCCGGTCATGACCTTTGCCCGAAGCGCGGACCTCCGTCTGCGCATGTTCCGCGCGTACAACACCCGGGCTTACCCGGCCAACAGGCCTTTGCTGCTCGAACTGCTGGGGCTGCGTCAGCAAATCGCTTCCATCCTCGGATTTACCTCGTGGGCCGATCTGGCCACAGCCAACCAGATGATGGGCTCGGCCGCCAATTTGAGAAAATTTATCGGCGAGCTGGAGCAGGCGTCGCGCGCCGGAGCGGAGCAGGAGTACGCCATGGTCCTGGCGTTTGCCCGCAAGCAAGACCCGGGAATCGCCGTGCTCAGGAGCAGTGACCGTGGCTACTGGCACGAGCAATACCGCCGCGAAGCGTTCGCATTCGATTCGCAGTCCGTGCGTCCTTACTTTCCCTACGGCTCCGTAGAGAAAGGCATTCTCGAAACCGCGGCTCGGCTTTTTCAGGTCACCTTCGAGCGAAACCATGAGACCGCTGTCTGGCACCCGCAGGTCACGGCCTGGGATGTCTACGACCACGGCAAACTCTGCGGCCATTTCTATCTGGACATGCATCCTCGGGAAGGCAAAGACAAGTGGTTCAGCGCTGCGCCCCTCATTCCCGGGATTGCCGGCCGCCAGCTACCCGAAGCTGCGCTGATTTGTAACTTTCCTGGCGGCAAAGCGGATGGCCAAACGTCTCAAGACCCTGGCTTGATGCAGTACAGCGACGTGGTCACGTTCTTCCACGAGTTCGGGCACCTGATGCATGCCATCCTCGGCGGCCGGCAGGCCTGGGCAGGTGTGAGTGGCATTGCAACCGAAGGCGACTTCGTAGAGGTGCCGTCGCAGATGCTGGAAGAGTTTTTCCACGATGCGAAGCTCCTGGCTTCCTTCGCCCGCCACTACCAGACGGGCGAACCGATTCCTGAAGCGATGGTGGAGCGCATGAATCGCGCCAGTGCTTTTGGCCGGGCAGATGGGGTACGCACCCAGCTCTTCTACACCAGCTATTCGCTCGACGTGCACAATCTACCTGCGGAAACCCTCGACCCCGATACCCTGCTTGAAGAGGGCTACAAGCGCATGATGCCCTACGAGTGGGTTCCAGGAAATCGCATGTATGCCAGCTTCACGCACCTGATCGGCTACACGTCAAACTACTACACCTACATGTTCGACAAGGTGATTGCTCTCGACTTCTTCCGCCAGTTTGACGCCCATAATCTGCTCGATGGGCCGGCCGCGATGCGCTATCGCGCCGCGATCCTCGAACCCGGCGGATCGAAACCAGGCACAAGGCTGATCGAGGACTTTCTCGGTAGAGAACAAAGCATGGACGCCTTTGCCGCCTGGATCGGCGAAGAATTCGCCGGCGCCGCCACAAAACATGACTAGCTAGTCCTGGGAAGGTCAACTGTTTCAGCGCATCTTAACCGAAGGACAGGAAAGAGATAGAGATGGCCTCGGCAATTCTGCGTAAAGCTTGGCAAGGGAAGTGGGCTCTGGTGACCGGGGCAAGCGCGGGCATCGGCGAAGCCTTTGCCGCCGAGTTGGCCGAGGCTGGGGTGAACCTGGTGCTGACTGCCCGGCGGCAAGACCGCCTGGACAGCTTGGCCGATCGCCTTCGCGCGCAGTACGGGGTGGGCGTCAAGGTCATTGTCGCCGACCTGAACCTGCCCGATGCGCCGCAGCAGATCTTTGACGCCACCGAGGGCTCCGGCCTCGCCGTGGATGTGCTGGTCAACAACGCCGGCTTCGGTGAATATGGCGAGTTTCTGCTTAGCCGTGTCGCCATGCAAGTAGATATGGTGCAGGTAAATTGCGCGGCGGTCGTCCATCTCACCCGCTTGTTCCTGCCTGCGATGGTTGAGCGTCGCCGGGGCGGCGTGCTCATCGTGGCGTCGACGGCCAGCTTTCAGCCTGTTCCGTATCTCGCGACATACGCTGCAACCAAGGCATTCGATCGCGTATTTGCCGAAGCCCTTGCTGAGGAAGTGAAGCGTTACGGGGTGCGCGTCAGCGCACTCTGCCCGGGGCCCACACAATCGGAATTTGGCCAGGTGGCGGGAGTAGATTTTGGTGACAAGCGGCCCTTGCAATCCGCCGCAGCGGTTGCTCGACTCGGCCTGCAGGCATTAGCGCAGGGCAAACACTCGCTTATTCCTTACCTTGCGGGCCGCATGCAGGTCTTTTCCCAACGGTTCGTTCCTAGACGAGTGGTCACGGCGGCGGTGGAACGGATGTTCCGTCCGCCGAGTCTCAAATAGGGGGCATTATCCTGGTAACGTCCCGAGAAAAATATTTCTTCGGGCCAGAACAACTATCTTGGGAAAGCTGCATCAGAAGTAGGTAACCCAGAGGCTACTTCAAACTGTAACCAACCTCGGCATTTGTTTCCTCAATTACAAGCTTTGCTTCGGCGAGCTCTCCTCTTCAAAATCCCTGAAAGCCCTTCCCCTCTATGCCTCTCGAAAGGCCCGCCGGAAGGCGGGCCTTTGTACCTGCCATGTCTGCGCGCGCCCAGGGCGATCGATGCTCCAGCTCCGGCGGGTAAGATAACGGTGCATGACTTCTCCTCGCAAAGCTCCAGCCAGGCAGCCTCGCAAAGCTCCAACCAGGAAGAGTGAGCCGCCCCAGATCGTTCTGGTTCCGGGCTGGTCCGGCAGGTCCAAGTCCGGCAGGTCCAAGTCCGGCGGTTCGAGGCCGAAGTTGCCCTGGCTCATCCATGGTTTCAGTACCCGGCTTGGCGGTAAGACCAGGGTGTACCGCCCCGACGCCAAACAGGCCGACCTCAACCTGGGTTTTACCGATTCCGACGACCGGGCCATCGTGGCCGCGAACCGGAAACTGTTCCTGGAGGTAGCGGCGGAAGACAAAGAGATATTGGGCGTGGTCACTCTGCGGCAAATCCACTCGTCGTTGATCTGGCGCGTGGGGTTGGACGATGTGCGCGGTCATGATGCCCCCGCCCTGCTCAAAGGTGACGGACTGATGACCGATGAACCCGGAGTCGTTCTCGGAATCCAAACGGCAGATTGCATCCCGGTTCTGATAGCGGACCGGAAGAATCGCGCGGTAGCAGCTTTTCATGCCGGGTGGCGCGGTACTCTGGCTCGGATCGTAGAGAACGGCGTCGGGCGCATGCGCGTGGAGTTCGGCTCAAAGCCGGAAAACCTGGTTGCCGCGGTCGGGCCGGCCATCGGGCAATGCTGCTATTCCGTGGGGGAAGAACTGCGGGAGCAGTTCACATCGCAATTTACCTATGCGTCAGAGCTTTTTCGCGAGGTCTATGACGTTGATCCGGTCAAAGCAAAATACCCGATGCTGTTTCTCACCGCACGGGCCCCCGGGCATAGCGAAATCGGGCCTCGTCTGCATCTCGATCTGGCGGAAGCCAATCGCCGCCAATTGCTCGCGGCAGGGCTCAAGAACAGCGCGATTTCTCTGACCGGCCATTGCACCGGCTGCCACACCGATCGCTTTTTCTCCCACCGGATCGAACACGGCTTTACCGGCCGGATGATGAGCGTGATTGGCGTCGCCCGGCCTCACCCTTAGGCCCTTTCAATTCAAGCTGCGGAGTGGCCTTCGCCGCTGCTCGCGTCTGGACCGGAGCCGCCAGCCTTGGGGTTGACCAGGTCGCGCAATTCTTTGCTCGGCTTAAAGTAGGGCACCCGCTTGGCGGGCACGTCTACTTTCGCCCCCGTCTTTGGGTTACGGCCGGTCCGCGGCTTGCGCTGTCGAATGCGAAAGCTGCCAAAGCCACGGATCTCGATCTTGTCCCCCGTACGCAAAGCGTGGATCACGGAGTCGAAAATGGTATCCACGATCATTTCCCCATCCCGGCGCGTCAGGTCGCCTAGTTGGGTCACTTCCTCAACGAGGTCTGCTTTGGTCATGGTCCTGTCTTTCTCCACAATTAGGGTAACCCGTGTCAGCTATAGTAGATGCAGCAACTCGATGTTACATCGAAACATGGCAGCTACGATTGCCTGTGCATCGGATGTCCCTGATAACCAACGGGTTTCCTTGTGCGTCCAAGTATGGTTTGTTAAAGGACGGCGTACAGGACTCCGGTTTGAGCCGCCCTCAACCGCGGTTTGCAGAAGAGTAGCGTAGAATCGACGTCGTATCAATGGAAGAGCGTGTGGAACGTCCCCAGATCAGCATAGTGATTCCGGCCTATAACGAAAGCGCCCGTATTGGGAAGGCTCTGGGAGAAGTTCTACGTTGCATCCATGAGCATGCCTGGCACGCCGAAATACTGGTTGTGAACGACGGCTCTACAGACAACACCGCCGAGGTGGTCGAGGCGTTTGCCCAGCAGAATCCTGAAGTGCGCCTCCTCGATAGCCCGCAGAATCGAGGTAAGGGCTTCAGCGTGCGCCAAGGAGTGCTGCACGCCGTGGGCGAAACGGTGATGTTCACCGACGCCGATCTTTCGGCGCCCATGGAAGAAGCAGAACGCTTGTTCGAGGCCTTACGCGATGGAGCCGATATTGCCATTGGCTCGCGCTGGCTCGAACGCAACCGCCAGACCCAGAAACAGCCCTTCTACCGTCAGTTTTTCGGCCGTTGCTTCAATGCCATCACCCGCCTGGTCATGGGGTTGCCTTTTGCTGACACACAGTGCGGCTTCAAAGCATTCCGCCGCCCCGTCGCCCAGACCATCTTTCAGCTGCAGCGCATTGAGCGCTGGGGCTTTGACCCCGAACTGCTGTTTATCGCATTGAAACGCGGTTATACAGTTCGTGAAGTGCCCGTCACCTGGGGCCACGACGAGCGTTCCCGCTTGAGCTACCTGAAAGATGGAATCAAGATGCTGGAAGAGATCGCCTACATCCGATGGGAAGCCTTCGCCGGCGCATATGACCGCAACGTGGTTGAGTTCACACCCGAGTGGCCAGTCGTAAAAGGTTAGACGGAATCAGCAGTCCGCATGGCCATTCTACGCTCGCTCCTCATTGCGCTTTCCGGCAATTCATCGCTACGCCGCTTCGCTGAGAATTCCTCCCTTGGTGGTAAGGTTTCGGCCCGCTTTGTCGCCGGCACGAGCGTCGAAAGTGTCCTCACGGTAGCCGGGGCAGTGAATCGCCAGGGCATCTCGGCCACGCTCGACAGTCTTGGGGAAAATGTTCATTTTCCTGAAGAGGCGCAGAACGCCGCCGGCATCTATCACCGCCTGCTCGACGCGATCGAGCAGCGCCGCCTCGATGCCAACATAAGCGTGAAGCTTACGCAGATGGGCATGGATCTCGACCCGGAGCTGGCGGCGTCGATCGTCTCTGGCCTGGTGGAACATGCGGCCGCCGCCAATACGTTTGTGCGCGTCGACATGGAAGGCTCCGCCTATACCCAGGCCACCATCGACCTGGTGTGCCGCCTGCACGGTATCAAGAACCATCGCGGCCGAGTCGGGGTCGTCATCCAGGCTTATCTGCGCCGCAGTGCCGCGGATGTCGAACGCTTGTTGGCAGCAGGAATCCGCATTCGGTTGTGTAAGGGCGCCTATCAGGAGCCGGCGAACCTTGCATTCCCCGGCAAAGCCGAGGTGGACGCCAACTTTGTGACACTGATGCAGATGCTGCTGCCCAGTGGCATTTATCACGGCATCGCCACCCACGATGAAAAGATGATCGATGCGACCTGCCGTTTTGCCAAAGAACGCGGCATCGACCCGGCGCAATTTGAGTTTCAAATGCTTTACGGGGTGCGGCGCGACTTGCAGAAGGCGCTACGAAGCGCGGGCTATCGCGTCCGCGTTTATATCCCGTTCGGCGCCGACTGGTATCCCTACTTCATGCGCAGGTTGGCGGAACGTCCTGCCAACCTGCTCTTCATTGCGCGCAATTTCTTCCGTAAGTAAGTCACAGAAGGTGAGACGAGTAGAGATTGAGGACCCAGGTTTCTTCCCCTTCCGTCTCAGTGACTGTTCTCAAGCGCCAGCACAGCGAAACCGGTCGCGGCATCGCTCATGAATCGGCCAATATCCGAAGCCGGGTCACGATTCTTATTCACCGACCACGCCGGCCACTTACCTTCTTCAGCCTGATTCTCAGCCAACCAGGTCAATCCACGTTTGGCCTGCGGCATGTCCGCGAGACCAGACTGCTCTAGAGCGACCATCGTGAGCCCCGTGGCGTACCCATCGCTCTTCGTCTCAAGCGCCGTACCATCCTGGCGCTTCCACGCGCCCAGATCCGTGAGGCTCCAACCGCCGTCGGCCTGCTGTTTCGAGAAAATTGTTTTCACCAGCGCGCTCCGTTCATGGGCATCCAGAAGCCCCGGCAGCTTAGCCGAACCCCACAACAGGTAGATCTTATGGATGAGCGGCTGCTGCTCGTAATTCCGCCGCAGATAGCTGCGCAGCAGATGCAGATTTGCCTGGATTTTCGGGTCATCCCGATAGTCATCCGGAGCCCTGCCCACCGCAATGGCCGCCAAAGCGGCGCCATAGTACTGTGACTCGTTCGACTCCCAGGGACCCAGGTGGAAGTTCAGCCAGTCCCACGCGCCGGCCTGCTCGCCTGACCTGATTTGCAGCGCCCACGCAGCATCGAACGCACTGCGGGTAATGTCTGCCATGTGATGCCTTGGCGCATCGTACGTGGCCAGCACCAGGGCATTGAGCACCGACTCAGTGCCACGCGATTCCGGCGTCTTGGTGGGGTCCTTCGCGTTGTTGGCATAAAAAGGCTCGACCTGGTTCCACATCGTGACCCGCCGCAACACATTGTTGAGCATCACATGCTCGGGTGCGGAAGGCGCATCTTCACCCAGCGGCCCGCGCAGGCTCGAACGAGACAGCGCGTAAGGCAGCACCGTATGGCATGAAACACAGACAGTCTTATGGTCGCGCTGGGAAACAGTCCAACCCTGCCACCAGGTCTGGCGACCATCGAGGTAATGCGCGGCAGCCGCCTGATTCCACGAAGCAGGCGCAGCGTCGCCGGCCGGCGCGGCATAGCTTGCCGTTGCTGCCAAGGCGATCAGGGTGAGCAGAAGGGCGGGTTTCACGCGAGCGCATCTCCTTCGTTGCGGGTCACTGCAAACCGGGGTGTTACGCCGAGACAAAGGGCCGGGAAAAAGGATCGAGAGAAAACTACAAGGAATCAACCAAAAAGAGATTTGTAACCGGAGAGAGTCGCTGAAAGTAGCCTAGCATAAGGGTTTTTGCGATCCCAGGGGGGCTCTTAGCTATCCTTCGACTCCCTCCGCGACTCGATCTCTTCCATCAGTTCGGCGACCTGCGTCTTCCGTTCCTCTCCCAGCTCGCGCAGTCCCTCGATCACCCCACGCCGGTCTTCAACGGGGCGGTTCTGGTTGAACTTCTGCTTGCCTTCGAGACGCGTAACCCGGAACTCGAAGCCAACAATCGCTCGAAGCTGCGCGTCGATGTAGACCGGGGGCGCATCCGTGACCTGCCAGGGAGCAGGGAACGAGGCTTCGTGCCGCTTCGTCAATTCCGTAACGACCTGCCTCAATCGTTCCGGATCATCGAAGAAAGTGATGCGCCCGTAGGCATGGATGGCGGCATAGTTCCAGGTCGGCACCACTCTGCCTGTCTCCTGCTTGGCGGGATACCAGGTAGGGGACACATAGGTGTCGAGTCCCATAAAGATGATGAGCGCCTCGGCCTCACGATCGGTGTCCTTCCACTGCAGGTTGGCGCGCGAGATGTGCCCTGTCAGGGTGCCGAGCTCTCCCTTGCTCTCGTCCAACAGGAGCGGCAGGTGCGTCGCAACCAGACCGTTCGTTGTCGTCGTTACAAGAGTGGCCAGGCCACTCTGTTTCATGGCCGCATGCAGCAGAGGCAGGTCGGTTACCTCAAAGGATTTCGGCGTGTACATGGCCCTTTCCCATTCACCTGTCTTATACCATTTAGACTTCGAGTAGAGGCGTCATGTCTACTCCCATGTCTACCCCATCGATCCGCAAGCACGCCGGTTCACCAGCGGCAACGAATCAGCCGCCTGTTCCTGAACCATCCTTTGCCGAGCGTGCCCGTACCCTCCTGCACCTGGGCCGCGTGGGTAGTCTTTCCACCCTTTCGCGCAAGCGTCCGGGTTTCCCCTTCGGTTCTTTGATGCCTTTTGCGCTCGATGCCGAAGGTCGCCCCATCTTTCTTGTCAGCACCATGGCCATGCACACGCAAAACCTCCAGCAGGATGCCCGGGCAAGCCTGCTGGTGACGCAGGCAGAAGCCGGCGGCGATCCGCTGGGCGCGGCGCGGGTCACGCTGGTGGGCAACGTCGCGGTTGTTGCCAAGGCCGACGAGGAAGAACCCCGCCGCCTTTACCTGGAGCGCCAGCCCAACAGCAAATACTGGGTTGATTTTGATGACTTTTCTTTTTTCCGCATGGAGGTCGTCGATGTGTACTACGTGGGTGGATTCGGCGTCATGGGCTGGATTGCCGCTATCGACTACAGCCAGGCGCATGCTGACCCCTTGGCCGATGCGGCCGATGGCATTTTGCAGCACATGAATGCCGATCATCAGGACGCGCTCATCCTGCTCGCTCGCGTGCATGCCGGTATCGAAGCGCAAGAGGCCGCAATGACCTCGGTCGATCGCCTCGGATTCCACGTGCGGATGAAAACCGGGGATGGTATGAAAGGCGCGCGCATCGGATTTCTCAACGAAGTGGCGAACGCAAACGAGACCCGGAAGGTGCTGGTCGAAATGGTGCAACAAGCGCGCAGGCCGTAACGGATGGGCGTTCGTCTGCCGTGCCTCCCGCATTTCGTTTAAACTAGACTAAGTGGACTTAGTCTATGAAGAAAAGCATCCAAACTGTCAATATCCACGAAGCCAAAACACAGCTCTCCAAGCTGATTGCCCAGGCGGTGAATGGAGAACCCTTCATCATCGCCAAGGCGGGCAAACCTTTGGTCAAAGTCACCGCCATCGATGAGCCGGTTCGAGCACAGCCGCGGCGCCTCGGCTTCATGGCCGGTCAGTTTACCGTTCCCGGCGATTTTGATTCGATGGGGAGCGCCGAGATAGAGAAGGCTTTCGAAGGAGAAGCATGAAGCTGCTCCTTGATACCCACCTGCTTCTTTGGGCCGCCGCGGAACCCGGCAGGCTATCGGCCTCAGCACGCAAGCTGATGAAGGACGTCAAAAATGAGCTCATGTTCAGCGCCGCCAGTTTTTGGGAAATTGCAAGCAAACGTGGTCTCGGGCGGAATGATTTTCAGTGCGATCCTCGACTCTTGCGGCGCGGACTTCTTGATAACGGATATAGCGAACTGCCGATCGGTGCCGATCACGCACTAGCGATCGAGGGACTTCCCCCCATCCACAAAGATCCGTTCGATCGTCTTCTGATCGCACAGGCCATCGTGGAAGGAATCACTCTTTTGACATCCGATCCCTTGGTAGCGAAGTACGCTGGGCCGGTACGCCGCGTATAGCCTAAGCAAATCGCTTGTATCCGATCTCCCATCCACGTTTTGGCCAGGTATGCACGCGAATGTTCCAGAAAGTTACGGAGCGCTGGCGCCCAATGGTCTTGTTGTCGCTGGCGCTCACTCTTTCCCTGGCGCGGTTCGCCTTCTTGAAATATCAATGCGAAATTTCGTTTGCAAAAGGCAGCTACCTTTCAGGTCTTCGACAACGACCTGAGAAATCTGTTAACTCTTGATCGCCTGCTTCCAGGCAACCACGTGGAGTAGACACCTTCAGGAGTTCTGGCAATGATGAAATGGATTCTCGCAGCTTTGCTTACCGTAGCCCTTGTTGTTCCTGCCCGGGCCGCGCCTCCACTGCACGTGATCTTTGACACCGACATGGGCAACGACGTGGACGACGCCCTGGCGCTCGCCATGCTGCATGCTTTTGCAAGCAGAGGGGAACTGAAGCTGTTGGCCGTTACGGTAAGTAAGGCCACTCCCTGGGCGGTGGAATACGTTCGTTTGGTCGATGAATACTACGGCAGGGGTACGATCCCCGTCGGGCTCGTCCACAAGGGCAAGACTCCCGAAGATGGTTTGTACGTGAAGCAGGTGTGTGAACTTCACGGCCGCCACCTCAGCAAGACCCCTCCGCCCGATGCCGTGCAGCTGCTTCGCAAGACGCTCGCTGCCGAGCAGGATGGAGCCGTCACCCTGATCCAGGTCGGTTTCTCCACCAACCTGGCACAACTGATGGAGTCGGCCCCGGATTCGTATAGCAAGCTCACCGGCATGGAACTGATCAAGAAGAAGGTACGTTTGTTGACCGTGATGGCCGGGAACTTCGCCGCAGCCGAACCCGAGTACAACGTGATGACCGATGTTCCCGCGGCCAGCAAAGTGTTTGCCGATTGGCCCACCGCCATTTATTTCAGCGGCTACGAGGTTGGGGAGGCCATACTCTACCCCGCTTCGAGCATCGAGCATGATTTTCCAGCGGGCAATCCGGTTGCAGAGGCATACCGCGCCTACAAGAGAATGCCCTATGACCGGCAAACCTGGGATCTGACGACCGTGCTCTACGATCTGCGCTCCGGCCGCGGTTACTTCAATGTATCGGCGGCCGGCAATGTAACCGTCGCGGCGAACGGCGTAACGCATTTTGAGCGCAACGCCCAAGGCAAACGCTACTTTCTCAGTGTCAATCCCGTACAGGCCGCAAGGGTCCGCGAAGCCTGCGTCTGGCTGAGTTCGCAACCAAAGTAGCTCGCAGGCTGTTCTGCAATGGGTGATAGTACTCGGAGTCTCCTGGACTTTGGCAGCTTCGGTTCAGAACTGCGCAACGACATCATCGTTGGCTCCATTTACCAGCGTGCCCCGGCACTGAAGAGCACCTCGTTGTAGTTCGTTCCGTTCATGATGACCAACGGCCGCGCGATGGGTGGGGCGTAGGGCTTCTCCTCCGTTGAAACCAGCAGGCCAGGCTTACCATCTTTCTCCGTCATGCTGTAGTTCAGGGTGGCGAAACGCCCAGTGCCCACAATCTTCATGAATTGCTGCTCGATGTTTTCTCTGCTCACTGGCTGGCCTGCTTTGAGCTGCTTCCGCAGTCTATCTGCACGGGGTACTGCCATTCCGAGAGCGCTTATCCTATGTAGAGCGCAGCAGAAGTGCTCTAGTCGAAAACAACCGTCTTATTCCCGTAGCAGAGAATGCGCTGCTCCAGATGCCAGCGCACGGCGCGCGACAGAACCACACGTTCGATGTCGCGTCCTTTGCCAATGAAATCTTCTACGCGGTAGCGATGCGACACGCGCATAACATCCTGCTCGATGATCGGCCCCTCGTCCAGTACCTGCGTGACGTAGTGGCTGGTGGCGCCAATGAGTTTTACCCCGCGTTCAAACGCGCCATGATACGGCTTGGCGCCCACGAACGCCGGCAGAAACGAGTGATGCACGTTGATGATCCCTTGCGGATAGCGTGCCACGAACTCCGGCGAAAGAACCTGCATATAGCGCGCCAGTACGATGAGTTCAACGCCATTCTCCGCCAACAGGGCAAACTGCTTCTCTTCAGCAGCAGCCTTTGTAGCCGCGGTCACCGGAATATGGTGGAAAGGCACATGGTAGAAATTGGCGAGGTCTCGCGCATCTTCATGGTTGCTGATCACCATGGCGATACGGCAGGGCAGTTCTCCCGTTTGGTGCCGGTAAAGCAGATCGACCAGGCAGTGCTGATAACGAGAAACGAAGATGGCCACGGCAGGCTGCCGCTGCCCCAGGGCTATTTGCCACTTGAAGCCGTACTCCGCGGCTAATGGGGCAAATGCCCCTCCAAACGTTTCCTGGTCAAGATCGAAGCCGGCGAGCGACCACTGGATGCGCATGAAAAACAGTCCCAGCGCCGTATCCTGATGCTGATCGGCGTGTACGATATTGCCGCCATGCTCAAGAATGAACCGCGCAATGCTAAAGACAATGCCCTTGCGGTCTTCACAATAGAGCAGTAGCGTGGCAGTGTTGTCCAAACTTAACCTCCGGTCGTCTTCGCTCTGGTATACTGAGCGTATACGAAAAGTATCTTAGCTGGCTGGGGCATCGCCTTATGTGTGGAATTTTAGGTTATTTCCGAAAAACCGGCGGAGCCGATCAGCACCTCGGCGCCACCATGCTCAAAATGCTCGAAGCGCTCGGCCGCCGCGGACCCGACTCCGCCGGCGTGGCCATGGTGGGCGCGGCCCGGCCCGGCAGCTATGTAGTTCGTGTGCAGGTGGGCGACGAGTTGGAGATGACCAAGCCCGCGATTGAGGCGAACGCCCAGTCCGTCGAGGCGTTTGTAAAGAAGCTTGATGGCGCCTCCGAGCTCTCGCGTACCGGCGTCTACGTGCGTTTCGTTCTTTCCGGCGAAGTCGACCTGCCCGCACTGACGCGCAGCATCGAGTCACTCGGCGAGCGCGTCGAAGTGATCAGCATCGGTCACGCGATGGAGCTCTCGAAAGAAGTGGGCACCCCGCATCTGCTTGAAGAAAAGCATCACATTTCTGCGTTTGCCGGCTCTCATGGCATCGGGCATACCCGTCTTTGCACCGAGTCGATCGTGGACCTTAGCCACTCGCAACCCTTCTGGGGGCGTGGCGCCGCAGACGTTGCCGTCGTCCACAACGGACACATCACCAACTACCACCAATTGCGCCGCAAATATGAGCAGCGCGGCATCCGCTTCATGACCGAAAATGATTCCGAGGTGCTGGCTGTCTATCTTGCCGAAAACCTGAACAAGGGCAAGACGCTGCGCCAGAGCCTGGATGGAGTGTTGAAAGACATGGACGGCGCCTTCTCCTGTCTGGCCGTAACCGCGACCGAGATGGGCTTCGTGAAAGACCCTTACGCCTTCAAGCCGTTGGTCCTGGCCGAGACCGGCGACTTCGTCGCCGTGGCGACGGAGGAGATAGCCATTCGTTCGGCGATCCCGGGCGACTACAAAGTGTCTGAGGCCCAGGTTGAGGAGGTGCGGGTTTGGTCGAGATAGCAACGGAAGCAATCGATGCCGGAACGCTCTCCGTGCGCGAAGTGAACACTGCCATCCGCGCTCGCCTCAAGGCTGGAGCAGCGGAGATCGCCGTCGAGAACCCCAACGCGCAACACAATCTCGGCGTAGCCCTGCTGCAACCTGGCCGGGTTCGCTTTCTTGGCAGCGTGGGCTACTATTGCGGCGGGTTGATGGATGGTTCCGAGATTCACGTCGAGGGAAGCGCAGGCTGGGGCCTGGCAGAGTCCATGAGCAGTGGCCGTGTGGTCGTCCAGGGCGGCGCAGGCAACGGGGCGGCTGCAGCCATCCGTGGGGGAACGGTCGTCATCCACGGGGATGCTGCCGCACGGCTCGGGGTTTCCATGAAGGGTGGCGTCGTGCTGGTGGGCGGCGACTGCGGCTACATGGCCGGCTTCATGGGCCAAAAGGGAACGCTCGTGGTCTGCGGCAATACCGGCGCAGCCTTTGCCGATTCGATGTATGCCACCACATGCTTTGTAGGCGGCGCCATCGGCAACCTCGGCACCGATGCTGTTGCCGGCAAGCCGACAGCCGAAGAAGCAAAGATGCTCGATGATCTTCTGGCCGAGCATTTTTCGCCCGCCGAACGCGCGAAAAAGCCCGAGGGCAAAGACTTCACCAGGGTCGTCGCCGGCCGCAAGCTCTGGAACTTTGACAAGCACAATTGGAAAACCTGGCAGGATGCCCTCTAATGACTGATCCGTCGCAGAACACGACTCGCCCTCTTACGCAAACCAGCGGCACCTACTCGCCCGACGTGATGCAGGGCATCCACACCAAGGCGGAAACCGGCATCTACGAAATTCGTGGCTACGGTGCGCTGCGCAAGCGCAGCTGGGCCACCTTCGACGACCTGACGTTTCTGCCCTGCGGCCTCACACGCATTCCGCTCGAAGGCTATCGCGAGAAGTGCTCGACCAAAACGGTACTCGGCAGCCGTTTCGCGAAGAAGCCGTTGGAGCTTGAAATCCCCATCATGATTACGGGTATGAGCTGGGGTGCTCTCTCCTACAATGCGAAGGCTGCGTTGGCGAAAGCGGCCGCCAGGGTGGGCACGTCGAACACCACGGGTGACGGCGGTCTCTCGCCAGCCGAGCGTGAGTTTGCCAAAGACTATGTTTACGAAGTGCTGCCCTCGCGCTACGGAATCGATGTGCACGACCTGCGCGGAGCCAGTGCCATCGAGCTGACCATCGGTCAGGGAGCGAAGCCCGGCACCGGCGGCCTCCTTCTCGGTTCAAAGATCTCAGAGACGATTGCACATCAACGTGATCTGCCCGTGGGCGTAGACCAGCGCAGCCCGGCGCGCCACCCCGACATGCTCGGGCCCGATGACATGGTCATCAAGATCGAGGAGTTGCGCGAAGCAACCGACGGGCAGGTGCCGATCTTTGTAAAGCTGGGCGCAAGCCGCACCTATGACGACGTCAAACTCGCAGCCAAGGCCGGCGCCGATGTGGTTGTTGTCGACGGCATGGAGGGTGGCACGGGCGCATCGCCCGCCATTCTGCAGGAGCACACCGGCATTCCTACGCTCGCTGCGGTCTGTGAAGCGCGGGCAGCTCTCGAAGATTGCGGCATGTACGGCGAGGTGCAGTTGATCATCGCCGGCGGCATTCGCGACGGTGTGGATGCGGCAAAGGCCATGGCTCTTGGGGCCGATGCGGTCTACATCGGTACCGCCGCGCTGATCAGCCTCAACTGCAACAAACCGATCTATCTGGATGACTACAAGGCCCTGGGCACCGAGCCCTACCGATGCCATCATTGCCATACGGGCCGTTGCCCGGTAGGCATCACCACCCAGGATCCTGAGTTGATGAAGCGGCTCGATATCGAAGCGGGCGCTGAACGGGCATTGAACCTTCTGCGCGCCATGACACTTGAGATCCAGATGCTGGCGCGCGCCTGCGGCAAGTCAGACGTGCATCACCTGGAGCCGGAAGATATGGCAGCCCTGACCATGGAAGCTTCCATGATCTGCAACCTCCCTCTGGCCGGTACCCGCAAGGTATTTGGACGATAAACAAACATGTCCTTCCTGTTGAAATGCCCCAACTGCGGCGAGCGAAGCGTCTATGAGTTTCGCTTTGGTGGAGAGGTAAGGCAGAGACCCGCGCTCGACGCGGGGTACGAAGCCTTCACCGGGTACGCTCTCTTTAAACGCAACGTCGCCGGCGTGCAATGGGAGTGGTGGTACCACCGCGGAGGTTGCGGCGAGTGGTTCAAGGCGAACCGTAACACCCTGACCAACGAAGTACACCAGACCGTGTTGCCGCAGGATGAGGAGAAGCTCGGCTAATGGCCCCGATCGACTCGACGGATCAAGACCTGCTCTTTGCCTTTAACGGCAACACCGTAACTGCAAAGCCCGGCGATACCGTGGCTACTGCCCTCTATCGCTCCGGTCTCCGCACCTTCACTCACAGCTACGAACATGGGCGGCCGCGTGGCCTTCTCTGCCTCACTGGCAATTGCCCCAACTGCATGGTCAACGTCGACGGCATACCCAATGTGCGCAGTTGCACGGTGCCGGTGCGCAATGGCCTGACGGTCTTATCGCAAAATCAGAACGTCTATCGCGGCTTAGATTCCCCTGCCGTCAAGCCTTTCGCGCCTGCTCCGCCGCTGATTGAGTCTGAACAGCATTACGAGCATCAGTATCTGCAATTCGACGTGGTGGTGGTGGGCGCCGGCCGCAGTGGTCTCGAAGCTGCCCTCGAAGCCGCGTCCAGAGGCGTATCGGTAGCCTTACTCGAGAAAGAATCAAGCCTTGGCGGCTACGTCCGCAGCGCGAGCCAGTCCGAGGCATCGATCCAAACGTTGATCGAAACGCTGATCGCACGGGTTGAGGCACACGCAAACATCACGACCTGCGTAAACACCAGTTGCTTCGGCCTGTATGAAGGCAATCTGCTGGGCGCCGTGCAAATCGATCCTACGAAGCCGAATGCTGAGACGTTGTTGCATCTGCGCGCGGCCAGCGTCGTAGTCGCCACGGGCGCATACGAGACCCAGCTTCTCTTCGCCAACAACGATCTGCCCGGTGTCATGCTCTCGTCTGCTGTACTACGGCTGTTGCATAAGCACGCGATCGTCCCCGGCAAGCGGGCCGTGCTCATCGGCGACTCGGTTCGATGCGCATCCGTTCAGGCCGATCTCATCGCAGCAGGCGTCACAGTGGCGGCAACTTTGGGCGTCGATTCGGTAGTGAGCGCCAGAGGTGAAGACCACGTAACCGGCCACGTAACTGGGGTGGTCACCGAAGCCGCTTCCTACGATGCGGACCTGGTGGTGATGTGCGGCCCCCTGGTGCCGGATATCGGCTTGCTCGCCCAAACACGCGCGCCTTTACGCTGGAGCCCAGAGCAAGGCGCATTCCTCGCCGAGTCTCTGCCGCCTGCCATTACCGTTGTCGGAGCAGCCGCGGGCGAGGGCATCGTGAATCAGCCTTATGCGCCTCCGCCCTCCGCGCAAGCGCCAAACGCCATGGCCTGTCTGTGCATGGATGTCTCCGGTCAGGACGTGAAAGACACCATCGATGCCGGCATGGGCCACATCGAAATCATCAAGCGATTCACCAAGCTCGGTAAGAGCGCTTGCCAGGGCCGCATGTGCCAAACCGCTGCTGTGCGGCTCTCTTCGCAGATCACCGGGCAGACCATCGCCCAGGTAGGCGCCACGGTTGCGCGGCCACCCGCTCCTCCGGTAACGCTTGGCGCGCTCGCCGGCATGCGGCATCACCCCATCCGCAAAACACCGATGCACGATCAACATGATCAGCTGGGCGCCGTGTGGATGGATCTGGGCGACTGGAAGCGTCCGCGATGCTACGATCCTGCCGGACTCGGCGACCAGGCTGCGTGCGTGGAACAGGAGTATCGCGCGGTGCGCGAACGCGCCGGCGTCATCGACGTAAGCACGCTGGGCAAGATCGAAGTCAAGGGCCCCGACGCCGGCCGCCTGCTCGACCTGGTCTTTACCCACAAATTCTCCACGCTGCCCATTGGCCGAGTACGCTATTCCGTACTCTGCGACGAGTTGGGAACCATCGTCGATGACGGAACCATTTCCCGCATCGACGATCAGATCTTTTTTGTTACAACGACAACCGGCAATGCAGACTTCGTGTACCAATGGCTCGAATGGTGGGCTGCCGCAGCCGGATGGAAGGTGACCATCGTCAACCTGACCGCCGGGCTTGCCTCGATGAATCTCGCCGGCCCTTTAGCACGGGGCGTGCTCGCCAAGCTGACCGGCTGTGATCTCTCGACCGCAGCCTTTCCTTATATGGACTGGCGGCAAGCCACCGTAGCCGGAGTTCCTGCCACCATGATGCGCATCGGCTTCGTCGGTGAGATGGGCTGGGAGATCGTCGTTGCCGCGGAGTATGGAAGCCATCTCTGGCAACAGATTCTGAGCGCAGGTGCTGAAGTGGACCTCCGTCCCTTCGGCGTTGAAACGCAACGCGTGCTGCGTCTTGAGAAGAAGCACATCATCGTTGGCGTCGACACCGACGCTCTGAGCAATCCTTATGAGGCGGGAATGGCCTGGGTGGCCAAGCTCGACAAGCCTGATTTCATCGGCAAGGTTGCGCTTACAAAATTGAAACAGACCCCGTCTGAGCGCGTGCTGGTCGGCTTCGAGTTGGAAGGCGCTACGGCCCCACCGGATGGTTCGCCGATCCTGGTAAAGAATGAACCCGTGGGCTGGGCCACCAGTGTCCGCTACTCGTGGGAAAAGAAAAAAGTCATCGGCATGGCCTGGGTCACTCCAGATCAAGCGAAACAGGGAACGAGCATCACGCTACGATCGGATGGCGTCGATTTCGCCGCCCATGTAGTCGAAGAAGTGTTTTACGACCCCGCGGGGACTCGGTTGAAGATCTGATGGAAATCCAAAGGCAATCGGCACTGCATCACTGTCATCGAGCGGCGCACGCCCAACTGACGAACGTTTCAGGATGGCAACTCCCTGCGGCTTATACCGAGCCATCGAGTGAGCTTCGACAGGTGCGGGCTGGCGTGGGCATTTCAGATGCGAGCTATCTCTCCAAGCTCGATGTACGCGACCACCGCCGGCGAATGTTCGTTCTCGCTGCCCGCAAAGCGGTGGAAGCTTACCCCGGCGCACTCCCTGATCACTTCACCGCTGGCTATCCCTTTCACTCCGTCGCCATGGGTCACCGATGTCACTTCGATCTATAGCGGAATTCTGCTTGCCGGCCCACGCTCCCGAGCCGTACTGCAAAAGCTGACCACGCTCAATGTGCATGACGCAGCCATGCCCGACGGAGCCGCCCGCCAGACTCGCCTTGCTCACGTCCATGCCACGGTCCTGCGCATCGATAGTGAAGGCATTCCAGGATTTCTGCTTTTAATCACACGCGATGTGGCGGAACACGCCTGGCATTCACTCCTGCATGCCGGCGAGGAGTACGGCGCCCAGCCCTTTGGCGTGATCGCACAGAAGCAGTGGATGGGGTTTCGTGATGACCATGAATAAACCAGCCCCCGTGATGTGGGGCAGGCAAGAGCTGAAGCCGACCTATGACGTAGCCATCATCGGCGCAGGCGCGCACGGCCTCGCTGCCGCCTACTATCTGGGCAAGCTGCACGGTGTGCGCAAAGTAGCGCTGCTCGAAAAAGGCTACATCGGTTGCGGCAACAGCACACGCAACACCGCCATTCTTCGTTCCAACTACCGCACGTTCCCGGGCATTGCTTTCTACGACGCCTCTCTCCGTCTGTATGAAGGCCTCACCGAAGATCTGGGCTGGGAACTGGATTTCAACCAGAGCGGCCATTTCACCCTGGCCCACTCCGACTCTGCGATCACCGGTCTGCGCATCCGCGCAGAGAACAACCGTCTCCTGGGCGTCGACAGCCGCATGGTCGATTGCGACGAACTCCGCCGCATGGTTCCGTCGATGGATATGTCCGGCCGGCCACGGCTTCCGATACTTGCCGCGCTCTATCACCCGCCCGGTGGAACCATCGGTCACGATGAAGTGGTGCAGGGCTACGGGCACGCCTGCGATGCCATGGGGATCGAAGTCCATCAATTCACCACCGTCACCGGGCTCGAAGTCACGGGGCGCAAGGTGACGCGCATCAAGACAACCAGGGGCGACCTCTCAGCGGCTGCGGTTCTGAATGCGACGGCTGGTTGGGCCACGACCATCTCCGACATGGTGGGTGTGCCGCTGCCGATCGTGAGCCAGCCACTGCAGGCCTGCGTGACTGAGCTGATCGAACCGTTTCTGAACTACGTCATCGTTTCTTCGAACCTGCATGTTTACGTGAGCCAGACCGCCAAAGGCGAGCTTGTCATTGGCTCCGAAGTCGACCCCTACCACACCTACTGCACCCGCTCGACGCTACCCACCCTGGAGCAGATGGCCACCTACACGTTGGAACTGTTTCCCCAACTCCACGGCGTGAAGATTCTTCGCCAGTGGGCGGGTGTGTGCGACATGACCCCGGACTATGCTCCAATCATGGGTGCGGCGCAGGAACTGGATAACTTCTTCATGGACGTAGGTTGGGGCACCTGGGGATTCAAGGCCAGCCCCATTGCCGGCAAGTGCCTGGCCGAGACCATTGCCACCGGCAAGGCCGCGACCCTGATCGAACCATTCACGCCCGCGCGCTTCTCCTGTGGAAAGCTGTTGGGAGAAAAGGCAGCGGCCTCAGTTTCGCAGTAGATGTATGGGGAAGAGCGAATTCTCTTCCCAAGCAGATTTGGGCAGTCGGCAAACAAAAATGTCATCTCGACCAGGGCGTATCCGGATTTACTGCTACGCTGCGCCATCTGACATCCACGTGTGCGGTTTTCTCTTAAGGAAAAACCGCATGAAGCTCGTTGACTTCACGAACCTCAACAGGAAATCCGGGGGAGCGGAGTGGAGAGACTTGCGGTCAGCGATATGAGTTCAACCACGGAGGCACAAAGTTGACGAACGATCTCAAAGCACTCGTAGAAGAAAAAGGCATCGAGTATTTTCTTTGCTCATTCGTGGAAATGAGTGGCATTCCCAAGGCCAAGCTCGTGCCGGCCAGCGTGCTTGAAGATATGGTGACCGATGGCGCCGGCTTTGCCGGCTTCGCCGCAGGCCATGTGGGCCAGGGGCCGCACGACCCCGATCTGGTCTCTGTTCCTGATATGAACGCCATGATCGTATTGCCCTGGAAGAAGAACATCGCCTGGGTTCCCGGCATGCTGCAGGTCGAGGGCAAGCCCTCGCTGTACTGCCCGCGTAGAATCCTCGCAAACCAGCTGGAGATCGCGCGCAAGCGCGGTTACGAATTGATGGTCGGTACAGAGCCCGAGTTCATGTTGCTCAAGCAGGCTGAAGACGGCGCCTACGCACCCTGGGACGACAAAGACAGTGCCGCCAAGCCCTGCTACGACATGCGCTCTCTCCATCGCAACCTCGAACTGTTGACCGAGTTGGTCGGGTATATGGAGGAGCTGGGGTGGGAGCCAAACGCCGCCGACCACGAAGATGCGAACTGCCAGTTTGAAATCAACTGGAAGTATTCTGATGCGTTGACCACCTGTGACCGGCAGACCTTCTTCAAATGGATGGTAAAGATTCTGGCAGAAGACTACGGGTTGCACGCAACCTTCATGCCGAAGCCATTCGCCAACCTTACCGGCAACGGCTCGCACTGCCATCTGAGCTTCGCCGATGCTGCCACCAAAAAGAACGTCTTCTACAGCAAAGAAGATGCTCTCGGTCTCTCACCCGAGGCTCGCTGGTTCATGGGTGGCATCTTGAAGCACGCGCCGGCAATGAGCGCGATTCTTGCTCCCACGGTGAACAGCTACAAACGTCTTCTCCGGGGAAAGCCACGCTCCGGCGCCACCTGGGCCCCCGTCTACATCACGTACGGCAGCGCCAATCGTACGCAGATGATTCGTATACCCGGACCTGGCCGCATAGAGAACCGCATGGTCGATGCAGCCGCAAACCCGTACCTGGCCTGCGCCGTCATGCTGGCGGCCGGTCTCGATGGCATCGACAACAAGATCGATCCTGGCGTGGCGAGCAACGACAATCTCTATGAGGTTCCCCTGGAAGAACTGAAGGCGCGAGGTATCGGCCATCTTCCTGACACGCTGCAGTCCGCAGTCGAAGCCCTCTCAAAGGATGAAGTCGTGTGCAACGCGCTCGGCAGGGAATACACCGGCTACTTCATCCAGGTAAAGACCGAAGAGTGGGAAAGCTACCACAACAGCGTCAGCAAATGGGAGCTCGATCACTACCTCAACGTTCATTGAAGTGCGGGCTGAGGTTTGTTTGCGGGTTCTGTAACGAAGCTCATCCCATCCCATCCACCGAGAGCCTTTCCCCCTGGACGGGTATCCGTCCAGGGGGAAAGGCCTGACTACTCCGTCACCAGTTCTGTGACCCGGTCCGGCCAGAAATAGCGCTCCTTCTTGACCGCCTCAACATAAGCCGCGCGTGCCGCCTGCACTGCCGGGTTTTCTGACACTTCGGCAATGGGTACATCCCACCATGAGTCGTACCCTGGAACGCGGTCGTGGTAATCCGTCTCAATCACGACGACAGAAGTACGTGTCTGCTTCTTCGCCTCAGCCAGCGCTGCACCGAGTTCCTCATAAGTGCGTGCCTTCACGCTATAGGCGCCAAGGCTGGCAGCGTTCGCAGCAAAGTCAACCGGTATCACATCTCCCGTGAGACCTTGTTCGCGGTATCGATACTCCGTGCCAAACCCCCCGCTACCCACGGCCCGGCTCAACCCGCCAATACTCGAGAATCCGTGGTTATCGAACAGCACGATATTGAGCTTGATCTTCTCCTGCAGGCTGGTAACAATCTCCTGCGCCATCATCAGGTAAGACCCGTCTCCAACCAGTACATACACATCGCGGCTTGGGTCCGCCATCTTCACGCCGAGACCACCGGCAACCTCGTATCCCATGCACGAGTATCCATAATCCATGTGGTATCCCTTGGGGTCGCGTGTGCGCCAGAGCTTGTGCAGGTCGCCTGGCAAACTCCCCGCGGCGTTCACGATAATGTCGCGCGGTCCAAGAGTTGCGTTCAGCAAACCGACCACTTCGCCCTGGCTAAGCGGTGGTCCATGCCGGCGAGCGTATATCCTGTCCACTTCCTGATCCCATGCGGCCCGTAGTTTCGCTACCTCGGTTTGATACGCTCCGGGAACTTGCCACGATGACAGTGCCGTACCCAGCTCTTCGAGGGTTACCAACGCATCTGCGGTAAGCGGCAGGGCTGCATGTTTGAACGCATCGAACTCGGCAACGTTGAGGTTCACAAATCGCACGACAGGGTTCTGGAATGCCGTCTTCGAAGCGGTCGTGAAGTCGCTCAGCCGTGTACCGGCCGCGATGATCAGATCGGCTTGCGCGGCGAGCTGGTTCGCGGCGGATGTCCCGGTAACTCCCATAGCGCCAGCCAACTGTGCATGGTCGGCGTGCAAAGACCCCTTGCCGCCATGCGTCTCGGCTACGGGTATTCCCGTGCGGCTGGCGAAGCGCGACAACTCTTCCGTTGCTTCGGAATAAATAACGCCGCCGCCCGCAATGATCAGCGGTCGCTTCGCTTCGCGAATCCACTCGGTGGCTTGGTGAAGCAAGCTGCTGTCAGCGCGGGAACGAGCCACGGTCCAGACCCGAGGCTCAAAGAATTCTTCTGGATAGTCATATGCCTCGGTCTGCACATCCTGCGGCAAAGCCAAGGTGACCGCGCCCGTTTCCGCAGGAGACGTAAGCACCCGCATCACTTCGGGCAGCGCCGTAAGAATCTGCTCCGGCCTCTGGATGCGATCCCAGTAACGGGAGACAGGCCGAAAGCAGTCATTGACCGAGACATCCTGGCTCGCAGTGGACTCAAGTTGCTGCAACACGGGCGCTACATTGCGCCGCGCAAAAATGTCGCCCGGTAGTAAGAGCACAGGGATGCGATTGATCGTCGCCAGTGCGGCGCCGGTGATCATATTGGTCGCTCCCGGCCCGATCGACGTGGTGCATACGAACGTGCGCAGGCGATTGCTCATTTTGGCAAAAGCTGTCGCGGTGTGCACCATGCCTTGCTCATTGCGAAACAGGTAATAAGGGAAATCAGGATTTTCCTGCAGAGCCTGGCCAACGCCGGCGACATTGCCATGCCCGAAAATGCCCAGGCACCCGCCGAAAAATGTCTGCGTCTTACCGTCACGAGCGACGGATTGCACTTTGAGGAACTGAATGATGGCTTGTGCCATGGTCAGTCTGCGCGTCATAGCTCTCCCCCTTGCGGACCCCATCCCGAAGGTCGCCTACCATCCTACTTCAAAATAAGCGCTTAGCCAACGGCCGCCCCTCGCGGCCCCTCAAGGGGCGGAAAATGCCGAGGGTGCCCCATACAAGCCTGCCGTTGGCTTGTGTGGGCTACACTGTCCGCCCCTCACTGCAAGCACTACCCCATGAATCCTCATCCAGACCGAACTGGAGGGACCTGCAGTTGGTTTCACCCCTCCTGAACCGAAGCGATGCAGGTTACCTACCCGCGCAGAGCCTGATCCAGATCGGCAATCAGATCCTCAGCCCCTTCGAGCCCGACGGAAAGCCGCAACAACGACTCCGGCGATCGGCTAAACACCCCTTCGATCGAAGCGCGATGTTCAATCAGTGAATGCGTGCCCCCCAGGCTGGTGGCCCGCACAATCAACTTCAACCGTGCCACAACATCGAACGCTTCCTTGCGCCCGCCCTTCACCTCAAAGGAGAGCATCCCTCCGAAGTCCCGCATCTGTCTCGCGGCAATCTCATGGCCAGGGTCGCTCTTCAGGCCAGGATAGTGAACGATGGAAACACCGGGGTGGGTAGAAAGGAACTCCGCAACCCTGCCGGCATTCTCGCAATGCAGGCGCACGCGGGGCACGAGCGTCTGCACGCCCCGCAAAATCTGCCAGCAGTCGAAAGGAGAAAGCCCCGCCCCGCCTACCCGTTGAAAATCTTTCACGCTCGCTGCCAGCTGCGATTTCCGGGCAAAGATCACAGCCCCACCCAGCGCGTCCGAATGGCCACCAATATATTTGGTGAGCGCATGCACGACCAGATCGGCGCCCAACGCAAACGGCCGTTGCAGCACCGGAGTCGCGAACGTATTTTCGCAGGCCAAAGGTATCTGCAGACTGCGCGCCAGCGCCGCCACCGGGCTGATGTCGACTACTTCAATCAGCGGATTCGTGGGGGTCTCGAGCCAGAGCAGCCTGGTTTCGGGCAGACAGGCGCGACGAATTTCCTCAACATTCCGCATGTCCACAAACGAGTGCTTCAAGCCCCAGCGGGCGAACAGCCCAGTCACCAGTTCGCGCACGCCGAAGTACAAATCTCTGTGAAGCACCACATGGTCGCCCGGTGACAACGCCTGAAACACGGCCAGGCTAGCCGCCATCCCCGTGCTGAAAGCGACCGCAACTTCGCCGCCTTCCAGATCAGCCAGGCATTGCTCCAGGGAATTTCGATTCGGGTTGTCGATCCGGCTATAGAAGTAGTGGCGAGAGAACGCTCCGTCGGGATCGCGTTCAAAGGTAGTGGATGTGTAGAGGGGCGCCGTGACCGAGCCGGTAGCGGGGTCAACATGCCGCCCCGAGTGGATGCTCAGCGTTTGCAGCTTCTGGTCTGGATCCGGCTTCGAGGTCATAGCCAGAGTCTATTACGTCGAGCGGAGAGCAGCAGCAGGAGCAAGTGCGTCCCGCTATGCGGGACGCTCCCAGCCTTTTCCAGCTCTCTCTTACATGAAGTGTTGACAAGCGCGCCACCCAGCGAAAATGATTCATTTCGGCATAGTTTCCGTGCGGCGAACCGTACCGCAAAGCGAAATTCTGAACCGCACAGAGGAACAGCCAAAGCCGTTTCGCTGTATTCGAGAGTCTATGGATGGAAGCATCTGTCACTGCGCAACAAACAACAGAGCCGCTAGCCCGCCTGTTTCTGCCGGACGGAGGGTTATCCAGTGATTAGGCTTGCGCGTATCAAGCGCATCTGCTGTACCTGCGTCTCTCTTATCATCATCGCTACGGCGACAACGTTCCCCGCGCGAGCGCAAGCAACAGCCACAACGAAACAGTTGCCCGACGCCCCTGCCCCTCAGGGCGGCGCAACACCCCTCACCTTGAAGGGACTACCGCTGCGGGCCCTCCAAGACCAGAAAAGCATCTGGACCAGCCCGCTGCACCTCAAAGCGCATGACCTCCGCTGGCTCATTCCGCTGGCTGCCGCCACCGGAGCAGGCATCGCCACAGACCAGCACACCATGCAATCGGTCGTCTCGCACGATGCAGATTTCAACCAGGCCAACCTGAATGCCTCAAACATCATGGTGGGCGGCATTTTGGTCGTACCAGCTGCTCTTTACGGAGTAGGTCTTCTGCAGCAGAATGAACACGCTCGCGAAACCGGCCTGTTGGGTGGCGAAGGGGTTGTGGACGGCGTGGTGGTAGAGCAGGGAATGAAACTGATCTTCTGGAGAGAGCGACCAAACGAGCACAACGCACGCGGCCACTTCTTCCAGGGCGCAGCCGGCGTCGACTCTTCATTTCCGTCGAGCCACTCCGTACTAGCGTGGGCTTCTGCTGCCGTCATCGCCAGCGAGTATCCGTCTGTATGGACGCAGGCCGGCGTCTACTCATTGGCAGCGGGAGTAAGCCTGACAAGAGTTCTGGGACAAGAGCACTTTCCAACCGACGTCCTCGTAGGCAGCGCCGCCGGTTGGCTGATAGGCCACTACGTTTACTCCGCACATCATGCTCACCGCCGCAACGCCAACTAATTCTGCCGGCGCCATCTTTCTGGATCCTCGAAAGCAAAGGAAGGGATCAACTGCGTCTTCTTCTCCGATGTCGTAGCTGATAAGTAACATCGTTCGCCCAACCGTCCGCAGACCATCGCGTCTGCCACATCTCTAACGGCAGCCACTCCGCTTTTGGCGCGGCAGTACAGTGGGCTGCAGCACTGGACCACATCCAGGACTCAGCCTCGGCCACCAGGCGGCCGCGCACCGGATTTAGTTCCGATGAGATTCGGCGTCGGCATCCCGGAGTATCATTTGACACCATCACTGGCCGAACCGAATAAGTTTGTGATCGCAGGCCGGTAGCCTGAGAAGATTGCTATGGAAATATGCAGCGCAAGCACGACAGATTTATTATGTGTAGAGCAGCGTCTCAGGCTACGGCACGGCCCCTCGAAAAGGCCGAGCGAGAACGAAGAGTTCGGAGGATCCGCCGTGTTGGCCGACGAAGCACTCAAGGTTCTGGCGTTGAAACCGGGTTCGACTCCCTCCGAGATCAAAGAAGCGTATCGGGACTTGGTGAAGGTGTGGCATCCGGACCGCTTTGGAGACGATTTGCGACTTCGAGAGAAGGCAGAGCGTCAACTCCAGCTGATCAACGAGGCATACCGCCTGCTGCAGTCCAATTCCAGCGCGCGAGGAATGCACGCGGATGGAACCGAGAGCGCCTTCAGTTCATCGCATCGTTACACATCGTACGTAGAGCATGACTCTGCATCGCGAACTCCACGGAACGATCGTGGCAGGTCAAGCAACAGGATCGGCGTTGGTTGGATTTACCGCGGTCTCGGAATATTTGCGGTTCTTCTAGCGGGCTACTTCGCCATCGAGCATCACCCGATGTGGGGTACAGAATCGTTACGGGATTCCGCAGGACAGCAATCTGCGGGAATTCCTGTCCAGCAAACACCGGGAATTGTCCACTCCACAGATTTGAACGGCGCCGGGGTCTTGACGAAGGGCACTGGACGTGCGAAATATCCGGGTCCGCAACAGTTTCAGGTGCGCTCATTATCTGCTGCTGAGACTGACAGGCTGGAGACGGTTTGTTCCAGGCAGAAGGAATTGTCGGGGCAAGTTGCGTATCAATCGTGTCTCAAGGCGCAGTTAGATTTGATTACAAACCCAAAGGGCAAGCCGGACTTGAGCACTTTGCGCGAGGCAGAGCGCGAGTCAATCGAGAGCGTGTGTTCTGAGGCAAGGCGGCGCGGGCCCGACAGTTACAACCGTTGCGAGACGGAGCAGGTGGCAAGCCTCGCAGCTGAACCCGCGCGACCCGACCTATCGGCGCTGAGTGATGTAGATCGACATTCGATCGAATCAGCTTGTGACAACATAAAAAATCGGGAAGGCCCAGCTGCTTACAATCGCTGTTTGGACAGATTTACGAAAACTCTTTCGGCAGCGAAGTAGGCGCGTACCGGGCGCAACCGTCGCGAAGGGTGATGACACCCAAGGCCGACTCTACGGGACACGTTGACAGGTGCGGGCTTGCAACGTGGGTGTTAAAGTATCGAAGGTGCCATCACTATGCTGATCGCTGAGGATCTCGCCCGCATCGCCCTCCAGGAAAAGCAACTGCAGTTTGCCTCGTTCGACGAGGAGACGGCATGGAGGCTGGGCTCGCGCATCCGTGCCCTGGCTGTCGCCCGCAAGCTCACGCTGGTAGCGGATGTTCGCCGCTTTGGACAACCACTTTTTTATACAGCGCTGCCGGGGACAACGCCGGACAACGTCGAATGGGTTCGTCGAAAGGGCAATGTGGTGGCTCGTTTTCACCGCAGTTCTTACGCCATAGGCCGCGAAATGGCAGAGAAGAACTCGAACCTCTCTGACCGCTACGGACTTCCCATCAGCGATTACGCCAGCCACGGGGGCAGTTTTCCCATTCGTGTGGCCGGCGCGGGCGTCATTGGCTCAGTGACTGTATCGGGTCTGCCGGAGCGCGATGATCATCAATTAGCCGTCGAGGCTCTTTGTGCGGAACTGGGCCACCCGTTCGACGAACTTCGCTTACTCTAGCCGCCCTGAGACATCCGGCAAATGCATACCCTCTTTGCCGCATCGACCATAAACCATTGAAATGATGGATGCTATCGCCGGCGATAGCGCATCTGCAACACTGAAGGCGACGTTTTAGATGACACCCCGGGGCAGCCTAAAGAAGGGTACGGACTTCAGTCCGTACGTTACGGACTCTGAAATGGATGTGGCTTTAGCCACTGAGGGAAATGGAGTATTCCCTCAGCGGCTAAAGCCATGTTCGACGGCGACCTTCTCTCAGATTCCGCAAAACGGCATTTTGCTAAGCCAAGCCAACCGGCTTTTAGCGCTTATAGCGCTAAAAACGCACTTTTTGCGCACAGCCAGGTTGGCCGCGCGCAGCAAGCATGTAGCCCAGCAACGCAGCCAGCAATGTCCGCTTCTGATCACGCGAGGCTTCGGCAAGCCAACCGTAAATAGGGTTCACGAGCGCTCCTCTGGTTAGCCTGGCCTGGTAGTGAGGAGAGAGTACCCCATCCTCAATCGGGCGCCCGATGTAACCTACAGAAGCTCGCTTTAAGATCTCGATCTGCGAGCGAGCGCTTGATAAGCACTGGAGGCAACTGCTTGCGCGTAGCAATCGACACCGGCGGAACCTTCACCGATTGCGTCTATCTCGCGCAGGGTGTACTCCGTGTGTTGAAGGTTCTCTCCACGCCGGCCAACCCGGCGCAGGCCGTGCTCGATGGGCTGGCGCAGATCGGTCCGGGACCCGATCCAGGGCCCGCTCCAGGACCCAGTTCAGGGCCCATGCTCGAGGTTCGCCACGGCACCACGGTTGGAACGAATACGATGCTCGAGCGCAAAGGCGCGCGTGTCGCCTTCGTTACCACTGCAGGGTTTGAAGACACCATCGCTATCGGGCGCCAGGCGCGAAGCAACCTCTACGACTGGTTTGCACCCGTGCCCATCTGCCTGGTGCCTCGCGAGCTACGTTTCGGTGTGCCGGAGCGCGTTACTGCCGAGGGCAAGATCCTTCGTTCGCCGACTGAAGAGGAATTGGCAGTTCTGGTGAACCAAGTGCGCAGCAGTGGGGCCGAAGCCATCGCCATTTCGTTGCTGTTTTCCTTCGCCAACCCAGAGACAGAGCAGCGGCTGGAGGCCGCCTTGCAGTGCCTGCAAATTCCCATCTCTGTTTCGCACCGCATTCTGCCTGAGTTTCGTGAGTACGAGCGTGCATCCACGACTGTGGTCAACGCCTGCCTTGCGCCCCGCATGCAAAGTTATCTGCAGCACCTTGAGCAGAGCGTTGCCCGGCAGCACGGCGGGGGCATCGTGACTGTGATGCAGTCATCCGGAGGAATTATCCCGGCGCGGCGTGCCGCGCCCGAGCCAGTGCGAACCGTACTGTCGGGGCCGGCGGGAGGCGTGATCGGCGCCTGCCACCTCGCTCGCTGTGCCGGTTTCGAGCGCATCATCGGTTTCGATATGGGCGGTACCTCGACCGATGTCTTCCTGTCGGATGCAGCCACGGGCGGCGCTCAACTTACGCGCGAATCCCTCGTAGCGGGCGTGCCGATCGGTGTCCCTATGCTCGACATTCACACCGCGGGAGCAGGCGGTGGTTCGATCGCCCGCTTCGACGGCGGCGGTATGTTGCGCGTTGGCCCCGAATCCGCGGGATCGCAGCCGGGCCCCGTCTGCTTCGGTCGCGGAACTCTGCCCACCGTCACGGACGCCAATTTCATCCTTGGCCGGTTGGACCCAGGCAGCTTTCTTGCGGGCAGTATCCCACTCGAGAGCGAACGAACCTGGCAAATCATGCATGAGCAAAAAGGCCCGCTGAGCAGCGCGGAAGCGTATGCGGCCGGCATCCTCCGCGTGGTGGAAACGCAGATGGAAAAAGCGATCCGCCTGATCTCGGTCGAGCGCGGACACGACCCGCGCCAGTTCACCCTTGTGGCCTTCGGCGGTGGAGGGCCACTGCATGCCTGCGCGCTGGCCCGCGCCCTGCGCATCCCGGCGGTGCTCATACCGGCCATGCCCGGCGCTCTTTCTGCCGTTGGTATTTTGTTGGCAGACGTTGTGCGTGACTTCTCGCGCACCGTGATGCTGCCGGGTGATCACTCGGACCAGCTCGAAGAAATGTTTGCCGCACTGGAGCAGCGTGGTGCGGCGGAGCTTGCCGCGGAAGGTCTTCAGCGGGCCGCCCAGCGCACCGTGTATCAACGCAGTTTGGATGTGCGCTATCGCCGCCAGGGATACGAATTGAATGTGCCTTATGACGACAACGCGCCGGGCCAGGCCATGGCTGCATTTCATCAGCTCCACCAGCAGCGCTATGGTTTCTGCGATCGAAGCAGGCCGATCGAGATTGTGAACGTGCGCCTACGCGTGGTCGCCCCCGGCGAGCACTATGAGCCAGGTTACCGTGAACCCAAACCAGGCGATGGCAGCGCCGCCTGTTATGCGGAGCGTCCCGTGTATTTCGACGGCAAGAAGAGATCGACGCGACACTACAGAAGATCTGAGCTCTTGCCAGGAGACGTCATCGGTGGCCCCGCAATGATTACCGAATACACCTCGGCGACTGTATTGCCGCCTGGTTGCGTTGCGCGTGTCGACGGTTTCGAAAATCTGGTGATCGCAATCGATACCGAGAGGCATGCATGAGCATTTCGGCAACGGATCCAGTCGAACTCGCGATCTTCCAAAGCGCAGTGCATTCAATTGCCGAGGAGATGGGCGCCGCTCTACGGCGCACCGCTCTTTCACCCAACATCAAAGAGCGGCGAGACTACTCCTGCGCCCTCTTCGATAGCCAGGCCCGGGTCATCGCCATGGGCGATCACATGCCGGTACATCTCGGTTCGATGCCCATGTCCGTCCGGGCCGCGGTCGATGCGATCGGTTTCGTCCCGGGTGACATCGCCATCCTCAATGATCCCTTTGCCGGAGGAACTCATCTTCCCGATATCACCATGGTGCTGCCGGTTTTTCTGCCAGGGCAAGAGCAACCGGTTATGTACGTCTGCAACCGCGCCCACCATGCCGATGTAGGAGGAATGTTTGCCGGGTCGATGGGGCCTGCAAGCGAAATCTTTCAGGAAGGCCTCCGCATCCCTCCGGTGCGGCTTGTGCGCGCCGGCCAGCTGGATCGCGAGCTTCTGAGTCTGATCCTGCTCAATGTGCGCACCGCCAGGGAACGCGAAGGAGACCTCGAGTCGCAGATGGGCGCCTGCCGTGTGGGCGAGCAACGCGTTCTGCAACTGGTAGAGAAGTACGGCGAGAAGAAGCTGCAGGCTCTCGTCGAAGAGCTACTCGATTACTCCGAGCGGCTCGTGCGTGCGGAACTTCGCACCATGCCGGCCGGCGACTTCAGCGCGGAAGACTGGCTCGACGATGATGGCGTGACGGATGAGCCGCGCAGGATTGCAGTGCGCCTCAGCTTCGATCCGCGGAATGCCTCTCTCACCGTAGACTTCTCCGGCTCCTCAACCCAGGTCAAAGGGAGTGTCAACGCCGTCCGCTCCATCACGCTTTCGGCTTGTTTCTACATGCTGCGTTGCCTGCTGGCAGACGGCGCTCCCGCCACCGCGGGGATTCTTCGGCCACTGACTCTGCACACACCGTCGGGAAGCATTGTGGACGCGCTGCCGCCGGCGCCAACTGCCGGTGGAAACGTCGAAACCTCGCAGCGCATCGTCGACGTGCTCTTGCGTGCTCTGGCGCAAGCTGTGCCATCGCGTGTGCCGGCGGCGAGTGCGGGTACGATGAGCAACCTGACGATCGGCGGCATCGATCCGCGCACAGGCGAGCCCTTCACCTATTACGAGACTGCGGCAGGGGGCATGGGCGCCCGCCCCGGGTTGGACGGGATTCCGGGTGTACAGACGCACATGACCAATTCGTTGAACACGCCCATCGAGGCGCTGGAGTATGCCTATCCGTTCCGGGTGCGTCGATATGCCTATCGCGATCGGCTCGGGAGGAGCAGGAAAATTTCACGGCGGCGACGGACTCATCCGCGAGATCGAACTCCTGGCCGATGCCCAGGTAACCTTGCTGGCCGAGCGTAGAAAACTAAGCCCTTACGGGCTTGAGGGCGGAGCGGACGGTGCGGCCGGGCGAGCATGGGTAGTGCCGGCTGATAGCAACGAACGAACAGAGTTACCCGGCAAATGCAGCCGCGGTCTCAAACAGGGAGACATACTACACATCGAGACACCGGGTGGAGGCGCATGGGGCAAAGCATAATGAGGCCAATCCGGTAAAATCGTCGCCCTGTAATGGCTGGTTTCTATATAGTGAAAGACAAATGCACTATCGAGAATTATCAACTCCCGCTGTCATCATCGACCTCGACGTCGTAGAGAGCAATCTGGATCGTATGGCCCGGTTCCTGGCTGGCCATGGTGTTGGCCTCAGGCCCCACACCAAGACGCACAAGACGGTCGAAGTCGCGCGCATGCAAATGGAGCGTGGCGCGTTCGGTCTCACGGTGGCGAAGGTCGGCGAGGCCGAGGCCATGGCTGCAGCCGGGCCGAACGAAATCCTGGTGGCCCACCCCATTCTTGGCCAGGAAAAGCTCCGGCGGCTCGCCACCGTAGCTCACAATCAGGCGGTGATCGTCGCCGTAGACAGTGACTTTGTCGCCAGAGAGCTTTCGCGCGCCGCGGTCACCCATGGCGTGACGTTTGGTGTGTTGGTGGAGTTTGACGCCGGCCATCATCGTTGCGGCGTGAAAGCAGACGCGACCCTGGTAGACCTCGCGCGCACCGTGTCTTCTCTGCCTGGTCTCACGTTTCGCGGTTTGATGACCTACTTCGGCAACGTCTGGGGAAATGAACAGCAACGCTCCGAGCAAGCGAAGTTAGTTACACCGGTCGTCCTACGAGCGCTCGAACTTTTTGCCTCCGCCAAAATTCCGGTGGAGATCGTTTCTGGAGGTTCCACGCCTTCCTCTCTCATGCCCGAGACCTTTGCCGGCCTCACCGAGGTCAGGCCGGGGACTTACGTGTACAACGATCTCAACACCTACTATCAGGGGCTCTGCAGCATCGACGACTGCGCCGTACGCGTGCTTGCAAGTGTTGTTTCGACCGCCGTTCCCGGTCAAACAATCATCGACGCTGGTTCAAAAACTATGTCTTCCGATCAACTTGGCTCCGGTCCCATGAAGGGCTTCGGCCATATTGTCGAACACCCTGAACTACAACTCACCAAGATGAATGAAGAGCACGGCTACCTGCAGAACATCGAACAGGCCGGTCTTTCTGTGGGCGATACCGTTGCCGTCATACCCAATCACGTCTGCACCTGCATCAACATGCACGACGAAGTCTTCCTGGTACGTAAGGAACAGGTTGTCGGCTCCTGGCGCGTTGCTGCCCGCGGTAAGGTCCGCTAAGCAACTACTCAGGCCCCGGAAGCCCTGAGTATCAAGCAATGTTACCGATTTTCAATTATGGCTTCGAGGTCGTATCCTACGCGGGAGGGGCCAACTTTTGATGGCGACACTCTCAATATGCCGATATCTATTCCGAGGAGCGGGGTGGGTGGATGGGCTTATAACGTCTACTTTAATGATAGGCCCTTTGAACAAAGCGTAGAGAATGTACTTACCGGCTTGGCGCAGGGGTTCGATACTGCTATGGGTGGGTGTGTTCCGTGAGAGACGCTACTTCCAGTAGAAGACGTAACATGGAGTGACAGTCTTCCTATTTCGAGTGCTAGAATGAGCGACAAGCATAAGTCTAAAAATTGGCTGAGCAACATTCTTATATTCTTTGGCTTAATTATCGGCGGCTATTTCAGAGGAAGGCTATTGCTTATTAAGCCGACCTGGGCTCGTGGCCTATCTAATCATGAGTTACATGTTCTTTTCATATTTGGCGTAATTTTAGTTGCATCGGGACTATGGCTGCGCTATTGGTAGAAAGCATGCGCTACACGCTCGATGCGTTAGCCTACGAGTGGCGGCAGGTCTACTATCGGCATGTTACTGCGATCCTTAACAGTGATCAATCTGGTGGACCTTACCCTTATAAGGGTCAATCCGATGAGTTATCCACTTATGATACGAATAGTAGTAGGTGATACTTCAGGTTGGACGGCGCAAGGAAATCGCAATTTACTTTTGTTTGCGATGCTGGTGTTTGCTTTGTTTGCCGGTTTGATATCGTGGCAGGGCCATCGGCAGAGAGTTGAGCTGGCGACAGTGGTGCAACTCGCGAATTCGAAGCTGAGAGGCAACGCAGCTTCACCAACGTTGGATGGGACTCATCCGTGTTTGTTTGCGTCGGTGTCCGCTGATGTCGCCATACCTTCGATTGGCCGATGCGCAACGCCGACGACTCATGGTGAAGCAGTGGACCGATTTGAAGTCGATCTGAGGTATGGAACGTTTGTCCTGCGGCAGACAGACTTGCAATTGAATGATGTATTCAGTGTTCCACTCACACGCACATACAACTCCGATGATTGGCTTCCCCTTAACAAAGTGCATGCGTTCGGTAGAAACACCAACCATCCCTATGACATTGCGCCTCTTGGGACACGAAATCCGTACACCCACATGATGCTTGCTCTCGAAGACGGAGACATGCTGTATTTTCCGCGGGTGTCGGAGGGTAGCGGGTACTCGGATGCGATCTTTCAGCATGTGGAAACTTCAACGCAGTTTTATAAGTCGACCATCAATTGGAATGGGAATGGATGGACCCTACGACTCACGAACGGATCGGAGATTCTATTCCCAGAATCGTACAGCGCGAACAATTTGGCACAAGGCGCGGCGACCGAAATACGGAATGCTTCAGGAGATGTGCTGGAATTAAAGCGCGACTGGCGACGGAATTTACAGGAGATTCTGACGCCGCATGGACACTGGATTCGATTCGCGTATGACAATCAGTCGAGAATTACAAGGGTCGCAGACGATCAGGGGAATTCTATTCGTTATGCCTACAATACGGACGGAGATGGAATGCTGCAGTATGCCATCAGCTCTTCTGGAAAAGAACGGCATTATGTGTATCGGAAATGGCTGATGATGGCAATTTTGGATGGTCAGGGGAATACTCTGGTTCGGAACATATATAAATCAGGGGTTCTGGTTGGCCAGGTGTATGGGAATGGCGATACCTATGAGTATCGATATGTCCTGAACTCGAAGCGAACATACGCCGACAAGGTTATCATTACTTTTCCTGATCACCATGAGCAGGAAATTGAAGTTGGCGATTCAGTCTCAGAATACCTGCACAGATAACACAGTCTGAGGGTATGTTCAGCCTATTGGCGGCCGGCCTGCCGCTAAAACATCCGCTTGATCCCAGTCAACATCACCCTCGGAACTCCTTCGACTACCCACCATCATGGTCGCGCCTCTCCGTAGGGCTCCTGGATGACGAAATTCGTTCCACTGCATAAAGCCGAATCCCGCAATCAGGAAAACGACAAAGAAGTAAGGCGCCAGGTTGTACGGCCATTCGGGTACCGGGTACACCGTCACCAGGAATACGGGCAATAATGCCAGCGTTCCAATCCAGGGCGAAACAACATGCCGCCAGATGCTGAAATCTTCCCTATGTTCATGCCTGATATAAGCCGTGAGTGCGAGGTTCGCCACGCAATAGATCACGATGACCGCAAGGGTTGCAATGGTTTCGAGCAGGCCGAAGATATAGACAGGCCGCAAAAGCAGCCCAACCGCTAGCATCGCCACGATACTTACAATTTGCACGACAGCAATCGCATACGTTGGCGTCTGGTGGTTCGCGTGTACGCGTCCGAAGCGCGCCGGGAGTGTGCCGGCCTGGCCCATGGTGTACATCACCCGGGATGTTGAATTCGTTGTGGCAAGACCGATGCCCACTGCGCTATTGATGAGCGCCATCACCACGAACCACCAGCCCGCCCCCCAAAGCGCATGCACCAGGGGATAGTAAGGATTCGGATGCGCTGCAAAAGCGGCCATATCGCTCGTGCCCCAGCCAATGGCGCTCGCGTACGAGGTGAAAACGTAAAAGGCCCCAATCGCCGTGAGTGAAAGGATCACTGCCTGACCAACAAACCTTCCCGCCCGTCGCGCTTCCTGCGCGAGTGGCGCCGTGGCTTCGAAACCGCTGAGCGAGAGAATGGAAAAGACCATCCCCGCCAGGATTCCTCCGAAGTGATGCGGCGCAAAGGACGGATCGAGCGGCGCTTTGTACGATGAGCCCTTCCCCGGGTGAATGAGGAAGGTCACGGAGAGCGCCAACATGATCAGCACTTCGAGTCCGCCGAGCACGGCCGTTACCCGGATCGATAACTGGACCCCATAGTGGGTGAGCATCCAAATCAGGGCAAATGTAGCCAGTGAAATCAACCACCATGGAACGCTCACGCCGAATGCCGTGCGCAGCATGTCAGACATGAGATAGCCAAGGAAACCGGACGACCCGGCGCCGCCCAGCAACTCGTACACCAGGTAGCTCCACGTAGCCATAAAGCCAACCCGTGGCCCAAGGCCGCGCGTGGCGAAGGCGTAGTAGCCTCCGCTTGACGGCATGTACTTCGAAAACTCGGCGACGGTGCTGCCAATAAAGAAGCAGATGATGGTGGCCAGCAGAAACGACAGCGGCATGTCCGGCCCTGCCTTGAGGGCAATGATCGGAAAGGTAAAGACCATATTGGTCGCCGGTGCAATGTGGGTGATGCCCTGAAAAATCAGCTCGGGAAGGCCAAGCGAATTACGTCGAAGCTGGGCGTGAGCGTTTGCCGGTGGAGCGGTCGTCCTGGCCGTCAACAGGGATCTCCTGGGTCTGCGCGATGCGATGGAACTGCGACGGGCATCTGCGCTGACCGGTGTGTAAGAATCTCACAGCTCTATGCGTGGCCTCAAGGGCGAATATTGCCGGAGGATGAACGACCACGCCTCTGATCTCACGTATTTCCCACCCTGGCGTTTTCGTTATTCATCCGGAAAGATAAGGCGCCATAACTTCGATATAGATCTTTACCAATCATGTTAGACTCCGCCGCATGAAGGTACTGGACTGGCTACTTGATTCGGACTCCGCCATTCGCTGGCAGGTGTTGCGCGATCTTGTCCATGCGCCAGCCGAGATGGTCGCGGCGGAACGAGCGCGGACGGCCACCGAGGGCTGGGGTGCCAGACTGCTCGAGTTGCAAGGCGAAGACGGCCAGTGGGCGGGAGGCGCGTGCTTCCCGGCGCGGAGCCTCAACCAGTGCGACGAGAACCAGGGCCAGCCCTGGATCTCAACGCTGCCAACACTTCAACTACTGCATGATTTCGGGGTCGACCCGAGCTCTGACCGGGTCCGCCGGGCGGTGGCGTTGGTGAGAGACCACTGCCGGTGGGAGCACGCCGGGCAGCCGTTCTTTAGCGGCGAGGTCGAGCCGTGCATTAATGGCAGGACCGTCACCTTGGGCACTTATTTTGATCAGGACGATATGGATGCCTTAGTCGCCCGCCTGCTTGATGAGCAACTTGAGGATGGCGGATGGAACTGCGAGGCGGAGAACGGTTCCGTCCGCTCGTCGTTCGCGACCACGATCAACGTCCTGGAAGGGCTGTTGACGCACGAGCGCGCAACCGGGGGCTCTGCGGAATCCATCGCGGCCAGGCATCGGGGTGAGGAGTATCTCCTCGAACGGAAGCTGTTCCGGCGTAAGAGCACAGGCGAAGTCGTCGACCCATCCTGGCTGCAATTCTCGTTTCCTACGCGCTGGCACTACGACGTGCTGCGTGGCCTCGAATACTTCCGCTCGGTCGGGGATGTGCCCGACTCGCGCATCGACGAAGCGATCCATTTGCTTCGATCCAAGCAGCAGCCCGATGGCGCCTGGCTGTTGGAGAACACGCATCCCGGCAAGGTCCACTTTGAGCTCGAAGACGGCGACAACCGGCCGAGCCGATGGAACACGCTGCGGGCGTTGCGGGTCCTCAGTTGGTATGAAAAGTCCGTCGCCTGAGCCGTGGTTCCGCTTCGCCAGGTTGCACGGATAGGTTCTCCTAAGTCGGCAAGACGCTGCACGAAGTGGCTCGCGATCGCCCGCGCCAAAGAATCAGCGCCGTAACCGCGAAGAAGATGTTCCCGCTTGCAGATGCTTTCGATCAGAAGGTGAATTTCCCTGCAACCTGCACGAGGCGAGGCGCTGCCGCGTTGTCGATGTTGCCGAAGTTGGGATCTTCGATCTGGCCGTCGACTGCCGCTGGTCCATAGAACTGCGCATGGTTGAACGCGTTGAAACCTTCGAGGCGGAATATCAGTGATCTCGTGTCACGGAGGGGGATGCTCTTTTGAAGCATCATGTCAAAGTTTTCTATGCCCGGTCCGTAGAACATGCGGCGTTTCGCATTGCCTAGCTGCCCGACGGTCTCCTCGCGAAACAGAGCGGTATTGAAGGCGGGCTTCCTGCTTCGCCCGTTGGTATGGATGTGTAGCGGCCCAGGAATGTGCTGCGGGGTATCGAGCAGGTAATTGTTGGCGCCATTACCGAGCGTTCCGAGCAACGAATTGTCCGAGTTGTCGAACAGGGTCACCGGGAAACCAGTGGCCAGGCGGGTTGTGCCCGAAATGCTCCAATCGTGGGTAAGCGGAGCGGGGCCTCGGAAGCGATCGAAGGGCAACACAAGAGCATAGGTGGCGACGAAGTTATGCTTCAAATCCCAGGCGGAGATCGCTCGGCTCTGACGAGCGTTGATTGGGTTGAGTTGCTCTCCGAGGCTTGAGCCCTGATCGATGGACTTGGCGTAGGTGTAACTGAGCAAGAACTGAGAGGCATGGCGGTGATAGCGCAGTGTGGTCTCAAGCGCGTTGTAATTGGAGTTCGCGATGGAGCTGTCCGAGGTATTTTCCCCATAGTTAGACCCTTGCCCGACGCGGGTACCCCGATAAGTCTGGCCGCTTGCGGTGGTGTAGGTCGAGTCTTCTCCGAAGGGACCGCAACCAACGCTGGCGAGATTGAGGCAGAGGGAGGGGTTGCCAGGGTTGACGGAGACGAGCGCGAGTTCACGATGTCCTTGATTGCCGACATAGCTGACCGTTAGCAGTGCGGCGCCAGTCAACTGACGCTGAAAAGACAGCATGTAGTTATTCAGATAAGGCACGCGATTGCGATGGTTGAAGAACGGGTCGGCAGCAATCGGGGTGAAGTTGGCCCAGTGAATCGAGTTATCCGGATTGCTGGCTGAAACGTTGTGCGAGGGAAATGGAAAAGGAAATCTTTGTCCATTGTCAGTGCCGGTGGCAGCGCTCATGAAGGGGGTCGCCAGCAACGGAGGTCCCGCGCTGAGATAGTTGTAGCCAAAAGGCGGCACGGCGTACATGATGCCAGCTGCGAGCCCAGGGAAGGCAGTGTAGAAGAGCCCATAGCTGGCTCGGATACTGCTCTTGCCGCTCCCACCAAAGATCGTCTTGCCGATCCTGTTCGAAAACGCCGGCGCATACGCGAATCCAATCCGCGGTGCGAAATTCTTGTAACTTGTAGGAGCGATTGTGCGTGGAACTCCGGGATCGCCGGCGACGACAAAACCTTCCGGGGCACCTGGATAGAGCACCGATTGCGCTCCGGCAATATAGGTCTGCAGCTGATTGTACTTCTCCCACCAGGGCATGATGATGTCCCAACGCAACCCGGCGTTCATCGTGAGTTGGCTGTTCACACGCCAACTATCCTGCACGTAGAACCCAAAGTAGCGGTTTCGCAGATAGAAGGGCTGGCCAGAAGATTGGGTGAAATTACTAGCGGTACCGAGAAGGAAATCCGCATAGGGTGATCCGGTTTCAGTTCCATCGATATTAAAGGTTCCGTTGAAGGTGGCGTTGGGATGATTGTTGACCTGATCGATGTGGAACTGCGCTCCGATTTTCAAGGTGTGAGAGCGAATGGCACGCGAGAGACCATCGCTGACGTAGAAAGTGTTGTTGACCTGGGTGAGGTTGGTGATGGGGACGCCCAAGACGAAAGTGGGGAAGGTGATATTTTCTACGCCTTCGAACTCTGGCGCCTGAAGATAGATGCCGTCAGGGCCGGTTGAGAAACCTTGCGAGACGAGGCTGACGCCAAGACCGCCGTGCGGCTGCCCGATGACGTTCGCGTTGCGAAGATAACCCAAACGCAGCTCATTCACCGTGTTAGGGCCAATTACCTTCGTATCTCCGAATGAAAACAACTGCGCCCTGCCAAGATAGAGAGCGTCGAAGCCAGGGATGCTGGCGCCGGCTACAGAGCCTGGATAGGGATTGTCCAGCGTGTAGTCGTCTACGAAGTAGTAAGCCGAAAGTTGGCCTAATCGAGTATTTGCGTCGAGCCGCACGGAACCCTTATCGTCTCGCACGGTCTCGGAGTTGGCAGAAGAGGAGAACTGGCCGGCACCTACGTTAGGAGAAGGAATGTATTGCACCAGATGCCGCGCCGGAGCGGACCACGCGTTGTTCGGGATGGTTAGGTTTGGAAAGACACATTGAGTCGTAGAGATACAGTCGCTCGAATAGGGTGTACCCGGATTACCTGCTTGAGCTTCTCCCTGCCTGTAGTAGTAGGGTTCCCCCGCCGTGACCTGATAACCCAATCCGGAAGAAAGAATCTGAGAGGCGAGGTACGGGCCGCTGACGGTGGTTGGGACAGCCACTGTCTGGCCACCGGATGTGGTTGCCGTGGTTTGAAATGCGGCAGCATCCGCTGAAAAGTCTCCGGCGCGTTCTGCAAGGGTGGGCACCGAGACATTGCCAGTGGACACACCCTGAGTGGTGCGAGTGCCCTGGTAGTCCGCGAAAAAGAAGATTTTGTCACGTTTGATCGGGCCCCCGATGGTGCCCCCAAACTGGTTCTGTTTGAAAGGCGCTCGCGTGGGATCGAAGTAGCCGCGGGCATCGAGCGCGGTATTACGAAAGAACTCGAAAGCGTTCCCGTGAAATGAGTTGCTGCCGGACTTGCTGACCACGGTAGTCATCCCACCGTTGTAGTTGCCGTACTCAGGATCGAAGTTATTAGTAAGCACGCGGAACTGCTCGATGGAGTCGAGGTTGGGAAGGATCGAAGTGCCCCCATTCATGTGCTCCTGCACATCGATGCCATTGACGAGGAACCCGTTGGAGGATTCACGTTGACCATTGATCGAAAGATTCCCAGGGTTGGCGTCTCCTGAGGGATCGATACTGCCGGTGACGCCAGCCATGATGACGGAACCTGGAAGTAGCGTGGAGACCGGAGCGACACCGGGCTGGATTGCAAGCAGATCGGTGTAACTGCGCCCATTGAGCGGAATGGCGGTCATCTGATCGGCCGAGACAACCTCGCCAAGGTGGGTGGAGACGGTGTCCACCTGGGCTTCGCCCTCGCTGGAGACGGTGACTGTGTCAGTCTTGGTAGCAATTTCAAGAGTGACATCGACCCGGATGGCGGAATCGCTGTCCACCACAAGGTTGAGTTTGCGTTGCGTGTCAAATCCGTTGGCCGCAACTGTGAGGGTGTAATGGCCTACCGGTCGATTCGGAAACGAATACAGGCCTTGCTTGTCCGAGACGGTTCGATACGGAGTCTGCTGAGCGTCGTTAATGAGGCTGAGAGAAGCATCCGGAATAGCCGCGCCTGATGTGTCGGCAATGGAACCGGAAATGCTTCCACCGGTTGCAGCCCGCGAATTGCCCGTTCCGAGCAAGAAGAAAACGAGAAACAAAACAAAGAGATGTGTTCTGAGGGCGATTGCCAGGACTATCGAATTCGATCTGAACAAGAGCGCCTCATCATGCAGGAAACGAGGCACAAAGGCTCTAGAACAATCGAGCGATCGCTTCCCGTTTCCACGCGGGTAGAATCTGACTGTTCTGGGTAGGTCTCCTGACTCACAGGTGAACTTCAGCTGAGAAGCTCTCGACTTTTCGCCTTCCCCAGTCGAAACCGAGTGGCTTTGTGAAAAGTCTTGTTCCTGATTACAGTGGCGGGACCGCGCCGGACTCTCACCGGCTTCCCTGTTATGCCCTTGCGGGCACCCAGAATGTAACGCAAGCTTAGCATAGTCCTGGCTTTGGAAAATTGGCTGAAGTCAGTCCATGAGGAGCTTCAAAGCGAACAACCTGTCGACCGAACCATCCAAAGTTTCCCATTGAATCGCAAATCTGTAACGGACAGCGGACCGATATCAATACGCCAGAAAGACTCGGGTGGGGCTTGAATCGCGCAGAGGATCGCTGCGCGAATCACTGCCGGATGCGTCACCGCGACGGTGTGGCCGGCGCTGGTCCGACCCTCCAGCCACAGTTGTACCCTCGCAATCAGGTGTGCGAAGGACTCACCACCGTGGGGTGCTGCGTTCAGGTTTATCAGCCAATCGGCCAATCCTTCGGGATCTATCGCGTGGATGTCACCGATTTCTTTACCGTTCCAGGTCCCATAATCGACATCGGCAAGTTCAACAGCCACGGAAGGGGCAAGTCCGAGAGCCTCTGCGGTTTGTCGCGTGCGCTTCTCCGGTCCGCGGCATACGTGCTGTGCTCGCGGAGCCGTCCATCCGAGGGCGACGATTTTCTCAATCTCGTCTTCCATTAAGGGCTCGTTGAGCGGAAAAGATGCCCGCCTTAGAGCGACGGTCGGTGCATGGCTGATGAACGTGATTCGAGTTGGCAATGCTTTCGATTCCAAGGCTTTCCACCGGCGCCAGATTACCATCGGAGGACTTTGTGTTGACACCGCCGTTGACCTTCACTACGCTCAGGTTCAGTTGGGCTTCATTCTTTCTCAACGGATGTGCAAGCTCAGGAGGTCCTAATATGGCTCAGTCAGCCGCAAGCTCAATTGCGCAACCAGTCACTATCCCCGTCATTCCGCTCCGAGAGTTGATGCCCTGGGCGTTGTTTGGGGGGCTGTTGATGCTCCTTCTGATCTATTTTGTCGGTGCCGAACAGGGCGCCACTTCCCTCATTCATGGCCGCGCGGTTCACGAGTTCGTGCACGACGGACGCCACTTGCTCGGTTTTCCCTGCCACTAGTCAAATCCGATGGCTCGTTCGCTTCTTCTTCGCGGTATGTTGGCCGGTCTTGTGGCCGGCCTTTTCGTATTCGCGTTCGCGCGTTGGGCAGGCGAGCCCCAGGTGGATCGGGCAATTGCATTTGAGACCAGCATGAGCCAGGCTAAAGGTGAGCCGCCTGAACCGGAAATGGTGAGCCGCAAAATCCAGAAGGGATTTGGGCTACTTATAGCCGTCGTGGTGTACGGTTCCGCGCTCGGCGGCATCTTCGGACTCGTTTTTGCCTATGCGCGCGGCCGTCTCAGCGACTCCAGGCCTAGAGTTCTCTCTGCTCTGCTGGCAGGGATTGGGTTCGTCACCATCGTTCTGACCCCGTCCCTCAAATATCCGGCTAGCCCTCCTTCGGTTGGGAATCCAGAGACAATCGGCATCCGCACTGCTGCTTATTTCCTGGTCATCTCGATTTCGATTGTCGTCATGGCTCTTTCCCTCAAGGCAAGGCGACGCTGGAGCAAGCCGCTGGGGGAGTGGAATGCAACGCTGTTAGCTGGCATTCTCTATGTGGTTATCGTTAGTGTTGTCGCCCATTTTCTCCCTCCCATCGACGAAGTTCCTGCAGAATTTTCTGCTTCTCTTCTGTGGAAATTTCGCATCGCGTCCTGGGGGACTCAGGCTGTCCTGTGGGGTGTCTTGGGGCTTCTTTTTGGCTGGCTTACCGAACGCGCAGAAGGCATACCCCGCCGCCAGGCTCTGACGACGAACTGACCTATTCGTGACATCGCGGCTCAATGCAGCGTGGTACCTTGGCTAAAGACCCACGGTGCCCACATGGGCTTAAAAGGGAAGTCCGGTGTAAAGCCGGCGCGGTCCCGCCACTGTAAACAAAGATGAGCTGCTAGAAGTACCACTCGGTGTATTTACCGGGGAAGGATAGCGGCGGATACGCAAGTATCGTCTTTGAGCCAGGAGACCTGCCAAGGGTTCCATTGCAATTTCTGCGGAGAACAGAAACCTTGCGCCCGACTTTTGGCTTGCTTCACGACAATTCGCATCCCTCTTTGCTGCCCCGCCGTGGATTCCTATCCGGCATAGCTGTCGTGGCGTTGACGGCGAGACTCTCGGCCGAGGAAAGACCCAAGCGCATCGTTTCAACAGCACCGAGCACTACGGAGGCGCTATTTGCTCTTGGTCTGGGCGATCAAGTCGTCGGCGTTTCCCGCTTCTGCACCTTCCCTGACTCCGTTCAAAAGCTGCCAAAGGTCGGAACCTACCTTGCTCCGGATGTAGAGGCAATTGCACGGCTCGTGCCCGACCTGGTCGTTCTGCAACGGATCTCAAGTGAACTGACCGACCGTCTAAACGCCCTTCATATCAGGTTCATCGAAGTGCCGCATGGCACTCTCAACGATGTCTATACCGGGATCACCCTCATAGCGAAGGCTGCGGCTGTTCCTGAGCGAGCAAGCATACTGAATGATCGCATCCAGCGTGAGCTGGCGACCCTTGGGCGCATCGTGTTGCCACCGGCAGAGATTCCTGCCGGTGCGGTTCTCGCTCTCATCGGCGGCCCTTACCTGGTCTGGGCAATCCGTCAAAGAAGACCCTCGGAGGAGATGTAGCCATGTCAACATCACACCGTCAACGCGTTGTCCGGGCCGATGGGCGAGCTTTCAATATTGTTCAACACCGTGCTCACCTCACGTATTGCTACACGGGCTGTTGCTGCGGCATCACCGAACGCGGGTACGCCGCGGTTCCGGTCGATGTCTACAAAGAGGAATGGCTAAAGCGCAAGATTCGCAATGAAGTCCATCTGACGAAGGGTGGTTGCATTGGCCCCTGCGCGCTCGCAAATGTGGCCAGCCTGGTCTTCGACGGCAAGAGCATCTGGTTTCACTCCGTAAACAGTGAATGGCACGTTCGTCAGATCTTTGAATACATCGACTCGATGCTGAAGGCCGACCGCTTCCTTCAGCCTCCTGCGGAGTTGGTCGAGTATAGCTTCAACTACTACGACTGGGACGTTCGTGTTCCCAGTGCAGCGGAAGCACTGACCCAACTCGAACTGGCGCAGCCAAATGGCGGCATCATGCTCCTATCGCATGCCGACACCGACATGCTCACGCTCATCAAAGCATCCGAATCACTCCCCGCTGAACTGCGCGTGAGCGCGTTTTCGCTGAACGCGCTGCGCAACGAAGACCAGATGAACGCGTTGATCGCCGGCGAGATGAGCAAAGCAAAGGTAATCGTGGTGCGCTGTCACGGGCCGCTCAGTTGCATTCCTGGCTTCGGCAGGCTGAGGGCAGCCTGTATCGAGCGTGGACAGTCACTCGTGCTCGTTAGCGGAACTGGCGACAACGCCTCAGAGTTTTCTGAAACCATCAACGTGCCCGCTGACGTGATGCACACCGCGTCCAGCTACCTCGATCTGGGTGGCGTCGCCAATTTCGGCGAACTCTTCCGTTTCCTATCGGACCGATTGATGCTTACAGGCTATGGCTATGCTGCGCCAAGCCCAATGCCTGAACATGGCATCTACCTGCCAGAGATGGATTTCGCGACCTTCGAGGATTGGCGGCGGCAGAGCGATCCGGCGAAACCAACTGCTGCCGTCCTTTTCTATCGAGCCCATCGCATGAGCGGAAACACCGCCTTCATCGACAAGCTCGTTGAGGCGCTCGCAAAGCAAGGGCCTCAATGCCCTCTGCATCTTTACGTCGAGCCTCAAGTCAAAAGAAGACGGAAGACCCGCTGCCTTCAAGATGATCGATGGCAAGGCTGATGTCCTGATCTCGACGCTGTCTTTTGCTCTAGGAGAAGTGAACTCTGGCTCTGTGACGGTTGCGGGCGAAGCGGTGGATTCACTTGAACAGCTCGGCATCCCGGTCGTGCAGGCAATAGCGAGCGGAATGCCACGCGGAGCGTGGGAAGGATCGCGTCGCGGTCTCAGCTCGCTCGATACTGCGGTCAATGTCGCTATTCCTGAGTTCGATGGCCGCATCATCACCGTGCCGATCTCCTTCAAGGAACGGAGTTCCAGTGGAACGGAGAATCTTTACGTCGCTCACGAAGAACGTATCGAACGAGTGGCAGGCATCGCCGCTCGTCTTGCGGCGCTGCGTCATAAGCCCAATCACGAACGGCGCATTGCCTTTGTACTCACGAACTCGGCCGCGAAAGCTTCACAGGTTGGTGGTGCGGTCGGCCTCGATTCACCGGCCAGCCTTCTCACCACGCTTCATGCCATGCGAGCGCGACGGTACCGTATTTCCGAGTTGCCAGAGACGTCGGACGCGTTGATGCAGGAGCTGCTGCAGCATGGAACCTACGACGAAAAATACCCGCTTGACCCTGCGCAAGGAAAGCGGTTTTCAAGGGCTTCCTACCGAAAACTTTTCGCAACATTTCCAGAACGGCCGAGCCGCAGGATGCAGGATTTTTGGGGTCAGCCGCAAGATCGTGGCTTCAGCATCATGCCCGCGAAAAAGACAGACAAGAAGCTGTTGCCGACCATCGGCGGCAAGATCGTTTCGATTGACCAGGAGGAACCGTGGGGAGATGAGCACGACTACCTCTTCGCCGCTTTGGACCTCGGCAACGCACTCATTGCACTGCAACCGCCGCGCGGTTATGGGATCGACCCTGATGCGATTTATCACACCCCTGATCTGCCGCCAACGCACCATTACACCGCTTTCTATCGCTGGCTGGGTACATCCCAGGCCGAAGGCGGCTGGGGCGCCGATGCGATCGTGCACATGGGCAAGCACGGAACGCTCGAATGGCTTCCGGGCAAGGGTGTTGGACTGTCAGGCGAGTGCTTCCCCGACCTTTTGCTGGGGGATCTCCCGCTCGTATATCCGTTCATCATCAATGACCCCGGTGAGGGGAGCCAGTCAAAGCGGCGAGCACATGCCGTCGTTGTCGATCACCTTACGCCGCCCATGACGACGGCTGAAACATACGGCCCTCTCGCCCAGTTGAATCAACTGGTCAATGAATACTATGCCGTCGAAAAGCTCGACCCTGCAAAGCTGCCGTACCTGCAACAGCAAATCTGGGAACTCGTGGAGCGCACCAATCTCAAAGCCGACCTCGACACCAAAACAATGCTCACACGCGAACGTGGCGACCACACGCACGAGTGGGACGACGCGCTAACGCCGGAAGGCATTCCCACGACCTTGGCCTCCATGACAGGAAACGAAGTCGCGCATCTTATCGAGGACTTGGACGGATATCTCTGTGAATTGGGAATGGCACAAATTCGCGATGGCCTTCACATTCTCGGACAGATGCCGCCACTCCCCGAGATGCTCCGCTCGTTAACCCGCCTCGCGAACGTCGGCGCGCCAAGTCTTCAGCGAAGCCTCACCTCTGCTTTCGGTTTCGATCTTGCGCTGCTCCTCGACAAACCTGGCGAGCGCTTGACGCCGTCGCAAGAGCTCTTCGGACACATCTGTTACACCCACGCGGACGTACTCGAACTGCTCGATCGTGCTGCGCTCGACATCTTCACCATGCTGGAGACTCTCGGTTTTCGCACCGAGGCTATCGCCGAAGTGCAGCGTGCCGTGCTCGGCCTGGAGTCTCCCGAGATATCGGAGGCGCTGCTTTTCGCATGTACCCAACTCGTGCCGAATCTCGAACAAACGGGAGACGAAATCGAGTATCTTCTGGATGCTCTTGAAGGTAAGTACATTCCATCCGGGCCCGCTGGCGCTCCGACTCGCGGTATGGCGCACATTCTGCCAACGGGTCGAAACTTCTATGCTGTAGACCCGCGTGCTCTTCCGTCGCAAGCCGCCTGGCGTGTCGGACAACAGCTTGCGCGAGAAGCCGTAGAGCGATTCCGTAAGGAAGAAGGCGAGTATCCCGAGATGATGGGCCTCAGCGTCTGGGGAACCTCTCAGATGCGCACCCACGGAGATGACATTGCGGAGGCCTTCGCTCTGTTAGGGGTCCAGCCCGTCTGGAACCCGCAGTCTCGCCGGTTGGAGAGCGTGGCCGTCATTCCCCTTGAACAACTAGGACGCCCGCGCGTGGACGTGACCCTGCGCATCAGCGGCTTCTTTCGCGACGCCTTCCCTCAGCTCATCGAGATGTTCGATCAAGCCGTCTCGCTCGTTGTCGAGTTGGACGAGCCACTCGATCAAAATTTCCCCCGTAAGCACTACCTCGCCGACCTCGAAGCAAACAAGAATATTCCGGAGCACGAGGCGGAGGCACAAGCGCGTTACCGCATCTTCGGATCGAAGCCGGGTTCTTACGGAGCTGGGATACTGCCCTTGATCGAAACCGGCAACTGGAGTGGCGATGAAGATTTTGCGCGAGCGTTTCTCGCCTGGGGTGGCTACGCCTACGGTAAGGGCTCCGATGGCGTCGATGCGCAACCAGTATTTGCCAAGCGCTTGAAGTCCATTCAGGTTGCTCTGCACAATCAAGACAATCGCGAGCATGACATCTTCGATTCCGACGATTACTTCCAGTTCCATGGCGGGATGATCGCCTCCATACGCGCGCTTACCGGGGTACAACCCAAGGCCTACTTCGGTGACAGTTCTCGTCCTGACGCCGCGCAGGTTCGCGATCTTCGAGAAGAGGCTCTTCGCGTCTATCGCTCTCGCGTCATCAATCCCAAATGGATCGAAAGCATTAAGCGACATGGTTATAAAGGCGGCTTGGAACTCGCGGCGACAGTCGATTACATCTTCGGTTTTGATGCTACCGCGCAGATAGCTCCAGACTTCGTCTATGAAGGCCTCGCGGAGCACTATGCGCTGTCGCCGGAGATCCGCGATTTCCTCGGCGTTTCCAACCCCTGGGCATTGAATGCGATCGCCGAACGTTTGCTTGAGGCCGCAAAGCGTGAGCTCTGGGAGAGCCCCGCGCCCGAAACACTGGAAGCCCTTCGCGAAGTCTTGCTGGAGAGCGAGACCTTGCTGGAGGCACAGGGCGAAAAGAGACGAGAGGCTATCTTATGAAGCATCCGGTCTATCCTTTCTCGGCCATCGTCGGACAAGAGGAGATGAAGCTGGCCCTGCTGCTTGCAGCAGTCGATTGGCGCATCGGCGTCCTTCTGCGCGGCGATAAAGGAGCCGGCAAGACTACCGCGGCTCGCGGGCTGGCAGCTCTCCTGCCCCAGCCCTCCCCGTTCATCAATCTTCCCATCGGCGCCACCGAGGACAGGCTTCTCGGAGGCTTGCACCTGGAGCGAGCCCTCAAGGGCGATCCCGCGCTCAAGCCCGGCCTGCTGTCCGAAGCTCACGGCGGAGTCCTCTACGTCGACGAGATCAACCTTCTCCCAGCCCATATCGGCGATGCATTGCTCGATGCAGCCTCAAGCGGCATTCACACGATTGAACGTGAGGGCTTCAGCGCATCTCATGCGGCTGAGTTTGTATTGCTTGGCAGCATGAATCCTGAGGAGGGTGGGTTGCGGCCACAGTTGCTCGACCGTTTCGCGCTCGCCGTCGATATCGCGGCGCCTCTTGATCCCGTCACGCGACAAACCGTTGTCGAAAGACGAATCGCCTTTGAACAAAGCCCGTCCAGCGTCCATGCGGAGTGGGCCCGGTTGGAACTGCAGTTACGCGAGCAGGTAAACGATGCGCGCAGCCGGCGCGTCGGTATCGTCTGCTCCAGAGAAATTCTCGCTCACATTAGCGAGTCCGTCTGTGAAGCCGGTGTACGTTCTCTCAGAGCGGATCTCGCAATCGTTCGCGCTTCCATCGCCTATGCTGCCCTGGTCGGCGATGCCTCGGTAAGCGCGGATCATGTCTCAACCGTTTTGCCCCTGGCGCTCGCTCATCGACGGCACGATCGGGGGAGGCCGCCTGCACCACGCTCTCAACCTCCGGCACCCAAGCCAGGCGATCCACAAACGGAGTCGGCTAAAGCCGAAGGACAACCGAATGCGCGCGATGGGGCCGCGAGAATATTCGCTCCACGAGCCGTCGAGACATTCGCGATAAGCCCAACTTTTGAAAATGCGACAGAACGAGGCACAAGCACTACGGCGTCTCTCTCTCAACCTGGCCCTGTTGTTGGTGTCCGCAGAACCGAAACGCCGGTCGAGCTTGACGTTCGCGCAACGTTAAACCACGCGGTGATGCAGACGGGAGCCGTTCAACCGAGAGTCTCGGATTTGCATGAGCGCGTCAGAACTCCGAGAGCCGGAACGCGGTATCTCTTTGTCATCGATTCAAGCGGATCTCATGCTGTACAGCAGCGAATGCGTCTGGTGAAGGGTGCGGCTACCAGCCTGCTCGCCCGCTCCTTCAAAAGCGGAGATGAGGTTGCCATCATCGCTTTTCGTGGAACAGAGGCACAGGTTTTACTTGAACCATCGAGCGCGCTTCAGGAGGCAACAACCGCATTGGAGTACCTCCCAACCGGCGGGAGAACCCCCTTGGCGCATGCGCTCAATCTCGCTCGAAACTATCTGACTCCAGCAACGGCGCTTATCCTGCTCACAGACGGACGCGCGAATGTTCCTCTCGAAACTGGAGATGCCTGGCAGGACGCCTTGGACATCGCAGGCCAAATCAAGTCATCGGCTCTCGTGATTGATACCGAAACTTCGAGCGAACGTCTCGGAAGATCGCACACACTGGCCGAGGCTCTGAACGCTGAGTACGTCCAGCTGGAGAGCCCTGAATTAAATGAGACCGTCGTCTGTGCCTTAAAACGTTCGCCCGTGGTTTCTCACCCTGGGCGCTAGGAGAGAAGTGTGCAGCAAGTGTTGAAGCTCACCAAAGCGTACTGCTCTTACGTTGTCTATCCAAGGACGGTCGTTTCTCCGGAGGTGATCCAATGAGCCTCAACCTGGTCCACATTCGAGAACTCGCCGGGTGGGGATTCGACACCTACGAATACCGTCCCGAGGCCGTTGCGCGAGCCAAATCAACGCAAGCGACGAACATCCTCGCAGAGCGTTCGCCATGCGAGCCATCGAACGTTGTCCTCGGGGCAGAGACCGAGACAATGCGCGAGATGTTCGCGCTCCATGCGGAGCGAGCGGACCTGCTCATGGAGACGTCGGGCTTGTCATGGTCGCTCGGCGTGGTCGATCTGCGATCTCTCGTCGCCTTTCAACGCAGATTGTCTTTTAACACGAGCATTGCTCAGCCTGCCGTGCCCGCCGCGCACGACTGGGCCGCCCTGGTCGCTCTTTCCTTCGGTCCTCCAAAACCAATCGAGCACAAAGCTGTCCATGATCCATCCACGGATACTGTCATCCTGCGGTCGGAAAATCCAAATCTGCACCTTCGCGTCACGAATGATCCGGCGTATCCGCTGAGCGTTCATGCGGGAAGCCCCTTCTTCGAAGTGGCCCGTTTTCGTAACCGGTGGTTTCTGCGCGACGGCTATCACCGCGCCTATGCTCTTCTGAAAGCCAACGTGTTTGCGGTACCTGCGGTGATCGTCGAAGCTAGAACGATCGAAGAACTCGGCGCCCACCAGCCGTGGTTCTTTCCCGAGGAGGTTCTCTTCTCCAACGCCCCGCCACGAGTCGTTGATTTCCTCAATGAAGACCTGGTCCTTGATTACGACCGCCCCCCACTCATCAAAACAGTGAGGATCAAGATGGAAGAAATTCTCACACCAGCAACCTGCACAGGAGAACAAGCATGAGCATTGCAACCAAACGTGGCGACGGAGGCCAGACCGGCCTTGCGGGCGGCATCCGCATATCCAAAGCGGACCTCCGCGTCGAATCGTATGGCTCGATCGACGAATTGAACACCGTGCTCGGTTTCGCCCGGAGCATCTGCGAAAACAAGGAAATCGCAGATTGGACGGAGACCATTCAGCGAACCCTCTTCCGCGTTGGGTCAGCACTTGCAACCCCACCGGAGAGCAAGAAACAACCCCCTGTCATCTCTACTGAAGATGTCGATATGCTCACCGATTTGGTTCACAAGATAGAAGCGACGGAAGGCATCCTGTCTGATTGGTCACTGCCCGGTGCTCATACCCAATCTGCAGCTTATGAAGTAGCCCGCACAGTGTGCCGGCGCGCGGAACGCGCAGCCGTACGCTTCGTCGAAAACGGTGGCGTGGTGCAGCCGACCATTCTTCCGTATCTCAACCGCCTCTCCGACGTCATCTGGCTCTTTGGTCGCCTCATCGAGTTCAATGCCGGAGTTGAGTCTCGTCTCCGGCCCGAGTCTAAAGGTGGCCCTAAATGGTCGAGGGCTTGGTAATCGAGGAAGACATGGCCGTCTGTTATGACGTGTACAGCGAGGACAACGCATCGTGAGAGCCCGCGCCATCATGGTGCTCGGAACAAGTTCGCATGTCGGCAAATCTCTGCTGACAGCTGCGCTTTGCCGCATCTTCGCGCAAGAGGGCTATCGCGTGGCTCCCTTCAAGTCCCAGAACATGTCGCTCAATTCCGCGGTCACGCCTGATGGCCTAGAAATTGGACGCGCACAGGCGCTTCAGGCTGAGGCCGCAGGCATTCTGCCATCGGTTCACATGAATCCTATCCTTCTCAAGCCCAGTGGCGACATGACCTCGCAAATCGTCGTACTCGGCAAGATCTGGGGCAAGCTCTCCGCCTCGGAATACCACCTTCGTCGCGTGAATGAGCTGCTGCCAATCGTCCGCGAAAGCTACGAAACCCTTGCGTCACAGAATGACATCATCATCCTCGAAGGAGCAGGTTCTCCTGCTGAGATCAATCTCAAACAACACGACATCGTCAACATGCGCATGGCAGAAATCGCCGATGCCGCCTGCCTGCTCGTCGGCGATATCGATCGTGGCGGAGTCTTCGCTTCTCTACTCGGCACCGTCGAACTTCTCGACCCTCATGAGCAGGACCGGATTGCCGGCTTTCTCGTTAACAAATTTCGAGGCGATGTCCAACTCCTCAAGCCCGGAGTCCGGATGATCGAAGAGCGTCTCGGCAAACCGTGCCTGGGCGTCGTGCCGTATCTGCCTCAGCTTTCGCTCGACGAAGAGGACAGCCTCGGTCTACCTTCTCTTGGATACAGAGGGCAGCACGGCGTGGAACTGCCTCCGATGATCCGTCACGGCCATTGCGCATCGCTGTGATTGCGCTACCCTCCTTCTCCAACTTTACTGACTTTGACGCCCTGCGAGCCGAGCCTTCTGTCTCCTTTCGCTTCTGCCGAATGCCAGAGCAATTGAGCCATGCGGACGTCATCATCATTCCGGGCAGCAAGCAGACCGCTGACGATCTGGCCTGGATGCACTCCCAGGGTTTAGGCAAACGGATCGTCGATCACGCCGGCAAAGGCCTCGTCGTGGGCATCTGCGGCGGCATGCAGATGCTCGGAAAAGAAATACAAGACCCACATGGGATGGAGCACACTGCAAGCACGCCCGGCCTGGGACTTCTTGCGATCCAAACCACGATGCAACCGCAAAAGGTCACGAGAATCAGTTCCGGCCACCTCGTCATGCAATCTCTCTTTGGCCAGCCCATCTCGTGCTTAGGCATAAGCGGCTACGAGATTCACGTCGGCGATACCACCTATCTCGAAGGTGCGAATCCATTCGCGAAACTGTCCACAGAATCCAGTGGCAGAGTCTTCCTCGACGGTTGTATCGCGCACGATAACCATGCCTTCGGCACCTACCTGCATGGACTGTTTGACGATGACAGCTTCAGGCACGCTTTCCTCGACGCTGCGCGGGCCTTCTACGGATTGAATGCACCCCATCAACGCAACCACTGGAAGCAGCAGCGCGAAGCATCGTTGAATCGCCTTACGGATGCTGTCCGCGCGGCGATCGACATTCCCAAACTATGCAGGCTGGCCGGCCTCACCTGCGATTGGCAAAGCCAGAAGGAGACGCGGCCTTGAATCGCAGCATCCTCCTCCCCGCCGCATATCTGGTCGACCACTTGGCCGGTGACCCTGAATGGCTCCCGCATCCCGTGCGTCTCATGGGCGCTGCCATCTCCAGCGGCGAGTCTCGGCTTCGCCGCCGTGGTCAATCGAGCAGCTTCGAGCTGCTCTCAGGCACGGGTCTCACGCTTGCTGTGGTCGGATCGAGCTACTGGATCACCGAGGCAACCATTCGATGGGCACACCGTCGTCTCCCTGTCTTGGGCAGCACCGTTGAACTCGCTCTCGCCTGGACTTGCCTCGCGGCTCGCAATCTGGAGCAGGAGGCGACAGCGGTAACTACCGCCCTGCAAACCGGCGACCTGCCTCACGCAAGAGCGCGGTTGGCACGGATCGTTGGCCGCGACACCGAGACTCTTGATAGCCAAGGTGTCAGCCGCGCCGTCATCGAGACCGTTGCGGAAAGCGCTTCCGACGGCGTCATGGCGCCCCTGTTTTATATGGCACTTGGCGGTGTCCCGCTCGCAATGGCCTATAAAGCAGTAAACACGCTCGACTCCATGATCGGACACGCAGATAGCAAATACTTCTACTTCGGCAAAGCTGCAGCCCGGTTGGATGACGCTGCCAATTACCTGCCCTCGCGCATTTCTGCTCTCGCCATCGTTGCCGCAGCAACGTTATTGAGCCACGCTGACCCGCAAGCTGCATGGAGGACATGGCAACGCGACGGATCAAAACACAAGAGCCCGAATGCCGGCCAGCCGGAAAGTGCCATGGCAGGTGCGCTGCATGTAGCGTTGGGCGGCGATAACACCTATGCCGGAGAGCTGATCCCTGCACAGCCGATCGGTGCGGAGTTCCCGCCACCTTCACCCGGCGAGGCAACGCAGGCCATTCGTCTCGTATCGGCTGCATCGCTCATCGGCCTGGGCATTGGCGTCTTGCTGACCTGCCTGTTTCGATCAAGGATTCGATCAAGGCGGGATCAAGGAAACGTAACTGACATGGTCAACCCCGAAGCCTATCCCCTGCATGGCGGACAACTGCGGCAAATTGCCGAGCGCTTTCGCATCCCCAGTTCCGAGCTCTTGGACTTTAGCGCGAACATCAACCCCAGCGGACCTCCGCCTTCGGTCGTATCCGCGCTACGCGCATCTCTGGACGATCGTTCGACGCTTGCGGAATACCCCGACCTGGAGCAAACCGATCTCAGGCAGTCGCTCGCCCGCTATGCAGCGACAGATGAGAAGAACGTCGTCGTGGCCAACGGCTTCGTCCCACTTCTCGAAGCGACATTGCGCACACTAAAGATTCGCACTTGCCTGCTCCCTGTTCCGGCCTTTGTCGAGTATCGTAAAACCCTCGAACGTGCGGGAGTTGAGACTGTCGCTCACACGCTCAGCGCTCACTCCTCATTCCGCTACGACGCGTCGATGATGCGCGCGGCGCAGTATGACGCCGTCCTTCTCGCAAATCCTCAGAACCCCTCAGGAGTTTGTCACGATGTTGCGTCCATTCGTGATCTCGTCGCGACCGCTTCGGCAAAGAGTATGTATGTGTTGCTCGATGAAGCATTCATCGACTACGTGCCTGAGCATTCCCTCACGGCGATGATCGGCGAGTCTCCAAATCTCATCGTCTTCCGCTCCGTCACGAAGTTTCACGGCATCCCCGGTTTGCGCGTGGCCTACGCGATAGCCAATCCCGCGCGTTCAGCAGCGATCCGCGACAACCTGCCGCCCTGGCCCGTCACAACCCTCGCATCCCGCGCCGTTATCGCCGCTCTCGACGATCAGGCATACGCCGACCGTTCAAGGTCCGAAAATATAATTCGGAGAGCCGCGCTGCAAACTGACCTTGAGTTACCCGGGCTTACTCTCTATCCCTCGGCTGCGAACTTTGTTCTGTTCCGCCTTCCGCCAGCGATCGACCCCGGCGTGTTCTGGGAATATATGATCCTTGAGAATCGCATTGTCTTGCGTTCCTGTGCGAACTACGAAGGCCTCGCCAAAGGGCATTTTCGCGCAGCGATACGGACACAAAGCGAGAACAAGAAACTCGCAACCGCGGTGGCGAAAGCCCTCTCTGAACTGTAGGTCGACTAAGGCTTTGCAGTTTTGCCCCGATGGCCGGAAGATCCCAGGTACCTGCATATTCTTCTTCGATCAATGGAACGCGGGAACGCGGTTTGCCCATGGCGCGATGTCGAAGCTGCCGGGTTCACCGGGATTGAGCAACGCTGGCCGGCCACTGTGCAGCAGGCTGTGAACCCGCAGCGGGCCGTTGCCCGTGGCGAGGTCGAGATCGGGCATGCGGCGTCCCAGCAGCGGGTGTGCCTCACCAGGTAGGTTTTTGTGCGTCAGCAGACGATGATGGGGCATGCCCCGGGCCTTGCCGCAAGCCCCCCGGTGCGCAATAATCTAGAAGTGGGGAGGGAAAATATTCTCCTTGCGTCTTCCCGCAGCGCGGACAATCCTTTTACAACATAGCGATGCAGCTACTCCAGGTTTCATTCCACGAGTTAGTTCAGCATGAACGCCAAGCAACATCTGGAGCTGTCTATGCAAGAAGATCAAATACGTGACGCACTGAATGCGCATTGGCATGCGTCTGCAGCCGGCGATGTAAACGCTGAACACGATATTTACGATGACGATGCTATCTGCGACTATCCCCAATCAGGCGAACGAATCCTCGGACGAAGCAATTTGCAGGCCTTGCGGAGTCATCATCCCGGCAAGCCGTCGGGGTTTTACGTGAAGCGAATTCTCGGGAAAGGTGATCTCTGGATCACGGAATACACCATCACCTACCAGGGGCGACCAGCATACACAGTGAGCATTATGGAATTCCGCAACGGCAAGGTCGTGCACGAGACGCAGTATTTCGCGGATCCCTTCGAGGCGCCATCCTGGCGAAGCCAATGGGTTCAGCGGATCGCGTGACGCCGGCGTCCGAAAATCGATTCGTACCCTGAAGCCGGCTCTCCGTTGGGTCAAGCGATGGGTCGTGGCTTCCATGGGGGCAGCAGACGTTTCTGCACCTTGCCCAGGGCGGTGCGGGGTAAGCTTTCGACGCCGATGAAGGCGCGGGGGATTTTGAACGAAGCAAAGACGCGCCGGCAGCGCGCTTCGAGGTCTGCCGGATCGAATGGCTTGCGCGCGACGATGTAGGCTACGGGCACCTCACCGCGGAGGGCGTCCGGCTGCCCGGCTACCGCGGCTTCTGCTATCTCTTCCTGCTCAAGGAGGAAGTCCTCGATCTCGCGCGGATAAATATTGAAGCCGCCGGAGATGATCAGATCACTTTTGCGGCCGAGCAGCGTGTAATAGCCGTCATCGGAGACTTGCGCCATGTCACCGGTACGGAACCAGCCATCGTCGAAGGCTTCTGCGGTGGCCTCCGGGCGACGCCAGTAGCCCGCGAAAACGTTCGGACCGCGCAACTGAACTTCACCATCGACAAGGCACACTGAGACGCCGGGCAGGGGCAGGCCGACAGTGCCGGGGCGGCGCTCGCCGTGGTAGGGATTGGAAATGTTCATCAATGTCTCCGTCATGCCGTAGCGTTCGAGGATGGTGTGGCCGAAACGCTCGCGGAATTCTTCGAGCACCTGCGCGGGGAGTGGCGCTGAACCGGAGACAAAGAGGCGCATGAAGGATCCGATCTCGCGTGTCTGTTCGACGGCAAGGCCAAGCAGCCGGACATAAATGGTCGGAACGCCAAAGAAGAGCGTCGGGCGAAAATCGAGGAACTCGGCGCCGGCATTCTGGTGTTCGAATCTCTCCAGCAGTCGCATCCGGCAGCCACTTGCGAGCCAGGAGTGGAGGCCATTGCCAAGCGCATGCACGTGAAAGAGCGGCAGAGCGAGAAGGAAGCGGTCTTCCACGGTGATTTCCCAACAAGCTGTGAGGTTGAGCGCATTTACAGCAAAGTTATTGTGTGTGACGATGGCGCCCTTTGAGGCGCCCGTGGTACCCGAGGTGTAAACGAGCGCCGCAGGTGAGTCTCCATCGAGCGCGGCGCGCACGGGCTCGGCCGATTCGGGCATAGTCAGTTCGTCGACCCGCCACCAAGCCGCGGCGCCGGGCACTGGCTCGCGCGCAACCACAGCTTTTGGCTCGGCGTCGGCCAGGATGTGCTGAATCTCGCGTTCGCGGTAAAGGCTGTTGATAGGTACAAAGATGACCCCGAGACGGACGCAAGCGAGATAGAGATCGATGAATGCAAGGCAGTTTGAAAGATACACACAGAGGCGGTCGCCCCGAACCAGGCCGCGCGCGGTGAGCAGGGCGGCCATGCGATTGGCGCGGTCGTCCATCTGAGCGAAGCTGAAGGTTTGTCCCTGAAACTCAAGCGCAATCTGATGAGGGCGGCCTCTGAAGGAGCGATCGAAGAGGTGATTCAGGTTCATGCTGGAGTGTTGGGCTCCTCTGGCAGGAATGGTACCGATAAAGCAGTAAGCAAGCTGAAGACGCCCAGGGCGAGGAAGCTGGATCGGAAGGACCCCGTCGCGTCTGCTAGCCAGCCGATGGCCGGCGCTCCGGCGAGGATCATGACGATCCCGATCATATTTACGAACCCCATCGCGACGCCGGCTCGACCTGGAAAAAGCGCGGCGGCGCGGTTGAAGCATCCGGCGTAAGGTACGCCGCAACCCAGAGCCAGGCCGGCTATGGCAGCAAATGTGAGCCAGAACGAGTGACTCGTGGCAAGCGCTGTGCAGGCGGCAGCGTTAAGTACCAGAGACATGCCCACGAGCGGGTGCAAGCGCACTCGATGCGCTAGCCATCCGCCCAGGGGACGAGTCACGATGCCGAGGAGCAAGACCAGCGAACCGAGAAGGCCGGCGGCCTTGAGCGGCATGCCGAGCGTCGTGCGGAGCAGCGTGGTAATCCACGTGCCCACAACGATCATGAGACCAAATGTGACCATCTGTACGACACCCAAAAGCCAAAGCCCCGAATGCGCAAGCATCTGAGCGAACTGCGGGGGTGGGGCAGCCGTGGGCTCGGGCCGGGGAGCCATCCACACACAATACAGGCAGAGGGCGAGCGCAACCCCCGCACAGCCCACGAATGCGCCGCGCCACCCGAGTACATCCAGCATCTGCGGGACCACGAAAATCACGAACCCGGCGCCCAGCAGGATAGATCCTCCATAGAAGCCCTGGGCGAGATGCAGCGCGGGTCCACGAAAGCTCGCCACAGTGTATCGCGCGCCGGCGGCAAAACAGGTGCCGGTTCCAAGTCCAGCCATGGCCTTGAAGAAGAGAAGTTGGGCGTAGCTGGTAGAGAGGCCGAGAGCGATGTTCGCCAACGCGACCCAGGCAAGCGCAAGGCTCAGCACGCGGAGCGAGCCGAAACGGTCCGCAAGACGGCCACCGGGTACTTGCATCAGCGCGTGAGTAAGAAAGATGGCGGTCGTGATGAGCCCCGCCTCGCCCTGACTCAGTGCGAAGTGTTCGCGCAGAACAGCGAACATGGGTGCATGGTTGGTATAGTTGGCGGAAAATGCAAAGCCCACGCCACAGGCGGTGAGAAGCGCGCGTCTATTCATGGAGGCCAGGGCAGGGGTCCGGCTGAGCGTAGCATCTGGCCTCGGCACCAGTCCAGTCCGATGCCCCGAGTGGTCCGCTGGGCAAGCATGCGTGGGGTTACCAGCAGCTGGTGCTGCAGCCAGCCACAATCAGTAGAATTTGAATTTTTCCTCGGGCTCCCGCGCTATTGCAGACTCTGTGCAAAGGCGATTCATTTCGTAACGGCCTCGCTCACCTTTCCGCAAGGACGCGGAGCCAGGCGCTGCTACTTCGATGACGGCTCACGCATGGTCTATTTGCTGCAAGCGCTACTGAAGTCGACCGATAGGGAACTCGGACCCGGAAGATAGCCAGCCAGATATCCCTCGATGGCTCTGCTGCGCAAGGGGTCATTCCCTGCAACTATTCCCCAGACCTCTCGTCCATAGCGATGAAGACTTGCGCGCGGCAAATTCGCTCTTTCGCAGCGGATTTCCCGATGTTTGCTTGGTGGATGAAGAGAAGGCAAACCATGAAAGCTCTTACGTTTCTTTTGATGTGCCGCCGCAGGTGCTATGGATTGCTGATTCCTGCGGGGGAGATCTGCGGAATCGTAAAAGCTGCCTATCTCAATCCGTTTCTCGCACTCCAGCTCTGCCTGTCGTGGCGCAGGCATCTTCGCCGGCCAATGCGTAAAGTCGCTTCTTGTGATCTGCAACGGCACAGTGACGGATCACGGGCACAGGTGGCTGCGCAGCCCAAGCGATTGCAATCGTGTTGGCGGATCTTGCGAGCCAGCGCCATTGCAATCACCTTGATGGTGTTTGCAGGCGGCTGGGCTCAGGAGAAAGCCAGCCTCTTACCGGATGCTCCGGTTTCCCAGCAGAGCGATGCCGTGTCGCTCCATGCAGCAGCTTCGAGCGACACGGGAGCAGCGCCTCAAGCGCCACCCGCAAAGCCGGCAGAGACGACGGCAGAAATGCTCAACAAGGAGGAGCATCAGCGGATCATGGGGGTTGTTCCCAACTTCAACACCGTTGAGAGTTCCGATAGCGTGGCGCGCCTCTCGCCCCGGCAGAAATTTCATTTAGCGTACAAGAGCTCTGTCGACCCCTTCGTGTTCTTAGCAGACGCCTTTGTCGCGGGTGTCAGCCAGGCGCAGAATAGTAATCCGGGATTCGGCCAGGGGGCTGAGGGTTACTTCAAGCGCTTTGGCGCCTCTTACCTCGACACGGCAGATGGCACGCTCTGGGGCAATGCGATCCTGCCGGTGCTGTTCAAGGAAGATCCGCGCTACTTCCGGCTGGGCCATGGTTCGTTCCAGCATCGCTTCCTGTACTCTGCATCGACCACCGTCTGGGGCCGGCGCGACAACGCGACCTGGGGTCCAGCTTACGCGAACATATTGGGGAACTTTGTTGCCGGTGGTATCTCCAATGCTTACTATCCGGCAGCGGATCGAGGTCTCGAACAGACATTGGACGGAGCGCTCATCGTGACTGCGGAGGGCGCGATCGGTGCGGAGTTCATCGAGTTCTGGCCAGATATTTCACGCCATCTCTTCAAGAAGCATCCTGCTGCGCCTTAGTTCATCGACCGGGTTCTCCGCCTCGAGGCTACACAGCGGTCAATGGCCCGTATCGAGAAATGGAAGCACGCCGGCTAGGAATTCTTCGGGCCGCTCGACAGAGGGCGCGTGTCCGCATTGAGGAACGACCACGAGCCTGGCGCCCGGAATGCCCTCGGCATAGGCATGCCCCTGAGCGATCGGAATCAGTTCGTCGTTGCCGCCCCAGACGACCAGCGTGGGAATCGTAATGGTTCGGATGCGGTCCGCCACGATCTCCGAGCGGAGCACGGGATTCGACCAGACCGACCGGGCGGTGAAGCCGTCGTTCGCCTTCAGCTCCATCTCCCATGAGGCTCGAACCACATCGTCGGTGACGCGGGACTTGTCATAGAACACGATGGCGACGCCGTGCGCATCGGCCCAGGTTCCCTCGATGTGTGCTGGGCCCGTCACCGGCAGCGGCGCCATTCCGGCCGCATCTTCAAGGATCAGGCGCTGGGGACGTGGCAAAGACATGGCGCCCGTGTTCTGCGGCGAAAGGGCTTCGATGGTGTAGAGGGCTGCGATCCAGCCTCCCAGAGACTCGCCTGCCAGGCTGAACTCTGTGACCTGTCGACGCCGCAGGAACTCACCGAGAAAGTCGACAAACGTCTGCATGGAATAGTCGATGAACGGCTTATCGGACCCGCCGAAACCGATCAGGTCGAGAGCGAGCACGCGATGCTGTTTCGCCAGCGGGAGCAGAACATTTCCCCAGTCAAATCGCGCTTCGCTTCCAAAGCCATGCACCAGCACAACGACCGGGCCGGAGCCGATGTCGTAGTAGACAATTTTCTGTCCAAAAACAAGATCGCTGTGTTTCGCCGGCAGTTGAGACTCAGGCATCAGCAGTGGAAGCTCGGGCGATGCATACGCAGATGCCAGAGACCAGGAGCCGAACATCAGGCCCAGGAAGAAGCCACAGAGCACTCGTTGCAGGTTCAAGCGAGACGGTTCCTTTTCCGTGGAATGAATCGACTATAGCGTAGTGAGGCCGTGGATGTTCTGCCGGGAACAGCGCTCTGGATGCTCAGCCGGCCGTTCTCATCTCGAAGGGAGGCGGAGTTTCGTGCCGGTAGAAGGCAGCCCCCCTTACTCATGGCGAAGTGCGCCGATGGGGTCAATCTTGCCGGCGCGGTAGATGGGCGACACGAGTGCTGCGAGCATCAAGAACAGAAGAAACGCAATCACCACCACGAAGGTAAGAGGGTCAGTAGCTGTTACGTGATAGAGCGATGCAGAGAGTGCCCGGCCAAAGGCAACCGAACCTGCAACGCCTACCGCCATCCCGCTGGCTCCCCATAGCAAACCTTCCTGAAGCACCATGCGGGCTACGTTCGCGCGGTTCGCGCCGAGAGCGAGCCGGATACCAATCTCCCTGGTTCGTTGCTCGACGGAGTAGGCCATCAACCCGTGCAGTCCGATGGAAGCAAGTAAAAGGGCAACGCCGGCAAAGATGCCAATGATCTCCGTCTGAAAGCGTCTGGGCTTGTCTTGCGCGGCCAGCTGCTCGTCGACCGTTCTCATCTCGAAGCCCGGCAGAGTGCGATCGATGGCTTGCAGGCTTTGGCCTGCGGCTGCCATCGTCGTCCTGGGGTCATCCTTGGTGCGGACGATTATTTGCCGATCAGTAAAATACCGTTGACGCTCTGGAGAATAGAACATGGGGATGCTGATTCCATCCCGGTTGTAAATGACGTCTCCCACGACACCGACAACCGTCATCCATGGACTGTTCATTCCTGGAAGCACCTCTTTGAATCGTTTTCCGATCGCGTCTTCCGAGGGCCAGAAGTGGCGAGCCATGGTGCGATTGATGACAGCAACATCCGGTTTACCGCTTGTATCCTCGTTGGAAAACGACCTGCCTTGCTGCAGCGGGATGCCCATGAGTTCGAAATAGCGTTCGCTGACGATGTTCCGGCCGTGGTGCGTTGCGTCCGGACCCGAGGGGCTACCTTCGACGACGATGCTCTCATTCGGAACGTTCCCTTGAAAACTATCGAAGACCGCGGATCCCGTGGCTGCGCCGACAACGCCGGGTAGAGAATTCAATCGCTGCAATGCATCATCGAAGAAAGCCTGTCCGCGTGCAGGCTCCTGGTACTTCTCGTAAGGTAGCTGCACGTCGATGGTCATCAGATGGGTGGGGTCAAGCCCCGTATCCACTGCGTTCAAAAGCAGGAAGCTACGAACCAGAAGCCCCACACCCGTCAGCAGCACAATTGCGGCAGCAAATTGCGTCGCAACCAGCACACCGCGGGTGCGCCGCGCTGCTGGCCCTGCCGACATGCCTCGCCCCTGTGCCTGTAAGCCAGAACGTTGCTGCGCTCGACCCATCCTGAAGGCGGGGAGCAATGCCAGAAAGAGTACGGTCAGCAGGCAGATGCTCGCACTGAAGCAAAGGACAACACCATTGATACTGATTCCGTCTTCGCGGGGCAGGTCGGCCGGAACAAGCGCCAGCAGCGAATGCAGTCCAGCGTAGGCGAGCGCGACGCCGGCGATTCCCCCGGCCAGCGCCAGCAGGAGACTTTCGATCGCCAATTGCCAGACGATTTCGCCCCTTCTGGCGCCGAGCGCAGTTCGAATCGCAATTTCGCTCTCGCGTTTCGCCCTTCTTGCGATGAGCAGGCTGGCAATATTCGAGCAAGCCACGAGCAACACGCAAAGAGCTACTCCTCCCAGGACCCATAGGCCACGGCGCACACGCCAATCGGCGATCTGGTCGCTGAGGGAAACAATTTGGATCGCGAGGCCTGCATCGGTCGCCGGATATTGCTGCGCCAGCTTGGGAGCGAGCGTGTTCATCTCCGCGCGCGCTTCTTCGATCGACCGTCCAGGCTTCAGTCTGGCCAGGCCGCTGAACGCGTCAGCGATCCTTGTTTTTTCAAATGCAGGCCAGCGGGGATCAGCGGTTATCAGCAGCCACAGTTCCGCCTGTTTGTTCGGAAATTGAAAATCCGGCGGCATGACGCCGATCACGGAGACGCTGCGGTTGTCCAGTCGAATCGTCTTGCCCAGAATGGAGGGCGTTGCACCGAAGCGTCCCTTCCACATTGCATAACTTAGTACCGCCACATTCTCGCCTCGCCGCGCTTCAGAGAAGGAAAATGTGCGGCCCAGAAGAGGTCGCGTGCGAAGAACATCGAAGAAGTTTCCAGAAACGATCGATCCTTGCACCCTTGCAGATCCGGTGTCACTCTGCAGCGTGACCTTTGAGGCTTCAGGACGCAAGACGGTGGCTACGTCCTCAAACACATCCGTTTGCTCCCGCCAGTCGCGGATCGTGGGAGCCGAGGTCCAATCCCATGGAATGCTTTTTTCAGGAATGGACTTCCACAAAACGCACAGGCGTTCAGGACTCCCGTACGGCAAAGGCCGCAAAAGCACCCCTTCGATCACGCTGAACACCGCCGTATTGGCGCCGATGCCTATTGCCAGGGTCAGCAGAACGGTGATGGCAAATCCTGGCGATCGCTTGAGGCGACGCAACGCATGCTTAAGATCGATTGCTAACGACTCCACCATGTGCCACCCGCCGGGCTTGAGTGCCGCGATTCTCGAAGTTTCTCATGGAGGCCGGAAGACTGAAAGGTTTGAAGGGTACGGGCTAGCCTCGCCGCAGCGAGCTACCTCGCCGCAGCGAGCTTTAGCCCGCTGAAGGGTACGGGCTTTAGCCCGTACATAAGGTGACAGAAACAAAACGCGTCCACCAGCCGGAGGGACGGCCACGGTCGGCAGCGGAGGAGCGCTGACGGTGACCGCCAAGCAGGCCGGCACTGCGGGAAACGGAATCGCCGTCACCCTGTCTTCAACGACCTCGGAGCCGAACCTGTTTTCCTCTTCCTCCTACAGTGGCACTTCGGGCACGCTGCGCGGAGGAGTGGACCCAATCGCAACACCGGGAACGATCTACAGCTACTCGATTCCCTCGCCACCGACGCCGACCACAGGCTATGCCGGCAACGGAAATCTGCTCTCCTTCACCGACCTGGTGAACGGGCAGTGGACAGCCCACTACGATACGTTGAACCGGCTCACGTCAGCCACCCTGGCGGGCACTCCCGCGACAACCTATTCGTGGACCTACGATCCGTTCGGCAACCGCACGTCACAGTCTCCGAACGGTGGTGTGGTGAACTATCCGTTGCCGACCAACCGCTCCTCGGCCTGGACGTATGATTTTTCCGGCAACGTGACCGATGATGGCAGCAACGAGTACGCCTACGACGGTGAGGGCCGTCTGTGTGTGGTCTACAACAAGACGATGGCTAGCTACACCGGCTATGCCTATGATGGATTGGGCAATCGTGTGGCGCGGGGCGCGGGAGGGAGTGGGCTAAGCTGCAGCAACAGCCTGTCGCCGACCCAGACATTTGTGGTAGGGGTCGATGGGGAGCCGCTGGACACGCTGAGCGCGACCGGCGCCGTGTCGAGCAATGTGTTTGCCAACGGACAGTTGCTGGCCACGTACCAGTATGCCGCAGGAACCTGGAGCTACGCATTGAATGACTGGCTCGGAACCAAGCGGGTGGTGGCCAACGCCGACGGCACGGTCCAGGAAGGCTGCCTCGGACTGCCCTTCGGCGATGGACTGCAATGCATGGGCTCCGACCCAAGCCCTCTGCACTTCACCGGCAAAGAACGTGACACCGAATCAGGCAATGACTACTTCGGGGCCAGATACTACGGCGGCAAGCATGGGTAGGTTCATTTCGCCGGATTATGGCGAGCGATGATGATCTTGAGCCGGTGCCCTTTGCCGATCTGAGCAATCCTCAGTCGTTGAATCTCTACAGCTAAGTACAGAACAACCCGTTAAGCCGTAAGGACGGCGATGGCCATAAATGTGACAGCGGAAGCGTCGGGCCGGGCGGCACTTTCACATTCCATTGCACCAACGATCCACCGCCGCCGCCAAGTGGCACGGTGTACCAACTGGCGGGAACGCTAGGCGTGGGGTTCGCACCGGAGACTGGAGGAGCGAGTCTGGGGATTGCCGCAGGACTTGTGGGAACCATCCTCGCAGCAGAATACCTAGCAGCCCACCCCATACACTTGTCGTCTTCCAACGAAACGCCAGCGCCGCCGCCAGCGGCCACTCCTACTGCACCTGTCCCATCCGGGTTGGTGGGTACTCAAGATGGTAAAAGCGGCCAGGCAGGCGGTCGCCACAATAGCGGACCGCTTGATCCAGCGCACGGAGGGTCGGGCGACGCGGCAAAAGATTTCGGCACACTAACCGGTGGAAAGAGTGGACCGGCCCCCGCTGGATCAAGCTATCCACCTGGGACGCAGGTTGGTGATAACTGGCATCGGTTTGCGTCCAGCTCGGGGAAAGTCCGGGCCTCGAATCGATATTCCGGCCAATGGTGACAAACCACATGAGACGTTGCATTATCCCAACTAAGGGGCAGGAATGAATATTCTCCGGTTTGAATGGTCAGAATCGACTTCGCTGGCTACCGAACTTGCCAGACCGCTTAAACAGGTTTCCATAGAGTCTGAGCCTCACGGGTGGCCGATGTTCGTTACCCTTTGGCGACCTGACGGAACAGGGCTGAGAGTGCGTTCAGAAATGCATGACGTAGCCGAGCGGCGCGAGATAGGTGTTTTGTGTTTTAGCCACGTTCTTGCTCCTGTCTCTAACGCAACCCTTATAGAGCTACCTCCGACTTTCGACCGCGAACTCGCAGTCTTCAAGCTACTTATTGAGGAGTCGGGCACGCGCGCGGAATCGGGTGTGATCCTCATGGGAGACGACGGTGACAAAGTGATAATCGTCGCTGGCGTTAAACCCTATTGCCTTTCTATAAGCGGGCTGCCGTCAGCGCCCAGCAAGTTTGAATCCGAGTATCCGCTTGACCGCTATGCGCGCGTCCCATTTCACCAAGACGGCCCGCTCGTGGCGGCTGTCCAATCGTAGGGCGGCGGGTGGCCCAAATCCGAATGAGAGTGAGGGAAACCTGGGGGGAACCTGGGGACGGAGAGCGCCGGGATAAACCGGCACATTGTAGGGGATGAGAGAGCCCTACGGAAAAGGAGAAGCGACTCCATTCTGGCCTCGAGTCTTGCCTGTGATCTCGCGAGGGAGCGCAGCGAAGCGTAGACAGAGGGCTGGCGGGCGGGATCATTGAGCTCCGAAAACATGCAACCGAGTGCCGACCCTTTTCCGTCGGTGGGAAGGCAACATCAGCGGCTGCGTTAGATCGCGAGTGGCCGCTGGGCTCGGCGTAGTCGAAGAGTCCATGCACGTCAGCACACAGTGTGCACGAGAACCGGGAGACCTACAGAACGTCTGCGCGAGCAGACCGGTCCGGGAAGGTGAAAGACCCATGATCCGGGCATGTACGTTTTGGAGGAGTCGGACTGCGCCATAGTACCGATGAAGCTGACGAACAACGAGGATAAAACTTCCGCGGACCCAGCGGAGGGAAGGGCGCAGACCAAGGAGAACGATGCCCAGCCTCACACGCGTCCGACACAGAGCGGAGTACGTGTGTCCCAGGGGTTAGGCGGCGTGCGCCAGAAGGCGCGGGCAAGTAAGCAGGAGCGGTTCACCGCACTGCTGCACCATCTTACGATCGACTTACTTCGGGAGAGCTACTTCGCCTTACAGCGAAGCGCAGCAGCCGGAGTAGACGGAGTGAGCTGGCAGCAGTATGAGCAAGGCCTGGAGGCTCGGCTTGCCGAACTCCATGGCCGAGTACACCGTGGTGCGTATCGGGCGCAAACGGGAAACCTGGGGACCTGTAGTGCACCCTGAGAGTGAGACACGGTTAGGCGGAAAAAGCGGTGACATCTATCGGCCATAATGAGGCAGGCCGATGAGAAGGCGAAGAGATACAGTACCGATTTTCAGCAAGAAGCCGTACGCCGGATGGCGCAGGCCAGGTTTTCCAAACAGACAAATCCGGCCATGCAAAATCAGGCTTTTCCCCCTGATTCGAATCGTGCTCATCGTTCATTTGGACGGCAAGACCTTATATCGCTCCTTTTGCAGTCGTGTAACCGAGAAATAGGTCCGCCGGGGCCGCCCGCGTTTGAGCGCAGGACTTAAAATAGACAGATTGGGGAAACGGCCAAGCTGTTCAGAGTGACAAAACCAATCTGCTCTATCAGGCGTTCGCATAGTCATTTACTGCGCGTGTTCGGGTTGCGCGTTCATCCATCGCTCGTCTTCGGAGTATGGCTTGTGTGCGCCGCAGGGATTGCCCAGCAAGCCCGCAGTTCAGGAGCACGCAGCACCGTTGCCGCCATGGGCTCCGGCTTTAGCTCAACACCCCACGAGCAGCGCGTGGCCCAGGCGCGGCCAAACATCATTCTGATTTCGGTCGATACACTTCGCGCCGATCGGGTAAGCTGCAACGTCTCCACTGCTCTACCCACCCCGAATATCGATAAGCTCTGCCACGGGGGAACGTTGTTTTCTCAGGCCAGTTCCATGGTGCCCCTGACCCTGCCATCCCACGTCTCGATGCTGACATCGACCTATCCGTTCGTGAGTGGTGTGGAAGACAACGGCGACCGTCTTGCGGCGGGCTCCGTGACTCTGGCGGCGACGCTCCGCTCCCAGGGCTACCGCACGGCCGCATTTCTGGGTGGCTTTGTGCTCGACAAGCGATTCGGTTTGGACCAGGGATTTGACACTTACGACAGTCCCTTGCCGTCGCTGAACAGCAGTAGCAGCGACCCGGGAGATGTAAAGAGAAAAGGGGAAGCAGTCGCGAGCGCTGGGCAAGCGTGGCTCAACGCAAACGCGGATCATCCCTTCTTCCTCTTCCTGCACTTCTACGACCTGCACACGCCGTACAACCTGTCGGCGGAGGAATCCGCGAAGTACGGCGCAGGCTACAACGGGGAACTGGCCTATATCGACCACACCCTCGGTGGCCTGTGGGATTATCTTGTGTCGCACGGCCTGGTCGATAAGTCACTTATCGTTTTTACCTCTGATCATGGCGAGGGCCTGGGAGACCATGGAGAGAGCACACACGGTTTCTTCACCTATCAAAGTACGATCCATGTGCCCTTAATCGTGCACTGGCCCGTGCACGGGCCAGAGGGCGGTGCGTCGATGCCTGCGCGCATCGACGCACCGGTCAGCCTGCTCGATGTATCACCCACCATTCTTGCCGCCGTGAAGCTTCCGGCGCCCGAAGCCATGGAAGGCAAGAGCCTGCTCCATGCGACAGACTCTTCCAGAGACGTATTCAGCGAGAGCGTTTACCCGCAAAAGCATTTTGGCGCGAGCGCTCTTGCCAGCCTGCGAAGCGGCCACTACAAATACATCGACGCGCCGAAGCCGGAGTTTTACGATCTGGCGCAAGATCCTGGTGAACGGACCAACCTCTACGCGGACAAAGCGTCTGTTGCGTCGGCTTATCGCGAGCGTTTGCATCAACTACGGCAACTTTATAAACCGCATGCACAGGCGGCGCCCAACGCTCTTAGCCCTGAGGCTGTCGAGCGTCTTCGTGCGCTTGGCTACCTCACAGGCGTCAGCGGCGCCACAAATACTGCGTCGTCGGCCGCCGTAGATCCGAAAGACAGAATTGCAGACTATGAAGAATACGGCCGGGCCCTTTACCTGGCGTCGGTTGGCCAGTTGGAGGAGTCGAACTCCGCGCTGAAGGCGATCCTGGTGCGGGCGCCTGACTTGTCTGACGTTCGCCTCGCTCTGGGCCTGAACGAACAGCGGATGGGCAAAGATGCAGAGGCCGTGGATCAGTTCCGTGCCGTGCTTGTGGCCGATCCGGCGAGTGCCATCGCCCACCTTGACGCGGGGCTTAGCTATTACCACCTGCACCAATTCGAGCAAGCTGAGAAAGAGTTGCAGGCCACGCTGGCGATCTCGCCGGGTTATATGAAAGCGGAAGTCTGGCTCGCCAAGGCGCTTGCTCAGCAAGGTAAGTATGACCAGGCGTTTGCCGAATTCAACCAGGTCCTGCAGGAAGAGCCCAACAGTTACGACGCCCACGATGGGCTTGGTACGCTGGCCGCGATGCGCGGAGACTGGAACGAAAGTGAAAAGCAACTGCAGGCAGCCCTCTCGGTGGAACCAAAGGCAGCCGAGACCCACAATACACTGGGAGGCGTTTATTTGCGCAAGGGCGAACTGGACGCCGCTCGCCAACAGTTTGACGAGGCGATACGTCTCATGCCGAACGATGCCTCGGCACACTACAATCTAGGTGTGCTTTTCGTGGCGCTCAAACAACTCGATCAGGCGCGCAGTGAGTTTCAGAATGCTTTGAGCGCCGATCCAGGCTATCTTCCGGCTCGAGAAGCGTTAGCTCGATTCAACAAGGCACCCTAGTCTCTGCGCGTGGAAGGTCCTTCCGAATACAGATGCCAGGAAATAAAAACCTCAGCGGTAACGGGCGATACGCGCCATGGGCGGTCACGCTGCTGTCTGTGACGCTGCTGTGGGCTCAGTCGGCTCGGTCTCAGTCGGTTGGGGCTCAGGAGTCGACCCAGCAGCAGTCGATACCCGCCATGGGAGCCCAGGCCGAGCAACTGGAGCGGCTAGGACGTTGGAACGATGCCGCGGAAGTGTACCAGCGGATTCTTGTCATCGATCCGAAATCGATAGCAGCGCTCAACCGGCTCGGCGCACTCTATGTTCGACAAGGCCGGTTTGCCGAAGGCAAAAAGTTCTACCAGCAAGCACTTCAGTTAGATCCGCAAAACTTCGGTACGAACCTGAATCTCGGCATTGCCTGTCTGAAACAGCAAGACTATCGGGGCGCGGTCTTGCCCTTGCAGCATGCCGTCTCGGCACGGCCTGAGAATTTGCAGGCTCGCCAACTGCTGGCGATTTCGTTTGTAGGTAACGAAGACTATGAGCACGCCATCCCGCAATTGGAGCAGATCGACAGTGCAAGTCCAGCAGATGTGGGGAATCTCTACCTGCTGAGTCGCGCTTATTTGCAAACGAAGCGTTTCGACAAAGCACTTGTCACTTTTTCTGAGCTGGAAAAGGCCGACCCCAATTCGCCCTGGGTGCACCTTCTTAAAGGTCAGGCGTATGACGGTCTACGCCAATACGACAAGTCGATCGCGGAGTTCCAAATCGCGCGACAACAGCAGCCGCAAGACGCAACCGTTCGCTTTTCGCTTGGTTTCGTTTATTGGAAGATGCAGCGCTTTGCAGAAGCGGAGGTGGAACTCGCCAAAGCCGTCGAACTGGATCCCAGCTTTCGTGAAGCAAAGTTCTATCTGGCCGACGCTTATCTCACTGACCGCAAGCCCGCGCAATCGATACCGTTGCTGCAATCGATTCTGCTTACCGATCCCGGCTACGCGCGCGCGCGGCTCGATTTAGGGAAGGCGTTTGTTCAAACGGATCGCTTTCCAGAGGCGGCGAAGGAGTTGGAAGAGGCGGTACGCCTGGAGCCTGGCCGCGCCGAAGCCCATTACCAGCTTGCCCGCGTTTATCAAAAGCTGAATGAGCCTGACAAGTTTCATCAGCAGCTTGAAGTTGCCAGAAAGCTCCAGGCCGTCAAGCTGCAGCAAGACGAGAGCGTGATGTCGGTCACGGGCGCCAGGGGTGACGCGACCCAGCAGCTAGGCCTCTCGCCGAGAAGGGAAGAGGCAACGCAACCGAATGCACAGCACTAACATTCACAGAACTAGCATGCGCAGTACTCTCATGCACAGTAGCGAACGCATGCAGACCCGGTCGAAGCGGGGCAGGCCTAAGACGGCTGGGCCCGCTCATCCCGCGGCGTTGCGTATGCTGAGCCGTATGTCGAGGCTGGCCTTTGCTGGTTGGCTGGCAGGTATCTCGTTTGCCGCGACTCTCTCGCCAGCGCAGCAAGTTGCTGCTTCTTCAGCGTTGCCGGATGTCTACCTGGTTACGATCGACACACTTCGCGCGGACCACGTGCACTGCTACGGATACGATCGGATTCAGACGCCTGCGATGGATGCCCTGGCGCAGGATGGCATTCGCTTTGCCGAGGCTTTTACGCCCAGCCCCATCACGAATACCGCGCATACGAGCATCCTGACCGGCTTGCTGCCCAGTGTCCACGGCGTTACAGACTTCGGCATTCCTCTACCGGAGTCGTATCCAACCTGGGCCGAGTTGCTCAAGCGGAACGGATACCAGACGGCCGCGTTCATCGGTGCGGTGGTGCTCGACGCTCGCACGCTCGCACCAGGACTCGATCGCGGCTTCGACTACTATGACAACTTTCCGTCAGACGTGGGTAAAGAGAAGCATTGGGGCCGGCTCGAGCGCCGTGGCGCCGTTGTAGTGAGTCACGCGGAAACATGGATGTCTGCGCATTCCGGCAAGCCGCGCTTCGTCTGGATGCACCTCTACGATCCTCATGATCCCTATGAGCCGCCGCCGCCTTACTCGCAGATTTATAAAGACCGTTTATACGACGGCGAGATCGCCTATGCGGACGCGATGCTGGGAAACCTGATTCGCTACCTCAAGCGCGAAAACCGCTATCGCAATGCTTTGGTGGTCGTGGTGGGCGACCATGGCGAAGGATTGGGAGAACACGGCGAGCAAACGCACGGTATCTTTCTCTACGATTCCACGACGCATGTCCCATTGATCATCAAGCTGCCGGTGGGCAGCAAAACGACAGAGCCTGCCATCATGCAGACAAAGGTAGTGGAGGCCCAGGTGCCAACGATCGATGTGCTCCCTACGGTGCTTGACCTGCTTGGAATTTCCTCTTCGCCGGCAATGAACGAACGCTCTCTCAGTCCATACTTCATGGCCAGGAAAGATACTGGCGCCGTGGTATTTGCCGAAACGGACTACCCTCTGAGCTTCGGTTGGGCACCGCTGCGCTCGGTGCGCGATGGGGGATTTAAGTTCATCGAAGCGCCACGCCCGGAGCTCTACGATCTGGGCAAAGACCCTGCTGAAGGCAGCAACGAATACGAGCCCTGGAACGCGACCGTTCAGCAGCTACGCAAGGAACTGGTCTCCTCTCCGATGCGAGCTCCGCGTGTCTCAACATCGCAGGGTGCGGCCAGCGACCAGACGCTCAGCGAGCTTCGCGCTTTGGGCTACCTTGGGCCGGCAGATGAGCATACCTCGACAAATGTTCCCGAACTGTCGTCGCTGCCCGACCCTAAAGACAAGATTGAGGAACAGAACCTGCTTCATTCCGCGATGATGTTGGCAGACGAGGGCCATACTTCGGATGCGCGGTTATTGTTCCAGAAAGTGCTCCAGTCAAACCCGGATTCCTCGACCGCTTTGCGGCAACAGGGAGAATTAGATTTCCATGCTGGAGCTTATCGAGAAGCAGCCGAATATCTTGAACGCGCTCGAAAGGCGAATCCCGAGGATGCATCGGCAGCACTCTACCAGGGGCGGGCGCTCGCAAAGCTCGGCGATTGGAAGGGTGCGAAAGCTGCGCTTGAAGCTGCAGTGGCCCACTCACCAGACCAACCCGACGCTCGCCTATTGCTCGCCGAGATGGAATCAAAAGCAGGCGATCGGACTGCGGCGGAAGATCAACTCGAAGCCATTCTTCTTTTGAACCCCACCCACCAGGGCGCATTGGTTGCGCTTGGCCAAGCGTATCTGGCGGACGGGCGGCCCACCGATGCGATCGGCTTGCTGGAACCTCACGCGAAGGGCGCGCCTGTGAATCTGCTGCGGGTGCTCAAGCAGGCTTACCTGGGCGCGGGCCGCAAAGCGGATGCAGCTAAGATCCGTGTACAGCTGCCTTAACCCTTGGGTGAGCAAACACGCTAAGTTTCTTCCTACAACAGCTCAGACCGCACAACTGAATGAGCGTAGCGGGGGAACGTGCGTTTGTCTTTCCCTATGCAGTCTTGTTTGGCGGAGTGAAGTCATTTGAAAGGCTTCGCCCTTTTTCATGTTCAACCCACGTACGCTGGTGCGCGAACCGTCTCTGCGCATATTGGGCGCACCTGTCCAGTGGTTGAGGTTTAGTTTTCGCGTCTAGGGTTGCTGCGGGATGGAGATCGGGAAGGGGATCGATCGCTTGCGTTTGAAGTACCGTGGGAGGGAGTTGCGGCTGCCCCTCCCACGCGACCCAATGCAACTACTTCTGGGCTACTGTATTTTCTGACCCGACGAAGATCTGGGCAAGAACGTGGCCGTGCATTTGTGCTGGCTCTGCGATTCCATACAGGTGCAGGATCGTAGGTGCAATGTCATACACGCTTGCTTCCAGTCCCATCAGCCGCAGGTCGTGCTTGATGGTCGGTCCCATGGCAAAGAACGATCCCGGAACTTCATCACCATCTGCGTAGTCATGCTTGGCGATCACCGGTGTGGTCTTTTCATGGTCCATGTGCATGTGGGGATTGGTCTCTTCGAACTCACGCAACGGCTTGATTCCGTGGTCCGACACGATGAAGAGATAGGTATTGTCGTCGATGTGCTTCAGAACGCTTCCCAGCACTTTGTCAAAAGCAATGTACTGGTTCGGGAAAGCATCTTCGCGCACGGCATTGATCTTTGGGTTATAGCCCGCGTTGTAGGGCGCAATGGGGTAGAGCCAATGTCCGGTGCGGTCTTCGCACGATTGGCCCAGCCATGTGAATGCCGTCGGATGGTTCACGAGGAGATAGTCGAACAGCTGTGTCTGCTGTGCGCGAATCAAATCCAGCTTCTTCAGCCACGCGTCGATAACTTCCGATTCATGCCCATTCAATTCTTCAGCCGACGGCATGCGCTCGCAATCGACATAGTAATCGCCCACATTTTTGATCAGCTCAGGTTTGAGCGATGCAGGGTATACTGCGCTTCCGCCGGTCACTTCAGATAGCTTCGGAGCACACAGAATTCCGTCTTCGCAGTTCTTGCCGCGCGTGAGCATGCCGCTGACCATATAGCCATTCACGGGCATCACCGGAAAGGTTGCGGGTACATTCGCCATGCCTACCGTAACGTTGTTCTTCGAAAGAATCGACCAGATTGGCTCCTCTTTCAACATGTTCGTGTTGGCAGTGATTCCGCCTACCACGAAGCCGGTCACACCATGCTCTTCCGGGCTGGTGCTGGTGAACAGGGTGCTGTAAACGCGAGGGCAATCGGGCGCGGAAACCGTACGCAGCCTTCCGTAGGCGCCGCGCTTGATCACGCTGGTGAGATTAGGCATCTTGCCCTGGAGAATGAGCGGACGAATCACGTCCATCTCCATGCCATTCACGCCAATCACCACGATACGCGGCTTCGGCTGTGGGCCGGCAGGCGTCTGTGCAAACAGGAAAGACGTGCTGAGGAGCAACGATACGGCGAGGTGTCTCGATACTTTACCAATCATGGGAAGGAACTCCGAAATGCGGCTGTGTTTACGGGCGATTGCTCCTTCAATCCTACCTTAGAGCTTGTCGCCGGTTCCAAGTTTCAGTTATGTCCTGAAACGGCAAAGCGCCCGATTTTTGCCGAGCGCTTCGCCGAACTACGTTCGCCCTGCCGGCTAGAACACAACCTTCAGTGCGAACTGGATTGTGGCGTCCGTCGTTGGCGCTGGTGATCCTTCCGACCGTTCCGGGCGCCCCAATGTTATTGGCCGGCGGTGCAAAGAAGGGATGGTTCCAGGCATTGAAGAACTCCGACCGGAACTCTACATCAGCCTTCTCCAGCACGTTGAAGTGACGCAGAATGGCCATATCGGTATTGACCTGGCCAGGCGCGTCGATGATGTTGCGCCTCGAGTTGCCGAAGGCTGGTTGAGCAGCCGAGCCGGCAACCGCGAAGCAGTTTTGATCGAACCAATCGGTGATTTGCTTCTTGCCGACGCCGCTGCAGGTGCGGTTCGGGCGCGGTGAGCCGGAGCCGGTGTTCGAGAAGTCCGGACCCTGCACGCCGAATGGATTACCTGTTTGAACGGAGGTGATGCCTGAGACTTCCCAGCCGCCCACGACGTAACCGACAGGGCCACCCTGGCTGAGGAAGTGCTTCCCTTGTCCAAACGGCAGATCATAGACCGCGTTGACCGCAATTCTGTGGCGGGCATCGGTATACGACCGCGATCTCTCGAATGCGAGATTGTTGTCGTCCTGTGCCACGTTGCTTCCGCCGGCGCCGGCGCCAAAGCCTTCGTCACCTTCCGCGTTGTCGAGCGATTTGGAGAAGGTGTAAGCCGCGAGGAAGCTTAGACCATCCGAAAACCGCCGGGTCAGCTTGAACTGCAAAGCATTGTAATTCGATGTTGCGTCTGAGGTGGTGAAGAGTGCAGTCCCCAGGTCTACATAGGGGCGGCGCTGTTGCCGGGGTGTCGTGCCCGGCTCAGCCTGGTTTCCTGTGAGGTGCAGGTTACCCAGCTTTGTGCCCTTGGTTCCGATATACGCAATATCGCTAGCCCAGTTTGCGGAGATCTGAGTTTGAATGCCAAAGCTCCACTGCTGGAAGTAAGGCGCCAGGTAGTGAGGCTCGACATAGAGGGAAATGAATTGGTCGGTCAGCTTGGGAATACCGGCTGAGCCGCCAAAGAGGGTTTCAGAGCTAGCAACCGGCGCCTGCCCTTGATTCGTAATAAACGTTTGCGACGGAGAGAAGACCGGGTTGTTGTCGACGAAGTGTTGGTTGTTGAAGTTAGGCAAATCGAAGAAGATGCCGTAGCCAGTGCGCACGACCAACTTGTCCGAGCCTGTAGGACGGAAGACCATCCCAAAGCGCGGCGCAAAATCGTGCTTCTGGGTAAAGATCAAGGTCTGCCGAGTGCGGCCGGTAAAGCCGAGTTGGGTTCGCGTTGCCGAGGACGCAATCAAGCAGCGGCCATCCGTCGTGGTCAGGTAAGAGTACGCCGGATCGGTGCAGAAAGAGTCGTTGAGTGTGTTGTTTGCTGCCGTTACCAGGGTAGCGTTGCCAGGTCCGCTGAACTTCGGTCCGGTCGGCTCCAGGGTCACGTAGTTATCGTGTTTGTCCTCCGCAGGACGGCGGTACTCCCAGCGAAGACCCGCGTTGATGGAAAGATTCTTGGTGAGCTTGACGTTGTCTTGACCGAACAGGCTGATGAAGTTGCCACCCACCTGGTTGGTGTTCGCGAATTTCAGGGTGCGGTTGCCACCACTCGGGCGCCCGAGAAGGAAGTCGGCAAAGTCAGATGCGGCCGACACACCGCCGTTGAGTTCGCCGGCCAGCGCGGCGTACTGTCCGTTAAAGTCCAACTCACCGTGCGGGGAGAAGGCAGCTTCTTCGCCAAGCACCTGCCAGGGTTGAATGTCCGCGCCGACAACGATCGTTTGCTTACCGCGGGTGAGTGTGACTACGTCCTGATACTTCTCCACCATATCGGGGCTAACGACTGGCCGGTAGTTGGCATCACCTATACCGGACGTACCGTTGCTGAAGCCGAAAATCGGAAAACCTTCCAGTGCTGGGGAAAGGCCTGCCAGGCCCTGGATGCCGAAGCCTTCCATGAATCCGGCGGGGCGTGGGCATGATGCGCAATTGTTGATGTCGGTGTCGCGCTGGAAGCCGAACAGTGCCTCGTTCAGAAGGCGCGGGCCAAATGTGTGTGTCCAGCCGATAGCGACGTTCTGTCCACGGAAGTAGAGCTTGTCGCCGAAGCCTGGCAGCGTGTTGTATCCAGAGGTAGGTGAAACAATATTAGCCTCGCCGAATATGTACCGGCCAAACACCTGGTCTTTCTCGCTGATGTCATAGTCGACGCGCACGTCGACCTGGTGATCGAAGCGGGTCGAAGGCTGGGAGTTGATGTAGTTGTCGCCGGTCGTTGAATTCAGGTTCGGTTCAGGAAAGGCGTTCAGAGAAAAAACCTTTTGCGCCACTCCGTCGATCGTGGTGATTTGGTTGTTGACGATCGGTGTGCCGACAAGCACAGGCAGACCTGCATGGGCGCCACTGGTGCATGTGGTCACTGTTTCCGTTGCGGGGTCGAAGAGCTGGCCGGTGTCGTAGGTTAAACCCGCCGGACCACCGTCTCCGCAAAGGTTCGCATTTTTTCCAGTGTACAGGCCGCTCAGGTCTCCCGCCCGCTGTGCCGCGGTGGGCACGATCGAGAGAGCGGTTGACCCTTGCACCTGGCGCAGGCTTTCATAGTTGCCAAAGAAGAAAAGGTGTTTCGACTTCATGATCGGGCCGCCGAGCGATGCGCCGAACTGGTTGCGGCGAAGCTCCGGCTTGACCGGATTGAAGTAGTTGGAAGCATCGAAGATGTCGTTACGGAGAAACTCGTAGGCTGAACCGTGAAAACTGTTCGTGCCTGACTTGGTGATGAGGTTGATCGTGGAACCAGCCGTCTTGCCGAAGGCCGCGTCGTAGATGTTGGTCTGAATCTTGAATTCCTGCACAGCGTCGGGCGAAGGCTGAACGGCGAATCCGCCAAACGTCAAGTTCCTCGAATCGACCCCGTCGATCAGCGTGTTGTTGCTCGACGAACGGGCTCCGTTGGCGGCATAGGTGGATTCACTAAAGGGTGATCCGAAGGTGGAGTTGGCGAAGCCGCCGCTGGTTGCGCCCGCGCCCGCGTCCGGGACCGTGCCCGGCACCAGGGTGGCGAGCGCGCCGAAGCGGCGCACGTTCAGCGGCAGATCGACTACCTCGCGCTGGCCGATCACCGTGCCAACGCTGGCACTGCTGGTATCGACGAGTGGAGCAACGCCAGTTACTTCGATCTTTGTATCGACCGAGCCGACCTGCAAGGGGACGTCGACGCGAGCATTCTGATTGACAGCCAAAACGATACCGCTCAGCACTTCCGCCTGAAAGCCGGGTGCTTCGACTGCGACGGTATATGCCGCGGGCGGCAGGCTCGGAAAGCTGTATTCGCCCGATGCGTCGCTTGTCGTATTCGTGACGACAGAAGTAGCCACGTCGGTCGCCGTGACCTTGGCTCCAGGGATTGCGGCTCCACCGGAATCGGTCACCGTGCCGTAGAGATGAGCTGAGCTTTGCGCGCTAGAGGGAAGCGCTGACAGACTAATTGCCAGCAGGACCAGCACGGCGGACAGCAGCCAAGAATAGCGAGCTGATTGTGTTTTGAGCTTATTCACACCGACTCCTTAATTACCGCATTCGTTTGATGATTCAAGTACGCGAAAGCCGGATTTCGCGCGCACGTCTTTGTGCATGCGAAAGCCGCTGCGATCAATGGCCTTGCAAGAAAGTTTTAGAGATGGCCGAACTACGAAAAGCTTCGCGCTAGGACTGGCTGAAGTTGACTTAGTTTAATGAGTGAACAAATGTCCGTCAATTATAAAAAATAGAAACGGGCATGATTTTTTTTAGAGACATCCCGGAAGACTTCATTCGTCTTCCTGAACATCCCGATTTGCGAATCGCCGATTCCATAATTGGTAACAAAGCATGATGCTGTGGCTCGCCTGAAGCCGCCTGGAAGGGTACCCGCAATGGCCTAAGCCGGCGCGCGTACCGAGGTGATGGCTTTCGGGGTAAAGGTCAGATCGTCCACGAACGGATAAGACGGCTTCCGGAGTTTGTTCGCCGGCAGATGAATAATGTCCTGGTCGACCGCTCCCTGAGAGAGAGCCATGAGGCTGGGGTTGGCCAGGGGCGACAGTTCCGGAGAGAGGTAGCCCGATTTCACGACGATGATCTTGAACGATGTGGGCTGCAGGCCGAGCCGGGTAAAGTCGACAAGATCGTGATAGGGCCTCCGCTGGGCAGAGAGAACCAGGGTGATCCCCTCAATCTGTACCACCGCCTCCCGCAAGCGAGGTGTCTCTGCCGGCAGCAGAAAGATCACTTTTGCCGTGGCTTTGACCGGGTTGCTGCCGAGCGGATCGAGCGTTCCCCCGACGGAGAGCGGAATGGTGGCGCCTACGCCCGCGCTGTAGCATGCATCCGTGGCCGGTCTATCGGCGATGCCCGCAAAGACGACATTTTGCGCCTTGAAGTGGAGCAGCCGCTCGAGCACTTCCGCCCGGTCCCCAGCACCGCCGGCGGTCGGATTATCCCCTGAGTCGGCCAGAATCGCAGGGTGGGTGGTGGCTTTCATCGCCCGCTCGATGCATTCGTCAATGGTTCCGGTGTCGGTGCCGAACTGAAACTCTTTGCGCGCTTCCCAGTACTGCCGGGCCAGATCCACGGCGATCTGGGTTTCCGTTGCAGGCGCAGTCCCAGTTACCACGGCGGCTGCGCTCGATCGCGGTTCATCGGCCCACACATAGCCGACGAGCATCGAGACATCGAGAATTCCCGGTTCCTTGTTCAGCATGGGCAACTGCCCCCAAAGCCGTTTCCCGGGCTGCCACTCTGTGCTGCTGCGTTCACCCGGCATCAGCACCGGGATCGGAGCCCAGACCAGGGTCGGACGAATCTTCTGCTCGAGACAATGGACGAGCATGCCGCAGGCGCGCTTCATCGTATCTTCCACGTCGATATGGGGCGCCGTGCGGAAGGCGGAAAACATGTCGATGTTGTCGATGACTCGCTGGCTCACATTACCGTGGAGATCGTAGGACGCAGCCATCAGGCAGGCTGGACCCACCACCTGGCGGGCAGCCTCCATCCAGTCGCCCTCCGCATCCTGCATGCCGTCTACGAACATCGCGCCGTGCATCGGCAGAAAGAGACCGTCCAGCGGAAGCAGCGCCTGGATCCGCTTCAAAAAGTCGGCCTTGATCGCATCGTAAGTAGCTTTTTCAACCGGCCCGCCAGGCACAGCCTGTGCCGCTAAGGCCGGCATGAAAGGCACGGGATAGTTCTTCAGGAATGCGAATCGCTTTGAATCCGTGAGCTCATTGCCTCTCAGGATGGTGAAGTCTTCCATGCGAGCGCGAATGCGGCCATAGGTGCTGCACTCGATCCCGATACCGCCATAAGCGATGCGTGGCTGCTGCTTGCCGTCTGCAAAACCGCCGGCGAGACTGTATCGCGAGAGCCCAGCCCCTAGTGTGGCGGCGGATGCGTTCTTGATGAAAGATCTTCTCTGCATGGCAATAAGCTCCATTCCCGGCCGGAAGCACAGCCGTAACGCAAACCTCCGGCGCCGGATCAAAGGCGCCGGATTAAAAGTGTCGATCAAAGGCCGAGGTCGAGCTTCCACCGTTGCAAACGAGAAATCCCGATCTTGATATCCGCCAGCCTCTTCCCGGCATCCGGTTCTTCCCGCTCAATGCTGAGTGCGCCTTGATAGCCGATCGCTTTTAGTTCCTTCAGGAACGCAGGCAGATTCACTTCCCCATCGCCGAGTACGCATTCTGCACCGAGCAGGCCTGTGCCCTCGACGGGGGAATGAGCGTCTTTGCAATGAACCGAAATCACATGCGGGCTCAGGATCTTCAGGGCTTCGAGCGGGTCTCCCGAGTGATACATGATCATATTGGCGGGGTCGAAATTGACCTTGAGATTCTTTCTGCCGACGTCTCCGATGAACGAGAGCAAGACCGCGGCGGATTCCTGGCCGGTTTCGAGCACGAAGTTCTGACCGTGGGTGGCGCAGTGGTCGCACAGCTCCTGGGTGAGTGCGCAAAGATCTTTGTAAAGCGCCGCGCCTGGGTCGCTGGGAATGAAGCCTATATGGCAGGAGACGCCCGGAATTCCCAGTTTGCCGGCGAAGTCAGAGACGCGTTTGGTTCGCGCAATGCGGTCTACCCTCAAGCCTTCCGTGGTGAAGCCTACCGTGCGGTGAACCGTTTCGAGATCCGCGTAATCTTCGCCTGCGTACGAGCACACGGCGCTGGTTGCGACGAACTCAATTTCCTTGAGCCCCTTCTTCCATGCGGCCAGAGCCAGGTCGCAATCCAACTCCGGCGGCACGCCGAGTTGGCCCACATGGAGACCCAGGCTGCTGACGGTTTCAAGCACTGGGCCGGCATTGTCGCTGGCCCAGAACATCAAGCCGATTTCCATCGGTTTTATCGTTTGCACAAGCACTCCGTTTCGTTTTGGTTTCTCGAATGTTCTTTGGCGAGCTGGCTGTAGCCTTTTCCGGGGAAAAGCGCTGGATTTGCCGGCAACTCCGCGTAGCATCTGTATGGGCAGAGCACAAAAGTTGTTTTACTGTTGATCCGGTACGTTTCGAACAGCGATGGAGCAGGTTCTGAGTCATATTAGCGCAGGTGTTCACGGCGCGATCAAAAAAAGATCCTGCGATCGCGTCCGGTTGCCGCTGGGCATCCGGCCCGGCACGCGACAAACGTTTGAGTGCACTGGATCAATGAAGTAAGCTTGCGGCAGAGAAGAGCGAAGGCAAGCAGCGCTCTCCTCGGTCTGTAGTCTCCAGTTCTGAACGTGATCATTCGAGTTGAAAAGGGGAGAGATGCGCGTTTGGTATCGATCGATTGCTGCAGTGTGTCTGGCGTTTCTGGTCTTCTCAATCCATAGGTGCCTGGCACAAACACCAGCAGCGGCAGAAGAACCGCCGCGACCTGTAGGCGGATTTGTACCCGGGCAAAAGCGGCCACCGATCGATCCCGCGGTCATTGCAAGGGGAAAGACACTGTACGGCGTGAGCTGCCAGGGCTGTCATGGAAAAGATCTGCGCGGCGGCGATATGGGTGGCCCCAATTTGCTACGGTCACAGGTTGCCTTGGTCGACCAGGACGGCGAAGGGATCGTTCCTATCATTCAAGGTGGCCGCCAGGCGATGGGCATGCCGGCGATTCCTCTCAGCATCGATGATTCGAAGACTGTGGCCGCTTATGTTCGCAGCGTGATTGTTACCATAGGCAACTCCGGCGCTCCGCCCAGTGAGCAACAACCTATCGATATCGTTACCGGCAATGCCGGCGATGGAGCCGCATATTTCAAGAAGTCCTGTGCAGGCTGTCATTCCGCTGAAGGCGACCTGCGCGGCATCGCATCAAGAGTTGCAAGCCCGAAGGCTTTGCAAAACCAGTGGGTGACCGGCGGAGTACGCGGCAAGAAGACGGAAGGCTCACTTGCCACCGTCTCCGTTACTTTACCGTCCGGCGAGAGATTGCAGGGGAAACTGGTACGCGTCGATGATTTCTTTGTCACTCTGAAAGCGACAGATGGTACAATCCGCACCTTTATGCGAGGGCGCGGCGGGCCGAAAATCGTGATCGAGGATCCACTGCGGGCGCATAAGGACCTGCTGCCGGTTTACACAGATAAAGACATTCACGATGTGACGGCCTACCTGGTGACACTGAAATGATGGTTGCAAAAATTCTTCTTCCCGCATCGCTTCTGCTTTCTTCCATGCTCACCTTTGGGCAAGTCACTGGCGTTGCTCCCGACGATCTCAAGAAGCCACTGAAGGATGCGTGGCCAACCTACAACGGCGACTTCACCGGCAGACGGCACAGCGCGCTCACTCAGTTGAATCGTTTGAACGTGAAGCAACTGACCCTCGCATGGATGTCAGAAGTGACGGAGGGCCCAGTCAAGAAGCCGACGGGCAGGAGAGGCCGCGATGGCAACCAAGAGGACGCACCTGTGATCGTCGGTGGCGAAGGTCCGGGCGATATCTCGATTGAGGGTGGCTCGATCAAGTGTTCCGCGCTCCAGGTGGGCGGGGTCCTCTATCTCACGATGCCTGACAATGCGTGGGCGGTCGACGCTCGCGATGGGCACGAACTATGGCATTACTTCTGGAAAACCAAGGGCGGAACGCACATTGGCAATCGTGGTCTCGGAATGTGGAACAACTATCTCTACATGGAGACACCGGACGACTACGTGGTTTCACTCGATGCAAGAACAGGCGAGGAGAGATGGCACAAGCAAATCGCAGTCCTCGATGAGGGCTATTTCTCAACCACTGCTCCCATTGTGGTCGGCAACCATGTGCTGGTGGGCGTGGGCAACGACATCGATTCGCCAGGCTTCCTGCAATCGTTCGATCCCGAAACCGGCGAACTGCAGTGGAAGCACTATACGGTCCCCATGGAGAAAGGCGATCTCGGAGTAGACACCTGGAAGAGCCTGGACGCGGCGCGTCATGGTGGTGCGCAACCGTGGATGCCGGGAGTGTACGACCCGAGTACGAAGCTCTACATCTTCGGGACAGGCAATCCCACTCCTGCTTTTACCACCGGCACCCGTGGTGACCAGAACAATCTCTTCACCTGCTCGCTCATCGCGCTGAATGTGGAAACCGGCAAGATGGCCTGGTACTACCAGACCTCGCCCCACGACATGCACGATTATGATTCGGCACAAACTCCCGTGATCGTGGATGGCCTGTTCAACGGGAAGATGCGGAAGATGGTGGTGACCGCGGCGCGCAATGGGTACTTTTTTGTAGTAGATCGAGTGACCGGCGAGCACCTGCTCACAAGCAAGTACGGTCTTACCACGAATTGGGCAACTAGCATGGATGAGGTTGGCGGTCCCAAGCGTGATCCATCGAAGGATGCATCGGTGCCCGGCTCACTCGTGTCGCCCAATTCAGGCGGAACCGTGAACTGGGAGCCACCCGCTTTCTCGCCCCAGACCAACCTGTTATATGTATCTGAGAACGATACGTTTGCGATCTACTATCTAATGGAGACTGACCCGCGCGGCTCCATGGGGCTGGGCGGTAGAGACGAAGCACAGGTCGGTTCCGCGGGAAGCTACCTGACGGCGATTGACTATAAGACCGGCAAGGCTAAATGGAGACACCGCTACTTTACGCTGGGTGGCGGCGGTGGGGTGCTTTCGACCGCGGGTGGTCTGGTCTTCTCAGGAGATGGCAACGAGAGCCTGATCGCGCATGACGCAGCAACCGGCGCCATCCTATGGAGCACCCGCATCGGACGAGTCACGAATGCGCCGCAAACTTACATGCTCGACGGGCATCAATACGTGATCTGCGCGACCGGCAATAAGCTGTGGTCGTTCAGGCTCTACTAAAATTGTCATCCCGGCCGAAGCGTACCCGGATTTCCTACCTCACAGTACTCGCTATGACCACGCTTGCGGTTTTCTCTCAAGGAAAACCGCATGGAGTTCGCCGGAGCCACTCATCTCAACAGGAAAACCGGGAGAGCGAAGTGGAGGGACCCGCGGTTTACAGCCGTCGCCATTCAACTTCGCTCAGGCCAGACTCCACGGGACTTGATCTTCTTGCTACGCCTGCCCAGCACCTCATGCTGAGCAAAAAACAGCTTGCCTTCCCCTAAACCACCGCATCAGGCAACCGCCTGTCTGCAGGCAAACCTTTGATCGTTTCAGGTTCCCCCTCCTTATCAGAGAAAGTGAACAGAAAACCTACCAGCACGACTGCAGACAAGCCGCCAGCCCAGATCCAAATGGCGCGCCAGGCATACAGCAAAGTGCCATCGGCCGCCACGGTGCCATAATGCTGCACGATGGCGCCCGAAAGCCACGAGCCGATAAACATCCCGAGGCCGTAAGTGATGAGCGAAATCAATCCCTGTGCGGCCGCGCGTAGAGCGGGCGACGCCTTGCGGTCGATATAAATCTGACCGGTGACGAAGAAAAAGTCATAGCAGATACCATGAATGAGTATTCCAACCCAGAACATCCAAACCCGCGGGCCGGCATTGCCATAGGCGAACAAGGCGTAGCGCACCGCCCAGGCGAGCATGCCCGTAACCAGCATGTACTTGGCGCCCAGACGGCGAAAGAACCAGGGAATCAGCAGCATGCAAACCAGCTCGGACATCTGGCCGCCGGTCATTTTGCCGGCCGCGTCATGCACGCCGCTCTGGTTGAAATAGAGATTCGTAAAGGCGTAGTAAAACTGAAGCGGAATGCAAATGAGCAGCGACGCAATGGCAAACACAGCCATCGAACGATTCTTCAGCAGGGTGAGCGCTTCTTTCGGAAACAGCTTGCCAATCGAAAGTTTCTCTCCCCGGGCCAGGGGAGGTGTGTCGGGGAGCGTAAAGCAGTAGAGACCCATCAGCAGCGAACAGGCCGCCGCGATTTCGACCGGGCGCTCTGTTGCTTCGAGACCAAGCGAGCCGATAAAGAGGCCGGCGACGATCCAGCCGAGGGTGCCCAGTACGCGGATCGTTCCAAACTCCTGCTTCGGATCCTTCATCTGGCGAAACGAAAGCGAGTTGGTCAGCGCGATCGTCGGCATGAAGCAGAGACAGTACAAAAGCATGATCGCGTACAGCGCGGGAAAGGTGGTTTGGCGCGCAGCGACCAGCAGCAGCACCACACCGGTCAGATGCAGGCAGCCGAGGATCTTCTGCGTTGCCGCAAATCGATCGGCGACCAGACCCACAAAGAACGGGGCCACAATCGCGCCCACCGCCGTTGCCCCACCCACGATGCCGACCTGCTCACCACTGAAGTGCAAGGAGGACGAGAGCCAGGTGCTGATCGTGACGTACCACGAGCCCCAGGTGAAGTACTCCAGAAACATCATCAGGCCGAGGCGCGATTTCATTTGCAGGTTCAAGCGGGGCTCCAGGTCATGGGTTGAGAGAAATGAGACTTGCCCGCAGGCAGTCTCCGGCACTTTCGCGCAAAGCGCGACGGGTCGTTCATGGTCACGGTGAAACTGCCGTCTGAAGGCAACGACACCAACAACGACAAAACAACGGTATAGAGGTAGGTTCGCCTATAAGCGTTTCAACCGCAAGAGTGTAGTTCGCGACCTGTGCCCATCCTCGCCGAAGCCGGCCCGGTATTCCCTAGTCTGATAGTGCCCGGTCTTCTTTGCTGGATAAAGGGATCCCTTCGACGTGCTCCATCTCTAAGGCCTCTTCCAGTTCCTCGCGTTCGATGGCTGCCTCTATTTCCGCTTCTCTCCCGTGCAGAAACACAACGCGAACCTTCTGCAGGTAGTCTTTGTTGTCTTCGACAAACGCCTGCAGGTCTTGCTCGTCGCCCACAAGTTCCAGGCACTGCGGCAGCCGGGCCGGGGGAATCTCTCCCGTCTCCATGGCCAGATCCTGGCCTTTCAAATAGCCGCCAATGACACGGTGGAGCAGGGCTTGTTCGATTCCATGGTCTTTGGCCTGCTGGAGCAAATAGGCTCCAAGCGTCTGCGGCGCAATACGTTTCCACCAGGAGTCGGCCTTCCTCATCTCAGAGGCGGAAAAGTACAGCCGTAGAACGCCCCGGTGCTTCATGTCATGTTCCCCGATGTAGCCAAAATCGTTGAGATCTTCCAGATCGATATCGTCTGGTATGTCGCGCATCCTGGCGACCAGCGCCAGCGACAGACCTTCCTCTGCGCTGTTATTCAAGTGCTTGCTTCTTCCCACTCGCTGCGATTTGTAAATGCCCGCATGTCCAGAGAAGAGATAGCTGATCACGCAGGCAATCCCGGCGAATGCCCCGGCCTCCGCGCCAAATAGCTCAACCGCCATGAGCGTCGAGGCGATGGGAGTATTGGCCGCCCCGGCAAACACCGCGACAAATCCCATCCCGGCCAGCAGCGAAGAGGGCAGTGGCAATCGATGCGAGAGAGCATTGCCCAGGGTGGAACCGATGAAGAACAGCGGTGTGACCTCGCCACCCTTGAATCCTGTGCCCAGCGTCAGCGCGGTAAAGAGCGACTTGAAAATAAATTCGTACGGTGGCAGTTTCGAATCGAAAGAGGCCACGATCGTGGGAATGCCCAGGCCGAGGTATCGAAGCGTTCTCGAAGTACCGATGCCGAATACTGCAAGGGTGATGAGCAAACCGCCGGCGAGAGGGCGCAGCGGCGTGCTGGGAATATATTTTTGCGCAGTCTTCGAAACCAGGTGGGTCAACTTTGCCAGGCCCATCCCCGCCAGCCCAAACGCAACACCCGCGATCATGGAATAGATCACACCGCCGATGCTCATCGCCGGAACTTCCGTGACCCGGTAGATCGTGTGATGGACTCCCCAGGCCTTGGTCGCGAGTTCGCCTGCGAAGGCGGCCATGATGCAGGGCGCGATCGCGTCGTAGTTGACCTTGCCAATCGCCAGCACTTCTAAGCCGAACATGGCGCCGGCCAGTGGCGTGCCGAACACAGAAGCGAACCCCGCACTGATGCCGGCCATGAGCAGAATCCGTCGATCATGCGGCGTGAGACGGAGCGGCCCGGAAAGTTGATCGGCAAGGGACGCGCCCGTCTGGATGGCGGTTCCTTCGCGGCCCGCGGAGCCACCAAAAAGGTGGGTCACGAAGGTTCCCAAAAGGATGAGCGGCGTCATCCGGAAAGGGATGACCGCGGTGGGATCGTGTGTCTGTTCAAGGATGAGGTTATTCCCCGGCTCAACAGAAGAGCCGAAGTGCTTGTAGAGAAGCCCTACCACCCACCCTGCCGGTGCAAGCAGCAGGATCAGCCAGACATGACGTTCTCGGATGTTGGTAGCAAGTTCAAGCGAGACCAGCAGCAGGGCTGAAGCAGAACCGCCCATGATGCCCACCAGGGCGGCAATGGGAATCCACCGGCCCAGGTACGTCAACATCATGATTTGGTCAGAGATAACTTTGACAATGCGCGTCTTGCCCAATGGGTCTCCTGATCTTTCTAGGAGTCATCAGCATCGATCGGGTGATCGAGCATTGTCGGCGAACTCCATCGCCTGAGGTTGTTACTAAAAACGATATCAGCGAGCGAAAGCAGCGTCAATGGTGTTAGCGCAGTGGCATTGCTGCACCGTGCTTATGCCGTAGCTCAGGCAAAAGACCGTGCCACGGCGGATCCGTGCGCGACCGCGATTAGGCCCGCCGTCAGGCTGACTGCCATATAACAAATGCCAAGCCAAAGCGCACCATTGCCATCGTTGCAAGGACTGGGCCTTTTGGCCTCTGGTTGGCGACAGTTTCCCGAGCGAGCTTCAAGCGGGAAAGGCTCAAATCTCCCCCGGCACTGCCGCAATCCTCCCCGCTTCTTTGGCTGCCGGCAGAGACTTCGAAAGGTCACGCATCCGCATGAACGGGCGCTCGATCAGATAGTAAGACGCAATCGACAGCATGAGCGTAAGAGCAAAGGCACTCAAGCCGAGGTGGGGCATATTCAGCTCTTTCGTAATTTTTCCCGCTAATGGGTGATAAAGGTAGAGCGCATACGAAAGGTGTGCTGCCAAGCGAACCGGGGCAGTTCTGCATACAGTCCACGATTTCTCTCCCCAGTAGACGGCATGCAATAGCATCACGGCGATCAGCACCGGCTGAGCTGAGAACGCAAGCAACGTTGCAACTCTGCCCTCGGCGGGTACGAGCAGCATCACCAGCAACGCGAACGGAGCAAGCAAAGCCCACCATTGACTGCGCAGCAAATGGCAGCAGAATAGCCGGGTACGTTCCTTTTCGAGCAGAATAGCTACCAGGCATCCGATCAGCAGAGCATCCGCGCGCATGTCGAACGTGGAATAAAAGTAGCTGGGGCTGACTTTTACAACGAGAAATAGAACGGCGCGATACGTCCACTGCCCAAGGATCACGGCCACAACGTTCCGCGCGATGGATGGCCGTTTCAGAAGAAACAGCAGTAGCAAGGGCCAAAGAAGATAGAACTTTTCTTCGATCGCAAGCGACCAGGTAATCCACATCTGCATCCACGGCTGAACGTTCTCCGGAGCAAACGCTCGACCGTAATCCATAAAGTAAAAAAATGAAAGAGCGGCTGTCTTCCAGTTGTTCTGGTGGACCAGGACGTAGACAAGGGTCGTGAGTATCCAGCAACAGTAGAACGTGGGAAAGATGCGGTAGGCTCGCCGCCGATAGAAACTCGAGAGAGAAATTGCGTCCGTCTTGCGGTACTCCTTGAGGAGCATCCAGGTAATCAGGAATCCGCTCAACACAAAGAAAACCATGACGCCCAGGGATCCGGTTCTGGCGTGGGTGTCAGGGTGTGTGCCATAGATATGATCGAGTATCAGAAAGTGATCGATGAGAACAAGGCCAACGGCCAGGACACGCAATCCATCCAGGCCGCTGATCACCTTGCCATGGAGGATTCTGCCGAGTTCTTCATCCGTGGCCCGAAGGCGAACCGCCCAGGATGAATCATGGTTTGCCCAGATGCCTGAACGGTGCATATTGAGGCCAAAGTAGTTTATTTCGGAGGCAATGGCAAGAGAGTTGAGTGGCCGGCTAGTGTCAAGTTCGGGGACAAGGAGTGCTCCCCGCCACGCAGGCGGGCAGCGATTCACTGCCGGCCGCGCGAGCCAACCCTGCTCCCAACCCTGCTCCCAACGCTGCTCGTAGAGATATAGAGGATACGGCCACGCTCTGAGCACGCAGGTTCATCGTTGAGCGTTTGCCGCGCTGCGCACAACAAATAAGCAGCAGCGTGCTTCTAAAGAGTAGGTGCTTCGCTGTAACTTCTGCCAGTTTTCTGGCACGCCAGATACCTGCAATGCTCATCTCTGAACCGGCGAAGCTCAACAAGCTATGACTTCGGTTGTGCGCGCGCCAGCCGTTGGATGCCTGTGGCGCCAAACGCTCTACTCGCCGCAGAGCGCGGCGCTGACCGGGAAGTGGAATCCGCCTCCCGTCAAGAAAATAGAGACAGTCTTTGCCGATGGCGACGCAATAGAGCAGACGGAACAAGACATGACGCTTATCCAGCGCGCGCCCCTGTCATAAGTGTCAGTAGGCAAAAGCGTCGCGCGGCACGATGATAGGCGGTTCGAGGTGTCGATCGACGCCTCGTTCGCGCGCGGAGAAAAGAGTATGAGTGGGACTTTCGCGAAACAGTTTATATCCATGGCCCTGTCGACACTGCTCGTCATCACTTCAACACCCCTTGGAGCTGTCGGCCAATCTCAACCCGCGGCAGAAGGCCAAGCCCAACCCGCGGCAGGAACGGAGTATTCCGGGCAAGGTACGCCATTGTCCGCTGAGGAGCTCCAACAACTGGTTGCGCCCATCGCGCTGTATCCCGATTCCCTCGTCGCCCAGATTCTTTCAGGCGCGACGTTCCCTGATCAGGTTACCGCTGCCAGCAACTGGCTTCAGCAGCACAAGGATCTCAAGGACAGTGCTTTAATGCAGGCCGTTGATAAAGAATCGTGGGACCCGAGCGTAAAGGCACTTACACAATTCCCTTCGGTGCTCGACAACCTGGCCAAGAACCTCAGTTGGACCTCAGCGTTGGGAGAAGCGTACGGCACCCAGGCCGCCGATGTCATGGCGGCCGTTCAAGTATTGCGTGCAAAAGCGCAGGCAGCAGGCAATCTGAAGTCCGGCTCACAGATTACGGTCGTGCAGCAATCGCCGGAGGTGATCGTGATTCAGCCTGCGAATCCGCAGGTAGTCTATGTTCCCCAGTACAATCCCACGGTGGTTTACGGCGCCCCTTACACCACCCCGGGATACAGCGCCGCAGCCGTGGCGACGACCGCTGTGCTTTCCTTCGGAGTCGGAATCGCGGTTGGGGCAATGATGAACAACGGATGTTGCGGATGGGGCTATAGCAGCTGGAACTGTGGCTGGCATGGCACCACCGCGGTGGTGTACCGCGGCGGGGCGTACTACGGAAACAGTGCCTGGCGTGGCTCGGCGTACGGCCCGTACGGCTCCGCACAGGCTCGCGCAGGCTACAACCCGAACACCGGGACGTACGCCCGCGGAGGCACTGCCTCAAATGCTTATGGCAGCGCAAGCGCCGGCCGGGCGTACAACCCGTATACCGGGACTGCTGCCCGTGGTGCTTCCACCTCAAATGCCTACGGCTCAGCAGGCGCAGCGCAGGCCTACAACCCCAGGACGGGGGCCTCTGCGTCCACCGTGCAAAGTTCCAGCGCTTACGGGAACTCTGGGGCTTCGGCGGTCTCAAAGAACGGAAAAACTGCGTATTCGCAGCACCAAACGACCTCACAGGGAACGACGGGCTCGGTGCAAACCTCGAATGGCGGCCGGGCGTATGGCGCGTCTGGCGCGAATAACAGCGCTGTGGTGGGAGAAACCGCAAGCGGCAATAAGTATGCGGCAGCGGATGGAAACGCCTACAAAAATACCGGGAGCGGTTGGCAAGGCTCAAGTTCTAACACTCCGAAGACCAGTTCAACCTCCAGTGGCTGGGGTGAGCAGGCAAAGAGCAGCGGGTCATCAGCCTTCAACAGCGGAGGCGGAGGATGGCAGTCCAAAGAGGCAAGCGCTCGAGGCTCCGCAAGCCGCGGTGGTGGCGGCGGCTGGGGAGGCCGGAGGTAAGATCGCGGCGAGCGGCAGAGGACAGGTTTGCCGAGCAGTATTGGTGAAGTACTTATCGCCGAACATTCGGGAGGATAAGAATGTCGCTGGTTCTGAGCACACATATGCCGCTTGCTGGCCGCAGAACCGTAGTTAGGGCGCGTTGGGTGCTCCTGGTGCTCATCGCTTCTACTGCAGCCTGCAACAACAAGCCCAACAAACCTTCGTACAGCGAGTTCGCGTCCCCTGACGAAGCGGGCAAGAGGTTAGTGGAAGCGGCAAAATCAGGCGATCAGAATGAGGTGCTGGCGATCTTCGGTCCGGGTTCGAAAGAGCTGATCTCGTCTGGAGATGCCGTGCAGGACAAAGCCACGACCGGGGCATTTGTAAAGGGCTATGAGGAAATGCACCGCTGGCGCAAGATGCCTGATGGGACCGCGGCCCTGCTGATTGGAGCTGACAATTTTGCTTTCCCCATCCCGCTGAAACAAAATGGCGCCGGCCAGTGGTTTTTCGACACGGCTGCGGGAAGGGAAGAGATTTTGCGGCGCCGCATCGGCCGCAATGAACTGGCGGTCATCGACGTTTGCGGAGCTCTTGCCGACGCTCAAGCGGTCTACTTCTCCGAGCGACACGGCGACGGAAGCACCAGGCAATACGCTTTGAAGTTCATCAGCGACCCGGGCAAACGGAATGGCTTGTATTGGGATCCGGTCGATGGTCAGCCAAGAAGTCCGCTCGGACCCCTGGTGGCTTACGCAACCTCCGAAGGATATAGCGCAAAGGCGGACGCGCATCAGCCTTTCTATGGTTACTACTTTCGGATGCTGACCCGGCAGGGCAGTCTCGCGCCAGGAGGCGCGAAGGACTACGTGACCGGCGGCAAGATGTTGGGGGGATTTGCTTTCGTCGCCTATCCGGCTGAATACGGCAATTCGGGGGTGATGACATTCATCATGAATCAGGATGGTGTGCTGCTCCAAAAAGACCTGGGCACGACCACCACACAGATAGCATCCGCAATGACAGAATTCAATCCCGATACCAGTTGGAGCATCGTGGAGTTATGACGAGATACCAAGGTACGAGAGCCTTGCTTTGCTGGATACGAAGTCCAGGTTATTACGACAGTTACACAGAAGAGGAGAAAGCATGAAAATCCAACTCGCGCATAGTTCAAAGACCGCACTCGTGCTCCCGATGGCTGGCGCCGTTGCTGCTCTGTTTTTTTCCGCTTTGCCCTTCCATGCGCAGAGCCCGGAACTACAGCAGCGACTTGCCGAGGTCAAACAGGCTTCCGCGGCCAATAAGCAGGCGCTCGCTCGTTACACCTGGCAAGAACAGCAGACGACGAGCATCAAGGGTGAGGTAAAGAAGCAACAAACCTTCCAGGTCAGCGTGGGACCCGATGGTCAGCAGCAGAAGACCCAGATCGGTAGCTCACAAGCTGCGCCGCCCAGTGGCGGCAGGCTCAAACAGCATGCAGTCGAGAAGAAACAAGCTGAGTTCAAGGACTACGGAGAGCAGATTGCCGATCTGGCAAAGCAATATACGCAGCCGGATCCAGCGAAGCTCCAGCAGGCCTTCCAGGCTGGCAACGTCTCTCACCAGGCAGGCGGAGGAGGCGAGGATGTCACGCTCGTCATCAAGAACTACATCAAGCCGAACGATTCGGTGACCCTTGTGTTCAACAAGCAGGAGAAAGCAATTCAGAGCATTCAGGTTTCGAGTTACCTCGACGACGCGAAAGATGCAGTGACCATCGCAGCACATTTCGCCAAGCTGCCTGACGGCACAAACCACGTAGCGAACACACAGATAAACGGCGAGAGCAAGCAATTAACCGTCGTAACTCAGAACTCGAACTATCAGCCAGTTTAGCCCTGCATCCTCCCCGATTGTTAGCGGTTCCTGCACGGTTTGACACGCCGGTTATGGCAGCAGGTCCAAAGGGCAACCATGGGACTTCGAGCCGTCCAATCATTGCTTCTATCCTGCGTTCTATTGCCTGGCAATGTTGGCGCCGCCCAGGAGGCGGCAAAGCAGGCCCCCACCGCGCGTCCAAAGCTTGGTCTCGTTCTCGAAGGCGGCGGTGCGCTGGGGCTTGCTCATATCGGAGTTCTGCAGTGGATGGAGGAACACCATATTCCAGTAAGTTACATCGCCGGTACCAGCATGGGCGGCTTAGTCGGAGGGATCTATGCGACAGGAAGATCCGCCGCAGAGGTGAGAGAGGTCGTCAACGGGATCAATTGGGATGAGGTCCTGAGAGGCCAGACACCCTTCCAGGAGCTCTCGTTTCGACGCAAACAAGACGCTCATGAAGTTCCAAGCAGTCTCGAATTCGGGCTGCGCAATGGGCTGCAGTTTCCGGCAGGCTTCAATACAGGTCAACAGGTTTCTCTGATCCTTGACCGAATTGCCCTTCCCTATTCTGAGCTTAAGAGCTTCAACGATCTTCCCATTCCATTTGCCTGTGTAGGGACGGACTTGGTGTCGGGCAAGCGACACGTATTCCGCAGCGGCCCTCTCGCACTGGCATTACGATCTACGATGTCTCTTCCGGGAGTCTTCACACCTGTCAGGTCAGGGGATCACATCTACGCAGACGGTGGATTGCTCAACAATATTCCGATCGACGTTGCGAAAGATATGGGATCCGACATAGTCATTGGAATCCATCTGGAGACCGCTCCACTCAGTCCCACGGCATCCCTCTCGAGCTTTGGGGTACTGAATCGATCCATGTCCGTCATGATTGCTGCGAACGAACTTCTCTCCATGGAGCAGGCGGACCTGCTTGTAACGGTGCCGTTGCAAAAGTACAACTCTGCCGATTACAGCGCTGCCGATGCAATCATCAAGGCTGGTTACGACGCGGCTGCTTCAAAGGCGAAGGTGCTCTCTGCCTTCTCGGTAAGCAAAGCCGAGTGGCGGCAATACCTGGCTGAACGGGATGCCCGGCAGAAACCAACACCTATTCCCGAGTTTGTCCAGGTCGCTGGTAACGGTCGCGGGTCGGCCGATTCTATCGAGAAGGAGTTGTCCATAGCGGTTGGCAAACCAGTGGACGTAGCGAAATTGGATCAGCAGATGATGAAGCTCTCCGGCCAGGGCCGCTTCTCGAACGTCGGCTATTCAATGGTTGAAAAGGAAGGAAGACGGGGACTGGAAATTCAAACGGAGCCTAAGTCGTACGCGCCACCCATAGTACGTCCCCTCATCTTGATTGACGGCTCGGATTACAACCAAGTGCTCTTCAGCATCGGAGGCAGAATCACATTTCTGGATTTCGGCAGCTATCGGTCTGAATTGCGGAACGACGTGATTGTGGGTTCACAATACTTGCTTGATAGCGAGTACTATCACCCATTTACTCCTACAAGCGATTGGTTCGTCGCGCCCCGGGCCGGAGTGAACAGCACTCAATTTAACCTTTTCTCTGGGAACAATTTGATCGCCAGTTACCGCATACGGCAATTTCTCGGCGGTGCGGATGTGGGATATGGATTTGGAAATACCGGCGAATTGCGGCTTGGATATGAAGGTGGTTATAAAAAGCTGTTCCCAGAAATCGGGAATTCGGCTGTTGTGCCCACGGTTTCGGGCAGCACCGGGGATGTGAGACTGCAGTACGAGCTGAACACCCTGGATAACCCTGTGATACCCCGCTCCGGTGCGAGCCTTCAGATGTACACAAAGGGGTTTAACGCTAATCCAGCCGCTCCAGGAGCGTTTCCACTCTCTGAGATCCAATCCCAAAGCTTTTTCCGCCTGAATGACCCCTCTTCACTTTTCTTAGCTGCTTCTGCCGGAAGCAGCTATGGATTCAAAACGGGAATACCAGCATTCTCGCTAGGCGGCTCGCAAAGCCTGGTTGCCTGGAGCACGAACGAATTGCTCACCAACCAATATTTCCTGGGACAAATTGGGTATATCCGAGAGTTGGCAAAACTGCCGCCCTTGCTGGGAAGTTCGGTCGATCTCGTCGGACTATACGAGTTGGGGAAGACATACAAACTGCCACTCGGTCCAAAGCCACCGAATCTTCCAATGGATGGCGCAATTGGGATTGTCGTAAACACGATCTTTGGGCCGGTCGAAGTCGCAGGGGCGGTAGGCGCCTACGGCCGCGCAAGGTTCTTCTTTCGCGTAGGGCGCATTTTCTAAGCAAGGCCGACCGCAAATTTCTCCTCCGCGCTCCACCCGAGAACCCATCGTTGACGAACCGCAAACCTCAGCACCCAAACAGACTTGTCATCTCGACCGAAGCGTACCCGGATTTCCTACCTCACAGCACTCGCTATGACCACGCTTGCGGTTTTCTCTCAAGGAAAACCGCATGGAGTTCGCCGGAGCCACTCATCTCAACAGGAAAACCGGGGGAGCGAAGTGGAGAGATCTGCGGTTCTATTTACCCCTAAAGAGTGTCAATCAGAAAGTAGCGAACGCATTGGGCGCTGAGGATCGTCATTCGCGACGCCCCGATTTCGCACTTATTGCACAGAATAACCACGCGCACTCATACACGACGAGAATCCCCGTTTGAACGTGCTGATTTGCTGGTTATATTGAGCGTTGCTCTGATCATAGGCTTGCTGCTGCTGGCTGACCGCGGCCTGAGCTCCTTGTTCCTCGGCCTTTTCGTTCGCCTTGTGCTGTCGCCGCCCGCCTACTATGGTCCCGGCGGTTGCTCCTATGGCCGCTCCTTTACCCGCGCTCCCCGCGACTGCTCCGATGACAGCTCCGCCCGCTGCTCCCTTGGCAGCCCCTTTCACACGGCCGCCCTTAGCATCTGGTGCTTCTGCCGCGCCCTGCTCCGCCGCCGCACTCTGATCAGCGGCTGTCGGAGCTTGCGGGGCCGCTGCCTCTGGATTTATGCCCGTCTGCTGCTGAACTGAGTTGTAGCAATCGGCTTCGTCTATTAATTGCTGATCGTGGGTTTGATTTGACTTTGGATAGACGAACATTCCAATTTTTTGCGCTGCTGAGAACGACGGCACCGGCTGCGTGGGTGCTGGCGCCGCTGCGGGCGTCGCTGCAGGCGCCGCCGCGGGAGTGGTCTGCGGCGAAGGCTGTTGTGCTTCAGGCGTTGGAGTTTCAGGCTTCTTGCAACCAGCAGCCACTAGCAGGATGAGGGGCAGCCCAAACATAAGCGTGAACCGGCGTATCCGACGACCCAAACCAATCTCTCTTTTATGGGAAGCGCGCTTGAAATCTAATTGAGTCATACAGACACCCTTTCTTGTTTAGATGCCCGCCCTTCGTCACGCGGTTTCTGGCTATGGAGGGGTAATGAGATTGCCCCGCAGGCTAGGCCACAGGCCATGCTAGGCGCAAGGTGTCGAAGGAGCTACTGTCATTTCTGACAGCGTGTGGACTCTGCGGTCTGATTGTGCTGCAAAATCAGCGGTAGTCCACAATCAACATGTGCCGCGAACGATCGCAGACGCCGCAAAAATCGTTTGTGCCGGATCCCTCGCCCATAGATAATGGACGTATCCAAACTTAGGAAAATGCCTCAGGTAACCATCAAAACGGGCCTCACGGCTCCAGACGGCCGCGAGGAGGAACTTACTGAGTATCTCTGCGACTACCCGAATTGCCCGAATTTTGCGGTGCACGTGCTCGGCTGCCTGACAGAGCTCCGCCTCATGGCCGCAGTTTGCGAAGTACACGCATCCAAGCTGCGGGGTTAACACCTCGGTGTTTCGTAGTGGCTAAGCAATCAGTGAGTGTGACAATTACGCCCAAGCGTGCCGCATCACCGATAACCACAACAGCATGCTTAGCGATCGACGCAATTGGTCTCCTTGCCCTTCCGATACCTCTGCGGCTTGCCACCCAATCCGTGAGAAACTATCTCAATTCAAGGTGAAGCACGTCCAGGAGGTAGCCACCGCCTGGCTGCCGCCCCCGGCCATAAGGACCGCAACCTTTTAGCAAGCGATGGATTTCGTGAAAGCACAGATGCGTTGAGATGTTTTTGGGTCGTCGAACAGTTGGCAAAGGGGAGTTCGAGGGCTTGCGTCGCCCGTCAGCAAACATCAATGGCTGAAGAGCGCGATGAGAATGACTATGGGGATTGGCACGCCTAGAAGTAGAAGCAGAATCGAACGCATAGAATGCTCCTTGAAATAGTTCCTTGCCGAACAGAAGCCGGTTACGGTTCTGCTGGCAGTCTCAGATCATGACTACCTGGTCACGTTGCCTACCGCCGATAGTTCCGGCCAGGCTTGCACTAAAAGCGCCGATCAACAGAGCGACGAATGTCCAGAGTAGAGCGTGGGCAAGTGCCTTGCGCGCAGCTTCGGCAGCGGTCTGTGCGCCCACGAACGCGTTCGAAACTCTACTATCTGCATCCGCTTGACTCGCGCCGGTTTTCGCCATCACAAGCTGATCGAGGTAGCTTTTGTCAGCTGATGAAAGCTCGCCATGTTGCAGGCCATACATAAATATGGCTGCTGCTTCGCGGCCTGCGGGCCCAACTTCGGATTCCGGCTTTGAACCGTCCGATCTAAAAAGCGAGTCGGCAAAGTATGTGTTCGTCTCCGACCCTCCGTTCGAGGCGTGGGTTCCTGTGCCGTCGGAATCCGCTGACGACCCTACAAACGCGGCAGCCGCAGACGTGAGGAAAGCGGCACTTACAACGCAGGCAACACTCCACGCCAAAAAGCCGTGAGCAGTATCTCGAAAATAGACTTCGTTGCTGTGAATCCCCGCCCATTTCGTTCGCAGCCGGCCAGCCAAATAGCCGCCCATGGATGCGCTTATCAGTTGGGTGACGATGAGCCACAGGATTGCGCTCGCGCCGACAGTCGAAGTAGATACGCCCGAGCCAGGCCAGACAGAAACAGATGCAAAGCCGAGACCGGTACCTAGAGCAAGCAGGATCAGCGATAAGGCTGCGATTACAAAACCGCCTGCAAAGACAGCAGACCAGGAAACGCCGGACGCGTTTGCTTCATTGCCATCGATGCGGTGGAGTTCGGCGCGTGACCCCGCCATCGCCATACTTGAAGTTCGTGTGTCTTCCATCATTTCTCCGTAGAAGGCGTTACGAACGGGGCAAAACAGCCAGCCTGCGAATTCGTCCAAACCTTTCTATCTGGTTATGATGCTTTTCTTGTGTAGGAGGCAAAATAAAATGACTCTTTATTTTTTGCGGTAGGCATCCAACTTCCCCATTGCAAGACTCAACCGAAGAGAGAGCGACTATGGCACGTCCTTTGTGGTCCGGCACTATCCAGATTTCGCTGGTTGGATTCGCGGTCGATATCTACCCGGCTACCAGCACTACCAGACCATTCTCGTTTCATGAATTGGACCGCAATACGATGACTCGCGTACGGCGCCAGGGCATAACCTCGGGGGCTACTGCACCGGGCGAGACGGCGGACGATAACGAAGTAGTAGATTCTGGCGCGAGCAAAACGTCATTGCATATCGCCCCAAAGTTGCGCGGACCTGAAACCTCAAGCCAGGTCTTATCAGAAGAACGTGCCGTGGAGAAGGCTGACATCATTAAAGGTTACGAATACGCGAAAGGCAAATACGCTATCGTCGAGCCGGAGGAGCTGAAGAATCTGCGCCTTGCTGGCAAGAAGACAATCGAGATCTCACAATTCTGTAGAGCTGCCGAGATTGATCCAGCACTGTACGAAAAACCGTATTTCGTTTTTCCAAAGCCGGGACCGCAGGCGACAGCATTCGCAGTGATGCGACAAAGCATGTTCGACAGCGGGATGATCGGAGTTGGGGAGATTGTCTTCAGTGGCCGGCAGCACCTGATGACCTTGGCGCCCCCACTCGACCCTGAGCAGCCTGGCATGATGCTCTACGCTCTGCGCTTTGCCGCCGAGATGCGTAACGCGCGCGATTACTCGACGAACACGGACGCGCCTCGCCCTGACGTTGCGCAACTCAAGCTCGCGAAGCAACTCATCGAGGCATACACCCACCCATTTGAAATCAGCCGATTCAAGGACCAATACGAAGACGCACTCCGCGAGTTGGTCGAGGCGAAGATAAACAACCTACCTGCGCCTCAGCCTGAAGAAGAGAGAAAGGCCGGGAAAGTCATCGACCTCATGGAGGCTTTGCGAAAGAGTGTTGCGCAGACTGGCGCGACTCGTTCGACGCTTTTTTCTTATGCCGATACCCGTGCCGGCAAAAGTTCCGATAAGAAGCCGTCTGCACCCAGGAGCGCGAAGCCAAAAAGGATCGGTATCACCAAGGCTGTAAGTAAAAAACCGAAGTCCGCGTAGACGGGTTCATGACACAAACAACCGTCTTCCTCGGCACAACATCTGAATGCGTGAGGTGACTTACATGGCATTCGAAGGAAAGGTGGTTCGTACCGTGATTGAAGTCCTGCATGACGGTGAGCGCGGGTTTAGTTCTTTGAGCACAGAGCTCAAGACGCCCTCAGCAAAGGCTTACTTCAAGGAAGAATCACAGGTTCGTGGAAAGTTTGCTTCTGAACTTGAGACTGCACTGGGCTCGGTCGAAGGTAAAGTGGTTGAAGAAGGCGGCACTGCGACGGGCACCGTGCATCGGGCATGGGGTGAATTGAAAGCAAAACTCGGCGGAAGCGACCACACATTGCTCGAAACCGCAGAACAAGGCGAGGACGCAGCCAAAAAGGCTTACGAAGAAGCGTTGAAGGTTTCAGATGTTCCGCCTCCCATAAGAGTTTTGCTGCAGAAACAGCAGAAGCATATTCTTGCTTCGCACGATAAGGTCAAGGCGCTAAGAGACTCCATCGCCGCTTAGCGTACTGGTAGCCTGACATCGCGTAGGCTTTAACGCGGCTCTAGCCTCCCAGCTAAATCAGGAGGCTTTTTTTGCGCCGCGCATACCCCTACACAGTGCAAAACTGAAAGTTGCCCCCAAAGCTGCCCCACACCCTTGTGTTATCGTTCGGGCGTTATCGTCCACCGCAACCCAAACGATGTGGTTGGCCTGTAGTATTCACGCTGAACCGGGTAAATCGGACTGCCGTTATAGAATCCGAAGACTTCATTGCTGAGATTCAGCCCGGAAGCGACGATCTGAACTCCCCTCCATACCCGAAAACTGCCCTGAACATCGAACTGCGTGTGCGGATAGAAGTAATTGTCACCCGTTGGCCCCCGCAAACCCAAAATCGGATCTTGGGCCGACCCGCTACCGGCGGTCCACTGGTAGGCTGCGATGCTCTGGTCGTTATGGCTGATCGCGAAGCGTCCTGAAAATCGGCTCTTGTCGTAGGTAAGATTGAAGTTGTAATCGTTCGGTGAATTGCGATCGAGTGCAGGTTTATCTGACCTGCCGCCGTCGAAGTCCTTGGGAAAAGTCACCTGGGAGACCGTGTGGCTGTAGTTGACATTCACTCCAAAACCATTCAGCAGCCCCGGCAGAAACGAGAATCGCTGCTCCCACTGCGCCTCAAATCCCTGGATATGAGCGTTCGGACCGTTTATCGACTGCGTCAATTGATACGTGCGGCCAGTGCCGTTGTAGTTGTTGATAAGCGTGGCTGTTGGGTAAATGGGGTCGGAAAGCTGTTTGTAGAACCAACCTGCCTGCAAAATGCCCAGCGGCTGGAAGAAATGCTCAGCGAGTATGTCGTAGTTGTTTGCCTTCGTCGGCACCAGATTGGCATTTCCGGTAGCGATCGTAGGATAGGGCGTTTGGTTTGGGTCGATGATTGTGGCCGGCACCAAGTCTCCGATGTTGGGCCGCGCCAGACCGCGACTGTAGACCGCTCGCAGGTTCGTGTCTTTCTGCAACTGATACTGAAGCGCCACGCTGGGCAGAGCGTTGAAGTAGCTGGCGTCCTGGCGAATCGGGGTAATCGTCGGGTTTCCAGCCGCATCGGAGGTGATCTGGTTCGCCAGAAAGTGAGTAGCCCCGTTATCGAATCGGACGCCGCCCTGGAGGCGGAATTGACCGAAAAAGATCACATCCTGAATGTAACCTGCGGAAATTCGCTCGTCCGCGTTGAAGAAAGTTTGTGCGTCGCTCGCGGTCGTGTCACTGGCAACGAATGATCCAGCGTTTGCCGCAATCGCGGCCAATCCCTTACCGAAGGCAAGAGTCGGCCCGTACGCCTGTGAGCCGATGTTGAATGATTTGTCGTAGTAGGTCGGGTTCGTGTAGTTGCCCGTTACGCTTGCCAGAGAAAACGGGCTGGATCCATTTACGGCTAGGTCCTCACTGTTCTGCCTCTGCGTCGAATAGGAGTTCCGAATCTTAACGCCCATAGAGAATGTGCTGGGATGGCTGGAAACCTCGTAGTTGTGCGCGAGAGTCGCGGAGCCCTGCACATTGAGTTGCGTTGCGTGATACCGGTAGGACGTCGCTTCGCTGACTGCGTAGGTTGACGCATCGAAGCCGTTAGTCCCGTCAGTCGCTTCCAATTTGGGACGAAACGGATTGCTCAGATCTTCTGCGAACGTCACGTTCGAAGGTCCATTGAAATAAATGGTCGGAAAGCTTTGCCCGCCGATATTATGCCCACGAGACACAGCAAAATCATAAGTGATGACGTCTTTCAGCAGTTCGTGCCGCGCCCCGGTCAAGCCGCTCAAGACCTGCTGATCCGGCCGACGGATGTATTCGCGGTACTGCCAGCTGCCGGTATTGTCGAAGGTGAGCAGACCATCACTTGTGCCCGTGAGTGTGCCGGCGTTGGGCGTGTATACGTGTGTGTCCCCGTAGTCATGAAAGTCAGAGTAGAGACCCTTCAAATACACAGACATCGTAGGGGTGATCTTGTAGTCTAAGCCAAGATCGAACCCATACCGCGTTCGGTAGTAGTTGTACGAGCGAAAATCCTCGCTACTCACGTAGGCCACGTTGGTGCCATCGGCGAACTGCCCTACTCCTTGACTGGGCTCCAAATCATCGATGCCCCGGTTGGTGCGATCCCATGACCCGCCAAGAAGAAATCCAAACTTCTTGTCCGCTCCCCACCGGTGTCCGACGGTTCCGTCGAAACCGCCCCGCCAGAAGCCGTTCTGAATCGGGTTGTATCCCGTTGTTCCGCTTAAGGCATAGGTGGCCTTGTCCTGTGCCGTTGGCGTTACCAGGTTTACCGTACCGCCAATCCCGTCTGCATCTTGGTCGGCTCCGAGCGTCTTGTAGACTTCGATACGCTCAATTCCGTTGGACGGAATTGAGTCCATCTTCACATTGCGCACAGTTACTTCGACTGAGGGCACATTCACGCCGTTGATCGTGAGCGTATTGAGTCGTGGTTCTGTCCCGCGGATCTGCACGTACTTACCTTCGCCTTCGTCGCGTTCGAGGAGACGCTGGGCAGCCGGCCAACGGCGTCGGCTACGTTGGTGTTCGGCAGGCTTTGGATCACGCCTGAGGTCTCCACCTGCACGATCTGCGACGACATGCGTTCGACATTGATGGCTTCGGCTTCACCTTGCAGCCGGGGAGCGGTAACGATCACAGAGTCCGCCCCTGAACCAACCTCCAGCATCGCCGTAACGCTCTCCGTTCTGCCCTCGGTTACGGTAATGTCGCCGCTAAAAGCCTTGAACCCAACGTAGGAAGCAGTCAAGGTGTACTTGCCAGGTGGCAGGTTCGGAATTCGGAACTGACCTTGGTTGTCGCTGACAACTTCTCGATCGATAGGATCAACCTCAACTTTTGCTCCAACGAGTGCAGACCCAGCAGAGTCCTGGACTGCTCCCACGATGACCCCCGTGGCTGTCTGCGCCTGGACAATGAGCGGCCAAGTCAAACTCAGAACAGTAAGAAACAAGGAAAGCGGGCGTGCTGACAATTGCATTGGCTCGTGCCTCCGAAAAGATGCGTTGTATCCCGACCGCGCGTCTAGAGGGCGCGCCAGCGGTAATGGGTGATGCGGTAAAAGCGGGCGAAACTAACCAGGCCCACTCGTTCGCGCAAAATAGTGAGTTTTTCATTCGGCCCAAAGCAACGTTTTGCAAAGGGTCGACTGATGATTAGTGCTCGCAGGCTTAAGCGAAGCTTAAGGTTTTAAGCGTGTAATGGTCATTTAATAGAAGGGTCGTCATTTTAACCTGGTCGTCATATTCTGTTCGCAGGTTATTCACGGAATCATGAAGATCGCCAGTGGCGTTTGAAGACAGCGGGAAAATACTTGACCGCAGAAAACGAGCAAGTGGATCTTGCCGATCATTGCTAAGTGGCTCGGCTAGAGTGGCTCGACAAATCCGGCGAGGGGTAATCAGGTCAATTTTTTCTCAACATCCTACCGCTTGCTTCGACGAAGCCTGACAGTGGACGGACAGGAAAAACTCGAACCTGTTAGGAGTCGCAAGAAAGGAGATTCCGGTTCAGTCGCGGGCCGCTGAAGAGAAGAGTTGCGACGCTGCGGCCCAACCTCTGCCCGAGTTGTGCGCTTTGCGCTAAACCTGCGTTATCGGGGAGACAAAGAGGCGGGACGCCAGGTTTAGATACCGCTAGCGTCACACCTCTGATGGTTTTCAGCTTCGCATGGCTAATCGTTTTTGCCAAGATCAACGAGACACAACGAGTATCTTGAAGGATCCCGGCTTGGCAGTGGGGCGCGCGGAAGTTCCAGGTGTCGGTTCTTCAAAATCCGCAGTGGGCAGATAAATCGTATGCGTCATAGCGTCGATATCCATCGTCTTCGCGCCGCGAGCGGTAGTCAGCGATTGCTTCACTGTGTATTTGCCGTCGGGAGATCTATGAATGACGACCAACGTCCCGTCCCCACAACTCGCGAAAGCTTCTGAGCCTGAAGTCTTAGTGGCATCCACACCCGCTCCGATAGGCAAGTCGTTTAGGACTGTGCCATTCTCGGTACTCATCACGATCATCTTTTGAGGCTTGCGGCAACCGATGAAGAGGGTGTGGTGTTCACGATCAAGCGCGAGACCTACCGGCTTGCCGCCAGGAGCCACTGACCAGTGAGCGGTCACCTTCCTCGTCTTCAGATCAACCACTGCAACAGTATCTTTGTCCTCAAGATTCACATAAACCTTGCCTTGTCCGTCGGCGGCCAGGAACTCGGGTGCTCCTCCCAGCGGAATAGGATCCTCTATCTTGCCGGATTTTGGGTCGATGTCCGGCTTTAAAGTGATCAGGCTATTGCTGTCTCCAGCACTGACCAGAACTCGGTCAGAACCCGGGTCGTAAATAATCCCGTCCGCATCCGGCAGCGCGCGAATCACTCCCAACACTGAATTGGTTTTAAGGCTAAATACCGTTATCGAGCCGTCACCGCCGCCATCCGTGATGAAACCACGACCGAGTTTTGGAACAATCGCTACCCCGTGGGCTACTTTTTGGCCGGGAATATCGCCGACAGTTTTGCCGGAAATCGCGTCAATTACCATCGTGTGCGTGCTGCGAGGAACATAAAGACGGTGCGTTGAAGGGTCCACGGTTAAATAATCCATACCTCCGGCCCCTCCTACCCGGAGGTCTTTCTCAACCCGCCATGCGGATTGTGCAATTGCTGGAAGGGAAGCGGACAAAGACCAGACGAAGACGGCGGATAGTGTGACAAAGGACTTTAAAACTCGCATGATAGAACACTCCTGATCGATTCTTTATCGACCATAAGAGATGCACTCTTAAGCCGACCTTAAGGGCGCCAAGTTAGTTCAAGAGTTACGCGCAGCCTGTCACTTTTCGTGTCTAAGTCGCCGACCGTCAGGCCCTACCTGAATTTCCGAACGTTTGCCACCGGTCACCACCTGAGCCTCGTACGCCACGATCTCGCCGTGCTTGGTCAGGGATTCAACTTTCACGATGTTCCCCTTCCCCGCTCGCGAGCTCAGTCCATGCAGAACGCTGACCGGCAATGCACTCACGGCAAATTCCTCCTCTATTTCCAGGACGTTGCCTTGCGGGTCCATCATCACGTCTTTGGTGTGGCTGCCAGCCATTAGCTGGACCTCGTACTCCACTTTTCCTTTCTTGACGGCACTTGAATACCCGATCACGACAACGCCCGCGCTCTCTGTGTCAACAGCTTTCTGCACTGCAGCCGGCAGATCACTTCTTTGAATTCGCTGTTCACTGATGCAGGCGTTGGCTAACGTCATAAGGAAGATGATCACTCCGCCATTCGCACTTTTCATGGCATCCCCTCGGCTTCACGATAAGGAAAGAACCTTAAGCGGCGCTGAATGCATTGCAAGAGCCAGGGACCGGTCCTCAAAAATCGGCATTCCCTCTTAAGGAAATCTTAAGGAATAAAGACTACTCTGAAAATGAGAGCGGGGCTAGGCCAAATTGGTGGCTGGATCGCGTAGATCCCGGCCAGCCCTCCCCGGTTCTTGGACTGTTGTGTGACGGTATGTCTTTGCTGGAAAGAGTTCGTTACATCGGCGCAGGAACCAATATCCTGGGCCTGATCCTGTGTGTAGGCACCTGGATGATAAGGGTGCTGATGCCCGGTCACCCGTTTCTTGCGCAGGTCCATCTGTGCCTTGTCTGGCGTACTGGCATCTTTCTTTGGTTCTTAGGGCCGCTCGTTTTCGTGGCGGCCTGGATCTTCCGGCCGTTCTTAACCAACAAGTAAGGCAGGGAACTCTCCAAATTTGTTGCAGGCTATCTAGACTATATCTGGACTACGTAGTTCAATCGCCACCTCTTCTCGCTGGCTGGTGACACTTCGAGGTAGAGACCTCGTTCGTCAAACATGCGAATGGGCCTGGAACCGGGCTCGGCGATGAGGGTGGCTGTGTTCGTAAGGGGGCATATTGGGGCAACTCAACGTGTTGAATTCATCCCTTGTTAATGCTGCAGTGCTGTGTGCGCTCGTTTCCAGCGGAAGCAATCCTGCCTGCGTCACTCCGGCTTCTGGGCAATCACAGGTTCGACAAGAGACACAGACACCTCTTGCTGCCATGATCCAGACCTACGTGCCTAAGACCCACTTTCCTTTTTCCGCTCCAGGCCGTCTTGATGTTGTTCCTCCGACACACAACCTTACGCTCGCTGAGGAAAATGAAGTATTCCTTCAGGTCCATGCCCCAGGGCTTACCGCGGTAGAAGCTAAGCAGGTCCAATACGGACCCAATGACCTGCAATCGCGCAGGATGCCGCACTCTCCAAGGGGAGGATGGGCAATACTGCCGGTGACTAACCATGCAAACGGGAGTGCTTCTATCAAGGTGACGCCGCTCGCCCTCGGCCAGCTCGTACTTCAGATCGTTGGAAGGTTTGCGGACGGTGGAGACACGAAGGCAGAAGTAGTTCTTAACGTACAACCGCCAGAACGCACTCCCGACAAGCTCATCGTCGGAGATTGGGCGGCACCGAGTAGTACTGCTCGGTTTGTGAGCGCATTCATGAACCCCAAGGGCGTGAATTACGGACTCACGGTAGGAGCCGTTTATGAAAATGTGACGGACCAAGTTGATATCGATCCATCCTTTGCTTCGTTTGAAGTGAGGACAGCGAACGATACTCCAATCATTGAACTTGATAAATCAACCGGAAGGATCAAACCGTTACGCGTTGGTGAGGCATTGGTGGAAACCAATTTCGGAGGGTGGACGAACCTCACCTGTGTAGTGGTGAAAGATCACTTCGATTCGCGAAACCTGCTCAACTGCAAATCCCTGCTCCAGCCGGGAGAAAGATTAGGCATGCCCATCCGTAGGTGAGCGTAACCGCGTGGCCAGAACATAAGCGTGGACTGAAGGGCGTCTTGACGGTTGGGACGAGAGATGAAGAAGCTTCTCTTGTGGTGCACTCTTGAAAGTGCTTGATGGCAGCGAACGTTCATCCAGTTTTGTCTAGTCGGCGGCGCGCGGCATAGGAGAAGCGGATCGTCGAAGAGACACTGCGCCGCGATGTGTCGGCGGCGGTGGTGGCGCTCCGCTATGGAGTGAACGCCAACCAGGTCTTTCACTGGCAGAGGCTGTATCAGGCGGGGCTTTTAGGGAGAAGCAACGCGATGAAGCGATAGGTGCGCTGCCGCTGTGTCACGCCGGTGAACGCACAGCGTTTTCCGAGGCAGCTCCGCTGCCGCCGTTTCCATAGCTCTTGACAATTCGGACAGTCGCTCCACTGCGCTTCGCTTCGGTCGAGATGACAAAGGGGAGGTGTGGCTCTCTCTATTGAGAGCAGTTGCGATGGTGGTTGAGAACTGCAGATCTCGACGCTGCGCTTCGCTTGAGATCACGAAGGGTAGAACCTTTAGTTGGTGGAGGCGGCGGGAGTCGAACCCGCGTCCGAAATCCATGTCAGCAGAGAGACTCCATGCTTAGTCGGTTCCGAAGATTTCGCCCGACGCGCTCAGAATCGACAAGATGCGCGTAAGGCTAGTCCGATGATCTCGTTTCTGCGACTCGGACCGCGCCTCAGAAACCAGCCCGCTGTGCGACGTTCTTTCGTAGCCCACAGGCAAAGCCACGGAGAACGGCTACTTATTTAATTAAGCAGCAAGTGCTAGGTTGTTGTTAGCAATTATTGTTTTTGCAAGCGATTACGGGTGCTCACACCCCGGCATGCCTCTCAACCTAATCGATCCCGTCGAAACCGTGACGCCCCCATCCCTGGATTAAAGGCCACAACCCGGCCTTTTCTTCATTATAAACGCGATGATAATGCGGTGATGAGCCAGCTAACAGCTTCTCCGCCGGCAGCTACATGCCTATAGCGTTCAGATCGATGCTCTCGAATTCCCTGTGCATGATGCCGTCGCGAATCTGCTTTACCGTCTTGCCCTTGAGAGACATCTGGTAGGCATAGTAGCCTTCTTTCGCACAGGTTGAGCATTCAGCTCCGTGCAGGCCCTCAAAGCAGCTGTGCAGGCTGGCGTGGCCCATGTTGCGGTCGCAATGGCAAAAGCAGGGTAGCTGGTAGATGATCTCGGGAACCTTGGCCGCGTCCACGTACACAGCCTTCTGCCAGGGGTACTGGAACATCGGGCCGGTCAGCTGTTTGCCGGCTAGAATTGGCGGCAGCTTGGACGCATGGGTGGGAGCCGTAACGTGGTAAGCGGGAACATCCTGATCGGTGACCCATTGCGCAGAAGCCGCTACTGTCATCATTCCAACTGCCAGGCACAGCATGATTCGCCGCATTTCCCCACTCCTTTTCAATTCAAGTGTAGCGCGGCGCCCAGGGAATCGTCATGCCGGTCATTCGGCGCCAGGATGCAACATACAAACAGGTGAAGATCTGATTCAGGAAAGCTGTGCGGGGCAAAAAAAAGGCGGCACGAACGGTGAATTGTCCGTGCCGGGAGGCCAGTGACGCAACTTGTACTAAAACTTTCGCCGCGAGAGCATTTTGCTCTTCAACGACTGAACTCATACTACCAGAACTTGGCGCTGCAAATACAAAATTTCGTAAAAAAATGCGATTTCGAACTTTTTTAATCCCGATTCCTGTATTTCTAAGAAGCCTAAACTCAACTTCTTGGGAGATGTAGACGCAGGGTTCGCTAATAAGTTGCGCCTCGGGCATATTTAGTGCATTTTTTTGTCAGGTATCCATGCCTTTACGAACATTTCCAGCCGCTCGCTTCTTCAAGACGGAAAACCCCGGTCCCATCCCCGTTCCCAAAACAGACCCTGCACTGGCCCATGACAGGCCGGAGCGGAGCCTTGCACGCCCTTATGCACGCCCTAAGGTCCGCGGCGTATTGCGCACTGGCCTGTTGCTGGCGACCTCAGCCGCTTTTGGCGGGATCGCCGTCGCTATCTGGAACCGCCGCATCCTTGCGCAGATGCGGCAGCAAAGCGATGCATCTGCACACACCGATGAATGAAGGGCTGGCCGGGTAAATGAGCGACAGCGCCTACGACAGCGCATTCAATGCCGCAGCCATCTTCATGTCCCGCTCCGTGATGCCGCCTTTGTCGTGGGAAGTCAGCCCCAGTCGCACCTTGTTGTAGCGGATATCGATATCCGGGTGATGCCCGGCCTTCTCCGCTGCCGCCGCCACTCGATTCACAAAATCCATGGCGGCCACGAAGTCAGGGAACTCGTAATTGCGGGCGATCTCTTTGCCCTCGAGCTTCCATGGTGAAAGCGATTGCAGTCTCTGCTGCACAGTTTCCGTCGCTAGTACGCTCATGACTCACCTCGGTTCCAACTGCCAGAACTCGCCTGGCGCCACCTCAGGTAAGCGGATCGCGCGATTTGCTCCGGTCCTGGGGCTGCTCCAGTTGCAGGGTGGATGCTTTCTTCACTGGGTGGCTGATCTCTGCTCGCAAATCTTCCCATAGCTGGTCAGGCAAACTCAGATACACCTCGACCACCCTGGGATCGAATTGTGTACCCGCACAACGTTTGATCTCTGCTCGCGCAGCAGAAAAACTGTTTCCCTTGCGGTACGGCCGGTCTGAGGTAATGGCATCGAGCGTATCGGCCACGGCGAAAATTCTTGCGCCCAGCGGAATCTCATCTCCCTTGAGCCCGCGGGGATAGCCGCTCCCATCGTAGTGTTCCTGGTGGCTGTAAACGATCTCGGCCGCTTCCTGCAGAAAAGGAATCTTGCGCAGCATCTGGTAGCCGCGCGCACAGTGCTCCCGCATGATCTTTTGCTCATCTGCCTGCAGTTTGCTTGGTTTGAGCAAAATTGCGTCGGGAATGGCCATTTTGCCGATATCGTGCAGAAAAGCGCCCCGCGCAATCACCGGTATCTGCTGCGGAGCAATTCCAGCGCCCCGCGCTAGCGCGATCGTGAAAGCAGTCACTCGCTTGGAGTGCCCCTCGGTTTCCGCATCCTTGAGGTCGAGCGCGTCGCCCAGCGCCTCAAGTGTGATGTCATACGATCGTTCCAGATCGGCGATGGCCTGGTGCAGCATCCCTGTTCGCGCATTGACCATCTGCTCCAGGTCTTGCCGGTACATGACGCTTTGTTGCAATAGGCGTCGATAATCGACCACGCGCTTGACCGCGGTGATCAGTTGTTCCTTTTCAAAGGGTTTGAGCAAGTAGTCATAGGCGCCCTGTCGCACCGCGACGACTCCCGCCTTCGCATCGCGGCTCATTACAACGAGTGGAATGTCCGGTTGCAGGCGGCACAATCGCTCCAGCAACCCTTTTCCATTCCGGCCCGATACAACCAAGTCAGCCAGGATCAGATCGAAACGAGGGTCTCGTTCCATGTGTCCAATGGCTTCCAGTAATCCACCCGCCACTACGGTCGAGTATTCATCCTTGGCAAGGGTGCCGTCGATCACCGTCTTAAAATGCGCCGGCTCATCGACCACCAGGATACGCGCTGTTCCCATATTTGGCCCGGTTTTCGGATCTCTCCGAAACATCCCCTTCTTCTTGTTACTGATGCCGATCCCGATCGCGGGTATTGGTAATTTTCCCCGAAATACCCAAATGCAACAAACGCATTCACCGTTGCCAAGACATGGAGGTGAGCGGAGTCCTACCACCTTGCTCACATCGAGTTTATTCTTCATCTTGTACGTACGGTATGAATTCTTGGTTCCGAAGGTCATCCAGGAGTTGGCAACTGCTATACTCCGTCTAAGCAATATCCCTTGTTTTCCACGTGACCAGCGCAAAAGCCGCCAACGGGCTCCATCAGTCCAAACCTTCCCGCAAAATGGCCGAAATCGGGGTAGCTATGTTCAGTTTTCAACGCGAGCCTTCGGGCGAATCGAATCTGGTCATGTCGCAGGCTGCCAAACAGTCGCGCGAGCAGAAACAAAGGGACGTGTACGAAAGTCACCGTCACCGTACTTTTTCTCTCGCGTTCTACATGACAGGGAATGAAATGGAAGCGGAAGAGATTCTTGCCAGTACATTCATTCGTGCTTTTCAGCAAAATGATAATCCCGATGGTTTCGCCGTAGACTCCGCCCTCGTCGGGGAACTCGGTGAGCGTTTTCCGCTGCAGAAGGAAGAGGCTCCTCCGGTTGTTTCGCCGGGTGGTGGCATGCAGCGGCGCAATGTGCATCGCACGGAGCTTGAGGCTGCCGTCGGCAAATTGCCTCCGAATGAGCGGTTGCTCTTTCTGCTGCGCGACGTCGAGGGTTACACCCCGGCCCAGATTGCCCGAGTGCTCGATACCCCCGAGGCACAGGTCGTGCGCACTTGCTTCTCCGCCCGTATCCGTCTCCGCCAGGTGTTAGCGGAACAAGCCCGGGTCGAAGCTGCCTAGCCTGCTCACGCCAAAACCTGCTTCGTTGCAAGGTAAGGGCTTTCGTTCGTCCTGCGAGAGGTCTCGTCGCGGGACTACTTCTTGCCCCGCCGCGCCGACACCCATCCTTCTCTGACAGCCTGTCTCGCCCGCCCCAACGCCAGTGCATCTGCCGGCACATCGTCGGTAATGCACGACCCAGCCGCCACGTAGGACCCGTCTCCCAGAGTGACCGGGGCAATCAGTGTGGAGTCGCTGCCCACGAACACGCGGTCGCCGATCGTCGTTTTGCGCTTGCTCACGCCGTCGTAATTGCAGGTGATCACACCCGCCCCGATGTTCACTCCCTCGCCGATCTCGGCATCGCCCAGGTAGGTCAAATGGTTTGCCTTGGAACCCTTACCCAGACGAACTTTCTTGGTCTCAACAAAATTGCCGACATGGGCGCCTGCGCCGATCTCGCTCTCCGGGCGAATGTGCGCATACGGGCCGATCAGTGCCCCGTTATCGATGCGTGACTGCGCGATGATCGAGCCCTGCCGCACCACCACCTGATCCCCCAGGGTGGCGTGCTCGAGTACGGAGTAGGAACGTATGCGGCACTCCGATCCAATCCTGGTCTCCCCCAGCAGCTGAACAAATGGTTCAATGACCGTGTCTGCTCCCACAGTCACGCCGGCATCGATCACAGTCGTATCCGGGCGAAAAATAATCACGCCTTCCGCCATCAACCTGCGGGCGGTTGCCATCCTGAACTTTGCATCGATCGCCATCATCTCCGCGATCGTGTTGGCGCCTAACACCTCGTCCGCATCTTCTGCTTCGAGTGCCAGCACGCGTTCACCCGCACCGCCAAGAATGGCGGCCATATCTGTCAGGTAGAGCTCACCCTGTGCGTTGTTTGCCGCCAGGCGGTCGATATGGGCAAACAACGGCCTGGTGGCAAAGCCATAAATGCCCGAGTTGATCTCGCGTGTCTGGGCAAACTCCGGCGTGAGTGACTTTTGCTCCACAATGGCCTGCACTTCATGGGTGGAGCCGGGCTTGCGCGCGACGCGTCCATAACCGAAGGGGTCTTCGGGAGCGGCGGTCAGAACGGTCATGGCCGCGCGATGCTCGAGATGGAAGTCACGAATACGCTTGATCGTCTCCGGCCGGATCAATGGCACGTCACCGGAAAGCACGATGATGTCGGTGTAGCCTTCCACGGCCTGGCGTGCCTGTTGAATCGCGTGGCCCGTGCCGCGCTGCTCTGTCTGCTCGACGAAGCGCACCCCCAGTGAGCTGATCGACTCCTTTACCAGGCTGGCCTGGTGTCCGACGACCACGTAGATGTCTTCTGGTGACACAATCTGCCGCGCCGCATCCACCACATGCCGCAGCAGTGTTTTGCCGCCCACTTCATGCAGCACTTTTGGCCGCTTGCTCTTGAGCCGCGTCCCTTTTCCCGCAGCCATGATGACGATGGCGAGTTGCATGGTTTTCCCCTTAAGTCCTTCCTCCCGAGCATATAGCAACAGTGCCAGTGGTTTTCGCCCAGCCAGGTTGCACTCCCGTGGTACGGGGTATATCAGCTTTCACCTCAAATTCACGCAGGCTATTTCTCTTCGTCCAAGCGAAAGGCGTAACTTGAAGAGGAGGAATGACCGTGACCTCAGTGCCCATTCTGCAACCGAGCTCCACTCCGGCCGAAAAGGGACCCCAGCCTCCCGCCTTGATCAGGCAGGCCGCAGTTCTGGGCGCCGGAACCATGGGGGTTCGAATCGCAGCCCATCTCGCCAATGCGGGCATCGCGGTCGTTCTCCTCGACCTGGCTTCGAAGGACAAGGGTGGCGTATCCATCGCAGAAGCAGCCCTGCAGACCCTGAACCGCGCCACCCCCCCGGCGTTCTACGACCCGGCCTCAAGCCGGCTCATCCAACCCGGAAATTTCGACGACCATTTGGCGCTGCTTAAGCCCTGCGACTGGGTGATCGAAGCAGTCACCGAGAGTCTGGAAATCAAGCGAGAGCTCCTCGCCAAAATCGCACCCTTTCTAAAGCCGGGCGCGATTCTTACCACCAATACCAGCGGCCTCCCCGTAGGCAGCATCGCCGCCGAACTACCTTCTCAGCTCCGTGGCTCCTGGTTCGGCACGCATTTTTTCAACCCTCCGCGGTACATGCGGCTAGTTGAAATCATCCCGACGCCGGAGACGGATCCGGCAGCCATCGCGGCCGTCGCCGGCTTTGCCGACCGGCGCCTGGGCAAGACAGTGGTCTACGCCCGCGACACGCCCAACTTTATCGCCAACCGCATCGGCGTTTTCGTGATGACGCAGGCCATCGAGTTGATGCAGCAACAAGGCCTCACCGTCGAAGACGTAGACGCGCTTACCGGCACTGCCATCGGTTGGCCGCGCACGGGCAGCTTCCGCCTGGCGGATATGGTTGGCATCGATGTCTTGGCTCATGTGGTCTCGAACTTTGCTCAATCGAACACCGGCGAAGGGTTGCAATTGCCGCCCTTTGTCAGCACCATGCTCGAGCGCCGCTGGCTGGGCGACAAAACCGGTCAGGGCTTCTACAAGAAAGAGAAAGACGCTGCAGGTAAGGAAGTCCGGCTTGCGCTCGACTGGCAAACCGTCGCGTATCGTCCAGCGACGCGTCCCAAATTCCCCACGGTCGAGCTGGCGAAGAATGCCGAAGGGCTTGCTGAGCGGCTCCGCATGCTCATGGCCGGTGATCCTCGCAAAGACAAAGCAGCCGCCTTTCAGTCGCAACTACTCAGCCGGCTCTTTGCCTCTGCTGCGAATTGCCTGCCAGAGATTGCCGCGGAGCCTGCAAGTATCGATCGAGCCATGCGCACCGGTTTTAACTGGGAACTCGGGCCATTCGAAATGTGGGATGCTTTGGGCGTTGAGACGACAGTGGCGCGCATGCGCCAGGCGGGCTTTGCCGAAATTCCTGCTGCGGAAAAGCTTCTTCAGTCTGGAGCATCCACGTGGTATCGCGATGAAACCAACGGCAAGCAGGTCTTCGATCCTGTACGGGTGGCCTATGTGCCTGTCACGCAACCGGCCGGCATTGCTTCGGTTGCAGACTTTCGCAAATCGCATGGCATCATCCAGGGCAATCCCGGCGCATCGCTGATCGACCTGGGAGATGGCATCGCAGCCATTGAGTTGCATTCGAAAAAAGATGCAGTGGGCGAAGATATTACCCGGCTCGTGACGCAGGTTCTGAACCCGGGTAGCGATGCTGTTCGCAATTTTCAGGGCTTTGTGATCACCGGCGATAGAGCAAACTTCTCAGTGGGCGCCAATCTGTTACAAGTACTGCTGCTGATACAGGAAGGCGAGTGGGAAGATCTAGATTTAGCCATTCGCGCCTTTCAACGGATGACCTCCGCCATGAAGTTTTGCCCTCGTCCGGTGGTGGTGGCTCCCTTCGGGCTTTGTCTCGGCGGAGGAGCCGAGATCGCTCTGCATGCCGCTGCTCGTCAGCCCCATGCCGAACTGTATCTGGGCCTGGTCGAAACAGGAGTGGGCGTTGTGCCGGGCGGGGGTGGCACCAGGGAGATGGTACTTCGTGCCGTCGATTCCGCCGTAAGCGTGTTGTCTTCCGCGGGGCGCGATGCCAACGCGCGTCTTGCGAACTCTACGGAGTACTTCGACGCCCTCAAGCGCAATTTCGAGTTGATCGCTATGGCCAAGGTCTCGACCTCCGCGGCCGATGCGCGTTTGCTTGGTTACCTCAATCCCTCCGACCGCGTCACCGCCCATCGCGATCGGGTGGTGCATGACGCGCGACAGGCTGCCATCACCCTGGCCGGCGCCGGATATGCGCCGCCGGTTCCGCGAACGGTGCCTGCCGCGGGAGAAAGCGTCCTCGCCACGCTGAAACTGGGTGTGCATCTGATGCGCCAGGCTGAGTTCATCAGCGACCACGATCAGAAGGTCGCCAACCACGTTGCCCACATTCTGTGTGGAGGATCTGTTCCAAACGGAACGCTTGTCGGGGAGCAATACTTCCTCGATCTTGAGCGCCAGGCATTCCTGTCGCTCTGCGGAGAACGTAAGACCCAGGAGCGCATTGCCTTCACCCTGAAGAACGGCAAACCGCTAAGGAACTGAGGCATCGCTGTCTCGCTTTTGAAGGGTACGGGCTGCCTCGCCGCAGCGAACATAGCACGTACAAAAAATGCTCTGAGATCGGAGCCAGCTTTAGCTTGAGGAAACACAGGAACCAGCCATGAGAGACGCCGTAATCGTCAGCAGCGTACGAACCGCCGTCGCCAAGTCTGGCCGGGGAGCGCTGGCCACGACGCGCCCCGACGATCTGGCTGCAACCGCAATCGAAGGCGCTCTCGCTCGTTTGCCCCAACTCGACCGCAACGAAATCGAAGATGTGATTCTTGGCTGCGCCATGCCCGAAGCGGAGCAGGGAATGAACGTGGCCCGCATCGCCGCTCTGCGCGCCGGCCTCCCTGTAGCCTCTTCGGCGATGACCGTCAACCGCTTCTGTGCCTCCGGCCTGCAATCCATCGCCATGGCTGCCGATCGCATTCGCGGCGGAGGAGCTGAAGTCATCGTTGCCGGAGGGACCGAGTCCATGAGCATGGTGCCCATGGGCGGCAACAAGGTGAGCGCAAATCCCTGGCTCATCGAGCACTATGCTGACTCCTACCTTTCCATGGGGCTCACCGCGGAGCGTGTGGCACAACGCTACGGCATCGGGCGCCAGCAGGCCGATGCATTCGCTCTTGCGAGCCATCAAAAGGCACTGGCTGCCATCGAAGCCGGTCATTTTGCCGCCGAAATTGTATCCGTAACCGTAAGCAGTGCGAATAGCAGCTCTGGAAAAATGCAACTCAGCCACAAGCCCTTCACGGTCGATGAAGGCCCACGCGCCGATACGTCACTCGATGCCCTGGCATCCCTCAAGCCCGCCTTTCATGCGAAGGGGACGGTCACGGCAGGGAATTCCTCGCAAACCTCAGATGGCGCCGCCGCCACCGTGGTGATGTCCGCAGCCCGGGCCGAGGCGCTTGGCCTCAAACCTTTGGCGCGTTTCGTTGCTTTCGCCACGGCTGGCTGCCTGCCAGAGGAGATGGGTCTTGGCCCCGTCTATGCGGTTCCAAAAGCACTCAAGCTGGCAGGTCTAACCCTTGACCAAATCGACCTGATTGAATTGAACGAAGCTTTCGCTGCCCAGTCTCTGGCGGTGATGCAGCAGCTTTCTCTGGATCCGGCGAAAGTCAACATACACGGCGGCGCCATCGCCCTTGGCCATCCGCTCGGTTGCACGGGAGCCAAGCTGACCGCCACACTGTTGCACTCCATGCAGCGCAGCAAGGCAAAATACGGATTGGTAACGATGTGCGTCGGCGGAGGTATGGGAGCCGCGGGAATTTTTGAAGCGATTCACTAGATCGCCACTCGATCGTCAGGGGGAGACAAATTGGCCACAGCGACGGAAGTGCTGCAACGCATGATTCCCGGAGGCAGCTTCCTTATTGAAGAGCGCAAGCCGGAAGAGGTGATGACGCCGGAAGACTTCAGCGAAGAGCAGCGGCAGATCGCCCGCACCGCATCCGACTTTGTCCGCAACGAAGTGCTTCCTCAAGCCGAAGCCATTGAGGCCAAGCACTTCGACGTAACGCGTGCCTTGCTGAAAAAAGCCGGAGATCTAGGCCTCATGGCGGTCGATATTCCAGAGGCCTACGGCGGCCTGGCCATGGATAAAGTCACCTCTGCCATCGTCGCCGACCACCTTTCGCAGTTAGGCAGCTTCTCCGTTGCCTTCAGTGCGCACGTCGGCATCGGTACGCTGCCTATCGTCTGGTACGGGACCGATGCGCAGAAGCAAAAGTTTCTGCCTCAACTGGCAACCGGTGATTGCATCGGGGCCTACGCGCTCTCCGAAGCCACGTCAGGCTCCGACGCCATGAATATCCGCACCCGCGCCACACTCTCTGCCGACGGCGCCCACTACCTGCTCAACGGCGAAAAGATGTGGATCAGCAACGCGGGCTTCGCTGACCTGTTCACGGTGTTCGCGAAGGTCGATGGAGAAAAGTTCACGGCATTTCTGATCGAGAAGGGAACCCCCGGTCTTTCGATTGGCGCTGAAGAGCACAAGTTGGGTATTCGCGGCTCGTCTACCTGCGCTCTGATTCTCTCTGACTGCAAGATACCGGTCGAGAACCTGCTGGGTGAGGTCGGCAAAGGGCATCACATTGCCTTCAACATCCTGAACATCGGCCGTTTCAAGCTGGGCGCGGCCTGCGTAGGAGCGGCGCGTACGGTACTCGGCCACGCCATCGGCTACGCCAAAAGCCGGCAGGCTTTTGGCAAGTCGATTGCGGACTTCGGCCTCGTTCAGCAAAAGCTGGCTGAGTGCGCAGCGCAGCTCTTCGCCGTGGAGAGCATGGCATATCGTACCGTGGGCATGATTGACGATTCGTTATCGGCTTTTGGCGATGCCGCGGAAAACTCGCGCGAGATTCAGAAGCGCATCGAAGAGTACGCCGTCGAGTGCTCCATCCTGAAAGTCTGGGGTTCCGAGATGCTCGATGCGGTCGTCGACCATGCCGTACAGATCTACGGCGGTTACGGATACGTGGAAGAGTATCCCGTCGAGCGGGCCTACCGCGACTCACGCATCAACCGTATTTTCGAGGGCACCAACGAAATCAATCGTCTGATCATCACCGGCTGGCTGATGAAGCGATCCATGGCCGGCCAGCTCCCGCTGCTTGCGGCCATCAAGAAGCTGATGGACGAGGTCCTGGAGCCGCCGTCCATGGAGGAAGAGGGCGACCATTCCAATGATCCGCTGTATGAGCAGTCGAAGCTGTTGGCCAGCGCAAAGAAGTTAGCGCTCTTTGCCGCCGGCGCAGCTTCGCAGAAGTACATGAATGCTCTGGCCGATCAGCAGGAGGTCATGGCCGACCTGGCCGACATCATCATTCAGGTCTATGCCCTGGAGTCGGCGCTCTTGCGCGCCCGCAAGTTGAGGTCACGCAGCCGGCCGCTGGCTGGCGCCGCAGCCGTGATGACGCAGCTATACGCTGCCAAGGCCATGGATATCGTGGAACTGGCCGCACGCCGTATTGTTGCCGCCGTGGCCGAGGGCGACACACTGCGCGTGCAACTGGCCATCGTCCGCCGCCTTTCTCGCCACACGCCGGAAGATGTCTACGCACTCGCGCGCAGCGTCTCTCGCCATCTGGTCGAATACGGTGTCTGGAACTAGCTAAAGCAGGGCTAGGCCGAACATCCACGCTGGACTACAGTAGCGGCCTCTTTACAGGCCCTAAACACCAGCAGGGCACGGCTTTTGCCGTGCCCTGCTGGTTTACCTCGCACAAGTTCACTACTGCCGCTGTTGCAAACCATCGTCGTTGGCGCCCCGTCCGCCGACAGTCCGCGAAGTGGTCACACTCACCGGTGATTGCAAATGGAAGCTGACCAGCGTCTCTGAAGGGATCTGGACCTGTTGCCCGCGGGTGACGGCGTTGACGCCGGCCCCGGCGCCGCCGCCGGCCACCGCACCAATGGCCGCGCCTTTGCCCCCTCCGGCGAGTGCACCAATAATCGCGCCGAGCGCAGCGCCGCCGCCGCTCTTCATCGCGGTGTTCTTGCCGCGTCCGTTGCCCTGCTTGGTATATGCGTCCGTAATCACGGTCAGCGGCCCGGACACTGTATCGATCCGCGTCAACTCAATGGAGAGCTCGGAATTTCCGGAAAAGTGGCCCGCGTCCTTGGCGGAAACAACGCGCCCCACGACCGAAGCTCCTGAACGCGCAGCCACCATGCCCTCCACGATCAAGTCACCGCCCAGGGAAGCATGGAAAACCGTGTTCGGCTGCGTTGTCTGGCTATCCAGCGTGTCGGTGATGCGAATCGGAATAACCGTGCCGGCTGGAATGGTCACCGTCTTGACCACAGGCGCCGGAGGTGGAGGAGGTGTAGCTACGACCTGCACCTGCTCTGGTTGAGGAGGTGTGACCGGGCCTGCTGGCGGAGGCGCCGGCATTGCTGCCACTTCCTTGCGCCTCTTTTCCGGTACAGGAGCAACTTTGGCCACCTTGGACGGACCGACTACCAGGTTATTTACGACTGTCTTCACCCCGTCGACCGAAGCGCTATCGGCGGCCGCCAGAGCCCGCGAGGCGTCATTATCCGCCTTGCCCGTCAGGGTGGCGACACCGCCTACCGTAGCCACCGAGATGCTTTGACCATTCAGCGCCGACTCAGCGGCGATCTTCGCCTGAATGTCACTGTTGATCTGTTGATCGTCTCGTGGAGCAGGTGCGGCCGGCGCAGGGGCGGGAGCCTGTGGCTGTGCCGCCTGCGCGGCCGGCGCCGGCTCATCCTTTGGCACAAACGGATTCCTGCAGCCTGTCCCAAGAACCAGAACACCGGTCAAGACTGCCAGGGAAACGCTGCGATGCCTCAGAAACTCAGTTTTCATAAAAACCCTCGCTATTTGATTCGTGGTGGTAACGCGCATGCCAGTCATCGAGCAAGCAAGTATGTGTCCTCACGCTATTGGACGAAGGAAACAGGATACGGGCTGACACGGCGGGCGGGCGATATTCCGGGCGGCTTGCCGGCTCTCATTTCGTTCTCCCTGTCCCCACTCTGGCGGCGCCAGAGGACAATTCTGCATCCTATTGTTAACGCTCAGGCTAAGGCTTGGCAAAGTATCTTCGCCTAGTATCCGGGTTCTAAACCCGCCCTCGGGCGAAAGCAGTATATTGATGAGACGAGTACTCCAACTAAAGGGGAAGAGCGATGACAGACGAAAAGGACGGAAGAAATGGCTTCGGATGGTTTCTGGTTGGGCTCGGCATCGGCGCGGCGATCGGTGTTTTGTACGCCCCTGCGGCAGGGACAGAAACTCGGGAAACCCTGAGCGAGAATGCGCGCGAGCAGGCGGAGATTCTCAGGCAGAAATCGCGCGCAGCCGCCGCTCAAATGAACAACTATGTCGACATGGGTAAGGATCAACTCAATGACTACATGGAGCGGGGCAAACAAGCGGTCGGTACAGCCAGAAGCCAGGTAGGCGACTATGTAGAACGCGGACGCCAGCAGGTCGCCAAACAAGCTGAGAAGGTGGCGGCGGCTGTCGATGCGGGTAAGAGCGCGTACGTAGCGAGCACGACGGGTGAGCACGAGGTCTAACAAGTAGGGGTCTCGGCGAGGTGCGGTTTGCTTGCTGCGAAGCTGCACCAAATCTACCGAGCGCTCCATCGAGGCGCCCGACCCATCACCGCTTCGGACGATAGCGTCCCCGTGAGCCCCGGCCCGTCGTTCCAGTGCATGCAACTGAAGGCATAGAAAAAATGGATACGCAGACTTTGTTGATGGTTTTTATTGCTGTGGCTGCGCTCAGCCTGCTGCTGCAGGGTCTTTCCATGTTTGCCATGGCTCTCGGAGCCCGCAAGGCGCAGAAAAAGATCATGTCTTTGGTGGACGATGTGCGCCTTCACGCCATGCCCACCATCATGTCTTCGCGTGAAGTGATTCAGGATCTGACCCCTAAGCTAAAGACCATCAGCGAAAACCTGACCGCAGTGAGCACCACTTTACGCACCCAGTCAGTACATGTGGGCGGCCTTGTTGGAGATGTGACCAACCGTGCCCAGGCCCAGGCCTCGCGCGTGGATGGCATGATCACGGGAACGCTGGATCAGATCACCCTTGCCGCTCATGCGGTCGAACACGGCATCGCGATACCCGTGCGCCAGTTAAATGGCGTGCTCAACGGTCTTCGCGCAGGGGTAGAAGTTCTGCGGAAAAAGACCCCTACCACCAACCATCAGGAACCCGGCGACGATCTTTTTGTCTAGCCTGCAATTCCCGCAAACACCGCAAATCTTTATGAGAGCCGCCGAACCCAGCCCCCTGGACCGGTGCCCCATGTTCGCACCAGCGTACATGGGTTAAACAAGATAGGGCGAAGCCCCTTCGAAGGTTTTTACTTTGGTCCATAACAATTCCCCACAGGAGGCTGGCAGAACCGCAGGTCCCTCCGCTCCGCTCCCCCGGATTTCCTGTCGAGTTTGTGGTGCTCGTGAACTCCTTGCGGTTTTCCTTGAAAGAAAACCGCATGCGTGGAGGTGGCAAGAGCTGCGAGGTAGGAAATCCGGGTACGCTCCGGTCGAGATGACAAAGGAGAGGGTGGTGACTTTTTGCAGGGATTGGCTATGAGGGTTGATGGAGAGGCCTTAAACGATCCAGCCCCCGCCCACCACTTCATCGCCGTCGTAGAAAACAGCCGCCTGACCTGGAGTCACAGCTCTTACCGGCTCATCGAAGCGTGCTTCCACCTCATCTTCACCTGTCTTCCGAAGCGTGGCCCAGGCCGGCTGATGACGGTGACGAATCTTCACCTGCGCGCGCATCTCCCCTGACAGCTCCGCAATGGAAATCCAATTCAGCCGCTGAGCGCGAAGTGATTCGCGCATCAATTCGGCCTCTGCGCCAATCGTCACCTTCTTGCTTTCCCGATCGATCGAGATCACATAAAGCGGAGAAGGTGAAGCAAGACCGAGCCCCTTGCGCTGTCCGACGGTAAAGTTGTGCACACCCTCGTGCTGACCCTTCGACGCGCCGCCCACGGTAACGAGCTCTCCAGAGGAATCGGGCAACGCCTCGCCCTGCTCCTCCAGATAGGCGTCGATGAACTTCTTGTAGTCGCCGCCGGGAATGAAGCAAATCTCCTGTGAATCAGGCTTATTGGCTGAAGCCAGTCCCAGGGCATGAGCCCGCTCCCGTACTTCCGGCTTGGTAAAGCCACCAAGAGGGAAGAGCGTATGGGCTAACTGCTCCTGCGTAAGGCCAAACAGAAAATACGTCTGGTCTTTGCTCGCATCGGCCGGCCGCTTCAGAATCCAGCGCCCGCGCTGCGGGTCGTGTTCGTTACGTGCATAGTGCCCCGTCGCGATAAGGTCGGCGCCGATCTGCCGCGCCGTCAGCAGCAACTGATCGAACTTCAAATGGTTATTGCACAGGCTGCAGGGGATCGGCGTCCGCCCGGCTAGGTACTCGTCCACAAAAGGACGAATGACGTCGCGCTCGAACCTCTCCTGATGATTCACCACGTAGTAGGGAATCGAGAGTACCTCTGCCGTGCGCCGCGCGTCATATACATCGTCGATCGAGCAGCAACGGCCCTGTACCTGCTCCGGCATGCCTTCGTGGTCCGACAGCCGGCGCTGGTTCCAGAGCTGCATCGTCAGGCCGACGAGCGCATGTCCTTCCGCCTTGAGCATGGCCGCGACCGTCGACGAGTCGACGCCACCGGACATAGCCACTGCAATCGTCTTCTGCTCTCCCTGCATTGCCATCACCTGACCATCGCTGCCGATACTTCTCTTAATCTGGCCACTTGTGCCGTGACCAACTCGATTGCCCTATCGATCTCTTCTTCCGTCGTCTGCCTGCTCAGGCTCAAGCGCAGGCTGGCGCGTGCCCGTTCCGCCGAGAGCCCCATGGCGGCCAGCACATGCGAGGGTTCGCTCGCGCCCGAAGAGCACGCCGCCCCGCTCGAAGCCGCCAATCCCTTCAGATCCAGGGCGATCACCAGCGCCTCGCCTTCCAGACCGTCGAACCACAAATTCGTTGTGTTCGGCACGCGCGGCGCGAAGCCTCCGTTCACGCCGGCATCTGTGGTGCGGTCGAGCACCGCGGCTTCCAGACGGTCTCGCAAGGCGCCTACACGCCCTGGAACACCGTTACGCAGCCCTTCCATCGCACACTCGGCCGCCTTGCCCAGGCCCACAATGCCGGCGACATTCTCCGTCCCTGCGCGCCGCTGCCGTTCATGCGCGCCACCGGCAAACAGAGGCTCCAGCCGGGTGCCGCGGCGGACAAAAAGCGCCCCCGTACCCTGCGGAGCATGCATTTTGTGCCCGGAAATCGTAAGCAGGTGGCAACCAAGATCATTGACGTCCAAGGGAACCTTGCCGGCCGCCTGAACAGCATCCACATGGAAACGAATCCCAGCCTCGGCGGCCACCCGGCCAATCTCCTTTGCGGGTTGTAAAACCCCGGTTTCGTTGTTCGCCACCATCACGCTGATCAGCCGGGTATTGGGTCGCAGTGTCCGGCGCACATCCTCGGGAGAAACGACTCCCTGGGCATCGACCGGCACAAAATCAACGGCCACACCTCGCTCGCTCAACCGCTCCACGGCATGCAGCACGGCATGATGTTCGACGGTGCTGGTAATGACATGATCCCCCGGCTTCACTGAGCCAAAGATGGCCAGATTATCGCTTTCAGTGCCGCCGCTCGTGAAAACAACCTCAGACGGGCGGCAACCGAGAAAACCGGCAACGCTGGCCCGGGCCTGTTCTACCGCCCACCGCGCGTGCTGGCCTTCCTGGTGAATCGAGGACGCGTTGCCGAATGACTCCAGCAAAAACGGGCGCATCGCCTCCAGCACCTCAGGAAGAAGAGGCGTGGTGGCATTCGCATCCAGATAAATTCGCCGCACACCTTATTCTACGGGAATCGGCAATTCACCTAGGAACGATGCCTCTTTCCCCGGACGGCTGTTGTGACCACCGGCCACAAATCTGCTAGGCTTCTGCAAAACGCGCCTGCGTTTTCAGGAGATTCAAGTGAAAGCTCTAGCCACCGTAGTTCTGTGTTGTTTGTTAGGTCCAGCATCCATCCTGGCGGCGGAATCCACCGCCGCCCAGGCCTCCCCGGCTCAAATCTACGCACAACTCTTTACCGGCCAGCAGAAGGAAGTCGTCTCAGCCGCCGAAGCCATGCCTGCGGATAAGTACAACTTCGCACCTACCAAGGGAGCCTTCGAAGGCGCTCGCACCTTCGCCCAGCAAGTGACCCACATCGCGGCATCGCAGTACTACCTTTTCGAAGATTTTGGAGTGAAATCGAACGTCGATGGAAACGCGATCGACAAGCTGACGAGCAAGGACGACATAGTCAAAGCGCTGAAGGACTCATACGCCTTCGCCAATCAGGCCATCGCAACCATCACCGCACAAAATGCATTCGATGAAATAGGCGCACACAAGAGCACCCGCACTGGCCAGGTTACGCATGCATTCGCCCACAACGATGACCATTACGGCCAAATGGTGGTCTATTTGCGCATGAACGGAATTGTTCCGCCAGCCAGCCGCAAGCCCTAAAGCAGACGGTCTTAGCGCTCTTCGATGGGAACGTACTCGGTGGGGTATTCCGGACCGATGTACTCGGCCCGCGGACGGATCAGGCGATTGTCATCCAATTGCTCGATCACGTGGGCCGCCCAACCGGAGACCCTGCTTACCGCAAAGATCGGCGTAAACAGATCGAGATCGATGCCTAGCATCGTGTAGGTCGAAGCCGAATAGAAGTCGACGTTCGCGTTGAGTTTCTTCTCCGCAAGAATGTACTTCTCGATCGCCCGCGACATCCTGAACCACTTAGCGTTGCCTGACGACTCACCCAGCTCTTCCGACATCTTGCGCAGATGGGTCGCCCGCGGATCTTCTGTGTGATACACGCGATGACCGAAGCCGGAAATCTTCTTCTTCTGGGCCAGTTGCCTGGCCACGTAATCGACCGGGTCACAGCCCTCCTTCTCGATCTCGAAGAGCATGCGCATCACCGCCTCGTTCGCCCCGCCATGCAACGGTCCCTTCAGTGCGCCGATGGCGCCGGTAATTGCGGAGTGAATGTCTGAGAGGGTGGCGGCGATGACGCGAGCGGCAAAGGTGGAGGCGTTCAGTTCGTGGTCAGCGTGGAGAATCAGTGCCAGATCGAAGGTTTTGGCCGCCGTGCCGGAAGGCTTTTCACCATTCAGCATCCACAGGAAATTTGCTGCGTGGCTGAGCGACTTGTCCGCCTCAACCAACGGCTTGCCTTTGCGCAACCGGTCATACATGGCCACCAACATGGCAATCTGTGAGGTCAGGCGAAAACTCTTGCGCACATTGCCGTCATGCTCGTTATCGTTCTCATCCGCATCGTAGAAACTGAGCGCCGAGACGGCGGTGCGGAGCACTTCCATCGGCGTGGCATTCTTGGGGGACGAACGCAGCAGGTCGATGATTTTGGGGTCCAGCTCACGAGCGTCGGCCAGCTTCTTGCCGAAATCGGCCAATTCGGCTTTGTTAGGCAGCCGCCCAAACCAGAGCAGATAGGTCGTTTCTTCAAATGTCGATTTTTCGGCGAGCTCATGGATGTCGATACCGCGGTATGCCAGCACCCCGGCATCGCCATCGATCCAGCAGATGCCTGAGTTAGCTGCTACTACTCCCGCTAGTCCCTTACCCGCTACCGTCGCCGTCGACATTGCTGAACGCTCCTCTTGATCCCCACTTGAACTTTACGCTGACCGGGTGTTTAACCCGGGCCGTACAAACGCCCAACACTGTCTGTTTTATAGCGCAGCGCTTTGAATTTTGTCACTTAGACGAGCGGGCCATCCTCGCAGACGCAACCCGCGGTCCAGGTACTTTCACCGTGTGCGCAGGCAGGTTGGGGCTGTAGTCCCCGAGTGATGCGTCCTTCGCTCACGTACTGGCAAAATCACCGTCCGGGAGCAAAAGCTTCCAGAGAGACCTCAGGCTCTCTGCCCTCAAGCAATTGTCGAACAACCAGCGCCGTAGCCGGAGCCAGCAGAATTCCATTCCGAAAGTGTCCCGTCGCCACCCAGCAACCCGGTTCTCCTGCACTTCCAATCAGCGGCAGCCCATCGGTTGTGCCTGGGCGCAACCCTGTCCATCGATCCACGATGGGGGCTGAAGCAATCGGAGGCCATAATTCCGCCGACAGGGCACGCAGCCATGCATCCGCCGTAGGCTCAATTTCACGGTTGAATCCCACCCGCTCCAGCGTGGCCCCAACCACAACCAGGCCATTCCCTCTCGGCACCATGTAGACCTCAGGCGTGCGCAGAACGTAAGGGAGATCCAGAGGTGGCTGCAAGCGGACTGTATGCAGTTGCCCCTTCCATGGCCTGACGGATTCGGCTACCCTCTGCAGCCTTCCCGACCATGCTCCACAGCAGTTCACAAAAGCGTCGGCCCCAAGCGTTCCATTCGTCGTTTCAACTTCTACCAATGGATGGCCGGACGCTTCACGGCTGGTTACCGAGAGAACTTCCGTCGCTGCATGCACCTTCACGCCAGCGGCTGCGGTCGCCAGTGGAAGCGCTAGACACAGGTCCCGGGGATCGAGGCTTGCCTCGGCCAGCCACAGGAATGAGCGCTCTTTGGTCGCCAGTCCGGGCACCCGCTTTGCCGCCTCGTCAGCGCTGATCGGATACCGGGTCGCGGTATCCGCGCAACGAAATGCTCTGCTCGCCGCGAGCGTGCCTCGCGTCCGCAACGGCACAGCCTGTCCTGAGAGCTCTTCCAGCAGGTGCAGAAACGCCGGATAGAGCCGCCGGCTGAGCGTGGCAAGGGCGGCAAGCTGCTCGGGATTCTCCGGGTCTTCTTCTGCGAGCATCCCGGCTGCTGCCCAGGATGCCTCAGCCATGACCTGCCCGCGCTCCACAACATGCACGCTACGGCCGCTCCGCGCCAGCTCCAGGGCAACAGAAAGACCAATGATTCCTCCACCGGCAACGATGACTTCGGCAGTCTGCACACGTCCATTGTAGGATGGGAAAACACAAGCGGGCCCATCAGGTAGTGAGAAGATGTGAGGCGGCTGGCAGAACATCTCTCGGGAAACCAATTTGAAAGAGGTAGAACGCATGAGTGAAGACAGTTACGAAACTGGCGAACGGACCCAGTCTGGACTATTTATTGCTATCCTCGGCTTTGCCGCTTTGGCATCCGCGGGTGCGCTGGTCTGGGGCTATACGCTCGAAAATCGCCTGGAAAAGGCACAGACCGCTCTGGCCAATGCCCAGCAGCAAAACGACAAATTGGCCGAGGGGCTGAATGAGACCAACGCCAAGCTGCGCGTGACCTCAGAAACCCTGGGGCAGAGCGTGGGGCTTACCCAGCGCCAGCTGGAAGCGCGTGCCGCCGAATTTCTCAAGCGCCAGCAGGCGGAGACGAGCCGCCTCGAGCATGAGCAGGCAGAGGCCCAAAAGCAGATTGGCGCCGTTTCGAGCGACGTGACTGCGGTAAGAACCGATGTTGGTGGAGTCAAAACCGATGTAGCTGCAACCAAAAGCGAGTTGCAGAACGCTGAAAGCCAGCTACGCAGGGTGACCGGGGATCTGGGTGTGACCAGCGGACTGGTTGCGACGAATTCCAAGGAACTCGACATCCTGAAGCACAAAGGCGATCGTAACTATTACGATATAACGCTGAATAAGGGAGCCAGAACCCCCATTGCAGGTATCAGCCTCAGCCTGAAGAAGGCCGACGCCAAGCACTCGAAGTACACCCTGCTGGTGGAGTCGGATGACAAGAAGATTGAGAAGAAAGACAAGAGCCTCGACGAACCCGTGCAGTTCTACACCGGCAAAGACAAGCTTTTGTACGAACTGGTGATTAATACCATCAACAAGAATCAGGTCATCGGGTATCTGGCAACGCCCAAGAGTGCCCCGGCCCCTACAACCCCTTAGGGTACAGATAATTCTTCGAGGAAGGGGCATGGTTATCTCGCGGCAGTGGGCGTTAGCTGTGCCGTAAAGGCTGCAAGAGGCGTGCGTGCCTATCACCGGGCGCCGCAGCGCCCGAGCCCAGTCGAGGGAACTGCGGTGGTGCCCGCCCCACTCCGCAACCCTCATAGCCAATCCTTGCTAAAAGTCATCACCCTCCCCTTTGTCATCTCGACCGGAGAGTACCCGGATTTCCTGCGTCGGAGCTCTTGCCACCTCCACGCATGCGGTTTTCTTTCAAGGAAAACCGCAAGGAGTTCACGAGCACCACAAACTCGACAGGAAATCCGAGGGGCGGAGTGGAGCGACTGTCTGAATTGTCAAGGGCTATGGAAAAGGCGGCAGCGGAGCTGCCTCGGAAAACGCTGTGCGTTTACCGCTTTTCCACAGCCACTGCTGTGAGAGTAGTCAAGCACTTTGGGGCCGCGAGGTCGATTTGGACTTGCTGGCGTACTTGTTGAGCTTTGGCATTGAGCCGGATCAGTAGTTTGTGAGCGAGAGCGACGCGGACGACCTTGTTTGGTTTGCCTGCCAGCAGCAGCCGCTTGCGGAAGGCGATGAAGTCGGGATGAAACCGCGCCACCACTCCGGCGACCATGAACAGGGTGTCGCGGATGGGCCGTCGTCCTCCGCGGATGGCACGTTTGCCGCTGTATTTGCCACTGTCGCAGGCCAGCGGAGCCAGGCCAGCCAGCTTGGAGATTTTCTTATGCGACAGGGTTCCAATCTCCGGCATTTCCGCCATTAAGCGGCTGATGGTGCGTGCGGCTACGCCCTTGATGGAGCGAAAGCTAGCCTCCATACGCCTCCATACGCTGCCATAAAGGATCGGCCTGGATGAGCTCGGCGATGGCTTTTTCCAGACTGCGTATCTGGGTTTTTATCAGCGCTAAGATCTGCTCAAACAGCGTCTTCACGGTTGTGTCGGAGAGCAAGCGACTCTGATTGCGTTGGGCTGTCTGCAGATCGGTGAGTTGGCGCAAGCGTGTCACCAGGGCCCGCAAATGTTGTTGCTGTGCCGAGCCTGGAGCTGAAGGTATGCAGTTTTTTGTACGAGCAAAATGAGCAATGATGCCTGCATCCAGGGCATCGGTCTTCTCCAGATAACCCATGGCTTGTGCAAACCTGCGCACCGCTCGCGGGTTCACGATGGCGACTGGAATAGCTTCTGAGCACAGCAGTGCAAAGGGTAACTTCTCATAGCCCCCGCTGGCCTCCATGGCTACCAACTGGACCCGGTGTTGGCGACAGAAACTGGCCAGTTGGGCAATCCCGTCCGGGGTATTGTCGAAACTTGCTGAAGGCCCTTCTTGCTCAAGACGAACATCCAACCTCTGTTGGCTAACATCGACTCCACAAAACATACTTTTTGCTCCAAAATAAAAGATGGGTTGCCACGGTAACCTGTCTTGTACGTGCGACTGAGAAGTCGGGCGACTGTTCGGTTGTGCGTGACAAAGCGGCGGCGGGCCCTTAAGCTCCACTACGGTTATGCACCAGAGAGACGACGGGCGCCGTCCACCGCCAGAGAGGGACCGACTGCTCATCGGTCCCTCCCCTGACAACATCTTCTTCCGAAAACGTCGCTCTTATCTAGATACAAGAGATCTGCAGTCCCCACGTCCAGCAACGAATCCGGCTGCCCCATATCTCGTGCTGTTACGAGATGTGGGACACCACTGCTCTCAACCTTTCGGCTTTTGCACTGACTGCGCAAAGCGATGAGTGGATTGATGCGGGAAGATGACAAAGGGGCGGGTGGTGGATTTCGCTAGCTGAGAGAAAAAGTTCTGACCTGTCAGAGATCGAACCAGATAAGTGCCTGACAGCTATTTCACGATTACCTTAGCTGACGAAGGAGTTATCGGCAGTTCCAGATTCTTCTGGTGCACAAAGGCAACCACCACTTTTGCCGAATGCAACTTGTCCCACTCCTCTTTAGTAAGAGGAAAATGGAAAACCGTCAGCCCTTCTGTAGACTGACCCGGGGAAAGCGTGATGTCCCGAGGGATCGGGTCGATTTTCAAATAGCTCAGTACAGGATACGCTTGAAATAACCGGTCCATATCCCTGTTACTGGCAGTCACATTTTCCTGCTCGGTTCCGTCCTCCAGCTTGATAGCCGAAGAGATATCCTGCAGAAACAACGGAATATTCGTCTCGTTCCTGATTCTGACGTTGGCCAGAATGATTAACTCATCGGAGTATTCAGCAGAGCCCGCCATCCCCGCATCATTGCCTCCGCCAGTGTTGACCAGCGTGTGAATCGGGTAAATGGAAGTACTCAAAATTTCGCCCCCGGCAACCGGCGGCTTCTGGCCAAGATAGACATACAGGCCCAGGACGATACTCACCACGGTGGCGGCAATCACCAGTGCCTTGAAGATACTTTGGAACGGATGTGGCGGATCGACCTGAGCGATATTCGGCCCTTGGCGGGGAATTTCTGGAAATTGTGTCGATTCGCTCATTCGCAGCATTCTAACGTATCGTTCTGGCGGGCATAAGTTACTAAGGAGACGCTTTGCCTTTATGTGGGCACTAGCCTCTCATAAGCTAAGATGCCTAATCGCCCGTGGATCGGCGCAACTCTATTGTCCAAAGACATGTTACCGGGTATTTTCCTCAACGGCTAGACTCAATCCGCCCCCCGCACTTTGGGCACCACCGATTTTGGAATCGGCGGCCAAGTTCCTCTACACTGACTGCATACGCATGAGAATTTTGATCACCGGAAAAAATGGACAGGTAGGAGGCGAACTTGCCCACCTGTATCACTCTCGTGGCGACGTGGTTCTGGCCGGACGCGACGAATGCGATCTCAGCAACGAACAATCCATCCGGCAACTTGTGAGACGCGTACATCCCACCGTCATCATCAATCCCGGTGCCTACACAGCCGTTGATCTGGCTGAAAAAGAAACAGAGCTTTGCTACGCCGTCAACGCCATGGCTCCCCGCGTCCTTGCCGAGGAGGCAGCGCAGTTGAATGCGTTTTTGGTGCACTATTCGACGGATTATGTTTTTGATGGTGACAAACCGGCCCCATATCTCGAAACCGATCCCATTCATCCCGTAAGCGTCTACGGGGCTTCCAAGGCCGCCGGTGAAACGGCCATTGTGGAAACCGCCGGTCGCTCTCTGATTCTGCGGACCAGTTGGGTTTATCGCGGGCAGGGAAAGAATTTTCTACGGACGATGCTAAGGCTGGGCGCCGAGCGCACTGAGTTGCGTGTCGTGGATGACCAGATCGGGGCTCCCACTTCCGCCATCGCCATCGCCGAAGCGACCGTGCGGCTGGTGGAAAAATATGGTCCAGCCAGCGCAGACGTTCCTTCCGGCATCTATCACATGACGGCGGATGGGCAGACATCGTGGTGCGGCTTTGCGCGCGCGATCTTTGCCGCGGGTGTTCTTGCTAATCCACCCGAGGTGGTTGCTATTCCCACCTCGGCCTATCCCACTCCGGCAAGGAGGCCCGCAAATTCCGTTCTCTCCAATGATAAATTCGCACACGCCTTCGGCTTTCGCCTGCCGCCCTGGCAGCAGCAATTGCAGCAGGTCTTAGCCGGCCTGCGGGTTGCGCATGGACCAGCTTGAACCCAACGCCGCATCGCAGTAAGGTAAACGTCGCACAAACAAAGGGAGCGTGAAGATGAAAGCAGTAGCCACCAGGATTGCCGAAGTGAAGCTCTTGGAGCCCCGGGTTTTTGAAGATAGCCGTGGATCTTTTTTCGAGAGCTACAACGAGCGGGTTCTCGCTGAACTTGGTATTCCCGGCCCATTTGTGCAGGACAATCAGTCCCTGTCGTTGCGCGGTGTGGTGCGTGGTCTTCACTATCAGCTTCAGCAGCCCCAGGGAAAAATCGTTCGCTGCATCAACGGAGAGATATTCGACGTTGCTGTGGATCTCCGCCGAAATTCACCCACCTTCAGCCAGTGGGTCGGCGAAACGCTCAGCAGCCGCAATCGGCGCATGTTGTGGATTCCGCCAGGCTTTGCCCACGGGTTCATGGTGTTGTCGGAAACGGCAGAGGTTCTCTACAAAGCGACGGATTTCTACGCCCCCCAGCACGAGCGAACCATCCTCTGGGATGATCCAACTCTGCAGATTGCCTGGCCACGCAAAGACCACGCCATTCTCTCGGCGAAGGATCTGGCCGGCCAGAGCCTTCGCCATGCGGACGTGTACGAGCAAGCGATTCCAACGCAGGTGAGCAGGCTTGCGCACGCGCCATCCTCGTAAGGCGAGGTTTTATCTCTCACGGCGGCGGCCCCTGGCCCTCCCGTCAACCTTCCTGCCCTGCAACCACTGCGGTTGCCCACCCCCTGATCCTCTGGGGGAGATACGGGCACCCGCATTCGTGGCTCGTAAGGGACTAAAACAAACCATTCAGCGCCCGAGCTGTGCGCCTCATGTCATACCGGGCACGAAAGCAGGCAAGCCCATTGCGCACCATGCGCTGCCGTTCTTCCGGCTGCATCGCCAGCAACGTTTGCATCCCGCGATACGTACCATCGACGGTATCGGGATTCACAATCCCAGCCTCATCCGCAGCAAGATCCGGCCAGATATTTACTTTGTCTGAGATCAGCACCGGCAGCCCACAAGCCATAGCCTCCACCACAGCAACCCCAAAATTCTCCTGATGAGAAGGAAGAACAAAAGCTTCCGCGGCATGGAATGCTCCCCACTTCACATCGCCTTCCAGCATGCCTGTCCAGTGCACGCGGTTCGTAATACCAAGACGCATCGCCAGCGCTTCCAGTGAAGGCCGCAAACCTTCCTGGTCGGGGCCGGCCATCACCAAATCCAATCCCTCATGCGCGGGCGCGAGGCGAGCAAAGGCTTCGAGCACAAGGTCGCAGCCTTTCTTGGTGTGAATGCGCGAAAGAAAAAGAAAAAATCGACGCCCGCGTAGTTCGGGAAACCGATCAAGAAAGCCGGCGCGCTGCAACGCTCGATCACCCGTAGGCTCGGCAGTGCCAAACGAAACCACCACCGGATTCCATCGGTGAGGCCACATCGTCGCCGCTGCATCATCGCGTTCCGTCGGCGTAGTAAAGCAAACGGCGCGCGCATCCCGCAGCACGCGATACTCCCGCGCCAGCCAATAGAGCTGCTTCTTCGCATGCTTCAACGGAAAGGCGCGCTTGAAATAGGGATCGAGCATCCCATGAGGAAATACGACATAAGGTATTCGCCGCCGCGCGGCGAGGTAGGTTCCATACCCGTGGTACTGCCAGAGGCCATGGATAACGACACCATCGAAGCGGGCGAGATGTTTCTCGAGCCACGCATCAAGCCGCGGGGTAAGGCCGTAATTGCTGCGAACAGGGCCCAGAGCATGCACGGGAAAGCTGAGCCCCTGCAGATACGGTTCCCTGGGGTCGTCGAGGCACACCAACTCGACCCTTGACACCCCGACGCTGCTCTCTGCCAGGTTGCGTACGCCTTCGGTTGTTCCGCCGGCCGCTGGGGAGAACGAGGAAACCAGATGCAACAACTGCTTCGGCTGTGCCGTTCCAGCAGGGGGGGGCGACGGTTGGGGGGGATGCGCGTTCATCGTCACTGCCAAGATACCAGCCACGATGGAACGCGCGACTCTGCGAACAGCCGCGCCTTCGTGGCATAAAATGAAACCGTGCGCCGAGTTACGGTTCACGAAAGAGGAGCACTCCTTCTTGAAAAGAGCGTTGATCACTGGAATCACCGGTCAGGATGGCGCCTATCTCGCCGAGTTTCTTCTGAAGAAGGGGTACGAAGTACATGGCATCAAGCGCCGTACTTCTTTGCTCAACACCAATCGCATCGACCACCTCTACGAAGATCCGCACCACGAAAGGCGCCGCCTGGTCCTCCATTACGGCGACATGACGGACTCGAGCAGCCTGATTCACGTTGTCGAAAAGGTGCAACCCGACGAGATCTATAACCTGGCCGCACAGAGCCACGTCAAGGTGTCATTTGAGGAACCGGAATACACAGCAAACTCAGACGCGCTGGGAACACTCCGCCTGCTCGAAGCCATTCGTATTCTTTCGCTGACCGAGAAAGCACGCTTCTATCAGGCATCCACTTCAGAGATGTACGGTCTCGTGCAGCAGGTGCCGCAGACGGAAAAAACTCCTTTTTATCCGCGCTCACCTTACGGCGTAGCCAAGCTTTATGCGTATTGGATCACGGTGAACTACCGCGAGTCCTACAACATGTTTGCCTGCAACGGAATCCTGTTCAATCACGAGTCGCCGATGCGCGGCGAAACCTTTGTCACCCGTAAAATCACGCGTGCGATGGCGCGCATCAAGCTCGGCCTGCAACAGAAGCTCTATCTCGGGAACCTCGATTCCAAGCGGGATTGGGGTCACGCCCGTGACTACATCGAGATGCAGTGGCTCATGCTGCAGCAGCCGGTTGCGACCGACTACGTGATTGCCACCGGTGTGCAATACAGCGTGCGCGATTTTGTTACCATGACAGCTGCGTGTCTCGATATTCGCCTTGAATGGAAGGGCCAAGGCGCTGAAGAGCAGGCCTACGACCAGCATGGCAAGGCCGTCGTGGCCGTCGATCCGCGTTACTTTCGCCCCGCTGAAGTAGAAACCCTGCTCGGCGACGCCAGCAAAGCGCGCAGGGAACTCGGTTGGTCGCCTAAAACCGACTTCCGCACGCTCGTGGAAGAGATGGCCACCGAGGACTTGAAGGCAGCCGAGCGTGACGCCCTTGTTGCACAGCACGGATACGCCGCTTACAACTCTCACGAATCTTGATCGGGAGCAAACGCCGTGCAGAAAGACAGCCTCATTTACATCGCCGGCCACCGCGGCCTGGTGGGTTCTGCGATCTGTCGAAACCTGCGTCAACAAGGCTTTGAGCGCCTTCTTCTGCGCTCGCACGCTGAGCTTGACCTTACCGATGCCGTTGCCGTCCGCAGCTTCTTCGAGCAGGAGCGTCCAGCGCATGTGATTCTGGCTGCCGCCAAGGTAGGCGGCATCCTGGCCAACGATCGCTATCCCGCAGACTTCATCCGCGAGAACCTGATCATTCAAACCAACGTGATCGATGCCTGCCACCGCACCGGTGTCGACCGCCTGCTATTCCTTGGATCTTCCTGCATCTACCCCAAGCTCTGTCCGCAGCCCATCAAAGAGGAGTATCTCCTCACCGGCCCGCTTGAGTCTACGAATCGTCCGTATGCGCTGGCCAAGATTGCGGGCATCGAGATGTGCTGGTCATACAATCGCCAATACAACACCCGCTACCTGGCAGCGATGCCTGCCAATCTCTACGGACCAGGCGACAACTTCGATCTGCAGAACTCTCACGTGCTCCCCGCCCTCATTCGCAAGGTGGTGGAAGCGAAAGCACAGGGTCAAAAGCAAATTGTGGTATGGGGAACGGGTAAGCCGCGACGCGAACTCCTCTTCAGCGAAGACTTAGCGGAAGCTTGCGTCTTCCTCATGAACCTGGATGAGGCGTCTTACTCGTCGTTGCTGGAGGGCGTGCCCCTGATCAACATCGGTACCGGCACGGATGTGACGATCAAAGAATTGGCTGAGCACGTTTGCGTAGCGCTGGGGTTTGACGGAGAGTTGGTCTTCGACACGACACGCCCCGATGGAACGCCCCAGAAGCTACTCGACGTGACTCGCATTCGGAAACTTGGCTGGCAAGCGAAGACAGGTCTGGCCGAGGGTATTGCAAAGACCTACGAATCCGCCCGTTCGCAATTGGAAACCGTTTCGACGCGTTGATTCTTTCCCCAAGCAAGTCCCTATGAGAGCCATCGAACCCAACCCCAACTCCCCGTAGTTCTGCCATCCTCCCAGCCGCCATCCTCCGTCAACCCTCATAGCCAATCCCTGGTAAAAGTCACCACCCTCTCCTTTGTCATCTCGACCGGAGCGCAGCGGAGTGGAGAGATCTGCAGTTCTGCCAGCCCCACTCTTCATCAACCCTCATAGCCGGCCAACTCACTTCCCAGGAAAAAACAGCGCCACCTGCTCCGCCTTTGGCGGTGCCGTCAACGCACTGACCAATACAAGGCAAAGCACAGCAGCCACCAACGCCGGGAAAATAGCATCCCGCTGAGCCAGCAGCGCAGGCAAATGCCGTTTCACCGCATCCACATCCCAGAAGAAAGTCACCAGTGTGCCCGCGGCGATTGCGCTCACCGCGCCCTGGGCATTGGCGCGACGGCTATAAAACGCCGCCAAAATCACTGGCGTAAGCGCAGCGGAGTAAATCGTATAAGCGTAAAGCGTCTTGGCCAGCACAGAATGCGTATTCACAGCCTGGTACAACGCCCAAATACCAAGGAACACGACCACCAGCCGCGAGACAATAATCACCCGCTTGTTCGACGCATCAGGCGCCAGGTAACGAGAAAAAACGTCATTCACCAAATTCGTGGCCGGGGAAAACAAGTAGTTGTTTGCCGTGGAAACGATCTTGGCAAACACCGCGCCCATGAGCAAAGCGCCCAGCCACGCCGGCACCCCATGTAAGGCTGTATACGCAATAATCTCGCGCGGCCGCTGGTGCACTTCGCCCGTAGGAAACAGAGCCGACCCGAATACGGCAAGCGCAACAATGGCCGTTTCCAGAATGATCGTGCCGATGATCCAGCCCACGACCGCGTTGCGCGCGTCTTTCTCTGACTTCGCTGAGAAAAACTTCTGATACATCGACTGGTTGCCCATCATCAACAGCATCGTGGGCACAGCCAGTTCGAGGGCCTGGGCGAAGCTGAAGTCTCCGAGGACCTGGAAATGTGTAGCCGGCAAAAAATGAGTCACATAACCCCAGCCGCCCGCCGCATGCAGCACAAATGGCAGCGCCAGAATGAGCGTAGTGGCCGCCAGAATACCGATCACAACATCCATATACGCCACCGACGCCATACCGGCGATGGCAGTAAACGCAATCACAAACGCCGCGATGATGTACTTACCCAGGTCTGCGGTGATGACGGTAGGGAAGACCAGATGCAAAATATCGCCACCACCGATGAGCTGATAGCTGGTGATCGCCGTGTAGGCAAAGAGAATGGCGATCACACCCAGCACGCGGGCGGTCTGGTTGTACCGGGCCTCCAGCAGGTCGGGAATCGTAAACTGCGCAAATTTGCGCGCCCGTGGCGCAATGAAATAGATAAGCAACAGCCCGGCCCATCCACCGCCCGCCTGCCAAAGTGCAGCGAAGCCGTGGTTATAAGCATTCTCCGCGCCGCCCAGCAGCGAACCGGAACCGATCCATGACGACAGAAGAGTAAAGACGAGCACGAACGCCGGCAGGGAACGCCCAGCGACCAGGTAGTCTGCCTTGGTCCTGGTCTTATTCAGCCGCGAAAGCGAAACCGTAAGCAGGGTGAGCACGATCGCGCCAAGCACCCCGGCAAATAAAGCATGACTGGACATGGCTTTACTTTATCCTGCGGACTTCCGGGGCCTGATTCAGGAATGTTTTCGAGGAGTGTTTTCCAGTCAAACAACAAAGTGCTGCCGCAGTTGCAACTGCAATTCCGCCGCCGTGCGTCCAGCAATGCGAATCAACTTATTCCGCGATCGCTCACCCGTCACCACCTGGACGGCAGAGCGCGGAACAGAAAAAACCTCAGCAAAAAACTCTACCAGTGCGTCATTCGCCCGGCCATCGAGCGGCGGCGCTGAAACTGCGATCTTCAGTGCATCGCCCACCGAACCGGTAATCGCTGTTTTTGCCGCTCGCGGCTGCACCCGCACCGCAAACGTCGCGCCCAGAGGATGGTCGCTGATCGGGATCACCTGGGATAGACCCGAGCTCCAAACAGGGCGGTACCGATGCGCACCTGGGTCGAGCCTTCGGCAATAGCAACCGGGAAGTCGTGCGACATCCCCATGGACAACTCAGCAAACGAAAGACGTGGATGCAACGCGGCCAACCGGTCGCGCAAAACCCGAAGCCGGGTGAAGTAAGGCCGCACCATGGCCGAGTCCTCAAGGTACGGGGGCACCGTCATCAGCCCGCGCATTTGCAGGCCGGCAAAGTCCGGCATCCGCTCCAGCAACTGGCCAAGTTCGACAGATTCCGGATCGATGCCGGCCTTCGATTCCTCGTGGCTGAGCTTTACCTCAATCAATACCGCCACCCGCCGTCCCAGCCGCACTGCGGACTGATTCAGCCGCTCGGCCAACGCGAGGGAGTCGAGCGTGTCGATCGAGGAGAAAAGTTCGACCGCCCGCGCGGCCTTGTTCGATTGCAAATGCCCGATCAAGTGGAACTCAGCATTGTGCGCGGCCCCGAGGTGCGTGCTCTTCTCCTGGAACTCCTGTACTTTGTTTTCCCCAAAGAGTCTGACGCCAAGGGCCTCCGCCGCGAGAATCGCCGATGCAGGATGCATCTTCGAGACCGCCATGAGAGACACCTCACCGCGCGGCCGTCCAGCCTCGCGGCAGGCGGTAGCGATCTGCCCTTCAATGCGGCTGAGGTTCTCTGCCAGTACCGCAGCCGGCCAGCCGGCCGCCTGCGTCACGGGGTCCCGCTCAGTGGCCATGCTCTTCCAGGTATTTCTCCACTTCGAGAGCCGCCATGCAGCCCGACCCGGCGGCAGTAATCGCCTGCCGATAGCGCCGATCCTGCACGTCTCCACAGGCAAACACGCCGGGGACGCGGGTGAACACCTGGTCGGTGGTACGAACATACCCGTCGTCGTCGAGGTCGATCAGCCCCTTGAACATGCTGGCGTTCGGTACATGTCCAATGCCCAGAAACATGGCAGAAACGGGCAGAACCGATTCTGCCTGGGTTACGGTATTCCGCAGCCGCAAGCCTGAAACTTCCTTCCGGTCGACGCCCATCACTTCTTCTACCGCCGTGTTTGTCATGAACTCGATCTTGTCGTGGCCCATGGCGCGCTCGAGCATAATGTGCGAAGCGCGAAATTGCTCCCGGCGATGGATCAGCGTGACCTTGGTTGCAAATCGGGTCAGGAAAAGCGCTTCTTCCATGGCCGAGTCGCCGCCGCCGATCACGGCAATCTCCTTGCCCGAGAAAAAGAAGCCGTCACAGGTAGCGCACGAGCTTACGCCATGGCCGATCAACGCCTGCTCGCTGGGCAAACCCAGCCACCTTGCCGAGGCGCCGCTGGCAATGATCAGCGTGCGCGTTTGCACCACTTGCGTACCCAGGTTCAGCGTGAGGGGGCGTTTGGAAAAATCGACTGACTGCAGATGACCCATCATCAATTCGGCCCCGAAACGGGTTGCCTGCAGCTTCATCCGCTCAATCAGTTCGGGTCCCTGGATCCCCTCGGGCCAACCCGGAAAGTTTTCGACCAGCGTCGTAATGGAGAGTTGGCCACCCGGCTCATGGCCTTCAAGCACCAGTGGTTTGAGGTTAGCGCGGGCGGCATAGATCGCGGCCGTAAGGCCGGCGCATCCTGTGCCGAGAATGACGGTGTCTCGTATTTGGTCTGACATAGAAGTTGAGTCTTTGATTCTACGCGGCGCCAAAGGGCGCGGGCGAACGGAATAAGATGACCTCATGGCAAATCTGACACTGATTTACGGTATGAGACTTCTTCCCTCCGAGGAAGCGGTAGAGGTGGGCGACGCACTCGTGACGCTCAAGAACGGAAAACAGGCACACGTAACGATGCATGTGCTTGAGGGCAGCCGCGAACAAATCGAAAACCAGTTGAAGCAGAGCATCGATGCCTTTTTCGACTTCTACCCCGAAATCTAGCGTCGGCGCTCTCTGTCAACCCTCATAGCCAATCCCTGCTAAAAGTCATCACCCGCCCCCTTTTGTCATCTCGACCGAAGCGCAGCGCAGTGGAGAGATCTGCAGTTTTCTCCACCTGCAGCGGATCGCAGTGGAGGGCGCTGCAGTTTCTCCACCTGCAACACGGATTTGCTCACAGAACCTGACCAAACGACCGGAATAGACGGATTTTGACTGTCCTGGCTCCACAGCCGCCTTGATTCGTCAGGCGAAAGACCTCGAAACGGAGAACCTTTTAGCCCCCCGTCTGTATCTTAAAAATAGAGCATTGCGCCAGCCCAGGAGAGATCTGAATGGCTGAAACCCTTGGAACGCCCGCCACTCCACCCGCAGTTAAAAATCTGCCCCGGCGCCCCCGCGTGGTCGTGGTTGGCGGCGGTTTCGCCGGGCTGAGGGCTGCCCTGACGCTGGCGAAGATGCAGGTCGACGTTACGGTGATCGATCGCCGCAACCACCACACCTTTCAGCCCTTGCTCTACCAGGTGGCGCTCGCCGTACTTTCTCCGGCGGATATTGCACAACCCATCCGCCACATCCTGTCGAAAAAACGAAATATCGAAGTGCTGATGGACGAGGTCGTGAATATCGATGCCGGCCTCCACCGCGTCTTGCTGCACAGCGGCGCAGCGGTCGAGTATGACTACCTGATCCTATGCACCGGAGCCACGCACTCGTACTTTGGCCACGATGAGTGGGCGCAGAACGCCCCAGGCCTCAAGACCGTTGAGGATGCCACCGAAATTCGCCGCCGCGTGCTCCTCGCCTTTGAACTTGCCGAACGTGAAATGGTCGAAACCGGCGTACACCCCACATTGAACTTCGTCGTCATCGGCGGGGGACCAACCGGGGTCGAACTCGCCGGCGCCATCAGCGACATCTCCAAGCTCTACATGCGGCACGACTTCCGCCACATCGATCCCTCCAAGGCGCGGGTGATCATTCTCGAGGGCTCGCCCCGTGTCCTGGCAGCCTACCCTGAAGACCTATCGAAAAAAGCGGTCAAAGAGCTCGCACAGCTCGGGGTCGAAGTTTATACCGGGCAAAGCGTTACCGACGTGCAGCCCGGCTACGTGATCGTTGGCAGCAAGCGCGTCGACGCAGTCGTGACGCTGTGGGCCGCCGGTGTCCAGGCCTCGCCGCTGGGCAAGATGCTCGGGGTCCCCACCGACCGGCGCGGCTGCACGATCGTCGATCTCTATCTCAACCCTCCAGGCCACCCTGAGATCTTTGTGTGCGGTGACCTTGCCCATGTGGAAGAAAACGGAAAACAAGTGCCAGGCGTAGCCCAGCCGGCCATGCAGATGGGTCGCCATGCGGCAAGAATGATCGGTCAGGACATGGCCGGCAAACCGCGCACAAAGTTCCACTATTTCGACAAAGGAGACATGGCCACCATCGGTCGCCAGGCTGCCGTGGCCAACATACGCTGGCCGATTAAAGCGCACTTGTCGGGCATACTGGCCTGGTTCTCCTGGGTCAGCGTCCACCTCTACTTCCTGGTAGGGTTCCGCAATCGCTTCGCCGTCTTCTCCTCCTGGGCGTGGACCTACCTCACGTTTAACCGCGGGGCACGCCTCATCACCGGCAGCCCACTCCTCCCCGGCTGGGGCCAGCAGAAAGGCATTCGTCCACAAATTGTGCTAGCCCCCATGGACACGACCTCACCCATGTTGGACGTTCGGCAACCAGTACCGGTGAAAGAACTAACCAAGTAGAACGCGCGAATCAAACAAGAAGAGCAGCCCGTGGGGCTGCTCTCGCTTGTTGCGCCAGATGTGGGAGTTTACAAACGCCTAAACACTCACCGGCTGGCTGGTGTTCACATTCACGTGCGTCAGCCATCCAAACCGATCCGGACGAAGTCCGTGGGCAATACCCAGAAACTCATCGGAAATCTGCCTGCTGATCGGGCCGATCGTGCCATCGCCGATCGGAATGCGATCGACCGAACGAATCGGCGCAACCTCGGCCGCCGTTCCGGTAAAGAACGCTTCGTCGGCAATGTACAGCAGCTCGCGCGGCATGGCCTGCTCAACCACGGTCAAGCCCATGTGGCGAGCGATCGTCAGCACGGCATCGCGTGTAATTCCTGAGAGGACGGAATTCGACAGAGGCGTCGTATACAGCACGCCGTTGCGCACGATAAAGAGATTCTCGCCCGAGCCTTCAGACAAATTCCCAAAGACATCGAGCGCGATCCCTTCCGAGTAGCCATTGCTGTCGGCTTCCATACGTATCAGCTGCGAGTTCAAATAGTTGCCGCCCGCTTTGGCCAGGGCCGGAAGGGTATTCGGCGCCATGCGGTTCCACGACGAAATGCACACATCCGCGCCATCGTCTCCGGCGACATACTTACCCCAGGAGTAGTTGGCGATAAACACCTCGATCGGAGTGCCCTTGGGGCTCACACCCATCTCCCCGTACCCGCGCAGCGCGATGGGGCGAATGTAGCAAGGGGCCACACCGTTGTTCTCCACCAGGCTCACTACGGCGCTCGTCAGTTGATCGAGCGAATAGGGCAGGGGCATGCGATAAATCTTGGCTGAATCCAGCAGCCGTTGCATGTGCTCGGGCAGGCGGAAAATCGCCGCGCCCTGTGGTTGTGCGTAGCAGCGAATGCCTTCAAAAACAGACGAGCCGTAGTGAACCACGTGGCTCATGACATGGATTTGGGCCTTCTCCCATGGCACGAGATTTCCGTTGTGCCATATCTTGGCGGTTGGCTGGATGGGCATTGACAACAGCTCCCTTCGATTGAATCTCTGATTATAACTTCCGCCCGGCGGTGATCGCGCGGAAACCCGCGTCAATGGGGGAGTAGGGAGATCTGCAGTTCAGCCCGCCTCCACTCTCCCTCAACCTTCACAGCCAACCTTGCCAAGAGTCACGACCCTCCCCTTTGTCATCTCGACCGGAGCGTACCCGGATTTCCTGCCACGCGGCATTTGCAATGGCTACGTATGCGGTTTTTCTCTCAAGGAAAACCGCATGATCTTCATCAACGCCATACGCTCAACAGGAAATCCGGGGGAGCGGAGTGGAGAGACCTGCAGTTCATAATCTCCTCCGCCATAGCTCCCAAGGGAAGCAACCACCCCATGAATTGTCATCCTGACCGCAGCGTATCCGGATTTCCTACCTCACTGAACTCACCATGACCACGCTTGCGGTTTTCTCTCAAGGAAAACCGCATGGAGTTCGCCGGCACCACGCATCTCAACAGGAAACCCGGAGGAGCGGAGTGGAGGGACCTGCGGTGCGCCCCTCCCACTCCCAAATGCTGTCGCTAAATGTTTTTCGACCGCAGCGAAACGAAGTGGAGAGAGCTGCAGTTCAGCCCGCCTCCACTCTCCCTCAACCCTCATTGCCAACCTTGCCAAGAGTCACGACCCTCCCCTTTGTCATCTCGACCGGAGCGTACCCGGAATTCCTACCACGCTGAACTCGCAAGCACCACGTATGCGGTTTTCTCTCAAGGAAAACCGCATGAGCTTCATGGGCGCCACCAAGCTCGACAGGAATTCGGGGGGAGCGAAGTGGAGAGATCTGCAGTTCACAGCCGCGGGAGCCACGGTTCCGCACACCGGCAACCAGACACCGAAACTTTCCTCGCCCACTCCCTCTACCCAGGCTGTAAGTTCAATGCATGTACGGCCCAGCCAGCATCGCCCTGGATACGTTGCACTCGAACTACGTTCGTTTCTCGGTGTTGGCGGTCAGTTCGATCTTCTTTCTTGTCGACCCCTTCGCCGCAATTCCGGCTTTCCTGGCCATCACGGCAGGAGCCGATCGCAAGCGGCAACAGCGTATGGCGCGCCGCGGAGCGCTCACATGCCTCATCGTTCTGATGACCTTCGCCCTCGCCGGCAAGCTCATCTTCCGCATGTTCGGCATCACGCTGCCCGCCTTCGAGATCGCCGGAGGCGTCATTCTCCTGCTCATCGGCATCGACATGATCGAAGCCCGGCGTTCCCCCACGCAGGAGTCGAGTGACGAAACCGCCGAAGCGGCTTCGAAAGATGACGCCGGCATCGTACCCCTGGGCATCCCCATGCTGGCCGGCCCCGGCGCAATCTCAAGCGTGATGGTTCTCGTAGGGCAAGCCTTGAAGACCTGGGAGTTGATGGTCGTTCTGGGAGCAATTGTGTTGACCGCAAGCCTCAGCTACCTGATCCTGAGCGGCGCCAGCCGAGTGCGAGGCATCATGGGGGAATCGGGAATCCGCATACTCGTCCGCATCATGGGCCTCCTGCTGGTAGCGCTCGCCGTCCAATTCTTCATAAACGGCCTGACAGATCTGGGCATCATCGCAAGAGCCGGATAACTAAACTCAATCCCCCATCTGAACGAGGGGCACTCGGCTCTTCCGCGCCATCAGCTACCCGTACAAGAAAAATGAAAACGATAAAACCCCACTATCCACGCGCGTCCCGCACCCTTTCCCACAGCAGATCGCGGTTTTCAACAAGGCGCACCCTTGCGAAACCCTACTCGCCTTGCTAATCTCACTGAAGTCGTTGAGACGAAGCGTCGCGGTATGCATACCGGAAGCAACACCACCGGCTACCGGTTGCGGAGTTCAACGAAGCTTGATAGAATTAACAAGTTGCAAGAGTAAGCAGTGGTCACGATGAAGCTTCGCGGTAGGGTTCAAAACCCGGCCAAGCAGTAGCGAACGAAGCGGCAGTTGTTCGAAGGGCGATAGCAGCCCATACCGATCACCTGAATCTGATCTCCTCTTTGGCGGCCAAATATGCGCGTCATGAACTCGGCTGGGTAATCGCCGGGGTGGGGAAGTCGGCGGGGCGGTAGAGAAGGAAAGACCTTCCCTAG
>CAVYKP010000002.1:0-787500 GCA_963769185.1 uncultured Acidobacteriaceae bacterium
TGGGCAAGGATGTTTGGGTTGAGAAATCGGTGACAGATGGGATGTGCGCTTTGTCAGGTAGCCCGCGGTCTCGCATGAACTCTGTCGCAAATCAGGCAGAGCTGCTCTTCGAGATTGCTTGAATCGCCCTCAATGAGAGGAGCACCCAGAACAACCAGACGCGCTCCAAATTCGGGAGTGCGGATCGCTTGTTCAATCGAAAGACCGCCAACCGCCTGAACTGGTACCTGCACCGCTGCAACGACCTCTCGCAATTGATCGAGCGGACTGGGATAAGGCTTTCCCATCGCCGCGAGGCCGCGGCGTTCATCGTACCCGATATGGTGAACGACAAAATCGCAGCCAAGGTCCTCCAGCCTTTTTGCAGCCGCAACCCTGTCCTCGGCAGCGAGATTGTCACCCATGACCTTCAGACCAAAATCCTTGGCGGCCTGCACCATCGCTTTGATCGTCTCCGGATGGGCACGCTCCATCACCACGACATGGGTTGCTCCCGCTCTTGCTGCCATCTGCGCCTCAAGCCCACCGCCATCCATGGCTTTCAAGTCAGCCACAATAGGAACACCGGGAAACTCGGCGCGCAGAGCACGAATACTGTTCATTCCTTCGGAAACGATGAGGGGAGTGCCCGCCTCCAACCAGTCGACGCCTGAACGGACGGCGAGCCGTGCGGTTTCGAGAGCTTTCGGAATGGAGGTGAAGTCAAGCGAGATCTGTACGATGGTTTTCATAATGAGTTTGCGTGAGGACCTGTAAGGCACCCAAGTCGGAGAAATGAACACCAGTTACCAAGCGACTAGCAATTAGCAGTGTTGATCAAGGCAGGCTTGCAACAACCGGCGTTGCACTTCGGGGACATGCCTGTCCCCGAAGTGGCCCTTTCACGCCAGGTCGAATGGATTGTCCTCCCATTCCCCATACTTATTTCACTGAGGGGCTGTCATCCGCTTTCAGATCGCCCAGCGCGTATTGAATCCCAGCGCGAATGTGTTCCAGCATCGGCGTCATGGCATAGACTCGATCACTGTGACCGTGCCCTTCGTAGAACACGCGCCCCTTGCCCTCGCGGTGAATATAGCTCAACGCATAGTCGGCATCGCTTCGCGGACGCGCTTCCTTCGCCTTATCCTCAGCGCTCATCTTGTCGTAGTCGATGCTCGTCAGCACATGCACGTTCCTGCGCGAAAATGATTCCTGCTCAAAGGTATATGTCTCGTCGTGGATCTCGAACTCCTTGCCATGGAACATGGCCGTCAAAGGACTGTTCGGGTCGTCGATCTTCACACAAATCAATTGCGGATCGGACCAGTGAAATTTGAAGTAGCCGCCAATCAGCGTGTTGAATTCGGGCCATTGCAGAACAGGCTTCGATTCCAGGTCGAGACGACGCGTGTCGAGCGGCGGCAACAACGAGTTGAAGTGCGCCACAAAATCGGCGCGAGTGACCTTTCCCGTATTGCCCGTATCCAACTTCTGGAACCAATCGCCGGCAATGGCGGTCCACTCCTGCCGGCTGACGGTATCGTCACTATCTTTGTCCGCTGCTGTGACGAGCCGGGCGGCTAAAACCAACGCCGCCATATTCCTCGCGGGGCTGCCGCTCTTCGCGGCGGCTTCACTCGCCAGGCAGTCCGTGTGATAGGAGTCTGACGCGGCATGGATGCCGGCGACCCCTTTTCCGCCTCTCACAAATTGCAGAAACGCCGCTCGCCGCGCGGCCGTTACCGCGGGATCCGGATCATCAAGAAAGCACGCAGTGGTGCTGTCGAGGAAAATGGCGTCGTATTGCCTGAGGTTTTTGGTGTTGATGTCCGACGCGTCGTAGCTGACCGTCGTGGTCCATAAACCGCCCTGGTTTCCCAGCGCTTCCACCGCCTTCGCGGCCAGCGGGATCGAGGCATGCACGAACCCGCCCGTGCCCGTATGCGCCATCACCAGCAGCCTGCGCGCGTGCATCGGCTTCACACCCGGGGTCGTGGGTAAGGCTGCCATCATGGCGTCCACAGCCGCTTGCGGCACAGGGATCGGCGTCGAGTTACCCGCGGGGTTGAACGTGCTGGCTTGCCCGGGCTTGACCACGGGCGGCGCAGGCAGCACTTTGCTCATTCCGGCCAGAATCTGAGGCTGGGTCAGGCTCCCGCTATGCGTGGTGTCCCAGGCGGTAAACCAGGAGTCGAAGCCAGACTCCAGCTCGGGCCGTGTCAGCGTCCCATCGTTATCGCTATCGAGAGCAGTGAACAGCGCCTGCGCTGTGCGCGCGCCGTCCGGTCCCTGCGCCCGTAAGCGCGCGATACCCGTCGCGAGCAGCACGGCCGCGCCAGCCCAAATGCAGGTCGTTCCGATGAATCCGTTTTGTCTCATAAAATCTCCGGGATGAGTCTATCGCGGATGCGATCTTGCATGGTCACAAAAAGATGGCAGCACGCTCTTCGATTGGGGTCACTCCGCCGGTCCCCCCAAAACCGGCAAAATACTGAGCAAACATCCTGTCTGCCCACGGGCTCCCAGTGGCTGCCCTGCTTACCAGTGCAGAGGGCCGTTTCGTTTGCTCCTTCGATACCTAGTATCCTGATGGAGAAGCCATGACATACCCCACAAATAACCTCAGGATCAAATCCAGCAGAATCGTCCTTCCTCCCATTTTCCTTGAGGAGGAAATTCCCCTCACTGACAAGGCTTCACGCACTGTTTTTGACGCGCGTCGCCAAATCGTAGACATCCTCAACGGGGCCGATGATCGCCTGGTTATCGTGGTAGGTCCCTGTTCGATCCACGATCCAAAGGCTGCCAGGGAGTATGCGGGATTGCTGAACGAGGCGATCGCAGAGCTTTCCAACGAACTCATGATCGTTATGCGTGTTTATTTTGAGAAACCGCGTACCACGCTAGGTTGGAAGGGGCTGATCAACGACCCTTACTTCGATGAATCCTTCCGTATCAGTGATGGACTGCGCATTGCGCGTCGCCTTCTCCTCGATCTGGCAGAGATGGGCGTGCCGGCTGGCACGGAGTACCTTGACATGATTTCGCCACAATACGTATCCGATCTTGTGAGCTGGGGAGCCATCGGCGCGCGAACCACAGAGAGCCAGGTTCATCGCCAACTCGCCTCCGGACTCTCATGCCCGGTTGGCTTCAAGAATGGCACGTCCGGCAATGTACAAATTGCGATTGAGGCCATCCTTTCCGCAAACCATCCGCATACCTTTCTAGGAACCTCTGAAACGGGACAAGCCGCAATCCTGCTCACGTCCGGTAATCCGGACTGTCACGTCATCCTGCGCGGTGGCCGGCAGGTCACGAACTACGATTCCGCATCGGTCGCTTCGACGGCTAAGCAGATGGAAAAAGCAGGCGCCAAACCGCGCATCATGGTCGACTGCAGCCATGCGAACAGCGGCAAAGACCATCGCAAGCAGGGTTCAGTATGCCGCGCCGTGGCAGACCAGGTCACGAGCGGTGATCGTCACATCATGGGTGTCATGATCGAAAGCAATCTCGTCGCTGGTTCCCAGCCGCTCGTCAACGGCAAGGCGCCCGCGTATGGACAAAGCATCACCGACGCCTGCATCGACTGGGCCGAGACGCACATACTCCTGCGTGAACTCGCTGCGGCTGTCCATAAGCGGCGAACTCTGGACCGGCAGTCATCGCAACCTATGCAGCAGATGCAAAATGAAATCTAAATCATAGGAATGCGGTTCTGAACTGCTCCCGCTGAAATAACGCTCACCGCGACGGCTTCACCATAGACCCTCTGTGTCCTTTGATGAATCGTTTAAGATTCTGTGACTATCTATGCCTGAACAGATCCGGCGTTTTTATAACTCCCTGGCTGTAGCCCTGAAGTACGCCATCGCCGAAATGGTCGCAGCCCATCGCCCCATCGTGCTCGAGCCCCCACCACCCCTCGCGAAGCTCAAGCCCAACTACCCGGCTCAGCCCGAGGCCGTGCCTGGAACTCTGCCAGGCGCCACGCCCCAGGCCACACGCCATACTTATTCAGACCGCAGAACCTGCACAGGATCCGTATGCGCTGCGCGACGCGCCGGCAGCACCGAAGCAGCAAGCGCCAGCAATAAAATAGCCACGGCAGACAGACTCAGCACCAGCGGATCCAACGGACTGACTCCGAACAGGAACGTTCCGAGCAACTTCGAAGCCGCAACTGCTCCCAGCAGACCGATCCCGCACCCAATCCCCGCAAGCTTCGCCCCCGAGACAAGGACGAGCTGCAACACGCCCGAACGCTGCGCGCCGAGCGCGATACGAATCGCCATCTCCTGCACTCGCAGCGCAACCGAAAACGCGATCACGCTATAGATCCCCAGAATGGCGAGCAGCACTGCAGCCGCGGCAAACGCGGTAATCAGCACCGTGTTGAACCGCCGCGGAGCTTCGCTGGTGGCAGACAGCATGCTCCATCGTCTGCACCTGATCGAGCGGCAACTGCGGATCGATCGCACGAACCGTGGCCCGCAGCGCATTCCCCATCTGCTCCGGAGCAAGCCGCGTGCGCAGCACCACGTAGCCGCTGTTGCCATTCAGATCCGTTGGCGAAGCAAGCGTGCCAGCGGCCTCTTCCGACTGCTCGACCGGCAGATACATCTGGTTCCTGGTAGCATCGTCCGGCGAACCCTGCTTCATATCGGCCACCTCACCCACGACGGTCAGCCACGGCGTTTTTATATCCGCAGTGCCGAGACGCAGGCGCTTGCCGATAGGATCCTGACCTGGCCAATACTTCTCCGCCAGCTTTTGGTTAACGATCACCGCCAGCTCCGCGCCTGCCTTGTCCGCCTCCGTAAAGAAGCGTCCCTGCCGCAAAGCAGTACCAATCGCCTCGAAGTAGCCGCCTTCGACTTGAATTGGGGTAGCCAGGCTCATCCCCGCATCCTTCGGCGTAACGTAGCCTTCCGGAACAAACGCCTGACTGCCATCGACGCCTGATCCAGGCAAAAAGCTCGTCAAAGCTACCGACGAGACTCCCGGCAGTTGCTCAAGCCGTCGCCGCAGCTCATGGTCGAACGCGTCCACTGAAGCCTGCGATGCATAGTGGTTCCGCGGCAGGTTATACGAGGCGGTCAGCGTGTGGTCCGGCCGATACCCGGGATCCACTTCCCGCATCTTCTCGAAGCTGCGCAGCAGCAGGCCCGAAGCAGTCAACAGCACCAGCGCGACCGCAATCTCCGCGATCACCAGCGCCGACCGCAGCCGTGCATGTCCGCCGCCAGCCGAACCCGTGCGCCCACCCTCCTTCAGCATGCCGTTCACATTCGTGCGGATCGAAGCGAACGCAGGAACGAGCCCGCACAGAACGCCCGTCAACCCAGCGAGCAGCAGGGAAAACGCAACCACCTTCCAGTCCAAACCGATCTCGCCGATTCGCGGCAACGTCTCCGGCAGCAGCTTCACGCCAACCCGCAGCGCGCTCGATGCAAGCTCCAGCCCGATCGCCCCGCCGCTCACACTCAGCACCAGGCTCTCCAGAAGCACCTGCCGCAGCAGCATCCCCGCGCTGGCCCCCAGCGCCAACCGTACCGCAAACTCGCGCCGCCTGCGGATCGCACGCACCAGCAGCAACCCGGCGAGGTTGGCACATGCAATCAACAGCACCACCGACACGGCAAGAAACAACGTCCGCAACAGCGGTCGCGCCTGCGCCACTGTATCCTCTTGCAGCGAACGCACCACAGGCCGAATGCGGAAGCTCGCCATGAACGCCGGATAGCCTCGCATGGTCTCCTGCGCCACGCGGTCGGCGTCCTGCCGCGCCAACTCCGGCGTCATGCCCGGCTTTAGCCGCCCGACCATCTGGTAGTTCCAGCTTCCAGCAGCAGACTCGGTTAGCTCCCGCGCCGTAAAGCTGATCGGAACCCACAACTCGCTCCGATTTAGATGTCCAGGCGCCAGCGGAAACTCAAAGTTCCGCGGCATCACTCCGATCACCTCATACGGCTTCCGATCCAGCAGAATCTTGCTGCCCAGCACATTCGCATCGCCGTGCATACGGCTCTGCCAGGTCTCATAGCTCAACACCACCACAGGCTGTCTCTGCTCATCCTCCTGCTGCGTAAACACCCGCCCCATCAGCGGCTGCACCGCCAGCGCAGGAAGCACACCGCTGCTCAACCGCGACGCCAATATCGGCGCCGGATCGCCCACGCCCGACAGCTCGAACCCCGTCTGTTGATAGCCCCCAAGGCTCTCAAAGCTATGCGTGTCGCGCGTGTACGCCTTGATGTCGGGCACCGTGACACCCACTCCGCCTTCACCTCCAGCATCCACACCGGTGAGCAGATCAGAGAGCACCATAACCCGCTCCGGTTGCGGGAACGGCAGAGGCCGCAGCAGAACACCTTCGACGATCGAGAAGATGGCCGTCGTCGCGCCGATTCCAAGCGCCAGCATGAGCACCGCAGTCAACGTGAACCCCGCCGACAACCGCAACTGACGCAAAGCGAAGCGCAGATCATGAATAAGGGTGCGCATCCACAGCCTCCAACACAGATAGATACCTATACGTGATGAAGTGAAAAGCAATTCTCACGCCAAACCATCCGGCGGGCCAACCAGCCTGATAACCTGCACTTTGCGCCGCGCACTTTACATAGAGAACTGACACTCCTGTCCGAAATCAGAAACTTCTGTTCGCAAATGAACAGTCCTATGTCCTGCCGGCCCCACTGCGCGTGGAGCGACTAGTCAGCTTGCGGCCGCGGCGGATTAGCCCAGTGACCGGACTCGTCTTGCCCACTCACAATAACGCCTTTCGCGTTCCAGCCCAGACCGGCTCTCACGACAGCCGGGCAATATCGCAGAGTGAGCCCGGCGCGTCGTTTGCTCGATTCATTCGCTTCAGATCCATGCAGTAGCAGGTCGCTATGGATGGAAATTTCCCCGGCCTTCAATTCAACATCGACGGGCCGTCCTAGAGTCTCAGCATTCTGAACAGTTTGGTTCAGAACATTCCCCTCGTCGTTTTCACTCAGTGTGTAGGTCAGGTGGCCCAAGTGGTGAGAACGAGGAATGTACCGCATGCAGGCGTTTTCGACCGTGGCATCATCGATCGCCAGCCATGCCGTCACGGCCATCGACGGCGTTAGGGGCCAATAGCTCGAATCCTGATGCCATGAGACCCGTTTGCCATCTCCAGGCATTTTGCAAAAGAAATGCGAACCCCAGGCGACCACATTCTCGCCAATCAGGTCCTTGATGCGGGCCACGATACGAGGATCCGTCAGGATGTCGTAAACCCTTCGATGGCGGAGGTGCGCCGTGCTGATCGAGTAGCTGTCGCCCCCCGCGGCGAGCGTTCTGGCCAGCAGTTCATCGAAGTAACTACGGATGCCGCCTATCTCTTCTTCATCGAAGATGCGAATGCCCGCCAGGTAACCGTCCCGATTAAACGCTGCAATCTGCTCCAGGGTCAGAGCAGCGGGACGCTCGGTCGTTGAAGGATGAAACCGCAGGTCGCGGTCAAGCTTGCTCAATTCGTCGCTGCTGGGGATGAAGTTGGGGTTGGTCAACGGTTTCAGCTCCGATTCTGTCAGTCTTTCGTCCGGGTCCAGGCGTCCGGATCCAGATACCAGGAACTTCCAAAAGTCTAATGCCAAACCAAGATTTTGGGGATGCATAGGGCATTCGGCCCATCCTTCCTTCGCCGACAAACAAATGCCAAGGGTGCCCCATTCAAGCCTGCCTTTGGCTTGAGTGGGCAAGGATGTTGGGGTTAGAGGTATCGTGTCACACCCCTCCAATTCGGCTAACTCGTAGCCAGCTTTCCGGCCTGGGGTCAGTTTCGGTCGTCCCGGCACCCCGTCCCCGCATCCCAGCGTATCGCTACAAAAAATGCCGGAATCGTTCTAGATTGAGGCGCTTTGACAAACCTACAATCGCGCATCAGGGTGGGGAACGCGTGGGAATCATGTTCCGCGCAATCGCCCTTCCGCGAAGCCTATGCCGCAGTCGTCGTTTTAGCTCGCGGCCACTTATGTTTCGTGGCATGTTTGTGGCCGTGTCTATCTGAGAGGATCGTAAGGAATGAAAATGTATTCGTCGGGAACCACCCCTGTGACTTCCCGGTCTGCCATCAGAGTGTTGTCCGTTTGTCTCCTGCTCTGCTTACCGGCCGCCTTGTATGCCGCGCCGGCGTCCGTGGAATTTTCCAACCCGCAGGGTTCCATCGAGGCTTACGATTTCGCAGAGATCGCCGCCACAGTCCACAGTCCCGACGCGACAAATCCCTTTACGGATGCCTCGCTCTCGGGAACGCTCAAAACCAAAGACGGCAGCAAGACCTGGAACATCGAAGGCTTCTGCGATAGTCCCGATGGAAGCGTCTACCGCATCCGCTTCATGGCTGCGCAGCCGGGCGACTACACCTACACAGTGACCTACCGGCAAGGCGGGTTTCAGAAATCCGCCACGGGAACATTCAAGGCGACGGACGCGCATCGGCGCGGCCTGCTGGCGGTGGATCCGCAGTATCCGTGGCACTTCCTCTGGACCGGTACGGGTGAGCACTTCTTCTTCAACGGAACCACTGCCTACTGGCTTGTGGGCTGGCGCGACGATCACGTCATTCAATACAGCCTCGACCGTCTTCATCGGCTCCAGGTAAACCGCCTGCGCGTAACCATCGCGGGCCGCGAGGCGATCACTTTCTTTGGCGAGCCCGTGATGACGGGGCCAAGCTGGACACTGCTGACCACCGCATGGCCGGCGCAGAAAGCGAACGATCCGCTGCATCCCGGCTTCGACTACAACCGCTTCGATGTGGCCTATTGGCAAAAGTTTGACCGCATGCTTCGCTTCGCCCGTGAGCGCGACATGAACATCTCGCTGGTCCTCGACATGAATGACTCCAAGGTCCACCCTGACGCAGGCAGCGAGGACGAACACAGGTTCATCCGTTATGCGGTGAATCGCTTTGGGGCATTCTCCAACATCACCTGGGATATGGGCGATGATTTGGACAGTTACCGCGATGAGAAGTGGACCCATGAAACGGGGACGCTGATTCAACAGCTTGACCCGTGGAAGCATCTCGAAACCAGCCACCCTGCCGTGAGTAACGATCATCAGGACCGCACGTCTTCGTGGTTTAGCTTCACTTCCTATCAGGAGTGGTCCCGCAACCAGCATGCCCTGATCCTTGCATCGAGAAAACTGCAGGAGAAGACCGGCCGTATCATTCCTCAAACGAACGAAGAATACGGGTATGAAGATCACTATCCGGAATGGGCCGCGCCCGGTTCGGATACAAGCGATGCTCTTCGCCGCACGGCCTGGGACATCGTCATGGCAGGCGGATACCAAACCTCCGGCGAAACCGTGCGCCGGGGCACAAACGTCGGAGCCAACATGGGTGGCGGCTGGTTGAACGGCCGCGGAGACGACACCATGACCATGTTCCTCGGTTATGGCCACATGGTGGACTTCTTCACCAGCTTCGAATGGTGGAAGACGAACCCCCACGACGAACTGGTCAATCAAGGCAACTACTGCCTGGCGGATCCAGGAAAGACCTATGTCGTATATATTCCGCACGGCGGTAAGGCAACGGTTCAACTGCAGAAGGGCAACTATCGAGCCTATTGGTTCAGCGGCGCCACCGGAGAGAAGATCGACCTGCCAGAAGTGCAAGCTGCGTCCTGGACTTCCCCGCCCCCGCCAGACCAGAACGATTGGGCAATCCTTCTCCAGGCGAAATAGCAGGACTTCCCGGCCGGGCGGTGACGGCCGGGAAGTTCACCCTCCGGCGTAGCTACAAGAAACAGATACGATTACGTTCAAAAGCGTCCGAATTAGCTTCTAGCTCATGTAGAAGAGACACAGAGCTAACTAAGGTAAGAAGAATATTCGGGTGTCACCCGAACAGTCCCAACGAACCCCAGTCACCCATATTCACCATTCTGCAGTTTTAGAGCATTTTCCTAAATAGTGTATAGTTTATTTGCTGGCGAATCCGGCGACGAATGACGTATGGCGAAGCCTTACGATGATGATTTGCGGCGTAAGTTTCTTGCTGCTTTGGATCGCGGCGAGGGCACGATCGGTGAGTTGTCGGGCCGTTTTGGGGTCAGTGTGGCCTGGGGATGGAAGATCTCTGCTGCTCGCAAGCGCAGCGGCCAGGCCGAGCGAGTACGGCATCGACCGGGGCGCAAGCGGCTGGTTGGAGCGGCGATTGAGCCTCAAGTCTTGAAATGGGTTCGCGAGCGAACCGACCTGACCTTGGCCGAGTTACAAGCAAAGTTGCAACAGGAGGCGCAGATAAGCCTCTGCTTGAGCGCGGTCTGGCGTCTTGTGCGCAGGCTCGGCCTGCGGCTTAAAAAAAGTCGCTCCACGCCACCGAGCGCGATACGGAAGCCAACCAGCAGCGGCGCGCTGAGTTCCTCGAAAAAATCCGTGCGACCCCGCCGGAACGGCTGATCTATCTGGACGAGAGCGGTGTGACCACGCAGATGACGAGGCTCTATGCGCGCTGTCCCGGTGGCGCGCGCGTTCACGACGCTGTGCCTCAAGGCAACTGGAAGATACTGACCATGCTGGGAGCCATGAGCATACGCGGCCTGATCGCCACTATGACAATCGAAGAGGCCACCGACGCAGACATCTTCCTCGCCTATCTGGAACAGGTTCTATGCCCGGCGCTGAAACCGGGCGATGTAGTGGTAATGGACAATCTCAGTGCGCACAAGGTGGTTGGAGTCTGCCAGTTAATCGAGACTGCAGGCGCCGAACTGCTCTACCTTCCGCCTTACTCGCCCGACTTGAACCCCATCGAGAAAGCTTGGGCCAAACTCAAGCAGCTGCTCCGCGCCGCCAAAACCAGAACCAAGCATGCCCTCGATCAGGCCATCACAGAGCTGCTACCCCAAATCACGCAAGAGAATGCCGAAGCATGGTTCAGACTTCGCCTCGGCACTCTACAGTAATTAAGAAAATGCTCTAGCTTTGGCGCTTTGGCGGTCACTTCGTCATACCGGCGCATCAGCGTCGTGACCTCATCGATCATCGGGCCAACCTGCAGCCCTAAGGCTGCGGCAACCATTGGGGCGCCACTCCATCTTTTCTGCAAACTTCGATGGATTGAAGGCCGGCGAAGTGGCTACACCACCCGTGCAGCATGATTTAGAAATTAAACTGCACGCGTGCCCTGGAGCCCAACACCAGATCCTTCCGTTTCCAAGGAAGGGGTCGGTAGCGTCCAGCCAACCTGAAGGCAACGCATTTGGTTGCGTGACTGCATAGCTTTGAGCCAATTCGTCACATGAAGGACACTGTCGTCTCCAGGACCACGCGAGTCTGGCGGCTCAGCGCCAGCGACTTTCACGATCTCCTCATCGTGAATCGCTGGGGCCACGTCAGGCCAGCTTCAGCTGCGGAATCTTCATCACGCGTCCCTCAATGAAGGCACGTTTCCCAATCGAACAGGCCATCGCCGACTTAAAACCCACGTCGGCATTCGCAAACGGCTGCTGTTTATTGCGCACGCATTCGACGAAAGACTTACAAGCGGTGAGCGTGGAATCTTCTCTCTTTCTCACAGGCACTGGGTCCCCAGGCCCCCGGTAAGGCATCGCCGAGGCCGGGTTATAGGAGGCGCCGGCTTTCAATCCGCGCTGCACAACATCCGAATGCGACGCAGCGGTAATCGTCTTCTCCTTTTTACGGTAAAACGTGGCATCTTCACCCGTGATCTGTAAGCTGCCATTCGTGCCATAAACTCAAGTTCGCGACAGCATCCGCGACATTCTGGGAATCTTCAGGAGTAAAGCCAAGAGTCTTTTCTCCATACACCGGACGGCCGCTTTTCATGGCGGTAATTGCATATTCCGCATGGAATACCGGCGGCGTAGCGATAAAGATGGCGTCCAAGTCTTTGCGCTCCAGAAATTCACCATAATCCTTATACGCAGAAACTTTCTTGCCGACGAGTTCGTTCACCTCGGCAAAGCGTGGTTCATACACGTCGCAGACCGCGACAATCTCCGTGGCCGGTGTACGCAGGAGTTGCCGTATCAACTCAGTTCCACGGCTGCGCGGCCCGACGACACCGATATTCATTCGATCATTGGCCCTATCGGCCGCTAGGGTTCCGGTCGTGCTTCCGCTGCGTGGCCGTGTAGAGACAGGGAGGGAGACAATTTTGCGGACAACACTCCCAGCGAGAGGCACTCCACTAAACGCCTGCGATTCATAATTTTTCAATGCTCCTGAGCATGCGCCATTTCAGCCCAATGCACGTTGTTAGTTTGTGACAGCGTGGAGCTAATCAGAAACCCTGAAGGCACCCACAACTCTACAGGAACTTTCCGCCTTGATTCACACGCCCGTCCGGATAGAAGTGGTTACCTCAGATTTTGAGGAAGATCTTCCTACGATAGAGCCAGGCTATCGGGACATAACAGACCAGAACAAAGCAAATCGAATACATAAGTGAGGCAAAATGAGGAGAGGTAAAACTTCTTAAAAAGCCTGAATCCACACATTGTGCCAAGCTAACGTTTATGCCGCACTTCTTGATGCGAATGGCCGACAAGGTTGAAGCCAGAAGTTCAGAAAACATATAAGCTGCGATTGCATTTGTGCCAAATACACGCCAGATATGGGTCCACCCTTGTTTCCAGTTCTTTACGTCCACTGCCCAATAGCAAAACGAAAGTGCAATCAGGCTCCAACCTGCGGAGAGTAGTACAAAAGAACTGGTCCAGAGCCGCTTGTTCATAGGAAACCAATGACCCCAGACAATCCCGAATAAAATACCCAAAATCCCACACAGCAGCATACCGAGCGCTTTCCGGGGTGCACTCCTTCTCGAGCGGAGCCAGATACCAGCTAGGATACCAAGCAGTGTGTTTGCCAGTGCAGTAGTAGCGGTACTTAGGATACTCTCCTGATCAAATAGCGGCTCTTCCAAGTGTCCGGGAAGAATATGACTGTCCACATAAAGAAGCAAGGTTATGATTCGGGTCAAGCAGCGGTATATCTCGACCGGGGACTCCGAATCCAGGAATCGGAACCCAACGCATAAGAAACCAGTACCCAACAGGGATGCTCGCTATAAGAATGAGTTTGCTGCCGGCACGTCGATCGTGCAGGTATAAAAGGCTAGCGAACAGATAACAGAGCGCAATACGTTGCAACACTCCATAGATGCGTAATGTTCCTGGTGAAAAGAAATGTGGGCCTTGCGATCCATTCACCACCAATCCCAACAAAAACAGAATTGCGGCACGCCGGAATATATGAGGCATGAGCGACGCTCTGGAAACTCCACGACTCAGGCGCGCTTCCGTCGAAAATACGATGCTGATTCCAATTACGAATAAAAACGTCGGGAACACCAGGTCCGTTGGAGTCCATCCATTCCATTCGGCATGCCTGAGAGGCCAGTAGGCGCGATTCCCAATTCCATCATTCACCAAAATCATGAATGCAATCGTTATGCCGCGAAGTACATCGATGGAAACAACGCGTGATGTATTGGCCGAACCAACTCTCTGCTCGCCGTTTCCCAAAGACATCGTCAATTTGCCTCAAGGCCCAGAAGGTAATCTCAACGCTGTCGTGGTATCCCACCCTTCGCGAAAAAGCGAAGGATGGGGCACGCGCAGTTTTTTTTGCACTGCCGGCCAAGCGATATCAAACCGCGTTTCTCTATCGTTCTCAACCGTGGGTGAGAAATGCAGTCTAGAAATTTGTGGCTTCTCACCCTTGCCGACGCCCGCATCGGCCCCACGGAATCGCCCGCCGGCAGATCGGGCGTGAAGCTCGCTCGCACCCTCAGAAGATAAATCGAAAGGCGAACTGCATTTCCCGCTCCGGAGATTCAGTGGCCGTGGAAAGACCGAAGCCAGTAGAGCCGAGAGGGCCCCCGCTGGGGCTGCTGATGCTCCCGCTAGGCGTGGCAATCGTGGGGTGATTGAGGATATTGAAGAATTCCGCGCGAAATTCTGTGTCGAGCCATTCCTTGATTCGAGTCTGCTTGATCACCGAGAAGTCCATGTTCCACCACGCGGGGCCGGTGTACGTGTTACGTCCTAAAGTTCCTGGCAATGTCTGCACCGTGCCAAGTCCGTTTACCGTGCTGGTCGTGGTCGGAATACTGAAGTAGTTGGCAGTGTTCTCGATTACGTCACCTGAGAAAAACTGGCGCCGATGCTGCGGGTCTCTTGGGGCGATCTTAACGAAGTTGGGGCGCGCGCCTACGCCGTTAAAGGTGTCATACCCATATTGATACGTGCCGTAGGGACCAATGACGGTGAAGGGGAATCCGGACTGAGCGTTGTAGATTCCCAATGCCTGCCAGCCGCTGCTGATCACACTGGGCACAAAGCCCCAGGAACCTGGAACATGATAGGCGAAGTTCGCGGCAAAACGTTGCGTGACGTTGTAACTCGCTCGTGCATACTCGCAGGGGATGCACGTCGGATTATTCTGCGTGACTCCACCGCCGGCAGCCGGCCCCGCCCCACTCCAAATGGCATCTGCATTAGTGAGATCTTTGCCCCAAGTGTAGTTGAGCTGAAAAGTGACGCCATGCGCAGGAGAGATCTTTCTCAGCTGCATTTGCAGGGCATTGTAACGGGACAAGCCGTGGTTATAGAACAGCTCCGCCTCACCCAAACCGGGGGTTATGTTGGTATAGGGCGTGTTCTCAGGTTGCGCGCTGGTAAATGCATTCGGATAGCTGCTTTGATTGACGCTGTAACCGTTGTTGAGCAGGTAGGACATCTGCAGGGCTATGTCACCCCGCAACTGTTGTTCGATAGTGAGGTTGCCGGTAAGTGTGTAGCCGTTTTTTAGCTTGTCGGACGCCCAATCACCAATGATGTTTCCGACTTGCGCAGCAATCGGCGCCAGGTTCACCGGCGTGTTGGGAGGGATGTTTTTGGTACCTCCACTCGGCGGCATAACAGCGCCCGAAGTGCTGGTGAGCGCAGGCAGGGTTACCGGAAGAGGGGTGAGTGAGTACGGTGGATTGGTGAGCGCGCTGTAACTGGCGAGAGGAAAATTTACCGCCCCCTGGTCGGGCATGACCAGGGGGATTACGGTGGTAAAGACAGATAGGCCTCCGCGAACCACGGTCTTGCCGAGGGCCCTGTAGGCGAAGCCAAAGCGCGGAGCAAAACTTGTCCTGTCTGGCTCGTAGAGGGGCTTCGGGTTAAGTACAAACTGACCAAAGAGAGGACCGGAGTCGCGCACCCCACCCAGCCGGTTTTGCACCTCATAGGGGACGGAGTTGTATTCGTAACGCAAGCCGAGATTGAAAGTCAGCTTAGGCGTCAACTTGATATCGTCCTGGATGTAGGGCGCGACGTGCCATATGCGCAGTCCCCACCAGACGCCGCCACCGCCCACGGGCCCGTAACCAGGCATGGTGGTGGCGCGTTTGTAGTTTGTCGGGTTGCCGGCCATGACGCTGACCAGTCCACTCGGGCTGCCTGTCCCGGCCAGAATCGTCGGGCCACCATCGGTCGACGGGATATTGACCGTCAACGGCGTGCCGGCGTTAAAAGTGTACTGTCCGTTCGGTCCGGCGCTGGTTACGCCAAATCCGTTGTCCTGGCCATAGCGATAGTCCATGCCCATGGTGAACATGTGCCGCCCGCGGGTCCAGTTGACCTTGTCGGTCGCGATGTAATAGGTCTCCACATACTTCGCAATGAAGGTGTCCGGACCGTAGTTGGCGAGCGTTCCGTCTGCCGTGGTGGTCTGCGTAACTGCCTGCGAGGGCGGCACATAACCCTCGATCTGGCGGTTGACCGTGAAGATCAAATTGTTGATCAGGTTCGACGAGAAGATGTGGGTCTCGCTGAGGGCAAAGTTCCGTGGATTGTTAAAGAGTTCCGCGGACCAGAGCTTATTTTCGATTGCTGCGACGGGATCCGTTTCCAGCTGTGAATTGTTGATCACCGAGGCCCTTCCAAAGATGCTGTCTTTCTCTGAGATCTTGTGATCGATGCGTACGGAGTATTGGTTGTCCGTTGTCGGCTCTTTCAAGATTGCGTTGTAGGTGTTGGCTCCGTAGATGCCGTCAGGCTGATTGGGTTCCGGATACCCATTCAAGACCTGCTGCGACGCTGAGGTCAGCGGCACCTGATATTGGTACGAACCGATCGTCACCAGCCCTGTTCTCTGCGCCGCGGTGGGTACTAGCATCAGCGTTGGCGTCCCCGTCAGCTGCCGGAAGCCGGCGTATTCGCCGAAGAAGAAGGTTCTGTCCCGGATGATCGGTCCCCCGATAGTCGCCCCAAACTCGTTTCTCTGCAAAGGCGAGACACCGGTCGATGAAAAATAGTTGGCGGCATCGAAATAGCTGTTGCGGATGTATTCAAACGCGCTTCCGTGGAACCGGTTGGTGCCCGACTTGCTCACGATCTGGGTGATCGTACCGCCACCTTGTCCAAACTCAGCCGAGTAGTTCGCCTGCTGGATTTTGAATTCTGCGATGGCGTCGAGGTTGAAGTTCCAGAATTGCACCGTGCCCATTTCGGCATCCGTCGCATCCGATCCATCCAGGGTCGCAACGGATGTCTCCCCTCGATTGCCGTTGCTGATCCATTGCGGTGCAAGCCAGCCCATGCTTCCTTGATCCTGAGCCATACCAGGCTGCAACATCACCAGGTTCTGGATGCTGCGCCCGTTCAAGGGAAGGTCCTCTACCTGTTGCTGGGAGACCAAACCGGCGAGCGACCCATTGGTGGTGGTGATCAGGGGCGAGGCTGCTGTCACCCCGACGGTCTGTGTTACTCCGGCCGCCGACAACTGGAAGTCGAGATTACGTTCCTGGCTCACATCCAGAGTGACGCCCGAAATGCTCTGCACCGCGAAACCGGCGGCCTCTGCCTTCACCGTATAAGTGCCCACATCCAGATGGGGAAGGTCGAATGTTCCCGCGGTGCCCGTAAGTGTGGATTGCGACACCTGGGTTGCATCACGGATCGCCGTGACCTTGGCTTGCGGAATCACTGCCCCGGTCGAGTCGGTCACTGTGCCCTCGATAGCGCCAACTGCCTGGCTCCAAAGCGGAGCCGGCACCAGGCTCATCAGCAGAAGCATGCAACTACACCCGATCCACTTCACACCTATCTGTCCTGGCATAACTCTCTCCTCAATAGGGGAACGGCAACACGGGCCACCCGCAGGCCCCGTGGGACGCCTGCATAGTGGATTCTTATTCCGCATCGTGGCGGAGTATCGTCCCTTTAGGAACGCGTGTCAATCATTATTTTTTAGATACTTTCATTAACTTTTGGTCGAGTAACTTCAGGGGCTGAGAGTAAGCAGGAGGCTTCATAACAGGCGTGCCCGAGAGGGGGATCGCCTAACCTGCATTTCTCACTAGCGGGGAGGAGACGAGCGACGAGGCTGTGTTGTGCGGTGGCACAACAAACCTGCGGGTGCCCCATCCTTGACGATGCTTTTGCGTCAAGGATGGGAAGCCACAGATCTCAACGCACACTGTCGTGGTATCCCAGCCTTCGCAAAAAAGCGAAGGCTGGGGCACCCGAAGGCTTGTTGCACTGCCGGCCAGGCGATATCGAGCGGGCCGCGTTTCTCTTAACAGCGAAGGATCGAACAGAACGCAGCCATGCTAACTGTAAGTCTTAGCAATCAGGTTTTCGAGAAATATTTTCGATTGAAGAATCTCCTGCTTCCGTTGGTTCCCTTTAGTTTCGTGTTCGATGGTCATGGAACCCTTATAGTTCAACTGCTTCAGTCGCTGCAGCACGGCTGGAAAATTAACCTTCCCTTGGCCGATCGGTACTTCTTTCCCCAGGTGCCTGGTGTCTGTTGGGAAGAGACCGTCTTTGGCATGAATACCATGGATACGATGTCCAACGACATCCAGGGCATCTATCGGATTTCCTTTTCCGTACAAGATGAGATTGGCTAGGTCCATATTCACAAAGACGTTGTCCATGCCTACGTCTTCAATGAGCCGCAATAATGTGACCGGCGTCTCTTCGCCCGTCTCACAGAGAAACAATCGTCCTAGCTGCTTGCAATAGACGGCAACCTCTTTTACCGCAGCCACTGCTTGCGGATAGAGCGGATCATTCGGATCTTCCGGGATAAAGCCGCAATGAGTATGAATCGCGGGGATATCGCATTCGCCGGCAATATCAGCTGCCATTTTGAGGTTGCGAATGCGAGCGCCGCGAGTGGCCGGCGGAACGATCCCAATGGTTGGCGGTCCATGATAGAAATCGAACACGCGCTGCCCTGGGCCATGTTCCGAAAATACCGTTGCTTCGACTCCATACTTTGCCAATGCATTCTTTACAGGCGTTACGACATCCGGTGTCAGGTATTCGAAACCTATCTGGCAAGTTGGCAAACCGAATGCGTGAACAGTCTGTATCGCATCATCGATCGATTGTCCCTTTCCAATCCATACCACGAGACCCAATCGGATCGGAGGAGCGATGGTATTGGATACATTCGATGACGACTCAGCAAACACCGGTCGAATGGCCCTAGAAATACAGGCAGCGCCTGCAAGCTGCACAAAACTTCGACGATTGAGAGTGCCCAGTTTATTGACCACTTTTGTCTACCCGCCTAAAGAGATATTAAAACCGTTCCATTTTGACATTTGACCCGGAACGTCGACTCACTCCCGTCCCGTGCATACTGGAAGCATTGCCTACGGCTTGAGCCACTCATCCAATCTTTGCCGAACAAACTCATCGTCGTTAAGATGCGGATAGGCTATATAAACGCGGTCGATCTCCTCTTTCTGTCCGGGGCCAAGGGTTTCATGAGGATCCAGGCACCAGATACCTTCCAGCAAACCCTGCCGTCGCAACACTTCGTGTAACCCGGGAATACACCCGGCAAATTGATTCGTCACGTCGAAGAATGCCGCATTCGTATCGGTGACTTCGATACTTCTCTGCAGAAGTTCTTTGGGCACTCGATCTGTGCTGCAAGCAGCTACCCGGCATTGGTCGAATAGTTCGACCGCACGCTTCGTCCAAACGGAAATTTCTTATCCTCAATTCCCGCCGAAGTAAGTTGCACCATTCCGTCGGTTACGGAAGCATTAGTCAACTGTTGCATGAACCTCAGGATTTCCATCACGCATCTTGACGCTCGACGATAGCCCGTTGCCGGGCGGGACCGACACCGCATAAATCGCTGCTGCTCCTAGCATCGCTGCGACAGTCATGATCTTCCAGGCCAATTCGTAGTTGTGGTAGATGTCAAACATTCTGCCCGCTACCCACGGGGCTACTCATTGACCGACTGAATATCCCATAATGATCAATGTCAGGAGCTTACCCAAAGAACTGATCCCGAAGCACTCTGCTGTTACCAGCGGAATCAGCATGTAATCGGCGCCCATAACAAAACCAAAAGCAACCGCAAACGGGCGTGTCCGCATTGCGGAATCACATACTGTAATGTGGATGAGTGTCCACTCTTTTTCATGAAGCTGTCAAGGATTTTTGTATAAAGATCCCGCTGTCTCCACACTCCAATACATCCGCAGAACGGGCCTGGTGCCCTCTTAGTGCCGCTCCGAATGATGTATTTGTGGACCTCGCTGTAGAAACACAAGGATAAGCCTTCGGCTGCGAACAGAAGATAGCCGCAAGCCACATTCGCGTTCGAGGCTTAACGCGAGGTCCGGTTTCGAGATCTCACCCCTCTTGTGCAAGAGCCTTCGAAAAAGCTACAGTTGCTGAGATGCCACCGAGGACAATGAAGGCGCGAACGGCAAAATCCAGCGCAATGACTTCAACGTTGCGCTGCTTTCGGGTACTTGAACTTTTGGCCGAGGAGCCTTTTGAACTAAGCATATCTGACATCGCAGAGGCTTTATCCATGCCGAGAGCCTCGGCCCATCGGTTATGCACCACTTTGGTTGAAGGCGGGTTTGTCGAACACGTTTCTACCCATAGACGTTATCGCCTGACCCCAAAATCATTGTGGGTTGGATCTGGATATTTGCGCCATTCAGCGATTTATCGCGCTGCTTTTTTCCCCTTACAGGCACTGGCAAAGCAGATTCCTGGTACTGCTCAGCTCGGCGTGCTTTCTGAAGGCAGGGTTTTATTTATCCATTCAGTTGGTTATCCAGGATCCATGGACGCGTTTGCGGATGTGGGCCTGCGGAGGGCCCTTCATGCTACCGCCTCGGGCAAGTTGTTTCTGGGAGATATGCCGTTGGACGAGGTAAAAAAGCTGATGTCGCACGTAGAAAAATATACAGAACGTACGACCGTTTCCTTTGCTCAAATGAAGGAAGAACTAGCCCAGGTAGCCGTCAGAGGGTATGCCGTGAACGATGAAGAGCTTTTACCTGGATACCTGGTCTTAGCGGCGCCGGTATTTGGTTCCACCGGCCGGGTGGTGGCGGCAATCAGCATCACATTACCCGTTGATCATACTCAAAACAAGAACAAAACTTCCCATGTGGAGTCGCTCTGTGAAGCAGCACGCAAGACATCTCTGCAGTTAGGATTCAATCTCCACTCCGGCTTCATCCCATCGAGGCGAGCCAAACGCCCGGTGCTTCAGTAACATTCTTGAATCCTGTGAAACAGCGAAATATTCACAGCCTCTTTAAATTTAGACTAAGTCGAGAAGCGGTCTTATCTACTGCGTGAATGCCACGACGTGGCCGCCAGTAAAATGAGAGTTCAAGCGGCACTGCTCGACCGTGGTGGTAAGTATCCCAAGATGTTTCTAAGATGATACAAAACGGTTGGAATGCGGGAGTCTCGAGTTGGAGTACGAATACGATTACATCCACGTAGCCAATTTCGGTCACGGAGTGCCTTCGCGACTCTACTATGTAAGTCACCCGGCAATGGCAACAGTGTATTCTCTCCATCTCTATGCTGATTCGGAGGAGGCGGCTGAAAGAATTGCCGAGCCGGTCTTTCAGGAAATTGATCGTGTGGAAGAGCTGTTGAGCAACTATCGCGAGAGCAGCGAGCTTTCTCGCATCAATCGCGAAGCCGGCGCTACGGAAGTGATCACCGACCCGGAAACCTTCCATTTTCTTGAGACTTCACTTGCGTGGAGCGTGCGGTGGCATGGGGCCTTCGACATTACGGTCGGCAGGCTGATGAAGACCTGGGGATTTTTTGGAGCAAACGGTGCGATGCCTCCTGAAGAACAAATCTGCGCCGCACGCAACCAGACAGGCTGGTAGAAAGTTCGGCTGGACGGCACGCGGCGAACGGTGCGGTTTCTCTCTCATGGAATTGAATTAGACCCCGGCGGCATAGGCAAAGGCTATGCGGTGGATCGCGCAATTAAGATTTTGCGCTCGCGGCATATTCCAGTAGCGTTACTCTCCGCTGGCAGCAGCACCATCTATGCTCTGGGTGCGCCTCCCGGGAGAGCCCGGATGGAAGATCCACGTGCCTGCTCCCGGCCAGGAAACGAGAATGGTCTCCACTGTAGTCTTACGGGACACTTCTCTCTCTACGGCAAACTGCTCCGAAAAATACTTCGTCGACAACGGCCATTTGTATGGCGCCATCATGGACCCGTACACGCTTCGCCCGGTGGAAGGTATGCTGCAGGCGACAGCGATTTCGCCCTCGGCAACCGATAGCGACGCTCTGTCGAACGCGTTGTTTGTATCAGGACCGCAAGACAGGGCCTTGTTGCTCGAACAACGCCCACAGGATTCCGCTCTGATTTTCCTGGGAGATCAACGCACGTGGCAGAACCAGGCCACACGCTGGCCTGCCGAAATTGCCAAGTGGCATCGCCCCGATTGAGGACGGAGGCAAACTCTTCGGAGAGCACGAGGAGACGCCGGTCGGTGGCCTGATTGGTGGCCTCATCTGTTACGAGAGCCACGCAGCGTACTTTCCTCAACGGCAGGAACCCTTGTCCTGAAACTCGCCGCTCGCGGCCATCTCGCCCAGAGCGTGCGCACACTTCAGGATCTTCTCGTCCAACGGATCCTTCTTCAACATGTCCGAAGTCATATAGCTCCGAGTCTTGCGGGCCGCCAGAACCTTGTTGCCGAGCTGTTGCATATGGTCGAGCTCCTTATTTAGCAACTGAAGGACATTGCGATCGCCATCGGTTGTGGCCGCTGCAGATGCCAGGCGGAGATTCCTGGCTGCCGGCGCCTGGAAATCGCCCATCCATGCGTCCGTCACTATGGCTCCGTTGTCAACCGCCACCAGGAGCGAGCTACGCCACTCCCTGATCTCGCTCATGGTCTCGATCCCGGCGTTCAGAAAATCCCTGGAGAGTGCTCGGCTAGCGGGCCGGCTCACCGCCGTGCTCGCGCCCTCCGGCAGCGTCAAGATGATTTCATTCCCCCGGTATCCAAGCGAACCGTTCATCAACCGCGCCAATGCGTCGATGGCCACGTAGGAGTGCCCATGTAACTGGGTAACCGGCGCTTGTCCGGTATGGCCGGTCACGCTAAGGGTCCCATTCTGTTGCCGGGCCTGTGAGAAGCCGGATCCAGACAGGATCAGAAGCACAACCAGCGTAAGCCATCCACCGCGTGCGATCCTTCGCATGATTCCTCCCCGCATGATTGCGGTAAACGACTCACTGGTTCAGTTGCTCGGTTGCTTTTTCGGCTGGGGTCCACCGGTCTGCTCTGTACGCCTGTCGCCAATATGCCGCTGCCGATTCCATTTTGGTGCCCCATATCCCGCGCTTGCGATCACAGTTAGCCGATGCGGGTGTGACTCTTCGTTTCACCCAGCGTGGGCCTTGCTGCTTGCGCGTGTCGTCTGGCAAAACTACCAGTACGAGCAGATAACACCCGTTGCTAGACTTGCTGTGTACCATGGATGGCGATGCAAACTCACTACGGTGACGCACGTGACCGCATTCTTGCGCTCCTGCAGTGAATTCAGCCTCGTCCAAATCGGAGGGAGCTATGAGCCAACGTCCACCAGAGGTACAGCAATGCGAAAACTGATTCTAGTTGCCCTGTTAACGATGGTCGCGCTCAACGCGATTGCAGCCACCAAGGACACCGGAACAACGGCGCTCAAGGATGTTCAACCGGCAGGCACAGCCGACAAGAAACATAAACAGCAGTACGATCTGTCCTTCGCCTCAACGTCCGGCAAGGACTATACCTGTCGGACCAGCGAGAAGACATCGGTAAAGGCAACCGACTTCGTCGTTGGAAACAACGTGACTTATGAGGTCAACGGCAATAAAGGCAAAGTGAAAACTGACGCAGGCAAGCAACTGAGCTGCACCATCGTGCGCGTCGCGAATGTCTCGCCAGCTACCAAATGAGTTGATGCACCGCGGGAACGGGTATTCGTCACTTAGCCAGCGGATCAGGTCGAATCTGGAAGTGGACCACTTTAGGGTTCGTCCATTTTCCCGTCTCGCTGTGGAATGGCGTGCGTGTGCCCCACGTGGTCCACACTCCCCTTCCCTTCCAGCCTGTATTGGGGTCGTCGAAGCGCCCGTCCATCCCAGCTGAAACCCAGATCATTGACAATGCCGGAAACAGTATGTAAATATCCCGGACTGTCACGCAGTCAGATACTTTCGGGGCCGTGAATTCGGGACTATAAGGAGATCGACGTAATGAAGAATCTTGCGATCTGTGCTGGTTGTCTGCTCGCGTCGCTAAGCATATTTGCTCAGGGTCCTCAGACCTTCAAGGGCGAAATCATGGATAGTCAGTGCGCCGCTTTGAGCGGCCACCAGATCATGGCGCAAAAGGGTGAAAGCGATAAAGACTGCACCAATCGCTGCGTGAAGATGGGGGGGCAGTACACCCTCTTCGACGCCGCGACTAAGACTGCCTATCAACTCGACGATCAGAAGAAGACCGCCGCCTTTGCCGGCGCTAAAGTGACAGTCACTGGGACGTTGGACAAAGCGACCAAGACGATTCACGTGGCCAGCATCAAAGCCGGAGCGTAATAGCAGGAAAGCGAACTTCCAGCTAACTTTCCGATGCTTGTTTCACTTGAGAGGCGCCCGCCTGCCGCAGGCGCCTCTCAAGTTCCGGTTGGCAGCTCTCCGGCGGATCGACCACCCCTACCAGTATCTTGCCCGTTCCGATTTCAGGGTCTGTAATCACGCCCTTGAAATTCGGCAGTCCCGCGCCTATAAGCAGTACCACCAGCGTGGTGAGGATGGCGCCAAGCATGATCATCTCGTAGATGATGATGCCGTTGGTCCATGCCGTCGTGATCGACATGCCGCCGGTGACAATCGGATAGGACTTCTGCGAGAGCGTAGTCAGCAGATAGCCGGTCGTGCCCCCCACAGCCGCGCCGAGCACCGCCCAGCGATACGGAATCGAGGTGGCATGCGAGTCAGTAAATTCGTAGCCCTCGTGGGGCTCGCCCGAGACGATGACGATTTGCTGCGCGCTGAACTTGAGTTCCGCGCTGGCCGCGCGCAGGGAATCGGCGGCGCGCTGCGCGCCTTCCGCATCGGCGTAGAGTCCGTAGAGGGCCTTCATTCGGTCACCTCCGTGGGCATCGGCCCTTCCAGCGCCAGGCCATGGTCCAGGCTATGATCCAGATGATGGTGCTGGCTCTCGGACGCGGTCACCACCCGAACTCCACCATGGGGTTGCAGTCCAACTTTCATCTCCCAAATGGAAATCATAGGCACGAATTTCGAGAACAGCAGATAGAGCAGCGCCATCATGCCGAAGCTTGAAGCCATCAGCGTGTCTTCCACCCACGTGGGCCGGTAAGTACCCCAGGAGTAAGGCAGAAACTTGTGTCCCAGCGCGGGCACAACGATGAGGAATCGCTCCAGCCACATGCCCACCACAACCGTGCACGATGCAATCGCGGTCCCGGTGATCGTGCGCAGCCGCTTGATCGCCAGAATGGGCACCGGGATGATGAAGTTACACACCACCATCGTCCAGAACAGCGGCGCGAATTGCTTGCGAATCGTTTCCCAGAAAACAGCCATCTCCGAAGGGGAGTTGCCGTACCACGCGGTAAGCCGCTCGGCAAAGGTGAAGTAGAACCAGAGCAGGCTCATTGTGAGCAGCAGCTTGCCGAGATTCTCGAAATGGATGGGCCTGAGATATTCCTCCAGATGCAGCAACTTCCGCAGCAGCGCCATCGCGAGAATCAGCGCAGCGATGCCGCTGAAGATCGCGCCGGCGACAAAATAAGGGCCGAAGATGCTGGAGTGCCACATCGGCACCGGTGTCATGGCGAAGTCCCAAGAGACGATCGTGTGCACCGAGACCGCCACCGGAACGATGACGATGGCCATGATGTGCATGGCGGTTTCCAGCCGCTGCCATTGCCGCGGTGTGCCCTGCCATCCCAGGGCCAAGACGCGATAGACCTTCTTGCGCAAGCCGGTGGCGGCGTCGCGCACAGCGGCAAAGTCCGGAATCGTCGGCAGATAAAGGAAAGTCGTACTGCCGGTGAGATAGGTACCGATAGCAAAGAAATCCCACGCGAGCGGCGAGCGAAAATTCGGCCAGATATGCCGCTGGTTGGGATACGGGATCATCCAGTAAGCGAGCCACGGCCGCCCGAGGTGGCACAGCGGAATGATGGCGCCGATCAGTACCGAAAAAACTGTGATGGCCTCAGCGCAGCGCGTGACCGGGCGGCGCCAGGTGGCATTGGTGAGACGCAGAATCGCGGAGATCAGCGTTCCCGCATGACTGATGCCGATCCAGAAAACAAAATTAGTAATGTCGAAGGCCCAAAAGACAGGGGAGTTGAGACCCCATACGCCGATCCCGGTATAGAGCTGATAGCAGAATGCGGCTACACCTGCGAGCAGCAGACTGGTCGCGAGCGCCACGGCGACCCAATACCTCCCGCTGCTGTGGAACAGCGGCCGCAGCAGATCCTGCTCGATTTGTTCAGCCGCGCTTTTCATCTTGCCAACTGCCTCGTTCGAGATAAGTCACGTTGGGCTTCGTGCCGAGTTCACCTAACAGCTTCGTGCTGCGATTCGAACCGGCCAGCCGTGAGACCTCGCTCGCAGGATCGTTCAGATCGCCAAACACCAGCGCCTTCGACGCGCACGACTGCGCGCAGGCGGTCGTGAATTCGCCATCCTTCAACTCGCGCTTTTCCGCTTCCGCCTGAATCTCAGCCGGCTTGATGCGCTGCACACAGAAGGTGCATTTCTCCATGATGCCGACGCTGCGCACGGAGACGTCGGGGTTGAGCTGCAACTGCAGCGGCTTCTCCCATTGCGGATTGTAGAAATTGAAAAAGCGCACGTTGTAGGGGCAAGCATTGGCGCAAAAGCGCGTGCCGATGCAGCGGTTGTAGACCTGCGCGTTCAGCCCTTCAGGTGTGTGGTAGCTGGCATAGGTGGGGCACACGGGCTCACACGGCGCCTCGTCGCATTGCTGGCAGAGGACAGGTTGAAAGCGGACCCGTGGGTTGGGGAAATCTCCCTCCCAGTAACGTTCCACACGGATCCAGTGCATCGCGCGGCCGCGCGATGCCTGATCCTCGCCCGCCGTGGGGATATTGTTTTCCGCGTGGCATGCGACCACGCATGCTTCGCATCCGGTACAGCGGTCAAGATCCACTGCCAGTCCCCACTTGTGAGCCATAGACTCTGCCTGCCTTCCACCCCAAAATTTCTACTTCTACCGAACTACTTCTACCGAACTATGGCTTCCGGCACCTTTACCGATGCTCTTCGTGCGGGAAGCCGCTCATGCCTCCTGCGAACAGCACCAGCCTGGCCTGCTCGGGTCCGCCCGCGCGCGAGAGCTTGACCCGGGTTGCGGCCCAGGCGAGCGAACCAGTTTCGTGTACGTCGCGCACCGCGAGAATCGAGAGCGGGTTTGTGCCGCGGCCGGTAGCGAATCGGCCGAAGTTCTCATGCCCCTGGCCGACCGGCATAGCCACCAGGTCCGGCGCGATGCCGGGGGAAAGCACCGCGGCAGCACGCACGCTTCCTTGCGGTGATGCAATCTCCACCAGGTCGCCTTGCTTGATGCCCAACCGCTCTCCGGTCCTGGGATGGATCTCGACCCAGCTCGACCACATCGCCGATGTGAGCACGTCGGGCAGCTCCTGCAGCCAGGGCAAGTGCGCCAGTGAACCATCCCCAAACGACTGCGAAACGTAGGGCAGGAAATAGAACGGAAAATCATCCGCGGCACCGGCGAACTCCGGCGAAGCCATCGCGGCCGGTTCCTGCTTCTCCGCCGCTCCCGCTTGGGCAGTCGAGGCAACGCTCCACCAACCGCCTTGCGTTTGCGCCGCGTCCCAAAAATCGTCATCCGTCTTGGCGTCAATGGAGCCGGCGTGAGTGCGCAGCGGAACAAACGCGGCCCGCAGCATGGCGTCAAAGGTTGTCCAGGGCAGAGCCTTGGCGACATCGCCGCCAAGCTGGTGCGCCACGCCAAGCAACACATCGGGCATGGGCCGCGTGTCATGAAGCGGCAAGACAGCGGGCGGCGCCAGACCGTAAACCGCTCGGGAGGAGCCCGACTCGGGAACGCTGTCGAGCCAGCTCTCCAGCGGTGCATGGTCCGGCAAAATCAGGTCCGCCTGGGCGCTGGTTTCGTCGATGAAGCTGCCAAAGCTGATGATCGTTGGAATTTTTGCCAGCACTTCACGGATACCCAGCGACGGCGGGGCAGAGAAAACCGGATTGGCATCGTAGAGCAACAGTAACTGAGGCGAATGGGCAGACAGCGACTGAAGGCTCGCAAGCGACGCCCGCATCGGCCCCACGGAATCGCCCGCCGGCAGATCGGGCGTGAAGCTCAGAATCGGTCCTGAATTGTGACCTGGATTGTGACCCACATCGCGACCCGCATCGCGGCCTAAATCGACCACCGATTCCAGCGCATTCACAGCCAACGCGGTAAACAGGCCATTGCTCTGGGCCAGAGGTGCGCCGCCCACCATCGCGGCCACCGCCCCGCTTTGCGTCATCTCATGTGCCAGGCGCTTGATCACCGCTGCGGGCACTCCCGTCTGTTTCTCAACAGACTCCGGCGTATAGTCCGGCAGGCCCGCAGACCAGCCTGCGACATGGGCGCCGGCGCGCGAGCCCGCAGCCTGCGGCGCCAGCTTCTCACTCAGGATGACGTGAGCGATGCCCAGCGCAAGTGCGCCTTCTGTTCCGGGCCGGCAGGCAATCCACTCGTCGGCATTGGCGCCCGTCTGAGACATCCGCGACTCTACCTGTACGAATTTCGCCCGGCGACCAGGCCGTCCCTGGCGCATCTCCCCGTAGCCTATCGATTGCGCCACCGGTGAATTCCAGGAACCAAGAAAATCCGCACCGAATGAGATCACATAGTCGGCTCGCGCCAGATCGAACGTGGGCAGCTTGAAGTGCCCAAAGCTCAGCAGGTTCGCCTCGCGCAGCACTGCCTCATCGAAAGGCTGGTACCAGATTGCGGGGGCCGCGCCGTAACCTTTCAGGAAGCGCTCGATCAGCTCGCGGCGTTGTCCGCTCAGAGGCCGGGCCAGAAATGTCACCCCACCCGTAGACGTCGACCGTTGCAGCGCGGTCAGGTGTGCAGCCAGTTCCTTCACTGCATCGTCCCAGCTTATTTCCTGGAACTCGCCCGAGCCGCGGGCGCCGGTGCGCTTGAGCGGGTGCGTGATGCGGTCTGGGTGGTAAAGCGCCTGTAGTCCCGCTTGGCCCCGCGCGCACAGCTTTCCCTGGTTGACGGGATGCTGCGGATTACCTTCGAGCTTTTTCGCCAGGCCCATCTTGATCAGTCCCTGCTGCCCGCGGCGCACGACTTCAGCTTCGCCCTGCATGACGCGCACCTGCAGGCCGCAGCCCGCGGAGCATAGGGTGCACAGGCTCGGCTTCCAGGTGGCGATGCCGGGAACGAGCTCTTCCTCGGGAACGAAACGGATGAGCTGCTTCTCGGCGGTGCGACAGCCGCCGAGAGTGGCCATCACCCCCGAGAGAGCCGATATTTTGATGAAGTCACGCCGTTCCATAAATGTTTGCCCGCACCCTATGCGTCAGTAATGACATGTCACGCAATCGATGGAGACCTTCTTTTGCGTGTGGCAATTGATACAAAAACCCATGTTCATATCCACTTTGCGTTCCGCAGTGGTCTGCTTCGTCAGATCGCTGTGGCAAGTCGCGCAGTCGACTCCGTTGCGGATGTGTGGCGCGTGATTGAACCGCACGTGCGCCGACTCGCTGTAGTTGTAGACGCGCACCCAGGGAATCTCTTCGCCGCGAGCTTTGTAGGCAGCGATCTTCTTGATTTCGGGGCGGTCGACGGCGATCGCCGAGTGGCAGCTCATGCAGACGTTCACCCCGGGAATCCGTGCCTCGGGCCCTTGATCCACGCCGACGTGGCAGAACGTACAAGGCAACCCCTTGGCGAGATGCACGGTATGGGTGTAGGCGATGGGCTGTATCGGATGTTCGGGATGGATGTCGAGAAAATCCTTCACCGCGGCAGCAGCCGTGGGATGCGCAGGGGTGAAGACGCCCGTGGTCACGTATGCCGGTGGTCCCGCTGCTCGGGTCGCTCGCCTGGGCAGGGCGATTTCCAGCAGCGCCCACGCGACGACGCACGCAACAACGCACGCGACAAGCAGCAACAACCGTGTTCGCCGATCCCTCGCGATACGCATAGAAGGCAAGTCTTAAGTTAATTTCTCAATCGCCGGGGCCCGATACCTATCGCGAGAGGCGGCCTGACCTTGGGAGAAGACCACGAAAAACTTTCTGGCTTCGGCCAACACCAAGTGCAAAACCGCGCTGACATTTAACTGGGAACCAGTGATACACGACCGCGGGTGCAGTTGTAAACCATGAAGAAGGAGGCAGAAACTACAACTTCGAATCGGACAGGAAAAAAGGTCATCTCGACCGCAGTCTGCACGGCAGGCTGCGGCTTTGCAGGCAGCGGAAAGCCCCAATTTTCGGGCCTCTTCGGGGACAGACGGAATTTCTCCCAATGAATCCAGCTCGCGCGCCGTGGCCGGACCAGCGCACGTGTCGCTTGCATGCCAAAAACATACCGCTGCCGCTTGAGTGGGCAAGGATGTTTCGGGGAATTTCCGTCTGCCCCGAAAAGGTCCAGTCCGTCCCCGGAGCTCCCCGGATTTTCCGACCTTCATTTCGTTCCATGATGGACTTCTGCATATGGCGGTCAGTTTCCGGCGCGTCTAGTACCGTCGGTCCACCCGGGATTCCACTGTTCTGGTTTTCCTCGGAGGTAAACAGTCGAGCCCCATCCAGCTCTTCGATGCGCTACCCACCTCTTTGGCGACATCGACTTGAGGCGGCTTGTAATGAGACGATTTGGACACATGGACCATGAAGCGACAATTGGAGACTATTACCGTCGGTTCTTCCGAAGACTATCTGAAGACGCAACACCATGGGCGCGAGATAACATAGGCTTCGGAATCGCTATGCTTACTGTCCCTCCGTTGCTCGTTTACCTGCGCGATAGAAGCCATCCGATCGACTGGCAGGTGATAAGGACAGCTCTTTATCTTTACAGCGCCGTATTTTCGATGTACTTAATCTTCTACGCCGTGCGTACTGCGTGGAAGTTAGATATTGTGCGTGTCGAGGAAATGGAAGCGGCAAACTCGCGAATTGAGCAGTTGCTAGAAAAACCCAATCTTCACGCGGATGTTCTGGAGCTTTCGTCATCCATCCTGGACTTTATCTATGAGCGGATGAGAAATGCCCCTCAACGCCCCATCCGACGTTTTGGATTGAGAGATCCTGGAGCAATCCTCCAAGAAATGAATGAGCACGCCTTATTTAACGCGGCCGCGCAAGCGTACGAAGCGGACACCCTAGGAATTCATGAGTACCGATTCGTTAGAAAGGTCATGGCAGCGGTCAACGAATTAAGGCAGATCGGGCTGCAGGGCGAAGCGATGGATCGAGATTGGGGTAATCCTGGCAGTAATGAAGGGATCAAGGAAGCCGGAAAGCGACTTGCGCTGCTCGCCGACCAAATGGTTGACGAAAACCGACAGAGCGACACAAAGTCTTAAGGTCGGTCGATCATTCAGTTCCGTAGGGCGAGAGGTAAAGCAAGAAAGACGGAATTGGCCCGAAATGCAACGGATCCGGGCTGTAAAGGCGAGGGCGGCAGTAACAGCACGATCAACTTTTCGCACCGTGGGACGGGCTTTTCGGGGACAGACGGAAAATACCCCCATCGAATAGCCGAAAGTGTGTCTGTTTCAGTTAGGGTCAATTCCGTCTGTCCCCCGACAAGGCCTTGATAGATGCATTCGCTGCAAAGGGAGCCGAGCCATTCTCTCAATAGCCCCGAAAAACTCTCCAGGTGCCCCGTGACTTCGCAAACAGTTATGATACAGACACATTGATGCTTTCAGAGCGAGAGGCCAGACTAAGACCGATGCTTACGATAGCCGATCGATGCCAACCGGTTCACTTCGCTTAACGGGAGATTCAATGAAGATCTGGATGATGAGACGTAGATGCAGCGCAATTCTTGCGATGTCTGCCCTCTTTTTGTCGGCGGAAGTCTGCTTTGCCCAGACGCCGCTCCCGACGAAATGGGAGGAGCTCACCGCGGCGGATTTCGTTCAGGCGGTTCACCAGTCCGAGGGTGTTTGCGTACTGCCCTTTGGCATCATCGAGAAGCATGGGCCACACTTACCCCTGGGCACCGATCTGCTCGACGTGCGTTTCGCGGTTGCAAACGCCGTGAAGGAGCAATACGCGGTCGTTTTTCCTGAGTATTATTTTGGTCAGATTTTCGAGGCGCAGCAGCAACCGGGGACCGTCGCCTACAGCCTGTCTACGCAACTCACTCTGTTGCAGGAGACGGTCAAGGAGATGGCGCGAAACGGCTGCAAGAAGATACTCATCGTGAACGGTCACGGCGGAAATGATTCGCTACTTCCACTGTTTGCGCAATCACAGTTAGCCAGCCCACGGGACTATGTCGTATACGTTTTCGCGTCGCCGCGAGAGATGGTGCCGGGGCGGCCTGCATTGACCACCAAGACCGATGCGCACGCCGGCGAGTCCGAGACTTCGCATATGCTGATTGCCCGGCCAGACCTCGTCCACCTGGATCGTGCCACGCAGGAATCGGGAGCGGATCAAAATCGGTTGGCATTGCCCAACGGCATCTACACCGGCATATGGTGGTATGCACGCTTTCCCAATCACTATGCGGGCGAGGGTGCAGCCGCTAATCAGCAGCTTGGTGAATTCGACCAGAAAGAGTGGTCGCGCCAGATAGCCGAAGCACTCAAGGCCATCAAGGCGGATCAGCAAGGCCTGAAGCTGCAGAACCAGTTCTTCGAGGATGCGCAACATCCTTTGGAAACGAAGCAGTAGCTGCGAATCCGCTCCTTCTAAAGGTAGGGTGCGGATGCGGTTGTCTCTTCTTTTCCTTTGTGGGTATGCTGCATGGCCGCCGCGGGGCATGCGCAGCAGATACCGGCCCATTTAGCCATAGATTCGGAGGTTAGAGCATTTTCGCAATTACTATGGTCCGATAAGAACAGCGAGGTGTGGTTTTCTTTGAGAGAAAACCACGTAAGGGCCGGCTGCTTCGTCTACACCAATTGCGAAAATGCTTTAACCGGGTCATGCATGCCTCGCACGCCAACGGCATGGCTCTTGCTGTCATCGATGGGGGCCATGTCCGGTACGTTCATGCTTACGGAATTGGCAACGCTCGGCGCTGTGTCGTGATCCTGTCCAACGATGTGCGTACGGGGGACAGGCCTTTCGGGGACAGACGGAAGATACCCCAATCGAATAGCCGAAAGTGTGTCTGTTTCAGTTAGGGTCAAATTCCGTCTGTCCCCGAAAAGGCCTCAGCCAGTGTAGCCGCCCGAGCTGGAAACGCATCCGCCCAACCTTCGAACGATGGACCCTCGTCCTCGTGTCCTGCATCCTCACCCTGAAGCGCGTTTCGACGCCACCCATCCAAGGTAGGAGCCGAGTGCGGTAGTTCCGCTCGCACGGATCTGTACGGGGGGCAGCTAGCAATAGCTGTCCCTTCCGTGACCGGAAATGACCTGAAAGAAAATATTCCATCGGCAAAGCCACAAGCGCCTGCTTGCGTCGCTATCTGCGTTGCTGATTCGTCATCTACCCTACTTGTCAAACCAAACTAAACACGGTCGAGATTGGCGTAGGCGTCCCGGACATTATCGTTGACTCCCATCTGCAGCGGAGGCATCTTGCCGTAATGCGACTCGCTCTGCTCGCTGGTTCGCATCAGGAATTCTGCATAGCCGTTGGACTGCAGAGACTTGAGCGACATTACGGTGATGCGCTTTTGCATTTCTGCAACGCTTTGACCGGCCGCCTTGCCTTCTGCAACCCTCCCCGTCAATTCCTCAATGTAGTTCCGCAGGCTGGTCATCACCGTGCGGTCTGTCTGCAGCGGGCCATGGCCCCCCATTAGAGACTTGAAGTCGGCTTGGCCGACGGTGTCGATCGTGCGGGGCCACAACCGGGGAAAGCCGTCCGCAATATTGGGCAGAAAGCCATGGATCGCGTCTCCACTGGCAATCGCGCGCTGTTGGGGGCAAAAGACAAAGACGTCTCCAGCCGTATGGGAACGCCCGTGAAAATCGATGTGCAGATCGAACGCCGGATCCCGCAGCAGGTACGACGTGTCAAAGGTAATGGTTGGCAACTCCAGGGTGTAGTTTTTGAGCTCGGTCTGGTACGCCTCGAGCTGTGCGATCTGCTCCGCGCAGAAGGCCTTTTCCCCAGCCGAGGTGGAGCGTGCCGCCCGCGCGCGCAGCTCGTCCATCTGTTGCGGAACGGCTCCTACTGAAGCCTTCATCCTGGCGACCGCAAGGTCAGACATGAGCTGTTTGGTCGTCGCGCTGGCGATAAAATCGACCTTTTGGCCGGTCTCGCGATAGGCGTGATCGCCCTGCGTGTGGTCCCAATGAAAATGCGTGTTGACAACGTAGCGAACCGGCTTCTCGGTGATCTCCCGCTTGATCTGTCGAATGAGCGAAGCGGCCGCCGACGGCTTGGAGTGTGCATCGACGACGACCACATCCTTCGAACGGACGAAGATGGCGGCATTGCAGTTCAACATAGCCTGGGGACGGGCATGCGCGAAATAAATGCCGTCCGCGACCTTTTGCAGGTCGAACAGCGCGGCATCCGAGACGGGAGCCGCCGCGCGGGCCCAAGCGGCGCGATGGTAAGCCAGCTCCAGGACCGAGGCCCCGGCCAAAGCGCCCCCCATCAGCACCCGCAGGAAATCCCGCCGCGAAGGATGGCCATCGCCGCTCTCCGCATGATTGCGCGGATAGGCATGCGAGTGGCCGGGGAGATGGGCGGGCGAGTGGTGGTGTGAAGAATGGATCTCTGGGTTCTTGGATGACTTACACAAACGCGCCTCCTAGGGGTAACGTGATGCCAAATCTAGGCAGCAATATACCCTAAAGCTTGCTCGCTCGGAGATGGCAGATGAGGAACGCTATCGCGCCGCCGTTCCGATCGCCGCGCCAGAACGGGTGTTCTTCGAGAGGCTGTTGAGCGACTTCAGGCTAAAGATTGCCCGCTGTTCAAACCGGCATTGCGAGGCAAGTCTTCGCATTTTTTGTTGCGGCTTACGTTGCCATTCCTAACTACGGGGCCTTTTCGGGGACAGACGGAAAATGCCCCAATCGAATAGCCGAAAGTGTCTGTTTCAGTTAGGCCCCGAATTAGGCCTGTCCCCGAAAAGGCCAGACCAACGCACTGGCCGCGTGGTTAGACAAGACCAGTCCATGCTCGAAGGCTCGCTTGCTCGATGAACGGAAGGCTCCTACGTCCGCTGATCGGACGAGCAGCAGTTGCCTGAACAGACGGCTCTTATGGCACGAAGGTCCGCAGATACTTATAACTTGCAGCAATGCTTTCGAACGGATGCCCGTATGTGTTGTCCTGCTCAACAAAATAGTGCTCTACATTGAGCTTCTCGGCCTCCGCTATGATCGGTTTCCACTCGATCGATCCCGAGCCTACCGGCGCAAAGTGTGACGATGATTCGTCCAGGACGTAAGACGTACCGAATCCATTCTTACGCCCCTTCAAATGCAGCATTGAAATCCGTTTTCCCATCGTCTTCAGCAGCTTGAGTGGATCGTGCCCTGCCTGCACGATCCAGTAACAATCTAGTTCGAAGAAGACCAATTCCGGGTCGGTTGCCTCCACCAGCACCGCGAATCCAGTCTTGCCGTTACTTCCACGGCTGGCAAATTCATAGTTGTGGTTGTGAAATGCAAACCGCATTCCAAGGTCTTTGGCACGCCTGCCGCATTCGTTGAACTTTTTTGCGGCAGCGTGAAACCCCTCCAAAGTCCACATCGTTTCAGGGATGTAAGGACAGACTACCCATTCCAGCCCCAGATGTTTTGCATACTCCATCTTCCCGGGAAGCGTCTCATAGTCAAAATGACCACTCGGAGCACGTAGCCCCGCCGCTTCAATCATGCCCTTGAGCTGTGGCGCCGGATACGTGTAGCTGTCTCCAAACATCTCCACTTGCTCATACCCGACCGCCCGAATCTTCTTCAGCGTCCCCGGAAGGTCTTTCGCTGCCTCATCTCTTGCTGTGTAAAGCTGAACGCCCAGGGGGATATGCCCTTCCGCTGCCCATAATTTGCTGTTGGGGAGAGCCAGAAACGGCAGGGCCGACGCCGAAAGCTTCAGAAACGTTCTGCGGGAAGTCTTGTCAAAATCTTGCATATTCAATGGATCCAATCTCTGAATGCTCTATGGCAACGGTTCGTACGTAACATATGCAAAACGGGTGGAGTCCGGAGACCAGGAGTTCACATTGATCGATCCCTGGCCGCCTATCGCATTCACGATGACTTTTTGGCTAGCTGCCACTTTGTCATGATCGATGGCGACAAGCTTGAATTGAATGGGTACGGTGCGCGGGTCATGCGTCGCCGTGCCGGTGGGATATGCGATGTACACCATCTTTTTGCCATCGGGAGAGATGTGCGGAAACCAGTCCTCAAGGCTGTCGCTGACCACCATGGTTGCGTTCTTGTCATCTGGCCCAGCCCCACTCGCCGGAAACCGCCATACCGCTTCTTTGCCGGAACGACTTGAATTGATGTAGATCCACTTTCCGTCAGGGGAGTAGTCAGGACCGTCGTCGTGATGAATATCCGTAGTGAGCCGTTTCTCCGGTCCGCCGGAAGCCGACAGGCTGTATATATCAAATTGGTTGCTGCCGTTGCGCTGGGCTACGAAGGCGAGCGTTTTCCCATCCGGCGACCAGCCGTGAAAGTAGCTGGGTGAAGCGACCGTCATTCGTTTGATGTCGCTGCCGTCGGCGTTGGCCAAAAAGACCTGAGAATCCTCGCTCGGAGGGAGCGTGGCGGAGAAGGCAAGCTTTGTGCCATCCGGAGAGATGCCCTTGTCGTTGTTGGAGTCGTATTGGGCGGGAATGGACAGCTTCTGCGGCTCGGCGGAGCCATCCGGCCGAAGCACGAATTTGTAAATGGCACCGCCAGAGTTCGAGATAAGGTATTTTCCATCGGGCGACCAGTTGGGCGCCTCCCAGATCGCGTCTGCCGTGTACACCAGGTGGGAGGAGCCATCGCGCAGATCGAAGATGAAGACCCGGCTGCGAACAGGCTTTTCCCGTTCTTCCGGGGCCTGTGCCGGCGAGCTTTGCGCTCTCAAAATGGGCAGTAATAGGAGCAGGGCAATCAGGGGAGCCTTGCAGCAGAATCGTCGCACTATAAGGAACTTCATCGTCGAATGGATCCTCTTACTGCCACAACTACAGGCAGCTAACTTCCTGGCTTCTTTCAAATCTTCAGTCGTCTGATAAGTGTTATGCCCGTGCCGTACTGCAATGGGTCCGGCGTGCGGCTCCCAGGCCAAGTAAGACCTGGGCCCGGTAAAACCTAGGCCGGTAAAACCTGGACTCTAGTGCAATTTGCCGGCGGCGTTCTCTAAAAAGACATTGGACAGAACTGCCGTATCCAATGTAGCCGGCAGATGCGAAGTGAAGCCAATGCCGACGTAAAACGGCCCGTCGAGGTGCAACACCGCTGGAGGGCCAAATTGGTGCATGGGCTCTCCCCTCACGCTGATGAAAAGGGCGATCGAGTCGCCGTGCTTTTCAATGCCTATGCGACGGACCTTGAGATCACCGAAGTCAGGATCGCCACCCGGCAATCCAACCGCCGAAAAGCGGTATTCAAAGTCCTTGAATTGCGCGCCTTGTTTCGGGCGCCAAGCCAGATGAACCATGCCCGTGCCATGCTCCCCCGCCATGGCCTCTGTGGAGTCGTCGTTCAGACTCTGACGAATCACCACGACTGCCTTACGGTCATCGAAGCCCTTGGGATCGGGAAACGAGACATCCGCGGCAATCGATACGTCCCCGGACATCTTGGTCCACAGATAGCGAAACTCGTCGCGCGAATACCAGATGTTGTATCCGGCAGAAGTAATGGTGTATTGCTTCGAAGTTGGATTGTAACTGGCGCTACCGGGCACGAGCGCGGACCCAATGTCCGATTGGCCCTGAAAGACACCGATTGGCTTATCGAGGTTTGTGCTGGCGCGATGGAAATCCGCCGGAGGAGGCACTTGCTTGTGAGTTGCAGTGCCCGGCTGCGCCCAATCCGGAACAACGGGGGGGGGTTGCGGTGCAGATTGCCCAGACGATTGCGCACCCGACTGATGCGGAACCACACAGAGGCTAATGATGAACAGTAACAGGATCGCTGCCCTCGTCGGCCGAATGAGAGAAAAGAAGAACGTCACTTGTGAAACCATAAACTGCGTTCACCCCGGTTCGATGCGAGGACCAAATTTCTTGAGAATTATACTTCAACGCGAATGAAACGATACGCGCGTGTGCAGATCCGCTGATCTGGCCGAAAAAGGGGGCTGGATGCGACAATCCATCGGTAGCGCACATATCCGTTTCGCTGAATCGTTATTCGTAACTGTGTTTGCAGTTTGTTGCTTTTGCACGGCCACCCAGAGGGTAGAGCGTCGACCGCTCGTTTGCTCCTGGTGGGAGGAGAGAGCGCCGAAAGCGGCAAGTTGTTCGAGCGCGGCATCGATGCGTTCGCGATCGGCAAGCCTTTCGGACTAATCTTCCCTGGAAATGCTTAGCGTCGAGAAATGATCGCCGCCAGTTCTCGGTTCGACGCGCCCAGTGCAAAGAGTGACTTGACGAGCAGGTCGAGAGACACCGTTGGGTCTGCTGCCTCCATCTTTGCAACTCGCGATTGGCTCGATTTGATGGCCTGAGCGAGTCCGATCTGAGTGACTCCATGGGCCTGACGCCGTGTCTTGAGGCCGTCCGCGAGTTTTAGCCGAAGGCTGACGTATGACTCTTCTTCGTCGGACAGACCGAGGAAATCCTTCGGAGTTCCGATTTTCCAACCCTTTGCATCCAGCTTCTTGCGCTTACTTTCCCGCATTCTCGTACTCCTTTAGACGCTCACGGCACGTGGCGATTACGGCTTTGGGCGTGGCTCCGGTCTTTTTGGCGAAGACCTGCAAAATTACGACGGCATCGGTATCAATACGGTAGACCAGACGCCAATGACTACCGCCGTCATTGATTCGCAGTTCATGGCATCGTGCGCCAATGCTCGGCATCGGGCGAGATTGAGGCATCGACAGCAATTCTCCGCACTGAAGCCGTCGCAGTAGGAACCCGGCTTCGAGGCGCGTCACGATGGAAAACGGCGGGGTCTTTACCGCGCCGTGAAGTCATGCCAACGGCTTGCCTCTCGGATTCACTCAGTTTTATTGTATGTCATATCTGACATACAATGGTGCGTTCATCACATGTATGTACGTGTCAGATGCCAGCAAGACGTTCTATCAGTCGCCTGGTTGGTTCAAAAAGGGTGCCGTCGTGGTTGGATCGGCATCCGCCGTCGTTGGAAGTTGGTAAACGGGTAGCCTGTCCCCTAGTTCCGTCCCCTAGTTCCCCCGAGAGGTTCATTGCCATTCGTCGGAGCATCTCAACTCCAATGCGAGGGGGTCATATCATTCGCTCGACCCACACACTACGGCAGTCCATTTCGTAGTCCACGTCGATTATGGGCGGACGGCAGAAATGCCACGTGAGCCCCGGACCGGCAGCGCCGCGACGGACGATTTCGTCGGCCAGGAACGGATAGAGGTCGTACACCGTGTAGACCTGAGCCGCCGTAGCGTCCGGCCAATTGAAGCCGAGCGCCGCCATGCGGCGTTCCATTTCGCCGAGCACGTAATGCGCCTTTTCGCGCAGGCCGACGGCGCTGGTGTCACCGCGCCGAATGATCTTAATGCCCTTGCCCTCGATCGCCTCACCGCTTCCCGAATTCACGAAAGACGGCCGCGCGCCCTCGACCTTGGTCGTGAAGGAGAAAGCGTGAAACGACGGCTCTGCCGGCGGACTAATTTCGGGGCAGACGTTGCTGCGCGCCACCGGATTCATACTGCCGTTGTAGATGCCCCATTTGCCCAACGTCACCACGTAGATCTCATTGAAAGCGCGGAACCCTTGCTCGGTGAAGGGTGCCGGCGAGCGCAACTCGCAGGCGCACAACGCGGTCAAGGGCCGGCCGGCCTCGGTAATGATCTGCTCGATCCTCCGGAACCCCTCTCTTAATGGCACCAGCTTCCGGAACGTGATTCGTTGAATCTCATGGCCAGGGAGAGCCGCCACACCGGCGGAATATTGAAACACAGCCGGAATGAACCGATAACCCCCTGGCACGAAATCAGTCGTGTTCGCCATATCGGATCCTTCACTTATGCGGGAAGCCGGCATCGCAACCGGCCGCTGCTGTGCAGTAGCCGGAAGCGCACGAATGCCGAGACCCGCAGTAATGGTGGCAGCCTGCCGGAGGAATTCGCGCCGGTCAGAGCACATGGTAACCCTCCACTTTACTGCGACACAACGGGCGTTCAGACGAGGGACTTGACCTCTATTCTGCGAAACCAAATCTCCGCAAACTCGACCTCGATGGCAATCTTTCCCCGGGTCAGGGGAATGAATTTGCCAGAGTTGTTGGGGTCGGGTTGTTGCAGCATAGAAATTACATTGACGATTCTTCCATTCACAAGGTGTGCGGCCCGGTCACCCTGCCAGATCACCTCAACTACATTCCACCCATCGAGGTTTTCGAAATTGCCATCCTTAACTTTTCGGCCGGTAGTGGGCTCGGGAGCCGCCTCGCCGTGCTTCCTTTGTGTTCCCATGCCCGAGCGAGGCCATCCGTCCGGGCCAGGAGCTTGTTCAAATAGACCATCTCCGTGCGGGTGCTGAACACCTCGTACCCCATTCACCAGGTAGATATCGCCCACATCGTCTTCTTCAATCTGGCATTCGACACAGGTGGGCCAAACGATGTCGGCGCCCACCAAGCCGTAGAGAATCCCGTTATCACGTTTGGCTTCGGTCTGAGGCGGAAAGCGCTTGACGCCCCACTTGTATTCCACGCGAATGTGGACATTTTCAAACTCCTGATGCGTGGCGAGATAGCCAGTTTCCATGGGTTCAGCGGTGACTTCGTTCCCCAGGATATGAAGCATTCCCTGCTCCATAACAACTATCTTTCTTTGCTGCGCGACGTCCTTGCCCGACTTTTCCAGCATCGAGTACCAACCGGTCAGGTCATGGCCGTTGAGCAGCGAGACCCATCCATCAGCACCGGCCGGAGGCAAGGGTAGTGGTGGAGCCGCGGCTTGCGCGCACGCCCAACGTGAAAACCACCATGGACTGGCAACTATGGGTACGCTTGCCTTGAGCAGATCCCGACGATTCATCATGCGTTTTTGGTTTTCTCCTGTCGTCACTTGTTGTTTATCGAGCCGATGATCATTTTTGCCAGTTTTCCGGCTTCGGTTTGTTCATTTGAGGGTACGCAGATCAATGCGAACACCGGCGGCATTGTCCGATCCTAATAAGTTGTCACGCGGGCGCTTCCGGCTAAATATCCCGGAGATACGCGTCCAGAATGCTTTGCACCGCCTTGTAGGGATCGCGGCCATTAGCTTCAGGTACGGCTTCGATCGAAAACAGCCCTTTGTATCCGGCCTCCTTCGAAATCTGTATCGCCTTGGCCTCGTCCCACCGTTTCGGGTTGTATTGTAAATGGCGGGCTTTTCGGGGACAGGAACCTGTGAAAAATTCCGAACGTGCCCTGATTCGCGTGGCCGGGGATGCTGTTTGATTTCATCGTTTGCATCTTCCCCATGGGTCGACCATACGCGTCTATTAGCCTTCTATGCGTTATAGCCCGGTCTTGTTCACGACTCGACAAGTAACGGTGCCGGAGTTGGTGCATATGCCTCGAGTTGTCATGGCGACGTATCCGAACCAGAGTGCCGATTGTAATTGGGAGGAAACTACGATCGCGGCGGGGTTGTTGGCTGCAGTTACGCTCGTCATTCCTGGGGGACAATTTGCGAGCGGACTTTTTGGGGTTCTTGCGGCAATCTACGCCGCTTTATCATAACCTTGATGTTGGCTGCTGAAAGGGGCTTATGAAGCACAAAGCGGTGTTTGTTTGGGCGTCGTTATTTCTGATGGGTTTCGCAGGGTTAATGTTGTGGCAACGCTCCGCCACGGCGTCAACCGCCCATAAGATTTTACTAATCGCGCCGATTGCTCTGGCTTGTGTAATTACCAGTGTAAAAGCGCTCATCGAAAAGACCGATCCGGCCACCCGTGTTGCCTGCGTGGCAAATATGGGGACTTTTGTGGCTTTTTTTGTGATTCGAATCATGAATGCCCATACCTAGGACCTTTCATATCAAGAGATGCAACCGGTACTGCGCAGACGTTCTGGAGGCCTCCCGGTTCTCGTGCACACTGTGTGCTGACGTGCATGGACTCTTCGACTACGCCGGGCCCGCGGCCACTCGCGACGTAACGCGGCCCGCTGATGTTGCCTTCGCACTGACAGAAAAGGGTCGGCACCCGGTTGCATGTTTTCGCAGCTCTATGGCCCGCCCGCCAGCCCTCTGTCTACGCTTGGCTGCCATCCCTCGCGAGATCACAGGCAAGACTCGAGGCCAGAATGGAGTCGATTCTCCTTTTCCGTAGGGCTCTCGCATCCCCTACAATGTGCCGGTTTATCCCGGCGCTCTCTGTCCCCCGAAAAGGCCACACACCGCAGGCCGGGAATACCTTGCTTCCCTCGGATCAGGCAGTGTACAAATAGCCGATCGGTTCAAAATCAAGCCACTACCGTGGCGGTTTCAGTTGCGGGAGTCGTGTGAACATCCGAAGCTTGTCTTGCGTTGCTCTCCTTTTTTCCTTCTGCGCTGGCGCCGCAACCGCACAAGACGCGGGCTCAGATTCGGCCCTGGCCAGCCTGCAACACGAGCTAACGCGGTCTTTCAGCAACTTGAAGAAACAGCCGACGCCGGTTTATTTCCTGGCGTATGAGCTTACTGACAATCACGCGATTACGGCCAGCGCCTCTTTTGGCGCCCTGCTCTCCAGTTCCGATCTGCGCACACGCACGCTCGACGTTGATCTGCGGGTTGGTAACTACGCACTGGATAACACCCACGCCGCCGATCTCCCTGCGGACAGCATGTCGGCGCAACTGGAACCGACACCCATGCCCCTCGATAACACTGCGGATGTGTTGCAGCGTGCGCTGTGGGCGGAAACGGATCGTAGATACAAAATCGCAGCCGACCAATGGCAAAGCATAAAGACCGCGATGGAAGTGAAGGCCGATAAGCAAGACAAATCGGCCGACTTTTCTCACGAGACGCCGCGTAAGTACACAGAAGCGGAACCCGCATTCAGTTTTGATCGCACAGCAGCCGAGCAGCGAGCACGCAGCTATAGCGCCGTGTTCGCCAGCCATCCCGAGATTCGCGAGGGCGCGGTTGAGATCACCGGCGAACTTGAGACCCGGCGCTTCGTAAACAGTGAAGGAAGCGTCATCAGAATGTCCATGACTCTATACCGGGTTGTGGTCAACGCCTCCACCACTGCCCCGGATGGTATGCGGATACCGCTGCATTTGACTTACTTTGCGATTCACCCGGAATCCCTGCCGAGCGACAGTGCTGTGACTGCGGCGATCGGCCGGATGAGCGAGCAGCTCGTTGCCTTGCGCAAAGCTCCGGCGGCCGAGCCCTATACCGGTCCGGCCATCCTCTCCGGCCGCGCCAGCGCCGTGTTTTTTCACGAGATCTTTGGCCATCGCGTGGAGGGCTCGCGGCAAAAGGATCAAGACGATGCCCAGACCTTCGATAAGCAACTCAACCAGCGTGTGCTTCCCGGCTTTCTCTCGGTGTACTCCGATCCGGCGCAGGTGCGCATTGGCAAGGAGGACCTGGTGGGCTTCTACAAGTACGACGACGAGGGAGTCGAGGGACGGCGGGTGACCGTCGTCGAGAACGGCATACTGAAGAACTTCCTGATGTCGCGCACGCCGCTCGAAACCTTTGCCAATTCCAACGGGCATGGCCGGCGGCAACAAGGGTATGGAGTGGCCGCCCGGCAGTCGAATCTGCTGGTCGATGCCAGCCGGCAGGTCTCGCGCGCCGAGTTGAAGAAGAAGCTCATTGAGCTGGTGAAGGCGGCCAACAAGCCCTACGGCCTGTATTTTGACGACGTCGAAGGCGGCTTCACTTTCACCCAGCGATCGATTCCCAACGCGTTCAGTGTGTTGCCGACCGTGGTGTACCGGGTGTACCCCGACGGGCGGGAAGAATTGGTGCGAGGGCTCGATCTGATCGGAACTCCGTTGACCACATTCAGCAAGATTGTGGCGGCTGATGAGGAAGTGGGAGTATTTAACGGAATGTGCGGGGCGGAATCCGGCTGGGTGCCGGTCTCGGCGGTCTCTCCCGGACTGCTGGTCTCTCAGATCGAAGTACAGCGGAAGGCAAATTCCCAGGAGCGTCAGCCAATTCTTCCACTACCATCAGGCCGATAACAGTCACTGATCCATTTCCCGATCCATTTTCCGGAGCTACCGCATGAAGAGAGTCGTGAAATGTACCGCTGGCGCGCTATGGCTGCTCTCGATGGCCGCGCTCGCCCGTCCCCTGCAAGCGGCAGAGGATGTTGCCATGAAAGCCATGCGGGACGAGATGGCGCGCTCCCTGGAAATGCAGCTTCCAGGCCTGCCCAAGCCCTACTACCTTGCCTACCGGATCGAAGATGTTCACAACATCTCCATCGTCGCCAGCCTGGGGAGCCTGGTGATGTCGCGAGACATCCACTCACGATTGCTTCGCGCGGAGGTGCGTGTCGGGGACTACAAGCTCGACAATAGCAACTTTATTTCTTTCACGAACCGCGAAGTGGGAGGGTTTGCTACCGCGCGGCAAATCCCGGTTGACGATGACTACAACGAGATCCGCCGGCAGATATGGTTGACCACGGACTATGAATATAAGAAGGCCGTCAGGGTGCTCGCGGCCAAACAGGCCGCACTCGGCAATCAAAGCAATGGGCAAGACGCGCCAGACTTCAGCCGGGAAAGCGCAAGTAAGCATTTTGCGCCGGCGCCTGTGGACGGGGTGAATGTTGCCGCTTTGCAGGCGGCTGCGCGGCAGATCTCCGCCGTTTTTCGGCAGATGCCGGAGCCGCAGTCCTCCCAGGTGACGGTCGCGGCACAAACCGTGTATACGCGCTTTCTCAATAGCGAGGGCACAGAAGTTAACCAGCCCAGCAGCACGACTTTCGTGGAGATCAAAGCGACGGCTCGGGGAGTGGACGGTCTTCCCCTCGACGATCAGGAGCAGATATTGCTGCGCTCGCCCTCGGATCTTTCCGCAGAGGCGCTGGCGGCGCGCGCGCAGGAGGTAGTCGCTCGCCTGAAAAAGCTGCGCACGGCGCCATCGCCGGAGCGTTACAACGGCCCGGTATTGTTTGAGGGCGAAGCGGGCGCCGAGGTGTTTGCTCAGTTCTTTGCCCCTGCCATTGTTAGTTCGCGATCGCCGGTGACCGACAACCCACAGGCACAGGGCTTTCTCGATCAGATGAGCACCTTGTTTGGAGGCGGTACTTTAGAGGATCGGATCGGCGGCCGGGTTTTACCGGAAACTGTTACGGTCGTGGATGATCCAATGACCCCGTCGTTTCAAGGCCAGCCGCTGCTGGGAACTTATCAGTTGGACGACGATGGTATTCCGGCGCGAGCTCACACGGTGGTGGACGCGGGGGTCTTGAAGCTGGTTCTGGCATCCCGCACGCCGATTGCTGGAGCAGCCCAGAGCACAGGGAACCGCCGGGGACTTTCCTCCACGCCAAGTAATCTCATTCTCACTTCCAGCAAATCGGCAAACGCTGAGGAGTTGCGCCGCATCTTGCTCGAGCGCGCGAAGGCCCGCGGGTATGGCTACGGTCTTGTTATCCGGCGGGCGGGTGGCTCCACGGGCCAGTTTCTGCAAGCGGCCATGTCTTCGATGCAAGGCCGTGCGCCGTCGGGAAACAACATGCTTGAGGTCTATAAAATTTTCGCGGATGGCCACGAAGAACTGGTGCACGGGTTGCAATTGCCTTCGCTGTCAGCGGCCTCATTTAAAGACATTGTCGCGGTCGGTGACAAACCGGTGGTATACAACTCGATGTTTCTTCCTGGATTCACCTCGCTCATGATGATTGGCATAGCCGGCGACATGAATGCACTTACCACCATGCCGGAGGTTTCCTACATCGTGCCGTCGCTCTTGTTCGAGGACGTAACCCTCAAGAGCGCCACCGGACCCTTCCCGAAACCGCCGATTTCTGCGCCTCCCCCACTCACGGGGCAGTGAGCAGGGAGATAAGGGACATGACACGTATTCCGTCCCCCAGGTTTTCGGACTTTGCGTGACGAATAATCTGGCGCGGCCACGCTTATCGTTTTCGATGTACCCGGCAAGGAGCAGGCCAGGCTTCTGAGGCCAGGTGGCAAATCCCGCCTGCCCCCGAAAAGGCCCGTCGCCGTCGGAATCAAGCCCATTGCAAGGTGATATTTGAATCTTGTCATCACAACCCTCGATCAAGTGCGAGGACCGATTTTTATTTGACTTCTCACAGTTCGCCCATCAGCGTCTTCACATACTTCCTGTAAATACGCCCTGTCTACCTCGCGGGGCCTTGTCCAAACAATAAAGCCCTCCACTTCAGATTAGGTAAATGATGGGGTGGAAAGCGGCTTCATGTTGTCTATGCTTTACACGGTCAGTCCATTTCACGGCCCACTCCACACGACATAACCTACATCTACACATCCTCGCCTGTGTAGCGCACCACATCCATCCGCGCTTATTCGCGCTCACCTGGAGATATCGCGGCCGAATCAGGCGATAGAGATCCAGGGTGAAGATGGTGCTAACGTAGCAATGTTGCGGAAAGGACAGAGGGTTGCATGCTAAACATTTACACGTCCCAGGATGGTCTCCTGCATCAACTCGATGGCTCCGCCGCCCATGCTCGACTGGCGGATGGAGTCTGGATCGACATGATGGAACCAACGAAAGAAGAGGAACTCGCGGTAGAACAACTTCTCGGGATTGACGTTCCGAGCCGCGAAGAGATGCGTGAAGTCGAAAGCAGCAGTCAGCTTTACCATGACGGCGATGCGATCATCATGACCATACGGATCTTGGGCGTGACCGCCAGGCCTTCACCCGTACTCATTGCCGCTACCTTCATTCTGACGCCAGCGAGGCTGGTCACGTTGAGATATGCTGACCCAACGCCATTCAAAAACTTCGTTGCGCGTGCGGTGAAAGAAAGCGGGTGTCTGACATCTTCCTACGCAGTTATGTCTGGCCTGTTGGAAGCAGTCGTCGGTCGCGTGGCAGACATTCTCGAGGGGATTGGAGACGAGCTAGACGAGGTTTCCGCAAGGCTCTTCACGCAGAACGAGGCAATTACCCAGGGCATTGCCAACACGGACCTTCAGGCCGTCCTGAAAAAATTGGTCGCAACGGTGATCTTGCTTCACGGGCTCGCGAGAGCCTTCGCAGCATTTCTCGCGTCACGCCGGTCCTGAAGCGCGAACAAGCCTCTCACCCCTCCGAAGAGTGGGCCGAGAGATTAACCACGCTGCGACGGGATGCGAAGTCCTTGCTAGACCATGCCGCCTACTTGAGTTCAAAGATACAGTTCCTGCTCGATTCTGCGCTCGGCCTGATCAATATCCAGCAAAATGCCATCATCAAGATCTTCTCCGTGGCTGCAGTTATCTTCCTTCCGCCTACGCTGATTGCTTCCGTGTACGGCATGAATTTCGAGCACATGCCGGAGTTGAAGTGGCTCTTTGGTTATCCCTTTGCGGTGGGCGTAATGGTTGTGTCCGCCATTCTTCCGCACTGGTACTTTAAGCGGCGCGGGTGGCTCTAGTGCAGTCCGCCGTTCATCTCATCATTTATGGAGCGCGATGCGGGCGCGGGTCACCAACAAACGCAAATTTACCAGATGTACGGTACCAGGCGGAACCTGACTCTCTCGCAATATTCCGTATAGCCTGGCAGGCTCCTTTGCAGAAATCTCTCCTCATCCAGAAGCCGCAAAACGATGACCAAGGTCATGGGGATGAACATCACTAACCCCCACCACGAGCCAAGAGCAAGCGGTGTCGCAAAGAGCATGACGAGTGCACCAGAATACATCGGATGACGAATGACCGCGTAGGGGCCGGTGGAGATGACTCGTTGGTTAGGGGCCACTTCAATCGTCGCTGAGGTGAAGGTGTTCTCCTTGTACACGATGAAGACGGCAAGGAATCCAAATGTTACAAGGGCGCCACCCACAATCACAAAAACCAACGGGACATGCGACCAGAGATAGCGGCGATCAAATGAAGGAAGAACCAAGGTCCCAAGGAACGCCAGCGATGCAAGGAGCTGAATCAACTTTTGACTCATTTCCTTCTCTGCGCGTGGACCGGATTTCACGCGGCTCTCCAGCAGCTTTCGATCGTACTTCCATAGATAAGCGGTGATCAGGGCCGAAGCTGCGGTAAAGATGGATAAGTAGACCCATGCCTGCCAAAAATTGAGCGTCCATGCAGGAATAAAGAGCGCGGCTCCGAGGAACACGATAAGTTGAGTGAATCCGAGGATGGTTCTGGTGGCCAAACTTTTCACATGATTAGTTTATGATGAACGCGCTGGCGTAGTCCGGCCCGCGCGCATTAGGGGAAATTCCGTCCGGTCTCCGAAAATCGAACGCTGATGACTCAAATTAACACCCGGTTAACATCCCTTCGATGACTGGCTTATAAGGAGCCGGCCGGCGACTTTAAATCCTTGAATTTCGACCTCTAAGACTTTCAGCAGGGTGCGAATCGTGTTCTTGCTCATGGCTTTATTTGGATTACCTGAACTCCGGGCAATCCGGTGACAGCGTACCTATCGCAGCTAATGAACGCTCCCTAAGGTGAATAGGTGATATCACCTAGTTCTCTCACTCACCATGCTGTCTTTTATTCCTCTAAATAGGAATAGCTGGACCCACGCTGCTCCTGTACACTATGCCCGCATGAAAAATCGTTCTCCTAAATTTCTTATTCTCCTGTTTTGCTTGACACTTCTCTCTTTTCGACCTTGGTAGGCTGTGGCGGTTCTGGATCGGGTTCCGGCGGAGGCACGGGTTCTGAATCGCTCACAATCACGATGTCTGGTATGGACTGAACCGGGGGACAGCCAGCCTGGAGTCCAGCAATAGCTTCACCGTCCTTTCGCCTCCGGGAAATGCTGACGGACCGGTCAACCTGAAGTACATCTACCCTAACGGCCAGCAAACCTTTACACCGCAAGCGTTCTCGTATTCGGCTTATCCTCAGTACTCCATCCTTTCCGGAGCGACTCCGAGTGGGGGCGTCCCCGGTCGCATCTCCGGTTACGGAATGCCGGCCGATGCAAGTGGAGGCACGCTCACCATCGGCAATAATACGGCCACCATCACCACCAAGATCGGCCAATATCCACCCTATACAGGTGAGGCCTTCCCCTCTGCATACCTCGACTTCACCATCCCGGCCGGAGACCCCGGATACGCCGACCTGGCCATTTCGACTCCGATCGGCAATGGCACTCTGCCCAAGGCGGTCTTCTATGCCAAGAGCGTGACCGACTACAGCACCGCCGACGCAGCCACCGATGTGCTCTACGATCCTGCCCGGCAGCAGGTATACCTCTCAGGCACAGATCACATCGACGTGTTTTCGCTCGTCTCGAAACAGTGGCTGAACCCATTGAAGCCCGCGATTCTGGGCACCCAGTCACAGTTCCGCGGAATGGCGCTTACGCCGGATGGCAGCCAACTGCTCGCGGCCAACATCCTCGACAATTCTCTGGGAGTCATCAACCTCAATGCTCCCTCCCAGACATTCGCCATCGCAATCTCCGCTGCCATATCAGGCGGCCCCGGTTGCGGAACGGGACCGTTTGCCGTCGCAGCCTTGGCCAGCAACCGCGCGTTCGTTTCCAGTGGGCTTCCCCCTACCATTGGAGGTTGCCCGTACAACGAGACACTCTATTTCGCGAATCTTGCGTCGCGCACCGCGGCCACCGTTGCATCCTCCCAGCTCCCGAACGCCTACACGTGCGGAAACGATGGAAGCACCAACGAGGCAACATCGGATGGAACCCTGGCGATTGTCGCCGCCGAGGAGGGCCGTAGTTGCCTCTATTCCAGCACCAGCAACTCGTTCGCGCTGGTGAACAACGATGCACTTGATTACTACGGGGTCGCCCTGTCCGGAGATGGCAATATCGCTGCCATCGGCAATGGATTCAGCGATCCCTCCGGGAACGCTGTAGGAAGCCTGGCCCGGCCGCAGGTGCAATTCCCGGGAATGACCGCCTATTCGACGAACACGCTGCAACGTCCACGGTTGAATGCGTCGGGAAGCTTGTACTACTGGGCCTACCCCAACTGGTTTGAGATCTTCGATGTGCAGAAAGGCACGCTCCAGCTTCGCTTCTCTCTCAACGAGACGATTCAGAACGTGGAAACTCCGTTATCCATCGACCCTTCGGGCCATCTGGTGTTTCTGATCACCGACGCAGGTCTCACGGTGGTCGACCTGGGAACGGCTCCCCTTTCCATTGGCTATCTCACCTCTACCATCGGAACCCCCGGTGCATCGGTTCAGGTGCGAGGGAGCGGATTCACGGCAGGCATCACGGCGACCGTAGGGGGAGAGTCCGCCTCCGTCACGTTTACAGATGAAAACACGCTTGCACTGACACTGCCCACACTCTCGAGCGGACCTCACGATTTGACCATCCTCCGAACAGATGGTGTTTCGTACACACTCGCAAGTGCGATCGTGACTCCGTGACCCGGAAATGGAGTGATAAACGGAACGCTATCCTGAGGGCTTAGGGGGACAAGGACTTAAGGGACAGCATCGTGTTACCGCGTTAAACTGAGACCCCGGAACGAGAAGTGCGCAACGATGGCAACTGGTCCTGATGTTCAACTCTGGGCGACTGCGATCTCCACAGACGCAAGCAGTGGACGAAAGATCATTTTTCGTTACGCAAGGGTGCTCAGTCCAGCATTCGATCGGGCGTCGCAGCCAGTCCGGGTCATCATAGCCTGGAAATACGACTCCGAGACGGGCCAGCCTGGAAGCGAGGAACATCAACGAATGATCCAATTCGAGGATGAGTTGGACCCTGTTCTGCAACAAGGGCGCTTCGCCACCCTCGCGCTCGTATCTACAGGAGAAAATCTACGGGAGTGGATCTACTACGCTCAGTCTGAGGACGGGTTTGCGGCGCGCTTCGACTATGCATTTGCTGGAGGGTCAACGTTCCCTATCGACATCCATGTCGCCCTCGATCCACAATGGACAACTTATCAGGAGTTTAAAACGAACGTCCGTGAAGATTGACCGGGGCAGATACGATACCTATCCGACACCATCCGTCGGAAATATTCGCAATAGGTATGCTGTCACCGCAATAGCCCACTAGCAGGATCAGGTGAGATAACCGTGGACAATATCGATCATCTCTGCAACTTCGGCACGAGCCTCGTCGCTCTCGGCGATCACCTGAAGGCTGCGTAGACGTTCCTCCATGAGGTCTGTCCCTGAGTTTGAAACTCCTTTGAGCAACGAGGGTTGCCTGTGTCGCATCCTAAGAGGAGATTCTGTTGCTATATTCCGTTCGATGCCATGCAAGAGAATATTTCTTAGGAGGGTCAACTCCGATGAAAGTTTCCCGTCTTTTCTTCCCAGCGTTCTGCCTGTTCAGTGCAATGTTCTGCCTCGGCGCCGATGCGCAGCAGACTGATGCGTATTTGTATCTTGTTCACGCAGCTCCCGGCCGAAATGTGTCCGCTACAACGAACCCCGCACTTCCGGTGGACGTGCAGGTGAACACTACTTGCGTTCTGAAAGGAGTAGCTTTTGGAGACGTCTCTGGTCCCTTCACCTTGCCGGCTGGTAACTACACTTTGAAAGTAGGCCCAGCGGATACAACGACTCCATGTAGCCGCCCCGCAGTCTTGGAAACAACAGCGATGCTGCAAGCAGGCGTCACATCCTTCGGGGTCGTGAGCGTGACGGCAGACCACAAGTTTACTGGCCAGTTCTTTCAACCCGCTCTCGATCCAATTCCCGTTGGACAATCGAGAGTAATCATCGCAAACCTCTCAGATGCAGCTCTTACAGCCTCATTGACTCCCCCCACAAACAACCCGGCCAATAGCGTCAGCAATATCGCGCCACTCACCGATCAGACTGTTTTAGCTCCAAGCGGTCCTTACACAGGCGCGGTCTTCCTTGCGGGTACGCAAACGCAAACCTTCGGGCCAATACCCGTGGATCTGCAGTCTAGAAATCTATATTTTTATGTGCTTGCAGGATTGACAGCGAATAACTCAATTCAAGTGATTGGAAAAGTGATCCAGGATGTTTTGTGAAGGAGATTCGCTCGATATCGCGTTGAGCGAGTGAGGTGGAAAGGCGGTAGCACGACTGCTGCACCCCGAGTTTCCTCTGTGACAACTCGGGGGAGTGGAAAACCCCGGGGATGGCCGGAACGTAATCGTAGAGGTTTCTTTTTTCTTCCTTGCGGAGTAAACGTCCAGTCTGTGTCCCTCGGTGCTTCCCTTATCGCCCGGCATCGCCGTTGCTAGAAGAAAGACTTGACCGTGAGTTGCACGGTCGTGGAATGAGTCAACGCCGCGGCCGTGCCGGTGACGGTGATGTGGTAGACGCCTGGCGGAGTGCCACCGCCGGCGGGTCCCCCGGGCCTCCGCAGGCGCCGACTGCGGTGAGGGGACGTAGCCGCCTGGCGAAGCCCCCGCGCAGAACTGTGACAGCTTCGGCCCAGTAAATACAAAGGCAGCCTGACAGGCGGCCAGGTACTCCCTGAGTACCCTAAGCAACTGTCGTCCGGCACCAGCATCGCCACACTCGACCCTGGCAGCCCCGTGCAGCCCTGATGGGACAAACCCAACAACGGACACCAAGGGATCATGTTCCCGAACCGCCATTTTGACGCGGATACGCTTCGAGATTAGAAATCCTGAGCCGTCGGCCGCACTACGATCTCATTGATATCTACCTCAGCAGGCTGTTCGATTGCGAAGGCAATCGCGCGAGCGATGGATTCAGCAGGAATGGCCAGGACCTTATAGAGTTCATTGACCATCTTAGAAGATGTTTCGTCGGAAGTACTTTCCTTCAGCTCTGAGTCAACCGCACCGGGAGAAATGATTGTGGTTCGGATCCCGTCGCCATGGACTTCCATGCGCAAGCCCTCGGTCAGAGTGCGGACAGCAGCCTTGGTGGCGCAATATACAGTACCGCCGGGCGCAAACACCTTAATGCCAAAGACGGAAGCAGTGTTAATGATGTGCCCGCTCTTCTGCTTCTTCATATGCGGCAGAGCGGCAGCTATCCCGTAGAGCACGCCCTTGATGTTGAGGTCGATCATGCGATCCCACTCGTCGACCTTCACAAGAGAAAGCGGTGCGATCGGCATAATGCCGGCATTATTCACCAGAACATCGATCTTTCCGTATGTGTCGATGGCCTTCTGCGCCAGAGCCTCAACCTGCGCGCGATTGGTTACGTCGACCGGCACGGCAAGCGCCTTTGCTCCATCGGCCTGAATGTTCTTAACGATTGCATCGAGACGATCCTTACGTCGCGCTCCCAGAACGACCGTTGCACCCAGCTTTGCCAGATGGCGCGCGGTACTCTCACCGAGCCCGCTGCTCGCACCCGTGATGACAACTACTTTCCCTTCAATATTCCTGCTCATGGTTTTCTCCTTGCTGATGCGAGGCCACTGTCGTCTCGCAGTTTCCACCTCCGCACGGGCCGCAAACGGTCACTGGATACCGGGATATGTAGTTGGAAAGACTGCGGTTGGTTATGAAGATCCCTTCGATCATCACTGACCTCGCTGCTGCAGACGTTGGTAATCAGGGGTTTCCACTGTCGTCGGCTCGGCTTTTTGTTGGAACCACGAGAGAGGAGCGAAAAGATGACGAAATCGACCTTTCAAGCCCTGGCGACCGTCACGGGTGTGCTTCAGATACGGCCTAGCTGATCAAAGCTGGGCAATATAAAGGCTGGGCAATATATAGGTGTTGCGAAGCCCCCGATAGCCCTTCCACCGGACAACCGCCGTGAAATAACGAAGATGTCTCAATTCCATACGATAGGCCCTCCCTATCAATGGATTAGACCATGGCGCTCATTAGCATCTTCGATAACACCGCAAGTCTATGCTAAATAAGAGAAACTGACCGTAATCGAGTGCGGCGATAGAGCCTTGTTGCTGGAAGCTTGGTGAGGCCAGAGTAATCCGTACCCGAATTCGTTGCTCTGCGCCGCAGTCCAGGAATCTACTGTAATAGGTAACTGATTCCCTTGCCTGATCTCAAGGCGGAGTTCGATGCTCTTTGCGCAGAGGCGGCCTGAGAAAAGACGAATCACCGTATTACCACCGAACAGTCCCGTAGGGACGGCTGAAAGTAGCCCAGCACGTCAGTGCTGGGTAGGGGAGGGCAGCACGATCAAGTCCCGTAGAGCCTGGCCCTGAGCGAAGTCGAATGGCGACTCAAGATTACCCAGGATGCAATCCAAGGATGAAATCCTGGGTAATCTCGGACCATAACCAAACGCACAGGCGTGGTGCGGAACCCAACCTTGCGAGGACTTAAGGACTTAAGGGGGACTTAAGGGAACAGACGGAGTAATCACCATCCAAATTCGAAAGGTCAACGTGCTGACGCAATGCAAGTTCGTGACGCTCATGCCGTAATGGGACTTCTTGAACTTTATTTCGTCTAAAGCAAAGAGGTTTCCCTCGTTTCAGTTGCTTGTGCAGAACGAAGGGCCAGAGAGGCAGATCCGTGTGGATCCCGTGGTGGGCTGCGATGGCCGCCATTCCCTTACTCGCAGCACGGCTGGACTGGAAGTGATCGAACACGGAGTACCCATCAATATATTGTGGTTCCGGATCAGCCGCGCGCCAGGCGATTCGGCGCAGGTGCTCGGCAACGTGAACTATGGAAAGGCGGTGATTCTGATCAATCGCTCGATTATTTCCTGGCTATTCATGATGCCGTCGCCGCCGCCAACTTATTGACCGGACTTCAGGCGCGATCCGTCCCCGTGGCGGCTTTAGCCTCGGTGCAAAAGAGGCGCGAGTTGCCCACGCGCACCACGCAGGCGATCCAGCTATTGGCTCATCGCGGCTGCGCTCGAGTGTTTGAAAATCCCGGGCCGATCCGGGCTCCCTGGCAGTCAAAGGCAGCGATGATCCTGGCGTTCACCGCGCAGTGGGATACGCGTGGGAATTGGTGCGCGACCAGAACATGTTCATGAGAAAGCAAGGGCGAGGCCGCGGCGTTTCCGCGCGGCAACTGCAGTGTTCGCGGGTATTGGGATCGCGAACTCGGCTGTCGCATTGTGCAGCGCGGAAGGCGTGGAATAGATTGTACTGAGACAGCCAGTTAAATCCGAATCAAAGCATTGGGGCATGCCTCAGTGCCGAGCGATATCAGTTCCTTCGGTTTGAGAGGTATGGGATGCCCGGCTATTACGATCCCTGGACAGCATTCTGTTCATTCCTGATTGCATGCCTCGCGGGCTTCGTTGCCTTCGAGTCTGTGGACCACACCCGCTATAGCAACGCTGTTCGCGGCTGGGTTTTCTTCGGTGGTGTCACTCTCGGTCTCGGCATCTGGTCCATGCACTTCATGGGAATGCTGGCATGGCATCCGCCTTTCGTTCTGTATTATTCGGTCAGCAGAACACTCCTGTCCGTCTTGGTGGCCATTTGTGCATCCTGGCTGGCCCTGCACCTGGTTGCGCAGAATCTCCCGCGAAGATCTCTCACCGTTAGGGCTGCAGGTGCTCTACTAGTTGGGTCTGGCATATGTGCGATGCATTACATAGGAATGTCCGCACTCCACTTTACGCGCCCTGTTATGTGGGACCGGCTGTGGCTTCTGTATTCGTTCCTTATCGCGGTCATGGCCTCGTGGGCCGCAATGGAAATGCTGGACAGAAGCAGCACTGGAATGAAGAATCTCAGTCCTCGATTGATCGCCTCCGTTGTCATCGCTATTGCGATCTGCGGAATGCACTATGCGGGGATGAGAGCCCTCATGCTGGAAAATGGTTCGGTAAGCGTGCATCTACCCGCATCTTTCAGCGGCGCTGTGCTGGCACGAGTAGGGGTCGGTAACGCGATCGTGTTCACCTTTGCGCTGCTCATCGTTTCTTACCGGGACAAGGCGCGCTGGATTCAGAGGGCTAGCGAGGCCCGTCTGCAGGCGGAAGAATCAGCCCGGAAACTGGAGGGACTCGCGGCGGCCGGAAAGATAGCGGCTTCAGTCGCACACGAAATTAACAACCCGCTGGAAGCTGTCGTGAATCTGCTTTATCTCGTTCAGCTTGGAAATGTGGGGGACGCAGAGCGTAAGTACCTTGCGACCGCACAGAAGGAGTTGGATAGGATCGCGGCCATCACGACGCATACCCTGAGATTCTATCGGCAGCAGAGTTCTCCGGTTCCTGTTTCGATTCCAGAACTCTTCGAATCAGCGTTGACTCTCTTTCAGAGCCCGCTGAGCGCTTCGGACATAACCATCGAGCGGCAGTGGCCAGACAACGTGCCGTCAGTCGTTTGCCTTGAGGGTGAGATCAGACAGGTCCTTGCAAATCTGATCAGCAACGCGATCGATTCGATGCCAGGCGGAGGAACCCTGCGTCTCGCCGCCGGAGCTACGCTGAACGGTCTCAATATAGAGATCTCGGACACAGGTCAAGGGATTCCAGCAGGAGTTCAGAAGAAGATTCTGGAACCATTCTTTACGACCAAAGGACGCGGCGGTACGGGGCTCGGGCTCACGATCAGTGCAGAAATCATCGCCCGGCATGGCGGTACTCTGAACTTTGACACGACGACAGACAGCCTGCGTTCCGGGACCTGCTTCAAATTCTTCCTTCCGTTCCAGCAGACGAAGGCAGAAAGCGCCACAGATCGGTGAAAGACGGGAGTGGCACTTTGAAACTTCGTTGGAAGGATAGGCCTCACTAAGCTCAACCTTTTTCAGCCCACGCCATATGAATCTGTGCAACTGCCCTGCCTGTCACACAGGTTCAGGCGGTTTCGCCAAAGGGTTGGAACTGCAGTGGTTACTAAAAGGACGCCTCTTTCAGACGAGCCTTTTTTCCGTCGCAAGACCAAGGTAGACTGAGCCTGGAGACCCTTGGATGAAGTGCATTTGGGTGCTGTCGGCTAGCTGTTTGTTTTTCTTTCTTCCGTCGGCCCATGGGCAACTTGGGCTTTATGCCGGCTTCAGCGCGGCCAACACGAACCTCGCGAACGAGCCGTGGTTCTATGGCGCAACCTTTGGCGGGTATTACAACGTGGTGAAACTACCTGTGATCAACCTGGGCATCGATGGTCAGGCAGTAATCCTAAACGGCAGCGGCAGCAGCTCTCAACAGAAGATTATCAACGGCCTCGCAGGGCCTCGAGCTGAATTTCATCTGCCGCTCATTCCCCTCAAACCCTATCTCGCAGGTCACCTGGGAGGTAGCCATATCGGGGTCGGCCAGGGGTTCGCGCGGACGGACAAGACAGTTTTCAGCTATGGCTTCGCAGCCGGCGCAGATCTGACCATTTTCCCCAGATTGGATTGGCGGGTTGCCGAATATTCCTACACCAGGTCTGAAGAAGTGCCTGGTAGCATAGCTCAGAGCACCCTCACGACTGGCCTCGTCCTCCGATTGCCAGTCCCTTAAAGCCGAATGGGGGGTCGGCGACCAAAGATCAGATCGGTGACAGAGTTACTTGCTTAAAGCGAGAACAAAAAGGCGTAAACAAAAGGCGTGACAGACGGAACGTAACCTAGGAAAGGGCAGCCTGATCCGCCAAAGCATTCGTCAGCCAATCGGGAGCTGTCGTAATCTCCTTGGTAGACACATTCAGGAGCACAACAAATGCCGCAACGTTTCTCGATGACCCGACGTCATTTTCTCCAGCAGGGGGCAGCAGCCGCTGTCGCTCTCGGCACAGCCCCTTCCCTGCTTGCCGACCCGCTGGGCCTGCCCATCGGCTGCCAGACCTATCCTGTCCGCGCCACGATCAATTCAGATTTTGCCGGAACGATGAAGGGCCTTTCCGCAGCGGGCTTTCAGAACATCGAGCTCTGTTCGCCGTTCGGCTATGAGGAATTCTCCAGCCTGGCGCAGTACAAGCCGCAAGAGCTTCGCCGGATGCTGCACGATTACGGCCTTACCTGCATCAGCGCGCACTTTGACACGGGGGAACTGTTCCAACATGCGGAGTCGAGCATCGCATGGGCCAAGGAGTTTGGCCTGACCCAGATGGCCACGGCCAGCCTCGGCTTCGGCACGCTGCCCAAGGACACTCCGCCCACCGTGGATGACGTGAAGCGGGTCACCGATCTCTTCAACACCTTTGCTGCCAAGGCGCATGATGCCGGCATCGTTGCCGTGCTGCACAACGAAGGCTTTGAGGTAACCAGCATCGACGGCAAGCGAGTCTACGACATGGAGATCGAGCGGCTTGATCCGAAGACAGTGAAACTGCAGTTTCAGGTCTCCACCATGCAGAACGGGTTCGATCCGGTGGCCTACTTCGCCCGCTATCCGCACCGCTATATCTCCATGCACTGCCAGGACTGGGTGATGACCTCCGACGGCAAGGCGAAACAGGTGGCGCTCGGCAAGGGCGTTGTGAATTGGAAGAAGGTCTTCACCGCAGCTAAGAAGGCTGGCATCCAAAACTACTTTGTCGAACTGGAGCAGGATCCTGCGCTGATGGCGCAAAGCGTCCCTTACCTGAAGAGCTTGCAGGTCTAAGGAACTGAAATCGGACAGTGATAGACGCGTCCTTCCACACGGACCGCACCTGGCGCCAGTTGGCGCTAGGTGCACGGTCACCGATGCTGTAGATTGGACGGGACTGGACCCGCACCTACCCGGTGGTTTTGAAGAGCAGGTGAACGAGCTGCGTTCGCGAGTACGCCGGCTCGAGGAGACGCTGCTTCACTCCGGCATAGTTCTGCAAGAAGAAAAGGCGCCGGCGGAGAGGGCAAACGTAAGCCCGTTTCCTCATCGGCGGAATCCTGTTCAGTCGCCAACTCTCCCAGGCGACTGTTGCTGCTGAAGCAACCGGCTGAGCGCCAAGCGCCACGATGCTTCACGTAGTGAGCGAGACCTCGCGTTCTAGATTGATTCGTCAGTCGGAACTGCTACTTTGGGAAAAAGGTGGCTGCCTGAGTTTCATCTGACCTCAAAACTCCGAATTCAACCCCACCATCCCGATATGGAGAAAGTTGAATAGCTGGCGTGATGATTGACTTCGGTAACCGTCGAGCAGTAAAAGGGAGGCGGCGGCTCTCATCATCTTTTGAGACTGCTGGTGTTCGAAAGGAGGCTCCGTGTACTTAGATTGCTTTGTATTCTCACCAGCCAGACAGGGCAGGCTTAGGTCACATTTTTGGCTGTCAATGGTCGCTCTCGGCTTAGCCTTTCTTTCATGCCCTACCGGACGGGGGCAGGACGACGTTGCGCACACGGGTAGCGATGTCCCTCCCGTTCTAAAAATCGGCTCGCATGCACCGGATTTCAATCTACCGGGAGTCGATGGAAAATCGCATAGTCTTAAAGACTATGCGTCGAGCAAGGTCCTCGTTGTTATTTTCAGTTGCAATCACTGCCCGGTCGCACAGATGTATGAAAAACGAATCAAGCAGCTATTCACGGACTATCAAGGCCGAGGAGTAGCCGTGGTTGTGATCATGGGGAATGATCCAAAAGCAGAGGAGCTCAGCGAATACGGATACACCGACGTAGGCGATTCTTTTGCGGATATGAAGGCACGCGCGGCCTACAGGAACTTCACGTATCCGTACCTGTACGATGGCGCTACGCAGGCAGTGGCGCTTAGGTACGGACCTACTGCAACTCCCCATGCGTTCATCTTTGACCAGCAGCGCATTCTGCGCTACGAGGGACGGATCGATAGCAACCAACGTGAGGAGCTAGCGACGAAACACGAGGCCAGAGATGCCGTCGAAGCTCTGCTTGCTGGAAAGCCGGTCGCCGTCACAGACACGCCCGCGGTGGGGTGCTCGACAAAGTGGGCCTACAAAGCGGCCAATGTCGAAAATGAGATGACCCGTTTCAACGAGAGGCCGGTCAGCCTGGATTTGATCTCCGCCGATCAGCTCAGGAAATTGCGCCAGAATGCCGGCACGGACAAGCTTTTGCTCGTGAACGTGTGGGCTACCTGGTGCGGGCCATGTGTCAAAGAATTCCCGGAATTGCAAACAATGGTCCGTATGTATGCAAACCGGCCGTTGAATATCGTGACGTTAAGCATCAACAATCCTGATGAGAAGCAAATGGTCTCCGCATTTCTCCAGAAACAGCACGCGTTCAATAAGAACTTTCTCTTTAACAGCAACGATGCGGCGGATGCGGTGAAAGCGCTCGGCGCGGGGTGGGAAGGTGGTGCTCCGTTCACAGTTCTGATTGGAACCAAAGGCGAAGTGCTCTACCGAACGCAGGGAGAGATGAACGTTTTGGACGTGCGCCGCGCTATCTTGAAGAACGTTGCGGACGACCTCTATATCGGGCAGCACGGGTATTGGAACAGCACATTCTGAGGCCTTTGAGGGGTAAAGGCAAACCTCAGGTTCCAAGAGACCGACAATCGTGAGCCGAACCTCGCCGCACAGGTTGAGAGTTGAGAGGTTATTGCCACGTGCGGATGCAGCGAACCGCTCGAGGTCGCGAAAAGTAGCGGCGAAATCAATGTCACGCTACCACCTGCTTCGGTGGTAAAGATTCGGATTGCGATCGGATAGGCTCTGTCCGGGAGCGCGTCCGAGAGACATCTTCAGGGAGGTCTTTCTAAAGCGACTGCGGCCTGGGCGCAGTTCGCGCTAGATGAACAGTCACCGATGCTGTAGATTGGACGGGAATGGACCCGCACCTACCCGGTGGTCTTGAAGAGCAGGTGAACGAGCTGCGTTCGCGAGTACGCCGGCTCGAAGAGACGCTCCTTAGCTCCGGCATAGTTCTGCAAGAAGAAAAGGCGCCGGCGGAGAGGGCAAACGTAAGCCCGTTGACTCCCCCGCCTCCCCCACCCCCGCCAAATCTGGCAGTCGACGCTGTGCAGCTGCCCCACGTTGGTTTCTCCGAACCGGCTAAAGCCAAAGACGATCGCTCGCTCGAAAGCAGGATCGGTTCGCAGTGGTTTAACCGCATCGGCATCCTTGCGGTCTTGATCGGCATGGCATGGTTTCTGAAACTGGCCATCGACAATCATTGGATCGGCCCCCTGGGGCGGGTGCTGATCGGGCTGGTCGCAGGTGCGGGCATCATCGCCTGGTCGCAACACTTCTACCGTCGCGGATATGTTGGTTTCGCCCATTCGCTGAATGCGGTAGGCAGCGGCATTCTCTATCTATCGCTCTGGGCTGGGTTCTCACTCTTCCATCTCATCCCTTCGGGCGTGGCGTTCGCGGCCATGATTCTGGTCACCGCCTTCAACGGGTTCTTGTCGTGGGTGCAGGATGCGGAATTGTTGGCGGTCTATGCCATCGTTGGCGCCCTCAGCACGCCACTGCTGATTTCGACGGGCACAAACCAGGAAGTCACGTTGTTCAGTTATCTGCTGGTGCTCGACGCCGCGGTGCTTGTCCTGGTTGCGCTGCGTCCCTGGTCGCGCCTGCTCTTTGGGGCCTTCGTGGGTACTGTGGTGTACTTTGCCGGCTGGTGGTTTGCATACTATTCAGACGACCAATCCCTACGCACCTCATTCTTCCTCGCCTGCTTCTTCCTGATCTTTGCCTTCGCGCCGCGCCTGATCCGGGTAGATCTGGAAAACGATGCGCTTTCCTCCGGGGGCAACAGCCTTGCGCTGGTACTGCTCCCCATCGTCAACGCGGGCCTCGGATTTTTTGCGTTCCACGCGATCTTCAATGCTTCCGGAGCCGGATGGGCCGGACCCTGGCTGGCAATCTCCTTCGCCGCCTTCTATCTCCTGCTGCCCCGTCTTCCAGCGCGAGGAGTCTTGCATGGAAACCCCGCGGTGCTGCCGTCGCTCCATCTCACCGCGGCGGTCGTCTTTCTCACCATCGCAATTCCGCTCAAGGCGCAGGGTCGATGGTTGACCATCGGCTGGCTGGTGGAGGGTGCGGCCCTGCTGTGGGTTGCACTCCGTGTGCGGTCGCGGTTGCTGAGTGTTCTGGCGCTGCTTTGCCTGGCGCTCGGGTTGGTCACGCTGGTCCTGGTCAATCCACCCGCATCGACGACGCCGTTCCTCAACCAGCGCTTCGCGACCTTCTGTGTCGGAATCGCGGTGTTCTCCTTCGTTGCCTGGGCGGCGGGTAAAGCGCGGGTTGAAGAGGGCGCGCAGACCACACTTTCCTGGCCTCACGTAGCCATGACGGCAGCCCTTACCGTGAACGCGCTGACTCTACTCGCGATCGGCTGGGAGATCCACAGCTACTGGTGGTATTTGCGCTGGCGCGGCGACTGGCGCGCTGCTGCACGACTATCGCATGTACGCACAGTTCACGTACTCGGCGTTCTTCATGCTTTTTGGCGCCATTCTGCTGGGGGCCGGCTTCTGGCGAAGCTCAGCGTTCCAGCGTTGGCAGGCGCTCTTGCTGCTTGCGGTAGCGATTGGGAAGGTCTTTCTGGTGGATGTGAGCCAACTGAGCGAGGGGTACCGAATCCTCAGCTTCCTCGGCCTGGGCGCGCTGCTGCTCGCTGTCAGCTTCGTTTATCAGCGCGACTGGCTGCACTTGCGCGGCGGGAAGTAGCGGACGCCTTGAAACTTGCCGCCGGTCTTCTTCTGCTCGCTGTGACGGCTGTTTCTCCGGAGATCCGGTATTTCCGCTATGAGCGGCCCGTCCCGGCCGCGCGTCCGGCGCAGACTTGCCTCGTGCTCGATGCCGGTCTCTTCGCTCATGCCGCGCCCCAGGTTGCCGACCTTCGCCTGTACCACGGGGCCGTAGAGACGCCTTACGTGATCCGCGTTGCCGCGCCGGAGCAGGCCACTCAGAAACCCATCGTGCCGTTGAACAAAGGTCGGGATGGCGGTCAACACGGCGGTCAAACCATCTTTGACGCCGCCATGCCCGATGCGAACTATGGCGACCTCCAGCTTGCGGTAACGGCGCACGACTTTATCGCCACAGTTACGGTTTCCGGAAGCCAGACGCAGACCGGTAGCGCCAACACGAAGCTCGGGTCGTTCACCATCTTCGACCTGACCCGCCAGAAGCTCGGCCGCAGCACCGTCCTTCATCTGCCGCAGTCGGACTTCCGTTACCTGCATTTCCGCATCGTTGGCCCGATCTCGCCGGATGAAATCACTGGTCTCTCGGTCGAGCGTCTGCCCGCCCGCCAGCCGAGGTATCAGCCGGTAGCGGAATCCTCGCATATCACGAAACAAGGCCGCTCTTCGGTTGTCGAATTAACCGTGCCCGCCCATGTTCCGCTAGACCGAATCGCGTTCACGCCGCGTGCGGAACCCGTCAACTTCAGCCGCGATGTCAGCATCACCGTCGCACCCATCTCACCATTGCCGCCAACGGATGCGGCCGAGCCTGCAGCGCCGGTTACGTTTTCCGGGAATCTTTTGCGTGTCCACAGCGTGCAAAACGGGCATCGAATCGACGAAGAGCGCCTGGCAATCGACGCGCGTGATACGGACTTCGGTACACCTGCGAAGTGGACCATCACCATCGATAACGGAGACGACATGCCACTGATGCCGGAATCCGTTCACCTTGAGATGCTGGAACGGAACCTCTGTTTCGAAGCTGCGGACAATGGACCCTATACGCTCTTTTATGGTGACCCGGCACTGGCGGCTCCGCACTACGACTATGCCACGTTGTTCGCACCAAAAGCGGATGCGTCACAAACCGCAGCCGGACCGGAACAACAGAATCCCGAATACCAATCCCGTCCTGACGAGCGCCCCTTCACGGAAAAGCATCCAGGCCTGCTGTGGGCGGCACTCATAGGGGTCATCGCGTTACTAGGAGGGATTGCGCTGCAATCCGCAAGACGTGGCATGCAGTCGCCACACTAGGAAAAGCTTGAGGTCATTTGTCGCACCATGGACTTAAAGGGACGCTATTACTCTTGGCGTTGCCAGTTGCGCAGCTTGGCGTAGCTTCCACTGATCTGGCAACCAGGTCGAGAGCTCACTCATTTTCGCCGCCGGCAAGTTCATAGTGAGCGCTACACGAACCACAGGTGCGGTGTGAGGTTACCGAGCCGGCATTCACGCGGCTTGTCTTATCTTCCACTGATCGGGGAGCCAGGTGGGCAGTTCACTCATTTTCGCCGCCGGCAGGTTGATCGGTTGAAGGGCTTCGCCCCATCGTTTTCGGCAAGAACCGATCTTAGGCCTCCAGGATCAGCCGAAACTCCGGGGGTTGTTCCGTCTGCCCGAAACCCCGACTACGCCCCCATCGTCTTTCTCTCTGCCGCCTCCGGCCAGGGCCTCGACGCCCTCTTCAAAAACAATGAGCTCATCACCCGCAAGCGCCGCAAGGACCGGGTAAGTCATTGCTAGGTCTCGGGACAATCGCTATTGAGCTCAGTTTCCTCGTTGACTCTTGAAATGACGATATTTTCGATGTCCCTCCGAACTTCGCATCTAAGGCGAATGAAGGAGGTGTTTATGAGCGGCAATGGCGTACGAGTGCTGTTTGTAGACGACGAACCGGCAATCCGAATGACACTCTCGGCGATTCTGGAGCATGCGGGATTTCAAGTGACCGTGGCGGCAACCGTTCCCGAGGCACTGGGTCATATGGGGAAAGAAAAATTCGACCTGCTCCTCTCCGATTTGAATATCGGACAACCAGGTGACGGCTTCACGGTGATTAGCGCGATGCGCCGCTTCCAACCGGAGGTGGCTACGATTATCCTGACCGGCTTCCCTGATTTCGACACCGCGCTGCAGGCCCTGCGCAGCCAAGTGGACGATTACCTGACGAAACCGGCCGACGTCAAGAACCTCCTCTCCGTTCTCAACGACAATTTGCGAAAACCGAAGCGTCACACGCCAGTGCAAGTAAAACGCGTTTCGACTTTGCTGCGCGAAAACGCAAACCAAATTGTCGAAAGCTGGTTCACCGCGGCCACACAGGATAGAGAGATCTCGCGAGTGTCCCTTTCGAAGCGCGAGCGTATCGATCATCTACCGGCGATTCTGGCGGAGCTAGCTGAGCGCGTTGATTCAAATCGTTTCGAGGGGGGGAATGAAGCGAGAGTGGCCGCGCGCGCGCATGGGCAAGAACGACGACATCAGGGCTATACGGCACGCCAGGTCGTGGCGGAAGCCCGCATCCTGCATAACATCGTATCGAACACCGTGCAGGAGCATCTGCTATCCATTGACATGAGCACCCTGACGTCCGACTTGATGCAGTTCGGCGAAAGCCTCCACGAGCAGCTTGAGGCATCGATTCAAGCTTTCGACGAAGAAGCCTCTTACCCTCGCCCGGTGTGACCTGAGTTCCCCGGGCCGGGACGATAGTACAGCGTTGCCGAGGGGTAGTTGGTTGGGGTATTTTCCGTATGTCCCCGAAAACCGTCCACGGAAAACCGAAAAACTCGGTTGCGGGAGAGAGGGAAAACAATCCCAACGGCCCTGCTCTAGCCTGAGTTTTACGCTGCTTCGGCACAGGGGTCCACTCCATTCCGTCACCGAGTTTCCCAATCTTTGTACGCTCAAGTTGATGTGGCTCCCCGCTTCAGGAAAAGCTTCTTTTCCATCGCGGGAAGTTCTCTCATCTCGTCGACTCGCGGGGTCTACCGGCGATCACTTCTCGACCCTATTTGTCGACTTCGATACCACAGACTAGACATGTACCACCGCCCCAAAGAGCCTGCCGGATGGATTGCGGTTTTCGAAACAGTGACGACGAGGTTCGGCAACGAGGACATGAGATCTTGTCGAGGTTTATGCCCCATCTGTTTCTTGCGAAAGTCCCGTGGATCACCAGTACTACCCCGGCACCCAGCAGGCCAAAAATACTCGATAGAACCGCCATTGTAGTTAGCTCCCGATCCGCTTAACCGCCGCCATAGACCCCAAACGCAGAACACAAACTCCCGCTATACCAGCCCCTTTCAATACTCCTCCAGCCGCGCCTGTCACGCCTCCGATAAAGCTTCCAATTATCGCGCCAGGCCCAGTCGCTGGTGGGCATTTAACAATGAACTTCGCTGTTGGCCAACACTACTACATCAGCTCGTACCTACAGCAGTTGGTCGTCATAGGATCGTAAAAGGTGCAAGTTACTTCGTGAAATTAGCCTCATCTTCCACAATTCGCTTGTGCAGACCGCCATGGATTTTCTATCCCTCCTCGAACGTGCAAGGCACTAGCTTGTAGAATTCGTGTGAAGTTTCGGGGGGGGTGATATGAAGCGGGCGATAACGGGTGTATTGCTTTGGCTGTCGATGCTTCCTGGGACTCTTAGAGCGCAAGAGTTGGTTGGAGATTGGCAGGGTACACTCGTGGTCGGGCAGGTCAAGCTGCGCACCATCCTGAAGGTGTCGACCGGGCCGGACAAAAAGCTGGCGGCCGATTTCTACAGCATCGATCAGACATCCGATCCATTCCCGGTCGATTCGATTTCGCTCGAAGGGAAGAGCGTCAAGTTCGAGCTGCCGATGATTCATGGCAGCTATGCGGGTACGCTGAGCACGGACTCGAACTCGATCGATGGAACCTGGACGCAGGGTGGCTCGAATCCATTAAATTTCGAGCGGGCCACCAAGAGCACAGCATGGGCAATCGACCCATCAAAGCACACGGTGCAGTTTGTGACGGTCGAACCCGGCGTGAAGCTTGAGGTACTCGATTGGGGCGGTACGGGGCGGCCCGTAGTCCTGTTGACCGGACTTGGGAACAATGCGCATGTTTTCGATGGTTTCGCCGAGAAGTTGACGAGCAAGTATCACGTCTACGGCATTACGCGCCGGGGCTATGGCGCTTCGGATACGCCACCAGTGATCGGAGACGCCTATTCGGCCAACCGGCTAGGAGACGATGTGATTGCTGTGCTCGACAAGCTGGGACTTGAGAAACCGGTTCTGGTAGGCCACTCGATTGCCGGAGAAGAGCTGAGTTCGATTGGGAGCCGGTTTCCCGCACGAGTCGCAGGGCTGGTCTACCTGGATGCGGGGTATACGTATGCTCTCTATGACGCCACGCGCGGAGACTTCGGGCTTGATGGCATCGCACTGCGCGAAAAGATAACGGAACTCTCGAATGCACAGGATCCGAGTGCGATTCGTGCTGTCATCACAGAGATGCTGAAGACCGAGCTGCCACAGTACGAAAAGGATCTCGTTGCCCGGCAAAAGGAGATGGAAGGACTGCCGGACATCCCGAATCGACCAGCGCTGGGCAAGAAGGATCGCCGAATGGTGAGCGCGGAGGGGATCAAAGCGGGCGAGCAGAAGTTCACCGACATCAAGAGTCCGGTGTTGGCGATCTTCGCCGACCCGCACGACATGGGTGGGCCACCGATGGACGACAAGCAGAAGGCGGCGGCCGCCGCTCATGACGCTGAGTTTACCGAGGCCCAGGCGAAGGCGTGGGAACGGATGGTGCCCACTGCAAAAGTGATCCGCATTCCGAACGCCAACCACTATGTTTTCAAGTCCAATGAGGCGGAGGTTTTGAAGGATATGGAGCAATGGGTGGATGAGTTGAAATAGCGTAGTGGAATTTCGGGACAGACGAAATTCAGAGGACGCAAGCATGAAGGGAAGGCTGCCCTTCTCCCCTTTTTCTATCTAGCGCGTTTGGTAACTGCCACCTGCACAAAATTAACGCAGACGCCGGGCGCGCGCGGGTATACTTGGCTGCGCGATACCTCCGACCGGGGAGCAAACCTGGCGGTGTTTAGGGGCCTGATGCGTTCAATTTCCTGCCGTTTTGCCGCTGTCCTGTCAATTCTCACGTTTTCCGTCCTGGCGCTTGCGCAGGGCACGACGCCTTCACAAACACACTTGCTGGGATTCAGCGGTGGCCCACAGACCACCTTCTCGGTCAGCGTACGGGCTGGCACATCGGTGCAGCCGCCATTCCCGCGTCCCACCGGCACGGTGACGATCTACGACGGAACTACGGCCATTGGATCGCCGGCAGCGCTCAGCGCGAACACTGGATTCACGAGCGCAAGCTTTGCTCAGGTCTTCGGAATGCCCGACGCTTCGGTAACAGCGGCAGCGGGCGGCGAAGTATGGGGCGACTTCAACGAGGATGGCCGCGCGGATCTTCTGGTGTATGGCGCCGTTCAACAAAGCGGCGGCCAGCCGGGAGTGGTGGTGCAGACTTTTGTGGCGAATGGGCTTTTCCAACCAACGCTGTTCCTGATTCCGTCGTTCAGGCCGCTCGCCGCGCAGCAATTGGCGCTGCCGCCAGTGACGCAGGCGGGCGCAACGCTAGCCGTGCTCGATGTGGACGGAGATGGCCACCTGGATCTGCTTGCCGGGGAAAATGTGGCCTATGGCAAGGGCGATGGAACCTTCGGGCGGGTTGCAGTTCTGCCGGCGCTGGCCACCGGCTACGACCAAACCTATGCCGTGGATATCGATGGCGACGGAAAGATGGACATCGTTGCGGTGGACACGCCACCTGCCGTGACTTCCCCGGGCACGGTGCAATATGCATTCACCGTTTTCCATAACGCTGGCGGCGGCAATTTCACAACATTAGGACCGTTTCAACTAGCTCCTCCGTTCACCGCCGGGTCAAGCACTACCTACAACATCTTTGGGCTGAGCTTTGCAGACGTGAATGGTGATGGGCGCATCGATGTGCTCTCGCAGAGCAATGCTGTGCCGGTCGGGAACGCCGGAAGCGGAGATCAGCTGAATGTGATGCTCAATCTTGGGGGTGGCTTCAGCGCGCCTCAGGCGATCGACACCAGCGGTGTGCAGAATCTCAGATTCGCCTCGACTGCGTTTGCCGATCTGAATAGCGATGGCAAGCAGGACCTGATCTTCAGCTACCAGGCGAAGAGCCTTAACAACGGAGTGGCCACTCTGCTCGGCAACGGGGATGGTACCTTTGCGGCTCCGGTGGACTTTACCATCGGCAGCACAGTTACCCCAGGCAGTCCGCTATTGCCACTGGCGACAGAAGATGTCGACGCAGATGGCCACGCGGATGTTGTGTTGGGCAGCGGTGTTCTGCTGATGGGGAAAGGCGACGGCACGCTGACCGCGGCCACGCCACTGTTTACCAGCACGGTAGCTCCCGGCAATGCGCCGCCTGCCTACGCATTGCTCGCCGCACCGGCGACAGCGTCCATTCCGCGCGGCGAGAATGCTCCGTTCTTCGCCCTGGTCTTCGTGAATCTGCAGTCCGGGGCGAATGCGGTGTTCATTCCGAACATCGGCAGCAGCGCGCAGCCGGCAGCAATGCTTATGCCCGGCGCCCATTCGCTGACCGCGCATTATTCGGGCGACGCCACGTATGCCGCATCGGTTTCGGGCGCATTTAACGTAACGATTGTCTCGTTCGGGACTAAGGTTGCGGTGACCTCGTCCGCGAACCCGAGCTACACCGGCGAAGACGTAACACTGACCGCTACGATCACCAGCTTGTTCGACACGCCGACCGGGTCGGTTGTGTTCTCCGACGGCGCTACCGTACTCGCTACCGTACCGGTGAGCAACGGCGTTGCGAGCTACAAAGGGAGCTTTTCGACCGCCGGCAACCATGCGATCACCGCGGCCTTTAGCGGAGACACCAACAACTCTGCGGCGAGCGGAACCCTGACGCAGACGGTGGACGCGCCAATCACGATTGGGGCAGGCGGTTCGACAACGCTGACCGTGGCGGCGGGCCAGACGGTGACGACGACGGTGAGCGTGGCCGGGGCTGCCGGGTTCAGCGGAACGGTGAATCTCTCCTGTACCGGCTTGCCGATAGATGCGGCGTGCAGTTTCGCGCCTGCGTCGGTGACGGTCTCGGGCAGTACGCCGGCGACATCGACGCTGACGATTTCAACTGCGGCCACGACCATGGCGAGCGTGCGCGAGCATGAGTCATCGCGCACGCTCACGGTCCTTGCGTGCGGGCTGCCGCTGCTTGCATTGCTGACGCTGCTACCGCTAGCTCGCGGCCGGCGGCTGCTGCTATGCGTGGGCCTCGCGCTGTTCGTCTCGATGACGAGCCTGACGGGCTGCGGAGGTTCTACTTCGGGAGCAGCAAAGACGACGGCCGGCACATACACCTTTAGTGTGGTGGCGACGTCGGGCCCGGCAACGGCGACGGCCAGCTACAACCTGACGGTGCAGTAAACCCCAACTGTCTGCGAAGAGAACCACACGCGCGTCAGGGGCCAACGCCAGGGTACCCGGCCCACTTCCTTGCCCTGGCCGGGAACGGCTTTGGTTACCATGGGGGTATCGCTGGTCTGGAAAGGGTCGGGATTGCTTCGTAAATTTTGTGCTGGTGTGAGTTTTGCTGTGGTCTCGATGATCTGCTTGCCCCTTGCTTCGGGGCAGTCTGCTCCTGCGATTACGCTCGATGAGTTCATGAATGCTACCGACGTACAGGAGGCAAAGCTGTCTCCCGATGGTACGGCGGTAGTCATTGCTACAGCTTCGCCGGATTGGCAGCACAACCGGTTTCGCAGCGATCTCTGGTTGTGGAAGGACACAGGCTCTGAAACACTCCCGTTGACGCGCTCGGGACGCGCGAAGTCTCCCGAATGGTCGCCCGATGGAAAGTACATTGCCTTTCTTTCCGACGCCGCCTTGCCCGATGACGATAAGGAAGCTCCGGAACGGGTCTGGGTCATCGGCATCGATTCCGGCGAGTCGTGGGCTCTTTATCGCGAGAATCTCGATGCGCACGCCTTCGCGTGGTCTGCTGACGGAGCGCAGATCTTCTTCTCCTGCACGGCTCCGCTCACGAAGTCCGCGGAAGAAGCCCGCAAGGCGCAGTGGAAAGACGTAATCCGTTGGCGTGAGCAGGAGCGGGGCGATATCATGCTGGCGCTGCCGTTTGCCGAATCCCTGGCTGCTGCGCAGCAGACCCTCCCGGCACATGCGGCATCCGCATCCGGCGATGCTCTCCCCCTGCCGCCTCTGGCGAAAACGCTGACCACGATCGAAGACGAAATCAACGAGATCGTGCCCGACCCTAAAGGAGAGCGAATCGCGTTCACGACGGACTCTGTTTCGCACCGCCTGGAAGACCCCAGGCACAACGAGATTTACCTGGTGAGCGCGACCGGGGGCCAGGCTCGCCGCCTCACCGGCAACCAGGGCCGCGAGTCGAGCCTGCGCTGGGGTGGAGAGAAGATTTACTTCCTGGTGCCAGCCGATGAGGGTGCGATCGAGGGCGCCTTTCGTTCGCTGCAAGGCCGGCTGTATGCCATCGATCCAACGGATGGCAAGCTCACGCGCCTGGGCGCTGAGTTCATCGGCTCGTTCGACAGCTTCACCGTGATGCCCGATGGCCAGGTCATCGCCGGCGGGGTGAAGAGCACGCAGCAGCAACTCTACAGCGTTCAGGGCGACCGGGCAGTCCCCTTGCCCGGCGTGGCCGGCAGCTATTCTGGCGTTGAGTCGGCAGCGCACTCCGCGAAGCTTCTGGTAAAGCACTCGACGCTGACAAAGCCCGTGCAGGTCTATCTCGCGCCCGACGCGGCGCACCCCGATCAGGCGAAGGTGCTCACGAGCTTCAACCGGATCTTTACCCAGCGATCACAGCCGGAATGGAAGCCATACCAGTGGAGGGCGGATGACGGCACGACGGTTGAGGGCATCCTCATTTACCCTCCGCACCGCATGGGCGAGAAAAACCTGCGCATGCTCACACTGATCCACGGTGGCCCGGCAGAGGCGAACGGCGACTATTTTGCAGCGGACTGGTACGAGTGGGCGAACCTGGCTGCGGCGCAGGGCTGGCTTGTCTTCCGCCCCAACTATCGCGGATCCATCGGCTACGGTGACAAATTCGTGCTGCAGATCGCACCCCACCTGGTGTCTCGCCCGGGCAAGGATATTCTCGAAGGCGTCGACGCGCTGGTAAAGGATGGCGCCGCGGACCCGGCGCACCTCACGATCGGTGGCTACAGTTACGGTGGCTATATGACCAACTGGCTCATTACGCAGACCACCGAATTCAAGGCAGCGGTGACCGGGGCCGGCGCATTGGAGCACGCGGCCAACTGGGGCAATGACGATACTTCGTACGACGATGAGTGGTACCTGGGCGGCGTGCTGCCCTGGCAAAATCCGGCGATCTATCAGTCCGAGGGCGCGCTGTTCCAGATGGATAAAGTGAAGACGCCGACCCATATCGTTGGCGGCAACGCGGATGTGCGGGTCAGCTACCTCGAAGACGTCTTGATGGAACGCGCTCTGCAGCGATTGCATGTTCCGCATCGGCTGCTGGTTTTCCCTGACGAAGGCCACTCGCTCGGGAAAGACCCGTGGCATGGGTATATCAAGGTACGCGAAGAGCTCGATTGGCTGGAGACCTACGGCGGCAAGTAATACTCCCGCGCCAGGTCCAGGCCGGTGGATGGGTCTGCCGGCCGCACGATGCAAGATTGCCGCAATAGCTGAGGAGCAAAAGCCTCAGTAGAAGAATCTCTCCATTCGAAACAACGATGCTTTAGTCTGCGAACTGTTCTTCCAGGCGGATCACCACCGTATCGCCTTCACGCTTACCGATGAGTTTGAGTGTATGGGGTTTGACCGGGAGCCTGTGCGTGCCATCGCGCGCTGCGATAAACGAACCGAGAAAGGGATGGCCGTCGATGGTTCCCCGCACCTTCACCGATGCCCGGGTACCGAAGAATCGCGCGGAGCCAGACATCACTACATAAGTCGAGCCGTCACCCCGGGGCGATGGCTGCAGTTTGGCCGTGAATTCGTTATTCATCATTCATATCTTCCCCGACACCAGTACATAGGGACGGACACGACACTTTATAAGTTGCAGACAGCGGCCGCCTTGTAGGTGACGGAGTTGGTACGCGCACACCAGGCGACCTCTTTTGTGACGGAAATGTCTACTTTTGACACATACCGTGTTGATCGCAACGAATGGCTTTGATGACGCCAAACTTGAGGAAGGCGCGGACGTGCCGTTGAAGTTACGTAGATGTGGTCATTCTTCCGAGTGTCTCCGCTGCCAAAATAGTCGGTATACTCAGCCCAAATGGGCCAGCCACGAACATTGCTTCTTTTTGATGCCGATGCACGTCCGCAGTGCTGGAACGATCGCATGGAGCCAGGCGAATACGCGACTCTCTACTCCAGCGATCAGGTCGAGTTGTATCCGAGCGGCTTTCGGGTGGAAGGCCCTTTCTGCAACGTCTTCGCTACGTTGACCGAGGCGGAAGAAGATGCCCGGCGCCAGGTCAGCCGTCTTCCTGCCCTTCGCTGCCGGATCTATGACCATCATGGGCTCGGCCGCTCCCCGGTGCGAGAAATTTGCGGGCCTCGATACAAAGGCGAAGAGGAGTTTTCGGGGCAATTTCGACGATGGGCGGGTTGGGGCCTGCTTGTTGGAGGTCTTGTACTCGTCGCCGTGGATTGGCATGCCGACTTCAGTCTCTTGTGGCCGGCAATGTTCGGCACCCGCATGATTCCTGCCGGCCTTATTTTTCTTGTCATCGAATTAGTGATTTGGATCGAAGTAAGACGCAAGAAATCGAAGTGAGCCGCGTGGGCGGCGCCTTCTTGCTCTTGTTGTATTGTACGTTTCACCCCTACCGAATCCAAGTCTGCAGTTGGCTTGTGTGGGCAAGCTGTTCGCCTCTCACTGCGAGTACCACTCCATGATTTGCAACCGTACAATCCTTTGTGCTGTTCGCTCACGCTCACCGCTTCGCGAACTCCTCGATGTGCTGTTCGCCTTTTCGGCCGAAGTAGATCACCCTTTTGCCGGTCAGCAACGCCCAATAACCAATCACGCCTGCCGCGGTCGACCGCTCCACAAACTCGGGGTACCGCAACGTGTCTGCCTGGGCGCCGCGAATGGCCGTCACCAGGTCTGCAAGGTTGAACTCCGCAGCGATCGGACCCGGGTCAAGGATCATGGGCACCGTGTACGTGGTTCCATCGATCAGGTAGTGGGTCTTCCGCTTTGCCGCGAAGTCTACGAGGTACGATTATTCGCTACTTCGTGAATTACCTGCTTGCTCATCTCTTCTCCGTTTTCACTAACGCCGGAACTGCTCTCACTAGTTCAGCTACTCTCTCTCTTCCCTCCCCGCTCGATCGAGTGTTGAAAGTTGCCACCAGAACGGCAGATACAAAAGCACAAAAAGCGCGAGAGCGATTCCCTCCGATGCCGCTATGTACCATGGCCAAGGCCCCAGAAAATCGAGAAGCGATGGATTCCCCGGTTTCTCTCGGAGGTACATGTAGTTCGTTTTGAAGAAAATGTTGAACGTACCCACGATTGCGGCAAAGATGTTCAGCCCTAGCATCGCTTTCCAGATCGATCCCGGCCGTGGTCTCGCCTGTCCGGACCATACCAGATACAGCACGCCAACCACGACGAGGCCGTGAGTGACAAAGAACTCTACCGTAGAGAAGGAAGGAAAAGGTTCCCAGAGATCCGGGGTGAGCAGAGCCATCGAAGTTCCGGCCAGCGCGAAATAATAGGCCAGATCGAAGATCGTCGCATTGCGAGTAAGCAGGGCGACGATCACGAGGCATAGAGTCGCATCGCAAAGCTGCAGTGGGAGGTGGTAGGGGAATGTGAGCCGGCCACGTGCAGCTAGATATCCATACTGGACAATCGCGTTCGACAGAAGAGTAGTTGGCAGCCCAATTCGCAACCCTCTGCGTCCGCCAGGAGTCCACCGATCAATCGCTGTGAGAATTGCTGCAAGAACGGGGATAGTGACCAGGATCGCAATATGGACCGGACCGAAGATCCAAAACTTCGTCTGCATGGCTGGATCACGTTGAAAACATCGGGAGCCAACGGACGACAGGCATCACCGTGCCTCAGGCCCAGCAAGCCGGAGCCAAGCGTCACAGGTGGTATGACAATTCCCCGAAGAAGCACTTACAGAGCGAGAGACTAGGCAGCGTCTGAGCCGTCGCGCGCCAGGTGCATATATACAGAAGGCTCGATACCAAGGACACGGCATGCAGGCTTCTCCTGCGCGGCGGCGAACAACGCTTGATCGGCCGAGGGGGCACTGAGATAAACACGGACAGTGCGGGCGCCAAGGGTGACGTTTACTGCGGGCTCGCGGAAAATGACACAGTAAGTAGACATACGACCTCCTGCGCCACTAGGAAGCTCAAAGGCGCACCCCGGGGTGCCTCGGATGGTTCGAAGTCGAAAATCATTGGTAAGTCAAAGAGTGGTTACCAATGCGCGCCAGGTAACCACCGGCAATGCCAAAGGCAGGCCCGACGGGTGATCAATGCATCCTGGAACCCCGTGGTGTTCGCGAGAACATCGGTCTGCCCAGGGAGGACTTTCTGCCACCTTCACTGCTGAACCGTAATCAGCGGACACTCTATCCGGCTCTGGTGGGGCTCGAGCAATACGGGTGAATCAACGGTACATGGGAAAGACAGAGAGCAATCTAGAAACAAAGTACTAAGATCACTAAGGCGGGTGGGAGGGCATTGATAGAGACACCGCGCGATGGCGGAAGATGTCCAACCTGGTGGAGCGTCTGCTCCTTGAGGCACACCAAGCATGATTAGGCACTTAAGACGAGCCGTTGTGGTGTTCTTAGGCTTTTTCGCAAATTCTCGTTCCGAAGCTGAGGTGGGGCGGGAAATACCTGCACACCTTACGCTGCTCGAAGATGATTTTGAGAGCAAGGATCCTTCCCGCGATGAAGCCCATCTCGAAGTAATACGGGCCTATGGTGGAGTCGAGCAGGCAAAGCAACTGCATCGCAACGAGCGAACCTCTCAAGGCCTGGCGCAGTGTGCACAGGACGTCCACTATGGATTTCGCCAACTCCTCAGAACGCCAGGCTTTACGATTCCGGCAGTGCTGACTCTTGCACTAGGCATAGGTGCGAACACTGCAATATTTTCGGTAGTCAATGCTGTACTCATTAAGCCTCTGAACTACCCAGATCCAGATCGAATCGTTCAATTTTCAATCACCTTTCCGGGCGGCCCTGCGCCGGGGGCTTCCATACCGGATTTCCGCCTTTGGCGGGAACAGACCAGAGTCTTCCGCGATGTATCGGCCTACGACGTCGGATCGCAAGCCGTGAATCTGACTTCTGGACTACCGAAGCAAATTCGTGGACTCCACGTCACACGAGACTACTTTCGTCTTTTTGGCGCTCGCCTCCAACTCGGACGCACCTTCGTCCAGAACGAAGACAGTCCGAATAGCGGCAACTACGTTGTCATCAGCTACGGCTTATGGAACAGAACGTTTGGAGCCGATGCGGACATAGTCGGCAAGGCGATTTCTTTGGGAAATCAGCCTTTCACAGTGGTTGGGGTAACCTCGCAGAGTTTCCATACCGAGCCAGATGTCGATATTTGGCTTCCGTTTCAATTTGAATTGAACAGCAGCGATCAGACACACTACTTCTTCGTAGCCGGGCGTCTCAACCCAGGGATAAGCCTGGAACAAGCCAATGCTCAATTGAAACTCGCCGCGAATGAAGCACGGCGAACTTCTCCTCAGGCCGATCCCGATCTCGGCTATAGTGTCCAACCGCTCCGAGACTCGATAGTAAGGGGCTCACGCTCGTCTCTCATCGTTCTTGGAACCGCAGTCTGCTTTGTCCTCTTGATCGCTTGTGCCAATGTTGCCAACCTGCTGCTGGCACGCGCTACGGCCAGGAAGAGAGAGTTTGCTATTCGCGTTGCATTGGGTGCTGGCTGGCGCCGTATCTTTCGTCAACTGCTTACCGAAAGCCTGATGCTTTCAGCGTCAGGCGGTCTCCTGGGACTCGGTTTAGGAATGGTCGGGGTGCATGCACTCTTAGCCAGGATTCCCGTTGATATTCCACGTATCGGAGAGGCTGGTGCCGACGTCAGTTTCGATGGGCATGTGCTGCTGTTTACGGTTGCACTGACCTTACTCACGGGAATCGTTTTTGGAATCATCCCCGCGCAAAGCGCGGCGCGCCCTGATATCGATGGTGCGCTCAAGGAAAACGGCGTTCGGCAAAGTGGGGGTGGCCTTCAAAACAAAGTACGCTCGTTGCTGGTCATCAGCGAAGTCTCACTTGCTATTGTGCTGCTTATCGGCGCGGCACTCCTCATCCGCACCTTCATTGCATTGCGCGGAGTGAATCCGGGCTTTGATTCCCACAACGTGCTGGTCATGGACATGTCGCTCTCTGGCCCGCGCTTTTCGAATACGGCGGCCATCTCGCGTTTAGTGCGTGATGCTCGCCAACGCATCCATGCCATCCCAGGCGTCTCGGCTTCTGCCGAAACGTCATGGCCTCCGCTGAAGGGCAAAATGGGTTTGCCCTTCACCGTGATAGGCCGCCCTTTAGGAAATGGGCCCAGCACGGGAGACGGCTTATGGATGGATGCGTCGCCCGGATATTTCCAGGTTCTCAGAATTCCCGTTCTCCGGGGGCGAGACTTCACCGAGGGGGACGATGAGACTTCCCCGCGCGTAGTTCTCATTAACGAAGTGATGGCAAAGCGATACTGGCCAAACCAGAATCCGATCGGCCAGCAGATCACAATCGGCGGTGATCTCGGCCCGAAGTTCAAAGAACCCCCACGCGAAATTATCGGCGTTGTGGGAGATACCCGGGATTCAGGCTTAGACGTCCTTCCTGAACCGACCATGTTTGTTCCCGAGGCCCAGGAGTCCGATGGCCTGACCGCCTTTGGCTTGCAATTTGGACCAGTCGTCTGGCTCATACGCACAGAGTTGGAACCCCACCAACTAGTGCCTCTGGTCCGGGAACAATTGCGTCAGGCTAGCGACGGACTACCTGTCGGGAACATACGCACGATGGGCGAAATGCTATCAATCTCGACTACTCGACAAGACTTTAATATGCTCCTGCTTTCGCTTCTCGCCGGTGTCGCATTGGTGCTGGCGGCTACCGGCATTTATGGAGTGTTGGCATATTTGGTGACGCAGCGAACACAGGAGATTGGTATCCGCATGGCATTAGGAGCAGATCGCGCCAATATCCGCAATTGGGTCCTAAAGCAAGGGTTGCTCTTGACTGCTTCCGGAGTTCTCATAGGCGTCTGTACGGCCTTGGGCTTAACGCGGCTCATCGCAAGTTTTCTCTTTGGAGTCAACGCTTGGGATCCGCTGGTTTTTGTCACGGTGCCGCTGCTATTGACGGTGGCCGCAGTCATCGCAATATGGGTTCCCGCGCAGCGTGCATCCGGTTTGGATCCAATTCGATCGATTCGATCTGAATAGATGCTCGATACTTCAACGGTGGCTGAGAACAGCCCAGGCAGCACCTTCGCATAAACGTCGTGTTCCTGGGAAACGCTATCGGTGGTGCGTCAGAGAGACTGGACCCCCAACCGTTTCTGTCGGCTCTCCGGCGTAGTCTCTGAATTGTTTCCGGCCAGTGTGCGCAATGTACACGTCTGGACGGATCAGAATCCGTGATCCATCGATCGTGGCAAAGTCAGTGGTGTGGGTCCGCGCATGTGGCCAAAGAGCCTGCTGCCATCAGTGAAATCCTTTGGCTGAGACCAGTAGCTCGTCTCCTTTCATGATCTCGCGATGTTCCCTGCAAAGACTCGAGGCCAGGATGCATTCGCTATGTCCGTTCCTGTAGCGCGCTCTTGCATCCCCTACAACATCCGATTTGTCCCGGCGCTCTCCGAGTTGCCCGCGAGAGCATTTGCGTCCTTCTACCATCTCCTGAACTGAGTTTGTAACGACCTCGGTAAAAGCCCTACCCTTCTCGTTGGAAGATCTGCGCGTAGACCTTTTCGTACGATTTGACCATGGTTGTGATAGAAAATCGCTCTTCTACTCTTTTTCTACAGGCGTCGTCTTTGAAGGCGGGCGCTTGTTGAAGCGCTGCGACGGCCCCGTCGACATCGTTTACCAGCAGCCCCGTGACTCCGTGCTCGATCACTTCACGGCAAGAGCCTAGATCCATCGCGATCACTGGAACTCCGGCGGCATTGGCTTCGGCCAGAACTAGCCCAAAACGCTCTGGGATAGTGTTCAGGTGGAGCAAGGCGAATGCCGTGGCGAACAGGGCGTTCTTCTGCTCGACGTCCACCGGTCCCACGTAGCAGATTTGCTTATCGTCGATATGTGGCTGCACCTGGTCGCGAAAGTAATCTGCATCCTGCAGAATGCCGGCGATCAGCAAGCGGCGGCCGCTCCGCCTCGCTGTCTCGATCGCCAGGTGAACTCCTTTGTCGGGGTGGATACGCCCGATGAAGATAAGGTCTTCGCCGCGCGATGTTCTCTGGGGATAAAGCGCGAGGTCGATTCCGTTGTAGACCGTAGCCAGGTAGTTCAATCCGGGAGCCCGGTCTGCGTCACTGATGGATACGAAATAGCCGCTGCGGTATTTTTCGTAGACCGGCATGATGCGGGGCGACGAGAAGCCGTGGATGGTGGTTAACACTGGCGTGTTCACCAGGCGTGAATAGGCCAACGCCATAAAGTCATAGTGGCTATGGATCAGGTCGAACTCCGCGGCATGCTCGAAAGCCTCACCGATGTGCAGGTATTCCGCGACTTTGGGATCGATGGTGCGATCTTCTTCATACCCTCGGCTGACTACGGAGTGCAGCCGGGCCCGGGTCACGGAGTCTCCGGTGGCAAAGAGGGTGACCTCCCATCCGCGGGCGACGAGGCCTTCGGCGATATTGCCGGCCACGGTCTCCCAGGCTCCATAGCGCCGTGGAGGCGTTCGCCACGCAACCGGAGACAGGATCGCTATTCTTTTCTTCTCATTCATGAAATCGTTCAGCACAGCTAAGTCATGGCCGCGAGCAGTTTCGCTAGTTCCACGGTGGCAAACCCGGTGGCGTGATCGGCCAACCCGTAAGGAATGATCAGTTGTCCCTGGTGCAAAAGCGCGCCGCAGGAATACACGACATTGGGGACATAGCCCTCACGCTCACCCGGTTCGGGCGTCATCATCGGTTCACGCAGGCGGCCGATGACCCTGGTGGGCTGCTCGATGTCGAGCAGAAAGGCGCCAATGCAGTACTGGCGCATCGGCCCAACCCCGTGGCTCAGCACCAGCCACCCGGCATCGGTCTCGATCGGCGAGCCGCAGTTGCCGATCTGCACCAGTTCCCAGGGAAAGCGGGGCTTCAGCAGAAGTCGCCGTTCGTTCCAGAAGTGCACGTTGTCAGAGCGCATGAGAAATATGTTCTCGTTGTCTTGCCGCGAAAGCATGACATACGACCCGTTTATCTTGCGTGGAAACAGGGCCATACCTTTGTTCTCTGCCTCCGGACCGTTTAACGAAATGAAACGGAACCGTGAGAAGTCGGCGGTCTCGAGCAGTTCGGGCAGGATGACCCTGCCGTCGTAAGCAGTAAACGTCGCGTAGTAGGCGTGCGTACCGTCATCGTTGCGGAAGCGAACGAAGCGGGCGTCTTCAATGCCATTCCGCTGCGACGGCGTGAACGGAAAGAGGATGCGCTCTGAGAGATTCTGCTCCGGCTCAAACTGGACCTCACAGTTGGATTTGGCCAGCATCCAGATACTTTCCGCGCGGAGTTGATCTTCACCCGCTTCCCCATGGGCTTGTCCAGAGTTTTCCAGTTCTGCCGTCAAGCATTCCCGCAGCCGACTCAACCCAAACGAATTCCCCAGTCGCTTGACCACTCTATCTGAGAAGCCACTCTGCAGGCCGAGCTCGCGCAGCTTGCGTTGAAAGAGGGGACCCTCGTAGATCGTGTTGGCGATCTGGCGGGGCTCTGTGAGCAAGCCCTCTGCGGGTTCCACCTCAATGCGAAGATCACGATGCACGATGCCGGAGCGAAAGGTAATGGAGGAAATGTGTCCCTCGCCGGTTGCGCGCAAGCTCAGCACGAAACGCACGGCACCCTGCGGCAGGTTCGCCTGGTCGGGGTGCTCCACCATCGATGGACTGAAGAGCGCTGCCGACTCCAGCGCATACTCCGCCAGGAAGAAGGAGCCGATCAGTAACCGCCGGTGATGAGAAAACTCGGCGTGCACGGGAAGCAGCTTGCGTACCTGCTCAAAGCGAGCGAGAAAGCGATGCGGCAGATCGAGGTGGCGCCCAGCGAAGTCTGCATAGACCTTTTCAAGCAGCGGCTCGACGTTTGCCTCCGGTACGGCCCTGATTCTTGCGACGATGCCGAGAATGCGTTGCGTATCGCCAGGTTCGAACTGCCGCAGAAGAACCCGCGATGGATCGGGCCTTAGAACGGTGGAGGAGCGTTTGAGAGGAAGAGCTAACGCAGTCCCGTTTGCGATGGTATTCCTATTTCTCGTGGCAGGTAAGGGTCATTGGTTCTAGTGGATCGCGATGGGGATGACAGGAAATTCTTCTACCGTGACCGGATGCTTGAAACTGGTGAGCATGTTCTGTGCCTGGTGCATCTCCACCAGCGAAAGTAAAAATGCCAGCGTGGACTCGGCTCCCTGGTTTCCGTTCACGCGGTCGATGTGCAAGCCGTCGCGGCAGCCGCCTGTCTCCGGCACATAGATTTCGAGACCGAGGTCGTTGCCTCCGATGAACCAGTCGAAGGCATTCTGGGCTCTCTCGTACCAATGCAGATCGGCCGTGACGCGATAGGCTGCCAGGCAGGCAGCTACGGTGGCCTGTGCCTCGATCGGTTGCTGGTCGAAATTGGCTCTGATACCGCCACGGTGATAGAAGCCGTTGCTGCCAATGGGGCGCAGGTGGCCTTTTTCTGTCGTTTGTTGCTCGGTCAGCCAGCGCAGGGTTTCCAACCCGCGATTCAGGACTACGTGTTGCCCGGTTGCCCTTCCGTTGACGATCAGAGCATGCGAGAGCCGGGCATTGTCATAGGAAAGTTCTTCTTCGAACCAGTGCCAGTCGGCGTGTGCATGGTGGTCATAGAGTTCCATCAAGCGTGAGGTGAGGGTTTCCCTGGCCTGGTTCACCTGGCTGTCGCCACCTAACCGGCGCAGATATTCGTGGATGCCCAGCAGGCCGAAGGCCCATGCTCGCGGGGAGCTGAACTCGGTTAACGCGGGCAGCGCCCGCGCGAAGAGTTGGCCGGCCATCATCTGGAAATTGCGCAGTTGCGAGCGCCCTACGCCTACGCCGAGTGCCCACAACGCGCGGCCGTGGCTATCTTCTGAGCCTTGCTCATCGAGCCAGCGGCGATCGAAGCTCATGTGGTTGTGAAAGCGTCCACTCTCGGGATCGAAGGCGTGATGCAGAAAAGCAGCACTGATGCTGGCAAGGCCGCGCTCGCGTTCGGCGTCGTCGCTCCACTCCCCCATCAGCACGGCGAGAATAAATGCACGGGCATTGTCGTCGGTGCAGTAACCTTCTCTGAAGTTGGGCACGCTGAAGATGGCGTGTTGAAACACGCCGGTCGAATCTGTCATGCGGGAGAGGTGGGTCAGTCTTACTTCTGGAAGCTCACGCTGCTTTTGGTCGAGCGTTTTGATGGCGAGCGATTTGCGCAATAAGGGAGCGCCTTCGAGGCGTGCGAGCTCAAAGCTATGCATGTACATCTGGGCGACGTTCGACCAGATCATTTCCCTTCCTAACCGGTAGGCGTTCTTGCGCATGTTGTTGCGTCTCGTGTCGTCGCGCAACAGCCCGAGGATAGCTGCGGCCATCGCCGGTGCATCGGCAAATGGCACCAGAGCGCCGCGGTCGTCTGCCAATAGATCTGCTGCGTGCCAGTAAGGTGTGGAGACAACTGCTTTACCGGAGCCGAAGGCGAAGGAGAGGGTACCGGAGGTGATCTGGGTTTCGTTGAGATAGGGCGTGATGTAGAGATCGGCGGCGCCCATGAACTCTTTGAGGTTCTCGGGGTCGACGAACTGGTTGCAAAAGATGACGTGCTTTTCCAGTTTGCTCTTGGTGGCCAGGATCTCGAGACTCAGGCGATAAGCTTCGCCGTGGTTACGCAGTTCGTTGGGATGGGTTGCGCCCAGCACAATGTACACAACCTCAGGAAACTCCGCCAGCACGCTGGGTAAGGCGGCGAGAACGTATTCGATTCCCTTGTTCGGCGAGAGGAGGCCAAAGGTAAGCAGAACCGTGCGGCCTTCCACCTGAAACTGGTCTTTGAAGTAGGTGGGGTCCACGAAGCCGACATCGGCGATACCATGCGGAATCAGGTCGATCTTGCTCAGCGGTGCGCCGTAGATCTCGTGCAGCATCTGGCGTCCACGATCGGCCATCACTACCAGGCGGGTGGACAGGGTAATCAACTCTTCCATGGCGCGACGCTGGTCGGCTCTCGGCTCTCGCAGGATGGTGTGTAGGGTCGTCACGACGGGCATTTTCAGTTCGCGCAACATGGCGAGGATGTGGCCGCCGGCTGGACCCCCGAAAATGCCGAATTCATGCTGCAGACAAACGATATCTACGTCGCTGATATTCAGAAAGTCCGCGGCGCGGAGATAAGATGACAGGTCTTGTTCCTCCATCTCGAAGCGGACAACTTCGGGATAATCGTAACCTTCGTCAATATCGTTTACAGAAACGCACAGGCACTGGCTGCGCGGATACGCGCTTTGCACGGCCGATAGCAAATCGGTAGTGAACGTGGCGATGCCGCACTTGCGCGGCAGATGGTCGCCGACGAAGGCGATCTTGCGGATCCTGGCCGTCTCTTTAAAAGGGATTACTCCCATACTCGCGCCTCTTCCGTGGTTCCGTTGGCGGTGCGCTGAAGTAAGGAGGAGGGGAGAGGGCTTGTTACTCCCCGTGCTGGCTCAGTCGGATGAGAGCAAATCGCAGACAGTCCAAGCGAGGTGGTACCTCTATGGTATCAGCCTGAGGCTGATGGGTCAGGTCAAACACTCAGCCTTGGTGTGGTGAGCCACCCCAAACACTCGGCTTGCGTGGTGCGCCACCATGATCTTGACCGAGCTTCCATGGTACTTCCACCCATGGTGAAACTCCCGACCAGTCACCAGGATACTGAGCATCTGTGCGGTTTTCTTCTAAGGAAAACCGCATAAAACTCGGCCACGTCACAGGTCTTCACAGGAAATCAGACGGTATGATGCACCCGCAGGTGCGGCTGGGCCGAGGGGAAACTAAGTTTCACCCGGAGTGCGCACAATTGACCACCATACGCGCCCCTTCTGGAAGGGCCTAGTCTTCTTCACGAAGAAGATTGCTCACCCGCACGATGGTATCGATCTGTTCCTGAGTGAGTCGCGACAACAGATTCCGCCGAACCGAGGCCGCGCGTATCGGGCCAGCCAGATCCAGCTTTTCTCTTCCGAGTTTGGTAAGCACAACAAGAACAGTTTTCCCGTCAGTACGTCGACGCTCTATGAGGGCTCGTTGCTCCATTCGCGTCAGTTGATGCGAGAGGCGGCTTTTGTCCCAAGCCATCACCCTAGCAGGCAAAGGGCCGCCTGGAGCAGGGCCGGCTGCATGTCGTATTCGATACACCCGAATCCATTCACAGTGAGACATGCTGGATGAGCCGTACAAGGTGAGCCGTGCAGCGCCGGTTCGGAGACTCAACCGCTGCCTGGTGGAAACACGCCCAGAAAACAGAGCCCTGGAGAAGGAGCCAGGCGACGTAGTGATCGCCGCGCGCAACCCAGTCCCCATCTATTGAATGAAGGCGGGGGCTTTTTTCAGACGGTGGAAGGTCACCGGGTCGTGCTCGATCCAGAGTTGGGAGCCACTTTGCCTGAGGTAGGCTTCCATGACCGCACGGCTGGACAGTGTTTGTTGCGGATTCGCTTCATCTCCGGGAGCCTTGGTTGCGGTACGCTCAGCTGCGTAATGCCATAAGTCGCCTGCGATCAGGACGGGTCCTGTTTGAGGCAGCTTCAGAGCCAATACCTGGTGGCCGGGCGTGTGGCCGGGCGCGGACTTGATGATAACGGTTCCATCGCCGAAGACATCGTAGTCACTGTTGGGCAGCAGCACGGTCTTGCTGCTTCGGAGTTTATCGTAAGCAGCCCGATGCCTCGGATCGGCAGCAAACATGGCCTCACGTTCGGCGGGGTGAACCAGCCAGGTGGATGCCGCAAAGGCGTTCGCATTCGCGGTGTGATCGAAGTGATAGTGCGAGAAAGCGATGTAAGTTATCTGTTGTGCCGGGTAGCCAAGGGCAGCCAGTTGCGGCAGAAGAGGCCGGGGCACAGTAACCGTATCGGACTCCTCATGCAAGACCGCGGGCCCGTCTCCCTTGAAGGCGCTGTCAGGAATGACCCCAACATCCCACATCAGGGTTCCCCTGGGATGAACCACCAGGTAACAGGGCACTACCATGCCGGCGCTTTTCACGTCGCCCTTCTTTAGACCGTAGTCGAGCGGGTTCTCACCCTGGATGAAGCCACAATCGAATAGATAGACGCGCAGTGAGCTGACGGGCGCCGCGACTTTCTGAGCTGACGACGAAAGAGCAACCGTGCACACGGCAAGCAGGAAAAGCACCTTCGTCCGTTTGCCGCGATTCCTGGGACCATTCATCGATCTGCTCATACCCGGCCTTTCAAGCATGCCTCATGGTACCCGCCGATCGGGCAGCCTTGCTCTTCGTGGCAATTGGGCCACAGATAGCTGGTGCTCACTTTTCGCACTCTTCTTTGCCTGTGAACTTCTTCACGACCACAGTTCGCTTCCAGGCGGCAATCTGTGCGCGTGCCTCGCCTACTATCCTGGAAAAGCGGCGCGCCAATTCGCAGATGCGCTCCGATTGGTGCCTGGCGATCGCCTCGGTGGGAATCAGTTCTGTGCCCACGCCGATCGCTGCAGCACCTGACAAAATGAAACCCGCAGCCGTTTGCTGCGTAACGCCGCCCGCCGCGACCAAAGGGATTTCTGGCAGGGCCGCATTGAGCGCCTTGATGTATTTCTCTCCGCCGAACTGAGCGCACGGAAACACCTTCACGAAGTCCGCGCCGGCATCCCAGGCAGTAACGATTTCCGTCGGAGTCATCGCACCAGGAAGGACAGCAATGTTTTCCTTGGCAGCAAAGGAAACAATGGTTGCACTAAAAGACGGCGAAGTCAGAAAGGCTGCTCCCGCATCAAGGCAACGAGCCGCGGTCTTCGCGTCGAGCACGGTGCCGGCGCCCACTAGCAGTGCAGGGTTAGTGCGGACGAGGTGAGAGATGAGCTCGACCGCCCCAGGCACCGTCATCGTGATCTCCACAATGGGAATGCCCCCTCGCGCCACAGCCTCCGCTGCAAAGTGAGCGTCCTCTCCCGAAGAAATCCGGACCGCGGGAATAATGGCGATCTCTCGAATCCGCGCGCACACGTCTTCTTTCTTCATCTTCCGCCGCCCTTCTTTTGACAGCCGATGAACGGCTGGTCGAATCTAAATCAACCGGCCCTAAATTGCCTCGTTAGCATCCGCCTCCGGCAAGTGATCGTCGCTGCGCGCAAACCACGCGTACAGGGTCGGCAGCAGGAAGAGGCTGATCATCAATCCGGCAACAAGCCCACCGACGATGACGATGGCAAATGGCCGCTGCGAATCCGATCCGATGCCGTGAGAAAGCGCCGCAGGCAGTAGACCCAACGTCGCAACCAGCATCGTCATCATGATCGGCCTCAGCCGAAGCACCGCTCCCTCGACCGCTGCCTCCTCAATCGAATACCCGCGGGCGCGCAACTGGTTGATGTACTCCACCATGATCACGCCGATCTGCACAGACACGCCGAAGAGCGCGAGAAAGCCAACACCGGAGGATACGCTGAAGTTGGTATGCGTGGCCAGCAGCGCAAGCAGGCCCCCAATCGGCGCCACTGCGATATTCGTCAAAACCAGCAGCGCCCACTTGATGGATTTGAACATGGAGTAAAGGATGATGAAGATGAGCAGAATGGTCACCGGCAATACGAGCAACAAGCGCCGCGAGGAACGCTTTTGGCTTTCGTATTCGCCCGCCCAGTCGATGGTGTAGCCGGTGGGCAATTTGACCTTTGCGTTCACCTTGCGGATCGCCTCCTGGACGGTGCTGCCCAGATCGCGTCCGCGGACACTGAACTTGACCGCTACATAACGGGAGTTCTCTTCACGATAGATTTCCGAACCGCCATCCAAGACCTGGCTGTGGGTCAGTTGCGCCAGGGAGACGCGCTCGCCCGAAGGCGACAACAGACGGATTTTTTCAATCGCTTCCCTGGTATCGCGGTACTGCGGCAGATAGCGCAGCACCAGGTCATATCGCTGTTCGCCAATGAGCACCTGGCTCACTGCGTTGCCGCCGACCGCGGTTTGAATCGCATCCTGCACATCAGAGACGTTCATCCCGTAACGGGATGCCTGGTCGCGATCTACAGTGAAATTGAGGTTCGGTTGCCCGATCACGCGAAAGATCCCAAGGTCCTCCACACCGGGAACGTTCTGCATCACCGCGACAATTTCATCTGCTTTATCTTCCAGCGTTTTGAGGTCATCACCATAGATTTTTACGGCAAGCGCTCCCTTGACTCCGCTCACTGCTTCTTCCAGGTTGTCGGAGATGGGTTGGGAGAAACCCCAGGTCACGCCGGGAATCTTTTCCAGTTCGCGATCCATGGCGGCGATGAGCTTCTCTTTATTTTCGTGGAACACAGGCCGCCATTTCTCCTTGGGCAGCAGGTCGACAAAGAACTCGGTATCGAAGAAACCGGTGGTATCGGTACCGTCGTCGGGCCGCCCGATCTGGTTCACCACCTGGGGAACCTCGGGAAACGAAGCCAACACCTGGCGTGCGCGTTCCGCCACAATCGCGCTTTGAGTCGGGCCGGTACTCGGCGCAAGGGTTCCGCGCACCCAGATCGCTCCCTCATCGAGATGCGGCAGAAATTCGGACCCTATGGCGCCGCCGAAGGCGAGGTACATCGAGAGCAAGCAAATGGCTGCGGCTACGCCGGCCGTGATGGCGCGATGACGAATGGCCCAGTGAGCTCCGCCGCGGTAGCGCACGATCAAAAACTTCATGACCGGGTTTTCCCACTGTTTCGCATCTTTGCGGAACAGCAGGCTGGCCAACGCCGGAGCAATCGACATGGAGAAGATCAAGGCGCCAAGCAACGCAAAAGCAACCGTCCAGGCCATCGGCTTGAACAGTTTTCCTTCCACGCGTTCGAGTGTGAAGATCGGCAGATAAGCGGTGATGATGATTGCGATGGCGTAGAAAACAGGGCGTTGCACTTCATGCGCGGCAGTGCGTATGCGCTCCACGAGCGTACGCGGCGCTTCGTCTGGCCGGTTAAGATGGCGCACGATGTTCTCCACCATGACCACGGCGCCATCCACAACCATGCCGAAGTCCAACGCGCCCAGCGAGAGCAGGTTGGCGGAGATGTGACGAAGGTTGAGGCAGATGGAAGCAAAGAGCAGGGCGAAAGGGATCGTAAGCGAGACGATGAATGCCCCGCGCGCATTGCCGAGAAATATAAAAAGGATGATGACCACCAGGATCATTCCCTCGGCAAGGTTATGCAGAACCGTGTGCGTGGTGTAGTGCACCAGGTCATCGCGATCCAGGTAAGGAACGATCTTCACGCCGGGCGGCAAAATGTGATCGTTAAGCCGCTGCACCATGGCGTGCAGTGACTTCAACATGGTGTCGGTATCCGCGCCCTTGCGCAGAAAGACGATGCCCTCCACGACGTCGTTATCGTCGACCACCACGCCGTCTCCGCGGTGGATGGCTTTGCCGATCTGGCCCAGTCGAATCTTCGGGCCTTGCGTCACCACGGCGATGTCTTTTATACGCAGTGGGGTGCCATTCTGCGTCTTGATGACCGTCTTTTCGATGTCGGTGACGTCTTTGATCAGGCCTACGGCGCGCACGTTGATCTGTTGCGCCCCCTGCTCGACAAAGCTGCCGCCCGCATTCGCGTTGCTGTTCGCGAGTTGCTGCTCCACTTGCGCGAGACTCAGACCGTAAGAAATCAGCTTCTCCGGATCGAGGCGTATCTGGTATTCACGCGTGAGTCCCCCGAACGCCGAGTCATCAACAACATCGGGCACCGACCGGATGTATTTGCTGATGACCCAGTCCTGCAGGGATTTCAACTCCATCAGGTCGACGGCAGGGTTGGTGCTTTTGATCGTGTACCAATAGACGGAACCGATCGGGCTGAAGTCAGGCCCCATCGCACCCGAGACGCCCGGCGGAAATGTGACCTGGGAAAGGCGCTCCAGCACTTTCTGGCGGTCAAGATCGTTATCGGAATTGTCATCGAAAATCAGGTTGACGACGGAGAGGCCGGCCAACGATGCAGACCGTATATGTTGCAGATGCGGAATGCCGTTCATCTGAATTTCGACCGGGATCGTGACCTGCTGCTCCACCTCTTCGGCGGCCCGCCCCGGCCATTGCGTAATGACCTGCACCCAGGTATTGGCCACATCGGGATAGGCCTCCACCGGCAGATCGTGGAATGAGATCGCGCCCCAGATGAACAGGAGCACGGCGATGCTCAGCACCACAAAACGGTTGTTGAGTGAGAGATCGACGAATGCGCGAAGCATCACTGGGTCACCGAGCTTTGAAATTCAAGCGCATTCTTGACAATCTGCTGCCCTGGCGCAATGCCAGTGATCACTTCCTGCATACCGCCCGGCAGCATGTCGCCCCCGGTCACTTCCGTCCGCCGGAAGGCGCCCTGACCCATCGGAACATACACCCAGTCGCGATCGTGCAGGTGCAGAATCGCGGTCGCGGCAACGGCCGCTCGCTTCTGCGTGAGCCGGCTGTGGAAGGTCGCGGTGACAAACATGCCGGGACGCATCAGGCCTGGATTGCGCATTTCCAGGCGCACCTTGGCGGTGCGTATGTTGGGGTCGAGCACAGGACCGATGTTGCTGATGAGCCCGCTGAACACCTGACCTGGATAAGCAGTCAGACGAACGTCTGCCTTCTCTCCCAGGCGAACGTTGGCCAGATCGTTCTCGTATACATCGCACAAGACCCAAACGTAGCTAAGGTCTGAGATGGTGAAAGGGTTGGGTGAGGCCAGGCCCTGCACTCCAGCGGCACTCGTTACCTGCTGATCGGTGATGATGCCGGAAATGGGAGCGCGGATATCGATGATGCTGGTAGGGTGGTCGAGCGTCGTGCTGCCCAGCACGCGCAATTTCTGTGCCCCGTTTTCGACCGTCACCTTAGCCTTGTCTTCGGTGTTCTGAGCAATCTGCAAGTCGTTCTGCGAGATCGCGCCTTTGTCGTAGAGAATTTTCGCGCGCTCGAGTTGCGTACGTGCCAGTGCTTCGTCAGCCACTGCATTCTGGTAGTCGGAGAACGCTCCAGAGATATCTGCGCTCTGCACCTCCAACAGCAGCTGGCCCTTTTGTACCGTGTCGCCCAGGCGCGCCTTTATCTCAACCACCCGGCCTGTGGCCAGCGAGATGACCGGAACGGCTCGCGAGATGTCGGGGTTCACCGAGCCGGTCACGCGGAGCTCGGGACTGGCAATGTGCTCCGCGGCCTGCATCAGCTGAAAGCGCTCGGGACGATCCACCTCGAACACGCTGCTGTCTTTTACTTTTTCCACCCTGAGCGGAGGCGGGGCTCCAGCGGCGTCCTGGTTCTTGTCTCCGCCGCAACCCATACTCGCCGCAGCTATCGATACAGAAATGGCGAGTACTGCAAAGTCCCTGCCCTTCATGGAATCACCTCACGTCCTACAGCGAGATTCAGTTGACCGGCCGCATTGAGATAGGTACCGATCAGGTTCAAATAGTTCACCTGCGTGCTCCGGTAGTCCGCCTGAGCATTCAAAAAGTCAAGCAACGAAGCGGCTCCATGTTGGTATGAAAATGAAATCGTGTCCCGCACACTCAGTGCCTGTTGCAGATACTGATCTTTGTAGGGCTTCAGCAGAACGACAGCGCCGCTGACCGTGGCGTAGGCTGAGTCCACGTCGCTGAAGACCTGCGCGCGCGCTGCGGCTACCAGCTTTTCGTTTCGGTCGATGTCCAGTTGCGTGCGCCGCTTCTCTCCCTGGTTGCGATCGAAAATACGCAGCGGAATGTTGACGCTTGCTCCGATGTATTGATCGATGGGAGGGTTGCGGCCGGCATCGAAGCCAACGATTGGATCTGTAGATCCATTGGCAACAGCAAGCCGGTAGTCCGTCTTCGCCTTTTCTGCCAACTGTACAGCCGCACGCAGATCTGGCCGCGTATCCAGAGCCATTTGCCGCACATCGTCGAGAGACGGCATCTGCGCGGAGAAATCAAATGGCCCGATTATGTCAAACTGTTCGACCGGAGTGCGGTCATTGAGCAGCGCGAGGAGCTGAATCTTGGCCGTTCGCAGGCTCACCAGCGCCGTTTGCAGGTCTGACTCATACTGCACTCGCTGCAGTTCGAGCCGGTCGAGGTCGACACGGGCAATGGCGCCGTTCTTGTAACGGTCTCGATTGATCTGCAACAGGTGATCGTAAAAGCCGAGATTCTCTTGAGCGAGATTGACAATAGCCTTCTGCTGCAACGTCTGAACGAAAGCCGAACGCAGATCGAAAAGTAGCGTGCGGTCGAGGTCGGCCTGGCTTGAAACAGCAACCTTGGTTGCATCTTGTGCACTTTCCAAGCGGAGCTCGCGCTTATGCTGGCGTTCGTGCAGGTAATTGACGCTGGCAGCAGACAAGAAATAGGTAAAGGGACCATGAGCCGGTCCGCCGTTGAATGGATCGATCTGATCGGCGATTACGGTCAGGCTCGGGTTTGGTCGAAGGTAGGCCGTCGTTTCTTGTGCGCGGAATTCGTCTATTCCGATTCGTCCCGCGCCCAGGGCCGGATTCGCCGCTTCGAATTTATCGCGGACTTGCTGCCAACTCAGCGCATTTTGCGCGAAACCGCTGTTTCCCAGAACCATGGCCAAACACGGCCAAGCCAGCCACTGCTTCAAGACCCGCATGAATCCTCCTTGCCAGCAATCGGCAAGCAATGGAATATCTTTCTGTGCTCAGCACTGTGTTGCGTCAGGAACGTCAAAGCTACACGAACGTTGTTAGCACGGTGTTACGTTTGCTTAAGGACCATCAGGCGCTGCTGGATGCATCGCGCCTTCACGCACACAATCGGCATGGTTCACAATCGCTTGCTTCGGCGGGGGCAAGTCTGGGCGCTTCGCGGTCGAACCAGACACATGCAAGTGGTTGGGCCGGGTTTCCAGTTGCGACCCATGCACAAGTGAGCGGGCAGCGCCGTGGGATCGGCAAGGGGAACATTGCTTTCTTCATGATCAACCTCCGCCCGCCTTCCTTGAACATTGCCTCTGTCTCCACTGGTCTCATGGCGTAAAACTTCACAAGTTCGGGCGTGTCCGAGCTAAACTGGAAGGACGTTCTTTATTCTTATAACATATCCCCCTAGGGTATAACAGAAATGTCGCATCTTCCGAAAGAAAAGCAGAAACTCGTTGCCCGCATCAGAAGAATTCGCGGCCAAGTCGATTCCATCGAGCGCTCCCTGTCTACCGGCGAGGATTGTGCGGATGTGTTGATGCTGTTGGCTAATGTGCGCGGTGGCATCAACAGCCTGATGGCTGAAGTACTCGAGGATCATATTCGCCTGCATATGATCACACCGGAGAAGGCTACCTCTGAGTCCACCGAACTCGCCGAGGGTTTGATCGATCTGGTCCGGGCTTACCTTAAGTAGGCGTCCGCGATCACAACGATCCACCGAAGCACGGGCGAACAGAACCGCACGAAGAGGACCTCCGCCCTGGAGGGACTTATAGCGCTTATAGCGCTTAAAACGCATTTTTTAAACACGACGGGGCACGGCCTGCGCATACCGCACACCTGTGTTTCTAAGCTCATACCCCGCATCGACCCTCATTTAAAAACTGGACGGGCGCCCCAGGTACGCTGAGGCGAACCATCTCTTCGTGTGCTGGGGGCACTCGTCCAGTTTTTGAGTAGGTTTGTTACGGATACAGCAGGGGCAGCCAACGTTCGTTGGCATCGTTCTCCGGAAAAATCCCATCTCCGTGGTTTTTGCAAATCATCATGCAATCTTTATGTCGCATCCGTTAACGTCGGGTAAATAAAAGGCTAAACATTTTTGTTCTTGTGCTCGCACCACGGAGGGCGATTTGCCCAATAGGCGGACTTGTGCTTATGACGATCGTTCCCCTTCTTTATGGAACCCTTATGTCCTTTTTATGGGTTTCTTAGGGGCTATGGCTACTAATGAATGAAACGACCTCCAGCACCGGGGGACTATGGATCGCCGTGCGGACTCGGAGGGCCAACCCATGGTTACGTTCAACGTCCTACTACTTCTTATTGAGGGCCTCGATGGAAAGCAAATTGTGCAAAGTTAGCCAATTGGTCATTGCGACTGGTTGCCTTTTGATTCTTCCGGCAGGCCTGGCGCAGGCAACAAGCGGCGCACAGGGTATCCGGCTCAATTACGTCGCCGACGGCGCTCCTGCGGCCGGCGCTGCGGCACCGGCCGCGCCAGCAGCCGCAGATCCAGCAGCTACATCGACAGCAGGTGCAGTACGGACGGAAGTAGTGCCCACAGCAAGCATCGCGGGAGCGGACGTGCGCCCTGCTCTGGCCAAGGAACTGGAAGCGATGAAGCTGCGCATCGCAGCGCTCGAAGCCGAACTGGCAGCCAGTGGAGCGACTTCATCCGATGCAGCCAAGGCGCTGGAAGATGAAAAGAAGACCCTGATCAACGGCGAAGCACCGGTCACCGGCGGCGGCTTGCAGGCAGCAAGCCCGGCGGCAGTCCTGGCACAGCAGGCTCCACCGCCAGCCGTCTCGGAGGAGGAGTCCGTGATAACCGACCCCTCCAATCCAAAGTCCGTGCCTTTCGCTTTCGCCGATTTCACTTGGCTCAACGGCAACCCCCGCACCAAGGACACTCCCTACGCGACCAAATATTTCACTCCCGAGATTCGCTCGGACGTTAGTTACACCTACGACTTCCGCCATCCGCAGGACGACACCATCGTCGGATCTAGCGAGGTCTTTCGTTCCAGTGAAGTAACTTTGACTGACCTTGGGATCGGCGGCGACTTCCATGTGAATAATGTGCATGCCCGCTTTTTGAGCCAGATCGGTCTTTACTCCACCGCCACGCCACGCAATGACGCTAGTCCAGCGCGCGGCCAGTGGGACCTTGCCAACGCCTATCGTTATGTGTCCGAGGCCAACGCCGGCTACCACTTCAACGTGCAGCACGGTCTCAACGTGGATGCTGGTATCTTCCTCTCCTACGTCGGCCTGTTCTCGTTTTATCAGTTCGATAACTGGGCCTATCAGCCTTCGTATGTCTCCTCGAACACACCATGGTTCTTCAACGGCGTGCGCGTGCAGTGGTTTCCAACTGCAAAATTGAAGATCGAACCATGGTTCATCAACGGCTGGCAGTCCTACGGACGCTTTAACAATCGGCCTGGGCTCGGCGGACAGATTCTCTGGCGGCCCAGCGGTAAGCTCGAGATCATCGGCAACCAGTACGGCTATGGCGAGGATGCACTTGGCATACCCAGCCGCACCCGCTACCACACCGATGACAGCATCGAGTACAAGTACTACGACCGTCCGGACTCCTTCATCAGCAAAGCTGCCATGACGCTGACCGGCGACGCAGGCTGCGAGAGCGGAGGCGGCGTAAGCTGCCATGGCAACGGCAAGACCGGCCCCAAGCAGAGCTTCCTCGGCTTCATGGTCTACAACCGGCTCTGGTTCGACCGCGATCGCTACGGGCTCACACTCGGTGGCGGACGCATCAACAACCCCGGCCGCTATCTCGTCCTGCTGCCCCCGATCAATGGAGCGACGGCGGCATCGGGAACGCCGTACTTCACGGAGAACCCGGGAAACCCATACAAGGCGTGGGACGTTTCAGTCACGGCAGATTACATGCCGAGCCAATACTTCACATACCGTCTGGAGTACAATCACCGCGCCGCGAATGTCCCGTACTTCAGCGGGCCAGGAGGCGTCACACCGCCAGGAGGAAACACCGGGGCTCCAGGATCTGTGGTGCCTGGCTGGAGTCCCGATCTTCGCAACAGCGAAAACCGGATCACTGGTGCCTTCCTTATGAAGTTCTAATCCCGATTGGCTGGCAGCGGTGCACACGCCGGTGCTAGCCGCACTTCCTGCTGATAGATGGGAATTCGCAAGGGTTTACTGGCCACTCGAAGGTGCTTGGACCGTAGTTGTCCAGACTCAGTCCATGAGGTCCCCGCCCACAATTCCATTTTTGCTTGTAGGAGTGGTTTTCCATTTAGGTCACTTTACCAATGACATTTATGCGCCAATCGGCCAGCACGGCAAAGCGGATCTCGCTCGATGAGGCCGTGCAGTTGGCGATTCAGCATAACCACCTGTTGATTGCGAACCGCAACAACCTTCAGCAGAGCGAGGCCGAAGAGATCACTGCGAATCTACGGCCCAACCCGAACCTGACGGTCGATTGGCAATACCTTCCCTTCTTTACGCCCAGTTCGTTCACGCTCGACTATTTGCATGATTCGTCCGAAGCCGACTTCGGCGTTACCTACCTGTTTGAGCGCGGCCATAAAAGGCAGCGCCGGTTGCAGGCGCAAAAAGATATCACCGCGGTTACCAAATCGTTGGTCGCAGACAACGAGCGGCAGCTCACCTTCCAGGTGGCGTCGCTGTTTTACAGCGCACAACTGGCCGAGTCGACGCTAGCTCTGGCTGAGCAGGATGTGAAGAGCTTCCAGCAGACCACCGATATTGGGGAGCGGCAGTTCAAGACCGGCGGTATCAGCGAGAATGACTACCTGAAGATTCAACTGCAACTGCTGCAGTGTGAAACGGATGTGGGACAGGTGCGGGTCGCGCGGGAGCAGGCGCTGTCTGACCTGCGGCAGCTGCTCGGCTATGAGTCCATCGGCGCGGACTACGGCGTGAAGCGTCATTCGAGTATCAGCCGCTGAAGGTGGGTCTGGACGATATGCAGTTGAAGGCGCTGAAGAGCAGGCCAGATTTGTTGGCGGCGCAACAGGGCATCACGGCGGCAGGCAGTCAGTTTGCGCTGGCAAAGCCAATGGGAAGCAGGACGTGACCGGCGGGTTTACGTATTCGCACGTGAACTCGATCAATACCGGCACGTTGCTGGTGAGTATTCCGATTCCCTTCTTTGATCGCAACCAGGGCGAGATCGCGCGCACCAAGCTGGCAATTACGTAGGCGCAGGAGTTGCAATTCGCCGCGAATGGCCAAGTGCTGACAGATGTAAAGGACGCCTATGAGGGGTTCGTTACCAACGATCGCGTGGTGCAGTTGTATCTCAATCGTTATCTGGCGGTATCGCAGAAGAGCCGGGATATCAGTGAGTACTCGTACCATCGCGGGGCAACGGCGCTGTTGGATTTTCTGGATTCGGAGCGGACGTACCGGTCAGTGCAACTGGCTTACCGGCAGTCTCTGGCAGCATATTTGTTAGCGGTGGAGCAGTTGCGTGAAGCCGTGGGTACTCGTAGCTTGCCTTAGTGGGTTGGCGCGGGCGGAAGAAGAAATCATGATTTAATTCACAAGGCGGTTTCTACGGGGATTGTTTTCATCTATGGATAGAAATACGGTTCGGTCGCGTATTCAGGAAGTTGGCATTATTCCCAGTGTCCGGGTAACCACGCCGGAACTGGCGTTGTTTGCCGCGGAGACGGTAAACCAGTCGGGGATTCCCGTGGCGGAGATCACCATGACTGTTCCCGGGGCGCTCGATGTGATTGCACAGTTGGCGAGGGATGATGCCAACTTTGTCGTCGGTGCGGGTACGGTACTCGATATAGAGACGGCTCGGAAGTGTCTCGATGCAGGGGCGCGGTTTATTACTAGTCCTGGGTTGATTCCCAAGGTGGTGGAGTTTGCGCTGAAGAATGATGTTGTCGTGATTCCTGGGGCACTTACACCGAGTGAGGTCATTGCCGCTTGGCAAGCGGGTGGTGATCTTGTGAAGGTGTTTCCGTGCGCGCAGTTTGGCGGGGATCAGTATATTCGAGCACTGAAGGTTCCCCTGCCGCAGATTCCCTTGATTGCTTCGGGCGGCGTGAACCAGACGACGGCGGCAAATTTTATCCTTGCAGGCGCTTCGGTGCTTGGGATCGGGTCGGAACTGATTCCTCGCGAGGCATTGCAACTACGGCAGGAGAACTGGATTCAGGAGTTGTCGCGGCGGTTCATCACAATTGTTCGGGAAACCCGAGCTCATATGCAGGCGGGGTAGCGTGCTCGGTAGCCCGCCCGGGATTTGTTACACCGAGAGATGGGAGCGAAGCCAGTGCATGGTTCCGGCTTCGTAGAGAATCAGCAGGCCTAAGGCAATCAAGACAATCGGGGCAGCGCGGTGAGCCCATCTCCGGATGGGGACGCCTAGTTTGGGGTGGGTTACCATCCAGTGGGCCGCGGCGCACCAGAGCGCAGTCATGGCTACAAATACCACGGCGATCACCGCGATTTGCCGCCCGCCGCGGAGGGCGAAGGCGGGAACGTAGATGCCAAGGTTGTCGCCTCCGTTGGCTATCGTTACCAGGGCTACTCCGGCAATACGGTTGTGCGTAGCCGGCCGGGGTTCTGCTTCCTCGTCTTCTCCCCTGCGCAACGCCCAGAGGTTCTTCGCGCCGAGCAGGATGGGGAAGAAACCCAGCAGGCCGACGTACTCCCGGGGAATCACCAACGAGAGCAGGGCCAGGGCTACGCTGGCAGCAAAAAGCGCCGCTACTCCCACATATTGGCCGGCTACCACGTCGCGGGCGCGGTAGGACCTGTCGGCGAAGAAGCCGACCAGGATGAGCAGGTCGTCTACATTCGTCGAAGCGAACAGCGTGATGGCCAGAAACAGCAGGGCCGCCAAAGATTTCATCGAGCGTGCGTTACCAGTCGAGCGTGCCCGGGGCTCCCTTGAAGGGGCCCTGGATCTCTGACGTGATCCAGCCGCCGTAGAAGTCTCCGGGCTGAGCGGTCACGCGCTCCCCATTCACATAGCACGCATCGACGCGGCTGGCGTAGAAGGCCAGGTAGCCGCGCAGTGGTTCATAGGCGGGCAGCGGATTTTCGTAGCTCCAGGCCACGTCGAGCACGACCAGGGAAGATCTTCCCGCGGCCGCTCTTCCGGCGGCAGCTCTTTCAGCTCCGCGGGAGAGGTCGAGGGTCCAATAAGAAGCTATGCCCTTGAATTCACAGGAACTGCCGGCCCGGCGCGAAGGGCGTAAGTACTCCAGAGCGACATCGTCGGGTGGGATGTAATAAACCGGAGGGTGACTGGTTTCAAGCACCCGGAAGGCACGTGTGGTCTCGGCCAACAGCAGGCCGGCGTGCTCGATTCTGAGGTGACGCGCAGTGGATTCCAGGCGGGGCGGACGAGGGTATTGCCAGACCGACTCGCCGCTCGATATTTCGGTCGTCAATGATGGTTCCCTTTCCCGTTTCATTCATTGTGTCATCCGGGACCGGGGCTTGGGAAACCGGGAATGTGTCGGGCTAGGTCGAGGGTACCCCGGAGTTTGGTTACGTTTTGGGGAGATGCGCGACAGGGGAAAGTGTTGTGGAACCCCATTCCAGAGGCCGGAAAGCAGACTTCTGATGTACTACTTCGATCTTTATGTGCCCAAGGTAGCCGATGAAGCGGGAGCCGAAAAACCGGTATGCGAGTACGGTATGCGAGTATTCGCGAGCTAGCCTGGGACTTGCAGCACCCGGAGACCGTGGGGGTTGCGGACCGGGCGGAGCCGCATGATTGGAAGAGCCAGCGGATGGTCAAGACGCGGCGGGCCTGGTTTTATGTGTTACTGATGCTGTTGCCTTTGACAATTTTTGCCACCAATAGTGATCGTGTGGACCGGGCCGCCGCTTACTCCTTCCCAGGCAAAGCCGACAAGCGCGTAAGAGAGAACGGCTGCGGCGATCGCCGCCATTGCCGCGAGCAAGGAGTGTGCCGCGCTGCGGCTACGGCCCAGGCCGGCATTCATGAGGACCACGCCGGCCAGGACCAGCGGCGCCAGAGCCACTAGAACGGTGATGGCTAACAGCGATAGATCGTAGGCGAACAGGGATGTCACTTCGACGCGTCCCTCCAGGCGGCGTGTCTGCGAAAGCCGAGGGTGAGGCCAAGCACCTCGACTGCCAACCCTGCGACGACAAAACCCGCTCGCGCGCCGCGCTGGGGAAACCATCCCTACGGCAGAGACGACAAGCAGCTATCCGGCAAGCAGCAGCAACATGCCAGCGAGCTTCATAGGGATTTCCTTACGAACCAACGATGCCAGGAAAGGCCGTAATGCGCACCCGTTGTCTCGCCAGGGCAGCTTTTCTCCTGCAAGGCGAATGCCAAGGATCATCGCATAAAGGCCGGGCTGTTACCATCATTTCACCTGCACTCCGCCTATCGCGCCAGCGCGCTTTTTCGATTGGACCCTCGTCGCGCAATCTTGATGGGTTCTTTAGGGCTTTTGCGGTACAAACATTTTGCCGGGAACCAGATTCCCTGAGGAGAACCATGTCGTACGCACTTCGCAACTTCCTTGAAATCCCCTATGCAGAGCTGGAAGAACTGAACTTGGGGGCGAAAAACCAACGTAAGAACCGTGTTGCGGCCGACGTGATCCGCGAAGAGCGGCTCAAATATCTGACCGACGAGAAGCGTATTAAAGCGATCACCGTGCTCTTCAGCGATCTCGAAGGCCGGCTGCATATGCTGGACTACGACAAGAAGTTCCTGATCAAGAGCTACGACAATCTTACGTTCGACGGCAGTTCGATTCGCGGCTTTACCGCACAGAGAGAGAGCGACCTGCGCCTGGGCATCGACTGGGGCTCCTTCTACTGGGTGCCTTCTGACTTTTTTGGCCCCGGCAAGGTGCTGGTGTTCGGCGAAGTGATCGCGAAGGATGGCACAGCCTATTCCGCGGATCTGCGTAGCGTGCTCAAGAATTTCGCCGACGCGCTGTATGCATCGAAGGGCTATACGCTGAATGCCGCGAATGAGATCGAAGGGTTCTTGTTCAAGGGCATGGATGCGGAGCGGCACTACCACGAGACGCAGGCGTTCGAGTACGTGAATACGGGCGGATATTACCACTCACTGCCAGGCGATCCTCTGCGTACGTTTATCGACACCAGCGCGGAAGTGCAGCGCGCCATGGGTTTTGAAAATGAAAAGGATCACCCGGAAGTAGCTCCTTCACAGTTTGAGATCAACTACAGCTACAGCGACGTGGTGACGGCGGCTGACCAGATCCAGCTGTACAAGCTGATCTGCCGGCAAGTGGCTACGAATATGGGCTTTACGGCGTCGTTTCTGCCCAAGCCGGTGGTAGGCGTGAACGGCAGCGGCATGCACACCAACGTTTCCATCAGCGCCCAGGGCAAAAATCTTTTCTGGGATGCGAAGGGCGAAGAGATGCTGAGCAAGATGGGATGGGAGTTTATCGATCGCATCCTTACCCATGGAAACGACATCTGCGTGTTGCTCAATGCCAGCGTGAATGCGTACCGGCGCCTCGATCCCCATTTTGAAGCGCCGAACCAGTTGATGGCGTCGGCGACAGATCGCGGTTCCATGGTGCGTATCCCGATTGGCAATGAGAAGAGCATGCGCGTGGAAGTGCGGTCGGTGAGCCCGGACGCGAATCCTTACCTGGTGCTGTATTCGGTGTTCAAGACGGGGCTCGATGGGGAGACGGCGAGCATCGAGAATCTGCGCAAGGCGAAGCGGTTCCTGCCCGACAACATCTATACGGCGCTTGAGAATTTCAAGGCGGCCAAATGGACGGATACTCTGCTGGGGAGCGATGTGAAGCAACGGTATGCTGACCTGAAGCAGGCCTCGGCGGACCGGTGCCCGCGCCTGCTGGGTACGTTCGTAAAGGCTCCCGAGGTGCAGTACCACCACGACGTTTATAACCAGTTCCTCTGGAACAAGTTCTAAACCGGGCAAAGTAAGCGGCGCGGGGGTTGCTGGCATGAGGGTGGCCTCCGCGTTTCCGCCTTGCCCTGCGATCCCAGGCCACGGGTAGTTTCGGCCGCAGGGCGGAAGCCGGGGCGCCCCACGGTTCTTTCCCTAAGGAAAGCAGTCCCATCGGATTCTGGATTTGGGATACGGCGGAGTGGTGTGTAAATTAAAAAAAACACAAAAAAGCGCGCGGATGGGTGGAATCTCTCTGCAGAGCGGAACAAGAGGCGAGCGGGTCAATGAGACGGATGGGCAGATTGCTTCGTGTGGTGGGGCTCGGGTTGATGTTGTGGGTCACCGGTGGCCTGTGCCTGGCGCAGGCTACGGCGTCTCAGGCGGACAGGCTGGCGGCGCTGGAAAAGGCCTCGGCTGACCAGACGGCGGCGATTGCCGCGGCACAGACCTCCGGCGACAACGCCTGGATGCTGGTGAGCGCGGCGTTGGTTCTGTTTATGAGCGGACCCGGACTGGCGTTGTTCTATGGCGGCCTGGTGCGGCGCAAGAACATTCTTGGCACGATGATGCAGACCTTCGCCATGATGGCGGTGATCACCATCCTCTGGGCCGTGGTGAGCTACTCCCTGGCTTTTGGCGAGGGGAGCGCGTTTATCGGCGGCCTGCACAACCTGTTTCTGCATGGCGTGGGTCTGGCTCCCGATCCGAAATACGCAGCTACAATCCCGTTGCAGACGTTCATGGTGTATCAGTTGATGTTTGCCATCATTACGCCGGCGCTGATTACGGGTGCGTTTGCCGAGAGAATGAAGTTCTCGGGCATGCTGGTGTTCATGATTCTGTGGGCGATTGTGGTCTACAGCCCGATGGCGCATATGGTTTGGGGCAAAGGCGGACTGCTGAATGCGGCCCTCGGTGGACGGCTTCCCTGCCTCGATTTCGCCGGGGGAACCGTGGTCCACGTGACTTCGGGCGTATCGGCACTGGTGACGGCGCTCTACCTCGGCAAGCGGCTGGGTTATCCGAAAGTACAGATGGCTCCGCACTCAGTGGTGCTGAGCTTTATCGGGGCCTGCATGTTGTGGGTGGGTTGGTTTGGGTTCAACGCCGGGTCAGCCCTGAGCGCAGGTACTCTGGCAACTTCGGCGTTTGTGGCAACACATTTTGGCGCGGCGGCGGCGGCCGTTAGCTGGAGCGCGGCTGAGTGGATTGGCAGAGGCCGGTGCACGGCGCTGGGTGCGATCTCAGGCGCGGTGGCCGGGCTGGTTGCCATTACCCCCGCCTCAGGGTTTGTTACGCCGATATCGGCTTTGTGGATTGGGCTGATCGCCGGCGTGTTCTGCTATTTCATGGTGAGCGCGGTCAAGTCGATGTTCGGCTACGACGATTCGCTGGATGCGTTTGGCGTGCATGGCGCCGGTGGGACCATGGGCGCTTTGTTGACGGGGATCTTTGCCAACAGCGCGATCAATCCTATCTTTGGTGCGGGCAAGGCTACCGGGTTTCTGGAAGGCAATCATGGCCAGATCCTGAACCAGGCGGCCGGGGTTGCGATTGCCTGGGTGCTTTCGATTGTGGGGACGCTGGTGATTTTGGTAGTGGTCGACAGGACGGTTGGGTTGCGGATGAGTGAAGAGGATGAACGTACCGGTATGGATCTTTCGCAACATGGGGAAGAGGGGTACGACTTCGCTAATTAGTGCCGAACTCGGGGTGGAGACGATTGAAGGGTACGGCCTACCTCGCCGCAGCGAGCTTTAGCCCGTGCATCAATTCACAGGATGGAAGCGGCTTTAGCCGCTGAGGGTAAAGCCGGTTTCCCTCGGCGGCTAAAGCCGCGTTTTGTTTCCATCACTGACGTACGGGCTAAAAGCCCGTACCCTTCAGCGATCAAGTCCCGTAGCGTTGCCATCGCGGCGCTCTCCATTTCTAAGCACAAGTAGCAGCGTGCGCGGCCCTCTGTTATGTTCTACGAACACTCCCGAGGGAAACCGTGCTTCGAGCGTTCATGGAAGTGATCAGAGGCTGGGCCTACCTGCTTGCCTTCATCACCGGCGGCAACTACCTGCGTAAGGCAAGGCTCAGGCACCTGGGCAAAGGGGTAAAGATCTCCCCCACCGCATTCTTCAAATATCCCGAGATGATCCAGATCGGCGACCACTCGTTCATCAATCATCTCTGCTCCGTTTGGGCGTCACCCGGGGGTCCCATCACGATCGGAAGCAATGTGCTGCTGGGGCCCTGTACGTCCATCATCTCGTCCAACCACGGAGTGGCGCGGGGAGAACTGATTCGCAACCAACCGGGGCGCGACGAACCCATATCCATCGGGGACGATGTGTGGCTCGGAGCGAACGTTGTCGTCACCGCCGGTGTTTCCATAGGCAACGGCGCCGTCGTAGGCGCGGGAGCCGTCGTCACAACGGACCTCCCGGCGATGGCTATCTGCGCTGGAGTTCCCGCACGCGTTATCGGCTACCGTCCCTAAGAGGGCTAGCGTTCCTAAGAGAAAATTAATCTCAGTCATTGTGTTGGCTTCATCCTCTTTCCCTAGGCTGAGCCTGACCCATGAAAATGCAAAGAGAAGCGATAACGGTCGTGGTGTTTCTGCTTTCCTTTGCCGCCATGGCACAACGAGTGTCCTCTCCCCAACCCGGGCTCTCGGTTCCCGCGGTATCGATCACCTCGGCCGGCGCCAATCTGCCTTTCCAACCGATTGGAGTCTCCGATTTGATCCATCTCACGGTCTCGGACTCGCCCGAGCTTTCGCAGTCGTTCCGCGTCGATAGCCAAGGGAACCTGAACCTGCCCCTGCTGCATGGGCCGGTGCGGGCACAAGGATTGCTGCCGGAGGCGCTCCGCGCCGAACTCACTGCCGCCCTGCGCGGGCAACATCTGCTGGTCAACCCCGTGGTCGATGTCTCGGTCGTCGAATACCGCAGCCGCGCCGTCACCATCGCCGGCGCCGTCAAAACACCCACAACCATTCAGCAGTTGGGTGATCTGCGCGTATTGAGCGCTCTCAGCCAGGCTGGCGGACTGTTGCCCGAGGCCGGTACTGAAGTGATCGTGGAACAAGCGAATGGCGTCTCGCAACGCCTGCCCGTGAGAGAACTCTTTGACGGACTGCATCCCGAGCTGAACATCCCCGTCACCGCCGGCGCACAGATTCGTGTGCCGCAGGGCGACCAGGTGTATGTGGTCGGCAATGTGAAGCGGCCGGGCGCTTTTCCCTTTCGCAACACACAGGACACGACCGTGCTGCAGTTGCTTGCTCTGAGTGGGGGCCTCGACTCCTTCGCCCTCCGCACCGCCTATATCTACCGCGCCGAACCAGGCAGCACGCAGAAGAAAGAGATCGAGGTTCCTCTGCGCCGCATCCTCGATCGCAAGGCTGCCGATGTAAAGGTGGCCGCCAACGACATTCTCTATGTGCCGACCAACGGAAAGCTGAAGACCAGCGCCAGCGTGCTCAACCACGTGACCGGCATGGGCAACACTGCCGTTTCGGCAGCTATCTGGAGCTCCCACTAAGCCCTCTCGCACTTCTGCAGAGCTCACCCATGGCTGGTTACATCACAACCCGCACTCCCACACGCAGGCTCAGCGACCCGGCCGAATCGCAGCGGCCGCTCGTCTTCTATGCGGGCATCGTGCGCCGGCGCTGGGGAACGATCGCGCTGATGACCATCATGCTGACGGGGCTGGTCGCGATGATATGTGCTGTCGCGCCGCCCATTCACACGGGCGCCGCGATGATTGCCGTCGATCGCCAGTCCGCGCCAGAAACCATAGGCGACGACCGGTTGCTGGTGACCGGCGACGACCAGTTCATGGCGACTCAGCAAAATCTCTTGCAGGCTGATGTCATCCTGCGTCCGGTGGTCGAGCGCTACAACCTGCTGGAGCGCGAGCATCAGTTACGCCACTACTGGTTCTGGCTCTACTCGATCGACAAGGAGCGCGCGATTCGCAACGCGCCCATCCACCTGAAGCACCTGAAGGTCGAGCGCAACCCCAACACCTATCTGCTCACCATCACCTATCACGACCGCGATCCAGGTGTAGCCGCCAACGTTGCCAATGCCATAGCCGACTCATACCTGCACAACATTTTCGAAACCCGCATCAGGGAGTCAGGCCGCCTCACCTCTTCGATGGAACAGCAACTCATCGACCTGAAAGAAAAGATGCAGTCGACCCATGCCGCCCTGATGAGCTATCAGCGCGATCTTGGCACCGCCGACCCGGAGCAGAAAACCAGCGTGCTGGTAGCGCGTCTACAGGCTCTGAATACCGAGAACACAGTTGCCCAGGCAGACCGCATCGCCAAGGAGGCCGTGTATCGCGAGGCGAAAAACGGCGCACTGCCGGCGGTCGAGGTTTCTACGCAGGCGAGCGATCTCAGCAAAGATATCGAGAAACTGCAGGCCGCCAGGGCAAACCTGGCCCAGGTGGGCGCCACCTATGGCGACCTGCACCCGGAATATCAGAAGGCCGCAGCCCAGGTGGAAGAAGCCCGCGCCGCACTCGACGAGAGCCGTGAGAACGCTGCGAAACGCATCGCGATTGACTACCGGCAGACCCTGTTGCGGGAACACATGCTCACCGCCGCGGTTGCCGAAACCAAGCAGCAGGTGGACGACCTCACTTCGCAGTCGTTCGACTATCTGCAGTTGAAGCACGAAGCCGACGCGGCAGAAAAGGTTTATGAAGATCTCTTTGCCAAGATCAAGCAGGCGGGCATTAACTCGGCGCTGCAGAACAATGTCATCCGCCTGGCGGATCCCGCTCGCCCCGCGGCTACGCCCATCTTTCCCAACTGGCCCCTGATCCTCGCCGGTTCACTTGCCTTCTTCACGCTTGCCAGCACAGCGTTCGTCGTTTCGGCTGAACTCACAGACGAAACGGCCAAGGAAACCGAGGCCGTGGAACAGGCTCTCGGCGTCCGCGTGATTTGCGCGCTTCCTCGCGTCAGGAATATGCAGATACGGCTGGCGTTCGGCTCTGATGGCATGCACACGGCCGGCAGACGGTGGCGCCTGCAAGACGGCTTCTTCAGTGAAGGCGTGCGCCATCTGCTCGGCTATCTCACTCTTTCAGTCGAGGCCGATCCGCCCAAGAGCGTGCTGGTAACGAGTGCCCTGCCCGGCGAAGGCAAATCCACGCTCGCGCTTTCGCTCGCCATGGCCTACGCGGAACAGGGCAGGCGCACGCTGCTGATCGATGCCGATCTGCGCCAGCCATCGATCGAACGGCTGGTTCGTCTCGATCCCGACCCGGGCCTGCCGGAAGTGCTTGCCGAGAACGCCGATTGGCGCTCCGCGACACGCGCCGTCGCTTCCCGGCCCAATCTCTTCGTACTTGGCTCCGGAATGCCTCTGCCCCTGGCCCTGGCTGTTCTAGGACCGCAGGTGCGCGGAATTCTCAAGCAGGCTACGCAGGAATTCGACCTGGTCGTTCTGGATTCGCCGCCTCTGCTCGGATGTGCCGAGACCCTCGGCCTGGCCGCCGCCGCCGACGTTACGGTGTTGACCGCGCGCAGCGGCCATACTCCCATGAAGGCCCTGGCAAGCGCGATCGAAACGCTGCATCGCGTCAACGCCCCCATCGCGGGCATCGTGCTGAACGAATCGGCCATCGCAACCGACGCAACCTACAGAGCCTACGCCCGCTACTACACGACCCTGGGCAGTGCCTGATGGCACTGCCACTGACCGTTTTATGTCTCGCACTTTGGAGCGTGGCGATGGTCCGTTATGGGCGCTCGGTACTATTTCCTCCAGCCTCCCTGGCGATCGTCTGGACCCTCACCCTGCTGGCCATCTGCCTGTGCGGAGATCGGTACTACCCTCTGACCACGACCGCTGTCCAGATCGTGCTGACCGGCGTCGCCGCCTTTTCCGCCGGAGGCTTCTGTGCCGTAGCTGCTCCTCTGTGGCCGAGCAGAACGCTCGACAGCGTCACTGCCCGGCGCCGTTTTCAGATCGATCGCTGGCTCAATCTGGCGGTGCTCGTTTTTGTGCTCAACATTCCCCTCACTTACCTATACTTCAAGCGGCTGAGCGCGACCATAGCGCCCCGTGAAAGTTCCTGGAGACAACTCCGCATCGCCGCCAGCAAAGCGAGCATCTCCGGCCACACAGGGCTTTCCTTCGAATCCTTCCTGCTGCCCTTCCTCAGCATTGCGGCCCTGATCGCTGTGCATGAATATGCCTGCACTGGCCGCCGCGCGGGCCGCGCGCTCCTGCTTGTGCTGATGGGCGCGGGCTATCAATTGATAAACGGCGCCCGTTCCGAAGTGCTTCTGCTGCTCGTCAGCGCCGTGGTGATTCTCTGGCTCAAGCGGGGAGCAGCGCCCCTGCGCCTGCTCACCATGATGGCCCTGCTGTTTCTCGGAGTCTTCACGGCCGGTCAGATCTCCATGGGCAAATACGGCGCCGCCTCAGAAGCATCGCTCGCCAGCAACCTGCCTCACGTGGCCGAGGGATTCGGCACCTACTGGTTGGGCGGCATCATCGCCTTCGACCAGAACCGTCAGAACCCCGAGCTGCGCTACGGCTGGGACCTCGGCAAGTTCGCCAAACGCATCGCCAATCGTTTCGGAGCCAACTACTCCGAACGCGATCGCAACCTCGAGTACACCAAAATCTCTCCCTTCCAGATCACCAACGTCTACACCGTGTTCTTGCCTTACTACATGGATCACGGCCACATGGCCGGAGTGATCTGCCTCATGTTCCTGGTGGGTTTCCTCAGCGCCTACGTTTACCGCTGCGCCGTTCGCGGCCAGTGCTGGGCTGTGTTCACCCTGGGAGCATTCGTCTACGCAACGGTGATGACCATTTTCTCGGAGGAGTACTTCGCCCAGATCATGTTCTGGATCAAGGCCGGAGCCCTCAGCACGCTGGTCTACTTCACACCCAGCCTTACCAATCGCAACCACCGCCGTACGGCCAGTACAGAGGAAAGGGAATTGGAGCAGTGCGCGTAGCAGCCTACAGCGGCGGAAAGATGGTGCCGAGCGCCCGGGCACGGGTACGCCAATACATCGCGCCGCTCAGTCACCTGGGCATCGCGGTGCGGGAGTACCCTCTGCCCTGGGGCAACGCACTGCCGCAAGCCCGTACCTTGCGACCGCTGTGGATGACGGGAACGGCTCTCGAGCGCGCCGCCACACTGGCGTGTTCATGGAAAGCCGACGTCACCTGGGTGAGCCGCCAGCTCCTTCCCGCCTTTGTACCGCTCCAAGCGCTCGCCAAACGGCCCATGATTCTGGATGTGGATGACGCCGTCTGGCTCAATACCGGAGGCCGCCGCGCACAAGCTCTGGCACGCGCCTGCGATCTCGTGGTCTGCGGCAACAGCTTTCTGGCCGATCGATTTTCCCGCTGGCATGCGAACGTCCACATCATCCCCACCGCGGTCGACACGGGCTGGTATCAGCCGAATGATTCCTCGGCCACCGGTGTGACACTCGGCTGGACCGGTACCAGCGGCAACTTCCCTTTCCTCTATGCCATCGAGCCTGCGCTCATGCGCGTGTTGGACTACTGTCCACAGGCCCGGATACTCATCGTCGCCGACCGGCCGCCTCGCTTTAAGCAACTTCCGCCGTCACGTATTGAGTTCCAGCTCTGGAGTCCGGCCGACGAAAGAGCAGCACTCGCCCGTATGTCCATCGGCTTGATGCCCCTGGCTGACAGCGACTGGTGCAACGGGAAGTGTAGCTACAAAATGCTCTGCTACATGGCCACCGGCCTCCCCGTCGTGGTGACACCGGCAGGTATGAATCGCGAAGTGCTCGCCCTCGGGGATGCCGGCTTCGGCGCCACGGCCGAACAGGAGTGGGTCGACGCGCTGATCGCACTGATCGACGATGCCGGGCTTCGACAGCGCATGGGCTCTGCCGGAAAGGCCGTAGTCGATGCCCACTTCAGCCTGGATCAGTTAACCAGGCGATATGCAGCCATCTTTCAATCGCTGCTCCCCGATGCATCGCTCAACCGGCAGACCCATTGGGAGAAGGCGCCCGTCGCGTCGTTGCCGGGAAAGATCGTGAGTCATCTCAGGAAATGCAGGCCAGCCCGATGACCACGCCCCTGATCACCATAGCCATGCCCTTCCACAACAGCACCGCCACCATGGAGCTGACCATCCGATCGCTGATGCGCCAGAGCTACGGCGACTTCGAGTTGCTGCTGTGCGACGACGGTTCCACCGATCAAAGCCTTGCCATGGCACAAAGCTTTCACGATCCGCGCGTCGTGGTCTGGAGCGATGGCCACCGCCGCCGCCTCGCCTCACGGCTCAACGAATGTGTTGACCGCGCCCGAGGATGTTATTTCGCGCGCATGGATGCCGACGACATAGCCCATCCCGACCGGCTGCGCCGTCAGCTGTTCTTCCTGCATACGCACCCGGAAATCGACCTGTGCGCAGGCGGCGTCATGGTCTTCGGCAAAGAAGGCCGCCCGCTTTGGCGCTTTCGCCCGGCCGAGGAGCACGCACAGATCGTCCGCTCGCCCTTCCGCGGCTTTCCCTTGTGGCATCCCTTCTGGATGGGCCGTATCGAGTGGTTCCGCCGCTGGCGTTACAACGAGAGCGCCGCGCTCGCTCAGGATCAGGAGTTGCTCCTGCGCAGTTACCGCTACAGCCGCTTTGCGAATCTTCCCCAGCTGCTGGGTGGCTACCGTCTGGAGCGCGTCTCCCTGCGCAAGCTGCTTCGTTACAAACGACTGCATGTGCGGCATGTTTTACAACAACCCGGCGCCGCGCTCGACAGCCTGCAAAAGTTGAGGCTGCTGGCGGTATCTGTGGCAAGGTTTGCCGCAAACTGCGCTGCGGCGCTCGCCGGGCCGGAACACCGCATCGGTCACCAGGCAGCACAAGCCCCCACACCCCTCGAATGCGAAGACTGGAACCGGCTATGGACCCTGCTCTGCGCGTCGCATAGCCGTCCGGCGAGTGAGAACTTCCAGCCACACTCCGCGCCGGCGCCAGCCGGCAGGCGGGACCGCGCATGAAGATCGTGCATGTGCTCACCCGAGGCGATGTTCTGGGCGGAGCGCAAACCCACGTACGTGAACTTTCGCTCGAACTGCGCAAGCTTGGCCACGAGGTAACGGTCATCACCGGGGCAGCCGGTGTCTTCACCGACCAACTCCACGCGATCGGAATTGCGTCGTTGCAGATAAAGAGCCTGGTGCGCCCCGTGCGCCCGCACCTCGATCTCGCAGCACTGGTCGAGCTTTGCTACACGCTGCGACGCCTGAAACCAGACCTGGTCTGTGCACACACCGCCAAGGCCGGTGGACTGGCCCGCGCAGCGGCGCGCTTACAGCACATCCCCAGTGTCTTCACGCCGCATGGCTGGTCCATGCTTGACAGGACTGCCGCCAACGCCTCTTCGAGCGACGCAGATAGGCCGAATCCCTTCTACTGCTGGGCAGAGACCCTGGCCGGGAAGCTCGGCGCGCGGGTCATCAATGTATGCGAGCACGAACGCACATTGGCTGAGCGCTACGGAGTGTCTCCCGCGAAAACTCTCGAGGTGGTACACAACGGAATCGCCGAAGTCCGCCTGAACCGCACGCGTCCAGTCGAGGCCGATCCGCCGGTGATCGTTATGGTGGCCCGCTTCGCCGCACAGAAAGATCACGCCACACTGATCGAGGCGTTCTCCGGCTTACAGTCGATGCCATGGCGCCTGCTGTTGGTGGGCGAAGGCGAATTAGAGATCCGCATAAGTCATCAGATAGCCGCGCTCGGACTTACGAAGCGCGTCCAGATCCTGCCGGCGGAAACAAACGTAGGCCGCCTGCTCATGGCCTCGCAGATCTTCGTGCTCTCGACCAATTTTGAAGCATTGCCCATCAGCATTCTCGAAGCGATGCGCGCCGGTCTACCGGTCGTTGCTACGAATGTGGGGGGTATAGCCGAGTCCGTACGACACGGAGAAACCGGGCTACTCGTGCATCGCGGGGATGTGACCGGCCTGCGGGAAGCCCTCATGCGCCTGATCGCCGACCCGGAGTTGCGAGTAAAGATGGGCACCGCCGGCCGCAACCTCTGGAGGGCTCAGTTCACTGCCAGCGCGATGGCCGCCCGCACCGTAGAGGTCTACCAAAGAGCCCTGGCCCAATCTCCATCCTGAGTTAGCCCCACCGCTAGAAGCTAATGACGCCGCACTCAATAGCAATCCAGTTACTACACCAGCAAGGTTCCATCCAAGTCAGTGCCCCCCCTCGAATTGTCATCCCGACCGGAGCGAAGCGCAGTGGAGGGACCTGCGGTTTATTTCAGGTATAAGAGAAGTCCACTATGAGCAAGCGAGAACATCACTACTACGTATATATCGTAGCCAGTCGAACGCACGTTCTCTACTGCGGGGTAACTGACAGTCTCCGTCGTAGAGTCCAGGAGCATAGAGATGGAGAGATCCCCGGTTTTACCGCGATGTATCAATGCAACCGTCTCGTTTGGTACGAACGTTTTCAATACATTCGCAACGCAATCGCACGTGAAAAGCAAATCAAGCGTTGGAGACGAGAAAAGAAAATTTGGCTTATTGAGCAATTAAACCCCACCTGGGCTGACCTCAGTGAGGTGTGGAGGACGGAAACCGCAGGTCCCTCCACTTCGCTTCGCTCCGGTCGGGATGACAATTCTAGGGGTAGTGACTTGGATTAGAGTTTGCTGCTGGCTCGCTACTACGCATATAACGTAGCGGTCGTGTCCATGTACGCTGGTGCGAACATGGACACGACCAGGGAGAAAAGCTTCGTGGCTTACCCACGCGGCGTCTGCACGACAACAAAATAAAAAGCCCCTCCGATGAGGAGGGGCTTCTCTGTTGGTCCAAATCAAATCACTTCGACCAGAGTCTTAGTTCACTTCCTGCACCTTGATGACGAAGTACTTGAACGTAGCACCCTTGGCCAAGATCAACTGGTGCGGAATATTCGCCGGGATATGCACCACATCCCCCTTCTTCAATGGAGTCTCTTTGCCATCCTGCACCGAGTCGCCGCGCACTTCGCCCGGGGTCGTAGACTTGGAATTCACAATCGTGCCGCCCGTCACCAGGGTCGCCGCGCCATCGACCACTACGTAGAAGTCAGCGAACTTGTTATGCAGTTCAGCCTTTCCACTCTGGCTGCGAAACGCGAGCATCGTGTAGTCCGTGGAGTACTTCTTGATCGTCTCGCTGGCCAATCCCGACGCGTCAGCCTTCGCAGCCAGCGCCTTCTCCATGGTCATCAAGTCTTCCGGGGTGTACTTATCCGGAGTAGCTTGCTGAGCGGACCCCACCCCCGCCATCATGCCTGCGGCCAACACCATCATCGATACGATCCCGCGATTGACTCCACGATTCATCCTGCGTACCTTCCTTTTTTTCGTTTTTTTGTGAGCAGCAGTTTACGCTTTGGCAGCTGCGCGTGTCTTCGCAATCACGTCGACATACGCTTTGGCTGCATTGGTAATCACTTCGGGTTTGCCTTCGGCGAACGCGGCAACGTTCACCAGGTCGGCACCCACACCCAGGGCAATGGCGCCCGCTTCAAGAAAGCTGGCGGCTGTCTGCAGGGTCACGCCACCGGTCGGCACCAGCTTAAGAAAAGGAAAAGGAGCTTTGAGCGACTTCAAATAGCTGGCCCCACCCATCGCAGAGCAAGGAAATACCTTGACGATATCTGCCCCGGCACGCCAGGCAGTGATCACCTCGGTAGGCGTCAGGGCGCCGGGCATCGAAACCTTACCCCGCGCCTTGGTTTCCTTGATCACGTCGAGGTGTGTGCTCGGGCTCACGACGAACTCGGCGCCTGCTTCAATCGTAGCAATGCACTCCGCACCATCGGTAACCGTACCTGAACCCAATAACAGCTTGCTGCCGTAAATGCGCTTCAACTCCCGCAAGACGTCGATCGCGCCGGGCACCGTCATGGTGACCTCCACAACTGTAATCCCGCCGGCGACCATCGCCTCTACCACGCCCACCGCTTCTTTGGCAGAGCGGGCGCGCAAGACCGGGATGATCCCCGCTGCTTCCAACTGCTTCTGTACTTCACTCGACATAAGATTTTTCCTCAAACCACTCCGTAAAATATTGCCCCGCCACCCGTGCGGGTAACCCTTACCCAACGTGCCCAGGCGCTTAACGAGCGATACGAGCCGAACCACCCTTCATCACCCGCTCCACTTCCGAACGAGTCGCCGTGCTGGTATCTCCCGGAGTCGTCATCGCCAGTGCACCATGCGCCACGCCACACTCCACCGCCCACTGCGCCGGCTTGCCCATCAACATGCCATACACCAGGCCGGAAGCGAACGAGTCACCACCGCCCACACGATCCATGATGTCGATCTCGCGCTGCGCAACGTACAGAATCTCATCCTTGTAGATTGCCATCGCGCCCCACGCATTGCGTGAGGCTGTTTGCGCGGTACGCAACGTGGTCGCCACCAGCTTCAGATTCGGATACGACGCCGCTACTTCACGCAGCATCTTCTCGTAACTCGCCACCGGCAACTCGTCAAAGTCTTCCTGCACGCCTTCAAGCTTGATGCCCAGCATGGCGGAGAAGTCTTCCTCGTTGCCGAACAATACATCGAGCTTCGTGACAAGTGCGCGGTTTACTTCCTGCGCCTTGGCCTTGCCGCCAATGGACTTCCAGAGCGAATCGCGGTAGTTCAGATCAAACGAGGTGATCGTTCCATATTTGCGTGCCGCATCCAGAGCTTCGACCGCAACCTCAGGTGTCGACTCAGAAAGCGCCGCGAAGATGCCGCCCGTATGCAGCCAGCGCGAACCGGCCTTCGCACCCAGAATCGCTTCCCAGTCGAACTCGCCGCGCTTCACCTGGGAAATCGCCGTGTTACCGCGATCGGAGCAGCCGACCGCCGCGCGTACCCCATAGCCACGTTCCGTAAAGTTCAGGCCATTGCGCACGGTGCGGCCAATGCCGTCATAAGGAACCCAGTGCACCAGCGAAGTATCGACCCCACCCTGCAGAATCAGATCCTCTACCAACCGCCCGATCGGGTTATCGGCAAACGCGGTTGCGACCGCCGTGCGCAGACCGAAGCAGCGCCGCAATCCGCGGGCCACGTTGTATTCCCCACCGCCCTCCCAGGCCTGGAACTGCCGCACCGTATGGATCCGGCCTTCGCCCGGATCGAGACGCAACATCACCTCGCCTAAACTCACACAATCCCAACGGCAGCTATCTGCGCTTTTGATCTTCAGTTCTTCCATGATCCCTTTCCTTCTTTTCTCGATGTGATTCAAAACCGCTCTCAGCGAGAGAGCGGCGTGTATCCCAGGTCCTGCTGTATTCCCTTCACACATGCCATCAACTTGCTGGCGATGGCTGGAATCTTCTGCATCGTGACGCGAAACGATGGGCCAGAAATGCTCACTGCGGCCACCGCCTCTCCGCGAGCGTCGCGAATGGCCACGCCGGCACAACGCACGCCCTGTTCCCGCTCCTCATCGTCGACAGCATAGCCGCGCCGGCTGGTGCGCTCGAGATCCTTGAGCAGAGCTTCCTGACTGGTCATGGTGCGCGGCGTAAACCTCTCCAGCTGCATCGACTTGAGCAGCGTCTCCAACTGCGACCGCTGCATCGTCGCCAGGATCGCCTTGCCCACCGCCGTGCAGTGCACTGGGCTGCTGGCGCCCACCCGCGAAATCATTCGGATGCTGCGCGCCGGCTCCTGCTTGTCGATGTAGACCATGTGCGTCTTTTCGAGGATGCAGAGGTGGGCCGTCTCTTCGACTTCATTCACCAGCGTCTTTAAATGGAGTTGGGCACGCTCACGCAGGTCATACTGCTCGATCGCACGGCTGCCGAAGTCGCAAAGCCGCAGTCCCAGGCGAAACTTGCCCGCAGGCGTGCGTTCCACCATGCGGTGCCGTTCCAGAACCATAAGGAAGCGGTGGGCAGTGCTCTTGTGCAGATGGAGCGCGCCGGCTATGTCTGCCAGACCGAGCGCGGTCGTGCTTGAGGACAAAAGGTCAAGCACAGCGAAGGCTCTATCCAGCGCCTGCAGTTTGTAAATACTGTCGCCTGGCTGTACCACATTATGAGATGCCATGCCGCCTGCTGAAGAACCCAACAGGGGGGATTCTTGCTTCCCGGTCTGGTTTTGTCAAGTTACGTCGTCTGGAATACGCGCATCAGCTGATGTTGATCAGCCCTTCTTCGGCCAGTTGCGTCAGCAACTGCAACACATCGCGCTCGATCACTCCGGGCGGGGCTTCGTACCGGCCGCTTAATTCATCGACCAGATCGGTGACCCGTACGGGCGCACTCAGCTTGCTCCAGATCTCGCTGCCGATCTCTCCGAGTCCGTAACAGCGACTGCGCTCCAGGCTCATCAGCACAGTTTCGCCGGCCACATCGGCGGCCACCGGATTGGGTGCGTGGCACACAATCGACGCCAGGGTTACATCCGTCATGAGGGAAATGGTAGCAATAAATGGCTTCGAAAACAGGATAGGGCGAAGCCCTTTCGAACGCTTTCTCTTTCCGTTGCCGCCAACGCCCGCTACAACATCAGCTAAAAGCATTCGAAAACTCCATTTTCAACCCATGGACGCTGATGCGAACGAGGGGCACCCGTCCAGGGGCACCCGTCCAGGGGGAGAGGCTTCGTGCTTACCCAAGCATCCGCACCACAACAAGCTAAGAAACCCCTCTCCCCTATTCGACACCTAGAGCCCATCCCCCCTGTGCCCATCTCGCCAATCTCCCACCGAATTGCCCTCTGCTATCGTTTGAGGCATGCCGCCTCTCCGCAGCGAACCCACGGCCACGCCCCATGGGCAGGCAGTGCCCGCCGCGTCCAACGCTACCCAATCGCCTCTGCTGCAATTCATCACCAGCCTTTTGCAGACCACTCGCTGGCAACTGTTCGCCGCCGTGGCCATCATGACCATCACGTCCCTGACAGAAGGCCTGGGAGTGGCGCTGCTCTTCCCCATCCTGCAGGTAGCCGGCTTCGACCTTACCAATCAGGGCCACGTAGGCCACTACACCGGCGAAGTCCGCGCTCTGCTGGCGTACAGCGGGCTGCGACCCCACCTCTGGCTAGCTACCCTGCTGCTGCTCTTCATGCTGGTCATGGCGCTGCGTTCGCTTTTCAGCCGCATACAGTCAGTGCTTACGTTCCGCACCGCGCTTAGCTACGAACTATCGCTGGGCAGGCGACTCTACCAGGCCATCATCCATGCGGACTGGCTCTTCCTGGTGCGCCGCCGATCGTCAGACTTCACCCATGCCCTAACCGGCGAGCTGAGCAGGGTGGCCCAATGCGCTTACCTGCTGATCGGCACACTCTCGCAGACCATTCTCGCCCTGGTCTACATTGCTCTCGCCCTAAAGCTTTCCGCGGGCATGACCGGCCTGGTGCTCGCCACCGGGGCTCTTCTGTTGCTCATCTCGCGCCGCTGGATGCGTTCTGTACACGCCAGCGGCACCGCCGTTTCTGAAAGTGTCGGTGAGGTTTACGCAGCCGCTACCGAACACCTGCAAAACCTCAAGGCGATGAAGTTCTACGATGCACAAGCCAGCGACTTTGCCATGTTCTCGCGGCTGCAGTCGTCGGCATTGGAGCAGGGGCTGGCGAGCACCAGGAGCCAGGCCGCCGCCGCCTTCTGGTTCGAAGCCGGGTCGCTAATGCTGCTCGCCGCCATCGTTTTCGCTTCACTGAAGATTCTCAACGTAGCGCCGGCGTCGATTCTTCTTCTGCTGGCGGTGTTTACCCGCCTGTTTCCCAGGCTTGCCGCTGGACAAAGCCAGTACCAGGCCTTTCTCGGCGAACTGCCCGCGTTCGAAAACCTCATGACCATGTACCGCGAGTGCCTGGCCAATGCAGAAGTGCCGGGAACAGCCGGACCTGGACCTTCGCAGGCATACGACGTACGCCTGGAGCATGTCTCTTTTACTTACGGAGTGGGCCGTCCACTCATCCTGCACGATCTCTCGCTGGAAGTCGCTGCCGGTAGCATCACGGCCATCGTGGGTGCCTCGGGAGCAGGCAAGAGCACCGCGGCCGACTTGATCAATGGCCTGCTTACCCCCATGACTGGACGAGTGCTGGTAGACGGAACCGCGCTCACGCCCGAAGCGGCACGCGCGTGGCGCCGCCATGTCGGCTATGTCGCACAGGACACGGTCCTGTTTCACGATACCGTGAGCGCCAACCTGCGCTGGGCCAACCCGGATGCGACCGAAGACGAAATGGTGGAGAGCCTGCGGCTGACCGCCTGTGAATTTGTCTTCGACTTACCGCAAGGCTTGAACACCATCGTAGGAGACCGTGGCATGCTGCTCTCCCACGGTCAGCGGCAGCGCATCGCCCTGGCGCGGGCACTGCTGCGCCGGCCGGGCCTACTGATTCTTGACGAGGCGACCAGCAGCCTCGATCTCGAAAACGAAAAACGCATTCTCGACGCCATTGAGAGGCTCAAAGGCAGAACCACGGTGTTGATGATCGCCCACCGCATCTCCGCCATTCAGCGCGCGCAAACCATTTATGTGATTGAAGATGGAACCGTCGCGGAATCGGGGGACTGGCAAAGCCTGAGCGGCACATCGGCCCGGGTCAGTTCCCTCTTTCGCCTGCAGGATGCGCTGACGACCTAAGGCCAGTTTTCCAAACCCCTTGCCGTCAGCGGACTATGCGCGCTTCTATTTTCTGACCTCGGTTACCGGATTCCACCAGCCGCCGGAATCCACCAAGTGATCCGTGGGTCCCCAGCTTCCGGGCTCGTACACCTGGACACTGGCGCCATTGAGAATCGGATCGACAATGCGCCAGGCTTCTTCTACGTAATCCTCGCGCGCAAACCAGGTCTGGTTGCCAGCCATTGCATCGCCCAGCAGCTCCTCGTAAGGCAGCACGCTGCTATCCCCACACTGCTGGTCGGCCACCAACTCTATCGAGCAGCCGCGCAACTGGTCGCCAGCCAACTTGATCGAAGTGCCAATCGCAATCAGCGGATCGCCGCTGATACGAAAGCGAATATAGTTCGCCGGCGGAGCCTCTGAAGAAAAGATCGGCGGCGGCTGGCGCAGCTTGGCAACGACCTCAGTCTCGGTTAACGGCAGCGACTTACCCGCGCGAATAAGGAACGGTACACCGCGCCAGCGCCAGGAATTGATCGCCAACTTCAAAGCCACATACGTTTCGGTTTTCGAACCGGGCTTCACACCTGGAGTGTCCAGGTATCCCTTGTACTGTCCGCGCACAACATCGCCATCGCTCAGCGTCTGCACGCTCTTCAACACCTTCACGCGCTCATCACGCAGGCTCTCGATGCTAATGGTTGGCGGCGGCTCCATAGCGATGTTGCTCAGTAACTGCAGCAGATGATTTTGCACCACGTCGCGCACCGCGCCCACCGGATCGTAAAAGCTGCCTCTTCCCTGCACGTCGAACTGCTCCGCCATGGTTATCTGCACGCTCTCCACATAATGGCTATTCCAGATGGGCTCGAGGAATGCATTGGCAAAACGGAAAAAGATCACATTCTGTACCGTGTTCTTGCCCAGGTAGTGATCGATGCGAAACACATCGTCTTCCCCAAACACCTCATGCACAATCTGATTGAGCGCGATCGCAGAAGCCGAGTCACGCCCAAAGGGCTTCTCAACAACGACGCGCCCCCCTTCGGAGGAGCCAGACGCCTTCAGTTCCTTGAGCACCTGGCCAAACAGAACAGGAGGAATCGCAAGGTAGTGGATCGGGTGCTTTGCGTCTCCCAGCTCTTTCCGCACCTGCACGAATGTGGATGGGTCCATGTAGTCGCCGTCGACGTAGCGCAACTTCTCGATGAGCGCGGGGTAGCCCACCGGGTCAAGCCCTCCGTGGGTTTCCAGGCTGTCTTTCGCGCGGGCTTTGAATTGATCCAGAGTCCAGTTCGCCTTGGCTACGCCAATCACTGGACCTGATAGCCTGCCGGCCTTGGCAAGCCGCTGCAGAGAAGGAAAAATCTGCTTATAGGCAAGGTCGCCCGTAGCGCCAAAAAAGACCAGTGCGTCGGAGTGAGGCCGCTCCACCCTGCTCGTTTCCATCATGTGAATACTCTAAAGCAGTTTCCTGGTTTGGCCTGGAGCGGCCCGAATCGAAAGGCGTGGTTCCCTGCCGAGCACCACGCCCTTCGGGGTTTTTAGATGACTCTCAGTAGCAGCAGGATAATCACGATGAGCAAGATCAAACTGATGCCGCCGCCACCGTAGTATCCCAGGCCCGGTCCCAGGCGGTACCCACCAAAAGCCATAACGAGCAGCAAAATAACAAGAATCGTAAGCAGCATAGGTTCTCCTTCGCGGCAACGTGGCTACGCGTCCACCGCATCAACCTGCGTTTTTTCCATGCAGTGCCCTGGGAAAGAAACCAGCCCCTGGCAAGGCAGCCCGCAGGTGTAACAACGTAGCTACCTAGTAAAGATTCCACTCTCACGGTTTCGGATGTATAGGCGCCTCGCCATGGAACCCGCGTTAGCCCTTCATTTTGTTGCCGAACCTTTTGTTGAGGAAACGGGCTCGCGCGGATACTATACGTGCTGACATGAAACCCACCCTAAGCGCTGCCCTCTCCCTGGCCGTATTCACCCTCGCCGCCGCTCGAGTCCCGGCATATGCAGCAGGGCCCACATCAAGCGGTTGTTCCGAATTCTCGCGGTCGCAGTTTCCCAAGGCCGCAATCTCCAATGGAGCCGTGGACGCCGTTCTCTATTTGCCCGATGCAAAGAAGGGCTATTACCGCTCCTCGCGTTTCGACTGGTCGGGCGTCATCCCCTGCCTTACCTACAAAGGTCATAGCTACTTCGGCGTCTGGTTTTCGCAATACGATCCGATGATTGCTGACTCCATCACTGGTCCGGTAGAAGAGTTCCGCTCACAAGATGGCGCTCTGGACTATGACAAGGCAAAGGCCGGAGACTTATTCGTAAAAATCGGCGTGGGCGTTCTACGCAAGCCGAAAGACGCTCCGTACCAGTTCATGTACAAATATCCCATCGTCGATAACGGCAAGTGGACGGTCCACAGCAAAGCGCGCGAAGTCTCGTTCCGGCAACAACTCAACTCACCCATAGGCTATGCCTACGACTACGAGAAGACCGTAATGCTCGATGCCCATGAGCCCGTACTGGTGCTGCACCACACCCTGAAGAACACCGGCGCCAAAACCATCGATACCGAGGTCTACGACCACGACTTCTTCATACTCGATGGCGCACCCAGTGGGCCAGGCATGGTCGTGCGCTTCCCCTTTGAGCCGAAGGCCGAGACATCGCTCGAACCGTTGGCCGGCATCGACGGCAAACAGATCATCTATCACGCCGAACTGGAGCCGCACCAATACGTCGAAAGCTACATCACCGGCTACTCCAACAGCCCGAAAGATTACGACATCGTGACCGAAGACACCCGGACCGGTGTAGGAGTCGAACAGACAGGAGACAATCCTTTGTCGCGTTTTAACTTCTGGTCTCCACGCACCACGATCTGCCCCGAAGCCTACCATCACTTCGTCATCCCACCCGGCCAGACAGCAAAGTGGGATATCCGCTACCGCTTCTACGCCAAGTAAATGCGGCCACGCAAAAGACGATCGGCTGTGCAACAGACTCGCCATGAGTACGCGAATCGGAGAACACGAGAACCGGAGCCAGGAAACGACTGCGGGTAGTGAAAATGAATTGTCATCTCGACCGGAGCGTACCCGGATTTCCTACCACGCAGAACTCGCACCAACCACGTATGCGGTTTTCTCTCAAAGAAAACCGTATGAGCTTAATAGGAACCACGAAACTCGACAGGAAATCCGGGGGAGCGAAGTGGAGAGATCTGCGGTATAACTATCCGTCCCTACTACCTGAACACCCACTGCAGTAGCAATCAAAGGAAAAGCATGCCTCACAAACAACCCGCTAGAAAAACAGCCATCATCACTGGAGCAGGCAGCGGCATCGGCCGCGCCGTCGCCTTAGCCCTGCAGTCCGCCGGCTTTTCCGTAGTCCTCGCAGGCCGCCGCCTGGCGGCATTGGAAGACACAGCAGCCATGGCTGACCCGGCTGGCCCACCTATGCTCCCCATGGCCACCGACGTATGCCAACCGGACTCCGTGCACGCGCTCTTCGCGGCTACGCACAACGAGTTTGGCCATCTGGATGTCCTCTTCAACAACGCCGGAGTGAACACGCAGACCGCGTTCGAAGATCTCACCTACGAACAGTGGTGTGAAGTAGTCAACGTAAACCTGACCGGATCTTTCCTCTGCGCCCAGCAAGCTTTCCGCCAGATGAAAGCACAACAACCGCAGGGTGGCCGCATCATCAACAATGGCTCTGTTTCCGCGCATGTGCCCCGGCCCCATTCGGCGCCCTACTCTTCGACCAAACACGCAGTCACCGGGCTGACCCGGGCCCTTTCCCTTGACGGACGGCCCTACAACATCGCCTGCGGGCAGATCGACATCGGCAACGCCGGCCCGGAAATGACAGGAACGCCCACGGGCGCCCTGCAACCCAACGGAGCCATCGTCGTGGAATCTCGCATAGACGCCAAACATATCGGCGAAGCAGTGCTGTACATGGCCAGCTTGCCGCTCGGAGCCAACGTGCAATTCATTACTGTGATGGCGACAAATATGCCGTACATCGGGCGCGGCTAGCCGTTAGCCCTTGCGACTGAGCCGCCACGAACTTTCCGCCTGCCGGCCGATCTTGAGCATGCTTTGAATCGTGGCCTCAAGGTTGTACCGCACATGGGCTCGCATTGCCGTATCTGCCTCCGTCTGATCCGTACCGGAGATCGCCGCCAGCAAATCCGCATGAAAGTGCGGCGGAACCGGCGGCTGATCTCCCACCAAGTCAAAGAGCCAGTTGTAAAACAACACATCATTGCTCTCAATCAATCGGCGCAGAGCGGCAGACCCGGAACATTCAGCGATACGCATGTGCAGACGCACATGCTTGCTATTCCATGTGAATGTCAGGGATTCATTGCGCGGGCGGGCATTGCGTTTTTGATAGAGCAGATCCAGTTCTTTCGCCAGTTCGCGCAATTCACGGCGTTCCGCCATGCCGGCACGCTCGGCAAATAGCCGCGCCGACTGGCTTTCCAGTGCTTCGCGGATCACGAATCGGTCACGGATGTCGGCTTCTGTGGGAATACGAATGCGCGTCCCCACCTGCGGCTTGCTTTCGATCAGACCTTCCTGAGCAAGCCGGCGAAAGGCCTCGGAAACAGGAACGATGCTCATCCCCAACTCAGCGGCCAACTGCCGCCGCGAAATGGGTGCGCCAAGGCCAAGTTTGCCGCGCAGAATCTGCCCACGAATGAATTCGTAGGCTTTTCCCGGCAAATCCTGCGCCTTAGGCTTGACCCGGCGTTTTGGCATAGAGGCGAATCCTACGCCAGTCTCTCATAATCCATTGCTTAACTGACGGCCCAGTAGCATGGGTGGTTTTCAAGCAACAACAACAAGCGCAGCGTGTCCATTGACGCCGCCCATGACTCCGCATAATCTGTTTCTGTAATAACAGTAATTCCGCCACTCGGAATCCGCAGCCCGGTACTCTGAACGGGCGCCAACGGCCACGGCCAACAACCAACGATGGATCGATCCTTGCGGGGAATCTATGCTGGCTCAACGTTCCAGGCTTGCGCTCTTTCCAGTCTTGCTATGGGTCCTCACGCAGAGCGCCCACCCGCAGGCTCATGTACCCATCACCGGACCTCTCGCTGTCTCCAGCAATCCTCACTACTTCAAAGACGCGCAGGGCAACGCACTCGCCCTCGGCGGGTCGCAAACGTGGAACACGCTGCAGGATTGGGGCAGTAGCGGCAAACCCCAGGCCGTGGACTTCAAAGCCTTCGTCCAGTTCCTCACCGCGCATGGGCAAAACTTCACCCTGCTCTGGCGCGTCGAGATGCCGACATTTTGCGGGCTTCCCTCCACCGCATCGGCTCCGCCCGATCTTGCAGTGACTCCGCAACCGTGGCAAAGGACGGGTCCCGGTAAAGCCACTGACGGTGGACTCAAGTTCGACCTTACGAAGTTCGATCACCACTACTTCGACGTGTTGCGCGAGAGAACACAGGCACTGAATGACGCCGGCATCTACGCCGGCATTTATCTCTTCACCGGAGAATTTCTCAATCTCTTCCGCTGCGCCGGCGATGGCTACCCTTTTACCGGAGCCAATAACATCAATGGGATTGACGACGGTTATGTGAGCGGGCCTAAAGGGATGGCGTCCATGACCATGAGCGCCCCAAACGCCATCACGCAGTTTCAGGATGCCTTTGTAGAAAAGGTGATCGATACCTTGAACGATCTGCCCAACGTGCTCTGGGCCATTTCTGAAGAGGCCCCCCTTGAGACGCAGTGGTGGAACAACTACCAGATCGCGCACATTCGCAGATACGAATCCACCAAGCCGCAGCAGCACCCCATCGGCTGGGCCGCGCTGGTGCCCACCTCGCCCGCCAACGACCCCATTCTCTACAACTCCGATGCCGACTGGGCCGCACCCAACGCGACCATTTCGCCCATCTCCTCCTGCGGCAGCGGAACACCGGCGTGCAAGGTAAACATCAACGACAGCGACCACTCCTATTTCGGAGCAGCCTGGAAAGATACGCCGCAGCAGAATCGCAACTACGTCTGGAAAAACTTCGCCAACGGCAGCCAGGTTCTCTTCATGGATCCCTATCTGCTGTACTACCCGCGCGAGAACCGGAACCTGTGCCACGGCGCGGCCAACGGTATATGCGCCACACCCGACGCCCGCTGGGATAACCTGCGCGACAACCTCGGCTACACGCTGCAATATGCGCGCAAGCTCAACCTGGTAAACATCACTCCGCAGCCCGCGCTCAGTTCCACAAGCTATTGCCTGGCGCAGACTCCATCGGTGGGCGCCGAGTACCTTGTCTACGCGCCCTCTGGCGGCCCATTCACCGTCGATCTGTCGGCTATGCCAAAATCAAGAGAGCTGACCGTAGAGTGGTTTAACCCTTTGACGGGCAAAGCCACGGTCAAACACCCGATCCATGCGGGCGCAAGCAGCCAGCCCTTCCAGGCGCCATTTCAAGGCGATGCCGTGCTCTACCTGGTCGATACCGCGGGTCACAAGCGCTAGAACCGCAGAAAGCAGCACCTACTTGTTGAGATCGCAGTTAAAAACCCCGGCGCTTCTGGTCGACATGAACGCCATGGAAGCCAACCTCGCCAAGATGGCGGCCTTCTTTGCCCAAGGTTCGGCCCGGCTACGCCCGCACTACAAGAGCTTCAAATGCGTGGCCCTCGCCAAGCGCCAACTGGCCCACGGAGCGATCGGCATCACCTGCGCCACGCTGGGCGAGGCAGAAGTACTCGCTCGCCATGGTGTACGCGGCATTTTGCTGGCCAACGAAATCGCCGGCCCAGTGCAGATCGAACGGTTCATCGAAATCGCCAGGGTAACCGAGATCATCGTCGGCATCGACAACCCACAAATCACCTCTGCACTCGCCGCGGCCTCGGCGCAAGCCCAGGTACCGTTGCATGTGGTCGTCGATGTGGACACAGGCATGGGGCGCTGCGGAGTGCAACCAGGCGCCCCCGCCCTTGCGCTGGCACAGCATGCCATGGCGCAGGGCCTGCGCTTTCGTGGGCTCATCGGCTACGAAGGCCATTGCGGCCGCCTGCAACCGGGGCCAGCCAAGATCGAAGCAGCGCATCGGGCCATGACTATGCTCGTCAGTACTGCAGATCTGATTCGCTCACACGGCATACCCGTCGAGATTGTGAGCGCCGGCGGCACCGGAACCTATGCCATCTCCGGCAGATTTCCTGGCGTCACCGAGATACAGGCCGGTTCCTATCTGCTCATGGATACCGAATACCAGACCGTGTGCCCCGAATTCCACCCCGCGCTCAGCGTGCTGGGAACGGTCGTCAGCAGAACCGGCAACGAACGCCTCGTTCTGAACGTCGGCCTTAAGGAGATCAGCGGCGAGCACGGTCCCCCTGTGTTGAAGAACACACCCGGCGCGCGACTGCGAAAGCTCAACGCCGAACATGCAGTCGTCGACATCCTGGACCCTGACCTCGCCGTGCAGCCCGGCGACCTGCTGGAGGTATGGGCCCACTACAGTGACGCGACGGTGAATCTTAACCGCCAGATGTTTGGCATGCGCGATGGCCGCGTGGAAGAGACTTTTCTCATAGAAGGCTGAGGACGTGCCATGAGCGGAATGCCTGATTTTCTTGAGAGCGCCATCGATCTGCACGTGCACAGCGCTCCTGACGTGGATGCCCGGCGCTACGACGATCTTGATCTCGCGCGCGAAGCTAGAAAGGCGGGCATGGGCGCCATCCTCATCAAGTCCCATCAGAACTCCACCGTAGAACGCGCCTGGCTTGTATCGAAGGTAGTGACCGGCATCCAGGTATTCGGCGGCCTTGTTCTCAACGACACGGTGGGTGGGCTGAACGCGGACGCAGTAAAGCTCGCTCTGGCCATGGGCGCAAAAGAAATTTGGATGCCCACCAGGTCCGCGCTCAATCACCGGCTGTTTCACGGTGAGACCGGGGGCATTACGGTTCTCGACGCAGAAGGCAGTTTGTTGCCCGCTGCACAAGCGATCATCGAGGCCATTGCACAATCCGATTGCATTCTCAGCACCGGTCACCTGAGCCCGCGAGAAGCCGTTGTGCTGATCCATCACGCCCGGCGATGCGGGGTTCGCAAGATTCTTGTGACGCATCCCGAATGGGCGCCGACCTTCTACCCTTTCGAGTTGCAAAAGCAATTAGCCCAAGCAGGGAACGTGTGGTTCGAGCGGTGCTTTGTTTCTACAACGCACCTTTGCGGCTCAGTCCCGTTCAAGACAATTGAACAAGCGATCATCGAAGCCGGCGTCGATTCCACGGTGCTTTCGACCGACCTCGGTCAACCATCGACACCGCCGCCGGCCGAAGGCTTGCGACTCTATGCAGAGCAGCTACGCAGTTCAGGCTTCTCGCCAGAACATATCCGCCAGATGATGTGTACCAACCCCGCCCGTCTGCTGTCGCTCAAACAAACATCGCGCGAGCAATCAACGTGAAGCAATTCAAGGGCGGCCTGATCGGATGTGGCTTCTTCTCGCAGCATCATCTGCAAGCCTGGCAGCGCATGCCCAACGTAGAGATCGTAGCCGCCTGCGATCTCTCCATCGAACGAGCCCAGGCCGCAGCGCCACACGCCTACGCCTCGGCGGAAGCCATGCTGCAAGCTGAGGATCTGGACTTCATCGATATCGCGACACGCTCCCACACTCATCTTGAACTCGTCTCCCTGGCGGCACAGCGCGGAATCGCCATGATCTGCCAGAAGCCCATGGCGCCCGATTGGGAAACGGCCCGTCTCATGGTCGAGGCGGCAGAAAACCGGAACGCGCGATTGATGATTCACGACAACTGGCGCTGGCAGTCCTGGTACCGGGCCGCTGCAGCGATGATTGCTCGCGGAGACATCGGCGCCCCACTGGCCTACACATTCCGTTGCCGGGTCAGCGACGGACTGGGGGAAAATCCCTACCCCAGGCAAGCCTATTTCCGCCAGCTTGCGCGCTTCATGATCGATGAAGTGCTGGTCCACCACATCGATACCGCCCGCCTCTTTTTCGGGGACATCGCTTCCGTTTATGCCGAGGCTACGACCAGGAACTCGCACATCGCCGGTGAAGATCACGCGCTGCTGACACTGCGGCACACCAACTCCGCCATTGGGTCGATCGATGGCCACAGCTTTCAGAAGCAGGAAGACGGGGGAGCCACACTCGACGAGGCCATCTTCGAAGGCGACGCTCGCTCGCTACGCATCAACAGCCAGGGCGAAATATGGGAGGGCGAAGAGAAGCTGTGGAGAGACTCCGGCGCCGGCTATCGCGGAGACAGCGTCTATGCGACGCAGGCTCACTTCATCCAGTGCCTGGAATGTAATCGCCCCTTCGAGACCACGGCCCGCGACTACCTGGAGAAAACCTTCGCGGTAGTCGAGGCCGCGTACCGAAGCATACGCTCGCATCGCGCCGTAGAAATATCCGAGGTGCTCAGCAGCTGCTAGCGCGCACCATCGCATGCGCGACGCTGCACCCTAGTTTGATCTCACCTCAGTACAGCCAATACCTCTATCTGGTATTATTCCTGTAAAACACTGAGGGGAGATGCGCGCACTGTGACCAAGTCGGCGGACCTGCTACAGGGAACCTTGGACCTACTGATCCTGAAAGTCCTAAGTATGGAACCCATGCACGGGTGGGGAATCGCGCAACGGATACAACGGCTTTCGAGCGATGTGCTGACGGTGAACCAGGGCGCTCTCTATCCCGCGCTCCATCGGTTGGAGCATCAGGGGTGGGTTGAAGCATCCTGGGGCGAGTCGGAGAACAACCGCCGCGCAAAGTACTACTCGCTTACCAAAGCCGGGCGGGAGCGACTGAAGTCTGAAGAGAAATCTTGGGACCGGCTGTCCTTCGGAGTGCAAGAGGTTCTGAACGCAATTTGAGCGAAACAACCATGCGTTTAATGCAAAGCCTAAATCGTCGCCTGCGCTCCGTGGTTGGGAGGGATGCTGCCAATACGCGCCTGAGCGAAGAGTTACAGTTTCACTTGGACCAGGCCATAGCGGAAAACATTGCGAGCGGGATGTCTGAGCGGGACGCCAGGGCGGCAGCGGGGGCAAGTTTCGGCAGCTTGGCCCAGACGACAGAGCAGTGCTACGAGTCTCGAGGCACGAGATGGGTGGAAGACATATTTCAGGATCTTCGCTACGGAGCACGAACTCTTGCCAAGCATCGCTCGTTCAGCCTTGTTACAATCCTCGCGCTGGCTCTAGGGATCGGAGCGTGCACAGCAATCTTCAGCGTGGTGAGCGCGGTGCTGCTGCGCTCGCTGCCTTACGGGAATCCCGAGCGGCTCGTGTATTTCTTTCTGCCCAACTCGCAATGGAACTTTTCTCCCGAAATGTTCGGACCTAGCAACGCAGACTTCTTCGACTTAAAAAGACAAAGCAAAACCTACGCCGATATGACGTTATTTGAGCAGGTAGCTTATAACCTCTCGACGGACAATCTATCGCAACGCGTCGGAGCAGCCAAAGTTGATGCCGACTTTTTCGCGACCCTGCAGGTGGAACCTCTTTTGGGTCGAGTTTTTGATTCTGGAGACTTGCAGCCTGGCAAAGACCGGGTCGCGGTGATCAGCTATGCGCTCTGGCTGACACTTTTCGGCGGCGCAAACGATGTGCTGACCAGGACACTTAGACTGGAAGAAGCCAGCTATCGAATCGTCGGGGTAATGCCGCCAGAGTTCGAGTATCCACATAAGAGCGATCTCGCTTTCGCCAATGGCCATATCGACAGGACACAGTTATGGATACCGCAAGCACTGACTGTGCAAGAGCGGGCCGAAAGGGAGAACTCAGCAGGATTTGCCCTCGCGCGTCTGCGGACAGAAGTGACTATTGCTGAGGCACAGGCAGAAATGAGCGCTCTCATGCGTGGCCTCAATCCGTTGCACGCTAAAGATCGGCGTGGGTGGGGTGCCTTTGTGAAGTCTTTCCGCGAATCCTCCCTCGGCCCAGTGAAGCCGCTCATGTGGCTGATGTTCGCAGCGGTTGGATCCGTGTTGCTGATCGCTTGTGGCAACGCAGCAAGTTTGCTATTGGCGCGGGCTGCTGATCGCAGTCACGAACTTGGTGTGCGAGCAACCCTAGGAGCAGGAAGAGGACGTCTCCTGCGACAGATGGTTACTGAATCACTGATGTTGGGCTTCGCAGCGGGCTGCGTAGGCTACGCACTGGCTTGGGTTTCTCTCCATGCACTGCTGCAACTCAACCCGGGAGATATTCCACGAATGGCCGGCGCCACGCTGGTCAATGCGGGCTTCTCCCCCACGACGGTCACGGTGGACGTGCGGCTCAGCCCTCCTGAATACAACGGTGTGTTACAAAACTCCAAATACAACACTGCGTCGAAGCGAAAGATTTTCTTCTCTGAAGTCTTGGACAAGCTAAAGAGCCTGCCCGGTGTGAAGGCTGTGGGACTGGTCGACGTATTGCCCTTGAGCCATTCTCAGAACCTAACGACCATCGAGACTCAAGGGTCAGAGCAGAAGGACCAGGTCGTCGAAGAAAGAAGAGTAGCGGGAGGTTACTTCTCGGCGATGCAAATACCGATCCTCAGTGGTCGGGACTTTACAGATTACGACGGCCCCGGACGCCCGCTTACCGTTGTAGTGAATAAAGCATTCGCCACGAACTACTTTAGCACGGCTGAAGCGGTCGGACATCGCCTCCGCGTCAGCAACCAGTGGACCACTGTCGCCGGTATCGTGGGAGACATCCGCAGCATGAACCTTGAGGACCCGGCGCCGCCGCAAATATACACCTCATTCTGGCAAGATGAGAGCTACGCCAATGGCGCTTACATGACTGTGCGATCCGTATTGCCACCGGATGTTGTCGCGAAGAATATTCAGGCCGTTGTTCAAAGTCTCGATTCGAACCTTCCCATCGCCAGTGTTCGTACGATGGGGAGCTTGGAGGCTGAGGCCACGGCGAGACGACGCTTTCAAACCACCTTGTTGACTGCATTTTCCGGAGTCGCCATGCTGGTTGCATTGGTTGGCGTTTACGGATTGCTCTCGTACTCTGTGCGTCAGCGAACCGGTGAAATCGGTCTTCGTATGGCGTTGGGATCAACGCGAGAAGGGATTGTTAACCTTGTAATGAGAGAAGGATTGTTCATGGTATCCGTAGGGCTAACTCTTGGGCTGACGACGGCATTGGGAATTACGCGGCTCCTGTCCGGTTTTCTCTACGGTGTTTCAACCTTCGATCCAATCACGTACGTGCTCGTAGCTCTTTTGTTGCTGGGTGCCACAGTGATCGCCTATCTCTTCCCGAGCTTGCACGCAGCGGCAACAGAACCGATGGACGCACTGCGGCACAATTGATCTTGATACATTCCTGCAGGGCAGGATCTGAAAGTTGAAGTTTCTTGGCTAGCGCCCAGGCAATCTGAGCAATAAATTAAGTTAAAAACCGTACTAGTCTAGATCTTCCGCTTGAACACCTGCTTCAGATTGCCGCTCAATTTGAAGTCAATTCTCGGCGGAACTCTCACGGGGCATGATTTCATTCATAATCTCGTACCCCTTGAAATCCCTACTTACTGACAAAAATCAAGTGACGCGTGATCCGTGATCCTGACTCATTCCTGAAGAAAAAGGCAATACTTAGTTGCACCCTAGGGTGTAGGCTTCAATTCCAGTTTCTGCACACGCCAATTCAGCAGCTCGCCGACCAGTAGCTCGTTCTCCGATGGGCATGCAATCTCGTGGATCCACCCGAACTGCTTGAGCTGCTTGCCAGCCTCGCCCAGATAGCCCAGCACCTTGCCATCCAGACTCATCTTGTAGATCCGGCCCGGATAAGCGTCCGATGCAAACAGCACCTGGTTCGGCCCCGGCGTAATGCAGATCGCCCACGGAGCCCCAGGCTGCATCACCAGGTTGCCGCTGGTGGTTGGCGCCGGCTTCGGCCCGATCGCCGGCCGCGCATTCTGATCGAACGGCACGTCGATCACGATCTGGCGAAGGAACTTCCCGTCACCGTCAAACACCTGGATACGGCGATTGCCGCGATCCGCCACGTAGACATTACCCTTCGCATCCACAGCGATGCTGTGCGGAGTAATGAACTCACCAGGCTTATCGCCTGGCTCGCCCCAGGACTTGATCCAGTTGCCATCCTTGTCCACCTTCGCCACCCGTGAGTTCACGTAACCATCACTGATATAGGTATTGCCCGCGCTATCCCACGCCATATCGGTCACCTGGCGAAACATTCCATCGACTGGCGGCAAGGGGGGCTTGACGTGCTTGAGCGGTTCGGTGCCCTCGTCAGACGCCTCCTGCTTGCGGCCGAACACCATCACCACGCGCCCTTCCGGATCAAACTTGATGACCATGTCCGAGCCCTTATCGGCGACCCAGATATTGTCTTCCGCATCGACCTTCACGGCATGACCGAACGACCACGCATACAGATTGTGACCGATTTCGCGCACGAACTGGCCCTCGTGGTCGAATTCGAGCAGTTGCGTCGACGCCGCTCCATAGGCCGGTCCGGTGGTATTGCCGCGCGAAAGAACGAAGATATGGCCTTTGGAGTTGACCGCCACACCAGCGGCCTCTCCGAAATAGATGTCAGGCGGAAGCTTGAAGAAATTCGGAACCGAAGTGAAGTCGATTGCGGGAACCGCCGCCTTCTGAGCGAAAGCGGAAAGGCTGACAAACAGGAGCGCCGGGGCGAGCAGATTCTTCAAAGCGACCTCCGCAAACAGGGTGTACGCGAAACACGACCCTCACTCTAGTGCAACAAGGTGATCGACGCAAGCTGCGCCCTTCGCTAGCGAAGCAAGGCCGACGCCCGCTGCGGGTGATCGTCTTTCCATGAGGGACCCAGGACAATTTATTTTCCTGTAGGCTTGCCCTGTATTGCCTGCGCGCACCCGAAAACGAGGTCTATGAAGATTTCACGCCGATTGCGTCTCTCGCTGTTACTTGCCGGAACGGCAGCAGCAGCCATCTTGCCGGCTGCCTCATTACAAGCCCTGACACCAGAAGAGGAACGGGTGCTCGCTCCCATCCACGCGATGTTCGACGGCATGGCCAGGCGCGACGCGGCAGCGATCAAGAAGCCCTTGCTGCCCGGCGGCGCCATGGTGCTGATGCGCGATGGCAAGGCGGATCAGATGACGTTCGATGCCTTTGCCGAGCGCGTGGGAAAACCGGGGAAGACACGCATCGCGGAACGCATTCACGATCCCCTGGTGAGGATTGACAGGGACCTGGCTATGGTCTGGGCGCCTTTCGAGTTTCTGGTGGATGGCAAGGTCGAACACTGCGGTACGGATCTATTCAACCTCGTCCGCACCGAGGGAACATGGCTCATTGCGAGCGTCGCAGATACCGGCCACACCGATTGTTCCGCGAAGTAGCGCCTTCGCAGCATCAGGCCGCTCCTCATCCGGTCCGGGCACGCTCCAGCGGCATGGGCGCCTTGTGAGGTTCCGGCCCCCATTTCCCTGCCTCATCTTTCACCGCGTACAGATTCCTCTTGCCACACACTCCACAGGTGTAGAGACGCAGGTCTGCATCCTCTTCCAATTCTTTCATTTCTCTCGGACTCAAGGCCCCACGGCACGATTTTGCTTGCGTCATCACTCGTCTCTCAGATGATCGGTCCTGAAGTTGACGCAATTAGAACATTCAGGAAAGCAAGCGAAAATACGACCTTGGCACCAATGCTCAAGCGCGAGAGCCGCAATTCGGCACAAGTACTGATGTCTGTGTGTCTTTTTTGGGAAAAAGGCTGAGGAAGGGGCTTGGTGGGCAGTGAGGGACTCGAACCCCCGACATCCTGCTTGTAAGGCAGGCGCTCTAACCAACTGAGCTAACCGCCCAAGAGTTCTTATATTACCATGGTGCCGGGAATCGCTTCACACTGCCCAAACTGTCCCTACCGTCCGTTTCGCAGTAGCCCCCAAACCCCGCGGCTTGTTAACGTGGTGAAGGTACCAAAAGGGGTAGTAACGCGTGAGCAAACCGGACGTAGCAACAACCAGCAAGAAAGAACGGGTCACGGTCGGTATCGATCTGGGGGGTACCAACCTCCGCATCGCTGCGTTCGATTCCACCTGGAAGCGGCTCGCGTACATGAATCTTGCGACCCGTGTGAGCCATGGCCCGCTCGTGGTCGTCGGCGATATGTGCGACGGCATCCGGCGGGTGCTCGACCAATGCGGCCCCGGTTATCAGTTGATGGGGGTGGGTATTGGCGCTCCCGGACCCATGGAACTGCCGGCGGGCAAATTCCTTCGCCCGCCCAACTTGCCCGGTTTCAATAACTTTTTGCTGAAAGACGCCATGGAGGCCAATCTCCACGTGCCCGTGGTCGTGGATAAAGACGCCAATGCAGCCGCTCTGGCCGAGTGGAAAAGCGGTGCCGGCAAGGAGATGCCGGGCGATTCCATGTGCATGCTGACCCTGGGCACAGGTGTCGGCGCAGGCGTCATTCTCGATAGAAAGATCTGGCACGGCATGATTGGCATGGGCGGCGAGGGCGGCCACATTCCCATCGTCGAAAACGGCCTGCCTTGCGGCTGTGGCGGCCGCGGTTGCATCGAGCAATATGCCTCCGCTACAGCGATCGGCCGCGCGGCAACCAGGGCGGCCGCACGCGGCAGCGCCCCCCTCATCGCCAAACAGATCGCCCGCAGCATCCAGAATCAAAGCGAATTCACGGCTCGCGATCTCGCGACCCTGGCACGCGAGGGCGACGAGCCTGCACGTCAGATCTTCGCCGAAGCCGGCACATACCTGGGCGTGACGCTGGCCATGCTGATCAACCTCCTTAACCTGCCTCTCTATGTCATCGGCGGAGGCGTGGTCAGCGGCTGGGATCTGTTTGCCCCAACCATGTTCGAGGAACTCCGCCGCCTCAGCTACATCTATAACCTCACCCAACCGGAAACAGACCAGCCCTACACCGCGGGTAAGACCTATGTGGTGCCAGCCGCCACCGGGCCAGACGCCGGCTTATTGGGCGCCGCCATGCTGCCCTACCTCGAGTCCGGCGCTCTCTAGGGCCGGGCGCGGATGCGCCGGTGGCCCATTGCCCCGGATGCAAGCAGGCCTTGCTTAGTCGAGTGCGTGACTCATCAACCACAACGCGAGGCAAATCGTCTCGATCACCACCACGACCAGAACCACAGCCAGCCCAACGGTCTCGGAACGCTTCCACCGTATCAGCCGGACTCGCCGCTTGCTGCCTTTCCCTGCGGAAATCAATCCAGCCACAACCGCCTCCTTTCAAAGAGCCGGCTTCCGAGACGGCTGATGCGCGCCGCCTCGGAAGCTGAAAAGACAAGCCGATTGGGCTAGAAGTGGAAACCAATCTCTGCCGACATCGCTCGCGGCGTCACGTAATGCGTGCCGCTAAACGTCGATAGAAAGTTGTAGAGCGCATACTTATTGGCGAGGTTAATCGCCGTCAAGCGCACACTCCACTTGTAACGGTCTCCCTTGAAGATGTTTTCTTCGCCGATGGATGCATCGAAGAGATTACGTGGCTGAATGCGTGGCGGGTTATTATCGTCGTTTTCTGTTCCGGGCGCCGGCACCTTAACCAGGTTCGATGTAAGTTCGGCGGCCGGGCATGGGCTCGGCAACGGCGTCGTGGGTGTTGCTTTGACCCCGCCGCAGCTAAGACCAGCCTCGAACTCCTGGTCTGCCGTCAGGCTGCTCAGGTCGATTCCCGGTTCACCACCCGGCAAAGTGACCGAGGGGCCACCGTTGATCGGGTTGCAGAGACTATTGGGATCGGTAACGTTGTAGCAAGGCACAGACCCCGCAACCAGACCGCTATCGTAACGCCAGTTGAACGAGATCCACGGCCTGAGCAAGTGGCTCCCAGGCACTTGGTACTGCACATGGGTTGTTTCGTTGAACCGCTCGTCGTGATCGATGCGGAAGGGATATCCCCCTTGCCCCACGGTCGCCCCGGCTCCCGCCGACTGTGGCGGAAAGAACCGTGCAGCCACCGAAGACATGACTACGAATGCGCTGAGATGGTGAAAGTTCGGTACATCCGCGCGCAGCGCAAAGCCCGGTATCTTCGAATTGTGCCAGTCTATCGGGAACGTAATGGGCGTATTGCCCAGTATGCTGAAGTCGAATGCATTGTGCGTGTACTTCCAAATGTAATCGCCGCTGAAGACGAAGTTCTTGCCCGCAGCCTGCTGGAAGCCTGCGTGGAACTCGTTGCGGAAACCAGGTTGCAGTGTTCCCGACACTCCCGGTGTGCAGGCCAGCAGTGGAGCCAGAACGCTATTGAGACAACCCGAACTTGAGAGAACAAGGTTTTCGTTGAATGGCGTCTCCAGCGTACGCGCATAGGAAACACGCAGCACCGTGTCGGTCTGTTTGACGGTGTAGCCGATGCCTACGCGAGGTTCTGCCTGCCGGGCGGTGGTAAGCCCATTGTAAAAATCACCACGCATGCCGACGTTAAAGAGCCAGTTCCCGGCCTTGATCTGATCCTGGGCGTAGAGTGCCAGTTCCTTAACATCGGTGCGACCGACGTAGTGGTAGAAGCTGCCTCCGCGTGTCAGATCATAGGGAGCAAGCCCTGCGTCGTAGGTTCCAGCCGGATTGACGGCAGGATCGTTGGAAGCAAGCGCTGCCCCAGCGCACTGGGCCGGGTCAGAAAATCCTGGCTGCGGGCTGTTGTCGGTAAGGTTGTCAACGCAGGGCGAATTGTAAGTAGCGCTGACCACACCAAGGTCGTCGTTCTCACGAAGAAACGTCTGCGAGTAATTCGCACCCACTTTGATATTGTGAATTCCCTTCACATAGGAGAAATCCGTGCGCAGCCCAGCGTTGGTCAGCGTTCGGTATTGTGCGATGGAAGAGGTCTGAAGCGGCCCCAGATCGGCAAGCGGGTTGGCGCTGGGATAATAGTTGTAAGCATCTCTGCGTACATACCCGCCAAAATTGAACACAGAGTTCGCACTCGTGATCCGCGTGTAGCTGGGCGCGATATCGAATGTCTCAATCTTCGATCGCTGATCTGTATTACCGGCCGCGCCAAAAACAGGGTCGCTTCCACTGCCACCACTCACCACATTTTTTACATTCAAATTGTCATAGGCATTGGGCGTCTGAAACCACGACCGGCTGTAATTGAGGTTCAAATGGACTGAGTCCACATCCGTAAGCTGACGATCCACTCGATCGAACAGGTTCACCTCGTTGCCCTTGTCGTGGAAAACCACGAATTCCGGCGGATCAAGAAAGCGGCCCGTGTTCAGTCCGTCCAACTCAACAAAGTTGCCCCAGTGTTCGCCCCCATAGCTCAGATCGAACGCTCCCGTAGCAGACCCAAAGGCTCCATAAGCCGTGTTCAAGCTGCCCGTCGGCTTCGTGACACCCTGACCCGATCGAGTCGTCACCTGGATCACAAGGCTGGTCTTTCCGCCAAACTCTGCCGGAGGCGCGCCAGAAATTACCTCGATCGACTGAATCGAGTTAGAAGGGATCTGGTTGGAGAAAACCTTGCTCTGCTGATCTGTGATGGGCTGGCCATCGACAGAAAAAGAATTCGATGCGTGATCGCCCAGCCCATGGAAGAGGCCATTGGAATCGGCTGCTACTCCAGGCGACGCGAGCGTAACCAGCGAACTGACGGAAGAGGACTGGCTTTCTAGCGGCAGCTTCTGAAAAAGTCCGCGGTCCACATCCGTGTGAAAAGTTGGGTCATTTTCCAGCAGGTCCTGACCGCCTTCGACTGTCACCGTACTTGAGGCTGCACCTACCTGCAAAGCCATGTTCAGCGTGACCGGCACCGTGGAACGCACATCTAAATCCTGCGCTGCGGAGCCAAAACCGGTGTCACTGAACGTGACGTGATACGGGTTCAGCGGCAGATTCGTGAACTGATATCGCCCGGATTTGTCGGTCACCACCGTGCGGGAATAAGCGCTGACCGGGTTGCTGACCGAAACCGTGGCGCCGGCGACCACTGCGCCCGAAGGATCAGTCACGGTGCCGATAATGGTCCCGGCGCTGCCGGCAGACTGAGCGTTGAGTAATTGCGGTGCCACGGTGCCGGCACATAGGAATAGAAAAACGACGATACGTCGCGCGAGGGTGCGCATAGAGAGCCTCCAGGGATTCTGTGTTTTTTGAATTCGACCTTGCTTTTAGGCGGAAGCAGGGTCCACAGGCGGAGGCCGCGTGAACTGGGAGAAGACAAAGAACCGCTGAGCCCGGATGGGTTCGAGCGCTGTCGCAACCCTTGCCACAACCCTGACAGGCTGCCGCAAAGGTTGCGGAACCGTCGCCTGAACGACGACGTGTGCCGTGTGGCAAAGCGCGCAATCAGACTGTGCCCACTGGCCGTTCGGGTGGGTGTGCGCAATTTGGACGATTCCACTGAACGCAATCAGCGTGCAGCAGAAGATCGCGACCGCGGCAATCAACCAACGATGCTTTTTATGAATGAGGCTATGCCCAGGCATACGGGCCTCCGGTGGATCCTGTGGGTTTTACATTGACATTGCTTTAAGCGAAAGCAACGTCCACAGGCGGAGGCCGGGTAAAGAGAGAGAATGCAAAGAAGTCTTTGGCGCGAATCGGCTGAAGCGCAGAAGGCACCACAGCCACGATCCAGACCGTGTGTGGCAACGATTGCGCAACGGCTGGTTCTCCAACAACGTGCGCCGTATGGCAAAGCGCGCAATCGGACTGAACTGCTTGTCCGGCAGCATGCGTATGCCCAACCTGGACTACTACGGAAAAGGCAATGAGCGCACAGCAAAAGAGGCCAAGAGCCACCCAGAGCGAACGACGTACTGTCGGATTGGTGCGGCGACTCAGCATTGCAGCCGATTATAGTCCAAGAAAACCTCGATGCGGCGACCCAACTAGGCTACGGCTGGAGCGGTCTTGTGTACTGACCCTCGATAGCCGTAGTAAGCGATGTATACATAACAGAGGGCAGGCAATATGAATGCATGGTGAATGCCAATGCGATCCGCCAGGGCGCCCTCCGCCACGGGAATAATCGCTCCGCCAACAATCGCCATGATCAGCAGGCCCGAACCCTTGCCGGTGAGCGGCCCCAGTCCTTCGATGCCCAGCGAAAAAATGTTGGGGAACATGACCGAGTTGAACAGCCCGACAAGAATAATGGTCACCATCGCCAGCCAGCCGGTACTGAGCATGGAAGTCAGCACCAGGCAACAAGCCACGACCGCGACGGTACCCAGCACGGGCCGTGCCGGCACTTTTTGCAACACGGCAGCGCCGATAAATCGGCCAACCATGGCGCCAAACCAGTAGAGCGAAACGAGGCCCGCAGCCGCCTTCACCCCCACGTTGCCGATATTGGGTTGCGTGAAATAGTTGATCAGGAAGCTGCCGATAGCCACCTCGGCACCTACATAGAGAAAAATGCCCACCGCACCCAACACCAACTGGCGCTGTTTCCACAGGTCGCGCGCGGCCGCATCTGTCTCTCCCATAGGCCGGAACTCTCGCGTGGCCTCGATTTTCGGCAAGTTAAACATGGCGATCGCCAACGCAAGCGCAGTGAGCGCCAGCGCTATGCCGATGTAAGGCATCTTCACCGTAGAGGCTTCTTGCTGGCGGTATGCCAGCAGCGCCGCTGCCGAGAGTTTCTTGATCTCGCCGGCAGACATAGGCGCAGCCGCCAGAATCAGCAATCCACCCACGTAAGGAGCAATCGTCGTTCCCAGCGAATTGAACGCCTGCGTTAGGTTCAACCGGCTGGAAGCGGTGCGCGGCGGACCGAGAACGGTTACATAGGGGTTGGCCGATACCTGCAGAGCCGTAACTCCCCCTGCCAACACGATCAACGCACCCAGAAAGAGCTCAAACGACGGCGCATTGGCCGCCGGCACAAACAACAGGGCTCCGACCGCCATGATCAGTAACCCGAGCACCATGGTCTTCTTGTAGCCGATCTTCTCAATCACCCGGCCCGAGGGAATGGCAAAGACAAAATAAGATCCGAAGAAGGCGGAGTTGATGAGCATAACCTGGGTATAGTTCAGGTCGAAAATCGCCTTCAGGTGCGGAACAAGAATGTCGTTGAGCGACGTAAGAAACCCCCACATGAAGAACAGGGTGGTCACCATCGCCATCGCGCGGTAGTTGCTGGGTGTGGAATCGCTTGCGAGGGTTGTTTTGGTTACAGCCGCTTGAACCATGAAGAGTGATCTCCGCCGGTATCTGTGGTCCGTCTCGAACCGGGGCGGATCAGCAAGCCCAAGTTAACACAGGGCCACCCTCTTTTGCCCTGCCCTGCGAAGCTTGCTAAGCTGGGTTTCCATTTCTACTTTCGTTCAGAGGAACTTAGAATCATGTTGTCTGCCAAAGGTTTACGCGCTCTGCTCTGCCTCTTCTGCCTGTCTTTTCGTGTTATGGCTGGCTACCCCGCAAGCGCGCAAAACCTCAGCGAAGCGCCCTTGCCCTCTCTGCTCGACCCCGCGTCTCAGGCCATTCTCGATAAGCTGGCAAGCCTGTCAGACCTGCCGGCGCCCACCTGGCGTGAGCACACCGGCGATCTGCCACACGGCGAGTCCCCAGCGCTCGACGACAGCGCGTGGCCTGCCGTGAGCGCCCCTTCAAAGCTATCGGCCGAGGCCGTATGGATGCGGGCCGTGATCGAAGTACCCAAAACGCTCAACGGCTACGATCTGACCGGGACGCAGATCTCATTCCGCTTGAGGACGGACGACGACGTGACCCAGATCGTCTATTTCGACGGACGCCGCGTCGCCATGGGTACGGATCTCGAAGCCATCACGCTCTTCCCCAATGCCCATCCGGGAGACAAGATCCTGGTGGCCGTGAAGCTGCTGCACAGCGCCAACGAGAAGCGTTTTCGCGAGTCGGAACAGACGATTCAGTTCGCGGCCAACCGTCCTAATCCTGAGGATTTTCGTGAGGAAGCCGTGGCCGCTTCGGTGCTGCTGCCGGCTCTCGGCGACGGAGGAAGCGACACTGCACAAAAGCTGCAGTCCTTCATTCAAAAGGTCAGCCTGGCCGATTTAGGCGCCGCAAAACAAGAGGCGTTCGATGTTTCCCTTCGCAGCGCCCATGAATCGGTCATGACCCTGCGGCCTGCTCTGCAGATGGCCAATATTCATCTCACCGGCAACGCCCATATCGATGCCGCATGGCTCTGGCCGTGGACCGAAACGGTCGAGGTGGTACGGCAAACCTTCGGCACCGCCCTGCAGCTCATGAACGAGTATCCGAAATATACGTTCGCGCAGTCCGCTGCCCAGTACGACGAGTGGATGGAGCAGAAATACCCAGGGGCTTTCCAACAGATCAAGGATCGCGTCAAAGAGGGCCGTTGGGAAATGGTGGGCGGCATGTGGGTCGAGCCCGACCTCAACATGCCGGACGGCGAATCGCAGGTTCGCCAGTTGCTCGTCGGCAAGCGCTACTTCCAGTCCCGCTTCGGCGTCGATGTACGGATCGGCTGGAACCCGGACTCGTTCGGGTACAACTGGCAGCTGCCACAGATCTATAAGCGTTCTGGCGTCGACTACTTTGTGACGCAAAAGATGACGTGGAACGAGACCAACCAGCTACCGCTGAAGCTCTTCTGGTGGCAGTCTCCAGATGGCAGCCGCGTGCTTACGTATTTCCCTCATGACTACGTAAACGAGATCGAGCCGGTGGATATGGCGAAAGCGTACGCTCACGCCGTACAGACCAACCCCGGAACCACCGAAATGATGCACCTCTACGGCATTGGCGACCATGGCGGTGGCCCCACCCGCGCCATGCTCGACTCCGGCGATCGCTGGCTCTCACCCGGCAAGGCCTACGCGCAGCTCAACTTCGGCAGCGCACAAAGTTTCTTCTCCACGGTCGAAAAACAACTGGATACCGCGCATAGCCCTGTCTGGAACTACAAGACTCTGGCTGCGGGCGATACGAAGCTTCCGCAACCGCCCGCCGGGCAGTGGAGCCTGCCCGTCTGGAACGACGAACTCTATCTCGAGTTTCACCGCGGAGTCTTCACCACGCAGGCTACACATAAACGCAACATGCGCGAGAGTGAAGAGCAATTGCTGAATGCAGAAAAATGGTCTTCGCTCGCCTGGCTGAACGGAACACCCTACCCCGCACCGCAACTGAACGAAGCATGGAAAAAGGTACTGTTTAACCAATTCCACGATCTGGCTGCGGGGTCGGGCATCGGAGTCATCTACGGGGACGCGCAGAAGGATTACGACATGGTGCGCTTTACCGCCGAGGCAGCCACCAGCCAGGCGTCGAACACCATTGCCAGCTATATCGACACGCAAAGCAACAGCAAGGGTGTACCCGTGCTCGTCTTCAATCCGCTGGCCTGGGAGCGCACCGACCTCGTCGACTTCCCTGTACAGTTGCCGGCAGCATCCCCAGCGATCGAAATTGTCGATGCCTCCGGGAAGGTGCTGCAGAGCGAAACCGCGCTCACCAACCCAGCCACCCACACCTTCAGCGTGAAGACCCTGGTGCCCGAAGTTCCGTCGATGGGCTACAAGCTGGTCTACGCGCGACCCACGGCCAAGGCGTCAACAGCCCCTGGCATCGAGGTAAGCGCCGATGGCCACACGCTGCAGAACCAGTTTCTCCGTGTCGTGATCGACCCAAAGACCGGCTGCATTAGCAGCCTGGTGAACAAGAAAACCAACTTCGACGCCATCGCTGCCGGCGGCTGCGGCAATCTTTTGCAAGCCTTCGTCGACACACCCAAGGAATACGACGCCTGGAACATCGACGCCGGCTTTGCCAAGGTCTTCACCGATCTCACGATGGTCGATGCGGTCCAATTGGTTGAACACAATGCTCTGCGCGCCGTGGTGCGAGTTACCCGCCACTGGCAGGCTTCTACTTTCGTGCAGGACATCACGGTCTACAGCGGTTTACCCCGCGTCGATGTTGTGAACGATATCGACTGGCACGAACGTCACAAACTGCTCAAAGCCGGCTTTCCTCTCGCCGCCTCTGGTCCACAGGCCACTTACGAGATTCCCTATGGTTCGATCGAGCGGCCGACCACACGCAACAACAGTGTCGAAGATGCAAAGTTCGAAGTCCCCGCAATGCGCTGGGCCGACCTGGGCGACCAGAAAAATGGATTCAGCCTGATCAACGAATCGAAGTACGGCTATGACGCCAAGGGCAACGTTCTACGCCTGTCACTGTTGCGTTCACCAACCGATCCTGATCCAGAAGCCGACCAGGGACATCAGCATTTCTCCTACGCTCTGTATCCCCATGAGGGCACATGGAAACAGGCCCTCACCGTGCGCCAGGGGTACGGCTATAACTACCGGCTCTCAGCCACGCAGGTTTCGCCGCACGCGGGGAAACTCCCGGGGAGCTTTTCCTTCGTCAAAGTGGAGCCTGAGAATGTCGTGATGACCGCGATGAAGAAGACCGAAGAGGGAGATGGCTTGCTGGTGCGCTTCTACGAGTGGGCGGGTCAATCAGGCAACGTTACGCTGACGCTCCCTCCGGGGGTCCTCTCGGCAACCGTAGCAAACCTGATGGAGAAGCCGGAAGGCGAACCACTCGCTGTTTCCGGTGGAAACAAGATCACCGTACCGGTCACACCCTATCAAATCCAAACCGTGATTGTGCGCTATGCCGCACCCCAGCAGGGATTCCTGGCCAGCTTGAACAGCCGGCAATGAGCGCAAAAACAAAATGAATTCCCGGGTTGCCACCGAACAGTCCCGCAGGGACGGGCCTTTCCATATTGATGTCTTCCGAGCCCCGATGACCTTTATGGAAGGGCACGGCTACCTCGCCGCAGCGAGCTTTATTATAGCCGTACCGCCAGCATCGCGGAACTCTGCGGTCTTCAGGCCCTGAGGTACGGTTTTCTCTGAATTTTCCCCGTACCTTAGTGGGTAAGGTTGATATTTTTTTGATTCTTTTTTGCGGTGGGAATTTGAGGTGGGGTTGTGTTCCATGGAGCAAGGTAGCTACTCCTTACGGACTGCGGTGACGAATGCAGTGTAGCGGTCCCCTCGGAGGAGCGACACGCTGTACTCCACGGGCACCTGCTGAACATCGTAGGTTGTCTCGGTAATGATGAGAAGCGCACTGCCGGCAGACGTCTGCAGGATGGCTGCCTCTTCCGGCCCTGCGTTCCTGGCCCCAATGACTTCGTCCGCGCGCTGCAATGGCCTGCTATAGAGACGCTCGATAATGTAGTACAACGACTGATTCGCCAGATCGAGCTGGTCTATACCGGGAAAAATGTGGGCGGGTAAATAGCTCGTGACCACGGCGACCGGCTGCCGGTCGATATACCTGAGGCGCTTCAACCGGTAGACGTTCTGATCCGGATTCAAGCTGAGAGCCGCCCTCACAGATGCTTCTGGAGGCTGCTCGTCGAGTGACAAAACCCGGGCTGAAGGGGTTAGCCCCTTGCGAAGCATCTCTTCGCTGAATCCTCTGAGGCGCTGAAAATCCCACGGGACTCTTTCGGTGCCGATCGCGGGTCTTTTACCCTGCTGAATGATCAGCAAACCTTCATCACGCAGCTTCTGAAAGGCCTGCCGAACAGGCATCTTGCTGATGCCCAGGGAACGGGCGATTTCCCCTTCGGAGTAAAAGCCGGTGCCGGGATGCAGGCGGCCGATGCGAATAGCGTTTCGAATTTGGGCGACGATTTGCTCGTAATAGGGAACGAAGCTTTTCGGGTCGAGAATGATGCCCGTATCCGGCGCCACACCCGTCCGTTTGGTTGGCTCTTCTTCCACTACGTAGCTCGGCTCCATGACTTGTGATCGTAAGTTTACAGGCTTGCTATGGCTTCTCAGAAGATGCGGCTTCATTTCTTGACATGATATCCACATATGATGTTATGTTTATAGGCGTCCCCTAGGGTAGGCCCCGATTTCCCACCCCATCCTTCATTAGGAGGCTCCATGACTTCACAGCGCCCGGCCAAACTGCTTATCTGGTGCTTCGCACCCGCTGCACTCTTTGTGCTGTTCATCCTCTCGGCCATCCCCGGCTCGTCCCAGGTGGAATCGGGCAGAATCGTGGGTACCGTTCATGACACTTCGGGCGCTGTGGTTCCCGCAGCCACGGTTACGGTGGAAAACACCGGCACCAATATTCGCCATACGGTGACGACAGATGCTACGGGCCAATTCGTAGTGACCCAGTTGCAGCCAGGAACGTATACGGCAACGGTCGAACATGCGAACTTCCAGAAGGTAGTTGAAGCGCCTTTCCAACTGACGGTTACGCAGGTGTTGACACTCGACGTTACGCTCACGGTGGGTGAGGTGAATCAGGTCGTCACAGTCACGGCGTCAGAACCTCTTCTTGAATCGGGAACGTCTTCTGTAGGCCAGGTGATTACCGCGGGACCTATCACTTCTCTGCCGCTCAACGGACGCGACTTCATCCAACTCGCCTACCTGACACCGGGCGTAAATCAAGGACCGGCCGGTATCGTGCAACAAGGCTCTATTCCAGAGAACGAGCGAGGGAACGGGGCAATCCAGGCGAACGGACTCAGTGCCACCAACAATAACTTTCTGCTCAATGGTTTCGATAACAATGAGCAGCAGATTGGTTTCGAAGTGATTCAGCCGTCCGTCGATGCGATTGCTGAATTCAAGATGCAGACCAGCAGCTTTGCCGCCGATATCGGCAAGGGCGGCGCCGTAGTGAATGTGGCGCTTAAGTCAGGCACCAACCAATTTCATGGAGATGCGTTCGAATTCATTCGTAACTCCGCCTTCGATGCCCGCAACTATTTCGACAGCGGATCCTCACCCATACCGCCCTTCAAGCAGAACCAGTTTGGCGGAACGCTGGGCGGCCCGATTCTCAAGAACAGGACTTTCTTTTTCATGGACTACCAGGGCACACGCATCAATCAGTCACAAACGGTAGTCAGCACGGTTCCGTCGCTTGCCGAGCGTTCAGGGAACTTCTCGGATTTGCTGACAGGGGTGACGGCGTCTAACGGATACGACACCGGCCAGATCTATGACCCGACTACTTATAATCCGGTCACCGGTGCGCGCAGCCCCTTCCCCGGCAACATCATCCCTTCTGCTTCCATCGATCCTGCTGCTCTGAATATTGCCGCTCTGTATCCAGGGCCCAATTTGCCTGGAGCTGCTAATAATTACCTGTCGAATCCCGCTTTGGTCAATAACCAGGATTCCTTCGACATCCGCGTCGACCATCAACTTACCGGTCAAGACAGCTTCTTTGCCACGTTCGAGTTCGGCAATGTCAATGAAACCCAACCTGACCCTTTCCCTGGACAGGCCGGAGGCGGGTTCTTTTCAGGTCACATCAATGATCTGGCGCGTGCTGCCGGAATCAGCGATGTGCATACTTTCACCGCGAACAAGATCAATGAATTCAAGTTCGGCTACATGCGCTATGTGGTCGATGCCATTCCGTTCTTTGCCAACGAGGATCTTTCGACTCCCATCGGCATCCCGGGAATCTTCGATCCGCAGAATCCTGTAGCTACGGGTGGCCTCCCTAATTTTGCTATCTCCGGACTGAGCAACCTAGGTAATCAGGACTACTTTCCGGAGTTACTCCGCGAAAACAATTATCAGTATCTCGATTCGTTCACTTACATCCGTGGTTCGCACTCATTCAAGGTGGGCGTCGATATTCGCCGGCGGTTGAACGGCTTCGATCAAACGCAGAACGCCCGCGGCGACTTCAGCTTCGACCAGCAGTTTACCGAAGATCTTGTAAGTGGTACGGGTGGCGCACCCCTGGCGAGCTTTCTTGCCGGCTATCCGGTTGCGGCTGCGCGCTACGGGCAAAAGGGACTCTTCGGTATTCGCTGGCTGGAGCTTGGCGCCTATGCAATGGATGACTACCGGATAACGCCGCGCTTGACCCTGAACCTCGGCCTGCGTTGGGATCTCTACACGCCATACGTGGAGCAGCACGATCGGCTGGCTAATTTCGACTTTGCCACGGGCCAGTTTGTAGCACCGCAGATGCATGGCGTGAGCCGGACTGGCAATGTAGAAACGCCGAAAAAGAACTTTGCACCGCGTGTGGGTTTTTCCTGGACACCACACAGCGGTCCCCTCGCGATTCGTGGTGGATTCGGTATCTTTTACGACCTGCAGGGCACGCAGGGAGACTCCGAGCTACCTTACAATCCGACAGGACTATTTTATAGCCAGAGTTTTACTTATCCGGCTTCGACACCTGGCCTCCGGCTCTCGCAGGGCTTCCCGGCGCGGACCTATCCCACACTTGAGAATCCTTCGGGCACTGCGAGTGCGGTTCCCTTCCGCAACCCTACGACCGCGATTGAGGAATGGAATCTGAACGTAGAAGATCAGTTGGGCAAAGACTCAGTATTTCAGCTTGCTTATGTCGGCACGCATGGCGTGCACCTTTCCTATGTCTACAACCTGAACCAGGCGCTGCAGCCCCAGGACAGCAACTTCGGTCCGGCGCCCAACTACGGCCGCCCCTATTACGATACGGTTCCGAATATTGCGGCGATTCGTAGCAACTCTAATATCGCCGATTCGATCACGCACCAGTTGCAAGCCAAGTTTGAAAAACGCTTCTCTGCAAACTGGAGCACACTGGCGTCTTACACATGGCAGCATACGATTGGCCAGACACCCGAGAACGAATTTGCGGGTCCACAAAACGTATACGATTTGCGGGCAGAACGGGGCGACCAATCGCCAGATTTTCGTAACCAGCTCACATCGGCCTGGTCTTACAATCTACCCTTCGGCCCAGGGCAGCGGTTTCTGCGCGGCAATGGTCTCACAAAGATTGTGGCAGGCGGCTGGCAGTCGCAAGGCATCCTTGCATTCTATTCGGGGCAGGCCTTTACTCCTGTTCTCTCCTTCGACCCCACAAACACGTCATCGGGAGCCCCTCGACCAGACGTGACCGGTAAGCCCTATAGCTTCGCCAACGCGACCGGTTCGTCTTGCTCTGGAAGCCAGTCGGTACTGTGTTGGTATAACCCGGGCGCCTATGCCATTCCCACTCTTGCGCCCGGCCAGACTTTCGCCACCAACTTTGGCGACGCAGGGGTGGGCACACTTCGAGGGCCAGCACAATACAACGTGGACACCTCGATTTTCAAGGACTTCAATCTACGTGAGTCGCTCGACCTGCAATTCCGCGCCGAGGCGTTTAACGTATTCAACCATCCGGAGTTCGGTATACCGAACGCGGATGTGGATACGTCCCAGGCGGGTAGTATATCGACCACCGTTCATAGTGCGCGGCAGCTTCAGTTTGCTTTCAAGCTTATTTTCTAGCGTATTTACTCTCGTCACCTCTCAGAAAAGGCGTCGCCATGTCACAACGCTCCGGGTATACGGAAACGAGCCAGATCGGAAGCAGATTTCGGGCTGTCTCCACCCTTCTCATTCTTAGTGCAGCGGCGAGCCTCGGCTGCTTAGCAGAGCAGCCCGCCGGCGAGAAGGCTGCCGCCAGCACGAAAGAGCCTGCGCCACTCGAGGCTGTTCGCCTCGACGGAACCTACTTCACCCGCGGAGGACGGCGGTTTATTTCTGTGGGCGCGAATTGGGTGCCTGCAGTCAAAGCGATGCAGTGGCCTTATCAATGGGATCCTGTATCGATTGAACAGGATTTTGCAAAGATGCATGAGCTGGGCTTTAATACTGTTCGCCTGGATCTTGTGTGGGCCTGGTTCGAACCGCGGCCGGGTGACTATAACGCTGAAGCCTTTCGGCAGCTGGACTTCCTCATCACACTGGCGAATCGCTACCAGATTTATCTGCAACCGCAATTGTTCATCGGCGGAGAAGTAGGCGAGGCCTATTGGGATGTGCCTTACCGGCAAGGAAGACATCCCTACACCGACCCTGACATGCTGCGCTACCAAACCGACTTCGCGCTGGAGATGGGTAAGCGTTTCGCTAAAGCGAATGCCATCCTGTCATGGGACCTTACGGACGAGCCACCTTTCTGGATCGTAGAGAACTCTACCACGGATTCGATGGCAATCAACTGGACGCGGCTGATTGCCAATGCCATTCGCAAGTACGACCCGAATCATCTGATGGTTGTCGGAACAGCGACGCAGGATCTGAACCATGGCCCCTTTCGTCCGGATAACCTGACTCCGGAAGTCGACTTCTTCAGTGTTCACCCCTACACCATCTACGAGCCAAAGCTCTTCCCCGACCCGATGCTTTCGGTGCGCGGCACATATGGTTCCGCGTTCACCACGGCTCTGACGGGGGGAGCCGGGCATCCAGTGATGGTGCAGGAAATAGGGGCCTCTTCTGCGCAATATGGACTCGAGCAGATTGCCCATTGGGTAGGAGCGAATCTTTACTCGAGCCTTGGACAGGGCGCCAACGGGTTCCTGGTCTGGTGCTATACCGATGCCGCTCCGAGCCAGTACGCGAAGGTGCCTTATCTGCGATCGCCACACGAAACGCAGTTCGGATTTACGACGTGGGACGGCAAGGAACGTCCCGCGGCACAGATGTTCAAGGAGTTTGAGGCCCTTACCGGGAAACTCGATCTCGCCGGAATTGAACCTGCACCTGCAGAGGCGGGTATCCTCGTGCCCGACGAATGGTCTAAACCACACGGCGACGAATCGCACTTCGGACTGACTGGGCCTGAGATCGCGCCCTACACGTCACAAAAAGAAGGCGGTGCTGTAGCCGGGCAAGCCCTACCTGATTTCTCTGAAGCAAACACGCTATTGACTGGTTCCTGGTTGTCGACCTTCATTCTCGCGCGTCAGGCCGGCATCAAGTCGGATCTTCCACGAGAATACTCATCGTGGAACCACTATCCTTTGCTGTTGCTCCCCGCCCCGCTCACGGGAACAGACGAGATGTTGACGCATGTCCATTCCGACTTCTGGGAGAAAGCCCATACCTATGTGCAGCAGGGGGGCATGGTATACGCCTCGGTGAGCGGCAACTCAGCCATCCCGAATATGGAGCTGTTGTTTGGCGCCCGGCTCAAGGACCGCATACCGCCGCAGGAAGTGACTCTGAAAATCGTGGCTCCCTTTGGTTCGTTGAAGGTGGGCGACACATTCCATTTCGCGCCTGCATCCGACAGCGCAGACCAGTGGCCCGCGGCGCTTGAGATTGCGGGAGGCACTGTCGTGGCTGTCGATCAGGCTGGGCGGCCGGCGTTGGTTTCAAACCAGGTGGGCAAGGGAAAAACCTTGCTCTCTGCTTATCCGATCGAAACTTACCTGGCGAGCAAGCCAGCAGCCTTCGAAACGGACGAGCCTGCGTTTCGCATTTACCAGGCATTTCGTGAGTGGACCGGTGTGGTTGCACCCTTTCTTAGCAGTGAACCGCTGGTCGAAGTATCCTCCCTCTCCGCCGCGGATCATGGATACGCAGTTCTGACGAATCATGCCTCTGTGGCCAAACACGTCAGCATCACGTCTTCAAAGCCGCTGCACAGCGTGGAACGCATCACAGCAACGGGCCGCAATACCGGTGTCAGGCTCAGCAGCGATGCCAAATACGGAACTACCCGGGAATCCAGCAACAACTCATGGACGGTTGACCTTCTTCCCTATGAAGGTGCTGTATTCAGTTGGAAGTAAGTTTGTCTGAGCACTCAGGCGGAGAAGGATTAGCAGCGATGGTTGGTGCAGTCGATATTGGCGGTACAAAGATCGCAGTAGGTTTGGTCGATACGCTGGGACGGGTGATCATACAAGAAGAATTCCCCACTGAACCAGACAAGGGATTCGACCTTGCCATGGATGGCGTGATCCAGGTCTTGAGCACCCAGCTCAAGACTACTGGTCACACACTGGATGGAATCGGTATCGGTTGTACAGGGCCGGTGAATTCCCTGACCGGCGAACTCGGAGACGTCAATTTCTTTCCAACCTGGATTGGCCGAAATCTCGCACAACATTTGTCGTGCCACTTCGGAGTCTCTGCCGCGGTGGAGAACGATGCCGACGCTGTCGCCCTGGGCGAAGCCATTTGCGGAGCCGGCAAAGGAAAAGAGTCCGTTGTGTGCATTACGATCGGCACCGGCATTGGCGGCGGCGTGATGCTCAACGGTCAAGTCTACCGCGGCGCCAAGGGCAACCATCCGGAGCTTGGACACCAGATCATCGACCCCGCCGGCCCACAATGTACCTGCGGCCAGTACGGCTGCTGGGAAAGCCTGGCGAGCGGGCCGGCGATGTCCTCGTGGATGGAGCACAACAGAACACCGGGTGACCCGCCGAAGGCGGTTACAGCAAAAGAAATTTGCCGGTTGGCAGAACGCGGTGATCCACTGGCCATTCGGGCGGTACAACGGGAAGCTCGTTATCTCGCGATCGGGATTGCGAATGTCATCACATGTTTTCTCCCAGACATCCTATTGCTGGGAGGCAGCGTGATGAAAAGCGCGCAGTTATTTCTTCCCGACATCCGCGCCATGGTAGGGGGTTGCACAATCGTGCCTTCTCACCTGTGTGAAATTGCCCTTGTTTCGCTGGGGGATGACGCGGGACTGATTGGCGCGGCACAGGTATGGACACAACGCTTTCAACATACAAGGAGTCTCCTGTGACGGAGAACGGACGCCGCATTATCCAGGGAAGATATCTCGAAGACATACTTGCGCAGCCCGGTGCACTGGAGGCAACGCTCGCATCCATCAGCATTCCCAAAGAACTCGCCCGGATACGGGAACGCCTGCAGCAGGGCAGCTTGAAGCGGATCGTGCTTACGGGTATGGGCTCATCTTTCTACAGCCTTACGCCGCTCTACCTTGCATTGGTGAATGCCGGCTATGAAGTGGTGCTTGCGGAGACGTCCGAGTTGATTCACTACATGACCGGACTATTAAATCTCACATCGTTCGTGATTGCGGTTTCTCAATCCGGAAGAAGCGCGGAGATGATTCGGCTGTTCGAACTCAATGCAGGTAAGGCAACTTTACTCGCCATCACAAACAGCGCCGCGAGCCCTCTAGGCCTGGCGGCCGATATCGTGATGATGACGGAGGCAGGCGACGAATTCTCCGTTTCCTCCAAGACCTACGTATGCACGCTCGCTGCCGCGCAGGTCATCGCGGGCTTTCTGTGCCATGAGGATCAGGACGCGGTGCATCAAGAGTTGCTGACTGCTGTGCCGTGCGCAACGGCCTATCTCAAAGAATGGCAACGACATGTAATTGAATTGGCGCCACATCTGGAGGGCATGCATCATCTGTTTTTCGTGGGCCGGGGCGCATCCCTGGCAGCCGCTGGGACGGGTGCGCTGATCACAAAAGAGTCTGTTGGCGCGCACGCTGAGGCCATGAGCAGTGCCGCCTTTCGCCACGGACCGATGGAAATCCTGCGAGAGAATACACTTGTGGCTGTTCTTGAAGGGGCTTCTGAAACACGAGCGCTCAACGAAACTCTCGTTCGTGACGTAAGCAATAGTCCGGCAAAGGCACTCCTGGTTGGCTACCATGCCGAGCTTGCCTCCTTGCGCATTGCGCCGTCTTCGGCAAAGATCGCTCCGATTCTCGAGGTGCTGCCCTTTCAGATGATGACGTTGTCGCTGGGCTACCTGTCTTCGTTGGAGGCGGGCCTGTTCCGGCGAGGGACAAAAGTTACTGTCACTGAATGAAATGACCGGGGTGACATCTCAAGTAAGAGGCAAAGCGACCGTGAATAAAGGAAAGCCGTGCATGCCAAGAAGACCGTACATCGTTGGCTTGATTTTTCTGATCTTCTTCATCATGTCGTTCCTGACTAATATTCTGGGGCCTATCGTTCCTGACATCATCCGCAGCTTTCAGGTGAGTCTTGGGGCGGCGGCGTTTCTTCCCTTTTCGTTTTTCGTGGCATACGGCGTGATGTCGATTCCTGCCGGCTTTCTCGTGGAGCGATTCGCCGAGAAACCTGTCATCCTTGCCTGCTTTGCGACGGCCACTGCAGGCGCACTTGGTTTTGCAATGTTGCCCTCGTATCCTGTCGCCGTGGTGTCGCTATTTGTCATGGGCGGCAGCATGGCCACGATGCAGGTAGCCGTCAATCCTCTACTGCGGGTAAGCGGCGGAGAAGAACACTTCGCCTTCAATTCTGCATTTGCGCAATTGGTATTCGGCATTGCGTCTTTCCTGAGCCCTCTGCTGTATTCGTATATCGTGCTCCATTTCGGAAACTCGTCCAATCAGGATTGGCTACTCAGGGCGTTGCGATCGGTCGTGCCGCCGGCCCTGGCGTGGGTATCGATGTACTGGATCTTCGCACTCTGCACAGCAGTGATGCTCGTTGGCCTCATACCCGTTCCGTTTCCAGTAGTGAAGCGCAACAAAGACGAGCAGGCGGGCGCCCTGGATGCCTACCAGCAACTGCTGCGCCGCCCCATGGTATGGCTGTACTTTGCCTGTGTGTTCGCCTATGTAGGCTCTGAACAAGGCACCGCTGACTGGATCTCAAAATTCCTGTCGCAGTATCACGGTTACAGTCCCTACCTGGAAGGAGCGGAAACCGTCTCCTGGTTCTGGGGGATGCTGACAGCGGGATGCTTTTTCGGCATGCTGCTTCTCAAAGTGTTCGACAGCCGGAAAGTGCTCGTCGGCTTCTCGCTGGGCTCGCTGGGCGCGCTGTCGGTTGCCCTGTTCGGTACCGGGAAAATGGCCTTGTTTGCCTTTCCCGCGGTGGGGTTCTGCGCATCGATTATGTGGCCCACCATCTCGTCCCTGGCACTTAATTCCGTCGCTGAAAACCAGGGAGCCTTCTCCGGCGTTCTTTGCACCGGCATTGCCGGAGGGGCGGTGGTGCCGCTCGTGATTGGCCACGTCGGCGATCGCTTCGGACTTCGCACGGGGATGCTCTTTTTGTATTTCACCTTTGCCTGCGTGATGAGCGTGGGTTTCTGGGCCAAGCCGCTGATTGCGAACGCAACGGTGCGCCGGAAGCCTGCGATGGCTCAGGACACGATCTAATAAAAAAGACGGAGATACAGGAAAACCGGGGACCCCGGTCGCGACGTGAAGGCGCGGGGTCTTGCTTCTCCATATCAAAGAGCTAAATTGATTTCTCCACGTCGAAGAATTTCAAAATAACAGAGCAGCAGCAATTGCAGTTCCGTGCTGAAATGTTCAACATCTTCAATCATCCCCAGTTCGGGCTGCCGGGTCGCAGTTCCAATTCGACTGGTGGAGCATCCATTCGTGGCACGCTGCCCGACAATCAGCGCGAGATTCAGTTTGCGCTCGGCTATACGTCTAAGATGCCTCTGGGAGGGCCTGGGTGGGGCCGGCACTCAGGGCCAGGCTGCGTGCCACACAACTGCAGGCTTGTATGGGGCACCCTCGGTTTTTCGTTTTGGTTACAGAATGCTCCTTGCTCAACCTACAACTACGCGAGCCATGGCCAGCTCAAGGATTTCCAGCGTAAACACTAGCTCGACGGCCTGCCTGCTGCGCTTACGGTAAAGCGCCGCCGTCTCACAGAGCGCCACAATGTCTTCCACTTCCGCGGGATTGATTACGCTCTCAAGAATCCGGTCACAAAAAACCTGCTCACTCATTCCCTGCAAAACAAATCCATGCCGCTTGGCTTCATTCAGGTAGTACGTCGCCACTTCAGCCAGCATCTGCTGTGCATCCTTGGGAATCTCAACGCGATGCGCTTTGCCGACCTTCGCACCGGGAAGCACCAGCTTGATGCCAAAAATATTGTCCAGATCGCTGTTCGCCTCAAACGACACCGTCGTCGCCACCACCAGGACATTCTGCCGTTCCGAAGTGGTTTCAATCAGGGCATCCAGTTCTGTGAGCACCTCCGGATCACCTTCCTGATAGGCAAGATCGATCCTGGGCAGCAACAACATCACCTTCTGCCGCTTATAACCACGGACCAGACTCTTGGCCTTGGCCAGAGCATCGCTATCCCGGGGATTAAATACCGTGACCACGCGGTCCATACCGGCCAGTTGCGCGATCCTCTGTGCCAGACTTTTCTTACCCGTCTGGTGCGGACCGATGATCAGTACCTCGTTGCCGATTTTCAAATCCTGGTAGGCGGCTGGATTGCGAGCACGGTCGATCAGGTCGGCAATGTTGTTGAGCAGGTTGTCCATGCCTGCGACGCGCGGACGAAGCGAGCTCACCAGCTCGTCCTCAAGGCTGAGGTCGATGCGCTCCTTACGTTTGCGCACCTCGGCAACGAACTCGATGAAGGCCGGCAGTGCCGCTACCGAGCCGACGAACACAGCCAGGACCAGCAGCTGCTCGGTAATAAGCAGCGCCGAGGTGCTGTCTGCCACCGGATCGAACAGAAGGGCGAACATACGGGCAAGGATAGCAGGGCCGCAAACCCTAAACCGAGGCTCGCCGTCAAGTAATTGTTTGTAGACCGCACGTTACGGAAGATTGCTTGAGCTTCTCATGCGTGCCATAGACTGCAAGAGGCGTGGGAACATTTTCCAGCAGGCGGCAAAAAGTTCTTTCCCTGCTCAGGCTCTTGCTGTGGGGGGCGGCTGCCATGGCGCCTGCGCAGGCAGTCTCTCAACCTTTGGAAGCTACGGAGAGAATTGCAGTCAGGGAGAATAGCCTGGTCCGGCTGACCGGCAACCCCGGCCCCAAGATCAAGCCGCAATACGATCGCGGCCGTGCACCCGACAGCCTGCCCCAGCAGCACATCCTCATGCTATTGCGCCGGGACGCCTCGCGAGAGCAGGCTTTGGACCAATTCATCAACCGGCAGTACGATCCTCACTCGCCTGACTTCCACCATTGGCTTACTCCACAGGACTTTGGTGCACGCTTTGGGCCAGCAAGCAGCGATATCGAGCATGTGACCCGCTGGCTGACAGAAAATGGATTCAGCATCAACCAGGTGCCCGCCGGTGGATTGTTTGTGGATTTCAGCGGGACAGCGGGCCAATTGGCGAAGGCGTTCCATACGGAGATCCATCACTATCGCGTCGATGGCCAGGATCATTATGCCAACGTGGGCGATCCATATATACCGGCGGAATTAGCACGCGTCGTATCGGGCTTTCGCGCACTGAACGACTTTCATCCGCAGGCGCATGTGCGCAACCTCGGCACTGCCCACCTCGATCGAAAAGCGGGCAAGTGGTTGCGAGCAAATTCGCAGGGCGCACGTTTGACCTCGGCTGCCAATAGTCTCTACATCGTCGGTCCTCAGGACTTCGCGACTATCTATGGCGTGAACAAGGTCTGGCAAGAAGGGGTAGCCGGAACCAACGCGGGGCCTCTTCTTGTGGGAACCGGTCAGACCATCGGGGTCGTTGGCGAGGCTAACCTCGAAAGCGCCGATGTCCAGAACTTCCGCGATACGTTCGGCATCACGGCACTCGGCCCCAATGGTTCGGTTCAAATGGAGAATCCGCCGGCAAGCGCTTGCGCCGCACCCGATTCTCCGGACAACCAACCTGAGGGTTATCTTGACGCCGAATGGTCGGGAGCCATGGCTCCGGATGCCACCATCGACTATGTTGCCTGCGGGAATCAGTCTCTTACCGCGGGCGCAGACCTGGCCGCGGCTTACATCATTGGGGACGCGGCTCATGTACAGCGCATTGGAGTGCTCAGCACCAGCTATGGCGCGTGTGAAGCGTTGCCGCAGGGCGAAGCAAATCAATTCTACGTGTCACTTTGGCAGCAGGCGGCAGTGGAGGGGATCACTGTCGTCGTTGCAGCGGGCGACACTGGCGCGGACGGCTGCCAGGCTGCCAACTACGCAACGGAAGGCCTCACAGTCGTAAACACAGCCTCAACCCCGTATAACATTGCGGCCGGAGGCACAGACTTCAGTGATGGGTTCAGCGGAACCATGAGCACGTACTGGTCTGCGACCAACGGCGCCAATTTTCTAAGTGCAAAGTCGTATATACCAGAGACGCCATGGAACGAAACCTGCGCCAGTCCACTGGTGCTTGCGCACTTCGGGCAGGGTTTTGCAACCGCCGGCGGACCCGACGGATACTGTACGTGGGCCTCCCAACAGGACCCTGAATCCGTTCGATTTTTGTCTTACTTCCTTCCAGTTGCGGGCAGCGGGGGCCTGAGTGTAGTTTCGGAGCGACCTGCCTGGCAAACAGGCGTAGTTGGTCTACCAACGCAAGGTGGCCGGGCCGTTCCTGATATCTCAATGTTTGCGTCCACTGGTTCCACGTGGGGACAGGCATTGATTCTTTGTGATTCAGACCTGGCCTATATGCCTGCAGGCACAGCGTGCGATTTCACGAACGCAAATGACGTATTAGCGAACTACGGAGGAGGAACCTCATTCGTCGCTCCAGCCTTTGCGGGAATCATGGCACTGATCAACCAGAAGAGCGGCGACCGACAGGGGCAGGCAAACTATGTGTTGTATCCGCTGGCCACAGAACAGTACGTAACCTATGGCGGCGCCACCACGCCCAGTCTCGCCAATTGCGCTGCTTACCTCGGCCCGCAAGCGCTCACGGGCTGCTATTTCAACGACGTAAGCGCCACACCCAACACGGTAGCTTCACCCGCGTTCATCAGTGGGAACACGCAAATTCCCTGCACGGGCCTGGCAACGGGGCCAGGAGTCTTTACCGATACCAGCATCAATCCTGTATCGTACCAAAGAAACTGTGACGGATACGAAATTACTGCGACTCAGAATGGCACCTCTCTGACGACCACACCAAACTACTATGGAGTTCTAGTTACGGCGAACAACGAGCCGGCCTTTACGGCGAGCCCCGGCTACGATCTTGCCACGGGCCTGGGCAGCCCCAACGTCTACAGCCTCGTCAATGCGCCGCAGTGGTCGGGTGGCGGGTTGCAAACCAGCGTGACCCTTTCTGTGAATACTGCCAGCATTACTGCAACGGAACGTGCAACTCTGCTGGCAACGGTAACTGACCAGGATGGAGTTCCAGCGGTGGGCGGTACGGTGACCTTCTACTCAGGCAACACGGTTCTGGGCTCGGTGACTCAGCCATGTTCCCCGGGCGGCGTGTTCAGCCTGAATGTGGCCGGTTCCACCTTCGGCCCGGTGGGCTTTTACCGAAACGTTTTTGCCGCCTATGCAGGCGGAGCGCAGCAATGCCAGCAGGCCGCAGCCACCTATTATGGAACGCAATCGTCTCCAGCCACGGTCGTGGTGTGCCCTGAGCGACTGGGCAAGAATGCTCTGCCACTACGGCCTTCTGTGCCGCGCCCGCCGGCGCAAGCCAGGTGAATGAGCCGCAACATTGAGGAATCCCCTGCGGAACTTGCCGGCCGCCAAGGCTTCCAACATACTCAATACAGTGTGGACGACGGGAAAAGCCAATGAAGCCTGGCGGCCAAATCAGCCCGCCTGAATTTGCGCTGGTGGTGGCTTGCCTGCGGTGGCCACAGGAGGCAGCCGACGGCGACCATATTCGCTTGCTTGCGCGCAAGCAGATCCGTTGGCCGTATCTTCTGGAAATCGTCCAGTACCACAAAGTCTTGCCGCTCTTCCTCCGCAACATGGAAGCATTTGCGGCGAGCTATGTGCCGGATGAAGCACTCGCTGCACTCCGAGCCAGATACACAGCGAACACACACCTTTGCCTGCAACAAAGTGCTGAGATCTTTAACCTCAACCGGCTGTTTCACGAACAGCAAATCAACGTGCGGGTGTTCAAAGGCATTCCCCTCGCAATGGCTGCCTTTCGCGAACCGGCGTTGCGTCATGCAGGCGATATCGACCTACTCGTCGCCGAGAAAGATATTTTTGCCGCAGACTCGGTTCTGCGTTCGGTGGGCTACCGCCGCGTTGATCCGCAGGCAACGCTGACACCTCGACGGATGCGGTCTTACCTTGCCCATCAGAAAGACTTCTCGTACGAACACCCCGGTACCGGGGGAGCCATCGACCTGCATTGGCGCTTGTTCCGCAATCCCTGGCTAGCTGCGAACATGCAGATCGAACAAGCGGGTGAGGTCTGGATCGACTTCGCTTCCAAGCGGATTCCTACCCTACCAGAACCGTCGCTGTTACTTTATCTAAGTATGCATGGGGCCCTGGATGGCTGGCTACGCCTGAAATGGTTGGCCGACGTTGGGGCTCTGATTCATAGCATGAGCCAGGAAGACCTCGATGAGGCATCGGCTCTTGCTAAAGCAAAGCAGGCTTTGCCTCAATTCAGCGCCGCAATCCTTCTATGCCATGATCTGCTCGGTTCCCATGCCGTGCCGGCCGAGTGTCTCGACCGAGATGATCCCAGTGTCGCGCGCATACTGCGTTTCAGCACGCGGCTGATGACCTCAAACGGATGCCGGCCCATACGGGATGGCATACCGGGAAGACAATGGTTCATGAATGAGTTTCTTATGCAGAGCGGGTTGCGCTATCGCATGGACCTCATTTTACGGTCATTGTTCCGGCCCCGCGTTTGGCAGAGGTTCGACTTGCCGGACCCACTCTTCCCTCTGTATGCACTCCTCAGTCCGCTGGATTGGGCTGCCTTTCACCTCAAGCGGCCACTGGCAAATCTTATGCGTCGAATTCAGCGGATCGTGGCTCGCCCAACCGACGGCAGAATACGAGTACATTTGCTGCTTTGGCGGATCATGCGCACATCGCCCGCCGATCTTGCTCTGGCAGTCGAGGCTGGGTGCATGCTCATCTTCTTCCGCGTGGCCTTACACTTTGTCCCGGTGCAGAAGCTGACTCGCTGGATGGGCGACCCACGTGAGGTTCCCCCTTCCATACCTGACTCCAAAGCAGCACAGGTTCTTCGCCGCGTTGAGTGGTCGATCGATGCCGTGGTACGCCACTCGCCCCTGGAGTTTGTCTGCTTCCCGCAGTCACTTGCCGCCTACTTCATGCTACGCAGACGCCACGTCGCCAGCCGTTTGTTTTATGGAATAGCACGTCAGAATGATCGACTGACAGCGCATACCTGGGTGAAAGCCGGCGATCGCACGGTGGTGGGGGGCGAGGTCGAATCGCAGTTTACGGCGATCAACAACTTTCCCTAAAAAGCCTGGTTGACCGATGATCTCTGCGTTAATCCAGGTATTGGACGAGGTGGTTCATGAACGCTGACGCACTCACTCTTGCGAATGGTTCCGCTGTGATGTGAGGAAAAACCGAACCTCAGGCGCCAGCGGCCGCTGCCAGCGAGTTGATCGCAGTTCTAGTGTTCACGCATGAAGCTTTCGAGCAGATTCACCGTTGATTCGAGGTGGTTGAGTCCCCAGGGACGGATCAAGCGATGCGCGGTTACCTGGGATAAGATCCGGCTGCAGCGCAGAAATGTTTCTTCGCGCTGCGCTGTCGCCTCTAAAAGCCAGGCGTGATGTACGAGGCTCATCAGCAGGGGGAGAGCGTCAAGACGAGAGATGTCTTCCATGATAGTTACAGAACTCTCGCTGCCCTGCTCCCTGGTCTCCAGAAAGAAAAGCTTGCGTATCGGTTCCTCTTGCGACGGCACCGCGATCGGGAGGCGATATTTGTCATCATCGCTAAAGACCTTCCTCAGGCCTTCTGCCTGGGTACCCAATGTATCCAGCGAATTGCGCCATAGCTTCAGCCATGGGGCTGTGGGAGTCACCTTGGCCAGTCCTGGCTTTCCAGTGTCAACGAGACAAATATCATCGGCTACCACATGAAAGCCTCGCCGGCCGAGATGCGCCGCCAGGGTCGATTTGCCCTGGCCAGAATTACCTACAAACGCCAGAACTCCTGCTTTACCACCCACCGCGCTCGCGTGTAGAGGCAGCAGTCCACGCTGCTGGCAAAGGACTACAAAAACGGAACCGAGCAGGTAGGCTCGCACATCGCTAAGGAGGGCATCGGCGTCCGGGGCAACCACGATTTCACTGCCTTTGGTAACCAGGTAGCGCGCAACACCCGGGATGCATAAGAGGTATTGCGTTGCACTCGGCAGAATGGTAGGGATCCAGTTTCACAGCATCGGTGAGATGGGTAGGGACATTACCGAAGCGCAGCAGGACGGGATGCGGAGTTTGCTGCGGCGTGTTGTATGGTCGAAAGTTCGGGCAGACTCAAGTTCTGACAGCAGCGTAATGCCACCGAGCAGATATACTCCAGCTAAAGTTGTCATCTACGATCCCCAAAAAGTGTCAGCCGCGACTATAGCAAGTAACCGATCGGGTGTAGAAAACCCCGCACAAGGTTTAGTATCTACTCTAGTAACCATCACAAGGAAGATCGCATTGACGGTCCCCCCTGCTGCGTTACGCTCTAGCTATAGTGAGATCAGGGCGTGCTTTAATTTAGGGCTTTCAGGGAGTCATTTGATGACCAGCTACGACGTCAAAGATCTCGGCACAACTGCCCCGCCTGGCGGCCAGGCCAAGAAGCCGTGGGTCACGCCGTCGCTGCAGATGATCGCGGTCAAGAGTGCAGAGCATGGTCCCCTAAAGACTCATTTCGATGGCATCGGCACGGTATCCCATCCAGATCTTAATACTCCCGTCGATCTCGCCCTGGTCCAGGGATGAGCACCTTCTTCAATGCATCGCTCCTCCCCTGCAATTGCCCACTAACGTTTCGTGAAGGTCCCACATGTTTGTCTCAGCGTACGCACACCATCCTTCAGAGCGTTCTAATCTTCTAGCATGAGCGCAATTGCGGGGATATGGTCGTTTGAAGGTCGGAGTTCCACAAACGCCTTACCTGCCATGCTTCAGGCGCTCAGCGTCTACGGCGGCAGTCGCTCTGCGCAATACACGAGTCCATCGGCTTCTCTGGGGTGCTGCTTATCTTTGCTCCCGGAAGATCGGTTCGATCGGCAACCACTCACAGCCGTGGTGTGACGGCCCTGGTTGCGGATTTACGTCTCGACAATCGCAAAGAACTTACAGCTGAGCTAGGTTTGGAACGCCAGCAGGTCGATCGCATGGCCGACAGCGACCTGCTCCTGGCTGCATGGCAGCGATGGGGCGAGCAGTGTGTTACGCATCTGCTCGGAGCGTTTAGCTTCGCCGTATGGAACCAGCAGGAGCAACATCTTTTTCTGGCGCGCGACCATGCAGGAGAACGCCCACTCTTTTATGCGGCGGGGCCCAACTGCTTTGCCTTTGCCTCGATGCCAAAGGGGCTGCATCCGTTAAGCTTCGTAGGCGCCGAAGTAGATGAAGATTATGTGGCGCGCTCCCTGGCGCTGGCGAATATTTCCCCGGGGCGCTCCATTTTTCGGAACATACTCTCCCTTCCGGCAGGGTATGCGCTCAGCGTGCACCGCGAGAAAACGAAACTATGGCGTCATTGGCAAACGGATCACCTTCCGGAGCTGCGACTGCGCTCTCCAGAGGAGTATCTTGACTGCCTTCGAGAAAGATTCGATCAGGCGGTGGAGGCGCGCCTACGTACGGTTGGCCGTGTTGGCGCATTTCTAAGTGGGGGTCTGGATAGCGGATCGGTCTCCGCCACAGCCGCCGGCTTGCTGGCCGCCGAAGGCCGCGAGGTCACCTGCTTTACCGCAGTACCTCGGCCTGACTTTGGAGATCTTCATAACAGCAGGACGCATTTTGGCAACGAAGGAGCCGCCGCCGCCGATGTGGCAGCACTTTACCCCAACATGCGCCACGAACTCGTCGAGTCGAGTGGGACATCGTTTCTCGACGTCATTGACAGCAGCAACCACCTCTATGACTACCCCTGCTACGGACCCAGCAACCAGGTCTGGGCAAACGCGATCATGACACGAGCTCGAGCACAAGGCATCACGTTGCTGCTCAACGGCAGTTCTGGCAACGCTACCTTGAGCTACGAAGGGATGCCGGCCTTCACGGCATGGTTTCGCTCGGGTCAATGGTCCACACTCGTCCGGGTAGCGAGGCAACTGCGGCGCACACGCGCCGTCTCGACCCGCGCGATTCTCCGTTATGCGGTGTGGCCCTCGCTGCCAATGTGGTTGCGTCGTGTCACCGATCCACACATGCGTGGGTTCTCGCTCAGCTACACGCTGCTCCATCCTGATATGATCCAGCGCCTCGATCTGGAACGTGCTGCCTTCAACGATCTGAACGAGACCAGCCCCGATGGACGCGCTTTGTTGCGCACACTGCTGCCTTACGGAGGCATGAGCGAAACTCATATCGCCTCCCAGGGCGGATGGCAGCTGGACTATCGCGATCCCACCTACGACCGCCGCATCATCGAGTTCTGTCTCACAGTGCCGCTGGAGGAGTTTCTGCGTGGGGGCCAACTTCGATCCCTGGTACGTCGAGCCATGGTGGGCCGACTGCCTGACCGCACGTTGCGCCGGACGATGCGAGGACGCCAATCGGCGGATTGGTACCTGAACATGAGTGCGGTACTGCCCAGAATGGCGGCGGAAGTTGAGCGTTTAGAGAGTTCGCCCCTGGCCAGCCGCATGCTTAACCTCAAGCGTATGCGCTGGCTGCTCGAACACTGGCCGGCCAGTGGTTCTGATGATGGAGAAGTGAGCGGCGTATGGCACATGGCGCTGACCCGCGGCTTTTCTGTCGGCCGATTTCTGCTGCGATACGATCCCGAGGCGCCAGCCTCATCCAAACCATCCTTCGCAAAGGTATGATGTGACGGTTGCCGGCGGCGTGCATCTGTGCCTGCCGGAAGCAAGCCGCGGCACAACCGGGAGGCAGCTTTGCGAGTTGGACTGTTTACACGCGAATATCCGCCACATGTTTATGGCGGAGCCGGCGTTCATGTCGAGTATCTGAGCCGCGAACTGGCGCGCAAGATCGATGTCGAAGTGCATTGCTGGGGGAGGCAGGAAGCGGATGATGGCCGTTTGCATGTGCGCGGGCAGGAGCCGTGGAGCGCGATCACCGAAGGGACGGAAGGAAAGTTCAAAGGCGCACTCGAAGCCTTGTCATTGAACCTGACCCAGATCAAGGCACTGACCGGCATCGACGTGGTGCACACGCACACCTGGTATGTCTCGATGGCCGGCTTCCTGGCGAAGAAGCTCTACAACATTCCATTCGTGCTCACCACGCACAGCCTCGAACCGTTGCGCGCGTGGAAGGCAGAGCAATTGGGCAGCGGTTACGCCATGAGTTCGTGGATGGAGAGCACCGCCATTCTGGACGCGGATGCCATCATCGCGGTCTCCGCAGGCACCAAGGAAGACTTGCTTCGCGCTTACCCGGCCGTCGACCCGGCACATGTCCATGTGATCTATAACGGAATCGACCTCCAGCAGTATCAGCCGACATCGGACACGTGGGCATTGACGGCCCATGGAGTCGACCCGGCGATTCCCTACGTGCTTTTTGTGGGACGCATCACGCGGCAGAAGGGCGTGACCCACCTCGTCGACGCCATTCGCTACCTGCCGCCAGAAACACAGATGGTTTTGTGTGCGGGCGCTCCCGATACTCCAGAGATTTCTGCTGAGCTACAACAAAAGGTGCAGGAGGCGCGGAGCTTTAACTCGAAAGTAATCTGGATCGACAAGATGATCTCCAAGCAGGAAGCCGTCCAGCTCTACACGCATGCGCGGGTGTTCTGCTGCCCCTCGGTCTATGAGCCCTTCGGCATCATCAATCTGGAAGCCATGGCATGCAAAGCGGCCGTGGTGGCCAGTGCTACCGGGGGCATCAAGGAAGTCGTGGTCGATGGCGAAACGGGTTTTCTGGTTCCGTTTGAGCAGGATCCCGTGACCAGTTTTCCGGTTGATCCTGGTCGTTTCTCGAGGGACCTGGCCGCAAAGATTAATGATCTTCTTGCCGATCCTGCCAAGTGCAAACGTTTTGGGGAAGCAGGCCGCAAGCGCGCGGAAGAAAAGTTCAGCTGGACCAGCATTGCCGGCCAGACCATCGCGCTTTATCAAAGCCTGATCGATGCCAGGGCACGATGAGTGTCTTCGCCGGCCTTTGCGTTTGTTTGTGGTCCAGGTGCACCCAGGATTTCATCCTGGGTAATCTTCAGCCGTCCCTACGGGACTGTTCGGTGGCAACTCGGCGATTCGTCTTTTCCTGGTCAGGTTGGTTTCCCTTCCTTTGTTTGAAACATTCGGATTCGAACCGCCGGAGAGAACGCATCTAGGGTTGCTTTTCTAGAAACAGCGAGGTGCTGTCATAGTCGCCCCGCAGATTTAGATCGATGCCGTGGTGCATCAGGTAGCCTCCTGTTGCCGTGGCGATCTGTGGCGCCTGGCCGGGGTCGACTGCCTCTACCTTATACGTCGCATTCTCATCCAACCCGCGCAAATAAACCGTTGGAAACGGCGTGCCGAATTGCTGTGAGTGCAGGTAAGCAAAAAGGACAGACTGCTTGCCGTCGGTCGAGACGTATTGCAGCGCGGAGTATTCACTGCCCTCCGGGGCGATCAAGCGGTAAAGGGCTCCGCGTTGCACGGTGGCGCGAATCTTCTTGTAGTACGCCACGTAGCGCGTCGCCAACTGCATTTCTTCGGGCGTCCATTTATTCAGATTGCTGCCCAAGCCGAGGGAGCCGCTCATTGCTACCATAAAGCGAAACTTGAGCGGGGTGCTGCGCTTGTTGATTCCGCTGGGAACGTCGGTGACCCAGGCCATCATGACGGCTGGGGTGTAGGCCTGGCTGAAGCCATCCTGCAGGATGAGGCGATCGAGTGCATCGGTATTGTCAGATGGCCAGACCTCATCGGTGCGCCGCAGGATACCGAGATCCACGCGGCCGCCGCCGCCTGAGCACGACTCAATTTCCAGTTTCGGATGTTTGGCGCGCAGCCGATCGAGAATTTCATACAGGTTGCGGACGAACTGTACAGAGATCTTTTTCTGGTCCTCAGGCGCCATCTCGTCCCAGCCTGGCTCCGACCAGTTGCGGTTGTAATCCCACTTTAAAAAGGCGATGTCATTGTTACTGACCAGATCGTCGAGCCAATGAAAGGTGTATTCCTTCACGTCTTCGCGCGCCAGATTCAGAAGCAACTGCTGGCGGGCTTGGGTTCGCGGACGGCCCGGGAAATTCATTGCCCAGTCTGGATGTTTGCGATACAGATCGCTGTCGGGATTCACCATCTCCGGCTCGACCCAGATGCCGAAATCCATTCCCAGCGCATGCGCCTTGTCGATCACCGGTTTCAGGCCGTGAGGAAATTTCTCTTTGTTCACGTACCAGTCGCCCAGGCCCGCGGTGTCGGTTTTACGCTGGCCAAACCATCCGTCGTCGATTACGAAACGCTCTACGCCAAGCTTGCCGGCTCGTTCGGCCAGCGCTATTTGGCCGGCCTCGTCTACGTTGAACTCCGTGGCTTCCCACGAGTTGTAGAGCACCGGGCGCAGAACCGCATTCTCGCCACCAGGCAGGATTGACTGGAGTTCAAACCGGTGCAGCAGACGCGACGCCTGCCCCAACCCGCCATCGGTGAAGCCGGCATAGAATGGAGGGGTTTCGAGCTCTTCACCCGGCTTCAGGTGATAGCCAAAATCGAAGGGATTAAACCCGCCGGTCACCCGCACTTGCTGCATGGCAGACTGCTCCACCGTGATGCGCCAGCTACCGCTCCAACCGAGCGCACCAAACCACACCGGCCCACTCTCTTCGGTCGTTTGCCCTGGGCGGTCAATCGCAAACCACGGACTGGCCTGGTGCGACGTGCTGCCACGGCGGCTCTCGATGACCTTCGCGCCTGTCTGGATAGGCTCAGAACGCAGTTGCCATTCCGCTGCCCAACGGCCCGTCAGGTAATGCCAGCCATAGCCCTCGCCTCGCGGCAGGGTCCACGCGGCCGACTGGGCGCTTTCGAGCACAATGGCCTGATTGGTATGGTTCTCGATCCGTGACCACCGCTCGATGATGTTGTTCGCTGGAAATATGCGGTAATAGAGATGGATCTGGAGATCGGAAACGATATCTTTCAACGTAATATCGAGGGTGTCGCCCTCGATGTGCTGCTGCGCAAAATGCAGCACGACATCGCGGTTGCCGTCGGCATAGGTTGCTTTGAGTGCCGGTTCGGTGAAGAGACCCGCGCCCCAGCCGGGATACTCCTGCGGGGTCGTGGTGGTAGAAAGATCGAACGCGGCCACGGCGCCGCGGCCGCGCGCTGCGGAGAAGTCTGCTTCACGCCCTACCTTGCCCCCCCAAAAGATGGCCTGGAGTTCGCCCCGCTCGTTCACACCAAAGGAATAGGTGGCGTCTCCCGCCTGCAGTACCCAAACCTTGCGATCGGCGGAGTATTGAATATCCGCGCGAGCATGGGGCGCCATGCTCGCAGCGAGAGAAAGAAATACCGCAGCAAGCCAACCGAAACCACCCACTGTTCTTGTTTTCTCATGCATCATTGCGCTTTCCGCTCCAGAATTTGTATCCCGTAGCCCGGGATGGTTGCGTCATGCTGCTGGTCGCTCTCCGACCCTGCAAAGCCCGGAGATAGTTATACCCCATTGGGGAGGGCAAGAATGCTTCTGACCCAGTCACTCACCTCGGCTGGGTGAGTAGGGCTTGTGGTCCCGGCGGGGGGAAACCAGGTTCAGGAAGCAACACCCCCCTGGAATGGCGAATCGCAACAACTAGACCCACGCTGCGATGGGACGTTGTGTGTAAAAGTGCGTTTTTAGCGCTATAAGCGCTATAAGTCGCGGGGCCGAGACCAAAATTCTCCCCAAACCAGCACTTCAGGTTCGTTTAACCTTCCATCAGCGATACTGGCTTCATGCGCGTTCTACTGGTCGAAGACGAGGTCCGTCTGGCAGACAACGTGGCTTCTGCCCTGCGCGAGGGCCCCAGCTTCGCTGTCGACATTGCCGAAGACGGCCTCACCGGCCTCGATCTCGCAGAAAACCGCTGCTATGACCTGCTCATACTGGACCTCATGCTTCCCGGCCTCGATGGCCTCAGCATCCTGAAGAGGGTGCGAGCCCGCGGAGACGGGACCCCGGTGCTGATCCTGACGGCCAGGGGTGAGTCGAACTCCATCATTACCTTGCTGAATGCCGGGGCCGACGATTACCTCAGCAAGCCCTTCGACCTGGGCGAATTGATCGCCCGGGTCAAGGCGCTGATCCGCCGTGGCAAGGGCGTGGCCGACCCGATCCTGCGACTGTCTGATCTCGAGGTCAACACGGTCGAGCAGAGCGTTCACCGCTCGGGCCAATGGGTCGATTTGTCACCGACAGAGTATCGTATTCTGGCCTACCTGCTCCACCGGCCGCGCGTCATTGTATCGAAACGAGAGTTGCTGGAGCATCTTTACGATTACAACTGGGAACACCACTCCAATGTAATCGAAGCGCATATTTCGAACTTGCGGCGCAAGCTCGAAATGGCCAACCCTCAGCCGAGCATTGAAACGCTGCGCGGCCGTGGATATCGACTCCTGATGGGGCTGGAGGAGACTCGATGAGGCCCTACTCACTTACCCGCAGGCTCATCATCAGTATTCTTCTGGTCGAGCTACTTTCCGCCTTTTGCCTCTCAGCCGCGGCCACTCTTTACGAACGGCACGTACGCTTCCATGCCTTCGACATCATGCTTCGCGGCCGGGCCGATTCCCTGCTGGGCGATGTGCAGGATTCAGAAGACGCACAAGACAACGTCATGCTCGACGGAACCGAAGTGAATTTTCCTGCCCAGGACATCTACCAGGTGCAGGACTCGAACGGCCGTGTCCTCGGCCACTCTCCTAATTGGCAGGGCCCTGACACCAAAATGCTGACGACGGCGGCCGGGAAATTCTTCAAGCTCTCGCTCGATCACAAGCACTACCGGGTGCTCAGAATCGAAGGGCTGCGTATGGTCGACCCCGGAGACAAGGGCGGGGGCACCCCTCGACACGTGAGCATCCTCTATGGCTCACCCACGGAGCACGTCTGGAAAGAGATCTGGGGCGCGGTGGGATTCTACGCGGCGGTGAGTCTCTCGCTGCTTACTCTTTCCTGGGGCTTGATCTTCTGGCTTCTTAGCCGCGGCCTGGCCCCACTGCGTGAACTCGCCGCGGAAGCAGGCGGCGTCTCTGTCGACTCGTGGAACTTTGTTCCTCCCCCGCGCGCCAGGCAGGTGAGTGAACTCGCGCCGCTCACGTCCGCACTTGAGACAGTGCTCGGAGGCCTTGAGCGATCATTCACGCAACAGAGGCGTTTTGTCGGCGATGCCGCGCACGAACTGAAGACGGCCGTAGCCGTCTTGAAATCGTCACTGCAGCTTCTTACCCTGAGGCCCAGAACCGCCACGGAGTACGAACGCGGCATTGCCCAGTGCCAGCTCGATTGCTATCGTATGGAAGAGGCCGTAGCCAGAATGCTTACCCTGGCACGGGTGGAAGCGAAGCCCGACTTTGCTGCGTCGCATTGCTTTACCGATCTCGCGGAGATTCTCAAACAATCGGCCCAGCAACTGGGGTCCATGGCGGAGTTGAAACAACTGAGCGTGGTTGTATCCGCTGGAGAAGCAGCGATTGTGGATGTTGAGCCGGAGCAGCTACTGCTCTTGTGCGGCAACCTGCTGATGAACGCCCTGCAACACAGTCCGTCTGGCACAGAGGTGCGCGCAACGGTGACGCGGAGTGCAAATGCCGTCACCCTGGCGATCGAAGATGACGGCGACGGCATCGCCCCACAGGACGTGCCCCACGTGTTCGAACGATTCTATCGTGGGGATCCATCGCGCAGCCGTAACACGGGAGGCACCGGGCTCGGCCTGGCCATCTGCAAAGCCATTGCCACCACTGCGCACGGAACGATTGAGATCAAGAGCGAACTGGGTAGAGGAACCAGGGTCGAGGTGCGGTTCCCCGTAAGTAAAGAATCCATGATGGGTAAGCCCCAGACTCTTTCCCAGTAGCAACGCGAAGCTCTCAGACTCCCTGGCGCGAGCGTTTGAGGTATCCCACTCAAGCTAAAGGCAGGCTTGAATGGGGCGCCCATCGGTTGTTTGTGGGAGAGAGAGTGGGGAGGCCTGGCGTTGTTGCTGGGGGAAGCTTTTAGAGACTTGCCTTCAGCTCCCGTTAAGGTAGCTATGCGAGATTTATTAGGTGTCTGATTGGAGAATCGATGAACCGCACAATGACCACGATGACCCTCACCGCAGCTTTCGCTGGAATACTGCTCGCGCCCTCAGCCGCACTCGGGCAAAAGCCTTATAGCGTCCTCACCCAATGGACCGTTGGTGGTGAAGGCGGGTGGGATTACCTCACCTCTGATCCCAAGGCCCACCGTCTCTACATAACCCATGGATCGAAAGTCGAGGTTCTGAACAGCGATTCCGGCAAAGCCGTCGGCAGCATCACCGGCCTGCAGGGCACCCACGGAGTGGCCCTGGACGGCGCCGGCAAGTACGGCTACATCAGCGATGGCAAGGCCAACGTCGTAGTCGTGTTCGATCGCTCGTCCCTGGCGACAGTCGCCTCTATACCGGCCGGTACCAACCCGGACGGAATCGTCTTCGAGCCGGTCACGAAAACGGTGTGGGCTTTTAATGGGCGCAGCAATAACGCAACTGTTATTGATACTGAAACGCGCAAGGCGATAGCGACGATAGCGCTGTCAGGCAAGCCGGAGTTCCCGGTAGCCGACGGTACCGGCACCGTCTTTGCCAACATCGAAACGAAAAACGAAATTGTGCGCCTGGATGCGAAGACAAAAACACTCACCGCGACCTGGCCCCTGGCCAAGTGCGAGTCGCCTTCTGGCCTGGCGATTGACCTCACCGGGCGGCGCCTGTTCGCTGTCTGCGACGGAGGCAAGATGGCGGTGGTCGACGCCAACTCAGGCAAGCTGCTGGCCAGCCCCGCCATCGGCGAGGGTCCGGATGCGGCACGATACGATGCCGCGCGGAAGCTGGCCTTCTCTTCAAACGGTGAAGGCACGTTGACGATCGTCGACGCCAGCAAGCCTGCGTACCCGGTGTTGCAAACCCTCGCGACACAGAAGGGAGCGAGGACGCTCACGCTCGACGAGTTGACTGGGCGGCTCTATCTCGCCACGGCTGCCTTCGGTGCGCAGCCTGCCGCGACGGCAGCCAACCCGCACCCGCGGCCATCGATTACTCCCGGAAGCTTCACCATCCTGGTCGTTGGCCAGAAGTGAGTCTGTTGCTGATCTCGATGCGTCTTCTCAATCGCATGTTACGCAGATGTTTCATCGCGCTTGCTCTCCCGCTGAGTGTGGGGCTCGCTCAACAAGTGAGCCCCGCGCCCGCGGCTTCATCGGCCGCGAGCATTACGCTGAATGAGGCCATTGCCCGCGCCAAGGCGAATGAACCCGCGTTCGCAGCCGCTGTGGCCGCGCAGGGCGTCGCTTCGCTCGATCGCTCCATCGCCCGCGCCGCACTGTTGCCCAGCGCGATTTATCACAACCAGGTGCTGTACACGCAACCGAATGGATCAACCAACGGAGGCGGCCCGGTGGGCAACCAGGCTGCTCCGCGCTTTATCGCTAACAACGCGGTGCGCGAGTATGCCAGCCAGGGCGTCGTCAACGAGACACTGGGCCTGCAGCAAGTGACCGCCGTTTCGCGAGCCGCCGCTGCCCAGGCCGTAGCCACGGCAGAGCTCGAAATTGCCCGGCGGGGACTGGTCTCTGGCGTGACCACCCTCTTCTACCAGGAGCTGGCTGACGACGAGAAGGTGGCCGTTGCGCGCCGTGCCGCCGACGAAGCCGCCAGCTTCACCAAACTCACCCAGCAACGCGAAACCGCGCGCGAATCGGCGCACGCCGATGTAGTGAAGGCGCAGTTGCAGCAACAGCAGCGCGAGCGCGACCTCGCCGATGCTCAACTCGCGGCACAGAGGTCGAGGCTCGATCTGGGCGTGCTGCTTTTTCCTGACCCACGGACCGGCTACACGCTGGCTCCAGGTGGGGTAACGCCGCTACCGGCCCGCGCCGACGTCGATGAAGCCGCGATGAGGCTCAACCCAGAGTTACACCAGGCCATGGCTTCGCTGCGCGTAAGCAACCTGGACGTCACTGCGGCGCGTGCCGCCTATCTGCCTGACCTTGGCCTCAACTTCACTTACGGTATCGACGCGTCTCAGTTCGCCGTCAACGGTTTGGATAACGTCAGGAACCTCGGCTACTCCGCCAGCGCCACGATCGACATCCCGGTATGGGACTGGCTTTCTACCCAACACCGCGTGCGCCAAAGTGAAATTCTGCGCGATGCCGCACGCACCACGCTCACCGCAACCCAGCGCCGCCTCATCGCCCAATTGGACGAGTTCTACGCCGAGGCCACCACTTCGCGCGATCAGTTACAGTCTCTCGATCAGAGCGTGCAAACGGCGGCGGAGAGTCTGCGTCTGACCCGCCTTCGTTACACTGCCGGAGAAGCGACCGTGCTCGAAGTCGTAGACGCGCAAAATTCTCTCACCACCGCAGAAAATGCACGCGAGGATGGAACCATTCGCTACCAATTGGCCCTCACCAATCTGCAACTACTGACGGGAGCAATCTAACCTATGAACGCTTCCGCGCAACCGCGTTTTTCCAAGACCCGGATTTACTTCCCGCTGCTTCTGTGCGCCCTTTCTGTATTGGTAAGCGGGTGCAGCAAGACAGCGGAAACCGCCCCGACGGCGGTATCCGTACAAGCCGTGCACCCCGAACAAGGAGCGATCTCAGAGCAGATCGCGGCCGATGCAACGCTCGCGCCGTTAGCCCAGGCCGCGATTGCGCCCAAGGTGACCGCGCCCGTGAAAAAGTTCTATGTGCAGCGCGGCTCTCGCGTGCAGGCCGGGCAGTTGCTGGTTACGCTCGAAAACAGCGACCTGGCCGCGGCCGCGCTTGATAACAAGGGCGCCTACAGCGCGGCCCAGGGCACCTACGACATCGCCACCGGCGCAACCGTGCCCGAAGACGCGGTGAAGGCGGAACTCGACCTGACCCAGGCCACCGCCAACATGGAACTGGCGCAACACATTGTCGACGGCCGCACTCAACTCTTCGCCGAAGGAGCCATCCCGGGCCGCGACCTCGACACGGCCAAAGCATCTCTGGTGCAGGCGAAGGCCACCTATGACGTGGCCAAACAACATTTCGAAGCGGTACGCAAAGTAAGCCAGAAAGCAGCTCTCGCGGCCGCCGAGGGCCAACTAACCTCGGCTAAAGGCAAATACCTCGGCGCCGAAGCGCAGTTGAGCTACACGGAGATTCGCAGCCCTATCTCCGGCGTCGTTACCGATCGCCCACTCTTCGCCGGCGAGACCGCCGCGGCGGGCAACCCTGTCATCACGGTGATGGATACGTCTGCGCTTCTCGCCAAGCTCCACGTAGCGCAGACACAGGCTCAGCAACTCACGCTCGGCGCATCTGCCACCATCACTGTTCCCGGGGTGGCTGACCCGGTACCGGCCAGGGTCTCACTGATCAGCCCGGCGCTCGACCCGGGCAGCACGACGGTCGAAATCTGGCTGCGCGTCGAGAACCCGAAGGGGACGCTGAAGGCGGGCACGCCCGTCCACACGACCATCACCGGGCGCACAGCAGAGCATGCGCTTCTTGTTCCTTCTGACGCGATCCAGACAGCGGCCGATGGGGTCACCAAATCCGTCGTGCTCATCTCAGCAGAAGGCACGGCCCAAAAGCGTGCGGTTACGCTCGGCATCCAGACGGCCGCGTCCACGCAAATACTCAGCGGTCTTTCACCAGCCGACACCGTCATTGCCACGGGGGCCTATGGATTAGACGAGGGAACCAGAGTGAAAGCCGGCGCGGCGGCGAGCGACGATGACGATGCGGGCAAGAAACCCGGCGGAGATAAGAACTGATGCCCGGCGCGCCTCTCACGGATGTCATCCTCAATCGAAACCAGGAAAAGACCTTTTGGTTGACGCGGGCGTCGAAACCGATCTTCTTCTTTCTGTTCCTGGTGATGCTGGCCGGGGTCTACGCTGCATTCCAGGTACCCATCTCGGTCTTCCCTGAGACCAGTTTTCCCCGCGTCGTGATTGGCGTCGACAACGGCGTGATGCCTGTCGAACAGATGCAGGTCACCATCACCAAACGGATTGAAGACGCCATCAACAGCGTGCCTGGCCTGGTTACGGTGCGCAGCACCACGAGCCGCGGCTCAGCCGAAGTAAGCCTCTTTTTCAATTGGAACGCGGACATGTTTCACACGCTGCAGTTGACCGAGGCAGCCCTTTCCAAGGTTGCGCAGACGCTGCCCGCCACCGCGCGCATCACCACCAATCGCCTTACCTTCGCCACGTTCCCCATTCTTGGCTATGCCCTCACGGCAGACGATCGCGGCAACGACACAGTCTCACAAACACGCCTGTGGGAGATTGCTACGTACGACCTGAAGCCGCCCCTGAACCGCGTCGATGGGGTCAGCACGGTGACGGTGCAGGGCGGCAAGGTACCCGAGTTTCACATCGTACCCAACCTGGCCCGGCTGCAGGCCGCCAATGTAACCCTGCTCGATCTGGTGAATGCAGTGCAGGCGTCGAACATTATCGACTCCCCTGGACTCTACGAGGCGAATCACGAGCTCATGCTCGCGCTCATCGGCGCACAGGCACACAGCGCCGCGGACCTGAGCAACCTGGTGGTCAAAACTTCACCTTCCGGAGTGCCGATCCGTGTCGCCGACATTGCCACCGTCACGCCGGCGACCATGCCTGTCTACACTGCGGTGATGGCCAACGGCAAGCCTGCTGTGCTGCTCAATATTGCGCGGCAGCCCGCGGGCAACACCGTTGCCGTTGCTCGCGGTGTAGCGGCAGCCGTAGCAGATCTGCAGACAAAGCTACCGGCGGGCGTTCACCTGACGCCTTTCTATGACCAGTCGGAGCTGGTCCGCGCAAGTATCCTGAGCGTGCGCGACGCAATTTTGATCGGCCTGGTTCTGGCCTGCGTCATCCTTTTTCTCTTCCTTCGCGATTGGAACTCCTCGCTTGTGGCCGGGCTGGTGATTCCTGTAACCGTAGCGGTGACCATTCTGTTTCTTCGTATCGCAGGGCAAAGCTTCAATCTGATGACCCTGGGCGGCCTGGCGGCCGCCATTGGCCTGGTCATCGACGATGCCATCGTCGTAGTCGAAAACATTGCCGTGCATCGCGAAGGCGGGGAATCGCGCATCGATGCGGTGCGAAAGGCGATCCACGAGATCAGCCGGCCGCTGGTGTTTTCGACCATCACTCCGGTGATCGTGTTTCTTCCGCTGATCGCTGTCAGCGGCGTCACCGGCAGTTTCTTCCGCGCTCTAGCCATCACGATGACGGTTGCGGTTCTGGTCTCGCTGGTGCTGGCGCTGACCTTCACACCCTCCCTCTCTTTGATGCTTATCGGTAGGACTCACGCGAAGGCCGCGGTGACTCCGGCTGCGCGAGAAGAGAAGAAAACTCGCGGCCTGCTTCGCGGCCAGGTTAGTGGGGTTGTTCGCGGGGTTGTCCGCGGACACCAGAGCGCACTTGACTGGTCGTTCCGCCGCCCATTGGCCATGCTTGGAGTATGTGCGCTGCTCATCGTGGCCGGCTACTTCTGCTATCAAGGCCTGGGGTCGGATCTGCTGCCGCCGATGGACGAAGGAGCGTTCGTGCTCGATTACTTCACACCGGCCGGAGCCTCGCTCACGGAAACCAACCGTATTCTGCAACACGTAGAACAAATTCTGCAGAAGACGCCTGAAGTTGAGATCACCTCGCGCCGTACTGGCCTGGAGATGGGCCTGGCCGCGGTTACCGAGGCCAATCGAGGCGACTTTACCGTGCGCCTCAAGAGCGATCGCACCCGTTCCATCGATGAGGTGATGGGCGATGTACGGCAGCAGATCCACGCGGCTGAGCCTGCGCTCGACATTGAGTTTGTACAGGTTCTGCAGGATATGATCGGAGACCTATCCAACTCACCAGAGCCCATTCAGATCAAGCTTTTCTCAAACGACCGGAACCTGTTGCTCAGCCTCGGTCCCCGCGTGCAGGAGGCCATCGCTAAAATTCCCGGGGTCGTCGATACGCAGAATGGAGTGGAGAATACGATCAGCGGCCCGGCTACAACCTTCCAGATCGATCCCACCGTGGCCGGGCGCCTGGGCTTCACGCCGGCTGAGATCGCGGAGGACGCCACATCCATCCTCGATGGCCTGCCCACCACTGATCCCTTGATTGTTGGCGGACGACCCTACACGATCCGCGTGCGTTTGCCTGACGCCAATCGCGCCTCACTGGATGCGATCGAAAACACGGTCTTCAACAGCAGCAGCGGCCGCACAGCTACGCTCGGCTCCATGGCCAACATCACTCAACTGCCGCCACAGAATGAAATTCGCCGGGAGAACCTACAGCAGGTGGTGCTGGTTAGCGGGCGGCTCGAAGGCTCTGACCTCGGTGGAGCTATGGCGGAGGTGAAGAATGTGGTTGACCGGCTTCAACTACCTTCCTCGGTGCGCGTCGAATACGGCGGTACCTACCAGGAGCAGCAGAAGTCGTTCAGGGAACTTGCCGGCGTTCTCTTGTTGGCGTTGGCGCTGGTGTTCGGGGTGCTGCTCGCTGAGTTCCGCAACTTCTCAGCGCCGGTTGCCATTCTTACCAGTTCCGTGCTCTCGCTTGCGGGCGTGATATTCGCCTTGCTGGTTACCGGGACCGACTTCAACGTCGCGAGCTTCATGGGGCTCATTATGGTTATCGGGATCGTGGCCAAGAACGGCATTCTGCTGCTCGATGCCGATGAGCAACTGCGCGCCAATGGACTGGATGCGCGGGAGGCGATGATGCAGGCCGTGATGCGGCGCAGGCGGCCGATTCTCATGACGGCGATTGCTACTATCTGCGGTATGTTTCCCCTGGCGTTGGCCCTGGGGGCCGGATCGCAGATGTTGCAGCCGCTCGCGATTGCGGTGATTGGTGGCCTTACGCTGTCGATTGTGCTAAGCCTTGTTGTGACTCCGGTGGTTTATTACGAACTTACTCGGGCGCGCCGAGGGGCTAATTTGTGATGAGCGACGGAATTGTCGGTGGATGAAGCCGCCAGGCTCAATGTGCTTACCGATGAGGCCTTGGCCGGGTGGGTGGGCGCTGAACTGCAGATCTCTCCACTGCGCTCCCCCGGATTTCCTGTCGAGTCTCGTGGTTCCTATTAAGCTCATGGGAGTTTTCTTTGAGAGAAAACCGCATACGTGGTTGATGCGTGTTCTGCGTGGTAGGAAATCCGGGTACGCTTCGGTCGAGATGACAAAGGGGAGAGGGGTTTTCTACCTCAGCGATGCTGACAAGGGAGAAATAGATTCGCCGGTTCTGCAAAGCCACGCAGCGCTGCGTTTACAGAACGGCGCCCGTCGTTTCACAGCACCTCCTGCAGCAGGCAACACTCCACAGAGCCGCTCCGGTATTCCTCCCTTGTGAGAAATCCTGGCGCTAGAGCGGAGTTACTACGGCTTCTTTTCTGGGGATTTTGTTTAGGAAGTCTTCTCCGGTTTTGAGATGCTGATCGACCAGCCGCGCCGGCGTGTGCGCCAACCATTCTGCGGCGGAGATGTCCTGGTAGGCGCCGGTGGGGAAGACTTCGAGGAACAGCAGATCTTCCGTCCCGGTGTTCTCTATGTAGTGCGGGCGCGATATCTTGATGTAGCCCACGTCGCCTGCCTGGAAGTCAAAAGTCCGCGCCTTGCCCCCGGCCTGAAACACCGTCATGCGCCCCTTGCCGCTGACGTAGTACTGCCACTCGTCCGATAGCGGATGCCAGTGCAGCTCGCGCAGGCCACCCGGCTTTACGCGCACAATGGCTGCGGCAATATCGGTCGCGGGGAAAGCCTTCTTGTCGACGATGCGCACTTCGCCACCCGCCGTTACTTTTGTCGGCTGCATGGTGCTGGCCCGGAATACGTAATCGCCATCGATCTCGCCGGTTCCTTCAGCCGCGGCCTTCTGCTCCTCAGCTAACGGGCGCGGGGGATCGGTGGCAAAGATGAACAACTCTTTTTTCGGAATGTTGTCGAAGGTCGACGCCGGTACACCGAAGTTCTTGGCCAGCACTTCTTTCGGCGTGTGCTTGAACCAGTCGGTCAGCAGAAACGTCTCGAACTCGTTGAAGCCACCATCATTGAACACGAGCAGGAACTTGGCTCCGTCCGGACCGAGGCCCTGAATCGAATGCGGAATCCCTCCGGGAAAGAGCCAGAGGTCGCCCTTGGTTACGTCGTTGACGAAACTGCGGCCTTCCGCATCCACTGCCGTGATGCGCGCGCTGCCGTAGATCATGTAGGCCCACTCGGCACTCGTATGCCAGTGCAGTTCTCGCACGCCACCGTTGATGAGACGCATCTCCACACCGGCCAGGGTTTTCGAGATAGGCAGCTCGCGCTCGGTGACCTGCCGCGTCCATCCGCCATCTTCGATGCGCTTGTGCGCCAGGGCGAAGGAATACTTGAACGGCTCTACGGTTCCATTGTCCGTCTCAGGCGACCAGACGGAGCTGGGGTTTTCAGCATCGAGCGCGGTGTTGTTCTCGCCTGGCTGCTGCTCGTTAGGCTGGTTGTGGTTGGCAGATCGAACTTGCTGCGCGCCTGCCAGCGTGCCTGTTATTGCCGCACCCAATGCAGCCCCCGTGACCCCTATAAACCTGCGCCGGGTCGACACCCCGGAAAGATCGTCAGACATAGTAGCGTTCCCCTTGTGTTCTTTTGCATTCTAGCCGCAGCCGGCGCGTCACCAATGGAACAGGGTTCCATCTTCTTTACGATTCACTGGCAGATAGGCCCGCTGATAGGGATACCTGGCCGCCACCTCTTCGTTTATATCGACACCCAGCCCCGGCTCATCGCCGGGAACCATAGCCCCTTCGCTAAAGACATACGCGCGCGGAAACACTTCTTCCGCCTGGGGAGGATGCAGCATGTACTCCTGTACCCCAAAGTTGTTGATCGCGATATCGAGATGCAGCGCCGCAGCCATGCAGATGGGAGACATATCGCTCGCGCCGTGGCAGCCGGTTTGCACGTGATAGAGGGCCGCGAAGTCAGCGATCTTTTTCATCGGCGTCAGGCCGCCGCCGTGCACCACGCTCATGCGCAGATAGTCGATGAGTTGCTCGCGCACCAGGAGCTCCGCATCCCAGAGGGTGTTGAATATTTCGCCTACGGCCAAGGGCGTCGTCGTGTGTTTACGGATGAGCCGAAACCCCTCTTGCAACTCGGCGGCCACTGGATCTTCCAGCCAGAAGAGATGAAACGGTTCGAGTTCCTTACCCAACCGGGCCGCCTCGATCGGCGTAAGCCGGTGATGAACATCGTGCAGCAGATGCAACTCGTCGCCCAGCGTGCTGCGCAGCGCCTCAAACAATTTGGGAACATGGCGCAGATATTTTTCTGTAGACCACAGGCTCTCGGAGGGCAAGCCTCGCTCGGCCGGCTCGTAGTATTTGCCGTCTTTGGCGACGCCATAGTTTGACTTCAACCCCGGCACGCCACTCTGGGCACGAATGGCGCGATAACCCATCGCCCGGTAGCGCTCCACTTCATCCACGGTCTGGGGAATATCGGCGCCGGTGGCATGCGCGTACACCATGACCTCATTGCGGCTCTTGCCGCCCAGCAGGTTATAGACGGGCACGCCCAGCGCCTTGCCCTTGATGTCCCACAATGCCATGTCGATTGCAGCGATGGCCGTCATGGTCACGGGCCCGCGCCGCCAATAGGCTCCGCGATAGAAGTAGTGCCAGATATCTTCTGTCTGAAAAGGGTCGCGGCCTATGAGGCAAGGGATGAGGTGTTCTTCCAGGTAGCTGACGACGGCCAACTCGCGCCCATTCAACGTTGCATCGCCGAGGCCATATGTACCCTCATCGGTTTCGATCTTCAGCGTGACAAAATTGCGGCCCGGACTGCAGACGATGACCTTAGCGCTGGCAATTTTCACCCAATGTTTACTCCATGATGCGAATTAAGTACGATGATCCCGCAGCTTATCATGTTGCGCAGTCCATCGGCTGGATGGCGTGTGCACGCAGACGTTCAGGAGCAGGCCTCTTGCAGGAAGAGTTTGTCGACCGCCGTGCATTTTTGGAAACGATGGGCGCCGCGGGTATGTCATCCACTTTACCCGAAGCCGCGCTTGGCTTGCATCCCATCGACATCGCCGGCAAGCCCGGCGGGAACCACCTCTTCATGGTCGACCAGAAACAGATAACCTTCATGGATTGCAGCCAGGTAGAACTACCCTTTGGCCCGCAATTCGTCTCTGACATCGTGAATCGCACCCACACCGGCCAGAACCAGGAACAGGCGCTGCTGGCGACTGAACTTGTGCTCAAGGCACAAAAGAACGCCACGCTGCTCACTTTCACGACTTAGAGACTTGATGACCAACAAATCAAACCTGCGATGGGTGGTGTGTGGCCTGCTGTTTATGGCGACGACCGTCAACTATATGGATCGGTCGGCGCTTAGCCTGGTGGAGCCTATCCTCAAGCACATACTCGGCGGCGACCAGAACCTGGTTCAGTACAACCGCAATTACAGCAACATTGTTAATTGCTTCATTCTTGCCTACGGCCTGGGGTTTCTCGTCGCGGGACGAGTGATCGATCGGATTGGCGTTAAAAAGGGTTACGCGCTCTCGATTGGACTGTGGGCAGTGGCCTCGATCAGTCATGCCTTCGCGCGCACGCCTGTCGGCTTTGGGATTGCGCGTTTTGCTTTGGGCATCGGCGAGTCGGGCAATTTTCCCTCAGCACTGAAAGCTACCGCTGACTGGTTTCCCGCGGAAGAGCGAGCACTGGCAACGGGGATTTTCAACTCGGGCACGAGCGTGGGGGCTGTCATCGCTCCACTGCTCATTCCCTACATGGCGGTACGCTACGGCTGGCAGGCGGCGTTTTTCACTACAGGAAGTCTTGGGTTGTTGTGGCTGGTGGGTTGGCTGTTCTTCCCTTACAACAAACTGCAATCCAGGTACGGTGTTTCTACGGCGCCTGGCGTTGTTGGCTCGGCGCCGGCGGCGACGGCAAGCTATACCACGCTTCTGTGTAACCGCGGCACATGGAGATTTGCCCTCTCCAAAACGTGTACCGATTCCATCTGGTGGTTCTACCTGTTCTGGCTACCGAAGTATTTCAATGAGCGCTTCCATGTAGACATGCGACACCTGGGCCCACCGCTCATTATCGTTTACGCCGGTGCGACCATTGGCAGCATCGCGGGTGGATGGCTGGCCGGTTTCTACATTCGCCGCGGCCATTCGGTGCATGCGGGCCGCCGCTTTGCCATGCTTGTCGCCGCCTTGTGCGCGACGCCGGTTGTGCTGGTGCCTTTTGCACACTCACTTTGGCAGGCGGTGGCGCTGCTGTGCCTGGCAGCCGCTGCGCACCAAGGGTGGTCGTCGAACCTGCTTTCCACACCATCGGATATGTTTCCGTCGAGTTCGGTCGGAACCGTGGTTGGGATCGGCGGCGCGATGGGCGCGGCGGGGAGCGTGGTGTTTACGTTCCTGGTGGGATTGCTTTGGACCGACCACGCGTTGCTTATATTTTGTGCTTCGGGTTCGGCTTATCTGCTATCGCTGTTTGCGTTTCAGTGGCGGGCGCCGGGGGTTTACGTTAAGAGTTGATGGCGGATGAAGCGTCACCGCAGTTCCCTCGGCTGCCGCTCGGGATGACAATCTGCGCTCCCCCGGACTTCCTGCCGGGGTCCGTCGCGGTGAAAAATTCGTTTGGATTGCTGGCGCGTAGACCCAATTCTCGGCGTAGCAAACGCGCTTGCCGCTGGCTTTGGCCGCGGTCAGAATCCGCCCACAACTGGCCGTGGCCTCGGCAATCATCTTCTGCTTCGAGAAGGAGCGTCCTTCAAACCGATCGACGCCCAGGCGTACACAGGTCCACCACGTCGACCGCGGCACAAAGCTCAGCAAAGGTTTCGAAAGGGCGGCTGCCCGTATCTTGAGCGAATGCATCACGCGCCTCGGCAGTTTTTGACGTGACACCGACGATCTGAAACGGAACGCCATATACCCGGCGAATGGCCTCCCAATCAAACCTCGCCGCAAGACGTGCTCCCACAAATCCGGCTCGAACCGGTTTTTCCATAGGCATGGTTTTAATACATGCCGAGGAGCGCCCGAAGGCCAATCCTCCGCCAGCCGGCTAGGGTGGCCGTACCTCAGAATTGATGGGCAACTGGAGAGCGGGCACGTAAGCTTGTGCATGATGCGAAGCGGGACCTTCTTTTCGGGCGTGCAGTCTCGTGTGCTGGGCATGACGGTTGCCCTGGCCTTTCTCACCTACATGGACCGGGTCTGCATCTCGGTGACGGCGCCGGCGATTCTTCGCGACCTGCGGCTCACGAACGTGCAGATGGGCTTCGTGTTCAGCGCGTTTACCGCCGCTTATGCGCTGTTTGAAATTCCTACCGGGTGGTGGGCAGACCGCATCGGCAGCCGCCGGGTGCTCACGCGCATCGTGATCTGGTGGTCGGTCTTTACCGGGCTCACCGGCCTGGCTTTGGGCTTTCGTTCGCTGCTCGCGTTGCGCGCGCTGTTCGGAGCAGGTGAGGCGGGCGCGTGGCCGACCGTAGCGCGCGCACTGTCGCGCTGGTTCCCTGCCCAGGAACGGGGCACGGCGCAAGGCATCTTCTTCATGGGCGCGCATCTGGGCGGTGGGCTCACTCCCCTGCTGGTGGCCGCCATGGCCTACCGCATCGGTTGGCGCGGTACGTTCCCTGTGCTCTCGATCTTTGGATTCATCTGGGCAGCGTGCTGGTACCGCTGGTATCGTGATGAACCGCGCGAGCATGCGTCGGTTAGCGCCGAAGAGGTCGCGCGGATTGAAGCCGGTAGAAGCTCTCCGCAGGTTGAGGGCGAACAATCAGGCATTCTTCGCGCAGCTCTAAGGACACCCGGCGTATGGTTCCTTTGCCTTATGTACTTTACCCAGACGTATGGCTTCAACCTGTATGTAACCTGGATGCCGACGTATTTGCAGCATGAGAAGCAGTTGCATGGAACAGCGCTGGGCGTTCTTGCGGGGTTGCCATTGCTGCTGAGTGTGCCGGCAGATCTGTTTGGGGGCTTGCTTACCGACCATCTCAGCCGCCGGTTTGGTCTGCGCATGGGACGTTGTCTGGTAGGGTTTTTCTCGTTGGCTGCGGCCGGTATCTTTCTGTTGAGCGGCTCACTGGCCAGCGGAATCATCTCAGCGGTGTTGATTGCGCTCGCGGCCGCTTCATCGAACTTTCTGCTGGGAGCCAGTTGGGGCACCTGCGCGGATATGGCCGGCGATCATGCCGGGACGTTGAGCGCGGCGATGAATACGTCCGGGCAAATCGGCGGCGTACTGAGCCCGATTGTCTTCGCTTTGCTGACGCGGGGGAGCGCAGCGAGCAGCTCCGGGGCAGGTTCATGGGCGGGACCGTTGTATGTCACCGCGGCCCTCTACCTGATTGGGGCGGCGTGCTGGTGTTTTGTACATCCCGAACGGCGGATTGCGGCGTCGGGTGAATACGGGAACGCTGCTCGACTGCTCTCCACTCATGGTTGAGGGTTGGTATCTCCTCCACTGTTTTCTACAGAATGCCGGCAAGGCTCCGCGGGTGGTGGGTGGCCTCTGGCGCTTCGCCCGGGAGTGCGTGGCCCACACAAGCCGACGGCATGTTTTTGGCTTGAGTGGGGTTTAGCAGCTGTCCGACTGGAAGTTCTTTCACTGCCCACAGTTCTACTCGCACAGTAGCGTATGCCCTTGCTTTCGTTACTGGGCAGATATCCCCTTATTGCGGAGGCCATCTTTCCCCCACTCAAGCCAAAACCAGGCTTGAATGGGCCACCCGGGCTTTTTCTCGCCGGGACGGAGACCCTGGGAGTTGATTGGTGGGGCGGCGCGGCCTTGAGGTTGATTGCTTCCTAGCGGAATAGCAGGGGCGCGAACTGGATCAGGTTTTGCCGCCAGACGTAGAAGACGTGAGCACCGGGGGTTTCTACGGCGGTCACCGGGAGTCCCTCGCCCTTAAGAGACGCGATCAGCTTACGGTTCGGCGCCACCAGGTGGTCGTCGACGCCGCAGGCGATCCAGAGCAGGCGCAGGTCTGCAGACTTCGCCGCCGTCGCGGACGTCAGCACCGGAAGCTGCTTTGCGGGGTCCAGCAGATGCACGGCCGAGCTGAAGCCGCCGATGTAGGCGAACTGCGAGGTGTGGTTGAGGCCGATCGTGATGCTCTCCAGTCCGCCCATCGATAGACCCGCGATCGCGCGGTCTTCGCGCCTGGACGACACGTTGTATTCCGCCTCGATGCGTGGCAGGATCTCAGTAAGCAGCGCCTGCGAAAAGAGGTTGGTATTGCGATCGACACGAATGCGATCGGCCCAGACCACGTTTATGGCATTGCTGAGGAAGCTCATATCGCCGTAGCCGAGCGGCATCACAACGACCATGGGTCGAATCTTGCGCTGGGCCAGGAGATTATCGAGAATGTTGTCGGCCTGCAAACCATCGGTCCACTGTTGCGCGGCGCCCGCCCAGCCGTGCAGCAGGTAAAGCACGGGGTACTTCGTCTTCGCGCGTGAATCGTAGCCCGGCGGTGTGTAGACGATGTAGCCGTTCTGATGTGCACTCAGGCCCTGCACTACCTGTGTGGTGTAGTGGTGCACGTGTAGCTCGCCGTGCGGCACGTCCTGGATGTCCCACATCTCGGGACCATCACCCGGCACCTCAAACTGGTCGCCGACGAAGACGAAGTTGGGAACGACTTGCAGATAATTGTTCGGGTCGAACTGAGTTTGGCCATCGACGATGAAGCTGTAGCCATAAATCTGCGGCGGCAGAGGCGCCGTGGTTACAGTCCACATGCCGGCGGCATCCTTCTTCAACGGGATAGGCTCTGCGCTCGTGTCTACGTGGACGGCAACGCTGGCGGCGACGGGATCCTGGTAACGGAAGGTGACGCTGCGATCCGGGTTAATGTCGATCGACTTGTATGGGGTCGGCGCCTGCCCTAAAAAAGCGGGAGGAAAAGCGGAAGCAAGCAAGGCGGCGGCGAGCAGCAGGGCGCGTACGGACATCGGCAAAGGGATTGGCTCCGGGCAACGCAGTTTCTAGGTGCGGTTACGTCTGCAAATTTATCACTCGAAAAGGCTCTCGGGCGAGAGCGCATAGCTGAACCCCGATCGGCGACAGACTCGTTTCCAGGATTGGTTTTCAGGATTATTTGGGGCGTACCGATTCTCTGGAGGTACCATGGAGGGCATGAAAAAGGGGCTCTCAGCCAGTCGCCTGCCAGCGCCCAGCCACTCGACCGATGCTGTCGAAGCTTACATTGCTTCCGTCCCCGAGCCTACGCGGACCGTTCTTGTTCAGCTTCGTGAGATCATCCGCTCCTCTGCTCCCAAAGAAGCTGTCGAGGTCATCTCCTACGGCATGCCAGCTTTTGCCTTGGCCAGGCCATTCTTTGGCTACGCCGCCTTCAAGAACCATTTGAGCGTGCTGCCATTCAGCGGCTCACTGCTCAACGGTTTCGCGGAAGAACTGACACCGTATACTCGCACCAAAGCCAGCCTTCATTTACCTTTCGACAAGCCGCTGCCCGCCCAACTGATACGCAAGTTAGTCCGCGCTCGAGTAGCCGCCATACCCAGTTCTTCCCATCGAACTTCCTAAATGGTTCGTTTCCGAAGTGAACGGAGTACAGTCATGCGATCAAGATTCTCTCAACTGCTTCTTGCCGGTACTGGAACTGCCACTTTCTTCGTCGCTACTCTTGGCGTGGTTGCTCAGTCGACGCCGCAGCGGTCGCTGCTGGCGCTTTCGAAGCACGATCACACACTTGCCATCGTCGATCCGAACACGCTGCAAGTCGTGGCGCGGGCTCCCGTCGGTCCAGATCCCCACGAGGTGATCGCTTCTTCTGATGGAAAGACGGCTTATGTCTCGATTTATGGCGGAGGCCGCTACCATTCGCTTTCCGTGATCGATCTAGTGAGACAGAAGGCGATGCCAGATATCGATACCGGCGCCTTGAATGGTCCCCATGGCCTCGCATTTGCCCGAGGAAAGCTCTTTTTCACGGCCGAAGCTGCGAAAGCGATCGCGGCCTATGATCCTGCGTCGGCCAGAATCGGTTGGATCATGGGCACGGGCCAGAACCGGACGCACATGATTTACGTCTCCCCAGATGAGAAGACGATCTACACGACCAACGTTGGTTCCGCGACGGTCAGCATCCTGCAGAAGGTGACTCTACCGCCCATGGGCCCACCGCCTGGAAGCAGGCCGAGCGAGGGCTTCGTGCCTCTCGCGCCGCCGGCCGGCGGGACGCAGGCGCGCGCGGATTGGAATCAGACGGTGGTTCCGGTCGGCAAAGGCGACGAGGGCTTTGACGTAGCGCCAGATGGGAGCGAGTTATGGACTGCGAATGCGCAGGACGGCACACTGTCTGTGATCGATCTGAAGACCCAGACGGTGACGGCGACGCTGGATTCGAAGACGTTCGGAGCAAACCGGCTTAAATTTACTCCGGATGGCAAGCTGGTATTTATTTCCAGTCTGCGCGATGGTGATTTAGTCATCTACGGTGTGGCGTCGCGCAGGGTATTCAAGCGGGTGAACATCGGCCATGGAGCGGCAGGCATTCTGATGGATGCGGAAGGCAACCGCGCCTTCGTCTCCTGCGGACCCGACAATTATGTCGCGGTCGTGGATCTGAAAAGCCTGGAAGTGACAGGCCACATCGATGTTGGCGGCGAGCCAGATGGTTTAGCCTGGGCAGTTGCGAACGAGTGAGCGGTAATGCGCGGGTCGAGATCGCATCACGGGCTGATTCATGGTTTGCTGTCCAAATTGGCAAATGAGGACGACTCAAAGTAGGCGAAACCCTTGACTACGAGTCGTTCCTTAGTTGTTTCTTAAAACAGGTTGGGTTTCACGCGATGCCTAGGCGTTTGTTTATGGTCCAGGTGCGCCCAGAACTGAGGTCCTCATCTTCCGCCGTCCCTACGGGACTTTGTCGTGTTTCGTTGCCCCTACCCAGCACTGACGTGCTGGGCTACTTTCAGCCGTCCCTACGGGACTTTTCGGTTGCAACACAGTGATTCGTCTTTTCTTAGGCAGGTCGGTTTCCCTTCTTTAGCTTGAAAGGGCTAATTTGGACAAGCCTGACTTTCAGCCGTCCCTTCGGGATTGTACGGTGGCGGTACGGTCATTCGCCTTTTCATTGGTCTGGTTGGTTTCCCTTCTTCAGCTCGAGAGGCCAATCTGACAAGTCTGGATTCATAGACCAGGAAGAAACGTCTCAATACTTTTCGGGTACGAATTTTCTGCCTTTGAGCGTGGCCTGATCGTCGTAGGCTCCCTTGTTCGAGCGGTTCGGCAGTTTTACTTTCTCTCTTCGCATCCGTTTCGATGGAACCACGCCTAAGAGATGGGAGATGCAGTTAAGTCTCGCCCTCTTCTTGTCGTCTGACCGGACGATGTACCAAGGGGCATAATCGGTATCTGTGGCTTTGAACATCGCGTCCCGGGCATGGGAATACTCGTACCAGCGCTCACGCGAGGGTAAGTCTGTCGGGCTAAGCTTCCACTGACGCAGCGGGTCCTCGATGCGAGCCTCGAATCGCCGCTCCTGTTCCTCGTTGCTCACTTCGAGCCAGAATTTAATGAGTTGAATTCCGGTTTCAATAATGTATTTTTCGACGAGAGGACATAGTTCCAGAAACCGGTCGTATTCTTCTTTAGAACAAAAGCCCATGACACGTTCCACGCCTGCCCGGTTGTACCAGCTGCGATCGAAGATCACGATTTCACCTGCCGCGGGAAAGTGCGGGATATAGCGTTGCATGTAGAGCTGGGTCTTCTCGCGATCCGATGGCGCCGGAAGCGCCACGACATGGAAAATACGCGGACTCACGCGTTCAGTGATTGCGCGGATCGTACCGCCTTTGCCGGCGCCGTCGCGGCCTTCAAAAATGATAATGATACGGCTGCCATCATGTTTCACCGAGTCCTGCAGCAGGCACAGCTTGGCCTGAAGGCGGCGCATCTCTTTCTCGTAGTCTTTCCGCTTCAGCTTCGGCTTGGGAGCGATTGTGGGTTGCTTTTGCCTTGCCATCAAAACCTCATTTGCTACTTACTGCTTGCGGAAGCGCCAAGCACTGATCGAAAACAGGATGAGCGGGAATGCCGCCAGGGCGACGAGGTTTGGCCATGACACTGAACGGCGCATCCTTGATCGTTACGCCTCGAATGATCTTTACGTGCATCATGGCGGTGCCGGGCGTAATCGCTATTGCCTGGGTGAGGGTTAGTTGCGCTACCCATTCCTCTCCAGTTCAGGTGTGCAGCTGGTCAGGTACAGCTGGCCTTTGTCGCAAAAATCATGGCCACGTTACTGCTGGACGAATTTGTTGTCAGGGTCGGGGGGAGCCACTGTCGTGGTGCAGAATTACACCAGCCGTAGATAAAGAGATATGATGCCGATTTTTCCGTCGCGCAAGAGTATGATGCTGATTTTTTGGAACGTGTGTTGTGTGGAGCGTAGCGGAAGACGGCGCAGGCGCGGCGCGCGCGGACCGGATGAGACACGGGTTTGCAGCGTTGCGTGTGCATTTTCTGTGGATTGTTGAGCAACTACTTGAGAGCAAAGCGTCTATCGTGTGTCGCAATGATTCTGACAATTTCATTTTACGAGCGGCCATCTTTGCGTGTGAGCAAGGGCATCAGAGCAAACATGGGCTGGTTCAAGCGGCAGACAAATCTAACCTGCGCAAGCAGTCACGTTCAAAGGAGTATCTATGGCAATGACGAAACCGGAAGAAGTTTTTTTACTGTTGCTCAGCCACGCGCGCCAAGGCGCGGAGCGCTCAGCAAATATTTATCAGGAAGTCGGCCAACTTGCGAAGGACCCCGAAATTGAGCAGGCTCTCGAGGCGCGGGCCTTCGTGTCGAAACAAACGCTCGCCACACTCGATGAATGCTTCAGGCTGATTGGCCAAAAGCCGGTTAAGCTCACCGGGCGTCTCGAGGAGATTTTTGCTGAAGACTTTCGCCGCGAACTGAATGAAATACAGTCCCCAGTCGCGCGAAAGCTATACATCCTGGCAAAAGTCGCTCATTTGCAGAACATGCGGATCGGAGAATATGTAGCGCTTACCGCGGCTGCCGACGCGACCGGCCACTACAATATCGGAATGTTACTCGAGAGCTGCCTGGCGGATAACATCGCGTTCGTGGAGAGAACGCGACGCTTTGTCAGAAATGCCATCATCACCAAAGTCGGCGAGAGAATCGCTGCATAAACTTCGCCCATCCATCTCGCCACCTGAACCAGTTCGCGATCCCATCAAGGCCGATCCCGCAAAGAGCAGAGAGCATGCAAAGTTGTGGGGTGATCAGTAAACGAACGAACAAACGCACGTGTCCGCAGCCGCCCATAACTCTGGGATGTTCGGTTTTGAACCGTGGCGGAAAGGATCGTTCCGCAACCATAGGAATTTCTGCGCAGGCGCTTGATTTGGCGTTCACAAAGGGTGCGTGGGCCCGCTTGACGCGTTGACGCGGAAACCCACGCGCACCCATCTTTCAGTTCACCGCGGTTGAACGACCATCAGTGAATGGCCATTAGTGTGAGTGCCTGGGAACTACCTTGCGTAGATCGTGGTACTTCACGGCGAACTCAAGGCAGGCTCCGGTTTCCAGTTGGCCGACGTTTGCGCGATAGATCTCCTGCCAGGGAGATTGATTCACGACTTCGGCGGGCTTCAGTGCCGCGCGTCTTGCAGCAATCTCCTCTTCAGATAAAAGCACATCGACTCGATGCTGTTTGAGATCAACCTTGATTTTGTCGCCGGTTTGCAGGATGGCCAGGTTGCCACCTATGGCGGACTCGGGCGAGATGTTCAGGATCGATGGACTGTCGGAGGTGCCGCTCTGGCGGCCGTCGCCCATGCAGGGGAGCATGCGGATGCCCTGCTGGATGAGCCTGCCCGGCGGCGTCATGTTCACCACTTCAGCCGAGCCGGGGTAGCCTACTGGTCCCGATCCTCGGACGACCAGTATGGAATGCTCATCGACAGGCAGCGTTGGATCCTCGATGTGTTGACGATATTGCTCTGGCGTGTCGAAGACGACGGCGTTCGCTATGAAGCAGTCTTCGTTGCCGGGCTCGGATAAGTAACGGCGTCTGAACTCATCGCTGATGACAGATGTCTTGACCAGCGCGGAGGTGAAGAGATTGCCGGAGACAACAGTCAAGCCGGCGTCACGCTTGAGCGGACTGTCGTAGTTGCGGATGACGTTCGTGTCGAGGCTGCGCGCGTTCTTGTAGTTCTCGCCGACAGTGGCCCCGGTGACGGTGAGGGCATCGGTGCGGATCTTGCCCGCCTGCATGAGCTCGCCGAAGATAGCGCCGACTCCGCCGGCACGGTGGTAGGCCTCACCAAGGAATTCGCCTGCAGGCTGCACGTTGGCGATTAAATGGATCTGGCGCCCTATACGCTCCCAGTCGCGAATGTCGAGTTCTACGCCTATGTGGCGGGCGATGGCGTTGATATGCGGCGGACAATTGGTGGAGCCGCCGATGGCCGAGGTGACCACGATGGCGTTTTCAAAGGCCTCGCGGGTCATCACCCTGGCGGGCGTGAGATCTTCTTTCACCATCTCGACGATTCTGCGGCCGGTGAGATAAGCCATGCGGGCCCGCTGCGCGTATGGAGCGGGGATGGTGCCGCAGCCGGGCAACGACATGCCCAATGCCTCGGCCAGCGAATTCATCGACAGCGCCGTGCCCATGGAGTTGCAATGGCCGGGGCTGGGAGCAGATGCGGCTACCCTCGCGATCACTTCATCGCCGTCGATCTTTCCTTCTGCCAATAGGCGGCGCGCCTCCCACAACACGACGCCCGAACCAGCCAGTTTGCCGTTGGCATAACCGTCGAGCATGGGCCCGGCGGAGAGCACGATGGCAGGTAGATTCACCGTGGCCGCGGCCATCAACGAAGCCGGAGTGGTTTTGTCACAGCCCGTGGTGAGCACAACTCCGTCGAAGGGATAGCCCATGAGTATCTCGACCAGGCCGAGATAGAAGAGGTTGCGATCGAGGGCCGCGGTGGGGCGGCGGCCGCTCTCCTGAATAGGGTGGGTGGGGAATTCGAAGGGGATGCCGCCGGCGTCGCGGATGCCGGCCTTGACGCGATCGGCCAGCGCTACGTGGATGCGATTGCAGGGGACAAGGTCACTGCCGGTTTGCGCGATGCCAATGACGGGGCGGCCCGACTGCAGCTCTTCACGACTGATGCCGTAGTTGGTGTAGCGCTCGATGTAGACGGCGGTTTCGCCGGGTTCGGCCTTGTCGTTGAACCAGATATCACTGCGCAGGCCGGTGTGTTCGGTGTTCTTCTTGCTCTTGTTGCCGTCCATGGGGTTCCGTTCCTAGTAGCCGAGGTTCTTGTTTACGACATTCTTAAGCGGTCCACCGTTGCTGAAGCCGCGATACTGGTCGAGGAAGAACCGCATGGCCTGGTTGAGCCACTCCGCGGTGTGATCGGCACAGTGCGGTGAGAGCAGCACGTTTTCGAGCTTGTACATGGGGTCACCCACGGGCAGTGGTTCCTGCTCGAAGACGTCTAGACCTGCGCCCTTGATGCGCTTCTCTGTGAGGGCGCGCACCATGGCGGCCTGGTCGATGACGGGGCCACGGCCTACGTTGATGATGACGGCCGATGACTTCATGGCGGCGAACTCAGCGTCGCCGATCATGTGGTGCGTCTCGGGCGTGAGCGGCAGGCAGACCACGACGTAGTCGCAGCGGGCGATCATCGTTTTCAAATCTTCTGTTTTGTAGAATTCATCGATGAGTGGGTCAGCCTCAACAGGAAGATGCCGCTTGTTGGCCAGCACCTTCATGCCCATCGGGCGGACGCGCGTGGCTACGGCGCGGCCGATGTCTCCATAGCCGACGATGCCTACGGTCTGGCCGGAGATTTCTTCCACATCAAACTGTTCCCACACGCCGGCAGCCTGGTTGCGGATCATGCGGCGAAAATCTTTTGCGAAATAGAGGATGGCGGCGAGCGAAAACTCTCCCAACGAGGGGCTGAACACTCCACTGCCGTTGGTGAGAGGGATAGAGCTGGCTACGAGTTCAGGGAACAGGAGATTGTCGAGGCCGGCGGAACGGGAATGGACCCAGCGCGCGTTTTTGCACTGAGTGAAGACCTCTTGCATGAGCTTGCGCGGACCAGACCAGCTGAGGATGATCACGGGATCGTTTGCAGCACTCTTAAATGCCGAGGCATCGCGGCCTACGATGTGGCGCAGACCTTTCAACATGTTCAACTGCGGATCATCGTCCTGGGTTACGACCAACACCGTGTGCTCGATACTCATGCTCTGCTGTCGCGCTCCTGTCAGAAATAATATTGCTGAACGGCCTTCGTTGTTCTGCGCGCTTCCCTTTTACATCGAGCGAATGCGGCGAACGGTTGGGGTTCGCCACGCACGCCAACGGCGGCTTGCATGGGCGACCCGGACTTTGTTGAAAGTGCCAGAGAGTCAGGCCTTTGCCGGGTCGAACAGGAGCGGGAAGAATTGGCCTTCCATTTTTTCTCCCGCGGGAATCACGGGAATGCCTTGCAAGAGTTCCTCGTTCGCGGCCGAGCGCACTCCGTCACGGAAGGCGTTGATCAGCGTGGCTCGCCGCGGCCGGTCGGAGCGGTTCTCGTAGGAACCGTGCACCATCAATGGATGGTGGAAGGTACACTGCCCTCGCTTCAACTCTATGGGCACGGGCTGAAAGGCCTGCTTCTGCTCAGGGGTCAGGACGGTCATGATCTCATCCATGTTTCCCGCCAGGCCGGTTCTGGGCAAGAGTCTCCAACGATGGCTCCCGGGAATGTAGTACAGGCAGCCGTTGTTGCGGTCGGCATCGTCGAGGGCTATCCAGCAGGTCAGGTGCGACATGGGCTCGGTGCGGGTCCAGTAGGAGTAGTCCTGATGCCAGGCGACCACGCCGCCATGATGGGCGGGCTTGCAGAAAAGCTGGTCATGCCAGAAACGCACCGGGCCGCCTAACAGTTGCGATGCAGGAGCAAGGAAAGCAGGGCTCCAGAGAACGTCGTGAAATGAGGGGCCCGTGCGCCAGGCTCCCAGGGCATGAAAGAGAACGGTATTCGGGTCGCTGGACTCGTTGGAGTGATACTCGTGGAACAGGTTGTGGGCAGGATGAGACTTCTTCATCAGCCCGGCGAGTTCATCGCAGAGAGCGTCGATCTGCCGGTCATCAAGCACCTGGACGCCTGCGAGGTAGCCCTGCTTATGAAATAACGCGACCTGATCTTCGGTGAGCCGGAATTTCTCCCATGCCTGCTGATCTTGTGGCTGCTCGACAAACTGCGCGATGGGTGCGTGTGCTTCCGAAAGGTCTACCTGCATTCCGTTTCTCTCCTGGCCATTCAGGGTATCGTAATTGGTTTTGCCGTGCATGGGACGATCGCCTCTTCGACAAGACCCACGAGACGCAGGTACAAAAACACATCCGAATCAACCAGTTAGGTGGATGACGGGAGACAAGAAGCATCGTTATCTGATACTTGTATCGCATCCTGTGAAAACCCGGTTAACATGGGAGCCGCGTACTCATCGCTTTTTTGCCGGTTCCTGATGGAACTTGGCCGGCGATTACCGCGTCAACAGTGCATTGCTCAGGAGGCGGAGGCGTGGATTTGAGTGCTGACAAAACGCTCGATGCGTATCTGGAAGTATCGGAACCCGCGAACGATAGCCCGAAGCCACGGATCCAGTCTGCGGTGCGTACCGTCTCCATTCTGCTCGCGATTGCCGATAGCCCCAACGGCTTGCGGGCGAAAGACATCATGGAGAAACTTGCTCTCTCGCGCCAGGTGACCTATCACCTCATTCACACGATGCACGGTACCGGCATCATCAGAAAGAACGAAAAGAACCGTTACGTGCTGGGCCTGGCCGCCGTCTCAATCGCGGAAGGTTTTCGGCGGCAGCTTGCGCCGCCCGAGCATCTTGCTCGCAGGGTGCGCTCGATTGTTGCCGCTACCGGGGAAACCGCTTATGCGGGCGGATGGGTTGACGGCGAAATTGTTGCCCTGGCAACTGCCCGTGGAGAAACGCCTGTGGGTGCGGCGCAGGTTCCCCAGGGCTACAGCGGGCACGCGCATGCGCGCGCGGCAGGCAAGTTGCTGCTCGCGCTGGTTGACCCGGCGATACGCGATGCGTACCTGGCAAAGCATTCCCTAGCCGCAAGAACCAGGAAGACGATCACGGATCGCGAAGAGCTACTTAAAGACTTCGAGCTGATTCGCACCCGCGGTTACGCCATGGATAATGAGGAGTTTCACGAGGGACTGCAATGTCTTGCGGTTCCGGTCGAAGGCCTGGGTGGGCGGTTTGCGTTGGGAATTTCGGTTCCCAAGCAGCGCTTTGATGCCCATTTCGACAAGTACCTGGCGGCTTTACTCAATGCTGCGAAGATCAATAGCTAGGGACCGTATGGGGGGGTTGCCTTCGGTGCGACTTTCCCGTAACAAACAGGTCGAAAAACAATTCCGTGGAGAGTGGGCGAACTGCAGATCTCTCCACGGCGCTACCCCGGAATTGCTGTCGAGCTTAGTGGCGCCGGTGAATCTCATGCGGTCTTCCTTGAGAGAAAACCGCATACGTGGCGCTTGCGAGTTCAGCGTGGCAGCAATTCCGGGTACGCTCCGGTCGAGATGACAAAGGAGAGGATGGGTCGCTTTCCTCAGCGGCTCAGTCGACAGTTGCCCTCAGCATCTGGGTCTGGCGCGGCTTAGTCACACGCGACGATTAGCCCAGTGGTAGGCAGCTTGGCCCTAGTGGCTCGAAGTATTTGTAGGTCAGGACGAATTCCTGGTGACCGAGTGACTCCGATGCTGTTTCTTTGCCCTGCGCTGTGGCGACCACGGATGCAAACACTTCACGCCCTACTTCGTCGAGGGATGCTTCGCGTTCGAGAATGCGGCCGGCATTTACGTCCATGTCATCGGACATGCGGCGATAGGTTTGCGGATTAGCACAGACCTTGATGACTGGAGAAATGGCCGACCCTACGACCGATCCTCGACCGGTGGAGAACAGGATCACATGCGAACCACATGCGATGAGCTCGGCGATCTCTGCGTTGTCGTTGATGTTGGGAAAGCCAAAGCGCACCGGTCCATCGGGAACGACATCGAGCAGATAGAGCCCGCCGGTTTGGGGAATGTCGCCGGGTTTAAGAATGCCGCTGATCTTCGAGCTGCCGCTCTTGATATAAGCGCCCATCGATTTTTCTTCCAGGGTAGAAAGGCCGCCCTCCGCATTGCCCGGAGCAAAGCTGCCATGGCCCATCGTGGAGTAGTATTCGGCCGCCTTGTTTACCGACGCGACCAGCTCATGAGCCAGCTCTGGCGTAAGCGCGCGCTCGGCCATGATGTGTTCACAGCCGATCAGCTCACCGGTCTCTTCGAAAATTGCAGTCGCCTTTTCTTCGATCAACAAATCAAAGGCGCGGCCAATCGCGGGGTTGGCGGTGATGCCGCTGGTCGAGTCTGACCCTCCACACACGGTACCGACGATGAGTTCGTGCAACTGCATCGAGGTGGTGGGCGTGGCATCGAGCTTCGCGAGCGTATCTTCGATCCACGCGCGGCCCATCTCCACGGTTTTCCGCGTGCCACCCGACTGCTGAATGACCAGCGTCTGCACCGGCCGTCCGCTTGCCCGGATGAAGTCTTCGAGGCCCTTGCGATTGAAGCTCTCGCAACCGAGAGAAACCAGCAGCACGGCCCCAACGTTGGGATGCGTGCAGAGATTGCGCATCATGCGATCGGCATAGGCGTTAGGGTAGCAGCCACCGAAGCCGATCAGGTGCACACCCTGCTCATTAAACGGAGTCGCAATCTTGCTGGCCACGTGATGGGCACACTCCACCAGGTAACAGACGGCGACATTGTTACGAATTCCCTTGCGTCCATCCTGGCGAAGATAGCCGCGTAGTTCAGGAGTGCTCATCGTACCCTCGCAAATCATGGTTGGTATTTCGACTCGTGCGTGTAGGTAGGGATGTAGTCGCTTTTCATATTCTCGAGGTGGACGATCTCGCCCGGATCGATATCGCGGGTTGCAGAGCCGATTGGAACTCCATACTTGATCACCTTTTCCTGCCTGGCGATTGCGCGGGCAGCGAGCTTGAATCCCAGAGGCACGGTTTGCCGGGTGACCACTGTCTTGCCGCCGATTGCGAGTGGAGTACCACTTTCGATGGCGCTGGTGGCGGTGAATACGTTATCGCTCGGGTTCAGTAACAGAAGGCGCGCGTCGTTCATCACGGTCACAGTATTCCATACTTGTTGAAGGCTGCAGTGCTGGAGGACCCAGCCTCGATTTCTTTGCGAACGGTTTTCTCACCGCTCGCCTTCTCAATGGCGCGCGCCACGGCCTCTGTTTCGATCGCTCGCGGAATAACCAACAAGCCGTCAAGGTCGCCGAAGATGAGGTCGCCCGGATCGATGCGCACACCGCCTATTTCCACCTGGCAGCGATAGTCTACGATCTTGGAGCGAACACCGGCATCCTGGGCAAAGCGGCCCCGGCTGAAGACGGGCCAATTCTGCTCGAGGACTCGAAGCGTGTCGCGGTGGTAGCCATCGATGATGGCGCCGAGGCCACCGCGCTTGCGCGCCGTGGCGGTCATGATTTCGCCCCAAGCGGCGCAGTTTTGCGAGCCTCCGGTGGCCACGTAGATCTCACCGGGCTGGATCTGGTCGAGCGCCTCCGTCATGAGGCCGAAGGGCTTTTCCTGTTTGCCCCAGGCATCGGCAATTTGCACGGGCATGGCGCGGCCAAGGATGCGCATGGTTTCGCGCATCGGCTGAATCGGTTGAGGAAGGAACTGGTGGGTGTAGCCGAGAACGTCGAGTATGTCGCCGAGAACGGGGGTGTAGAGTATGTCGAGAATTTGCCGGAACAGGTCAGGGTCGTTCGTAGTGTGCACGCGGAAAGCTTCCTCTCGCCCGAAGGAACACTATAGGAGGCCGAAAAGCTATGTCAACCAGAGAATCATCATACTCTGTACCTATCGTCACACTTAGATATTTTTCTTGACAATGCAGAGACCGCATATATATAAAGTTGCGGCCTCGCCGACACGGAGATGACTTAAGTGATGCGCGCCTTCGTTCTCGCGCTGGTGGTGACTGGGATAGCCGGCGCACAATGCCTCTCAGCGCAGAATATCGATTCCGCCGGTACCTCGCAAAGCCGCGCTCCCATCAGCATTGCCGACGATATTCATGATCCTGCGGAGCGCTCTGCATTTGTCGCACTGCTTGGCAGACAGGACCCGCAGAAACTGCTTGCCGGCGCCAGGTCGTTTCTGGATCACTACCCACGCTCGGCCTTCCTGGCGCTGGTGGCGGAAAAAGCTGCGCGCGCGAGCTTTGACCTGGGCAAATTGCAGGCTGGGCTCGATTACGCGCAGTTCTCCTTGAAGTTTTATCCGGAGAACCCCTTGCTGCTGGTTGCCGTGGCAGACGTGGAGGCACACCTGCAGCAGAACGAAGCGGCGATGGCGAGCGCTCGCGACGCGCTCACTTACTTCGATCGCTTCGATCGCCCCGCCGCGATCAAGGCGCATGAGTGGCCGGCGATGAAACGGCAGCAACAGGCGAGCGCATGGTTCGTGATCGGCCGCGCTTTGGTGAATGAATCCGCGGGCAGCATGTCTGAGAGTGCGCGGCGGTCTCTTCTCACCCAGGCCATCTCAGCCCTTCTTACGGCGCGCAGCTTCCGCACGGATGACATGGAGATTGTGTATCTGCTCGGCCTTGCGTATCGCTACACGCAGGATGTACCTCATGCTGTTACAGAACTGACGCTCGTCGAGCGCAGTGGCACGCAGTTCGCTCCCCAGGCTCATGAGCAACTGGAGGCGATTTATCGCGCGGCGCAATCAGCGATGCCGTTCGAGCAATTTGTGAGCGAACAGGCGCGGCAAGCGACACCGGCTGCACAACTACCTATGATCGAAGCGGCTACCGGCTCAGCCGTAAAAACGCAGCCTGCGTATGCGGGCTCGGACGCGTGTGGCCGGTGCCATACCAGCATTCACGATGCATGGGCACAGAGCGGGATGGCGAAGATGCTGCAGCCCTACCAGCCGCAAAATGTGATGGGCGACTTCGAGACCGACAACGAGTTCTACACGGGCGATGAACCGGTATACGAAAACGGAAAACTGAAGGTAATACAGGGCGCGAAACGCGATCTGTTCGCGCGGATGGCCGTGCGCAATGGCCGCCACTTTTTCATGATCCGGCAAGCGGACGGCCAGTGGCACAGCTATCCCGTCGACTATACGATCGGCTCCAAGTGGCAGCAGGCATACGCGACGAAACTGCCGAACGGGCAGATTCACGTATTCCCTATCCAATACAACCGGCTCGAAAAAAAGTGGCTGAACTACTGGAAAGTGATCGATGCGCCGGGCACCGAGCGCACCGATCCGCATACCTGGGAGAAGCTGGATGCCTCGACCAATTACATGATCAACTGCGCGGTATGCCACACGAGCCAGTTGCGCAATGTTCGCGGTGGCGGCTATGACGAGGATCATCTGCGCTTTCGTGAACCGGGGATCGATTGCGAGATGTGCCATGGTCCATCGGCTGCGCACGTGGATGCCATGACGCAAGGCAAGATCTATCAGAAACAACCGATGGAACCTCCGGTTGCGTTCCACAAGATCGGTAATCGCGACTTCGTTGCGATCTGCGGCCAGTGCCATCGGCAGTCGAACCTGCATGCAGCCAGCCCCAGGGGCGAGCTGAATTATGCAACGGGTGAATCGTTTCTGCTCAAGAATACTGGCTTGCCGCTGGATGAGTTTACGCGTGGCGCGTTCTTCAAAGACGGCAGGTTTAAGCAGACGACGTTTATGGTGGAGGCGCTGGAGCGGTCGCAGTGTTTTCGCAAGGGGCAGGCGAGTTGCGGAACGTGCCACAATCCGCACGGTCACGATGAGGCGTCGAACCCTACATCACTCAAGTTCAAAGATCAGCCGGATTTGATGTGTACGGGTTGCCATTCGCAATTTCAAGACAAGACGCGGGCGGCGGCGCACACGCATCATGCGGCGGAATCAGAGGGCAGCCGGTGCGTCTCCTGCCATATGCCTCGCATCATGGACTCGATGTTGTTTCGTGCGCGCACGCATCAGATCGATGATATTCCGAATGCGGAGATGACGATTCGTTTCGGGGCGGAGGAGAGTCCGAATGCGTGTTTGCTGTGCCATGCGGAGAGGAGTGCGCAGTGGGTGCAGGGACAGTTGAATGGGTGGAAGCTGGTTCAGCGGGCGGTGAAGTAAGGGGTCGTTTTCTTGGCGTTTGTTCTTCTTCACAATTGCGGTCGCTCCACTCCGGCGCTTTTTCCGGTTGCTTGTGAAGTGAGAGCGTTCGAAGGAGCTAGCGCTCCAATCGTTTCAACCCATGTACGCTGGTGCGAACGTGGGGCACCCGTCCAGGGAAAAGGGGCCTGGCTACTCCGTCGGCCTCTTGCGACTTGATACACGAAGGTGGACAGGACAGTCCTTTACGCGGCGGGTTTGCTGGGATGCCAGAGGCGGGAGGTTGTTGTTTTTTCGTAGCCTTTGCCGTTGGGGAAACTTACCAGCTCGAATTGCATGCCCCAGGGAGAGAGGAAGTAGATCCAGGTTTGGCCGGCGTTGGGTCCAACAGAGCGTACGGTCGGTGAACCCAGCAGCCGCACGCCTTTCTCTTTGAGATAGGCTACTGCTGCGTCGAAGTCGTCGACGTAGAAGGCAAGATGATGACCGCCTACGTCGCTGTTCTTCGGCTGCGCGAAAACCTGGCCGGGCGATTCATATTCGAAGATCTCGAAGTTCGATCCGTGCTTGCAGCGGAAGAATCTCAGCTTCCGCATCACGGCGCGTGGATGAACATTCAAATGCGTGGCCATCCAGTCATCTTCCGCCTGAAAGGGCCCGAGTTCGAACATGTATTCGCAGCCGATGACATCGACAAAGAAGCGCGTTGCCTCTTCCAGATTGGGCACGGTGAAACCTATGTGTTCTGTACCGCGAAGACCTGGTATGCCACTCGAGGAAGGTGCGGATTGGTCAGACAAAAGATTCTCCTGGCTTGCACGGGAAGGAATGCGTGCGGTAGCATCCGGGTTTCTGTTCAATGCGCCAAAGTGTATACCATGCAAAATGCTATGCTCAACAGCGGCCGATTCCACACGAAGGCGAGTCCATGTCAGAAATAACGAAAATACAAATTGCTGAGTGCGGTATCGCGCTGCCTTACGTGCTGCGCCTGGGACCCGTCGAGATTCGTACACGCGACTACGTTCTGCTACGTGTAGAAACACGCGAAGGCATCTTCGGCGAAGCCATTGGATACCCCCGTGGAACCCCGTTGTTCGAGACACTCAGCAACATGGGGCGCCGCATTCTTGGCAAAGATGCGAACATGCGGCGGCAAGTGCTTTTCAACCTCGACCAGGCAAACGTTCCTGCGCGTGCCGGCCTGACGCGTGGCCTCAGCCTGCTCGATATTACGCTTTGGGATATCGGCTGCAAACAAGCGAAGCAGCCACTGTATCAATTCCTGGGCGGCTTGCGTCCGGCCGCCGAGGTGACGGTGGTTGCGGGCTACTACGTCGACCAGCGTTCCATCGCCGATGTGGTGGAAGAAGTGAAGCGGCTCAAAGGAGCCGGGTGCCGGCGCGTAAAGATCATGCTGAAGGGCGACGACGCGGTGTTCGACACAGAGTATGCATCGGCGGTGGCAAACAGTATGCCGGGCGGAGTTGCCGCGGATGCCCATTGGAGTTGGAACACGCTCACCGAAGCCAGAAGGATCTGTCTGGCGCTTGATGGGTTGGGCCTCGCATTTCTTGAGGATCCCTTCTCGGCTTCAGATATCCGCCTGACGCACGAGCTACGCAATGACCTGATGACACCCATTGCGGCGGGCGAAGATACGTATGGGGCGCGCGTGGTGTCAGAGCTGGCTGCCGGCATCGATATTCTGCGCGTCGATGCCACTACAGTGGGCGGCATTACGGGCGCGATCGAAGCGATCAACCTCGCGTTCGGCGCCGGAAAGACAGTCTTCCCTCACGTGTTCCCTCCGCTCCATGCGCACCTGGCGTGCGCGTTTCCCAATGTGGAAGGGGTGGAGTTGATCCCGGAGGAGTCTGGCGCAGACCCGCTGCAGCGAATGCTTCGGAATCTGCCGGTGATGAAGGCCGGCGAGATGAGCCCGAGCGCGGAGCCCGGGGTTGGTATTTCGATCGATTGGGAAGCGGTGGAGAAATTGGCGCGGCGTCATGCCGTCATTACACCGGAGCCTTAATCATGCCGACTCTTATTGCCGTGACGCCTCTGCCGAGGGAAGAGCTTTTGCCCGGGCACTGTTCGCTGAGAGTTCGTTCGCCACGGAAAGTATCTGCAGGGTTTCGGCATCGTCGGCATCGAGCGAGAGAATATCGCGCAACCTCCTGATCGCTTCCTGCGTTCTTCCCATTCGACACAGTAACAGTGCTGCATTGCGCTGAAACACCACGTTGGTCACATCGGCCTTCGCTGCCTGATCGTAGTGGCCGAGGGCGCCGGCCAGATCGCCTTTTTTCTCAAGTTCAATGCCGGTGTTGTTCAGTACACTGGCTTTGGCCTCGCCGTCCGACACGGTGCGATCACTGGCGAGCACGGCCTCGAGATCTGTTTTAAGGCGCGCAGCGTTCTCTTTGTCACCTTTGCTGTTATAGATGCGGAAGAGCCGGAAAATGACTTCGCGGTCATCGGTCCTGAGGCGATGCGCCACCTCGAACTCTGCAATGGCCTCCTGCTGCTTACCAGCGTCCTGATAGAGCTTGCCGAGCAGAGCATGTGCCGCGGGATTCTCCGGGTCGAGCGCAACTGCTTTGGTAAGTGCATCCAGGCTTTCCTGCGAACGATTGAGATTAAAAAGCGCTTCCCCAATGGAGGCGTATGCTTCAGCCCAGTCCGGTTGCAGCACCAACACCTTGCGATAGGCATCGAGCGCGTCAGTCCACTTTTTCTGGTAGTAAACATCTCGCGCCTTGAGGCGCATGAGCACAAGCACGGATTCCGATCGAGGGCCTTTGGCCGCTAACTCGGCATCGATGTATTTCTCCGACTCTGCAAACTGGCCGGCACGAGAAAGAACCAGGGCGTAGTTATAGCGCAGACCGGGCAGCCCAGGGTCCAGCTTCATGGCTGTGGAGAGACGAGCGAGGGCGGGTTCAAGGTTGTTGAAACTGGCGAAGGCCAGGCCGGCGGAAAAGTAGGCAGGCGCGTAACTGGGCCGCAAGGCGATGGCCTGATCGAATTCAGTTGCCGATTCCACGGGCTGCTGCAGCATCGCCAGGCAAATTCCCTTCAGCATGTGCACGTCGGCGGCGCCCGGGCCGTGAAGATCAGCCTGCTGCAGCAACTCTAAAGCAGACCGCGGGTCCTCTTGCTGAACGCGAGCTTTTGCCTGATCGAGGACGGAGGCTGACTGTGTTTTTTTCTGCGCGGTCTGGGTTCGTTGCTGCGCAGAGGCAACGCAAGGTGCAAATAATGGGCAGGTAAGTCCCCAGAGAGTAATCCACACCAGCTTTCGCTGTGGTTGCCGCGCGCCGATAGAGTCACTCATAAAGGCCCACTCAAATCTTTCAAAGTGTAAACCTATCGCTTCCAAATCGGCGCGGAGAAAAGTATCACATATTCATACATTCATCAGATAAAGAGAATTCCCTTGACAGTGGTATTCCTCGCAATCTATAGGCTTGTGCGGCTAGCAATAGGGACTTTTCGCTGTTCCCAGGTTGATTGGAGAACATGGACGCACGTCGTTCAACGGTCCAAGGCATTGAAGCAAAGACGCTTAAGGCCATTCATTCCCTTAGCCCCAAAGACCGTGCAGCACAATCAAAGCGATCCAAGAGGCGCCACAAGTATCACATTATGACGATTGTTCCATAGTGCGATATTTCAGGTTGACAAACGTATGTAACGCCACATATACCACGGGACCAAGTCGAGAAAACGGTTCAGCGTCACTTTGGAGGATCAGATGAGCAAGTCTTTTTGGAGCACTATTGTGCGAATCAACAAAGGTTTTCAGCACCTCACCGGGGTTCTGAAACATATCTCAAATCCTGGCTTACAGGCCATCGCCCTGATTGCCGTGCTGATTGCGTCCCATGCAGTCTTGCATGCACAGTCGACCACCGGCCAATTCAATGGCCATGTCGTCGATCAGAACGGAGCAGCCGTTGCCGGCGCGAGCGTCACGCTGGCTGACCTGCAGACGAACCTGAATCGCACCACGCAGACCAACGGGGAAGGCCTGTATGAGTTCCCGCTGATTCCGCCGGGGGCCTACAGGATCACGGTAACCCAGACCGGCTTTGACACCACGTCGAGCCCTGACATGCGGCTGGAAGTGAACCAGATCTCTTCGCAGGATTTCAAACTGACCGTCGGATCGGCAACTCAGACCGTGACAGTTACGTCGTCGGCGGAGCTGCTGCAGGCATCGACCGCGAATCTTGGCGCCGTCGTAGAATCTCGCCCCGTGGCGGATTTGCCGCTCAACGGACGCAGCTTCTCTGCTCTGCTCACGCTCGCACCGGGCGTGAACCCGGTGAACTACTCGCAAAATAGCGGTACCGGATACGGCACGGGCTTCGGCTCGGCGGGCATCCCTGGTTCCACCTACACGTTTCCATCCACGCAGGGTCAATGGAATCGTGAAAACCTGTACTACCTGGACGGAATCATCAACACAGCCGCCTTTGCCAGTTCTTACGACGTGCCGCCGATCATCGATTCCATTCAGGAATTCAAGATTCAGTCGCACAACGACCAGGCGGAGTACGGTGGCGTATTGGGCGGGGTGGTCAACGTCGTAAGCAAGTCAGGTACGAACAGCCTTCACGGTTCCGCCTGGGAATATCTGCGCAACAACGTTTTCGATGCGCGCAACCCATTCACCGATTTCAAGAACAACGCGCCTTCTTCTCCTGCCTCTTTCCGGCAGAATGAATTTGGAGGAGCGCTGGGTGGACCGGTGTGGATTCCAAAACTGTACAACGGCCGCAACAAAACCTTCTTCTTCGCCTCCTATGAGGGATGGCGCTATGCCAAGGCAGCGGGAACAAGCTACGTTTCGCCGACCGCCGAAGAATTGAACGGTGATTTCACCCACTCATCGATCGTGACCAGCACGGGTGCTGCACCGCTGCTGTACAACCCATACACAACCACGGGTACGGCCGGAAACTATACACGCCAGCTTCTTGGCGGAGATGGCCTTCATGTGCCTGCGAACCTGATCGATCCAACGGCACAGGCGTTTCTGAAGGCCAACTCCGACACACCCAACTTCACACCAAGCACTCCCGGCGGCAACAACACGATTCTCAACGCGGTAGGGACCAACAATGCCAATGAGTTCACTGGCCGCGTCGATCAGAACTTTGGTTCGACGAATACCATGTGGGGTCGTTACAGCTTCCTGAACGGGACCAATACAAATCCCAACTCGCAGCATGCAACCGCCATCACGAGCGCGGATCAGAGGAACTTTGGCGGTGGGTACACACACACGTTCTCGCCCACCCTTATCTTCGACGCGGTCGCGGGTTATTCTGGCCGATTCAATGCAGTCGGTTTGACGAAGCCGGTCAACGTTTCCGATACATCGCTTTATTCGGACGTCCAGTCGGTCTATGGCTTTATAAACTTCGGGTTTACCGGGTACAACGGCATAGGCGGCAACGGCCCGGCAGGTTCTGAGAGCCACGAGTTCAATTTCTCAACAAACTTCACCTGGATCCACGGCAACCACCAGATGCGCTTCGGATTTGAAGAGCAGATCCCAGAGATGACCCAGGGCCTGTCTGGCGGCCATTTCGGTGGCGCTAGCTTCACTTACGCCACGCCCGAAACTGCCGACCCGCAAAATGCATCGAGTACTGGCAATTCCGTGGCCGGCGCGCTTCTCGGTATCCCCGACAGCGGACGCTTCCAATCGGAAGTGAACGCGGTGCGCACGGTAGCGCCTTCGGCCTACTTCCAGGATTCATGGAAGGTAACGCCACGGCTCACGTTGAATGGCGGAATTCGCTGGGATGGTGAATCGTCACCTCACCTGTTGAATAACACGACCGCGGCCAGCCTTGATCCAGTTACGGGGAACTGGCTTGTCTCCGGTGGAAAACTGCCTCCTGCCTGCGACGTCTCCAAGGGAATCTATGCGCCATGCATTCCCTCCTCAACGCCTGAAATTAACGCAATCATCGCGGCCCACGTTGTTGTGGCTCCCAACCCTAACCTGGGACCTGACCCCATCTATACCGATTTCGGCCCGCGCTTCGGCGCCGCTTATAAGGTGACGGACAGCATCGTCGTGAGAGGTGGGTACGGACTGATCTACGACAACGTCACAGCTTCGATCCAGAGTGTGAGAGACCGCTTGCTTGCGTGGCCCTCCAACTCTTCTCTTCCGCTCACCTTCAACGTCATTGGTCAGCCGCTCGATACGATGACCGCCATTGTTCCTACCCTCAACAGCACCCAGGCGCTGCCCGCAGTGGCAACCCCCTTCAACCAGTTCGGTTGGTACTACGATCCACACCTGAAGAATCACTACTCGCACCAGTTCAACCTCGAGGTGCAGAAGCAGGTGAGCAACAGCCTGGTGGCTACCGTCGGCTACGTGGGCAGCGTGAACCGGCATCTCCCCATCACCGGCATCTCCAATAACTCACCCGAGCCGGGTGGAGCCGGACTTGATCGTCCCTTCCCATGGTCCGGTACGGCCATCATGGGTACGTCACGAGGCACATCCAACTACAACGCGTTGCAGGCACGCGTAGACAAACGGATGGTCGATGGACTTTCCTTCGGTACCGGGTTTACGTGGTCAAAGTCGCTGGATAACAGCGGCAGCGGCTTCTACGGTGTCGAGGATGGCCCGTTAAGCTATGCAACGTACCAGGACTATACGCATCCGGACAGGAATTATGGGGTTTCCGGAAATAATCTCAAATTCCTCTACTACGGTTGGGGCATCTACGAACTGCCGTTTGGCAAAGACAAGCAGTTCCTGAACCATGGTGTTGGAGCTGCAGTTCTCGGTGGCTGGCAAGCAAATACAAACCTCTCGGCCCATTCCGGTGTGCCCCTGGGCTTCCCGGATGCGGGTCTCGACCCAGCTAAGATCGGCAATACCAGCTTCTTCAACTATGCGCGAGCCAACCTGACAGGTAACCCGAAGGTCGGTCATCCAACCAAAACGCAGGCGTTCAACACGAATGTATTCGCTCACCCAGACGGTGCCTACGGAACTTCGGGACGTGGTGTATTGAGCGCCATGCCCTTCGACAACATCGACCTCTCGCTCATGAAGCAGCAGCACTTCGGCGAACAGTTCGCGGTGCAGTTCCGAGCGGAATTCTTCAACGCTTTCAACATTCAAAACTATGGCACTCCGGGTGTTACCTATGGCGGTAACAACTTCGGCGTGATCACCGCGCTCGCGCCTGGGGCCAACCCGAGGCAGATTCAGTTCAGCCTCAGAGCCAGCTTCTAACTCCGCGCAGGCACTTATGAACACCCACCCTAACCGCTGCGGCATCGGAACCCTATCAGGTTCCGATGCCGCAGGTTGCTCTTTCTAAAGCTGCCGTTGAACACCAGACGACGCGTAGCCTCTCGAAACTGATCTCGATCGCACTACGACCTGCGCCATGTACCTAACCCCGCTTTAGGGCCGAGATCTGAACGAATGTTTGAGGAAAAAACGGATGAACCCTCCGGTAACGGGAATCGCAGACCGTACGGACAGGACCAGTAAAACCAAAACAGTTGCCCTCTTGAGAGAAATGCTCTTGATTCGGGAACTTGAGCAGAGATCGCTCGATCTCAGCACTTCAGTCCCGCAGGAAGTTGTGGGCTCGGCACATTTTTGCGCCGGCCAGGAAGCGGTTCCGGTTGGCGCACTTGCCGGCCTCGAACCCAATGACCAGGTGATTGCGACCTACCGAGGCCACGGCTGGGCGGTGGCCTCAGGCCTCGGGATGGTCGAGGTCTTCGGAGAAATTTGCCAGCGCAGTGTAGGCCTGAACGGCGGCCGGGGCGGCTCCGCGTACATGATGGCGCCCGATCGGCGATTCATCGGTGAGAATTCCATCGTCGGCGCGGGCGTGCCGATTGCCTGCGGTATTGCCATGGCAAACCAGCTTGCCGGCAATGACAGAGTGGTGGCCGTCTCGGTGGGAGATGGAGCCTTTAATCAAGGCGCGCTGCATGAGGGGCTGGCTTTCGCGGCTGCACGCAGCCTGCCGGTGCTGATTATTTGCGAGAACAACGGATGGTCTGAACTGACGGCCACGGCAGTTACGTTCAAGGTAGAACGCATTGCGCAAAGAGCGAATGGCTATGGCATGCCCGGCGTCACCATCGATGGCATCGACCCCGTCATGGTGCGTGACACGGTTCTGCAGGCGGCCGACCGCGCGCGCAAAGGTGGCGGCCCGGTTTTGATTGAATGCCGCGTGCCCCGGCTCTGGGGCCACTACAACCGAGATATCGAACACTACCGCCCGAAAGAAGATCGCGACCAGGCGCGCGCTCGCGACCCGATCGTCACTTTCTCAAACAAGCTGATTGCCGCGGGCATGCTCACGAACGCAGCTTTCGATGAACTGGTTGCGCAAGTGAAGTTTGAGATGGATGCGATCCAGAAGACAGTTCTGAGTTCACCGCCTCCGGACCCGGCGACCGCGCATGAACACGTGTGGGCTGTGGCATCTACACCATCGTGCGCCCCTGCTGCGGCAAACAAAGGCGAGAAGAAAACGATCAGTTACATTCAGGCGGTGAACGAAGCGCTCGCGCGCGAGTTGGAGACTCGCCCTGAAGTGCTGGTTTACGGCGAGGATGTGGGCCATGCAGGCGGCATCTTTGGCGCTGCCCGTGGATTGCAGAAGCGCTTTGGCGCTCATCGCGTGTTCGATACACCGATCTCTGAAAGCGCCATTCTTGGTTCCGCAGTCGGCGCGGCCCTGATGGGCATGAAGCCGATTGTCGAGATCATGTGGGCCGACTTCATGCTGGTAGCCCTGGACCAGATCATCAATCAGGCTGCGAATGTCCGCTACATTACCGGTGGCCGGTCTGGCGCGCCCATCGTCGTGCGCACGCAGCAAGGCACAACACCTGGTTCCTGCGCCCAGCACTCGCAAAGTCTTGAAGCATTGCTGGCTCATATTCCCGGTCTGCGCATCGCTATCCCGGCTACACCACAAGATGCATATGACATTTTGCGTACGGCAACGGCATCGCCTGACCCCTGCGTAATTTTCGAAGCGCGTGGTCTTTACCAAACCACCGGAGAAGTGCAATTTTGCGACGCGATTGAGCCCATCGGCAAGTCGAAGCTTCGCAAGCCGGGGCGTGATGCGGTCATCGTTACCTGGGGAACAGCCCTGGCGGTCGCGCTCGATGCGGCGGGCAAGCTTCGAGAACAGGGCGTCGACGTGGGCGTGCTCGATCTTCGCTGGCTCTGTCCGCTGGATACGGAGGGCTTGCGAGCGGCCGTAACGAATGCGGGCGGCAAGGTCCTTGTGTTGCACGAAGCCAATCGTACGGGCGGGTTTGGCGCTGAGATCGTGGCCCAGCTTCACGAGTTGTTCGAGAATGACAGCAAACTCAAGACGGTAAGGGTGGCTACTCCAGACATGAGGATTCCCGCTGCGCCGGTGCTGCAGCGCGCGTTGCTGCCGACGGCGGCTAAGGTCGTGGATGCGATGCGGGGCCTCCTCGACCGCTCGTAACCAACCGGAGCCGCTAAGGCCGAAACGGAGTGAGATGGAGTTTCTCGTACACATGATCGTTCTCCCGATCGAGGGCGGTCCCGAAAAAGAAAAGAGCCTGCGGGAGCAGGAAGCTGTACGCAGCCGTGCACTCGCTGAGTCAGGTGTCATGCGCCGCTTATGGCGTGTGCCGGGGCGGCGGGAAAACTGGGGCATTTGGAGTGCGGCGGATGCAGATGAGTTGCATGACGCGTTCACTTCCCTTCCCTTATTTCCCTATCTGCTGATCACGGTTCACCCTCTGGCTTCACACCCGAATGATCCGCGCAATCTCGAACGAACACCCATCCGGCGACGCAGCTTCCCGGCCGAGCCCAGTACTGAGGACAGCAGATCTTCATGACGGCAATAGAGAATCTCTTTCGAATGGATGGCAAAGTGGCGCTGGTAACCGGTGGCTACGGCGGCATCGGAGAAGCGGTGAGCCGTGGGCTGGCTCAGTCTGGCGCGCGGGTCGCCATCGCCGGCCACAACGCCCGAAGTGCGCAGGCTCTGGCCGAGACGCTCAAGGGCGAAGGGTACGATGCATGGGCCATGGGATTTGAAGCAGTCTCGGTTTCCGAAACGGAAACGATGGTGGATGCAGCCGCAGCCCACTTCGGCCGCATCGACATCCTGGTGAACTGCATCGGGCTGAACCGCGAGGAAAAGGCCGCCGAGGTCACTGAGGCCATGTTTGACTACGTCTACAACGTCAACCTCAAGAGCGCAATGTTCCAGGCACAGGCGGTGGCACGCCATATGCTGCGCCAGGGCCACGGCGGCAAGCAGGTCCATCTCGGATCGGTGCGCTCCATGCTGGCCTTGCGCGGACGCGGCTATGCGGCTTACTGCGCGGCCAAAGGCGGGTTGATTACCTTGTGCCGGCAACTCTCGGCAGAGTGGGCTCCCAACGGAATCAATGTAAACGTCGTGGCGCCTACATTTATCCGCACCGAACAGGTTGCGAAGATGCTCGCAGATCCTGCGTTCTATAACGGTCTGCTCGCGCGCATCCCGCTGGGGCGCATCGGTGAACCAGAAGATGTAATGGCGGCTGTGCTCTTTCTGGTCTCTCCCGCCGCTGCATTCATCACCGGGCAGACGCTCTACCTGGATGGCGGAATTACCGTAACGCAGTAGCAGAAGCAGTTCCACAAAAGGGGATGTTGCTCCATGGCCCGCACACTGATCGATCTGAGCATGGCTGTTCATAACGAAATGATCACTTTTCCGCGTGTCGTGCGCCCCGCTCTCGTCATGTTCGAAACATGGCAGGGCTTCGCCGAGCGCATCGGAGCCGCGAAGTATGGCGTCGACTCGCTCACGGCACACTACATGGTAGTGATCGGTGACCATATCGGCACACATATGGACTCGCTGCGCCACATGCGCGAGAACGCGCCCGGGCCTGAGGCGGTTCCTCTCGAGTACTGCTACGGCAACGGCGTTTGTCTCGACTTTCGGCATCTGCCCAAAGGTGCGGGCATCAGCGTTCAGGATGTAAAAGACGCGCTGAGCAAGATTAACTACACGCTCAAGCCGCTGGATATCGTGCTGATCCACACGGGCGCCGGAAAGATTCAGGATAGCGAGAAGTATCTGACCGATCACGTTGGCATGACGGGTGAAGCGACCAACTGGCTGCTCGACCAGGGCATCAAGATGACGGGCATCGACGCGGTGACGTACGATCCGCCAATCTGGGCCATGTTCGAGCGCAAGAAGTTCTGGGAAGCGCATTGCGTGATGAAGACGCGCGAGTACTACCACCTGGAGAATCTGACCAACCTCGATCAGCTGCCAAGCCATGGCTTCAAGCTGAGCCTGTTCCCGATCAAGTGGGTGAATACGACGGGGGCTCCGGTACGAGCGGTTGCAATTCTCGAAGATTAGGCGCGTGGGTACGTGGAAGGCTGTTTGCGAACAGGCGGCGCAGCGTAGGAGACCTCCATAGGGGAAAGAGCCTGAGGTAGCTGAGATGGATTGGTGATTCAGTAAGAACCTGGAGTGACTCGCGCTGTTGACAGGGAGTGAGAGGTAGCTGGTAAATGCAATTTTTGACCTTAACGCAGCGACGCGATGGATTCGCGGAAGAAGCATACGCAAAGCTGGCGGACCAGGAGGTGCAGCGCGCGCGCGAACTCTACGCCGATGGATCCATTCGCCAGATATGGCATCGCGTGGACAAGCCGGGCGCCTGCATTTTGTGGGAAGCCGACGACGCGGAGCAGGTTCGTAAGCTGTGGGCGACGCTGCCCTTTGCCCAGGCGGGAATGATTGAACTGATGCTCATTGCTCTGAAACCCTACGGAGGCTTTCGACCATCGATGCCTCCCGAAACCAGAAAGTAGTACACGGCACAGTGTTGACGACGACTCAGGAACACGCAGTGCCCGCCGCGCTCACGCCTAACCAGAGGCGCGGGTTCCTGGCGGCGTGGGGAGGGCTGGCGCTGGATGGAATGGATTCGTTCATCTATGCGCTGGTGCTCGTTCCTGCGATGCGTGAACTTCTTCCGCGGTCGGGCCTGCCTGCAACTACAGGGAACCTCGGTTTCTATGGCAGCATCCTCTTCGCCGCGTTTCTGGTTGGATGGGGCTGCGCTTTTCTTTGGGGCCCGATTGCCGATCGCTTTGGCCGGGTGCGCACGCTGATGTTTGCCATCCTCTGCTATTCCCTGTTCACGTTCCTGGGAAGCCTGGCGCACAACGTCTGGCAGCTTGGCATTTTCCGGCTCCTCGCGGGCTTTGGAGTCGGGGGTGAGTTCGTGGGTGCAGCCATCCTGGTCGCGGAGGAGCTTCCCGGGGAGCGGCGCGTGCCTGGAGCAGGCTACCTCAACACCGGCTACTACGTGGGCATGTTTTTAGCGGCGGGATTGAACTATGGAGTCGGCGCTCGCTTTGGCTGGCGGGCCATGTTTGCCGTAGGCATAGCGCCTGCTTTGTTCATTGCCTTCATCCGCTACGGTGTGCAGGAGCCCGAACGCTGGAAGAACCGGTTGCACAGTATCGGAACGTGGACGCCCCGCGACGCTTTCGTCGCACTGTTCTCTCCGGAATATCGCAAGCGCACATTCGTCAATTGCATGTTTGCTCTGACCTCGATGGTCGGCCTCTGGGCAGGCTCGGTATACGTACCTGGGGCAGTTACACAGGTCGCTGTGCGTGAGGGCTATGCCATGGCCCAGGCCGCGCGCATTGCATCCTGGGCCACGATGCTGCTTGCGACGGGAACCATTCTCGGTTGCCTCATCATGGCGCCACTCGCCAATCGGTTGGGCCGCCGGGGTGCTCTGGCCTTCTTTTACTCGGTCATGGTGGTATGGGTGCCGCTGGCCTTCGGGTATGCGTTTTATCCAGGCCATGGTGGCTTGAAGGTGTTTATCCTGTGCCTGTTTTTTGTGGGCGTGGGTGGGGCCAGCTTTTCTCTGCAGCTTCTGTGGGTGCCGGAACAATATCGCACGGAGTGCCGTGGGAGCGCGCTTGCTTTTACGACCTGTATCGGGCGTTTTGTTGCTGCGTGTGCGACGTTTGTCGTGGGTGCGGGCATTTCGCACTACGGGAGCATCGGAGTTCCAGTTGCACTGACCGCAGGAGTGTTCGTATTTGGGTTGCTCGCGTTGCCGTTCGGTGTGGAAACAAAAGGTCAACCGCTCCCGGCCTGAAGGCTGGCTCAACCAGGACGATTGCGGAGCGCAGAAAGTCAAGGAGTCAAAGGATGCACACGATACGAGATCGACGGAAATTCATGCAGACCATGGCCCTGGGGATTGGCGCCATGGCCGTACCCGGTCTTACGCCGGCATTTGCCAAGACCAAGACCTCGGCCGGCAAGAAGCTGAAGATTGGGCATACCTGCATCACCTGGGGTACGTTTCCGCCCAAGGATGGACAACCCGACGAGACCCTCGAACCAGCGATGAAGGATATTTCGGAGCAGGGCTTCTGGTCGTTTGAAACATTTCCCGAAGATATCGGTGACTGGGAGCAACGCGGCCTGGCGTCGATGATTGCCAAATACAAGTTACCGCTCAAGTCTGGTTACATTACGGGCAACCTGACTGATCCATCGAAGCGCAAGGATGAGATCACGCGCATTACGGGTCTTTGCAAGATTATTCAAAAGTACAAGGGCACCTACATTGTGCTCGCACCCAATGGGGTCAAGCGAGAGAGCTACAACTTCAAGGAGCATCGCGCGGACATCATTTCTGCGTTGAATGACTACGCGGGCGCCATTACGGATATGGGATTTCGCACCGGCCTGCATCAGCACACGGGTACGTGCATCGAATCTCGCGATGAGGTTTACGACGTGATGGGCGCAGTTAATACCAAAAATCTGAAGTTCGCTCCAGACGTGGGCCAGTTGCAAAAAGGCGGCGCCGACGCCGCCCAGGTGGTGAAGGACTTTCTACCGCTGGTCACCCATATGCATTTGAAGGACTACAAGGGTTGGGAGTATTACTCCGGCTATTGCCCGTTGGGCATGGGCACGGTGGATATTCCAGCCATTCTCGATATGGTCGAGGGCGCGGGACAGAATCCCGATGTGATGGTCGAGTTGGATCCATCGAAAGACGGGCCGATGACGCCGCTCGAAACGGTGAAGACGACGAAGGCGTATCTCGAAAAGCTGGGGTACAAGTTTCGCGCGTAGCATTCGTTGACGACGAAGGCGATCTACGCAGGAATGAACGTTAAAGACGCATTTCTCCCACCCTTCGCAAAGAACGCGAAGGATGGAGCACCCGGAGTCGTATTGCACGGCTCACCAGGAGATGAAGGTTTCATGGACGGACAGCATCGCAGATTATCGACTTGTTTGCTCGCGGCGGCAGGGGCTCTTTCAGTGACGCTCATTTTTGTTCCTGGGACGACTTCTGCTGGAAGCGATGGCCACGCACCTTATGCAAGCTGGAGCGACTACGCGGGGTCTCCCGACTCCATGGACTATTCCTCCGATAAGCAAATCAACAAGAGCAATGTCAGCGGCCTCAAGCTGGCGTGGTTCACGCCCGCGCCGGGACCTGTGGGAAGGTTTTCATTCAACCCACTGGTGATGGATGGGGTGATGTACGTCGTCGGCAAGGATGACGGCATCTACGCGCTGGATGCGGCAACCGGCAAGCAGATCTGGGCTCATGAGGTCCGAGGCGGACAGCCAACCAATCGCGGTTTTAATCACTGGATCTCGAAAGACGGCAAGGACCGGCGCCTGATTTTCGCCGTCGATGGTTACCTGCAAGAGGTGGATATGAAGACGGGCGAGAGTATTCGCTCGTTTGGTACCGACGGCAAAGTGGATCTGCGCGAAGGTCTGGGCCGTGAGCGTTCCACATTCATCGAAGTGCAAAGCGGTACGCCGGGCCGTGTGTTTGAGAACCTGATCATCCTCGGCTCTGCGCCCGGCGAGATGTACGGCTCACCTCCGGGCGATCTGCGTGCCTACGATGCTCGAACCGGCAAGATGGTGTGGATCTTCCATACGGTGCCGCATCCCGGTGAACCGGGATACGAAACGTTTCCTCCCGACGCCTGGAAATATGTAGGTGGAAATAACGCGTGGGGCGAAATTTCCCTCGATGAAAAGCGCGGCATCGCCTACTTCCCGCTCGGTTCACCGACGTATGACCTTTACGGTGCGGACCGCAAGGGCGCAGATCTCTACGGTAACTGCCTGTTGGCTCTCGACGCTCGCACAGGTAAGCACTTGTGGCATTTTCAAATTGTTCACCACGATCTGTGGGACTTTGATGCCACGGCGGCGCCCACACTGCTCACGGTGAAACACGACGGTAAGAAGGTGGACATCGTTGCCCTGGCGACGAAATTCGGCTTTCTCTATGCCTTCGATCGCGTGAGTGGAAAATCGTTGTGGCCGATCGAAGAGAGGCCGGTACCGAAGTCGGATATGCCCGGCGAGGAATCGTGGCCGACCCAGCCGTTCCCTACCGCGCCGGCGCCGTTCGCCCGCCAGAAGTTTACCGTAGACGACATCAATCCCTATCTCGACCCGGAAGAGAAGACGCGCATACAAGGGATTCTTGAAAAAGCGCGCAATGAAGGTATCTTTACTCCGCCTGCTCCTAACCGCGACCAGATTGGGGTGCCGGGGGAGAACGGTGGAGCAAACCAGGGCAGTACAGCAGGCGACCCGACGACCGGTGTGATGTACGTGAAAACGTATGACGCACCCACCATCCACCACATGAGCGAGACCGTGCCGACGCAACAATTGAGCGTAAGCCGGGGAACCCCAGCCCACCGCGGCTATGCCCTGTACACGAGAAACTGTGTTGGCTGCCATGGACCGAACCGCGAACGCATCACCTTTCCCAAACAGATCGATTTTGCGAAATTGACGGCAACGATCCGCGCAGGCAATGGAGAAATGCCGGCCTTCTCGGAGACGGCGCTCAAGCCGGATGACATCACCTTGCTTGCGGCCTACCTCAGCGACCCCGCTGCAGGCGAGTCGACCACCGCGCTCCAGGCAGAGGGCGCTCCTCCAGCCCCTGGCCAGACGCGCTTTTATGGGCAGTTTGGAAATACCTTCCGCGCCGGCAACGGTCTCAATGCATTCAGTCCGCCGTGGTCTTCGATCGTTGCGTACGACCTTAATTCCGGCACGATTCTCTGGCGCAGGCCTATCGGCACAACGCCCGGCCTGGCAGCCAAGGGCATTACCGACACCGGCAGCAATGCGTTCATCCGCAATGGACCGGTGGTCACCGCGGGGGGACTACTGTTCATCGGCACCGGGCCCGATCGCATGGTGCATGCGCTTGATAAAGACACGGGCAAGACACTTTGGGAAACAGAGATCGATGCAAATCCCGATGGTATCCCCGCGGTTTATGAGGTGGGTGGGCGGCAATACATCGCGTTCTACGCGGCTGTGGGCGGGGAGAAAGATTCCATCTCCTTCAAAGCAGGTAAACCGGGCACGCAGGGCTACTATGTGTTTGCGTTGCCAGAGGCGGCGGCAAAGTGATTCCGGAAAGTGATTCCTATGATCAAGCCATTTGGAGGGTCTAACAGGTGAAGCTTGCAGGCAAGGTAGCGCTCGTCACCGGTGCGGGCCGCGGCATCGGTCGCGGCATTGCAGAGGTCTTCGCGGAAGAGGGCGCGGATGTCGCTGTAAACGATATCGAGATTACGGCAGAGGGTGCGCAGCAGGTTGTTTCATTTGTGCACTCCAAGGGGCGCCGGTCGATGGCCGTAAAGGCCGACGTGTCGGATCGCGCCGCGGTGGAGGCGATGTTTGAAAAGGTCTGGAAGGAATTGGGGCCTATCGACATCCTCGTAAACAATGCCGGAGTCGAGACCATTGTGCCTTTGCTCGAGTTGAGCGATGAGCAATGGGACCATGTAAACGACGTAAACCTGCGCGGCCCGTGGCTTTGCTCACAGGTGTATTGCCGGCATGTGATCGGGGCCGGACTGAAGGGCAACATCGTCAATATCGGCTCGGTGCAGGCAGCCAAGATTCTGCCCGGGCGCACGCATTACGCTCCGTCGAAGCTCGCGCTCGAAGCGCTTACACGTAATACCTCGGCTGAAGTAACCCCTCGCGGCATACGCGTAAACTGCGTCCACCCCGGCTTCATTGCTACCGACATGACGGCATGGATTGTGAAGGATCCCCAGATTCTGCCGGCGGTGGTGGCCCAGATTTCGGTTGGCCGGCCGGGCGAACCGCGAGATATCGGCAAGGTTGTCGCCTTCTTCGCTTCCGACGAGGCTGCTTATGTTACGGGGCAGTCGTTGCATGTCGAGGGTGGATGGATTTTCAAATAGATCGCTGTTCGCTACGAGCAGCAGATATGTAGCCAGGCAGTTTCACAGTCAAGCGTACAGAAACGGATGAGATCACATGAACCATAGCGCGCGTTTCGTGGTTGTAGCCGGTGCGGCATTGGCAATTGCCTCCGCACACGTTGCACAAGCAGCGGCTGCTCCTGCCGCCCCTGCCGCCGATCGTGGCGGGGCTCAATCGGTAAGACCCACTACCAGCGAAATACGCACCTCGATCGCTGGGCTCATGGGTTGGCAGGTCGGCGTCTTCGCCAATGTGTTTCCGTCGGTCACGTTTAGCGAGTCGGCCGCCCTGACGGATGCGTTGGGGCTGGCGAGCATTGCCGGAGACAGCAATCAGAAGGTAAGCCCGGAAATCGATAGGAACCTCGACTACAACCTTTCTGCCGATCAGATTGGCATGGTCAAGGCGAGGCTCAAGGGACTCCGCCTGAAGATGGCGGCTTACCAGGTCGACAGCATTCCCGCAGACGACGCATCGGCGCGCAAGCTGTTTGCATTTGCCAAGGAATTGGGTGTGGGGACTATTGTCACCAAGACTGTTCCTGGGTCTCTCCCGGCGGTCGATAAGCTGGCTGGTGAAAACGGAGTGGATGTCGCGATCGAGTGCCAGGGCGATTGGAAGAGCCTGATGAGTTCGGTGAATGGCTTAAGCCCCCACATTGGCTTGAGCATTGATTTCGCCCGCGAGATGCAGCAGGGCTCCACGCCTCTCAATGCACTTGCGGAGATCAAAACGCGCTTGATGGTTGCAAGACTGCGCGACCGCAACGCGCTCGGCCCGAAGGGCCACGACGTCCGCCTGGGTACGGGCGAAGCCGATCTGCAGAAGTTTCTGATGGAGGTTGCCAAGCAAGAACCGCCACCGCAGGAAGACCCGGACAAATGCGTCAATTGCTCGCGCCCTTACGGTGGCACGGCTCCGCTCTTCATCGCGCTGGAAGTTGATCCGTGGCAGGTGAAGATCAGCACGGAGCCGCAGCCCGGCACTTCCGGCGGCACCTTCGCCGATCTGTGGCAGGCAGCAATCGATTTTGAGAAAGCTGCACGACCCGCGATGGGTTACCGCGTAGAGCAGGATGTTCTTCTCATTCCGCCCACCAAAGCAGATCGCATCCCTGCCGACGTGAAAGAGAAGATTGTAGCGGCGCTGCCGAAGCCACTGGCCGCTCCCAAACAGCCGCGTAAGCTGCTGATTGTGGATGTTGCTCCGACAGGCGCGTACTACCACGACACCGCGGCGCATGCGAACTTCGCCATCCAGAAAATGGCCGACACCACGGGCGCCTTCCAGGCGATCTTCAACAACGACCTCAACAATTTGAAATACCCCAAGATTCTCGATTATGACGCGGTGTTCCTCAACAGCGGAGATGGCCCGGTGTTCGCCGATCCGGAGGTGCTGGATGGCTTGAGCCGTTTCGTGCGCGAAGGCGGTGGCGTTGCGGGACTGCACGGCGCAAGCTATGCCTCGATGGATATTCCGGAGTTTGGCGAGTTGATCGGCGCACAGAGCGGCCCGCACAAGGTGGAGAAGGCAACACTGAAGATCGATGACCCGAACAGTCCGCTCACTCAGCATTTTGCTTCGAGTCCGTTGACCGCGGACCTCGGCGGTAAGGGGTTTGTCTACACGGACGAGTTCTATCACTTTTTGCCGACGGGACCGTATTCACGCGAGAAGCTGCATGTGTTGATCAGCATCGATGCAGACAAATCGGATCTGACATCGTGGCACGTCCGCGAGGATAAGGATTACGGGATGGTCTGGATCAAGAGCTACGGAAAGGGCCGCGTGTTCAATTGCGCCATGGGACATACGCCAACGTTGTTTGCGACGCCTGCCTTGTCCCAGTTGATGTTGAATGCGATTCAGTTCGTTCTCGGTGATCTGCCGGCGGATACGACTCCTAGTGCGATGTTGGCTGGTAAGTAGGGTTGTTCTAACCCAGGCCCTTTCGGGACTGGTTCGGTTGCAGGCAAAAGCCTTGTGGTGCCCCATCCTTTGCTAAAAGCGCGGGGGATGGGGCACTTGGGGTTTTGGGGGTGTGCGAGCAGTACCCAGGAGTACGTCCTGGGCTTGGTCGTGTTTCGTAGCCCTATACCCCGCATGCAGGGTACGGACTTTTAGTCTAGCCCGTACATCAGTGATGGGAACGAAACGCGGCTTCAACCGCCGAGGGAAACCGGCGTTACCCTCAGCGGCTAAACAGGCGGCGGAAAAAGTCAAAGAAGGCCAAAACGAGGGTCAAACTCGGTGATAGAAAATCATCACCCGAGCCTCACAAATCGCTCTACGGGCTTTGTAGTGCGTTGCGATTTTCATGCCGACGCCAAAATTGACTTTTTCCGCAGCCTGTAATGCCGTTCAATCCTGTGAATCAATGTACGGGCTAAAGCTCGCTGCGGCGAGGTAGCCCATACCCTTCAAAACCGCAGGCGAGGGCGCATGGGACAGCTGCGACTTGCTAAGCGGGCAGCTTCAGGTCCAGCCGCTTGATTTCGCCTGCCAGGGGGCCGTAGCTCACGATGGCGCAGAGGGCGGTCGCTCCTACGAAGATCAGTACGTCGTCGAAAGAGCCGGTTTTCTTTACCAGGTAGCCGATGACGATGGGCGTGGTGATGCCGGCCAGATTGCCGATCAGGTTGAAGAGCGCTCCGTTCAGGCCGACCATGCCTTTGGGTGACGTGTCGGAGATGACGGTCCAGCCCAGTGAGCCGAAGCCCTTGCCGAAGAAAGACACTGACATCAGAAATAACATCAGCGCCTGTGCGGGTGCGTAATTGCAACCAATCATGGTTACCGATAGCAGCATGCCGGCCATGATGGGTAGCTTGCGGGAAAAGCTGAGCGAGTAGCCTGCGCGCAGCAGGCGGTCGGAGGCGACTCCTCCCAGGATGCCGCCGGTTCCTCCGCACAAGGCCGGCAGCGCCGCGGCGAAGCCTACCTTCATGATCGACAGATGCCTTGCCTGGTTGAGATAGACGGGAAACCAGGTGAGAAAGAACCAGGTTAACGTGGTGATGCAGTACTGACCGATGTAAATGCCTACCAGCATGCGGTGACTCAACAACTCCCGCACCGCGGTCCAGGTGAGGGCCTTGCCTTTGGCGGCTCGGCCGGCATTCACCAGTCCCCCGCCCTGCTCGATGAAGCCGATTTCGGCGGCGTTGATGCGGGGATGGTCTTTCACCTCGTGGATGTACTTGACCCAGATGAGCGTGAAGACGGAACCGAGCGCTCCCATAAACCAGAAGCTGCTTTTCCAGCCGGCGGCGTGGGTGATCGAGCCTAGGATGGGAGCGAAGATCATCAGTGCGAAATACTGTGACGAATTAAAGATGGCGGAAGCGCGGCCGCGTTCGCTGGCGGGAAACCAGGAGGCAACGATGCGTCCATTGCCAGGGAAGACGGGGGCCTGAGCGAAACCGGCGACTAGACGGAGGGCAAAGATCACGGTAAATGCGACTGAGGCCGCCAGGTAGCCGGCGAAGCCTACCAACAGCGCGCAGACCGACCAGACGGCGATGGCAATGCCGTAGACCCTCTTTGCACCGTAGCGGTCAAGCATGGCTCCTGAAGGTAGTTGACCCAACACGTAGGCCCAACTGAAGCCGGAGAAGAGATAGCCCAGCTTCACCGGGTCGAGCAGAATGCTTTTCGACATGGCGCTGCCTGCGATCGACAGTGAAACCCGGTCGCCGTAGCTGAAGCAGCTTACGGCGAAGAGGATGGCGATGATCAGGTAGCGAATACGGGTTGGTTTGCAATCGGCCAAGGTCAGGCCTTTCCGGCGATGAGTTGTGAAAGTTCCTGTAATTCGGATTCGGTGAGATCGATCAGTGGTGAGCGCACTGGGCCGGCGGGGCGGCCGACGGCTTTCATGCCTGCTTTCACAATCGAGACGGCGTAGCCCTTGCGACGGTTGCGAATGGCGATGTAAGGCAGCACGAACTCACGCAGGCTGGTGAAGACGGCTGCATGATCGCGGCGGCGAACGGCGGCGTAGAAGGCCAGTGCGTAGTTAGGCAGGAAGTTGAAGATAGCGGAGGAGTAGGTGGTGACGCCCATTTCGAGATACGGCAGGGCGAAGGTTTCGGCGGTGGGCAGACCTCCAATGTAGGTAAGCCGATCGCCCATGCGGGCATAAATCCTCGTCATGCGTTCGATGTCGCCTACCCCGTCTTTGAAGCCTACGAGGTTGGGGCAGCGGTCACACAACTTTTCGAGGGTTGCGTCATCAAGAATGGCGTTGTCACGGTTGTACATGATGACGCCAAGTTTGGTGGCGCCACAGACGGCTTCGACGTGGGCGGCGAGGCCGGCTTGTTCTGCGCCTACCAGGTACGGCGGGAGTAAGAGGATTCCGTCGGCTCCGGCTTGCTCGGCAGACTGCGCCAGTTCTCGGGCCATGGCCGTGCCGTAGCCGCAACCGGCGATCACCGGGACCTTGCCTGCGGTTTCTTCTACGCCGGCCTTTACTACAGAGGAGAATTCGCCCGGGGTGAGGGAGAAAAATTCTCCCGTTCCCCCAGCGACGAAGAGGCCGGCTGGTTTGTGACTGAGCAGCCACGCTACGTGTTCCCGATAAGGCCTGGGCTGGAAGGCAAAGGTCTCACTGAAGTGAGTGACGGGAAAGGAGAGCAGACCTTCGCCTAGCTTCTTTGCCATCTCCGCGGGTTGCATGGGGCGCATTTACTTTCTCCTAAAATATTTCCGGGTTGAAAAGTTTCCCGGATTTTTTTCATCCGAAAGGGATGCGTGCAGTGGTAGAGAGAACCGCAGGTCCCTCCACTTCGCTCCCCCGGATTTCCTGTTGAGGTTCGTGAAGTCAACGTGCTTCATGCGGTTTTCCTTAAGAGAAAACCGCACACGCGAATATTAGAAGGCACAACGTAGCAGGAAATCCGGGTACGCTTCGGTCGGGGTGACAAGTTTAAGGCGCTCAGGCGCGGTGTTCCATTGGGTAAAGCTCAGGACCAGGTTTCGCCGGCGGCTTGTATGAGAGCTCGGATGTAGCCGTAGCAGAAGGCGAAGGATTGCAAGCCTTCAGGATCATTGGGCGCCTCGGGGACATGGTCCGGCATCAGCATATAGGGATATCCGATCTCTTTGTAGACCTGAATCGCTTTTACGAAGTTCACGTCTCCCTCATCGGGATAAACCTCGAGAAAATCGTTGCGGTGGCCGCGGATGTTGCGGAAGTGGACGTTGAAGATCTTGTTGCGCGTTCCGAAGTAGCGAATGACATCGAAGATTTCTTTGCCCGGGTCGGCAAGCATTTCGGAGACCGTGCCCTGGCAGAAGTTGAGACCGTGGTAGGGGCTCTCCTGGATCGTGATGAACTTCTTCAGGCCGTCTACGGTGCCAAGTACGCGGTTGATTCCCTGGTAGCCTTCGGGCGGCATGCCGGGGTCGTGTGGGTGGCAGGCCATGCGGATCTTGTATTCGTTGGCAACGGGTATGACACGATCGAGGAAGTAGGTGATGCGCTCCCAGAACATATCCGCATCGACGTGGCCGGCACGGGTAAGTGGCGTTTTGGGATGCGCTTCGGAAAGCTTCCAGGTGCTGTATGAAGCATCGCCGCGGCCGGGGGTGCGGCCGGAACGCACGACGCCCAGGATGCTCATGTTGTATTTGATGGATGGGATGCCGGCCTGCGCGCAGTTGCGAATCATCTTCTGCAGGTCTTCGATATCGCGGTCCCGCTCTGGAGATTGCGCGAGCATGATCGCCGGGTGCTTTTCGGTATCGATGTAACTGGATTCCAGAAATGGTGGCGCTGTACAGTCGACGCTGATGCCGCTGGCGGCGGCGAGGTCGACCAGGCGCTTAAGTTCTTCGACGGTGGCGTAGATGCGGTTGCCTGCGATTTGCGGGTAGCCGCAAATGTTCTTCACGCTGTAGCGGGCCAGGTATTTCAGATGGGCTTCGCTACTGGGATGGGTCTGGTCGCCGACCTTCATCAGGGCGCGCTTGCGGTGCGCTTGTGCAGGAGCCGGTGCTGCGGTGAAGCCCTGGGCGGCAAGTAAGCTCGCGGCGCCGGTCGAGGTAAGAAACCTTCTTCGGTTCATTGGTTGTGCCTTTCTGGGCTTACCGCTGAGTTCTCTGGGGCATTCTATAGTGACGTGGTCAGTTGGGTGTTGGCTTCGGAGTTGACGAAGTTCCATGGAGAACTATGAAGATTTCTCGGCGGGCGTGGATAATGGGTGCGGCGGCTATGGCCGCCGGAGTGCATGGTAAGTTAGGTTCGTTGGCGAGGGCGGCTATGGCCGCCGGAGTGCATGGTAAGTCAGGTTCGTTGGCGAGGGCGGCTATGGCCGCCGGAGTGCATGGTATGTCAGGTTCGTTGGCGAGGGCGGCAGTTGTGCGGCCCTCGGGAGTGTTGATTGAGTCGCATATTCATCTGTTCGCGGATGATCCGGTTCGATTCCCCTATAACAACGGGTCTTATAAGCCACAGCGGTTGACGCTGGAAGAGTATGTCGCATTTGCTCGCGAGATACGGTTGAATCATGCGGTGATTGTGCATCCGGAGCCTTATCAGGATGACCATCGATATACGGAGTATTGCCTGGCGCAAGAGCCGTCGCCGGGCTTCTTCAAGGCTACTTGTTTGTTCGATCCGGTGAACCCGGAAACGCCGGGGCGGATGCAGGGATTGGTGAAGAAATATCCGGGGCGGATTGTGGCGTTGCGGATTCATGAAATGCATGAGCCGGGGACGCCCCCTGCGAAGAGTGGATTGATTCGCGATCGGGATTTACTCGATCCGCAGATGCTGGCGACCTGGCGCGCGGCGCATGAGTTGGGGTTGGCGGTGCAGTTGCATTTCATTCCGCACTATGCAGAGCAGATTGGTTTGCTGGTGAAGCAGTTTCCGCAAATGCCGGTGGTGCTGGATCATCTGGCGCGGCCGGGGCAAGGAACTCAAGCGGAGTATGAGCAGGTGTTGGCGTTGGCGAAGTTTCCCCAGGTGGTGATGAAGTACTCGTCGACCGGGTTGGAGACAATTCATCCTGCTACGGATCAAGCGCCGCTGGTGAAGCGGGTGTATGAGGCGTTTGGTCCGGACCGGGTGATGTGGGGTTGTTTGGGCGGGAATAGCAAAGAGTTTGCCAAGGAAATGGTGCTGTTCGATGAGATGTTTGCATTCGCTCCGGAAAATGAGCGGGCCAGGATTCGTGGGTTGAATGCGCAGAAGCTTTTTGGGTTTGCTTGAGCGGTGGAGTGGTTGTGGTGCGGTTTTTCTTTAGCCGGCAGAGGCCGTGAAGGCCTCGCTTACTATCTTCCGGGCGTCGGTCTGTATCTGTTGCAAATGGTCCTGGTCGCGGAAGCTTTCGGCGTAGATTTTGTAGATGTCTTCTGTACCGCTTGGCCTTGCGGCGAACCAGCCGCTTTGAGCGATTACCTTTACGCCTCCAATGGCCTGACCGTCGCCGGGCGCGTGGGTTAATACCGTCTCGATTTGTTCTCCCGCCAGCTCTGGTATGCGGATGCTCTCCTTGCTCAGCTTCGCCAACATGGCTTTCTGCTGCGTGGTGGCGTGCGCGTCGGTGCGGTCGTAGCAGGGGTTGCCGTACTTCTCGGTAAGCTCCTGGTAGATTTGGCCTGGGTCCTTACGCATGGTGGCCGTCATCTCGGCGGCGAGCAAGGCAGCGATGATGCCGTCCTTGTCGGTCGTCCAGACAGAGCCATCCTGGCGCAGGAACGCCGATCCGGCGCTTTCTTCTCCGACGAAGCCAAGACTGCCATCGAGCAGGCCGTCGACGAAGTATTTGAAGCCTACCGGGACTTCGAAGAGACGCCGGCCGAGGCCGGCGGTGACGCGATCGATCATGCTGCTGCTGACTGCGGTTTTGCCTACCGCGACCTGCTTGCCCCACTGCGGCCGATGGGTGAACAGGTAGTGAATGCAGACGGCGAGGTAGTGGTTGGCGGGCAGCAGTCCTTGGCCAGGGGTGACGATGCCATGGCGATCGTGGTCTGTATCGCAGGCCATGGCTACGTCGAATTTGTCTTTTAACGCAATCAGCGACTGCATGGCATATTTTGAAGAGGGATCCATGCGGATCTTGCCGTCCCAGTCGAGGGTCATGAAGCGGAAGGTTGGATCGACCTCGCCGTTCACCACGGTCAGATTCAAGCCGTAACGTTTGGCGATGGGCGCCCAGTAGTGGACGCCGGCCCCGCCGAGCGGATGCACACCGAAGTTGATGCCGGCATCGCGGATGGCCTGCATGTCGATGATGCTGCCCAAGTCTTCGACATAGGCGGTGATGTAGTCGTGCCAGTGGGTGGTGGTGGCTGAGAGCGCTTTTTCCAGCGAGACGCGCTGCACGCCTTCGAGCTTCGCCCCAAGAAATTCATTGGCTTTGGACTGCATCCAGGAGGTGACTTCGCTCCCCGCCGGTCCGCCATGCGTGGGGTTGTACTTGAAGCCGCCAGACTCCGGAGGGTTGTGCGAGGGGGTGACCACGATGCCATCGGCGAGGCCGGTCGCGCGTCCCTGGTTGTAGCGCAGGATGGCGTGGGAGATGACCGGAGTAGGGGTATAGCCGTCCTTCTCAGCCAGCATGACGTCAACACCGTTGGCTGCCAGCACTTCCATGGCGCTGGCAAGGGCCGGGCGGGAGAGCGGGTGGGTATCGATACCCAGGAAAAGCGGCCCGTCGACCTTTTGCTGCTTGCGATAGAGGCAGATGGCCTGGGTAATGGCGAGGATGTGCCACTCGTTAAAGGACCGGTCGAACGAGGAGCCGCGGTGCCCGGAGGTGCCGAAAGAAACGCGCTGCTCCGCCACGGCAGGATCGGGCCGGAATGTGAAATAGGCGGAGATCAACCTGGGAATATCGACGAGTTCGGACGCTGTGGGCAATTGCCCGGCTCTGGCGTTGATTCTGCTCAAGGGTTTACTTCCTCAAACCTGTTGGATGGCGGCTGGCCACATGCCGGCTGCATGCAACCGGCCACACGCTGTGGACAGCGGAATGCGCGGAAGTGACCAGACAGAGACTTTTGCACAGTAGGAGAATTGTGGACCGTGCCCCTAACTGACGCTCTGGGAAAGGTACATTATGCCCAATGCCAAAGTAAATCTTCTTATAGTCGACGACGAACCCGCAATCAGGACTTCACTCTCATGTATCTTTAGGGCCGCAGGACACCAGGTGCGCAGCGCGGAGGACGGTTACTCGGCGCTGGCGGCATTGCAGCAGGAAGAGCCGGACATTATTCTCTCGGATCTCCACATGCCGGGCATGTCAGGTTTTCAGCTGCTTTCCGTTGTGCGCCAACAGTTTCCCGGGATCCGCGTGATTGCGATGAGCGGTGCGTTTTCCACCTTGGAAGACGTGCCGCCAGGAGTGCCGGCCGATGCTTTTTATCAAAAAGCAAGCAGTCTCGACAGGCTGCTGCAGATCATGGAAGGCATGACAGGCCCGGAGCAGCCGCCCCCGCCGCGCCGGCCAGAGACCATTGCGCCATCAACAAGCATGAGCTGAGGGTGTCGGTTTACGGTTGCCTGTCCGCATGCGCGGGAAATCCATGGGAAAAAGAAGGACATAGACAACATGTTGCTGCCAGCGTGTGTCGAACAGCACATCGCTCTCGCGCGCCCGGAGAGATGCTGTGCTATGGGGAGAAATCGATGCCGCAAAGCCTGCACAATCGAGCTGCCGAGCTGGACAACCTCACCGGGCATGCACATTTAGCCGCTGCGGACAGGAGATAGGCGCATGCGAGCCGCTGTCTTTCGCGAGGGTCAAACGCCTTCAGGGTCATTCCTCGAGATCGAGGAGGTTCCTCGTCCAGAGCCTCGCGCCGGGTATGTGTTGCTGCGGGTGCTGGCCTGCGGAGTATGCCGCACCGACCTGCACATCGTGACAGGCGATCTGCCGGCGTTGCGCTCTCAGCTCGTTCCCGGCCACCAGATCGTGGGCGAAGTGGCCGAGGGCGCGACCGATGAGCTTCCGCTGGGCACAAGGGTTGGGGTTTCCTGGATGGGCGGGGTGGATGGCGATTGCTGGTTCTGCCGGCACGGCATGGAAAATCTATGCGATCAACCTGTTTTTACGGGATACACGGTAGACGGAGGCTACGCCGAGTTTGCCCTGGCGCGCGCAGACTTCTGCTTTCCTTTGCCAGAGGGTCTGGGGAACACCCAGGTCGCTCCCCTGTTATGCGCCGGGATCATCGGATTTCGCAGCCTCCGTGTCGCGGGAGTGGCCCACGGTGAACGCGTTGGGCTGTTCGGTTTCGGCAGCTCTGCCGGCTTAGCCATCACCATTCTGCAAGCGTGGGGATGCGAGGTGTATGTGGTGACGAGGGGCGCCGATCATCGCAGGCGTGCGGAGTCGCTGGGTGCGACGTGGGTCGGCAGTGAGCACGCTAAGCCACCGGTTGCGCTCGATCGCGCCATTACGTTCGCGCCGAGCGGCAAGGTCGTGGTGGACGCCCTGTCGGCACTGCGCAAGGGTGGAGTGGTTGCGATCAATGCCATCCACCTGGACCAGATGGCGGCGTTCGACTATGACCGGCTGCTGTGGGGAGAACGGCAGATACGCAGTGTGACAAACATGACGCGGCAGGATGCACGCGATTTTCTCGCGCTCGCGCACGACCTCAGGATTCATCCGCAAGTCACGGTGTATGCCTTGCAGAATGCCAATCAGGCGCTGGTTGCCGTACAAAACGAGAGTAAAACCGGGTCAGCGGTGATTGTTCCGCAGGGATATGGCCGGGGTTAGTATGGACGTGTAGATGTTCAGCCACGACGGCAAATGCTATCCATTCAGCGTTCGCGATGCGGAATAGAATGGGTTTCCGCATAAAAGTAACCGTCGTGATGGCAGACAACTGTGGGGCAGACATGGCCAGCACGAGTACGAAAAGCCCGGCGCGAAAAGTTACAAAACCGAAAACACCTGCTCCGTCATCCTCTACCCTGGTCGATGAGCAGCTGGCCCGCTACCGCGAGATGCGCGACTTCAGCAAGACGGCCGAGCCGAGCGGAAACTCCAACACGCAACCGGACGAGGCGCAACCAAACGGGACGCAACCAGACCGGGCGCAAGCCGGCGAGCAATTCCCTTTCGTCATCCAGAAGCATGCGGCTACGCGATTGCACTACGACCTCCGCCTTGGTCTGCACGGCGTGCTCAAGAGTTGGGCGGTCACCAAAGGGCCGAGCTACGCGCGCAGCGACAAGCGGCTCGCCGTTCAGGTGGAAGACCACCCCATGGAATATGGCGGCTTCGAAGGCACGATTCCCAAAGGCCAGTATGGCGGCGGCACGGTAATGCTATGGGATGAAGGCACCTGGGAACCCATCGGCGATCCTGATGCCGCGCTCGAGAAGGGCGATCTCAAGTTCATCCTGCACGGCAAGAAGTTACAGGGCAAGTGGGTTCTCGTACGTATGGGCGGCAAAGCCGCGCGCGAGGCCAAACCGAACTGGCTGCTGATCAAGGAACGCGATGGGTTCGAGCAAACTGCAGAAGAGCCGCCCATCGTAGAGTTGGCGCCCAACAGCGTGCTGACGGGCCGCGACCTCGATGCCATCGCTCGTGATGGCGATCACGTATGGAACTCGAACCCGCCAGAGACGGCGCCAACCAACGCGCTTCGCAGCGCAGCAACGCGTTTTGCCCCGGCCAGGCTCCCCGGAGCGAAAGAAGCGCTGCCCGGCTTTATTGCTCCGCAACTCGCCTCGGAAGCTGTCGCGCCGCCCACAGGTGCAGACTGGCTGCATGAGCTTAAGCTCGATGGCTACCGCATCCAGTCACACATTGAAAAAGCCGGCGGCGACAAGAAGGTTCAGGTGCGGCTCTTCACCCGTAGCGGGCTCGACTGGACCCATCGCATGCCCTCGGTGGCGCGCGCGCTCGGCGGCCTAGCGGTAGAGAGCGCGATCATCGATGGAGAGGTCGTTGTTCTGGACGCCAATGGCCAAAGCAGCTTTGCCAATCTGCAGGCAGCGTTCGATGAAGGGTCGGAACATGCGCTGACGTACTTTGTTTTCGATCTGCTGCACGTCAACGGACATAACCTTCGCAAGGAGACGTTGACCGAACGTAAAGAGCTCCTGGCGAAGTGCATCGATACTCTGCCCGAACAGGATGTCGCGCGTTACAGTCAGCATCTGGAAGGCGATGGAGGAGCGATCTTTGCGCATGCATGCGAACTGGGCGCGGAAGGTATCGTTTCCAAGCGCGCAGGCAGCGTGTATTTGCCTGGCCGCAGCAAGTCGTGGATCAAGACCAAGTGCTTTCGCCGGCAGGAGTTTGTTGTGGGCGGCTTTACCAAGCCGGCAAACGGAACCGACGGCGTCGGAGCCTTGTTACTCGGATACTACGACGATAAAAAACTGGTCTACGCCGGCCGCGTAGGCACAGGGTTCACCCAGGCCAGTGGACGCGCGCTGCACAAGCGTCTGGAGGCCATGCGGCAGACCGAAACGGCGTTTGCCGACGGTGGGCCGAGGCCGGCAGTGAAAGGCGTTTTCTGGGTACACCCGGAATTAGTTGCCGAAGTGCAGTTCACCACCTGGACCAGCGACCAACTCATACGGCAAGCCAGCTTCAAAGGTCTGAGAGAAGACAAGAAAGCTACCGAGGTGCGGCGCGAAGTACCCGACGTGAAACCAGCCTCGGCTGCGACCAGTCTGGTTGGAGAAGCGGCAACACACGAGACGGCAACAGCGAAAACCACATCGCGCTCAGCTACATCGCGGTCAGCCGTGCGCGTCACGCATCCCGGCAAGGTGCTCGACCCTGAAACAGGTCTCACCAAGCAGGCATTGGTTGACTACTATCTTGCCGTGGCCGATCGCATGCTGCCTCACATTTCCGGCAGACCTCTATCGCTGGTGCGCTGCCCCAATGGTGCGGGCAAACCCTGTTTCTACCAGAAGCAGCTTGGCAAAGGCATGCCGGCTGGTATCGAGGGAGTGGAGATACCGGATGCCAAGGGCGATGCGGATGAGATATATGTAACCGTAAAGACGGCAGAAGGGCTGGCCGGGCTGGCACAGATGAACGTGCTCGAGATCCATCCCTGGGGGTCGACCAACGCCGACCTGGAGCATCCGGACCGCATCATCTTCGATCTCGACCCGGATGAGGCTGTTGGGTGGGCTACGCTTTGCAAAGCCGCGCTCGAGGTGAAGCAACGCCTGGAGCAGCTCCGGCTCGACAGCTACGTCAAGACAACCGGAGGAAAGGGCCTGCACGTGGTGGCGCCCATTCGTCCCACACTGGAATGGGAGCAGATCAAGGCGTTTACACGCGCCCTGACGCTGCATATGGAGCAAGACAACAGCCAGCTCTACATCAGCAAAATGACCAAGGCAGCGCGCAAGAACAAGATTTTCGTGGACTACTTGAGAAACGATCGGGAGGCGACGGCGGTCGCTCCCTACTCCAGCCGGGCCCGGCTCGGCATGACTGCGGCCTTGCCGTTGGAATGGGCGGAGTTGAAAGGCAGCAAAGCACCAAGGTTTTTGATTGCAGAGTTTGCCGGTTGGAGTGACCGGCTCAAGAAGGATCCATGGAAGGCGATGTTGTCGAGTAAGCAGGAGGTTCCGAAGGAACTATTCCCATGACCGGGTAACCACAACCGTCTTGCTTTAACCGAGGGTCGATTCTGATTTCGATGAGGTCATCTTGCACACCCATAAAGGAGCCTTGGAAGGGCTTCGCCCGTCTTGTTCAACCCAGGTACGCTGGCGCGAACCTGGGGCCACCCGTCCAGTTTTTAACTGAGGGTTGATGCGGGGTTAGAGTTTAGAAACGATGAGGACCCGTCCCGTTTTTAACCAAGGGTAGTTGCGAGGTTGAAACCTTGGCGGCTTAGTAAATTCGGAAGTTTACTTCGATGTTTACTTCGACCGGTACGGGCTTACCCTGGAGCGTGGCGGGCTTGAACTTGTACTGCCGCACCGCCTCCACTGCCTTCTCATCCAGCCCCATGCCCAGGTGGCGCACCACCTGCACACGCTGCGGATTACCCTGCGCGTCCACGATCAGCGAAACCACGCAGACACCCTGATACTTCGCCCGGCGCGCTTCGTCAGAGAACTCAGGATCGGGAGCAAACACTAGCTGCGGAGCCGAAACGCCGCCGCCCACGTGATAGGGGCCGCCGCCGTAGCCGCCGCCGGAACCCGGGCCATAACCAGTACCATTGCCAGAACCGATGCCGCCGCCAGAACCGGTGCCCATGCCCGCGCCGCTGCCGCTGCCGTTCGAAGCCGGACCGGTCACGGTGGTTCTTGGATCGCCCAGATTTGGCAGATTGTTGGTGGGCAACTGAATGTCTTTCGGCATCATGATCGCCGGATCAACCGCCAGCTTCGGCTTATCGTTCACGATCACCATGGGAGGGGTGATCGGTTGCTGCTCGAACTTCGGCAGCTTGCCTTTGGGCGTCTGAATAAGGTCGTGGGATCCGCCACCACCACCGCCGCCCATTGCCGGCCCCTTAGGGGCAATCGGCATGAACTGCTGCACATCGATGTTGGTCACCGCTGTGGTCTTCTTTGTAACTATTTTCTTCGCCGCGAGAAACGCCCACAGGATCAAAGCCATGATTGCTACGTGGGTGACGATCGAGATGATCGTCGATGCCTTACCACGATCTTCCTTCATCGGGTCTTTGACCGCGATGGGGGTCGACGTCAGGACCAGCGGTGGCAGTTTCCTGGGATACAGGAGATCGTAGATGTTCCCGGCAATCGTCTTCCACGCCGGTTCATCAATGAGCTCGGCAAGGAGCTTGGGCTCTTTTGCCTGATCATTCAAATCCGGGGGTATCAATATCTGATTGGCCATAGAAATATATGAGAACGAAAATATATGAGAACAGGGAGCCCTGGATCGTTCTGCCTATCTCCTCATTATGGACGATGGTCGCACGGCTGTCTTGCTCCAAAAAAGCGGAGCCTGTGTATATTGAAAGCCACTAAAAATCATTAGACACCTTTTTTGAGCCCGACGTAAGCAGGTCTTTTAATTTTCGTTTAGCCGCAGTCTAACGCTAAAACCCGATTTACCGCCGGCTTCGCGCGGCAACAACCGACCCGTGCCGCATAAAAACTCGTTTTGGGGCAGGCCGGGCTGTCTCGCCGCAGCCTTTAAAGCCGTTCCCGCCGCCAACCCAATGCACCCTCTGGCCTGAAGGCCGCGCCAGGTCGATTTTCTCACTGACCCAGATACAATCAAGGGATTGTATCCGTTTTTTTGAATGGAGAATGAATGCCGGCTCCGCCCGAACTCAAGGCGACTCTTAACCTTCCCCATACTGACTTTCCGATGAAGGCCAATCTGCCCCAGAACGAACCCAAGCGGCTGGCCATCTGGGACGAGGAGGGAATTTATGACCAGATTCGGTCTGCTCGCGAGGACGCCCCCAGCTACGTGCTGCACGACGGGCCTCCCTATGCCAACGGACCAATCCACCTGGGTCATGCTCTGAATAAGTGCCTCAAGGACTTCGTTGTGAAATCGAAGACCATGGCGGGGTTCGATGCCCCCTATGTCCCCGGCTGGGACTGCCATGGCCTGCCAATCGAGATCAAGGTCGACGAACAACTGGGCCGCAAAAAGCTGGAAATGCCGGCCATCGCTGTCCGCCGCGCCTGCCGTGAATATGCCCAAAAGTATCTCGACCTGCAGCGTTCTCAGTTCCAGCGCCTGGGTATTTTCGGCCGCTTCAACAACCCGTACTCCACCATGACGCGGGAGTACGAGTCGAAAATTATCGATACTTTCTTCCGTTTCCTGGAGAAAGACTTCGTTTACAAGGGCCTTAAGCCGGTTTTGTGGTGTATGCACGACCGCACCGCGCTGGCGGAAGCAGAAGTTGAATATGAGATGCACACCAGTCCCAGTGTGTATGTCCGGTATCGGCTGATTAGTTCTCCTGCGGCCATTGATGCCCGGCTGGAGGGAAAACGGGTCTCGACCATCATCTGGACCACTACCCCCTGGACGTTACCCGCATCCCTGGCGGTGGCTTTCCACCCCGATTTTGAATATGTAGCACTGGAACAGGGCGGTGAGGTCTACATTGTGGCCGAAGCGTTGGCTGGAGCCACCCGCACGGCCTGCTCGCTTGAAAACGCGCATGAAATCGCGCGCTTTCCGGGTTCGAAGCTGGACCGGGTGACCTTCGCTCACCCGTTTCTCGAGCGCACGGTCCTCGGCGTAAACGCCAACTATGTCACCACCGACCAGGGCACGGGCGCAGTCCACACTGCGCCGGCACATGGCGTGGATGACTTTGCCACGGGCGGGCGCTATGGGCTGAGCCAACTCTGCGACGTTGACGACGGCGGCAAGATCCGCAACGGGCTGCCGGAATACGACGGCATGTTTGTGTTCAAGGCCAACGAACCGATCGTCGAATTATTGATTGCTCGTCATGCGCTCATGGGGCGGCAGGATGTGCATCACTCCTACCCGCACTGCTGGCGCTGCCATCGGCCGGTCATTTTCCGGGCGACGGAGCAGTGGTTCATACGCATGGAAACGCCCATGACGCACGCGGACGGCTCGGTCACGACGTTCCGTCAGCGAGCTCTGGATGAGATCGGCCGCGTCAAGTGGGACCCGTCGTGGGGCCAGGAGCGCATCTCGAACATGGTGTCGTCGCGCCCGGACTGGTGCATTTCGCGCCAGCGCATCTGGGGTGTGCCGATCGCCGTATTCCTTTGCGCCGGTTGCCACAAGCCGCTCCACTCTGCTGCGGCGAATCAGCGCACGGTGGAGCTGTTCGCGGCCGAAGGCGCCGACGCCTGGTATGTACGCGAAGCCGCGGACATTCTGCCCGCGGGCATCGCCTGCCCACATTGCAGCAGCTACGAGTTCAAGAAAGAAATGGACATTCTCGATGTGTGGTTTGAGAGCGGCGCCAGCCAGGCGGCGGTGCTCGGTATAGAGAAAGACCTTCCCTGGCCCGCCGACCTCTACATCGAAGGCGGCGACCAGCATCGCGGCTGGTTCCAGTCTTCCCTGCTCTGCGCCATCGGCACGCGGGACCATGCCCCCTACCGCATGGCCGCGACCTGCGGCTGGACGCTCGACGAGCAGGGGCGCGCCATGTCGAAGAGCCTGGGCAATGGAGTGGACCCGGTGGACGTTTCGCAACGTCTCGGGGCCGAGATTGTCCGCCTCTGGGTGGCCTCGGTCGACTTCCGTGAAGATGTCGCCGCCAGCGAGAACCTGATGCAGCGCGTTTCGGAAACCTACCGCAAGCTGCGCAATACGTTTCGCTTCCTGCTCAGCAACCTGAACGGCTTTTCGCCGGAGAAGGATGCAGTGGCTCCGGAGCAGATGCCTCCGCTCGACCGGTACATGCTGGCGCGCACGCGCGAACTCACGGAAAAGATTCTGCGCTGGTATCAGGACTTTGAATTTCACCGCATTTACCACGCGCTGAACGAGTTTGCAGTCGCGGAGCTGAGCGCGCTGTATATCGATGCGGTCAAAGACAGAATCTACACGTTCGCCCCACAGAACACTGCGCGGCGTTCGGCACAGACCGTTTTGTGGATGATCGCGGAAGCGCTGGCGCGTTTGGTCGCGCCTATCCTGAGCTTTACCGCGGACGAGGTCTGGCACTACATGCCGCAGGTTTCGAGTCGCCTGCCCAGCGTGCACCTGGAACTGTTTCCTGAACCGGCAAGCCTCGCGGTCAACGTCGATGCAGCCTTCATGAGCGACTGGACCACGTTGCTGATGCTTCGCGACGAAGCACTCAAGAGTCTTGAAGAAGCGCGCAAGGAAAAAAAGATCGGCAAGGCGCTCGACGCCAGGCTGGTGCTCGATGTTCCCGAGGCGATGGGTCCGGTTGTGGAACGCTACTTCGACAGCTTGAAGGAGCTGTTGAATGTTTCGCAGGTGGAGGTCGTGATTGGTTCCGCGCAGATTACCGCGACCACACTACCGGCCGACGGAACCAAGTGTGAGCGTTGCTGGAACTACTCCGTTCGCACGGGTGAAGACAAGCGCTGGCCCATGGTGTGCGAGCGCTGTTCGGCTGCGCTCGATCAGATCGGTTTCCCGCCGCTCAGTGGCTCGGCGGTGGAAAGGGCTCCGATCGCATGAGCAAGAGAGACTATCGAGGCTGGCTGCTCGTTCTGTCGGCGCTGATTGTGGTTGCGGATCGTGTCACCAAATGGCTGGTGGCCAGGCGAATTGAACTGGGCGATCACATCGTCGTGATTCCGCATGTGTTTGCGATCAGCCATGTCGAGAACCCGGGCGCGGCATTCAGTTTGTTCGACAATTCCAGTTCACCGGGGCGGATACGGTGGATGCTGCTGGCATTCTCGCTGCTGGCGGCGCTTGCGGTGCTGGTTGCCTTGCTCAAGTTGGGGCGGAAAATTACGTCCACTTCGCTGGCGCTGGCGCTGATCCTGGGTGGCGCACTGGGGAATGCGTATGATCGCTTTCGCTTCGGCTATGTGATCGACTTTTTAGAAGTACACATCGTGCATTACCACTGGCCAGATTTCAATGTCGCCGATTCGGCGATCGTGGCCGGCGGAATTCTGCTGCTCTTCGATGCGCTGTTCAGCAAAACGCAGGAAGGTTCGTAACAGCTACCGTTCGCTGCCCAACAAACTTATTTAAAAACTAGACGGGTGCCTCATGTTCGCATCAAGATTCGGCCAGTCAAGGTTCGCATCAAGGTTCGCATCAGCGTACCTGGGTTGAACAAGACGGGCGAAGCCCTTCCAAGGCTTTTCTGCGCGTGCAAGATGACCTCAGTTGAAATCACACGCGGATGCGCTATCGAGTGAAAGCAATCGAATGAAGCTCCGCTCATTGTTTTCCAACCCAGGTACCCCCGAATTCCTGTTGAGCTCGTTGATTTCTCGGACGGTATGCGTCTTTCCTTGTTAGAAAGCCGCACTCGTGGCCCTTATCGACACTGCGAATCAGGAATTCGGGTTAGCTGGCGCGAAACCCGGGGCACCCGTCTAGTTTTTAACTGAGGGTTGATGCGGGGTTAGAGTTTCGCGCCAGCCCGCCTGCAACGCTGCGCGCCCGTTTCGTAACATCCCTGACCGTACTGCCACATTCCTCTCGACGAGGGCCCGTCCGCGCAATACGTTGCCACTATGACAAATTCTGCCAGTAGTTCTGCTAGAAGAAGCGTGCGGATGCGGCTCGCAAAATTAACTGCATATACCTTGAGCCAGATGGTGATTGGTCTTTGCCTGCTATCGGCACTCTCACGTGCCTGGGGAGCCGAACCGATCAAGTTTGCAATGACTCCCGATCACTGGGCGACAACAGGAGCCGTGGAATTTGTTCAGCACAAGGGCCAGGACTCCATTGAATTAAAGCCCGGGAATCGTGAGCAGCACATCATGACAGGGGAGGCAATCCTTAACGATCTGATATTTCGCAGCGGGACCATCGAATATGACGTCGATGCAACCAGTGGTATGGGCGCGGGGTTTGCCTTCCGGCGGCGTGACAAGGATACCTATGAGCTCTTCTATCTGAGACCGCGGCGAAGTGCTCCGAGGCCGTGGACTGTACACAATACGCGCCGCAAACCCACGGAATGCTGCTGTGGGATCTCTTCCCGCAATTTCAGGCGCCTGCACCCTTGCGGCAAGGCGAATGGAACCACGTGAAACTGGTGGTGTCAGGACAGCGGATGAATGTGTTCATCAATGGAGAAAAAGCTCCCTCGCTGAAGATCGGCCATCTTGAAGGCGACGCAAGGGAAGGGGGGCTGATGCTTCAGGGCCCGGGCATCTTCGCCAATCTCACCGTCACTCCGGATTCTGTCGAAGGTCTCACTGCACAACCGGAGAAAGATCCAACCGCAGCGGACAACCGCTATGTAAGGAGTTGGCAGGTTTCACCCTATTCCACGCTTGCCACCGATCATGAGCCCGGCATCGCAGATTTGCCCGCTCCCTCTGCCGACTGGAGCACATTGGTTGCCGAACGGGGCGGACTCATCAACGTCAGCCGTAAGTACGGTCTTCCTTTAGCTCGACCGGACCGCGGTGTTGTGTGGCTCAAAACCACGATCCACTCACAGACTCCGCAGCAAAAGCGTGTGGCCATAGGATGGAGCCGCGAGCTATGGTTCTTTGTCAACGGGAAGTTGGTCTATGCGGACAAGAATCTCTATCAACCTCCCTCTGCGAGAAAGACACCCGATGGTCGATGCTCGCTTGAGAATGGTTCGTTCGTTCTGCCACTCAATGCGGGGGATAACGAGGTCGCCGTGGCAATCGCCGACAATTTTTACGGATGGGCACTGATCCTGCGCCTCGACGACGTGAAAGGCTCGGACTGTCTGTCACGCGGGAGCGCATCGCCGGCCTTCACCCCAACGGCAGAAGCCACTTCGCTGTGAATCGGCGCGCTGGTGGAGGAACCGAGGTCGAAATATCTTTCCCCCTGCGGTTCCTGGTAGAGGAGGCGAATGGTCACGCCCCAGCCTGAACGTATCTGCGTCCTGGTTGTCGACGACGAAGCTCCAGCGCGGCAGCGACTCATCGATCTGTTGCGCAAAGATTCCGATGTAGCCGGCATCCTGGAAGCCTCGAATGGTCTTGCCGCTGTAGAGGCAATCCAGAATCAGAAGCCCGACCTGGTGTTTCTCGACGTACAGATGCCTGAATTGGACGGCCTGGGCGTGATCGATGCGGTAGGAGCCGAGCAGATGCCGCTCACGGTTTTTGTCACCGCGTACGATCAGCATGCAATCCGCGCGTTCGAGGCGAATGCCCTGGACTATCTACTGAAACCCTTCAGCGATGAACGGATCGAAGCAACCATGGCCCGTGTCAAAGCCCGGCTGGACGACCGCAGCATTCGAGAGTTTGGACAGCACATGCTGCAGATGGTTTCCATGGTTTCGCCGGCAAGTCGCCCTTTAGACCGACTCGTCGTAAAGTCCGGAGGGTCGACTCGTTTTATACGCGTGGTGGATATCGACTGGATCGAGGCCGCTGGCGTTTATGTCAATCTGCACGTTGCGGGCAAGGAACTGCTGTATCGCGCCGCGCTCAATGAGTTGGTGGAGAGACTCGACCCCATGCGCTTCGTTCGCGTGCATCGATCTGCCATCGTCAATATCGAGAGCATCCTGCAACTTGAGCCGATTTCTCATGGCGAGTTCGAAGTGGTATTGAAGAATGGCTCGCGCTCGCGGGTTAGCAGAACGTATCGCATTCAATTGGAGAAGCTATTGGGACAGACACTGTAGCGTATTAGGCCGCGCATGAAGGGTACGGGCTTTAGCCCGTACGTCAGTGATGGGAACAAAATGCGGCTTCAGCCGCCGAGGGAAACCGGCTTTGCCCTCAGCGGCTAAAGCCACTTCAATCCTGTGAATCAATGTACGGGCTTTAGACTAGCCCGTACCCTTCAAACCTTTCAGACACATACCTTCGGAACGTTGGAGCTCAGAGCGTCTTGAGGTATTCCTTGGCTTTTTCCCATTCAGGGAAGAGGCGCTCTTCCAACTGAAACTCGCGCGGATGCACGCAACGGCGGCCCCCACGCACCTTGACCGGGTGCTTCAGGTGCAGCATCTCGTGGTACAGCAAATACTCCACTGCGTAGCGTGGCGTATTCTTTCGGTCGAAGACGCGGCTCACCACGATCGTGTTGTGCGCCGGATCGTAGTGGCCCAGGCTTCGCCTGGCTACATGGCCGCTCCAGGTAAGCTGCGGGCGGCCCATCAGTCCGTGGAAGAACCTTTGGTTCAAGCTCTCGAATACTTCGTCGAGATTGTAGTGCTGGCCTTGCGGCCCCAGCATCTTCTTGCGGCCGCGCGACTGGCGGATCAACTCCGTCTGCCGCATCACTGCTTCACTCGAAGCAAATCTGCGATAGCGGTTCGCATGCGCCGCGTCCAGAGGCTTGCGGTAGAGCTTGGCCAGCAGGATATGAGCGATGGCGCGCAGCACGCTCTCTGGCGCGCCTTCCAGCAGATCCGATAGATGCACGCGCATTCTGCCTTCACGCAACCGGATCGTAGTGTTCAGGCTGGTAAAGCGGCGAAAGCGGATCTCAAGCCCGGGAATGGGAGCGCGCGGCCTGAGGGCGCGGTATTCTTCTGCAAACAGCGAATGCAATGCGGAACTCACCGTGTTCAGCGTAGCAGGACTTGCGTTTGAGGAAAACCGGGATTGTGGCGAAGGGGTACACGGCTGTTACCGCGTCTCCGATTCCTTTTCGGCTGCCTTCTCCGCCGCCTTCTGCGCCTTCTTCAACTCGGTGAAATACTTCACCTGCTCCGGGAGCATGGCCGATGCCGTCTCATGCGCCGTCTGGTTGGTATCGACGGCTGTCTTGCGCGCGAAATCGTACCGGCTACTCGGCCCGGGCTCATTCAGCGCAGTTGTCCATTCCGCCGTCTTGGACTCAATTTGCTTGAGCACTTTGCGCAGATCGGCATGCTGCTCGTTGAACGCGTCCATGTTGTCTTGCAGTTCGTCAGAGAGCCGCGTGAACTCTTCGCACAGATCGTGAATGCGCACGTCTCTGTTCTGCGCGCGGGCGTCTGCGCCCAGAGCGTGGATTCCCTTTGCGCGCTCGTCCAGAAAACCGACGTAGAGCCCAAGCCTCTCGGCAGGTTGATCGCCTGCTTCGCGCACCGCTTCGATCTGTTGTTCGGTCAGAGGATCTTTTCTCGATTGCGCCCAAGCATCCGAAGCACCGGGCGCAATGGCCAAGACAAGGCAGGCAGCCGTGATCAGCAGAGTGCTCTTCATCGCAGCAATATACCCCGGCCGACCTACTTCTTGAAAACCTGCATCATGAGTTCGGTCTGAACCTGCTCCAACTGTTTCAGAGTTGCCTGCAGCGCCTGGCGATCATCGTACGAGGCGGCATTGAGGATGCCCTGCAACCGGTACGAGGTGTGCTCGATGAGCTGCTCGGCGTTCTTCATTTTCTTGCCGTCTTCCGCCACACCCATGTGGATCTTCTCGGCGTAACGCTGCACGAGCTTGAGCGTAGCCGAAGCATGATCGCCGTCGCCGGCGGTCATCTGCCGGCCTGCGAGTTCGGTCATATCGTGAACCACTTCCGCATAGAGGAAGCATTGATCTTTAGGCAGGGCCTGATCGGCCTTGAGTATGAGTGCAGCCATGGCCTGGGGATCGCCCGACACTTTTTCGTCGATGGCGAAGGCGCGAGCTGAGCAAAGGCCGAGGCCGAGACTGAGAACTGAGACTGCGAGGGTCGTAGTTACGAACCGCATAAGGCACCTCTCCGAGGGCTTACGGAACGTCTTTCGTTAGTGACTACCGCCAAGAGCGACGAGCCGATGTCTGGCTTGCCATTCCTGGTCAGGGAGCTTGCCGCCAGAAGCAGCGAGGAACTTACTGTAGTACTCTCGAGCCTGCTTCGACAAGTGCAGATTATCGTACGATGTCGCCCACAGGAAATAAGAAGCTGGAGTCTCCCCTAAAAACTTTGCCCGGATGGAAAGGGCCTCCAAAGCCCGGGTGTAGTTTTTGCTCTCGGAAGCGGCAAAGGCCAGCCCGCTCCAGGCATCTCCGTCGTCGGGTTTGAGCTTGACCGCGCGTTCGAAGGCTGCCTGAGCCTGGGGGTAGAGACGCTCGCGGAGGTAGTTTTCGCCCTGGCCGGCCAGAACGTCCTCATTATCAGGATCGGCCTGGACCAAGCGGGCGTAAATAGGGTCAGCCTTTTCAGCGTGGCCGGCCTGGGAATAGGCATCTGCCAGCATCTGGTCTACCGAATCATTACCCGGCTCCAGTTGGCGAAGAGTTTCGAGCACGGGCAAGGCTTCGTCGTTTTTGCCCTGGCCGAGCAGCGTTGTGGCCAACTGCGCGTTAAGCCCCGGGTCACGCGGGTCGCGGGCCAGGGCGGTCTTGAGCAGTGGCTCCGCCTCGCTGTATTGCTTCTGCCCGAGCAGCAGGTGCACAAGGCCGGCAGTCGCCTCGGAGGCCACATTACCGGGCGGATGACTCGTCAGCACCTGTTTGTAGGCCCTCTCGGCTACGTCGTCGTCGCCGTTGGCCTCGGCAATCTGGGCCGTCAGCAGGCGGTCCTCAGGGGTTTCAGGGCTGAGGCGGAGCGCGGTCACCAGGGCATCTCGAGCGGCGGTTGGATCGCTGGTGCGGTCCAGCCGGGCCAGCGTGCGGAAGGCCTCGGCCTTGGCCGTGGGGCTGGGCGGGGCCGGTTCGAGGAGTGTCGCCTGCACGATCTGTTCCCGGGCCTCTTCGAATTTGGACTGCTGCGCCAGCAAGAGCCCCAAAGCCAGCCTTGACTCGAACTGTTTGGGGTCGGCTGCGATTGCTTTGCGGTATGCGGCGGCCGCCGGATCGGCGTGGCCGGTCGCATCCTGCACATAACCCAGATCAAAGAGAGCACGGGCGTCGTCTGGATTCTGAGACAGGTACTTCTCCAGCAGGAGTTGAGCCGCGGCGTAGTCCTTCTGCTCCATCTTTGTTTCGGCAGCGTCCCGGCCGGTATTGCCGCTGGGGGCCAGGCGGGTTTGCCCGGTTGCGTCGGGATCCTGGGTGCCCGGTGGGAGCTGGTTCTGTGCACGCGCGGACACGGCAGACAGGCAGAGCACGGCGACCATTCCTAGTCGCTTGCCTGCGACAAATGCCCGGGCGCCCAGCGTTCGAAGTCGTGAAGGCTTAGAAAAACTCATTGCGCGACCCGCTCTTCCTCGTTGGTTACTGAAGGGTCGGTGAGTGAAGGGCCGGTGAGTGAAGGGGCGGCCAGTGAATGGGCGGCCAGGGCCTGGGCCAGCCAATAGCCGGTATGCGAACCACTGGTTTGCGCGACCTGCTCGGGGGTTCCGGTGGCCACGACTTTTCCACCGCCTGCGCCGGCCTCGGGACCGAGGTCGATGACCCAGTCCGCCGATTTGATCACGTCGAGGTTGTGTTCGATCACCACCAGCGAACCGCCCGCATCGATGAGCCGCTTGAACGCCGTCAGCAGCTTGCTCACGTCGTCGAAGTGCAGGCCGGTGGTCGGCTCGTCGAGGATGTAGAGCACCCGGCTGCCAACCTTTTTCGGTTGTCCATTGCCGGTGGTGACGGCCCGCGTCGAGGCATTGCGGCCCACGGAAAGATGGGCCGCCAGCTTGACCCTTTGCGCTTCTCCGCCGGAGAGTGTGGTCGCAGACTGCCCAAGCCGCACATAGCCCAGACCTACCTCATCGAGCACTGCCAGCTTCTCAAGAATCTTCTGTTGCCCAATAAAGAAGCGCAAAGCTTCCTTGATGGTCAGGTTGAGCACCTCATAGATGCTCTTGCCCTTGTACTTCACTTCCAGGGTACTGGCCTTGTAGCGGGTTCCGCCGCACTCTTCGCAGGGCAGTTCGACATCGGCCAGGAACTGCATCTCGACCGTTACCGTGCCGTCGCCTTCGCAGACATCGCAGCGCCCGCCAGGCACGTTGAAGGAGAAGTGCCCCGCGGCGTAACCCCGGCGCTGCGCTTCCGGTTGCGCGGCGAAAAGCTCGCGGATGGCGTCGAACGCCTTGATATAGGTCACAGGATTGGACCGCGGAGTACGCCCGATAGGCGCCTGGTCCACCAGCACGATATCGTTCAGCCGCTCCGCTCCCTTGAGTTCGCGGTAAAGGCGCGAGGGGTCGCCGCCCTCATTCTTGCCCAGCGCATGCGATACGGCGGGGTAAAGCACGTCATGCACCAGGGTGGATTTGCCGGAGCCAGAAACGCCGGTGATGCAAACCAGCATGCCCATGGGGATTTCGACATCGAGGCCTTGCAGATTGTGAATGCGCGCGCCTTTCAAAACCAGTTTCTCTCGCATGGGCTCACGCCGCCGGGTCGGGACAGGAATGGTGAGCTGCCTGCTCAGATAGCGGCCGGTTATGGAGTCAGGGTTCTTCTCCACGTCGGATACCGTGCCCGAAGCAAGGATGCGGCCACCCAGTTCACCCGCCCCCGGGCCGAGATCGACCAGCCAGTCGGCGGCGCGGATCACGTCCGGGTCGTGCTCTACGACGAGAATGGTGTTGCCCAGGTCACGCAACTCTTCAAGGATGCGGATCAGCTTCGCGGTATCGCGGCTGTGAAGCCCGATGGAAGGCTCATCGAGAACATAAAGAGCGCCCACGAGGCGCGAGCCCAAAGACGTAGCCAGTTGAATGCGTTGCGCTTCCCCGCCAGAGAGCGTCGACGCCAGCCGGTCGAGGGTAATGTATTCGAGGCCGACCGCATCGAGAAAATGCAACCGCTGCTGTATCTCGACCAGGATTCCGCCGGCAATTTCGGCCTGCTGCGGGCTCAGAGAAAGCCCGGCGAAGAAATGGTTCGCCTCGCGGATGGTAAGGGCAGAAACTTCGCAAATGTTACGGCCATTGATACGAACTGCACGGGCTTCGGCGCGCAACCGGGTTCCCTTGCATTCGGGGCACTCCGCATAGCCGCGATACTTGCTGAGCATTACGCGCACATGCAGCTTGTATTTCTTGCGCTCGAGAAAAGCAAAGAAGCCATGCACGCCGAGAAAGCTGCCGTGGCCGTCGAGCACGAAGGCCTGCTGTGCCGCGGTGAGCTCTCTCCACGGCGTGTCGAGAGGAATGCCGTGCTGCACCGCAGCCTTTCTCAGTTCGGACTGATAGGGGCGGTATTTGGGGCGGGTCCAGGGGTCGATGGCGCCCTCGTTGAGCGTCTTCTGCCGATCGGGAATGATCAGGTTGAGATCGAAATCGATGGTGTTGCCAAAGCCCTGGCAGCGCTCGCAGGCGCCGTACGGATTGTTGAAAGAGAAGAGGCGAGGCTCCGGCTCGCGGTAGAGGCGGTGGCAGAGCTTGCACTCGAAGGCCTGGGAAAAACGCAGCCGTTTGGGTTCGGCTTGCGCATCGCGCGAAGCCGTCTCGAACACGATCTCGCCCGACTCACGAAAACCGATCTCAGCCCCGTCCACGATGCGCGCGCGGCTTTCCGCGGAAACCACCAGGCGATCGACCAGGGCGAAGACTGCCTGTCCGAAGTCCAGATCGAGAAGAGATTCCGGCGTGGAGAACTCGACGATTTTTCCGTTCTGGTAGAGGCGATTGAAACCGCGTGTACGCAGTTCCGTGAGCCGCTCCTTGAAGGCATCGTTGGGGAGTGCGGGGTTGACTGCGGTCCTGGACGCAACTTTTTTCTTTCGCTTCGCGGCCGGTGTTTCTTCCCTGGCGGCAACCACCTTCGGAATGACTGGAAAGAGCGCGTATAGCCGGGTGTCTTCGCCGAGGTCAAGAATCGATGCGGCAATCTCATCGATGGTGTCCCGCTTGACCACGCCGCCGCAGACGATGCAATGCGCAGTACCGCAGCGCGCGAACAGCAGCCGCTGGTAGTCGTAAATCTCGGTCGCCGTGGCCACGGTGGAGCGAGGATTGCGGGTGGTGTTTTTCTGCTTGATGGCGATGGCCGGAGCCAGGCCGTCGATCAGGTCTACGTCGGGTTTCTCGATCCGCTCCAGGAATTGGCGAGCATAGGCAGACAAAGACTCGACGTAGCGGCGTTGGCCTTCTGCGTAGATCGTGTCAAAGGCGAACGAAGACTTACCCGAGCCTGAGACACCCGAAACCACGGTGAGCTTGCCGTGGGTCAGGTCGCAGTCGATGTTCTTCAGATTGTGGGTTCGTGCGCCACGAATGGTGATCTGGTCATTCAATGTTGGAGCCTTCTATTAGGTTATAGGAGGCAGGGCTCTTGGCCAATATGCGCGGTGGGGGGCATGGGGGGCGGAGCCCGGCCGTAGCCCAGGGACGGGTTCGGTTGGTGCCAGCTTGCAGGGGCTTTCGCCGTCGCCATTCGACTTCTCTCAGGCCAGGCTCTGGGGGATTTGATCGTCTTTCGTAGCCCTATACCCGGCATGAAGGGTACGGGCTGCCTCGCCGCAGCGAGCTACCCCGCCGCAGCGGGCTTTAAGCCCGTACATTGATTCACAGGATGGAAGCGGCTTTACAGGCTGCGGAAAAAGTCAATTTGGGCGTCGGCATGAAAAATCGCAACGCACTACAAAGCCCGTAGAGCGATTTGTGAGGCTCGGGTGATGATTTTCTATCACCGAGTTTGACCCTTGTTTTGGCCTTCTTTGACTTTTTCCGCAGCCTGTTTAGCCGCTGAGGGTAAAGCCGGTTTCCCTCGGCGGCTGAAGCCGCGTTTTGTTCCCATTACTGACGTACGGGCTAAAGCTCGCTGCGGCGAGGTAGCCCGTACCCTTCACCCCCCGGAGCGGGCCCTCCGTTCAGCCCGCTATTTCGCCGCGGACGTCGTCGGTTGGGTTGTCCGTCTCGGTGTCGAACGCGGCCTTGATGCGGGCTAGCGTCTCGACGGGGTCGCGCTTTTCTGACTGCTCAAAGGCGGCGGCGATGTGTCGAGCCAGGTCGGACAGCATCATGCCCCAGGCTTCCGGTTCCTTCCAGACGCCGACGCGCAGGCTGACGTGCTGATCCTCGTGGGCTATCCAGACGCGCAGCAGTTCGAAAGACCTGGCGTCGGTACGAGCAGGCTCGGGAACGCGCAGTTGATCGGATTGGGCCATGATTCTCCTTCTTGATGAAGCGCGGCGGCAGGAAATGCTCTGGGTACGGCTAGACGGCGGCAACTACATCGGCAGGCCCCGCGGTCCGCGCTCCCCTGCGCGTCCGGGCCCAGACGATAAGCAAAATGCCGGCCAGAATGGAGCCAAGGCTGGCGACCTGGGCATTACTCATTCCCCAATAAATGCGGGGATTGATGCGGATGAACTCAATAAAGAAACGCGCGATCCCGCTCAGTACCAGGTATTCGCCGGTGAGCTGCCCCCTAGGCAGCCGACCCTCTCCAGTGGTCTTTGCTCCACGGCGCCAAAGGAACGCCGCGATCAGGAAAGCCATGATCAGCTCGTAAATCGGCGTCGGGTGGACCTTCTGGACGGTGGGGACGAGTCCGTTGGGAAAGCTCATTCCCCAAGGGAGTGTGGTGGGCACGCCGTAGTCGCCATCGCCGGAAATGAGGCAGCCGAGGCGGCCCACCCCGTAGCCTACAGCCACAGCGGGAGCAGCCAGGTCGAGCATGCCGAGGCCGCCTATTTTCGCCTGGCGGCCCTGCCAGACCAGGACCGCGATCCCGGCCAGCAGCCCACCGAACCAGGCAAAGCCTGCGCGGTCGAACAGGACGAACGCCGGCTGGTGCATGAGCAATGCCGGATCTTCGAGCACATGCCAGAGCTTGGCGCCGACGACTCCACCGACCGTCGTGTAGGCGGCCACTCCCACGGCGTCCGCATCGAGACCATAACGCTGGAAATTGCGGTAAAGGATCCAGCAGGCACAGACAGACGCCAGCCACAGGCAAAGGCCAAAGGTGCCGATGGAAAAATGTCCGAAGTGAATGAAAGGATACATGCGAGCGTCTGTGCTAACAGTATATCCGGCGGTCTGGCAGGCGCAGCAAAGTGCGGACGCGCGTTATATGCTGTGCAGGTGTTCGTTAAAACTATTCGCGAGAGAAGATGAGAGAGCAGAAGCACAACATGTTGTACACCCGCGACGAAATCGCGGCCCGCGTGGCCGATATGGGCGCACAGATAAGCAAGGACTTTGCGGGGGAAGCCATTCTGCTCGTCGGGGTGCTGAAGGGCGCGGCGGTTTTTCTGGCCGACCTGGCAAGAAGCATCACGGTTGAAACGACCTTCGACTTCGTGGCCATCTCCAGCTACAAGGGAGTCAAGACCAGCGGAGCGGTGCGGCTGATCAAGGATCTGGACACGCCCATCGGCGGAAGGAATGTCATCCTGGTCGAGGACATTCTCGACACCGGATTGACGCTGGTGTTCCTGCGCAAGCTGCTGTTGCAGCACAAGCCCAAGACCCTGCGCATTGCCACATGCCTGGACAAGCCGGGCCGCCGGATCGAAAAAATCGACGCCGACTACGTGGCCTTCAGCATTCCCAATCATTTTGTCGTTGGCTACGGAATGGATTACGAGGAGCGTTTTCGCAACCTGCCCGACATCCGTATTTTTAATCCGGACGAGGCCTAAAGCCAAAGCCTGCAATCTGGCATCACATGGACGTTGATCTTTGTCTATTCAAGGGCATAGAGTCCCTGCGGAGTGAGTTCAAGTGACTGGAGCCTCTTCTATGACGACCAAATCGCTGCAACCGGTGATCGACTCAGACACACCATGGTTCGACGTGGCAGGTTTTGCTGCATCCGCCCTGGCAAAGGCTGAGACACTGGCTGCGGTGTTCGACCATACCCTGCTCAAGCCGGAAGCGACCCGCGAACAGGTGGTGAAGTTGTGCGAGGAAGCGGCCACGTACCGCTTTGCCTGTGCCATGGTGAATCCGGTGTGGGTGTCGCTGGCTCATTCGGTGATGGCGGGCAGCGGGGTACCGGTGGGGGTAGTGGTGGGCTTTCCGCTGGGCGCCAGCCTGGCCACGACCAAGCGCGAAGAAGCCATGGCGATGATCAAGCTGGGGGCGCGCGACCTCGACATGGTGATCAACATCGGGCTGCTCAAGTCGCGCATGAACAGCCTGGTGGAGCAGGATATCCGGGGCGTAGTGCAGGTGGCCCACGAAGCGGGCGCAGTGGTGAAGGTGATTCTCGAGACTTCTCTGCTGAGCATGGAAGAAAAGTTGCGCGCGTCTGAACTTGCACTGAATGCCGGAGTGGATTTCCTGAAGACCAGCACTGGATTCTCGACCGGCGGAGCCACCGTGGCCGACGTGGCCGTGTTGCGCGGAGTGGCCGGTAACCGCTGCGGAATCAAGGCCTCGGGAGGCATCCGGACACTTGCCGATGCACAGGCCATGCTCGAAGCGGGAGCCAATCGGATCGGCGCCAGCGCCAGTGTGGCGATTCTGCGCGAGTATAACGGCGGGTCAGCGAAACCGCTGGCAGAGGGATAAAGGGCGGGTGTTCCCCGCTCCTAGCACCCAGGGCATCCTTCAAAAGAAACCGCGGCGCGCTTTCATCCCGACTTCATCGCCTTCCGCAAGCGGCTGCTGCTGGCAGGCAAACCAAACAAGGTCGTCCGCGTCGCTCTCGCTCACAAACTACTGATCCGGCTCAATGCCAAGGCTCAACAAGTACGCCAGCAAGTCCAAATCGACCTCGCGGCCCAAAAGTGCTTGACTACTCCCGCAGCAGTGGCTGTGGCAAAGCGGTAAACGCACAGCGTTTTCCGAGGCAGCTCCGCTGCCGCCTTTTCCATAGCCCCCTTGACAATTCAGACAGTCGCTCCACTTCGCTCCCCCGGTTTTCCTGTGGAGATGAGTGGCGCCGGCCCACTCCATGCGGTTTTCCTTGAGAGAAAACCGCAGGCGTGGTCATGGCGAGTGCGGTGAGGCAGGAAATCCGGGTACGCTCCGGTCGAGATGACCATTCATTTCCAAGCATGCCTCGCGGTAGCCTTCTCTTTCTGCGTCCTGCAATTCCCTGTCTGCGCATCAGTCTCATCGCGAAATGCTCTATGATGACTCGACAGCGGTATGATCCCTCCTCGCCCACCCGACGATTCTGAAACCGAGAAAAAACCGCCGCAAGTGATTGCTACGCAATCCTTTGAGGGGGATTACCGCCCCAGCTCGGAAGCCCCGTCACCCCCGGGAACGATACAGGTGGAGCCCCTTCAAACCGAATTCCTCCTGCGGCTGGCGAACACCCTGAACACCACCCTCGATCTGCAGACCCTGCTGCATCGGACGGCGGACCTGGTCCGGGTGGTCATCGACTACAAGATCTTTGCCATCCTGCTGCTCAACGAGCGCACAAACGAACTGCGCATGCGGTTCCAGATTGGCCACACGCCGGAAGCGGAGCGGCTGAAGATCCGGCTTGGCCGCGGAGTCGTTGGACGCGCCGCCGAACAACGCGAGTCGGTTCTGCTCGAGGATGTGCGGCTCGAAGAAAACTACATCAGCGCCAACCCCGAGGTCCGCTCAGAACTGGCCGTCCCTCTGATTGTGAAAAACCGCGTCATCGGGGTCATGGATCTGCAATCGGAGCAGGTCGGCTACTTTCAGCAAGAACACCAGCGTTTGCTCCAGCTCACCGCCTCTCGCATTGCCCAAGCCATTGAAAACGCGCGACTTTACACCCGCGTGGCCCGCCAAGCGCAGACCCTGGCCGTATTGAATGAAATTGCCCGGGAAGTGACGTCGATTCTCGACCTGGATCCACTGCTGGAGCGCATCGCCGAACTGCTGCGCCGGCTGATCGACTACCAGATGTTCAGTATCCTGCTGCTCAATGAACATGAAGAAGTGCTGGAGATCCGGTATTCGGTGCGTTTTGGCCATCCGGTGGCGCCGTCGGACAAAGTCCCGCTCGATCGCGGGCTGGTCGGGACAGCCGTGCGCGAACGCCGGCTAATCGGCACCGGAGACGCGCGCAAGGATGCGCGCTACTTCATGGTGAACCCGGAGACGCGCTCCGAAGTGGCGGTGCCACTGCTCTACAAGGGCAAGGTAATCGGTGTGCTCGACCTGGAGCATGTGCGCACCAACTACTTCAACGAAGACCACCAGCGCACCCTGGTCACGCTCGCTTCGCAGATTGCCGTGGCCATTGAGAATGCGCGGCTCTACCAGCGGGTCACGCAGCAGGAACAGAAGCTGGAACACGATCTCGACATGGCGCGCGAGGTGCAGCTACGGCTGCTGCCTCCTAAACCGCCGCGTAAGGCGCATGCCGAGTTTGCCACCCGGTTCCTGCCGGCACGCACCATCGGCGGCGATCTTTACGACTTTCTGCCGTACGACGAGCAGTGCATCGGGATCGCCATGGGCGACGTAAGCGGCAAGGCCGCGCCCGCCGCTCTCTATGCGGCGCTGATCAGCGGGATCATGCGCGCGGCGACCAGCCAGGCGCTCTCGCCGGCCGCCATGTTGAAGCAGCTCAATGACTCGCTGCAGGAACGAAAGATGGACGCGCAGTACGTGACCATGGTGTTCGCCGTTTGGAACGATGAGAAACAGACGCTGCAGATTGCCAATGCGGGTGCGGTACAGCCGCTGTTCTGCCGTGGCGGCCAGGTGGAGACGGTGCAGGCAGAAGGGTTCCCTCTGGGCATGTTCAAAGACATCCGCTACGAGGAGTTCACGCTCTCTACCCGGCCGGGCGACGCCATTATTTTCTTCAGCGACGGCATTGTGGATGCAGTGAACGAACATGAGGACATGTTCGGCGCCGAGCGGCTTGCGGACCTGGTAAACAGCCACCTGAACGACTCGGCTGAGGAGCTGGTCGAGGCCATCTTCCAGGCCCTATCGCAATTCCAAGGCGGCGTCGAGCGCTTCGACGACGAAACCGTGATTGTGTTGAAGGTGCTGGGTACTGAAGGTTCTGTCCCCGCCAAGTTAGGATAGTAAGAGCAAATGCAGGGTTACTGAGGGGCGTCCGGCAATCGTTAGGTAGGCTTTTTCTTGAGGGAAAAGCCTATTGAGCGCTGTGTTCTCACACGACACCTACCCTGCTTTTGCTATACGCAGAACACTGGAGTCCTAAAGCATTGGCTGACACGATCGAAACGACCACGGAACGAACCATCCGCCCGGCGAGCAACCTGCTGGGCACCCTGCGCCTGCCTGGCGACAAGAGCATTTCCCACCGCTATGCCCTGCTGTCTGCGCTGGCGGAAGGTGTGAGCCGCTTTCATAACTTCTCCACGGGCGCCGATTGCGCCAGCAGTCTGGCCTGCGTCGCCCAAATGGGCGCGAAAGTGACCCGCACCGCCGATACGGTGGAAGTGACCGGCTGCGCAGGCAAACTCACGCCGCCCGGGGCGATTCTCGATTGCGGCAACTCCGGCTCAACCATGCGTATGTTGGCTGGCATGCTGTCTCCGCAAATGGGCGACTTCACGCTCTCAGGCGATGCGTCGCTCAACCGCAGGCCGATGGAGCGAGTCCGCAAGCCGCTCATGGAAATGGGTGCATCCATCACTCTGACGGAGGGCCATGCCCCGGTACAGATTCAGGGAGCGAAGCTGCGCGGCATTTCTTATCGCACCCCGGTGCCCAGCGCCCAGGTAAAGACGGCTCTATTGTTCGCCGGCTTGCAGGCTGAGGGCACGACGACGGTAAGCGAAGCGGTGCGCACGCGCGACCACGGTGAGCTGGCCCTGCAAGCCTTCGGTGCGGAAGTGACTCGTACCAACGACTCGGTAAGCATTGCCGGCGGACAGAAGCTGCACGCCGTGGAGGCAAGGGTGCCGGGTGACATGTCATCGGCGGCGTTCTTTCTGTGCGCGGCTGCGCTGTTTCCTGAGTCGAACCTGGTACTCGACCAGTTGGGGATGAATCCCACGCGGGCGACTCTGCTCGACGTACTTACGGCGCTCGGCGCGAAGATCAACGTGCTCAACCTGGAAGAGAACCGCGGTGAGTTGATCGGCACTGTGCAGATCGTTGCACCGCCGCAGGGCATGGGCACGACCGAGATCAAGGGAGCGCTAGCCGCGCAATTGATCGATGAGCTGCCGGTGTTGGCTGCGATTGCTCCTTATACGCGCGGCGGAATCCGCATCCGCGATGCGCGGGAGCTGCGCGTTAAGGAAAGCGATCGCATCGCGCTGGTGGCAACCAACCTGCGCGCGATGGGCGCCAGGGTGGAAGAGTTTGAAGATGGGCTCGACGTGCCGGGCGAACAGCCGTTGCATGGCGCGGTCATCGATTCGGGTGGCGACCATCGCATCGCGATGGCCTTCTCGGTGGCCGCTCTGCGCGCCAAGGGTGAGACGCTGATCCAGGGTGCTGAGGCGGCGGCGATCTCATTCCCGGAATTCTTTGAGTTGCTGGAGCAAGTGACAGAACGTTAGAGTAATTTTGCCTCTGGTCTATGAGGAAACGACTGAGCATGTGCGGTTTTCCCTCGAGGAGGGCCGCAAACTTCAGTCACATTACTTATGGTTTCACGACGAGCATTTCTCGCGCAGGCAGGCGTCGTCGCAGTGGGCGCGATGGCGTCGCGAGCGATCGCCGCGGCTCCGCAAGCGATGCGGCTCGGCGGACCGATCTTCGTCAAATCCGATGACCCCGCGGTGCTGGCTAAGGCACATCGGGAGCTTGGCTATCGCGCAGCCTATGCTCCCGGCGATCTTACGGTCAACGACACGGAGCGCATTGCGGGACTGGTCAAAGAATTTGCGCGCCAGGATGTGGTGATTGCCGAAGTCGGGGCATGGAAGAACATGCTCGAGCCAGACGCCGGGAAACGCCGCCAGAACATGGAGTACATCACGCAGAAGCTTGCCGTCGCGGAGCTTCTGGGTGCGCGCAATTGCGTCGATATAGCCGGATCCTATAACCCCGCCGACTGGGCCGGGCCCTACCCAGGGAATCTCAGCAAGCAATTCGTCGAGGCCACGGTCGAAAATTGCCGCAAGCTCATCGATGCAGTCAAGCCGAAGCGTACCTTCTTCAGTATTGAAATGATGCCCTGGAGCTTCCCTACCGGCCCGGATGAGTATCTACGACTGATCAAAGCTGTGGACCGGAAGGCTTTCGGTGTTCATCTGGATGTCTGCAATACAATGAACAGCCCGGCGCGCATGTATGACAATAGCGCGGGCATTCGGGAATGCTTCGCCAAGCTGGGTCCGTGGATCAAGTCGTGCCATGCAAAAGACCTCAAGTGGGGACCGGGCGTGCAGATGTATCTGCAGGAAGTGATTCCAGGAACCGGTTCGATCGACTACAAGACGTATTTGCGGGAATTGTCGAAACTTGGCGCAGATGCGCCGCTGATGCTGGAGCATCTGCATAGCGAAGCCGAGTACACGCAGGGACGGCAGTATATTCAGGGCGTGGCGACTTCCCTGGGCTTGTCGTTCGGAGCTTAGGTTGTCGGTTCGGTGCTTCAGCTGCACAAAAAAAGAGAACTGCAGATCTCTCCACTACGCTTCGCTTCGGTCGAGATGACAAAGGGGAGAGTAGGCCCTTACCGCAACATTGGTTATGAGGGATGTGAAGAGAACCGCAGGTCCCTCCACTTCGCTCCCCCGGTTTTCCTGTTGAGATGAGTAGCGCCAGCAAACTCCATACGGTTTTCCTTGAGAGAAAACCGCAAGCGTGGTCATGGCGAGTGCTGTGAGGTAGGAAATCCGGGTACGCTCCGGTCGGGATGACAATTCATGCGCACTGTTGCTTACCCTGGAGATCCAGTTTCCCTATCTGACGCAATGAATGTGTCAGATAGGGAAGATTAAGAAACAGTTACTATTGCGGAGGCGTGCCGGCAGGCGGCGTTGGCGGGGGCAGGTCGTTTTGCTCCTGCGGAGGCAGCTGCGGTTGAGGAGGCAACGTGGGAATCTTCGGCATCTCCTGGGTGCGCTGCAGTTGCTGCTGCTGCCCAGGCACCCCGGCTTCTGGAGCGGGCTTTGCCGGCTCCAATCCAGGAATGACCGGATCCCTGGTCACCGTGCCGGTGACCGCATCGGAAAGCTGAATCCCGTATTGATCCAGTGTTTGCGCCAGTAACTGTTCCAAGGACGCGCGATCCTTGGCATAGGTGGCCTCCGTGGAGATCACATTGTTCTCCGCAGTGGCCAGGTTGCGCTCCTGCTGCAAGACATTCGCGGTGGTCGAAGCGCCCAGCCTCAGCTTTTTCACTTCTGCCTGATAGGACTGGTAGTTGTACTCACGGGCAGCCAAGGCTGCCTGCACCGCGGCCCGATCGTTGGTCAGGGCGTATTGGCCGTTGATGACCTGAATCCGTATCTGGACATAGAGCTGCTGCAAACGCATTTGCGCCTGGCGATTCTCGAGCACAGCGCGCGCCTGCAGAGATTGCGCCGTGCGGTTACGCAACGGGATGCTCACGTTCACGCCAGCTCCCTTATCGGGACCGGTGCTGTTGAACAGATCCGAGAAGACGGTACCGTAACCGACGCTGGGAACATCGCAGGCCGCGGGGCCAAAAAATGCAGTCGAGCAAGCCGGGTTCTTGGCGCCACCGAGAGCCGCCGAACCGTAGAACCCGTAGACATCGACCGCGGGCAGAAGGTTATTCTTCAACGCCTTCAAGGTAATCTCGCTGTTGCGAAGATTCAGAATGTTCTGCTCGATTTCTGGCCGGTTGGCATAAGCCTTCTGCACCAGATCCTCGACCGGGGTTCGCTCTTCGGGCATTTCAAGCAGCGAGACGCGATCCGTCGGAATGACTGGAGCATTCGAAAGAACAGGATCGCTCAGATTCCGGCTGATGGCCTGCTTCATGATCAGTTGCTGATACTCAAGGCTGGTCTGCGAGGTAATGAGTGCCTGGGTATCGGTCGAAACCTGGTTATCGGCGTTCAACACGTCGAGGGGCGCCAGGGTGCCAATCTGCAACTGCTTGCGATTGTCTGAAGCCAGACGCGTGGACTGGTCGAGCGCTCGCTGCTTCGCCTGCACATCTTCGTAGTCGCTTACCAGGATCCAGTAGATGTTTTCGATCTGGTTGATGGTATAGAGAATCTGCTGGCGGAATGCGGAGTCGGTAATACGGCGATCATTCTTGGCGGCAAGAATGAAGCGTCCGTTGATGCCTGGACCAAAACCATACAGCAGGTGTTGGGTCAGAGTAGCTCGAAACGAAGATTGCAGCTCTGGGCTGAAAGCATTGAACAGGCTGTTCGTCGTGGTGCGGGAATTGTTGAAACCAACTTGCAGTTGCGAACCGGTAATGAAGCCCTGGTTGTAAGTGAAGTTGTACTGGTTTAAATTTTGGTTGAAAGTAGGTCCACCGCTGGCGAATGGCGTCGCCTGGGGCGTCGTCGTCCGCTCCAGCTGGATCGTTCCGGTGACCAGGGGATCCATGATTTCTGGCGCCGGACCAGTACCGTTCGTCGACAGAACGATGCCTCCCACACCAGAAGCCGCACCGCCGACTGCGGTCGACGTTCCACCCGGTCCACCACCGGAACTAAGAGAACTTGAGGTGCTGGCCGCGCCTCCGAGCGTGCCTTCCACCAGGCCACTGCTGACACCGAGCAGATTCGAGCCGGCGCGCGCGCGCAAGATGTCAGTGTCGGCGATGTCGAGGTTGTAGCGCTGAATGGCAATGTCGTAGTTATTTTCGAGCGCCAGAACGATTGCATCCGCGAGGCTCAGATATATCTTGCCATTGCGGACCAATCCATCAAGGCGCTGGGAGTTGGTGGTGATGGGCGCGGCCACGGTGATGGGTGCCCAGGTCTTAAGAAAGTTCGGAAAGACGTGAGGCTCCTTACTGAAGTCGTGGGTGCCCGGCCGCATGGAGAGCGGTTCGGTATAAACGGGCTGGGGCGCCGCCGGAAGACCGGCAGCCGGCGGAGTGGCGGCCGCAACAGACGGCGCGGGCTGTTGCTGGGCTGCGGCCGGCAGCGGTGTGTACGCGCTAAGCAAGGCGGCGATGGCCACAGTTGCCTGAAACTTTTGAAAGAACCGCCCACCGTGTTGGCGGGACCAGTTTGTTATCGACCGGTAAAGGCGATAGGAGGTACGACGGGATTCTGAAGTTTTCATCGGAAGGTCAAAATCTCGGGGGTCAGGCCTCAGGCCATCGCCGTTCTGTCTCATAAAATTGTGGACCGAGCTACCATGGCAGATGCGGCACGGTGGCCCAATGACTCTAGTTTTCGTTCGATTCTTATCAGAGGAACGGTTGCTGTTCTCTTATAAACCGTGCCTTCTCTTCCCGGAAGGAAGTTACGAGCCTGATCGACAATTCGTTCCCTGGTTTCGGCCCGGCCTTTCAAGCGACCGCTGCGAGCTTTGGTCCCGAGCGACGCGCCTTGGGGGAGTATATCGTAGCGGCCTTTGTGCGATATACGCTGGGAATGCCCGGGAACGATGAGGAGTGATATGTGGAAACTGCTGCTCGCCTACGACGGTTCCGAGTTCCATGGATGGCAGGTGCAGCCCGGCTGCGCAACCGTGCAGGGCGAGCTCCGTGATGCCGTAGCCAGAGTGACGGGAGAAGACGTGCTCCCGCAGGGCTCGGGACGAACGGACGCCGGGGTACATGCGCTCGGCCAGGTCGCTTCGTTCGTGCTCGCAGCTCCCATCCCTGAAGCAAATCTTGCCCGCGCGCTCAACCGGACACTGCCGTCGTCGATCCGCGTACTGAGCGCCGAGCGTGTAGCCGATAATTTTCATGCACGGCACAGTGCTCAGGCGAAGACCTATGAATACCGCATCTACCGTGGGGAGATTTGCCCACCCTGGCAGTCACGTTACGTCTACGCGCTGAACGTTCCCCTCGATGTGGATGCAATGCAGCGTGCAGCGGCCCACGTCGGCGGAGAGCATGACTTTACTTCCTTCGCAGCCAGCGACCCGGACCGGCTCGCGCGCGAGGCCGGCGCCACAAATCAGGGATTGGACCTGCGGGGGCATGTACGGTGCATTCATCATTCACAATGGACGCAGGACGTTCAGAATCAACTTCTCGTCTATCGCGTGCGGGGCGATGGTTTTCTCCATCACATGGTGCGAAACCTGGTGGGCACTTTTCTCGAAGTCGGCCGAGGCAATCTCGCTGAGGATGCGATTCCAGCGATTCTCGAAGCGCGCTCGCGGCAGCAGGCGGGACCGACGGCGTCAGCACGAGGCTTGTTCCTGGTGAACGTTGAGTATGGCTCAGACTAACGATCGGAGCCCAGCCCTTCGGTAACCGCAGTTTTTTTTGCGCATTGCGAGGGAAGGCAAATTGACCCCGCAGACGGTGCTACTCTGGGAATCTGTGATGCCCGGCACCATTGCCCACTCAGCTTTTTCCCGTATTGGCCATCTGGCTTCGCTGCCGCGGGTCCACGCAGCCTTCCAGTGGTTCCACTTGCATGAGCGCAGGATCATGCAGTGGCAGCAGGAGCTGGTAGCCATCGCCGCGCCTCCGTTCGGGGAAGCCAGGCGCGCGGAATGGCTGGCTGAGCGTTTCAGAGAGTTAAAGCTGGAACCGGTCGAGATCGATACCGAAGGCAATGTGCTCGGTTGCTTTGCCGGCACTCAGTCGCTACCCGATCAGCCATGCGTGATGCTGTCTGCGCATATCGATACGGTTTTCCCCCTGCATACTCCCATATCTCCATTGGTTCAAGACAATCGGCTTTCAGCGCCGGGCGCGTGCGACAACGGAGCCGGGGTAGCCGGTATGCTGGCGGTCGCGGCTGCTTTACAGAATTGTGGCATTGATCTGCCCTGTAACCTGCTTTTTACCGGCAACGTCGGAGAAGAAGGTGAAGGTGACCTGCGGGGCATGCGCTATCTCTATGGACAGTCGCGCTGGCGGGAAAAAATCGGGGCCAACGTGGTCCTCGATGGCGCCGGCTCCGAAGTCGCAGTGACCCAGGGGCTCGGCAGTCGCCGCTACCTGGTCACGGTGCAGGGGCCGGGCGGCCATTCCTGGACGGACGCGGGCGCGCCTAACCCGATTGTGGCGCTGAGCCGGGCGATCGCGGCCATCAGTGAGGTCGCTCTGCCGGATTCGCCGCGAACGACGCTGAATGCAGGCACGATCGAGGGCGGCAGTTCGGTGAACGCCATTCCTGAGCGGGCTACGGCGCGTTTCGATCTGCGGAGCCTGGATGCCGAACAGCTCATACGCCTCGAAGTCTCGCTGCATCGCGCGGTCGAGGATGCGGTGATTGCGGCGAACAACGCGGCAAACACCGTGACGACGGGCCGCAAGGGCAAAAGCAGAAGCTTTGGGGACCTGGAGTTTGAGATCAAACGCATCGGCGATCGCCCGGCCGGACGCTTGGACGCCGGCTCCCCCTTACTGGAAGCGCTGTTGGCGGTGGACCGGCACCTGGGAATTCGCACCGAGCAACGCGTAGCCTCCACCGATGCCAACATTCCGCTTTCGCTGGGGATTCCGGCGATGAGTATTGGGGCCGGCGGAGATGGTGGCGGGATCCACACGCGCAATGAGTGGTACGACGCGAGCGGCCGGGAGCTGGCGCTCAAGCGCATTCTTCTGCTTCTTCTTCTTTCTCTGGATCAGGTTTCGCAAGCTTCTTTGCCTGGCGGGCCATCCCCAGCGTAACGTTACCAACGTCACTTCAGACCGTTCCTATCCTTATATATATATGTCGCGATCCCTTCGAGCCCATCTTCTCCTGCTCTGCGTGGTCGCCATCTGGGGCTCCACCTTCGTTCTGGTGAAGAGCGCGCTGCGCGACATCAGTCCCCTACTATTCAACCTGCTGCGCATGGCTCTTGCCTTTCTCTGCGTGGCCGTTGTCTATCGGCGGCATTGGAAGCTGATCACCCGGGCGGGTTGGGCCAGCGGAGCGCTGGTCGGCCTCATGCTGGCCATTGCTTACCAGTTCCAGACCGCGGGGCTGAATCTGACCACTCCGTCGAAATCTGCGTTTATTACCGGTCTAACGCTGGTACTGGTGCCGCTGTTTTCAGCACTCCCCGGAATCCGGCGCCGCGGAGCTCCAGCTCCGGGCTGGAATGTCTGGCTGGGCGTGCTGTTGGCCTTTGCCGGGGTGATGCTTTTGGCAGCGCCGGTGGCAGAGGGGGATGGGAGCGGCATCTTTGTTCTGCCGGATCTGGCCGGAATTGGTCTGGGCGACCTGCTGACATTCGGTTGCGCCATCGCCTTTACACTGCACATCATCGTTCAGGACCGGGTCTCGGCCAAGGATGCAGGCGGGAGTGGGCCCGCAGGAGTCCCGTTCGAGCAGTTGGCTCTGCTTCAGCTCGGGTTCTGCACCCTCGTGATGGCCATGACGATGCCGATGCTCGAAAGGCCGCGTTTCCATGTCACGAGTCTGCTGGTGGTAACCCTGTTGGTGGAGGCGGTTCTGGCGACCGCGGTCGCGTTTACGGTCCAAAGCTGGGTGCAGCAGTTTCTGGCGCCGGCCTACCTGGTTCTGATCTACGCGCTGGAACCGGTATTCGCCTGGCTGACATCGCTTCTGGCACTGCACCAGGGACTGAGCACACGGGCCGGCTGCGGGGCCCTGCTGATTCTGGCCGGAGTGCTCACCGCCGAATTGATAGGGAGAAAACCCGTCGTGTGACGGATGACCTTCTGGCTGCGTCTAATGAGTCACGCGCGGGAGCGTTTGACCCGGTATCAGCCACCTCAATACCTGCCGTTTCATCAGCCTGCTTTTGGCTATACTAAGAGGAGGCATTCCGTGACAGTGCAGCTGCGATTTTTAGCTATGCAATTCGCTCTCGTTTTCTGGCTCGCACGATGGGTGCGATTGCTCGATGCGGTGTAATCTCTTCCAGCCGCCAAGTCTTTGAATGCTTCCCAACCGACGAGGTTCGACCCTGATGAAACCGCTGCTCGAACGGCTTCGCGTAAGCCGTCTCGCTTCTACCTTTACCATCCTTGGCACGCTCTCAGCCGGCATACTGATTGGTTCTGTGGCGGTCCATGGGGTTCGCGGAAACGAAACGCAAACCGACAGCTCCGACGCGACGCCCCTGAAGATTCCCAACCCCATCACGCTCTCGACGACCTTCACCAAGATTGCCAAGGACGTAGGACCGGCCGTGGTCAACATCAATACCGAGACGCTTCCGCAGGAAGAAAAAAGTCCCCGGCGCCGGACTCCGCACGGTGCAGCGCCTGCCGTTCCTCCAGGTGGTGGAGACGATGAAGACGACGACCAGGGGGGGCAGGGTGGTGGGCCGGGTGGCGACCAGAACTTTCAGGACTTCTTCAACCGCTTCTTTGGTGGACAGGGTGGACAGGGCGGCGGCATTCCCGGTGACCAGACGCGTGAGTCCCTCGGGTCAGGTTTCATCGTTGACCCCCGCGGCTACATCATCACCAACAACCACGTAGTCGAGAAGGCAGACAAGATTTTCGTTAAGCTTTCGACCGACCCCGACGGCTACCAGGGACGCCCCGGCAAGGTCGTCGGTACGGACAAAGATACCGATTTGGCGGTCGTTAAGATTACGACGACCGAGCCCCTGCCTTCGGTGAAAATGGGCAATTCCGACTCGGGCCAGGTCGGCGACTGGGTTATGGCGATTGGCAGCCCATTCGCGCTGTCTCAGACGGTGACGGCAGGAATCGTCTCCGCCAAAAACCGCACCATTGAGAAGGGCGCTGCCGGCCAGTTCCAGCACTTTATCCAGACGGATGCGGCCATCAACCCCGGCAACTCCGGTGGACCGCTGGTCGACATGGCGGGGCAGGTGATCGGCGTGAACACGGCCATTCTTACCCAATCGGCCGGCTATGAAGGCATCGGCTTTGCCATGCCCTCCAACACCGTGATCGGGGTCTACAACGACCTGATTGGACCTGAACACAAGGTCATTCGCGGTTCCATCGGCGTCCAGTTCCAAGCTGCGCTCTCCCCAGCAGTTCAGCGCGTTTATGGTTTCAAATCCGGCGTGCTGATCAATGCCGTCACCCCACACGGTCCGGCGGACCAGAGTGGGCTCAAGGCAGGCGACATCATCACCACGGTGGACGGCAAGTCGATTAAGGATGGCGATGATCTTGTGACAGACATTGCCGCTCGCAAACCGGGCTCTAGCGTGAAGCTAGGCTATGTGCGCGGCGGTCAGACTTCTGCCGCGACACTGACGATTGCAGACCGCGCCAAGCTCTATTCCGCCCAGCCCCCATCGCAAGGTGGCGGGGGTGGTTCGGAAAGTGCTCCGAATGCGTCTGAAGGGAAACTGGGGCTCACCGTGGAAGCGGTGCCCGGACCTTTGGCCAGCAAAGGGATCAAGGGCGTTCTGGTCACCGCGGTCAAGCCGGGTTCGTTTGGCGATGAAGCCCAATTGGCGCCGGGCCTGATCATTACGGAGATCAACCGGCAGCCGGTCACGGGTCTGGATCAGTTCCAGTCCCTGGTTTCGGGGTTGAAGTCCGGCCAGGATGTTGGTTTCCGCGTGATTGACTCACGCAACCCAACCGGCGGCGGAACCTACCTTGGCGGGACGCTACCGTAATCAACTCCTTACCCACCCCGAGGCAAACGATGCGAACCGCAAGGAAAATCGCATCGTTTGCCTCATCAAAGTTAGTTACCGGCAGAGCGAAATTTGGGCTTGCCGGCGGTCTGGTGATTGCAATCTTGCCGGTCACCTTATAAGGTGACCAAAAGCAAGAATTTGCCCCCCCAGTTATGAGGTATTTCATGCTCCCTTTTCGAGCCGGCCAGGCATTGATTCTTATTTCCGCACTGGCTATCAGTCCTGCATTTGGCAGCCGCACCCACCGGGCGCCGACTTCTGGTCACTCCCGGACGAGCACGTCGAAGAAGGGCAAAGGCAAAGCCGGCCGCATCCACGGCCAACGCACGATTGATTCCAGCCGGGCGTCGGAAATTCAAAATGCCCTGATTAAACAGAAATACCTTCAGGGCGCACCCAGCGGACAATGGGATACGCAGACCCAGGGAGCCATGCGGCAGTATCAGGCTGACCACGGATGGCAGACCAAGCTGACTCCCGACAGCCGGGCACTGATCAGCCTGGGGCTTGGACCGTCTCACGCGGAAACACCCGCAGTCGCACATGCCGCGAGCGGGAATGTTTCTGCCAACTCGCCGAAAAACGCGACCGATCAGGCGCAGTCCGCGGAACCACCGGCAGCGGACAACAGCTTGGCGGCGGTGCATTCGATTAGTCAGTAGCTGGGTAAAAAATCCAGGCAAAAGGCCCGGGCTAAAGCCCGGGCCTTTTGCTTTTGGAAGAATAGCCCTCGATTAGGGGTCTCTTCGACTAAACCAGCCGAGATTCCGGTCCAGTGAGGTCGCGCATGGTTTCCCGGCGGCGGATCAGCCGCGCAGACCTTCCCTCAATCAAAACCTCCGCCGGCCTGGGCCGTGAATTGTAGTTCGAGGTTTGCGACATGCCGTAGGCTCCAACATCGAGAATCGCTACCAGATCTCCCGGCCTGACCTCGGGCATGGTGCGGTCCCGGGCAAAGAAATCTCCCGATTCACAAACCGGGCCCACCACGTCGACGACTCCCGATGCTGCTTTGGGATCTCGGGTGACCGGCAGGATCTCGTGCCAGGCCTGGTAGAGCGCCGGGCGGATGAGGTCGTTCATACCCGCGTCGGTGATTACGAAAGTCTTACTACCACTGCGCTTCACGTAAAGAACCCGGGCAAGCAGCGCGCCGGCCTGGGCTACGAGGAAGCGGCCGGGTTCGACGAGTAGCTTTACGTCAAGACCGGTGAGGGCACGCTCGACTGCGGCAGAGTACTTCGCCATTTCCGCGGCGGGGTCAAAAGCGGACGATTCGGGCTCCTCTCCATGCCGGACGCCGTGATAGTTGATACCCAACCCACCCCCGGCATCGACGAACCTGATGTGGATACCATCGGTCGACAATTCGCGGATCAAGCCGGCGACCGCATCGAGCGCCGCCCCGAAAGGGTCGGCGCTCTGAATCTGAGAACCGATATGGACGCTGATGCCGACCGGGTCGAGGTACTTCGATCGTTTTGCCTCCCGATAGACAGCACGCGCGGCTTTGAGGTCGATGCCGAACTTATGCTCCCGCAGGCCGGTGGAGATATAAGGATGTGTTTCGGCGAAGACGTCTGGGTTTACGCGGAGGGCGACTCGGGCCCTGACCTTTCGTTTGCGCGCCCGCTCGGCGAGCAACGTCACTTCGGCTTCGCTCTCGGCGTTGAAGATCAGGATGCCGGCCTTCAGTGCAAGGTCGATCTCCTCGACGGTTTTGCCAACACCTGAGAACACCACCCGGCGGGCGGCCTTCTTGTCGACCTCGAGGATGCGGAGAAGTTCTCCCCCGGAAACGATATCGAATCCCGATCCATGATTGGCCAGAAGCTTCAATATCGAGAGATTGGAATTGGCCTTTACTGCATAGCAAATGAGGTGATCTCTATGACCAAACGCATGGGAGAAAAGCTTATAGCGATCGAGTATCTGACCAGCTGAATAGGCATAGAGAGGCGTTCCATGCTTCTTCGCCAGGGACACGAGCGAGACATTCTCGCCATGCAAGGTCGATTTGCCTTTGGGATAGTGAAAGGGACGATCAGGGAATGTGGTCTGGTATTTCAAACGCAGGTGGCCTCGTGCATGGGGAGAATGGTTTCGATTTCAGCGTATCCGGGTTAGGGGGATTTTCCAAGTTCGCCGCGAGTGGGCTGGAGTTGGTGATCGAGAGGAAAGTAAGCAGGCGGGAGGAGTGGGGTCGGGAGCAACCCAGGCGCTTGGCATTCGGGATGGGTCCGGGTGCACCCAGGATTGAACCCTGGAGGAATCCTCAGTCGTCGCCATTCGACTTCGCTCAGGCCAAGCTCTACGGGACTGCTCGGGTTTCGTGGCCCCCACCAAGCATGAAGGGTACGGGCTACCTCGCCGCAGCGAGCTTTAGCCCGCTGAAGGGTACGGGCTTTAAGCCCGTACGTCAGTGATGGGAAACGAAACGCGGCTTCACAGGCTGCGGAAAAAGTCAAAGAAGGCCAAAACAAGGGTCAAAATTGGTGATAGAAAACATCACCCGAGCCTCACAAATCGCTCTACGGGCTTTGTAGTGCGTTGCGATTTTTCATGCCACGCCCAAATTGACTTGCAGCCTGTTCAGCCGCCGAGGGAAACCGGATTTACCCTCAGCGGCTAAAGCCGCTTCCATCCTGTGAATCAATGTACGGGCTAAAAGCCCGTACCCTTCAAAATCTGCCCTTACCGATTGTGGCAATCAATGTACGGGCTAAAGCTCGCTGCGGCGAGGTAGCCAGTACCCTTCCAGGCAAGCTTTTCCCATACCTCTACTTTCGCTTTTCCACCTAAGTAGAAGCATTCATGCCGGTTACTGGAGGAAGAAATTGGGGTTCCTGGGGCATGAGTACCCAAAAAGCCGCATACGCTACCAGGCCGACGGGAAACAAGACGACCGCGAGCAGAACTGCGATCACCCGGGTCACCGTTACGTCCCAGCCGTAATGATTTGCCAGACCCTGACAAACACCTGCCAGCTTTCTGCCGGCCACCGGCCGCGTGAGCGGACGCGCTTGAGCGGGGAACACCGCCGGGTCAATGACTGGTTTTCCACAAGCGGAGCAGAAACGCGCACCTTCGCCGATCGAGATTCCACAACCAGAGCAATAGGAAGCCATTGCAACCTCCATATACAACTAAATCAACGAGTTAAGAGATAAACATCTAGCGCGACGCAAAGGGTGCCCGGAGAAACCTGCGCGCGGAGTCGGCCTGCCCTGAATCACTGTCTTCACGGAGTACCAGCTGGTATTGCCTTACCGCCATCTCCCGTTCATGCAAAAGATCATACATCTTGCCAGAGTTAAGATCACAGCGGCTCTTGAGATCGACACTGATGGACGGCTGGATGGAGGCCTCGTTGTAAGCCTCGGCAGCCTCCTGATATTCCGTTTGTCCCTGCAGCGTATCGGCGAGCCCGAACCAGGCCAGTTCCAATCGGGCCGAGGGGAAAAAACCGGGCTTGCTGGCCTGACTGAGCACCTTCTGGTATTCCCCAATAGCGGCCATACCCTGGCCGGCATCCTTGGTCAGGTTCGCCAACTCCAGGCGAAAGAGGAAGTTGTGGGGGTACTCTTCTGTGAGCGACCGGGTGACGGCGATCGCATCTCCATACTTCGCTTCCCTGCGCAGAAACAGCGCCAGTGCCGTTCGGGCCTCCACAGAGGTGATGACCCCGTGCGCGCCCGCCTCCCGTAAGTCTTCTATTCCTTTGGTCTTGGAACCGGTAATGCCGGCTACACCGGCAAGCATCTTGAGTCCGAAAGGCAGGCTTCCCGTGATGTATTGATGGAAACCGACAATCAGCCTGGCGTCGACGTAGCGGGGATCGAGATGCAGAACCTTTTCATTGTCTCCCCTCGCCTGCAGGGCTACATGCAGCGCAGAAACGAATCCGTGGTCGACCATGCCGGCATAAACGGCTTTCAAGCTGCGCGCCCATCCACGGGCAAAGAGTGCGTCGACGTCGTTGCCGTTCTTGTCCAGTGCCTGCTCGGAAAGCGCTATCGCCTTATCATATAAGGAGTTAACACGCTGAGCCACGGCTGGATCGGCAATGACCGCATGCTTGCCGTTGAGGAAGCCATCGTGGGCATAGAAGGTGGTATCCAACAGGTCGAGGCGGTAGAGTTCGCGGAAAATGACTGTATCCAGCACATAATCAACGGCTAACGCTTTGTCAGGATGTTGCGCTTCGATCTTCTCAAAACGAGCAAGGGCACCGTCATAGTCGAGAGTATAAAAGCGCTCAAACGCCTGACGAACCTGGAGATCGAGGTTCAGAGGATCGGTATCCGTCCCGGCGAGCGTGGCAATTTCGCCACACACCAGCACCGGAAAAAGGGTCATGGCGAGTGCTAAACCCATTACTGGAATCCATTTCGTCATCGCCTGCAACATGGTACTTGATACAAGTGAGCGTGACCGTCTGGATACAGCGTGCCGACCATCTGTTCTAACAGACGAACTACAGGGTCACCGAGGTGGATCAAAATTAGACATTTTGAATAAAAATTTACCCACAAATGTGGAAAAGAGAGACACTTACGAGATAACACACAAGCAGGCATTGAGTCGTTTGAGCCAAATATAAGCCTCCCTTAAGGTATCTGCGGAAACCCGGAGACGCTATGACCAGGCAGGAACTTCTTCGCATTCTCATTCGCCAGGCGCGGGCAAATCAGTTCCCTTTCCGTAAATGGTTTCAGGCAACGATCGAACCCACGTGGAAGAGTTTTGACGATGCGGTGGAGCTGCTTGCCCAGGGCCGCCGTTACTATGGCCTGCTCTTCGCGCACGAATTTGCCCGGGCATTCTGGAAGCAGGGCTCCCAAATCAGCTTTGTAGTCCCCGGCGCCACCTACACACGCACCGACAAGCAGGGGCGAATTGTTACGGTGACCCGTAAGCCATTTACTCGTCGCACACTTAAGGCCGACGCCTGGAAGTATCACTTGAGAGAAATGGCGACTCACGATGAGCCGCTCCGCTACATTCGGCGGTTCATGGTGATCGAGGGAGACGTTCAAAGCTCGAAAAGTGTTGCCTCTTAGTACACTTAGTACCCTGCTAGTGGTCTCTTTGGGTACATACATGCAACCATAGAGTTGTTTACTCCCACGTCTGGACAACCTACTCTCGCTATGTAGAAAGCGGTAAAGGAGTGGTAGTCCGGTAGTGGAGCAGTGGCCCCGGCCGCGGCCCCGTTCCGTCCCTCCACAAATCAGACCGCATTTCTGCCCTCCCCCAAGTCACGATAACTGAAGACTGTGTTCAGCGAAATGCGAGGGGCGAGCTGCCCACTTGTCCGCTGGAGGGACCCGATCATGAAGTTAGCCTTAGCAGCACTCTTCGCCGCCACAGTGGCCACGACCACCGGCTCTGCATTCGCTCAGGACATGGCTCCACTCTCAACCGAAGTCATCCCGGCAGGCGTCCCCTTGCGCGTGGAACTCAATAAGAGCTACCACATGCGGGTCGGCACCAAGGTAGAAGGCCACTTGACGGAGGCAGTTTACCTGAGCGACCACATTGCGGTTCCGGCGGACTCTAAAGTCTATGGAATGATCACGGGCAAGCATGGCGTTGGCCGCCAGGCACGTACTGCGGCCATGTTCAACGGTGACCTTACCCCTCTGAAAAGCGCTGAGTTGACGTTCAGCGAGATCGAAACCCCAGACGGCCGGCATTTTGAGATTTCGACGGACGCGACCGAGCGCACGACCCAGACGGTGCACATGGCTGCCTCTGAGGATGAGGGGCCAGCTCCGCGCCGCTCGTTCGGTCAGAAGATTGCGGCCGCATTCCGGTGGACCAAGCGGGAAACCTCAGCCGGACTGAACGTCCCCCACAAGTGGGACAAGGCACGGCAGGTCCTGTACACCGAGATTCCCGTTCACCCCCAGGAAGTATGGGCAGGAACCCAGTATGACGCCGAGTTATTGCAACCATTGGAGTTAACCGGACAGAGTGTACCCGCCCCTGTGGAGATCGCCGAACTCAGCGAACTGAAACTGAACGGTAACCTGGAAGCGCGCCTGGTGGACCCGATTGACTCCAGCACGGCCACTGCGGGGATGCCAGTCGAGGCTGTACTGACCGAACCCCTGTTTGAGAACGACGCCCAGGCGTCCAGCGGCCACGGCAAGCTGCTGTTGCCAGAAGGCACACATCTGATTGGCAGCGTCGTCCAGGCAAAGCCTGCCGGCATGTTCGGACACAACGGCAGCCTGCGCCTCACCTTCCGCAAGGCGGAACTCCCTGAGGGCGACGAGCGCCCCGTCCACGGCCGGGTGATTGCCGCCGAGACAGTGAAGAGCGACCGGGTCCAGATCGATAATGAAGGGCAGATGAAGGCCGGTGGCGGTAACCGCTTCCTGGCGCCCATCAGCCTCGGCTCACTGGCCGCCGTATCCGATGGCACGGGAGCCGGCCTGGTCCGTGAAGCCATGACGAGTAATGGCCTCGATCTGCTCGCCCGGGTGGTGGGAACCGCATCCTCGCATGGCGGGTTGATTTCGGGATTTGCGTATTACGAGGTCGGGAAGGTGGTATTCGATACCTGGGTCGCAAAGGGACATGAAGTGGTGTTCGCCAGGAATACCCGGTTGGAAATCGAACTTGCTCAACGGTAGGGATGGGCCGGGACTGGTTTTGGTCTCCGGAGAAAAACAGATTTATAACAGCCCGGGAATACCGATGGCATATGGCAATTAGCAAAGTGCATTCGAGACAGACGATAAGTCACTCGCAAGTCTATTAGGAAAGATTGGTTTCCACCTGCGGTTCAATTCATTCAGATGGTGCAAAGACATGAGTGGGAAGAAACAGTCAACTGCGGTTACTGATAACTGGATAGAGATCGGCCACTGGCTTAGCGAATCCGGCAAGCGTTCGGCTAAACCCGTGGCAGTGTTTGCTGAGAAAAGACTCGACCCTCTCCGTTGTCATCTCGACCGGAGCGTACCGGATTTTCTACCTCTGGACAAATGGGCCTAAGGACAATCACGGATATAAATGGAAAATGCGATGACGCATTTGGAAATTCCGATATGGCTACACGGAAATTGGGAGCGGTTGAACTGCAGAACTCTCCACTGCAGTCGAGATGACAAAGGGGAGGGTGGCCGGTTTCCTCGACACTCGTTCTGGAAGTTGGTAAAAGAGGAGCTCGCCGGCAATTCGCTTTTCGGAGTCTTTGGTGGGCGGTACGGATGTAAATGGAAAACACGATGGCGCATTTGGGAATTCCGATATGGCAATACGGAACTGGAAGCAGCAGCGGAACTGCAGATCTCTCCACTGCGCTCCCCCCCGGGATCGCTGTCGAGCTTAGTGGCGCTGTGAAGCTCATGCGGGTTTTCCTTGAGAGAAAACCGCATACGTGGCGCTTGCGAGTTCAGCATGGTAGGAATTCCGAGTACGCTTCGGGCGAGATGACAAAGGGAGCGGGTATCGCTTCCCTCGGCTCCGGTTCCGGAGGCGGTGAAGAGGAGCTCGCCGGCACTGCGTTTTTCACGAGCCTTTGGTGGGCCGTTGGCCAATGAACTTTTCGGTCGAGATATAGGTTGGTCTAAATGAGGATTAGCTAGGGTCAAACGGAAAGAGGTGATTCATCGGTCCCTTTCCTTTGCCTACTGGATATGCGGATCGGAGGGCGGCCGTTACGTAGGCCTTGGCCGCAAGAACCGCGCCGGTTGCTTGCTGGCCGGAAATGAGCTCGCAGAGCAGGGCGCTTGAGAAAGCGCAGCCGGTTCCGTGAGTCGCCTGGGTTTCTATCTTTTCCCCGGGCAGCCAGGCTCCCGCGCCGTTCGCGGTCAGGAGAAAGTCGTCCGGACGGTCGAGGTGGCCTCCGGTGACTACAACGTTCAATGCAGGGTTGCCAAGCTGGCGCGCGATCTTCTGCAGTCGTGCGGATGCTGCCGGAATCTGGCTGCGATCGACAGGACCGTCGCCTTGCCCGATGAGAATGGCCAGTTCATCCAGGTTAGGAGTAATCCACCCGACTTGCTGCAGCAGGGTTTCGCGGATCCTTCGAACTCCGTCCGGGTCGATGAGTGCGGCACCCGAGCTGGAACAGAGGACGGGGTCGAGAACAACCCGGTCCGGGGGAATCCTTTGCGACTGCGAGGCAAGGAACCCACTGACTTCGCCCGCCACTCCGGCGCTGCCCAGCATGCCGATCTTTACCCCGGAGATCGCCATATCCTGGGCGAGGCAATCGAGAGTCGACTGGATCAGGCCGGGAGTGAGCGGCTCCACTGAGCGAACCCCCAGGGTGGATTGCACCGTTAAGGCGGAAATACAGGACACGCCATAAAGACCATGCGCAGCGAATACCTTCAGATCCGCCGTGATTCCGGCGCCCGAGCCGGGGTCGAAACCTGCAATGGTCAGAGCTATGGGACGGGGAGGCCGGTTCTGGCTCATAATGCAACTCCGTGTGCTGGGGCGAAGGAAATCTGGCAGTTAAGACCTCCTTTTCCACAGCTTTCATCTCGGCCGCAGGCATAAACCCTGTTGTAAGTGTAGCCTACGGCGATGGGAGAGGGTGCTCCCCCCGGGTCTCTCCCGGCAATCACTGGAAGCGGTGACCTTCGGGAATGAATTTGCCGCCTTCGTGCAACGCGCCCGGAGAAAATGCCGTCTAAATGACCGGAAACAGAGCATTCATAGGCGACCCCCGTACCACACTTGGGCCAATTTTTAAAGAGAGGAAAAGACCATAAGTAACTGATTAAATTTGACTTAGTCGCCAAGCGCTCCATAAAATAAATGACAGGAGAACAATGTCAACTATCGCAACCAATTCTCACTGGCCCCTTGGCCCCGCCCTTCTTGCCGGTGCTGTACTCTCTGCCATTTGTATCAGTCCCGGTTCCACACTCGCTCAACCTGATTCAGCTCAGGACACACCCCAAGTAGAAGTACGGCCGGCCACCACCGCCAGTGCCCGCCCCCATCATCAGCATTGGCTCCAATTCGGTCGAGCCTCCTGGTACGGACGCCCCTTTCAGGGGCAAGCTACAGCAAGCGGCGAGCCGTTCGATATGAATTCGATGACCTGCGCTCATCGCAGTCTGCCCCTGGGAACTTCGGTTCTGGTGACCAATCTGCGCAATCACCGGTCCGTGGTGGTGCGAGTGAATGATCGCGGCCCAGTGCCGGAAAACCGGGTGGTCGATCTTTCTTATGCTGCCGCCAAGATTCTGGGTTTCCGCGGGCTTGCCCCGGTGCGGATCGATCTGGTCGATCCGGCGTTGAGCCCCAGCCAGATCGCGGCACTCAGTTGGCCAGCACAATTTCAGAGGTGATTCCGCTGGGCTTTCTCTACAATTAAGGAATCGTGGCGCTGACTCACCCACTCACTCCAAGCAAATCTGCCAGACGGGAAGCTTCTCGTCTGGCTCCAGTTTCACCTTCGGACCGGTTGATTGTCGCGCTGGACTTTCCAGACGCCGGGACAGCGCTGTCGCTGGTTGACCAGCTGGATGGGGCTGTTCACTGGTTCAAGATCGGGCTCGAACTCTACATCGCCGAGGGCAATGGATTGGTGGCCGAGGTGAGGCGGCGCGGCTTCTCGGTCTTTCTCGATCTCAAGCTGCACGACATTCCCAATACGGTAGCCGCGGCTGTGCGGTCCGCAAGCCGGCTCGGCGTGCAGATGCTTAGCGTTCACGCCGGTGGTGGTCCGGCGATGCTGTCTGCGGCAGCGGAGGCGGCGGGCGAAACGGCGGCAGGCCCAGCACTGCTGGCGGTAACGGTTTTGACCAGCATGGATGCCAGCCAACTTGCAGCCACAGGAATCGGCGCGAGCCCGGGTGAGCAGGTGGAACGATTAGCTGGCATGGCCATGGCTTGCGGCATGCAGGGGTTGGTTTGTTCTCCAGTCGAGGTGGAGAGTCTGCGCCGCCAGTTGGGGAAAGAGCCGCTCCTGGTGATTCCCGGCATTCGACCGGCCGGTGCGGAAACGGGAGATCAACGACGCGTGGCTACTCCGCGATCGGCGATTGCTTCCGGTGCGAGTTATCTGGTGGTGGGGAGGCCGATCACCCGGGCAGCGGACCCGGCGGCGGCGGCGAAAGGGATCATGGCAGAAATCGAATCGGCCAGCGCTTAGCCCCGGGTGGCTAATCTCGGGGTCTCGTGGGCGCTTCGCCGGGGTTCATCTCACGCCGAACCCAGTTAGAGCTTTTCGTAAAAGTCACAGGCTGAGCAGGAAATATAGACGCCGCCCGGCACTCCGCGCTCGCGATCCTTGACCCGCTTCACAATGCGCGTCGCCTTGTTGCATTTGGGGCATTCGACACCTTTGGAAGTGTCCATCATCTTGGAACGGTCGGCGGTCTTGGCTATCTTGGCCATGATTCTTTCTCCTATTCAACAGGCTTACTGCCGCACTTCATCGGAGGCGCAGGTTCAGCGTCGCGGAATACTGTCGGCGTGAAATGATTTTCGAGCGGCGTGGTCTCCCGGGCTCTGGTTCTACCGGGACGGAACAAAAGACGCTACTGTCCGTTAGTTTACACGATCCGGCGCATTCGCCGAGAAGTTGACCGGTTGCGACGGGGGCGTTCCCGGAGGCGGTGGTATCGGTTGGGGTTTATCGTCAGGGAACTGCACGGGCTTCATCACTTTGTCGGTCGCATTCGGCAACTGCTCACCTGGTTTGCGCAAGGTGGGCGGAGCGGCGGGAGCGTGTTCCTGACCCGGCGCGGTTGGGGACGCATCGCCCAAACGAACCTGGTGCACGAACTGCCCGCCAAAATAGTTGTCGGTTTCGTCTTTGTCGCGGATGACCGGCGGCTGACCTACATCCGCGATCTCGAGCCGGATGACGCGGTTGCCATTGAAGCGGACAAACTGGACCTGATGGGGTGGCTGGCCGTAGATCCATTCCTCAAAAGGCGTTTGCCCTTCGGTTTCCCGCACCTTCTGATCCGGCTGTCCAACCGCCTTCAACACCATCTCGCGGTTCATGCCGACCAACACTTCATGATTCAAGACGGCTCCCTTGAGCTTGGGCGGCAGTGTATCGGCATAGGCCTGGGCCGGCGTTTTGAGAGAAAAATCGATCATCGGCGCAATCAGATAGCGAACCTGGGCGGCGGTCATTTCCGGCACAAACTTGTTAAAGAGCAGGGTCATACGGGAGCCGATCGGCTGATGGCCGTCGTCTCTGGCGAGCGGCGACATGCCACCCATGCCCCCTACTTCGATGTGCTGCAGGATGTGATGGTGCTTCTCAGGACCGTCATTGAACTCGAACAGAATGCGATCGGCCTTCACTTCAAACTTGGTAATCACGACGCGATCTCCGGGCTTGGCGGAGATGCCATTTTTCTCCAATTCCTGTGCATAGCCCTCTCCTGAAGGGCTCAGTGGCCCGTTTGCGTGGAGAATCACGCCCTTGGTTCCGAGCGGAAGGGGGCGCACCGCGAATGCCTCATCGGCCTGGAAGGTGCGGATGAGCTGTTGGCGGGTGCGTTCTGTGAGAGGTGCCTTATCGAGCGCGACCGAAGTGGGCTGGACGGTGGTGAGATTCACGTCCTTCGACCCGAGGTGTTCGCGTTCTACAGTGAAAACCTGGCCATGGCAGACGCCTGTGATCACCAACAGAAGTGTCGCGCTGGCAGCAGCGCTTTTAGCGCCAGTAGAAAAGCGTTTTTTGGTCGCGAAGCCAACCATGGCAATTCCCCATGAAGCCAATGATGGTCCCAGCCAGAATGATTTGCAAGTCAACTTTTGATCGCTCGCACAAGAAAGTTACGCGCAGCAACTGGGGAAAGGTTGCCCTCAAACAAAACGGGGCTTCGAATCTCTTTCTCAGGACTTCTCAGGATCGGGGTTCGTTTGGACCCGAAGAAGGGGGCGCGGGGAGGATCTGGACCAGGGTCGCCCCAGCCGGGGCTGCCGGCGGATCGACTGGGTGATGGGGGGCCAGCTTGCTGCTCATGGAATCGAGATCGACGGGAATACCCGCAGCGACGATCGCAGGCGCGTTGTGGATATAAGCATACTTGCGGGTCGCCCGATAGACGACGAACAGGCCTGCCAACAACACCAGAGCCGTGACGGTACTGGCCTCAGGGCCGTAGTCACCGCCGGTGATCCACAAAGGCCCGATGGTATTGCTCTGAATGACAGGCGAGTACTCAGTCAAGCCGCTCAACGGCAGGCCGAAGAGAAGACACGTGCTTGCGTTCCAGGCAAAATGAAAGCCCCAGCAGACCCAGAGCGCGCGTGTCCGCAGGTACGCCATGGAGAGCAGCCAACCAGCAAAGACCGTAACGAAGAAGCTGGCGCGGCTGGCGTAGGGATTGAACAGATGCAGGCCGGCGAACACGAAGGACGCAACCAGGGTGGCCAGCGTAGGGCCCATGGCATCGATCAATCGCTGAAAAGGATAGCCGCGAAAAGCGACTTCCTCGGCGAGCGCGGCCACGCCCAGCATCACAATATCTATGAGCAGAATGCCGAACTGACGCGGAACAGCCCAGAAAGTGACGATCAAACCACCGCTAAGCACCATGGGCAAGATGCTGACCAGCAGCATGCCCCACCCCAGGGCAGCCCCTAAAGCAAACTCACGCTTCCATCCGGGGCGGAAGACCAGCCCCATCTCGCGGATGGGTTGGGGCTGATGGTTGAATAAACGCGCCATGGCGCCGAACCCTACCAGGAGAAGGAAGAGCAGCATGCTGCGGTAAATGAGCCGCGCCCACTCACCCCCTGAAAATCCGTTGGCAGCATGTACCGCGACGGCCTGGGCGAGGTAGAAGTAGATACCGGCGATGACGACGTAACCGAAAGCACGGACACGATCGGCAGCGGTGAATTGGGTCAAGCGAATGCTCCCCACGTGCGCAACGACTGGATGTTCAGGCGTTGGTATAGAACTGGGCGATGTCCCGGAACTTGGCCAGGCGACGCACCATCAGTTCTTCGATCGGCATGGCCCGCAATTCGTTGAGATGCCAGACGAGCTTCTCATCGAGCATGGCGGCTGCGGCAACGGGGTCGTTTTGTGCTCCCCCGGGCGGCTCGGGCACTACGTCGTCGACGCAGCCCAGACGCTTAACATCGTCAGAGGTAATTTTGAGAGCGGCGGCTGCCTGGGCGCGTTTGCCGGCATCGCGCCACATAATGGAGCCGCAGGCTTCGGGCGCGATCACCGAATAAACCGCGTTTTCCAGGATCAGCACGCGATCGGCAACCGCGAGAGCCAGGGCGCCCCCGGAGCCACCTTCGCCGGTGATGGTGGCGATGGTGGGAACACGCAGCCGGGCCATCTCGAGCAAATTGCGGGCAATCGCCTCGCCCTGACCACGTTCTTCCGCTGCGATTCCAGGATTAGCCCCTGTGAGATCAATGAACGTGAATACGGGACGTTTGAACTTCACCGCAATCTTCATTGCGCGCAACGCTTTGCGGTAGCCTTCCGGGTTGGGCATACCGAAATTGCGGCGCACCTTTTCTTTGGTTCCCCGCCCTTTCAGGTTGCCGATGGCCATGACTTCGTCGCCATGGAAACGAGCCATGCCACAGGCCATAGCCAGATCGTCGCCGAAGGAGCGATCCCCGTGGATCTCTGAAAAGTCAGTGAAGATACGCTGGATGAAATCCATGGGATAAGGCCGTTGCGGGTGCCGCGCGAGTTCGGTCTTGATCCATGCCGGATTCGTTGGCTCCGTCTGGGCTGGATCAAGATTTGCTGCTGCCTGGTCGGTCATGAGACTTTGCATCGCCTTGCCAGCGCGAAAAGTCTGACGCTTGGCCGAAGTTCTATTGACTCTTTGGATTATAGCGGTTCCAACCGCAGCCCGGGTGCGGAGGCCGTTACTAGTGCAGCCCTGCCTTGATGGGATTGCAAATGGGTTCTTGGTGACGGAACCAGTTCCGCAGGGACAGGGTTGAGTTCCACGGGACCGTTCGCTGAGCGGGCGAAGAGACGTGGAGCGCCACGGAGTCCGTTACGTTACTCGAAGGCCTGGACCGTTCCCTGGCCTAGCAGTGCTTCGGCGCGCTCGATGAAGCCGCGGTCGGCGGCGACGGAAAGGGATTCGTCAGGTTCCAGCATCACCAGGTACTCTCCCCGGCTTTCGAGGTTGATCATGAGCCGCCCCGGGCCGGGAGCGGCGGTGATCATGGCGCGCAGCGAGCCGAGCATGGCCTCGCTCGCGTTCTCGAGCGGCACCTTGATGCGAACGTTCTGCGGCAGCCTGATCTTGATGTCTTCGAGAGGCTGGATGCTTGATACCGAGAGCTTCGGTGCGGACTCATCGTCGTCCGCGCGCAATACACCCTTGATCAGTACCGGCACTTCGATCTTGAGGCTTTCCGAAAGACGCGCATAATCCTTGGGGAAACAGATCAGGTCGATCTTGCCGACAGTATCTTCGAGCGCAGCCTGGGCATACATTTCACCAGAACGCTTCGACTTCCCGATCTTGAGGCCGACAATCACGCCGGCGAGGGACATCAGGTTCTCCGGCTGCTCTCCGCGGCGCCGGCCGGTCGAAGGTGGCGGCTTCATTTCAAGCGCAGTGGCTGTATCGACTACATTGAGATTGCGCAGCTTCTCGGCGTATTTATCCATCGGATGGCCGGAAACAAAGAAGCCGAGCACTTCCTTTTCCGATTGCAGACGCGTGTTCTCATCCCAGTCGGGGATGTTAGGCAGATCGTCGACGCTTTTGGTAACGCCCGCGTTCTCGAACATGCCGGCCAGACCAGCGAAGAGTCCGTGCTGGCCGGCCAACTCGTCCCGCTGTGCCTGCTGCGCGCGTTCCATGGCGCGATCGACGGCATCCATGAGCTGGGAACGGCGTCCGAAGGAGTCAAGCGCTCCACTCTTGATCAGCGATTCGAGCACGCGTTTGTTCATCAAACGGAGATCGACCTTCTCGCAAAACTCCCAAAAATTGGCGAACGTTGTGTTCCGTTCCGTCAACGCCGCCCGGGCCGCGAGAATCGAGTCAATGGCATTGCGGCCGACGTTCTTGATGGCCGTGAGACCGAAGCGAATGCCTGTTGCGCTGGGCGTGAAATCGGCGCCCGAGACCTTGACGTCAGGCGGTTCGACGGAGATGCCCATTTCGCGGCACTCCTTGATGTACTTGACCACATTCTCAGGCTTGGAGATTTCTGAACTGAGCAGCGCAGCCATGAACTCCACTGGAAAGTGCGTCTTCAGATAAGCCGTGTGATAGGCCAGCAGCGCATACGCGGCTGAGTGTGACTTGTTAAACCCGTAGCCCGCGAATTGCTCCATCAGGTCAAAAATGCGGATGACCTTATCCTTCGGATGCTTGCGCTCGATCGCTCCTTCGACGAAGCGAACACGCTGCTTGGCCATCTCCTCGGGATTCTTTTTGCCCATCGCGCGGCGCAGCAGATCGGCTTCGCCCAGCGAGTAGCCGGCGAGCACGTTGGCAATCTGCATCACCTGTTCCTGGTAGACAATGACGCCCAGCGTTTCCTTGAGTAGCCCTTCCAGTTCCGGCAATTCGTAACTGACGACTTTGCGGCCCCACTTACGCTCGATGAAGTCATCGATCATGCCACCCTGGATCGGTCCCGGGCGATAGAGTGCGTTGAGGGCGGTAAGATCTTCGACCGAAGTGGGTTTGTAGCGGCGCAACACATCGCGCATGCCGCCAGACTCAAACTGAAACACGCCCGACGTGAGCGCGCGATGAAAGACCTTTTCGTAGGTTTCCACGTCGTCGAGCGCGATCAGCGAAAGATCCAACGGGGTTCCGCGCTGTTTGGTGATGAGCTTGAGCGCGTCATCGATGACCGTCAGCGTGGTCAGCCCGAGAAAGTCCATCTTCAGCAGGCCGAGCTTCTCCACCGCTTTCATGTCATAGGCGGTTACGATTTCGTCGTTCTTGCTGCGGCAGACCGGCACCAGTTCCGTGAGCGGCTGCGGAGCGATCACGACACCGGCGGCATGCAAGCCGGCGCCGCGCACCAGGCCTTCGAGCTTGCGCGCGGTATCGATCAGTTCCCTTACCTGAGGCTCCTTGTCGTAGGCCTCCTGCATCTGCGGAGAATCCTGCAGAGCCTTGGTGATGGTCACACCGATGGTCGCGGGAACCATTTTGGCGACGCGGTCGACTTCGCCATAAGGCAGATCGAGCGCGCGGCCCACGTCTTTGATCGCGGCCTTGGCCGCCATGGTGTTGAAGGTAATGATCTGCGCGACTTGTTCGCGGCCGTATTTGCGGGTGACGTAATCAATGACTTCGCCGCGCCGGTTCATGCAGAAATCGATATCGATATCGGGCATGGACACGCGCTCGGGGTTCAGGAAGCGTTCGAAGAGCAACGCATTCTGCAATGGATCGACGTCAGTAATTTCCATTGCATACGAGACGAGGGAGCCAGCGGCGGAACCACGGCCGGGCCCCACGGGAATGTCGACTTCGCGGGCATACTTGATGAAGTCCCAGACGATAAGAAAGTAGCCGGAAAACTTCATCTGCTTGATGCAGTCGATTTCGCGTTCGAGACGCTCTTCGTAGTCGGAAATGGGCCGGCGGCGCAGGCCACGCTCTCCAAGATGGCGAATGGCATTGTCGAGCCGCTTGCGAAAACCTGCGCGGCATACCTCAGCGAAGTAGCTGTCGATGGTGTGTCCAGGCGGAACGGCAAACTCCGGGAACGGATTCGTAACCTTGCTCAGCTTGAACGAGCAACGCTCGGCAAACTGCATGGTGCGGCTAACCACTTCTGGCGCGTGCGAGAAGATGCGCTCCATTTCTGCCGCACTCTTTACGAAGAACTGGTCGGTATCGAACTTGAAGCGCTTGGGGTTGTGAATGGAGTCCGCGGTCTGCACGCACAGAAGCACCTCGTGCGCATGATGATCGTCTTCGCAGAGATAGTGGCTGTCGTTGGTGGCGACCAGCGGAATGTCGAGCTCTTTTTCTAAACGAAAGAGGTCGGCATGGATCTTCTTTTCGAGTTCAAGGCCCTGATCCTGTATTTCGAGAAAGAAATTGCCGCGTCCAAAAATATCCTGGTACTGGCTGGCGGTCGCCTTGGCCGCTTCGTACTTGCCCTGCATCAGGTTGCTGCAGAGTTCGCCGGCCAAACAACCGGAGAAGCCGATCAGGCCACTGGCATGTTTCGCCAGATAATTCTTGCTGACGCGGGGCTTGCGATAGAACCCATGGAGCGACGCCTCTGAGGTGATGCGCACCAGGTTGCGATAGCCCTCTTCATTTTCAGCCAGCACCAGCAGGTGGTTGTATTTGCTGTCTTTGCCCGGAGTGGCGCGATGGTCTTCGTCGGTGGAGATGTAGAGTTCGCATCCCAGGATCGGCTTGACGCCCTTGGCTTTCGCGGCCTCGAAAAAATGCACGGCGCCGTAGATGTTCCCGTGGTCGGTGATCGCGACCGCCTTCTGGCCGATGCTGCTGACGTGTTCAACCAGCTTTTCTACGTCGCATGCTCCATCGAGCAGAGAGTAGTCAGTGTGCAGGTGAAGATGGGTGAATTCGGCCATAGGGATAGCTCCAGTTTAGACGGAGCGGCCGATTTGCAGAACGAGTACGAATTGAGGAAAAGCGGGCCGGAATTAGGCGCCGGAGTGTAGCGTGGAAATCGTTTTCCCTGGTGCGGGTGACGCAGATCCGATGCAGGAAATGACCAATCGATCGCCTGGGAAGAGGCGCTCGGCCGTTGAGGGAATTTACGATACGAGCAAAAGATCGAGTGCGGGCTTGCCGACATCCACGAAATTCTGCCTGCGGGCTAACGAGACACGGCCGTCTTTTGTGAATAAAAAGTCATACGCCGCATGGCATTCGCCGCAGAGCCAGAAGTGTTCCACCTCGACCTGTTCCTCCTTGCGGCGGGTCGTACGGATCACTCTGCCATTGCGCAGGTAATGCAGCTCCTTGCGGCACTCCGGATTCATACATTGTGAAATCATGTAGGTCCTCTGGGGTTACTGCGGTAACTATACTCTTGCATGGTTACCTATACTGGTGTTGATTTGGCACGAAAGTTGTACTCTGCAATCGTTTTTTCCGTTGAAAGGAACCGAAATGGATAAGATCAAGATCCCAAATGGGAATGGTATGTACTCGTTCGTAAGACTGGCTCTTACACGTCTGATGCAGGGTCACGCGCAGAGGATGGCAGAAAGTTACTCGGTAACAGATCCAACCTAGCTCTTGCACGTTGCCGAGACGTGAAAACCACATAAAAATACGGTCGTGTGTACAGGATGGGGAAACCTCGATGCCATGAGGGCATTGCTTCGCCCCAGCCACTTGCGACTAAGGGCACAGCTTCAAGGTCTGCGGAGCAAAGTAGCTTGTTGAAGAGGCCGGACTTAGTCCGTACCTTCGCTGCTTTTTGCTCCATCAGGTGTGCTCTTCGCTTAGAAGCGCTCAGTCGATACGGGAAGCTCCCGCCGAGGCACGGCACAGGTAGATAGCGGCGTCGATGCCGGTGATGTCGCGGTAGGCGGCGTGAATGGACGATTGGAACTGCTCCGCCTTGCTTTCTTCCACCAGGTTCACGGTGCAGCCGCCGAAGCCGCCGCCGGTCATGCGGGCTCCATAGCAGCCAGCAAGGCCGGCGGCGATCGAAACCATGGTATCGAGTTCACTGCAACTGGCCTCGAAGTCGTCGCGCATGCTCTGATGCGCCTGGGCCATAAGCGCGCCAAAGGTGGAAAGATCGCCACGGTCGAGCGCCGCTGCGGCCAGCTCAGAGCGGGTGTTCTCGGTAATAATGTGGCGGCAACGGCGATAGACGTTCGCCGGCATCTCTTGCCGGCACGCTTCAAGGTCTCGCTCGGTGGCATCGCGCAGCGACTCGATCGCCGGCCAGTGGCGATGCAGGATGCGGGTGCCCTCTTCCACCTCGTCACGGCGGACGTTGTACTGGCCACCCGCGTGCTCGTGCTTGACCATGGTGTTGCAAATGATCAAACGCACATGGGCGGGAATCGGCAGAAGGCGATACTCGAGCGTGCGGGTGTCGAGCATAAGCGCGTGGTCCTGCTGCCCGGCACAGGCAATGAATTGATCCATGATGCCGCTGCGCGCCCCGACAAACAGGTTCTCAGCCCGCTGGCAGGCGAGCGCAATTTTCCCCAGGGGCATCGCCCTCCCGGCAAGCTGCAGCAGAGCAAAAGCGGTAGCCACTTCGATGGAGGCGGATGAACTGAGTCCCGATCCAAGAGGAACGTTACCGTCGAGCGCGAGATCGAATCCTCCGGTCCGCACACCCTCCTGCGCCAGGCTCCAGGCAACGCCGATGGGGTAGTCGCTCCAGTGCTTGCGGGCTGCCTGGGGGAGAGGATCCGCGGGATAAGAAACCTGTTCGGACATATTTTCCGAACAGATGAAGATCTGGCCGTCGCTCCGCGGACGAATGGTCGCCACGGTGCGGAAATCGATCGCCGCGGGCATGACGAACCCGCCGCTGTAATCGGTATGTTCGCCAATCAGATTCACTCGGCCCGGCGCGGCACAACGTATCAGGGGTTCTACGGATGGGCAAACTCTTGCTGTCAAATCGTCCGAAGGGGTCATGGTCTAGTTGTTTGTGTTGGCCGCCGCGCTCAGTATCTGATCGAACAGCAGGGTAGCAAAAGGATCGCGACCGTAGCTGCCAAAACGAAAGGTTGTTATCAGCATACGGCCTGAACCCTCGCGCAGATCAGCCAGATATGCGCGGTTGCTGTTGAGCCACCCATAAAAGACTCCAGAAAGCAGATGGGCGGCGTCCTGTTCTTTGAGGCCATCGATCACGAAATCGGGAGTGATGGAAGCAGCTTCCCATCCAAGGATTCCCTCTTCCATCACAGGCGCCAGGGGTTTCCAGATGGAGCTGGACGATTCCGCCCAGTTAAAGTTACTTACCCAGTCGCCGCTCAGGTCAGACCCGGCCCGGGGCACGATGTGCAACGAGGCCTCCTTGGCCGTGGCGTCCGCATGATCGGCCAGCAGTACAACCGTGCCTCCCTGGTCGAGCCAGGTCTTCGTATCCGCATCCAGCGAAGACGACAGCCATACCGCCTTTTTTCCGAGACCGGCCTGGGAATCGACGACCGCAAGGCCCCTCGTTGCCAGCGCGGCGTTAAGACCCCCCAGCTGCTTCAGCGGATCATGAACGACCACGGAAGTCCCTGAGGAGGCTTCTGGCCGGGATGGATAGACCGCATAGCGGTAGCTGTTTTGCGCCAGCGTAACACCGGCGGAGCTCACCAGTTGCAAACGTAGAAATGCCGTAGCCGGAGTCTGCGTCTGTGGCGCTTTGAACTCCAGCTGACCTTCCCCCTCAACCCCGGCGGGAGCGGGCGTTTTGATCAACGGCAACATTCCTGATTGTCCATCAGATGTTTGCCAGGCGATCTTCGCTCCATCCAGGCTGGCGCCGGAATAGTGCGACAGAACCAGGGGAAGCGCGACCGGTGAACCAGCGGTGAAATTGTGGGTGGTGAAATTCGCCATGAGCAGATCGTCCTGCTGCAGCTTGCCCAACTCGTCAGCAAACATCTTGGGCTGGCGCCACATGCTCATAAGGCCGTTCGCTTCCCAATTGGCGTCTGTGAGTTCGGTGATGACGTAGCCCTGAATGGACGCCTGTTGCCGCATCTGCTCGATCTCATACTTGAGGGCCAGGTACTCGTGCTTTTCGGTAGCCAAGGCAAGAGCGCCGTAGTTGGGAAACATCCGCTCGAAGCCAAAAGCGTGCAGCCGGTCGAAGACCCCTGCCGCGCGGGTGAGTTCGCGTCCACCAAAGTCGCGCGGGAACCACCAGGGAAGCTGGTCGCGAGCAGGCAGTTGCGGCAGGCCCCAGTTACCGAATTCTGAAACCAGCAGCGGCTCCTGGCCCGTAGGTCTGGCATCGCCATACCCGCTGAAGAGCCACTTGGGCCGCTCGCCATATTCCTTAACCCAGCTGGCGAATTGGTCAGCGTGGTCGGGGATGGAAGAGTAGGTGTGCCAGTCCGCAAAGTCCGACTGCAGGTGGAAACCCTTGCAGCAGGCGCTGTCGTCGGTGATCAGGCGGCCGAGTGGGGCGGTGAGTTGCTTGAGATCGGCGAAGGTCTTCAACAACCACGCCCGTTGCTCGGCCTGCGATGGGTCCATGCCCCACTGCTCGTTCATGATGCTCTGAATCACGATCGAGGGATGGTTCCAGTCGCGCTCCACTTCCGCATGAAAGGTGTCGACGCCACGCTGAGCCGCTTCAGGCGTCCAGTGATGCTCGTCGTTCCAGGCGGGGATTTCATACCAGACAAGCATGCCGGTCTCATCGGCCGCTTCCAGGTAGCGTGGGTCTGGCGCCTTGATGTGGCAGCGCAGCATATTCAGCCCCATGGCTTTGGAGGTGAGCATCTCCTGGCGGATAAAGCCGGCTGATGGCGGCGTATAAATACCCTGGGGATAGAAATCCTGATCGAGCGCGGCGCGCATGTACCAGGGCTTGCCATTCAGATAGAGCTTGCCGCCGGCCGTAGTGAGTTCGCGAAAGCCAAATCGCGTATGAAGCAGTTGCCCGCCCGCGCTTGCCCCCACGCTTGCTTGGTTCGTCACCTCCAGTGAGTAGAGATTCGGGTGATCTCCATCCCAGAGCATGGGTTCGTTTACATGCGTCTTGCCCCGGGCGATATCGCCATCCACGGCCAATTCAAACTCCGCGACCGTCGCACCGTAGGGATCGGAAACGGCCGCCTTGAGAGGGGCGTTCCCCGTGCTGCCGGCCAGCTTTGCTTCCACGGTTACGTCACCGCTGTTGTGCGGCGTGACGTGGACCCACTCAACGTAGCGCAATGGCACCGTCTCGAGCGTCACCGGCTGCCACAAACCACTGGTCTGCACGTACCAGTCTTGTTTGCCGTGGGGGATTTCGTCGTATTTGTATTTCTGATCGGGCGCGGCGGAACCAGCCTCATGCATGGGTGGATCGAACACCCGGACCAGAATTTCGTTATTGCCGCCATGCACTTTGCCAGTGAGATCGAAGCTGAACGGCGTGTAGCCGCCCTCGTGTTCGCCCAGGCGCTTGCCATTCACCCACACTTCCGCGAGGTAGTCCACCGCGCCAAAGTGGATGAGTTGCCGGGTCAGCGGTTGCGGCGCAGGCAACGAGAGAGTGACGCGATACCAGCCGGCGCCCGCGTAGTCACGCAGGTCTTCAAACTGGGCATTCCAGGAAAGGCTGGCCCGGTTGGGCCGCCATTGGGCGGCGCGATCGACGTTCGTCGCGGTAAATTGGGCCCTGGGGTCCGGGGCAAACTGCCATGCCTGATCGACCACGCGGCTCTGTGCCTCGATCGAAGCGCCGCAACCCAAAAACATGAGAAACGCGATCGCCTTCAAGGCGGGACCGGCGCCGGAAGCGATTCTTCCGTTCTTTCTAGCCCTTCTATTCATCGACGATCACTGCTCCCTTTACGCGTTCCGGCTTCCTTAAGTTCCCACATTGATTACCCACCCAGAGTTGAAACACGACCAGCCGGTGGGATTGGAACATTTCCGAAAGCATATAGCAACGGGAGACAGCTTCATCTACTACACCTTGGGAATGATGACGCGAAGCGGCAATCGAACTGAAGATGGCGTGGAATGAGCAGAAAGTGCGACTCGGGAAAATGCGCCATGGGCAGTCACTCTTCCGGAGACGCTCGAGTTCCGCTCCCTCAAGCATGTCCAGACCTGGTCAAAAATCGACCGCAACCTTCGCGTGTGCATACCCGTTCGCTGCAGATGATTGGACTGTCAGCTCAAACACATTTTCAGAGATCCGCAGCAGTGTTGCACCGTGCACCCGAAGTGGTTTGTCCACAGTGCGCAAAACGATGATCGAGGCCGGTTGAGCGGCGTTCACATCGACATCCACGGTCAGTTTGTTTGCATGAAACGTAACCGCGGTTATCTTGAGTCCCTTGCTTGCGTCACCCTCCAGAGGGACGAGGCTCTTTACGCCGACAGACACTCCGCCTTCGAAGCGGATAAGGCAGTGGCTCTTTCCCGCAGGTAAGGAAAAGTTGAGAATGGCGTGCGCGTCCTGCACGTGGTCTTCGCGTCGCGCGGCCACCTTCGTGCCAGATAGTTCCGCCCCGATCATGCGAGCGCCCAGCGGAATCTCCGGCGAAAAGAGAAGATCGACTGGTTCACCGTAGTTGTCTGCATCGAGCCTTAAGCCTTCAGGCACACGCGACAACTGGAAGGCGATCTTGCCTCCGCGCGTTCTGATGTTTTCGATCGAAACCTTCGCCCAGGCTGCGGGCAGATGCGGTGCAAATTCCACGCGATTGGCCTGCCCATCGTGGGCCAAGCCGAGGAGTCCATGCACCGTCGATGAAAGAAAGGCCGCGGACGACCAGGTTTGCTCGGGGACAGACTCAACCTGCTGATGATAAAAGTCACCGGCTACGACTTCGTGCAGATGCCCCATGGAGTCGAGGCTCCCCCAGGGCAGCAATGCACTCCATATGGGGAAAGCGGTCGCCGGCCTATGGTTGGACCAGAATGCCGATGCGACCCCGGCTGTGCCGGCGGCCCAGACGCTCCCTTTCGCGTAAGAGACCGGGTCGTATTCACCTGAACGAGCCGAGAGCCCTCGAGTTCCCCAATCAGTTTGAAAATCGGCGGAAGAAAGCTGATCGAGAACCACATCGCTGCGCCGCTGATCGAGAATGCCGTTGGTCAGCAGAGCAAGCCCACCGGTGCTCTGGCGGAAGACCGCGTGACCCGCCTCGTTATAGCCGTCGCCCCAGGCATTTCGCTCGTTGTCCCAATAGCGGCGCCCGGCGGAGACGCGCGCTTGTTCGCTTCGTTGTCTCGCTTCTTCTGCTTCTGGAAGGTGGCTATCTAACTGCGCCATGCGCGAGAAAGCTGCCGAGGCTCTGACCCAACTGGCCGCCAGGCGCGGGTCATCCGTCATCTTGTCCTGTTCGTTGCCCCCTTGTTTGGTCGAGGGAATGCGTGGGAGTCCGTCCTGTTCGTCCAGAAGCAATCGGCAATAGTGATAAGCCGCCGCGATTCCGGTCCAATGATCTTTGAGGAACTGCGTATCTCCGCTCGCCGTGACGTAGTGCTCGACACCGATCAGATAGTCGAAGGTGATGTCGATGTGGACAAACATGTACGGATATTTCGTAGCCCAATCGGCTGGATCGGCACTCTGCGAAAGCTCATGCCAGACCATTCCGCTGTTCGCATCCTGGTATTGAGCGATGAAGGCCAGAGCTTGCCGTGCCCGGTTGTAATCGCCGGTGTCGACCAGAGCTTCGATGGCGACGAGGCCATCTCCGGCAAAAAACCAGTCATATTGGGGGCGGCGGGCATTGCGAGACGGACCATAAGCCAGCCACGAGGCCGCAGCCCAACACGTCATTGCAGACCCAGGCCTGATCCAGCGCTATCTGTGCCCACTTCAGTTGCTTATTGATAGCGGCGTCCGGGGTAGCGATCTGAAGGGAGTCAGCGAGTAATGCCTCGTAATGATGCGTTGCTTCCGCCTCGTAGCCTGCCTTCTCTTGGAAAAGCGCTTTCATGCGCGCGGGCGGAGTACCAGACTGCCCGCGAGCGGCTATCACCGTAACGGAATGAGGGCCATCTCCGCCCGCCCGCATCGCGAATGCCAGCATGTTGCCCGGGCTCCCTGGTTGCGCACTATTCATGGATTCATCGCGCGAGACCACATCCGGAGAACCGATCCATGCTTTGTATTTGCCTGTGCCTTCTGTCAGAACATAGGCGGATGCCGCCGCATCCCAATGTGCGCTTTGGCCGCCGAGAGAGGCAGGCCACATCAGGTCGAGCACCGGCGTAAGGTGAACAACGATGTCGACGCTGTGGCGGGCCTCTACGGTGTAGGTAATGAAGATGACCGGCTCGTTCAGCGGGACGAACAACCTTTCTTTCACAATGAAGTCGGGGCCGACGTAGGTGCGTACGATTGCTTCGGGTTCGTAGGTGACGCGGCGAAGCAGCATCGATCCACGGATCTCGGTTGTGTTGCCGGTGACGCGAAAGCCCGGTTCGTACCCACTCACCAACTGCAGCGGATAGGCCCACAATTCGAGCCCGCTCGACGCATAGCCCATCGCAACGGCTTTGCTTCCGTGAGCGGCGATGAATCGTTCAGGGGCTACTGAGTTGGTATCGAAAGCGATCTGAGCTGCAGCAAGCTGGGGGCCAAGGAAAACAACGATGCCGGCAAGAAGCAGATAGGTAACCAACGCGGGCGTCCCATACCTGCATAAAACTCGACTGCAATACCACGCCTGCCAGGAAATCAGGGGGTATGGGGTATCCGAGATTGTTGCTGGGCGAACCATCACCAGGAGAACTTTACTGTCTTTTCTACGTAACCGTCGCCTGCGCCGAAATCAATACGCATGGGCCGAAGCTCCGAAGCGCCTTCCTGCGAAAGGCCGGCCCCTTCGACATGGAGCTTGATGTGGGCATCATTGATACGCTCATTGATACGCAGCATCATCGGCTGATGGGTATTGGCTGGGGCTGACAATCTTAGCGTCAGCGAGTGAGCTGCGTACTGTTGATCGAGCACCTTCATCTGCTGGGTGGTTGCTCCAGGGGCCGGCAACGCGCACGCAATGCCGGCCTCGACCGCAGGCAGTGGAATACGCAGGATACCGCCGGCAAACTTTGCACCCGGCGTGCGCGAATCCAACACCACCGATGAGCCGGTTGCTCTTATCTCGAGCATCCCTTTAGAACGCTTGATTTCGAGATCGACCTGGCCGCCGGCAAGCGGCACATGCCGCAAAGCCGCGTGATCCCACTGCGCGGGCAGGCTCGGTGTCACCGTGAGTTTGTTAGCCGCTGCGTCCCACTCCAAACCAAAGAGCCCGCGCAAGGCCGGTGAGACGACCATGGCGGAGGACCAGAGCTGATGCGACGTGCTGCGGCCCAACGGCGCGAAGAACTGGCCGGAAAGCAGCTCGGTGACGGCACCCAGGTCCTGCGTCCAGGTGAGACCGGCATTCTGCATCAGGTGCGCGTAACCGGAGAGACTACGGCCATTACGATATTCCGACAGTGCGACCCAGCCGGTGTAGAGAGGCCACACGGTGCCTTGGTGATAGCTGATGGGATCGAAGAACGAAACCGCCGGACTCAGGTCGCGCGTTCCCCAATCGGTCGAGAACTCCGGCGCAGCCCAGCGGTCGAACATTGGCTCTGCGTTCTGCAACTTGTAACTACCATCCCAGGAAGCAACGGCCGGGAAGATAGTCGGGCTGGTGTCGAGGCTGCCATTCGCATTGCGGCTAAAGGCGTAAAAGCCGCTGCCCGGAAGCAGATATTCTTTCTCAATCGTCGCGCCGATCTTAGTGGCCCGCGTAGAAGCCTGCTCTGCGATCTCCGGGTGACCTGTAGCGCGCGCAAGTTCTGCCATCGCTGTGCTGGCCTGTCGATCGAGTGCAGCGAGATAAATTTCCTGGTGAGGCATACCGGGAGGCCAGGATTCTACCCAGGCGGAGCCTTCGGTGTTCTCATAGATTCCGTCGCCATCGGAATCATGCGAAGTCTGAAATTGCCATGCCTTTGCCAAGGCGTCCCAATTCGATTGGATGTACGCCTTGTCACCGCTCGTCTTGAGATAGTCATTGCTGACCATCAGAAACAACGATGTAGCATCCGCCGACGCACCGGCGTATGGCAATTTCTTCCAATCGACCAGTTCGGCTGTCTGCGCCCATTCGTGAATGATCTTGCCTTCTGGAGTTTGCCGCTTGATCAGAAAATTAAGTTCGTCACGAACCAGCTTAAAGTCACCGTAACTGTTCACCGCGTAAAGCGTCCACAACGCATCGCGGCCAAAGTACCATCCAAAGCCGGGCCTCGCGGAATCTCCTGATGTATAAAAGCCAGCCACAAGGGCTGTTTCAGCATGCGATGGAGTGGTCTCGACGCGCAGTTGATCGATGGCAACCTCAGCCCAGGAGAATGCCTGGTTGAGAACCGGATCAGGCGTATCGATGCTGAGATGTTCAGCGGAGAATTTGGCAAAGTAGTCTTGCGTGCCGCCGTAAAGCGCAGCGAAAGACTTGTTCAACGCCGCAAGCTGTGCACCAAGGGCAGATGAAGTAGCAGCCGGGGGCGTCTCGCCCACGGTCATGAGGAGCGGATAAAGCTTGCCCGCATCCGTTGCCGGATCGAAATGTACGACGAACTGCAGAGGATAGTTTTTGGGCCGCTCCTGGTAAGGCGCCAGAATTCCTGGCTCAGCCGTGGGTATGGCCAATGCCGCAGCCTGTTCAGGCGTGTTCAAGTGCAGTACATAAAATCCTGATTGACCCTGCTTCACCCACTCGGGCGAAGGGCGATCGTCCGACATTGCAGGCCACATGCGCAGCATCTGCGGCGTAAAGCTGAACGTGAGCGTCATCGGCCGGACGGCTTCCATTTCGTAGTAAGCGAGCGCGCCAGCGCCTTCGGGTGCACCCTGCGGAGCAAACAGAATCTCGCGCACCGTAAAGTTCGCGTGAGCAAACGTAATGGTGGTGTGACCAGGCTGCACATCGATGGACGCGGCCTGCTCGTTCACGTCGATCGGCACAGCATAATCTTTCATTTGCGCGGTGATGCGCATGTTGCTGAAGATCTTCCAGGGAAAGATCCACGATTCGAATACGCCATCCTGCTGACCGAGAAGCGCGCCACGCGGGCCGGTCACCGTAAATGGCTTTGTCGCCGTAATGTCGCGATGAATAGCGAGTTGGGCCGCCTGCTGCGTTTGGAAAGCAGGGAGGGGCAAGAGCGGATCAGGCTGCTGTGCGGCCAGCATACTTGCAGAAGTAACCAGGAGCAGAACCCATAGCCTCAACCATCGATCAAACAAGGCACACAACTCAACTTTCTTGACTCTGTCCTGACCAGAGATTCATTTCCCACTGCTCCTCTTTTGGGAGCAGTGGGAAATGAACAAAAGCTCTGACCGGTTGCCGATCATCCCACATCGATGGGTTGGACGTAGTAGTTGATTGTAGAGGCAAGACGGAGAGCGGCGGAAGGCGGCTTTTCGCCGCCTTCCTCTGCTTTAAAACGAGAACCGTCCTGAGAACTGCAGACGGCGCATCGAAGTTCCGTCCTGAGTTGCGAGCGTGCTCGTGATGGTGCCGGCATTGCCGTCCTGGCAATCCACGCAGGAATCAGGTTGCCCAAGCTTCACGTTATTGAAGGCATTGAACGCCTCGGCACGCAACTGGAAGCGCACCCTCTCGGTCAGGTTGAAGTCCTTTGACAGAGAAATATCCGCGTTCCAAAAACCGGGCCCGAAGAGCGTGTCACGACCGAGATTGCCGAACGTGCCGACTGCGGGACGCGCATACGGGCCAAAGGAATTCTGCGGTCCCGAGGACTGAAGCAGGTAAGGTGAAGGCGTAAAGTAAGGCACTTGACGCGTCTGCGCGTTATACGAGCCCCGGCTCAGACCAAACCCTCTCTGGTTGGTCTTGTTGAGGAAGCCGATGACGTCGTTGTCTGACGCACTCAATGCGTAGCTTGGGGTATAAGGCAATCCGCTCTGAATCGCTACATTGCTGTTCAAAGTGTAGCCACCGATGATCCCATTGACCCATCCCTTTGCATTCGCGCCAATCATTCTTCCCTTGCCGAATGGCAGGTCGTAGTTGCCGGCAAAGACAAACGAGTTGCGGCGATTGTAGTAGCTGGAACCATAACCGACTCTGGGATCGATGAAGAAGTAATAAGACTCGTGAGTCATGGCGCGCGACCAGGTGTAGTGCGTAATGAACTGCAGCCCCTGGCTAAAGCGCTTTTCGCCGACCAGTTGCAGAGCCTGATAGCTGCTCGTCGCCTGGTTGGCGTTGTAACGCAGGTCCTGTTCCCAACCGAAGGCCTGGCCAAACGTCACACCGAGCAGCCGTTGGGCTGTTCCGTTGAAGTAGGGGCGGCGCTCGCTCTGTGTGTAGGTAACACCGGTCTCCGGGTTGATCTGGTCGAAGCCGGCGATCGTCTGCGTGTTCGGGCTCGCCTGGTTCGACGAGTCAAACATGTTGTGGATCCCGTGGCTGCCGACGTAGCCGATCTGTAACGACATGGTGGAGGCGAATTGTTGCTGAACGGTCAGGTTCCAGGCATCGAGTGTGGGAAGACGCACGAAAAGTGGGCGCGTCGGCACGCTGATGCCATTTGGCAGCGGGTAGTTACCACTTGGCGGAATGGGAGGGAATGTGTAGCCCGGAGGCCCAACTGTGAGGTTAAACACGTCGGCTGCGTTCGTCACAGCGTTGAGATTTTGTGAAATCTGGGTTGGATACGAAAAAGTGAGCACCTCACCGAAGGTGTTACCCGACCAGCCCTGCCCGTATACGCGGCCATATCCTCCGCGCAATACGGTGTTGGGGTGGACCTGATAGGCAAACCCGAACCTGGGCGCCAGGGTGGTCCAGCTTTTTTGTACGTTTAGATTCGTTCCGTAGGGCCCGTAGCCTGCGATGCGGATGTTGCCCGTATTCAGGTCGAGCAGGCCTCCCCGCCCCTTGCCTGTAACCGACTCAGGGAAATACCACTCGTAACGCAGACCGTAGTTGAGGGTCAACTTACTGGTGACTCGCCATTGGTCCTGGCCATAGAAGAAGAACTTCTTCTGGCGTTCCTGGGCGTCAGTGTACTGCGTTTGGGTTCGTTGGTAAGAGGTGGTGTCACCCAACAGAAACGTAGCGAAACCAAGGCCGGAAGAGGTGGTACCAGAGACGGGGTCAAGCACGCCGGCCGTGCGGGTTTGCGAAAAGTGAAAATTACCGGAACGCACGTTGTTGTTATCGAGACCAACCAGGTGATTCTTGCTGTAGCGAGCGTCGCCGCCAAAGCGAATATTGTGATTGCCCACCTGACGCGACCAGTTATTGACGATCTGATATTGGCTTTCGTCCTGGAGAAATTGTGCGGCTGTCGTTCCGAGTTGCAGGGTTCCGCCGCCGTTGGTGCCATTGCTTGCGTTATCGATGTTGAACTGCGGAAGGCCACCGTTCAGAGTCAGATCGCCGACGTTTGCGTTCGGAATACCGAGTTCGTTGCCCAGAGGCTGGTTAAAGTCTGGCCCGTTCGCGTCGACGTGCAGCCGGAAGTAGCCAAACCGAACATCGGTGACCAACTTGGCGTTCAAGACATAGTCGGCGCCTGCCGCCACGCTCTGGTCACGCGCGGTGACTGTTCCTGCAAAGCCGCCAGGGCCGAAACCGGGGCCACCAGCGGCGCCGAAGAATGGTGCACCCGACAAGTTTGAGCCGAAGTATGTGTAACGGCCGAAGAGATGAAGCTTGTCTGAATGCTGGCTGTCGATACGCCCGTCTGCCTGGTTGGTGTTGAAGATGCCCGATCCCGAAGCCGCGTAGTTGTTAACGATGTCGGTCCCTGCAATGTTCGGCAGAGGCATAAGCTTGAAGAAGTTGACCGCCGGGGCCGAAAGCCTGCCTGCGGGAATGATGTTGCCGGCGAATGGAGTGCGCCCGTCCAGGGCCGTCTCGTTGGTCGCAGGGTCGAAGATCTGGCCCTGACCGCCCAGCAGATACTCGCTCAGATCGCAGGGGCCGCCAGAAGTACAGGTGGTATGGGCCAAAGCTGTTGGAACGGTAGTCAGGGTAGCCGTCCCGGTTTTCTCGCGCAGTCCCTGATAGTCGCCAAAGAAGAAGAGATTGTCTTTCTTGATCGGGCCACCGATGGCGCCGCCGAACTGGTTGTGAAGATTCGACGCCAGGAAGCGGCCAGTGACCGGATCGGGCGTGGACTCAGCGAACGGATCGCGCGCCTGCTGGGCATCAGAACGGCGATACTCGAACGCTGATCCGTGAAACTCATTGTTGCCCGACTTGGTCTGGGCTGTGACCAGGCCGGCGACAGCTTTGCCGAACTCGGCGTCGTAGTTCTGCGAGGTCACCTTCATTTCCGAAACGGCATCCAGGTTCGGGTTGATAACGGCCACGCCGATAATCGGATCCTGGTTGTCCGTGCCGTCCAGTTCGTACCCGGTCGCAAAAGGCAACTGGCCGTTCACTTCGATCTGCTGACTGCGCTGGGGATTGTTGGCTTCCCCGACATTCCAGCCGATGTAGGTGGTTCCGGGAGTCAGAAGCTCAAAAGCTGTGAAGTTGCGATTGAAGTTGGGCAGATTTTCGACCGCCCTTGAATTCAAGATGGTGCTGACTTCTGCACGGTCTGTCTGCAAAAGCGGAGCTCCGGAGCTCACCGTGACCGAAGTGGAGGCGCCGGCTACAGCGAGCTGAAGGTCAACTTTCGGCGCGGTGTCGGCATAAACAATCACGTTTTCGGCCGTGCTCTTAATGAAACCACTGGCTTCAGCGTCAACCCGATACGTATCGGGCACCAGATGCTGCACTCGAAAATCGCCGCTCGCCCCGGTTTCGGTGGAAACCGATGTGCCCTTGGCAACGTCGGTGACGGTAATGGTGGCACCGGGGACGACGGCGCCCGTGCGGTCGGTGATGGTCCCGTAGATGGACCCGTACACCGCTTGGGCTTGGCTCGAGGGGACAAACCCAAAAAAGACCACGCTCACGAGTAAGTATAAGTAATTGAGTACTTTACGAAACAATTTTCTTGACATGGAAAGGCCTCTCGAAACTGGTTGCATCGTTGACTCGCCTGCTCTTGTCGACCGGCAGGCTGTTTTAGAGCCAGGAAGTTGCGCCGAACGAGGAACTTGCGCAATCCCGTTCTCGGCTTATTGCATCCAACAGTTGTGCCTGGGTTGGGCGCGCTCGAGCCTCTCCCGGGGAGAAAGTTCACGCCGGCCAAGCCGTTTCCAGAACCTCACCAGACTCTGTGCAGCAATGCACTGCTGACAACGTTGTTCACGGTGAATTGACAGTGAAAAGCGGTAGGAGCACTTCAGCCTTCGAGCATGCGGAGGAAGCAGCAGAGTCGTTTGACCCGTCAAACGAGCCCAAGCGTCTGCTCATTGAACGGATTCTGGGCAGCCCGCAATTCCGCGGCTCGTTGCGTCTCCGCGAATTCCTGATTTACATCGCGGAGTGCGCCCTCAAGGAGATTCCGGAGTCGGCCACGGAACAACAGATCGGGATGAACGTGTTCCAACGGCCGCCCGGGTATAACAGCAGCGAAGACAGCATCGTCCGAACACATGCCCGTCTACTCCGTCAGAAGCTGACCGAGTACTTTGCCACCGACGGAGCTACCGAACCCACGATTGTCGAGGTTCCCAAGGGTCACTACCTGCCGGTTTTCCGTTCACGCCAGTCAGACCCGCCACCGGCTCCCTTTCCACTCCCGGCTTCGCCTGCCTCCGCCGTCGAAGCGGTGCCCGCACCCGCGCGGGCTGAGAGCCGCTGGAATCATTGGAGGTCGACTGCGCTGGGGATGGTTTTGGGGGTACTTCTGGTGGCGGCCGTGGCCGGCGTGGCACTGCTCTTTGCGAGGGCATGGTCTCCGCCGGCCGCTGCAAAGACCCCCGTCGATGTTTTCTGGGCGCCGTTTTTGTCGGGGGACGCACCGGTGGTGATCTATAGCAATGCTCGCTTCCTCGGCGATTCCAAGACCGGCATGCGTTATGCCCCCAGTGGCTTCGACCCAGCCAAGGAGCCGGTCGTCGACCATTACACCGGCATTGGTGAGCTGACCTCGGTATACATCCTGACGCGGTTATTCGACTCCCACCACGCGGACTTTATCCTGAAGCGCAGCCTGCTTGTCACCTGGGATGAGGCTAAGCAGAAAAACCTGATCTTTATCGGTTCTCCTGCCGAGAATCCGTCGCTCAACGCCGTACCTTCGCCGACGGATTTCACCATGGTGGTGACGCCGGGGTCATCAGGGTTTGCCAACAACCATCCCCGCGCCGGGGAACTGGCTCTGTATGCGCGTCCAGAGCATCCCCTCGCGATGGACTACGCGGTGATCGCACTGATGCCGGGAGTGCAGTCGGGCAAGCGGACGCTCATGTTCAGTGGTCTCACGACCCTGGGTACCCAGGCAGCCGTGGAATACGCTTCGCGCAAAGATACTCTGGCTGAACTATTGAAAGCGGTGTCTTCACCGAATGGTGAGGTACGACCGTTTGAGGCCCTGATCGCCGTCACGCTGGAGGGCGGCGTTCCCTTGCAAAGTAAATTGATCTCGGTGCGGGTTCATTGAGCATGCGCCAACTCCACTTCGTTCGGGAAGACAATTCATGGGGTAGTACTGACAGTTAAGGGACGGACAGCGTTGCCCACACAAGCCAACGGCAGGCTTGTATGGAGCACCCTCAGCATTTTCTATTGAACGGGCTGCAGCTTGAGTTGACTTGAAGCGTGAATCTGCGAAGCTGCGTCGAGTTCTCGCTTCGCGTCCTCTTCTTTCCCCATGGCGCGATACGCCTGGCCTAGAAGGGTGTGGGTAATGTAGTTTTGCGGATCCATTTTCTCCGCGTGCTGCAGATACATGGCTGCGCTTTCTGGATCTTTGCGACGCAAGAATACCTTGCCCATTTGGATAAATGGCCCGGTGCTCGAAACATCGAGCGAGATCGCGCGGGTCAACGCTTCCTGCGCTTGCTGGTACTCACCCATCCTCGTATAGACATCGCCGAGACGGTCGTAGACCGCCGGGTAAGCTGGATTGATCGCGCGCTCCTGCTCAAACTGTTCGAGCGCATGGGCCACGTCTGACTTATAGAGGTAAACCTCACCCAGCATGAAATGCGCCAGGGGCAGGCCGGGTGAGATCGTAAGCGCCTTCTGCGCGTCCTGGGCGGCCAGTTCCGGCAGATTGGCATCGAGCAGCATATCTCCGTCAAGCAGATACGCTGCTGCCGAGTCAGGCTTGACGCCGTACTGCGCTGCAAAGGCGCCTCGCGCATCGTCGTACCGTCGAGCGTTCATGTAAGCGAGACCCAGCACATGGTTGGCGTCGGCATTGGCATCGGGCATCCATTGCCGCACGCGCTCTAGATACGGAATAGCTGCTGCCGGCTGCCCCAGGCGATAGAGAGTCAACCCACGCATCTGGATGGACTCCAGATCGTTGGGGTCCTGTACCATGGCGGCGGCGAAGGCTTTCTCCGCGTCGATCAGCTTGCCGCCGCGGTACAGGGCAATGCCCTGCTCGCGCGGCGAGTCTTTCGTCTGCGCCTTCTGCGCCGTGTCATCATTCGCAGCCGCGGGATTCGCAGCGGCCGCGGGAGGAGAGGCAGCCTGGCCCAGGCACACCGCGCTTGCGAACAACGCAAAGAGAATGTGCCGGATGGATTGCATAGGCCAGATCACCAGATCAAAGAATACGCTCCTGCAATGCCGGCGCCTGGTTCTAGCTTGGTTCTAGCCTGGTTCCAAGGCAGTGCTAGCATTTGCCAAATGGTTCTTCTCCAAAGATTACGGGGGCGATTACCGGGTCTGTTTCTTGTCTGCCTCGCGGCCACGGCCCACGCGCAGTCTCACCCGCCCTACCCTGCGAATACCCAGCACCCGCTACCCGCATGGTTTGTCGATGTTGCCCCGCAAGCTGGGATGCAGATGCAGAACGTAAATGGTGAGGCGAACAGCAAGAAATACATTATCGAGACAACCGGTAGCGGAGCCGCCGTCATTGACTATGACCACGATGGTTGGCCTGACGTTTATCTCGTCAACGGCGATGCCCGCGCAACTCTTTCAGCACAAAGGAGCGCGGCGCACCCCACCGGCCGTCTCTATCGCAACAACCACGACGGCACATTCGCCGACGTGACCCAGCACGCGGGCCTGATGGCGAGCGGATGGGGCCAGGGCGCGTGCGTCGGCGATTACGACAACGACGGCTTCGACGATTTGTATGTGACCTACTACGGCCGCAATCGCCTTTTCCATAACGAGCGCAACGGGACATTCAAAGACGTGACCACCTCAGCGGGCGTCGCCGGTAGCGGCGATGCGTGGGGCTCGGGCTGCGCTTTTGTGGACTACGACCGCGACGGCAAACTCGATCTGGCAGTCGCAAACTATGTGCGCTTCGATGTGAAGACTGCGCCTCGTCCTGGTGAGGGCCAGATGTGTATCTGGAAGGGTGTCCCGGTGATGTGCGGTCCGCGCGGTCTCGACTCCACTCCTAATGTGCTCTATCACAATCTTGGCGGTGGCCATTTCGACAACGTCAGCAAGGCAAGTGGTATCGAGAAAACGAATGGGCACTACTGCCTCGGCGTCTCTGCGCTCGACTATAACCGTGACGGCTGGCCCGATATCTACGTCGCCTGCGACAGCACGCCCAGCATTCTCTATCGCAACAATAAAGATGGAACCTTTACCGATGTGGCAGTCGATGCGGAGGTGGCCTTCGATGAAGATGGCCGCGAGCAGGCTGGAATGGGCGCGACGGTGGGTGACTTCAACGGCGATGGCTGGCCCGACATTTTCAAGACTAACTTTTCCGACGATACGTCTTCGCTCTACCAGAACAACAAGGACGGCACCTACACCTCGAAAGTGTTCGATGCCGGGCTGGGATTGAACACGCAGTATCTTGGCTGGGGCGTCATGTTTTTCGATATGGACAATGACGGCTGGCCCGATCTGCTGCTTGCCAATGGCCACGTCTATCCCGAGGTCGACACGGCGCATCTGGGAGCGAACTACCGGGAACCGAGACTAGTGTATTGGAACCAGGGAAACGGAAAATTCAAAGATGTGAGCGCAAGTTCGGGCCCCGGATGCACGGAGCCGGAATCGAGTCGCGGTCTGGCGATTGCTGATTTCTGGAATGATGGGCGAGTGTCCGCGGTGGTTAACAACTCGGGCGCGAAACCGATGCTGTTGGTGAACCAGGCTGCAAATACAAATCACTGGCTAGGTATAGCCACCGTGGGCACACAGTCGAATCGGGATGGTATCGGCGCCAGCGTGAAAGTTACGGCGGGCGGCAGAGACTACATACAGGAAGTTCGTAGCGGTTCCAGTTACATTTCAAGCAGCGATCTGCGGCTTCACTTCGGTTTGGGCGCGGCAAGGAAAGTAGAGCGCGTCGAGATCGACTGGCCAAGCGGACGGAAAGAGACGTTCATCGTTCCTGCAGTCGACCACATTGTCACCCTCACTGAAGGAACAGGCAAGGTTCTGGAGAAGTAAGCGGTCGACTAACCTTCCACGGGCGTCCCTTGCTATGGACGGGTCTCAATGTCAGGCTGAGGAATTGGAAAGCCGGTCGAGGGCTGCGGCGGCAAAGGCGATCACTATCGGGAAGCACTCAAGCGTGTAGCGCGGTTCGGGAGCCTCGATGGTTGCGAGCAGAACGCTGCGGGCCAGCACGTAAGCCACCATAGCTGTGCCGTATCGAGGCCAATAGAACGCGCCGATGATCGCCGCGATCAGATAGGCCAGGTTCAATGCGCCATAGGCGTAAGCGATTTCCGTTTCCGCGTTGTGCCGGCTATATTGCCACCAGCGCAGTTCTATATTGAGCATCTCGACTCGCGGCCGAAGCCACATATCCGCCAGCCGCAGCAGCGGAAGGGTTACGTAGTAGCGGAATGGATGCGCATGAATTCGCTGCGCGGCAAGCGCGGCGAAGCCGGCGTCGATCTGCGGGGTAAGTTCATGGCCATGGTTGTATTGACTGATGAGATTGCGTGTTTGCCGGTCGTTATCGGGGTTGAGATCCGGCTCGAGGGCTCGCGCAGGCAGGGCCTCGGCATCGAAGTCGTCCCCGGGCACATTCCAGTAGATTTCGTAGGTCGAAGCGAAATCCACCAGCCATGTTTCGGTCCATCGCTGGTAGCCCCGGGGTGTGTACTCCGCGGGGTCGTTCGCGTAGCGCGGAGCAAGCGGCTGAAACACATGGAAGGTACGCCAGTTGCGCGCCGCCCATGCGGTGAATGGCAGCGCCGCCAGCAGCCCACAGAACAGTGCGATGCGCAGTGTTCGCCCTAAGCCAATGGTTCGGCGGCCAAACAAGATGAGCGCCGGGCAAAACACCACGCCCAACAGGACGCCATCCGGCCGCAACAAGGCCGCGTAGCTCCAGGCAAAGGCGAGCGCGAGCATCCACGGTATCTGCGGACGCTCCAGCACAGCGGCGAACGCACAGAGCCCAAGCGCCACGCAAAAGATAGACAACGTCTCCGTGAGCGGCATGGCCACGTAGTTGGCCGTGAAGGGGCAGAGGACGGCCAGCCAAAGCGCGATCATCCCGGACCGGCGCCCGCAGAGCCGGCCCACGAACGCTGCCATGAGCAGGCACGACAGCAGATCGATCACCACCTGTAGGTAGAGAACCGCCTGGTAATTCTCCATTCCAAAGGCTGCAAAGCAGAACGCGAGAAAACCTGGGTATCCTGGCAGGCGGACGAGGGTTGGTGCGATCGTGGCCGGGCCGCCGGCATGCAGGACAGAACGCCCATAAATGCCATGCGTCAACCAGTTTTTGGCAATGTCGCCATAGAGGAGCGAGTCACCCTCGATCTGCGGAAAGGCATGAATGAACCACAGGCGCAGAGCAGCCCCGGCGGCGAGCGCCAACAGGGCGAAGAGTGGTGTGCGCAAGCGGGGGCGGGGCATTCCCCGAAATCATACAGCGTCAGTTAGAATAATCCGGTGGCAGCGGGCGGGAGTAGCTCAATGGTAGAGTAGCGGCTTCCCAAGCCGTTGGTTGCGGGTTCGATCCCCGTCTCCCGCTCCAAAGTTGCAACACGTCGATCACAATCAAATTCCACCAGCTTATGGGCACAGCATCCCCGCGTCCACCGGGGTATTGGCCAGCGCCCGCGCACGCGCGAAAACATTCACCAGCATGCCGGCGGTGAGCTTGCCCGTGTTGGTGTTCTGCAGAGAGGGATGAAAACTGGCGATCAGATAAGGTCCGCCGGGGATCGCATACTCCGCCCCGTGCGCGAACCTGAAGCGCGGCTTGGATTCGCATTGCCCGGTACGTACGAGGTGTTGAAGGTAGCCGTCGAAGGCGATGCGCCCCAGGCAGACCACCACCCGCAGGTTCTTCAGTAACGTGACCTCCTGGTCGAGGTAGGGCGCGCAGTTGCTTAACTCGGCATGGTTGGGTTTGTTGCCCGGCGGCGCACAGCGCACCACGGAATTAATCCAGCAATCCTTCAGTCGCATGCCGTCTGCGCTCGAGACAGCATGCGGCTGCGAAGCAAAGCCTGTCTCGTGCAGCACGGGATACAGAAAGTCGCCGGAGCCGTCGCCGGTGAAGGGCCGCCCGGTGCGGTTGGAGCCGTGTGCGCCAGGCGCCAGCCCGACAATGAGAACGCGCGCCTTCTCGTCGCCAAACGATGGCACGGGTTTGCCCCAATAGACCCAATCGATGTAAGCGCGGCGCTTGTTCATCGCTACTTCTTCACAATGCTTGCGCAGGCGACTGCAGCGTTGGCAGCGAACGATCTCCTGATTGAAGAGCGCAAGCGGGCTCGCATCCGCGGGCATCGGACCAGAGGGGGTAACAGGCAACTCGGCTGGCAAACCGGGAGTTGCACGGGGGGACGTGCGCATCGACCGATTGTAAGGCTCAAGCAAATGCGGCGTAAGATGATTTCTGCTTTTCCACAGGCGGGTGTGCAAGCTGGAACAGCGCAATGAAGATTTCTTTCTTTTGAGGACACTCATGCACAACAGACATAGATGGCTGGAGGGAGTTCTTGCTGCGATCGTGCTCATGGCAGGATGCCAGCAACCAAAGCCCGCTCCCGTCGCAGAACAACCGGCTGCGGCGCCGGCTCCCCTGAAGATCGGCGGCGAAAGCGTCGTGACCCTTTCGCGCAAGGCGACCAGCAGTGGCAGCAAGCCCGAGTTCCTCTCGGTGACCCTGCTGCCTGGCCGCGCTATGAATATGTTTCAGGTCACAGCGGCCATCCCTGGTAAAGGAGAGATTCCTCTCCTCCACTCGCCGTCGATCGAGGACGCTGCCGCGAGGCTCACCGGCACCGGCCCAGATGAACTGGGCAACCTGTCCTTCAGCCTGGGGGGAGCTTTTCTGGTTCCCTACCCCAATCGCATCTTCGGAGAGCCGTCGGCTGACGGCAAGTCCATAGTGACGCAATGGCGTGGGCATACGCTGGCGCTTCCTGCGAACTTTCCCAGCAAGCGCCCCGGTGGACCCGTGGCGGCGATTCACGGCCTCATCAACAAGACTGCCGTAGAAGACCTGAGGACGGAGAACACGGCCGACGGACAAACCGCAAGCGGGGTGATCCATGCAGGCAATTTTGACGGACACTGGATCTCGGACACGGACCTGAACATGACCATCGCGTTGACGGGCGACGCCGTAGAAGCAACCATCACGGCGAAGAATGTAGGCAAGGAACCGGCGCCGATTTCGATTGGCTGGCATCCGTATTTCAATATTCCGAGTGGGCGCCGCGCCCAGGCGCGCGTGCATATTCCCGCCTCCATGATGGCCACAGTGAACAATTACGGTGACGCATTCCCGGCCGGACAATTGAAACCGGTCAAGGGCACCGAGTATGACTACAACGCGCCAGACGGTGTGGCGCTCGACGATCATTTCCTCGATGACAACTTCTCTCACCTGCAAAGGACGAAGGGCTCTGCCGACGTCAAGCTGATTGATCCGGAGTCGAGCTATGGATTGACGGTTTCAGCGCTCTCGCCCGAGATCAAAACCGTCCAGGTCTATTCGCCGACGAATACGAGTTTCGTTGCGATCGAGGACCAGTTCAATTATGTGGATCCTTTCGGGAAGCAGTGGAAGGGCATGGACACGGGCATGGTGACGTTGCGACCGGGCCAATCGGTGACGTGGAAGGTTCGGTTGGAGCTGTTTAAGCCGTAGAGTCATCGAGCGCTATACATATAAAGGATTGCGAGGCAGGGCTAAGGATTGCGAGGCAGGGCTGCGGAGTCGCTGACTCCGCACCTGGGCGTCGTAGACTGCAAGGGTTCGTCTCAAATTTCCACGTAACTTGAGGCAAAGAAAGCCTTCCCGGGGGGTAGAGCACGGCTTTATCTGTATGGCGTTATCTGTGTGCTCGTCTCAGGAATGCGCTCTTCTTCGTTACCTAGGTACTGAGCGCCGGCTACTCTGCTGCTGCCGATTCAACAACATCCGGCGCATAATGCAACTATGCGAACAGCGAGGGCTGCCCGCTGTCTGTGTTGCGGCTACAAAACGCTCTCCGTGCCAGACGCTCTGGAACTATGCCAGGTTTGCTGGTGGCAGGATGACGGTCAGGATGACCGGGACGCGGATGTCGTGCGCCGTACTGTCAACGGCAACCTCAGCCTGAACGAAGGCCGCCGCAACTACAAGCGCTACCAAGCTGCAGATCCATGGTTCGCCTCCCACGTCCGCGCGCCGCGACAAGAAGAACTTTAGAACCTCGCGGCACCCTTTCCTCATCTAACACCCCTCGCTGCAAACAGCCGCCAGGCATCGCAGGGGTCACCTGAAAAGGGTGTATCGTAGTACACAGCGGCCTCGCTGTCATCATACGGTGGTTTGACCCTCCCTGGGAAAGCCCCATACGATGAAAGCAGGTTGTTTACAGGCCGGTAACGCATACATCGGATTCGCCATTGCAGCGGCGCCGAGAGCGAGCAAACCTAGAAGGCATACGTTGAGTCCAACCGAAATGATCGAAACGAATTCGCAATCGGGCGGTGAGTTGACCGCCACCGAGGAAGCCGTAGAACACACCCACGAGGGTCACGACCATGAAGGCCATGAGCATTCCCACGGTGCAGCAGCAACCCTGAATCCCGAGTGCACGCGCGAAGTGGAAATTGAAGTACCGGCGGAGGAAGTAACGCGCAGCTTCCGCTCAGTTACCAAACGCTATCAGAAAATGGCGCGCATCCCGGGCTTCCGTTCCGGCAAGGTGCCCGAGTCGCTTATCAAGAGCCGTTTCGCCGAGCAGATTCGCCAGGACGTGATGGAGGCGATTCTCCCCGAGCACTTCCGTACGGCCATTGCAGAGAAGCAACTCAAGCCCATCTCCCAACCTCAGGTCACCAAGATCGAGTTGGAAGAGGGCAAGCCCTTGCAGTTCAAGGCGGCCTTCGAAGTGCTGCCTGACTTTTCGATCGACGGCTACCAGGACATAAAAGTAGAGAAGCCCACGGCCGAGTTGACCGATGCCGAATTTGACACCGAGATGGCGCGCATTCGTGACTCGCGCTCGACCATGGAACCGGTTACCGAAGAGCGTGCTCTCGCCGATGGCGACTTCGCGCAGATCAGCTTTACCGGCGCCGTGCGGCCGGCGGAAGCGGAAGGCGAAACACCAGCGGCCCCACAGCCACCCATTACTGGACAGGATGTGATGGTACAGGTGGGTGGACCCAACACACTCGATAGCTTCAACACGGCTTTGCGTGGAGCAACGGTAGGGCAACAGTTAAAGTTTGAGGTTACCTATCCCGCTGACTTTGGCGAACGCCAACTGGCCGGCAAGCACGTGGCCTACGATCTTGAAGTGTTGGGCATCAAGAAGAAGATTGAGCCGGAGTGGAACGACGAGTTCGCCAAGGAGCTCGGGCAGTACGAAAGCATGGCGCACTTCACACAGGAGTTGCGCGACCACATGACTGCCGAGAAGCAGCGCCGCATCCAGAGCGACACCACCAATCAGTTGCTCGATGCCATGGTTCAGCGCTTCCAGTTCCCCGTGCCTGAGTCGTTGGTGCAACAACAAATCGATGCGCGTCTCGATCGTGGATTGCGGGCCCTGGCCGCGCAGGGCATGCGTACCGAAGACATGCGCAACCTCGACTTCAATCGTCTGCGCGCTGCGCAGCGTGACTCGGCTACCGCCGAGGTAAAAGGATCCATCCTGCTTGACCGCATTGCCGATGCGGAAGACATCCACGTGTCAGACGACGATGTCGAAAACGAACTGCAAGCGATATCGATGCAGGCGCGCGAGCCTTTGGAAACACTGCGCACGCGTTTGACTGAGGACGGTAGCCTCGCTAGAATCCGGGAACGCTTGCGTAGAGAGCGGGCGGGCGCGGTTCTTTACGAGAGACTCGCGTCCTGAATCACGGGAAATTTTCATACCGGGCGAACGCGGCCCGCGGGCAAGAGAAGCAAGGGAGCGCATGGCACTAGTACCTATGGTGGTCGAGCAGACGAGTCGTGGCGAGCGAGCCTACGACATTTACTCGCGTTTGCTCCGCGACAACATTATTTTTCTGGGTACGCCGATTGACGATCAGATCGCCAACCTGGTGATCGCCCAGATGCTGTTTCTCTCCGGAGAAGACCCAGAGAAAGATATTCAGCTATACATCAACTCTCCGGGCGGTTCGATTACTGCCGGACTAGCCATCTATGACACGATGCAGTTCATTCGCAACGATGTAGTTACGTATTGCATCGGGCAGGCAGCGAGCATGGGTGCGTTTCTGTTGATGAGCGGCAATAAAGGCAAGCGGTTTGCCTTGCCCAACTCGCGCATCCTGATTCACCAGCCTTCGATGGGCGGCCTTTCAGGCCAGGCGACAGATATAGATATTCATGCGCGGGAAATTCTGCGCATTCGCGAGATCACCAATAAACTGATGTCAAAGCACACCGGGCAGCCGCTGGAACGTATTGAACGAGATGTTGAGAGAGATTTCATCATGAATGCCGGTCAGTCAAAAGAGTACGGCATTATTGACGAAATCATCGATCGGCCGCGTACCTAGGGGGCCGTCAAGGCCAAAGGAGTTGCAGTATGAAAACACCGAGGGGAACAGACGATACGCTCCGCTGCTCTTTTTGTCATAAATCGCAGGACGCCGTTGCTAAATTGATCTCCTCACCCAGCGACTACCCGCGGGCATACATTTGCGATGAATGCGTTGCGGTCTGCAACTCCATTCTGGAAGACGACCGGGGCGAGACACAGCCCGGCGCCACGCCAGCGCACTTGCCTAAGCCGCAAGAGGTCAAGAGCTTTCTCGATGAGTACGTGATCGGGCAGGATCAGACCAAGAAAAAGCTGGCCGTTGCCGTCTACAACCACTACAAGCGCATCCAGATGAACCGGACGCGCGGCAACGACGTGGAGCTCTCGAAATCGAACATCCTGCTGGTAGGTCCTACCGGTAGCGGCAAGACATTGCTTGCGCACACGCTGGCGAAAATGCTGGATGTGCCCTTTGCCATTGTCGACGCAACTACGCTGACCGAAGCCGGCTACGTCGGTGAAGACGTGGAAAACATTATCCTGAAGCTGCTGCAGGCAGCCGACGGCGATGTGGCCCGCGCCCAAACCGGCATTATTTATATTGATGAGATCGACAAGATCGGGCGTAAGGATGAAAACCCATCCATCACCCGTGATGTCTCAGGCGAGGGCGTGCAGCAGGCTCTGCTGAAGATTCTCGAAGGTACGGTAGCCAACGTTCCACCCCAGGGCGGACGCAAGCATCCGCACCAGGAATTCACTCCCGTCGACACTACCAACATCCTGTTTATCTGCGGTGGCGCGTTTGTCGGTCTGGAACGGATTGTTGGACGGCGTGTGGGTAAGAAGGCGTTGGGCTTCAAGGCCATTTCAGACAAGGATGCCCAGGAAGCAACGGCCCTTCCGGCGCAGCGTGATACCGAGCTGCTCCGCCAGGCGCAGCCACAGGATCTGATCAAGTTCGGGCTGATTCCCGAGTTTGTCGGCCGCATGCCTGTCATCGGCATTCTGGACGAGCTGGATGAGGTTGCCCTGGTAGAGATCCTCACGAAGCCGCGCAATGCCATCCTGAAGCAGTATCAGCGCCTGTTTGAGTACGAGGGCGTGAAGCTTTTGTTCGCCGACGATGCCTCACGCGCCGTCGCGCGCGAAGCGCTGAATCGCAAGGTGGGCGCTCGCGGACTCCGCATGATCCTTGAAGAGTTGATGCTCGATCTGATGTACCACCTCCCCAGCAACAAGAAGATCAAGGAGCTGGACATCACCGCAGAGATGGTTCAGAAACGGGATCTCTCGGTCACTCTATTGGACAAAGCCGGCTAGCACCTTCTCTCATAAAGCAGCAGAAAGTGCCCCACGTTTCTCAACTGAACGTGGGGCACTTTCTGCTGCTTTTCGTTCGGGCCATGCCCTTTATCCCCTCAGAACGTCCAACATGAATTGAATACCAGGTAGACAGCTGACTCCAGTTTTCGGCACTGCTTTTTGTATAGGATTCAGTTTTTCGCTCTGTTGATCGGTTGAAGCCACAACCTCCGGGGCATTGGCGCAACTCCGTTTTCCTATGTATAAGGGAGATAAGCGAAAGGAAAAATCGCGTGACACAAGCAAAAGAAACCCGTGATAAAGGCGAGCTTCGCAAGCTCCCCATGATGCCCATTCGGGACATGGTGATCTTTCCTTACATGATGACGCCATTTGTCGTTGGGCGAGAGTCAAGTGTAAGGGCTCTCGAAGAGGCGCTTACCGGCGACCGCAAGATTTTCCTCGCTACCCAGCACGATGCTGGAATCGATGAGCCGCGGCCTGAAGATATCTACTCCGTCGGGACCATCGGCAACATCGTCCAGAGCGTGAAGATGCCGGACGGTAACATCAAGGTGCTGGTCGAGGGCCTCGAGCGCGCCAAGGCCATCGAGATGAACGACGCGGATGGCTTCTTTGTAGCCACCGTGCGGGTCGCGAACCGGCAACTCGAAATGAATCCTCAAATTGAGACCGTGATGCAGCGCGTCACTTCCCTCTTTGAGCAGTACGTCAAGCTGCAGCAGTCTTTGAATTACGAGACCATGATCGCGGCCGTGCGCATGGATGAGCCGGCAAAACTCTCCGACACCATCGCTGCCAACCTGCAGCTTTCGATCGAAGAGAAGCAGGAACTGCTCGATATTTTCGATCCCAGCGAGCGCTTGTCCCGCGTAGCAGACGTACTCGACATCGAAATTGAAAAGCTGAACATGGATCGCAGCGTGCAAAGCCGCGTCAAGCGGCAGATGGAGCGCGCGCAAAAAGAGTACTACCTGAACGAGAAGATCAAGGCGATCCAGAAGGAACTGGGCCGCGGTGAGAAGAGCGAATGGGACGAACTGCGCAAGAAGATCGACGGCGCAGGCATGCCCAAGGAAGTTTTCGAAAAAGCCGTTCAGGAGCTCAAAAAGCTTGAGGCCATGCCGCCCATGTCGGCTGAGTCGACGGTTTCAAGAAACTACCTCGACTGGCTGCTGGCTGTGCCGTGGAAAAAGAAGAGCAAGGAAACGCGCAGCATCGACCACGCAGAAAAGGTGCTGAACGAAGATCACTACGGTCTGGAAAAGATCAAGGAACGCATCCTGGAATTTCTGGCCGTGCGCCAACTGGTAAAGAACCCCAAGGGTTCGATCTTGTGCTTTGTTGGGCCTCCGGGCGTGGGCAAAACCTCGCTCGGCATGTCGATCGCCAAGGCTACGGGCCGCAAGTTCGTCCGTATGTCGCTCGGCGGCGTGCGCGATGAGGCCGAAATCCGGGGCCATCGCCGCACCTACATCGGCGCCCTCCCGGGACAAATCATCCAATCGATGAAGAAGGCAGGCACCAGGAACCCAGTCTTCATGCTGGATGAAGTGGACAAGATGGCGTCTGACATGCGCGGAGATCCTGCATCCGCACTGCTCGAAGTACTCGATCCTGAGCAAAACGCCGCCTTCATGGACCACTACCTCGACGTGGACTATGACCTGTCGCAGGTCTTGTTTGTGGCCACCGCGAACGTATTGCACACCATTCCGGCGCCGCTGCAAGATCGCATGGAGATTCTGCGGCTGCACGGCTACACCGAGACCGAAAAGCTCGAGATCGCAAAGCAATACCTGGTCAAGAAGCAGCGCGAGAATACGGGGCTGACTGAAAAGAACGCTCTGTTCAGCGACGCAGCACTCACCGACATTATTCGCGGCTACACCCGCGAAGCCGGTGTGCGGAACCTGGAGCGCGAAATCGGCAACGTGTGCCGCAAGGTCGCGCGCCGCGTGGTACGCAATGGCTCCAAGCACAAGGAAGAGATCACAGACGGCAACGTGAACGAATTCCTGGGTGTGGCCAAGTTCCGCGACTCGCAGGTGCACGAGACCAGCGAGATCGGCCTGGTCACTGGGCTTGCCTGGACCGAGGTAGGCGGCAGCATTCTCTCAACCGAGGTACAGGTTCTGGATGGCAAGGGCAAGCTCACCCTGACCGGCCAGTTGGGCGACGTGATGCAGGAGTCGGCCCAGGCGGCCCTTTCCTACATTCGCAGCCGCGCACAGCACCTGGGGCTTCCCAAGGACTTCTACCGCAACGTCGACATTCATGTGCACGTGCCGGAAGGCGCAATTCCCAAGGACGGCCCATCCGCTGGAATTACGTTGGCGACTGCGCTGGCCAGTGCCCTGGTCAAGGTCCGTGTCCGCAGAGACATCGCCATGACGGGTGAGATCACTCTGCGGGGTAAGGTGCTGCCCATCGGCGGGTTGAAAGAGAAGCTGCTGGCCGCTCACCGCGCCGGCATCTTCGAAGCCGTTCTGCCTCGCGCCAACGAGAAAGACCTGGCTGAGCTGCCCGAAGCCCTGCGCACCGCAATGAAGCTTCACTTTGTGGATCAAATGGACGAAGTGCTGAAGATTGCGCTCGATGGACCTCTCCCTGAGCTACGCGAAGAGACACCGGAGGCGCTGGCCGCAGTCAAGGCGCCGGCACCGGTCGATCAGCCGCGCGCTCAGTAGGCCCAGTGCATCTAACGACGAAGTTCCTGCTCTCGGCCTTGGCTCCGGAGCAGTTCCCTGTAACGGCGGCCCCGGAATTCGCTTTCCTGGGCCGTTCCAATGTGGGTAAATCCAGCCTGATCAATGGTTTGTTGGGCGAGAAGGCGGCCAAGGTGTCGTCCTCGCCTGGCCGTACCCGCGCGATCAACTTTTTCGCTCTGTCCGATTCGCCCTCCTCACGGTTGCCGCGCCTGCTGTTTGCTGACCTTCCAGGGTATGGGTACGCGAAGATTTCGAAGTCCATCTCTGCGGAATGGCCTAAATTCATCAATCCTTATCTGGAAGAGCGTCCGAACCTGGTTCTCTGCGTCTGCCTTGTGGATAGCAATATCCCGGTGCAGGCCAGCGATCAGCAACTCATCGCGTCGCTGAAGAGCATGGGCCGGAGCTTTCTGGTGGTGGGGACGAAGGCAGACAAGCTCTCTGGGAACGAGCGCACCAAAGCGCTCACACGACTGAAGCAGGGTTTGGAGCTGAGTGAGATTTTGCTGTGCTCGACCAAGACGAGTTACGGCATCAAGGAGCTCTGGACCCAGATTCTGGCCCGAGCGCAGGGCACTTAGGGTTTGGTTGAACTGCAGCTCCCTCGGCTGCGCTCGGGATGACAATCGACGCTTCGCTCCGGTCGAGATGACAAAGGGAGAGTTGTTACTCTCCTCGGCGGCGGTTTCGAAGGGTGAGGACAAAGGGAAGAGCGATCTACATCCCGAGCGGCGCCTGAGGCGCTGGAGTCTTCTTCGCTTACCAGGTCGAGTAGGGCTGCCCGTCGCTGCCTACCTGGTCGGAGCCGCTATGGACGTCGGTCATCCCTGGATCGGTCTGGTCGACGCTCTGCAGCGTGTCATCCATCGTAGGCACCCAAGTGCTCGTGCTCTGCGTCATGGGATCCTTGGGAATCGACTTGAGGTAACCACCTGAGACCAGGTCATCAAGCGATTGCGGCGCCTTGTTTTTGTCGTTGGTATAGGAATCGATGCCATTACGGAGTACGTGCAGATCCTCTTTCAAGACGGCCTCTTTGGCGGCACGGATCGACGATACGTACGCAGGCACAGCAATCGCCGCCAGGATGGCGATGATGAGCATCACCACCATCAACTCCACGAGCGTAAAGCCCTGGGAGCACGCGTGTTGCGTACGAATGCGGAAGCTGGTTTTTCTCACAAGCCTACCAATCTGAGTACTTCGTGCCATCGAGCGCCGTGCGCTGCGACTTGGAGGCGACATCGAACACATTCTGCCCGCCCCAGGAATCGCTGTTGGCATCGTCCTGCATGGAGCGCAAGGTCCACTCGGCTTTGTCGGTCATGGGATCTACAGGAATCCGCCGTAGAAACTTCAGTTTCTTGCCCTGTGCATCCACACCCTTGACCAGCGTTTCCAGGTCCGGCGGATAATTTTGACTATCTACCTTGGTCTGAAATGCGTGCTTGTCCGCCGCGTCTTTGTAACGATCGATGGCGTCACGCATCTGCCACAAGTCGTAGCGCAGTTCCCTTTCTTTGACCCGCTGGGCCTGAAAACGAGCCAGCGGGACAGCAACCGAAGCAAGGATTGCCAGGATCGCAACCGTCACGATCAACTCGACAAGCGACAGCCCCGACTGGGCATGGCTGCGTGAGCGTAGGTTGTACTGCATAACAGGGCCCTATTGCACGTGTACTGCGGTTTGCGAACCGGTGATGTTCATGGATTGCTGCGCGCTGTTCTTCGTTGAGGCGCGCACCACCTGCAAGGCTGCGTCTCCAGCCACGTTGGCCTGGAAGGTGAGAATGCAGACGGTTCCCGATCCGTTGATACCGGCAACGCCGGGCGGACGCGAAGCCGAGATCACCACATTCCCCACACCATCGTCGCGATGCACGAGCGCGATTGCCTGGCCATCATGGCCGAGGAAGTCGCCCGTATCGACGTTGACTAAAGCCAACTTGCTGTTGTCGTAATGTAACTGCATCGGTACCGAGAAGACGTCCTGGCCGCCGCTCAAATTGACCGCAACCTGGAAGGTGCTGCCCACCTTGGGCGCCACTTGTGGAGGAGCGATCTGCAGCGTCACAGAACCTGGTATCGAGGGTACCGAAGCTGGAGGAGTCGGAGCTGCGCCCGCGGGAGGAACGGCCGCGCGGGGCGGCAACCCGGCCGGAGCACCACCCGCCTGACCGTTGGCGTTCGCAGGTACGCGGCGCAATTCGACATTCGCACCCGTTCCTGTATCAATCTCCTGCAGATTGAGCGGGCTGATTTCAGTGGCGCGCACGACGTGCGGCGTCAGCATGAAGATGATCTCGTCATCCACCACCTGGTGCTGTGTAGAAGCGAAAACCCACTTCAGAAGCGGGAGCTCACCCAGGAACGGCGTTCCACCGACACTGATCAGGTCCTGCTTCTGCAGGAATCCACCGAGGATGTTGACTTCGCCTTCTTTCAGGCGGACCACCTGGTCGGCCGTGCGCTGGCTAATGATGGGCTCGATAATGCCACCAATGTTGGTGTTGCCATTCTCTTGCGAGGAGACAATCTTGATTTTGAGCGTTACGTCGCGGTTATAGTGCACGATCGGCGTGATCTCGATTTCCACGCCAACGTCGAGGTATTGGAACTGCGTATTGACCAGCGAGCTCACGACCGCCGTGGCCGCACCGGTCTGGTAAGAGCCCGTGGCTACCGGAATTTTCTCGCCGATCTTCAAGTCGGCCTTTTGCCCGTCGGTTGCCCGGATACTCGGATTCTGCAAAACCTTGGTGTCGGTGTCCGAAAGCAGAAAGTTGGCCGTCGCCTGGCCAACGGTCACAGCAAAATTGGTCGCGTTCAGGTGCGCGAGGTCGTTCACCGTCAGGTTGGTCGTGCTGCCGGTGGTTGTTCCGGTGGTTGTTCCGGTTGTGGTTCCCGTGGTGGTGCCGCCGGTAGTGGTCGTGCTGGTCGCGTTAGACGGCTGCAATTGCACACTAATGGTGCCCGGTAGCTGAATGCCAATGGTGCGTGTCTTGTTGCGATTCACTTCGAGTAACGCGACGTCGACCACGACCTCGGGACGCGACTTGTCGAGATCGTTGATAAGCTTCTGAGCCAGCAGCAGCTCGTCTGGGGTGGCACGCATGACAATAGCGCTCTGGCTCGGTACTCCATACAGCTTGGCGTTCACCAGCAGGTTGCGCAGCGCCGTCTGAATATCGTTCAAATCGTTCTGCTGCGCCGTGTTCGCCAGGTAGAACGTCTGCACTGCCTCTTCTTCCAGCTCCTGGCGCTTGGCGCGGGTGTTCATGGCCACAAAAATGGTGTTTGGGGTGACCGGGTGCCAAAACGTGCCTGAAGTGACGCCAACGATGCGCAATGCGTCCAGGAGCGATACGTTGGCTATGTCGACCTGGATGCGCTTGGAGGTGTATTCGGGATCGAACAGGACATTGATGCCCGCCGCCTTGCCCACGGTCGAGTAGACAATCTTGCTGTCCTCCGTCATGTGCAAGGTGAGCGGGTCATTGGAAATTGGTTTGAGCTTGAGCGGGCCGCTCACCTCGGTCAGCTCTTGGGCCTTTTTCTCAGAAATTGAAGTCTCGCGATTATTCGTGATGGGGGTATTCGCGAGCTTCTCTTTCGCGCGCTGGATATCCTGGTGAGCCAGTTCGTTGCTCGGGTCGATTTCGAGGGCACGCAGAAACTCGGTGAGCGCGCCGCTCACATCGCCCTGGTCGCTGAGCTTTTCGCCCTTGCTTACATGCGCCGAGGCAGCCACAAAGCGCAGCCGCTCGTAGGCCGTCTTGTAGCGAAGGTTCTTGGGCTCTTTCTGGTAGGCCTGGTAGTAGTTCTCATAGGCCGTGATCTCGTCATCTTTGGCTTCCGCGGCCTGGCCGCGCGTATACAAAGACTTGGCGCTGGGGGGGCCGGCAGCGGCCAGGTAAGTGGCGCTCAGGCAGAGAAGGAGGGTAAAGGCGGTAGATTGAGCCCAGTTCTTTTGACGGCGATTCATCGCACTCCAGATATCCCAACGGCAAGTTCCAGGGGTGAATTGACGTGCCCACAGAGTGATCGCACGCGCCTGCTTATTCAACATAAACGGTCCTGAATCAGCGCGATACTCTTCCTGGATAAGGAGCTTTTCGGATTGCTAATATCAGTTGAGTATACCATCCGGTGGCGTTTGCTTTTTGCTCCCAAGTCGCGTGCTAGCATGAAGATTCGTAACCAAATGTATGCCCCGGCAATCCAGTCGAACGACGAATCCATCCCCTCAAAAAAGCAAGCCCCGGGAACCGGTCGCCGCGGGTGAGCGGGATGCTGCCGTCAATCGTTCCGCGGGACATAACTACTTTCTCCTCGACAAATTCGAAGCCGGTATCGCGCTTCGGGGAACCGAAGTGAAGTCGATCCGTGAAGGCAAAGCCAATTTGAAAGATGCGTACGGCATCATCAAAGACGGCGAAGCGTACCTGCTCAATGCGCATATCGGTCCCTACTCCCATGGAAGCGCCTATAACCACGACTCGCTGCGTACCCGTAAGCTGCTGCTGCATCGCCTGGAATTGCAAAAGCTCATGGGGAAGACGCAACTAAAAGGACTAACGCTCATACCCACCCGGCTTTATTTTCGCCGCGGCCGCGTCAAATGCGAACTGGCCGTAGCCAAGGGCAAGCAGGACTGGGACAAGCGGGAAACCGAACGCCGCCGCGAAGACGACCGCGAGGCCCGGGCAGCGATTGTGCGGTCCCAGAAATAGCCCCACCCTCTGTAAAGTCTCAGCAGAAAATGAAGCCATCGATCGTCAGACTTATCCGAACAAGGAAGGGTCACCAGCCATGAAGACAAATCTCGTTTCCAGCAAAATTGACCGGGTCGCCAGCGAACTGCTGGTGCTTTTTGTTTTTGATGCCGCCGACAAGAAGAAGAAACCGGCGAAGCCAGCCCTCAAGCTGCTGGCCGGGGGCGCTGCGGCCAAAGCGACGAAGCGGGTCCTCGAAAGCGGCGAGTTTGCTGCCGGTAGCTGCGAAACCGTCCTGCTGCATGCGCCGGATGGAGTGAAAGCGGAGCGTATTCTGCTCGTCGGTCTGGGCAAACTCACCACGACCGAGGTGCGCAAGGCGGCCGGCGCGGCGGTCCGCTTTGCCAAGCCGCGCAAGTTGCGTGAACTGTCTATCGCTATCCCTGACGAACTTGACCCAGCCGCCGCTGCCCGCGCGATCGTCGAGGGTGCCCACATCGGTGACTTTGATCCCGACACCTACCGCTCCGACCGCGAAGACCAGAGCATCGAGACGCTCAACGTAATCAGCGCCGGTGGCCACCAAAGCTCGATCGAGGGCGCAGTGCGCGAAGGAGTCATCCTTGGCGAGGCGCTCAATTTAACCCGCTCCCTGGTGAATGAGCCCGGCAACGTCATGACGCCTACAGTTCTCGGAAAGAAGGCTGCCGAGATGTGTGCCCAACAAGGGCTCAAGTGCGAGGTATACAGCACAGACAAGCTGAAGGAACTGAAGATGGGCGCCTTCTGGGCCGTCGCCAAGGGCTCGGAAGAACCACCCGCCTTGATCGTGATGACCTACGAACCGGCCAAGACGCGCAGCAACGAAGTCATCGGCCTGGTGGGGAAAGGCATTACGTTCGACACCGGAGGTATCTCCATCAAGGGTGCGGATGGCATGGAGAAAATGAAATATGACATGGCCGGCGGAGCCACCATGATTGGCGCCATGCAGGCGATCGCGCAGTTGAAGCCGGCAGTGAAAGTCATCAGCGTGGTGTGCGCAGCGGAAAACATGCCTTCAGGCAAGGCGATGAAGCCGGGAGACATCGAAATCGCGATGGCCGGCAAGAGCATTGAAATCATCAATACCGATGCGGAAGGGCGCCTGGTGCTGGCCGATGGATTGGCCTACGCGCGGCGGCTCGGCGCGACCCAATTGATCGATGCGGCGACCCTTACCGGCGCCTGCGTTGTCGCGCTGGGCACGATCAACGCCGGCGCGTTTTCAAACGACGATAAAACTTACGAGCACTTCACCGAAGCCCTGCAAACGACCGGAGAGCGTTTTTGGCGTTTACCGGTGGAGGACGAATATCGCGACATGATCAAGTCAACCATCGCCGATATCAAGAACACGGGCGGAAGCCGCTGGGGCGGGGCTATTACGGCCGCAATGTTCTTGAAGGAATTTGTCGAAGATACGCCCTGGATCCATCTCGATATCGCCGGCCTGGCGTGGGAAGAAGACCAGAAGTCATGGATCGCCAAAGGGCCATCCGGCTTTGCCGTCCGCACCATCACCGAGTGGGTTCGCACCTTCGCGAAGTAGGCAGCAGCCTGAATTACTGATCAACCTCGGAAAACAACACCTGATCTGGAGAACTTTGCATGCCCCACATGAAGACTGCTCGAACAGCCTTGTCTGCCGTTACTTTCCTCTCAGCGTTCAGTTTGCTGCTCTCGTGCAATGCGTCGTCCAACACGGTCGTGCTCAATGGAGCGGGCAGTACGTTCGTCAATCCCGTCATGGGCCGTTGGGTTGAGGAGTTTCAACGCACCCATGCCGACGTGCAGATCAACTACCAGTCCATTGGGAGCGGCGGGGGCATTCAGCAAGTGAAGTCGGGAACCGTTGACTTCGGCGCCTCGGATTCGCCGCTCTCCGACAACGATCTCGCCCATATGCCTCCAGTCATCCAGATTCCCGAGTCAGCCGGCCCGGTATGCATCACCTACCATCTCGATGGCCTGCACAAGCCTTTGCAGCTTTCGTCAGACGCTCTCGTGGCCATCTTCATGGGCAAGATCACCAGTTGGCAGGACCCGCAGATCCAGCAGGACAACCCCGGAGAGACCCTGCCTGCCACAAAGATCACCGTCGTGCACCGCGCCGAGGGTAGCGGCACGACCGATGCGTTCACCACCTATCTCTCCTCGGTAAGCCCGGAGTGGTCACAGAAGGTCGGCAAAGGGAAATCGGTGAGTTGGCCGGCCGGCCTCGGCGCCAAAGGGAGTGAGGGTGTAACCGGGCAGGTAAAGCAGTCGCCCGGCGCTATCGGCTATGTGGAACTCACGTATGCGGCACAGAACCAACTGCCAGTCGCGGCAATGAAAAATCAGGCGGGTAAATATATATTGCCCAGCACTGCGAGTACGACGGCGGCCGTCGATGCGCTCAAGGACCAGTTGGCGAAGGATCCGCGCGCTTCGATCGCCAATCCCCCCGCATCGGCGGCAGGTGCCTATCCGATCTCCACCTTGACCTTCCTGATCATCCCGAAAGACGGCAAAGATGCGAAGAAACGCGCCGCGTTGAAGCAATTTGTGACGTTTGTCGTTACGGATGGACAAAGTGCTGCAAGCACCTTGAGCTACGCCCCTCTTCCGGATACCGTGAAGCAGCAAAACGTGCAGACGTTGAGCCAGTTAACGGCAAATGGGATCTCAATACAGTAGGCGGGGGCTCGATCTAGACTCTTTCCTCACAACAACCTGGGTGCCCCCTATCTCCCAACGTTTTTTGTTGGGAGATACGGGGGTTCTACTTACATCACCTCGGGAACGGTGATCCCCAACCACGATAGTGAGCGGACCAACGCGCGCTCGGCAACCGCGGCAGTCGCAAGCAAAAACTGTTTGCGCAGAGGATCCTCCTCGTGGAGGATGTGATGCCGGTGGTAGAAGTTATTGAAAAGCTGCGCTAACTGGAACGCATGCCTGGCCAGGTAAGCCGGTTCCGCCGCAGCAATGCACTGCTCGAGCAACAAGCTGAGCCGTGAAGACATCACCCAAACTTCCCACAAAATGGCGGCATCATCGCCATCCAGGTAACCTGCCGCATCCACCCCTGTCAATGCAGCCTCTGGCGTCGTTCCCGCCTTGCGGAAAATATTGCGCGCGCGCACCACGGCATATTGCACGTAAGGGCCCGTCTCCCCTTCGAAACTGAGCGCCTCTTTGAAATCGAAAGCAATCACTGTATTGCGCGTGAACTTCAACATGAAGTAACGCAGAGCTCCGACAGCAATCTGGTGAGCAATACTCTGCCGCTCTGGATCGTCGAGTTCCGGATGGCGGCTATCCACTTCCTCTTTCGCTGCAGCCGTGAGCCTGTCAATCAGTGCGTCCGCTTTTACACCAAACCCCTTGCGGCCAGAAACTTCGATGTACGAACGGCCCTGGTCCTGCTCGGAAACCTGGTAGCCCAACTCCATCGCACAGCGCGGCGTCAGCGCAACCATCTCATACGAAAAATGGATGTAGTGCGAAGCGGCATCCACGTAACCCAATCCGCGGAGGGCTTCGATCACGTTCGCCTGCGGATCAGACTGGCGGCTATCGATCACGTTGTAAATCGCCTGCGCACCACCGAAGTCAGGATGGTTTCGCTCGCCGTGTTCGGTCGAGATCCAGCACATGTGATCTGTGTAGGCAAAGAAAGGCGCATACCCGAAGTCACGGCCCAGCAAGCCGAACTTCCACAGATGGTAGGCAATATCTTTCCCTACATACGTCACCGTGCCATTGGATCGAACGATCACCTTGGCGTCGTCATCGGGGCCCTCGGCAGCGGGCTCGGCCGCCGTCGAGGCGCGCCGCATCACCCAACAGCCCTTGTTCTTGCCCTCGGTTTCGAGGTAGAGCACGCCCCTGGCTTTCAGTTGCTCGAACGCAAGATCCCAAAACTTGAGATGGAGAATCTCGCTCTCGCGCGGCAGAAAGTCGTACTCGATGTCCAGGCGAAGCATCGTCTCCAGATGGCGCCGCAGCACGGCTGTTGAAAGCAAATCGGCAATTTGTGCAATCTCGTTGCCGCCCGCCTCAATTGCGTGCAGGGTTTCGAGCCGAACGTCCCTGCGTTGCTGCTTCTCTGGCTCGCTCGCGTCATACCATTGCGAAACCCGCGCATAAAGATCCCAGCAGTAGTCGTCGATTCGCTCGCCGCGCGCCTGCAAATCCACCAGCAGTTGCTTGACGCCCGCCAGATCGAGACTTTCAAAGCGAGTGAGCCCAACCACCACGTCCGCCACTTGCACGCCGGTGTTATCGATGTAGTTCTGCACATCGACTTGCTGCCCCGCGGCACGCAGTAAACGCACAAAGGTGTCACCCAGGATCGCGTTGCGCAAATGACCGATGTGCGCGGCTTTGTTGGGGTTGATGCTGGTGTGCTCGACAAGTGAATGAAGATGGCTCTGCTCTTCCGCAACATCATCTTGCGCGATGAGCAGCGCAGCCGCCGGGCGGTCGAGCTTGCCATTGATGTAGCCGGCCCCGGCCACGGTAAACGAAGCAAAACCAGCCAGCGGCGTGAGCTCGGTGACCAGCTCCGCCGCAATCACCCTGGGTGCTTTTTTCAGGCGGCGGGCAAGTTCAAAAGCCACGGGGAGCGCGAACTCACCCAGGGCGAGGTCGGGCGGCTGTTCGATGGCAATGTGCGGAAGTTCAGTCTGGTACCTGGTGCTGAGAAGCGAGCGAAGGCGCTCGCGCAGAAGCTTTTGCTGTTTGCGATACACGTAGATTCACCGGCCGGCCGGGCGCGCCGCGTAGGCGCGCAAAACCCTTGATTTTCTTGCCGATTCTAGCAGACAGGCGTCCGCACCCCCTCGTGGCGGCCATTCGTCTTCGCCTCCGCCTGCTAAGGGCTTCGGCTCCGCCTGTTAAGATTGATCGGAGTGCGGCATTTCCATGCACCCAACACACCACTGTCCTGCTCATGTCTAAGACCTCAAGCGTTTACATCACCACCCCGATCTACTATGTGAATGCGCGGCCGCATATCGGTCACGCGTACACCACGATCGTGGCCGACGCCCTTGCACGACGCAAGCGAGCCCAGGGTTTCGAAACCTGGTTACTGACTGGCACCGACGAGCACGGGCAAAAGATCGAACGCTCGGCCCGCCTCGCAAACCAAACACCGCAGGAGTTTGCCACCGCCGTCTCCAGCCAGTTCCGCAGTCTCTGGGACCGCATGGGACTCAGCTACGACGACTACATTCGCACCACGGAGCAGCGGCACCGCCAGGGCGTGCAGAAGCTCTTCCGCACACTCGAGGAGCGCGGCTTCATCTACAAGGGCAGCTACACCGGCCAATACTGCGTGTCTGACGAGTTATACGTCGATGCGCCTCCCGGTTCGCCCTGCCCCGACTGCGGCCGCATTACAGAAACCGTGAGTGAAGAGAATTATTTCTTCAAGCTCTCCGCATTCGAACGCAAGCTGCTGGAACTTTTCGAAACGCACCCCGAGTTCATCCGCCCCGAAGCGAGGCGCAACGAGGTCATCTCGTTCGTGCGCAGCGGACTCAAGGATCTGTCGATCAGCCGCACCAGCTTCGACTGGGGCATCCCGGTTCCCGGCGATGAAAAACATGTGATCTACGTGTGGATGGATGCGCTGGCCAACTACATCACCGCCCTTGGTTACGGCAGCGACTTGCCTGAAGACAAGGAAAGGTTCGCGCGCTTCTGGCCGGCCGATCTGCATCTTGTCGGCAAGGAGATCATCCGCTTTCATTGTGTCTACTGGCCCGCCTTTCTCATGGCTGCGGACTTACCACTGCCCCGCAGTGTCGTGGCGCACGGCTGGCTGCTGTTCGAGCAGAGCAAGATGTCCAAATCGCGCGGAAACATCGTTCGCGCCGAAACAATTATCGACACGCTGGGAGCCGACGCACTGCGCTACTTCCTGCTGCGCGAAGTGGTTTTCGGACAGGACGGCAGCTTTTCCTTCGACGCCCTCGTGCAGCGCTACAACGCCGATCTGGCAAACGGCTATGGCAACCTGACCAGCCGTACGCTGGCCATGATCAACAAGTATTTCGAAGGCGAAATCCCTGCGGGAGAGGCTGACCCGCGGATCGTGGCCGCAGCAGAAACGGCCGCGAAGGACTTCGCGCAGCATTTCGACGCTCTCGACTTTTCCCGGTCGCTTGAGGCTCTCTGGGCCCTGGTCGCAGTGGTCGATGGCTATATCACCGAAAAGACTCCCTGGAAGCTCGGCGCATCCGAGGATCCAGAGGCCCGCACCGCCCTGGCGGGCATCCTGTACACCTGCGCGGAAGCGCTCCGCATCCTCACCGCTCTTGTGTATCCAGTGCTGCCCGATGCCACCGCGCGCATCTGGACCCAACTCGGCTTGGGTGAAATTGGAGAGGCGGATCTTAAAAATGTGCGTTGGGGACAACTCGCGCCCGGAACCAAACTTGGACCATCAGGCCCCATCTTTCCCCGGGCAGAAAAGGACACGGTCGACCGCATGAACGAACTCGAGACCAGCAACAGCGCCAGGAGCGCAGAAGCAGCACCAACCTCTGAGGCCGCCGTCACGTCCAGCGCACCCGCGGCGCCGCAGCCCACACCGGTTGCTGCCGCAGCCGCGACAACAGAAGTAGCGGCCAAAGCGCCGGCCGCGCTAACCCCAGCGGCCTCCCTGGGCGCCGCCACTCCGTCCACGGAGGCATCCACGGCGAAGCCCCTGATCTCCATCGACGACTTTGCCAAAGTGGAACTGCGGGTCGCGCAGGTCGTCACCGCCGAACGCGTAAAGGGCGCCGACCGGCTGCTGCGTCTGGAAGTAAGCCTGGGTGATGAAGTACGCCAGATCGTCGCCGGCATTGCCGAAGCCTATGAGCCGGAGAAGCTGCTCGGACGCAAGGTCGTCATCGTGGCTAACCTGCAACCCAGAAAACTGCGCGGCCTGGAGTCAAATGGAATGATCGTTGCCGCCTCGATCGGTGAAAAAGGCAAGCCGGTTCTCGCCGGATTCCTCGAAGATATCGAAGTCGGGGCACGGCTCAAGTAGGGCGGGCTGACTTCAGGAGTACGGCAGCTCAGTGATGGTTACGTGACGAGAGCCTGAAGGATGGACAAGAAATGCACCTGGTCGATTCACACGCGCATCTCGATAGCCCGCGGTACGACGCCGACCGGGAAGAGCTGCTGGCGCGCGCCTGGCAAGACGGCGTGCGGGCGATTCTCTCGATCGGCATCGGCGAAGGCCCCGATACCATGCATCAGGCGCTGGAGCTGAGCCGCAGGTATGCGGGCAAACCGGGCATCCCACGCAACATCCCACGTATCCTGGCTACGGCAGGAATCCATCCCCACGAAGCCCGGCTCGCCGATTCCGCGGCCCTCGAAAAGCTCCATGGTTTGCTGGCCAGCCCAGACATCCTCGCCGTCGGCGAAATCGGGCTGGATTACTATTATGACCATTCACCCCGTGAAGAGCAGAAGACCGCCTTCGCGCAGCAAATGGAGATTGCCGCAGCCCATAGCCGCCCGATCATCATCCATTGCCGGCCTTCCGACGGCAGCACCAACGCCTGGGACGATACGTTGACCATGATCGAGAGCAATTGGGCTTCGACCGCGCTGGGAGGCATTTTGCACTGTTTCACCGGAGAATGGCAGCACGCCGTACGGGCCATGGACCTCGGGTTCCTGATCTCCATTGCCGGAAACATCACCTTTCCCAAGGCAGAAGGCATACGGCAGGTAGCGGCCCGGGTACCGCTGGACCGGATGCTGATTGAAACCGATGCCCCCTTTCTTGCGCCCTTGCCCCATCGTGGCAAACGCAACGAGCCGGGCTGGGTCGGGCGGGTAGCGGAAAAGGTGGCGGAACTGCATGGAATCACCGCGGAGGAAGCTGCTTTAGGCACAGCCAACAACTTCTTCCGTTTTTTCGGTGTAGCGCCGGAAGTGGCCTCTTAAACACGAGATAGGCAGGAGCGTTTACGCTCATAATCGAGGAAGGACAGCATCATGGCGGCAGATAATTCGTTCGATATCGTAAGCAAGGTCGACGTCCAGGAAGTGCGCAATGCGATGGATCAGGCCATCAAGGAAGTGCGGACGCGCTTCGACCTTAAGGACTCCCACTCCGAAATCAAGATTCTTGAAGGGGATGAGACCATTGAACTGGCCTCGTCGGACCAATACAAGCTCAAGGCCGTCACCGAAATTCTGCAGCAAAAGTTCGTGAAGCGGGGCGTTTCCCTGAAATCTCTGGAATACGGCAAGATCGAACCGGCGGCGGGGTCCAGCGTCCGCCAGAAGATTACCCTGCAGCAGGGTATCCCCAGCGAAAAGGCCAAGGAGATTGTCCGCCTCATCAAGGACTCCAAGAAAAAGGTTCAGGCTTCGATTCAGGGAGATACAGTGCGCATTACGGGCAAAGATCGCGATACCCTACAGGAGACGATTGCACTTTTGAAGGGTCACGACTTCGGTATCGACATGCAGTTCACCAATTACCGGACGAATTAGAACCCCGGACGTTCGCAGTCAAGAAGCAGCTTTTGGAGAGTGAGTGAGCACACAAGCGATAGCGACGGCGAAAGAAGTCTTCGAACTGCTACGCGACGACTTGGCCGCCATCGAGACTGAACTGGTGCGTGACGCCGTCTCCTATGTCGGGGCGATCACCGACATAGCCGACCATCTGCGCGAGGGCGGCGGCAAGCGGATTCGCCCTTCCCTTCTCCTGCTGGCAGCAAAATCGCTCGGTCATAACGGCCAGGGCATGGTGCGTCTGGGTGCGGTGGTTGAAATGGTGCATACCGCAACCCTGGTGCACGACGACATTATCGACGGGGCAGACACGCGCCGCGGCCGGCCTTCAGCCAACACGACCTGGGGCAACTCAAAATGCGTTCTGGCGGGCGACTGGCTCTATATGCAGGCGTTCCACATCGCCCTTGAAGAGCGTAACTTCAAGGTGCTCGACCTGCTCATCGGCCTTACCCAGCAGATGGTCGAGGGCGAGTTCGTCCAGATGGAAAAGCTGGGCAGAATGGTCGGCGAAGCCGAATATTACGACCTGATCTACCGCAAGACGGCCTGCCTGTTCCAGGTATCCATGCGTCTGGGTGCAGTATTGGCAGGAGCCTCCGATGAGATTGAAGAGCAGCTCGGCGAATACGGCAGAAACCTTGGCATCGCCTTCCAGATCGTCGACGATGTGCTCGACCTGACTGCGACTGAGCGGGTTCTGGGTAAACCGGTCGCCAGCGATCTGCGCGAGGGCAAGGCTACCCTCGCGGTGGTGCATGCCTTCGAGCACGGTACACCCCACGAGCAGGATGCCATTCGCAAGGTGCTCGAAGATCTCAGCTTCGAACGCACCAGCCATCAGCAGATTCTCAACATCCTGGACCAGCATGGCTCCGTGCAATATGCGTTCCATGCGGCCTTCCAGTATGCCGAGGTCGCCCGCGCGGCGATCGCCGGGCTGCCTGAGTCTGACTACAAACGCGCCCTGCTGTGGATGCCAGATTTCGTCATCGTGCGCGATAAGTAGATCGCGGGGGGGAGGAAATGTCTGAAAACTCACATCGACTCCCAATCCGAATTCTGATTGCCAAGGCAGGCCTGGATGGTCACGAACGTGGCGCCAAGGTGATTGCCCGCGCCCTGCGCGACGCGGGGATGGAAGTCATCTACACCGGCCTGCGGCAAACGCCTGAAATGATCGTCGACGCCGCTCTGCAGCAAGACGTGGCCTGTATTGGCTTGAGCATCCTCTCCGGCGCGCACAACACAATTGTTCCCCGCATTCTGACTTTACTCAACGATCGCGGCGCTTCAGACATGCTTGTCGTACTGGGTGGCACCATTCCACCGTCCGATATCGCGACATTAAAAGCACAGGGTGTGGCCGAGGTGTTCGGTCCTGGGACACGGCTTGCGACAACGGTCGACTTCATACGGACTCACGTGCAGCCAAAGCCGGAAAGACAAGAGAGCCCGGGTGCGCCCTCGCTCCTGGTTTCCAGTGAAACCCGGTAGAAGCAACGCTACCAAATAGCTACCCGCCCGCACTTTCGTGGGATATGCGGTCCCTGCCCGAGTACGATGATTCGTCCAATTCGTATCTTTTACTGTTTCGAACTTCCATCGAAAGAAGCGGAATCGAGGCCTTAAAACCGCATCATTTCCAATGATTTCCAGTATTTGACACTTTCACGAGTGCAAATTCAACGCAACGAACGCCATGGCTGCTTTCCTGTTGCACGGTTCCACAGATTATCCACAGTGTGGATAACGGAATAACCCGCCAAGGCCAGAAGAACCTAATCAGGCGGGGGAAAACTCCTCAACAGAACATAAGCGATGGCATTTAACCCCACGACAGCTATCGCGGGAAACACAAAAACATTGCTGTACTGCTTAAAGCCATACCATGCCAGCCAGCCAGCCAGCAGGTGAACCATGAGGAAGGCAAGCGTGCGTAAACCGCGCAGGCGATAGGCCGGGACGATGAACCAGGGCAGCGCCACAAAATAGAAAGGCCAGCCGTATTCCACCAATCGATCTGCGCTGGCGCCGAGCACGGGCGTCATGAGAATACTGATGGCGCCGTACACAATGCAAAAGCGAAGAACAACGATCTGCCCGCGTGAGAGACTCTTCGCGCCTGCAGTCTCCCCCGCTGGGATCCGAGCAGGCCGTCGCCAGAGTTGGCCCGAAAGAGCATCAGGCGAGAAGATCTTCCCCCGGAGCGCCAATGCAAATGCGGGCCCAATACCGAACACGCCGAACCAGGCAAGAAGAAGTCGTGATGGTCCCCAAAGGTCAGGCCGGCACACACCGATCGTCTGAATCGCCCCGAGGGGCACTCCCCGCGGTACGGCCTTCACCCAGATGGGCCGGCATTCGGGCAGCGTATTGCTCCACAGGGGCAACCCTAGAAAGTTCTTGAAGAAGCTCCAGACGAGCTTACCCAGGATGTAAGTCCCTCCCCCGAGACCGTGCACACCGGCAGGGCCGCCCTGGGCGAAATGGCGGCTTACGAACCCTGCACCGGCCACCGCGACCACTCCAACCAGGGCCGAGCGTAACGGGATACGCCGCCAACCTGCGAATATGAGGCAAATCGCCACCAGAATCGTGGACTCCCGCGCCAGGTATGCGGGAAAAAGAAGCACCAGGGCCAGCGTGGTCTGCCCGAAGTAGAGACAGACCAAAATGGCTGCCAGCAAGACCGCATGAAGCAAATCGGGCAGATAGTAGTCGTGGAAGATGTCGACCCAGAAGGGCATGAGGAAGACGGCAGCGAAGATGGCTGCCGGAGCTCGCCAACTCGAAAGGATGCCGGCAACCAGGGACAGCAATGCAAGCAGCGAGGCGATACCCAAGAGCAGGAATCCACGATCCATGCCGAGACCGGTGAGGCGCCCCAGCCAGCCGGCAATCGCGGGGCCTAGTATCCGCGCGGAAAAAGGTGCAGGCACCGAGGCCCTCTGGCCAAGCGCGAGCAATCGATACCAACCGGAGTCTGGCGTGTAGAGGACTTCGCGCCAGCCAAGCAGGATGGCAAAGCAAAGGCACCCGGCGGGAAACAGCAGGGTCGGAGCGCAGGGCCAAGATACCGGCCGGCGCTTGCCGGCCGCTTCGGGCACACTTAGGGTGCGGGGCATGAGTGCAGGTTAGATCATTTCTTTCGCTGACGTAATAAGAGACCAGGTGCAGGCGCTACGACAGAACCGTAGCGCGGGTAGAGCCAGAAACCGGTCGAACAAGAAACGGCTCCAGGACGTCAACATACTTTTGCGGTAACGGAACCTTGCGCATCGAGCGGTCGACGATCACGTGGGTTGTTTCCCCTTCGGCCAGTAGCGTTGTGCCGCCGCCTTCAGGACGGAGCAGTCGATAGCCGAACTTGAGCACCGACCGTCGCATGGCAATTACGTGAGTTTCGAGTAGCAGTTCGTCGTCATAGCGCGCAGGGGATTTGTAGCGGCAGTTGGCTTCGACGACCGGAATGTAACAGTCATCCTGCAGTTCCATCTGCTTGTAGTGGAAGCCAATCTGGCGCAGTAGTTCGACGCGGCCGACTTCAAACCAGATAAAGAAGTTGGCGTAGTAGACGACGCCCATCTGGTCAGTCTCGGCATAGCGCACGCGGATTTTGGTTTGGGAAACGGCCATCAGTGTAGTTCAGTGTAGCGAAGGTTAACCGCAAACCGTTCCCCACGGGACCGTTGCCTCCTACGGCTTGAGCTTCGAAAATACCTGCAACTTCGAAATGTCATTGAACATGACAAACGCAGCAAAGATCAGCAGGACCACAAAGGCCGCCTGGTAGATCCGCTCCTTGAACTCCTGGTTCAAATCACGGCGCATGGCCCCTTCAATCAGCAGCAACACAATCACGCCGCCATCCAGAATCGGAATAGGCAGCAGATTGAAGATGCCAAGATTGAGACTGATGATCGACATCAATCCGATGATCGGCTGCCAGCCCGGTTGCTGCACGGCAAGCCCGGTTTCCCGCGCGATACCGATCGGTCCACTCAGATCCTGCACAGCGAAACGGCGCGTCACCATACGGTGCAGAACCTCAAGAATGAGTCCCGAATACCGCATGTTGAAATGCACTGACTGGCGCAAAGCCTCAGGCAATGAAAGCTGCTCAACCTTGAACGGCGGAAGGTTGGGTGCAAATCCAATCCGGTAAAGTTTGTGCCCATTGCCGGCATCCGCCATGATGGGCTGCAGTGTCACATCAAACGTCTTGCCATCACGCAGCGCCGTCAACTGGATGGGGCGGCCGCCGCCCTGCTGCAGAAAAGCCAGCATGGCATCGACGGAGTGCAGCTCCAGTTCATCGACCTTGAGAATCTGGTCGCCGGCCTTGAGCCCAGCCTTGGCTGCCGGCATATTCGGTTCAATCTGCCGCACCCGAATCGGTTCCTGCTGCATGCGCGGAACGAACCCGATGGTGTCGAAGTCGAGGTCATCGGAATTATGCGGATTGGGGATCGCCAATTCCGTGCTGATCGTCTCGCCATTACGCTTTACTCCGACTGGAATCGTTTGTCCCACGTTCACGGCGGCACGGAGCGAGAGTTGCTCCCATGTCGGGTTGTTCACGTTGTCGAAGCGGGTAATCAGGTCGCCCGGCTTGAGGCCGGCGGCGGATGCGGCCGTATGGTTGGATACGAAGTCGATATCGGCCTGTTGCGAGCGGAAGGCTTCCACCTCGTTGTGCATCATGTAAAAGCCGGTCATGAGCAGCAACGCAAGCAGGAAGTTTGAGACCGGACCCGCCAACCCGATGAGAATGCGCTGCCAGCGCGGATGCGCGCTGAACTCGGCAGGATCGCCGGTGGACTCTTCTCCGGGGGCCTCGCCCGACATCTTTACGTAGCCGCCCAGAGGCAACAGGCTCAACCGGTAGTCTGTGTCACCACGGCGGAAGCCGAAGAGACGCTTGCCAAAACCTACGGAGAAGACTTCGACACGAACACCGCACAACTTGGCGACGGCGAAGTGGCCAAACTCGTGCACCAGAACCATGATGCCGAGCACAACGAGCATGGAAACAGTGCTGGTTAGAAAAAAAGACATAGAAATTCGCTCAATGACCTCTCTACCGGCTCAGCCTCGTTGGCTGGGACATCTCCACTACCCGAGTATGGACTGGAAATAGCCGTTTGCGGTGAGCACAATGCCGAAAAACAGCTCAACGCAGGGCAGGGGAAACCCCTGAAACAATGTTTTGCGCAACCCTTCGCGCTTCCTGGTCCAGCTCAAGAACTTCCTCGATCGTCTCGGGATGCGTCGAAGGCGTTACCTCAAGAACTGCCTCAATTGTACGCGGGATACTCATAAACGGAATGGTGCCTTCGAGGAATGCCTTTACCGCGACCTCATCGGCCGCGTTCAATGCAATGCACGCAGCTCCCCCGGTTTCGGCGGCCTCGTAAGCCAGACGAAGGCAGGGAAACCGTTCCAAATCAGGCGGTTCGAAATTCAATTGGCCCAGGGTGGTCATGTCGAACGTGAGTTCGCTGGGCACCCGCTCCGGAAAACTGAGCGCGTACAAAATTGGCAGCCTCATATCCGTGACAGAGATTTGCGCCAGGAGGCTTCCATCGACGAACTCGACCAGCGAATGAACGGCCGATTGTGGATGTACCGTCACGCGGACGGCAGAAGGAGGCAGATCGAACAGGCGGCAGGCTTCGATGACCTCGAGGCCCTTGTTCAGCAGCGTAGCCGAGTCGATGGTGACGCGCTGCCCCATGACCCAGGTGGGGTGCTTGAGCGCCTGCTGCACGGTAATGTGCTGGAACTGGTCAGCCGGAAGCTGGCGAAACGGGCCGCCCGAAGCGGTCAGCCAGATGCGGCGAACCTCCTGGGCCGTTCCCCCGCGCATGCACTGGTGGATGGCATTGTGTTCCGAGTCGATGGGGAGCAGCGGTACGTTGCCGCGGCGCGCTTCCCGCTTGAGAATTTCCCCGGCGGCGACCATTGCCTCTTTATTCGCAAGCCCGACCGGCTTGCCAGCGGCAACCGCGGCGTAGGTTGCTTCGAGTCCTGCCAGGCCGACAATCGCAGATACGACGAAATCTACCCGCGCCAGGGTCGCCGCGCGTACGGTTCCGGCGGTTCCATAAAGAACCTCGATGCCTTTGATACCCGCCGCCTTGAGACGCGCGGCCAGCAGGCTGGCCAGCTCTTCCGTGGCTACGGATACTACCTGGGGGGTCCATCGCTGGCATTGCTCGAAAGCCAGGTCCACATTTTTGCCCGCGACCAGCGAGGCGACCGCGAATCGCTGCGGGTAACGCTCAATGATCGAGAGGGTGCTGGTCCCGATGGAACCCGTAGAACCGAGAATGCAAATGTGCTTCAACGCAAGCTAACCTGGTGGAAATACTGTTGAACCCATAGAGCGTACCACAGCGCGGGGCCAGCCAGTAGGAGCGCATCGATGCGGTCAAGGATGCCTCCGTGGCCCGGCAACAGGGAGCCCGAGTCCTTCACGCCGGCCCCCCGCTTGATCGCAGACTCAACCAGGTCGCCCACCTGGGCGAACACATTCAAGACCACCGCAAGTAGAAGCCAATGCGTCAGAGGCGTGGTGAAGTGGAGAATGTCGGTTGCCGGAGCCACCGACACCAAAAGCCAGGTAATCAGCAGGCTTCCGGCGAGCGATGCGGCACTTCCCTGCCAGCTCTTATTAGGACTGATGCGAGGCGCCAGCTTGGTGCGCCCAAATGGACGGCCGATGTAAAGCGCGGCAATATCGCCCGTCCAGACGACGAAGAAAAGAAAGACCAGGATCGAGGGGCCATCCTGCTGCACCCACACCAGCGGCAGCGTAGTCAAGGTAAGGCCCAGGTACAACAGCGCGAAAACCGAGTAGGCCGTATCGGGAAGAACCCGCTCCAACGGCGACCGAAAACTGCAAAAAATAAAAAGGATGAGGCTCAAAAGCCCGAGCGCCGGCAGCATGAGCGCTGTATTTCGATAGGTCGCTGCAAAAAGCACCGCGATGCCAAGCAGAACCGGAATGCGCGGCGTCTTCGCTCCGTGGTCGTCAGCGATCGTCAGATATTCCCACGTGGCCAGCCCAGCAACCACCGCCGTGAGCAGGATCACCATCCAGAACGATCCCTTGAGCAGAAGCAGCAGGACCAGAGGGACGAGGGTCGCCGCAGTAAGAATCCGTTTCATGCGTTGAAAAAGAATACACGGCTGGCCCAATCGGAAACCGTGATTGTGAACTTGAACTCGCCCAGCTCGCTGGCGGTTCCGCTGATCACGCCGGAACTGGCGTTGAATTTAAGACCGGTGGGAAGCGTATAGGACGGTACGTAGCATAGGCAAAAATCCGTACCGCAGGGGCCAAAGCCCGTCGAGTTTTGGCCTATCTACGGCACGGCTAAAGCTCGCTGCGGCGAGGTAGCCGTACCCTTCGTCTGGCAGCCGCATACGCTCAAGCGGCATCCATATAGCAACTCGAAAGCAGCTTCTTCAAAGACGACTCGTCTTTTCTTAGGCAGGTTGGTTTCCCTTCTTTAGCTTGAAAGGGCTCATTTGGACAGCTCTGATCCAATCTAGCCCCCCGCCTTTTTCTAAGGTCCACGGCTTTACGGAGCGTTGTTCAGTGCGGCCTTGATCTTGGCGAGGTGGTGCCAGCTGTGTCGCACTGCGTGGTCTTCGATCAGGAATTGGGCCGTGAGGGGCGCATCGGCGTTCAACGAGACGGGCGAGGCGCGGTCGAGCTGCTCGTCACTGAAGGTGCGCACCGCATCCGCGGCTACGTGACCATTGCGTCGCAGGAGCTCGATCGCGTCCTGCTTGCTTACCGCGTGGTGCGCGTGAGCGTGTTTGGCGTTCATTTCAGCCACACCGGCCCAGGTGATCCCTGCGATTGGCTTTCCTTGAGCGACCTCGGTTGCCAGGTGGACTTCGATCGGGTAGACGCTTGCCACATGGTGAATCACCACACCGACCTCACGGCCGTCGGGTGGCACGACCGTGTGCCATTGGGCTTCGGACAGTTCCTGTGCGTAGTTCGCAAGCGCGTCCGCGCCCTGTGCGATTCGTTGTGCAAGTAGTTCTGCTCGTGTGCTCACCGTTTTCCCTCCCGATCCTGAACTTTCCTGGTTGCAACCGACTCTGGGGACTCGAACAACGATCCGATACAACCAGTACCGCCGTCAATCGGTTTTCATTCCAAATGGCAGCGCTACGAGACCGGTTACTACGAGAGCGATCGCCCAAATCAGATCCAAATTGATCCACGACCTCCGCAGCATGGCCAGGCCGAATTTCTGATAGACGAGCAACGCCATCGCCGAGGTCACGGCGAAATACCCGAGTGTGTGGATGAGCATCGCCCACAGGCCAGTGCCAGCTTGTGAAGCAGCGTGGTGATGCGCGTGAGGCGCCGCCAGCACCACCGGTAACACCATGAGGCCGGCGCCGTGCGCCGACGCCATGAGAAATGACCATATCGTCAAGTCGCGAAAACCTACTTGCATGCCGCCCCAGCGGAAGTGGCGGCTTCGAATCAGCTTTGATACACCGAGCCCCACCAGCAACACGCCAATGACTATGCGGATGTACGTCAGCGGCAGCGCCACCTGCGCCACTCCAGCAACGAGGATCACCATGCCGATAGACAGGGCGTGACCGAGGGCAATGGGCGGCAGCGACCACGCCACCGCTCGAGCACTATGCTCCTGCATGCCACGAGCCACCGCGAACAACCACCCCATTCCGGGATTGAGGCCGTGATAGGCGCCCAGCAGGAAGAGTATGGACCAGGCTGCAAGTTGACTTTTCATGCGTAGCAAAAGGAGTCGGATGAGGCGTCGCCGCCTTCCAGGCGGATCTGATGGCCACGGAGTTCACCGAAATCGACGAAGAATTTTGGATCGATTTGCATGCCGCCTTCGGGGTTGGCGTCGAGCTTGACCATCCAGCTCCGGATGCCTTCCGGATAAAACTGCGCGTCCCATGGACTGTATAGCGAGTTCGTAAAGTAGATGCGCCTTCCGTCGCGGCTGAGTTCCACCATTTGCGGACCACCGTTCAATGGAACTTTGGGTTGCCTGGGATGGGCAGCCTTGCGCACGATGCCACCCAGGTGCACCGATCCGGTTTTCCGCGGCTGGAATGGATCGGAGACGTCGTACTGCAGGAATTCTCCGGTACCGAAGCAGGAAACATAGAGGAAACGGTCGTCAAGGGAAAGATTGATATCAGTGACGAATGGTGGAACGGCCTTAAAGCCCTGAAGCAGTGGAGGTAAGGCTGCCGGATCGGCAGGCTCGGCGGGAATCTCGATCACTTTCCTGATCTCCCATTTACCCTCGTTGCGATGCCAGAGCCAAATCGACGACGAGAGGTCCTTCAGAGAAAGCACCACTCCGAGGAAACCGTAGGCACGAGTCGGATTGTGGGCCGGTCGAAGTTCCAGGGCCATTTGATACTCGGGGCCCAAATCGATTTCCTGCTGATGACGCCGCTTAAGCAGATCCCAGACGTGCAGCCGGTGGCCGTAACCCCCGCTCAGCAGAATTTCAGGATTGACTCCATTGCCGACCATGCTGGGCGTTCCCCATTCGCTGGTAATGGCGGTGTCGAAACCCAGATGCCACCAGAAATCGTATGCAAGTTTCTGAGTGCCCCGATCCAGTTCCCATTTGCCGAGGACCTCAAAGCTCTCAGTATCCATTACGAATATTCCGCCGGGGCCGCCGCCATCAGGGGCTCCCAGCGCGCTGAGGAAGATTCCGTCGGGACCGCAATGCACGGTGTGGGGCGATGCGTATCCCGTGCGAGCCGCCAACGTCTCCGGTTCAATTACCTTCACGATCTGCGGTTTGCGCGGATCGGGCTTGGTGTCGACGATGTGGATGCGTGACGAGTTGATGCCCGGCACGACCAGATAACGGCGTTCCACGTGAGGATGCGGAGCATGCGGGCACAGGCATGCGCTACATGCGTTCCAGCCGAAATGATGCAACTCGTCGCCGAGGTTCGGCATATCCACCTGGCCGACGATGTTGCCGTAACCCGAGGATGCGGGATCGACGTCCACAACGCTCAGTGCGTCGTGGCGGCCGCTGTTCCCGCCGTTGAGCATCGCGACGAAGGCCAGCCGCTCAGAAGGAGCCTGCATGGCCATCTTGGGCGAAGGGTAGAAAGTGGGGTCGGGGCGCCACAGAGTCATATCGAGTCTCCTTGGAGTCAAATGACGAAGACTTAGATGCCAACCGTAACCACACGAAGGTAGTTGGAATAAGTGTGCTGCCTTGGCGCAAGATCCAAGGGTACCCAGAATTTCATCCTGGATTTCATCCTGGATTCCATCCTGGGTACGGCCGTTTCCCTTCGTCGAGAGACAATGTCCGGCGGCTGGTCAGCCTGCCTTGCCCCTCAGCCGGCATCCCGGGAACGGGAGCAAAACCCGTACTAGGCACTAGGCTAGGATGGAATGATGCTCGACGGCGAACCGGTGGCGTATTGGATAGGCTTTCATATCATGGTTCTGCTGCTGATCGTCATCGACCTTGCCGTTCTGGGTCGAGGCAAGCCAGCCACGCAAACCCGCCAGAATCTGATCTTTGTCCTGTTTCTGTTCGCGTTCGCCGCCGGCTTCGGGGTTTGGATCGATCATGTCGAAACCCGTCAGATGGCGCTCGAGTTTGCCTCCGGCTACCTGATCGAACTCTCGCTCAGCATCGATAACCTGTTCGTCTTCCTGTTGATGTTCCGCGCCTTTGGCCTCGATACAAAGGTGCAAAGAAAAGCGCTCTTGTTGGGCATCCTCGGCGCTATCGTGATGCGCGGAGTGTTCATATTCGCCGGCATTGCGCTGCTGGAGCGATTCTCCTGGATCCAGTATGTGTTCGGCGCGTTCCTGGTGATCGCTGCGTGGCGTCTGTTGAAGAAGAAGGAGAAGGAACCCACGTCTTCGAAATGGCTCAACCAGTGGACAACGCGGTGGAAGGGCAATGCCAGAGCCACCTTCATCGCCGCCGTTGTCGCCGTCGAGTTGGTCGATCTGGTGTTCGCGCTCGATTCCGTTCCGGCGGTGCTGGCCATCTCTCATCATCCCTTCGTGGTCTACACCTCGAACATCTTCGCGGTTCTCGGCCTCCGGTCGCTGTACTTTCTGCTGGCCGGCTTGCTCGACCGGCTGCGTTACCTGCACGTTGGCCTGGCCGCAATTCTTGGCTTTGTAGGCTTCAAGATGCTGCTCTCCAACTGGGTCCATGTACCCATTGCGGTGTCGCTTGGCGTGATCGTCCTGGTGGTGTTGGCGGCTACGGTAGCCTCCCTGCTCTCCACCAGACCCCATATCACCAGTACCCCCTGAAGCAGTTTTAGAGCAGGCGCCTGGCGAAGGCGAAGCGCTTCAGGTGGTTTGCCGGTTGCGATACGATGGACCTATCCGTGCGCAAGATCACCGTCAAAACCAAACTTGGCCAGTACACCGTTGCAGTGGGAAACGGCACCCTTGGTTCTCTATCGAAGCGCCTCGCGGTGCTGGCCGCCAATCCCCGCGGACTCATCTTTGTTCTCACCGCTCCTGAAATCTGGGCACTGTGGGGTAAGCAATTCCAGGCTGCCCTGGGAGCGCGCCAAGCCATCGTGCTCTTTCTGCCCGCGGGCGAAAGCCACAAGCGCATGGCGCAGGTAGAACGGCTTGCAACTGAAATGGCGAAAGCCGGTGCAGACCGGTCTTCCCTGCTCATCGCTTTCGGTGGAGGCGTCACCGGCGACCTGGGTGGATTTCTCAGCGCGATCTATATGCGCGGCATCGACTACCTGCAGATACCCACGACCCTGCTCTCCCAGGTCGACTCCTCGGTGGGCGGCAAGACCGCGGTCAATCTGCAGAGCGGCAAAAACCTGGTGGGATGCTTCTATCCGCCGCAAGACGTGTTGGTGGATATTGCCTTGCTTCGTACCCTGCCGCAGCGGGAATTGCGCGCCGGGGTCTACGAGAGCATCAAGGCCGGGTTGATCCGCGATCCAGCTCTGTTCCGCTTCATCGAGAGCCAGCGCGAAAAGATCGACCGGGGCGATGCGGCGGCGCTCGAAAAGATGGTCGCTGCGTCGATTCGCATGAAGGCCGAAGTCGTCGGTCTCGATGAGCGCGAGTTTGGCGTGCGCATGATTCTGAACTTCGGCCACACCATCGGTCATGCGATTGAAGCGGCCACGGGCTATCGCGTCCTGTTGCACGGCGAAGCCATTGCCTGGGGCATGATCGCCGCGCTGCACCTCAGCCTGGCGCGCAAGCTGCTCACGGCAGAAGCGGTGCGCCGGTACACGGCGCTGATTCTTGCCTTTGCACCGCCTGCGCTGCCCGCTCTGAGCGCAAAACGGCTGCTGCGAGCGGCCTCGGGAGACAAGAAGAATCGAGCCGGTGTGCGGCGCTTCGTGCTGCTCGAGGGCCTGGGCAAGGCGGTCGTGGTGGACGACGTGACCGACGCCGAAGTCGTGGCGGCCATCGATTCCATGCGGCTGGTTTCCAAAGGACAGAAGTAGCTGTGGCCGGAGTAAAGACAGAGGGAGCCCAGCCTGAAGGAACCGGGGACGAGGCCAGTGCGGCAGCCGCGGTACGGTCGATGTTCGACCAGATCGCCCCGCGCTACGACCTGCTGAACCACGTTCTCTCCTGCAACATCGACCGGATATGGTGGTGGCGCGCGGCCAGCACTTTTCGCCCGATACTGGCGCGACCCGAAGCCCAGGTGCTCGACCTTTGCTGCGGCACAGGTGATATGACGCTGGCGCTGCTGCGCCGCAGACCCAAAGGCGGAGCCCCGGTGCTGGCAGCCGACTTCGCGCACCAGATGCTGGTACGGGGCGCAGCCAAGTTCGTGCCCCGCGGAGGGCTCGCGTTCGAGGCTGATGCCCTTCAACTGCCCCTGGCGCCCGGTTCCCTCGACCTGCTCACCACGGCCTTCGGCTTTCGCAACCTGGCAAATTACCGGGCCGGCCTGGAAGAGTTCTACCGCACTCTGAAGCCGGGTGGTGAGCTGGGAATCCTGGACTTCAGCGAGCCTGGCGGCCTTATGGGCAAGCTGTATGCCTATTATTTCCGGCGGGTTCTTCCCACCATCGGCGGCCTCATCTCTGGAGCTTCCGGGGCCTACCGTTACCTTCCCTCGTCGGTACAGAGGTTCCCCGCGCCGGCTGAAATGCTGGAGAGCATGCGCTCGGTGGGCTTCGAGCAGGTTTCCTGGACACCTTACAGCTTCGGCATCGCCGGCCTGTATCGTGGTGTCAAGAGCCCCTCGGGAAAAACAGCCTGATCAGGGGAGACAAATCCCCCGAAAGAAGGTTAACCAGGAGAGGTCAGCCGCCGACACCCCACCCCTTGCCCAGGTGGTAAATGGATAAACTTCAGGAATGCAGGCAAAGGTGACCTGGCAGCCAGACACCCAGAATGCGCAGAGGTATGACGCTGAGTCCGCCAGCGGGCATCACGTTGTCATCGATGGAGATCGCGCGCGCCAGGCAGGCGCCAGTCCTATGGAACTGGTGTTGATGGCTCTTTGCGGCTGTACCTCGGTCGATGTGGTTTCGATTCTGCGCAAAAAGCGCGAGCCGTTGACTTCGCTAAGCGTGACCGCGGAGGCCGAGCAGGCGCCTGACCCTCCGTGTACGTTTACGCATATTCACCTTACGTACCACCTCAACGCAGGCGTGTCGCCGAAGGCAGCCGAAGATGCGGTTGCGCTGTCTAAGAATAAGTATTGTTCGGTATCGAAGATGCTTGAGAAGGCTGCCACAATCGATTACGTCATCACCTATGGTGGACCGGCATGATGGCCTTCTTCCGGTTCATTTTTGCTGGGCTGGCGCTCGCCCTCACCTATGGTGGACCGGCATGATGGCCTTCTTCCGGTTCATTTTTGCTGTGCTGGCGCTTGCCATCACCTATGGTGGACCGGCATGATTGGCTTCCTCCGGTTCATTTTTGCTGTGCTGGCGCTTGCCATCACCTATGGTGGACCGGCATGATTGGCTTCTTCCGGTTCATTCTGGCTGGGCTGGCGCTTGCCATGGCGGCGCTGATCTCGGCTGTGACGACGATGCAATTCGCGATTCACGGTGCGGAAGTGAAGGTTCCCGATCTGCAGGGACTCACGGCCTCTGAGGCGATTCACCGCGCGACCAATCTGGGATTAAACCTCGGTGTCGATAACAAGTACTACAGCGCAGAGGTGCCTGCTGGACGAATTCTGGCGCAGTCGCCGCAGCCCGGAGCAATCGTCCGCCGGGAGTGGCGGATGCGCGTGACCGAGAGCCTGGGACCACAACGGGTGGCGATTCCCAAAGTCGTAGGTCAGCAGGAGCGCGTCGCTTCGATCGAGGTACGCCGCTTAGGTCTGGATCTGGAAGAGTCGGCGCAGATGCCTTACAGCGGCGCCGTTCCGGGAACGGTCATTGCGCAGAATCCTGAGCAGGGCGCGGCAGGCGTGGAGCGCCCAAGTGTGAGCCTGCTTATCAGCGGGCCATCGCCTACGCAGGCGCCCGCGATGGTGATGCCGTCGTTGACCGGTTTACCGCTGACGACCGCGTCGGCGATGATCACGCATGCCGGGTTGAAGGCTGGCCCGATCCAGGCGAACTATGAACCTGCACCGACGTCTGGGGCAGACCTGGCGCCTGTCAGCACGGTCGATCCCGCAGGGACGGTACTGGCGCAGACGCCGAGTGCCGGCCATCGCGTAGAACCAGGAGCCATTGTTACGTTGAAGGTTGCCCAGTAAGGGCGCGGCGTGTGAGGCATTCGATCGGCCGTACCGTTGTTGTAGATCCCAGAGAATAAAAGCAGGATACGCCGGGCAGTGTCGCCCACTCAAGCCAACCGGCTTGAATGGGGCACCCTCGGCTTTCTCTCAGGGTATTGGCGTAAACGTGCGATCCTCTTGAAGGTATGCTCGATCCGGTCACAACTCGAGGCCAAGCCACAGGGCTTCTGCTGTGTACGTTGCTGGTTGTGATGAGCATCGTCTCACCGGCATGTTTTGCGCGCGATGGTTTTGGCAGTCAACACGTCGGCCGTGCTCACGTCGCAGATAAAGGATCGCCGCCCACCAACGACGATGGCAACGGGGTCTGTTCCTGCTGCGGCTTTCACTGCCTCCCGGCTACGGAGATGCGACCTCCGGCTGTAGCCGTCGTAACGCCTCCCTCCATTCCACAGAGTGCGTCATTATCCCAGCCCTTCTACTTCGCCGCCGTTTCAACCTCCACGCATCCAGCTTCCATGCGTCTAACCCAGAACCAAGCAAAACAGACGCTTCGACATGTGACCTCACCTCTTTCTGGAGCCTATCTTGATGCGACAACTTCGCCGCGCCCTCGTGGGGGCGGCTGCATTGCTATGTATTGCGCGAATTTTTGCCCAGTCGACTGCCGTGGACACACCCGAGGCGAATCCCGGCCGTCCCACGGTCTCCACGCCCGCGACATTGACTCCCGTGGGCTATCTGCAATTTGAGAACGGTAGTCTCTATGCCGAGACCTCGCAGGAATTTACAAAGCGTGTCGGCATCAACCAGGTCACGAAGCTCACCGTCGCATCCCGCCTTCAATTGCTGGCCCTGACGGAGCCGCTTGTTCATGCAGCCGGAGCTACCGGCGATGCTCTCTCAGGGAATCGCCCCGGCGAGGTCTTCGCCGGGTTGCAAGCAGTTGTATGGCCCGGTGAGGGGCACAAGCCCACCGTTAGCCTCAGCTACATCCATCGCATTTACGCGAGCCCAGCGCCAGAGCTCGACATCGGCACGTTCAGCAACAGTGCGCTGGTGCTGGTGAGCGACGACCTCGGAGGCTTCCACTTCGACGTGAACGGCATCTTCACCGAACAGGCCCAAGGCATCGTTCGCCGAGGGCAATTCGGCCAGACTCTCTCGATTTCACACCCGCTGGGACCGCTGACAGCCGCCGGTGAACTCTGGCATTTCACTCAGCCACTTACAAACGGAAATGCAGTTGGCAATTTGTGGGCAGTCTCGTATCCGGTCAAGAAAAATCTTGTGATGGATGCCGGGATCGATCATGGCCTCACCTCTACTTCGACGCAGTGGGAAGAGTTTGTGGGCTTCACCTACCTCTTGCCTCACCGGCTTTGGAGGCAACGTTGAAGTGCAGCCGCTGGTTGGTCCCGCCACGGGCGCGCTTTTAGTCCAACCAGATGTGTCGCGTCACTAGAAGCCGGTAGTAGAAAAATGCCAGCAACAGCACAAGAATCCACAACAGCACCGTAAGGATTCTGGTTACAACGGGTGACCGATGAAATGGCCGCATGGCGCCATCCTCTAAGCTTGTACCGGCACCTGCTCAGGTCTGGAAACCTTGTTGCGCTCTCTGGGCGGTAGCAGCCGTGTCGAATTCAAAATGAAGGTCAACTCGGATGCGACATGAATAAACGCGGCAAACAATGGATTCAGTAAACCAACCGCGGCCAGGCCGATTCCGATCGTATCGACAATCAGTGTTCCGTAGAAATTCTGGAAAATAATCCGGCGGCAATTGCGGGCGATGCGGACGGTTTCGACGAACTTCATCAGATCGTTACCAATCAGCACGACATCGGCACTTTCACGGGCAACATCGGTGCCGGCTCCCATGGCGACACCGACCGTCGCTTCACTGAGCGCGGGAGCGTCGTTGATGCCGTCTCCGAGCATCGCTACAGTGCCGCCTTTCTTGACGCGCTCGGCAATAAACGCGGTCTTCTGTTCGGGCAGGAGTTCGGAATAGGCCTGAACGATGCCAAGGCGATCGGCGACGGCCTTCGCCGCCGCCTTTACGTCTCCGGTGAGCAAGACAACGTTGATGCCCATATCCGTGAGCGCTCTTACCGCCGGCGCGGAGCTGTCACGCAACTGATCCGTTACCAGAATGGAGCCAAGGTAGCGCCCTGCTTGTGCGACGAGAACCTCGGTCCCGTGAGCGGCATCTGCTCGTTGCGGCAAGTCAACCCCGAGTTCTGCCAGCAGGTGGCGGCTACCGACGATGGTCTCAAGCCCATGCAGCGAGGCCCGCACCCCGCGGCCGATCCTGTACTCGAAATCATCGGGATGGGAGACGGGAATATTCTGCTGTTCCGCAAAGCGAACGATTGCGCGCCCAATCGGATGCTCCGAACCGCTTTCAGCACTGGCTGCCGCTTTGAGAATCACCTGCTCTGAGATGCCCGGTGCGGCGCTGATCCCGGCGACCAGAGGCGTCCCGTGAGTGAGCGTGCCCGTCTTGTCGAGAAAGACGGTATCCAGATGCCCCAACGCTTCCAGATAAATTCCACCCTTGATGATGGAGCCCTGTCGCGCGGCGCGGCCAATTGCGCCGAGGATGGCAAGCGGAGTGCCCGCTGCGATGCCACACGCTCCAGCCACAATGACAACTGATATGGTCGCCTGGATGTTGCGCGTGATGAGAAAGGTGAGCGCCGCCGCGCCCAGCGCGAAGTAGACCAGATAGCCGGCCAGCCGGTCGGCCGTCTTCTGGATAGGCGCGCGCGAATGCTCCGCCCTTTCGACCGCTTCAATAATCTTGCCGAAGGTGGTTTCCTTACCCAGGCGCTCGGCAAGAACCTGAAGAGTGCCGGATTGGTTGATGGAGCCGGCGTAGACAGCGCTGCCGGCTATCTTTTCGCTGGGCATCGGCTCGCCCGTAATCGCTGCCTCCTCTACAAACGAGTGCCCACTGACGACCTGGCCATCGACGGGAATCCGGCTGCCGGGGCGAATAAGGACAATTTCTCCTGAGAGGATCGTATCGGTAGCCACTTCGAAGGTCTGACCGTTCCGGACCACGCTGGCGGTCTGCGGAAGAAAGTTCAGCATGTCGTGAATGGCCCGCCGTCCACGGCCTACGGTCTGTCCTTCGAGGATTTCGGCCGCCAGCACAAACGCGGTGATGACCAGCGCGGTAAAGAACTCCCCGATAGCCAGCGCAGACACGAGCGCGATGGTCATCGAAAGCTCCATGGTCATCCGGCGTTCGAGGATATTCTCGAATGCCTCTTTGAAGATCGGGTAGCCGCCGATCAGAGTGGCCGCCAGCCCTATTACGCTGACTCGAGGAAACGGCTCCCACAGATGGAACCAGACCGCCGCCGCCGCGAGCGCTACGAAGACGACACGGAGCACTTCGGCGATCTCAAAGCCATGTTCATGGTCGTGGTCATGATCGTGTTCGGCAGGTGGTTCGCAGCAGGATACGCGCGCGCAACGGGGATGGGCCTCGCGGGTGAGGCCGTGATTGTCGTGGGGTCCGCTCGTAACGTTCATGGAAATCTCCGGATGCTAGTTGAGATATCTCTTGACGACGGCCATCAACCATTCTAGCGGGTTCATTCGGCGGCACTGCCCTCGATCTGGCGGGATGGGAAGACGTGCAGGACCTCGTGATTGCACCCCCATTCCATCACCAATACCCGAAGAGAAAGCCGCGGGTGCCCCATTCAAGCCCGGTTTTGGCTTGAGTGGGCAACACCGCCCGGCGTATCCCGCCTTTCTCTGCAACGAATGCAGGGAAAGAAGCAGAGCTAGTCGCGGGTGAGGCAGGCAGCGAAGAAGCCGTCTCCGGCGTAGCTGCCGGGCAGCGTGCGCAGGTAGTTGCCGGATGTGCCTGCGCGGAAATGATGCTGTAGAGTGCCTGCGTTCAGCGTTCCCTGGGCCTCCAAAGTACGGATCTGCTCCGGCCAGGGTTGCAGACGGAATCCCTTTTCGCGCCCGAGGGCCTCGGTCACCACCCGCTCATTTTCTTCCGGCTCGAGTGAGCAGGTCGAATAGACCAATCGGCCACCTTCGCGGAGAGCGCGCATGGCCGAACATAGCAGGCGTACCTGGCGCTCATGCTGACGCTCGAAATCTTCTACGGTGATCCTGTGTCTGATTTCGGGGTTGCGGGCCATCGTTCCTGTTCCGCTGCAGGGAGCATCGCAAAGGATCAGGTCAAAATGCTTCTGCCACGGCAAGTCTGTCGCATCGAGAACACGGAAATGGACATCTCGCAGTGCTGGTATGGACTGCATCGCCTTCAGGCGGTGCACGCTTACGTCACAGGCAACGATCTCGGCTTCAGGATTTCGCTCAGCAAGAATGGCAGTCTTGCCGCCAGGAGCGGCACAGCAGTCGAGGATAGCTGTGCCATGGCCGGCCAGCTCGGCGATCAACTGCGAGCCTTCGTCCTGTATACGTAGCAATGACTGTGCCGTAACGGCGTTTACGTCTCCCGCGGTCACGCGCCGGGCCTGGGCGACGAAGCTGCCCGGCTCCATTTGGAAGCCTTCTCTTTCGAGCGCCGAGGCCGCATTCGGCGAGACCAGCCGAATGGTAGAGGGTGGAGGCGCCTGGTCGTAACAGCAAATGGCGGAAGCAGCTTCAAGGCCGTACGCTTCTGCCCAACGTTCGACGATCCACGAAGGATGGGCATCGGACGCAAGCACAGGATCGCTTGCATTCAGCCGTGGGGTTTGCGCCAGCTTCCTCAGGACCGCATTGACCATACCTACGGCGTACTCATTACCAGACTGCCTTGCAAGCTCCACGCTCTCGTTGATGGCGGCGTGGGCTGGGATGCGATCAAGCAGCAGCAACTGCAGCGCTCCTAGCTCGAGCGCAATCTGTACCGGTTCGGCCAGGCCGCCCTCCCTGGTCAGGAAGCCGCGGATGCGGTCTTCGAGGACCATCTCCCATCGCAGTACGCCCATCACCAGAGTGGTGGCCAGGTTCTTATCGATCGCGGAGAGCGACTCGACCCGTCTTGAGCGGAGCAGGACGTCGCTGTGCGACCCGGGCTTGTTCCGGAGCTCGAGCAACAGTTCGAAAGCAGCCTTGCGGGCAGGGGCGATGAGACGGCTCATGATGTCAACTCAGTCAAGCCGCACCCAGGCGCTCGCGGGGTTGTAGAGGCGTTCCCCGCAGCCAATCGGCGACGGGCATTCTCTTCTTCCCTTCCAGTTGAATCTCCAACAACTCCAGGCGTGTGGCCGATCCCGCGGTGACAAAGAGCCGGTTGCCCTCCGCTGTCAGCTCGCCGGGAGAAAGCTGGACGGCTCCGGACTCCACCGGCGCCATGCGATGCAGCGTGAGCTTCTTGCCGCGAAAGAACGTATAGGCTCCCGGCCAGGGCTGGAAACCACGCCAGCGGTTGTAGATTTCGGCCGCGGTGCGAGTGAAGTCGACCAGGGCATCCTCACGCTCAAGGATCGGCGCAAGCGAAGCTGCGGCGTGGTCCTGCGGAACGGGTGCGATGGTTCCCGCCTCAAGCCCGCTGAGGGTTTCGACCATCAGGGCAGCACCGTCTTCAGCCAGCAGCGGAAACAGTTGCTCGGCAGTCTGGTCAGGTGCGATCGGTAACGATCTCTGTAACAAAATGTCGCCCGTATCGAGCCCCTGATCGATGCGCATGGTGGTTGCACCGGTCACTGTCTCGCCGTTGGCCACGGCCCATTGGATGGGCGCAGCGCCGCGGTAGCTGGGAAGCAGAGAAGCGTGCAGGTTGAGGTTGCCCCACCGTGGCAAACGCAGCATCCAGTCGGGGATGATGCGCCCGTAGGCAACCACGATGATCGCATCCGGTTGAATCGACTCGATGAGCGCGCGAAACTCCGGATTGTTTTTGATTTTCTCCGGTTGCACGACCGGCAAGCCAGACTCGACGGCCAAAACCTTTACGGGAGGTGGAGAGGGCTCGTGATCGCGCCCGCGTACACGGTCAGGCTGGGTAACGGCCAGCGCGATCGTATGACCCGCGCCAAGCAGCGCCTTCAGCGTAGGAATCGCGAACTGCGGGGTGCCACAAAAGATGAGCTTCATGAACGGATGCCATCGCCTACCAATCTCCGGCTCGCTGTAGTTTACGGATCTTGCGCAGGACAAAGTCGCGCTTCAAGGCACTGATGCGGTAGATGAAGAGGATGCCGTCGAGGTGGTCGATCTCATGCTGAAAGGCGCGGGCAAGCAAATCGCCGGCCTCGCGTTCGAACCAGTTCCCTTCCACATCCTGCGCCCGTATGGTCACTTTTGCGGCGCGCGCTACTTTCTCGCGAATGTCGGGCAGGCTGAGACAGCCCTCTTCCTCGTAAAGCTTTCCTTCGCGCTTCACGACTTCAGGGTTGATCAACACCAGCTTGTCTTCTGGAGTTTTCTGGAAGCTGAGGTCGATGACCGTCAACCGTCTGGCTACGCCAATCTGCGGGCCGGCGAGGCCGATTCCATGGGCCGCGTACATCGACTCGAACATATCGTCGACAAGCTTGCGTAGATCCTCATCGAACACGGTCACGGGCTCAGCCGGCCGCTGCAGGATGGGGTCAGGAAACTTGACGATTGGATAGACCATCGGACAGGTATCTTTTCCTAAAACTTGCGAATCTGCTCCAGGTATCCCTGGTAGTTTCTGATGAGTTCGCCGGCCGAGTCGCCGCCGAACTTTTCGAGCACCAGCTTCGCAATCACGAAGGCTACCATCGCCTCAGCCGCCACGCCAGCAGCAGGCACCACGCAGACGTCGGATCGTTCGTAAGCCGCTTTGGTTGTTTCCCGCGTGCTGTAGGAGACGGAGCCGAGAGGCCGCCGCAGCGTCGAAATGGGTTTCAAGTATCCGCGTACGACAATGTCTTGCCCGTTGGAGATACCGCCCTCGATGCCGCCTGCGTTGTTCCGCTCGCGGGTAAACCGGGTTTGTGCTCCATCTGCGGGTTCTTCACTGTAGCCAATGGCGTCATGCACGGCAGACCCGAACGACTGTGCAGCCGTGACTCCCTGGCCCAGTTCCACAGCCTTGACTGCCTGCAGGGACATGACTGCCCAGGCCAGCAGGCCGTCGAGCCGCTCGTCCCAGTTAGCATACGTGCCGAGGCCCGCGGGAGCACCGTGGACGACGACCTCGAACACGCCGCCGATAGAGTCGCCCGTACGCAGGGCGTGATCCACTTCGGCCTTCATCTTTTCTTCGGTCTCGGGATCGACGCAATTCAGCAGGACCTCTTCACGGCCATGCAGGGTTGCGATTTCGTCCCAGGTGGCGATGCGGGGCAGATCGACCCGGCCCACGCGCACGACGTGGCTCGAAACCTCGATGCCGAGTGGTTTAAGCAACAGCTTCGCCAGCGCGCCGGCGGCCACACGCGACGTGGACTCGCGCGCGGATGCCCGCTCGAGCACGTAGCGAGCGTCAGGAAAGTCATATTTGAGCGAACCCGCCAGGTCGGCGTGGCCAGGGCGCGGGGAAGCTACGGCTTTGTGCTTTTCAGGGTCCCCCGCTTCGACGGGAAGGATCTCGCTCCAGTTTTTCCAGTCGCGATTTTCGATCTGGATGGAAACCGGCGAGCCGATCGTCTTGCCGTGGCGGACTCCGGAAAGGATGTGGGCCCGGTCCTGCTCGATGCGCATGCGGCCGCCACGGCCGTAGCCTTGTTGACGCCGCCATAACTCCCGGTCGACATATTCCAGATCGACATTGAGGCCCGCAGGCAAGCCGGAAATGAGAGCGATCAAACACTCGCCGTGAGATTCACCAGCCGTTGAGAAACGTAGCATTTTATTTATTGGGCCTAGTTGCTCATTGTAGACGATTTCGGTGGGTGGGTTCTGTTGCCGATTGAGGGAGAACCGCAGATCTCTCCACCGCCCTCCCCCTTTGTCATCTCGACCGAAGTGAAGCGCCGATTGTCATCCCGAGCGTAGCCGAGGGAGCTGCGGTTCTCAACCACCATCGAAACTGTTCTCAGTGGAGGTAACCGCCCTCCCCTTTGTCATCTCGACCGAAGCGAAGCGGTCAGCCGAGGACGATCCAGTCGTACTGGGCTTCTTCCAGGGGGACGACCGAGAGCCGGCCGATGCGCACCAGGGGCGACTGCTCGAAGATTCTTTGCTGCTTAATGTCGGCCAGGGTCTTCGGGTTCTTGATCGCCTTGCCTACGGCGATGCGTACCAACGGCACCTTGGGATCTGTGGCGTCGACTGAAACCACTTTGGCGAGACCAACCGCCGCCTTCTCGTCGCCGGTGTGATAGATGACGAGCCGGTCGCCCTTTTTCATTTCCCTCAGATGCTTCACCGCCTGCGGATTGGTCACCCCGGTCCAGTCAGTTTCCTTTTCCTTGACCAGATCGGCAAACGCGTAGACAGTGGGTTCGGTTTTCAGCAAATACTGCATGACTATTCCTCCCTCTGTAGCCTGGCTTTGAGAAACGTCTCCGTGTTGAGCAGTGGGCGCTCCAGGGAACGCACCCAATCTGTCATCTCGCCCGGCTGGCCTCCCTGGGCCTCGTGGCGCTCGAATTCACTGCGGATGGTGTGCATCTTGGCATCGAGATCGTCGAGATAATGCAGCAGGATGGCTTCGGGAATCATCGGCAGCTTGGGAGAACCGAACTCAAGTTTGCCGTGATGGCTCAAGACCATGTGCTCGACGAGAAGACGCAGGTTCGGGGGAAAATCTGTCAGGGCGGCCAGCTTCTTCTCGATCATGCCGATGCCAATGGTAATGTGACCGACGAGTTGGCCTGGCAGCGTGTAGTCGAAACTGGTGCCCCAACGGAGTTCTTCCAGCTTGCCGATGTCGTGCAAAATGGCGCCGGTCAAGAGCAAATCTCGATGGACCCATGGATAGTGGCTCGCGGCCAGGTCGCAGATACCTATGAGCGAGACCACGTGCTCGAGAAGCCCCCCGATCCAGGCATGGTGCAGGCTCTTGGCGGCTGGCGCCTCGCGAAAGGCGGCGGCGAAAACCGGATCGTCAAGGAAGGAGCGCACTAACGCCTGGAGGGAAGCATCGGTGAAACTGTCGACCGCCTTCACCAGCGCAGACCACAACTCGTGTATGTCTTTTTGCGTGTGGGGAACGTAGTCCGCCAACTCGATCTCATCGGCGCTGGCCTTGCGGAGCCGGTCGAGGGTGAGTTGCAGACGGCCGTTGTAGCGGGAGACCTCGCCGCGGATTCTGACTACGTGGCCCGGTTCCAACCCGGCAGCGGCCTCGGCGAAGTTGTCCCACATGCGGGTTTCGATTTGACCGGTGCGGTCGCCGAGAGTGAGGGCCAGATATTGGCCTCCGTCTTTACGGTTGCGAAGTTGTTTCGAGACTACAGAGAAGAACGAGACGACCGGCTGGTTCTCGACCTTGCCTATATCCGCGACGTAGATGTCTTTCATTTCGCCTGCGTTCGATGTTCGGCTCATCCATAGGAAAACCTCAAGCCTCCCATCCTTTGCAAACGGCGCAAAGGATGGGGCACCCGCCGGTTCCTACTGTTTTGTTCGTGTTGCGGTAATTCTCTGCTTGCTGTGCGCTGCTACTGTTGCTGGTCACTCGGAGGCTTGGAAGCCGGCGGTGTGGCCGCGGGGGCCGTAGCCGGAGCCGTCGAGGAGCCGGCAGCAGGCGCTGGCTGCTGGCCCAGATACGGGGCAGGCGTCGTGTCGGGCTGCTTCGGCCGGTCGGCGATGCGGGTCTTTTCGGCGGGCTTTTCCTTGGGCTTTTTCTGGTTGACCGTCGGATCAAGCCCGAGGGGCGCGCTCTGCACTTTCTCCGATTCCTTCTCGTCGGGCGTTTCCTCCGCCGCAGCGTCCGCCGGCTTTGCGTCCTTAACCTTCTTCACCTTGGGGCGGCTGCTCAAGCGGCTCTTGCGTTCTGGAGCCGCCGGCGCTTCGCCGCTTATGCTGCCGTCAGGGTTGATGAAACGCGACTCAGGAGTGGTCACGGTGGGCGTAGCCGGCCCATTGTCTGGCGTGGCAGCGGAAGCAACCTGCTGGGCCGAAGACGGCAGAGACTCACGAGGTGCCTGGCCGAAACGAATCTTCTCTCGTTTACCCGGCTTCTGAAACCCCTGGTCGGCATTGCTGGCTTGCTGTTTGGGAGCAGGCTTGGCGTCCGCAGCCGTGGCAGGTGCCTGGGCCGCAGCTGTGGCAGGAGCCTGGCCCGCAGCTGTGGCAGGAGCCTGGCCCGCAGGAGTGGCAGGCGCCTGCGCTGCAGGAGTGGCGGCCGTCGCTGCAGCCGCGGTGGCTGAGGTTGCGGTTGCCGCCGGAGCTGAGCCAGCCGCCGCCGTCTCCACCTCGTGGGTCTTGCCACGGAAGCGGGCACGAGCAAATTTCTGCTTCTTTTTCGGCGCCGGAGGAGTGTAGGCGCTGTAGCTCAAGCGCATTTCGTTCCCACTGGAGCCGGTATCGACTACGCCGGGCTTCAACTCGACGTAAGCCTCTTCGCGCAACTTGGTCAGATATTGCCTGAGAGCCGGCTGCATGCGCTCCATAAACAGAGTTTCTTCGACCTGGGGCTCGACATCCTTGAAGCTCGCTTCCCCGCCCGGCGTATGCTGGGTGATCTGCAGAATGATGAAGCCCTGCTTGGTACGAATGGGCTGCGTGTACTGGCCGGCGTTCAAAGCAAAGGCCTTATCTTCGATCTCCTTGGCCAACATGCCGCGGTGGAACTCACCGAGGACTACGCTCTTGGGCGCCGCGGGATCGGTGGGCGCAGGTTTCGCCAGGTCTTCAAACTTCGCTCCCGCAGCCAATTTCGCGATGAGCGCATCGGCCTGGGTCTGCGCAGCCTGGACCTGATCGGCATCGGGCGAATCGGTAGCCGTCTTGCCCGGGGTGGGGATCAGGATCTCGTTCAGTGTGACCGACTCCGGCAGGGCAAACTCGCTTTCGTGCGCTTTGAAGTATTTCTGCGCATCGGTCGGCGACATGGTGACATGCCGGCCAACCTCATCGCGCACGACCTGCTGGGTGATGATGCCGTTGCGGATGCTCGCTTTGAAGTCCTCATAGGAGACACCCTGCTGCGCCGCCGCCTTCTCCAGGTCTTCGAGCGAATCGAGGTTGTTCTTCTTTCGGATATTGTCGAGCGACTTGATCAACTCCGTTTCGCCCGTAATTCCCAGTTCCTTGCCCTTAGAGAGAAGTAGTTGCTGGTCAATGAGATCACGCAGCAGATCGGTCTGTTTCTGTAGCAACTCGCGCGCCGGAACGGCCTGCTGTTTGGCCTCGGCATCCATCTGGGCTGCAGCGCGGTCATATTCCGACTGCGTGATGATCTGGTCGTTTACGCGGGCAACAATGTCTTCCACCACTTTGCCTGTGACGGGCGGGGTTATTTCAACGGGTGGCGTCTTGGCGGCAGGTGTCTGAGCAAGTGCGGGGACGGCGCTGAGGGTTGCGCTGAAGAGCAAAATGGCCGCGGACTTCGGGTATGGAAATAACGTCATGTGTCTGGACATCTCGTATGACTCTGAGTTCGGCCGTAGATCGTTTTTACTTCTGCTGCGCCGGCGAGGTGTAGCAAGATGCGGCTACTCTCGTCGCCCGGTCTACATCCGAAGTAAAACGATCTCACCCTTACGTGGTAGTTGGACTGACCGCGCATGCAGTTGGTTGCGCGGCAAGCCGATTCTGAGCCTAATTTCTGCGGTTCTCGCTCCGCTGAGTACCTATCAGATCAGCTTACGTCCAATGATATACTTCGAGTCAAGAAGACCCCGGGCCGCGCGGCAGGGCTTTCCTATCCCTGCGCCTCCGGACCCTGAGGATTACCGCACAATGGCCTCCCGCACACGACGGTTTCTGTTCTCCCTTCTCCTCTTCTTTACGGTTTGCGGCTTTCTCGGAACCGTGGTGAGTCAGCGGCTGGGTGCGCAATCGAGCACGGACGAATCCGCGTTGCGCGACGACCTGAAATCGTTCACCACCGTGTATGACCTGGTGGAACAGAACTACGCGGAACCACTGACCGGCGACAAAGCCGGCAAGGCCATCTACGACGGCGCCATTCCCGGAATGCTGCGCGTGCTGGATCCTCACTCCAGCTTTTACGATCCCAAAGCTTACGCGAAGATGCGCGAAGACCAGCATGGCAAGTACTACGGTGTAGGCATGCTGATTCAGCCGCAGGGCAACAAGATTGTCGTGGTAAGCCCGTTTGAAGGCACACCGTCGTACAAGGCAGGCATCCGGCCCGGCGACGTAATTGCCGCGGTGGACGGCAAGTCTACCGACAACATGAATTCCGAAGACGTTGCCAATGTGCTCAAAGGACCCAAGGGCACGCACGTGCAGTTGACCATCGCCCGCGAGGGTGCGGCCAAGCCATTGGTGTTTGACCTGATTCGCGACGAGATTCCGCACAACAGCATCGATCTGACGTACATGATCCGGCCCAACGTCGGCTATGTACACATCACCAATTTTCAGGAAACGACCGGTCGCGAACTTGCGGACGCGCTGGAGAAGTTTGGCAGCATCGATGGGCTTCTGCTCGACCTGCGCGGTAACCCTGGCGGACTGTTGAGCGAAGCAGTGGCCGTATGCGACAAGTTTCTTGAAAAAGGACAGGTCATTGTCTCGCAGCGCGGACGCGCCTTCCCGGAACAGACCTATCGCGCGACGCGCGGCAACGGCGGCAAGGAATACCCGATCGTCGTGCTGGTTAACAAGGGCACGGCGTCCGCGGCTGAAATTGTTTCCGGCGCGCTGCAAGACCATGACCGCGCGATCATCGCCGGCGAGACCACGTTCGGCAAGGGCCTGGTGCAGACGGTTTATCCACTCTCTCAGAACACTGGCCTTGCACTCACGACGTATCACTACTACACGCCCAGCGGCCGCTTGATACAGCGTAACTACAACGGCGTTTCGCTGTATGACTACTACTACAACCATGACCAGCCCCAGGACACGAAGAGCCGCGAGGTAAAGACCACCGACTCAGGGCGCACCGTGTTCGGCGGCGGCGGCATCACTCCTGACGACCGCATCGACACGCCCAAGTCTGTGCCGGTTCAGGAGCAATTGCTGGAACATTACGCGTTCTTCAATTTTGCCAAACACTACATGGCAAACCGTACGGTCGCGAAGGACTTCCAGGTAGACGACGCCGTGATGACGGAGTTCAAGCAGTTCATCACCAGCCAGCAGATTCAGTACACCGATGCGGAACTTACCCCGGTGATGGATTGGGTCAAGGCCAATATCAAGGCTGAGATCTTTACCACCCAGTTCGGCCAGGAAGAGGGTCTGAAGGTTCGCGCTAACTGGGATCCGATGATCAACAAAGCGCTCGATTACCTGCCCCAGGCCAAAGCGCTCGAAGACAGCAGCCAAGCATGCTGAGACGCAGCGCGCGAGTGTGCGGACTAACCAGCAGTAAGTTCTCGGGCTAGCCTCCGCCCTACGCCGTCCAAACGAGCAAATGAGGACGACTCGAAATAGGTGAAAGCCTTGATACGGGTCGTCCTCTCTTCATTTCGCAAAACAGGTTGGGTTCCGCGCCATGCCTCTGTGCGTTTGTTTATAGTCCGGGTGCACCCAGGACTGATGTCCCGGGTTATCTTCGGTCGTCGCCATTCGACTTCGCTCAGGCCAGTCTCTACGGGACTTGATCTTGTTGCCCTCCGCGACCCAGCACTAACGTGCTGGCTTAGGTAGTGCTCCGAAGAAGCCTCGCTTTCCACTTGCTATCTTGCTATATGGATGCTCCTTGAGCGTATGCGACTGCCAGACGAAGGTCACCGGGGCTCGGAAGACATCCATATTGAAAGCTCAGGCCAGGCTCTTCGGGAGCTGTTCGGTTGATTCCTGAATATTTGTCTTACCTTAGTCTAGTTAGTCAGGTCTTGGTCTCTTCCACGAGAGCTAGCAGCTCATTTGGTTGAGCTGGTTTGCCCCCGCAGCGGCTAGAGCCTGAACGATCTTATCTCTAAGACAAGGTAACAATCGAATGGTCAGGGGATAGGACAGAATCTCGCTGATGGGGAGTGGCGAGAGGCAGTAGGAGTGTCTCGTTCTTCTTGGGAAAACTCGTACTGTGCAAAACCACTGTCTCTCCCATCGCTGGAGCAGGTCGATCCAGCGAATCCGGAAGTCCGCTACCGTACTTCTTCATGAGGAGATATAGCTTGCGTGCATCCCAATACCTCGGCATATAGCGCGGCGGATTTGAGATAACGCGAAACAGCCAACCGAGATAAAAGCGATCAGCCCATAGCGGAATCTTCACCTGGTCACCACTGAGAAAAGCAATGGCGGCGCCCACGCAGTGGATAGCCGGCCTGCACGTGAGATTCTCCTTGAGGTAAAGCCCGAGGCGCTCTTGCGTGCCTCCCCCGATGGTGATCACAACGTGGCGGGGGCGACGCTCCTCGATCAGCTTCAACAACTCCGGATCATCAAGCATTCTTCCGTATACAGGAGCAATGTATTGATCGTTTTCAGATATCTCAATGCCCTGATGGCGAAGCCAGTCGCAGTTTCTACCCGCGCTTTGTTCGCTGGCCATGATCCAGAAGCTTTCGGCCGGGCGGCAGAACTCTGGTTGTTTTAGCAGCAAGGCAAGATACTTGAGGCCGGAAACACGGCGAATGGAATCACGCATGAGGTAATTCCAGATCATCACCATAAAGGCACTGTCGGCGATGACTACATCCGCGCCTTGCAGAGCCTTGCAGTAGGCAGGATCTTCGACGATATTCTTCAGCGCTGGAGCAGCAGGGACGACGAGCAAGCCCCCCGCCTGCATGCAGGCGACGGCCTCATCCGCGCTTCCCACAAAGAAACGGACTCCCAGAATCTTCCGAAACTGAGCGTCCGTCGGCGCCGCTGTCACTCCCACAAAACCTCGCGCAGTTTCTGGACTACTTCAGGTGGTTACTGGCTTTGCAGCTTCCCACTCTATCAAACACTTTTACTACGCCCCGGCCACCGCCATCATTTCGCTTTCGATCCATTGATAGGTCTTTGCCAGACCGTCTTTCAAGAGAGTCGAAGGTTCCCATCCGAGATACTGCTTGATCTTGGTGTTGTCGCTATTGCGTCCGTTCACGCCCTTGGGCGCGCCCAGGTTGTACTTACGTTCCAGCTTAACCCCTGCGATCTCTTCGGCGATATCTACAAGTTGGTTGATAGTTACTAACTCGCTGCTGCCCAGGTTCAGGGGCTCGTGAATTTCGCTTTGAAGAATGGCTTGCGTACCCTGGGTGCAGTCATCAATGTACATGAAGCTGCGGGTCTGCTTGCCGTCGCCCCAGATTTCAATTTCATGCTTGCCGGAAGCCTTGGCTTCGATGACCTTGCGGCAGATCGCAGCCGGCGCCTTTTCGCGGCCGCCTGCCCAGGTACCCAGCGGGCCATAGACGTTGTGATAGCGGGCGACGCGGCACTGCAAACCGAAGTCCTCTTCATAGTGACGGCACATGCGTTCGCTGAAGAGTTTTTCCCATCCATAGCCATCTTCAGGCAACGCGGGATAAGCGTCCTCTTCCCTGAGGGCAATTACGTCCGGATTCGTCTGCTTCTCGCCGTTGTAGACGCAGGCGGAGGAGGAATAGAAAAAGCGCTCAACTCCCTTTTCCCGGGCAGCCATGAGCATATGCGTGTTGGTCAGCACGCTCAGCATGCACAGAGCCTTGTTGTTCTCGATGAAGCCCATTCCGCCCATATCGGCGGCCAGTTGAAAGATAACCTCGGCTCCGTGGGCGGCCTTCATACAGCTGTCTTTGTCTTTCAGGTCGAGAACAAGATTCGACACGCCGGTGGAGCTTTGATACCACTCATCCATCGGCTTGATGTCCACCGCGCGAATCACGTTTGCTCCGTTGTGGAGCAGGCTCTTGACCAGATGGCCACCTATAAAACCACCGGCGCCACAAACCACGACCTTGGCATTTTTAAGTTTCATGAATCAAATCCTCAGTTGAACCGCTATTTTTCGATCCTTACTCACAGGCGGCATCTTCATACCAAAGTATCGGCTAGACCTTCACAATGGCCAGTGCTGCCGCGATACTGGAACATCCCAGGTAACCAGTTACCTGGTAACTATCTGTGGTAACCAGTTACCTGGTGACTTATTTGTGCGGCCTAACATAGGGCACCGCTCGCTTCCTCATCGAGTTCCCGAAGGAATGCCTCAAGCATCGCGATTCTCGGCTTCGCCAGGGTCTTCGCGCGTTCCAGGTGCAGCTGAGCGGGCAATTCGGCCAGGCTCTTACGTAACGTGGCGGCGGCATCGGTAAAAGTTCGATACCGCGTATCGCGGCCAATCTTTGCTACCACGCGGCAAATACCGATCGACCCGAGCTGCTCCAGTATGTCCGCGTCTCGCAAAATTTCGCCTTCCAGCGTCACCGGCTGCAGGTGAGGCTGGTGGGTACGAATCGCCTCGACCACCTGGTCTATCTTTCCGGCAGGAAACCCCGCTCGCGTCAGCGCCGCGGGTGCTTGCTTCATCGCGTAAGCGACGTTGTCCCAACGGGCGAGTTGTTCAGGATCTTCAGGGCGGTGCCCGGCAAATACGCCGAGATCGTGGAGCCATGCGGCCGCATACACTACGTCGTCATCGTAGGCCACGCCTTCACCCACCAGACGGGTGAGCGCATAGAGCCGCGGCTGATGCCCCAGTTTGTCGACTGGCAGCGCCTGACTGCGCACGTACTCTGCAAGTGGTATACGAAAGCCATCCATCCAGAACTTTCCTTTCGGCCCTCTGATTATATTGGGCCAGGTACCTGGTCATACCCCACGGCAGTGGTAGATGCCATTGGCGGTTTCGTGGCACACTTTCATTACTCATGACCAAACTGGATGCTCACGAAAGGCTCCGTCGCGCTGCGTCACTCTTAGCGCATGAAGGAGCAAGCACGGGTGATCGGACACTGCTGCTACAGGCATGGGAAGTGCTGCGCGGACTTCGCGGTGACGACTTCCCTGTTGAGATGCAGCCGGCATTCAACTTCCTGCGACACGAAGTCGCTCGCGCAGAATCGGAAGACATCAGCGCGCGGGAAGTGATTTTTTTGACAAACAAGCTGCGGCAACTGGAGTTGATGTGGGTAGAACATCCCCGCAGCGGCGGTTAGCGGGGTCAGGTATCTTTGTTTGTTTGGATTTCAGGGTGCGGCGGATGCAGAAACCGGGCTTTAGCCCGCATGAAGGGTACGAGCTACCTCGCCGCAGCGAGCTTTTGCCCGTACGTAAGGTGATGGAAACAAAACGCGGTTTTCCGCCGCCGAGGGAAACCGGCTTTACCCTCAGCGGCTAAAGCCACTTCCATCCTGTGAATCTAATGTACGGGCAAAAGCTCGCTGCGGCGAGGTAGCCCGTACCCTTCAAACCTTTCAAACATATACCTTCAGGAAACGAACCCTTCAGCGCAGCATGCTTAGCCATGCCCTTCGTTAACAGTTACTTTCTCCGCAGCCTGTTCAGCCGCTGGGTAGCCTCGCATAAGGGTCAGAGACACCGCTCAATAGCCCGCATGAAGGGTACAGCACTGACATGCTGGGCTACTTTCCTTCCTCACGCAAGGCGAGGCTGATGAGCGTTTTCTGCTCCAGGTCGTGCGCCTTGGCTGAGCCCGTGGCGGGGCTGGCGGCTCCTGAACGCTTGATGCTGAGTACTTTGCGCTCGGGGAAAAGCCGGCGCAGGCGAGGCATCACAAAGGACAGAGCGCCCATGTTGTCTGGCTCCTCCTGCACCCATACGACTTCGCGTGCTTCAGGATGGCGCGCGATTTCCGCGGCCAGCTCCGCCTCCGGCCAGGGATAGAGCTGCTCCAGGAACACGATGCCTACGGTGCTGCCTTTCCGTTTGGCGCGTTCGATGCGCAACTCATGCCCTATTTTTCCAGTGCACAACAAGAGGCGGCTTACCGGCTGCACTTCTGTTTCGGGCAGCACCGGCTGAAAACGGGGAGTAGCAAAACTCTCCAACGGCGAACTCGCGTCGGGATTGCGCAGCATGCTCTTGGGCATGAAGACGGCCAGCGGCTTGCGCCACGCGCGCATGACCTGACGGCGCAGCAGGTGAAAATACTGGGCGGCGGTCGAAGGCTGGCAGATTTGGATATTGTCGTGTGCAGCCAACTGCAGGTAGCGCTCCACACGCGCACTGGAGTGTTCCGGGCCCTGCCCCTCATAGCCATGGGGAAGCAGCAGAACCACTCCGCTCAGCAAACCCCACTTGTCCTCGCCTGAAGCGATGAACTGATCGATGATGATCTGAGCGCCGTTGGCGAAGTCACCGAACTGCGCTTCCCACATGACCAGCGCTTCGGGATAGTCGCGGCTGTAGCCGTATTCGAAGCCCAACACGCCGGCTTCAGAAAGAATGGAGTTATACACCTCAAAACGAGCCTGTTCTGGTGACAGGTGAGCCAGAGGGGCATAGTGCTGCTCGTTCTCAGTATCGACCAGCACGCTGTGCCGCTGGTTGAAGGTGCCCCGTTGACTGTCTTGCCCGCAGAGCCGCACCGGTGTGCCGCGCGTGAGCAGCGAAGCGAAGGCCACGGCCTCGGCCATGCCGTAATCGAAGACCCGTTCTCCACGGCCCATCTCCCGCCGCTGTTCGAGGAGTTTCTTGATCTTGGGGTGTATGTGAAATCCGCGCGGATAGTTGGTGACGCTGTTGCTGAGTTCACCGACGACGGCTGCGCTCAATCCCGTATCCACTTCGTACTCCGCTTTGTACGGACCGCCGGAGTAGTTTGACCAATACGGCGGCAACTTGGCCAGCACCGCGCTCTTCGTCATCTTCTTAGCCAGGTTTTGCGCTTCAGCCAGTTCTACCTGCATGGCCTTGACCCGCCCTGAGGGGTCTACACCAAGCTGCCGGGCATAGAGTTCATAGAGAGCTGGGTGCTCCTTGATTCTGGCGTAGCGCAGAGGCTGGGTAATGGTTGGGTCGTCCACTTCGCTGTGACCGTGGCGGCGATAACCGATGAGGTCGATGATCACGTCGGTGCGGAAGGCGTAGCGGTACTCGACGGCCAGCGAGGCCACTCGCATCACCGCCTCGGGATCTTCCGAATTGACGTGGAAGATGGGGATGGGCAACCGCTTGCCGATATCCGACGAAAAGCGCGAGGAGTAGCACTCGTCTGGGTCCGCGGTAAATCCGATCAGGTTGTTGACGATGATCTGAATGGTTCCACCGACGCTGAAACCAGGCATGGTCCCGAGACTCATCGTTTCCGCCCAGATTCCCTGGCCGGCAAACGCAGCATCGCCGTGGACAAGCACCGGTAGCACCTTTGCCTCTCCGGATTCCCCGATCCGTATCTGGTGAGCGCGGGCGCGGCCCATGGCCACGGGATCCACCGCTTCCAGGTGGCTTGGGTTGGAAACCAGGTGCAGGCTCAAATGGCGGCCGTTTCGAGTGACAAACTGGCCCGTGGCGCCGACATGGTACTTTACGTCGCCGCCGCCGAGAATGCTGCGTGGATTTACATCTTCGAATTTGGAAAAGATGTCGGCAGCCGACTTGCCGAACGTGTTCACCATCACGTTCAGGCGTCCGCGATGGCTCATGCCCATCACCAGTTTTTCCGCGCCGAAATCAGCGGCATGGTTGAGCACTTCGTCAAGCATGGGGATGAGGACGGTGACGCCTTCGAGCGAGAAACGCTTGGTTCCGAGATAGCGGGATTGAATAACCTGTTCGAACAGATCGGCCTGGATCAACCGTTCAAGAACCTGGGACCGGTCAGGGGCCGGTAGAGGCTGTTCCATGCGCTCGGCAATCCATTGCCGCCTGGCAGGGTCGGGCATGTGCATGAACTCAACCGCGATGCTGCCGCAGTAGTACCCCCTGGCCTCGTCGGCGATCTCACCTTCCAGTTGCAGCTCTGCCACGTTTTGCGGAATGAGGTATTGCCCTAACGGGTCGAGTTTTGCCTGCAAATGGCCCCAGCGGCGAAAGGCGTCGAAGATCTGCTCGCGTTGTGAAATCAATAAGTTGCCGGCTTGGCGTTCCAGCGGGAGATTTTCGGTGACCATAGGCTTGTAGAGAACAGCCCATTATAACTTCGATGGGTGGGCGGGGTTTTTCCCCTTGGGGGTCGCCACTTCGGCCAAGAGCATACCGCTTTTCTTCATTGTTGTTCGCTTGCGACACCCTTGAGACCTTCGGACGCGAGGCGTAGCAAAAGGCGGCCGGCGCTGGCGGCCAAGTCCCCAGGTAGCTCGGCTGAGACGGGCTCGCTATCCCGCACCACATGTGTATGGACCACGCGGTCGGTCCCGGTGATCTCAAACTCCGCAGCCCCGACGAGTCGCGTCCCTCCCGCGGACTCTAGATCCCAGGCCAGCAGTGTCGCGGCCACCGCGGGCGCGCGGCCGGCATCGACAAGGCGAATATTGGGACTTGACTCCACTTCCATGCGCAGTGCCGTGTCCAGATACCTGTCAGGAGCAGACGACCATCGCCAGACAGAGTCCTCGGTCAACTCTCCATCCGGTTGCTGGTGCAGTACACGGCGGCCGATGTGTCCGCGTGCTTGCGTATCGAGCAGCCGGACAGCAGCGGCATTGGGCGCCTTGGTCACTTGCCTCGCTGGCTCGGACAGTTGCGGCTCGAGCATGCGGCTGGGTGTCGTTGGAGGGCGCCGAAGGTGGCAGCTGCCTGCCCCCAGGCAGGCGATCGTGAGCAGGAGACACGATCCTAGCCGGGGCACGCGAATCATCAGCGTTTCACCTTAGAAGCTGGCCGTGGACCATAGACCACCGACTCGGGTTGTTCCTGGAGCAGCCGCGCAAGATCGCGCATCTCTTCGAGCGAATCCTGGATGGCAGGCATGGAACGCCGGAGATCGTCCGCCGCAAGCCTGGAATTCTCCGCCGCGTCGCGCGCCGATTGGTTCAAAGCCGGAAAGTCTGCGGCCTTAATCGCAGCCCGACTCTCTTCAGTGAACTTGACCAAAGCCCCCTGGTTGCCCATTACCCCATTCAAATCGGACCTCATCTGTTCGATCTGCGTACTTGTCGTTGCAAAAAATCTCCGCGAGTCGGCGCTCAGCGCCGGCAGGTCGCTCTCCTGCACGATGCGCTCGACGTTGGTGAAGAATCGGTCGCTGCGGTCGAGGCTATCGGGAACCCTGCCAACAATCTCCTTGAGAGTCTGTAGCGTCGCTTCGGCGCGATCCAAAAGCGCAGGCATCCGTTCCTGGACAGTCGCAAACGTCGAGGGCATCGACGGCACGTAGGGCCGACTCGGTGTGAACCCAAGCTTCATCGGTGGGGGAGGATTTTGGGGTTTATCGAGCAGCAGGTACGCCTCCCCCGTCACCGGGTTGGCCACGGTCCGGGTCCGAAGGAGCGGAAACGTGCCTCCAATATCGGCAAGCCGCCGGATCCGGGCGACATCCAGGCCAATGGAACTGAGGCGGTCGAGGAACATCTCGAAGTCGATTTCGACGATGGTCCCATTTGGGTCCACACGTAATTCTGTGACCTGGCCGATGTTCACGCCCCTGAACAGTACCGGGCTCGAAACGTCCAGGCCCCTGACGTTCTCGGTGGTATAGGTGACCATACCGATCACGGAACGGCTCCTCAGCCGATGAATGAAGAGCACCGCCGTGGCCAGGACGACAACCAGGACGACAACGATGAAGAATCCAAGTCGCGCATAACTTTTCTCGACGGCCATTCGGCTACCCTCCCCGATTTGCGGGCGCGTCATACGACGACCGCGTGAAAAAAGCATGGACGAACGGAATCTCCGATTCATCGCGAAGTTTGCGTGGGTCTCCTCGCGCCACAATCCCTTTCGCGGCCTTGTCCAGTACGATGCAGTTGTCAGCCACGAGAAAAATGCTCGGCAGCTCGTGGGTCACAATGACGACCGTGATTCCCAGGTCGCGGCTGAGCGTGAGGATGAGCTGGTCGAGTTCGACCGCCGAGATCGGGTCGAGTCCGGCGGACGGCTCGTCGAAAAACAGGAGACCGGCTTCGAGCATCAAAGCGCGGGCAACGCCGGCGCGCTTTTTCATGCCGCCCGAGATCTCGCCGGGAAGATGCTCGGCGAACGCGCCAAGCCCGACGAGATCGAGCTTCGCCTGGACGAGCTCACGAGCTGTCGCGCCGCGCATCGGGGTCCATGTGGTCAAGGGGAGCGCGAGATTCTCCGCGAGGGTCATAGAGCTGAACAGCGCGCCCGACTGAAAGAGCACGCCGAATGGCGGTACGCCGTGGTAGCGGCTCGGCTCTCCAACGCCGTCGATATCGATTCGCCCGGCCTGCTGCTGCTCAAGCCCGATCAAATGTCGCAGCAGCGAGCTCTTCCCGCACCCTGATCCGCCGAGGATACAGAAAATCGTTCCGCGCTCCACCTGGAAAGTGGTGTGCTCCATGAGCACCTGCGTCCCCCAACCGATGCGCAGATCGTCGACGATGATGTGCGGCCTTGACGGCATGTTCAAGTTCCCATAAGCGCGAAGAGCAGCGTATAAAGCGCACTGATCACAATCGCGCCGAAAATGGCCAGCACCACGGCGGTCGTCGTCCGGGCGCCGACAGCGGCGGCGCCGCCCCTCGTGAGCAGCCCTTGGCCACATGCGATCAACCCGATCGCGAGCCCCAGAAACGGAGCTTTGATGAGACCCGTGAGCAGGTTGCTGGCGGTGATCGCCTGCCCAGTCGCCTGAATATAGGCGTGGGGCGTCATGTCCGTCATGACGATGGTGGCCACCAGGCCTCCGGCGAGGGCCATCACGTCGCCAACCCAGGTCAAGAGCGGCACAGTGAGGACAAGCGCGAGACAGCGGGGCAGGACCAACCATCTCACCGGGTCGAAACCCATGGACCGCAAAGCGTCGATTTCCTCCGACACCTTCATCGTGGCGATCTCCGACGCGAGACCAGCGCCTGATCGCCCGGCCACGACGATTGCTGTGACCAGCGGTCCGAGCTCTCTGAAATGCGCGACCACTACAAGTTCTGGGACATAAGAGATCGCACCGAAGCGCCCGAGTTGTGAGATGCCGAGAAGGCCGATAATGACGCCCACCAGCAGGTTGGCGGCGCTCGTGACCGGCAGCGCGTCTGCGCCAATCTCTTGAATCAGCCTCGGCAACGAACGCCAATCGACCGAGCTCGGAGTGGCGGCCGCTCGCGGAACTGCGGCGGCAAAGCGACCAATGAAATCAAATGCGTCGTTTGCCTTACCAGGCAGGCGAGCCACCAGTGCGCCGATCCGCGTGAGCGGATTCATCATTCGTGTCGGAGGCGCTGGGAGGAGAGCCCGGTGTTCGCGATAAAGCGCGATCAGGCGTGTCGCTTCGGGGTTGTGGCCTTCAACAACACTCGACCGGCATCCATTCGCGTCCAGTCGATCGAGAAGCCTTGCCAGCAAGACTGCGCCGGTACCATCGATTCGTTCGAGCCGCGCTAAGTCGACTTGGACCGAGCGACACCCACTCAGACTCGACTCGGCACTCTCCACTTCCAGGGCGACTGCCGTCGCATGGGCCAAGTCGAACGGACCGGTCGGTACTAGAATCGCGTGGTCTCCTTCTCGGTCAGCTCGAAGGACAACACTCATTGCGCAAATCTCCCGAGTTCAACCACTCGCGGAATCTCAAGAGGATTGGGCTCCAATCTGGGCACAACGACCATGTTAGGAAATCTCGGTTGAGGGTCACACTGGCAAAACTGATAGTTCGGCAGTCACCCAGCGCAGCGGCTAAAGGCGATGACTTAATGAGAGGAAGATTTTCATTCCCTTGGCCTCAGACTTGGCCTCGGACTTGGGCCTCAGACTTGGCCTCAGAGGCAGTCGGCCGCATATCTCCGCCAGTGCCAATGCAGTAAGACGGCCTGGGCGTTGGCTCGGCGGGCGATGCCGTAATTCTCTTCCGGGCGATGGCAGGTCGGAAACAGGTTGCACTACTCCGGCCAAGCCTCGGCCAGAGCACACATGTACCGGAAGTTCCGGGGCCTGAAGCCTTCGGCTCGATGCCAAATGATGGGTAGTACTTGCAGTGAGGGATGGAGAGCGTTGCCCATACGAGCCAATGGCTTGTATGGGCACCCTCGGCGTTTTCAGCCCCTTGGCAGGCCCAGCCTCGCCGAAGCGAGGCAGGCTACTCTTGCAGGACGGCTTTGGTCAGATTGCGGGGATTGTCGACGTCGATGCCGTTCTGAATGGCCAGTTGATAGGCGATCAACTGCATGGGAACGACCTCAAGCATCGAAGCGAGCAGATCTTCCGTTCGTGGAACAGCAATGCAGTGGTTCGCCAGTTCCGCGGCATCGTCATCGCCCTCGGTGGCGATGGCAAGAATGGTCGCACCCTGCGCCCGCATGTCACGCATCAGTTGCAACACCTTGCGATAACGCAGCATCGCATCGGGATCAGACGGGTCGCTGGTAGCGACCACGACCAGTGGCGACTCCGGGCTTACCAGTGCGTTCGGGCCATGCTTCAACTCGCCCGCCGGGTAACCCTCTGCCTGCAGATAGGCCGATTCCTTGAGCTTGAGCGCACCTTCACGCGCGATGGCGTAATGGACCCCGCGCCCGAGGTAAAGGAAGGTCTTTGCCGACTTGAGCGAAGGAGCGATAGCGGCGATTTGCTGTTGCCACGGATCGAGAACCGGTTCGAGCAAGCCAGGCAGCCTGCTCAGACCTTCGACGTGGCGTTCGACCGCGGGTGAAGTCATGCGGCCGCGAATGCGCGCCAGGTAAAGCGCGAGCGAGTAGAGAACCACCAACTGCGTAGTGAAACTCTTGGTCGCGGGAATCGCCTTTTCCTTGCCGGCCATGGTGGGCAAGGAGGCATCCGCTTCTCTCGCCATCGTGGACTCGGCATTGTTGGTGATCGCCAGCGTGGGCAATCCCCGCGCCTTTGCTTCGCGCAGGCCGGCCAGCGTGTCGGCTGTTTCACCGGACTGCGAAATCACCAGAACGCCCGGATCTTGAAGGGTGTGGGTCGAACGATAGACATATTCGCTGGCGTATTCGACGTCGACGATCAGGCCGGCCAGATCTTCCAGCATGATCTCCGCAGCCAGGCCGGCATGACGGCTGGAGCCGCTGGCGGCAATCACCAGGCGCTCGCGGCCGCGCAGCGCATCGGCCACCGGCTGAAAGACTTCCGCGGCCAGCTTGCCGTTCGGGGCGTAGCGTTCGATCGTATCGGCGAGCGCCGCTGGCTGCTGATAAATCTCGCGCAGCATCGCATGTTCAAAAACGGGGGCAGTTTGCTTCATTTCCTTTTCATCCTGGGGTTATCTATACCACTTTACGCGAGGCCAGCACCAACGTGGCTCCACTACAGATAAAATCGATGAGCGCAGTTTACGTTTTTCTCCCGAGGTCTGACTTGACCCGCATTGCTGTCATAACGCTGTTGCTCAGTTCCCTTGTCGCCACCGGTTCGCAAGGCCAGGCGACCACGCAGGTGACTTTGCCTCTGATGCCTCTTCCTGCTCACGTCGAGCCAGGCACCGGCGGATTTCTCGTCGATGGCAACTTTGGGATCGCACTCGAGGGCTACCGGGAACCTCGCCTGGAGCGTGCTAACGCGCGTTTTTTGCAGGTGCTTTCGCGTGAAACCGGGATCCCGATCTGGCGTCAGGCCGTACTGAACAAGCCACTTTTCGTTATCACTACCAAAGGCCCCAGCGCACCCGTTCAACAGATCGATGAAGACGAGTCTTACCATCTGCAGATCACCGCCAGCGAGGTTCACCTCGAAGCGGCCAATCCGCTTGGGGTGTTGCATGGCCTGCAGACTTTTCTGCAACTCGTGCAAATCACACCGCGGGGCTTCGTTGCTCCAGCAGTGACCATCGACGATCAGCCACGGTTTCCGTGGAGGGGCTTGATGCTCGATGTGAGCCGCCACTTCATGCCACTCGATGTGGTGTATCGCACGCTCGACGGGATGGAAGCGGTGAAGCTCAACGTCTTCCATTGGCACTTGTCTGACGATCAGGGGTTTCGCGTCGAGAGCAAACGGTTTCCCCTGCTGCAGGAGAAGGGCTCCGACGGCCTTTTCTACACGCAACAGCAGGTTCGCGAGGTCGTCGAGTACGCGCGCGATCGCGGAATCCGCGTGGTGCCGGAGTTCGATATGCCCGGCCACACGACCGCCTGGTTTGTCGGCTATCCCGATCTGGCAAGCGCACCCGGCCCCTACAAGATCGAGCGCAAATGGGGCATCTTCGACCCTACGATGGACCCCACGCGCGACAGCACTTATAAATTCCTTAACATCCTGATCGGCGAGATGACCAGCCTCTTCCCTGACGCCTACTTTCACGTGGGAGGAGATGAGAACAACGGCAAGCAATGGGATGCGAACCCCCGCATCCAAGCCTTCATGAAAGACCATGGCATCCAGGGCAATAATGCTCTGCAGGCTTACTTCAGCGGCAAAGTGCAACAGTTGGTTGTGGCGCACAAAAAAGTAATGGTGGGCTGGGACGAGGTTCTGCAGCCGAGCACACCCAAAGACGTGGTGATTCAATCCTGGAATAGTGCGGAGTTCGTGGGCCAGGCCGTACGCGTGGGTAATCGTGCCCTGCTTTCCGCCGGCTACTACATAAACCTGAACGAACCTGCTGAGCGGCACTACCTGGTTGACCCGGAGGGCGATGGGCCGTCGAATCTGACGAGCGAAGAAAGCAAGCGCATACTGGGTGGCGAAGCGACCATGTGGTCGGAATCTGTCTCGCCCGAAAATGTGGATAGCCGCATCTGGCCCAGAACCGCGGCGATTGCAGAACGCTTTTGGTCACCCCGCTCCACGCGCGATGTCGCTTCTATGTACGCGCGCCTGCCTCTGATTTCTCAAACACTGGAAAACTATGGGCTCGAACACAATAGCAGTTACCCTGCCATGCTGAGCCGTATGACAGGCGAAGCGGACCCCATTCCGCTGCGAGTTCTGGGCGACGTGGTGCAACCGCCGCTTGGCTATGAGCGCGACGAGTTGCGGGCATACGATGCATTCACCCCACTGAACCGGCTCGTGGACGCGGTTCCCCCGGAAAGCGACACGGCACGGCATTTTCTCGAGATCGCAAACCGCATCGCGGCCGGCGGAGCGAGCCCACAGGATTGGGATCAGGCGCAGGCGTGGCTGGTGCTGTGGCGCGACAACGATGCGCCACTACAGGCATTGCTGGCTCGCTCGGAGCTGACACAGGATCTGGCTCTCATTTCAACCAATCTGCATCTGATCGCGCAGGCTGGCCTCGAAGCCATCGGCTATCTGCGCGAACAGCGTACACCACCTGCCGGCTGGCGTTCGCGCCAGGAAGCGTTGCTCAAGACTTCTGAGAAGCCTGACCGGGCTTCTGTGCTCAGGAACATGATCGTTCCCGGTGTGCAGAAACTTGTGCTGGCCACTAAACAGGAGTTCGTCGCTGCCCGGTAAAGGCCAGTCCCCCTTCTTGAAAATGTGCGCGCCGCGCGGCTCTTTCGCAAGAGAAGCCGCACTTCGTTACACTTGCCTAGCTACGTCGAAGTGTCGACACGAAAGGATTGAAACATGCATGTAACACAATTCGTCGAGACTCCTGACTATGAGTGATGGACGTTGGGTACTGTTGATTGCCAGCGAGCTGGGTGGCACAAACTCCGTGTCAGACCGCGCCATGGAGCGTTTGTGTAATGCGATCGCTGACGAAGGCTACGAAGTCGTAAGAACATCGACGCCAGAGGACGGCTTGTCCCTGGTGAAGTCGGATCCGTCACACAGCGCGATCCTGCTCGATTGGGACCTGGAAGAAGAGCACCAGTTCGATGAACGTGCCGCGCTCAAGATCATTCGCGCCGTCCGCCGCAGAAACAAGAAGGTGCCGATCTTCCTGATCGCGGACCGCACGCTGGTCAGCGAATTGCCGCTCGAGGTAGTGAAGCAGGTGCATGAGTACATTCACCTGTTCGGCGATACGCCGGCGTTCATCGCCAACCGTGTGGACTTCGCCGTTGACCGCTACAACGAGCAACTGCTGCCGCCGTATTTTCGGGAGCTGAAGAAATACACCGACCAGGGCGCTTACTCGTGGGACGCACCGGGACACATGGGTGGCGTGGCCTTCCTCAAGCATCCCGTCGGCATGCAGTTCCACCGCTTCTTCGGTGAGAATCTTCTGCGCGCGGATTTGGGCATTTCCACCTCGTCGCTTGGTTCCTGGCTCGATCACATTGGGCCACCGGCGGAATCGGAGCGCAACGCGGCGCGCATCTTCGGCGCGGATTGGACGTTTTACGTCCTCAGCGGTTCCTCTACTTCGAACCAGATCGTAGGCCATGGAGTCATCGGCCACAACGATATTGTGCTGGTCGACGCGAACTGCCATAAGTCCATTTGCCACTCGCTCACCGTCACGGGCTCACGGCCGGTTTACTTCAAGCCCACCCGCAATGGTTACGGCATGATCGGGCTCGTGCCGCTGCGTCGGTTTTCGCCTGCGCACATCAAGCAACTCATCAAAGAGAGTCCGTTCAGTGCCGGCGCCGCCTCACAAGAACCGATTTGCGCGGTGGTCACGAACTCGACCTACGACGGATTTTGCTATGACGTGCAAAAGGTAACTGCCGAGTTGGCGCGCAGCGTGGCCCGCATCCATTTCGACGAGGCGTGGTATGCCTATGCGAAATTCCACTCCATCTATCGCGGCCGCTTTGCCATGGATGTGCCGGAAGATATGCCCAACCGGCCGCTGATCTTTGCCGTGCAGTCGACACACAAGATGCTGGCGGCGTTCTCCATGGCTTCCATGATTCATGTGAAGTTGAGCGATCGTGCTCCTCTGGACTTCGACCAGTTCAACGAAGCCTTCATGATGCATGGCACGACGTCGCCGTTCTACCCGATGATCGCTTCGCTCGACGTGGCTACCTCCATGATGGATGAACCCGCCGGTCCGACGCTGATGTACGAGACCATTCAGGACGCCATCAGCTTCCGCAAGGCGATGTCATCGATCGCTCACCGGTTGCGCTCAGCGAACGGGGACGAATGGTTCTTCAGGATCTACCAGCCGGATACGGTCACCGATCCGTTGACCGGGGAGACGTCTCTCTTTGAGGAGACGCCGGATGCTCAGCTTATCCAAACGGCAGACTGCTGGACACTGAAGCCGGAAGAAGACTGGCACGGCTTTCAGGATCAGGACATCGCCGATGGTTACTGCATGCTCGACCCGACAAAGGTCACCATCCTGATGCCCGGCATCAATGCCCAGGGCAAATTGGCGGACTGGGGCATTCCAGCAGCAATCCTCACCGAGTTTCTCGATGCACGCCTGGTCGAAATTGCCCGCACCGGCGATTACACGGCTTTGATTCTGTTCTCCGTTGGAACCAGTAAAGGGAAATGGGGTAGTTTGCTCGAAACACTGTTCGAGTTTAAGCGGCTCTACGACAACGAGGGAACGTTGCACGAAGCGCTGCCTGACCTGGTCGCGGAACATCCGCACCGTTACCGTGACATGACGTTGAAAGAGCTGAGCGACGAAATGCACGCGGCGATGAAGGAGCTCAATCTCACCAATCTGCTTCATCAGGCATGTGACGTCGATCCAGACCCTGTGCTGACTCCGGCGGAAACGTATCAAAAATTGATACGTAATGGCACGGAAAAGGTTCGCATCTCCGACATGGCCCAGCGGCTGGCCGGTGTCATGCTGGTTCCCTACCCGCCGGGTATCCCCGTGCGCATGCCCGGAGAGCGCCTGGGCAATGCGGATAGCCCTACGATTCGCCTTCTCCTCGCTCTGGAAAAGTTTGGCAAGCAATTTCCAGGGTTTGAACGCGAAGTACACGGCATTGAAGTGGATGCCGAAGGCAATTATTGGATGCGCAGCGTCATCGAGCCGTCGGATGTGCCACCCACATCGAAAAACGGAGCTTCGCCCAAGCGCAACACCAAGCGCAAGAGCAAGAAGCCGGAGGTTTATCCGTAAGACTTCGCTTCTAACCGATTGGTTTCGCATGAAGGGTACGGGGGCTCGGAAGACATCAATATTGAAAGTGAAGGCGCTTTGACGCGGACAGAACTTCTGAGCGAGGCATAGGTTAGTCTAGGCACTGCGACTACCCATGGCCAGTGTAATCACTCAGTCTCAGCTCAACATCCCGAAGCGTCGCTGGCGCATTGCCTTGCTGCTTGGCATCGGCGTCATGGTCAACTACTTCGACCGGGTGAACCTGTCGGTAGCCCATGCCGCGCTGATCACCAGCTTTGCCATCTCGAATGTCACCTTCGGCTACCTCTCTGCTGCCTACAACTGGACGTATGCCGCCTGCCAGCTCCCCATCGGTATCGTGCTGGACAAGTTCGGGGTGCGCCGGGTAGGCCGGGTCAGCAGTTTTCTATGGAGTGTTGCCTCGTTTGCCGCAGCCGTCACTCCCAACCTGAGCGGTTTTTTTGGCGCGCGCCTTTTGCTGGGCGTTGGCGAAGCGCCAACCTTTCCCGCGAATGCAAAGGCCATCGGCTACTGGTTCCCGCCAAAAGAGCGGAGTTCGGCAACATCGATCTTTGATGGTGCGGCCAAGCTCGCGTCGGCGATCGGCGTGCCGATCATCGGTGTTCTGTTGTTGAAGGTCGGCTGGCGCTGGAGTTTTGCCGCTACCGGCCTGGTGAGCTTCCTCTATTTTCTGCTCTTCTACGTTATTTATCGCGATCCCGTGGACGATGCGGAGTTAACCGCCACGGAGCGGAATTACATTGAGCAGCGCGACGACAGCGAAGATGCCGCCGCTGAGGAGACCGCATCTTTCGGCTACCTCATTCGGCAGCCGAAAGTGATCGGAGTTGCTCTCGGCTTCGGCGCCTACGACTACGTGTTTTATCTATTGCTCACCTGGTTGCCCAGCTACCTCTCATCAGCTCTGCATATCGATCTGTTGCACTCGTTTCTCTACACAGGTGTGCCCTGGCTGATCGGCTTTGCATGTGAAGTGGTGATTGGAGGGTGGCTCGTAGACCGGCTGATTGAACGGGGATGGAATGCCAGCCGCGTGCAGCGCGCCGTGCTGATCGGCGGCACCACCATGGGCCTGGGCATTATCGGCGCAGCTTATGCGCAGACAGCGGCCACGGCACTGCTCTGGATCAGCCTCTCACTGGGAGGATTGTCTGCCGCCTCCGCGGTCGGCTGGTCGGTGCCTTCTCTGATCGGGCCGCGAGGCAGCGTGGGCACACTGGCCGGTATTCAGAATTTTTCCGGCCAGTTGTCAGGTATCCTGGCGCCGATTGTAACGGGCTACCTGGTCACCGCGCGGCACACATTCGGTTGGGCCTTCGGTGTCGCTGGTATCTACCTGGCGATCGGAATCGCTGCCTACATCTTTCTGCTCGGCCCACTCGTAAGAATTCCGAGTGAACCTCAGCGTGCTGCGTAGTCCTTCGCCGTGCCGGTGCGTGAGTTCAAGACCGAGAAGCTGCCATTCTTGTTCACCGTCAGCTTGAGGTAGTTTGCTTCATCTTTGCCGTTGGGGTTGGCGATGTATTCGGGCGCCGTATTGTGCTCGACGCCGGCCTCATCGGAAAAATGTAACTGCCATAGCGTCTCAAGCCCAGCAGTTTTCGCCAGCGTCTCGAACACTGGAATGGAGCCGCCCTTCTTGGCGCCGTTATTCATGATGGCGATACGCGGCTGCACCGCCTCGACCATCGCAGGGCTGGAGCTTTGGAATAACCCGTGGTGCGCAACAACGAGGATGTCTACCTTGCCAATCTTGTTGTTGGGGCACATGAGTTCTTTCTCTTTTTCCCAGGTGAGATCGCCGAGATCAAGGATCTTCGTCTTGCCGAAAGTGATCAGCACACCCAGGGAGTAGGCATTCTCAGTGTGATCGGCCGGCTTGGTCTCCGAGACCTCGCAGAAGGTGTTGGGCTGCCCGGCTCCGGGTAGTGGTTTGTCGATCGCCTTGCCGTCGGAGGTGATGACCTGCACCTTCATCCCCTTGATCGACACATCGTCGCCGGGCTTGGCGACGATGTGATGAAAGTGGCCCCCAGCCAACACCTTTTGGTACGCCTCGAAGCCGCGCGTTGTATCTGCGTCGCCGGGATCACGATCGGGTCCGTGGTCGACAATAGTATCCACCGGCATCCGCTCGACCAGCTCTGGTACGCCGCCAACGTGGTCGGCATGGTAGTGGGTGATCAGCAAGTCATCGATTTTGGTCACGCCGGCAGCCTTGGCCGCGGCCACGATGCGATTGGCATACAAGCCATTGTTGCCTGCCCAACCGGTATCGATCAGCAGCGACTTGCCATTCGGAGTGACGAACAGAGTCGCCTGGCCACCCTCGACGTCGATGAAGTAAACCTGCAGCGGCTTGCTGGCCGCCGAGGCAACGGGCAGAAGAGTTCCGAGCAACAGCAAACTTGCCACGGACGAAAAAAGCCGAATCTTTGTCATCAAATGTCCTCTTGAAGCGGCGCCAAGCTCCAAAGCTAGGTTCCAAAGCTAGGCTCGAAAACTAGGCGCCAAAACTAGGCGCCAAATCTAGGCTCTTGGATCGATCACAACCTTCATCAGGTTTGGCTCGCCGGCATGCAACCGCTCGAACCAGCGCGGACCGTCGCTCAGTGGAGCTACTGCTGTAATGAGCGACTTCACATGGATCTTGCCATTGGCCATCAATTCCATCGCCTGCGGATATTCGCCCGACGATGCGCACGACCCCTGCAAGCGGATCTGGCGTGAGACGACGACCTGAAGGGGAATCTTGACCTCGGGAGAGATGTTGCCGATGAGCGTAACCTTGCCCCCTTTACGCACGCTGGCGATCGAGGCGGCAATGGTCTCTTCCCTTCCTACTGCTTCGAGCACCAGGTCGACACCTTTGCCATCGGTGCGCCGTAGAATCTCCTTCACCAGGTGATCGCCTGAGAGCAGCAGGGTGTCATCGGCGCCGATCTTTGCCGCCGTTTCCAGGCGCGACTTGTCGATATCGGCCACCAGCACGCGCGAGGCTCCTAAAGCCTTGGCCGCCTGCAGCGTGAGCAAACCGATCATGCCCGCCCCGATCACCAATACAGTCTCGCCACCCTTCATCTCGGAAATACGCGCGCCATGCAGCCCAACCGAAACCGCCTCGAGCATGGCCGCCTCTTGAAAGGCCAGCTTTTCGGGAAGGTGATAGGCGATGCGCTGCGGCACCACGACGAATTCGGCAAACGCGCCGTGGCGGCGATAGTCTCCGCAGGAGACGCCAAGGACCTGCCGGTTGTTGCACAGGTTCATGTCTCCCGCCCGGCAGAACTCACACTCGCCGCAATACACGGTGGAGTCGAACGTGACTCGATCTCCAACCTTGAACTTGCTCACACCCGTGCCGACACCTTCGACCACACCTGCGGCCTCGTGCCCCATGACGATGGGCGGAATGCGCCTGCCGGAAGTACCGTCGTAGCCGTGCACATCGCTACCGCAGATACCGCAGGCGGCGACGCGCACCAGTAGGTCATCCGTACCCGCAACCGGGGCAGGCACGTCGGCAACATCCAGCTGGTTGTATTGCGAAAGAAGCAGAGCTTTCATAGGGACCGATCTATCTCCTGAGTGATCAATCCAGTAAGGGTACATGGTTGGTAGCCGCCTCCTCAAGCAACGGCAGCATGCGCCATGTACGATAGTGCTACCAGGCTGCCGGTGGTGCGCCCATTCCTGACCCCCCATGAGCACACGCAGTCTTAAACGCAGGCTGATTGCAGGATTCGGCGCCAATACCTTCAGCCGTCTCTCTACAACACTGGCGCAGATCTTCTCTGTTCCCGTCTTCCTCAGCCACTGGGGCGTGCATCTCTACGGTGAGTGGATTTTGCTGAACACCATTCCCAGCTACCTCTTCCTCAGCGATGTGGGATTCGGCAGCGTTGCCGGCAATGAGATGACGATGCTCGCCGCGGCACAGGACTTTGACCAGGCTCTCACCGTCTTTCAAAGTGTCTGGGTCCTGACCACCGTCATTACCGGCGCCATAGCCCTGTTGCTCATCGCGACCGTTTGGTTGCTGCCGCTGGGTACGTGGCTGCACATGCAGACCATGAGTACAGCCGATACCCGGCTCATCATCCTGTTGCTGAGCCTCGCGGTTCTATTGGGCATGCAGGAAACACTTTTTCAGGCGGCATTTCGCTGTGTCGGCAAGTACCCGCTTGGAACCATGGCGAAGAGTCTTGTGGTGCTGGCTGCGTTTTTGAGCACGATGGTGGGGGTGGGCCTGCATCTCTCGCCCGTGCCTGTCGCCGCTCTCTACACTGCGGTCAACGCCGTGGGAGTCTTCGCTTTATGGATCCTGCTGAAGCGCGAAGTGCCGTGGATCCGCTTCGGCATGCGCCATGCGGAATGGGCCGTGATTCGACGCCTTACCAGTCCGGCGCTTTCGTTCATGAGTTTCCCGCTGGTCAACGCGCTCAACTTCCAGGGGATTCTGGTGGTGATCGGCTATGCGATGGGTCCCGTTGCGGTTGTGACCTTCAACACGGCGCGAACCATCTCTCGCAGCGCCGCGCAGGGAATGAACCTGATCAATACCTCGGTGTGGCCAGAGATGTCGGCCGCGTTCGGAACAGGGGCCATGGACGTTGCGCGCATGCTCCATCGACGCGCCTGCCAGGTGTCTCTGCTGATGTGCCTGAGCATCACGCTCGCCGCGGCTGTGCTTGGGGATTGGATCTGGAAAGTCTGGACTGTGGGAAAGGTTCCGACGGACCCGGTGTTGCTCAACATCATGCTGTTCCAAATGGTGCTTTCGGCTTTCTGGTTCACCAGTTCAGTGGTGCCGATGGCCACCAATCAGCACCAGAGGATGGCGCGGGCGATGCTGGTTTCGACTTGCGCATCGCTGGTGCTTGCCTGGGTGTTGATGCATGTGTCCGCACTCGGCCTGCGCGGCGCGGCGATTGCGCTGGTAACCGGCGATCTCTTCACGGCCGTCTACGTTGTGCGCGAGAGCCTGCAGTTACTGGACGACAGCCTTGGGGGCTTTGCACGCAGCCTGTTCGATTGGTCGCTGCTGCCAAAGTTGTGGCGACGGCAAAAAGTGGTTAGCAAGTAGCGTCCGGGCAATTGCCTCGGCTCAGTGACCTCGGCTCAGCGCCGCAGAAAGCAAACCCTGTCCGTCCAGTCCCAATGACGCGCTTGCTTCACCAACATGCTTAGGGATTGAACCAGACCTCCAATGTCTGAAGGAGAAATGGTCTTTTCATCAACAAAAATCAGGCCGGCGTGCCGGCGTCCTTGTTCGGCCCACTCCTTCAGCAAGGGCGGAATCGTTCTGCGGTCGTAGGTTACGAGAGTCAATTGCTGAGCAGCGGCTTCCTGCAGGCAGATAGCGTCTTCCTGGCCGAGGAAGCTTCCGTTTTCCCATTCGGTCATGCCGCAAATTGCGAGCCTTTTGTCGCGGCGCCGCATGCCCGCTGCAACTGCAGGCGAGATATGCTCATCAAGCAGAAGCTTAAGCATCTCAAGACTTCACAGATTTTTTGGCCGAGAATTCTGTCGCTTGCGGTAAGAGGCGTTTCAAGGCTGTGAAGTCTAGCGCACTCTGCTCTGCGAGAGCCGCATCGACCTCGTCAGGAAATGCTTCAGCGTAGTTCACCGCCGCTTGCACTTTTACCAGCGGCCAGCGGAGATGCCTGGCTGTGGCAGCCAGGTTACCTTTATAGCTTCTCAGCAGAAGAATAATTTCCCATACCGCTAGACTGCTGCCTTGCACGCACGCCTGTCGCCCAGCTGCGGAGTCCCGAAAATCGATAAAGGCAAATTCCGATCTCCGAAGGCCCTCTTCGACTAAACGAGCGCTCGCATCGCTAGGCGTCCATCCATAGCGGTTCGCCATGCGTTTCAACCGATGCCCACTGGCGGCTGGAAGACGCATGCTGATCACGGTGGACTGGGTAGAGCGCAAGGAGCGACCTCCAGGGTAACTTCTGTAAGTATTGTAACGCGGATCCAGAGCGTCGCCCCTGGGAGGAGCACACGAAGGAAACGCCCCGGAAAAGTCCGGGGCGTCCAGGTGGTTGCCTTCTTCATTTGTGTTCAGTCCAAGCGCGGCAAGCGATGCAGAAACTTAGACCTTTTCCGCAGACTCCGGAACGACTGCGGCTGCGGCCTGGAACCCGATTTTGGAATGCATACCGTCGCAGAATGGCTTGTTGGCGGAGGCTCCGCAGCGGCAAAGCGAGACAGCGGGCTTGCCGGTGGTATCGATGATTGTGCCGTTAGAATCGACGAGCTTGATGGGGCCTTCTACGCGAAAAGGTCCGTTTGGGCGCACTGTAATTGTTACTTCACCTTCAGCCATGCAGCACTCCAGTCCAGGGATATGAGTTCGTTCGGGTTTTAACAGGCGGGAAACCGTAGGCTAGTCGCTGTCGAGGTTTTGCGTGGCTTTTGGTTCGTCTTGCGGAGGTTTTGGCTGGGGTTCCTGCATATTGCCCAGTGTACCGGTGGTGGAACTCGGAACGGGCCCGGCGACGTTTGAGCTCTTGCCAACCTTCTGGCCCTTCCAGCCGGTCGTGCTCACGTCTTGTGCAGTGCTGCCTGTATCGCAACCTAGAACCATGCCGCAGGATAAAAGCAGCAAGAAGACGGGGGCTCGAAACATGATTTCGTTATTTCTCCTGGTAACTGTCCAACAAAATGAGCTACTTAACCAAGGCTAAGCCCAACAGGGAGACGGCGTTGGTCGTATCTACCGATATCGGATCGTACCATCGTGGGTTGGGCCATGTCATCTGGTCTGGTCTAACCGAAGTGTAGCCCTAGTGGACCGTGTATGTTTCGCGGGAAAAGAAACGCTCGGGAGAAGTATCTCACCGTAAAAGATTCAGCTCGCAGGTTTGCGTGTAGCTGATGAAGCTTGAGACGCGGAGCGCGCCCACAGGAAGAAATTACAGAATAGACGGAGTGTTCAGCAGGGAGGAATAAGACACAACGAGAGCAAATTGATCCGACCAGGTTACCTCGAAGCCAGCCTTCAGGAGCCTGAAGGGAAAGACGGCACAAGGCTGCCCTTCCCTTCATAAGCTGACTACAGACCTTCAGATCAAACTACAGAACCTGAACGTTCTCTGCCTGCCAACCCTTGGGGCCCTTGGTTACGTTGAACTGAACCGCCTGGCCTTCCTGAAGAGTGCGGAAGCCGTTCGCTTGAATTGCTGTGTGGTGCACAAATACATCCTCACCATTTGCACGGCTCAGAAAGCCGAACCCCTTGGCATCGTTAAACCACTTCACTGTACCTTGTTCCATTGTTTCTTCCTTAGTAAAGAGATGACGCTGAATTCAATCGGGGTATCTGCAGGTAGTGCGGACTCCTGAAAGCAGAACGAGCTGAGAACCAAAATCGTATTCGACGCTCTTTTAGGATATACCATTGATGCGATAAGTGCAATGAGAAATTTTGCTTACTCCGAGGCAATCAAGGTACCCATGTCCCACCTAACTTCGGGGAGCCCTGGTAAGCCGCCCATCCACTACTCGTACTTTAACGATTCTACCGGATCCATGCGTGCCGCGCGAACCGCCGGAACTGTTCCGAACGCGATGCCTACCGCACACGAAACCAGGATCGCAATGAACGCCGACAACCAGGAAACCTGTAGCCGGTAATCGGTGAACAAGGCGATGGCCAGCGGCAGCGCCATCGCCACCACCGTACCCACCACGCCGCCAGTCAGCGAGATCAACACCGCCTCGGCCAGAAACTGGAGCTGGATTTCCCGGAAGGTCGCACCCATCGCCTTGCGTATGCCAATCTCCCGGATCCTCGAACGTACCGTCGCCAGCATGATGTTCATGATGCCTACCCCGCTGACCAGCAGGGTCACCATGGAAAACATGAGCAATAGAATGCTGAAGGCGGTAGCGGTCTTCCCGGCCATGGATAGCACTTCTGACAAATTGCCCACGTCGTAGACCGATTCAGGACGATGCCTGGCCTTCAGAGCCTTCCGGATGGCTTCGGTCGCCAAAGGCACGCTGCCTGAGTCGGTCATGGAGAAGTAGATCTGGTTCACCGTGTCGGTGCCGGTGAAATAGCGCGCCACGGTATAGGGAATAAGCACCGTCTGATCGACAATTTCCGATTGCCCAAACGTCGCCACCCGTTCGCGGAAAACCCCGATGATGACGAACGGGACTTTGGAAATCGCAATCGTATGGCCGACTGCCTCCCCTGGGGTGCCGAACTGGGTCAAAGCGAACTTCTCGGTGACCAGCGCGGCATGGCTGTGCGTCACTGAATCCTGCTGATCGAAAAAGCGGCCAGCCACCAGGTAGAGACGGCGTATGCCGGCATACTCCGGGTTGACGCCGAGGATAAGGACATCGCGCTCCTTACCTCCGCCGCTGGTGAAGAACTGGTGCAGATTGAGTACGGGAGATGCGGCCTGAATACCAGGAACCTGCTGCTCGACCGCCGTCATGTCATCGACTGTGAGGAAATCGCGCACCGATGCGATGCTGGCGTCGGAAAGACCCGCGTACTCCGCCCAGACCATATTGGTGCCGATGTTCTGAATGGCAGTGAGCACGTACTGCCTGCCCGAGAGCCCGATCGTGACTACGAGAATCAACGATGCGGTTCCGATCACCATGCCCAGAGCCGTCAGAGCGAAGCGCACCTGGTTGAGACGGAACGAGTCCACTGCAAGCATCACGATTTCTCGAAATGCAATGCTCTTCGTTCCGCGAGATCGCGTGGTGCCGCTCACCGGTTGCCCAGGAAGACCAAGGTGACTCCCGCCGTGACCAGGAAGACCCCGATCCAGCGCCGCCGGCTCACCCGCTCACGCAAAAAGAATACGGCGCCACATGCGCCGGCGACGTAGCTCAGAGCGGTTACCGGCACAACGAAACTTACGTTGAGAAACGAAAGGGCCCCGAGCAAGGAGAAAAATGCCGTTGCCATCAAGCCCACGCCTGCCCACATCCAGCCTTGCCGCAGCGCGCGCAGGATGACGCGGGCGATGGCGGCGGGCCGGAAGTCCGTCACCTCACCGACCGCTTTCATGGCACGGGAAACACACAGTTCCCCACCGGTGCCGGCGACAACGATCAGCGTAAACAGGATTATTTCTACGAGACTGGATCTCATCGTTCACCAAGGATCCTTTTTTCGACGGCGCAGCAGTTCCCGAGGGGACAGCACTCGACGGCACAACAGGCAATCGACACTCGGGCGCCCACCTAGCTGCTCTCCAGACTTTGCGGATCGGTCTGCCCTACTACGAATACGCCGAAGCAGATGATGGCGATACCTAACCAGCGCAAGGGCGACACCGGCTCACCCAGCATGAGATAACCCAGCAACGCGGAAACCCCGTAGCCTACCGAAGACGCCGGCTGTACATAGCTGTAATCGGCCCATGAAAGCACCAGGATATTGGCCAGAAAGAAGGCCAGCAGTGAGGCAATCCCAAGCCAGAGTGGCCGCGCGCCAAGAACGCGAAGGACCGAGTGCAGCGTTTCTGCAGGTGGCCAAAAGGATAGACTGCCGGCCTGCTTCATCCCCTTGCTCAGCAATACATTTCCCAGGGGGCCGGCAATGACCATCACCAGGATCAACAAAAATGTTTTCAGGTGCAGCGGTTTGTGAGACTTCATTCATTCCCGGGCCAGCAGGCGCTCATTTCGATTGTACTCGTGTGCCCGGGCGAGGGAGCCCGAGCAAAGCTTGCCTCTCGATTTGCCTCACCATTTGCCTCACCATGCAACAGCAACTACGCTTATAACTGTAGATTGGACAACGATATGGTATCGATCGGCGTCTAGCTGCAGAGCAGTATCGAAATAGGTTTGCCCAGGCCGGCTTCGGCGAGGATGGGCGCGAGTGTTTCCCTGGGTTAACAACTGCCCGGGTATTGCGAGAGGTGTCACCACTTTGTGCGGTATTGTTGGTTTTACCCAGAAGAATTGGAGACCAGACGCCGATCGCATTCGGGCGGCCACCGCGACCCTGACCCATCGCGGCCCAGACCAGCAAGGCGTATTCTCGTCGCGGCTCTGCTGCCTTGGCGCTACAAGACTGAAAATCCTCGATCTGGCCGCGGGCGATCAACCGATCACGTCCAACGACGGTGATACTGTCATCGTCTTCAACGGTGAGGTCTACAACCATCTGGAATTGCGGCCCGAGTTGGAAGCACTGGGCTACCAATTTAAAACCCATTGCGACACCGAGACTGTGCTCTACGCCTTTCTCGCTTGGGACACCGCTTGTTTTGCCCGCCTGCGCGGAATGTTTGCCGTTGCCATCTGGCGCAAGTCGACCCAGCGCCTGATCATGGCGCGCGACCGCATGGGGATCAAACCGCTCTACCTGGCAAGGTACGGCGACGACATTCTCTTCGGCTCTGAACTCAAGGCGATCCTGGTCCATCCTGAGGTAGAACGCCGGCTGAGCATGGAAGGTCTGGACTGCTATCTCTCGCTCAACTATGTTCCCTGTCCGTGGACGCTGGTCAACGGAGTAGAAAAGCTGCCACCGGGTTGTTGGTACGAATGGCACGATGGCCAGGTGCGCACGGAATCGTATTGGCGGCTCCCTGAGCCAGCGCCGCAAGTACGCGATTTGGAGTCGGCGAAAGAAGAACTGCACGCGCTACTGCAGCAGTCTGTTCACGAGCACCTGCTCTCCGACGTGCCGCTGGGTGTCTGGTTGAGTGGCGGCATCGATTCCTCGACCATTTTGCATTACGCTGCGAGCACGAACCGCGCCCGCCTCAAGACTTTCTCCATCTCATTTCATGGCCGCAGCTTCGATGAGACTGAGCATATTCAGCAAGTGGTTTCGCATTACGGAACCGATCATGAACAGCTCGACCTGAGTCCGCAGGAAAACCTGCAGGGAGCCATCGAGCAGTTTGCCTACTACTCCGACGAACCGAGCGCCGATGCAGGCGCGCTGCCGGTGTGGTTTCTCTCGCGCATGTGCAGAACGCACGCGACCGTGGCCTTGAGCGGCGAAGGGGCAGACGAGATCTTTGCCGGTTACCTTACCTATCGTGCCAACCAGCTTGCACGCACCGCCCGGAAGATGCCTGCGCCCGTGCTCAAGCTTGCGCTCGAGAGCTTGCGCTACTGGCCCGTATCCGATGAAAAGATCAGTCTCGAATACAAGCTCAAACGCTTTCTCGAAGGCAGCCTGCTGCCGCCGGAACAAGCCCACATTCACTGGAACGGAACTTTCTCAGAAACGGCCAAAGCGGCCTTGTTGAAACGCCCGCTACCGGGTTCCATGGGTTCTATTCTCGAAGGGCTGGCAACAGGGCTCGTAGCTCACGATGACCTTGGCGCCTACCTCGCGTTCGATCAACAGTACTACCTGGCCGATGACATCCTGGTGAAGTCTGATCGTATGAGCATGGCGCATTCGATTGAAGTGCGGCCTCCCTTTCTCGACCATCGCATCATTGAATTCGCTGCCACACTGCCCGGCAACCTCAAGATGCAGGGCTCACGCCAGAAGCTCCTGCTCAAAGAATTGATGAAAGACAAACTGCCGCCCTCGATTCTCACGCGCAAGAAAGTGGGCTTCGATATTCCCGCGCATGAATGGTTGCGCGGTTCGCTGCGTCCTCTGCTCGTGGAAACGTTGAAAGAGGGGCTTGCTGAACATGCCGGTCTTTTCCGCGCCGACACCATTGAAAACTATCTGCGGCTTCACCTGGAAAGACGAGCCAACCTTGGTTACCACCTGTGGGGCTTAATGATCCTGTTTCTGTGGATGAAACAGTGGCGCATTCAGTCGGCCCCCGCAGCCACACGCAAACTTTCTGTGCTCGTTGCTCAAGGGGCAGGCACACCTATCTAAAGACTGATTCCGTTCGAACCGCATGGCTCGAAAGCCCTGCTAGACTTGGCATCATGCGCAATCGAATGGCTTCAGTCAGAACCTGCACTTCAGGGGAGGAACGATGAAAATTGCTGTACTCGGAGGCGACGGCTACTGTGGTTGGGCCACGGCTCTCTATCTATCGAACCGCGGTCATTCCGTTGCTATCATCGACAACTTTGTGCGCCGCCTTTGGGACCACGAACTGGGAGCACAGTCACTCACTCCCATTCGTCCACTGACCGAGCGCCTGCGCGTCTGGCATGAGCTCACCGGCAAGACGATCGAGCTCTTTGTTGGCGACGTAACAGACTTCGAGTTTTTGTCCTCGACGATCAAGACGTTTGAGCCTGAAGCGGTGATTCACTTTGCCGAGCAGCGCTCCGCGCCCTACTCGATGATCGACCGCAACCATGCGGTCAGCACCCAGGTAAACAATGTCGTGGGCACGCTCAATCTGCTCTTTGCCCTGCGCGAGTTCCAGCCTGACTGTCACCTGGTCAAGCTTGGCACCATGGGTGAGTACGGCACGCCGAACATCGACATCGAAGAGGGATACATCACCATTGAGCACAACGGCCGCAAGGATGTGCTGCCTTATCCCAAGCAGCCCGGCTCGTTCTATCACCTCTCCAAGGTTCATGACAGCCACAATATGATGTTTGCCTGCAGAATCTGGGGCACGCGCGCCACTGATTTGAACCAGGGCGTCGTATACGGAACCATGACGGACGAGGTTGCGCTGGATGAAGCGCTGATCAACCGCTTCGACTATGACGAGGTGTTCGGCACCGTGCTCAATCGCTTCTGCGCCCAGGCAGCGATTGGCCATCCGCTCACGGTTTATGGCAAGGGCGGCCAGACACGTGGATTTCTCGATATTCGCGATACGGTGCGTTGCGTGGAACTTGCTTGTTTGAACCCTGCGGCGAAGGGTGAATTCCGCGTGTTCAATCAATTCACCGAACAGTTTTCCGTACTCGACCTGGCGCACCTGGTGCAGAACGCGGGCAAGCAGGCGGGGATGAAGATTGAGATCGACTATTTGGCTGATCCTCGCGTGGAAGCGGAACAGCATTACTACAATGCCAAACACTCCAAGCTCATTGATCTTGGTCTTACTCCGCACTTCCTGTCAGATTCCCTGCTCGATTCCCTTATCGATATCGCTGTTCGCTACAAGGATCGTATCGATACGGGGATCTTTCTGCCGCGCGTGAACTGGCGCCACACAAAGAATGACCGCCGCGTGGAAAAGCCTGTGCTTGCGAAGACCGCCCTGTAAAGGGCGGTCTTGGTGACAAAGGGGAGGGTTGGCCCCGTCCCTCGACAGCCGCTCCGATGGAAGTCGAGGGATCTGCGGTTTTCAAACTCTTTCGGGAGCCTTTTCTGCGGCTCTTAGGGCAGCCGTTGGATCTACCGGAACCAACTCTCCATTGCGGATGTAGTAGTAGCCGTCTCTCCAGCGAATGCTGTTGCGGGTAAAGCTCGCCAGCCAGATGCAGGTTGCCAGCAGATCCCACATAGGAAGCAGCCACAGTTTCTTATAAACGCCCGGCTGCTTCAGGCCTGACTTGCCGATTACTTCCATCATGGCAATGCGGAATGCGAAATAGGCGCTCAGGAATAGGAACGCTACCTGTGGCGTGGGATCAATAAAGATCGCTGCCAGCGCCCAGGGCAACCCAAGCGTAAAGATCAGTCCGAAATGTCCCCAGGGACGCATGATGCGCATCACAACGGTCCAGCGCAGACGCTTGAGGAAAAGGTCACGCAAGGAATGGAAGTCTGAGACCGTTTGGATGGTGTAGTTGAGCAGCGACACTTCATAGCCTTGCTCGGCAATCAACCGCCCTACCAACAGATCGTCTGCCGGGCGATTTTCAATCGCAGCGTAGCCACCAAAGCCGGCTAGATGCTTGCGCGTCGTAGCAATGGTTGGCCCAAGGGCAAACTTTACGCCATCCAGTTGCCAGGCCACCAGAATACCCGCATAAAAATCAGAGAGCATGCCCACGGACTGAATGCGCTGCACCAGTGTTTTTTCTTCACTCGCAACCGGAGCGTAAAAGCAGGTGACGGCACCGACCTTAGCATCTGCCATGGGAGCAACAACCGTGCGCAGGTAGTCAGGCTGCACGCGAACATCGCTGTCGCTGATCACGACCGTGTCATATTTGGCTTCTGCGGTCAGGCGCACGAGTTTGGCAACTTTATCGTTGGCAGCGACACGTCCTGAACCCATGAGGACACGGATCTGGCATTCGGGAAAGTCACGAATAAGTCTTTGGATGGTTGGCAGGGCAGGCTCGGAGGCATCGCCTACACAAAAAACAATTTCGTATTCCGGGTAATCCTGGCGGCAAAAGCTGGCAAAATTTTCGTAGGCATCGGGATCGAGTCCGCGAATGGGCTTGAGATGACTGATCGGAGGGGTATAGCTGACAGACGTTTTCGTCTTTCTCGAACATCGGAAAAAACGCCAGGCGCTGAAGAGCGCCAGGGAGTAGTAGATCCAGGGAATAGCCGCCATCCCCAATATCGTGAAATGGAAAAGACTCAGGGTCATTCGCTCCTAATTCCTTACAGGTGCCCCACCAGAATTGATTATCTCCCAAGCCTTGTTATGGACGAAGAGTGAGGCAGGCAGTTGTCGTAGCTTTGCTGTTTCATCGGCATTTGCCTGATGTCCGAGGGCACCCAGGATTTCATCCTGGATTGCACCCTGGATTGCATCCTGGGGTAATCTTCAGCCGTCGCCATTCGACTTCGCTCAGGCGCCAGGCTCTACGCGACTTGATCGTGTTGTTGTGCCCTAACCCAGGACTACGTCCTGGGCTACTTTCAGCCGCCCCTCCGGGGTGTTCGGTTACAACGCTGAAACTTGTTTCGTTCTAAGTCAGTCCTGTCTTGCTTACAAATAAAACAGGAGCCGGCATTAAACCCACAAGTGATTTATTTTCATATATTTGAAGAATTAAAATCTTACTTTTCCCACAAGGATCGATTGACACTACCCGCGCGCGATAGGCGAAAATAAAGCGAAGACAGGCACCATGCCAACCTCCAGGCAACTGCGCGCTCAAATCGAAGCTTCCCTTGCAGAACGCATCCCTTCGGCACTCACCCCCTTGCCGCGGATTACTCCTCCTGTCGAACCTACCGGCATTCAGGAGATCGATCAGCTGCTGCACGGTGGTTTTCCTGTAGGCGCTCTCAGCGAAATCGTGGGACCGGAATGCTCGGGACGTACCTCACTTGCACTCACCTTTGTGGCCCATAGGACGCAGGCAGGTAAGGTATGCGCTTGGGTCGATGTCTCCGATACCTTGCACCCTGAATCGGCAGCCGCCCTGGGCGTGGACCTGACGCGGTTGCTCTGGATACGGTGCGGCGTGCAGACGCCTCCCGTTCATGCCGCGTTGCTGCCAGGCTCTGTGCACGGCGATCGCGTACAGGAGAAACCAGCCAGGGCGAAGACAGGGTTGCCACAGGCGGGTAGAGACGGTAGAGGCCATCCTCGCATGGAGGCAATAGGGCTGTCAGAAGCCGTCAGCGACTTGCTGGGGGGTGCCGCCATCGCACCACGTTGTGCGGAGCCGCGGGACAAGCCGCGGCCCGAACCGAGAAAGCATGCGGCACAGCAACGGCCAGCTCAAGCGACATCACTTGCTACTGCTGCAATGAAGACGGCTCACAGAAGCAAGCCATGGCCGAGCAAACCATGGTCGCGGCTGGAACAAGCTCTACGGGTTACGGATCTGTTGCTCCAGGCAGGTGGTTTTAGTTGCATCGTGCTCGATATGGGTGGACTCAACGCAGAGTTTGCCTTGCGGGTTCCGCTTGCAACATGGTTTCGCTTTCGTGCTGCAGCCGAGCGGCTGCAGTCGAATGTGTTGTTGCTTACGCAGCATGCCTGTTCCAGAAACAGTGCGGGCCTGGTGCTTCGTGTTGAAGCAGGCCGTGTACTTGGCCATGACACGAGCGTCTTCAGCGGTATCGAACATCGTGCCGAATTAGCCCGCCAGCGCTTTGCTCCATCACAGGACCATGTGTTTGCTCACGCAAGCAGCCGCAAAGCGTAAGCACAGCCGAGTGGCACAACCAAGCTGTATGGGCAGGCCGGCGATGACGCATGCGCGCTATGCCTGCATCGTGGCCCGGGAGTTTCCGCTGCAGGCGCTGTTGCGGTTACAGCCTGAGTGGCAGGATAAGCCGGCCGTGGTGTTGGATGGTGAGCCTTCCATGGCACAGGTGTGCTCACTGAACAGGCAAGCCCGCATGCTCGGGATTGTCACAGGCATGACCCGGCTAGAGATGGAGATGTTTTCCTCGGCCCTGGTGCTGCCGCGCTCACCTGCTGAAGAAGCGATCGCGCGCTCAGCATTGCTCGAATGCGCCGGCAGATTCTCACCGCGCGTGGAAGAGCAGAGTGCCGGCAGTTGCTTTACCTGCGTGATCGATATCGCTGGAACTGAAACATTGTTCGGCTCTCCGAATGCCCTGGCGGAGAGCCTGCTGAAAAAGATACAAGCACTCCATCTGCGGGCATCGATTGCCGTCAGCAGCAACTTTCAAGCTGCCATTTGCCTTGCCCGTGGACTGGCAGCAGGTTTGGGCAAGCATGAATCCATATACGTGGCGCCGAGTGGTATGGAAGGTGCTGCTCTTGCCCCGTTGCCGCTCGACATTCTCAATCTTTCACCAGAGCACGCAGAAACCTTTTCATCCTGGGGTATCGCCACACTCGGAGCATTGGCAAGGCTCAACGAAACGGAGTTGATCGCGCGGATGGGGCAAGCTGGTAAAGAACTGCGTCTACTCGCCCGCGGCGAATCGACCCATCTATTCATCCCGATCGAGGCAGGCCTCGATCTCGAAGAACGCATGGAACTCGATGGACCTGTAGAGGTGCTCGATTCCCTGCTATTCATGATCGGGGTGATGCTCGATCAGCTCATCGCGCACGCACAATCACACATGGTTGCGCTGGCTGCGATCACGTTGCATCTTGATCTGGAAGGTGGCGCGTCGTATACCAGAACCGTTCGGCCTGCTCTGCCCAACTGCGATCGCAAGCTATGGCTCAAGCTGATCCACCTGGATATGCAGGCTCATCCTCCCCAGGCAGCTATCTTGGGTCTGACACTGAACGCAGAGCCAGGCAGCACGAGCAAAGTGCAGCTTGGACTTTTTTCTCCCCAGACACCTGAGCCCATGCGGCTCGATGTCACCCTGGCGCGAATCCGCAGCATCGTGGGTGAGGGTTGTGTTGGGCGTGCGGTGCTCAAAGACACACACCAGCCAGATGCTTTTCGCGTCGAACCCTTTGCTGTGCCATCCATGCCGTCCTCCTCTGCTACGGGCGAAGCAAGCGCAGGCAAGCTTGCGATGCGACAGCTACGCCCGCCAGAGCTGGTATTCGTCACGGTACACAATCGGCAACCGAAATCCTTTGTCTTCCGCGAGAAGCTCTACACCGTCGAGCGTGCCTACGGGCCCTGGGCTTTCGGCGGTGACTGGTGGAAACCTACTCTATGGTCTCTTGAACAATGGGACCTGGTTGCCAGGGCGCATGATGCCACCCAAAACGCTGCTACAGCAAACGGGTTCTGGCTTTGCTGCTGCCTGACGCGTGATCTTACGCAGGATTGTTGGCAGATGGAGGCTCTGTATGACTGAGCCCTATGTCGAGCTGCATGCGGCCAGCGCATTCAGTTTTCTTGAAGGAGCATCCCTGCCTGAAGACATGATCCAGCGGGCTGCTGAACTCAACCTGCCGGCCATGGCGCTGCTCGATCGCAATGGAGTGTATGGCTCAGCGAGATTTCATACGATTGCGAAAAAACATGGGGTCAAGGCGCATGTAGGAGCAGAGGTTGCCGTATCGAGTCTGGGCCAGCGGCTTACCCCTCCAGAATGGGTACCGCACCGTCATGCGCCTGAGCCTGTGCGGCTACCCTTGCTATGCACTTCGCGCGAGGGATATCAGAATCTTAGCCAACTGATTACCCGGTTCAAGATGCGTGAGACGACCAAGCGCGAAGGCGCGGCTACGCTTGAAGACCTACGAGAGTACTCCGCTGGCCTGGTCTGCTTGACCGGTGGTGACGAAGGTCCGATGGCTTCGGCGCTTATGCATGGGGGCGAATCCGCCGCAGTAGAAGTTACCGAAAAGCTGATAGAGATCTTCGGCCCCAGCAATGTCTATGTAGAGTTGCAACGCCACGGAGAGCGTGAGGAAGAATGGCGCAACCAGGCCGCCCAGCGTATCGCGCATGGTCTTCACTTGCCGCTGCTGGCAACCAATGGTGTGCGTTATGCCACTGCCTGTGACCGGGAGATTCTCGATGTGTTTACCGCCATACGTCACCACACAGAACTGGAGAATGCGGGCCGCCTCTTGACTTTGAATGCGCAGCGTCATCTGCGCGATGCGCGCGAGATGGCGTATAAATTCAGCGATCTTCCCCAGGCTATAGGGAACACTGTCGATCTGTCGGAGCGGTTGGAGTTTCAACTCAGCAACCTTGGCTACGAATTCCCTCGCTATCCCGTTCCAGCGGGCGAAACCATGGATAGCTATCTAAGCCAGCGCGTGGCTGCGGGAGTGATCAAGCGTTACGGCGCCAGCCACAATCGCGCGTTACGGGAAAAAGCAAACAAGCAGGTAGCGCATGAGCTGGCCCTGATCAAGAAGCTTGGCTTCGCCGGCTATTTTCTGATCGTTTGGGATTTAGTTACTTACTGCAAGGACCACAACATCCTGGTACAAGGCCGTGGCAGCGCAGCCAATTCTACCGTTTGCTATGCGCTGCAAATTACGGCCGTCGATCCGATTGCCATGGATTTGCTTTTCGAGCGCTTTCTGAGTGAAAACCGGGGAGAGTGGCCTGACATCGATCTCGATCTTCCTTCCGGCGATAAGCGGGAGCAGGCCATCCAATACATCTATACCCGCTATGGAGAGCTCGGCGCTGCGATCACTGCAAACGTGATTACTTATCGTGGAAAGTCTGCTGCGCGCGAAGTGGGCAAGGTCATGGGATTCGATCCGGAGACACTGGGCCGGCTCTCAAGCCTGGTTTCACAGTGGGAGTGGAGGGGGGACAACGACACCCTGGAACATTCGTTTCGCACCGCCGGCTTCGATGCTAAGCAGGCGCACATACACAAGTTTCTCGAGTTGTGCATGCGTATGCAGGATTTGCCGCGTCATCTCGGCCAGCACTCAGGCGGGATGGTGATATGCGAAGGGCAATTAAATCGCGTGGTGCCGCTGGAACGGAGCTCCATGCCTGGGCGTACCGTCGTGCAATGGGATAAAGAAGATTGCGCCGACCTGGGGCTTATTAAAGTGGATCTGCTGGGCCTGGGCATGATGGCGGTCATTCAGGATTCCATCACCCTCATCGCGCAGCATTACGACAAGCCGGTCGACCTGGGGCAACTGCCCCAGGATCCCGTGGTCTACGAAACTCTGCAGCGCGCCGATACAGTAGGCATGTTTCAAGTGGAAAGCCGAGCGCAAATGGCGTCGCTGCCAAGGAATCGCCCGGAAAAATTCTATGACCTGGTGGTGCAGGTGGCGATTATTCGGCCTGGCCCCATCGTAGGCAAAATGATGCACCCATACATGCGTCGACGGCAGAAGAAGGAAGAGGTTACATATCCGCATCCATCGCTCGTATCGGTGCTTCAACGCACGTTAGGGGTTCCGTTATTTCAGGAACAGCTCTTGCGCATGGCCATGACCGTGGCGAATTTTACCGGCGCAGAAGCAGAAGAGTTGCGCCGCGCGGTTGGTATGCGCCGTTCGTGGCAGCGCATGGAGCAGCTGGAAGTAAAGCTGCGGAGCGGCATGACGGCCAATGGCCTGGATGCAGCAACCCAGGAAAACATCATTCGAAGCATTACTTCGTTCGCTCTTTATGGTTTTCCCGAATCGCATGCCGCCAGCTTCGCATTGATTGCTTACGCTTCGGCTTATTTCAAAGTGCGCTACCTGGCTGCATTTACTTGCGCGATCCTCAACAACCAACCGATGGGGTTTTATATGCCGGCCGTACTGGTCAAGGATGCGCAACGCCATGGTCTGCGTATTCGCCCGATCGATGTGCAGGTTTCCGATTGGCTGTGCACCATCGAGCATGAAAGTGATGGTGAGCTCACACTGCGCATGGGACTGATGTATGCCAAAGGGCTAGGGCAAGATCTAGGGGAAGCGATCGTGGCCTCTCGCAGGCATGATGGCCAGTTTCACTCGAGTGAAGAACTTACCAGGCGAGTGCCTTTGCTCCATCGCAACGCACTCACGCTGCTGGCCCGCATCGGTGCACTCAATAGCCTGAACGGTATTGCCCATCGGCGTGATGCAGTCTGGCAGGTGGAAGAAACATCGCGACCGGTAGGGCCGTTGTTAAAGTCCGCACATCCTGGTTCCGGCTCATCTCCTCTGCAGCAAATGACGACAGAGGAGCGGTTGAGTGCGGACTACTCCGGTACAGGGCTGACCGTAGGGAAGCATCCGCTGCATTACCGCCGGCGAGAGTTAAGGGCGAGAAAGGTGCTGGCCGCGAGTGAACTGCTGACTGGCAAAGACGGTGATTATGTGCGGGCAGCAGGCTGCGTGATCGCGCGACAGCGGCCTGGTACGGCCAAGGGATTTATCTTTCTTTCGATGGAAGATGAGACCGGCATTGCCAATGTCATCATCACTCCCGATCTCTATGAGCGGGAACGGGTGGTGGTTTCGCGCAGCAAGTTTGTCCTGGTGGAGGGTGCGCTGCAAAATCAGGATGGCGTGATCCATATCAAGGCCCGGCGCATTCAGCCTCTGGAGTTCAGTGACCTGGAAGTGCGGTCACATGATTTTCATTAGCGTGTCGTGTGTAATCTTTTGTATTCCTGTATCCTACACGTATGCCGTTGAAGACGATCGCTTTCCGCCTCCCGGATGACAAGCTCGAAGCATTAGACACAGTTGCTGAAGTACAGCGGCGAGACAGAAGCTTTGTGATCAATGAGGCTGTCACTCAATACCTGTCGCTTCACGAATATCATCGCTCATTGATAGAAGAAGGAATTCGGCAGGATGATGCCGGAGCGGTAGTCGAGCATCAAAAAATACGTAGTATGGCGGCGGGCTGGGTACGCAAATCAAAGACTCGTTGATCCATGCAGATACTGTGGACCGATCAAGCATCTGAACAGCTGGAAGAGCGATTGAAGGGGCTTCGCCCCATCGTTTTCAACCCACGTACGCTGGTGCGAACGTGGGGCACCCGTCCAGGGATTAGGGTTTGTTGCTACGCTTAAATCTACCTACCCGATTAAGGCTTGAGCTTCCGGATGCGCGCTAACCTTCCTGGTGGAACATCTGCTTGATGCCTCTGCAGGCTTGCCTTGTTCGCTCTTCGTTTTCGATCAGGGAAAAGCGGACGTGCTCATCTCCATGTTCGCCGAAGCCGACGCCTGGGCTCACCGCAACCTTGGCCTCGGTCAGAAGCTTCTTTGAGAATTCCAGTGAGCCAAGAGCTTTATATTGCTCGGGTATGGACGCCCACACGAACATCGTGGCCTTGGGCGTGGGCACTTTCCAGTTCAACTGGTTCAGTCCCCTCACCAATGCATCGCGCCGCTTGCGGTAGGTTTCGCAAATATCCTGTACACATTCCTGCGGTCCCTCAAGCGCCAGAATCGAGGCGACCTGAATCGGCGTAAACGTACCGTAGTCGAAATAGCTCTTCAACCGCCCCAGAGCAGCCACCAACTCACGATTGCCCACCATGAAGCCGACACGCCAGCCCGGCATGTTGTAACTCTTGGAGAGGGTGAAGAACTCAACCGCAATATCCTTCGCGCCCGGCACCTGCAGAATCGACGGCGCGCGATAGCCATCGAATACGATGTCTGCGTAAGCAAGATCATGCACGAGGTAGATCTGGAATTCCTTGCACAAGGCCACCACGCGCTCGAAAAAGGCGAGGTCCACACACTGTGTAGTGGGGTTCGCGGGGAAATTCAGGATCAGCATCTTAGGGCGCGGATACATCAGCGGCACCGAATGTTCCAGCTCCGCCAGAAAGTCGTCGGTGCTGTGGACAGGAATGGCACGCACGTTCGCGCCTGCAATGACGGGGCCGTAAATGTGAATCGGATAGCTGGGGCTCGGGACCGCCACCACATCGCCACGGTCAAGCGTAGCCAGGCATAGGTGGGCGATGCCCTCCTTCGAGCCAATGGTGACAATCGCCTCCGTCAGTGGATCGAGCTCCACTCCGTAGCGCTTGTTGTACCAATTGCAGATTGCTTTACGCAGGCGCGGAATGCCCTTCGACAACGAATAGCGATGCGTCACGGTCTTGCCCGCCGCTTCGATCATCTTGTCGACAATGTGCCTCGGCGTGGCGCCGTCGGGGTTGCCCATGCCGAAGTCGATAATGTCTTCTCCGCGGGCGCGAGCAGCTGCCTTCATCTCGCCGGTGATGTTGAAGACATACGGCGGCAGGCGTTTCAACCTTGTGAATTCGTGCATTGGCCTTGTTCCTATCGTTTTCGTGTTACTCGATGCGTTTTACTGGATGCGTTCATAGCGATAGCCTTCGTTCTCCAGCGCCTTCGCAATGGCAGTAATATGCGCCGCGCCGCGCGTCTCGAGCGTGATGTCGATGACCGTGTCACCCAGGTTCACGCCGTAATACGCCCGATTGTGCAGCGTCTCGACAATGTTCGCCCGCTGGTCAGACAGAATTTTCGTGAGGTGGTGCAGAGCGCCAGGACGGTCGGCAAGATGCACGCGGATACGCACGCGGCGCCCATCCTTGACCAGGCCTCGCTCTATGATGCGCGCCAGCAGGCTGACGTCGATATTGCCGCCGCACACCAGAACCGCGGTCCGTTGGCCTTTGAGCGAAGTCTTTTTCTGCAGCAGGGCCGCCAAGGCTACTGCGCCGGCCCCTTCGGCGAGCGTCTTTTCCCGTTCGAGCAGGACCATGATGGCGTTGGCGATTTCTTCTTCATCGACGGTGACGATCTCATCGACATAGCGCTGCACCTGCGGCAGCGTCAGGTCACCGGCGCGACGGACAGCGATGCCGTCGGCAATGGTTGCCTCCGCCGGCAGGGTCACTACACTTCCCTTCTCGACTGCGCGCAACATCGAAGGCAGACGCTCGGTCTGCACCCCAACGACGCGAATCGCCGGGTTGCTCTCTTTCACCGCGCAGGCCAGGCCGCTGATCAGTCCTCCGCCGCCGATGGGCACCACCACCGCCTCGAGACCCTGCACCTGTTCGAGCAGTTCCAGACCGATGGTCCCTTGCCCATTGATGACCGCGTTGTCATCGAAGGGGTGGATAAAGGTCAAGCCTTCCTGGTCGCAGATGCGCAGCGCTTCTCCGCACGCTTCGTCGTAGTTTGCGCCGTGCAGAATCACTTCCGCGCCAAATCCGCGGGTGGCTGATGTCTTTACCAGCGGAGTCATGAGAGGCATGACAATCTTCGCGTGCACGCCCCGCTGCGTGGCATGGTAGGCGACCGCCTGGGCATGGTTACCGGCGCTGGCGGCAATGACGCCGCGCTTCTTTTCGTCGTCGCTCAGCAGCAGGATGCGGTTGAGCGCGCCGCGCTCCTTGAAGGCGCCGGTGCGCTGCAAATTGTCGAGCTTCAGATAGACCTGTTGACCGGTCATCTCTGAGAGGGCGGCTGAGCGTTGGCAGGGAGAAAAGTAGATAAAGTCTCGTATTCTCTGTTCTGCTTGCTTGATCTGACTGAGGGAAACGTCCACCTTTGGATTAAAGCATTTCTCATGAAGGACTCAAAGGGCACGAGGGTGCCCGGAACGGCACCCGCCCCCGTTGCGGGAACGATTTAGACTGGGAATCACGATGAAGGCATCTGAATCCAGTACGATCGCGGTGCTGGCGGAAAAACCTTCGGTAGCACGTGACATTGCCCGCGTGCTTGGGGCCGACAAGAAGGGCAAGGGCTGCCTCGAGGGCAATGGCTACGTGGTCACCTGGGCCATCGGGCACCTGGTTTCGCTCGCAGAACCCCACCAGATCAATCCCCAATGGAAGCAGTGGCGCCTCGAATCCTTGCCCATGCTGCCTGGCGAATGGCCCCTGGTCGTGTACGAGCGCAGCAAAGAGCAGTTCGATGTGGTGCAGCAGATCATTACGTCTCCTCGTGTTTCGCAGATCGTGTGCGCGACCGACGCCGGGCGTGAAGGGGAGTTGATCTTCCGCTACATCTACGAGGCAGCAAAGACCAAAAAGCCCTTCAGCCGGCTGTGGATTTCTTCGCTGACGCCCGATGCCATCCGTAAGGGGTTCGCGAGCCTTCGCCCAGGTAAGGACTACGACCGGCTGGCCGACGCCGCCTGCGGGCGCAGCCGCGCTGACTGGCTGGTGGGCATGAATCTGTCCCGCGCCTACTCCATCGTCTACAACGAAGAGCTTTCCGTTGGCCGCGTGCAGACTCCGACGCTGGCCATGATCGTCGATCGCGAACTCGCCCTGCGGCAGTTCGTTCCCGAGGACTACCTGAACGTGGTGGCCACCTTCGAGGCACAAGGCGCTCAATATCAAGGAACCTGGTTCCGGCCGCGGAACAAGACGAATGAAGGCAAGGATGCCGCGGCCAACAACACCCGCCTGCCCGCCGATGGTGAGGAAGCAAACGCCATCATGGCGCGGGCCAGGGCCGGCCAGGCCGCCGTCGAGACGCTTTCTTCAGAAACCGTGCGCATGGCGCCGCCGCTGCTCTATGACCTCACGGAGTTGCAGCGGCACGCCAACCGGCTCTACAGCTTCAGCGCGCAAAAAACGCTCGACATTGCGCAGGCGCTCTATGAGCAGCACAAGCTGATCAGCTACCCTCGAACCGACAGCCGCCATCTCTCGACCGATGTGGCCGAGACCATTCCTAAAATTGCCGCAGCCATTGCCGGGCCCTATCGGCAGCAGCTAGCGCCCGGGACCGGTGAGCGAGCCCTGGGCAAGCGGTATGTCGACGACGGCAAGGTGAGCGATCACCACGCCATCATTCCGACTGCGGTGGCGATGCGGCGCGAGAAGCTCACCGATGAAGAGCACAAGCTCTACGACCTGATTTGCCGCAGGTTGCTCATGCTGTGGCACGACGACCATCTGCAGGAAGTAACGACGGTGATCACCGCCATCCGCACGGCGACGAATCCTACTGTCGACCGGTATCGCACCACGGGCATCGTGGTGCGGCAAGTGGGCTGGAAGGTTCTGGACATCGGCACGGAGACGCGGCGGCGCGACACAAAAAAGGAACCAGAGCAGGAAGAGCAGGCGCTGCCGGCAACGCTCGCCCAGGGTCAGGCGCAGAATGTCGTCAAGATCGAGGCCGTAAAGAAGAAGACGCGCCCGCCGCAACGCTTTACAGACGCGACCATTCTGACCGCGATGCAAACGGCGGGTAAAACGCTGGACGAGAAAGAACTCTCCGATGCAATGAAGGAAACCGGCCTCGGCACGCCAGCGACACGAGCGTCGATCATCGAGGTGCTGCTGAAGCGCGGCTATGTAGCCAGAACGGGCAAGAGCCTCGAAGCTACGGATAAGGGTATCCATCTCATCGAGGTGGTGCATCCAGACGTAAAAAGCCCCGCGATGACTGGCCAGTGGGAGGCGTTTCTCAATCGCATCCAAAAGGGCGATGCGCAACTGGATCCGTTTATCGAGCGCATTGGCGCCTATGTCAGCTCTGTGGTGGGCCGGGTAAGCCATACTACGCCGGTGCCCCGCGCGACGCTTCCCGCGCGAGCCGCGACGGCGGTTGCTCACGGAGCCGGCGCCACGAACGGCACTGCTTTACCCAACGGGTCCGCAGTCACGAACGGCTCGTCTTCGACGCATGATGCTCCAGCCAGAAAAGCAATTCCCAGCGATGCCAGCCTTCACCAGTTGCTGCAAAGCGTATTCGGGTTTGCGAGCTTCCGTCCGAACCAGGAAGCGGTTTGCCAGGCAGTGAAAGCAGGCGACGATGCGCTGCTGGTCATGCCTACCGGCTCGGGCAAATCACTCTGTTATCAATTGCCAGGGTTAGCGCGCGGCGGAACAACGCTGGTGATCAGCCCGCTGATCGCGTTGATGGATGACCAGGTGCGCAAACTCAAGGACCTTGGGCTCTCGGCCGAGTGCATCCACTCTGGCATGGATCGTGATCGTTCGCGCCGGGTGTGCGTGGACTATTTGAACGGCAGTCTGCAGTTCCTCTTCATCGCGCCTGAACGGCTGCGCGTGGCCGGCTTCCCTGAGATGCTGGCAAAACGAAAGCCCACCCTGATCGCCATCGATGAAGCGCATTGCATTTCACAATGGGGCCATGATTTTCGCCCGGACTATCGCATGCTGGGACAGTTTCTGCCGAGCCTCCGTCCTGCCCCGGCACTTGCCCTTACGGCAACGGCCACGCCCCAGGTGCAGAAAGACATTGCAAGCCAGTTGGGTCTGGGCAACGTGAAGCACTTTATCCATGGCTTCCGCCGCGAGAACATCGGTATCGAGGTGGTAGAGGCCGTGCGCTCGCAGCGCCCTCTGCTTGCCCGGGCCATTCTGATCGACGCAGCAAACCGGCCGGCCATTGTCTACACGCCGACGCGCAAACAGGCGGAGGCGTTGTCAGCGTCTCTGACCGGTGAATTTCGCGCCGCTGGGTACCATGCGGGTCTTGACGCGCAAAAGCGTCGCCGCGTGCAGGAAGAATTCATGGCCGGCAAACTGGACGTCATGGTGGCCACCACGGCGTTCGGCATGGGCATCGATAAAGCAGACATCCGGACGGTGATCCATACCGCGTTCCCGGGAAGCCTCGAAGGCTATTACCAGGAGATCGGCCGCGCGGGACGCGATGGGAAACCGAGCCGCGCGATTCTGATGTGCTCCTATGCGGACCGTCATACGCATGACTTCTTTTTTGAGCGGGACTATCCTCCGGTTGCGCTTCTCGAACGAATCTTCGCCGTGCTCGTGGCCAAACCGCAGAGCAAGGAGGCGGTGCGCAGGCGGGTGGCGATCGAGGAAGATACCTTCGACAAGGCCCTGGAGAAACTGTGGGTGCACAAGGGCGCCATACTGGACTATGCCGAGAACATCAGCCGTGGTGAGGAGCAGTGGCGCGCATCTTACACCGCGCAGGCAGAGCAGAAGCAGGATCAGATTGAAGAAATCATTCGCTTCGGGCAGAGCCACCATTGCCGCATGACGGCACTTGTTCACCACTTCGGAGATACCTCAGACAATGGCGCCGGCTGCGGCATATGCGACTTCTGCGCACCCGCTGATTGCGTCGCACAGCGGTTCCGCGCACCTTCGCGCGCGGAGCGCATCGCCTGTGAGCGCATCTTGCAGAAGCTGCGCTCCATTCCTGTGCGCTCTACAGGAAAGCTGCATACCGATATTTACCCTGAAGGCGAAATGAGCAGGGACGACTTCGAAGAGGTGCTGGGGGCCATGGCTCGTGCAGACCTGATTGCCCTGGCCGATGCTGTCTTCGAGAAGCAGGGCAAGAAGATTCCCTACCGGAATGTCAGCATTCTGCCTGCGGGGACTCACTTCAACGACACGGTGGCTGCTCGATTCGTCATGAGGGATATGAGCGATCTGGCTACTGCACCCAAGCGCGGCAAAAAGAGCGCGGCCTCTGCTAAAGCCCCTGCAAAGGGGCGAGGCCAGGCGGCAAAGGTTGAGCAACCACCCTCGGAACGCGAGGCTCGGCTGGAGACGGCACTGCGCGCGTGGCGATTGACTGAGGCCAAGCGCCGAAACATGCCTGCGTTTCGTATCTTCGGCGATCGCACGCTACGCAATATTGCCAGTTCGTTTCCCAGCAATGACGAGGACCTATTGGCGGTTCCAGGTATAGGCATGGCCACGGTAGAGAAATACGGAGCGCAGATTTATCACCTGGTTTCTACGGCCGAGTAAGTGAATGGGCACGCGAACGTTGCCCTGGGGGCCGAGTGCGCAACCGCGGGACGGCAAGGGCCTCGAAGAAGTGGGGCTCGATGTGGAATAAGGGCCTGCTTCTAAATCTGAGAATAAGAAGTAGGGCGAAGAATCAGGTTCGAAATATTGCTTACGATTGCTTCAAAGCTGAACCTTTGTTCTGAGGAAAGCTTCTTCCAGGCTGGGTCATTGCGAAATGCGTCCCACTTCACATCGATCTCCGCGATGTCTGGGAAGGCGATCATGTAGGTCAATTGCGGCATCCGGGGACCGATCAGTGTGTCGCCGTAGAACACAGACCAGAAACCTGCCTTCTGAAAAATGTCGTATTCGCCGCTATTGAACATCTCCACCTTGCGAACATGATCGGCCTGGCTGGGGCTCTCGTAGGTACGGAGCTGAAAGACCCGCTTGCCGTGCTGCACTGTCACCGGTGGAACCACCAGCTTCGGCCAGCCAGTGAACGCGGACATCAGTGAACTCTCCACTCGATAGTAAGCAGGCGCGGCGGCCGGCGCGCTCCAGAACGGAGCCGCGACTTTCATGAATTCCTCGTCCTTTGCCAACTGCATCTCGGTGGTGACCAGCGACTCCAGATTGGTCGAGGGAATGAGGAGATAAAGAGCGGGTGTTTCCGGGCCGAGATCGAGGGTAAAGGCGCCAATGGGTGAGAAGCCAAGACGATTGAGCGCGGGAATGAGCGCATTCTCCACGTAACCCTGGAGAAGCTTGGCTTGCGGCCCTGACTGGAATTGGTACTTGCGGAGTTCGTAGTACTCGCGAGCTTTGTTTGCCGGCGCCTGCGCCAGTCCATCATTCGGGGTGAGAGCGACGGCGGCTGCGGCGAGGGATGAGGTCAAGAAATGGCGTCTTTGCAAAGCTCCTCCAGTTAGTAACGGGAAAGGAGAATTTTAATGCATTTCTTCTGTTACTGTGGCGTGGCTGGATTTCGTCAAAAGCCGGCGGGATTTGTGACAGCCGATGAACGGCTTCGAGGCACAGACTCGCAGGCAAAGAAAGGAGACGTGCATGCAGCGTCGTGAACTTCTCAAGCTTGGGGCTTCCCTCGCCTGCGGCCTGGCGGCTGGCGAACTCGCCGAGGCTCTGCCATCACCCTTACCGATCATCGATACGCATATTCACCTATTCGATCCAGGACGGCCCGGCGGCGTCCCGTGGCCGGACAAGACAGATACAGAACTCTACAAGGCCGCTTATCCCGACCGGTTCAGACGTCTTGCCGTCCCATTTGGAGTCGTGGGCGCGATCGTCATTGAGGCCAGTCCCCTGCCCAGCGACAACGATTGGGTGCTGAATGTCGCGGCGAAAGATCCCATCATCGTGGGTACGATCGGCAATCTGATTCCCGACGCTCCGAACTTTGAAAAAGAGCTCGACCGGCTGCACACGAATCCTCTCTTTCTCGGGATACGGTATGGCAATCTCTGGAATCGCTACCTGGCGGTCGATGGGCAGAAACCGGAGTTTATTGCAGGGTTGAAGGCGCTTGCCGCGCGCGGCCTGACGCTCGATAGCGCAAACCCCGATCTCAGCCTTAGCCGAGCGGTTGCGGGCGTGGCCGACCGTGTTCCAGAGTTGCGCATCGTCATCGATCACCTGCCTTCAGCACCGATTCCAACCGGGCAGGCCGCCCGCAACGACTATTGGTCATTGCTGCGCCATCTAGCGCAAAACAAGAATGTGTTCGTAAAACTGTCTGAGGTGATTGCCGCCCGTAGTGAAGCGAAGGCGCCCGTAAGCCCTACGTTCGCCAAAGACAGGCTCGATGAATTATGGGAGATTTTCGGGGAAGACCACGTTCTCTACGCCAGCGACTGGCCCAATAGCGACCAGCACGCAACCTATGCCGAGACCATCACCATCGTGCGCGACTATGTGCAGGCAAAGGAGCGGAAGGCCCAGGAGAAATTCTTCTGGAAGAATTCGGTCGCTGCTTATCGATGGCGTAAGAGAGCGGCAAATCAACCGTCGTGACTTTTTCTTTGAGTTCCTCTGGGTCTGTTTACCTGATCGCGCATTGTGCCCAGAAACCGGAACGAAGTAGTCAAACCATCACTCCTGGAGGAACCAGATTCAGAAATGAGTGAGAAACCCGAGGAGTGAGGGGTTAGTGGATCTCTCCACTCTCTCGCAGACCCTCGGGTCACTGTTTCCAACCTTGCCAGGGCTGGCAAGGTTACGGGGCGACGATCGGCAGCAGCAGTGCAGATGGATGCTTCGCATCGTGGTAGATGGTATTTGTCGCCTTGACTGATGTTTGATCGGTCGCCGCGGTTTTCCCTGTATTCAGATTGCGGTCGAAGCGGGGAAAATTACTGCTGCTGATCTCAACCCGGATCTTGTGCCCCTTGAGGAAGACATTGCTCGTGGACCACAGGTCGATCTGCAATGCGTAGACCTTGCCAGGCTCCATCGGGGTTGGCTTCTCCTGCGAATCGCGATACCGGCCGCGCAGGATACCCTCGGTCAGGTTCTGCGCATAACCGTTCGGCCACACATCGACCAGCTTTGCCGTGAAGTCAGTATCAACGGCCGAAGAACTGGCGTAGAGCTGCAGCGTCACCGGCCCCGTCACCTCGGTGTCCTGCGCAAGGGCCGGCGTCGCGTACGAAAGCACATCCGCACGCGCCTCTACCGGGCGTTGATCCTGCGGACCGGCCGCGAGATGCTTTGAGTCGCAACACAGCGGACCACCGATCGTCGGCGCTGGATTCATCGGATCGTAGACGTAGCTTTCCGGCGCGCTGCCCGCAGCCATGCTCGTTGAAAGAACACCGGCGGCAGCGGGGCCCGCAGCCTGGGCTTGCGATTCGAGGAAGTACTTCGTCGCGTGCGCACGCGCCAGCGGCCATGCATCTTCATCCCGCCAGTCATTGGCGCCCATGACAAAAATGCGCACCGGTTTATCACCGGCGAAGCGGTTCTGTGCGTGGTAGAAGAGGTAGTCGTACCACTCGATCACAACCTGGTTCTCGTCGAACTCCGCCGCTGCCGGGCCAAAATCAAGATCGCCGATTTTGCGGCCTTCGCCGGCATGCCCACCGATGGCCACCCATAGTTTCTGGTTCTTGCGAGCAGCTTCGTTGCCGGCTTTGGACAGAAGGCCCTGATAGTTCTTAAGCGAACCGCCCTGAAAGATGTCGTACCACGCAGTGATCGTGAGCACGGGAACCTGGATGGACGCGTAGTTCTCCTCTATCGCCCAACGCTTCCAGTAATCGTCGTAGTCGGGATGCGCAAGCCAATCCAGAAAGTAGGGCGCCGCTACCGGCATCAGATCTTGCATGTTCACGGATGCCGGCACCTGGAAAAGCGGGTAGCTGGTCAGCGGCAGCGCGTTCTGACCGGCACGGGCGTTGGTGTTGGCCTTGAAGAAGCGGTCCATCGTGTCTTGTGCCAGACCTGAGGTCCAGGACTCGTTGAACCACTGCTCAAATGCGCCTCCCTGGTAGGTCCAGCCATTGTGATAGTTGCTGGGCGTCACAAAGGGGCAAATACCGGCCAGATGCGGCGGATGGACGATGGCTGTAAGCATCTGCGTCGCGCCTACATACGAGCCGCCAAACATACCCACCCTGCCATCGGAATACGGGAGGGTGGCAGCCCACTCCACCGTGTCGTAACCGTCGTTCGATTCGAACTTGAAGGGGTACCATTCGCCCTCTGAGGCGTAGCGGCCGCGCGTGTCCTGAATGACGACAACGTAGCCTTTCGCAGCCGCCTCCATTGCGAAATGCAATTCGCCGTTCTTGTCGTAGGGGGTGCGCTCCAACAGCACCGGGAACTTGCCGTCGGCCTTTGGGTGGTAAACATCCGCCTTCAGCGTGACGTGATCGCGCATGACGGCAGGTACAGCGCGTTCCACCACGACCTCATAGCTTTGCCGGCTTGCCTGAGCCCAGCCAGAGCCGATCAGCAAAGCCGCGCAAGCCATGACCAAAATTTTGTTTCGCATCCACTTTCCTCGACACAGAGATTGATCGCGGTGTCATTAGAACATGGCGCCGGCAGACCCACATGGAAACCTAAGATTCTTCAAGAATTGAAGAAAAAGTGATATAAACCGGCTGTATGTCAGACACCCCTGTTCACATGCATGCAGTTTCTCGCCGGCGGTTTCTACGTCAAAGCTTTGCCTTCAGCGCACTGGCCACTCTCGGATCCGGTTTTGCATCTGTCCCCGGCCTGGCTGCACCCGTTCCATCGGACCCGTCCGCAGCCGAGCTGCTGCTCATCGGCGACTGGGGCTATGAGGATTTCACGGCGCAAACGCAGGTGGCTGCGGGGCTGCAGGCTTATGCCAGGCAGCATAGTGTGAACCCGCGAGCGCTGCTTCTGCTGGGAGACAACTGGTATGGCGCGCTCGCCGGGGGCGCCAGTTCACCGCGATGGCAGACACAGTTTGAACAGATGTACCCAGCCAGCGACTTCCCCGGCCCTGCTTATGCGGTTCTGGGAAACCACGACTACCAGCGATTCCCCGACAGCAAGGTCGATGCTGAGCTTGAGTACGCGCGCAATGGAAAGTATGACGGCGCTCGCACACGCTTTACGCTGCCAGCCCGCTGGTATCGTTTTGAGTTCCCCGAGAAAAACCCACTGGTTACTTTCATCGCGCTCGATAGCAACATGCCGAATAACAAAGGCAAGCAGGGGTTCGGAAAAGATTTCACGCTGACTTCACAGGAACAAGCCGAACAGCTTGCATGGCTTGAAAACGAGCTCAAGAAGCCGCGCACTACTCCCTATCTCTCGGTCATAGCGCACCACCCGGTCTACTCGGATGGCCCCCACGGCGATCACGACACCCTGATCAAGGATTGGGACCCGTTATTCAAGAAATACAACGTCGGGTTGTATATGGCCGGCCACGATCACGATCTGCAACACCTGGAATTCGAAGGGCACCCGACGACCCATTTCCTATCGGGTGGTGGAGGTGCTGATCTCTATACGCTGAAGGTGAATCCTTCGCAGCGTGGACCCTATGCACAGAAGGTCTATGGGTTCAGCCATATTTCCGTTACGCCGAAGCAAATGACCCTGCGCCATCTGGACCAGAACGGGAAACTCTTGCACGCGTTCACTAAGACGCCTGAGGGTAAGGTGACGATTGTGAGCTAGGGCATTTCTATGGGAGAGATATGGGGTGGGGAGGGGAGAACCGCAGATCCCTCCACTTCGCTCCTCCGGATTTCCTGTCGGGTTTCGTGGCTCCGATTAAGCTCATACGGTTTTATTTGAGAGAAAACCGCATACGTGGTTGGCGCGAGTTCTGCGTGGTAGGAAATCCGAAGCCTTCGAACGTTCTCGCTTCAATCTCCACTGGGGTCAGTCACGCCCCCAAGGAAAGCATTCGAAGGGCTGCGCCCTGTCGTAGTCAAACCACGTACGTTGGCGCGAACATTGATTGGATAAGGAAAAAGGCTCGCCTACGCATCCGCGCCGTGGCACTTCTTGTATTTCTTGCCTGAACCGCAAGGGCAGAGATCGTTACGCCCGACCTTCTCGCCGGTTCTGCGTTGTGCCGCAGGTTCGGCATTGCCATTCGAGCCGGCCATGCGCGCTTGTTCAAGCTCGCGCTTCTTCTTCCGCTGGAACTCCTCCTCCAACGCATCGATCGTAGTCGATGGCGCCCGCGTGGGCACGGCCACTGGAACAGCGGGCGGCCTTGGCCGCGCAGGAGCCGGGGGTTGCGCACCGTTCCCTTGCAAGTGGACTCCAGCCTGCACAGGAGGAACTCCGCTACCCACCAACCCTTCCACGGGCGGAACAAACTCGCCTGAAATCTCCGGCGCCCGCCGCGGCGGCAGTTGGGTAATCGGCTGGCCATCGGGACCAACGATCTGCATCAGGAACAGGAAACGGACCGTATCTTCCTGGAAGCGTCCCATCATGGCTTCGAACATGTCGAAGGATTCCTTTTTGTACGCCACCAGCGGATCCTGCTGGCCATAGCCGCGCAGGCCGATCCCTTCCTTCAGGTGGTCCATGCTCAGCAAATGGTCTTTCCATAAGCCGTCGAGCACGCTGAGCATCACCATGCGCTCGTGGTAGCGCATGGTGATGCCGCTCAGAATCGCTTCCTTCATCTCGTACTTTTCTTTCAGCCGTTCAAAGATCGCCTCGCCCAGTTCATGGCGGTTGAGGGTGTTGACGTCGATCCCCTCCTTCTCCATGTCGATACCGAACTGAGAACCCAGTTGCCCCTTGAGTCCGTTCACGTCCCACTGATCGGGGTGCATCGCTTCGGGCGCATGCGTATCCAGCACGGTGCTGAGCAGGTTGGCAACATAGTCTTCGAGAATCAGTTCCTTCTGATCGAGGCCTTCGAGCAACTGCTGCCGCAGGCCGTACACAGCCGTACGCTGCTTGTTCATGACGTCGTCATATTCAAGCAGGTGTTTGCGAGCCTCGAAATTCTGCCCTTCCACTGCCTTCTGCGCGGCCTCGATGCGGCTGCTGATCATCTTCGACTCGATCGGGACGCCTTCTTCCATGCCAAGACGCTGCAGCAGGTTCGAGACCCACTCCTTGGCGAAGATGCGCATCAGATCGTCTTCGAGCGAAAGGTAGAAGCGCGAAGCACCGGGGTCACCCTGGCGACCGGCGCGCCCGCGAAGCTGGTTGTCGATACGCCGGGACTCGTGCCGCTCCGTGCCGACGATGTGCAAGCCACCGGCAGCGATCACCTCTTCATGCTCGCCCTGGGCGGCAGCCGCGTATTGCGTGTGTGCCTTGTCCCAGGTCTCCTGACTTGTTTCGAATTCCTGTCCCTGGTAATAGAAGCGCGTCATTCCTGGGCCAGCCATGGAATTGATGGCGCCCTGGGCTGCGTTCACCGCTTGTGCGGCGCCGCGCTTCAGGAGCTCTTGCTTGGCTGCGAACTCCGCGTTGCCACCCAGCACAATATCGGTTCCGCGGCCAGCCATGTTGGTCGCGATCGTCACCATGCCGAGCCGGCCCGCCTGGGCTACGATCTCCGCTTCCCGCTCGTGGAACTTCGCGTTCAGCACCACGTGCCTTACGCCTTTGCGCTGCAAAATCGCCGACAGCAGCTCCGACTTTTCAATCGAGGTGGTACCCACCAGCACCGGCTGCTTCTGCTCGTGGAGACGCGCAATCTCATCCGCTACGGCAAAGTATTTTTCCTTGGCCGTGCGAAACACCACGTCGGGATTCTCCAGGCGAAGCATCGGCTTGTTGGTCGGGATCACGACGATCTCAAGCTTGTAGATGTTCTCGAATTCCGTGGCCTCTGTTTCTGCCGTACCCGTCATGCCAGAGAGCTTCTTGTACAGGCGGAAGTAATTCTGGAAAGTGATGGTCGCCAGCGTTTGGTCTTCGCGGCGAATGTTTACCTGCTCCTTCGCCTCGATCGCCTGGTGCAGTCCATCGCTCCAGCGGCGGCCCGGCATCAGGCGGCCGGTGAATTCATCCACGATGATGACTTCGCCGTCTTTCACCACGTAGGCCACGTCGCGCCGGTAGAGCGCGTGCGCCTTCACCGCGACTTCGACGTGATGCTTCAGATCCCAGTTTTCAGGGTCGGCGATGTTGCCGATGCCCAGAAGCTGTTCGACCTTTTCCCACCCGTCATCGGTCACACTGATGGTTTTGTGCTTTTCATCGACGACATAGTCACCGGTAAGAATTTTTTCTTCGCCGCGCTCGATCTCTTCACCCTTTTCGAGCGAAGGCAGAATGCGGTTCACGCGCGCGTACTTGTCGGTGGTCTGGTCGGTCGGGCCGCTGATGATCAGCGGGGTACGCGCTTCGTCGATGAGGATCGAGTCAACCTCGTCGACGATCGCGAAGTAATGACCGCGCTGCACACAATCGCCCAGCTCAAACTTCATGTTGTCGCGCAGGTAGTCGAAGCCGAACTCGTTATTCGTCCCGTAGGTGATATCGGAGGCATACGCAGCCCGGCGCTGGGCATCGTCGAGATCATGCACGATCACGCCAACCGTCAAGCCGAGAAACTCGTAAATCTTGCCCATCCATTCGGCGTCGCGCTTGGCGAGATAATCATTCACCGTCACGACATGCACGCCATGCCCGGCGAGAGCATTCAGGTAGCAGGGCAGGGTCGCAACCAGGGTCTTGCCTTCACCGGTCTTCATTTCGGCGATCTTGCCCTGGTGCAGCACCATGCCGCCAATCAACTGCACGTCGAAGTGACGCATTTGCAGAACACGGCGGCCGGCCTCGCGGACGACGGCGAAAGCCTCGGGCAGAATCTCGTTGAGGACCGCTTTCTCCTCTGCCTTGCGCTCCTCCGCGTCGTCTATTCCATCCAGCCGTGCTGCGATACGCGCACGGAACTCCAAAGTCTTGGCGCGGAGGGCCTCATCCGGCAAAGCCTGCAAGGCCGGCTCGAATGTCCCGGTCTGCTCGACCACGGGCGCCATCTTCTTGATCGCGCGTTCGTTGCTGGTGCCGAAAATTTTGGTAAGAGTGCTAGCGATCAATGGGTAATTCCTTTGCCGCCCCAGGTTCAACGTCTCCTGCGGGAACGAAAACGTACAGTAATCTAGTTTAGTTCACCCCGGGTATTTGGTGCAGACTACCGCCCTTTGAGAGACAAGTTCGACAAGACAGGCAGGATAACCCTATGCCCAGACCATTTTTCAGACCATTTTTCCGCAAGTGCAAGCTCGCCAGTACTTTTGCCCTCATCCTGCTGCAGGCCGGGTATGGCCTTGGCCAGGCGAATATGGCGAATATGCCGATGTGCCATGGCGCGGATGCAGGCGCCTCGGTGCCGCCCGAGCAACTGCCTCCGCCCCAGCACATCGCAGGCGCGGGCAATGTACGCTTCCCTATTTCCGCAAATCCTGAGGCGCAGATGTGGTTCGAACAGGGCATCAACCTCCTTTACGACTTCTGGGACTACGAGTCTGAGCGCGCCTTTGAGCAGGCCATCCGCTCCGATGGCAACTGCGCCATGTGCTACTGGGGGCTTTACAAGGCGCAGATCTTCAGGGATCGCGAGAACAAGACCGACGCCAGAGTATCCCTGGCCAAGGCCGTCGCGTTGAAGAAGCACGCCAGCCGGCGCGAGAAACTGTACATCGAAGCTTCTGCGGCAGGCGATGCCGGCGAGGACGACAAGTCGAAGGCCGCGGAAGAAAGAACGCTTCTCCGCAAACTGGTGCGGAAGAATCCGCATGACACCAATGCCCGCATTGCGCTCTCCGAGTCCCTGCACGACGGATACGACGAAAGCGGTGTACCGCGCAAAGGCGAGAAAGAGGCGATCGACCTCCTGCAAGGGGTACTGAAAGACGAACCACAGAATTCGGCAGCAAACCACCTGTGGATACACGCTGTCGAAGCGAGCCCACATCCCGAGCAAGCCCTGCACAGCGCAGAGATTCTGGGCTCTCTCTCTCCCGCTTCAGGGCACATGGTTCACATGCCCGGCCATATCTATTACCGCACGGGCGACTACGCCCACGCGCAGGCTGCATTCGATGCTTCTACCCTGGCCGATGAACGCTACATGCAGGAGCAGAAGGTAGCCGTCGACAACGACTGGAACTACGTTCACAACCTCATGTATTCAGTCGCCAACCTGCTGGAGGCAGGCCAAGTGCAGCAGGCGGAAGCGGTTTCGACGAAGCTGGTGGCCGCGCGCGGAGGCGGAAAGGCGACTCTCTATTTGTTCTCGGCGCGGGACTCCATCGCCCGGCTCAACCCTGAGCTGCCAGTGGCTCTGCGCATGGCCGATTGGGCCCGCGTGATCCAGTTGGTCAACGCAGCGAACCTTGCGCAGACCATGCCCAACATGGAGTTCCTTGCCGGCGCGCTTTCGCAGTTTGCCCTCGGGATGCAGTCGGTGGCTGCCCACGAGCCCGATGTAGCCGAACGCCACTCCGTACTGCTGGATGCCAGCCTGTTTCGCCTTTCCCAGCAGGTGAAGGATCAGCAAGCAGCCGATCACAGAGCCAAGGGCACAAGCCAGCCACAGAAGGCCGTCACCAAAGACCCGTTGGCCGATCCGTTGATCAAGGTGCTTTCCATCATGTCGCTCGAACTGCGCGGGTCGATGTTGGCAACGACGGCGATGGCAACGACGGCGATGGCAACGCAAAACAATGTCGATGAATCAGAAAAACTGTTTGAGCGCGCGCGGCAGCAGGAAAAGGACCTTGGCTACCGCGAGCCTCCCTTGTTCATTCGCCCGGTGGCAGAGACTGAAGCCGCGGCGATGATGACGGCAGGCAAATGGGCTGAAGCCAAAGCCGCCTCGGAGAAGGCTCTGGTCGAGCGACCCAACTCCGGCTTCCCGCTCTATGGAATTGCAGAAGCAACCGAGAAAACCGGCGACACAGCGGCAACGGCTGCTGCCTACAAGCAGCTTTCTGAGCGCCTGGAAAACAGCGGATCCGGCGTTACCCCAGGTGCAACACGCGAAAGAATGGCTAAGCCAGCACGCAACGGCGAGTACACCGGGCTCCTAGCAGATGGAATGGCAGGTTGAACGACGAGCAGCCGGCATGAGGCTGCGTAAACTGTGATGGCATCCTTTTGGAGGCATCTTGAACGAAGAACCAGCGACGCCAGAATCTTCACCGGCCGCCACTCTGCAAACGCCGAACCATGGATTCCACTGGATATTCACGGGTGAGTGTGGAATTCGCGCGGGTTGGGGCGTGCTGCTATTTGTCCTGCTCTACCTGGTGTTTGTACTTCTGGCCGGCTGGGTGGCTGGGCCCTACCTGATTGGCATTCGCCATATGAAAGAGATCCCAATCAGGCCGGGACTGCTCCTGGAGGCCGTGCAAGGCCTGCCTACCGTGTTTGCCACAGTCATCATGGCATTCATCGAGCGCAAATCTCCTCTCGCTTACGGCTTTCAAGGTCAAGCGAAAGCGTTGCGCTTTTTTTCCGGCTTGATCTGGGGCTTTGTTGCCTTATCGGCACTGGTGCTGCTCTTGTGGAAGGCCCACTTTCTCGCCTTCGACGGCCAGTCGCTGCATGGGGCCGCTATCGTGAAGTACGCCTTCGGATGGGGACTGATGTTTCTGATCGTGGCCCTCTTCGAGGAATCGACTCTGCGCGGGTACCTGCAATACACCCTGACCCGAGGCATGGGATTCTGGTGGGCGGCGCTTCTGCTTTCTCTGTTGTTTGGCTTCTCTCACGGAACAAATCCCGGTGAGAGCCCGGTGGGACTCGTTGGGGCGGCTGCCGTGGGCCTCGTCTTCTGCATCAGCCTCTGGTACACGGGCTCTCTGTGGTGGGCGCTCGGTTGTCACGCCGGTTGGGACTGGGCGGAATCCTATTTTTACGGCACTTCAGATAGCGGTATCGTCGTGCAAGGCCATATCTTCAGTGAGCATCCTGTTGGGCCGCTGCTTTGGAGTGGTGGAGCAACAGGGCCGGAAGGCAGCCTGCTCGCGCTAGTACCGCTTGCCGTGATGGCGCTCTGCATGTGGCTCTGGTGGCGCCGGAGAGTACAGTCTCCGTTCCAGGGGTATGCCTGGAAGCCCGTGCAGAAAACTTCCCACTTTGAAGGGTAGGGACTTCAGTCCCTGGAAAATCACAACGTCGAACGTGGATTTAGCCGCTGAGGAAACACTCTATTTCCCTCAGTGGCTAAAGCCACGTCCATTTCAGACCCGTAACGTACGGACTGAAGTCCGTACCCTTCTTTAGATCCGCAACGTAGGGCTTGAAGTCCGTACCCTTCTTTGGATCCGGAAGCTAGGGTAAGCGCGTACCCTTCTTTAAATCACTAACCTGGGGACCCGAAAAACAGGCCTACTTGTGAGCCGGGTCGCCCGCCTCGATATCCAGTCCAAGTTCTGTAAATGCCTGCTGGGCCTTTGCCTGGTCGAATTTGCCTTCGCGCGCGAGCCTCGAAAGCGTCGCGGCTACGATGGACTCCGCATTGACCTCGAAGTGACGCCGCAGATATTCGCGGTTGTCGCTGCGGCCGAATCCATCGGTTCCCAGCGATACCATGCGGCTCCCGAGCCAGGGCGAAAGTGAATCGGGCATGACCTTCATGTAGTCGCTGGCCGCGATGATCGGGCCCTCGGTTCCCTCAAGAGCTTCGAGCAGGTATGGCATCTTTTCCGGTTGCGCGGGATGCAGGCGATTCCAGCGCTCCACCGCCAGTGCCTCACGGCGCAGCTCGTTGTAGCTGGTCACGCTCCACACATCGGCATGCACGCCATACTTCTCGGCGAGAATGCCTTGCGCTTTGACCACCTCATTCAGGATTGGTCCGCTGCCGAACAACTGCGCTGTAGCCTTGCCCGACGGCGCAGCCTGAAAGCGATACATGCCGCGCACAATGCCCGTCACGCGCGCCTTCCGGCATGGCCGGCATTCCGTAGTCCTCGTTGTACATGGTGATGTAGTAGAAGACATCCTCGCCCTGCTCATACATGCGGCGAATGCCATCCTGGAGGATCACGGCGAGTTCATAGACGTAAGCCGGATCGTAGCTCAGGCAGGTCGGTACGGTACTGGCCAGCACATGGCTGTGGCCGTCCTGGTGCTGCAAGCCTTCTCCCAGCATGGTTGTGCGGCCGGCGGTGCCACCCATGAGGAAGCCCTTGCCGCGTGAGTCGGCGAAAGCCCAAATCATGTCGCCCACACGCTGGAATCCGAACATGGAGTAGTACATGTAGAACGGGATGGTGGGTACGCGATAGTTGGAATAAGCCGTACCGGCGGCCGTGAAAGAAGCCATCGAGCCTGCTTCGGTAATGCCCTCTTCCAGAATCTGACCGTCCTGCTCTTCGCGGTAATAGAGCAGCATATCGTTGTCGTGCGGCTTGTACTTCTGCCCTTCGCTGGCGTAGATGCCCACCTGGCGAATGGCCGACTCCATGCCGAACGTGCGCGCCTCATCCGGCACGATGGGCACGATCAGCTTGCCGATGGTGGCATCCTTGAGCAAATGACGCAGGATGCTGACGAAGCCCATGGTGGTCGAAACGGCGCGCCCCTTGGAGCCTGCTGTCCACTCGCTGAATTCCTTGAGGGCCGGAGCTTTGAAATCCAGCTTCGGCACCTCGCGCTGGGGCATATAGCCACCCAGGGCGCGGCGGCGTTCGTGCAGATACACGATCTCCGGGCTCTCCTGCGCCGGCCGGTAGGGCTTGCCTTCTCTTGCCTGCTGGTCGGGCACCGGGATGTTGAAACGCTTTACGAACTGGGCCAAACCGCTGTCAGTAAGCTTCTTTTCCTGGTGCGACGCGTTGCGCGCCTGGTTGCTGCCCATTCCGTAGCCCTTGACCGTCTTGGCCAGGATGACTGTGGGCGAACCGCGATGTTCGATCGCCTTGCGATAGGCGTTGTAGACCTTAGCCGGATCATGGCCGCCGCGATGCAGATTTTCGAGTTGCTCATCGGTCTTGTCGCTTACCAGTTCCAGCAGCTCTGGATACTTACCGAAGAATTCCTGGCGCAGGAATGCTCCACCTTTGGCCTTGTACGACTGATAATCGCCATCGACGCACTCTTCCATGCGCTTGAGCAGCAGGCCGGAGGAATCGCGCTCGAATAGCTCGTCCCAGTCACCGCCCCACACGACCTTGATCACGTGCCAGCCGGCGCCGCGGAAAACGCCTTCCAGCTCATCGATGATCCGCTTGTTGCCGCGCACCGGACCATCCAGACGCTGCAGGTTGCAGTTCACTACAAAAATCAGGTTGTCGAGCTTCTCGCGGGAAGCGAGGCCGATCGCACCCAGTGTGTCCACCTCGTCGGTTTCGCCATCGCCGACGAATGCCCAGACCTTGCGGTCGGTCTTCTGGATGAGGCTGCGGTTTTCCAGGTAGCGCATGAAGCGCGCCTGGTAAATCGCGTTCAGCGGGCCGATACCCATCGAAACCGTGGGAAAACGCCAGAAGTCGGGCATCAGCCAGGGATGGGGGTAGGACGAAAGCCCAGGCTTGCCGCGAAGCTCATGGCGGAAGTGGAGCAGGCGGTCGTCGTCGAACCTTCCTTCAAGGTACGCGCGCGCATAGACGCCCGGCGAAGCGTGGCCCTGGAAATAGATAAAGTCGCCCGGCTGATCGCCGTAGCTGGCACGGAAGAAATGCTCGTAACCGACTTCGAGCAGCGTGGCCAGGGAGGAATAGGTGGAGAGGTGGCCGCCGATGCCGGCGTCCTTCTTATTCTGGCCGTGCACCATGGCCATGGCGTTCCAGCGAATGAGGGCTTCGAGCCGCTCTTCGAGCTTGCGATCGCCCGGGTAAGGCACTTCTTCATGTTTGGGAATGGTATTCAGGTAGGGGGTGGTCAGTGCCGAGGTGGTGGAGATCCCGGCCTCACGCGCTCGCTGCCGCAATGCCGCAATCAGCTCGGCGCCCTGTTCCGGACCCTCACCGACGATCAGGTCGTCGAAAGCCTCAATCCACTCCGCGACCTCATCTGAAAACTTTGATTGAACAGGAAGAGCAAGTTTGGTTTCCATAAATCAGCTCGCGGTGTGACGGGAATGTTTGCAACTACCTTTGACACCTCCAGTATACAGTCGGGTCACCCTCATGTACCGGTGACGGATGCGGGGCGCCGTGCGCAAAAAGTGCGTTTTTAGCGCTATAAGCGCTAAAAGGCCAGAGGTGACGATTGTGCGGTTCCATGGGGAGAGCGCTGTGCTAGCAGCAAGCGTCGCCTGGGAGCCATTACCAAGCAAGGCAACCGCTTTCTACGCGAGCTGCTGGTGGAAGCGGCGCAGACAGCAGTACGCAAGGATGAGGGTTTTCGCAAAGAGTATCAACACCGTTGCCATCATCGCCCGAAAGCGGTGGCCAAGGTGGCGGCGGCACGCAAGCTGGCAGTGCGACTCTACTGGATGCTACGCAGTCAAGTTGCCTATCCAGAGATCGCTCCTATCGAGAGCAACCCGCGGGTGCCCCTGGGCGATGTCTAGCCCGTAACTTTAATTGGGTGCTCTCGCATCCAGACCAGTCTATGCAGAAGACCGCGCAAGCGCCTTGGAAAACACCTCCGGCGTTTCCCACTTCCGCACAGACTCGGCGGCTGGATGTCCGCATAGAAAAAATCATGATCGCGGTTTCGGTCGAATCGATGGCTTGGTGGAGCGATCTACCAGGAAAATGATGCAGCGGTGATATCCCCAGAGTCTCGGTCCCACCCTCTCTGGTGTCGAAAGCAAGCGGTGCTCCGCACCGCTCAGGATATCTTTGCCCTTGACAAAGCCTTTTTCCTTATCGAGGGGCACCCGTCCAGGGGGTTGGGGTTCGGCTATTTGCTCCAACGACGGTGACGAATTAAAGACCCGCGAATGAAAGATCCTTGGCTTCCCTACTTTGCCCGCGGATGGGTCCGGTCGTAGACCTGAGTCACTTGCCCAACCGTAAGTTGCGTGTAACGTTGCGTCGTCGAAAGCCTCTCGTGGCCCAGCAGTTCCTGAATCGCCCGCAGGTCAGCTCCCTCTTCCAGCATGTGGGTTCCGAAGGCATGACGCAGTGTGTGCGGATGAATCTCAGCCGGTAGTCCCCTGGCGAGCGAGATGCGCTTGACAATTCTTCCTACGCTTCGCGTCGTCAGCCTTCCCGATCCCTTCATTTGAAGGTTCAATAGCAAAGCTTCTGTCGCGTTCGCGCCGAGCCTGATCTGCCGCGAAGGTAGATACCCGCGGAGAGCATCGGCCGCCGCGTCACCTAGCGGAACATAGCGCTGCTTTCTTCCCTTCCCTCGCACCAGGATCACTTCGCGCGCCCAGTGCACGTCAGAAACATCGAGCCCCACCAGCTCCGCATTGCGGATTCCGCATCCGTAAAGCAATTCGAAGATTACCCGATCGCGTTCCGGCCACGCGGCCACCGTCTCGGTCGATGCAGTCTCGACCAGGTGATTCATCTGCTCGATCGAAGGCACTCGCGGCAAGTGCCTGGGCAATTTCGGAGTAGCGACCAGAGCTCCCGGATTGCTGGTGACATGCCCGGCCTTCGCCATCCATTGAAACCACGACCGAATCGCTGCCAGGGAGCGGGCAACCGATGCCTTCGCGAGTCCCCGGTCATACAGTTCCCCGAGATAGCCGCGAATCTGCAGGTGGTCGATGTCGCACATTTTGACCGCCGGACCATTCTGCGCAACCAAGTAGCTGGCAAAGTTACCGACCTCCCGTTCATACGCGCGCAGCGTATGCGGCGAGGCGGTGCGCTCATGGGCCAGCATGGCCAAGAACTCTTCGGCAAACTGCATAGCCTGGGGCTTCACTCGGATGCCATCCCTGTCGTGCTCACCCTTGTCGCTGCCATCCTCGTCGCTCTCGGATGGTGGGCACGATGCACCGCCTTCAGCCGGCCCAGGGCCAGGTGCGTATAGACCTGGGTGGTCGAGATATCGGCATGCCCCAACAGGGTTTGCACGGTCCTGAGATCGGCCCCATTCTCCACCATGTGGGTGGCGCAACTGTGGCGCAGCATGTGCGGACTCGCGCGGCCATCGAGCTGCTTCACCAGATGCCAGACCCATTGCCGGGTAAGCCCGGCGCCGCGCCCAGAAAGGAAAAGCCGGCTCTCCCGAGGCCGGATGGCCAGGGACGGTCTCCCCAGATTCAGATAGTCATCGAGCGCCTCGACCGCAGCCCGGCCCAGCGGCACAATCCGCTCCTTGTCCCCTTTGCCACGCACCAGCATGCGCCCTTCAGACAGCGATAGGTCTTCGACGCCGAGGCCGGTAAGTTCCGAAACGCGGATACCTCCCGCGTACAAAATTTCTACGATCGCTCGATCGCGCAGGGCCACGGCATCGGCCTGCGGATGGCCGGCGGTCGTACCGGCCTGCTCCATCATCTGTTCCACTTCCGACTGCGCCAGCGCCTTGGGTAGGACTTTCCACGAGGACGGCGACTCCAGATTGACCGTCGGGTCGTGCCCGATCCGCTTATCCAGCAGGAGCCACTTATAGAAGCCGCGCAGGCATGAGAGCTTGCGGGCCACCGACCGGGACTGCACCCCATGCTTCTGCAAATGCTCGAGAAAGCCAGAGACATGGGCCTGCGTGGCGGTCAGCGGCAGGGCGTGCGTCCCTTCCAGATACTCGCTGAACAGGTCGAGGTCTCGCTCGTACGCCTCGCAGGTGAGTGGCCGCAAGCCCTTTTCTACCCGCAGATAGGCGAGGTACTGGCGCTCGATTCCGTTCTTCCCGGTAGTTTCTGGCTGCTTGATGGCCGGCACAGCCTCGATTATCTGCCCCCGGCGTGTCTGAACGAACCGCGCCGCGAAGCGCAGGAACCAAGAGAGACAGCCGTGTATGCGGCGTAATGAGAGTGTGGTACAAGTGCAAAATGACCCCGGATCGCTCACAATAGACCAGGGCATGTGCCCTATCAGGAGTGCTATACGGCTTTGACCAGCAAGTCCACCATGCGCGCTTATTCGTCTGCCCAGGAATTTACCAATTCCGTTCTTTCGCTCGAACCTGCCATTGCCGTGTTTGACTGCGACGGCACGCTGTGGGACGGGGACTCGGGCTATGACTTTATGGTCTGGTCGATCGAACAGGGTATTGTTTCGCGCAATGCCAGCGACTGGATCGACTCCCGCTATCGCCTATATCGCGCCGGAAAGGTCTCGGAAACCGCCATGTGCGGTGAAATGGTCCAGATCTACGTAGGGTTGAGCGAAGCGGAGGTACGCAAGGCAGCAACGGCATTTTTTGAAACGCACTTTACGGAGAAGGTGTTCCCGGAAATGGCCTCCCTGGTGGCCACATTGAAAGAGCGCGGAACCGACATCTGGGTTGTGAGCTCGACCAACAACTGGGTGATCGACGAGGGGGTGCGCAGTTTCGATATTCCTCCGGCTAAGGTCATTTCGGCCCGAGCCAGGGTGGTAGCCGGCGTCATCACCAGTGATCTGGTCGATGTTCCCTCGGGAGAGGGCAAAGCGGCGTCACTGATCAAAGCGGGGATACCAGCGCCCGATGCAGTCTTCGGCAACTCCATTCATGACGCGGCTATGTTACAGATTGCCCGCCAGGCATTTCCAGTAAACCCGACGCGAGGGTTGGTAGACATCGCAGCTCAGCATGGGTGGACGGTCTACTATCCGGAAGGTATTCTGCCCGATCACGCCTGATCGTTTCAGACGGGCTTACGGACCTAGAGTCTAATAATCATATGACGGTACCCAGAGAGCCCGGCCGATCGAAAGTGGACAGCAAGATAGTCAAGCTCGTCGTCGCCGCGCTTATTCTGCGTGAGCAAACGGTGCTGATCTGCCAGCGGCGCCCTGACCAGCCGATGGCTCTGAAATGGGAATTCCCTGGCGGCAAGGTAGAGGTTGGCGAAAGCGCGGAGCAGGCCTTGCGGCGCGAGCTCGATGAGGAGTTGGGCATTGCCGCGGAGATCGGCAAGCGAGTCGCGCACACGCGGCATACGTATCGCAGTGGCAGTGCCATTGATTTGCAGTTTTTTGCTGTTCATCAGTTTGTCGGAGAAATGACGAACCGGATTTTTCATGATTTGCGCTGGTGCGCGCTGACGGAGTTACCCCAGTATGATTTTCTTGCTGCCGACCGGACTCTTATTCGGGATCTGGCGGCGGGGAAGTTGTTGTAATCGGCCCTTTGAGGTGCTCACGTCGCTCTTCTCTACGCCCCGGATGAAAAGTCAAACGCGGTTGAACTGCAGATCTCTCCACTACGCTAAGGGGCACCCGTCCAAGGGGGTGGGGCTTCGTTGCTGGCTCTATGGGGGTCTGTCAGAACTGAAAATAGATGAAGTCGCGATGGCCGAAGAAGCCGAAGCAGACAACCGCGTACAAACAGGCGTTGTACGCGAACGCGCGGAAAACCGGCCGGCTCCAAATGCGCGGTATCCGTTCAGGATGAGCTATCCACCATTCCACAATGATCATGGCGACGATCGATAGCAGCAGGTAGGGCGCTGTCGCGCGGCTGAATCCTCCTACCTTGAGCAACGTGGGGTCGAGTCTGCCCAGCGGAAGCAAGTGCGTGGCAACGTACCAGGAATCGGCGAGGTTATTGCCTCGAAAAAAAATCCACGCATAGGTCACCAGGGTGAAGGTGACGATTGTCTTGCATGCGGCCGTGAGCCGCGGCCAACGAGGGAGAGACAGGCGCGTGGTCAAGGGCGCCGTCATTTGCGCTAGGATCAAATACAGTCCGTGCAGAAAGCCCCAGGCGACAAACGTCCAATTGGCCCCATGCCACAGCCCGCTGATCATGAACGTAACCATCAAGTTGACATAATGGCGGTCCAGCTTCACTCGATTTCCGCCCAGCGGAATATAGACGTAATCGCGGAACCAGGTGGAGAGCGAGATATGCCAGCGTCTCCAGAACTCTGCCACCGATCGACTGAAGTAGGGCTGCATGAAGTTGGTGCGCAATTCGTAGCCCATCATCCGCGCGACGCCCAGCGCGATATCGGTGTAGCCGGAGAAGTCACAGTAGATCTGGATCGAGAACAGGACTGTCGCCAGCACCAGGGCCGCACCGCCGTACTGCTGGGGTGTATCGTAAATCAGCCTTACGAAGTCGGCGACGTTATCGGCCAGCACCATCTTCTTGAACAGCCCCCAGAGCGCTTGCGCCAAACCGGCGCGCACACTCGCCAGGTTCACCCTGGGCTCGCGATGGAACTGGGGCAGCAGTTCGTAAGGCCGTTCGATCGGCCCTGCGACCATTTGCGGAAAGAAGGCGACGTAGAGGGCGTACTCCAGCAAGTTCTTTTCCGCGGGCACTTTTCGCCGGTACACCTCGATGGTGTAGCTCATCGCCTGAAACGTATGGAACGAGAGGCCGACCGGCAACAGAATGGAAAGCAGCGGCGGGTCATATTGCAAGCCGAAGAGATGCGAGGCACTGCTTAACGAACCGGTCAGAAAATTGAAGTACTTGAAGATGGCCAGCAGGCCCAGGTTACAAAACAGGCTGATGCCGAGATACAGCCGCCGCCGCGCGGGCTGCTCGGCCTTCGCAATCTGTAGACCGGCCAGGTAGTCGATGACCGTGATGCCCCAGATTACCCAGATATAGCGAGTGCTCCAGCACATATAGAAGTAGTAGCTGGCGACAAGCAGAATGACTTTGCGGAGGGTGCCCCGCGTGACCAGAAGCAGCAACCACACGAAAACAAAGAACGACAGAAACTGAAAGCTATTGAAGAGCATGGTGATTCTCCTTCAACAGCTCAAACAATGCTTCGGTATACACGCGCGCGCCGTCTTCATTCAAATGCGTCTGGTCGGCGAAGAGACGGTTGGGATACAGGTAATAATCAGGACCCAGGAGCTTGCATGAGGTAGCTTGCGCAACTTGAGCCGCGAAGCTCCGGTTGTACGGTAAGGCCGGGGCGGCCTCGCCCTGACGCAGATAAAAAGGAACGTAGTAGCAAGTGATGTGATACTGGCCGATCAGTTTTTTGAGTTGTTCACTCTGCGTACTGCCGGGGCCCGCATCGCGCGGCCTGACCTGAGCAGGCTCGTCCGACTCGACATGGAAATCTTCCGGCAGGCGCCCTCCGGGGAAATGACTCTGCTCCGTGATCAAGTGGTAGCCGCGCTCCGCAATCACCGCGCGTTCGTTCTCTTCTGACTCGCGGTAATAGCGCGCGATGCCGCCGCGGCTGGGTGCATTGAGCAGGAACGCAGTTACGTCTCGCAAAAAATTGCGAAAGGGAAAAAGCTTTTCGATGACCGCGTGGTCGTCGGCAATGAGATGGAAAATGCCGGATGACGGAGCATCTTGATCCCATGGAAGCGTGAGCAGGAGGACGTTCGGAGCCTGGCCTCGTTCGCACATGGTCTTGAGCGGCGGCAGAAGCAGGCTGCTTCCTGGAAAGCCGGAATTAAACGAGGAGACATTCCAATGGCTTTGCGCACTCAATCGATCGAACCACGCCGGAACGAACCCAGCCAGGATTTTGCTGTTGCCGAAGATCAATACCCGGGTTACGTGGGGATCCGCCGGAAATACTTTTCCCGTCGCCTCGAATTTGAGCTTGGCGCCAAACACGACATCGGAGCCATTCTTGACATACGGCAGGCCGCGAAAGAACCCATAAAGCACAAGCCAGCAGAAAACGAATAGAAACATGGTCCAGCCCAGAGCCGAAGAGATGCCCGGTTGCGCCGATGGCGAGTGAAGAGCGGCTTTGGATTCGGAAGGAGTTTCGACGCCCACAATAGATCCTGATTTGAAGATCCTGGTTTTGAAGATCCTGGTCTGAAGATCCTGGTTGTGATCGTATTACAGTTGCCGTGGGAAGCTGGTTCACCCGGTTTTATCGCACGTCAATCTTTGTAAAGCTATCCTGCCACTCCCCTAAACATTAGGACCAGCGAGAGCCCAATCACAATAATGGCCGTGAGCCACGCGACGGCATTGAACCAGCGTGAGTTTACGTGCTCACCCATGAGATCCTTGCGATTGATCAACAACAGCATGAAGACGATCACCAGCGGAAGCAGGACACCGTTCAAGACCTGCGACAGGATGACCATGCTGATGAGTTTCGCGTTGGGAACCAACAGGACAGCGGCCGCGCCGCCCGCGATCAAAAGGGTGTAAAGCCAGTAGAAAACCGGGGCATCCTTGAAGCCGCCATCGAGGCCCGACTGCAGGCCTAACCCCTCGCAGACCGTGTAGGCGGTGGAAAGGGGCAGGATCGAAGCGGCAAACAACGACGCATTGAACAGGCCAATTGCGAACAACAAAAAAGCGTACTGCCCGGCCAGGGGCTTCATCGCCTCAGCCGCGTCGGCCGCTTCACTGATAGCACCCATGCCGTGAACAAACAAAGTCGCAGCACAGGCAACGACAATGAACCAGGCCACGATATTGGTGAAGAACGATCCGATGATCACGTCGAGACGCGAAGCCGGGTAGCTCTTTGCCGTGACCCCCTTCTCCACGATCGAAGACTGCAGATAAAACTGCATCCAGGGCGAAATCGTGGTGCCGATGACGGCAACGATCATGTAAATGTAACTTTTAGAGTGCCATATTGAGCCTCGCGGCAACGTGACCGTGGCCACCATCGCCTCATGCCAACTCGGCTGCGAAAGTACACCGGTTACGATGTACGCGATATAGAAAACGGACGCCGCCAGAAAGACCTTTTCGACTCCCTTGTAGTCACCCTTGACCACTAGGAACCAGATCAGCAGAGCGCTGACTGTAACAGAAATGTATTTGCTGACGTGGAAGAGCTGCATGCTGCCTGCGATTCCTGCAAACTCCGCCATCACGTTGCCGAAGTTCACGACCACCAGAAGCAGCATGAGGATGAAGGTCATGCGCAGGCCGAACTCTTCACGGATGAGGTCGCTCAATCCTTTACCGGTCACGGCGCCCATGCGTGCGCACATTTCCTGCACCACCAGCAGAGCCAGCGTGATGGGGATCATGGTCCAGAGGAGGGTGTAGCCGAACTGCGCTCCTGCATTGGAATAGGTGAGGATGCCGCCTGCATCGTTATCGATATTCGCGGTGATGAAGCCCGGGCCCAGCACGGCCAGGAAGAGCAGTATGCGGATTCGCCAGCGCTTGAGCATCGAACGGTACTTTTCTCCAAATGTAAAGCTCAAAAAACACAGGAATATATGAATCAGTTACTGCGACATAATACGGAAAAATCAGCGATCCGTTTCACTCTCCGCGCGCCCAGGTCACATTTGGACGAAGGACACGGCTACCTCGCCGCAGCGGGCATTCGCCCCTGGGGGAACACTTTCTCCTGAGATAACGCTCAAATCCAATCAAAAACCTTACCTCAGGGCCGAAGGCAGTTGCATACGGACTGAAGTGCTCATTCTACTAAGCAGCATTGTTTCATTGTTTCGCCCGCAAAAAGGCGATGACGTGATCCGCCTGCACTACGCCGACCAGCCGGTTCGCGCTGTCCACGACAGGCAGTGCATGCAGGTTGTATTTGTCGAACAGTTCTGCGACTTGATCCTGGTGAGCCTCGGCATGGCAGGAAATAATGCGCGGCTCAGACAGAACGGACACGCGCGTTTCCTCAAGGGCCAGAATCAGGCGCGCCAGGGGGACCACCCCTTCAAGCGCATCGTTTTTCCCAGTGAGATAGATCTCGGTCACGGACTCGGGGTCTCCATCGAAGGCTCGCAGCGCTGTAACCGCGTCTCTTACAGAACCACTGGAGATCACCTGAACATAAGCGGTGGTCATTCGGCCCGCGGCCGAATTTTCATGGAACTCGAGCAGCTCTTCCACGTCCTGTCGCTCTTCCGGCTCCATCTCCTCGAGAATTGCTTCGGAACGCTCATCGGAGAGTTCGGCGAGCAGATCGGCAGCCGCTCCGGGATCCATCTCTTCCACAATGTCGGCAACGCGACCGGAGTCGAGCGATTCCAGGAGAGATTTCTGCAGACGCGGGTCGACTTCTTCCAGCGCATCCGCGGCGACTTCCTCATCGAGCGAGGTAAAGACCGCGCCACGCTCCTGGGCCGGCAGGTCTTCCAGGATGTCTGCCAGGTCGGAGGGGTGCATGTGCGCCAGACGCGCATGTTCAATCTTGAGCTTTACCCGCCGCGCGGGATCGACCTCGATCAGGTCGACGAACTCCCACGGAATAATGCTGGCGGGGAAGTGCATGGCGAAATGGGCCAGCGCGGCCCTGGGCATCAAGCCTTTGAAGAGCCTGCGAACCGCGCCGCGCATCCCGACCGCCACCTCGGCCACGCGCAAACTGTCACGGCCTTCGTACGGATACCATTGCAGGTCGACGTCATTGACCCGGACCACTTTGCGTCCGTGCACGTCGATAATCTGGCGGTCGAGTACGTCCTGCTTCAGCAGGAGCAGGTTTTCATCTCCACGCAGGGGTTCCAGCACCGCATCTTCGCGCAGTTCAAGGGAGCCGGCGGGCGTCTGCAGCAGGTCACGCACGGCAACCAGCCGCGCTCCTTCCCTGGTTTTGAGCAACAGCCCAGCCACGTTCCCGGCTGCCGGGCCGGTCGCCACGGCGACGTCTTTCAGACGACCCTGGACGTGACCCTGCCGGTCGGTAATCAGAGTACCGAGCAGCAGCGTGAGGCTGGCGTGACTGGTGTGCTTTTCATGCATCGCAGGCCGGTTGCAGTCTAACAGCCAGTGAGGAGAAGGGTGGAACGGGTTAGGAAGAGAGTTGTGGCGGGGTCAATTTAGTAAACGTGGTCGCTCCACTGCACTGCGCTGCGGTGTAGATGACAAAGGAGACGGTAACTGCTTCCCCTAACAGATGTCCCGGGGGAATGCAGAACTGCAGATCTCTCCACTGCGCTTCACTACGTTTCGCTCCGGTCGAGATGACAAAGGGGACGGTAACTGCTTCCCCCAACAAATGTCCCGTGGGGAATGCAGAACTGCAGATCCCTCGACTACGCTCGGGATGACAATGGGCGCTCCCCGGATTTTCTGTTGAGATTTGTGGGGTCAACATGCTTCATGCGGTTTTTCTTAAGAGAAAACCGCACACGTTGATATCAGATGGCGCAACGTGGCAGGAAATCCGGGTACGCTCCGGTCGAGATGATGGAGGGGGAAAAAACTCTTAGTTGGGCAGCTCGGGGCGGCTCTTTTGGAAGCGCTCGTCGAGGGGCTGCCGTCCGGCGAAGCCTGCCTCCATGGTGTGCCAGAAGTCGATCTTGGCTTCGCCCAGTTGCCAGCAGAGCAGAACGGTTTGTTCTCCCAGCTGGCAGGGGAAGTCCAGTAGTCCCTTGTCCAGATCCTTCACCTGGACGCCGATTGAGTCGATTTCCTGGATCGCGTCCTGCGCCTGCTGGAGCGCGGCGCGCTGGGCCATGCGTTTTCTGGCTACGCCAGCGACATCTACCTGCATGCCGCCGGTGAGGAAAATCTTCTGGCTCAGCATCTGCATCTCTACTTCGACCAGACCGGCACTCGCCTTGGCCTCGATCGCCCGGCGTAACAGGGACTCAAGGATCGGCAACAGCGATTGCGCCTCGTCGAGCGAGAATGTCTTCATTGCACAGCCCCTCTTATAAGCTTATGGTAATACACCCCGAAGCAGCTGAAGGTCCCGCTGCAAGGTTGATCCTGCGACCCAAGACCACAGATCGGACCACAGATCGGACCACGGATCGGCCGAACTGATTTGTGGCCCCTCCTCGCGGCAGGTATCATTACAACGTAATGAGTTTGCCCGATACCATCTTCATTTTCGGACTCGCGCTGGTGATCTTCGGCCCTAAGAAGCTGCCGGCGATCGGGCGCCAGCTGGGCAAGCTGGTGCTCGAGTTCCGCCGCGCCAGCAACGAGTTCAAGATGCAGATCGATGAAGAGTTACGCGCGGCCGAACAAGCTGACCGCGAAAAGCAGCTTGCCGCTACGGCGGTTGCTCCGGCACCGCTTCCCGCGCCTGCGGCTGAGACACTCGCGCCTGCGGCTGAGACATTCGCGCCTGCGGCCGAGACATTGACGATCCGCCCCCCAAGCGACGGTATGACCGTCAGCACGGAGAGCCCGGCTGCCCGGGTGGTTCCCGTGCATGAGGAGATCTCGGAATTAAATGCCATCGCTGGAGATCATCCCGAACTAGGCGCAAACGGCCTCGAACGCGAACCGGAGCAAGCGACCACTTATCATGACTGACCTTGTTGACCGGGCTCGGACGGCGGTAACGGAAAGAGCAGAACTCCCGGGCATGAGCCTCCTCGAACATCTCGAGGAGCTGCGCAAGCGCATCATCCATTCCGGTGTTTACCTGATCGTTGCCTTTTTTGTGGCTTATGGTTTTCGCCAGAAGCTCTTTACCTTCATGGAAAAGCCGATCGTTTCGGCCCTCAAAGAGCACAATCTCGACCCACACCTGGTTTATCTGAACCCGGTCGACCCATTCAATTTCTTCATCAAAATCAGCCTGGTCGGCGGCGCCATTCTGGCTTCCCCGTTCATTCTGTACCAGGTGTGGTTGTTCATCGCTCCGGGGCTCTACCGGCAGGAAAAGCGGTACATTCTGCCGTTTATGACCGCGACCGTTGGCTTGTTTCTGACGGGCGCGTTCTTCGGTTACCACTACGTTTATCCCGGTGCTCTGAGTTTTCTGATCGGGTATGGAGAGCAGTTCCGGCCGATGGTCACGGTCGGCGAATACACTGAGCTTTTCATGACCGTGATCTTGGGTTTAGGCATCACGTTTGAGCTGCCGATCCTGGTCTTCTTTCTCGCGCTGTTCGGGATCGTGACCGCCGGTTGGTTGTGGAAGAACGTCCGTTACGCCATCCTGATCATTTTCATCATCGCGGCGATCATCACGCCTACGCCCGACGTGCTGACGATGTGCGTTTTTGCGGCCCCCATGCTGGTGCTTTACCTGGTCAGTATTGGCGTCGCGTACATGGTTCATCCCAGCCGAAGGAACCGGTTAAAAGAGCAGGCATGATGCGCGCTCTCCGCATCTGCCCGCTTGTGCTTGCGGCTGCTGCGCTGCTGCCCGTTGGGCTGGCGGCGGGCCCAGCAACCCTGCCCCATTTCGATGGCGAACGGGCACTGACGTATACGCGTGAGTTTGTCGCCACGGGGCCACGCTGGATAGGCAGCAAAGGCCACGCCAAAGCACAAGCTTTTCTTGAACGGCAATTCGCAAAAGATGAGCTGGTAAAAGACGCGTTCACCGCAGCCACGCCCGCTGGGCAGTTGGCTATGACGAACTATATCGTCAAGTTTCCCGGGACCAAAGACGGAATCATCGTTCTGGCTAGCCATTACGACACCAACTATCCGCTGAAAGACAGCGGATATGTCGGCGCGAACGATGGTGGTTCGAGCACCGGCCTGCTCATCGAACTGGCGAATAGTCTTCGCGGGAAAAAGCTCGACGGATACAGCGTGTGGCTGGTGTTCTTCGATGGCGAAGAGGCGGTCAAAGGCTGGACGGATGCAGACTCAACCTATGGCAGCAGGCACCTCGCGGCGAAATGGCAGGCAGACGGCACGCTCAAGCGCATCAAGGCATTTCTGCTGGCGGATATGATCGGCGATCGCGATCTGGATGTGGACCGGGATTTGAGTTCCACCCCGTGGCTGGTCGATCTGGTAGGCCAGGCGGCGGCGAAGTATGGCAACCAGTCTTACTTCTTCCAGCGGCAGAACCAGGTCGGCGACGACCATACGCCGTTTATGGAGCGTGGTGTTCCCTGCGCGGATGTGATCGATTTCAATTACGGGTATCAGAATGCGTTCTGGCACACACCGCAGGACACGATGGATAAACTGAGCGCCAGGAGCCTCACCATCGTGGGGGAAGTGTTTTTGGAGACGATTCGGTTGTTGAACGTGCGATAAGGGGCGAGCCCCGGCATTTGTGTAAGGTGGCAAGGGCACCCAGGATTTCATCCTTGGTAATCTTCAGCCTTCGCCATTCGACTTCGCTCAGGCCAGGCCCTATGGGACTTTTATGGAAGGGCATGGCTTTAGCCCATGGATTAGCTGAGGGAATATACCCTTGTCCCTCAGCGGCTAAAGCCAAATTTGTTTCGAGACCATTTACGTACGGACTAAAGTCCGTACCCTTCAACGGACTAAAGTCTTACCCTTCAACATCTGAAGTTCGTACCCTTCAGCGGACTAAAGTCCGTACTTAGACTCTACGTCTGAATCACCCCGGGGTTGAACTTCGCCACTTCCGGATTGAGCGCTGCTGCCTGCAGCGCGATGAGCAGCACGTCGCGTGTCTTCGCAGGATCGATGATGGCGTCAACCCACAGTCTTGCGGCAGCATAGCGGCAGTCCGTCTGCTCGTCGTAGCTTGCCTTGATGGAAGCAATGACCTCGCTCTTCTCTTCCTCGCTCAGGTGCTTCCCGCCGCGTTCCATCTGGCGGATTCTTATCTCAACCAGCGTGCTGGCTGCCGAGGCTCCGCTCATCACCGCGTAGCGCGCAGTCGGCCATGCGAATACGAAGCGAGGATCGTAAGCCTTGCCACACATGGCGTAGTGGCCGGCTCCAAACGAACCTCCGAGGATCACCGTAATCTTGGGCACAGTCGAATTGGCAACCGCCGACACCATCTGCGCTCCAGCGCGAATAATGCCGGTCCACTCCGCGTCGCGCCCCACCATGAAGCCGTTCACGTCGTGCAGGAAGATCAACGGGATCAGGTTCTGGTTGCAGTCCATGATGAACCGCGCGGCCTTCGAGGCACTCTCCGCATAAATCACGCCGCCGAACTCGATCCGCTTTTCTCCGGTCTGGCTGGTGTGGGTCTGGTGAGTCTTCTGGTTGGCCACAAAGCCTACGGCAAAGCCGCCGATGCGGCCGTAGCCACAAACAACAGTCTTGCCGTAGTCCGCCTTATATTCGTCGAACTCTGATCGATCGACGAGGCGCGCAATCACTTCATGAATGTCGTAGCCGTTGGCCGCTCCCTTGACTGAATCGGGATCGAGCAGGGCATAGAGATCCTGAGGCGCGAACCGCGGAGCGTCCTGGATTGGGTCGTAGGCCGATCTATCAAAAGGAGCGCTGGGGCCATGTCCCAGCCGCCCCACCAGGGATCGCAGCCGAGCGAGACACATATGGTCATTGGGCTCCTTGAAGTCCACGGTTCCCGAGATCTCGGCGTGCATGGTCGCCCCGCCCAGTTCTTCGGCCGAGTATTTCTGCCCAATCGCAGCCTGCACCAGGGCCGGCCCAGCGAGAAAGAGCCCGCTGCCCTCCGTCATCAATACATGGTCGGTCATCACCGGCAGGTACGCTCCTCCGGCTACGCACATGCCCATAATGGCCGTTATTTGCGGAATTCCCTTCGCGCTCATGACCGCGTTGTTGCGGAAGATGCGGCCGAAGTCATCCTGGTCGGGGAATACATCTTCCTGTAGTGGCAGGAAAACTCCTGACGAATCGATCAGGTAGAGGGTGGGAATGCGATTCTCCATGGCGATCGCCTGCGCCCGCAGAACCTTCTTGGCCGTCATGGGAAAGAAGGCCCCTGCCTTCACGGTGGCGTCGTTGGCGATGATCATGACCAGCCGGCCTGCAACCCGGCCAAGCCCGGTTACGACTCCGGCGGCGGGTGCGCCACCCCATTCTTCATACATTCCATATGCGGCAAAAAGACCCAGTTCCTGGAATTCCTCACCGGGATCGAGCAACAGGTTTAGCCGTTCCCTGGCCGTCAGCCGTTTTTTCGCATGCTGACTTTCAATTGCCTTCGGTCCGCCACCCTGGCGGAGATCGTCCTCCTGCTGGCGCAAGGCAGCCAAAAGCGCCTCCATGCCAGACGTGTACGCGCGGCCTTTCCTGCTCTGCGCATCGATGTTGGAGGGGAGAGTATTCGAGAACGGAGAATCTGGAGTTTTGTTAGCCATAAGAACTTGACTGCCTAGCATCGCAGCTACAGCCGTCGTTGGACAACCCACCGAGAGTGGGAAGTTACGGAGGTACGCTTCCTGCGCGAAAATAGGACGCGCATTACCCCCTTTCCAACAATCCCCCGAAGGTGACATAATTCTGTCGGATTATCTTTTGATCAGCCCTCGTGGCTAAAGGATTGCAACGAACGAAAGAGGCAGATTATGCCCAATATCTTTTGGAAACTGACACATGCCCGTTCGTGGCCGACGACAGACGGCCTTGTGGACTCTTGTGAGTGGGTACGCTATCACGACCATGTGGGGGGATCCGCAGGTCATTACCGGGTGAAGTTCAGCTATCGGGCCGACGGCGACTCAGAGGTGCATCACGGCGAATTCTGCCATCAGGGTAGCCAGCACATTGCGCCCTACTCTGTGGGCGAACACATCGAGATCCAATATGACCCGAAAAAAACATCACGCTATCACTTCGACGGTGCAGCTTCGAACTACGAAAAGCTGGAAGCGATTCTGGTGATGACTGTTTTTGCCTTGTTGGCTGGCTACGTTCTGTACACCTTCTAAGCCTCGGTTCTCTCGTCGTGAGCGGGTCTCAGCGGAAAGGGTGCATCCCTGCGGTGCACCCTTTCTGCTTTTCCAAGGCTGCTTGGCCGGCACTCAAATTGATTGCATCGCAAACCGAGAGCCATGCAATAGGATGGTCTGGACCCTGGCAACACCCTCGGGCACGTCGAAGGAAGAACGCCAACATGCACCTCCCCCGTATTCTCCTGCTGATCTCGATCCTCGGATACAGCGCACTCTTGACCACCGGCGCCCAGGTGTCTACGCGTGAGGGTGTTTCCACCGACGACATCAGCGTCGCCGAGGGCCTGCAGCTTCCGACCTATGGACATGTGTGGGCGCTCGATATCTGGAAGGGGGTTCCCGAGCTCGTACGTCTCAGAACCTCTGATACTACTTCCGACGATGCAGGTTTCTCGCTCAAGCTACGCCGCTCGATCGACTTCAAGGGTGAGACGGCCACGATTCGTGTCCATGACCCGCATCCAGTCTTCTTTGTGCGCGGAGTTTCCGGTCAAGAAGGCCGATCCGACCTGGTGATTGTGCGCCTCGCATTGGAAGGCCAACGGCGCACCGTCACGAAGGAAGCCCTGACGCAGATCAAGCAGCGGGCAAAACACGCAGATGCCCAGTCGTCCGATTTGATCGGCTTAAAACAGCAGCGGGTGGGGACAACCGACTGGTATCGGCTTACCCTGCTCGAAGCTCTTACGCCCGGCGAATATGCACTGATCCCATTGCCATCGAGTCAAGGGTTTGCCGAGAGTGAGGTTTTCGATTTTGCGGTGGATCCTTCAGCTCCGGAAAATGCCGATCCGCTGCGCTCAGAACAGTACCGGGGCGCGGAATGAATCAGACCAGCCAATAACACGAAGGTGGGGTCCAAATGTAGCACGAAGGTGGGCCTTAAATTTCCATTCTCCGAATCACTCAAACCGCAACATGGCGAGCGGAAAAAATTACCTGGATGCCGCCATCGCTCTGCAAAGCTGCGAGCAAAAATCATTTCGCGTGCAGCATGTGTACCTGCCGCATTCGCCGTCCCTTCACGCGAACACGATGTGCCGTTCGAGTGAAATGAAAACCATCCATGGCGGCCGTTCATGGTACAAAAACAGTTACGTTAAGGGCGAGTTTCTCATGGCAAGCGATTCCACGAAACGCCCGGCGGCAAATTGGTTTTTTATCATTCGAGAAGGAAAATCCGTTTAGCCCGGGTGAGGCATGGGAGCCACACCATCGAGTCCGAGAACGGTTGCATGTTTGCGCATCGCGTCGATCAAAAAGGCGATGTGGGCATCCAGATCAAGCTCCAGCTCCTGTGCCCCGCTGACGATGTCTTCGCGATGCACACTGCGCGCGAAACCCTTGTCTTTCAGCTTCTTACGCACACTTTGCACATCGACATCGAAGATCGATTTGCTCGGTTTGACGAGTGAAACCGCCGTTAAAAAACCAGCCAGTTCATCACATGCGAAGAGGGCCTTTGCGAGATGAGTTACGCGCGGTACGCCGGAATAGGAAGCGTGACCCATGATGGCTTCGCGAATGATTTCAGGCCAACCCTGCTCGGTAAGAATTCCATTCCCAATGAAAGGATGTTGCTCGGGACTGGGATATTTTTCATAGTCAAAATCGTGTAACAGACCGGTGATGCGATAGGTTTCGATCAGTTGATTTGCCTGCTCACGCGCAAGCCCACGCGTGAGTGCCTGGGCATCGCCGTGAGCTTCCATGCATGCTTCGACAACCAGCGCGTGCTTGATCAAACTCGTCGATTGCGTGTACTCGTTGAGCAGTTTCCAGGCTTGGGTTCGTGTGTATTTTGTTACGGACATTGTGTATCTTTTTTACACCCAGGACCCGGCTACTGCGGGTTTCTTAGGTTTTCTTCCGGCATTCGTACCACGTTTTCCGCTTTGCCCCTACTTTTTAACTTGACAATGCAAATACCCTGCATCACTGTAAACATGAACCAGATAGGAACCGTCGCTGAATGAACACTTGGCATGAAGGCATGCAAAGTGATCTAAAAGCGGCGCTTCGATCAAGGACCGCCCCGCTCTGGCGCTCCGCTACAAACTTATGGCAACTACCCTAGCAACCGTCGAGGCGCGTGAGGTTCTTCGGTGCGAGCGCTGCACACTGGTGCAGTTTCGTACTGCGAACTCTCTCTGCAGACGCTGCCACAAACCGCTTGAAGTAGAAGAGCCCGAAAGGCTCGTACCCCAGTTCGCCGGCGAACCGGAAGAGGCTGTAGCTGAAGACAACAGCCTGCAGGTTGCGCGCGCAGTGCGCGATCTCCGCAAGGGCCGCAATCTCAGCCAGCGTCAGCTTGCTGGACGCATGCAGGTGCCGCGCACATACATCTCGAAAATCGAGAATGGCAAGGCAATGCCGACTCTCTCTTCGCTCGCCCGTCTGGCAAGCGCACTCGAGATCGACATTTGCCACTTGCTCCGTGATGCGCGCAGCCGCAGGCATGAGGAAACGGCGTCGATCCTTGGCGATCCGTTCCTGGCCGAATTGGCTCCGTACATCTCGCAGATGGATACACTGCAGCGCTCGATGTTCCTGAACCAGGTGCGTGACCTGGCCATGGGCAGGCGCCGAACAGCGTAACCTGCGAGGGCCCTTCCTCGCGTGCTTCCCGTATAGGCACGGCCTCAGCCGTGGTGTCACCAGCTCTCGCTGCCCCTACCGATCTGCCGGGGCCTCAGCAGTGGCGTGGCCGGGAAGCAAGCAAGTGGAGAGCCGCCTCGCTATCCTCGAGATCTCTGAAAGCTCCATCTTTTTGCGCATAGGTCAGGCGCCGTGTCCCTCTCCAACACGGTCGCCTGGCCCCGCGCGCGCCGTAACGTTACGCCTTTGCGGTCGAAGCGGACCCTGTGCTACGGTCGTAAGGAAAGGCAATCGTTTTGCGCTTCCCGCCAGCGAGTCGCATCGCCGAACTTTCCCCCGACGAACAGGCCATCTACCGCCAACTGGATGCAGCTCGCATGCCCCAGCATGTCGCCATCATCATGGATGGCAATGGACGCTGGGCCGGCAAGCGCAGCCTCAAGCGCTTCCTTGGTCACCAGCAGGGCGCTGCGTCGGTGCAGTACGTAGTCGAGACGGCGTCGCGCATTGATCTGCCCTGGCTGACGCTCTACGCCTTTTCGCTCGAGAACAACCTTCGGCGGCCAAAAACGGAAGTCAATTTCCTCATGCGGTTATTGCGCGCCTATCTGGTGAACAACGTGCAGCGCATGAACGACAACAATGTGCGCATTGCGTATATCGGCCGCACGCATGAGCTACCTTCTGAAGTGCAGGAGAAAATGCAGTGGGCTGCCGAAGCCACGGCACACAACACCGGCACGGTGCTGACTCTGGCTCTTAACTACGGAGCGCGCTGTGAGATCGCAGATGCGTTCCAGGCGCTGGCTCGCGAAGCCGCCGCCGGAAATCTGCCGCTGGCAAACATCAGCGAAGAAGACGTGAGCCGCCACCTTTACACGGCCCATATGCCGGATCCCGATCTGGTGGTGCGCACCAGCGGCGAGTTTCGCGTATCGAACTTTCTGTTGTGGCAGATGGCATATTCAGAAATCTACGTTACGGATCGCCTGTGGCCAGACTTCCGCGGCATTCATCTGCTCGAGGCCATTGCGGATTATCAACGCCGCGAGCGCCGCTATGGCGGCCTGAAAAAGCACCCGGAATCGGACGAGGCGCCCATCCCCGATAGTCTTCTCGTCCCGCGCTGATTCCCTTAGCAACTACGAAGGTCTCGACGAAGAGTACCGTTACCATTGGCAGCGTGATTCACGCTGCCATTACGCTCTGCAGATAGCCAGTTTTTTTGATGGGTACTTTAGTCCCGCGCATACATCCTTTGAAATGAATGCGGCTAAGCAGGCTGCGGGAGAAAAAGCTACCTCTTCAGCCATGCGCTTCGTCTAAACCGCAGAAACAGTTCCGTGATGTGATCAGAGAGGTGCCCCAGGCGCGCCACGGCCATCATTGCGCAGCTTTCCCCAGTACTGGGCTATATGCTCGAAGCATGAGTTCCCAGACCCTGGCGCGTCCCAGAAAAGCCGCAACCAGCTCTAAGAAAAAGAAGAAGACAAGCAAATCCGGCTGGCTCTCGTGGTGGCCGCTCCTGGCAGGCATCGTGATTACGCTCGCGGCGGTCAAGACTGCCGAAATATTGCCCCTGATGGGCCCCGACGGCCTGTTCAGGTTGAGGTTGCTTTATCCTTTTGCGCTTCTGCTCAAGCAGCCACAATTTGGCCTCTCAGAGCAGACAAGTGATAGCTGGTCGCAGATCATGCTGTACGCACAGTGGGTGATTTACGGCTTGTACGCCAGCATGGCCATGCGCTGGAAGCCGGTATGGCCGGTACTGATGCAGGTTGCAGTGGTTCACCTGCTGGGGTTCGGCGTACTGTGGCTGCTATCGATGAAGTGAGACCGGGAGATGGCTCTCGACGTGACCCCGCAACTGGTAAAGATCATTGAGTGCCCGCGGGATGCCTGGCAGGCCATGCCGCAGTTCATTCCAACAGCGGTAAAGGCCGGCTACCTGCGCGCCCTTGCCGATGCCGGCTTTCAGCATATCGACGCTGTCTCCTTCGTCTCAGCAGCCGCCGTGCCACAGATGGCCGATTCAGAACAGGTTCTGGCGATGCTGGGTCCGGCATTCGATGCGGAGATCATCGGCATCGTGGTCAATGAGCAGGGCGCGGAGCGGGCCATACGAACTGGTGCGGTGCGCACCCTGGGCTTTCCTTATTCCCTGTCGGCGACGTTTCTCGATCGCAACCAGAAACAGACGCAACAGCAGGCACGCCAGGCACTGGAAAGAATCTATGCGAGGGCTACAGGGGCCGGCTTGGGCGTTGTAGCGTACCTCTCCATGGCCTTTGGCAATCCGTATGGGGACCCGTGGCAGCCAGAGGGCGTTGTGGATGCCTGCCGCATGCTCCAGCAGATAGGTCTCCGCGAGATTTCATTGGCCGATACAGTAGGGATAGCCGGCCCGGAGCAGATTCGATCGCTGCTGGGGATCGTCTTAGCGGAGGTCCGGGAAATCGAACTGGGAGCGCATCTGCACGCTCGCCCCGACCAGGCCAGGGCTGCAACCGCGGCCGTTTATGAAGCCGGCTGCAGGCGTCTGGACGCTGCACTCGGGGGCTATGGGGGCTGCCCGTTCGCACAGGACGCCCTGATCGGCAATCTGGCGACGGAATCGGCCCTCGCCGAACTTGGCGAAATGGGCGCCCAACTATCACCCCTGCAGCCACTGGACGCGCTACTAGGCATGAGCCGCGACATTGCTGCTAAATTCGGCGGAGCCAGTCCCCGCCAAACCCACTGAGGAGCATTCGAGAAACCGTGGCAGTCAACTACGCAACCCTGCAGATTTCAGAGGCCGATGGCATCCACACCATCACCCTCAACCGGCCGCAGCGCCGAAATGCCCTCAACCCTCAGTTGATTGCAGAACTCACCCATGCCCTGGGTGAGGCCTCGGGTTGCAACTGCGGCGTGGTGGTATTGACCGGTGCGGGAACAGCATTCTGCTCGGGCATGGATCTGGAAAACCTCAGGGCCATGAGCGATCAGCGGCCAGAGGATCAGCGGGTCGACGCCGAGTCAACCATGCGGCTGATGCGTCGCCTGTATGAAATGACAAAGCCGACGATCGCAGCCGTGAACGGACCGGCCATCGCCGGCGGCACAGGACTGGCAACCTTGTGTGACTTTACCCTGGCTGCGCCAGAGGCGAAGTTCGGCTACACCGAGGTGAAGATTGGTTTCATTCCGGCCATCGTTTCCGTATTTCTGCTGGAGATGATCGGGGAAAAGAAGGCCAGGACACTGCTGCTCTCAGGAAAGGTACTCGACGCGCAGGAAGCGCTGTCGATAGGTCTGGTGACTGAGGTCGTGCCTGAGGGCGAACTGATGGCGCGCGCGCATGCTCTAGCGTTGACGCTATTGAAGAACAGCCCCGAGTCGATGAGCGGCGTCAAGATGCTGCTCAGCAGCTATGCCAAGGATCGCCTTGACCGCGATCTTGCGCGCGCCATGCGATGGAATGAAAAAATCCGCAACAGCGCCGATTTCCGCGAAGGCCTGACCGCGTTTCTGGAAAAGCGCGAGCCCGTGTGGCCTGGCCGCAAACAAAAGTAAACGGGGCCTGAAGCACGCCAGCTACCATGTTTTCCAGCACTCATCTCTTTTCGCCAGCATTTTGCAGCTATCATCAGCGGTATGCCAAAAAAAGTGAAGTGGGGAGTTCTGAGCACGGCGGCTATCGGCGTAAAGAAAGTCGTTCCCGCGATGCAAAAGGGCGATTGGGTGACCGTCAGCGCGATAGGATCGCGCGACCTGGGCAAGGCTGAAGAGGTCGCCCGCGCTCTGGGTATCGCAAAAGCCTATGGATCGTACGAAGAGCTGCTGGCCGACCCTGAGATCGAGGCCATCTACAATCCTCTGCCGAACCAGCTCCATGTTCCCTGGACGATCAGGGCTGCCGAGGCCGGCAAGCATGTGCTCTGCGAGAAACCCCTCAGCCTGACTGTAGCCGAAGCAAAGACCCTGCTGGCCGTGCAGGAGCGTACCGGCGTCACCATCGGTGAAGCCTTCATGGTGAGAACGCACCCGCAATGGTTACGGACTCGTGAGCTGATTGCATCCGGCCGCATCGGCGAGCTGCGCTCCATCCAGGGTTCCTTCAGCTACTTCAACACCAACCCCGCCAACATCCGTAACATTGCCGAGTGCGGCGGCGGCGGACTCATGGATATCGGCTGCTATCCGATCAATACCTCGCGATTCCTGTTCGATGCTGAGCCTGTACGTGTCTCTGGGCTGATCGAGAAGGACCCCGCATTCAAGGTGGACCGGCTCACGTCGGCGATGCTTGAGTTTCCCAAGGGGCAGGCGGTCTTTACCTGTAGCACGCAGCTTGTGCCCTACCAGCGCATGCAGGTGCTGGGCACCCGGGGGCGCATCGAAATCGAGATCCCGTTCAATGCGCCCAACGATCGCCCCTGCCGCATTCTGATTGACGACGGAGGCGACCTGTTCGGCGGCGGCGTCACCGTCGAGACGTTTCCCGTCTGTGATCAATACACGCTGCAGGGCGATGCTTTCTCGCAAGCGGTACGCGAAGGCCGGCCGGCGCCGGTTCCGCTGAGCGACGCAATCAAGAACATGGCAGTGATCGAAGCGATATTTCGCGCGGCGGATTCAGGCCAGTGGGAATCTCCCCAGGCTTAATAGAAAATGTGTTTATGCGCAGATCAGAGCTTCGGCTGATACTGGAGCATCGAGCGACAAGATGAGATTGCTTTACTTCCTGATGGAGAGCTTTATCGGGGGCTTCGGCATCACCAGGCCCCGGCCGGAACAAGAACGCACGGTCGCGCTGGCGCTGGGCGGCTTCCTTCTATTGTTTTTCATTGCGTTGATCAGCGCGATCATCTGGATGTTGTTCGGGCAACATCGCTAAACGCAAGTGTTCCCGTTCCGCGTGAGGACGCCGAACGGGAACACCTGTTGAATTTTCGTCGAGGCTCTGCTAGCCCTTGCCGTTATTGACCGCGAGCGCTTCCACGGCCTGCGCACCCGGCGCGGGGACCGTACCCGCGGCCTTTTTGTGAAGCTGATGATGCAGGCAATAGAGAGCAAGCTCCAGGCGATCTGAAACGCCCAGCTTGTCGTATACCTTGCGCAGGTAATTCTTGATCACCTGCTCGGTCGTACCGAGCTGATAAGCAATTTCCTTATTACGCTTGCCCTGCGTGATGCAGGTAATGATCGCCAGTTCCTTGGGCGAGAGCCGTGGCTGCGAGCGAGGGCTGGTCAAAGCGGTAGCCTGCGAGCGATACGCCTCAATGACCCAGTTGATCGATTGGTTATCAATCCATGTTTCGCCGGCGGCGATCTTGCGCACGCATTTGACCAGCAGGTCGGGCGAGATGGAGCGAGGAATAATACCGCGGACGCCACGGCGATAGAGTTCCACCGTGTTCGACTCGTCGTTGAGGGCCGACTGCACGATGATCTTCAATTGCGGTGCGCGGCGCACCAGCTCAGGAATAGCATCCACTGTGCCATTGATGAGGTTGCCCTCAAGCAGGATCATATCGGTGGGAAAGCGTTGGATGGCGCCGTGGAGACCGGCCAAAGTATCGACCTGCGCTACCACACGGATGTCATCTTCGAGGGCAAAGATCTTCCGGATACCTACCCGGTAGATTGCCTGTGAGTCGGCGAGAACGATGCGGATCGCAGCTGTTTCTGCGCCCTCATCGGATTCAAAAGGGCCGTCAGGCTGCACGGCATCGGGATAGTCAGGCATGGCAGATACCATAAGGTTCCAAGACCCAAATAGCTTCAATGACTAAAATGATACTTATCAATCACAGCGGCAACATGATTCGTGTGCGCGTCTGTCTTTACGTCTGACGTGCAGCGTACCACGCGACCCGTGCAATGCAATACAACATCGGTAGGTGTGCCCATGGCCTCTGCAGGCATGGCGATCGTGAAACTCACCGGGCTGCCGACTGCCAGGGGAACCGCAATTTCAAAAAGTACCCCGTTGGCGGAGATGTTTTCCGTAACCGCCGGAAGGTCTCCTGTCTCCGTGCAAATAGTAATCGGAACACATAGCGGAAAGCGAACCGCTGCGCGGAGTTCGATAGCACGTTCGGCCGGTACTGCCACAGAGATATCCATTGCGTGATCCTAAAGAGAACGAGAGAGAACGGGAATCCCCTAAAAAGGCCACACTCCACGGACAATAGTACCAAAGTTACCGGTCTTAGGCTCTTCAGTTTCCCCTGTCCGGCACCAAGATTCCTTCATCGGAATCGAAGGGCCGCCCCCGCGGGTTGCCTGAGATCCCGAACACGGCGCCTATATACTAAGTATTAATTACCTGAAAGTTGTAGCGACAGGTCACCTGCGCACGTAACATGACCTTACGCGCTTCCTGCGCCTTGGAGCTCCTTGTGAATCTGACTCTTATTCGTGCCTTGACTGTCGCCGGTCTGCTCGCCATGTCTGTTTCTGCCCATGCCAGCCCTCTGCTGTACTTCTTCCTGATCTTCAAGTAGCCCTGATAGGGGCAGTCATCAGGCTGTTTGCGTTATTTGCGAACGACGTTCTTTGGACTATTCTGCATCTACAAGGGTGCATCGTGAGTCTTCGAGCTTTGTATGCGTCGCTGGGTGTTCTTGGTTTAGTAGCGGAGATTGCGCTGCTTGCCATACTGTTGCTGCGTCGACAGTACAAAGCTTTTCCGGTTTTTACCTTTTACATCGCATTCAACCTCCTGAGCGATCTTGGGGTGGGTGCGGTGATTGCAGCCTACCCCTCTCATATAGGGCGATCGATCGCCCTGGCATTACTCCCCCTGCAGTACCTTCTGGAACTTGGCGTTCTGTTTGAGATTGCCTGGAACGTCCTGAGCCCGGTCCATGCCTCGCTGCCCAAGGGTACGATTCGTGTATTTATTACACTGATCTTTCTTGCACTGCTGGGGGGCACCTTACTTGCCGGTCATGTCCACGACACAGGCAATAAGGTGAATGACGTGAAGGCCACCCTCAACCTCACGGTCGGTCTGTTGCGCATGCTGATTTTTGCGGCCACGGCAGGTTTCGCCCAATTGCTGGGTATCGGCTGGAAAAATAAGGTGTTACAGCTCGCGACCGCGCTTTCTTTCTATAGCGCGTCTGACCTGATTGTGAGTTTGGCGGAGCGCCATTCCGCCGGATCCGAGGCTTTGGAGCCTTTTCGGGCCCTGGCCTACCTTCTGGAAATTGGTTTTCTGGTCTACGCGTTTACAACTAAAGATGTATCCCGGCGAGAATTCAGTCCACAGATGGAGCATTTTTTGGTTACACTTGCAGGACGGGCGAAGCTTGCTCGTACGGCACTCATACGGATGCAGGTGAAATAACGACATGATTTTGCCAATGCTCCAGGTAATACTTACTGCCCTCCTCATCGCCTACGCGGCCTTTTGGCTTAGGCAACAACTGAGCCGTCGCTCCAAGACCTGGAGCGGACTCATTAGCCAGTTGCGTGGCAATGATTGGGGCATCGAAGAAATCAGCGAACGCTACCTCTACAAGAGCGACGTACAGGTCACGCCGGAAGACGTGTGGCAGCGCATCCAGGGCTCCAAAGGCCTTTGGGCGATGTACAAGAATTCTCCGATATTGGTTCAGCTGGCTGATTACGCCGCGGAGCATGGCGACGGAAAGAATCAGGAAATGCTGGACGGTCTGCGGCGAGACGCCTTCCAGATCCGTCTTTACGTGCTGGTTGCGCTCGCTCAGTACCTGCTTTCCGCCTCGTCGATTGGCGCGGCGCAAAACGCCCACCATGCCGTGGCGACCTATAGTGAAATGCTGGTCCACCTTACATCCTTCATCCAGGAATATTCCACTCCGCTGTTCCCCAGCTATCTGGATGCGATCGCTTAGCCGGATTTGCCTATACGAATACTTGTGAAGAGCAGTTTGAATGACCTGGGACCGTCGTCCCGGGTCATTCTTGTTTCTCCCTCCAACTTGCTGTTCGTTTGTCTCCGGCCTTTGCGTCCGTGACTTGCGAAATACTCCCGATCCAGAGATACTTAGGAGTTGGTAAGTATGCGGCTGAGCGATTGATTTGCTCATCGTTCGTCACTGCCCCAAACCCACCGGGATTTCACCCCATCAGGGAAGAAGATCTGAAAGGATTTACGCCTGTGTTGATGATTCGTCTGGCTCGCTTCGGTGCACGCAAGCAGCCGTACTACCGTGTTGTTGTGATTGAGAAGGACCGCGCGCGCAATGGCCGGTCGATCGAAGTAGTTGGCACCTATAACCCTCGTACCAGCCCGGCAACCGTCGATCTGAAGCGCGAGCGCATTCAGCACTGGACCACCAACGGAGCACAGCTCTCTGAGCGCGTAGCCAAGTTGCTCGCCGTTCCTGCAGCGACCACCGCGTAGCCGAGGTTGTTCCCCGCCGAGAAGCACGCGCATCGCGTGCCTGAAGTTTTCCATTTGCTTTGCGTGCCAGTCTGCGTGTCACGACAATCGAGTGCCAGCTATGCGTTATGCATACCTGGCATGCATAGCGAAATGGCTCTGGACACAGCACAACAAAAGCGGTTTAATGCTCGACCATGAAGGAACCGCAGCCGCTGCCGTTGCCTGGCAGTACTTCATACCGACCGAAGATGAGTGACACAAGCCAGGTCTGGTTGGCTTTTCGAGGCCGCTTCGATGATGCAAGACGCAAGTCACAACGATATGAAACAACTCGTAACAGAAATCGCCAAAGCCCTGGTCGATGATCCAGAAGCGGTCGAAGTGCAGATCGTGTCCCACGAAGAAAACACAGTGCTTCGTTTACGCGTCGCGGGATCGGATGTGGGCAAGGTGATCGGCAAGCAAGGGCGCACGGCGCGCTCGATGCGCACGATTTTGAGTGCGGTGAGCATGAAGCTGCATCACCGCTACACGCTCGACATTCTCGAAGAGGGTGATGCGAAAGAACCCACCAGCTCCTAGCCTTTCAGAGCCTGCCGAGAGCTGGGTCCTGCTCGCCCGTATTGTGCGCCCCCAAGGCCGCCGCGGCGAAGTGCTCGCCGACATCTTTACTGATTTCCCCGAACGCTTCGCTGGGCGTCACGGGCTTTTTTTGCGTCCACCAGCCGGTACGCCCTCCCCCGGTACGCCCTCAATAGACATGCGCGAAGCTACGGTCGAAGCAAGTTGGCTACATCAGGGGCGCGTCGTTTTGAAACTAGCCCAGGTCGATTCCATTGCAGATGCGGAAACCCTGCGAGGTTTCGACGTGGTGATCCGGCGCGAAGCGCGCATGCCGCTGGAGGACGATGCCATCTACGTCAGCGACCTCGTAGGCATGCGTGTCGTCGATGTGAGCAATGGCGGCGCCCAGGACACCGGCGAAATCGTCGACGTAGAGCCTGAGGGCATAGGCCCATCCATGCTGGTCGTGCGAACACAGGCTGGTAATGAAGTGCTCATTCCTTTCGTCCGCGCCTACCTTAGCAAGGTGAATGTTGCGGCCAAACGCCTGGAAATGGATCTACCCGAAGGGCTGGTGGCGATGCAGGCTCCACTGACGGAGCAGGAGCGCCTCGCCGCCCAACAGGCGGCCGACGAGGCAGAATGACAGCCATGCGGTTCGACCTTGTTACCATCTTCCCCGGCTTTTTCGCGGGCTTCTTCGATCATGGCGTAGTCAAGCGCGCCATCCAGAGCGGCTTGATTGCCGTGGACGTGCATGACCTGCGGCGGTTCACCCACGATCGGCACCGCACCGTCGACGACAGACCGTTCGGCGGTGGCGAGGGTATGGTGCTGAAGCCTGAGCCTTTGGCTGAGGCGGTCGAGCATCTCGGAGTATCTCCGAAAGCGGAAAGAGAAGCCGGCAAGGAAACAGTCATCCTGCTCTCTGCCCAGGGAAGGCCGTTCTCGCAGGCTGTAGCCCGCGAACTAGCCCAGGCTGAGCGGATCGTGATGTTGTGCGGACGCTACGAGGGGGTCGACGAGCGCGTCAACGAGCTGATTGCCGACCAGGAACTCTCGATTGGGGATTACGTGCTCTCCGGCGGCGAATTGGCCGCGGCAGTCGTGCTCGACGCTACCATGCGGCTGCTTCCAGGTGTGCTCGGTAACGAGGCGTCTTCGGCGTACGAAAGCTTTGGCCCCACGGACGCGCTGCTGCAGAATAAAGTGGGCACAGCTCTCTGTTCGACCCATGGCGCCGGTGGCCTGTTGGATTATCCCCACTACACCCGCCCGGCCGAATTTCGTGGATTGGCCGTGCCCGAGGTGCTGAGCAGTGGCAACCACGACCTCATTCGCCGCTGGCGGCGGGAGCAGGCGCTAAGGAAGACCCTGCGCAACCGGCCGGACCTGCTGCGCGACGCGGAATTAACGGCGGACGATCGCAGATTTCTGTGTAGCCTTGAAACGTCAGCCAAGGGCGCCGAAACACCGGCTGGGGGCGCGCAAAACAAGGATTCCGTGTAAACTAAGAACTTCGACGCTCACGCGATTTTTCATCGAAGCAGAACCAAACCAGGAACGAATTATGTCTATCCATCCAGTCATGCAACGTCTCGCCGACAAACTGCGGCGCACCGATCTGCCCGCGTTTGTACCGGGCGATACGATTCGAGTACAGGTCAAGATCAAGGAAGGCGACAAGGAACGCCTGCAGGCATTTGAGGGCATCGTCATCGCGCTCAAGAACGGCGCGCAGGGCAGCTTCACCGTGCGGAAGATGAGCTTCGGCCAGGGTGTGGAGCGTATCTTTCCGTTCAACTCGAAAGTGGTCGACAAGGTAGAGAAGGTACGCTCTGCCCGTGTTCGCCGTTCCAAGCTGTTTTACCTGCGCGGTCTGCGCGGCAAGGCAGCTCGTCTGAAAGAAGTCGAGCGCAAATAGCTTTGGCCATATCTGTAAAGCCCCGGGGGCCTCGCCCCCGGGGCTTTGCTTTGTGAGTACTTTGCCTCGTCAATACCGGGTGCATCGTTTTCAACAGACGATGATCTACACTCGACTTGGCGATGCAACCTTGTGTAACAGAAACCGATTCCGCAGAGTCCGCGCTTTCCGCCGCAACGCGCAAGAGGCGCATGCTTAAGTCGTTGGTGTGCGGCAGCCGTTACGAGCGGGCGGCTCGCGCCCGCGGCGCACAGGTGATTGCCGGGGTCGACGAGGTGGGACGCGGCGCCTTGTTTGGCCCGGTCGTCGCTGCTGCCGTCATTTTGCCCGAAGGCTGCCGCATTCCAGGTCTGCGCGATTCCAAACAATTATTGGCAGAAGAACGGGAACGGCTGGCCCGTATCGTGGAGCGCAAAGCGCTGGCCATGGCCATCGAGGAAGTCGATGCGGAGACCATCGACCGAATCAACATCTACCAGGCGACCCGCGTAGCCATGACGGCAGCGGTAGGCCGGCTTTCGTTACAGCCCGATCACCTGCTCATAGACGCCATGCGGCTCGACCTTGCCTGTGCGCAAACGAGCATCATTTATGGCGACTCTCTGAGCGTTTCCATTGCCGCTGCTTCCGTGCTGGCCAAGGTCTACCGCGATCAGCGGATGCGGCAACTGGATCGCGACTATCCCCTGTACGGCCTTGCTTCCCACAAGGGCTATGCCACTCCAGAGCACAGGCAGGCGCTCAAAGCGCACGGTCCGACGCCTCTGCATCGCAGAAGCTTTCGGCCGGTCGCGGAAAATTGCCTTCCCTGGGACTGATCCACTCTTCATTTTGCGGGAGGCTGAATTGGGTTTGCGTCTCATGTGTGTCACCGCGCATCCCGACGATGAATGCGGAGGCTTCGGCGGCACGTTGATGCTGGCTCACCGGCGCGGCGTAGAGACCAGCGTCGTCTGCCTCACAGAAGGACGGGCCGCTTCGAACCTTGGCCCAGCCCGCGACGAGCATGAGCTGGCTGATTTACGGCGGCGGGAGTTTGACGCGGCTCTGAGCATTCTGGGTGTTGCCCATGGAGAGATTCTGAACTATCCCGATGGCCAATTGGCTCAACAGGGTTTTACCGAGGTCACCACGGACCTCGTCGAACGCATGCGCCGCTTTCGCCCGCACGTGGTGATGACGTTCGGAGGGGATGGCAACGTGAATCTTCATCCCGATCACACCATGGCATCCTGCTTCACGACGGCTGCCTTTCACTGGGCCGGCCGGAGCAATTTCGCAGCGCGGCACATGGAGGCCGGGCTGCTTCCCTACCGTCCGCAGAAGCTGTACTACGCGGCCGCGCCCTTTCTGGCATACGCTGACGCGGAGCAAGCCAGGCAGATTGCGCTCATGCCGGCGTCCCTGGTGCTCACGGTAGAAGACCTCAAGGCGAAGAAGATCGAGGCATTCATGCAGCACACCACGCAGGCGCAGATTCTGGGGAAGGTGAAAGAAATGATCGAGAAGACTGGCGGCGAGGAGAAGTATCTGCTGGCAGCGACTCGCGGGATGCCCACGTCACCCATGGAAACAGATATGTTTGCCGGAATCGAGGAAGACTAGCGATTGGAGATGCTCGGGCTCCCAGGTATTCAAACTGAGGAATGGAAACCAACCTGACCAAGAAAAACGAATCGCCGTGTTGCGGACCAAAAACTTACCCTGCTGCTACCTGTTTGCCGGCTCTCTGCCGAACAGACCAGACAATGCGCGCCAGCAGAAGCACAGCCAGCACCAGAGTAATGGTGATGGGCGTGCGTACGCCGCTCTTCACAATCCACCAGTAGTGAATGACGCCGGCAATCGCTGAGACATAGGCCAGCCGGTGCAGAGCCTGCCAGCGCTTCCCTCCCAGCTTACGAATAAACCAGTTGGTGGAGGTGGCAGCCAGCGGAAGCAACAGAAACCATGCGGCCATGCCTGCCATGATGTAGCGGCGCTTGGAGATGTCGTCGACCATGGCGGCCACGTTGAAGCCGGCAAAAAGCCAAACATATGTGAGAAGGTGCAGGCACCCATAGAAAAACGCGAATAAGCCAAGCAACCTGCGAAAGCGCACCAGCCAGGCCAGTTTCGGAGAAAGCCTGCGCAGCGGAGTCATCGCCAGCGAGATCACCAATAGGCGAAGCGTTGCAAAGCCGGTGGCATGTGTAACTGTCGCTGTTGGGTCAGGTCCCAGATTATTTTGCAATCCGTTGTAGACCAACAAACCCAACGGTGCAAGGCAGGCAAGCCACACCCCCACTTTCAGTCCCGCAATCGCACGTTTGCTCATGCTTTTCGCGGGCTTCCGGCGGGTTAGTACCACATCATCGCTCAGGGAACTGGACATGCGGCTCTCTAGAAATATTTCTTCAGATCCATGCCGTTGTAAAGGCTCGCGACCTGGTCTCCGTAGCCATTGAACATGAGGGTATGCTGCTGTTGGCTGAAGAGAGACGCGCCGATGCGGCGCTCCTCCTTCTGGCTCCAGCGGGGGTGGTCGACGTTGGGATTCACGTTGGAGTAAAACCCATATTCGCTCGGCGCCATGTCGTTCCAGGCAGTATGCGGCTGGTCGGCGGTGAAGTGGATTTTCACGATCGATTTCACCGACTTGAAACCGTACTTCCAGGGCACTACGAGACGCACCGGAGCGCCATCCTGGTTGGGTAGCACTTCTCCATACAGACCGAATGCAAGCAGAGTGAGCGGATGCATCGCTTCATCCATGCGCAGCCCTTCGGAGTAGGGCCAGCCCAGGTCGATCTGCTGCATCCCTGGCATCATGCTTCGATCCGCGAGCGTCAAAAACTGCACGTACTTCGCTTTGGGCAAGGGTTCCGCAAAGTTGATGAGCTCCGAAAGAGAATAGCCGACCCAGGGAATCACCATGCTCCATCGTTCGACACAGCGGTGCCGGTAAATACGCTCTTCCATTGGCTTGAACTTGAGCAAGTCTTCGATGCTGACGGATTTCTTCTCCTTGACCAGACCATCGATCTTGACGGTCCAGGGGCGGGTTTGCATATGCCCCGCGTTTCGTGCAGGATCGCTCTTCTCGACGCCGAATTCGTAGAAGTTGTTGTACGTAGTGATGTCTTTGTAGGAGGTAAGCGTCAATCCGGTGGTGGAAAGCGGACTCGGCACGGTCTTCAACTTGGTTGCAGCCGCAGCCACTGCCTGCTGTGGATCCAGCATCCCGGCGAAACGGTCCGCTGCCAGGCCGGCGACACCTAGAGCCGCGGCCCCGGTCATGAAAGAGCGGCGATTAAGGTAGTCACTCTTGGGAGTAATTTCGGAATATGGAATATCGTTCGATTTTTTTATCAGCATAATTTACCTGAGTAGGATGCTTTCCAAACAAATAGGTTACGCCCATCCCTTGCGGTGTTGTCCATACAATGGATTCTGCGCGGGGGTGGCGAAGCAAATCCCTGCCTAAAAGAACGCTCGAGGGGTGTTATTGGATCACACAATGATGGAAACGTTCACCGGCGCCGAGAAGGACCGGTTTTACCAGGCGGCAGAGATTTTGCTGGAAGCCCGGCGCACCTTGCAACCCATCGAAGATTTACCGGCCGGTCTTCGGCCTAAATCGTTCGAAGAAGCCTACTTCGTCCAGGATCTGATGCAGGCAGCCCTGGGCAAGACGGGCGGCTGGAAGGTAGGAGCACCCTCGCCGGAGGCGACCCCTCGTTACGCGCCCATGCCGCTGGTTACCTTCGCCAGCAGTGGGGCGCGCATCGCAAAGCCATACCGCAGGCTCCGAGGGGTCGAAGCCGAAATTGCCTTCCTCCTGGGAAAGGATCTGCCTGCACAATCCGCTCCGTATTCGCGGTCAGATGTTACGAACGCCATTGCCAGCTGCCACGTTGCCATCGAACTACTGGAATCGGCACTCGCCGACCCGGATGCCGCGGACAAACTGACGGCAATGGCTGATTTGCAGTCGAACGGTGGATTCGTAGCGGGACCGGCCGTACCGGGCTGGCAGGATTTCGACTTCGCCAACGCGACCGGGGAGATGGTGGTGGATGGATTCGTCCGGGTAGAAAACGGCAAGAACTCGGCCGGAGGCGATCCGCTGCGCCTGGTGGTCTGGCTGGCCAACGAGGCCGCCCAACGCACGGGGGGATTGCTGGCAGGCCAATGGATCACTACGGGGAGTTGGACGGGAAAAATTCTGGCTAGCAGCGGCTCCGTCGCTGTCGCCCGATTCCCTCGGTTCGGCGAGTGCAGAGTCCGGTTCGACTGAACCTAAGTTTTTTATCCCGCAACCGAGCCTATCCCGCCAGAGCCAGGCGCCCCACATCCGGCTCATTCCCCGTGGGCCGGCAAAGCCGGGGGGGCAACTTCAAAGAAGAGCCGCATAAACCTCCATGCCCCCAGGGATCTTCACAGGGGAATCAGGGATAGGCCGCAGCGGGGTTTCCGGCTGGGCGAAGACGCCGCGATCCATTCAAAATAAAGACTTTGTGGCCCTTTCTCAAATGGTTATTTCTTCTGCTTTTCACGGCAAATTCTTCAGATATTCATGGACCACTGCGAACCTCTACTCAGCAAACCGAGTTGAGCGGCTTTTATTTTGCCCCACTCGAAGAGAGGCTATCTGTGCGCAAACTTTTCTCGAAAGATTTCGCCGCGCTTATTGTGATTGCACTGCGACTCAAAACAAAGAGAGAAGCTAAATGAAGATCCAATTAAAGACGCTGGCAACGCTGGCCCTTGTCTCGGCAATGTATGCCGGCCAGGCCCAGACGACAGCGACTGGTACCCAGACTACCCCTTCTGCCACCCACAAGCGCGCCACCAAAAAACCTGTCGCCCAAAAGCCTTCGGTGGAGAGCCAGATCCAGTCGCTGCGCGAAGAGATGCAGACGCAGATTCAACAGTTGAAGCAGCAGCTGAGCGACCGCGATACACAACTGCAGCAGGCCCAGCAGGCAGCAGCCGCCGCTCAGGCAGCCGCGACCCAGGCCCAGCAGGAAGCCGCCCAGCAGAACGCGACTTTGACCGAGAACACGGCCGCCGTGAGCAACCTGCAGGGCGCCGTGACTGACCTGAAGACAAACAGTGTCTCCGTTGCGAGCACGATCCAGGAAGAGCAGGCCAAGGTACAGAAGGCGATCAACAATCCAGAGGCCCTTCACTACAAAGGAATCACGATCTCACCCGCCGGGAGCTATCTGGCTGGTGAAACGGTCTATCGCACCCACGCTACCGGCGGCGACATTCCCACCGCCTTCAGCGCCCTGCCGTACGAGCATGCCGACGCTTACGCCCTGAGCGAGTTCTACGGCGATGCACGCCAGTCGCGCGTCGCTGTGATGGCTGAAGGCAAGACCGACTGGGGAACCCTACGCGGCTACTATGAGGCGGATTGGCTCGGTACAGGCATTACCTCGAACAATAACCAGTCCAACAGCTATGTTTTGCGTGAACGCGTCCTGTGGGCTCAAGCAGCGCTCAACAACGGCTGGGCCTTTACCGGTGGCCAGCTTTGGTCCCTGGCGACGGAAGATAAGAAAGGCATTTCCAACCTCTCCAGCGACATCCTCACACCCATCACCATCGACCCAAACTACGTTACGGGCTACGTCTGGGCACGCCAGTATGGCTTCCGCGTAACCAAGACCTTCCAGCACGCGGCCTTTGGCATCGCAGCTGAGAATCCCCAGGTGCTTTACACCGCCACGCTGGCCGGCAACACTCCCTATGCCGTGCTGGGTAGCGCCGGTGCGAACGGTGGAAATTACAACGCCGCGATCAGCGCCTGCTCGCCCTCGACCAGCATCGTGAACTACACCAACCAGGTGAATGGCGGCATAAACAGCTATGTGCCGGTCTACAAGACGGTCAACTCCTGCGCCAACATCACCAACGTCTCCTTCAACACCATGCCAGATATCCTCGTCAAAGCGGCCTTCGATCCTAAGTTTGGCCACTTTGAATTCTTCGGCATCGGACGCTACGCCCATGAAACCGTGTATCCTGGCGAAACCACCAACGGCAACCTCTACGGCGGCCTGAAAGACATCGTCACCGGAGTCACGGTCGCTCCCGCACTCAGCGTGGCCGGCAGCTACAACAACAGCATTGCCCTGGGTGGTCTGGGCGCAAGCGCTCGCGTTCTGCTCGGCAGCAAGCTGACTGTAGGTATCAAGGGCCTCTACGGGCCGGGTGTAGGGCGCTATGGCGCCACCACGCTCTCAGACGTTACCGCCAACGCCGCCGGCGAACTGACGCCCCTGCACAACCTCTCCGCCCTGAGCACGGTAGAGATTGCCGCCACTCCCCGCCTGGTCCTGTACGCAAACTACGGTGGGGACTACGCCTCGCGTAACTCCGGGGTTGGCAGTACGCTCGGCGCACCCTCAGCAGCGACGAACACTGCCGGGGTATGGGGCGGTCACTGGTCTGCTCCATCCACAGCGGCAGTTGGCTACGGCTCGCGTTTGCTTAACAACTCTGCCTGCCTTACCAATTCCGCTCCTGGCTTTAACGGGAGTTCCACCGGCTTCTACCCTGGCGGAAGCTGCGGCGCCCAGACCAAGGACGTCCAGGAATTCACCGCCGGCTACTGGTACGACTTCTACAAAGGCGATCGTGGCCGCCTGCGCCAGAGCATCCAGTACGCTTACGGGGTGCGCAATGGATGGTCGGGCGCGGTGGTTTCGGCTTTCGGCCCCAACGGTGTCGGCGCTAAGGGTGTAAACAACATGGTTTGGACCTCCTTCCGCTACTATTTGCCGTAAACAGCAGCTCTACCGCTCCTACAGAAAAGGCACCCCGGCGGGGCGCCTTTTCTGCGTTGACGGGGGCCTCGGATCGTTTTGCCCCACTCCGCATCTATTACCCATAAGAAACAAAAAACGGCTCCCAGGGGGTTTGCCCCACGGGGTTTGCCCCGGGAGCCATTTTCTCAGTGGAATTCGAGGCTCCTCATGCCAAAACCTATCGTTGGACTGCATCACGTAACAGCCATTGCTTCGGACCCACAGCGCAATCTCGACTTCTATACCGAGGTGCTGGGGCTCCGCTTCGTGAAGCGCACGATTAACTTCGACGACCCCGGAACCTATCATTTTTATTTTGGAGACGATGCGGGGTCACCGGGAACGATCCTTACCTTCTTCCCCTGGCCTCATGCCTCACGCGGCAGCCTCGGCGTGGGCGAGACTGCCGCGACGGCTTTCAGCGTGCCTCTCGCGTCGCTGCCGTTTTGGGAAAAGCGGTTGCTGGAGGCCGGCGTACCCGCGGAGCGGTCAGGCAAGCGCTTTGACGAAGAAGTACTGAGCTTCGCCGACCCGGATGGCATGCGCCTCGAAATCGCCGGCCATCAGGATGCCGGTGAGGCAAGGGCTGCGCGCACCAGCGATGTTCCCGCCGAGCATGCGATACGCGGCTTCTTTGGCGTAACGCTGATCGAAAGAAAGTATGAGAGAACAGCGGCTGTGCTCAATACCATGGGCTTTCAGAAAATCGGTGAGCACGAAAACCGCTTCCGCTTCGCTGCGTTGGGGAGCGCCCTGGGAAACCACATCGATCTGCTTGTGCAGCCGCAACTCAACCACGGAAGGATGGGCGCGGGGAGCGTGCATCACATCGCGTTCCGGGCCGCGGATGATGCTTCGCAATTGGAATGGCGCGACACGCTGGGAGCCACCGGACTCAGTGTGACACCGGTGCTCGACCGCACGTACTTCCATTCCATCTACTTTCGGGAACCAGGCGGCGTCTTGTTCGAGATCGCTACCGATCCGCCAGGGTTTGCATTCGATGAGCCGCTCGAGTCGCTGGGCGAAGCGCTGAAGCTGCCTCCGTGGTTGGAAAAGCAGCGCGCGGAGGTCGAGCACATATTGGCCCCCATCACATTGCATAAGCAGGCCATGGAGATTAGCAAGTGACTGGAGACGAGCAAGTGACTGGAGACGAGCAAGTGAACGATCCTCATCGTAATCAACCTGTTGTTACGGGGGGCGCCAAGCTGAGTCAGGCGGCGGCCGCGGTCATTCTTCTGCACGGCCGCGGCGCCTCGGCGGAAGACATTATGGGCCTGGCCGGAGAGATGTACGACGAGCGCGTTGCCTATCTTGCTCCGCAAGCGGCGGAACATCATTGGTATCCCTACTCGTTCCTGGCGCCTATTGCCGAGAACGAACCGTGGCTCTCTTCGGCGCTCGCCAAGGTGTCATCGACGGTGCAGCTTGCTCTGGATGCGGGGATCGCGCGTGAGCGCATCGTGTTGTGCGGTTTCTCACAGGGGGCCTGCCTGGCTACAGAGTTTGCCGCCCGGCATCCGGCTCGTTACGGGGCGCTGGTTGCATTTACCGGCGGGCTGATCGGGCCACCGGACATGGACCTGCGGCACCCGGGCGATCTCGCAGCAACGCCTGCATTGCTTAGTTCGGGTGATCCTGATCCGCATGTGCCCTGGAGCCGCGTGCAGGCTTCAGCCGAGCAGTTGACGGCGATGGGTGCTGTCGTCGAGACACGGCGGCATGCTGGCCGGCCGCATACGATTCTCCCCAGCGAGATCGAGCCGGCACGCGAGATGCTGTTTCATTTGCTGTAAAATGCGACTCGAATGAGTGGGAAATGCCTGATTTTGTTGGGCCGGATTCGTCTGTTGGCATCCCCTACCCGGCACTGACGTGCTGGGCTACTTTCAGACTTGTTGAAGGGTACGGAGTTAGTCCGTACGTCACGGGACTTGAATCGATGCGGCTTCAGCCGCTGGGGGACAGGACATGTGCCCTCAGCGGCTAAAGCCGTCATTCATACTGTGAGTTTTACGTACGGGCTAAAGCCCGTACCCTTCCCGGGCCAAAGCCCGCGTACCCTTCCCGGGCTAAAGCCCGCGTACCTTCCCAGGCTAAAGCCCGTTCGATGCTCAATCTGTAACCGAATAGTCCCGCAGGGACGGTAGATACGTCCCTGGTGTCGATTGCCTTTCTCGAATGATCCGCACGTCCTTTCGCTACCGCGACCGAGTGAGAATATAGAACTGAGTGAGACCCTCGACGGGAGAGAGATTGATCAAGTCTGCTGTTTGTTTACTGTTACTTGTTTTTCCGGCGCTCATGGTGGGGCAGACGGGAGCTTTGCCGGATGTGGCGCCGGCGCAGGCGCAGCATGCAATGGTGGTCAGCGTTCATCATGACGCCAGTGACGCCGGGTTGAAGATGCTGCAGGCTGGTGGCAACGCAGTCGATGCGGCGGTTGCCACCGGCTTCGCGCTGGCGGTTGTTCATCCGGTTGCGGGCAACCTGGGCGGCGGCGGCTTCATGATGTTGCGCTTGGCGAATGGCGAGTCGCACTTTCTTGACTTTCGCGAAGAAGGGCCGCTACGCGCGAAAGCAGACATGTATCTCGACAGCAAGGGACAGGTGATTGCTGACGCTTCCACGGTCGGCTATCTTGCTGTCGGCGTGCCGGGAACAGTTGCCGGATTCGTGGAGGCAGAGCGACGCTTCGGCAAGCTCTCTCTCGCTGCGGTGATGACACCTGCGATTGCACTCGCGGAAAAGGGCTTTGTGCTGAGTGCGGAAGAAGCCGACGAACTGCGTGACCCGCTGCTCACTCGCTTCCCGGAATCGCGCCGCATCTTTCAACGCAATGGAAACTTCTACGGATCGGGCGAAGTTTTTCAGCAACCCGAACTGGCGCGCACGTTGAAGCGCATCGAGCAGGATCCGCGCAGCTTCTACCATGGGGCGTTAGCGAGCGAACTCGCAAAGGCGATTCAAAAACAGGGTGGGCTGGTCAGCAAGAAAGACCTTGCGGTATACCAGGTGAAGGATCGCAAACCTCTCACTGGCACCTATCGCCAGTATCAGATTCTTGCGCCTCCTCCTCCCTCTTCGGGTGGCATTGCTCTGCTCGAAACGTTGAATATTCTCGAAGGGTTCGACATGGCGAAGCTGGGTGACCGCTCGCCTGAGAGTATGCACCTGATCATCGAGGCATTCCGGCGCGCATTCATGGATCGCACGTCTTTCCTCGGTGACCCCGATTTTGCATCGGTGCCTACGGCGCAATTAATCGACAAGAAATACGCCGATGCGTGGCGCAAGAGCATCAGCATGACGGTGGCCACACCCTCCGCTTCCCTCGCCCGGCCGGCGGGGTTTGTTCCCGCGGAATCGAAGCAGACTACGCACTACTCCGTACTGGACGAATCAGGGGATGCCGTGTCGGTTACGTATACGCTCAACAACAGTTTTGGTTCGGGGGCGACGGCGGCGGGTCTGGGGATTCTGCTGAACGACGAAATGGACGACTTTACTTCGAAGGCCGGCGAACCGAATATGTTCGGGCTGATACAGGGGTCGGCGAATGCGATTGCTCCGCGGAAGCGGCCTCTTTCGAGCATGACTCCCATCATCGTTCTTGAGAACAACAAGATCCGCTTCGTGATCGGCTCGCCTGGCGGACCGCGCATCATCACCACGGTTGCGAATATTTTCCTGAGCGCGACGGATGGTGGATTGAACATTCAGCAGGCAGTCGACGCTCCACGTTTTCATCAGCAATACCTGCCTGACGTTGTTTACGTGGAATCGGGATTTCCGGAGAAGACGCTGGAGAGCCTCAGAGGCATGGGTTACTCCGTCAAGGGCGGTGACGGCGACGATCACTCTTGGAGCGATGGGGAGTGTATTGCGGTCGACCCCAGGAGTGGGCTGATTTTTGGAGGGCAGGATAAGCGACGTAATTTTGGCAAGGCCGCGGGATATTAGTGGCTGCCTCTTCGACATGAAAGATTCTTCGAAGGGGCTTCGCCCCACCGTTTTCAACCCACGTACGCTGGCGCGAACGAGGGGCACCCGTCCAGGGGGCACACGTCCAGGGGCACACGTCCAGGGGGCACACGTCCAGGGGGCACACGTCCAGGGGGCAGGGTCTGATGACTCGCTAGGATCTGCTATCCAATTTGCAGGTTCCTCTGCTTATCTGCAAAGCGATTTGGTGTGCGAAAAATTGCGTTTTAAGCGCAATAGGCGTTAAAGGTCCCCCTTGCCCTGGTGGCGAGAGGACGGGGGGCAAATTCTCAAAAAGCCAGCCCAGCCGTTAAAGTAAGAGTGTGCGAGGAAAAGCATGCAGATAGCGTTCGCGTTTGGCCGGCATGGATTAAATGTCAGGCTGCCCGAAGGTCCGCGATACGAAGTGATCGAGGGCCGCTCGGCATCTGCCCTGCCCGGCGTCGAAGCGGCGTTGGCCGCGGCACTCGATCATCCCATCGGCAGCAAGTCGTTGCGGGAGCTGGCAACCGGCAAGAAGACAGCCGCGATCTCGGTTTGCGATATCACCCGGCCTGCGCCTAACTGGTTGACGCTGCCCCCGCTTCTTAAACGCCTCCACGAGGCAGGTATCGCGATCGAGGGGGTCACCATTCTGATCGCCACCGGATTGCACCGAGAGGCTACCGCAGCCGAGATCAAGGCGATTCTTGGCGCGGAGATCGCAGCGAACTATCGTGTGGTCAATCACGATGCGCGTGTGCTGTCAGACCATCGCTGGCTGGGTAAGACAGGGCGCGGAATCCCGGTTTACATCGACGAGCGCTTCATGGCTGCCGAACTGCATATCACGTTGGGTTTTATCGAACAGCATCTGATGCTCGGCTTCTCTGGCGGGCGCAAGCTGGTAGCTCCGGGGTTGGCGGCGCAGGAGACCATCAAGGTCATCCATTCGCCTTTGTTCATGCGCGAGCCCAAGGCGACGGAAGGTTCGATCAAAGACAACCCGCTGCACGCGCAACTGCTGGAAATCGCCAGAATGGCGGGGCACCATTTCATGCTGGACGTAACCCTGACCCAGAGCCGCGAAGTCTCGGGCATCTTTGCCGGGGATCCGGTGGAAGCGCACGCGGCCGGCGTCGACTTTTTGCGGACGACCTCGCTCGAGCGGTTGTCGGGCTTGGCGGACGTCGTGATCACCAGTGCTGCCGGACATCCGCTCGACCTGACGTTCTACCAAACCGTCAAAGGCCTCACTGCCGCGCAGCATATCGTGAAGCCCGGCGGACGGATTCTGATTATGGGCGAGTGCGCCGAGGGTGTGGGTTCGGCTGAGTTTGCCGGGAAGGTGGCTGGCTTTGCCGGCTACGACAGTTTCCTCGACGAGATACAGGCGGCGCCCGTCGAGATCGACCAGTGGCAGTTGGAGAAGCTGGCGCTTACCGGGCAGAAGAATGAACTTTTCTTCTATGTTCCGGGAGTGCCGGTGGAACAACTTGGCGGCCTCGCGCCGCGATGCTATGGGGACATTGAATCGGCGGTTGCCGCCGTGCTCGATGGGCTGCTTGACGGCGCCCGGGTGGCACTGGTACCGGAAGGCCCGTATGTTTACGCCCGGGTGGATGAGGAAACATCCGATGCGCAAGCAGAAGTGCATCAATTATCATGAGTAAGCATCTACAGGCTTGGCAGAGCCGGTGGCCATGGCAAGCACGAGGGTAGGGCTACGAGACGCGAAAGTGGCGAAATTGGCAGACGCACCAGACTTAGGATCTGGCGGGGCAACCCATGGGGGTTCGAGTCCCCCCTTTCGCACCAACTGATTTACGAATAATCTCCCTCCTCCAGTGTGCCGAGCGCCGCTTTCGGCTTTCCGCGGAGAAGATTCTTCAGCAATGAAAGAAATGCGGACGGCCGCATCGGGCGGAAGGCCCCTGCGCCTTTATCAACAAGATGAATATAGAGCTACGTCGCGTAGTAGTGACCGGGGTGGGCTTGGTAACGCCCGTGGGTGTGGGGACCGAACTTACCTGGAAGGCCTTGCTGCAGGGGGAGTCCGGGATCGCCAAGATCAGATTGTTCGATACATCGGGCTTCAGTTGCCAGATTGCCGGCGAAGTGAAGGACTTCGCGCCCGAAAACTACATCGAGCGGAAAGAAATCAAGAAGATGGGGCGGTTCATCCAGTTTGCGCTGGCAGCCTCGGAATTTGCCATGGATCAGGCCCATCTGAACCTGGAAACGGAAGACCCCGGCCGGATGGGGGTTTATGTCGGCAGCGGCATTGGCGCCTTCGAGGTGATTGAGCGGGAACATAGCAAATTGACAAGTGCCGGACCCAATCGTGTTTCGCCGTTCTTTATTACGGCGACGATCGCCAATCTTGCGGCAGGCCAGATCTCGATTCGGTATGGAGCGGCCGGGCCTAACCTGGCATGCGCCACAGCCTGCACGACAGGCGCACATGCGGTGGGTGAGTCTTTCCGGGTGATCCAACGAGGCGATGCGGATGTGATGATCTGCGGCGGGAGTGAAGCCGCGGTCACGCCGCTTTCCGTTGCTGGATTTGCGGCCATGCGGGCTTTGTCTACGCGCAATGACGACCCTGCAACCGCGTCTCGTCCGTGGGATGACGGGCGCGATGGATTTGTTGTCGGTGAAGGCGCCGGCATCCTGGTTCTGGAAGAGTATGAGCATGCGGTGAAGCGTGGCGCGACCATTCTTGCCGAGCTTGTGGGTTATGCCGCGAATAGCGATGCGTATCACACCAATGCTCCGCCGGAGGATGGGCGGGGTGTTCGCCGGGTGATGGAATTGGCCCTGCTCGATGCCCGGGTGGAACCGAGCGCGATCAATTATCTGAATGCACATGCTACCTCTACGCCCCTGGGCGATCGGGCGGAGGCGCGGGCGATTGTTCAGACGTTTGGTGAAGCGGCGAAGACGTTGCTGGTGAGTTCGACCAAGTCGATGACCGGTCATTTGCTTGGCGGTGCGGGAAGCCTGGAAGCGGGGGTTACGGTGCTGGCGCTGAGAGATCAGGTGGCTCCGCCGATAACGAATCTGCAGAATGCCGATGAGAGTTGTGGGTTTTGCCTGGTGAAGGATAAGGGGCTGCCGGCGAAGCTTGAGTATGCGATGACGAACTCGTTTGGGTTTGGCGGGACGAATGCTTCGCTTATTTTCAAGCGGTATGCGGCGGAGTGAGGCTTTTGTTGCGGGTGAAGAGGAAACTGACAGATCTCTCCACTTCGGTCGAGATGACAAAGGCTGGGGGCAGTGGTTTACCTCAGCCTTGACTTCCCCTGAAGCTGAACTGCAGATCTCTCCACTTCGGTCGAGATGACAAAGGGGAGGGTGTTCTTTCCGGGGAGGGTGTTCTTGCCGGGAAAAGTGTTCTTGCCGGAGAGGATGTTCGCCTTCCCTGGTGCCTGTTCCAGAAGACGTTAGCTGGGGTTCATCGGGAAAATGTTCTAGTCTATAGGCACGATGAGCCAAGAACCCTCTCAACCCAACGTTGTTCTGGAACGGACGCCCGACTACCGTGAGGGCTACTCCAACAGCGTCCAAGTGCAAAAGAGCGTGTGGGATTTCCGCCTTACGTTCGGTACCGCCTTTCAGGACACGGCCGAACAGATCACCATCAACACCTTCCAAACCGTTTACCTCAGCCCACAACAGGCCAAGGCGTTGTGTAACGTGCTGGGGCAAAACCTGATCCAGTACGAACAAACGTTCGGCACGATCTCGCTTGAGGCGCGGCCGCCGATCATGCCCTCGGGTCCCGTCCACTAGCAAGCTCCACAGCGCCGCTGAGGAGGGGAGGAAGGACTCGTGTCCGTTTCTGCGAAAGAGCCAGCAGCACCGTTCATCCGGCCGTTGCCGCTACGAGTGATTTTCCCCCTGCTCTTCGTGGGCGTTTACCTGTCTCACCTGACGCTGTTGCGGCTTCCCTACTATTGGGACGAGGCGGGTTACTACATTCCCGCGGCCTACGATTTCTTTCGCACCGGCGATGTGATTCCAACGAGCACCCTGGCGAATGCGCATCCGCCGCTGCCCTCGCTTTATCTCGCTCTGTGGTGGAAGTCAGGGTTTGCGCCGGCCGTGACGCGCACGGCGATGTGCCTGGTCACGGCCATGGGGCTGCTGGCCGTGTACCGCCTCGCCATGCTGCTGCATGGCCGCACCCGGGTCGCGGCAAGCACAACGCTGCTTACGGCGATCTACCCCATCTGGTTTGCCCAGAGCACACTGGCGCATGCGGATATGTTCGCCGCAGCCGCGTCGTTGTGGGGGCTGGTCTTTTTCTTTTCCGGGCAACGCCGCGGGCGGGTTCTTTGGCCGGCTACGGTTTGTTTTGCCGTAGCCGCATTGTGTAAAGAGACCGCCATTGTTACACCTGTCGCCATTGGACTATGGGAGATATACCTCGGACTGCGCAGCCGCAGATCCCTGCGCCGCATTTGCTTTGACGCCGCCCGGTTGTTGCTGGCGCCATTGGCGGTGCTGCTGGCCTGGTATGTCTACTATCGCCATCGCACGGGGTACTTTTTCGGAAATCCTGAATTTCTGCGCTACAACGCAACCGGGAACGTCTTGCCGCTGCGCATCGCGCTCGCCCTGGCGCATCGCATCCTGCAGCTCACGGCGCATATGAATATGTTTGTGCCGGTGCTGTGCATGCTTGGCGCGATGCTCCTGCTGCCACTGCGGGCGGCGGATGGATCGCCGAGGCCGCGCGTGTCTCTGCCGGACCAGGCGATTCTCTATGTGGTGATGGCGGCGAATGTGCTCTTCTACTCCGTGCTTGGCGGTGCTTTGCTCACGAGGTACATGCTGCCGCTTTACCCACTGATACTGGTGCTATGTGTCTCGACGTTCTACCGGCGCGTCCGGTACTGGTGGGGCCTGGTTCTGCTGAGCGCCGTGGCTTTTGCCATGGGACTGTTCGTGAATCCGCCGTACAAGTTTGCGCCCGAAGACAATCTGCATTACGCCGAAGTGGTTCGATTGCATCAACAGGCGATTCGCCAGATCGTTACTCGCTTTCCCGGGAGCACCATCCTGACCGCATGGCCGGCAACCGATGAGCTTACCAAGCCGGAGCTGGGGTATGTGAAAAAGCCGCAGCAGGTGGTTGCCATGGCGAATTTCTCGCTGCCTGAAGTGCAGAAAGCGATTGCCTCCACTCAGGACTTCAGCGTCGGGTTTGCGTTCTCGACCAAGTACGATCCGCCTCGGCTGCCTATGGGGCTGGGGGCGCGCAATGAGGCCTTCGATACACGGTTTTTCGATTTCCATCGGGATCTGACGCCGAGCGCCATCGCCCATATGCTGGACGGGGACATCGTGTGGCGCGACGAACGCCAAGGTGAATGGGCAGCGGTGATGCACTTCAATCGTCCGCAGGTCGCTCGCCTGGGTAGCGGCTTTGAGTGAGCTCATTGCCTTACGGGGCTGGACGAAGGGTACGGGCTAAAAGCCCGTACCCTTCAGACCTTTCAGAAACACACCTTCAGGAACGTTTCGTTCCAGCGGCCTGCGCTGCCGTCAGCGGCACGATAATCTCCTTATGCATCGGGCCCGGAACTATACTTGAGGCGTGCACTCTCGCCCTTCATTGCGCTACCTGCCGCTGATCATCACGGCACTTTTCTTTAGCTGCGTCGTTCTGGCGCAGAGGACAGCGCCGGCTGATTCCAAGCCGGACGTTGCCAGGGCAGCGGTCAGTCCGGCGGCGATCCCTGGGCCCATACCCGGACGGCTCCTGCTGGTGCTCCCCTTCGACAATCTCTCGGATCAGCCCAACTTGGATTGGATCGGCGAGGCCGTCCCGCTGGTGCTGAACCGTCGCCTGGCATCCGCCGGTTTTTTGCCGATCAGCCGCGATGACCGGCTGTATGCGCTCGATCATCTTGGACTGCCCACTACCTTCCATCCTTCGCGCGCGAGCACGATTCGCCTGGCGCAAACGCTGGACGCGGACTATATCGTGGTCGGATCTTTTTCCCTTAGCGGTTCGCGTTTGCGGGCGAAAGCCCAGGTGTTGAAGGTCGACGCGCTGCATATGTCGCCCCCGGTCGAGGAGGAGGCGGATATGACGCGTCTGCTCGATGTGTTGAATAGCCTCGCTTGGGGGCTGGCCAGGCAGATCGATCCGACGTTCGCAGTCGCGCGGAACACCTTTGTGGCTGCAGGCGCCGGCGCGCGCATGGATGCTTTTGAGAACTACACGCGCGGACTGGTTGAATCCGATCCCAGGGAACAGATCCGCCACTTGAAAGAAGCCGCGCGGCTCGACCCGGCCTTTTCTCCCGCTCTGCTGGCTTTGGGCAAGGCTTATTTTGCCAACCAACAATTTGACTTAGCAGCTACGACGCTGGGGCGCCTGCCGCGCAACGACCCCAATGCCCTCGAGGCCGACTTCGATCGCGGACTGGCTTATTTCTATGTAGGCAGTTACGCCAAAGCCGAGGACGCGTTCGCGTTCGTGAGCAAGCAGCTGCCTTTGCCGGAGGTGGTCAACAACCAGGGAGTAGCGGCCAGCCGCAGGGGGCTCGACGCCACTTCGTTTTTCCAACAGGCAGTTGCCGCCGACACCAACGACGCGGACTATCAGTTCAACCTGGCCCTGGCTTTGAGCCGGAAGAAAGATACGGCGGGGGCGTTGCGCGCCGTAGCGCAAACGCTGAAGCTGCGACCGCAAGATACGGAGGCAGAGGCTTTCCAGGCTACGCTTCGCCCCCCACCCGCCGGCCGGGTGAACACGGGGTTCGATCCAGCGGCCGGGGCGGTGGATAGCCCTCCACTGGAGCGAATCAAGCGCGCGTTCAACGAGGCGTCGTTCCATCAGGCTGCCGCCGAGATGGAGGCGATGGAAGGGGCCCGTCTGGCCACGCTGCCTCCACAAAAGCATGCGGCTGCTCTGAATGCCGCGGGTATGAGGTTTTTTAACCAGGGGTTGATTCTTGAGGCGGAGCGGGAGTTTCAAGCGGCTCTCGGAGTAGACAGCGGCAACGCCGAGGCGCAGGCGGGTTTGGCACTGGTGCGGGAACAAGATGGTGACATCAAGGAGGCGCGCCTGCAGGCGGAAGGGTCGCTGAAGGCGAAACCGAATGTAGCCGCGTACCTTGTGCTGGCACGGCTTGATTTGCAAGCTAATAATCGAGCATCAGCAACCACCCATGTGACGAATGCGCTTAATCTGGAGCCGCAGAACAGCGCTGCCCGGTTACTCCGGCAACAGATTGAGGGGAAGGGATCGGCTACGCCATGAAATGGCGAGGCTGTTGTTCTGGCCGTCCGGTCGTGAATCACTCCTCCTTCCCGGGTGGGGGAGAGAGAACTGCAGATCTCTCCACTTCGCTGCGCTTCGGTCGAGATGACAAAGGGGAGGGCGGTCGCTTCCCTCTGCGTTTTGTTTCGGGGGATGTACTGCATTTTGTTCGGAGGGATGTACAGGGCTGGCCGCTCAGGTCTTGGAATGCCGCCAGGCGCATGCTGGTCGCGATATTTGTTCTTATTGCGAGCTTCGGTTGCGTACGTACATGCGTTGCGGAGCAGCCGCGGGTCGTTGTGCTTTACCTGGACGATACGATTCAGCCCATCAGTGCAGACTACCTGGCGCGTGGGCTTGACTTCGCCGCTGCACAGCATGCGAACGCGGTGTTGATTGAAATCGATACGCCGGGCGGACTGATCGACTCCATGCGGCGGATGGTGAGCAAGATCGTCGCGTCGCCGGTGCCGGTGATCGTGTACGTCGCACCGCCAGGCAGCAGAGCCGGATCGGCAGGATTCTTCCTGCTTCAAGCGGCCGATATCGCGGCGATGGCTCCCGGCAGCAACGCGGGCGCGGCGCACCCGGTGGCCGAGGGAGCCAAGCTCGATGACACCGTGAAACAGAAGCTCGAAAACGATACGGCGGCGTTTCTGCGCTCGTATGTGGCTCGCCGTGGCCGCAACGTAGCCGCAGCCGAGGATGCGGTGCGTGCTTCGAAGTCGTACAGCGACAAGGAAGCACAGCAACTGAACCTGATCGACGTGATTGCACCAGACATCGCAGCGTTGCTGGACATGGTCGATGGCCGGACAGTGACTCGATTTGACGGCTCCAAGGTGGTCTTACACACACGCGCGGCGCAGCTCATACCGGTGGAACCAACACTGCGCGAAGAGATTCTGGACCGGCTCACCGATCCCAACCTGGCCGTTCTGGTGATGATGGTTGGCGCCCTGCTGATTTACGTTGAATTCAATACGCCGGGCACGATTGTTCCGGGAGCGCTGGGTACGGTTCTGGTATTGCTCGCGCTCTTTGCCCTCAACCTGCTGCCGGTGCGCTACACATCGCTGATGCTGCTGGCAGCCGCCTTTGCTTTGCTGATCATGGAAGCCCATTTTGCCACGCATGGTGTTCTGGCAGCGGCGGGCACGGTGGCGCTCGTCTTTGGTGCGCTCACGCTGGTGGAGGGGCCGATTCCTGAATTGAGGGTACATCTGGCCACGGCGCTGAGCACCGGCCTGGCGTTCGGGTTGATCACGGCATTTCTGCTGCGGCTTGCTGTCCGCGCGCGGCGAAGCAAGGTCCGCATGGGCGGAGAAGCAATGATCGGCCAGATTGCCGTTGTTACTCAGCCGCTTGATCCGAGCGGACAGGTCATGGTCAACGGTGAGTTATGGCAGGCCGAATCCGCTACCCCCGCCGCCAAGGGAGAGCGGGTCCGCGTGCGGGCGCTGCGCGACCTTACGCTATTAGTGGAGCGGGTTCCTTAGGCTGGGCTAGGTTCTTCCACAGTCCGACCGTCCTGTACAATTTTGCTGAGCGAGGCGGGTTGCTCAGCGAGGCCCTACAATGGACATCGGAATTCCTGGCCTGATTCTCATCTTTGTTGTTGCTATTTATCTGATCAACTCAGTCAAGATTCTCAGAGAGTATGAGCGCGGCGTGGTATTCCGCCTTGGGCGTGTTTTGTCGTCGCCCAAGGGTCCGGGAGTCATCCTCGTCTTTCGGCCATTCGATCAGATGGTACGCGTTTCTCTGCGCCAGGAAGTTCTGGAAGTACCACCGCAGGACATCATCACCCGCGACAACGTCACCTTGAAGGTGAATGCCGTCATCACCCTCAAGGTAATCGACCCTTCGCGAGCGGTGATTGAAGTGATGAATTACGTTTACCAGACTTCGCAGTTTGCCCAGACCACTCTGCGCTCGGTATTGGGCGAAGTGGAGTTGGATGAATTGCTCTCGCATCGCGACGCGTTGAACCAGCGAATCCAGACCATCATCGACCGGCACACCGCGCCCTGGGGGGTGAAGGTGGTGAACGTGGAAGTGAAGCAGGTTGACCTGCCGGAGTCGATGCTGCGCGCCATGGCCAAACAAGCCGAAGCGGAACGAGAGAAGCGCGCAAAGGTCATTCATGCCGATGGTGAGTTCAGCGCGGCACAGCGACTGGTGGATGCCGCAGCGCTGCTGGCCACCCAGCCCATGACGCTGCAGTTACGCTACCTGCAAACGCTCACCGAGATTGGCGTCGAGAAGAATACGACCATCGTGTTCCCACTGCCCCTGGAGATGATGAGCCTGTTCAACAAGCTGGGCGTGTCTACACCCAGAGTAGAGATCAAGCCGGAGAAAGAATGATGCGTCCCCTGCTGGACAAAGAAGAGAGCGAAGCGTCAGAGATAACGCTCAGCACGGCGTCGCTGCTCGGCATCTTCTTTGGACTCGTACTGATTTGTGGTGTGTTCTTCGGTTTTGGATATTCCATGGGCCGCGGGAGTGGCGCGGCGAGTAGTGCGCCGACTGCCAATGTCGCCGATACGGATGTAACTCCGGTCGAAAAGCCACAGCCGGTGGCCGTTGTTGCTCGGGAGCAGGAAGATAAGCCGGTTGTCGATACTCCTGCAGATGATCCGGCGCCGGCTGCGGTGGAAACTCCCTCGCTCGAAGCGCGCGCGGAGGAGACTCCGGCTGCACCTGTTGCGGTGAAGGCGGCTTTGAGCAAACCTAGTGCGGTACCGCAGCAGGCTGCGCCTGCAGTGGCAGCTTCCGCCGTGAGTAGTAGGCCGATGGTTCAAATTGCCGCGGTGGCTCGCCAGGAGGATGCGGATGCTCTGGTGTCAGCTTTGCGGCAACGCGGGTATGGCGTCGTTGTGCGGAATGAGGCACAGGACAACCTGCTGCATGTGCAGGTGGGTCCGTTTGCGGACCGCACGCAGGCTGCTGCGATGAAGCAGAAGCTGATGTCGGATGGGTATAACGCCATCATCAAGCAGTAGGTCTTCATCTCTCCACTCCGCTCCCCCGGTTTTTCTGTCGAGATGACAAGGGGGTAGGCGGTTACTTCTATCGAGATGAGTTTTCATGGTGGTTGAGAACCGCAGGTCCCTCCACTTCGCTGCGCTCCGGTCGGGATGACAATTCCTGGGTTAGCGGAGTGATTGATAGCCGTTGCTGGTGAAGAGTACCGGCTGATTCAGCTGGTGGACTGAGTCGTCATCCAGCTGGGTAGGCTTGAGGCGATGGCGGAGCGGGCGGCGGCCATGAGTTCGTCTCGCGTGGCGAATTGTTTTGGATACAAGGGTGGGTGGAAAACCAGATGCGCGGTGCCGGGCTTGATACGCAGGCTTCCTTTGGTCATCATCTTTTCCGATCCCCAGATCGAAACGGGAACCACCGGAGCGCCCGACTCCATGGCCAGAAAGAATGGGCCCTTCTTGAAAGGCAGCAATTTTCCACTGCGCGAGCGCGTGCCTTCAGGAAAGGTCGCGACGCTGACTCCCAACGCCAACACTTTGCTGCCCGCCTGCACACTCTCACGCGCAGATTCGAGGCGGCCATCCCGGTCGACAGGAATAAAGTTCGCCAGGCGCATGCCCAGGCCGAGAATAGGAATCTTGGTCAGCGAACGTTTCAGAAAGAACGCAGTGCGAAACGGAAGCTCGGGAAACAGGATCGGGGGATCGAGGTTCGAGACGTGGTTCGACATGAAGATCGCAGCCTGGTTGGGAATATGCTCGCGACCCTTCACTTCAATGCGAATGCGCCCGAATTTTGAGCCGGCACGCATGATGCCCATGCTCCAGCGATAAAGCGGGCCGATGTCTCCCGTCAAAAAGGCCCACGGAATCCCAACCACGGCCGCAGGCAGGCCAAGAACTACATACGTAACAACGATGGTAATCCCACTGAGCATCAGGCCTGTTCGAGAGCCCTGGGCAGCTTCTCGTAGATGCCATCGAAGCCGCCATTCGAGAGAATGGCAACCACATCGCCCGGCTTCAGGCGGGGTGTGAGACCCTCTACGATTGCGTTGGCGGTGGCATAGAACGTCGCATCGTGGCCGGCTTTGGCAAGGTTGGCCACTACTTTTTCAGGATGCATTCTCTCCTTTTCAGGAATGCTCTCCTGCTTGAAGACTCCGGCGACGACGATTCCATCCGCGAGCGCGAGGCTCTCTACCAGTTCACGCTCGAAGACATTTCTCCGCAACGTGTTTGAGCGCGGTTCCAACACCGCCCATAGCTTTTGCGCGGGATAGGCTGCGCGTAATGCCTTCAGCGTCTCGCGAATCGCGGTGGGATGATGGGCGAAATCGTCGATGATGGTCACGCCGGCAGCCACGGCACGCACCTCAAGCCTTCGCTTGACGCTGTGGAAGGTCGAGAGCGCCTCTACGATCGCTGCGGTATCGATTCCCTGCCCGGCTGCCAGGGCTGCCGCAGCAGTGGCGTTGAGTGCGTTGTGTTCGCCAGGCATGGGCAGGCATACTTGCAGCCACTCGTTGCCACTGCGAAAAATTTTCCAGCTTGAGTTACGGCTGTCGTGCCTCAGATCGCGAATTTGCCACGTGGAGCCGGGTTTGAAGCCGTAGCGCTCGACGGTGCAGAAGGCGCGCGCTACGCAGTCGTCCACGTTGGCGCTGGCGTCGAAGGCGATGACCCGGCCGCGCCGCGGCACCAGATTCACCAGGCGGCGGAAGGCGGTTTTGACCGCATCGAGGCTGTCGTAAATATCCGCGTGATCGAACTCCACGTGGGTGAGAATGAGCCCGTCGGGAAAGTAATGCATGAACTTCGGCCCTTTATCGAAGAAGGCCGTATCGTATTCATCGCCCTCGAGGATGAACGGCTTGCCCTCACGCACACGGAAGCTGGAGCCGAAATTTTCTGCAATGCCGCCTATCAGAAACGATGGCGCGACCTCCGGCTGGGTGCGCGAAGCGACTTCGTAGATCCAGGCAAGCATGCTGGTGGTCGTGGTTTTGCCGTGCGTGCCGGCGACGACGAGAGAGTCTTTTCCTGGAAGGAACTCGTGCTGGATGGTCTCGGCCATCGAACGAAACGGTATGCGTTGGTCGAGCACGTATTCCAGTTCCACATTGCCGCGGGAGATGGCGTTGCCGACAATCACCAGGCCGGGGGCGGGCGAGAGATTGGCCTCAGCATAGGGCTCCTTGATCGGAATACCCAGGGTCTTTAACAAATCGGACATGGGTGGATAGGCCGCCGCATCGGAGCCGGTGACGCGATAGCCGCGTGCCAGCAGCATACCGGCGAGGGACGCCATGGCCGAGCCGCAGATCCCGATCAGGTGAATGTGTTTTTCTTGCGCCATAAGTTATTTCTCAGTCGCCCGTTCCAGAAAACTCAGTAGCGGCGCTCGCTCCAGATGCAATTCCGCTTCGATGCCAAAGGCGAGCGTGACATTGCGGCGCGAGACATGGCCGGAACGCAAGCCGATTGCAATGGGTCCTTGGAACCAGTCGAACACGCGCAGGATCACCTCGTCCAGCATGCCGGCGTTCTGCCCGGGGGCAACGCATTCGACCATTTCGCCGAATACGATGCCGGTGACACCGTCGAACTTTCCCGCGAGAATCATTTGCCGCAGCAGGCGGTCGAGTTGGTACGGCCTCACATCGCGGTCTTCGAGAAAGAGGAGCTTGCCTTCGGTCTGTGGCTCAAAGGGAGTGCCCAACGATGCTGCCAACAGGGTGAGGCAGCCTCCGTAAAGAATGCCCGTGGCTTTGCCGGGTTGCAGGGTGCGCAGGCCTGAGGCCTCGCCAACAAACCAACGCTCGCCGCCCAGGGCGGCCAGCAGGCTGGCCTCGTCGACCCCTTCAGGAGAAGACAGGTCGCCGGCCACCAAGGGTCCATGGAAAGAGATAAGGCCTGCCTGATCGAGCAGCCAGCTTTGCATACACGTTATATCGGAATATCCAATCAGCGGCTTAGGATGCTGACCCACCAGGTCCAGGTCGAGCCCCTTGAGCAGATAGTTGCAACCGTAACCTCCACGGCTACAGAAGATCGCGCCTATGGTGGGATCGAGGAAGGCGGCATGCAGGTCTTCAAGCCGCGCAGTATCGGTGCCGGCAAAGTAGTAATGTGCCTTGGACAGCGCGTGGCGGCCTAACGAGGGCAGAAAGCCCAGCCTGGTGAGCGCTTCCATCCCACTTGCGAGGCGTTCAGGCTGGGCATAGCTGGCGGGCGAAATAACCACCACGCGAGAGCCGCGGCGCACGGCGGGGATGCTCGATCGAGAAACATTTTCGGGTGATCCGGGGGTCCGTTGCCCAGTCGACGCCGACAACGGGCTTGCATGGGACACCCTCGGCTTTTTCACCATGGGGGCTCGATCGAGAAAATGGTTCCAATGACGATCTGCTGGGATCCTTGCTCACCATGCCTCTCCGAAACAGATCAGTTCCGCGGGTCCAGTCAGAAGAATCTCGGAACTGGGCCCGGGCCACTCTACTTTTTGCGGTCCCCCAGGGGCGATCACGCGCAGCACCGAGGCGGCGCCGCGCAAGGCAATGGCAGCGCTTGCGGTCGCGCAGGTTCCTGTACCCGAAGAAGTAGTAGGGCCCACACCACGTTCATAAATGCGTATCTCGATTTCATCACGGCCGGCCATACGCACGAATTCCACATTGGTCTGATGGGGAAAGTGAGGGTGATTGCAGATCTCCGCGCCGATCGCCTCCCAAGACGAGCCGTGGACACTGAAATCCGAATGATCGACAAAAATCACGAAGTGGGGGTTGCCGGTGGAGACGACGGCTCCTTCGATGCGATCGCCCCGGGCACGCTCCAGACTGAGGGTTTGTACCTGCGGAACGCCCATCGATGTCGTGACCTGAAAGGCCGGTCCGGCGCAGGCATCGATGCGGCAGACGCGCTGCCCGGCATCGGTTTCGAGAACAATCTCGTCGCCTGGGCCTGCTTTGGTCTCATAGGCGATCCATGCCGCGACGCAACGGGTACCGTTGCCCGAGATTTCGGCAATGGAGCCGTCGGCATTGTGCAGACGGATGGCACCCTTGCGGTCTCCCTCCCAGGCGAGGAACTCGACTCCGTCTGCTCCCACTCCCTGGTTCCGGTGGCAAAGACGGCGTGTCAGTTCGTCCCACGGCTCCGTGCCTGCGAGTCTTCCCTGGACTACTAAAAAATCGTTTCCGCAGGCATTTGCCTTAACAAACGGAATCACTCGTCCTCCGCATCGTGGTAGGTGATCAATTGATCGATGGATGGCGAGGCGCGCAGGTGATCCATCAGAAACTTGTGCTGGCCCTGCGTGCCCAGCACAGAAAAACACACGCGCTGAATCTGGGCGATGGTGTCACGTTCCGGTTCGAAGAGCCGTTTTCCCAGAGAATCGAGCGCTTTCAAGACCGCGGACTGAATTTCATTGCTGTCTGCACCACGCACTTCATACACCAGGGAGAACATCTTGATATTGAACCGTGTTTCCAGCATACCAATCGCCGTGAGCGCAACCAGCACAATGGCCGTGGCGAGGACGGCTGGAGCAAAGAGACCGGCTCCGCAGGCCATGCCAATGCTGGCTACGACGAAGACGGTGGCCGCGTTGGTGAGGCCGCTCACACGAAACCGGTAGCGCATGATGAGACCCGCGCCCAGGAAGCCGATGCCCTGCACGATGTTTGACGCTACGCGCCCCTTGTCGGGATTGTTGTCGCCTGCCAGAACTGCTGAAAGAAATGTGAACATGGCACAGCCGCAGCAGATGAGCAGGTTGGTGCGCAAACCAAGCGACTTTTTGTGGTACTCGCGCTCCATGCCGACGGCGCCGCCCAGGACGCAGGCCATGAGCAACCGCTGGCCAACCCCGCCGGCGAGCAGAAACTGTTCCACTTCATTGAAGTGAAAACTGTGGACGGGCTGGTCGAGGATGAATGCGCTCAGGAACATCGCTTGAGCGTGATGCTAACATCGCGCGGCAACGCTTGTTGTTCGCATTGGTGGGATTGGTGTAACCAGTTTTGTTCTTGGGCCAGAGCGCGAACCTGGGGCAACTATTGCGCGTTGGGCGGCTGCCTGCGGTAGATGCGGGCGCAGGGCTGGCCGGTCGAACAGACGACGTTGGTTATTTCCAGACCTTCCGGGTGGCGCTCGATTGCCTGGGCAACAGGATCTCCGTCGAACGCCACCACGATGGATGCGCTTTGCGCGGGATGTTCAAGCGCGCGCTGCCAGGTCAGGTAGTCGCCCTCGTTGATGATGCGGCGAAGCGGGATGGCGGCCTGCTGTACTGCTCCAACGTAGTTTGAGACGTGCATGAGCATGGCGCCCTGCTCGGGCAGGCCCAGCAAGATCTTCGCGAGCGCGGTCTCGAACGTGATACGCGCGCGTGAGTTGGCTACTGCCTCCTGGAAGACCAAGGGCTTCGCCCGGAATAAAGCAATAGCGTTCGCGAACACCAGCAGTATTGCGGCCGCCGGCAACCAGGTCCGGAGTGTTGGCCGCCAGGTGGATATCGTTGCTACCAGGCACGCGAGGGATACCGCAAAGGCCGGCAACAGCTCCATGCCATAGCGGGTGTTGTAGAAGGAATAAGGCTGCCAGACGGGAATGAAGATGGGCACCGCTCCATACGCGACCGAATAGGCATAGAACGGCAAGGGCAACCACAGCAAGAGCACCGGCCAGATCTGCCGGCGACGAAAGACCCAGCATGCCGCGAGCGTACCAGCGGCACCGAGCCAGCAAAGCAGTTTGCCCAATGACACCGGTGCAGCACCCAGTTCAGCGGATTTCAGAAAATACAGAGCCGAGACGCGCATGTTGTGCAGGCCGGGGCGGGGCGATGACCCGGGGGGCGTGGTGGCCGCCTCGATGGCACGGGCGGAATAAGGCCCACGCATGAAGTCGAGGGGATCGCCGAATTGCTTTGCGTTGTAAGCCAGCCACAAGGCCGGGGCGGCGAGCAGCAGGGCGGTAAAGCAAGACCCAGGCGCCGGCGACTGGCCCTTTCGAGCGGCGGTCTTCCCAGATACGGCAGGCGCTTAGCAGTGGCCAGGTGGCAAAGCACCAGGCGGCAGCAGCATAGATCCAACCGTCATAACGGGTGAAAACAGCGCAAACCAGGATCAGACCGGCGCCGATAAGAGGGCGAGGAGCCTTTTGCTGCTGAGTGGTCAAGGCTCGCTGATATTGAACAATCAACAGGAGGGCCCAGATCATTTCGGCCAGAAACAACGGCTCGGTCATGGCCGTTGTGGCCAGGTAAAGAAGCCCAGGATTCAAGCCATAGAAGGCGACGGCTACGATTGCGGCGTACCGGTCTAACCACATGCGCGCGAGACGATAGATGCCAGCGCATGCCAATACGTAACTGGGTATCGACAGGCAGGCTCCAGCCAGGCCGTTGTGCCACCACTCCATGTTCGCGACAAAGGGCAGCAGCAGGATGTGGGGCAATGGCAACCAGACGGAACCAAGCTGGCGGTAACCAGGAGTGATGGAGTCGAAAACGCGCCGGGCGATGTGCAGGTGCGCTACGGCGTCGCCGAACAGCAGGAGTGTGCCGTGGCGGACACAATAGGCAAGCGCCACGAGAGCCAGCGCCAGAGCGGTCCAGGCGACGAGTATGGTCTCGTGGCGTATGGTTTCAGAACTGTTTCGGTTCTCCATCGGTGGATTGCTTTACTACTGTAATTTATCTGGGTTCACCGGTATGAAGCACCCGACCTCTGTTACCGGGACAGGAGGAACCGCAGAGAAGGACGGTGCATCGCGCAGCAGCCGTTCCACTCAGTCGAGATGAGAGAGCTCACGGAAGAGAGCGAAGCGTTGATCGATCTCCTCTCGCGTGAGCGATTGCATCTGATCTGTACCGAAGCGCTGCACCGCGAAGGAGCCCATCACGCCGCCATAGAACATGGCTTCTTTGAACGTCTTGGGGGTGACCTCTGATTGGGAAGCGAGGTAACCGAAAAAGCCGCCGGCAAACGAATCGCCTGCTCCAGTCGGATCGACCACCTTCTCCAAGGGCAAAGCGGGAGCTCGAAAGGGCAGAAACACGCCGCGGTTGGCTGATCCGTTGAACGCGCGATCGCTGAAGAATGCGGTGGCCCCATACTCTCCATGTTTGACGATGAGAGCTTTAGGACCCATGGCAAGGATCTTGTGCGCGGCCAATACCAGGTTGTCGTTATTGGCCAGCAGCTTGGCTTCACCATCGTTGATGAGGAGCGCATCGAGGCCGGTGAGCACTTTGGCGAGATTCTCACGATGGCCGGTAATCCAATAATTCATCGTGTCGCCGCCTACCATGCGCACATTGGGCATCTGTTCACGCACCTGCCTTTGCAGAACGGGATCGATGTTCGCCAGAAAGAGAAAGTCACTGTCCTGGTACGCCGCAGGCACCTTGGGAGAAAAGGTCTCAAAGACGTTCAGCTCGGTGTTAAGGGTCTCTGCTTCGTTCAGACTCTTCACATAGGAACCGGTCCAATGGAAGCTCTTGCCCGTGGTGTGTTCGAGGCCCCGCGTATCTATGCCGCGCGCGGTGAGCACGGCTTCGTTTTCCGCGGTGAAGTCGTCACCGACGACGGCGATGACACGCACATCGGTGAAGTAACTTGCAGACAACGCGAAGTACGTGGCTGCTCCGCCGAGGCAGCGGTCACGCCGGCCGTGGGGAGTTTCGATGCTGTCAAATGCGACACTGCCTACAACCAGAATGGACATGGATCACTTTCTTCAGCCAGGCCTTTCATGAAGGCCGGCTGACTTAGGCTTGACCCGCCTGAGGGAAATATTTGCCGAGCAGCAGGTCGAGTTTCTTGAGGGTGGAGGCCGGAATCGCTTCCGGGGCGGTGAGCACGGCGTACTTGAGTGCCGTAGCGCAGGCGCAAGCCCGGTCTTTCGGCATGGCGGCCACCGCGGCTCGCACCGCCTTGGCGGCGTTTGCAGAGTTCTGATGCAGCACGGCTACCACCTGCTCCACAGTGACGGCGTCGTGGCCCTCGTGCCAGCAGTCGTAGTCAGTAACCATGGCCATCGTGGCGTAGCAAATTTCTGCTTCGCGGGCCAGTTTGGCTTCCTGCAAATTGGTCATGCCGATAATATCGGCGCCCCAACTGCGATAAAGGTTCGATTCAGCCCGTGTTGAGAACTGCGGGCCTTCCATGCAAACGTAGGTGCCGCCGTGCTTGGCGACTACGCCGGCGCTCTGTGCGCCTTGTTCGATGGCATTGGCTACGGTGGCGCACACCGGGTCGCCGAAGGCTATGTGGCCTACGATGCCTTCGCCGAAAAAGGTCGAGGTTCGCTGCGTGGTGCGATCGATGAACTGGTCGGGGACGACGAACTCAGTGGGTGCGTGCTCGAGCTTGAGCGAACCTACCGCGGAGACGGAGATAATCCGCTCCACGCCCAGCTTCTTCATCGCATAGATGTTGGCGCGGAAATTCAATTCGGTCGGCAAGATTTTGTGACCGCGGCCGTGGCGGGCCAGAAAGACCACTTGCCGGCCTTCGAGCTCACCGGCGACGAATACGTCTGAAGGATTTCCGAAGGGGGTGGTTACTTCCACCTGGTGAGGGTTGGTCAATCCGGGCATGGTGTAGAGCCCGCTTCCGCCGATGATTCCGATTTCCGCCTGCTGCAAACCCGGCTCCGCACGCGGCCTGTTGGGGTCGCGGTTCTTGGGATAAATGGTGCTACTGGCTGAGTATACCTGTCGAAAGGGTCCGCCCCTTCCTGCTGCACAGGACGGGGCGGTTCGTCGCGCGACCGCATTTTCTAGTGCAGCAGGGAGGCCTTGGTCATGCCGCAGCTTGCCATCAGGCGGCGGAGGTGGGTCGTGAGTTCGTCTTGTGATGACGCAGGGGCCCATGCCTGCTGGATCTCGCCGCCCGATTGGGCGCCGAAGAAGAGAAACTGCAGCTTGTGTGCCGTGGTTAGATCGAAGCTCTCGCTCACGAAGACCTGCTTGCCCTGACGCACGATCAACACCGGGCCTTCGCTTCCGTTATAGACCTGCTCTTCTGCCGATGTCTCAGAAGCTGAATCGCGGACCACATGCGAATACTTCTTGTTCAACTCTCTGCCGTAAAGTTTGGCAAACTCCCTGGCCGCACTCTGACTCTGCCATGCGGAGAGATAAAGCAGCGCGACCGATGGCGTAGCCGCCTGCTGCTCAGGCGTGACCGCTTTGCGGCTCTGCACTGCGTAATAGAGACCACCGTTCCACTGTGGCGTGAACATGGCCGCCGCATTGGGCCCGCCCAACAGCTCGGTCAGGATACGCACATCGAACTCGCCCATCACCCCGATGTCGTAGGGCTGATACTCGCCTTCCAACAGCCCATGAACGTCAGGCATGCGCAGCAAAGGAACGGTCACTGACCGCTCATAATCCCGAGGATTCATGATTTCGTAACTGGTTGACGGAGGACGATCGAGCACGCCGGCAAATGCATATTGCGCACCCTTGTCTTTCAATAACCTTTGCTCGAAACCGAGCCCATCGCGATAAGGAAAGAGTAGCGATTGCTGCAACAAGAGAGGCGCTCGCGCCATGATGGGTGAGTTGTCGGAGAGGTCTGTGGCGTCTTGTGGGGTGCGCATGACATCGGGCGAAGTCAACAGGCTTTTCCCAGCCGGCTTGAGCGTGTAATCGAGATAAACTGCCATGGCCTGGCCTTCGAGCACCGCATCGCGCGCCGTGTCGCGCTCATCGATTTTGAGACGCTTATTGTCCTCGGTCACATTTTTTGCAACCGTATCCGGTTCGTCGGGCTCCCAACGATCCAGATCCGTGTGTTGATCCTGCAGGGCATGGGTCAGTTCGTGGGCAATGACCGGCTTCTGCTCTTCGGGCGAGACCCAATCGAGCAGGTTTACGGTTTTGGTCTTGTTGTCGTAGTAACCGGCGATCTGCTCCTTCAGCAAGGTCACGAGGAAGGGCTGCAACTGAAAATCCCTATCGAGCAGGCCAAACTTCTTGAGCACGATCTCTTCGCGCTGCATTCGTTTGGTGTCTTTCTCCTCGTGGAATTTGTCGAGGATGTACTTTTCCACCTCCTCGCGCGTGATGAGCTTGCGCTTCACCTCGTGTTTGATGGGGAGCTTGCTGTCGTCACTGACAAAGGAAAGGATCTGGTTCAAGGAACGGAAGAGCTCCTTGGTTTGCTCGGGAGTAATGTGAGTTTCTTTTTGCGGCGCAGACTGCGGCGATGGGGTCTGCGCCCGTGCAGAGGCGGAGGAAGAGATTGCCAGGCCCAGAACGAGCACCCAAAGACGAAAATCGCCGCACCCGAGGCCGAAGACATCGCTGCGCTTGTTATCGAGAACCTTCATTCTGCTACCTTTCGGGTCTGTGCCTGCCGCTGCGCCGCACTGGCTCTGCTGCAAGGCTATAATTTTATTGTGGTTTCTGCCATGACCCAGCCGGATTCAACGACCGCTCCCAGCACGTCTTCAGATGCCGCGCGCACGCCGGTGAGCACGCCTCTGAGCGCCGCGCTTGGCCTGCAGAGCTCCGCAGACAGGCTTGTCGCGCATGGTGGCGCACTCACGCCTCGTGTATTCGACGCTGTTTCCGAGGAAATCGATTCCCTTCTACACGCCGCCGGCGTGAGCGACCTGGGCTGGCGGGGGAAGATTCTGGTGACTGGAAACGACCGCCTTCGTTGGCTCAATGGGATGGTCTCAAATACGGTGCAGTCGCTGCCCGAAGGCGAGGGAAACTACAGTTTTCTATTGAGCGTCCAGGGCCGCATTCAGGGCGACTGCCACGTGTACCGGCGTGCCAATGACCTGTTGCTCGATTCGAGCAGTGACCAGATCCCGGTGCTCATGCGCCATCTTGACCACTACATCATCATGGACGATGTGGAACTGGCGGACGTGAGCGAGCAATGGACAGGACTCACGCTTGCGGGCCCCAAGGCGCGCTCCGTTCTGGAAACCCTTGGGTTTGTTTCACCTGAGCCCAAAGCGGAAAACGCTCGCATGAATCTCGCCCGCATTGGCGAGGTGGAGTGCGTTGTGATCGAGGCTTATCACGCCGCCGTACCGCGCTTTGAGTTGTGGTTTGCGCCGCAGCATGTGCTTGCGGTTTGGGAGACGCTGCAGGCGGCCGGCGCCGTGGGCTGCGGTCTCGAAGCGACGGAGGCTCTGCGTGTGCTTGAAGCCATTCCGCTGTACGGGGTTGACTTGAACGATCACGATCTTCCGCAGGAGACAGCCCAGGCACGCGCGCTCAACTTCAACAAGGGGTGCTACCTGGGCCAGGAGATCGTCGAACGCATTCGCTCTCGCGGCAAAGTGAATCGCCAGTTCCGGCAATTCGCGTTACAAGGCAACCAACCTGGCACGCTGCCCACCGATCTTCGTACCGGTGATCAGGACAGCGGCGAGAAGGTGGTTGGCCGCTTGACCAGTTTCGCCTCACTCTCGACCGCCGGGCTGCCGAACCTGTTGGCGCTCGGTTTCATTCGGGTCGAAGTGATGGATCGCAAAGAGACCCTGATCTATGACGGAGGAGTTGCCACTGCTTTGACCACTCCGCCGCAGATCGGCCGTCCTGTTGCCTCACTCCGCTGAACCAACAACAACGATCGGAAAAAGACATGCCTGAGAAAGAACCTCAATTCACCGTAACCGACCGCCGCAAATTCACTTTGGATGGCGAGCTGCGCGAGGGTGAAGGCAGCTCAAGCGAAAGCACGCCCCAGCCTGCAGTTGCCGAACGAGCGCAGCCACCGGCCAGCCCGCAGCCGGCAGCGCCCGAGTTGGCGGAGCGGGACGCGAAAGACGACGAGCCTATGATTCCCGAGCCAACCGCGGCGGAATTTGCGCAGTTGAGCAGGGAATATCAGGCGGCCGCGACTCGACTGGATGAAATGGTGCGAAAAGCCAACCCGGGCCAGCCAGCTCCGCAGCCGATGAACTTCGAGCGCCTGGTGCAGTCGCTTTACATGACGGCAGCGATGCAGATGGGCGCGGGCGCGAATCCTAATGAGCAGCCACGCCTCGACATCATGGGTGCAAGGCAAAGCATCGACACACTCATCGTGCTGAACGAAAAGGTCAAGGGAAACTGCACAGAGCCGGAGAGGCGCATGTTGCAGAATGCGATCTTCGATGTGTGCGTGTCGTTCAAAGAAATTACCGATGCCATTTTCAGTTCGGCGCAGCGGCCCCCTAAAGACGGGCAAACCTCACTAAAGAATGGTTCACCCACCTCTCAATGCAAGCAGAGATCACCATTCTTGGCAGCGGCACTTCCATGGGTGTGCCTACCCTGGGCTGCAAATGCGCCGTTTGCACATCGCTTGACCCATGCGACCGGCGCACGCGGCCGTCGATCGCTGTCGCCTGGGCTGGGCATCGGGTCATCATCGATACCGGGCCGGACTTTCGCGCGCAAGCGCTGCGCGAAGGTATCGACCATGTGGACGCGGTGCTGTACACCCATGCGCACGCCGATCACGTGCTGGGTCTGGACGATTTGCGGCCACTCAGCTTCAAGAAAAAAATTCCTCTCTACGCGGACGATGAGGCAGCCAGAGTCATCGAACGCATTTTCGACTACACGTTCGATCCCGAGTCGCTGTACCCCACCCGCGCCAGGGTAGAAATGCATCGCCTGGGGCCGTCGGTGGAGATTGAGGGAGCCGTCTTCCGTCGGGTTCCGCTCACTCACGGCCGATTGGAAGTTGCCGGTTTCCGTTTTGGCAATGCCGCCTATCTTACGGACATGAATGATATTCCGGAGAGCAGCTTCGGGCTGCTAAAGGATCTGGATGTCGTGATCCTCGATGCTTTGCGCAAGGATCCCCATGCCAGCCATGCGACGCTTGATGAGGCGCTCGCTTTTGTGCATCGCATCAAACCCAGGCGAGCGTTCTTTACCCACATGTCGCACGATCTGCCACATGCGCAAACCAATAGCGAACTGCCAGAACACGTTCAACTCGCCTACGACGGGTTGCGCGTGCGATTCGAGATATAACGATGGAAGTCTTTCGCAGTCTCGAACAAATTCCGAAACAGTTCGGACCAACGGTGGTAAGTATTGGTAACTTTGACGGTGTTCATCTTGGCCACCAATTCATTCTCGAGCAACTGCGAGCGAGCGCCGCGGCACGATCCGCGCGTTCCGTTGCGGTCACCTTCGATCCGCATCCGCTGCGTGTTCTTCGTCCGGAGACTTGCCCGCGGCTGATTACTCCGCTCGAGGCTAAATTGGAATTGCTGGCCGCGAGCGGCATCGACGCGGTGCTGGTGCTTCCCTTCACGGCGGAGCTCTCGTGCATGCGCGCGGCGGAATTCGTCACTTCGATTGTTCACGACGCTCTGGGAGCGGTGGAAGTGCATGAAGGCACCAACTTCCGCTTCGGCCACCGGGCGGAAGGCGGAATGGCCGAGTTGCGCGAACTCGGAGGCGCGCTCGGGTTTGATGTAGTGATTCACGAAGCATGCCAGGTACGCGGTTTGGCGGTTTCGAGCAGCAGGATCAGAGAGTTGCTTTCGCGCGGCGAGATGGGCACGGCTCGCGCTTTGCTCGGCCATGGGTTCTTCGTTGATTCCACGCCGGCGAGCGGGCGCGGCATTGGCGGAAAGCTTACGGTACCCACCATCAATCTTGCGCCGTATCAGGAGTTACTGCCACCCAATGGGGTGTATGTAACGCAGTTGCGGATCGATGGGGAATGGTTCGACGCGGTGACCAATGTGGGCAATCGACCTACGTTTGGCGCCGACTCTTTTGCGGTTGAGTCGTATTTGTTGAACTTTCGGCCCGTCGAATTGCATGAGCAGACGCCGCTTCGATTGTTGTTTCATCGCAGGTTGCGAGAGGAGCGACGCTGGCCATCGCCTGAGGCATTGAAAGAGCAGATCATGAAGGACGTGGCGCAGGCGCAGCGTTATTTACGGCTTCTCAGGGTGTTGGGAAGAGAGTAATGCGAGGCTGAAGGGCTGAGGGAAGGGGCAAGTTCGGGATACGCTTGTCCCTTGAACGTTTTGTTGCCTTCACTGATGTACGGGCTTAAAGCCCGTACCCTTCAGCGGGGCTAAAGCTCGCTGCGGTGAGGTAGCCCGTACCCTTCCCATCTGAAGCCGCTCCTCGTCCACGGCGTCTCTTTATGTAGTTTGTCCCCAACTCGAAGGACATCCATATTGAAAGTGAAGGCAATGTCTGCATTGCCGCTTACAGCGACCTTGAAACAGGTTCTATTGCGGCGTCGCAGCCGCCTTTGGGGTTGTTGACCGCACGATGGCTACGTCGCTTGGCGGCGCCTGGCGTACCTCGCCGGGGAAATGCTCATCGGGATGGTCGGCGATGGCTACTTTCATGAAGTCAATCCAGAGCGGCAATGCTGCGTGACCGCCGCTCTCCTTTTCGCCCAGTGGTTGACGGTTGTCATAACCTACCCAGACGCCGGCCGTGATGGACGGAGAAAAGCCGATAAACCATGCATCGTTGAAATCGCTGGTCGTGCCTGTCTTGCCCCCCAGGGGATGATCGAGGATGGCGGCGGCGCTTGCGCCCGTGCCTCCCGGCGCGATGACTGACTTGAAAAAGGTCATCATGATGCGCGCAGTCTTTACACTGGTGGACTCCGCAACCGTGGCGGGGCTCTCAGAAAGCGTGAGCCCATCTGCATTCGTTACTTTGCGAATCAGGTGTGGGCCCAGGCGGACTCCGTCGTTGGGAAAGCTGCTGTAGGCAGCAACCTGCTCCTGCAATGTCGCTTCCACGGAACCCAGGGCAACGGGAAGAAAGGGCTGAATCGTACTGTTCAAGCCGAACTGATGGGCTGTCGCAATGACTTTGCGCATGCCAACCCGCTCCGCTAGCTTGACTGCCGGTACGTTGCGCGAATCTGCAAAGGCACGGGTGAGCGAAACGGAACCTTGAAAGACCTTATCGTAGTTGTGCGGCGTGTAAGGGCCCACGGCGGTGGAAAACGTAACTGGAGAGTCGGCAATTCTGTCATCTGGACGAGCCCCTTCATCGACCGCGGCCGTGTAGACGTAAGGCTTAAACGACGACCCGGTCTGACGCTCGGCCTGAGTGGCACGATTGAATTGGGACAGGTTGAAATCGCGGCCGCCGACCATGGCCAACACTTCCCCGGAAGTATTGTCGACGGCCATCAAGGAACCCTGAACACCAGAATCCTGCTCGAGCACAGCATGCAGAACAAGGTTGGAATCGGGCGAGGCCACGATGTGCACATAGATGATGTCACCGGGACGGAGGAAGTCGTCCGCAGCGCGCTGACCGGTCCAGGCAAAGTCGTCGGGGCCAAGAATGAGTTGCTGCTGACCGATGCGTGCCGTGACCTGGTATGGCAGAACATTTGTAACCAGGGCATGCACATACAACCCGGGCTCGACCGGCTGGCGCCAATCGGGATGGCGAAACTCATCGAGCCTGCCACCGGCGGTGAGCACGTTGAGCAGGCTACCTTTCCAACCGTGCCGGCGTTCAAGTGCCGCTAACCCGTCAAGCACGGCGCGATTGGCCGCGGTTTGCAGATCCAGATCGAGCGTGGTGTAAACCCGCAGACCTTCTTCATGAACCTGCTCGCTGCCAAACTGACGTTCGAGTTCGCGTCGCACATCTTCGATGAACCACGGAGCGACGCTGTTGGCAGGAGGCTCGATGCGCAGACCCAGCGGGGCAGCCTTTGCGGCGTTCGCCTGAGCGTTGGTGATGACGCCGTCTTCGAGCATGGAGTTGATGACCATGTTGCGGCGGCGGAAGGCGCGATCTGGGTTCAGCACGGGTGAGTACCCGATCGGTCCCTTGGGCAAGGCCGCCAGCAAAGCTGCTTCAGGCAGCGTGAGATCGCGTGCATGCTTGCTGAAGTAGTATTCCGACCCGGCCTCGAAGCCATAGACGCCCTGCCCAAGATAGATCTGGTTGGCGTAGAGGGTAAAAATCTGTTCCTTGGTGAAGGCGCGTTCGATCTGGATGGAAAGGAAAATTTCCTGCACCTTGCGGCCAAAGCTTCGCTCGCTCGAAAGGAACAGGTTGCGCGCCAGTTGCATCGTTAGGGTGGAGGCACCCTGCGAGCGGCCGTTGGAAGTGAAGTCGTGATAGGAGGCACCGATTACTCGGAAGATGTTGACGCCCCAATGGCTCTCGAAGTTCTTATCTTCAATCGAGATCACTGCCTGGCGAAGGATGGGGGGAAGCGCATCATACGGCACGACGACACGGCGTTCCAGGGCGAAAGAGCCAAAGGGGCGCCCATGCACGTCGAGGAGTTCGGTGGTGGTGATGGGCCGGTAACGTTCAAGATCGGCAATCTGCGGCAGATTGACCGAGTAGACCAGCATCAGGCCCGTCAATGATCCAGCGATGATGGCGAGCGCCAGGAAGGCCAGGAAAGTGATGCTGCCGGCCAGTTTGATCGGTGCGGAGTTACCGTGCGCTGCGGGGGGCCGAAAACGATCTGCGCCCGAAGATGAGGTTTGCCCGCTCACTGAATTTCCCACATCGTGCCGAGAATAGCACGGTCATGCTGGTGTGACGGTGACTGATTGCCATTGCGCATTCTGAAAGCCACCGCAAGCGACCCGGCGATCGTGTCAGGAGTTCTTCTGCTTCAGAACATCGAGTGCCCTGGTCAACTGATCGTCCGGTCTGGTCGCCTTGGCTGCGCCCTGTTCGTCGTTATCCTGTGGGGTCGCGGCGACCACGATATTGGGCGTCACCGCTTCGTCCTGAATCTTCTTGCCCAGCGGCGTTGCGTACTTGGCGACGGAAAGAATCAGAGCGGCGCCATCGGGGAGTTCCATGGTCTTCTGTACGGAACCTTCGCCGAACGTGCGGTCGCCGACTAAATCGCCGCGCTTGTTATCGAGCACCGCCGCAGCGGCAATCTCGCCCGGCCCCGAGGTGCCATGGTTTACCAGAACGACCAGCGGAGCAGAGGTGATGAACTTGGAGGTGTCGGCGTTAAACGCCTCGTAGGGATACTTCTGACCGGAAAGAGTCGCGATGGTGCCATTCTCAATGAAGAAATTGGCCAGGCGAATACCCTGCTCCTCATCGCCTTCGGCAACGTCGCGAAGGTCGAGCAGAATCTTCTTGTTGCCGTTTTTCTGCATCGCCTTCAAGCGGCCGGCTATCTCCTGGACCCGTTCCTTGTTCAGAATTCCCGGCTTGAGATAGAGAATGCTGCTGTTCTCATACTGGGACTCGCCAAGAGCGGGTGCGGACGAGACGGTGCGGGTCAATGTGATCTTGTCCGGGTCCGCTTTGCGTGGGCGCACGAGTGAGAACGTGACGTTGGTGCCTGGCTTACCTTCGAGCAAGAGGCGAATCATGACCAGAGACATTTCGCGGGTGGAATGGCCGTCGATGGCTTCGACGATGTCCCCGTCTTCAATCTGTTCCTTATCGGCCGGGCTGCCGGGCGTAACAGAAACGACGGTAGCGTATCCATAGCGCTTGGAAATGTTCAAACCAATCTGCGCGGCGCCTTCATGGCCGCGGTCTTTGTAAGCCTTGTACTCTTCCGCCGTGAGATAGCTGGAGTCCGGGTCGAGCGACTCAAGCAGTCCGTGCAGAGCGCCAACCGTGACTTTAGTCAGGCTGGGGTCGACGACGTAGTCCGTCTGAACCTTCTTCAGGACTTCGCTATAGACTTCCATCTCGGCGTAGGCGCCATCTGACTGCGCATCCGCGCGCACGCGGTTGAGACCCAGGCCACCGAGAAAGACCGCTGCGACTAACAGGATCGAGATACCGAAGACGGCACGCTTGAAGGTTCGAGACATAGCTCCACTTTGGACCAGAAGGCGGGTCTAAACAAATAATACTACCGGGTTAGACGCTGTCTGAAGGGATTGGAGAGGAGAACCAAGAGTTCCAGATTCAGAGAGTTCCAGTTTCCGAACTCGAAGCTGGTGGCGGCGAGTGGAATCGAACCACCGACCTACGGGTTATGAGTCCGTCGCTCTAACCATCTGAGCTACGCCGCCCTGCGTTGATTCTACAACAGTTGCGAAGGTTGTTGGGAGTACGCGCGGCGGAGGGCTGTGGCGCGCCTGCGCTGCATAAAGCAGCGCCCCCTCGATTACAATAAACGCGTTATGCCCTTCCCCGTAAAAACTTGTGTCGTGTGCTCTGAAGAGTTTGAATTGAAGCCGAATAAACCTGGTTTTGCCAATCGTTGCCCCTCGTGCAGCGAGCCGGAAGAAATTGACCCGGTAACAAAACGCCCCTTGGATGCAGATGAGCGCAAGATCGAGAGCGAGGCCAACGAGGCTCGCCGCCGGGCTATGCGCGATTTGCTTTATCGCAAAGACAGCTAGCGGGCACGCCTGCTTTAGAGCCTGGGCGTATTCGCCCGTGTGCTTGCAGCCGGAGAGGATGGCCATTCCTCCTGACTTGAGCACGCGAGCGATCTGCAGCAGGGCCCGACCCCGCGTGGCTTTGTCGTGGATGTTGTGCAGGCACAGGTTCGAAACAATCACATCGAAGGATCCGTCTACGAAGGGCATTGCCTGCGCAGGAATACCGAGCAGCGTGCAGCGGGCGCTGATCCGTTCCAGTTCCAGGTTGTGGCGGGTGGCTGCCTCCGAATTGCCGCCCATGTGGCGGGGCGGCGAACAGGCGCTCGACATAGATTGCGGCCGAGGGCTACTCCTGGCTGGGGCAGCGAAAAAGCTCGCCGAAACCGGCGGCACGGGACACGCCAAGGATGGGCTTTAGCCCCTGAGGGTACGGCAATTTGTTTGGGCAGAATCCAGAGTGACGGTGGTCACTCGTATGGTGAAGGACAAGGGTACGCTAGATGGCTGATTCCAAACCCGAAACGCCAGTTGGCCTGCGCATTGTGCGTAGGGGTGAGCTCGACAGCAATACCCCGCAAACGCCGGGTATGACCCGGGCTGAGGCTATCTCTTACGCGCGGGTGGGGGCGCAGAAGCTCTGGGCGGGGACGGTCGTGGTGCATCCCAACGCCAAGACCGGGCCTCACCATCACGGGGAGCTGGAGACGGTTATCTATATCGTGAGCGGGCGGGCTCGATTCCGGTGGGGAGAGCATCTGGAGTTTGTCGATGAAGCCGGCCCGGGGGATTTTGTCTATGTGCCGCCCTTCGCGCCGCATCAGGAATTGAATGCGCGGACGGATCAGCCAGTAGAAGCAGTGATCGTTCGCAGCGGACAGGAGCCGGTCGTGGTAAATCTTGATATTCCGAGCCCGGAGGACGAACGCGACTCGTCGGGTTCGGACCCGTTCCACGCAAATCAACGATGACCTACTTACACGAAAAAAACGTCACGCGTGAACACCCTGATCGTGTCGTGGCCGTGATTCCAGCCCGTTTGGCATCTACCCGGCTGCCGGGCAAGGTTCTGCGGCCCATTGCCGGTGTGCCGATGCTGGGTTGGGTCTACCGCGCCGCACTTGCCTGCCCTCAGCTTGACCAGGTGTTGATCGCCACGGATTCGCAGGAAGTGGTCGCGTACGCGGATTCTGAGGGGTGGTCCAGCGTCATAACATCTTCCGAGTTGGCCAGCGGTACCGACCGGGTGCATGCGGTTGCCGCCATGGTCGATGCCGATATTTACGTGAACATTCAGGGCGATGAACCTCTTATTCGCGGCGCGCACATCGATGCGCTGCTGCGGCCCTTTGCCATACCCGGGGCAGAGGTCACTACACTGTCGACCCCCTGCTCGCCCGAAGAGGTCGATGATCCGAATGCGGTCAAGGTGGTCACGGCTCATGACGGCCGGGCGCTCTACTTTTCTCGCGCCACGATTCCGTACAACCGGGGTGTTGCCATGGCGCCGCGCAAGCACCTGGGTATCTATGCCTACCGCAAGGCCGCGCTGGAACGCTTCGCCGGCTTTCCGCCGAGCCCGCTCGAATCGGCTGAGCGACTGGAACAACTGCGCATGCTGGAAAATGGCATGAGCGTCTACGTCGAGCACACCGACCTGGTCACCATTGGCGTCGATACCGAACAGGACCTTTTCGCCGCTGAGCAGCAGATATTGCGGCAGCAATTCGCAAGATAACCCTTTCTGCCTATTGACGCTTCCTTGAACAGGCTTGAGTCTGCCAAGATAGAACCGATGCCCACCGCAACGAAAATATTCGCCGACCGTATTAGCCGCATTGAGATTTCGGCCACCATGGCCGTTACCGCGGAAGCTGCGCGGCTGCGTGCACAGGGAGCTCAACTGGTTGACTTTGGCGCCGGTGAGCCTCATTTCGCCACCCCACGCCACATTAAAGACGCAGCCATCGCAGCTATCGAAAGCAACTTCACTCGCTACACGGTCGTCGCCGGTATTCCGGAACTGAAAAAGGCGATCGTCCAGCGGCATGCTTGCGACTTCGGCTCTGACTACGCGCCGGATGAGACCGTGTTCACGACCGGCGGCAAGCTGGCGTTGTTCAACGCGATCCAGGTACTGGTCGACCACGGCGACGAAGTGATTCTGCCTGTGCCTTACTGGGTGTCATTCAAAGACATCATTCAGTATGCGGGCGGCAAGGTTGTCTTCCTGCAAACGCAAGAGGCGGAGAATTTTCGCATCACCGCGGATGCTATCGAACGCGCGATTACGCCGCGGACCAAGGCCATCATTCTGAACACGCCTTCGAATCCAGCGGGCTCGGTTATTTCTCACGGCGACCTGGAGCGCATTGTCAAACTAGCTCATGCGCGTGGCATCTACGTGTTGCTCGACGAGTGCTATGCATACCTGCAGTACGCAGGCAGCCCGGTGTCTGGCGGTTCGTTTGTGGAGGCGAAGGAGCACGTGATCGTGCTCGGTTCCCTCTCCAAGACCTATGCCATGACCGGCTGGCGCGCCGGCTTTGCACTGGGGCCCAAGGCGGTGATTGCGGCAATGAGCAAGCTGCAGAGCCAATCCACGTCTTCGACTGCCGCCATCGTACAAAAGGCAGCGATCGCCGCCCTGAGCGGGTCGCAGTCATGCGTCGTGGAAATGCGGGCCGATTACCTCAAGTTGCGTGACCGCATTCTTGCCGGGTTCGCTGCGATTCCGGGCATTACCTGCACCAAGCCGGACGGCGCGTTCTATGTATATCCCAACATTTCTTCTTTTTTGGGAAAAACGGGTACCAGCACAACAACCGAGCTGGCTTCACGGCTGCTGCATGAAGCGCATGTCGTGACGGTTCCCGGTGAGGCGTTTGGCACGCAGGAGCACATCCGGCTTTCCTATGCGGTCTCGCTCGCGGACGTCGAAGAAGGTCTGGTTCGGATGAAGAAGTTTTTTGCCACTCTCTTATAAGCAGGAGCAGATGAAACCCAAAGTAGAATTTCACCCGGTCATCCTGGCAGGCGGCAGTGGAACGCGATTCTGGCCGCGGAGCCGCCGCTGGCGGGCGAAGCAACTCCTGGTTCTGGATGGGGCACGCACCATGATCCAGAGCACCGTGGACCGGCTGGGCAACCTTGCTACGCCGAAAGAGCTTTGGGTGATCACCAACGATCTGCTGTCGAAAGCCATCTCTGAGCAGTTACACAGTCTTCTCGGCGAGCAGATGATCTGTGAGCCGGCGGCACGCAACACGGCCCCGGCCGCCGGACTGGCTGCGTTTCTTATCGAGCGGACAAGTCCTGATGCGGTGATCGGCATCTTCCCCGCCGATCACGTGATCACCAGCGAAAAGAAGTATCAGGCAACGATCGCACAAGGGATTGCACTCGCTGCCGAAGGCGAGAACATTGTGGTGCTGGGCGTAAAGCCCATACGGCCAGAGACGGGTTATGGCTATATCGAGACCGGCGACTCGCTGCCGCACGGTGTGATGCGCGTACGCCGCTTCACCGAGAAGCCTAACCGCGAGAAGGCGGAAGAGTTCGTCGAATCGGGGAACTATTACTGGAATAGCGGGATCTTCCTGTGGACGGCACGCACGCTGGCCCGCGCTATACGCGAGCATCTGTCAGAGACTGCGCCGTACCTGCAGCAGATTGCCGATGCATATGGAACCCCGAAATTCATCGGAGTATTCAAAGAGCTTTACCCGTTGTGCGAAAACATCAGCATCGACTACGCGGTGCTTGAGCCACGTTCTACCAAAGGTGAACATCACTCGAATATCTACTGCCTGCCGGCTGAGTTCGGATGGAACGACCTGGGTTCGTGGGAAGCACTTTACGAGCATCAACTTTCGCAGGGCAACACTAAGGAAGGCAACGTCAGCGAAGCGAAAGACATGGTGGCGATTGATGCCCGTAACAATTACGTTTACAGCCCGCAGAAGCTTGTGGCCCTGGTTGGGGTAGACAATCTGGTGGTGGTAGAAACGGACGATGCCATTTTGATCACCACCCGGGAGCGCTCGCAGGACGTTCGTAGAGTCGTCAGCGAGCTTGCCGGAAAGCACGACGAATTGCTTTGAGTTCCCCTATTCATTTTGGTACGGACGGCTGGCGGGGCATCATTGCCGACGATTTTACCGATGCCCATGTGCGCGCCGCGGCAGCAGCCATCGCCAGCTATGTTTGCGAGCACGAGGATCCAGCTCGTGGCCTCTGTATCGCATACGACACCCGGTTTCTCTCGGAACACTTTGCGCGGATTGTCGCGGAGGTAGCAGCCGCGGCGGGTATCCCGGTGCGGCTGGCCGATCGCATCACGCCGACACCGGCTCTCTCCTATGCGGTGAAGCATTCAGGCGCGGCCGGTGGCGTCATGATCACCTCAAGCCACAACCCCTACCAATGGAACGGAGTGAAGTACAAAGCAAGCTACGGCGGGTCAGCCAGCCCGGCCATCGTCAAGGGCATCGAAGAGTTCCTGGGGAAGACTCCGCCGCGAGCTGTACACAGCGCAGCAATTACCGAGACCGACTTTCTCAGCCCTTATGTTGAGGCCATCTCGGTTTTTGCAGATCTCAGGCAAATCGCAGGGGCGCGGCAAAAGTATGCCATCGACTGTATGTACGGTGCGGGCCGTGGGGTGCTCTCGGGCATTTTCAAGCGCGTGGGCATTGAGCATGTTGAGATTCGCAGTGAACTGAATCCACTGTTTCCCGGGATTCAGCCGGAGCCGATTCCGCCGCATATCCGCGCGCTTGAAGTCGCGGTGATGGAACATAAGTGCCAGGCCGGATTTGCCACCGATGGGGATGCCGACCGCATCGGCGCAGTGGATGAAGCGGGGCGCTTCGTCGATGCCAACAAGATCTATTGCCTGCTGCTGGAGTGGCTGCTCAAACGCAAGCAGTGGCCCGGCGATGTGGCGCGGGCATTCAACACGACCAAGATGCTCGACCGCATTGCCGCCCGCTACGGACGCAGGCTGTACGAGCACGGCATTGGGTTCAAGCACGTGTGCGAGCTGATGCTGGAGAAGGATATCCTCATCGGCGGCGAAGAGTCGGGCAGCATTGGTATTGGCAGGCATCTGCCGGAGCGTGATGGGTTGCTCAACGCGCTGCTCGTGGCCAACATGATGGCAGAGGAAGGACAGACCCTCGGCGCATTGGTGGAAGGCCTGCAGCAGCAATACGGCGAGCACTACTACGGCAGGATCGATCTGCATATCGCGCAAGATCTGAAGCAGTCGGCGATACGCCGCGCGGCTGCCGGCGTGAAGTCATTTGCGGGCATGCGCGTTTCGCGAATGGAAACGCTGGATGGTTTCAAGTTTTATGTCGAGGACCCGGAAGCCGGCCATCGGCCGCTCGCAGCAGAGAGTTGGCTGCTCTTACGCGCTTCGGGTACCGAACCGCTGTTGCGTATCTACGCGGAGAGCGGTTCCCGCGCATCATTGAATGCTTTACTGGAAGCAGGGCGATCGTTCGCCATGGGAGACACAGCATGAAGGTAAGAACCAAGGGCCTGCTTTTTGATATGGATGGAGTGCTTGTCAGCTCCCTGGGATCGGTCGAGCGAAGTTGGCAAACATGGGCTGAGCGTCATGGGCTCGATGTACGCGAGACGATCAAGACGGCGCATGGCATGCGTGCCATCGAGACCGTGCGCACGCTGAAGCCGGAGGCTGACCACGCTGCCGAGCTCAAGATTATTGAAGACCTTGAGGTCGAGGACACCGACGGGCTGCAGGTACTTGACGGTGTGGTTTCGATTCTGCAGTTTCTACCGCAGAAATACTGGACGATTGTGACTTCAGCCACGGAGCGGCTGGCTCGGAGCCGGCTGGCCTTCGCGGAGATTCCTGTGCCTGAACACATCGTAACGGCGGAATTCGTCACCCACGGTAAGCCGCATCCGGAACCCTACATCAAGGGGGCTAAGATTCTCGGCTTGGCGCCTGCGGATTGCATCGTGATTGAGGATTCACCTTCGGGTAGTAGATCGGGTGAAGCCGCGGGTTGCAAGGTGCTGGCCACCACCTTTTCTCACAGAGTGGATCAGCTCGCAGCGGCGGATTGGATCGTGGAGTCGCTGGGTAAGGTGACGATTACGATTTTGCCCGGTGATGAGGGGCTGGAATTGGAGTTCATGCCGGTGGCTACAAAATAGTGGTGTTCCGGCTTGCTGATGGTGGACTTCTTTTAATTTTTTGGAGAGTTGAACCAGCAGCAAACTCTAATCCAAGTCACTCCCCCCAGAATTGTCATCCCGACCGGAGCGTACCCGGATTTCCTGCCTCGCTGAACTCGCAAGCACCACGTATGCGGTTTTTTCTCAAGGAAAACCGCACGAAGATCACCTGCACCACGACCTTCGACAGGAAATCCGGGGGAGCGAAGTGGAGGGACCTGCGGTTTCCGGCCTCCGCGCTTCGCTGAAGCCGGCCCAAGTGGGTTTTGGTCGTGTCGACTCAGCTACCGGCTATCTTGCTTTGAACGGCGCGGCGGAGGGCCATCCTCGCTAGCAGGCGCGTCGAATCGAGGGTTGGCAGCGGTGAGTTGGTGTCGTTCATGAGTAGCGGAATCTCGGTACAGCCGAGCACGACGGCGTCACAGCCTTCGATTTGAAACTTAGTGATGACTTGTTGAAACACGGCCACGGATTCGGGTTTGCAGACTCCGTGGACCAGCTCGTCCATAATGATGCGGTTGATTTCTTCGCGATCGGCAGCGTCCGGACGCACATAGTCCAGGCCACGCGCTTTCAGTTTTTCCGGATAGACTTCGCTCTCCACCAGATAACGGGTCCCTGTCAAGCCAATGCGGCGGAACTGGCGCCCCGCCGCCTGTGCCGCAACGGCGTCGGCGATATGTAACCAGCGCAGAGGCAATTCTGCCTGAATCAAAGGCAGCGCCTGATGGATCGTGTTGTCAGGGCAGATGAGGAAGTCGGCGCCCGTTTTCGCAAGCTTGTTGGCCGAGGAAAGCATCAGGTCGCCCACCCCCTGCCAATCGTTCCGTTCGATGCACTTCATGTAGCCGGCCAGCGAGTGCGAGTGGAGCGAGATCTCCGGATGATCGTAAGGGCCTAGCAGGCCGGCGCCTCCGAGGCAGATGGCGCGATAACAAAGAGCCGCTCCTTCGGCGGAGCAGGCAACGATACCGATGTGCTGAGCCATGATTCAGATTTTATAAGAGCTTGATTTTACAAGGGCAGCGTGCCGCCATACTCACTCCCCGGATGCGGCCTTCGACCTTAAGATATTGAGCATGCGCATCCGTCGAGGGGTCGGCCTACTGGCATTGGGCGTGTTTTCGGTCGCGCCCTGCCTGCATGCGGAGACGGGAGAAGACGGCTGGCTGCGTTACGCGCCCATGCCTCCGCAGGTTGCGCAGCAGTATGGGAGTCTGCCGCAGCACATCGTTGTCACGGGCCAGTCCGCGGTGGTTCATAGCGCGTCGAGCGAACTTGCCCGAGGGTTGCGCTCGATGCTGGGTCGCAACCTGCAGATATCCTCTACGCTTCCTCAGGCGGATGCGTTCATTCTCGGTACCCCGCATGAGGTGGAACACCTTCTGCCTAAATGGGAAGCGCCACCCATGATCGAGCCAGAGGGTTTTTCGCTCACCGCATTTACGCAAGAGGGCCACCACTATTGGGTCCTCGCCGGCGGAACGGATCGTGGCGAACTCTACGGCGTATTCCGCATTCTGGAGCAGATCGCACAACAGAGATTTCTCGGCCAGGATACGGAGTTCCCTTCTTCCCCGATTCGCTGGGTCAACCAGTGGGATAACTTCGACGGCACAGTCGAGCGTGGCTATGCGGGCCGGAGCATTTTCTTCGATAACGGCCATGTGCGCGCCGATCTTCGCCGCGTCTCAGGATATGGCCGGTTACTCGCTTCGGTCGGCATCAACGGCGTCACCGTCAACAATGTCAATTCCGATCTGCGAACGCTCGATCCGGAAATGATCCATGAACTTGCGCGTATCGCGGATGCATTTCGTCCCTGGGGTGTGCGCATGTCCCTCTCGATTGACTTGTCGAGCCCGCAGGCGGTGGGTCATCTGCGCACGTTCGACCCTCTGGATCCAGCGGTCGCGGCCTGGTGGCGAACCAAGGCGGACGAGCTATACCGCGCGATTCCCGACTTTGCCGGATTTGTAATCAAGGCTGATTCAGAAGGACGCGTGGGCCCTTCGAAGTACCATCGCACGCCTGCGGAGGCGGCCAACACCGTGGCCCGCGCTCTCAAACCGCATGGCGGCCTCGTGCTGTACAGCGGTTTTGTTTACAACAACCATCTCGACTGGAACAACCTCAAGGCCGACCGCGCGCGCGCCGGCTATGACAACTTCCATGCACTCGACGGCAAGTTCGAAAAGAACGTCGTCATCCAGATCAAGCATGGGCCGATCGACTTCCAGGTGCGTGAGCCTGTCTCACCTCTATTTGCGGCCCTCCGGCATACCAGCCAGGCGATCGAGTTGCAGATCACGCAGGAGTACACCGGCCAGCAGCGCCACATGGTGTTCCTCGTGCCCATGTGGAAGGTGGCGCTCGACACAGACCTGCGCGCAGAGAATCGCTTTACGCCGGTGGCGCAGATTGTTGAGGGCAAGAGTTTTCATCAGCCGACAGGCGGCTTTGCCGGCGTGGCCAATGTGGGTCTCGATGCGAACTGGCTGCACCATCCTATGGCGATGGCCAATTTATATGGCTTCGGTAAGTTGGCTTGGAATCCCGCGCTGACCACGACGGAAATCATCGACTCATGGACGCGGCTCACGTTCGGCAACGATCCGAAGGTTGTTTTCATCGTGAATGGGTTGCAGGCCGATTCCTGGCGCGTGTATGAGCAGTACACCGGGCCGCTGGGTATGGGGACGCTTACGAACATCCTCGGCATTCACTATGGTCCGGGCATTGAGTCGGCTGAGCGCAATGGCTGGGGACAGTGGTTCCGCGCGGATAAGCACGGCATTGGCATGGATCGCACCGTGGCGACGGGCACGGGATACATAGGGCAATATCCGCCGCAACTCGCCAAAATCTATGAGTCGCTGGACACCTGCCCGGATAGCCTGCTGTTGTTCATGCACCATGTACCGTACGACCACATGCTGCACAGCGGCAAGACGCTTATCGAGCATGTTTACGAATCGCATTACGATGGCGCCGCGACGGCTGCGACTTATCCTCGGCGCTGGCGTACGCTGCATGGTTTGATCGATGACCAGCGATACGAGGAAACACTCGCGCTGTTTGAGTATGAGGCGGGTCATGCTGTGGTTTGGCGGGATGCGGTGACGGCGTGGTTCCAGAACATTTCTGGCATCCCCGATAAGCTGGGGCGTGTGGGGCACTACCCCAATCGCATCGAAGCAGAGTCCATGCAGCCGGACGGATATACGGCGGTGGATGTCACTCCATGGGAAACGGCGTCTGCGAGTAAGGCGATGGTTTGTAACCGGGCTGCGCCCTGCACGCTTACTGCCAGGCCTGGACGGCCGGCGGGTAACTACGCAATCGGTGTGCGGTACTTCGACTTGCGCACGGGGACTGCGCAATACGAACTGCTGCTGAATGGAAAGTCACTGGCGCATTGGACGGCGGAAGCAACACTGCCTCCCGCGGCTGTCGATCCTCACCTCGATGGGAGCACCAGTACACGGTTTGTCGTTCCGGATGTGCGGCTTAAGCCTGGCGATTCGCTCACTCTTCGGGGAATCCCCAATCAGGGCGAACCGGCGCCGGTCGATTTCATTGAGTTGGAAAGAAAATAGTGCGCCTTAGCCGCGGTTGGGGACTACTACCCTTGCTTGGAGACGGCGAATCACGGTTTCGGGCACCAGGCCGGCTACGGAGCCGCCCAGTTCGAAAACATTTTTGATCAGGCGCGAACTCACGTAGGAATACTTCTCATCGGCCATCAGGAAGACGGTTTCCACGTTCGGGGCCAGGCGGCGATTCATCAAGGCCATCTGCAACTCGTACTCGTAGTCGCTGATGGCGCGCACACCGCGCAGGATGGCCTGGGCTCGCTTCTCCAGGACAAAGTCCACCAGCAGACCATCAAAGGTCGCTACCGACACATTGCCGAAGGGTTGGACTGCCTCGGTGATCATCTCGATGCGCTCGGAAACGGAGAAGAGTGGGAACTTTTCTGAATTTTTCAGGATCGCGATCACCAGGTGGTCGAAGATTTTCGATCCACGCGCGACCAGATCCAGATGACCGTTGGTCAAAGGATCGAAGCTACCCGGATAAATGGCCTTTACAGTGTTCAAGCAAGAGGATTGTAAGCGGTGACGGCTGGGTGGGCAAACTGCGGGTGAAAATTCAAGCTGTCGCAGTGGAAATTTCAACTTCTGCAGTTCTGCGAACCACCGTCGAAACTGCTCTCAATAGAGATAACCAAGCCGTCCCTTTGTCATCCCGCGCGGAGCCCCAGCCCGGTGGTATCCCACCCTTCGCGAAGAACGCGAAGGGTGAGGCTTTCCTGATTACTGCCGGCGCATCGGCGCCTTGACTGCTTCCGCAGCCTGGGCCGATCCGTTGGTAGGAACAGGCGGGACTTCGGCCGGTTTGACGCCGCTCAAGCCAAGTTTCTGGCGAAGTTGCGCGTCGATACGGGCGAAGATCTCTGGATGATCCTTCAGGAAGCCGCGGACGTTCTCCCTGCCCTGGCCGATGCGCTCGCCAGAGTAGCTGTACCAGGCTCCCGACTTCTCGACGACGTTCTGCGTCACGGCGAGATCGAGCACATCGCCTTCACGGGAGATGCCTTCCCCGTAAAGAATGTCGAATTCAGCTTCGCGGAACGGTGCAGCCACCTTGTTTTTGACGACCTTGATCTTGGTGCGGGAGCCGACCACCACGTCGCCTTCTTTCACTGCGGCGATGCGGCGAATGTCGATGCGGACCGAGGAGTAGAACTTGAGCGCGCGGCCACCGGTCGTGGTTTCCGGGTTGCCGAACATGACGCCGATCTTTTCGCGGATCTGGTTGATGAAGATGAGCGAAGTACGCGACTTTGAAACCGTACCGGTAAGCTTGCGCAGCGCCTGCGACATCAAACGCGCCTGCAGGCCCATGTGCGAGTCACCCATTTCGCCGTCGAGTTCGGCCTTGGGCACCAGCGCCGCTACCGAATCGACAACCAGCACATCGATTGCGCCGGAGCGGACCAGGGCCTCGGTGATTTCGAGCGCCTGTTCGCCGTAGTCGGGCTGCGAGACCAGAAGGTTGTCGACATCGACGCCCAGCTTCTTGGCGTATTGCGGATCGAGCGCGTGTTCGGCATCTACGAAGGCTGCCATGCCGCCCAGCTTCTGTGCTTCGGCGATGATCTGCAGCGTGATGGTTGTTTTGCCCGAAGATTCAGGGCCGAAGATCTCAATCACGCGGCCGCGGGGAACTCCGCCCACACCCAGGGCGGCGTCAAAGGAAATCGATCCGGTCGAAATCACGGAGATGGGCACGATCGCCTCTTTGTTGCCGAGGCGCATGATGGAGCCCTTGCCGAACTGCTTCTCAATTTGCGCTAACGCGAGGTCAATGGCGCGGGAACGATCATCTGCCATGCGAGGTCTCCAGTACGGAAGAATGTAATGCCTTGAAACGAATAATCAGAAGCGCTCAGCGAACGCGTTGCGCATACGAAACGGTTTGTGTGAGTGAGCAACTTGTAGAGGATCATACCACCCGGGGAGCGGCCTATCTTTGCAGCATATCCACAGGCTGATGGATGTCGACGACACGAAAATAAGAGGCGAGCGCGGGGTGTTTGCGGGCGACCGCCTGGTACATTTCCCAGGCAACGCGGCGGTAGGAGAAATGCCCCGCGGGGGTGGAGCGCAGCTCGGCAATGTACAGAGCCTCGGCGAAATCCATCTTGAACAATGACCGGCAGCGCGTGCCCAGGGGAAGCACGTAGCGCGCGTTCTCGACGAGGCCGGCAGCGGTCAGCCGGTCGAATGCGGCATGGGCGTGCGTCATGGCGGCATCGTACTGGCTCCAGCAGTCCCGCCTCGGCCATGCCTTCGGGCACTTCATAGCCGTGAACATTGGTAAACGCCTGCAGTATCTGCACGCACCGGCGATGGCGGTGCATGTCGCGGAAACCGCCGATGTCCATCAGGATGTCGAAGCGCAGGCCCTGTCCTGCGGAAAACTCGCGCAGCAGTTCGTCATGGCGACCGCGGTTGCGGGCACCAAGAGCGATGATCTCGCTTCGGGCCGACTCGGTCAGCGAGGCCACCCGTTGAGCAATTTGCCGATAACTGAAGTGGGTGGCGCCGTAAAGCAGCGTCGTGGCCAGGTCGATTTCGAGCGATTGGTTGTCGACCAGGTCGACCACCGCGGGAGTCTCAACCGGCGCGTTCTTCATCAGCTCGGCAGCGGCCTGGGCCAGCTCGCTGCGGGTGGCCAGAACGTAGTTGTTCGGCGCGGCGTACTTCACCAACGTGGGGGCAGTTTTCACGTCGCGGATAAGCAACATTTCCGCTTGCTCAGCCAGCGCCGGGTCAAGGGTTGCGATCTTGTTCTGCAGTGCTTTGAGCGCGTCGCCCTGCACATTCCAGGCCGAACCGGCGGCCGCCTGCCGCAGACGTTCGCCCAGTTCACGTACTTCCTGGCGGGGGTCGGAGAGGAGGCGTGAAATCTGGGTTTCGAGCGTGCGCGCATTCACGATCTGCCCCAGCGAGGTGTTGGTCGCCAGCGGCAGAAGGTAACGGGAGACGTCGAATGCGCGGGCCCGCAACGCGCGGTGGTAGGCATCTTCTTTCATCTCCGCCGGGCGTGGGGTGCGCCCGCACAGAGACTGGAAAATGGCCTCCGTGCTGCGGTGGTACTCGGCGAAGAGTGCGTCGACGGCCTCGGTGAAATGCTGCCTGGCAGCCGTATTTGTCGAGAACTCCGGCAAATACCAGCCACTTTTCTGAAAGTTCTGGTAGCGGGTGGAGCGTTCCTGGCCATCCCAGCGCTGTTCGTCTACCAGGATGATGGCCGCCAGCAGCGACAGCCGCTCGATGGCGAATGCTACGTGGGCCAAATCGGCGATGGAGCGGTGGCCATACTGAAAATAAAACGTATTGAGAAAGTGCTCAGCCCGCTGGCTGGAGATTTCACGCAGCGACTGCTTCATCGAAAGCGAGGAGCGCGAGTACTTTGCCATGGCATAGGCCAGAACTTCGGGGTCAGCGCCATGAACGGCGTACACCTCGGTCTGATTTTGGGGCGCTTCGGGCAAAGTTGGGGAAGCTGCGGTCGCTGTTTCGCTCTGAGCCATGGTAGAGGTTCAGCATAGAGCATTTTGCCGTTCAGGGGACAGGGTCGTGACCACCTACCGATTTGCTGCCGGGCGAGACCAAACCCCCTGTATCTCGCCCCGTGGAACTACGATAAGATTGAGGTGCAACCGCGGTGCGGATTGAGCCTTATCGATTGTGGGTTCGCTCCTATGGCCACAAGCCGCAATTCCCATACTGAAGAACCGCCACCGGTGATCCATCAGCGGCCCTATGCGTTGCGCCAGCGTCCCTGGACGACGATGCAGCGCTGGAACGACCTTTTGTTCGCACACTGGCCGATTCCTGCCGCAAAACTGCAGGCGCTGCTGCCGGCCGGGCTGGAAATCGACACGTTCGATCAGTCGGCATGGGTGGGCGTGGTTCCCTTCTGGATGGACCGGGTGCAACTGCGTGGCCTGCCTCGCATCCCCGGCGCAAGCCGCTTTCCTGAGTTGAACCTGCGAACCTATGTCCGCGAGCGCAACACCAATCGGGCGGGGGTTTATTTTTTCTGCCTGGAAGCTTCGAATCCCCTGGCCGTGGTGGTTGCCCGAGCGGTGTTTCACTTGCCCTATCACTGGGCTCGCATGTCGATCAAAACCCGCAGTGAAAAGGAATTCACCTACCAGAGCGAGCGCTTGTTGAGCAGCAAAGCCCTTCGGTTTCGTGCTCATTATCGCGGGCTGGGGCGGCTATCCACCATCGACCAGAGCCTCCCGGGAACGATTGAGCATTTTCTCACCGAAAGATATTGCCTGTTCACCACCACCCGGGGCGGACAGTTGCTGCGTGGAGATATTCACCACGAACCCTGGCCGCTTGAGGCCGCGGAAGCGGAAATCGAACTCAACGATCTCCCAGCGCACTACGGAATTGAGATTCCGCATACCAAACCGCTGTTGCACTACTCGCGTGAGTTGGTTGTGTACGTGTGGTCTCTCGAGAAAGTGTGGGGCAAACTGCCTGTGCTTGAGGCGGCTGCCGCGCGCACCGCGGAGAGCGTTTAGTCCCTGGATTGGCATGAAGGGTACGGGCTACCTCGCCGCAGCGAGGTAGCCCGTACCCTTCAAAGCTTTCAGAAACTTACCTTGAAATCCTGGGTGCTCTCGGCCCCTACATAAGTACAGTCGTTCTCCAAAAGAGCCAATCTGTTTCAAACAGACGAATAGGCGCCAACTTTTAGGAACCGGAGAGAAATTGAGCACGAAAGGCCACTGGCCAAACATAACCAAGGGTAACTTAATAAGCTTAGTGCGCTTACGAAGCATATTTTCTTGGGCCGATGGACCGCGTCCCCTTCGGTCAGCTAGAGCCGTTTCCCTGTTTTGCTCCGCGGGCCCTGGCCCAAGGCTGCGTTCTGGCTAGTTTCATCTGCTCGGTGCTACGACGGGATTAGTTTTTCGATGGGGCTGTGCCGGTCTGGGTCAACCCAGGTACGTTTGTGCGAAGCTGGGCACCTATTTGGGCCGGCTGAACCACGAAAGGTTCGCGCCGCTTGGATCTTGTTGCGTGCATCGCTCGCCGTATCTGTTAACCTCACTTTTTCGCGGAGATAAGAACGAACGCATGGAAAACCTTGAAGGCAAGACGGCTCTCGTTACCGGAGCATCCCAGGGAATCGGACGCGCTTGTGCGCTTGCCCTGGCAAAAATGGGCGCCCGCGTTGCCGTGGTGGCACGCAATGAGGCCAAGCTCGAAGCTGTCGCAGCAGAAATCACCGCCGCAGGCGGTCAGGCTAAAGCCTTCGTCATGGATGTGTCGGACGAAAGCTCCATTCATGCAACAGCCAAAGCAACCATTGCTCACTTCGGCGGTGTGGACATTTTGGTCAATAACGCCGGCATAACGCGCGATACGCTGCTGCTGCGCATGAAGCGCGCAGACTGGGATGCAGTGATCAGCACCAACCTGACCGGGGCCTTTCTGCTTACGCAGGCTGTGCTGAACCCGATGCTGCGCGCGCGCTGGGGCCGCATTGTGAACATCACCAGCGTGGTGGGGCGCACCGGGCAGGCAGGTCAGGCGAATTACGCCGCCAGCAAGGCGGGGCTGATTGGCTTCACCCTTTCCATGGCCCGGGAACTTGCCTCCCGCTCAGTCACTGTCAACGCAGTGGCCCCTGGATACATTGAAACCGCCATGACGGCCGTGCTCGACGATAAACAACGCGGCGCCATGCTGAACCACATTCCCCTGGGACGCCCAGGGACCGACGAGGAAGTCGCCCACGCCGTCGCCTTTCTTGCCTCACCCCAGGCCAGCTACATTACCGGGCACGTATTGGACGTCAACGGCGGGTTATTCATGAACTAATTTTCATGAATAGGCTGTATCTAATCTCCCAATAGAACACTGCAGAGCGGAAAATCCCAAAACTGGAAAAACAGAAAGGAAAAACCGAAGAAAGATCTTGCTACTGGTCACTTCGGCGTGTTAACTATGCTGCCAACACCTATCAATGAGCCAGTTTTCGGTACAGGGGCAATGAACGTTGCTTCTGATCTATTAGGGCGAAAGTGTGAACGAGACTTTATGAAGATTGGAATCACCATCCGGGGATACCGGCTGCAAAAGGGTCTGTCGCAGGGAGACATCGAGAAGCGCACCGGCTTGTTGCGCTGCTACCTGTCGAGAGTAGAGAACGGTCATACGGTTCCCTCACTCGACACTCTCGCCAAAATTGCACAGGCACTGGATATTCCGCTGGCCCAGTTTTTTGCCGAAGACTCGCTGGGCCGCGAGATGAACACCCAGAAACTCACCGACGATGAATTGCGGTTCTTGACCCAGATTCGCCGCTACGCGACGAATCTGAACGATAGCGATCGTAAGCTGCTGCTGGCGATGGTGAAGAAGTTCGCCGCTACCGCGGTTCGCTAGTCCACTTTTGAAAGCGTCGTCCCGGGTGCGGTGCAGGTCCCTGCACTTGCGCTTTGCTCAGTTCGGCATGGGCAAGGCCTTGGCCCAATACGAGGCGATGCCGTGGGCGAAGGCGAGCAGGAGCAGGGCCATGATGCCGTAGGTGACCCAGGATCGTGCCGCGTATTGGCTCCGGGCGGCCCCTATTCTCGGCACGAGCGGGGCTCCCATAGCCAGGCCGCAGAGAAACCCTCCCAGGTGGGCCATATTGTCGATCTGAATGCTGGTGCGGAAGAGGAAAGTGGAGCCGCCAATCACAAAATTCAGGACGGCAAAGTAAATCACGCTCTTGCGTAACCGCGCTATTTCCTGCGGCGGCACAGGGAGCAGCCTCGCTTTGAGCAACAGGATCAACACGCCGGCAAGCCCAAAGACCGCACCCGATGCACCCGCGCCCACAATCTGGGGATGAACGGCGGTGCTGAGCAGGTTCCCGGCAATGCCGGAAAGTGCGTACACGGCAAATACGCCGGCGGGACCGAGGAGCGGCTCGCCCAACAGGCCCAGGTTCCATAAGCACCACATGTTCGTTGCCAGGTGAATCAAGCCCACGTGCACAAACGCGGCGGTGAGCAGACGCCACCATTCACCAGTCAGCACAAGAACCCCGAAATTGGCGCCCCAATGCACCAGGCTCCTGACCGAGGGACTGGTGGGAGACACGCCGTTCAGGACCATGGCGACATAGATGGCACAGTTGATGCCGACCAGGGTGTAGGTAGCCGGAGCGGATGCCCAACCGCTGCGCCTTCGCGGGCCTGGAACGGGTCCCGGGTCTCCGTCGTAGCCGGGCATTCTGCCGTACGAACGAGGATCGGTACTGCCTTCCGGCGGCAAAATCTCTGGTGTGCCTGGCGAAGCTCCGGTTCCGTCCCACTTTATCGACATAGGGCTAAGCTATCCTGATCGAGAGGCTCTGACAATGGAAGCTGGTCAAATGAGCCCCACACATTGAGAACAGGAATAGGTTTTACGTGGAATATAAGCAGGTTCGGCGGGCCCTCCTAAGCGTTACCGACAAGACGGGTCTGGTGGAGTTCGCCCGGCAACTCAGCGAGATGCAAGTGGAACTTATCTCCACCGGGGGTACGGCGCGCGCTTTGCGCAGTGCAGGTTTAACGGTGCGAGATGTTTCCGATCTCACAGGCTTCCCCGAGATGCTCGATGGCCGGGTCAAGACGCTCCATCCCAACGTTCACGGAGGCATTCTCCACCGGCGCGATAGCGACGAGCACCGCGAAGCGGTGGCTGCGCACGGGATCGAACCCATCGATATGGTGGTCGTAAATCTGTATGCCTTTGAGGAGACGGCGCGCAGGCCAGGCGTGTCTTTCGGCGAGCTGGTCGAGAACGTCGATATCGGCGGTCCCTCGATGTTACGTTCGGCGGCCAAGAATTTTGAAGATGTGGCGGTGGTGACCGCGGCGCCGGACTACGACGGCCTGGCGGCCGAGATGCGAGCCAACCATGGCGCGCTCTCGTTCGAGACGCGCTGGCGGCTTGCGCGGCAGGCGTTTGCCCTGACTGCAGCCTACGACACAGCCATTGCCCAGACCTTCCACAAGATCGCGGCGGAACAGGCAAGTAGCCCGGCAGAGGGCAGCGCTTTTCCTGACACCCTGCGCATCGCCTATCGCAAGACGGCAGACCTTCGCTATGGAGAAAACCCACATCAGGGAGCGGCGCTCTATGGAGACGGCAGCGGCGCCGGAATCGCGGCGGCGCAACAACTGCAAGGGAAAGAACTGAGCTACAACAACCTGGTCGATCTGGACGCAGCCTGGGAACTGGTTTCGGAGTTTACACGGCCCGGAGTGGCCATCATCAAGCACAGTAACCCCAGCGGCGCGGCAACCGGCGACTCCGCCGTTGAGGCCTATCTACGTGCGCTGGCGACCGATCCGGTATCCGCGTTCGGGAGTGTGATCGGTGTCAACCGCGAGGTGGACGAGGCCGCGGCCGAGGAGATGGTCAAGCTCTTCGTCGAGGCCATTGCTGCGCCCTCATTCAGCGAAGCCGCCAGGGCCAAGCTGAGCGCCAAGAAGAATCTCCGGTTGCTCGTAGTCAAGGCGGCCAAGCCGGAAAAGATGATCAAGCAGATTTCCGGAGGCTTGCTGATGCAGGACGCGGATATCGAAAACGTCTCCGCCGCCGGCCCTAAGGTGGTTACGGCGCGCCAGCCATCGCCAGAAGAAACGGAAGCGCTGGGCTTTGCGTGGCGGGTGGCCAAGCACGTGAAATCCAACGCCATCGTGTATGCGCGGAACGGGCAGACGATTGGAATAGGCGCAGGGCAGATGAGCCGGGTGGACGCAGCCAAATTTGGCGCCATGAAGGCGGTGCTGCCGCTCGCCAATTGTGTGGCCGCTTCCGATGCTTTTTTCCCCTTTCCTGACGGTCTGGAAGCGGTGGCAGCCGCGGGTGCTACGGCAGTCATTCAACCCGGTGGTTCGGTACGCGACCAGGAGGTTATCGATGCCGCCAACCGGCTGGGACTGGCCATGGTGTTCACCGGGATTCGGCATTTTCGGCATTGAAAGGGTTCCGCGCCGTGCCGCTTTGTTTGTGATCCGGTGCACCAAGGGCGGGCGTCCTTAGCTTCCGCCGTCCCTACGGGACTTTGATCTTGTTTACGGTTTGTACCCAGGACTGCGTCCTGGGCTACTTTCAGCCGTCCCTACGGGACTGTTCGGTGGCAATACGGCGATTCGTCTTTTCTTAGTCAGGTTGGGTTCCATGCTGCCTGTGCGTTTGTTGATGGTCCGGGTGCACCCAGGACGGGTCTCCTGGGAAATCTTCAGCCGTCAACCCAGACGTACGCCATGACGTACGCCCCGGGCTTGCGGAACAGCTGTCCTCGGGACTTTCTGATACGGAACGGACCTTATGGCCCCATGGAAAAGGGCTTGATTGTGCCTTATCGGTCATGCCCAGGGAAAAGGAAAATAGTCTAGACTAAGAAGTGGTGTATCAGCCGGATACTTCGGGGTATTGCATTCACGGTTGTTTCAGGCTTTCCCAAGGGTCGTAGAACCAAAGTAGTGGCGAACTTCCTGAAGTGGAACGAATGAGGCAGTGCCTGGAGTTTTTGGGGAGCAGTAAGATCCATTCAGTTCTAGAGGGTGCGCGACCGGGCTACATGAGCGCATACGACAAAAAAATGCGGGTTCCTTTGCACCGCGTTTGGACCTCCGGCGTCAGTTCTACTCGATGGAGCGGAAGCCGGGCACAGGAACTCCCATAAATGAGCACTCACCCGAAGCCTCAGGTTTTTGACAGGATTCGCCAAGCAGCTTTTTCGCGGGTAGCGCTGGCTTGCGCTGCCATCCTTTTACCTGGCTCCTCCCTGGCACAATCAGCAACCCAGCAGACACCGGCACCGGCAAGCTCAACGCCCGGCAGCCCGGCGAGCACACAGAAGCCGGACCGGTCGGCAGCCTACTACCATTTCGGGCTGGCTCACATGTACGAGGAGATGGCCACGAACTATGGCCGTCCTGAGTACGCGACGCGCGCGATCGAAGAATACAAGCTCGCGCTCAACGCGGACCCGAACTCGAAATACCTGAACAGTGGGTTAGCTGAGCTTTACCTGCGCACCGGCCGCGTGCGCGATGCAGTGCTTGCGGCTCAGGACATACTCAAGACCGAGCCGGACAATCTGGAAGCCCACAAGCTTCTCGGCCGCGTTTATCTTCAGTCGCTGGGCAATGTGCAAAACGGCGGCCCCTCGGAAAAGGTTTTGCAGCTCGCCATCGCCGAGTACACCAAGATCGTAGAGCTCAAGAGCAATGACATCGAGAGCCGCTTGCTGTTAGGTCAGCTCTATACGCTGGCTCACGATACACCGCATGCGGAAGAGCAGTTCAAGGCTGCACAACACATCGATCCGAACTCGGAAGATGTGGTGCTGAACCTGGCCCGCCTCTATAGCGATGCGGGTGACACCATGCATGCAATTTCGGTTTTGAGCGCCGTGCGTGCCGAAGACCGCACCGCCAAAATGGATTATGCGCTGGGCATGAGCTATGACCAGCTCAAGCAAAACAAGAATGCCATCGACTCCTACGGCAAGGCGTTCGATATGGAACCCGACAACCTCGATGCGGAACGAGGCCTGGCGCAGGCGCTGTTGAACGACAACCAGCTAAGCCAGGCGCTCAAGCATTTCGAAACAATCTCTGCGGCAGATCCGCAAGATGCGCAAACATACCTGCGCATCGCCGAGATTGAACGGCGGCAGGGGCATTACGAACAGGCTCTGACCACGCTCAAGAAGTCCAAGGCTCTCGCTCCCGATTCACTCGAGATCGGCTTCAACGAAGCGCTGATCAATGACTCACTGGGCCGCTACGACGAGGCAGCGCAAACGCTGCAAAGCCTGGTGAAGCAGACCAGCCACGCCGATGGCCAGTACGCCGATGCAGAGAAGAACAACCGCTCGATCTTCCTCGACCGGTTGGCGAACGTTTACCACGAGCAGAACAAGACCGATCTGGCCGTACAGACCTACCAGTTGATGATTGCCCTGGGCGGCGAAAACGCCGAACGCGGCTATCAGGGCCAGGTCGATGCCTACCGCGACGGCAAGCAGTATGACAAGGCCATGCAGGTCGCCGAGCAGGCAGCCCAGGCGATGCCGAAGAACAAGGCCGTGCAGCTCATGCTGGCTGGCCAACTCGCCGACACCGGCAAACCGGACGACGGCATTAAGCTGGCGAAGGCGCAATTGAAGGGCAACGCAGAAGATCGCGATACCATTCTTGTGCTCGCACAGATCTATACGCGTTTGCGGCACTGGAAAGAAGCGTCGGATGAGATCGACGCAGCGGAAGCGCTTTCGTCCAAACCTGACGACAAAATCTATATCTACTTCCTGCGCGGCGCAATGAACGAGCGGCAGAAGCACTATGACTCCGCGGAAGAACAGTTCCGTAAGGTTCTGGCTCTCGACGCCAACAACGGCATGACCTTGAATTACCTGGGCTACATGCTGGCTGATCGCGGAGTGAGGCTGGATGAAGCGCTCACCATGGTGCAGAAGGCCGTGCAACTCGACCCCCAGAACGGCGCTTATCTGGATTCGCTCGGCTGGGTGTACTTCAAGATGGGTCAGTATGCACTGGCGGAAGCCAACCTGCGCAAGGCTACGGACCGGATCTCGACCGATCCCCAGGTACATGACCACCTGGGTGAGCTCTACGAGAAGACGGGGCGGCTTAAGCTAGCTGCTGCGCAATGGGAGCAGAGCCTGCACGAGTATTCCCGCACGGTCGCCGCAGATGCGGAGCCCGGTGACGTGAGCAAGGTGCAGAAGAAGCTGGACACTGCGCGGGTGAAGCTGGCCAAGGAAGAATCGACGGGCGCCCGCCCGAAACAGTAAGTGAGCATGGCCGGGAGGACGGGGCCGGTTTCGTGGCGCGGTGAAATGAGAGAAGATTTCGCGCACACCCTGGCGCTGCCTCCCGGCTGTGCGGTTCCAGAGGATGCAGGCAGCTTGCTGGTGCAGCGCGAGCACCCGGAACCCGATCATCCCTATCGAAGCCCTTTTCAGCGAGACCGCGCGCGCGTCATTCATGCACGTTCCTTCCGCCGCCTCGCAGGAAAGACCCAGGTATTTACCCACCGTTACTCCGATCACTTCCGCAGCCGCCTGACGCATACGATGGAGGTTGCGCAAATTGCGCGCGCGGTTGCCAATGCGCTCAGGCTGAATGAAGACCTGACCGAAGCTCTGGCGCTGGTACACGATATCGGGCATCCACCCTTCGGGCACGCGGGCGAAAAAGCGCTCGATGAGGCCATGCGGGCGTTTGGCCTGCGCTTCGACCACAACCTGCACGCGCTGCGTATTGTGGAGTATTTCGAGGTTCGCTACGCGGCGTTTCGCGGGCTGAATCTTACGCTGGCCTTGCGCGAGGGCATCGTCAAGCACTCAAGGGACTATGGGCTTGCCGAGCATCCTGAGTTGAGTGCTTACTTGCTCGATCAGCGTCCGCCACTGGAAGCGCAGATCATCGATCTTGCGGATGAGATTGCCTACCTCACCGCCGATATGGATGACGGGATTGAGGCGGAGATGCTGCATGCGGAAAGTCTTCGCCGGCATGTGCGCATCTTCGATGAGTCGCTGCGCGCCGCGGAGCGCGAGTTTCCATCGGCCGCGGGCAAACTGCTTACCTACGAAGCCTTGAAGAAGATGCTGAATACGCTGGCGGACGATCTGATCCGTGAAACTTCGCGCCGGGTGCATGCCGCGGGCATGCGCACGCTCGACGACGTGCGGCGATCGCCGGAGAGGCTGGTGGCATTCTCCCCGGCGATCGAGGAAATGCGCCGGGAGGCGAAACAGCACCTTTATGTCACGCTCTATAGCAGTGACGAACTGAAAAAGGATTTACAGGACGCTGCTTTGGTGGTGAAGAAACTCTTTGCGTGCTGGGTCGAAGATCCGTTGTTGTTACCCATTGCGTATCAGTCGCAGATCGAAAGTGAAGGCGTGGCGCGCGTGGTCGCCGACTATCTTGCAGGCATGACAGACCAGTACATCCTGCAGCAGTACACAGAGTGGGGGAAAAGCCAGTAAAGGTTCGCTACAGGTGCACGATGCGTTCAGGACTGAGCCTGCCCAAAAGCAGATCGCGAAATGCTGTGAGGTTTCCGCGAAATCTTCCGAACCGATCCAGGTGGGGCTCCGACGCAAAACTGCGCACGAAATTTTTGAGGAATGGTCCCACGATGAATCGAAACACGTTGGACCAGAGAAACGTCCCTTTGCGCGCGAGATAGATCGGGTTGGCTACCTGCGCGTATCCCGCCCGCACCCCACTGATGCGGCCCATCTTGACGCTGAGGTGAACTCCGCACGCGTTCGACGTAACAACGACCGTACCCACCGATGCCAGACGTGCTGAGAAGTCCCAGTCTTCATACCACCCGTAGAGCGGCAGCGTCTCATCGAAGAGAAGGCCGTGCTCGAGGATAGCAGCCATGCGAAGGCACATGTTGCACCCATAGGCAAAGACCGTTGGAATCAGTTGCTGCGCCAACTGCGCCCCGTCGCTTGCGGCCAGAACCGCCTTAGCCTCAGCGACGGTTAGACCCGGACCTTTTATATCGTCTGCGAGTACTCGGCCGGTGGAACCAACGACGTTCGGATGTTCACAGAAAACCTGTTCGGTAATGGCGAGGTAGTCAGGATCCAGGTAGAAGTCGTCATCCATGAAAAGCAGAAGGTCAGCAGCATAGGACTGTTTGAGAATGGCATTGCGCTGCCGGGTGAGCCCCAGCGGAGTTTGGATGAAGGTTACGTGGGGAAATCGCGCGGGGGCATCGGCGATATCCGCTGCCTCAGCGTAGGCAACGACGATGCCATCCGGCTGCCGCCGCTGCATTGCCAGAAAGGCAATGGTTTCGGCGAGTATCGGAGCGCGTCCACGGGTAGGTATTGCCACCACGAACCTGATCGCGTGACGGGTTGCATGAGCCACTATCCCGCACCCCAGGGTTTGGCAGGAGCTGCCCACGGAAGAACACAAACGATATGAAACTTTGTCCGGTACATTTCCCCCCGCCCGCCTCGTAGCGGAAGAATATCGCTATTGCACCTTACCCTGGGGCCGCAGACGGCGTAGTTCCTGTGCGCACTCCAGAGCATTCAACGCAGCGAGTTCGAGGTTGTCGGCCGAGGCCCACAGCCACAACCGCCGCGATTGCGCGGCATTTTCATCATCGAAGCGGATTCGGACCGAGACACCCTTGTCGCCGATTGCGTTGAGATTGGCAGGGGCATCGGCGTCGCCGAGGATGACTTCTATATGAGGGCCGGAAAGTGCGGCTTCGAGCTGTTCCAACGTCACTTGCCTTTCAAACTCGACCGAAATCGAAAAAGTGTGGCCATGGAAGGCAGGCACATGAATCAGTTGCAGAGTGGCCTGCGGCAACCGGCCTCCCGAAAGCAGCGCGTAGTGGCGACGAATGCGCGCTTCACTCTCGGCCAGGCTGACTCTGGAATTTTCCCCGAAGGCCGCGACGGTATTGAACGCCACCTGGATGTCGTAGACTTCCGTCGGGATGCCCTGGAAGGAAAGCAGTGTGACCGTCTGCTGATGCAGTTCGTCGAGCGCCGCCCGCCCATACTCCGAAGCGGGTTCCAACACTGTGGCAGATGCGAGGCGAACCGCTCCCAGCCTCTGCAGGCGCTCCATGAGCAGAGCGAGCACGAGGGCAGCGGGATGGGATGCAACGACAGCAGGTGTATGCAGGGTGGGCGCGATCGCGGCAGCCGCCTCGCCCATGGCCTCCATCAGCCAGGGCGCACAGACCAGCACGCCCGCTTCGCCTTCGAGCGCGCCTGAGAGATCGACAATGCTCGAACCGGCTCGTTGCGCGCCTTGCCAATGCCTGCGGGTAAGCTCGGCTGACCCGCAAAAAAAGGTGAAATCGATGCGCTCAAAAGAATCGGTTGCCAGCGGCTGGATGAAGGTCATTTCATCGCCCACCACCTCCAGCTGGCCAAGTGCCTGTTGATCATCCAGAAGAATGATCTCGGCTGCGGCAAAGCTCGATTCAGAGATGGTTTCATTTAACTGCTTACCGCGAATGGAGGCGGCTCCCACAATAGCGATGCGGTAGTTGGTTGTCATCCATTCCCTCGTCTGTTCATGGATGCACCGTTGGGTGCGAGGGCGGAGCGGGGTGGGAATCGTCGGCACTGTGCGTACCGTCTGGAATGGAGGGCGGCCTACGGCCTGACTTGAGACTGCGCTGCCAGGAATAGGCCGCGCGCGCGAATATGCCGGAGAACATGTAGGAGAATGCCATCAGCAACAGAACGATCTGCGAGAACACAAACGTAGCATAGATCGCTAGTCCCAACACAACGATGGTCTGAAACGGATGGCGGTTGGAGAGATTGATCTCTTTACCACTCCAGAATCGCCAGTTGCTGACCATCAACAGGCCCACCAGGAAGACGAGCAGCATCCACATGATGGCGACCCGCCAATTGGGCACCGGCGTTCCTGCAAAGAAATGCACGACCGCGGCGATCACACCCGCCGCCGATGGAATGGGCATGCCGACAAAATATTTTCTCCCGGGCCGCCCGGGATTCGAGGGCAAGGGATTGACGCTGATATTGAAACGCGCAAGACGGCCTGCGCCGCAGAGCAGAAAGAGAAAGCAGACGAAGGCTCCCCAGTCCACCACGGTTTGCCGCAGGTGGTGGTCCATGGCCAGGGGCAGCGTGTGAAAACCCCAGGTGAACGCGAGAAGGCTGGGAGCGACACCGAAGGTGATGACGTCGGCCATGGAATCGAGTTCCTTGCCGAAGTCGCTGGTGGTCTTCGTCATGCGCGCGATGCGGCCATCGAGCGCGTCGAAGGGGATGGCAAAGCCGATCGCCAGGGCGGCATAGTTAAAGTGGCGCGGCTCCTGCACAGAACCTTGCAGGCTTTGCATGATGGCAAAGTAGCCTGCGGCGATATTGCCCGCGGTAAAAAGCGAAGGCACGATGTACATGCCGCGGCGCAAACGGCCCTTTTTCTTGCGCTCGGGCGTCCGCGTGATCTCGTTGGTCACGCGAAACTCTCCGCGAATGTATCGACTGGTAACTCGGTCTCGGCAGGTTGCAGATCAGCCAGGATCGAGGAGCCCCCCTTGACCCGGTCGCCGAGACTTACTCGAACACGTGCCCGGCCAGGCAGGATGACGTCGACCCGGGAGCCAAATTTGATTAAACCGACCCGTTGGCCTCGTTCGACAAAATCACCTACTTGGTGGCGGAATACGATGCGCCGCGCGAGCAGGCCGGCAATCTGCTTGAAGGTTACATCGAACTCTTCGCCCTGCACGGTCACCAGATTCTGCTCGTTCTTTTCCGCTGACTCCGGATTGAGCGCGTTCAGATACTTGCCCTTCTGGTAGCGAACCTCACGCAAGGTGCCGGCAATCGGTGAGCGATTGACGTGTACGTTAAACACACTCAAAAAGATACTCAATCGGATACGTTCGCCCCCTGGCGTCTGGATGCGGGCCACCTCAGTGACTTTTCCGTCTGCCGGAGAAACAACCAGGCCTGGTTCCGGCGGTATGTTGCGCTGGGGATCGCGGAAAAACCACAAGAAGAAGCATGCGAGCAACAGCGGCACGATCGCCCAGAGCCAGGTGCCGGTCACCAGCGCTATGAGAACAGCGGCCGCGATAAATCCAAACCCGTAGAAATAACCGTCACGAACCATTTGTCGAATTATAGAGGGCTTGGGGGAAGCAAGGGAGCCTCAAGCACGAGCGCATCTTCAACCGGCGCCGCGTAGTAAGCCTTGCGCAGGCCAACCGGCGAGAAACCGTGACGCCGATAAAGCGCGAGGGCAGCGACATTCGATGCGCGCGCCTCCAGACGAAGCGCCGCGGCGCCTGTGCCGGCAGCCCAGGCCATGCAGGCGGCAACCAGGGCCGTGCCGATGCCCTGGCAGCGGTATGCCGGTTCGACGACGATGCCTTCTATCTCGGCCGCAGGCTCCTCGCGCAGCCAGGTAACAGCAGCAAAGCCGGCGAGTGCTGAGCCTGCAAGCGCGACAAGCGCATAGCGGACCAAAACATCTCCGGGCGTGTGGAGCAGGATTTTTTCGTAATCATGCCGGGTCCAGCGTGGACCTTCCAGGGAACCGGCGGCGAGTTCCATCACGGCGTCGAGATCCCCGGCGGCCATGACGCGCAGCGTGAAGTTCATTGCGCAGCGGCGGCCGCAGCCATTCGAGCGGAAAGCACGACCTCTGCATCCGACCGGCGAAGGTAGTTGGCCTCCAGGGTTTCGACATCATCAAATTGGCCTGCACGGAATCGGGCCAGCGCAAAACGAAGCGCCTCTGAAGCGCCGGGCGCCTGCACGTAGACCGGTCCGCAGATGGCGAGAGCAGCGCAGGCAGTGGTGGGCGCCGCGGCGCCTTCAGCAACGGGGCTTTCTTCGCAAACCACGACTCCGGCACCCGGACGCCTGGCGGCCTCGTGAACCTCAGGGCCGCCCAGAAGCAATTCGCCCAGGTTCTGGCCATTACGGTATTCCCCGACATAGAACTCACCGCGACCCGCATCGACCGCAGCCAACACATGTGGCAGCCCGGTCGCGTTGGCGATCAACGCCAACCGCGAGACGGCGATCAAGGGGATGCCAACCACCTCGGCCAGGCCTTTGGCCGTGCCGAGTCCAATTCGGATTCCAGTGAAGCTGCCTGGGCCGTTCACCACAACGATCGCTTCGAGGTCGCGCAGAGTCGCCTTCCTGCTGTCAAGCAGCGCGGCGATCTCAGGCACCAGGCGTGCAGCGTAGGTGCGCGCAGGCAGTTGCGCAGCGGCCACGATCTTTATGCCTTTGGGATCGACCACGCCAAGGGCGACGCTGGCCGTGATGCCGCAGGTATTCAGAGCAAGAAGCATTTGACCTCAAACCGCAGCGAGGCAAGGAGCGGCATGCCTCTTTCCGCAGGGTTCATTTCACTCATCATACGATTCCGGCCGAAGCATGGGGCGGCAGTCTACTTGTTCAGAATTTCGCGGGCGATGATGAGGCGCTGAATCTCGCTGGTCCCTTCGCCGATGGTGCATAGCTTGACGTCACGGTAGAACTTCTCCACCGGATAGTCCTTGATAAACCCGTAACCACCGTGCAGTTGCACGGCTTCATCGCACACTCTCACGGCCACTTCACTCGCCATCAATTTGGCCATGGAGGATTCGAGCGTCGTCTTCTGGTCTGCGTCTTTCATCACTGCGGCACGCAGCGTGAGCAAGCGGGCAGCATCAAGCTGGGTCGCCATGTCGGCGAGCTTCCATTGGATGCCCTGAAAATCTGAGATCGCTTTACCGAACTGGTGTCGCTGCTTCACATACCTGCGCGCAGCATCGAAGGCCCCACGGCCGATACCGAGCGACAGCGCGGCGATGGAGATGCGGCCGCCGTCGAGAACGCGCATGGAATCGATGAAGCCTTCGCCCTCCCTACCAAGCAGGTTCTCAGCCGGGATCTCGCAGTCCTCAAAAATCAGTTCCGACGTATCGCTGGCGCGGAGGCCGAGTTTGTTTTCTTTCTTGCCGGGCCGGAAGCCGGCAGTTCCCTTCTCCACGATAAAAGCCGAGAGACCGCGTGTGCCCTTTGTCTTATCGGTAACCGCGATGATGACAGACACGCCGGCATAGTGACCGTTGGTAATGAAGGTCTTGTTTCCGTTGAGCACCCAGCGGTCGCCCTTGCGCACGGCAGAGGTGCGCGCACTGCCGGCGTCGGAGCCGGAACCCGGTTCTGTGAGTGCCCATGCGCCGAGCCATTTGCCAGAGGCGAGTTGCGGAATGTATTTCTGCTTCTGTTCTTCACTGCCGGCAAGAAAGATGTGATTCGTACAGAGCGAGTTGTGCGAGGCGACAATGATGCCGATCGAGCCGTCCACCGCAGAGAGTTCTTCGACGGCCAGCGCGTAATCGACGTAGCCCAGGCCCGCCCCACCCAACTCCACGGGAATGATGACGCCCATCAGGCCCATCTCGCCAAGTTTCCTTACAACCTCCATAGGAAACTCGCTCGCCTCATCCCAACGCATGACATTGGGAGCGATCTCGCGCGCGGCGAAATCACGAATCTCCTTGCGCAGCTGCTCCTGATCCTCGGTCAGTGCGAAGGAGTGGGCGATGCTTTCGGGAGTCATGCGACCACTCCGTGGAGAGCCTGCTCCAGATCATGGAGCAGATCGTCCGTATCTTCGATCCCGACCGAGATGCGCAGCATTCCATCCGTCAGGCCGATCTTTCGCCGGCCTTCTTCTCCCAATGCTGCGTGGGTCATGGTGGCTGGGTGCGAGATGAGCGTTTCGACACCGCCCAACGATTCGCCCACCGTGCATACCTTGAGGCGGCGCAGCATGGCGTTGGCGTTGGCGAGCGACCCCGTCTCAAAAGTAATGAGCGCGCCGAAACCGGACATTTGCCGTTGCGCAAGGTCATATTGCGGATGATGCGGCAGGCCAGGATAGAAAACCGTGCTGACCCTGGGATGGCCGGCGAGGTAATTGGCAACCGCGCGGCCATTGACCTCGTGCTGCTTCATGCGCACAGCCAGGGTCTTCACTCCACGCAAGCACCAGGAAGCACTCGAAGGGAGAAAGAATGCCTCCGGTGCATTTCTGCACGAAGGCGAACGTCTCTTTGTGCTCGGGCGTCGTGCCCACCAGAACACCGCCCAGGCCGTCGCTATGCCCATTGAGGAATTTGGTGGTGGAGTGCATGACGATGTCCGCGCCCCACTCCAGTGGCCGTTGAAAGTAAGGCGACATGAAGGTGTTGTCGACGCTGAGATCGACCTTGCCGTGTTGATGGCAGATATCGGCGATGGCCCGGATATCGGTGATCTGCATCATCGGGTTGGTCGGCGTCTCAATGTGTACCAGGCGGGTGTTGGGCTTGAGGGCGCTTCGCACCTGGTCAGGGTCGGTGGTATCGACGTAAGTAAAGTCGATGCCGTAATGGGCGATGATGCGATCGAAGAGGCGAGGGGTTCCCCCGTAGACGTTCGAGCCGCAAATGACATGGTCGCCGGTCTTGAGCATGGCGACCATGGCTGCAATCGCCGCCATACCGCTTGCAAATACGTGAGCGGAGGCGCCACCTTCGAGCGAGGCCAGGTTTTCTTCGAGCGCCGCGCGGGTAGGGTTCGAGACACGCGAATATTCGTATCCGCGGTGCTTACCTATTTCTTCCTGCGCGTAGGTAGAAGTCGCATAGATCGGCACGTTGACTGCCCCCGTCAACGGATCGGGAGATTGGCCATCGTGGATGGCGCGGGTAGAGAAACCATGCTGCCTGGTGGTCATAGACCGCCCTCAAATATCTTTTTCGAAAGGTAACGCTCGGCAGAGTCAGCAATGACGATGGCGACGCGCTTGCCCTTACCCAAACGCGTGGCAATCTGCACCGCCGCAGCCGCGACCGCCCCTCCGCTCGAGCCGGCGAGCAACCCTTCTTCTGCTGCCAAGCGCTTGACCATGGCGAACGCTTCGGGATCGCGGACCGCGATGATCTCATCGCACCACTCGCGGCAGAAGGTTCCGGGGATAAAGGAAACGCCAATGCCCTCTACTTTGTGCGGGCCGGGCTGGCCGCCCTGCAGAATTGAGCCCTGGGTCTCGACGGCGACTGTAAGGATGGCTGGATCCTGCTCCTTGAGAAAGCGGGAGACGCCAGAGAATGTGCCCCCCGTGCCCACGCCACCGAGGAATGCGTCGACGCGGCCCTCCATCTGTTCCCATAGCTCGCTTGCGGTGGTGTCGTGGTGAAAGTCGGGATTGGCCATGTTTTCGAATTGCAGGGCGGCAAAGGCTCCCGGAGTTTCTGCCGTCATCGCCTGGCAGCGCGCAATCGCCCCCTTCATGCCCTCGGCTTCGGGGGTGCGGATCACCGTAGCGCCAAAACCGCGCATGAGGATGCACTTCTCTTCGGCAAAGCCTTCGGGCACGAAAAGTATGACCTTGTAGCCGCGATGGACGCCGACGAGAGCGAGCCCCACACCGGTGTTGCCAGCCGTTGCCTCGACGATTGTGGAGCCGGGGCGCAAGAGGCCACGACGCTCGGCATCAAGAATCATGCCCAATGCGGCGCGATCTTTGACGCTGCCACCTGGGTTGAAGAATTCCAGCTTTGCGTAGATATCCGCTGCCCCCTGGGGCATGATCCGGTGCAGGTGGAGCATGGGGGTAGACCCCATCAACTCCGTTACATCTTCGGCAACGCGCAGGGAACGAGCCGCAACTGTAGTGCTGGAAAGGGTCATAGGCCGACTTTCAAGTGTAGCAGCGGGAGGGAGCATTCCTCAGGGTGGGTGGTACCACGAAAGGGTGGGCTAGCTTTAGCACGTATATCGATTCACAGGATTGAAGTGGCTTTAGCCACTGAGGGTAAAGCCGGTTTCCCTCGGCGGCTGACGCCGCGTTTTGTTCCCATCACTGACGTACGGGCTAAAGCTCGCTGCGGCGAGGTAGCCCGCTGCGGCGAGGCAGCCCGTACCCTTCACAGCCGGCTAAAGCCTAGTTGGGGGCTGGGGGCGGTGGCGTGGCGGGAGCAGCCGCCTGCGGACCAGCCGGAGCCTTCGGTTGGCTGTGGGGGTAGTATCCGGTGCGGGTACGTACATCCAGCTTGCCGTAGCCCTTGCCCTTAGCATCCGCCTGGATACGGCGATAGCCACCCAGGCTGGCCGGTTTGGTGGAGTGGTAGCCGATGGTGTACTGCTCACGAATATCCCGAGCTACGTCGCCGGCGATCGCATTTACCTGGTCGAGGTTTTTGGGGAAGAAAGCTACGCCACCCGTCTCGTTCGACAGCATTTCGAGCGCTCGCTTGGCGCGGCGCGCTTCGCGGCCCCCGCCTCCCTCGTCGTAAAGAATGCCTATCGAGTAAATCACTGGACCCTGCAGATCCTGGATGCGGCGAACGGTTTCCTCGAGCGTAGTGCTGGAGGCGTTGTCTTCTCCGTCGGTGATGACCAGCAGCACCTGCTTGGTGCGCTTTGCGTTCTTGGTTAGGTAATCGGCGGAGGCCATAATGGCGTCGTAAAGAGCCGTACCACCTTTGGAATCAATGTGGGTCAGCCCGTCACGGAGCTTGGTGACGTTCGCAGTGAAATCCTGATCGATATAGGCCTCGTCGGAGAAGTTCACTACAAATGTTTCGTCGTCTTTGTTGGAGGCGCGTACCAGTTCCAGTGCCGACGAGTTCACAGCGCTGCGCTTGGCGCGCATGGAGCCGGAGTTGTCGACCAGCATTCCCAGGGAAACGGGGATGTCCTGGTGCTGGAACGAGCTGATGGTTTGTGCAACCCCGTCTTCTAAGATTCTGAAGTCATCTTTGCCGAGGGTGCTCACCAGGTGCTGCTTGTCGTCTAGCACGGTGACGTTGAGGATGACTTCATCGACGTTGCGCTGCAAGGTGTACTTGCCGCTGTCGCCACGACCGATGGCTGTACCGCTCTCGGGTGGCTTGGGGACGACAGGTTCCGGCTTGTCTGGGGAGACGACTGGGTCGCGATCGACATTGAGAGGCTGCTGTTTTTCGGGAACTCCCGGCGCGATAGAAGGCGGAACAACCGGAGACGCGGGCGTACCCGCAACCTGCGCCACGGTTGGGGCCGGCAAGCTACAAAGCAGTAAGGTCGACAGAGCAAACAGCCAGCTACTGCAAGGGCGCATAGTATCCTGTACGGGCATGAACGGTGAGCTGAGGCAGCCCTTCGGGCGGAACCAGCTTTACCTTCAATTTACGCCACTTCCCGTCCCGTTTGGCATCCTCCGAACGATACCCAAGCACGTATTGGTTGCGTAATTCGGCACTTATCTTTGTAGCGATATCGGCCATGTCGCCCAGATCGTCCACCCGGAAAAGCTGACCGCCGGTCTCTTCGCTTACATCGTGCAACAAAACAGGTCCTAACTGCTCCTCACGGGTCGGAGCGTACTGGTCGAAGATACCGATGGCGTAGATCTGGACGTCTGACTCGCGCACGACGGCGCGCACTTCGTTCTCAGTATATCGGCTGCGGTTGTCGCCCCCATCCGATACCACCAAAAGGGCCTTACGTTCGTTCCTGGCCTGCTTCATCTTGTTCAAGCCGAAGTAGATAGCATCGAGCAGTGCAGTGCGGTGGCCGGGTTTTACAACCAACAGGCGCGACTCGATGTCGTCGACGCTCGAAGTGAAATCGGTAATCAGCTCGGGGCGATCATTAAACCCGATCACGAAGAATTCGTCCTGAGGATTTGCAGTGCGCAGAAACTCCAGGATGGAATTGCGTGCCCGGTTGATCTTGTCGGTCATGCTCCCACTGAGGTCAAAGATAATGCCGATGGACACCGGAGCGTCTTCCGCTGAAAAGCTCTTGACCTTCTGGAGCACGTTGTTTTCGTAAACAAAGAAGTCCTGACGTTCGAGTCCAGTTACCAGACGGTTCAGAGGATCGGTCACGGTAATCGGCACCAGGACCAGGTTCACGTCGACGCGAATACGCTCATTTGGTCTTGCGTTCAGGGCCTTTTTCCCCTCAAGCGGAGCTGAGGCGTTGGGGGGGGCGGATTTCTTGCCATCAGGACCGGGGGTTGGCGCAGCCGGAGCAGGCGGCGGGGGTTGTACGTGGACGTCGTTTAGAGGATCCTGGGCCAAGCCAGCCGGGCTGAGTGCAAGCCACAGGAAAACCGCCATGGCGGTCTTGCCCGCTATCCACGCGCACAGCTTTGCTGTGCGGCTGACGCTATTAGTTTTCCGTGGTACGCGCTCGATGGGGAGCGCCATAGACTTAAGCCCCTTGTGTTTCTGCCTGCCTTTGCAGCGATGCTAGCACGACGGGCATGAAACCTGCTCGCTCCTTTTGGTAGCGGTTTTGATGTTGGTAACGCGGCTTGCATCGGTTGAGCATGGGTAACTGCGCGCCGGGCGACGGGGAAGGCTTTCAAGCAGGGATATCACACCGGTCTTTTTTTAACCCCACAGGTTTAGTAAAGAAACCTGTGGACGAGGAGCGGCTTCAGATAGGAAAGGTACGGGTTTTCATGCCCTTCGCCCAAATGTGAGTTCGGCGCGAAGAGCGTTCGTATCGCAGGGTTTTTCGCAGCTGATTCAGCCGTTTACTCTGTCACGCTCTGAGAAAAGTCTGTTGATTCTCGTGGGACAGACACGATACCAGGCGTAAGGGAGGCCGCCGGTGTCAGGTACAATCTGGCAGGTATAAGACAGCAAAGCAATTGGCAGCGCAGACTGCCGATGTCTGGAATTGGATCCCAAACGCATGGCCCGTATTTATCCCTTTCGCGCGTTGCGCTACAACCCGAGTATGGTGCGCGTGGAAGATGTCGTAACCCAGCCCTACGACAAGATCAGCCCCGCCATGCAGCAGGCCTACTACCAACGCAGCGTGTATAATTTGGTGCGCATCATCCTCGGCCTGCCTGAACTCTTCGACGAACCGGGGAGCAACGATGTGTACACGCGCGCGGCCAGAGACTTCGCCGACTGGCGCCGCATGGGCATTTTGATGCAGGAGAAGGATGCCTGCATCTTCGCCTATTCCCAACGTTTTACGGTTCCGGGAGGCGATGGGACGGTACACGAGCGCCGCGCCTTCATCGCCCTGGGCGAGTTGTGCGATTACGGCCAGCAGGTCGTCTTTCGCCATGAACAGACGCTTTCCAAGCCAAAGTCGGACCGCCTGAACCTGTTGAAGGCTACTCGCGCCCATTTTGGGCAGATTTTCATGCTCTACTCCGACCCTGGCCTGACGGCGGAAAAGATCCTTTTTTCTGGCGCCAATTCTCCGGAAATTGAAGTGACGGACGAGTATGGCGTGACTCACCGGGTTTGGAAGATCACCGATATGAGCACCATCAACATTCTTCTGGGATCGATGGAAGACAAGAAGCTCATCATCGCCGACGGCCACCACCGCTACGAGACGGCGCTCCAGTATTCCCAGGAGCACGCGCCCACGAGTGTTGCCCGGACGGAACGAAACCTGGCCAACTCAACCGCCCAGCCCGCCTACCCGGAGGCAGCGGTCATGATGACCTTTGTAAACATGGACTCGCCGGGGATCACCATTCTGCCCACGCACCGCGCCGTCTTTGGACTTAAGGATTTTTCGCCGGCAGCGTTTCTGGAGCGGGCCACGAAGTTCTTTGACGTGAAGCCAGTGACAGGCAACGATGCGGGCGATCTTATGAAACTGTTGGCCCGGCAGCAGGGTACGGCCTTCATCGCGGTCACCAGGGACGGCTACACCCTGCTCACGGCTAAGCCGGACGCGGTGGCGGAAGCATTGGCCGAGATTCCGGAGCGCCGCCGCCGGCTGGACCTGACGCAGTTGCACTCCCTGGTTTTGGAGCGCTTGCTCGGCGTTACGCCGGGGGCCATCCGCGAACAGCAGAGCCTTCGCTATGTGCGCGACGCCAACGAAGTACTGGAACAGGTTGCGCGCGGAGAAGCGGACGTGGCTTTTCTGACGAACCCCATCACACTTGGCCAGTTGCGCGAAGTGGCGTTTGCCGGCGACGTGATGCCGCAGAAGTCGACTGACTTCTTCCCCAAACTTCTGAGTGGTCTAGCCATCTATGCATTGGATTGAGGAGCGCGCCATTCGCGCCTGCTTCGTCCCCGCACTTGTTCTGGCGACTCTGCTCACCCCTGCCCTTCGCAGCCACGCCCAGCAGCCCCTTGCCCCACCAGCGCCCGCCCCACCAGCGCCCTCGGTCAGATCCGCGGCCCGATTCGTGGTTGTGATCGACGCTGCGCATGGAGGCACGGACGCCGGAGCCCGCCTATCTGACAAGTTGCCTGAGAAAGACCTGGTGCTGGCCTTGTCGGTGCGGTTGCGCTCGGTGTTGAGCGCTCACGGACTTTATGTGGTCACGACCCGCGAGTCTGATACGGCCATTCCAGCGTTGAACCGCGCGGAAACAGCGAACCATGCAGCAGCGGCCGCTTGCATCACGCTCCACGCAACAGCCAGCGGCAATGGGGTCCACTTGTTTACGTCTTCGTTGACGCAGATCCCCTTGACCAGATTTCTGCCGTGGGAGACAGCTCAGGGCGCTTACGCCGACCAAAGTATCCGGCTCGCCTCAGAGATCAACTCCGCGATGACGCATGCGGAGATCCCGGTAACGCTGGGCCGCACGGCCCTGCAACCGCTCGACAGCTTTACTTGCCCGGCCGTGGTTGCTGAGCTGGCGCCATTGAATCGCTCTGTCGGAGTGACGGCTCTCTCCGACTCTGAGTACCAGGACCGGCTGGTGGCAGCGATGGCCGCAGCCATAGAACAATGGCAGCGCGACTGGAGGCAGCAACCATGATTTCGCGTGGGCAGCGCATCCTCTTCTGGATTCTGCTGGTCAGCTCCGTGGTGATGGCGGTGGTTTTGCTGCGGATGCGCGAACGGGCTCTCGACCAGCTGCTCGCCTCGGCTGAGAATATGCCGTTGAACCCCGGCGGGAACCGGCCCGTCCAACACGTAACAATGGTGATTGCCAATGATATGGACGGTTCATTGCAACCGGCTGGGCAGAGCCTGGCGCTGCCCATCGATGACAATGCGCGCGCTCATGTCATTCTGCAGCATCTGATTGCCGACTACGCGCAGCCTCGGTCGAAGCACCCGATCGCGGCGAATAAAGGAGTGAACGAAATCTTCTTCATGAACATGCCGGCGGATCCTACGCATGCGCCATCGACAACGTCTCCAGGGATGCTCGCCGTGGTGGATCTGAGCCAGTCGTTTGTCACGGCCCACCCTTCGGGCATCGAGCCGGAAACACTGACGCTGCTCTCCATCATCGGAACGCTGCACGCCAACTTTCCCCAGGTGGCCCAGGTACGGTTTCTCGTCGAGGGACAAGCACGCGACACGCTCGCCGGGCATGCCGATTTAACGCGCGTGTACATTGCCTCCGATGCGCCTGGAGTGAAGCACCTGTGACGAACGGCCGTTTGAAAATCGGAGTATTCGATTCCGGCTTTGGCGGCCTGACGGTTCTGCGGGCGCTGTTGCCGTTAGTGCCCCAGGCGGAGTTTCTCTATTTGGGTGACACGGCCCGGCTGCCCTACGGGTCTAAATCACGGGCAACGATTGTGCGCTATGCCCTGTCGAGCACACGTTTTCTGCTCGATCAGGGTGCGGATTTTCTCGTAATCGCCTGTAACACGGCAACCGCGCTGGCGCTCAAGGAGATTCAAGAATCCACCTCCGTCCCGGTTCTGGGAGTGGTCGAAACCGGGGCCAATGAGGCACGCTCGTCGTCGACAACCCGAGATATCCTGGTGATCGGCACGGATGCGACCATGAGCAGCCATGCCTATGCCGCGGCTTGCAGGGAGCGGGGACTGCACGCTCTTGAGAAGGCGTGCCCGCTGCTGGTGCCGCTGGTAGAAGAGGGTTGGGTGGACCACCCGGTCACGGCAGAGGTAGTGAGGATCTATTTGACGGAACTGCTGGAGCAGGCGCAGGAAGCGGATATGAATCCGGATACGCTGGTGCTGGGCTGCACGCACTATCCGCTGCTGCGACCGATGATGGAAGCCGCTCTTTCGCCGGCGATCCGGGTGATCGATTCGGCCGAGGCAACGGCCAACCAGGCCGCGCGCATGCTGCAAGGCCAGGTACAAAGAGGCAGCCAAAGCTTTGAATCGGCGTGCCGCTGCCGTTTTTTTGCGACCGACTCAGTGGCCAAGTTTCAAAGGTTGGGCGCTCGCTTTCTGGGCAGCCCGATGAACGAGGTCGAATTAGTCGACCTGGGTGGTTGATATATCCTTACACCCGTTGCAAGAAACGAAGAGGAGCAAGGTATGACAGATCTGAAAGGTCAAGTAGCAGTAGTATTCGGGCTGGCAAACAAGCGCAGCATTGCCTGGGGAATTGCCCAGAAGTTGTCGGAAGCGGGTGCACGGATGGCCATCTGCTACCAGAATGAGCGCTTGAGAGTAGAGGCCGAGGCGCTGGCCGGCGAGCTGCCCGATGCGGCCGTGTTCGAGTGCGATGTGACGAGCGATGAAGCGATCGATGGGGTGTTTGCGAAGCTGAAGGAACGCTACGGCAAGCTGAACATCGTGGTGCACTCGGTTGCCTTTGCTCCTGCGGCGGAACTGCAGAACGACTTTCTATTGACCAGCCGCGAAGGCTTCCGCATGGCGCACGATATCAGCGTGTACTCCTTGATTGCGGTGAGCCGCGCAGCGGTTCCTTTAATGACCGATGGCGGCAGCATTCTTACCATGACTTATTACGGCGCAGAGAAAGTGGTGCCCCGCTATAACGTCATGGGCGTAGCCAAGGCGGCGCTTGAAGCTACGGTTCGCTACCTCGCGGCCGATCTCGGCCCCAAAGGGATTCGCGTGAATGCGATTTCTGCCGGACCGATCAAGACGCTGGCGGCTCGTGGGATTGGCGGATTGGGAGACATGTTGAAGGTGCACGCTGCACGCGCGCCCCTGAAGCGGAATGTCGAGACCGCGGAGGTTGGCAATGCGGCGCTGTTTCTGGCATCGAGGCTGGCTTCCGGCGTCACCGGCGAAGTGATGCATGTGGACTGCGGCTACAACGTGATGGCCTTCAGTACAGCGGAGTTAGAGCAGGTTCACGGGTAGAGCAGCGCCTGGACGAAAGCCTACCTAAGAAAAGACGAAGGACTGTCCCACTGGCCGCTGCGTTTGAAGGCTTCGTTCCTGAAGGTATGTTTCTGAAAGGTTTGAAGGGTACGGGCTCAAGCCCCTACCCTTCAGCGGCGTCCGGCCCTAGCCGGGGTTGGGCTCGTTCGACAGGAGTTCTTCCCGCACGTTCTTGAGTACGGCGAGTGAGCGCTGTACACCGACTTCACCCTCCAAAATCGGGTCTTCATTCTCGATGCTCAGCATGCCGTTGTAGCCAACTTCCATATAGGCCGCGACGATGTCTTTCCAGGCGCTCGCGCCGTGTCCGTAACCTACGGCGCGGAAGAATTCTGAGGCCTCGGCATCATCTTTCGCGCCGAAGTTCAAGACGCCGAATCGATCGACGTTGTGCGGAAAGAATGCAGTGTCTTTCATGTGCGCGTGATAGATCGCTCCCTGCTTGCCAAGAAAACGGATCACCTCGACCGCGTTGCATTGTTGCCAGAAGAGATGGCTCAAATCGCAGTTCGCTCCTATCTCTTCACCGACGGCTTCGCGCAACCGCAGCAGGGTCCTCGGGTTGTAGACAACGAAATTCGGATGCATTTCGAGCGCGATGCGGTGTACGCCCACCTGGCGCGCGTATTTCACCGTCTCCGTCCAATAAGGGATGACTCGCTCTTTCCACTGCCATTCGAGCGCAATGCCATGCTCGGGCGGCCAGTTATAGATAACCCAATTCGGAACAGTTTCAGTGGCTGAACCGCCCGGACAGCCGGAAAAACCGACCACCGTGGGTATTTCCAACATGCCGGCAAGCTGCAGTGTCTGGCGAAACTCTTCTGTGGCCTGTTTGGCCTTGACCGCATCGGGATAGACGGCATTGTTGTGACAGCTCAGCGTCATGACGGGAATGCCGCGGTCATCGAACTTCTTTTTCCAGGCGCGCGCTTTCGCCGGATCCGCGACCAGTTCCGGACGAGGACAGTGGGGCGAGCCATTCGGACCCGCAGCACCCACCTCCACGGCCTCAATGCCCATCTCGGCAAACTTGTCGAGCATCTGGTCGAGAGAGAGGTGGTTGAAAGGAGGGTCAAATACGCCAACGGGTAACTTCTTTTTGGGGGCGGCCGGCCTGGCCTGCGATGTAGCCTGGGCCGCGGCGGATCCGGAAAGTGGAGCCGAGACGAGCGCGGCCGCTGTGGTACCGAGAAACTCCCGACGATTCATGAAACGCTCCAAAGAAAGAGAGAGATGGCGTCTAGCGACGCATCTCCCCGTCTCGTGGACAGCCGAGGAGATGCGGCAAGTAGCCGGAGTATGATGCCACGCCACCACCATGCTTAGCCAATGGATTGGTAGGAATTTTGACGGCTATGCCGAGTTGAAGCATCTCACCCGGTAGCGTATGGAATGGCTCAACTACCATCATCTTCTGTATTTCTGGACCGTAGCCCGAGAGGGCACGATCACAAGGGCAAGCGAGATATTGCTGCTTGCTCCGCCGACGATCAGCGAGCAGATTCGCGCCCTCGAAGGATCATTGGGGGTGAAGCTATTTAACAGGCAGGGGAGAAACCTGCTCCTGACCGACTCTGGGCGGATTGCGTACCAGTACGCCGACGAGATTTTTGCGCGCGGCCGCGAACTGAGCGACGTTTTGCATGGACGCGCGGTAGGCCCGGCGACTCGATTCACGATCGGCATCGCGGATGTCGTTCCGAAGCGGATTGCTTATCGCCTGATGCTACCGGCGTTGAAACTGCCTGACCCCGTGCGCCTGGTCTGTCGCGAAGGCAAGCCGGACAAGCTGCTTTCCCAGTTGGCCATCCACGAAGTCGACCTGGTGATCTCAGACGCTCCGCTTGACCCGGCGCTGCGCATTCATGCATTCAGCCATCTGCTGGGACAGTCTGGCTTGAGCTTTTTTGCTCATTCCAGCATTGCCGCGAGCTGCGTAACCGGCTTCCCTCAATGTCTCGACCGCATGGCCTTCCTCATGCCTGCCGACAACACTGACCTGAGGCGCTCGCTGGAACACTGGTTTGACGCCCAGGGTGTGCGCCCTAGGGTTGTTGGAGAATTTGAAGACAGCGCCATGGCCTCAGTTTTTGGAGAGGCCGCGGTGGGCGCGTTTGCGACGCCAACACCCACTGAGGCGGAAATCCAACGGCAATACGGTTTGTCTCTGCTCGGACGGACGCGGGACATCGTCGAGAGTTTTTACGCCATCTCGCTCGACCGGCGGTTTAAGCATCCCGCAGTGGTGGCCATTTCGGAGTTTGCACACAGCGCCGTTTTTCGGGATTAAGGCGCCTGCTGCGGAAGTGACTGTAATGGATTCTAAACAACACTTTAGCGTGCCTAGGTTTTGTCATCCCCGGATTGAGAGCAGCAGGTCAGAGCACGCTTATTGTGCTTGTGTGCTTCGGATTTATCGAAGAATCCGTGCCTCTTTATCGAACAATCCTATTTCTCGGCATGAGCGTCCATACCAATACAAGTGCCTTTCGAGAGCTTTGAAAACTTGTGAGGAGAAGGACCATGCTAGGTGGACGCGATGACCGATGCCCAGAAATCGCGCGACCGTGCTGCCGAAGCCGCTGCAGCCGGCAAAACGATCAGCTAAACACGGCGATCTCCCTCTACACTGCGGGGCTGTTTTGAACCCCGCAGTGTAGGTCTTCTCGCAACAGGAGACATGCGATGAATGAAACGATGAGAGCGTGGCGGCTGCGGTATGGCCTCCTCCTACGCAAAGCTGGCGGCTGGTTCCTTCTGGTGGCCGGTGTTGCCGGGCTCGTTCTGCCGGTGATGCCAGGTATTCCCCTGGTCGCTGCGGGTTTAGTCATGCTATCGGCTGATTACCCCTGGGCGCGGAACCTGATGCGCAGGGCAAGGATGTGGCTCAAAAAGTTCAATCTCTACTGGTCAAAGAAAGTAAACGCCCGCGTCGCGGCGCGAGAATCGTCTTCCCGATGATCGCGTAGTACAACTCTTCCCCCCAATCACCCGAAGGAGAATACGGCCATGAGATTGATTCCCAAGGAACCCTCATCTCACTCGACGATTCAGAAACCATATGCCTCAAAGAGGCTCCAGGTAGAAGCCCGCGCTTACGAGATTTATGAACAGCGGGGGAAAATCGATGGATACGACATGCAGGACTGGCTGCAGGCGGAAGCGGAGCTCGGACGACCTGCCCGGAGCCAACTAAAAGCGGCCTGAGGTGAGCCCAGCCTTGACTTCCCTGCATAATGGGCAGCAACTCTCGACGCGCTGCTGCCCCTTTGCGCTACCTGATCAGTAAACGCCGCTCAGTAGGTCGCGCGGCCGCCGCTTGCGTCATAGCATTGCGCGGTCACGAATGAGCACTCGGTGCTTGCCAGAAAATGCACGACATGTGCGATTTCTTCTGGTTGGGCCGTACGTCGCATCGGGATCTTGTCGGTCATGTAAGCGACCTGCTCGGGTGTGAGCTGATCCAGGATCTGCGTCTGAACAACGGCTGGCGAAACTGCATTCACGCAGATACCTTCTGTTGCGAGTTCCTTTCCCAATGACTTCGTGAGCCCGATCACCCCGGCCTTGGTTGCCGAGTAGGGCGCCATGCGCGGGTTCCCTTCTTTGCCGGCGATCGAGGCCACATTCACAATGCGCCCGTACCCACGACTGCGCATGTGAGGAACCACCGCGCGGCAGAAATTAAATACCCCAGTCAGGTTGATGGCAATATTGCGCTGCCAGTTCTCATCGGTCTGCTCCCATAGGAAAGCCGCGGGCCCCGCGATTCCCGCATTGTTCACCAGAATGTCGATGCGGCCGGTTTGCTTCATCACCTGCTCGACGGCCGAGCCCACCGAGGCCGCGTTGGAAACATCCGCTTCGACGGCGAATGCACCATTGGGCAAAGCGGCAGCCGCCTTCCGCGCTCCTTCCAGGTTCAGGTCAACCACGGCGACCGTGGCGCCTGCATCTGCGAGGCGGAATGCGATCGCCTGACCGATGCCGGTGGCAGCGCCAGTAACAATGGCAGTGCGCCCTGCCAGACTGAACATATAGGGCTTGCAAACACCCGTGCTGGCCTCAGGCGTATCTTCTGACGGCATTATGGAACCTCTCAAAGTGATCTTGCGGAATGGTTTTACTTCTTTGGCTGAGGAAAAAGCCGAAGGGGTGACCGGCGCGCTGCCGGGGATTATATGAATTGCGGAACCGCGAAGTCAATGAACGCACCCGTGGCCGTTGCGCCGGGCGAAGACATTCTGTTTTCACTCTTACAGGCAGGTCGCGGGAAAAATGAAAACCCACCTTCCGCAAATTCACGAAAGGCGGGCTATTTGCTTGACGCAAATCAAACTACGAGATGTGGAAGTTTACTTCGACGTTCCATTCCACGGATGCTCCACGCAACGCTCGCTTACTTTAGCGAGATGGCGATACCTTGCGGGTTGCTGATTGCATAGGGCGAACCTGGCGCCTGCCCGGCGCCGGTCGTGGTCACCCAAAAGACATGGAGTTTTCCACTCGGATAGCTGGCCGCGTAGAGGTGGCCGCTATTGTCCCAGGCAAGTTGGTCGATCTCGTCGGTCGTCAATAATCCGGTGAACTTCGTAATCGGGCCGCTGCCGTTGAAATGATAGACCTGCAGTCCCTTTGTGCCGGCTATGGCAATGAGCTTGCCCGAGGGGGACATGTTCAAGCCAAGAACGGCGCCCACCGCAACCGTAGGCATATTTGCGACTGTGCTGGTCGTCGTCAAATTGCCGGTATTCGTACCCGAATAGGTTGCCATCACCGGGGATCCAACAGGTTGCTTCGTCGAAGAGGAATAGGCCTGCAGTGAAACAGCCATGCTATTCAACGGATCGGCCGCCGCCGAAAAAGGCAAGAAGAACTTCCCTGTTCCTGGGTTCGGCATCGGAGGATTAATGTTAGCGGGCCCGGTCAGATCGCCATTGCTGCTCCGCCTGAACTCAAAGAAGAAGGCCTGGTTTGTATCGTTGGTCGTATCGTAAGCGAATGTATTGTTCGAACTGAAGTTCAGCGGGTCGGTGAAGTTTACGTTCGGGTTGGTCACACCATGGTAGGTAAGTGCGCCGTTCGTTTTATTGATGGAGAAATACTGATACGCAAGACTCGAACACGTATGCGCATTGAACTCCAGGTCGTACAACGTTGAGGCCGTGTGATCGAGAAAAAGGGAGACGATCAGGTTCTCACCTGGTTTACTGCAGGAATTGTTAAAACTGGTGGCGCTGATCGCAGAGACTTTTTTCAGTACGCCATTGGCAGCGACGAAGAACGAATTGATATTTTCACCGTTGCCGTCAACTGCGAAAACATAACTTCCGCTGCTTGCCAGCGAGATTGCTCCACCCTTGAATGGGGAACCAGTGACCGGTGTGAGTCTGCCATTCGAAGCCGCGGCATAGCCAACGATGCTGGTGTAATTGGATAGATAGACGTAGGCCACTGGCAGAGCAGTCGCTGCGGTTGTAACAGCGGCATTTTCCTGTCCGAACGAGGTCTGGATCAGGAAGGCCGCCGCGATGCAAGAAACAAGTTTGAATGTCCGTGTCATCAGATTTCCTCTAAACGGCGGGTCGAGTTCGGTCGAGCGCCAGAGTCATGGGAGGGGAGTTTAGGCCGCCCCATGTTTAAATCGCTTGGGCATTTGCGATCACTGGGGGGCAGGGGGTGATCTAACCAAAGCATTTGTCAAGAACACAATACCCAAATTGGGTCAGATCCGCCACCGAAATGCACCGTTTTAGAACAGACAGTTACCAAAATGACTTTCCGTGGTTACCCACTCCGCGTCCAGAAGCAAAACAAAAAAAAGCCCTCCTTTTACGAGGAGGGCCGCTCGCATGAACAAGCTGTTACGAGATGTGGAAATTTACTTCCACATTCATTTCGACCGGTACAGCTCGTCCCTCCAGCATCGCGGGCTTGAAGCGATAATGTCTCACCGCTTCCACCGCTTTCTCGTCTAACCCCATGCCCAGGTGGCGAACCACTTGGATGCGCTGGGCGTTGCCCCGTGCATCGACGACCAGCGATACGACGCAGGTGCCCTCGAACTTGACGCGACGCGCTTCGTCGGTGAACTCAGGGTCTGGGGCAGACAACAGTTGTGGAGCCGCGACTGCGCCGCCCACGTGGTATATGCCGCCACCGTAGCCGCCGGCCGCACCGGAACCGAAGCCGTTGCTCTTACCCGAGCCGATACCGCCGCCAGCACCGGTGCCCATACCACCGGAGCTGCCGATGCCGTTGGACGCAGCGCCGACAACAGCGGTGCGCGGGTCACCCAGGTTAGGCAGATTGTTGTTTGCCATCTGGATTTCCTTCGGCATGTTGATCGCCGGAGCAGCTTCGAGCTTCGGATGGCTGTTCTCGATCACCATCGGCGCGGCAACCGGCGTCTTCTCAATCTGAGGCAGATGGCCCTTGGGTGTCTGGATGATGTCGTGGGAACCACCACCACCGCCGCCACCCATCGCCGGCCCCTGTGGAGGAGCAATCGGCATGTACGTGGGTATGTCTATGCGTGTGACATGCTCCGGCGCCTTGGGCAACACTTTTTTGGCCGCCAGGAAGGCCCACAGAATAGCCGCAATGACGGCTACGTGTAGCAGGACGGAGATGATCGAGGAAGCGCCGCCACGCTTCTCCGCCATGGGGTCGACGACCGCAATGGGCTTCGAAGTGAGGACGAGCGGAGGCAATTTGGTTGGGAACAGGAACCCACGGACGTTGCCGGCGATAGTTTTCCACGCCGGTTCGTCGATGTTTTCGGGGAGAAACTTCGGCTCCCTTGCCTGCACCCGCTGCTCTAATTCTGGTAATACCAAAGCATGATTGGCCATAAGGGCTAAATGAGTAACCAAGGAGCAGACGAGACAGCCGCTGCTTGATCATGAGCATACGGCTTTCGTGGGATTTCGCCACAGTCCGTGGGTAATTCACCGGCGGATTGTAGTAACTCAGTCTGGTAATGGGTCAAAGGCAAAAGACGGCCGGAGCACGCTTTGCGGTGTTGTAAACGAAAACGTAACGACGCCGGGCACCAACGCGAAAATTACACCCATGCCAGGAATCTTTTGGCGGAAGCTCGCGCCCCTCGGGCAATTTCTACCCATTCAACCTGGGTTAACGTTGGCCTCGCATACTCAAACGGGGGGAGCCAAGTGGGCTCTAGAGCGCAAACCATTCAGATGAAATTGCTGGCCGGCATTGCCGTCGCGCTGGGGTTCTCACCCGCCTTGCTTGCCCAGACACCAGACACCAGCGTCTGCCCGCGCCCACGGGCCGGAAGCATCGTTGAAGAACCCGTAGACTTGCAGAGCCGGAACGGTGTTCTCGAAGTGCACCTGACCGCAAACAACGCCGTGGAGGCAAGTGGCGCGGTTCGCTACTGCTACACCGACGCCTCAGGGCGAGAGTCGCCCAATCTGCGGGTCAATCCAGGCGACCTGGTGATTCTTCATCTGAAGAACGCGCTCAAAGATACGGCCAACGGGTCGAAAACGGCTTCAACTGTACACACGCATTCACACGCAGCGATGGCCAGTGATCCGTGTGCGAGCGGAATCATGAGCTCGGTCTCGACCAACCTCCATTTTCATGGGTTGACGATTCCGCCTGTCTGTCACCAGGACGATGTCATGAAAACCTCGGTCCAGCCGGGTGACGCGGAATTTGAATATCGTTTTCGCGTGCCGGAGAATGAGCCCCCGGGCCTCTACTGGTACCATCCGCACATTCACGGATTCAGCAAACAGCAACTCCTCGGCGGAGCATCTGGCGCACTGATTGTGCAGGGCATTGAGCGCGCCAAGAAAGCGGTCGCCGGACTACCCGAACGAGTCTTCATCATTCGCGATCAGGACCTGGTCAATCCAAACGCGCCTCCCGCCAGGTCGGAGCCGGTGGTGCCCAAGTTCATGATCGACCGTGATGGAGACGCGGCCAATAACGGTACCGGTTTTGGGAAACCTGCAAAGGATCTCTCGATCAACTACGTGCCCGTTCCCTACCCCGACTATTCCCCGGCAACCATCGAGATGAAGCCGAACGAACGGCAACTGTGGCGAGTGCTGAATGCCTCCGCGATCACCTACCTGAATCTCGCCGTTCTGTTTCGCCGAACGCCGCAGCAACTCGGGCTCGTGGCTATGGATGGCGTGCCGATGGATCACAACGACCCAGAGGGCGAATCGATCAACTGGCAAACACACATCGGGCTGCCCCCAGGCGCACGGGTAGAGTTCATCCTGGATGGCCCACCAGAGGGTGAACCCGGTTTGTTGGTGACGAGAACAGTAGATACCGGGCCGGGTGGTGAAAATGACCCCAACCGGATGCTGGCGAAGATTGTCGCGTCGGGTCAAAGCACAGAGCCGCGATCAAAACTACCCGGCTGGGAGAAAACATCCGCCACGGTGGCGGATACATGGCTAGGGAACGTAACACCTGTGCGCATACGGCGCTTGTACTTCTCAGAAAAGTTGCTCGACCCCAACGACCCCACCAGCGCAGTCGAATTCTACCTCACGGTGGACGGGCAGGAACCCAAAATGTTCGACATGGCTTCGCAGACGCCTAATATAGTCGTGCAGCAGGGGACCGTGGAAGACTGGATCATTGAAAACCGCTCGGCCGAATTACACGCTTTCCATATTCATCAATTGCACTTTCTACTCCTCGACTATTCGGGCAAGCAGGTCAATGAAGGCTTCCTTCGCGACACAGTGAATGTTCCGTATTTCGACGGCCGCGGTTTGACATACCCAAGCATCCGCCTGCGCATGGACTTTCGCGATCCGAATACCATAGGGACATTTGTCTACCACTGTCATCTGCTGGAACACGAAGACAAAGGAATGATGGGATCCATACGAGTGGATCCGGCGGCTTCGACCAAAGCTGATTCGCAGTGATTGCGTTTTCCGTTACCCCAACAACTATTCACTCTGCGTTCACCGGATAAAGACACGCAGTTCATCTGGCGGAGCTATTCCTCGAAAGGGTTCGGAGCTGCATGCTCTGACCCAGGAGGGGAAGCATGACTGCAAAGCATTTTGCAAACACGGCCCTGAAAGCTGCGCGCACCGGGCTGGTATCCACCGCAATCTTCCAACTCGCCATTGGCAGCGCCTTCGCTGCCGATCAAACACAGAAAGCGTCTTCCCGCGACAAAGACACCAGCACCCCGATCAAGCATGTGATCGTAATTGTTGGCGAAAACCGCAGCTTCGACCACGTGTTTGCCACTTATGTCCCCAAGAAAGGCGAAAAGGTTTTCAACCTTCTTTCCGAAGGCATTGTGAAAGCCGATGGCACAGCGGGCCCGAATTTCCCCAAGGCCGAACAGAAAGCAGCCGAGGATAAAGCTTCTGACGGATTTCTGCTAAGCCCACCTGCCAATACCTTCGCCGGCTCTGTGCTTCCCGCTCCCATCAACGGCGGCCCCACCGACTCCTTTATCAAGAGCGACAGCCTCAAGCTGGCTCTGCAATCGGAGAATGGCCTCCCAAAGGACTATTACGGCTTCCTGGTGACCGGCGGTACGGGTCTTACAGGAAAAATTCCCGACACGCGCATCAAGAATGTGAATGCCCTTGCGACTGGGCCCTTTCAGCTAACCAATGGAGACACGCTTACCTACAATTCGTATTCCGCGAGCCCGGTGCATCGCTTTTACCAGATGTGGCAGCAATTGGATTGCAGCGTTGACCACGCGACCGAGACGAATCCTTCCGGTTGCGATGCTCAACTGTTTCCCTGGGTAGAAACCACGGTTGGCGCGGGTGCAAACGGCGCCAAGCAGCCGGCAAACTTCAGCACGGAATATGCGCCGAATGCCGTTACCACAGGTGAAGGGGCGACCGCCATGGGCTTCTACAACGTTCAGCAGGGTGACGCGCCTTACTTCAAGTACCTGGCTGACCACTACGCGATGAGTGACAACTTTCACCAATCGGTGAACGGTGGCACTGGCGCCAATCACATCATGTTTGGTCACGGTGACATGATCTGGTTCAGCGATGGCAAGGGTCACGCGGCCACACCGCCGCACAACAAGGAAGTTGCGGCTGGTTCCGCAAACGCAGGCATCGTAGATGAGGTCGAAAATCCCAATGCAGCCGCCAACACCAACAACTGGTACGCAGAAGATGGATACGGTGGCGGTTCTTTCGGCGCCGCGTCATTCGGTGGAGGTTCTTACTCCGAATGTGCTGACAGCACACAGCCAGGTGTAGAGCCTATCGTCAAGTATCTGCACTCCCTGAACAGGCCCATCTCTCCCCGTTGCGAAAAGGGTCACTACTACCTGCTCAACAACTACAACCCGGGATATTTCGGTAACGGCAAAAACGCCTTCACAGACACCAATGCGAACAATACGGTATTCACGATTCCGCCGTCTTCCGTTCCAAGCATCGGTGATCGCCTGATTGAGAACAACATCTCGTGGAAGTACTACGGCGACCAGTGGAACAACTACGTCAACGATCCTTATCAGCTAAACTTCGGCGCGATTGGCAAGAACACAGATGAGTACTGCACCATTTGCAATCCCTTCCAGTACGACACCTCGATCATGACGGATGCCGCAGTACGTACGGCTCACATTCAGGACACCGAGAACCTCTACGAGGACATCAAGGAAGGCAAGCTGCCGGCTGTCTCGATTGTGAAGCCGAGCGGGCTGGTCGACGGCCACCCAGCATCTTCCAAGCTCGATCTGTTTGAAGGCTTCAGCAAAAAAATCGTGGATGCGGTCAAGGCCAACCCCAAGTTGTGGAAAGACACCGCAATCTTCATCACCTTCGACGAGGGTGGCGGCTACTACGACTCAGGCTATGTGCAGCCGGTAGACTACTTCGGTGACGGCACGCGTATTCCCTTGATCGTGGTCTCTCCTTATACCAAGGCGGGGCACATCTCACACGAGTACTCTGACCACGTCTCGATCCTCAAGTTTATCGAAGCGAACTGGGGACTTGAGGCCGTGACAAAGCGCAGCCGCGACAACTTCCCCAACCCGATCGCCAGGGCAGACAACCCGTATGTGCCGGTCAACAGCCCGGCCATCGACGACCTGATTAGCATGTTCGATTTTAAATAGATACTTCGGTAGTTACTCTATGCCCGGGGTTGGCAAGCCAACCCCGGGTTTTATTTTTTGGGGGAATGGGTTGTGAATCAGAAAGATACTCGCGAACATCACGGAAGTTCCTGGAGACGAGGATAAAGAGCGTTCGAAGGGCTTCGCCCAATCGTTTCAACCCACGTACGCTGGTGCGAACCATCTCTTCCGTATCTCGGGGGGGCACCCGTCCAGGGGTTGAGGCTCGATTATCCTCCCAGGGGCTCTGTGAATCGAACTAAGAGGCGGCGGCTTCTTTTTCCTTGAGCGTGAGCGTGATATTGCGGGTGTCTCCGCCGGCGTGTTCGATGAGAATTTCGCCATCGCTGCGCTTCATTACACTGGGAAACTTCTCACCCCACTCGACCATTACGATCGCGTCTTCGCTGGTCAGTTCGTCGAAGCCGATCGTTTCCAGACCGCGCTCGTTTTCGACGCGGTAAAGGTCGATGTGGTAGAGCTTGACGTCGTACTTCCTGTCCCCCACTTTGCGATGGCCGTCGTATTCATTTACCAGGGTGAAGGTTGGGCTGGTGACCTCGTCAGGATCGGCAGCTTCCAGAGCCTGGGCGATTCCCTTCACTAGCGTGGTCTTGCCGGCGCCCAGGTCTCCGCGGAGGAAGAGCAAGGCAGGCGAGGTAAGCATGTGCGCAATTTCTCCGCCAATCGCAATGGTTTGCGTGCTGCTGTTGCTTACAAAGCGCCGAACGCTCATTGCTTCTCCTTCAACATTGCTGGCATGCCCTGTATCCAAACATATCCTGCCGGGTCTTCGGCCCGAAAGCGGTAGGCCTCGTGCAGGTGAGCCACAGTGTCCATTGCCAGCAGAGTGTGCTGGTCTTGCCAACGTACAGCAAAATCGGCTGCCAGCCCATGAAGATAGATTGCAGCTTCAACGGCCTCGGCTGGCTGATCGGGATATTGGGCCAGCAGGGCGGCCACGATGCCGGTCAGAATATCTCCGCTGCCACCCTTGGCCATGCCCGGGTTGCCGGTTGTGTTAAGAGCCATGCGGCCGTCAGGGTGGGCGACGATTGTGCGCCAGCCTTTCAACACCAGGGTTACGTGGTGAGTTGTAGCGAACTGGCGGGCCACGCCTTCTCTGTCGGCTTCGACCTCGGGGATGCCGAGACCCGCGAGGCGAGCCATTTCGCCGGGGTGCGGGGTGAGCACGAGGAGACGCCCTCGGCCATCCAGTTTACCCGGGTTCGCGGCGAGGGCATTCAGCGCATCCGCGTCGATCACCATAGGAACCCGGCTCCGCTCCAGCAGGCCGAGGAAGAAATCGACGGCTTCCTTTTCTTGCCCGAGTCCGGGGCCTATGGCGATGACCGACTTCTTTTCGACCAAAGGGGCGAGCAGGGCTGGATCAAGATTGCGGGTGGAGATTTCCCCTTTGCAACCTTCGAGCAGCGGTATGGTCATGAGCTCTGGTGTAACGGCTGCGACGGCCGGCAGAATGGATTCGGCGATAGCGGCGGTCACCAGGCCTGCTCCTGCGCGCAAGGCAGCAACCGAGCTCATCGACGGCGCACCAGACTTTCCTCGGGCTCCTCCGATCACCAGGACGTGGCCAAAGCGGCCTTTGTTCGAGTCGGCGCCGCGAGGACGGTCCGCTATGGCCTTCGAATCACCTGCCCAAAAGAGTCCGGTGGTGGACTCGATCGCCTCGGCTGGCGAACCGATCGGCGCCACCACGATTGGGCCTTGGCGAAGATTGGCGGGCAAGGTGATTACTCCATGCTGGGTAAGCATGCCGGAAACATGAGCCAGCTTGGGAGCGGTGAAGGTCACCACAGCATCGGCACGGTAGGCTTCGGGCTCTGAAAACTTTCGCGAATCCGCATCCCAACCTGACGGCAGATCGACAGCAACTACGGGCGTGCGGGGGTAGCGCTCAAGAAGTTCACGGCCCAGTACGGCGAGACCGCGCATCGGCGGCCGGAAGCCGGTTCCCAGAACAGCATCGAGAAAGAGCTGCGCGCCTTCGAGAACCGATTGGCAGGCTTCGACGCCGGCTTCGTCGTGAATCACGATCGGAGCCATCGGCAGGCGGGCCAGCATGGCCTTTGCGTCGCCGTGCACGTCTGCCGGATCGCCCAGCATGAGAACGGAAACCATGCAGCCTGCTTCGACTAGATACCGCGCGGCGACCAGGCCGTCTCCGCCGTTGTTGCCCCTGCCACAGAGAACTACGATTCGCCGGCGCTGGGGGAGTTCGTTCAGCACAAAGCGAGCAACGGCGTGTCCTGCCCGCTCCATCAACTCTACCGAGGGGACACCGAATCGTTCGGTGGTGACCCGATCGGTGAGCCGCATTGCGTCAGCGCTGAGTATTTTCATGCTTAAGCATCGTAGAGCATTCAGACCGGTGTATCGTTTGGATGCTCAGGACAGATGGCGTCTGGTGGAAAATCGTGCAGGCCGCTTTTCGTTTCAGAGCAGGTCGCGCCACGAACCAGCATGCTCCCTATCTGGCGCACCCTGCTTCAAAAAGAAATAAAAAGCGAAAGGGCCTCCCGATGGGAGGCCCTTTCGCAGCTTCTGATCTCAGATTACTGAGTAATGGTGTTGTTCGTAGCGGATGCGCTCGTCGTAACCGGCTCAGCCTTCTCAGCAAAGTAGCTGTGGTCCCAAAGGTTGTGGTAGAAAACGCCGGTCAACTCAGCGGCCTTGGGACCAAACGTCGGGCGCCCCCCTTCGAGGAAGAACACGGTGACGATGCGGCCGTGGGATGTGTTAGCGAAGGAGGCAAACCACCCATAGCGGGTTCCGTTGTTCGAGCACGTGCCGGTCTTGCCCAGGATCGGCAGTTCACTAAAGTTGGCGTGGAGTCTGCGGGCCGTACCGTAGTCGACTGCTCCCTCCATGCCGACCGTGACCTCAGGGATCAGCTTGCCGATATCGAGCGTCCGCTTCACGCGGGGCTGGAAGTCGACTACTTCAGCCGGAGACGTCGGATGCTGCAGGTAATAGAGCGTTCCACCGTTCGCGATCGAGGCCACCATGGCCCCTAACTGCAAGGGGGTCATCGAGATACCCTCACCGAAGGAGCACATGCGGCCGACGCCGCCTGCACTCTCAGGCAGGGCCTGATCGGGATAAATGCCCAACTGCTCGCCCTGGATGTTCCAGCCGGCAAGCTCGCCGAGGCCGAACGAGTTGGCGTAGTGGCGCACGCGCTCGAACCCAAGGCGGCGGCCAAGTGTCTCAAAATAAAGGTTGTTCGAGTGGGCCAGAGCCTCAGTCATATCCATGTGGTAGCGACCGCCGAGGTTAACCGGGGTGTCTTTGGTGACTATGCCTTCCTGCAAAGCAGCGAGGGCGACGGAAACCTTGATGGTTGAGCAGGGTTCAGCGCCGCTCGACAGGGCCAGTTTCTGATTGACCATCGCCAGGATGCGACCGTTGCTGGGGTCAATCGCGACTACGGTGCCGTACATGTTACCGAGCGCGTCTATGGCCGCCTGGCGGACGACTGGGTCTTCCCCAGCGGTGATGTCGCCCTGCGTGATATCGGAATCAGCAAATGAGCTGGCGGAGAAATGCTCGTAGTAACGATGGCGGACCAGCGTAGCGCGCCGTAAATGCCCGGAGTGCGTGCGGACCAGCACGACTTTGCGCTCAGCGACTACCGGCCGCGGATGGCGCAATTGGGCCATACGCCGGCGAGCGCGGCTGCTCTCCTGCACATGAGCGGTGCGGGCGCGACGGATCGGACGGGCTGGGTGGGTCGGACGGGCAGAAGCCTCTTTCGCAAAGGCTACGGAAGCCAAGCCGAGGACAAGAAGAAAATAGAGAACCCGCTTTTGAATTTGTCTATTCACAGTTTGGGCATCCTCAAAACGTTGGCACTGATTCATCATACTTGACCCGACCATCTGACTGCTCCCTGGGAAACTACTTTGCAATGCCGGATCACCAAATCGGCTTTCCGAATCTTCATTTGTTCACTTGCAATCTTTAATCAACCCCAATTTGACATAAAGCCCGACCGCTTTTCCATATTCCGACGAACTCTTCTCGCTGTCCGTACCACAATTGGGTACACCGTCGTAACCCTAGCGCGCGCTCAAACAAAATCCGTAGCGCAAAGGCTCAAGCCCGTACGAAAACTCACGGTATCGATGATGGCTTTTGCCGCTGAGGGGTTACCCGGTCTCAGCGGCTAAATTCCGTGCCGTTCATCTTCACTTCGATGCGCTAAACAGGGCGGCGCAGGAAGGCTGGGATGTCGAGGTTCTCGAGATGCTGTTCATTGCCCGCGTCTGCCGACTGTTCGCTTTCCGGCGTGGGCTTGCTGGGAATGAGCCGCGCGTATTCCTCTTCAAACGGCTCATCGAAGTCTATGTGGACGATCGGCGCGCGCGCGACGGCAGCGGAGCGTGGGGACTCGGGAACTTCTTCGATCAGAATCGGCTGGGGCGCGAGAGCGAAAGGTACGGGCTCGGGAACAACGTCTTGCATATCGAGAAAGGGGGTCTCGTAACGCTCGGGCACTTGCCGCGACTCGTAGCGTGGAGTCGAATCCTCTTCGACACTCTCTTCGCTGGCGAAACGCGGAACGGCAGGCCGCTCCTGCAGCGAAACACGCGGGACCTGCACGTCGCCTGACGAACGGATGCGACGGCCGAAATCGTCCTGGCGGAAGCCGGTCGCGATCACAGTGATCTTCACGTTGTCGCCCATGCTTTCGTCGAGCACCGCGCCGAAGATGATGTTGGCATCCTCATGCGCTGCGCTCTGAATGAGCGTCGAGGCCACGTTGACTTCGCTCAACTTGAGTGAGCTGGAGCCGCTGATGTTGATAAGAATGCCGCGTGCTCCATCGATGGCGCCGGCTTCGAGCAGGGGCGAGGCCATGGCAGCCTGGGCGGCGGCGACGGCGCGGTTCTCACCGCTGCGCACCGCGGTGCCCATCACCGCGTAGCCCATGCCGGCCATCGTGGTTTTTACGTCGGCAAAGTCGCGGTTGATGATGCCGGGGATCGTGATGATGTCTGAAATGCCCTGCACGCCCTGCAAAAGAACGTCATCGGCAATGCGGAACGATTCGAAGAAGCCAGCGTCCTTGGCTACCGCAAGCAGCTTCTCGTTGGGGATGACGATCATGGTATCGACCCCTTCTAGAAGCTCTTCCATGCCGCGCTCTGCCTGCTGCATGCGGCGTTTGCCTTCAAAACCGAACGGGCGGGTCACGACAGCGACCGTGAGGGCTCCCATTTCGCTCGCCAGCGAGGCGATCACGGGAGCAGCGCCAGTACCGGTGCCGCCGCCGAGGCCGGCAGTCACGAATACCATGTCAGCGCCTTCTAGGGCTTCGATAATCTTTTCCGAGTCTTCCAGCGCTGCGCGGCGGCCCACGTCAGGGTTGGCGCCCGCGCCAAGGCCGCTGGTGAGCTTCACGCCAAGTTGCAACTTTACTGGAGCCTGCGAGTTCTGCAGCGCCTGCACGTCTGTATTGGCAACGATGAACTCGACGCCCTCGAGCTTGGCCGCGATCATGCGGTTGACGGCGTTGCCGCCACCACCACCCACGCCTATGACCTTTATTTTCGCGCCGCGCGCGATCTCATCGTTGTAATGAATGCGAATTTCTTCGGAAGGATTCATCGGCTAATACTCCATCTCTAGTTTCTATAGCAGTTTCCCATTTACCGCCATGGTGAAATTGCTTATCAGTATTCCGCGTTCGCGTTCCTGTTTTCGATCTTGCACGCTACACACTGCCCGCGAAGATGGCGCGCAGCTTGGCTCGCAACCCTTGATCGTCGGCCGCGCGCAGCACGCTGGTGCGATGCGTATACAGCAGCATGCCGATGGCAGTGGAAAACTCGGGCTGAATTAATTCTTCGGGCATTCTGGAAAGCGGCACAGGATAGCCCAGGCGCGCGGGAACACGCAACACGCTCTCTGCAACTTCAAGCAGCCCGGCAAGACGCGCGCCACCACCGGTAAGCACACAGCCGGCGCCGAGTGCACCGAGTACACCGCCCTGACGCAGGTTGTCGCGTAGCAACTGGAAGAGCTCGCGCGCACGAGGCTCGAGAATCTCGCTGAGAAAGCGTTGCTTGATCGTTCGGATGACCTGCGTGCCATCGGCCACCAACTCGAGTTCGCTGGCAGAAGAGACAGAAGTTACGACGCAATGACCATAGTCCAACTTAATGGATTCGGCCTCCTGCACGTTCATGTGCAGGCCGACCGCGAGGTCGTTGGTGAAATGGTCGCCGCCGATGGGTACGACCGCGGTGTGGGCCACGGCGCCTTCGAAAAACACCACTAATTCCGTCGAGCCTGCTCCGATATCGATGAGGCAGGCGCCGAGTTCTCGCTCGTCTGCCGAGACGGTAGCCTCCGCCGCCGCGATGGCCTCGAACACGGTGTCGGTCACTTCGAGCCCAGCCTTGTTGGCGCAGGTGACGACGCTTTGCGCGGCGCTGGCGGAGCAGGTGGAGATGTGCAGATTCACTTCCAGCCGATTGCCAACCATGCCGACGGGGTCATGAATACCAGGCTGCTCGTCGAGGATGAACTGCTGCGGCAGCAAGTGGATAATTTCGCGATCTGCCGGAAGAGAGACGGAGCGAGCCCGGTCGACAGCAGCGCGCACATCTTCTCGCGTGATCTCTCGCAGGCGGTTGCCCAGGCTGATGCCGCCCTGGCTGTTCACGCCCCGCACGTGCGGACCACCGAGACCCACCACGCAATTGGAGATGACGGCGTTGGCCATTTTTTCCGCCTCGGTCGCGGCCTGGTTGAAGGCCCTGCTGGCCGGTTGCAGATCGCTGATAAGGCCCTTGCGCATACCCGCAGCATGGACCACGCTGTGGGCGCGGTAGCGGAGGGCGCCTTCATGCAGTTCGGCAACCAGCACGCGCACCCTGGAGCTGCCGGCATCAAGAACAGTGAGCAACTCTTCGTTCTTCTGGCTCATCGGCTCTTCGCCTTGGCTGCTTTGCTGTGGGCGGCAGTTGTATGGGCGGCCGGCTTCGCTGCAGAGTGCGCAGGATGCTTCGCCGCGGGTGTTGCCGCGGTGTGGTGCGTGGTGGAGCTTGTTGCTACGGGTGCATTGTGTTTGGGTTCGTCTTTCGCTACGTCGCTTGCCTGGGGCTCAGCCGGTTTCGCCATGTCCAGTACCACCTGGTTCTCGTAACGCATATCGACTGCTGCCAGATGAGGATACTGTTGCCGCCATTCGGGCAGATGCTGCTGATAGCTGCGGTAGCGGGCCAGGAAGCCGGAGTCGCCAAAGTGGACGAGAATGTCGGTTCCTTCGGCAGGAAGCAGCGCGGTGATGTCTTCAGGGTCGGCGATGTCGACTTCGCTGAGCTGGCTTGAGATCCTTGTGCCGCCGGAGTCAAGGTCGGCAACAAACTGCTGATAAAGGTGCATGCGTGCAGCGCGCATCGACAAGGGATCTTTCGCAGAGATACCCGAAACTACAGGGAATGAATAGTGCTTGGCAGCCAACGCGGCAGCAGACATGTGCAGCAAAACACCGTTTGCATCCACCAGGCCGACTCCGTTGCCCTGACGCACAAACGCGACCGGCGCGCGCTCGACGATGGCAATGCGAAGCTGATCGGGCAGCAGGCGCATTACGGTTGCGTGCTCCACCCAGGGTAACCGCTCCAATGCCGCGCGCCGCTCAGCCAGCGGAATGAAGAAAATGTTGCGTCCGAGATCTGACCCGAATACAGAGAGCAATTCGGGACGGGTGACCTGGCTGTTGCCCATGATTTGAATCGCGGACGAGGTTGCGATGCGAAAGCGGGGATCATCACGGAAAAAATTTCTTATCCCGACGCCCAGCAGAACGAGCAGACCGAGAACGGCAACGGCGCCTGAGGCCGCAGCCATGCGACCCCAACGGCCAGCGGGAATGAGACCGCGCCTGACAGGTACGCGACGCCGTGCACGCAGAAACGCATCTTCTTCATGGTCATCGATGTCGTCGTTCGCATAATGAGCGACGCTACGCACCGGGTTCCGTTCCGAAGCAGGATCCGTCTTTTTTCGGGCGCGCGCCGGCGATGCAGCCGCGGGGCGATAAAACTGCTCCATCGGTTCATCGTCCACGTACGCCGTCGCACGGCTTGGAAGTGAGTCGATTTTTGCCACGCCCGAGTCAGGTCGTGAGATTTGCCATCCAAAGCATAGCGTGCTTTCCGAGGGTTTGCTCGGGGCATTTGGGGGGAATCTCGGGGGTTATCTCTGTTGAAAATAGGGTTGACGTTCTTGCTCTGCTTCCTTCCAGTAAAAGACGTCGATACAGTTTTTTGCGCGAGGATGATTTGTCTTAGTGAAGGTTGCTGAATCGGGCTTGCGGCATGTAAGGCAGCAGCCCTGGCGACGATCGGGGCTGAGGATGCCACGCCCTTGCCTCCCGCGGCGTGGGATCGAAGTCGAATGCGGGCCGCCGGTTCTCTCTGCTGCTCTCTAGCCGGCGGCGTCTATTGACAGCGCAGAAAAGCATTTGCAGGGCTTCGCCCATTCGTATTCAACCCATGGACGCTGGCGCGAACATGGGCGCGAACATGGGTCACCCGTCCAGAGGGAAAGGCTGGGTTTCTCTGGGGACATCAGTTTTGCGAATTGCTGTCCGTCATTGCTACGGGTAGAGCAGATAGGGCTTCCGCTTCCTTTCGAAGTCCTGCAGTTGCTGCTGCCAGTCCTCAGTAATGCGTTGCGGGTCGCGGCCAGATTGTATTGCCTCAAGCACAGAACGGTTCGCCAGCAATGTGTCGATCTTGCTCAGTTGATACTTCTCTCCGAATAGTTTGTGTATGGCAGCAGCGATCTCGATGCCCAGTCCCGGTGTGTCCAATACATTGCGGTTCGTCACGATCAGTTCAATTCCGTGGCAGACCTGGCCGGCGTAAGGATAGGGCGCCTGGGGGGTGAAGTCGACGGGCACGAAGCGGACTCCGGGCAGGAAGCGGGCGTTCATCGTTTTGGCCAGGAGCGCGCCGTCGATCCAGGGTGCACCTACATGCTCAAAAGGCGTGTCGGTACCGCGGCCCACAGAGACGTTGGTTGTCTCAATCAGGCCGATTCCAGGATAGAGAATCGCCTGCCGCAGGCTGCGCAGATTCGGAGAGGGATTCGTCCACGTAAGTCCCGTTGCGTCGAACCAGTCGCCTCGCTCCCACCCGGTCACGGCGACGACATGCAGCTTTGCCTGCAGTTTGAATTCTCCGTTGAAGTACTGGGCGAGTTCACCCAGGGTCATTCCGGGGCGCACCGGAATAGGCGCGACATTCACGTAGCTTTCTTTGTCCGCATCAGAGAGCGGACCCTGCACGAACGAACCGGTGATTGGATTAGCACGATCGAGCACCACAATATCCGTTCCGGTCTGGCCGCCCACCTCGAGGAAATATCGGGTGAGTGTAAGGTACGTCCAAAAGCGAACGCCGACATCTTGAATGTCGATGACGACCGCGTCAAGCCCACGCACTGTTTCGGGTGACGGGCGACGCTGCGCAGCGGAACCATAGAGGCTGGTCACCGGTAAGCCGGTGGCAGCATCGGTTGTATTCGCAATGCCTTCTCGATCGAGCACTCCATTGATGCCGTGCTCCGGGCTGAAGAGGGTGGTCAATTTGAGGCCGGGAACGGATGCCGGCGCGTCTTTAGCCAGGATGTCGATGGTCCTGCGGCCCTGCGCATCAAGCCCGGTCTGATTTGTAAGAAGCCCAAGGCGCAGTTTGCCACCGTGACTGGCCGCTAATGCGGCAAGCACAGAGAAGTGATCCTGCTCCATCATGTCGATGCCGTTGGCGACGTTTCCGTTGCGATCGGTCAAACGGCGTTCGCCGGCTACGGACTCGTTGTAGCCGGTCAGAGAGGCAGCGAGTTCCCCGTGATCGGGCTGGAGCTTCACCCAGCGGGCCACGGCGTTCGCTACACCGCCGCGGATGGCATTGATGCCGGTCGGTCCATTGGGGTAGACAGCGTTCGAGAGAAACACGACATAGGTATCGCTGGAGGGATCCATCCAGATGGACGTTCCGGTAAAGCCAGTGTGGCCGAACGAGCCGACGGGAAATAGTTCGCCGCGATTGCTGGAGTAGGGCGAATCAATATCCCACCCGAGACCGCGCAGAGCGGTGCCGGTTGCAGGCTGGCCGGGAGTGGTCATCTTTTTGAGGGTCAGCTGCTGCAGAGGAAATCTGCTTGGCCTGCCCGCGAGCCGATCGAGCAGGTTCTGCGCATAAATGGCTACGTCACCCGCGGTACTGAATAGCCCGGCATGGCCCGCGACTCCGCCCATTCGGCGCGCGGTCGGGTCGTGAACAACCCCGCGTAGCATCACGCCGTTGTCATACTGCGTCGGCGCGATGTCGTTGTGCCACGAATCGGGCGGAAGGTACCGCATGTGCTCCACGCCTAACGGCCGTGCCATGTACTTTAGCTGATATTGATCGAGGGTCAGGCCTGAAAGCTTCTCGACCAGGGCACCGAGCGAAAGGTAGTTGATATCGCTATAGCGGAACTGCACTCCGGGCGCGGTCACGGGGGTTGAGCTAAAGGCACGGCGCAGACCTTCTTCTTTACCCTCCCAGGCGTCATCGAGCGAAACATCGGGCGGCAGACCCGAGTAGTGCGTGAGCAACTGGCGAATGGTGACATCCTGCTTGCCGTTGACGGCGAACTCGGGCAAATACATCGACACGGGATCGTTGAGTGAAAATTTCCCCTGCTCGTAAAGCTGCATGACCGCGGGAGCGGTGGCGAGCACTTTAGTCAAGGATGCGAGATCGAAGACTGTGTCTTCGGTCATCGCTTCGGGTGCAGGCGTGAGCGAGCGGCTGCCATAGGCGCGATGGAAGATGATTTGCCCGTTATGCCCGGCGATAACCACGGCGCCAGGGAATTTCTTGGCAGCTATGCCGGCTTCCACGATCTGGTCGATGCTGCGGTCGAGAGTCTGGACGTCTTCGTTTTCCGCAGCATGCAGCGGCGTGGCCACCGCGGCGACGAGAAACAGAAGAGCCGCGAACTTAACGGCTTGTTTTTTGGCGGGCAGAACTTTGCTCACGGTCCATCCGAGGGCGAAGGTGAGGAGCGAACCAATAAGGACGAACCAGGTAAAGGCTACTTTAGGAAGCATCAACCAGGCAGGCTGCTTCCAGAGGAACACGTTGACTACCAATCCGCCGATCATGCCGATGATTGCACCTGTTTCTGTTGCAGTTTTGGTAAGAGTACCGAGTAAAAAGACTCCGAGCAAGGCTCCGTAGGCCACGGAGGCGATGGATAGGCCCACCTCGACGACATGGCCACCGCTACGCGACAGCAAGGCAAGCGCAAAGAGGAGCACCGCCCAGAAGAACGTCATGATGCGTGACAAGCGGGCTCGTTGCCGGTCATCGGCATCAGGCTTCCAGGCCATGTAGAAGTCGACCATGCTGCTGGAACTGAGCGAATTGACGGCTGCACTGAGGTTCGACATGGCGGCGGCCAGAATGGCCGCCACCATCAGGCCAGCCAGGCCGCGCGGCATTTCGGTCACGATAAAGGCAGGAAATACACGGTCTGGACTGGTAGTCACCAGGCCGTGAGTCCCGCTGCCATAGAAATAATAGAGACCAGTGCCAATCGCCAGGAAGAGGGCGAACTGTACCAGGATGACTCCGCCGCTCGCCAGCAAAGCGATGCGCGACTCGCGCAAATCTTTCGCTGCGAGCAGGCGTTGGACCATCAATTGGTCGGTGCCGTGGCTTGCCATGGTCAGGAAGCAGCCGCCGGCCAGGCCTGCCCAGAAGGTGTAAGTTGTGCTGAGGTTCAACGCGAAGTGGAAAATGGCAAGCTTGCCGCTCACTAAGGCCACGCTGTGAATGGCGTGCCATCCTCCCGGAACGCGATGACCTAACAGAACGAAGCTCACAATGGTGCCGGCGACATAGAGGCCCATCTGTACGACGTCGGTCCAGATGACTGCGGCCATTCCGCCCTCCAGCGTGTAGATCAGCGTGAGTGCGCAAATGATGGCGATGGAGGCGACGTCGCCTGTGCCGATAGCCATGCCTACGACGATCGACACGGCAAAGACGCGGACTCCTTCGGCGGCGGCGCGCAGGAACAGGAACAGGAACGCAGTTAGCTTGTGCAGGCGCGGGCCGAAACGCTCACCGATGACCTCGTAGGCAGTGAGCAGTTCGCCGCGGAAATAGCGTGGGAGAAAAAGAACGCACACCACGATGCGGCCCAGTAGATAGCCCATGACAATTTCAAGGAAACCCCAGTCGCCGGTGTAGGCGAGGCCGGGAACACTGATGATAGTGAGGGTGCTGGTTTCCGCGGCGACGATGGAGAGCGCAATGGCCCACCAGGGAATCTTGCGGCCGGCCAGGAAGTAGGACTTGAGGGAGCGGTCTTTGCTGCGAAACTGCAGACCGAAGATCGTGATGCCGGCAAGATAGATGGCTACCAGAGTTAGATCGAGCGAGCTGAGCCGGTGCAGCATGTATACCCTTCGTGGTTTGGATTTTTCGGGCGGTGCGACGCCTCAGGTTTTCCTTGAGAGAAAACCCCAGCTTTACCCTCATCGGCTAAACAGGCTGCGGAAAAAGTCAAAGAAGGCCAAAACAAGGGTCGAAATTGGTGATAGAAAATCATCACCCGAGCCTCACAAATCGCTCTACGGGCTTTGTAGTGCGTTGCGATTTTTCATGCCCACGCCCAAATTGACTTTTTCCGCAGCCTGTAAAGCCGCTTCCATCCTGGGAATCAATGTACGGGCTAAAAGCCCGTACCCTTCAGTTCTGAATCTATGTGCGGTCTAACAGCTCGCTGCGGCGAGGTAGCCCGCACCCTTCAAACCTTTCAGAAACATATCATCAGGAACGAACCCTTCAGACGCAGAATGCTTAGCAATGCCCTTTGTTCACCTGGAAGCTTGTCCGTTTCACCAGCATTGTCAAATGACATGCCGGCCTTCGCGGGCCCTTGGGAATGCATCAGCGTTTGTGGGTACAGGAGCAGGGGCGAGGCAGATGAGACGCGCGAGGTTTGAGCTGCGGGCAAGAAAAAAGGGGCATACGCTGGTGAAGCGTGTGCCCCTGAGTTCATCAGTCCCCTAGAAGAGGAACTTCAGGGCGAACTGGATGTTCCTTGCGGGTTGTGAAACATTGACCAGCCCGAAGGTGCTGCTTGGGAAGTTCGAGTTCGGGCTGCGCAACTGGACGTTGTTGAAGGCGTTCAGGAAGTCTGCACGGAACTGGAGGTACTTGGCCTCGGTAAAGTGAAAGTCCTTTGAGAGGCCGATGTCGGTGTCGGTATATCCGGGTCCGGTCACGGGTCCCTGCAGAGGGCAGTTGCCAAAAGTTCCCGTTGCCGGTTCAGAGTAACCGCCGGGATCCATCCATTGATAACCCTGAAAGGCGCCGCCGGAGAAGCTCTTTTGACGGCCGAAGACGGTTTGCCTTAAGCAGTTCGGGCGAGGTCCTCGCGAACCGGTACCGGACGTGTCGGTCGCTTCGGAGACACCCAGCGGGAAGCCGCTGTGGAGGGAGATAATGGTCGAAGCCGTCCAGCCGCCCACGATTGCGTTCGCGAAAGAGTTCATGTCGCCGCCCATCGCCCTGCCCTTGCCGATCGGCAGTTCGTAGGTCGCGTAGGCAGAAAAGATGTTCCTAGAGTCAAAGTAGCAGCTTGCGTAGTCAGCATGCGGATCGTACAGGTTCTGGTAGTAGGGCGACCCGTTTGCGGCCTGCGTCGCGGCACCACCGGAACCGTAGTAGCCGATGTTATTGGTCAAGCAGTGCGACCAGGTATAGGCAAGCTGACCTTCCAGTCCGTGCGAAATGCGCTTCTGCAACACGGCTTGCAGTCCGTTGTAGGTCTGGAAGCCCGTCGACGAAGTTCCCGAAACCTGGGAAAGTTTGTTGATCAGCTCCGGATTGCCCTGGAAGTAGAGGGTCGGGGTGACCACTCCATTGGTCAAGGTCCTCTGCAGGTAGGGCGTCGGAACCATGAGGTGCGTTCCATGCTGGCCTACATAACCGACTTGCAGCGTCGTGGTGGGATTGACTTCGCTTTGAACGGTCAGGTTCCACTGCTGAGACATGGCCGGCTGAACAGTCTTGTCCCATACGTAGAAGATAGCGCCCTGGAACGGGTCACCTGGCACCTGGCCTCCCGGGCCAGACCCAGTCGTGACCGTCGGCACGAAGTATTGTGCGCCTACTTCGGTTGGGGTGAAGGGAGGATTACGCGGAAGCCGCAGATTGGTACCGGTTCCTTCCAAGTAGTTGGAAATGGTGTAGGCTCCGCGAAGGACGCTCTTGCCACCCCAGAGACCCGGTGACCAGGCGAAGCCGACGCGGGGTTGGAAATCGGGAAGGCCGTAAACCGACTTGTAGAGGGCACGGCCGTTTCCGTTCTGACCAGCAAACATAATCTGGCCGCTGACCAGGTCCAGGTTGCTCTGACGATTGTTGAGTTCAACCCATGGGGTGTGTGCTTCATAGCGAAGGCCGAGGTTCAGTGTCAAAGTCGGCGTGACGCGCCAATCATCCTGAGCATAGCCTGCAAACAGGGTGGAGAACTGATGCCAGGTGCCACCAGCGCTTACACCCTTGCCAGTTGCCACAGGATAGCCGGTGAAGAAGTCACCTGCCGGATCGCCGGTGAAGTCACCGCCGAAGAGGATAGAGCCGTACTGACCGCTGTTGCCGCTATAGAAAATGTTGAGACGATAGCGCCAGAGCTGGAAGCCCGTCTTGATGACGTGTTTGCCGTGCGTGTAGACCAGGCCGTCCTCGGCCTGAATAACCGTGTTGGTAAAGTTCTGGGTTACGACGCTGCTACCCATGTTCGTAAGTGTTCCGACGCCCGGAGCCGGAGCCGTACCACCGCCAAAACCCAGCAACAGCAGACCAGGACCGGCTGTGTTGGCGTTGGCGATACCAAGTTGCGTTCCCAAATTACCGATGGCGGGGGTAAAAGTCGTACCGGTCAGAATGGTGATCCACGATGAGCCAAAACGAGCTGTGTTCAGCAGGCTAGGGTTGAAGGTGTGCGTCCAACTCGTGACGATGTTGTGAATCGGCGCCTTCGTATACGTGTTGCCGAGAATGAGCTGGGAGTTGACCAGCGGATCGTTCTGGTACAGCTGCGAGTAACGTGCGCTCACTCGATCTTTCTGGGTGAGGTTCCAATCGACTTTCGCGTCGCCCTGGTCAGTATTGAACTGCTGGGTAACGTTGTTGACCGCGTTGTTGATGGGGTTGTTGTTGACGAGCGCCGGGTAAAACGGGGAAGCGAACAGGGCGGCCGCCACGGGGTCTCTCTGCGAAATCGGGATCTGGTTGTTGATGTAAGGCGCACCAGTAATCGGGTTCTTCAACGGCGTAGAAATCTGCGAGAAGTCACCATTGCGCTCAGGCGCCGTAAAAACGCTTAGGAACTGGCTGGTAGACGGGTGGTCGAAACGTTGCCCCTGATAGTCGACAAAGAAAAACAGCTTGTCCTTAAAGATCGGGCCGCCGAGCGCGCCGCCGAACATGTTCCAGCGCAGAGCCGGACGGGCCAGAAAATTGCCGGGACCGAGGAATTTGTTTTCCCACTGGTTGGCGTTCAGGACGTCGTTACGAAAAAACTCCCATATAGCGCCATGGAAATCGTTAGTGCCAGACTTGATCGAGGCATTGATGATGCCGCCCTGAAAATTGCCGAACTGGGCGGGAGCGTTGTTCGTGATCAGGTTGAACTCTTCGATCGCGTCAGGCGATGGCGTGAACCCCAACTCATTTTCAGAGGTGAGGTTATTGTCCAAACCATCGAGGATGAAGTTGTCCGACTGTTCGCGGTTTCCGTTGATGGAGGGACGGCCGCCGGAGGCTACATTGTCTCCGGTGTTAAAGGAGGCATTGTCGGGGGTTACGCTCCCGGGAGCGAGCAACGTTAGCTCGACGTAGTTACGCGTGGCCAGCGGAATACTCGTGATGGTCCTGGAGTTAATCAGCGTGCTGACCTGGGTGGTGTCGGCCTGGAGCAGCGGGCCCTCGGAGCTGACCAGCACCGTGTTGGTAACGATGCCGACCTTCATTCTGAAGTCGATACGAGCCCTCTGATTGAGGACGAGGGTGATGGGCGACTGCACCGCAGTGTCAAAACCGGCAGCTTCTGCCTTTATTTCATAGGTGCCGATGGGCAAGTCAGTAAAGTTGTATACACCACCGGAGCTTGTTTTCGCGGTGGTCGAGGTGCCGCGCTCGGTGTCAGTTGCGGTTATGGTTGCATCGTTAAGAGCTGCACCCGTTGCATCTTCAACGGTACCCGTGATCGATGCGGTTGTCTGGCAGAATGAAGGTTGGCGTACGCCAAGCATCAAGGCCGTTATGAGGGCCAGGCCCCATAAAGAAAAACGTCTCATACTCGCCTCCAAAACTAAGCAATGTGTGGCCGGATCTCTATTGGGAGATTGTTGCTGGCAGCTCTTGCTGCTCTTCACCCGACGAACGATTCGGAGACCGAACCATAGTCCTCGGAGCTTAGTTGGATGCGGGAAAGAGTGTTAGAAAAGCGTTATTAGTTTTTTTGTCAACAAATTTTTTGAAAAACAAGGCATCCGGGCCATGTAAACGGTTACTTGGACAGGAGGCGCCAATTGAGAGAAGGATCTCAGGGAGCTTCAGAATCAGTTCAGAATAAGCAGGTTGCCCTGGTTGCCGGCTTCTCAGAGTTGTCCAAATTCTGAAAGGTTCGAAGGGTACGGGCTCCCTCGCCGCAGCGAGCTACCTCGCCGCGGCTTTAGCCCGTACATCGATTCATAGGATGGAAGCGGCTTTAAGCCGCTGAGGGTAAAGCCGGTTTCCCTCGGCGGCTGAAGCCGCGTCTTGTTCCCAGCATTGACGTACGGGCTAATGCTCGCTGCGGCGAGGTAGCCCATACCCTTCAGCGGGCTAAAACCCGTACCCCTCAATGGGGCTACGAAACAAACGACCAAGTCCCGTAGAGCCTGGCCTGAGCGAATTTCTCGACTTTGACGAACAAGTAGATTAGAAGGGATGCTTTACGCCGCTCTTGATCGAGGCACGGACCTACAATTATATGTTGGAAAGACCGCTTCCCTTCCTTGCTTCTGCCGCCCTCGCCACTTTGCTCCTTTGCCCGGCCAATGCATTCACTCAACAAATCACTTCCGCTTCAAACGGGTTGATCGCCACGGAGGACGGCACCACGATTGAGGTCGTTGCGCTACGCGATGACATTCTTCGGGTACGCATGTGGAAGGGCGACTCGGCACCAGAGGATGCATCATGGGCGGTGCTGCCCGATGCCCGCACGAGCGGTGTAGCCGTCGAAGCCAATGCGCATGGGTTCACAACGAAAGCGCTGCGCGTGTACAAGAAGGCCAGTGGAAACCGTGGTGGAGCGCTTATCGAGTAGAAGTTGTGGGTTGGCGCCCAAAGGCCAGGCGCGGTACGGTGGATGGGAAGAGCGCGCCTCTGGCCTTAGAGGATGGACGCTGGGGTGTAACGGCGCCCGCGCGTGCGGATGGCCTGAAGGTGTCTCTCGAATAGAGGGCTCCGCAACGAGTTCTATGGTGGTTACTGTCCGTCGAAGTGGAAGATCTCAGGCAGATCTCTCCATCGCTGTCCCTCGACGGCGGGCGGCAGCATTTCCAGCATGGGGAACATGAGCGTCCACCAGCGTTGTGTTTCCGGGCAGGCCGCGAGTTTCTTCATGTCGGCCGGGAAGTCGTTTCCATGGTGTTCAAAATAGGCGAAAAGCAAATCACCGTGCTCGAAGATGGAGTAGTTGCGCAGGTTACAGTCCGCGATGGTGGCTAATACTCCCGGCCACGGCTCGCTATGGTGCCTAAGATATTCTTCTCTCCACTCTGGCTTCAGCCGTACGACCTGACCGTAACGCTTCATGGGAAGGACCTCCTTATATGTAACCTTGGCCATCATACCGGTTCATCGTTCGCTGCCTCTCGACAGCTTGTGGTTACCAATGAATACCCGGCAGGTTTGGTCACCCGTTGATTGTTCTTCCGTCAAATGGATTCTTAGGGTAATCTCTCCGCACTTATGCCTCGCGCACTTACTTTGCTGTTCCTTCTGACGTTATCTCTGCCTGCCTCGGCACGCGACACCACCGAACATTGGACAGAGGTGCGGAGCCAACATTTTGTCGTGCTTACCGATAGCAACGAGAAGCAGGCACGGCATGTGGCAGCCGAGTTTGAGCGCATGCGGGGCATTTTTCATCTCCTGATGCCTGCCGCAGCCGATAGCGCCGGATCTCCTATTGTGGTCGTCGCAGTGAAAGACAAGAAGGCGTTTCAGACCCTCGAGCCTGAGGCCTACCTTGGCAAGGGGAAGCTTGACCTTGCCGGCATGTTCATGCGCGCACCCGACAAGAATTACATTTTGCTGCGGCTCGATGCAGAGGGCGAGCATCCCTTTGCAACCGTGTATCACGAGTACACCCACTACATGCTGCGCAACTCGAGTGAGTGGCTTCCGCTCTGGCTGAACGAGGGTTTGGCGGAGTTCTACCAAAACACGGACATCCAGCAAAAGGAAGTACTGTTGGGGCAGCCGAGCACGGATGACATTTTGTATCTGCGGCAGAACAAGCTATTGCCGCTGGCTACGCTGCTCAAGGTCGATGCAACTTCGCCCTACTACCACGAGGAACAGAAGGGTTCGGTCTTCTATGCGGAGTCGTGGGCGCTGACGCATTACATCGAGATCTCGGATGCGCAGAAAGGTACAAATCGCCTGCAGGACTACGCGGACCGCCTGAGCAAGAAAGAGGATTCACTCGTTGCCGCCCAGGAGTCCTTTGGCGATTTGAATGTGTTGCAGAAATCGCTCAATAGCTACATAGCGCAGGGCCAGTTCATGATGTTCAAGATGAGTAAAGTGGTTACGGTGGACGAGACTGCATTTACGGCCCGTCCGGTCATGACGGCGGATGCCGATGCCATCCGCGCCGATATCCTGGTGAACACCGAGCGGACTAAAGAAGCGCAAACATTGATTGAAGCCACCCTGCGCGACGACCCGAACAATGCCCTGGCGCACGAGACCATGGGTTACATCAAATTTCGCGAGGACGACTTGCCCGCGGCAAGGAAATGGTACGGCGAAGCGGTGAAGCTCGATTCGCAGAGCTACCTGGCGCACTATTATTTTGCTTCCATGTCGTTGCAATCGGGAGGCGAGCAGCAGGACCCTCAGATCGAAACCAGTCTTCGCGCCTGCATGAAGCTGAACCCTACCTTCGCCCCTGCCTATGATGCGCTCGCCCGGTACTATGCGAAGGATCCGGCGAAGGTGCAGGAAGCGCATATGCTCAATATCCAGGCGATCACCCTGGAGCCCGATAATCTGGACTATCGCATGAATGCCGCGATGGTGCTGATGAACAATCAGCGCTACGATGACGCACTCGCCGTCCTGCGAGCATCGATCCACGTGGCGAAGAATCCTGTGCAGGTGAGTACGGTACAGATACATATCGACCAGATTGTGCAGTACCAGGCGGAGTTGAAGCGAAGGGAGCAGGCGCCGCAGCAAGTGGCGTACGCATCCGGGTCTACCATAGTCGCCGACACGCGTACCAATACGATCGTCAGCAGTGACGGTCGCACGTATGTCATCCGGCCAGACAGCCCAACGGCGGCTTCGAAATATCCAACCGAGGCGCCGACGGGCACACACCACACGGTGCGAGGGATCTTACGCCGTGTGAAGTGCGGGTATCCAACGATACTTACGCTGAGCGTCGAGCAGGCCGGCAAGGGACAGCCGGTGACGCTTTATCGCAATGACTTCAACAAAATTGATTTCAGCGCGGCGAATTTCACGCCCAAGAGCGATCTGAACCCGTGCACGGACATCGAAGGCGTGAAGGCCATGGTGGTCTACGCTGAAGTTTCCGACAAGTCCGTTGGCGGACAGATTCTTTCGGTTGAGTTGAGTAAGTAGGATCAGGCTTGTCTCGCTTTGATCTCTGTGCTTTTCGCTTGCCTTTTGTACGAGTGCTTCCTAAGAATGGAAAGCGCACTTTACAACGGACCGCATTCTAGCTACGCTGGTTTGGAAAGCTAGCTTTACATCGCGCCAGTGATTAGAAACCGCGTTAAGATTCTTCGGACTGAGCGTCAGTGGACACAGGAGCAGCTCGCGTCACTCGTTGGCGTTTCGAGGCAAAGCATCAATTCGATTGAGCGGGAAAGGTATGTGCCGAGCCTGCAACTCGGGATGCTACTCGCCCGAGCTTTCAGTTGTCCTTTTGAACAGGTCTTCACGCTGGAGGAGAAATGAGTAGTGCCATTCTAGGTAAGGTCGTCGACGAACGCTTCCTCCATCACCGCCTCAAGTCGACGAGCCTCGCTGGGATTGTCGGAGGAGTGCTGGCAATCCTCCTCTTTGCATACCGCTTTTACTTCAACCATCTTTGGAGTTGGGATCTTTTTGTGGTCGCCATGACGTTCGTCGTTGTGAAGCTTGTTGCGATGATTTGGTATCGCAGGACCGACTAAGCGTCATCGTGTCTGAGACATCGGGCTTGCGGAAGGTGGATCATCATCAACGTTTTCAGGGGTAATAGATATGTGTGTTCACACTCCGATCAGAAGTCTGAGTTCGGGACGTCTACGTAGGAAGGCCGTCGCCGCCGCCGCTTCCTCAGCATCCCTGGCCGCAGTACCAGGGCTCTTGTTCACGCATGGCCATCCGATCATCGGTGCGATTTCAATTGCTACCCAATTCTGTCTTATAACGGTCGCTATTGGTCTACTGGTTAGATTGAAGCGTCTTCAATCCTCCTAGCTAGGAACTTGTTGAAATAGGCACCCTGTCATGCGTGTGTTCAGCGGCCACCTGGTGCAGGCTGCTTCGGTGTCGCCAGAGAGTGCGCACCGCACAGATGTCTTCCGCTGGGCGGAATGCTGGTCCGAAGTGGGACCCGTCGTATTGAGGAGTTCTCCGTGATTTGGTGCGTTCGGCAACTTTTGTTCTCCCTAGTCGCGCTGTGCTTCCAGCAAATCCTTGCTTTCGGCCTATTTACCGTTGTCCCTGCTGTTCAGGCACAGGAGATTACGGCAGATCCTAACGCGCTTCCTCCGGGATACCATGCGCCTTTGAATATCGCCTGCTACGACGCTTTCTTTGAGCTTGTGGGCGCAGAGCACGATCTGATCGAGCGGGAACAACAGCAGGGCAAGCACGTTACTGCCCCAACCGACTACAGTTCGAAATTTGGAATCGATAACGGAACCATGAATATGATTTTAGGCATCGCGTTGGACGCCTATCAGCGAACCGCCACCGCGAAGAAGCAGTTTGAAGCCCGTTGCTGGCCGGACGGAGCGAACGATACTGGTTACCACCTGGGTCGGATTAAAGCAAGCCTTGTCTCCGGACGACTTTCAGCAATTTGACGCTTCTGTGTGCCGCAACTCTATATGGCCCAGCTCGCCCGACCAAGGATCTCAGCCATTTCCACGAGACGTCGCCTATGAGATGTTCTTTCTTCGCGTGGCAAATGAAGATGCCCGTGTAGCGCGGGATCTACAAGAAGGTAAACCCGGTCTCAGGCAGAACTACAGTAAGGCCGCTCAATTCCCCCAGGAAGAGGAACTGCCGGTAAGAGCCATTCTTCTCGCCGCTGAGCGCCGGCTAGAAGAAAATAGACTCGAACAAAAGAGGATCTGGGGTGAGTGGTCGGGGCAGTATGGGCGTGAAAGCCTAAAGATGTCGCCGCCGCCAGAGTTTCAGGCGGCTCAAAAGGAAGAAGACACAATCGTTCAAGAAACGATAGCTAAGTTGAATCAAGTCCTTGGCCAAGACTCCTTCAACAAGTTTGACTCCTGGATCACAAGTCATTATGGAAGCGGGCAGATCATCGGCGCTCCTTCTACGGACCCAAATACGATCCCTAAATAGCCAGCCGGCCTTACCAAAGTCACTGCAACCACAGAGGTTACATGATGCGCAAGAGACCGTTAAGTGTTTTTGCTGCAAGCCTTTATCCTAGGCAAGTTAGACACAACCTGCGATGGTTGCTTTTTGAAATATCTTGCGGGCGAGCATTTGGCTGCAGATCTTACTTCATTCCGACCAGATCCCGCTCATTTGGCACCGACGAGGCTCCGCCCGGCGGGCCTCGGGCAAGTAAGGCACTCGTTCCCTTCGGCTTAACCCGCCATAACTGGATCACTCTGGTATTAGGGAGGATACGGTTGCTCTATAGTTCTTTTACTCTACTATCTGGAGCGGGTGTCGATTCGGGAGACTTCCATCTGTCGCTTTCCATCGTCTTTGGTCAATTTTCCCTGTCACTTTGCCCCGTTGTGAAACGTCTCTTTTGGGCGTAACGTGTCGCTGTATGGAGAGTAGAGTCAGAAGCAGTGCGATGAAAGAACCTTCGTGCTCGCATCCGTTCTCGGTTTTGGCTGTCGTGTCAGTTTAGCTTTATACAGTCCTGACACGGAGAGAGTATCTATTGCAGTCTCAACCTTGGCTTGCCAGGAAGCTGAGTTCAAGCAAGGCCAGGCTATTGTGCAGGCGCTGCAAAGTCAAAGCCTAGCCGACGCGATGGCGGTGCTCCCGGACGCTTTAACTGAACTTAGAAATACCCCGGAACTTTCACCATTTTATCCGGCACGAGCCTTTTGCGTTCATGAGCTAGTCCCAAGTGCCATCGTCATGCGCCAACTGCCAAACACCACCTGCCGTGACTAGGATGAGAACACTTGGTCTCAACTACTTTTATTACGAGCCAGATGCCCGCTGGTTCGTTGGGCCAAACCCCATAGATTTAATGGCGCTTGCAACGAACTATCTCGACTCTCGATGGGGACGTCAAGCCTTTCTTATGATGACGCAGCTTGGATGGAGTGTAGCGAGTTGTCGCGAAGGACCTGATCAGTTCTACACGGTGATTGAACGCGGACAGGCATTCCTACAACGTTTTCCAAATTCTGAAGTTTCAAACGACGTGCGACTAGCTGTTGCAGACGCCTATGCAACCTGGTGGAACCTCTCCCAAAATCCCCAAGCGTCGAACTGACTCCCAAACACGATTATCAAAAAGGTGCCACTGAGGCCAAGTCAGCTGCCATCAAGCTCTATGGTGAGTACTTAAAAGGAGGAGATGGCGAGCAAACACAGACGAGCGACGCCAAGGCAGGGCAGCAGATCACCCTATTGCAGACAAGCCCCAAAGGATCAAACTCATACGAGTTTTTTTGTTCCGACTACGCAGATTAAAGTCCGTTCTCCTTTCGAATCTGGTCTAACGCATCGCTGGCAAAGTTCTTTGTCCCTGGGTCCCGCGCCTGTTTGCTGATTTGTTCTAGCAGCCGGATGTCCCCCGGATCCCCAATCACGCCCAAGCCTCGCACCGCGTTCTGTGTAACCGGGGCAGCATCGCTGGTCAAAGAAGACAGGCAGTGCCAGCGTTATCTGGTCAACCTTGGCCCGGCGCCTCAAAGAACTGGAATCGTTGTAACTTTGCGAGGTTTCGCAGGTTTGATGGGGAGCGGCAGGAAAGCTGCTCTTGCCACACCGGCTGCCCAAGCGCGATGCTGCTAGTAGGTGCGGGGGATCATTCATGGATGAACCGGAAAAAAACGGATCCCAGCCGGCTTCTGATTGCGAAGCTCCTGTAGAGGCTGACTCGCTAATTGCCAGCGAGCAGGCTACCGGCAAGCCACAAGAGATGCTGGCCGAAGTTGAGGCTGCGGCTCCGGCCGGTGAGCCGGTTGTGCCTGTCGCGCCAGTCGAGGACTTGAGTGCGCCTGTCGCGCCAGTCGAGGTCTTGAGTGCGCCCGTCGTGCCAGGCATCCGGCTGGAGAAGAAGCACCCGCTCGCGATCCGGTGGATGCACTGGATTAACTTTCCCGTCCTGTTCACCATGATCTGGAGCGGGATGCTTATCTATTGGAACGATTCCGATAATGCCTACAAGCATCCGCATGCGGTTTACCGGATAGGCCTGGGATCGTTTACTCTCTTTCGCTTTTTCCCGGAAGCATTTTGGAAGGCGTTGCACGTTCCCTTCCATGTGACCGAGGGACTGGGGTACCACTTCTTCTTTTTCTGGATCTTTGCCATCAACGGAATTGCCTACGTGCTCTACACGGTCTTCTCCGGCGAGTGGCGGTTTATCGTTCCCGACCGCAAGAGCCTGAAAGAGGCTATCGATGTGACGCTCAAAGACCTGCATCTAAGCAAGTATCTGCCGCCACAGACGAAATACAACGGCGCACAGAAGATTGCCTATACCTCAGTGGTGCTGATGGGTGCGGGGAGCCTGATCACTGGCCTCGCTATCTATCAGCCGACGCAGGTACATATGCTTACGACGCTGCTGGGCGGGTATCAAATGGCCCGGTGGGAGCACTTCATGCTCACGCTTGGCTTCTGCGGCTTTTTCTTGGTCCATGTGACGCAGGTGATTCTGGCAGGTTGGAATAATTTCCGTAGCATGATCAGCGGTCTTGAAGTGAAGTCCGTACAGGAGCCATCACTTGAGGAGGAAAGGAAGAGTTGGAGATGAGCGACCAGGACGCCGAGAAGGCCCACATCGCAGAAGACGCCATCGCGCCAACTTCCGTAGCGGAGCAGGAAGCGGCCGATGCTCAGGTACTACAGGAGAGCCGCAAACATACACGCCGCAGCTTCGCGATCGCGGCCGTGGCGGCTGCCGCTGGTTGGGGATTTTATGAATGGATCGATGGCAACCGGCGGCTCGGGAGGCAGCCGGAAATACTGCGCAGGGCCTTTGAGATGAATGCGGGGCTTTCGCATGCGGTGTTCAACGATCGCGCACTGGCGCCGACGTATCCGCTAGCCCGGGCCGAAGAGCTTCGCGTAAATGGTGTCCTGGGACTGAAGCAGACCATGGTTCCTGAAAGCTGGCGATTGCAGATGACGGGCGTGGCCAATGTGCGCAGCTATGCGCAGTACGTGCCGGATGTTACGGCGTGGGAATACAGCTACTCTCCGAAACAGACGAAGGAAGATCAGGGGCACGATACCAAGTTGCCTCCTGGGGCGAGGAAGGCTTCGGCACCTTTGACTGCAGGTCCTGAGACCGTCCGGGAGCGGGCGGGTAAGGTGGTGCGGGGCATGGAGGAGGCGGGCAAAAGCCGGTCCACATTGGCAGCAGGTACGCCGGGTTTGCTGTTGACTCTGGACGATATCGTGAAGCTGCCTAAGCATGAATTGGTTACGCAGTTCAAATGCATCGAGGGTTGGAGCCAGATCGCGCATTGGGGTGGTGTCCGGATGGCCGATCTGATTGCGGCATATCCGCCTGAGACGAAGCTGGATGGGACGATGCCTCGGTACGTCTATATGGAGACGCCGAATGGAGACTACTATGTCGGTTACGATTTTGAGGTTTGCCTGCATCCGCAGATGCTGCTGGTGACGGAACTCGGCGGCCAACCGCTCACACAGTATCATGGTGCGCCGCTTCGCCTGCATGCTCCTATGAAGTATGGGTACAAGCAGATCAAGCGGATTGGATTGATTGCTTATACCGATCTGAAGCCGGATGATTATTGGACCAAGCTGGGTTACGACTGGTATGCGGGGTTGTAATGAATTGCGGCGTTGCCAGTTACATTGGTTGCATGTGGAGTGCGACCGGCAAGGCTAGTTCTTTTGACCGAGTGCTTCCAGAACGACGCCGGCGGCGTGGGAGACGCTGCCTGCTCCCAGGGTGACGATGACGTCTCCTTCTTTTGCGGATGCCACGGCTCGGGCGACGGCTTCATCGAAGCTCGCGGCGTACTGCACTTCTTTGCGGCCAATGGCGCTCACGAGTGCTTTGGCGTCTACGCCGGCGATTGGCTCTTCGCTGGCGGCGTAGATATCCAATACCTGCACCGTGTCGGCGTCGCCGAAGGCGGTTGCGAAGTCGTCCATGAGGTCGCGGGTGCGGGTGTAGCGGTGCGGCTGGAAGATGACGTGGACATGGCTGTAGCCTGATTCGCGCGCAGCATTGAGGGTGGCGCGGATTTCGGTGGGATGGTGGCCGTAGTCGTCGACGACAGTCACTCCCCGGGCACAGCCCTTCAACTGAAAGCGGCGGTCTACTCCGCGATATTCGCGCAGGCCACGAGCAATGTTTTCTACCGAAACGTCAAGCTGGGTGGCAATCGCCACCGCAGCGGTTGCATTCAACACATTGTGCCTGCCGGGCACGTTCAAAGCAAAGGGTCCGAGTACGAGACCGCCGGCGGCTACTGCCACCTCGAAGCGCGCGCGCGCGCCCTCGGCTGCCGGCAGCATGCGCAGCACATAGTCAGCGGCCGGCGACATGCCATAAGTAAAAACCCTTCGCTGGACACGGGGCAGTAGTGCAGCCAGCTGCGGGTTGTCGATGCAGGCGGTGCATGCCCCGTAAAATGGGATCCGCTCCATGAATTGGAGGAAGGCCGCTTCCACGTCTTCCATGTCGCGGTAGCAGTCCATGTGTTCGCGATCGAGATTCGTCACCACGGACAGGATGGGCGAAAGTTTGAGGAAAGAGCGATCGCTTTCATCGGCTTCGGCCACCAGGTACTGAGACTTGCCCAGCCGGGCGTTCGAGCCCAGGGTGTCGACTCTGCCGCCCACCACCACCGTGGGGTCGAGTCCGCCGGCCGCGAGAACGGTCGCGATCATCGAAGTGGTGGTGGTTTTGCCGTGCATGCCGGCGATGGCGATGCCGTACTTAAGGCGCATGAGTTCGGCCAGCATCTCGGCTCGCTGAATGACGGGTATTTTTCTCTGGCGCGCCTCCATGACCTCAGGATTTTGCTCATTCACCGCGGAACTGGTGACAACGACGCCAGAACCGACCACATTGCCGGCGGCGTGGCCCTCAAAGACTGTGGCTCCGAGGCCACTCAGGCGGTCGGTAATGCTCGAGCGGCGCAGATCGGAACCGGAAACCGCGTAGCCAAGCGTGAGGAGAATTTCGGCGATGCCGCTCATGCCGATGCCGCCAATGCCAATGAAATGAACGCGTTGTGCTTTGGCAAACATGGCAGGCGAGGGTAGGTTGCTCACGGTCACTCCCTAATGTAACAGCCCGTTCAGAGACCGCTACCGAATGTGGCAAGAAAGCATCTAATCTGGTGTAGCGGGGTGCGCCGAGGTGATCTTTCGGATGTGGAAAATGAGTTATTGCCAGAGTTCCCCACGATGGCGCAACTTTATGGTGAAAGTGCTGTTAACAAGGAGTAGGCACCCCGAGAATAGCCGGAGTGATGGTAGATGCGCCGATGCGGTTGGTTACTAGGCGCGGAGGTTTACAAATGCGCTTCCTACGTTATTTCGTGCTGCTCGGTGTCATGGTGGCGCCCGCGGCGTTTCTCTCCACTCCCGCACAGGCTCAAGTTGGTGTAGGTGTTGGTGTTGGCGTTGACCCGGGCTATGCCGATTATGGCTACGCCGGCTATGGTGACTACGGCTATCCAGCTCCTGTTTGCCAATGGGGCTACTACAGCTACTACCCCTATGCTTGCGCGCCTTATGGCTTTTACGGACCTAGCTGGTTCGTTGGCGGTCTGTTCATCGGTGCGGGCCCCTGGTATCACGGCTATTGGGGACGCGGATGGGGTCATGGCTACTATGGACGCGCCGGATACGGCTATGGCCGAGGCTATGGATATGGACGCGGATATGGCTATGGACGCGGTGGCTATGGACACGGCTATGGATATGGCGGTCAGGCTTTCCGCGGTGGCGAAGGCTACCGTGGCGGCGGGGTAGGATACGGCCGCGCCGGGAACTTTGGTCGCGTCGGTGGCCCGTCAGCCGGAGTACACTTCCAGCCTAGTCACGTTGGAGGCGGCGGCATCAGCGGATTCCATGGCGGCGGTGGTGGTGGATTCCATGGCGGCGGTGGTGGTGGATTCCATGGCGGCGGTGGTGGTGGATTCCATGGCGGCGGTGGTGGTGGATTCCATGGCGGCGGTGGTGGTGGACACCGGTAATCACACAGAAGTGGAATGACGAGAGCGGCCGGCAGAAATGCCGGCCGCTCTCTTTTTATGTGGAACGATATTGGCCGGGACAGCTCAGGCCAGGCTCTACGGGGCGGTCAGCTGATCGAGGGGTATATCCTGGGCCAAGGGGGCGAGCAGCTCTCCAATTACACCGGCAACGGCACGTGGGAGCGGACCAACGTTTACGGCGGCGGACAGCAACTGGCGACTTACGACATCGTTTCCAGTGGTGCTCCGGCGCTGCACTTCCAACTGACTGACCCGCTCGGCACACGCCGAGTACAGACCGCTGCTGACGGCACTGCCGAAGAGAACTGCCAGAGCCTGCCCTTCGGCGACGCACTCAACTGCGGGAATGTCACTGGCGCACCCAACACCGCCGACGATGCCAACCAACTTCACTTCACCGGCAAAGAACGCGATTCCGAATCGGGCAACGACTACTTCGCCGCGAGGTACTACAGCAGTGCGATGGGCCGGTTCATGTCCCCGGACTGGAGTGCGAAAGTTCAGCCCGTACCATACGCGAAGCTTGACGATCCGCAGTCGCTGAATCTTTACAGCTATGTCTGGAATAACCCGCTTTCGAGGAACGATCCAGACGGTCACTACACGTGTGCCGATGGTGCGAAGTGCGATTCGGCGAACGACAAAGCGTTCCAGGGCAGGCTGGACAATCTCAAAGCGGCTCAAGGCAACTTTAAGGAGGGCAGCAAGGAGTACAAACAAATCGGCGCAATTCTCTCCGCATATGGGGGCGCCGGTGACACCAAGACGGCGAACGGCAAAACAGTACAGATTGGATTCAGCGGCGCTGCCAATACGGGTGGGGAGACCAAATCCATAGACAAGGGAACAATCGGCGTTAGTCTTGCCTCTAACTTTTCACAGCAGGCATCTGGAAACAATCTGGGATCAACTGTACTAGTGGGACATGAAGGCCAGCATATTGTCGATGGTGCTCCATCGGGTACTGCGCGTTTTGGAAGCGAGATGAGGGCGGAGTCAGTCAGTCAAACGATTCTGAATGGTCTTGCTGGAACGTCGATAATGCCTAGCAATATGGATTCCTTCTCAATACGAGGAATCACGACATATCAGCGCGATGTCCCATATGATCCCGGAGCGGCATTTAGGATAGCCGTCGAAGATTACAAACAGGACGTGCAAAATGACCCCAAATAGATTGCAGTACTGCCTATTGGCTTGCCTTTTAACGTTTTGTGCAATGGGAGCAGTCTCGTCTGCACAGACAAACGCCGCCAAGTCAGTATCTGGTTGCGAACTGATCAGATACTCAAACCGCTACAACGGGAAAATGGTGACCGTCGAGGGTAGATATACAGTAGGTTTTGAGAGAAGCGACCTCACATTCGGTTGCCCTGGATCGGTGGGAATTCGGGTATCTCTAAGCCCTCCCGATTCAAAGAAGTATGGCTTTTTGACCGAGCAATCGACTATCGATGCGATGTCGCAGTTGCCGCCGGGAGAACATCCGGGGGACAACCTTGCGGCGAGAAAACTTCGATACGCGCCAGTGACGGTCGTGGGCCTCTTCAGGTGCCACTACGATTTCCCGTCATGCAAGAATGCTTCGCCAGACGATGGTTCTATCGTCGTGAAGTCTATGAAGTTCCATGCCCCTATATCGGAGGTTCCTCCTGTTGCAAAGCCAAGCGTACCGGCCGACACGCTTGTTCACGAATCGGGTCATGTCGATCCGCCGAAGCAGTAGTGAGCCTATGACGGGAGAGAATAGCAGTACGATGCACTCCGCCATTTGTATACCTGCGGTGTGTTTTTCACGATCCTGTTATACCGGCAAAGAACGAGATAACGAATCGGGACTCGACTACTTCGGAGCAAGGTACTACAGCTCAGTCATAGGCAGGTTCAGCTCACCGGACTGGAGCGCTTCGCCGGAAGCTGGGGGTTTCGGGGGTTTCGGGGTTTCGGGGGGTTTCGGGACAGACGAAATTACCCCCATAATTTTCGTTCGTGTCGTTCGATCCTGACGTTTCGGGACAAGGGCGACTAGCTCCTCAGAAGAGTGGACGTCCACCGAGGCCTCGCCCACATGGAACGCAAATCGAACTTCATTTCGGCTCACAATAGAATAGAGAAGTACACTTAGTTGGAGTTGCCTAACGGCTGGTCATACTTTTAATGTTGGCACGCAAAGAGAATTCATCCCCCTATTCGAAGATCGGCGTAGGATGCTGCTGCCTTTATCAGGCTTTGGCAGCCCCTTAAGAGGTCGTGAGCTATTGCGATTCGCGCGCGTTGTTGCTCTTGATATTGCTCACCACGTTACGCAACGAGGGAATGCCCGGCGCTTCATCCTGGAGAATGACGCGGAGCGTAAGGTCTACCTTGAACTGCTGCAACAGAGCATCGAGCGATATGCCCTCGACCTGGTGGGCTATTGCCTTATGTCCAATCATGTTCATCTCGTTGAGCCGGATGGCAGCTCTCTCCACTTACATGGAGAGAGCTGCGGTTTTGCTCTTCGGTATCCAGCAGTCAGCTTTTCGTGCCGCAAAAGCGTTGTTACCCTCTGCTACGAGCCTCCTCACTCCCACAGGAGTCAGGGCAAAGGGCGGGGAGACGCTTTAAGGCCGAAAATCATGGCGAGTTGTTGACGCGGTGATCTCAGCTCCAGGCAGCGGACCGCCGCCCGGAGTATAGATCACCGAGCACTCCACGATAATTGGGGCCAGTGTAATAGTCACTTCGTTATCCTTTTGGGCATCAAGGAGATCCTGCTGTGAAGTCAGCCGACGTGGCTTGAAGCCGGAATTCCATTTCACCAAATTAATTTGCCATAACGGCGTGTAATTCGGGTCTGTGTTTTGAAAGCCGGCGGGATGCGGTGAGGAAGCAAGTACATTTCCTTGCTTGAAGTTAGTAAATACATAGATATCGTCTACCGCGCTGTTGTGGTCGTTCAGAGTACTGAAAGCGGTTGGGATGTAATTGGCGTTGAAGCCCTGCGCAATGCTCTTCGCGGTCGTGGCATCCGCGCTGGTGGCGCCGGCGCCCACTCCCACCTCCGGCGTGATGTAGAGCGCGGGTTCATGGTTAAAGTACCCCGCTTGCAAAGGCAGGTTGGCTGTCGAGGTCACGGCGCTGCCCGCGGCAAACGTGGCAGCGTCGAGGTCGATTTTGGTCCCCGGCAACTGTCCGGTGGGCGCAATACCGAGAACTACCGAGCACTCGACGATAATGGTCGTTGAGGTAATCGCCAGGTCGCCAGTGCCCGTGGGCCCGGCGGCCGTTATTGCCGCAGAGGATGTGTACAGCGTCTTATTCGCCGCACTGTTTCGGGTAACCAGGTTCACCTGCCATAGCGGCGAGTAACCACGGGTGTTGTTCGGACCTGCTGGAACCGGGAGGGAAGAAAGCACGTTGCCCTGCGAACCGTCAGTAAACACATAGATTTGACGCACTGCGGCACTGCCAACCAGGGTCGCCCAATTCGCGGGAATGAAATTCGCATGGAATCCCTGTGCAATGCTCTGCGCGGCGGCGACATACGCACTGTTAGGATCGACCCCCACATCCGGCGTAATATAGATCGCTGCTCCACCGTCCGCGAACCCCTGCTGCACAGGCAGAGTGGCTCCTGCCTGAATTTTGCCGGACTCCGCGAACTGAGCGAGGACAAAGTCCAGACCGTTTTGGTTTTGGGCGTTCAGCGGTAGCGCTGAGATACCGGTCATTCCACCAAAAAACAACATCCCAGCGAGTAGGTTGATCTTGGACTTTCTTATCGCGCGCATAACTTCGAAACGACGCTTTCCAGTGGCCATTTTCGTCTCCTCCAGATTTGGGTTTGTGATGAATTGGGGACTGGCTTTTTCAAAGCTTGCAGAAAAAACACGGGGTATCTTTGCGGAAATCCTGAGTTCTCCCTTAACGGGTCACCTTTCGTTAGATCGCCGGCCGGACGCAGAGTTACACGCTGCCTGAGAATTTCATCAAGGGCGGAGTAAAAGGGAGCCGGTAGCGGGTTGTGGCGAGGTATTGCGAAGGCGGTCCTGCCCCCGGATTTCCTGTTGAGGCTGGTGGCGTTGGTAGGCTTAAGCTGGCAGGCTATTGAGCAGTGCCCGCGCGCTTCGGAACCAGGGCCGCTCCCGGCGTCGCTGGTAATCGGGCATGGTTGGCTTCTTGTCGAGTACCTTCTGCGCCCAGGCTCGGGCTTCGGAGTTGCGTCCTTCGCTCGCCAGGAGTGTTGCGAAGTTCAGATAGGTCTCCGACAGAGTCGACGTGACCGTCGTACGGCGGAAAAGGGTTTCCGCTTTTTCCTTTTGTCCGGTCTGTGCATACGCGTGCGCGAGCAAGCCGGCGGCGCGATGAAAATCGTAATCGGGCTCCCTCGCGACCACGCGTTCCAGATCCGGTAAAGCGCCCGCTGCATCGCCTAGCTGCACCGCGCAAACTCCACGCCGGAGTTTCGGAGTTTCGGGAGTTTCGGGCGGAGTTTCGGGGAGTTTCGGGGAGTTTCGGGTTTCGGGACAGACGAAACTACCCCCACATGATTCTGAGCACGTAGCCACGGAGTTTCGGGACAGGAGTCTGGGGGAGTTTCGGGACAGACGAACAGTGTGTCGGAGATAGATACGAGGACTGCGCCAAAAATGCGCGTTCTCGGGGGGAGAATCTCGTAGGATTGGTTGGTGAGCAAACGCTTTCGACTTTGTAGCCACGATCAGCCGTTTTTGCTTCCCCCCTCGCTGCAGGACTGGCTGGCTGAGAATCACCTGGCGCGATTCGTAGCCGACGTGATGAACGAATTGGATTTGTCTTCTATTTACGCCAGGTATGAACGCAGTGATGGGCGAGGTTTGGCAGCGTACCATCCTGAGCTCATGGCGCGGTTGTTGCTTTACGGTTACTGCATCGGAATCACGAGTTCCCGCAAGATCGAGCAGGCTACCTACGACAACGTGGCTTTTCGCTATTTGTCTGCCGACCAACATCCCGACCACGATACCCTGGCTGCTTTTCGTCAGCAACACGTGGAGGCGCTGGCGGAGTTATTCGTACAAGCCTTGAGGCTATGTCAGAAGGCTGGTTTGGTGAAGTTGGGCAATGTGTCGATCGACGGCACGAAGATGAAGGCCAACGCCAGCACCCGGCGTTCCGTAAGGTACGAAAGGATCAGCGAACGGGAACAACATTGGCGCGCCGAGGTTGCGCGATTGCTGAGTCAAGCGCAGCAGACCGATCGTGAAGAACAGCGGCGCCTCGGCTTAGACCAAGCGGCCAACCAACTGCCCGACGAGTTAGCAAATGCCCAGAAGCGCTTCGCGCGGCTGCAGCAAGCAAAGATGGAATTAGAGCAGGAAGCACAAGCACAACTAAAAGCTGTTTTGGACAATCTTCCCCCGGGCAAACGGGGTCCCCGTGGAAAAGCGGAGCAGACAAGCCAGCCACCGAAGGATCGCCGCCAGCGGGAGAAGGAGAAGAAGCAGCGTTTGCGAGCGAGAAAGAACGCCGCTGCGCCCAGTCGGCTATATAACTTCGTCGACCCGGATTCGCGAGTGATGAAAGACAGCGGCGAGAAAGGATTTGTGCAGGCTTACAACGCACAAGTCGCCGTGGACTCGGAAGCTCAAATTATCGTGGCCACGGAGTTGACCCAGCAACCCATCGATAGGCAGCAATTGCTGCCTATGGTAAAGAGTCTACGAAGGACAGTACTAGGGGTGCCAACAACCATCACCGCCGATGCTGGCTATTGGGACACAACCAGCCTGCTGGATCCAGTGCTAAGCGGCATCGAAATGCTGGTAGCACCTGACTCCAAACCGCAACCACCAGGCGGGCCGCTGCCGCCCAGTGCCCCGCGCAGCCAGGAAGCGTTTCGCATGAGAGAAGCCCTGGCCACTGAGGAGGGAAAAGCTCGTTATGCACTTCGACAGACAACGGTGGAACCGGTATTCGGCCAGATCAAAGAAGCACGTGGTATCCGCAGATTCCGCTTACGAGGCCTCTTGAACGTGACATCAGAGTGGAAGCTTATCTACGCCACGCACAATCTTCTGAAGCTATTTCGCCATCGAATGGCTCTGGCTCACGCCTGACACCCGGTCTGATCTACCCTGCTTCCGTATCGCGTTAACACCTCACAAGGCTCCCCATAGGCTGTTGCACGCGATCCTGGAAGTTCCGCTTCGAGAAAGCCATCGTCACCTCCTGCCTCGATCATGAAGCAGTTTCTCCCCGACACACTGCGAAACTACCCCCACATGATTCTGAGCACGTAGCCACAACTCAGAAGGGATCGAAGGCGAGGGTAGCCTGTTCGTGACCGGGCTCATGCCGCTTCTTCGGTCCGCGCTTTTGCGGAGTCAGTGGTCGATGGACTTCCCTCTCCAGCGCACGGATAAATTCTGCGGAACCAAGCGGACGGCCGCTGTAGGTACTATCACGGATGACGCGTAGGCTGGAGTCATCTTTGCTGGCCTGCAGATTCGGAGCTCAATGACCCTGCCCGCCAGCCCTCTGTCTACGCTTCGCTGCACTCCCTCACGAGATCACAGGCAAGACTCGAGGCCAGAATGGAGTCGCTTCTCCTTTTCCGTAGGCCTCTCTCATCCCCTACAAAGTGCCGGTTTATCCCGGCGCTCTCTGTCCCAAAACTCAACAATGAAAATCAGCCTCTGGCCGACTAAGTTGGTTTACTCGCTTCAGCTCATTTCGTCGTACTTGGCAGGGCAAAAGAGATATACCCTCTAGGCTGTGCCGAACTCGTAGCGCGACCGCCAGGAGCTGAGGTTGCGTTCACAATGAGATACTGCCGCCCATCGGTCTCATACATCGCGGGAATTCCCTCAGACTGTCCCGGTAGCTGTGCTGTCCAAAGCACTTGTCCAGTCTCTTCGTCGTAGGCTCGTATCTTCATGTCGCCGCCAGACAGGAAGATCAATCCGGTCGACGTCGTCACCATGCCGCGCCGGATGCCGATCGCACCCGTGTCTTGGACGCCTTCGCTCAGCGCGCGCAGATCATCACCCACCGGAACCTGCCATTTGATCGTCCCCAGGTTCAGATCATAGGCAGTCAGCGTTGAATACGGGGGCTTAATGATGTTGCCGATCGTGTTGTAGTCGGTGTAATAACGATTGGCAGGTACATCCAACCCTTCCGGATAGGGCGGGCCACCCATGGAACCGTATGGATTCTTGCCACGTACGGCGGCAACCGCGGTCGCCATGATTTTCCCCGCAGGCGATCCTCCCGATGCCACAACCGGTCCTTCCAACGATGCATTTCCCTCCGGCGCGCCTGCGCCGCCTCCGGCGATAGCAGGGTTGGCCAGATAAGCCAGCAAAGCGTTCATGTCAGCTTCGTTGATGTCCGGGCTGAATGCCGGCATCGGGCCTCTTCCGCCGTTCACGGTCGATCGAATCGTATCCACGCCGAGCCGTGTCGTGATGTCGATCAGCGACGGGTAACTCCCGTTCCCGCTCAGATCCGCGGCGTGGCACCCCTGGCAATTTCGTTCGTAAATAGCCTTTCCCTGAACCGCCGAACCAGCCACAGGCCGGCCGCCTCCTCCACCCCGGCGGGGAATTTCTGGAGAAAGTTTCAAGATGGCCGGTTGATTGATGCACATGACATAGACAAGCCCCTTCGCCGGGTTTGAGGCGGTAGTTCCCCAATTGGATCCACCCTCATTGCCGGGCATCTGAACCGTATCCTGCATCGAAGGAGGAGTGTAGATGCCTTGGTTTCGCGCGCTGCCCACTACTTGCGTCCAATGCGCGCGCTCTTCGAGAGTCAAGAGGTATGGGTTGATATCGCCGGCCACAAACTTCTGCACCGCGAAGGCAGGCGGGGCCGTCGGGAACGGCTGCGTCGGCCAGGACTGTTCCCCCGGCATATCACTCTTCGGCACGGGACGTTCTTCGATCGGCCAGAGAGGTTTGCCACTCAGCCGATCGAATACGTAGAGAAAGCCCGTCTTGCCGGCGAGCGCCACCGCATCCACTTTTTTTCCGTTGTGCTGAACCGTTATCAACTGCGGAGCCGACGTATTGTCGTAGTCCCACAGATCATGATGGACGGTTTGAAAGTGCCACAATCGTTTCCCGGTACGAGCGTCGAGCGCGATCAGGCAATCCCCGAAAATATTGGCTCCGATTCGATCCGCTCCATAAAAGTCGTAGGTGGCCGAACCGGTCGGAAAGTAGGCAATTCCCCGTCTTTCATCGACCGTGATTTCTCCCCACGTATTTGCTCCGCCGACGTAACGCCACGCATCTTTCGTCCACGTGTCGTAGCCATATTCGCCCGGATGGGGAATGGTATGGAACTGCCACACTAAGGCGCCGGTAATTACGTCATAGGCGCGCAGATCACCGGGCGGAGAAAGGAACCCCTCACCGGTCGCGGAACCCTCCAGGAGCAAATTCTCAAAAATCTTCCCAGGATTATTGGATTGGATTCTGCCCAGCGGTCCGGCCGTTGAGTAACGCCCTAGCCCCTCATGCAGGTTGACAATGCCGTCTGTTCCGAAGCTGAGTATTGATTTCCCCGTGCCCGCGTCGATCTCCTCTAGAAAACCGTTCCTTTGAAAGATGAGCCGCCGGTCCTTATGATCTTTGCTCTCCCAATAGTTAATGCCGCGCGGCGCAATCCCCTGCAGGGCTTCATGTATCCAGATCTCCTTTCCCGTCGTTGCGTCGAGCGCCACCAGCGAGTTGTTCCTGGCCAGCACGTACATCACCTTGCCGACGATCAATGGGTTCCAGACATAGGAGATCGTGTCATTGCTCGGGTACGACCAGGCGACCTCGAGCTGGCCGACATTGGCCTTAGTGATTTGGGTTAGATCCATGTAGTGCGAGTTGTCTGGGCCACCGCCATTGTCGATCCAGACTGTATGATCCTGCTCCGCACGACCTTGGCGCACCAGATCGGCCCGAACGTGCCTTGGGTTACTCTGCGTCTGCTGCGCGGCAGTGAACTCCACGCACAGCAGAACGCAAAATACGCGGTGAGAGAAGGCGTCGAAAGACCACAAACATCAACTTTGCCATGGCATCCCTCTGGCGGCTGCGGCGTTACTAAATCAGTGTGAGTAACGTATCGAGAACAGTTTGCACCGCCGCATACGGATCGGGGCCATTGTTTCTTCCGGTCTCAATCGAATACAGCCCTTTGTATCCGACCTCTTTGGAGATCTTTATCGCATCCGCCTCACTGTATCGTTCCGGCGCGTAATGGGCATGGCTGTTGCCCGAAGTGAGGGAGTACAGGACGCGCAATCCTGCGGCCCGCTCCGTTTCGTCCGGGAAGTTGCCGATATCCGGGTTGGCGTAAACTCCCGCTTGCTTGATGACGTCGACCAGAACTTCCCAGCCGGCGGGGCCGCCAGGATTAACGGGCGCAGGATTAACGGGCGCGGGGGGCGCGGCAGGTGCAGTCCCCGCCGGAGCTGTCCCGGCCACTGGAGGCGCCGCTCGATGGCGCCCACCGCGGTTCTCCATGTTGACAAAGACTTTTCTGCGTTTCGCGTATTCTCCTATCACCTTTAACGTAGCAATGGCAGTTTCCCGTACTTCCGGAGCGAGGGTGCCTTGATTTACCAGGACGCGCGGGCAACCCAACGCAACCGCATAGTCGATCCATTGCTTGGTCAGATCGATGGTTTCCAGGCGCACATAGTTTTCCGGCGAAGAAATGTCGAGCGCGTCAAACTCCAGGCAGATCTGGGTCATTTGCGAATTCGCGCTTTTCAAGCGGTCGCGCACTTCCTTGAAATAGGCCGGATCGGTGGACGCGAAGTGAGTGTGCTGAAATTCCACATGATGAATGCCGTAACGATCGGCGATCATCTTCGGCGCATCCAGGATATCGAGTGTTCGCTCCGGGTCATCCGGCCGCCCGAGACCCTTCACGATTCTGTCGAAACAATACGTCATGACCGAGATGCGATTCAGTTTGGCTGGGTCCGGGCGGCTTTCACCCCAGAATCTGCCGGCAACACCCGTTGCTGCGGCGCCAATAAGAAAATCACGGCGTCTCATGTGACTCATCTTTGCCTCATTTATCTGGAGTGGGAATCATCTGGAGCAAAACTTTTCGAGCCGCGGCGGATCAAACCTTCAATTGGTGCAGATAGGGGACGCTGGCCCTCATCGCGTCGAGCTTCATTTCCACGAAGTAGTTCTTGATGCCGCCCACCTTCGCGGTGCTGAATATTTTCTTCCAGTCGAGGTCGCCCTGTCCTACCGGAACAGTCTTCTTCGTTGCCGCCGACCAATCCTGCACGTGCATCGAAACGAACCGGCCCGGATACTTTGTAAAGTATTCGGCGGCATCGAAGCCGCGACTGATCGTCGAGCACTGGAACTGGAACTTCACCAGCTTCGGATCCAACAGCTCAAACAACACATCATAGGTGCGCTTGCCGTCAACGCTCGAAAGCTCAAACCCCTCGTTGTGGAGGCCCTGCTGAATCCCTGCCTTTGCCGACTGCTCGGCAAACCGGTTGTATTCATCGGCGGCTCGCTTCACATCGTCCATCGTCGGCTCCTTCGGCCCGTCCAGGCTCGGCACCATCATCTGCGTCAGTCCCAAATCTTTTGCCCACGCAATGCTGCCGTCCAGATTCTGTCGAAGCTCCTCGATGTTGAAGTGTGCGCTTTCGCATTTCAGCCCCACATCGCCAAGGATTTTGCGTAACTCCGCGCCTTTGTATTTGGCGAGTCCTGCAAATCCGTCCTGGGCGTAGCCGGCCGGGGAACAGAGTTCGATCCGTTGAAATCCGGCATCAGCCAACTGCTTCATCGTGCCCGGAAAATCCTTTTCGATGAGTGCCTTGACGGGATAAGTCTGACAACCAATGGGCATCCCGAGCGGGTCGGCGTGAAGCTCGGAAACCAGCGTTGATAACCATCCGGCACCCACCATCGCAGCGCTTCTGATCAAAGCTTGTCTCCTCGAAATCACAGGCGTGTATCTCCATTTCCGTGTGTCGGCGCAGGCCGCATTCGGATCGATATGAATCTCGGCATGAGATGTCCGGTAGATGGACCCGGATTATAAACGGCGAAAGAAACCCTTGTAAATTTTATTCGCCAAGAACGCGGGCTGGGCTGGCGGCGCTCCCTGCGCGGTCCTGATTGGAACGAAAGGTGAAGTACTGTCCCGAACACAGAGAGAGAGTTTAATGTGCTGGACCCGCGGCGGGCGATGTCAATTTGCAAAAACTCTGACCATACGCTGACCAGCCTCCTTTTCGGCCAGATTCAGCGGATCTGCAAAAGCGGGTATCGTTCAATTCGCGTTTACGTATAATTCTCGAGAAATGTGGTCCTCGCATCGGGGAGTTTCGGGGAGTTTCGGGACAGGGAGTTTCGAGGAGTTTCGGGGAGTTTCCGGACATCTATGATAGGTAATCGTCAAGGGGAAACGGAGATTCCCCTTGACTTGGCGGAAGGTGTTCTCCCGACGGGTAAAGCTTTTGCGTAGCTAACTGTCCTCGATCCTCTAACAAGACCAACGCATAATCAGCGTGGCCAGACATCTATTTGCGGGAACAACGCTGTGTAAGCGCTGGCCACGAAGATTGAGTGAGTATGAACCGGCCGACCTCGAAACAGACGATAGGGTGTATAGGGAGGTCGAGCTCCCGTGCACAGTCCCGCATAACGAGAGGACCGGCCGGTGGATCGCTGACAAATTGAAAACAGAAGTTCTGGTAGGCTGAGTGCACCGAGGAAGCGGAAGCAGGCTCTGCTGAAGAGCAACCTGCCAGGAATACTCGGTCCGACTCATCCCACCGATGTGTCCTTAGGGGAATCCACGAAGCCGGATTCCCCCTTTGTGCTGAGCAAACGAGAATCGGCATCGGGGGAAGATCGGCATGCCTCAAAAAACTTATCACGGCATGTTCGATCTCCACTTCCGAAACGGATGAAGCGTGACTGCCAACCGGCGGTGTGTTTACTTCTAGGCGGCTGCCGGCAAAGCGGCTGTTTTCTTGTTGCTCCTCCTGGTCTTGTTTTTGGCCTTCGCGTCTTCCGGCGGAGGCGGAGTGTGCACCTGAAAGGGCTGGCCACGCTTGTCCACGGCCAACAGGTAAGCCACCAGTTTGCGCGCCACCTGCAGGGTCGCGCGATTGGGGTGGCCGAGCGCCAGTTGATGGGCATGAAGCGCTGCCAGCTGCGGATTCCATCGCGGCGCCAGCTTCGCGGCCTCGATCAACACCGTCTGCAGCCAGGCATTGCGCTGCTTGGAGATCGGGCCACGCTGCTGTTTGCCAGCCGAGGATCGGAAGGCAGAAGTTAAGCCACAGTAACTGACCGCATCCGCGATCGAGGAGAAGCGCTGGGGGTCGGCCACCTCCAGCGCCCACGTCAACGCGGTGATAGCTCCGACCCCGCGGATGCTCATCAATCGTCCGACGCGCTGCTCCAAGGCCGGCTCCGACAGTAGCCTCTTGATAAGTTGCTTCTGTGTTGACTCGAACATTTCCATCGAGCTGCGGCTCATCCTGAGCAAATCCTTGACCGACTCCGGCACCTCTTCCAGGCTCTTGATCAACTCGGAAAAGTATTTCTTCCCATGCAGTTTGTCTTTGACGAAGACAGTTCCACTTTCCATCAGCAGACCGGCCATCTTGTTCTGCATGCGCACCGACTGTTGCACCACCATGTTGCGATAGCGCAAAAGCCGTCTCAGATCGCGCATCTCCGGCGCCATCACGTAGCAGGTGGGTAGCAAGTCGCAACGCAGCAAGTCGGCAATGGTTCTGGCATCGATGGAATCGCTTTTCTTTTTGCCTGCGGTAATGGCCTTCATCCTGGCGGGATGGCCCATCACCAGCCGCTCGGCATATGGCTTCAGTGTGTCGTAAATCCAGGCGCTGAAGAGTGTAGCCTCCATCGCACCATGCCAGCAAACACGTTGCGCCTTGGCCCATTTGTGCAAAGCTGGCCGCGTGGCGGCTAGCTTGCCTTCCTGCACAATTCGGCCGTCCGCAGTCTTTATGCAATAACTGATGGTTTTCTTGTGTACGTCCAATCCGATATAGTGGATAACATTCATGGGGTTCTCCTGTTTGAGATTTCTGAGCCGGCTGCTCGAAACAACCGGTCTCAGCATCGTAATCTCGAGGAGAACCCTTCCTCATTTGCCAACCACCTCCGGCGGCACCTATACATTCAAACAGACGAAACTACCCCCACATGATTCTGAGCACCTAGCCACAACTCAGAAGGGATCGAAGGAGAGGGTAGCCTGTTCGTGACCGGGCTCATGCCGCTTCTTCGGTCCGCGCTTTTGCGGAGTCAGTGGTCGATGGACTTCCCTCTCCAGCGTACGGATAAATTCTGCAGAACCAAGCGGACGGCCGCTGTAGGTACTATCGCGGATGACGCGTAGTCTGGAGTCATCTTTGCTGGCCTGCAGATAAGCTCGCCAGTCATCGCTAGACCATCGACGCGCCCAAGGCTCCAACTCCAGCCAAGTGGCCGACGGTGCTGTACCGCAATGGACCGCAGCAGAAGACCACGGCCAATCCGAAGCCCGTGCCAGCAGACCGGCACGAACTGGATTGAGTTCGGTATAGCGTAGGGCCTCCCACAGGTGCCCGCCGTCGAGGGGACAAGAGTAGTAGCGTCCCTGCCATACGTGTCCGAATCGTACTCATCGCCGCCCCACGCACTGTAACGCCACGCAGAAACATTTCGTCGCAGTCTCGGTGACAGTTTCAGCTTCGATCGTTTCGATGGCAGACAAGCTGCGGTGACAGACGGATGCTGTCACCGCAGCTTGCGGTTCCGAGGCCGCCTTTCAGCGGTTGGAGCTGGTTAGAGTCTCGGAATTCGCGGCGAGCGTTCCGCGGAGCACGGTGACAGAAGCCTTGGGCAATGTGAAAGCTGTATCCGGGGCGGCCGAAATGGTGGAGTGGGCCACAGGACCGTCGGGGTCCGCGACTCCTTCCTTGATATTCGAATGCCACTTGTATTGCTCGCCGCCAAAGGTCGCCATGCTCACTGAACCAGCGAAACCTTTGGCCCCTTTGCTTTTTCCGTCTTCAAAGGCGATTTTGACAGTGTGCGGATTCTCCTGGTCTTTGTTGACCAGCATCAAGGACCATTCTCCGTCCGGACGCAGCAGCGCATAAGCGGTCACCAGCAAGTTTCCGGCGCCGTCGCGAATGTCACTGCCGGCGGGGAAAACCTGATGCTCGCCGCTGCCCGGCTGAACCCACTCGAGGTTGATCATCTGGCCGGAAAAATATTGCGAGGTACGCTGCTTGATTTGGTAGTCGGAGTCCAGGGTGAACATGCCAAAGGTTCCCGGAGAGCTGCCCCCGCAACCGCGATCGAGCTTTTCCGGAATGTAGTGAAAGTAGTACACGCCCTTTCCGCCTGCTTCGAGGAACGCACCGACGTAGTCCGACCACCAGAGCGCACCAAAAATATCGAGGAAGGATTCGTCCGAGTTGGCCGCGATATTCGATTCGGAGATGAACATGGGAACGCCTGGCGGCAAGCCGTCGTCGCGCCAAACCTGCAGAATATTGGTCACCAGGTCGGCTTCTCGATAGAGATCGCTCCACTGCAATCGGCAGGCTTGCAGTGGATAATGCTCGAAGGAAACGAAGGCGAGATCATCCAGGCGGTTGTGGGCCCTCAAATAGTCGAAGAAGCGTCCCATCCAGGAGGTCTTGCCTTCGGCGTTCGGCCATACCTCGATATCCCGGTTCACGCCCTCGAAGATGGGTCCGCCCAATTTCAACTTAGGATCGACGCGGTGCAGTGCGGTGGCCCACTGCAGATAGAGCGCGGCATAGTCTTCGGGCAAGGTGTGTTTGCCGTCAGGCTCCTCTCCCATCTCCACATAGGAAATTGGGTAACCGCGTTTCTCGACATAGGCAATTTCGGCGGCGGCATTTTCCGGCGTGTCATAGAGCATGGCCACCGGGATCATCGCGGGCAGGCCACGGGTAATCCCGCTGGTGTAGAAAAGGTCGAACCCGACCTGATCGCCGCGCTCGTTGACGACAGTGGCCTGGTGCCAGGGATCGACGGAAGAGCAGATGGTGGTGGTTTGCGCGCGGTCTGCAGTGTGGCGGATCACGTCGTGCAAGACGCCGTCGGGCGTGGATGTCCCAAGATAGACTTCCCGGATGCCGTAACCGAGGCAATTCCGGCGGTCCGCGGAACCGTGGGTATCGCAGGTGTTGGACGACTCGGTCATCAAAACACGCACAAACTGTATCGGCAGGGGCGAATGAGAGAGCTGCAGCGTGGCTTTGCCGCCCGCGCCCTTGGTAATTTCGCCGCCTTGAAAGGTGACCCAGGTTCCCTTGGTCGCTTCGCGGATGGGATCCGGTCCCGTCCAATACTGAACAAGGTAATGCCGGGCATAAGGTTCGGCCCAATCGATACGCATGGCGTCGATCTGCTGGGTGCTGCCCAAATCGATGACCACCCACTGCGGATGCAACGCGTCGTCTTCCCCGGTAAACGCTTTACTTAAATAAGGATTGCTTTTCCAGTAGGTGTCGGTATCCCCATCGGTCAAACGGGAGTAGCTGTCGCCGTCGGGGTGCGAGAAACCGGCATGAGGAAGCGGGTAACCGCGAGAGTGACGAATGAATTCCGTCGGCGTGGCGCTGCCCGTGAAATAGCCCTGCCCCTTGCCGGAGGGATCGCTCCAGACGCCTTGCGGATTCCAGTGCCAGGCCTCGACGGTGAGTTCCGTGTTTTGCCGGTAAGTAACGGTCTGCCATCCGGCGCCGAGGATTTGTTTGATGGTCGACGGCGTGAAGACCTTGTCGGTGGACTCGCTCGAGATGCGATCGATGCCGGCGCCCAGGGTTTCGGTGGGTCGAAAGGAATTGGTGGCTTGCGAGGTATCCACGCGGACGGTCTGCGCCTCAGCCCCGGGGACAAATCCGGGCCATGACAGAGCGCTCAATAGCATAAGGAAAGAGCTGATATAAACCGCGACCGGCGACGCCGATGGGTTTGGCTGACTTGCTCGGCATGCGTAGTGTGCGCCGATCGATTTTGGCCCGCTGACAAAGGACTGCATCCAGGGTTCTCCTTAAGCTTGAAACGTTGACTCCTGCCCTCGACCCGAACTGCTCGCCGCACACGACCGTATAGCTCCACCTCGAACATCCCTCCGGTGTCCCATGAGCCATACCATCCACGCAAATGCTCACGAAACCAGAATCCGGCGGTGGGCTACTTTTACTCCACCGCAGAGCTCCGCTCTCGCGGCGCACTGTGGTGGAGTTTTGCACCGGCGCGCACACTTAGAAAGATCCTTCCCGGTTGTAAAAAGATCCTTCCCGGTTGGTGACGTTAGAACGTTGCTTTTATTCCCAGCTGCACCTGTCGCGGCGAACTGGTTGTGTAGGTGATCGTTCCGAAGTTGGGGTCGTCCACGCTAGTATTCGGTGTGCCGAAGGTAGGATGATTGAAGGCGTTTTGCGCTTCGAAGCGAAACTGAATAGATGCTCCTTGACGCACGCTTTCGAGAGAGAAGTCCTTTAGTACGGACAGGTCAGCGGCGAAAGTATACGGCGTTCGAACGTCGCCCAGGGTGCGTGGCGCAGTGCCGATTGCGTAGAGTGCCGGCAACGAGAGCACCTGAGGATTGGTAAAGAAGTTGTTGAGATAGCCGTGCCCATGGTTGCGTTTCAGAACTCCATTGATGTTTGGTCGCTGACTACCGTAGGTTGGCAGAGAGGTCCCATCGAAGGTGCTAAAGGCAAGCGGTCGTCCGCCGGATAGCCGCCAGATTCCGGTTGTATTCCAGCCGCCCAAAATTCCATTTACGATGCGCGAGCTATGGCCCAGGAATTCCCTGCCGCGGCCAACCGGAAGCTGATAGACATAGGTGGCCTGGAACACTTGTGGAATATCGAAGGTAGACAGACTGCGTTCCAGGAAGGGCTTATTGGGATCCTGGAGGCTGACAAAACTTCCAAGAAACGTCGTGTTGTCGTCCACGGCCGATGAATTGTCAATCGATTTCGACCAGACATAGGTCAGCAGGGCCTGCAGGCCATGCGAGAAGCTCTTTTGTGCTGTGATCTGGAGTGCGTTAAAGATAGAGCTCGCGAGCGGCGGAACGTCGGAGCTGACACTTGTAAACTGCGGATACGGAAGTTGCAGTTGATATGCCTGTACCGTGGGGCTGGAAAGAACGCTATTGGGATTTGTAATGTAGCCCTGGAATGGATTGTTGACGAAGCTGTTCAGAAGATTGGCGACCTGATCTTGGGAGTAATTTTCGACAGACGCTGGGAGGATGTCGAGCTGGTTGTCACCGCCAAAGGAAAGGTCGGTGCCTTTCTTCCCGACGTATTCCACGTCGATCAGAACGTTCGATGGCAGTTGCCGCTCGATGCCAAGCGACCAGCTTTCTTCGTGAGGCGTGCGATTTTCGTTGAGGAGAGGGCCGTTGGCTCCTAAGCCAAGGTCGTTCAGCAGTCCCAGGGAATTTCCAGGAGCCGGGGTTAGACCGGTGGGAAAAGGATTGTTTAGGCGCAGATAGGGGGTATTGCGCTGGTTCTGATAGGTGGTAATGACATTGGAATACTGATTAAATCCTTGGGATCCGTAGGGCGCAACACCGGTAGCGCCGGAGCGGGACTGCCCGTAATACATTCCAAAGCCACCTCGGACCACCCATTTGGGCGGGAGCTGGTAGGCAAAGCCGAAACGAGGCTGCCAGGCTATAAAGTCGGTGTTGTAGACTTTGCGGCGACCGGCGGTGGCGAAGACTTCACCGCCAACCAGAGGGCCGCTCCCGCCGTTCGGGCCGACACCGGGAACCTGGAGCGGCGAAACGGCATTCGGATCGAAATAGTTTTGGCGGTTGAAGCGTTCTGTGCGCGGGTCGTCCACTTCATAGCGCAAGCCGAGGTTCAGGGTCAAGTTTGGGGTCGCTCTCCAATTGTCCTGGAAGTAGCCGGAAAATTGGTAGCTTTGCGATGCATTCCGGTCCTGGATTTCGTAATAGCCGCCCGCATCCGGATATCCGAGGAGGAAGGTGGCAAAACCGTCTCCTCCGCCCACCGTCGTATCGCCCGGCTGGGAGGCCGTTCCAGCCTGGTCGAAGTTGAAAACGCCGTTGGGAGCGTTGGTCTGGATATAGTTCTGCTGATGGATGCGTCCATCGAATCCAACCTTCAACTCCTGCGTACCTAGTTGTTTGGCGAGCGTGACGGTGAGTTCTCCGGTATCCTGCCCTTGCCGGTAGTTGCCATACTCATCGGAGCCTATGGTGTTGCCTCCTGCCGTGAAGTATCCTCCACCGACGGAAATGGAGGGAACGCCAAAGAACCCATTCGTATTGAGATAGGACGGAAAGCCCAAAGCATTGACCGGGTCGGCAGGCGCATTCTTGATGGTGAGGGAAGGGTAGTTGTCAATTTTTTGCGAGCCGCGGATGAATGCAAAGGTTGTTGTCAAGAGCAGGGTTGGGCTGAAGGTGTGGGTATCCGTCGCGGTGAACGTATGGTTTGGGCTCGCGTTTGGGCCACTCGAGCAGGGATCGGCGAAGTTATTGAAGCAACTGAAGGGAATGAAGTGGCTCCAACCCTGCGAGTACTTTGCCGAGAGCAGGTTGTCCTGGGTGAACCGCTGATCGATCTGGATGTCGAACTGCCCACTGGTGTTTTCCGACGATCCGGACGCGGTCCAGTTGTCATAAATCGTTTGAGTGCCATTGGTGATGTTTGGCAAAGGGAATAAATTGATCAAGTTCTGGGCGACAGGATCGATGAGATCGCCGGGGGCTCCCGATAGCTGGTACGGAGTTCCGTTCAAAGAGGGGTTTCCCGGGCTGGCGTACTTGCCGATGTTATTGAAGGGAATGAAGCGAGACGCCACCGCTCCGCCAAGAGCGGGACTGAAGGTACCGGAGTACGGATCGGAAATTTGCCCCTGCGCAACAGAACAACGCCCGCTCAAGTCAAAGACGCCGCCGTAGGCGCCGCATACCTCGCCGAAGTCGCCAGTCCGCTCGAGGGCGCTGGGGACACCTGCCTGAGGGACAGTCTGATTGATTTCGCGCACGCCGTCATAGTCGAAGAAGAAGAAGGTTTTGTTCTTAATGATGGGGCCGCCGAAGGTGCCGCCGTACTGATTGCGGCTAAGTCCCGGGATCGTCTGCCCAAAATGATTGGAAAACCAGTTGTTGGCGTCGAGGACCTGGCTGCGGACAAAGTCGTAGACTTTCCCATGGAACACATTGCTACCGGATTCCGAGATCACGTTGACGATGGAGCCGCCGCCGGAAAAGCCATATTCCGCGCTGAAGTTCGCTTGTTGGACCTTGAATTCCTGAATCGATTCCACCGAGGGCGCTAAGGTCACCTGAGTAATGCCGCCGTTGGGCTCAAAGTTCGTGATGGAAGCGCCATTCAGCAGGATGTCGGCGGTCGCGTTGCGGCTGCCATTGGAAATAAAGTTGGTTCCGGTGTCGCCGATGTGGGTCCCGGAATCTGTCTCAGTGACTCCTGGCGCCAGGCCGATCAGGTTCAGCGCATTGCGGTTGACCAGGGGCAGATCTTCGACAAACCTCTTGTTGATGACCTGGCCGGTGGTGGCATCCTGGGTTTGCAACGAGGTATTCTGCCCGGAAACCAGCACCGTCTGGGTGGCGCTGGCAACCTTGAGAGTGAGGTTTGCGGTCACGTGCTGAGTAACGCTCACGACGATGCCGGTGCGCAGAGCCTTGTCGAATCCATTGATCTCGGCGGTCAAATTGTAGGTGGCTGGAGGAACGGACGGAAACAGAAATTCTCCGGCCTTAGTCGACGTGGTGGTGAAGGTAAAACCTTTCTCCACATCGGTCAATGTCATCTTGACCCCGGGGATGACGGCACCCGTAGAGTCCGTCATCACGCCGCCGACGGTCCCAAAGTAAGCCTGGCCCAGGAGTCTTGCCGGGAAAGCCATCGCCATTGCGAATGCCAATACGCATAGAAGTCCGGAGTGGCATTTCATCCTCATTCCAAAGATGCTCATGTTCATCACGCCTCTCTATTCTGACGGTGTTCAAGCTTAGCTCTGGCCTCTGGGAGAATCTCCTTAGCGACTTCGAAACGGTGGAAATTCAGCCCCAATATTCGTTTTCTTATTGAATCTTTTCAGTACCCGTGAATCCTACATAAAGTGCCAAGCAAAAAAATGCATTTTATGCCTGTCCGATTGGCGATGGGAGGTATGAAACGGGCGCAACGTTTTCTTTTATTTGCCATCGGAATTCAGGTTTCCTCGTAGAACAATTCGTAGAGCTGGCCTGCCTGTACCGAGCGCTTGCCGGTGCCGTCGAAAGTGCCCCCTTGCAAGGTGCAGAGCTGGCTAAAATCACCGGTTCTCTCAGGCGGGGTCGGCACGCCGGCCACCGCCGTGGCTCCGGTAGTCGACCGCAACCCCTCGTAATCCACAAAAAAGAACAGCTTGCTTTTTCGGATCGGCCCCCCCCCGAGCGTCGCGCCGAACTGGTGCTGTTCGAGGCTGGGAAGCGGGATGCCCTGCGCGTCATTGAAGTAATTGTTGGCGTCGAAGACCGAGTTGCGGGCCCGGCTAAATGTTACGGAAGAGATATCTTCCAGCCGAGTCCGAGGCTGCCGTGGACTTAGTGCCTCTGGCTTCGTCGAGCAGCGTGACGTTTGCCTTGGGAAGTACCCCGCCAGAGGCATCGGTGACAATGCCTGTGATGGACCCGGTATAAAGCTGCGCTTGCGAGCTGTAGACCGCGCAGCCAAGAAACATGAGCAGCAGAATGATCGTTCCACGCAGGGTTTCAGCGATGTGATCTCTTGTCGATCCCCGCCTGATTTTAGATCCGATGGCCTTCCCGGAAATACGAATATTATTCACAATCGCCTTTTCTTGTCCTGTTTAGTAGTTACAGTCGACAGGATCAAAACCTGTTGGTGAAGCGGTGGAATGAGTTACGACGCAACGCGGCCTCTATCGTCACTGGGACGATTTGATCCAGGGCGACAGCCTGCAGACAATCGAAACCTGCTGACCGTAAACCCAAGCTTTCAAACGATTGAATAACTTTACGGAAGCGAAACCTAAACTACGCAAATATGCTCTGTCAACAAGAAAACTTTCAACGCGCTTCTGGATGGGTTTTCAGCCGCCGGACATAAAGATCAAGGGAAGATTGGGGAAGATCCCGGACAGACAAGATGTTTACTTCCTGGTTATCAAAAGTTGTAAAGTCGTAAGATCGCCAGATCGGGGACGGGTAGGGCGTTTGCCCTTTATTTAGCAATAGTCATGGTATCCATTGAAGGCGCTAGCTGCGAAACCGCCGGGGGAAAGCGGGGACTTTGCCGGTTAATATCCGCCTTGCAAGCCACATGCTGTGCTCTCTCGATACGGCAGTTTCAACGTTAGCTACCATCGCAATCAGATCATTTTGCGTCTGGATGTTCCGATAGACTTCCGATATGCGCTGCAGGTCACCTGCCGCGATCGCATAACTAGTTCCCAGATCGGAAAAGCGCTTTATTTGTGACCAAGCGATTAGTGCTGTGCCAATAGCCGCAACTCCACTTACTGGGTTGAATTTCATTAGCTGAGTTGCCTGCAGCGCGGCAAAAATGATTGCTACGAACTCAAAAAAGAATGTGACCCAAAACCAGCCGGACTCAAGCTTAGAATTAAGTCTCGCCTTGCTCGAATACCAATGCACCTGGTCAGCAATTCGCAATTCGTGGTAAAGCTGATATTTTTCCGAAAGGGCGAGTGCATGAGATGCCTTCATCCAACTAGTAATGAGGGTGCCTTCAGAACTAAACCGAGCCAAGTCAGCCTGGAGATCAGGTAGACGTTCGTTTAGCTGTTGGATTTCGTCCAGATATGCTAGAGCTGCCAACCTCTTCGGCCTGCGGCGACATCACGAATCTCCAGACAAGGCTTTTTAGGTTTTCGGCGAGTGCTCGGTACCGAAACCATCGATCGTCAAGTTTGGCTACACGCAACGACGTCGCTATGGCAAGTGCGCCGAGCATGATGCCGCATACAGCCCACGCGACCGTATGTCTATATTTCAGTTCTGTGAGATTGGCTCCCGACGCAAACGCAGCAGCTGTAAGGAGGACAAGTTGCGTTACGTTCAAGGCCACAAAGCTTCGCTGAGCGGACCCGGAGGCACGATCCGCGGATTCGCACAGTGAAGGAAAAATCGCTTTGGAAGACCGAATCACTAGAGAGAGCGCCTTCTAATTGCAGCTACGATTGAGTCTCTGTTCCATCCGACGATCTCGTCCGCACCCAGCTGAACTGCAATCGGCACAATGGCGCTTCCCCAAGGCTTTATTCCCACGATTGGGCGCCCGATTCTTCTAGCGAAGTTGATTTCATATTGAATCCAATCACTTTGAGATACATACATTCCAGCCAAGATGATGAACACCTCCGCAAGGGCGCATTTGATTGTGGAGTTCCCGCTCAAGCTGCACCGTGTTCAAGATGGGGTCATGTTTAGGAACACTTAAATTTGTCCAACGAAAATAAGGCGCTTCGTTCAACCACTTTTCAACACGATAGTAGTCTTCATTGTGGCGCCAAGCGTGGCTAATAAATATCTTGTAGGCTTTCAGTGCGACCATCTTCAACTCCTCGCATGAACGCGCAATTACAACGTAAGACTCCGCTAAGCCTGGACACTGTGGGACAGACGAAACCGGGTCCAATCCAGCCGAGGAAATGATCACCCTCGATGGTGAATAGTTATCAGTGTGTCGGAGAGAAACTGCTTCATTATTGAGGCAGACGTCGTGTGAGTTCAACGCTCGGATTGAATGAAACACCTATTGGACGCGAACGCGCGCAGCAAGCAAGCGGCGGTGGAATCGGCCCTGCTAGGTGTGTTAGGCGTAAACGAGACTCCTGCGATGGCGAAATAGCTTTAGAAGATTATGCGTGGCGCATATCAGCTTCCACTCCGAGGTCGCTTTCAGCAAGCCTTGTAAGTGGAATCTGCGGATGCCGCGCGCTTCTTTGATCTGGCCGAATACGGGCTCAACGGTGGATTGTCGAAGCGCGTAGCGAGCTTTTCCCTGTTCGGTGGCCAGAACCTGCCTCATGCGGAACAGGCGAGGCGCGGTGGGCGACAGAGAGCCGCCCGGTAGTTGCGGTCTGGAGTCAGGAGGTACCAGCATTTCAATGCCATTCAATGATGGATCCAGCAAGCTGCGTGTGTCCCAATAACCTGCATCTGCGGTGATCGTTGTTGGTACCCCCTGGACCGTGCTTCGTAGGCTCTTCACCATGGGTAGCAGTTGCTGGCAATCGAACGCCTGCTGGGTCAACTCTGCGGCCACGATGATTTGAGCGTGCGAGTCCACTGCGATCTGCGCGTTGTAGGCTTGCATAAGGCCTCCTTGCCCACCACCTTTCATCAGTCGCGAGTCCGGGTCGACGAAGTTATATCGACGGCTGGGAGCAGCGGCGTTGCTTCTCGCTCGCACGGGTTTCGGGACAGGGTTTCGGGAGAGACGAAAGTACCCCCATTCTCCTGGCTTGTCAGCGGTTTCAGGAACCTGGTCCCGACGAGGAACCTGGAACCTGGGGACCGGACGGGCCGTTTGCCGGTTAAGGAGCGTCCAAGAAATGCCATTGGCCCGCTGAGATTTCCGGACCGGAGCGAAATTTAGCGTGGAGGGCCACTGGCCAAACGTAACCAAAAGTAACTTAATAAGCATAGTGCGCTTAGGAAGCATATTTTCTTGGCCGACGGATCACGTCCCCTTAGGTCAGCTAGAGCCGTTTCCCTCTGTTAAGAACTGGCTAGCTTGGCTACCATCTGCGCGATGTTGGCGGCGGCGTCGGGGTGGGCGAAGGTTCGTGCAGCCGCTGCCATTTGCTTCAGCTTTTCAGGGTTTCCCAGCAGGCCGGTCAGGGACTCGATGAGTGATGCCGCAGTCATGTCCTGCTCAAGCAGCATGGCGGCCGCACCCCCCTGGACAAGGACTTCTGCGTTCTTCCTTTGGTGATCGTCCGCGGCCTGGGGGAAAGGGACCAGCAGGGACGGTTTTCCGCTGGCGGCCAGTTCGGCTACGGTACTGGCTCCGCTGCGAGCCAGAATAAGGTCGGCGGCGGCAAACTGTTTGGGCATGTCTTCGAGAAAGGCTTGGACTCGCCAACGATCAGCGGGAGCTCCGCTGGCTGCATACGCGGCTTCGGTGGTTTCGGCATGACGAGCTCCTGCCTGATGCAGGATCGTTAAGTCAGGAACTGCTTCCAAAAGTGTTCGCGCAATCTCGGGCATTCTCTGGTTGAGTGCGCGAGCGCCCTGGCTGCCGCCCATCACGAGCAAGCGCGGTGCACTTCCGGCTGGGCGAGCAGGCAACGCAAAGAACTCGGTACGGACGGGGATTCCGGTCACCTGGGCGTTGCGGAAGTACGCGACCGTTGGCGCGAAATTGACCGCGGCCGCGCGGATGCGTTTGCCGATGAGCCGGTTCGCCATACCGGGTACGGCGTTTGGTTCGAAAGCCAGAGTGGGTACACGTTGCACAAGAGCAGCCAGCATCGCCGGCCCGGAAGCATAGCCACCTACGCCGACCACGACCTGCGGCTGCCAGCGACGCAAGAGACCCATGCAATGCACGATGCTGAGGGGCAACGCGGTCAGGGTCTTGAGCCTGGTCGCAAGGCTGACACGGTTCAGCTGGCCTACTTCAATCCGCTCAAGGTGGTAGCCGGCCTGTGGAACGAGGCGCGTTTCCATGCCGCGGGAGGTCCCGACGAAACACAGTTCCGCCTGGTAGAGAGACTTGAGCGCATCGGCGATGGCGAGCGCGGGAATCACGTGGCCGCCGGTGCCACCGCCGGCAATCATGACGCGCATGGTCGTCAGTCGATCTCCCGGGTGAGGCTCAGCAGTACACCGATGCTGGCCAGCGTAATAAAGAGAGAGGTTCCGCCGGAGGAGATGAAGGGCAAAGTAATGCCCTTGGTGGGAACCAATGCGAGCACCACGCTGATGTTGAAAAATGCCTGGATGAGAATGGTCGCGGTGATGCCAAAGGCGAGAAAGCGCGCGAAGACATCTTTCGAAAGGCTGGCTGCGCGCAGCCCGCGATAGCCGAGCGCCAGGAACAGGGCGATAATGGCCAACGCGCCGATCAGGCCGAGTTCTTCCGCAATGTTGGCGAAGATAAAGTCTGTATGCGGCTGGGGCAGATAGAAGAGTTTCTGGCGCCCCTCCATAAAGCCGAGCCCGCGGATGCCGCCAGTGCCGACCGCGATGAGCGATTGAATGGTATGGAAGCCTGAGCCCTGGGGATCGGCCTCGGGATTCATAAAGGCCAACATGCGCGCCCGGCGCCACGGCACACGGAAGAGCAGAAAATAAAGGACGGGTGCTGCGGCGAGCACGGCGTAACCGAAGTATTTTGTTTCTGCTCCCGCTAGATAGAACATCAGGGCCGCAACACCGGCACAGACGAGGGCGGTGCCGAGATCGGGCTCTTTCAGAATCAGCAGAATAAAGATCAGAGCCGGGAGAGCCGCAGGAACCAGGGTGTTGCGCCAGTCACGGATGGTGTCGAGCTTGTCTTGCAGGAACCAGGCGAGAAACAGAACGAGCACTGGTTTGGCAATCTCTGAGGGCTGAAACGAGAAGAAGCCGCCAAAGCGGACCCAGCGGTGGGTGTTATGGGAATCGTGCAGAAGAAAGACGCCAAGTAGCAGCAGAGTCGTAACGGCAACTGCGGGAAAGACAACGAGGGGTTGGTTAAACTTGCGGTAATCAATACGCATGATCAGCGTCATGAGTATGAGGCCGAGGACAGCTGACACGGCCTGCGATCTTACGAACGTGTAGGGCGAGCCGTAGCGGTCTTCAGCCATGACGGCGGAGGCGCTAAAGACCATCAGCAGGCCGATGAAGACCAGCAAGACGGTCACGCCATAGAGCCACTTGTCGACTCCTACACGCTTTGCCATGCGTCTGATCCTTCTCGTGAAGTGCCCGCCGAAGGCTGACGGGCCAGAACGGTTTGCTTGAAGACCCTGCCGCGGTGTTCGTAATTTTCAAACTGATCGAAGCTTGAGCAAGCGGGGGCTAGCAGCACTACATCTCCCGCGATGGCGTGGCTCGCGGCCTGATCGACTGCGGCTTCCAAATTACCTGCGCTTACGATTTTGACCACACCGGCGAGTTGCCCTTCGATTTTTTCGGCGGCCGAACCTATGGTGTAAACCACCTTGACGCGCGCTTTCAAAAGATCGTGAAGCTGCGTGTAGTCGGAGTCTTTGTCTTTACCGCCGAGAATCAAATGAATGTTACCGGGGAATGAAGCGATGGCCTTGGCGGTGGCGTCTACGTTGGTGGCCTTGGAGTCGTTGTAGTAGTCGACACCGTGTATGGCGGCAACAAATTCGAGGCGGTGCTCTACGGCGCGGAACGATGCGACCGCGCGAGCGATGACTTCCGCTGGAATGTTCGCAACACAACCGGCGGCGACAGCGGCCAGCACGTTTTCGATGTTGTGGTCGCCTTTGAGCGGAATGTCGGCGACGGGCATGACCGGCACCGGTGACGCCTGCTCCGAAGCGCGGAACATGACTACTCCGTTCATGAGAAAGGCGCCGCGGCGCACGATCTTGCTGCGGCTGAACCATACGATCTGAGACTTGGTTCGGCTGGCGGTTTGTTGCACGATCGGGTCATCACCGTTGAGCACAAGATAGTCTTCCGCGGTCTGATTGGCGAAAATTCTTTCCTTCATGGTTACGTAATTTTCGAAGGTGCCGTGCCGGTCGAGATGGTCAGGAGTGATGTTCAAGACTACGGCGATATGGGGATGAAAGCTCTCGGTGGTTTCGAGCTGGAAGCTCGAAACTTCGAGGACAGACCAGCTCGCCGGATTACTCTGGTCGACGGTCTCAATGACCGGGACACCGATGTTGCCGGCAACGATGGTCTTGAGGCCACCGGCGGTGAAGATGTCTCCGCACAGGGTGGTGGTGGTGGTCTTTCCATTGGAGCCGGTGATGGCCAGTACCTTGCCTTGCAGGAAGCGCGCGGCCAGTTCAAGCTCGCCGATGATGGGCAGGCCGAGCTTGCGCACCTGAACGAGTTCCGGGGTAAGCAGAGGTACACCTGGGGAGACGACGATCAGATCCTGGCGGCGAAAGGTCAACAGACCGTGACCGCCCGCCTCAACGGAAATGCCTGCTTCCATCAGGAAAGGAATTTCTTTGCTCAATGCCTGAGCGCTGCGCAGGTCAGAGACGGTGACTTGTGCTCCGCGCCGCTGCAGAAAGAGCGCTGCGGCAAGACCCGATTTGCCGAGGCCAACAACGAGTACTTTTTTACCTTTTAATTCCATACAAAGATCCGTTTTGTTTCTAGCGCGCGATCTCTCCCATCGCACTGGCGAAAAATACTGTTAGGTAGGCGTGAGAGAACTGCAGATCTCTCCACTCCGCTACGCTCCGGTCGAGATGACAAAGGGAAGACGAGTCGCTTCCCTCAACATCTGTTCCAAAGGATGTAAAGTCATGACCGCTTTCCCGTTGATGTTCATTCCCCACTTGCAAAATCTCTTTAGCGCAGCTTGAGGGTGGTGAGTGCGAAGAGGGCAAACACCAGAGCACCAATCCAGAAGCGGACAATGACTTTGGACTCTGACCAGCCCATCAACTCAAAGTGATGATGCAGAGGCGCCATCTTGAAGATACGCTTCTTGCGCAGTTTATAGCTTCCGACCTGGAGGATGACGCTGATGGCCTCGAGCACGAATATGCCACCGATGAAGGGCAAGAGCAGTTCCTGCTTGATCACCACAGCGACCGTGCCGATGGCGCCACCCAGCGCAAGCGAGCCCACATCACCCATAAATACTTCGGCGGGGTGGGCGTTATACCAGAGAAAGCCGATACTTGCGCCGACCATGGCTCCGCAGAAAACGGTGACCTCGCTCACCATCGGCATACGCTGCAGCTCGAGATAATCAGAGAAGACAGCATTGCCGCTGACGTAGGTGAGCACGGTAAGAGCCGCGGCGGCAATGATGGTGCAGCCGATGGCCAGGCCATCGAGCCCGTCGGTCAGGTTTACGGCGTTGCTTGAGCCCACGATGATGAGGGTGACAAAGGCCATAAAGGGCAGAAAGGCAAGCGCGCCGAGATGCGGAATCGCGCCCAGCGCATGAATGGAGAAATCAGGGCGGAAGCGCTTGAGAAACGGCACCATGAGGTGCGTGGAGTAGATGCCTTCGCTGCGCATGGCCAGCAGGACCAGGGCGATCGCCAGCCCCGTGAGGACTTGCAGGCCCATTTTCTGTGCGGGGGTTAGCCCCAGGTTTCGCCGCTGAATAACCTTGATGTAATCATCCGCAAAACCAATAGCGCCGAAGCTGAGGGTCGAACCCATGACCAGCCAGACAAATGGATTGCCGAGATCGCTCCATAACAACGTCGGCAAAAGAATGGCGATGCAGATGAGCACGCCGCCCATGGTGGGGGTGCCGGCTTTTTTATGATGGTCCTTGGGACCGTCTTCGCGGATGTATTGGCCAATTTGGAACTCGCGCAGTTTCTCGATGACGAAAGGGCCGATCAACAGCGCAATCAGCATCGCAGTGAGGCTGGCGAACGCAGTGCGGAACGTCAGATACCGGAAGATGCGGAAGGGTCTGAAGTAGGGAAAAAGCTTTTGATAGAGCAGCCAGTAGAGCAAACTTCCTCCGCCATCCGTCTTCGTGTTACCCAGTAGCCTCCCTTGTGAAGTGGAGGCGGGTCTGGGGTTATCTTACAGGGCAGTGCGTGCATGTCTCTGCGTTGCATCCATGGAGGTACCATAGGGGCCAACCGGGGGCGGGCTGTTCGTCGCGGTGAAGGATCTCTTCGGTTCTCTGCGGTGCCTCGAAGGTTGATTGCCTGAGGAACTGCGTGCAGTGGAGAAGACAGCAGATCGTTCCATTCTGCTACGTTCCGGTCTCACGGCAAGCCGAGGCAGGCGGGGTGGCCCTTTGAAGCTTAGGATTGCAGGGACTTCAGGGCTTGCTCCAGGCCTACCCCTCTTGAGGCTTTGAGCAGGACGGCGTCGTCTTGTCTTAATTCGGCTTTCAGCCATTCGCCGGCTTGTTGCGGTGTTGTAAGAAAGAGCGCTTTGGCGCCCGCTTCCTGTGCGGCTTCTACGATATGCTGCGCGTTGCCGCGTACGCCGATCACAAGGTCGATGCCAAAGTCGGCTGCTGCCTCGCCGCATTCGCGATGGAGCGCGATGGCATCTGCGCCCAGCTCTAACATTTCGCCTGCGACCAGGATGCGACGTTCTGCCGGCATGGAGGCCAGAGTCGCGATCATGGATTTGAGCGCTTCAGGGTTGGAGTTGTAGCAGTCATTGACTAATGTGGCTCCGTCAATGCGCAGGACTTCTCCTCGCTTGTCGGGTGGACGAAGCCGGCCAGCGACTGCCGCACATTCCGCGAGCGGGATGCCGGCGGCGACGCCTACAGCAATGCCGGCCAACACGTTCCAGACGTTGTGACGACCGAGCAGGGCCAGGGTGACGGTGGCTTGCTCTTCTCCGGCGGTTACGGTGAAGCGGATGCCTTCGGCGCCTAGTTCTACGATATGCGAGGCGCTGGGGTCGGCGCACGGGCCAAGACCGAAGTAGATGGAGCGGCCGTGAAAGTCACGACCGAATTGGCCTACGTACGGGTCGTCACAATTCAGAAAGGCGATACCGGAAGCGGGCAGGCTCTGCACCAGTTCATACTTGGCGCGGGCAATGCCGGCTTGGCCATCGGGAAAGTTCTGCGTATGCGCGGTGCCGACGTTGGTGATGACTCCCCAGTCAGGGTGAGCGATGCGAGCCAGGGCAGCGATTTCGCCGATATTCGACATGCCGATTTCAATGACAGCGACCTCGTGCTCGGGCTCGAGTTTGAGCAGTTGCAGGGGCATGCCGAATTCGTTGTTCAGATTGCCGTGTGATTTGAGCACGTTAAAGCGGGCGCCCAGAATTTCTGCGAGTGCTTCCTTGGTCGTGGTTTTCCCGGCGCTTCCGGTCACTGCGATGAGTCGCTTGTTCCAATGGCGGCGTACTGCCGTGGCCAGAGTATGCAGGGCAACGAGGGGCTCATCGACCAGCAGCAGCGTGTGGTTACGGTCCAGGTCGAGAAAGTCCTTCGCCCGGCTGCGCGCAATTACAGCCGCTCGGGCGCCGCGCTCCAGCGCCGTGACAACAAAGTCATGGGCATCATGGCGCTCGCCGCGGATGGCGAAGAAGAGGTCGCCAGGCGCAAGCGTGCGCGTGTCGATGGAGTAACCAGTCGCCAGCTGTTCCAGGCGATCTCCTTTGCCAGCTTTGAGATCGGCTCCGGTCCAGTGAGTGATGTCTTGCAGTTGCAGCTTCATCTTCTTTTTTCCTGGGCCAGCAATATCTGCCGGGCGATGGCGACATCATCGAACGGTATCACCCGGTCGCCTATGGTCTGCGTTTTTTCGTGGCCTTTGCCCGCCAGAAGTACCAGGTCGCTCTGCTGTGCTTCTGCGATGGCTCGCTCGATCGCGCGATAACGGTCTGGCTCAACGATGACCCTGGCCTTCGTATCCTGCAATCCGGGGAGCACCTGTTCGATGATTGCTAACGGATCTTCTGAGCGCGGGTTATCAGAGGTAACGACAACAACTTCACTGCCTTCTCCCGCGGCGTGCCCCATAAGAGGACGCTTGGCGCGATCGCGATCGCCGCCACAGCCAAACAGGGTGATGACGCGGCCCCCTTTGCCGGTGACGAATGCGCGGGCTACGGAGATGATGTTGCGCAAGGCGTCGTCGGTGTGGGCGTAGTCTACTACCACGGCAAAGCCTTGGCCAGCGTTTACAGACTGGAATCGCCCGGGGACACTATCGAAGGAAGCTGCGGCGAGGACGACCTCGTCGAGGGTGAGTCCGCGGGCCATGGCGGCCGCGCTTGCAGCCAGGATGTTGTAGACGTTCACGCCTCCTGTCATGCGCGTAACAAGGGGCGCTTTGCCGAATGGAGTGACCATGGTGAAGCGCATGCCGGATGGTTCCATGTGCAGATCTTTGGCATGGAAGTCTCCCTGATTCAGACCGTAAGTGTGTATCAGACTGGCGGCCGTGATTTCTTTGAGCCTGGCCCCGTAGGGGTCGTCAAGATTGACGATGGCGGCGCGGGGCGCAGGACTCACCGAGCCGTCGAACAGTTTGCTCTTGGCGGCGAAGTAGCTTTCCATGGTGCCGTGGTAGTCGAGATGATCGCGCGTGAGATTGGTAAAAATCACGACATCAAATTGCAGGCCGGCGATGCGTTGCTGATCGAGCGCATGGGAAGAGACTTCCATCACGGCTTCCGTCGCTCCACCGTTTACGCCTTCGCGGAATAGCTCGAGGAGATCGCGTGATTCTGGTGTAGTGTGCGGTGCGGGAAACACTCTGCCGGCGGCGTGGTACTCGATGGTGCCGGCCAGAACGGTTTTGCGCCCTTGATGCTGCAGCATGGACTCGAGCAGGAACGCCGTAGTGGTCTTGCCGTTCGTACCGGTGACGCCGCTGATTTTCAGTTTAGTTTCAGGATGCTCGAAGAAGTTTGCGGAAAGGGCTGCAAGCGCGCGGCGGCCGTGGGCTATCTCGATTGCAGCCATGGACGGATGGGCCGCGGCCGCTCGAATCCCTCTGAGGAATCGGTGACGATGGCACGCGCGCCCTGCGCGATCGCCTGAGGAATGTAGCGATTGCCGTCGGTCGTGCCTCCACGAAAGGCGACGAAGAGGCTGCCGGCGGCGACTCTTCGCGAGTCGTACTCGATGCCGGTGATCTCTGGTGCTGGGCCCGCACGCCGGATGAAGTCGACTCCTCGCAAGACACTGTTGAGATCCACTTATGCTCATCCTCTTGGTGCAATGCCGATCTTGGTGCAATGCCATCGTAATGCGTTCCCGTGAGGGGAACGAAACCGCAGACCTTTCTACTTCGGTCGAGATGACAAGGCAGTCAGGGTCTCACAACCGTTTCAGCGACATCCTTATTAGCGGGTGAAGCGGACTACGATTTCGGTGCCCGGGGCCACCATGCTGCCGGGTGCGGGCACCTGTTCGCGCGCGATGCCGCTGCCTACGATCTGCAACGCCAGGCCTGCCGTATGCGCTGACTCCAATGCCGTGCGCAGTGTTTGCCCCACGAAGGATGGCACCCCGATGCGACGCTGCGCGTCGACTATGATGCCATGGCCTGCGGGATGAGGCGTGACGGGCATCGGCGCACTGGACTGTAATGGCGGATCAGGATTGGAGTTCCTGATTTCGGCCGTCTGCGCCGGCGGCGGAATAACAGCAACGTCGAGATGCGAGGCAGCCACGGTAGGCCCAGCATCCTGTTTGGCTCCATTGGCAGACGGCTTCGCGGCGACAGACGGCGGTGGAATCGCCTGGGCCGCATCTACCGAAGCAACTTCGTTGGCTGCCGAAGGCGCCGGTTGTTGACCGTTTGATGTATTGCGCAGCGGATCATCCGCGGGTAGATGGTTGACTTCGGCGAAGAGGGCATCGAGCTCTCCGGTATCCTCCGTGGGCGCCTCTTCGGGTTCTGGCGCGGTTTTTGCTTTCGCCAGGTCTTGCGGAGCAATGACGTTGGTGTCGTGGGGCACACCGAGGTATTCGAGAACTTCCTGCGCTACCTCACGGAAGACAGGACCGGCGTTGAGGTTGCCGAAGTGATTGCCTTCAGGTGAGTCGATGATCACCGCGACACTGATGGCCGGATTGTTGACCGGCGCAATGCCGACAAACGAGGCGATGTACTTGGTCTTGGAATAGCGGTGCGTCAGGACATCGATTTTTTGCGCAGTCCCTGTCTTGCCCCCTGAAGTGTAGCCATTGAGTTGCGCTACATTTTTGGCGGTGCCAAACAAGACGACGCCTTCCATCATCTTGCGCATCTGGGCGGCCGTCATGGTGGAGATCACACGGTGCGCGCCAGACGGCAGCGGGTCAGGCAACTCCATCTGCGGATGGAATGCGGCAGGCTTCAACTTACCCGGTGTTTGATCGGTACGTTGCATCAGGATGTGGGGCGGCAGGTACACACCTCCGTTGGCGATGGTCGAAACCATGGTGACCAGTTGGATGGGGGTGACTCCAACTTCCTGCCCCATGGCAATCGAGCCGATGCTCGAGCCAGACCAGCGCTTGATGGGGGCAAGCAGGCCACGCGTTTCCGCTGGAAGCTCGATGTCGGTGCGCGCTCCGAAACCGTAATCGTGAATGTATTTGGTGAAGGTGTCGGGCCCCATACGCAGCGCGAGCTTTACCGCGGCGACGTCACTCGATTCCCACAAAGCCTTTTCGATCGTGAGTACGCCGTTGGGATGGCTATCGTGAATAATTCTTCCAGCCAGCTCGATCTTGCCGCCCTGGCAGTCGATCAGTTGGTCAGGAGTCGTCACCTTTTGTTCCAACGCCGCTGAGTAGGTCACCAACTTGAACGTGGAGCCCGGCTCGTATACGTCACTCACCGCGTGGTTCTTCAGCAGGTCCGTGGTGGTGTGGCGAAAGTCGTTGGGGTTGAAGGTGGGGCGAATCGCAAGCGCAAGAATCTGGCCGGTGTAGGGGTCCTGGACTACGACGGTTCCGTTCAGGGCGTGGGTGCGAGCGAGTGCCGAGTCCAGCGCCCGCTCAGCCATGAATTGAATGTTTTCGTCGATACTCAAGACGAGGTTTCTTCCCGGATCGGGTTCGTGCTCCTGGCTGTCGAGCACGTGCCGGCGTGCATCGAGCGCGGTGAGCATGCGACCGGGGGTTCCATGCAGATCGCGGTCGAACTTTCGCTCCATGCCCCCGAGGCCGTTGTCATCGGTGCCGACATAGCCGAGCACCTGGGCCGCGAGTTGACTGTTGGGGTAAAAGCGTTTGAATTCTTTCTGGAAATAGACGCCCTTGAGATTGAGTGCTTTGACGCGCGCGATCTCCGCCGGTTCGAGCTTGCGGGCGATCCAGGCGAAATTTCTCGATGCGTTCAGGCGTGCTGCGATTTGATGCGCGGAGGTGAACTTGTCGGTCGGGTCGGTGTGTACCACCCTTGCTAATGCGGCCGCGACGGTCTGGCGCTTTGCTTCGCCTCCGGGATCCTGACGGTCGGCAATTTCTGACGGCACAGCGTAGATGGAGTCGGCCAGTGTGGTCATGGCCAGTTCGTGGAGATTGCGATCGTAGAGGATGCCGCGGCGCGGTGCGACCTCGAATGTTCGTTGTTGCTGGCGGGCGGCGCGGTCTACGAAGTCCTTGTGATGGACGACCTGGAGCCAGATGAGGCGGCCGCAGATGAGCGAGGCCCAGCAGACAAAGAAACAGGTGATGTGGAGAAAGCCGAGGCGACGAGGGACGGTGCCGGTTTGGACTGGAGTCGCCGGGGTTGCACCCGACCGTTGCCCTGGTGCGGGTGGATGGGTACGTGCCGTGTTGCGAAAGAAGGGGAGTTGATTCAAACCTGGACCTGTTATTACCAGTTCGCTTGAACCAGTTTGTTACTGGTAATGAGTATGCACGACCTCGCGAAAGATATTGTGGGCTGCGCACCTCTTTTTCGACCCATGTACGCGGGTGCGAACATGGGCCGGGGAATTCTGTGCGTCATGACCGTTCCCCTTGTGCTTACCGGGGGAAACCCTGGTAATAAATTTCTCCGTTTAGCGCAGGCTGGCCATGACTGGTGCGCCTGGGTCGAAGCTGCTGTCGCCGCGCACTACCTGACCGGCTTTCGGTGCGTCGAGACCCAACTGACGTGCCATACGATCGATGCGATGCGGATCGCAGAGTTTTGCTTCGGAGAGCCGCAGTTCGCGGTTTTGCTCTTCCAACTGGTTCACTTGCTGCTTCTCTGCTTCTACGCGGTAGCCGTATTCAATCGCGCTGAAATGCTGCCAGCCGTAGAACATGACGAACATGAACAGCACGCTCATGGCGGCGGTGAAGATACGCATCTCACGGACACGCACGGGATCGGCGGCCTTGACGAGGCGGGAGTTGTCGAGCCGCTTGCAGCAAAATACTTCAGGGGTCGGGCCGCGACGCGCGCGCTGTTGTGCCGCGAACAAGTGCATGTTGCGGTCCGCAACCTGCTGGCTGAGTTGTCTCGTTCCGAAGTTGAGGTCGTGCGCGATTGTTTGCGTTGCCATGTTCCGTCCGCCTTCTGGTGCTTCACCCGTTTGTTACTGGCCCGTTGTTCACCGGCCTTGATACTCAGATATCGATATCCGGCAATTGCTTTTTGGTTCTTTCCGCTGCCCGCAACTTAGCGCTGCGTGCCCGCGGGTTGCGATCCGTCTCCTCTTCGCTGGCCGTGACCGGCTTGCGGGTGAGGACTTCAAAAATCTCCTGTCGCGCTCCTTCGCGCAACGCGTCTTTTGCCAGCCGGTCTTCCAACGAGTGGAAGCTGATGACCACCAGCCTTCCGCCAGGCTTCAACAGCCTGGGCGCCGCTTGCAACAGCGCCTGTATCTCGTTCAGTTCGGCATTTACGTAAATTCGGAGCGCCTGAAAAATTCTGGTCGCTGGATGGATCTGATGGCGGCCTCTGTCAGATTTCATCATCGGGGCACATGCCGACAGGACTTTGGCTAGTTGCGCCGTAGTCGTGATCGGCCGTGCCCTGACAATGGCTCTGGCAAATCTCCGCGATCTCCTTTCCTCTCCGAATTCGTAAATCAGGTCGGCGAGAACTTTCTCGTCGGCCTGGTTTACCACTTGTTCGGCAGTCACCCCTCTGCGCGGATTCATCCGCATATCGAGGGGTCCGTCTGCCTGAAAACTAAATCCTCTGTGCGCTGTGTCGAGTTGCATGGAGCTGACGCCAAAATCGGCCAGCAATCCATCGAGGCTGCCCGCCGGTATGTGGCGGCTCATGGCGGAGAATTCTTCGCCGTGGAGCTCCCATTGCGGCATTTGCTCGCCCAACTCTTCGCTGAGCGCGGCAAACTTTGCCTGCGCTAGCTCGAGTGCATCCGGGTCGCGGTCAAAGCCGATGAAACGCCCGTGGCCACCCAACTGCCGTACGACGGCCGCGGCGTGCCCCGCAAACCCCAGCGTGGCGTCGGCGTAGGTTCCGCCGGCCCGCACATTCAGATATCGGATCGCATCTTGTAAAAGAACCGGCACATGCCGCTCGCTACTCGCCGCCATGTGCTCCCCCTGGGGGGCTTACCCTACAGCCCAAAATTCGCCAATGCCTGCTGGTCTTCCGCGGTCATTGGATCCGCATCCATCGACTGCTTGAACTCGTCGTGGTTGGCCACTTCAAGAAATGTCTGCTGACCAAATACCACCGCATCGCCGGCCAGCCTGGCTGATTCACGCAGGATCTGGGGAAGTAGAACTCGTCCCTGCGCGTCCATCTCTGCCATTTGCCCGTAGTAGTTCACCCGATCCAGAAACTTCTTCTTGGCCGGATTCATGCTGGGGATCTTCGCCAGCTTTTCTTCGATCTTTTGCCACTCCGGCAGGGGGTAAATTTCGGCCCTCCGCCCATCCTTACTCGTGATATAGAACTGCGTTCCGTATTGCTCATCTACCAGGCGCTTGAACTCCGCCGGCAGCTTGAGCCGCCCTTTCTCATCGACACGAGTTGGGTGATTGCCACGAAACATCCCGTTCTCTTTCCTGCTGTGGAGCTCGAATTCTTTGCTTTGGCCACTTTTTCTCTCTAACCTGTGACTTGCTGCTTAGAACTGCTATTTTGTCTCCACTTTGGACCACTTTTGTCCACATCTTAGACGAGCGGAGAGAGCTGTCAAAGGGGAATTTCCGGCAAATCCAGTGGAAAGAATGGCTTTCAGCGCAGCACGACAAAAAATACAACATATCGGACGAAAGCGGGCATAAACCACAACCTATCGCGTTTACCAGGTTGATTCAGGTTGCGCAGCTTGTACTTGTCAAGAGGGCGAAACTGAGGCAGCCAAATAACACTTAAGTGTTAGTCGGAGGAGAAGTCCTTCTTAATCAGTGGGGAAGTTTGGCTGTCTAACCGGCGGGCACGCACCTTTTCATTGACTACTTTGAGCAAATAAAAGAAGACGGCCAGGTTGAGCAGGAACAGCACGAGTTTGAGATCAGTGACGTGCCGAACGATTTCATACACTTCCCAGGGTAGAAACGAGCCGGTGAGGATGAGGGTGAAGTACTCCGCCCATACCTTTTCGAGCACCAGCCCGGTCCCCTCGATTACATCGAGTGTGGCGTAGAGAAACATGGCGAAGCTGATTTCTCTGAGCCGGTGAGGGCTGAGCAACGACGCCTTTTCCAGCAATACGTTTATGAAATGATTTTCGGGATCGAACCTGAGCGCAGTTGTCGCGCGGAGGAGAACGTCACCAACGTCGTTGTGCAACAGCTTAATGACACCGAAGCCCATGGAGACGAAGAGAATCGCCTTTAAAAGCTTCAGGACCCCAATTGCGATCAGCCAGCGATTATGGTTTGTATGAGAATGCGTTGTCAAAGTGCCGTCGTCAGTCAACATGCATTCAGATTGATGATACACCCGGCGCGCGGGTGCGGTTCTGACGCCAACACGCCGTGAACGATGAGTGCACAAGCGATGGAGCCAATCGCAGAGGTATGGTTCCAGTTGAAGAGCCGGGTTCGGGCGGAATGGGCGTTCGGTTTGGGGTTCCGGGCTCGGTCGACCACGCAAGTTAACCTTTTTGTTGCCGCGGCGAAGGGACCGATGAAAGCTAATACGGCGAGACTATGCGGCGCGTCTCTCAGGCATGTATGCAGGTTCTGACTGACGAGAAAAGTAATATTCACGGTTACTATTACAAATGTGATGCAGTCCTTCCTGAATCTGGTTCCTCCGGTTGACTACAAGCCTTACTCCCTGGACGGGGTGCCCCCAATATTCAAAAGGATGGTTCGCACCAGCGTACCTGGGTTGAATACGGAATTTTTCGAATGCTTTTCGCAGGAGTTTGTTCACACACGGCGTTAGCCGAGCGTGTTCAAGCGGATTCGAGACGATAGAAACTGATCAGGTCTGTGTGGGGTGGCGTGATGCCGGCCTGACGCAGCATGGCAATCGCCTGCCCGCGATAGGCAGTGCCGTGATTCACCAGATGAAGAACCACCTGCCAGGTGAGCGTGGAGAAAGTCTTGCCCTGTGAGTTGGCGTAGAGCACAGGCTTCACCCATTCCTCTTCCCTCAGTTGTTCAGCCCATGCGGTTAATTTCTGTAACAATTCTGTCCATTCATGACGCAATGAATGGATATCCGGTGGCGCGGAGATCGTATTTAGTTGCACATGACCGTCGCCGGCAAGCCTTGAATACCACACGCTGTCCGCCATGTATATGTGAGCAAGGGCATGAAAGATGCTTCCGAAAGAGGTCTTGCGATCCGCATAGATAGCCTCGGGAGTGACCCCGTCGAGAACCTTCCATAGTTCCAGGCAAGCCCAGGAGTGGTATCGCAGGTGAGCGCGAGCTGCGGCTGCAAACGTGTCTGCCATAGCAATTTCCTCGTGAGACAAATCAGAGAAGTAGAAGCTTAGCGAGCGACCAGGCGTTTGCGGGTTTTCAGCAGATAAGGAGCCAGCTTTTCCATGGCTGCTTCTACGCTGATGCCGTGCTTGGCGCGCAACTGGTCGACCTTGCCATGATCGATAAACCGGTCGGGCCAGCCGATGCGCACCACCGGCACCTCGATCTGCATTTCGCTTAATGCCTCAAGAACAGCGCTTCCGAAGCCACCCATCAATACGTGATCTTCAAAGGTGACGACGACGCCTGCGCGGCGCGCATATTCAGCGAGCACGTCGCGGTCGAGCGGCTTCACAAAGCGAGGATTGATCACCGCGGCGGAGAAGCCCTGCTTGTTGAGTTCGACTGCAAGTTGCTGAGCCATGGGCAGAAGGGCGCCTAAACCAAAGATTGCTACCTCGTCCCCTTCACTCATGATCTCTGCCTTACCGATCGGTATGGCGACAGGCCGCTCCTTGACTGGAGTACCCGGCCCAATGCCGCGCGGATAGCGAATCGCGGTCGGCCCCGGCTGCAACATGGCGGTGTACATCATGTCGGCCAGTTCGTCCTCGTCTTTGGGAACCATGTGGATGATGTTGGGAATGCCGCGCAGATAGCTGATGTCGAAGAGGCCGTGGTGCGTTGGCCCGTCATCGCCGGAGAGCCCGCCGCGATCCATGCAGAAGACAACAGGCAGGTTTTGCAGGCAGACGTCATGCACGATGGGATCAAAGGCGCGCTGCAGAAAGGTGGAGTAGATGGCGCAGAACGGATGGTAGCCCATGGTGGCCATACCGGCGGCGAAGATCACGCCGTGTTCCTCGGCAATGCCTACGTCGAAGTACTTGTCGGGATGGTGCGGCCGGAAGAGGTCGAGTGCGGTTCCGTTGGGCATGGCGGCCGTGATGGCCACCACTTTGGGATTTTCGTCTGCCAGTTTGACCAGCGTCTCTGCGAACACCTCGGAATAGGTATGCTGCCCCGCCGGCGTGGTTTCGCCAGTGTCGGGATCGTACGGTCCGAGGCCGTGAAATTTTTTCTGCTTGTCGAGCGCCGGCTGAAAGCCACGGCCCTTCTGCGTAATGGCGTGCAAAAGGACGGGCCGGTCCTGGAGTCTGAGGAACTGAAATGTCTCGATGAGCAGACTGATGTTGTGGCCGTCGATTGGGCCGTAATAGGTGAGCCCAAACTCTTCAAACAGCATGGAGGGCCACAGCATGCCCTTGGCAGCTTCTTCCGCCTTGCGCACCATGTGCCGCGCCGTTTTGCCGCCCAGTCTTTCGAGGAGGCGCGCCGCGGAGTCGTGCAGGTTGGTATAGCGCTCGTTGGTGACGATCTTGTGCAGGTAGTTGGCGATAGCGCCGACGTTGCGATCGATCGACCACTCGTTGTCATTCAGGACAACGATCATGCGCTTGGTCTGCTGGGCGATATTGTTCAGGGCTTCGAAGCTTATGCCATTGGTGAAAGCTGCGTCCCCGGCGAACGCGACGACATTTTCTTTGGTTCCGGCGAGATCGCGCGCGACGGCCATACCCAGAGCGGCGGAAAGCGCGGTGCCGGCGTGGCCTGCCCCGTAAGCATCGTGTTCGCTTTCGGTGCGCAGCGCGAAGCCATTGAGACCGCCCGGTTGGCGCATGGTGTTGAAGCGAGTACGGCGGCCGGTCAGGAGTTTGTGAATATAAGCCTGATGGCTGACGTCAAAAACAAACTTGTCAGTAGGGGTGTTAAAGACGTAGTGCATGGCCAGGGTCAGCTCGACAACGCCGAGGTTTGGCCCGAGGTGGCCGCCGGTCTTGGACAGCACGAGGATCAGTTGCTCGCGAATTTCCTGAGCCAATGCTTCGAGCTCAGGGATGGTGAAACTCTTAATATCCGCGGGCGCGTTGATCGAATCGAGTAGTTTACCCATGATGTCTCGTGTACGCCCTTAGAACCTTTCCCGGGTCCGCCAGAGCACCTCATCAAAAAAAGACCCCAGACGGGGCCTGCTCGCGCGCTTTACGCTACTTTTCGGGGCGCCTTCTGATGGGTAAGTATACCAAGCTTGCCCCGGAACCCCGGATTATCTTTCAGGCGAGCCCTGGGGACCAAACTCGCCCTCCCAGCGGGCGATCACGGCTGAGGCAAGGCAGTTGCCGACGACGTTGACGCTCGTACGCGCCATATCCATGAGTGCATCGATGCCCAGAATCACAAAGACAGGCTCCTCAGGCAGGTGGAACATGGCAACGGTGGCCAGCAAAACCACGAGGGTTGCGCGGGGCACGCCGGCCACACCCTTGCTGGTGAGCATAAGTGTTGCGACCAGGAAGATTTGCTGCTTCCATCCAAGGTTTACGCCGGCCGCCTGGGCGACGAAGACCGATGCCAGGGCGAGGTAGAGCGTCGACCCGTCCAGATTGAAGCTGTAGCCGGCGGGGATCACAAAACCTACAATTCGGCGAGAAACTCCCAAGCCTTCCATGGCTTCCATGGCCCTGGGAAGCGCGGCTTCCGAAGTGCTTGTAGCGAAGGCGATGGTTGCCGGTTCAGCCACGGCGCGCAGGAAGCGACGGACAGGGACACCCGCGATCAGCGCGGCGGGCAGCAGACCCACGAGTGCAAAAGCGAGCAGTGCGGCATAAAGCGTAAGCAGGAGGCGGCCGAGATGGACCAGCACACCCGGCCCCATTTGCCCGACCGTGTAGGCCATGGCGGCGCCTACACCGATGGGGGCGTAGTACATAACGATCCTGGTGAAGGAAAACATGGTCGCGGTGAGGGATTCGATCACGTTGAGCAGAGGCGTACGCGTCTCTATGCTGAGCCGTCCCATGGCAATGCCGAATAGAACAGCAAAGACCGCCACCTGCAGAATTTGATTGTCGGCCACGGACTTGGCGATGTTTTCAGGGAAGGTATGGAGCAGCACCGCGTCCCAGTGCAGAGGAGCCTGCTGGGCATGTTGGGCTTCAGGCACAATGGCCGCATCGTGCTGCCGGGGCACGCTGAGTCCGACACCGGCGTGTGTGAGATTGATGGCCGCCAAGCCGACCAGCATGGCGATGGTGGTGAGCACTTCGAAATAAATGAGAGCCTTCAGGCCCATCCGGCCGACACTGCGCATTTGTCCATGGGCGGCAATGCCGGTGATCAGAGTACCCAGGATCAAGGGGGCAACGATCGTCTTAATGAGTCGAAGAAAGATGTCGCTCAAGACACGGAGGCTTACGGCAAAGGCCGGGGCATCGGCTCCGAGTTCCCCGCCCGCTACCATGGCCCAGAAGATCCAGGCGGTCAACGAACGTTGGCGCTTCGCAGCGACGGCCAGCCATAGTAACCCTGTGAGTCGAAGAAGCAGGGGAACGGGCGCATGCATGTGCGCGAAGGAAGCGAGAATGCCGGCAAGGTAGAACGCGATGCCTGCGGCGGCAGGCAGGTGTTTGCGGAGAGAGGCAGAGCTGCTCGTGGCCGCGGCCGGTTGATTTTCTGTCATGCTTGCGGCACTGCCAGTGAGGGCAGCCTGCGGGTCATACTAGCACTCGCTTTCCCGCACTCCGCGAGAAGGGAGCACCCGCGAAGGTCGCCCGAATCAGTGCTAACAAGGTTCGCACTTCAAAAGATACGGTAGGAGATGCCGGAACTGAAACCATGCGGGGTGAGGGTGTCGTTCTGGAAATTTTGCCAGAGCTGGTACTCGTAATCGATGGCGCGGATGGTGAAGCGATGGTAACGAAAATCGAGGCCGCCGCCTGGCGCAAAGAGGAGGTAGCCGCCATGGCCGTAGCTAAACGGGAAATTGAACTGGCCGTTGCCGATCATGAACTTGGCGTAGGGCTCAAAGCGGTGATAGCGCCAACGGAAGCGGGGACCGATCTCGTACGTGTCTTCATGCACATCGTAGGTCTGGTTGAAACGGAGAAAGCGGGCTTCTCCCTCCAGGCCTAGATGACCGCGCAGGTCGAAGTCCATCAGTGCCCCCACACCCAGCAGTTGATTCGAGCCATAGTCGGGACTGTAAGCGGAAACAAAACCACCGGCGGAAAGGTGCGCACCGCCACGGGCGGCAGGGCTGACTTGCGCGTGAAGCAGGGTATGTATGGAAAGGGAAAGCAGACTTGCCAGAAGATACCGTTTGATCATGCGCACCACGCAGGTAATTCCCCGAACGCAGATACGGGGTAGAACAAGTCTACCCCGCCTCTGCACTGTTTTACTTCCGGGTCATACTCTGGGTAACGCTTTGACCAAGAGCTTACTGTGGGCCAGGTTGCGTCGCCGCTGCCTGGGTTGCGCCGGCGGGAGGAGCCGTATCGACAGCCGGTGCTGCGGATTGCGCTGCTCCGGCAGCCGCTGGTGCCGCTGCGACGGGCGCCGAGTAACGGTTTAAGCGGAAGAAGACCGGCGTCACTTCGAACGGCATCTTATCCCGCGCATTCAAGATCGGAGGAATCTTCGCGTTCAGGCGGATCACCTTGTCATCCCAGGCATTGATCTTCAAGTTGCTGCCAAGAGGTAGCGCAGCAATCTGATCGAGCTTGTTGATATCAAGCTTGGGCGCCTTGGGGACCAGGGCATTCAACCAGGGTTCACCGGTCGGACGCAGCAACGAGTCACCAAGTCTCGGTGTGTTGAGAGCAGTGAGCTGCTTGGAGCGCTCATTCAGCTGGGCAAGGAAGAGACCCGGTTGAGAGAGTTGGCTCGCGTATACGGAGTGATTCAGCAGGTCGACTGCCTTCTTGGCAGCCGCTTCGTTGTCGGAATCGGAGTGCGACATGTGAATGCGCTCGAAGGTCGCTTCGTCAGGGAACAGGAAACGATCGTTAAACGCGTAACGCGTGTCGATGTGGTGACCGAGCACGATGTGGCCCAACTGGAAAGCGAGCACCGCGCCCAGATCGGCTTCGGTCGGCAGCACGTCGATCAAGCCCTTGCTCAGAATGATGGTGTTGCCGACTGCCAGAGACTCCAACGGAGCGGTGAGCAGTACACGGCAATGAATGTCATCCGTGACCTGAATGTTGTTGCCGATAATGATGTTGTTGGCAACCTGTTCGAGGATCTTGTCGAAGTCGCTAGGAGGCGCAAGCAAACCGGCCTGTACCAGACGGTCGAGGACGTTCTCCTCTGCCTGCGAGATCCACTGACGCTGTGCCTGCAACGGGCTGAGATCCTGGTTCTGATCGCTCTGGTCCTGAACGTCGTCGATCTTGATGGACGCGTTGTCTGACTCGTGCATGGGCAGCTTCAGGCTGTAGCCCCAGATGTAGGTCTGGGCTTTGAAGGAAACCGGGTGATCCGAGCTCTTCTGCGTTTCTTCTACGTAGACGCCGACGGGAAGCCAGAGGCCAGGCTGAAGGTTTTCGCGCCAGCTATCGAAGTGGAAGTAGCTGGAACTGTCGTCGTCCTGGTTGCCGCCGGTATAGGTGCCGTTGAAGCGAACGATGTTACCGTTCTGGTCTTCTACCCAGATGCGGCCCGTGAAACGGCCGCTGCCGGTTCCCGGCTTGGCGTGCACGTCAAACACCAGCGTACGGACTGAGCCCAGGAAGTCACGGCGGACATAGCTGAAGTCGTAGTGCTCCTTGTCAAAGGCGACAGGGTCCAGGAACATCATCTCCATGAAGCCGGCGGAGATGTATTGCATCTTGAACGCCTTGGTGAGGCCAGTGACGTACTTCAAAGACCCTTTGAACATGCCGTGGCTGGAGCTGCCGCTCGCATACGACGTGTCGCTGATCGACTTTCCGAAGTCAACGCGGCCCAGAAGATACTGGTCCGATTCCGGCACAGCGTACAGGACCTCATCCGGCTTCATATTCTGGATATAGGTCTGCACCAGCGGAGAGTGCTTCTGAATCTGCTTGATGGTGACCTTTTCGGCCGCAATCGCTTTCTGCACCAGCGCGCTCTGTTCCGGCGACAGAGGTTGTGGCGGCTGATACTTGGTTTTGGCCTGTGCTGCAGATGCGGTAAGCGTCAGCAGCAGACTGGTAATCCAAACTCGACGCAGGGTCATTTCCTGGCTCCTAAAACACACTATGAACGGTTTCTGACTTGCAAAATTCGGTTTAACTCAACTTCGCAGAACCTAAAGGCCCCGCAAATGGGGTAAGCCAGCAGCTCTACGCGAGCTGGAAGGTCACGTGAATCAACGTTGTGTGATCGACCGGATGCCCATCTTTTACTGCGGGCTTGAACCGGATTTGCTCGGCTACGCGCTTTGCCTGCTCGTCCAGACCATGCCCCAGACCATTGACTACGCGCAATACCTCGACCTGACCACTGGCCATAAACCGCACCTGCAGAGTTACCTCACCCTGAATCCTCAATTGAGCCGCTTCCTGGGTGTATACCGGGAGCGGTTCGGAAATGACGACCGGAGGAATGAAGGCCGGTTCGGTTGTTTTGATAGCCACCTGTGTAGGTGCGCTGCCGACATTGGAGAAGCCTGCGGTGGCTACTGTGCCCGTTCCGCCGGGCTTGCCTGTGCCACCGACCACGCCGTTGGCAAAGCCGGCGGAGGCCACTTTACCCAGGTCGTGTCCACCCGGGACGCCATTGGCGACGCCTGAGCCGAAAGCAGTACCGCCAACCGCAGCTTTGCGTGCTGCGCCGGCGCCTGTTGCTGCGCCAGGAGCATTGGAGAACGCGCCCACGGCTACCAACTGCGACTTGCTGGAATCAGCGTTTGTCTTGGCGCCGACCGGATCGCCGAAACCACCGGTGTGGGCCGAGGGAGCTGTCTTATTGTTGGCCACCTCAGTCGGTTTCGCGCTTTCGAAAAGACCGACCTTGGGCGCCGGCGGAGGCGCGACGGCCTTCGGCGGAGCCGGCGGAAGCTTGGGTTGCTCAGGTGTATCCAGCTTGACCGGCTTGGGAATCTCAGGCGGCGGCTGGATCTTGGGCATCACAATCTTGGGCGGTTCCAACTTGACCACTTCCGGTTGGGGCGGGGCAAACACCTTGACTTTAGGTATCACAATCTTGGGCGGTGGCGGCGGTGGCTCAGTCTTGGTGAAGACCATGGTCTCGATATACTTCTGCTTCTGCACCTTATGGACCGCGGCCGTCAGAAGGACCAGCAGCGCCATAATGGTGAGGTTGGTGACCATGCTGACCCCAAAGGAGCCCCAACGGCCCTCTGGTTCTGGGAGGAGCCCAAAGTTATCGCGGATCGGAAGTGGTTCTTTCGGCATAATAAAATTCCCTAATTCTCTCTAGTCCAAAGGTGATGTGCGAGCCGCCAGGGTCATCACGAAACAGCGAAACAACTCGTCCATTCGAATAGATGCATGCCCGAGTTAGATGCAAACCATCCCAAACCCTCGCCGAGAAACCTTGAGCTACGATCGACATCTGCACTTCGCCGACATCTCGGTACCAAAGTACTTGCGGATAAGCAAACGATAGACGAGATTCCACGAGGATGCAGTAACCCAAAGGTGGAGCCGTGAGAAACCGAAGTGTATCCATGAATTACGGTGTGGGCCATCGATGTTGAAATCTCAACTTTTGGGCGGACCGAGGCCTTTTTTGAGAGCGCTTGCCGGGGCGCCGTGATGAGTCTGCGCGACAGATCCCACAACCCAATAGTGCCTCGCAACGAACGATACGTTGCAGCTAACGGCCGAGTTAAAACGACTCAATGTCCATGCGTCTGAACGGTCTTGAGATCGTGGCAGAGAGATGTGGTGTTGCTGTAAACCACTCTTTCGTACCTTCACTTCGGTTTACGCCTTCGTGGAAACTACACTAGGGTCTGCTTTAAGAGTACAAGAAGGGCTTGTGAACTCGTGAAGATTCTAGTGACAGGTGGAGCAGGATATATCGGCGGAACAGTTACCCGGCTTTTGCTGGAGCGCGGGCATTCCGTTGTGGTGTACGACAACCTGTGCCATGGCAAGCGTTCCATGGTACCCGCGGGCGCAACGTTTGTTGAAGGCGATGTTGCTGACAACAAACGGCTTGAAGAGATATTTGACGGCGATACGTTCGCCGGGGTGATGCACTTTGCCGCGCTGATCGAGGCCGGGGAGAGCATGCAACATCCGGAGGTTTACTTTCGGAATAACACCGCGTCAACTTTGGGCTTGCTTACAGCAATGATTAAAAAAAACATAAGAAAATTGGTGTTTTCTTCGACGGCGGCGGTGTACGGGGAACCGGTGACGACGCCGATTCGTGAAGATGCAGCGCTTGCTCCAACCAATCCTTACGGAGAATCAAAACTTCTGGTTGAGCAAATGCTTGCCTGGATGCACCGGGTACATGGACTGCGCTATGCGAGCCTGCGGTATTTCAATGTGGCGGGGGCGATTCCCGGCCGCGGAGAGGCACACGAGCCGGAATCACACCTGATCCCCCTGATTCTGGACGTGGCGCTGGGACGGCGGAAAGATATCAAGGTTTTCGGCAACGATTACCCGACTGCTGACGGAACATGCGTGCGGGATTACATTCACGTGGAGGATCTGGCGGAGGCGCATTTTCTGGCGTTCGAAGCGCTCGATGAGCGTGACCGGTTGATCTACAACCTCGGCAATGGATTCGGTTTTTCTGTACGAGAAGTCGTGGAATCAGCGCGCAGAGTGACCGGACATCCGATTCCGGTCCAGGATTTGCCTCGGAGACCAGGGGATCCTGGGGTTTTGATCGCCAGCTCGGAGAAGATTGGAGCCGAGCTTGGATGGAAACCCAGATATTCTCACCTGGACGATATTCTGCGCAGTGCCTGGGAGTGGCATCAACAGCGGTATCAGTGAGCAGGAGTAGACGAGAGCAGCTCGAGTAGGCGAAATCGTTGATTACGGGTCGCCCCTTTGTTGTTTCGCCAAACAGGTTGGGTTCCGTGCCAAGCCTGTACGTTTGTTTATGGGCCAGATTACCCAGGACTAACGTCCTGGGTAATCTTCAGTCGTGCGCGCCATTCGACATGAAGGGTACGGGCTGCCTCGCTGCGGCGAGGTAGCCCGTACCCTTCAAATGCTGGTGCGAACGTGGGCAACCCGTTCAGCGGGTTGGGTTTGATTACTCCGTTAAGATTCGGTGAGCGAGCCAAAAGTGCGATCCGCTGGGTAGAATGATTGAGAGATAAAGATCGCGGCTTTTGGCTTCCGGTGTTTATTTTGTAACTATTACGGTTTTCGACGGTGTAAGCATAATGGCCTCCGGTTTGAATTCGCAGGATCCCAACTTAACTTCCAGCTTGCGTGAGCACAGGGTGTTTCCGCCGCCGGCGGAGTTTGCCGCAAAAGCACATGTAAAGAGCCTCGAGGAGTACGAGGCCCTGTATCAGCGCTCTATTCAGGATCCCGAGGGGTTCTGGGCAGAAATCGCCCGCGATTTGCACTGGTTTGCTCCGTGGACGAAGGTTCTCGATTGGCAGCCTCCGGTAGCCAAGTGGTTTGTCGGCGGCAAGATCAATCTCTGCTACAACTGCGTCGACCGCCATGCCCTGAGCGACCGGAAGGACAAAGTCGCCATTGTGTGGGAGGGCGAACCGGGCGAGATTCGCAAGCTGACGTATGCCGACCTGCATCGCGAAGTGCAGAAGTTTGCCAATGTGCTGAAGGGAATGGGCATTCGCAAGGGTGACCGCGTGGCCATCTACATGGGCATGACGCCGGAACTCGCCATTGCCCTGCTGGCTTGCGCCCGCATTGGAGCGGTCCATTCCGTCATTTTTGGCGGATTTGCGGCCAATGCACTGGTGGATCGCATCAATGATGCATCGTGCGTTGCGGTGATTACGCAGGACGGCTCCTATCGCCGGGGACAAGAAGTACGCCTCAAGCCAATTGTCGATGAGGCACTGACGAATTGCCCCAGCGTAAAACACGTGGTGGTGTATCGCCGCACCGGTTCCGCGGTCGCGATGAAGGCAGGGCGTGACCAGTGGTGGCATGATCTACGGGACAAAGCTCCGGCTGAGTGCCCTGCAGAACCACTCGACTCAGAAGATCCGCTTTATATCCTTTACACCTCAGGGACTACAGGTAAGCCCAAAGGCCTGGTACACACAACCGGGGGCTACTCGGTTCAAACCTACCTCACCAGCAAGCTGGTCTTCGATCTCAAACCCGACGATGTTTACTGGTGCACGGCCGATATCGGCTGGGTTACCGGGCACTCCTACGTGGTCTATGGGATTTTGCAGAATGGCGTAACCACGGTGATGTATGAAGGCGCGCCGAATTTTCCTGAGCCGGATCGGCTTTGGAAGCTTGTCGATGACCACAAGGTGACGGTCTTCTATACGGCGCCGACGGCCATCCGCGCGTGCATCAAGTGGGGCGACCAGTTCCCTCTGCGGCATTCGCTCGAGAGTTTGCGGTTACTGGGTACGGTCGGGGAACCGATCAATCCGGAGGCGTGGATCTGGTATCGCGACATGATTGGCAAAGGACGTTGCCCGATCGTCGACACGTGGTGGCAGACGGAAACTGGAGCCATCATGCTGGCGCCGCTACCAGGCGCAATTCCGACCAAGCCAGGATCGGCCACACGACCGTTTTTGGGGATCGAGCCGGCTGTTGTGGATCGTGAGGGCGCGTTGGTGCCGGCGGGAAGCGGTGGCTTGCTGGTAGTGCGCAAGCCGTGGCCTTCGATGGCGCGCACGATCTTCAACGACCCCGATCGCTATGCCCAGGCTTACTGGTCAGAGGTTCCTGGGAGTTACTTCACTGGTGACGGAGCGCGCGTCGACGAGGATGGCGACTTCTGGCTGATGGGGCGCGTCGATGACGTGATCAACGTGAGCGGGCATCGGCTGGGGACCATGGAAGTGGAGTCGGCGCTCGTAGCTCATCCTAAAGTGGCCGAAGCTGCGGTGGTGGGTCGTCCGCACGATCTGAAGGGCCAGGCGATCGCTGCATTTGTTTCGCTGGAGAGCAGCCACCATCCTTCGCCGGAACTGAAAGAGGAACTGCGGTCGTGGGTGGCTAAAGAGATTGGTTCGCTGGCGCGGCCAGACGACATCCGGTTTACGCAGGCATTACCCAAAACGCGCAGCGGCAAGATCATGCGCAGATTGCTGCGTGAGCTGGCGACGAACGGAGAGATCAAGGGTGATACGACGACGCTTGAGGACTTTACTGTGATTGCGCAGTTGCGAGATACAGAAGAGTAGCCGAGGGTTGCGCGGACGGTTGAAAACTTCCCACATCTGGCGCAAAAACAATGCGCCAGAGAACCTTGTTTCCTGCACGATTTCCTGCACGGCGCCTAACCAGAGCAGCGCGTGCGACTTTCATTTCGGAAAGCCGCACAGTATCCGGCAACGCTACCTCGCCTTAAATCAGGAGTGTGGGGCATCCGGTTCGGCGGCGGGTTCACCTGGTTCGTCGTCGCGCCTGGGGATGAACCGCTCCACAGTGAAGTAGAACGTACTGCCGCTCCCTTCATTGCTCCTGGCCCATATGCGGCCGCCGTGCTGGTTGATAAGACCGCGGCACAGGGCAAGACCGAGACCCGTGCCTCCACGCAAACGCGAGTCAGAGGCATCCGCTTGCTGGAAGCGCTCAAAGATCATGTCCAGCTTCTCGGCTGGAATGCCGGCTCCCTGATCCTGGACTTCGAAGGTCACCTCTTTCTCTCCGGTGACGCGGGTAGCGAGACGAATTTCTCCGCCTTTCTCTGAAAACTTGATCGCGTTGCGTATCAGATTTCCGAGAACCTGCAGGATGCGATCTCCATCCACCCAGACATCCACTGGCTGGGCATCGATGCGAAACATGAGGCCGGCGCGTGTGGCATCAGCCCGCTCCAGATCCATCGCGCGGCGTAACAGGTCAATCGAGTTCCATTCGCTGTAGTGCAGGGGCAAGCTCCCGCTGCCGATCCGTTCGAAGTCAACGATGTCGTTGACCAGGCGAACCAGGCGGTCGCAATTGCTCAGAGCAATGTCCAGCATTTGCGGAATCTTCTCGGGCCGCTTCTCCAGCACTCCCCCTGCGATCAGGCCCAGCGCGGCCCGCAGAGAAGTGAGCGGTGTGCGCAGTTCGTGGCTCACGGTGGAGATGAACTCGTCCTTCATGCGATCGAGGCGGCGGCGTTCCGTCACATCGGCAAAGGCTACGACGATGCCACCTACGCCGCTGTTGTCGAGCAACGGGCAGGCAACGTATTCGACCGGCACGGGCTTGCCGTCTTTGCGCCAGAACACATCGTCATCCACGTGCAGTGGCGTATCGCGCTTGAGGCCGCCGGAAATAGGGCACTCTTCCGCAGGATAAGGCGTGCCATCGGCATGTGCGTAGTGAATGAGGTCGTGCATGTTCCGGCCCAACAGTTCGCGCGACTCGTAACCGAGCATGCTGGCTCCGCTGCGATTGACGAAGGTGCAGCGGCCTTCAAGATCCATGCCCCAGATGCCGTCACCCACGGAGTCGAGAATCGATTGGTGCTGGCGGGTCAGTGCGTTGAGTTCTTCTTCCGCTTGTGTTTGCTCGGTGATGTCGATGCCGTGGCTCAGTACGAACGGGTCTACCCCAGGAAATTGCAGCAGCTTGTTGCGATAAGCAATGATGCAGAGCTGGCCTGCCTTGCCGCGCAGATAAAAGCGGCCCTGGTGGTCCTGATCCGGTTCTTGCTTGAGCGCAGCAAAATACGCGTCGTAGCCGGCGAGGCGCGCTGGATCGACATAGTTGCGTAACGGATGACCGATCAGCTCTTCTGGGCCATAGCCAAGCATGGCCGACGCATGCGAATTGATCGAGAGAAGAACACCCTCGAGATTGTGTGTGCAAATAAAACCCAGGCTGCTTTCGACCAGTTGCCGATAACGCGCCTCACTGGTGCGCAGAGAGGCTTCGGCCTGCCGTTGCTCGGTCACGTCGACGCCGGTCATGATGACGAAGCTGACCTCGTTCTGCGCATTGGTCAGCGATGTGGCAGTCCAGGCGATGCGTCGCATGGGCCCCGACTTGGAGCGCCAGTTGATTTCGTAAGACCGATTTTCCGTGCTGGCGCGCACCTGCTCGAAAATTCGGATCGCGGTTTCGCGTTCCCCGGGAGGAAAGAGCTCTTCCGGGAAGGATCGTCCGGCGAGATCCGCGAAGGTATAGCCGGAGATGGTCTCACAGGCGCGATTGAAGCGCACGATGCGGCCCGCGGTATCAAACACGAGCACCAGGGCGCTGATGGTGTTGAGCACGGCGGCTACGAAGTTTCGCTCTACCGTGAGTGCCTGCTCAGAACGCTGACGAGAGCGGACAACGTTCTCGTGTACGTGTCCCGTGGCGTACAGTTCGAGGCGAGTAATAACCTGGCGGGAGAGAATCTGCAGGCTTTCGAGGTGGGCCCGGCTGAAGGCATGCGACTCAGTGGAGCATACAGCGATGGAGCCCAGGATGGTTCCCGCGGGCGAGAACAAGGGAGCCGCCGCATAGGACCGGCAGACAAGACCGCGATCGAGAACGATGCCGGAGGGTACAAAGCGATGGTCCGAGACGGCGTCGTCCACAAGGAGTGGCTTACCTTCGAGCAGCAAAAATTGACAGGGTGAGCCGGTGCGACGGATCTGGCGAGCGGTAAATCCTATGCTCGATTTGAACCAGACACGCGACCAGTCAAGAAAACCAATGAACGCGTAAGGCGCCTTACAGATCGAGGCTGCCATACGGGCGATCTCGTCGAACGCCGGGTCGGGCAGTGTATCGAGAATATCGTATTGCAAAAGAGACTTGAGCCGTTCGGTCTCGTCGTGCTGTGTTGTCGCGGAACGTGTAAGCATCGGAATTCTCGCCAGCCTCTATCAAAAGAGCAATGGGAACAGTTCGAACAGCCTTCAGGGGATAGCAAATCGCCTTGGGGGTGTGCGGCGAGGACTGGGTACATCCTAACCCGAGATAAGTCGTACGGTAAGCGATAAGCGCAGAACGACATCCGGAAGTAGTCGATCGGTGGTTACCTGGGTCTTATTCGGGAACTACAGGATTTTCTTATCCCCGCAAAAGTAACTAAGCAAGGTAACTGCGAGTGCGCAACGTAACCTGCTTCCCAGAGATACAGTAACTATCGCAGCCTTCGCAGCGGAGTTGTTCCGCTTGCGCTCGGAATAGGGCGGCTTGCAGCAGCATTGCTGTTTCGCGACAGGCTTTCGTTCGATCATTCGCGCAGACCGGGCCGCAATGAACCTTAAAACAGCAACGCGAAAACAGCAACGCGGCTTTTCTTTGTGAAAAGCCGCGCCGGGAGGTGCAGGTAGAAAGGAAAGAGAGTTAGAAGTGGTAGGCGATACCGATGACCGGGTTGTGAACGTTATAGAAGCGGCCGGTCTTCTGCGGTTCGAGGCCAAAGTCCGGCGTCTTCATGAGCAGACCGCGATACTCCGCGCGAATGTCGAAACTGGGGCTGAGCTCGTATGCAACACCGCCACCATACATGGCTCCCAGAATCGTCTGCCCCTTCACATCGAGTTGTGTCGTGCTGGCGTCATTCAGAGGGGTAAACATGAAGGCAGCAGGACCAACTTCAAGGAACGGATTCCAGTTCTTGAACGTTTGGTTCAACACGTAAGCGCCGGAAAACTCCTGCATGCGATCGTGCACACGCACATTGTTGAAGCTGGTGTAGTACTTCTGCGAGTTTTGGGCGTACTGATAGTTGACCTCAAGTCCGCTTCTCGGAGTGAGCATGTAGCGGTAGCTCACGAGACCACCGAGTCCATAGGTTCCGGTCTGTTGCACCGCGTTGCCGGTGATAAACGGCGGGAAAATACCGGTCACGCCTACGCTGATATCTTGACGGCTTTCCTGGGCCTGACTCGCTACTGCCATAAAGGGCAGAAGCAGAAATAACAACAGCGTTTTCTTCATTCGTTCCTGAACCTCTCGCCTGCGCTCCCGCCAGCAGGCTTTCCCGCCTCTCGGGCTCGTCGATTTTCCTTGTGGAGCCAAAGCTAGTGACCCACTTCGGCAATTGTACCTGCGCACAGCATTCGAGGCGACTGCCTGGCCTAACGGCGGACGCTGGGAAAAATGAGCGGTGCCGTATAGACGGATGTTTTGTTCCAAGGTTATGTGCGGATGGAATGAAAAGCGTTCGCCAAGTGTTGAACAGTACGATACGGGGAGTCGTTGAAGGGTACGGACCTTCGTCCGTACGTTGACTGGTCCGAATGCCTGGGCTGAGCGAAGTCGAATGGAGACGGCTGAACATTTCCCAGGACGTCAGTCCGGTGCACCTGGACCACAAACAAACGAACAGGCATGGCGCGGATCCCCACCCGTTTTGCGAAACAACAAAGGGCAACCCGTAATCAAAGAATTCGCCTCATTCGCCAATTCGGACAAGTCTGTCTGAAATCAGCCGGTACGTTCGACGCGAAACTCGTAGGGCAAGCCGCGCTCGATCGAGATGGCGCGTACCACCTTGAGGAAAGCCAGCGCGGCATGCGACAGGTTTGCCTCTTTGCGATGCAGGAGTCGCAAGTGACGTTCAAAGCTGAGTGCCTCTACGGGAACTTTCACCAGTTCTCCCATGGCAAGCTCGCGCTCAACAGACAGGCCCGGAACAAGGGCAACTCCATTACCCATGGTCACGAAGCGCTTCACGGCCTCCAGACTGGGCAACTCGACACTCATATTTAGAGGCGTCTTGTGCTTTTCAAAAGCGGCAAGCACGCGGCGGCGCAAGGGCGACGCCACGTTGTGAGCAACGAACGTCTCCGCGCCGAGATCCTTGATCGCTATTCCCTTCTCTTTTGCCAGAGGATGGTTTGGATTGACGACGAGAACCAACGCATCGGTGTAGACCACGATCGATTTGAAGTGGTCGCCTTCGGGAAGGAAGGACAAGACGCCGATCTCCGCCGTTCGCTGCAGCAGGTCCTCAGGAATTTTGCTGGCCAGCGCTCGCTGGATGCTGACGCTGATTTGAGGAGAAAGCCGTCGAAAGCGATCAAGGAGCGGCAGCAGGTAGAGACAGGTGAACTCATTCGCGGCGATCATGAGCCGGCCACGATCGAGCGTTTTGAGCTCCTCCATGGCGCTCGATGCCTCGAGCCGCAACTTCAACATTCTGCGGGCGTAATCGCTCAATACTTCGCCTGCGGCTGTCAGCGTTCCGTCTCTTGCGCTGCGCTCAAAGAGAACCTCTCCCAGGTCACTTTCGAGCTTGCGAATCACCTGGCTGACAGCGGGCTGGGTTCGGCGGAGCCTCTTGGCTGCTCGCGAAAAGCCCTTTTCTTCAACGACAGCTAAAAAAGTCTCGAGTTGATGGATATCCATAAGCCTCGCTCGCTCTTACTTCCGGTAAGTGACCATAATATAAGCGTAAATTATAATTTAAAGAAGAATAATAAATTTGATCTATGACGCCAGATCGCGCAAGATTAGGCAAGGGATGGATGAGGGGGGCGCCTCCATGAGCACAGTTTCTCCCAAGCAGGATTTGAACGGCCAGGACCGGGTTTACTTCTTCGACACGACCCTGCGCGATGGCGAACAATCGCCCGGCTGCAGCATGACGACCCCCGAAAAGCTGCGCATGGCCCATGCACTTGAGGCACTTGGCGTCGACATTCTGGAAGCCGGCTTTGCCATTGCTTCCCCTGGCGACTTCGAAGCGATTCATACCATAAGCCGCGAGATTCGCGGTCCACGCATCGCTTCGCTGGCCCGTGCCCGGACCGACGATATCGAGGCGGCCGCGCGGTCATTGGAGGGCGCGAACCGGTCACGTATCCATGTGTTCCTTGCCAGCTCGGACATTCATCTGCAGCACAAACTAAAGATCTCGCGGGAGGAGGCGCTGGAGCAAACCGGCGCCTCGGTTCGGCTGGCCCGCTCCTATGTCGACGATGTGGAGTTCTCACCGGAAGACGCAACCCGGTCGGATCCTGACTTTCTTTGCCGCATGGTGGCTACGGCGATCGATGCGGGCGCGACCGTGATCAACCTGCCTGACACGGTGGGCTACTGCATCCCGAGCGAATACGGCGCAATGTTTCGCATGCTTCGGGAACGAGTTCCACAGGTGGCGAATATTACGCTCTCATCGCACTGCCACGACGATCTGGGCATGGCAGTTGCCAACAGCCTGGCGGCGATGGAAGCCGGCGCGCGGCAGATCGAATGCACCATCAATGGAATTGGCGAACGGGCCGGAAACGCGGCCCTGGAAGAACTGGCGGCTACCATGCTCGTCCGCCGCGATAAGTTTCCCTGCGTGCATGGGTTAACCATGGAGCGGCTCTATCCGGCGAGCCAGTTGCTGTCGGAGTTGATCAGCTTTGGTCCCGCACCGAACAAGGCGGTGGTAGGCAGCAATGCATTTGCTCACGAGGCGGGTATCCACCAACACGGCATGCTAGCCCACCCGCTGACCTACGAGATCATGACTCCTGCTTCAGTGGGCGTGCCCGCGAACAAGATGGTCTTGGGCAAGCACTCTGGCCGAAGAGCCCTGGCGCACCGCCTCCAGGAACTGGGCTACACGCTGAACGCGGCCGATCTGGAGACGGTCTACCATCGTTTTAACGAACTTGCGGATCACCGGAAGGCCATTTTCGACCAGGACCTTATCTCGATGATCCCTACGCGCCAGACTCAGCCAGAACCAGTGCTGGCAGAGACGGTGCTGGACGAAGGGATCGTTTCAGCCCCCCGCGTATAAAACGCTCGCATGCTTGCGCTCGGCGCAAGGAGGACGCAATACATGAAGTTGAAAGTGCTGGTTGTCGCCGGTGATGGCATAGGTCCTGAAGTTACGAACGAAGCTGTGCGCATTCTGCGGTCGGTGGCGGAATTTGGCGGCTACGATTTTCAGTTCACCGAGGCGCCCATTGGCGGCAAGGCGATTCGCCAGGCTGGAACACCGCTGCCTGCGGCCACCATGGAAACAGCGCAGGAAAGCGATGCAGTGTTGCTGGGTGCTGTGGGTGGCAACGAGTTCAATGAGTTACCGCCGGATCGGCGGCCTGAAGCTGGGCTGTTGCAGCTTCGCCAGGCATTGGGCGGATTTGCGAATTTGCGTCCGTCACTTGCGTATCCCGCATTGGCGGCCAATTCGCCGCTTCGCCCGGAAGTGACCGATGGGGCCGATATCTTGTTTGTCCGCGAGTTGCTGGGTGGGCTGTATTTTGGGGAACCGCGCGCGTGGGACCGGGAGACCGGCTCGGCGTGGAACACGATGCGTTACACGCGGAATGAAGTGACCCGCGTGGCTCATGTGGCTTTCCAGTTAGCCGGACAGCGGCGGAAGAAGGTTACTTCGGTCGATAAGGCCAACGTGCTCGAGGTTTCGCAGTTGTGGCGAGCCACCGTGACCGAAGTCGCGAAACAGTATCCCGGGATTGCGCTCGACCATCAATATGTGGATGCGTGCGCGATGCACCTGATGAATACGCCGCGCAACTTTGACGTGGTGCTGACCGAGAATCTGTTCGGAGACATTCTGAGCGATGAGGCAGCCGTAATTACGGGGTCGCTGGGGATGCTTCCTTCGGCGAGCCTGGGCGGCTCGGTCAATCTTTATGAGCCGGTGCATGGCTCAGCCCCGGATATCGCCGGCAAAGGGATTGCTAATCCACTGGGCGCGATTTTGACGGCGGCGATGCTGCTACGGCATTCGGCCAATCTGGAGCAGGATGCGCGGGCGGTGGAGTTATCGGTGCGCAAGGTTCTGGAGCAGGGTTACCGGACAGCGGATCTAGTTCGCGAAGGGCAGCCTGGTAAGCGTGTGACTACGCAAGAGATGGGTAGCCTGGTTCATCAGACACTGAACGAGATGATCGACAAGAGGCAGGCTTTGCACGCGGTTTAGCGCATTGGGTTAAGAGGTTGATGGTCGAGGGTTGCGGTATGCCACCCTTCGCAAAAGACGCGACACAGGGGGAACCCGAAGTTTGGTGAGTGATCCGGAAGGGTAGGTCCGGGCTTTAGTGAAAGGGTACGGACTTTAGCTGAAGGGTACGGACTGCAGCTGAAGGGTACGGACTTTAGTCCGTACATAAATGCTCAGAAATAAAAGCGGCTTCAGCCGCTGAGGGATCGGTAAATTCCCTCAGTGGCTAAAGCCACAATCGATACGGTGAGTGGATGTACGGGCTGAAGCTCGCTGCGGCGAGGTAGCCCGTACCCTTCAAACACCCGAAGCGGCTAAGCAGCAAGGCGAAACGGTTAAACAGCAAGGAAAACCAATATGGCGCAGGGTTCGAAAACACTCTTTGAAAAGGTCTGGGAGTCGCATCTGGTTGCGGCGCCTGAAGGGGAGCCGGCGCTTCTCTATATCGATCTGCATTTATTGCATGAGGTGACGTCTCCGCAGGCGTTCGAAGGGCTTCGGCTCGCCGGGCGCACCGTGAGGCGGCCTGACCGGGCGATCGCGACGGTCGACCATAACGTGCCCACGACGGCCAACCGGCTCATCATTGAAGATGCGATCGCGGCGAAGCAGATGGATACGCTGCGCGCGAACTGTGCCGAGTTCGGTATCCCGCTGTTCGATGTGCAGTCACCGGAACAAGGAATCGTGCACGTGATCGGGCCGGAGCTTGGGCTTACCAAACCGGGCATGACCATTGTTTGCGGCGATAGCCACACCAGCACGCATGGCGCCTTCGGCGCGCTCGCATTCGGCATCGGTACGTCGGAAGTGGAGCACGTGTTGGCCACGCAGTGCCTGCCGCAGTCGCGGCCCAGGACGTTTCGCATTACGGTGGACGGTGAGTTGGGGCCAGCCGTGACAGCCAAGGATATTGCGCTGGGCATCATCGGCCACATTGGAACCGACGGAGCCAGTGGATGCGTGATCGAATATGCCGGATCGGCGATTCGGTCGCTTTCGATGGAAGGCCGCATGAGCCTTTGCAATATGAGCATCGAGTCGGGAGCGCGTGCGGGCATGATTGCCCCTGACGAGACAACTTTCCAGTATTTGAAGGGACGCCGGTTCTGCGCCACGGGCGCGGAATGGGATCGCGCAGTTGCAGCGTGGAGGTCCCTGGCCACCGATCCCGGAGCCACGTTCGATCGTGAGCTGACTTTGCACGCAGAAGATCTGGCGCCTTGCGTCACCTGGGGTACCAACCCGGGGATGGTCGTTTCCGTGACCGCTCGTGTGCCCGATCCAGCTACGAGCCACTCCGCATCGGAACGCCGCGCCTGGGAACGCGCGCTCGAGTACATGGCGCTCGAACCAGGCAAGGCTATCGAAGAACTGGCGATCGATCGCGTTTTCATCGGTTCATGCACGAATTCCCGCATTGAGGATCTGCGCTCCGCAGCCCGGGTCGTGAGCGGCTACCACGTGCATCCCCACGTACGGGCCATGGTTGTTCCTGGCTCGCAGCAGGTGAAGAAGCAGGCGGAACAAGAGGGTCTTGATGAAGTATTTCGCGCTGCGGGATTCGAGTGGCGTGAACCCGGCTGCTCCATGTGCCTGGGTATGAACCCGGATATCCTTGCTCCCGGCGAGCGTTGTGCTTCGACCAGCAACCGCAACTTTGAAGGCCGCCAGGGCCGAGGCGGCCGCACGCACCTGGTGAGCCCGGCGATGGCTGCCGCGGCTGCGGTTTCAGGACACTTTACCGATGTGCGCAAGTGGCAATTCAAACCGGCGGAAACGACCGTGGAGGTACTCTCGTGAAACCTTTCCGCAAACACACGGCGGTCGTTGCACATCTTGACCGCGAGAACGTCGACACGGATCAGATCATCCCAAAGCAGTTCCTGAAGCGCATTGAACGCACCGGGTATGGCCCGTTCTTATTTTTCGACTGGCGGCGCATGCAAGAGGGGCCGGATGTGGGTTCTCCAAATCCCGACTTCGTGCTGAATCAGCCGGACTACAAGGACGCCGGGATTCTTCTTGCTGGGAAAAACTTCGGTTGTGGTTCTTCCCGGGAACATGCGGCGTGGGCGCTTTCGGATTACGGATTCCGCTGTGTGATCGCATCGTCGTTCGCCGACATTTTTCATTCGAATGCGGGCAAGAATGGTTTGCTGCTCATCACTTTGCCAGAGGAACAGGTCCAGAAACTGGCCGCGCGCGTGGCTTCGATTCCTCGCTATCAGCTCACGGTCTCGCTGGAAGACGAAATGCTGCGCGATGACCAGGGGCTATCGATTCCCTTCTCCATCGACCCATTCCGCCGTGAGTGCCTGCTTGATGGCCTCGACGATATCGGGCTGTCGCTGAAGCACGCAGCAGCGTTAGACCGATTTGAACAGCAACACGATCGGCAACTCTGGTATGCGCCGCGTCCTGTGGACACAGCAGCGCGCGCCGCCGCAGAAGTCGCGGGAAAGCAGTAGCGGTTCAAACAGCGGAGCTGCAAGCAGGTAGGCCAAGGAGCCTTATGACTAACCAAGACCCATCTACGACCGATCAGAAAACCATGCTCACGGGTGCGGAGATTATCTGGGCTACGCTCGAAGGGGAAGGCGTACGCGAGGTATTCGGTTATCCGGGGGGCGCCATTCTGCCGGCTTACGACGCGCTGCGCAAATTTCCCATTCGGCACATCCTGGTGCGGCACGAGCAGAGTGCAGTCCACATGGCTGACGGCTATGCGCGAGCATCGGGCCGAGTGGGCGTAGCGATTGCGACCTCGGGTCCTGGAGCCACCAACATGGTGACGGGCATTGCGACGGCCATGCTGGATTCGATTCCACTGGTCTGCATTACAGGTCAGGTTCCGAGCAAGGTGCTCGGAACAGATGCTTTTCAGGAAGTGGATATCACCGGCGTTACCCTGCCGGTGACCAAGCACAACTATGTGGTCACGCGCGCCGAAGACGTGGCGCCCATGCTGCGCGATGCATTTCGTGTCGCGAAGAGCGGACGGCCCGGGCCGGTACTGGTCGACATCACCAAGGATGCGCAGCAGGCGACCGCGGAATTCGATTTTGCGGCGGCAGCACCACAGAAGCACAGCAGCCACCCCATGTTGAATGTTTCGCAGCCGAGTCTGGCCGATGCGGTGGAGTTGATCCGCAATGCGCAACGGCCTTTGATTCTTGCCGGGCACGGCATTATTCAATCCGGCGCGATGGAACAGGTGCGAGCGCTGGCGGAGCGGACACAGATTCCTGTTGCCTGCACTTTACTTGGTTTGGGCAGCTTCCCTGCTTCGCACGAATTGAACCTGGGCATGATGGGCATGCACGGCGAATCCTGGGTGAACCACTCTATTCAGGAAGCGGATCTACTGATTGCCTGCGGAATGCGCTTCGACGACCGGGTTACGGGTTCGCTCTCGACCTATGCGCAGAAGGCAAAGAAGATCCACATCGACATCGACCCGGCAGAGATCAACAAGAACGTACCCGTGCAGGTTTCCTTAATCGGCGACCTGGCCGTGGTGCTGGACCAGTTGTTGCCGTACATCAGCCCGCGCGACGGTGCTGCGTGGCTGCACGCCATCGACCGCATGAAGGGCGATGCGGCGGTGATCGACATCAAGAATCTGCCAGACAATGGCCACCTGTATGCCGCACACGTGATCAACGACCTGTGGCGCGCCACGTCTGGCAATGCTGTGATTGCTACCGACGTAGGCCAGCACCAAATGTGGGAGGCGCAGTATTACAAGCATGATGCTCCGCGCTCTCTGATTACTTCTGGCGGTCTGGGGACGATGGGCTTCGCGTTGCCTGCCGCGATCGGCGCCAAGGTCAGCTGCCCGGATAAGGAAGTCTGGGTGATTGCCGGCGATGGTGGGTTCCAGATGACGAGTCCCGAGCTGGCGACGATCGTGCAGGAAGGGCTGGACATCAATATCGCCATCATCAATAACGGCTACCTGGGAATGATTCGGCAGTGGCAGGAGACGTTTTACGAAAAGAACTATGAGTGTTCGCCAATTTTCTCGCCTGATTTTGTAAAACTCGCCGCGGCTTTTGGTATTCGCGCAGCAGAGGTAAGGACGCGCTCGGAAGTGATGAGCACGGTGGCGGAAGCGCGGGCGCATAAAGGACCGTTCCTGATCAACTTTATGGTGGAGCAGGAAGACACGGTGTATCCAATGATTGCTCCTGGAAAAGCGCTGCACGAGATGATTCGGCGGCCGTCGCGGAATCCGTTGATTGAGACGGCATCGGACGTTTAGAGCGTTAAGGGTTTGTCAGATAGAGAAAGGTTTGCATGCAGCACACATTCGTTGCCTACGTGGAAGATAAGCCTGGTGTGCTCACGCGCGTCGCGTCGCTGTTTCGGCGGTTGAACATCAACATCAGTTCCGTCACGGTAGGCGGTTCTGAGCGTCCTGGTATTTCACGCATGACGCTGGTGGCCGACGCTCCGCCGGCTGCCGGACACCGCATTATGGCCTCGCTGTACAAGCTCGAAAACGTCGTTCAGGTGGACGACGTGGGCCGCTTCTCTTCGGTGAGCCGTGAACTGGCCCTGATCAAGGTGGCGACTACGCCGAAGACGCGTTCGCATATCTTCGAACTGGTCAACGTTTTCCGAGCGCGTGTGGTCGATCTTGCGCCCGGGTCACTGATGATCGAAATCACCGGCAGCGAGAGCAAGATTGAAGGCTTGCTGCAAGTGCTGAATGAGAATGAAGATCGCGTGCTCGAGATTTCGCGCACCGGCAGAATGGTGATGCGACGTGGTCACCACACCAGCCGCGTGCTCGAAGCGTTGGGCGACGTGGAAACAAAGGACGACGCAGCGCCAGGCTCCGCGGGGAATGCGTCGAAGAGTGAAGCACTCGCGGAAGACGACTCTTCCTATGCGCTACCAGAAGAGAATGACGACCAGGATCTCCCTCATCACAACGCGTAACTACGACTGAACACAAAGGAAGCTTAATGACTAAGACATATCACGACCAGGACGCCGATCTCTCTCTGATCCAGAGCAAGAAGGTAGCGATCATCGGCTACGGATCCCAGGGTCATGCCCACTCACTGAACCTTAAAGACTCCGGGGTCGATGTGCGAATCGGCCTGCCGGCAACCAGCCGGTCCATCAAGAAAGCCCAGGCCGCGGGCCTGGAAGTGCTTTCGGTATCCGATGCCGCCAAGTGGGCCGACGTCATCATGATTCTCGCGCCGGATACTTCTCAGGCCAAGATCTACAACGAGGAGATTGCTCCTCACCTGGGCAAGGGCAAGACGGTGATGTTCGCGCACGGCTTCAATATCCGCTATGGCACGATCAAGCCCGCGGCCGATATCGACGTGAGCATGGTGGCGCCAAAGGCTCCTGGTCACCGTGTGCGTGAAGTATTTACCGAAGGTGGTGGTGTGCCGGCTTTGATTGCCGTGCACCAGGATGCTTCGGGCAAGGCACATGCCCTGGCACTGTCTTATGCCAAGGGCATCGGCAGCGCGCGCGCCGGCGTGATCGAGACCACATTCACCGAAGAGACTGAGACCGATTTGTTCGGCGAGCAGGCTGTATTGTGCGGCGGCGCCAGTGCGCTGGTAAAGGCCGGCTTCCAGACCCTCGTCGATGCTGGTTACCAGCCCGAAGTGGCGTACTTTGAGTGCCTGCACGAGCTGAAGCTGATCGTCGACCTCATGTATCGCGGTGGTTTGGCCTACATGCGCTATTCCATTTCTGACACGGCCGAGTACGGCGACTACACCGCGGGTCCGCGACTGGTCACTGACGCGACGCGCGCGGAGATGAAAAAAATTCTCACCGAGATTCAGGACGGTACGTTTGCGACGAACTGGATCAAGGAGAATGAAACTGGACGCAAGTCGTTCGAGGCCATGCGCAGCAAGGAAGCGGAGCAACCGATCGAGGCAGTGGGCGCCAAGTTGCGTGCCGCGATGCCATTTCTTGATCCGGTCACAGTCACGGTCGATAGCCCAGGGGCTCCGCCGCGCATTGCTGAGCCGGTGGGCGCGTAAAACGGCCTTTCTCTGGGCCACGGAAGCGGACCACCCATCTCTGGCGCGTGCTTTTCGCGCCAGAGATGGGAACCACACTTAACCTTCGACCGGCCACCCGCATGTCGAACGTTTTTCCCTCTTTTCCACGCACCCTTCTGCAGGTTCGCGAGTCTACTACAGCATGCATCGGCCGGCAGTCCTACGCCTCGCAGTGTTTGCTTTGCTTTACAGCGTTTCGTTGGCTGTGATGGCGGGACAGGGGCGTAAGGACGTGACCATCGGTGGATGTCCGGCGCAACCGAGCACATTGCGCGCCATGCGCAACTGCTACCGGCCTCTGCTGGTCTTTGCCCCCAGTCTGGACAATCCCGGGGTCGTGGAACAGCTGAACGACTTAAAGACGAACCCGGCTGACCTGAAGAGTCGCAGTGTACTCTATGTCCCGGTGGTTCCCGAGGGCCACAACCAGCCGATTCCTGGGTCTCGCGTCCCCACAGCCCGGCTCAGTGAAGATGAACTGGCGGCGACCCGCCTTCGCTTCAAGGTAGAGCCGTCAGCGTTCCTGGTGATTCTGCTGGGAAAAGACGGTGAGGAAAAAGTGAGTAGCCCGACGCCGGTGCCGATGGACAAGATCAAGGAACTGATTGACTCCGTGCCCATGCGCAAGCAGGAGATGCAGCACCCTCCCCAGGGTGACGAATAAGTAACCTGCTGGCCGGTCGTCCAGCTTCTTGAAAAGCATGTAATTGTTGCCCTGTGATCGACGGGGCGCGCCGAACTTGGGGGAACCAGAAGCGCAACCTTGTCGTATCGGCTAACATCAAAGGAACACCGCGAGGTGCCATGACAACGCAAGCCCCCACTCCTGTTCTGCCCGCCGCGCCGGCACCCTATCGTGCGCCTCATGCTCCTGAGCGGGTTCCTGCGATTGTGACCGCGCTCAAGAAGGTACACCAGCTTAGCGGCCTGGAAGAGTCAGAGTACGAATGGCTGGCGAGGCACGGAACCGAGGTTTTTGCCGAGACGGGAGCGATCATCTTCCGCGAAGGCGACCCTGCCCATAAGATGACAATCCTGCTGCAGGGTGAGATCTACGTTCGCAGAGAGCACGGAGGCCCGGCTGCCCTGTTCATTGGCCGCTCCGGACAGATCACCGGTCTGCTTCCCTTCTCTCGCATGAAGGCTTATGGCGGATTGGGTTATACGTCGGCCGCCACCTGGGGCCTGGAATTTGACAAGACGTTGTTCCCTAAAATGCTCGCCGCGATTCCGTCTCTTACCGAGAGGGTCGTAGGCATATTGCTCGACCGGGTGCGTGAAGTGACACGCATGGAACAGCAGTCGGAAAAGCTGAATGCCCTGGGCAAACTCGCAGGCAACCTGGCCCATGAACTGAATAATCCTGCGTCAGCCGCGCAGCGCTCTGCCGCCGGAATTCTGGAAGAGTTGCGTGTTTATGGCAACGAGCGGTTCAAGCTGGGCCGGTTGTGCCTGAACCGGGAAAAAACGGAAAAGGTTCTTGCCTGGGAAGATGACGTACGTGCCGAAGCGAGGCGTGTGGGGATGCCGGCCGATCGGGAGCAGACTCGTCGCGAAGACGAGATTGTGAGCTGGCTGCAGAGGCATGACATTGCCGAGTCCTGGCACATTGCTCCGGAGTTAGCAGAGTTTGGGGTCTTGCCGCAGCAACTGGACGCCCTGGCTGGATATCTGGATCCGGCGGCGATCTCGGTCGTCCTCTCGCAGTTCACGTCATCCTTGCGTACCGAGAGAATTGCCGAGGCCATGCTCGACTCGACGGCACGCATTTTCGACCTGATCCGAGCGATCAAGGATTACTCGTACATGGACCAGATGCCGATCCAGGAGGTCGACATCCCGCAGAGTCTGGAGAATACCCTGGCGATGGTCGCTTCGCGCCTGCGGAACGTTGTGGTGTTGCGTGATTTCGACCCGCAGGCGCCGTCCGTCAGCGCGTACGGAAGGGAACTCAACCAGGTATGGACCGCTCTGATCGAAAACGCCCTGGATGCAGTGCAGGATAAGGGCGAGATCAAACTGCAGGTTCGCGCGGCAGGCGATATGTTGCTGGTTGAAGTCTGGGATAATGGCCCGGGCATTGCTCCAGAATTGCAGGCGCGGATCTTTGAGCCCTTCTTCACCACCAAGGCTCCGGGAAGTGGGCTGGGCCTGGGCCTGGATGTGGTGAGCCGGATTGTTCGCATGCACCGCGGTTACGTAACGGTACAGTCTAAGCCGGGGAGTACGTGCTTCCAGGTCCGGTTGCCGCTGCAGCAGGTGCAGGCTTACTAACCCACTGCCTCTCGGCGCCTTCGCCTGCCTCTCGGCCTTCGCCGCCGACCTGTTCTGTTACAGCCGTGGGTTCCATGTGCTTCGTGTCGAGGTACCTAGCGGCTGTCAGGGTCCTCAGGAGGTAGCGAGTTTGACGCCGAAGATCAGCAAGGCGGAGCCAATGATGATGCGGTAGATGGCGAACACAACGAAGCCGTGGCGCCGCACCCATAGAAGGAACCACTCGACCACGCCCAGTGCTACGGCAAACGAAACAACGAAGCCAATCGCCAGAACGATCCAACCATGCGCGTTCATGACCAGAGGCACAATCGCGCCTTCTCCCGGGACGTGCCTGGGATGGATGGTCTTGATAAATTCATAGCCGGTAGCGGCGATCATGACCGGGATGGAGACCAGGAAGCTGAACTCCAGGGCGGCGGTACGGGTCATGCCGGCGGCCTGACCGGCCGCGATGGTCGACATGGACCGCGAGACGCCAGGGAAAACAGCCGAGGTTATCTGGCAGAGGCCGATCCAGACTGCCTGAAGAATCGACATTTGTTCTACATCTTTGGTCTTGAGGTCACGGCGCACACTCAACGCATCGACGACCCACATCACGATGCCACCGATCAGAAGAGCAAACGCCATGAGGCGGATGCTCTCGAGGTGCTTACCAATCAATTTCACCAGTAAGAGTGACGGGACAGCTGTGAAGACAAAGGCGACCATGGTCAAGGTGACGGGATGCGTGTAGACGCTGCGATCGCCATTTTCACCTTTGGGAAATGTCCGGAAAAACTCCAGGATGCGGCCGGTGAACAGCAGCACCAGAGCGAGGATGGCGCCCAACTGGATGACAACGGTGTACATCTTCCAGTAGGGACTGACGAGATCGACGTGCAATAAAGCTTCAGCGATCCTTAAGTGCGCCGTTGAGCTGACGGGAAGAAATTCAGTGAGTCCTTCAACAATGCCCAGTAAGACTGACAGGATGTAATCGTTCAATGACCCTCCGCGGCCGCAACGTTTATGGCGATCTTTTACCGGTGAGCCTTGATCAGCGAGCCTTCATTGGCGATCTGCACCGTAGATAGGAATTGATTCCTGCAACTGGTATACCAGACCCGCGGCACGTGCGGAGTAGTCGGACTGGGGATATTTAGACGCCATGGTACCTGCAATGGCTATGGCTTTGCCTTTCGCTTCGGCGGCTTTCTTCGTGTCTCCATCCGCGGCGTACATGTCGTTCAGTGCACCCTGACGATATACAGCGTTGTAGAGAGCTTCGGCTGCACGAGGCGAGTCAGGATGTTCCTGAGCGTACTTCTCGTACAGATCGGCTTCTTTCTGGGGGCACTTGGTAGAAGCCTGCCAGTCGCCGCACACTTTGTTGTCGAGCATATTCCAGTCAGCCAGGTCGGCCCATTTGGAGCGAGGGTACATCTTCTTGAGCTTGCGCAATTCTTCATCGTCGATTTGCTCGCGCACCCAGGATTCCTTTTCACGCGCTGAGGGTAGAGAGAAGACATCGGCTTTCTGCAATTGCCAACGGATATCGGCAGAGCGCCAGGCGGCCTCAGGCGCGAGCGGCGACTGAGGGAAGAAGTCGGCGACGCGCTGATAGAGTAAGCGGGCGTTCTGAGCGATGTTCTGTGGTGCACGCGGAAGCATCGCGTCTTTCTCCTCACTTGCCGCCATGCCAAAGAGAATGACGTCTCCCTTGGGGGTCTCTGCGCTTACCACCCCAGGGGCCTGCATCCAGCCGGAAACAGGGACAGCCGCTGCTTCGTTGCCAAAAACGGGAGCGTCCTGAGACTTCGAAATCTCCTCATCCGTGTTCGCGAAGACGCGCACCCATGGGCCGTTGCGCTCGGTAATGACCATCTCCCTGCCTGGAGCGATTTCGGCTACGCGAGCGGCAGAAAGGTCGGGGCCAACGTAGAGGTTGGTTTCGCGAATGACGGTCGCCTTGACGCCGTTTCTCGGTGCTTCGGGTTTGTCTGCGGCGATTGCCTGCAAATTGCAGAGCAGCAGAGCGGCAAGGGCGAGGTTTGCTGTGCGCATAGGCGTATTCGTAGCTAGGATACGCCCTGGGGTTGGTTTGCTGCTGAGCTGGACTCTCTTGCTTGTTTCTGAACCAGGATTCGCACCAGCGAAGATGGGGCACCCGTCCAGGGGGTGGGGTTTGGATGTCCGAGTGGGGTTCCGAAACGCTAGAAAGAAGTTTCGGCTTCTTGCAGCACGCTGCGAAGGATCGAGGGCTCTACGTTGCCGCCGCTGACGATGGCGATGGTCTCGCTCGATGGTGGCAGTTGGGCTCGATGAAAGAGTGCGGCGGCGAGGGTTACGGCGCCACTGGGCTCCGCTACCAGGCGGGTGGCGAAGAGACTCTGCCGCATGGCTTCACGAATCTCCGCTTCGGTTACGGTTACGATGTCGTCGACATAGGCCCGCATATGCGCAAAATTCAATGTGCCCACCGTCTGCGTTCGTAAGCCGTCAGCCAGGGTACATTCACTCTGCTCGGCGGTGATCGAAACCAGATGGCCTGCCTTGAGACTTTGGGCGGCGTCGGAGACTACTTCGGGTTCAACCCCGACCACGCGCGCGTTTGGCAGGGTGAGCTTGATCGCGGCGGCGACGCCCGCAAGTAAACCGCCGCCACCCACGGGAGCAAGCACCAGATCGGCCTGGGGCCGATCGGCGGCAATCTCTAACCCACAGGTTCCCTGCCCGGCAATGATGTCGCGGTCATCGAATGGAGGGATGACGATATAGCCGAATTTCGCAGCGAGTTCAAGCGCCTTTGCCTTGCGTTCGGCGCTGCCAGGGCCGACGGTTACGATTTCCGCTCCCAAAGCCCTGGTCGCCGTTACCTTGACCTGCGGCGCGTTGGAGGGCATGACAATGACGGCCTTCGCGCCTACTGCACGCGCCGCGTAGGCTACGCCTTGCGCGTGATTGCCGCTGGAGTAGGTAATGACTCCGCAAGCGCGGTCCGCGGCAGACAGTTGCGCTATTTTGTTGAACGCACCGCGCAGCTTGAAGCTGCCAATTGGCTGCAGCCCCTCAGGTTTGACCCACAGCCTGCCAGGTTCACCCGGGACTTCGAACCGAACAAGTGGAGTATGCAGCGCAACACCACGGAGCCGCTCGTGCGCCGAACGCAGCTCGGGGAGCGTGACGAGACTTGTCAGTTCCCCGGGCAAGTTAGATTTCCAGGATGACCGGCATGATCATCGGCCGGCGCGATGTGCTCTTTTGAATGTAGCGCTTGAGGTCGAGACGAATCTTCTCTTTCATCACGCCGTAGTCAGCTTTCTCTTCAGCCGACGATGCGTCGAGCGTGCGATTGACGATTTCGCTTGCCTGTTGGCCGAGTGCTACTTCGCCGGTCACAAAACCGCGGGTCACGACTTCCGGCGCACGCTCCACTTTGCCCGTGTGCTTGTTGATCGTGATGATCGCCAATACAAGCCCATCTTCGCTAAGGTGCTTGCGGTCGCGAATCACGAGATCTTCAACCACGTCGGTTGTGGAACCGGCATCGATACAAATACGGCCAGCGGTTACCTTGCCTGCCCTGGCGGCGGTATTTGCGTTGAGTTCCAACACGTCGCCGTCTTCGAGCAACAACGCCTCTTTCACCACGCCAATGCTGTTCGCCAGTTGGATGTGCTTCTGCAGGTGGCGATAATCACCGTGAACCGGGATGAAGAACTTCGGCCGCAGCAGGTTGATCATCAACCGCATTTCTTCCTGGCTGCCGTGTCCGCTGACGTGGATCAGTCCGGATTCGCCGTCGTCGCAGATCACGTTTGCCTCGCGGCGGCAGAGGTGATCGATGACCCGGTAAATGCTCTTCTCATTGCCGGGAATGACGCGAGAGCTAAGGACGACCGTGTCGCCCTTTTCCACGCGCGCGTGCTTGTGGTTGTCGACGGCTGCGCGGGAAAGCGCGGACATGGGCTCGCCCTGCGTGCCGCTGATCAGCACCATCACGTCAGACGCGGGATAGTCCCGGATCTGGCCCGGATTGATCAGTAAGCCTCCGGGCAGGGTGAGATAGCCAAGATCCTGGGCGATCTCTGAGGACTCCACCATCGAACGGCCGATAATGGCAACCTTGCGCCGATGGTTATGCGCGAGTTCCAGTGCGAGGCGAATGCGATAGATCGAAGAGGAGAAGCAACTAAAGAACAGCTTCTGTTTGGTACGGGAGAATATCTCGTCGAGTCGTGGCTTTACCGCCCATTCACTGGGCGTGTAGCCGGCACGGTCTACATTCGTCGAGTCCTGCAGCAGGGCCAGCACCCCGCGCTTGCCATACTCGGCAAAGGCATGCAGGTCGAACGCCTTCCCGTCCGGTGGCGAAAGGTCGATTTTGAAGTCGCCCGTATGCACGATGACGCCGACAGGGGTTTCGACGGCCAGAGCGACGCAGTCAACGAGGCTGTGGGTGACCCGGATGGGCTCGATGGTAAAGGCGCCCAAATGGAACTTCTGCCTGGGCGTGATCTCGATAAGCTCGGCGCTATCGAGCAGCTTGTGCTCTTCGAGTTTGCCTTCGACGTAGGCCAGGGTGAACTCGGTCGCGTAGACCGGTACATTCAGTTCACTCAGGATCCAGGGCAGGCCTCCGATGTGATCTTCGTGGCCATGGGTAAGAATGATGGCGCGGACATGCTGGCGGTTTTCAACGAGATAGGTAATGTCGGGGACAACAATGTCAACGCCCAACAACTCAGTCTCGGGAAACATGAGACCGGCGTCGATGACGATAATGTCGTCTGCCCAGCGGATCGCCAGGCAGTTCATTCCGAATTCGCCCAACCCGCCCAGCGGGATGATTTGTAACTTGCCTAATGACATCAAGTTAAAATGCTACCACGCATAGCGTGGCCGAATCAGCGCAGCAGGTCTTCGAGAGTAGAACTGAGATCGGTTTTGTCGTCGCGATACTTGACGATGACCGGTGTGTACAGGCTCAAACCCCACTCGGCCGCGGGTCCACGCTTCAACTCACGAGATCCGGGAACAACGACGGCGCCTTCGGGAATCACAAGCGGCTGGTTGGCGTCTGCGCGGAGCACCTGGTTGTTCACGATGTCATATACGGGTGTGCCGCGAGTAAGGATCGTACCGGCGGCGAGTACGGCGCGGCGACGCACCAAGGTGCCTTCGTAGACGCCGGTGTTGCCGCCGATGAGTACGTCGTCCTCAATGATGACCGGCGTGGCGTTGACCGGTTCGAGTACGCCGCCAATTTGCGCTGCGGCGCTCAAGTGAACCCGTTTGCCGATCTGGGCGCAGCTCCCCACGAGAGCGTGGGAGTCGACCATGGCGCCCTCGTCCACATAGGCGCCTGCGTTTACATACATGGGCGGCATGCAGACGACTCCCTTCGCCAGGAAAGCGCCTTCACGAACCGAGGAACCGCCGGGGACGACGCGCACCCCTTGCTCCACTCCGAATTTTCTGGCCGGATAGGTGTTCTTGTCGACGAAGGAGAATTCGTCGCCACCCATGGGAGCGAGCGTACCCAGGCGGAAGCCCAGGAGGATGCCTTGCTTTACCCAGGCATTGACTTTCCATCCCAAGGGAGTTTCGGGGGCTGGCTCCGCGGAGCGGATCTGGCCTGTGCTCAGAGCGCTGCGTAGTTCGAGGAAAGCATCCATAGCGCCGGTATCGCCAATGGCTTCGGCTCCGGCTGCGAAATAGTTTTCGATTCTTGCTTGGAGTGTTGCTTCTGTCGTGGTCATGGCAATCCTTAAACTCTGGGCGGTGCTCCTTCGTTGATCCAATCGAGGTTCGCACCAGCGTACCTGGGAGAGGATGGTTTGCTTCCGTTGGAAGGGGCTTCGCCTCATCGTTTCCAACCCCTGTACGCTGGTACGTAGGTTGGTACGAACCCCGTTAAGGGCTAAGAGGGTTTTTTCAGGGTTGTTTCGTCTGCTTTAGGTAAGCCAAGTTCCTGGGCTAATTTCGCTAACTTCTCACGCGTTGGTGCGGTTACGGGGACCATGGGCAGGCGATAGTTTTCTTCGAGACGGCCCATCATGGCCATCACACTCTTGACTGGCCCCGGGCTCGATTCCCAGAAGTTCGCTGTGATCAGGCGGAAGTATTTGCGATGGAGTGTCCGTGCAGTGGCCCAATCTCCGTCGATGGCTGCCTTCACCATGAGAGCCATCTCGGCGGGAATCTCATTCGAGGCTACCGAGACAAGTCCCGCTCCACCAAACGCAATGACCGGAAGCGCCATCAGGTCGTCTCCCGCCAGGACCGCAAAGCTGGGCGGCAGGATGTTGATGAGCTCTGCAATTTGCTGCAGATTGCCGCTCGACTCCTTCACACCTCGGATGTTGGGAACGTCCTGAGCCAGGCGAAGGATGGTCGCCGGCTCAAGATTGGCGCCGGTGCGGCCGGGGATGTTGTAGAGCACCACTGGGCAAGTAACAGCCTCTGCGATGGCGCGGAAGTGGCGATATTGCCCTTCCTGACCCGGCTTATTGTAGAAGGGATTCGCTGTGAGCAGGCCGCTCACGCCCGGCACGGAAGCAGCCTCGGCTGCAAGAGCCACCGCTTCGCGCGTGGAGTTATGGGTGCAACCCGCGAGAACCGGCACCCGTCCCGCTGAGGTGGCAGTCACAATCGCGATCACACGCAGCCACTCTTCATGGTTAAGCGTCGGCGTCTCGCCCGTGGTTCCGCAGGCGACCAGGAAATGAATGCCACTCGCGATCTGCCATTCGACCAGCTTGCAGAGCGTTTGCTCATCGAGGCTGCCGTCACGGCGAAAGGGAGTGACCAGTGCTGTACCGCAGCCGGTCAGGTTCATAACAAATGGAGTCTACTAGGAAATCCTGTTGGCGTAACGTCGATGGCCGGAGACTATCGCATCCGAGGATAAATTTCTCTGAAGTCGTAGCATCCCGTCTTGCCGGCCAGCCACTCAGCCGCACGCACTGCACCCTCAGCGAAGCTGCGGCGCGAAAGCGCCTCATGGCGGATCTGGATGACATCATCTCCCAGGCGAGCCGTAATGGTGTGCGTTCCCACAGCATCCCCTTCGCGATGGGAAACAATTTCGATGTTCAGCGTTGGATCCGCTTCAAGCAACGCCTGTTTGACGGCCAGCGCCGTGCCTGAGGGCGCGTCTTTCTTTCCGGCGTGGTGCGTTTCTGAAATGCCGATCTCGTAGCCATGCACCAGGGGCACGAGTTCCTTGGCCAACCGGTACATGACCTGAACGCCTACAGAAAAGTTTGCGCCATAGAGCAAGCCGGCGTTGCGGCGCTCACAAATGGCGCGCATTTCGTCGAGCTTGTCATACCAGCCCGTCGTACCGACAACTACGCGCGCGCCGTTGGCAAAGCAGGCTCGCATGTTGGAGATGACCGCCTGCGGAGTAGTGAAATCGATGACAGCATCGAATTGAGCCAGCATGGGACCGGTGAGGGCCGAGGCATTGGCATTTTCTTCTTCACCGATGACGCGGACGCTATGCCCCCGCTGGTGAGCAACGTCGGCTACGACCTGCCCTGTCTTTCCACGCCCGAGCACTAAGAAGATCACTGATGCACGCTTTCTTCGTTCGGTTTGCCGGATTCGCTTCTTGCTGCTACGTCGAAGATATCAGCATCGGGATCGACAAAGAATGCAGCGTGCAGGGAGCGAACCGCTTCATCTACATCATCCTCGTCGATCATGAAGCTCATGTTGATTTCTGAAGCGCCCTGAGAAATCATGCGCACGTTGATGTGGCGCACGGCGTTGAAGACCTGGGCTGCGATGCCGTTCTGCCCGCGGATATTGCCGCCTACCAGGCAGATCAATGCCTTGCGTCCCTCGTAGGTGACGTCTGCCAGCTTACTCAGGTCGGCTGCCAAGGCGGGTAGGTGCTCGTTGGAATCGACGGTGAGCGAAACACTCACCTCAGAAGTCGATACCATGTCCACGGCACATTTGTGCTTGTCGAATACCTCAAAGACCGCGCGCAGGTAGCCGTGAGACATGAGCATACGGCTGGCTACCAGATCGATGATCGTGAGTTTACGTTTGGCAGCAATGGATTTGAAAGGACTGCGGCCATGGGTTGCCAGCGCGGTGATACGCGTGCCCTCGTTTTCCGCATTGCGCGAATTGAGCACCAGCACGGGAATGTTTTTCTGCACGGCAGGCAGAATCGTCGCCGGATGCAGGACCTTGGCTCCGAAGTAGGCCAACTCCGCGGCTTCTTCAAAGCTGATGGTCTTGACGCGCAGCGCATCGGGACAAACCCGGGGATCCGCGGTCATGATGCCGTTTACGTCGGTCCAGATTTCGATCGCTTCCGCTTCCAGGCCGCCGCCGATCAATGCAGCGGTATAGTCTGAACCGCCGCGACCTAACGTGGTGGTAGCTCCCTCAACGGTGGAACCGATAAAGCCGCCCATCACCGGGATTTGACCGGCATCTACGAGAGGCCGCAGGTGCTCGCCGCATCGCGTCTCGATCAATACGTCGTTAGGAACAGCTTTGCCATGCTGCGCATCGGTCACGATGCAGGTACGAGCATCCACGTGAACCGCGGAAATACCCTGAGCACGAAAAGCTTCTGCGACTAATCGGCTGGACAAGCGCTCGCCGTAACTCACGACGAGATCATTGGTGCGGGCGGTAAGTTCGCCGACCGCGGACAAGCCGCGCAGAATCTCGTCCATGGCTTCGAATTCCTGCTGAATCCAGGCCTGCATTTCAGCCTGGCGCTCCGCCGGAACCAATAATGCCGAAGTGTCACAATGGCGGTGACGAAGACGCGAACTGATGGCCAGGGCGCCGTGACGGTCACCCCGGCCGGCCGCCTTGGCCGCAGCTAAAAGCTGGTCGGTGACCTTGGCCATGGCACTCACCACGACTACCGGGCGCTGCCCTTTCGCACGCCGCCCCTCAACAATTTTGGCGGTACGGTGGATGGCTGTGGCATCTTCTACCGAAGTGCCGCCGAACTTCATGACCAATGGTTTCATGCGGAAACAACCACGCGATCGTGGGCGCCCCCTGCATTTCCAGCTTTCTCGGTTGGAGCGAGTTTACCCAGTGCTGCGAGGAACTCACCATTCAATACGGCCGCACCTGCACCACCACGAATGGTGTTGTGGGAGAGAACAGTGAACTTCCAGTCAAACAGAGAGCAGGGACGCAGGCGGCCCACGGTGGCGGCCATGCCCCTACCCCGCATGCGATCGAGTCGAGGCTGCGGACGGTCGTTGGCAGGGCTGAACTCCACCGGTTGGCTGGGCGCGATGGGCAAATCGTAGCCAGCCAGGGGTGCAAATTCGCTCCAGGCGGCAAGAATGTCTTCGCGCGTAGCTTTTTCTGTGAGCTTGATGCTGACATTCTCGGTGTGACCGTCTTCGACAGCGACGCGGTTGCAGTGCGCACTCACGCGTGCGTTGAGCGGTTCCACACGTTGGCCGGCCAGCTTGCCCAGAAGCTTGAGTGTTTCCGCTTCGAGCTTTTCCTCTTCGCCGCCGATGTAAGGGACGACGTTGCCCAGAATGTCGAGCGATGCCACGCCCGGATAGCCTGCGCCGCTCACGGCCTGCATGGTGCTGACGAACACGCTTTCAAGACCGAAGCGATCGGCGATGGGCTTGAGAGCCAGTACCAATCCGATGGCGCTGCAATTCGGGTTGGTCACAATGTAGCCACCAGATTGCTTGCGCCAGCTCTGCGTCTCAAGCAGATCGAGGTGAGGCGCATTCACTTCCGGAATCACCAGAGGCACATCGGACTGCATGCGGAAGGCGCTGGAATTGGAGATGACCGCGCAACCGGCTGCGGCAAACTTCGGTTCCAACTCGCGCGCGATGTCAGTATCGAGCGCAGCGAAGATGATGCCCGGAGCGCCCTCAGGATCGGCCGGAGAAACGATCATCGAGGCAATGCGCTGAGCAACTGGCGTTTCAAGCTTCCACTTGGCGGCTTCGCCATAGGTCTTGCCGCTGGACTTGTCACTCGCAGCAAGCCATGTGATCTCAAACCATGGGTGATTTTCGAGCAACTGGATGAAGCGCTGCCCGATGACTCCGGTCGCGCCAAGAATGCCAATCTTGTGTCGTGTCTGCATGGACCTATCGCTATGAAAAGATTCTTTTGAAATTCTAGACTATTCCCCGGGTAGCGGGGGTAATGCGGCTCTCGAACAGCATTCGGTCTGATAACGGAGAGCAAACAACTTTTGGCACTGTGCCGAATCACGGCAAGGCTTCCTGCGTTAGAGTGCTGCCGTTAGAGTGCCGCTAGGATGGCCTGGGTGAAGGCTTTGGTGCCATTGGTACCGCCTACGTCGCGTGTCAAAGACTTCTTTTCGATGTAGACCTTCTCCATAGCGGCCTGAACGCGGTCGGCGGTGCTGATTTCGCCCAGATAGCGCAGCATAAGGATCGAAGACTGGAGCAGTGCAGTGGGATTCGCAATGTCTTTGCCGGCGATGTCGGGCGCGGAGCCGTGGACGGCCTCAAAGATCGCGCACTCCGTGCCCAGGTTGGCGCCGGGCACAAGTCCGAGGCCGCCCACAAAGGCGGCGCATAGATCGCTGACGATGTCGCCGTAGAGATTTTCGGTAAGAAGCACGTCGTACTGGTATGGGTTCATGACGAGCTGCATGCAGGTGTTGTCGACGATGTGCTCGCCGTAGGTGATTTCAGGAAATCCCTTGGCCACCTCGCGCGCACAGCGGAGGAACAGTCCATCGGACATCTTCATGATGTTTGCTTTGTGGATCGCGTGGATCTTGCGCCGCTTGAATTTGCGCGCATATTCGAAAGCAAATTTCGCAATACGGGTGGAGCCTTTTTCAGTGACGATCTTGAGCGATTCCACGACACCGGGCACCACTTCATGCTCCAACCCGACGTACTCGCCCTCAGTGTTTTCTCTCACGATGATCAGATCCACGCCGGGATAGCGAGTATCCATTCCAGGAAGATTCTTGATGGGCCGGAAGTTTGCGAACAATTCAAACTTCTTGCGCAGATGAACGTTGATGGAGGCGAAGCCGCCCGCGATGGGAGTGGCCACAGGACCTTTCAGGGCCAGATGATTTCGCTCGATCGAGTCATAGACTTCCTGCGGAATGTAAACGCCGTGCTTTTCAAATGCATTGGCGCCCACAAGAAAAGGCTCCCAGGCGAACTTTGCGCCAGAGCCTTCGATGGCTGCTTCGAGTACGCTGACGACCGCGCTGGTTACCTCCGGACCGATGCCGTCCCCGGCGAGCAGCGTGACGGTATGCGTTCTCATCGAGCCCTGTGAGCCTTCCATTACTGCTCCTTTAGATCTTTGGTGTGTGGTCTTTGGCGCGCTATCGTTTGGCGGCTTTGGCCGCTTCCCTGGTGTTCAGTAGCTGTTCCAGTTCTTCTTTAAACTCGCGTACATCTTTGAAGTCGCGATAGACGCTGGCAAAACGAATGTAGGCCACCTTGTCGATCGTCCTCAGATGGTCCATGATCAGCTCGCCAATCTGGTTGGTAGTGCGTTCGCGCTCGGGCGAGTCGACCAGGTAGGCTTCTGTCTCATCCACAATCGCTTCGAGTTTGGCTGCAGAGACGGGACGTTTTTCACAGGCGCGCAACAAGCCACTCAGCACCTTCTGGCGCTCGAACTTCTCCCGGCGGCCGTCTTTTTTCACGACCATGTAGGGAATTTCGTCGATGCGCTCGTAGGTGGTGAAGCGCTTGTTGCAGCCCTCACATTCACGGCGCCGGCGAATGGAGTCTGCTTCTTTGCTTTCGCGCGAATCCACCACTCGATCCTGCGCAAATCCGCAATAGGGGCATCTCATCAGTATAAATTCTAGCAGTTGTTGGGGTTAGGCCGTGCGCTTCGACTCCTCCATGCCCGGTTAAGTGATGCTAGGAGCGGCGCCGTGGGCTCCATGTCGGTGGCAGGGCGCGTGCCTAGGCTTCGCTGGTGGCTGGGGCCTCTTCGTGGCCGAGATGCTCAGACTGTTCGGAGACTTTCTTGAGCGAAACATGCTCGACTCGTGCCCAGATGAGGCCGATGGGTATGACACACATGAAGGTCACAATCAACAGCATCGTGCCGCAGGCCAGAGCCGGTTCAAACGCTACATGGAAGAAGTTCTGCATAACACCGGTCGTTACCCCAATCTGCGTAAACCAGCCCAGCACTGGCAATTGGACGACCGACCCCACCATGCTTGCGGCCATCAGTACCAGGCAGCGCGCAAGGGTCATGGAAGAGAGTTCGGGCGAAAGTACGAAGGCTCTGGCGGTTTCGAGGTAGGCCAGCGTGAGCAAGCCCCACATGAGCAGAGATAAGCCAAGCGCGAGGGCAAAGTCACCCAGGGTTGCGATGGAATCAAGACCATCGCGGAAAGCGCGAATTTTGCTCCCCACGGCGTGCCCGAGCGATGGTGACAGGCTGCCGAGAGCCTTTTCCACTGAAGCGGCCACCACATTGCCGGAGGCACGCACGGCGACAGCGAAGACCGCCAGCGCGACCGCCACGACAAGCCCGCCCAGGGCGGTGTGCTCAAGGGCCTCATGGTGTGGCAGCGTGGCACGATCTGGCGCCAGCAGCAAGGCGCTCGAAAAGATCAGCGCCATGGCGCCCAGATCGAACATGCGCTCGACCGTGTAGACCGCTATCTGCGAACTCAGAGAGAGTTCGGTCTTTCGGCAAACGAGGTAAGGACGCACCAGGTCTGCCAGGCGCCCGAAGAGGGCGACCGCAGTGAAGCCAATCACCTGGGGACCAAGGAGCACCAGCGAACTGACCTTCTTCTGCGGTTTGAGCAAAACAGCCCAGCGGCTGGCCCGGAGCCAGTAACAGGAAATAACCAGGACGATCCCCAGAGCGATACGGCGCCAATCGACATGCTGCAACTGGTCAGAAAAGACGCTCCATTGAAAGTGAACCCGCGTGTGGACCAACCAGCCCAGGGCCACGGCAACAACGGCTCCCACGAGATAGATGATCCATCGATTCTTCTTCAAGTGCGACTCCAGACTGCAGTTGCAGGACGGCGGGTTGAGATTCTATTGGAGCTACCGAGGCTCAACGCTTGATTGGCTGGCAGGGAGGGAAGAAAGCACCGCTGGGTGAAGCTTTTCCATCTGCTTTCTATGATTGAACTCGCGAATCACTCGGGCAACGTATGCGCGGGTCTCACGATAAGGAGGCACTCCATGATATCTATCCACGGCTGCAGGCCCGGCATTGTAGGCGGCAAGCGCGAGCGCCAGTTGGTCGTGGTATCTCACCAGCAACGAGTCAAGATAAGCCGTGCCGCCATTGATGTTCTGATCGGCGCGAAAGCTATCGGTGACGCCCAGATCGGCCGCGGTTCCCGGCATCAACTGCATCAGCCCTTGTGCTCCGGTACGGCTTACGGCGTGAATGTTACCACCGCTCTCTGCCCTCACGATGCTGGCCAATAAATCGACATCGAGGTTGTGCGTCGCGCCGGCTTTGGATATCAACTGGCGCACATCGGTATCGGTAAGCTTCGGTTCGCTTGCTCTAGCCGCCGGGGGCGCCAGAGGCGGGTCGGGAATGATATCGACCGCGGCGATCTCTGCCGCATCTATTTCGACGAAATTATCGCTGTCGCGATTGGTAAAAAGGCGTACTTTGCCATCGACCAGCTCGCGATGATTGCAGGATAAGTGGAAGCCATTCGTCAAAGTGACCTCTTCGGCCGCCCGCAGAGCGGGGACACTGCCCAGCAACGCCAGGACCGCCACACAGCTCCCGAAGATTGACACTCTGGTCATTTGGCAAACTCTACCACGGTTGCGGCGACATCCTTGTCAACCTTTTGTGTGGTCTGCCTAACCACTTCCTCCACGGCGAGGGCGACTCCATCTTCATCATTCGATGCGGTGGTCTGCCAGCCATTGCGATGGGCAAAAGACAGAATCTCTTCGCTCGCGTTGGCCATCACGACAGCCTGTCCGGCGTAGTCGAGCATGTCGAGGTCATTGAGGTTATCGCCGATAGCCATGATCTGGCTGGGTTCGAGGCCGCGGATACGGGCCAGACTGTCGAGCGCGGCCCCCTTGGAGCAGCCCGGTGGCAACAGGTCCAAAATGCTGAGGTTACGCGCGGCATACTCGGTGCGGTGCATGGCAATCTGCAAGCCGACATCGGTGAGGCGCAACTTCGCCTCAGCGTCTTTCATTTCCTCCAGGGTGCCGCACACCATCCCCTGAATGGGTTCTTCGCCGCCATCGAAGGCCCGTTCGATAGGCTCGATTTCTGTCAGATAGGGGCGGTTGGCCTCTACCCAGCGTTCAATGCGTCCCTTCAATTGCTGCATGTTTTCGATTACGAGAGCGCCCGCTCCCTCGCGGTCGAAAGTAAACACCATGGTGCCGTAGCCACGCAAGACGCTGCAGAGTTGTCGCGCGCATTCAATCGGCAGGAATCGGCGATCGAGGAGGGCGCCGTCAAAACCGCGCACGACAGCGCCATTGGAGGAGATCATCACCGAGGATTCACTTAGTCCGATTTGAGAAATAAGCGACATGGCGTACGCCTGACGGCGGCCCGTGGAGATGACAATTTCTATGCCCTCTGCTTCGGCCGCCCGCAGGGCTGCACAGTTGCGCTGGCTGATCCTGGTCCCGGTCGAAGGCATAAGGGTGCCATCGATGTCAATTGCTATCAATTGGATACTCACTTATCTAGTTTACCTGTTGCCCTTCCGCTCTCACCGTGGTGCACCGAATATGACAAACTTCTGCCGGTTATCGGCTTGCGATGTCTAGCCGGGGGAGTGTTGTGGGAAGCATTACTTTTCTCATATCTTGAGTGGCATGCATGTGAATCTGTCAGCGGAACTGGAAGCGGAAATCGTAAGTATGGCTATCGAAGCAGGAACCACTCCCGAGCAAATGGTGGCAGAAGTAGTTGCCGATTTCGCCGGTGGGAAAGTATCGCGTTCACGGGGCACTGCGGAGACATCCACCGTAGCGGGCGGCGGAACCACGACCGCTCCGGAAGTGATCGAGCCGGAAGTCGATTCCAGAGGGAAAATCTTGCCGGCGCGGCACCTTGCGGGCGGGATCATCACTCCTCAGTAGTTCAGGAAACGCTTGTCTTGCCGGGCGCACTCACCGGGTTGCTCTATTTTTTACCGGTAAAGAGCAGAACACTGCCACCAAGAATGGCCACAATGCCGAGAATCGGCGGTAACGGCACCGTTTTTGTTTCTTTTTTCGACGCCTGGACGGGCCCGAGGTCGATGACCTTTTTCTCGCGCGTGTAGGTGAGCCCGCCGTACGCCAGCGCAAGCACGCCCAGAATGATCAGTACGATACCTAAAGCTTTCATTCGTGCCTTTCCCGGCGCCAGGAAAATGCAAAGAAGGCAATTCCGCCGGAAGGCAGGCTAGAACATGCCGTTACACGCGCAAGTCCATGAGCGGAGAGAGCGCACTCACGTGGACGAGCATGATGGTGCGACCGTGCGTGTAGTACAACGCGATTGAAATCAAAAGGAAGACTGCCAGCAGCGCAATCGCCAGAACGAAATTGCGCAGCAATTGTCTCTTGTGCTTTTCGGCCTCGGTTGGCTTTGCAACCACGACACAATGGATAGGTTCCCGCAGATCAGAATGCATAGTTTTCGCAATTGCAGCCATTCGAACCTGCATCAACGACTTCTCCTTCAATTACTTGTGTACTAGACGAACGAAACGTATCAAATGGTTGTGTGCAAAATGATTTGTTTCGGCGCGCGTAACCTCTGGTAACGAGGCCCGGCGGCAAACGCTAACTGTTTGATTGCTCTAGAATAGAGGGGTGACCGTCGACCTCAAGGAATCGCTACCGGCATCCCTGGACCTCTTAGCCGGCAAGACAACCGCTACCGCTGCGCCGCGGCCCCGCATCGGGTTCGTTAGCCTCGGTTGCCCCAAGAACCTGGTCGACAGCGAAGTGATGATGGGGCTTCTGGATCGCGCCGGAGCTGAAATCACCAACCGCCCGGAAATGGCTGAGATCCTGGTAGTTAACACCTGCTCGTTCATCGATAAAGCCAAGCAGGAATCGATCGACACCATTCTGCAGATGGCCCAGCATAAGACTTCTGGCAAAGCGCGGAAGTTGATCGTCGCCGGCTGCCTGGTCGAACGCTACCGCGACGAAATCCGTAAAAACATGCCCGAAGTGGACGCCGTTGTTGGCACCGGTGAATTGGAGGCCATTCTGGCTGCCGCCGGACTCGAAAGCGCTGCCTCCGCTCCGGTTGAACCGCAACTCTTTTCGATTCTTTCCAGTAACGCGGTTTCCCAACCGGCTTCACGGGCAGAAGGCAATTTGCGTGAGTCGCAGGGGCGATTTGCGCGCGAACAATGGGAAGGGGCTCAGGCCAAACTGCCTCAGTACCTCTACGACCACACGACTCCCCGCCTGCTGGCTACTGGTAAGTCTTCTGCTTACATCAAGATAGCTGAAGGATGCGATCACCCATGCAGCTTCTGCGTGATTCCGAATCTGCGCGGCAAGTTTCGCTCGCGGCGGTTTGCCTCCGTCGTTGCCGAAGCAGAGCAGTTGGTGGCCCAGGGCGTCCGCGAGATCACGCTGATTGGGCAGGACACGACCTGTTACGGCGAAGACCTGGGCATGAAAGATGGCCTTGCTCAATTGCTCGATAGCCTGGCTCGGATTCCCGGCCTCACCTGGCTGCGTTTTTTGTACGCTTATCCAAACAAGGTCACCGGGCGCCTTTTGGCGACGATTGCCGAGCACGAGAACATCTGCAAATACCTGGATATGCCTCTGCAGCATGCGGCCGGCCCGGTTTTGAAGCGGATGCGGCGCGGCGGTAACGCCGATATCTTTCTCAAGACCATCGAGCGGGTGCGCGCGACGGTTCCCGATGTAGCGATCAGAACCACCTTCATCACCGGTTTTCCAGGCGAAACGGAAGAGGATCACGCGGTCCTGGGTGAATTTATCCGTGCCGCGCAACTGGATTGGCTGGGAGTGTTCAGCTATTCCGACGAAGAGGGTTCCGGCGCGTTTGCGCTCGGCGATAAGGTACCCACCCGAACCATTGAAGCTCGCCGCCGTTCCCTGATGCGCGTGCAGCAATCGATCAGCCGGAAATCGAGAAAGGCGCAGATTGGCCAGACGTTCGATCTGCTCGTCGAAGGTGCTTCAGAAGAGACTCCATTGCTGTGGGAGGGCCGGACACAGCATCAGGCTCCAGAGATCGATGGCAAGGTTTACATCAACGATTTTGGACCGTTCGAGCAGTTGCAACCGGGGCAATTTTACAAATGCGAGATCACAGAATCGCAGGACTATGATCTGGTCGGCCGGATTGTTGGTTAGGAACAATGAGAATCCGAGTTCGGCCGGTCGAAAATAGTGTTTTTCTCTGCATTTGAGAGGGGGAAGGACAAGCCGCGGGTCCCTTCACCTGGCTTCGTTCCGTTCGGGATGACAAGTCCTGATTGTGGCGAAGAGCATCCATCGCGGTAAAGACACAAGGAATTGGTATGAGTGAACCTCGGAAGAAGTTGAAGAGCCTGCGCTGCCCTACTTGCGGGCAACTCGTTACGGCGAAGGATTCGGCGTTCCCTTTCTGCAGCGAGCATTGCAAGACCATCGACCTGGGCAAATGGGCCAGCGGCGCGTATCGTATTTCCTCTCCGGTGCTCGATCCCGAGCTTCTGGAGGAGATTGAGAGCATGCGGCCCCGCTCCGCCGGTGATGAATAATTCCCTGGCGGTTAAGAAAACAAAGTGGGCCTGGGTTGCGGGCACGTTCTTTGGCTCCGGACTGCTCCGGCCCGGGCCCGGTAGCTGGGGATCGGCGGCAGCAGCGCTGCTCTGGTTTGGAGCGGCAACGGGATTCCGCTTCGCGCCTACTCCCCTGGCGTGGCTAACCCTGGCAGCCGCCGCGCTTGCGCTCGCCATCGGTATACCCGCGGCAACGCGAGTGGAGCAGGAAAGCGGTCGCGAAGACCCGGGTCACGTCGTCATTGACGAGGCCGCAGGCCAGTGGATCGCCCTCATCCATTCGCAGGTAAACTTGAGTCACCTGCTGGCTGCGTTCCTATTTTTTCGCTTGTTTGACATCGTGAAGCCCTGGCCCGCGCGTCAACTGGAACGGTTGCCTGCCGGCTGGGGGATCATGCTCGATGACGTAGCCGCGGGAGTGTATGCTTTGCTGTTAATGCAAGTGCTGCAGCACTTGATTGGCTAGAATCCACTGGCTAAGCGACACCCTCGCGCGTTGGGCCTAGGGGCGACTCGCAAGGACAAGACACCATCGAAACAAGAGTTGAAGGGCTCGTTCAGGATTTCACCGATGCGATTTTCCAAGGAAGCACCCAATCCGGCCACACCCAAGATTGACGCTGCATTGCCCGATGCAGCGCTGCCGGGCGGCGAAGTTGAGGTTCATGGAACACAACTGGGCGCGGTACACTCTCGCGTCCCGGTGGCCGTTCTTGACGGGATCATTGCTCCCGTTCTGCTGAGCCGGGCAAACCGGATGATTGTTCGCGTTCCCGACGACGTGCAAATTGGAAAACTCGAAATCCGGCAAAACGGACAGTCGAGCAATTCGGTACAACTCAAGATCGGGCGGCTGATCGCAGGCAATCTGCATCCGGTAACCAATCCAGCGGTGGATGCCGACGGAAATATCTATTCCACGGATTCCGGCCCACGCGGGCAGAAGACGCCAGTTTCGGTCTACCGCATCACCCCGGCCGGCGAAATGATGCCGTTGGTCAGTGGCATTACGAATGCCACCGGGCTGGCTCTCGATAGAGAAGGCTATCTTTACGTTTCTTCGCGCCTCGACGGCACGGTCCACCGCGTTTCTCCCCATGGGGCGTCTGTGCTGTATGCGGAGGGCATGGGCATCGCGACCGGGATCGCATTCGATGCCGCGGGCAACTTGTATGTGGGCGACCGCAGCGGCACGATCTTCAAGATTTCGCCCGATCGCCAGATCTTTGTTTTCGCCACCCTGGAACCCAGCATCGCTGCCTATCACCTGGCTTTTGGCCTGGACGGGACACTCTTCGTTACGGCGCCAAGTACCTCGAGTTATGACTCGATCTATGCTATCGACCAGGCGGGCGTCGTACATGTTTACTACCGCGGCCTGGGCCGGCCGCAGGGTATGGCCTTTGACGTCGCGGGCAACATATACGTTTCCGCCTCACACCGCGGCAGCCGCGGCATCGTCTGTATAACCCCCTCGGGCGAAGCTTCGCTCGTCGTTGCCGGTTCGGGCATCGTCGGACTCGCCTTTGTGCCGGGCGGCAATGCAATTCTGGCCGCCAATGGCGCGGTCTATGATGTACCGTTGGGCATCGAAGGCGTGCGCTTGTTCTAGAGCGATTCTGACCGGGCGTCTTCCGCAAGAACCTTAAGTGAAAATAAGCAAGGATTGAAGTTCGGATGAATTCTGAAATTATCGCGGTCGGTTCAGAGCTGCTCACGCCCTATCGGCAAGACACCAATTCCCTCTTTCTGACCGAACGGCTGCTCACGCTCGGCGTGAACGTGGCCTTCAAGACGATTGTCGGCGACCGCTTCGCGCATCTCGCCAGTGCTATTCGCATTGCGCTGGAGCGAACCGACGTCGTAATCACCATGGGCGGACTGGGACCCACGGAAGATGATCTGACGCGGCAAGCGGTCGCGGAAGCGCTGGGCATTCGCCTGCGACGCAATGCAGAAATCGTCGGCGCACTCTATGCTCGCTTTGCCGCCCGCCGGGCACAGATGACGGAAAATAATGCCCGCCAGGCAGATGTTCTTGACGGCTCGGTGATTCTTGACAATCCGCGGGGCACGGCTCCCGGGCAATGGCTCGACACCGTGTACGGCGGCCATCGCAAGCTCGTGATTCTGCTGCCGGGCCCACCGGCGGAGTTGAAGGCTATGTGGGACGAGCAGTGCATGGAACGGCTGCGCGCTGTGGTTCCCAAACGCACCATCGCCACGCGGACGTTAAAGCTGGCCATGATTGGAGAATCCCAGGCGGACGCGCGCATCGCGCCGATCTACACCAAGTACAAGGACGTAGATACGACCATCCTGGCGAGTACAGGCGACATCACTCTCAACCTGAGCTGCGCCAAGGGGGATCCGGACACTGCGCAGGCGCGGGTCGACGAGCTGGCAGGAAAGATTGAAGAGGAATTGGAAGAGTTTATTTACTCCTCCAATTCTGAGTCGCTGGAACAGATTGTTCTGTACTACCTGGGCATGCACGCATCGACGCTGGCGGTGGCCGAGAGCTGCACCGGCGGCCTGGTCGCCCAACGGTTGACCAGCATCAGCGGGAGTTCGCGCTCGTTTCTAGGTGGAGCGGTGGTTTACGCTGACCGGCTCAAAAGCCTGTTTGCCGGGGTGCCCGCGTCGCTCATCGAGGCAAACGGGGCCGTCAGCAAAGAGGTCGCAATCGCGTTGGCGGAGGGCATTCGCAGCAAGACTTCAGCTACGTTCGGCCTGGGGATTACGGGTATCGCCGGTCCGGGCGGGGGGTCTGAGGAGAAGCCTGTAGGGCTGGTGTATGTGGCCGTGGCCGATGGAAAGCAGACGAACGTTGTAGAACGGCGGTTTGGCGGCGATCGCGATCACATTCGCGCCTGGGCCAGCCAGCAGGCTCTCGACCTGGTTCGCAGGCGTTTGAAGTAGGTCCTTCGTTCGCTGCGACAAATCCGCGGGTGGCCCGCAGACCATTTACTGGGAAAGATTCTTACGCGGGGCAGGCTTCGATGGCTGCCGCCTCCGTGTCGTAGACCTTGAAGAGCGTCAGGATGCCCACCATCTTGAAGGTCTTTGCGGCGAAGGGCGAGGGGCTGACCAGCTTGGCGTCGCCACCGAGTTTCTTGGCCTGGCGCAACGCATCGACGATGGCGCCGATGCCGCTGGAATCGATGTAGGGCATCGCGGAAAGGTCCAACAGCAGGTGAACGTGTCCACTGCTGAGAGCACCCTCGACGGCTTCGTCCAGTTGCTTGACACCTTCTCCGTACTTGAGCGGGCCCTTCAGTTTCAGGCTGCAGATATTTCCGCTCTGTCGAATATCGAGATCCACGTCGTTCTTCCCCCGGCTGGGAATTTTCTTTACACCCGAAATACTGCTTGCTAGTCTCCGTCCAGATCCCACGATCCGGCAATGAGCAATCTTTTACAATCAACCTATCCTGCCATCTACGTCAAGCACACCACAGGCGCATGAAATTGAAACAGGCAACGTAAAAGCACAGCCAATCTCACATCTCGCGCGGCCATGAGCTAGTGCTCCCAGATTGGTTGCAGGAAGAGGTAGCGGTCGCGATGCTTGTCTGGTGTGGCCTCCGCGGCGGGAGTCAGGCGCATGACCTGCCAGTTCCCTGCGGCGTCGTAGGTGGGCCAGTGCGCCGCTCCTGCTCCGCTGGGATCGCCCGCACGGGCGAAGTTTGTCCAGAAGGTCTGTATCAGATCCGAGAGTTGGTAGTCCTCCGGCTTCCAGGCGGCTCCTTTGCGCGAGTCGAGGTTGCCGAAGACATACTCGATCTCATCGGAGTGGAAAGCGCCGCCAGAGATGGGGTGAAAAGGATCGCCCGGCGAGGGGCGAGCAAAGAGATAGCGATAGGCCGGAGCCCCAGACTTCACCTGCGCTTCAAGCCATGCCCAGGTGGAATAGACCAGGAAGCGGTCGCCGGAAAAGTCCTCGGCCGCGCGCAGAGCCTCCGCGTCGTTGTCGCCGTGATAGGCATTGAGAAAGTCTTCTGCGCGCGAGCCGAATTCCTTCGTCGCCGTCGCTCGCAGTCCTTCCATCGTGCCGGTTTCCGGCTTTTCCACCACGTCGCCGGTGCCTTCATCCTGATTCCATCCCGCGATCAGGGGCACGCGCGCTTGCTGACCCGCTTTAAATATCTCAGCCACGCTCTGGGGCAAGAAGTAGCCGTCGGTATCCGGTTCAAAGGGGGGCTTTCCCGTCTTGCTCTCGCGGCCCAGTTTGAGGATCTCTTCACTGCTCATAGCACGCAGTGAAGCAAGGCTGCTGTCGGTCATTACCGTGTGTAAATAGTTTTCCGTCTGCGCCTGAACATCGGCGAGAGGCGAGAAAGGGAGGCCCGTGCTGGCAAAAGCTCCGCCGCTTTCTCCAATGGCGCGCGCGAACAGGCCCTTTGACAGGGGTGACGCCATGTGGGCGCTCACGGCAAAAGAGCCGGCCGATTCGCCGAAGATGGTTACGTTGTTGGGGTCGCCCCCGAACGCGGTGGCGTTGCGCTTTACCCACTCAAGGCAGGCTACCTGGTCCAGCAGGCCGTAGTTACCAGCGGAGTGATGGGGATCTTCGGCCGCCAATTCATGTGTGGCCATGAAACCAAAAATGCCCAGCCGGTAATTCATCGAAATCACGATGACTCCCTTGCGGGAGAGATGTTCACCGTCCTGGCGAGGCTCAGAGGTGCCGCCGGCGGTAAATCCTCCTCCGTAAATCCAGACCATGACCGGAAGTTTTGTTTTGGGTTTGGCGGCGGGCTCCCAGAGGTTGAGCGTCAGGCAGTCTTCACTCTCACCTGCATCGCGGAACACCATATCGTCATAAATGTACTGCTGGAAGCAGCGATGCCCAAAAGTTGTGGCCTGGCGTACCCCCTTCCACTTGAGGGCGGGTTGCGGAGTTTTCCAGCGCAGCGGGCCAACCGGCGGAGCAGCGTAGGGTATCCCGAGAAAAGCTCGCGTCTTGGCGTCCGTGCTGAGGGCTCCCTGCACCTTGCCGTCTTTTGTCTTGACTATCAGCGGATTACCCGCCTGGGCCGGCAACGTGATTGAGGCGAACGCGGCGGCGCCCCAAAGGCAGCTCACAACAATTCTGTTCAAGATCGATTCTCCCAATTGGAATGACCGCCTTAATCTAACAGACCACCCCCGTGGCGATGACTCAGGTGGCGCCCCGGCCCAGAGAGATGCGTAGCGCTGCTACACTCAAAACCGGCAACCATGTCTCTCTCCCTGATCGTTGTAATCGTGGCGTATCTGTTGGGTTCCATCCCTTTCGGGTTCCTGCTGGTATGGGTCGTACGCAAAGAAGACATCCGCGCTCAAGGCAGTGGCAATATCGGCGCAACAAACGTGATGCGTTCGGGCGCCAAGGGTCTGGGGTTGCTGACATTTTTATTGGACGGCGGCAAAGGTTACGCCGCCGTGGCAGTGGCGCAATGGTTGGCCCACAACAGGGGCGCCGAGGCTTTGCAATATGCCACGATCCTGGCAACGCTGTTTGTTGTGCTGGGTCACATGTTCCCGGTCTGGCTGCGCTTCAAGGGTGGTAAGGGCGTGGCGACTGCGTTTGGCGCGTTCCTCGCCTTTTGCCCCCTGGCAGCTCTTGCAGCGTTCGTTTTCTGGCTCGTGATTGTCGCGCTCACCCGGTACGTCTCGCTGGCCTCGATCCTGGCGGCGGTCGTGCTTCCCTTTCTCACCCTCTGGCTGTCCCCGTGGACATATAACTACGCGACGGGAGCGGCCGTCTTTGCCAGCTGCTGGCTCGTAGTGGCGAAGCACTGGCCAAACATACAGCGGCTGATGCACGGCACAGAGAACCGATTCGGCAAATCGAAGAAGGCCACAACGTGAGCAGAATCGCCATCGTTGGCAGCGGGTCGTGGGGAACAGCAATTGCCATCAGCCTGGCGAAGCGAAGCGATCACTCGATCGCGCTCTGGTCGCATTCAGCGGCTGTGGCCGAATCGATCGGCACACGGCGGGAGAATCTATCGTATCTGCCGGGTTTTTCGATTCCGCCCGAGGTAGTCTCCGAGTCAGACCTGTCACGCGCGCTGGAAGGGGCGGAAATCGTCATCAGCGTTGTTCCCTCGCAGCATGTACGAACCATCTATCAGGAGATGGCAGGGCTGCTTACGCCTGGCCAGCTCATCGTCAGCGCCACCAAAGGCATTGAGGACGGAACGTTCCTGCGCATGAGCCAGGTGATTGAGCAGGTTCTGGCCGGCAACCATCGTGGGAAGATTCAGTGTGGAGTGTTGAGTGGCCCCTCGTTCGCGCAGGAAGTGGCGGCCGGAGCGCCCACCGCAATCACCATCGCCGCGGCAGACAGCCGGGTCGCAAGCCGCTTGCAGGAAGAACTGAGCGCACCCGCGCTGCGGATCTACACCAATGACGACGTGATCGGGGTGGAATTGGGAGGCGCACTCAAGAATATTATTGCCATCGCTGCCGGCATCGCCTCTGGGTTGAATCTCGGCTACAACAGCGCGGCCGCTATTATCACCCGCGGTGTTGCGGAAATTACTCGTCTGGCCGTAGCTTGCGGAGGGCGGCGGGAGACGCTGGCCGGACTCTCCGGCCTGGGCGATCTGGTGCTTACCTGCACCGGCCCACTTTCGCGCAATCGGTCCGTGGGGGTGGAACTGGGTAAGGGGCACCTGCTCCCCGAGATTCTCACGCAATTACGAGGGAAAGTGGCGGAAGGCGTGAGAACTACGTCGGCTGCGCTTGGGCTTGCACACGCGCGCGGCGTGGAGATGCCGATCACCGAACAGATGTCTGCCATCCTGAATCATGGCAAGTCGCCGCAGGACGCTATCCGGGCATTGATGGCTCGACCCGGTCGCGAAGAATAGCCCCACGCTGTCCATGGAACGGACGCGTCAGGTATCCCCGGCTAGTACACTCAGGGTATGCGGTATCGAGATGCGTGGTAAATGATCCAAACCCTTTTCGGCAGCCTGGAAGAACCCGAGAAAAGGAATATATTCGGCCGAATGAAAGAGGCCGTCTCGCGCACACGCGAGACCCTCGCGGACCGGATCGAAGGCATTGTCGCCCTCACTCACGAGATCGATGAAGCCGCGCTCGAAGAGCTGGAGACGAGCCTTCTGGCCTCGGACCTGGGCATAAACACGTCAACCGAGATCATCGCGGCGTTGCGCGCCAAAGTGAGACGGCACGAGATCCGCAATGGCGCTGAACTCAAGGCACTGCTAAAAACCGAGATCCAGGCGCTTCTCGATGCCGAGGAAGAGCAGAACTTTTTCAAGCCCAGGTATACGGCGCCGCCGAGAGTCATCATGATGGTGGGCGTCAACGGAACCGGCAAGACGACGACGACCGGCAAACTGGCATCGTATTTCCGGCGCCAGGGTAAGACGGTTTTGCTGTGTGCGGCCGATACGTTTCGCGCGGCGGCCATCGAACAGCTTGAAGTGTGGGGTCAACGCACTGGCGTCGAAATGATCAAGACAAAGCAGGGGGGAGACCCTTCCGCTGTGCTCTTCGATGCCATACGCGCGGCACAAGCACGATCGATCGATGTGCTCATCGTGGATACGGCCGGACGCCTGCACACGAAAGATAACCTCATGGCGGAGTTGAGCAAGATGCGTAGAACGGCAGAGCGCATCATCTCCAGCGCACCCCATGACGTTTTGTTGGTGATGGATGCAACAACAGGCCAGAACGGGTTGCAACAGGCAAAGCTCTTCACTGAATCGGCAGGCGTGACCGGAATCGTGCTTACCAAGCTGGACGGAACGGCCAAAGGCGGCATCGCTGTCGCCATCGCTCGCGAACTCAAGGTGCCCGTCCGCTACGTTGGAGTGGGTGAGAAGCTGGACGACCTGTTACCGTTCGACAGCAAGGCTTTCGTAGATTCCCTGCTCGACAGTTGAGAGACCTCCATGCCGCCGACCGATCCGAAGATTGACCTTCATTGGATGGAGCGCGCCCTGCGGCAGGCGGAGCAGTCGGTTGGCCAGTCTTCGCCGAACCCGTCCGTCGGCTGCGTGCTCGTGCAGGGTGAGCAAGCCGTAGGTGAAGGCTTCCACATTTACGATCGGCTCGATCACGCTGAGGTGGTAGCTCTGAAGCAGGCGGGCCCGTTGGCGCGGCGCGCAACGGCCTATGTAACGCTTGAACCCTGCAGTCACCAGGGACGAACCGGCCCTTGCGCAGACGCGTTGCTGGCCGCCGGTGTCGCCAGGGTGGTGGTGGCCACTGCGGATCCCAACCCGCTGGTCTGCGGCGCGGGTGTTGCCAGGCTGCGTAAGGCGGGGATCGAGGTCACTCTGGGCGTACTGCAGGAGCCCGCCCGTAAATTAAATGATGGATTTGCCCGGCACATACAAACGTCTCTCCCCTTCGTAACCATGAAGGTGGCTGCTACGCTCGATGGCCGCATCGGCTCTGCGCAACAGGCGGCCGGCGTTACATACTGGATCACCGGTAATCAGGCTCGTGAGGAAGTCCACCGGATGCGCCATGCCGCCGACGCGCTGATGACCGGGGTGGGAACGATTCTTGCGGATGACCCGTTATTGACTGACCGCAGCGCGCTGCCACGCCGCCGGCCGTTGCTGCGCATGGTGCTGGACTCGACACTGCGCACGCCGCTTGATTCTCAACTGCTGAGAACCGCCCACGACGATGTGGTGATCTTCTTCAGCCATGCAAGCGCTACGGCACAGAACGCGCTTAAGGAGCGCGGCGTTCGCCTGGTGCAGATTGAGCGTGACAGCGAGGGCATGCTCCTCGGAGAAGTATTGCTGAGCATGCGCGAGATGCAGATTACCAACCTGATGATCGAGGGCGGCGCGAAACTTTACACGTCGGCTCTTAACCATGAGCTGGTGGATAAACTCATGTTGTTCTATGCACCGAAGTTTCTTGGGCATGGCGGCTTGCCCATGGTTGGTTCGGTGACGGGAATGCCCCAGGTGCAGCGATCTTCGCTAATGAAGTTCGGTGAGGATTTTGCGTTCGAGGCGTATTTGCGTGATCCGTGGAAAGATGCGCCCCGCGCAGAGTGAGTATCGTTGGGCCCGCTGAACTGCAGCTCTCTCGACCGCGCTCGGGCCTCCTCTGAGTAGAATGTCGATATGTTTACAGGCTTAATCGAGGCAACTGGTACGGTTCTTTCGGTCGAAGAACGAGACGGCTCGCGGCGGATTGCGATCTCCGGGCCGATCGGACAGGGCATCGCTCTCAAAACCGGGGATAGCATCGCAGTCAGTGGCGTGTGCCTTACGGCGGTAGATATCGAACCGGACGCGCAGCCGCCTCGCTTCCACGCGGACCTGGCTGCCGAGACAGTTGCCCGGACTTCCCTGTCTTTGCTTGCACCAGGATCCACAGTGAATCTCGAGCTGCCTACGCCTGCCGGTGCGCCCCTCGGCGGTCACGTTGTGCAGGGCCATGTCGACGGCACAGGCACTCTTCTCAGTCTCCAGGCGGTGGATCCTCATGCAGACCCGGCGCTCACTGATTGGTGGCTTAAGGTCGCCGTGCCCGCTCCCATCAGCCGATTTATGGTGGAAAAGGGCTCGATCGCTATCGAAGGCATCAGTCTCACCATTGCGCGCTGGGAAGCCGGTACACCGCAGGGTGATGTCGTCCACGTTGCCATCATTCCGCACACCTATGCGCGTACCAATCTGCACACTTTGCAAACTGGCCAACCGGTCAATCTTGAAGCCGATGTGCTGATCAAATTCATGGATCAGCGCGCGCAACAACCCCACTTCGAGCTCAGTCTCGAATACCTGATTGCCAACGGATACTAGGGTGGCAACAGCCTGTTCCGGGGGCTCGATCATGGGGCGCACCCGGTGCTATCATCATGGTGTGCCGGGTCCTACGCGACGCAACCCCGCCAACCCCGCCAGGTCCGGAAGGAAGCAACGGTAACGGGTCAGTGCGTGCGCAGTAGGTTTCCCGGTACATACGATAGCCCGTGATCCTTCCAGCGCATCCAACCCCCATCGCTCCCCTGTACCGCACAACCAGTCTCTATCGCGGCACAGGCCGGGGACACCCATCTCTGACTTTTCTGATCCCCGCTCGTCTTCGCAAATGCCTTGCCATGCACTTGCCCTGTTCACGCGTCTGCTAAGGTCACTGCTGTTGCATTACGGAGAAGACTATTGAGCATAGAACTGCGTCCTCATGCGCCACGGCGAGCCAAGATCAGCGCGCTGGGCACCTACGTGCCGCAGCGCATCCTCAACAATGCGGATCTGTCGAAGTTGGTCGACACCTCTGACGAATGGATCATGCAGAGGATCGGCATCCGTGAGCGTCATCTGGTAGAGCCCGGTATGGCGACCAGTGACATGGCGGTGGAAGCAGCCAAGCGATGCCTCGCTCTGCGCGGCGTAGCGGCGAGCGAGGTGGAAGTTGTCATCGTCGCGACCGTCACGCCAGACATGCTTTTCCCTGCGACGGCGTGCCTGGTGCAGGATCGGATCGGCGCACACGGCGCCTGGGGATTCGATCTCTCTGCCGCCTGCTCCGGTTTTCTTTATGCGTTGCAAGTAGGGGCGAAACTGGTTGAGTCCGGGGCTCACTCCAAGGTTTTGGTCATCGGTGCAGACACCATGTCGTCGATCATCGATTACACCGATCGCACCACCTGCGTCATCTTTGGCGACGGTGCGGGCGCAGTCCTGATCGAGCCAACCGAAGAAGGGGAAGTCGGTCTGATCGACTATCACCACGAGATTGACGGTTCTGGGGCGGCGTCACTGAATATGCCGGCTGGCGGCAGCCTGCACCCAGCCTCTGCCGAGACGGTTGCGAGCAGAATGCACTACGTCCATCAGGATGGGCAAGCGGTCTACAAATACGCAGTGCGCAAGATGGTTGAGACCGCGGGCAAGGTGCTGACGGCGAACAACCTTACTCCGGCCGATCTTAGCTGCCTGATCCCCCACCAGGCGAACATGCGTATCATCCACTCGACGGCTGAGCGGCTTGGTCTACCCCTGGATCGGGTGGTGATCAATATTGATCGATTCGGTAATACCACGGCGGCTACAATTCCGTTGGCAATGCAGACAGCCCTCGACACCAATCGCCTGGAAAAGGGCAAGCTGGTTTTGTTGGCTTCTGTAGGGGCCGGCTTCACCGTCGGCGCGTGCCTGCTGCGCTGGGAATTCTAGCCGGCCGCAGAAAAACTGCTGTTACGAAAGCAGGGTCACCGGCTCAACCGCTGGGAGAGCGCCGCATTCCGCCGCATAACGGTAGAACGCATCGAGCCCGGCCAGGCAGGCATCATCCAATACATAATGAATATTGGTGGTCAGGTAAGCACGGATGGTTGCGGATGGAACAGCAATACGGGTTGACCACTCCGCAACCAGATCTTCCACGTGCACACGCCCCCGATCGCGGGAAGATTGCATATCGTCGATCAACTGCCCGGCAGACACTCCCGTTTCTTCGAGCGCACCCGGCCGCAGCGCCCAGAAAGCCGAAACCCAGGGAAGCCCTGTAAAGCTGTGCCACTCGTGGGCAAGATCGAGATAAAGCAAGCGTTTGCCCGTGCGGGCCTCGCGCGCATCCTTATCTTCAAGCGCCAGCAGAGCCGGGTCGCCAATCAACAAGGCAGCGTCCGCGATCGCGAGCATCGAGTCAAGATCAGGCGCCTGCGGGATAAACACCGCCGGCACCTTCCAGAAGATGTCGAACAAAATGCGCGTGTAAACAGATGAAGTGCGTGATGACGTATCAGCCGCGACGCTGCGTACTCCGCGCACTCCCTTCTCCTGCTGCACGACCAACAGGATGGAGCGCACGCGACTGAGCGAGGCGACGGTGCAGCCAGGCACGACTACCAACGAAGGCGTGGTCGCATGAGCGGCAACCGGTACCAGACCGATATCCGCCTCGCCTGTAGCGAGTTGCGCAGCACACTGGGAGGGCGTGGTGTAGTTGATCTGATAGCGTGTGCGCAGGCGACTCAAGCCGGGTTCGTGCTCGAAGTCCCACATTAAAGGAGCGGGGTTCAGAAAATTGATCGCCGCCATGCGGAGGGGGCGATTAGGTAGGAGGCTCACCGTCCAGTGTATCGCGCTCGCCTTGACATGAGAGGCCGGCCCGGCTAGTCTCTGCCCTACTAACCCCATTTGCAATGAATGCATTCGACCCAACGATTTCTCCGGGGCCATCTCTGCCCCAATTGGCTGCAGAAAACAGGCTAGCCTGGCTCGCGCTCACGCTGACCCCTGGGCTTGGGCCCAAGCGCATCCTCAAAGCGGCACAGACTCTTGAGGACCTGTCACGACTCTTTCGGCTCTCTCTGACAGAACTCGAATCATTGAACTTTCCGGCCGCGTCTGCTCAGTTCATTTTCACCGGCAAAGCGCGTGGTGAAGCGGAGGAGGAGCTGATGCGCGTTCACCAACACCGCGGAACGGTGCTGACCTTTGACGACGAGGACTATCCGGACCGCTTGCGGGAAATTTTCGATCCGCCGACCGTACTCTGGGTTCTGGGAGACGTGAAGCTTTTGTCCCGGCCATCGATCGCCATCGTGGGCACACGCCACCCGACACCTTACGGTTCGGGTATGGCGGAAGTGCTGGGGCGCGACCTCGCCAGCCGTAGCATGGTGATCCTGAGTGGAATGGCGCGAGGGGTCGACACAGCGGCTCACCGTGGCGCGCTTTCGGCGAAAGGCAGCACCGTGGCCGTCTGGGGCACAGGCATCGACGTGATCTATCCCAAAGAAAACAAATCCTTAGCGGAGAAGATACTGCTCGGTGGCGGCGCCATCGTCTCTGAGTACAGGATGGGCACTTTTCCCGCGCCGCAGAACTTCCCCAAGCGCAACCGGATCCTGAGCGGCATCAGTATCGGGGTGCTGGTCGTGGAGGCCGGCGAACACAGCGGCACCCGGGTAACAGCGCGCTGCGCGCTGGAACAGAATCGAGATGTGTATGCAGTGCCGGGAAACGTCACCACCAAGAACGCCTGGGGCCCCAACACATTGATAAAACAGGGCGCTAAGCTGGTCGCGACGTGGGAAGACGTATGGGAAGAGCTACCCACCGACGTACGGCTGCAGTTGGAGGCCGAGGCGGGATTTGCATCCCCGGGAGAGAATGCTGCATCGATTGTGGAGGAACTTCCGCTACAGCAGCCGGAATCCATTGTGCTCAATGCGCTGCGGCATGACGAAACCGTGCAGCTTGACGAGCTGATCGAAAAGCTAGAATCTACGTTGACCTCGTCTGAAATTTTTACCGCGCTCTTCGAACTCGAGCTGGCGAACCGGATCAAACAACTTCCGGGCAAACACTACGTCAGACGGATGTAAGCTTCAACAGCCTTACGCCGTTGCGAAATGCATACAGTTTTGCAGGCGCCGATGGGCTGTTGAGGCGCAATGTTGAAATGCGGGAAGTGACAGACATAACAGGAGAAACGAGCTTCTGCTGGCATTTCTGGAAGAGGCTCCGGCGTAAACGCGGACCCCTATCAGTAAATGATTCAAAAAGTATGCTGCGCCTTCCAGGTGGTAGAGTCAGTCCCATTGCGAGAGCTTTTCCTGCGATCTGAGCCAAAGTTGTAGGAAAAGGCCGCACGAGCCGATGGGCGAGAGTAGCTGGGAAGCGCCGTGTCGTGGTAGCTTCCAGACTTACCGGCGTCGTTTCACAACCGGCTTGAAAATGCCGTAAACAGTTTTATCGGGTTCAAACATCGGGTTTAGGAAACGGAATTAAGGAACGCAATGAGTAAATCACTTGTGATCGTCGAATCGCCTGCCAAAGCAAAGACGATCAGTAAATATCTCGGAAAAGACTTCACTGTCGAGGCTTCCGTCGGGCACATCAAAGATCTGCCGAAGAACAAGATCGGCGTGGATCTGAGCGACGGCACCTTCGCACCTGAGCTCATCGTCATTCCGGGCAAGGAAAAGGTTGTAGACCGGCTCAAGAAGCTGGCGAAGTCGTCGTCTGTTATCTATTTGGCGCCTGACCCTGACCGCGAAGGAGAGGCAATCGCAGCGCATCTGGAAGATGAGTTGCGCGGACTCTCGAAGGATGATTCGATTCGTCGCGTCACCTTTAATGAGATTACGAAGAAGGCTGTGAACGAAGCTTTTGAGCATGCGCGGGATGTCGATCGTAACTTGGTCGATGCGCAACAAACGCGCCGCGTGCTTGATCGCATCGTGGGTTATCAAATTTCTCCTCTGCTGTGGGACAAGGTGCGCCGCGGACTATCCGCAGGCCGGGTACAGACCGTTGCCCTGCGCCTTATCGTGGAACGCGAGCGTGAGATTCAGGCTTTCGTGCCGGTCGAGTATTGGACGCTGGACGCCCAGCTTACGCCGGCCAACGATAAGGCGGAATTCACTGCGCGCTTTACGGGCATCGATGGCGTAAAGGCCACCGTGGAGACGGTAGACGCTCCTTCGCTGCCAGGCAAGCCAGAGATGGATGCAGTGGTGGCCGCTCTCGAGAAGGCGAAGTGGTCGGTTCAGAACGTAGAGAAAAAGGAACGGCGGCGTAACCCCACCGCACCTTTCACCACCAGCAAGTTGCAGCAGGATGCTTCACGACAGCTCGGCTTCAGTGTTCGGCGCACCATGGGTGTTGCCCAGCGCTTGTATGAAGGCATAGAGCTCGGCAGCGAAGGCTCGGTCGGTCTCATCACCTACATGCGTACCGACTCCACCCGTGTCTCTCCCGATGCAATTGCAGAGGCACGCAAATACATCGAGCAGACGCATGGCAAGGACTATCTGCCGGCAGCGCCCAATGCATTCAAGAGCAAGAAGGACGCGCAGGACGCACACGAGGCGATTCGACCCACCAGCGTCGCTTTGCACCCGGACGAGATCAGGCAATATCTCAGCGATGAACAGTTGCGCCTGTACCGCCTCATCTGGCAGCGCTTTGTCGCGTCCCAGATGGTGCCTGCCGTGTTCGACCAGACCACAGTAGAAATTGCAGCCAGGGCCGATCGCACCTATAACTTCCGCGTCACCGGCTCCGTGATGAAGTTCGACGGCTTTCTGAAGGTGTACGAGGAAGCGAAAGATAAGAAGGATGACGAAGACGAGGAGCTGAAGAACCGGCTTCCCGCCCTCGAAAACGGACAGGCACTGGCCCTGCAGACCTTGCTGCCCGAACAGCACGCGACCGAACCCAGACCGCGCTTCAACGAAGCATCTTTGGTGAAGGAGCTTGAAGAGCGCGGCATCGGCCGCCCTTCGACTTACGCCACCATCATTAATACGATTCAGGAACGGGAATACGTGCAGAAAGTTGGCGCCGGCAGAGGCGCGAAATTTGTCGCTACCGAGATCGGCTTTGTGGTCACTGACTTGCTGGTTGCCAACTTCCCTTACATCTTTGACCCGCAGTACACAGCAAGGCTCGAAGAAGAGCTGGACGACATTGAAGAAGGCAAGGAAGCCTGGACGACTTTGCTGGGCGCCTTCTATGGGCATTTCGAAAAAGAACTCGAACATGCCGGCAAGCACATGGAAAACATCAAGCGGATGGAGAAGGCGACCGACGAGAAGTGCGACGTCTGCGGTTCTCCATTGGTCTTGAAGTGGGGCAAGTTCGGCAGCTTCTTCGCCTGCAGCGCCTATAACAAGAAAGACAAAAATAGCTGCACTTTCACCAAGGAGAACTTTGCCGCGAAGCCTGAAATGAATACGCAGGAAGGGCAGGACGGGGAACAGGCCGAGGAATATTGCGAAGCCTGTGGCCGGGTGATGGTGTTGAAGCGCGGACGCTTCGGCGCATTCATGGCGTGTCCTGGTTACAACGAAGACCCGCCCTGCAAGACCACGCGCAAGCTCACCGCGAAACAGCAGCAGAAGGCGCCGCAGCCGCTCGATGAGAATTGTCCGAAATGCTCGTCACAGCTCGTGTTGCGCAATGGCCAGTACGGGGAGTTTGTCTCCTGCAGTGCGTACCCCAAATGCAAATACATCAAGCAGAACATTATTGAAGGAATGAAATGCCCGAAGTGCGGCGATGGAGATATTGCAGAGCGCAAGGCACGGCGAGGCAATCTGTTTTACGGCTGTACCAACTATCCCAAATGTGACTTCACCTCGAATGCCAAGCCGGTGCCTGAGAAGTGCCCGGAGTGCAGCAGCCCGTACCTGCTTGAGAAGACGCGCACGACCGGGGTGTATCTGGTTTGCCCCAACAACCGTAAGTCTGCGGCTGAAGATGAAGCACCCAAGAAGCGCGCCAAGAAGGGCGCTGTCGAGGAGCCCGCGGAGCAGGTCGTCTGCAGCTATTCAAAAAAGATAGCCGAGCCACCGTTGGAATCGGTCGAGGCCATGCGGTACCAGACCAAGGCTGAGGTTCTGCCGGTCGCTTGAAGAGCGACGGACAGGCGTGCGAGGCTCGAAGCGTGAGGTCGCTCACAGAAATGTTTGACATCGACGGGGCGCGGCTGATGCTCGCTGCAGCGAGATATCCGCGCCCTTCGTAGTATGTGTTTGCTGTAACAGAGTCCTGAACAGAGCCATGTTAAATTATGACGCTTCGTCTTCGGCCGTTCAGTTCAAGTGAAAGTGTAGCCATCTATTCACCTTGCCAGGATCGGGCCCTGGAGCGTACAAATCGTATGGCGGTTTTGGCATCATTCCGACCGCGTGGAGCCAACATGAAATTTCTAGTCGTCGTTCTAGCACTCTCGAGTATGCCTGGAATGGCTGCGGACATGAATGCCGCAAAAGTCTCCGGCTATATCAGTGATTCCAAGTGCGGCGCCGGCCACAATGGCAGCGCCCCTAACGCAGCTTGCGTCAAGAAGTGCATCGATGGCGGAGCCAAGGCGGTGTTTGTGGATGACGCCACCAAGACCGTCTACACCATCGACGATCCCGATGCAGTCAAGGGACATGAGGGACACCATGTTGCCGTCCTGGCCAAGATGAACGACGGCGACAAGACTGTCCACATCAGTAAGGTTGAAATGCTGAAAGACCAGGGCACTGCTGGCAAGTCAGACATGTAGTTTTATCTGCTCCGCGGCAGCGGTTCGCCCTGAACCCTGCCGCCCACTCCCTCGCTTCCCCCACGCATTCGCACTTCGCGTGCCCCTTCTGTCCGGCTCATCCTTTGGCGTTCTACAGGGTCAATAGTGCAAGGTGCCAGTTCGGCCCTCATCTGCTAAGGTGAGGAAAGCAAGGAAATGCAAGGATAGACCTAGTTATGGCAAAGGCAACCTGGAACGGCAAAGTTATCGCGGAGAGCGACACCATCGAGATGGTGGAGGGCAATCTGTACTTTCCGGAGAGCTCCCTCAAACGGGAGTATTTTCGGCCCAGTTCCACCATTTCCACCTGCCCCTGGAAAGGTCAGGCGCGCTACTACAGCCTGTTGGTCGACGGACAGGAAAATCAGGACGCCGCATGGTACTACCCGGATCCCAAGCCGGCAGCCCGCAACGTTAAAAATCATGTAGCCTTCTGGCGCGGAGTGGAAGTCGAAAAATAACATGCCTGTCCGTGCCGACAACAAACCGGCCGGATGGAGCGTGGCTGCGGTTCTCCTGATTCTGACAGCTTTACCTCCGCACCAAACCATTGCTGCCCAGGCATCACCCAATTCCCAGGCAATCTTAGCCCCAGGCGCAAGCAACCCTGAAAGAGACGTTGAGGTCCTGCGACGGCTGGAAGAGGAATATCTACGAGCCGAAATCGAGGACGATACCGCGATCGCCGGAAGCATCCTGGCTGAGGACTACGTCGGCCTGAGACCGGATGGAATGAACTCAACCAAAGCAGATGTTCTGGCCCGCCTCGGCCTCCACGAGCGCCAGCGCGCACCCTACCTGATTACTGCCACCAATATGCAGGAGCATCTGTTTGGCGATACGGCTTGTGTGACCTACACCAAGATCTATAGCAAGCCGGGCAGCAAGACAGCCGCGAGCGAGAATGTGCTGCATATGCTCATCCGGCGCAATGGCATCTGGCGGTTGCAGCTGAGTAGTCCCCTGCCCGCTCAGCGGCCGTAGACACTCCCTGGACTCATCAAGCCATCCAAGGGAGTCACGGAGTCGGTTCCCCGCCGCGGATCTGCCGCCGTGTTTTTGCCCCTCAGCTACTTATCTCTGTGATAATGAAGCCACTCTGGCAGTTTGAATTGGCGCAGCCCTAGGTGTGTCTGGGCCGCCACGCGCCGCGTATCCCCGATGAAGCCACTCGAACTGGCATTGACCCCGACGCGCAACCGTCGCCTGAATGAAGTAACCGGCATGGTGCTGCTGGTGGCCGCGAGCCTCCTTTTCCTTGCCCTTGCCTCCTATCATCCGACGGACCCCTCATTCAATACCGTGGGTGGCGTCTACGCCGGCCAGCAAGCCCATAACTGGACCGGGTTGATCGGTGCCGGTCTCAGCGACCTGTTGCTGCAGATCGAAGGGGTTGCCGCCTTCCTTTTCCCACTGATGTTGGGAGCCGTGGGTTGGACCTGGGTGCGCTCCCGGGCTGCCGGCTCCGCGACTGCGAAACTTTCGGGCGTTGTGCTCTACACAGTGTTCGCGCCAGCTCTTTTTGGCCTGCTTCCCGGTCACATTCGCTGGGCACATGCCTTGCCGCTCGAAGGCCTTACCGGGCGGCTGGTGGTGGATTCTCTCATTCACTACCTCAATTTTCCCGGCGCGGCGATCGTAATCGTCAGCATGGTGGTGATTGCGCTCTACCTTTCCACGACGTTCAGCTTCAGCACGGCGCAGCAGTGGCTGGCTATCCGCTTTGCTTTTGTCCTTGCCTGGCGCGACCGCTTGCGGAACTGGCGCACCGCCTGGGGAAGGAGCCGAGCGGAAAAGAGTGCTCTCAAAGCTGCCGCCGCACAAGACCGCGCTCAGGCGAAAGCCCAGGCAGCAGCGGAAAAAACAGCCTCCAGAAAAACAAAACGGGGAGAGAACGAAGCCCCCGCCCCGCGCCGGGGTGGTGTCGCTGACGCAACCGCGGGCCATTCCGACACAGCCGGTCCAAATACGCCGTCGGTGTGGAACCAGATGCCACGCACCAGTATTCCCGATCAAGAGCCCGAGGCGCTGGAACCAGAACCGATTCGCTACGTGGAACCTGCCGCACCGGCCGTACCTCAGCCGGCCGCTTCCAAGGTTGTTGCGATGCCTTCGCCCCCGAATCTTTTAGCTGCCCATCATGAGGCTCAGGCCATTTCCGTGAAGGGTCGCGCCGATGCGGATGCCCGCTCCGTAACCCTGACCCCGCGCAACGTGAGCGGATTCCAGTTGCCGCCAAGCACCTTGCTACACCGCAGCGATGAGTCGCAGATTGTACGCGAAGAGGATCTCCGAACGCAGGCCCGGGTCCTGGTCGAGAAGTGCGGGGAATTTGACGTCGGCGGAGCAGTGGTACAGATCAATCCCGGCCCCGTGGTCACCACCTTCGAATTCCGTCCGGAAGCTGGCGTGAAGTTGAGCCGCGTGACCGGCCTGGCAGAAGATCTGTGCCTGGCCATGCGTGCCGAAAGCATCCTGATCGAGCGCATGGCGGGCAAGAGTACCGTGGGCATTCAAGTGCCCAATCAAGACCGGGAAACGATCTGGTTGCGCGATGTGATCGAAGCGGAAAACTTTACCCAGACCAAGTCAAAACTGACCCTGGCCATGGGCAAAGACATCAACGGACGGATTGTGACGGCCGATCTGGCGACCATGCCACACGTACTGATTGCCGGCTCCACCGGCAGCGGTAAGTCCGTGGCCATCAACGCCATGATCATGTCCGTGCTGTACAAGGCGACGCCAGAGCAAGTGAGGATGATTCTGGTTGATCCCAAGCGCGTGGAACTGGGGATGTACGAAGGTATTCCCCACTTGTTTACGCCGATCATCACCGAGCCGAAGCTGGCCGCCAATGCTCTGCGCAATGCGGTCCGCGAGATGGAACGGCGGCTCAAGGTGCTGGCCTCTCGCAGCGTCAGGAACCTCGATCAGTACAACAAGCTGTTCGATCACCAGACCCCTAGCCTCTTCGAAGACGGAGAACAGGAGCAGCCGCTCCCGCACATCATCATCATCATCGATGAGCTGGCTGACCTGATGATGCTCGACAAAGCCAACGTTGAAGAAGCGATCACCCGTCTGGCCCAGATGGCCCGCGCTGTCGGTATTCACCTCGTACTGGCCACGCAGCGACCCTCGGTCGACGTCATCACCGGCCTGATCAAGGCGAACGTGCCTACTCGGATTTCCTTCCGCCTGGCAACCAAGGTCGACTCACGCACGATTCTGGACTCAAACGGCGCCGAGGCGCTGTTGGGACGCGGCGACATGCTGTTTCTTCCACCCGGAACCTCACGGCTTCAGCGCCTGCACGCTCCATTTGTCACGGAGAAGGAAATTGCGGCCGTGGTTGGCTTCTGGAAGAACCAGGGCGAAGCAGAGTATGTGCAGGGCTTCCTGGAGTCTCCACGGGACGAAAAGGGACGCGATCTGGATGCCGAACCGGACGATGACTCCAACGATGAACTATTTGAAGATGCGGTCCGGCTGGTGCTGGAGTTCGGCAAGGCTTCCACTTCCCTGCTGCAGCGGCGGCTGCGTATCGGCTACGGCCGGGCTGCCCACCTCATCGATCTGATGGAGCGGGACGGAATCGTCGGGCCGGCAGATGGGTCCAAGCCCCGCGAAATCCTGAAACCGCCGGACTGGCTTAGCCAAATCGAGCCCGTCCTTCGCTAATCGTTGAAAAATCCACAGGGCTGGCGTCACGTTACGTTACTTTAGTGTACTCTGGTAACACTTCGGAGTGCTTTTTTTACACAGTAATGTCTTAAGGTAATCATTCAGGAGGCGGGGACCCGAATGACATCCAGCTCGACACCAGGCGAGAACGGGCACAATGTACTGTTGGTGGACGATGACGCAGTAAGCCTGGAACTCATGGCGATGCTCCTTGCACACGAGGGACACCACGTACTGCGCGCGAATGACGCCGTGACCGCCTTGGAGATGCTGGCTTCGGAAAAGGCCGTTCGACCCGACGTCATGCTGGTCGACCTGCAGATGCCCGGGATTTCGGGTGGACAGTTAGCGCAACGAGTGCGCGCCCTGGGGAGCCCTGAACCGCTCCTGCTGGCGATGAGTGCAACCGAAGCGCAGCGGCAACAACTGCTGCCTTTTGATGGTTTTCTGCTCAAGCCGCTCGCTCTGGAGGATTTGCGCAGGGCGCTCGGCCCGAAGCCTCCCAGCACGAAGAGCCAGGCGGCTACCGCTCCGGCACAGAGGGCTACCGCCCCTGCACAGAGGAAGTCTTCTTCCTCTCCTTCCGCCTCGGCGGATTCCGTCGACATGACGGTGGTAAGCAAATTGCTGACCATGATGCCCATGCCGGCGCTGAAGGACGTGATCTACGCGTGCATCACCGATACGCGGACCTGCACAGACACGATGAAGCGGCAGTTGCAGGAGGGAGACCTCAAGGGCTTGCGTCAGATTGCCCACCGTATCAAAGGAGCAGCCTCCATGATCGGGGCCGCACGTCTCCAGGGGATCGCGGAATCCCTCGAAAGTGGAAGTAGCAAGGTAGCACCCACCGCTCATCTTTTGGATGATTTGCTCCGTGCTTGCGGTGAACTAGAAGGTATGCTTTTGGCAGGTAAATTCAAGGTATCTTAGGGCCTCCAATGAACACAACGATGACCGCATCGCCAACAAAGAACGGTGACCGCTTGCACCAGATTCGTATCGTCATTGCCGACGACCACCCAGTCGTACGCATAGGCGTGAAGAACATGCTCCAGAGCGATTCGGGCCTCGAAGTCATTGGTGAAGCATCGGATGGCGATGAGGCAATCACTGGAACGCTGGAACTGTTGCCCGACATCCTGCTTCTCGATTTGCAGATGCCCCGCCTCCCCGGACTCGAGGCGATGCGGGCCATCATGAGCGGGTCGCCGTCGGTCAAGATCCTGCTGCTGACCAGCACCATCACGACCCAACAGATCATTGAAGCGCTGCAGATTGGAGCCCGTGGCATCGTACTGAAAGATGCCCTGGCCGACCACCTGACGACAGCGATCCGGGCGGTCTCATCCGGCGACTACTGGATCGGTGGTAAGCGCGTCGTGAACCTGGTGGGCGCACTCCACGAGTTGATGCAGCAGGCCGCCGTCCCTGAGCGCAAAACCTACGGGCTCACCCCACGCGAACTGGAAGTGGTGGGCTGCATCGTAGAAGGCTGCAGCAATCGCGACATCGCCAAACAGTTCAGCATCAGCGAAGAAACCGTCAAGCGGCACTTGTCGAATATCTTCGACAAGACTGGTGTTTCGACAAGACTGGAACTGGCGCTGTTCGCGATCGCCCACCAGCTTGTCGCCATTCAGTCCTAAGTTCCTTCTTATCAATTCGTTCTACCGCAGCGCGATATCTCACCGCCACTCCTTCTTGTTTTCATGAATGGAGCACGGATACGAGATTCGCGCTGTTTTCGCCTGCTCGAACCCCTCTCAACCGCATCTGACAAATAAATGGTGCTATTTGGCGCCATAAGTCGTCCGTCCCCCGTGAACGACTGGGAAATCCTTACATTAGTTCTGTGGGCCGGATGGTTGGCAAATCATTCAGCTTGAAGCTCTTGACCTTCGAAAGGAGTTTCGCCCACATGATGAACACAGGATTGCTCCTCGTTGCGCTCCTCTGCACCGCCTTCAGCGCCTCCCTCGGGCAGGAGCAGAGTCCTACTGCCCAGCAACAGCAACCCATCAACCCGGTAGACCAGGAAAGTGGCGTCCCCCTCTACAAGATCCAGGTGGTCGGCCGTGATATTCCGGCGGTCAATTACTGGCACCGCAGTGGGACCACGAAGATCGATTTTGCCGGCACCAGCCTGCTTTCCCAGGGAAAGGGTGAGGCAAACGTCACCAGCAAAGGACAGACGTTTATTGAGGCCAAGTTTGAAGGCATGGTTCCGGCCAATAGCTTCGGTCAGGAATACCTGACCTATGTGCTCTGGGCTATCACGCCTCAAGGGCGGCCCCTCAATTTGGGCGAGGTGATGCCCGACGGCGCCAAGGCGGAAATGAAAGTGACCGCCAATCTGCAGCAGTTTGCGCTGATCGTTACCGCTGAGCCCTATTTCGCCGTGACCACACCGAGCGATCTGGTTGTACTGCAGAACACGGTCGACCAGAAGAAGACCACGGGCATCATCGACACGGTGAACGTTCACTTCAACCTGCTGCCGCGCGGAGCCTATGTTCAGACGGCAGGACAGCATGCGCTGCTCAATCCCGTGAAACCCAGCGACAAGTCTCCGCTGCAGTTGTACGAGGCGATCAATGCGGTGCAGATCGCCGAAGCGATGGGCGCGGCCAAGTATACCCCCGACATTCTGGCCAAGGCAAAACAGGAACTTGAAAATGCACAGGCTCTCGACAGCAAAAAGAGCAAACGCAAAGAGATGATCACCTATGCTCGCGGTGCGGTGCAGGACGCGGAAGATGCACGCGTAAGCTCGCTGCGCAAGATGCAGCAGGAGAAAGAACAGCAGCAGCAGTTGGCCGTGCAGCAAGCGCAGGACGCGGCTAAGCAGCAAGCTCTGGAAAGGGCCCAGGCCGATGCGGCAGCAGCTCAGGCAGCAGCAGCTGCTGCCAATGCGCGGGCAGCACAGGCAACTGCGGAGCATAGCGCACAACAGGCGACCGATCAGACCGAAGCGATGCGTGAGCGCCTGAAGCAGCAACTCAACGAGGTTCTGCAAACGCAGGAGACGGCGCGAGGCCTGATCGTACAGATGTCGGATGTGTTGTTTGACACGGCGCAGTACACCCTCAAGCCGGAAGCGCGCGAGAAGCTGGCAAAGGTGTCAGGCATTCTCCTTGCCTATCCAGATCTGAAGGTCCAGGTTGAAGGTTATACAGATAACGTGGGTTCGGATCAATACAATCTGACGCTCTCACAGCAGCGCAGTGATTCAGTGCGAGGCTACCTGGTGTCACAGAGTGTTGTCGCTGCGAACATTACGTCGATTGGCTATGGCAAGACCAACTTTATCGCCGGCAACGCAACGGCTGCGGGACGAGCCCAGAATCGCCGGGTCAATCTCGTCGTCTCAGGCAGCGCAATCGGTGTGCAGACAAGTACACCAACGGGGTCAACCCAGCCACAAGGCACTCCGCAAGCGACGCCGCCTGCGCAAGGCACAAGCAATCCTCCACAGTAGTTTTCGGGAATGACCAACAAGCGACGCAAGGAAACAAAGCCTCTACCTCTCAAGAAAACATTGCGAGGCAGGGGCTTTTCGCGGCTCGCGAGAAGTTGCGTATGCATCATCCAGATGTGCAACTTGCACAGAAAGCGTGCCTTAGCGAAGGCTGCCGGCGAAATGAGCACGCAACGCGCGCGCGAAGCGGATGCACCTTAGGATCTGGCGAGAAGGGCGATGCGCGACTCAATGTCGGCTAAAGCTGCTTCGAGTGCAGCCCTGCGCACCGGGTTTGAGGTGCGCTCTGAAAGAACCCGTTCACGCTGCAGGTCGAGTTCCTGCATTTGACGCTCGCGCTTTGCCCGCTCCACACCGTTTTTCTTTGCGGCATCTACGGCTACACCCGAAGCGGTTAGATCTGCGGACGATTGTTGCTCTTCAACGGATTTGCTCTCCCACCCACGTGCCATGTCTTTATCGTACGTCAATATAGAGGGATACGCGATGGCGAAGATTTTTCCCGGGATGACTGACGGCACGAAAGCCGGTCATTTCGCTGCATTGGTTGCCTCATTCTCCGTTGCCTCATTCTGATGGACGACTTCGATCCAAGGAATCAACTCTGGATGGAGTCAAGCCGGATAAAAACAAATTCCCGAAAATGAATGCTCACAGTTAACCGCTTCATTCTGGGAACACTGGACGACCAAACATTTTTCTCGCGACTCGTATCGCGCCACCTGTGTCAAGCTCCAAATACGGAGCAATGAACGCGACGAATCGTAATACAGGTTGTTGCGTGATGCCCGTCGCACACCTCCCGGGCACGGCTATCTAATTGAAATTGCAGGGTTAAAAAATGGTTAGTAACTTTAGGGTGAGAGCCGGGGACGAAAGCTGTATTTTCTCTACGACAAACGCGACATTTTCGTGCAGAATGCATCTTAACGGTACGAATTTGCACGTCATCCCGGTGTTCGAGGGGGGAGTGTTTATATGATGATTTGGATTCAAAGCCTGCTTGGTTTTTTTTACGACGTTATGTTTGGCTGCCGCCATTGGAGTCAGACACGACCGTTTACGCTGGAACAGCAAACGTATAAGGTTTGCCTGGACTGCGGTAAACAGATTTACTACTCGCCAGAGCGCATGACTCCGCTCAGTGCACGTGAGGTGCGCCGGATGAAGGCTGCATCCGCAGGCGCTGTTACGTTAGTTGCCTCGCCCGCGCACGCCGGCTCGTTCCTCACTCAGCACGCGGACAAGTCGAACGCAGCCGCTTAAGGCCTTGATATCGCGTCACCGCCGCAAGGCTCAAGCTCCGTATCGTTGACACGCAGGTATGCGGTCCCGATACGGAGCTTCTTTCTGTGGGCACGAGCCGATGGCAACACCTGCGCGCGTGCCATTTCCTCATTTACGCGGAAATGGTCTAATCATGCAGCGGGCAAGCTATATTCGCGCTGCAAGGATTGCCTGCGAGGTTGAGATCGGTGATCGTCGAAATCCTGGGCTTGACCAAAGTCTTTGAAGAAAAACAGAGAGTCGTAGCTGTGGATGGCATCGACCTCTCCGTGCGGCAAGGGGAGATTTTTGGCCTGCTCGGCCCGAATGGAGCGGGCAAGACGACCACCATCAGCATCGCAACGACGCGCGCTTTGCCTACGCGCGGCAAGGTAACAATTGCCGGTGTCGACGTGGTAGCAAGGCCGGCGGCTGCGCGACGGAACATCGGCGTTGTTCCGCAATACAACACGCTCGACCGCTCGCTGACCGTCTTTGAAAATCTTTACTTTCACTGCAGGTACTTTGGACAATCGAGCGCCGAATCCAAGGCACGGGCGCAATCGCTACTGACACAGTTTCACTTACAGGAGCGGAGCGCCAACTTCCCTTCACAACTCTCGGGCGGCATGCAGCAGCGGGTGCAGATTGCGCGCGCCATTGCCCATCGGCCCGCCGTTCTGTTTCTTGACGAACCCAGTGCGGGGCTCGATCCGCAAAGCAGAATCGCCATGTGGGATGCCGTCAAAGGACTGGGCAACGAAGGCATCACCGTAGTGCTGACCACGCACTACATGGAAGAGGCCGACGACCTCTGCGATCGCGTCGCCATTATGGATCATGGCAAGCTGCTGGCTCAGGACACGCCCGAGGTATTGAAGACCACGCTCGGGGCGCAGAGTATTTTCGAATTGAAGCTGCGCCAGATGGAAGGCATCGGCGTGCTGGTAAAGACACTACAACAGTTGCCTAACGTGGCCACGGTGGAACCGACGGCCGACGGTGTGCGCGTCTTTTCCAACGGTTCCGACGGCTTGCTGCCGCAGATTGTGCAGGCTGCCCAGAGCTCGGGGCTGCACGATCTCTCCATCAACGAACCGAGCCTGGAAACGGTATTCATCCGCCTCACGGGGAGAGATCTGCGTGACTAAGCCCCTGGCTTCAGTAAGATGGTTGCTCGAATGACGCGAGCGTCTTACATCTCTGCCTTTGTCGGGCTCATGCTGCGCGACCTGCGCGTCTTGCGGCGTGAACTCGGACCGTTTGTCGTCCGCATCATCATGCAGCCGCTGCTGTTTCTCTTTGTCTTCACCTATGTCTTTCCCCATATGGGGCAGGGCAATCCGATGGCTGCCGGCGGAGGCAATTTTGCAACCATTCTGCTGCCCGGATTGATGGCGGTCGCGATCATGTTCAGTGGGATTGCAGCCGTGGCTCTTCCCCTCTCGCAAGAGTTCGGCGTGACGCGCGAAATCGACGATCGCGTCATGTGCCCTCTGCCGGTGACTGCGGTGGCCGCGGAGAAGATGGTCTTCAGCGCATTGCAAAGCATTCTTGGCGCGCTGCTGGTGATTCCGCTTGCCTATTTCGTTCCGGCGGTACCGGTGAAACCGCAGGTAGAGAACTGGCCGCTTCTGATCATGGTGCTGGTGCTGTCGAGCCTGGTGTCCAGTGCGCTGGGGCTGGCGATCGGAGCAAACATCAAACCGCAGCAGATCGGGTTGATCTTTTCGATCGTGGTGGTGCCGATCACGTTTCTCGGTTGCGTCTACTATCCCTGGGCCTATCTGAACCACCTGCGGTGGTTGCAACTGGCTGTACTGGTCAATCCCATTGTGTATATGAGCGAGGGCTTGCGTGCTTCGCTCACCCCCGGGATCCCCCATATGCCGGCCTTGCTGATCATTTTTGCCCTCCTGGCATCATTTACCATCTTGGGAGGGATAGGAATCCGCGGATTCCTCAAACGCGTTATTTCATAAGGCGTTTGCGACCCGTGTAATCGATTGTTACTTTGTTACCGCGACTGCCGATGTAGCTCTTGTCCACAAGGGTGCATAGCGTGATCGCGGCCGGGCCATGTTGGGAGCAGCCATGCGGAAACTGAACATAAGACTGGTCTCCGCCGCTACGCCCCTTTTGCTTATCCTGGCCTCGGGCTGCGGCGCTGTGGGTTCCTCGTCACGCGCAGGCACGCAAGCCCCTCAGACTGCAAACTCCATCGTCTTAAGTGCCGAAAAAGACAGCCTGGATACCACGCAGACCGATCATCTGACCGCCAGGCTGGTATCGGGCAGCGCCGCTTCGGTGAAGTGGAGTATCTCCGCGGGGGAAAACGACCCAGCCCTGGGTCAGGGCACGATGAGTTCCAAGGGCGCCTACACGCCGCCGCCCCTACTCTCCCAGGACAAGGTACAGGTTGAGGTGAAGGCGACTTCCCTATCCGATCCACAGGTTACGGCGAGCTACCTGCTCACGGTGACGCCCGGATTTATCCAGGCGCTTACCCCGGAAACCGCCAGCCTGGCGCCTGGCGGCACCGTCCAGGTCAAAGGAGAGATTGCAGAGGTCACTGCCGGCTCGATCCATTGGTCGCTGGCCACCAGCCCGTCGAGCCGGACCGAAGTGGGCGACAGCTACGGCAGCATTGGGGAGACCAGGTGCTCCCACTCCAGCCGCACCTACACGACCTGCACAGCCACGTACACCGCGCCGCGGTCCGTTCCGGCAGGTGGGCCTTCTGTTTACCTGGTAGGGCTTGCCGGGCCAAATGCTCGCACCAGCGCTTCGCTGCACCTTCTACTAAACGGGGCTGGGTTCAACAGTTCCGCGCTACAAAACCAGGTGGCGCAAACGGGCTATATCGAGATGGGATCTTCCGGTGGCAACGCCAATGACTATGATTCGAGGAAAGACGGAGGCGGACACGAGTACGTGAATGACTGCTGCGGGGGAACCCTGGGGGCGCTGGCCTCGGACCGGAACAACAATCTCTACATTCTGAGCAATAACCACGTGCTTGCCGAATCGGACCAGGCTCGGGCCGGCGACACCATCGTCCACCCCGCACTGGTCGATCTGAATTGCAAGCCACAGGCTGGACGTACGGTAGGCTCGTTGCGCTACGTAGTCCCGATTGAGAGCCGGCAGACGAATGTGGATGCGGCGCTGGCTGCGGCCACCCCTGCGGTCGATGGCACGGGTGGGATTTTGCAGTTGGGTCCCGCGGTGAACGGAGTATTGACGCCTGCGGCCCCCGCTGCCGGCCAGGGAGAGGCCCTTTCCGCGAATCTGCTGAACCATCTGAGAGTGGTCAAGAGCGGCCGCACAACCGGTTTGACCTGTTCGACGATCAACACGGTGAACCTGAGCGTCCAGGTGGATTACTACTACGATTGCGCCGAGACCCAGCCCTACTACACCAAGACTTACGTAAACCAGATCGGTATGCCGGGGGCGAATTTTGCTGACAGCGGAGACTCAGGAGCATTGGTGCTCGATGCTTCCAATGCACAACCCCTGGGGCTGTTCTTTGCCAGCGGCTCCGACGGCGCCAATCACGGATTCAGCGTGGCCAATCCTATTCAGGACGTGCTGAGCGAACTGAGCCAGAAGAGCCAGGCAGATGGTCAGACATTCCAGATTGCCGGTGGCGCTCAGCATCCGATCACCTGCTCCAACTACGACGAGCACACCTCTCCGATCCGCGTTGCCGTGAGCGAGTCGCGCATGGCAGCCGCGAAGGTGGCGGCTGAGGCAGCTCTTCTCCAACTGTTGCGGCCCGACAGCGGAGTTCTGGGCACGGCAGCGGGAAAAAGCCTGGATAGCCCGGGCCAGGCGGCCGTGATTATCTATACGGACAAGAACAAGCCGGGGGCAACCGCACCTACGCTCATCAACGGTTTCAGAACCTTGGTGATACCCACGGATGCGACGAATATGAACGCGGGCACCCAGCCCACGAGTCTGCCCCAGGTGGAAGGGATTCATCTCTCGGCAGAGGTTCTCAGGGCAGCGAGCCAGGTGCAACGGCAGTTCGCGCCACAGTTGATGGCCGACCCAGCATTTTTTGGTGTGGGGATAACCCAGAGCTACGACAACCCAGCCGAGGCCGCACTACTGGTGCTGATCGACCTGACAAAGACCCCAAAGGCAATGCCTGATACGGTCGGGGGTCTCCGCGTAAGGTATATGCGCATCAATCGGCTGCATGTGACTCGCTCAAAATTCTCTCCCGTGGCCCCGATGTCACAGTGTTCGGTTGGGGCATCTGCTGCTCCTCGTTAGGTTGCAGTCCTGGATGGAGTGCGGTAACCGCTATACGCGCTTGCCCCATTTGGCCACCCTGGATAAAAGTCCCCGCCCTCCCCTTTGTCATCTCGACCGGAACGAAGCGGAGCGGAGAGATCTGCAGTTCAGCGGGCGCGGGGCGCAAGGTGAGAATCTAGCCTGATCTCGACTTCCAGTAAAAACGAATAAGCTTCGAATCGCGGTAGCCGCTACTCACTTGTCCCACATAGCCACCCTCGCTAAAAGTCACCGCTCTCCCCTTTGTCATCTCGACCGGAGCGAAGCGGAGTGGAGAGATCTGCAGTTCAGCGGGAGCAGGGTGCAAGGTCAGAATCTAGCCTGATCTCGACTTTCAGTAAAAACGAATAAGCTTCGAATCGCGGTAGCAGCTATACTCACTTGTCCCACATAGCCACCCTCGCTAAAAGCCACCGCTCTCCCCTTTGTCATCTCGACCGGAGCGCAGCGGAGTGGAGAGATCCGCAGTTTGCCGCCTCCACTCTTCGCTCAGGTCGGCCCACGATGGGTTGCTCTGTTCTATAAGCTGTATCTTCTTTGCACGGCTCCAACGCTTGATTTGCTTCTCTCGGTTGATCGCGTTGTTTACATATTGATAACGCTCGAACCATACCAGCCGGTGGCACTGATAGTGAGAGGTAAAGCCAGGAAGGATTCCTTCGCGATGTTCATTCACACGACGAACTACGCTATTGGTCATGCCGCAGTAGAGAACACGGGTTCGACTGGCAATGATGTAGACGAAATAGTGGTGGTCGCGCTTGCTCATCTAGCTTCCTACGGCCGTAGCTGAACTGCGGATCTCTCCACTCCGCTGCGCTCCGGTCGAGATGACAAAGGGAAGGTTTGTTACTTTTATCCAGCGTAGCTATGTGGGATGACTGAGTATAGCGGCTACCGCAATTCGATACTACAAGTTCTGGTCGGAGCCCTGCTCGTGGGCCGCCACGGTAGTCAGCGCGGGTTCCCCGATGCCGCCTTCTGGGAAAAACAGCATGAATACGGTTCCTGTCTGCTTGCCATGTGCGGATTCTGCTGCGCGGCTGGACACACGTATGGTGGCGTTGTGCTTGGTAATGATTTCGCTGCTCACCCAAAGGCCCAGGCCGGTTCCCGTGGTTTCCTTGGTCGTGAAAAACGGTTCGAAAATTCGCTGGCGTGTGGCCGAGGTCATGCCGCACCCGTTATCTGCCACAAACAGACGAATGCCCGAAGTGCCATCTACCCAGGATCGGGATCGGCGCAATGAAATCCAAAGACGGCCGCCCTGCCCCATCGCGTCGATCGCGTTGCCGATCAAGTTCGCGAAGAGCTGACGCAACTCTCCGGCAAAACAATAGAGATCGATGTTGGGCCCGTCATTGCGCGAGACTGCTATGTGCAGGGATTGCGTACGGCCCGCATGCAGAGCAAGAACGGAATCCATCAACTCCCCGAGGTTGGCAACCAGGGGCAAGCTGGATTGACGATAAAAGCGTAATGTTTGCTGCGTCATCTCGGCTACGCGAGAAATTTCCTTCTGCGCCAAATCGGCATAAGCGATCGCTTCCCGATCGAGCGAAGGCTGGTGCCGCAGCAAGTACAGAAGATTGGTAACAGACTCCAGCGGATTATTGATCTCATGCGCGATCGAAGCAGCCAGGCGACCGGCCGCGGCCAGCTTTTCTGTTTTGCGTAAGGCTTCTTCCGCACGCTTGCGCTCCGTCGCTTCAAGGACGATCGCCCCCACCCAGCGCACCGCTTCCGACATGGTCTTGACCGGATATACGTTGATAAGCCAACTGCGCACCTGGTTCTCGTCACCCTGCGTGGGAATGCTTAACTCAAACTGGCTTACACGCTCACCTGTCTCGAAGACGCGCTGGATGCAGCTCTGCAAGGTTTCCGCCGCGGGTGCGGGAAGGGTTTCCTCGATGGTGCGTCCCAGGTGCCTGCCGATGGGTACCTGGTTCATGTCCGCCAGGAACTGGTTCATGCGCACGTAGCGAAACTTGTGATCGAAGAAAGCAAAGCCAATGGGCGCATTTTCGAGCATCGAGTCGAGTAGCGCCAGAGTGTCGCTGAGCCCGGCTCTTTGCTCTTCCATCGAAGTGACCATCAGGTTAAAGGCCCGGGTGAGATCCGCGGCCTCGTTGGCGGAAGTGACTTCGAGCGGAAAGCCTTCTTTGGTTTCAGGATCGCGAATCAGTTTGCGCGTGGCCGTCAGCAATGCACGGAGCGGGCGAGTAATCGACCGGGCGAGTACGCTGGCGATGATCGCCGTCCCAAGAGCGCCTAATCCGGCAAAGAGGATAGTGATGCGGATCAGCGAGTAGATCTCCTGCGAGGAGGCACTGGCATCCTCATACACCCAGGCAAACCCACTGAGTTGGCCGCCGACATGTACAGCGACCACGGCCTCGCGAGCCCCGCCCGGCGCTCGAAAAATGACCGCGCCAGGCGTATTGGTGAGGTGTTTCTTTTCCAGGCGTGTAAGTGGATCTTTGCCGCTGATGCTGGGATCACTGCTCGCAATCACGCGGCCATTGGCATCGGTAACCATGGCTGCGCGGATACTGGGAGAATTGATCATGGAGCGCAGAATCGGCTCCAGATAAGCCATCTGCCCCTGTGCCAGCGGATCCTGGCTCTGCAGGGCCAGCAGATTTACCTCCGACTCCAGCCGCAGGCGGGCTCTTTCATGAATTTCCGAGGCCTGTTCGCGCACCAACAGGATGGCAAAGACGACTACCAGCAGGCCCTCAAACAGGATCAGGCCAGTGATGAGTTGAGCTCGTATCGAACGAGGCTTGAACCAGCTCATGAGCCGGACCTCTTTGCTGCGGAACGGAGAAGGAGGCCACGCGAACTGCCAGGCAGACCAACGCGCACGCCAGCCCGAGATGCCTGCGTGAAGCGCTTCGCGATGGCCCGCGATCTGTTCATGTCAAGTCACTATCAACAGAAGAAATTCTACCCAACTTCTACCGAAGCGCGCCCAGCAAGCTTGGCTTCGATATCCTGCGCAATCTGACGCCCGTGAAAGCGTCCATTCTCAATAAAAATTTCGTTGGTTCGGGCGCCTGCGACTATAACCCCTGCGAGGTAGAGCCCCGGCACGTTACTCTCGAGCGATTGCGTATCGCAGGCTGGACAGAGGTCTGGCCCCTCCAGACGCACGCCGAACGAGGTAAGAAGATCGAAGTCGGGATGATAGCCCGTGAGTGCAAAAATAAAGTCATTCTCAATGGTGAGGGCGCCCTGCGGCGTGAGCAGTTCGACCGAGTCCTTCGCGATGCTGGTCACGGAACTGGAAAAGTACGCCGTCACTTCGCCATTCTTCACGCGATTGTTAATGTCGGGCAGGATCCAGTACTTGACGTGGTGGTGCATGGCCTCGCCCCGATGCACCAGGGTCACATGAGCGCCATGCCGCCATAGATCAAGGGCTGCAATGGCTGCCGAGTTCTTACCTCCTATGACCAGAACCTTCTGGCCATAGTAAGGATGTGGGTCATGGTAATAGTGCAGTACCTTGGGCAGGTCTTCGCCGGGAATTTCGAGATAGTTCGGCAGGTCGTAATAGCCAGTGGCGAGAATCACTTTGCGGGCTCGGTACGCATACTCGCGGCCAAATTTGTCGACGGTGTTGACGGTGAAATCTCCGTCTTCTCCTGTGAGGCTCGACACGCTCTGATATAGGCGGAGCTCCAACTGGTAGTGCTCAGCAACCTTGCGGTAATATTCCAGCGCTTCGTTACGGCTCGGTTTCTGGTTCGCACTGGAAAACGGTATGTCGCCAATCTCCAGTAACTCGGGTGTCGTGAAAAACGTCATGTTCGACGGATAGTGGAAGAGGGAGTTGCAGAGGCATCCCTTGTCAACGAGAGCGGCGCTCAGGCCTGCACGCTGCGCCTCGATGGCACAGGCAAGACCGGTCGGGCCGGCGCCCACAACCAGAACGTCAAAGCATTCCTTGAGGCCACCACTGCTGTGCTGCATGACTATAGCTTAGACGATGTGTGGCCCCGGTGGACGGTTTCAGCTTCCAGCTTGCGGCCCATCGCGGGGGCGCGGTCCACGTGGATTGGCCGAAATCGCTATAATCAAGCGTTCCGCAGGTGTATGTGCGTCATAAAACGGTAGTCCAGGAGCTATTTTTTATGTCTGAGGTCCGCAAGGAAAAAGACTCACTAGGTTTTGTAGAGGTCCCCGCGGGGGCGTATTACGGCGCCCAGACGGCACGCGCTGTGGACAACTTCCCCATTTCCGGCTTGCGGGCCTACCCCGCCTTGATTCGCGCCCTGGGCATGGTGAAGCGAGCAGCAGCGCAGGCGAACAAGGAACTCGGTCTGGTCGATGCCAAGCGTGCGGACGCCATCATGCAAGCGGCCCAGGAAGTGATCGACGGCAAGTGGAATGCAGAGTTCGTCGTGGACGTCTTCCAGGCCGGTGCGGGCGTTAGCCTGCACATGAACAGCAACGAGGTGATTGCCAACCGTGCCAACGAGATGCTTGGCGGCAAGCTGGGCGAGTACACCCCCGTCCACCCGAACGACCACGTGAACTACGGTCAGTCGACGAATGACGTCTTTCCGACCTCCATGCGCCTGGCCACACTGCTGGCCCTCGATACCCTCTACCCGGTGTTAGACAAGCTGGCAGCCACTTTTGATGAAAAGGCGAAGGCGTTCCACCACATCATGAAGTCGGGCCGCACGCACATGCAGGATGCAGTGCCGATGCGCCTGGGCCAGGAGTTCGCCGCCTATGGGCTGGCGGTTGAAAAAGGCAAGGCGTTCCTGAAACTGGCTTCTGAAACCCTGCGCGAGCTGGGCCTCGGGGGCAGTGCGGTCGGCACGGGCATCAATACGCACCCTGACTATCGGGTGAAAGCTGTCGCCAATCTGGCTGCCATTTCCGGCCAGAAGCTTGTGCCTGCCTCCGACATGCGCTGGGCTATGCAGTCCAACGCATGCATGGCCGATGTGAGCGGGGCCCTGCGCGGCATCGCACTCGAAACCATTCGCATCTCGAATGACATTCGCCTGTTGAGCTCTGGTCCCAATACGGGGCTTGCGGAAATCTATCTGCCCAGTCTGCAGCCGGGTTCCTCCATCATGCCGGGCAAGATCAACCCCGTCATTCCGGAATTGGCAGCCATGGTCAGCTTCCAGGTGATCGGCAACGACACGGCGGTGGCCTATGCCGTGCAGGCAGGTCAGCTCGAACTAAACGTCATGATGCCAACCATGGCCTACAACGTGTTGCAGAGCATTGCCATCCTGACCAGCATGCTGCAGCAGTTTGATACGTATTGCATCGCAGGTATCACGGCCAACGAGCAGCGTTGCCAGCTTTATGCGCAGAGCACGGTGTCACTGGCTACAGCGCTGAATCCGTATATCGGATATGCCAAAGCTGCGGAGATCGTCAAGGAATCGGTGGCTACCGGCAAGTCGATTATCGACATCGCGCGCGCAAAGAAGCTGTTGAGCGAAGCGGAAATTGCGGAGATTCTAGACCCGGTCAGGATGACTGAGCCGCAGTACCCACTGGACTCCGCCAAGGAACGTGACAAGGCGGTTACGGCCTGAGATGGCACACCGCTTCGCCTTTTGGGCGGAAGGTAAAGGCGGACCAAAACCCAAAAAGTCATGGGGTTGCCAGTTGTTGGCAACCCCATAACTCTTTGCCCAGTTATGGAAACCGAGTTCGTGACAGATCGAGACCAGCCCTACTGGCGGCCAAACCGATAGACGATGCCGGAGGTGAAGCCGATGTTCTTCACCTGGCTCGTGTTCCCGAACGTGGTGAACCAGTAGGTAGGCTGAAGGCGCACGGCCAACGCCGGACTCAGGTTGTAGTCAACCGGCACACCCGCACCAAGACTGAAGTCAGTGCCGCTCTGCCACAGCCCGACCAGCGTCCCAGGCAAAAGAGCCTCGTTGGCCGCGAAATTACCCCTGCTTGCCCCGGCCAGCACCTGGGCGCCGATTGCCCAGTGTTCCCTGGCCACAAGGCGATACTGCGGACCCGCCATGAAGCTGTACTGGCTGATGCTGGGTTTGAAGATGTTGTAAGGATTTGGGGGAATGAAGGCCGTGCCGTAATAGCCGCGCAGATCGACCGTGACGCCCAGTTTTCCGCGCAGATAGTCGGTGAAACCTACGTTCCAGGCTGATTCGTTGATGTGCTGCAATGAGCCGCCGGGCCGGAAACGGGTGTAACCGCCGCCTCCATACACCTCGAACTTGTGGCTGTAGGTGTCTTCGACCACGCGCTGCTTTCGCTGATCGCGGCGGGCGCGGATTCTGGCCTGCGCTTCCTGCGCCAGGCGAACCTGGTTTTGCTGCGGATTCTCAGGCGCTGCCTGGTCCTGCGGGTCGGTGGTAGAACTGCCGGGGGAAGTCTGCGCGATGAGCCGGGGTACCGCAAGGACGAGTAAAAAAAGAAGCGGATACACGTGGCATCCAAAACGCTTGCTCTGATGCATGAACCTGAAAGCCTCCACTGCTGCCGCCGTTGGGCGAGGAAAATACGATTGGTGTCCTGGTTAGTATTAGAGCATTTCTGCCGCTGCTATATGCTTCTCGAGGGCGAGGAGCGCAGCATTTCTTTGACGCAACGCCCTGCAAAGCGCTGTTTGGACAGCTGAAAGTTGCGAAAAAGAGAGGCAAAGCGAATGAAATCCTTCTTTGTTGGCCTGTTGATCGGCTTGCTGGTCATCCCTGTTGCCGTCTGGGTCTACTTCACGGCCGGCAACCCGCCGGTAACCACCAGTGATCCACCCCTCCCCATGGAAGCCCGAATCGTTCATATCCCCATGCATGCGCGCATCGATCGTGAGTTGGTCAAGACTCCACCGGTTGAGGCGAGCCCTACGAACCTTGAAATCGGGGCCCACATTTACCGCCAGCAGTGCGCGGCCTGCCACGGCCTGTACGGCCTGCCGGCCAAATTCTCTAAAGGGATGTTTCCTGAGGCGCCACAGCTTTGGGAACCGCACCGTGACGGGGTCGTCGGGGTCAGCGATGATCCGCCCGGTGAAACGTACTGGAAGGTTGCTCACGGAATCAGGCTTTCGGGAATGCCTAGCTTCAAAGACCTGCTGACCCAAACGCAGATGTGGCAGGTCTCACAATTGCTTGCGAATGCCGACAAGCCGCTTCCCGCTGGAGTGCTGATGCTGTTGAAACAGCCACTGGATCTTGATCCGGGTAGCCAGCAATAGAGTCGACTGTGAAACAGAATACGGGTGCCCCTGAAAAGGGCACCCGCTTTTTCTTGAGCCTTGAACAACGTGTGACCGCGCGCCTGGCTGGCGGCTGGCTTTATTTCAGCGTGTAAGTGACGCCTGCGGTGAACTGGAACGAATTCTTCTTGCTGCCAATTGCCGGGTCGTTCAGGTAGGTATCCAGCATCCCCAGGGTGAAGCCAAGGCGCTTGTAGGTTGGGAACAAGAGGCCTGCGGAAGCTACGGCCGACCATGCATTGGACTCGTTGAATGCCGGTGTAATCTCCGCTCCCTGGTCGAATACGAGTCCCCTGGGCAGCTTCCGCATGTAAGTGTCTCCGGCGCTGGCTCCGATCAGATCCTTGCTCGGGGTCAGGGGCGGAGGAGGGAAGATTCCGGGCGTCACGAAAAACGCCTGTCTCTCGTAATGCACCTCGGATTTGATGTCGAGTTGTTGCACTGGCGATTTGAGAACCGTGTAACCAATTCCGGCACCGTAGGACTGCTGCAGTTCCAGACCCTGCGAATAGTTATGGTCAAACGAGGCATGCACCAGGAAGTAGAGGCGCGGCGTGAGGTACCAGTCCTGCTCAGCATCGCCGTGAAGGATGTTGGTCTTGGTCGTCGGGGTTCCGGGCTGCGATACCGATCCGTCGGTTCCGGTGAAGTCGATAAGAGTACGCGTACGGGGATCGAGCCAGTTCACCGTAGGAATATTTCTGACCAATGCCACTGAGCCACCAACACTATGGCTATCCTGCGTCGCCTGAATGAGCGTAGCCGCCGCCGTGATGGAGCCATTCCAGCCGTAGAAGAAGCTGGGGTTGCGGTGAATTTCCCGGCGATAGGTCGCCTCGTCGATCATGTATTCGGCCTTCTTGACGGGTATGTCTTTGGTCGCTCCGCCGGGTCCGGATACCTTGACCTGGTCATCCTGCACCTGCACTGGTCCCAGAGCAACCTCCGTGTCAGCTGTCTTGCGGGTGACATGCTGACCTTGCTGAATCACCGCAAACTGCTGCGAAGAGTGAATCGTCTTCACCTTATCCCAGGTCACGGTTACATCCCCTGCGATGTCGCTGTGAAAAACCACGCTGCCCGCGGTTTCGTGCACCAGTTTACCCGTGAGTTGATCGCCGTTGTTGAAGACGATTACGTCGGGGGCCGACGCGTTCTGTGCCTGCAGTGGAAGAATGAAGGCTAAGCCGGCAAGCACCGGCGAACTAACCAGCAGCAGTCGCGCAAAAGCGCGGCTGGCAGATTGGAATGGAAGCATGGACACCGACCTTTCGGGGAGGGAGATAGGTAGCGCTCCCAACAGGAACGCTACTCGGTCATTGCTTGGCCCGCGATGCTGACGTAACAGGGGTCGAATATGGGATGCGATACTGCCCCAAGCGTTGGCACGGCTACCTGAAGCTTGTCGTGATCGGGTTCAACCCGCTAACCCCGGCAACCCGGGCTGGGTTTGAACCGGCACAGCCGGCAGTCGTACACGGCAGTGCGATTGCTAACCTCTTGCACTGTAACACTGGATTGTCTGCTCCCATACTCGTAAAATGAATGTGTGGCGCTTACAAGAAACCAGGCTCTCGACTATTTTCGCTCAGATGACCTCATCGGCCTGGGGATGGAAGCGGACGCACTTCGGCGTAAATTGCATCCCGAGGGAGTGGTCACCTACATCATCGACCGCAACATCAACTATACAAATTTCTGCACCGAGTACTGTAGCTTTTGCGCATTCTACCGGCCTCTGAAGGGCAAGCTTGCAGCCGAAGGATACATTCTCGATTTCGAAACGATTTATCAAAAGATAGCCGAGACGGTTGAGATGGGTGGCACGGGCGTGCTGATGCAGGGCGGCTTGCACCCGGATCTCAAGATCGAGTGGTTTGAACGGCTGCTCACCGGCATCAAGCAACGGTTTCCGCGGATTTGGCTGCATTGTTTTTCTGCATCGGAGATTCTGGCGATCGCCGAATACAGCAATCTCTCGGTTCGCGACACCATTGCAAGGCTGCGCGATGCAGGTCTGGCGTCGATCCCTGGCGGCGGAGCGGAAATTCTTGACGATGAGGTGCGCCACCGCATTGCACGCCTCAAGTGCTCTACCGAAGATTGGGTCAACGTGCACCGTACGGCTCATCAGCTCGGTATGCGGACTACGGCAACGATGATGTTCGGGGTTGGCGAGACATTCGATCATCGCGTGAACCACTTCGAGCAGGTGCGCCGGCTGCAGGAGGAAACAGGCGGCTTTACGGCGTTTATTCCCTGGAGCTTTCAGCCCACCAATACAGCGCTCGGCGGCCGCAAATGGGATGAAGCCACATCCGTCGAATATTTGAAGGTGCTGGCCATTTCGCGCCTTTACCTCGACAACATCGAAAACGTGCAATCGAGCTGGGTGACACAGGGACTGAAGGTATTGCAGCTTGGCTTGCGTTTTGGCGGCAACGATGTAGGCTCGGTGATGCTTGAGGAGAATGTCGTGAAAGCGGCGGGCACTTCAAATTGCACAACGGAAGAGGAGCTGCGGCACGTGATTCGCGGCGCCGGCTTCAAACCTGTGCAGCGGGACACGCTCTATACCACCTTCTTTCTCAACTAGTTCCCGCCCCCGGTAGGCAGTTTGGGCCCAAATCGAGAATGGGCGATTCATTTGCATTCAGTACGGAGATAGAGCACTGCTCGCACTCGCACACAACTTGATGACGTTCGCGGCTGGGGCCCTCCGCGCCACTCGATGGCATCTGTGCATGAGTCTTGCACCGAAAGGTCTGCAGCACTATCTCAGGTCGCACTATGCTGACAAAACCTTCGAGCACCTATACCACTGGAACGCGTTCGATACGGCGCTGCTGATTCCCTACTTCATCGTGATGGTGATTCTTGCCTTCTACGGCATTCATCGCTATCAACTGGTGTATCTGTATTACAAGAATCGTAAGAATGCGACACACGGCCCCAAGTCGCAGTTCACGGAACTGCCGAACATCACCGTGCAGCTCCCGATCTTCAACGAGGCATTCGTCATTGACCGCCTGATCCAGGCCTGCTGCAACCTGGACTATCCCTCAGACAAGCTGGAGATTCAGGTGCTGGACGATTCGACCGACAGCACAGTCGCCGCCGCCCGGGCGGCAGTCGAGCTCTATCGCTCGCTGGGCCACAACATCGTCTACATTCATCGGGTCAATCGGCATGGGTTCAAGGCAGGCGCGCTCGATGGAGGCTTGCGTGTAAGCAACGGGGAACTGGTTGCGATTTTCGATGCGGACTTCGTGCCGCCGAAAGAGTGGTTGATGCAGGTGGTCCACCACTTTGCCGATCCGAAGATCGGTATGGTGCAGACGCGCTGGACCCATCTCAACCGCGATTACAGTTTCCTTACCCAGGTCGAAGCTATCCTGCTCGATGGACACTTTGTTCTTGAGCACGGCGGACGCTCGCGAACCAAAGCCTTTTTCAACTTCAATGGAACAGCCGGCATGTGGCGCCGCACGGCGATCGATGGCTCAGGAGGCTGGCAGCACGACACGCTGACCGAAGACACCGATCTGAGTTATCGCGCGCAGTTGAAGGGCTGGAATTTTCTCTATCTTCAGGATGTGGAGTGCCCCGCCGAACTGCCTATCGAAATGACGGCGTTCAAGACGCAGCAGGCACGATGGGCTAAGGGACTGATCCAGACTGCAAAGAAAATTTTGCCCCGGGTGTTCCGTAGCGATATGCCGTTTCGGGTAAAGCTCGAGGCCTTTTACCACCTCACGGCGAACATCAGTTATCCGTTGATGATCGTGCTCTCGACTCTGCTGATGCCGGCGATGATCATCCGCTTTTACCAGGGGTGGTTCCAGATGTTGTTGATCGACGTTCCGCTGTTTACCGCGTCGACGATGTCTATCTCCTCGTTTTACCTGGTGTCGCAGAAAGAGCTGTTTCCCGGGAAGTGGTACCGGACATTTTTGTACCTTCCCTTCCTCATGGCTCTGGGCATTGGGCTGACGATCACCAACACGCGGGCAGTCATGGAGGCGCTGTTTGGCATCAAGTCAGCTTTCAAGCGTACTCCCAAGTATCGGATCGAGAAACGCGGCCAGGTGGCGCAGGCGGGGCAATACCGTAAGCGGCTCGGGATTGTGCCCTGGATTGAACTTGCAATTGGCAGCTATTTTGCCGTGACCATCTGGTACGCGATCACCAACGAAAATTTCTTTACCATTCCGTTTCTGTTGCTGTTTGTACTGGGCTACTGGTACACCGGCCTGATGTCGCTGCTGGAAGGCAGGTTCGATCGCTTCCGCGTACGGGCGAGTACGGATGAGTCGTCACCCAAACCGTTCCCGGTGGGCGTGTAGCAGACGTTTCTCTATTTCGATCCAGTGAGTTTTCTCTGTCGGTCGAACACTATTTCCTTCTCCACCTGGATGCCCCACATCTCCCCACGCTCCTGGTTGGCTAGCGTTGCATGGTCATCTCTGAACCGTAGAGGGTTAATAAAGGATGTTTGACCACAGCTCGGAATTGGTAGACGACGCGCGGGGCAAGGCCGGTTACGGTTCCAGAAAAGGGACCAGCGGCGGTTACCGTTTGCAACGTGAGCGGGATCCACTTCTCTGTGCGTGCATGCACATCTTCACCGCTGATAGGCCGGTATTCGAACCCCACCTGCAAGGAGGGTGAGCTGCCCATGTCCACCAGAGTGCCCTGCAGCGTTTCACCGCCTGCCGGGCCGCCCGCAGACGAGCCAACGGTCTTTACCTGTGGTGGTTGAAATGCTGACTCGACGTGCGTAATCTCCAGGACCACAGGGTTCGGCCATTGGCGGTTATCCTGCATGCGCTGGGCACGCATGGCGCGGATATGCAGACCGTCACTCTCCATGTGCCAGGTTGTGGCGGGGTTCACCGCCGGCTGGTACTCCAGCACCTTGCCGCTTTGACCGAGCACGCTGATCTGCGTGTCTTTGGTCGCGCGCAGTGCGTGCAGGGTGAGGTCGTTCCATTCGCCGTATTTCCAGGGCTCAGGAGAATCCACCAGGGCATAGAGCGTATCGGTATTCTTCTTGCGCGTGAACCAGACGTCACCCTCGTTGGTGATGACCCAGGGACGCACACCATAGATGGAGTCGGAGTTGGCGAACATCCATAGCGCCAATTCGCGCAGCCGTTCTTCCTGTTCGATCGGCAACTCCCCGTTCGGCTTGGGACCGACATCCAGAAGAAGATTGCCGCCTTTGGCGCGCGTCTGAAACAGCAGACGGATCAGTTCCCTGCCAGACTTATACTTTTCGTTGCGCGGCTGGTATTGCCACGCCTCACTCATGGTGATGCATGCCTCCCATGCGCCTTTGAGGGACATGCCAGGCACATACTGCTCTGGAGTCTGCAAAGCACCACGCGTAACCACGATGTTCGGTTGAAGCTGCCAGGCGAGCTGGCGAAGGTTGTCGGCTTCGCCATCAAAGAAGATCAGGTCGATGGGACCATATTTCGTGAGCAGCTCGCGTACCTGGGCCCGGTCATATTCGAGTAAACCGGGGTTCTTGCTGGGCTGCACCTCGGGCACATTGCGTGCAATCGGTTTGCCGTGCTCGTACAGCCAATGGAAATCATCTGGGGAAAAGTAGACTCCAGGCGCGATGCCCTGATCGCGAAAGGCTTTGAATACGTCGCCTGTGATATCCCGATGGAAAGGTGTGTTCATGATGTTGAAAGGTGTGGTCGCCGTGTCGTACATGCCAAATCCGGAGTGATGCTTGGCGGTGAACATGACATAGCGAACGCCGGCGAGGTGCGCCAGGCTGGCCCATTCCCGCGGATGGAACTGGCCGGGATCGAAAGTCTTTGGCAACTCGGTGAAGAAGCGGTTGGTGTATTCATCAGACGCGCCGACGAGCGAGTGACTGATGGTCGCACCGATCTGGCTATCGAGGCTCCAGTGGATGAACAGGCCGAAGCCCTGATCGCGGAACCACTCGAGGCGCTCGGCCTTGTTCAGGGACCCAGCTTCGGGATCACTCTGGGCTTGTGCGGATAAGGCAGAGAGAAGCGAGAAGGCCGTCATCAACAGCAGAATCAGGCGGCGTTTTGCAGGCAGAGATTTCACGGGCGGTCTCCTGGAGACGACATGCTTCGAGCCCGTTTATACACTACGGAATGCTTTGGCGAGGATGGCGCGACCGCATGAAGCGGCCGATTGAGATCTGTCAACTTCCCACATCGGGCACTCTCTGCGCCAGATGTGGGACAGCGCAAACCTTCGCGATCTACCAGCGGAAGCCGAAGGTGACTGGGAACATGTTGATGGTACCGGTGCCGATCGCGCTTGCTGAGTTGGCCGGAGAATCGACCCACACGTAACGCGCCTCAGCGTAGAATTTGCCTTTGCTCTCTGCATTGGGCTTGAAGGTGATACCCGTGCCGATGTTTACGCCACCCTGATTACTGGAGAAGTGGCTCAGCGTAATGTTGCTGTATTGCGGGAAGCAGCCGTAGAAATAATCGCAGTACGTGCCAACAAATACCGGCTGAGTGAAGGACGTAAGCTTGCGGTAAAAGCCGCCACCGCCGGTTACGTAACCGCCGATGCGTCCGCCCGTCTTGTAGTAAATGATCGGAGCAAGGGTCAGCGACCAGGTGTGCACGTTTCCGTTCGGCTCGCCTATATTGGTCAACGTGTTCTGGGGAATGTTGCTGTCGTAGAAGGCGTACTCGGCCAGAATGCCAAGCCGCTTGTTGAACTGCCAACCGCCGCCAAGGTTGATATTCCAGCCAACGTTCTGCCAGGTCGTGGTATTACCTGTCGGGACAACGAAGCCCCCGCCAAACTCAAGCGCAAGATGGTCGGTAATGGAATCACTGTGGGAACTGTAGGCCGGCTTGTTATACCCCCCTTGGTTCGGATATTGATCCTGCTGCACGATGGCGTCAAACGCCTCGTGATTTTGCGCGCTCGAACTTACCTGTGCGAAGCCAGAAGATGCTAGAAAACACGAAGAAAGGGCGCCCACCAGTAATGCAAACCGAGGAAGAGAACACTCACGCAACAACATTTGTATTCACCCATGGGAAGAGAATTGAGAGATCCAAAAAAATGGATCTCTCTTTGCTAACACTGATCTGACGCGTTTGACTCGAAGAAGTTTGCCTTTGCGTTACAAGAGAGTGACTTTTGCCTGCGAGGAAAGGCCGGTAGGCTTCGGCAAAGAGCAAGTCGCTACAGGGATGGCAGACCCTGCACCCGTGAGAAGAAATGCAGGCTACTAGAGCCGTGCCCCTCGATTGCATGGTTGATTGATTGGGTGCGATGCGGCAGATGTAGTAGAGGGGCCTGCGCCCCCTCTACTACATTGCTTTCTGCTAGTGAATGTCGAACTGCTCGGGATGCAGTGTTGGGTCGCTTTTGACGATGATGGTTTTGCCACTCATCTCTTCCAGTTCGTTGAGCCAACGGGCGTTGGTTAACTTGAGCGTTTTCACTACTTCAGGGTGTACGCGGAGCAGAACATCCTGGCGCTCCAAGTGCTTCTGCATCTTGCGCATCTCGATGTAGATCTCGTTGCAAACCGTGGTCGGACTCTTGACCATACCCGTACCTGCGCAAATCGAGCATTGGATGCTCAAGGTGCGCTCCAGCGACTGCTTGACCCGCTTGCGCGTAATGGCAACCAGGCCGAAGTCATTGAATTGCAGCACCTTAGAGGGGGCCCGGTCAGACTTGAGCTCCTCTTCCAGCGCCTGCATCACCTTGTTGCGGTTCTTGCGCTCATCCATGTCGATGAAGTCGATCACGATGATTCCGCCGAGGTCGCGCAAACGAATCTGGCGGACGATCTCCGGGATGGCATCAAGATTGGTCTTGAGAATCGTGTCCTCGAGACGCGCCGTCTTACCCACGTACTTACCGGTGTTGATGTCGATGGCCACGAGGGCTTCGGTCTGATTGATCACAATCGATCCGCCAGACTTGAGCCATACTTTGGACTTGAGCGCCTTGGTAATTTCGTCCTGAATGCCGAACTGTTCGAAAAGCGGCGTCTCCTTGGTGTAAAGCTTGACGCGGCGCACCAGCGAGGGCTGAAAGCGATTCAGGAAGCGAACGATGCGTTCGTACTCCGCCTCGGTATCTACCCAAATGGTCGAGAAGTTATCGCTCACCTGGTCGCGCAAAATGCGCTCGACGAGGTTGAGGTCGTGATAGATGAGTGCCGGAGCCTTCGCCGTGTCCGAACGCTGCTTGACCTCATTCCAGAGGCTGATCAGGAAGCGGATATCTGCGCGTAGATCATCTTCGCTCGCCCCATCGGCTGCCGTACGAACGATGAAGCCACCTGTCGCAGCTCCCTTTTCGCTGATCAAAATGCGCTTCAGGCGCTGGCGCTCTTCGTCAGAAGAAATCTTGCGCGATACGCCAACGTGATTCACGGTTGGCATGAAGACCAGGAAGCGACCGGGCAGCGCGATGTGGCTGGTGATGCGCGCACCCTTTTTCGCGATGGGCTCCTTGGCGATCTGCACCAGGATTTCCTGCCCCTGCTTCAGCAGTTCGCTGATGATCGGGAGGTCGCTGGTCTGTGCGTTTTGCCTGCGGTGGCCCTGGCGCCCGCGGCGTCCATCCGTGCGGCCGCCACGGCCACCGCGACGCCCATCGTCACGCGGCTTGCGAGCGGGCTGCGGAGCGCCGGCGGCTGCCTGACCTTCTTCGATCTCAACTTCCGCTATGCCCTCAGCAAAGGTGTCTTCCAGCTCTTCGTCTGATTCCTCTTCTTCAAGCGTGAAACTCGATGTCTCACCATCGACTCGTCGATCGATGTGTGCGTCGCGCACCATGTCGCCGACTGCGCCGGCCGCGGAAATCTCCTGATCAAGCGTTTCTTCTTCCAGGTCCTGCAAGTCGTGGTCCGCGCTGTCGACGTAGAGAGGCGTAAAGTCGTACTCCTCTTCTTCGGTGACTTCTTCTTCTTCAACGAGCCCGGTTACGGTCGATGAGTCGTCTTCCTCGTCTTCGTCGATGATGTCATCGACGTCTTCTGTCTCCTGTGCTTCTGTCTCCTGTGCTGGCATCTCCTGTTCTGGAGACTCGAGTTCAACTAGACCCGCTTCGGGCGCCTGCGGTTCATTCGCTTCCGGGCGCAGATCAGCTGGAGGCACGGGGGCTGGCAAAGGCGCGGACTCGACCTCTGCTGCCTGTTCGGGTTGAACAACTTCGGCCTCTTCGGGTGCTTCTTCTACTGCGCTCGACAGAGACGAGGAAAAACGAAATTCACTAGGTGCCGAAGGATCGATGCGATACGACGCAGAAGCTTCCTCGGGCTCGAATTCAATCGCCTGTACTTCTTCCACGGAACCCGTCTGAAGGTCCTCTTCGGTCCGAATAACCGTTTCCGCCTCGAGCGCTGGCGCCGCAAACACAGGCTCATCCTGAGGGACGAATTCGAAGGATGCGGCATCCTCATGCGGAGCCACATCTTGAATCCCCACTGCCTCAGAAACTTCCTCTTGTTGAATAGCCGGCTCAGGCTCGTGGGTGCTCACCGAAGCAACCGCTGCCTCAGCGGGAGCCGGCATTTCAACCCTGTCACCCCGGTAGCGGGAAATGGACTCACCCGGCAGCAGGCCTTCGCCGCTCCATTCAATCGGCGTTTCGATCAGGGTCGAAGGTTTTGCGAGGACGACATTGGCGCGCGGCGTGGGTACGGCCGCGCGCGGCTCGGCCAGCGGAGTAACCGGCTTCGCTGCGGGTTGGCCGCCGTACTTCGACAGCGACTCACCCGGCAGAGAAAATGCAACCGCGGCCGGCTGGTCAGAGGGAGTTGCCTCCATGGGGTCAGGTTCATAGGTGTTTTCCGGCTCATCGGCGGGAGCAAACTCAGTCCGCGATGGCACGGCTGCTTCCTGCCCCGGCTGTGGGCTGCCTCCCTGCTGGGGCCGAAAACCCTTGCGGCGGCCACGGCGACCGCGCCAGCGGCGGGTGCCGTCTTCGAACTCACCTGCAGGCGCCTGCCCTGCTGCGGCGGGGGCGCTGCTGCGCCGTGGTGTCGCCGCTTCGTCGTCGGTGGAAACTGGCTGCTGCGGAGGACGTTGCTGCGCCGAATCTCGACCTTGCTGACGCTCACGCCCCTGAAACTGCCGGCCTGGCTCACGCTCCTGGCCGTTGCCAGCCTGGCTACTCGCGGGAATGCGTTCAAAGTCGGAAGAGTCTTCCTGCTCTTCCATGAAGTCGGTTACGTAGAGAAATGCGTCGCGTTCCAGACCGAGATCGACGAATGCAGATTGCATTCCAGGCAGGACGCGGGTTACGCGACCCTTGTAGATGGAGCCGGCGAGGGTGTATTCATTCTCGCGCTCGTAGTAGACCTCTGTGAGTTGTTCGTCTTCGAGGATGGCCAGACGCGTTTCATGGGGCGTACTGGAAATACATATTTCTTTGGACATGCTGCCTCTCTGTCCGGCAGGTCTCGCCTGCGCGGACTGCCGAGCGCGGCAGATCAGAGAGGGAGAGTAGCTCCCGCTCCCGGAACACCGGGAAGGATTAGGTCAGCGAGAGAGCCTTGGGCAAAGATGCGTGATCCATGGGGTGGAATCCAGCGAGATTCTTTGTACGGGGATACCGCCGGGGCAACGTTATAGCCGAGACGAACGGCTGTCGTGCTGGCTGGCGATCCGAGGCTTTCTGGGCGCAAAGAGTCGGTGACCACTGCAACCTTGTTTCCAGGCGGGGCCGTTACCCTTCTCTGCGAGCTCATTCCTAAATCCTGCCCGGCCCCGGTGATTCACCTGGCCGGCGTATGTAAAGTACTTAAAAACCTAAAGTTATGACACTGCTCGCGATGCGGTCTAACCTGGACCGGGCAACCCGAGCGAAACCCAAAGTTTCTGCAAGCGGCCCAATTCAGGCACCGCAGGTGCGGTTTCTCTAACAGAAAACCGCAATTGAGCTATTCATTCCTACGCAGACCCACAGGAAATTGCCGGTCTGCTCTCAATTCACGAAGCGGCTCATGCGAACGTTCATCGCCATACCCAGGGCCAGGAAAGTGAATAACACTGAGGACCCCCCGTAACTCATTAAAGGTAAAGGGATTCCCGTGACCGGCATCAGTCCGATGACCATTCCGACGTTAACTGCAATCTGAAAAACGAGTACAGCGACGACGCCCATGATCAGGAACGTGCCGGATACATCCGCGGCGGTCTGAGCATTTTGAATCAAACGCGTCAATATGAGGAAGTATAGCAGGAGAACAAACAGGGCACCGACAAAGCCGTGCTCCTCCGCGAAGGCCGCGAAGATGAAGTCTGTGTATGGGATAGGGAGAAAATCACCCTGTGTTTGCGTGCCTTTCGTAGCTCCCCGGCCCCAGATTCCGCCATCGCCTACGGCGATGAGGGATTGCTTCACTTGATACCCGCTCCCCTTGGGGTCGGTGTCGGGGTTCAGAAAGCTGGTGAGCCTCTGCTTCTGGTAGGGCTTGAGGACCTTGGACCATACAGGCACGACCAGGGCCAGCCCAGCCACGATCAGGATGAGTGCCTTCTTCCATTGCAGGCCGCCCAGGAAGAGGCCAATAATGAGTACCGGCACGTAGGTCAGCGATGTTCCCAGATCGGGCTGCTTGAGAACGAGCAGCATGGGCACGCCTACCATCAGGCCGGCCTTGCCAATGTCTCCCCAGGTCAGCTCTTTGCCCGCCAGCCCCGCGAAGTAGCGCGCCATGGCAACAATGAGTACTACCTTGACCCATTCCGAAGGCTGGAAGTGGATACCACCGGGCAGCTTGATCCAGCGCCGGCCGCCCAGAACCTTGGTTCCGAAAAGCAGCACCGCAACCAGGGAAACGAGGCAAAAACCGTAGACCCAATGAACCGCTTCGAGCAGACGGTGGTAATTGATGAGCGAAAAGATGAACATCGCCACCAGGCCGCCGATGAGCCAGAAAATCTGCTTGGTTTGAAAGCCAACGAACTTGGTGTGCAGCGTAGCACTGTAGATCTCGAAGATGCTGATGACGGAAAGCAGCATGACCAGGCCGAGGAGGACCCAGTCGAAGTCACGAAATGAGATAAATCGCCGCATCATTCTCCGTCGCTTCCCGGCTTTCCCGGGGCCCACGCTCGCGGTTCTGCGAAGAGCGGGAAAAACTCGTTACAACAAGCCCATCTCGCGAAAACGAGCGAGATGCGCTTACCTGCCGATACCGCAAAACTCTATTTCGCTCCAGAAAGCGGAAGGCTGAAGTGACCGCCCTGCATCTTCGGAACATCATTTTTGTCGCTTACGCTGGCGACCTTGATGGCATGTGAGCTGTCTGCTTCCTGCTCTGGCTGCTCCGACCAAACGGCGCCCACTTCCACCTTTGCCGGGGGTGCCTTGGCTTCTTCGAGGTTGTTGTTCAAGCGCCGCTGCTTATCCACGAAAGCTTCCACAACTTGTGCCGCTACGGGCGCCGAGGCGGATCCCCATCCGCCATGTTCGGTCAGTACCACCACGGCAATGTCCGGGTTGCGTCGGGGCGCCATGCCAACGAACCATGAGTTCGCGCGCTCGGCATAGTTCGAAGAGACACTCTTCATACCCGCGCTGTGGTTCACCACCTGCGCGGTGCCTGTCTTGCCGGCAAAATCGATATTATCCAGATGCGCTGCGAACGCTGTACCGCCCATACTGGCGTCGAGAGCTCCCGCCATGCCGTCCGTAATGGTCTCCCAAATGGCGGGCTGTATGGGGAAGCTCACATCGCCGGTGCCAGTGTAGGATTCCTGGAGCGCCTGACGAAATTCTGGCGTTAGCTGATCTGGCTCAACCACGTGCGGCCGTTTGAAAACCCCACCGGAAGCAATGCCTGCAATGGCTCGGACCAACTGAAGCGGCGTAACGGCAACGGCCCCCTGCCCAATGCCGACAGAAATCACTTCACCCGCGTACCACTTCTCGTGGAAGGTCTTCATCTTCCACTCTTCTGAAGGCATGATGCCGGTGGCCTCACTGGGCAAGTCGACTCCCGTACGCTGCCCAAGGCCCACCTTATGAGCCCAGTACGCAATTTTCTCGATGCCCAGCCGTTCAGCCAACGTGTAATAAAACACGTCGCAGGACTTCGGTATCGCATGAAGAATATCGACCGGGCCGTGACGTTTGTCGCAGCCGAAGAAACGGCCGAAGTAGGTGGCGCCACCGTTGCAAACCACCTCCATGCTCTGCGCGACATTGTTTTCGAGACCGGCCAGGGACATGATGATCTTGAAGGTAGACCCGGGCGCCAGCTGTGCCTGAATTGCTTTATCCAACAAGGGATGGCGCGGATCGGTGATCAATTTGTTCCATTCGGTGCGCGAGACGCGCACGGAAAAGTCATTGGGGTCAAAGCTGGGACGCGAAACCAGGGCCAGCACCGCGCCCGTGTGGGGATCGATGGCAACGATCGCGCCGTTGCGGGGCCCCATCGCCTTTTCAGCGGCCGTCTGGATATCCAGATCGATGGTGAGTTTGAGACTCTGACCCGGGACCGCAGGTTCCCTGCCAAGCAGGCCTACTTCCCTGCCGTGGCTGTCGACGATTATGTCCTGCGAGCCATCCTGACCGCGGAGAAGTTGATCGTAGGACTCCTCGACACCTGACTTGCCTACTACGTCCCCTGGCTCATAATAGGCATAGCGCGGGTTGTTCAGCATGTCGTCGCTGACCTCGCCGACGTAGCCAATCAAGTTGGCTGCAAAACCGTTGCGGGGATAGAGGCGGCGCTGCTCATCGATTGTTTCCAATTCCGGCAGTTCGTCGCGGTGAGACTCGATGAACTCCACCTCGTCAGGCGTGATGTCTTGCTTGAGTGGGATGGGCTGATACTTGGGCGCCAGCGCGTAGTGGGCCAGCGTGCCCTCAAGCTGCTCCGTGGTCATGTGCAGGCCGCGGGAAATCAAGGGGAAGTCTGCATGCAAGTCGCGGCCGGGCTCACGAATGAGGAAGCAGGAGACCGAAGGGTAGTTGTCGACGATGAGGCGGCCATCCCGATCGAACAGCTTGCCTCGCGGAGCAAGGATGGGCACTTTGCGGATGCGGTTTTGCTCGGCCAGCGCGCGGTAATTCTGCGCGCCGATGACCTGCAACCGCCAGAGACCGGAAAGCAGCACGAGCAGAATGGCCGCGATGGCGTACTGCACCATGGTGAGCTTGAATGCCGGTAGCCGCTCTTCCTTATTCACTCTTGGTCCCTCTTGTTATTCTGTGACGTTTCCCAAATTATTTCGGTGCAACTTTCTGGTAGTGCTGCGCTCTAGTCGCGTGCTCTCAGCCGATCAAGAACGTCGAAGAAAAAGACACCGATGATGGAGTTGATCACGGCTTTGATCGCCTCGTGCAACCAGTTGCTTCTCAGGTTCTGAGCCAGCATGTGATGCATGATGAAGAGGTAAATCCCCATGTTCAGCAAGGTGAAAGCAAAGTTGATCAGCAGGCGTGTGCCGGGGTTCTCGACATCGATTTTGACGCCAAGGGATGCCGCGCAAAAGCCCACGATGCACTGCGAGATGCCGTTGATGCCCAGGGGACGGCTGGTGAGCGCATCCTGGATCAACCCGATGACCGCGCCGGTGACGGTACCGGCAATTGGATTGCGCCAGCCTACGGAGAAATAGATCGTTACCAGCAGGGGCAGGTCGAGGATGTCGAACCTGGGAATGAATCGGGGGATGATGGCCTGGAGAAAGATGGCCAGCAAGGGCACGAGCACCACCACGAGCAGCGGGTAACGCTGTACGTCCAGTTCCCTTCGTGCGAGTGATGCCGACATTGCCATAAAGCTGTTCTCCTGCCTCTGTCCCTACAACCAATTCGGGGAATTCACTTTGCCCTGACCAGCAGCATTCCCGCTGCGGACTTGGCAAAGAATGATTTGCTGCCGGGAAGGATCCCAAAACGCAAAGGCACTCATCATTGGGGTGGTGCTCCCTCACTTGCGGGAGCAGTCACGCCGGGCACAGCGGGCTGATCTGTTGAGGCCGGCTTCGGCGCCCTTGGCTTGGCCACGCCTGCGCTTGACACAGCAGGCTTCTTGCCAGCGGTAGATGGGCTGGTGGTTGCCGGCGTCGACCCCGTCGCGGATGGAGCGGCCGGCGCAGTCTTTGCTTGCGGCTCGTACTTTTGATCGGTCACAGCCTGCCCAGGGGTCATCGCGCTTGCGGGCGGCATGGCGTTGGGGCTGAAACGATCAGCATGCAGGGCCGGCGGCGGATGCAGATTCGAGTTCACCGGGGCAACCGTCGGAAGACTGTTTGGCGAGAAGGGCGTATCGGCGAGCCCAGCGGGGTCATCGATGCCGGGCAAGCGCTCCGCCAGCACGTCAGACGCGCGCTGAAGAGTCGCTGCAACAGCTCCGGCCGCGATACTCTGGGCGAGATCCCGCTTCGCCTTCTGCGGCATCTCATCGGCTGACTGCGTGATCACGAGCAGTTCTTCCAGGTGCCCCAGGTTGGCGGCCGGCTTGATGATGATGTCGACATAAGGAGGGTTCGAACTATCTTCGACGACCCTGTCGACAGTGCCCACGGGCAGGCCGCGGGGATAAATCTGGTCTCCACCGCTGGTGAGGACGCGCTCACCCGCTTTGACCCGCTCGTCGGGAAGCATATTGATGATTTGCGGCTGCCCCAGTGCATTGCCGCGCAGAACTCCGCGCAGCCGGGTCGATTCGAGCAGGACGCCGGCCCCGCTGGTCTGATCGGAAATGACCAGAACCTGGGAAGTGTGCCCGAAGACGTCTTTCAACTTGCCGACGATGCCATCGGGAGTGATGACGGCCATGTCGGGTTTGAGGCCGTCTTTGCTGCCTTTATCGATATAAAGGATGCGTGACTGATCGGTGCCCGCGGTACCGATCACCTGGGCCGCAACCGTGCCGGAAATGTACTTCTCTTTGAACGCGAGCAGTGATTGCAGCCGCTGGCCCTGACGGGCGTCTTCGAGCAGGCTGGCCTGCTCCAATTGCAGGCGGCTCACCTGGTCGCGCAGGTCCTGATTCTGCTCGCGCACGTGTCGCAGATCGAGATAGTTGGCCCACAGGCCGCGCACGCCGCTACCGGTGCCGTGCAGAACCTTCTCGGGAGGCGACACCAGGCTGATGGCCCAATAACGGAGCAAGCGGACAGAGGGCGCATCGGCAGCGGTGGGATTGGGCCTTCTGATTTGCACAGCCAGGCCAATGATCTGGAGGACCAGAACACTCACCAGAAACAGGATGTTTTTATAGCGGCTCAAAACGAGTCCATGGCTGCTGCTTCTACGTGCCGGGCCGAAAGCAAAGCTTCAACCCTTTGTTCTTTATCCATCGACTCGCCGGCGCTGCCAGAGGGGTTTCACCCTCGCGCTGCGCCGCTGATCGTCGTGACGTACGGATTTTCCTTCGCGCTTGAAACCCTTAGTCGATCTTGATCTTGCGCAGCAAACGGAAGTCGCTGAGCATCTTACCCGTGCCCAGCACCACACTAGCCAGGGGATCGTCGGCAATCGAAACCGGCAAACCGGTTTCTTCACGGATACGTTTGTCGAGATTCTTGATCAGTGCGCCGCCACCGGTCAGAACGATGCCGCGATCGCTGATGTCGGCACTGAGTTCCGGCGGGGTGCGTTCGAGCGCTACGCGAATGGCGTTGAGAATGGTCGAAATACACTCGGTAAGCGCTTCACGAATTTCGCTGTCGTCGATGGTGATGGTCTTGGGCACGCCTTCGATCAGGTTGCGCCCTTTGATCTCCATGGTTAGCGGCTTGTCCAGCGGGTAGGCTGAGCCAATGTCGATCTTGATCTGCTCTGCTGTCCGTTCCCCAATGAGCAAGTTGTACTTGCGCTTGAGGTAGTTCATGATCGCCTCGTCCATCTGGTTGCCGGCCATACGGACGGAACGGGAATAGACGATGCCGGAGAGAGAGATGACGGCAATATCGGTCGTTCCGCCACCGATATCCACAACCATGTTGCCGCTCGGTTCGGTAATGGGCAACCCGGCGCCAATCGCGGCGACCATGGCCTGCTCCACGAGAAACACTTCGCTGGCTTTGGCGCGATAGGCGGAATCTTCAACCGCGCGCTTTTCTACCTGCGTGATCTCAGAGGGCACACCGATCACGATCCGGGGGTGTACCAGCATTTTGCGGTTGTGCGCCTTCTGGATGAAGTAATTCAACATCTTCTCGGTGATTTTGAAGTCGGCGATCACGCCGTCTTTCATCGGCTTGATGGCAACGATGTTGCCCGGCGTTCGGCCAAGCATTTCCTTCGCCTCTTTACCGACAGCCTCTACCTCACCGGTATTTTTGTTGATAGCGACAATGGAGGGCTCGTTGACGACAATGCCCTTGCCACGCGCGTACACCAAGGTGTTCGCGGTGCCTAAGTCGATTGCCAGATCACTGGAAAAGACGCTGAACAACGAACGCACGCCGTGCGTTCGCGACGAACGCGAATGGAAACCGTTTGATGACATGAATGCCGGACTTATCCTGAGAGCCAACCTCATTGTACGGCCATGGCCGCCTGGTTGACCCGCTACTCTTTTGAGTCGTGACCACCACTTTCTGGTGATAAGAACCGATTTGGTGCAACCTTTTGTGCCCAGCGACGCCCCGCGGCTTGCCATGCGCATGAGTTATTCTCTGAACTTCAGCGAAGGGACTTCGATATGGCTATGCAAACTTATAAGAACCTGATTGGCGGCCAGTGGGTAAGCGCACAGAGCGGCAAGACCTTTCTTAATCACAATCCGGCGAATGTTGACGATGTCGTAGGAGAGTTTCAGGATTCGAATGAAGCCGATGTAGATCGAGCCGTGCTGGCGGCGCGCGCCGCGTATAAGAAATGGCGTCTAGTGCCTGCCCCGAAACGAGGCGAGATTCTCTACCGCACGGGTGAGCTCTTGTTAAAGCACAAAGAGAAACTGGCGCGCGACATGACGCGGGAGATGGGCAAGGTTCTCAGCGAGACGCGGGGCGATGTGCAGGAAGCGGCCGATACCGCGTTCTACATGGCAGGGGAAGGGCGCAGACTTTTTGGGCAAACCACTCCATCTGAACTGCGTGACAAATTTGCCATGTCGGTGCGGATGCCCTTGGGTGTGTGCGGCATGATCACGCCCTGGAATTTCCCCATGGCCATTCCTTCGTGGAAGCTCTTCCCTGCCCTGGTTTGCGGCAATACGTGCGTCATTAAACCGGCAGAAGATACTCCGCTTTCGACGATCAACCTGGTGGAGTTGCTGCTGGAGGCGGGACTGCCTGAAGGCGTGGTCAACATTGTGACCGGGTTTGGCCCGGAGGCAGGCGCGCCGCTGGTTGTGCATCCTGAGGTGAATGCGATCTCGTTTACCGGGTCGAGCGAAGTGGGCAGAATCGTCGGGCAGGCAGCGGCCTCCCATTTCAAGCCGTGCTCGCTCGAAATGGGAGGCAAGAACGCGATGATCGTGCTCGACGACGCGAATCTCGATCTGGCGCTGGATGGAGCCGTGTGGGGAGCGTTTGGAACCACAGGGCAGCGCTGCACCGCTACCAGCCGCATCATTGTGCATAAGGCCATAGCGGCGGAGTTTACTCGCAGGCTGGTGGAGCGGGCGCAGGCGCTCCGCGTTGGCAATGGCCTGGATGAGCAGGTGCACATGGGCCCTCAGATCAATCGGCAGCAGGTGGAGACATCGGAACGCTACACCGCCATCGCGAAACAAGAAGGCGCAGGGTTGCTGACAGGCGGTGGGCGGTTGACCGGGAGTGGTTTGGATAAGGGTTTCTTTTTTGCTCCTACAGTGTTCGGCTCCGTAGGTCCGCAGATGAGGATCGCCCGGGAAGAGGTATTCGGCCCTGTGGTGAGCCTGATCGAATGCGAGAGCTTCGAGCAGGCGATCACATTTGCCAACGGGATTCAGTATGGTTTGTCGACCGCGCTCTATTCCCGGAATGTAAACCTTGCGTTCAAGGCGATGCGTGATCTGGAGGCCGGCATTACCTATATCAATGCGCCTACGATCGGCGCCGAGGTGCATCTGCCCTTCGGGGGAGTGAAGCAGACCGGCAATGGACACCGCGAAGGGGGCACGGGGGCGCTGGATTTTTATACCTCGTGGAAGGCGGTTTATGTGGATTACTCGGACCGGTTGCAGCGCGCGCAGATCGACACCGGCGAGTGAAAGCGGCGTTCAACAACTCTCCCAGCCGCGCCTGGAACGCTTGGGACAATCAAGAGGTTTTGGGTTCGCGGTGACGGTACCTCGGGTGACAGACGCTAACGAAGAAGTCAAACCCCACCCTCTGGACGGGTGCCCCCAGTACACGAACAGACGGTTCGCATCAGCGTACGTGGGTTGAAAACGATAGGGCGAAGCCCCTTCGAAGGCTCTCTCATTTCGTCGCCACAAGCTCAACCCTAGTTCGTTCAGCCGTAGTTCCTTTTCAACCCAGGGTTCGCTGATGCAAACCCTGGCGCAAACACGACACCAGCCTCGGGTTTGCTAGCATTCCCTAGCGAGGCTTTTTTCATGATCATTGGCGTACCCAAAGAAGTAAAAGACCACGAATCCAGGGTTGGCGTTACCCCTGCCGGCGTGAAAGCACTGGTCGATGCGGGCCATACCGTGCTGGTGGAAACCCATGCCGGTGATCTCTCTGCCTTCTCAGACGACGAATACCAGGCAGCAGGCGCCGAAATCGCCGGCTCAGCGCATAACGTCTGGGGCCTTGCCGACATGGTCGTCAAGGTGAAAGAGCCGGTTGAAAAGGAATACGCATTCTTTCGCGAAGGACTGGTGTTGTTCACCTATCTACACCTCGCGCCTTTACCTGCCCTCACCGACAGGCTACTGGCCACAAAGGTCACAGGCATTGCCTATGAAACCATTCGAGACCGCGCAGGCACGCTTCCCCTGCTTACTCCCATGTCTGAGGTGGCGGGAAGAATGTCAGTCCAGGTAGGCGCCACTTATCTGGAAAAGGAAAAGGGTGGACGCGGCGTGCTACTGGGCGGAGTGCCCGGAGTGCCGCCGGCAACCGTGTGCATCCTGGGGGGCGGCATTGTGGGCACCAACGCAGCCAAGATCGCGTTGGGCATGGGTGCAAACGTCACCATCGTTGATCTGAACCTGAATCGCCTGCGTGAGCTGGACGACATTTTCAATGGCCGCGTCTACACGCTGGCCTCGAATTCTTACAACATTGCGCGCGCAGTGCAAAGCGCTGACCTGCTGATCGGCGGAGTACTGATTCCCGGGGCAGCCGCTCCGCGGATCGTGACCCGGGAAATGATTTCCAGGATGAAGAAGGGTGCGGTTGTCGTGGACGTCGCCATCGACCAGGGTGGGTGTATTGAAACAGCCAAACCAACGACGCACAGCGACCCCTCTTACCTCACCGACGGCGTGGTCCACTATTGCGTCACGAACATGCCTGCGGCTGTTCCGAATACTTCGACCCTGGCGCTGACGAATGCTACTTTCCCGTACGTATTCCGCCTGGCACAACATGGAGCGGCTGCCGCGATCAAGGCCGATGCGGGAACAGCGGAAGGTGTGAATACGTACGCGGGACAACTCACATATCAAGCGGTCGCACAATCACAAAGTAGAGAGTGGCAGCCGGTGTTGGACTTGCTGGCTTGAGTGTCTGGCCCACCCAAGGCTGACGTTGCCCCATACAAGCCTGCCGTTGGCTTGTGTGGGCAACGCTATCCGCCCCTCAACGCAAGTACTACCCCATGCATTATCCTCCCGAACGAAGGGGGGCCAGCCAGCTTGCGGTGAAGAAACGCGAACACGGCAGCGCCCGGTTCTTCGCCGCAAATGCGAAGAACCGGGCACTTTTTTTAAGTGGTGCTATTTACTGGGCCGGCGGGGCATCTGCCGGAAGTCCGCCGCGCCCCATGCGTTGCTGCATCCGCTCCTGCATCTTCTGTTGATCCTCAGCGAACTTCTGCTTCTGGCTGTCATTCAGAACCGCCTGGATCTTGGTGCTGGAATCCTCGCGAATGCTCTTCATCTTAGCCATCCTATCTTCGCGGGAAGATGACGTATCCTGACGCAACGCCATCATCTGCTGTTGCTGGTTGGCGAGGATGGGTTTGATTTGCTCCTGCTGATCAGCGGAAAGGTTGTAGCGCTTGGTCATGCGCGCGACCTGCTGATCGGGATCCATAGGTTGGCGTCCACCCCAAGCTCCATGACCACCGCCTGGTCCTTGGGCTGAGGGGTCGGGCGACGGCGAGGCATCCTGTGCAAACAGGGCAGACGCGGAAAGAATAAGACCGGTGGCCAAAAGACCACTGATGGCGAAACGGCACAGCTTATTGTTCATGGGTGATCTCCTGCACATCGAACCACAATCATAGAAACACGCAGTCTTGCGCCTGGTTGCTGGAAAACAGACGCGCATTTACCCAGACGAAGGAAAAAGACCCGATGGATACACCCCAAAGGTCAATTTTTTGGGGGCATGGGGACAGGAGCCGTTCTTAATCCGCACGAAAGCAGGCCTTCTGCCTGCTCGCCGCCGGAAAGATAGGCATAGGCAAAAATCACCTGATATTCGCGCTCTCCTGGATAGGAACACATTGGGCAGCCAGGCTTGTATTCGAGGACGGAATTGTCCTGCTGGCTTTCGACCCACTCCCGGGACTGGTGCGGCGGCAGAATCACCCATTTAGGATCACCGCTCTGGGGAGCAGGATAGACGACGACGCGGCCTCGCTCGTTGCCTGCGTCCAGCAGGCTTCCGCCGGCCCCACTCGATGCTCTCCACATCCAGCGCTCGTGGGCGCGGGCATACCAATGTGAACTGGAGGGGACGGGTTCCGCGAGCCGTATCTCACGACTCGTATTGTTCGAGAGCGTGAAGCGAAAGCCTGATCCCTGATCGGGTCCAGCCGCGGCAAGATAGCTCGCCGAGAGGGTGACGCCGGCACAAAGGGGAACCGACTTGGATGGTTTTTGAGAGCCTGCGCTGACCGTGGGAGAGATGAAAGCGACTGCACAGGCACAGACGACCGAAGTCATGACTCGGTTGAGAAATAGTGAGCGCCGCCCAGCTTCAAGCAATGCCTTTACCTTCGACGATGTGAATGTAGCGGTTGGGCGCTGGCCGGCTTGTAGAAGTCGCTGGGACCGCTGTTGACCAGGAAAACATCCATCCAGCCGTCGTTGTCGTAATCGAGAAAGGCGCAGCCCGGGCCGAGTGCTTCAGGCAGAAAGCGGCTTGGCGACATGGCATTTTCATGAACCCAGGAGATGCCCGAAGAAGCTGCAGGTAATTCAAGAAAAAGGGAACCTCGTGCAGCCGGGGCAGCGTAGGAGGGAACACGAAAGACGTTGGCAGCCCCGGCAAGCACGCCAAGCCGCATGAGCTCGCGCCTGGAAAAATTCATTACGTCTATCCTACCGTCCCGAGCACATTGGCCCCACGAATCTCGACAGGAAATCCAGCGTAGCGGAGTGGAGCGGCTGTCTGAATTGTCAAGGGGGCTATGGAAAAGGCGCGGCAGCGGAGCTGCCTCGGAAAACGCTGTGCGTTTACCGCTTTGCCACAGCCACTGCTGCGGGAGTAGCCAACCTTATCCAGATACAAGAGACCTGCGGTTCTGCGGACCATGATCAATCCTTCGCGTAAAGAACGAGCAGCTGAACATGTTGCAGTCAAAGCGGCTTATTGAAGGGTACGGACTTTAGTCCGTACGTAAATGTACTGGAACAAATTCGGCTTCAGCCGCTGAGGGACCGGGCATTTCCCTCAGCGGCTAAAGCCATTCGCGATACTGTGAGGTTACGTACGGGCTAAAAGCCCGTACCCTTCCCATTTACCAAGCCCCAGCAACTGAACAGCAGGAGTGCTGCGCCGCAAAGGAAACTCCGGCAGTTACGAGAGATGCACCCTGGAGCTGTTTCGTAGATCGCCCACATGGGTCAGCAAGGCCATGGAACCCGGCACACCCCGGCATACCAACAGCTCAGTCACAGCTTCTTTTCCATGTGGACAATAGGGAGAGTTACGCCCGGCCCCAGGGGGACTTGTCTCCGCTCTCCTTCGACATAACCGCGCGCACGATACAGGGGTATGCCGGTGAGGGTGGCGCCCATTTCCAACCGGTGGAAGCCTGCGGTTGCTGCCGCTGCCTCGCAGGCATCGAGCATTTTGCTCCCAACACCGCGCCGGGCCCAGCCGGGATGAACGAAAAAGGCGCGAATCCTGGCCGCATCGCAGGCAGGGTCGAGAAGAGCGTCTTCCCGGCCAGCGCAGTGGTCACTTCCGAAAAGAGTCTTGCGTTTGCTCCAGCCGCCACAGCCCGCAATCACCCGTTCGCCGCCGGTCTCGGCTTCGGCTACGAAGTAGGTGCCGTCCTCGATCAATTGTGTATCGACCCCGAAAACCCGCTGGAGAGCCAAATCCAACTGCTCAGGCGAATAGTCCGCGCTCTGCAGCCCCAGAACGGAGGCGCGGATCAGCGCCTGCAGCACCGGAATGTCGGCGGGAATGGCTTGTCTGATAGTCAGGAGCATGCCGGTTGTACAGTCAAACGACCGCTCTCAGGATACCGGAGATGTTGAAGGGTACGGACTTTAGTCCGTACATAAATGAGCTCGAAACAAATTTGGCTTTAGCCGCTGAGGGACACGGGTATATTCCCTCAGCGGCTAAAAGCCACTCACGATGCTGTGGGGTTACATACGGGCTATAAAGCCCGTACCCTTCAGTTTGACTTGCCAGGACTGCTGACCAGGGTGAAGATGGCTTCCCCGGGCAGGTCGATCTCCGCGACGCCGTTCTGTACAGGTACGGCGCCTACCCTTTGGCAGTCCAGTTCACGCGTGGTTTCGTAGAGTTCCCAGGTAGCCGGGCCGGAGGCAGGTGGCAACTCGATCTTGAAGTGGTTCGGACCGCCCTCCTTGACCCCGACAACGACGAGCGAGCCGGGAGAGGTTCCGCGAAAGGCAGAGACGGTGAGCCCTGGAGCGTCAGAGGTTACCCCGATTCGATGCCAGCCGGGCCGAACGAAGTGGTAAAGCTGACGGGTGGCAAAATAGCTCTTCTTGGCTGAGTAGATGTGGCTGGCACTGCGAAACAGCCCGTAGTAGCACATGCGCTTGGCGCACTCCTCGTAATCGTCGAAGGCGTCGAAGTAAAACAGCGCGTTGGCGCCCTGGTTGAGCGCAGTGAGCGCGCGCCGGTTGGCCGCGAGGGAGAAATGCTTCCATTGATTCTCGAATGACTTGTCGAGATCATTCAAGTCACCGTATTCCGTAAGCCATACGGGCTCCTGCGGATACTTGCTGGCCTGAACGCGCTCGACCTGCGGCCCAACCGAGTGTTCTTCGTAGGTATGGAAGGTAAGGGCTCCTACCTGCTTCATCAATTCGTCGTCTTTGAGAATTGCCTCGGTGTAATTGTTAGTGATAACGGCGTTGTCCGCGACGGTCAAGCGGATGTCGCCCAGACCTTCCTTATTGAGCCGCTTCGCCACAGCATCCAGAACCTTTGGCGCCTCGTCGGGATCGATGCGCGGGCCTTCGGGCGGATAGCAATCGGTTTCGTTGAAGGGGCTGAAGTATTCGAAGTCAATATGGGCCTGGTTGCGCGCGTAGACCACCATGGACACGACTTCTTCCGCAAACTCGTCGTACATCTTTGGGCTCAGGTGGCCTTGCTGCGCCGCAGGAACATTCGGCTTGCAGACGTGATGTTGGGGTGGCTGAACCTTATCATCGGTCATCCAAGCCGGAACCGGACCCATCAGGGCGATGACAGGGCGGATGCCTTTTCCATTCAGGTAGCGCAAACCTTTCCACGTAGCGTCAAAAATCGGAGTGGAATAACGATCGTTGTAGTACTCCCAGTTCATGGAGTTGGGATCGTCGTTGTCATTCGTTTCTTCCCAGTTGCTGTAGACGAGGTAAGGCACGACACGGAACATGGTGACCCCGAGGTCGTCGATCAGTTTGTCAAACATCGCCTTCTGATCACTGCGGAAGTAAGGCCCGGTGAAGTTCACACCGAAGCCCTGGATCTGCTGGTACTGCTGATCGGGTTTGATCTGGATGCGCGCGCTCGCTACGTGCTCCTGCGCGCTGCGCAGATAGACCGATGCAAAGCACGGGTATCACAGCGAGAAACGCTTTTCCTGCTCTTTTCATCCGGATCTCCGTCGTTGCCAGGTATTCATTCACAGTTCTCCATCGGCCAGGGGCCCACCTGGGGTCCACGAGGTGAAGTCACTCAATCACGACCAGACCGTTTGCCATTCTGGTGATGTTCACGGCATAGTCGCTGCTACCGATGCTTCTCGCGGTGTAGCCTTTTCGGCCAGGCTCGGCAACCAGCGGTAGCCTGGCGCCGGCGAGCGATATGTGGGATGGCCGGAATGTCAGGCGGAGGTAGTCTGTTCCCGTGCTTTGCGTGGCCGTGTATTGCACCTTTTTTGCTTCGTACGAAACGTCTTTGAGCACGGCGTCTGAGTAGAGGATATGGTTCTCGCCGGTAGGCGCCCATTCCGGAACCCCAGCAAATGCCTGGTAGAACATCCGGGGGCACTCACCGTAAAGATCGGACCACCAATTGGAAATGTTCTTGCTCAGCGGACTTTCATTGCCCTGCCCATCTGGACTATTGCAGTAAGTTACCCAATTCAGCGAGCGAAACGCTTTTTCTTTATACGCCTCATCATGGGACGCAGCGTACCAGCGAGCACATTCGGCCGCATAGCGTGCCGTTTGATAATCCATTTTGAACAGAAACGAGTCCTGTTCTCCAACAATATTCGCTCCCCATTGGGTTCCGGGCTCCCCTGGGGCTCCGCGAAAGACGAAGTTGTCTTCCGTCCATTTGATCAACCTGGGAACGTTCGTCCGCCACTGCGGATCGAGCTCGGGATAGTCAAAGAGGGTGAGCGTGTAGTTGCTGGCTGCGGTATTGCTCTTGTAGGTGTTGCTATTTACGTCGGCATCTGTGTGGCCGTCGGCCCAGTAACCTGTTTTGACTGGAAATTGCAGAAGGAAATCACGCACCTTGGCATTTGCCTTTTTGTAGGAGGCCACGTCGCCGGCGTTCGCCTTGATCAATTGATCGAGCAGCATGTAACAGCCGGCCCAGTGGGCTCCGTAGTCGGCGGTGATCTTGCCCGTATCCATCACGACGCGGTCGGGCCAGACGGACTGCGTTGCGCTGCCCGTCCGCACTTTTGCGGCCAGCGTATCGGCCACATGGATCGCGGCAGCCAGCTGCTTTTTGTCACCGCTATAGAGATACATACGGAAATAGGTGAGCCCCATGTCGCCGCCGTAACCAACCTGTGTCTCGTGCAAGGCAAAGCGTTTGGAGCTGGTGAATCCGCGGAACTCCATATCGCCGGCGTTGGTCGTGGTGTAGGGGAAATTCGGCCACGCGAAGCTGGCGGGACTGGTGCCGTGATCAATGCAGTAGTCCACCAGCTTCTGAACAATCGCCATGACGCTGGCATCGCCGGTGTATGCGTAGTAGAGGCGGGCCGATTCAAACCAGTTCGGCACCTTCTCCGCTATGTCGTTCATCCAGGTGTCTGGTTCTAGCTTTCCGTTCCGATCCCAGAAGGCACAGTAGAAGTAGTACTGGGGATACGACGAGCGGGGCGCGGGACCGGGACACATCGGGACTTTGGTCTTGATAAAGTCCCAGCGCAGTCGAAGAAAGGAGTCGTAGGCATTATGGTTCTTCGGCGCCCAGGGGAGGATTTTCCCTTGAGCATCGAGCATGACTTTATGCCCGTTGAACATCGGCGGCTCTTCCGCAAGTGCTGGAATTGAGGGAAGGCCGGCAACGAATGTGGCTTTGGCGGCAATTTCCAGCAGATTCACGCCGCGTGATGCAGTGCTTCATTTGCTCTTCTCCGTTGAGGAACAAGTCTTACGGGTTCGTCTGTGCCGGGCTACGTTCCTGGTCCTGGCTCTGGGCTTCGCTCTCTCGCTGTACGAAGATTGCTCTGGCTTCCCGGTAACGCGCTAGGGCGGCATCCCGTTCGTCGGCCAGATAGCTTGCTCCATGCGCCGCCGGGCGAGGTCTGCTGGATGAGGTTGTCGATCCACTTGACGAAGAACTCAGCATCGCTGGCGCTGGGGCGAACCGGTTGTCCCTTGTACAAGAACGAATACAGCACCGGTTTGTGTCTGGTGACCCTTCTGCCAGTCCATACGGCGCGCGGCGAGCCAACCGCTTTTACTCACATCTACTGTGGTTTCAAACACCACTGGTTCTCCTGGACCTGCGTGGGCAGTCTTCGATGCCACCACGGCTCCGTTCTGTACCAGTTCGATTCTGCCGACGGCTTGCTTGAGAGAGCTCCATTCGATTCGTACCCGTACCTGCCCTTTGGCGGGTAGGTTGACTTCGTCGCCGGGCGTCGAGGCGCCGTTGACCTTGAGGTCGAGGAATTCGTCATGGCCGACCCTGGATACGACAGTTCGGCCTTTGGCAATACCGTCGACCCACTTGTCGTAGGTCAGCTTGTCTTCAGGAACCTGAACGTAGGTCAGGAGAGTGCCAAGGGGCTCGAGGTAGTTGCAGGAATAATCGGTGCTCGCCACGAGTCCAGGACGAAAACCAGTGTTAAGGATCTTGTAGTAGGCCTGGAGCGCTGCGTCACTTCCGTGGACGTCTTCCATCAGAAAAGAAGAAGTGCCCAGAGCCGTCTCCACGGGAAACTCAAGGGGTGAGCAGCAGTCGAGCGAATGAAGCAGACCATCCGGCGGAGGGTAAAAGGGAAAGGCAAATACTGCATGTGGGCAAAGCCACCGATGCCGCCGTGGGTTCTTGGCCCAATCGAAAATGGGATAGGTGTAGTGCGCAAACGGCTGTCCGCCTTGCTTCAGCCCGAGCAGAATCAGGTGGCCGCCGATCACCTTTCGCGCGAAGGTGACACCGTCGGGATCATAGTGCCACTCGGCATCCCAATGAACAATGCGATCGGGAGTGGAGACAGGATTGTCCTTCCCTGTCATGTAGCGGGAGATCCTTCTCCACATACTTCAGTTCCCCGTTGCCGATATCGCTGAGAACGGAGATGACCGCCAGATTGTTGGGCTTCATCATTTCGAGCAGTTGCGGCGCGGTGAGCATCTCCTTTTCGTTCTCTCGACCACACCCAATGCCACGATGGACGTGGGCGTCGCCCGCAAACCAGTCTGCAGGCTCAGGTCGAGCTGCACCCTCGCCGAAGACATTGGGAGCCAGCAGACTGGCTCCCATCACAAATGCGAGCAAGCGTCGATAGCCCGGGACGTGCGCGACATGCATGTTTTTCTACCTCCCACGATGAACAACCAACGATAAGCAGCAACGATGCCTGCGTCTAGAAGTTAAGTTTTACCGCCAGTTGCAACTGACGCGCGGTGGTCGTCGTTGCAGTAATGCTTCCCGCTACCGATGTAAGGTCGATGAACGGATTGGGGTCTGCGAAGTTCGCGTGGTTGGCGAGATTGAATGCTTCTGCACGGAATTCAAGATGGAGGCGTTCTTTGAGTCTGGAAACTGCGCATCGCCGCGACATCGAGAACGATGGAGTGCGGACCCTGGATCATGCCCTTGCCCGCGTTTCCGAACTCCAGGGGAGGCGCAACCGCAAACGCGGCCGGGCTGAACCATTGTGTCGCCGTCTTTGTGCCGGCCGGAAAAATTGGCACACCCCTGATGACATTGGGCCGATCGGCAAATGTTTCACTCTCGCTGTTGTCGAACGAAATGCGCGGGGTGACCGGGAAACCGGATTGGTAGGTGAAGATACCGGAGATACCCCACCCACCGATCAGATTCTTTGCAAGTGCGCCGCGGCTCTGGGGATAAGGAAGCGTTGTAGACGAGGCTTTGCACGTAGCGCTTTTCGTAGTCGGATGCCGAACGGCCGTAGTCGCAGGTAAAGCAGTAGGGGTTTTGGAAGCCAGGATCGCCGGGCGCTCCGGAAGCATCACCCGACGTGATGTTGTCGAGCGACTTGGACCAGGTGAAGGCAGACGTAAAGGTGAGGCCGTGGGAAAGACGCTTCTGCAGACTGGCCAGCAGTGCGTTGTAGTTTCCGTATTCGAGGTTGGTGTAGTAGTCGATTGCGCCGAATTGCGGGTTAGGCAGCACGAACGTCCCGTTGACCAACGGCGCATTGAGGTTGCGGAAGGCCAACAGACCGGTGTTCTTTTGCCAGACATAGTTCACTTCTGCCACAAAGTCTGATCCAAATTGCTTCTGAATGCCTAACGACGCCTGTTGCTGGTAACCGTTCCTCACATTGAAGTCAATGGATCCAATGACAGGAGGAGCAGCAAAGCCGGAGCCAGGCGCGAAGACATTCTGAATAGGGCTGACTGGGATTTGTTGCGTGGTGTTGCCGGCAATAAACTGCGGGAAGGCCGCGAATGGCGGGTTGGTTCGCCCGATCTCCGTGTTGTTCTCTTGAATGATGTCGTAGAAGACGCCATAGCCGCCGCGCACCACGATACTTTCGTGATCGGGAATAGCGTAGGCGAAGCCGAAACGCGGCGCATAGCTGCGATAGTAAGGACGAACATTGGCGGAACGGCTGACGCCGTTCTGGGCGGCGATGACGAGCTGCCCGGTGGTTGGATCGTAATTCGAATAATTGTTGTACTTGAGGTAGAACGGGCCGTCATACTCCCAGCGCAAGCCGACATTCAACGTTAGATTCTGCAGGACACGATATTCGTCGCTGACCCACCAGCGGCCGATGTTGCGAAAGAGATAGCTGCCGGTGTATCCGGTCTGCGTCAGTGCAGAGACGGGATAGCCGAGCAGGAAGTCTGCGAACGGAACACCCGAGGTGTCGGTATTATTGGGGTCCTTGGTGAAGGAACCATCGAAGCTGAACTGACCCTGCGGGTAGCTCGGGCTGGCGTCGTGGAACACCTGCCACCGGCCGTACTCACCACCGGCCCTCACTGTATGTTTACCCGCGACCTTCGTCAGCTTGCCGACATAGGTGTACTGATTGGTCGCAATCCATTCCGGAGCGAAAGGATTGGAGCCGGGATTCGACTCACCCGAAATATTGCTGCTGAAGGGTACATTGGGCGCAACCCCCTGAATGCCCAGCTGGGCGTTGAGGTTATTGCCCGTTTGCTGGGGGTGGATTCTCAGCCAGATTCTCAAGTACGACGCCTGCCCCTGAAGGATGAGGGTTGGATTGAACGTGTGCACGTCAGACATGGTGAAATTGGTGGTGAAGATCTGGTCGTTGTCGCCAAAGTTTGGCAACTGCGCGCCACCGAACGTCTGCCGTGTGACATACAGGCTTGAATTGTTGTAGCTGAAACGACCAAAGATCGCGTCTTTGGGCAGCGAGAAATCGATGCGCATGTTGGTCTGGTTGCGCGTATTGCGGTCGACACCGTTCGCGGCAAAATTGTTCGCGATGCCACTGGTCGTTGGCAACGGGAACTGCGACTGCACGAACGCCGTGGAAACGGCACTGATGAGCGAATTGGGGATTTGGTTGTTGACGAAGACCTGGCGCTGCACTCCGGTCGCGCAGAGTGCGCAGGGGCTGGTTGTGAACGGATTGAAGATTGGCTGGGTGAACTGCGAGAAATCTCCGTTGCGCATCTGAACGGTTGGTACTGTGCCGAAGAAGGTTTGACCCACGCGCTCTCTCTGGCCTTCGTAGCTTCCGAAAAAGAAGAGCTTCTGTTTGAGGATGGGGCCGCCGAACGTGCCCCCGAACTGATTCTTGATGAGTTTGGGGATGGGTGCACTATGGTCGTCAAAGTAGTTGTATGAGTTGAAGGCATTGTTACGGAGGAACTCATAAGCGGAGCCGTGAAACTGGTCGGTTCCGCTCTTGGTTACGAGCAGGATCTGAGCCCCTGAGCTGGTTCCCAGATCGGCGGAGTAGGGGGTGGTTTCGATCTTGAATTCCTGTACCGCATCGATCGAGGGGACGTACGAGATGTTGATGACGTAACCCTTGATGTCGGCGCCATCGAGCGTAAAGCCGTTGCGATCTTCACCACCGGCGCCAGAGTTGAAGGATGTGCCGTAGTCGTTGATGGCGCTTGAATAGAAGCTGCGCGAGCCGTAGGTAGAGATACCCGGCGACAACAAAGCTAGATTGAAGTAGTTGCGGCCATTGAGTGGCATTTCCACCATCGTGGTGGGTCCGATGACCTGGCCGATGGTGGAATCGGTCGTCGTCAACAGCGGAGGCGCCCCGCTGACCGAAATTTCCTGCGATTCCGCGCCTACTTCAAGACGCACGTCCACGGTGGCAGACTGCGCAACCTGGAGCGTGATGGCGGAACGCGTCGCAGTCTTGAAACCACCTTTCTGTGCCGTGATGGAGTACGTTCCCGGAGTGAGATTCAGCACCAAATAATAGCCAGTATCGTTCGTCACAGCTGCACTGGTCACCTGGGTTGCGTCGTTCGTTACGCGAACGGTCGCCCCAGGGACGACGGCGCCGGAAGGATCGGAGATGATGCCGGAGAGTGTTGCCTGCTGCTGACCCCTGGCCTGGGGCACCGCCGCCAAAACCAGGCTCATTAGCATGGCGTAGACCCAAGAGGGAAACAGGATGCCATTCGCGGTCCAAGCACGATTCATGGATACCTCCAGGTTGTAGATTCTCTAATTCCGGGCCCCGGACTGTGCATGGAAAGCCAGTCTGTTTAGCTCTTGTTACGAGCGAACAAGGCCGGTCGCGTTCTACGGGTGCGCCTGCATCGGATGATTCAGGCAGCAGTTTCTTTCACCATACAGCCGTGACAATGATCGTCAAGCTTGTTTCGGGCACGAAGCAAGGGTGCGTTCAATAGGATGAACACAAACGAACGCTGCTTCAAGTGCAAGAAAAAGGCGCATACTAGATGCGAACAGACTGTACCCGGCGAGAGATCTCGTCCGCCGTCTGTCTGAGTGCGGCCGCGAGAACCTGCACGCGGTCGAGAGGAATGTTCTCCACTGTCCCGGCAACGCTGACGGCCGCAATCGCCTTGTGTTCCGCGTCGAAGATCGGGGTTCCGATGCAACGAAGTCCCAGCTCATCTTCTTCGTCATCGAGCGAATAGCCAAGTTCGCGCACGCGCGCCAGATCTCGCTTCAATCCACGAATCGTGACGATCGTATTCTCATTGTGCTTTGCCAGCCTCTTGACGCCAATCAATTGATTGAACTGCTCTTCGGGCAGAAAGGCCACAAGAGCCTTCCCTACTCCGCTGCAGTTGATGTCGAGCGCGCGGCCGATCCAGTCGGCCCCGACGAACGAATCTCTGGGTGAGGCGCGATCAATGAGAACTGCCTCGGTTTCCGCAAGGACAGCAAGGTGTACAACGAGGCCGGTGCGCTTCATCAAAGAATTGATGAAAGGCCTGGCGATGTCGCGCAGATCCAGGTGGGCCAGCACCTTTCGGCTGAGCTTTACCAGGTTCATGCCAAAGTTGTATTTATCGGTTTCCGGGTTCTTCTTGAGATAGCCGCGAGCTACCAGGGTCGCCAGGATGAGAAAGGTCGAACTCTTGGGAAGAGACAGGCTGCGGCTGATCTCCGATACCGAGCAGCCGCGCTTGGACTGCGAGATGAATTCGAGGACAGAGATGGTGCGATCGACAGACGGCAGGTTGCGCTTGGGAGCAGCCATAATATGTCCTTCGATGAAAGTGTTCAACCCATTGAACGGGCGTAGAGGTGATGCCTGAAGGTTCTTGACAAGCTGTCAGGTTCCAAAGAGATTTTATACGTATATGACAGGTGCATCGCGCACCAGGAAAGCCGACTCCATTAAAACAGCTTCAGCCGGCGCTTTGTATTTAAGATTGAGGCGTTGAACGAGGGGCAGGGGTGCAGGTCTGTGTGTCCCACATCGGGGCAAAAGCAGGCCAGAGATGCATCAGGCTCCCGGGGGCGAACCATGAGTGAATTGAGCGTCATTGCGGAGTACGGTGATCTGTGCGGTGAAGGTCCGGTCTGGGATCCGGATTCCGGCTCTCTTTATTGGACCGACATTGATGGGCACAAGTTCTTCCGCTACCACCAGGCAAGCAATCAGCATGAAGTCGTAAAGCGGGGGCTTGAAATCGCAGGCTACGCCCTGAATCAGCCGGGCGGCTTCGTCATCGTGAACAGCGGCGGAATCTGGCTATGGGATGGGGCTGACCATCTGCGCTTGATTGCGGACAAGGCCGGCGACGCCAGACTGCAAATGAACGATGCCATCGCAGACCCGGAAGGACGACTGTTTGCGGGATCGAACTTTTTCGATGCAGAGAAGGAATATGAGCTGGGGAAGCTCGTGCGCGTCGATCTTGATGGATCCGTGCACGTAGTGGATGAGGGTTTTCTGCTGCCAAACGGACTGGCTTTCTCGCCGGATGAGACCGTAATGTACTTCACCGATTCCGCGGCGCGGCGGATTTATGCATACGACTATGACCGGCGCAGTGGGAATATTCGAAACCGAAGGATTCTGGTGCAGGTGACACATGAGGAAGGACTACCGGACGGGCTGACAGTGGACGCGGAAGGATTTCTCTGGTCGGCCCAGTGGTATGGAAGCTCGATTGTCCGCTACGATTCTGACGGCAGGGTGGAGCGCCGCATCAGCACTCCTGCTAAGCAGACGTCTTCTCTGGCATTCGGTGGCAGCGACTTGACTGACATTTTCATAACCTCAGCCAGCAAGTCATGGCCGTCACCGCTTATGCCCAGGTCGTATGATCCGGTTTCCGGTAACTTTGGCGGCCAGCTCTATTGCATGAATCTGGGTATCAAGGGAAAGCCCGAATACCGCGCGAAGATCTCGCTACCCAGGCAAAACATCAACATGCCCTCCTATCCGGGCTAAACAGACCGTTCGCTGCCATCTATCCGCGGGACTACTGAAGATCGCCTCCTGCTCAACAAAGAGGGCGTTTTAACGATCAGCAACCCTGCCCTGTGTTTGCAATCGTTGCCCTGCATCACACCGAAGATTTTGGCAATGATCCGTCTTGTTGAGGTAAGGAAATCATGAAGATTACGAATGTCGAAGGAATTATTTTACGTCTGCCGGTCAGGCAGGCGGTGGCCGATGGCACCCAGGATGACTTGCTGATCCGTATCGAGACGGACGAGGGCATTGTCGGCTACGGCGAGGTGGATACTTCGCCGGAAGTTGGCAAAGCGGCGATTGATGCGGAAATGTCGCATGGCACCTGCTACGGGCTGCGTGAAGTGCTGGTCGGGCTCGACCCGTTCGATATTGAGCAGATATGGGAGCTGATGTATCGCAAGACAAATTACTACGGCCGCCTCGGCGTGGTGATGCACGTGATGAGCGGTATCGACATGGCCCTCTGGGACATTATGGGCAAGACTGCCGGCAAGCCCATCCACAAGATGCTGGGCGGCAGTTTTTGCGAGGATGTGCGCGCCTACGCCAGCATGCTGATGCCGGAGACGGTGGCAGAAGTACGTGAAGCAGTGGACAAGTACAAGGGCCAGGGCTTCACCGCAATGAAGTTTGGCTATGGTCCGCTGGGTAAAGATGTGCGCCGTGATGTTGCGCTGGCTGCGGCGGCAAAGGACGCGGCAGGGCCGGACGTTGAGGTCATGGTCGATATCGGCCACGGTTACAGTCTGAAGATGGCCATGCAGGCTGCGAGGGAATTTGAACAGATCGGCATTTATTGGATGGAAGAGCCCTTTCCGCCGGAAGCGATCGAAGATTACCGGCGGTTGAGCGATTCCACTTCGCTGCGCATTGCCGCGGGAGAACAGGATGCCGGCCGTTGGGCGTTTCGGCGGCTGATCTGGGAAGCCCACCTGGATGTGCTTCAGCCGGATATCTCCCGCGTGGGCGGCCTGACGGAGGCAAAGCGCATTGCCTACATGGCGCATGAGGCAAACCGCGTGCTGGTTCCACATGCGTTTCGCACGGGTGTGCTGGTGGCGGCGTGTTTGCATTTGATTGCAGCGATTCCCAATTCCGCGTTCCTCGAGTTCTCGGTTACAGAATCCTCGTTGCGGCGTGAGTTGCTGGTGGAGCCTTTCAAGGCAGTGAAGGGACGGGTCCGTGTGCCAACGAAGCCGGGGTTAGGCGTTGAAATTAATCCGGATGCGATAAAGAAATACGCTTTTCAAACAGGAGGATAGCCGGTGACTGAGTCGTCGTCTACAGTGCCGGGTTTGGCAACGGGTTCCGCGCCTCGGCTCCGCCGCGTGCTCGGGCTTCGGGACCTGATCATTTACGGCATCGTGTTGATCATGCCCATTGCACCGGTGCCGATGTTTGGCGTGGCCCAGGTGCTTTCGCATGGGCACTTCGTGACGACGATTTTGATCGCGATGGTCGCCATGATGCTGACTGCCGTCAGTTACGGACGGATGGCATCGATCTTCCCTACCGCGGGGTCCGCCTATACCTATGTGGGCCGCGGACTCAACCCACACCTGGGCTTCCTTACCGGCTGGTCGATGTTTCTGGATTACCTGATTCAGCCGTTGATGAACGGGGTGTATGGCGCCCTGACGATCCAGCGATTTTTCCCTCATGTTCCATATGCGGCGTTGGCGCTGTTTTTCGTAGCGCTCATGACGGTGCTGAATCTGCGCGGTATTCGCGCGACAGCCTACGCGAATATGGTTCTGGTCATCGTGATGTGCGCGGTGATCTCGGTCTTCATGGTGTTGGCGGTTCGATACCTGTTTCACATGCAGGGTTGGTCTGGAGTGTTTTCGATCCAGCCGTTTTACGATCCCAGGACGTTCCATCCCCGCCTTATCTGGATGGCTACGTCGTATGCGGCGCTTACCTACATCGGGTTCGATGGAGTGACCACGCTGGCGGAGGATGTGAAGAACCCTAAGAAAAACATCTTGCTGGCTACGGTCCTTGTGTGCCTGTTTACAGGCGTGGTTGGTGGGCTTGAAGTTTACCTCGGGCAACGGGTTTGGCCGGCTTACAGCACATTTCCAAACATTGAAACCGCATTTATGGATGTGGCCCACCGGGTGGGTGGTCCCCTGCTCTTTCAAGTATTGGGCATCGTGTTGATTCTGGCCGCAGTGGGAGCTGGTTTGACCGGACAAGTGGGCGCGGCGCGGCTGCTGTTTGGCATGGGCCGCGATAATGTTTTACCGCGCAAGCTGTTCGCATATCTCGACCCCAAGCGGAGTACGCCTACGCGGAATATTTTGCTGATCGGCGTCGTGGCCTATATCGGCGCCTTGTTCGTTAGCTACGAGCAGGCTGGGGAGATATTGAATTTCGGGGCGTTCCTCGCCTTTATGGGTGTGAACCTGGCTACGTTCTGGCAGTTCGGCATTGTGAAGCAGGCAGGGCGTGAGCGGAAGTGGCTGGGCGATGTGATCGTGCCTCTGCTGGGTTTCGTGTTTTGCCTGTGGATCTGGCTCGGCCTGAAAACGCCGGCGAAAATCGTGGGCGGCGTTTGGCTTGGCGCCGGATTTGTCTACAGCGCGATCAAGACCCGCGGGTTCCGCCAGCGGCCGATTATGGTGGACTTCAGCGAGTCCTAACGCGTGGATGTCGCCTGGATGGGGCGCGAGCTATGTATGGGAGAGTGATGGATGTTTTCTAACAATGCTGAGATCGAGAAGTTCGTGGATGAGGGCCTTTACGTCGCAGCGGTGTGCGACATCCTGGACCACCTCGGCTATCGCAATCAGGCTATGCATCATCGCCTGCGGCCTCTGTTGCCGGACCGCAAGAAATGCGGCTTCGTTGGCCGCGCGCGGACTTTCCGCTGGATGGAGACGGACTATATTCAGCATGACGATCCTTACGGGCTTGAGATCGATGCGATGGATTCGCTGAAACCGGGAGACGTGGTCGTACACTCCACTGACTCGGCCGGCACCAATGCGCCCTGGGGCGGATTAATGACGACCGTGGCGAAGAGGAATGGAGCTGTTGGTTGCGTAGTCGACAGCCAGATTCGCGATTGCAATCAGATCATCGAGATGGAATTTCCGGTTTACTACACAGGAATTCGTCCTCTCGATTCCATGGGGCGTGGCATGGTCATGGCTTACGACGTTCCCGTTCTTTGCGGAGATGTTCTGGTGAAGCCGGGTAACCTGGTATTTGCGGATTTCGATGGAATCGTAGTGGTGCCGAATGAGGTGGAAAAGGAAGTGCTGGTTCAGGCGAGAGAGAAGGTGCACAAGGAGAATCTTTCGAACCGAGAGCTACTGGCAGGTAAGACTTTGCGAGAAGTGTTTGCGAAGTATGGCGTTCTTTAGAATGTTGCCCACCTGTGGCAATGCGTGTCGCCTTTACTTTGGGCAGTAGCAGGAGAGATAGCTGGCTGGATCGAGTGAGCCGATTGCGCAACTCAGGGCGGGGACGGCGATTTCGGGTACATGGTCATCCGCGCTCGAGACATTGAGTAAGGTTAGCCAGCGGGCGCGAACCGCGGGATCGCTTTGGATCCGATGGTCGACGTTGTTCAGGGTGCTCGCATTCAGCGGTTGCCCCTGCCACTCCTCAACAAAGCTGTATTCCTTCGCCCATTTGCCCGGCACATCCTTGCTGGCGGTCTTGAGGTTTGTGAGGTAAAAGGTCGATTGATCTGTCAGGGTTCCGTCGCCGCGAAAGGTGACCACGCGGAAGGATGGATTTTGACCGTATATAGGCGATATGGGCGGATCGATCAGAACGAAGCCTGCCGCCCCGGCTGCGGGGATGACCCGAAAATCATCGGTGTGGTTATGTCCGGCAAAGGTCGCAAGGACGGTGTCCTGATTGTTCTTGAGGATGGTGTTGAAGCGGGCGGTCCAGTCTGGTTTCCACATGGGAACGATGGCGTTGTGGCAGAGGTCCTGTGGCTGTGTATTGCCTGCAAGCATCAGGCGGCGAAGGCTCATGAGGGTCGAAAAGCCATCGATGCCGGGCGGAATATGAAACATCAGCCAGACTTTCTTATTGGCTACTTTGGCCTGGGCAAGGTTGGTCTCCAGCCAGGTGAAGGTGCGGATGGCGGAAGTCGAGTCTGCGGTGGCACATGCGTGGGCGAGGCTGGCGGATTGGTACTTGTTGGAGAAGAAGACAGAGTTGACCGAGAGGATGCGGATACCGGGAATCGCATGTGGATCGAGGCTGTAGCTGCCGAGTGATTTCCAGCCTCTGGCCACGCCTGCCCCGGCTCGAGAGAGTTTACGTGTCAAGCCGGCGGTATCACTCAGAAAGGGTCCGTCGGCCTCAACATCGTAGTCGCCGCACGCGTCGTCGTTGTTGCCTGGCGTTAGCAGGATCTGGGCTTTGGGAAATCGCTTCTGCAGCTCCCAACCAAGAAAGGTAACCGTCTTACGCACGAATGCGCGGTAATGCTCGCGGTTCGCGTCGTTGGTGGCTTTCTTGAAAGATGCCGGGAAACCATGGGCAAGCAGGTCGCCCGTGATCATCACTACCGGTGGGTGCGGCTGCGTCGACTGCATGGCGTCGAGGGATGATTGAAGCAACGGCCAGTTCGTGTCCTGATGGTTCTGGCTATATGCGGTGAGCTTCGATTGGTCAAGAATTGCCTCCCACTGGCGGGGATGAGCCGCAGCCAGGCGGGTGACGAGCGCTGGATCGGCGAAGGGGTTGAAGTGCAGGTCAGACGCGATGAGAAATTGCTGCGCCGGCTGCTGAGCTCCCAATAGCCCATTGCCGGTCAACAGCATCAGCACGATCAAAAGAGAGAACCGGACGCTTCCGTGCAAACTCAGTTGTCCACCCCTCGTTTAGCTTATCCGATGACCGGATCCCATTGGTGCAGGGCCTCCAGGTGAGGGAGTAAGACGACGCTTTCCTGTTCGTTTGGGTCGGTTCGAGAGATGACGGCGACGGCGTTTTCCGTGGTGCTCGGGTTGTAGGGTAGATGGGGCATGTCCGCCGGAATGTACAGAAAGTCTGTCGGGTTGAGTAGACAGTGGTGTTCGAGGTTGTGGCCATACCAGACGCCAGAGACACCGCTCAGCATGTAGATGGCGGTTTCGTGGGCAGCGTGTTTGTGTGCTTTGGCGCGGCCGCCCGGCGGAATGTTGACAAGTTGCATGTGGATGCCCTGCGATCCCACGGTTTCCGCTGAGATGGCCGGCTGGTACATCAGTCCTTGCTTGCCCTGGAAGGGTTTACCAGCGCGAACCAGGCGGCAATCGGATGGTTGGGTGGGGGTTTCGGTCTTGGGTGTCATCATGGCGAACCTCCCGGGTTCTGATTGGTTAAAAAGGTATCGATTTAAATGTGATGCTGTCGAGAGTCATGGGGTTTGGCATGCGCCTCCCGGGCGCCGATCGAAATGAACAGCCTGGATGGTTACCGGTCTTTCATCTTGTAAGCCAATCGAATGGGTATACTTTAGCTTCGGCCCCGCTCCAAAGATTAACTTCCCCCATAGGAAATTGATGGCCCTGAATCAGAGAATTGTTCCGCGCCCGTGGGTCGCGCTTACCCGCCTGCTGGCTTTTCCCTTCGTCGCCACGCTGGCGGGCTCTCAAGTGTTCGCGGCAGTCACGGTTGCGAGTCCGGTAAACGGGACGAGCATTACTTCCCCAGCGTGGATTCGGGCGCATAATACCGGGTGCGATGGCGTGCCCCCTTCGGCGTTTGGCTATTCGATCGATAGCGCTACGGTCACCGTGATGGGCGTGACTGCCTATGACATCGATGTCGCTGGTCAGGCCATTCCTTCCGGAAGCCACACAGTCCACTTCAAGTCATGGACCGCGAGCGGGGCTTGCCCGACGGTCAACAGCACCTTCATCGTGGGCGGCACATCCGGTGGCTTAAGTAACTCTGGCGGCTCAACCGGATCGGGCGCCACATACGGCATCCCCGCGAATGCGGTTTCTTCCGGAGATCTCGACAGCTCTCACAACTGGATCGCCATTCATGATGGCGGCACCCCCGGGTCTTCCAAAGGGTCGAGTGTCTACCCGGCAAACACGCCGCTATATGACGATGCCCGCGAGTTTTACATGACCTACACCGCGAAGGCGGGTGAGCGATGGAGCCTCGCTTACGGCAAGGACGCGACGGCAACGTACTTTGTGCTCGATACGTATGTTCTCCTCACCAACCCGTCCCAGGTCGAAAACCTGGAACTGGACATGAATCAGGTCATGCCAGGCGGCGAGACTGTGATTCTGGGAACGCAATGCTCTGGCGTTACGGGCACCTGGGAAACTGCTTACACGTCAGGAATATACGATCACTGGCTTTCCACGAACATCAAATGCAATCCCAGGACCTGGAGCGCCAATCAATGGCACCACATCCAGATCGCCATGCATCGCGACGCCAACGGGTTAGTCACGCACGACTGGGTGAACGTAGACGGAACCCACAGCGTATTTACGCAAGGTGCTCGTACTTCTGGGCACGTTCTAGGTTGGTCAGCAGGGACCCTCTTGGTCAACTATCAGGTCGAAGGCGAAAACGCCGGGAGTGGGTCAGTCACGTCCTATATCCACAAGCTGACGGTGTTCCGCTGGTAGGCAACTGGATCCATACACTAAAGAATGCCGCCGGAAACTCGGCGGCATCTTTTTGGGGGACTGCAGCATGCTTCCTGCCTTGGTTGTGGTCTGGCTCTCGCTGATAGTGCCGGCGATGCTTCCGCTGGTGCTCGTCGCGGGCTTTCTTGTTGGCAGTCTGTAACCGGCGGAATTCTCTTCTCTATCGAGCCTTTCAAGTCTATCGAGCCTATCGAGAGGGCATTCGTGATCTTCCCGTAGCATTCCTGACTTGGCAAAACTTTCCGAAAAAGAATGCACTTTGTGAGCGAGAAGAGAGAGAAGGCCCCCGGCCGCGCGCTTTCGTGCGGGAAAAAGATGGAGTGAAAAGCGAGATAAGCGAGAAAAGGACTACCCGGCTTACTCATCGTCATTCGTAACTGTGTTTGTGGTTTGTTGTTATCGGACGGCCGTCCAGAGGGTAGAGCGTCGACCGCTCGTTTGCTCCTGGTGGGAGGAGAGAGCGCCGAAGGCGGCAAGTTGTTCGAGCGCGGCATCGATGCGTTCGCGATCGACGTGGCCATAGAAGAGACGACTGATCTGATTCTTTGAGAGGCCGTTCGGGGCGGAGTCGACGGCTTCGCGAATGCGGTCGGCGATGGGATCTCCGGTAGCCAGGCCGAAGAGGCGGACGGCGCTTTGGTAGCAGTAGGTCCATACCGCGTAGGCGGCTTCGAGATGGGACAGGCAGACCATCTCGCTGCAGTCGAGCGCGGCATAGAGGGCGCTGAGGCGCAGGACCTGGGCTTCTCCACGGCTCGTGGCTGCTCCGCGCAGGCCGGGATGACGGTAGCTGAGCGACTCATAATTATGGGCCCAAAGCTGACTGGCCTCTTCGTCGCGGCGAAAGAGGATTTGGGGCCGGGCGGTGGCCCAGGCCACGGCGTCGCGCAGGGTGGCGGCGATGGCGGCGATTTCAGACGCGGGCGCGCTGCCGCCGTCGGGAAGGCAGTTGCTGCGCTCGACCGATGTCCAAAGGCAGCGGTTGGCAAAGCCATTGTGGGCCTGGTTACGCTGGAAGATTTGGGTGAGCTCCCGCTGGGTGATATGCGCGATGAGGCTGAGGTGGGTGCCGGTGGCGCGCAGGTGGTGATGCATGTCGAGCGTGGGGAGGTTGCCATTGTCCCAGGCGCAACGGAGCAGTGGCGAGAGGTGACCGTTGCCGCGCTTGAGAGCGTGGACGACGGTGGCGAACTCCTCTGAGAGGGCGAGGAGACGGCGGTCGGTGGGCGGCTGCTGATCGCGGAGGGCCTTTACGAGACCGGTGGCGGTGAGGCGCGCGCTGTTGACGCGAGTGGAGAGCCAGGACGGGTCGACGTGGGCAAAGAGGTTGGCGATGTGGTTCCAACTGGTGCCTTTACGGCCTTTGCTGGAATCGCCGACGAGGACGACGAAGAGGTTGAGGGCGTGGCGGGTGGATTCGACCATGCAGTGGGGGCCGGGGCCGATGAGATTGCCTAAGGCTGCGAGGAACTGGAGGAGGAGTGCGGCGGGATGCGCTTCGGTGTGGGGCGCGAGGCTGTTGACGACGCGTCCGGCGGGTCCGTAGAGGGCGGCCTGGTCTAGCTGTAGAGGGGCGGGTGGTTGCGGTGCGGCGGCGCGCGGCGGCTCCGGTTGCTCGGAATGCTCACAGGCGGGTGGCGGGTCGTTGTCTGATGATGGGTCTGGTGGTGGGTCTGGCTGTGGGCAATACGCTTGCAGTTCGGCCAGGCGGTGTTCTATGTCGGCGGGGGTGGGCACGTAAGGGGACCGGGTGGCGAGGTCTTCCGAGGATTGGGTTGGATTGGTTGCCATGATTGGTCACTCCTTTGGTTGCTTATTCCCTTTGGTTAGCGTTCTGTGGTGGTTGCGAGTCTCTTGGTTGGTTGCTGGGTTCACGATGCCACGGGGGGTTGTGGGGCACAAGGGGGTTCGCGAATAAACATGTGGAGGAAGGGGGAGTTAACTGGAAGTTACTGCCTGGGGGTGTTGGTAACTTTGGGGATGACAAGAAGCGGAGGTTAGCGGGAAATTAGTGGATTCTCTCGTGGGTGAACCGATCACGGCCAGCCCAGTAAGGGCATAGAGGACAGGAATCACCGAGTGGATAGTCCACACCTTCTTCGTGCGGACAGCCGATGATGCGATCGGCCGCGATCACGGAGCGAGCGTTATGCTGACGGATAAACGCTGCCACCTGGGCGGCCACCGCGGCATCCCGGCGGATATCCGTTGTCTCGGAGAACCAGCGCTCCAGAGGGTGCGGCTCACTCTGCTCGTTCGCAACGATGGAGACGGCGATTTTGGTAGCCAAAATTGCCGTGGGCCCGTAGAGGGCAATCGTGGCGACGGGGTACCCTCGAAAGCCGCGCCTGGACCTCTTCGTTACCCAGGATGCAGTCCGCTTGATCTTCACCATTCGTTAATGGAAAGCTCTGCGCCACGGTTTCGTCAAGAGGCTGCGGATGCGGCGCCGGGGCACCACGACGGGATACAACGAGGAGCCTTATACTGGGAGCGCTATGGAGAAATTGGCCTCTATCGGGAAATGTTATCTATGCGGTGAAATCGTGGGTCGCGCTGCTATGACGCGCCATGTCTCGGTATGCGCCGCACTGCAATCTGCGCGTTTGTCTACTGGGCCGAGCTTTCACCTGTTGGTGGAAGGACGGCACGCCAAGGATTACTGGATGCATGTGGCTCTGCCGGTGACTGCCACTCTGGCCAAGCTTGACGGCTTTCTTCGCGAAACGTGGCTGGAGTGTTGTGGGCACATAAGCAGCTTTGAAATTGCCGGGGAGCGGTACGGGTCTGACCCCACGGACGGAGAGGCTACGTTGAAGCGGCCGTTGCAAAAGGTGGTCGGGGCGGGGATGAAGTTTTCCTACCTGTACGACTACGGCTCGACCACGGAGTTGAAGTTAAAGGTGGCTGGTGTGCTGACAGACGGCACGCCGAAAGGCGCCGCCCAACTGCTCGCCCGCAATGAGCCGCCGGCGGTTCTGTGCAGCACTTGCGGCGTAGGCCTGGCCACGGAGATCTGCGGCGAGTGCGCCTGGAACAATCACGGGTGGCTTTGCGCAGGGTGCGCCGGCTCGCACTCGTGTGAAGAGGAGATGCGGCTGCCGGTCACGAACTCTCCGCGGGTTGGGGTTTGCGCGTACGTTGGTTAAGGGGCGCTGTAAGGCGGCAGGAGGATTTCGGAGGGCTTCCGGTGATTTCATGGAACGGCTCAAAAAGACCAAGCGCCCGGTGGTGCTGATAGTGAACGGAAAAACTGCTGTTGTACAGGACGCCGATGCCTATCAGCGCCTGCTCGACTTTGCTCGCCCGCGCCAATGCTGAGGAAGGGATCCGTCAGGGTTAGGACGACGTCGCACACGGTCGTACCCCTCTAGCAAGAGAGGTGTTTTACGAGATTCGCCGCAAACATGCAATGCCGCTTTGAGCTCGGCCGGATGGCGCCCATCCCGCCGCCGACGCCATAATCAGTGACAGGTAACTCGATATGCTTAGCCTGACAGATAGGGTGAAACGATGTGAATGAGTATCCTGTCACTGGCAAGCCTTTCGGACTAATGTTCCCTGGAAATGCTTAGCGTCAAGAAATGATCGCCGCCAGTTCTCGGTTCGACGCGCCCAGTGCAAAGAGTGACTTGACGAGCAGGTCGAGAGACACCGTTGGGTCTGCTGCCTCCATCTTTGCAACTCGCGATTGGCTCGATTTGATGGCCTGAGCGAGTCCGATCTGAGTGACTCCATGGGCCTGACGCCGTGTCTTGAGGCCGTCCGCGAGTTTTAGCCGAAGGCTGACGTATGACTCTTCTTCGTCGGACAGACCGACGAAATCCTTCGGAGTTCCGATTTTCCAACCCTTTGCATCCAGCTTCTTGCGCTTACTTTCCCGCATTCTCGTACTCCTTTAGACGCTCACGGCATGTGGCGATTACGGCTTTGGCATCGACAGCAATTCTCCGCGCTGAAGCCGTCGCAGTAGGAACCCGGCTTCAAGACGCGCCGCGATGGAAAACGGCGGGGTCTTTTTACCGCGCCGTGAAGCCATGCCAACGGCTTGTCTTTCGGACTCACTCGATTTTATTATATGTCAGATCTGACATATAATGCCACTCGGGGTTGGTGCGTTCATCACATGTATGTACGCGTCAGATGACCAGGAAGACGTTTTATTAGTCGCCTGGTTGGTTCAAAAGGGGCACCGTCGTGGTTGGATCGGCATCCGCCGTCGTTGGAAGTTGGTTAACGGGTAGCCGTCCCCGGGTTCTCTGTTGTCCCCGGGTTCTCTGTTAAAGCTGTCCGCTAATGTTGCTAAGGTTCGTTACGATGCGTTCTGCTTCTCAGCAGTGCCTTAATGTTGCTTTCACGGCGATAACACGGGTTCAAATCCCGTTCAGTCCAGGCCGAACCGACTGAATCATAAGTAATCGTAATGACTTACGAAAGTCCAATTTACTAATTGATTAAGTTAAGCAGAGCGTGTATGGGATGGACAATTTCATCCATTCCTAAGAAACGGGTGAAAATTGTGTTGACAAAGTATGAATACTAACTGCTCGTAGGTGATTGACGGGATTGCAGGCGGGCCTATCTATGCGCGGCTAGAACGTTTAGTCGGAATTCGCAATTACACCTTTAGGGTATCTGAGTGACCCAAAAACCCCATATGGTGAAGTTCACTCAGATTATTACAAAAAGAGGGTTGGGATCATGGGCCTTGAAACTGTCTTGCGGGAGTACATCCCTATTGATCTTGAATCGATGCGGCCGGTTGGTTTTCTTGCAAAGGAGGCCGCCCAGATCGAAACCACCGTTGTGAATGTCAACCAGAGAGAGGGGTGGTCCCCGAACCTGACTTGCCCGGCCTGCGGTGACGAGCGTTCCAACGCTATCATGGAACGCTTTGGATGGAAGGTATTGCAATGCCAGGAATGTGAGATCGGTTTCATGGAGGCGTTTCCTCGTAATCTAGGTGATGTTTATAGTCACGAGGGCTATAACGCCACACAGGAGACGAACTATCTCCACAATGTTGATTACCGGAAGAAGCGTTTCGGCGCGGAGCGGCTGAATATCATTCGGCGACACATCGCCAAACCTCCCGGCAGTGTGCGACTACTCGACGTCGGGTGCGGTACTGGGTGGTTCCTGGAGATGGCGAAGAACGAGGGATTTATCGTGAGCGGCCTCGAAATGGGGCGGGAGATCGCCGAGCACACCTCGAGGCGACTGGGCATCAGAATCTTTACACAGACGATTCAGGAGATTCCCGAGCAGGACAAATTTGATGTGATCACGCTTTTCGATCTCCTGGAGCACGTCCCTGATCCCAAGGCGCTACTAAGAGCCGTGCGCGAGCACCTCCTACCAGGTGGCATCGCACTCATTTTTACTCCGAACCTGGACTCGGTTGGGTTGAACATCCTCAGGGAACGTTCCAGTCTTGTGATGCCTGCCGAGCATCTTTTTTATTTCACCCCGGCGTCCCTGCGAAGGCTAATCGAAAGTGTCCCGCTTGACGTTGTAGAGTTTCAAACCAAAGGAACCGATATCCCAGACATTTTCTCGTATTTTCGGGATGATAAACAGAGTGAAGAGGTGGCCGAATTCCTTTCAGATCAATGTGACGCCCTGCAGGCGGTGATCGATCACGCGGGGTGTGCCAATCATATGCGTTTTGTGGTGCGTCGATAGAACATGGGCCGAAACAAAGGGACGATCTGTAAATCAAAGTGAGTCTAGGAATTGTCGCAAGCGAGTACACTCCATCGCGCCCCTCAGGGAGATTCGGGACAGACGAAATAACCCCTAACGTATGCGAACGTCTGGCCGGATCGAGCTTAAATCCACTTAACAATTCTCCGAGTAAACAATTCATCGATTTCGTCGGATGATCGATTTGGTTTGCGGCACGGAGATGGATGGCTGAGCATGGCTTGCATTCACCCTGGTCGCCGGCTCAGGTGGATGAATGGTTCGATTTGCTCGTGTGGTTGCTCCAGGCATTGCCCATCACATCACTCAGCGCGGCAATGCGCGACGCTTCATCCTCGAAGGGGATGACGAACGGAAAGTTTACCTCGATCTGCTGCAGCAAAGCGTCCAACGACATGGGGTAGAGCTAATCGGCTATTGCCTGATGTCCAATCACGTCCATCTCGTTGCCATCCCGCACGGAAAGGACGCACTGGCGCGCAGCCTAAAGGATACGCACGGCCGGTTTGCCTCTTACTGGAATGCGGTCAATCACTCCAGCGGTCACGTATGGCAGGGACGCTACTACTCTTGTCCCCTCGACGGCGGGCACCTGTGGGAGGCCCTACGCTATACCGAACTCAATCCAGTTCGTGCCGGTCTGCTGGCACGGGCTTCGGATTGGCCGTGGTCTTCTGCTGCGGTCGCGACCAGCTATCTTTGGGGCTTTGCCACGCGTGCATTTCGTCCACCCCGCTGGCGGCACACCAGTCATCTTATACAACCCGGGGACGGACGGGCCGTTACCATTCGTTATGAAACTTCGACTGAATGTAAGCTTTCATCCTGTTATGAGCCGAAGTGGAGTTCTGTTTGCGTTCCATTCGGGCGAGGTCTTGGTGGGCGGCCTCCCTTCTGAGGCGCCAGGCGTCGCTCCATCGACTTTTCTAGACTGTGGACAAAATGGTCGCGGTAGGGACGGTCATCGCTGACCGCCCCCCGCACAGATCCGTGCGAGCGGCACTACCGCACACGGCTCCTACCTCGGATGAGTGGCGTCAAAACGCACGCTGGGGAAAGGATGCAGGATACGAGGACGAGGTATCCATCGTTCGAAGGCCGGACGAATGCGATTCCAACTCGGTCGGCTGCGCTGGCTGCGACGGCCAAGTATCGACCGCCACAGATCGCACAACCGATCTCGGAAGCGCCATAACGCCCGCTGGTTTTCGGGAACCGCGTGGTATTGGTAATAGCCACTGACCACACGCTTCAGCCATGCGCCCACCGCGTTGACCGGCTCATGCATCCGCTGACGTAGCTTCGCCTTAATGGCATCAAGCGTCGCCCGCATCCGCTGGGGTATGGTCCTGCGGCGTACTACAAAATGGCCTTTGGATGTCCTCGCACAGTAGTGCGTGAACCCAAGAAACGTGAACGTCTCCGGCTTGCCTTCTCCACGTTGTTGCCGATTGGCCTGCGCGAACCGACCGAATTCGATCAGACGCGTCTTCTCCGGATGGAGTTCCAACGCGAAATTCGCCAGCCGTTTCTGAAACTCACTCAGGAACCGCTCAGCGTCTTCGCGCCGCTCAAAGCCAACCACCAGATCGTCAGCGTAACGGACAACCACCATCTCTCCGCTCGCCACCTTCCGGCGCCATGCTTCGACCCAAAGGATTCCAGTTTGCGAGATCGTTTCAGGAATAGTGGAGCGGCCCACCCATCTTGCCATAACGACAACAAGATGAGTGGAGAACGCAAATCTGTTTTGTAAAACCACTTCCTGTGGTTCCGAATGGGTTAGAGTTCTTCAAAATCGAAAAGCCCCCTGGAAAGTAATCTGCCGGGGCGTTCCACGTTCCAGTGAGCTGAAAACGCCAAGCTGAGAAGTGTATTGATTCCCTCCCGGCACGGTAATATCGCCGCTCGGCGGGAGAAACTCGGCGTGATTGAAGAGGTTCGATATCTGGGTTGTGAAGTGAAACGAGATGCGCTCAGTGATAGGGGTTTCTTTCAGAATCCCCAGGTGCGTCAGATAGACATGCTGCCCCTCTAAACTATTCGGCTCCGCGTTGCCAAACGTCCCAACCTGGGGCACCGCGAAGGCGGCATCATTAAAGGCATCCAGTCTTCCCTTTCTGCCCGGGAAGGAATAGGGGTTGCCGACGCGATCAGGCAATCCGCCGAAGGTTCCGGTGTTGGAGGGATCGGAGCCGGAATAGGCAGGTGAATACCAGATTCCCGAACCGAAATAGGTGAGCGATGTAAGAACCCAGCCGCTCGCTGCATGGTTAACGAGCCCGGAAGAGCCGGCCAAATAGCGTTGGCCCTTGCCGAAAGGCAGCGTGTAGGATGCGCTGACCACGGCGTAGTGGCGGCTCGTGGGGCCGTCATTGGCCCAATGACTGAGCACATCGTACGGATTTTGCGTGTTCAAGTAGTTGGCAATGCTTCGCTGCAAGCTGTAGTTGGCATTGAACAAAAAGTTGCCCGCGCGCCGTTGGGCCTCGAACTGAAGGCCATCGAACTTGGCGCTCCCGTTGAAGTAACTGTAGAAGGCCTGTTGGAACTGCGGATAGGGCAACAAGCTCGAAGTAAACGGCGTCGTGCTTGGGCGAGGCAGGTCCACGTTGACGTTGTAGTTCAGTCCCGAACTCCGGGAGCCAATGTATGAGGCTCGGAGTCCGACGCTGCCGACCTCCCTTTCATAAGTACCGTCAAATTGTTGAATGATTCCCAGGTGCGCCTGCCTGGGATACCCATACACAACCTGGCTGGGAACGGAAGCAAGCGAGGTGCTTGCGGGGTAGGGGTTAGGAAACTGCAGAAGCGGCTGTTGGCCTGGCGCAGTTACATTCAGATAGCTTTGCGTAATAGAGAACGGACCCGTTGCGCCTAGCTGCGGATCGATTTGAAAGAAGGGGTTGTAGCTACCTGGATTTGCGATCCCACCGTCCAGCCGAGCGGTATAAATTCCGTAACCACCGCGAACAACGGAGTGGTCGCTGAGCCGGTACGCAGCCCCTAAACGGGGAGCGAAATTCGTTTTGTCCGATATCGCCTGGACCGGTCCAGACACGACGGTTATGCTCGAGGGATAGAGAGGACTGACTTTGGAGATACCCGCCGGATCGACGATCACGTTGCCTGTAGACGGGTCGAAATTGTACAGGAGGTTGTCAGGGGCCGACGGAGACCCGTAATAGTCCCATCTCAGTCCGTAATTGACAGTAAGTCTCTTGGTTACCTGATAGTCATCCTGGGCATAGACGCCGAAATCACCCACATACAGTGCGCGGCTCGGCAATGGATTGGTTCGTTGACTCTCTTGCGGGAGACCCAGCAGGAAATCGGCATACGCGTTTCCACTAATCGATCCATCAAAGTTCAACGTTCCGTAATCGTTGACGAAGCCCTGAACGTTTTTATACCGCTGAGTGATAAAGCCGAATTTAACGACATGACGGCCTTTCTGCCAATCCGCGGAATCCACGACGGTAATAGCCCGATCATTCGTCTTCACACCGCCAGGAACATCTGCGATTCCTGTCAGCCCGCTAATAGAAACGGAAGGGAGTCCCTGACCGGTCGAGTTGCTGGGGTTCGAACCTTCTAAACCTATGGCTGCAAGGGAATCAGCACCATTCGGAGGCGTGATTCCTTTCTCGGTCTGCCCGTCGGCCACGTAGTCAAAACCCAGGCCCAATCTAAAGCTGTTGACCAGGTGCGAAGAAAAAATATGCGTATCGCCGATGGCCCACTGCTGCTCTCGACGCACTCGGGTCCAGACCGCCGAGGGTACGCCATCGTTCAACACATACGGCGTTTCACGCAACAACCAGCGAACGAAGACGGAATTGTTTTTGCTGATGTTGTAGTCGACACGCGCCAGGGGCCAGTCGCCCTTGAACAGGTCACTGTTAAAGGGAAATTCGAAGGGATAGTTGTTGACCGGCGGCAGGTTGGCAAAGGAACCCGTGGGCACCGGATAGAACGTGTTCTGGATGTTTAGCGCCACCGGGCTTATACGATTCGCAGGAATTGTGTTGTTTTGAAATGGGACGCCGGTCAGCGGGTCAATGATCGTCTGCGAAAATCGGCCCTGACGCATGGCCAGAGTAGGAACATTGATGAGATAGGGCGTGCCGAGCGGAATCCTCTGCGCAAACCATTCGCCAAAGAAAAATGCCCGGTTCTTATAGATGGGTCCACCCACCCCGATGTTCCATTCGTGCTGCAGATACGGCGTCTTGGGTGGCGGAAAGTATTCCGAGGCATCGAGAACGGAGTCGTAGATTTTGTAGCTCGCTACGCCGTGTATGGCGTTGCTGCCTTGCTGCGTAAGCAAATTGACAATCGCCGGCACGGAGCTTTCGGCCGGGGCGTTGAAGGTCGTGGCCGAGGTTTCTTTGAAGAAATTAGAGTTATCGGTCTGCTGACCCTGCAGATCGTTGGGAATTCCGTCGAAGCTCTGGCTCTGCTGTGTTTGCTGCTGCCCATCGATGACAGGAAATGTTCCGAAGCCTCCCTGAACTCCGGAAGCTGTGGTCAAGAGTGAGTACGGGCTGGGGTAGGTGTTGACCAGGGGTGTTCGATCGTTCTGCTGCAGGCTGAACGTCGTCGATAAGGTAGCGGACTCGGTGTTGATTACAGCAGCGCCGGCCGATACAACGACCTCGGCGGCCGTCGCGCCCACCTCCATCACCGGATCCACTCTTCGAATTTGCCCTGGATCGAGCAGAATATTCTGGGCCTTAAACGACTGGAAGCCCGTTGCGTCGCACTGAAGCACATAGGTGCTCGCCTGCAGCTCGTCAAACTCAAACTCGCCGGAGCTGGAAGAGACAGCCTGTCGAACGATCCTTCCAGCAGAGGGCTCGCTTAAGCTCACCTTTGCGCCGACAACGATGGCGCCGGAGTGATCTGTAACTATCCCTCTCAACGTGGACGAGACCGTCTGGGCGCCGCTTTGAGGCGTCGCGAGGAAGAGAGCGCTTAACAGAAGACTCAATACGAATGAGTAGCACGAGGGGCGAAACAGGCGCCGTACACCTGTCAAGCCTTCTACACGCCTGGCGTGTTCAGGAAGCTGTGTCATCTTTCCTCCAAAAAAAATACGTACGGAAAATAGGTACGCATGGGTTCGCGATTACGTATGGGCCGTGATGACCGGCTCGACGGACAGTGATTGTTTTCCTATTGACGCGCTAGATGCAGACTCAGCACGCCTGTACCGGCGGCGAGGATGCTTGACTGGATTTTTCATCGAGAAAAACCCAACGTTCCCGATGACTGCGGACACCTATGCTGGTTCTGCTCTGACAACCGGATCTCTCACGGAAAAGAATCGTTGGAAGTAAAGCCGTACTAACGTTTACTTCCGATTTCTTTCGCGTTATTACTTATGGAGTCCGAGGATATGCCGCTATTCGCAACCATGTCAAGTACGAAGATAAGGAAGTTCGGCAAACCACGAGAAAGCCTGGAGATCTCGGGATATTCTTGCCTTCCCGGGGCGGCGGGATTTACGCCCGAATCGGAGGCTTGCGGAATCAATCGGAGCGTTAGAACAGAAGCCAGTGAGAAACGGCTATTTCCTCAAGCGGTGCGACGGCTTCATCCAAATCGGGTGACACGGGGAGATTCGTCGCGTCGCGCCCTTTGGCCAGGTGGAATCCTTCGGTGTGTAGAAGTCACACCTTGAATTTCTGCAGATACTCCGGCCGCAGCTCACTTCCCATTCCGGGTCTTTCGGGTGCGAGAACGGCGCTGTTCACCATGCGGAGCCGTTCTAACGTTGATCCGGTTCCCTTGAAACTGCCTGACTCCATGTAGATGGCATTTGGCATACACAGCAACATTTGCAGATCCACTGGACCGCCACCGTGGCTTGCCACAGGAAGCTTTGCAGCATCCGCGATGGCGGCGATTTCCATCCACTCAGAAACTCCGCCGGCTCGCCGGGCATCGGGCTGCACCACATCCACGCAGCGGCGTTGAATCAGGTCGGCGAAGGCGTACCTGGTGTATTCATTCTCCCCGGCTGCCACCCGAATCTCCAGTTCTTCCGCTACTTGCGCGTAGCCAGCATGGTCATACGGAACGAGCGGTTCCTCATACCAGTAAACGCCCATCTCCTGGTAGACCTTGCCCCGCTGAATCGCCTCCGGCACGAGAAACTTCTGGTTCGCGTCCACCATGATTCTGCGATTCGGGCCTGCGATCTCCATAGCCAGCTTGATGCGCTTTTCGTCATCCTGCAGCGAGAACCGACCTACCTTGATTTTCGCCGCGCTGAAACCTTCGTCGAAGGCGTTTTCTATAGCCTTCTTGTACTGCGACAGATCGTCATCGTTGGGGTAGTACCAGCCGCACATCGAGTAGACGGGGCAGGTATCCTGATACGCGCCCAGGACCTTGTATGCCGGCACGCCGAAAGTTTTTGCCACGATATCCCAGATCGCGATATCCACCGTCGAGATAGCAAACGTATTCATTCCCTGCACGCCGGCGTACTCAAGCGCCTTCCACATCTCGGACCGCAGACGCCTTGGAAATGCAGGATCCTTCCCGATAAGGATCGATTTCAGCTCTTTCTGCAGGATTGTCTGCAAAACCTCGGGTGCGCCGGTCATCGTTCCGAAGGTGCATTCTGCCCAACCGACGATGCCTGCATCGGTCTGCAAGCGTAGTACGACGCTGCCACCCTCTGCGCCAAATTCGTGAATCGCGTCGTAGTAGATCTCGCCGGGAGGAAAACGCAGCACATCTGTCTCCACGCCGGTGATCTTCATGGTTTTCTTAGCCTCGCTTGCAAGAGCAAGTGGCTGCGCAACGGCTGTGGCTCCAGCGAGTGCAAAGAACGTACGTCGATTCATCCGCTTCTCCAATGTTCCAGTGTTTCTACTGTGCTTCCCTGCTTTGGTTGCTTCTTCCCTTTTGGCTAGCGTTCTGTGGTGGTTACGAGTCTCTTGGTTGGTCGCTAGGTTCACGATCCCATGAGGGGGGTGTGGGGCACAAGGGGGTTCGCGAATAAACATGTGGAGGAAGGGGGAGTTCACTGGAAGTTACTGCATGGGGGTGTCGGTAATCAGGGATTGAGCGCGTTGTTCAGGCGATTGCGTTGCAGCCATGGCTTCTCGACATGGTCCGGCGCCGGCACTCCTTGTGGCTTGGGGGGATTGAGGGGAGACAAAGGAAATTGTCTGGTCACTTATTCGGCAATTTCGTTGTAAATGCTTCCTTGACATTCGTGTAACATTCGCGGGATGCTACGCCTGTTGTTGCTATTCAAACGATTCAGCTTTTCATGCAAGCGGGGCCCAAGTTTCAAGGTTCGACCTTTCGGAGGTCCCCCAGATGCTTACTTCAGGCTCCCAACCCTGTAGTCGCCGCCTCACGTTTTTCTTCCTACTCAGCGCACTTCTCCTCGCCATACCAGCCAAATCGTTCGCCCAGGGATATTTCGGCACCGTGAGCGGAGTGGTCACCGACCCCTCGGGGGCAGTGATTGCGAATGCGAAGGTGACGCTGGCCGACCAGGAGAAGGGCTTCACCTTCGAGGGCAAAAGCGATGCTGCCGGCCGTTACATCTTCCGCGCCGTGCCTCCCGGGGTCTACAGGGTTTTGGCCGAGGCGCCAGGCTTCTCGCAGCAGGAGAAGACCAATATCCGCGTGGATGTGAGCACGAATCCGTCGGCGAATCTGCGAATGAAGATCGGCTCTACAACATCGATCGTTGTCACCGCCGACGATCAGCACCTGGATACGGATGATGGAACCGGCGCCACGACGGTGAACCGGAACATTATTAACAACCTGCCGTTGATCGACCGTAACGTGATGCAGCTGGCCTATCTCGCACCGGGTACGACGAACGTCGACGATCAATGCGACATTACCTGTACGGGTACGAACTTCACCTCGAACGGCAGCCGCAACTCGACCGCGGATGTGCTGATGGACGGCGCGACGGTCACCAACTTCGAGCCCAATGGCGGCATAACGCAAATCACGTATGTACCCTCGCCGGAAGCGGTGGACGAGATGCGCGTCGTGCAGTCGAACTTCAGCGCCGAGTATGGTTTTTCAGGCGGTTCGGTGGTGAACATGATCACGCGTTCCGGCACCGATCAGTTTCATGGGGAAGTCTACGACTTCGCCCGCAATACCATTACCGACGCAAACAACTGGTTTAATGACGCGGCCGGTATTCCGCTGCCGCCGATACATCGGCAGGAATTCGGCGGCACGTTCGGCGGTCCCCTCTGGCGCAAAAAGATCTATTTTTTCGTCGACTACGACGGCACGCGCCAATCGAGTGCTGGAACTTACCAGGCCGGTGTTCCCTCGGCCGCGGAGCGAAACAACGGCGACTTTGGCGAAGTGTGCGGCGCAAACGGGGGCACATTTGATGGCACAGGCCGGTGCACAGTGCCCGCGGGACAGATCTACGACCCATATGTGTCTACCTACGTCTCAACAGACCAGGGAGCGGGCCCGTTGCGCCCCAACTTTATCCCGTTTAACAACATGAGCAGCTACACGAGCCCGGGCAACCCGCAGGCGAACCTGCCCGCAGGCCCGGGAAATCTGATCGATCCGGTCGCTCAGAACATGATGAAGCTCTATCCCAACCCCCAGTCCAACGTGCCGAACGAAACGATCTACGATAACTGGATCGCCTCCGGCGCGAGCCGCTCGCCAAACGATCAGTACGACATCAAGATCGACTACCGCATCAACGAGAAGAACCTCTTGAGCGGTAAGTATTCTCGACAGTGGACCAGCTATCAGGCTTTCAACTGTTTCGGCAATTTTGTCGATCCATGCGCCGGCGGCAAAAACAAGTCGGGAACGCACCTTTTTGCGCTCAACGATACGCACGCCTTTAGCCCGACACTGTTGCTGACCACCATCCTGGGCTTCACGCGCGGCATGGAGAATATCGATGCCTATAACGGCGAGGGTGGCGTCACCGATCCGCTGGGCAAGCTGGGCTTCCCGGCGTATCTCAACTCCAACGGCTTCGTCGGCGTTCCGGCAATCTATATCAGCACCTACTACGCGCCTACAAACAACACTAATCTGGGCGGCGATCCCTACGGCAACTACCGGCAGGGGCAGGATACGGGACAGCTCACGGTGGCCGTGGACAAGGTATTCGGGCCGCACGACCTCAAGGTCGGGTTTGAAGGCCGCATCCACCAGATGAACTACATCCAGACCAACGCACCGGCAGGTCAGTTCTACTTCGACGTGACCGGTTCGGCGGGCTGCCCGTATACGTATGAGGAATGCGGCGGCGACTCGATGGCCAGTTTCATGATGGGGCAGGAGTCTTTAAACAACGGGAGCTACTACCAGATCCAGGATCGGCCGGCAACGGAAGACCACCAGTTTGCTGTCTACGGGCAGGAGAACTGGAAGGCCACTCCCAAGCTCACCCTGAACCTGGGCTTGCGGTGGGACGTCTCCATTCCGCGGACGGATCGTTTCAACCGCCAGAACTGGTTCGACCCGACAGCGACGTACACCATTGGCGGCATCGCCGCCCAAGGCGGTGAGGTTTTTGCCAGCGCAAAGCAGCGCCACATCGTGAACACCGACTTTCGCGATATTCAACCTCGATTTGGCTTTGCATATCTGGCGAGTCCGAAGACGGTATGGCGCGGCGGATATGGCATTTACTACTCGCAGTCGCGCAATGGCGCGAGCGGTGTCACCCCGTACGGTTCGCAGGGCTTCAACCAATCGACGAACCTGATTCCGACGTACAACAACGATGGCGCCACCGCGTATCTGCATCTGAGCAACCCCTATCCGAACGGCTTGATTCAGCCGCCCGGTAACTCCCTGGGCATTTTGAACGATGTGGGTCTTGGCGCCACTGGCCCGTTGCGCAACATGGTGGCTACGCCCTACGAGCAGAGCTGGAGTTTCGGTTTCGAGCATCAGCTCCCCGCCAATATGCAATTCAGCCTCACCTATGTGGGCAAGAAGGGCGTGCATCTCTACTTTTCCGGAGCCAACTACATTAATCACCTTGGACCGGAGGTGGAAGGCTATAGCGCCGATCAGGTTGCCGATCTCTTTAACTATGTTGACAATCCCTATGCCGGCGCCATTACCGATGGCAACAGCTGCCTTTCTTCTCCGCAGGTCCCGCTGTACCAACTGCAGGTGCCCTATCCACAGTTCTCCTGCGGCGGTGTCTCCACGGAAGCATGGCCGATCGCCTGGTCTATCTACCACGCGGTGCAGGCCGTGTTCCAGAAGAACCTCTCGAAGGGCTTGCAGATATACGCGACGTACACCTGGTCGAAGTCGATGGACGATTCTTCGGTTCCCGACGACAACACGGCTTGGCTAGGCAGCTTTACCAGCCTGCAGGATCCGAACAAGCCTTGGCTCGAGAAGGGCCTTTCCACCTTCGATATTCCGCAGCAGTTCCAGGTGAGCTACACGTGGCAGCTGCCGATCGGGCGGAGGCAGCTCATCGGACACAACATGCCAGGGTGGGCCGACGCGATCATCGGTGGCTGGAATACCAACGGGCAATGGCGCGCCACCGAAGGGCGGCCGATGAACTGGGGCACCTACGACGGCACCTCGCTGCCGACCTATGGAGCACAGCGCCCGAACCTGGTGAGTAAGCCGCGCCGCGCCGGCGGCAAGGACTCGGATTGGATCAATGGTTACGTTGCCAACCCGGAATCCCTGCAGCTGCCGACTCCGTACACACTTGGCAATGCTCCGCGTGCCGACGCATCGATTCGTAACCCTGGATCGTTCCAGGTGAACGCGAGCGTAAATAAGGTCTTTCCGCTCTCCTCGGTCCACGAAGGTATGACGCTGGAGCTGCGCCTCGAAGCCAACAATGCCTTCAACCATCCGACCTTCGGAACGCCTAATCAATCGATCGACGATCCGAACTTCGGCGTCATCAGCTATACGTCGAACCAGGCTCGACAGGTGCAATTGGCAGGGAAGATCAATTTCTAAACTCTGCATCCAGGCTTCGGCGGCAGGGCGACGCGTTGGGTCACGACTTTAGTCGGGCCACCAGAACGAAAAATGATGTGCAAATCAGGAGAGACGAAACTGACACTCAAGGCGAGCGCGTCGGAGTAAAAAATCAGGGGCAGTTGCATTAGGGGCACTTCCGTCTGTCATGCATTTCCGTCATGCATTTCCGGTGGGCCATTGCGCTTTAACCGGCGCAATCTAGGAACGAATCATAACCGCTATGATTGCATAAAACCTGGTGAGCGTCCCCAGGTTTCCTCGACTGAATGTAAGTTTTCATCCTGTTATGAGCCGAAGTAGAGTTCTGTTTGCGGTCCATTCGGGCGAGGTCTTGGTGGGCGGCCTCCCTTCTGAGGCGCCAGGCGTCGCTCCATCGACTTTTCCAGACTGTGAACAAAATCGTCCGTCCCAAGGGGTCGGCCCGTATGGGTGTATTGGCGAATCGAAGCCAACTCCGATTCCGGTTCGCCAGCCAAAAGATACTCGCGCCATGTGGTATGCGTCCACTGATGCCGCCACAGCTCCATACTTAGAAGGGGGTCCGTTTGGATTCCACCGCAGTGCGTGGCCGCACTCGACCATACCCAGGATTGAGCCTCCGACACCAATTTGGCTCGCACCGGATTCATTTCTGTATAACGCAATGCCTTCCACAAGTGTGCCCGATCCAGCGGACAGGAGTAGTATCGCCCTTGCCACGCGTGTCCCGTCGAATGGTGGACTGCGTTCCAATAGGACGCGTAACGCCCATGGGTGTGCTTCATCGATTGGGCTAATCCTTCCATCTTCGCCGGAACCGCAATCAAATGAACATGATTGGACATCAGGCAGTAGCCGACCAGCGACACGCCGTGCAATGAAGGTTCTGTCCTAACAAGTCCAGATACACCCTGCGGTCTGCGTCGCTGTCGAGAAGGAATCGGCGCCCATTGCCACGTTGGGTCACGTGGTGCGGCACTCCAACGGCGATCACTCGGGCCATGCGTGCCACAATCAGGACTCTAGCAGGAAAAGTCTAGATGAAGAAATGTTTAGACCGGCCTCCGCTCTCCTGCCAATCTCCACTCACTCGATTCGCGACACACTCTCGCTCCACGAGTATTCGCATCCGCTACAGTGTCGTAAGCGCAGGTCAACGGCCCGTCCGTCCCCAGGTTTCAGATCTGGATCGACTACAGCGTCGACGATGCCCACCGTGATACCGAAACACGACCCCCGGTCTCATCTCTTGGTCTCATCTCTTGGTCTCAACTCCTGGTCTCAACTGATCGTTCAGTTCCCTGCCGAGCTCCCGGCGGGGGCATGCGCGGCGATGAGGGCAAAGTTGGCGGCGGTAAAAGTTGCGTGGAGTTGGTGCGTCGCCGAGTCGAACCACCAGCCTTCTGCCGCGGCGGTATTACCCGTGCGGTTGAGGAGCGGCTTACCGTCTAGCTGCAGGCTGGAAGGCGCGGTCTCCATCACTGCTATGACTTCGTAGGTCCTGGCCATTGGCGACGTTCCGGTGACGCTCAATGCTTGCTGCGTAGCGTGCATTTGAGCGGTGGTTCCGTCGGGCAGGGTGAACTTGCCGCTCGCGTCTCCCGCGGCGGGCGGATAGACTTTCCATACCAGGGCACCCGCCAGAAGGTTGGGGTCGCTCCAGTGCAGGGATGCGGTTTCTTTCTCTGGCTTGAAGGGCAGGATCGAGCCGGCCCGGACCAGGATAGGGATCTGATCGAGGGGAGCGGGAACGGTGAGGTCGGCTCCTCCCTGAAAATGCTCGCCCGTCCAATAACTCACCCACTCACCCGGGGGCAAGTAGAGTTTGCGGGTCAAGGCTCCCTGCTCGATGACCGGGGCTACCAACAGGCTTTCACCCAGCAAATATTGGTACTCCGCGGTCGCGCTGCGCGGGTCCTTGGGGTACTCGAGCACCATGTGGCGCAGGATAGGCGCGCCTGTGCGATGCGCCTCCGCAGCATAGGTGGCAAAGTAAGGCAGGAGTGCGCTGTGGAGCGTGGCGTAGCGGCGGAAGAGCGCTATGGTTCCAGGGTCATGCCAGAGGTTGATGGAGAATTCCGGCTTGGCCCACACGTGATCGCGCATGACCGGGGTAAGGGCACCAAACTCGGCCCAGCGCATCCATAACTCCCTGTCGGGCCCATCGCTCAGGATGTCAGGCCCCCACGTGGAGTAGCCAGACATACCCGCGGTAATGCCCGCGGTGACGACTGATGGCAGGCCGATGTCCTTTGCCCAGTCATGCGATTGGTCGCCACCCCAGAGCATGGGGAATTGCTGCGTGCCGATAGAGCCGGAGCGGGCGAAGGAGACGACATCGGGGTTGAGGGCGTGCACGATGCGTGTTGTGATCTTGTGATACAGCAACGGGTACATTTCCGACAGCCGTGTTCCGTCACCGGCCGCGAGCTGATCGCCGTCGTCGACATATTCTCCGAAGTCTTCCATCCAGCCGTCCCAGCCCTGGTCGCGCACGGCATGGGTGAGCATCGTCTGCCACCAGTCGACGGTATGCGGGTTGGTAAAGTCGAGATTGCCCGTGCGCACCGGCTCGAATGCCGGCCCGTGCGGCAGGCCGTCGACGCCGGTCACGAGAAGCTTTTCCGCGACTCCCTTTTGCCATGCGGGGCTTGGTGTGGGATAAGGGAGCATCTTTTCCCACAGATAAGGATGCACGTAACCGAGCACCTTGTATCCCTGGGCATGGAGCTGATCGTTGAAGGCGCGCGGATCGCCGTAGTAGCTTGCATACCAGAAGGGCCAACCGAGATTGTCGGGCTCGTCGAGCTCGTCGAACACCCAGAGCGCACTGGCAGGGATGGCTTCCTTACGGATTCTCCGGGCCATTTCCAAGACGGCGTCTTTTCCCTGCACCGCGTTGATCCAGGGTCCGAATGTCCACAGGGGCGGGTTTTGCGGGCGGCCGGTGAGCGCGGTGTACTGCTCAAGAATAGCCTTGGGGCCGGCGGCAGAAAAGAAGTAGAAGCTTACGGGCGTGTTGGCGACCCTTAGATCGAATGAGGTACCGGCCGGGTTGAAGCGGAAATTCGTATCAAAGACGGTGTCGACATAGATGCCGAGGCCAGTGGGTGTGTAGACCAGGGGGACAGCGACATAGCTCCAGTTGTGGCCGGGCTCGCCGGAGCGGTCGGCGGGACGCACATCAAAGTGTGCTCCGGCGAGGGACGCCTGGAAGAAACGCTCCCCTAAGCCGAACCCGGGATCGGCGCCTACGACCTGCAGGATAGCCGGCGAGGCCGAGGCGGGCTGCACCGTGCCAGGGCGCGCGATCGATAGCCTGGCCACGCCGTCGTGCAGGATTTCCAGTGTGAGGGTGCTGTCGCCCTCCGCTGCGTGCACCGCGAGCGTCCACGCGTTTTGCTGCCGGGTGATCTGGAGCGACGCCCCGGAAATGGCGGGCGGGGCGGGCGCTCCGCTCGATGCCCTGGCTGGTACGGCTGGTTCGCCAAGGGAGAGAAGCCAGGTCGCGTGGGTTTGCGTGTTCCACAGGGCAACGGTAGCGGCGGCGCGATCGATGGTTATCTGCATCGATGATGTTTTTAACTGAAGTGCGTCGCGAGTGCTGTGTACCTGTATTTTCAGGGCCTCGGCGGCGGGTCTTGCCCCGGTGGCGAGAAAAATAGGGGAAGGCGCTGGAACCTGCAGTTCCCGCAGCATGCCCTGATACTCCTCGGAAGCAGAATATGTGGAGGATTGCCCGCGCAGATGTGCAGGGGAGAGCGTCAACAGGATGATCGCCAGGTATCCGGCAAAGCGTGCGGTAAGAACGGTTCTCATCTACCCAGCGTACACGGGGTGTAAAGGGGCTCCCGACGATGCGTTCCCCGCCGGGCCGGTTCATGTAGACCATCGAAAAGTCGATCAAAATGGCAAGTCACCCTGCTTTGGTTGTTTTCGATGGGGTCGCCCGTGCGTCTACTTAGGTTTCCCCTCCCCTCCTAGCAGGGTGCTGAAAAACAGTGTTCCAAGCTTCTGATTCCTTCGTTGTGACCCATTTTCGATGATCCAACCCGGCATTGCTGAACGAATTGGTGACCAAGCAACTGGATGCCTGAAAAAGACCGCTTTGTAACTCTTCGGCGGGGCCGCGAGTCCAACAAGGGAGGAAACCTATGTTCGACTCGGACCTGAACGTGGATGCCGCGCGGCGAAGCGTGACTCGCCGTGCCTTTCTTCTTAGTGGCGGCTTGGTAGCGGCGGCCGTGGCTGCGTGGTCCCTCCGTTCGCAGCCTGCTCTGGTCGAAGCCAGTGTGCCGTCCGGACCGATCCCGGAGGTGGAAATCGCTGAATTCTCGCCGGCCGGAGCGCCCCTGGGCGTGATCCGCGTGAAAAAGATGGTTAAGAGCGCCGCGGAGTGGCGGCGACAGCTCTCCGCCAATGCCTACGACATTGCGCGCCAGGCAGATACCGAGATGGCCTTTACCGGCGCTTATCTCAACGTGCATGAACGAGGGATCTTCCGTTGTATCTGCTGCGATACCGCGCTCTTTTCTTCGGATACGAAGTTCGAATCGGGTACCGGCTGGCCCAGTTTCTGGCAGCCGATCGCCAAAGAGAATGTTGTGGACCTGGAAGACAGGAGCTTCGGCGAGCGCACCGCTGTGGCCTGCAAACGATGCGACGCGCATCTGGGCCACGTATTTAATGATGGGCCTCCGCCGACTGGCCTGCGCTACTGCATGAACTCGGCTTCTCTTCTTTTCAAGCCGCTGCAAAGTGCCTGACGCGGATACCCTTCGTCCGCTCTCCGCGGGCGTGTTACGGCTCCGCTGCTGACAGCAGTCCCACGGCTTCTACTCCCTCTTCCTAGCCTTTGCCGCGGACCGGGATACTCGCTGAGCGGCGGCGCGCCGCCCGCATTGGGAACCCGGGGGAAACGAGGTGAGCGTCCCCGGGTTTCCCCCTTTGGGGATAGAGAGCGCCGGGATAAATCGGCACATTGTGACCGACGGGGACAGACGGCGCGATGAATTTATGGCGCTTGAACTGAATCGAGTTGACCCTAAAGCCTGTTTCAAGAGCTTGAAGGGAGTCGCTAGTACGGCACTCGCTGATCTTGCGCCAATTCGACCGATAGCGAGACTGAACAAGGAGGACTCTCGTTTCATTGAAGCCTATGGGGTCGTGGACTCCCTGGATGTAAAGACCAATCTTGCGTCGATGGACTGGCAGGATTTTGAGAATTTGATTCGAGAGGTGTTCGAGAAAGAGTTTAGTCGCATTGGAGGAGAGGTCAGGATTACTCAGGCGAGCAGGGATGGAGGCGTTGATGCCGTTGCGTACGACAATGACCCGGTTCGAGGTGGGAAGATTGTGATTCAAGCCAAGCGTTACGCGCACACGGTCGGCGTGTCTGCCGTTCGTGATCTCTATGGAACGGTACAACACGAAAGAGCAATGAAAGGGCTTTTAGTGACCACAGCATCCTTTGGAAGTGATGCTTATGAGTTCGCGAAAGACAAACCGCTAACGCTAATCAGCGGAGCTGAATTGCTGAGTATCCTCGAGCGCCACGGACACAGCGCAAGAATTAACTTGGCTGAGGCGCGCGCGTTGTATCGGAGCGAGCAGGGAGACCATCACTGATGGAGATGCAAGGTGCGTAGCGTAGTTCGAATTTTACCCAACCGTGGGTAATGAGGCGACATGATACCTGTTGCAGCGCTGTCGCTCGTGACGGCGAATAGGTATCATGTCGCCGTATTCTCCCAAATTTCCCGGCCAGCGTTACCGGCGAGCAACTGAACCTGCTGCAATAGGTATCATGTCGCCGTTTTAGCTCCCAGCAGTCTGGACGGTAAATCGTCAACACGCGGTGCGACAAATTGCCTAAGTCGTCTTATCAAGACTTACGTCCACAACAACATAAGTCGTATCTATAGGTTTATGATTTTGATCGGTAACCTGATAAAGCTCTCCGCCAACGTAAAGATAGACATTGTTGAGGTTGTTCTGGGCATCGAAATTCTTTTGCGCAAAACCAGAATCAATATAAACCCACTTGCCCGATCTAAGTGTTAGATCCGCACCCGAATTGGCCCCTGAGTACAGCTTGTAGTTGTCTGCATCCCCCCCAAAACCGTAATTAGCCTTGCATTGGCGGAATTGCCCTCAAGCTGGCTGAGACTGGATGTAATACTAGTGAGGGCACTCTGATAGAGCTTTGGAATCGGCAAAAGCCCTATAACGGACGATGAGGTATTTAATAGACCCAACAACCGGTCCCAGACGCTTTGCTTCTTTTGTGCCTCTAGCGTCACGGCGAGCTGGCAAACCCCCTTCTTAAAGACGACTGCCTCAGGCGCGGCGAGCGTTGCGGTCGGCTTGTTTCCAGAGTTACTCGCTGTGCTCTTTTGAGACAGGGAGACAGATTGCCGATCATTTGTGTTAAGCAGATTCTGCGCAAGTTTTATTCCGGTCATCAGTATCCAATTGAGAGGGTCCCCCTCGGACGAGACGCTCGCCGGATTTATGTTTAATTGGGCATTGTTAGTAAGTCTTGACCACACATCACCTAAATCGCTCTGAGACGCGCGGAAGCTAAGGAGCGTCGCTGCTAGTTTGTAGTCGGCCGGCGTTAATTGTGGGTCAAATACGACATTCGTCGCATTCACCAATTTTCTCTCTGTGGGGTCCCACCCAGAACGGAATTCCGGTCGGCGCCGCCAATGAAGCACCCTTCGCGCCGTTCGAGGGAGCCAGTAGCCTTTTTGTCGCGCTAGAACTGTACTGCTTGCCAAAGTCGAAATGATTCAGGCTCAGGGCAGGCTCTGCGCTGTCCGGCCTAGGCGATCCCTGGCCCAAGGCATCAACGCCTAATAGAGAGGTGAGAGCCACACACGATGAGGTTACAAAATCGCGGCGGCTTGGTAGAGACAGCTCGCTTCGGTTCTTCTGATTCATGGGAAGACTCATCCTTTATACAAACTCACTTTCTTTGAGCGTACAGGCAGTGGCCGACCTAGCGCGTAATTGAGGCACAGAAATTGCACCCCGGTCTCACTCTAAATAACTTTTTAGTGCATGTTCCCCTTATTAATATCTGAGATGGGGAAATCAAAGCCAGAGTAAACATCCGGCAGAAATAAGCGCGGAACTTGCTCCCAGATCTTTCGAGGCGTCCTAGCCGCCGCAAAGACAGCGTTATCTCGTGTTTTAGCGCCTATGGAGCACGGCTTGATTGGGATTTGTGGATACAAGTGTTCGGCACCATACTGCAGCCACTCTGTAGTCGTGATCACTCCGTCGGTCGGACGCCAGTCCGCTAAGTATGAAACCAAGCCATCCGCGGCAAGGATATAAGTAAACTGTGCATGGCACAAATCAGATGATTCGTGCGCATCCGAGTTACTCTGCGTGGCAGAAATGACAAAAATGCCCTTATCGTAAGCCATTTGAGCAAGACTCTTGAAGTTAAACGGACCAACGCTGCGCTGCGGGGTATCGAGGGCAGCGCCCGACTCGCATGCATCAAGGACGACAATGATTTGCGAGGCATCTATCGACTGTAGAACATTAGCCAATTCCAGATCGCTCACGGTTCCCTGTGCACCACCTGATGCTAAGTCGCGCTGAAAATTGCTAGCCAAAAGAAGGTATCTCAACCCACTTTTTGTCCCATGTCCCGAAAAATAAAAGAACACCGTGTCATTGGCGTTAGCGGCACTTAGCCCCCGAATCTGATTGGGAAGCACAGTACGATCTCCGCGGAAAGTGCCAGCAAGAAGCTCCAGTGATGCCAAAATATTCGTACTCGTCGCTTCTGCATCACGCAATTTGATCGGAATGATATCGTCAAACTTACCGCCATTAGAAAGGCTGCTCTTGAGGGCATCAGTCATCAGCTCGACATCGCTGGCAGCATAGTCGAGATGCAGGTTTGGTCGCCGATAATTCCCGATACCAACACCGATAATGTAAGCTGTTCTCTTGCCCTTGAGCTTGTCGTCCCCCACCACGGTTGATCGAACGACATTGCTTCGACTGCCAAATTTGTCAAAACAATATGCGCTGAATTCTACGCTTCCCGGAAGCATCTCTGCTTCCCAAGTAAGAGTAACGCTTGCCTGCGGGGCGCGAGGGAATTCAACAAAGGAGTGGATCAGATGACTATTTCGAAATAGCTTGCAAGTTGAAAGTCCACCACCTCGATCAGTCACCTGCATTGAGATGACAAGTTTTTGATCGGCGATTCGGAGCCCAGACTCTACGAGGCTGCCTTCTGGCTGAGGACGATGGTAAACAATGGATATCGGCGGACCTCCATTCCCAGGGCGAATTGCAGTCAGCTCCTGAAGGACCCCGTGACCGATTGTTATCGTTGGTAGCGGCGAAATAATTCTTAAGGACGGTGGAACACTCCGAACCGGCGGCGGATTATGAGAATTTCCGGCGGGCGGAACCTGCGAGCCCGGGGCGGGGGGTATTTGAAGGAGCGTTCTCGGAATTACGTTTGGCGTGAAGTACTGGTTAAACATGTCCGAGGAACTCAGCGTCGCGAGGCCTAGACCACTTCGGGAGAAAGACAACCGATCCCACAGAAGAGGGGATGCGTCAAACAATCCATCTGTTGTTCTGCCATACCACCCCAAAGACGAAATCCATAGGATGCCTCCCAATTCCCTGCCTGAGGCAAGATCGAAGAACCCGATTGTTCCGTCGCGACCACCCGCGATGACCGTTTTACCATTTGAGCTTAAGGCGACAGCTGTGACTGAAAAACCTGACTCTATCCTCCTAAGCACCGACGGGTTGGCCGATTCCCAGATATGAATTCCGTAGCCGATCAGCGCTGCGCGTTTTCGGCTGGACGAGACATAGAATGCGGTCTCCTCTCGAAGATCTGGTCCCACCCCAGCTGGAATTCCACGATCTAGGGTCACGGTTGAAGTCGACTTAGCGCTGAATTGCCAGGTAACGAGTTGATTAACAGCTATGACCGAAACCGACTGATTGTCGTCGGCTACCACAATCGGACCTGACAACCCTCGCCGAACTACTGCATTAATCGATAAATTTGTCCTCGTATCGAAGGCCTGTAAACCGTCACCACCGACGACAACTAAAGTATTTCCGTCGGATGTCAGACATAAAGAGCTGAGGTTCTGAACAATGGTCGTTAGAGCACCAGATGTACCGGCCGCAATGTCCCACCAGTGGATCGATTGGTCTGAACCGATGAACAGCTTCGTACCCCCAATCGAAACGAAATTAGTAAGACCGGCGTCTGATATGGATGCATCAACGGCGATCTTGCCAGATAAGACATCTATCACCAATGTATGGCCGCTACCATAAGCGATGGCCAGCATAGTGGAGTTGCCAACAAAAGTCATGGTTAACACCCTGAGAAAAGGCGGCGGTTTGGGTTCGCCCACGGTAAAGGTTTCGCGCACCCCGCGAGTTCCTAGGCCTGCTGGAAAAAAAGGCTCAAGATCCTTACGTACCTTAAAGTGGTCGATTTCCCTGAAGGCTCCGGAATCCGTCTCCCATACCGAAATAACGCCGCTTCTGTCGCCCGCAGCGATGTAGTGGTCACCGGCTGATGTGGCGATCGAGGTAATATCCTCAGCGCGTACACCAAGATCCGGCCCTACCTCAAAATTTTTTCGAGCATCGAATCGGCGCACTTGACCTCGAAACTCACCAACCATTAGATGTCCGTGTGCCAATGCCAGCGCGGTGATGCGATCGTCGGGTCCACCGAATACCTCCATGTTTTTCCAATCGGCGCCCGAGATGCGGTATACAAAATTCGCTTTGCCGCCAAAGCCGAAACTCTCAAACCCGCTCGCATATAGTTTTCCCTGGTCTTGATCGAATGCGAGGTACTGGACACTAGAAAATAGGGTGACACTGTTAACGAGCTTTGCCGTCGCCAGTGACCATACCGTCAGAATGTTTTTATTTAAGTGAAAAAGAACGCCGTCATTTACATCTAAAAGGAAGGCCGTCCCGACGCCCGTGGGGACTGGCGACATTCTTTCGGCTCCTAATTTGGCATCGACGAATACCACGGAATTACCAGTGAACGTTGCGAGCGTTTCGTTATCAAGGTATTGGATCCATTTTGAAGGGCCGTTAATGCGATTTAAGAGCTTAAAGGTATCGGCATTCCATATAGAGACGCCTTGGGAGTCAAGCACGGCTAACATGCTCCCATCCGGGGAATACTTTAACTGGGTTACCCGTGTCGCCGAGCATATTGGACGCGACATCCCCGTTATTAAGTCAAAGGCAATTACACTGGATTTGAAGAACCCGGACGAGTCGGCTATCGACGCTACGATTTGAGTCGCGTGCGAGGGGCGGGAGGCGACGTCGAGAATGTTCCGCGTGTAGTCCGAAAACAGCGACTCAATCTGATTCGAAGTATCCGAGTCCCAGACGCGAATTGTTCCATCGCCGCTTGCAGTAACTACATAGTTAAAGTCTGGGATGAAGGCTATTGCATTAATCTGATCTAGGTGAGCCACAGGTGAAAGAATCTGTGGCTGTGGCTTGACATGACGAAAACTTGGCTCTGTAGCACCTTTGTACGTGCACGCGGCACTGGGACCGCCCCACGGATCAGTTTGCGGGCTCATTTTCGGCGGTGCAGTTTTTGGAGATGGCACGAGGTCGGTCTGTGCTTGGCCAGGAAACGGCGTGAGTAGCACAGAGAGCAACGCTGACAATGCGAGCCGAAAAAACATGGTCCGCCTCTCGAATTAAGTTTAGATGGCACATTATATCCCCAAATTGTTTTTCTGGAAGGAGCTCTTAGTCTGCGATTAGCAGATCTGCCAAGCCCAACTTTTCCCGCAGAAAAGCAAACCTCGCGCACCGATATTACTAGTTAGCAATTAGGGCAACGGTCGCTTCTCGGACCACTCAGTCTGTTTTTAAAGATTGTCGATTTTGAGATTGCGTTGGGAAATACGGCTGTCGGTTCGGGTGAACCAGAACATCCAGCCCGGTGTCTATCATGCTGCCGAAGCAGAGTTAGTTTGTCCTCACTCCGACGCTGGAATCTTCACCGAATTCACCGACGTTATGGTGCACGTATTGCCTTTCACCGAACGCAACCCGGCTCCGCCTAATTAGGGGCATTTCGGACTGCACGCGTTGTAGTGCATCCTAAAAGTGAGGTGCGGTCGGTTAGGAAAATAGGGCGCACGCAGCTGTTAATTGTGGGGATACCATCACTGAAATCTATTTCCGAGTTGTCGGGGAGATCCGGGGATAGACTGTTAGTTCACCTCGAATACGTCGGTTCGCTCTCGGCGCGCGGTCTAGTGAACCTCCCGTCTCCATATTTCCCAGGCTCGTCTCGACGTTCTCCCTTTACGTGTACGCCTTCTCTCCGCCGACCTGCGAATCTCAATAGGTTGTAGGCTCGGTGAAGAACTCACCCTGCCTGCAGAGGCCGCGCATCGCTCCTCATTGAGTTTTATGCCTAGGCCTGGCCCCGTCGAAACGGTGATCTGACCCTGTACCACGAGGTCCCCTTTGTCGGTCAGGTCTTTGTGCCAGGCTGGCTGCGGTTGGTGCCATTCCATAGCGAGGAAGTTTCGCAGGCCGGGATTGCGTGCGCGCCGGCCGCGTAGCCGGTCGGCGTAGCGTGAGGGGATGCATTTCGACTTCTCCAGTATATTGCTGAGATGGCCGACTCACATCCACCGGACCCGCGGCACAAAGGCGGACGGCTGCGCCTTTTCTCTCTGATCGCCGCGACCTTCTTTATGGTCTCCGGTGGCCCCTATGGCATCGAGGACACGCTCGGCGGCGCCGGGTACTTCGGCGCGCTGTTGATCCTCGCCATCGTTCCCTTCGTGTGGAGTCTGCCCACGACCCTCATGATCGGCGAGCTGGCCAGCGCCATGCCCGCCGAGGGCGGCTTCTATGTCTGGGTGCGGCAAGCCTTCGGCCCCTTCTGGGGTTACCAGGAGGCGTGGCTCTCGCTGGCTGCCAGCATCTTCGACATGGCCATCTATCCCACGCTGTCCGTCCTCTATCTCGGGCGGCTGTTTCCCACATGGACCGCCGGCAACCGCGCAACTCTGTGGGCGGTGACCTTTGTGATCCTGTGCTGCCTGTGGAACCTGGGGGGAGCACGCACTGTCGGCCGGAGCGCGATCGTACTCTTCGTTGCCCTGCTCGCTCCTTTCGTCGTGCTGGTGGGCTGCGGCTACTGGGTTGGATGGCATCACCTGCTTCAGCATGTTTCCTATCCGCAATCGGCCGCGCCGCACGGCGCCAATCACTACGGCAACATCACCACGGCCCTGCTGGTCGCGATGTGGAACTACATGGGCTGGGACAACGCCTCGACCGTCGCGCAGGAGGTGGAGAATCCGCGACGCAATTATCCGTTGGCGATGCTGGCGACTTGCGGAATCGTCGCCCTGTCCTACATTCTTCCGCTCAGTGCCATCGCTGCGGCCGGTATCCCCGTAGATCAGTTCACAACAGGCTCGTGGACCGATGCGGCGCGCCTGCTTGCCGGACCATGGCTGGCGGTCGCCGTCGTCATCGGCGGCATCATCAACGGCGTGGGCATGTTCAATGCGCTCACCCTCTCCTATACCCGGCTGCCGGTAGTGATGGCGGAGGACCGCATGATGCCTTCCGCACTGGCGCGGCGCAACCGCCGGCGCAGCCCCTGGGTAGCCATTCTGCTGTGCGGCCTCGGCTGGGCACTGGCGCTCGGATTCACCTACGAGCGGCTCATCTCCATCGATCTGATCTTGTATGGCGCCAGCCTGGTGCTCGAGTTTGCAGCGCTCATCGCGCTGCGCATCAAGCAACCGGAGATGGTGCGGCCCTTTCGTATTCCCGGCGGCATGGTCGGCGTGTGGGTGGTTAGCGTCTGTCCGGTGGCGCTGCTCGTGTACGCCGCTTACGCATCCCGGTCCGAACAGGTAGCGCATATGCCGGCGTTGCTATTCGGATTGCTCGTCGCTGCCGGCGGGCCCGTCTGCTATCTGCTCTCGCGGTTGTGGTGGGGCAGACCGATCCCCACACCACAACCCACAGAGATTGCTGCGGACTGAAGGGTGGGAAACTCGGCGGCGGGAAGGTGTGATGACGGGGCTATGTCGAATTTTTCACAGCTTCACGTCCCCAGGTTTCCCTCGGCTCTCACCCGTCCTGGGAGGTCGTGCAAGCCCGTTTCATGGAGCTTCGCAACCTGCTTTAGAACTGGAACAGAGTGCGGTGTCCGCCAGAGTACAAGGTAGAAGCAGATGACGCTCTCCGATTTCGAGCGTTACGCGATATCCGCGCCGGAGAAGAGCTCTTTTCGCGTTATAGCGATTCCGAAGTCACCTATGAACCGCAGGAGGGGTGATGTTCGAGTGCGGTAACGCCGTCTTTTTTGCCGGTTTCATTGCCGCATTAACTAGAACGCGTTATGAGGTTTGTGTTGATACATTTCGTGCATAGTGCCGGATAAATTGCCGGATGGACATGAAATTTTGCTGCGCGTTGTCGCAGGATTTAGGACCCTCCACTGAAGCCGAATAGGCCACGAATCAGTGTGCGCCTGCGGCCCCCGTCTCGTTTTGCGCATGCTCGTTCGCGCGGATCTGCGCACATATCTTTCGCTCCCTTGCACCTTCGGCCGGTCGACCGCTTTTGTTGAAGGCGGCTCCCAGAATGTAGTGCGCCTGAGCATCGTTCGGCTCAAGGGCTATCGCTTTTTGCAGAGGCTCGATCGCTGCGTCCGGTTGTTCGAGCGAGATCCTGGCCTGGCCCAGTTCCAGCAGTGCGTCTCGATAAGAAGGATTCACGGCCAACGCCGCTTCAAGATACGGAATCGCTTCGGCGGGCTTATTGCGTCGCCCGCGCAGAATCTGGCCCAGGGTGCAGTTGGCGATCGGGTCCTTCGGGTAGCCGCTTAATTCTTCATGGAACTCGCGTTCGGCTGCATCAATATTGTCATTTCTCCAGTAAATAATGCCGAGCCCCGTATGAATGCCCGGATAGTGAGGATCGGCGGCGCGCGCGGCCTCAAACTCCTTGAGGGCGTCGTCGTGGCGATAGAGCTTGTCATCCGCCATGGCCATCATCACATGCGCCTCGGCGGAATCGGGACGGATCGCCATGATTTGGCTGAACACCCCGGTCACCGCGGAATAGTTCTTCGTCCTCAGGTACGCTTTTCCCAACATGTCAAGCGTCTGCAGATCTGTAGGCTCGAGTTTGTGCGCAGCCTCGAGATATTGCGCGGCTTCGCTATAGCGGTCCAGGGCAAACAGGTCAAGGCCGGTGAGATCGAGCGCCTGGTAGCTGGACGTTTCCTTTGCGAAGGCCTGCAACAGGGGAAGCGCCGGTTTATATTCGTGAGCGCGAAAATAAGCTATGCCAAGATTCCTCTGGGTAACAGAGTCGTCCGGTTTAAGCCGAAGCGCGCGCTCATACAGCGCAATCGCTTCCTGTTCCCGCTGCTGGCGAACAACGCAGATGGCAAGGTTGTTGAGGATAGGGACCGACTTCGGATCCAGGACAAGCGCCTCACGAAAGGCCTTTTCGGCGCCGGCATAATCACCCTTCTGCAAAGCGGCCGATCCATTGATCACCGCCTGTTGCAGCGTGCTTTGCGTGGGCGGCCCACTCTGCCCAAGGCTGAGGCGCTCTCCGCTCCAGCAGAGCAAGAGGATCGCGGCCACCGCTCCCAACCGAATTCCTGTCGGTACATTCATGCCTGTTCGCCGGCCGCCGCCCACTCCTGCAGCGTGAACAGGCGATGAGTCGGAACAGCGATGGTATCACATTTGTTTTGGGTGTCTCCGCAAAACTCGGGAGCAATGAACAGAAAAACAATGACCACAAAAAAAGAGGAACCCCTTCTTCTGGTCCGGAGTGCTTGACCTGCTTACCGCAGAGCAGCAACTCTATCCGTCCAGCAAGCCGGCAACTGAACTGCGGTGGTCGTGACGAGAGAAAAAGCAGCGTTGCGGCGACAAATTGCGGCGACAAATTGGTAAATCAACTCCATCACTGATGCATATTCCTGCCGACTCACAATCTCCTGAAAGGTTACAGGCCATCCGGAAAAAATAATGCCGGAGCATGAAAAATTTGAGCGCGTGAAAACTCCCAAGGTGCGTTCGCTCTTCGATAAAGGTGCGTTCGCTCTTCGATAAAGGTACGTTCGCTCTTCGATAAAGGTACGTTCGCTCTTCGATAAAGGTGCGTTCGCTCTTCGATAAAGGTCGATACCGGGGAGAGGGTTCGACCCTGCAAACAGAGTAAAAAAATTGCTTGCAAACCCTATACAACCGTTCTACTGTACAGCACAACGTTGATGTAATGTTCACGTAACATTCATACACAAATACGACAACTATGCGGGTCGAACCTCCTAGCTACCCGAAAGCACTTTGCCTTTGTCCGCGAGAGCGAACCTCACCGGCCCCATACGGAGCGCCGGCATCTTGATCCGCCGGCTCATCGTTCGTTGCACGTGCAGCCACGCGATTGGAGACCGAATCTCTCGATGAGACACAGCCAGCTTTTCGGAAGAGCAATCCACACAACGTCGAACTGTTTTTCAATGAGGCATTGAATGGGAAAGTACCTACGCAGATTTTCTTTGCTGCTTCTTCTCGGGTTAAGTTGTTCGAATCTTTCGCTGGCACAGGAAGTTGAGGCGAGCATCACCGGGAACGTGACCGACGCATCGGGCGCTGTGATTCCCGGCGCCACGGTCGAAATAACCAACGTGGCTACCAAGGGCAATGCAAGAACGCTTCAGACGGACAGGAGCGGGAGCTACACGGCCACCAATCTTGCTCCCGGAACCTACACCGTCACTGTCTCGGCGCCTGGTTTTAAGGCCTTCAAGGCGCAAAATGTCACTGTATTTGTAGCGCAAAAGCGAACGGTGGATGCGCCGCTTCAGACCGGCGCGGTCAATGAGACTGTATCTGTGCAGGCGACTGCCGTCGCCATCGAAACTTCCAGCAGTGCACAGGCCGGCACGGTCAGCGGCACCCAGGTACGGGAACTGGAACTGAGCAATCGCAACTTTGAGCAGTTGGTCACTCTGCAGCCCGGCGTAGTGAGCGGGCTGGGCGATGAGACCGGGTTCGGCCTGAACAACACAAGCACAGTTGCCGTGAACGGCGCTCGGTCCACGGCCAACAACTGGTCGGTGGACGGGGCCGATATTAACGACAGCGGGTCAAACTCCACGCTGCTCAACGTGCCCAGCGTCGACTCCATTCAGGAATTCACGCTCGAGCGCGGCACCTACGATGCCAGCTACGGTCGAAGCGCGGGCGCCCAGGTGCTGGTAGCGACCAAGCAGGGAACCAGTCAATACCACGGCGACGCCTACGAATTTGTCCGCAACAACATATTGAACGCGAATACATATTTCGGGAACCAGACCGACACGCCGCGTGGCGTTGAGCGGTATAACAACTTCGGCTTCACCCTGGGCGGTCCGTTATGGATTCCCAAGGTCTACAACCGCGGAAAGGACAAGACGTTCTTCTTCTGGTCGGAGGAATGGCGCAAGGTGAGTTCGCCGACGACCAACAGCGTTACCGCTCCCACCACCGCGCAGCTCAACGGCATTGTTGCCGGCGACATTACGGCAAGCGCCCCAGCCGGTTGCGTCACCTACAATGCGGCCTCGCAGCAGAGCACCATCAACCCCTCTTGCTACAGCCAAAACGCCAAGGTCTATTTGGCAAATGTCTTCGACAAGTTCGCGGCCAACAGCGGCGGCAACAACGTCACGACCTTTTCTTCGTTGAATAACGTCCGTCAAGACATCATCCGCATCGATCACAACTTCACCGACAAGATCCATTTCTTCGGTCGCGCTATCCAGGACGAGACGCCGGAGAACTTCCCCACAGGTCTTTTTGCGGCCGCGAACTATCCAAACCTGGTCAACACCGCCGTCAATGCCCCGGGCGAAAACGTGGTGGGAAACCTGACCTACACCATCACCCCGAATCTTGTGAACGAAGCTGAATTCGCCTATTCGCAGGGAACCATCGCCGCCACGCTGAGCGGCGTCGCCAATTCTCCCACGGTCGCCGCCAGTCTCACGAACAATACCGCTTACGTGGATCCCTACGGACGTATTCCCAGTATCAGCTTCACCGGCGGCACGATCACCGGCCTTGCGCAGGGCAGCGCTCCCTACCACGAACGCAATCTGGACCGAACCTTTTTCGACAATCTTTCGCTCACTCACGGCAAGCACACGTTTCGGGTCGGTATCTCCGTATCGCAGTTGCTGAAGACAGAGAATGCTTCGGAGGGCAACGCCAGTTTCAATTTCAATACCTGGCAGGATTTTCTTCTCGGTAACACAAGCATCTACACGCAGTCGAGCCGCGATATTATCCCCGATCTTCACTACTTCAATGTGGAAGCCTACGGACAGGATGATTGGAAGGTGACCCCGCGGTTGACTTTGAATCTGGGACTCCGCTGGAGCTACTTCCCGTCTCCGACGGATTCAAGCAACACGCTCAATAACTTCCTTCCGTCGTTGTATAACCCCTCTCTGGCGCCTGTAATCGATGCGAACGGTAATTTTGTCTCAGGAACAGGTCTGCCCGCTACCTACACGAACGGCATCATCTTCCCTGCGGGTACAGCATGCAATGAGGCCAAGGCCATTTCTCCGGGCGTGACCTGCTCTCCGTTTGGAGCACGTGTCAATCCGAATTCCAATAAAAACTTCGGTCCACGCGCGGGTTTTGCATACGCTCCCACCAGGGACGGTAAATTGTCCATCCGTGGCGGCTTCGGTATCTTTTTTGACCGCTCGCTGAACGGCATATGGGAGGATAATGCGTTCACCGACCCGCCGCTCGTGCAGACCTCCACGGTAAACAATACGAGTTTCGACCATCCACTGGCAGGCGCGCAGGCCGCCTCGCTGGCGCCGAATCGTCTTGAGCTGACCGGCAGTCCATCGTTCAAGGTGCCTTCTTATGCCTCCTATAACTTGTCGCTGCAGCAGCAGATTCTACAAAACACGATCTTCGAGATAGCGTATGTCGGTACAGCAGGCCGGCAGTTGCTCGGTGAGGTCGATCTGAACCAGCCGACCCTCAGCGCCAGGGCTGCTAACCCGACGGCCGACGTAAATGCTGTACGGCCGTTCCTGGGCTATTCCTACTTCAAGGCGCGCACTCCCGGCTTTACCGATAACTACAATTCGTTGCAGGTGTCTCTGAACCGTCGCGTCGCCAATGGCCTGACGATTGGTATTGCTTATACCTGGTCCAGGAACCTCACCACTCAATCCAACGATCGCGACACGGCGACTACCGATACCTACAATCCGAGACTCGATTACGGTCCGTCGTCGCTCAATACGCCGCAGATCTTCATCGCAAACTATATCTATCAGTTGCCGTTCTATACCGCTCAGCATGGATTCACCGGGCACGTTCTCGGCGGTTGGGAAGTCTCCGGCATTACGTCGGTCGAAACCGGACAATCTGCGACTGTCACACAGGCAGTCGATCCCTTTGCCTGCATCGCTCCGGCTAACAATCCAAATGGCTGCATTGCGGGAACCTATCCGGGAGGGCTGGGTATCAGCTCACCGAACGGGAGCATCGCTCCGCGTGCGGACCAGATTGCGCCGGTCTCTCGCCCCAAGCAACTTAACCAGTTCTTCTCGACCTCTTCCTTTTCCCAGGCTGTGGGCCACTTTGGCACGAGCAGTAACGGCTCGTTCGTGGGGCCAGGCTTCCAGAACTGGGACCTGGGAGCGATCAAGAACGTTCAAATCGGCGAACGTTACAAATTCCAGTTGCGGGGAGAATTCTTCAACGCATTCAACCACACGAACTATTCGGGAGTAGATTCCAATCTGAACGATGCCAATTTTGGGCAGGTGACGAGCACCCATCTGCCGCGCAGAATTCAAATCGGAGCCAAGGTGTACTTCTAGAGTAGAACCCGCATAGAAGTAGCGGAACAACATTGGCTTGACTGGATTTTTCTTGATGAAAAATCCAGTCAAGCATCTTTGTTGCTGGACACAGTTGTGCAGGGTCTGCCGCAACCTTCGTCGAACGCTTGCGAACACGCTGCCGCGGTCTCTGGAAGTGCAGAGACTGCGGTTTGTCGTTTCTACATTTTTAGAGCCATGGAGTCAGGGGGCGGACCCCAGGCACGCTATTTTTTAGCAGGCTGCAGGCTTGATCCGTGCCTTCCCCGGACTTTAGTCCGGGGAAGCGGGTCTTCAAACCCGCGAGAACGTTCCGGTGTATAAATTCAGGGCTTTACAGGCTGCGGAAAAAGTCAATTTGGGCGTCGGCATGAAAATCGCAACGCACTACAAAGCCCGTAGAGCGATTTGTGAGGCTCGGGTGATGATTTTCTATCACCGATTTTGACCCCTGTTTTAGCGCCCAGGGACGGACGGAACGTAATCATATCTGTATCTTTTAGAGAGTCGGACTGGTGAACATCCCGATCTGTCACTGCCGTCTGACATCCGCCGTCGCTGGAAGTTGGTTCACAGGAGACCCGTCCACTGGTTTCCTGCGGCCCCGTCTGACCACGAATCCCTCGTTGCTCCTCCTGTAGAATTTCGGATGAAACGGAAGATTGGGAGAGGTACCCTGCCCCCTCATCTCTCGCAAATCGAGGAGATTTTTTAATGACGAGTCTGTTCGACCCAATTAAGTTCGGTGCGATTCACGCGCCCAATCGAATCATGATGGCCCCTCTCACCCGTGGCCGGGCGACCCGCAGCCATGTTCCCACGCCCCTGATGGGCGAGTCCGCAACACATCGTCTTTACTCGCGTTCCTCTCGCACCCTGTTACTCGCGGCTAGCCTTGAGCTCCTTTTCCTATTCGCTCCGTCTGCACTGATGGCTCAGTCGGTACCATCGGCGCTTGAGTCACCCGCGGCGGGCCCACCTCGGATCGGCCCGCACGGCGAGAAGCTCCCGGGCATGCCGAAGTTCCATGACCCGGCGCCCTATTCTTTTGAGGATCACACGGGCTACAAACAAATCTTCGACGGAAAGAGTTTTGCCGGGTGGGATGCGGACGAAACCATCTGGCGCGTCGAAGACGGCATCATGGTGGGCGAAACACTGGAAGGTAAGCCGAAGGGGAACAATTACGTTGTGTATCGGGGCGACAAAGCGCGCGACTTCGACCTGAAGCTGCAAATGAAGATCGAAAAGGGGGGTGGCGGCGGCATTCAGTATCGCAGCGCGACCGGCTTGCCATGGACACGCCCCCAGCCCGAGGGACAGCCTCCTTACGATTTGAAATTCATGATGACCGGTCCCCAGGCGGACTTCTGGTTCCCCGTGAGTGCAGCGGCCGATTCGTATAACGGCCAGTGGTATTCAGAAAATACGATGCAGGGCATACTCGCATACCGAGGCCAGGTAACGCAGGCGCTGCCAGGCCAGAGCAATCGCCTGGTCGCCAACATCGGCGACAGACGCGCTCTGGGCGGCTATGTGAAAGTCAACGAGTGGAATGACTACGAAATCATCGCGCGCGGCGGAGTGATGATGCACATCATGAACGGCCAATTGATGGCGGTGTTCATCGATGACAATCGCGATTCAGTGAATAACCAACCCGGATTGATCGGGTTCGAGATTGAAAGCCAGCCTTGCAAGATTTCTGTACGGGATATCTGGATAAGAAAGTTTGATTGAGGGTTGAGCGTGGATCGCTTAGGTGCCGGGCTTTTACATTCGCATTCAGCCACTCCTACAAAACTATCGTCCCGGCCGGATTTGGGGGAGTGAACAACAGGTCCCTCGGCTAGGCTCTCGGGATGACACGCGAGAAGCCTGGCCGGCTTGATCTTTATTTCGCCACCAGGCAGGGGCGCTTGGGGTCAAAGGTCCAACCAGGCACCAGGTATTGCATCGGCCCCTGGTCGTCGCGGGCTCCCAATCCCAGCTTCCGATAGAGGCCGTGGGCTTGCTCGATACATTCCATGTCGAGATCGATGCCCAAGCCCGGCCGTTCGGGCAGGTCGATTGCGCCGTTGACGATCTGCAATGGCTCGCGTAATCCTGGGGACGTCCACCACGTTTACAGGTCGCCGCCGGTACCAGAAACGTGGTGAACGTCCCCGGGTTTAAAGATGCTCAGAGCGACTACCACTCCGATATGCAGCAATTGGTCAATCGCATCGCTTCGAAGGTGGGTGATATTATGACCGACTACGCGCACAAACACGGCTACACGCTTGTGATCGACGTAAGCCAGGAACAGCAGACTCCCACCGTGCTCTACTGGTCGCCGTCGAGCGACATCACCAAAGCCGTGGTAGAAGCCTATAACGAGAAGTCTGGCGTGTCTGTGCCGTCTGCGCCAGCCATCCCCGATGCTCCCAAACCCTCCCAGGCGAACTAATCAACTCGATGGCCTTAGTTCTGCCAACTTTCAAATTGCCATCTTACCAAAGCTATCTCCGAGAGAGTTTCTGCTTCGAGTGTTGCGCCAGATTGCAAGGAGCGGTATTCTTCCTGTCAATGTATGAGGGGAGAAAAGACTATTGACGAAATCCACGGATCTGCTGCAAGGGACTCTAGACCTGATGATCCTGAAAATACTGAATTTGGAGCCGATGCATGGATGGGCCATCGCACAGCGCATTCGGCAACTTTCAAAGGATGTGCTCAAGGTGAATCAGGGCGCGCTTTATCCAGCTCTGCATCGTCTTGAGCACCAGGCCTGGATTGAGGCATCGTGGGGCAAGTCGGAGAATAATCGACGTGCCAAATACTACTCGCTCACCAAAGCAGGCCGGGTGCGACTCAGGGCAGAAGAAAAGTCCTGGGATCGGTTGTCGCTGGCTGTCCGTGGCGTTTTGGAATCGGCGTGAGGGGATGAGTATGCGTACAATTAGAAGTTTTATTCTTCGGCTAAAGTCAGTTTTTTTTAAGGATTCACAGAACATCGAACTTAGCGAGGAACTCCAGTTTCATCTGGACCGCGAAACCGAACAGATTATCGCCAGCGGGATGTCGGCTGAGGAGGCGAAGGCTACGGCGAGAGAACATTTGGGCAATGTGTCTCAGGTGACAGAAGAGTGTTATCAGGCGCGTGGAACGGCAAGGATTGAAGATTTTCTGCAAGATGTTAGTTTCGGATCGCGAACACTTTTGAAATACCGTTCGTTCTCCGTGGTCACGATTTTGATGCTTGCAATGGGGATTGGGGCATGCACTGCAATCTTCAGCCTTCTGAATGCCGTACTGCTTCGCCCGCTCCCGTACGGAGATTCTGAACAGATCGTCTATATCTATACGCCGAGCCTTGCATTACTTCATATGAATATACCTGTAGAAGTGTTCAACCCGACTTTCGCAGATGCTTTCGAATTGAAGAAGCAAGGTACTTCCTTTACTGCGATGACGTTCTTTGAGCAGACTACCTCCAATTTGGCGGAAGGTAACCAACTAGAGAGAGTTGGCGCGGCAAGGGTCGATGCTGATTTTTTTAAGGCCATGCAATCTCAGCCTGAGATTGGCCGCGCCTTCGATGCAAATGATGAGAGACCGGCCAATAGCCGAGTTGTCATTATCAGTCATGCGCTATGGAAAAGCATGTATGAAGGCAAACACGAGATTCTTGGTCACGTGGTGCATCTCGATGGAGCAGATTATCAAATAGTTGGCGTGATGCCATCGGGTTTTGAGTATCCGCACAGCAGCGATCTCGCTGCGGGGTACGGAAACATCGATAGGACGCAGCTTTGGGTGCCATCCACTCAAATAGTTTGTCCAGACTGCGGAGCCTTTGCGGTTGGTCGTCTAAAGCCCGGCGTGAAGTTGAGCCTGGCGCAAACCGAGTTGAACACGATAATGAGCAATCTTGACAAACGGCACAGCCCCGGCAATCGTGATTTCATTGCTGTTCTCAAACCACTTCGCGACATGGTTCTTGGCCCGGTCAAACCGCTGATGAATCTGTTGCTGGGAGCGGTAGGGCTCGTGCTGCTGATTGCATGCGCAAACGCGGCGAACCTTCTACTGTTGCGAACGGCGAGTCGTACACAGGAGCTAGGCATGCGGGCGATGTTGGGCGCGAGGCAAGGACGATTACTCCGACAGATGTTGACCGAATCCCTGATGCTCACGGTAGTAGCGGGTTGTACAGGTGGCGCTCTGGCATGGCTTTTGCTCCATCTGTTGCTGCAACTTAATCCAGGAGATATTCCGCGGATGGAAAATGCAATGTTGGATCTAAGAGTATTCGTCTTTCTCGTCGCGGTCACGGCTATGACGAGCTTGATGTTTGGAGTCTTGCCTTCGATTATGGCCATCCGCATCAACCTCACCGAGTTTGTCAAGAGCAGCGGCATGCGCGGTATTGTTGGCAGCAAAAGATGGGTGCGCAAGATGTTCGCGGTTGCCCAGATTGCCCTGGTCGTGGTGTTGCTCACGGGCGCGAGCCTGCTTCTGAGGAGTTATGCGAAGGTGCTCGCTGTACCGACGGGATTCCACCCTTCAACGGTCGCAGCCAACATACAGTTCAGCTCACAACTGGCCTCAGTATCGGTGAATCCGCGATACAACACAGCGGAGAAGCGCAGATTATTCTTCGCTGGCTTGTTGGACAGACTCAAACAGACACCTGGCGTGCAGGCAGCCGGATTTGTGGATTTATTGCCATTGAGCCACTCGGAAAGCATGAATGATTTTGAGGCAGAAGGATACGCCAACGAGAAACATCAACTGATTGAGACTCGCCGAGTAACACCGCAGTATTTTTCTGCCATGGGGATTCCACTAATTCAGGGTCGAGGGTTCAACGATGAAGATGGGCCGGGCGCACCTGAAACAGTTATCGTGAACGAATCGTTGGCGAAGAGATATTTTGTGGGTAGCCATGCGGTAGGTCAACATATTAGGCTGTCGCCGCAGGATCCGTGGATCACAATAGTGGGCGTCATAGGAGACGTACGTAATATAGGCCCAGAAACACCTGTAGCATTGCAACTCTATACTTGCCTATGGCAGACAGATACGATCAACGTTCCAGCCACTGAGGCATATCTTGCGGTTCGCTCAGTGCTTCCAGAAGACAACGTGGTGAGAAGTATCCGGTCTGTGGTGACAAGCCTTGATCACGATCTTGCCATTGCCGACATACACACCATGAGCGAGCTAGCGTCGGAAGCAACGGCGCGACGGCGCTTCCAGACGATGTTGCTATCAGTATTTTCAGGGATTGCCATGTTGATGGCTGTGGTGGGCATCTATGGGCTTCTTTCGTTTTCAGTGCAACAACGAACGAGCGAAATTGGGATACGAATGGCTGTGGGTTCGACGCGAACTCGAGTGGCGTGGCTTGTACTGGGAGAAGGGTTGTCATTGTTAGCCGCCGGACTGGCGATCGGGCTGGTGGTGGACCTCGGACTTCCCGGCTGGTGTCTGGTTTCCTCTTTGATGTCCCAGCGATCGATCCAGTCACTTACACCGTGGTGCCACTGTTACTTCTGCTGGGAACACTTGCTTCTAGCCTGATTCCGAGTCTCCGTGCGGCTAACATAGCACCAATAAGCGCCTTGCGGCATGAGTGAATGTGAAACTATGAATGGCATAAAGCGACCGATTTGGTTATTTGATGCAAGAGCCCGCTCACGCAGTGAGCGCCGCCGCTGCGGTTTGGTTCAAGTCGACTTCTAGGAACTCGTTGAAATTCGCCTGATTGAGGCGTCTTTCCTGGCGATTTTCATTTCTTCCCGTTCTAAATCTGTTTGAAGTGCGGTTCTGGCCGGTGTGTATAGGTGTTTGCGAGCCTCTGGGAATGATCCCCGAGGCTCGCAACCGGTGCTCAGGCACACTTCTCCCGGAGCATTTCCGGTGGTTGAGCCATCAGCCTCGGCAATCGGATTAGATTGTGCGCCGCGCAACTGAAGACGAATAGCCAGTCCACTTTCTCCATGCCTCGCAGCTTAACCTGGCGCAGCGGGCCGGTCTGCTTCAACCATCCAAATCCCTTTTCGACCAGCCATCGCCGGCTCAGGCTGATGGCATAGCCGGGCTGGCGCGTGGTTCTGCGGTCCAGGTTGCTGCGGCGGCCTTTGTCGTTCTTGGTAACGCGCGGCGTCACATTCAACTCCCGCACCGTGCTGACGAAATCCTTCGTGTCATAAGCCTTGTCGGCGCCCACAGTGAAGAAAGCCCGGGGACGGACGCAAAGTAACCTCAGCACGTTCGGTTTTTGGCGCCGCAAGCGTTGGCCTCCCTTCTGTCCCAACTCTCCACCTGATGCCAGACGGAATCGCCGCGACACCCATTGTGGCATGAGCGCTCCGCAGCAATAGGTATGCTGTCGCCGGATATCCCCAGCAGTGGAGAGGAGTTTTTCACTTCCCAGTTTCCGCGACGCGATTCCCTCATCGATGTTATTCAGACATTTGATGCCCTAAAGCAAAGCGGTGGAAATGCCGGTCTGATGGAAAGCGAGGAAAACAAAAAGCCGTTTCCTCGCTTACCATAGCCCTTGGAAATCGCAAAGAACGCGATTTCGCACATTACCACCGCACGGCTGCTGCTGGATTAGAATGACATTTACGCTTTGCAGACTAAGCGACATCTTCGCTTTGCGCCAACACTATGCTGTCCCCTCATCTCTGCACGAATCGGCAGAGTTGAGGCTAACGATACTAACGGTTTGATTAGGTAAAGCGAGGTGAGCGTCCCCGGGTTTTCGTGAAAATGGTGTGTAAACGTGGTGAACGTCCCCGGGTTTGCCAACGTGGTGAATGGACTGCACCCCTGAGTTGAGACACGGCCTAAGGCAATTAAATGGGGGACACCTCGGCCCGTTTTGGCTTTGTTTATCTATAAAGCAGTCGTCTGGCCGCGGGAGTGTGGGAATCCCGAAGGGATTTCCAAGGCCTGTGGGAGCGGTGGTAAACCTGCTTTTGGTTTTCCACCGCTTCCATCAGTGCCGTCACTTCCGCGGGCCTCGCTGGCCTGCTCGAACTCTTCCGGTGTTAGATATCGTAACGCGGAATGCAGCCTTTGTCGGTTGTAAACCTTCTCCAGGAAATCCCCGATTCGACTGCGTGCGTCTTTCAGATCGCGATAGTCAGTCCCATAGGCCTCCTCCTCCTTCAACGTGCGCATAAACCGCTCTGCGCGTGCGTTGTCATACGGATTGCCGCGCCGGCTCATGCTGATCTGAATCTCGCCTTGCTGCAGTATTTCTATGTAATCGCACGAAGCGTACTGCACGCCTCGATCGGAGTGATGGATCAGCTCCTCAGCTTTCCAATCGCGCCCGTTCAGTGCCATCTGCAAAGCTCGAATCGCCAGTTCAGCTTCCAGCGTCCGCCCCAGATCCCAGCCGATCACCCGTCGTGAGTATGCATCCAGCACAACAGCCAGATAGACAAATTCACTGCGGAGGCGAATGAACGTAATGTCGGCCACCCACAACTGGTTGAGTTTGGTTAGTTTCACGCGCCGCGCCAGGTTTGGATAGATCGGCAAAGCATGCGCCGAATCGGTCGTAAACACATACTTTCTCCTTCGCAAGCTAAGCAGGTTGTCTTCTCGCATCAAGCGCAGTACACGCTTGTGGTTGACGAGCTGCCCTTCACGCCGAAGCAGAGCGGTCAACATGCGGTAGCCACGAAGACGATGATGGGCGACTGATAACTCCTGCAAGCGAGCGCGCAGCAACAGGTCTGCCTGTTTTGGCGCAGTCTGTTGCAAGTAGCGGTAGAAACCGGCACGACTTACTTCGGCCACCTGGCATTGCTGTTCCACGGTCAGTGCTACTCCTTCGAGCGAGAGCGAGACTTCGATGCCGCGATAGACTCCTTGCCGCCATCGCTGGTACGACTCGATGCTGCTCCCCCGACTTGCTCGAAGGCTCGTTTTAAAAAATCCACCTCCAGCTGCTTACGTCCTAGCAGCCGCTCCAGTTCTGCAATCCGCAACTCGGCTGCACTGGGTCTTGGCGGAGATACGATCTGTGACGTGCTTCCTGGCGGTCGGCCTTTGCGCCGCTCCAGCCCCGCCCTGCCTTCGGCCTCAAACTGGTGGCGCCACTGGTAAAGGAACTTCCGGCGTATACCCAACTCTTCGGCTAGCCCGGTGATGCTCGTGGCCTGCGCCATCCGGAGCACCGCCTCCTGCTTGAAATCTGTACTGTAGCTTCTCGCCTTCTTCTTCTTCATCGGCCAACTCCATTATGGCCGATAAATGTCCCCGATTTTGTTGCCGTAACCGTGTCTCAATTTTGGGGTCCACTACAGAACGTCCCCGGGTTTGCCCCGGACGTGGCGATGGCCCTCCGATACCTCCAGAACCACTCCAGCGTCTACGGGCCGCCAGACGCAGCAAGGCCGCCTGCGAAGAGACGGCCTGCGGTTATGCCCTAGCCGGGTTGGTAGAGAAGCGGATCATCGCTAAGTACATGGCGACGAACTCACTCATGGATGAAGCGACGCGTTTCGGTGTCGCGTAACCAAGCAAGTAGATGGCCCCGGCATTCTGGGGATTCGTCTCGAAGGCGTACGCGCAGGACCATTGTAGATAGTCCACGAACACGAACGCTGTTTCAGGACCAACGCCAACTCCTATTTCCCACCCCATTCTGGATGAAAAAACGGCTACGCTCTGCGCCATCGCAAGAGGTAAGAAGCTAAACCCGTTATCGTCGACATCATGGCCGCCTCGCATGCTCATCCCGTTTACATATTGGAAGTAGAGGCGCAGCTCGGCGGGCATCTTGATTGAGTTGCGGGTCTCGAAGGCGAGGATCGCCTCTTCACCACAGCCCCCATCTGTCGACTGTAGACCAAGGTCGTTCCAACGACGGTTTAGGCGTTCGTACCAGTTCATCAGAGCAGCCTCATTTCCCCATGAACTGGAAGAAAACCCGGGGAAAACCCGGGGACGGGACGGGCCGTTACCATTCGTTATGAAACTTCGACTGAAGGGGTCGGCCCGTATGGGTGCATTGGCGAATCGAAGCCAACTCCGATTCCGGTTCGCCAGCCAAAAAATCCCTCCAGGATGTCCACACTCCCACGGCTTAACGGCGGCTTATCCATAAACGCAACGAAAACAGGCTGAAGTGTCCCCAATTAACAGCGGCCCTGGGCGAGTCGATGGACCTCCGATATACCTTCCAGAACCGCATCAGCGCGTCTACGGTCCCAGCCACACGCAGCGAAGCCGCCCCAGAAGGACGGCCTGCTAGCTGAGTAGAACGTCGTGCGACATTATCTGGCGGACTACATGGCACTCATTGAAAACGCAGGACGACCTTTTCGTTCATGTCACTCGTCTTAAAATCCCTGCCGATTAAGCTCCCATGATGCACCGCAACAACCGTTGTCTCGACTCCGGGGGGCATGTCGATGGTTGCCACTCCATTGGCACCGGTCTTGTACCACCTCTCATTTTGGGCAGTCGCATCTCGAACGAGTAACGAAACAGACGGAATTGGCTTTCCTTCCCGGTCTTCAACTTCGACATCACGATTTTCTATATGGCCTATCGTCACGGTGTTTCCGCTGGTCGGCATTACAGCTAGCGGAAGCTTCAGATCAAGTGGATCGTTCTTGACCATGAACTCACGAACTGTGGTCTGGCACAGGCCATACGGGCAGGTCGCAATAAGCTGGTAAGAACCGGGGGCAAGATCGCGCGTCGGAATCATTCCGTTTCTGTCCGAGAGCGCCCTAAAGACTTCTCCGCTTCCTTCCAGCGGTTTCACTATCACTAGAACATCCGGAAACACCGCACCTGTCTGGTCAACCGTCACAACCCGCAGTGGTGCCGCCTGAGCGCAGAAGAGAGGGAAGAAGCTGGCGAATAAGGGTCTGAAAAAGAACTTCATTCTCATTGTGGGCATGAACCTCCCGACCCAGAGCAGGCTGCTTTTTGCTGTGCTGCTTGCTGTTGAGCCGCTCCCTGCTGAAGGATGGCTGCGGCGGCCCCATCAAACTGAGCATTCGGCTTGAACTTCTTACCTGCGCCTCCTAGTGCCCCACGATCTGCTGTGCTCGGCTCTCGGCTGTTCCTCCGGTCGTATTATTGGCTCCTGGTTGGGTCGGCGCATCTCCGGCCGCACCCGCGGCGGCAGCTCCTTGGAAAGTTGTGGCGGAGAGGATATCTGTTACATGTTGATCTTCATGAGTAAACGCAGTCAATCCGTTTTTAGTTTTCCTGAGTTTGCTTGACCCGACACAATTCGTCACAGCACAGATTTTCGATTGAGCTTTAGAGCGGTGATACGCGAAGCCAGCGTCGTTGGCTTCATGCCCAGCAATTCTGCGGCACCGCCTGGGCCGAAGATCTTGCCGCCGGTTTCTTTCAGCGCGGCGGCGATGCTGTCCCGTTCCTGGCGCTTTAATTCCTCGCGCGTCGGCAGGGCAGGGGGTGAAGCCGTAGGAGTCGTGTGCGCCACAGGCGTGCTACTTGCATCCGACGCGGCCATGTCGAAACGCAGGGGGCGGCCCCCTAGTGAGAGGATGACCGCGCGCTCAATGGTGTTCTGAAGCTCGCGCACGTTACCGGGCCAGTCATGGGCAATCAGCTGGCTGAGTGCCGCCTGCGTGATTCGCGTGGCGGGACGATTCAATCGCCGCGCGCTGTGCTCCAGAAAGTGCTGCACCAGCGGCCCAATGTCATCGCGGCGCTCACGCAGTGGTGGGACTTCGATCGGGAAAACGCTCAGTCGATAGAAAAGATCCTGACGGAAGCGGCCGGCGTCGACCTCTTTCTTCAAGTCGCGATTGGTCGCAGCGATTATGCGGACACTCACTTTGCGCGTGCGCGTGTCACCGACGCGCTCTAGTTCCTGCTCCTGTAAAACCCGCAACAGCTTCGCCTGCATTGCGAGCGGCACTTCGGCGATCTCGTCGAGGAAAAGTGTGCCACGGTCGGCCAGTTCAAAGCGGCCCGGTTTGTCTTTGAGAGCGCCGGTGAATGCGCCTCTTACGTGACCGAAGAATTCGCTCTCGAAGAGGCCCTCGGGCACTGCGCTGCAATTCAGCGTGATGAGGGGGTGGCCCTTGCGCGCGCTGTGGTCGTGAACTGCACGGGCGACGAGCTCCTTGCCGGTGCCGCTTTCTCCGGTGACAAGCACCGTGGCATCCGTCGGCGCGACAAGCTGAATCTGTTGCTTTACTTTCCGCAGGCCTGGACTTTCGCCGATGATCTCACGGAAGTTTTGTCCACTGCGGATTTCTTCCCACAAGTAGGCGTTCTGTTCCTCAAGCCGGGCCCGTTCCTGCTCCATCAATACCCGGTCCGTGATGTCGATGAACATCGTGCGTGTGTAATCGCGGCCGGCGGCCGGTCGGGACCAACACTGGATCCACACCGGGTGGCCGTTGTCTTTGCGGCGCAGTTCCAGTATGGAGCCGCCGATGTCAGCGCCCTGCCCGATGGGATTGAGCCACTCGCGGAGCCGGCGTTGGGCGTCAGGAGTATCGGGCACGAGAGATCTCCCGAAGGTTCCGGCGACCTCCTCGGGCTTGAGGCCGAGGATTCTCATCGCTGTGCGGTTAGCCTGGATCATGCGAGAATCTACGCCTTCATGGACGTAGGCGATTGGAGCCTCGTCGAAAAGATCTCGGAGCTGCTCCTCGCTCTGCCCCAGGGCCTCGTTCACCTGGCGCAGTTGATCGCTCATCCTGCGCTCCACCTGTTCCAGTTCGGCGACCTTCATTGCCGCCAAGCGCAGTTCCATCTGGTCCATGACCAGCGCCGCCAACTTCGTCAGCATCTCCGCTTCGCCCGGGGCTAGTCCCCGGGGCGCTCGGTCGCCCACGCAGAGGGTGCCGATATTGAAAGCGTCATGGGTGCGCAACGGGGCACCAGCATAGAAACGCAAGCCGGGAGGTCCAGCCACAAGGGGGTTCGCGCGTGTTCGCGGGTCGTGAATGGCGTCGCGAACGTGATACACCTCCGCTGAGAGAATCGCCGACGCGCACAACCCAGCCTCGCGCGCCACCTGCTGAGTTTCGACACCGGGATGCGACTTGAACCAGATACGGTCGTGGTCTACCAAGCAGACCATCGCAATCGGCGCCCGGAACAAACCTGCGGCCACCTGCGCGATGTTATCGAACGCCCCCTCCGGAGGCGTATCGAGGATCCGATACCGTTGCAGCGCCTCCAAGCGTTCCGGTTCGTTGATTGGCAACAAGGCCTTCATGGAACTTAAGACGCAATTTACTACGAATAGTCGTTAGAACGACAACGAAAACCCGTAATCTACGAAAGTTCGTAATCGCAGATCTCCCGGGGGACTGCCGCAAAGCGCTTTGTTTCAATGCGGTAACCGAATATGCCTTTTGGCACGCGACTTGATTAATACATGGCATCGCCGCTCAAACAGTGGCCGAGATAGGAAAGCATCAACCAAGTGGCGTTTACAACGCCAGCGGAAAGGAAGGGATAAATGATGAAAGGCTCCATGACATTCTGGTTTAGCGGAGATCTCAGCGACTGGCGGGTTCACATCTCCAAAGATGGTGAATTGGATGGCCGGGACCTACAGGCTATCGTCACCTTGCTCCAACAAGACATCGAGCTTAGCTCTCGGATCGCATCGGGTGAGATCATCCCTACGGCGTCGGATCCGACCGGCATCCGGCAACTCCACAATCATTGGAGTAACTAACTCTGTCGAGATATCGACTGACACTTCGAGCAGCTTTTCAAACATCCTAAAATGGCCCTGGAAAAGTCCCCGCGATTTAGCTAGATCGTAAATGTTTGGCTTCTCTCCATTTTGGCATTGCAGATGCAGTAAGGCTGCTAAGGAGTTAAATCAGCTTTCCCCGGGGGATGCGATGCGTTCTCAGCTAGTCTTTGGCGCGATGGGGTGCGTTTCAAACAGGTTTCTACTTACGAGGGCTGCCTCGAAGGCGACCCGCAAATTCCACAAACCGCATATTCGCATAGAAGACACCGTGAATTACGTACTTGTGCGTTTCACTTGGACCAACCCAATAAAACGCTAGAGCGTACCGATGGAATTTGCGGACACAATGTACTACGAAGGTTCGTAATCGCAGATCGCCCGCAGATTGCGCGGAGCGGCTTGTTTTCAATGCCGTAACCGAATATACCCCTTGGCATTGGCACGCGACTTGATTAGTACATCGCATCACTTCTCGAACAGTGGCCGAAGATACGAAAGCATCAACCAAGAGGGGAAAGTGAACCGCATCGCTCAAATTGACCCCGCGGAAGCGACTGACAAGACCAAGCGGCTCTTCGACGACCTGCAAGCCAGGCTCGGCATCCTGCCTAACCTTTTCCGCGTGCTCGCCAACGCGCCCGCGGCGCTCGAGGGCTATCTGAACTTCAGCGGCGCGCTCAACTGTGGGAGCTTCAATGCCAAGCTCCGCGAGCAGATCGCCCTCACCGTCGCCGGGAGCAACCTATGCGCATACAGTGTGAGCGCGCATACGTTCTTCGGCAGTAGGGCCGGGCTCACTGAAAAGGAAATCGCCGACGCGGGTCATGCTGTTTCGGCGATTGCCAAGACCGACGCTATTCTCAAACTCGCTCGCAACATCGTCGTGCAGCGCGGCGAAGTCAGCGAAGGTGACCTCGCTCAGGCACGGGTATCCGGCCTGGCAGATGGCGAAATTGTCGAGACCGTCGCCCACGTCGCGCTGAGCATCTTTACCAATTACATGAACCACGTGGCCCACACCGTGGTGGACTTCCCCGAAGTCAAACTCGATCCAGTCGAACTCGATCGGATCCAAAACCAACCCAAGAGGTTGTGAGGGAGCGTTCAGGTGCAATCTCATCCCTGCTTTGGCAGATCCATTGGAGGTAATCGTGCCCGACTACCACGGCTTCGGCAATAACGTGGTAATCAAGGCTGAGTGAAGGGCGGATTTCCATGATACTTGAGAGCGCAAGGCGTATCGCCAGGAACATCGAGCCAGCGACAGTCTTATCTCCAGAAAGCTCCTTGATTGCTCGTGCCATGCAGGGCGCCCTTGAGGCTTTCGCCACCCTTGTTGAGCCGCACCTGCGAACGATGCGAAAAACCTGATTTATTGGTAAGCGAAACTGGCGCGGTTGGAGACCAGCAATACGCGCAAACCATGTGTGAACGTGGTGAACGTCCCCGGGTTTCCCAGGTTTCCCCCCAGGTTTCCTAGGACAACGAAGTAGCTTGTCGCACGTAAGTGCGCCAGTCACGCGGTCCAGGACAAAGAAGTAGCTTGTCGCATTGAATCAAGATCGCCTCCGGCCTCAACGAAGGCGGCACGGCCGTCACGCGGGCGCTTCCGGCTAGACATCCCGGAGATACGCGTCCAGAATGCTTTGCACCGCCTTGTAGGGATCGCGGCCATTCGCTTCAGGTACGGCTTCGATCGAAAACAGCCCTTTGTATCCGGCCTCCTTCGAAATCTGGATCACCTTGGCCTCGTCCCACCGTTTCGGGTTGTATTGTAAATGGCTGCTGCCGGACGACAACGGATACAGCGCGTGCAATCCCGGCCACCGCGCCTGGTTGTCGGGGAATCCACCGGGGTCGGGATTGGCCCAAATCCCGGCGGCCTTGATCACTTCATACTCGTCACGCCAATCTGACTGCGCTGCCCCCGCGGCCGCGCGACCGCCTTCTCCCGGGGGATCGTCGCGGTTTTCCATGGTCACCCAGACCTTCCTGGTTTTGGCGTAGGCGTTCATCTTCTTCAAGGTATCGATCGCGGTCTGACGCACCTCGGGCGCAAGCGTGCCCTGGTTCACCATCACCCGAGGACAGCCGAGGGTCACCGCGTGGTCGATCCACCGTTTCGTCAAGTCAATCGTTTCCACCCGAAGCACCGGATCCGGAGACGAAATGTTCAGCTTGCCGAGTTCCAAGACGAGTTGAGTCATCTGCGATTGGGCTTCCTTCAGCCGGTTTCGAAACTCCTCCAGGTAGTCAGGCTCGGTCGAACGAAAGTGATTGTGCTGAATTTCTACATGATGAACACCGTAGTGTTGGGCGATTATGGAGGGAAAATCCAGGATGTCGATGGTACGACTCGGATCGTCCGCATGCGCGCCGAACTTGACGATAGAGTCAAAACTGTAGCTCATCACCGCGATGCGATCCAACTTGGCTCGATCTGTGGGCTGCCCCCACGCTTTTGCCGCACCGATTGCTGCCGCCGAACCGATAAGAAACTCCCGACGGTTAACCATATGGTTCCTCTTATAGTGTGCCCACGATATTCCGGTGTTCGACCCGCAGCGACGCACCTACTCCGCGTTCACGGCAGACTGGTCAATATACCTGTCGTACATCCTGACCACGACGGCGCCGGTTGGTTTGGCTCCACGAATTCCTGGTTCTCACAAAAGCCGGCCGGCAGCCAGGATCTTATATTCCCAGCAAGGCTTCCTGGTCTGCTTTATGACTTTGAACATTTCCGGCAGATCGCCGCGAACACCGCGCCAGTTCTCGACCCTGCCGACAGAAGACGAGGCGCCGCATTACCACACCGCAACTCTTCTACTTGGTCCAAGCTCACTGCACAATTCGCTGCGAATCCTATTTTGTTTTCGGATTCCATTTGCCCTGTGCGACCAGGGGCGTGAATGACTCCAGTCCGCGCGCCGGCAGGGCGATTGTTCGGCGCTCTTCAGCACTCTTGTAGGCCGCCATGAGTAACTGGACGACCTCGAGCCCGTCCTCAAAAGTAAGAGCGGGCTGAGTGCCGTGCAGAAATGCGCGCGTGAAGTGCCGGTTCTCCGCTTCGTAGCCGTAGGCGGCCGCTTCCCCGGCTAACACCGGCATTTGCCCGCTCTCTGCATTCTGTTTCTCGACCAGGTCCTCGCCCTCGCTTCCACTCAGGGCACGGCTCATGAAGACCTTCAGGCCGGTGTCGAGAGAATTCCAGGCCATCGAATACTCCGGACCCAGCAATTCCGCGGAGATCCTTAAGCCTGCACCCACGAAGCTCCACGACGTAGTCACCTCGCCAATCGCCACCGTGCCAGTGTCCGTTTCAAACTCGATGGTCGCAGATGCAAAATCCTCGGAGGGATGGGTGGCATAATTCACAGCTTTCCCCATCGATTTCGCGAGTTGCCGCACATACTCCGGCCGCGACCATTTAAGACTTGCGATGTGGGCCGTGATGCCCACAGGGCGAACCGACGAATACGGAGCGCCTGGCTTGGTCAGCAGATGGCGGACCACCAAAACCGAATGGCACATCATGTCGTTCAGTACTCCGCCGCCCTGCAGTTCGCCCATCCAGAACCAAGGCTTGTGCGGCCCGCTGTGCTCTTCGGCGGCACGAGCGAGATACGGACGCCCAGACGATGCCGCCCCCCGTGTCCACAGGATATTGCGTCCTGCTTCGATGGCTGGTGAAAAAATCTGGTCTTCCATATAGCCGTTTGGTATCTTCGCCTGCTTTACGAGTTGCAACATACGCTTCGCCTCGCGGACGTTGCGGGCAAGCGGCTTTTCGCAGGCGATTCCTTTCAGCGGCACGGCGCGCTCTCGAGCGGCGGCAACAATCTCCTCCATGTTCTCTATCCGTTTGTGGTTTGGTCCTAACAACCAGATAGCTTCAATGCGCGGATCGGCGATCATCGCAGTGATGGAGGCGTACGCGGAGGCATCGCCCAAATCGAGCGACCGCGCCAGCGCCGCAGCCTCGCCAGCGTGTTTACTGTTTGGACTCCATATCCCGCGGATCTCGGCGTCGCGCACCGCCAGGAACGACTGAAGGTGAAAACGCGTGATGAATCCACTCCCTACAATTCCAATTCCCAGCCTGTCTGTGCCCATACGCCCTCGTTGGAAAATTCAGACCCAACCACCGGTCCAGGCTCTTACGCCAAATCAGCCTTCATAATGGCCATGCACTTCTTAACTTCCTCGACGCTATTCGAGCCTGCCGGAATTCGGTACTCCAACTCTACCTCGGCTGGAATCGGCCACTGGTTCTTTTCCAGAAGCTGCAGCACTGCTTTGATCGGTGTGTCCGCCTGTCCCCAGGGCAGGATCGGTCCGCCGTCCCTCTTAACGTCTTTGACGTGCAGGTGGCTGATGTCCGCATGATGTTGCTGCAGGAAGGACACCGCATCGAAGTTCGCCTGCGTAAAGTGTCCGATATCCAAATTTATTTTGTAGTACTTTGACATTGCCAGCGCTTTCGCGAAGCTTTCAGGAGTGGCGAACTGATTGGGGTCGGTCAGGTTCGCGTGGTTGTGAAAAGCGACAGGAAACTGATGCTTTTCGACGATAGGCACAAGTTTCTGCGCGACCTCAAGAGTGGTGGAGGTGGAGACTACGGATGCACCGAGCGTCTGCGCCTGCTCGAACATCTTATCGATTTCCTGATCGGTAAAGTCTGCCCCCATGCCGTTGACGCAGTAGGCGTAAATAACGATTCCCGCGTCATCAAACTTCTTCTTAATATCCTGGAAGTGGCTCAGGGGAGTGAGAAGCCGCCATTCTCGTAGTTCATCGCGCGCTTTGAGCGCCTCCGGGGTGGGCGTCGCTCTGCTTTCTCTTCCGCCCGCGCCGCCAGGGCGCGCGCTCGCGCCATTAGGGTTGGCTGCGGCAGCCGCCATACGAGCCGCTCTCGCGGCAGCCTGTTGTATTTGATAGTCGGTGACCGGCTCGGCATGATTCGACATCAGCTCAATGAGCCCCGCACCGGAAGCCTGGCAATTCTGGATCACCCTATCTACGTGATCCTGCCCGAGCACGTTGGGCATGTCACTAAAGCTATAGGTGATGACGCCAAGCCTGACGCCGTTTGCCGTTGACTTCGCATTCGCTTCTGTAGAGATGGCAGCCTCTACCGTGGAATCGATCTTCATCGGCGATAGAGCTAAAGGCAAGCTCATTCCCAAGAGCTGCCCGAACTCCCGTCTTGAATACATTGCGATCTCCTGAGTGAGTGCGACCACCTTGCGGATGCTTTGCGTGGTACTGCCAAGGTTAAAAGTTCAGAGCGAAGGCATAAAGGGTATCGCCTGAAGCTGACAGGACGTATTGGCGTCCGTCGATCATGTAGGTTTCCACTGCATTGGATACCTGGCCGAGATGGGTATGCCATAGCGGTTTTCCATTCGCCGGATCGTAAGCGACCAGGTTGCCGTTGGCATCGCCACCGAAGAGCAACTTTCCGGCGGTCGTGGTCAAGCCGGTATTACTTCCGCGTTCCGAGGCAGAAAGCTGGAGATGCCGCCACGCGATCTTGCCCGTCTTGTAATCGATCGCAGTGATATATTTGCCCACCGTTCCCACTCGCTGCTCTTGAACACCGTTAAGACCCTGCAGTGCCCTCACATTCGGTTCCGTACGGTAGTAAACCGAATATATCTCGTCGGTAGCGACGTAGAAGAGCCCGGTTTGCGGATCATAAGTAGGCGGCTCCCAGTTCACGATGCCGTCGGAGTCAGGCGATACCAGAGAACCACCTGGCGATGCGTCCTTTTCCGGATCACGGATGGGCCGGCCCAACTTATCGAGTCCCGTCGCCCAATTCAGCGAATCTCCGTAAGGCACAGTCAGTAAGTGCTCGCCGGTTACACGATCCAGCACAAAAAAGTAGCCGTTCCGGCTAGCGTCGAGCAACAGCTTCCTTGGCTTGCCCTTGAACTGTCCATCCACGATGATCGGAGTTTGAGCTGCATCCCAATCATGGGTATCATGCGGCGATGGCTGGTAATACCAGGCCAGTTTTCCCGTATCTACATTCAAAGCGACAATGCAAGAGGTATAGAGGTCGTCTCCTTCGCGCGTCGCACCAGAGAAAGCCGGGGTGGGGTTGGCTGTTCCAAAGTAGTAGAGATGCAGATTGGGATCATAACTGCCTGGAACCCATGTGCCCGCACCGCCGTGGCGCATGGCATCCAGGTTCGGCCAAGTCTCCGATCCGGGATCACCCATCTTTTCGGGTTCGCTGTACCACTTCCACTGCAGGTCGCCCGTTTCCGGATCAAAGGATTGCAGGAAGCCCGGGGCATCCAAATCGTCGGCGGTCCCGACAAGCAAGTGATTGCCGATGACGATGGGCGCAATGGTCGAGAAGTATTGCTCATTGAAGTCCGAGATCACTTTGTGCCAACGCTCCTTGCCGGTTTTGGCATCGAGCGAAACCAGGTAATCATCCGGCGTCTCAAAGTAGAGCCAGTCGCCGTACATACCCATGCCGCGGTTCCCGATGTGCGTCCCACCCTTAGTCTTCCAGAAGTAGTGCCAAAGTATATTTCCATTTCGGGCATCGACTGCCCATGCGTTATCAGGGACGGATACATATAGGATCCCGTTAACTTGCAGGACGGCGCCTGAGATTCGTCCTCCGCCGCGCACCGGAACTGGTTCTTCGATTTCGCCGCCGACAATGGTCGGTGGGTTTCCGGGACCAGGCGCTGCGAAGGATGCGGGGTTGCCTACTCCGGGAGTGAAGCGGCTCGCCCAGGCAAGCCCCAGGTTCTTCACATTCGTCTGATTGATTTGCGTTAGCGAACTGAAACGTCGGCCCGAATAGTCTCCGGAGTAAGTCGGCCAGGCATCGGTCGCCGGTTTGGTCAGCAACACAGGATCGAGCCCTTGCCCCTGTGCCGGCACAGCCGCAACCGATGAAACCAATGAAATCACGAGCAGCAGATTTCTTGTCTTCTTCACTTTAGCGTCACCAGATAGGCAGTCAGATTATGGATGTTGTCATCCTTGAAAGTTCGAAGCATATCCAGGTGCGGCTGCAATGGATTTTTCATGACGATCTTCGGTTCATCACCCTGGCGGGTATAACTGTGATAATTGCCATCGGCATCTGTGAGAGAAACGATAAAATCGTCGATCTGATCCAACGTACCCTGAACGGTTTCTCCACTACGGAGGGTTACGGTAACCGTCTTGCGAAGCCTCGCTGACGCAGCAGCCCCTCCTGCGCCTCTGCCTTCGCCGGACAGTATTGCGCCTTGCAGGGCTCTCACATCAATGTATTTTGCGCCGATTCCAGCAAGGTCTCCCGATGCCGAATGGCAGCTGGTACATTTTCCAGGGCCGTTGAAGTAGGCTTCGCCAGCCTTGGCATCGCCCACCAACGGATCAACCGTGCCGGTCGTTGCCGCGCGGCCGCCGACCGGCATGCTGTGAATAAAGGTTGCGATGCTCGATATTTGTTCTATCGTGAGGTCGAACTTCGGCATGCCCTTATCCGCCCGGCCGTTCTGAACAACCGTAGCCATCAGTTCGCCATTGTTATCGTCCATCACGATTTGACTGCGGATTAAGTTGGGACCCCCTTCGCCACCACGGGCGTCGGATCCATGGCAGAAACTGCAATTTGCGCTAAAGATCTGGCGGCCTTGCTGCGCAACAGCGGGATCGGCAGGCGGCCTGACTGGGTAAGCCGAAGGGCGGCCTGCCGGCGGTCTGGCCGGGGCTTGAGGATTCGACTGGTTGGTACCGGCTTCCTGGGCCGAAACGGAAACCGAAGACTGGTCTGCTATCAAGGCGACCGCACTAAGCCCCAGCAGCAGAAAAAGGACAATTTTCACCCGATACAAAATGACCTCGAAGCTGGGATGCAGCGAACGTTTGAGAACTCCCCCATCATCTTATTGTCAAAAGCGTTTCCTGTGTACTGTGTGACGAAAGATACGGCCATCGCATCCAAACGATTTCTCAGCAGTCCCTTTGAGCGGTGGAGGGCTGATGTTGTCGAACCGGCAAGCCACCTCTACATTTTTTCTCCGCTGTGGAAATAATCTTTACCCAAACCAGTTTGCAAAGGTACCGGGCTTCTCACTTCAGGCCATGTTCCGTCCCGACTTAGGGTGCGAGGTCAACAGTCAGCCAACTTACGTCTCGCAGCCGCATAGGCTGCTCGTGTCTTTTGGAGAAACGCTCATGCCCCCTCGGAGGAAAGTTCTCCTTTGTTTTTGCCTGTTCGCGTCATTGACCGCGTTAGGTACCGGACCAGTTGGAACCGCATCAAACTCAGCGACTGAAGCGCCGGCCGGGTTTAATACGCCCAGCTTTAACAGTGCTGCGAGCATCCATAACGGATTAGTTGAACCGCCCGGAGACACATTTGCTCGGGATCAGCAGGTCTATGAGCAAAACGAAAACGTTGTGCAGGGCCTTGCGCCTGTATATAATCCCTTCCTGTGTCACTTGTCATCAGAATCCGAAATAGCGGGGCAGCCCGTCAGATCACCAACCTCGGGGTTCTGCACAAGGACGCAAATGGCAATTTCGTAAACCCGACCATCTTTATCAACGACGAGAAAAATACGATTACCGGCAGGTCCATCGTCGATGATCGTGCCATCGGTCCGCAAGCCCAGGAGACCATACCTGCGACGGAAAACATCCGCACGCTACGTGCGGCCCTCAACACCCTGGGAGATGGATTTGTAGAAACCATTGACGACAACACTCTGATCGCGAGAGGGCTCACATAGCTCAGCGTCGCGTGTAAGCGTGTTCGGCTATACCAGAGTAAGCATGCAACGTTTTGCTGCGATGGTACTTTCATCGCAGGTTTTATTGTTTTGCAAATTTGAGATCTCTTCTATGGCCTTCTCGCTAAGACAGAGGCTGAAAGGGAGACCTCTACGCTCTTAAAAAAATAATCAAGTGCTCCAGCCCTTGAAACACAGCAGTCAAATTTTTAGTTGGGAGGTCAACAGTGAAACTCGGGAACCCATGCGCCGTCAGTGCGCGATTTATTCTATGGTCAATTTTTCTTTTCCTAGCAACAGCAACCCTTTCTTTCGCGCAGGCAGGTAGAGGTGGAATCAGCGGTACCATCACCGATCCCTCGGGCGCGGCCGTTCCACGAGCTAAGGTCGTGCTGCTCAACAACGCCAGCGGTATTTCGCAGCAGAGCACTGCAAGCGCGGCCGGCTTGTACTCCTTTGTCTCGCTTAACCCCGGAACTTATGAAATTACGGTTAGCCAGCAGGGCTTCTCAACCGTCGCACGGGAGAATGTGACGGTCGATGTGGATCAGGTAACCACCGTCAATATTGGTCTTCAGGTCGGTAGCATAGACAGTACCGTTACCGTGACTGCGGCGACTGACCTGGCGGATACGAGCAACTCTACCGTAGGCCAGCTCATCTCCGCGGCGACCATCGATCGCGTTCCATTGCTGACGCGGAATGTGTATGACCTGGTGCAGCTGAGCGCCGGAGTAACACCGGCCAATGGAGCGCCTAACTCCTCCAGCTCTTTTGCGATCACCAACATATCGAGCGGACGTCCTGGCGTCGATGTCTCGTCGTACACCATCAATGGAGCCATCGTAGGTTCGGTATATTTCATGGTCGATGGCAGCCCACTTGGTATCGCTGAAAACAACGCCGGCGCCATCATTCCGGCGTTGGATATTCCTGAGGATGCAGTGGACGAGTTTCGGGTAGAGACCCAAAACACTCCGGCCTCCTATCAAAGCGGCGGCGCCGGTGTCATCAGCCTCGCTACCAAATCAGGCGGCAATACGTTTCATGGCGATGGATTTGCGTATATTCGCCCTGATGTTCTTTCCGCCAACGATTACTTCAACAAGCAAAGTCAGTTGGCAAACGGCTCACCGAACAAAGCGCCCGGGTTTCATCGCTATCAGGAAGGCGGGTCGCTCGGTGGCCCAATCCTGCATAAGAAGCTCTTTTTCTTCGGCGATTATGAAGCAACCCAACAGCAACAGTTTGATGGGTCGAATATATTCACCGTCCCCACAACTGCCGAAAGAACCGGAGATTTCTCCGCCGATAACTTCACGATCTATGACCCGACTGTCCCTGATAATCCAGACGGAACACGTCAGCCATATGCCGGGAACAGGATCCCTAATCCGAACCCGATTGCGCTCAAGTTCCTGTCCGAGTTCCCCAAGTGCAATTTTCCAAATCCTGCGACCTGCGACTCAGACACCACTGGAGCTACCAACAATCTTTTTGTTCCTGGTCTTGACCCCACAACTGCGCAGAGATTCGACGTTCGACTGGACTACGACATCAACGATAAGCAGCGCCTCTTCGGCCGCTTCTCCTTCGACAGGCTGTTTACTGGGGTTGTGAACGCCTTCAATAATGATTACGATCTGAACTACGCTCAGAACATTACCAACGGACGTAACATTCTGATTGGGGACGACTACACGCTGAACGCCAACACAGTGTTGCAGCTGCGCTACTCTTTCACTCGCCATTTCGAGAATCAGGGAGGCGATCCCCGCCAGAATGGGTTCGACATTACTACTCTGGGTTTCCCGGCGTCCCTGGCCGCGGCGGAGAATTACAAAATCCTGCCGTATATCCTTTTTAACGACGTTGGAGGCGGCATCGGCGGCACCGCGAACTTTAACACCTTTCAATATGCCAGCGAAAACAGCGATGTGAACGGAGCCATCGCGACTTCTGTGGGCAAACATGAGCTCAGCTTCGGCGGGGAATATCTGAAGAGATTCCTGAATGTAGGCCAGCCGGGCGCGCCTTCGGGTAATTACCAATTCGACATCTCGGCTACCGATCAACGGACCGCCGATCCAGACCCCGTTGGTGGAAGCGACTTCGCTTCGTTCCTTGCAGGCATTGGAACGACGCCCGGATCGGAAAACACGAACTTCACCAAGGATCTCTTCGCCGCGGAAGCCAACGGATACTACGGAGCCTTCTTTCAGGACACCTACCATGCCAGCAAAACTCTGACTATCACTGCCGGACTTCGCTGGGACATTTTCGGTGGGCGAACGGAGCGTCATAACCGGCTGGAGTACTTCAATCCAACGGCCACGGATACCGCGAACGGTGTGCCCTTCACGGGAGCCGAGGTTTTCGTGGGCAACGGCGCCCGCTCTCCCTTCACCACAAATTTGAAGGACTTCGGTCCGCGCCTCGGCGCATCGTGGCAGGCTTTCCCGCGCCTGATCGTCCGCGGCGGTGGAGGCATCTACTACGGGCCAAGTGCACAGCAGGTTGGAAGCGCCGGTCTGGATAGCGATGGCTTCAACACGGTAACGAGCTGGAACGCTACCTGTTACAACGCCGATGGCAATACGACGCTGAATGGCTCGAACCTCTGCGCGAACGCCGCAGCGGGGAGTCCTGCTCCAAGCACAACCGGCAACTACTCGCTGAGTAACCCATTCCCTGCAGGGCGTTGTTACGTTCCTCAATGCGCCGACCGGACTTGCAAACAATTTGGGCACCACGCTGAACACGGTGCTGCACAGCCAACGTACGCAGACTATCTATAACTTCAATTTCGGCCTGGAGTACGAATTCCCGCACCAGTACGTTTTCAGCGTGGGATATGTTGGCAGCAGAGGTCTTTTTCTGCCTCTTGGAAATCTCGATCTGAACCAGTTGAATCTGGGGCAAATCGGTCAATATCAATCAGCATTGCTCAACACGACGGTGCCGAATCAGTGGGCGGGTACCCAGCCGGTCACAAATGCGAATAGTGGCTCACCCACAGTTCCGCTATTTGTATCACTGCAAGAGTTCCCGCAGTTCGGCAACGGCAGCTACGGATCGGGCAACGGTGTGGTCGTGCATGCCTATCCCGGCGGCGATTCCGAATACAGCTCCTTGCAGACAAAGGTACAGAGGCGACTCACCAACCACTTCACCGCGCTGGCTTCCTTTACCTGGGCCAAACTGATCACGGACGACGGAAATCCTCCGCTTGGCTTCGTTGGTACCCATAACGGATCGCCTCAGGATGCGAAGAACCTGAACCTGGAACATTCCATCAGCCCACAAGACGTGAAGTATCAATTTACAGGTCAGGCATCCTACGATCTGCCCATGGGCAAGGGAAGAGCACTGCGCTTGAGTGGACCGGCTGATGTCGTCCTTGGTGGTTGGACAACTAGCGGAATCCTTTATCTAAGCACAGGGGTCCCCATCAATTCGCCGGCCTCGGGGGTAGCACCTTCCTACTTCAATCAGCGAGCGGATCTGACGTGTGATCCCAGCAAGGGCGCGCCGCACACTACGTCACAATGGTTCACCCCGGATTGCTTTCAAATACCCGCAAGTCCATTTGTAGCGGGAACGGCGCCGGCCTATCTTGACCACCTCCGCACGGAAGGGGCCAAGAATGTGGATTTAAGTTTCTACAAGAACATCAAGTTTGGAGAAACTAAGAATCTCCGTTTCGAGGTATCTTCCTTCAACATCGCGAACAGGGTACAGTTTGCGGCGCCGCATGTTTCCTCGCTCTTCTTTCTGTCACGATTCGGGCAGGTCACGACCGATATCAATACCCCACGTCAGTTTCAGTTCGCATCGAGATTTACATTCTGAGCTTGCTTGACTGCCACACCCACTACGCGATCGAAGTGATCGAGTAGTGGGTGTGGCTGGATTTTCATTTCTCCTTGAATAGCCGCAACGTCCATCTCTCTGGATGCCGTTGCGGCTATAACTGTCTCGCGTCGGGTGTAAACAGCAGCTACCCGCCTTTACGTGGTTTTCCAAGAAAACATCCCTCCCTTATCTTTTCAAACCACAGCCATTGCGCGACTGCCTTAAAGTGGACAACTTGATTCGAGTGTTCCGAAGCTCAAGCGATGAGCACCCCTCAAGCCATGTGCACCTATAGACCTGCTCACTATGGGTTACTCTCATTACAGGGAGTTGCAAGAGGGCCGATATTCGGATGAACGATAGTATCTCGCAGCAGACGATCACGAAACCCTCCCAACGCCTCGTCTTCCTCGATGTAGTTCGGGGATTGACTGTAGCGTTTATGATTTTGGTCAACAATAATGGCAGCGAACAGCTTGCGTACTGGCCGCTGAAGCACTCTGCCTGGAATGGATTTACACCGACCGATCTGGTCTTTCCGACGTTTCTCTTCCTTGTGGGAATCGCCATTGTTTTTTCTACCGCTTCGAGGATCGCGCGTGGTGAGACAAAGAAGGTGCTCGTCATGCACGCTTTCCGGCGCGCTGTCCTCATCTTTATTATCAGTCTGATCGTGCATGGGTTTCCTGATTACCCAGTGGCTACGATGCGCGTTTATGGCGTATTACAGCGGATCGCGATCTGCTATTTACTTGCAACCCTGCTCTACCTGTGGGATCGGCGGGTGGTCACGCTGCTTATTGCCTCGGTCGTGTGCCTGTTGGGATATTGGGTACTTATCCGGTGGGTGCCTGTTCCGGGCTTTGGTATGCCGGGTCGAGATATTCCATTTCTCGACAGGTATATGAACCTGGATGCGTTTATCGATCGAAAGCTCTTTCCTGCTCGCCTGGACGAGGGTGTGTTCGATCCTGAGGGTCTGCTCAGCACCATCCCAGCGCTTGCAACTTGTCTCTTTGGAGTGCTAACGGGGCTCTGGCTACGCACGGAGAAGGGAATGATGACGAAGGCGACCGGCATGTTGGCAGCCTCAATTGCGGGGTTAACCCTAGGAAGCATTTGGGGCATTTGGTTTCCCATCAACAAGAGAATGTGGACGAGTTCCTATGTGCTCTTTGCTGCGGGATGGACGCTGCTGGCATTGGCCATCTGCCATTTTGTGATCGAGATCAAGAAGAACGGAGGAGCATGGACCTATCCCTGGAAGGTCTTCGGGTCGAATGCAATTTTCTCGTATGCCTTATCTGAATTGCTGGCGTCTACCCTCGAACACATTCATTTCATTGAGAACGGTCATGCGGTCCCATTGAATGAACTTATTTATCTCATAGTCTTCTCGCCGATTGTCAGTCCTTCGTTTGGTTCACTGCTCTATTCGATGTGCTTTGTTCTAGTTTGTTTTGTGCCGGCTCTTGTGCTCTATAGAAAACGAATCTTTATCAAGGTTTAGCGATGAAGGTCCTCGCCAGATTCCAAAGAGGATAGAAGTTTTGCCTTCCTCCTTACCTGTACCTAGCTCCCTCTCCAGTCGCTAAAATGCACGACAGTCGGCATTACAATTCCTTCCAGGAGATATACTCTTGAAAAAACAATGCCGGCTGCGTCTATTTTTGCTTCTCTTTTTGTTCCGCACGCTTTTGATCACTCCCCCCCCATTATTTGCCCAGGAAGATGCCCCGCTTCCGATCATGCCCCTGCCCACGCACGTAACAACAGGCGAAGGACAATTTCTGATTGATGGAAACTTCCGCATTGCCTTGGACGGATACTCGGAACCCCGTCTAGTCTCGGCAAAGCAGCGTTTCCTCAATACGCTTTTTCTCGAGACCGGGCTTCCATTGTGGCAAGAAGCGCAGTCCTCTCAGCCAAACTTCGTGGTAAGGACCCTCAAGGCGAGCCTTCCAGCGCAACAACTGGAAGAGGATGAGTCCTACCACCTTGAGATCTCTGCAACCCGCGTACAGCTATCGGCGGCAAATCCGCTCGGTGTGTTGCATGGATTACAAACCTTCCTACAACTGGTCAGGACCACCCCACAAGGGTTCAGCGTACCCGTAGTCACGATCGATGATAAGCCACGCTTCCAATGGCGTGGGCTGATGGTCGACGTCGGCCGGCACTTCATGCCTGTTTCCGTCATCGAACGGAACCTGGATGGGATGGAAGCCGTCAAACTCAACGTCTTGCATTGGCACCTTTCGGACGACCAAGGTTTTCGCGTGGAAAGCAAACGATATCCCTTGTTGCAAGAGAAAGGCTCTGGAGGACTTTACTACACGCAGAGGCAAATTGCCGAGGTCATTCAATATGCCCGTGACCGCGGAATTCGCGTAGTTCCTGAGTTTGATATGCCCTGCCACACAACCTCATGGTTTGTCGGTTATCCCCAACTGGCCAGCGGTAAAGGACCCTATCAGATCCCAACGAAGCTGGGCATATTGGATGGGGCGATGGATCCGACTCAGGAAAGCACCTATCAATTCCTCGATCAGTTCTTAGGTGAAATGACATCACTCTTCCCTGACGCTTACTTTCATGTTGGCGGAGATGAATGCAGCGGAAAGGAATGGGACGCAAACTCTCGTATCCAGGCATATATGCATGCCCATGCCCTAAAGGACGATGCAGCCCTGCAGCTCTACTTCTCAGGCAGGATCCAAAAGCTCGTGGCAGGCCACCACAAGATCATGGAAGGCTGGGATGAGGTTCTGCAGCCCAATACTCCGCGCGATGTTGTGATTCATTCGTGGCGCGGGGGGAAGGATTTGGCCATAGCGGCGCGGCAAGGAAACCGTGCATTACTCTCGACCGGCTATTACATTGATCTGAATCAATCAGCCGCACAGCATTATCTGGTGGATCCCATGGCCGGCGATGCGGCCTCACTGACTCCAGCAGAAAAAGAGCGCATCCTCGGTGGCGAAGCCACCATGTGGAGCGAGTACGTTACTCCGGAGAATATCGACAATCGCATCTGGCCCCGCACAGCCGCAATCGCGGAGCGGTTATGGTCGCCACAGCAGATCCGGGATGTTGATTCGATGTACCAGCGGCTCGCAGTCGTATCGCAGAAGCTTCAATACTATGGCCTGGAGCATCTGTCGTCTCCCGAGCTCATGCTGCAGCGTATGAGCGGTGAAGCGGATCCGGAGCCATTGAGAGTTCTGGCAGCAGTGGTTCAGCCTCCACAGGACTACGCCCGCGAAGACCTCAAAAGTTACGACACCACCAGTCCACTCAATCGGCTTGTGGATGCTGTTTCTCCAGAGAGTGATACCGCTCGAAAGTTCAACGACCTCGCAAAGCTGATCGTTGCCGGAAAAGCAGATCCACAGCAATGGCAGGAGGCCCGGAGCTGGCTTGTGCTTTGGCGCGACAACGACGCAAAACTGCAGCCTTTACTGGGACGATCGGATATCACCGCAGAGTTGATTCCGGTATCGCGCACCTTGTCACAAGTGGCTACGATCGGTCTTAGTGCTCTCGATGATCTACAGAACCATCGCGTAACCAATCCAGACACGCTACGAGAAGAACTGGATCTTCTTAAGAACGCAGCCAAGCCTCAGGCTGTCTTGCTCAATAAGGTGATGCCGTCTGCAGAGCTACTTGTACAGGCAACTGGAAATCACTAACCAACCGCAACAAGTATGACTTCTGTCACATCGCTTGAGCTGAAATAAGGATGCCCGCATAGAGCTGCGGGCATCCTTATTTATGATCTGGAATTTGGGAGCTGGTCCACCGTTTCTTGTTGATGGGAAACGAAACATCCCAGATAGTGTCCAGATTTTGCAGGCGGCCGCATCGTTGCGCAGCTCTGGCACATGGGCCGGATCGTGCACCCCGACTATCTCGGTGGCGCCCAACCGGTGTCGGCGTCGGCGACCACCGCTCCGGGCAGGGCTTACACCTATGACGGCCCCAAGCCTTACGTCGAATCACGAGCGCTCGAGATATACGAAATCAAAGAGATCATCAGCGACTACAAACTGGCGGCCGGGCGGCTTCGATGGCGTCCAACTACACGCTGCGAACGGCTATCTGCTCGATCAGTTTTTGCGCGACGGAACGAACCGGCGCACCGATAGCTACGGCGGCAACGTCGAAAACCGCATCCGGCTGTTGATCGAGGCGGCCCAGGTACTCATCGACGTTGCCGGCGCCGATCGGACGGGTGTGAGGCTTTCTCCGAATGATGATCCGCAAGGGTGTGGTGACAGCGAATCGGAGCTTTTGTTCACAAAAGCGGCGGAAGCCTTGAACGGCCTCGGCATTGCGTTCCTGGAAATGCGCGCGTCGCGCCCCGAAAGCAACTTCATTGCCGCGACGCGGCAGCTCGTCCCCGCTATTCGCCGGGCTTACAAGGGCACGCTGATCCTGAATTCGGACTACCTACTCGACGATGCGTCGCAGGCACTGCGCTCCGGCGAAGCCGATGCGATTGCATTTGGCAGGCCTTTCCTGGCCAATCCCGATTTGACGGCGCGGTTCGCAAAGCGTATCCCGCTCAACCCGGCTGACCAAACAACGTTTTACACGCCGGGGCCCGTTGGGTACACAGACTATCCGACGCATGCCGGAGAATAGGCGCGCCTGGGAGATTCCGGGGAGATAAAGGGACAGCATAACTATTGCAGCTGTTTTCGGGGATGGGTATGTTGTCCCCCTCATCTCTGCACGAATCGGCAGAGTTGAGGCTAACGATACTAACGGTTTGATTAGGTAAACGAGGTGAGCGTCCCCGGGTTTCGGGACGTGGATGGTGGCGTGATGGCCGGGCGTAACTGAATAAATACCGTCCGCGGTAGTCTCTTTATCTGAACGAGAGACTACCGCCGGCAAGAACGTTCCCCAGTTTGCTCTTGTTGCTACTTGTCTGGCTTTGCTGAGGGCGGAATGAGTCCGTTGATGCGGAGATAGCCGGCCATCTGGGCGTAGTGGTTTTCCAGATCGACCGTCAGTTCAAAGAGAGCCCGTGCGCGTGGCTTTTTGCCTTCGTCGAAGAAGGTAATGGTGTCGGTGAGCTGCGAGTCCTGCAAGTGATTCACTGCCTTGTCGCAGAACGCGAAGGAGCCCTTCACCGCGGCGAGAAGCGTTGCCTTGGAAGCGCTCCCGCTGAGTTTCGCGGTAACAGGCGCGGGGCTGCCGGAAAGCAGGCCACAGACCTCCGTGTTGACCATCGCGATGTGCACGGCTAGTTTGGCATAGGACTGCTGTTGCGGCGTGGGACTGTAGTTGTATTTATCAGCCGGCATCTCTTCAAACGCGGCGACGATGTACTTTTCCTGCCGGGTATAAATCTCTTTCGCACCGGAGACGATCGGATTGGCTGTTTGTGCGGGCAGAGCTACAGAGCTCGTCAGGGCGACTATTGCAAACCAGAGCGATCGTTTCAATTGGACTTCCTAGAAGTGAGGTTACTGCAAGCTCATGGTAGGGTTCCCCCCGGTTGAGTGTCAATCACAAGCCCAGTTCGCGAGCGGCCATTTCTGTCCCTTCGACCCTCGCCTGTATCTTGCGGAACGCTATATCGCGGGCAGTCGAAGTATCGTCGCCGAAAGGCGAGAAACCACAGTCGTCGGTGCTGCCGAGTTGACGGACGGGTATCAAGGAGGCCGCTTCCAGAACCCGATCGCGCACCTGGGCGGCCGTCTCGACCACCGGATCGATAGGGTCGATGATACCGACAAAAACAATGGCATTGGGTCGCAGAAGCTGGCTGACAATCCGCAGGGCGCGCTTCCTGTCTGGTTCGCTGGCCATCTGCAGATAGAAACGGCCAGCGTTCATCTGGGGCAAGCCCGGGGACGTTCACCACGTTTACACACGGTTTTCACGTATCCTTGGCCCCAACCCCGCCCGGTTTGGATACCACCCAATCAGGTTTTTGACGAGCCACGGCATTTGAACCGGCGCAGCAGAGGCCAGATCGTAACCGCGCTGATTAGGAAAACGTGGTGAACGTCCCCCGTTTTCTGATTGGGTAAACGAGGTGAGCGTCCCCGGGTTTCCAGCGTCCCCGGGTTTCCCCAGGCCTTGGAAATCCCTTCGGGATTCCCACACTCCCGCGGCCCGACGACTGCTTTATAGATAAACGAAGCCAAAACGGGCCGAGGTGTCCCCCATTTAATTGCCTTAGGCCGTGTCTCAACTCAGGGGTGCAGTCCACCCTGTCCCGCGCCTACCCCGACTTCCCCGCTTCCATTTGCAGCAATAGGTATGCTGTCCCCGCTTGAACACTGTATTTGCCGCTCTGGTCTAAACGCGTTAAAAAGATTACGCTACTTACCAGCACAACAGTCACTTACGCGATCAAAATGGTGGGCGAATGCTAACGGGCCAGCCAAACCGGCAACTCGGGAAGAGCAAATTCTCGATGTACCTGCGTACAAAATGTGACAGAGAATTGTATCTATCTCTCTTTTCGAACAATCCTCCCGCACTTAAAGCAGCAGGAATCCCGATCCCGCTCAAATCCCGCCCGGGCGTTGAGCTCATCACGAATTCTGGAAGAGAGTTTGAATACGAGCAGTACGATATCCTAATCAATGCACTGCCTGGGAGTGTTTTCCATAAAAGCAACGGTCGTGCCTACGTTGATCTTGCCCTTGCGCTAAAGGCCGTCAAGGTTCCAACTTTTGTTCTCCAACCGGAAATCGAGCCTGAACAGTTTAAAGATGCCGCATTTACGCATCTGGGTGTGCCAGACGCAGACACGCAGTTCATCCCTCAACTTAAGGGATTGCGTCCGGATGTTTTGTACGTTGCCTCTCCTGGTTCGGCGCAGTTCGAGATTCTCCCGGATGGGAGGCGTAAAGCGGTGGCAGCAAACGATTCACGACATCCTATCAGCGTAATTGATCTCAAAAACATCACCGAGGCGAACGCGAGCTATTCGGCTGAAGTGTGCTTGTATGCCTACTTCCTGGCCAACTGGGTTCAGCTGCAAGATCCCACGATCAGCGCAAGTTTTTTCGTTTCCGATCAAATGTATCTGTGGCGTCACGTCGAGATGCCTAAATTCACAAAGATTATGTCTACAGCGGCTGGTGGTGATCAAAAAAAGCGGATTGCAGCGTTGCTCGAAGATCTGCAAGATGGCGTGGTCAACTATTTGGTCTACATGCCTAGTGTGCGGAAGTTCTTCGTGGAAGATGTGCCTCGCGTCGTCAGGAAGGGTGATACCGAAGGCTGGCAAGCCGTGCCATACCATGTCAATCCGAGGTGCGGGTCGTGCGATTGGCTAGGCAACAAGAGTTGGTTGTCTTCCGATGATCTCGTGGCTTTCACAGCCAATCCCACTCACTACTGCTTCCATAGTGCTGAGTCAGATGATCACTTATCGAAAATGGCGAATCTCAGCGTAGGGGCAGCGCGAGTCCTTCAAATCGGAGGACTTTCGAAAGTTGCGGACCTCGTCGGAATGGCTTCGAGCGCTCTACCGCTCAAAAAGCACACGCTTCTGAAAAAAGACCGGATGCAGATAGGGGCGCGCGCGGCGTCCATCGTCAACAACACGACCACCATCGATCAAATAGCAAAAGTTGGAGGACTGGCACGCTCTTGGAGCGCAGAATACGACGTGATCGTCAATTTCGATTCTGGATCGGGGTTTTTGACAGGGATAGCGCTTCGCGGGATCCTGTCCGCACCTTACGGTCAGTCGTTCTCGGTCGCCGCCGGTCAACCGTCAAAAACACTCGCGTTCCTGGGCGAAGCGGCCTTCGTGGTGCCAAAAGATAATTTGGCGGCTGAATGGTCGGCCCTGCAGGGCTTCATCGATAAGCTTGCGGAATGGGTTGAACACGCAGAAAAGGTTTATGCAGATAATGGCTGGGGGAGGGTCCATACCCAAGTTTGTTTCTGGGAAGCGCGGCAATATGAGGAGTTATGCAACGCCTTTGGCAGGCATTTGCTCAAGATTCTCGATTTGACCGGTAAAGCCCAACGCGCTTTGGCGTGGGTGTTTCCTTCTGAAAGGTTGATGGAACGCGAGGATGAGATATGTCCGAGCATCGTTTTCATCCGAGATGTGATCAACTCTTCGGTACTTTTGCCTCAGCGGTTTGCTGTCACACTACTCGGCACCGTGGAGCATTACCACCATCCGAGCCTTACCCCGCGCCACATTGACAAGTACTACGTGGAGCCATTAGGAGATGCGATCCCCCGAGAGCGCATCTTCGATATCTGGAAGTCTCCGACAGGAACTGTGAAGCTGTTCGGCAAGGTCGCTAGTATCGTCGAGGCAATAGACCGCTACGGGAGCGTTCTAAAAGCCCACACATGGGCTTTAGGTTCTATCACCGCGCGGCTTCGCGGAGATCTGAAGAGTCTTCTGTCCGGAAAGGCCCCCGCGCTCAAGCTTTCAATTCCCTCGGGAATGACCGGCGTCGCGTATGATTCCAAGTTATGGGGGCAGTGGGTTGACATCTCTGCAACCGCGGATGCAACAATGGCACGTCTCGGACTTATTGCGCGACCCGAATGGCTTGAATCTGCTTATAAGGCCATCCTCTTCGAAGGATTAATAACAAATCATGGCAACCATCGTTACACCCTCTTAGTAGGCGAGGAGTCCACGGAGGCCAAAATCGAGGAGGGAGACGCGTACTGCGCGATCGGTATCGTTGGTTGGTCAGGTTTCCCGCTCCAAACGCCAGCAAGTTTGGCTTTGCCGATCGATCCGTCGAGTTTTGGGTATTACACGCCCGCACACAGCCTAATCGCAGTAAAGGTGGAGAACTTTGATCGAGCTAATCGGACGGCCACGATTTCACTAAGGCCGAGAAGCTCCGCGTATCAGGTCGCATTCGATGCGCTGATGGACCAAGGCATAATCCCTATTGAAAGCGGCGAGATCTACGTGCTCGAAGGAATGCCGTACAACGACACGTCCACGACAATCGATATCCTTCGCGAAATCGGTAATCCGAAATGTGCGAAGACCGCTCCGGAATCTTTAGAGGCAATGGGAAAATCAGCTGCCAAGAAGATTCCTGCTGGAACCGACTCAGACACTCCCATAGCTCGGGTGTTGTGGTCTGCCGATACGCTAAGTAATTCTAAGGTTCGCTCCAAGGCTGAGATCAGCACTTTGACATCATTCGCGGAAACCGCGAACGCCAATCCTCTTAATCCTAGCCAATTGAAAGCTGTTCAAGCTATTGCGGAAGCCCAGCTGTCAATCATTTGGGGGCCTCCAGGAACCGGAAAGACGGATACTCTTGTGGCATTCCTTCACGCCGTAGTCCGGGAGCAAAAACAGCGCAAGATTCTCATAACAGGCCCCAACTATCGGGCTGTTGAGGAGCTCGCAACGCGCTTGGCGCAGAACGTAGGGGCCGATCCCGGCGCCCCTTGCGATTTCTATTGGATTTATTCGAAAAATCGTGAGCCGAAGGTGGCACCAGTCGTTGGGGTTCACGCAACTCTCAAGTCGCTCAAGATCAATTCGCCCGATGCAAGCGGGATGCTTCAAAGCGCGGTTGACGGCTCACGCACGACTATTATTGCAACGACGGCCCATATACTGAACCAGGTCATCGAACAGCTGGGGTCGACAGGTTCGAAGATCCAAGAGATTTTCGATCTTGCGGTTTTAGACGAGAGCTCGCAGATACCGGTCACGTTGGCCCTACGTCCGCTATGTGCCCTAAAGGCAACGGGGCAGCTCGTAATTGCGGGCGATCACTTGCAGATGCCACCAATTAACAGCCTGGAGCCACCAGTCGGCGCTGAGTACCTTGTTTCGAGCGTCCAGAGCTACCTAATCGAAAGATTCGGGGTCACGCGCCAAGAGCTTCTTACGAACTACCGCTCCAACCAAGACTTGGTCGAATATGCGAAGACCTTGGGCTATCCATCACAGCTGGCTGCGTTCAGTAGCACGAAAGATCTTCATGTTCTCACGCCTCCGGATAGCCTGATCACTGGACTTCCCAGTTATGTTCCGACGACAGATGCTTACAAAATTCTTTTGGACCCTTCAAAACGGGTATGCGCTCTCATTCATGACGATCCAATCTCGTCGCAGGCGAATGAAATCGAAGCCGGTCTCGTTGCGGGCCTTGCATACTGTGTTCGACATTCCATGGCCCGTGAACTGGATAATGGAAGCGGCGGCAAGAAGTCCGGTTTTGATGACGATTCATTCTTCGAATTTGGGATCGGTATCGTCACGCCACATAAAGCGCAAAAGGCACTCGTGGTCAGGGCATTGTTAAAGTTGTTCCCGAATGCTGATCCGCAAAAAGTGTACGAGTCCGTAGACACGGTAGAGCGATTTCAAGGCGGCGAGCGACAGACGATCGTCGTGTCTTTCGGCGTTGGCGATACGGATATCATTGAAGGCGAGGAAGCATTTCTTCTTCAAATGGAACGGACGAACGTTGCGGTATCCCGCGCTATGGCGAAGTGCATTGTTCTCATGCCGAAGGCCTTGGCATATCATCTGCCGACTGACCCCAAAGCAGCGAAGGCCTCCGTTGCCATCAAGTCGTATATTGAGGAATTTTGCCGAAATCGGGTTAAGACAAACATCACATTCCAAGGAGCTACCCGCCATGCCGAGGTCCGTTGGCGTTAGCTAATTACAGCGTGGAAATCAAATTCCTCTTGCGCGCTTGATATACGTTGCATTTGATCGGCTTGACGTTTGCCGTCGCTCGCGGTGGCGGCATGCTGCGTATAGACCAATCTCCACCCTCCGGATTCATCAAGAGAATTGCGAAATAATTTCCGTGCGTCGCTCTTTGCCGAAGAGATTGTGCCGAGCCGAACGTACAAGTCGACTTCGTCTGATTTTCTCTTTAAATGATCCCAGACCCGCGCGAGGTCGCGTACAAAGTTGTCATGACCCGAATGCCTGACCTGAATATCAGCCTCGTAGTTGACTTCCGCTGGTCCTCCAAGAAACCAATTTCGGAGCCACTGGTCCTGCATATACGTCCTCATGCCGTAGTAGGGGGGAGAAGTAACCACTAGGAGGCGGCCATTGATGTTTCGATAGGGTGCCGCCATGCGTGCATCAGCACATTTAACGCGCTTGAAATGGCCGACCGTCGGAGCATCCAGATCCGGAATTGCTTCAAGCTTTCGTTTGATGACGTTCAGCACTGACACTTTCGGCGCACTCAAGTCATTCTCACGCCAGTATCGAACGGAATAGTCGGGCTTCGAAGCAAATGTCCGTGGCATTTGATTTGAAAAGTATCCGGAGCGCATGGGGTCCGTCGCGAGGGGTCCATGTAGGCAACCGAGTGCGGCCGCTCTGAGCAAAGCAGATTGATTGGTTTCTTTGCGGACACTAAGGAGTCCTTCACGCAGGCTGCAGAGTTCTCTCAACGTGCGTCTCGAGTATGCCCGTCGGAAGAACGCCGAGGTCGGAACATCCTGGGGGTCACGATTGATCAATCTCTTAGCGAGTTCTACGACAGTGCTGGATGAGGCGCTGGAGAGCTTCGCCTTGGCAATTGCGACCGCAATGGGGGAAACATCGAAGCCATATGACCGGAGGCCCGTTTTGCGAGCAGCGTAAATCGTCGTTCCCCGGCCGCAGAAAGGATCCACGACAATGGGATCGACGTGCTTATACTTCTCAATAATCCGAAGCGGATATTCGAGCGGGAACATCGTGAAATACGGACATATCGCGTTCAGCGCAAAATCTCGGTTATAGGCTAGTGGCGATTTCATGGGGCTTGCATTGCCAAGGATAAATGGTTGTTCTGAAGTGCCGACGAAACGCCCAACCCTCAGACCACACTTTAAATGTCCCATGTCGTGCGGAATAAGGGAAGGTGCCGCGGTGTCACTCTTGGTGGAGAGCGAAAGAGGTGTTTTCTCCATCCAGTGCCGAAGATCATCGAGCAGTGGCCTGCCGCGGATGTTCTCCGTTGCGATCCTGCTAATAAGCAAACCACACCGCAGGCACGGTGCGTAAGCCAGCCGGCCGATCGTCTTGGCACATAGGTCCACAAGCGGCCGGTGTTGGTCTTGCCGTTGCCAGGGGCAAGTACTGGAACCGGCGTGCCATCGGCGTGAACCTTGGATGCTGCCAGGGCGTGTGGCCTGATCTCATTCACCGCCGGCGGAGGAGCTCACTGGCGGCGCCCACCCAGCCGGCTAACGTCGAGCGACCCTTCTGGGGTATAGATATCCGACTGGCGACACAGAGGCAGGTGATCGCCAAACTTCGACACCAGCACATGCGCCAGCAGAGCAGGTCCTAGTAAGCCGCACTCGATCGGTCGCCCCGGAGCAAGGGCTTCAACTCCCTTTTCAGACCAACTTCTGCGCAAACGCAGAAAGCCCGCCGGGTTTCCCCTGGCGGGCTTTAGTTAATGCCGGCAATCACCTACGCTCCCACACACTTACGCGTGCAGTACCATCGGCCCAGCGAGGCTTAACTTCCGTGTTCGGGATGGGAACGGGTGTGACCCTCGCGGTATATTCACCGGCAAATCTAGGTGTGCTGCGGAACTTTGTAACTTTCCGCGTGTGCTCTAACAACCTCAACCAGAGCTGTAAAAACACACCTTTGAGCTTTTGGGGCGCTTGGCAGGGTTTTCTCTGCAGCGTGCTCGTGAACAGGCTGTTTGACCTGATTCATGAGCCGCAAACTGGCGCCATGCAACCTGATTTTTCACAACGAAACCGATTGGGCTAGATCATTTTATTTGCTTTGAGAATCGCTCCCTCAGCGGCTAAAGCCGCATGCGATCTGAAGTTCCTGTTGTACGGGCTAAAGCCCGTACCCTTCAAGTACCTTCAGAGGGCATTTGAGGTGATTGGTTTCTCGTTGATCAATACAAGGCTTGTTGAATATCTCTCTGATACTGCGCAGAGTTAATTCTATGGACAAGCCGAACGGGCGATTAGTACTGGTAAGCTACATGCATTACTGCACTTCAACCTCCAGCCTATCAACCAGGTGGTCTTCCTGGACCCTTCTTGACCCTTTTGGGTTGGGAGATCTCATCTTGGGGCGTGCTTCCCGCTTATATGCATTCAGCGGTTATCACAACCGAACTTCGCTACCCAGCCGTGCCCTTGGCAGGACAACTGGAACACAAGAGGTTCGTCCATCCCGGTCCTCTCGTACTAAGGACAGCCCCCCGCAAATCTCCTACGCCCACAGCAGATAGGGACCGAACTGTCTCGCGACGTTCTGAACCCAGCTCACGTACCGCTTTAATGGGCGAACAGCCCAACCCTTGGAACCTTCTACAGCTCCAGGATGCGATGAGCCGACATCGAGGTGCCAAACCGGAGCGTCGATATGAACTCTTGGCTCCGATCAGCCTGTTATCCCCGGCGTACCTTTTATCCGTTGAGCGATGGCCCTTCCATACAGAACCACCGGATCACTAAGGCCTGCTTTCGCATCTGCTCGACTTGTAGGTCTTACAGTTAACCACACTTATGCCTTTGCACTCGACGGCTGATTTCCAAACAGCCTGAGTGTAGCTTCGCGCGCCTCCGTTACAATTTAGGAGGCGACCGCCCCAGTCAAACTACCCGTCTTACTATGTCCCTCTCCCGGATCACGGGAGGAGGTTAGAATCACAGCACTCGCAGGGTGGTATCTCACCGGTGGCTCCACCAAATCCGAGAATCTGGTATCAAAGCCTCCCACCTATCCTGCGCAGCAAGAGCCATAATTCATAGTAAAAGTGTAGTAAAGGTGCACGGGGTCTTTCCGTCTAGCTGCGGGTAACCGGCATCTTCACCGGTACTACAAGTTCGCCGAGCAACTCCTTAAGACAGTCGTACGATCGTTACGCCATTCGTGCAGGTCGGAACTTACCCGACAAGGAATTTCGCTACCTTAGGACCGTTATAGTTACGGCCGCCGTTCACCGGGGCTTCAATTCAAAGCTTCGCCTTGCGGCTAACCTCTCCTTTTAACCTTCCGGCACCGGGCAGGCGTCAGCCCCTATACGTCGTTTTCGACTTAGCAGAGACCTGTGTTTTTGTTAAACAGTCGCCGTACGCGTTTCACTGCGGCCCCCTCGAGCTTGCACTCTACCGGGGCGCTCCTTCTCCCGAAGTTACGGAGCTAATTTGCCGAGTTCCTTAAGAAGCCTTCACTCGAGCGCCTTTGGATATTCTCCTCGTCTACCTGTGTCGGTTTGTGGTACGGTTCCCATCCCCTCTCCTTAGAGGATTTTCTTGGCAGCGTGAAATCAGCAGCTTTCGGGCATACGCCCTACTGCTTTGCGCCTCACTGTTAAGTCCACCTGGATTTGCCTGGGTGAACCAGCTTACGCGCATCGAACCTCATAGCCATAGGAGGTCCTGCTTATCCTTCTGCGTCTCCCCATCGTCAAACGAGAGTATGGGAGGTCCGGAATATTAACCGGATGTCCATCAGCTACGCCTTTCGGCCTCACCTTAGGGACCGCCTAACC
>CAVYKP010000003.1:0-792601 GCA_963769185.1 uncultured Acidobacteriaceae bacterium
AATGAGTTTCCGCTGATTGCAGCCAAATGCCCCCCGCTGCTACCTCTCGCCAAACCCAGTGTTGACGGCCTCATGGTTTAAGACCGTTCTGTCAGGTAATGTCATCTTCTGTCGGAACTGGCCAAACCAACTGACACCAAAACTGACACCAGCAAATAGGGTGTCAACCTCCCCTAGCTTGACCGGCAGGTGTGGGGAGTCCGCCCAGTAGTGCCATTTCGTATCAGTCACTGCCCAGCCAAAGGATAGACGCCTATCAGGGACTGTCAGTGCACTCGCCGGTTGGCGTCAGGCGTATGCACACCAGCGGTCCCGGTATTGCCACATTGGGAGCCTACAGGCCGACTCCCAGACCAAACACCAGGTCACAGTGCTGACGGGCAGAGAGCAGAGGTCGGTTCCTGGGTCTCCGCGTGCAACGTTCTGGAGCCACTTACGGTTTACGCCACTTATCCGGCTTCCCGCCAGTGGTGTATCGGACCCGTTCAACTAACAGTGTCCCGTTGGGGTTCAGCTCCCGAGCCCGCCCAATCCCTTCACGTTGCGTGGGTAACACATCGCTGGCCCGCCCAGAGTCAGGTCTCCTCACTGCATAGTCGCCCTCAGGCCGCCGTTCCACGAATATCTTCTCTTTCGCCATGGTTTCGCCTCCGATAAGTAGCATGATCCGCCACCTCTTCCCGCACCGTCAAGGGAAAACATCTATCTATGGTACATATTGCCTGCTTGGATACGATATATTGGGGAGAATCCACATAAAAAAGGTCCGCCAAAGATGGCCGTGGAAAGAGTCGGGCGCAATGATCCATGCCCCTGCAAGAGCGGTAAGAAATACAAGAAGTGCCATGGCGATCCAGCTTTCTCACGGCCCAATCGGCAGCCGCCTGACTCCCTATTCACCGTTAAAGAACTGGATCGCAGGCAAGTTCCGGTGGAAGTGCTCGAAATGTGCACCAAACAGCAACAGACGGATCATGTTCATATTCGACGGTTCGGGTATGCACGAGCGCCAGTCACTTTCGAATACCACGGCTACAGATTTGTCTCAGTAGGCGGAGATCTAATCTACCGACCAGCGGAGAAGACGAGATACTTTCCTGACTTTCTCCTCGCTCTGGTACAGAATCTGTTCGGTCGGGAATGGTGGGAGGCCGAACTTATGAAGCCCAGTAATCAGAGACACCCCGCCTTTCAGTGGCGTTACAAGGCAATGACTTACCAGAATAAGCAGCCAAGGGCTGCTGACGGGATATACGTCGCGCATCCCACCGGCCCGATGTTTGCCTACTATACCTTCGCTTACGATCTCTTTGTGGTAAAGGACAATGGGCGGCTTGATGCTCGGTTGTTGGAACGGCTGAAACATCCAGATCAGTTCCAGGGTGCACGCCATGAGTTGTTCGCCGAGGCTACCTGTATTCGAGCAGGTTTCGCTATTGAACATGAGGATGAGGCCGACGGATCAACACGGCATGCGGAGTTCACCGCAACACATAAAGCGACCGGCGACAGGGTGGCTGTCGAAGCCAAAAGTAAACATCGACCCGGGATTCTAGGGCAGCCGGGAGAGCGGGAGCACATCGATTCACATTATCTTCCCGTCACCAAACTACTGAAGGATGCGATTGCAAAGAAGCCCACTCATCCATTGGTTGTCTTCCTCGAAATGAATCTGCCATGGGAAGTAGGCACACGGCTCTTGTCTAGAAACCCTCCTCATCCGTTCATCACAAAGACACTCGACAAATTCTCCATAGGAGACGCGAAACTTCAGCCAATCAGTCTGCTGGTAGCGACCAACCATCCGGAGGTCTGGACGGCGGATGAGGACGAGGCAAAATCTCGCCAACTTTTATCTATCATTTCCGCTCGCCCGCTAAAACCGATGGCCAGTTCGCTTCCGCTGAAAGCCATCCATGATGCCGCAAACATATCAGGCAACATACCTCAGCACTTCCCAAAAGGGTAGCTCTGGCGCTGCCGACCTCACCGGATCGCGGCATAGCCAGGGCGCAGAGCTTGATACAGAGTCTCACGGCTGATCTTGAATTCCCTGGCAAGCGTCGCCTTACGTTCACCCTGATCGGTCCGCTGGCGTATCGCGTTGACCTGATCTACTGTCAGTGCGCTTTTGCGGCCACGATAGACGCCTTTGCCCTTGGCCACGGCGATCCCTTCACGTTGGCGTTCGCGAATGATTGACCTCTCGAACTCTGCGACCCCGCCCAGAATGCTCAGCATCAGCTTGCTCATAGGGTTCTCAGTGTCGCCGGTGAACGAAAGGTTCTCCTTCACAAACTCGACTGCGATGTTGCGTGAGTTGAGGTCGGCGATCAGATTCTGAAGGTCTCGCATGTTGCGGGCCAGCCGATCCATGGAAGGGACTACCATCACGTCACCATCACGCATGTAATCGAGTGCAGCCTGGAGTTGAGGGCGATGTGTGTTTTTGCCAGATGCCTTGTCTGTGAAAACCTTATCAATGTTCAGGTCTGCGAGCGCTTCAACCTGCCGTGCTTCATTCTGATCGATGCTCGACACTCTGATGTAGCCGATCCGTTTGCCACCCCGCTTTGCTGCCACCATCATCGTCTTACCCTCCACGCGTCAGGAATTACAATATGACTTACCCTGACATGTGTCAAGTAAATAACAAGTCGACCCTAGGCTGACGTATTTTCGGAGGGTTTTCGGCAACCTAGTAATGTCAGGCATGGGTATACCTCAACCATACATAAATTATGTTCTAGAAGAGTGCCGTGCCTTTGCTACCATGGTGCACCTTATGACCCTTGACAGGTTCTACGAAACACTCTTGCTCGTGATCCATTTAGACAGCCTGTTTGGCCTTCAGTCAAAACTGGAGCAAATCAGAGACAACCTGGCGAACCTCGTCAGTTCTCCTGCCACACCTCAGTATCAGGCTTCTCTGGCAACCAACTTGGCCGACTTCACTGAACATGTTGCAGGTATGACTAAACAGGTCACGCCCTCTCAAAGAAGTTTGCTCGATGAGATAGGAGGAGGCCAGTTTTTTGATTCGTCTATGGCATCTCAAATCAGCGAATCGGTAGCTAGAAATGCAATGACTCCTTCTGTGGCCCGAGACTTTGTAGTCGATTTCGCTTCGCGACGTTTGGACTTTATTGTGACCGTCAGCAACACGCTTGAAGGCTTAAAAAAGCTGAACGCTCATAATCGCCCAGCCAGAAGCAGCGATGCAGATTTGGCATTTCTGATCCCTAGACCCCTATTCGATAATCGGTTGGATTCTTTTGCACGAGAGCTTCGATTTATTAGCCACCTGATCGAACACTTCAGCGAAGCAGTGACCGGCAATGTCGAAGCGGCAAACCTAGAATCACTCTCTTCTTCGATACCAACGGTTGAAATCGCGGCCAGTATCGGAGTATTGACCGCAATCGCCACAGCAGTCGACAAATTCCTTTCAGCCTGGCTTAAGGTCGAGAAAATAAGAAGAATCCGAGGAGAGCTAATTGAGGTTGGCATAAAGAAGCAGGCGGTCGAAGAATTGACTGAGGAGATAACAAGCATCGTCGACAAAGTTGTAGAAGAGTCGAGGGCGCTGATAATTGAGAACTACAAAGGTGAGAAAAACCGAAGAAATGAGCTGGATAACGCGATTCGGAGTGATCTTCACCGGCTTTTTGGACAGATTGAGCGTGGGTTGACAGTAGAGTTTCGGACCGCACCAGAGGAAGACGCGAAGCCGGGTCATGCAGAATCAGTGAAGGCTCTCAAGGATATTTCACAAAAGCTGGTATTCCCCCCAATGACAAATGAACCGATACTGTTAACAAACGGAGATGTGATCGAGGACGAAATAACCGCAGCTAAGGTGTCCGAAATGAAAATAGGACCTACAAAACCAAGTCGTAGAATCAGAGACGAGAACTCTTAGCTAAATAGGGTGTCAACCTCCCCTTCGATAAAGGTGCCCGGCAGGAGCCCCCGGGGTAGGTACTATCACCACAGGCCACGGCATGGCCAAACGGCGACTCTGCGATGGCAACCAAGAAGTTTCTCGCCGACAGGACCGGGGTGGTGAGCGCCCCCAGCGGTATCACCAACTGACAGCGTGTGCCCTGGCCTTTTGAGGGGTGTGAGGGTGTCAGGTGCTGCCTGCAGATGAAGTTACCGAAAACCAGACTTTTCAGGAAATACTTGGTGAACAGATGGACCTACAGAGTTACGTCTTGGAAGGGGTAGATTAATGACACCGCCGGGAATTGCTCTCGCGCTTCTCGCTCCCTGGAACACACCCATGATCGGATGGTTTCTGGCAATTCCAGTGGTGGCCGGAGCATATGTTATTTACCTTCGGAACCTGGGTCATTGTCCGCCCGACCTCAGGCTTCGCAGGAAGGGCCTGGATTCACTACTTGCTGGGCGGCCTACAAAGGCGGAGAAATACTTTCGCAAATCCTTGGCCATGCTCGACCCCGCTGACCAAGTGCGCCCCTTAGTTTGCGTGGCCGACGCTCTTATGGATCAGGGGCGCTATGAGGAGTGCAAGGGATATCTGGTGCGCGCGCTTGAACTGGGAGATTCAACCGGAAGCGCTCAAGGGAGCATGGCGGATCTGCTTCTGCTGACAGGGACCGACCCGGAGAAAGCCCTCGACATGACGGATCAGGTTGTGGAACTTTCCACACGTACGTCAAGGCAGGACATTTATTTCGGCGGGGAGGTGTCCAACGATCTTAAGTGCGCTACGTATTGGGCGCGAAGAGCACAGGCCTTGGCGCAGCTCGACAGGCGAGCAGAAGCTCGGCAGGCGATCGATCGGTCATTGCGAATAGTCGATGCGGCCCACGCGGAAGCGCAGCAAACGAGACCTCACACCTCGGTACGCGTGAAGCTGATTGTGGGTGGCCGTCGTCTTGCCCACCACAGGGACTTAGTGGTAGCTAAGGCCCATTGGAAGATCGGGCTGGCATTTCTCGCGGTAGATGATTCGAACAGGGCAGCTGACCACTTCCGCATCACGCGCGACAGAGACCGCAGGGGCAAGTATCGCCGTCTCGCCCAGCAGCAGCTCGAACAGCTCGAATCGTACCTTTGAAGACCCGACTGAGGGCGGGACGACCGCCGCGCGTTCATTAGGCTCAAAGTACGCAAAACGGGGTTACCGGTAAATACACGTTCCTGAAGCCAACTGCACTCACAGCCGACCTACCGCCATAGCAGCCCCTGACACGCCCTAGCAGGTGGTATCAGGATGTGCCAGCTACTGACAGTTCCTGGCAGTTGGTAGCAGATGCTGTGCAGCCGTGATCGCATCTGTCAGTACGTGGTACGCATGAGCAGGCGTATCGAATACGTCTCACTCCGATTAGCAGATTAGAAACCACTATAGTGCTTTTATAGATAATTTAACGCTACACAGCCTCTATTACGAAATCGCCATACCAGACATCCGGCCAGCACCTCCTGATCGCTCCCAGGGCATCCTTGCGCGATTACGGGGCACTGTGAGAGATCGTAGACGATACCACGATTAGAAGTGATCGACCTTGATTTGGCATCACCAAGCACCAGAGCATCGTCAAGAAGGCTAGTAAGGATGCGGCTCACCAACACTGGACGCGTCAGCAGCTTGGTTCTCTGTAAGCCACTGGATACCTTGAAAGGATCGGTCATGCTGTAACGCCTTATCGATCAGCATGGCAATTCCTATGCGGGCAGTCTCATTCTCGGAAAGGCGCAGCAACCATTGGTTGCCGGAATCGTGATTCAGGTGAATCCTGATCATATGCGGCACCTCAGGCGAACCGAAGTTGAAGAGAAACGAGCCGCCAGTTACGGCCTGATGGAAGTCTGAAGCGCGGCTACCCGAGTACTTCAGCATCATCGAACCTGAAAGGGACCGCATAATCAGCTCAATGCAAGAAGTCGCCGAGGATTCGCATGCCGGGTTCTGGTATTCAAAGCGAGCATGATCTCGGATGGCGATAGGCACTTGTTGCGATGGCCTTCGATCACATCGATTTAACTCGCCGAGTCGCGCCAACCTAGTCAGAATTGACGGATCGTCGCCGCCATACCGGACTGCGCCACAGCAGCTCGCCCACACCGCGCGTATAGCCGAATTCAGTTGCCCTGATGTAGTCGGCTGCTGAACAAAGAAGCAGTGCCCTGCATCGTCGTGCGACATGAGGCTACCAGCCTCGAACTCAGGGGCACCGCATGACATACATTCTTCGGCGGCGACATAGAAAGGACCATCACAGTTCTTGCGATGCCTTGTCACTTCGTCTCCCATGAAAGGGATGTTACCGCACACAACCATGTACGAGCAAAGTGGTAAACGAGTACGGCGAAAGACGCTCCTACCATCTAGTAGCAGGGTTGTGCAGTCAGATAGGCCACTGTAGATCACCGCGGGTCAGGCCGTTCTACCGGCATGGATCGTGTCCCGTTGAGTTGAGCTGACTGCGTGCAGGGAACGTCATCACCTCACCTGCCACCAACAGCCCCTGGTGGGTACGTACCGAATACTGGTGTGGGCACCTCCTGGTAGTTCCTGACCAGGGCTGTCAGTGTAATCGGTGGTACGTGATACGCATAGGTGTAGGTTGGGCTGGTTCCTGGCAGTCTGGCAGGGACTGGTAGCAGGTGCGGTACATGTGCTGCACAGGTGCTACCTATATACAGATAAAGACTAAGATAGAGATAAAGAGTAATAATACTTAACCATTCCTCCTGTCTCTATTCCTCTTCCTAGAGATAAAGTCTTAATCTTTCCTGCTACAGCCACCCATCATGATCGGCACCGTTATACCGGCTAGATCCCCTGGTCACTATGGGCCACCATTGATCGTCCTGGACAGCTCCTGGCACACCCTATGCTCTGTTCCAAATGGCACCGGGACCAAACGCCGTCAATTTCTCAGGGTCAGGATTCAACCAATAGAGCGGCTCACCTCTCTACCAGACATCACAGCGCGGCCTACCCAGCCCCCGCGTACGCATCTGTGAGCATCACCATGGCACTCGACCTTACATTCTTTACAGTTGCTCTTCTGTAACCGTAGTGGCCCCTGCTGGCACGAGCATGGCACGAACCTTGCACCCGGTGATCATGGGTCCCATATCTTGTGATGGGCTGGGGTGTGGGAGATCCTCCGGGGACCACCCTCACAGAACTGTCGGTTGCCCGGCCAAGAGCCATTCCCGCCAAGCATGGTATATACGTAACAACACATGCCCCGCAAACGCCTACCAGCAGCTATCCGGAACTGTAAAGTTCTTATCCTGCTTCACTTAAGTTACTGGCAGGTGTTGTCAGAAATCGGGTGGGAACAGGGTGGGAAGATGGGGGAGAATCCCATCTCCATACTCGCTGAGATCAGGCTGCATCCCCGTCAGACTACGCAGTAAAGCGGCTGTGAACTACGGGGCTGGGTCGCGTTACCCGCAGAGCACTCCTGACCAAGTGTAGACAGCCTGTGGCAGCTTGCGGCAGAACAGACCGAGAATGCTCTTGACGGGTCCGAGCGGCAAGATATTATGAGAATTGTAGTGGGCGTTGACCAAGGGCGCTTGAGGACGACGACAAAATCGTCTCTCGGGCGAGGGGGTGCCCCGGCCATCCTACTGCCTCAGGCTCATACTCAGACTGATCAAAAGCTCGGCAGCCCCCTCAGCAATAGCCGACGCCGCGTTGAATAAAACCAAATCTTGTCGCCACGGTTGGCTTTGCCAAACGTAACACCCGTGGTGTGAGCCGTCGGCTTATCGCCGCTGAGCCTACGCCACCCTTGCGTTCTGGAACAGCCACAAACCGAAGAGCCCTCGTGTTCGTTGGAGCATGCGTGCTTCCGCAACGCGAGGCCAACGCACAACTGCGTCTGAGGAGCACCAAACCAAATGAGAACTTTAACGTTAGATGAAAAGGGAAAGAGCGGCAAACCTGAGGAGCTGAAGAGAGCAGGGGATTCTCCGTCGTCAAGTTGGTACCGTCGATCCGAAGCGGCTGCGCATCTGGGCATCAGCCTGCGCACCTTGGATAGGTTGATCGCGATAAAGGAAATCACCGTCAAGCACGTCGGAAAGCTGGTGTTCATCAGAGAGGACACAATGACAGACTTCCGCAAGCATGACCACAAGACTTGCAGTGCGCCAGGGGGTGCCGAATGAGCGCATCGTTTCTGAGTGACGCCCTGTCGTGCGCGAGAAGAGGCATAAAGGTCCTGCCCCTTCACTCACCCCAGGGTGACGGCTGTAGTTGCGGGAAACCGGACTGCGACGCGATTGGCAAGCATCCACGAACCAGGAATGGCCTATTGGATGCAACCACCGACGAGCGGCAGATCCGAGCGTGGGCGGCAAGATGGCCAGATGCAAACCTCGGCATAGTCACCGGGCTAGTTTCCGGGCTTCTCGTGCTCGATACAGACAATCGTGGTGACGTATGTGGTGGCGACAACCTGGCCGCGCTAGCTGCCACTTTCGGTCCGTTGCCAGACACGCTCACCGCAATTACAGGCAATGGCAAGCATCTGTACTTTCAGCATCCTGGCGGTACTGTGAAGAACAGCATTGGCAAACTTGCCTACGGGGTCGATGTAAAGGCAGATGGTGGGTATGTCGTTGCCCCACCTTCTATGCATGCAAACGGTAACAAATACCGATGGGAAGATGCGACGATGCCAGTGGCGGAGCTGCCAGATTGGCTAGCAAAAATGATTAGTAAAGAGGAGGAGAAGAGAGTGCGGACTACGGAACACAACCCTTTCACCGATGCACCTACAGTGAAGGAAGGTGAGCGCAATGACACACTTTATAAACTCGGCTGCATCTTGCGCGGCCAGCACGCAAAGGAATATGAGGAGATCGTAGCCACGCTACTCGAATACAACAAAGAGAAATGTCAGCCGCCGCTGCAGGAAGGAGAGGTGATCACAATCGCGGAAAGTACCTGCAAACATCCTCCTGAGATGACCAGCAAGAAGTCAGCCAAAAGGCTTGAACAGAGTCCAGTCCACTGGTTCAAGTTCAGAATTCGCGATTGGTTTGCGGACCCGAACGTGATGTTGATGGATGACCGTCAGACTGGTTGGTACATCCGGCTCATGGCATTGGCGTGGTCCGGTGGTGGCTTCATTACGGCAGACCCGGCCAAACTGTGGAGGCTGGCGAAGGCTACTTCGAGAGAAGCATTCGAGCAGGACTGTGAACTGGTGTTGTCTGACTATGAAGTAGTGATAGTAGACGGCCAGCGCATGTTAAAGCATCCCAGACTGGCTGCTGACTATGTAGAGGCACTGGAAAGCTGCATGAATAAGATGGCCGCAGGTATGGCCAGCAAGGCCGCCAAACAGGCCAAGGAAGCGGCACAACGCTTGATCGAAGCGGAAGCAAGAGAACAAGTGTCTGAGGTGGAGTAGCGGTCGTTGCATGGGCGTTGTTCCGGCGAGGACAGCGCCCTCGCAGTTTTACCTTGACATTTAGTGTTCACGTCAATAACTTAGCCGCTAAGTTATGAAACCTTCTGATGAAACGATCAAGCAGTACCTTGCAGCTATTGGCAGGAAAGGTGGGAAGGCGCGCGCTGGAAAGTACGACAGCGCGACTCTCAGCAAATGGGCCAAGAAGGGTGGCAGGCCGCCAAAGAAAGGCAAGAAGAAATGAAGAGTGAGCAGAGGGCAGTACGCGGAGTTTTTGAGAAGGTGTCAGGTTCTGGTGTCTGGTGGGTACGCTATGCGGATGCCAATGGCAAGATCAGGCGAGAGAAGGTCGGCAACAAGGGAGCAGCAACGAAGCTGTATCAGAAGCGAAAGACGGAGGTCCTGCAAGGTAAGAAGCTGCCAGAGCAGTTCCGAGCTAAGCGTGTGACGTTCTCTGAGTTGGCCGATGATGCCATCGAATGGGCCAAGGCCAACAAGTTGACGTGGGAAGACGATGAGATACGCCTGAGGCCTTTACGGGAGGTGTTCGGTGGACGCATAGCGGAGTCGATCACCCCACAAGAGATAGAGCGGTGGTTCTCAGCGGCAGGTACGCCTCGCAAGAGGGACGGAAAACCGAGCGGGGTCTCATGGAGGCCAGCAACCGTCAATCGATACAAGGCTCTACTCTCTATGGTGTACCGCCAAGGCATCAAGAATCGGAGGGTCAGCGTTAACCCAGCTAGGGACGTTGAGAGGAGAACTGAGAACAACACCCGCGATCGCTACTTGCTGGGGCCAGAGGAGGCCTCACTTCGCAAGACCATCTCAGAAACCTGTCCTGAACATCTTCCAGAGATGGAAATAGCTCTGCATACAGGGATGAGACGCGGCGAGCAATTCCAGTGTGAGTGGTCGTGGGTAGACCTGGATCGCCGGGTGCTTACCGTACCACGTAGCAAGCACGGGGAGAAGCGGCGAGTGTACCTCAACGATGATGCAGTGGCAGCGTTCCGGTTATTGTGGCGCTTCTCGGAAGGCGGGGGTAAGGTGTTTGCGCATCTGTACAACAGTGTTAAGACAATCGGTGCCAGGGGGTGGTTCAACGCGGCGCTTTCGGATTCAGGTATAGTCAACTTCCGCTGGCACGACCTCCGGCACACTTTTGCCAGTCGACTTGTCATGGCGGGGGTGGACATCCGTACGGTGCAGGAGTTGATGGGGCACAAGACGATTCAAGTGACGATGCGGTACGCGCACCTTGCTCCTGAGCACCAATTGGAAGCGGTGCAGCGGCTATGCAATACTGACTCAGGGACGAACAAGGCAACTGACACTAGAACTGACACCGAGCCGACTGGACCACCGAAAGCGGGTCACGCAAGGCCCAATTAAGTCTTTTGCCACCAGTCAAGTAGCAGCTAGCGCCCGGATGGCGAAATTGGCAGACGCAGCGGACTTAAAATCCGTAGGCCTTCAATGGCTGTGGGGGTTCAAGTCCCCCTCCGGGCACCATAGAATCAATCACTTATCGACATGATTCTTCCTTAGCCGAAATCATGGCGATTTCTCTGCAACCGAGATTGGCGGCGCCGTAGGTCGCATCAGGGCCGGTTTTCTCCTGAATCGTTGCCACACACCCCTGATCCAGGCTTGTGGTTGACTGTGATTTATCCCGTGAAACGCAGCCGCTATACTTCGGCTATGAACAGAACTTTGACTGTCCAAACTTCTCCTCTGTCCACGCGCCGCGCAAAAAAAGCGGGCTTATAACTAATTCGGCTTGAATCACTTGCGCCGATATGGCCCGGTTTGCGACCCCAAACTACTCAGCGGGTGAAACCAAGATCGTTTTGGAGATGCTTCCGCTTGGAACTCTTGCAGCCAGTCCAGGGCGATATCATCTTGTCCACTGAGACCAGTCTCATGTTCACATATGGCTTCGATGTATTCATCACCTCGTAATGACAACTCCTTATAAGGTGACTCGACATGATCACTCGAACAGCGGTTCTGTTTATTCGCAGCATGTGCTTCATGCTGCCTTTAGTTTCGCAACAAATCAGATCAGTGGACGTGACGCCGGTGACTGGCGTCGAGAACGCGCGCCTTACGGAGGTTCGGAGCCTGGAAGGGACGCTCTACCACGTGCAAGGAATCGATCTTGATAGCGAGCACATCTGGGTCACCTCGGTCGATGCGACAAATCATAAGGGCTATCTGCATCAGTTCAACCGCGCGACCGCAATGTTCGAGCGCCAAGTCGAAGTCACCGACGGTCCGCGTTTTCATCCCGGTGGCTTCTCCATTCATGGTGATTCCATCTGGGTACCCGTGGCCGAGTACAAGCCGCACAGCACCGCCGTCCTTGAGGAACTCGACAAGCACACGCTCGCCCTCAAACGAAAGATCACTGTGGCCGATCATCTTGGCTGCGTCGCTGTGGCAGGCGACAGTCTCATTGCCGGAAACTGGGGCAGCCGCCAGTTCTACGTCCTCGACTTCGAGGGCAAGCAGCTCCGTGTCATCGATAATCCGTCGACCAACCAGTACCAGGACATCAAGTTCGTCGATAGCATGCTCGTGGCCTCGGGATATCTCACCCGTACCAGCGGGTCAATCGACTGGTACGCGTGGCCCTCGATGCAGATCGTGCGCAGCGTTCGTTCCGGCGTCACCGACCGCGGCAAGCCGTACACGGGCGAGGCCATGGCGCTGCAGGGAAGCAACCTCTACCTGCTGCCGGAAGATGGCCCCAGCCGCCTCTTTCACTTTGTGCTGGCGAAACCTTAGCTTTTCTAGAAATTTGCCGGAGCGGTGCGTTCAGCGGATCTCTCCGGCGCGCAGATTAAGCTTCCATGAATCCCCATCAAAGCCAGGTCGGCTCCGGCCTCGATCGCAATCATTAATGTAGGAGCCCAAGTTGAAACTTCAGATTGTGCCTCGGCGTGAGCAAACGCATAGCTCTGCTTTTCTAGAGCACTATGCCTCTCTGCGCGCCTGGGCGCTGCGTCTCACAGATGGAGAACAGGCCGAGGCCGAGGATGTGCTACACGACGCCTTTGTGCAGTTCGTTCGCCTGGCTCCTGAACTTTCAGGCATCGAGAACCTCGGGGCCTACCTGAACCGTCTTCTGCGCAATCTTCATCTCGCGCACATCACGCGGCGCTCGCGGATGCAGTATGTCGTTCTTGATGCGTTAGACTACGACTCACTCGCGCTCAGTATCCGCAACGTACATCCGCTACACATCCGCGAGCTCGAAGAAGAGCTGAGGTCCATCTGCGCCTGGACGGTCGCACGCCGCCACGAGACCCGCGCGGCCTCGTACCTCATCCTGCGTTTCTTCCTGGGCTATTTGCCCAGCGAGATCTGCAGACTCTGCGTCTGCAACCGAGAGAGCCTCGAGAAAGGCCTGCAGAGCGCCCGCGCCGAAATCCGCAGACTCAAGGCAGCTCCGAGCTGGCATGACCTGCGCCACTCCGCGGAGCAGAGAATCGATCCTGCGCCGCCGACGGCGCTTGAGTCGTGGCTGCGCTGCACCATCTTCTCGAGTGAGGGCGAAGGCTGCCTCCCGCCCGAGATCCTGCGACAGACGCTTTCCGAGAACACACGCAGACGAACGTCTATCGCACGATCTCTGCTCGCGCATCTCGCCGGCTGCTCCATCTGTCTCGATCACGCGAACCGGCTACTGAATATTCCGGCGCTCTCCGACCGCTCTTTCGATGACCCCACCGGCCCCGAGAGCAACAGGCGCGATGCAGAGTCATTCGTACGCCGTGCCATGCGCAGCAGCGATGAGATCTTCGAGCATCGACCCGTTCGCGTCGAACTCTGCGTCAATGCCGAGCCGCAGATGTCCTTCAGCGTGCAGTCGCCCCGCACTGTATTGAAGCTCGATGTCAATCGCGGTAATCCGGTCGCCTTCATCGAGGCCTTCTCCGAGCAGGGTGTGCGCCTGCTCTACATGCCGGTCACTTCGCCTGACGAGGACGGCGAATTTCTCCAGCGCACGCTCATCCCCTTCAGCGAAGGCCGCGAACTCAGCGTCGAGATCGCCTTCCGCAATCCGAAGATCGAAATCATCATCTGCTACACCGACCCCCGGCACTACATTATGCCCATCGCGGCGACGACGCACAGCAGCGCATTCGCGTCGGGTTCGCGCGTCCGGCTCGCGCAGAGCTGGTGGCAGCGGCTACGGGTGTGGCGCAGCCCCAAGCGGCCCGTCCGTTCCTGGTCCTTCGCGCTCCTGCTCGTACTCATGTTCCTTCTGCCGGTCACGCAGGACGAACAGGTCATGTTGAGTGCCGAGGAGGTGCTGCAGCGCGCGACTCTCTGGCAGAGCCACAACCTACAGCCCAACACCGTTGTACATCGGAGTTTTAACTACGTGGAGTTTCGTGGCGGCATTCCGCGAGACGTTGCACACGTACACCGCTTGCGGGTCGAAGTGTGGAGCAGCGCCGCGCCCGGCCCGACCCTTCGCAGGCTCATCGACTCCGCGGGGAAGACACAGGCGAGCAGCGCGGCTCCGCTTACGGCGACGCCGACCGGCAGCACCGCCTGGGAGTATGTACCGGATGCCGACAGCTTCCGCCTGCTCTCCTCGTCACATGCCGTCAACGTCCAACAGAGCAGCGGTGAAATTCGCCTGTCCACAGGCAATGCTTCGCTCGTGCTCGATCGAACCACCTTCCATCCGCTACAGCAGAGCTTTCGCTTCGCCGACCGCGACGTGCAGATTGCGGAGGTTGCCAACGAGGTGATGCCTCTCGCCGCCAGCCCTCTACGCGAGAAAGAGCCTCTGCCTGTTCCCCCTCCCGTTGCGCCGCCGCCTACGCGCGCCGAGCTCGACGATATCGAGCTGAGCGTGCGCGAACGCCTCCACGCCCTGCAAGCTGACCTTGGCGATGACGTCCATATCACCCGCACCTCTCGTGAGGTCCGCGTCGTCGGCGTGATCGATCCTGAGGCCCGTCGCTCTCTCATCGAAGCCGATCTGCGCAGCATGCCCAACGTGCAGCTTGCATTGCTTTCCCCCGCCGAGGCCGCGCAGCACGAGCACCTGCTGCATGTCCAGGCCAGCGACGGTGGAACGCTGGAAGCACCGCTCATGGGGCCTTGGCTAAAGTCCCAGTGGCCCGCCGCCGAGGAGCGCGATCGGTACGTGCAGCAGATGCTGCTCGCTGCGGATCGCTGCAGCGAGCACATTCTCGCGCTGGGGAGCCTCCACATGCGCTATCCCGAGACGGCAAACCCCAGAGTGCGTGCGCTAGAGCGCGACCACGCGCAGAAGCTCGCGGATCAGGCCGATCTCCTGCTCTCGCTGCTTCCAGCCACCGGGGCAGCAGAGACGCAGCGCCCCGGCTCACTCGACGTTGCGGCGCTCACGGCTAAGGTCCAACGGCTTAATCAGGATCTCGAACAGCTTCTTACAGTGCATGCTGCTCAGAACAACCAATCCACTGCGTCGCTCGAGCAATCTCGGCAAAATCTCGCCGAGATCGCATACGCGGCTCACTCCATCGCTCCATAACGCTACAACGCTACGCACGACGGTCTTCGAAAGGGATGTCAAATCATGAAGGTTTTTAATAGGACGGCACAGCTTTGGAGGCGGACACCCACGGTGCTTTTTCTGTGTTTCTGCACGTTTTTTTCGGCTGCGGCCTGGGGCCAGACGGCCCACCTGAATGGCACGGTCGCCGACCCGCAAGGGGGCGTAGTCCGCGGCGCCTCGGTAGCCGTCAAGAATGAGGCGACCGGAGTACACCGCACCACTGTCAGCAGCGACAGCGGCGCGTACGATTTTCCGGCGCTCGCACCCGGCCGCTACACCCTGCGCGTCGAGCAGCCCGGCTTTGCAATCCTGCAGCGCAGTGGTGTGATGCTCGTTGTCGATACCATCACGCGCGTCGACCTCAATCTGACCGTCGGCAACGTCAACACTACAGTGGACGTGACCGACCAGCCTTCGCTTCTGCAGCCCAACACCGCCGAGATCTCGATGGCGATCGGTGGCAAAGAGTATGACCAGCTACCGCTTGTGCAGCAGGGCCGCATCCGCAGTCCCGCGGCGTTTATCTACCTCGCCCCTAGCGTTCAGGGTAATATTCGCCTCAGCGGCACGGAGAATACGTCCGCAACCAATGAGATCCAGGTGAACGGCAGTCAGACGCAGGTGACTGAGATTCTGCTCGAAGGTCTGTCCGCGGGCAAACAGCGCACTCCCGGGGCCTTTAATGAGAGCGCGCCGCCCGTCGATGCCGTGCGCGAGTTCAAGTTCACGTCTACGATGCTTCCTGCCGATTACGGCCATACCGGAGCGGCGGTCGGCAGCTTTTCTGTCAAGAGTGGCACCAACTTGCTTCACGGCTCGCTATACGAATACCTCCGCAATACCGCCCTGAATGCCCACCCTCACGGCTCTGCAGTCAACCCTCCGACGCATCAGAACGAGTTTGGCGTGACGATCGGCGGACCTATCGTCGTCCCGCATGTCTATGATGGCCATGATCGCTCGTTTTTCTTCTTCTCGTATGGCGGCTCGCGCAAGAGCGGCGTGGATTCACTGCAACTGCTCACCGTGCCATCGACGAATGAGTTGGGTGGCGACTTCTCGGGCGGCGCGACTATCTACGATCCGCAGACAACGCGTCTCGATCCTACGGGTACCCACTATATCCGCGATCCTTTTCCAGGAAACAAGATTCCTTCGGATCGTCTCGATGCTGTGGGTAAAGCCATCGCGGCATACTATCCACAAGTCGCGAAGACTGGGGCAAACAACTACTCTGCCTATGCAGGCGAGAAGCTGCTCAATCCCGATATCTACACCTTCAAGATCGATCATCAAATTGCGGCGGGGCATCGCTTGAGCCTGACACTGGTGACTAACAACATCCCACGCTTCCGCGTGGATAGTGCACTGCCCGATCCGTTGACTGCGGGTATTCGGCAGACTGCCATCACCAAGACGGCGCGTGTGAATTACGACTGGATCATCTCTGGGAACAAACTCAATTCCATCGCTGTCGGCTACAACCGCTTCGTCGACTCGCAACAGCCGCCCAGCGAAGACACCGATCAGATCCAGAAGATCGGTCTCGGGGGCATTACAGGAGGCACCTTCCCGGCCATGACGTTCACCAACGGCTACGCCTCCGTGGGTGTCAACACCGCGCAGCATTCCGTCGAAAACAGCTTCCAGATGAAGGACACCTTCAGTTGGGCCATTGCCAGCCACTCGCTCCGCTTCGGTGTCGAGTTCCGCCGGACGCAGCTCAACGACATCGTGCCCGGCGTCACCCAGGGAACCTTAGGCTTCTCCAACAAGGAGAGCGCCGATCCCAACTCACTCAGCAACACCGGCGACGCCTTTGCCAGCCTGCTCCTCGGCCAAGTCGATACTGGCGGCATTCGGGAGCCGCTTGAGATCGCAACGCGCCGCAGCTACGGCGGTCTCTTCGCGCAGGATGACTGGAAGGCCAGCCATCGCCTCACCATCAACATCGGCGTGCGCTGGGAGTACCAGACTGTCCCCAGCGAGGCCGCCGGCCGCAGCAGTATGATCAGCCTGACAACGCCCAACCCAACCGCCGGCAACATCCCGGGTGCGCTCATCTTTGCTGGCGCGGGAACGGGCCGCTCCGGGCAAAGCACCTTCGCACCGAATGACTTCTCCGCCGTCAGCGGACGCGTTGGCTTCGCTTATCAGGCGACGCCCTCCACCGTCCTACGTGCGGGTTATGGCCTCTTCTACTCCGACAATGAACTCACCATCGCAGGTACCGGCTTTCAGCCGCAGGCCTCCTTCACCACGGCGAACAACGGCGTCACGCCCTCGTTCGTCCTGCAGAGCGGCTACCCGCAGAACGGCAGTTTGCAACCCACGTTGTCGCCTGGCCTCATCAATGGACAGTCCGGCACCTACTATCAGCCCAATGCAGCAGCCATGCCGCGCCTGCAGGAGTGGACCGCAAGCGTGCAGCAATCACTTGGCAAGAAGTGGCTCCTCGAGATGGACTACATCGGCAATCATGGCACACGGCTCGTCGATCCGCAGATGGCGAACATCAATCAGATCAATCCTTCCTATCTCGGTCTGGGTTCGTTGCTGACCCAGAAGGCAAGCTCCGCCGCTGCTCAGGCTGCAGGTATCAATCTGCCGTATGTGGGCTTCAACGGAACGGTCGCGCAGGCGCTTCGACCATTCCCGCAGTACCAGACACTCACCGCGCAATCGGCCAAGGCCGGCGCGTCCGTCTACAATGCAATGCAGGTGCTGCTGCGCCGGCAATTTGGCAGCAACCTCACCCTCAACTTCAACTACACCTACTCGAAGAACATGGGCTACAGTAGTCCAACCTATGAAGGCTTCGATAGCGTCGACAATGTGCTGCAGAATGCCTATAACCCAGCGGCCGAATGGTCGGTGCTCCCCAGCGATGTGCGCCACGCCCTGGTTCTCAACTATATCTATGCTCTGCCCTTCGGCCGCGGCCAACAGTTCCTGGACCGGGGCGGATTTATCAACATGGTCGCTGGCGGCTGGAGCCTTACCGGCGTGCACCGCTATCAGAGCGGCTTCCCGCTCTCCATCCTCACCACCAACACGCTGCCTATTTTCAACCGTGTCCAGCGCCCTAACAAGGTTGCGGGCGTCGATGCAGCGACGCACGTCTCGGCAGGAGCGTATATCCCGGGTGTGAGCCGCCGTATTAATCCGGCTGCCTTCGCACAGCCTGCGGCATTTACCTTTGGCAACGCCGCCCCCTCCTATGGCGACCTCACCAGCTTCCCGGTGTTCACGGAAGACCTTGCAGCGGTGAAGCGCTTCCAGGTCGGTGATCATCTCCGCTGGGAGTTCTACGGACAGTTCTTCAACGCATTCAACCACCACCGCTACACTCTGATCGACACCAACCTAAACGACGCAGCTTTTGGGCAGGGAAGCAGCGTCAGCCAACCCCGCTATATCCAGATCGGTACAAGAATGCAGTTCTAGCATTCACTGACCTTGCCCTCAGAATCCGTATCCCATAATTGGTTATAGTTCGTAGTCGTAGTGGCTGTGGGAAAGTTGGAAAGCGCACTTTGCTTTCATGCTTTTCCATAGCCTGTTTTGCTTTCGCTGCCTGGTCAGCTTGCGATTGCCAGCGTTGTTCGATGCCACTGCAGTTCAAACTGGATGGGGCTGAGGTAGCCCAGGGTTGAGTGCATGCGTGTCTGGTTATACCAGAGCAGCCATGATGACGGGGCGAGTACGATCTATTCTCGATGAGACAAATGGGTCTGTCGGAGTAATCGATGGATGGGGTGGCACTTTCATGCTCGAACTCATCGATGCCGGAATTCGCGGGGTAATGCCCGGGTTGGCTGTATCGGACCTACTACAGATGGTTTGGGAGCTTTCAAGAGCCGGAGACAAAGATGCTGCTTATGACTTATTCCAAGGTGTGCTGCCACAGATCAGCTATAGTTTGCAAAGCCTTGAATTTTTCCATCACGTGGAAAAAGCGTTGCTGGTGAAACGCGGCGTTCTTTCTCGGCCTGAAGTTCGTGATGCCACACTGACGGTTCATGAGTTAGATTTGGCACACATTGACTTTCTCAATCGTAAAGTCATGGAACTTCTTTCGCGGAAGAAAATCAGTTGAGCAGATGGCCGCGATGGTGTTCTGGCTGTCGTCGGAAGAAACTCCTATACAGCTGCTGCGACCTTTGACCTAAGCGGCGGACGGTCGACTTGTTGAACAGGAATCCACCGAATTGCACACTACGGTTGTTCGATGTCCATTCGTTGACTCTTCAATTCTCGACCTTATGTCCAAGACTCACCGAAATCTCCAGCGCGGTTGCTTTTACGATCGAAGCCAGTTTGGCTAATTTCTCTTTAGGTATTTGTGCGGTTGTTCCTGCGACGCTAATCGCAGAAATTGCCTTGTTTTCTGAATCGTAAATCGGCGCTCCTATACACCGAAATCCAATCTCGCCTTCTTCATCTTCAAAGGCATATCCGAGTTGGCGCACCTTCTTCAGCTCGAGAATCAATTTTCCCAAAGATGTTATGGTTTTTTTATTATGCTTCGGCAATGGCCGCGTTTTCAGTTGCTGCTCCAGGATTTCGTCGGAAACAAAGGCGAGCAAGGCCTTCCCGACGCCTGAACTGTTTGCATCTAAGCGATGTCCAACCCAAGTCGCCAGACGTAACATACCAGGCGCCTCTACTTTTTCGATGATGACGGCCTCAGCGCCTTCAAGGACAGCCATGTGCACCGTCAGTTGCGTCCTAAGCATTAGATCCTGCAGAAACGGTCGCGCCTGTTCACGTAGATCGAGGTTCTCAAGCGCCGTGTTGCTCAGACTGATCAGCTTTAGGCCAAAATGATATTTTCCACTGATCCGGTTATTTTTCAAGTAGCCGGTCGTTTCTAAAGTTTTTAGCAAAATATGAACCGAGCTCTTGGGCAGCGCGAGCTTTCTGGTGACGTCCGAAAGTGTGAGTCCACGCTTCGACTGTGCGAGTAGCTCTAAAATCTCTAGAGCCCGGCCAACCGAGGGCACGGTATGTGTCTTTGTCATCGTTTACCCCATCCAATACGCTGGATGCTCAATCAAAATGCTATCAGAGTTTACTTTTGAGGGTGTGTCCGGAGAGCCATAGCCAGCCAGCAAAAACGACTTGGGATTAAGGTCACTGGTTCGCTCACGTTGTCGGCAATCTCGCCACCGCCCGTGGATCTTGAGTCAGGCTCACGAGCTTCGATCGCGGACCACTTTCCAGCATAATGGACGCGATCTACACAGCGTCGTATAAATCTGTTGACGAGCAACAAGGCATCGCCAATCATCTTGTTGATACTTTAACGAATGCTTTCCAGGCACCACCTGTCTGGAAAGATTAAGTGCGATTGGACGGGCTGCGAGGGCAAGACTGATCAACTCAAGATCACTTGCTTTGGTTAGATTCAATTCGGGACGCTGTTGAGGAGGTGCTCCATGCCTGACGTGAAGGCGTATGCCCCGCCAAGCCAAGTCGAGGCGGATAAACTATCGATGCCTTCGGTTTCGCCCGCGCGCGAGAGAGAGCCTAAACGTCTCGTCTCATTAGACGTATTTCGTGGCTGGACGATGTTTTGGATTATTGGAGGCGCGGCGCTTCTTGAAGGGCTACAGCAGTTGAGCCCAAATCCTTTGTTAAACGCGATTATTTACGAGCTCAATCACACTGTGTGGCAGGGCTTGCGTTTTGAGGATTGTATCTGGCCGTCGTTCATGCTGATGACGGGAATGTCGCTACCGTTTTCTTACGCAAAGCGTTCAAGGGATCAGTCTCATCGGCAGATCTTTTACCGGGTTTTACAGCGGTTCGCGGTTTTGTTTCTCTTAGGCTCATTGCGAGAATCGATCACCTTCCAGCACCCCTACCTGATCGAGCTCAGTAGTGCCCTCCAACCCATTGCCATTGCGTACCTGGCGGCATTTATAATCGTGAGAAAGTCCTGGAAAGTGCAAGCTTCCATAGCGCTAGGACTTTTACTCGGATATGCGCTCCTGATCGCGCTCGTACCAGCTCCTGGGGTACCGGCTGGCAGCTATGATCGCAACAGCAATCTCGTGCTATGGAGCGACCTGGCCACCGTTGGCCGAGTCCTGCCAGAGCACTGGGGAACTGTCATTTGCACAATCCCGACGATATCCACGACAATTCTGGGTTTGTTGTTGGGGCGTCTCCTGATGGGCAATAGAAGTTCTGCCTACAAAATGAAAGTTATTGCTGCAATCGGGGTTACAGGGATAGCCGCGGGTTTTGCTCTTAACCCGATTATTCCGATCATCATGAAGATGTGGACGACCTCGTATGGACTGGCATCGGCTGGATGGGCATGCCTCATGTTCTTAGCCTTTTATTGGATCGTAGACGTGAGGGGAGCGAGAAAGTGGGCTTTTCCCTTTATTGTCATTGGCACCAACGCAGTCGCGATTTATATGTCCGAGAGTCTTGTGCGGTGGGGGGACATTGTTGGCATTTTCACATTACCGATGCAAGGCACGTTAGGCTCATTCACCCTCCTCTTCCATGCGATATGCACCTTAGCGCTGGAGTGGCTTGTTCTGTATTGGATGTACAAGAGAAGGATATTTCTTACTGCCTGATTTAGATCGCAGAGATCCTATCTTCTCAGCCCGGAAGGAAGCACCTCGTACGGACGCATCATTTCGTTGTCTTCGTGTTCTAAAGTATGGCAGTGCCAGACGTAGCGGCCGGGATAGCCCAGGAAGGGAACAATGACTCGGGTCACGGACTGAGCGTTGGCGCGGACTGTGTCTTTCCAGCCTAGTTCATTCGGGTCAGGAGATGTAGCTGGTTCCCGGTACCGCAGGGTGCCATTGGTTACGTATTGAAAGGCGTCGAAGCGACGACGATCGAGAATTTGAAAGCGCACCAGGTGCAGGTGAATAGGGTGGATGTCTTCAGTGGTGTTCGCCAGTTCCCAAATTTCAGTGGTGCCGAGCGCCGGGTCTTCGGTGATCGGGCTGTGCCACGGTGTGTTATTCAATAACATCCCCATGGATGCGCCGCCGCCTCCTTTTTCCAGTTCGTTCAGGGTGAGAAACCGGGTCTTCATAGAAGAGGACTCCGAGATGCGAGGCACTGGACGGAGTGTCGCTGGTAACTCACTCGGGTCCGGCACTGCGGATGTGCCTAGTGATTTTCCATCAGAATCACCCAGACGGTCTTCACTTTACTCATTTGCGAATTTGCAAAGCTGGGCAATGCAACGAGCAAAACCAGCAAAACCAAAAGCGCTCGCGTTTGTCTCACCTTCATGCAAGAAGCACTCATTTCCACCACAAGATAAGCTCTTAACCTAAGGTGTTCCACAAGCTCTTACCGTGTCAATGGCCTTCTCCTTGCGCCATAAAATCATGTCCAGGATTCGAAACGGGCTGCTTCTGCTCTGCTCTTCTGATAGCGACGCCCGCGAATTTGGCGCGCGCACCAGCCATGCTAGCCTAACTGCTACTACAGAGGGGTTGCAGACCAAGTTTCAGTCAACTCTAAAAAAGCTGTTTGTATCCACGCGGCTGGACGATTTTTCTGGAACTGACCTGATGCTCATTGACAGCCCGCTGTTCGGGTGCGAGCGTACGGTTATTCCGGTACAAGATCCTTTGGTCAATCTCATCGTTATTCTCCCTTCATGCGGATGGCAGGTTTAAATGCAAGTTCATAGGCTGGTTTTTCGGGGAGCTTGCGCGTTGCTTGCAATCGTGCCGGTCTTTCCGTTTGCGTTGGCGGCTAAGGCCCAATCCGTGCGTCTGGCTGCGACCCCGCCCATGGGCTGGAACAGCTGGAACCACTTTGGCGAGAAAGTGAATGACGCCGGCGTTCGCGCCGCAGCAGATGCCATGGTGGCCAGCGGAATGCGCGACGCCGGCTATGTCTATGTCAACATCGACGACACGTGGCAAGGACTGCGAGACGCGCAGGGCAATATTCACTCGAACAGCAAGTTTCCCGACATGAAGGCTCTGGCCGATTACGTTCATGCGAAGGGATTGAAGATTGGCATCTATTCTTCCCCGGGGCCCAAGACCTGCGGCGGCTTCGAGGGCAGCTATGGCCACGAGAAGCAGGACGCGAACACCTATGCCAGCTGGGGTTTTGATTATCTTAAGTACGACCTGTGCAGCTACATGGACGTCATGAAGCTGCACGATCCCCACCAGGATGCGGATAAACAGCTATCGATGATGCAGGGGGCCTACGAAAAGATGCATCGAGCGCTTGTCGATACCCATCGGCCGATCGTTTATAGCATCTGTCAATACGGCGTGGGTTCTGTGTGGAAATGGGGATCACAACTCGGCGGCAATCTCTCGCGGACCACCGATGATATTCGTGATAACTATCGGAGCATGGCGCTTATCGGCTTCTCGCAAGCGGGGCTGGAAAAGTATGCCGGCCCTGGTCACTGGAACGATCCCGATATGCTCGAAATCGGAAACGGCGGCATGAACCCTGACCAGTACCGCACCCAGATGAGTCTCTGGGCAATCCTTGCCGCCCCGTTGCTCGCCGGGAATGACTTGACCAAAATGGACACCATCACGAAGAGCATCCTGATTAACAGGGAAGTGATCGCTGTAGATCAAGACAAGCTAGGCGTCCAGGGGACACGCATCGGGCCGCCGCAGGTTTGGGTCAAGCCGCTGAGCGGCGGAGCCAAGGCTGTCGCGATCTTCAATTACGTCACTGACGATGAAGCAGAACCGCAGACCTTCTATTTCAAAGAGGCGGGCTTTAACGGTCCGGTGCATGTGCGCGATTTATGGGCCCACAAAGACCTCGGCATTCTTCACGGAAGCTATACCGTTACGGTGCCCGAAGGCGGTGTGGTCATGCTGCGGATCTGGAAATAGCTGACCGCAACGGAACCGCAAACAATACGGTCCTTCAAGGTGTCTTCGCGCTACTCCGGGTCTTCAAGCGCCAGGTGTGGGTGGGTAGACCAGGAGGAAGGTCGATCGCAAAGTTTTCATGTTGAAGATCTGCGGTGGTGAGCCGCACAGGTTTGCCGTCCAGGGAAACTTCCGGATGCGACGCCGCCAGTTCTTCCCGCAATGGGTCTGAAAGCCAGAGTTGCCAGGAAGAATCATGTTTATCAAAATAGGCGCAGTAGTGATTGTCCTGAGCGAAGGTGAGTTGCAGGCTATCGCCATCAGCTGAAGAGTTGACCTCCGTGTGGAGAATTCCTATGTACTGGTTTGTTTCCATGGTGTGGTAACCGGCTGGCAAAGCAGCGAAAAGCTGATCCATGAAGCTATGATTCAGTGCAATATCTCGGTCATGGAATCCGAGGATGAGTGGGCCATCCGGATGAGCAGGCCACTGTTCGGGATGGACCCCGCCTACAAGGGTGTCAAAGTCAGGAACAACTGCGGCCATATCCAACACGAGTTGGTGGTCAAGATAGTAGGTAACTACATCACCATGAAAGAGGCCGAAGCCTACACGCGACGCTAGTTGGGCGGTGTTGTTGAATTGGGACTTCGACCATGCATCACCGCCGGGCTTCAACTCCAGTGCTTGCACTCCAAAATCCTGCTGCAATTCCGCCAGCGACCTTTCCATGTGGTACATCTGAGCAACTGCGGGGACTTCCTTGTCGCGTCGTCTGTCTTGAAACTCCACGTACCAGCCGTCCAGCGAGCCTGCGCCTGCCAGGTCCGCCGTCCACCACGGGCCCGGAGACGATCCCAGGTCCGGCTGCATATGTGTCCATCCGTGGCTCTCTATATCCAGCACACCCTCAGCTATGCCATCTTTAAGGCCGGCGCTGGTGGAGGCGAAATCCTGATGCAGCCCATACGCATCGGTGAACTGCTGCGTCCAGGGCGAGACAACCCTCTTCGACTGCCGATCGACGTAACCGCTGTTGACCATAGCGCTGGCGCTGCCATGATGCTGTTGCAGAGGTGCTATCAGATATTGACGAATGGTTTCCTCGCTCGGCTCGAGATAGTGCCAATAACCAAGGAAACCCTTATCCGCTGTTCCCCAGTCATCGAGCTCGAAAATGATGCGATGGCTGTAGTCCATGTTGGGGACCACTACGTAACCCAGGCTCCAAACCAGCGAGCGAAAGAGAAGGTTTCTCCAAAAAACAGATTCAGACAACAACACGGTGGTCGGGGGGCCGAGCCATATCGCAGAAGCGCCCGGCGACAGTTGATTCACGGTCACAACCGGATGTTCGCCCTGGGTCATGAGAACATCCGCCGTTGTCGGCGCCACCCATACCCGATCGGAATCCTCATTATCCTGGGTGGGGGGGCTGTTTTTGCCGGAAATATCGCGCGTTATGTAGTGATCGTGGACCAGACGCAAAGTATCGGTTGACGCGTAGAGCTGGTTAAATTTCAGACCCAGAAGCTTACTTAGTGTAGGGTCGAGAAACCGGGAATGGGCTACGATCAGGCCCGTTCCGGCCTGTGTCGCCTGATCGAGGGAAGCTATATCCTGCTCCTCGTAAGCGGAAGAGTCAGCGAGCCAGATAACGGCGCCATAACGAACCTTTCCTGACCGAAGAAACAGATAGGTTGCGTCGAGGTGCTGCTGGTCTAACCTCAAGATGTCAAAGGGAACCGACCACGCTTTAAGGAGGGCTGCCACAGGTTGAAACTTGTCTTTTTCGCTGTTGACCACCAGGCCGGAAGGATCGCTCCATTGGTCAACAACCAGCAAAACCCGGTAGGGCTTGGCGGGGATAACGGAGGCAGTTGCAGCGCCCGCTAAGCGCGAGTCTTGCGCTAGCGTAAAGAAGCACAGCAATGAAAAGCACAAACCGGCAACGCCGCGTCTGCCGAAGGAGTACCTCTCCAGAACTTTCATGGTAAGCGGTTCCTCAACTCTCTTGCTTTAGGTAGTTAGTCTCACCGGATGCTTTGTCGCACCCCTGCAGCAAAGAACCCGCTGAGTCGCGCTCTGCAGCCAATACTTACAACCGCGCCCAGTTGGAAGCAAGGGCAGACGATGCAAGGTCGGATAATGCGTTCAACAGATTGCACAGGCGGGCAGCGAGCATATTCTGCTTGTTACCTGGCACCAGCAGCGCTTTCGGCGGCATTTGCTTCGATCGCTTCACGGATGTTGCGACCTGTTCAACCCGCTGAACATCCCTTTCCACCTGGTCCTGATGTTCATTGACGTTTATCGCGGGCATTTGTAGCATCGTCTCTCAGATGGAAATCGCCGCCCCTCAGCCGCTGGACAACGCTGCCGTGTCCAACCCCCCCGCTGCTATTTTTGCGCGCAAACCAATGCTTGCGTTTGGTGCACTGATCGCCGTAAATGCCATGTGGGCATTTCAGTTCTCCGGTGCGCGCCTTGCCACCCGCGAACTAGGCCCAGTACTAGTAACGCTTTTGCCGACGGCGATTGCCACCCTGCTGATCCTTCCCTTCGCAAAACTGAATCGGGATCTGTTCCGGCGCGTTAACCGGGTCATTTTGCTCGATGTCGTTCTGCTGGGCACGTTGGGAATCATGCCGGCACAGCTTGGTTTGGTGTACGGAGTGCAGCGCACACTGGCGTCCAACGCCAGCGTTCTTGCTCTTACCGTGCCTGTCCTGACTGCGTTGAGCGCTTCTATCTTTCTCCATGAACGTATGACCAAATTGCGCCTGCTGTCCTTCGCCATCGCGCTCGCCGGGGTGTGCGTCATGTCGCTTAAGGACATTCATGAGGCCCGCTTATTCCGTCTCGAATATATGGCGGGTAATCTCCTTGTGCTGGCGAGCTGCGCTGGCAGCGCGTTCAACAATTCTTTCAGCCGCCGCGCCCTCTCGCAACTCTCGGCGGCTCAGGTACTGGTGTGGACATTTATCGTCGCCGACCTGGAATTACTTGCGGTTTGCGTGGCAACTGAGCGCAGTAGTTGGCGGCAACTCGCGCATCTTGGCCCCTCGGCCTGGTGGAGCCTCGTGCTGATCGCAGTCTTCAGCCTGGGCCTCTCAATGCTGCTGTACTTCGCGGTGATCCAGTCAGTGGAGGTCATGCGTGCAGCTCTCTCGGTGTACCTGCTGCCCGTCTTTGGGGTCCTCTTCTCCTCGCTGATTCTCGGTGAAAAGCTGACGGTCAACCTCATTGCCGGCAGTGTGCTGATATTTGTCAGTTGCTTTCTCGTGACGGTTTATGAGGAACAGCAGCGCCTTCGCGAGATTCGGGTTAAGGGCGATACCAGAAACTGACGCAATCGTTTCGACTCGGTTGAGTTGCGACAGCCGGAGCGATCAGGACACGCTCGGATCCACTCCCTTTTTTGCCGAGCCCCATCAGGCCGGCAGTGAATTCGTACCTGGAGGAATTGGTGTGAACATAAGTCGAGGAATCATCCTCACCGGGGGCATGATTGTTGATGGCACGGGAGCTGCTCCGGTTGCGGGGGAAGTCGTTATCGAGGGAGACCGGATTGTAGCGACGGGCACGCCAGAGCGCATCTCTTCGTCCGAAGCGTGGAAGAGCTATAGCACAATCGACTGCGCGAACTGCGTCATCGCGCCCGGATTCATCGACGCACACAGTCACTCGGACCTTCAGGTGCTGGAAAATCGGACCGAAAAGCTGCTGCAGGGAGTGACGGCTGAAATCGTTGGCAACTGCGGCTTCTCGGCCTATCCATCGCCAGACAACCCGCAGGTATTGCGGGAATTCGCAAACGGCATTCTCTGTGGAGATAATAATTGGCGTTGGCATTCCGCCTCCGATTACTTAGCGAGCGCGGCCAAATCGAAGACCGCAACCGTCGTCTCGTTAGTCGGGCATGGTTCTTTGCGGATCAAAGTTGCCGGCAACACGGGTAGAGCCCTGACCGGCAAGGAACTCGACACCATGACAGGGCTTCTGGATGAGGCGCTGCAGGAGGGCGCCGCGGGTTTGTCCTCCGGGCTGATGTATGCTCCCGGATCGGGCGCATCGGCGGAGGAACTGACGGCGCTTTGCCGCGTAGTCGCGCGGAGAGGCGCCGTGTACGCCACCCATATGCGGAGCTATTCGGAAATGCTGGTGGAAGCGGTGGAAGAGCAAATTTCGATTGCGGAGGCATCGGAATGTCGCTTACAGATTTCTCACCTTCAGGCCGCCGGGCCAGACAACTGGCCCTTGCAACAACACGCAATTGCTGCCATCGAGAACGCATCCTCGCGCGGGATCGATCTGGCTTTTGACGCCTATCCGTGGCTGGCCGGCAGCACAGTGCTGACGCAAGTGCTGCCCCAAGAGGCGCTGGATGGAGGAGTTTCCCAGCTTCTTTTGCGCCTTAGCGATCCGGTCGAGCGTAAGTCTATTCGTCTCCGGATCAAACCCGAGGCACGCTGGGACGGTGTTGTTATTGTATCGGCTGCAAACGATCCCGATTCACTCGTGGGCCGCTCCATCCAAGACATTGCGGATGAACGAGGCATCGAACCCAGCAGCGCAGTTTTGGAGATTTTACTGGAGCAGCAGGGAAACGTGAACATTGTGGAGCATGCCCAGTCGAAAGAAAACCTTCATGCGCTGCTCACGCATCCGTTGGCAATCGTCATCACTGACGGGGTTTATACGCACGGCCGTTCGCATCCCCGTTTGTATGGAACCTTCCCGCTGCTGCTTGGAGACATCGTTCGTGAGCGCAAGTGGCTCAGCCTTGAAGAAGCTGTCCATAAAGTCACAGGAAAGCCGGCCGCGATTTTCCATCTGCATGATCGAGGCGTGATCGCACCAGACTATGTCGCGGATATTACCGTGTTTAATCCAGATACCATCCGTTCGGATGCCAATTACGACGTGCCGGCCGTTGCGCCGGTGGGGATTCGGGCAGTCCTTCGGAACGGCAGGATTGCCGTCGATTCCGGGATGATGAACTAAGCTTCGACTTCAGTTGCACTATGGGCTTCCGGGATTACGGTGGCCAAGCTGGGCGCGGCGGAGGTCATGGTGGGAGCAGGTATAGGCGACATTGTGATTGTCTATAAGCTCTGGGGTGAAAGGAACTGGAAGCGTCTGGCCCGGCTTGCGACAAAGGTAAGAGTCGCTGTTGCAATGGATTCGCTCGCTGTCGCTGCGCGCATTTCGCAAGCCGCGAGCGCCGAGGGAGTTGAGGTCGATTCCACGGCGTGACCGAGATTCGACCGGAAACCTATGCCTTTAATGATAGGAATACAGTCGAAGCAGAGTCCGCGGCGTATTTCAGTTGTGCCGTGACTGTACTGGCAACGGTCGTCAGCACAACCGTTCCTGGGACGCCCATTATCGACGCCGGTAGCAAAACGCTCTCTGCGGACGCTTTGCTTTCAGGCTGCCGGTAACACTTTGGATATGTGCAGGATCATCCGGAGTTAATCCTGCATGATCTCTCCGAAGAACACGGTCACTTGACCGTCGCAGATGGTGCGCGGGTCAAGATAGGAGATCGAGTGCGGGTCATTCCGAATCACGTGTGCCCCTGCATCAACCTGCATGATCGCGTTTTCGTCGTAAGTGGAGAGCTGGTCGTTGATCAGTGGAATGTCGCCGCTTGCGGGAAAGTCACCTATACCTCCTCTTCCCGCGCGTCACGGCGAGCCATCCAATACGCTGGACTCGAACCGCAGATAAATGCGGATTGCCCTTGATCTGTTGCGAATGACAGAGCGAGACTGGGTCCAGTTTCACAACACTGTCAGTCCCAATTGTCGGCCGAAAGGGAAGTCGATGGTCCGTAGAAAATTAGCAGTGTTGCTGCTTTTTGTAGCTGCCGGCAATCTTGCGTATGCAGACCATAATCCGTTGCTGCCACGCCCGCAACCATCCCAGTATGGCGCCGGTTCGGTTTCGCCGGTGGACGCGCACATTGTCATTGCGTCCAGCCCCGACGCGCGGAGGCCGGCTGCAGCCCTGAATACGCGCAGAACGCTCGCGTACGTGGGCACGGATACCACCCCCGTGGACGGCACGGCCAACGGGAAGGGAATATCTCTGTTTGAAGCGCACCCGGACACCGGGGTGTTGTCGTTTATCAAGCTGGTCGCGAACAGCCCGAACGCAACTTGGATGACCTTTCATCCCTCCGGCAAATACCTGTATGCCAGCAATGAGATTGCGGACTTCGCCGGCAAGAATGGGTCGGTTAGTGCCTTTTCCGTCGACAGCGCCAACCGCGATTTGCAATTTTTGAACAGCGTTAGCTCGCAAGGCGCGAGTCCTGCCTACTTGAGCGTCGATGCAGCCGGGAAGTACGCGTTCGTTGCCAATTATTTCGGTGGAAACATCGCTGCGCTTCCGATCCTGCCGGACGGGCGACTGGGACCCGCGGTTGATTCCCATCAGGACCAGGGACATCTGGGGAGCTTGCAGGGGACCAGCGCCCCGCCAGGGAGCTTCGCCATGAGCGGACACGACGCGCCGCATGCGCACATCGTGTTGCCTGACCCCAGCAATCGCTTCGTGCTGCAGACCGATCTCGGGCAGGACCGGATCTATGTTTACCGGTTCGCCGGCGGGACCGGCAAGCTCACGCCGGCGAGTGTATCGTTCGTCTCGCTGCCGAGCGGAGATGGCCCGCGGCATGCCGTATTTCATCCCAACAGTCACTGGATGTACTCCATTCAGGAGGAGTCCTCGACGGTTGTATTTTTCCTTTACGATCCCGAGACGGGGGCGCTCCAATCGCAGCAGACAGTGTCCACGCTGCCGCAAGGCTTTACCGGGACCAACTTCTGCTCGGAGGTCATGTTAGCGCCGAGCGGCCGCTTTCTGTACGCTGCTAACCGGCTGCACAACTCGATCGCCGTATTTGCCATCGGCCCACGCGGCCATCTGCGCAACGTTGGCGAAGCCTCCACCCTCGGTGATTATCCCAGCCACTTCAACATCGAGCCGCGCGGAAATTTCCTTTACGTGTGCAATCAGCGTAGCGACCAAATCACTTCATTCCGCCTCGACAGGGCCAGTGGCAAGCTTACCTTTACCGGGCAATATACACCGGTCGGTACTCCCATGTGCATCACCTTTTTCTCCTGAACAAACGCGCGGTTGCCCGCGCAGGCTCGGATGCAATACCGGTCCGCAAATCAAACGCTTTCTTCGTTCGCGCGGCAGTTTTCTCAAGCCGGACTGTCTGCATTCGATAACGTTGCTCATTGATAAATCGACTAGACCTCAGAGGAGAATATATGAAGTCCTTTTACCACTTATGGGCCTGCGGCGCTTTCTCAAATCAATCGTGGGAAGTTTCGTATACCAGCCTGCGCGATGGGTGCAAACCAGGGAGTTCAAGAACGACTGTCTCTCCACTCGAGACTTGCCCGCGGGTGTCTGGGCCAGGTTTGAAAAATTCCTCGCTGCGAGGCTTGCTCATGCTGGTGTGCACCGTCCTGTTGTTGAGCTCGCTCCCTTGTCGCGGCCAATCTGATACGGGGAGCATCGCCGGGACGGTCACAGACGCTGGCGGCGCGGTTGTTCCTGCTGCGGCGGTGACGGCGACGAATACCGGCACAGGTGTCGCCAGCAGCACGACCGCTGATTCGTCCGGACACTACAGCTTCCTATCCCTGCCTGCCGGGACTTACGACGTATCGGCGACCCATGCCGGTTTCGACACAACCACGCTCGCTCGCATCTCTCTACGGGTCTATCAACAGCTGACTCAGACCATCGTGCTGAAAATCGGAACGACGCAGGAGACCATTACCGTGGAGGCATCGCCGACGATGGTCGATACAACGAATGCCAGTCTTGGCACGACGGTTGGTCAGGCTCAGATCCTGGATATGCCGTTGGATCTGCGCGAAGTGGGTGCTCTCGCGCTCCTGGTTCCGGGAACTATCAACACAACGGGAAGATCATTGGCCACCGGGCCGGCAAACGGATCCGGCTTTAACGATTTTGGCTACAGCGGGAGCGGTGGAGGATCCGGCGGCAATATGTTGTTGATCGATGGCATGATCTCGCGGTCCCTGAACAACAGCAGTTTTGCCTTGGATCCACCTCCCGAGATGGTCAAGGAATTCAAGATCCAGAACAATACTTACGATGCATCTTTCGGCCTGGCTTCTGGTACGGTCATGAATCTGGTCACCCAATCCGGGACCGAAGCCATTCATGGAGCCGGATGGGAGTTTGTCAGAAACAGCGCCATGGACGCGACCGGCTATTTCGCAATCACCAAACCTGCTCTTTCGCGAAACCAGTTTGGGGGCTCTTTTGGGGGCCCCATTATGAAGAACAAAATATTTTACTTCGGGGCATACGAGGGACTGCGGCTGAATCAGGGCGAGATCCAACCTACCGTTGTACCGACAGCAGCCGAAAAGAACGGCGATTTCAGCTCTTTTCTGACGGGAACGACTGCGAATTTATGTGCTTCCAGCGGCTCCGCGGCACCCAAAAATTTAACTTTCGATACGGGGCAGTTATTCGATCCAGCCACGGAGTATAACTACACCTGTCCGGCCAACCCGTCGAACCCGAGCGGAGGTACGACCACCGTGTTGGCTGGGACTCCGATCGCGGGGAACGTCATCCCCACTCTCGATCCCGTGGCGCAAAAAGTCCTGGCCCTTTTTCCGGCTCCGAATACTCCCGGCGTTGTCAATTACACCAACGAAACGTCTTCTACGCGGCAAAATGACCAGTTTGACGGACGAGTCGACGCCACCGTCTCGAAAAATAACACCGTATTCGTCCGCTATCTGATCGGTAATTCCAACATCCTATTCCCTGGATCTCTGCCCTCATTTAATGCATTTCAACATTTTCGCGGGCAGAATCTGGTTGGTGGCTGGACATATGTTCTAAGTCCATCTTCTGTCAATGACGTCCGAATCGGCTATCAACGAGACTATCTAAGCTATAACTGCCAGGGCTGTCCAAGACCTGCGGGGACGCTGGCCAGCTTCGGCATTGTCGGCCTGACCGATCCGTTGCCGCAGTTCAATTTGTTTCCAAATTTTTCCTTTCAGAATTTTCCCCTTTGGGGCGATGGATTCCCGGGCTATTACCCGGTCGCCGCTCCGGATCAAATCGAACACTATGGCGACACTGTCACAAAGGTTGCAGGAAAACATACTCTTGCCTTCGGCGTAAATTGGGATTTTTGGCAAACGAAAGGCGTTACGGACCCGTTTCAGGCCAATGGGGTCTTCTATTTCAATGGACAGTATTCGGCGCTGGCAGGAGAAATACCTGGAGCCAGCACCGTGTCGGACTTAGCCGACCTTGAACTCGGTTACCCTTCTGCCGCGGACTATACCAAGAATGCAATTGTGACTAATCTTGTCGGCGGGCGTTGGATCGCGTTATTTGCTCAAGACAGTTTCCGTGTGACGCCGCGGTTGACCGTGCAAGCGGGCTTACGGTGGGAATACAATCGCCAACCCATGGATACGAATAATGAGCTGGCAGCATTCTTCCCGCTGTCGAAAAGTTTTGCTCCCGGCGATGCGCTATTGTTGACTTCCTTGCCAGACGCCGCCAATGATGCGCTTTGCTCGAATTCCTACTTTATCTCCGCGACTGGACAGTGCCTGATCATGACGTCCACGCTGCGCAAGTCAAAAGGTCTGACGGGTAACAAAGTACGGCAAGTAAGTTTTGGTCCGGGGAGAGGCTTTTTCGGGCCTCGGTTAGGTCTCTCGTGGCAGCCAACCAATTCCGATAAGCTTGTCGTTCACGCCGGCGTAGGCATATTCTCCAACTTGCCAAATACCAATCGCCTCGGATCGTTTGCCAACAACAATCCCGTGTCTACCCAAACGCCGAATTTCATTACTGCCTTTGGAAACCCTCCTCCATTGACCAATGGGATCCCGACGAAAACGCAGCAGACCTTCGTCAATGCGCCTCTCGTGTCGTTGGCGGGAATAACCGCGCAGCTGATGCCGAGTCCGTTCTATCGTACGCCGCAGGCTTATGAGTGGAGCTTGAGCCTGCAATCACAGCTCGCGAAAACCCTGGGAGCGGAGGTTGCTTACGTAGGGAGCCGCGGTCTACACCTCGATTACGAACACCAGTATGACAATCAGCCTGTGCCCGGGGTTGGAGATCTGCAACCGCGCCGACCGTACCCTGACATCGGTTCGCTCAATTACGACGACTACACGGGATACTCAAACTATGAATCGGTCTACGGAAAGATTGAAAAGAGAGCATCGCATGGTTTTGCTGCACTGATCTCCTATACGTTTTCAAGAAACCTGGATCTGCAGGGCGGCAATGTGGGTAACCAGACCCGCCCGCAAGATGACAACAATCCCCGTGCGGATTATGGTCTGTCAGACGAGAGTGTCAGTCAGACATTTGTTGCCAGCCCCATTTATCAACTTCCGTTCGGCAAAGGTCAGAGATTCCTGGCGAATGGTCGCCTTACAAATGTGCTTGCCGGCGGGTGGGAGGTCAGTGGGATTATCACCGCTCATTCCGGTCTGCCGTTCACCGTCACTACGACGCAGGACTATTCCAACACCAACTCGTATTCACCAAGGCCAGACCGCACCTGTAACGGAAGGGGGCCAAAAACGACCGCACAGTGGTTTAATACGAGCTGCTTCACGACAGCCGCACTGGCACAGGCGCTAGCGAATGGTGCTCCACGTTTCGGCAACTCGGGGCGCAATATCCTGTTTCAGCCTGGCCTCCAGAACTGGGACATCGCATTCATCAAACGGACGCCGATCAGCGAGCGAATCACCTCTGAGTTCCGAGGTGAGTTCTTTAATGCATTCAATCACACCAACTTTAACGCGCCCGGTGAAATCATCGGTTCCAGCACGGCAGGTCTCATCTCGTCGAGCTCAGGGCCGAGAGACGTGCAACTGGCGGTGAAGGTCGAGTTTTAACCGTGCAACATCGGGCCGAAAACATGACGCGATGAAAGTTCTTGCGCTCACCTGGGGACAGTTGAGTTCAATACGTTCAATGCCCATCTAGGATGTAACGCTAAAATAGGCCGGGGAAGAATGTCATTTCGTAGGGTCTCCGTTCAGGCCGGTATGGGCTTGACGGGGTACGTCCCCGGCACAGCTGTTGACGTGAAAGGAAACCGCAACCAATCCTGAAAGCGGCTGAACTGTTCTGTTTGGATCTTTACAAGGACTTTGATATAGATACTCTCACTGAGCTCTCGTCTCCCGCGAAGATCTATCGATCCGCTTAATGTGTCATCTCCCATGCATGCGACCACTGACCTGCCGGGAGTTCGATCGTCATGGGTTCTGCGGAAGCAGTTGGCCGCTCCACTAAAGAAGGTTTGCCATCGACGGAGATGCGCGCCTGAGAAGCATTCATTCGTTGCCGAACGGGATCGGATGTCCACAATTGCCATGAGGAAGAATGGTTAGCAAAGTACGAGCAATAATGAGGATCGTGAACGAAGCGGATGCTCAGATCCCCGCTCCGTAAAGACGCGTCAATGGTGGTATGCAGGATCGCAACATATTGATTGGTGCCGAGCGTGTGGTAATCGCCCGGCAGTGCGGTGAGAATCTTCTCAACGAAATCATGGTCAAGCGAAACATCTCGATCGTGAAACGTAAGCAGCACCGGCCCGTCGGGGTGCGCATTCCATCGGCTAGGAACAAACGCACTGAGCGAGTCGTAGCTGGTCTCTTCGTTCAGGACAACGCCCGCCATGTCGAGAACAAGTTCCTGATCCAGATAGAAAACGTCGGGCCCGCCGTGGAACAGACCGAATCCAAGCCTCGCTGCCAGCGCTGCCGTATGCGTGAACTGGGAGTGAGACCAGATATTGTTGCCAGGCTTGATCTCCAGCGGCTGCCTGCCAAAGTCTCGTTCCAATGCCGCCAGCGACTGTTTCATATGGAAAGTTTGCGTGGCTGCCGGAATATCCTTGCCGCGTCGCTGATCCCAAAACTCTGCGTACCAACCCAGCACCGATCCCTCGTCCGAGGGGTTCGCCGTCCACCAGGGTCCTGGCTTCGAATCCAGATCGGGTTGCATGTGACTCCAGCCATGGCTTTCGATATCGAGTATGCCTGCATCCGCTCCAGCAATAAGGCCTCGTTGCGTCGAAGCATAATCTTGTAAAAGCCCGTAGCTGTCGGTAAATTTCTGCGTCCATGGGTACAAAAGTCGCTTCGACTGCCGATCGACAAAACCGGAATTGACCTCGACGCTGGCAGTGAAGTGATGGCGCTTCAAAGGGAGAATCAGATCGCGTTGCAAGCCTTCTTCGTCAGGCTCCCGATCGTGCCAGTAAGAAAGAAATCCCTTGTCCGAGGTGCCCCAGTCATCCAGTTCCAATGTGATCGCATGGGCATAGTCCACGTTGGGTGTGACCACAAAGCCGAGATCCAACACTACGGATCGGAACAGCAGGCTTCTCCAGAATGAGGAACTGGTGAAGAGCGAGGGCGAGGGGATTCCTAACCACACAGCCGAACTGCTGTCGCTCAATTGATGAATCGTCACAACCGGATGTGAAGCCTGCGCCACCAGGGTCTGCGCAGTTGAAGGTAAGACGGAAAGGGTCTCCGCAACAAAGCCTTGCGCAGGGAGCGCCGTGCGATGCGATTCCAGGTCGCGCAGCAGGAAGTGACTCTGCGTCACGTGAAGCGGATCGGATGCAGTGTAAGACTCCCTGGACGCTTGGCCAGCGATGCGCTCAAGCCTTGGATCGAGAAGCCGGGAACGAATTGCGATGAACCCTGTTCCTAGGTGGGTTGCTTCTTCTAGCACGTCTAGATTCTGACTATCGTATGAATCCAGATCGGCCATCCATACGATCGCTCCATAGCGTACCACTCCGGATGTCTGAAACAAATAAGACGCGTCAAGATGCTGCTGATCGAGGCGAAAAATATCGAACGGGACGGACCACGCCCTGAGTAGGGCAGCTACGGGCTGGAATGAGTCGACCTCGCTGCCGACGACGTTGCTCATTGGATCGCCCCAGTGTTCGACAACGAGTAGGACGCGATACGGTTTAGCGGTCGAAGGCTGCGAAATTGCGCCAGGTACTGCACAGACGGCTTTGCTACCGGCGATTGAAAGCAAACAAGTAACAAAGAAGGCGACCAAACTTGCACATCGTCTTTTTGGAGCGTTCGTCTCTAGAGTTATCGCCTCCCGGCTTATCCGAACCATTCGAAGTACAACCCTTTCTTTGTGTTGCACAAAACCTTGTCAAGATGGGAGAGCGCGGAATTCAAAAACTCGAACACCGCAGCTTTGAGAAGCATACTAGCATGCTGCAGCACACTACAGCTTATTGAAAAACGTGGTCTAACGAGCCGCGCATTCTGGCAGCAATTCGTTATCGCGGTCACATACTAACTTTGCTGTGCGCCAGCCAGCGGCCAATAGGCAGCCTCAGGAAATAACCTAAACAAGCATAGTGTCCCTATGCTTGAGGGAGACTAGAAGGCGCGCTGAAGAAGTTCCGAGAGCCCCGGGTGGCCTCACCGACGAAAATGCTACGCCCATTTTACGGGGGAAACCAACAGTCAAAAAGGCGCTCCCGACGGCCTCCCACCGAGTACTTTTCGATATTTTGACTTAGCCAATTACGCTGAATTGCGGAGAGCACCTTTTTGTCCCAAGCTCGATTACCGCATACTACGCTTATTTCTTATAGATTTACGATGTTCGCGGCAAACGAAGGTGGGTACGATGTCCGAGGGGCCGGCGGGTCTGCCAACGACCTGGAGGAATGGCCGTCAGTTTCTGTGAGTAGCTTAGCGGCCCGACACGCTCCCGATTTTGAGTGCTTCCAAATGCACGGTCAATCGCTGTCAGCCCTTGTTTTGAACCAACTCCGTTCCTGCCCCGAGGCATTTGCGATCAAGGCTAACGACTTTCGGACAAGTCCGTACTTCCCAGTCCGTTTGAGAGATTCCATGAGGCAATCTTTAAGAAATTGCTGGGCTGCCGCCCATCGTTTTTGCGCAGTGATTTCGGGTACAAGTTCGGGTACTCACATCAGTTTGTCTTGGCCGCGCATGATTGCGCTAAATTACGGTGGATAATAGACTTAGGGACACACCTGATTACGGTTGACTACGGCTATATATCGTGAACGTACGGTGTTCGCGGCAAAACTTAAAATCCGTAGGCCTTCAATGGCTGTGGGGGTTCAAGTCCCCCTCCGGGCACCAGATCATCTCGATTGAATTGAATAAGTTGCGCCAGCGATGACGTGGGCGCGTGTGACGGTGCGGAGCTGGATGGTTTCAGACAGGCCGGTGAAAGCCGAGAATTCCGCCGCGTCGAGCTTAGGCCCGCCGAGTCTTGGGATTGGTGTGTTGGCCAGCCATTTGAATTCGGGCAGCATGTCAGCGAGGTCGCCATATTGGGCCGGTATCAGGGTTCTCTTGGGAACCGGAATCAGCTCTGACCATAATGGATTTAATCGGGTTAGAAATGAAGTGGCAGGAGCGAGCGTGATTGATCGGGATTACACCCAGCTCGGCACACATGAGCCACGCACATGACTGTTGATTGTCGGGTCTTCGTTTTTGCGCAATACTGGCAACGACGGTCAATCTCAACGTGATGAATGCATGCAATCGCTACTTGCCTATAACCGCGACTACGCGCTCAATGCGATATGCCCATACTTCACGATGTTCCCGCTCGAATATCCGCTTCGAATCCTAGAGAGGTTCTAAGAACCTTTATAGGAAAAACGGTTACGGGGCTAAGAGTTTTCTATATCTCTTTCTAGCCATTAGTAGTTCTAATAGTCGTAGTAGTTATCCTTCTTTTCCAGTCGGTTACACGGGGTACTATTCGTTTCGCCCGTAGTAGCCTTTAGTAGTCGAAGCTGTCCCAGTCGCCCGGCCAGGCTAGCCGAGCCCGGCGCACGCGGCTCCCCGTCCGAAACCTAACGCGCGACGCGTGGCCTACCCCTTTCGCGGCCCCCCCTCGCCTTAGCTCCAAAGCGGCGAGAGCCAATAACGACGCGGGGTTAGCGCGTGGAGCAACCACGGATAGTAAGACCGCCGTTATACACGGACAGTTTACGAAGCCGGATTTAGCCTGTTTACGTCCCGTTTGCGAGTCGGAGTTCCGCTTCAAAGCAGTAACTCAGAAAAGTCGATTCCCTTGACTTCTAATGCGCAGTCTTGCATGGTTATATGCATGTTGTTGCGCGTTTCTAATTTTGCGGATGAAGCGGCTCAGCTGCCTGCCGATCGGCAGAGACAGATTCTGGGCCGCCTCAACAAGGATGGCCAAGTAAACGCTTCCTTCCTTGCGATGGAGTTCTCTACTTCAGAAGACACGATCCGCCGCGATTTGAGAAACCTCGCAGCTCAAGGGTTATGCCAGCGTGTCTACGGTGGCGCGGTTCTTGTGTCGCCGGCGTCTACATCCATCGCGATCCGTGCCACTGAGTCGAGCGCCCGGAAGGAAGCTCTTGGCAGAACCCTGGCTACGCTGCTTCGACCCAGGCAATTCTTGTTCATCGATGTGGGCTCCACGAATCTGGCGTTCGCCCGGATGATTCCCGCCGGCCTCCCGCTCACGATCGCAACGCATGATCCGAACATCGCCGCATGTCTGGTCGGCAAGCCTGATGTCGAACTCATCGTTGTGGGGGGCAGAATCCATCCGAAAGTTGGAGCCGCCTTGGGCGGACGCGCCATGCAGGAAATCGCAGGCATGCGTCCCGATCTCCTTGTCCTCGGCGCTTGCTCGTTTCATGTGGATCATGGCGTTGGAGCGTTCAATTTTGAGGACGCCCAGATGAAGAACATGCTCATACAAAACGCCGGCTCCGTTGCTCTTGCTCTGCTGAACGAAAAGCTCTGTTCCGCTGCCACGCAGATCGTTTCACCGATTGACTCGATCTCTGACGTCGTTGTTGAGGTTGATGCTCCGCTGTCTGAGACAGACGCCTATATGCAAGAAGGATTGCGCGTCCATAGAGCCGATGCAGCAATCGGCTACAGCAGAGGCCAAAACACTGCGACTCGCGCGCGCACTCAATAAGGAGAAGTATGAAAGGAATTGATAAGAAACGAGTCTTCGTCACTGGCGCGGTTCAGGGGATTGGGCGAGCTATAGCAGAGCGCTTCCTCTCAGAAGGAGCATCAGTTCTTCTGACAGATGCGGCCCCCATAGAGATCATCAACGACGTGGTGGACTCTCTTGAAGATCGCTACCCAGGGTTGGCCTTTGGAACGCGTGTCGACGTTCAAGATGAAGAGCAGGTTGTTGATGGGTTTCGCTACATGCAGGAAGCACTAGGTGGATGCGATATCTTGGTCAACAACGCCGGAATCAATCGTCAGAATCCGTCCCACAAGTTCAAGACGGAAGACTTCGATCAAGTCCTCGGGGTAAATCTCAGAGGTGCGTTCCTTTGCAGCCGTGAAGCGCTCAAACTATTTCTCGAACAGGGCGCTGGGATCATCCTCAATAACTCTTCCAACCACGAGATCAATCCAAAGCCTGAGTTCCTTGCCTATTCCGTTAGTAAAGGTGGCCTTGGCAATCTCACACGCACTCTAGCCCTGGAGTATTCCGATCGCGGAATCCGAGTGAACGCCGTCGCGCCAGGAGCGACAGTAACACCGCTCAATGCGTCCTGGATCAAAAACCCCGAAACTCGAAAGAAGGTGGAAAGCCATATTCCTCTTGGCCGATCTGCATCGGCGGAGGAGATCGCGGGTGTTTTCGTGTTCCTTGCCAGCGACGATGCAGCGTACATCACGGGCCAGACGATCTACGTGGACGGCGGCCTAACACTTCACACCGACTTCAAGAACAACTGGTCGTCTTAGTAGGCAGAGTCACACGCCGGGTTCCACAGCCCTACAACAACCCATATTCACAAACCTGCTCAGGATGTTCAGCCCCATGAGTTTCCATACTTGAACTTGTAGCTCAGAAAGCCGCTGTCCATGTTTGCTTGCATGCACATATGTCTACCCAAAAGCGAAGGAAGAGGTTATTACGAGGGTCATGACAATAATGAACTCAGATTTGACAATGCGGAACTAAGCCGATGTCCATCGGGTTGAATCAACCGCCTTGGAATGAACCAGTGTCAAGAATCCAGCCGCTGGGGCAGGTGGTTGCTTAAACGCTTTAGAGCTAAATTTCCGAAGAGAAAGTATCGGTCAACACTGACCAACTAAATGAGACCTATTCTCACCATTCGAGATGTGTCCTTCAAAGCAGCGCGGCCATCGTCTCGATTACGTGGAGTTTTTAAAGACATCGGAGCTATGAATGGAGATGACCTCGTGAGCCCTGCCGTTTTGAAAACCTTTCCAAGATCTCTTTTTCCCTTATTCGTTTGCCCTTGTGTGATGGGCGTTGCTTTAGCTATGCTGCAGGGCTCGGGTGCGTCCGCCGCAGCGTACGGTCAGACTCAAAATACAACGGCACGTACCGGCTCCCAACCCGTCTTCCGCCTCGATGGCGGCAACACGACCTACGCCTTTGGCGTGAATGAGCGCGGCGAGTTACAGCAAATCTACTGGGGCGGCAGGCTTGGAGAGCATGATGTCATCGGTCCGGCCAAATCGGAAGCGGATCACGCCGCCTTCGACCCCTCCTACAACAACACGCCACAGGAGTATGCGGGTTGGGGTGACGGGCTATATCTAGAACCGGCTCTGAAGGTTACCTTTGCGGACGGCAATCGCGACCTGGTCCTGCACTACGCCTCGAGTAGCAAGCACGATGATCATTCTATCGACGTAGTCATCAAGGACATCAGCCGCGCGGTGTTAGTCACGCTGCACTACGATATCGATCCCGAGTCGGGTATCGTCGCACGCTCGGCGACGATCGAAAACCATGAACCGAAGCCAATCATGATCGAGCAGGCTGCGGCTGCGGCTTTCTCACTCCCCGCCGCGCATTACACACTGAGCTATTTGAGCGGACGCTGGGCGGGCGAATGGACGCTGAATGAGGAGACGATTCACCAAGGGCAGCGAGTGCTGGAAAGCCGGCGCGGATCGACTGGGGTTCAGCTTAATCCATGGTTCGCTATCGGTAAGGGTGACGCGGATGAAGAGCATGGCGAGACATGGTTTGGGGCGCTTGGGTGGAGCGGTTCGTGGCGCATCACCGTCGAACAGGATGCCGCTGGACAAGGTGCGCGTGACAGGCGGCTTCAATCCCTTCGATTTCGGCTATCCTCTCAAGCCAGGCGAGAAGTTGGAGTTGCCGGTTTTTTACGCAGGCTACACAGATCACGGCATGGGCGGCGCTTCGAGACTGCTGAACCGCTTTACGCTGACGCATATCCTGCCCCAAGCACCGAGTCCGAAGCTGCGGCCAGTGATCTACAACTCCTGGGAAGCGACCGAGTGGAATGTGTCCGAGGCCGTACAGGAGGCGCTGGCGGAGAAGGCCGCGGCCCTGGGTGTCGATCGCTTCGTGATGGATGATGGCTGGTTTGGCCAGCGCAAGAACGATCACGCGGGATTAGGCGACTGGTATGTGAACAAGGAGAAGTTCCCCAATGGGCTCAAGCCTCTGATCGACAAGGTGCATTCCTTGAATATGGATTTCGGCTTGTGGGTCGAGCCGGAAATGGTCAATCCCGACTCGGATCTCTATCGCAATCATCCGGATTGGGTGCTGAATTTCCCTGGGCGCCCGCGCAATGAAGAACGCAACCAGTTAGTCCTGAACCTGGCCCGGCCAGATGTGCGCAAGTACGTCTTCGATGCGATGGACAAGCTGTTGACCGAGAACGATATTGCCTTCCTCAAGTGGGACTACAACCGAAATTGGAGCGAGCCGGGGTGGGATCAGCTCCCCGCAAACGAGCAAAAGAAAGTCTATGTCGAGTTTACGCGGAACCTGTATTCGATCCTGGCCGAGCTGCGAGCTAAGCATCCGGGAGTGGAGATCGAGAGCTGCTCGGGCGGTGGCGCACGCGTCGACCTCGGCATTCTGCACTACACCGACGAGGTGTGGCCCTCGGACAATACCGATCCGCTGGACCGGCTGACGCAGCAGGATGGCTTTACACATGCTTATCCGGTCCAGACGATGGCGGCTTGGGTCACGGACTCGCCGCACTGGCTCAATCACCGCACGGCCTCAATGACCTATCGGATGCTGGTTTCGATGCAGGGCGCTCTAGGCATCGGCGGCAACCTTAACAATTGGACCGACGAAGATCTGGCAACTGCCAAGCGCATGGTCGCGGCCTATCACCAAGTGGAGAAGACGATCACGCAGGGAGATTTGTACCGGCTTATTTCCCCGGCCAATGGCAGCGAATTCTCCGCCACAGAGACCGTCTCTCCCGACAAGTCACAGGCTGTTTTTTTTGCCTTTGTGCATTCGACACAGGAGGAACGCAGTTTTCCGCGCTTGCAGTTGCTGGGGCTGGATCCCAAGGCGACCTACGCACTCGGCAGCATCGAAGGCAAGGCAGCGGAGGGAACACCGGCAAAGGCCTCTGGCGCGTGGTGGATGAATCACGGAATCGAAGTTGCGCTACGCGGCGACTTCCAAGGCGCGGCCTTCCGGCTGGATAGCAAATAGCGTGAGAGGAAAAAGGGGCGGTTGTCTACATTGGGAGGCAGCGAGGGCGAGAATGAAGTATGGCCGGATTTTGGTCTCCGAGGGTGAGCAGAACCTAATCCGGTAGACCCAAATCATCGCGGGACCTTGAATGAATCCAAAATTACTTTCGAAGCTAAAGGACGCCCAAATGCGCTGGCTTTATACAGCAATCATCGCCTCGTCGGCCATACTCATGCGCGGGGAGGCGATTGCCCAGGTCGTTGATGTATCGCTCTATGGAGCGACACCTAACTCCGGTCAGAACAGCAGTCCAAGCGTTGCGAGAGCGATCGATTTTGCGTTACGCCACCATCGTTCCAAGATATTGTTCAAACGAGGAAGGTATGACTTTTGGCCCCAGGGCGCGGTTATAAGCCACCTTTTTATCTCAAACCATGATGGAGTGGCCGAGCGCGCGGTTGCCATATCAATCGAACATGTCAGCGGCCTCGAACTTGATGGCAACGGATCGGAATTTGTCTTTCATGATTCCATGCTTCCTATTGTTATTTCGCATTCGGACCGGGTAACTCTGCGTAATTTTTCGATAGATTATGCAAGCCCGCACATTGTGCAGGCAAAAGTGGTCAGCAAGAACGATGGTTTTGTCGATCTCCATATAGATAATCCCACGTCCTACAGAGTGAAAGACGATCACCTCTTCATTTTGGCTGAGGACGCCTCTCCTGGATCAGAACAGGCCGCGCAGGGAAGCGTCGTCTTTGATCCTGAGGGAAAGTGGCTTGTTGCCGGGACGGGCGACAACTGGGAGGTTGATAAAACAACAGCTAAAGTGATAGACGGAAATGATGTGCGTTTATTTGGTCTGACACAGCAAACCCGACCTGGTGATGTACTCATACTGTGGAATGGCGATCGTCCCAGCCCAGCAATCCTGGTCAGCCAAAGCAGCAACATCAATCTCTTCAGTGCGCAAGTGTATAGCGCGCAGGGTATGGGCTTCATCGCCCAGTACAGTGAAGAAATTCATCTCGATAGATTTGATGTCATCTTGAAACCAGGAAGCGGTCGTTACATCTCGACAACCGGGGACGCCGTACATTTTTCGAACTGCCGTGGACAAATCATCGTCGAGAACGGTCTTTTCGAAAACATGCTCGATGACGGAATCAACGTGCATGGCTCATATCTTCGAATAGCTGAAAAATTGGCGCCCGATACCCTTGTTCTTGAGTTCGGCCATCCACAAACATTCGGCCTGCCATTTGCATTTTCTGGAGACACACTCCGTTTTATTCAGCCTAAGACCCTTGAGCCTTATGCCATTGCCAAGGTGGCAGAAATGCATTCACTTGACGACAAGCATCTCTGGATACGCTTCACTGAAGCACTTCCTTCGTCTGTGGCGGTTAAGGACGCAGCGGAGAATCTGGCATGGCAGCCCAACGTAATTTACCGGAACAATCACATTCGTCATAACCGTGCGCGAGGAGCATTGTTCGGAAGTCAAGCCTCGACTCTTGTGGAAGATAATTTCTTTGATCATTTGTCAGGTCCGGCGCTCCTATTTAACGCAGATGCTTCCGACTGGTTCGAGAATGCTCCTGCTCGCAATGTGCTGGTTAGGCATAACAGATTTCTTGATACAAATATGGGTCCTTATGGCCAGGGCTCCATTTCGATCCTCTTCCCGGTTGAAGGAACAAAAGGCGGACAATATTTCAACGCCCGCAACATACGTATCGAGGACAATTCGTTCGAACAGTTCCAACAGCTACTCTTGTACGCCGCTTCGGTGGAAGGCCTGAGTTTCAAGCATAATCGGGTTCTGTTTAATCACGACTATCCTACAAGCCTACCTGCGGATGCACCGGTCTTCTCGCTGAGCCACACGCGATGCGTAGACGTATCTCAAAACGTGCTGCAGAGTATCGACCATGCGAATACTCCAGATTCTACGTTGCTGAGTATCAAAGAACCGGGTACCGCCTTTGATACGGCAAGTTGTATCGACAGTTTCCGACCTCTGAACGCTAAGTAGACGAGAATATGTTTTAGTCTGCGTAGCACCCGAGGCTCAGTCTCCCAGTAAGGCAAAAGTTGCCGTCACGGCAGAGCCAGCGCTTTCAATCTTTATTTATTGACAGCTCGCACGTCTGGCAAGCGCCGCACATCACCAACAAAATTTGCGAGCAAAGGAGAGGTATTGTCTCTCCTCCACGCTAGAGCCAACGTCAGAGGCATGTTCAAGTCGACCACGGGCATGACGACAACGGTTTCAGGGCACCGCCAGCGTGCCGTTCCCAGGACCCATCCCACGCCCAAGCCGCTCGATACGAGACTTAGGATAGTAGCCTCGTTCAGTCCCTCCTGAACGATACGCGGATGCTTCAAGCCGCCACGATAACATTCGTGCATCATGCGGTCGTAAAACGCCGGGCTTGGCCATCTTGGAAACCAGACGAACGGTGCATCCGTTAGGTCCCGCAGGCGGACTTTCTTCAGCCTTGCGAGGGGATGTCCTTTGGGCGCGGCCAGCTCGACTCGCTGTATGGCGACGAGAAGTTGGTCCAATTCCGGATCGGATTTCGGCATGAAATTGACAAACCCTGCATCCAAGCGACCGGCTCTTATCGCTTCTATCTGTTCCATGCTTGCTGACGGTCGAAGTTGGAGTTCTGCATTCGGTTGCAGCTCCCGAAAACGCCGAAAGGATTCCGGAACCACGCCTCGCCAGCACGAATTCTCAGCGAAACCGACGCGCAGCGTGCCCGAACGGCCGCTCGCCACGCGACCGGCACGCGCGGCTGCATCAGCTACTTCCTGAAGAATACGCCGCGCATCCTCCAGGAATAGCTTGCCGGCTGAACTCAGTTTCACGCCGCGCGGCAGGCGATCGAAAAGTGTGAAGCCCAGTTCCTCCTCCAAATCCTGAATCTGCCGGGAAAGCGCGGGCTGAGCCACACGCAGCCTGCGCGCGGCGCGCCCGTAATGCTGCTCTTCGCCGATCGCAACGAAATACCTCAGATGCCGCAATTCCATTCTGATACTCTATCGCGATTGGTCTGATAGTAAAGATGTCTTGGACGTATGAACAACTCTCTGTCAAATTGGACTCATGAGGATGAAAGGCGGCAAGAAGAAACCAAAGGCCAAACCGATTCAGGAAAAGCGGCCAAACTCGAAACCGGCAAAGCGCCAGTCTATGGTTCCTATTCCGGCCGCTTTGGAACGCTAGTTCGGTTTGGGCGTGAGGAGGGCGCATGAAGGCGCTTGTACTTAACGCAGTGGGTCGTGGGTTCGATTTCGAGGACGTGGACATCGCCTCGCCGATTGGGCGCGAAGTTCTGGTCGATGTGCGAGCGTCCGGGTTGTGTCACACTGACCTGCTCTTCGCCACGAACCCTATCTTCCCGACACCGGCCGTATTTGGCCACGAGATCTCGGGGATAGTGGCGGAAATCGGCCCCGATGTCGCGGAATTCCGCGTCGGGGATCACGTCGTAGGCTCTCTTGCTCAGTCGTGCGGTTCGTGCCCCAGGTGCCAGTCGGGCCGTTCATTCCAGTGCCAACACCCGGAGGCGACATTACGGCGGCCGGCCGATGCGGCGCGGTTAAGCCGCAAGGGGCAGGCGTTGTATCAGGGCTTGGGGCTGGGCGGCTTTGCCGAACGAGCGCTCATCCACGAGAATCAACTCGCCCTTGTACCGAAGGAGATGCCCTTTGCCCAAGCAGCGCTGCTGGGATGCGGCGTGGTTACGGGCGCCGGCGCCGTCTTGAACACCGCAAGTGTAGCCGCGGGCGATACTGTCGTGATTTTCGGCGCCGGAGGCGTGGGGCTTAACGCAATCAGCGGCGCTCGCATCGCTGGCGCGTCGCGGATTGTGGTCATTGACGTTCAGCCAAAGCGGCTCGAAGCGGCCAAGAAGTTCGGCGCTACCGACGTCATCGACTCCACGACGACAAAACCTGTCGAAGCAGTCCGCGACCTTCTCCGCGGAGGCGCCGATCATGTGTTCGACTTCGTGGGATTGAAGGCGGTGGCGGAGCAAGGGCTCGCCATATTGGGTGTGGGCGGCGGTCTTTACCTCGTCGGTGTATCGAAACCTGAAGTGAGTATCGACCTGAACATCTTTGACGCGATCGGCGGCCAGAAGCGCGTCCAGGGCGTGAACTTTGGTTCGACCAACTTCAAGCGCGACATCCCGATGTATGCCGGCCTTTACCTGCAAGGCCGCATGAACCTGGATGACCTGGTTTCGAAAAGGATTACGTTGCGCGAAGTCAATGATGGTTACGCGGCGCTCAAAGACGGCTCCCTCAACAGAGTGGTCGTCACGTCGTTCTGACAGCAAGCAAACAAGGAGATACCCGCCATGAAAACAGCCACAAGCGGTGCCAAGATCAAGACAATCAACACTCACTACATCGATGGAATGTTCGTTGAGTCCCACGGCCGCGACGTCATGAACGTCATCAGGCCGACCGACGGTCAGGTGATCGCCCACGTCACGCTGGCCGATGAAGAGGATACTCGGCGCGCCATCGCCGCAGCCAAGAGGGCATTCGCCAGTTTCGGCCGGTCGACTAAGGAAGAGCGCGCGCATATCTTGCGTCGCCTGCATGAGGCCGCTTCCGCACGAGCCGACGATCTGACAGCCGCCATGATCGAGGAGTACGGCGGCGTGGGCCAGTTCTCCAGTCTGATCGTGAAATCTGGCATCAACGCGTTTCTCGCCGCCGAACAGGCGCTTGACGAGATACCGTGGACACGCAGCTGGGACAAGACGACGGTGACCTTGGAACCGGTCGGAGTCGCCGGTTTGATTACGGCATGGAATGCGAATGCGCTGTTCATTTGCCTCAAGCTGGCCTCGGCCGTCGCCGCGGGTTGTACGGTCGTTATCAAGCCAAGCGAGTTGAGCTCGCTGCAGACGCGCGTGTTGGTCGAGGCTCTGCACGAAGCCGGCCTTCCGAAGGGTCTCTTGAACGTCGTCACCGGCCTCGGAACCGTCGTCGGCGCGGAACTCGTACGCAATCCTGATGTCGCGAAGATCTCATTCACGGGCTCCGTAGGAGTGGGTGAAAGCATCATGCGCGATGGCGCGGCGACAATGAAGCGCATGACCCTTGAGTTGGGTGGAAAGTCACCTACGATCTTGCTCGATGACGCCGTGCTCGACCAGGCCATCCCGTCGGCTCTCACTATGGCCTTCTTAAACAGCGGTCAAGCCTGCGCCGCCGGAACTCGGCTTCTTGTGCCGAAGAACCGGCTGGACGCGGTGAAGCAGGCCATACGGGGGGCGATGCGCGCTTTCACGGTTGGCGACCCGGCCGACCCTGAGACCGCCGTGGGACCGATGGTGTCGCAGAGACAGTTTGAGCGCGTGCAATCCTACATCCGCAAGGGCATCGAAGAAGGCGCGGAAGTGCTGGTCGGCGGCGAGGGCCATCCGGAGGGTTTCGAAGCGGGTTACTTCGTGAAGCCCACGGTGTTCGTCAACGTGAAAAACGACATGACGATCGCGCAGGAAGAGATTTTCGGCCCGGTGCTCAGCGTGATTGCCTATGACTCCGACGATGAAGCCATCCGGATCGCGAATGACTCCAAATATGGTCTGCACGCCGCGGTCATCGGAACCGACCTTTCGCGTGCGCGCCGAGTGGCTTCTCAGTTGCGAGCCGGTCGCGTCGTGATCAATAGCATGACCGACGATCCACAAGCGCCATGGGGCGGATTTAAATATTCCGGAGTCGGCCGGGAATATGGTCAGTATGGAATCGAGGCGTTCTTGGAACCGAAGGCCATCCTTGAAGCGGCTTGAACCTGTGGACAACGGGATGGGCTCAACCGCAGTCAGCGTCGTCACTTCGTTCTGATCGATTTCCCTATAGGAAGAGAGGCCCGATGAAACACGTTACCATTTCCGCTAAGGAGGCCGCGGATCGTCTCGCTATCCGGGAGCTCGTCGAGGCCTATGCGCACTGCGCTGACCGACGCGATGCGAAAGGCCAGATGTCTCTCTTTACCGCAGACACGCACTTCGTTGTGTTCATGAACGCGAAAGATCCGAAGCCCTCGCAGGAGCTGCACTCGCGCGAAGCGCTCGCGCCGGTCTTTGCAGACCTGAACAAATACGACGCCACCACGCACTTCCTCGGGCAGAGTACAATTTTCACTCTCACGGCTAACCGAGCCACGGGGGAAGCGTATTGCCTGGCTCATCACGTCACCGTCGATGGTGGAAAGCGACGCTTGATGATTGCCTCGCTCCGATACCTCGATACGTTCGTGAAAAGTGACGGCGATTGGCTGTTTGCGGAGCGACTGCTTTACGTAGACTGGTTAGAGGAGCGCGCCCTGTCATGAATACTCCGGCAACGGGCCAGATACGTCTTGTCATCGTGGGCGCCACTGGAATGGTCGGTGGATACGCCTTACGCTACGCGCTCGATCATCCTTCCGTCGGAGCCGTCACGGTTATCGGCCGCAAGAAGCTCAATATTTCTCATCGCAAGCTAAAAGAGGTTCTGCATGGAGACTTCGCGGATTGCTCCGCCCTCGAAAAGCCGCTGTCAGACCAGGACGCGGCGATCTTTTGCCTGGGCGTCTATACGGGCGCTGTACCAGATGCGGAGTTCCGCAAGATAACCGTCGACTATGCCATCGAGTTCGCGCGCGTTCTCCGCGCCAGCAGCCCCGGTGCGGCCTTCTCATTCCTGAGCGGGAGCGGCGCTGACCAGACGGAACAAAGCCGAATGGCTTTCGCACGCTATAAGGGAGAGGCGGAGAAAGCGCTGCTTGCGGCAGGGTTCCCCCGTCTTTACATCTTCCGGCCCGCGTATATCTATCCCGTGGAGCCCCGGAAGGAACCGAACTTCAGTTATCGGTTGTTGCGCGCGATCCACCCTCTGTTTCGGGTGCTGTTCCCCAATCAGGTGATTCCGGCCGACGACTTGGCGCGCGCGATGGTGGATGTTGCCGTCCGCGAAACAGGGAAGACCGGAGGGCTTCGTTTTCGAGAATCGCGACATCAGAGCCATGGTCAAGTCGTTTCATCCCTCAACTCAGATCCCGTAAACCCACCAGCATCTCTCAAATTGTCATTGTCATCCGTTACGTGAATCGCTCCTGGTCCTGAAGCGGCTACCTTGCTCGTCTACCGCCATCGGCGGTACTCTTGCGCAATGCGACCCCTTCGGTATTCCATCAACGTCACACTGGACGGGTGCTGCGATCATCGAGCAGTGATCGCGGACGAAGACTTGCACCGTCATGCGGTCGAGAACCTCAACCAGGCCGATGCCCTCATCTTTGGCCGGGTGACTTACGAAATGATGGAGGCAGCGTTTCGGCCGCCGGCGCGGGCGGGAGCTGAGGCCTGATTGGATGGAACCCTTCGCCCGGACGATCGACGCGGCAAAGAAGTACGTCGTGTCGAGCACCCTGGACCGGGTCGATTGGAACGCGGAGCTCGTGCGCGGGGATCTGGAGAAGGCCGTTCAGCAGCTCAAGCAGGAGACGGGTAAGGGACTGTTGGTGGGAGGCGTGAAGCTCCCGCAGGCGTTGACGGAGATGGGATTGATCGATGAGTACGAGTTCGTGGTGCAGCCCAGGCTAGCGGGCCACGGGCCGACGTTGTTCGCTGGGCTATCGAAGCCTGTCGACTTGAGGCTCGTGAGCCGGCTCGAGTTCGGCTCCGGGGTGGTAGCGATGCGGTATGAGCCGAAAAGTTAGCCGTTAGGCTTGTTAGCCCGAGTCGGCCGCATCATGGAGCAACTTGGGGAGCAACTCGGGCAGATCCAGTGGAAATACTCCGATCCGACCCGCCACCAGGTCCGAACCGCCGTTAATTAGCTTCCATCAAGATCGTGTCGAGAGCGAACGAGCCATCTTCGGCGACCTGAAAGTAATCGACTACCTCCCGCGGGGCGTGATGCAGGAGAGAACGTATGGCATCGACATACACGGTAGGCGTCTTCATCCTCCCAACCCAGGCATTGAAATCAAGCGGGAGCTTCCAGGCAGATTGTGCTCCAATCACAAATCCTGCCTCCGTGAGCATCGACTTCCATTCCGTTAGCGTGTAGTTCCGCACATGTGATCCGTCTCTCAGCAACTCGATGGTTTGCAAGTGTGTGTCGAGTAGCGGATTCGTTGGGGCACATTGATCGATGATGATAAGACCGCTGCCGCGCTTCAGGACTCGGCGCGCTTCGCGGAGCGCTCTGTGAATCTCTGTCCAATGGTGAGCGCTGTAGCGCGTGCAAACCCAATCGAAACTGGCGTCTTCAAATGGAAGATATTCTGCTTGTCCTTCTTTGGTAAAGACATTACGGAGGTCTCGCCGCTTGGCCTCGTTGGTGACTATATTGATCATCTCTCTTGACAGGTCATAGGCGACGACTGATTCCACATGCGGCGCAACAGCAAAGCTTAGGTGCCCAGCTCCGCAACCCAGGTCCAGCACTCTTGCTCCCGATTGGTTCCGAAGCTTGTTCGTGATCGCTTCGAGATCAGCTCCCCGACTATGAACAGTGCTCGATAAGTAAGCTTCTGCAACCGTCCCGAATTGCTTCCCGACTTTGTTCGCATGGCTGTTCATTCCGTTTCGAATACCTCCGTCGATGACACTATCGCCTTCGTCATGCTGGTACAAGATTGGTAGTTATAGTGGTATAAAATACACCTGGCTAGAGATGACGAGTATTTCGCAAACCGTCTCCCTCGGGAGTTTTATTCGTACCCGGCGTGAGCGGATTTCACCGGAACAAGTCGGACTGCCTGTAGGACCCAGGCGAAGAGCAAAGGGCCTGCGTCGTGAGGAACTTGCTGGTTTGTGTGGGATCAGTCCGACGTGGCTAACCTGGATAGAACAAGGCCGTACAGATTCAGTCTCCGCAGGCGCAATCTCGCGTATAGCAGGAGCTTTGCTCTTATCAAGGGCAGAACGTGACTATCTCTTTGAACTCGCCGGCGTACGCGATCCTGAAAAAGTCACTGTTTCTGAGTCTGAATCTTGATGAAACACTTGCAGAAGCGGTTGTAAAAATTAAGACACCGGCTTATGTGTTGGATCGTGCCTGGAATGCCATTGCATGGAACGGGCATGCAGCTAAGCTGTTCGTTGGGTGGTTAGACAAGGAATCGAGCGAGCGGAATCTGCTAAAGTACATGTTCCTAAACGGTCAAGCGCGAGAGTTCATCGCGGAATGGCCTTTGAGAGCGCAACGCCTCGTTGCCGAATTTCGTGGTGATTGCAAAGCCATCCTGGACGACCCGGAGATCAGCACCCAAATCGAGGATTTGCGCAGACAGAGCCCTGAGTTCGACTCATTCTGGAGTGCCCACAATGTGCTGGAACGAGAGGGAGGAGAGCGCAGCTTTCTCCACCCTTTACTGGGGAAAATGACCTTGAGACAGCTCACTCTCAGATTGGCGCATTCGCCCAACCTAAAACTCGTCATCTTGCTTTGATCTACATATGCTGCGCAGCGGGTACTCAGAGTCCTACGTGTATCGTCATTGCAATGTCTCGCGCGCGAACCGTATCCCGTTCCACCTTGGGGCTACCAGATTTGCATGACCCCATGGACCGTGCAGAGCCTTTGGTGGCCGTATCTACATCGAGTGTATGGGCGATCAGGCCCACGCAAAAGTCATGGACATCTTGCCGTCGCTCAGATCCATCGAAGCACAGGTAGGATGACGGGCACGCGGTGAGGCGTGGACTATGAATGACCTTGAAAAACCTGACTTGAAAAGTGGAGTTTCCCTTGCCAGCATCCCAGACGGTGGAAAGCTGCTTGGAGTTGTAGATGGAGAAGACGTGTTACTCGTGCGGCGCGGGACGCAATTTTTTGCCGTGGGAGCGCACTGCACGCATTATCACGGGCCGCTCGCGGATGGATTAGTGGTGAATGACGAAGTGCGATGTCCTTGGCATCACGCATGTTTCAGCCTGCGCACGGGCGAGGCTTTGCGGGTTCCCGCGCTAGACCCAATCCAGTGTTGGCACACTGAGCAAGCCGGCGAGAACGTCTTCGTAAAGGAAAAGGTCGTGCCCGCGGCTCCCAGGCAGGTATCGACGACGGTGCAACCCTCTTCCATCATCATCGTCGGCGGAGGCGCCGCAGGGCTCGCGGCTGCAGACATGCTTCGTCGCGAAGGATACGGCGGTCCATTGACGATGATCAGCGCCGACAACGCTCCACCCTGTGACCGCCCCAATCTTTCGAAAGATTTTCTGGCCGGAACCGCGCCCGAAGAGTGGATTCCACTGCGACCACCCGAGTGGTATTCGGAGCGGAAGATCGACCTGGTCCTAAATGCGCGCGCTACGTCACTGGATACGAAGCAAAAGAAAATCACCACGGAAGATGGCAAGACGTACGAATACGCAGCGCTGTTGCTCGCCACCGGAGCAGATCCGGTAGAGCTCACGCTGGAAGGCGCCACCCCTTCGCAGATCTTATATTTGCGGTCGTTCGCGAATAGTAAGGCGATTGTGGCGAAAGCGATGTCGGCTAAGCAGGTAGTCGTGGTCGGTGCCAGCTTCATTGGCCTGGAGGTGGCAGCCTCGCTGCGCGCGAGGGGTATCGTCGTGCATGTCGTTGCGCCGGACCAGGCGCCAATGGAGAGAATACTCGGATCCCGAGTCGGCGCGTTTGTTCGCAGCCTTCACGAGTCGCACGGAGTTGTCTTCCATCTCGGCGAGACCGTGAGCCATGTTGACAGAGACAAGGTGACACTGACCGGCGGGCAAACCATCCAGGCTGATTTCATTGTTCTCGGTGTAGGCGTTCAGCCATCGATTCGCCTGGCAGAACAAGCCGGCTTGAAGATGGACCGCGGCATTGCGGTGGATGAATATCTGGAAACCAGTGCACCGGGAGTTTTTGCCGCAGGGGATGCCGCACGCTGGCCCTATCCCCTCACCGGTGAGCGAATTCGCGTAGAGCATTGGGTGGTGGCAGAGCGTCAAGGACAAACCGCTGCGAAGAATATGCTGGGCCTGCATGAGCGGTTCGAAGCGGTGCCATTCTTTTGGAGTCAGCATTACGACGTTGCGATCAACTATGTGGGTCACGCGGAGAAGTGGGACACGATCAACTTCGATGGAGAGATTGAAAAGATGGATTGCTCGGTCCGCTACGAGCGAGACGGACGCACGTTGGCGGTGGTGACTATTTTTCGCGATCTCGAAAGTCTAGTGGCAGAGTCGGAGATGGAGAGCCTGATCAGGGGGTAGTGAAAGAACCACTCGTTGAGTTGTCGCTACTCCCGCAGGCTGTCTCCGCACGCGAACGTATGTATCACCGGCAATCGGGAAGTAATTCTCAGGTGTTGCGAACAGATTTAAACCGCCGTTGGCAACTTTCTCGTAGCGCCCCGTGCGCTTGACTTTGCCCGGACCCGTGCTGCGGGGCTCCGGTCTTCCATAGGACGCACCGAGATACTTGTCTGGAGATGCAGGCGGTCGGCGTAGCGCAACAGTTTCTCAATGCTCACCTGGGAGATTCTGCCTCTCAGCAGATTGCTCACCGACGGCTGGTACTCGTCCATAATCTCCGCAAGCTGGGCCTGCGTGTAGCCTTTTGCCCGTACATGTTCCAGAATGGCAGACAGAACCTCCGCCTTGATCTTCAAGGCGCTGGCCTCTGACGTGGAGAAACCCAGCGCATCAAAGATATTTCCCTTCACGACATGGGCTGGCTTATTTTGCGCTCCGCTTTTCATTTGCCGTTTGCTCCTGCAATCGCTGCCTGACCCGTTTGAGACGCTGCTTGGCAACTTCGAGGTCTCGTCGATCTGTCTTCCTGTTTTCCTTCTCAAAGCAGTGCAAAACATAAATTGTGTTTCCCACTTTGGACAGGTAAATCGCCCGATACCATGCGCGCTCGTCGGCCTCTTTCAGCTCGTAGACGCCGGCACCGATGGAACTCATGTTGCGTGTCTGCGATGTTGGCTCTCTGCCAATTTGAAGCTGTCGCAGCGAGAATCCTAGAGCCCGTTTGACCTCATCGGGAAAGCCCGACAGCACCTCCAAGGAGTCCCCTTCAAAGTGGAGTTCGGCGATTGCCATCTTGCCGATGGTATCGCAATCGCTGCATTTTATACAAGATTTATTATAACACCTTGCTCCAGGGGACAGAGTTTTGGCTTTCATTGAGGAGTGCCCATGAGACGCTAATCGATCGTCAGCCTCTCTATCCTTGAGGGGCCTCAGCATGATCGGATCCCGCCCGCGCAAAGCGTATCCCTTCGCGAGCTGATTGAACAGCGAAGGGAAGGGAAGCGAGGATGACGAAAGCGGGTGCGTTACACGCTTGAGTTCAAGCAGGAAGCGGTTCGACTTCTAGCGTCGGGTCAGACTTGACGGACTCTAGCTGCCGAACCCGCTATCCCATTTATTGGCACTGCGTAAATGCGAGGGTTTGGGTCGCAATCGCGGCGGTAGCCGAGGGTGCCGGGTACGACTGCGTCTGCAGTTCAGAAGGCGAGCAGTCTGCGGTCCCCCCAGAAGAGGGCACAAATGCGAGTCCGTCGACAACATAGCTCGCCACAGGAGTAGCTTGCGCCAGCGTCACGCCACTGGCGGAATAGACTCCGCTAAACGGAGCTCCCGAGGGGAGCGCCATGCTGTAGCTCACACAGTCTGTGCCTGCAGAGCAAGCGGGCGATGATGCAGTTGCAAGAGCAAGCGTAGCGGAGGACTGTTGCGCGTTCGGTAGCAAGGGAATGGTGAACGGTGTTCCCCCGGATATCGATTCGAGCGCACTCACCTGTGCGTCCACCGATGTTGCCTGGGCTCCACTGTTTTGCGAAGAGAGGGAACCGGCGAAGTTCGCAACACCACTCGTTCCGCTCGCCGGAGGATGCAAGTTTATCGTGCCAATGGTTTGCCCGTTGGAGGCGCCGGTGACGATGGATGGTGCATAGCCTGCACCATCGGCGCGCACGCCGACCACTACGATGTCATAAGTGCCGGCCGGGATGGGGCAAAAGACGAACGTGCCGTCACTCCCAGCCATCGTAGACATCATGATCCGGTCCACGCCGGAAATTGTCTGCTCCAGGGCAACGAGTACAGTGCCATTGACCGGGTTCCCGGTTGCACTATCGAGAATCTTGCCGTTCAACGAGCTCGAGGTTGTGCTCACTTCGCCCGCATGAAGAACCGGCTTCAGGCGGTATTGGCCATTGCCCTCCTGCACAATCGAGGCGCAGGTGTTGAAGTCGATATCCAGATCCTTTGTCTGGCCGGCAGCGATGTTAAAAGCCCCGGAAGCAATTTGCCCTGAAGGAATCTTCAGCCCCGTCTTGGATTCACTCGAGAGCAGCAGCGTATGAACGCTGTTGTCTGCCGAGAGAACGACGCAATTCGCCGAACTGCCACAGGCATTGTTACTTGGAGCCTTACTATTATCAGCCAGGATCATGCGTATCTGCTGATACTGACCGGCCTGCAGCTCTTGCGTGTCGCCCAGCGTCGCCAGAAAGCATTGATTATTTGCCTGGCCCAGCAGATCGACCTGCTTCGGTTGAGAAGAGAGTGCTGGTGTCAGATCCTTCCATCCACTGTCGTTATCCCCGGCCGATGCGCTTACGTTGGCCTGCACATCTGTAATGGTGACGTAGACATGAGCGAAGGGGCCGGTAGGGCCGCTGCAGGTCGCCGGATCGCTGATCATTACGGTCGCCGAACCTGTGGAAGAAGCTGCCGGCGCTGAGGAACCACCGCTGCATGCTGCCATCCATGCCCCCGATAACGCCAAGGCGGATGTTGCTGCGATGAACCAACCAATACTTTTAGACGTTTTACCAACAAAGCCTGTCATGTGCCGTTTCTCCGGAGAATTCTCTTAACAGCACCGAAGAACGAGGGCAGAAGAAACGCAGGGGGCCTATTTGCATGATCGAATTATAAAGCGCGCGCTTTTATCTCGCGTCGCGGTCTCCAGGTGGCCGGTTTGCGAAAACTCAATCGTGGCCACGTTCGTGACCGTGCTTATCGCCGGTATGACCGTAAGCGTGGCCATGCCCATGGTCTTCGCGATCCCAGTGGCCTTCTTCATAATGCCAGCCATTTGAGTAGTGGTCGTAGTGTGGGTGAGACCAGTACGCGCCGGGGTAGGGTGGATGATCATAGTGGCCGGCAACCCAACGATAGTGATTACCCTGCGGCGCCCAGAAGCCGTCCACCCAAACCATGCCAACGACAGGTGGCGGAGGCGGTGGCGGTTCAAGACGAATCGGCGGCGGAGGGTTGATGCCGATCGCGAAGGAGATTTGCGCCGGTGCAGAAACTGTGAGAGAAGCTCCCAGCAAGAGCCCAATCGCCCAATAGATTTTCATTGCAGCCTCCGTTCGGTTGCCCCTGGGACGTATCTGACCGGAAGGTACAGACCCGCGAGCAATACCCCAATGACGCTTCTGTGGGATACTCGGCCGGCGATTCCGGCCCTCTTAAACTAGCAAGACCGCTATCTGGTAGGTGGTAAAGCCCGGCGCGCCGTTGCCCGCGTTGCATGCGCCCACGGCGGCGGTTCGATACTTGCCGGTGGCAATTCTTTCTTGCAATACTCCTGGTAGCCTCGTCAAGTCAGACGCTTGCCAGGGCATGATGAACCTGGGCCGGGCAGCCCCTACGGAGCCATGATCCATGGCGCAGGTTTGACGCGCGGCATTTACGTCACCTGCAGTGCGCAGACCGCGCTCGCTCAGCAACACCTCGATCTGCCGCTCGATCTGCGAGGAGCCCATCGCGGAGGAGTGGATAACCATCACTTCGAAGTGCGGGACGAAATCGGCGGTTATGGAATGGGATTCGAAGCGGAGGTACGTTGGAAAATAACCGAGGCATCGTCTGAATAGACCATTTTCCACTGCGTCAATAGCGGAAGTACATGCACCATCGCCGACTGCCGTGTGAGCAGGCAGAAGTCGATGCGGTACTTATCCAATAGCGTATTGGGATCGCTCTGCAGCATCGCCCAATTGCCGAATTCGCCCAGCACGCCCGTCCACTCGAACACGTCTGCCCGCCCATCGATAAATACAGGATGGTCGGGAGCAGCCCAGATGAGGTAACCCCCGTAGACGTAATCGTTCAACATGTTGCCGGAGAGGTGATGGTTATGGATGTATTCGACCGCTTTTACCGGACTCGCCTGCTCGACTTGCCTGGCCAAAACCTGCGGACCAGGGAAGCTCCATAACGCTACGAGGAGTGAAGCTGCGATCACCACAGCGTTTGCCAGTGGGCGATCCTTATCAGGGTCGTAGCCTTCCCATGATGTTGAGAGAAGACGCGAAAGAATCGGCGCCGCCAATATTCCAAAGACGAATGCCATTCTCTGGTGCGAAAGGGCAAGCCAAGTGCCCATGGCCAGTATAAGCAGCTCATCCCAGAACAGTTCTGACTTGAGAACGACGATCGCCAGAAATACACTTCCCAGCACGCCTAGCAGGCCCACGGCGCGCGGGTCTGTTAGTTGAAGCGGCTTCCACTCGGAAACTTCGCTGAGCCCGACCGGCTGCTGAAGCAGGGTGTTGAGCGGATAGAGAATTTGCTTTACGCCACCGGGATTGATAAACAACGCCGCAAGCGATAACCCCAGGGCGAGTGCCAGCAGCTTTCGTTGACGTGCATCCCATGCCGGCGCAACAAGCAAGCCTTGCTTAAATCGAAAGAAAGAGCTGAAGAGAAAAACCGCCGCCACCACCAGCCCAAGGAAAAAGGAACCGTGACAGTTGACCCAAACGGCAAACAAAGGCGGCAGGCAGAAGAACCAGCGTGGATCGCGCGTGCGACCAAGATGCACCACCAGCAACTCAACTGCCAGAAGTAGATAACCCAACATCTGCGGGCGAACAGCCAAACCCACGGTTGCGAAGAACCAGATAACCATTGCCCCCACAAAACCTACTTTGGCATTGCGGGCGTAGAGCGAACAAAGCGCGTAGCCGGCGACGAGCAACCCGGCGCTAAAAAGACACAGCCACAGCATGAGCCCGCTGTATCCGCCCCAGCGGTAAGCGAAATAAATCAGAACCTGCGACACCCACTCGTGCGGAACCGATGTCTGGTGATTGGTCGTATAGGAATAGATATCCGTGGTTGGTATGGAGTGGGTCGCAACGATGATCTGGCCCGTCTTCAGGTGCCACCACATATCCGGATCGTCGAACCGTGACCGGACCGTAAGCACACTTAGAACGACGAGCATGGCCCCCAGGACGGCCGGGAAGGAGAAAATACGCCGCAGAACGCCCTGAGTCTTAAACCCCATGGCTGCTGGGGCGGCTGTACTCACGCGGTGCCGAGTTTCGAAAGCATCGGCTCATTCGGTATCGAGTCGTCGATAAGATCCTTCTCGCTTGCCAGGTTGCCTTCGGCGAGCCGGATCAGGCGATGCAGGTAAGCGCGCGAGATATTCAGGTTTCGCGCGGCCAGGGTCTTGTTGCCGTGGTTCTCGCGCACGGCGGCGGAAGCCAGTTTTACCTTGAAATCGCGGATCTGGCGTTCGAACGAGTTCGCAGGATGGTAGTCAGCAATACTGACGACGCTCTCCTCCTGAATATTGCGCGGCAGATCTTCCGCGCGAACGCAGGTATCGCCCGCAAGGATAATCGCGCGCTGAATCACATTCTCCAATTCGCGAACATTGCCCGGCCAGGAGTAGCCTTGCAGCAGCTTCATGGCTGCTTGATCGATGTACTCCATCGGCTTCTCATACATTTCAGAGTACTGCTTGAGGAAGTGCATGGCGATGGTCGGAATATCTTCGGCATGCTCCTGCAGTGATGGCGCATCGATGCGCATCACATTGATGCGGTAATAAAGGTCCTGCCGGAACTTGCCCTGCAGTACCATCTCGCCCAGATCCTGGTGCGTTGCAAAAATAATGCGCGCCCGCAATGGGATCAAGCGATTGCTTCCCAGGCGGCTGAACTCTCGTTGTTGCAATACGCGCAGCAACTTGACCTGCGTGCTGAGAGATATCTCGCCAACTTCATCGAGAAAGATCGTACCGTCACCGGCTTGCTCCAGATAGCCTTCGCGAGCTCCAACCGTTCCGGTGAAGGCGCCCTTCTCGTGGCCAAATAATTCAGACTCGATCAAAGTTTCAGGAATTGCGCCACAGGAGACGGCGACAAAAGGGCGATCGGCCCGCGACCCCAGGTTATGAATCGCCTGGGCAATCAATTCTTTACCCGTACCGCTTTCGCCTGTGATGAGAACGGAGGCGTTAAGGCTGGCAACCCGTCTTACCAGGTCATACACCTGCTGCATGGGTGAGCTGCAGCCGATCATTTGATCGCAGCCCTGCTGCGCCTCGGCTAAATGTTGCTCTACGCTCTGCAGCTTTTTCTTGAGTGCGGCATTCTCGTGGGCTCGCGTAAGCATGGTTTTCAGCTCCCGCACTGAAGGCGGTTTGCGGCAGTAGCCATGCGCGCCGAGACGCACGAGCTCTACACCCACGGCGCGCAGGGCGTCGTCCACCATCACAACCGAAGGAACGTCTGACGACGCGAAACGGCGCGCGCACTCTATTCGCTTTTCTGAGGAGCCAAGGTTTGAATCCAGGTCGAGGATGACGACGTCGCATTTTCCGGCGGCGAGCAGCCGGTGAATTCCAGCCTCGTCGGCTTCTAAGAAAACCTCAAAACCTCTGCCCAGGGCAGAAGAGAGAATTGGCTGCAGTTTACGTTCTTCAGAAAAAAGTCCAATTCGAGTCATGGGTCAGCAACTTTCTGCGGTTCTGGAGCTTGAAAGGGTTCTTGGACGTGCACGCTGGCAACGGTCCTTCACCTGAGAACGGTTCACCCTTGGGGGTTGGGGTGGGAACAGCCGTTCCACAATGAGTCAGTAATAAGATGGATACTTCATTCCCAGTATAGATGTCGAGGTAACTCTGGTAACCCGTCCAGGTCATTTATTACTACTTAGTTATCCCTCGTTTGGCACAGGATGACTACATAGACATGAGCCGGTGGAAGCTCTATCGCCATGGCATCCATGGCCAAAAAATGGCCCTGTACGTGCTCGCAACTGAACTATGACCCCTCGGCCCAGGTTGGAAATGGCGCTTCTCGCAGGCGCTGTGATTCTCTCTCGCTTTATGTTTCGATCACGGTATCTATATGACCTGGATTCCGTCAATTTCGGTCTTGCGCTGGGTCATTTTGATACGCGGGTTCATCAGCCGCATCCGCCTGGCTATTTCTTATACGTCAGCCTCGGTCGAGTTCTGAACCACTTTCTACATGATGGTAATCTTGCGCTCGTCACGTTAAGCATCCTGGCGAGTTGTGGTGTCGTCGTCCTGATTTACCAAATGGCGCGGGAATGGTTCGGCATCGCCGCCGCGCGATTTGCAGGCGTCATTTTCCTGCTTTCTCCGCTGGCCTGGTTTTATGGCACAGTCGCGCTTACCTATAGTGTGGAATCTTTGTTTTCCGCCCTCATCGGCTATACGTGCTGGCGCCTTGTTTGCGGCGGCAACAGGCTCGTTGCACCGGCGGCGATCCTGCTCGGGGTCTCTGCGGGCATTCGTCCTTCCTCGCTCTTGTTTCTGAGTCCACTCCTGTTTTTTTCTTTATGGAAAACCGGGCGCCGGACCATCGTTATCGGGTTGGCAGTCCTCGTCTTTACGCTGGCTTGCTGGGCGCTTCCGATGCTGTGGGCCAGCGGTGGACTCGACGGGTACCTCGGCGCATTGTTTTCCCTTTGGCGCCTGGTTCCTGGCCGGGGTACGGTCTTCAACTCGTCGCCGGCGACATCGATTGCGCGTGCCGCTACCATTGCATTTATCTACATTCTTATCTTCGGAGCGGCCTCCGTCGCACCCCTGGCAGTGGTGCGCCGTCACGCGCCGATCGATCGCAGGCATGTGGTGTTTACCGCCGTCTGGGTGACCCCAGCGCTTTGCTTCTTCGCTCTCATCTTTCTCAAGTTCGTAAACAGCGGCTACCTCCTGCTGCTGGCTGCTCCCGGCTGCATCTGGCTCGGCTTCTGCCTGTCGCAGTGGTGGCAGCAAAGCCGTTTCGGCAGCTATTTCAAGGGTGCGGCGCTCGCGGCGGGGGCAGTCGCCAATATTCTCCTGTTCCTCACATCGCCGCTCTACTGCTCCTACCGCTCTGTGCGGCGATTTGAAGCCCAGCTAACAACGCTTAGTAAGGCGCTGCCCCAGGTGGCTGCCGCGAACGACACCGTCATCGTCGGCTTCGACTCCCATTTTCTGGGCTACCGCCACGCCGGCTACTACCTTCCCGGGTATCTCACGATGCAGTACCCCGAAGTAAAGCTCCTTGAGGGAACTCGCATCTTTGCGATGCAGGGTGGCGACACCCGGCTCCTGACGCAACTGCCGGCTGCCGGCTACTCCAGGTTTGTCATCTTCCCGTTGCCCCCGGACGATCCTGAGGCTAGCCGGTATCTGCAGACCGTACTGACCAGGTTGCCCCATCAGGACCTGAAGGTGATCCACGAGGGGGGCAGGGACTTTGTGACCGGCCCGGCGTCCGATCTGCCTTTTCTCTTTCCACAATCCGCCCAACCCAACAGATAGGGTGTATATGGACTGCTTCACTCCGGGTCACCCCCTGTAAACAGCCGTGCACACCTGCCCGGCCGGTATTGTCTCTAAAGCCCTGAATTGGCGTTTTTCCGCCGCTTTTCTGCTTTGGACGGCGAATTGCTCTTCTACCCCCCGTAGGTTTCCCGGCAAGACGGTAAGGAGCAGGCATGCACTCGATAGCTATATGGCCAACTCTCGCGGTTCTGGCAGTGGCGACATTCACTGACCTGCGCAGCCGTCGCATTCCCAATTGGCTGGTCTTTCCCTTTCTGCTGGCAGGCATCGTGGTATCGGGTGCGCTGCATGGCTGGGCGGGGGTAGGGCACAGCCTTGAGGGCATGGCCCTGGGCCTGGCGGTGTTTGGTCCTCTGGCCTGGCTGGGCGGCATGGGAATGGGCGACGTAAAGCTCTGCGCCGCGATCGGCGCCTGGATCGGCCCGGGCCAACTGATGCTTGCCCTGGTAATCACCGGCATGGCCGGTGGCGTGATGGCATTGTGCTGGGCGGCAGCCGGCGGCTTCCTCGGGGAGTTGTTCCAGGGCACCGGCGACCTGCTTATCGGTTTTGGCAAGCGCGGCCTGAGGCCGCAGCCAGAACGAGTGCTCGATAACCCTTTAGCGCGCAAGATGCCGTATGCCCCCGCAATTGCGATTGGCACACTGTTTTCTTTTCTTGCACGTTGAGGCATGACAAATGAAAGATGGCGAGTACATAGACAACATGTTTGATTCAGCTACACCGGCCAGGAAGTTATCAGAACCAGAAGGACGCAAAACGTCGATGTCCACCTTTACCCACGATCCGGATGCCCTCGGTGCCAAGGTGTTATCCGTTGCCTTGATCGGACCGCAGGAACAGCGCCGTAAGGCGATGGCCAACGCGCTTGCCGGGTCGCAGGCAAGCGTGACCCGCGAGTTTACTTCCTATCCAGGGTTTGACGATGTGCCGCGGATGCTCGATCCAGGCTACGACGTCATCATCGTCGAGCTCGACTCCGATCCTGAGCAGGCACTCGACGTTGTAGAACACATTTGCGGCAGCAGCTCTGCCACCGTCATGGTGTATTCGGCCAGCGCCGACCCCGAGCTCCTGGTCCGTTGCATGCGCGCTGGCGCGAGGGAGTTTCTCGCCCAGCCCATCGTCCCCAGCAGGATCGCCGAAGCCCTGGTGCGCGCGTCGGTGCGTCGCCCCGCGTTCAAGCCACCTAAAAAAGTAAGTGGAAAGGTATTTGTGCTTCTGGGCGCCAAGGGCGGCTCGGGCGTTACGACCATCGCCAGCAACTTTGCCGTCGCCCTTGCGCAGGAATCAGGCAAAAGCACCCTCCTGGTAGACCTCGATCTTCCGTTCGGCGACGCGGCTCTCGACCTCGGCATCAATTCTGAATTCTCCGTCGCCAACGCGCTGCAGAATTTCGAGCGGCTCGATTCCAATTTTCTAGCCAAGCTTTTGTTCAAGCACGCCTCAGGACTGTCGGTACTGGGCGCGCCCGATCGATACACACCGTTGCGGCCGGCAGATGAGGCAGTAGAGAAGCTACTAGCAATCAGCCGGCAAGACTTCGACTACGTTGTAGTCGACGCGGGATCAAAGCTGGGCTCCGCCGGCAAGATGCTTCTCGAAGCAGCATCGGTGACTTATCTCGTCACGCAGGTCAGCATTTCAGAGCTGCGCAATTCGAACCGCTTGATCAACGAGCTCTTTAATGCCGGCAACCGCAAGCTCGAAGTGGTGATGAACCGGTTTACGCCGCGCGCTCTGGCCATTGACGAAGAAAATATTACAAAGGCGCTGACCAAGCCCGTCGATTGGAAGATTCCCAATGACTATCCGGCGGTACGGCGCGCGCAGGATACAGCGACACCTCTTGCGCTGGCAGACTCGCCGATCTCGCGGGTCATTCACCAGATGGCAAGAACAGCATGCAATTTACCCCCTGCCCTCGATAAGAAAAAGCGTTTCAGTTTGTTTTCGTAGACGTGAAAGCAGATTTATTCCAATCACCGGGACGGATGGTACAGCGTGGAACAACTGAGTTTTGAAAAGTTCAAAGCAGACATACATCGAACCCTGATCTCCAGGCTGGATCTCGAGAAGCTGTCGCGCGTCAACTCCGGTCAGGCGCGGCAGGCCGTTTCTACGATGGTCAACGAGATCATCAAAGAGCAGAAGGTTCCGCTGAGCTTTAATGAGCAGGACAAGGTTCAGGAAGATCTGCTCGATGAAGTGTTCGGCCTCGGCCCACTCGAGCCGCTGCTCCGCGACCAAAGCATCTCTGACATTCTGGTCAACAGCAAAGACCGGGTCTTCATCGAACGCCATGGCCTTCTGCTGAAGACAGATACGGTGTTTCGCGATGACCGCCATCTGCTGCAGATTATCGATCGCATCGTTTCCCGGGTAGGCCGCAGGGTCGATGAGTCGTCACCCATGGTCGACGCTCGCTTGCCTGACGGTTCCCGTGTAAACGCCATCATCCCTCCTCTGGCGCTTGATGGGCCCACGCTTTCCATTCGCCGTTTTGGAACCGGACCACTGGCTGCGAATCAATTGGTCGAGTTGAAGAGCATTTCCCCGGAGATGATGGAGATGCTCGCCGCAGCCGTAAAAGCGCGCATCAGCATCGTCATCTCTGGTGGCACGGGCGCCGGCAAGACGACGTTTCTCAACATCCTGTCGCAGTACATTCCGCAGGGCGAGCGACTGGTCACGATTGAAGATGCCGCCGAATTGCGGCTCGCGCAAGAGAACATCGTGCGCCTTGAAACCCGGCCGCCCAATATTGAGGGCACCGGCGCGATCCGCCAGCGGCAATTGCTCATCAACAGCCTGCGTATGCGCCCTGACCGCATCATCATCGGCGAAGTTCGCGGTGAAGAGGCGTTTGACATGCTTCAAGCCATGAACACAGGCCATGAGGGCTCCATGACGACCGTCCACGCCAACACGCCCCGCGATGCCCTGGGACGCCTGGAATCGATGGTCGCGATGACCAACATGAATATTCCGGAGCGAACGGTGCGCCAGCAAATGGCTTCGGCCATCGCGTTGGTGGTGCAGGTGGCGCGCATGAGCGACGGTACCCGTAAGGTGACCAGCATTTCCGAGATCACGGGCATGGAAGAAAGCATCATCAGCATGCATGAGATTTTCAGCTTCCACAAAAAGGGAATTGGGCCCGATGGCCGCGTCGTAGGCGTGTTCAAGCCCAGCGGCATTCGTCCTAAATTCCTCGAGCGCCTGCGCGTGGGGGGCATCTTCCTGCCGCCCAGCATGTTCGAGCAAACGCTGGAAGTGAACTAAGGCAAGAGAGGAGGGAGGACGCATATGTTTCTGCTGTTAGCGGTTGTATTTTTAGGCATCTTCGCCGTGGTCACGCTGCTTCTGGTGGCGAGCGGAACGGGCGCCTCCCAGCGAACGAAGCAAACCATGGCGCTGCTTGCCTCGGCCCTGGCGGTCGGCAAGCGCGCGACGGAAGACCAGATCGTCGACATCCGCAAGCACGAGCTGCTGAGCGCAGTGCCGTGGATCAATCGATGGCTGATGACGGTAGAACTGGCCCCGCGTTTGCGCAGCACGCTGTATCAGGCCAACGTCAAGTGGACGGCAGGCGGTTTATTGCTCATGTCTCTGGCATGCTTCGTCTTCCCGGCATATCTGCTTTATTTACGCACCGGCAAGCTTGGGTTCGCTCTCTTGCTCGGCTTGTTATTCGGGTTTGCGCCGTTTTTCTATGTCTTGCACAAACGCAAGCAACGATTCGGGCGGTTTGAAGAAGAGCTGCCTGCTGCACTCGATTTAATGGTGAGCGCCTTGCGTGCCGGTCATAGTCTTGTCGCCGCGCTTGGACTGGTGGGCAATGAGTCGCCCGAGCCGATTGGCGGTGAATTCAAAATCTGCTGCGACGAGCAAAACTACGGACTGGAACTGCGCACCGCATTAGACAACCTGGTGAGCCGCGTACCCTTGCAGGACGTACGCATCGTAACGACGGCCATCCTGATTCAGAAAGACAGCGGCGGCAACCTCGCTGAAGTACTCGACAAGGCTGCGTACGTCATTCGCGAGCGGTTCCGGTTGAAGAGGCAGGTGCGGACGCATACAGCACAGGGGCGGTTGACCGGCTGGATCTTGTCGTTCCTTCCGATCGTGCTCGGCATCCTGCTTTATCTCGTCAACCCCGACAATATGAGCCTGCTGTGGCATCGGTCTCTGGGTATCAAACTGCTCTATGCATCTGCGGGCATGACGATCATCGGCGCCTTGATCATTCGCAAAATCGTTCGCATGGAGGTCTGAGGAAATTATGGGATTCGCAGCCGTTACGTTCATCGTCCTGTTCCTCCTCATCGCCAGCGGTGGCCTTTTGCTGTTTTATCGCGAGGCGATGCTGCAGCGCATATCGTCGGTGATTACGCCCCGCACTGCAGAGCAGGGGCTCCAGGCACCCGTTCCGCGTCGCTTATCCGTCGGTGAAGTGGTGCAGCAGTTCGACCGGGTCATCCCCAGGAGTCAGGCGGAAGTCTCGGTGGTGCAGCAGCGCCTGATCCGTGCCGGTTTCCGCAACGATTCGGCAATAAAAATCTTCTATGGCACCAAGTTCCTGGTGCCGATGGCATTGTGCCTTGTCGTCATGGTCACCGGCCTGGCTAACTACAGCCCGTTTTTCATTTATGTCACCGCCCTGGGTCTTGGTTTTCTGCTGCCTGACTTCTGGCTAGGGAGAAAAATCGCGCGGCGGCAGACACGCATCCGCCTCGGTCTTCCAGATGTACTCGATCTGCTGGTTATCTGTATGGAGGCAGGCCAAAGCCTCGACCAGGCAACAGCACGCACGGCGCTTGAGTTGAGCCGATCACAGCCTGAGGTTAGCGATGAGCTCGACGTGGTCGTGCTGGAGCAACGTGCCGGCCGCCCCCGCGCCGATGCCTGGAAACACTTTGCGGAACGTACCGCTGTGCCGAGTGTTCGCCACCTGGTTTCGGTGTTGGTGCAATCGGAGCAGTTCGGCACCAGCATCGCCAAGACGATGCGCGTTCACGCCGACACGCTGCGAACACAGCGCCGGCAACAAGTGGAAGAGCAAGCGGCTAAGACTACCGTCAAGCTGGTTTTTCCGCTCGTCTTCTTCATCTTCCCCTCAATCTTTCTGGTGGCTCGTCGGTCCTGCCGTGATTGTCATTCAGGAATCGTTCAAGAAATATCTCACTCATTAAGGAAGGAGTACAACATGGACAATGCAACGATTATCCGGGTAGTAGCAGGCGTGCTTTTCGTGGTCGTGCTGGTGATTCTGATTCAGCGCCGCCGCACGCGCGTACAGTAACGAGTTCCCCAAGGCAGATACAGTCTGCAGGCAAAGCTGAGCTGCCGGGTAGAAGTCCGCATACAGCAGGTGTTGTCGCGCATCTTTCGAGATCGGCGCGTGTAGGCCTGACTTGTGCGCTTCGCCTTATCTGCGATCGCGGAGCATCGAAAGAACGATCGTCTCTGGGAAGCAGGAGTAATAAGTGGCCAGTGGAGCCATGCGCCGCCGCGGAAGAGAATAGGCCCTCTTCCACAGCGCGGCAACTGTAGAACTGTTTGGGGTTTGCGATGAATCGCGAGTCTAAAAAGTGCCTGAAGCCAGGGCACGCGCTAGCAACGAAGGGACTAAATGGAAAGCCGTACGTATTGCGTATACAACCTGACTCGCGAATGTTTTCTCAGCCTGGGTGTGACGGTGGCGGATACGTCCCTCACGCGCCTCAAGGGATTGATTGGCAAGCTCAGGCTTCGTTCTGGCGAGGGCCTCTGGGTTGTACCCTCGAGCGGCGTGCACACCTTTGGGGTGTTGTTTCCACTCGACCTGATCTATCTGGACGGCGACTGCCAGGTAGTTCATGTAATCGAGTATTTTCCGGCGTTTCGGATCGCTCCGCTCAAGATACACGCGGCGAGTGTACTGGAGCTGCCGAAGCACAGCATCTACACATCGCAAACGCAGGCAGGCGATCGATTGCTGATTTGCCCTGCCGAAGAAATGGAAAGCCGGTTGAGCACGGCCCTCGCTGCGATTGCAGCAGGGCAAAAGGAAGAGCTCTCCCTCAGGATCGCAAACGGATAGGGTGACGTGATGACGAACTGGTTTGAAGAACTCATGTCTCAGCACCAAAAAAGGGCCCAAAGGCACGTAGAGCCTCGGCTCGTCGCTTTTTATTGGGATGGAGCCGCCCCCAAGCCAAACTATCTGCGGGACGTGAGTTCCACGGGGTTTTATTTGTTGACTGAGCAGCGTTGGTATCCCGGAACTTTAATCACCATGACGCTGCAGCGGACCGAGAAGAATGACGATGGCACGAGGAGTTCAATCGCGGTCCAGGCAAAGGTGATTCGGTCGGGAGAAGACGGCATGGCGGTTGCCTTCGTGTTTCAGCAGGCAGAAGAAGGCCGCCGTGTGCGCAGCATCATCGCAGATAGTGTCAGCGTGGCTGACAAGAAGGGTCTCGATCTCTTCCTGCAGCCCATATGGGCGAACCGCGCGATCGGTCCCGGTGGCATATTGTGAGAACGTCGAGAGTGATTGCGGAGAGTGATTGCGATTTTCAGATGCGCGCGTTTGCCGCGATGCGCATGAGGCAGAGGGACACAAGGGCCATGTAGCAGATGATGTGCGGCGTTGAGTGAGCCTGGCAGACTCGCCGGCGCCATGGAGGAAATGATGAAGATACTTCGCGACGAAAGTGGACAAACGCTGGTCTTCGTGGCCTTGGCGCTCACCTGCATCCTTGGCTTTATGGGCCTGGCGACGGATGTAGGGACTCTGCTGCATGCAAAGAGAAACCTGCAGATTGTTGCCGACAGCGCAGCCGTCGCCGGCGCCTGGCAGCTAAAGCTCAACCCGGCAAACGTGACCTCTGCTGCGACAGCGGCGGCAAACTCAAACGGTGTGTCCAGTGGAGTCATCGTCAACAATCCACCGGCGACCGGGCCGCATGCCGGGAATGCGGCTTACGTCGAAGTGATCATTCCGCAGAGCGAGCCACTCTTTTTTGCACGGGCCTTAGGCCTCACCACGATGAACGTGGCCGCTCGCGCCGTTGCGTTCGCAGGAGCCATTAATAATAATAGCTGCGTCCTGGCGACGAACCCGACTGCCCCGGACACCATTCACCTGCAAGGTTCCTTCAATGTCGACGTACCCGGTTGCCAGGTGATCGATGACTCAAATAATTCTAATGCGCTCACCTTCACCGGGGCCGGCGGCACATTGGCGGCCGGCTATGTCGGCGTGGTTGGAGGAGCGACCGGTGCGACGGGAGATAGTACCCCAGCTCCGGTCCAGCACATCGCCCCTGTGAGTGATCCTCTGGGTAATCTCCCGGCGCCTACCTATGATCCGGCGTCCTGCACGGCTGTTCCGAATGGAACCACGTGGGGCCCTGCCGCCGCAGGTGGAACCGTATGCTATTCCGGCAATATCAAAACCATGAAGAATATAACCATGAATCCTGGCGTTTATGTCTTCCCCGGAACACTTGACTTTACTGGGACACGGCAGTCTCACTGGTACGGGTGTAACGCTGTTCATCCCAGCCGGCGGCTCGCTTGGCGGCAACGGTAACGGCAATACGACGCTGAATCTCACGGCTCCTAACCTAGTGGTACTTACAACGGCATCCTGATTTATCAGGCGCGGAGTAACACCAATACGATCGAAATGAACGGCACCCCGATTGCCAACCTCACAGGAATTATCTATGCTCCGTCTGCTGAACTCGACTTGAGCGGCAATACCAATGTAACTCTCGTCACTGACTTGATCGTCGGCTCTCTCTTCGACAAAGGCAACGCGACGATCAACCTGATCGACTTCAGCCAGACCGTGCCTAATCCTCCGCTGACCTCTGTAGCTCTTGTGGAATAGAAACGAGGGAGTTGGAACATGAAAAGTTCTCTTGATATGGAAATGCAGCACCATCGACCGTTGCCCCTGTTCAAGCGCCGGTCTCTGGGGGGCGATCGCGGCCAAAGCCTAATCGAACTTGCTTTGACCCTTCCACTTTTTATCCTGATTCTCGTCGGGGCAACCGAGTTCGGTCGTTTCGCCTGGGCAACCATCGAAGCTTCGAACGCCGCACGGGCTGGAGCTCAATATCGGTACCCAGAATCACATCACTGCTGCGAATACGGCGGGAATCCAGGCGGCAGCCCTGAACGATGGTGTCAATCTCACTGGTTTGACGGCCACGGCGAGTCAGTCTTGCGTCTGTTCCACGGCGATGTCGACCCCGATCACGTGTTTCGCCAACCCGCCGCTATCGAACTGCCCTACCCCTGCGACCTTGCTGGTATACGTCACGGTCAATACGGCTGCCACGGTCACACCGTTGGCGCCGTATCCTGGGTTGCCGTCTTCGTTTACTGCGCGAGGGCACGCGGTCATGGAGGTTGAGCAGTGAAGCGGGTGCGTGACGAGCAGGGTTCATCCATAGTCGAGTTTGCGATGGGTGCATCCATCTTGTTCTCCGTCATCTTCGGGGTCATGGCCATCTGTCTTGCAATTTACAGCTACAACGTGACAGCAGAGCTTGCTCGTGAAGCTACCCGTTATGCAATCGTAAGGGGAACTTCGTGCAATAGCTTTTCTGACTGCAACGTCACTAAGGCACAGCTCCAAACGCATGTACAGAGTATTGGTTTCCCAGGCATCAACCCGGCCAATCTCACGCTCACGGCGCCTACTGGCTGGTCGGCCTATCCTGCCGGGTCGATTTGCCAGCCATCGGCCGCGTGCAACAATCCGGGGAACCTGGTCACGGTTACGGTTACGTATCAGTTCCCGTTAGTGATACCATTCGTGCCCAGCCGGACATTGAGCATGTCGAGTACGGCGAGCATGGTGATTTCTCAATGAACCTGTAGCAGGTTCTGGTGTCACGAAGGATTTGAAAGGTGAATCCGGGAATGAGCTGGTTTACGAGATTAATGTCTCATGAACGCCGGTATGCGGAGCGGCACGCAGCACCCCAATGGGCTGCCTATTATTGGAATGGCGCCCAAGCAGAGCCTCACAACGTCCGTGACATCAGCACAAGCGGCATTTATCTGCTGACCAGGGAGAGCTGGCTTCCAGGCACATTGGTGATGATCACGTTGCAAAAGCCAGTCCCGGATGCCGAAGCCGGTTCGGCCCGGTCGATCCGGGTCCAGTCAAAAGTCGTCCGCTCAGATAAGGATGGAGTCGCACTCACCTTCGTTTTCCCCAGGAGCGGGGATACCTATCAAGGAACCGGCCAAACCTACGGAGCCGATCGTGCAGCCTTCCGAGAATTCTCAAAGTTCCTTTGAGTAAGGTTTTTCAACAGAGGGAATGAAAATGCCGAGGGTGCCTCATGCCCTTGGCTTGTGTGGGCAACGCTGTCCGCGAGTACGCCGTCGCCATTTGACTTCGCTCAGGCCAGGCTCTACGCGGTCCTTCGGCCGAGAAAATATCGTTCTTAAGCGAGATAAGCGTGCTAAGTTACCCTGGTTACGTTTGGCCAGTGGCCCTCCGTACCTAATTTGACCTGCCTCAATGATGGAAGAGATAACTAAGGCAAAACGAATATTCAGGATGTCAACCGACGAAGGTCACGGCTACCTCTCCGCAGCGAGTATTTAGCCCCGTACGTGAGCTCACAGTATCGAGGATGGCTTTAGCCACTGAGGGAACATATCCAATCCCTCAGCGGCTAAAGCCGCATTTATTCAAGACCAGTTACGTACGGACTAAAGTCCGTACCCTTCAAAATGCTCGCTGCGGCGAGGTAGCCCGTACCCTTCAAAATGCTCGCTGCGGCGAGGTAGTCCGTACCCTTCTGGTAATACGCGGTTCGGGAACGGGCAATACAAGGCAGACGCTGTCCGCCCCAGAGGGAAGCGATTCTCGATCTCACTCCGCTTCCGCAGGAATGATCAGCAAAACCTCAACCGTAGTCATGAGTCCGTTTTGCGTGGCAGCTCTAAATTGCCACCGTTCCAGCGCATCCAACACAAATTTAGCCTGCGCGAAGCTGGCAGGGAAGACAAGATTGAGTTTCTCAAAATGACCCGATGCGTTCACGAATCCGTGGACCATGATGGCATCGCCATCCAGATCTCCCGGTGCTAGTTCAGGACGCTCCACTACATACGGCCAGGGTGCCTCGAGATGCGCAACGACTCCGTTGTTCGCGGCTACGGCATCGGGAGGTAAGCAGTACTGCAGGATCCAGCTCTTGGGCGCACCGACATGCAGATAAACCGTATAGGCCAGCCGCGTACCCCACAGCCCGGCTGCCTCGGGATACTGTTCAGCCATCGACGATCCGACAACCACTGCGCTGAACTTGCCATCCTTCGGCAATACGATGTGCGTGATCGTGGGTCCTGAGCCTCCACCGTTGCTGGCCGACTGGGCCTCACCACCCGTATCCGGTCCGTGCTGTGCTCCGTCTTTTCCGTCCTGGCTCTCTCCCGTTCCTTTACCCGGCTCGGTACCTGGCGCCAAGCCCGATCCCACTCCCTTTTGCTTGCCGGAGCGTTGCCATTGCCCTGCTGCGCAGAATTCACTTCGCGAGCGGGCGCCATCGCATCGGAAGCTCCGACCGCGGCGACTTCATTCACCAAAGGCAACGCAACGGTTCCCTTATCGAGACGCAGATCCGAGAGAGATAAGACCCGGGCGGCAACGGGTGTGGCGCCGGCCATGGATGTGGTTTGCGGAACCTGCTTCGAAGGTTCGGCGCCGCGCAGCCCAACGGGCGAGGTATTGCTTGGGGCCGGTGATGGCAGATCTGTAACAAATGCGCTTGCGGAAACCTTCAGATCCGCCAACTGCAGTTCGCGATTGGGAGCCTCCAGATCAGGACGAACATTTGCAGTCGTGGCCTCTTGCGGGGGAGGGGGCACAATCTTTCTCACTGTGCTGCTATCGGGCGACCACAACAGGAGCATAGGCACCGGCGTTGCCTGTGCCAGCAGATTCTGTGGCAGATCCGGCTGCACCAGCGTTTGCGGTGCGGGAACTCGATCCGTCACCTGCAGGGGTAGTGCGGGAGCGGAAGGCTGGCCGCCAGAGGCAATTTCGCCGGCGATTGCTTTCACGGCTTGAGCGGTCACCGGATCGATGGGGCGGCGCCTGGGCGGGTCTGGTCGCCTCAGGTTCACCAGGCGGACAGTGTACCGATGTGCGACAGCCTCGTCTTCCACTTTCACGACATGCCGCAAATGGAAATAGATAAGCCCCATGACGAGCGCATGCGTGGCCATGGAAACCGCAAACGCCGAGGGCCTGCGGCGTGGGGGTGGCTCTTCCGCAAACAACGTAATGATGCGTGAGGACTCCACGGTCTGCTAAATACCTCTTATTCGGGGCCGTCCTTCGCATTCTTACAGTGGTTGTGACACTTCGAGTTGGCCTTAGCTAAGCAATTGCAATTTCGAGGCCAACTGCAGGCCGGGTAAATCGCTGCAAATTGGCACCCGCTGGTGAACAGGCGTGCCTCCCCGGCTACACCTGTGCTTCGAGGTGGATACACATGTTCACACTTGGGCGGTGGCAGCCCATCTAAACCCATGATTCCCCGTCAAACCTCCATTTTTGCCTTTGGCAGATCAATTGCGACAGAGGTTCAGGAAGGCCTTACCGGCAGCACCGCTGGTTCGGATGGTTCTCTGAATGAATCGAAGACTGTTCTTTATTCTTGTGAGCGCGTTTTTTATCGCTGCGGTGGGCAGCCTCATCGTTTATCGGTTGGTGGGCAATCGATTGGGCGGCCAGCAGAAGTCTACGCGCGTGATCAGCGCCGTGAATGACGTGAAACTGGGCAGCGTTTTGCGAGACGTCGACCTTTCCACAACCGAAATTGTCGGAACGGTTCCTACGGGCGCCATCCTCAAAAAGGAAGATGCGATTGGCCGGGGCGTCATTTCCAACCTCTATCAAGGGGAACCGATTCTGGAAAACCGGCTAGCCGCCAAGGGTTCTGGTGGTGGGCTTGCGGCGACCATTCGCCAGGGCATGCGCGCCCTTGCCGTGAAGGTGGATGACGTCGTGGGCGTCGCCGGCTTTGTTACGCCGGGTATGCGTGTCGACGTTCTCATTTCCGGTAACCCTCCGGGCCCACTGAATATTGCCGACGGGCCAAAGGTAAAGACGCTCCTGCAGAACATCGAAGTGCTTTCCGCCGGTACGGACATTCAGAAGGATGCCGAAGGCAAACCGCAGCAGGTGCAGGTAGTGAACCTGCTGGTCACGCCAGAGCAGGCGGAGTTACTCAGCCTGGCAAGCAACCAAACCCACATCCAACTCGTGCTGCGCAACCCTCTTGATACCGAAACGGCCAAGCCGCCAGGAACGGTCACGGCCAACCTCTATAAAGACGCGAATACGCCGAAGCCGAAACTGACGGGAGGTATTCGCAAACTGCCTCCTCCTCCGCCTCGCATCTTCCTGGTCGAGGTGTTTAACGGCTCGAAGCGGACAGAAGAAAAATTTACCCCGGGCGAGGAAAAACAGTGAAAGCGAAATCCGGTATACCCTTTGTTTGTTTTATTGCCTGGTTGCTGATGCTGAGTGTGACGCCCGCGCTGCAAGCGCAGACGACGCGTATCCCCTACACGCCTAAAACGCCGTCGAGCGGCGTAGCGAATCAGGACTCAACCAACGAGCTGTATGTCGCGGTCAACAAGTCGGTCCTGGTAGATATTGCAAAGCCAGTGCAGCGCATCGCAGTAGGTCTGGGTGAGTACGCCGAGGCCACGGCGGTGAGCCCGACGGAGGTCCTTGTGAATGGCAAGGCTCCGGGAGAAACAAGCCTCATCGTGTGGGAAGTTGGCGGAGGCCGCCAATTCTTCAACGTGATTGTGCGCCCCAGTACGATGGCCAGCAACGATCGTATGGAGACGCTGCGCCGGCAGCTCAAGACAGAGCTTCCCGATCAAACAGTGAAAGCAACCGCCGAAAACGGGCTCATCTTCCTTCGCGGTACGGTGAAGGATCTGACCAGTTCCGACCGTGCGGTGCAAATTGCATCCACCGCCGGAAAGGTGGTCAACCTGCTTTACGTGAACGTGCCCACCGCCGATCCGCAGATTCTACTCAAAGTGCGCTTTGCCAGTGTAGACCGTACGTTGACGACGCAGTTAGGCCTAAATCTATTCAGTCTCGGCGCAGGCAATACTATCGGTACCGTGACCACCGGTCAGTTTCCAGCCCCCACCGTGACTCAGAACGGGGGTAATGCCGCGACGGCGACGATATCTGACGCGTTGAATCTCTTCTTCTTCCGTCCTGATATCAACCTGGGAGCTACCATCAAGGCACTCGAAACGCAGGGACTCGTCCAGGTACTCGCCGAACCGAATGTGCTGGCAGCCAACGGCAAGCAGGCCAGCTTTCTTGCCGGTGGAGAATATCCGTACCCGGTAGTGCAGGGAGCCTCCGGCGGTTTCGGCGGCGCAGTTACGATTCAGTTCAAAGAGTTTGGCGTACGCCTGAACTTCATTCCTACGATTACCCCTCGTGGCACGATCCGTCTGCAGGTCGCACCAGAGGTCAGCTCGCTCGACTTTACCCAGGCCGTTACGGTTTCCGGTTTCCAGATTCCTTCCATCGATATCCGCAGAGTCAAGACCGAAGTGGAACTGGGAGAAGGGCAGAGCTTCGCCATTGGCGGGCTGCTTGACAACCGGGAAACAAAGACGTTCGAGAAGATCCCTTTCATCGGAGATATTCCGATTCTCGGTAAGTTTTTCCAGTCGATTTCGAAGACGCGCAACAATACAGAGCTGATGGTGATTGTTACGCCAGAGATCGTCGCCCCGGTTCCAGCCGGCCAAACCATCCCTGGTCTCAAGTATCCCGACAAGTTCCTGCCGTCGAATTCTGACATGCCCATGACGACTCCTGGTGCAGACGTTACCGGCGCCAAGCCCCTTCCAAAGCCGGCGCCAAGCATGCCCGTCGAGCAGCTGATCGAGAGCATGCAGCCGGAGAAGCCGCTGGTCACTGATAACAGTTATTCAACAGGTGCCTTTGCCGTGCCTGTGATGATGTCCGCTCCTGCTGCTCCTGCTGCGCCAGCTGCGCCGCAGTGAGGCGCGGCTTTAGCAGGTACGGCTACACCTTGAGCCGCTTAGGGGGATGCACGCAGGCAATGTGCTTTCCCCGCGGCCTTCTTTTGTTCCTCGGCACGATTTGTATGGGTCATTGTATTGTTTTAAAGAAATCCGGCGAAGTCTGAAAAAGTTGACTGCTATGTCCGGCACTTCGCCTGAAAGCGACTGCAGTCTTTCCATGAAATCGATCCGTTCCATCTTCGAGCGCCCAACTCGCCAGCCTAAGGCCGATGTGCGTCTGAGAATATGGAACCTCACTCGCCAATCCGAACTCGCTGCGTCGGTCGAAGTCGCGGACCACGGCGCGAAGCGACGGAAAGGCTTATTAGGCCGCAAGGGGCTCGCTCAAGGAGAAGCTCTATGGATCCGTCCTTGCGAAGCCGTGCATACATTTTTCATGCAATTTCCGATCGATCTCGTCTACCTCGACCGTGACATGCGGGTGAGAAAAGTGAGGGGCAATGTGCGCCCCTGGCGAATATCTGGCTGTCTTTCAGCGCATTCTGTGCTTGAGCTTGCTTCGGGAACGATCCATGCCACCCAAACGAAACCGGGTGACAGACTTGAGGTTTCGTCCATTGCCTTTGAATAGTCTGCCTGCCACACTCCATAGCCACACTCAATAGCATGGGAAGGGAAGTTTCGTGAAGCTTGCCGGGCCGGCCTTCTGGTTGTCTTTAGTCTTGTCTGCCGTACTCCACGAGTGCGCTCATTTGGTAGCCGCCTACTCCGCAAAGGTGAAGGTGAAGCGCATCGGTCTGAGTTGGAAAGGCCCATACATCGTTCGCGAGCCGGGTACGCCGGTACAAAACACATTGATTTCGCTGGCAGGTCCAGGCATCAATCTGGCTCTATGTGTGTTGTGCTGGCAATGGTCGCATACCTTCGCATTTGTGAACGGATTCCTGGCGTTCGTTAACCTGTTGCCCATCCCGTCGTCAGACGGCCTGCGCGTCTACCGCATTTGGAGACCCTCGAAAGAAAAGCTTCGAGAAAAGTAAAGACTCGTCTCCTTAGACAACGGTAACTACCCTAAGTCTTCTAAAAAATCTTCTGCACGCAACATGCCCGTCGTTCTCTTTCCGGATACCCAGAATGGGTGATCGCCGGATACCCAGAACGGGTGATCGACATTTCTGGCAGCCGTGTGTATACGCCGCGTTTCTGCCCACTTCGAGATGTATACAGCCGTTCACACCGTTGCCCGAAGGCATCGTCTAACTTGTTGATTCCAGGAAGGAAAGAAACGGCTGAGAATGGTGCTCCGCGTGCCATAGATATGGCATAACCAGCTACTGGCTGGGACAACAAATTAACGGGAGAGAAATCACATGAAAGATTCATTGTTGAAACTGTCAGTCAAGATCCAGAGCCTGGTCATGCGGGAAGAGGGTCAGGACCTGATCGAATACGCGTTGGTCGTTGCTTTGATCGCCTTCGCGGCAACCGCCGGCATGAATACGCTGGCAAGCGACATTAACACTGCGTTCACCACCATCGGCGCCACGCTGACCAGCTACACGGGTTAATTCCAAACCTGCCAGACATAGCCACGAGACGCTGTACCGGGAGAGCTAGCCCTAGAAAGTTTGCTCTCCCGCACTCGGTAAATACAGCCCCATGGAAAGAGGGCAACACAAAATGTGGTTCAAGTCCAAGCTGTTTCTCCAACTGCAAAACCTGGTCGCCCGCGAGGACGCTCAAGACCTGGTCGAATATGTCTTGTTGTTCGCGCTCATCGCCCTTGGAGTAACCGTTGGTATGCAATCGATCGCTAACGGCGTCAGCAGTACGTTTACGAACGTCGGTACAATCCTGACCACCCATACCAGAGGATGAAGCCTGGGAATGACCGATCAGTATTGCAAACTGATTCCTTGTTCTGGAAACTTACTAGCCGGTAGCTTCATTTAGAACCTCCCCTCTGCAATCATCATTGGAAATATGGACATGCTCCTAGCAGACGGGATGATACGTACCGCGACCGACTTGACAGCGTGTCTTGAGGGTTTCGTCGGCCTTGAAATCGAAAATCAGCGGCTATCATTGCCGGTCCTAACGCTGAAGGGGGAGACAATCGCTCTACCTATCCGCCGGCAAACGGGCAATGATTGTCTCGGCGTAACCACCTAGCCTATGCTTTCGCCAGTTGTGCCAGAACTCGGCCCCTCACTCATCGTGATTGAGGGAGCCCTTACCCTGCTGAGTTTCGCGGTAGCCTTCTCTTTTCCAAGGCTCGGTTCGCGACTTTACTGTTCGGTTGAGTCCGTCTTCGGTCGGATCGCTCGGAGAAAACGTGTCGCCGTCAGCGTGTGTGGCTTCGCGGCATTGCTGTTGCGGCTCGCAATTCTTCCCCTATCTCCGATTCCGAATCCTTTCATCCTTGATGCATTCAGTTATCTCCTCGCAGGAGATACCTTTGCGTCAGGAAGGTTGACGAACCCCACACCTGCGATGTGGAGCCACTTCGAGACCTTTCAGGTCGCAATGCAGCCAACGTACATGTCGATGTACTTTCCAGCACATGGGATGGTCCTTGCTGCAGGTAAGGTTTTGGCAGGTCACCCATGGTATGGAGTTCTATGTGCGAGCTCACTGATGTGCGCAGCCATTTGCTGGATGTTACAAGCCTGGTTGCCGCCAACGTGGGCATTCCTGGGTGGGATGCTTGCGGTCTTGCGTTTAGGCCTTTTCAGCTATTGGATTAATACCTACTCCGGCGGTGGGGCAATTGCAGCTCTTGGCGGGGCGCTGGTGTTGGGGTCGTTTCCGCGAATCATGCGGACGGCCAGGGTACGCGACGGCCTGTTGCTCGCTGTGGGAATAGTCATTCTCGCCAATAGCCGTCCCTACGAAGGTCTTCTGCTTTGTATTCCGGTCAGTATCGTTCTTGGCCGCTGGCTTTTCTCTGGCAAGAACAGGCCAAGCGCCGGCGTGCTGCTTCGACGCAGCGCTGCTCCGTTACTCCTCATGGTTTGCGCCGCGGGATGGATGGGATATTACAATCATCGTGTTTTTGGAAATGCGTTCACCGAACCTTATCAGGTGAACCGGGCGACCTACGCGAGCGCTCCACATTTCATTTTGCAAGCACCGCGCCCAGAACCAGTCTATCGATACACCGTCATGCGCGATTTCTATTCAGGTTGGGAACTGCGCTACTACAGAAAAGTTAGAAGCCTGAGTGGCTTCCTGATAGAAACCCCGCTAAAACTGATTCGCGCGCTCGTCTTTTTTGCCGGTATCGCGTTGTTGCCACCTCTGATTATGTTCAGGCCTGTCGTGCGCGACCGCCGGATTCGATTTCTCCTGGTCTGCACTGCGATCTTAGCCGTTGGCATGTTGCTGGAGACCTGGCTTATTCCTCATTATCTTTCTCCCTTTGCGTCGGCCTTTTACGCAATAGGCCTTCAGGCAATGCGCCATTTGCGTCTCTGGGCTCCGAACCAACAGCCTGTTGGAGTTGCATTGGTAAGGTTCATTGTGACCTTATGCGTCGGCCTTGCGGCGCTTCGCGCTTATGCCGAACCTTTACACCTCAGGCTTGCACCTTGGCCGACTGTGACGTGGTTTGGGTCGCAAGATTTCGGGATTCCCAGGGCTAACGTACAAAACGCGTTGGAACAGCTCTCTGGGAGGCAACTGGTCATTGTTCGGTATGCTCCCGGTCATGATCCCTTGAACGAGTGGGTTTACAACGCTGCGGACATTGATGGCTCAAAAGTGATCTGGGCGCGCGAAGGGGATGTAGCGAGCGATCTGGAGCTCATAAGGTACTACAAGGACCGACGTGTATGGCTGGTTGAGCCGGACAAACAACCGGCTTTGCTCTCTCCTTACAAAATGCCACCGGGGGTGGTAGCGGTCGGCCAGTAATACAAATCATAGGCCCGCGAACCTTCTATTCGCTCGTACTATTTGTCAAGTAATTTGGTGTAATGTTCTTTGCGGATGAGTCAGGTGTTGTGCTTATGGAGCGCAAGCGTGACCACTTTGAGGATTAACGAAATGGCGTCAGTCTATGTCGCACCTGCCTCCCGGCGCAGGATCGGTAGCCTTTTTTCGAGGCAAACGGTTAAGCGTCGAGCCTTTCCCTATCTCATCTTTGCGGTGTCTGCTGGATTATATTTATTGCCCTTCATGAAACTCCTGTTGCAGGGCACGGACGAGGGAACGCTTGCCGTTGGCGCTGTCAGAGTGGTTCATGGCCAGGCGTTCGCCAGAGACTTCTTCGAGGTCATAGGCCCGGGAACCTTCTATTGGCTTGCACTATTTTTCAAGCTATTTGGTGTAACGTTCTTTGCGGAACGTATCTGTCTCTTCGTAACGTCGCTTGGCACAGCATTGGCCATGTACTACCTCTCGCGGCGTGTGTGTAAGCGATTCGCGATTGTTCCTGTTCTTCTTCTCGCCGGCACATATTTCGGTATGCTGTGGCCGACGGTCAGCCACCACGTCGATAGCAACTGTTTTGCGTTGTCTTCTGTATTGTGCATGACGATCTGGCGGGATAAGCATGCGACCTGGCTGCTGCTTCTCAGTGGAGTGCTGGCTGGCGCGACGACGTGCTTCCTTCAGCCCAAAGGAGTTCTGTTACTGCTCGCTTTGATCGTGTGGTTGTGGATTCAGAGCCGCCGAGGTCAAGCGAAGCTGTCGTCGTTGTGGGCACTTATGTTCGGCTATGCGAGCATAGGAGCAACGGTTCTCTTATACTTTTGGAGCCGACATGCGCTCTGGGACTTACTGAATGTGAGCGCTATTTGGCCTTCAAAGCACTACGGTGCGATGAATGTAGTTCCCTACGCTCAGGGCATCTTCGCTTACTACTGGGATCATTGGACAAGTACCGCTGTGGGTGGCTCCTGGACGGTAATCGTGGCGGCGATCTTGATCGCACCTTTTGTCCTGGTTGCGGCCTTACCGATACTTCTACCACTGCTTGCGGTCTTTGCAGAGAGGAATTGTGAGAGACCTGAAATTCTTCTCTATTGGTTATGCGGAGCCGGCATCTGGTTGTCGGAGTTTCATCGCAAAGACATTTCGCATCTGGTGTTTGGTGCACCCCTGCTCATCGTACTTTGTGTTTATTATTTACAGGAGTACCGAGTCAAAATCGCGGAATGGGCTTTGCCCGCGTTGGCTGTCAGTGCGGCTTGTCTGGCCGGATTTAACTTTTTGTTAGCGTTGTCAGCTCACTCCATCAGTACGCGGGTAGGTACGGTTGCAGTCTTCAATAGCGATCCTATCCTTACCTTGCTGAATGAAAAGGTGGCGCCGGGGGAGGAGATATTTGCCTATCCCTATTGCCCGATGTACTACTTCCTATCGGCAACTACAAACCCCACGCGCTACAGCTTGCTCATGTACAACTACAATACCAGTTCGCAGTTTGAGGAGGTCGTCAGAGCGCTGGAAGACCGCAAGGTAACGTATGTAGTTGCACTGGACGCGAATATTCAGGAAGCGGCTTTCAAAGCACTTTTCCCTGCATTGAAGCCGATGCGGCATCAGGACTTGATTATCGAGCCTTACCTCGACTCCCACTATGAACTGGTGAAGGATGACGGGCAAATGCGTCTTCTGAAACGAAGGGCCAACTAGCCTCCATGAAAGGTGAGGGCGTGACTACCCACCGGAAACGGGTCTAGGTGCGCCTTGGGGATGTGGACAAAATGCATGAGGATTCGTTAGGCGACAATAAGAATGCTCACGGTGACGATATAGGACGCGAAATGGCAGGAGGTTTTGCGCTTGCTTCGTTGCCGCCGCGCGGTGGAGATTCAAAGCGGGGCGCGCGGCCTGTGATTGCAGCCATCATTGTGGCGATGCCGGTCACTCTTTTCTATGGAATTCTCTTTCATCAAGGGATGAGCGCACCCTTTGAGGACGACTATGAAGCATTGCTCGAGTTCCTGAATCGGATCGTAGGACTTAATGGTTTCTCCGCCAGGTTTGCTTACTTTTTCGCTGCCCAGTTCAACGAGTACAAGCTGTTCTTTGGTCACGGACTGGTATTTCTCCAACTAGTAATTTTGGGACGAGTCGATGTCGCGATGTTGTGTGCACTCGGCAACGGGTTCATTCTTCTACTAGGAGTTCTGCTGTGGAAGATGTTTCTTCCTGGGAGTGGAAACACTGGCCGGCGTCTTGCGCTGTTTATCCCCGTACCATGGTTGCTTTTCCAGCTTCAATATGTCGAGACACTCAATTGGGCCATGCCATCCTTGGTGAATCTACCAGTCGTGCTGTTTTCGCTGGGTGCAATTTACTCGTTGTGTCGAGGCACATTGGCCGGTTTTTGGAAAGGCCTTGCCTGTTTGGTTTTAGCAATCGCGTCCTCGGGTAACGGCCTCACTATGGTCTTCATCGGCCTTTTGATTCTTGCGTCGCGTCGCCACTATGGGCGTGCATTGACCTGGCTTGTTGTTTCAAGCGTGTGTATTGCTGCGTATGCATACCACTACAACGTCATGTCTTCGCAAAGCCGCAGCGATCAATCGGTACTCTCGATTGTGATTCACCCAAGACCCCTTTATGTGGTCACCTTCATGGGTAACGCTTTAGCCTCTCCTCTGTTCAGGCGGTATTTCGTCCTTGATATCGTAATTTGCACATTGCTGGGAATCGTCCTGTGCGTCTTTCTCTTCGCGATGGCGAAGAGAGGCTACGTTCGCAGGAATCCACAGGTCTCCTACTGCGTGTTGTTTTTGCTGCTGACGGCAGTTGGCGTTGCGGGACTTCGGTCGGACTTCGGGATTGCACAGAGTCTCAACTCCCGCTATGGGATCTACTCCGCACTTCTGCTCATCTTTTCGTGGTTTGCGATCGTCGAAGAGTTTCTGCAAGATGAGTCCTTACCTCTTCGCAAGAGTCGCATTTGGCTGGGTGCATGTGCGATCGCCATCCTGTTCTCTCTCAGCATGGATACGTGGGGTTGGCGCTATTTGGTTGAGCGTAACCAGCAGATCGTTCTGGGAGTGGTCGCCTTTGAGCATTCCGACCCTTCGGCGGGCGGCGCCGGTCCGGTTCTTCCATTTCCAGGTCAAAATTGGAGGTACGATGAGCTAGACCGCCGGGCTCCCGAAATTCTCAGAAAGTCGATCGCGCTTAATATCTATCATCTGCCGGTCTATTAAAGGGTCTCACGCAGCCGACCGCAGTGAAGCATGATCTACGTGCGACTTCTCCCATACCGCCATTTCATGGGGTAGTACCTGCAGTGAGAGGCGGACGGGGTTGCCCACACAAGCCAACGGGCAGGCTTGTATGGGGCACCCTCGGCATTTTCATCCCCTCTGTCGAAAGACACCTACCTTCAGGATTCGGGAGGGGTGAAACTTGCTCAGCACACGCCTACCGGTAAATCGCGAACTCCTGCACAACACGGGTAATCACGCCGCCAGGGCTTGGAGCATCGGGCTGCAGGTCATGTTCGATGGAAGAGCAGAGACCCAATAGCTGCCCGAAGAGTACGTCCACAACGGGCCTGTAGGCATCCGGTATGTCTGCTTCGATGGGTAAATACTCTTCACAGCATGCAGCCAATGTTGCCTCCGCACTGCGCAGACCCACAGCGATGCGTGCGGCCGTAACCTTCTTGCTTCCCACTTCGCGCAATAAATCCGCCGAGTATCCCAACCGTTTCTGATCGCCCGAGGCAAAGCAGACAAACAACGTATCGCGATCGAGTGCAGCCATCGGCCCGTGGCGCAGACCAAGTGTCGTCTCCGGCATCGTCTTGACTTTGCCGGCAGTCATCTCCAACACCTTGAGTGCTGATTCCTTCGCAACCGCAGCCAGCGGACCGGTGCCCACCATGCATATCGGTAGCCGCAGAGCGGCAAGTTTTTCCGCGAGCGAAAACCCAGTCACCAGTAATTCATCGCCCGCCGCCCTGATCTCTTGCATCAAGGGAACGTAGCGATCGATGGACCAGGCGTGGGCTAAACACTGGCCCATCACCACCATGTTGGTGAACGAGCTGGTCATCGCCAGGCCGCGGTCATTGGTTGCGTCATCCAGCACAATCACGGTTGCATTGGGATGCTGTGCACAAATTTCAACCATTTGCGAACGCGCATTGCAGGTAACGACCAGTTGTGCAATCTCAGGATACTTTTCCGAGGCTTGCTTAAGAACGGCCACACCCTCCGGGGAGTTGCCCGAGCGAGAAAACGAAATCCAGAGACCCTTGCGGCCGGGAACCACATACTCATCCATGTTCGGCAGCAGTTCGGTGCTCGCGCAGGCAGCCACGTCGCACCCCCACTCCTGGCGGAGGAGCAGGGCAAGCGCATGACCGATATAGTCTGACGTACCCGCGCCAACCAGAAATACAGAGGGCCTCTGCTCGACTGCCTGACGAATACCCGCACGTTCCAGGAAGCTCGAAATACGTACCCGCTCCCGTTGAAACAGGTCCAGCGTCTTCTGCCAGCTCTCGGGTTGTTGCGCAATTTCGCGTGGGGTGTGGAGAAGGCCGCGTTCAGCTTGTTGCTCGCTCGGCAGTTGCACAAGCTGCAGAAGATTCACCAAGAAATTTCCTTTCGCCTTGCTTTTCAGTGCATCGATAATATAAAAGGAAATAAATAATAAGTAAAGATAACGAAGTCTGGACCCAGGCAGAGGGGGGTAGATCTTTTGAAATCAATCAAGAAGACGGCGCCAAAGAATCAGAAAGACCTGAACCCCATGCTGATCGAAGAACGGCGCCAGCACGTTCTTACACTGATTCAGCAGGAAGGCCGGGTGCTGGTGTCTGAGCTCTCAGACACGTTGGGCATTTCGCGGATAACCATCCGCAAAGACCTCGACCACCTCGAAGCCAGGGGCCTGCTGCAGCGTACCCATGGCGGGGCGCTTGCGCCCCAAACCGGCTCGTTGCTTGACCCCACTCTGCAGGAGAAAGAACAGCACCGGCTGAAAGAAAAGCAGCGAATCGCCGAGGCCGCAGTGAAGCTGGTGAAGGAAGGGCAGTGCGTCCTGCTCGATTCCGGCACCACCACCATGATGATCGCGCGCGCGTTGCGCAGCTTCTCGAACCTCACCGTGGTGACCAACGCCGTCAATATCGCCGCCGAGCTTACGGGCACCAATTTTGACGTCATCCTGACCGGAGGCATGCTGCGCAAGAACTCGTTCTCTCTGGTGGGGCCGCAGGCGGAAGATGTGTTGCGCGAGATCAATGCTGACATCCTGTTTCTCGGCGCCGATGGCTTCGATGTGCGCCGTGGCCTGGCCACGCCGAACGTGCTCGAGTCGCGCGTAAACCGCGCCATGGTGAAAGCCGCCCATAAAGTTGTCGCCGTTTGCGACTCCACCAAGTTCAGCCACCGCAGCTTTGCGCTGATCGTGCCACCGGCCTCGGTTCACACCGTGATCACCGATTCGGAGCTCTCGACGGACGATGCCGAAGCGCTGCGCAGCTTCGGCATCGAAGTCATCCTGGTCTAGGTTGCGGGGTCTACCCTGCAAGGGTCTCAATTTTGAAGGTGTGAGACCAGATCAGGCTTGTCCAGATTGGCGAATGAGGGCGACGTAGGGGTCATCCCTTTGTTGTTTCGCAAAACAGGTTGGCGCCGTGCCTGTGCGTTTGTTTATGGTCCAGGTGCACCCCGAACTGAGGTCCTCGTCTTCCGCCGTCCCTACGGGACTTTGTCGTGTTTCGTTGCCCTACCCAGCACTGCGTGCTGGGCTACTTTCAGCCGTCCCTACGGGACTGTTCGGTGACATCCTGGATATTCGTTTTGCCTTATTCAGATCTGTGCCTCTTCCATAAGAGCTAGACGCTAATTTGGACAAGCCTGACCTTCAGCCGTCCCTACGGGACTGTTCGGTGGCGACACGGCCATTCGTCTTTTCTTAGGTAGGTTGGTTTCCCTTCATTAGCTTGAAAGGGCTAATTTGGGCAAGCCTGAGACCAGCATCTGCGCTTTACATCCCCGGTGACCAAGGCTGAGGGTGGTAGCCCCCCTTTGCCCGTCTCCTTGTCCGGGTCGGGATCGGCGTCTAGGCCGCCAACCAGAAATAAAACGAAAGAGCGGGACGGCTGACTCCACCAGATGCACCGCAAGCGCCTATTTACGGCGAAGAGCCGATCGTTATGTGGGCCAAACCGCTTCGGGCTTGAGCTAACCGCCGGGAGGCTTTGGCCAACCTTGTCAGGAGGCTTGGGCCAAGCTCTCCGCGAGGAATTTCTTTTCTCTTGACAGTCATTACAAAAGCAACTAAACACTAACCTGCGTAACATCGAAAGAATACAAATCGGAAGCCTTGAGCGGAGGTAGTTAAGATGAGATCGTTTCGTCGGACGCCAATTTGCTCTCTCCTTTTGGGCCTTTTCTGCTTTTCTTACCTTTCCTACGGCCAGTCAAACAACCAGGCACAAATTCGGGGCACCGTGTCTGACTCATCGGGCGCGGTCATTCCGCAGGCACGCGTCACGCTGACCGATACTGGCACCAATGTTGCGCAGAAAACGGTTGCCAACGATCACGGCCTCTACGTGTTCAACTCATTGTCCGCGTCGAACTACCGCATGCTCATCGAAGCGCCGGCGTTTGGAACGGTGGAGAAAGCCGGAATCGTTCTGGCCGTGAATCAGCAGACCACGTTGGACGTAACTCTGGTGCCGGCTGCCACCACCACAAACGTCACCGTGGAATCGGTGCCGGTGCTGCTGGATGCCGGCAACGCCACGCTGGGTACGGACATTGGTGAAAAGTATCTGACGCAGGTGCCTTTAGAAAACCGCGATCCCTTCGGATTGGCGTTTCTCGCAGCTGGCGTGACGGAAACCGCCGGCTCCGGTATCAACGACTCGTATCCTTCCGGCACAAATTTCGTCTCCAATGGCCAGAGAAACTCCACGGCGGAGATCCGTCTGGATGGTGCACCCACCACTGCGCCGGAGCAGGGCGAAGGCGGCACGTCAAACATTTATTACCAGGCCACGGTCGAGGCTCTGCAGGAAGTAAAGGTGCAGAACAACAGCTTCTCGGCAGAGTACGGCAACAACGGCGGTACGGTGATTGATGAGGTCATGAAGTCAGGTACGAACAAACTGCACGGTAGCGCGTATGAGTTCAATCAGAATTCCATCTTTGACGCGCGCGACTATTTCAATACCGGCGAAAAGCCAGGCCACTCGCAAAACCAGTTTGGTTTTTCCATCGGCGGCCCCATCGTTAAAAACAAGACCTTCTTCTTTGCAGACCTGGAAACCGTCATTTCCAGCAACCCGGTTAACATCGTGGCGACTGTGCCGACCGCCGCCCAGATCAACGGCGATTTCTCCCAGGCCATGACCTACGACCAGAATGGCAACGCGGTTCAGAATCAAATCTTCGATCCCTTCAACATCGATCCCGTTGCCTACACACGGCCTGCTTACGCCAACAACGTAATTCCTTCTTCTGAAATCGATCCCGTGGGGCAGGCGATTCTCAAGCTATATCCCCAGCCGAATACCGCGGGGGACGCAGTCACCGGAGCCTTCAACTATCGGAGGGTCGTGCTCTCGACCAGTAAAGCGCTGCAATTCGATGTAAAGATCGATCAGCACTTCAGCGACAAGTCGACTCTTTCAGGCCGCTATAGCAACGTGTTTGCCAACGGTTCCACGCCAACCGTGTTTGGAGACGGCGAGTTCAACGACGGAACCGCTTTTACCGAGCGCGTGTTCAACGACGGCATCATCTACTCCTACACGCCGACCGCGCACACGCTTTGGACCGCCACGGTTGGTCTCGATCGCGTATCCTCGCCCAGTCACTCTAACTATCCCAGCCCCACCTCGGTCGGCTTTCCCAGCTACCTCGAACAGAACGGTTTGGTGCGCATGCCTTCGATCATCATGCCCGAAGCTCCCTGGACATCGATCTTCGATCAGTGTTGCGTCGATACACAATTCGCCCACACGTTGGTGAACTATTCCTCCTCGTTCTCATGGACGAAGGGTCAGCAGACGCTCAAGTTCGGCGGCGAGCAGCGACTTTTCTACAACAATTTCTTCCAGCCGAATTATCCCAACGGCTATTTCAGCTTCGATCAGGATGTCACGGCACAGATTCCGTTTGATACCGGCGGCGGCATCCAGGGCAACTCGTTCGCTGGCCTGCTGATCGGCTATGGAGATTCAGGAAGCATCAACGTGACGCAGTCGGTCGCCGACAAGTCGAAAGAGACAGGCTTCTTTGCGCAAGACGACTGGCGCGTGAGCAAGAAGCTAACCCTCAACCTCGGGCTTCGCTATGAATGGAGCACGCCTTACAACGAACGCCACAACAATTCACAGTTCAGTGACTTTACGGGAGCCAGCGGCATCGGCGTGCCCGGAATCAGCGGCAACCTTGTGGGTACAACGATCTTCGCCAGCAGCAAACAACGAAGCGTGCCCACCGACTGGAACAACATTGCCCCGCGTCTCGGTTTCGCCTACCTCGCAAATGACAAGCTCGCGATACGCGGAGGCGCCGGGGTCTATTACGGCATGAGCGTTGCGACCAACTTTCAGTATCCCGGTACAGCCTTCACCGCGAGTCCGCAGGTCTTCTTCACCAAAGACGGATATCAAGAACCGCTCGGCCACACTCAGCAATCCCTTTCCCTCCGGCATCCAGCAACCGCAAGGCACCAAGTACGGCGCCCTCGCGGACTGGGGGCTTTCGAATGGCAACAATCTCGATACCGGCCAAGCCCGCAACGCCGAAATCTATCAGTGGAACCTGGGCATACAGCAGGCATTCCCCCAAAATATCGTCCTCGGTATCAATTACTCCGCAAGCCACAGCACGCATCTTCCCTGGGGCGGTTATAGCAGCACCAGCAATCGCAACTTCATCCCTTCCGCCGTCCGCCGGCAATACACCAGTGAAGACCTGGCAAACCTGGTCGCCAATCCGTTTCGAGACCTCTTTACCGGCCCCAATGCCATCTTTAACGAACCGGAGTCGCGCTACAGCGACAAACAGTTACCGTTGCTTAATCTGCTGCGTCCGTACCCGCAATTCGACGGATCGTTTCAGGGCATGCCGCAGCTCATCGCAGCCTCTTGGTACAACGCATTGCAGATCGTCTTCCAGAAGCGCGAAGGCCGCTATCTCAATTTCGAAGGCAACTATACCTGGTCGAAAAACACTGACAACTCGTCCACTGGATTCAACGCTTTCGTCGGCACGCTGGATAATGGCAACCCGCAGGAACTGGATAATCTAAAGGCGGAGTGGTCGGTGAGTGCAAACGACGCTACCAATCGATTGGTACTCGCTGTTGTGCTGCAACTCCCGGTAGGGCGGGGAACCCTTGTCGGCGCCAACATGAATCGCGCCTTGAACACGCTCGTTGGCGGCTGGCAATTAACGACGCTGACCACATTTCAGACCGGCCAGCCGCTCGCCATCTCGGTGAGCAACGGGCGCATTGCCGATGGCAACCAGCGGCCGAATCTCACTTGCCCCAGGGGGCAATCGCTCACGACAGGTATGAGCATCCACAAGGCGGCTGAGTTCGGCCAGCCCTACATCAATACCGACTGCTTCGCCGACCCCGGCGACCAACAGGCAGGCAGCGCCCCTCGTTACTTCTCACAATTGCGCAGCGACAGCATTCACAACACTGATCTAAGCCTGGAACGGATTTACAAAATCGGTGATCGCGCCGGCCATGTGGAATTTCACGTGGAGTGCCTCAACTGCACGAATACCGAGCGCTTCGGCATCCCCGACTCCGGCTTTGGTAGTCCCACCTTCGGCGTTATCTCAAGTACCGCCGGCGGAGCACTCCCAAGGAATCTGCAACTGGGCGCCAGGTATGAGTTCTAAGGTGTGGCGTAAGGAGGTTAGAACTCGCTAAGGGAAATGAATACTGCAGATCTCTCCACTTCGCTCCCCCGGATTTCCTGTCGAGTCTTGTGGCGCTTGTGAGCTCCTTGCGGTTTTCCTTGAAAGAAAACCGCATACGTGGCCGTGGCAAGTGCTGCGAAGTAGGAAATCCGGGTACGCTTCGGTCGAGATGACAAAGGCGAGGGCGGACTTTACCGTCTATTGAGAGCAGTGCGATGAAGAAGATCCGTCAGAACTCACCAAACTCGAAACACCAAGGGTGTAACCCAATGAACCACAGGAAAGCACTTCTACTAGCCCTACTCTCGCTCGTCGCGCCGCTCGCGCTGAACGCACAACAGCCCGACCGAACCTGGCTGAACAAGGTGCGGATCGGAGCGTATTCGCTGCGGCCTGACAACGCGGAAGAAATTGTCAAGCAGGCACAGGCCAGCGGTGTGTATGGAATCGAAGTGGACAACGACATCCCTGGCCGCTACGAGAGCTTACAAAACCCTGCCGAAAAGCTGGAAGCGATCCGCCGTGTTGCCGTCGCAGCACATAAGGTCCACAACAAGGCATTCGTCTACATCGCGGGTTTCGAATGCATTTCCGCTCACGCCGACAGTCCACACACACTAGCCAAAGAGCATCCGCAGTGGTTGCAGCGCAAGCTCTCGGGCCAGCCGGCCGTGTTCGATACAAAAGCTGCGTTCTGGATCGCGAAAGGGGAAGAAGACACGTGGGTCAGCCCCTACGCGCCAGACTGGCGCAAGATGTACATGGAGCGTATCCGTCAGATCGCAGGCACCGGAATCGACGGCATCTATGTCGACATCCCTTACTGGATGACGCACTTTACCGGATGGGAAGATACCTGGGCAAGCTTCGATGACTACACGGTCGCTCGATTCCGTGCGCAGACCGGTCTCGATGCTCGTAAAGACATCAAGCTCGGCGATCATGACGATCCCGGCTTTCGCAAGTGGATCGATTTCCGCATTCAAACCATCACCGATTTCCTTGCGGAAATTCGCAGCAACGCCGTAGCCGTCAATCCATCCATATCGCTGATTCCCGAGATTTATCCCGGCATTGAAGCGGAGGCCCCGCGGGTTGGTGCGGATGTCTACGAGCTCTATCCCAAGGTAGACGCCATCGCCCATGAATACGAATTCGGTGAGAGCGAAGACCACACCGCGGCCTCACGCACGCCGCTGGATTGGTTTCAGTACCAGATCGGCATTCGCAGCTTTCGAGCATTCGCCGGCGACAAGCCTACGTGGATTCTCAACTACTCCTGGGATGGCGCCGCGCGCGTAAAACCGCACGATGCCATGCTGAATCTGGCCATGTCTGAGTTGATGGCCGGTGCGAACTTCTGGGATGCGCCGGGGCACGTCATGTCGGGATCGAATGATATGCCAACGCGCAAGCAGATCTTCGATTGGGTTGCCGCCCATGAAGATATTTTCGGCGCGCACCGGGAACCGGTCGGAGAGGTAGGTGTCTATTTCTCTAACACCACGCGCAACTTCTATCCCGCCGACTTTGTCGCCTCGTATCGAGGCGTGCTGCTCCTCTTGCTGCGCAATCACATCCAATTCAGAATTGTCACGCCTCGCACCGTGAACAACTTCGACGGCCAGGTGCTCATTCTGCCTGACGTTCGCGTGGTGAGCGATGCTGAGTGTGCATCGATCCAGCATTTCTCTGCCAACGGAGGCCGCGTGATCATGACCGGCAAGCCTGACGCAAAGTTGAAGGGGATAAGTAAAGCGGTTCGCGATCCGGGCGCCCCCGAGCGCGCCTATCTTAGTGCTGCGGCGAAAGACTTCGACGGCCCAGAACCTGCGTCGGCGGCCGAATTCCTCCGCGGGCTTCGCGTGTCTGACAAGGTAAAAATCTCCGCATCACGCAACGTGGTGGCCCATGTGGCAACCATCGGCAACACTCGCTACATCTTCCTGGCGAACTTCGATGGCCTGAAGGCCGGTGAGATAGCAACGCCACGCACGCAGCATGACGTCGAGATCACTCTGCAAGCGCCCGCGGGTGCGAAACTTCACGTCCTTCCCTTCCTTGGCAGCGAGTCGGCAATTCAAGGCCGGCAACAAGGCAATCAGACACGGTTCACGATTCCTGCCATGGAACGGGGTGCGATCGCCTGGGTTAATTAGTCAAAAGCCTAACTAGCCAAAGGGACTAACTAGCCAAAAGAACCTTGGTTGCGGCGTTGGCTATGGAGTCGTTCCGATCCAGATTCGGGCGATCCCATCTGGCATAGGTCGCCGCCGCATCGTAGGTAGCAGCAAGAAAATCCAGCACCGCCTGGGCAGGATCAGCAGAAGCGCGCACTTCATCGTAGTCCAGCAAAAATTCGCCCAGCGCCTTGTTAAATCCGCCCAGGCTTCCGCTCAGAACCGTCTCACTCAACCCATCGGGCACTGGCGCCGCATAACAATAGAAAGCGGCCTTTCCATATCCCCCGTTGCCCGGCCAGAACCCGGCGCTGATGCACTCGTGTGAGTAAGCCTCTGCCTGTATGTTGTCCGCGCCAGGACGGGAGGGCGCCCTGCGTCCGCTAAAGCGGGTCACGGCGAGATCGAACGAACCCCAAAAGAAATGTACAGGACTGATTTTTCCGTAGAAGTTCGTTGAGAACCGCTTGAACAGGGTGTCGGCAGTGCTCAGTATGCGCCAAAAGCGATGCGCCGCATCCTCGTCGTAGCTCTTGTGGATCGTATCCTTATCGAACGCGATGGGTGACGGCAGCTCTACCGGCATCGCATGGATCTCGGCCGCGACCCCCATCTTCTTCAGCGTCGATCGATACTCGGCAAAAAAATCTGCGACGGTTTGTGGGCGTAGCTGTAAGTGTTCGATCTTGCCATCGCTCGAACGAAAGACCAACTGATGGGCAATGAAGTCGAACTCGATGTCGAGTATTTCACCACCAGGCAGCGGCATGGCTGAGGTGGTCAAGCCTCGCGCCGAAAGGTAAAACGGCACGTTCCACCAATGGTTTTGTACCGGGGTGAGCGCGATGCGCGTCTTGCCTACCATCTGCATGAACATGTGTAACGTTGCTGCAGTACCTTTCCACTGCTCCCAGTCAAGTTCTGGCCAGTTGCTTGCAGATGCTTTCATGATGGTGACCTCTTTCGTTTGTAAGATGCACTGAACCGTTCGAGTTTTCTTCTACTTGTGATCGAAAGTAGGACTGACCAGTTCGATACGCAATACGGGCCCGTCATCATAGATCTGTCCCTCCTCGCGGATGAACGCAGGCGCGGAGCCGCCGACTACCCACAGGTGAATGTCAGGCGGTTGCTTGCCGAACATCGGTGCAATGGCCCCCGCCATGCCTCCAATTTCAAAGTGGATGACGAAATCGGTGGCTTGCCGCTTCATGTCCCCGACCCTAAAATTCAAGGTACCGGCCGGTTTAACGGTGAGTCGTACGAGGCGTGGTTTGTTCGTTGGAGCAACATAAGAGAGCCTGGTCACAGTAGCGGTTGGAGGGAGATTCTTAATCAGCATTTGCAGCAGGCCGTTGCTCAAATCCGAAGGCAGGTCCAGATGATCTTCCCTCACTTCTCCTTTGGGCGTACGGGTGGTGATCTGCCCCGTCGTGGCATGAATGGTTACATCGATCGGATGTGGAAATGCGGGTCCTCGTTGGATATGGTGATCGCTGATCAGGCGAAAGGTGTTCTGTTGTGTGAAGACGGTTGTCTCATCGTCGACCGAGCCGTCAAGGAAGTGGAAAACCAAACGGCAGGTAACGTGGGTTCCTTGAACGCTCTGTGTAAGGTCGCCGCTCGCGATGCGTTTACCGTCTTTGGTGGTAAGCACAAGAAACGCGCGATGCGAGCCTTCGAGATAGAGCACAGGGATGGGGTCGGCAAAGAGCGGCGCCCCGGCAAGCGTGGCTGCAAGGAGCAGAACACTCATTGGGCGAGACAGAAGACCACGCATGGCTAAATTCCTCCGAGGAAGAATGATCCACCAGGTGAAGTGGTAAATGCTGTTCGCGGTCTACCGTCTCATGGCCGCGCCATGGAGACAACTCAGTAGTGCGTGACCGTGGACTCTCTTTATGAGTTCGAATGACAGTCTGGAGTTGCCGTAACGCCGCAGATAGATGGTTTTGGGCTTCTGCTGCATTTCGCTTCCGGCCGTCTCCACTGCCGGCTGACAACACTCGTTCTGGAGAAGCCGCCGCGGCAACCCCTTACGATGCATGCGCTTTCAGGCGCATCCCGGGCCGGAAGCACACAGCAAATGGCCCCGCCAGGCGGTAGAGGAAGGTATTGACAATGAAATGGAAACCTGTTGAAGTGTGAAAACGTTAACGTAAACGGAGAAACACGAAATGCTCCGCGCCTCCGTAGGCATGGCTCTATCGCGTTAGCGCAGGCGGACGTTTTCGGCGTCGGTGGCTCTTAAAGCAGTTTCCCAGTTTCTATGCACCACCGGGACCGCGAAGTGTGGTTTTCTTCGCAGGAAAACCACGTAAAGTTCTTTCACTTCGGTGTACACCTACTGGGAAACTGCTGTAGCGTACCGGGTCTTTTCACCAGGATCGTTCGACAAGGTTATCGAAGGAGCAGACAGATGGCCGCCATGGGCCTTGAGGAATCAGGAAGGCCGGAACGGCGTCATCTTCGCCTGCCTCCGGCGCCAAAGGAGGACTCAGCTCCTGGAATAGGCTCTGGAACAGGCTCTGGAACAGACTCTGAAACAGATACTGGAACGGCTCCCGGTCAAGCCTCTGTGAAGGCATGGAGCGAAGCCGTCAGCATGGCCAGCTTTCTGCCCAATCCACCCGATCGCAATCCGCTCTTTCTCAACCGGCGCGTGTACCAGGGAAGCAGCGGGCGGGTGTACCCTCTGCCCGTTATCGATCGCATCGCTACCGAGCCGGTCGACCATGTGTGGCAGGCGCTCCATATTGAAAACGAATATCTGCGCTTGATGGTGCTGCCCGAGGTGGGCGGCCGCATTCACATCGGTCTCGATAAGACAAATGGGTATGATTTTTTTTACCGTCAGAATGTGATCAAGCCGGCGCTCGTCGGTTTAGCGGGTCCGTGGATCTCGGGCGGTGTGGAGTTTAATTGGCCGCAGCACCATCGGCCGGCCACGTTCATGCCGGTCGATACCGAGATCGAGCGCCACGCCGACGGATCGGCCACCTTGTGGTGCAGCGACTACGATCCGATGACCGGGCTGAAGGGTATGCACGGGGTATGTCTCCACCCCGGCCGCGCCTATCTTGAACTCAAGGTCAGGCTCTATAACAACACCCAGCATGTGCATACGTTCCTCTGGTGGGCGAATGCGGCCGTGCGGGTCAACGAGCACTATCAGTCCTTCTTTCCCCGGGACGCGCGCTGGGTCGCGGACCACGCCAGGCGGGCGATCAGCAGCTTTCCCCTGGCAGATGGCGTGTACTACGGCATCGACTATGGAGAACGGGCTTCGAGCGGGGTGCCGGGCGAAGAAGCACCGCCAAACTTTGTTCCCGACGGTTCGTATGCGGCCAATGACCTGAGCTGGTACGCAAATATTCCCGTACCCACCAGCTACATGGTGGTTGGCAGCGATGAAGACTTTTTCGGTGGCTACGATCATGCCGCCGAAGCCGGCGTGATCCACCTCGCCGACCATCACATTGCTCCGGGGAAAAAACAATGGACATGGGGCAACCACGAATTCGGCTATGCCTGGGACCGCTGCCTCACCGAGGAGGACGGCCCTTACATCGAATTGATGGCCGGAGTCTTCACCGACAATCAGCCTGATTTTTCCTTTCTTGCGCCAGGCGAGATGCGCAGCTTCAGCCAATTCTGGTATCCCATCCGCAAGATAGGTCCAGCGCATGCCGCTACGCTCGACCTGGCGCTGAGCTGTTCGGTGGATGGGCAGCAGGCGCATCTGAAACTTTGCACCACGCGGGCGATTCCGCAGGCGCTTATCCGCGTGCAGGCAGGCGGGCAAACGCTGCGGCAGTGGGCGCGCCCGCTCGAAGTTGCCAAGCCCTTCATCGAAACCTGCCCGCTGGCCCCCGGAACGGATGAACAGGCGCTGGCCATCACCATCGAAGAGGAAGGTAAGGTGCTGCTCAGCTATCGCCCCGGGGACAGCCAGGTCAAGCCTCCGCCCGTGGCTGCCACCGAGCCTCCGCAACCGGCAGACATCCAGACCAGCGAAGAGCTTTACCTCGTCGGCCTGCATCTGGAGCAATATCGCCATGCCACGCGGCGGCCGGAGGTGTATTGGCAAGAGGCTTTGCGGCGCGATCCCCTCGACTGGCGCTGCAACAACGCCCTGGGAAAATGGCACTTGCGCCGAGGTGAATTGGCGCAGGCGGAGCGCTGCTTCCGGCAGGCGATCGCGCGCCTGACGCAATGGAATGCCAACCCCTACGATGGCGAGGCCTATTACAACCTGGGCCTGTGCCTCAAATACCAGCAACGCGGCGGCGAGGCTTACGATGCCTTCTATAAGGCGACATGGAATGCCGCCTGGCGGAGTCCCGCGTTCTATGCGCTCGCCCAGTGCATGGCAAGCCGCGCGCAATGGGCCGAGGCCGAGGCGCACCTCAGCCAGGCGATGGCGACAAACGCCAACGACCTCAACGCAAGAAATCTTGCCGCCATGGTGAAGGTCAGGTTAGGGAAGCAGGCCGAGGCCGAAGCCATCGTCGCCGAAACGCGCAGGCTTGATCCGTTGGATGGTTGGTCGCGCTTTCTCCAGACGGGTGAAAACGCGGGCGGACGAAAAGCTCTCATGCTGGCTCGCCTGCACCTTGCGGCAGGCTTCTATCGCGAAGCCGTGGGCATCCTGCAACAAGCCGGCACTACGGCGAAGGACGGCTTTAGCCCTTTGCTGCTCTATACGCTCGGTTACTGTTACGAAAAGCTGGGCCAGGGCGAGCGCGCCGCCGCCAGCTACGCGTGTGCCGCCGCCGCGCCCGCGGACTATTGCTTCCCCAGCCAACTCGAAGACCTGCTGGTGCTCGAGGCAGCGCTTGCCGCGAATCCGGGGGATGCGCGCGCCCACTACTACCTGGGCAACCTGCTCTATCACGCAGACCGTGCCACCGAGTCGATCCATCACTGGGAGCGCGCAGTGCAGCTCGATCCGTCGTTTCCTACCGCGTGGCGAAACCTCGGCATCGCCTATTTCAATATTGCCCAGGATGGCGACGCGGCGAAACTCGCCTTCGATCGAGCGCTCGAGACCAGCCTCGGCGATGCCCGCATTCTTTACGAGCGTGACCAGCTATGGAAGCGGACGGGCACACCGGCGCGGACCCGCCTGCTCGCTCTTGAGCAGGCTCCGCAACTGGTGCAACAACGGGATGACCTGGCAGTCGAACTCGCCACCTTGTACAACCGGCTCAATCTTCCTCAGGATGCGCTGAGCCTGCTGTTGAAGAGAACGTTTCAGCCGTGGGAGGGCGGGGAAGGCCTCGTACTGGCGCAGTTCTCGCGCGCACATTTGAAACTGGGTCAGCAGGCGCTGCTGCAAGGGGATACGGCCTCGGCTATCGAGCATTTTGCTTCTGTGCTTCGCCCTCCGTGCAGCCTGGGCGAAGCCAGGCATTTGCTCGCCAACCAAAGCGACGTTTATTACTGGCTGGGCGAAGCGCACGCGGCCTGCGGCCAGATGGAACAGGCCCGGCAATGGTGGAACAAGGCGGCGCGGCAGCGTGGCGATTTTCAGCAAATGGCGGTGCAATCGGTTTCTGCCATGACCTGCTGGAGCGCGATGGCGCTGCGCCGCCTGGGCGACGATGCGGCGGCCGAGGCCTTGCTCCACCGCGTGCAGGCGTTTGCCGCCGGTCTCGAGCAGCAGCCTGTCCGGATCGATTACTTTGCCACATCGCTGCCGGCGATGCTTTTGTTCGAAGTCGATCTGGCGCGGCAGAACCGGCTGGAAGCAGGGTTTCTGCGCGCGCAGGCATTCTACGGGCTCGGCGAACTTGCGCATGCAGAGACGCTCTTGCGCGCGCTGCTGCAGCTTGACGATAGCCACATGGAGGCAGCCGACCTGCTTGGCCAGATCGAAAGGCAGACGGCCGCCTGTGACGTGCTGCTGAAGTAAGGCGCCCGTTGCCGGCCTTGCCGCCAGGTAAGGGCACCGTCAGGTAAGATGGAGTCCTCCTATGGACGACAGGCGGACCAGGTCAGTTGGAATCAAAGAAATTGCCGCCGCGCTGAAGATATCGATCGGGACCGTCGATCGCGCGCTGCATGCCAGGCCCGGCGTGAACCCGAAGACGCGGGCCCAGGTTTTGAAAATGGCCGAGAAGTTGAACTACCGGCCGAACATCGCCGCGCGCAACCTGAAGCTGAATCATCGCCTGCACATTGCGGTCTATCTTCCACAACAAATCGCTTCTTTTTTCACCCAGCTTCGCGCCGGCGTGAGTGCGGTTGCGGTCACCGCCCATGGGCTGAATGTGGAGCTTGAGTTTCGCAAATTTCTTAGCCTCAAAGATGGCGATGCCGACCTGTTGCAGATAGACCTGCAGCGCAAGTATGACGGCATTATCATTGCGCCGGCCGATCCGGCGCGAGTCGATCCAGTCGTGCGGCGGCTCAGCCAGCAGGGTACGGCCGTCGTGTGTGTCGGCACCGACGCACCGCGAAGCGAACGCCTGGCGGGCATCACCATCGATGCCACGGTGAGCGGCGGCATCGCGGCTGAACTGTTGGGCAAAGCGTGCAAGGAGAAGGGCACGGTTGCCATCCTGACCGGCCAACTCGGCACCCAGGATCACGCCGAGAAGCTGAGGGGGTTTGCCGCCACCGTGGCGACCTTCGCGCCCCATCTTTCGTTGCTGCCGGCGATTGAGACCCATGAGCGGCCCGAGGAGGCTTATCGCACCACCCTGGCCCTGCTGGATCGAAAGCCCCACCCACGCGGCATCTATATCAGCACGGCCAACAGCCTGCCCGTGCTTTGCGCGCTTGAGGAGCGCAAGCTGCTCGGCCGCATCGAGATAGTTGCGACCGACCTCTTTCCCGAGCTTGTCCCGTTCATCGAGTCCGGCGCCATTCTTGCGACCCTTTATCAGCGTCCCTTTACCCAGGGCAAGATCGCCCTTGGGACGCTGTTGCAGTACCTGGTGGATGGAATCAAGCCCGAACCGGTGACTCGTCTGGCACCCCACATCGTGCTGCGCAGCAATCTTTCCCTTTTTGTCAATCGCCTTACCTCCGAGGCGGAGAGAGACGCAGACGAGCGGTAGGGCGGCAGAAGCTTTCGCAACCACCTGCTGGCCGGTAACCATTGCGCTCGGCGTGAGCGTGGCTTCTTCGCCTGCACCATTTCCGTTGTGTTCGTTCACGAAATCCGCCCGCCCTGGCCGGGTTTTCGGCCTGGCGGCAGGGCCTCGCCGGCAATCCTCCGGCAGAGGTCTGTACGGGCTTTTCCCCGTGGAGCGAGCCGTCGCGCCATAGTTCCTGATTGAAAAAAAAGCCCGCAATTACCGCTCATTGCGCCCGTTCGGGTAGGTTCACGAAAAATGTCTTGACAGAGCATGAATCGCGTTCATATAGTTGCGCGCAATATGTCGAAAGTTGTTTAAGTTATCGTACACGCTGGATATTTCGTAAATACACAATGGGCAATGAAAGACCTTTAGTGGAGGCGCAAGAGGCTATGAAAACGATTGCGGATAGATCACGGTATTGCCGTCTTGTCGGACCAATTTTGTTGGTATGGACACTCATCTTCGGCGCTTACGCCGCAAACGCTCAGGTGGATACCGGCACCATTCTGGGCACCATCAAGGATCCGGCAGGCGCCGTGATCCCTGACGCTAAGGTCACGATTACTAACCTGGGCATGGCCAGCATTTCCGTTACCACGACCCGCGCGGATGGCACCTACATCGTCACGCCGTTGAAAATCGGCAGCTACCGCGTTTCCGTCGAGGTGAGCGGATTCAAGAAGACTGAAAGCGCCCCATTCGACCTGAACATCCAGCAGCAGGCGGTCGTGGACTTTGCTCTGGAAACTGGGGCGACCAGCGAAACCGTAGAGGTCACCTCGCAGGTGCCGCTGTTACAGACGCAGGGCGCGGTGGTGGGCCAGGTCATCGGCAGCCACACGGTCGAGAGTATGCCGCTGAATGGCCGCGACTGGACGCTGCTGGCCACGCTGACCCCGGGAGTCACCCAACCGCAGCAGGGCGCCCGCGCACTTAACCAGTTTGCCGCGAACGGTACCCGCCCGGCCCAGAACGACTACCTGCTTGATGGCGTCGATAACAACAGCAACGATGTCGACTTCCTGAGCGGTGAAGCAGACGTGGTGAAACCACCGGTGGATGCCATCGCCGAGTTCCAGATTCAAACCAACAACTTCGCCGCCGAGTTCGGCCGTGCCGGTGGCGCGATCGTGAATGCGACGGTGAAGTCGGGCACCAACAGCATCCATGGGGCGGCTTGGGAATTTTTCCGCAACGATGCTCTGGATGCCAACAGCTACTTCTCTGATCCCGCGACGCAGCGCAAGCCGGAGCTGCGGCAAAACCAGTTCGGCGTGGCCGCCGGCGGTCCCATCATCAAAGACAGGCTCTTCTGGTTTGCGGATTACGAGGGAACGCAGATCCACCAGGGAGTGTTGCAAAGCGGCATCTGGGTGCCGACCGCGGCGGAAGCGAGCAGCAACTTCACCAACTATGCCGACCTGATTGGCGCCACGGGAGACTTCACCCGTACCGATGTGCTCGGCCGCAGCTTTCAAAACGGCCAAATCTTCGATCCGGCGACAACGCGCGCGGTGACCGCGGGGCAAGTCGACCCGGTTACGGGAATCATGGCCACCAGCAGTGGCTACGCGCGAGAACCGTTCCTGAACAATCAGCTTCCGGCAAACCGCATCGATGCAAATGCCGTGAAACTGCTCCAGCTCTTTCCCGCGCCTAATCTTGCAGGCGTGCAAAACAACTACCAGATAACGACGCTCAACACCACCGGCGCCAATACCTTCGATGTGCGCATCGACGAGCGTTTCAACGATCACAACCAGGTCTTCGGCCGCTACAGCCAGATCTCTAATACGCAGCACGTGCCACCTCCCTTCGGCGGCGTCGCCGATGGCGGCGCCTACGGCGACGGTACGCAAAAGGTCGATGTACACGGCACGGCGATCAGCTACACCCATCTCTTCGCCCCGACCCTGGTCAATGAGGCGCGCTTCGGCTACGGGCAAGAGCACACGACGCGCGATCCCACCACGGCCAACACCGCGGGAATTCCCGCGAACTTTGGTATTGGCGGCATTCCCCAGTTCGCAGGCAACGGCGGCCTACCCTACCTGAGCCTGGGTAACATCCACAATCTGGGCGGCTCCGGGTGGCTGCCCGGCGATCGCTATAGCGACACCACACAGCTTACTGAAAACCTGACCAAGGTCTATAAATCTCACACCTTCAAGGGCGGCGCGGAGTTCCAGTATCTCTACTTCCCATGGCTTGCGCCTCCCGCTTCCAAGGGTGCTTTTGATTTCGATGGCAGATACGCCTCTATTCCCAACCAGACGGACAAGCTTACGTCACAGGCTCAGTTTCTTTTGACGCCGGTCGCGGCAACGGTTCCGAATGGTGTCAATCTCTCGGGCGGCTCAGATAGCGTGCAGGCCACGAACTTCGGATACCTGCACAGCGATCGGAATTACTTTGGCGCTTACTTCCAGGATGACTGGAAGCTGACGCCGCGTCTGACCGTGAATATCGGCTTGCGGTGGGAACACTTCGGTCAGGTGGGTGACAGCCATTCGGCGCAAGCCAATTTCGTGCCCGGCACTCCCGGGGCTGGTGCGGAATTCATCATGACTTCGAACAACAAGACCAAGACTCCGCTCTCGACCAGCTTCACCCAATTGCTGGCGCAGGATGGAATTGCACTCGTATATACCGATAAGTACGGCACGGGATTGGGCATATCCCAAAAAGGTAATTTTGGTCCTCGGTTCGGCATCGCGTATCAGGTCACGCCCAAGCTGGTCGCCCGTGTCGGCTACGGCATTTTCTACGGCGCCTTTGAAAACCGGGGCGGCTATCCCAGTATTGGTTACAACTATCCCTTCGAGTACGAGTTGTCCTATTCCGACAGTTCCAATGGCGGCATCGGCAGCGTAACGCCGGTGACTTATTCCAACGGCTCCACGGGCACGCTGGAAAATGGCCTGACTGCCGTGCAACTGGATCCCACCAAGGTCAATGCCAGCCAACTAGTGTTGCGTGGCGTGCAACTCCACTATCAAACGCCTTACACTCAGGGATTCAACCTCATGGCGCAATATCAACTTACGCAGCAGGACTCGATCGAGGCCGGCTATGTAGGTTCCGCTGCGCGCCATCTCGAAGCCTTCGCGGGTACGAATCTGGTTTCGCAGATATTGCCGCCAGGGACGGCGACGACACCGTATGTCGCCTTTCCTGATTTCGCCCAAGGCTCGTCTTACGACATTACGAGTGGTTCCAGCGCCTACAACTCCCTGCAAACGAAGTACGAACATCGTTTCAGCAAGGGATTCCAGACGCTGGCGGGCTTTACCTGGGCCAAGACGCTGTCGGATGCCTTCGACCTTCTCAGTAACGGTGGCGCCGGCAGCTACCGTGCTCCAGCCATTACCGGTATAGGATATGACCGCGGCCTGGCCAGCTTCGATATCCGCCGTTCCTTTGTGGCCAGCGGCACATATCAATTGCCGGTGGGCAAGGGCAAGGCATTTCTCGGCAACCTCCATGGGCCGGCAGACTGGGCGCTTGGAGGGTGGGTCACGAATGGCATCCTGACGCTCAACAGTGGTCCTCCGCAACAGATTGGGTGCCAGATCAGCACAACGGCCGGCCAGGGTTGCTATGCGAATATAGTGCCCGGAGTCAGCCGCTACCGCTCGGGAGGACCGGCGCACTACTACAACCCTGCGGCCTTCACCGAGCCGCCCGTGGCCACGGCGATCGGGCAATCGAGCCTTGCACCGCTGGGCGGACAGAACACGCAGGTGAGCGGTCCTGGGTTCAAGAATCTCGACTTCTCCATCTTCAAGGAGGTCCAGATCACCGAGTCGCAGCGCATCCAGTTCCGCGCCGAGGCCTTCAACCTGACCAACACGCCAAGCTTCAACTTGCCCAGCAACACGGATTTTCTGGACACGGCGAACTTTGGCCAATCGACCTCCACCCGTAGCAACGCGCGTGAGCTGCAGTTCGCGCTGAAGTATTACTGGTAAAACCAACGCTGCCGAGGGTGCCCCATACAAGCCGCGGTTGGCTTGTGTGGGCAACACTGCCGGCCTCTGAGTGCCCGATCTAAAGCGAAACCCGAACAAGTGGAGAGAACCGCGGTTCTCTCCACCTAACCCAATCTCTCCCCAGGAACACGCGTCTCTCCGCGGTCAACGCCTGGCCTTCCTCGGAAGGAGTAATATTCTTAAACATGCAGCAGAGCAGGTTATGGTTGCGAATTCCCAGGTTGAGAATTCCTGGCCTGCTATCCGTCCTGCTCACCGTAGCCGCCGCACCGGCGGTGGCGCTGCAAGCCGGCGGCGCAGCCACAACCAACCCTTGCCCGGCTTCGCGTGAGGGTGTTCAACTTCGGGACATGGAATCCTGCCTCATCCAGACAGCAAAACAACATCCCGAGGACTTCGCCGCACAGCGTGACCTGGGTGAGTTCTATCTGCGGCAAAATCGCCTCTCCGACGGCATTACCTACATGGAAAAGGCGCATCGCCTCAATCCCGCCGATGACACCACCGGATACGATCTGTCGCTAGCCTATCTGGATTCCGGCAACCTGCCGCGTGCGTCGCAGGAGCTGACCGCCATGATCGCGCACAAGGAGACCGCCGAGCTCGACAACCTGCTCGCGGAGGTCGAGGCGCGGTCGGGCAATTACAAAGAAGCCGCGATGCAATACCATCGTGCAGCAGAGCTCGATCCGAGCGAAAGCAACCTCTTCGATCTGGCATCCTTCCTGCTGCAGCATCCGCACTACGAAGGCTTCCTCGGCAATGCCGAGGCCTTCTTTCGCTACGGTGTGCGGCAATACCCACGTTCCGCCAGGTTGATGGTTGGTCTGGGAGTCACGCTCTACGCGGAGAGCCAGTACGACGATGCCGTGCGCACTCTGTGTGCCGCCGTTGATCTCAACCCGTCCGATCCCAGGCCCTATGAATTTCTAGGCAAGGTGAGCAAGAGCGCGCCCAACCTGATGCCGGAGATTCGCAGCCGGCTCGAGGGCTTTGTGCATCTCTACCCCAACAACGGCCCGGCAACCTACTACTACGCCATGACTCTTTGGCAACGGACGGAAGGCAAGACAACCGCCAATCTGGAGCCGATCGAGGCCCTGCTGAAGAAGGCAATTGCCGCGGACCCGGATTTGTATGAAGCGCACTTTCAACTGGGTGTGCTCTACCAGGACGAGAATAGATATGCCGATGCCATCGCGCAGTTGAATCAGACGCTTGTGCTTCGCCCCGACTACAACCGGGCGCACTATCGCCTCGTTCTGCTCTACAATCGCACACATCAAAAGCAGTTGGCCGACCAGCAGCTCGCCATCCTGAAGCAGATCAAAAAGGAAGACGCGGCCGCGGAAGAAATGGAAGATCACCCTGAGAGCGCTCCGCCGCAAGCAACTGCGCAGCAGGCCAATCCGTAGTGAGGAGAGAGTCTGATCATGCCGGGTTCTGAAGAAAACATCGCGTCCGCATGGAAGAAGAGCGTCGGGCAGACACGCTTTTCGCCCCACGCCTCGCCGCGGCAGATCGAGGACGCGATTTCCTGGAGCCGGCGCGATTTTCTGCGCACTGCTTCGGGGGGAGCTGTAGCCGCGGCGCTCTCTGCGTTCTCTCCCTTGCGGGCCATGGCTGTTCGTAAGGCTCAGAAAGCAGTGGTGGTTACATTTGGCGGAGGAACGCGGGATGAAGAGACCTTCATGCCCGATGGCCGGGAAAACATTCCTCACTTGCTGAATGAATTTATCCCCCAGGGAACGATCTTCACCCAGGTGGTGAACCGGGGCATTCTGGGCCACTATGTCGCGACCGCGAGTCTGGTCACGGGTGTCTACGAGACCTTTAATAACTTCGCGGCGGTATCGCCGCAGAACCCTACGGTCTTCGAATACTTCCGCAAGCAATTGGGCCGGCCGCCGCAGGATGCATGGGTGGTGGCGCCGAGCAATGGTTTCGGCCTCATTGGCGAGAGCAGCCACGCCTCGCATGGTGCGGGCCTGGGCGCGGGTGTGATCCTTCCCAAGCGCCTGTTGGCGGCTGCCATGTCTACCGGGGAAGCTGCCGGCTACGACCATTTGCTGCGCGATAACTATGAGAGCCCGGTCTATGCTCCGGCACTGGGCGTAAGCGACGAGCAACTCCACCAGATGGCGCAACTGCTGAAAGTCTCGGTCGCAGATTTCGTCGCCCACGCCCGCAGCCTGCGCAGTCCCGATGAGCTTTCGGTGTACGTGGCGAAGCAACTGATGCGGCAACTCGCGCCCAGCCTGCTGTGGATTACGCTGCACGACATCGATGTGGCGCACGCGGGCACCTTTTCTTTGTACCTGGATGCAATCCAGCGCTCTGACCGGCTGTGCGATGATATCTGGCAGATGATCGAGAAAGAACCGGAGTACGCCGGCAAGACCACGATGTTTATCCTGCCCGATTTTGGCAGGGACTCCGATACAAGTGCCGGCGGAAATGGGTTTCAGCATCACCGCACCGGGGATGCCTTTTCGAGAACCACCTGGATGATTGTGCGCGGCCCCGGCGTGCGGCAAAACGCAATTGTCGATCGTCCCGTCGAGTCGACCGATCTCGTCCCCACGTTGGGCTCCCTCTTTGGGTTTTCGCCGGACCTCTCCCACGGCAAAGTGTTGACGGAGGTGGTGTAAGTGTTGGCCGCGACCTCGCTCAGCAGCGAGAACTTCGGCAGCTACCCGCCGCAGGCGCAGGCGCTGGTTGTGCACAACCTCGCCCTGCTGCAAAAGCTTCCTCGTACGTTTCTCCCGCTGCTGCTGCGCGAGGTGATCGCGTATGACTGGAAGTTTCCTGCCGAACAGGACGAGATCGACCGCCAGTTTCGCTATCTGGGCGGCTTGAGCACGGAAGAGCTGAGCAACGCGATGGCTTCTTTTGCAAAACTCACGCTCTCGCCAGAATTGGAGCAGGCCGATTGGATCGCAAATCCTGCCCGGTTCTCAGAGCGGCTTTCCGCGCACTTGTGGGCCACCCATCAGATCGACGATTTCAGTAGCGCCGCGGAGCACTACATTGCCGCCTTCAATACGGCCGTGCCGGAGAAGCCTGTCGCTACGCCCCGCCTTGGAATGGTGGTGGTGGGACGCGAGATGAGCCAGGGCGGGTATCCGCTCTTTCGCAAGCTGCGCGCTCGCGGAACCTGGTTCACGAATGTCGATCCCGGCAGCGACTACAAGACTCTGTTGGCTGCCGTGGCCGATCGGGCTCAGAAATATCCTGCCCCCTACGCGCATTGGTGCATCCATGGCGGTGATATGGCTCCTGCGCTAAGCAAGCAAATCGCTGGCGTGGCCTACAACTCGCTCTCTTCGGTGCGCGGGGACCTCATCCGCAAGATGCAGGAGAATGCCGGTACCCATTTCAGCCCAGAGCTCGTGCGTACCCGCTTGGCGGAGACCGATCCTTCCGCTGTGGGTTTGAGCGGCCGCAACGTCGATGCGGTGCTCTCCCATTTCAGCGTCAAGGTGTTAACCGAAGGTTCGGGCACCCAGATCTACAGCACGACCTTCGTGCAGTGGACCGCGCGCGAGGTTCTGCGCCGCGCCCGGCCCCTCACATTACTGGCTAAATTTGCGCCGCGGCAAACCGAGGAATCGGCCGATGAGGAACTGCAGAGCATACAGAAGAAGGTAACGCTCGATCTCGCAGGCTCATTCGTAGACGCGGATATGGGCGCCTACTACACCTGGATGAATCTACTGCGCCTCCCTGGGGCTGACGACGCCATGTTCCTCGCCTGGTTTGAAGGCCACAACCAGGCAGTCGCGATTGCTCCCTCCCTCGCGGCCGGTAAAGAGAGCGGCGGCAAGGTAGACCTCGCGGAAGTGCTGCACCTCACCTTGAGCAAAACCTGATCCATTGGAAACTGTATCGGATACGAGTCACGCCGCATGAATGGTTTGCGCCTGGAATGGGCTGGAGACGGACACAATTCGAGGACCGTTCCGTGGCGGCGCGATAGGTTGCCGGCGGTTGGTTCAAGGGGGATCGGGCAATGCTGACAGCGGGTAGGGAAATGCCGATGCAGCCGGCGATAAGTGATGGCGAGCTGCGTACGGGCTATTTGTGGATGATTGCATCCGTAGCCGCCCTGGGTGGTCTCTTGTTCGGATACGACTGGGTGGTCATCGGTGGAGCAAGGCCATTCTACGAGGCCTATTTTCACCTTACGACGCCCTCAGCCATCGGCTGGGCAAACAGTTGCGCGCTCCTCGGCTGTTTCGCCGGATCATTGATAGCGGGCAGGCTCAGCGATCGATATGGCCGCAAGAAGGTGTTGTTGCTCTCGGCGATGTTGTTCGCCCTCTCGTCGGTGTTGACCGGCTGGGCGCTGAACTTTCCGGCCTTCATTGTCTGGCGCATGGTTGGCGGGCTGGCCATCGGTCTGGCATCGAATTTATCGCCCACCTATATTGCAGAGATCAGCCCGGCGCCCTGGCGCGGCCGGCTGGTGAGCCTCAATCAGTTTGCCCTGGTGATCGGCATCGTCGCAGCCCAGGTGGTGAACTGGCGTATCGCGCAGCGCATGTCCGGCACCACGTCCGGCGCCATGTCCGGCATTGGGGCCGTATCCGTCGCCTCATGGAATGCCCAGTACGGCTGGCGCTGGATGTTCACTGCGGTGGCCGTTCCCGCCCTTCTGTTTCTGGTCCTCACGCCCTTCATTCCGGAAAGCCCTCGCTGGCTGGTGCGAAAGAAAGAAGAAGAGAAGGCGTTGCGCGTATTGACGTCGATCGGTGGGCAGCGATACGGAGAGGCGGAGCTTGCCTCGATTCGTAACAGTTTGAGTTCCCCGGGGCAGACCGGCAGTTGGAGTGCTCTCTTCGCCCGGCCGCTGCGCACCCTGTTGCTGATCGGTATCGCCCTTGCCGTGCTGCAGCAGTGGTGCGGCATCAACATCATTTTCAACTACGCGGCCGAAATCTATCGCAGCGCCGGCTATGGCATCAGTGACGTCATGTTCAATATCGTCATCACGGGTGCGGTGAACCTGGTTTTTACCATCGTAGCCATGTTGCTCGTCGATAGCGTGGGGCGCCGCGGCTTGATGCTGTTTGGCTGCGCCGGCATTGCCGTCTCGCATTTGCTGGCGTGCCTGGCGTACCGTGCGGGTTGGCAGGGCTTCTGGGTCTTGATGCTTACTTTGATCGCCATTGCCTGCTATGCCGTATCGCTTGCCCCGGTTACCTGGGTGTTGATTACGGAGTTGTTTCCTAACAACGCGCGCGCCACCGCAGTCTCGATCTCTGTGGCAGCACTATGGTTATCCTCGTTCGCTCTCACCTACACCTTCCCATTTTTCACCGCGGCCTTCGGTACATCCGGAACCTTCCTGCTGTACGGATCTGTATGTCTGCTTGGCTTCGTGTTCGTCTACTTCCGTGTGCCGGAGACGAAAGGCCAGTCGCTCGAACATGCCAGTCGCTCGAACATTGGCAGCCAGTCGCTCGAACATATAGGGGCCACGGGCATCGTTTTCATCATGGCTGACGATCTCGGCTATGCTGACGTATCGTGCTACGGAAACGGGTTGCCTTGAGGATGAAATAACATACCCTCGGTTTCTCATCCAGAGATACTTTCGGCCTGTGGCCCGCCCCTCATACGACTTCGAACAGCTTCTTGAAGCCTCTATCCATGTGCATTTGTTGGTGGCAATGGAATAAGGTCAGACCTTTGCTGGCAGGTGTGAAATCTATCTCCAGTCGCGCATATCGCTTTAACATGGCTACATCCTTCCAAATGCCAGCAATAGCGCGGCCACGCACCCGCGTCAGTTCAAATGAATGTCGATGGAGGTGCACTGGATGATCTTCATCCGACCTGTTGTCGAAAAGAAGGCGGTAACGTAAGCCAGCACGAAGCCGCTCGGGGATCCCATCGTATGGCTTCCCGTTAATAGTCCATGTTTCCATCCCATCTTGACCGCGGGCGCCACGGTCGATCACCATCGGTATAAGTTGTTCCGACGCCAGCTCCGGTTGTGGGCTCTGTTCTGCAAAGATGGTGTAATCCCAAGGTTGGAGTGAAGGGTCCTTCCATCGCGGAGCGCCTGAACTGCCTGCATATTTCACCACTATTCCCATTCTTCCGTCTTCGCGATCACTTCCTCTGACAGCACCGAGAATCCAGACGCCCGGGTTAGTCATTCTGACAAATGCGCTGATCCGTTCTCCTGCTCCTAATTCCAAGACTTCAACCTCCTGGGAATGGGGAACAGTATTTCCATCGAGCGCGGCGATCTCAAAACAGTGCCCTGGTAGAGCAAAGTTCTGTGTCACCGTGGCACTGGCATTGAGGATGTGGAAGAGCACACGCTCGCCTTCTCTTACTCGAAGCGGTTCACCTGCCCCCAAAGCTTTGCCATTGATAGAGCCAATGTCATACTGCACCTCCCAGCTGCCGCTAGCGGGCAGCCCTACGGTCCCGACGTCCACTTCGTCTTCCTCTTCTTCTCCTGATTGCTGAATCCACCGCATCTCGGCTCCCCATTCGTGGGCTGCGAGAAAAAACTCGCGATCATACGCTCCTGGGTTATCCCTGGGTTCGATGTAGACAATTCCGTATTGGCCGCTATAGACACCACGGTCAAGTTTCCCATGGGACATGTTATGGCTATGAATCCACCGGACACCGGCCTGATGCGGAGTGAGCTTGTAATGAGTTCGACTACCCGCTGGAACAGCAAGGCTGCGTTCCTCCATGGTGCCGTCAACGCTTGCAGGCACCTCAAGTCCGTGCCAGTGAACGTACTCGTCAAGGGCGGTATGGTTTGCAATCTCAACTGTTACCGGGACGCCCTGACGCAGCTGCAGGACAGGAGCTGGAACCTGCCGGTTATATCCGGTGGTCCTGTAAGCAAAACCGGAAGCAACTTCATGCAAAAGAGAGTCGATCTCCAATTGAACGTCTGGCGGTCTCAAACGATGCACTGAAGATACAGAAGCCGCCACCGCCCCATAGAAGAATTCGCGCCGATTCATAGGTTTAGTTGGCGATATGTGATCGGTAGACCTCTTTGCCATCCATATCAACAAAGATGACGTCAACATGTTGTGCGTCGATCTCAAGCACCGTGAAACCGAATTGCTTGTCTTTGAAGATGGATTTATTGTAGGTCGGTTGCATGTTGTACAGCCCTGCCCCGCCCGCGCCGCTGGTAAAGAAGCGCACGGGAGACTGTGTCCGGGCCTCCTGCATGTTATGATCGTGGCCATTAAGATAAATCTGCACGTGGTTTTTCTCGAGAATTGGAAGCAGCCGCTTGATAAGGGCGTTGTCGTCGCCACGAGTGGCGGAATACATGTGGTAATGGCCGTAGACGATCTTCCACTTTGCAGTGCTTTTGCTCAGAGCTTCATCGAGCCATGCCAACTCACTATCCGCAAGCCGGATATTGTCGATGGCAAAAAACTGCGCTGCCCCTGCGGTGAACGTGTAATATGGCGCGGGAAAAACCCACGATTGGCTTTTTCGCGAGTATGCGAGTTCGGCAGCCGGGCTGTCAGGATCGTCGTAATCGTGGTTTCCGTACACTGGATAGAACTTGATTCCAAGGGGCCCATAAAGTTGTTCCCACTGAGTCTGCCACCGAGGATTGTCGGGACTATTGAGGCCAACGCTATAGAAGTTGTCGCCGAGCGTAAGACCGAAATCAAAGGGGTGCTCCTTGTGATAAGCGAGCATTGCGTGCGCGTCCTGCACCTGGCCCGCCTCGCCGGTACCAAAGTCTCCAAAGGCGAGAACGCGGACGGGCTGATTGCCTGGCACTACACTGAATAACGGCGGCGGATTGTAATTAAAGAGCGGATTTCGAATTATCTCCCCATACCGTGAGAAGTGGGTCCATTCCAGATCGCTCAGTTCCGAAGAATCGCCGAGATTCCTGCGAGCCTCGAGTAAAGACTGCTCGTCAATCCTATCGGCTAAATAAATGATGTTGAGAGCCACAGCCGCCGCTTTAGGATCGGGGTCACCTGATGCGTGTCTCTTGATTATTTCCAATTCCGCTGGTGTCAATGCGTATTTTGAGCTTTCTGTCGCGGCTCGCTCACTTTTCTCTGCCGCTATAAGGATACTGGCCCTGAGGCGTCCATCCGGCTCTTTCTCAAGCTGGTCGATCAGAAAGGATCGCCCATCGGGATTCCGGAGTATCGTCGCGATCGCCTCATCGGTCCACTTCTGATCGCTTTCATTTGCAATGTGGGCTAGATTCTCACTCTCCAGATGCAGAAATGTGTTTGCCACATTTCGATAGGCTGCGGGCAGGCGTTGAATGGCATTCTCTACTTGTGCGGGCGAAGGGGTGGAGGTCGATGGCTGTTGAGCAACCGCAGCGCAGGATAAGGCAAACGACAGGAAAATAGTTCTCTTCATTAGATTTCTCTCCGATGGATCCCTGAAAAGGACCCGGAATATCGATGATGTCAATGAGAAGTAGCGCCTAAGGAGGGACCAAGCCCGCTCTGGCAGACACACTGTTTGTACTCTGCGGGATCAACATGGCCTATTTGGCAAGCAATAGCCGGCCAGGTTCGCAACAGAGCCGCCTTATCTCGTTGCCACCTCCTGATCCACGAGTGTATTGAGGAACGAGATTACATCGTCAATATCCTGCTTGTTCCAGATTGGCTGCTGACCGAGTTTCCGATTGAGAGGTGCATCGATCGTATCCACGTTTTTGCGGTATTGCGGAGGTAGGTCATTGAACTTTTCCACCGTGCCGTCGGGGCCGGCCGGATACCACTTCTCAGGATTTGTGTCGCGCTCCACGTAAAAGATCAGCACGTCTCTAAGAGAATGAAAGCGCCCGTTGTGAAAGAAGACATGGCGAATGGCAGCATTGCGCAGCGAAGGGGCTCGGAAGAGTCCGCAATTGGACGGATCGCTGCTGGCGGCATCTTTTCGAAACGGGCCGCAGAGTCCCAGGTCGTAATAATGAGGGTTTCTGTTCCGAGGAATCGCATTGTTGCGCGGCACGCCGGGCGCTTCAAACTGAAAGTCGGTAAAGAGAGGATGAGCCTCGTTCGCGCCCACTTCATCCAGATGGCAGGAGGCACAATTCCCTCCATCTGGATCGTCGAACAGTTGCTTGCCGCGCAATTCCTGCGGCGTCAGCTTCGCTTCGCCATCCAGCCATTCGTCGAATTTGCTGGTGTACGGTTGAAAGCTCTTGTCCTGCAGTTCAAACTCCTGAATGGCCTTAGTTGCCTCCTGCACGGCGAGTCCCGGGTGCTCAAAGACATCCTTCCCGAAGACCGAGCGGAAGTCGCCGGCGTAATGGGCAAGACTGAGCTTTCTGGCCAGCTCGTCCATGCTCCGATTGTTCATTTCCACAGGAGAGAAGAATGGAGACATTGCCTGAGCGTGTAGCGAATTGTATCGTCCATCCCACATGTATCCGCCTGCGGGAACTTCGTCTGTCTCCGTCAGCCGTTCCATCGGGTTAGTGGCTCGAACATAGGTCCGTACGGGGACGCGACTGAGGATGTAGCGCAGCGATGGCACCGCCCTGAAACCGGGAGCTTTCAGGTCCGGACCGCCGTACTGAACGGCCAATCCGTTGGGAGGGCCATACGCATACGAGGGATCATGGCAGCTGGCACACGCCATCTTTCCAGACGCCGACAGCGTCCGATCAAAGAAGATGTTTTTCCCAAGTGCGGCCATCGGGCTGAGGGGGGAATTTTCCCTGAAAGAAGCAGACACACGCGCGCTGCCTACTACGCACAATGTTGCCGTGGAGAACAGCATCCCGGTGAGGAGGCATTTGCGAATCATTGTCATGTGCCTGCATGCTTGCGATGCGCGTGGACGTTTCTGCAAGCTTTCGCTGATGATTGCGGTCCGGCAGCCATTCGCGAACCCGATGCAAGGCCCCGCGGTCTAAGGAGGGAGTTCGGTCAGTCAGTAGCTGGTGAAGACGTCGGATCCGAATGCAACCAGTCCCTTTTGGCCGGCGTAGCCCAGATACTCGTGAATGCCAAAAATTTCCTCAAGCGATTTCAGCAGCGAGTAGTGGTTGTACGGCACATTGGAGACGGTGCCGGGGCGAATGTATCTGGACAGAAGCAGCGCGCCGGTTCTGTCTCCGCCGAAGCTAACGGTTTTCACGGTGATAAGGCTGCCATGGGACATACGTGTCCGAACGAAAGGGTACGTTCTGCCGAGATTGGGCCCCTCCTGCTGGTTGCAGCACGTGGCTCCATAGGCCGTTACCACGGTGCCGGTCGCCGTCTTCTGTATTTCCCCTCTACCCCCTTCGTCGAAGTTGATGATGATGAGGCCATCTTTCTTATAGGCCGGAGAGTCAACGATCTGCGGAATCCATTCCCGCAGAAAGGCATTGATGGACTTTAGTCCGCCTGGTCCTCCATTGGCACAGGGCGTATCGTGGCCGTCGTCACAGAGGTTCGGCGTGATGAAGCTGAAATTGGGCGTGGTGTCGACCGAACGGAGATCGGTCTTCAACTGGTCCAGGTTCACAACATCTTTCCTGCATGCAGCCAGATCGATAACGGCGTGAAAGTACATGAACGGATCATGCCTGGTCGCATACGAGTCTCCCTGCGGGACTGCCGCGCTCGGCGCTTCGGCTCCCTCGGTCAGGTCCGGAGTATTAAGTGCCGGATGCCCGCATGTGGTGGACTCACGAGCGGGATCATTGCCCATGTCTCCCATGTAGCCTTTCCACGTCAGGGCCGCCTCCATCAACTGATTGGCCAGTGTTTTCACAGATGCGGGATATACGCATCCCTGGCCAACTGCCTGACCGTCAGGAGCGGTTCCGGTCTGCTGAAAGTCTGCATAGATGGTGCAATCGGCCGATGTCTGCGGAGTCGATGCCTGCCCGCCCATCATGGCGACGTAGTTGTCCAGGCTGTTGTGCCCTGTTCCGTAGTATTGCGTCAGCAGAGCGCCTTTGTCTTTCAGCGTTTGCGCGAGGTAAGGCGCATCGGACTGAGGGCCAAAGGTGTCAGAGAAGTTCTTGTTCTCGAGGGTGATCACGAAAACATGCCGAATCGGTGGCTCAGCAGGGTGAATTCCCCTGCCTGCAGACGCAAATGCCTGCGCGGCGAGGATCGCGAAGAAAAGTGATGCGCAGCAGGCTCCAGATAATGGAAGTAACAGTCTTTTTGTCATCTCGGATATTTCCTCTGCAGTTGATGTGCATTGTCGGAGTGCCGTGTCCTGATTCCGGCAAGGGTTGCTCTTCTCATAATCCGGTCCCTACGCATTCTGGATTGAGTTAGCCTCATCCAACCTGTCGTTTTTCAACCTTCTCATCGTCGAACGGGCGCTTTCGGGGTCTGACCACACTCGGACTCTGCTAGTTCTGTGTCCGGATAGGTCATCGCGAAGCCGCACCCAGAAGCGGGCCGAGGCTGCTATGACACACGCACTGCTTATATTCGACCGAATGTGCGTGATTCATTCCGCAAACGAAGCCCGGCCAGATTTGCTGTGTCCGTAACCTGGAGTTTTCGTCTCCTGCAGACCAATGGAGTAGATATTCTTGGCTCAGTCGTGTCGTGCCGCTCGGATCCGACCCAAATTTCGCAATCATTGAACGGAGAGTGTCCGGACTGAATCGTTCCTGGCCATATGCTTCCGAGAAGGTGTACTCCCTTGACCAGTTCAAGCCTCGCTTGTCCGATGCGCTGATCACCGTATAGTCCGTTAGCTCTGACGTCATCGGATCGACTTGCGCGACGGTGAAGGCTGGGCGGTCTCGGTCGAGTGCTGGGACAATTTTGACGGGCACTCCGCCACTGTTACCTTCGAGTAGTTCCATGTGGTCATCATGCCAATGCCCGAATATGGCTAGCTTTGTGAAGCTAGCATTTTCGATCAGCATGTCCGTGAATACATCGATTGCCGTAGACGATATTGGCCGGTCGTTAGGCTTGCACATGTCACCCCCTTTAGTGCCCTGCCGAAGCAATCCACTAGGGCTGACACCAGGTGGAATATGCCCCATGACCCACACGCGTTCATTGTGTTTTTGTACGTCATTCAGTTGCGATCGCAACCACGCTATCTGTTTTTCACCCGTGGCAGTATCTGCTTTGCCTACACAATTCTTAAAACTGCCAGTCATAGGAAGGTCATTGACCACGATGATGCGCGTCCCGTTCATCGGAGCGGCTATTGGGACGCTATAGTATCCCCCCCGTTCAAAGCTCTCGGTTGCGGCTTTGTTCCACGCTGGCCCCACCACCAGTTTGGCAACCCTTGCCAGTGCCCTGAGCCACTCCGACCCGGTGTCCAAATAGTTGTCGCGGCAATTTGAGTCGTTGTTTCCCAGCGCTAGATAAAGCGGCGCATCTGGAAGCGCTTGGTGCACATGTAGTACTTCATATTCAATAATCTTCTCTGTGAACTTCTCATATTGCCGGGGCGACGCCCCAAGGACTGTTTTGGGAAACATGCAGTCAATCTTGTGAGGCAGTAAATCGCCGCTGAGCGTAATAAAGCGAACTTCGCCAGCATCGCTCCGGATAGCACGAATCATAGAAGCGAACAGTGATGGCGATGGGTCGGTTCCCCCCCCGCATTCCTTGTGCAACATCTCGGCATCCTGGGCACGAGTTGGCGAATCCGGGCGAGACAAGATTTCGTCCCAGCGACCCACTGGAGCGCTTACCAGTTCATTTACCTTGCTGGGATCGTAGAATGCGTCGAGGTGGAGATCACTTAGCATCAGCGCTTTAAACCCCGGATCACCCTGTGGTGTCGCTGAGGACGATCCTGGCCCAGTCTGGGCGACTAGATGTTGGGATGGGAGCGCGAGAAGCGTGACGCATAGAGCGGGAAATATAGCTGGCTGGATCAACGAACGGAGCCTACGGGCAACGAAGCAAAGCATCCTATGTGCGTCCTCTACCATGGTCTACAATGCCTAGTGGTCTTCTCTACCTTCGTTTCATATGAAGCTCCGTGAACATTCTGGTACTTCCGTTTCGACAACCGCATTGCTCCCGATCTTCATCGTGCGATCGTGCATTCGTTTTCAGCCATGCAAAAGAGGCGGTTGCCCGCCTCTCTTGCAAACATGGCACAGCTAAAACTGGAGCTTCAGAGCGAGCTGTACTGACCGCGGTCCTCCTTGGTTTTATGTCGCCGAGCCCGAGAGAGCGTTTGAAAGAGTATTTGTCGCCAGTCCCAGCTGTTGATTCGGACAGACGGCCCCCAACGTGTTTGTACCGCATGTGACGTTAATGGCGCCGAAGTTAGGATGGTTGAAGATGTTGAAGGCCTCGGCGCGGAATTGTAGGCCTACCTGCTCATAAAGCGGAAACGTTCGCTGAACAGACAGGTCCGCTTCGGTTTCTCCAAAGCCGCGGAGGAAGTTGCGGGGGGCGGTCCCGTTTCCATTCTGGCTTGCCACCGGTACGCTGAATACAGCGGGATTGAACTGCCGCCCTCCGGGAATGCCCTTCTTATACACATAGGGGTTCTGGCCGTTGTAGTTCAGAAGGCCTGCATACGTGTTGCCCGTCACGGCGTCAGTTACCGTGGAGCCTTTCGGATCAACTGGAAAGCCTGAACGCGCAACAAACCATAGGTCGAGATCCCAATAGCCAAGAATTGCTCTCTCCAGGCGGCTTGCATATTGCTTTGGCAGATTGTAGACCAGGGCCGAAATAAAGTTATTCCGGATATCATTGTCTGAATTGCCTCTTTGTAGGGGAATCGTTTCGGGATAGTCACTGCTGGTCGAGTCGATAGTATGCGACCACGTGTACGAAGCCTGAACCTGCAGCCCATGCAGTGCCTGCCGCTTATACTGGAGTTGGAGAGCGTCATAGTTGGATCCCGGTCCGTTCTCATACTGCTCGATGATACTGAAAAGAGGATTCAGGTTCGTTAGATTGTATTCCCTTCCGATCATCAGTTTGCGTCCCAGGGCTGCGACGTACCCCAGAGTAATGCTCTGGCTTTGCCCGAGCGCCTGCTCCAGACTGGCGCTCCATTGAATCGTGGAAGGCGGGACCATATGAGGATCCGGGACGTACGTAAGCGTATAGGGAGGCACAACCGTAGTGACAATCGGCGCTAATATGATACTTGCGGGAAGCGGGAAGCTCCCCGGGTTACTGGTGTTATAGTTGTGCGTATTCGACGCTCCTAAGCCGTAGCCGGCGCCTAACATATCAAAAAAAGACTGACCTGTGTCGTAAAAGAGCCCGGCCCCGCCGCGAAACACAAGCTCATGTCCCGGCTGGTCATAAAGTGTGGCAGCTAAACCGAACCTGGGCGCAAAATCCGTATATGTTGTCTTGTAGAACGGCGCCCCAAGACGGGATAGCGCCAGGGAGGTAGGATCGTTGATATTGCCGGTGTAGGTGTACTGCGGCGCTCCAGAGACGGATGGCGGTGGGCTGAAGTCCCAGCGGAGACCTAAAGAAAGACTCAACCGAGGGCGCAGGCGCCACTCGTCCTGGAAGAAGAGACCCAGGTTCCTGGTGGTCGGATCCTGACGGAGGAAAGTACCCGCGTTGATGGTGTGCGGCGAGTTTGCCAGTATCTGGGCAGCGGTGTCGTAGGTGTAATTCACATTCGGACTGCGCGACATACGCCCGTCGCCAATGTAGGCCTTTGTCTGCCGGTAGTCGACGCCCCCCTTAAAAAGATGGGAACCGTGAGACCAGCTCGTCGTGTCCGTGATATTTGGCTGAAACTGCAGTGAACCATCCGAAAGCTGCCGGAACTCTTCCTTCGGCTCGGCGGCGAAGGCGAGCTCGAAGACGCTCTCCCCGCCAGTCAGCCCCTGCAATGCCTGGAGATTGGCTGGCTGCGCTCCGCCTCTTGGAGTAGGGTTGTCTGCTTCGATAAAGGATGCCGGCGAGTACTGCAGGCGTAGCTGGTTCACGATGGATGTACGAAAGATACTGTCAATCCCGAGCAGATATACCCTTTCGCGGTTGGTTGTCGGCGCCAGATAATTTGCCGTATCTACAACTAACTCTCTGCTTTCGGTATCGCTGTAGCGGGCAAAGGTTCGCAGCCAGGGGAAAAGCTGAAAGTCCACGCGCGCGCTGATTGCATCGATGCTGCTCGGCGACGTTGAGCTGAAAATGTAGGGCGATAGCCCATCTCCATAATCGACACACTGCGGGTCTTGGGCTACGGAGCAATTGGGCTCTGGGAGCCCGTTCAGGACAGGCTGGAGAGCCGCTGGGGCATTGGCCCTCAGGTTCTCATAGAGCGGGTTTGAATATGTGGCGGTATTGAAGGTTCCGTTGGATGGAACGTAGACAATAGTTGCGGCGTTAGGCTGAGAGAGCCGCAAACCTTCGTAAGAGAAAAAGAAGAAGGCGCGGTCCCTTCCAGAAAACAGCTTTGGCACGCTGAGCGGTCCGCCGAAAACACCGCCAAAGTCATTCTGCCGTTCCTGGGGTTTCGCAAGCGGTGGCGTGCTGTCGTCATTGAACCAGTTATTTGCATCGAAAGCGTAGTTTCTAAGATATTCAAAGGCAGTTCCGTGATATCCATTCGTACCGGCGCGAGATTGGAAGCTGATCTGGGCGCCGGGCTGCCTCCCGAACTCCGCCGAGTAGGTTGAAGTGGCAATGCGGAACTCCTGCAGCGCATCGATTGAGAGGATCGACTGTGTCGTTCCAAGTAGAGTAGTGTTGCTCTTCATGCCCGCCGAACCGGTATCGGTTTCTCGGTTATCGACCCCGTTGTTTGCGCTCGCCCCATCCACCATAAAGTTGTTGGCGTCGCCTCGTTGTCCGTTGACGCTGAACTGGCCGTAAGGGTCATTACCCTGTGGATTGGGCGTGGTAACTCCAGGGGAGAGCAGAACGAGCGATTGAAAACTCCGGCCATTCAGCGGTATCTCCTCGACAAACTTCCGGTCGACGACCGTGCTCACGGCCGCATCGGTCGTGTTGATATTGATTCCGTTCCCATCGACCTGCACGGTTTCGGAAGTCCCGCCAACCCGCAGAGCGAAGTTCCTGCTGACCGAATCTTGGACATTCAACGTTACATCCCGCGCGTCGACCTGCAAAAAGCCTTCTTTGGTGACAAACACGCGATAGCGGCCTGGAGTCAGGCCTTGCGCGTTGTAAATACCGGCGCTATTTGTCTGTTTCTCCGTCGAGATGCCGGTACCTTCGTTTGTGATTGTCACCCGCACACCGTGCAGCAAGGCTCCGTTCTGGTCCGTGATTGTTCCGGAGAGCGAGGCCGTCCCAGACTGGGCAACTGAATATTGGGAGAGGAATAGGAGGAGTGTGAGATAGAGAGCTGGATTGCGTCGCTGGGCAAACAAGCGGATGAAACCCCGAAGAGCGCAGTAGAGCATTGTAAGTATGTCCTCTACCCTATCTCTACAAAGCCTGAAGGGCTCCTCTACCATCCTCTTGTTTGAAAGTTCCGTGAATTGACCGGTGCAGGCGCACGAAACCAGACGGTGCCCTTCAGTTAAAGGTGATTGGCTGCGGCGCCCAGATAAGCAGTCAACATGCGCCTGCCTTTGGGTTGTTCCGCATCTTTGTCTGTGCGCTCAAGCGTGATGAAGACCGAGTCGATATCTGCTAGCACCGTGGGGTCGGTGAAGTGCAGGCTCCAGCGCCTCTGGTTTTGATCGTCGTTGAAGAGGATGCCGATCTTCTGGATGGAATTTTTGTTGCCGTTGCTTTGGCCCCATGCGACATAGGAGTATTTGCCTTCCGCAATGCGGCGCTGGGGCAGGTCGTACGCGTAATAGACCAGAGACTTGTGCTCTGTGTAGAAGGCGCGCGCGAATGGTCTCCCTGTCCCGCCGTCCGTATCTGTATCGTATACGTCGATGATGTGCAGATTGCGGGCGCCGATGATGTCGCGAATTTCGTGGCCGTGTAAGAGCAGACCGCTCTCGCGATCAAGGTTCGCCGTCTCGGCATCGAGTTTATTCGTGAGGTCTCGCACTTGATATTGCAGCGCAGCCAGAGTCGCGGTGCTGGAAGAGTTCTGGGCCTGCATTTGAGCAAACTGGGCTTCTTTTTCAGTGAGCTGCGACTGTGTGCCTTCCAGGGTTTTCGCCTGCGACTCCAATTTGGCACGAAGGGTATCCTGGACGGCAATCGCCTGCTGTAGCTCCTTCTCCTCCACGGATACTTTTCGTGCAAGCTGAGTACTGTGATTGCGCTCCGCCTCCAGAGCGGCTAGCCATTCGTTCTCGTGTTTGCTCTCGAGATCTTCCGCCGGTTGAGCTGGGAGATTGGTCGCCGTCAAGTTGGGTTTCATTGGCCGAGCCGATGTGACTTGGCTCAATCTTTGCCCTGTGGATCCAGTAAAGGAGTGGGCACCTATCCAAAACGCAGTCACAGCGAGCACGCTGGCCGCTAACCCAGCCCGCAACGCGAATCCAAGCTTGAGCAAGACTGGCAAAGCGAATGACGGACGCAGGACCTTCGCTCTCACTGTGGCTGGATGGGGCTCCGCTGCGACACCGCGTAAAACGGAGTCTCGAATATCGCTGTGACGGCGTGCAATGAATTCGTCCTCCAGCCGGTTCACTGCCGGAACGATCTGCCAGTAAATGCGGTCGTAATCAGCCGCGGCATGGCGGCACTCCTCACACTCGTGGAGATGCCCGGCCAATTCCCCGAACTGTGGCGGGCTTAGCTCACCCAGAGGTGCGAGGGCGCACAACTCTTCAAAATATTTGTGCTTTGCCAATCTCAACCTCGATGTCCGCCGTACGCTGCAATGGTCCGCCCCGCTTTCTTACAATTCGGCTCTTCCTTCGCTGGTTTGGACCGCTCCTTCTCTGCCTTTCTCATCCATGCCCGTAACTTTTCGATCGCGCGATAATAACGGTGTTGCAGTCTGCCATGTGGCTCGCCTGTCGCCGCGGCAACTTCGGTGATGGTCATTCCGCCAAAGCAAACCAGCTCCACAATCTTTCGCCGCTTTCCGCTCAGTGTTCCCAGCGCCTGTTCAACCAATCGACTTGCTTCTGGTCCGTTAAAGTCGAGAACTCCTTCGTCTGGAGTCGTCAATTCAGACGCTGGTACTTCTGATAACTCAACGTGATCAAAATGACGCCGCCGGCCCAATCTCTTCAACTGGTTAAAACTTCTCCCGTATACATACTGCACCAGCCATGCTCGCAAGCTACTTTTCTGGCCGTCAAAACTTTTAATCTGGCGATAAAAATCCACAAATGCGACCTGAACGATATCTTCAGCTTCGGCGCGGTTGCGGACAATCCTCAGGGCGATACGCATCATGAGCGCGTAATAGCGATCAAAAAGAACGGCCATCGCCTCCGTCTGCCCGTTCACCAGGAGGCGTACGAGATCCTCATCCTCTAACTCCCTGAGGGCAGCGAGGTCGAGGAACTTTTCTAGGGTTTCCGAATCTGGCATACAGCGAGGCTTACTCCCGGCAGGGGTTTCCCCAGCGTTGGTTTTCTAAAAACCTATCGGCGAAGTATGGGGAATTACTAGCGTGGCTATAGGATTATCAGATTGCGTAAAAGTCAATCAACCGAATCCGGTTAAATCACGCCCGGCCAATTATTATTTTTCTGTGACTGGTAGAACTTCGGAACGGTCGGTGTATCCAGAGAGTGCGCAAAGTTGTGGGTGGTCATGCTGAGAGAGCGAGTTTTGGCTGGTCGGCGATTGGCCGAAAGTCTTTGTGCCAATGACGGAATGCGTCTTCTAGTGTGCCGTTGAGTACTTGAATTGCGCACGTCCAGGAAACTTTGGACGGTGTACCTATTCCATCGCATTTGTTGCTTCTTCACCATACGTTTGGACGTAGCCTCTGCCCTCTGCCTGAGATGCACTAGACCGATGATGAATAGTTTGGCTGTGGCTGTTCTCACAGACACGCCTTGGCCCCAGCCATCTGGGTGTGGGTAGCAAGCGCAAGGGGAGGGGAATCACCCACCCTTGTCGGCGGAGCTGAAGGCGCCGTGTCCCCGTTAGGCAGTTTCCAAGAAGGAGGGGAGCAGGGGAGGGAACGGCCCCGGCGCGCCCGCAAGGCCACGTGTCCATTCCTGACTGCATCACTTCCAACATTCCGCGCCCGCAAAAACAAAGAGGCTGCGCACACAGACTTTTTATCTCCGTTCTAAGGATGCAAGGGAGGTTCCTCAGTTACATCGGCGGCTTTCCTCAGGCGGGGTTCGCGTTGACGCGCCCACGGTCCGGCTCGGCGAACAAGCTCGCGCTGTGCGGCGTCGAGGGCGATGCGGGCCTGGTGCAGGTCGTAGAGCGAGAAACAGGTAGAGCAGCGGCCACGGATACCGGCGCGGCCATCTTTCACGGCGTTGTAGCGGGGATGGCGGCTGCACTTGCCCTTGACCCGCTCGGCGAGGTTCAGCTTGCAGGTGAATTGCAACATGGTCTCCTCCGGGCAGACGCTCACGCTTCGCCCCGACTACAACCGGGCGCACTATCGCCTCGTCTTGCTCTACAATCGCACACATCAAAAGCAGTTGGCCGACCAGCAGCTCGCCATCCTGAAGCAGATCAAAAAGGAAGACGCGGCCGCGGAAGAAATGGAAGATCACCCTGAGAGCGCTCCGCCGCAAGCAACTGCGCAGCAGGCCAATCCGTAGTGAGGAGAGAGTCTGATCATGCCGGGTTCTGAAGAAAACATCGCGTCCGCATGGAAGAAGAGCGTCGGGCAGACACGCTTTTCGCCCCACGCCTCGCCGCGGCAGATCGAGGACGCGATTTCCTGGAGCCGGCGCGATTTTCTGCGCACTGCTTCGGGGGGAGCTGTAGCCGCGGCGCTCTCTGCGTTCTCTCCCTTGCGGGCCATGGCTGTTCGTAAGGCTCAGAAAGCAGTGGTGGTTACATTTGGCGGAGGAACGCGGGATGAAGAGACCTTCATGCCCGATGGCCGGGAAAACATTCCTCACTTGCTGAATGAATTTATCCCCCAGGGAACGATCTTCACCCAGGTGGTGAACCGGGGCATTCTGGGCCACTATGTCGCGACCGCGAGTCTGGTCACGGGTGTCTACGAGACCTTTAATAACTTCGCGGCGGTATCGCCGCAGAACCCTACGGTCTTCGAATACTTCCGCAAGCAATTGGGCCGGCCGCCGCAGGATGCATGGGTGGTGGCGCCGAGCAATGGTTTCGGCCTCATTGGCGAGAGCAGCCACGCCTCGCATGGTGCGGGCCTGGGCGCGGGTGTGATCCTTCCCAAGCGCCTGTTGGCGGCTGCCATGTCTACCGGGGAAGCTGCCGGCTACGACCATCTGCTGCGCGATAACTATGAGAGCGCGGGTTGGCAGGGCTTCTGGGTCTTGATGCTTACTTTGACCGCCATTGCCTGCTATGCCGTATCGCTTGCCCCGGTTACCTGGGTGTTGATTACGGAGTTGTTTCCGAACAACGCGCGCGCCACCGCAGTCTCGATCTCTGTGGCAGCACTATGGTTATCCTCGTTCGCCCTCACCTACACCTTCCCATTTTTCACCGCCGCCTTCGGTACATCCGGAACCTTCCTGCTGTACGGATCTGTATGTCTGCTTGGCTTCGTGTTCGTCTACTTCCGTGTGCCGGAGACGAAAGGCCAGTCGCTCGAACATGCAAGTCGCTCGAACATGTAGGGGCCACGGGAATAGGTGAGGCGACTCTCTAGCCATGCCTTTTCCACAACACTAAAGTTGCATCACACTACACTCAGGCTCGCATCACAATCGCCTTCCGCCCGGGAGGCCGCGAGCCTTGAAGGGGGGCAAGGTATGTCTTATACGAGCCCACAGTTTACCGTCTATGAAATCAATACGTGGGTGTGGCTCTCCAACCTCAGCCAGCGGTATTCCGTCCCAGTGGACCTCGGCTGCGTGCCCGCTGCGGAATGGGACGCAATCGCCCAGTACGGATTCGATGCCGTGTGGCTCATGGGTGTCTGGGAGCGAAGTCCTGCCGGCATAGCCATCGCTAACCGCAATACCAATTTGCTGGAAGAGTTTCATCGCACGCTTCCCGATTACCGTGCCGAAGATAACGTAGGCTCAGCCTATTGCGTGCGCCGCTATGTTGTCGATCAACATCTGGGTGGCCCTGCGGCTCTGGCGCTCGCCCGTCGCGAGTTGGCGAAGCGAGGAATGAAACTTCTCCTTGATTTCGTGGCCAATCACGCAGCGCCTGATTGTCCGTCGATCACGGCGCATCCTTATCGCTTCTTGCAGGGGAGCGCAACCGAGCTGCAAAGCAACCCCGAAGCATTCATGCAGATTGGATCGGGCATCTTTGCCTGCGGCAAGGATCCATTCTTTCCGGCATGGCCCGACGTGATCCAGGTCAACGCGTTTGCACCTGGCTTCAGGCAATCGTCGCTTGAGGTGGTGCGAAGCATCGCAGAGCAATGTGATGGCATTCGCTGCGACATGGCCATGCTGCTCGTGAACCGAATCTTTGCACAAACCTGGGGCGCCCGCGCCGGGGCAATCCCAACCGTGGAGTACTGGCAGACCCTGATCGGGGCGGTCAAATCAAAAAATCCACAGTTTCAATTTATCGCCGAGGCTTACTGGGACATGGAATGGGCGCTGCAGCAGCAAGGCTTTGATTTTTGTTACGACAAGAGACTATATGACCGGCTCATCCAAAACGATGCGAACGGTGTTCGACTCCACCTTTGTGCGGAGATGGCCTATCAGCAAAAGCTGATTCGATTTATTGAAAATCACGATGAGCCCCGCGCGGCATCAGTATTCTCACCCGCGAGCGAGAAAACCGCTGCTGTCACGATGTCAACGGTTCCGGGAGCAAAGCTCTTCTACGAGGGCCAATTCTCAGGGCTAAAAGTGAGAGTGTCCCCCTTTCTCGGCCGCCGCCCTGACGAGCCTGCGGATGCCGCATGTGAGGCCTTCTACCGAAGTCTGCTCACGGTTATTCGGAATCCTGCATTTCACCAGGGGCAATGGACGCTGTGCGCTAGCTCCGGCTGGCCCGGCAATCAGAGCTGCGAAAATCTCGGGGCTTGGTGCTGGAGCAAGGATGCCGAGCGATGGCTGATTCTTGTCAATCTCAGCGCCGGCGCCTTGCAGGCACGCGTTCACTTGCCGTGGAACGACCTGAATGGAAAACTTTGGCGCCTGGCCGACGGCCTTTCCGACGCAAGCTACGACCGCGGTGGAGACGAGATGCAGCAGCAGGGCCTCTACGTGGGACTAGACCCTTGGGTGGCCCAGATTCTCTCGCTACAACGAATTTAGTCTTGACGGCCGTTCATGCTGGCAGATTCCTCTTCAGCCGGAGTGCACCAGATACGACGCAGACCAAAAAAAGCCCCATCCTTGCGATGCAAGAATGGGGCTCTTTTGTGCTTGAATGCTCAGTTAGGCCAGCGCCAGATTCAAATTCTCAATTGCTTCATCAATTTCGGCCGTGTTCTTATAGCCCACCGTCACACAATTCACGCCCGCATTTCTGAAAGCGAACTTCATGGCCGCCTGGCGATCAGAACGCTGGGTAAACGCGCCCTCACCTACAAGCTTCATACTGACCACGCCCATGCCTTCTTTACGGACCTGCTTCACATGGGTAACCACCTCTGCTACATCACCCGTGCCATCGGTGTCGTAATACTCGGCATCCATGCGCACGCCCTTGTGGTTTACCCGGATCATGGCCACGTCGAGCCAAGTGTTACCCGGAACCTGGCGCAGAGCGGGCAACCCGTGCACAGAGGCGCCGTGCGACAGCACAACCTGCTTCGTCCGGGCCTCTGAAATGCCGTCTTGCCACTTGGAACTGTCCTTCGGCCAGGTGGAAGTATGCTGCCAGTGCAGCAGAATGATGTCGAAATACTCGGTCTTGGCCATTTTGCGCAACTCGTCGATCTTCGCCTGCGGGTCTACGCCATCGTGTGTCGTGACCTTGGTCATGAGCCGGTAGCTGTCGCGCGGAATGCCCTGGAGAGCTATGCCCAGCATCTCGTGCATCCCGCGGTACGACTCGGCCGTCTCGAAGAAGCGAACGCCGTTGTCGTATGCGTGGCGCACCAGCTTGTTGAACTGTTCCTGCCCGAGGTCACGCTGCACCTGCCCAGACATGCTGCCGGTGCCGAAGGCCAGCCGAGTCACCTTCACATTCGACCTGCCGAGGGTTACCCAATCGGTTGCTTTTTCGCTAGCCGCTTCGAGCGGCAGGGTCCCCGCGCTGGCAAGAGCGCCAGCGGCGATACCGGTCTTCAAAAAGTCGCGTCTGGAGTACTGCGCCATAGCCATCCCCCCGATGTGCGGAATCTTACCACAACGGCGTTTCCGGTCCGATGTTGAAACGCGGTACATTGGCTCCATTATGAAAAAGTTTGTGAATCACCCGGAAGATGTGGTGGAAGAGATGCTGCAGGGTCTGGTCGTCCTGCACCCGGGGTTAGAGCGTCTTTCGGGACATAAAGTCCTTATCCGTAAAAACGCGGAGGCGATGCGTGACCGGCAGGTGGCGGTACTTTCCGGGGGAGGCAGCGGGCACGAGCCGGCACATGCGGGTTATGTTGGCGCCGGCATGTTGAGTGCCGCGATCGCGGGAGAGGTCTTCACCTCGCCCAGCAGTGACAAGTTTTTGCCGCCATCAAGGCGGTTGCGGGTGGACCCGGAGCCTTACTCCTGGTGAAGAACTACACCGGTGACCGGCTGAACTTTGGGCTGGCCGCCGAGATGGCGCGTGCGCAAGGCATCCCGGTGGAAATGGTGATTGTTGACGATGACGTTGCTCTCAAGGGCAACGGCCAACATGCCGGCGCACGCGGTCTCGCGGGTACAGTCTTCATTCATAAATTGTCAGGAGCGGCGGCAGCCGAGGGCAAGAGCCTTCGTGAGCTTGTGTCCATTGCAACCGATGCCGTTGCAGCTCTTGCCACCATGGGTGTTTCGTTTTCTGCCGGTACCGCACCCGCGGTCGGCAAGCCGGGCTTTGAACTTGGCGAGAACGAAATGGAGCTTGGCCTGGGAATCCATGGCGAGCCAGGCGTACAGCGGATGCATGTACAGCCTGCGGACGAACTGGCCGAGACATTACTCGGCGCGATTCTGAAACACGGTGGGTTCCCCGTGGATCAACCGCTGGCGGTGATGGTGAATAACCTGGGAGCAACGACCCCGATGGAACTCGTGATTGTGGCTCGCCACCTCGGTCGCTCGCTGAGGAAGAAGGCATTGACTGTCGAGCGAATGTACGCTGGAACCTTTCTTTCTTCGCTCGACATGGCGGGCATTTCGATCTCGCTGCTCGGCTTGAATGAAGAGAGACTGCGCTTGCTCGATGCGGCAACCAATGAGGTCGTTACGAAACTCAGTTCAGAAATCGTAAAGGAAGACGCAATTGCTCTCGCTGACGCATTCAGGATTTGAGATTGTGTGTCTCGGGCTGTGTTCCATCACGCTTGATGGAGTGCCTTTGTCAGTTTGACTATGCCGAGCACGTTTGCGATCCGCTTCAGGTTATATGCCATTGTCGCGAGCCCGATTTCGACTCTTGCACCGGACAACCCGCGCATCAGCAGACGCGGATGTCCGAAGATACGGTACTTGATTGTGGCGAAGGGATGCTCGACGGTGGATCGGCGTAGCCTCATCGCTTCTGGTGTCAACCGCTCCTGCATCCGGTTCAACGCTTCTTCATAAAGGTGTCGAGCCAAGCCACGTCTTGGAGCCTGTGTGCAGTGTGACTTCAGCGAACATGTGCCGCAGTCGCCAGCCGAAGCCTTATACATGGTGTAGCGATCTTTGTGATTAGTGCTCTTGCGTAGCCTCTTGTTGCCAGGACAAACATGCGTATCGCTATCAGGCTCATAGCGAAAGTCCTCGCGCCCGAACAGCTTGCCATCACCTTGATTATTAACTGTGCGCATTACGGGAACATGCGGGATCATGCCTGCCGCTTCGCAGTGAGCGACCTGTTCTCCATTGGAGTAACCTGCGTCCGCCACTATCTGAAAACTATCTACCCCAAGTGCTCTCTTTGAAGCAGTCGACGAGTGCCTTGGCGATTTTCGCCAACCTTGCACGCTTCTTTTCATAAATAAATTACACTCTGTTGACAATCAGCAGGTAGAACTTGGAGAGAATGTCGATATGTCCCTTTTCTAGGGAGCCGATTCCGCCGATGTCAGCCACTCTCGCCAAGCCGCCGGCTTTCAAAAGAGCGCTGTCGCAACTGACGCCCGCCGGGAATGAGAGCGCTCAAGGCGTGATCGTTTGGTCCAGCTTCTTTTTTGCGGTTCTTCAAAGCATCTGTACCTTCTTTGCCGCTGTTGACGGCCTCCGGCTTGTGATTGGGGTAGGCTCCCTCGCGGTGAGCGCCGGAATCGGAACGGCCATGGACCAGTTTCACCAGGACTGGATTCGAGTACCAATGATGGTGCTTGCGCTGCTCGGCTCCTCCCTGAATCTGATGATTCTGATGCAGATACGCCATCTCCGCAATCGTCCGGCTTCGCAGTGGCGTCAAAGACCACTGAGTCCGAGCAGAATCCGTATGGAGCGAGTACAGATGGCTTTGTCGCTTGCTACTCTGGTTCTCATTGGTGCCGAGGAGTATCTACACTTCCGTTGGTGTGGTCATTTATGAACGGCTTTTTGCCGATAGCGTAACCTTTTCCAGGCTGCCGAATCAAAGTTGGCGGAGGCGTCAATAATCGGGACCGAATGAAGCTCATTCACCAAGTCGTAGCTGCAACCGTACTCTTGCTGTTCCTGGGGGTATCGGGGGCGGACTGTTTGGTCCCGAATGGGCGGATGAGCGATGCAGAGAAGATTTGCTGCCAGCAGATGGCAGGTCAGTGTGATATGGGCGTGGCGGCCAAGCATCCGTGCTGCCAAAAGATCACACAGCGACATGATGATGCAGATCTGAACGATCTATCTCACTTCGCCGCTCCGCCACTGTCCTCGCAAGTAGCAATGCTCGGGGCAGGTCTCTCTCTTGATGCAACCGTGTCGCTGTCGGTTCTTCCCGATTTACTGGGGCAGCCGCCGCATGACCCTCCAGTCCCTTCCGTTGAAATCCTAAGAATCTGATTTAGCTCTCGTTTTCTTGCGAAGACGCATTCGTGTGTCTTCGTCGTCGGCCAGTGCCTGGCGCGGAAAGATACGAGAGCTATGCCTTTTTTCAGTAAGCATTCCTTGCTTGCTGTGAGCACTCCTGATTCAGGGGAGCAATAGGCCGACTCTCCCTGCTTCCTCGCTTGGCAACAGACCGCTAGTTCCATCAACGGCGCTGAGGGAGAGGCTTGCCATGATTGATCGTCTCATCGAATTCTCGCTGAAAAACAAGTTCATCATCGTCATGCTCTGGATCGGTATTGCGGGCTGGGGTTTGTGGGCGATGCTGCGTGCTCCCATCGACGCTATTCCAGATCTGAGTGATAACCAGGTGATTGTCTTCACCGATTGGCAGGGCCGCAGCCCGCAAGAGGTTGAGGATCAGATCACCTATCCGCTCACTACCAATTTGCAGGGCTTGCCGGGCGTGAAAGTGGTGCGCTCTTCCTCTGCTTTCGGCTTCTCGATGATATTCGTCATTTTCAATGATGACGTCGATCTCTATTTCGCACGCACGCGGGTTCTCGAACGGCTAAACCTCGTCACCAAGGAGTTGCCTGCGGGCGTTGTTCCAACGCTCGGACCGGATGCGACCGGTGTGGGGCACGTCTTTTGGTACACGGTAGAAGGCGGCGGCAAGAGTCTGCGGGACCTGCGTTCGCTACAAGACTGGTACGTGCGCTACCAACTCAACTCTGTGCCCGGCGTTGCCGAGGTAGCGAGTGTCGGCGGTACGGTGCAGCAATACCAGATCGATGTCGATCCCAACCGGCTGCGCTCCTACGGAATTCCTCTCAGCATGGTCATGCGCGCTGTGATGGCGAGCAATTCGAACGTGGGCGGCAATGTGATCTCTGAGAATGGCTCGTGGTCCATCGTGCGCGGGCTTGGCCTGATCGAGAACCTGGACGATATTCGCAACATCGTGGTCGGTTCGCATAACGGCACACCCATCTTCGTGAAGGATTTGGGTAACGTCAAGATCGGCGACGCATTTCGTACTGCCGCGTTGGTCAAGAACAGCTCCGAGGCGGTCGGTGGCGTCATCGTGGCACGAACGGGCGAGAACACAAAGGAAGTCATCGACCGTGTAAAGCAGAAGATCAAGGAGATCGAGCCGGGCCTGCCTCCCGGTGTTCACATTATTCCTTTCTATGACCGATCTCAGTTGATCGAGGCTACGGTCGATACACTCCGTCATGCGTTGATCGAAGAGATCATCCTGGTCACACTCGCGCATGTCATTTTCCTGATGCACTTTCGCAGCATTCTGGTCGTCACCGTACCGTTGCCGCTTGCCGTGCTCTGCTCCTTCCTGCTGATGCACTACGCGCATGTGACCTCCAATGTGATGTCGCTTGCTGGCATTGCCATCGCCATTGGAGTCCTTGTGGATGCAGGTATTGTTGTCACCGAAAATGCGTTCCGACATCTGGAGGGCGTCGATACGAACGATCGAGGACTTGTTTTTGAAACAGTCATGAAGGCCACAAAGCTGGTTGGCCGTCCAACGTTCTTCTCGATGGCGATCATCATCCTCGCGTTTGTGCCGGTGTTCGCGCTCACTGGACAGGAAGGAAAGCTCTTCCATCCGCTCGCGTATGCGAAGACCTTTGCAATGGTGAGCGCAACAGCCATTGCGCTGACGCTGGTGCCTATTCTTTGCATACTCCTGCTCCGCGGCAAGTTCCACTCAGAGGACCAGAACCCCGTCATGCGGTTTTTGCAGCGCCTTTATCGCCCAGCGTTGTCGTGGGCGCTCGATCATCGTGCCATTACGCTAGGGATAGCAATCGTCTTTCTCGTGGGCGCGGTAGTTCTGGCTTCTGGCATCGGCAGTGAGTTCATGCCGCCGCTCAACGAGGGCGACATCATGTTCATGCCCATTGCGGATGCAAGCATCTCGCTCGCGCAGAACATCGATTACGCAAAGCGACAGGACAAAGTGCTGGAGAGCTTTCCCGAGGTCGCCTATGTCGCGGCCAAGATAGCGCGCGCAGAGACCTCGACCGATCCGGCTGGGCTAAACATGACGGAGACCATCGTGCATCTCAAGCCTCGCGATCAATGGCGACCGGGCATGACGCTTCCAAAGCTCAAGAGCGAGATGGATCGTGCCGTCTCTCTGCCCGGTGTTGCCAACATCTGGACGCAGCCGATCATCAACCGAATCGACATGCTGACCACGGGTATCCGGTCGGAGATTGGCATCAAGCTCTTTGGCGCCGACCTGACGCAGCTTGAGGCGAAGGCCCGTGAGATTGCCGACGTTGTAAGGACGGTCAAAGGTGCGAGCGATATCTACCCGGAGCAGGTCACGGGTGGCCTGTACCTCGACATCAAGCCGAACCGCGAGGCAGCTGCGCGCTACGGTATTGATGTCGGTGAGGTTCAGAACGTCATCGAGACAGCCATCGGTGAAAACAATCTGACCACCACCATTGAAGGGCGGCAACGCTTCCCGGTGCGGGTACGCTACGCACCCGACTTCCGCCGTGATCCGAGAGATATCGCCAATGTGTTTGTAACAGGAGCGAATGGAGCACAGATTCCATTGGGACAAGTTGCGGATATCCATCAGGTGGCTGGTCCTGCCCAGATCAACAGCGAGAATGGCCTGCTGGAAGTTTCCGTTCTGATGAATGCGCGTGGGCGGGATGCTGGCAGTGTCATCGCCGATGCAGACAAGGCCATGCGCGCAAAAGTGAAGATGCCTGCTGGCTACTACTACAACTGGAGCGGGCAATTTGAAAATGAGGTCCGGGCGAAGAAGCGGCTACAGCTTGTCGTACCGATCGCCATCGGCATCATCTATATCCTGCTCTATCTGACCTACCGTTCTTTCCTCGAAGCGGCACACGTCTTGCTTGCTGTGCCGTTTGCTCTTACCGGAGGTCTCTACCTGCTCTGGCTGCTGCACTATAACTTCTCGGTCGCCGTCTGGGTCGGGTTCATCGCGCTCTTTGGTACAGCGGTGCAGACGACGGTTGTTATGGTGATCTACCTCGAAGAAGCAGTGGAGAGAGCAAAGCTCAAGTATGGCGTGCTTACCGTCGCGCATCTGCGCGACGCGGTCATGGAGGGGGCGCTCCTCCGTCTCCGCCCCAAGCTTATGACAGTGTCGACGATAGTCGCCGGCTTGTTGCCGATCTTCTGGAGCACTCGCGTCGGCTCCGAGGTGATCCGTCCGCTGGCGACGCCTGTTCTTGGCGGCATGGTCAGCTCTCTCGCCCATGTACTGATCGTCACTCCGGTCATCTTCCTGTGGCTGCGGGAGCGTGAATTGCGCCGCAGCCAACCGCAGGTTGAAGAGTTGCAACCAGCGCAAGCCGCACCAGCATTTCCAACCTCAGTCTAAGGAGAATTTTGTGAAGACTTTCTATGCAATCGTGCTGACGCTCATCTTTGCTCTGGCTGGATGCAATGGAGACAAGGTAAATCTTTCCTCTCTTAAACCAGCCGCGACCCGAACTTTAGGAAAGCTCACCATCGTTCTGCTGAACAAGACTGGCGAACTCAAGCAGGGACAGAACGAGTTCGTCGTGCAGTTCAAAGATGACCAGGGACAACCCGCCGATGTCGGCGATGTGCAGCTCGGCTCCAGCATGTCCATGCCCAGCATGGCTCCGATGTCAGGTGACGCCGAGATTACGCCAAGCGGCCAAACAGGGATTTATAAAGTGACGTCGAACTTCGCAATGAGCGGAGCATGGCACTTCACTCTCTCCTGGAACGGACCCTACGGCAAGGGCCACACATCGTTCAACAACAACGTGAGGTAAGGGAGATGAAACGAATGCTATTTACTTATCGATTGTGGTTGCTGATGACGTTGCTATTGGCGGGATCTCTGTCGCTGTATGGCCAGACGGTGCAGCCTCCAGACTTTCCGTCTCGTTCCGCGAACGATCTCCTCGATCTCAGGCAGGGAGTCACTGAGGCAGAGCTCGTCACGCGAGCTCTGGCCTCCAATCCCGCTTTGCTGGCGCAACGTCAGCAGATCGCTATGGCAAAAGGGGGCGTGACGCAGGCTCGCCTCCGTAAGAATCCGACGCTTGCGCTTGGTGGACTCAAGGAAGTGAATGGAGGCGACAACAGCTTTAACGTCGGTGGCATGTTGCCGCTGGAACTCTATGGACGCCGTGCCCGGCGCACGGAAGTCGCCCAGAATAAGGAAGACGCCACGCAGCAGAGTGTGGCCGATCAGGAACGCCTGCTCACGGGTGAAGTACGCACGCGCTTTGGTGAGGCTCTCGCCTCGATTCGTAATCTGATGTTTGTCGAACAACTTCTTCAGGTGAACCGGGACTTTCTGAAGCTGATGGAAGATCGCGTGCGTGAAGGCGCCACTCCGACGCTCGATGCGGATGAAACTCGGGTCGAAGTCAACCGCATCGAAACGATGCGCATCGATTACCAGGCGAAGGCAGAGGTTGCTTTACTTGCTCTTAAGGAAGCTGCGGGCATAGACCCGGAGGAATCCATTCGGCTAAAAGGGGCGCTTGAACTCGCTCCCCTCGCCTATGACCAGAAGCAGCTTCTGCAATTGGCGATGGATCATCGACCCGACCTGGCGTTTCAGCATGCGAACGAAGCTCTGGCTAACGCAGAGCTTCGATTGGATAAGGCAACGGCAAAGCCGGATGCCAGCGTATTCGGCGGTTATCAGCGCCCCGATAGCGGCTTCTCGCAGCAAGGATTCAATGCCGCGGGGAACCTTACCCCCATACGTCAGACGTTCAACTACGCTACCTTTGGACTCAACATCGATCTGCCGCTCTTCAATCGTAATCAAGGTGCTGTTGTATCGGACACGGCGGCTATCCATGCGGCAAGCAGTCAAGCCGCGGCGGTCAACCTGAGTCTTCGGCATGAGGTCTCACAAAGTCTCATCCGGCTCAATGGTGCTCAGACCCGGGTGACGGTCTATGGGAGCGGTGTGCGTGACCAGGCGGCACACAATCTGGATATCGTTCGCCAGACCTACAGTTACGGTCGCACGACCCTACTCGATGTCATCGCAGAACAGCGCCGTTACATCGATATCGAAACCGGATATACGGACATCCTGCTCGACGCGTATGCGGCGCGCATTGCTCTCGAACAAGCAGTAGGAACCAACCTGCCATGAAAGGTGAAGCCATGCAGAATATAGATAACACGGAAACGACCGCTACCCCGCGTCGCCGCGTGATGTGGATCGGCCTCGGCGCAGTTGCAATCCTGGCTGTCGGAGGCGGGATTTGGTTCAGCACGCAACACGCTGGCAAGCCAAAGGCAAAGCAGGAAGCGCCCATGTCCCGCATGTCTAGCATGTCCGATATGTCATCCATGTCGTCTAAGCCATCTCCCGCAAACGACGATGCAACGGACTCAACCGCAGCCGACGCAGGAGTACAGGTAGATCTCGGCCCGGATGATTTGAAGAAGGCACAGATTCAGACCGTCCATGTAGACATGCGGGAGACTGCCAGCACACTTCGTGTTCCTGGAGTCGTCAACCCGGATGAGTACAAAGAAGTGCATGTCACACCCCTGGTCGGCGGCGTCATCAGACAGGTTCCTGTGGTGCTCGGGGACCATGTGCGGCGCGGCCAGCCGATGGCAGTAGTCTTCAGCAGCGACCTTGCGGACGCCGAAACTGGCTATCTAGCGATGTCGGCTGAGCTGGAAGCAGATCATAAGAAGCTGGAGCGAACAGAGAACCTCCTTAAACTCGGAGCAGCGAGTCAGCAGGAGGAGGAAGAGGTGGCGGCAGATCATGCCGCGCACGAGGCCCATGTGCGCGCTGCGCTGGAGAAACTAAGACTGCTCGGTGCGGGTGACCGTCAGATAGCTGCGTTAAAGCAAGCCGAACAGATTAATGCAAACTTGTCCGTACCAGCGCCCATCAATGGAATTGTGCTCACACGCACCGCGAATCCCGGCCTGGTTACGAATATGGCGCAGGAGCTGTTTGCAGTGGCCGACTTATCGACGGTATGGGTCATGGCAAGCATCAACGAGAAAGACTTCTCTACTGTTCATGTCGGAACAACCGCTGTAGTGACAGCTCAGGCTTATCCTGGCCGCGTATGGAAGGGTCGCGTCGTCTACATCCAACCCCAGGTGGACCCTGCCACTCGCACCGCCCAGGCCCGCATCGAAGTGGCGAATCCCGACGAAAGTTTACGGCTCGATATGTACATGGATGTCGAATTTATGGCTGCAAGCGGCAAAGGTCTTGCGGTTCCCGAATCAGCCGTACAGGCTATCGGCGAAAAACAATATGTCTTCCTCCCGGTCAAGGATAGTGATGGCAGCTTCGCTGTACGGCAAGTCAAACTCGGTCCTTTGTCAAACGGCTTCTACTCCGTTGTGGATGGGCTGAAGCTCAACGACGAGGTCGTCAGGGAAGGCAGCTTCATCCTCAAGGCCGAAGCGATACGCCAGCATCCCGAGTTGTAGGAGGGTGAAGTTATGAACGAGCGCAATGACATCCGGCCAGACAATACATCAAGTTCGCCGTCAGAAAAGTTAGCCCCACTTGGGGAGCATCAGCCCATCGAGGCTGATGCTCTTGCTCTGAGCGCGCACGGAGAGGAATCGAACGCCGACCGCGAAGCTGATCCCGCTGCTGGAAAACAGGCGAAGGTCAGGGTTGAGTACAAGCATTCGCTCGCTACTCGCTGGATGCATTGGATCAATTTCCCCCTGCTGTTCGTGATGATCTACTCGGGCATTTTGATCTATTGGGCCGATTCGCAGCACGAAGGTCTCAATGCACATCATGTTTACCGCGTTGGACTCGGAGACTGGACGCTGTTCCGGCTCTTTCCCGGGTGGTTTTATAACGGCTTCCAGCTCAAATATCAGCTCGCACAAGGACTTGCCTATCACTTCTTTTTCATGTGGTTCTTTGCCCTCAATGGGATTGTTTATGTCCTCTATACGTTCCTGTCAGGAGAGTGGCGCAACCTGATTCCAACCCGGCATTCCTTCGTAGGAGTGTTTCACGTCATGTTGCATGATCTGGGTCTCAGCAAGCGACCGTTACCACAGCAGAAATTCAATGATGCACAACGGATCGCCTATACGGGGGTTGTTCTGATGGGCATGGGCTCTCTGCTGACCGGGCTCGCCATCTACAAGCCAACGCAGCTTCATATCGTCACGGGCTTGCTCGGCGGTTATGAGATGGCGCGCTGGTTCCACTTCTGGCTGACGCTCTCCTACGTCGTGTTTTTCCTGGTGCATGTTGCACAAGTCATTCGGGCCGGATGGAACAACTTTCGCGCCATGCTTATCGGATATCAGGTTGTGCCCATTGAACTGGTTAAACAGAAGGAGGTCTCCAATGGACAAGACACCCCTGGATTTTGAACCCGATGAAATCCGCCGCCGTACTCGCCGTAGTTTCCTGGTCGCTGGAGCCGCAGCCGCTATAGGAGGGGGTCTCTGGAAATGGCTCAATAGTTGGTCGCGGATCGACGGTCTCAATGCACCTTTCAGAAAAGTCCTGGACTTTAATGCCGCAATTGCACGAGGGCTCTTCCGAGAGGAAGCGCGTGCGCCCGAGTACGAGCGGTCGAAAGCTGTTCGTTCCTTTCGTCGTAACGGAGACATTGGGCTCGCTGACCTGAAGATCGAGGATTGGAGGCTCCAGTTGGTCGGTGTTGGAGACGTGACTTCCTACTCTCGGTACAGCAAAGACGTCACTTCATGGATGTACGGAGCCAACCCGCCGACTGACGAGTCCGATGAAGCGGACACCAGCGTGCCTGCCAAGAAGCCTGCCATGCACGAAGATGGCGCCAAGGGCGCTGCTGTGAGCATGAAACCAATGGAGATGCCGGAGAGTGCTCGTCAGAGGATACCGGGCCTACTGCTCACGATGGCTGATGTGAGAAAACTCCCATGCGTCGAAATGGTCACGGAGTTCAAGTGTATTGAGGGGTGGAGCGAGATCGTCTACTGGGGTGGGGTGCGCCTGCGTGACTTTCTTGAAGCATTTCCACCACGCATCGAGAATGCAAGCCAGTTGCATCCCTCAGAATTTGTGAACAGCTTCCCCGAGTACATCGCCTTCCAGACGCCGGATGGCCAGTATTACGTCGGTATCGAGCGCCAGGTGGCGCTGCATCCGCAGACATTGCTTGCTTATGAGATGAACCGCCAGCCGCTAACACCGGACCACGGCGCTCCCCTTCGTCTTGTAACACCGCTCAAGTACGGCATCAAACAGATCAAACAGATTGGCCGAATCACCTACACAAACACAAGGCCGCGTGACTATTGGCACGAACAGGGGTATGACTACTACGCGGTCCTATAGCCTCATACGGGGCGGCTCTCTTGTTTCTAAGTTCGGAACGGTTTGTCGGCAGCTCGGAAGGTGGACCAGCGATGAACTGGGTCCGAACATGGGGTCACCACACCAAACGTCAAAAATTGTACGGTAAGGTTCGTTGCGGAAACCTATTGCCATCGCGAAGCCAATCGCAATATCTTTTTGCAACGCGGAATACGGCGGTTCGGCTCAGCCAGGGCCTCGTGCGTAAACCTTCGTTTCCGCACGTCGCGCGACCTGACAGATCGACGCTAGACTACACAGCCCTACTTCGACTCCTTGACAGCCTGCGAGGGGAAGCCAACATTTGCTGTTGCCTTTATCAAGGCGGCCTCGCTCGTCTTTGCATCATCGAAGGTGACCACCACTTCCTTCTGGGGGTAGTTCACGTCGATCTTTGAAACGCCCTCAACCCTTTGCAAGGCCTTCTTCGCCGTGATGGGGCAGGTGGGGCAGGTCATACCCGGCACTTTCAAGGTGGAAGTTTGTGTAGCGGCCCAGACGGGCGCGATGAAAAGAAAAGCGGTGAGGGTAGCGGTAACGATTCGTTTCATAGAAAACTCCATATTGGTTAGGGGTAGAGAATCAGTAAAAGAATCGGGCGACGTAGGGGAATGCGAACGCTACGACAACCAGGGCCGCAACGACGCCGAAGAGCGCTTTGTAAGCGCGACGCGATGTCGGCAGAGCGCAGACCTCTCCGGGAGCACAGGCTTCCACCTGGCGGAAGATGCGTCGGCCCGCAAAGAACAACGCGACCAGCGCGGCGGCGATGAACCAGGGGCGGTAGGGTTCGAGCAGAGCGAGATTGCCGATCCATGCGCCGCTAAAGCCGAGTGTGACGAGGATCAGAGGACCGAGACAGCACGTCGAAGCCAATATGGCAGCTATGCCCCCGGCAACCAGAACCCCGGACTCCGCTCCTTTTTGCGGAACCGGAGCCTGCTCGTCATGGGAGAGTGCGGCACCCTGTTTCAGCGAGTTTTTTTGCATGTCTGGAAGGGAGCGCCGGATCAAATCCACTGAGGGAAGGCCTGAACGGTGGCCATTGTCCAGGTAGGAGCGGCATCCCATACCGAAGTGGTGAACCGCTCGTGCCTCTGGTTCCACGTCAAGTCCATTGACCCGGACGGTCGGTGATCCGATGAACCGCAGTGCCTCTGCCTCTGCTGAGGTACAGACCTCCACCTCCTCGATTCTCTCGGACATAGCGGCACTGCGTAGCACCTCGCGCACGCGATCCACAACTGGTTGGTGGTTGGGACAATCCGCGATATAAAGCACTTCGACCTTCACTGAACCTCCTTACGGCTGCTGGCGATTTCGTCTATGACGGGACAGCTCCCGGTGCATTCCTTCGCCGCCGCCAAATCGCAACGCTTCCTCGCGCCCTTGAGTTGGCTCTCCAGCTTCCTCAAATCCGCAATCTTCTGTTGAACGGCGGTGAGTTTTTGGTCGAGCAGATTCTGCACATGGGTGCAGGCTTTCTCTCCAGCATTCTGCAGCAAAAGCAGTTCCCGAATCTCGACGAGCGAGAAACCCAGCGCTTGAGCCCGGCCCACGAATCTCAAGCGGTCGAGGTCCCTCTCGTCGTAAAGGCGAAAGCCGCCCGCGCTGCGATGGGGCTTAGCCACAAGACCCTGTTTTTCATAGAAGCGGATCGTGTCGACCGTGAGACCACTGCGAACGGCAACAGTTCCAATTTGCAGGCCAGTATCGAGCTTTGTATTCACAGATCAAGGATACACTCTGGAGTTGACTCCAGAGTCAAGCCGGTATTGGCCGTCAGGCGAAGTATGGGTGTAGGTGCTCGCAGCAAACCACGGAATCCTGAAAGCCTTAGCGTACGATTTTGGACGTTTGGTGTAGGGACCCCAACATAGAGTTTCGTAACAGTCTCCAATGCGCCCGCGTGGCCCAACGTGAGCAAGGAGCGGCCGGGCAATGCAGAGGCAGCCGTCGCGATGGAAGAATCGGCAGAGACGGGTTTCGCTCAGGGCACGCAAACGGACGCGGGCCGAAAAACAAAACAGGCCGTCGAAGCTGCCTGCGCGGCCTTGCTTCAAGCCGAAGGCGAGCTGACCGAGTTGGACCGCGTGACCGGTGACGGCGACCTTGGCGTCAGCATGACGCGCGCGGCTTCGGCCGTGCTGGCTTCGGCCGGCTCGTATCCCCTGGACGATGCTGCCTCCACGTTGCGAGCATTGGGTCATTCGCTGCGGCATGCGTTGGGTGGCTCCTCAGGACCTCTGTATGGTGTGCTCTTCTTGCGTTGCAGTCATGTACTCGCGGCGGCGAAAAAAGCAGGACTGGCCGAGTGGGCGGAAGCGCTCAAGCAGGGAATCGAGGCGATCAGCGAAATGGGTGGCGCGAAGCCTGGTGATCGAACGATGATCGATGCGCTCGACCAATTCGTGAAAGCGTTGCGCAAGGGCGCAGATGCAAATACACAAATGCGCGAAACCGCGCGTGCCGCTCTCGAGGCGGCAGCGCGTGGCGTGGAAGCCACGGCGCGCATGAAGCCCCGGCTCGGGCGCTCCAGTTACCTGGGAGACAGAGTACTGGGCTATCCCGATCCGGGAGCGAAGGCAGTCTATCTGTGGTTACGCGCGGTTTGCACATCGCTGTTCCCATAACAGGAAAGGACTTAGCCTAGACTTAGCCTAGACTTAGCCTGCATTTCGCACCAGCAGCGGGAGCAGGTCTGGGTGCCCCAGATCTGGTGCTGTTACGAGATACCACTGCTCTTGAGCCCGGCCAGCGCTTGTCACAAATCCGAGTTTAGCCCGCTTTTAGTCAGCTTTTAGTCACGGTCCCATCCTGATTCAGGCCATTGTTTAATTGGCGTCCACGGGAGGCGTCGAGGCGATATCGCGTCAGAGCGGGCAGGGCGAGAACTTATAATACGAAAATGGGCTCATCTCGGTCTTTCAGGTTGCAACTCGTTTTGGATTGGTTCCCGGCGGCTTTGAGCGTCTTGATGATCGCGCTGGAATCAACGGCCACCATGTCGGCAGAGCATACGGGCCAGTGGCTGTATCCATTGTGGGTTCGGATTTTTGGTGCGATCAGCGCAACCGAATGGGGCGAGGTGCATCATCTTATCCGCAAGACCGGCCACTTCGTTGGTTATGGGCTGGTCAGTGTAGCGTTTTTCTACGGCTGGCGACAGACGTTGCGCCGCCTTGCCATCCATCACTGGACTCTTTGGCGGCGAGCCTCGGTCCTCGCCGTGCTCTCTACTCTCGTCATCGCCAGCCTCGACGAGTTTCACCAGAGTTTCCTGCCTAGCCGCACCAGTTCTCCGATAGATGTCTGTATCGATGTCAGCGGAGCCATCGCTGCGCAGTTGATCGTGTTGGCGATGATCCAGTTCTTCTCTCGCCGGCCCCGCTTTCATGCGGCCTGAACTGCTGACGCTGAGCGCCATGCCAGCCGCGCGTGTGTCGCTCCGCTCACCATGGACCCAGTGCTCGACGCAGAGCACAGTGTCCTATTCCGTCCGCAGAGCCTGCACCGGGTTGATCGAAGCTGCGCGCTGCGCAGGAATGATGCTGGCCAGCAACGCACATATGCCTAAAGCAACGATGGAACCACCGAGTACCAGCGGATCCCAACTCTTTACCTGGTAAAGCTGCGCGGCAATCAAGTGCCCGCAAGCGATCGAGATCGGAATACCGATCACGAGACCGATCAGCACCTGGCGAAAGGCTCCTCGCAGCACCAAGCGCACTACGCTGAGACGATTGGCGCCCAGAGCCATGCGCACGCCAATCTCGCTTGTGCGTCGCTCCACCGTATATGCCGTCACGCCGTAAAGCCCAACCGCGGCAAGTACCAGCGCAAGCAGGCCAAAGAGACCGGTCATTTGCGCGACTGTTCGTTGCTGATCGAACGTGCCTTCTACCTGTTCCCGCATGGTTTGAATATTGATGATCGTCAAATTAGGATCGATTTCGGCAAATGCTTTGCGGACCTGTGATTCAATCCCCATCGCGCTGCCCCGTAGTTGCAGCACCGCGCCGCCAATGTAATGTCCGCGGTGGTCAATCGACGCCATGAGCGGTTGATCATAGCGAGCATACTGTGCCAGCGAAGCATAGAACATGGGGTGAGGAGTGCTGCCCCCCGGATCCCTGTACTTGGCATCCCGCGCGACACCGACAATCTCAAACGTAGTGTTGTACTGCGGCAAGTCCAGGCCAAAGTGTTTGCCAAGAGGATCCTGGTCCTTGAAGAACTGCTTGGCAAACGCTTCGCTCACCACCGCCACATTGCGACCGCTGCCCCTGTCGTCTTCGGTGATGCTACGGCCGCGCACAATCGGCTGGCCCATGGTTTCCAGATATCCAGCGCTTACGCGATCCCACGAGGAATTCGCTTGATCGCTGAGTTGCGGAACCCCCTGGCCTTCCGGCACGATCAGCTCGCCCCAGTTGTCGATGTATGGTGTGTAGAGTGCCAGCGCAGCACGTTCGACGCCCGGGATGCGCGCGAGCCGTGGCTGCAACACGCGATACAACGCGTCTAACTGTGGCTCTGTATATGTAGCTGGTGGACCGTTCAACACGATGCTGATGCGGTGGTCGGTTTCAAAACCAAAACTCTGGTTTTCCAGATTGCGCAGGCTTCGAGTCAGCAGTCCCGCTCCGGCAAGCAGAACGATGGAGAGCGTAGCTTGCACTACAACCAGAACCTTCTGGGGAAGGGTAGCGCTATCGCGCGTGCTGCGATTCGCGCCGCGCAACGCATCCGCGGGATTCCCGTGTGACGTGAACCATGCGGGTGCGGTGCCAAACAAGGCTCCCGTGAACAGCGACAGTGCGAACGCAAAGGCCAGCACCGGCCAGGAGGGCGTAGCGTCAATCGGCACATACGACGCGCCATGGAAGGCGAGCGCGACCATGAGTTTCACGCCCAGGTACGCCACCGCGATGCCGGCGAACCCGCCAAGAATGGAAAGAACGACACTCTCGGTAAACGTTTGGCGAACCAGTCGCTTGCGCGACGCGCCCAGGGCAAGTCGCACCGAAGTTTGCGACCGGCGCGCAGCCCCACGAGCCAGCAATAGATTCGCGATGTTTGCGCAGGCAATCAGCAACACCAGGCAGCAAACAGCAAGTAGAATGCGCAGGCTATCGCCATAGTCCGCTTTCATCGCGCCCACACCGGCGCCGCCGGGAACGATCTCTATCTTCTGAGTCGGGAGCGCCTTCTTGATCAGCGGCATGAACTCAGCCGGCCAGCCGCTGTCATGCTCCATCCATTGGCGCAGAAGTGCGGTGAGGCGCGGCGCAACACCATCGATGCTGGCGCCAGGCTTGACCCGCCCAATCACGCGCAGCCAACCGGAGATCGACTGATCCAGCAGTGAATTCTGCGCGTTGATCAAGGGCTCTTGTTGCAAGGGCAGCCAAAGCTCAGGGGGATTGCCGCGCAGCGTTTCCCCGAAGAAACCCGGCGGAGCAATTCCGGCGATGGTAAAGGGATGACCTTCCACAATGAAGGTCGAACCAATCACCGAGGGGTCAGAACTGTACTGCTGCTGCCACGCCCGGTAGCTCAGCATCGCGACCGGGGGAGCGGAACGCTGGTCGTCACTGGGAAGAATTGTGCGGCCGGCAAACGCGCGAATGCCGAAGGTCTTGAAGTAGTTGCCCGTAACAAACTCGCCGCGAAGCGGCTTCGCAAGACTGTCGCTTTGTCCGCGGCGAACACTGAACTGCGCTCCCGCGGCCTGAAACGCCGTCATCTCTTCAAACTCCGGCGCCGCTGCCTTAACCCGGAGAAACAGCGGATAGGAGTATAAGCCCCAGGTATCCTGCGGCCCCCCTTCCACGCAGCAGTCAGTGCCGGCGCCAATCCGATAGAGGCTCGATGGATCGACGACCGGCAATGACTTCAGCATCACGGAGTAGATGAGCGAGAAGATGGCCGTCGTAGCGCCGATACCCAGGGCCAGCGTTAGCAGAGCCGTCAAGGTGAAGACGGGGGAGAGCCGCATCTGCCGAAGAGCGTACGAGATATCCTGCCGCAGCGTTTGCATGATAGCTATCTACGAACAATGGTGCTCGCCGGTTCCAGTTATCTTGAGCCTTGCCGACTTGCGGTCCAGCTAGTGTTTTAAGCCCTCAGCTGACACAGCCACTTCCGACAGACTACGATCGTGATGGGCTAAGCGACTTTCTGAACGATACAAACGCGGGGGTTGGAAACTGCACTGGCTTTGGCATTTATGCCTGTATATATATTCCGATGTCCGAAAGCTCAAACGAGGCTATGGGGTTACAACTATGCATATGGCAGGCATACCGACCCAACGCGAGCGATAATAGCTGTAGTGGTCGTCCTGGGTGTACTGGGGGGACTGCTGGCGGCTTTGGCATCCGCCAAGAACTGATGGGTGCCATGACGAAAGGTAGAGATGTTGAAGCGTTGGCTTATATTTTCATCTACCGTATCGTTGGTTGTCATTTTCGTAGCTGGGTGCGGGACTAGCGTGTCCGTCACGCTCCTGTCGAATCAGACCTGCGTGTCGGCAATCTTGCGTGATTCGTTAACGAATTTGCCTGTAAAGCAGGGGTGGGCAGCGCTCGAATCGGGCACTCCCAACGCAGCCTTGGCCACAGTTTCCTTTTCACGGCCTCAAGTGGCAACAAGCGACCCTAGTGGATCGGTTCAGGTCTGCGCGGCCAATTTCAGCCAACCGGCAGTGGTTATATTCCTAGCTCTCGACGCATCTGGAAATGCGTATGCCCCATTGGTTGAGCAGGTGTCAAAATCCATTGATCTCGGAGCGGTATCTATAGGGGCATGCATCATTTCCTGCGGGTTCGACCGCCAGGAGGAAACCTCCGCGCCTGCCATCATCGATGGCGAGATCATCAGCTCTCCCATCTCGAATAATGGTTTTGTTGTCCCTCAGTACTCGACGGCCGCACTCGACGGCTCTACTTCAATATGGAACATCACTATTCCCCTATTGAGCAAAGATCAGACAAATTCGTTCACCACTACCGTGAACGGTTGTCCAGGCCAAAGTCAGTTCTGCACTTCTTATGAAATGACCCTTCCTTCTCAAAACCCGTTATTGCCAACGTTGACCGGATTCCGGCAAAACCCCGGCTCTCCCGTCTATTCAATTTTGGCGCAATCCAGCACTTCTCCATCGTGCTCGCCTTCAACCATTTCTACATATTTTGCAGCAAACGGAAAACCCCTGACTGCCGCGCCAGGGTCGCGCTTGTTCGCTAAGAATATCCTTTTTCCTCAGTGCCACTAAGATGGCTAAGACGGTAGGCCGTTAATCTTTTGGCGCGCTACCAGCACTGCCTGGTCGATCTACTTTACCGGCACCAGCCTGGCTGGCAACGAGAAGGCACCGATCGGAAAATCGCTTATCCGCGCGGGCTAGATAGTGCCTCAGCGAAAAAGTTGAGCGTTAGCGCAACGTATCGTATACCTCAAGAAGCTCTATTCGTCAGCCAGAAAGACCAGCCTCAGACGTCTGTTGTACCCCACTCAAGCCAACAACAGGCTTGAATGGGCCACCCGGTGTTCCCCTTCGGGTCAGCGGTCGTGTTGACTATCTACAATAGATCGTGTAGATAGTCACAGTATGGGGAAACCAAGCGATCTGGTGCAGGGAACTCTTGACCTGCTCATACTCAAAACGCTCTCACTCGAACCACAACATGGTTGGGCCATCGCCAAACGCATCCAACAGATTTCTAATGAAGTGCTGCAAGTGCAGCAGGGCTCGCTGTACCCCGCACTCCATCGCCTTGAGCAGCAAGGGTGGATCCGTGCCAAGTGGGGCGAAAGCGACAGCGGCCGCCAGGCTAAGTTTTATTCGCTCACCGCTGCAGGACGCGCTCAACTCGATCGGGAAAGAGAAAGCTGGAGCCGGCTCTCAACCGCCATCAACCTCGTGGTCGAGGGCGCGTAACGAAACAGGAGGGTACCGATGCGTTGGCCCGAACAATTCCGCATGGTCATGCTCACGCTCTTCCGCCGGCAGGCTGAAACAGCAAAGCTCGATGCCGAGCTTCAGTTCCATCTCGACCAGCAGGTCAAGGAGAACATTGCTCAGGGTCTTGCCCCAACCGAGGCGCGGAACGCCGCCCTGCGTGCATTCGGCAACCCGACACTCCTGCGTGAGCAGGCCCGCTCCAGCTGGAGTTGGAACTGGCTGGAAAAATCGATGCGCGATCTTAAGTACGGCGTGCGAACCCTCAGCCGTGCGCCCGGCTTTGCGCTCACCGCGATTTTTGTCATGGCTCTTGGCATTGGAGCGACGACGTCTCTCTTCACCATCGTGCGCGCGGTGCTCCTCAAGCCGCTGCCATTCAGCGACCCCAACAATCTCGTCATGGTGTTTGAACACTATCGTGCATTCAGCTTTGGCGATGGATTCAATCCGGTCGCGCCCGCCGACTTCCGCGACTGGCGCTCGCAGACACATGGCTTCCAGGATATGGCCGCCTGGCGTGACTACGGCTTCGATCTCACCGGGGAGCACGCAGAGCTGCCAGAGGTTGTCCGGGCCGCGGGAGGCTCATTCAATTTGTTCTCATTGCTCGGCGTGCCGATGGCGATGGGACGGGCCTTCACTCCGGAAGAAGATCAGCCTGAGGCGAATCACGTTGTCTTGCTCACCTGGAGCTTGTTCCAACGGCGTTTCGGCGGCGACCCGGCAATTGTCGGCAAGCAGATTCGGCTGGATACGGTCCCGTACCAGGTGGTCGGCATCTTGCCTCGTTGGTTTAGCTATCCCTACCCGTGGGTGCAACTCTGGGTGCCGTACGCTTCAACGTTCACTGCAAAGACGTTCGAAGAACATGACGATCATCAGTCGAACGTGGTAGCCAGGCTCAAGCCGGGTGTAAGTGCACAAGCTGCTACCCGCGAAGTGGCCGCGCTCCAGAATCGCATTCATGAGGCCAACGCTTCGAAGCCTGTCGCTGAAGATGCCTGGTTTCGTCCGATGATCGACGACGTGGTGCATGATGTAAAGACTCCGATCCTCGTCCTCTTTTGTGCCGTGGGCTGCATGCTCCTGATCGCCTGCTTGAACGTTTCGAATCTTCTGGTAGCGCGCGCGGCCAGCCGTCGTAAGGAACTTGCTGTGCGCGGCGCCCTCGGCGGCAGCCGCCTTACCCTCATCGGTGAGCAGATGACTGAAAGCCTCATCATCTGCCTTACCGGCGGAACCCTCGGCATCCTGCTCTCGTTCCTGGTTACCCAGTGGCTTGCCAAACACTGGACCGGTCTTCCTCGCATCGACGCCATCCATCTCGACACGAGTGTGGTTGCGTTCTCGATCGGCCTCGTATTTTTAACGACCTTGCTTGCCGGCCTGTTGCCCGCTATCTCATCAACGGGCACTGGCATGTTCGAGGGTCTGCAGGAATCTTCTCGCTCCGTCGGCGGCAGCCTGTCTCGCGCCACACTTCGCAAGACGATGCTCACCGGTGAGATCGCTCTCACCGTGATTCTGCTCGTCTGTGCAGGCTTGCTGTTCAAGAGCTTTCTCCATCTGCGCAACTCCGATTTGGGCTGCACCTCCGATCATGTCCTCACGATGCAATACGGATTGCCAGAGAAGCAATACGACAGCCGCGAAAAAGTCGTCGCCTTCCACGAGTCTCTTTTGGATCGCGTGCGCCGTCTCCCCGGTGTCCGTGCGGCCGGGCTTGTCTCAGTCGAGCCGGGCGGAGGCTACGGTGGAGACAACGTGTTCACGATCCCTGAGCACCCGTCCTCAAATTTTCAACTGCAAAATGATGCGCTCTTTCGCACGGCCGACCCGGGATACTTCAGCGCTCTGCAAATCCCATTGCTCAAGGGCCGCTTCTTTACCGATCAGGAAAGGCTCACGCGCGACAGCTACGTGATCGTGAGCAAGAAGTTCGCCGATCAGTTTTTCCCCGCAGAGAACCCGATCGGCAAGCACATCACCATGGCGTACGGTGGTCCGCAAACCTACGAAATTCTTGGTGTGGTCGGCGATACCTTATTTGATGTAACCGAATCCATCAAGCCCATGATGTATCTCCCGATTCTTGGCGGGGCTCCCGATCGGACCAGCTCGGCGACGATTGTGGTGCGTACGGCGGTTGATCCGCTTGCAATCTCTCTTCCCGTTCAGCAGCAGATCGCAGCTCTCGATCCTGCGCTCCCGGTCGACCAGATACTTACCCTCGAGCAAGTTGTAGGCCGGTCGACAGTCAGTCAAAGCTTCATGGCCACGCTGGTGCTGGCGTTCGCAACCTTGTCTTTGTTGCTTGCTGCGATTGGTCTTTACGGCGTGCTTTCGTATCTGGTAGCCCAGCGCATTACCGAGATAGGCATCCGCATCGCACTCGGCGCGCAAAGAGCAGAGGTGTTGCGCCTGGTACTGCTCGACGGTCTGCGCCCAGTGTTCGTAGGCCTCGGCCTCGGCATGGCGGGTGGCGTGGCTGCCGCAATGCTGATCCGTTCTATCCTCTACGGGACCAGTCCATTCGATCCCATCGTGTTCGCAACCATGGTGAGTACATTGCTGATGACCGCAGTGGCAGCCTGTACCATACCTGCCATCCGAGCATCGAAGATCGAACCCATGCAGGCTCTAAGAACGGAGTAGCCGCACTGATGCGGTAACTTATCCTTCGATGACAATTCATGGGTGGTTGCTTTCCTTGGGGGGGTGGCGGCGGAGGTTAGAACCGCAGGTCCCTCCACTGCGCTACGCTCCGGTCGGGATGACAATTCATGGGGTGGTTGCTTTCCTTGGGAGGTGTGGCGGCGAAGGTTAGAACCGCAGGTCGCCATTCGACTTCGCTCAGGCCAGGCTCTCCATTCCGCTACGCTCCGGTTGGGATGACGATTCATGGGGTGGTTGCTTCATTTGGGAGGTAACCGGCTATTGTTTCTTAGCCGGTTCCACTGCTCCAGGGAATACCCCTTTAAGCGGCTCCCTGGCCTTCTCAGAGGTCTCCGGCGTAGGCAATGCTTTTCGCGGCAGCATCTGGTCGCGCATTGCCGTGTTGTAAATGAAAACCGCCTCCACCACAGCCGCCTGCTTCATCTCGTTGGGCGATAACCTCTCATACACGTCCTGGTTACTATGCAGGCTGCGCGTCTCGTAATCGCGCGGATCCTGGATAAACTGAAACCCGGGGATACCCACGGCATCGAACGATTCGTGATCGGTGGAGCCGGTCTTACGCATGCTCACCGTTGTCACGCCCAGATCTTTCAGCGGAGCCATCCACTGACTAAATATCGGAACGATCGCAGCATTGTCTTCGGCGTAAATGCCCAACAGCTTTCCACCACCATTATCGAGATTGAAATAGCCTGAAATCAGCGCATGTTCAGGCTTGACGGTTACCGGCCCCACCTGCTCGCGCAGATACTCGGGAACCATAAGCTGCTCCGGTTTGGCCGACCGGGCAATCGTGGCGAAATGTTGCTGCACATACCCCAGGGAACCGAACTCACCCTGTTCTTCTCCAGACCACAGCGCGATGCGGATCGTTCTGCGAGGCTGCACATGCAGAGCCGTAAGGATCCGCATGGCCTCCATGGCGATGACAGTGCCTGCGCCATCATCGGTGGCGCCCGTACCGGCGATCCAGCTATCCAGATGGCCCCCCACCATAACGACCTGTTCTTTGAGTGCGGGGTCGGTGCCCGGAATTTCCGCAAGCGTGTTGTAGCCCTGCTCGTGGTCACCTGTGAACTCGGCGTTGATGTTGAGAGACACACTGACGGGTACCGAATGCTCCAGCAGGCGGCTGATCCGTCCAAAATTTTCGCTCGAGATCACAGCCGAGGGAATGGGCTGCTTGTGATCGGGCAGGAAGACATTTCCACCCAGTTGCTCACCATTGTCGTCACGGATGATTCCGCCGTCGCCTCCCCATCCCGTAACCAGAACCGCTACGGCATGCTCGTCAGCAAAGAACCTGGCGACCTTTTCGTGAAAGCTGATTTTCTTGAAGGCTTTTTCCCAGAAATCAGGGCCGTCAGGAAAAACGTGCTGTTCTTCCATGTTGCCATCCAGAGGATACTCATAGATCTTCTGTAATTTGTTCTCGTCGTAGTGCTGTAACATCGGCGCAGGATCGGGACTCACCTCGGGCGCCTTCTTGTAGAGGATGATCTTTCCCGCCAACTTCCCCTTCCAGGCGTCGAAGTCCTTCTCTTCTGTGAGCGCCGGAACAGCAATCACCGGTGCGGTAACCGCGCCGCTCGTAGCAGGCGACCACGGCGTCGCCTGGGCAATCAACACGGCGTTATCGGGCGTCACCATATCGACCGCGGTGCTGATTTGCCGCCAGCCCAGGCCAAAGTCTCCCCAGCTTTCCAGGTGGGCATTGGTACAGCCCATGGCCGCAAGTTGGTTGCGCGTCCAGGCGTTCGCTCGGGCCAGGCTGGGTGAGCCGGTCAGCCGAGGACCGATCCCGTCAAATAATGCGCTTGCATATTCCATGATGTGTGAGTGGTTCAAGCCCTCGTCGCGAACCCGCGAGTACATCCCGAGGTCAAGCGCCTCGGTTGCCGGTTGCACCGGAGCGTGGCTGTAGTCGTAGCCGTGAACCTCGGGGCTCTTGGTAGTTTTCAACTCAGATTTGGCGCTCGCCGCAAATGCGGGCAACGAAGCAACGGCCAGAAACATTCCGGCCGCAGTGAGGTACTTGCGATCAGTCATTCAAAGAATCCTTAATAGACGAGGGGGATGCATAGAATGGGGGTTTCCCCCCGCACTAGTGTAGTGCGTGAAGCACGGTGTGCCCCATATCTGCGAGGAAAACCTCTGATTACGGGTTGCCCCTTTGTTGTTTCGCGAATCAGGTTGCGTTCCGCACGAACGCCTTGTTTATGGGTAATCGCTCAGGACAGGCTGTACGGGACTGGTCGGTGGCGGGAGGGAGGTTGGTTTTGCTTTAGCAGCAGCTAGCTCGCACGTGGAGGGCAACTGCTCAGCCGTCCCTACGGGACTTTATTCCTCTTGTGGTCGATAAACCCAGGACTTACGTCCTGGGCTACTTTCAGCCGTCCCTACGGGACTGTTCGGTGGCAACACGGCGATTCGTCTTTTCTTGATCAGATTGGTTTTCCTACCGTTTGAAGGCTCATTTGGGCAAGTCTGACGTTCAGCCGTCGCCACTCGACTTCGCTCAGGCCAGGCTCTACGGGACTGTCCAAAATCGGACAGCCAGCGACAAAATTGAACAAATCGCCATCCGCCTGCGTAGGTACGACTGATGGCAAACACACAAGATTCCCGGGAGTTGGCTGCTGAATCGCTTTGGCCATCAGCATGCTTGTGCACACAGTGATGGATATCTCTCGCCCAGACCTGAAAGCCAAGAAACGCCGCCGTCAGGTATTGACGACCGTTGTAGGCGTCGTCGTTCTTGCAGCCGTAACGTTTCTCGTAATGCGGTTGAAGCCCGCCGCCCCCACTGTCGATCGTTCCGTCGTCTGGACCGACACGGTCAAACGCGGACCCATGGTACGCCAGGTGCGAGGTCTCGGAACCCTCGTCCCGCGCGAAGACGCGATCCGTCAGATTCCGGCTCAAACTGAGGCGACCGTGGTACGCATTCTTACGCTGCCCGGCTCCCTCGTAAAGCCCGATACCGTTCTGCTGGAACTGAACGACCCCAAGCTGAGCCAGGAGGCACTCGATGCCGAGCTCACGCTCAAAGGCGCAAAGGCCGATCTGGCGAATACTAAAGTTAAAGTGCAGAGCGACCTCATGGCGCAGAAGTCCGCCGCGGCCACCGTGAATGCCGACTACAAACAGGCACAACGGCAGGCACAGAGCGACAAGTCGCTCTACGGTCTGGGTGTGATCTCTGGGCTTGCCTACAGCAGCTCTCAGGGCAAGGCAGATGAGTTAAGCACGCGCAACCATCTTGAAGAGCAGACCGTCGACATCAACGAAAAAGCCATCGAATCGCAGCTCGCCGTACAGGAAGCCAAGGTAGCGCAGGCAGACGCGATCTACGCGCTCAAGCGGCAACAGCTCGATGCCTTGAAGGTAAAGGCGGGCATCGCTGGAGTGTTGACCAGCTTGCCCCTCGCAGTCGGACAGCATGTGACCATCGGAACCATGTTGGCCCAGGTCGTGCAGCCGAACCAGTTGAAAGCTCAACTGAAGATTGCTGAAACCCAGGCGCGCGACATTCAACTCGGCCAGCCTGCTTCGATCGACACCCATAATGGATTCGCTGACGGCAAGGTTTCGCGCATTGACCCCGCCGTGGTGAACGGAACCGTCACGGTCGACGTAGAACTGGTGGGCGCGATACCCGACGGAGTGCGCACCGACCTGAGCGTCGACGGCACCATCGACCTCGAACGCCTGAAGGATGTGCTCTACGTGGGCCGGCCGGCCTTTGGCAATGAGAACAGCACCATCAGCCTCTTCCGGCTCGACACCGACAGCAAGGGAGCGTTGCGCGTGCCCGTAAAGGTCGGTCGCAACTCGGTCAACGCCATCCAGGTGCTGGAAGGCCTGCACCAGGGCGACACCGTCATTCTGAGCGATATGTCACGTTGGGATACAACCGATAGAATCCGGCTTGAATAGCGATACTGGGACAGTGAAATCGAAATAGCTGAAGGCACAAGCAACGACACACAAAATCGAGACAGGAGCGAACGCATGCAGCCATTGATACAGATCGAAGCAATGACCAAGGTCTTCTACACCGAGGAGATTGAGACCCACGCACTCTCGGGCGTACACCTCTCTATTCAGCGGGGAGAATATGTGGCCATGTCTGGCCCCTCCGGTTGCGGCAAGTCGACACTGCTGTCGATCATCGGTCTGCTCGACACGCCGACCGGCGGCAAATATGAGCTCAACGGGCGCCCGGTAGAAAACCTGAAGTTCGCCGAGCGTTCACGCATCCGCAACCAGGAAATCGGCTTCATCTTTCAGAGTTTCAATCTGATCGGCGACCTCACCGTGGCTGAGAATGTGGAGCTGCCGCTCACCTATCGCTCCGGCATGGCCTCGAGCGATCGCAAGCAGCGCGTGCAGGAGTCGCTCGAGCGCGTCGGCATGGCGCATCGCATGCGCCACTATCCATCGCAACTCTCCGGCGGTCAGCAGCAGCGCGTCGCCGTGGCGCGAGCACTGGCCGGCTCACCCTCGATCCTGCTGGCTGACGAACCCACGGGAAACCTGGACTCGAAGAACGGCGAAGCCGTCATGGAGCTGCTCCAGAACCTGCACAGCGAAGGGGCGACCATCTGCATGGTGACGCACGACCCGCGCTTCGCCCGCCACGCTGATCGCAACATCCATCTCTTCGATGGCAAGATCGTCGCCGAAGGCGAAGCGCTCGAGCGGATCTTGGAAATACAGTAACGGAGATACAGTAACGGAAATACAGTAACCCAGACCACCGGCAACGCAGACAACGAAGGCAGCGATGATCTCTCTCGAAAATATTGAAAGAAGTTACAAAACCGGCCCCGGGCAAACCTGGGTGCTGAGACGCGTGTATCTCAAGATCGAGGCGGGCGAGTTCATCACCATCATGGGACCGTCGGGGGCAGGGAAGTCTTCTCTGCTGAATGTATTGGCACTTCTCGACGATCAATGGGCAGGCGCTTATTGGTTCAAGGACGAGGCTGTCCACCTTTTGAACCGTAAACACCGCGCCGAACTGGCGAGGCGCAACATCGGCATGGTTTTCCAAAGTTACCACCTGCTCGATGATCTCAACGTCGCGGAGAACCTCGACTTGCCGCTTTCTTACAAGAACATCGCTCGCTCCGAGCGTCAGTCCCTCGTGGCCGACGCACTCGATCGCTTTAACATCGTAGGCAAAAAAGATCTGTATCCGAATCAACTCTCTGGTGGCCAACAGCAATTGGTAGGCATCGCCCGCGCGGTCATTCATCGGCCCGCATTGCTGCTAGCAGACGAGCCCACAGGAAATCTTCATTCCGAGCAGGCCAAAGAGATCATGGAGCTTTTCCGCGAACTGAACCGCCAGGGAACCACCATCGTCCAGGTAACTCACTCGGAGGTGAATGCGGCTTACGGTACCCGCGTGCTTGAAGTGCGGGATGGATGGGTAGTACGTGACTCAGCAAATCCAGAACTGAACCAGGGGACCGAGGTGAAGGCATGAGGCATGTCTCCAGGCCAGGACTGCCCATGGATGCTGAGTTAATCCAAATGGACCGCCGAGGGAATCGAGACCGGTCGCTCGTTCAAAAAATACTGGCGACGGTTTGCGCGACCGGCATCCTTACGTCCACAACATTCGCGCAGGCGCCCCCGGCGGCTCGGTTGCCGAACGGACCGCAAGGTCAGACAACCCCGGCCACGAATCAAGCGCCAGCCGCGCCCATGCGCCCTTTTGACATTCAACTGCCAAAATCGATCAACCCCTTAAGTCCCTATCGTGCTTCCTCTGTTCCCGAACCGGATCTCGGCAACTCACCGAGACTGGATAGATTGATCAGGGATGGCAAGCTTTACTTGTCGATTCGCGATGCCATCGACCTGGCGCTCGAGAACAATCTTGACCTGGCGATTGCCCGCTATAACTTGCCCATCGCCGACACCGACATTCTTAGAACCAAAGCTGGCGGGCTCTTTCGCGGCGTCAACACTGGTGTTGTGCAGACCACGCAGACCGGCGGCGGTGGCGGTGCGGGTGCGGGCGCTGGCGGCACTTCGAGCGGTGCCGGCGGAGCGGGCGCCGGAGCCGGGGGCTTTGTGCAAAACACGTTGGGAGGCGGATCGGTAGTCAGCTCCTATGATCCTGAGATACTCGCGACCGCAAATCTCGGGCACTCAGTTACACCGGAGTACAATCTCCAGACCTATGGTGTGCCTTCTCTTAAACTAAACACCGCGAATGTCAACGGCAGTTACTTACAGGCTTTCCCGACCGGCACGTCGGTCGAATTCGATTTTGATAACAACCGCGCGACCATCAATAGTCCCTATGTACAGCTCACCCCCGCATTGAACGTCCAATGGCAGTTCACGTTCAAGCAGCAGCTTCTCAACGGCTTTGGGCTTGGACCGAATATGCGGTACCTGCATATCGCCAGAAATAACAAGAAGACCTCTGATCTTGCCTTCAAAGATCAGATAACCACCACGGTTACACAGGTCGAAGACATCTACTGGGATCTGGTGAACGCGTACCAGGACGAACAAGTCAAGAGCCGCTCTCGCGATTTCGCTCAAAAAACACTGGAAGATACCAGGAAGCAGTTTGACCTGCAGGCAGTGGCTGCGATCGATGTGATGCGCGCGGAATCTGAGGTAGCCGTTCGCGACCAGGATCTGACCGTAGCCAGAACCAACCTGCAGCTGGAAGAGTCTCTGATCAAGAACGCAGTCACAAAGAATCTTGACGACCCGATTCTGGAAGATATGCCGGTAGTTCCGACGGACCAGGTGGAAACGCTGGGTCCGCAGACCTTTCCGGCAGTTGAGGATTTGATCAATGAAGCGCTCAAGAACAGCCCAACGCTCGCCCAAACGAACATCAACCTGGAAAACCAGGTGATCACTCGTCAGGCTGTTCGTAACAATCTCTTGCCGCAGCTCACGGCCGTGGGTTTCTACGGTGGAACAGGTTTGGCAGGCGACGCCAATCCGAATTACACGGGCAATGCCGCCCTCACGGTTCCGCCTGATTTCGGCGGCGCGCTTGGAAACGCCTACAACAACTCATCGCCCAGTTACTACGTCGGGTTAAATCTGTCGATACCGTTGCGCAATCGCGTAGCCAAAGCCGACCAGTTTCGAGCCGAGCTGGAATACCGCCAGAATGAACTCTATGCCCAGCAGACAAAGAAGCAGATACGTCTGAACGTGCGCAACGCCGAATATACCGTGGAGCAGAGCGTAGCCCGGGTACAGGCAGCAACCAAAGCGCGTGACCTGGCGCAGAAAACATTTGAGATCGATACCCAGGAACAACAGTTGGGCGCCGGTTCGATCTATCAAACCCTGACGGCACAACGGGATCTGTCTGTGGCCCAGTCTGCGTTGGTCACGGCACAGACGGCCTATGAGAAGGCAAAGGTGGATTTAGATCGCGCCGTGGGAACCACTCTGGATCACGTCGGCATCTCGATCGAAGAAGCCAAAACCGGGGTCGTCCCCCAGAGCCACCCGTAGCCGTGCCCTTCCATCAAAGGTCACCTGGGATCGGAAGACATCAATATTGAAAGTGAAGGCCGGGATCAAGTCCCGTAGAGCCTGGCCTGAGCGAATTCTAATGGTCCCGGGCCCGATGCAGAACCCAACTATACTGGTCACGTAATTCATGGCGACCCTTCCACAACGCGCAACACCGCCTCACCGCATGCAGGAAGCCCCGAAGATCCTGGCGGCGGACGACCAGCCCCACATCCTCGACGCCGTCGAGTTATTACTCGAGCCGGAAGGCTACCACGTAACACGGGCCCGCTCTCCCCGCGAAGTACTGGAGCGTGTCGCGAGTGAGACCTTCGATGCGCTGCTCGTCGACCTCAACTACACCCGTGATACAACATCGGGCGCGGAAGGCCTCGAGCTCCTGGCGCAGCTAAGCGCGCATGATAGCCGCTTACGCATCATCGTCATGACCGCGTGGGCCAACGTAGATCTTGCCGTCGAATCGATGCGCCGGGGCGCCTGTGACTTCATCCAGAAGCCCTGGGAAAATGCGCGCCTCATCTCCATTCTGCGCACGCAAATAGAACTGCGGCGCGCGGTGCAGCAGGCCGAAATTCTCGAAGCAGAGAACCGCTTGCTCCGCGCTGACGGCCGGCCGGAGTTGATCGCCAACGCAGCTTCCATGCAGCCCGTGCTTGAACTGCTGGCGCGCATCGGTCCCTCGGACGCCAACGTGCTCATTACCGGCGAACACGGCACCGGCAAAGAAGTAGTGGCGCAAACCCTGCACGCTCTCTCCTCTCGCGCCTCTCGCTCGCTGGTGGCCGTAAATACCGGCGCTCTTGCCGAAGGCACGTTTGAGAGCGAGCTTTTTGGCCACGTAAAAGGTTCGTTTACCGATGCGCGCACAGACCGCATCGGGCGCTTCGAACTCGCCGATCGTGGCACTCTCTTTCTCGATGAAATTGCCAACGTACCCCTCCGCCAGCAGGCCAAGTTACTACGCGTGCTCGAAACCGGCGAACTCGAACGCGTGGGTTCTTCGCAAACCAAGCGCGTGAATGTGCGCCTGCTTTCAGCAACCAATGCCGATCTGCAGGAGGAGTGCGCAAACGGCCGCTTCCGCGAAGACTTGCTCTTCCGTCTGAACACAGTAGAAATCCATCTGCCCGCGCTGCGCGAGCGTCGCGATGACATTCCTGCGCTGGCCGGGCACTTTCTTGCCCGCTACACCTCGCGCTACCGCAAGGCCGTCACCGGCTTCGAGTCCAGCGCCCTTGAGACCATGTTGCAGCACGCGTGGCCCGGCAATGTGAGAGAGCTCGATCACGCGATGGAGCGCGCCGTTCTCATGGCTCGCGGTCCGCGCATTCAAAACGCCGACCTGGGTTTGAGCCAGGTGCGCTCGTCTTCTCAGAGCCTCGATGACCTTTCGCTCGAAGCAGTCGAAGCTATTCTCATCCGCAAGGCTCTCGCGCGCGCGTCGGGCAACATCAGCCACGCGGCCGAGGCCCTGGGCTTGAGCCGAGGCGCTCTCTATCGCCGGATGGAAAAGTATGGAATCTGATTCCATTTCGGGCGGCGGCGGCGAGCCAACCCCTCGCTCGCCCATACGCCCTGCAAAGCACGCCGCGCATACCACTTCCTTCGAAACCCGAATCCGCATCCTGTGTGTCTTCATTGCAGCACCGGCTTTTCTTCTGGCGGCCTTGCTGTTGTGGCGTGGGAAGTTTTCGCTCAGCATGGCTTTGAGCATTCTCGGCGGTGTGGCGCTGTTTTCTCTGCTGGCAGCCAGCATGCTGATGGAGCAGATCATCCGTCCGCTGCAGACGCTCGCCAATGTTATCTCCGCGCTGCGTGAATCTGACTATTCCTTTCGCGCCCGCGGCAGCCGGCAATTCGATGCCATGGGCGAGTTGGCAATGGAGATCAATGAATTTGCCGACCTGCTTCAGAGTCAGCGTCTGGGCGAAATGGAGGCGACGGCCTTGTTGCGCTGCGTCATCTCTTCCATGGATTCCCCCGTGCTGGCCTTCGACCCAGATCGTCGCCTGCGCCTGATCAACCCCGCCGCTGAAAATATTTTCCATCTCACCGAGGCCCGTGCCCTGGGTTCTGCCGCTGCCGATCTGCAGCTGGCTGACGTGCTCGATCAGCCTGACCGGACCGTGATGGTGCTGCCCGGTAAGGGGAACCCTGTTCACTGGATGGTAAGAAGGTCCAGCTTTCGCCAGAGCGGCATCCCGCACACACTGCTGGTTTTATCGGATGTAAGTATTGCTTTGCGCGAGCAGGAGCGCGACGCCTGGCAGCGCCTCATCCGCGTCATCGGTCACGAGATCAATAACTCGCTCACGCCCATCAAGTCAATCGCAGGCAGTCTCCGCTCGTGGACTCATCATCAATTGCAACCGGCACAAGAGACAGGCGCCCGTGGACCGCAAGCCGATATGTCAAGCCTCGATCGTGGTCTCGGCATTATTGAGAACCGAGCCGAATCGCTCAATCGCTTCATTCAGGCATATAGGCAACTGGCACAGTTACCGCCGCCCGCGTTGCAGCCCGTCGGGTTGCGCTCGTTGATCGAGCGCTCGATCGCAGTCGAAACCAGGGTGGCTGTGCGAGTCATACCGGGTCCTGATATCGTTTTGCCGCTGGACCCCGACCAGATCGAGCAACTCATCATCAATCTGACACGCAATGCAGCTGAAGCCGCCCTGGCGCGATTCCCCGAGCAATGGTTGATGGATGATGCTTCGAGCGAGACGCCCGGGGTAACCATAGGTTGGCGCGCTGTTCCGCAAGCGGTTTTGATCCTGATCCAGGACAACGGCATAGGCCTGACCAACCCATCGAACCTGTTTGTGCCTTTCTATACGACCAAGCCCGGAGGCAGCGGCATCGGTCTCGCACTGGCAAGACAAATATGTGAAGCCCACGGAGGCGTTCTCCAGGTGGCAAACCGCACGGACGCACAAGGTTGCGGAGCAGAAATTCGCTTACCCTTCAACCCAACCCACGCCATTCCGAATCCCGAGTTAGAGCCGGCCATGGAAACCAACCGAGTCTCCGGCTAACTTCTATCTCACCGGTGCTTGAGCGACTCCAACTCATCCAGCGTGCGCGGCCAATCGGACTTGAGAAGCCGCGAAAGACTTCGATCGGCAAGCAGCTTCCCACCCGTCTGGCAGCGTACACAGTAGTTCGTTTCATTATCCGCGTAGCGGATACGCTGGATCGGCTCTCCACATCGCGGACAAGGTTGCCCAAATCGTCCATGCACTGCCATGCCTTTGCGAAACGCCGTAACCTTCTCGGGAAACGCTTCTCTCGCTTCCTCGCGCAATCGATCGATCCACAACGTGAGCGTCTCTTGTGTCGCCTTGTAGAGCCGTTCCCATTCCTGCGCAGTGAGCTTGCTCGTCATGGCAATCGGAGAAAGTTGCGCCGCATGCAGAATCTCATCGGAATAAGCATTACCAATGCCGCTGAGAATCCGCGGGTCGGTGAGCGCTCGCTTAAGCGTTCGATTCTCAGCCGTTAGCGCCCCTCGGAAAGCAGGCAAATCGCTGGCGAGCACATCGATTCCCCCCGGATCAATGGCTCGCATCGCTTCTTCGCTGTCAAACACATGCAGCGAAGCCCGCCGCTTCGTGCCCGCCTCCGTTAGTACCAGGGACCCGCCAGGGAAATCGAAAGCCGCAAGGTTCTGCCGCCCGGCCAGCTTCGCGCCACGCGGCCGCCAGTGCAGCCGGCCTGCGATCATCAGGTGCAATACAAGCCATGGGTCGCCTTCGAAGCCAATAGCGATGCGCTTGCCAATGCGGCGGAACTCACGCACAATACGCCCTTCGACGCTCGATACCGGTGGCCGCGCAGTCCGCAGCAGAAAGGCGCTCGCTATCCTGACATGTTCGAGCGGCTGCCCGACGGTGCGCGGTTCCAGAGCGCTGATATAGGCCGTAATATCCGGCAATTCCGGCATGCCTACCAGCTTGCAGCTTCCCGTGGGCTTTACGCAACGTCGAATTGATCGCCTGGCGCACCCGTCGGTGCGGCCGGTTGCGGCGTTCAACGGGTGCTCGAGGAAGGGTTACAAGCAGGAGGAAGATGGCATAGCATTATCCGTACTCAACAAGACGGAAATCAGGGCTGAGGCCTAATGGAAGGGAATACCCGGTGGCTCCGGTTCAAGAAACCAAAGAGATCGCCATGCAGGGCAAGAAAACCCCGCACATCGTCGCTATTGGCGAACTGCTCTGGGATCTTCTCCCGAGCGGAGCAAGGTTAGGCGGCGCGCCAGCCAACTTTGCCGTGTTCTGCGCGCAACTGGGGAATCGGACCACCCTGGTCACCAGCGTCGGTGAAGACTGCTATGGCCGATCGGCACGCGAGGCCTTGCCTCAACCGAACCTGGATCTGAGCCAACTGCAGACAAGCGCGTACCCAACAGGCACGGTCGCGGTTACGTTTTCGCATGACAACCAACCCCGCTATGAGATTATCGCCAACGTCGCCTGGGACGCAATTCGCCTCACCCCGCAACTGCTCCAGCAGGCGAGTACCGCGGATGCCATCTGCTTCGGCACGCTCGGCCAGCGCAACGAGGTCTCGCGGGCAACCATCAGGAGTTTCCTCGAGGCAAGCGGGCCGAACTGCGTGCGCGTCTGCGACGTGAATCTGCGCATGCCCTTTTGCACCCCGGAGGTTCTTCGCTGGTCGTTAGCGCATGCCAACCTCATCAAAGTCAGTGATGAGGAATTGCCCGAGGTGTTCTCCCTGTTGGGTAGCGCCGTTGCTGTCGAACGCGGTGCGGCACTCACCCCAGAAGTGGCTGCGCATGCGCTGCTGGCTGCCTTCCCCCAGTGCGAACTGGTCGCCACGACGCTGGGAGCAAAGGGAAGCATGGTCGCAACGCGCACCGGCGAAGGCGAACATTCCGGCTTTCCCATCACCGTGGTGGATACCATAGGCGCCGGCGATGCCTTCACCGCCGGCCTGGTGCATGCTTACCTGCGCGGAGCCTCCCTGGCGCAGATGGCCGAGGTAGGGAATCTGTGTGGTAGTTACGTTGCCTCGCAGTCCGGAGCCACGCCAGCGTTATCTGCAGCCTTGATTGGTCGCATCGAGGGTCGAGCGCATTGAGGGGCGGTCACATTGAGGATCGCGTTGCGCAGTCACCTGGCCTCGCACAAAATCATGGCTCAGCGAAAGCAACCCTCATGAATTGCAGAAATCCTCCTTCGTCTCTGGCCACTTCGGCCCGCCCTCACCGTGCTATCGTTTCAGTCATGTTTCGTACCATCTTCGTTTTGACCTGTCTTTCCGCTCTCCCGTATACGGCCATGGCCGCCGTGCCTGCGCCCTTTCAATGCACGGTCGCCGCGCACGAGCCATTCCTCGATCAGGCAAACCGGTTCATCCTCGCCGGGCTGCAATTTTCACCGGTGGAAGCTACGCAGGTCGGCTATCACGGCGACGCCAAGCACCCGCTGGATAACGAACTGGATGACACAAGCGAGGCCAAGCTCGCTGCCGAGCGGGCCCTGTTCATCGCCGGCAAGAAATGTTTCGCCAATACGAAGGTGACCAGCCCCGATGACAAGACCGACCTGGAACTGATGCGCGACAACATCAACGCCAGCCTCTTCTCGCTCGATGTACTGCAGCCCTACCGCTACCGCCCGCAGGATTATGTCGAGATGATCGGCGCAGGCCTCTTCTTCCCCCTCACCTCCACCACGGGCACCCCGCAGGCAAGGCTGACCGCGGTGCTCGCACGCATGGAGCAGATTCCACGCGTGCTCGACCAGGCGCGCAGCAACGTAAAAGAAGCCGATCAGGTTTTTATTGATACCGCCCTCGATGAGAACGCCGGCAACATCGAAGTGATCGAGCAGATCGGCGGCATGATTGCAGCCGGGTCGCCGCTGCGCCCGCGCTACGATCGAGCAGCAAAAGCCGCGCGTGCCGCGGTGGAAGGCTACGCAACCTGGCTCACCCACGACCTCGCCCATAGACCGCACACCGTAACCTGGCGTACCGGAGCCACAAACTACGCGAAGATTTTCACGTTCGCCCTCGGCCCCGGAACACACGAGACCCCTGACTCGGTTCTGGCCTCCGCCGAGCAGGACCTGTCGCGCGTTCGCAGCGAGATGTACACCGTGGCCCTGGGTCTGCATAAGCAATGGTTCCCCGATCACGACGGCCACACGAACCTGAAGGGCGATGCCCTGCAGAACAAGGTGATCGCCGAGGTAATCGACCACATCAATCAGGATCACGTGCAACCGGACCAGCTACTCAACAAGATCAAAGCGGAAGCCGGCGGGATCCGCGCTTTTATTCAGCAGAAGGATCTAATGGCGCTCAGTGATCGCGACAATATGAAGATCGTACCCACTCCGGTCTTTCTGCGTGGGGTCTACTCCGTCGCCGGCTTCCATTCGGCCCCCGCGCTCGAGCCAACGGCAGAAGCGGAGTACTGGGTCACTCCCATCGACCCGAAGATGACGAAAGAGCAGGCCGACTCAAAGCTGCGTGAGTACAACAACTGGATGCTTCTCTACCTGACCATGCACGAGGCGTTGCCGGGACACTACACCCAATTCGAGCATGCCAATAACCTGCGCCCCTCCTCACGCCGCGTGTTGCGCGTACTGCTCGCCAACGGACCGTATGCAGAAGGCTGGGGCGAATATGCCGTGAAAGAAATGGAAGATGCCGGCTATGCGAACCACGATCCCCGGTTCATCATGATGGTCGAGAAAATCCGTTTGCGCGTGATCTCGAACGCCATTCTCGATATCCGCATGCAGAGCCGCAACATGACAGATCAAGAGGCACTGGATCTTATGGAGAACAAGGCTTTTCAGACCGAAGCTGAGGCAAAAGGAAAGCTACGCCGCGCTAAGCTGACTGCAGGGCAGCTCATTACCTACTACGTGGGTTACCACCAGTGGATCAATCTGCGCAACAAGATCCAGCAACAGCAGGGGAGCGGGTTCTCGCTCAAGCGCTTCAACGACACCGCCCTGGACGAGGGCCCTCTTCCACTGCCGCTTCTGCAACCACTCCTAGAGCAAAAGCTGGCCGTCCACTGATCTGGCGCTTTCGCTGTACCTCATCTCGTCCCTAGGGGGTGGTGTGGTAAGCGCCCACCCTCCCCTTTGTCATCTCGACTGGGGGGAAGCAAAGGGTCCGGGCTTTTAGCCCGTACCCTTCAAACCCTTCAGCAACGTACCCTCAGAAACATACATTAAGGAACGAACCCTTCAGAAACGCAGCCTGCTTAGCCATGCCCTTCGTCAACAGTTGGTTCGTTTGCATGGATTTCCCCACAGCACAGCAGGAAACCCCGCCATCAAGCACGCATCTTTCTCATGTACCTGGCATCCGCCGCAAGGGCTTCCATGATGGGTCCCTGGAACTCTTCCTGCTCCACAAACGCATGCCGAATGTGGCCGCCCGCTGCTGCAGCCGCAAAGATGGGCGTGTAGTCAATCGACCCAGTGCCAAGCGGGACGGAGGGCTCCTTGTTGTCCTTGAAGTCCTTCACATGGAGCATCACAATACGTGTCGGATACTGCTTCAAATACTTCACCGGATCGTTACCACCGACAATCACCCACCCACAGTCCATCTCAAAGTGGACCTTCTTCGGGTCAGTATTCTTGAGCAGTACATCGTAAGGCAGCGTGTCCCCAATCGCGTGAAACTCCTCATAGTGGTTGTGGTAGGCAAACAGCATCCCTGCAGCTTCCACCTTCGTGGCGATCTCGTTGAACTGATCGGCATTCCACTTCCAGTCGTCGAGCGACAGCGGTCCCTTGGGTGCATTCGGCTGCTGGTGGATCGGCGAAGAGCACGTGACATAGTTAACGCCGAGCGTCTTGCAGAACGGCAAAATTTCATCCAGGTGCTGCTTCAACAGTCCCAGCCCATAGTGCGCACTCACACAGCGCAGCCCCGCAGCCTGCATTGCGGCCTTCACCTGCTCGACCGGCAGGTTGTAAAAACCGGCGGCTTCCACTTCCTTATAGCCAAGCGCCCCGACCTGCTTCAGCGTGCCGGCGTAATCCTTGGGCAACAGGGTGCGCACGGAATAAAGCTGCAGGCCGATGGGCAGGTTGAGGGAAGCGGCGCGGCCAACTCCGCTGGCAAGCAGGGTGGCGGCTGCGGTGCTGGAACTGATAAAGCGGCGTCGAGTCATCGACATGGGCAAATCCTCCTGGTACGGGCGCAATGCGCGTTTGTAAACCACGCTATCGTATACCGGCGCGATCAACTTCGCGAAGACGAAGGACTGCCGGCGGCGGACTACTCCATACACCAGCCGTGGCTTACCAGGATCGATTGCCCGGTAAGCGCCAGCGTCTTCTGTTCAGCAAGAAATACAGCGGTCTCTGCGATCTCACCGAACGTGGTGAATTGCTTATCGACCGTATCTTTCAACATCACTTTCTCGACCACGTCCTTTTCGTCGATGTTCAGCAGCCTGGCCTGCTCCGGTATCTGCTTCTCGACCAGCGGAGTCCGCACAAAACCGGGACAGATCACGTTGGCCCGCACGCCATGCGGCGCGCCCTCCTTCGCCACCACGCGGCACAGCCCGAGCAGACCATGCTTCGCCGTCACATACGGAGCTTTGAGTACCGATGCCAGCCTGGAATGAGTCGACCCCATATAAAGGATCCCGCCTCCTTCGCCTGAGTTGTACATATGCCGCAGGCAGGCCCGCGTGGTGAGAAAGGCTCCATCCAGGTGGATGGCCAGCAGCTTCTTCCAGTCGCTGTAGGCGAGCTCGTGAACGCCCGCAATCACTTGGTTACCGGCATTGCTCACAAGCAGATGCACGCCGCCGAATTCGCGAATGGTGCGTGCGACACCGGCGTTGACGGCATCCTCGTTCGTTACATCCATGGCGATGCCGGCGGCGCGGCCCTTGGTAGCGGCCACGATCTCTGCCGCCGCGGCTTCCGATTTGGCGAGGTCGAGATCGGCGATCACGGCCACAGCCCCTTCGGCAGCAAAACGCTGCGCAATGGCGCGGCCAATGCCTGAGGCCGCACCGGTAACAATGGCTACCTTGCCTTGCAAGCGCATCTGGTTTCCTAATTTCCGCCGGAGTGAGGCATCGCGCACACGAAGTTCGCAGAGTCGTCGGTATCGCCTGAGCCTTTATAATGCGCAGTCTGCGGATAAGGGCAAAGCAGGCGTGATACAGCCGTGACCTTCGGGTCAAGCGGCGGCCTGGTGGCGATCATCTGATCGGGCGCGGTTCCATGCTCGACCCAATCGACCACGGTGCCCAGGGGGTCGAAGTGGGTTGCACCCGGGCCGCCCCCGCAATGCGCCATGCCGGGCACCATAAATAAGCGCAGTGACTGATCTAAGGATGGGCTTGCGGCGTCGGATGGGCTGGCGGCGTCGAGTGGCTTATCTGCATGTGCTTCCTTATCGCGTGCGACCACTGCGTCGTAGTACTGGATCGATCCGCCCGGAGCGACCAGCCAGTCACTCCACCCGTGGTACATAAGCAGCTTGTGGCCATGCGCACGAAAGGTATCGAGGTCAGGGTTGGTCGCGTTCACCATGCCTGCCAGCCTTGCCTGGAACGCAGCATCCTGACGGTTAAAGTCGAACTGCCGCCAGGTCCAGCCCCCTCCAAACACCCACTGAAAAATGGCGCCATAGGGCGGGGTCGCCGCTGGGCCGGGCATCCGATCAAGGCCATCCCAACCGAACTCACTGCCTCGAGGCAGGCCCGGGTAAAGGTTCCTTCCCGTTCGTGGATTCGCCGGGCCGTCATAGATTTTCATCGCAGTCTTTACCTGCGCCGCGGTCAAACAGTTCTGCCCGGAGCCGGCCTTGCACACAAGCGATGCGGGGTCGAAGTGGCACTGGGTGGGGTCGGTGATCACGCCGTCTTTCACGCCGTCGAGCGCATCGCACGCATTCACCACTGCCTGGGAGAGCAGGGTACGCGCGGCTTCCGGCAGATACGACGCGGGCGTCTTTTCGTTGACCGCGAAGTTCCACAGGATGCTTTCGTGCACGCCCGTCCGGTTTTGCGCCCCGGCGCCGCCCACGATTCCGTCATAGTCATCCGGGAAACGCTGTGCTTCCATCAGGGCCTGCTCGCCCCCGGTGGAGCAACCCACAAAGTAGCTGTACCGCGCATCGCGCGTGTAATAGGCGTGGACGATCTGCTTGGCCACGAGCGTCATCTCGTGGGTGGCGCGGTATCCCCAGTCCGTCCAGCGTTCAGGCCGGTTCGCGAAGATGCTGGCAGTTTCTCCCGGTGGGGTCGACATGCCCATGTCGGTGTTGGCCACGGCGTAGCCGCGCCGCAGGCCTTCCGCCAGCGCGCCATAGCCGATGTTGCCGGCGAAGCCTCCGTTGCCCGTGCCTTCGAGGCGGTCGTTCCATCCCGCCTGGGGCATCCAGATTTCAACTTTGATGTCTGAGTCGGTGCTTGGCTTGAGGGTGGCAGACACTCGGCAGAACGGCGGTAAATCGGCCAGTGGCTTGCCCGTGGTTGGAGTGACGATGCCGGTCGTTACCATCTCGGCGCGGGTGATGGTGGTGTGCGGCCACTTGAGCGCTGCCAGGCCCTGGCAATCGCCCGCCAGAGCGGGTAAAGCGAGCAATACGATTCCGGCCCAGGGCAGAATCTCCATGCCGCGTCTTATGTGGGAGGTTTTCAGCAAGCCCAAAGTGTACTAAGAAGAAGTGCACACCACAATCGCAACCGTGAGTTAAAGATTTGGTAGCCAGGCAGCGAGGGGATTAGACTCATCAAGGATCGAACCCACGGAGCTTTGCCCGCCATGAACGCGTCGAATCACTTTCCCAAATTGCTGCCGGTGGCCCAGACCTATCCCCCTTCGCCGAAACTCGATTTCTACACCGAAATCTCCCAGCAGTTCGCAGCGACGGGCCTTCGCAGCAAAATCACTCCGGGCATGCGCATCGCCCTCGGAGTAGGCAGCCGTGGTATCACCAACCTGAAGGAAATAGTGAAAGCCACGCTGACGGTTCTCACCGAGGCCGGAGCAAAGCCCTTCATCATCCCTGCCATGGGCAGCCACGGAGGAGCCACACCCGCCGGCCAGATCGAGATGCTCGCCGGGTACGGAGTCACTGCCGAATCCATGGGCGTACCCATCGATGCCAGCATGGAAGTGAAGAAGATCGGTACGGCGCTCGATGGGCGCGATGTCGTCTTCAGTGTTCCGGCGCTCCAGGCCGATGGAGTCGTGGTGCTGAATCGCGTCAAGCCGCACACCGACTTTCGCGGAACCATGGGTAGCGGCGTCCAGAAGATGCTGGTGATCGGCTTCGGTAAACAGATAGGAGCCAACAATGCCCATTGCGCCGCAGCGCACCTGGGCTACGAGGTCGTGCTGCGCGCCTTCGCACAAACCATTCTCGAAGTCGCGCCCGTTTTCTGTGGCATCGCGCTGCTTGAAGATCAGCACCACCAGACCGCGCAGATTGCCGTATTGCCGGCGGCCAACATCGTGAGCGAAGAAGACAAGCTATTCAAGAAGGCGCAGTCTCTGCTGGCGCGGCTGCCCTTCGACGAAATCGATTTGCTCATCATCGACCGCATCGGCAAAGATATCAGCGGTTCCGGCATGGACACTAATGTGGTTGGCCGCGACATCGCAGGCTATACGTCTTCGCTTCACCCCGAGAGCGCAATCACGCCGCGTATCTCTCGCATCTTCGTTCGCGATCTCACGCCGGCCAGCAAGGGCAATGGAACGGGCATCGGCATGGCCGATTTCACTACCGCTCGTTTCGTCAAGGCGTTGAATCTGCAATACACCTACATGAACGCGCTCACGTCGCTCGGCATTCTTTGCGCGAAGATCCCGATCTATTTCGATAACGACCGTGAGGCCATTCAGGCAGCGTTGGCCTCGTTGGCTGCCCCGGACCAGGAGAAGCTCAAGGTAGTGCGCATTGCCGACACGCTCAACGTCGAACGCTTTCTGGCTTCTGAAGCCTGCGTAGAGGCACTGAACGGACGGCCGGGTGTAGCCACCGTGGGCCCGGCCCAGGACATGCAATTCGATGCGGCCGCGAATTTGCTGCCCCTGTAAGGGCACTGGCTCGCCCATAAAACAAAATACGGCCAGCTAGTCGTATCACGGAACCCCACCCGGGCAACTAAACCTACCCCTGGACGGTAAGTCGTGGTTACAAAACCCAACGCAGTAACTAAACCCCTCCCCCTGGACGGGTGCCCCCAATATTCGAAAGGATGGTTCGCACCAGCGTACGTGGGTTGAAAACGATAGGGCGAAGCCCCTTTCAACCGCTTTCTCTTTCCGTCTCTACCAACGCCAGTTACAACGCCTGGCGAAAAACATTCGAAAAATTCCGTATTCAACCCAGGTACGCTGGTGCGAACCATCCTTTCGAATATTGGGGGCGCCCCGTCCAGGGAGTAAGGCTTGTAGTCAAATCGGAAGAACCGTAACAAAAGGGAAAATCCCGAAATTTTCCCCTTGTGTAATGTACTAGTCAACTAGTACATTATCCCTGTGAAGCAAAAACACCAAATCGAGATGCAACCATTTTCTTTTCGGCTTGACGCCCATAGCGGCGTCCCGGTCTACCGGCAGCTCATAGACCAGGTGCAGGCCGCGGTCGCGACGGGTGCACTGGGTGTGGGCGACCAATTGCCGACGATCCGCCTGGTGGCTGTCGAGTTGGCGATTAACCCGAACACCGTAACCCGCGCCTATCGCGAGTTGGAGATCCGCGGACTTGTCGACTCGCAGCAAGGTACGGGCACCTTTATTGCGGAGCGACAAATTGCGTCGTCCCAAAAAGAACAAAACCGGCAGTTGGCCCAGCTCGTCGCAGAGTTTGTTTCCCGGGCAGGCGCCGCCGGCTTTACCGTGGACGATTTGATCGAAGCATTGCAGCAATTTGGCCCTGAGAGCCAACAGAGGAGATAACCATGATTCAGGCAACACGGGTCAACAACGTCGGGTTATTGGCGTTTATCTTATGTCTCTTGAGCGGAATTGCAACGGCGCATTTCCTTCGGTCTCCTGTTCCGGTCTTTGTCGGAGGTTTCATCGGGGCCTACTTCCTTTTAGCGATCCGTATTGTCGATCAATGGGAAAAGGTTGCGGTTCTGCGCTTTGGTCGCTTTCGCGAACTCCGCGGTCCCGGCATCTTCCTGATCATTCCCATCATTGAGTCCCTCAGCCGGTACGTCGATCAGCGTGTGCGCGTTACGACCGTTTCCGCGGAGTCTACCCTCACGCGCGACACCGTGCCGGTCAATGTAGACGCCATCGTCTTCTGGCTTGTATGGAACGCAGAGAAGGCGATCTTCGAGGTCGAGAACTTCATCGAGGCAATCGCATTGAGTTCGCAAACCGCGCTACGGGAATCAATCGGCCGGCATCACCTGGCCCAGATGATCACCGAAAGGGAGACGCTGGGACGTGAGCTACAGAAAATCCTCGATGAGAAGACCACACCGTGGGGCATAACCGTGCAATCGGTGGAGATCCGCGACGTGCGCATTCCCCAGGCGCTCGAAAATGCCATGTCGCAACAAGCCCAGGCGGAACGCGAGCGGCAGGCCAGGATCATTCTTGGTGATGCCGAGGTTCAAGTCTCAGCACAGTTTGCCAAAGCGGCCGAAGTCTATGCAGACAATCCTGTTGCCTTGCACCTCCGCGGAATGAACATGCTCTTCGAGGCCATGCGAGATAAGGGATCGATGGTGATTGTGCCCTCGTCGGCCATCGAATCAATGAGTCTTGGCGGAATTCTTGGTGCCACGTCGATGTCCCACAACAAACCAGCGCAAGTAAAGGAGGAGCTCAAATGAAAATCTCAAGAACCATGCAGGCAAGCACATTGATTCTGGTGGCATACTTGTCTTCTTACGCGTCGTCGGCTCAACCCGCCAGTCAGTCGTCGTGGCTTGGCGTATGGAACGGCAAGCTCGAAGGCCTACCTGGAGTTACTCTGACCCTCGCCGAGGATGCTGGCCAGCTTGGAGGAACCGTCGTATTCAACATGATTGTTGGACGAGATTCCACTGCGCACATTGCAGGAAGTTCAGTGCACCTGCTGAGGCATCCACAATTAGCGGGCGACACGCTTTCGTTTCAGGTCCTCAGGACAGGCGGCGCAAAGCTTCTTCAAATGGAAGCGACGTATGTCGATAGCGAGAAGTTAAAACTCCAGTGCCTGAATTGCGGTGACGATAGTCCGACGGCAGAACTGGTCAAGAGCCGGCCATAAAGTAGTTATGGAGATAGACCGGAGCGTCTGAAGCCTCTTCTTAACTGTGCCGATGCGCAGTAATCAAATCTGCTTGTCTAGTACCCGCCCCTCCGGTACTCTTGGGCTGTTCTTGGGCCTATCCGAAGGAGGCTCATGCGGCGTCGTTCGTTTCTTAAAGCTGTCGCGACGGTGGCGCCCGCTGCCGGTATGCAGCACTTTCTCGCCACGCGCGCCCTCTCCCAGGCTTCACCTGCATCGCCTCCCTCAAGTGCACTCCATGTAGTAGGAGCCGGGCAGGACCGTTTTGGCGATGCCCACTCCCTGGGGTTCAGTTCCATCCTATTCAAGGTACTAACCAGTGAAACCGGCGGCGGCCTCTTTGTCATGGAGCACACGCATCTGCTCCCGGGTGGTCCACCCCTGCACCTGCATCTGAATCAGGAGGAATGGTTCTACGTGATCGAGGGCGAAGTGGCTTTCCAGGTTGGCGAGCAAAGAGTGAACTTACATGCAGGCGACTCAGTAGTGGCTCCGCGGCGCGTGCCGCACACTTTTTCCTCCGTCGGTGCGGCGCCCAGCCGAATGATCATTGCTTTTTGTCCTGCCGGCAGAATGGAGCAGTACTTCCGCGATGCTGAACATGCCGGGAAGTCTGCAGGGGATGCTGAGTTCATGCAACGATACGAGATGGAACGGGTCGGTCCTTCTCCGTTCTGGACGCCGCAGCCATCCTGATTGCGGCCGTCGAGGGGCATCGCTGAGCGCAGCAACGGTTCCCGGGCTGGGTGCGTGTGCTATGCTGCGCGTGTGACCGCCTCTGGCTCACTTCCTGATGCTGAAAATCCCCGTCATTCGGCGCTCGTCCGCGTGACGCACTGGCTCACGGTCGTTGCCTTTGTCGCCTTGCTCGTCACGGGCGTTGAGATTGTGATCTCTCATCCGCGGTTTTATTGGGGTGAAACCGGCAACGTGATGATGCGCCCGCTGTTTACGCTGCCGGTTCCGGCATCCAGGGTCACGGTTCCTACACGCTATAACTACGTTTGGCCCGACCAGAATGGATGGAGCCGCTATCTCCACTTTCAGGCCGCGTGGGCTGCCGTGCTGACGGGGTTGGTCTACGGGGTCGTAGGTCTGGCGAGCGGCCACTTTCGCAAACACCTGTTGCCGGCGCCGGTCGACAGGAAGTGGCAGGCGTACAGGGACGTTATTGCAAACTACCTGCGGTGCGCGCCAACCGCCCCGGCAGAAGCCCACTCCTATAACGTGGTGCAGCGAACCGCCTATCTGGGTGTGATCTTTATCCTGTTTCCCCTGGTGATATGGACGGGCCTGGCCATGTCTCCCGCCTTCACATCCGCGGTTCCGGCTGCTGTTACCTTGCTGGGCGGGCGGCAGTCGGCCCGCACGCTGCATTTCTTCGTCTCCGGAGCGTTGGTGCTCTTCCTCGTGGTTCACGTATCCATGGTTGTGCTCGCAGGCTTCTGGAGCCGCATGCGGGCGATGATTACCGGTCGTGTCGTTGTTCCTCAGGAGCGTGTATGAAGCCTATTTCCCGGCGCAAGCTATTGACCACCGGTTTTGCCGCCACCGCAGGCGCCGCCGGCGTGGCTGCGGCCGCCCGCCTGGCTGGGCGTTACGGGCTTATTCCGCCCGACTGCAGCGGAATCTACGGGCCGGGTGAGACGCTCACCTATGCCGCGCAACGGCTTCTGACGACGCACTCGCTTGCGCGCGAGTTTCCGCGCAGTATGATTTCCAGCTCGCCTTTCGCCAACATTACTCGGCCTCTCAATGACGACTTCAAGCGCCACCAGGCCGCTGGGTTTTCAGAGTGGCGGCTTGCCGTGGATGGAATGGTCGAGCGGCCGGTATTGCTTTCGCTGTCTGATGTGAAGAGTCTGCCCGTCCGCAGCCAGATTACTGAAGTGGCTTGCGAGGAGGGGTGGTCCTACATCGCCGAGTGGATTGGAACACCTCTGTTTGAGCTGCTGCATGCCACTGGAGCTCTGCCGCGGGCGCGCTATGTCGTCTATTACTCCATCGATCGTGACTGGTGGGAGAGTATCGATATGGCCGACGCTTTGCATCCCCAGACGTTGTTGACGTGGGGCATGAATGATGGCGACCTTCCGGTGGGCTTTGGCGGCCCATTGCGGCTGCGCGTGCCGCGGCAGTTGGGCTACAAGAGCGTTAAGTACATTAACCGTCTTACGGTGACCGACTCGATGAAAGGCTTCGGTAAGGGTCTGGGGTCTGCTGAGCCCGAGGTCGGTTATTCCTGGTACGCCGGCATCTGAGCACGGCTTCACCTTTCGCCAGGATGCTGTGTAATGAATCGCTATACTTCACGGACCAGGAGCAAGAATATGACCCTGCCCATACGCTGCTCTGCCGCACTTCCACTTCTGGTGTCGCTCGCGATCGGCGCACCGACGGCACTCATCGCCCAGGACGTCTTGCCCGCAGCGAAGATTCTGGTGATCTCTCGCGAATTTACTAAACCAGGCAAGGATGGTCCTCCGCACCAGATCGTGGAAGGAGCGTATCCGCAAGCCCTGGCGGCGGGTAAGGTCCCTGGCCATTATTTCGCTGCGGTCTCGCTTTCCGGGCCGCCGCGCGTGCTCTTCTTTCACGGTTACGAATCCTATGCGGAGTGGGCGAGCGAGCGCCAGAGTTCGATGGCTAATCCCGCTGTATCCGCAGCCCTCGCCCGCGCGAACGCCGCCGACGGCGATCTGCTTTCATCAAAGGACTACAGTGTGTGGGCGAAGCGCGACGACCTGAGCCTCGATCCAGGCTTTCGCGTGGGAACGCGGGTCGAAGTAATTTTCCAATACCTGGTTCGTCCGGGGCACGCTCAGGAATTCGAGGAACTTTGCAAGCTGTATATCGATGGCTATAAGGGGGTCCAGGGCATGCACTGGGCCACTTATGAAGAGACTTACGGCTCCCCCGGCAACGCCTTTCTTGTCATCATCACGCATAAGGCTGCCGCCGAACTTGATGCTGAGGAAGAAAACGACAAGAAGTTCGCGGAGACCCTGGGAGCCGAGGGTCTGAAGAAGCTGGCGGCGCTCGAAGCGTCGTGCCTGGAATCGAAACAAGTGAATCTTTTCTTCATTGACCCGAAAATGAGCTATCCGTCAGAGATGATGATGAAGGCAGAGCCGGAGTTTTGGAAAGTAGCGAAACATTAGCCTGCATTTCTCAAAGGCGCCGGGTGCAGAGCAGCCGCATGAAGTCCGGAGACGCCACCACACTTCCCATTTCCGGATTCAGCTGCCGTGAGTGATATCTTCCGGAGCGGCATTACGACAGTAAGCGGTGTTTCGATCTTTAGGTTACCTGCCAACGAGTAGACAGCGGCTCCGGGCCGCGCCTGACAGGTTATAAAGAGAGTATGGCTCCAGACCGGCGCACTCACACAACATAGCCCTACGGGTATTTTTGTAGCTGCCAGATTACGATCTCCGATCCGTTCCCACCCCCCTCCGCGCGGATCCATAAAAAATGAAAAAGGAAACCCCTGCCATGCCCAGTTTGACCCTCGACGTTCGTTCTGTCTCGGAGCAAATCTCTGAACTCCTCGACGCCATGCCGCATTCGATTGCCCTGCGCAATGGGGAGCAGCAGCTCACTTATCAGGAACTGGATGCACGCGCGGACCGGTTTGCCGGATACCTGGTGGAGTTTGGGGTCGCGTCTGGTGGCACGGTGGCGATCTGCATGGAGCGCTCCTTCGACTGGATTGTGGCCGCGCTCGGCATTATGCGGGCGGGGGCTGCCTATGTTCCTCTGGATGCGTCATGGCCAGACGCACGCATTACCTTCGCGGTGGAGGACTCGGGAGCAACCGTGCTGGTCGCCCGCGAAGCTCTCTTCAATCGTCTGCAGTTTGAGCAGGGCGGAGCCGTGATCGGTATCGATCCCGCTCGAGACGCCGCCGCCATCGCGGCCACACCTCTGCTGCCAAGCCGGACGCTCGCACCCGAGAGCCTGGCTTACATGATCTACACCTCCGGCTCGACCGGTACGCCCAAGGCCATGGAGATTACCCACGCCAATTTGAGCCACCTGGTTCGTTGGCACCGCGAGACCTTTGAAGTAACGCCGAACGATTGCGCAAGCCACGTTCTCGGTCTTGGCTTCGATGCTGCCGTCATGGAGATATGGCCGCACCTCGCCGCAGGCGCGACCTTGTGCTTTGCCGACGAGGGCGTACGCTCGTCGCCAGAGTTGCTGCGGGCATGGATGCTGCGCGAGCGTGTCACCATCAGCCTGTTGCCGACTGTGCTGGGCGAGCGTTTGATGACCATGGACTGGCCGGCTGAAACCGCTTTGCGCCTGCTCGTCGTGGGTGGCGATGTGCTGCAGCAGGGCCCTGCTTATCCGCTGCCCTTCGAGGTGGTGAACAACTACGGGCCTACCGAAACGACCGTGGCCGCAACCTACTCGGTACTCGTACCTGGAGCCACGGGAGCGCCGCCGATCGGCCACCCGATTACCGGTGCGACGGTCTACTTACTTGATGAAGACGGTCAGCCGGTTTCTGACGACGAGATCGGCGAGATCTACATCGGCGGCGATGGCGTGGGACGCGGTTACCGTAGCCGCGCCGATCTTACGGAACAAAGATTTCTCCGCGATCCCTTTTCAACCGAGCCCGGCGCCCGCATGTATCGCACGGGCGATCGAGGAAGCCGGCGCCCTGACGGCCAGATCGAGTTCCGTGGCCGTCTCGACCGGCAAACCAAGATCCGCGGGTTCCGCGTCGAGCTGGATGAGATCGCCAGCAACCTCAATAGCCATAGCACGCTCGACTTTGCCACGGTGGTGACCAGGAAATCGGACCTGGGCGAGAACCAACTGGTGGCCTACGTTCTGCCGAAATCGAAGGATGCTGTGCCCACGGCAAACGACCTGCAGGAGCACCTGCTGAAGACCTTGCCTGACTACATGGTTCCGGCCTCTTTTATCTGTCTCGATGCTCTGCCGCTTTCGCCCAATGGAAAGATCGATCTGGCCAGGCTGGCGCAATCGACCGACGGCCGCGAGCTCAAGCGCGTTACGGTCAAGGGGCAGGGGCCCTGCGTCTTCAGTCGAGGTAAAGGTACTCGCCATCGTGCGCGAACTGCTCAAAAACGACCAGATCGGCACGGCAGACAACTTCTTCCTCGTAGGTGGGCACTCACTGCTGGGTACCCAGCTTCTGGTGCGCCTGCGCAATGAGTTTGGTGTGGACCTGGCGTTGCGCCAACTGTTTGAGGCGCCGACTGTGGAAGGCCTCTCCGGGCTGGTGGAGGGCATTGTTGGTCAGGCATGGCTCACCAGGGTTTGGGCCGAAGTGCTGCGCCGCGACGAGGTGCAGCCGGATGAGAATTTCTTCGAGCTCGGCGGTGAGTCAGAATTGCTCGCGGCCGTGCAGCGGCGCATCTCGGTGGAGTTCGGCCGCCAGATTCCGATCGATCGGTTGGTGGCGCACCCTACGGTGCGTGAGCAAGCCGAACTGATGATCAGCGAGAAACCAACACAACCAGCGTTGCCCGTCGGTGTCATTCCGCTGCAGACGAAGGGAACGGGTAACCCCATCTTCTGGATGCACTACTTTAACTTCAGCCTGTCGAACGTGATGGGAGAAGAGAGGCCATTTCTGGTCGTGCGTATGCTGTCGGAAGACTTTCCAGCGCTCGGTGAAGCGCCTACGCTGGAAAGTATTGCCGCCTGCCACGTACGCAAGATCATTGCCACGCAGCCGCAAGGGCCTTACACGGTCGGCGGCCTCTGCCTCGGTGCTGTACTCGCGTTTGAGGTGGGGTACCAACTGCGCGCGGCCGGTCACGAGGTTTCGCTGCTGTTGCTCGATCCTCCGAGCCCCTCGACGCTGGAAGGCGGCATGCGGCCGAAGTTGACTCAACCGCTCTACCTTCTGAAGCGTGCATCGCGGCTCGGCTTCAAGACCAGCATCGCCAGGCTTCGCAACCGGCTCTTTCCGCAACCCGCTCCGCCGGCAGAGGTACAGGCCCCGAAGACTGAGGTCAACATCGCGCAGGGCATGCTTGAGAGAGCGGCGGCGATGTTTCAACCAAGACAGTATGACGGCCGCGTGCTGGTTGTTCTGGCCGATGAACGGCCTCCGCATCTCGACTTTCTGCCCGCCTGGCAGAAGGTGATTCCAACCAACCTCGATGCCCAAACCCTGCCGGGTCATCACGAAGACCTGATCTATGGCGAGAGCGCGCACCGGGTCGCCAAGGTTATACACACTCATCTCGGTTCGTAAGCCAGCGAGACCGGTAGACTCTGATAGTTTGATTCTGCGTAGTCGAGTCAAACTGGGTGGGTATGGAGTCAATCGGTATGCAGAGTTCCAGGCCGGGTGTCGTTCCAAAGGTCAAGGGCGAGCAGCTCAGTCTTCTGATGCTGCTCGACCCAGAAGTCGCTGAGCATCCCTACACTTTTTACCATGCCATGCGCAGCCATGATCCCATTCACTGGGATCCGTATATGCATGCCTGGGTGGTCACCAGCTACCCCGAAGTGATTCATGTGTTGATGAATTACTCCTCGGATCGAACGCCTCCTCTGGCTTACCTCGACCAGCTCGGGCTGCAGTTCATGAAGCCCTTTGCCGAGATGATGCTGCAGCAGATGCTCTTTATGGACCCGCCCCGGCACTCGCGTCTACGCGGGCTCTGCTCGGTGGCGTTCACGCCCCGCCGCATCGAAGAGTTGCGCAATGATATTCAGACCATAGCCAACGAATTGCTCGACAAGGCCGCCGGCAAAGGCCAGATGGATCTGATGGAAGACTTTGCCAATCCTCTGCCGGCCATCGTCACCTCGAAATTGATGGGTGTGCCAGTGGAAGACCACCGGCAGTTGAGCAAGTGGGTGGTCGATATTGCGGAAGTGCATGGCAATTTCCAGCATCATCCGGATCGCGTGAAAGAGATTCTGCAAAGTCTCGAAGATATGCGCAGCTATATCGCTGACCGCATGGAAGAGCTTCGCAGCAAACCCAACAATGGCCTGATTTACTCGTTGATGCAGGCGGAGCTGGAAGGGCAGCGCCTGACCGACGAGGAGGTAATCGCTACGACCATCGTTACGATCATCGGCGGTCATGAAACGACCACCAATCTGATCGGGAGTGGCTTTCTGGCGCTGTTGCGCAATCCTGAGGCTTTTGAACAGCTTCGAACTCATCCGGAGATCGTTGCTTCGGCCGTCGAGGAGTTGCTGCGCTACGAGTCACCCGTGCAGCACACCGCGCGGATTTCGCTGGCTGACAACGAGCTTGCAGGGAAGAAGATTCTCAAAGGCGCCAAAGTCGTGGCGGTACTGGCTGCCGCCAATCGTGATCCAAATCGCTTTCCTGATCCCGATCGCCTGGACCTGACGAGAACGGATAATCGCCACCTCGCATTCGGCTGGGGAGCTCACTTTTGCTTTGGAGCGCCTTTGACACGAATGGAAGCGCAGATCGCCTTCAACACACTCTTGCGGCGTCTGGCATCGCCCAGGCTGCTTGACCAGAAATTGGAATGGCGCGAGAACGCCGGCCTGCGCGGTCTTACCTCGCTGAAATTAAGTTTCAAGCCTGCATAGACGGTGAAGGGTACGGATCAAGCTGTGAAGGGTACGGACTTTAGTGACAGTGAGATGTACGGCGTTAGTGACAGTGAAGGGTACGGACTACCTCGCCGCAGCGAGCTTTAGTCCGTACGTAAAGGCTCTGGAATAAATGCGGCTTTAGCCGCTGAGGCGCCACACACAACCGCAACAAGACTCAACGCGAGCTCATTCAGGAGATTGGCCCGGTTCGTGAAAACAGCGATCGCATGGCCTTCGACGCAAAGTACTGTCTCGCTACAACCGGGCGCCGTTCACGTTTGGGCCTGGGACTACGATTGCGTTACTCACGATCTGCCTTCACACATCGCTCTGCTCTCGCCCGATGAGCAGGTGCGGATGCAAAAGTTCGCGCGTCCAGCCGACCGCACCCGGTTTGCAGTTTGTCATGCGGTATTGAGGGTTCTGCTCGGAGGCTATCTCGGCGCCTCGCCTTCCGCTCTTTCCTTTGAGCGGAATGCGTATGGTAAGCCTCGCTTGCTGCCGGCTGTCCCGGCTTCTTTGCAATTCAACTTGAGCCATACAACGGGCATTGGCCTCCTCGCTGTTTCGAATGATCTGGCACTGGGTGTCGATGTGGAAGAAATTCGTCCTGTCGAGCATGATATTGCGGAGCGCTACTTCTCCGTTCGCGAGCAGGCCGATCTCAAACGCTTGACGGGCTCAGACTGGTTAGAGGGCTTCTTCCATTGCTGGACAAGGAAAGAGGCGATCCTCAAGGCAGAGGGAGTGGGTCTGAGCGGGAAGCTGGACGCGTTCGATGTGTCTCTGGAGCCGAACGCAAAGGCCGTGCTGCTAGGTGTCAGGCCCGCCGCCGGGTTCACTGCAGGACTGGCAGCTAGCGGACCTTCGACCGGCTCCGGGTTTCATAGCTGCACTGGCAACGAACTCGGTTCCTTCAGCGATTTGTTGCTACCGCTTCAGCCGCTGACTAACCTCGCTGGGCTTCTTACTTTGTTGTCGTGCGGCCGTCGTATAGGTAAGCCACGAAGCCTATACCCCTGGACGGTAAGTCGTGGTCACAAAACCCCAACGCAATAGCTAAACCCCGCCTCCTGGACGGGTGCCCCACGTTCGCACCAGCGTACGTGGGTTGAAAACGACAGGGCGAAGCCCTTTCAAATGCTTTCCCTTTCCATTCCCACCAAAGCCGTTTACAACCCTCAGCGAAAAGCATTCGAAAAGTTCCGTATTCAACCCAGGTACGCTGGTGCGAACCGGAAGAACCAGATTCAGGAAGGAACAAACCCACAGGCCCCAAGCCTGCGCAACCAAACACGGCCAGCGAATCGTGTGACACGGTATGCGGCCAAACTCAGTGCGGCGACGACCGCCCGTTATCAGCCGGATTGCTGGAAGGCGTGGTGGTGCTCGAGCACCCGGGCGCATGGCTGCCGGCCGAGCGCCCGAGCTTATACCAGGCCACGTTGCCTCATGGCGAAGCCGTTCGCCCGGCTACTCTCCGCCTCATCCCTTACTACGCCTGGTCGAAGCGCCAGCTTTCGGCCATGCAGCTCTGGATTCCGTACCATGAAGCATGACCGCCCGGCGTCCCCCCAATCTGCCTGTTAGAATCACGGAAGGGCCTAAACAGATTGCAAGAAGTTAAAAATTCCAAAGGAAATTGCAAGTAATTGCAGGAGACTTCCATGTCCCTAAGGATCAACGACACTGCTCCCGACTTCACCGCCGAAACAACCCAGGGCACGATCAACTTTCACGAGTGGATCGGCGACAGCTGGGCGATTCTTTTCTCTCACCCCAAAGACTTTACGCCAGTCTGTACCACGGAGCTCGGCAGCGTTGCAGCCCTTGAGCCTGAGTTTGCGAAGCGCAACACCAAGGTGATCGGGCTAAGCGTCGACCCGGTGAGCAGCCACAGCAAGTGGTCGATTGATATTCAAGAGACCACCGGCCACAAAGTGAACTACCCGATGATTGGCGATACAGAGCTCAAGGTCGCCAAGATGTACGACATGTTGCCTGCGGACTCAGGCACGACTTCCGAGGGACGTACGGCTGCCAATAATGCAACCGTGCGTACGGTCTTCATCATTGGGCCAGACAAGAAAATCAAGCTGCAGCTGAGCTACCCCATGAGCACGGGGCGCAACTTTGCTGAGCTGGTGCGCGTGCTCGATTCGATGCAGTTGACGGCCAAGCATAAGGTAGCCACGCCGGCCGATTGGAAGCAGGGAGAAGACGTCATCATCCTGCCTTCTGTGACCGACGAGGAAGCCAAAGAGAAGTTCACCGATGGGTGGAAGACTCTCAAGCCTTATCTGCGCGTCGTTCCTCAACCGAAGTAGTTCTTGACCTGCCTGATTGCGTTGCCATGAACGGCCATTCCACGTGAATGGCCGTTCGTGTTTGCGCACAATGGCCGCGCGATTTATCTTTCCTGACTGGAGAGCACACGATGCAAAGAGTTGCCTTTCTTTTGCGGTTGCAGCCAGGTACCGAAGAAGCCTATGAAAAGGCGCACACCGAAGTGTGGCCAGAGATGCTGGCGCTACTCAAGAGGTCGGGCGTTTCCGATTACTCCATCTTTCGCCGCGACCAGTTGCTTTTTCTTACCATGCGGGTAAAAAACTTCGACGAGGTATGGGCGCGCATCGAAGCCGATCCAGTGAACACTCGTTGGCAACAAGCGATGTCGGCTTATTTCGCTCCGCTCGATCCGCTTCGTCCAGGCGAACGCTTTCCCATGCTGCACGAAATCTTCTACATGCCGTAAACCGCCGGATCGATGAAGAGCGCCGAGGGTGCCCCATACAAGCCCGCGTTTGGCTTGTGTGAGCAACGCCGGCCTCCCTTAAGTGCCAGTACTACCCCGAAGATTGTCGTCTCGACGGAGTGCGATCGTTCGATGATCATCCAGTGCTAATCTCTTGTGCATGGATACCATTTCCTCATGGCCGCAACGCCTGCAACGAGCCATCTCAGAAGGCTTTGTTGCCGCCCCTGCGCTTACTTTGCTGGGTTTTGTCATGGCCGCGGATTTGTTGTTCTGCATGGCCGGTCTGGTGATCGACAGGCGAGTCATTACCGGAGCGCCGGCGTGGCTCAAGCCGGCGAAGTTCGCCCTTTCAGTCATGATTTCTTGCTGGAGTTTTGCCTTCTGCATGGCTTCGACCCGTATCTGGCTGCGGTTGACTCGCTCGCTCGATGTGTTGATAGCAGTCGGGCTGTTCATCGAGATCGCTTTGATCGATATGCAGGCGATGCGAGGCACTACAAGCCACTTTAATGTTGCGACCCGCTTCGACGGCCTCGTGTTTGCCACCATGGGGGTCAGCATTGTGTGCATCTGGCTGGGAATGTTGTTGTTGACCGTCGTCATTTTTCGCCAATCCTTTGCCGGGTCTGCGTGGGGGTGGTCGCTGCGCTTGGGCATGGTGTTGGCGCTCATCGGCACAGCTTCGGGATCTTTGATGCTGCTTCCGAGTTCACAGCAGCTTGCCGCGCAGCAGGCGGCAGGTAAACTGCCCACCATAGGCGCGCATACAGTGGGCGCTCCCGATGGCGGCCGGGGCCTGCCTGTAACGAACTGGAGTGTCGATCACGGCGATCTGCGGGTTGCCCACTTTGTTGGCATGCATGGCTTGCAGGTATTGCCGCTGCTTGCCTGGTGGTTTCGCCGGCGTGGCCTACGGCAGGGGGTGCAGCGTAAGCTCATTTTTACTGCCGCGGTCAGTTATCTGGCGTTGTTTGCGTTGGCTTTGTGGCAAGCGTTTCGCGGGCAGCCTCTCGTGCACCCCGACGGCTTATCGTGGCTGAATTTTGCTGGCTGGGTTGTATTCACAGCGGTGGCTGTTTGGGTGGTTACGCGACGGAATCCAACTCGTTTAGAGAAGGGTATTGCATGACAGCAGATTTGCTCTTTCGACTGTGCAATAGTGTTGCTCTCGCTGGTTGGCTGGTACTGATTGTGACCGGCTGGTCTGCTCGCGCATCGCGGGTGATCTCTTCTCTCATTACCGGCCTGTTTGTGCCGGGATTGCTTTGTGGCCTCTATCTGGTGTTGATCGCGTCTCACTGGGGTGGGCATCGGGGTGGATTCAATACGCTGAGCGATGTCATGTTGCTGTTCACCGACCCTTGGTTGCTGCTGGCCGGCTGGGTGCACTACCTGGCGTTCGATCTTTTTATCGGTAGTTGGCAGGTGCGGGATGCACGGCGCAACGGGGTGCCATTCTTGCTTGTGCTGCCTTGTTTGGTGCTGACCTTTCTTTTTGGACCGATTGGCTTACTCCTCTACCTGCTCATCGCCGGAGTCTCGACTCGTGGCAAAGCGTGGCCCGGACACCCGGCAGTTGTGAACTAAACAAACGTTCTCGTGCCGGGCCAACGACGAACGCCAAGGGTGCCCCATACAAACACGCCTTTGGCTTGTGTGGGCAACGCCGCCCGCCCCTAAGTGAAAGTACTACCCACGAAAATTGGCATGCCGAGCGCACTCAAGGGAACTGCGGTTCCCACCGCCGGCACAAACCCTCGATCAGCCCACCGATAGTTTCAGATCGTTGACAGCCCGGTGAGCTTGGTTGATCGCGCAGTCGGTGTAGGCATAGGCGTCTGCATCGGCGTTCGCGATTGCGATGCGTCCGAACGGCTTTCTCGCTTCCACGCATGGTTGCGCGCCGCCCTCCAGCCAGAATGGGTCCCACAGGGAGTTGTATTGGTAAGCGTAGCCGTGCGGCCAGCGGTTCACCGTAATGGCTGCGATTTCTTTTGCGGGATCGAAGTCGCCGCCGCTCAAACTGCGTGCCAGCTGCTCACGGATGTTTCGCTCGAAGGTTTCAAAGGGCGTCGAAAAGAGCACGCCTCGTCCGGTCCTATGCTGCATCCGCGCCGGCAGCCCTGGTGCGCCGGGGTAGTGCGTCATGGTGACAATGATCGGCTCATCGGGCTTTCTCGTACAGTGGTAGTTGCCGATGCTTACGCGGTGGTCCAGGCGAGTCTCGGTGAAGTAGGCTGCGGGCGAGTAGATGCTTACTGTCTTCAGCTTTACAAAGCTCTCCCAGTTGTTGAGAGCGACATTCGTATAAACGATGGGCACTTTTTCTGCCGAACGCAGCGCCGCTACCTGGGCAGCCGGCAATTCGCTCGTCAGGTAGGGAATGACCGCGTGCCAGCAGGCCAGAATGCAATGGGCGGCTTTTACCGTATAGAGCCGTCCCTGTTGCACATAAGTTACTTCCACTTCTTTGGCGGTTGCCGGGTCGCCCTCGTGGCGCACCTTCACGACGGTGCTGTTCAGCCGGATGCGGGTCGTGTTGCCTGGTTGGTCGAGCTGGTCGTAATGCACCTGGCTGGTGACGATGTCGCTCGCGGAGTGGCCGGGCACTGCGGCAGGGATAAGCGAGCGCACCAACAGGCGTGCGATCGATGAGTTGCCATCGGGGAAGTGAAAGAAATACGCTTCTGCTTCTTCGTTGGGAATGGCATCGCGGCCCATGCCTGGGCCGGCTCCCAGCGCCAGCTTCAGGCCTTTGAAGCCGGGCATGTCGCATCCCCAGGCGTCTTGTGCGGAGATGGCGTCGAAGCCTACGCCCCACAGCGATTTCTCGTACCCCTGGAACATGGCCACGACCTGCGGGTCCACTTTGACCAGGTTGCTCAGGTAATCGTTGTAGCTCATGCGCGCGAGCTTCGCTTTCTTCTGATCGGAAGAAAGGCCGGGGAGTAGATCTTCGTCGAGATCATACAGCCGTTTCAGATCAGCCTTGGCTTTGTCGCTCAGAGGGGCTTCCGCGGCAAACTCCTGCCAGGTTTTCACTGCCTCCGCAGCGCTCTGGTCTTCACGCGGGGCCGGGCTTACCACGAGGCGGTCGGCGCCGAAGGTTTCTTTGTCGAAAAAGATCTTCTCTTTCAAGCCAAGCGAAGGGTAAAGCTTTTTGTCATTCACCTTGGAGTAGGAGGAAACATCGATGCCCAGATCACGAATCACTCCTTTGGCTACGGGGCTGTACGGTGCCGGGCTTTCGATCGCATAGGTGCCGCCGTAACCGAGCATGAAGGTTTTATCGACCTCGAACTCGTTACGCTTGGCGTGGCCGCCGAAGTCGTCATGGTTTTCGAGGATGAGTACGCGTGCCCCTTTGCCCGCGGCCTGGCGAAAGAAGCGTGCCGATGAGAGGCCGCTGATGCCGCCACCGACGACGATCAGGTCATAGCTCTCGCCTGTGCTTTCGGGCTGGCCGGCATTGGCCCAGAAGGTGCCGTCGCGCAGGCTATGTGCTACTTCAAACGCGCCCTTGTGGCTGCCGCGCAAGCCGCGCGTGGCTGGTGGATCGTATCCGGGCGCGTCTTGCGCCTCAGTGGGCGCCTGGGCAAAGAGGGCATGATGAGGTGCGCCAGGTGCGGCCGCTGCGGCGATAACCATGGCTGCGCCGTTCATGAAGTCACGTCGGGTAATGCCGCGGTCCATACCGAGTTCTTTATCCGTCCACTTCATCGCTGCTTCATCCTCGTTGGTTTTCTAACCGCCATAGCACGGTTATTGAGTGAGCAGAGTCTCCTGCATGAGCTGCCGGCTGGTCTCACCGCGCGTCATCAACCATTGTGAAAGAAAGATGGTGACTACAGAGAAAAAGAAGATAAGCGTCGCGATGGCGTTCATTTCCGGTGTTGCGCCGCGGCGCAGGCGTGACCAGATTTCCAGTGGCAACGTATTCTCGCGGCCAATCAGGAAAAAAGTAACGGCGATCTCATCCATCGAAAGCGTGAATACCAGCAGAGCGGTGCCCAGCAACGACGTGCGCAACCCGGGCAGCACGATGCGGAACATGGTCTGCATCTTTGTCGCGCCCAGGTCAGCCGATGCCTCCTCGAGCGAGCGGTCGAGTTTGGTAAGGCCGGCGAGTATTTCGGTCGTGGCGACCGCTGTGAGTGCGGTCGCGTGTCCGAGGATCACGGTGGTGAGGCTCAGGTGAAAGCCGCTGCTTACTGTCAGCAACAGCAGTGAGATGCCGGTGATGACTCCAGGAACGATGAGCGGTAACAGAACCAGCCGCTGAAAAGCAGCTTTCCCAGGGAATGCATAACGGTCGAGCGCGTAGGCTGCAGGGAAGCCAATGAGCATGGAGAGCACCACGGTCGAGAGGGCGACGATAGCGCTATTGCTGACCGCGGCCCACATGGCGGAGTCGTCGAAGAGGATGCGGTACCAATTGAGGGTAAAGTGTTGGGGCGGGAAACCGCCGACGCTGTCGCGATTGAACGAGTAAACAATCAGCACCAGGATCGGCAGATAGAGAAACGCATAAGCCGCAAAGGCAAACGCTGTCGACCCCGCACGCAGCGACCTGGAACCAGATCTGGAACCAGATTTGGAACCGGGCTTCATGCCGCCCTCCAACGCCGTTCCAGCCTCTGCGTGACGGTGAGAATGGTTAGCACCATGACCAGGATGAGCACGGCCACGGCTGCGCCCAGCGGCCAGTTATAGTCTGCGCCGAACAGGTTGGCGACGATGTTGGCGATCATCACGCTGCTGGGGCCACCCAGCAGCAGCGGCGCCAGGAAGTCACCGAAGCTGAGAAGAAACGCGAAGGTCGCGCCGGAAAGAACGCCTGGGAGTGAAAGCGGCAGGATCACGCGCGTAAAGGTCTGCCAGCCGGTAGCGCCGAGGTCGCTCGAAGACTCGAGTAGTTCCGTGGGAATCTTCTCGAGCGATGCCACCACCGGCAAGACCACGAAAGGGACATAGATATGGGTAAGGGTCACGATGACGGCAAAGGGACTGTAGAGCAGGAAGCCGAGCGGATGGTGCGTGGCGTGGGCCCAGAGCAGAAGCGTGTTCAGCACGCCCTCGTTGCCGAAGATGACCTTCCATGCGTACGCGCGCACCAGGTAGCTGATCCACAGGGGCAGAATCACTGCCTGGTAGAGCAGACGCTTGTATTTGCCCGCTCGGAAGACAAGAAAGCACGCCAGCGGATAACCGATGGCAAGCGAAAGCACCACCACCGAAGCCGCAATGCGCATGGAGCGAAGAATGACGGTGAGGTAGAGCGGCGTGCGCAGGAGGTGGAGATAGTTGGCCAGGGTTCCCTGGCGCACCACCTGCTGAAATCCATTCAGGCTCCAGAAGCTGTAGCAGAGAAGGAGGCAGTAGGGAACGAAGAGAAATAACGTGATCCAGGCGAACGGCGGCAGCGCGACCGCCCAAGCCGAGAGATGGGAAGCGAGACGTGCCCCCGCGCGCGCCATGCGTTACTCCCGCTCCAGCGGAACAAGATCCTGCGGTGCGAAATAAAACGTTGTTCCCGCCGGCCCGGCAACGCGCGCTGCAAGTTCCATGCCTCCAGCGCAACGCAGAGTGAGCAGGGAATCGGCCCCATGAAACTGTTCTGCCACCACTTCTGCGGCAAATTGCACGGCACCGTCTGTTGGCGCTGTGGATATGCATTCCGGTCGCAGCGAGAACGTAACGGGGCCATCCGCCAGGGGAACCGGAACCGAGAACGCCCCGCAATCAGCTACTCCTTCACGAACGGTCGCGGTGACAAGATTGCTTTTACCCAGAAACGAAGCGGCGTAGGCCGTACGCGGCGTTTGGTAGATGGCTCGAGGTGTGCCGCATTGTTCTACCTTGCCGTGGCGCAGCAAGACCACCCGGTCAGAGATGGCCAACGCCTCACTCTGATCGTGGGTAACGAAAATAAAGGTGATGCCTACTTCGCGCTGCAGCAATTTCAGTTCGCGCTGCATCTCAAGGCGGAGGTTGGCATCGAGCGCGGAAAGCGGTTCGTCGAGCAATAGCAGACGGGGCCGGTTCACCAGAGCGCGGGCCAGCGCCACACGTTGCTTTTGGCCGCCGCTGATCTCACGGGGAAAGTGTTTGGCGAAACGCTCCATGCGCACTTTTTCGAGTGCTTCGCCGACGCGCGTCGCCATTTCTTCGCGCGCACAGCCGCGCACCTTCAAGCCATAGCCCACGTTGTCGAACACGCTCATGTGCGGAAAGAGCGCATAACTCTGAAAGACGGTGTGGATGGGCCGGCGGTGCGGAGGAATCGCATCGAGCCGTTGACCTTCGAGCAGAATACGGCCGGCGGTGGCTGCTTCGAAACCTGCCAGGATACGGAGCAGAGTTGTCTTGCCTGAACCGCTCTCGCCCAGCAGGGTAAGAAACTCGCCGCGTTCCACGTCGAGCGAGACAGAGTCGAGCACAGTGTGTGTGCCGAAACGCTTGCCCACGTTCTCGATGCGGAGAAACGTGCTCTGGGCCGCTTCGGGTTCTCGGTCGCTCGTCAGCGCTGGGCTAAGCATGCTGGGTTACCCTGGCGGGATCGTTCATTGCGCTGCCTTTACTTCATTCCATATCTCGGTATAACGCGCGCGCCGGGGCACGTCGGTCCAGAAGATGATCTGTCGCTGGTAGGCATCGATATCGTCCAGATGCAGGCTGTGCCGCTGTTCGGGCGTCATCAGCGCGGCGGCCTGCGGGTTGGCCGGGATGTATCCGGTCACGTCGCTGAGCTGCTTTTGCGCCTGCGCCGAGATCAGGTAATTCAAGAGCTGGTAGGCGAGTTCCTTGTTTTCACTCGACTGCGTAATCATCAGGTGGTCGATCCAGCCTGTTGTGCCTTCCGCCGGAATCTCTTCCTGAATGGGCAGCCCGCTCTTGTGTAACTGGTTAGTGACCAACGGCCAGCCCATGCCGGCGATGACCTCGTGGTTCTGAAACAGGTTGGTCAACTCGCCGCCGGTGGTCCACAGCTTACGGATATTCGGTTTGAGCGCGATCAGCTTTTGCTTTACCTGCTCCAACTGAGGATCGGTCAGGTGGTAGATGGCGGCGGGGTCTGTCTTGCCGAAGCCGAGCACCTGGGCGGCCATGTAGATGGTGGAAAGGTCATCCCAGAAGGAGAGCTTGTTCGCATACTTTGGGTCCCATAATTCGGCCCAGGTCGCCGGGGGCCTGGCAAAGGCAGTGGTGTCGTAGAGCAGGGGATTCGGGCCCCAGGTGAGGGGCACTCCGTATACCTTGCCATCCTGCCGTACGAGCGGTTTCGAAGTGAGGGTCTGAGAAAGCTGTGCGTAGTTGGGAACCTTACTTAGGTCGAGTGGGGCAACCAAGCCGGAGCGGCTGAGCATAGTGGCCACATCGCTCGAGGGTGAGATGACGTCGTAATTGGAAGCAGCGCCGCCGCGCAACTTGGCTACCAGTTCATCGCTCGACCCCATGTAGGCAGCGGTTATCTTGCACTGGCATTGCGCTTCGAAGCCCTTGATGAACGATGGGTCGGCGTACCCTTCCCAAACCAGGAGGCTCAGGGTGGGCTGCGATTTCTTACATCCGGAGACCACGGTGAGTGCAGCCAGGCCGCACAGGAGGAAGAGTCGTGTAAACCTGAGGCGTGCGCTCAACAAATGCTGCTCCTTTTAAACATCTCCCTGTCGGCTAAACATCTCCCTGTCGACGGGACCGTAGGTACCATACATCTTGCTCGTTTTTCGCGAGAAGTGGGAAACCACTGCTTCCACTCCCAAGCACATCGGGTTCAGCGGAGTCATCGGGTCTTAACACCTGACTACACAGATAGGAGACAGGACGGGGTCTCCGGGAGGAGCGGAGCGCGAAGGTCACGATGTGACAATCCGGCTAGCTTCCAAAAGCTACTACAAGGGTTTTGTCTGTGGCAACGTCTTTCCTGAGGCGTTCATAAGTCATATAATTAAGGCAGGGTTCACTGAGGAATGTCTTCTTTCCCCACTTTCGCGTCTGTGGCAGCGATGCCACCCCGCACGACCGGCACCTTCTGCCGGATGCGGTGGTTTCTCCGCTATGCCCGCGGCGAAGCCCGACTGTGCCGCCGGCCCTGATCTTTCTCTTCTCGAACGCTAGAGTTTTTTCCTGCCGGTAAGCAGATAAGCAGCTTTGTCTCGGGCGAAGCTGCACCTGATCCTTGGTGGGCCTCCGCACCATTTGACCGCCCTCTGGGCAAAGGATGAATCCATGTACCCTCTTCTCGAAAAAGAACTCGCGACCTTTGAAGCACGCACCCCCGGTTCGAAAGCTGCGCTGAAGCGCGCGGAACCGCGTATGCCGCTCGGGGTGGCCAGCAACTTCCGCAGTTACGAGCCCTGGCCTCTGTTTGTGAAAGATGCGAAGGGAAGCCACATTCACGATCTCGATGGCAACGAGTACATCGATTTCAACTTGTGCTTCGGCGCCCTGATGGCCGGGCATTGTCACCCTGCTGTGGTTGCCGCGGTCGAGGAGCGCCTGGTGACCGGCACGATGTATGGCATGCCGCACACCCTGGAATACGACCTTGCGGACGAGATTGCCCAGCGCTTCCCTGTAGAGCAGGTGCGTTTCGGCAGCAGCGGTACAGAGGTCACGATGCATGCGATTCGCATTGCGCGTGGCTTTACCGGGCGCGACAAGATCATCAAGATGGAAGGCGGCTATCATGGCGTGCATGACTCCGTGCTGGTGAGCATGAAGCCCAAGCTCGAGCTTGTCGGCGACCCTGACCGCCCCAATCAGGTTCCCGCTTCCGGTGGCGTTCCTCAAGATACGGTCAAGAACACGCTGGTCGCGCAGTTCAATGATCTGAAGTGTATTGAGCGCCTGTTTGCAGAAAACCCACGCCAGATTGCCTGCATTATCCTCGAACCCATCATGATGAACATTGGCATCTGCATGCCAGATCCTGGTTACCTTGAAGGTCTGCGCGAGATCTGCACGCGCGAAGGCGCTCTGCTGATCTTCGACGAGGTAAAGACCGGCGCCAAGCTGGGCCGCGGCGGAGCCTGTGAGTACTTCAACATCAAGGCAGACATGGTCACGTTGGCGAAGTCCATTGGCGGCGGCTTCCCGCTGGCTGCCTTTGCTGCCAGCAAGCATGTTATGGACGTGATCGCGGAGCATAAGGTATTTCACGCGGGCACGTATGCAACGAATCCCCTGGTGATGGCGGCAGGCTTGGCCACGTTGCGTGAGGTGCTCACGCCTGCGGGTTATGCGCACATCGGTAAGGTAAGCGCTGCGTTGGTGGCCGGGTACAAACAGATTGTGCAGAAGGTTGGCCTCGAAGCGTATGTGGAGAGTGCCGGCGCGAACGGCGCCATGTTGATGTATCCGAAGAAGATTCGTAACTATCGCGAATGGCATGCGGTGGATACCGATCTGTGGAAGCTCTACTGGTTCGGTATGTTGAACCGTGGTGTCATGGCGCAGCCTTACTGGTGGGACGAGCAGTGGACGATCTCTGTCGCGCACTCCATGGCTGATATCGATCGCCACCTCTCTGCCTTTGAGCAGGTCGCACCGGCCCTGGCGCAAACGCAGGCGCTCAAGGCCCGGCAGGAGACGTTGGCCTAAAGCGTTTGGGCGCAATGAAACGAGGGGTGCCCATCCTTCGCGCATCTTGCGAAGGATGGGGCACGACCCGGTTCGTACCGGCCTTTGTTTCTCTCGTCGCTCTCTTGCGGGGATAGAGTGAAAGTTGTCAGGGCCTTTCTTACAGAGCTAAGCAGGCGAAAGGATTTCTCCTATGACTGTCTCGCAGACAAATTGCGAACCGATGTATATCAATGGTGAGTGGAAGACGGGCACTTCTGGTAAGCGCGTTCCCGTGTACGACCCCTCGACGGAAGAAGTCATTGCTGAAATTCCCGATGCCAGCGCAGCAGATATCGACGCCGCCGTCGCTGCTGCGCGCCATGCCTTCGATGAAGGTGGGTGGCCGCAGACGTCGGCGCAGGAACGCGGTCGCATTCTTTTGCGCATTGCGGCAAAGTTGCGAGCCGAAGCACCGGCTCTTGCGGAGTTGGAGACACGCAACTGCGGCAAGCCCATCGTCGAAGCGGAATACGACATTGCCGATGCCGCCACTTGTTTTGAGTACTATGGCGGACTGGCGAATAAGGTCTCCGGCCTGGTCAATCCGGTTCCGGACAATGCGATCAGCCTTTCGCTGAAAGAGCCGGTCGGTGTTGCCGGGCAGATCATTCCCTGGAATTACCCGATCGGTATGGCTGCGTGGAAGCTGGCTCCGGCGCTCGCGGCAGGTTGCGCCTGCGTACTGAAGCCTGCCGAGCAAACGCCCTTGACCATGCTGAAGCTGGCCGGTTGGCTGGAGGAATGTGGCGTGCCGGCGGGCGTAGTCAACGTAGTGACTGGCCTCGGCGAGACTGCGGGCGCCGCGATTGTGGCCCACCCCGACGTCGACAAAATAGCATTCACGGGTTCGGCCTCGGTCGGCAAGATCATCATGAAGTCGGCCGCCGATACGCTCAAGCGCGTGACGCTGGAGCTGGGCGGCAAGTCACCCAATATCTTTTTCGCCGATGCGGATTTTGAAGCCGCGATTGACGGCGCACTCTTCGGCGTTTTCATCAACCAGGGCGAAGTCTGCTCGGCCGGTAGCCGTGTGCTGGTCCAGCGTTCGATCTACTCAAAGTTTCTCGAAGCCCTGACGGAGAAAGCGCGCACCATCAAGCTCGGTCCGCCGCTCGACCGTACGACCAAAATGGGTCCGCTGGTGAGCAAGGAGCAATACGAGCGCGTCTCGGCCTATCAGGCGCTGGGCAAGTCTGAGGCCAGGTTGGCGCTCGGTGGCGGCCGCCCTGCTTCGATGAGCCGCGGCTACTACGTCGAGCCGACCATTTTCTACGACGTCGACAACTCGTCGCGCATTGCCCGCGAAGAGATTTTTGGACCGGTCATGTCGGTGATTCCATTCGAGGACGAGCGCGAGGCTCTGAAGATTGCGAACGACACGCCGTTCGGCCTGGGTGCCGCCGTATGGTCGCGCGATATCTTCCGCGCCATGCGCATGGTCAAAGCGATCCGCGCGGGCGTCGTGTGGGTCAACCACATGCAGCCTACCTGCGTGGAAGCGCCATGGGGAGGCTTTAAGCAATCGGGTTTCGGCAGGGAACTGGGACTGCACGGTATCGACGAGTATCTCGAGACCAAGCAGGTCTACATCAATCTCAATGAAGAACCAATCGGCTGGTATTGAAAGCGGGTAACCATGTCTAGTATCCGGCTCAAAACAGAAATCCCTGGCCCCAATTCGCGCGCGTTGACGGCCCGCCGGTTGAACGCTATTCCGCGTGGGGTCTACGCTTCCACTCCGCTGTTTGTGAGCCACGCCGAGGGCGCGCTCATGGAGGATGTGGATGGCAACCGTTTCATCGATATGGGCGGCGGCATTGGCTGCGTGAACGTTGGGCATCGCCACCCAGGCGTGGTGCGCGCGCTGCGAGCACAGATCGACGCGTTTCTCCATACGTGCTTCCAGGTAACTGGCTATGAGAGCTATGTGGCCGTGGCGGAAAAGCTGAATCAGTGGACGCCGGGCAAGTATGCCAAGAAGACATTTCTGGTGAACAGCGGCGCCGAGGCGGTGGAGAACGCGGTGAAGATCGCGCGCGCGTTTACGGGCCGTCCCGCGGTGCTGTCGGTGGAAGACGGCTTCCATGGGCGCACGATGATGGGCCTTTCACTCACCAGCAAGACGCATCCTTACAAGGAAGGTTTCGGCCCGTTCCAGCCGGATGTGTATCGCATTCCTTTCGGTGTGCCGGCGAACGCGCGGCTTTCGAATCGCGGACCGGTCACCCGGGCGCAGGTTGCTGAAATGCTCGACCAGACGTTTCGCCGTGTCGTGGCGGCGGAATCTGTCGCAGCCATTGTGGTGGAACCGGTGCTTGGCGAAGGTGGTTTTGTTGTGCCGCCTGCCGGTTTTTTGCCGGCGCTGGTCGAGATCTGCCGTGAACGGGGCATCGTATTTGTTGCGGATGAAGTGCAGACGGGCTTCGGCCGTACGGGGCATCTTTTTGCGTGCGAACATTTTGGCATTGAGCCAGATCTGATTCTGACGGCCAAGTCGCTGGGCGGCGGCATGCCGATCGCAGCAATCACGGGCCGGGCAGAGATCATGGATGCTCCCGGGCCCGGCGGTCTGGGTGGCACCTTTGGCGGCAACCCTGCTTCGTGCGCAGCGGCTCTGGCGGTGTTCGATGCATTTGCCGATGGCCAGTTGCTGGCGCGTGCGCGCTCGCTGGGAGAGCAGTTCCAACGAAAGGCTGCCGGATGGCAACGGCAACATGCGTTCATCGGCGATGTGCGCGGAGTCGGCGCCATGCAGGCTATGGAGTTCGTCGATGCCAATGGCGCGCCGTACGCTGCGGCGGCCAAGACGCTGATCCATCATTGTCTGCAGAACGGTGTGCTGGTGCTGAATGCGGGAACGTATGACAACGTCGTTCGCTTGCTGATGCCGCTTACGATTACGGACGAGGATTACAACCAGGCTCTGGAGGTGCTGGAAGAAGGCTTGCGTGTTGTCGCGGCCGTTCCAGGGCAACTGGCCGGGGCTGCGCACTAGAAGGCTGAGCTCTCTAGCCGTAGCTGTTGTTGGAACTGCAGTAACGGTCAGACGAAGGGCACGGCCAGGCACGCTGAGTATTTGAAGGGTACGGGCTGCCTCGCCGCAGCGAGCTTTAGCCCGTACGCTGATTCAAAGGATGAAGTGGCTTTAGCCGCTGAGGGCAAAACCGGTTTCCCTCTGCGGCTGAAGGCAAGTTTTGTTCCCATCACTTACGAAGGGGCTAAACAGCTGGTTCCCATGATCGAAGCTGCGACGATTGCGGATGTGACGGAACTGTCGCGCCTCTACATCGCCTATCGTATTTTTTACGCAAAAGCACCAGAAGAACTACGCGCCACAGCGTTTATCCACAGTCGCCTCGCACAGGCATCCGCCCGTTATTTTCTTGCCTGGGAAGACTCAGGCGCCCAGCGTAAGGCCATCGCCTTTATGCACCTGATGCCCTCCACCAACACACTCGCGATGAGGCCCATATGGTTATTGGAGGATCTGTATGTAGATCCTTCGGCTCGCGAGCGGGGCGTTGCTACTGCGCTGCTTCGTCATGCGGAAGCGTTTGCTCGTGAGACCGGCGCGGAACGCCTTACCTTATCGACGGCGCACGACAACCTGGCTGCCCAGCATATCTACAAAAAACTTGGGTACGAACGCGAAGAACACTTTTGGTATTTTCACCGTGTTTTGCCGTAACAGGAGATCTCGATGTTACAACTCGATCGCACAGAACTGATCTTGAACCATGCCTGGATCGACAATGCGCCCATAGCCGCCAGTGATGGCCGCACCTTCACGGTGGAAGATCCCGCGGATGGCGCCGTGCTCGCCACCGTGGCCGATTGCGGGGCTGTGGAAGCCGAGGCGGCCGCGACTGCCGCGCATCGAGCCTTTTCCTCGTGGCGCGGGTTGCTGGCGAAAGAACGGGCTGCACATCTACAAAACTGGCTGGCCCTGATCCGCAAAAATGCGGAAGATCTGGCCCGCCTCATCTCGCTTGAACAGGGTAAGCCGCTTGCGGAAAGCCGGGCCGAGGTTGCCTACGGTGGAGCGTATATCGAGTGGTTTGCCGAAGAGGCCAAGCGCATCTACGGCGATGTGATTCCTGAGGCTGCGCACGGGCGAAAGCTCATCGTAACCAAAGAGCCGGTGGGCGTTTGTGCTGCCGTTACTCCCTGGAACTTTCCCAACGCGATGTTGGCGCGCAAGATTGCTCCTGCGCTGGCGGCCGGCTGCACCATCGTCGCCAAGCCGGCGGAAGACACACCGTTGTCTGCGCTTGCCCTGGCCTTCCTCGCTGCCCAGGCAGGCATTCCCCCTGGTGTGATCAACGTTGTGCCCGCATCTCGTGCGCGTGCTGGGTCGGTGGTGGACCCCTGGCTAAACGACACCCGGGTGCGCAAGCTTTCATTCACCGGGTCAACGCCTGTAGGCAAGCACCTGGCGCAGGCCTCCGCTGCCACGCTCAAGCGGCTCTCGCTCGAACTCGGCGGCAATGCTCCTTTTATTGTTTTTGACGACGCCGATCTCGATGCCGCAATTACTGGACTGATGGCGTCTAAGTTTCGCAATGCCGGCCAGACCTGCATCTGTGCCAACCGAATCTATGTGGCGGATGCGGTTTACGATGCGTTTGCGGAAAAACTGGTGAAGGTTGTTTCCGCATTGCGTGTGGGGCGGGCAGGCACTGAGGCAGAGATTGGACCGCTCATCAACGCCAGGGCGATCGCGAAGGTGGAGCGCCACGTCGCCAACGCGGTGGAACGAGGCGCGCGCGTATTGATTGGCGGCAAGCGGCACGCACTCGGTGGCTTCTTCTTTGAGCCCACGATTCTGGCTGACGTGGATGCAAGCATGGACGTCTCCTGCGAAGAGACGTTCGGGCCGGTCGCACCTCTGTGCCGATTCCATAGCGAAGAGGAGGTAGTGGCCGCTGCGAATGGCACACCCTTTGGACTTGCGGCTTATTTCTATGCGCGCGATCTGGCACGCGTGATGCGCGTGTCGGCGCAACTGCAATCCGGAATCATCGGCATCAACGAGGGTGTGATTTCAACGGAAGTGGCCCCATTTGGAGGCGTCAAGGATTCTGGCTATGGCCGCGAAGGCTCCTTGTATGGCATCGACGAGTACGTGCAGACAAAGTATCTCTGCCTGGGCGGACTGGGCACGCGGTAAAGTAGCTAAGGAACGACTTGTGAGGAAATTACGATGAGCGAAACCGTCATCTCTCCCGATCGGCCCATGACCACCCAGGAAGTGGTCGAATGGAACAAAAAGCTGAACTACGGCACCTGGAAGTATCAGAAGAGCTGGAACCCACTGCACGTGGTGGACGCCGAGGGTTGCTACTTCATCGACGCAAACGGTAAGCGCTACCTCGATCTCTCTGCGCAGTTAATGTGCTGCAACCTGGGCCATAAGAATCAGGCCGTAATCGAGTCGATTGCCGAGCAGGCTCGCAAACTGGCGTACATTATGCCGGCCTATGCAACCGATACGCGAGCGGAGTTAAGCCGCCTTCTGCTCGAGGTGCTGCCTGAGGGGCTGAACAAGTTCTTCTTTACCACTTCTGGCACCGACGCCAATGAGGCGGCTTTCAAGATTGCCCGCATGTATACGGGCAAGAGCAAGATCTTGGCGCGCTATCGTTCCTATCACGGCTCCACGATGGGCTCGATTGCCGCTACCGGTGACCCTCGCCGCTGGGCCATGGAGCCGGGCGGCAAGGGGCAGGGCTTTCTGTTTGCGCCGGAAGTTAACTGTTACAAATGCCCCATCAAGCACACCTATCCAGGGTGTGGCATCGCTTGCGCCGACTACCTGGAGCACATGATCGAGAACGAGAGCGATGTAGCTGCGGTGATCGTAGAGCCGGTGGTTGGCACCAACGGAGTGCTGGTGCCTCCGAAGGAATACATGCCCAGGCTGCGCGAAATCTGCACCCGGCACAATGTGCTGTTGATTGCCGACGAGGTGATGAGCGGCTGGGGACGCACCGGCGAATGGTTTGCCGTAGACAACTGGGGCGTCAAGCCTGACATTCTGGTCACGGCAAAAGGCATCACGTCTGCCTATGTTCCACTTGGGCTGTGCGCCACCAATGCGAAGATCGCCGATTTCTTCGAAGACCACTTCTTTGCTCACGGGCACACCTACGAGGCGCATCCGATGACGCTGGCGCCCGCCATCGCGGCCATCAAAGAAATGCAGCGCCTCGATCTCGTAAACCGTGCTCGGGAGATGGGTAAATACCTGGGTGATAAGCTGCACGCGCTGAAGCCAAAGCATCCATCGATTGGCGAAGTGCGTGGCCTGGGTCTCTTCTGGGCGCTTGAAATGGTGAAGGACCAGGTATCGAAGACGCCCTTTAACTCCAAGCAGGACAAAGTGGACGGCAAGGTATTGGTGGTGGATAAGGTTGCTGCAGAGATGATGAAGCGGGGCATTTCCATGCAGGCCTGGATCAGCCACTTCGTGATCGCTCCGCCGCTCATCATCGAGAAGAGTGAGATCGACTTCGCGATCGAGAACCTCGACGAAGCCTTGTCGATCGCTGACGCCGCCATTTAAAGCAGTTTCCCAGTTGCTATGCACCACCGGGACCGCGAAGTGTGGTTTTCTTCGCAGGAAAACCACGTAAAGTTCTTTCCCTTCGGTGTACACCTACTGGGAAACTGCTGTAAGCGCGAAGGGCACGGGTTTCACCGTGCCCTTCGCGCTGCTTACCTGGCTTTCAGAAGTAGAACTTGAGCGCAAACTGAATCAGGCGTGGATCGCGAGCCTGCGTGGACTGATCGTAGGTGTTGCTGTTCGCGTTGTTGTTGGCGGCGCTGAACAGATACTGAGTGTGATTGAATGCGTTGAATAACTCAGCCCGGAGTTCCAGCCTCCTCTGCTCGCCCAGAGGGAACCGCTTCAGAAACGACAGATCGAAGTTGTTGATACCCGGTGTGCGGAAAGTGTTCCGCCCCAGATTCCCAAACGTGAATAGGGGTACACCTGGACTGTTGTCTCCCGGATTCACGACATTGGTCAGCAGGTTCGTGGTGTCGTAGAGGGTGTGTCCTGGCTTGCGAACATCGAGCTTCGGTACTGGCCCAACCAACTCCGGACGATCGAGGTTGGTTCCCTGGCCACTGGAGTTATTCCCGGAGAACAGAGTGAACGGCGTACCGGTCTGGAAGGTGGCGATACCGCCTGCCTGCCAGTTGTTTACCAGCAGTCGTAGCAAGCCGGAATGCAGGCCAGGAAGCTCGTAAAATCCGCTGATGACCAGGCGTTGATGCACGTCGAAGTCGGCTGGCCCGCGATCGAAGGCAAGGTTATACGGGTCGGTGAAGGTCGACGTGCGGGCGCGAAATCCGGAGGTCAAGTCGATCGTTTTTCCCAGCGTGTACGCGCCGCGGACATTGAGCCCCTTGGCCAGTTGACGATCGACGGTTACCTGCAGTTCGTGGTTCGTTGACGAGCCGTTGCTCAGGCTAGTCAGCATTTGCAGGCTTCCGGTCGGTGAAGCGTTTGCGTCCACGGCTGCTTCGGCCGGGGTCTGGCCGGGAAGGGCCGGGTCGACGCAGACCGCGAGCGGACGGGCGCAGTCCGCGAAGGTGGATCCGTAGGACGCATACTGGCCTTCAAGCAGCGCTTCGTCAGGATGGTTTACATCGTAGCTGCTGATGGATTTACGGCCGAGCGTGGACACATAATCCATCTCCAGCATGGTCGATGGAGTGAGTTGGTACTGATAGCCGAGATTGATGTTTTCTGAGTAGGGCGTGCGGAAGTGGGGTGACACCACGTACGCAAATGGAATCTTCGGGGTACCGAAGCCGATGACTTTGTCATTTGTGGGATACGGATTGACCAGGCCGAACGGCTTGTAGGGATCGGTGATCACGTTCGTTCCGGCGGCAAGCGCTGCGTAGTTCGTGGCGGTGGGACTGATGTTTGCGGTTGCACCGAAGGGCGGCTGGCCGCCGAATTGCAGATTGAGGGCCCCATCTTCGAGGTCGTAGAAGATGCCGAAGCCGCCTCGGATGACGAGCTTGCCGTTGCCCAGCGCATCATAGGCCAATGCGAAACGAGGCGCGAAGTTATTGCGATCGGGATAGACCAACCCGCGGTTCGGCGTACCGGGGTCGCCGGGATAGAGCACGTTCGGAGGCGCATCAGGATAGATGGTGGATTGTGCGCCCGGAAAATAGCCAATGATTTCGTTGTGCGGATCCACCTGCGGGGTGTTGTATTCGTAACGCAAACCGTAACTGAGCGAGAGTCGCGGTGTGATCTTATAAGTGTCCTGACCGAAGACGTAATACGACTGGGTGCGAATGCCGTACAAGGCGTTTGAGAATTGAAAATAGTTGTCTGGGAAGCCGCCCACAAAATCGGCGAGCGGGTCCAGGGTAAGAGGGTTGATGAATAGCGCAAAGTCAAAGCTGCCGTTGTTGTAGAAGTCAAAATTGAAATCATTCCGCACGATGCGCACGTCGGCGCCGAACTTCAATTGGTGTTGACCGCGGGTCCAGCTGAACGTGTCTTGGAACTGGAAAGTTCGGTCGGCGAAGGTCGTAGGTCCACCCGGAGGCGGCCCGGTGGTGAAGTTGACTGTATACATGATCGGCGGCGCGACGCCAGCGGAATCGTCAGGCGTAACGTTGGTGAACCCAAGCTCGGCGGGCGAAGTGTGATCGGTGGGGAAGCTCGTCAGGCTATGGAAGCGGTTGTATGAAAAAATAAACTCATTGAGCAGGTTGGGGCTGATGGTTCGGGTCCAATGGCTGGTCAGAAACTGGCTCCGGTTGTGATTGGTAGAGCCGGAGCCGACGGGGAGCGTACCCCCGGCAGAGGCTCCGTTCTGAATGAGAATGGGAATATTCTCTGCAAGGTCGTCAATGATGTAAGTGCCGTAGATAAGGTCCTTCTTCGATAGCTGCCAGTCCACACGAGAAATGCCCTGATTCTCCGTATCATCCCGGACGGGCGAGGAGGTGAAGAGATTGGTGCCGGCAACATTCGGTAGGGGAATGTATTTGGATATGTAGGTGGCGATAATGGGGTTTACCGGCACCTGGTTATTCGGATAATTATTGCCCGAGATGGGATCAATCAGTTGGATGCCAGCCGCAAGGTCTGACGAAAAGTCGCCCGTGCGCTGTGCGGGCGAAAGTACGGTTTGCTGAGCGAGATTTTCACCCTCATGGCGAATCGTGCCCTGGTAGGCCCCGAAAAAGAATAGTTTGTCACGCTTGATTGGGCCTCCCACCGTTCCCCCAAAAATATTTCTCTTGTAGGGCGGAGTCTGAAGTGCGAAGTAGTTGCGCGCGTTTAGCGCATCGTTGCGGAAAAACTCGAAGGCGTCACCATGGAAACTATTGGTTCCGTATTTGATCGCCTGGTTTACGATGCCACCGGAGGTTCGACCGAATTCGGCGGTGTAGTTGTTTGTCAGGATTTTGAATTCGGCAACGGCGTCGGGGTTAGGATCGACGACGGCGTTGTTGCCGAGAAAGTCGTTGTTGTCTGATCCGTCGACCAGGAAGGTCAGGGACTCTGAGCGCTGGCCTGAAACAGAAAACGGATTGCCACTGCCGTCGTCCGGGTCGGGTGTGTACACGCCGGCCTGGAGCAGGCCGAGCTGGAACGTGTCTCGTTCGACCAGAGGCAGGTCTTGGATCCGCCGGGTGGTTTCCACACTGCCCAGGGTTGCTCCCTGCGTATCCACCTGCGTGACGTTGGCGGTGATCTCAACGGTTTCCTCCGAAGCGCTTACACTCAAAGTCACATCCAGCCGCCCATGCTGGTTGACGCTGAGGGTGATTTTGTCCTGGACTGATGTCGAGAATCCGCTGGCTTGCACGCGCAGTTGATAGGTCCCAATGGCGAGGCCAGAAAACACATAGCTGCCGTCCTCATGTGTTATCTGCGTGAGCGTCTTTTGTGTGGCGCTGTTGACCAGCGTCAATGTAGCGCTCGAAATGACAGCGCCGGAACTGTCCTTGACGGTTCCGGTGAGTTCAGCTGCTGTATCCGCGGCCTGCGAGGGCCGAGCCACGCCTAAAGAAAAGGCAACGAAGAGACCTGAGATGAGAAGAATGGTGCGCGCACGCGTGTTCAGATGCATAAGGGGATTACTCCGCAGAAACTAGATAGAGCTTTCGCTTTGTGCTGGACGATCAGGGCCGGGTTGTTGGCGAGTATCCCATGCGACGGAGCGCGCGGCCAAGAGAAAAATGCTCCTGGTGAGCTGTATTTCCAGCGCACGCAAAGATCGATCTGAAAGATAACAATAGGCAAGCAGAAAGGTAGGGCTAAGCCCATGTTTTGAGGCGATGGCAACGGTAGCCGTGTTTGAGCAGGCTATTCGTTGCGGCGGCGGCCAGGGAGAGTGAACCTCGATTGTCGCTGAATCGACTATCCGGGATAGACGGATATAGAAAACCAGAAAATGCATCCCAGCCGGAAAATTTTACCTTGTCCAGAATGGGCAATGCCGTGATCGTGATTGGTCTCATGGTCGTAGCGAATGAAGTGAGCAGTTGAGGAGCCGCTTCTTAACTGTTCTGGAGCAACGCTTAATTTCTGGAGCAACGCTTAATTCTTGCCGCAAGCCCTTCCTCCTGGACGGGTGCCCCAGCTTCGCACCCAGGTTCGCACCAGCGTACCTGGGTTGAAAACGAATAGGGCGAAGCCCTTTCGACCGTTTTCACTTTACGTGCCCGCCGAGACCTGCTCTGCTGGCAAGATTTGTGGCACGACTTACGTTCTCTTCAAATCCTGGGCGAGGAGACGATGGAAGAGATGTTCGCCGCCTTCTCGCCGCACAGATAATCGGCCTGCGTTATAAGCCCGGGAATGGAGTCCGCGCTGGACCGACTCGCAGATGTCGACGTCTTCTGCCTGGACACGGTCGCTCACCGCCACACTGTCTGCGTTGTACTGGGCGCCTTCAGCACTGGTGTCGGCGAAGAAGAAATCGAAGATAACCAGACATTTGTCGGTGCCGAGAGGGAGAACAAGATTCGTGTCCATGACGCCCTCATACATATTGATCATGAAGTTGGGATAGAGCCAGTAGTAGTAGGCGCGGTCGCCCGTCCGCGTGTGTGCGACCGATGTGTCCTCTGAGGCCACCATGGGGCTCGACTGCAGTACATAGTGCTCGCCGTTCTCTATGGTGTATTCGCTGTAGTCGAGCACGCTATGCAGCGACTTGTGCAGATGCGGAACGTGGTAGCCGCCGTCGAGGTAGTTATCGACGTACACTTTCCAGTTGCACGCCAGGGTGTAGGTCTTGCGAGAAAAGAATTTCAGCCGGCCAGGTGAGAGTGGCGCGACCCGCCCCGGGAGATCGCCAAGGAAACCTTCGAGCGTCTTCGGTTCCTCTGCCAGGTGAACGAATACGAAGTTTTCCCATACTGCAACATGCACGGGTATCAATCCATGATCGGCACGGTCGAAGTTGCAAACGCCGGCGAACTCGGGCGTGCCCTTTAGAGAGCCATCAAGGCCATAGGTCCATCCGTGGTAGGGGCAGCGCAGCAGTTGCGCGACTCCATAGGGCGCGGTGGCGACGGCGGCCGCGTGGTGACGGCAGACGTTAAAGAAGGCACGTAATTTATTCTCTGCTCCGCGCACGATGATGAGCGGCTCACCCGCCAGGTCGATGGTAAAGAACTGGCCTGCTGTCTCTACCTGGTCGGTCCGTCCGGCGGCGATCCAGTTGTTGCCAAAAACCTGATTACGCTCCAGGCGGCCGATGCCCTTGTCGAGATACCACGCAGAAGGAATGGTGAACGCCTGATCGAGCGGAGCGTTCGAGTCGTAAAGCGCGAGCAGGTTTTGGAGGGATTCACTCATAGCGCGTTCCTTTCGACGAGTGCGGCCCGGTTGATCGAGCGCTGTCCGCGCCGGAATACGGCGACGCCTCCCAGCAACAGTATGAGGGTCATGATAGCGATCTTGCTGAGCGCCATCGCAGGGTGTTTTTCATCTTCCGAGGGAAACAGCGAAAGGACGATGGAGACCGCGGTTGTGAGAAAACCCATGCAAGCGAGCGGAATCGCGACTCGTTTGCCGCCGGGCATGCGAATCACATCGGGAGGAGTTGCGCGTGACTGCAAGCGGATCATCGCGACAAATAGGAACAGATAGGGGATGAAATAAGTGATCACGCTCATACTCACCAGCATGTCGTAGGTACCTCTCACGCTTGTACCGGCCTGGCTGAGCAGCCCAAAAAGTATTCCGGCGGCGCCGTAGGAAAGAATCGCGACATACGGAGTCTTCCATCGCGGGTGAATGCGCCCGAACACCGCAGGCAGGTAGTGGTCGGTGCCCACGACGAAAGGCAGTCGCGCTGTGCCTGAGAAGTAAGCCGCCGCGGCGCCCGTATTGCTGATGCCTACAAGCAGAGCGACGGGAGCAATCAACGCAGCGACACCCAGCCGGCGGCAAAGGCTGTCGATGACCGTCATAAAGCCACCTAGTCCGCTGATGCTGCTCGCCGGCAGAGCTACCAGCATGGCAACGGTTCCAGCGATATAGCTCAGCGTAATGACCAACCCGGCGATGAGCAGTGCGCGGGGAATCGCGCGGCGTGCGTCTTTGATTTCGTCGCCCATGAAGGAAACACATTCCGTACCGCTGAAAGCAAAAAATATGGTCGACCAGAAGATAAGATCTTTCACCTGGGCCCGAGGCACGGCAGATGCCCAGGTGAAGTGTGTCGCCGAGCCGAAGCGCGCGAACGAGAGCACACCGAGCGCAATAAGAATCAAGACGGGTAGCGCCATACCGATTCCGCCAAGATTACTGAGCCATTTGCCGAAGTTGAGGCCGAGCGTATTCAGTACGGTGATGAGCGTGAGGATGCCTGCGGTAAAGCCGAGATAGTACAGGTTGGTGTCGGCCAGATGCTGAGCGCGTGGAGAGAAGTAGAGCAAGCTGCTTGCCGCGAAGTAGAGCACGGCAGCGAAGTAGGGCAAATTACTCATCCAGTAAGTCCACGCAGCCATAAAGCCGGCGAATTCACCGCAAGCCTCGCGCGTCCAGACGTAGAGGCCGCCTTCCTGTGGGTACCGCGAAGACAGTTCGAGTACGCTGCCGGCGAGGGGAAGGAAAAATCCGATGCAGGCCAGCACCCAGATCGCAAGGGCGGAGGGGCCCGATGCGGCTGCGGTCGCAATCCAGCGCAGGCTTAGGCTGCTGACGATGTAAAACAACAGCACATCGCGGAAACCGAGTTCACGTTTCAACTTCTCGGTCGTCATCCATAACCTCGTTGGAACGATCTACTGCATATCGTTTAGAACGGCCATCGCGGCATTGCGGCCGTTCATGGCGATGACGCTTCCGCCGGGATGCGTACAGGCGCCGCACAGGTAGACGCCAGGCATTCCGGTGCGTGCGGCGAAGCGATGGCTCCACATGTTTGAGGGGAGGCACTCGCCTTGAAAAATATGGCCGCCGGTGAGGCCGACCTTTTCTTCGATATCGGGCGGACCCATCACCTGGGCGTCGACCACCGCAGCGGGCAGATTGGAACAGAATCGGCCGATGGAGTCGAATGCAAGTTTGCGTACGCGCGCGCGATGGTCATCCCAGGAGCCGGTGGCAAAGGTATGCGGCACGTACTGCGCAAACACACTCATGGTGTGCTGGCCTGCGGGAACGACGCTTGCGTCATGCACGCTTTGGAAATAGATTTCGCACCAAAGGTGTTCAGGCAATTCACCTCGCTTGCTGGCGGCGAAGCTGGCCTTCCATTCCGCATGGGTCAGTGGGGCGTTGATCTGGCCGTAGTGGTGGGGCTGGTTCTGGCCAGGGCGGGCAACAAAGTCTGGCAGCTCGCTCAACAAAACGTTGAGCTTGACGGTGCAGCCCTCAATCGCAAGGTTGTCTACTTTGGAACGAAAGCCGGAGCTTGCGGATTTGCCGAGCAGCCGGAGTGTCACGACAGGGTCGGCATTTGAAACGACCACGGGTGCAGATATGCGTTCGCCGCCCTCGAGCAGTACGCCCTCGCCCGGCAGAATCTCTTGAACGGGCACCCCCGCAGCGACCACCGCCCCGGCTTCGCGCGCCGCATCGCAGAAGTAGAAGGACACCATGCCCATTCCGCCCTGCACATAGCCCCACATTCCCGGAATGCCGCCAAGCCGGCCGGAGGAGTGGTGATAGCGAATCGAGGCGGTACCGGGATCGAACGGGCTGGCATTGGTGCCGATGACTCCCTGGCCGAGGTAGGCGGATTGCAGCCGCTTGTCTTCGAGGTAATGCTCGACGAACTCCGCCATCGACCAGTGGAAGAGTACCTGGCGTGCTTCCTCGTCGTTGCCCAGGCGAGCGTCGATTTCATCCTGGGAGGGTGCATCGCCAATCCACAGATCGCGATCGCCGGCAGGACGCAGCGCGTTGCGCAGGCGCTGAATCACGGCCGACATCGCTTTCCAGCCGCTTACGTCGCGCGGTGAGAAGCGCCGTATCTCTGCTTCGCAGGCAGCATCGTCATCCCAGAGTTGCACGCTGGTGCCGTCAAAAAAGGGAACAAAAAGGCCATTGACGGCGGGTGTCCAGTGAAAGCCACGCTTGGGCAGCTCGAGTTCGTCCACGACCAGGGGATGAAGCAGGCCAGCGAGATAGGCGCAGGGCGACATGCGGACGCCGGGGAATGGCTCTTCGATGGTGCAGGCTCCGCCTACACGGGCGCGGCTCTCGAGCACCAGCACGCGCTTGCCGGCACGCGCGAGATAGGCCGCACAGGCGAGCCCATTGTGACCGGCGCCGACGATGATCACGTCCCAGGTGCGGGATGCAAGTCGAGAAATGGGCTCGGGCAGGCCGATCTCACCTAAAGAGGCAGCGGTGGCAGAGTCGGCGAGGTGTTGTTCCACGAAGTGTCATCCTGTCGAGCGAATGCGATGGGAGGATTGTATAAGGAAGAGGGTTTCGGGGCTGGGTCACTGCTTATCTCGGCAGTGCTTATGGCGGGATGTAAAGGGCGGCCGCCTTCGGTCCCACGGCACGCCGGGCCGTTGAGACCCTCACCCGCGCCCGCGCAACCGGTTGAGTTCACGGCGATTGCGCTTCGAGGGCTTGCCTCCTCCAAGAGCCTCAAACTGCGGCATCGCCTTGCGCTCTTCGGCCAGCTTGATGCGTAAAGCGCGGCTGGCCTCCGTTTCGCGGTAAAGGGTTTGCGCCACCGCGGCCGGGCCCCGCATTTCACTCAGCAATAAAACTTCCACCTGGAACTCCCCACCCTCATTCTTGATCTGCAGCATATCGCCCACGCGCACCGGGCGCGCGCTCTTGGCGGCATGTTCGTTGGAGACGACCCGACCCAGTTCGCAGGCTTTTGCAGCGAGCGCTCGCGTTTTGAAGAACCTGGCTGCCCACAGCCATTTATCCATGCGTACGTCGTTCATAGCTCATTCTCGTATAAAAGGTGCGCAAACATGCAAGGTCAGCCTTTAACTCCGCTGCCCGAGGCTAGCGGAATCTGCTATCCTCCTAGGTCTAAGTGTTCCAATCGAAATTAGTTCGCTATGGAAATCAGGCTTGACCATGAATCAGCATGACAAAGTTGAACGAGTGTTCAAGGCGTTAGATAGTTTCCGCATCGAGATTCCTTCTTGGGGCTTTGCCAACACCGGCACACGCTTCGGCAAGTTTATCCAGACGGCGGCAGCAACTTCGATTGAGGAAAAGTTTGCCGACGCGGCACAGATCAATCAATGGACCGGCGTCACTCCAACGATGGGCTTGCATGTGGAGTGGGACCTGCCCAGGGGAACGGCGAGTGTTGCCGAGATTCGCGCGCTCGAAAACAAATATCGAATCCGCGCCGGATCGATCAATCCTAATCTCTTCCAGGCGCAGGAATACAAGTTTGGATCGATCTGCAATCCTGATCCTGAAATACGGCATAAGGCTTTGACTCACCTGCTGGACTGCGTCGAGATTGCGCGGCAGCTTGGATCGCAAGATATTTCTCCATGGGTTTCGGATGGTTCGAATTACCCGGGGACGCAGAGTATGCGGAAGCGCATTGGATGGATGGAAGAGATCTTCAGTCAGGTGCACGCTGCGATGCAGTCGAATCAGCGGTTATTGATTGAGTACAAGCCTTTTGAGCCGGCCTTCTACCACACTGACATTGCTGACTGGGGTATGGCCCTGGAGTTGGCTCGCCTCGCGGGTCCGCAGGCGAAAGTGCTGGTCGACACCGGGCATCATTACCAGGCTCAGAATATTGAGCAGATTGTTGCGTGGTTACTACATTTGGAGATGTTGGGCGGTTTCCATTTGAATGACCGCAGGTATGCCGACGACGATCTTACCCTCGGGTCGATTGATCCCTATCAAGTGTTTCGAATCTTCCATGAAATTTTGAACTACACGGCGGAGCCCGGTAACGCAAGCCCGGTTGCCTTCATGATCGACCAGAGCCATAACCTTAAAGGGAAGGTTGAGGCCATGGTGCAGACGGTGGCGCAGGCGCAGGAGCTTTTTGCAAAAGCGGCGCTGGTCGACCTGGAGCACTTGGCGACTCTGCAGACGCAGTGCAAGCTGGTGGAGGCGGAGGAGCTGTTTCGCTCGGCATTCTGGGAGGATGTGCGTCCGCAGGTGCGGGCATGGCGTAGCAGCCATGGATTGCCGGAAGATCCTTTGCGGGCGATGCACGAGAGCGGGTATGTGGAGCAGATTTCTCGCGAGCGCGCGGCCAAGAACACGGCGAGTGCGACCACCTACGCATAGCGTCATCTCGACCGAAGGCCTTTGGCCGCCAAAGGGAACAAAAATGCTCAGGGTGCCTCATACAAGCTTGCCGTTGGCTTGTGTGGGCAACGCTGTCCGCCCCTCACTGCAAGTACTACCTCATGAATTGTCCTCTAAACCGTATAAACTTGAACGTCTTATCGAAACCCACTGAGGGCCCAGAATGACCACCACTGCACTCGCCACGCTCCGCTTTCTCGATGACCGCTGGGACGAAAAGTTTGCCAGCACGCTCGACGAACCTGAACTCTTGCGCTACCGTTCCAACCTTCTCGGATCCGATTTGCGGATCACCAACTTCGGCGGCGGGAACACCAGTTCCAAGATCGTTGAGACGGATCCGCTCGACGGCAGCCAGCAACCTGTCCTCTGGGTGAAGGGAAGCGGTGGTGATCTCGGCAGCATCAAGCGCAGTGGCTTCGCGACGCTCTATATGCAGAAGCTGCTCGCGCTTGAGGCTAGCTATCGTGGGGTAGCACTCGAAGACGAGATGGTGGAGATGTATCCACTCTGCACTTTCGGCAAGAACGGCGTGGCCGCGTCCATCGATACAGCCCTGCATGGCTTCTTGCCCTTCGCGCATGTCGACCATCTTCATCCGGATTGGGCCATCGCCCTCGCCGCAGCCGCGAACGGCCTTGAGAAGATGGCTGAATTCAATGCACGTTTTGCGCGCAAGCTGGTGTGGCTGCCCTGGCAGCGGCCGGGCTTCGAATTGGGATTGATGCTGCGCAAGGTGGTCGAAGATAATCCTGGCTGCGATGGCGTGATTCTTGGTGGCCACGGTCTGTTCACCTGGGGTGATACGCAGCGTGCGTGCTATCTCAGCACCATTACCATCATCGATCAGTTGGGTCAGTTTGTGCAGGAGCATGTTGCGGCGAAAGGCACGCAGATTTTCGGTGGCCCGCGCCTTCAGCCGCTCAAGGATTTTCGTGACCTGGCAATCGATATTTTCCCCTACGTGCGCGGCCGGATTTCAGCAGCGAAGCGCATGATCGGGACGTTTACGGCGCTCCCTGAAGTACATGCCTTTATCAACAGCAAGGATGCGCAGAAGTTCGCATTCCTGGGAACAAGTTGCCCTGATCACTTCATTCGCACCAAGATTCGCCCGATGTATGTGCCCTGGGAACCGGAGAGCGATCTTGCCTCGTTGCGCAAGGCGATTGACGATGCACTGGCGCAATACCGCAAAGACTACGCGTCATATTACCAGCATCATGCGAAGCCGCACGATCCGGCGATGCGCGATGCCAGCCCCACGGTCGTGTTGATTCCCGGCATCGGCATGTTCAGCTTCGGCAAGAGCAAGACAGAATCGCGCATCACCGGTGAGTTTTATGTCAATGCCATCCATGTGATGGAGGGGGCTTCCGCGCTCGAATCAGGAGCGGCGCCTGCGGTCTTGCCGCAGTCGGGTCCGGCGGCAGCGAGCGGTTTGTTTCAGGTTCATAGCAACTATGTCGCGCTGCCGGCGTCTGAAGCCTTTCGGATCGAATACTGGGCGTTGGAAGAAGCAAAGATTCGCCGCCAACCGCCCGAGAAGGAGCTGAGCCGTCAGATCATGCTCGTCGTCGGCGGTGGCAGCGGCATCGGACGAGAAGTGATTCGTCTAGGCGCGGGCCGCGGCGCGCACGTGGTTGTCGCCGACCGCGATCAGGAAGGCGCAGCAAAGTCTGCAGAGCAGGCAACTGCCATTGCAGGCAAGGAGTTTCAGCTCGCAGCTTCTGTTGATATCCGCGATCGAGCAGGCATTCGCGCGCTGTTGCGCAAGGTCGTGGCGGAGTTCGGTGGTCTCGATATCGTCATCAACACGGCTGCTATTTTTCCTTCGTCACCTGATGGCCATGTCACCGACGAGCAATGGGCACTGACGTTGCAGCTTAACGTGACGGCGAATCACCTGCTGGTGGAGGAAGCGGCAAAGATACTGAGCGAGCAAGCGCTCGACGTTTCCGTTGTGCTCACCAGCTCCGCCAATGCGGTGGTTGCCAAGCGCGGCAGTGAAGCCTACGACGTCAGCAAGGCTGCGGTCAGCCACCTGGTGCGCGAAATGGCGGTTGCCTATGCGCCTAAAGTGCGCGTGAATGGCATCAGCCCGGCCACGGTAGTCAAAGGCTCGACCATGTTTCCGCGGGACCGGGTCATAGCGTCGCTCACCAAGTACAACCTGCCCTTTGAACACGCGATGACGGATGACGAACTGCGAACGCTGCTGGCAAGCTTCTACGCACAGCGCACGCTGACGCATCAACCGATCGACCCTGAAGACTGCGCGAACGCAATCCTGTTTCTTGCCGGGCCGCAGTCTCGCTGTACTTCGGGGCATCTCATCCCTGTCGACGGTGGCCTCCCGGAGGCCTTCTTGCGATGACTCCGCAACAGGCTCTCGTGGGCCGAGATGACCCAGAATTTCATCCAGAATTTCATCCTGGATTTCATACTGGATTTCATCCTGGGTAATCTTCAATCGTCGCCATTCGGCTTGGCTCAGCCCGGGTTCTACGGGATTGTTCACTGTTCGGTGGCAATACGGCGATTCATCTTTTCTTAGAAGCGACCGTTTTCCGAGAGACTTGCCTAAGACGCCGCAACGACCTCAAACGGCCGCATCATCTCGTTATCCTCGTGCTCGAGGATGTGGCAGTGCCACACGTATCGGCCGGCAAATCCCTCAAAGGGAACAATGATCCGGGTAATCAAACTGGGGTCTGCGCGTACGGTATCCTTCCAGCCGCTCTCGGTGGGCGCGGGTGGAATCGCTGGTCCGGTAAACCGCACGGTACCCTTATCCTGGAACTCAAAAGTATCGAACGGCCGGCGGTCGAGTATCTGAAACCGTACCAGGTGCAAATGAATAGGGTGCGCGTCTTCGGTCAGGTTGACCAGTTCCCATATCTCCGTCGTGTTGAGCACAGGCTTCTCGGTCACCGGCATATGCCACGGAGTATTGTTCAGCAGCATGCCCATCGACTGTTGCACCAGGTCCATGCGCTCATCGAGTGTGAGGCGCCGCGTGGTGACAGCGTGGCTTTCGGGAATACGGGCGACTGTGCGCAGCGCGGGAGGCAGCGAATAAGTCTCCGCCGTTCCCTTGGGCGCCACTCTGAATTGCATCATCTCAAAGGAGTCGCTGCGCAACAGAATCGTCTCTGCCGCATGGGCGCTGAAATCGAAAACAAAGTCGATTCGCTCCCCCGGCGCCACGACGACACGCTGAGTGGTAACGGGTGCGGGCAGCAACCCCTGGTCGGTGCCGATTTGCGTAAAGGGAAGTAGCTTGCCCAGAGAAAAACGGTAGAAGCGGCCGTTCGATCCGTTCATCAAGCGGAAGCGATACTTGCGCGGCTCCACGTCGAGGTAAGGGAAGAGTTTTCCATTCACCAGGATGGCATTGCCAAAGACTTCGGGAACCCAAGGCGCACTCGCCTTGCCTGAGACGGGGTATTCAAGCTGCCCGTCGGGTAGAAGAAAGCGATCGTAGATGAGGAGAGGAATCTCGTACTTGCCCTGCGGAAGATTCAACGAGTCTTCTGCCTCATCGCGAATGAAATACATACCCTGCATGCCGGCATAGATATTCAGGCGATTGATGCCCATCGTGTGGTCGTGGTAAAAGAGCATCGCCGCGTCTTGCCTGTTGGGATAGTAAGAGGTTGCGGACTTGCCCGGTATGTACCAATGCTCAGGGTAGCCGTCGCTATCAGGTGGTGTTTTGCCGCCATGCAGGTGGATCACGCTGCGCACCTGCGGCAGGCTGGCTTCCGCACCGTGAAGTGCATGGTCAATGGGCAGGAAGTGGCGTTGCGGTAATTCGTTCACCCATTCCACAAGCAAGCCCTGGTTGCTGCGCGCTTCAAACGTCGGACCAGGAGACGCCGCTCCAAAGCCCCACATGCGTGTGGGCGGTAAATCTCTGTGAACTTTACTTTCTATTGCTCGCATCGCCACACGATAGTAGGGAATTTGCAACAGCGGATTTTCGGGGCTGGGGCGAGTTCCATTGGGCTTTGCGATCAGTGGAATGGGAAGAGGGTCCACATACGGAGACAGCGTTGCCGGGTCGAGTGTAGTTAACTTTTCCTGCGATGAGGGCAACTTGCTGAACGAGGCCCCTGCGGCCCAAACTCCGGTTCGCTCGAGGAACTTGCGCCGCGTGATCAAATCCAAAGCCTCACTGATAGCACAATAAATGAAACAGGGCATGGAGAAGAAGTTCTCCGCGCCCTGCTTGTTGCACGCTCCTGGTTACGAGGCTAGTGCGTGGGTTCACCGGTAGAGGGGTTGAGAAGGTAGGGACTGAATTCCGGTCTCCCCTTGAAATCAAACATTCCGTTCAGCTTGCCTGCGATGGCGTCGAACGAGCCAGCTATGCGTTGCCCATCAAGCCAGTTGTCCTCGATAAAGCGCAGAATCGAGCTTTGATCGGTGACGGTGTGGTCGACGTAGTTGTGCTTCGCGAAAGGAGAGATGATCAGCAGTGGAAGACGAGGACCGTATCCGCAGCGCCCCTGGGCGTGAGCGACGTTTACACCAGGCAACGCGTTGGAGCCGGTTCCGCAAAGCCCAGGACCGTTCAGCGCATCTGCGCTGGTGGCAGACTGGTTCACGATCGGACCGATCTGATGGTCATACCATCCGTCGGAATCGTCGTACGCGATCACGACTGCGGTATTTTCCCAGTCCCTGTGCTTTTGCAAAAAGTTGATTACGTTCACGACGAAGGTTTGCTCGTCGAGAGGGTCAGAGTAGCCGGCGTGGCCATCCTGGAAGCCAGGGGCTTTCAGGAAGCTTACGGCCGGGAAGTTGCCGGCGCTCACGGCGTCGTAGAAGTCGTGTATGTCGTATTGGTGGTTTGCGGGGTCACCGTCGATGCCAACCGTGCTCGGCGAGCTGGGCCGCGTGTGCTTGAGATTCTGGGTAGAGGTGTAGTACTGGAAGGGCTGGTGGTGGGGAATGTAGTCTGCCTTCTTCGTGCCGGTGATTGCCGAAGTGGTGCTTCGCGCGCAACCGGTTGTGCCGTTGGCGTTCTTGACGGTCAGGTCGAAGCCACCTTCGAAGAACCCCCAGCTGATTCCGCGGCTGTTCAACAGATCGCCTACGTTGGTTCCGCCCATGGCCACCTGGGCGCCCGTGGTCGTCGAGCACACATCGCCAATGGGGTCGGCATCGCTGATGAGGGTGTAGCCGCCGCTGCCATCAGAAACCGCATCCGCGCCTGCGTTCACCTGGTCGGTCACCCCATTGAGCTGGCCGGCGATCAAATTAATGGCTCCATCGGTCGAGGGGCCGAAGTTCGTTCCGTAAGAGTTGTCGCTCATGGCGAACCGTTGTGCGTAGTTCCAAAGCGCGGTCACGGTGTTGCCGTCGTAGTAGCCCATGACCAGACCGCCAGTGGTCTGCCCGGCTGGTGGAGGACCGGGAGTGCCGGTGAACTTGGGGAATGAGTCCATCAAACCGGCGTTGAATGCCTGCTGCTCGGCAGTGTAATCGTGATCCTGATCGGCGGTCGCTGCTTCAGAGCGGTCGAGACGGAATGGGTTGGCAGCCCCTGCTCCATTCACTGATTTGTTGAGGAAGTTAGGATTGCTGAACAGCAGCCCATCGGTGAACCCGTTCACTGAAGGTGTATCGGACGCAGGCCGGAAGACCGGCTCATGCGGCGGATTCAGCGCATTCGGATAGGTACCAAAATAATGGTCGAACGAAACATTTTCCTGAAAAATGACGACAAGGTGCTTAATCGGGGTTGCAGTGCGCGATTGTGCGCCTGCTTCGAATGGATTGACCAGCGACCCGGAAAATAAGAGCGAGGCTAACAACGTCGCTACAAGCTTTTGCATCGGTTACTCCCTTCAAGGCCGCTTTCACGACCGCCCTTCAGGATGATGGCGCATCATGAAAGGCCTGTGATCGAGAAGTAACAAACGCGTGAATTTCCGGGGTTGATCCGTTGCTGACAACTCGCATCGCCGATGAACTTCGTCAGGGAATATTTCCGCAGCATGGGAAGAAGTTTATCGAAACGCTTTCAACCCGGTGAGCTGCAAGAAGGTGAGCCACGTAAAGCGAGGATTGTTGAGCAAATAGCGCCGCCACAACCGCTTGGGTTCTTTGATCAAACGGTACAGCCACTGTAACCCTGCCTTCTTCATCCAATCCGGTGCTTCGCTCAGGTTTCCGCTCAAGAGATCGAACGCGGCGCCTACCCCGACCATCAACTTCACGGGCAGCCGGTCGTGATAGGCAGACATGAACCGCTCTTGCTTAGGCGTGCTCAGACCGCACCACAACACATCGGCTTGTGACGACTTCAACTGTGCGCGAAGGTCTTCTTCCTCATTTGCATTGAGTGGGCGAAACGGCGGCGTGTACGTGCCCACGATTCTGAGTCCAGGAAATCTCCGAATCAGTTCGGCCCGCAATTCTTCGGCAACGCCTTCTTTGCCGCCATACAAAAAGTGTCGGTAGCCACGCGCGACAGAACGCTCGCAAAGCCCGAGCATGTAGTCCGGGCCATAGACGCGAGACATATGCTTGAAGCCATGCAGGCGGCCCAGCCATACCGTGGGCATGCCATCCGGTGTGGTCAGAAACGAGCGATTCAAAATTTTCTGAAACTCTTTGTCCGATTGCGCTTCCATGATGCCATGCACGCCGGTTACGCACACGTAGCCGTGTCCGTCTCGATCGAGAAGTGCCTCGGTTTCGAGCAGGGCAGTTTGCATATTCAACGCACTCACGCCGACGCCGAGAATGTTTACTCTCGGAGGTGCAGACAACGAACTGAACAACGTTTCGTTCATAAATCACTCATTTCTAACCGCGGCGATCAACGTGCCTTATGCTTTGACGCACCCTCTGGGACTAGGTCGGCCATCGTTCCCATCGTTCCCGCCTGGCCCGGATGGCCGGCACTCCTAGTTTATTCCTTTGGTTTATTCCTTTGCGTTGACTATAGATTGTGATCTCCCGCCGCTGTGTCACTAAGGCAAAGGATGCCGTTCCCGTTGCGGCTGTCTATGGTCACTTCGGTAATCTGGCTTCGGCCAACATACGGTCACCTGCCATAAGTTGGGCCGCCTGCATTTCCCGTGACGAAGCCTCAAGACGAAGTATTGATCTGCTGAGTCGACATTCGATTGCCTTTCGTGGAGATTCACTCGCGCGTTAAGAGTTACAACCGGCGTCAGTTCTGGAACGCGGGCCCGATGCTCACCGCCGCTGCATTGATCTTGTTCAGCCAGATTTGATATTCCTCTTCCTCCATCTGGCGGGTAATGGGCTGTGAGATAAGAACAGAATTGGTGGAGTAGTCTCCCGGCGATGCCGAGAAGTGTGCATCCATCCGGTTTCCCAGGGCTGCGCAACTGGGCTCCCAGCACATCCATCCGATCGTGTTATCGCGCATGGTGTTGTTGTACATACTTCCGTTCCTAATGCTCCGACCGGTGCGATCGTCATCCGCCATTCCCACCGATCGTGCAATATTCTTTCTTCCAGCCTGTAGCATGCCGCTGGAGATAACGCGATTGTTGGCAGCCAGGTTGTCGTGCCCGGCGAAGAACGCGATGCCGTGGCTTCCCGTGCTGACGATCTGATTATCGTGAATGTTGTTGAATGCGGCGGCATTTTGCGCTGTGTCGTCAAGGCCTCCCTTGATTGCGATACCGCCGCCGTGAGGATCGGCGCCCTGCAGGTAGCTGTCGTGAATTTCGAGCGGTTGGTTCACTGTTCCACTCGACCTGAATATTTCGATGTTGTCTCCGGCAAGGCTATGGTCGGGATCATTGATGACTTCATTCCATCCGAAAAGAATGCCGGGCACGGATTGCACGTCGTCGAGTTCTATAAAGTGTGCCGGGCCAAAGTGTGGCGAACCGGGGCGTGGCGAAGCGGCGCTCGCGCCCGCCAGGGAGGGGCCGGCGCCATGGCTAAGCAGCCCGTTGATGTTGCGGACCCGGTTGGCGAAGACGACGATGCTTTGCTTGCCATCGCGATTGCCCGCGTACCCGTGCACCACCACGCCGCCGCCGGCGTTCTCAAGATAGTTGTTCTCGACATCGAGACCTGCCGGGGAAGTCACATCGAGGAAAACCCCATTCATCCGGTTGTTCTCAGCGGGAGTGAGGGCCACACCGGCACTATTGCGGATGGTGAGGTTTACGCCCGCGACGCCCGCCCTGATGAGATCGCTTCTGCTGCGAATATGTGCATTCTCAATGGTCACCGGCTCTTGCGTGTTCACGGTGACTGCCGCGGTGTGGCCATCGCTGCTCTGCCAGTTGCCTGTATATATGCCCCCTCTTGTAATCACGAGCGGACCGTTCCACACCAACTCACCGATTGTGCTGGTTGCCTTCAAGCTCGCCTGGAGCCCCTGGTATGTTCCGTAGATGGTTGCCTTGCCGCTGGCGAGCCCGCTTATGAGTCCTGCGGCGTTGGTAGTGATCGTGCGCGTGTCTGAAGATTTCCAGGTGAATTGGCCAGTCACGTCTTTCGACGATCCGTCGCTGAAGCGGGCGACGGCTTTCAACTGGGTCGTGCCGCCGATATGCACGACAGCTTGTGGCGGCGAGATCGCTACAGAAGTCAACACAGCCGTACTGCCATATTCGCGCCCTTCGGCGACGGTTGGCAGGTTGGCTCCGTTTACGATGGCAGCGCGGGCTGTGGGTTGTTTGGCCACCGCGCTGGCAAGGTAAGTCGCACTCACCACGCCGCTCGGCACATAACCATACCCGGCGGGATAGCTCTTGGCATTGGCGCCGCGGCCCCACATGCCGATCGCGTTCACTGTCGTTCCCGCGGCTACGGAAAATGGACCGGTGTACAGGGTCGAAGATGTGGTCGGCGTGCTGCCGTCGGTCGTGTAGTAAATCGAGTGGTTTGTACCCGTATCGCTCAACGTCACCGTGACCGGGCCAGACACTGTGCCCGGCGCGGGTGATAGGCTCGGCGCCGTGCTGGCGATCGCAGAACAGTTTAAGGTGATTGTGTTATTCGTAATCGTGGGTGTTGCCTGATGCTCTTCATTCTTTATGTAGCCGCCATCGGGTAAGGCCATGTTGGGCCCGCAGAGAGTGTTGTTGGAGATAATTGCGTTGGGCGCGTAACCCCAGGCAATGCCGTTTGCCCAGTAGCCCTGGACCAGATTGCCCTGGGCCAAAGCTCCGTTTCCCCAGAACTCGATGGCGAAGGGAATATAGTTGGGGGGAGCGTTCGGCGCCGGAAAGTTCGCAATCAGCACATTGTTGGAATCGATCGTGCCCGGGCTGTCAGCGCCGTTGTTGCAGCAGGCACTCGAGATACCCATCGTTGAGTAGTATCCATTAATAAAATCGTGCTCACTGTTGTACTGGATCACGATGTTGCTGGAAGGCTGCGGCTGCATTTCCATTCCGATGCGATGGATCTGGCTGAAATCGTTGTTCTCGGCCGTGAAGTTCTTCCAGGTATTGCTGGTTGGCGGTGTGCAGCCAGGTTGGGTACAGTTGACGTGAAAGCCTTCTTCAAGGTGCTGAAACGTATTGTTGCTCACCGTGATGTTGTCGAGGCTGGCCGTGAAGACGATTCCGGAACAATATCCACCCTGGTCCGTTTGCTGCGTCATGGCGCCTTCACAGTCAGTGGGTGAGCCAAAGTTGTTCCAGGTAATGTTTACGTTGGAAAGTGTTCCACCGGTCGCGTAGCCCGTGAAGTAGATGCCGGTTTCAGATAGATAATTGGTCGCGTTCCCCGGCAGGCCGAAGAATTGACTATGGCTGATGGTGATTCCGCTGGCGCCCGTAGAGGGCACGTTTACATAGATGCCGGCCGTGTTGGCGAAGCCCAGGTACTCAAGGGTGATACCGCTGCAACCGCTCATATAGAAAATTTCGCCGTTGGCAAACGTGGCGTTGAGTATCGCGGTAGCCGGCGTCGTGGGTGGCCCGGTGAGCGTTAAGTTTGCGTTGCAGGGGACACTCATGGTGCTGCTCATGTTGTAGGTGCCGGCGGCAAACACGATCAGCGAGCAGTTTGGCGCGGTGGTGATCGCGCTCTTGATCGCGCTCTGGCTCATGCCGCTATTCAGGTGGATGGTCGGGCCACCGCACCCCGTGGGAGGCGGATCCGGCGGACCGGTCACGATCAGGGATTTCTGGGCTTTGACGGAGCCGTAGTCGGCTGCATCCTTGGGTGAGAATGTCGCGGAGAGTTGCAGCGTGCCGGCCTGTGGTACCGTGCCGGCTGAGGGAAGATAGGTAAATGTACCCGGTACGTTCGCCGTCGCATCCAGTTGTGCCGCACTCAATGCCGTCCCTTGCTGAATTGCGGCTGGTGCGGGCCATGTGATTACCGGTGTTGCTTGCGCCACGGTGATTTTTACAGAAGCGGAAGCGGCCGTGTAGCTGGTCGTGTTCGCTGGAGTAAAGCTGACCGAAAGAGTGTGCGTCCCCGCCTGCAAAACGGTACCGCTGGCAGGTGTGTAGGCAAGCGTTCCGGGAACACTTGCCACGGCATCCAATTGAGCGCTACTGAGCGCTGTTCCGTAGGCAATGGCTGCAGGTGTGTGCCAGGTGATCGTCGGCGCAACGGAGTTCGCCTTGACCGTGATTTGCGTCGTAGCTTTTGCCGTGGAGTAGTCGGCCGTGTCCGAAGGGGTAAAGGTTGCAGTCAGTGTCTGTGTTCCCACCGGCAAGACAGTACCGGCAGCCGGCGTGTAGACGAATGTTCCAGATACATTGGCGGTGGCGTTTAGTTGCACGCTGCTCAATGCCGTGCCTGAAGTGATGGCTGCAGGCGCGCTCCATGTGACCGTCGGGGCGACTGGAGTCGCGGGAGTAGCCGGCAGGACGTTGATTTGTACCGACGCTGTGACGGCGGAGTTATGTTGCGTGTCTGAGGGAGTGAACACGGCGGTGAGGGTCTGTGTGCCTGGCTGCAGGACCGTTCCAGCCGCCGGCGAGTAGGCAAATGTTCCCTGCACGCTTGCTTGCGCATTCAATTGCACGCTGCTCAACGCCGTGCCGAAGGCAATCGCCGCCGGTGTGCTCCATGTGATGACAGGCGTAGTGGTCGTGGTATCCGCGGGCGTGATGGTGACTTGCGCGGATGAACTGAGTGTTTGCGATCCGGCCGCGGCGTTCGAGCCCGAAGAAGGTACGGGTGCAACTTCAACGTAGACGCCTTGTAGGCTGAGTGAGCCGGCAGCCTTGCTGGTGACTACTCCGTTGGCGATGGTGGCCAATCGTGTATCGGAAAGGGACCACTGGGTGCCCGATGTTACATCCTGGGTTGATCCGTCGCTCAGATGCGCCGTGGCATGCAGCACCACAGATCCGCCCACGCTGACCGTGGAGGGAGTGGCCGTGATCGACAAAGACTGAAGATTGATCGACGAGGGTTGACCGCATCCTGACAGCAGGACCAGGCAACCGGCCACGATTGCCGAACACACTCGCGGCATATTGGGAACGCGCATGCATTGCCTCGTCGAAGTAAGACAGCCGGTTGGATCGAGGGCCTGGGGATACGGAACTGACAGTCAAACTGTGTTCTGTGGCGCCTGGTATTGCGGCCGTCGTTCTGCTTTGCCTGCTGGTGTTACTATCCGCGTCTTTCATCGCCGGGGAAATGGCACCGAGGGGCCATTACGTAGGTGCTAAATGTGTGATCTGAAAGGATTTGGTAGGGAATATTTGCTCGCCAGCCGGGTATTTTGGGGCCCCGGCAGTGTTAAATTTTCGTTGCCTTTCCGCAGAGCCCGGCGCGCGCTTCAGAACCGTCGACAGGGAAAAACACGCAGCAGTTTCTTAGCGCCGGTATCGAGCCGATACCTTCTTTGGTGTGCAGTGAGGACTGCGCTCCCGTAGTGGTCACAGGTAACCATGAATGACGCAAATTGGTGTCCCGGAAACAACCTCAGGGTGTTGACTCATGTCATTCGGAGCCCTAGATTAGCGCTTGTGGCGGCTGCCAGACGTGGGTAGCAGTTCGCCTTGGGAGCGGCGATCGCGATGCTTTTTGCCTCCGGCACTCGAAATGTCGAGGTTGGCGGCGTGAAGGTCGACCGCGACGACTGCAGCATTCTGGCGCCAACGCTGTCCTGAACGCGCTTGTGAATTTGGAGCTCTGCCTATGCAGCAATTCAGGACGGAACCAGCAAACACTAGTTTCTGGAAGTGGGACAACTGGTCGAAGTGGGCTTTGTTCCTGCTGGTCGGTCTTTCGCTTACCGGGCGCAGTTTTGCCTACCTTGGGATTCCTCCAGCCAAGCTCTTCATCGGCGACCTGACATTGGCTGCATTCATTCTCTTGCGGCCGCGGAACCTGTTTGATACCTGGATTGGCGGTCTCACCAAAGGCGGACCTTTGGGCCCGCTTGCCTGGGCCTTGCTCGCGTCTATCGCCTACGGAATCATGGAGGTCATTCGCGGCGTCCTGCTGGGGTTTCCTCCTCTGGTCGCGATTCAGAATCTGGTCTTCAACGTCTACCCTCTCTATTTATTCCTTGGAATGTGGTTAGGTGCTCGCCGGCCGGAACTTCTGCTCAGGTTTATCCAGGTGTTTGCCGTCTGCTTTTGCATATACGCGCCGGCCTATCTGCTTGTGCTCCACAACGTGGATATACCGATGCCGGGTGCGGACGGAGTTTCTGTTTTTGGCCAGGCGGACGGAGGCGGTTTCATCATTCTGGGTCTGCTCTGTCTCGATCCCAAGCCGAGCCGGTTCTGGCTGCCTATGACGGTGAGTGCCATGGCATTTCTGGCTGCTCAGGTCCGTGCAGAGTGGCTCGGTATGGCGCTGGCGCTCATGATCTGGGGCAGTCTATCGCGCAAGATGAGCAAGGTCGCCGGCGTCGCAGCGGGCATCGTAGCGCTGTTGACCGTGGGGTTTATCCTCGATGTCAACATCCCCTCACCCGGGGAACGGGGCGGCGCCATCTCTTCGACGGAGATTGTCGCTCGAGGCATTTCTTCCGTAAGCCCCGATCTGGCGCGCGATCTGACTGGTTCAGAAAACACAAGCTTTTACCGCGGCACCGTTACCTGGAGAGAGAAATGGTGGAAGGCTATCTGGGCGAATGCTCACGAAAACGATACCAACATGCTCATTGGACCTGGGTACGGTTTCCTGCTCAGAAGCCTGGTGAGCTACCTAAGAGATTCAACTGAATTGCGTACTCCGCATAATGTGTTTTTCTATGCTCTCGGCTATAGCGGCTGGATTGGCGTCGCTTTGTTCTTCAGCCTGCAGGCAGCTTGCGGAACATTGTTGTGGCGCGTCTATAAGCTGACCGGCCAGTCGTTCGGTCTGGCCGCCTGGGCATCTATATTGCTTGCCGCATTTTTCGGTAATGTCATGGAGACCCCCGCGGGTGCCATTCCTTTTTACCTGACCATCGGGTTGGTGATCGGTCCCACGCTTTCCATGGTTCGCTCGCCGGCGCGTCCTAGGCTCCTTCGTGCTGAGCCCTACTCCCTCGCTTATGCGCATGACATGTATGCTGCCGATGTTTCGCAACCCGGGCGGATATGAGCAGATCGCCGGTGGAGCGATCAGTGTCAGGGGGTCCTCTAATCCAGTTGAAAGTACGAGCAACCTCGCCGCAGCGAGCAGCCTCGCCGCAGCGAGCAATTGGCCGTACCTCGGTGGAGAAGCACAAACGCTGAACCGAGCAGTGACTATTGCAGAACACCTGTATCTTTCCAAACGCGTTGGCGAGAGTGCAATCGTCGCTGGCCGACAGCAAGTAACATCCCGGCGTAACTAAGCCCACCTTGGTTCTATTTCGTATTACATGACCCGGGATAGATCAGCGCCACGGCATATTGCGTCGAAAAGAGCCGAAAAGACAGGGTGCGCGACTTAAGGTTGTTCGTTTCGCAGGCGGTTATTCTCTTTTCTTTTGCGGGAATGATCGAGCCGATGCGCAGGACAAAACGTTCCTGCGATAAGACAGCAATGCCAGACGTGAAGGTAACTCACTTTGGCGTGACCGCTTGCTACGCGAAGTGTTGACACTCCGTGGTGGCGTCGCTAGATTACGGGAAGTAGGTCACTAAAAGGCGCGACACAAGAAGACTCCGGGGGTACCACTTTGGTGTAACTCTGGACAAGATCAGTTACAGATCAGACAGTGTCGCGTTGTGGGGAATGCAATCGTTCGAACTGGTCCCCAGGTCTCTTGCAATATTTTGAAGTAAGCCGGAAGTTCAGTAGGCGAGTCGATTCCTCTCGTAGCTGGCTTCACGGTGAAAGAGATCCATAGAAAAGTTTCTGTGAAAAGCGGTCATGTGACTGAGAGGGCGGGAGCCTGTCAAAGTCATGGTTGGATGAGATGCCGTAGAGATTTGCAGCTTGCAAAGCTCGTCTTTGCAACGGAGAAGCTCATGTATCGGACAGCAGGGCAGCACGAAGCGAACGAGTGGTTTGCATTTACCGTTCGGCCGCGACACGAGAAACAGGTATCCGCTGCGCTTCGCGATAAGGGATTCATGGAGTTTCTGCCTCTCTATAAATCCAGGCGGCAATGGGCCGATCGAACGAGGATTGTCGAAATGCCGCTCTTTCCGGGTTACATTTTCTGCGCGACGAATCGTTCTGCGATTGTGCCGGTGCTGATGACCAGCGGCGTCATTGACGTAGTTCGAGCGGGCAACAATCCTTTACCTGCGGAAAAAGCAGAAATTGAAGCGCTGCAGCAGATTGTAAAAGTCGACGTGACCGTTGAGTCCTGGCCCTACACGGACCTGAGCGAGTCGAAGCCGTTTTCCATTCTGCGCGGCCCTTTAGCTGGGCTCGCCGGCACCCTCGTTGAGGTACGGTGTTCTCAGCGCTTGATGTTGTCGGTCAATCTCTTGCGCCGGTCTGTGTTGGTAGAGGTCCACCCCGACTGGATCTCACCGTACGTTCCGGCAGTCGAAGAGCGCAAATTGGCCTGATAAGTTCTTTACCTTCAGTTCATCTATTTGGTCCAGGCTGTGTCGTACGCTTTTGATACGCGTACATCCCCCCTCTGCCGGCCCTTCGTGGGCGAGACCAATCGCTTGGTGATTTAGTCAGCACTTTCTCAGTCGCTCCTTCGGGCGGCGCTATGGCCGCCGAAGGTATATCTCGGCGGGGTCTTCAACAATTTTAGGGTGGCTCATTATGCATAAGTTTTCATCCAAATCGATCCTGATGTCCTTCTTTCTGCAGAGTCTGGTACTCGTTCCCGCTTTTGCCCAAAATGCCGGCGGGTCGAATCTGGAGCCGGGTGTAGCGGCCAACCTTCCTGTGGATGCCAGGGTCAACTCTTCGGCAACCTCCACGGTCGCGGCTACGGCCGCTATTGCTACGGATGCGATGAACTACATCCTCGGGCCGGAAGATCAGATCACGGTACGCGTTTTCGCCGCGGATGACATTCCCGATCGTCCCGCGCAGATTGCCAACGATGGAACCGTGACGCTCCCGATGGTCGGTGTCGTCCAGGCGGCGGGGTTAACGGTCGATCAGTTGCAGGCCAACCTGGTGGCCGCATACAAAAAGTTTTTCAAAGATCCGCAGGTCACCGTACAAGTGAATGACTCGCGCAGCCAGCCGGTTTCGGTAGCCGGCAACGTGAATACGCCCGGCGTGGTGCAGTTGAAGGGCACGCGCAACCTGATGGAAGTGATTGGTATGGCGGGCGGGCTCAAGCCCGATGCCGGCGACAGCGTGCTGATTACACGTCTTAAGAGTGAAGGCCCTATTCCCGTCAGCGGCGCCTTTGCCGATCCCTCAGGAAAGTACACGGTCGCGCACATCAACATCCGCTCGGTGATGAACGGCAACGATCCGCAGGGCAACATCCTGATTAAGCCGCACGATGTCATTACCGTCCCACGAGCTCGCATGGTGTATGTGCTGGGCAACGTCGGACGGCCGGGTGGCTACGTCATGACGGATAACGAGACCATGTCGGTCAGTAAGGCCCTGGCCCTCGCTGGAGGATGGGACAAGACGGCAGCACTCGGCTCCACGCGCATTCTTCGCGCCAGTGGCGGCTCTGAGCGGGAGCAGATTCCAACAGACCTCAAAAAGATCATGGGCAACAAAAAAGAAGATGTGGAGTTGCGGCCGGACGACATTCTCTATGTGCCCAACAGCATGGCCAAGGTACTCACCGTGCGTGGCGCAGAAGCCGCTCTGGGCCTCGGGACCGGTATAGCCATCTACAAATAGAACCCGGCATTCCAGCCGAATCGTTGTCTAAAAGAACTGCTTGTGTACGAGATCGGTTTCGTGAGCGAACCGATTCAACCGAAAGGACCTGCAAACGATGACCCCGAACCACCAGATCATTCCTGGACCCCGATTGCCTGAAGGCCGGAACGCCGGACGCGTGAACTCGATCGAGATTTCGCATCACCCGGCGGTGGGAAATCAGCATCAGCCGGAAGCCTCGGTGAATTACTCCGCTCTGTTGCGCCGCCATCGTAACGCCGTAGCCATCATCTTTGGCTCGGCCATTGCGCTGAGTGCTATATATACGGTGGTCACGCCCAGGTCTTACAAGGCAGAAGCGATTCTCGAGGTCAGCGGGCGAAACCAGGACTTTCTCGACACCAAGGGTGTCGAAGCCACATCGAACCAGCTCACGAGCGATGCGTACATCGAGACGCAGACCAAGCTGCTGGTTAGCCCGCCCGTAGTCCGCGGAACCGCGGCCGTGTTGGGAGCCAGGGTAGCAACATCGATGTCTACCGGCCGTGGGCCGATCGGTGCTCTTGGCAGACTGTTTGGCCATTCTGCTCCTGCTACGCCTGCACAAGGCGAAGCGTTGGTGGCAAAGATGATCGACGACGCCAAAGTCAAGGTGGAGGGATCTTCTGATCTGATCAGCGTTTCGGTGCTCGGCCCTGAGGCTCAGTTGACCGCCGATATCGTAAATACGCTGACCGATCAATTCATCGAACAGTCGCAAGATGCCAGGCGTGAGGCGGCCGGCAGTACGAACAAGTTTCTCGCGGGGCAACTGGACGAGGCGCGCGAAAAGCTCGAAGACTCTGAAAACAGGCTCCAGCAATACGCGAAGACCACGGGCATCGTGATTCCCAGCGCGGCCCAGGAGAGCATAGCCGCGGATAAATTGCGGCAGATCCAAACGGATCTGGAGAAGGCGGAAGCGGACGAAGCCGAAACAAAGTCACAGGAAGAAGCTTCCCACCGCAATCCAACCGAGGCGATGCCCCAGGTTCTCGACGATCCATCCATGCGCGATAACCGCGCAAGGCTTGCCGATCTGAAACGTCAGCTGGCTAATCTGAGCGTAACCATGACGCCGGCCAACTACAAAATACAGCAGTTGCAGGCACAAATCGCCGATTTGGAAGAGCTATCCGCGCGTCAGCGCACGAATATCATCAATCGTCTTGCCGTGCAGCACTCCTCAACCGAACGCCGGAAGCAATTGTTGGCTGAGGCCTACAGCAAGCAACTCGCCGTGGTTTCTGACCAGTCAGAGAAAGAGGTTAAGTACGACAGCCTGAGAAGGGAAGTCGAAACCAGCCGGGATATTTACCAGAGCATGTTGCAGCGGGCCAAACAGGCCAGCATGGTGGCTGCTCTTAAGTCGAGCGATATCCGCGTGGTAAGCGCGGCAGTCCCACCACCGTCTCCCTATCGGCCCAGCCTGCCCTTGAATCTGGCGCTCGGTTCTCTATTTGGCGTCGCGCTCTCTGCCTGCTACGTTCTGCTGCGTGAGCGCAACGATACCAGTTTGCGCATGCCCGGCCAAAGCGTTAGACAGCTTAACCTGCCTGAACTGGCGGTCGTGCCGGCAGCGCGGTTGGGCAACAGCGAACGCATCCCGCTGGCCTTGCGCAACTTGAAACAGACTTCCGCCGCTTTGCCGGATGGGAAAAATGGTTTCTCTGGCGGCAAGGCCGCTGTGGTCGACACCGAGATGGTGCAGTTGTGCGTGGAAGAGACGATCATGGCGGATGCTTATCGCTCTGCGATTACGTCGATTCTGCTCAGCCGCGTCAATGGAGTCAGTCCTCGGGTAATCCTGATCACCAGTCCACGGCCCAGAGCTGGAAAAACAACCACGGTCGCAAATCTCGGTATCAGTCTTGCGGAGATCGGACGGCGCGTGTTGCTGATCGATGGCGACCTCAGACGCCCGCGCCTGGGTAAGCTGTTTGGGTTGCGGTTTGCTACAGGGCTGAGCGATGCTTTGCTTGAAGGAGGCAGCGGTCCGGTCAATCTGGACTCGGTTGTCCGCCCGAGCACTGTGCCTGGCCTGTACCTTCTGCCCGGCGGATCGGAGCCGGCCAATATCTCGAAGCTGCTGCACTCTACGTACCTCGATGTCCTGGTCGAGAACGCGCGATCGCAGTATGACTTCATTCTCATCGATACTCCACCGATGGTCGGCATGACGGATGCGCGCCTGTTAAGCCGTGTGGCAGACGGTGTGATCCTGATCAGTCGCGCTGGCGAAACCAGCCCTGAACAATTGGGTGAAGCACGGCAGCGTTTGGTCGATGACGGCACGCCGGTCCTCGGCACCATTCTCAACGACTGCGATCTTCGTACAGAAGATCCGGGATACGTGAATGGCTACAACAGCTATGCGGGTTCGGCCCGCGATTAACACGAACACGACGAATCGATGCGCGTGTTTCCCCCCAGCGACGCGTCGGCAGGTAAGACCGATGTCGAGATAACGAAAAGCACCAAATAAGAAGTGCTTCCCTGGGGTTGACCAGGCGAGGCCGGGGGGAAACGCGGTTATGAATGTACGCAATCTACGCTTCTATTGGACCATGCAACTCTTGCTTGATCTTCTTGCCTTGACGGTTGCCTGGAGCTGCGCGATTCAGACGCGTGTTCTGTTGAATCCATTGGCCAGCCGTACTGTCACCTGGAGTGCTTCTTCGCTTTGGGCGCCGTCGTTACTGATGGTGCTCGCCATATGGACCCTCATGGCGTGGCGCATTCGCCTCTATCGCAGTGAGGGCATCGTCCGTCTTTGGGGCGCCATACTCAATGCCGCCGAAGGCGCATTACTAGCAAGCTGTGCGATTGCCATGGTCACGTTCTTCTCGCGCCAGTTTGGCGCCGGCGTTTCGCGTTCTTTCTTCCTGATTTTTGCTCCGCTCAGTTTCGTCACGCTCGGCGTTGCCCGATGTCTCGGCGTAGCAGCTACGATCCTGGCAGAGCGTCACTTTCCGGCTCACACGCGCGTGGCGCTCGTGGGCGACAGTCTGCATGCTGAGCGACTGGTCGGCTTAATGCGTGCAGCCAATGTTGTGAATGTCATCAAGGGGCTGATCGTGCCTCAAGGGCACACAACAGAAGGCCTCTCGCTGCCCGTGCCGGTTCTGGGCACAACAGCCGAGTTGGCCGCATTAATCAATCGCGAACAACTGAACCGCGTCATCCTCTTGAACGGTTCCATCTCTGGAGAAGAGCTCGCTGATTGCAACAAGGTGTTCCGCCGGATGGGTGTGATCGTAAATTGCACGATGGAAATCGGATCCGAACCAGGTCGCATGGACATACAGAATCAGTATGGGTTGCCGATGGTGGAAATGCGCCCCCTGGCCTTTACGAAAACTCAGGAGGTCGTCAAGCGGGCATTCGACATCGTGAGCTCGCTCATCGCTCTCATTCTGCTCGCGCCGGCGCTGCTGGCGATTGCGGCCGTGGTGAAGTTCACTTCAAAGGGACCTGTTCTCTACAAGGCGCCCCGCGTGGGTCGCGGCGGCCGGCATTTCATGTTCCTCAAGTTCCGGTCCATGTACACAAACATGAATCGCTCGCACGTGGCTGAGGCCAATGAAAAGCAAGGCCACATCTTCAAGATCAAGCGCGATCCGCGGGTGACCCCGATCGGCCGATTCATTCGCCGCTACAGTTTGGACGAGTTGCCACAGCTCATCAACGTATTGCGTGGAGAGATGAGCCTGGTAGGGCCCAGGCCATTACCCGCCTGCGATCTGGGTCCGGACGGAATGAGCCGTGAATTCGAAGTCTGGTCTGAAGGCCGCTCTGCCGTATTCCCCGGTATTACCGGGCTCTGGCAGGTAAATGGCCGCAGCGAATTGCCCTTCGAAGAAATGGTGCGGCTCGACCTGGAATACATTCGCGAATGGTCGCTGATGCTCGACATGAAAATCATTCTGGCCACCCCTGGGCTGGTCGTCAAAGGCGTAGGAGCTTACTGAGCCGGGCTGGTGGAGCACTGCAAACAGCTCCAACCCGGGTGGTTTGTGATTTCCGGTACTGGTTTCCTTTGCACCGGGATATCATGGCCATTGTGGAGTGCGACACCATCAACGGGTTAAGTCCCATCGCGCTGCGCCCTTTACCGGCGCAGCCGCTCGTCTCCATTCTGGTCGCCAACTATAACTATGCCCGCTACATCGGGGAATCGATTCAAAGCGCGCTCGACCAGACCTATCGCAATATCGAACTCATCATCTGTGACGACGGATCGACAGATGATTCCGTCACCATCATTGAGGCGTATGAGCGCAAAGATGCGCGGGTCCGTTTGATTCGCAAGGAAAATGGTGGGCAGGCTTCTGGGTTCAATGCAGCCTATGCGGTCAGTCAGGGCGAGATCATTGCCTTGCTCGATTCCGACGACCGTTTTTTGCCCCACAAGGTTGAACGGATTGTCGCGGACTTTCAGGTCCACCCTGACTCGGGTTTCGGTGTGCATCGCGTCATCCGCATGAGTGCCGGCAATCGGCGCCAGGGAGTGTGGCCCATGACCGCACCCTTGCCTGCCGGCTGGTACGGCGCGGTTTTGTTAGAGGATGGCGGCATTCTGCCGTTTATGCCCCCCACCTCCGGGTTAAGTCTGCATCGGGATGTCGCACAGTGCATCTTTCCTCTGCCTGTGGAAGCTCCGCTGGTGAGTTGCCCTGACCAATTGATTACCCGTCTCGCGCCGTTGCTGACGAACGTGACCCGGGTCGACAATGCATTGTCAGAGTATCGGTTGCACAGTGCAAACAATTATGGGCATGACCGCGTGACGGCGGCTTCTTTCAAGCGAGAGCTGGAGTACTGTGACGCCTTGTGGGCCGGTCAAAAGCGTTTTCTGGCAACGCTCGATCCTCGCCTGGCCGAGGCATTCAAGCCGGTTCGCCTGAACCCTTATATCTCCTATACACGCTACATCCACGCCCGGCTTGCGCGAGACCCCGACGTTCGCGCGCACTACGACCGCTACATGGAATGCCTCAAAGGGCCGGGCGCCAGGTTTGTCTGGTTCTGGAAAGCTTCCATTTACCTGCCGTACGCGGTTTTTGATTTTGCGATCAATTTGCTGATCCGGCAGAGCCGCCTCAAGCAGTTGATTGTGCGGTTGAAACGAATGGCATAAAAAACAACTTCGCGTACCGGCAGTCACCTCCGTTCCTGGTTCTTCTTGAACGCGTTCCCGCCGCGTCTCTACGTTCCTCACTTCTATCGGATCGGACCTAGCGCTTTCATGGGTACAACGCCTCTTGTCAGTATCGGGCTCTCGCTTGCCAATGGCGATCGCTTTCTGGAAGGCGCCATCGACTCCTTCCGCAACCAGACGTTTAGCGATTTCGAGTTCATCATCTCGGATGATTGCTCCACGGATCGAAGCGGGCAGATCTGCCGCTGGTATGCCGCCAGGGACAGGCGCATTCGCTACTACCGCGCGCAGCGGCCCATGGGGGCGGGGTGGAATGCCCGGCGCGTGTTTGAGTTGGCCACCGGTAAGTATTTCAAACAGGCCACCCCGGATGAAATGATTCAGCCCGACTTTCTCCGTCTTTGCCTCGATGGCCTTGAAGCCGACGACTCTCTCGTTCTCGCCTACAGTCTCACCCGGGTCATCGACGAGGGTGGGCGTTTGCTTGAGAATGATGACAACCGGCTACGCACCGGTTCCCCGGACCCGGTTGTGCGTGCACGAGATCTACTGCTTAAAGGCCACGACTCCCATGCCATTTCTGGCCTTGTGCGTCTGGATGCATTGCGCAAACTGCCGCCGCGGGGCAGCTATACCCACAGCGATCGCGTTCTGCTGCTGCAGTTGGGCCTGCTGGGAAGATTTTATGAAATACCCGAGCATCTGTTCATCAGCACAAAACATGCAGCCCAGGCAGCCTGGCGCATGCCGGAGCGAACCAGGGCGAGACGATTTCGCCTGACGCGTCGCTGGGGAACCTTGCCGCCGCCCGTATGGTGGAACCCTGCGAAAGCTCACGCGGTCGCACTCCCGGAATGGAAAGCAGCTCACCAGTTCAGCCGTTCCGTGGCGCACTCTTCGCTGAGCCTGCGGCAGCGCCTGCAATGCTACCGCTCAATCGCCCAATGGGCACTGAAATACCACCGCCGTTTTGGTAGAGATCTCCTCGTGGCCGCTGACCAGGTGCTGTTTAATCTGCAAAACCGGCACGCTAAGGAGGCCCCGGTTCAGGGAATTGGCGTCCAACCAATTCTCTGGCACAATGCCGATATGTCCTGGGACCCCAGTGGTGTGCATCAGAACGAACGGAGCAATATCGGTATTGGTATCGGCTCATGACCTCCTCTGGTGCTTCCGTCGACGGTTCTTTGCTGAACAACCTGAATCCCAAGAGACTTCTGCGCAGCGGTGTCGTACACAATGTCATCGCGCTCTATGGCGTGCAGGCATGCACCTACGCGCTGCCTCTGCTCACGTTTCCTTACCTGGCGCACGTCCTCGGCCCTACCGGCTGGGGAGTTGTCATATTTGCGCAGGCCATCGGCGACGTGATCGCAAGTTTAGTGGAGTATGGTTTCGATATCTCGGCGTCACGCGAGACGTCGCGGCATCGCCATGACCGAAACCGGCTTTCCCAGCTTATTTCAGGGGTTTTGGGCGCCAAGTTTCTTTTGGCGCTGTTGGGCATAGCCGGCGCAGTTTTCTCGCGGCGCTTTACTCACCATGTAGCCCCCTCGCTGGCGCTGTTCTGGGCCAGTACCATTTGGGGCGTCTGCCAGGGCATCAATATGCTGTGGTACTTCCAGGGTATGGAGCGTATGCGCCTGGCCAGCGCGCTCGAAATCAGCGGTAAGGTTTTCGCAACACTGAGTATCTTCGTGCTGGTGCATAAGCCTTCCGACGGGTGGAAGGTGATGGCGGCCCAGTGCGTGGGCTGTGTTGTCGCGCATGGCGTCACGGTGATTCTGGCTTACAGAGAGGTTGGCTTTCGATGGCCTACCTGGAGGTCGATATGGGATTCGCTTCGTCTGGGTAGTTCCATGTTCTTGTTCCGTGCCGTGCAGGGGGTAGCGGGTTCGCTGACCCGGATCGTACTGGGCTCGGTGGCCCCGCTGGCAACGCTGGGCGAATTCGCCGGCGCTGACCGCATCACCCGTGTGTTTCAGCAGGGGCTATGGCCAGTGAATCAGGCTCTCTACCCGAAACTCACGAAACAGGTGCAGGATGACCCTGGCCGCGCCCTCAATACGGTGAAGCTCAGCCTGTTCCTGCTCGGGACCCTCGGCCTGGTCTTCGGTCTTGCCATTTACCTGGGTGCGCCGATCCTGGTGCGGTTTGTTCTTGGACCGGCTTTCCACAATGCAGTACCCATACTGCGTGTGTTTGCCTTGTACATTCCGATGCTCGCTCTCTCGACTGTGATTATCTTCCAGTTACTGCTGCCCAATCAGTTAGATAATCAGTTCAACTTCGTGAACGCGACTTCCGGCTTACTAGGCCTCTTCGCTGCCTTTTTGCTTGCACCGAGGTTTCAAGGGGTGGGCATCGCATGGGCCGCAGTCGCTTCCCAGGTCTATACTCTGGCTGCATTTGCCGTCGTTTTGACTCGTGCCGGTTTGAACCCCTTTGGGGGGGCCACGTTGCGACGGTCGCCAGTGGGTGGCGTCTCCGATCCGGATGCACCTTCCGCCATTGTCGAGCGCGATGAACTGACAAAGCCGCTCGACTAACATCCTATTTCAGTTAGAATCGCCTTCATCCGGTCGATCAGCATTCGCTTCGACCCCTGGTGGCAATCTTTCATCCGGCCCCCCGGCATGAAGCCGGCAGAGAATGAGAGCAGTATTCAGAACAACGTACCCAGCGGCGACATTGCCAGACTGGATTTTCGAATCTCGCCGAAAGCCGCTCGGGTATCAATTCTGAAACTTCTCTAAAGAGGTTACACATGTACGACTTTGCAATCATCGGTGGAGGCATTGTTGGCCTCGCGACCGGCGCCGCTCTCGGCCGCCGCTATCCCTTTGCGCGCATTCTCCTTGTGGAAAAAGAAATCGGTTTTGCCCAGCATCAAACCGGCCGCAACAGTGGAGTTATTCACTCAGGTATTTTCAACCGCCCAGGCAGTCTTAAGGCCCAGATGTCGCAGGCTGGTAACCAGTCTCTGCGGGCCTTTTGCAATGAGTACGGAGTGCCCTTCGAGGTTTGTGGCAAGCTGATCGTCGCCACCAGGCCAGAAGAGATTCCTCGGCTCGAACGAGTGTTCGCAGGCGCTTTGACCAACGGAGTGCCGGCGATGCGGCTTAGCCCCGAAGAAGTGAAGGAAGTGGAACCGCACGTCGTCTGCCTCGCGGCCATTCGCGTGCCCACAACCGGCATTGTCGATTATCGTCAGGTTTGTCACGCGCTGGTGCACGAGATACAGCAACAGGGTGGTGATCTGAAGGTCGGTACTGAAATTCAGCATATCGATGCCACGCCGCTCGGATATGTGCTTGAGACGACCTGGGGTTCGCTTGAAACCCACTTCCTGATTAACTGTGCGGGGCTGCAGAGTGACCGTGTCGCTCGCATGAGCGGTTCCGAGCCCGAGGCAAGAATCGTCCCCTTCCGCGGCGAGTATTTTGAACTGAAGCCCGAACGCCGTCACCTGGTGCGTCATCTCGTGTACCCGGTGCCCAATCCAGAGCTGCCATTTCTTGGCGTCCACCTCACGCGCGCGATGGATGGGCGTATTCACGCGGGCCCGAATGCTGTATTGAGCTTTAAGCGTGAGGGCTATCGCAAGACCGATATAAACTGGCGCGACCTGGCCGACACCATGACCTTTCCCGGTTCGTGGAAGCTGTTCGCTCGCTACTACAAGGAGGGAGGCCGCGAGTTGGCGCGCTCCTGGAGCAAGGCATTGTTTACGCGCAGCTTGCAGCGCCTGGTGCCGGAGATTCAGTCCGATGACCTCATTGCCGACAAGAGCGGAGTCCGCGCGCAGGCGCTTCAGCGCGATGGCAATCTCGTGGAGGACTTCCTGTTCCTCGAAGGGGAAAGGGCGCTGCACGTTTGCAATGCTCCTTCGCCAGCAGCCACCGCATCGCTTGAGATCGCAAAGAAGATTGTCAGCAAGGTGCCGCGCCCGGGTCGTCTTTCCCTGGTCAAGATGGCCTAACCTAAACCTGCGTCGCCTATAGCTAAGAGAAGGCCACTTCGTCACGTTCTCTTAGCTGAGAGAGGGCCGAGGGTGCCCCATTCAAGCCTGATTGTGGCTTGAGTGGGCAACGCAGCCAGTCGTACCCTGCTTTTATGCTCTGGGATCTGCAACGCTTCCACGAGTCAGGACAAACCCACCTCGTCACGAACCCGCCTGCCACCCATGCGGCTCCCCCATATGTCCTGCTCTTTTCCTTCCTTTCCCAAATCAACCACATACAATCAGTTAGCACTGCTCTCAAATACGAAAAAAGCTCTCGGGGAACCTCTGCTTGCGCATCGCCATTTTCGACTACAAGATAACGCACAACAATCCGATCGGCAGTTGTCATCTGGCGATGCTGCGTGCCCTGGCGGCAGAGCACGAGTTTACGGTGTTCGCTCCCGAATTCGAGAATCCTGACCCGCAAAAGATCCGCTGGATACGGGTGCCTTCGCCTAAACGGCCTTTGGCCTTGCTTTTCATCGTCTATCACTTCATGGCGCCCATTTGCTATCTGGCCTACAGGCTGCGTGGCGGCCCCAGATTCGATCTGGTGCAGGCACTTGAGAGCAACCTGGCATTCGGCGACCTTTTGTACGCGCACTTTTGCCACCGCAAGTATCTCAAGCAGCATTGGAGTAAGTCCGGGGCCAGCGGTTTGCGTGGCGCCTTCCGCTGGCTCGACCACAAGCTGCATGCATCGATGGAGAGTTTTACTTACCCGCGTGCCAGATACGTGGTGGTGCCGTCGCGTGGTCTTGCCGAAGAATTAAGGGCCGAATTTCCGTATATCGAGAACAAGTTGACGGTTCTTCCGAACCCGATCCATGTCGATCGGCTGCAAATGCCTGCTGACTTCGACCGCCAGGCCTTTCGCAACAGTCTTGGTATCGAAGCGCAGCAGGTTGCCGCGCTTTTTGTAGCTCTCGGGCAGTTTGAGCGCAAGGGACTGCCGTTTCTGCTCGAAGCATTACGCGCGCCAGAGACCGGCCAGGTAAAGCTGATTGTCGTTGGCGGTCAAGCGGACTTGATCGCCAGCTACACCGCGGAACTTGCCAGGCATCAGCTTAGCCACCGGGTTCAGTTTGTAGGAATGCAAGCCGACGTTCGGCCCTATCTGTGGGCGTCTGACGTCTTTGTTTTTCCCTCCCTCTACGAAACATTTTCGCTCGTCACGTACGAGGCTGCAGCCTCCGGGCTCCCCATCGTTGTCTCTCACCTGTATGGGGTCGAAGATCTGCTTGTCGATGGCGACAACGGTTTCCTGATCGAGACCAGTGCCTCAGGCGTGAGGGAAGGGCTGGGGCGACTGCTTGGTTTAAGTCCGGCGGCACGAAAGGCCATGGGGGCCAGGGCGCGGTTGGCGGCATCTGCCTGCTCTGAAGAGCGCTTTGTTGACGCGTGGCGTACCTTTTATCGTGAGCAACATCCTGCTTGAGCGGTTGCGTCGAAAGTATCTTCGACGGTGACTTTCAATGAATTTGGTAGAAGTGGCATGGTACTGATCTGAGAAGATGTACCGGGAAGGAGAATTACCTGCATGGCCATCGAAACAGGAACGCACCCATGCGCGGCATTGAGCGATCTTGCTCCCGTCGCCTTGAAGAGCCTTCCGCAAAGTCCGTCTGTTTCGGTGTTAATCACCTGCTTTAACTATGGGGCGTATGTTGGTCAGGCCATTGAGAGTGCTCTCGAGCAGACCTATCCGCCGGCGGAAATCATCGTAAGCGATGACGCCTCGCATGACAATTCCTGCGAAGTCGTCGAGTCCTACGTCCGCCGCGGCCTGGGCATCAAGCTGCTCCGCAATCCTCACGGTGGTATGGCGGCGAATCTCAATTCCGCCTGGCGCAATTCTTCCTCCGATATCATTTGCCTGCTCGATGCGGATGACATTTTTCTGCCCGGAAAAATTGAAGCCGTAGTCAATGCTTTTCGTGCAAATCCCGCCGCGGGTTTCGCCATCCATCGTGCCAGCCTGGTCGATGATCAGAAGCGGCAACGCGGTTTGTATCCACTGTTGAGCGCGCTTCCAACCGGAGACTGCGCGCAGACCACCTACGATCATTCAGGCATCCTGATGGGGCTGCCTCCTACCACCAACCTGGCTCTACGCCGTGAAGTAGCCGATCGCATCTTTCCCATCCCGGTCGAGTACACCGGTTATGCGGAGCAGATGATTCATCGCCTGGCGCCATTCATGACCGAACTATATGCCATCGATGCTCCGCTGGCGCAGTGGCGCTTGCATGGCCAAAATGACCAGAACTCCACCAGCATCACCGCGCGGCGACTGGAGAGGGAACTCAAAATCATGGATTCTCTCTGGCTCGAACAGAAACGCTACCTCGTTGGTGTCGCTCCCTTGTTGGGCAACGCTTTCCCCATGATCGAGCGCAACCCCCTCTATCTGAAAATGAACTACATCCGCCACCGCTTGAATCGTGACCCGGCCATGAAGGAGGCATATCGCAATCTGTGCCGCTATGGGTTGAAAGCAGATTCCGCCGTAGACCGTTTCTGGCGCCTGTCTCATCGCTTGCCCCGTCCGCTCTTTCAAAAGGCCGTCGATGTGCTCCTTACCCAAAGCATCTGGAAGGAGATGGTCCGCGCCATCCGCGGCAGGGGCCGTGCTCGATGAGGATTCTTTCCGTGCACAACTCCTATCAGAAGCCGGGAGGGGAAGATCAGGTTTTCCTTCAGGAAGCAGATCTTCTGAGGTCGCAAGGCCACGAGGTTCTTCTCTATCAGGCCAGTAACGAACAGATAGAGGGCGTTAACCGCCTGGTCCTGCTAAGAGACACCATCTTTAGCAAGCGGACCTATCAAGAACTGTCTTCCCTGATGCAAAGGGAGAAGCCGGATGTCATTCACGTCCACAACACGTTTCCTCTGATCTCGCCCGGCGTCTACTATGCGGCGAAGCAGGCAGGCATTCCTGTCGTCCAAACGCTTCACAACTATCGCCTCCTTTGTCCCACAGCGACCCTCTTTCGCGACGGTCAGGTTTGTGAAGAGTGCGTTGGCAAGAAGGTTCCGTGGCCTGGCGTGGTGCATGGCTGCTACCGTGGCAGCAGGTTGGCAACCACGGCAGCGGCAGCCATGCTGGCAACACATAATTACCGTCAGACGTGGAGCACAAATATATCGGCTTACATCGCGCTTACAGATTTCGCGCGCAACAAATTTGTACAAGGTGGTTTGCCGTCGGCGAAGGTTGTTGTCAAGCCGAACTACCTGGAGGCGGATCCTGGTCTGGGTGACGGCAAGGGAAACTACGCTTTGTTCGTGGGGCGGCTCACGGCAGAGAAGGGAATCGGTACGCTTGTCGAAGCCTGGCAGACACTGCGGAGTGAGTTGCCTTTGCAAATTGCCGGCGATGGGCCCCTTGCGCCACTCGTCGAGCAAGCGGTCAAAGCAGGCGCCGGCATCAGTTGGTTGAACTGGTTGCCGCGTGCGGACATCCTCGAAAGAATGAAGCATGCGTCTGTTCTCATTCTGCCATCGAGATGGTACGAGGGCTTCCCCATGATTCTTGCGGAAGCATTCGCCGTGGGGCTGCCGGTGATTGCCAGCAACCTGGGGAGCATGTCGGCCATCGTGGAGCCTGGGCGCACAGGATTGCATTTTGAAGCGGGCAACGCTTCCGGCCTGGTCGACAAAGTCCGCTGGTTTCGAGCCCATCCGGATGAAGCGGAAAGCATGCGAGTCAACGCGCGCCGTGAGTATGAGAGCAAATACACCGCGGAAGTGAATTACGCGCAGCTGCTCAAAATCTACCAGTCGGTCACAAGTAATTGAGGTAAGGGCCTACTCTAACATCCCCTGTAACCAATGTTGAGGTAAGAACCCACTCTCCCCTTTGTCATCTCGACCGAAGCGCAGCGCAGTGGAGAGATCTGCAGTTCAACCACTTCCCCCGGGGTGCTATTTCCCCCGGGGTGAATGCCCCACCCCTGCCTCGCCGGCCCGCCCGTACCCGCTCCCACTCAGGAAGGGTTCGTCAGCCATTCATCCGAGTGCTTTTCCAAAGCGATGCGCACCAGCTGACTCCGCGTCCGCACACCCGTCTTTTCAAAAAGCTGCTGTAAGACCGCTTTGACCGAGCTTTCAGAGATGGCTAGCCGCGCGCCGATCTCTTTATTGGTCAGGCCTTCGAACACGCCTTTCAGTACGGCTTTCTCGCGCTGCGTCAGTTCCTGCGCCCGTTGCGTGTCGACCGCATTGCCGGTAGCCGCCGCAATGATGGAACGCGTCACGGCAGGATCAAGCCACACTTCGCCTGCCATGACTTTGCGGATGGCTTCTACCAGGCGGCTTGGCGGACTGTGCTTGAGAAAGACGCCGGAGGAGCCATGATCGAGCGAGCGCAGCATCACCGCGTCGCTCATACCAGCCGTCACCATCAGGATGTGCCCTTTAAACCCGCTGCCGCGCGTACGATCGATAAACTGCGTCCCTTGCTCGTGCCCAAGATCGTAGTCCAGCAGAACCACGTCGATCTCTCCCAGTGACGGCAACGCGAGCGCCTCGGTTGCTGAGGCGCAGGTGCCTACAATGTGAAAGTCAGACTCGGTCTGGAGAAGCCGGCTGAGACTCTCGCGGAAAAGGCCGTGGTCGTCGATCAGCAATATTTGTATTTCGCTGCTCATAGTGGTCATCATGTTTGCTTTCTCGAGTTGCCGGAGACAGGTCGACAACAAACGTCGCTCCTCCGGTTTCTGGTTCGTAACGCAGATCACCCCTGAAACTGCGCATAAGGGCTCGCGATAGATAAAGCCCAAGCCCGGTGGATTGAGCGTCCTGCTGGAACGGTCGAAAGAGTCGATCTGGATGTGTAACTCCACTGCCGGTATCGTGAAAGCGAATGGCGACGCCGTGACTTTCACGCCGCGCACTCACTGTCAGCTCCTTGTGTGGTTGCTGCTCCATCGCCCGCCCGCTATTCTTTGTCAGGTTTAGAAACACCTGCATCAGGCTTTGCCGGTCCGCCCAAACTGCGGGAAGGTTGTCTTCCACTTCCCAGCGAAGCGTGACTCCGTCGTCCCGTAGGGACGACTCAATCACGATACTCAACTCGTCGAGCAGCGGCTGTACCTCGACCTGCGCAGCGTGGCTTGTGGTTTGCCGCAAATCCATGGCCGCGATTCGTTCCAAAGCTAGCACCAATGTGCCCAGTGTTTCGAAGTCTTTATTCTCCCGCAGTTTTCCACTGCGGGCCAGGTTCTCATGCACCAGCGCGATGGCCCCGCATACATTGCGCACTTCATGCGAAATCGCCGCAACCATAATGCGTGAGCTGGCCAGCATCTGGTGGAAACTCGATTCCTCATGCGTCCTCAGATCTTCTGACGTATCGAGCACCATAGCGGCCAGCCTCGGGCCCGCGCTGGTGAGGTAAGTAGAAAACCAGACATCGGCCTGAAACACCTCGCCATCCGCTCTGCGCCCACGACACTGCATGGCCGTGCGAAACGCCTGGCGATTGCTGTCCAGGCCCGGCACGTTCACCAGCGAAGGCAGGAACCTGCGAATGGACTGCCCGGGAAGTGTGCCGGGTTCCACTCCAAAAAGACGGTTGGCCGCGTCGTTGGCAAGCAGCACTGAGCCATCGGAGCTGGTGGTAAAAATCGCCGCCGGGCTGCTTTGCACCAGAATTTTGAGTTGCTCTTCCGCATCGCGCCGCGCCGTCATTTCCGATTCGATCTCGAGCATGTGGCGAACCGATAGTTTGCGGCTGCGCATCACCTCGTGCATGAAAAGCCCCATGCAGAAAAATGCCGCGCAATACAAAAGGTCGCGTGGCAGTCCCGTATGAGGGCCCCACGGGAATGCGTCGAATGATTCCGCCAGCCAGGAGCAAAGAAGTGCTACGACGCCGATCTCCCAACGGGACAACGAAGCGCCGGCCACAAGCATCGGCGCCACATAAAGAAGGCCAAGGGGTATCTGCGCAGGACTATGCGCATCTAGCACCGCAATCAGCGCGATCATCAGGGCGATGACCAGCAGAGCCGTCTTGCGCGTTCTGGAAAAGAACAAAGAGAACAATGGCATCGAGGTGTTATCTCAAACGGCTTACCTACACACTCTATTCTAAATCCCAGTTCGCCCAGCCGGGGTAAGAGGCTGCATGTTTGCTCAATCCCTATCGGTCATGATCGAGCCGACGGGCCCGATTCTATTCATCATCTCTCGATAAAGACATCTCATCGCCTTGCAACTTAACAGTTAGTCGCAAGATCGAAAGATAGGGTCAACCGACACCATGGTGACTGCCTTGCTGAAGTACCATTCTGTCAGGCAGTCACCATAAATGCAGCAAATAAGCAGGTCTAACTTCCTGGTGTGATTCACCGTCTATCCGTACTGTGGAACGCCGGAGTCGACGGAGTGGCGTGGGCGGCCGGCACGGTGAGGCGCCTAAGAGATATGAGCCTTCTCTCTACCTCACCCACTGTTTCGAAACAACCTTTGAAAAACTCATCCCGGCGGGCGTAGAGACGCCACGGGAAGACTGGAAATTCGCTTTGGGGTGTGAGGATTATTCATGAAGCAGACCGTGGTTTTTGCGACGGCTCTGAGCCTGGGAATATTGACTGGTTGCAGTGGAGAGAAGCATGACCCGGCAGCACAAGCGCCACCCGCGGTACAAGTAGAGGCCGAGGGGGGTGTCAACCTCATCACCGTCGCTCACCCAGAGCGGTTTTCTGTAGTAGCCGCCATGCAATACGCATCGACCTCGATGCTCAATGTGACGGGTACAGTCAATCCCGATGTCTCTCGTACCATCCCTGTCATTTCCATCGCTTCTGGCCGTGTTGTGCAGATCCACACGCAGATCGGCGCCTTTGTGAAGAAGGGTGATTTGCTCATGGAGGTGCAGAGTGCAGATATCTCGAATGCCTTCGATCAATACCTCAAGGCGGTCAACGACGAGCGGCTGGCGCGGACCCAGGATGAACGCGCCAAGGTGCTTTACGACAAGGGCGCCATCGCCAAAAGCCAATTGGAAATTGCGGACGACAGTGAGCAGGACGCAAAGACGGATCTCACTGCCTCGGAGCAGCAGTTGCGTTTCCTCGGCGTCGACCCTGCCCACCCTTCGATTACTGCAAAGGTTTACGCGCCGGCGGCCGGCGTCGTCATCGCGCAGAATGTAACCAACGCAGCGGCAACGGGGGTTACGTATACAGGATCGGCGACCGCGTTCACCATCGCAGATCTCTCCCAGGTTTGGATCATCTGCGACGTGTATGAAAACGATCTGCCCATGGTGCACGTCGGCCAGACCGCCGATATCCGGTTGAATGCCTACCCCGGCCATGTGGTCACGGGAACGATTAGTGAAATCGATGCAGTGCTCGATCCCAGTATCCGCACTGCCAAAGTCCGCATCCAGGTACCGAACACTGACCATCTGATGCGGATCGGCATGTTTGCCACAGCTACCTTCCACGGGCACAAAATGCTCGACCACACTTCTGTACCTGCATCGGCCATTCTCCACCTGCACGATCGCGACTGGGTGTATGTGCCGCAGTCAGGAGGCAAGTTCAAGCGAGTCGGTGTGGTTGGTGGCGTCATGCTCCCGGATGGCATGCAGGAGGTCACCTCTGGCCTCGCTGCTGGCCAGCAGGTCGTGACCCGGGCGCTTGACCTTCAAAATTCGGTGGACCAGTAATGATCCGTGGTCTGGTCGATTTTGCACTGAACAACCGGTTCATGATCTTGGCGATCGCGATCCTGCTCTTCATATGGGGCGCCATCTCCTTCCACAACTTGCCTGTAGAAGCCTACCCAGACGTGGCCAACAACTACGTCGAGGTCATTACGCAGTGGCCCGGCCGGGCCGCGGAGGAAGTGGAGCAGCAGGTGACTGTCCCCATCGAAGTGCAGATGGCGGGCATCCCGCACATGCAGCATCTGCGCTCCTTCTCCCTGGCTGGTCTTTCCGATGTGAAGATGATCTTCGACGATGACTCCGTCAACGACTGGAATCGCGAGAAGGTTCTCGAAAGGCTTTCCCAGGTAACACTGCCGGCCGGTCTGCAGCCGCAAATTGGCGCCGATTGGAGTCCAGTCGGCCAAATCTACTGGTACACCCTGCACAGCACCAACCCGGCTTACGACAACATGGAGCTCAAGTCTCTCGAAGATTGGACTCTGGAGAAACAGTTCAAGTCGGTCCCGGGCGTTGTCGACGTCGCCAGCTTCGGCGGCGTTACCCGCGAATACCAGGTGCGCGTCGATCCCAGCAAGCTCATCGCCTACGGTCTGAGCATCGGCCAGGTGGAGCAACAACTCGCCAACAACAACATCAATGCCGGTGGCAGTTTCATCGAGCAGGGGCAGCAGCAGGTCAACGTTCGTGAAGTGGGCCTGTTCGGCAACGTTCGGGATATTCAGGAAACTGTTCTCAAAACCGCCAACGGAACGGCGCTTCGCGTGAAGGATATCGCCGAAGTCGTGCAGGGCCCTAAGATTCGCCTTGGTCAAATCGGTAAGGCGATTCGCCACGAAGATGGCAAAGTCATCGATGACGGTGACGTGGTCGAAGGGATCGTACTTCTGCAGAAGGGTGATGATTCCGACTCGACGCTTGAAGGAATTCACGCCAAGGTCAATGAGCTGAACAATCAGTTTCTGCCCAGGGGAGTCAAGATCGTTCCATTCCTCGATCGCAGCGATCTATTGCACTACACCACGCACACGGTTCTGCACAATCTGAGCGAAGGCATCATCCTCGTTGTGATCATTCTGTTCCTGTTTTTGGGCAATGTTCGCGGCGCGATCATCGTCTCGCTCACCATTCCGTTCGCACTGCTCTTTGCCTCCATTTGTCTTGATCTGCGGCACATTCCCGCCAACCTGCTGTCACTGGGCGCGCTCGATTTCGGCATGGTGGTCGATGGCGCCGTCGTCATGGTGGAAAACATTGTTCGCCATCTTGGCCACCGCCGATCCGAAAGCAGCACCCCCGCCGAGCAGATTCGCGAGGCGGCTCACGAAGTGCAGCGCCCCGTTTTCTACGCCATTGGCATCATCGTTACTGCCTATCTGCCCATCTTCACCCTGCAGGCGGTTGAGGGGCGGCTGTTCAAGCCGATGGCATGGACTGTGGCGTTTGCTTTGCTGGGCGCGCTGATCTTCTCGATGCTCATTGCCCCTGTCCTGGCTAGTTTCCTCTTCTGGAAGGGCGCGCGAGAATGGCATAACCCGGTGATGACGTGGCTCACCGATCGCTATCGTCACGCCGCAACCTGGGCCATCGAACACCGCTGGGTAACCTTGAGCGCAGCTGCATTCGCGCTGCTTCTCGCCGGCTTCCTTGGCTTGAGTGGAATCATCGGTTCCGAGTTCCTGCCTCATTTGGATGAAGGCGCGATCTGGGTTCGCGGAACGTTGGCGCCGAGTACGGGCCCAACGACAGGCGTGGCCACCATGGATAAAGCGCGTGTCATCCTGGCTGCTTTTCCAGAAGTGAAGGACGTGGTCAGCCAGGTTGGGCGGCCCGATGACGGCACCGACGCCACCGGATTCTTCAACACGGAATATTTCGTAGACCTGCATCCCAAGGCGGAGTGGCGCCCAGCTTTCCACGAAAACAAAGAGGAATTAGTTGGGGCAATGGATCGTGAGCTGGAAAAGATACCGGGCGTGATCTGGAACTTCTCTCAGCCCATTTCAGACAACGTGGAAGAAGCGGTCAGCGGTGTGAAAGGTGAACTGGCGGTCAAGCTCTACGGAGACGATCTCAGGCTGCTCGAGCAAAAGACCGGCGAGATCATGGGCATCATGAGCAAGATCCGGGGAGTTCAGGATCTTGGAATCTTCCGCGTGATCGGTCAACCTAACCTGAATTACGTAGTCAACCGTCAGGCTGCCGCGCGCTTCGGCATCAACGTCGCAGACGTGCAGGATGCAATCCAGACCGCGGTCGGCGGCGGCGCCGTGAGCCAGGTACTGCAAGGCGAGGCTCGGTACGATCTTGTCGTTCGCTATCAGAAGCCCTACCGTGACACGCAGGAGGCCATTCAAGACATTCGTCTGCTCGCCCCTTCTGGCGAACGCGTCTCTTTGGCGCAGCTCACCCAGGTCAAGGTCGAAGATGGCGCTGAAGAAATCTATCGCGAGGCGAACCAACGCTATGTTGCGATCAAGTACAGCGTTCGTGGCCGCGATCTGGGCAGTACGGTCGAAGAGGCGATTGCCAAGGTCAATACGAACGTAAAGCTACCCCCCGGTTACCATCTCGACTGGGCGGGTGAATATCAAAGTCAGAAGCGAGCAAACAAGCGCTTGATGTTGGTCTTGCCCATTACCATCACGCTCATCTTCGTGATCCTCTACACCATGTTCAAGTCTGCGAAGTGGGCTCTGCTCATTCTTTGCAATGTCGCCATGGCTCCGGTGGGTGGAATGCTTGCCTTGCTATTCACGCACACCAACTTCAGCGTCTCCTCCGGTGTCGGCTTTCTGGCGCTGTTTGGCGTGGCTGTACAGACCGGCATCATCATGCTTGAGTACATCAATCAGCTTCGCGTGCGCGGCCACTCGATTGAAGAGTCTGCCGTAGAGGGCGCGGTACTGAGACTTCGCCCCATCATGATGACCATGCTGGTGGCGACGCTGGGCCTGCTGCCGGCTGCCACCTCGCACGGTATCGGCTCCGATTCGCAGCGTCCCTTCGCCATCGTGATCGTGGGTGGTCTCGTTGCCGCTCTGTTGATGAGCGTCTTTCTGTTACCAACACTGTACGTATGGATCGCTGGGGAGCAGGATGTACTCCCCACGCCGGAAATGGAGTTCGAGAATTGAACTCCACAAGAAGAAATATCGCCGCACTCTTGCTTTGCCTTACTTCCGGTCGGCCAGTGTATGCGCAACCCGCTCCTGCGGCTACCACCACCGCAATCACGATGCAGCAGGCAGTCGACCGCGCATTGAACCACAACCCGGTGCTGCTCGCGGCACAACAAAACCTGCTCTCCATGAAGGGGCAGGAAGTGCAGGCCGGCGTCCGCGTCAATCCGAATCTCTTCCTGTCTGGCAGCAATGTCACGCTTCCCGCCGATAACCCCGCCAGCCCTTACGCCTACGACGTGGGCGTGAACCGGCTCTTCGAGCGTGGAGAAAAGCGACGCTGGCGTTTGGATAGCGCGAAGGCCCAGACTGCGCAAACAGACGCACAGTATCACGATCAGGTTCGTCAGATCACTTTGCAGGTAAAGCAGAGCTTTACCGGTTTGCTGTTGGCCAAGGCGGCGCTGAAGTTGGCGCACGAGAATCTGAGCAACTTTCGTCATGCCTTGCAGATCAATCGCGACCGCTACGACGCCGGTGACATCGGCAAGCTCGACTTCGAGCGGCTCGATCTGCAACTCGCACAGTTCGAGTCAGACGAATCGAACGCAGAGATGAACCTGGTGCAGGCCAGCGATCAACTGCAAACACTGCTTGGCTATCAGCAGCCGAGCCGCACCTTTGACATTGCCGGTGAACTCGTGCCGCCGCCGGTCAATACCAACCTGACCGATCTGGAGCAAAAGGCGCTGGCCGTCCGGCCCGACTACCAGGCAGCGCAGGCAGCAGTGCGCGTGGCTGATGCGAATGTAAAACTCACGTATGCAAACGGCACGGCAGACCCAGCGGTCCAGGGTGACTACCAGCGCGCCGGCAGGTATAACTCGGGAGGCTTCAGCGTGAGCATTCCCATCCGCATCTTCGATCGTAACCAGGGCAACAAGGACACGAGCAAGTACCTTGCGCAGTCCAGCCGTTTTGGCGAAGTAGCAGCGCAGAACCAGGTGTACTCTGACGTGGACCAGGCATGGATCGGCTACACAACGTCGAAAGTGCTCTCCGACCGCTACAATGGGCACTACCTGGACGAGGCGAAAGATGTGTTATCCATCGCGCAGTTCGCCTATGAGCACGGCGGTTTAGGTCTGCTCGACTACCTGAGCGCTCTGCAGGATGACCGCGCGACCAGCCTGAACGCGCTCAACTCCTACGCGCAGACCTGGAATGCGATCCACCAACTGAGCTTCGCCAGCGCCACGGAAGTCGCACCCTGAGCCCTTTTCTTACTCTTGTTCTGCTGAGGCAAGGACCTACTCCCCCTTTGTCATCTCGACCGAAGCGTACCCGGATTTCCTGCTACGTTGCGCCATCTGATATACGCGTGTGCGGTTTAGGAAAACCGCATGAAACACGTTGACACCACGAATCTCAACAGGAAATCCGGGGGAGCGAAGTGGAGAGATCTGCAGTTCAGCGACTTCCTCCGGAAATCCTTTCGGCCGAGTCAATGCATTCAAAGGCGATTCGCCCTACCCGTTCTTAGCCTCAAGTTCCGCCCACCGAGCATAAAGGTCATCAAGCGCGCCTTGCGCCTGCTCCATGGCCGCAAGCGCAGCCTGCAGGCGCACCGCATCGATCGCGACCGCCGGGTCTTCCACCACCTCGCGTTCCTTATTCAGCTTTTCCTCCGCCGCGGTGACGCGATCTTCGATGGTGGCGTATTCGCGTGCTTCCATATATGAAAGCTTCTTCTTGGAAGACGAATTACGCTTCTCCGGTTGTGCCGCTACGGCTGCCTCCTGTTGTGGTTCGCGCTGCCAGGCATCCCATTGCGAGTAATCCGCGAAGCGCTCTGCGCCACCGCGCCCATCAAGGCCCAGCACGCTGGTGCTGACTCGATCGAGCATGTAGCGGTCGTGGGTGACCAGCACCAGCGCTCCGCGAAACTCCAATAAGCTTTCTTCCAGAATCTCAAGCGTCGGAATATCAAGGTCGTTCGTAGGTTCATCCAGCAGCAGCAAATCCGCCGGCTCCAGCATCAATCGCGCAATGAGCACCCGCGCGCGCTCGCCGCCAGAAAGCCGACCCACAGGCTGATTGAGCTGGTCGCCGGTGAACAGAAACCGTGCAGCCCACGAGGCGACGTGAAGAACTCGATCCTGGTAAATCACAGAATCGCTATCGGGGGCCAATGCACGCCGAAGAGTAACGTCGGGTGCAAGAATGCGGTTCTGGTCAAAGTACACCGTGCGCAGAGACGTAGCGCGCTTGATCGCGCCTTCCTGCGGTTCGATCTCGCCCCTCAGTAATCTGAGTAGCGTAGTCTTGCCGCTGCCGTTCGGTCCCACAAGGCCAATGCGCATGCCTGCGGTGAGAACAAAATTCACGCCTGCGAACAGCGCGCGCCCGTTGAAACCGTACTGCAGGTCTTCGAGCTCCACCAGCCGTTTGGTCTGCCGGTCAGTGGCGGAGAATTCGATAGAAGCCGTCGCCGTGCGATTGCGTGAGGAAACGTCGGCCAACTCGCCGATCAGCTCGTTCGCGCGGTCGATGCGCGCTTTCGACTTGGTCGTGCGCGCTTTCGGTCCACGCCGTAACCATTCGATTTCGGTGCGTACCCGGTTCGCGAGTGCATCCTGCCGTTTCGCCTGGGCTTCGAGAAACTCTTCCTTCTTCTGCAGAAACGTACTGTAGTTACCATTCACGCGGAACAGGCCGTCGGGGTAAGTGCGGTTCAGCTCCACGGTCTCGGTGCTGACGTTCTCAAGGAAGTACCGGTCGTGGCTGATCATGACGCAGGCGAACGATGCGCTGTTGAGCAACTCTTCAAGCCAATTGATTCCGCCCAGATCGAGGTGGTTGGTCGGCTCGTCCAACAGAAGAACATCGGGTTGCTGCACCAGCGCTTCAGCGATCGCCAGCCGCTTGCGCCAACCACCCGAAAGCCGCGAAGCATCGGCGGCGAAATCCTCAAAGCCGGTGCGGCCAAGTGTTTCGGCAATGCGTCCTTCCCACTCCGTCGAAGCAACGCCAACCTTCTTGAGCGACGCTTCGAGCACAGCGCGAATGGTAGTGAGCGGAGCAAACTCGGATTGCTGCGCGACATAACTCAACCGCGTGCGTTTGCGCGTAGCCACTTCGCCGCTATCGGGTTCAATCTCACCCGCAAGAATGCCCAGCAGTGTCGACTTGCCTGAACCATTCGGCCCAATCAATCCGATACGAGCACGCTCTTCGACCGTAAAGGAAACGTCGCGCAAAAGAGGATCGGCGCCAAACTGCTTGGAGATTCCCTGGGCATTAAGAATAGGGGGCAAGGGTCGAGAGTTCCTTCGTTTGTGGAGAGGTTATGTTGCGTTGTTGTAACGCAATCTGCCAGTGGAGAGAACCGCAGGTCCCTCCACTTCGCTCCCCCGGATTTCCTGTTGAGATTCGTGGGGGCAACATGCTTCATGCGGTTTTCCTTAAGAGAAAACCGCACACGCGTATATCAGATGGCGCAACGTAGCAGGAAATCCGGGTACGCTTCGGTCGGGATGACAATTCCTGGGTCTCTCCCAGCAACGGGAGCAGGTGCAAACAACCCCCACTCCCCACCACCGACCGCTAGCACACTACCGCCGCGCCGAAGTCGTAGCAGCCATATATTCCTCGTACGGTCCCTTGAAGTCATCGATGCCATTGTGATCGAAATGCCAGATGCGGGTAGCCACTTCATCGATGAGATCGTGATCGTGGGTTACCAGCAGCACCGTGCCCTCATACTTCTGGATCGCCTGGTTCAGCGCATTAATCGCTTCGAGGTCGAGATGGTTCGTCGGCTCGTCAAGAATAAGGATGTTCGGCTTCTGCAACATCAGGCGGCAAAAAATAAGGCGCGCTGCCTCTCCACCAGAGAGCGCGTCCGTCTTCTTCATGCCTTCTTCTCCGCTGAACAACATCTGCCCCAGCAACCCGCGGATCTCTTCTTTCGTCACCTTGGGATCGAACTGATGCAGCCAATCCGAAACCGTCATACCCTTTTCGATCGAACCCGTATGGTCCTGAGGGAAGTAGCCAATTTGAGCCTCGTGGCCCCACTTGACCTTTCCACCGTCGAGATCAAACCCCGGCTCCGCCAGATCCGGCATTTGGACGAGGAGTGACTTGAGCATCGTCGTCTTGCCCAAACCGTTTCGGCCCATCAGGCAGACCTTCTCGCCGCGCATCACGGCCGCGCCAAAGTCGCAAATCACAGACTGGTCGCCGTAGGACTTGCTCACATGCTCGAACTCGAGGATGTGCTTGCCCGAAGGCCGCAGCAGGTCGAAGCGAAGGTAAGGGCGTTGAATATTTGACCGTGCCAGCTCCGTCGTCTGCAGCCGCTCTACTTCTTTCTTACGCGAAGTCACCTGGCTCGAACGTGTACCGGCAGAGAAGCGCGCGATGAATTCGTTGAGCTGAGCAATCTTCTTCTCGCGCTGGGCATTCTGCGATTCCAGCCGCGAGCGCACCTGCGTCTTGGCCAGCACCATGTCATCGTAGCCGCCGCTGTAGGTGATGATGGTCTCGTAGTCGATATCGGCAATGTGCGTACACACGCTGTTCAGAAAGTGCCGGTCGTGCGAGATGGTGATCAGTGTGCCTTCAAACTCCAGCAAAAAGTTCTGCAACCAATGCACGGAGTCAAGATCCAGTGAGTTCGTAGGTTCGTCGAGCAGCAGCGCCTGCGGCTTGCCAAACAGCGCCTGGGCCAGCAGTACGCGCACCTTCTGGCCGCCCTGCAGTTCGCTCATCTTGCGCTCATGCATTTCGTCGGGAATATCCAGACCCTGCAACAAAATGGCGGCATCGCTTTCCGCGGTATAGCCATCCTCTTCGCCGACAATGCCTTCGAGTTCACCCAGCCGCATGCCGTCTTCATCGGTGAGTTCGGCCTTTTCGTAGATCGCGTCGCGCTCAGAGAGTGCCTTCCACAGGCCCTTGTTGCCCATGATCACGGTATCGATCACCCGAAAGGCGTCGAAGGCATATTGATCCTGACGCAGCACGCCGACTTTTTTGGGGCGCACCACGGCGCCTTTCTGCGGCTCCAGCTCGCCCGACAAGATCTTCATAAAGGTCGATTTGCCCGCACCATTGGGGCCGGTCAGGCCAAAGCGGCGGCCGGCAATGAACTGCACCGAGACCTCTTCAAAAAGGAGCTTGGCTCCATAACGCATAGTTACTTCGCTGACAGAAATCATTGATTCAGTCTCTTGTTTTCCTAGATTCACTTCTATTTTCGCAGGTTTATTGCAGAACCGGCGTTAAAGCGTTTTCACTGAGGGCGTAAGCGAGAAACCGCACCCGGCGCAGGTGTTCCGTATCAACCCACCTGCGACCTGGCCGGTCTCGGGAGTGCTTCACCCGGAAATTTTCAGAAGATGCGCGACAGAACCTGGTTCGTCGCCAACGCAGCCAGGTAAGCCAGCCCCGTCATGTAGAAGAACTGTGCCGCCGGCCACTTCCAGCTATTGGTTTCGCGCCGTACGGCCGCCAGCGTCGAGGTGCACTGCATCGCGAATGCGAAGAACACGACCAGGGCGATGGCGCCGCCGATCGTCATGTCGTGTCGCAATGCTGCCTGCAGCCCAACGGACTGGGTTCCAGGGTCGGCGCCATAAAGCGTGCCCAGCGTGCCCACGATCACTTCGCGAGCAATGATCGAGCTCAACAGCCCGATACCGATCTTCCAGTTGAAGCCCAGCGGATGCAACACGGGTTCGATCCAGTGCCCCAGCGTGCCGATTACGCTTTCGGTCAATTGTGACGGCGCCCCGCCATGGAAGGGAAGAATGCTCAGCAGCCACACGCCGAAAGTCACGGTAAGAATTACGGTCCCGGTCTGCTCCACAAATACCTTGCCACGATCAAGCAGCCGCAACCCGATCGAACGCAGAGTCGGCCACCGGTACTGTGGCAATTCCAGTATGAAGGGCGCCGAGTTCGCCTTGAGGATCGAAGACTTCAGCAGCCGTGCCGTACCCAGGGCCGCCAGGAAGCCGAGAACGTAGAGGCTCAACATCACCGCGGCCCGCAGGCCAAAGAAGTCGCCCAGAATTGGCCGGTTGGGAATGAACGCAGCAATCACCAGCGTGTAGATGGGCAACCGCGCCGCGCAGGTCATGAACGGAGCCACTAGGATCGTCGCCAGGCGGTCACGCTTATTCTCAATGGTCCGCGTCGCCATAATGGCCGGCACAGCGCAGGCGTAGGCGGAAAGCAGCGGAATAAACGCCTTGCCATTCAGACCGATGGAGCGCATCACCCGGTCGGCAATCAGGGCCGCGCGGGCCAGGTAACCCGAGTCTTCAAGTACACCGATCACCAGGAACAGCAGCAGGATCTGGGGCAGAAACACCAGCACGGCCTGCACGCCGTTCCACAAGCCGTCGCGCAGCAATACCTGCAGCCAGGGCCAGGGAATCACAGCCACCGCGGCCGCCCCCGCTCTCGTGAATATCTCCGTAAGCCAATCGCTTAGCGGGAGCCCGGCCGCAAACACCACCTGGAACACGCCGATCACCACGGCAAGAAAAATGACCGGACCCCAGACTCTATGCAGCAACACCGCATCAAGGCGCCGTGTCCAATCAGGAGACATCGGAGCCTTGTACTTGGTGCGCGAACTGACCTGCGTGGCCCACTGGTGGCATGAAGCGGCATTCTGCAGTACGGGAAGCTGCATAGGCTGCAGCCGAACCTCTTCCGGTTCGGAGAGCCGGGTCAAAAAGCGGCCGATCGACTCAAAGCCGGAACCTTTGGTCGCGCTGATCATGGCAACGGGAGCGCCCAGTTCGCGAGCCAGTGCGAGGGGATCGATCTCGCCCCCACGCTGGGTCATCAGGTCAGACATGTTCAGCAAAACCAGCGTGGGCAGGCCCATGGCCAGAATCGGGGCTGCCAGCATCAATTGCCGGCTCAGCTGCAATGCGTCGAGCACCAGCAACACGGCATCGGGTGCGGGAGTGCCGGGCATGTTGCCCTGCAGCACATCGACTGCTACGCGAGCGTCTTCGGAATAAGAATTCAGGCTGTAGATCCCGGGCAGGTCAATCAGCGTAAGCTCGCGGTGGCCGATGCCGGCCATGCGGGCAGAGTGCTGTTCAACGGTCACGCCGGGGTAGTTGGCTACTTTCTGGCGAAGGCCGGTCAACCGGTTGAATAACGTAGATTTGCCCGAGTTCGGTGGTCCGATCAGCGCAACCGTGCTGACCTTCCCGGGAACTTTCGGGCGGGCGGCCTCAACGGCAAGGCTGCCCCCTGGGCTGCAATGGCTCATCGTACGGCCTTTCGCTCCGGCATGCAGACACTATGGACCGAGATAAATTGAGCCGTTTCTTTACGCAGGGCCACTTCGGTCCCTTCCACGCAGTACACCGTGGGATCGCCGGCTGGCGCCCTGCGTACTGCGAACACGCGGCCTTCGGGAACAAAGCCCAGATGCATGAGTTGACCCTGCACTTCTTCCGGTAGGTCAAACGTGGCGATGGTCGCGCAGGAGCCGATCACTAGATCGCTCAAGGCGGTGGAGGTAACGGTCCGTGGCATGGCGCAGCAGTTTCCTCGTTCGAACGATCAGGATGAGCAAATGCGACCGTTGAGGTCGCATATCTAACTATACGACTCCAGACCCTTACTGACAATGCCGGAAGCCCAGTAAACGCGGCTTCGATCCTGCGGCGTAGAATGCGGCCATGACGATCGAAGAATTCCGTGCTTCTCTACGCGAGTCCATGCCCCCGGCCAGCCTGAGCCCCTTACTGAAGGCCCTTTGGTGGGACGGCAAGGGCAACTTCGACCGCGCCCACGAAATTGCCCAGGATGACGCCTCCGGCCAGGAAGCGGCGTGGGTCCATGCCTACCTGCATCGCCGGGAGGGGGACAACGAAAACGCCGGCTACTGGTACAAGCGTGCTCATCAGCCCCACCCGGCAACCTCTCATGAAGAAGAATGGCGGCAAATCACCACCGTCCTCCTCCACCGCCAAGGCCAAGCCTAGCGGACACGCTGTTAGCCGTTCCCCTCAACAAACCGACTTAAAAACTGGACGGGTGCCTCACGTTCGCACCAGCGTACGTGGGTTGAAAACGTGGGGCGAAGCCCCTCGAACGCATTTAAGCCCGTCTGCAAGATGAATTGTCATCCGACGGGACCAACCCTAGAACCGAGGAACATCCGCCAAACGATTCATATTCTGGAAAGGAATCATCCATCCTGGATACTCCGACGGAAGAGCGCTCACTTCATCAAGCCGCTTGATTTCGTCTTCCGTGAGCTTCACCTCAACCGCCGCCAGATTCTCAGTAAGTTGATCCAACCGTTTCGCCCCGATAATCACCGAAGTGACGAACGGCTTAGCCAACACCCAGGCCAGCGCGATCGTGGCCACGCTGGTGTCATGGCTTTTGGCGATGGGCCGCAGCACATCGACAATGCGCCAGGTGCGCTCCTTGTCGACGATAGGGAAGTCAAAGGATGAGCGGCGCGAATCCTCAGGCTTCTGGTTCTCGCGCGAAAATTTTCCCGACAGCAAACCCCCGGCCAGCGGACTCCACACCAGCAAACCCGTCCCCTGATCTTTGAGCAGGGGAACAATCTCCCGCTCGAGATCACGGCCTGCGAGCGAGTAGTAAGCCTGCAGCGTATCGAGCTTCGCCAGGTTCCTGGCTTCAGAAATACCCAGTGCCTTCATCAACTGCCACGCATACCAGTTCGAGCAGCCGATGTACCGCACCTTGCCTTGCGAAACAAGTGTGTCGAGAGCGCGCAGCGTCTCTTCAACCGGGGTTACCGCATCCGCCGCGTGAATCTGGTAAAGGTCGATGTAGTCGGTCTGCAAGCGCTTGAGTGACTGCTCCACCCCATCCATAATGTGGCCACGGGACGCGCCCACATCGTTGCGGCCTTTGCCCGTGCGGCCATATACCTTGGTGGCGATCACAATGTCTTTACGAGCGATCCCCACATTGCCGATGGCTTTCGCCAGCGATTTCTCTGAGTCGCCGTTGGTGTAAACGTCGGCGGTATCGACGAAGTTCACGCCTGCATCGAACGAGTTCTTGAGGATCTGGTCGGCAAGACTCTGGTCAACACCAGAAATCGCCTTCCACATGCCTTCACCGGTGGCGAAGGTCATGGTGCCCAAACATATTTCGGAAACAAGCAAGCCTGTGTGGCCGAGAGTGTTGTATTTCATGGGTGACCTTTGCAGTGCGAGAGGTTAGTCGTTCATTCCTTGGATGTTGCCACCCCAGCCGGCGATTCGCCAACTTGTTATTCTAGGCAAGTCAAAATTTGTTCATCCGTCCGTCACCGAGGGAACCATGGCCGCACTGATCAATGCCATCGATGTAAAGCGCAAGATGCTTGTTGAATTGGAAAATGTTCCCTATTACTGCCTTGAAGTGGAAGTCTCCACGCCGACCGCCAGGGGAGGGCAGACACTCGTTCGCCTGAAATTGCGCAACATGATCACCCGCGCAGTCTTCGACAAGACCTTCAAGGCCGGCGACAAGTTCAAGGAGCCCGATCTACAGACCGTTCCAGCCTCGTATCTGTACAGTGACGGCGATGGTTCCTACTTCCTCGACCAGGAGACCTTCGAGACCCACACGCTCACGCAGCAAATGGTTGGCGACGCGCTCGATCTGCTCATCGAAGGCACCGTCCTCAAGATCGACAAGTTCAACGGCAACCCGATCGGGCTGGAGCTGCCGCACCAGGTAGCGCTGCAGGTCACCTACACCGAACCCGGCGTCCGTGGCGACACAGCAAGCGGAGCCGTAACCAAGCCAGCCAAACTGGAAACCGGTGTAGAAATTCGCGTCCCCTTCTTCATCAAAGAAGGAGAAAAAATCCTGGTCGACACAGAAACCCGCCAATTCGCCGGCCGCGCCTAACCCTACTGGGACGGGTGACTCAGGTACGCTCTACGCTGGACAACAGAATCGTCATCTCGACCGGAGCGTACCCGGAATTCCTGCCACGCAGAACTCGCACCAACCACGTATGCGGTTTTCTCCCAAAGAAAACCGTATGACCTTCATAGGAGCAACGAAACTCGACAGGAATTCCGGGGGGAGCGGAGTGGAGAGCGAAGTCGAGGGTCGACCTCCTGTTCTCTCCACCCCGAAGTCTTAGATCGACAGACTCATGATGCGGTTGAGCCGTTGTACAAACGTAGCTGGATTTTCAAGCGGCACGCCTTCCATCAGCAGAGCCTGATCGAACAGCAGCCATGCAGCATCCGCTGCCACAGCGTCATCAGACCGCGCCAATAGCTTTTTCACGATCTCGTGATCGGGATTGATCTCAAGCGTCGGCTTCAAGGCCGGCAGATTCTTTTGGCCCATTGCCTTCAGCATCTGTTGCATCTTCATCGAAGGCTCATCCTCGTCAGAGACGATGCACGAGGGGCTATCGGCAAGCCGGACCGAAGCGCGTACGTCTTTCACCCGGTCGCCAAGCGTCGCCTTCAGCTTATCGATCAACGGCTTCAGTTCCTCTGCCTTATCTGGCTCCGCCTCATCCTTCAAGTCTTCGCTGGTCGCGGCTTTGTTCACCGCCTTCAGATCGATATCGCCGTACTTCTCGATACCTGAGAAAACAATCTCGTCGATCTCGTCATCGAGCAGCAGAACCTCGATATTCTTCTTCTTGTAAATCTCCAGCAGGGGAGAGGAACGCAGCAGGGAATCAGCGCCTCCGGTGATGTAGTAAATGCTCTTCTGGCCTTCCTTCATGCGCGACTTCACGTCGGCCAGGCTGGTCAGCCCTTCCACCTTGGTGGATTTGAAGCGAACCAGGTCGAGCAGTGCTTCGCGATTGGCAAAGTCCCCGTACAGACCTTCTTTCAGCGGACGGTTGTACTCAGTGATGAATTTGAGATACAGCTCAGGCTGATTGGTCGCGATGTTCTTGAACTCAGACAGGAGCTTCTTGACGCTGGCCGTGCGAATGCTGGTGAGGATGCGATTCTGCTGCAGAATCTCTCGGCTCACATTCAGCGGAAGATCTTCGCTATCGATGATGCCGCGTACAAAGCGCAGGTACTGTGGCAGAAGCTCTTTGGCGTCGTCCATGATGAAGACGCGCTTTACGTAAAGCTTTACGCCCGTCTTGTACTCCGCCTGGTAAAGGTCGAGCGGCGCCTTCGATGGCACGAAGAACAGCGTCGTATAGTCGAGGCTGCCTTCGGCCCGCGTATGGATCCAGAACAGCGGATCTTCCCAATCGCCGCTGATCGACTTGTAGAGTTCCTTGTAATCGTCCTCTTTGAGTTCGCTCTTGTTGCGGCGCCAGAGAGCGCTGGCAGCGTTGACCTGCTCGGTCGCGCGCTTCTTCACCGACTTCTTCTCTTCCTCGTTCCACTCGCTCTTGTCGTAGGTGAGGAAGATGGGAAAGGCGATGTGGTTGGAGTATTTCTTGACGATCTCCTGCAGTCGCCAGCTATTCGCGTATTGGGCGCCCTCTTCATTCAGGTGCAGCAGCACGGTGGTTCCAGCCGCCGCGCGTTCCGCGGGTTCTATTTCGAAACCGCTCTTGCCGTCGCTCGTCCAGCGCCAGGCCTGCTCTTCGCCAGCCTTGCGTGACACTACCTCGACTTTGTCCGCGACCATGAAGGCGCTGTAGAAACCCACGCCAAACTGGCCGATGAGGTTCGAGTCACGCTTCGCGTCGCCAGAAAGCTGGGAGAGAAATTGCTTCGTGCCGGACCGGGCGATCGTGCCCAGGTGTTCCGTCAGGTCTTCCTCGTTCATGCCGATGCCGGTATCGGCGATGGTGAGGGTCTTCTTTTCCTCATCGAGTTCGAGTTCGATACGCGGATCGAAGGCCAGGCTCTTGTACGCTTCCTCGGTGAGCGCCAGGTGGCGCAGTTTATCCAGCGCATCGGAGGAGTTGGAGATCAATTCCCGGAGAAAAATCTCAGGGTGGGAATAAAGGGAGTGGACGATCAGTTGCAGCAGTTGGCTGACTTCTGTTTGAAACTCGCGCTTCGACATGTATCCATTATCAACAAAACACTGCGATATGAAATCCCGGGGATAAGCGCCATCTCCCGTTTTATCGATTTGAGTAGGCCATGCACCCTATTCAAAACGATTTTGGGGTAAGCAAATGCGGCCCCTCCTCCTGGACGGGTGCCCCCAATATCCGAAAGGATGGTTCGCACCAGCGTACATGGGTTGAACAGGACGGGGGCGAAGCCCTTCGAACGCTCTCGCTCTGGCAAATGAGGGTCTGCCTTCGTCCGAATTCCATCAGCCCGGTAAGGCCGGCCGTGGTCACTCCCGCTCTCATCGGGGGTGGTAGACTTCCCCGCATGCCCAGCCGTCCGTATTGTTCTTTTCTCCTGGCCGTGACCATGATGGTGACACCTGCGTTTGCTCGCGTCTCGCGGGTCGAGATCACTTCTCGCGCCGATGTACTGAAGGGCCAGCAGTTCGGCCAGGTGGGCGCCTACGAGCGCATTACCGGCCGCGTCTACTTCTCGCTAGCCGTGGCCAATCCCCACAATCAGCCGATTGTCGATCTCGCCAACGCTGTCAACCTGAAAGACGGCGCGGTTGAGTTCTCAGCGGACTTCATCGCCATTCGGCCCCGGGATGCGCACAAGGGCAACGGTTCGCTGCTGCTGGAAGTACCCAACCGAGGCCATAGCGGAATCCTCGCCTTGGTAGACGGCGGCGACTGGGATGCATCGAAGGACGTGGGCGACGCCTGGTTTCTGCGCCAGGGCTTCACCCTGGTAAGCCTCGGCTGGCAATGGGATGCACCCGACTCCGACGCCCTACGCTTCTACGCCCCAATCGCCAAAGACCACGGCAAGACCATCACCGGCCTGCTGCGCGGCGACCTGATGCCCTCGAAGGTCATGCCGGAGATTCCCCTCGGGCATTTCATCACGGGGAAGATCGGTGGAACCGAATATCCGGTGGCGGCGCCGGACGATCAGCGCAACAGTTTGACCGTGCGTGACTCACGGAACGCGCCACGCACCCTGATTCCGCGCAACGAGTGGCAGTTCGCGCATACGGTCGACGGCAAGTTGACCCCGAGCGATCGATTCATCCATCTGAACGGCGGTTTCCAGCCCGGCAAACTCTACGAGTACGTGTACGCAGTAGCCGACCCTGTCGTGGCCGGCGGCGGCTTCGCGGCGATCCGTGATTTTGCATCCTACGCCAGGCACGACCGTGAAGCCGTAACTCCGGCGGAGCGCGTCTATGGTGAAGGCATCTCCCAGAACGGGCGCTTCCTGCGTGACTTTCTATACGAAGGGTTCAACGCGGATGAGGAGGGAAGGATCGCGCTCGACGGTGTGCTCGCCCATGTAGCCGGTGCCGGACGAGGCAGCTTCAACTATCGCTTCGCTCAACCTTCACGCGATGCCCAGCCAACCCAATCCGTATTTTTCCCGACAGACATCTTTCCCTTTACCGATCAGCCAGAGCTGGACCCTCTGACCGGAGAGAAAGGCGGTCTGCTCGATCGTGCGGTCGCCAACAACGTTGTGCCAAGAATCTTTCTATCCAACACCTCCTATGAATATTGGGGCCGTGCCGCTTCCTTGATCCACGTCACAGCAGATGGCAAGCACGATGCGCCGATCTCGGACAACGTCCGCATCTACCACTTCACAGGACTGCAGCACTTTCCCGGTCCCTTCCCGCCTGCAGCGGGAAAGGGAGACCTGAGTGGCCAGAGGCCGCAATCGCCCTTACCGATCAAATTCTTTTGGCGCGCCATGATCACCAACATGGATGCCTGGGTGCGCAGCAGCACTCCTCCGCCACCCAGTAACTATCCAAAATTAGCGGATGGAAACCTCATACCTCTAAGTGCCTACATCTTTCCCGCAATTCCTGGAGTGAACCTTCCGCGTGAAGCCAACGAAGCCAATCGCATCGACTTCGGTCCAGACTGGCAAAAAGGCATTCTCAGTCTGCAACCGCCGAAGGTAGGTCAGCCTTTTCCGGTGCTGGTGCCCGCTATCGATGCTGACGGCAATGAGCGAGACGGCGTGCACTTGCCCGAGATCAGCGTTCCGCTGGCCACCTTCGCCTCCTGGAATCTTCGCTCACCCGCAATTGGCGCACCAGAGCAAAGAGTCGCCTTCGAGGTCTCTTACCTGCCATTTCCAAAAACCGCCCCCGAGCGCCAGCACTCGGGTGATCCGCGCAAATCCATCGCAGAGCGTTACTCCGACCGAGCCCACTACATGGCCTTGTACGGAAAGACCGTGGATGATCTGGTAAAAGCCCGCTGGGTACTAGAAGAAGATCGCGACAAACTCCTGCATCGCGGCGAGCAGGAGTGGGAAGACGCGACCAAGTGATCGTTGCCAATGCCAGTCCACCTATTTGCTTGTCATATAAAAGCTCTACGTTGCAGATAAGTTGTCATCTCGACCGAAGCATAGCGTAGAGATTGTCATCCCGAGCAACGCCGAGGGAACTACGGTTCCGCATAATCGGCCACTAAACCACAATCTGTCAGAATGCCATTTTGACTGAAAGCTGTATCGCTCTTGGCCCACCTTGATTGTAGAGAGCACCCGACGCGCCGAAGCTTTGGTCGAGCATCTTGGTCGACTGACCGAAAAGCAAGTCGGACAACGATGGATCGATGTATCCAAAGCTAGGGTGATTGAACACGTTGAATGTCTCCACCTTCAAGTGCATATTCAATCGTTCGGTAAGTCGCACGCTTTGCTGAATGGCCAGGTTCCCCTGAACCGCGGGAAAGCCGCGAACAAAGTTCCTCGGGGCATCTCCCTCGGCTCCGCCAACTGGCAGTACAAAGGCAGGATCGGTTGCATTCTGACCACCGTTAAACATTCGGCTTCCAGGCAACAGCGAGTTGTGCAGGTAGAGCGGCTTCCCGGGAACCAGATCCACTCCACTGTAGTAAGGCTTGCCTGTGAAGGGGTCAAAGAAGAAATTGCCCAGGAGGTCTACTGGAAAACCTGTACGTGCAATCAGCCTCCCATCTGCTTCCCAGCCTTCCAACACTCGTCTGAAGCTCAGGAAGCGGTGTCTTGCAGGGGAAGAACCCCACGATGCAGCCGCTTCTAGATTGTGGCGCACATCCAGGTCAGAGTTTCCCCATTTCAGGGAGTAGGCAGGGTCGGTCGAACCGTAGTCTAAGGTGTGAGCCCAGGTGTAGGACGCCAACACCTCAACCCCCGAGGAGAGCGATCGCTGAAACTTTGTTTGGAGCGACTGAAAATTCGACGTCACGCCGGAAGGGAAGTAGGTCACATCTCCGAAATCAGGGTTGACGGCGCTCACATTCCTACGCTGCTCCTGAAGTAGACGACGTCCGTCGGCGCCTACATAGGAAACCGTGATGCTCATGTTTCTACCCAGGGCTTGTTCAACGCCGAGATTCCATTGCCAGCTATAGGGCAACTGGAGATGGGGTGAAAACGAAAATGTCTGTGTGTTGGTGTACGGCGCGGCTACGTCTGTTGGAAAAGTAGTTTGTATAGAAGTCGCGGGCACGGGTGAATTCAGAAAATAGTTCGACGTGGCGAAGCCGACGCCATTGAAGGCTTTTAGTCCTACCGGCTCGGCTGTATCGAAGAATACTCCCGCCCCTGCCCGAAATACGAGCTCTCTGCCCGGCTGATCGTTGACGACCCAGGCTGCCCCCAACCGAGGCGCGAAGTTAAACCAGCCGGTGTGCCAGAGCGGAGTGCCACGGGGTGCGAGCCTCAGCGTTGCAGGAGCATCTACATCGCCCAGGACGGTGTATGCATCCTGCCCATCCTGGCCTTTGGGAGCCGGGTTCACATCCCATCGCAATCCCGCAGACAGGCTCAGCACCGGCGAGATTTTCCATTCGTCTTCAGCAAAGGCTGAGAACTGATGGAACGCGGGCTTTGCGGGGATGCTTCTGGTGATGACGAGGTCAGAGGCGGAATTCTCGATTAACGAGTTCGTGGAGAAGAAATCCGCCAGAATCGATAGCGATGGGGGACTTATTCTGGCGGCAACATACCGCTGGTCGAGACCAAGTCGAAATAGGTGGTTGCGTGCGCGAAGGCTAAATGTATCTCGAAGGTTCCACTGATTCAGTGAATTCGCCACTTGATTTGTATTGCTGTCACTATCGCCAATACCGGTGAGGTGTATGTAGGCGTCTGCACCAGCCGAACTGAAGGAGTCGGGAATACCGAGAGCGGCATTAAGATTTCCGATCGGGTCTATATAGACGTGCCCACCTCCCTTTGAGCCGATCAATTCAGAGACGGTGTTTGCAGCGGCAGTGGTGTGTGCAAATCCCGCTCTGATTTCGTTACTGTGGCTCGCGCTTACCTGGTTCGTTGCTCCAAAAGTGAAGGTCTGGGGACGACTACGATAAGTTGTCACCGAAAAAAGTTGGTTAGCGGAACCGGCACTCGGTGTGTCTCCATAACGGAAAAATATTGAGAACTTCGGTGAGAAAACATGGTCAACACGAATACTCGAAGAATTCACGTCCGACGGAAACGAGGCTCCGTTGACTACGGCGTAACCCAGGCCCGGGTAGGTAGTCGTATTGGAGCCCTTTGGGAACGTTTCAAGAACGGCGCCAATTTCATTGGGCACGCCAGGGCAATCATTGATGTAAAAGACGCCGCAAAATGTGGGTGCAAAGGAATAGGTTTGCGGTGTTTGTTGATCAGCGTAGAGTCCCTCATAGGAAAAGAAAATAAAGCTCCGGTCACGAGCGTCATAGATCCCTGGTAGGACGATCGGTGCTCCCAGCGTGGCGCCAAAATTATGCTGTTCGTATCCGGCTGGGGTATAGCGGCTAGAAAAATGACCTTCACTAATACTTTCGCTGCTCGTCGAAAACCAGTCGTTTGCATCGAGCAGATTGCTACGGAAATAGTTGTAGAGGCTGCCATGCAATTGATTGCCGCCCGAACGTGTAAGAAAGGTGAATTGTCCGCCAGGTGTACGGCCATACTCGGCCGAGTAGGTTGAACTCAGGACGCGGAACTCCTGCAGGGCATCGACCGAGATCAAGCTTTGTGTCGTGCCTAGCGCTGTTGAGCCAGCGATCGATCCGGACGAACCGGTGTGTAAGGCGCTAGAGGTCAGACCAGACCTAAGATTCGCGGAGACCCCATCGACAAAAAAAGAATTGGACTCCGTTCGTTCTCCGTTGACACTAAAGTCCCCCTGCGTTTGGGTTCCACTGCCCGTTGCTGCCTGTGGGCTTTGCGTGACAATTCCCGGAGTGGCGAGAAACAGATCCTGAAGGCTTCTCCCGTTCAGCGGCACGGCGGAGATCAACTTGCGGTCGACAACAGTGCTAACGGCAGCGTCGGTCCTGTTCAGTGTCAATCCGCTGGCATCGACGCTGACGGTCTCGGTTACGCCGCCGACTTTCATGCGGATAAGCAGATTCTTCGTATCGCCGGCGTTCAGCGTGATTCCATTGACCTGCGTCGTAGTGAAGCCGTTGCTCTCGATCTGTAGGGTGTAGGCACCTGGAATCACGCCGGGTAGAAGAAACCCACCGTCACGGTTTGTGGTGGAGTCGTTCTCCGTGCCCGTCTGCGTGTTGATGAGCTTGAGCCTGGCATCGGTGATGCCGGCCTTTGATGAGTCTTGCACAACGCCCGTAACCGTAGCGGCACTGAATTGCGCAAACGCACGGATGGCGAAGCAGCATATAAGGAGCAGGAGCGACTTGATGTTGCTTAGGCGCGGAAGACTAACCATGGTCCTGAAATTCACCGAGTCTGGGCCGCTGCCTTCTTACCATCGGCTGTGCCAACTAATCGTACAGCAATGTCGGCTATCTCTTCTGCTTGCTGCAAAGGGATAGTATCCATGATTGTCTTCAGCGAAGCATCCAGAGTTTCAGAGCTGGTTGGCTTTCCGCTGGATGTGAAGAAGTCGCCAACCTGCCGATTGAGCGCGCGTACCTGCTGCAACAGGAGACCAGCTGCCCTGGCAAATTGCTCGGGGTCGTCCATCCGCATCTTCTCTGAGATCGAAGGAGTCACGCCTGCCGAGGCGATTTGCGCCAACTGACTATGCAGCGAACGCAATTCGCTCTCCAGATCGGTGGCGTGGTTGATCACCATCTCCGTCCACTCTTTCTGCGAAGACACGCTCACTGACCGGAGCTCGTCACCGGAAAGCCCACTCCCCAGACGGTCAAGAGCGAATGCATGCTGCAACGCTCGCTGAGCATGCTGCAGAGCATCCCGAGAGAAACCAGCGACCGCGCCGTCTAAACGTTCTCCAGACAATCCCTTCGCTTGAAAATAGCTCCGAATCCTGGCGTCGGCGGCGAACCCCGGTTGCGTAACCTCATATGCATAGACCTTAGTAGACCGGGAGCCCACGGCACTGGAAGATCTCATCTCTCGTGAAGAGCCAAGCGTGAGATCGAGTAGCTCCTGACCTGGCGAGTTCTCGTAGATGGGAATCAATGGACCGCTTGAGTGCGTCCGTAGGAACCGTGCCGGAAACGCGCAAACGCCCATTGTCAGTTCGCCGTACTTCAATGGGCACGGCGGTATCGGCCCCCAGCGCGTGCAACTGGTACAAAACCGAAATCTCCAGCTCGGCTAGTTGCGCATCACTCTCTCCTGTGAGGTTGCGTGGCGGGCCTGCGGAAGAGCGGTGATTGCCGCCACGGGAGGGCAGCAGTTCGCTCTCCGGACGGAAGATGGCATCCGGAACCGATCGTGATGGCTTGCGTTCGTAATTCGCCTGTACGAAACGCAGCTCATGGATATCGCTACCAGCCTTCACTCGGATGGTCTGCCGAACCGGCTGCAGGTTGCGGTCTAACGTCAGAGTGGCTGATACCAACTGTGGATGTGCCGCACTTGGGCCCACCCTTGTCAGCTCGTAGTCGCCGCGCACTGAGCGAACCTGCGGCGCGCCATCGCCCAACGCCGCAAAGGCTTCCGCGGAAAGTTCCTGATTCCAGAACATCCCGATCGAAGAACGATCTGTACCGGGTGCGTGGCCGCGCCCGTCCGCGTGTGAACCGGCTTTATCGGTCTTGCTGCGCCACTCGGCAGCGACCACGCGATGCTGGGCGTCGTAGAGCCGGCGTATATAACGGCTGCCATCGCCGTCTTTCCACAGGTCTACCTCACCCTCATGCAGAACCTTGCCGCGTGCGGAAGTCTCTTCGATGCGAAGCACCTGATGCTCGGTTTGCCCTTGCAGGCGCGCAGTTGTGCAGTCTCATGGACTCATTCAGAATCGCTACAGCATTCACAGGTGCATAGGTATGCCGATAGGCCAGATAGCCCGCGCCACCGACCAGAAGCAGGAGCACCAGTGACCAGGCCATCGCGGAAGAGGGAACGATGGCGCGCAGCGGGCGCAGGAAGGCAGCCAGCATCCTCTGCGCGAGTCCGGGTTCTTCGGGCCGCGCGTGCCTCGCGCGATCGGCGATAAGCGGAAGCTCTGGGTCTTCCTCCTCTGCGGTGAAAGCCGCCAATGCAGGATCGAAGTAAGCGACTTCACTTTGGACGCCCAGACCGTCGAAGGTAAGGGTCAGCTCCAGCCAACGTTCGTCACTGAGCGCCACGCGTTGGGTGCGTAGTGGTGGACCGTCGGGTGGGGATTCCCCGAGGGGAAGCAGTGCGAGCCGTACATTCTGTTCGCTGAACACTTCGACAAACTGCGCTTTTTCTGGCTGTTCGAAACGCGCGGAAAGACGATTGTGTTCTGAACGGACATCGTGATTGGCGATGATCTGACCGTCGAGCGCGATCGACAGCGTGCTTGGCCGATGATCGTGGATGCGCGTCCACTTCCTCCGTACGGATCGCTGCATTTGATCGAAGCGCGCGTCGGTCTTTGCCGGCACATCGCCGCCGGCGTCAGGAGAAAAGCCAAATACGTCGAGAGGCTCGCGATCTTTGAGCGTCGGCCGGCGAAAATTGCCGTCGAGCAGGGACAGGCATCGCTCGCAGCTTACGATGTGGGCCAGCAACGCACAGGAAATCGGTTTAGACACCGGCCCGCGGTACTGTGCCGACAGCTCTTCTTCAGCGAGGCATGGTGTATGACGCGCGCGCAGGATCGTATTTCTCAGCTCTTTGAAAAGCTGGGCACTGGAGAGAACACTCCACGATAGTGTCGGCGCGGGAGGTGTCGCGCGGTCAATCACGCGAAGCTTCCCGGGCTCTTCGAGATAAGACCTTACTTCGCCGCGGGCAGTTTTGAGCTTGTTATAGATCGCGGCGATGGGGAGCTGGGCCAGCTCAGCAATCTCGCTGCGGCCATAGCCGTGGAAGAAGTGAAGGATAAAATAGCTTGCGCTTTTTGAGGACTCTTTGCGCCACACCGCATACGAGCAGATGCGGCGCAGGTCATTCTGCTTCTGCAGTGGATCTCCAGAAGGCTGGGCCGACACAGCAAAGGCGAAGGAGTCGAACTCCTCGATGCTGACAAGATGCAAGGCTTCGCGCGAGGCCCGCGTCAGGCTGGAAAGATAAATGTGGCGTAGACAGGTATAGAGGTATCCATCCAGATTGGCGACATCGCTCAAATCCGGCTTGACCAGGGTGATGTACAGGCAGAATTCCTGCACCACTTCTTCGGCTTTGCCGAGGTCTCCGCGGGTGAGTACCTTGGCCCACTGCATCAGCTGCGGATATCGGACCGCCAGTAGCTGGTCAGCCGGGGCCATCTCGGCGGGCTCACGTTTTTTTAGGTTACGGTGCTCCATTCACCCCTAAAGAGCAGATCTCCGTGCGAATCTACCCCGGCCCTTGAAAAATAAGTGGTTACCCAACGGTACCACTTCGGTCGTCTGGCAGCCTCACCGAAATATTCTCCGGCCTGCAGGGTAGATCGGGCTTGGAATCCTCTCCTTACAATTGAACCCATCCCCGAATAGGAGAATACTCTTGGCTTCAAAATCATTCCGACTGCGCGGGTTGTTGCCATTTCGACGCCTCAACAGTCGTTGCCGTGGTTGTGGCGGAAGAAGAGAGCAGACGTCTGCTTTAGCGCGCGCGGAAGCGCAGAACGAAATGGGTAAGGAAGCCATACGCGCGCTTTGTACACATTGCCATCGTCTGGTTGGCCAATTGAGACAAGACGACAGGATAACCGCTGTGTTCATCTTCAGCCGGGGCAGGCAAACGAAATATTACGCTGCCTTCAGGGAGACCGCCTCCTGACTGCGGTCATTCGAGTGAACGAATCTAGCAGCTTTCTCTACAGTCGTCCCTCACGTCGTTGCGCAACGACTACGCCGCGTGGCGTCGGCAACATGACCATCGATATGAGGCCTTCCCGTTCGAGCTGTAGCGCGGCTTCTCGCACGATTCTGAAGTGGGAACTTGCGTCGTGAATCACGAGCAGCCCGCGAGGGTCCAGTTGGGGCAGAAGGCGTCGAATCTCAGCCTCGCGGTTTGCCAAATGGCTATCGCTGTAAAACAAGTCGATGCTTCCGTCGATGCTGGTTTCGAGGCTCGATTCCAGGCGCGATTCAATCCATGGCGCTAGTCCTGAGTCGTGGAAGCGTTTCTGGGCACTTGCGCGAATGTCGGGGTCCGATTCGATTGTGATGACCTTTCCAAAGCCATTCTCTCTGATTCCTTCAGCGAGCTTTATGGTGCCATGGCCAAGGAATGTACCGGTTTCGAGAATCAACTTTGGCTTGATCGTCGTGACCAGGGTCTTGAGAAAATCGAGGACTTCTACTTCGGTAGTTTGGGAATCAAGCATGCTCCATAGTTGGGGTCGAGGACATTCCGGCGTCGCGGGCGCGTACTCTGGTTGCGCGAGCTGGTCATCATTGGCGACTCGCTCCAGAATGCGGAGGCCCTCGTATTTTCTGTGGAAAGGAGGAACCACGACCAGAATGATGGCCGTACCGGTTATCAAGGGGACAAGCGCAAACCATACGGTGGGAATCGCATGCCGAAACAGTGCATTCAGTAAGAACCCGAAGATGCCGGCGGCTACCATCCATTCGGCAAACAGAAGACCAACCGGTCGCTGGAATTGAATCTGCTTATGCCCCTCGAACCATAATGCCGGCAACACCACCAGGCAGAAAAAAGCGGTGAGGGCTGTCGCAACAATTCCCCGCATCAGGTTTGGTGCGGCTGCACCCACCAGGATCCCCACAGCCAACCCCCCCGTGACAGCGGGGGACATGAGATCGAGGACTGCAAGTGGTGGAATCGCAAACACTCTCCGTAGCGAGAGCCTTCTTCGGCGGAGATCGAGATACAGAATGACCAGCGCTGCGAAGATGCCAGAAATATATCGCAGCTCATAGAAAACAGAGTACGTATTCGCAACCAAGATGGCGTCAGAACCTCATCCCGAAGAATTCACTCACTTGAATAGAGAGGAAATTCTCGCGAATCTACCCTGATCACCTGCGAATAGTTAGCCGCCGCTACAAATACCACCGACCTCTGAAAAACAAATAGCGTTGGGAAGCGTGTGATGGCAGCTGAATGGCTTCGTGGCGAGTCGCATGTGGGTGCAGCCCGCGATCTCGACGAGTTACCGGTATGGTCGGCCAACGTCCTGCTTCTTGGCCGAATCGGCATTATCTTTCAAATACTCCGCAGACAACGTCCCTTTGCTGGTGGCGATGGGTAACAGCGTCGGATAAAACTGCACAAACGTAGTGTCGACTGCGCCATGCGACGCGTGGCAGCTGTAGCAATCTTCCGTGGTAGGTAGCATCTTTGCCGTCTTGCCCTCGTCAAAGGGAAAGAAGGCCCACTTGCCCGGGAATCTTTTTGCATCCTTTACATGCACTTCGAGCCCCATCACTCCACCCTGATAGTTGCCCTGTTGATTGATCGAACCTTTCCCCTGGGCACCGCGCACCTCGAGTACAAGCACCGTCTTATCTGGCCAGGTTCCGGTTTCTACAAAGGCCTTGTACGCCTTCGGATTGACAAACACATTGTCGAACATGTGATGGCCGCTCATTCCCGCTTTGCTGTAGCTCATGTCGAAGCCTGAAGTCAGATAGGTCCAGTCGCGATAGTGCTCCGGCATCCGAAGTTGGGCGTCGCTGGTGTACGCGGGTTCGTCGGCGTCCGTAGCCCCATTCGGAACGGGAGCAGGTGCGGCGAAAAGAATAGCTGAAAGCAGAAGACCAACCTTCCATGAATTGAACATGTATGCAGTATCCTCTTCGATCATTCGTCCGGTCCAGACCCGTCGCTGCATAGTTCCGGCGATTCACTGCATTTCAGGGCTGTCTCGATCGCAGTGGAATACCATCTGTTTATGGACATCCGTCCCAATCCTGCACCGGCATCTTCCTGGCGATGGATCATTGCCATCTGGTCTGGTTTCGGGTTCATGAACGCGATGCAGACCGTTTTCGTGATGCGAGCCGAGGGTATGCACCATGCGTGGCTGCGACTCTTTGTATCTTCGGTGCTTTGTTTCTTGCCCTGGGTACCGGCTACCCGGTGGGTGATCCGCCTCGGAGCCAAGTTTCCCCCGGTGGAGTGGAAATCTCCAGCAACCTGGTTCGTACATCTGGGTGCCTGCGCGGCGATTGGGCTTATGTTTGCCGCGTGGTCCGTCTCGCTCGACATGTTTCTCGACCCCTATGCGAACCACACGCCTGCCGGTCCATTTGTCCACGCCTGGCTAGACCGGTTCTATAACGGCATTCTTGCTTCTCTGATCCTTTACGCCGTCATCGTCGCCGTCAGCTACGTCGTGGAGTCAAAGCAGCGGCTCGCCTACCAGCAGATGGAGACGGCACGCATCAATGAGCAACTCTCCCGGGCACAACTGGATGCCCTCCGCCGCCAGATCGAACCGCATTTTCTATTCAATACGTTGAATTCCATTGCAGGGCTGGTGCGTGAACGCAGAAACGACGATGCTGTGACCATGATTGCGCGCTTGAGCGACTTCCTGCGCCGGCTTCTCAAGGATTCCACGCAGCAACAGGTACCGCTCGGGGAAGAAGTGGAGTTTGTGCAAAAGTACCTTGATATTCAGAAGGTGCGCTTCGTTGAACGGCTGCAGATTCACCTCGATGTGCCTCAGGAGCTGCTACCGGCGAAGGTGCCGGCACTGATTCTGCAACTGATGGTTGAAAATGCGATCAAGCACGGCATCGCCAAGCGCGCGCAGGGAGGCGCCATTCGAATCGCTGCCGCTCGCTCCAATGACAGATTGACGGTCAGCGTTTATAACGATGGCCCCGCTCTCTTGCGAGACAACATGGAGTCTGGAATCGGAATATCGAACATGAAGACCAGGCTGCAGGGGCTCTATGGCGATGCTTACGAGTTGAGCATGCAGAATCAGGTTCCTGATGGGGTCGAAGTCGCGGTCTCTGTGCCGTTCAAGGAGTAGTTGTGGCCGCCGGAGCAGTTCCCAAAACGATCCGAGCGATGATTGTCGACGATGAGCCGTTGGCCCGGGCGAGTCTCGCTGTTCTGCTGCAACGCGATCCTGAGATCCAGATCGTCGGTGAATGTGGTTCCGGTGTCGATGCGCCGCGGCAGATTCGTAAAGCAAAACCAGACCTGCTTTTCCTCGATGTGCAAATGCCCGAGTGCGATGGTTTCGATGTTCTTGAATTACTTGGCAAACATGTGCCTGCGGTGGTTGTTTTTGTCACCGCGTACGATCAATACGCGCTGCGTGCATTTGATGCGGGTGCTCTCGATTACCTGTTGAAGCCTTTCGACGACGTTCGATTTCAGCGGTGTCTCGCCCGCGCGAAACAAAAGGCAATGCAGGAGCAGAACCAGCCTGGAAAGCTCAACTTGATTGCCATCAGGAGTGCGGGGCAGGTGACGATCGTAAGACCGCTCGATATCGATTGGATCGAGGCTGCAGACTACTATGTGGCACTGCACGTGGGTGCAAAAACACACCTGTGGAGGCGCGGACTTTCGGAACTGGAGCAAGACCTGGATCCGGAAGTCTTCTCTCGGATTCATCGTTCCTCCATCGTTAACTTGAATCGGGTGCGCGGACTCAGCCTGGATGAGGATGGCGACTACACCGTGCTGCTTGACAGCGGAACCAGCCTTCGTATGAGCCGCAGGTACCGCAAGCAGTTGCAGTCTCGCCTTGGTCTGCGTTTGCCTGAAGCCTCTGCACCCGAAGCCTCTGCGTTGGATGAGTGACTATTTCTGCACGAAAAACTCTGACATCGAGGGTGCCGTCGCTGCCGCTCCCGGAGGATCGGACAAACCAAGGGCTTCCATCATCGTGCGCAGCATGCTTTGGTGTTGATACACCGTGCTCGATGCCTGTTTAAACCCAACCTGCACGTTGGGTCCCCACATGACTGCTGGAATGTGACCACCGCCATGCGTAGTGTCGGTATCGGCTGCTTCGTCGAAGTCGACAATGAGAACACCGTCACCTCCCGCTTGAAACGCAGGGGAGTTGGAAAGTGGGGTGACCAGGTTCGTCTGCAACCAGGTGTCTGCCTGTTTTGGTGTGCCGTTGTGCGCATCGTCATCCACATCTGGAACGACGAATGAGAACTCGGGTAGGGCATCGTTCGCCAGGTCCGTCGCGAACTGCGAGAACGGCCAGATGGTTGCGTTTGCCACCTGGGTACTGTCGGCTACATCCGAGAGCTTGGGAAATGGGTTGTGTCTTACAAGATACAAACCGGTATTGTTGCCGAGGTATCCCTGGGTGATTCCTTCTGCGTACACCCTGAACGTGACGCCAGAAGCCAGCATCCGCCGGGCGATGTTGTCCACGTTCCAAACCACGGTGGAACTGTCATTGGTCGTCAGCAACTGCCCGGTGGTCAGCATGAAGTAGTTGCCGATCGAGGGGTGAGAGTCGGCGTAGTAGTTGGTAGCCAGAGCGCCTTGATTGATCAGCTGGTTCAGGGCAGGCCATGCACTCTTGCCAACCACTGTGTCGTAGCTTTGGTTCTCTTCCATCACGATGACGACATGCTTGCTTCTAGGCGTTTGCAACTTCACGGTTATGCCGGCCGTGCCTGTTTTTGTCGTGTCCTGGGTGCTGGTCGCGGTCACCGTTATGTTGCCCGCGGTTGCGGGCCCGGTGAGAAGCCCGTTCGTAGAGATGGAGCCTGCACTGGCAGACCAGGTCACCGCAGGGCTGTAGCTACCTGTTCCCTGAACGGCGGCATTGCATTGCGTAGTTCCGTTGGGAGCAATGGCCGCCGGGTTGCATAAGACCGTAACTGTCGTGATGGTAGAGGCGGCGGCCTGCACCACAACCTCGGCATGACCTGTCTTGGCCGCGTCTTGTGTACTCGTCGCAGTTACCGTAATCGTGCCTGAGGCGCCCGGCGCTGTGAGAAGCCCGTTCGTGCTCATGGTGCCGCCACTCGCTGACCACGTAACCGCTGAGCTGAAAGACCCTGTTCCCTGTACGTTCGCACTGCACTGCGATGTCGCTCCCGCGGCAATAGAGGAGGGGGCGCAGGTGACAGTAACGGAAGTAATGGCCGGCGCGGCTGGTTGTACGGTAATGGTGACCCTACCTGTTTTCGTGGGGTCTTGCTGACTCGTGGCAGTCACGACCACCTTGCCCGCAGCACTGGGAGCCGTGAACAGCCCACTCGTGGAAATGGACCCTGCACTCACAGACCAGGTATCTGCAGAACTGAAGTTGCCCGTTCCCTGAACCGTAGCGGCGCACTGCGAGGTTGCGCCGGGAGCAATGCTTAAAGGCGAACAGACCGGCACAATGGAAGAGATCGTGGGAGAACCAGGCGAGGCCGAACCGGCCATCGAACCGCCGCCGCACGCCGAGAGCAGGATTACAGAAAGTCCGGCGAAGACGGCGAGGGGACCGCGATTTTTCATCGACCTGCTCCTCCACCTGAGAGAGGGGGTATCCCAATATTGATAACACGTCCCGTGGCCTTACACATCTGTTTTGGACGCAACCCAATTCCTGCTTCCTATCTAAACCAAAGTGGGATTGTCTCCTTTTCGGCTCACCGCTACTGTTCCCCTAGTAACTTGCTCGTGTACAGGGGGTTAGCCAATGGAGAAGGTCTCGAAGCTCTCAGGTTGCAAAGCCGGTTGCGCACTGGCCGTGTTAGCTGTTGCGGGCGCCCAGCTAGCGCTCGCTGCGCCGTCTACAGCTCCAAAGCAAAAGGTCGATTGCAAGCTGTACGAACAGCAGGCGCAGGCAAACCTTGAAGTTCAGCGCCAAGCCGATCCTTCCCTCCGCGCAGCACACCTTGACACGGTCTTTTACAGCGTAAAGCGACAGGCGTGCCTGGCCTCGGTCTTCTTTACCAGGGGCGTGATGACTTACGCGGGCATCGTCGATCTCTCTGACCACGAGACGCTTTGGGCAAAGAGCTATAAGGGAACAAACTTCACGCCTGCCCATGTGCTCGCAATGGAAGCGGAGATGGATGAGGCAATCCAGGGAATCGAGTTGGAAACGGCAGCGGCCACGACTCCCCGTGCAACCGACTTATTACCGTTGTTCTTCGATCGCACCATCAATACCTTGCCGGCGAATGAAAACGCTCTGACGGAATCGCACTAGGCGCGCAGCGGCTTCGCACTCAGGCCCTTCACACTCAGACCCTTCTCGCTCAGACTGGTGTCGCCATTGGAGCGAGCGGCCTTCGAGGTAGGGACTCCAGAGGTAGGGACTGCAGGAGACGCTTGCGCCGCCTGGGATTCTCGAAACGCCTTGCGTGCGTCCTCAATTGCTTTGCGGTGCTGGGCAGCCCATAACCATACGCCGCAAAAGGCTTCTCCCAGACTCTTCCCCAGACTCGTCAACTCATATTCCACGCGCGGCGGAATCACGGGAAACACCGTGCGAGATACCAGTCCGTCCGCTTCCATCTGGCGCAGCGTTTTGGTCAGCATCTTCTGACTCACCCCGCCGATCATTTCACCCAGCCTGGTGAAACGCATGCGTCCGTTCTCTTCGAGCGTCTCCAGCACGAGCATGGTCCATTTGTCAGCAACGCGTCCGATGATTTCCTGCACCAGGGCATCCAGTTCGGGATCAGTTGCTGCTGGCGGTTTGGGCGGCCTTCCCCCGTTACGCTTCATGGCCATGGGTACACTCTCTTTTCGGTAAGTATAGAACTTCTTGGCGCCTACTTCCCAGTAGATCGTGTTCGGCATAGGATTCAATCAGGGAGAGGAAGGGACCATTATGCAAATGAGTGGAAACACAATCCTGATTACCGGCGGAGGCTCGGGCATCGGGCGCGCCCTGGCCGAAGCGTTCCATGCAAACGGGAACGAGGTGATCATTGCTGGGCGCCGCAGGCAGATGCTGGACGAAACCGTGGCGGCCAATCCCGGCATGCGGTCTGCCGTCCTTGATATCGAGAGTGCAGAGGCCATTGCCAGCTTCGCGACCCAACTCACCCGCGACTATCCCATGCTGAACGCCGTTGTCCACAACGCCGGCATCATGCGCCCGGAGGATCTCAGGAAGGGCGCCGTGACCGACGCGGAAGCGATGGTGACCACTAATCTGCTCGGCCCCATCCGGCTCACCGCGGCCTTGTTGCCGCATTTGCTGGCGCAGCCGGCCGCCACCATCATGACCGTGTCTTCCGGCCTGGCATTTATGCCGATGGCGCTCACGCCAACCTACTGCGCGACCAAAGCCGCGATTCACTCCTACACCGAGTCGCTGCGCTATCAGCTCAAGGATACCCGCGTGCAGGTGATGGAGTTGATCCCACCCTATGTGCAAACCGGCCTGATGGGAGACAGGCAGGCAAATGACCCCAACGCGATGCCACTGGCCGAATTTATATCTGAGACAATGAGCCTGTTGAAGAGCACACCCGACGCCACCGAGATACGTGTAGAGCGCGTGGAGCCGCTACGCTTCGCCGAGCGCAGTGGCAGTTACGATAGCTTCTTCAAAACCTTCAACGACAGGGTAGCTGCGGCAGCAGCTCACTAGCAAGGGAGAACGAATGAGCGAACGGAAACCGCTGGACACCGCGTTGCGGTGTTTTATTGATGAGCAGGCGGCAGCGGCAGGCGTACCGGGGCCGATGACGGATGAAGAGCGGAAGCAGATGGTGCGCACAAGAATGGTCCGCGCTCTTGAGTTGCGCCCCTCCATCCCTGGCCTGCCCAACGGCGTCGAGACCCGCGACGTAGAGATCTCCCCTGGTCTTGGCGCGCGTCTCTATCTGCCGTCAGAGGGTTCACGGCCTTTGCCCGTGCTGGTGTACCTGCATGGCGGAGGCTGGGTGGCCGGTTCCGTGGCGACCCATGATCCCTTTTGCCGTTTGTTGAGCAAAGCGGCCGCCGTGATCATCGTCTCGGTGGAATATCGCCGGGCGCCGGAGCATCGCTACCCTCGAGCCGTGGAGGATACTTTCGCCGGTCTGCAATGGGCAGCGAAGCACGCTCACGAGTGGGGTGGCGATACGAGCCGTCTGGCTCTAGGTGGAGACAGCGCCGGTGGCAATCTGGCTGCGGTCGTTGCCAACAGGCTTGGCGCTGGGGAAGAGGGCCCCGCGCTGCGGGCGTTATTGCTTCTCTATCCCGTGACCGATAGACCGGGCGCCGGTTTCTCTTATACAGAGAATGCGACCGGGTACGCGCTTGAGGCAGAAGGGATGCACTGGTACTGGAACCAATATGCTCCAACCGCTTCGCCTGACGACCCTGATGCCTATCCGCTTCGATTAAAGAAGGTGCCCGCGCTACCGCCAACACTCGTGGCTACGGCCGAGTACGATGTACTGCGCGATGAGGGCATTGCCTATGCAAGAAAACTCGGCGAAGCCGGCACCGCGGTGACACACCTGCACTCACCAGACATGCACCATAACTTCCCGGTCGGTCCCAGTACCGTGGGCCGCTTCCCACAGTGCGACGCAGCTTTGACCGCCATAGCCGCCTGGCTCCGTAAAACCCTGCACGGCGCCTGACCGGTTTACCCTAGTTGATCGTGACGCTGATGGGCGTCGCGACCTTGATTCCGTTGGCTGTCGTAGTGAGCGTAACCACTTGGGTGGTAACCGGGGCTGCCCCCGCAGCCGTGCCCGTGGGAGTGCTGCAGCCGGTGACGCTCAATGCGATGCCGGCAAAGGCTATCATCCAGAGCAACCAACGGCGCCGCCCACTTGCCAGCGGCAACAGCAGAAATGCTCCGAACGGCAAGACAGCGGCTACCGCGATCCGGTGTTGAATCTCGATCGCACCGGTCGTCGAGGTGTTCGCTACCGCGATCGATACGTTAGCCGTAGTCGGCGCCGTACCTGACACTGCCGCAGGCTGGGTGATCGTGCACGTAATCGAGGGCATCGGATTCGTGCAGGTGACCGCGGGCGTACCGGTAAACCCCCCTGCAGGCGTGATCGTCAGGGAAGTGATGCCACTCGAACCGGAGCTGATCAAAAGCGATGAAGGGGATGCTGCAACGGTAAACGACGGGTTGGTCGGTGTGGGTGTAGGCGTAGGCGGCGGTGTCGGGCTGGTGGTGTCGCCGGTGACATTGACCAGGATGCTGCCAAAAGTGAATGCCGGGTAGTTGCTGTCTGCCGGGTATTGCGCCGTGTAGGTATGCGTTCCGGCCGCAACCTTCGAAAGGGTGAGTGTGGCGAGTGTGCCATTGCCGCCGATGGCCGCCGTGCCCACCGCAGTGTCGCCATCATAGAAAGTGATGGGTTTGCTGAGCGCAGGGTACTCTTCCGCGGCTGGCTGCACCACGACATTCAGCGTGAAGGTTGCCGGGGAAGCAATGGCAAGGGTATGCAGGTTCGCGGAGCTGGCTGTCGACAGCGACAATTCGCCCGTAATCTGCTGGAAGCTTGCGCTCGTGCAAGGGTAGGGCGCTTCGCTCGTATTCGTTGGTTGGCCTGTATAGCTCACCCCGGTTCCGCTCAATTGCTGCAGGGAACCAGGGTTCACCGGGCCGGGGCCCATGGTGATGTCAACGTTCGTTGGCTTCTCCGCGCTGGTATTTGGTTTCCCCATGACATTCAGGTTGTCCAGCGTGATCGTGGTCGGGTGGTTCGCGTCAAATCCCTGGAAGGTAAAGTTGCCGGAACCGCCGTCGGAGTTGGCAAGAATCGTGATATCGCGCAGGGTAATGTTTTTAAATGTTGGAATGTGACTCGTGTCGGAGGGGTGCGTGTACCAGGGATAGATACGAATGGCCGCGCCTTCGTTTTGTTGGCACACATGCTGGTAGAGCACATTGCTCACCACGCCTCCGCGGTCAGAAGAGGACTTGATCTTCAAGCCGGCGTCGGCATGGTTCGGGTACCAGCCGGATTGCACTACTTTGTCGACCTGTACGTTGCTGATGCCACCTTGCGTCCGGCTGCCAATGGAAATGCCGAACCCGGCGTAGGTGTGCAGATTTGTAATGGACACATTGGTGACCGGGTTGCCGTCAGCCGTGGAGCTGATAGCGACGTGATCGTCGCCGTTCGAAATATACGAATCCGCGATGGTGATGTCGCTGGAGTTGTCCGTGGGATCGATGCCATCTGTGTTGGAGATATTGTTCGGAGAGATGATCTTGATGCCCCAGATGGTGAGGCCCCTGGTCACGGCGCCGCCATTCTTGCCGTACCAATGAATGTTGAACTCGGGTGAGTCCTTGAGCGTGATCTTGTAGAACGTAAAGTTGCTAGCCTGGCTGAGGTTAATGAGGTCGAAATTACTCTGGTTAAGCACCGGCCTGGGAATGTAGGCCTTGAGCGTATTGGAGTACCACGAGTAATTCTGTACTGTGCCGTTGACGATTAGATTGTCCCAGCCTCGCCCGTCGATGATTCCATAGCCCATAAGTCCCGAGCCGGTGGTTCCTTTGGATGAGATGAGCGGTTGACAGCCGCCCCCGGCGCTGGTGACGGAACCGCACCGCGTGGGATTAGAGGTCTGGTAGTCCGCCGGATTGCGCGAAGCAAATACTGTGGCTCCCGCATCGACCAGCAGCGTCACGCCACTGGGAATGGTGATGGGCTTGATAAGGAAAGCATAGTTCGCTTCGGAGGGCGCCAACTCCACTGCCTGACCGGATGGGCAGTGATTGAGTGCGGTCTGGATGCGCGAAGTGTCAAAGGCGGTTTCGGAAGTGGGCTCGTTGTTACTGATAGACAACTGGGCATTTAAAACCGTACATGCTGGTGGAAACTTTGGCTCCGATACGTTTCGTGTGTCCTGTGCTCTTAGCAGCGGCCCTTTCGCGAAGAAAAGAACCAGGGCGAGCGTTCCCGCTCGCGTATAACGAAAAGTCGGGGGCATCTGCAAGCTCCTTTAGGGGGGAGAGGGGTCTTGCCTCGAGACACGATCCGCGCTTGCGCGCGGAATCACTTCCAGCCCACAAACCTTCTGTTGCTCAACGCTCAGTGTTCTTGGTTGGTCAGGGTGTCAGTACCTTAACCAGCAGGTTGTCTTATTCAACGCTGCGGGTAGAGGTATCTGAATAGCACTTGCGCGGGAGCGCAGTAGTTCGGACGTAACGATCAGCTATCTCGTCGTCAGCAGGATCAATCAGAAGCCAATAAAGATAGGCCTTCCCGTTACTTATTAGTTGTAGTGCCAAGGCGAGGTAGAGGCGAACTTTCGTAACAGTCTGCTATCTTATTTTCAAAAAAAATATCTTTAGTAATGCATTTGCCAAGACAGAGAACCGCAGATCCCTCGGCTTCGCTCGGGCAGGCCGTGCATGATTCACGCGCACTCAGTCGACGCGCAGGGCTTGCATCGGATCAACACGCGAAGCCCGTCGTGAGGGAATCCAACACGCAATCAGTGTTACAAGCGAGAGTAGTATCGGCACCGCGCTGAAGGTTGCCACATCGTAAGGCCGCACACCATAGAGCATGCTGGCAGCCAGCCTGGCTGCTGCCAGAGCAATGGGCAAGCCCAGGGCCACCGAGATACACACCAGCCACATGCCCCCGCGAACGATCAGCTTCTGTACCGCTTTTGCTTCCGCTCCCAGGGCCATGCGAATTCCGATCTCCCGGGTTCGCTGACTGACCGTATAGCTCATCACCCCGTACACGCCGGCAGACGAAAGCAGCAGACCAAGCGATCCAAAGATGCTGAAGAGCGTACCCACCAGGCGCGGTAAAAACAATGCATCGCGCATGTGTTCTTCCATCGTCTGGGTATTGAAGATCGCAAGGGTTGAGTCATCTTTATGGATCTCCCGTCGTATCGCCTCCGCCAGGGGCGCAGGAGCTCCTTCATAGCGCACCATGAACTGATATCCGTCCATGGAGGGATCCTTATCGATGGCCTGATCGATGGAGCGGTACATAATTGGGCGCTGATCCTCGCCGATGGTGCGCGATTTTGTATTCCTGACCACGCCAATGATCTCGTAAGGTACGCCCATATCGACAATGTGCTGGCCAAGCGGATTCTCACGCGGAAAAAAGCGCCTGACCAGTTCCTCGTTCACAACCGTAACCTTAGGAGCTGTCGGGCTTTCCAACCCAAAGTCGCGTCCAACCAGGCGCGGAACGCCAAGGGTCTGCAGGTAGTTGGGGCCGGCCATATACATCTCGACTACCGGCGGGTCCTTGGGAGCGGGCCGGCCCTGGGCCACAAAGCCATCGCTGCGGTGTCCCATCGAAAGTGGCACGCCGTCGGTGGTCGTCGCGCTGATTACACCCGGCAACGCCAATATCCGCTCCCTGACTGAGTTGAGAAGTTGTCTGGTTTTCTCTGGCGTATAACTACGCAACGGTGGATCGATCGCCATCATGAGCAACCCGCGCGAGCGAAAACCTGCATCGATCTTCGACGCGCGCTGCAGGCTTCGCAGAAACAAGCCGGCTGCACAGAGCAGCACGAGTGAAAGTGTGATCTCCGCCACCACCAGGATGTTGCGCAGCCTCCATTGGCTTCCCGGCCGTGCCAGGGCTTCCTCGCCCTTCAAAGCGTTCGGCATCGTTGGCCGCGAGGCGCGCCATGCGGGAACAAATCCGCAAACGATTCCCGCTGCCACGCTCAGTCCAAACGTATACAGTAATACGCGCCCATCGACACCTACGGCGAGATCCATTGGTACGGGTACCGGTAGCTTGAAGGACGAAAGCGCATAGGTTGCCCAAACTGAAAGGGCTATACCTAGCAGCCCACCCATCAGTGCGAGCAGCACACTCTCGAGTAGCATCTGCCTGAGTAGTTGCGTACGCGTCGCTCCCAGCGCGAGCCGCACCGCCATCTCGCGTTGTCGCTGCGCACTCTTCGCCAGCAGCAAATTGGCAACATTCGCACACGCAATGCACAGCACCAGCAGAACGACGATGGAGAGCGCGGTTAAAAACAGCAAGACCATCTTCCTATCGCGCGGGGGAAGGGATGCCGCCGGCTCGAGATGAAAGCCATCTCCCTTATCCGTTTCCGGATGTTCAGCAGCAAACCGTCGCGCTAGCACCTGCAGCTCCGCGGCCGCCTGTGCCTGCGTGACCCCCGGCTTGAGCCTTGCTGCTGCACGGAGCCACTGCGTACCGCGCGACTCTGGGTTCGGAGCCGTTGCCGTCAATTGAGACAGTCCCCCGAGAGGAACCCAGAATTTTGGATCGAGAATGAGGTCGATGCCTCGAAATCCTTTGGGCGCTACTCCCACGACGGTGTACGTCTGTCCATTCAGTGCAATCGCTTTGTTCACGATCGCTGCATCGCCGTGGAATCTGTTTTGCCAAAGTCCGTAGCCGAGCACGACTACGGGCGTATTGTCTTCATTGCTCGCAAATCCACGTCCCAGCGTCATGTGCAACTGAGCTACGTCAAAATAGTTCGTTGTGGCCGCTTGCCCCCAGACCCGCTCTGGTTCGCTTCCGCCGCTGATCGATGCCGGAAGCAACTCGTAGTAAGCTGCCACGCCGGAGAAGGATTTGGCCTGGTCACGGAGGTCGCGGTAGACCGGCATCGGTAGAGCGTTGCAGCAGGAGCCGTTGTCATAGGTGCGGAAAATGGTGGTGAATGTGTCTCGTTCACCTACGGGCGCGGGCGCCAGTACGAACTTGCTCACCAGCGAAAAGATGGTTGCATTCGCAGCAATCCCCAGGCCAATGGAAAGGGCCACTACAAACACACTTCCAGGCATGCGTACGATTCGACGAAGCGTGTATGCGAGGTCGCTCCAGAATTGTTCCGCCTTCGACTCCCAGCCAGAGCTCCACACTTTGTGTTTTACCGTTTCGGCGCTTGCCATTTCTGCTCGCGCCGCGCGCACTGCCTGCTCGCGGCTCAGGCCACGCCGTACTCGGTCATCGATGGAGTGGTGCAAAAAGTCGAGCAGTTCTTCGTCGATTTCCGCATTGCGCCTTTTCTTGTGAAGAAGGGATATAACACCTGTGATGATGCTGTGTAGCCGTCCCATGCGCGCTCCTGAACTTCAAGAAGTTGCTTGAAGGATTCGATTGATTGCTGAAATCTGCCGGTCCCAAGCCGTTTGTTCAGTCTGAAGAGCCTTTCGCCCCTTACTCGTCAGCGTGTAGTATTTCGCGCGTCGATTGTTCTCGGTCGCGCGCCACTCACCCTTGACGTAGTCCGCGCGTTCCATGCGGCTCAACGCGGGCAGCAAGGAGCCGGGGTTTACGCGAAACGCGCCATCGCTAAGTTGCTCGATCCGCAAGGCGATTCCATAGCCATGCATGGGCTGAAGGGCCAATGTCTTAAGCACCAGCATCTCGAGCGTTCCCTGAACGAGTTCCGTCTGCTTCTCTGTCATGGCAAATCCCAGAAGGACACCGAGGTGTGGCCTCTCCTCTAGTGCGTCAAGAGGAGTATACGCGGGCGCCGGCAGAAAGGTTCCGGTAATTCGAACGCAGACCGGTGTCCACGACCGTGAGACCATCGGCCTCGCAGATCAACTAGCCCGGCGGAGCCCTTGTATTTGAACTGCGCCAGCGTCCTGGCAGCACAGCCTACGAAGTCAGCGCTTACTACATCGCGCAGCCGCTCGAGCAGATGCGCAACTTATCTCCTCTTACCTTGGAGGCGCCGCCCGCCCGGGCAAACGTCTTTGTCCCCGGCTGCAGCAAGGCGGGCGCCGGTTTCCCTTGTGACTTGAAGGCCTTCCAAAATACGGTAGCCTCTGCTATCGATCCATCCTTTGTGAAGTAGCTCCCATTGGGGTTGCGCGGCCCGGTAGTTGGTACCGACCTAATTTAGGGCACGGCGCGGCAGTTCGAAAAACAGACTTCCGCAGCGACTGCAGTATATTGGCTGATAGCCTGGGCAAGAACAATGGCCCCCGGCCAAAGGGAGTCCCTGCATGTCACTTACCATTACAGGCCTTTCAAAGACCTATCCCAACGGGGTCCAGGCTCTCAAGAACATCTCACTCTCTATCGGCAACCACATGTTCGGCCTTTTAGGACCGAATGGCGCCGGTAAGAGCACCTTGATGCGCACCATAGCAACGTTGCAGGAGCCCGATAGCGGCACGATCTTTCTCGATGACATCGATGTGCTCAAAGATAAGAATGCCGTCCGCCGAACGCTCGGCTACCTGCCGCAGGAATTCGGCGTATATCCGAAGATCTCAGCCATTGATCTGCTGTCGCACCTGGCCGTCATGAAGGGCATCACCAACGCCGGGGAACGCAAAGAGAGCGTCGAGGCACTGCTGCATCAGACCAATCTCTGGGACTTCCGCAAGAAGGCATTGAACACCTACTCCGGAGGCATGAAGCAGCGCTTTGGCATCGCGCAGGCATTGCTGGGCAAGCCTCGCCTCCTCATTGTCGACGAACCCACGGCCGGCCTCGACCCGGCCGAGCGCAATCGCTTCCTGAATCTGCTCTCATCCCTGGGCCGCGACATCACCGTGATTCTCTCCACCCACATCGTCGAAGATGTGAGGGAGCTTTGCCCGCGTATGGCCATCATCGCCGCCGGGGAGCTACTGCTCGAAGGCTCCCCGCAGCAGGCACTCCAGGGTTTGCAGGGCAGAATCTGGTCGAAGGTTGTCGTCACCGACGACGAACTGCGGTCTCTCGAATCGCAGCTTCATGTCATATCCAGCCATTTGATTTCAGGGCAGCACGAGATTCGCATCTATGCCGATGGCTCTCCAGGAGATGGATTTCGCCCTGTCGATGCAGGCCTGGAAGACGTCTACTTCCTCAACCTCTCACAGCCGGCTGCCCAACAGGCCGCCGCCCACTAGTCCCGTGGAGATCTGACGAATGACGCTCTTTTGGGAGTTCTTTCTTTTCGAGCTGAAGTACCGGCTGAAGTCGCTGTCGACCTATGTCTATTTTGCGATGTGGTTTCTGCTCAGCTATTTCGCCATCGCAGCCGAAGACTTTATCAACACCGGCAATGGCAAGCAGCTATTGAACGGTCCATTTTCCACAAGCATTCTCTACATCTTCTTTACGCTGTTCGGAACCATCGTCATCGCCGCGATCTTCGGCACGTCTGCGCTGCGCGACTTTCAGCGCGACACTCTGCAACTCGTCTTCACCAAGCCCATCACCAGGTTTGCTTATCTTGGCGGGCGCTGGGCGGGCTCGTTTGTCACCTGTGTCTTCGCCTTCTCCGGCATGGTCTGGGGTGAAACGGTGGGAACGCTTGTCCCATGGGCCGATCACACACGTATCGCCAGTGGCCATCTCTGGTGGTATTGGCAGCCTTTCTTATCCATCGTCGTGATCCAGATCTTCTTTCTCGGATCGCTGTTCTTTATGGTCGCGGCACTCTCCCGCAAAATCTTTATCGTGTATCTGCAGGGCGTCGCGGTATTCATGGCCTACCTCATCGCCAGCGCGATCTTCTCGGCGACCCGCTCACTCGAGCATTTCTGGTCTGGCATCCTCGACCCGGTCGGTCTGCAGTTAGTCGACGTACTCGCGCGATATTGGACTGTCGCTGAGAAGAACACCTTGCTCTTCTCCTGGTCGCCCCAGGTAAGCCAGGGCGTATTTCTTTATAACCGCCTCCTCTGGTCGGGGGTCGGCTTTGTTTCGCTCGTTGTCGTGTATCGATTTTTCCCCATGTCGGTGGAGTCGCTTACCGCGGGCGTGCAAAGCCGCCGCGCAGCCAGAGCCAGGATCGAAGAAGTAGAAGAGCAGAAGCCACGCCGCTCTCGGGTGGCCGTGCAGCTGCCCCGCGTGCATCAGTACTTTGGCGGCCGTGCGGGCTTTGCTCAGTTCGTCTCGCTGACACGCGTGCGCATCGCTAATACCGTGCGAGAGTTACCGTTCTGGGCAATTACGATCCTGCTGGCGGTCTTCTCACTGATCAATGGACACTTCGCCGGAAAAGTGAGAGACGCGAACGTCTACCCCGTTACCTTCCTGATGGTTCAGGCTGTGGAGGGAACGGCCAGCCTTTTTCTATTTATCATCGCCACCCTCTACGCGGGGGAACTGGTCTGGCGTGAGCGGGATACCGCCTTCTCAGGCATTCACGATGCGCTCCCCATGCGCGAGACCACAGACTGGCTCTCGAAGTTTGTCACCCTCGTACTGATTGAAGGCGTTCTGCTTGCCGTCATTCTGGTCTCGGGTCTCATCATGCAGACGATCGCAGGTTATTACCACTATGAGCTGTTGCAGTATTTCAAAGAGTTGTATCTCGTCACCTACTCGCTGGTGATTGGCTTTACCCTGCTGGCTTTCTTTATTCAGACGGTTGTTCCCAATAAGTTCATGGGCCATGCGATCGTGATCGGTCTGTTTATTCTTGATCCGATCCTCTTTCGCTTTGGCGTCGAAAACACGCTCTGGTTACCTGGCCAGAACACCCCGTATACGTACTCCGACATGAATGGTTACGGCCACTTTGCGCCTGCGCTCGCCTGGTCCCTTCTCTACTGGGGTGCCATTTTCGCGGTGCTGGCATGCTTTTCCATCGCGTTCGCGCGACGCGGCGCCGAAGACGGTTGGCGGCCCCGTGTGCTGCAGGCTCGCCTGCGGCTGCCGCGCCTTACGCCGGCGCTCATTCTCCTCACGGTCATCGCCATCGGCAGCGGGGCATGGTTCTACTACAACACGCATGTTCTCAACGAATTCCTCACCACCAAGCAGCAGCGTGCGATCCAGGCGGACTATGAACGCAGCTTCAAGCGTTACGAACGCATGCCGCAGCCGAAGGTCATCGCGGTCGATGCCAACATCGATCTTGATCCCGATCGTCGTTCCTTTTCCGGCACGAGCCACTTTATCCTGCAGAACAAGACAGCCCAACCGATCCAGCAAATTCACCTCACCGATCAACGGCAGTCGGTCTCAAAGGTGGAGTTCGACCGCCCTTTCCACCTGGTGAGCAAGGCGCCGCGCGATCTCTATGCGATCTATCAGTTGGAGACGCCGCTCGCGCCCGGCGATAAGCTGAACCTGACCTTCCATGTCGGCTATCGAACCCGCGGTTTTCGTGATGGCAATGAACGGCCAGAGCTGGCCGGCAACGGCATGTTTTTCGACTCCAGCTACTTTCCCTCCATCGGCTACAGCGCAGGCATGGAGCTGGATGATCCGCGGCGCCGGCGCGAGGAGAAGCTTGGCCCCCTCACCGATCTGCCTCAACGCGGCGACGCATGGGGCAGCGTGACCAACCTCTTCACTACGGACTCCGATTGGACAAGCTTCCGAACGGTTGTCAGCACGCCCGACGATCAGATCGCCTTGGCGCCCGGTTACTTGCAGAAGCAGTGGAGCCAGGGTGGCCGCCACTATTACGCCTACGACATGGGCGATGTAAAAATCGCCAATTTTTATGCTTACGTCTCCGGTCGCTACGACGTAAAGCGCGAGAACTACAAGGGCGTAAACATCGAGATCTATCATGCGCCCCAACACGCTTTTGACGTTGCACGCATGATCGAAGCCGTCAAGGGAGGCCTCGATTACTACCAGGCCAATTACAGCCCTTATCAATTCAATCAGTTCCGCATCGTCGAATTTCCCCGCTATCGTCAGTTCGCGCAATCGTTCCCGAACACCAGTCCTTTTACAGAAACGTTCTGGATTTCACGTGTGGTCGACCCTAAGAAAGACATCGACTTCACCTATTTCGTCACCGCTCATGAACTCGCGCATCAGTGGTGGGGCCATCAGTTGCTGGGTGGTTTGGTAGCAGGGTCGAATATGATGTCCGAGTCGCTTGCCGAGTACTCGGCTCTGCGTGTTGCCCAGAAGAAATACGGCGAAGCGCAGATGCACAAGTTCCTCTCGCATGAGCTGGATGGCTACCTGCGCGGGCGTGCCAACGAAACGCGTAAAGAGCCGCCACTAGGCCAGGTACAGCGCGAGTCCTACGTGTGGTACCAGAAAGGCAGTCTCGTCTTTTACGCGCTCTCCGATTACATAGGCGAAGACAAACTCAACCTTGCTCTTCATAACTTCCTCATGCAGTACCGTTATGCCAATGCGAACGATGCGCAGTCTGGCCCATACCCCGACACGCGTCTGATGGAAGCGGCATTGCGCGCGCAAACGCCTGCAGATCTGCAGTACTTTATCGATGACAGTTTTGAAAAAATCACCCTCTACGACAACAAGGCTGTCGAGGCGACGTCACAGAAAATGTCTGACGGGACATACAAAGTCACCCTCACGGTGAAAGGCGGCAAGGCTTACGCAGACGGTAACGGGGTCGAGTCACCAGCACCACTCCATGATCTGATCGATGTCGGAGTCTTCAGCGGCAAGAAAGGTGAAGAGACGCCACTGGCATTGCGCAAGGAGTGGATCACGGGCGCCAACCAAACCTTCGAGTTTGTAGTGAAGGCGATGCCGACCCGAGCGGGCATCGACCCCTTCAACAAACTCATCGATCGCAACGGCGATGACAACATGATCGACGCCACGAACAAGCCGTAGCGTCCCGCTCGCGAACTAGTAAGTAGCGAATTCTCACCCTCTGGGCGGGTGCCCCGAATACTCGAGAGGATGGTTCGCGCCAGCGTACATGGGTTGAACACGACAGGGCGAGGCCCTTCGAACGATCTCACTTGGTCGAAAAACATGGTCTTTGGACAAGGGGAGAGAACTGCAGACTCTCGGACCAGACACGATGACTCCCTTAACTAAGGGATCCGATACGATCCAGGGATACTATCATCCAGTGTCGCGAGCACCGCATCATGCACACCCGCGAGCTGCACCAGGTGACCAGCGGTCGTTTGTTTCGCCGTTTTGACCCACGAAGGCAGATGAGAAATGTCGTGTGTATCGGCAATAAAGGTGAGACTCAAAGTATCGGCTTTCTTTAGCCGGAGCAAAGCAGTCCGTGCTTGCGTGACCGTGAATCCGTATGCCGGAGCCTGGGAAAGTACTCGCACAAAGCCAAGTTCCGTGATCGAACATGTGGCGAGTGGGGGAAATTGCTCCGTCCGCAACCATGATGCCACCCGGCCATGGAATTCGTGGTGTAGGAAACCGAGTGCCACCAACGCATTTACGTCGAGCAAATATTTCTTCAAGAGCTTGCCAGAATTTCTTCCACCTCTTTGCTGCTGAGAATCGGGGCATCTACGCCAGCGCTCAGCACCGGAAGGCCTGTTACAGGATCTGAAATGATCTTCACCTTAGGGTATGGTTTCCGAACCGGCGTGAGCACAATGCAATCCGCTTCGATTCTGGCATCAAGAGGATCGCCCGCCTGAATTCCCAACCTGCGCCGAAGGGCTCCTGGAAGAACAACCTGACCTTTGGTAGAAACCTTGGTTTGCATGGTAAGACAATCTTACCTGCAAGGGCAGCTATCAGCAAGAAACGCTCAATGAACTCAAATAGAAAATCAAAACAATCGGATTGCGACGGCATTGCCCTAAGGCATGCGAACAATAAGCCCATTCTTCCAGAGCGCCATCACCACATCCATCTGGCTGTTGTGCTTCTTCTCGGGGCCACTCGTAACCGCCTGCCACAATGCGCTTGTTGACCAACTCTTTGTGCCCTCTGCCAGCAGCGCGACTGCGCCGACGGCATGGGACTTGTCGTCCTTCGCCGCTCCGTAGTTGCCTGCAGGGATGCCCTTGACCAATCCCTCCTCGCAAAGGCCCAGGAAAGCTGCACGCGGGTGGCTCTTCTTCCGTGCCGTGGGACTCGTCCGGTAAAGCTCATTCATCGCGTATTCCCATCGAGCGATGGGCCGCGTATCGCCAGAAGCCGCCTCCCGTGTTGCCATCAGTGCTGCTTCTCCGTACCGGTTCGCCATTGCAAGCCCTCATTCGTAGTAGATCACGAGGAGTGCTCTCCGTTCTATTCCGGTCGCTCTCTGACTAGAAAGAGAAAACGGGCCCCACCTGATACGACCACGTTCCCCGATTCGTGAAGTTCTCTCGCGAGAGAAAACTCATGTAAGGAGGCGTGCCCGGGTTGGGAGGATCAACGAAGCTCGTGCGGTAGCGAATGAGATTGGCACTGAGACTGCTTCTGAAAGACAAAAAGCGAGATACACCATAGTCCGCGCTCAGCGTCGCAGTCCAGGCGAAGTGTGTGATCGGCCCGAGCGTTGGCGGCGGGTTGATGGTCGTAGACCCTACGCCTGCATTCACGGTAGTCCCCGGATACTTTGGATAGATGATGGTGGTCGTTGGGCTGGTCTGTTGGGCTCGATCGAACCGGACGAACCCCGGCCGCGCAGCAAGATGGAGCCCATAGTTCCTTGTTTTGATTCCTGACCGCAGGCCGAAGAACCCGCTCATCATATCGCCACCGGCGCGATCGCTCGCGAACGGACTTGCCCCCGGCTGATAGCTTACGTCTGTATCCGCGTCCAGCCACAGAAGAATGCGCATCGTAAATTCCAGCCCGGCTCCGGTGACGATATTGCGGCAATTGGTGCAGGTTGCTGTGTTTGTAGCGAGCGAGAATGAGCTGAAATGCGGTGAAACGGAAAAGCGAGGGCGCGCTTGATCGAATGCGATCTCTTCGTCGCTCTTCAGAAAATGCACTCCGCCCTTTGGCTCAGGCCATCCCTGATCGTAGTCGCGATACCAGGGCACCTTGCCTCGAAGCAGATTAGACCAGCTGCGATTAGGATTGAGGGTTCCGCGGATAATTTTTGCCCCGAGCGGGTGACCGAGCATGTGCTCTTCGATGCGATCGCTAATCTTCTTATCGATGAGGTCTTCGCCCACCAGAAAGACCATTCCTCCAAGTGGCGTAACAATAAAGTCTGTCCACCCCGTGTTATTGGTGAACTTACTCCCAGGTTGGAAGTTCTGCGCGGTGCAGGTGTCAAGGCAAGCCACTCCATAGGTAAATCCACCTTCGTTACCAATCGCCGCTTCGCCAATGGGCCCGATTTCCGATTGCGTGCTGTACAGCACTGACCAAAGGAAACCGCGAAAGCGAGACATCGTGTAGCCAGGCTCACCCCACCGTACGCGCGAGTCGCCAGGGCTATTTTGAATTTCAATATCAGCTACCACCGCACCCTGCATCGAATGCCCGATGCCGTTCACCAGGAAACTGTCACCATCGTTCCATCGATTCATATTGAAATGGTTTAGTGAATCGGCATAGTTACGCCAAAAAGGCTTGTGGGCGAGTTGGTCCCGCATGTTGTGGTCATAGGCCACTCGGAAACCGTTCTCAATTACATTGAATTCGAGCGATTGCAGCAAAAGGCCGCGCCAGTTATAAGGCACCGAAGGCTCGGCTTCTCTATTGGCCTCTTTGTTTGTCGCATCGAAGTGAATGTTGGTGGGTACAACGCGGCTTTCTGTAACGTCGGGTAAATCGACCGGCACTTCCACAAGCTCGCCTCCCAGGGACGCTCCTGGGAGCGGCTCACCATGGAGGGGATGCACGACAGCAATGAGGATTCCAAGTACCGCTCCAGCAATCCAAACACCATTTCGCTGCAAACAGAACCTGGGGGGACATACTCTTGTATGCATACGCGACCGACCAGGCAAACAACGACAGTAGGATGCTGGCTGCCAGAGATTTGTAACCCGGTGGACATGTTTGAGAAAAGCTCGGCTCGCTCCCGCTGGCTGACCGATTCACGCATTACGTCTGCCCGTTAAAATCCCAATTGCCGCGGGTGATGTGCAAACCTTGTCGCTAGGCTGGCGGCGATGGTCACGGATAGGCCAAATTCAATGAGCCGGAGCATAGTAGCCCGACCGAATGACAATATTGTTTGCCCGCGGCGGCGGCCTCAATTCGATGCGGTGGAATGAGCCGTCGTGCTTCAAGTCTGCTGGTTTGTAAACAAGACGATATTGGTCACGCAAATCCGCCTCAATCACCCGCAGATCATCTGTAATGACGGATTCAGGATCGTCGGCGAAGAAGACACGACCACCCGTCTGTGAAGCGAGATCTCTCAGGGTGTTCGCTCCAGACGCGAAGCTGTACTTCGAGTCCACGCGAAAAGCATAGATAGCCGTGTTGGCGTGCTGGCACATGTCAACTGCCTGCCTGAGGGAGACATGGCTGGCATTATCTTCGCCATCTGAAAAAAGCAGAATAACGTTCCCGCTGGTCGCATGGTCGATTCTATTGAATTGATTCAGACATGCCTGGTAGACCGCAGTAAGAATAGCCGTCCCACCGATACGGCTTTGCCCATAACGGGTAAATTTGTGAACACCGACAGTTAGTTTCGTTGGGTCATTGGTCCAGGGCTGCGCGATTTCCGATAGAAAGTTGAAGTCCATCACGAAAGCCTGGTCAGTTCTTTGTCGTAGGAGTCGCTGTGCGTATTCGATCGAAATCGCCCTATTGCGGGGGAGATAGTCTTCCATCGACTCGCTCGTATCCAGCAGGAAGCCGGCTCGGATTGGAAAGTCGTCGAGGGACTGAAAAGAAAGTAGTCTACGAGGCGGTTTACCGTTATCGAACAGACTCAGCTCGTCGAGTCTCAAGTCGTTTACGGGCAACCCGTGGTCATCTGCCGCGTGGAAGCTAAGGCTGACTTCGTCGACCGGGATGCTGAGGCGGTAGCGTGCCGTGTCTTCAGTAACCGCGGTGCTTTGCGAATTACCGTTGCGCGCACTTAAGGCAACAGTAAGAAAGAGCAGACCGCAGATGATCAGGATCTGACGCATCGCACAGATGATGTCAAGTATAGCTCTGCTTCAGCCGCGCGCGGCGCGATCGCTCGATTGTGAATGCCCCGCCCGGGCCTTCCGTTCTAATTGCCGAGGAACTTGGCCGTGACGTAGCGACGCGTTCGCCAAGCAACTCGTCGGTCTTTACGTCGCCCGTCGAAGGGTTCCTTCTTTTACTTCCCGTGTTGCGATTCGCTTCAGCGGGTGTGATGAGAGATTTGTCGTTCTCACAGGATGCAGGAAGATTCTTGCCGCCACTTCCACTTCAGCGCCAGGCCGCCGAGCATGGCTGCTTCGCTTGAGCCGGTGGTAGAGCAGCAGAATGCTGGTTGTTCATTTCGTCGTCGTCGAACCGTAATCGTTCGGTGGGGGAGCGGCGCCACGAAGTTGCTCAATGAACAGCGGTACTTCCTTCTCGAGCAAATCCGCGCGGTCCATCTGTATATAGTGGCTGCTGTTTTTGGCTATGATCCTGCGGCTGCGTGTCGAAAGTGTTTTCAAGTCTTCCTGCATCTGGTTCCACGCCGTTCCCAGCTCTGCCGCTCTGCCGGTAGACTTCGCTGGATCCTGGGAAAAGATAAGAACCGGCAAATCTCCATAAGGGCCTGAGTGTACTGTTTCCGTCCCAGACTGATCGAAGTTGCCGCCCTCACCCGCAATCGTAGTGAATGAGAGGTGGCATTGCGATTCGCCTTCCAGCGTTGACGCCAGTCGACCGAAGCCGGGGAAGGTGTGCGCACACGCGCCACGAAGGCGCGGGATGCCCATGGAATAGATAAGTTGGTTTCGCAGCGTCGTGCGCCAGTTTGGCAGTAAGTTCCCCATCTCTGCCCGGAAGGCTGGGTTGCGGTTTTGCCACGGTGTCGAACCGTCTACAAAGATCAATCCCGCAACATCCCTGGGATACCGCGTTCGAAAAGCCAGGATATAGATCCCTGCGATCGAGTGGCCCATCAGCACAAGGGGGCCCTCGATATGGGCCGTCTCCAGCAGGCCGTGCAGGTCATCGGCAATGTTTGTGGCATCCCGCGGAGCCGGTCCAGGGTCACTCCATCCATAGCCGGCGCGGTCGTAGGAGCAAACACGCGTCGTTTGCGCGAGTACCGGTTGCAATCCGCCCCAGATGAGCCCGTCGTTACCCAGGCCCGAGTCCAGAACGATGGCCGGCGAGCCGCTTCCCATGCAGTACATACGCATCCCGCGGCCATTCACCTGATAGATTGTGCCAATTGGCGCCGATCGAAAGCGATGCAACAGAATCGCATTGATGCCACTGCTCAAGGCCACCACCATCGAGACCAGCGCCACCAGCGAAAGAATGGTGCGCTCCGTAAGCCTCCGTCCCGCGGAGTAGCTCCGGTCACGCAGCGATCGAATACGACGCAACGAAATCCAGGCAATCAGGACCCCGGCAAGTACGAGCAACGCCGGCACGACGACGTAGTTGAAATCCATCGTCCTATAGTATCGCTGGCCCTATCGCTACTCCGTCCGAAGGGTCTCTGCCGGATCGATCCCGGCGATACGTAACGCCGGCAATACACTTGCGACCACAGCAATAGAAATGAGCAGCAAGGGAACACTCACCAATGTGACCTGGTCATACGCGCTCACTCCGTAGATTTCGCTCTTGAGCGTTCGTAGTAGGAAGAATGATAGTCCCAGACCCGCCAGCACGCCGCTGCACGCGGCGAGTGCTCCCACAGAGCTGACTTCCAATATGGCTTTCCTTAGCGAGCAGCCCAGCGCAATGCGAATCCCGATCTCTCGTGTTCTCTGCACGACCAGATTGGAAACCAGAGCGTAGATGCCAATGGAAGAAAGCAGCAACGCAAGCCCAGCCAGAACTCCTAAGAGTGTCGCTTCGATCTGCTGCATCTGCAATCGCTCATTCAGCAGGTCTTGCATGGAGTAGAAGCCCGAGAAGGGAAGATCGGGATCGACTTCCGAAAGTGCCCCCTGCATGGCCTGGGTCAGCTCCGGCAACTGGCCCCGGGTGCGGACGATCCAGGAAGGTTGGAACCAAAGATGACCAGCGGCGATGACGGAAGACGGCGTCTGCGCGACTGTCAAGTAGATGACTGGCTCCGTAGCGATAGGAGCCTCTGGAAACATTCCTGGTTGCTTTTGCACATTTGCTGCGACGCCTACGATGGTGTAGGTTGGTCCACCTCTTACCTGGAAATGACGCCCCACCGCATTGCGGTCGTTATAAAAATGCCGGGCGAAGTCGACATTCACAATCGCCACCGGTTGTGAGGTAGCCGTATCGCTCGAGAGTAGACCTCGCCCGGAGAGGATAGGAATCCGCAAAGTGGACAGGTAATTGGGCGTCACGTAACTCAAGCTCGAGCCATCCTGCTTACCGGCCTGCGGCCCATCGCTCATAGCGATTGGGTAATTCAACCCACGTTCAAAAGGAACACTGAGGCCGGCGGCAGCTTCTTCTACTCCTGGTATGCGAGCCATCGCCGCGACGCTCTTATCCAGCAGTTGAGTGAGCCTGGCTGGATCGTTGAAGTGAGCTGCGGTCAGAGATGCTTTCGCTGTCATTACGTTTGTCGCATCGAAACCCGGGGGAAGCGTTTCCAGGTGAATGAGCGTACGCACCAGTAACCCAGTGCCTGCCAGCAAGACCACGGTCAGCGCAACTTCAGAAGCGATCAGCCATTTACGCATGCCTCCGGAACCGCTGGCCACAACACGTCCCGCGCCTGCAAGTGCCAGCCGTAGATCGAGCCCGCGATCCTGCAAGGTAGGTAATGCGCCAAATAAAAAGCTGGTTAGGACCGTAGTGCCGGCAGTAAATAGCAGCACGCGGCTATCCAGACCAAAACCCCCAATCGGAACCATCTCATCGGGTAGCAGCGTTCTCGCGAGCCGGATCAAGAGAGACGCCAGCCCGAGACCTGCGCTTCCGCCGATGAGCGCCAAAACCAGATTTTCAATCCAAAGCTGCCACAGAACACGCGTGCGAGAAGCACCGAGTGCCATTCTGGTTGCCATTTCGAGTTTGCGCCTGGCGAGCCGTACCAGCGTCAGTCCTGCCAGATTGGCACAGGCAATGAGAAGAACAAAGCCAACGGCAATCATCAGGGCTTCTACTTTCGGTCCCATCGAACTACCGAGATAGCTTTGCATCGGCAGCACGTAGTACCAGGCATTCGCGCTCGGTCCAACGTAACCAGGTTTGGGTAGATGGCTGATTTGTGTCGTGACCTGTTCCCAGGTTGCGCCCGGTTTAAGCCGCATGGCGATGCCACAATTAACGCCCTCGCACTCACCGCTGGTCGCAGGCTGCAAAGGAGTAAAGAGATCGGCATTTTCTGGAACAACGGCCTTGCGCGGAAGCACCCCGACGACCGTGTAAGGCTCATCCTTGAGCCGGATGGTCTGGCCAATGATCGCGGAGTCGGAGTGAAAGGTCGATTGCCAGAGTGCGTAGCTAAGCACGGTTGCTGGCGGACCATGGGGGCGATCCTCTTCACCGGTGAAACTCCGCCCTAGAAATGGCGGAATGCCCAGCACATCGAAGTAGTGTGCCGAAACTCGAGTTGCACGCACATAACGCACGGCATTGCCGGTTGTCGCGCCCGCCTGCAGGTTCAGGCCTCCCGTGCCGCCCCACGAAGCGAGAGTGACGGCATTCAGATTCGATTGCAGCAGTTCCCATGTCTCCCCGTCATGGCTATCGTCTTCTGTAGAAAAGTGCTGGCCTGTGCGCTGACTGGTGCCCTCGACATGCGACATCAGAATGCCGATGCGCTCCGCGTGTGGATAGGGCAGCGTTCGCAGCAGAAAGCCATCGAGCAGGCTGAAAACAGCAGAGTTCACGCCAATGGAAAGTGTTAGTGTCAGCACGACAGCGAGGGTGAAGCCGGGCGCTCGGCGTAATTGGCGGCCGGTGTAACGCAGATCCTGCAATACGTCTTCGATGAGCTTGGTACCGCGCGCATCGCGGCATTGTTGCGTTACTTGTTCTTTCCCGCCGAGCGAGAGCCTGGCAAGCCGCATGGCCTCGTCTGGGGCTGCATCCGCACGATGCTTCTCCGCCTCGCGATCCAGATGGTACTGCAACTCCTCAGCCAGGTCGCGATCCATGGTTTTGCGAAGGAAGAGAGCCCTGAACCGAAAAAGCAGGTCGTTGAGCATAGTGATCTCCTCTAGGCGCGATCAAGCACGAGTCCGATCGCGGCCGCTAGTTTCCGCCAGGCGAGCGTTTCAAGTTCGAGTTGCTTGTGGCCCTGGCGGGTTAGTTCGTAGTATTTGGCGCGGCGATTGTTTTCACTCACCGCCCAATGGGCTTTGATCCATCCGCGCCGCTCCAGGCGGTGCAGGGCCGGGTAGAGGGAACCTTGCTGTACTTGCAAGGCCTCGTGTGAAATTTGTTGTAGCCGTTCTGAGATCGCCCAACCGTGCAAAGACTCCAGGGCAAGGGTCTTCAGAATCAACAGATCAAGTGTGCCCTGGGGCAGTTCCAGCCGATCGTCAGCCAAGCGATGCCTCCCCTTCTGCTTCGACATGAGAATAGAACCAATCGGTGTCGAAGCGCAAGGGGAGTGTCCATACCGCGACAAGACAGCCCGCGACATGAGCCAGAACCTGCGCGGCTACGCAGCTCGATGCCGGACACAACGTGGTCGACGGCCTATTCGCCGCGGAAAGAAGAATGTGGGAGTAGTGGGAAGCCTGCGTACGCCGGCCATTACTTAATGGCGTGGAATGTTCGGCTCCAGCGAGTTTCATCGAAGAAATGGATGAACTCATGAAAGTTCGACTGCGCACGTTCCGCCAGTGGTGCCTCGTCGACTCCTGATTCAGGCATCTTGATCGACCAGTAGACGAACAGTGGGCGGCCCAGAATATTCTCTCTTGGCACGAAACCCCAGTATCGGCTGTCCATGCTATTGGTACGGTTGTCGCCCATCACGAAATAGTGAGCCGCCGGTACGACTACATCCTGGCCCTCTATATAGGCAGGGAGCGTGGCAGACCATTCCGCAGTAACCCTAGGCTCGACAGAAGGATTCACGGACGGGAAATCGTCCACGTAACCGTCATAGTTCTCAGGCGTAGGTTTGGCCGTCTGTGGTTCGTCCTGCGCTACACCATTCAGGAAGACGATGCCGTTACGCAAATGAATTCGGTCGCCCGGGATTCCGATGACTCGCTTGACGAGAAATATGTGTTCGCCATTGCGTTCCGCGACCGGCTTGTAAAACACAACGATATCTCCGCGCTTCACGTCGCGGTAGTGGAGGAATGGAGCCCACTTTGCAGCCGGGGCGAGCGTCTCGCGCTCGACAAGTACGTGATCACCCGTAAGAAGCGTGCTCGCCATGGAGGAAGAGGGAATGAGGAAGTTTTGAAAGACAAAGGTGAGCATGAATAGCCCCACCGCCAGCACACTGCAAGTGGAGGCAAGGCCTTCCGTGGATGTTTCTTGAGGCTCCTTACTTTTCATGCCCTTGTTGCGCATACCCAGTGTCCTCCGCAGCTTCAGCTGCTGATGCAGGCCCTTTTACAGGCAAAGTCTAGCACGTCGTCGTCCCGGTCGAGTCGCCCTATACCCGCGGTCAATCCGTCGAGCTGGCTGACAAAAGTGATGCGTGTCTCCAAAGAATGCTATGTGTCTGTGAAACCGAAGCGAAGCGCCTATTGTCATCCCGAGCGTAGCCGAGGGAGCTGCAGTTCTCTACATCCCTCCACGCAACTGCTGAGGAAAGCGTCCGCCCTCCCCTTTGTCATCTCGACCGAAGCGAAGCGTAGTGGAGAGATCTGCAGTTCAGCTTGCGCAACAAGCAAGAGCTAACCAGTGAGAAACGATCTAACTACCCCGTCAACCGAACCAACTGCTCCGCTTCGATCCTGGTTCCCAAAATCGACACTTTAGGAATCACTCCCCGAGCCATCGCCACTTCATCGCAGCGGTAGAGCCGAGGGCAGTTCTGGCAATCTTTGTAAATCTTGTCGGGCAGGGCAGTACGATCTTCCACCACGCGAAAGCCGTGCTTGAAAAAGAAGTCGGGGATACGCGTGAATAGACACACGCAACCAACGCCATGATCTTCCGCTTCATCGAGCAGAGATTTCAGCAACAGGCCGCCCGTGCCTTTGCTCTTTGCTTCGGGACGCATCACGATCGAGCGAACTTCAGCCAGGTGAGGGCCGTACAGATGCAACGCACCGCATCCCTGAAAAATGCCTTGAGCCGATTCCGCAATGGTAAAGTCGCGGACGTTCTCACAAATTTCTGCAAAGGCGCGCCGCAGCAGGGTGCCGTCTGAAGACAGGCTATTCACCAGTTCATAAATGTTTGACGCGTCCTGAAGTCTGGCCTTACGAATTTCCATCCGTCTGTCCCATGGCAGCAGAAAGTCTTGCCTCCTGCAATGCTAGTGCTTCGCGCACCCGCCCTACTGCCGTACCGCCAATTACATCGTGGCAATTCACGGTGGCATCAAGCGTGATGCTTGCAAAAAAATCAGCTTCGAACTCCGGCCCGAACTGCTTTAGTTCGTCGAGCGTCAGGCCATCAAGTTCGCAGCCCTTCTCCAAACCATAGCGTACTGCAAGTCCAATTTTCTCGTGCGCCTTGCGAAAGGGAACACCCTTGTGCACGAGGTACGTAGCCGCCGCCATCGCGTTCAAAAAACCGGTCTCGCAAGCCGCATGCATACGTGCCGTATTGAAGCGCAGCGCCGCCGTGAACCTTGCCAGCAGGGCAGTCATCCGTTCCGCGGCGTCGCCGGCGAGAAAAACAGGCTCCTGGCTTTCCTGAAGATCCTTGTTATAGGCCAGCGGCAGCCCCTTTAGGATCATCGTGATCGTCTGCGCCGACCCGTTGATGCGGGCCACCTTGGCGCGCACCAGTTCCGTCAGGTCAGGGTTCTTTTTCTGCGGCATCGCACTCGAGCCTGTCGAGAACGCTTCCGGCAGCTCAACAAACCCAAACTCCGCCGTTGCATACAGCGTGATCTCTTCTGAAAACCGGCTCGCATGCAGAGCCACCATCGTCAGCGCTTGCAAGAACTCCAGGGCGAAATCGCGGTCGCTGGTCGCATCCATGCTGTTGGCCGTGGGAGCGCTGAAGCCAAGCTCCTTTGCCGCGATGGTCCGGTCGAGCTTGAGGGTCGCACCGGCAACGGCGCCTGACCCTAGAGGGCAGTAGTTGAGCCGGCGGCTCAAGTCTCCCAACCGCGTCATGTCGCGCAGCAGCATCTCGCCGTAAGCCTGCAGCCAATGGCCAACCAGCACCGGCTCCGCCCGCTGCAAATGGGTATAGGCCGGCATCACCGCGTCCCCTGCAGCCTTGGCTTGTACAGTGAGCGCGCGCGACCAATCGGCGAGATGGCCACTGATGAGAGCGCACTGCTCTCGCACATAGAGCCGAAGATCGGTCGCAATTTGCTCGTTGCGGCTGCGCCCGGTATGCAGCTTGAACCCAAGGTCGCCGATCCGCGCGACGAGTTCAAGCTCCACGAAGTGGTGAATATCTTCCGCCTCGGTGCGGCCGTAAATATCGCTGGCCGGCCGTTTCGCATACTCGTCGCGAATCGCGTCGAGCGCTCCGGCAATCGTTTCCAACTCCGTAGGCGTAAGAATGCCGGCCGCGGCGATGGTCCGCGCGTGGGCTTTGCTGGCAGCTACTTCCTGGGGAAGCAGCCGCCAGTCGAACACCAGGGATCGTTGCCATTGTTCGAATTCGTGGTCGAGTGGCTCGCGAAAGCGGCCTGACCACATCTTCATCGGACTGCCTCGTTGAGCCAGGGAATAACGATCGCGGTGTCTGAGCAAGCAAGGACAACTTTTTTCGACATAGCAACATTCCTTAATGTATGAAAGACCAGCCGCGCTGGCGCAAATATTGGCTGTTGGTTAATTCGTTGCCGTATCGCGGGCGCTCGCAAGGCCACCTAACAGAAGAACCATCAGGGCTTTCTGAGCGTGCAGCCGGTTTTCCGCCTGTTCAAAGACCACGGACTGCGGACCATCCAGCACTGCATCGGTCACTTCGGCATTGCGATGCGCAGGCAGGCAGTGCATAAATACTGCGTGCGGCGCGGCATGCGCCATCAATGCCTCGTTGACCTGGTAAGGCTTGAAGATGGGCGCCCGCTTGGTGACCTCGTGCTCGAAGCCCATGCTGGTGCAAACATCGGTGTAGATCGCATCGGCTCCACGCACTGCCGCCACCGCATCATGGGTGAAGGTGATGGTCGCTCCCGATTCTTCCGCGATCTTCCGCGCCTTGTCGATGATCTCCTGCTTGGGGTAGTACCCCTTGGGCGAGGCCACGGTGCAGTGCGCACCCAGCAGGGCAGAGGTCAGCATCAATGAGTGACAGACATTGTTACCGTCGCCCACATAGGTAAAGTGCAGCCCGCGAGCCGTACCAAAGCGTTCTTCAATCGTCATGAAGTCAGCAAGGGCCTGGCAGGGATGCTCCAGATCGCTGAGCGCATTGATCACCGGGCAGCGCGCGTACTCTGCCATTTCCGTAATGGTCTCGTGGGCATAGGTGCGCAGTACGATCAGGCTCACCCACCGCTCCACGTTGCGCGCCATATCGGCTAGAGACTCGCGCTCGCCCAAAGGCGACTGCGTCTGGTCGACAAACATGGCGGAGCCACCCAGGGTATTCATGCCGGCTTCAAACGTCAGCCGCGTGCGCAGCGACGCCTTCTCGAAGAACATCACCATCTGCAGCGCATCGAGCGCGTAGCGATAATCGCCCGGCGAAGCCTTGATGGTGTGTGCGAGTTGCAGAATGGCGGCTATCTCCGATTGCGACAGGTCGGCAATCGAGCAAAGGTCCCGCCCGGCGAGCGTCAATTGAGCTTGAGCAAGGGCGTTGCCCTCCTGCGGTACGATCTTTTCTTCGACGAAAGCTTTGCTAGCCATTCTGTGCCCCCTGCGCCATTGGATGCGCCGCGGCAAGGCTGCTCGCCGCTTCTTCCGTCAAAATGTCGTTCAGTGCAGAGATCGCTGTATCCACATGCTCGCGACCCATAAGATACGGCGGCAGAAAACGCAAAACTGTTTCGCTGGTGCGGTTGATCAGGATGCGGCGCTCGAGCATCCGGGCGACAATCTTCTTCGCCAGGTCAGCCGAGTTCAACTCCACCGCCAGCATCAACCCCATGCCACGCACGTCCACGATGCTCTCGTGTTTTGCGGCAAGGTCGTGTAACTGGTGTTTGAAGTACCCACCGGTCTGCTGAATATTCCCGAGCAACGACTCCCGCTCGATCGCGTCAATCACGGCGATGGCTACAGCGCAGGCCAGCGGCCCGCCGCCAAACGTAGTCCCGTGCAATCCAGGATGAATCGCGCGCGAAGCCTCTTCGCTGCAGAGCATCACTCCCAACGGAAGGCCGCCGGCAATGGGCTTGGCCAGAATCGTGACATCCGGTTGAATACCAAAATGCTGGTAAGCGAACCATTTGCCCGTGCGCCCCAGGCCCGACTGAATCTCGTCGGCAATCAACAACGCGCCCGTCGACTGCGTAAGCTCACGCGCCACCGAGATAAATTCCTGCGACACGGGACGAATACCACCCTCGCCCTGCACCGGTTCAATCAGAATTGCGCATACTTCATTGGAGAAGCTCGCACGCAGATGCTCCACATCGTTGAAGCGCACAAACTCCACACCCGGAACCAGCGGCTGGAAAGGCTCGCGATACTTTTCCTTATGCGTCGTCGAGACAGAACCCATGGTGCGTCCGTGGAAACTATTCTCCAGCGCAAGAAACTTCGTACCCATCGCGTGGCCTTCGCTGCGCTTCAGAGCGGAGTAGGCACGCGCCAGCTTCAAGGCTGCTTCGCATGCTTCGGTTCCGCTGTTGCAGAAGAAAGCGCGATCGAGGCCGCTTCTCTCAGTCAACCGCAAAGCTAACTCCGCCTGCCCTTCATGGAAGTACAGGTTCGAGGTGTGGATCAGCTTGCGGCTCTGCTGCTCGATGGTATGGGTCACCGCTGCGTGTCCATACCCCAGCGCATTCACCCCGATGCCGCTGAGCAGGTCGAGATAGCGTTCGCCATTCTCGTCGATCAGGTACATGCCCTGGCCGTCGACAAATAGAATCGGATTGCGCTCGTAGGTGGGGAGGAGAAGTTTGGCTTCCGCCGCCTGTATCGAATTGAGCTTCATGCCACCATCACCTCAGTCCCTTGAAGTACCCGTGTCGAGCACAGGTCTGGCAATACAGATGCCGCATCTGCCGGAAGAATACGTACGCGCTTCACACCCGCGAGCAGCGCCTCGCGGCAGGCGCCCAGTTTCGGTAGCATGCCACCGCTGATCACCGCATCCTTGGTAAGATGAGCGATCTGGTCCACACTCAACCAGCGCATCACTTCGCCGTTTGCGCCGCGCACGCCGGGTACGTCTGTCAGAAACACGAGCGTATCGGCCTTGCAGGCTACGGCGCACGCAGAAGCCATCTCGTCCGCATTAATGTTGTAGTACTCGCCATCAAAACCGAGCGCGAGGCTCAAGATCACCGGCACCGCACCCAACTTCCAGATCGCATCGAGCCAACGTGGATCCGAAGCAACAATCTCGCCCACGAAACCCAGGTCAGGAGTCGTACGCTTTTTGCGCGCGCGAAAAATCAGGCCGTCTCCGCCAGAGAGTCCTACCCCTGCCTGTCCGTGGCCGCCCAGCGCCGCAACCAGTTCCTTATTCACGCGGCCGCTCAGAACCATCAGTGCGGCATCGCGCGTTTCCGCATCGGTGATGCGCAAGCCGGCGATGAACTCACTCGTCTTGCCCAGTTGCTTCAGCGTGCGGGTCAACGCCGCGCCACCGCCGTGCACCACGGCAACCTGATTGCCGTCCCGCGCCAGGGTAGCGATCGCCCGTGCACAACCGTGCAGCAGCGTATGATCTTCCAGCGCCGCGCCTCCGAGTTTCACGACGAATTTCATGCCAGTCCCTCCGCCTCGTTCCAACCGCACATCAGGTTCATGTTCTCGACCGCCTGCCCGGCGGCCCCTTTCAGCAGGTTATCCAAACAGGAAACGATAATGCATCGTCGCCCGTCCTTCGCCAGCTTGAAACCGATGTCGCAGTAGTTTGTGCGCACCGAGTGCTGTATCTGCGGCAAATGCGAACTTGCTTTCCCCTGAGTAAAGACGCGCACCATGGGGCTTCCGGCGTAAAAATTACGAAAACATGCGTCCACTTCCGCGGCTTCTTTCTTCTCTCGAAACGTAATGTACGTTGTCGAGAGAATGCCGCGCGGAATCGGTAACAGGTGCGGAGTAAAGATGATCTGCGACTCCTCAACACCGAGCTGCTCCACCATCTCGCCCATGTGCCTGTGCCCGAACACCGCGTAGGCAGAAAGATTATCCGCCGCATACATGAAGTGCGTCGTCGCAGTGGGCGCCTTGCCTGCGCCAGAAACACCCGACTTCGCATCGCAGATAATGCCACGATCCAGATCGAGCCAGCCCGAAGCGACCAGTGGCTTCAGCGCCAGAATGATCGAGGTCGCATAGCAGCCTGGGTTGGCGACCAGCTCGGCCTTGCGAATGCAGTCGCGGTGCAGCTCGGGCAAGCCATAAACGCTCCTGGCCTGGATATTCTCCGCCACGGCAGCGTCCTGATCGTGAAAATTGTAGATCGCGCGATTCTCGTGCATCCGCAATCTCCAGGCTCCGCTCAGGTCGATCACCCGAAGTCCGTGAGCCAGCGCCTCCGGCGCCCAACTCCGCGACTGCTCATGGGGAGTCGCCATGAACAACAGCTTCACGCCGCGGTCCTTCAACAACTCCCAGGAAAAGGGCTCGACCATCAAGCCTGAGCTACCGTTGTTGTCCCCGAGCTGAGGATGAATGTCCGTCAGGCGAACAGGTTCCGGATCCCGCCCGACAAAAACCGGCGGCGTACCTTTAAGAGCTGGGTGGTGTAGCAGCAGGCGCGCCAGTTCCATACCGGCATATCCGCTCACTCCCGCAACCGCAATCTGCGTATTTTTCATTTACCCGATCATCACTTCCAGGCGATCCGCCAACACGGCTGCCCGCTTCTGGTCGGGGCAAATGATCAGCACGGTATCGTCTCCGGCGATTGTCCCCACGACCTCTGGCCAGCCCTCGCCATCAATGGCCAGGGCAACTGGTTGCGCGCTGCCACTGGTCGTGATCAGCACCAACTGATTCAATGCCTGCTTCACGCGCAGGCCGAAACTCTTGAGCATCTCCGCGGTCTGCGGCATGTCATCGTCATAGGCCGTTCCGTTCGGTACCGCGTAGCCATTGGGTCCCTTATAGAGATGCAGCTCGTGGATGTCGCGCGAGAGTGTAGCCTGGGTCACCTCGAAGCCGCGCTTTACCAGACGGCGCCGCAACTCATCCTGGCTGCCGATAGGCGTGCCTGCGACGAGTTCCCGAATGGCCGTATGCCTGTGCTGCTTCATACTGTCGGCTTTCCAATTCAAAAGTCAGAGCGCGGCCCCAATGCCGTGCTCTGGGCCGCGCTCGGTGTGCATAAAAATACATCACCATGTATAAATATACATGACTCCTTTTGTCAACGAATGGACGCCCCTTTTTATGCGATTGTCACGGGAGCATCACTCCGCCTCTTGCGGAGCATCACTCCGCCTCTTGCGGAGCATCACTCCGCCTCTTGCGGAGCATCACTCCGCCTCTTGCGGAGCATCACTCCGCCTCTTGCGGAGCATCACTCCGCCTCTTGCGGAGCATCACTCCGCCTCTTGCGGAGCATCACTCCGCCTCTTGCGGAGCATCACTCCGCCTCTTGCGGAGCATCACTCCGCCTCTTGCGGAGCATCACTCCGCCTCTTGCGGAGCATCACTCCGCCTCTTGCGGAGCATCACTCCGCCTCTTGCGGAGCATCACTCCGCCTCTTGCGGAGCATCACTCCGCGCCTTCGCAGCGCGTCAGCCCGCCCTCGCGGATAGGTGTTGTTCGCGGTGGTGCAAAAGAAAATTTCAACACCTGGTACTTGTGACGGAAACGGGGATTATAGTTACGTATGGGTTTCTTTGCCTCAAAACCGCTGGAGCGCAGCCTTACCCCTAACCTGCTGGATTCACGTTTCGACCACGACTCGTGTGGTGTCGGATTCGTGGCCACATTGCGCAACCAGCCCACTCACGAAATTCTGACTCAGGCCCTTACCGCGCTGGCTCGACTGGCGCACCGTGGAGCGATTGCCGCCGACGGCAAGAGCAGCGACGGCGTTGGCATTATGACCGCGATTCCGCGGGACTTTCTCCTTGCCTCCACTGGCCTCAAGCTCGAAGCCGGCCGGCCGCTGGGCGTGGGCGCGGTCTTTTTCCCGAGTGAAGCGACCGAAGGTCAGCACGCGCTCGAAAGGGCTCTTGCTGCGCAGAATCTTGATGTCCTGGCGTGGCGCGTGGTGCCCACGCGCGAAGAGATTCTGGGCGAGATCGCCCTGTCCAGCATTCCTGTCATCCGTCAGGTACTGGTCACGGCGAGCGACCCCGCAAGTTTTGAGCGGCGCCTCTACCTGGCGCGCAAGCAGTTCGAGCGCGAGGCCTTAGACGCCGGCCGTCCGGCCGCGGGCTACGTTTGTTCTCTGTCTTCCCACTCGCTGGTCTACAAGGCCATGTGCGCGGGGCGGCTGCTGGCCGAGTTCTATCCCGATCTGGCCGACCCGGCCTACGTTACGGCGTTCGCCATATTCCACCAACGCTACGCAACCAACGTTGCGCCTTCGTGGGATCGTGCCCAGCCTCTCCGCACCCTGGCGCATAACGGCGAAATCAACACCGTCTGGGGGAACCGCGGCCGCATGGATGCCCGCGCAGCCACCATTCCGGTCGAATGCCACCCCATTCTCACCAAGGATGGATCGGACTCCACCAGCCTCGACGAGGTGGTCGAGTTGCTGGCCCGCAATGGCCGCAGCGTAGCCGAAGCCGTCAGAATGTTGCTGCCGCCCGCCGGCCGTAATAAGGACTCGGCTTTCCTCCGCTACCACGCCGACTGCGTCGAACCCTGGGACGGCCCCGCCGCCCTGGCTTTCGCCGACGGTCACCTCGTGGGCGTCGCTCTCGATCGCAACGGCCTGCGTCCCTGCCGCTTCTTCCTCACCGAAGATGCCCTGGTCGTCGCCGGTTCTGAAGCCGGTCTCGTAGATCTCGATCCCGAGCGCATCATCCACAGCGGCCGTCTCGGCCCGGGAGAGATGCTGGTCGCCGATCTCAACGCTCACCAGCTCTTCGAAGACGATCAGTTGCTCAAGGAGTTCGATCGCTTCACCACTTACGGAACTCTGGTTGAGGACATACCGCTCGAACCGGCCGCGTTTACGCCAGCCGTCGAGGACCTGACTCAGCTGCAGCAGACCTTCGGCTACACCCGCGAAGATGTCCGCATGGTTCTGGCCCCCATGGCCAGTGACGGCAAAGATGCCGTGTGGTCTATGGGCGACGATACGGCCCTCGCCTTCCTGGCTCATTCGCCGCGACCGGTCTACGCCTTTTTCCGGCAGCGCTTTGCCCAGGTGACCAACCCCGCCATCGACCCGGTTCGCGAGTCGATCGTCATCCAGCTTCATACCCGTCTCGGCCCTTGGCCGCACATTCTCAACACCAGGGCCCGCATTCCCGGGCTCTCGCTCGAGTCGCCGTTCCTTTCGCTTGGCCAGATGCATGCCCTTCGCAACCGGGAGCACGCCCTTGCCGACGAGATGCCGCTTGCCGTTCTGGATTGCGCCTTTGCTCCCTCCTGGACCCTGCGCAAGGCCATCGACGACCTGTGCGCGCGCGCCATCGATCTGGTGCGGGGCGGGGCAGCCATTCTGCTGCTCAGTGATCGCATCATCGCGCAAGCGGGCGCCCGTGCCGAACTTATCCCTATCCCGATGGCCATTGCTACGGGAGCGGTACACCATGCCCTCGTCAACGCCGGCGTGCGTACCCATGCCGGGTTGGCCGTTGAGTCGGGCGATTGCCGTGACCTGCATCATGCTGCCGTTCTCTTCGGTTACGGCGCCGGCGCAGTCTGTCCGTGGCTAGCCCTCGAATCGGCGCGCAGCGTCGACGCCGAAAAGGGCGAAGCCAATATGCTGCATGCCTTTGATCTTGGCCTGGCAAAAATCATGTCGAAAATGGGCATCTCGGTGGTCGACAGCTACCGCGGAGCCCACCTGTTCGATATTCTCGGCCTCGACAACGAAGTCGTGGAGCTTTGCTTCTTCGGTACGCCCTCGCCCATTTCCGGCATCGGCTTTGCCGAACTCGAAGCCGCTGTGCGCGAGCAGTGGTCCGCCGGCCAGGAGGAAGTTCCTGCTCTGGTGAACGCGGCCGCCCAGCAGGCGCAACCGCCCACAGCCACGGCGCAGCAACCGGCAGCACCCGCCCAAGCCAAGGTCCTTCCAGACTACGGCTGGGTTCGCTTCCGCAAAGACGATCGTGCCGAGCCCCATGCCTGGCAACCTCAGACGGTCAAAGCCTTGCAGATCGTTACCGGAACCGCGCGCGCCGCCGCCGCCGCCTCTGCAGACCCGGCAACCGCCTGGAGCGCATTCGGTGTCCTCGCAACCGAGAACAAGCCCTCGGTCCTGCGCGACCTGCTGGAGATTCGCCCGGCCGCGGCTCCGCTGCCGCTCGACCAGGTAGAAAAAGCGCCCACGATCGTGACCCGCTTTATCGCGTCTGCCATGTCGCTGGGGTCGCTCAGCCCCGAGGCCCACCAGACCATCACCGAGGCCATGAACCAGCTTGGCGGCCGATCCAACACCGGTGAGGGTGGAGAAGACCCAGCCGCCTATCCGGCCTATCCCGGGGCACCCGCGATTCTCAACAACAAGGTGAAGCAGGTTGCTTCCGCCCGCTTCGGCGTCACCACCGAATACCTGGCACACGCCGAGGAGATTGAAATCAAGATCTCCCAGGGCTCCAAGCCCGGCGAAGGCGGCCAGCTCCCCGGCCACAAGGTTACCGAGTTGATCGCGCGCCTGCGCCACGCGCAACCCGGCGTTACGCTGATCAGTCCGCCACCCCACCACGATATTTACTCGATTGAAGATCTGGCCCAGTTGATCTTCGACCTCAAGCGCGTCAATCCGCGCGCGGCCATCGGTGTCAAGCTGGTCTCCGGTTGCGGTGTCGGCACCGTCGCTGCCGGCGTTGCCAAAGCCTACGCCGACTACATCGTGATTGCGGGTCACGCCGGCGGTACCGGCGCCTCGCCGCTCTCCAGCATCAAGTACGCCGGCAACCCCTGGGAACTTGGCCTGGCGGAAGCGCAACAGGTACTGATGCAAAACGGACTCCGCGGGCGCGTGCGCCTGCGTTGTGACGGCGGTCTGCGTACCGGCCGCGATGTTTTGATTGCCTCGCTGCTGGGCGCCGACGAATTCGCTTTCGGCACCGCGGTGCTGGTTGCACTCGGTTGCGACATGGCGCGGCAGTGTCACTTGAATACTTGTCCCACAGGCATTGCTACGCAACGGCCCGACCTCCGCGCCAAGTTCCGCGGCAAGCCGGCGAACGTGGTCCGTTTCTTCGAAGAACTCACCCGCGATCTGCAGATGTTGCTGGCGAGCCTTGGTTTGCCCTCGCTCGAAGCGGCGACCGGCCGCGTCGATCTGCTCGAGCAGGTCAGCCACGCTGGTGCACTCGACCTGAGCGCGCTGTTGGCTCCCGCGCAGGAGGGGCCCGTGCGCTGGCAAGGTCAGCGCAATCGCCGCCCGTCCGACCATGCCGCCATCGATAACGAGTGGGTACAGCCGGCCATGACTGCGCGGGCCGCAGGGCTTCCGTTCTCAATCGAGGCCACCATCGCCAACCAGCACCGCACCCTCGGGGCGCGCCTGGCCGGCGAACTGGTCTGGCATGGGCTGCACCGGGCCGAAACGCCGATGAACTTCAAGTTGACCGGTGTCGCCGGCCAGTCATTCGGGGCATTCGCAATTCCCGGCATGAGCCTGGTGCTTGAAGGCATGGCGAACGACTTCGTGGGCAAGGGCCTTTGCGGAGGAGAATTGATTCTCCGCGGGCAGGGCCGCGCCGCGCGCGAAAGCGAACTGCACGTCATCCTTGGCAACGTAGCCCTCTACGGAGCGACAGGGGGCACGCTGTTTGCTGCCGGCCGCGCCGGAGAACGCTTTGCCGTGCGCAACTCGGGCGCGCTGGCGGTGGTAGAAGGCATCGGCGACCACGGCTGCGAGTACATGACGGGTGGAACCGTCGCCGTGCTGGGCCACGCGGGGCAGAACTTCGGCGCCGGCATGACGGGTGGAATAGCCTGGGTCTTCGACGAGGACGGTACCTTCCTCTCGCTCACCCGTTACCACACCAGTTTCCTGACGCCGGAACCGTTATCGCAGTTGGACGAGGATGCTGTGGATGATCTGCGCAAGCTGATCGAACTCCACGCCGGGAAGACCGGCAGCACCCGAGCCAGGTGGATCCTTGCCGACTGGGAGAACCTCTCCAAGAAGTTCGTGCGTCTAACGCCACTGCCTCAGGCATAACAACAACGCAGGTCCCTTCCTTCGCTACGGCATTCAAGGAAAGCAACTCAACTTCGAGTTGTCATTCCCGCCGCAGCGAAGCGAAGGGAACCTCTCCCCCTTGTCATCCCAGCCGGAGCAAAGCGAAGTGGAGCGACCTGCGGTTCGCTTCACATCCCTCGTGACCAAATGTTGAGGTAAGGGCCCACTCTCCCCTTTGTCATCTCGACCGAAGCGGAGAGATCTGCAGTTCAGCCACTTCCCCCGGAGATGCTCCTCTCCCCAACCCACCCCCTTCCTCAGTCACCCATTCTCACGGGGTACAATCGACAGGCGTCAGGGAACCCTGTTCATGTTCAAGCTCGAAACCTTAATCGATGTCATCGCGCTGGTAGCAGCCAACAAGAGCGACCGCACGATCCTATGGCAGGATGCATCCGCCAACTGGCACCCGATAGCAAGCGACGACCTCATGGCCCGCGTCTACACTTTGGCCCGCGCCTTCGCTTCATGGGGCATCGGCAAGGGTGACCGAATCGCCATCCTTGCGGAGAACCGCTGGGAGTGGCCAGTCGTTGACTTCGCGGCCCTCTCGCTGGGAGCAGTCGATGTTCCCATCTACCCCACCCTTACCGCCGAGCAAGTCTCTGTGCTGCTCAACGACTCGGGCGCGCGCATCGCAGTCGTTTCGACCGAAACCCAGTACCGCAAGGTCGCCTCCATCCGTCATCAGACCCAGCTAGAGCGCATCGTCGTCATGGACGACATCGAAGGCCTTGAAAGCACCCTCACCGTGACTGCTCTGTCGACGCTGCTCCGCGAAGTCGTAGCCGCACCAGAGGGATGGCCAAGCAACGCCCCCGTCACGCCGCAAGATCTCGCCACGTTGATCTACACCTCAGGCACAACCGGCGAGTCCAAAGGCGTCATGCTCACGCACGGCAACATCGCCTCGAATCTGAACCACTCCACCCGGACCTTCACCTGGGACAACCAATCTCTCTGCATCTCCTTCCTGCCGCTCTCGCACATCACTGCCCGCCATCTCGACTACGCGCTGTTCTGTTACGGCGCCACCCTGGCCTACTGCGGTAACTTCGATCGCCTGCCTGCCTCGATGACCACTCTGCATCCCACGGTGTTTGTCGCCGTACCCCGCGTCTACGAGAAGATTCGCGAAGAAGTCCTGCGCCGCGCAAATAGCAAACCCGCAGTCAAAAAACTCTTTACCTGGGCACTCGCCACCGGGCGCCGCAACCGCGAGAAAATCCTGCGAGGAGAAACGCCCTCATCCCTCCGTTGGCGTCTCGCCGACCGCCTGGTCTTCAAGAAAGTCAGGCAAGCCTTCGGCGGCCAGGTGCGCGACTTCATCGCCGGTGGAGCACCGCTGGGTCTCGACACCGCGGGCTGGTTCGCCGACGTGGGCATCCGCATCTTCGAGGGCTACGGACTCACAGAAACTTCACCCGTGCTCGCCCTCAACAACGCAAAGAACCACCGCATCGGTTCCGTAGGCAAACCGATCGAATCGGTCGAATGCCGCATAGCGCCCGACGGGGAACTGTTGGTACGCGGCCCGTTCGTTTTTGTGGGCTACTGGCACAAGCCGGAAGCAACCGCCGAAGCCATCGAGCCCGGCGGCTGGTTTCACACCGGTGACATCGCGCGCCTCGATGACGACGGCTTTCTCTATGTCACCGATCGCAAGAAAGAACTGATCAAGACCTCGGGCGGCAAAATGATCGCGCCGCAGCCAATCGAGGGCAAGCTGAACACCAGCCTCTTGGTAGCGCATGCCGTGATCGTCGGTGATCGCCACAAGTTTCTATGCGCGCTCATCGCACCCAATTTTCCTGCGCTTGAAAACCTGGCACAGCAGCAGGGAATTGCCTTTTCTTCGCGAGTCAACCTGGTAGCGAACCCCGTTGTCCAGGCCGAATACCAGTCACTGATCAACAACCTGAACGAGAGCCTGGCAAACTTCGAGACGATCAAGCGTTTCCATCTCGTCCCCGACGAGTGGTCCATCGCCTCCGGCGAACTCACACCGACCATGAAGCTGAGGCGCCGCATCGTAGTGCAACGCTACTCTGCGGAAATCGCCGCCTTCTACCACGACGAAGCCACTGCCCACCGCTAAGATCGAGCGAAGGCGCCTTTTCTTTCACTCGAAAAGACTATTCTTTAACTCGAAGTTGACCGCTGTAAGTAGTTAATCTAATGACGGTTGTCACTAACGAGCCCCGCCCCCTGGACGGCGCACCAGCTGACCCGAATGCCTGATTCGCGGTGTCGATAAGGGCCACGAGTGCGGCTTTCTAACAAGGAAAGACGCATGCGGTCCGAGGAATCAACGAGCTCAACAGGAATTCGGGGGGTACATGGGTTGAAAACGATGGGCGAAGCCCGTCGAACGCTTTTATTCCCGGCTGAACAATCTGTGCGCGGTGCCTCGTCCTTCCCGCTTTCTTGCGGAGGGGGGAGCGCGAGTGACAGACCTCCCCACATCGTCTCAATTGGATTCCAGCAAACTCCGCAGTATGATTCACAAGGTGCCACCGCGCCGCATCGCGATTGAGCGCGCGAACCGAACGCACCGGAAATCCAGGAGAAGAAGCAAAATGCGAGTTGGAATGTTGACCGGTGGCGGCGACTGCCCCGGACTGAATGCGGTCATCCGTGCCGCTGTACGCAAGGGAATCTTCCACCACAACGACGAGTTTGTTGGATTCATCGAGGGATGGCGCGGCGTTGTAGAAAACAAGACCATGCCCCTCACCCTGGAGACCGTCTCCGGGATCCTGCAATTGGGCGGCACCATCCTGCGCACCTCGCGCACCAATCCGCGCAAAATGGAAGGCGGCATCGATAAATGCATCGCCACCATCAAGGCCAACAACCTCGACGCGCTGATCACCATCGGCGGAGATGACACCCAGGGCGTAGCCAACGCACTCGTCGGAAAGGGAATCAAGGTAGTCGGCGTTCCCAAGACCATCGACAATGACCTGTCCGGAACCGATGCCTGCTTCGGTTTCGATACCGCCGTCTCCATCGCGACCGAGGCCGTCGACCGCCTGCACTCGACCGCGGAAGCACACAACCGCGTCATCGTCTGCGAAGTGATGGGGCGTGATGCCGGTTGGATCGCCATCACCTCCGGTGTCGCCGGCGGTGCCGACGTAATCATGGTGCCGGAAAAGCCCATCGACATCGACGCAGCCGTGAAGATCATCAAGGAGCGCCACGAGCGCGGCAAGCTCTTCTCCATCGTCGTCGTCGCCGAGGGAGCCAAGATTCCGGGCACAGACAAGCTCGCCACCCTTGGCGGCAAGCTCGACGCCTTCGGCCACGCGCGCCTCGCCGGCATTGGCCAGGCCGTCGCTGAATTGATTGAAGAAAAGACGGGCTACGAAACCCGCTCCGTGAATCTCGGTCATACCCAGCGCGGTGGTACGCCGACCGCGTACGATCGCATGCTCGCCACGCGTTATGGCTCGGCGGCCATCGACCTCGTGCACGAAGGAAAGTTCGGCAGGCTGGTCGTGTTGCGCGGAACGGAGATCACCAATATTCCGCTCGCTGATGCGATCGCAAAAACGCGCACCATAGGTGACGATCTAATTTCCCTCGCCGCCGGTTTGCAACCGCGATTGTAATTTTTTAGAGCCCCGCGCGATGAGTGCGGGGCTCTCATTAATTCCGATAAATGAGCAAGATGCGGGCGATACTCGATGTGCAAGATGAATCATCCTGTGTTCGTGCACCAAGACAGATACGATGTCCTTGGTAACCGCGAAACTGACCTAGGTAACGCATCGAAGGCGCGCGGATTCTGATACCTTCTTATCCGGAACTCAAGAAAAACCTGAAAACCCTGAAGACTTACCGCAATACGCGATAATTTCTTGTGTTACAGGGTGAAAACAGGGTATATACACAACGGCGGGTTTGTTCTCTCGCTCGGTCCAGCACTTCCCGGAGGCAAAGTCGCTTCGATGAGAACCACACCGGCGAGAGACGAGATTCGTGAAGTGATGGATATTCGTATCGCTTCTGACTATCTCGGCATTAGTCCCGACACACTTTACAAATATGCTTCCGACGGTTTCATCCCCGCATTCAAGCTGGGCAATCGTTGGCGCTTCAAGCGGTCCCGCCTGGATGAATGGATGGATCAACAGTCATCGCGGGGAGCCCAGCCACGCTGGGAACAACCTGCCGTAGTCGCTCAGCCCAGAAAGCCGCAATCCGTAGTGCCCCGGCAGAAAAGAGCCGCGGCCGCAGGACGCTGACTCATCCCTTCCAAGCCCATTTCCTCTGAAATGCCGAGGGTGCCCCATACAAGCCAGCCGTTGGTTTGTGTGGGCACAGTTGTCCGCCGGAAGACGCTTGCCAACGCCACCAACCTCGATAGGAAATTCCGCGCGGCTACTGCAGATGACTGCGGAGAATGACCAGCAGAACGCTGGCCGCAATGCAGAGCAGAACAGTCAGCGTGGTGTAAATCACCTTCAGGCGCAGCTCCACGCGATTGGCGGGGCGCCTATACGCCAACCTGAGTTTTTCCTTACGAAACGACATAGCCGTTTGCTGCGTACCCAGAACAAGCATCACCAGCGCCGCCAAAAAACTGACCGGCAAGTGTTCGCTGCTGGAATTGTTGTACGCGCGGTAAAAGAACTGACCGGTGAGTATTGACAGGCCCAGGATCGTAGAAAGTTCAAAAATAAGCGCAAGCTTCAAAAAACGCAGCAACGGACGCCTCCCAGGCGTAGGTCCAAGCTCAAGTTTATTAAGCTTTCTTCTGATGGAGCAAGCCGGTCGCCCCAAAAAGCCTACCCATGGGCACCAGGCCGATAGCTCTGGTAACCATTCAGGCTGTTACGGCGCGACATGCCGCAAATAAGAGACAATGCAACCATGGCCTCTTCGCGCACGCCCGAGCAGATGGTGGCCGGTGGACTCCGCAGTTCTCTGCTGGGGATCTTCATCAATCTCTCCCTGGCGCTGATCAAGTGTCTGACCGGCGTCATTGGGCATTCCTTCGCCTTGTTGGCTGACGGAATCGAATCGTTCCTCGATGTGATCAGTTCGTCGGTGGTCTATGCCGGCCTCCGCCTGGCGATCAAGCCTCCTGACAAAGAACACCCCTATGGCCACGGCAAAGCCGATCCCATTGCCGCTGCTGTAGTCGGCGTGGCCATGATCCTGGCCGCCATAGGCATCGCAGCAGAGAGCATCAACCTGATTCGCACTCCCCACCAGCTGCCACACGCTTACGCGCTCTGGGTGCTGGTCTGCGTCGTCCCTGTTAAAGCTTTACTTTCAAAATATGTCGGCGGCATCGGCCAGAAAATCGAGAGCTCAGCCCTGCGCGGAGATGCCTGGCATCATCTGAGCGATGCGATTACCTCGGCATTTGCCTTCGTAGGCATTTCCGCAGCGCTCTTGACGGGAGACCCGGCCGCCGATGACTGGGCGGCTTTGTGTGCTGCTCCAGTCATTCTGTTTGGTGGGTTGCAGCAGCTCCGCCGGCCCGTTGCTGAACTGCTGGATACGGCGCCGGAGCCGGAGATCGGAGAGCAGGTGCGCCACGTAGCCGAGCGGGTGACCGATGTCTTCGGTGTCGAAAAATGCTTCGTACGCAAAGTGGGCTTCCGTTACTACGTAGACTTGCATGTGGTCGTACGAGGCGACCTCACGGTGCGGGAGGGCCACGTCATCGCCCACGCCGTCGCCGACCAGGTACGCGACCAGATCGAGAAAGTCGCCGAGGTCCTGGTGCATATTGAGCCGGAAGAGGAATTACTGGCAAGCCATCCGGGCGAACTCATGGGCGAAGGGGTAAGAGAAGTCCCGCCATCTCCACCCACATGGTCGTCCCGGCCGAAGCGCTAGCGAAGCGGAGGGATCTGCGGTACTGCGTACATCCAGTAGAGCGAGCCATGAGGTAAGCAGCCACCCTCCCTTTGTCATCTCGACCGGAGCGTACCCGGATTTCCTGCTACGTTGCGCCGTCTGATGTCCGCGTGTGCGGTTTTCTCTTAAGGAAAACCGCATGAAGCACGTCGACTTTGACGAACCTCAACAGGAAATCCGGGGGAGCGAAGTGGAGAGATCTGCGGTTCTGCTCCCCAAGGGGGTACTGTTCGAAGGCCCTACCGAGGCGCCGCCGGGTAAGGAGGAAACTCCCGCTCCAGCTTTCTCATGGCGCGGTACTTCAATCCGATCCACCCGGCATAACCAAGCTGGAACGCAATCGTTATGACATAAGCAAGCACAAGATGACGATGAGCCATAATCCCTTCCGCTCTAAGACGTAACTTCGAGGTTGCCTTCCAAAGCATGCAACGCTGCATGCTGTTCCGCGAGCTGCCGTCGCCGTTCAATCGCATACCGCCATCCGGCAAGCAGAAGCCCCCAGGCAAGCCAGGCGCCCAGATTCCACCACACCGCTGTCCACATCGCAGGATCGAGTCCGGAGTTCGCATCCCCGCCAATCACAGGAGCAGGGTGCTGCGTTCGCCACCAACGCGTAGAGAAGTAGACAATCGGAACGTCGACATACCCAAAGATGGCAAGAACCGCAGCCAGCGTTTGCATTTGCGGACCCTCGGCAAACTTACGCAGCAGCAGGTAACTCGCATAGATCAGCCACAAAACCAGGGTTGAAGTGAGCCGGGCATCCCAGGTCCACCAGATGCCCCAGACCGGCCGGGCCCAAAGCGGTCCTTGAATCAGAACCAGCGTACAGAACACCATGCCCATTTCCGCACAAGCCAGCGCCAGCGCGTCGGCGCTCATAGCGCGATGAGGATTGCTGCGCCGGGTTGAGAGATAAACAATGGAAGCGGCAAAGCTGATGAAGAAGAACAGAAACGTCATCATCGCCGAGGGAAAATGGTAGTAGAAGATACGCTGGATGTCGCCCATGGTAGCCTCAGTGGGCGCGGCATACATACCCTGGTAAAACCCATAGCCTAGTAGGCCAAGTGTCAGTGCGAGCCAGACCCAGCGAAAGATCTTCATCACGCGACTCCTCAATGCAAACCACACCAGTTTAGAACAAAGTGCCGTGCCCGCGCAGAGGCGGGCCACGGGGAAGGCTTACCCTAATAGAAAACCTATGGCGTGAACCATCGACGGAGGATCGGCGATGCCGTGGTTATTACAGGGTTTAGGTTTCTTTTTGATACTGTCCGGGGTTCTCGGTCAGGTCTACCGTCTCAAGACCAAACGCGGAGTCCTACCCCCCAATACCCGCGTCCAGCGAGTCCTGGTCAGGCTGTCGCTGGTTGTCGCCGGCCTGCTTCTGATCGGCCTCGCCGCCAGCCGAATGGGTCTTCTTCATACTGCGTGAAGGGCAGCGAGCGAATGTTAACCTGACACTGGGCTTTGCGCGTACATGGGATTTCTTAGTCAGCTTCTATTTCCGTGGGGTCTTCTGCTCCAGGCGTTCGCGATCATCCATTTCATTCGCCGCCGGCCAGATATTTTCTGGATCTACATCATCCTCTTTCTCGGTCCCCTCGGCGCTCTCGTCTACATCGTCGTCCAAGTGATCCCCGATGCCGGATTGCTTCGCCAGTCGTTCAAGGTCTTTCCCCGGCGCAAGCGCATCGGTCAACTCGAAGTCATGACGCGAGACAATCCTTCGGCAGGGAATTTCGAAGAACTCGGCGAGCTCTACATGGAAGAGGAACGATGGCTGCCGGCGCGAGCCGCTTTTGACAAAGCGATTGCCGCCCGCGCGGACACACTGGACCCCTTTTACCGGCGCGGCGTTTGCGCGCTGCAATTAGGCGATGCAGCCGGCGCGCTGCCCGATCTGGAGCGCGTGGTGGCGAAAGAGCCCGGTTATGATTTTCATCGCGCGGCTGGATTGCTCGCTCACGTCTACGCGCAGACCGGACAGAAAGAAAAAGCCGAAACCCTGTTTCGCCGCGCGACCGTCACTTCCACCCTCTCGGAAACCTACCTGAATTTCGCAGCTCTGCTGGCATCGGAAGGGCGCAACGCAGAAGCCCGCGCATGGGCACAGAAAGTTCTCGACAAGAAGCCAACCATGCCCGATTACCAGCGCCGAAGAGAGCGGCCGTGGTTCAGAAGTGCGCGGGTGCTGCTTCGAAAAATCCCGGCCTAAACACGCAGCCCTCGCCACTCGTGCCCCGCAGGTCGCTCTTAACCCGGCGACTTCCTATTACCACCTCAGGAACAGGTGTAGAGAGAAGCGACCACCCTCTCCTTTGTCATCCCGAGCGCAGCCGAGGGATCTGCAGTTCAGCTACTTTCAGAACCCGCCCCCCGCGGCAGGGCTATAAATGCGGGCCCGTAGAAGTAACCCGGGGCCAGCGAGCTTCTACCGTAGTAGAAATGCCCCCGCGGGGCCGGAACTCCCCTCTCACCACAGCCCATACTGGATCACACGCCTTCACGACATCGTTCAACACCTGGTTGACAATGTTCTCCTGAAAAATACCGAGGTTGCGGTACGTAAACAGGTATTCCTTCAGTGATTTCAGCTCCAGGCAGCGCTGGCGCGGCATGTAACGGACGGTCAGCGATCCAAAGTCAGGCAATCCTGTTTTGGGGCATACCGAAGTGAACTCTGGATCGTCCACGAGGATTTCGTAAGCGGGAAATTGATTTTCCCAAGTCTCTATTGCAGGGAAACTGGCGTCGAGGCCGGCTGCTGCGTGCTGATCTGTGTAACCTGTAGTGGTTCCCATGCCAATAGTGTACGACCGGGTTGCCCTGCGCCACCGGCTAGCCTTTGACCAAAACCGGGAGTGCCTCATGCAAGCCCGGGACTGAAGGCACAGGCCCAATGCGGCGACAACAATCGGTCCGGTTTGACGGGGCATTTACAATTCAAGAGCACCGGTGGGTCATTCCGCCTGTTTGCTGCTTTTCAATCTTTCCCGTCATTCCTGCTTTGGAGGCCATGTTTGCACCGGGTGAAAATCTTCTTGTTGGCGCTACTGGGGCTCGGTACAGCCGCCCTGGTAGCAGCGCAGTCTACCCCTCCGGCCCCACCCCAGCAACCTGGTGCCACGACCGCAACCCCCAAGCCGGAGATTGACCCTTATTCGGCGAGTTACCCCACCCGGCCCCCGGCTGACCCGGCTATGGTTGCGCGCGGCCGCCAGGTTTTCAGCGCGAACTGCAGCTTCTGCCACGGATCGGATGCTCGTGGCGGCGAAGGCGGCCCCAATTTGGTCCGCAGTCAACTCGTCCTGGATGACCAGGACGGGGAACTCGTCACCGCCCTCGTGCAGAGTGGGCGCATGAGTAAAGGCATGCCTAAATTCGATCTGCCGGCCAAAGAAATCGCAAACATCGCAGCGTTCCTTCACAACATCCCGGTCGGTGGGCGCGCGGCAACGACCGGCCTGGTCAACCCGCTGGTGGGTGACGCAAAGGCCGGCGAAGCCTACTTCAACGGCGCCGGCAAATGTGCCTCCTGCCACTCCGCGTCCGGCGATATGGCCGGCATCGCCACAAAGTATCCGGATCCACGGGCCCTCCAAGCCGCCATGGTCTCAGGAGAAAAGAAGGCGGAGTATCCCTGGAAGACGGTAACCGTAACCTTGCCCAATGGGCAGTCCGTGGCAGGAAGGTTAGATCAGATCGATGACTTCCTCGTCTCGCTCACCGATGCCAATGGCAACTATCACAGCTACGTTCGTCACGGCGCGGCGCCGAAGATCGTTGTGAAAGATCCGCTGCAGCCGCACCTCGATATGCTGCCGAACCTCAAAGACGATGACATCCATAACCTCACCGCATACCTGGTAACACTCAAATGACGACCGCAAGAACCCTCCTGCTCGCACTCTCTCTTGCTTCCACGGCCGCCGCCGCACCAGCGTATGCGCAAACATCGCTACAAGCACCGTTACAAGGGCTCGATCTGGCATTGCTTACCAAGCCGGCGACCGATGCCTGGCCGACCTACTCGGGAGACTATTCCGGCCGGCGCTTTAGCTCCCTCACGCAGATCAATCAAACGAACATCAAGAACCTCGGCCTGGCCTGGGTAGGCCACCTGACTCCGGGATTAAGCCGCGGCGAACGTGTGGAAAGACCGCAACCCGGGAACCCACCGACCATTGTCGGTGGAGAAACAGACGAACCGGTTCCCGTGCGCGGTGCCGGCCACGTCTCCGGTGGCGTACTGCAAGTGAACGGCATCCTCTATGTATCCGAGCCTGACAATGCGTGGGCGGTCGATGCCCGCAACGGTGCGGTGCTTTGGCACTATTACTGGAAGACCAAAGGCGGAACGCACATTGGCAACCGCGGCATGGGTATGTACCGCGACTGGCTCTACTTCGAAACGCCCGATGACTACCTGGTTTCGCTCGATGCCAGGACCGGCAAAGAGCGTTGGCACAAAGTCATCTCCGACTTCAATCAACAGTATTTTTCAACCATTGCTCCCATCGTCATCGGCAACCACCTGCTGGTTGGCACCGCGGATGATTTGGATGCCCCCGGCTTTCTGCAATCGTTCGATCCGGAAACAGGCGAGCTGCAATGGAAGTGGTACAGCGAGCCTGAGAAGATGGGCGACCCGGGCTCAGAGACCTGGCCAAACTTTGACTCCATGCGGCACGGCGGCGCCGGTTCGTGGGTTCCCGGCAGTTACGATCCGCAGCTCCACCTCTATTATTTTGGAACAGCGAATCCAACTCCTGCTTTCAGCGGGGCAACGCGCGAAGGCGACGACCTCTACACTTCATGCATCGTCGCGCTCAATGTCGACACCGGCAAACTCGCCTGGGCCTACCAGCCATCGCCTCACGACACGCACGACTGGGACGCCGCGCAGACGCCCATCATCGTCGATGGAGAGTTCAAGGGCAAGCCGCGCAAGTTGTTGCTCGATGCCAGCCGCAACGGATATTTCTTCGTGCTCGATCGCGCCACCGGTGAGCACCTGTTAACCGTTCCCTATGCCGACACTCTGAACTGGGCAACGGGCCTCGACAAGACCGGCCGCCCTGTCGGCAATCCCGACAAGGATGCGTCTCCAGGGGGCGCACTCGTTTCGCCACCGTCGGACGGAATCGTCAACTGGGAACCGCCCACGTACGATCCGCAAACCGGCCTCTTTTACGTCTCCACCGAAGAATCCTATTCGGAATATTTCCGCACAGAACCGAACGTTCGTGCCCTGCAGGGCTTGAACGGCGTCCAGGAGACCCGTGTCGGAACGCGCGGCAAATTTATAACAGCCATTGATTACAAAACCGGCAAGGTCGTCTGGCATCATTCGCTGGCGGCTGCGGGCGACGGCACGAACGTCACCGGCCTCACCAGCACCGCTGGAAAGCTGCTTTTCGGCGCCGACGCAAACGGAAACCTGGTCGCGTACGATCCGGCAACCGGCAACCCTCTATGGCATACTCACCTCGGCTACGTGACCAACGCGGTGGAAACCTACATGCTCGACGGCCGCCAGTACATCCTGGTAGCTTCCGGCGATTCTCTCTTTGCCTTCGCCCTGAACTGGTAGGCCGTCATAGGTCAACTGAGGTCGTAGCCGGCGTTGGTGGAGGCGAAAAGAGAAAGCGTTTGAAGGGCTTCGCCCCATCTTTTTCAACCCAGGTACCCCCGAATTCCTGTTGAGCTCGTTGATTCCTCGGACCGCATGCGTCTTTCCTTGTTAGAAAGCCGCACTCGTGGCCCTTATCGACACTGCGAATCAGGAATTCGGGTCAGCACCAGCGTACCTGGGTTGAACACGGGCTTTTTCGAATGCTTTTCCTTGGCCGGCTCTGCAGAAGCCAGTAGCATCCGTCACACGCCATTTCCAATACAAACGAGTTGTGCCGTTCTATCCATCGTGGATATGCTGTATGTAAGGCTATGAACTGGTTACCGTCTCTTCGCGCCGTGATCATTTTCGCAATCCTGCTGGCCGTTTGCACTGCGCTTTACTTCGCCTGCGCCCGGCAATAGTAAGCGCTGTGACCCCCTTTGGGCCGGCCCTCACTTTGAGGCAAGCTTCGACTCATTCCCAGCACCCGCTACCCCCGCCCCTATTAGCCCCAATAAGTAGGACCGACGCGGCGCTATGTACCTGAAGGAAATGAAGGAAGGTTGGAGCCAGTGCCTGGAGAAGCTCGCAGAGCTTTTACAGAACACAGTGTTTTAGCCCGGGAACAGAGAAAATCAAAATAAAACGAAATGGAGAAGAGCCATGCAGATGAACGTGCACTTGAACTTTCCAGGAAACTGCGCAGAAGCCTTTGCATTCTACAGAGACGTGTTCGGCTCCAAGGATGCCTTCAGCATGACGTATGGTGAGGCGCCCGCGGGCGTACCCATACCGCCAAATTGGAATGACAAGATCCTGCACACTTCGATTTCGATAGGCGGGGCAGTCTTGATGGGTTGCGATGCCCCGCCAGGACGCTCAAAACCGATCGAGGGCGTTCAAATTTCAATGCAGTCCAGCGACGAGGCCGAAGCGAGGCGGATCTACGAAGCCCTCAAAGAAGGCGGCAAAGTGGATATGCCTATGGCCCCGACTTTCTGGTCGCCCCTGTTCGGCATGTGTACGGATAAGTTCGGCGTGGCATGGATGGTAGGAATGCCCGGATCCGCACAGGCGTAAGCGAGCCCGAGCGACCGGCCCTCTTTTTCTCTTCTCGATCGATCCCAATACGGTGCCCTATGTCTGGCGCGCTCCTTATGCCAGATATAGGGCATCCGCATTTGTAGTTATGAGTTTCGCTATCAACGTGCGCTGGATGCGCCCATCTGAGTTTGCCGCATCCAAAGCTTGAGGAGATTTCTCTGCAATGAAGAGCCACACCGAGTACCTCGTGTTCCAAACAAAAAAGCGCAAAGAGATGGTGCACATCACAGAACAGGTCGAGCTGATCGTGCGCAAGAGCGGAGTAAAGGATGGGCTATGCTTCGTCTCCCCCATGCACATCACCGCCGCCGTCTACGTGAACGATTTCGAGAGCGGGCTCATCGAAGATATCGGCGAGTGGCTAGAGGAGCTTGCACCAGAGCGCCTCGATTACAAGCATCATCAGACCGGCGAAGATAACGGTGACGCCCACCTCAAGTCCCTGCTACTGCATCATGAAACAACGCTACCGGTCACGCATGGCCGGCTGGACCTGGGAACTTGGCAGAGACTGTTCTACGCGGAGTTCGACGGGCAACGGCCAAAGCGGGTCATAGTAAAAGTGCTTGGGATCGAATAAGTCACCGTGTCCGTGCTGCCCCAATGTCAGGGCTTTTTCCCTGACATCTCAAAGACATAAAAGGGCGGAACGCCATCCTGAATAACACTCTTGCGCTCAGCATCGTTGTGGCCACATTGAACAGAACTCAATCCCCAGCTATGGACTGCTTACATCTGTCATTGAGAATCCGCATCCAACCGTCCAGAACAGAGCGCGCACGATTGGTCCGTTGCGAGGACGATGCACCCGCTCGCATGCCCCGGCGTAATAACTGGCATCGCTTCTCAGAAAATGAGCATGAGCCTTTTTTGCCGAGTCAGCGCTGCCTTATGTTTTTTTGTTTTCATTGAGTGCGCCATGGGCCAGAGTCCCATATGGCCGTTCCCCGATGCGGCTTCTACCCTGCCATCCTCTGAGACAGGCAAGCGCAATGGGTTCCGCAATGATCCGTTACCGCTTTACCCTGCCGTCTCTCGCCCGCTCCCCGGCGAGCGCTTTCATTGGAAAGGGCTCATCCTTCAATCCGTCGCGTTCGATTTAATCTCAAACGTCACCCGCGTAATGACCGCCGATCAGATAGACCGCCACATCCTGCTCAACAAGCCCTTCTGGTCCGACTACTGGGCCTCTCTCGGTCAGTACAACATGCGCCGCTGGAATGATGGCGACAGCTTCCAGGTGAACTACATCGGGCACCCGCTCGAAGGTGCCGTTGCAGGATATCTCGAGATCCAGAACGACCCCCGTGGCCGCGGTCTTCGTATCTCCCGCGATCCAGAGTACTGGCACAGCCGATTCCGCGCCTTCCTTTGGTCAATCGTCTATTCCACCCAATTTGAGATCGGTCCTCTCGGCGAAGCCGCAATCTTCAAGCAGGGCGGTTTCACCTACCCTATCAACTGCGCCAAGCATCCAGGTCAGCCGGGTATCCCTTGTACCAGCCCCAACGCCGAATACACCAACAACACCGGCTGGGTCGACTTCATCATCACTCCGACCGCTGGCGCCCTCTGGCTTGTGGGGGAAGATACGATCGACCGCTACATCACTGACCCCTTGCTCCAACATCACCCGAATAGCTTTGGTTTTAATCTGATCCGCGCTGGGCTCAACCCGCCGCGCTCGGTAGCCAACATGCTTCGCGGTCAATATCCCTGGTATCGCGACTACGAGCATGCCGCCGTGCATGGATATCCCGTCGACTACGGAGACTTCCAGCGAGGGCTCACCGCCGGGCCAGATGACCATGTCGACCTGAACTTCTACTACAGCGTGCTCAACCTATACACGAACAACGCCTCCTGCAGCAACTGTCGCGCCAACGTCGCCGGCGGAGGAGTCGAATTCGGCTACAGCATCTTCCGCTACCTTGACTTCATCGCGGACACGCGCGTGCTGCCAGCCGCCAATCCCACTGCCAACCCCGTTTACTGGGACGAGATCGGCGGGGAATTTATCGCGTCCACGTTCGGCTTTCGCTCTGGCTATTCCGGTCAGCACTTTGCCCTCAAGGCCACGCTCGCCCCCGGGTTCGCCACCTACACCCGCTACGCCGGCTGCTCTGCCCAAGAAGTTTCCGCAGGCAGCACATGCCGCACCTTCAATTTCGCCACGGTTGCTGCGGTCGAAGGTGATGTCCGCGTCCACACGCGCCTCGCCTTCCGTATCGCTGTGGAGCAGATGCTCATCCGCTACAAGAGTCCCATCCGCGATCCCGCAGGCATCGGCACTCCGCCGCGACTCTCCTTCCTCTCCCACGACAATTACATCAACTCGACTAACTGGGGAGTCCGGGTAGGCCCGGTGCTTCGTTTTTAATCAAACAACTGCGGCTGGTTGTCCTGGACGGGTGGCTTCACTGGGCGCTGCGTCCTGGGCGAGTTTCAGCCTTTGCTGAAGGGTACAGGCTACCTCGCCGCAGCGAGCTACCTCGCCGCAGCGAGCTAGCCGCAGCCTTTAGCCCGCTGAAGGGTACGGGCTTTTAGCCCGTACATAAGGTGATCGGAACAAAACGCGTCTTCAGCCGCCGAGGGAAACCGGCTTTGCCCTCAGCGGCTAAAGCCGCTTTAATCCTGTGAATCAATGTACGGGCTAAAGCTCGCTGCGGCGAGGTAGCTCGCCACAGCGAGGTACCCCATACCCTTCAAATCTTTCAGAAACATACCTTCAGGAACCCCTTCGTTAACAGTTACCTTTTCCGCAACGTTCAGCCGCTGGGTACCCTCTCATAAACGTCGACCGGGCCGCTCATTTCGACAGATCTGACGAAGCATAAGAGGGTTGCCGCGCCGTCCGTCCCTCGCAACCCTCTCATCCGGCCCTCTGATAACCATCCTTCTCGAAGATATTCACAAACCCCCTATAGTGTTGACCAATCTGCGCCACCGCGGCTTTGGGCGCGATCTCCCGAGCCAGCCAGCGACTCACCGGATCCCAGAAAATCGTCCGGCCCGCGGCGAAACCGATGAAACCCCGCACTCCGGCGGCAGTCGTAAGCCATTCGCGTACCTTCTGCTGGTCGTCCCCCTCACCGAGGACGATACAACCGACTCTGTCACGGCCGTTGCGGCGAGCAGCAGCCACAACCCTCTCGTAGTCCTCGCTGCGATCGAGCCCTTCTATTCCCCATACGTCCGGTTCGACTTCCGCATCCTGTAGTTGTTGGATGGCTTCAACCTTCGACCGAACGCGTGTCTCCTGCGCATTCCTGGCGCCATTACCTTCCTGTGGCAGCAAGAGCTCAAGCAGGAACAGGCTTCCACTCTCGCCGTGCAGGTAGTCTGACAAGCGCTTCAGGCGGCGCGATTGCCGCCGATTCAAATCCTGGTCACCCTGCGCATTGTAGCGAACCAGCACCTTGCAGAAGGTAGGGTGGAGAGCCTCGATATGTTTGGCGAAATCCTGGCCGTACTCGAAGTCGAACTCTTCCTGATGGCTCTTCTCAGCAGGACATGCGGTTACATAGCCCTTTGCCGCCGCATCGCCGAGCAAGTTAGCGCCGAATTGCTCGTCCACCAGGATGCCGGCTTTGCCCTTGGGTACTCCAGCCGTCAAGGCAGCCTTGAAGCCATCGTAGACAAATTGCTTCGCCGTTACGATTTCAGACACCGTGGATGCGGCCTCCGCCGCGTGCTCCTCCGGCAGCATGCTCTCCCAATCGAGCGTGGCCAGGAGTGGATTGCGGTAGTCGAAAGAGAGGATGTACAAAGATTTGTCAAACCCTGGGCTTGCACTCATGCGCACCTTTTTCATCATCGAATACGGTTGGTCGTGATCAGAATCGTTCGATTAGGTGAAGACGATATGTTCGCGCATTGCGTACTGCACCATTTCAGCGTCGCTGTGGACGCCGAGGCTGTCCATGATCCGATACTTGTGAAAGGCGATCGTACGAGTCGCGAGGTTGAGCACCGCAGCGGTCTCTTTCATCGACCTCCCTTCAGCGAGTAGCTGTAATACCTCTACCTGCCGGTCCGTGAGGTTACAGCCCGATGGTTGTATCTCAAGTTGCGACAACAGTTCGGGCATCGATGCCGCAAGCGAAGGCGACAGATATGGTTTTCCCTGCAGGGCGTAGCGAATCGCCCTCGCTAATTCTGAAGCGGCAGAGGTCTTCAGCAAGTAGCCGGACCCTCCTAGCCGAAATGCTTCGGCGATAATGCCTGGATCCTGGTTGATCGTCACAAAGATCACCTTTACTTCCGGCAGCACTCTCTTGACTCTTTCCGCGGCGCGCAACCCGTTCAGGAATGCCATGCCGATATCGGCCAGAATCACGTCCGGCCGCAGAGTGTTGGCTGCTTGAATGAGACTGCGCCCATCATGCACGGTGGCAATTACATCGAAATCGTTTGCAAGAAAACTCTTGAATGCTTCAGCGATCAGCTTATGGTCGTCGGCGATCAGAATGCGGGGCCGGGCGGCTTCGGGCATGATGATCTCCCTGGTAAATGGTGAGATGCAGATTCAAGGATTCGGCGTAGCGTGTTTCCTTGCGCCCGATTGAAGCGCTGTATCGCAAGTTTTCGAGAGCAGGGGACACTGTCATATCTGACAGTTCCCAGGTGTCTGCGCCGCATCCAAGATCTGGGAGTGGATTTGGGAGTGCTCGATCATCTCGGATAAGCATGCGCAACGAAGCCCGTGCCGCATGGCCTGCAGGAAATGAGGTGTGGTTGTGGATGACTTGGCGGAACACCGATCCTTGCAACCGCGACAGGCGATTGCGAAGACATCCCGGCTTACCGGTGGAGCATGAAGGAAACCTCTGATCCGAGCAAGGTATCGCCATCGCGCCGTGAGCCGGCCCGCTTGCCGCACGGCCTTCTAGATATCCTTCGTTCCGCCAGTTCTAGAACGATTTGGAGGGCGATTTTGGCCGTGGCGGTCACGTGGATACCGCTCGCGGCGCTCGCTGCTTTTCGTGGGCTAGACTCGTTGCGATCGTTCTTAGAGGACTATGCGGCTCAATCGCGCATCCTGGTCGTGATTCCGCTTCTTATTCTTGCCGAGCCACCCATGGTAGCCCTTTTGGTGAGGGTTGCTCATCATTTTCCAAATGCGGGATTCATCAAAGAAACAGACCTGCCGCGCTTTGAGCGCGCACTGAGCGACTTCACGCACCGGGGAGAATCGCTGGCTGTCCGGGTTGTCCTGGTGCTGCTGATTTACATGTTTCTGGGTTTGATCATGTCCGACGTCGAGTCGAGTTCTTTCATGCCATGGTGTTTCGGCGAAGGGGGCGTCACCAACCTTTCTCGGGCCGGCTCGTGGTACGTCTTCGTCAGTCTGCCCGTCTTGCTATATATCGTGCTTCGATGGGTTTGGCGTCAGTTACTTTGGCTATGGCTCCTCACCATTACTTCGCGAATGGATCTGCACCTCGTTCCATCCCATCCCGATCGAACAGGCGGGCTCAGTTTTCTTGAAGAGTGCATGCGTGGGTACATTCCCTTCGGTCTTGCAGTCGGCACCATCGTCGCGGGAGCGGTCGCCAACCGCGTGGTTCATCTGCATCATTCATTGGCGTCATTTAAATACACGCCAATCTTTATGATCGTCTTCGTCGTGATTGTGTGCGTTGGGCCGCTCTGCATCTTCTGGAACATCCTGCTGCGCACTCGGCGTCGCGGAATCTTTGAGTATGGTGCCCTGGCTCTCACGATGGGCCGCCAATTCGAGGCCAAGTGGCTGGCGGACCCGGCCCGGACACGCGACGATGCTCTTGAAAAACCGGATTTCTCCGCCACGATCGACCTCTATTCCGTTGTGGCGAACGTGCACTCCATGAACTTGTTTCCCGTCGGCCACCTGAGCCTGGCTCGTTTGACGATTGCATCCCTGGCTCCGGTCATACCGCTGGCCCTCGTCGTGTTGCCACTCGACGAGCTCATGAAACGCGTCCTCAAGCTGCTTCTTTTTTAGCCGGCGCGGAGCCCACCCGCAATCATCCCAAAGCAGACAATCACTTAGGTCAACAGAATCTTCAACCGGGCCGCCCGCTCTCATGGTCGCCATCCAAACCACGTGAACTGCCAGGAAACAGTGATGGTGTCAAAATTCGACCCCGTGCGTGCCGTAGCCCCCGCGCCGTACGCCAGTTTCAGTGACTGACGCATACTCAATGGAAGCGACAGAGTGGCTCCGAAGCGGGTGTTGTTCTGGCTGGGGCTGGGGAGACCACCGTTCACAGAAGCGGCGCCGCCCCGGTACCATGTACCGTCAATGGCGAACCACATCTGCCGCCGGATCGTGTAGCTGACATGCTGCTGAAAAGTTGCGATCGGATCCTGCGTTCGCAAGGATTCTCCGGCGTAAAAGCGCGAATTGTCACTGAAAATCCAGGCGCCGCCGTATACGTCGACATCGAATTTCTTCCAGGTGTATGAAACGCCCACCTCGGGCTTAAATGACCACCGGTTCGTGCCGAGGTTGATCAACTTCGTGGGGTCGTACTGCCCGCTCGGCGCCTGAACGGTCACGCTTGTTGCCGCGAGAAACCCGCGCTGCGGAGCCTGCGCGAACTCGCGCGGGGTCCGCGCAGGATTACCATACAAGTTCACCGACAACTTCAATCGCATGTCCGCGAGCCCTGATCGAGTGATGCGTCGCTGCTGCTCGGCCACGTTGCCTTCCAAATCTCCCCAGGCGTAGGGCAGGGCTGCGGTCACCAGAGCCTGGCGGCCCCAGAAGCCGAACGTGTGACCCAGGCCAAGTGTGGGGATATTGAGATGCGCCCGCACATCCGTGACCGGAATGGTGGGATCCAAGGTGACCGAGCCCGTCGATCGAGTGTAACCAAGCACCAGAAAATTAACGCCCACCGGCGAGGCAGAGTAAGCGCGCGGTTCGAGCTCCTGGCCCGCGCAACGCGAGGCGCTTGACAGCAGCAGCAGCGCCAACATACCTGTGAGCCAGGGTCGAATAGGGGAGGCGCGACAGCGGTGAACGGTCATCAGCGTAAATTTCCTGTCGCAATATCATCCCGTTCTACTTACTAAGCCGAGGGTAGTTACTGATTCGTTGGAATGGTTGGATCCCAAGATCCGTGGTACAAGATCCGTGATACAAGCTCCGTGGTATAGGGGCCGTGATATCCCGCCAGAAAAAAACATCGCCGCGCGTCTCTATATTCGCGGCGAAATGATGTGTTCCCGAATTGCAAACTGGACCAGTTCGGAGTTTGTCCTTACATGCAGGCGTTCCATGATCTTGTACTTATGAAACGCTACCGTTCGGGGGGTCAATTTGAGGATGTAGCCAACTTCTTTCATCGATCTCCCCTCAGCTAGCAACTGAAGCACTTCACGCTGCCGAGTCGTGAGCCTCTCCTGGCCCATGTGTGATACCCGAATCTCGAGAAAGAAACTCTCCGCATCTCTTGCGACCAGTGGAGATATGTATTGCCTGCCATGAAGCACCTGGCGAACAGCGGTTACAAGCTCCGCGGCAGCCGAGGACTTAGACAGGTAACCGGAGGCCCCACCCCTGAATGCCTCGGCCGCAACTCCTATATCGGTATTCATCGTCAGATACACGAGTTTGACCCCACGCAACTGTTTTTTTATGCGCCTGCCGGCTTCCAGGCCGTTCATCATCGGCATTCCCACATCAAGAACGATCACGTCTGGCTTGAGATCTGAAACCGCCGCTAACAAAGCCTGCCCATCCGCGAAGATACCAACCACTTCGAACTCTGGCTCCAATAACTTAGCGAACGTTTCCGCGACGAGGGTATGATCATCGGCAATCAAAATTCGCGGACGTCTGGTTGGACTCATTCCGCACCTTCGTGGCCTTCCGTTCCGCTTGAACCCGAGCTCAATTGGACTCGTGTGAAACCTATCATCGCTGAATCGGTCAGCCCTTGAGCCGGTAGACCCATATCCATGATAAAAGGGAAGCACCCGTGGTTTGGATACTGTCAATTGTGCCAGTCAACAATCCAGGGCCACTTAATCGGCTTCGCTGAAATGCGGAGAGCCTGCAGGTGGCGGCTTTCCGAGGGATCGCCAACCGGTCCGCTCTCCGGTGAGAGCACGATCGAATCCCTGGCCGCGCCGGACTTTGTGAAGCATGGAAGCCAATCCATTTTCACGCGTGCGCATTCCTTGTGGCGGACGATCATCCGCTACTCTCCGTCACACAACCGAATGCATCAAAACTGACGGATCATCGGAAGTGATTTGCAAGCTGCCATAGACTTGCCTCGCGCGTACTGAGGGGCGCACCGATCGTGACTTTCAACCCTAAATGAACTCGCTGACGACGCGAGAGTACGACGCTAGAGTAAGTAAGAAAGGGAAGTGGAAACCTGGCTCGTGCGGAAACTGCGTACGGTGGCCGGTATCCTTGGCAGCGTCTTTGGGACGAACATTTTAGAAAAGGCAATCCCTATGGATTCGATCATTGTCGTCGACAGTCAGCAGAGAATCGTATTGTTCAACTCCGCGGCAGAAGAGTTATTTGGTTATCCCGTGGAGGCGGTATTGGGGCACACTCTCGATCGCTTGATTCCGCTTAGGTTCTGTGCCCGGTACCTGCGGCATATTTCTCGCTTCGCCAGAACTGGTGTCACGAATCGAGCCATAGGCACGCTGCGCGGGCTATGGGGATTGCGGGCCAACGGCAAGGAATTTCCTGTTGAAGTATCCATGTCGCGAGTTGCAACCCATGGAGAAAAACTGGTTGCCATCATTCTTCGGGACATCACGGAGCGGGAGCAGGCGGAGCAGGCCCTGCGAGAAAGTGAGCAACTGAAAGCTTCGATTCTGGACTCCCTCAGTAGCCATGTTGCGGTCATTGATTCGAGAGGAATAGTCGTTGCCGTGACCGACCCGAAAGTTGACTTAGCCGTGGGTAATCGTTTGTTGGAGCCCCAGATAGGCACAAACTACTTCGAAGTATGCAGGGGCAGAACGGGAAATGGTGCCCCTGACGTAACAGCAACGCTGGACGGAATGCAGGCGGTGTTCGATGGAAAGCGGGACTATTTCGAACTGGAGTATGCCGTTCATTCTGCAACGAAACAGCTCTGGCTCTTGATGTCGGTGACCCCATTGAAAGGACCCGAGGGCGGGATCGTGATCTCGCATCTCGACATCACGGAGCGAAAGCGGCACGAGCAGGCCATACAGGACCTGAGTGGCCGCTTGATCAATGCCCAGGAGCAAGAGCGGTCACGGATTGCCCGCGAATTGCATGACGATATCAATCAGCGCCTGGCTATCCTGGCGATCGAACTTCAGCAACTGGAGAGATTCGTTCCCGAGGATTCCCTCCTGGGTCGTCAGAAAGTCCATGCACTCTGGACAAAGACCCACGGACTTTCGAGGGATCTTCAGCAACTCTCTCATCAACTCCACTCCACCAAACTGCAGCACCTTGGAATCACTGCTGCTCTGCGCGGTCTGTGCAGGGAATTCCAAGAGCAACATCAGATTGGAGTTGACTTTCAATCCTGGCAAGTGCCGGCGGCACTGAACTCTGAAATCTCCTTGCATCTATTCCGTGTTGCTCAAGAGAGCCTGCAAAATGTCGCAAAACACAGCCGCGCGAAGAAAGTTCGAATGGAACTTGTCGGAACACATGAAAAGGTGGTCTTGCGCGTTTCAGATGACGGCATTGGCTTCGACCCCGATGCGCCTAGATCCCTGAGCGGACTCGGAATGACGAGCATGAGCGAGAGGATCCGCTTCGTGGGCGGCACACTCGCGGTCTTCTCAAGACCCTCCATGGGCACACAAATTGAAGCAACGATTCCACTCTCGAAAAAAAACGCCGCCGCGATTCTAGATTTTCCATCCGCATCCATCGACGAAAGAGCCGGATAGGCTGAAGCAGCGAGGCGACCATCCTGTAAGCGTCAGAGCAATGACACCGTTGACATGCGGCCCACTCATGTTGATGAAGACAAGGGAAGTACCTACCCTCCCCCCTTGTCATCTCGACCGAAGCGTAGTGGAGGGATCTGCAGTTTAGCCCCCGGAGGTAAAAATCATCTTCGACCGCGCTTCCATGGCGCCGTGGCCCACCCATGTTGATGAAAACGAGGGAAGTACCTACGTCATCTCGATCGAAGCGGAGCGATCTGCGGTTCAGCCCCGCCGGAAGTAAAAATCACGTTCGACCACGTATCCATGAGGCCGTGGCCCATCAAAACGAGGGAAGCACCTGTCCTCCCCCTTGTCATCTCGACCGAAGCGCAGCGCAGTCGAGAGATCTGCGGTTCTGCCTCGCTGGAGTGGCGTCCCCGAACCCTCATGCAGCTTTCCTTCTAGGCACCCATATTCTGATTACACACTCGAAGAGATCGCCGAACTGGTCAGCTCCACTGTGGGCGGACGATCAGGTCTATCCTGCAAAGCTTCTTAGAAGAGCTCATATTTCAAGTATGGCAAGCGGAGGATGGCATAGCGGCGTCCTTCTTTGTATTCCGCTAGACCACTGCAACCGTACACACCATGAAGTGATCGAGATTCTTGGGGGCACGATGCAATTCGTTCAAAACCTGCGATATGCGTGGCGTTTGTTGTTCAGGAACCGAGGCCTCAACGTGATCATCCTGCTCACGCTGGTTTTGGGTATTGGCGCCAACACGGCCATTTTCACCGTCGATTATGCAACTCTGTTTGCGCCACTGCCCTACCCGCAACCAAGGCAATTGGTGACCGTATGGCCCGGAACCAATGCCAACAGCTTAAGCCCCTCTCCACAAACCTTCATCGAGTGGAGAAAACTTAGCCGGTCATTCCAGGAACTCAGTGCTTTCGCAGGCGGCACATTCGGTATCTCCAACATCGATCAGCCGGAAAGCGTTTTGGGTATGCGGGTCACGGCCAACTATTTTCGTACGCTGGGAAGCCCGTTCTTTCTCGGACGCGACTTTCTTCCTGGAGAGGATCAGGAAGGGCAAAACCATGTCGTTGTCCTCACCCATAAGCTCTGGAGTCATCTTGGCGCTGACCCCAATCTGGTTGGGCACACGATGCGTATCGACGGAACGCCTTATACCGTAGTCGGTGTTCTCCAAGCGGGCATTGCCGACCGTGACATCTTCGAGATGTCCGTGCCGCTCGTATTCTCACCAAAGGAACTGCAGAATGGCTCTGTTTATCTGGTGCCAATCGGGCGGCTCAAAAACGGAGTGAGCATCCAGCAAGCCCAGGATGACGTGGGCGCTATCATGGCTCACCTCGCGCCGAGCAATCCGAGGAATGCGCAGATCACGAGTGCAAGCGTAAGGCCGCTCAGGGAGTTCATGTTTTCCATGTCCCGCGATAGCAGGCAGACTTTGTGGTGGTTGCTTGGGGGAGTGGGATTTGTGCTTCTCATTGCCTGCGTAAACGTAGCAAATCTATTGCTCGCCAAAGGAATGACTCGACAGCGAGAGATAGCGGTGCGTGGTGCCCTCGGAGCAACCCGACGGGCAATCTTCTTGCAGTTGCTAACCGAGAGTTTGTTACTGGCAATGGCCGGCGGTCTACTGGGAATCGGCCTGGGTTATTTGATGCTCCGCGCTCTCCTGGCAGCAATGCCTCGGTTCACGCTTCCTTGGGGGACAGACACACGCCTGAGCCTTCCGGTTCTGTTGTTTACTTTGGCCACCACTACGCTCGCCGGTTTGTTTTTTGGTTGTGTGCCGGCCTGGTTTGCTTCGCAGACCAATCCAGGCGAGGCTCTCAAAAGTGGCGCGCACGTCGGCTTGGGCGTCGGGCGGCACCGACTCCAACAGATCTTAGTGATAGGTGAGTTTGCGCTGGCGTTGTCCATAGTTGCAGGGGCAGGACTGGCCCTGCACAGTTTTGCAAACCTCATCAATGTAGACATGGGTGTTAGGGCCGATCACGTACTCACTTTTTACCTGAGTGTCCCTAAAAGCCAGGAAGCAGAGCCAATAAAGATCGCCACCTACTACAGACAAATGCTTACTGGTATCCATGCAGTCGCGGGAATATCTTCTGCCTCCGCTCAAACCGGGACGCCCCTCTTTCCGCCACACATGACTCCCTTCGCGGTTGCGGGAGAGTCCGCCCCCGGCAGCGATTCCTCAAAGTGGCCCAGAGCTGGCTTTAGAGCGGTCACGCCCGAGTTCTTCAAAACTTTTGGAGTCCCCATGATGGAGGGCCGGGCTTTCACTGAACAGGACTCGCCTTCCAACGTCAAGGTAGCGGTAGTCAACGAGGAATTCGTTCGTAGATTTCTGAATGGGGCCGATCCCCTGCGGGCTCGCGTCTGGCTCCAGCAATCAGCGGAGGAGGAGCCTATACCTGCAGCCCCCACTGAGTGGCAGATCGTTGGAGTCTCCCACGACACATTGAGCAAATCGATGCGCGAACATATTCCGGAGATCCAGATCCCCTTCTGGCAAAGCCCGTCCTACGATCCTGTCATTGCGGTCCGCACCGCGGGAGATCCAGACTCGATGATCAAGAGCATCGGCACTGCTGTTCACTCCGTCGATTCTGCCGCCATTTTGGCCAGACCGCGCACGATGGAAGAGATACGGAACCTCGTCTTGTCCTCCGATAAATTTTCGATGGTTCTATTCGTCAGTTTTGGTGCGATTGCGCTTATGCTCGCGACAACGGGAGTTTATGGTGTGGTGTCCTTCTCCGTTGCCAGCAGAAGAAGCGAGATCGCGGTTCGTATGGCGTTAGGCGCCAATCGAATGAACCTCGTTGCACTCGTTGTGGGACAGGGTCTTTCATTGGCTATTACAGGATTGACCGTCGGTCTCGGCGGTGCTTACCTCTTGAACCGGGGAATGCGAAGCGCTCTGTTTGGTATAGGGCACATCGACTTTGCCGTCTTGGGAGGTGTGGCGCTCCTGCTTCTGCTTGCTGCACTGCTGGCCTGCGTAGCCCCAGCCAGACGCGCTGCTTCGGTCGAACCCATGCACGCACTAAGAACGGAATAAACCAGCAGCTGAGGATGTTAGAACCGGCAAAGACGTACATTTCGGCATCCATTCGGAGGTATAGTTGCCGTCCCTCGCAAAAGGTGTAAGTAAGCTTCAGCCCCCCCTTCATCCTAAGACTTACTCCGGTCGGCAGCGCGGTTACTGTTACCATAGTTACATTGGAGCGGTGTTACGGGGACACGGAAGGTCACGGCTGTCGGTGTCGCCTTACTTTGATCGCGTTTCTCCATTCGCTAGCGCGCTAAGCTCCGGCTTGCTGGCCAAGCCATCAGTGCACGTTTCCGAGCTCTGGAAATAGCGCGAATCACGGTGACAATTCTGTGCAACATCCGCCAAAAAGAACATTTATTTTGACATCGCAAAAGCATTCTGCTATTCATCATTAACCTTCAAAGCCAAGATCGCCATGGCCCCGGATGTTGCCATCCGAGGTTGCGGCCTCCGTGTGGGATGCCCGTGAATGGGGATTTGCGCGTAGCGTTTTGCGCTTGTAGAGCAGTATCGCGCGTGAGGTGTGAAGACGCGCGGGTGAGTCGTTATTGGTTCGGGCCTGTTCCACCGGAAGTTCACTCCATTTCTTCGGGAGCCGAGTGCTTGTTCTCAAAAGTGTTTCATCTTCATGTGCGTTCCTCCGCGCAAGGTGAGCAGCCAGAATCGCGCAAGCCTATGAGGTGCTGGTTGAGGTGAAACATCTGCTGGATATACCTGCAAGCCTGGGTTCTAGAGCAATCCCAACTAAGTTCTGCTTTTGCTGTCGATCGCTGCCTGCTTCGTGCAGCCCGGGAAAGGTGTGGTTATGGCAGGGATTGGCATAAGACTTCGCGCCATTCGCCGGCAATGGCAGCTATCACTGCGCGAGGTCGAAGAACGAAGCCACCGTTTTGCGCAGGAGCGGGGCAATCAGTCGTACCAGGTTTCTGCGAGTTGGCTCGATCGGCTTGAGCGCGAAGAGCATGAACTTACCGTCAATAAGCTGATCGCTCTCGCGGAAATTTACAACATCCCAACCGATCAACTGCTGCGCTCCATGTACCCTTGTGACCCGCAACGCACACTGCTCAAGCAGGAGCACGGCCCCAATGCAACGTTGCTGTTAACGGATGGGCCGCTGGAAGAGCAGGCCAGGTATCTACTGCCAGACACTTCCGACGGTGATGAGCCGCCGAGCGAAACCACGTTGCTTGCCACGGAGAACAATCATCTTTTGGGACCCTACAGACGGGGCATCATCGGCAAACGCGATCTCACGTTGGATCCCATGATCCCGGCGGGTTCGATCGTGCAGATCGACACACAAAGGCGCTCGATCACAACACGCCGTGACTGGACCCACGAATTTCAGCGGCCCATCTATTTTCTGATGACGCGCAATACGTATGTATGTGGCTGGTGTGAGTTAGACAAGACCGGTGAGTGGCTCACGCTGATACCGCATCCTCTTTCTCCTGCTTCAAGCCGGCGCTGGAGATATCGCAAAGACATAGAAAATCTGGGCCGGGTTATTTTCGTAGCCATTCGCCTGACGCCATAGAAAGAATAGAAAGCCGCAAGCAAGAACTCGATGGGGACAACTCACCCCTCAACGGCTCATTGAGCCTCTATGCTGGCGAAGGTGTAGCTACAAAGCCTTTTGCAGATCTGCCAGCATCGCGTAGTTGCCGGCTTCATAGAGTTCCAACACGCAGCGGGTCATGCGGTAATACGTAAGAACCGCGCGTTGGGCATAGAAGGGAAATGAGACTTGCAGGTTTCCCGTCCGGGCAGCGCCTTTAAGTCTAGCTACGTGCCATTTGATCTCACGGGCATCCCGATGCAATCGTTCGGCGATCACCATCGCATCCGGATACCACTGGTGTACATAGGTTGCCAGGTCAATGAGCACTTCGCTATTTCTTTCCAGCAACTCGAGCCCTTCGAGGCCACCAATCAATTTCCAGATCTGCCCTGGTTCGAGGCCTGCCGCGTCGGCAGGTCTCGCGTCCCCTGACGCGCCCACCAGGTCGAGAGCAACCCGCGCAATCTTGTCGCGGTCGATTGCACTCAGTTGAGCCAACTGGGCATCCCAACTCGGCTCCTGCAAGCGCCGCCGGCGGAACCAGGCATAGCCGGCGACAGAAATAAGGAGGCCGAGAAAGACCGTTACCGCAAAAATGAGGTAGAGAGGATGCGTAGTCACAACTTTTCCGGCGATCGCAAGATCTGAAGATCGTAGTCCAGGCTTGCCTGCAAAGTAAATAGCCTTTCCCGCATTTCGAGGGGCATCTCGCGAGAAGGAGGCTCATTCCGCCATAGGTTGATCATCCAATACAGAACGCAACCGAGGTAGAGCATCATGCGCAGATGAGATAAGAGAAGAACGACCGGTTTCTCAACGCCGGCACCGAAGTAACAATGCCCCGTTTCAATCAATACACTCACCAGCGAATACGCTCCAAGGGCCTGGGCGATTCTGGCCACGTGGGTCTGCCAGGGCAGCCTCGCGATGACCGACAGTACCATCATGGCGACAAACAGTTCGCTCATGAGTGCCGCAGCGAACAGATTTCCCTTGGTGGCCAGGGACTGCATCCACGAATGCGCTGGAGGGCTCGCCATCGAGGTTAAGCCGCCGGCGACGAATATGCTCAGCGCAAGGATCCAGAAAAAGTTGCTTTTCGCCTCGTAGATCCACGTTTGTAACGGGCGAAACACGCGGGTTGTAAGTTCGTAGACGACGCCGAGCTGCAGCGCCATGTCTAAAGTCGTCAATAACCAATAAGTAAAGAAATAGGAACGATCCGTACCATAACGCAGAACAACAAATAGGACCACCGTTCTTGCAACGCAGAGCGTCACCAGGGCGGTGAAGATCGGGAACCTCCGGGCGCGGCCCCGGTACCAGAGAACGCACAGCAGAGCTAGGTTTGCCAGAAACCCGGCCGCCCAGAAGAGTTGATCCAGATTCGTAAGATGCACTCCGAATCCCTTTCAAGGCGGCCCTGCGGTGCAGGCACGACTTGAAAGTATTTTACGACAGGCTCAACGGCGCAAGCATTGTGAGCGCCAGTCGAGGTTCAGGATCGGTGCCCAACGGAGAGGCGTAAGCGACATCCGGCGTGGAGAGGGCCAGTCGAGGTTCCGGATCGGTGCCCAACGGGGTGGCGTAAGCGACCTCCGACGTGGAGAGGGCCAGTCGAGGTTCGGGATCTGTGCCCAGCGGGGTGGCGTAAGCGACAGCCGACGTGGAGAGGGCCAGTCGGGGTTCAGGATCTGTGCCCAGCGGAGAGGCGTAAGCGACAGCCGACGTGGAGAGGGCCAGTCGAGGTTCAGGATCTGTGCCCAACGGGGTGGCGTAAGCGACCTCCGACGTGGAGAGGGCCAGTCGAGGTTCCGGATCGGTGCCCAACGGGGTGGCGAAAGCGACAGCCGGCGTGGAGAGGGCCAGTCGAGGTTCAGGATCGGTGCCCAACGGAGTGGCGAAAGCGACAGCCGACGTGGAGAGGGCCAGTCGAGGTTCAGGATCTGTGCCCAACGGAGAGGCGTAAGCGACAGCCGATGTGGAGAGGGCCAGTCGAGGTTCAGGATCTGTGCCCAACGGAGAGGCGTAAGCGATAGCCGGCGTGGAGAGGGCCAGTCGAGGTTCAGGATCTGTGCCCAACGGAGTGGCGAAAGCGGCGGGCGAAACCAGTGCCATGAATGTTGCGCCAAATGCGAGGGTGCTATTGATTTTCTTAAGCATGGATGTCTCCTCAGAAGCGCAAGTGTGCGCTGCACAGAGACTAGAGCGACGATCTGGGATTACCGAGGGATCGACCGGGCTTGTTGTGGAAGCGTCACGCAGGAGGGTGAATGGGGAGCGAGTGGCACGGTGCGCTGGGTCACTCGTGATGAGTTTTTTGCCTCCGTGGATGCGCGCCTTATCCTTCTACTGTTTCCGATCCGCAACAGCGAGTGAAGCCTCCTTGCGCTTGTATAAGCGTTCATTTATTGATGTCATTGGCCGGACGATCTGCTGATTTGTCGAAAGCAGATGTGTGTCTGTGGCGCCTGGAAATGTGTATGCCGTGCATCCTCCCACGGCTACGTAAGCGGCGCCACTCGCTTTGTGCATGCAGCGGGCAGTGTGTTCTTGTCGCTGTATTTGATGAGATTCTTCGGGCCCCCATCCAAATCTGGAGTTATCAATGAAAGTGCTCTCTTTTTTGTCTCGCATGGATCTTCAAAGACGAGTAGAAAGAGCTTTGACCTCGGCTCACTTTGTGGTAGAGGCCGTAGGGTCCGCAAGAGACTGTCTGCAGTTTGCCCGCTTCGCCCACTATGCAGGTGTATTGATCGATTGTGACGGGATGGAGTTTGCCGATACGCTACTTCTCGTAAAGCTTCTACGGCAGGAGAACTGCGATATTTCGCTGTTCGTCTTTGCCCGATGCCTCGATCTTGAGCAGCGCCTTCGTCTTTTCGAAGCTGGAGTCGATGATTGTGTGCGCGAGCCTTTTTTTGCTTCTGAGCTTGCCGTACGTTTTGCTCTTTCGATTCGGCTGCGGCAGGCTGCTTCGGATATAGCGATCTCAAAGAAGGTGAATGTGTTGCGGTCGGGAGACCTGGAATTGGACCTGGTGAAACGCCGGGCTGCACGCCTCGGGAAATTGATCGATCTGCGTCCCAAGGAATTCCTGCTACTGGAGTATCTGGTACGCAATGCGAACCGTCCCGTCACCAGAACGATGATTCTTGAACACGTGTGGAACTCTTCCTTTGAGGGGCTGACCAATGTGGTCGACGTATATATCAGTGCGCTGCGCAACAAGGTCGATCGCGATTTTCCGCAGAAGCTGATTCAGACCAACCGTGGTGTCGGTTACACGTTCAAAGGCGCAGGATCATCCCCCCGGCAGCCCAGCGATCGGGTTGTCGAGCGCAACGGGCACGAGTTTTCTGCCCGTAGCCTGGCGTAGATGAGCAAGAGCAGAGATATTTCCGCATAGCTCGGGGCGAAAAAACATCGCCAGTGGCTGAAATTCGCTGCGGCGAGATAGCCCACCGTTGGTGCGCCTGGCACAGCACGGTGAAAGCCATGGCCCTCGTACTCCACGGGTTGTTCCACAACCTGTGGAGCCTTCGCGCCTGCCTCCAAGCCGGCTTACAATCCCCGGCTTATACATCACTTCGCCTTGTTTGTCGCAATGCTTGCGCCGAATAAATGATTTTTAATTTCCCACCCTGTTATCGATTCAGATTCCCGGATTAACGTTTTTGCTAGTGCCCGAGAACAGTCGGAGGAACAAATGGCTTCGGCAGCCGCTATTCCTAGAGAGTCGTCGTCATTTCCGCTCATTCGCCTTCCGAAGATCCGCTCGCATCCGCTGCTTTGTTCGGCAGTGTTCCTTGCCTGCGACGCGATCGCGCTCGCGATGGCCGGTGCCCTAGCCCTGGGCTGCGATCTTTTCCTGGGAGGCCGTCCGGAGATTCATCGCTATATTTCGCTCGGACCTGCTTTCGGAATCTTCTTCGCCGTCTTTGCGTGGTCGAATCTCTATCCGGGAATCATTTACAACGCAGTGACTGAGTTGCGCCGCCTCGGAATGGCCGTCAGCATCGGGTTCCTGATGGTGGCGGGGACGATCGTGGGGTCCCGCAACAGTGCCGGATACTCTCGATCCGTTCTGCTGCTTTGGTGGTTGGGGGCTTTGCTGATTGTGCCGCTCTCGAGATCGATCGCGCGTGAATTTGTCTGTCGCCGCGCCTGGTGGGGAATCCCCGTCGCTGTTTTCTACACGGGGGAAGAGTCGATCGAGATCATACGAGCGCTCGAAGCCCATCCGGAGATCGGGCTGAGACCCGTAGTCATCCTTTCGTCTACGTATGCGGTCCGGGCCGGTCATCGGCTTCCTGTTCTCGACATACAATTCGCGGCGGCGGTAAGAGCCTGTGGGGTAGCGCGGGCGATGATTGCCCTGCCAGATACCGGGTCAGGCAAGCTGCTGGAAGATCTCGAAAGATTTGAAAGCCTTTTTCCCCACTTGATGATCATGCACAGCGCGACAGCGCGTTACAGCCTCACAGTGAATGCGCGTCCATTTGGTGGTTCGCTTGCCGTTGAAGTGAGAAGAGACTTGCTGTTGCCTGTTCCTCGTATGGCCAAGCGTGTGACCGATTTGTTGATCGTGTGCCTTGGTCTGCCAACCGTGGGCCTGCTTATCCTTCTGCTTGCCTTGCTGGTTCGCCTGGAGTCGCGTGGCCCCGTGTTTTACGGCCACCGCCGTATTGGCCGTTTTGGCAACTCCTTCCGCGCGTGGAAGATTCGCACCATGCAACTGAACGCAGACGAACTGCTGGAAAAAGCGCTGCTGCAGGATCCGGCCCTCCGCGAGGAATGGTTGCGCGACCGAAAGCTGCGTCATGATCCCCGCGTGACCCGCGTGGGCAGATTTCTGCGAAAAACCAGCCTGGATGAATTGCCACAGTTGTGGAACGTGCTGTGTGGCGAGATGAGCCTGGTTGGTCCGCGGCCGATTGTTGCCGAAGAAGTGGCCGGCTATGGTGTCAACTTCTCTCTCTATTGCCGGGTGACTCCGGGCGTGACGGGCCTCTGGCAGATTTCGGGAAGAAACGATTGCGGGTTGCGTGACCGGGTGCGGCTCGATAGCTACTACGTGCGTAACTGGTCTCCCTGGCTCGATCTGCACATTTTGGCGCGCACGGCAAAGGTTGTCTTCACGGGGCAGGGAGCTTACTGATGAAAAAAGTAAAAGACAGAAGAGTCCTGGTCACTGGTGCGGCAGGCTTCATCGGGGCGCACCTTGTTCGCCGGCTGCTCGCCGATGGATTCGAAGTGGTGGGTGTAGACAACCTGAATAACTACTACGACCCCAGGCTCAAGGAGGCGCGCCTGAGAAAGCTGTGCATGGGACCCCGGTTCTGGTTTGTCGCGCTCGACCTCGTGGATCGGGGTTGCACCGAGAGCCTCTTCGATAAGGGGGAATTCGAGGCAGTCATTCATCTGGCGGCACAGGCCGGCGTACGCCGTTCCATCACTCATCCCGACGAATATGTCGCCAGCAATCTTGTGGGTTTCGTAAACGTCCTGGAAGGGGTCCGCGGCTGCAAGTGCGGGCACTTCATCTTTGCCTCATCGAGCTCGGTCTATGGGGCAAACAACAAGTTGCCATTTAGAGAAGAGGACTGCACCGACTTTCCCGTGAGCCTCTATGCGGCCACCAAGAAAAGCAACGAGGTTCTGGCGCACACGTACAGCCATCTGTATCAGGTGCCCACGACGGCTCTCCGGTTCTTCACGGTATACGGACCATGGGGACGCCCGGATATGGCTATCTTCAAATTCGTGGAAGCAATCCTGGCAGGCCGGGCAATCGACCTTTATAACTATGGGCGCCTGCAACGGGACTTCACTTACGTTGACGATGTGGTGGAGGGAATTGTCAGGCTCATGCCCCTTCCGCCGAAGCCCGGTTCGGAAGGCGAGGCAGGCGCCAAGGCGCCGATGCGTGTCTGCAACATTGGAAATCAACAATCGGTCGAGCTTCTCCACTTGGTTCGCACCATGGAGCGGTGCCTGGGAAGAACCGCGAACACCCGTTTGATGCCCATGCAGGCAGGGGATGTATACGAAACCCAAGCGAGCGTGGATAAGCTCATCGCACTGACAGGGTATGCGCCGCGGGTTTCGATCGAAGACGGCGTGCAGAGATTTGTCGATTGGTATCTGGGCGAGTACTTGGCCCTTGGGTTGGCAAAGGCGTCGCTTCCGGCGCAACCGATGCCGCTGCCGGTGCGAAGCGACTATCGGCAGGCCGTCTCTCCGGTGCTTCATCCGTAACGACGCGTCCCATGCTTCGCGCTCCTGGCGAAGGGTGGGTTAGACGAAGCAGGGAACAGAGCCGATACTTCGCTAGATCGCGCGCAGCAGTCGGACGGGCAGGGAGATCAGCGCGACTACCAATTCCAGGGCTCCGTGGACCGCGATGCCAACTAAGCGGAAGGGAAGAAGGATCAGCCAAACGAAGGGATACAACACGATCGCCATCAAGGCGACCGGCCAGCACAGAATGAAAAGAATGCACCACAACAAAAACTTGATCATGGTCCTGGCTACTCCTGAATAAGACTACGCAATCCGGTCTCTTCCGGTTCCAGGTCCTCCAGAGGAGCAGTTCCATGCGCTCCGCGGGCGCCCTTCGAGTATGATGGACGCGAAAGCTACCGAACCACCGTGCCTGCTACCGGACTCATAGATAAACCCAGCAATTATTCCGTCGAGGAAACCCTCCGCCGCGCGCAGGAATTTCTTGCTGCAAAGGGGATCACGGTCTTTGCCCTGATCGACCACAGCGGAGAAGCGCAAAAGGTCGGCATGGAAATGCTTCCGGCCAAGTTGCTCATCTTCGGTAATCCCAAGGCCGGCACTCCCCTGATGCTGGCGGCGCGAAGCATTGCTATCGATCTGCCCCTGAAATTGCTCATCTGGCAGGATCCAGAAGGCAATGTCTGGGTCACCTACAATGCGCCGGCCTATCTGGCGGAGCGGCATGGGATACCCGCAAACCTGATGCAGAACATGGGTGTCGTCGAGATGCTGGCTACCCACGCTGCCGGCTAACAATAAAATGTAGATATGAACGCTGCTGCCATTTCCGCCAGGATCGCCGCCCTGGCGCGGGAGGCGGGTTTTACCTCGGCAGGCATTGCGCCCGTTCCGGCGCCCGGCGACCCGGGCGACTATCCGGAGCTCGGTCACTTTGAACCCTGGATCGAGCAAGGCCGCGCGGGAGACATGCATTACCTGGAGCGTCGCGATGACGCCCATCGCCTGCTGCGCTCTTCTCTCAGGATCGCGGTTCCGTGGGTGCGATCGGTGATCGTGTGCGCAGCGAACTACCATCCACAAGGCCCGCGGTCCATCGATCCAGCCGCGCCGGAAGCGGGATGGATCGCCCGTTACGCCCAGACCGGTTATGGTCAGGCCGAGCCCACGCCGGGGCAGCCGAGTGACTATCACGACGTCTCTGCTGGCAAGGCTGAAGAATCTCAACCAGCATGTGCAGGTAGAGATTGGACCCTTCCAATCGCGTTGCTACGTGGACACAGGCCCCCTCGTCGAGCGGATTTACGCCAAGTACGCAGGGATCGGCTGGATCGGGAAAAACACATGCATCATTAACCAGCAGCTCGGGTCGTGGTTGTTTCTGGGAGTGATTCTGACTGGGCTTGAGCTGCCCTCAGGGCCATCCGCGGAGCCACTCCGGGTGGCGCACGACCGCTGTGGCGCCTGCACCCGCTGTATCGATGCCTGCCCCACGGGTGCATTGGTGGCGCCGCGCGAGATGGATGCGAACCTGTGCATCTCCTACCTGACCATCGAGAAGCGAGGCCCGATCCCTGAGCCGCTACGCACGCAAATGGGCCGCCAGGTATTCGGCTGTGACATCTGTCAGGATGTCTGCCCCTGGAATCGCCGGGCGCCCGTGAGCCAGGACGCGGAGTTGGCAGCGCGGCCGGAGCTGGTCAATCCTGCTCTGAGCTGGCTGGCCGAAATTGATACGGACCGCTTCCGCAGCCTGTTCCGGAAATCTCCCTTGCAACGCGCCAAACTCGGCGGCCTGTTGCGCAACGTAGCCATTGCCATGGGGAACAGCGGACTTGCGAGCTATCTCCCGCAATTGCGCGAGTGGGCGGCAAACCCGGATCCGGTGCTTGCCGAATCGGCGCAATGGGCTCTGACGAAAATCGAGAGCCTATCGAACCGTATCGAAACATCGAGCGATGGAGATATCGATCGGGACGCAGCGGTCTCTCCATAGCTGAGACGTGTATGTTTGTCAGGCGCTGCGGACGACGTTCGCAGCGTTGAGCCCCTTGGGGCCTTGCTGACATTCGAATTCCACCGCATCGCCCTCATTCAGAGTCTTGTACCCATTCTCCTGAATGGCGGAGAAATGTACGAAAACATCCTCGCCGGTCGAACGTTGAATAAATCCGTATCCTTTGGCTCCGTTAAACCACTTCACAACGCCATTCTCTTTCAAGCAAACTTCCTTTCCCGGCTGTTGAACCATCTCCAACATCCCGCGGGAACCCCCGGACACCCGCGGCAAATTTCTTTGAGCGACATGGCCCAGGTTCCCCGAATGTTTCGATCACTGGCTGTTTCGAGAGCGATGAAACAATTACATCAATCAGCCTTCTAAGCGCTCGAATCATGAACTTTGGTTCAAGCTTGATCATGTTATGGCAGGAATTGGAAGCCAGTGCAAGTAAAAATTGCCTTCCGGAGCAACCGAAGGAAGATAAAAAAACTGGCTGCCCATGAGACTTCTCACCATGGATGATCGTCCAGGCTGTTGCCTGGTTGCCGACATCTGGTTGCCGTCCTTTGCTTGCCGTCCTCTGGTTATCGTCCTCTGGTTATGCTGGTTATCAAGGTTGTAGTCGACCGTTCGTGAGGGTCATTCCGAGCCATGTCCCCGGCTGCTAGCATGAAGAGCTATGACGCTCGGAATTTCCATGCCGCAGATTCTTGCCACGCCGAAAGAAGACCCGCTCGCCGGCGTGCCCGCGGCGCCGAAGCCACCTGAGCCGCTTCCTGTGAACGCCAGCCTGTTCGAAGAGGCAATCAGTCTCGCGCGGTATATGGCACAGACAGAGGTGCATACCTACGCCTTCAGCGTGGCGGCCAATGCGATTCTGTCGCTGTTCCCATTCATCGTGATGATGTTCACCATTGCCCGGCTGGTTTTCCATTCGGCCGCAATGGAGAGCGCAATCGCCGACATGATCCGCTATTTTCTACCCACCGGCCAGCAGTTCGTGACCAAGAACATGGAAATCGTGGCGCACGCGCGCAGCGGGGTTCAGGTTGCGTCGGTGGTCATGCTCCTGGTTTCTTCGACGGGGGTCTTTCTTCCTCTCGAAGTAGCGTTGAATCGGGTTTGGGGCGTTACCAAGAATCGTTCGTACGTGATGAACCAGCTCATCTCCCTCGGTCTGGCCACCGGAATCGGCATGCTGGCCCTGGGCAGTGTCGCCGTCACTGCGGCGCAGCAGTCGGTTCTGCGGTTCCTGTTCTTTGGTCATATAAACAATGAGCCGTTTGCTTTTATCGCTCACTGGTTGCTACAGATTTCCGCGGCCGTGGTGAGCGTGCTGCTCTTCTTTCTCATTTACTGGATTCTTCCCAACCGCAAGTTGCCCGTCCGCGCGGTGCTCCCCACGGCGATCGTGATCGGGCTTTCCTGGGAAGTTGCCAAGACGCTCTACATCGCGGCCCTGCCGTGGATGGACCTGCACTCGGTGTATGGTCCGTTTTCGATCGCCGTGGGCCTGATGTTGTGGGCGTTCATCACCGGGTTGCTGCTGCTCGCGGGCGCCCATTATTCAGCTTCGCGCCACGCCTTGCGTCTCGCCTGGCTGGCTGACCGGCAGCGAGCCAGAAAAGAAGCGTAAGCCGGCGGGGCAAGCTTCTTGAGGACGGCAACTAGTGGGTCAGGAATGCCTTCACGGCAATGTCATTCGGTGCTTTTCCGGCAGGGAACAGGGTGAGCAAAGTTGCCGGGTTCTCCGTGGTGCGGATCGCGGCAACATCGCCCGATTGCGCATTGACCACTAAAAGCAGACGGCCCGATGCGGCGAAGGCCAGCGCGTCGGGGCCTTCCCCAACGCGCACGGAAAAAAGCCGTTTACCGTCATCGATGCTGTAAATGGTCACCAGGCCCGCGCTGAAATCGCTCACGTAGAGCAGGGAATTGTCCGAGCTCACCAAACCCCTCACAGGGTGCGTTCCTACCAGGTAGGCTCCGCCGACTTCGTTGGACGATGTGGTGAGCTCCGAGATGGTGCCGCTGTTGTAGTTGGAAACGAACGCTTCGCCGCCATCTGGCTTCAACGCCATATGCAGCGGAGTCTTACCCACATCCAGAAACGCCAGAACGGTGTCGGAAGCCGCCGGCACACTTCCGCCGGTATGAGCCAGCCCGATCACCATGATCTGATGTCCACCCGAGCAGGCGACAAACGCCTTTGAGGCATCGGGAACAATGATGGCATCGGTAGCGCCGGGGCAATGATCGAAGCTGCTTCTCACTTTGAACGATCGGGCATCGGCCACGCTGACGCTGCCGCTGACGCGATTGGTGATCACCAGGGTTTTCCCGTCACTGGCAATGCGAGCCACTCCCGGGCCAATCCCGGCGCCGATGACGCCAATTTCACGCCGCGCTGCCAGGTCAATCACCGAGACATTGTTCGAACCAGAGTTGGCGACGTAGGCACGCTCGCCCTGTGGGTCTACATCGATCAGATAAGGCCGCTTCTGTACGCGAATCGTTGCAGCCACGGTGTTGGTCTCGGCATCGATGGCCGTCACGGTTCCGCTGCCGGAATTCACCACGTAAAGCTCGTTGCGGCGTGGGTTGACGGCAATGCCCGACGGGTTGTTGCCGACCGCGATCACGCGATCCTGGCGCATGTTCACCATATCGAGCACGGTGAGGCTATTGCTGCCACCGTTGCTTATGTATGCGTATTCGCGATAGTTGGCGGGGTGATCGGCGTCGCGGTCATGGCAACCAACCGCGCCAGTCGCAATCAGGGCAAGCCACGCGAGCGAGGATGCCAAAAAGGGGGAGCGTCGCTTTTGCAGAGTCACACTTCGCGCTGTCGCGCTATCCTCGCCCGGCTGCCAAAGCGGGTTCGCCCATGCGAATACCGCGCGGCAGGGAACGGTGTACAGCTGAGGCGATCAGCGAAACTTCATCCATCATCTCGACGAACTGATCGGGAAAGAGCGATTGCGCACCGTCAGAGAGCGCCTGATCCGGCTGGTGGTGCACTTCGACCATGAGGCCATCGGCGCCTACCGCGGCCGCGGCGCGCGCCAGGGGCAGAACCATGTTGCGCTTGCCGGTGCCATGGCTGGGGTCGGCGATGATGGGCAAATGGCTCAGCCGTTGTACGGCCGGCACGATGCTCAGGTCGAATGTATTGCGGGTGTGATCGGCGAATGTGCGTACGCCGCGCTCGCACAGAATCACCTGGTAGTTGCCTTCGCTCATCACGTACTCAGCCGCCATGAGCAGCTCATCGAGCGTTGCCGACATGCCCCGCTTCACCAGTACTGGCTTGCGCGTGCGTCCGGCTCGCTTGAGCAGTGAGAAATTCTGCATGTTCCGGGCGCCGATCTGGATCACGTCGGCGTAGTCTGCCACAAGGTCGAGGCTTTCGTTGTCGAGGGCCTCGGTAACGATCCGCAAGCCGAACTTGTCGCGGATCTCGGCCATGATCTTCAGGCCGTCCTCGCCCATACCCTGGAAGGCATAGGGAGACGTACGTGGCTTGTATGCTCCGCCACGGAAAAACTGGGCGCCGGCCTTCGCGATTTGCTCGGCAACGGCAAAGGCTTGCTCGCGCGATTCGACGGAGCAGGGTCCGGCGATCACTGCGATGTCGCGCCCGCCAATGGTGGCGTCGGTGCCGGGAAAGGTAATGATCGTGTCTTCCTGCTTCACGTCGCGGCTGACCAGCTTGTAGGGTTTCGAAACCCTGATCACTTCAGCGACGCCTGACAGTTCTTCGAAACCGCCCTGTTCAATAGCGCCTTGATTGCCGGTAATGCCGACAGCTGTACGCTCTGCACCGGGCATGGGGTGAGCGCGGAAGCCAAGGAGTTGAATGCGTTCGCAGACTGCCTGGATTTCGTCCGGCGTTGCCTGCGGTTTCATGACGACGAGCATAGGGGCCGACAACCTTTCTTCGCTCTCTAAGTGTACTGGCTACAGTGATCTGCGGCAAACACTTGAGGTAACGGAAACTGTTCCCCTTCGCCCGCTTGGCTGAGTTCTTCCGCAGCCCGTTTTGGCTCTGAGGTATGCTGTTCCCTGACCATCCGAATGATGAATCACGCCTCCCGCCTGCGCAGATTGCGCCGCCAAATGAAGTTGCAGGGCATTGACAGCCTGTTGGTCACCCATCTGCCTGACGTGCGCTACCTCTGCGGTTTTACCGGTTCCAGCGCCTTTCTTGCTATATCGGCGACTCGCGCGGTCATGTTCACCGACGGCCGTTACACCGCACAGGCGAAGCAGGAAACAAGCGGCGCGCGGGTCGTCATTGCCGCCAGGTCGCCACGGAACGAGGCATGCCAATGGCTGGCATTGAGCGGGGCAACCCATTGCGCGTTCGATCCGGAATCAACCACGGTTGCTGAGCTCGCTCTTTACCGGAAATCGATTGCTGCCGGACACCGCGGCTTCTTCCAGGCGCTGTCAGACCCCCTGGTCCGCAATCTGCGTCTTATTAAGGACGAGGACGAGCTTGCGCTCATGGAAAAGGCAGCGCAGTTGGGTGTTGACCTGTTTCATGAGTTGCTGCCCGTGCTGCAATCTGGAATGCCGGAAACGGCGGTAGCGGCGATTCTGGAACAGGGTGCGCGGTCTCGCGGGGCAGAAGGCATGTCGTTTGAAACCATTGTCGCCAGTGGTTCCCGCTCGTCGCTGCCGCATGGCCGCGCGACCTCTGAGCGGCTGCCCCGTAAAGGCTTCTTAACGCTGGACTTCGGTGTTATCCTCAATGGTTATTGCTCAGATATGACGCGTACCGTCTGTCTGGGTAAGCCCACGGAGCGTGAGCGCTTCACGTATGATGCTGTGCGGGAGGCGCAACTTGCCGCTGTTGAAGCGGTGAAGCCTGGCGTTTCCTGTGGGGATGTAGACGAGGCAGCACGCAGCGTCCTGCGCAAGGCTGGCCTGGCGGAGTTCTTCACCCACTCCACTGGTCACGGCGTCGGACTGGAAATTCATGAAGCACCCCGCATTGCCGCGGACCAGTCGCAGTTACTTTTGCCGGGAATGGTGATCACCATCGAGCCCGGCGTTTACCTCGCAGGCCAGTTTGGAGTTCGCATCGAAGACATGGTTGCCGTTACGCAGCAGGGTGGGCATGTGATGACACCGGCATCCACCGGTTGGACACAGCTCTAGGCCACGCCATAAGCAGACGAGAGATTCATGACGCCTGATGAAGTAAGGGAATTGAAGGAACTGATCGAGTTCCTCAAAGAGAACGGTATCAACGAGTTTGATCTCGATCGTGGCGAACTGAAGGTCCGTATCAAGTTCGCCCAGCCTGAAAGCACTCTTTCGGCCGCGGACCTTGCCCGGATCGCACAACTCTTGCCCCAGGGGCAGCACGCGCCGCCTGCCGCTCCGCACGCAGTTCATCTTCCTGCGCCGGTAGCCCTGCCCACGGTGGCCGCTGCTGCTGCTGAAGAAGCCGAGGAAGTGCTGCACATCGTCAAGTCACCCATCGTCGGAACGTTCTACGAGTCTTCCTCTCCGGGCTCCGCCGCTTTCGTCAAGACCGGCGATCAAGTAGAGAACGGCCAGGTGCTCTGCATCGTCGAAGCCATGAAGCTGATGAACGAAATTGAATCGGATGCCGCCGGGGAAGTGGTCAAGCGTCTGGTCACCAACGGCCAGCCTGTCGAGTACGGGCAGCCACTGTTCGCCTTGCGCCTCCGTTGAATCCTATGTTTCGAAAACTACTCATCGCCAACCGGGGCGAAATCGCACTTCGCGTCATATGCGCCTGCAAAGAGCTGGGGATCCGCACGGTTGCGATCTACAGCGAGGCAGATCGCAACTCGCTGCACGTTCGTTTTGCCGACGAAGCGATCTGCATCGGGCCTCCCCGCTCCGCGGAAAGCTATCTGAATGTGCCGGCCGTGATCTCGGCGGCGGAAATTGCCGATGTCGACGCCATTCATCCGGGTTACGGCCTGCTGAGTGAGAACGCGAACTTTGCCGAAGTTTGCCGCGCCTCGAATATCAAGTTCGTCGGGCCCACGCCCGAGGCCATCCGCCTGATGGGCGAAAAAGAAAAGGCCCGCCAGGCGATGAAGAAGGCGAAGGTACCCATTCTGCCTGGTTCCGACGGCGTGCTGCAGAGCGCAGACGAGGCTCTGGCCTGGGCCCGATCCGTTGGATTCCCGGTGATCGTGAAGGCTTCCGCAGGGGGCGGTGGACGCGGGATGCGCGTCATCCGTTCGGAAGAAGAATTGCCCGAGTCGTTTCAGGCCGCGCAAACCGAAGCTTCCAATGCTTTCGGCAACGGCGACCTGTACATGGAGAAATTCATTGAGCGCCCCCGGCATATCGAGTTCCAGGTGCTGGCCGATGAGCATGGCAATGTCATGTCTCTGGGGGAGCGTGAATGCTCGATCCAGCGCCGTCACCAGAAGCTGATTGAAGAGTCACCTTCGCTGCAGGTTACGCCGAAGATTCGTGAGGAGATCGGCAGGACACTCAAGAAGTGCCTGAGTGCAATCGGCTATCAGAACGCGGGTACGATCGAGTTCCTCATGGATGAGGATGGAAAGCTCTACTTTATCGAAATGAACACTCGTATCCAGGTGGAGCATCCGGTCACCGAGGCGGTCACGGGCATCGACCTGGTCAAAGCGCAGCTGCGCATCGCTGCGGGAGAAAACCTGAGCAGTATTCTGCCCGAGACGATACCGATGCGCGGCCATGCGATCGAGTGCAGGGTCAACGCTGAGCATCCGGAAAAGTTCACGCCCTCTGCCGGGCGTATCACGGCCTTCAATGTTCCCGGCGGCAATGGTGTGCGTGTCGATACGGCGCAGTACTCCGAGGGCGTTGTGCCTCCTTACTATGATTCGCTGATCGCCAAGCTGATTGTCCACGGCAAAGACCGGGCAGAGGCGATGGCCAGAATGTCTCGCGCGCTGGAGATGTTTGTCGTGGAGGGAATTCACACGACGATCCCGCTGCACCGCCGCATACTCGAAGATCCGGAATTTCGTGAAGGCAAGTTCGACACCAAGTTCATGGAGCGCTTCTTCGAGCGCGAAAAACTTCGCCGCGAGCAACTCGCTATTCAACTTTAGCCATGGCCAGGGTTGCTCTACCTCGGTTGTATCCCATAGTCGACGCAGGTGTTCTTGAGCGGGCGGGCCTTTCGATCGAAGGCTTTGCCCGCGAACTGCGTCAGGCAGGCATTCGCTGGGTGCAATACCGCGATAAAGATGCGTCCGATGAAGCGCTGCTCGCCCGGGCAGCCCTTCTGCGCGATATCTTTCCTGCGTCCGATAGCTGCCTCATTCTGAACGATCGCGCGTCGCTTGTGCGATCTGCCGGGTGCGACGGAGTGCACGTTGGCCAGCAAGACCTTTCTCCGGCCGAGACGCGCGCTCTTGTAGGCAGCGAAGCGCTGATCGGCGTTTCCACGCATGGTTCCGGGCAACTTGTGATTGCGGCAACAAGCGCGGCTGACTACCTTGCGATTGGACCCATATGCGAGACGCAATCCAAGCAGGATCATGAGCCGGTGGTTGGCCTCGAAGGCGTTCGCGCGGCACGCGCGCTCACAACGAAGCCCCTGGTTGCGATCGGAGGGATTACCCGGGCCAATTGCGCCTCAGTGATCGAAGCCGGAGCCGATTCGGTCGCGGTCATTTCCGGCTTGCTTCCGCGGCGCGGCGAATCGACAGCCAGAATCGTCGAGGAGTTCCTCGCGCTCCTGGGGTCGAGGAGTTCCTCGCTCCTGAGATAGCTGTGCGGAATAGCTGTGCAAGTGCGGTCTGGGCAGGGAACGAATCCCCTCCTTCACTGCGCTATGCGTCGGACCGGGTAGCGGCCAGGCAGCGGCCGGGTGGGTAACCCAACGCTGGACACACTTGCGGGAAAACGGTATAGACATAGAACCAGCGGAAGGCCACGTCACCAGAGCAAGAACAGAGCAAGCAACGAGAGCAAGCAACGAGAGCAAGAAACCAGAGCAAGCAACCGGGAAATTTACCCGGGCAGCACGAATACCATAGTCACTTTACTGGAGGATGATCCGGCCGATGCCTAGATTCCTGGCAACAAAACCCCTCTCGATGCTCACCCAGGAGGCCAACGAAGTAGGAGAGAACACGCTCAAGCGTTCGCTCGGCCCGGTCAACCTGATCACCCTTGGCATTGGCGCCATTATCGGCGCCGGCATCTTCGTGCTTACCGGCCAGGCGGCCGCACTCCACGCGGGTCCGGCGATAGCTCTCAGCTTCATTTTTGCAGGCTTCACCTGCGCGTTCGCCGGTCTCTGCTACTCGGAATTTGCCTCCATCATTCCGATTGCCGGCTCGGCCTATACCTACGGTTACGCAACCCTGGGCGAGCTGGTCGCCTGGATCATCGGCTGGGACCTGGTGTTGGAGTATGCCTTCGGCGCCGCTACGGTGGCGTCGGGCTGGTCGGGATACTTTGTGAGCCTGCTGCAGCAACTGCACATCTATCTGCCGCCGCAGTTTACGACCACCTATGGCAATACGCTTTACTTCTACGCCAGCAAGTGGCAGCCCTTGGCGTCGCTGCCTTCAACGGTCGATCCTTCATCGCTGCAACACGTCACCGGGGTCTTCAATCTTGTGGCCTTCCTCGCCATCCTGATGGTGACTGCGGTGCTGGTCATCGGCATCAAGGAGTCGGCGAATCTCAATTCAGCGATCGTGATCGTCAAGCTGGGTATTGTCGCCATCTTCCTCTTCCTGGGTGGAGCGTTTCTGTTCCATCATCCTGAACTGGCCAAACTAAATTGGCATCCGTTTATTCCTCCAGCGGAAGGTCCGGGCAAGTACGGCATCGGGGGCATCACGGCCGGCGCCGCTTCCGTCTTCTTTGCCTATATCGGATTCGATGCGGTCTCGACCGCAGCGCAGGAAGCGCGCAATCCGCAGCGTGATATGCCGATCGGCATTCTGGGTTCACTGGTGGTCTGCACGCTGCTCTACATCATGGTCTCGGTAACGCTCACTGGCCTGGTCAGCTATCGCAACCTCAATGTGAGCGACCCCGTCGCTGTCGGCATCGACGTCACGGGCGTGACCTGGGGCAGCCTGCTGGTCAAGATCGGTGCGGTTTTTGGACTGGGTACCGTGATGCTGGTCATGCTCCTGGGCCAATCGCGCGTGTTCTATTCCATGTCGAAAGATGGCCTGTTATGGCCCTGGGCCTCGAAGGTTCACCCCAAATTCCGCACACCCTGGATCTCGAACATCGTGGTGGGTACGATCGTGGCCTTCCTGCCGGCCCTGCTGCCGATCGATAAGCTTGCGGCGCTGGTGAACATGGGAACGCTGCTTGCCTTCACGATCGTCTGCGCCGGCGTCTGGATTTTGCGCCGCCGCCACCCTGATCTGCACCGCCCATTCCGCACACCGCTGGTCCCGCTGGTTCCAATTTTGGGAATGGCAAGCGCGTTCTATCTCATGCTCAACCTGCCGCTGCTCACCTGGGAGGTGCTAGTGATCTGGCTAGTCATCGGCCTGGGCATCTATTTCGGCTACAGCGTCAAGCACAGCAAGGTGCAGGCAATGAAGCCAGCGGAGACGACCGGCCGTTCCCGATGAGGGGGTAGTAGTTCCAGCGCTTAAAGCCAACTTCGTCGGCGCCGTAGATTATGTATTCGACATTGGAGCGCGAACAGGGAATCGGCTGCAGCTGACCGAAGGAGACGCGTCTTTCGGCCAAGAAAATATGCTTCGTAAGCGCACTAAGCTTATTAAGTTACCCTTGGTTACGTTTGGCCAGTGGCCCTCCGTGCTCAATTTGACGAACATGCTCTTTCGAAAAGTGCCACTCCCGTCTCTCACCGATCTCCAAAAGAAGAGCATTTTGTACGCTCAGAAGGAGACGATTTCGAGGCTGGGAACCATCTGGAAGTGACGCAGATTTCCGGTCGCAACTCGGTATCCAAGCTCCAGCGCCGTGACGCCGATCAACAGGTCTGCGAGGGCAAGACGAACACCCTTTGCCGTGCTCTCGCCGTCGATCTGTCCGGCCCGCAGAGCCACTGGAACCGTCACTGGATGCACAGGCAGAGCCGTTGTTAGTTCGTTGATGAACTGCCGACGCAAGGCCCTTCTCTCCGGCGTGTCGGCGCGGGCCGCGCCGTGGGCCAGTTCGATCAGCGTCACGACCGAGAGGGCCACGTCTTCACCGGCTGCACGCTGGGCGATTTCGCTGAGAGCTTGCCGCGCATTGCGGCCCTTGCGCTCTGCCGCGATAAGCACACTGGAGTCGAGGATCAGTCCCATGCTGGAGGATTCAGAGGCTCACGATGGGCAGCCACGGCCTCTTCCACGTCGCGGGCGAAGTCCTCATCGATAATCGCCGGAGAGTCCTCCGGCAACAGGGCGATGCACTCCTCGATGGAACGTCGCGGCGGCGCAGGCATGTGCAACACGGCGACGGTCAGCGGGCCGTCTTCGATGACGACCTCTGCACCCGCGCGAACGCGGGCCAGCAACGCGGCGAAGTCGCGGGCTGCTTCGGCCTCCGAGATGTGGATCACTGCCATATCTATGATGATACCTCGATTCGATTTTTTCTTTAGCAGCTAGGCAAATCCGGGGACAGCAGACCTATAGCAGCAAATGAATACTCCTGACGGTGAGTAGGTATCAGCGTCACCGGATTTTCCGGATTCTTCCGGGTCCACCGGGGCCGAATGCACTTGGCCCAGCACCGCAGGCGCCGAACTCGCATGTCAAACTCGCGCTAGTATCTCAGTCCTTGACCTAAATTCTGGACCCTCTATCCGTCGGGCGTCCCGTCCTATGCCACTCTTCCATCATCCACTCACTCGATTTGCGGCGACTCGGTCTACCAGTATATGGACTAGTTACGGTGCCGTAATCACAGGTAAACGGCCCGTCCAGTCCCCGGGTTTCCCCCATGCGACCCGGGGTTGTTACTCATGTGGACCGCGAATCGCAGTGGAGACTTGATCCCGCCATCTATTTCACCATAGCAGCACGATTCTCTATTTCTCGTAGGATTGAACAAGAAGCTACGCTGACAAGACGAGAATCGCCTCTTCTTTGTAGCCTTCAAGATTGTTGGCCAACCAACTTTCGTTCGGACGGCATTCATGGAAGCGAACTGTGCTCTTGGTATCAGAGATGGATAATATAACCAAGAACCTCCGACCAGGCTCGTAAATTCGAAGCGCCGTCTGTAACGCCATGGTATATCCAAGAGCGTGCAGAAGAGACGTCCTGTCGCCGTGAAAGGGAAAATGAGCATGGTTAACAAAGCTCTCAAGACCCGTCCGATCTGGAAAATCCTTCGTTGAGACACCCTTTGCTCCGGCGTATTCCTTCTCAAGAAACACTGAGTCTCCCTTAGTAACAAACGCTGGTGTCGAATCCGGCTGGGGAAGAACTTCGGGTTTAGATAGATCGATGCCAAAAAGGAGACGAGCCATCAATTGATTCATTTTCATCGCGATACACCTAGATACTTCAGTCCCATGTCGATGGCCTGTTGAACCTCGGGTTTGCTCAATAGTTGCTTGCTCTGAGTGCTAGAGAGTCCCTTAAACTCGCCGCTTTCCACATCATAGATATATTTATTAACTCCATCTTGATAATGAATCTGACCTGGTCGTTGACCGGGGTTGGGGTTCTCTACATCGATATGTTCTTTTCCATCCTCCCAAAGTGTCTTGCTGGTCGTCTGAGTTCCGTTGGCGCCCAACAGCGGACCTCCGGCTGCGAGGCCAAGGGACGAGAGTATTTCGGAATTCCTGAGGCTCCGAAATGCCCCATCGATTTGTCCATTTGTCGCTGTCGATAGATCGACGACTTTCCCATTGCCCGTTGACGACCACAGTTCCCTGATTAACCAAGTACTGCCGCTCGTCGTTGATCACATCTGTGGTCAACTCAAACGCTCCATACCTGAAGACATTTCCAAGTTTCTGAAAGAAGTCAGTGAAGCCGTTGTGACCGTCAGGATCAGCCAAGCTCAAGGGATTGTTCTTCACACCAGTCCGGGGACATCCACCGCCCCATTGCACTTGCGTAGTACCTGGCCCCGAAGTAGTCGTTTCCTGATTCTGCGTCGTGTTCTTTGCCGGTGAAATGGTACGAGTGCATACAGTGCGAAATGCAGTTGTAGCTGAATGCTGCGTTCATCGTAATGGTGGACTATTGGGTACGATGCGGAGCCATATCTTTTGTGCCCGGCCAGCGTAGGGCATCGATCTCGACTTCGGTCGGAAGTTGGAGGATGATTCGCGGGTTGTTCTTCTGCGGCTTCAAGTTGCTAACCAACTTGTAGACATAGGTCACGGTGAAGGTGGTTGGCCCATGATCGGCGAACTGCCAACTCTTCACGTTTTTCTCAGCGGCATCACCCAGGACTTTCGGGCCATCTTGAGCGTGCGCTTCAACAACTCGCTTTCCATCTGTCGTCACGACAACATGGACAACGCCCGATACATTTGCTACACGAGCCATCGGTGGATAGAGAGGCACTTCAGCAAAGGAGATCATTGGAAGAGCAAGCCCCTGCTGGGCGAGCACATATCGCACCGTGCCCACCAGGAGAACTAATAATACGACGTAAAAGATAAGGAGGCTTCTCTTCATAAGCGCCTCATATCACTTCTGGCTCCACGGATCGTGTGGCGTAGTCTCTGGATGATCCTGTTGTCCATTCTTGTCGCGAAAACTGGTGATGTAATTCGTCAGGTTTCGATCCACAGCGCCCCAGCTTCCATTCTAGATTGGATATTTGCCATTCCCGTAGCTTAGGGAGGATGATCCAAGCTCCGAAGCGGCGTAGGCAGAAGTCCGATAGCCCCGGTACTCCAAAGAGAACGGGCTCAAGGTCGTCGCATTGGCCGCGAACCGTGGATCACTTTCATCTACGACGTGTGTCCCCTCGTGTGCCGCGTCAACCGCCAGATTGACGGCTCCGTGTGTCGGGTCCCACTGGTTTTTGCTTGGGTCGAGAGTGATCGTGAAGCTCAACTTCGTGCCAGTACTGTCTACCGAAAGAGCCGTATTACCAGCGGCACCATCTGCGTTTTTCCCAAACTGAACGCCCGCGTTATTGCCATCGTTCTCAGTGCCGAGAGCGTTGAGAGAGGCTTGCAGCGCTGTCTTTTGATCGCCATCCTTTAGCCCATTCACTGCGCTGGTCAACGCAGCAACTGCAGACTTCAGATTTGCGGCGTTCTGCGTGAAAGCTGCATTGCACTTCTTATCATCGCCAGCACAGTTATTTATCAGGTTGTAGAGGCCCGTGGGATCAGTGACGATGAGTGGATTATTCAAACCGTACGCATACCGGTTCCACGTTTGCGGGTTGTCGGGACGTCCGCTGTTGAGAAACGGATCGGGGCTCATCCACCGGCCCATCGCGCTACTGTAGTATCTCGCCCCGAAGTAATCGTTGCCCGATTCGGCGTCGTGTTCTTTGCCGGTAAACTTGTTGGCCGCGCAAAGTGCTAAGTGCAGTCGTACATGAATGCGGTCTGCATCATAGCGTCGTCGGCCCAAGCTCACTGAGGATTTCTGTCCACTCGCACGTTGACCAGATTTTCAACATGCGTCACCGTGATGCTGATTTTTGTTGTCCTATGATCGATCCGTAGCCTTCCGAAGAACGTACCGCTCACCTTTCTTCCCGTGGTGCCGGGTGCTCCGTCACTCCACAGCGCTTTTTGAAGTTCCAGAACACTTGGATCGGCATCGTCCAGAATCGCCCCTATATATAGTCCTCGCCCCGAGCACCCCATATCTGTAAGGATCGCACCATGCATCCCATCTGATAAGACGCCTGCATCGAGTTGCACATTCAACGCCCGATTAGCTCTTCCAAGGTCGAGGATGTGGCAGATGTTTGTCTTTTTGTAGACAGTCTGCGATTCACTTTCTCGGCTGAAGCAGCCTATTCCAATGAGTACTAGTAGGATCACGGAAAGTTTATTCATGGCTGACACCCCTGCGCACAAGCGGCCGCCATCGACCTCTGCGCTCCCTCTTCAATCGCTGCATTTCGATTTTGTTCCGCATTTGCAGGACTCCAACTTGGAGACCATAGATTGAACTGCGTATTCACGCCCAAGCCTTGATACACATAAGACTGGGTTCGATAAGCATTCCGTTCGGTCTGCAATTCTTCATGCCTATTCTCCGGACCGTGTCCCGCCCTCTTGTCGTCAACACCGTGCGTGCCCTCATGTATCTCAGCGGCGGATCTTTCTACTAAGGATGTACCGGGTGTCTGGCCTTGCGAAAAAGAGCTGATTTGGCCAAGATCGAACTTGATGTTTACTGTGCCGTTAGGCCCTGAGCTTGTTTCACCTAACGTTCCCGCCGCGAGCTTTCCGAAGGAAACACCTACCCCGTTTTTCTCGCCAGCAGCCCCATAGAACTTCAGAACCGCGCCGATGGCCTTGCCCTCTTTCGAGTCAGCCCCCAATTTGTCTTGCGCGGCTTTCGCAAGATTCAACCCGTCTTGGATTTGAGCGCATTGTTCTTTCGATCCGCTACAAACATAGTGGCCCGTCGGATCAGTTCTCGATAACGGGTTGTTCCCTACATACGCGTAGAGGTTTAGCGTCTGCGGATCGTCCAGCCTTGAGTACGGCACCGGTTCAATCTTCGCGCTCCAATCGGGCGTCATCCACCGGCCCATCGTTGATGCAAAATACCTTGCCCAAAAATAATCGTTCCCGGATTCTTGATCGTGTTCTTTGCCGGTATAACGGGATGCCAAAAACACGCACGGACACACTATGCGTTGAGCATTGTCGTACATGAAGGCAGTTTGCATCGTAGCTATGGACTACCGCTCAGCTTGGGATATTCCGCTTCCGATGAGGCCGTAAGTAGATAAAAATGATCATCGCCGCCCCGATTCTGTTCAACGAAGTCAACGGCTAAGCTGTTGTTTCGGGCCACAAATTCGGGCCACGATTCATCGCTTCGTTGGATGTCATAAACAGAGATGCCCTCAGTGCTATATCCGTCAGGATTCGCCTTGAACATCTCCACTCCCAACACCGCGATTTCATGCTTTGTGCATAACGCAAGAACATCTAGCACTTCAGGAAAGACGAATGCTGGCTCGCCGCCTATTGTCTTGCCGTGCGCTAAGGGGAGCACTGCTCCGAGAGTCTGTAGATTATCCATCGTGGTTTGCCTAAGTAGTTCGGGCAGAAGCCGGGACCAGATACCTGGATGACCTGTTTTGTCGCATTGTCGACAACAACAAATTTTCCATTAGCCGGATTGACGAACTCAGTGGCAGCTCCACCAGTTGCTTTGTTGACAGCCGCGTGAGCAGTTCCGCTTTCGACGGTCTCTGTAATTTCTGCCGCCGTCCATCCACGGGTCCCCATCTGTTTCACAATCTTTGCGCTCAGATTTGCGACATCTACGGCTGCACCAGCTGCCTTTCAGCAGCAGCACCAGCAGCCTCTCCAGCTCCCCTTCCAAAGAGTCCCGCAACAAAACCGAACGTTCGGCCAAGTGCGTAACCACCGGCTGCACCCATGGCATAACCTCCGAGGATGTCGCCGGTTTCATCATGGATACCTTCTTGGTAAAAGCGGGACAGACGGGTAAAAGCGGGACAGGCGGGAAGTAACCCTTGCCGCAAATAATACTGCAAAGGTTACGTTCCGTCCTGTCCCCCGGTTCCTCACCCCTGGTTCCTCACCCCGAATGGCGATGCCCGTCCGTCCTGCATTCTCCGTCCTGCATTCTCCCTTTAGTGCTCCGCCTTCTTCCCATTGTCCTTGAAATTCAACGCAATGTACGAGTAGGAATAGCTATGAGCGGTCGTTACCTGCGAGAGAAAATTTCCGCCGCCAAAAAAACCGTAGCCGCCGCCAATGTTGAAGTGCCGGTTCAGTTCGTACCAGGTGTAGACGTCGGCCTCCGCGCCGATATGCTTGCCGTGATCCACTTTGTTGGCCACGATGGCGCCGCCTGAGGTGTTGTACACAGCGTCCAGTGCCGAAGCCGCCCAGAAGTCCAGCCCCTGCGCGGTTATGCTCAAGCGCCGGTGCGGCTCGAAGGTTCCACCGGCTCGCACTGCGTTAATGTTCTGCCAGCCGAATTGGTCCACAATGCCAAAGCGGTCATGCGCCGTCGGATACAGAGTGTCGAAGGTCTTATGCGTGCCGTTCGACGGGTTGCTGTTTCCCGACGCAAAATCGTGCTGCGCAAAAATGCGTGGCCGCCAACGCGACGAGGTGAACGCGTAAGAAATTCCCTCGCTAGCGGCCCAGGCGCGAATCGGAGCTGCTCCCACCGTACCGGTCTCCCCAACGAGCTCGCCCGAATAATCCAGCCGCGAACCGGGCCGCCCCTTCAGGCGCGCGCCATAGGCCCACTCATCCTCCTTGCCGGTGGTCTTCTTGAGAGCCGGTTGAACGACTTCCGCCGGCTGCACGCGCCATAGAACGAACGGTTCCAGGCTTGCATGCGGATAAGGATCGATGAGCCTGCCGTAGGCGCCGTAAATATTATTTCCCTCCTGGTGAGGGCTCACGCCCTCGGCCTGCGGCACCACCGCCGACGCCGCGAAGATTCCGACGCTGGCGCGCCTGCTCTCAAGATTCAGCACGGCTGCGTCAAACGAGCGTCCCTGGTTGCGCCACTCCGAGGCGGCGATCAGCGTGTTGTTGTAGTTGATGTTCTGCCGCCCCACACGCAGGCTGAACCAATGCTTTTCCGCATCGCCCACTTCCACGTATGCCAGTTTCAGATCCCAGCGGTTCTCGTTCGGCGGACCGAGGGGCGGAGTCTGATAGAACGGACGCGCGTCCTGCACCTGCCCGGTCACGCGGATCCACGAATTTGGCTTCACATCCACTTGAAGGCGAAACCGGTTCAGCTCATAGGAATCGTCGCTTCCTGCCTTGAAGCCGGCGTTGTTGTATTGTTCGAAACGATAGCGCTCCTCCGCCTGGAGGGCGATCCAGTGCGGCAGACTCGCATCGAGGAGGGTAATTGGAGCGACATCGTGAAAATCGTAGCGCTCGGAAGAGGCATCGGTCCGGAAGGCGGGCCCGTTCAAATGGCTCAGTGGGTTCGACGCCGGCCCGGTGATCCAGGCTCCGCCCAGCGCGCTGGTCGCGTTCTGCGTGGTTCTGTCGTCCTGCGCGGCCGCCGGCAGTGCGGCAGTCAATATCAGAATGGCTCCGGTCCACCAGATCTTCAGGGCGAATTTCTTGCTCATTTTCTTTTCCTGTCTGCAATAGAAAGCCCGCGATAGGTAGGGGCTCTATCGCGGGCAATTGTGAACTTTTGGATGTGTAGTTAGTTCAGACCCAAGTTCGCTGCTCGCGCATAAGCGTCCGGCAGCAGCGACAAATTTGGAAGGCTGACATGTTCACGATAATAACCAACGTAATAGCAAAAGACAAGCACGCCCTTGAGGGCAATGCCTTAAGTGATAGGGTGGCGGTGGCGTTCAGTCGTCCATCCCACGGCTACGCCGGGGCAGGCCGGGGCTGTTCGGTTGTGGCTCCTGACAGCGAAGGTCAGCCATTCCAGATTTGCTCCCAGGGAGCATAGTGGCCAACGGCAGCCAGGAATACATGGATGCCGATGAAAATGGCTAGAGCCATAACGGCAAGCAGGCCGATAGTTACGAGAAAAACATTGAAGACCTTTACCTGACCGCCGACCATTGTCAGCATAGTGGCCACAGCTTAGCTGCTGCCGGGCCACTTGCGAAAGATCACCAACAGAGGTTACGCGGGGCCGGAAGATACACACTAAAGTGCGGAAAAAGTGACCCGAACAGCCATCCGAACATCGTCTTCGTCCGTCGACGGCCAAACCAGAACAGAGGTAGTTTCTTATTAAGCTCAGCCGAAGCCGGTCAATGCGTCACCATCTATGACGCGAGCTATTGAGGTGGAGGCGCCGTGGATGAGGGCGTCGGTTTTCCGTCGATTGTATTGGGCTCCATCAACTCAACTCGAGTGCCGTCGGGATCAAAGAGATTTGCCTGACGCTTACGATTGATTCCGAGGTGAACCTCGATCGGTTGTCCGTATTCTTTGTAATACGGGTTGGCTTTGAGTTTTGCTACCGCCGCGTCAACATCCGGAACCTGTAAGCAGAGATGATGATCGACGCCACGCTCGGTGGGCGCGGGTTGATTCTTTTGGAGCATGAATTCTACGTAGTCATCTCCATCGGGAACCTTCAAATTGGTCCAGGACAGCACCTTACCGGAGGAACTGCCTCGCCAAATCTCCTTGAATCCCAGTATGTCGGTGTAAAACCTGTCCTCGGGATCCAGATGGGTGACAATGATTCCGACGTGTTTCATTCGGTCGGAGATCGCTTTGTCGCTCATGAATTTCCCCTTGGCAAGGATCGTCTTACCTTCGGGCATGTATTGCACCATCTCTATGGTGTGGCCTTCCGGGTCGGTAATGTCAAAACTAAGATTTCCGATTCTAGCCCTACCCGCTTGAGCCGGGACCTTGACCCCTTTCGAGGCGAGATACAGCCTGAGCGCCTCAATATCGTCGGTCTCCAACGAGATGTGACTGAGTCGATCGGTGCCGGCCTCGTGCTCAGGAAATAGCTCGATGACCTGGCGGTCATTGATTTTGAAGAAAGTCAGAGACGGAGTTCCGTCTGGGTTCTGCAAGGAATACGGTTCTTGAAAGCCGAGAAACTGTCCGTAAAAGGCGCGCGACTTCTGGTAGTCATGAGCAAAGACCGCGATGTGGGAAATCCCAACGATTCGCGGCCGCGGCGGTGTCTGCCCAGAAACCATTGGGCCGACGAGGAGGCTCGCTGAAAGAAAGATAAACTGAAAACTTTTCGCGACCTTGCGCCTGCATAGAGTGGTGAGAGCATGAGCAGCCCTTAAAGCAAACATTTTAGAGAACACCCTCCGTTAGATATCGACGATGGTGAAGATTACCAGACCGCCGGCCAACGGCCGTAGAAAACACGATGTGGTTCAATCAGTACGAGAGGAATACCGGTGACTCGAACGAACTTTTGCATGCTTCTCTGCGTAGCTTTGGCCTCGACCGTCGTTGGTGCGCAGTCCAACAACCATCCGCCCTTGCAAGTGCCCGCCAAGTCTCTCCCCGTGCCCACGGACGTCAGCCCGGAAATGCAAAGGCTCATCGCGGCTCCGCGCAACCCCGATTGGGATCACCTCTGGAAGACAGGCGAAGAATGGCGAAAGGCCGCCGATGAGCGGGCAGCCAAAGCCGTCAAGGCGTTGCCCGCCCTGCGTCAGCGCCTCCACGTCTCAGTCAAAGCAGACATCATCGACGGAGTGCGCGTCTTTATTGTGACGCCCGATGTCATTGCTCCCGAACACCGGGACAAGCTTCTCATTCACGTGCACGGCGGATGCTATGTTTTTTCTCCGGGTGAGTCTGGAACATCGGAAGCCATCATGATGGCGGGCTTTGGTCACTTCAAGGTCATCTCGGTCGATTACCGCATGCCTCCCGAGGCATATTTTCCCGGTGCGCTCGACGATGCCATGACGGTCTACAAAGCGGCCCTCAAGACCACGCAGCCAAAGAACATCGCGGTCTTTGGAACCTCGGCGGGCGGTGCGCTTACGCTCGAGATGATGCTCCGCGCCAAGCAGGCGGGCCTGCCCATGCCCGGGGCCATCGCGCCCGGCACTCCCATGTCCGATGCGACCAAGACCGGCGATTCGTTCTACAGCAATGAAATGGTCGATAACGTTCTCGTCTCCCGTGACGGCTTCTGCGACGCCGCCACCGTGGTGTATGCGCACGGCCACAATTTGGCCGACCCGCTCATCTCCCCGGTCTACGGCGATATGCACGGATTCCCGCCGGCCATCCTTACTACCGGCACGCGCGATCTGCTCCTGAGCAATACCGTTCGCGTGCACCGCAAACTCCGGCGAGCCGGTGTCGATGCACAACTGCAGGTCTTCGAAGGCGAATCGCACGCGCAATACGAGTTCAACGATCAGGCTCCCGAAACCAAAGAAGCCTTTGGAGAAATCAGTAGCTTCTTCGACAAACATCTCGGCCGTTGAACATTTTCGCGAGATGAATATCAACCTTACTCAGGCGCGATTGTCGACGTGAAGGTTTTGTGTCAGGGCGCGACTCTAGTCGTGCCATAAACGCTGCAATATTGATGTGGGCTTTACAGGCTGCGCAAAGACTCAATTCTTTGAAGGGTACGGGCTACCTCGCCGCAGCGAGCATTGGCCCGTACGTAACGGAAAAACTCACTTCTTTGAAGGGTACGGGCTTCAGCCCGTACGCAATTGCCCTTACAATGAGTCCGGCTAAACAGGCTGCGGAAAAAGTCCCATGCGGGGTACTTTTTCTCCACAGGGGTTTGATTTAAGGGGTGAAATGCGTCGACATGATACCTATTGCAGCACCGCAAGGTTCGGCCTCGATGCACACGGCAGCGCCTGCACCCACTGCTAGGGGGAAATCGGTATCATGTCGCCCTATTGCTGATTGCTGGGGGTTGGATCTCTCTTCGACACCTGGATATCCCGACCCATGGGCTCATCCATGAGGCTGCGGAGAGTGTGGCCTAAAGCTACATGTCATTCGAGCGCACTTGCAGTTGAGAATGTGGATTTCGATCGCGGCAGTCTATTGACAACAGGGAGGAAGGAATGCAGAAAATGACGCGCCGGAATATGTTCCTCACATCCTCGCTCTTTGCGGGCTCGATGGCGGCGGGATTGCCATTCATGGCGCAAGAAACGGGCGCTGGACGAAAAGGAGATGGCCAGAAGATGAAGATCGTTGTTGCTGGGGCGCATCCTGATGATCCTGAATCTGGGTGTGGCGGCACGATTGCGAGATACTCCAGCTTGGGTCACGAGGTCGTCATTCTTTATTTGACCCGCGGGGAAGCAGGCATTCCTGGAAAATCAGCCCAGGAGGCTGCGGAGATCCGTACGGAGGAAGCTCACAAAGCGTGCGCGATCCTGAACGCGCGGCCATTATTCGCCGGCCAGATCGACGGAAGTACGGACGTGGGCGGTTCCCAATACGATCATGTTCGAGCCATGTTGGAATCCGAACAACCTTCTGTGCTGTTTACACAGTGGCCGATCGACAGTCATCGTGATCACCGCGCAATATCGCTTCTGGTTTACGATTATTGGCTGAAAAGCGGTAAGAAGGCGGCTCTCTTTTATTACGAGGTAGAGACAGGCGAGCAAACCCAGAATTTTCATCCGACAAATTACGTGAACATTGTCGAGACGGAGGCCCGCAAACGCGCTGCTTGTTTCGCGCATGGCAGCCAATTCCCGGGAACTTCGTTTTGGCCGCAACACGATCGCATGAACCATTTCCGGGGAATGGAATGTGGCTGTAGAGTTGCGGAAGGTTTTATCCGGCATGACCAGGATCCCGGAGCAGGCATCTTAACGTCTTCCTCCTGATACCTTGCAAAGTGGACTGGCTATTCGTCTTCAGTTGCGCGGCGCACAATCTAATCCGATTGCCGAGGCTGATGGCTCAACCACCGGAAATGCTCCGGGAGAAGTGTGCCTGAGCACCGGTTGCCGGCCTCGGGGATCATTCCCAGAGGCTCGCAAACACCTATAAACACCGGCAAGAACCGCACTTCAAACAGATTTCGAACGGGAAGAAATGAAAATCGCCAGGAAAGACGCCTCAATCAGGCGAATTTCAACGAGTTCCTAGAACACGCACGAACCACTGCATCGGAACCTTTTCAGTGGTGATCGACTCGGGCGTCACGTTCGTCCCGCCGCATCCAGCTTGCGGATCGGCATCCGGAGCCTTCCAGCCACAGAGGCATGGTTCGGGTTTCGCATCCGGCAGCTTCAGTCCATTCTTCACTGGCAGGAGAACGTAAACTCGCGCTTCGTGTGTTTCGGTGTGAACCCTCAGGGCGAATCTGTCCTTCAGTAGGTTCTGCATCATCAACGAAAATTCATCGGCGCTTACGCTGGGTTCCGGCGCTATGGCCGAGACATCGTAACCGTCTGTAACAACCCATGACGGGCCACCTGAGACTTCTTGCGGCCAACCGACGCCAATCAGCTGCCTCAGCGTGACGTTGGTTGCCGTAAATTGTCCTCCCGGCGGTACCAACCATGGGCGGCTCCCTGAAAGATTTCTTTTGACGGATGCGACTTCGACTTCTGGTCGCGCTGCAGGTGCTTGCGCAAAAGCGAGCGCGAAGGAAAAAAGAAAACTGGCGATCAGGATTAGCGTGCGCATAGCTCGCAGCTTTCTAGTCCGCTTAGCATGATCGATAACGAGCATTTGATTGCCTTTGACCCTTCTACGCACCGGATTGCGCATCCGACATCCAACGTCTAATCAACCGTACCTCCACGCCGATGGCGACTGGGGTAACGCCAGTACTGAACCATGGCGTGGCGGGACTGCTTTGCGATGCATGACGACACCGTAAAGGCGTCACAATGGAACCCAAGCGCCCGCTCTGATGCCAATGCGGGACACGACGAGGTGATCGAGATTGCAAGTCATACGGTTGCCGGATAGCATCCCCCATAAAGCGGCTTTGGGATTAGCATGAAAAAAGACAGCAAATTGAGGTCATAGTGGCGGATTTACACATAGCGGTGCGCGGTACGCGCGGGATTCAACAGGCGTTCCCGTTTCCCGTGCTGGTCCCACGTCCGGCCCCGCTGGAGCCCAGGGGCGTGGTGTACACCAAGCGCTGGGTCGTCGAGCTGTTGCTGGATCTCGCTGGCTACACCTCAGCCAACAACCTCGTCGATGCCGTCGCCGTCGAACCGTCGGCTGGCGAAGGAGCATTCCTGGCACTGATGGTTGAGCGGTTGGCGGATTCCTGCAAATGCCTCGGCCGCCCCATTTCAGATTGCCGTCATTCGCTTATCGCCTATGAATTGGATGAGGTGAGCGCCGCGCACGCGCGGACATTGGCGGCAAAGGTCCTGGTCGAAAAGGGTGTGAAAGCATCCGCGGCAGAAAACCTTGCGCAGGCCTGGGTGCGCACTGGCGATTATCTGTTCGATTCGATGGCCGTCGAGGCGGACTTCGTGATCGGCAACCCGCCCTATATCCGGCTGGAAGAGATTCCCGAAGAGACCGTCCAGCTCTATCGCGACGCCTACCCTACCATGCGCGGGCGGGCCGACCTTTACATAGCCTTCTTCGAGGCGGCTCTGCGCCAGCTGAAGCACGGGGGGGCGTGTGCCTTCATCTGCGCCGATCGATGGATGCGCAACCAGTACGGGGCGGATCTGCGGGAACTGATCACGTCTGCCTTTGCCATGGATGTCATCATCGAGATGCATCATGCCAATGCCTTTCACGATGAGGTGGACGCCTATCCTGCCATCACAGTCATCCGGCGTCAGGAACAAGGCGAGACGATTGTGGCAAGTGCGGGCCCCGAGGTGGAAAGAATTCCATCGGGTGTGCTTGCCGCCACCCTCCGACGGAGGACTAGCGGCAAAGGGAAGGTAATGCCGGCAGGATTGCATGCCGCCCATGTTGATACCTGGTTTAAGGGCGGCGATCCGTGGCCCTGCCAGTCACCGGAACAATTGGCGTTGCTGCGCAGGCTAGAAGAGAAGTTCCCACCGCTCGAAGCCAATGCAAAGGTTGGCATCGGCGTGGCGACCGGCAACGACAAGGTTTTCGTCACGAAAGATGCGCACCTGGTCGAACCATCGCGGCTGCTGAAGCTGGCGATGGCCAAAGACGCCAACAGCGGAACGATGAGCTGGTCGGGGCACTATTTGGTCGATCCGTGGAATGGTAATGGTCTTGTCAGTCTGGAGAAGTACCCGCGCCTTCGGTCGTATTTTGAAGAGCACGGACCTGCACTGAAAAAGCGCCACACGGCGATCAAGAGCACGCACGCCTGGTATAAGACCATCGACCGGGTGACACATTCGTTGACACAAAAACGTAAGCTCTACATTGCCGATATCCGGAATATTCTGAACCCGGTGCTCGACAACGGCGAGACCTATCCCCACCATAATCTTTATTTCATTCAATCGGATGTTTGGAACCTCGAGGTCCTTGGCGGTCTTCTGATTTCAGCGATTGGGCAGTTCTTCGTCGAGTCCTATGGTGTCCGCATGCGGGGTGGCTACCTGCGCTTTCAGGCGCAGTATCTGCGACGTATACGCGTACCCGATCCTAAAACCCTGTCCAACGTGCATGAGAAAGCTCTCATCAAAGCATTCCGTAACCGTGACAGGCAACTCGCCACAGAGACAGCCCTCACAATCTACGGAATCGACGCAAGAGAGATGGAGAGTGTCATTGGACATTGAGAAATGCCTGCAGGAAGCCGTCCAGAGCTACTGGGACGCGAGGGGCAAGAACAAAGAGAAGCAGGTGCAATCCGGTAAGATCGACGCCGGCACACGCGGGGAGGTCACCGGTGGCACTCAGATGGGCGCGCTGGAGGTACTCATTGCTGACATTTTGTGCGATGCTGGCCTCAAAAAGCTGGATATCAGAACGCGCACGGCATTGGAGCTTCCAGGCTACTTCCGGGCCACAAAGAAGTGGGATCTGATGGTCGTGTCGGAAGGTGAGCTTGTCCTTGCGATGGAATTCAAGTCCCAGGCAGGAAAATCAATCGGCAATAACGTGAACAATCGTTCGGAAGAGGCTGTAGGAAGTGCGAAAGACATCTGGATTGCTTTTCGCGAAGGCCGCTTCGGAACGTCCCCTACCCCGTTTCTCGGCTATTTCTTCCTGCTTGAAGATCGCGCAAAAGTTAAAACGCCTGTAGCGAACAAAGAGCCATATTTTCCGGTTGATCCGGAGTTCCGAGGCGAACCAAAGAGGAACAAGAAGGGCGTCGACAAATATGAGGGCGTTTCTTACAGCAAAAGGTACGAGCTCTTGTGCCGACGTTTGGTGATGGAGCGGCTGTACAACTCATCATGCTTTCTTATGGCAACCAATGATAAACACACGAAAATTACGCAGCCTGCAGAAGACCTGAGCTTCCATCGTTTTGTAGCAGCCCTGCGCGGCCACGTTGTGACGTTTCTGGGAAGCCGCAAATAGTCCCGTATCCAAGGGAGGCTCTTCTGACGGCAGGTGGATCAGTTCGGCAGCCCAAAGGAAGAGTGAGCGGCATCCTGATCGCCTGCCACTGCGACCACCTGCTCAATCAGCTTCTTGACTGTATCTCCTCGACGCTCGGCAGTGATAACGACGCTGGAGTCGAGGATCAGTCCCATGAGCTTTTGGCGAATGCGTCGCTGTGATACCTATTGCAGCACCGCAAGGTTCGGCCTCGATGCATCCATCTCGTGACAAGTCTACAGAGCCTTGCGCGCCAGGCGGCGCACCAGCTCCGTCGTCACCCCATAGATCGCGTGGGTCACGAGCTCACTTGCATGTTGCCGCGCAGGCTGGTTCTCCGGGCTTTCCGTCAAACCCATCATGGGGAGCGCAGACGCGTGAGTGACGCCGTAAAGCGTTAAGCCGAAGCTGGCTCCGAGCTTGCCGGTCACGATGGGCCGATGCTCTGCCAACGCACCGTAGACGCCGCCCGCCAGGGCTCCAAATCCCCAGTGAATGGCGCGCACAGAGGCTTCTTCGGTCTCTTCGCTCAGGGGGCTGGCCGACATGCGATTCAGCAGCACTGCGGGAGGCGCTATTTGCCCTTGCGTCCTGGGCGGATACACCACTTCGCACGCAGCTTTGGCGGCGGCTCCCACCAGGCCTCCCATGGCTCCGGCGATAAACCCTTTGAACAACGACGGCTTGCGGCGAGGAGATTCTTCTCTTTTGCTCATATAGGTTTGTACCGGGGGGAAACGCGGGCCAGTTGTCCTGTTAACCTATAACGTCGTCAAAGGCATTGCAAGGTCGGAGAGTACATGGCCGTCAGCAGAGAGTGGACAGAGTGGCATCTCACACCGAATGGCTGGGTTTCGGGCTCGAGCCGCCGAACGGGGGAAGGCAATGTGTGGCGGGATGAGCCCGAGGATCGGGTGATCACGTTCGTTTATCGGGAGCAGATCGACAAGGCGCATCCCGAGATGCATGCCACGGTACAGGAGTCCTGGCGTTCGAAGACCGCGACCAATATCGACGGTCTCCTGGCAACACACGGGCCTTGCCCTAGAAAGCTTTGACCGGTCTGAACCCGGTCTAAACTAGGCCTGAACTAGGCGGTGGTCTTGCTGCACAGCTCGTTCATCGCCCGGGTCAGTTCCTGGGCAATCAACGGGGCAGTAGCCGTCTCGATGGCGGAACGCTGCATCAGGTAGACCAGCTTGCCGTCACGCAGAATGGCGATGGCGGGCGATGTCGGCGGGTGGCCTTCGAAGTAGGAGCGAGCGCGCTCCGTGGCTTCGCGATCCTGGCCGGCGAATACGGTGACTGCCTGGTCAGGCAGATTCTTGTTCTGGAGTGCCAGCCGGACGCCCGGGCGCATCTTTCCCGCTGCGCAGCCGCAGATCGAGTTGACGACCAGAAGCGTGGTGCCTGGTTTGGCCAACGCCGAGTCTACTTCTTCCGCAGTCCGCACTTCTTTAATGCCTGCGCGGGTAAGCTCTTCGCGCATCGGTATGACCATAATCTCGGGGTACATGCTTGCTCCTATCGGTACGCTGCGTGTTGCAAATGCAGCGACACTCGTCTGATTGTAAAGATTCGCCTCCGCTTTCGCTAGTCGCTTTGATTTACCTTGATGCAAATGCAGTTCCTTCAGGAAGTTACCCTCGCCCCCTACACGACCTTCCAGATCGGCGGCCCGGCGCGCTGGTTCGCAGAGGCGGCGAGCGAAGAGGACATCGTTGCGGGCATTTCCTTTGCCGCGGAGCGCCAATTGCCGCTGTTCGTCCTCGGCGGCGGTAGCAACCTCCTGGTGTCCGACTCCGGCTTCCCCGGCCTCGTGCTGCGGATCGCTTTGCGCGGGATCAAAACCAAAGATGAGGCTCTTTCCGTCTATGCAGGAGAAGATTGGGACGGGGTGGTAGCCCATGCGGTCGAACGGGGACTGGCCGGAATGGAGTGCCTCTCGGGGATTCCCGGCACTGCCGGCGGAACGCCCGTCCAGAACGTAGGCGCCTATGGGCAAGAAGTATCGCAAACGATCGTTACCGTTCGTGCATTCGATCGGACCCGCGCTCGATTTGTAGATTTGGCCGCCGTGGACTGCGGGTTCTCATACCGCCGAAGCATCTTCAACAGCACGGAACGCGACAGGTACATTGTGAGCCGCGTCGACTACGCGCTACGCAAGGATGCCCCGGCATCATTTCGCTTATGCAGATCTCAAGAAGTACTTTGCCGCGCGGGGTATCGAGTCGCCTACCCTGGCCGAAGTTCGGCAAGCCGTACGCTTCATTCGCCAGCAAAAGGGAATGCTCATCGTGCCGGGCGATGCCGACTGCCGAAGCGCCGGCAGCTTTTTCAAAAACCCAATCGTACCCGTGTCTGTGCTCGATGCGGTGGCCCACGGCCTGGCCATCGAGAAGCAGGGAATTCCCGCATATCCGGCGCAACCCGGGGAAGTGAAGCTTTCCGCCGCCTGGCTCATCGAGCGTGCAGGTTTTGCCAAAGGCTATGCTCTGGGTAACGCCGGCATCTCAAGCCGGCACACACTTGCCCTCATCAACCGAGGGGGTGCGAGTGCGGCCGAAATCGTTGCACTGCGCGATCAGGTCGTCGACACGATCAGGGCTCGTTTTGGCATCCGCCTGGAGCCTGAGCCTGTCTGGCTGGGCCAGGCGACATCACCGGCCGGGTCGGAATAGCTGGTCAGGGCAGGCGGTTCTTTCGGTTGCCACCGTACCGTGGCTTGGCAGAGCTGGCCGCTGAAAATTTCGCGTAAGCTGGGCGTGCCAACAGGAGCGCCAGCAGCGCGTGAAGAGCACTCACCGGCCACAGCAGATAACTAACGAAGTCCCCGCTGGCTCTAAGATAGCCAAGATAAATAGCTGCCAGCGCGTTGTAGGTGAACAGCGCCCACGTGGCCTGTGCGGTGGCGCCATCCTCGCTCGGCCAACACGCCAGCCCCAGAGCGAGCAGCGCCGCCCCGGCCAACCGGCTTATGGCGATGCCGCCGCCAACGAGATCGGCCCCTAAGAGTATGCGAACGAAAAGGCCAGGATCAGCGATCAAGGCAAGTCCGGTAGCCGCCTCAAACGCCGAGGACACCATCACTAACGTTCTTGTTCGCATCGTTGCTTTGCCCCAGCCGGTGAAATAGCCTTGCCAGGCCCTCGGGCTGGCAATGTCAGCGAGAGAGATGCTCTCAGCGAGAGAATGCTCAGGTGACTCAGGCAGGGTGAAGGGTAGCGGCCCACGAACTCGCCGGTAACTGCTAGAAGTGACAGGCAAGAATGGTCCGCGCTGCCCGGCGGTTGCCAGGCGAGTAGGTTGAAGATTCGTCCCAGAAGATTCGTCCCGGGGCCATCTACCCCGCGCCCAATTGCGTTAAAAGCTGTTTCCGCCTGGCCGCCAGCACGGTCGATGCCGGGCCCTGCGCCTGGATCTGGCCGGCCTCCATGACGATGACATCCGCCGCCGTCTGGAAGGCTTCAACGACATCGTGGGAGACGTAAAGGGCGGGAATGTTACGGGTTGCGAGCCACACCGTCAGGGTCTCCAATATCCCGGCCTTCAGGTCTGCATCGAGGCCGGCAAAGGGCTCGTCCAGCAGCAGCAAACGCGGCTCCGGCGCGAGGGCGCGGGCGAGAACGATGCGCTGTTTTTCTCCACCAGACAGATCGGCGGGTGTGCGGCTGGCCAGATGACTGGCCTGGAAAAGCTCGAGCATCTGATGCACTCGTTCGGTTCTTGCTCCGCGGTCGAGTCCGGAAAGGCCAAATGCAACATTGGCGGTTACATCCATGTGGGGAAACAGCGCGGGGCGCTGCGTCGCAAATCCAATCGACCGGTCAGATGGGCGCAGCCATATGCCCCGGGTCGTATCCATAAGGGTGCGTTGCTGCAAGACAATGTGGCCACGCTCCGGTTTGCTCAACCCGCCGAGCGCGCGCAGCAGGGAAGTCTTGCCTGCTCCCGAGGGCCCAAACAAAACCGTCCACGGGGATGAAAGCGTGAAAGCCACCTGTAGGGACAAATCGCCCAGCGTCTGCTCGATCTCGACCTTCAGCCATTCAGACATGGGGGCGTGTCCGGCGGCCATAGATGATGAGCAAGGCAAGGAAGGAGAGGCCCACCAGGAACAGGGATGTGCGGTTCGCCTGCGCATACGCGAAATCCTGCACCTGGTCGTAAATGGAAATCGAAAGTGTCCGTGTTACGCCGGGAATATTCCCGCCGATCATCAGCACGACCCCGAACTCGCCCACCGTGTGGGTGAATGCAAGCACCGCGGCTGTCAGCAGGAAAGGACGGATCAGGGGCAGCAAAACGTGCCGCAGGATGCCGGCATCACTTCGAGACAACAGTTGAGCTGCTTCGATCATCTCGCGGTCGACAGAACGAAACCCGGAAACGATCGGCTGCACGGCAAACGGCAGGCTGAAGAGGACCGAGCCAGCCACAAGACCGGCGAAAGAGAACGCCAGCGGATGACCAAACACTACGGAAAGGGCTCGTCCAGTCGCCGTGCCCGGCCCCATCAGCACGAGCAGATAGAAGCCCAAGACCGTAGGGGGCAACACCAGCGGAAGCGCCACGGCAGCTTCGACCAGAGGTTTCCAGCGTGCTGGGCTGTAAGCAAGCCAATATCCCAGGGGAACTGCGATGGCCAGCAGGATCAGCGTGGTGAACGCTGCCAGTCGAAGGGTGAGGAAGATCGCCTGCTGATCCATTTTGTTTAACTGTCTTAGGATGGGGCCGCCCGGTTTTCGTGGCAAGTCCTACGCGAAGTTAGGGAGCTCTGAGTCCCCGCTCAGCCATCTGCTTTTGAATCGCCGGCGCCCGCAGAAAATCGAGGAACTGCTGTGCCGTGGCGGGGGCCTGCTTAAGCACGACCGCGCCCTGCAGGAGAGGAGGGTAAGCGTCCTCAGGAATGGCCACATACTTTCCGTCGGCGCTCAACCGCGGAGTGAGCGCGGAGGTAAGCGAAATCAACCCTGCATCGGCGTTGCCTGAGTCCGCGTATTGTGCGGTTTGTGCGATGTTCTCGGCCACGACTAACTTGCCTTTCAAGACGGGCGTGAGGCCCAGTTTTTCTATCGCTGCGCTGGCGGCTCTTCCGTAAGGCGCATGTTCGGCATTCGCCACCGCGACGGTCCTGAGCTTTGCGCTGCGCAGCGAATCGAGGCTGAGCGGTTGAACAGGAGAATCATTCCTGGCCCACAGGACCAGCGTGCCGCGCGCGTAAGGGACCGGCTGGGAAGTCCTGGCTAGTCCAGCTGAGATCACTTTCTGGGGAAAAGACATGTCGGCCGACAGAAAGAGGCCGAACGGTCCTCCGTTCAGGATTTGCATGGCCAGTGTGGCGGATGACGCGTAAGAAGCTTCGACTTTGGTGTGGGTCTGGTTTTCGAATTGGTCGATGATGCCCGGCAATACAGGTTGCAGATCTGCGGCTGCGGCGACCCGCAACGGCGTTTGCGCGAAGCCGCTGCCGATGGCCACGAAGAGCAGGGTCAGAAACGACACAGGCAAGCGGCGCCGTTTCTTCCGTCGCTGATTCGCTTCACCTGTTAAGAGGGGCATAGCGAAATCATACGATACGAATCCACTATCCATACGAATTCGGGCGGGCCCATGCTTGGGAACCGCAGATCTCTCCGCTCCATTCCCCCGGAGTTCCTGTCGAGCTTCGTGGCGCCTCGGAAGCTCGTGCGGTTTTCCTTGAGAGAAAACCGCATACGTCGTGGTTGCGAGTTCAGCGTGGTAGGAAATCCGGGTACGCTCCGGTCGAGATGACAAGGGTTGTTTGGACCCGGAATGTAGTTTTGTGGGTAGTCCGCGGAGCGTGTTTTTGAGGCACCCCCTGACCGCCGCCCGTTCGCTTCAGCGGCGAAACCCGGTAAGCTAGGGGTACATCATGCAAGAAGCTTCTCATCAACTCCGCTGCGTTGGTTGCAGCGCCGTGATCCTGCCGGACGCAGTCGAAAGGGATTTCCGCTGCATCGCATGCGGTGAATTGCTCGAGGTGGAATACCCCTCATGGAGCGAGGCGGGTACTTCGCCCAGCCCGCGTCAAATGCCCAACCCAGGTGCTCTGCGCTGGTTGTGGCAAGAGAGACGTCAGTCCAGAGTCCCTATCGATCAGAGCGGGGTGTGGCGATTTCGCGAATTGCTGCCCATCCTCTCCGCTCCTGAACAGGCGGTTACGCTGCGCGAAGGCAACACGCCTCTCTACCGGTTGAATCGCTGTGCCGAAGACCTGGGTTTAGATCATCTCTATGCCAAACATCAGGGCATGAACCCCACCGGGTCGTTCAAAGACACGGGTATGACCGCCGCTCTTTCGCAGGCGCGCGAGCGCGGTTTCCAATGGGTCGCTTGTGCCTCAACCGGCAATACTTCAGCCGCCATGGCGGCCTATGCAGCCCGGGCGCGCATGAACAGCCTGGTGCTTCTGCCTGAAGGGAAAATTTCCTGGTCCAAGCTCTCCCAGGCGATGGACTACGGCGCCGTCACCTGCCAGCTCAATACGGACTTCGATGGCTGCGTTCGGGTGCTGGCGGAGGTCGTGCGGCGCGCCCCGGTTTATCTGCTCAACTCGGTCAATCCGTACCGGTTGGAAGGCCAGAAGACGCCGGCGCTTGAAATCGCAGAGGAGTTCGACTGGCAGGTTCCCGATCACGTGATCGTTCCCGGGGGGAACCTGGCCAACGGGTCAGCCCTGGGCAAGGGATTTCTGGAAATGATGCACCTTGGTCTCAGCAACAAGGTTCCCAGGATCACGGTCGTGCAGGCCGAGGGGGCAAACCCGCTCTACACCAGCATGCTCCACACCGGTGGGAGCTACCTCGAACCGGTGAATGCGGATACCCGCGCCACTGCGATCCGCATCGGTAACCCCGCATCCTGGCGTAAAGCCGCCCGAGTGATTCACCAGACCGCAGGATTCTGCGAACAGGCCAGCGAAGCGGAAATTGCGCTGGCCAAGGCGGAGATCGGGCAGGAGGGAATCGGCTGCGAACCGGCTTCTGCCGTGACGCTGGCGGGGTTGAAAAAACTGGTGCGGCAAGGCAAGGTGCAGCGCGGCGAAACCGTCGTGTTGCTGCTGACCGGCCACACGCTCAAGGATTCGGAGTACACCATCGATTTCCATCGTGAAAAGCTGTTGAAGCGCGAGGAGACAGCAGGCCTGGAGCGCGAACTTGCGGAGCGGCGCCGGGTCACGATGTCGCTCGACGCCTCATCGGACGCAGTGTTGCAGGTTCTCGAGGCGGCTATACGGGCATGAAATCGGGCGTAAAAACGGTACGGCTGCGGCTTCCTGCCACTTCTGCAAACCTGGGTCCGGGCTTCGACGCAATGGCTCTGGCGCTCGAGCTTTTTCTCGAGATCGAGGCCACGCCGGCTTCGCTGTTTTCAATCGAGGCGACCGGGCGCAATCGCAACCTCTGCGGCAGTCTGAACAGAAACCTGATGATCCAGACCTACGAGGCGGTGCTGGCTGCTGAAGGGCGCGAGGTGGTGCCCCTTGCACTCCACATGCGGAACGGCATCCCCGTCGGCATGGGCTGCGGGTCTTCTGCCGCGGTGCGGCTGGCCGGAGTGGCGCTCGCGTCTGCGTTCGGCGGTCTCGGATGGAATTCCGCGAAAATCGTCGACTGCGCGACCCGCCTGGAAGGGCACCCAGACAATGTGGCGGCCTGTTGGTACGGCGGTCTGACCATCGCTGCGGATGGCCCTTCGCTCTCCGTCGTGACGATTCCGCCGCCGGCGGGCTGGCGGGCGCTGCTGGTATTGCCGGAGAATCCGGTAGCCACGTCGAAGGCGCGCGGAGTGCTGCCGGCAAGCTACTCGCGGCAAGATGCGGTGACCAATGTACAAAGCGCCGCTCTGTTGGCTGCCGCCTTTGCTTTGGGCCGTGCCGACCTGATGCAGGCCGCAACCCGCGACCGCATGCATCAGCCTTATCGTATGGAGCTGTGTCCGCTTCTGCCCTTGTTGCTGCCACTTGCCGGCCATCATGGAGTGATGTCTGCGACGCTGAGCGGGGCCGGCCCGTCGGTCTTGCTGCTTATAGAAGACGAGCCGGAAATGGCACTCAGAGAGGTGGTTCTGGAGCTGGTCAAACCGGTTTGTCCGGTAGAAATCGTGAGTACTGCGCTGAGCCATGAGGCAGCTGGATTTGCCGTGGAGGAATAGGCAAGATTGAATTTTTCTTTTCAGTGCCGATTACTGCGACGTTACCTAAGTTTTGTTTACAATATCGTTCGATATCAATACTTTGCCCTCGTGGGCAGTTCTGGGGGAGGGCTGCTCTAAGCGTCTGAGGCCGAGAGGTCTCAGGCGCTTTTTGCTTTGTGCCATGAATCGAACTGGGGTGGAGAAAAGCAAACCGCGGATCTCTCCGCTTGCGCTCCCCCGGAATTCCTGTCGAGCTTAGTGGCGCCTATGAAGCTCTTGCAGTTTTCCTTGAGAGAAAACCGCATACGTGGTGGTTGCGAGTTCAGCATGGTAGGAAATCCGGGTACGCTCCGGTCGAGACGACAAAGGAGGGGCGTAGCTCTTGGTCAAACGCGGTTGATATGCGGGAAAGCGAACTGCAGCTTCAAATCACTCGAAGTGTCTGACTCTCAACGACTGATCGGCTCGCTCAGGTGACCCGTTTCCACTGTCTGCACCTTTTACCTTGCTATCGCATCCATTGTTGAGGGCCGAAGCATGGCGTAGATGCTATGCTCAGCCAGGGTAGTGAAGGAGGAACATGGCAGGACCAGGGGTCTTTGAAGTAAATGATGCAACATTTGAGCTGGAGGTGCTGCAGTCCGAGCAGCCCGTTCTGGTGGATTTTTGGGCAGCCTGGTGCGGGCCGTGTCGCGCGTTAGCGCCCGTTGTGGACCAGGTGGCTGCGGAATACAGCGGTAAGCTCAAGGTGATGAAGATGGACGTGGATCGCAACTCGGCAACGCCGATGCGCTACGGCATCCGCGGCATTCCCGCTTTGCTGCTCTTCAAGGGCGGCAAGGTAGCGGAACAAATCGTCGGGTTTGTCCCGAAGGATACGATCGACAAGAGCATCACCAAGTTGATTTCGGTTTAAGGCAGTTTCTGATGGCAATGAAAAGCCCCGGCGAGTTGCCGGGGCTTTTCATTTTGTTCTCAGTATCAGCTACGAGTAGCGGCGAAGAACACCGAGCACGCGTCCCTGGATCGCGACTTGCGCAAGGGGAACGTAGATGGGTTCCATCTCGGTATTCGATGGTTGCAATCGCACCGTGGTCCCTTCAATGTAGTAGCGCTTGAGAGTTGTTTCGCTACCCCGCACCAGCGCAACGATGATCTCACCCTGTCGCGCAGTGCCCGTGCTTTCCACCAACACAAAGTCTCCGTCAACGATGTGCTCATCGCGCATCGAATCCCCTCGTACCTGCAATGCGAATACCTCGCGATTGCCGATGATGTCGCCGAGCGAAATGCTTTCGCTCGCCTCCACAGCCTCGACCGGAAGACCGGCAGCGATGCGTCCCAGAAGGGGGAGCCGATCGGATCGCCGCGCCTTGCCGCGTGGCGGCAGTACATCGATCGAACGGCTGCGATTGTGAGAGCGCTGCAGCAGGTTCTTCTTCTGCAGGTTGGTGATGTGTTTGTGTACGGTCGCGAGCGATTTGAGGCTCAGGCCACGCGCAATCTCCTCAAACGATGGGGAGTAGCCGTTGCGCTGCACAAAGTTGCTGATGAAGTCGAGAACTTCCTTCTGCCTGCGGGTAATCGACATCCTTGCATTGTAGCGAACAAAAGGCGAACTTCGGAAAAATCTTTTCGCGGTGTGCTCAACGTCATGACGAGGTGTCTGGCTGAATATCTGTTTCGTTTCGGAACACTTTGGAAAAGTCAGTCCCGATCTGAGACGGGCAACGGAAAAAATCCATGCGGAGTGCTTGTTCCAGAGCGGTACTCAAGGCACCGTAATAGAGACAGAAACGAAACTGACGGGTGCAGCGAATCGTCGCCAGGTAACCGAAAAGTAACCGTCAAGAGGTCGAGTTTTGATGAGCGGAGCCGATACGGCAAATAAGAGGTTTTGTCTCTGCGGGCAGGTCCAGGGTGTATCGGAAGGTGTTTCAGCCCTGGTGATTTTCAAACGTGGGTAGTCATTGAGCGGCGGTTTCATTTTCGCTTTTGTCCTTGGTTCAGTTTTCACATCAGGTCGGATAGTGCAAAGTCGGATGGTGCAAATGGAAGAAGTAAAAAATCAGAGACGTTCCCGGCGCAGTGGAGTAGAGATGCCTGCAATCGCTGCAGTCGACCACGCCGCAGCCAGCCGTGCTGCAGCCAGCCGTGCTGCAGCGCTGTCCTCTCCCATTGAGACGGAGCCGCTGGTGCGCGCCAAGTCAGGCGCCGGCCTCACCGGAAATGTGCACGCCGCCGATCAGGAACAACTCATGATCGAGCACTTGCCCATTGTGCGATTTATCGCTCGGCGCATTCACGAGCGGTTGCCACAGCATGTGCCGATTGAAGACCTCTACAGTGCTGGTGTTCTTGGGCTGCTCGATGCGTTCGGCAAGTTTGACCCGTCGAAGCAGGTACAGTTCCGCAGCTATGCGCAATTTCGTATCCGGGGAGCCATTCTCGATAGTCTGCGAACTCTCGACTGGAGTCCGCGTGAATTGCGGCGCAAGGGCCGCGCCGTTGAGCAGGCGATACAAACCCTTACGGCGCAGTACGGCCGCTCTCCGGGCGATCTTGAGATTGCGCAACACATGCAGATGGATCTGCCGTCGTATCAACAGTTGCTGGGTGAACTGAAGGGCCTCGAGATTGGCACGCTGCATTCCGAGCGGTCGGAAGATTCGGGAGAAGAAGAACTCGTTTACCTGCCCAACCGGCCGGAAGACGACCCGTTGTTTCGCTACCTGCACACGGAGATGCGCGAGAGGCTCGCGGAAGCCATTGCCGATCTGCCCGAACGCGAGCGCCTGGTCATGACGCTTTACTACTACGAAGAAACCACCATGAAAGAGATTGGCCTCATTCTGGGCGTGGTCGAGTCGCGCATTTCGCAGATTCACGCCTCGGCCGTGCTCCGTCTGCGTGCACGTCTCGCTGATTTGGCAAACCGGCAAAAGCCGGCAACCCAGCCGCTGGCGAGAAAGGCCGCCCTGCCCAGAAATGCCTGCTGAAGGCGGTCTCTGACAGGTTCCAGCGGTCTTGTATTGGTTACCATGGGCGCCACTTTGTACGCGGATGATGCTAACCTGAAGGTTCTTTATGGAACCTCGTGTGAGCCCGTCGAAGCGGAAGCGGCGCCCAGCTAAAGCTGCGGGCAAATTGCCCGTAGTCGACGACAAGGCGGTGGACCTGGAACGCCAGGAGAAACTCGCGAAGTTGAAGAAATCTCTGGACGACGGCACCTACCGCGTGAGTCCCGAAGAAGTCGCGCGCAAAGTGATCGAGTACATGCGCAAGCCCAGCAACTAATCGTCAACCCGGCCCCCACGGATATACTTGATTATGGGGGCCCTGTTCATGGCGATTCGCTTTTTGTGGAATGCGACCCGTGGCCACCGGCTCACTCCGTGGCGCAGCGAATACCTCAAGTGGCGCATGGAGACCTACTCCGGCCGAAAAGCCGACACCATGGACGCTGCCTTCTTCTGGCTCTTTCTCTGGAAAGAAAAAACCCAGCTTCTGCGCTTTCTTGGCTGGACGCGAAACTACGGTACGCAACGCCGGCAGGAGCCTTGAGCGGACTCTTGAAGCAATTCTTGAGGCAATTCTTGCAGTCTGCGCGGGAGCGAGCCTCACTCCGCCGGTCCCTGTTCGCCGGCAGCATTCTCTGCTTTTCGGTCTTCCATGCCGCAGGCCAGCAAGCGCCGGCTCCCGAAACCAATCCCGGCGCCACTTCGCAAACAACGATTCGTGTCGAGACCTCCGAGGTGCTGGTGCCGACACTGGTGCAGATGCCTTCGGGTGAAATCGTATATGGTCTTGGCCCGGGCGACTTTCAACTCCTGGACAATGGAGTGCTCCAGAAACTCCACGTGGACGACGATCTCGACAACGAACCGGTATCCGTCGTCATCGCGGTGGAGAAAGGCCGCATGGCCGCGCTTGAGTTCGACAAGATCAATCGCCTCGGCCCCTTGATCGATCTGTTTCTGGGCGATGGCTCGAGTGAGGCGGCGTACGTCAGCTTCGATTCCAAACCGCAACTCGTGGTGCCGTTCACCAGGGATTCAGGCCAACTGGGCCACGCCTTGAAGCGCATCGAGCCAGGGGATGGGGGCGCGGCCATTCTCGATACCGTGGGCTATGCGGTAAAGCTGCTCGAAGCGCGACCAAAGGACTATCGCCGTGTATTGCTGCTTATCAGCGAAACACGCGACCACGGCAGCCACGATGTGGATGCGCGGCGCCTGGTGGAGCAAATCGGCATCAGCAACACGCTGGTGCTTTCTGTTACCTTTTCGCCCTCAAAGGCGCTGCTGTTGCACGACCTTAAAGACGGCGGTGAGAGCGCCGGCGCCGCCGATCTGCTGACTCCCCTGATCATGGCCGTGCAGGCCATGCGCAAGAATGTAGCGAAACAGATTGCTTCGATGAGCGGCGGGGAATACGCGCCTTTCACGACGGAACGAGGGTTTGAGGCGCGCATCCAGGAAGTAGCGAAACACGCTCGCAATCGTTATCTGCTGAGCTTTCGGCCTTCGGACAGCACTCCAGGATTGCATGTACTCGATATTCGGATGACTCGCGATCTTGGTGCTCGCGTAGTCGCCCGAGCCAGCTACTGGGCGGTCGCAAAGCAAGGGCAGATCGATTCGCCGGCTCCGTAACTGAATGAATGATTGAATGAATCCGGCTTCAGCCGGCGATCGCGGTGCCATCCGATCAAAGTATCCTCACGGTTATTTAACTCCGCATGCCGCCGCCAAATGTAACCTTAAAGAGTTGTGTGTCATCCATACGACAACCATAGGAGAAGGTATGAGCAAGAAAGTGAAGTTGCAAGCGAGTGATGGTCACGAGCTGGAAGCATATGTAGCCGAGCCGGAGGGCAGGCCGCGCGCTGCGCTAGTCGTGGTGCAGGAGATCTTCGGAGTCAATGAGCATATCCGAGCAGTCGCCGATCGGTTCGCGAAAGAGGGTTTCTACGCCATAGCCCCCGCGATCTTCGATCGCGTGAAGCGCGATGTCGAACTCGGTTACGACGCCGAGGACATGCAGCAGGGCATGGGCCTCGCTAAACAACTCGACATCAACCAGGCACTCGAGGATATAAAAGCAGCCTTGCGCTATGCCGAACAAGAAACAGGGAAGAAGCCTGGCGTCGTGGGCTTTTGCTTCGGAGGCACCCTGGCCTGGCTGAGTGCAGCCCGCCTCGCGCCCGCTGCGGCCGTAGGCTACTACGGCGGCAACATCGGCATGTTCGCCGCGGAAACACCGAAGGTTCCGGTGATGCTCCACTTCGGGAAGCACGATAACCATATTCCTGCGAGCGATGTTGCCAAAGTCGAAGCTGCCCACCCCGAGGTTCAGATCTATTGGTACGACGCGGGACACGGTTTCAATTGCGACATGCGCGGCAGCTTCGACCAGAAGGCCGCAAAAGAAGCCATGGCGCGGACACTGGAGTTCTTCGACAAGCGCCTCTAAGCTCGCGCTGACTCGTCAGAAATGGCGTCCATCGGCCTTCGTCGTGCATCTATCTGATTGGTTCGAGTTTCAGCAGCCAATCTGAGGAGGATACGAAGAAAGATGGCCGCAGCGACCGCGAATGCTGACTCGTCCGCTCATGCGGCGATGTACGCATGGAAGCCGAAGACGAATCCATGGTTGGTTGCCGTCACGGTGGCGCTCGCGGCGTTCATGGAGGTGCTCGACACCTCCATCGCCAATGTGGCCCTGCCGCATATTGCCGGCAGCCTGGGCGCCAGTTCTGATCAAAGCACCTGGGTGCTCACGTCCTATCTCGTGGCCAACGCGATTGTGCTGCCCATGGGGGCATGGGCAGCCAGCGTCATAGGGCGGAAGAATTTCTTCATGCTCTGCATCACCATCTTTACCATCAGTTCGTTCCTGTGCGGCATCGCTCCCAGTCTCGGTCTTCTCCTGCTTTTCCGCATCTTTCAGGGCGTTGGCGGCGGAGGTTTGCAGCCGATGGCGCAGGCCATCATGGCGGATTCCTTTGAGCCGGCGAAGCGTGGCCTGGCCTTTTCTCTTTACGGGCTCGTGGCCGTGCTGGCTCCGTCTATCGGGCCTACTCTGGGTGGCTGGATCACCGACAACTATTCCTGGCATTGGATTTTCTACATCAACATTCCCGTGGGTATGTTTGCGCTGTTTCTGACCAACCGGCTGGTCGAAGATCCTCCCTATCAAAAATCAGATCGCAAAAATCTCTACCGCATCGATTACATCGGCCTGAGCCTGCTGATCATTTCCATGGGCGCGCTGCAGATCATGCTCGACAAGGGTGAGGAGAAGGACTGGTTCGGATCGAATTTCATCGTGACCATGGGCACGGCGTTCATCCTCTCCTTCATCGTTTTAATCATTTGGGAGTTTCGTACCGAGAGGCCGCTGATGGATCTGCGGCTCTTCAAGTTCAAGAACTTTGCCGTGTGCGCGTTTCTCATGTTGCTGACTGGCGGATTTCTCAATGCGACCACGGTTTTGCAGCCGCAGTTCCTGCAACAGCAACTCGGCTATACCGCGACCATTGCCGGGCTGTCTCTCTCTGCCGGGGGACTGGTCTTGCTGGTCATGATGCCCATGGCCGGCCAGGCAGTGAGCCGCTTCCCGGCGCGCAATCTCATTGCCATGGGCTTCTTCTTGTTTGCCTTGTCTTACTTCTACACGGCGACGCATCTCAGCCTGCTCATCAGCTTTGGCTTTGCTTCCAAGTTGCGCGTGCTTCAAATTGCCGCGATTCCTTTTGTCTTCATCTCCGTCACTACGGCCGCGTACTTCGGGATTCCTCCGGAGAAGAACAACCAGGTATCGGGGCTGATCAACTTCGTCCGCAACATCGGCGGCAGTATTCTTATTTCGCTCACCAATGCGCTGGTGACGGAGCGGACGCAGTGGCGCCAGAATCAACTCTCAAGGCATACGTCGCCGGCCAACAGCAATTACCAGATACAGATGGACGCCCTCAAGAGCACTTTCGAAGGCGCGGCCGGCAAGGGCAACGCGTTGCACCTGGCGCAGGGGCAGTTGTATAGCCATCTTCAGGCCCAGACCCAGGCTCTTGCCTACGTAGATGTTTACTTTGTGTTAACCATGGCCGCCATTCTGATGGTGCCGCTGGCCTTCCTGCTCGACCGCAACCGGCCTGGTGGCGGTGGCCCGGTGATGATGGAATGAGGCGGCTCTGGCCTAAAGGCCATCCAGTGAGACTCTTAGCGGTTCACTCGTGCGAAAATCAGCACATTCCCCCGCCCATTTGCGGACGCCATGTTATTCTTAGTCAGACACTTAGAGAGTGGACTCGATTTAAACGTAGAGGAGTAAGCGCTGCCGTGCTGGCACTTGCAAAGAAGACCGAAGTTATTACGCGCTTTCGCACCCATGACAGTGACACGGGTAGCCCGGAAGTGCAGATTGCGATTCTCAGTGAACGTATTGGTGAGCTGACCGAGCACTTCAAGCTCCACAAGAAAGATCACGCCTCGCGGCGCGGTCTGCTGATGCTGGTGAGCAAACGCCGACGTCTGCTGGATTATCTCAAGACGAACAACTCTGACCGCTACCGCGACGTCATCGGTAAGCTGGGCATTCGCAAGTAAGCAAGCGAGCAACTTGTACCCCACCATAAGGCGAAACGACTGGATTGAGCTGAACGCTGAGACGGCTGGTGCATACGGGGCAGCACCGGTTGGCGCGCGTGCGTCAGCATGCCAGTCACCAACTGTGGTCCTTCCATGGTTGCGCGTCGAGCAGAGTCAACGTAGACCCATAGCGAAGCCTGTTTCAGGCTTCGCATCTTGCTCCGGCGCAGTTCCCGCCTTCTGCACACCCAATGTAATGATCTCTGCGCGCCCCGCCGCCCTTGGTGCACATTCGAAATGAGGATTTTATGAAACAGGAAGTGACTGTCGAGCTTGCCGGTGGCAAGCGACTGACTTTTGAAACTGGCCGTATGGCCAAGCAGGCTTCTGGCGCCGTGCTGGTAACGCAGGGCGACAACGTAGTGCTGGCCACCGCGGTGGCCGCTCCCGAACCAAAAGAGGGGCTCGATTTCTTCCCTCTCACCGTGGATTACCGCGAATACACGTACGCCGGCGGACGCATCCCCGGCGGCTTTATCAAGCGTGAAGGCCGCCCAAGCGAGCGCGAAGTGCTCACCTGCCGCCAGATCGATCGCCCCATCCGCCCCATGTTCCCCAAGAACTTCCGCAATGAGACCCAGGTCATCGCCCTGGTCATGTCCGCGGACAAGGAAAACGATCCCGACATCATCGGCATCAACGCTGCAGGGGCTGCCCTGGCCCTCTCCGACATTCCTTTCGGTGGACCTATCGGCGCGGTGCGCGTGGGCCAGATCGATGGCCAGTTCGTCGTGAATCCGTCCTACGCTGAGCGCCTGGTGAGCACGTTAAGCATCACCGTGGTTGCAACCAAAGACGGCGTGGTCATGATCGAGAGCGGCGCCAACGGCGTGACGGAAGAAACGGTGGTCGATGCCATCGAGTTCGGTCATACCGAAATCAAGAAGATCTGCGCCGCGGTCGACGACCTGGTCGCCAAGGCCGGCAAGCCGAAGCGTGTGGTAGCGCCGGTTGAGTTTGACGAGGAGTACTTCGCAGCGCTCAACGCCAAGGCCGGCGACAAGCTGAAAGATGCTCTCGACACCAACAAGCACGCCAAGACCGAAAGCTATGCATTGGTCAAGCAGGTCAAGGACGAGTTGGCGAAGGAACTCCCCGAAGGCGACGCGGAAGCCAAAAAGAAACTGTCAAAGTACTTTGAAACCATGCGCGAGCGCATTTTCCGTGAGCAGGTCACCAAAGACCGTATCCGGCCAGACCGCCGCAGCTTCGATCAGATCCGCGAGATCACGATTGAAACCGGCGTGCTGCCCCGTGTGCACGGTTCCGCCTTGTTTACCCGCGGCGAAACGCAGGCACTGGTTACCGTCACACTCGGTACAACCGACGATTCGCAGCGCCTGGAAACCTATCAAGGCGAGCAGCGCAAGCGTTTCATGCTGCATTACAACTTCCCGCCGTTCTCCGTCGGCGAAGTGGGCCGCATGACCGGTACCGGACGGCGTGAAATCGGCCACGGTGCGTTGGCCGAGCGTGCCATTTCTGCCGTGTTGCCTGGTGAAGACGAATCGCCCTACACCATGCGCGTCGTCTCCGACATTCTGGAATCGAACGGCTCTTCCTCGATGGCCAGTGTGTGCGGCGCCAGCCTGGCGCTTATGCAGGCGGGCATTCCCCTCAAGGGAGCGGTGGCCGGCGTGGCCATGGGTCTGGTGAAGGAAGGCGACAATTACGCCATCCTGACCGACATTGCAGGCGCTGAAGATCACTACGGCGACATGGACTTCAAGGTGGCCGGCACCCGCCAAGGCATCACCGCGCTGCAGATGGACATCAAGATCAGCGGCGTCACCGGGCAGATCATGCGCGAAGCGCTTGAGCAAGCCCGTCGCGGCCGGTTGTTCCTGTTAGACAAGATGGATGAAGCGCTGCCCAGCGCGAGCGTCGAGAAGTCGAAGTTCGCGCCGCAGATCCACACGCTGCAGATTCCGACCGACAAGATTCGTGACCTGATCGGACCGGGCGGCAAGACCATTCGCGGCATCATCGAAGTCACGGGCGTCAAGATCGACGTGGACGACACCGGCCGCGTCAATGTTGCCTCGAGCGACGAAGAGGGCCTGAAGAAGGCGCTCGAGATGATCAGCAATCTGACGGCAGTGCCGGAAGTAGGCAAGACCTACCTCGGCAAGGTGGTGCGGTTGGCTGAGTTCGGCGCGTTTGTCGAACTCTTCCCGGGCACCGACGGATTGCTGCACATCAGCGAGATTGCCGAGCATCGCGTCAAAGACGTGAAGGACGAACTGCGCGAAGGCGATCAGGTCCTGGTCAAGGTTCTCGGCATCGAAGGCAACCGCATCAAGTTGTCGCGCAAGGCACTGCTCAAAGAACAGCGCGAAAAGCTCGGGCTTGCTGAGCCTCCGCGTGGCGGAGAGTCGGGCGGCGGCGGTGAAGCGGCTCCGCGTGCACCGCGGCCGCCGGCTCCTGTGGAACGCCAGCCGGTTTCTAACGCCAGCACCATCACCATCGAGGGCGGGGAAGACTTCGACGACGAGGAGCCCTTTGTCGAGGGTGGTGATGAGCCGAACTTCAACCGTGCCGACGGTGCGCCCGATGCGGCGCCGGCGGAAGCTCGCCGGCCCGGTGGCGGCGGTTCTGGAGGCGGTGCGGGTGGTCAGCGCCGCAGACGGCATCGCAGCCGTGGCCGTGGTCCCGGCGGCGGTTCTAGCGGTGGTGGAAGCCGCGGCCCGCAGTAAGGTCCGCTAGTCAGGGCATTGGCTAAAAGGGGTTGCGTGCAAGCGCAACCCCTTTTTATTTTGAGGCAGCCTAAACAATGACAAGAGCGTTTCCTTTTGGGACAAATTGATGACGGAAGTCGGCTTCATCCACAGCTTGGATGCGTTAAAATGCAGGCGATGAGTGCGAGTTTATACATCGTCGTCGAAGGTGAAGATCCGGGCTTCGACATCTTCGTGAATGGCAGGGCACTCGCTCGTAACGAGGATGCTCTGGAGAAGATGGCGCAACGCCTGGGGATCAAACCTCTGCTGGAGTTTTTTTCGGCGGATGAAAACTCCATGGCCCTGCTGCTCGAAGAGGGAGCCGGCGACCCGGAATGGGCAAAAACACTGCCGCCGCCGCAGTGGTTTTCGCCGGAAGACGGCTTGATCAGCGTCTGCACGCTGCTCGATCACCTGAAGGCATCGCCCACCGCGCTGGGAACAGAAACTCCGGCGGTTCTGCGCGAGATGGAAGAATTCGAGCGCGTGCTGCGCAAGACCGCACAGCGCCATATGCGCTGGCAGCTAGCCGTTAGCTGGAAGTAAAGCGGGCATTCGACAGAGAACGCAGCGAACCCCCTTAAAAACTACCCCGGATTCGTACCAGCGTCCTGGGTTCAAAATGACGGGACCAAGCCCTGCAGCCCTTCTCGCGTGCCACGCCAAGCATCGCTGACGTTCAGCTTTGCCAGATACCCAGAATTCGCCTTAAGAACACTACCTCGCCCGCATGGTAGCTGTTGTGATCGGCAGCCAGCAGCACTTCTCGTAGCAATGTCTGGTCTTTATTACCCCAGGGAATCTGTGCAAACAGATTGCTGGCAGGGTTCTTGACCAACTCACCAAAAGCCGCCAGATCCTCTTCCAGCGCCTTCAACGACGTGCGCCAGGCATTCTTCGTGGGTGGTTCCGCGGATGCGGGCCAGTAATCATCCGGCCATTTGGGCTCGACGTATTCAGGATGGGTGGAAAAGTCCCAGATGTCGCGCAGCGCGATGCGCATGTGCTCGAGCAGTTCCCAGGCGGAGTGCGGAGCGCCCTCGGGCTTTGTACCGTAGTGTTCGACAGGAAAATCCTTGAATGCCGACAGCACGTCTACATGGGCATTTGCCCCACAAAGCAATTGGAAAAGTTGTTCTCGCAGCACAGCCTGATTCTCCGGCATTGCTTCACCTCACATGGAGATGGATGCAGGAATGCCGGATGTGGGCGCAGAGAATTAAAGCGGTTAAGATGCAACCGGGTGTGGTTTTCTTCGGGGGAAAACCGCGGTGAAGCTCGTTCGCTTCGGCGTAACACCTGCTCGGACTGCTCTCTAGGTGGTTTGGGCTTCGAGCGCGGCTTCGCGCTTACCGCTCGCGAACAGGTCGCCCATGCGGCGAATCTGCGCGCCCACACCGCGCAGTTTCTCTTCAATCCGCTCATAGCCGCGATCGATATGGTAGACGCGATCCAGAATCGACTCGCCGTCGGCCACCAGGGCGGCCAGCACCAACGAAGCCGAGGCGCGCAGATCAGAGCACATGACCACGGCAGACGAGAGTTCTGTCTTGCCGCGAACAGTAGCCGAGCGTCCGTCCACCTTGATGTTGGCTCCCATGCGGACGAGTTCACCCACGTGCATGAACCGATTCTCGAAGATATTTTCCTTCACGGTCGTCGTGCCTTCCGCCTGCGTTGCCAGCGCCATGTACTGCGCCTGCATGTCGGTAGGGAAGCCCGGATATTCTTCGGTCGAGATGTCGTTGGCCTGCAGATTGCCTTCGCTGCGCACACGCAGTGAATCCGCGCCCATGGGGGAGACCCGAACCCCACAAGCTTCGAGCTTGGTGACCAGTGCCGACAAGTGCGCCGGCTGGCAATTGGCCACCACCAGGTCACCCCCGGTGATTGCGCCTGCCACCAGGAATGTTCCTGCCTCGATGCGGTCGGGGTTGATGCGATGCTTCGCCCCATGCAGCTTGTTCACGCCTTTGACGCGCATCGTTGGACTACCCGCTCCTTCGATGTGTGCGCCCATGGCTACGAGCAGGGCGGCAAGGTCGGTTACTTCAGGCTCGCGCGCGCAGTTCTCTAAAAGGGTATCGCCGTCAGCCAGCACGGCGGCCATGAGCAGGTCTTCTGTACCCGTCACGGTTATCTTATCGAACACGATGTGCGCGCCATGCAGGCGTTCGGCGCGGGCTTCGAGGTAGCCGTGTTCTTGCACGATGGTGGCGCCCATCGCTTCCAGGCCCTTCAGGTGCAGGTCGATCGGCCGGTCGCCAATGGCGCAACCGCCAGGTTGAGCGACGCGCGCAAGTCCGCAGCGCGCGACCAGGGGCCCCAAAACGAGAGAAGACGCGCGCATGGTCTTGACGATCTCGTATTTCGCCGTGGGGTCAGAGAGCACGCGGCAACTGATGCTGGTGCGATGCTGTGCGCGGCCGTAGCCAAGCTCGACTTCGGCGCCCATGGAAACGAGCAGCTTGCGCTCCGTCTCAATGTCGCGCACCTGCGGAATATTTTCCAGCACCACTTCGTCTTCGGTGAGAATTGCGGCTGCCATGCAGGGCAGGGCGGAGTTCTTTGCTCCACTCACCCGAATCGTTCCGAGCAGCGGATTACCGCCGCGAATTACAAACTTATCCATGACGGCCCCGTGGGTGTTGCTTACTAATTTATAGAATTGTGAAACCGGTGTCGCTACAGTTCGAGCGTTGTGTCTTCGATCGCGAGCCGAACATTTCCATCCGACTTGGCCAAACGGCGAACAGCCTCAGGCTTGTCGACTCCGGCCTTGAGCATCACCAGTGCGACGGGTACGCTCCGCCCGGCAGATTTGATGGTCAGCACGGCCTGCTCGCGGTCGATCTTGCATGCGCGCATCAGAATGCTGATTCCACGCTCCACCAACTTGGTGTTCTGCATGTGCACGTTGACCATGAGATTGTCATAGACATATCCCAACCGGGTCATTGCGCCTGTGGTGATCATGTTCAGCACCATCTTCTGCGCAGTCGCGGCCTTCATGCGGGTCGATCCGGAGATCACTTCGGGTCCGACTTCAGCGACGACGCAAATGTCGGCAACGCTGGAAAGAGGAGTGTTGTGGTTGCAGGTAACCGCGGCTGTTTTCGCTCCCCGCGCCCGCGCGTATTCGACGGCGGCGACGACATAGGGTGTGCGGCCGCTCGAAGAAAGACCGATCACGACATCTTTACGAGTCGGGCGCCGGCGGGCGATATCACGCTGTCCCAGCTCGGTTGAGTCTTCGTTCACTTCTACCGAAGATGCCAGGGCCTTGGGGCCACCGGCCATGATGTACTGCACGCTTTGTGGAGGGGTCGAAAACGTCGGTGGGCATTCGGCGGAATCGAGGCCGGCAATGCGGCCGCTCGATCCTGCGCCTACATAAATCAATCTGCCGCCATCGCGCAGGCTGCGCGCAACTACGTCAATCACCAGTGCAACTTCCGGAAGCGATTTCTTTACTGCTGCGGCGATCTTGGAATCTTCGTGATTGATGATGCGGGCGATTTCAAGAGCAGATTTGGTATCGAAACCCATCGAGGCTTCATTCGAGCCTTCGGTCGTCAGGTTGTGCAGGCGCTGCGACGGATCACTATGCGCTTCGTGGGCGGTGCCTGCCTCCGTTTGTAGAGTGCTTGTCGTGGCCATGTTCGATTACTCAGCTCCAACTGAACTAAACGATTTTAGCTCCAAGTGACCAAAGTTTGCGCTGAATTTAGGGTTTATCGTGCCATCCACACAAACACTTTCGGGTTATGGCGTTTCAGGTCCGTACTCCGCCCCTGTGTTATACCCTACGCGCCCCCTTAGGTTGCCTGGACAACCGCGTCGTGAAAGGCGGGCCATTCCCGCCCTTAGGTTGCCTGGATAACCGCGTCGTGAAAGGCGGGCCGAATACCACGAATCGCCTGGTTCTGCCGGTCGGGCCAGGTTCGATTGCTGAGCAATACGATGGCCAGATGCCGTTCGAAGTCGATCCATAGCGAAGTGCCTGCATAGCCAAGATGTCCGGCTGAGTGGCGGCTGAAGTAACTACCGGAGGAGGAGGGTTGAGAGGGTGTATCCCATCCCAACGCCCGGGAGCTGCCACCCGGCAACTCAGCGCGGGTGCTAAACAGTTGGACTGTTTTCGGAGCAAAAAGTTGTTTTCCGTTGCCGAGGAGGCACTCTGCGTAGAGAAGGGGATCGAGCGCATGCGAAAACAGCCCGGCATGGCCCGCAACGCCCCCGAGTACGAAGCAGTTTTCATCCTGCACTTCACCCTGGATGACGCGATGGCGAAAGGTTGTGTCTTTTTCGGTCGGCGGAATGGCTGTGCGCTCATCGTCCTGGGGGCAGAAGCGCGTGCTTGTCATCCCCAGCGGTGTGAATACCTCGCGAGCACAGAACGTGGAGAGCCCTTCGCCTGCGATCGCTTCCAATGCGTGGCCCAAGAGAATGAAGCCCGGGTCGGAGTACTCCTGCTGGGTGCCGGGTGGGTAAACGAGCGGCAACCTCATGCAGGCATCGAGCAGTTCAGCGCGATTCTTCGACTGGCAGAAGAGCTTCACGTATCCGGGCAGTCCGGAAGCATGCGCCAGAAGCAGACGCGGAGTGACCTGGCGGCGCGCGCCATCAGCACCCGCATCCTGTGCAAAACCGGGAAGTATCTCGCACAGGGGCTGATCGAGTGAAAGCCGGCCGCGCTGATGCAGCAGCATCGCCATCGCCGTGGTAGCCATCACCTTGGTGACACTGGCCAGGTCGTAGACGGTCGACGGCCCAACCGCCGGCGTCGACTGCTCATATCTAAACCGGCCCACGCCATCAAGCGCCAATACCTCGCCGCGCGAGAGGACTCCAAATGCCGCGCCAGGAAAGGCATGGTCTGCGATTGCCCTTTCCAAAACGGAGTAAGCGGCGGCAAACTGTTCCTTCTGATGAGTGGTGGAGAGGGAAGCCATGGGCTACCACGCATCTTAACGTTGTTTTGTTACTGGGAGCAGGCCCCCCCGTCGTTTTGATGCCAGAACTATTGTTGCCAGGGCAGATCCCACCTTCATCCTCCGCTCAAGCCATACGGCTATACTTTCAGTGGGATGAATCAAGAGACGGAAACCGGGCAGCCGCAGGAAACATTACCGCCACCGGCCCCGGAGTTGCCGGGCCGCAGCTTCGGTCTTTGGGGCCGCGATATGCTTTTCTCCCTCACCATCTCTTTCTTCATCATCACCTTTCTCTATCAGCCGGTCAGGGTAGAGGGCACCAGCATGATGCCTCGCCTGGGAGACCAGGATCGTCTCTTCATCAACAAGTTCGTCTATCACTTCGAGAGCATTCAACGTGGCGATGTCGTAGTTTTCCATTACCCGCGCGATCCAAAGAAGAGCTACATCAAACGCGTGATCGCTGTACCCGGCGATGACCTGCGCATCGATGATGGCCGCGCGTATGTGAATGGCCGGTTGCTGCCCGAGCCGTATGTGCCGGGCAAATACCACGACAGCCGGTCGCAGGATGCAATGGTGATTCCGCCCGATCAATATTTCGTCATGGGCGATCACCGTTCCATTTCGAGCGACAGCCGCGATTTTGGGCCCGTTTCCCGCAGTCTCATCTACGGCAAAGCCTCCTTCGTTTACTGGCCAACGGAAGACATGGGAGTTATCCGCTAGCTCTCCGCACCTCAGCCGTCGATACCCCGGATTTCCTGTAGAGACTTGCTGCTTCAGCGAACTTCCTGCGGCTTTCCTTGAGAGAAACCCGCATACGTTTCCCTTTCTTCCGTCGCGTAGTAGGAAATCCGTCGATACCTGATAAACTCTATTGAATCCACTCGACGGAGAAGCCATGCAGGCAATCCTCGCGCTCGAAGACGGGCGCATCTTCCGCGGTGAGAGCTATGGCGCCAAACGAGAATGTTTTGGCGAGGTGGTTTTCAATACCGCCCTGACCGGCTACCAGGAAATATTCACCGATCCTTCTTATGCAGGGCAGATTGTTGTCCTGACCAATCCACAGATTGGGAATTACGGCACCAACACAGCAGACGATGAGGCCAGCCGCCCGTATATCGAGGGTCTGGTCACGCGCGAGTTCTCGCCCATTAGTTCCAACTGGCGCTCACAGCAGGTCACGGAGGAATATCTTGAACGTTTCAACGTTCCTGTGATCGCCGAGATCGACACGCGTGCCGTCGTTCGCCATCTGCGCACGCACGGAGCGTTGCGCGGCGTCATCTCCTCGCTTGAGACGGATGTGGACAAACTCGTTCTCAAGGCGCGCGGCATCCGCAAGATCGACGGCACCGATCTCGCCAAGGTCGTGAGCACCAAGGCCGCATACCAGTGGGATAAGAACGACCGGCGGAACTTCGACGGCGACCCGCTGCAACAGGGCGACGAGAGTCTGCGTTTACCTGAACCGCATCTCCATGTCGTTGCCTATGACTTTGGCATCAAACACAACATTCTTCGCATGCTGGCAATCGAAGGCTGCCGCGTAACGGTGGTTCCGGCGGAAACCCCGGCGGAAGAAGTGCTGGCGATGAACCCGGATGGAATTTTCCTGTCGAACGGCCCCGGCGATCCTGAGCCCGTGACCTATGCACAGGAGAACATCCGCAAGCTGATGGGGCAGAGGCCGATGTTCGGCATCTGCCTGGGGCACCAGTTGATCGGCTTGGCTCTCGGTGGAAAGACATACAAGCTGAAGTTCGGCCACCACGGCGGCAACCACCCGGTGCAGCAGATGCAAACAGGCAAGGTGGAGATCACGGCGCACAATCACAACTTTGCCCTCGATCCGGCGTCCATCAACCAGGACGAGGTCGAATTGACCCACGTAGACTTAAACGACAACACCCTTGAGGGTCTGCGACATCGCACGCTGCCGTTGTTCAGTGTGCAGTACCACCCTGAGGCAAGCCCGGGACCGCACGACTCCAACTATCTCTTCCGCGACTTCAGGAAGATGATGGAAGAGTGGAAGAAATAAATCAGCAATTTCGGGCCCATCGGCCGGATTAGATGGCCGGGATCATCCCCGGCCCTTTTATCGAACGGAAGAAATAAAAATGCCACGCAGGAACGATATAACCAAGATTCTCGTGATCGGCTCGGGCCCGATCGTCATCGGCCAGTCGGCGGAGTTTGACTACTCGGGCACGCAAGCCTGCAAGGCGCTCAAGGCCGAGGGCTACGAGGTGGTGCTGGTCAATTCCAATCCGGCCACCATCATGACCGATCCCGAGCTTGCCGACCGCACCTATATCGAGCCGTTGACGCGTGAATACGCGGAAGAGATTATTCGGCGCGAATCGGAACGGATGACCGATTCCAGCGGCCGTCGCGTAGGCAAGTTTGCTCTGCTGCCGACCGTCGGCGGGCAGACTGCGCTCAACCTGGCCGTCGATCTTGCCGATGCAGGCATCCTCGATAAGTACGACGTAGAAATGATCGGCGCCCGCCTCGGGGCAATCAAGAAGGCTGAAGACCGTCTCCTGTTCAAAGACGCCATGGCCCGCATCGGCCTTGATGTTCCCCGGTCCGCGTTGGTCAACAACATACGCGACGGTTCCGAGTTCGCTTCGAAGATTGGCTTTCCGGTCATCATCCGCCCCTCGTTTACTCTGGGTGGTTCGGGCGGCGGCATTGCCTACAACCGCGAAGAGTTGATGGACATTCTCGGTCGAGGTCTCGATCTCTCGCCGGTGCACGAGTGCCTGATCGAAGAGTCCGTTCTCGGTTGGAAGGAATACGAACTCGAAGTCGTGCGTGATCTTGCCGACAACGTCATCATCATCTGCTCGATCGAGAACATGGACCCGATGGGCGTCCACACCGGCGACTCCATTACCGTGGCGCCGGCGCAGACGCTCACAGACCGCGAGTATCAGGCCATGCGCGACGCAGCCATCCGCATCATGCGCGAAATTGGCGTCGAGACCGGCGGATCGAATGTGCAGTTCGCGGTCAACCCGGCAACCGGACGCATGACGGTGATCGAAATGAACCCGCGCGTCTCGCGTTCGTCGGCACTTGCTTCGAAGGCGACCGGGTTTCCCATCGCGAAAGTCGCCGCCAAGCTGGCCGTCGGCTATACGCTCGACGAGATTCCGAACGACATCACGCGCAAAACCCCTGCCTGCTTCGAGCCGAGCATCGACTACGTCGTCGTGAAGATTCCCAAGTGGCAGTTCGAGAAGTTCCCCGGGGCGGATGAGAACCTTGGACCGCAGATGAAGTCGGTCGGCGAAGTGCTGGCCCTGGGCCGCACGTTCAAGGAAGCGTTGATGAAGGCTCTGCGCTCGCTCGATACGGGCAAGCGCGTTGGCGCTGAAGTGATTGAACCGCGGAGGTTGACGCAGCGCCTGGTCACGCCGCAACCGGAACGGCTCAGCTACGTCCGTTATGCATTCCGTACCGGCATGTCGGTGCGTGAAGTGGCTCGCATGACCTCCATGGATCCCTGGTTCCTTTATCAAATCAAGGAGATCACTGACACGATCCAGAAGTTCGAGGAGTTCAAGGTAGACACCCTGCCGGCCGATCTGTTGCGCAAGGCCAAGAGGATGGGCATCTCTGACGCGCGCATCGCCGAAGTATGGAACAAGGATTCGCAGGCGGGAGCGATCGAAGTCGGGGAAATGCGCCGCCGTCTCGGCATCACGCCGATCTTCAAGAAGGTCGACACTTGCGCGGCCGAGTTCGAAAGCGAAACGCCTTACCTGTATTCCAGCTACGACGAAGAAGACGAGGCGCCACCGACCGCGCGCCGCAAGGTCATCATCCTCGGCAGCGGGCCAAACCGCATCGGGCAGGGAATCGAGTTCGACTACTGCTGTTGCCATGCAGCCTTCGCCCTCCGGGACGACGACTACGAGACCATCATGGTCAACTGCAATCCCGAGACCGTCTCGACCGATTACGACACCAGTGACCGCCTCTACTTTGAGCCGCTCACCTACGAAGACGTTCTGGCTGTGTATGAACACGAGGCATCGTCGGGCGCCGATATCGGCATGATTGTGCAGTTTGGCGGGCAGACTCCGCTGAACCTGGCCATTCCTTTGAAGGCGGCGGGAATCAAGATTTTGGGCACTTCTCCTGAGTCCATCGATCTCGCTGAAGATCGCAAGCGTTTCGGCGCGTTGCTCGAGGAACTGAATATTCCGCAACCTCCAGGCGCCATGGTCACCAACATCGAAGAAGCGTTGGAAGGCGCCGAGCGCGTCGGTTACCCGGTTCTGGTGCGGCCTTCCTATGTATTAGGTGGACGCGCCATGGTCATCGCGTATGACGCCGATGCAGTGCGCCGCTACATGAAGGAAGCGGTCGAATACTCGCAGGAGCGGCCCGTCCTGGTGGATCATTTCCTCGAAGATGCGGTGGAAGTAGACGTGGACGCACTCTGCGACGGCAGAGACGTCGTCATCGCCGGCATCATGCAGCATATTGAAGAGGCCGGCATCCACTCCGGCGACTCCTCTTGCGTGCTGCCCGCGGCAGATCTTGCTGCGTCGACACTCGAGACCATTCGTACCTACACGCGCAAGTTGGCCTTAGCGCTCAACGTCGTAGGCCTCGTCAATCTGCAGTTTGCCATCCAGCGCAGGCCGGGCGAGCAGGACAAGGTATTCGTCATCGAAGTGAACCCCCGCGCCTCACGTACTGTACCGTACGTCTCGAAGGCAACGGGAGTGCCGCTCGCCAAGATGGCCGCCCGTCTGATGACCGGGCGAACCCTGCGCGACCTGATGCCCGAACAGGTAGCCGATCGCAGCGATCTCGGCACCGGGACACATTTTTATGTGAAGTCGCCTGTCTTCCCCTGGAACAAATTTCCTGGTGTAGATACGGTGCTGGGCCCGGAGATGAAGTCGACAGGTGAAGTGATGGGTGTTGCCGACAACTTCGGTGAAGCCTTCGCCAAGGCTCAGTTATCCGCCGGGCAGTCGCTGCCCGTGAAGGGAACGGTCTTCTTCAGCGTGAACGATCGCGACAAGGCGGTCCTGGTAGACGTTGCCCGGCAGTATGTGGAGTTGGGTTTCCATCTGGTGGCCACTCACGGTACGGCGGATGTTCTGGAGAAAGCCGGTCTCAGTGTTGAGCGGGTTTACAAAGTGAAGGAAGGCCGCCCAAACGTGGTTGATCTGATTAAGGGAGAGCGGATTCAACTCATCATCAACACGCCTCACGGTCAGGACACTTTCTTCGATGAGCGAGCCATCCGTAGAGCGGCCGTCACGCAGCGTATTTCCTGCATAACCACGATGGCTGCTGCGCGTGCAGCGGCAGAGGGCATCTTCGCCACGCAGCGCCGCCAGATCACGGTGAATACGTTGCAGGAACTTCACCGGGAGGCGCTGGCGGCTCGGTAGTTGTCAGTCCTGGACGGGTGAGCGCTGCAAAATCAACCGAGGCATTAGCCTCCGGCGGACAACCTGGTTATCCCTTCGAACCTCGGTTGGAGGGGAATGACGAAGCATCAGTTACGAATATCCGCTGTCAGTTCTTCGACTTTGCGCTGTTCTTCTGCAGAGAGCGGGAGCAGCGGCATGCGAGGGCGGCCGCCATAGTAACCATTCAAATCAAGCGCGTACTTCACACCGGGAATCCCCATGACTCCGCAAACCTCAACGCCGGCTTTCACGATGCGCTCCTGTTTTTCCGCGGCGAGTGCAGGGTTCTTCTCCGCCCAGCCTGCATACACTTCACAGCTTGCCTGCGGGGCAAACGTCGCCAACGCCAGCACACCACCCGTAGCCCCGGCTTCCAGTGACGGATACAGCGTCTGCGCCGAACCACATAGCAACTGAAACCCTACCTCTCGCGTGCGTGTTTTTAACGCGGGTTTAGGTGGAGCGGCGGCGATCGCCGTTCCACTCGAACCAAGCTGATCCGCGGCAACAAACGTAGCGCTCCCTGAAGCGGGAGCCGGCGCAGCCATCATCCGGCCCGTCACCGCGGCAAACACCGTTGTCACTGGAACTGTCCGCTTGCGAGCCCCACGTGTAGCGTTCACCAGTTCAGCGATCCGCGCCACGTTCCCGCTGGAATCCTTCATCCCAATGATGTTGGGGTGCATCGCCAACTCTCCAACCACCGCGACCGGCAGATCATAGGCGGTGCAGGGCGGCACGCTATACAAAACCACCGGCAGGGGAGACCGGTCCGCCACTGCCTGGTAGTACGTCAACATCTCCCGGTCGCGCATTTGCCGCCGGTAAAAATGCGGAGTTCTCACGAGCACCGCATCGTACCCAAGTTCCGCTGCGTACTCAGCCAGTCGCAATGTTTCGTAAACGCTCTCGCGGCCCACTCCTGCGAGCAACACCTTCTCGGCGGCGGCTGCATCGCGCGACACGCGCAGCACTTCGCGCGATTCCTCATCGCTCAGCATGACGGCTTCTCCCGTCGAGCCGAGCAGCACCATGCCGCTCATCGCCGTGCGTGAGTAGCGTTCGATATTCCCTTCCAGCTTGCGCCAGTAAGGGCGTCCATCGGGATAGAAGCAGGTAGTGACGGCGGCGAAAATGCCTTCGAGCAGCATGGCGGTATTGTAAGTCCTTCCCCAAAAGTCGCAATTCCAAAAATCGCAATTCAAAAAAATCGCGTTTTCCCAAAGATCGCAATTCCCCAAAGATCGCAATTTTATAGATCGGCAGACCTTACCGTTTGCCGATGGCCAGCTTCCATCTAGTGGCAAATTATAGCCATTAGGCTTGACAGGGTAAGAGGGCGGCAAACCACTGACTTATAATGTATTCAGCGGGAATCAGGATACACTTCTTGATCCAGACTTCTGGCCAACGAATGGCTTGCTTAAGGGATCGCTGGTTCAGGCCAGTCGTCTGGCCTCGGTGGTACCGCTCAATTCAGTGGGGAAGGAATCCGGCCAAATGGCGACAGGAGACGTTGCCGTGGGCGCACTCGGAACGGGTAGCGCTGCGGTACTACAGACGCCAACATCCAAGAGGATCATTAACGATTTCAGCATCCAGGTCGCGACCGTGAATGGATCCGGGTCGCAGTCTGCCAATCTGGTGCTGCTCAAAAGCATATTCGGAATGGGCATTCCGGTAAGCGGCAAGAATCTGTTTCCATCGAACATCGCAGGCCTGCCCACCTGGTACACGATCCGCGCCAGCAAACACGGTTATGTCGCGCGCAAGCGCGAGATCGAGTTGCTGGTCGCAATGAACACCGAGACGGCGAAGGAAGATATTCTGTCGCTGCCCGCCGGTGCCGCCGCCATCTATGACGAAGCGCTGAACCTGAGGCAGTATCGCGACGACGTCATCTGCTATCCCGTTCCTTTCGACAAGTTGACCGCTGCCGTCTGTCCTGAAGCGAAGCTGCGCAAGCTGGTGCGCAACATGATCTACGTGGGCGTCGTTGCCCAGTTGCTCAACATGGACATGGCGGTGGTGGAGAAGTCGGTGCGGCGCCAATTCGCGCGTAAGCAGAAAGCCGCCGACCTCAACTGGACAGCCGTAAAGGCAGGCTTCGATTTCGCTGCCGCTTCGCTTACCAAGCAGGATGGCCTCGCGCTCGAAGCCATGAACGCGACCGCAGGCAAGATCATCATCGACGGCAACGCGGCCGCCGCCCTCGGCTGCATGTTTGCCGGTGTCACGGTCGTTACCTGGTATCCCATCACGCCTTCCTCGTCCGTCGTTGAAAGCCTTATCGACTTCATGAAGAAGCACCGCGTGGAAGAAAGCGGCAAAGCGACCTTCTCCATCGTGCAGGCAGAAGACGAACTGGCTGCTGTCGGCATGGTGTTAGGCGCCGGCTGGGCCGGGGCGCGTTCCATGACCTCCACCTCAGGCCCTGGAATTTCCCTCATGGCCGAGTTTGCCGGCCTGGGCTACTTCTCTGAGTTGCCGGGAGTCATCTTCGACGTGCAGCGTGTCGGTCCTTCGACCGGTATGCCCACCCGCACCATGCAGGGTGATCTGCTGTCGATCGCCTACCTCTCGCACGGCGATACCAAGCACGTGATGCTGCTGCCTGCCTCGGTCAATGAATGTTACGAACTCGCCATCGAAGCGTTCGATCTCACCGAGAAATTGCAGACACCCGTGTTCGTCCTCTCAGATCTCGATCTGGGCATGAACAACTGGATGTCCGATCCGTTCGCGTATCCCGAGAAGCCGATCAGCCGCGGTAAGGTTCTTTCCAAAGAAGATCTCGACCGCCTGGGTGGATTCGAACGCTATAGAGACGTAGACGGAGACGGCATCCCGTATCGCACCTTGCCGGGAACCGATCACCCCAAAGCCGCCTACTTTACCCGCGGAAGTGGTCACAACGAAAAGGCCTTATACACGGAGCGCCCAGAAGACTATCAGAACCTGATGGAGCGGTTAGCGCGCAAGTTCGATACCGCGCGCTCCCTGGTGCCTAAGCCTGAGATGGTGCAGACCGGCAAAGCCAGAATCGGTCTGATCGCCTTCGGCAGCTCCGATTTCGCTGTTCGCGAAAGCCGCGATCAACTCAAAAAGGAGTACGGAGTGGAGACCGATTACATGCGCCTGCGCGCATTTCCTTTCTCGTCCGAAGTCCTCGAGTTTGTGAAGAGCCACGAGACGATCTACGTGGTCGAGCAGAATCGCGATGCGCAAATGCAGAGTCTGTTGAAGCTGGATCTTCCCGCTGACCAGATCACGAAGCTCAGAAGTATTCGCCACTTCGACGGGTTGCCCCTCGACGCGCGGTCCGTGACCGACAAGCTGGTTCTTCAGGAGGAGATTTAAATGGCGACGACAGTAGCCAATCCACCGGCAGCCCCAGGCCCCAAGAAGAATCGTATCGGCCTGCAGGTGCTCGACTATCGCGGAGGCAAGACGACCCTTTGCGCCGGATGCGGACACAATGCAATTTCCGAGCGCATCGTCGATGCCATGTATGAAATGGGCGTTCAGCCCGAGCGCTTGATGAAGCTCTCCGGTATCGGATGCTCTTCCAAGACGCCGGCCTATTTCATGAGCCGCGCACACAGCTTCAACAGTGTGCACGGCCGTATGCCTTCGGTCGCCACCGGCGCCTTGATGGCCAACCACACCATGAAGGCTCTGGGTGTCAGCGGCGACGGCGATACCGCCAGCATCGGCTTCGGCCAGTTCGCCCATCTCATGCGCCGCAACCTTCCGTTGATCTACATCATCGAAGACAACGGTGTGTATGGACTGACCAAGGGGCAGTTCTCTGCGACCGCCGACCTTGGCTCGACGCTCAAAACCGGCGTCATCAACGACCTGCCACCCATCGATACCTGCGTAATGGCGGTTGAACTGGGGGCGACGTTTGTCGGCCGCTCCTTTTCCGGAGACAAGAAGCAGCTGGTCGCCATGCTGAAGGCCGCCATCGCCCATAAGGGCACGGTCATGCTCGACGTCATCTCGCCCTGCGTCACCTTCAACGATCACGAAGGCTCGACCAAGAGCTACAAATACGTCCAGGAACACGAGGAGGCCATCAACGAGGTGGGCTTTGTGCCCAGCTTCGAAGAGATCTCAGTGGATTATGACCCTGGAACCACGACCGAAGTGCAGATGCACGACGGTTCCAGCCTGCGCCTGCGCAAGCTCCACCCGGAATATGACCCAACCAGCAGGATTGGAGCGGTCACAGCCCTGATGGAAGCGCACCAAAAGGGCGAGGTGCTCACCGGCGTCTTCTATGTCGACACCCAGAGACCCAGCTTCACCGACATGCTGAACCTGGTCGACGAACCCCTGGCCACCCTTCCCGAATCCCGGGTCCGCCCGGGTCGCCAGGTGCTCGAACAGATCATGCAGAAGCACCAGTAAGCGTTTGAATGAGGGTGGATTTTACGCAAGAAACCCACCCTCGATTCCCTGGAAAGTTCAAAATTCCCACCGAAAATGCCTGGTCGTCGTTACCTGGGTCACATTACCGGTGCGAGTAATTATCGGACATTCGTGCGTAAACGCTACAACGTTTTGTGTTGTAGACCTCCCCGAAAGTTGTATGATCAGCTCGTTTCATAGATATGAGCAAGGGGATCGCATGCGTAATAATTTCCTAAGAGGGCTTTACTTCGTAGTCGTTGCAGCCAGTACGCTGGCCCTCGCCAGCGACCATTTGAATGTACCGGCGGTCGCCCCCGAACTGTCTAAGATGAACGTCTGGGTAGGCAAATGGCAATCCCAGACCCAGGTCATGACCACCCCTTACAGCGAGGCCGCCTCCGTTACTTCGGAGATGACGTGCACCTGGTCACCCAATCACGGCTTCATCCTCTGTGACCACCTCATGCATGGTGCGGCGGGGTTAAGCAACAGCCTGTCGGTCTACACCTACGACGAGGCGGCCAAAACTTATAAGTTCTTTGGCGTGGAAAAAGACGAATCGCCGCGCGAACTGCCGATGCAGGTAAAGGGCAACGTCTGGAGCTTCGGTACCGAGGTCCAAAGCCAGGACAAGACCATCATGTTCCTGACCAACGACGAGTTCCTCTCCGACAAGGTCATGCACTTCCGCACAGAGTTCAGCGAAGACAATGGCCGCAACTGGAAAGAACTGAATCAGGGCGAGCTCACCAAAATCGGCTAGCAGATTGCCTCAAGCAGCAAAAAGCCCAGCACCGGTGTCAGACCGGTGTCCTGGGCTTTTTGCCGCTTGCTCAATTCAAACTTCGGTGGCGCTCGCCGCTATGTTCTGGATTCGACCCGGGCTCGGGGAAGTCCGTGTCGGAATCCTTCAGCATTTCGTCCTGGTCGCGGTGGCCGATCTGGTCACCCATATTCGGTTTGCCGTTGGTAGAGGGCGTGCTGAGCTCTTCTTCGAACGCGCCTTTGCGAGCATCGCTATCAGGGTGGGTTTCTTTAGGCATGCTGTAAAGATGTATTTTTTGCACAGAATGTTGTACAGGGGGCCGGAGATCCGCCGGCCCCCGTCTCACTACAACGCCGCTGTTACGGCCTTTACTTCTGTGTAATTATGGAGCACTTCTTCGCCCATTTCACGACCCCAGCCCGACTGTTTATAGCCGCCAAACGGCAGGGAAGCGTCGAACACGTTGTGGCAGTTGATCCACACCGTGCCTGACCGAATGCGCTGCGCCATCTTGTGAGCCGTGCTTAAATCACGCGTCCACACGCTGGATGCAAGCCCAAACACGGTATTGTTTGCTTCGCGGGCGACCCGATCCAGATCGGCGTCAGAGAAAGACTCTGCGCAGACCACGGGTCCGAAGATCTCTTCACGAACCACCTTCATGCTCGCCTTGGTTTGCGTCAGAACCGTCGGCTGCACGAAGTACCCGCGGTCACCATGCCGCTTGCCACCGGCAACGACCTGAGCGCCCTCGGCGATGCCCGACTGGATATAGCCGGTGACCTTATCGAACTGCTCCTCGCTGACCAGCGGCCCCATCTGCGTATTAGGATCGAGCCCTGCCCCGACGTGGATGCCGCTGGCAATGTCGCTGACCCCGCGCAGCACCTTGTCGTAGACGCTTTCATGCACGAACAGCCGTGAGCCGGCGCAGCAGCACTGCCCCTGGTTAAAGAAGATGGCGCTTGCTGTGCCCGGAATCGCCCGCTCCAGGTCGGCATCGGGGAAGATGATGGCCGGACTCTTGCCGCCGAGTTCCAGGCTGACCTTCTTGAGATTGCCCGTCGAGGCCTGCACGATCAGTTTGCCCACTTCGGTTGAGCCGGTGAAAGCAATCTTGTCGACCAGCGGATGTGCTGCCAGGGGGGCGCCTGCACCCTCGCCGAAGCCGGTAAGGATGTTGACCACGCCCGGAGGAAAGCCTGCCTGATCGAACAGCTCTGCCAGCCGTAGAGCCGACATCGGTGTTTGCTCGGCGACCTTGAGCACCACGCAGCAGCCTGCCGCGAGAGCAGGAGCCAGTTTCCACGCTGCCATCAGCAAGGGAAAATTCCAGGGAATGATCTGGCCAACGACGCCGATCGGCTCGCGCAGCGTATAGGAGTGGAAGGCGCCGGGGGTGGAGAAGCCAAGCGTCGAACCGGTAATCTTGGTAGCCCAGCCAGCCATATAGCGGAACATGTCGACGGCCAGCGGAAGATCGGCGGCGCGGGCGACGGAGAAGGGTTTGCCGTTATCGAGCGACTCGATTTCGGCGAATTCTTCCAGGTTGGCTTCGAGCAGGTCGGCGACTTTCCAGATCAACTGGCCGCGTTGCGATGTCGACATCTTGCTCCACGGACCTTCGTCGAATGCCCGGCGTGCTGCGAGCACTGCGCGGTTCACATCTTCTTCTTCAGCTTCGGGAACACGGGCCACCACTTCGCCAGTGGCGGGATTGTAGACGGGGAATGTCTTGCCGGATGCGGCCTGGACGAAGCGTCCATCGATCAGCATGCGGTGTTGCCGGGAAAAGAATTCTGCGGTCTTGGAACCGATACGAGAATCTACGGGGATGGTTGCCATCATGTCCTCCGGCGCGCTCAGCAGAAATTGGTGTGTCCCACTGCCGGCATTAGACGCCGTCCGAAAAGATAGCACTGGAGAAGAAGGACCGTCCAGTGATGGGGGAGGGGTGGTGATTTGGGGGATTTTCCGTTGAAACTGTCTTTACACAATCGTGCATCTGTTGAGGGAAGGATTAAGGAGCAACCTACCCTCGATGAAGCTGGTCCTCTGCGTCGTTGGAAGGGCGAATCTCTTTATCCCGATTCACCAGATGTTGAGGGAGGCATTCGCTCTCCCCTTTGTCATCTCGACCGGAGCGAAGCGCAGTGGAGAGATCTGCAGTCTTCTAGAGCAGCAGAAAATGCTGAGGGTGCCCCACACAAGCCTGCCGTTGGCTTGTGTGGGCAACGCTGTTCGCCTCTCCCTCGCCTCCGGTCGAGATGACAAAAGGGGAGAGCGAATGCCTCCCTCAACCGCGGCAACCGCCCTTACTGAGTAGAAGGATAGGCGCTCGGTTTGGAGGCATAAATCCGCACACCCATACCGTTCAACTTGCTGCGCCCTTCCTGTGCCTCAGGCGTCTGGGGGTACCTTTGCACCAGCGCCCGCAACTCGCGAACCCCTGCATCTTTCTGCCCAATCTCAATCAACGACTGGCCTTTACGCAACTGAGCCGCGGGTGCCTTGGAGTTGCCCGCATACTGCTCCAGCACGGCATCGTAGCTCTTGATGGCCGCCTGATACTTGCCTTGTCGATAAGAGATTTCTCCCAGGTAATACTGGGCATTCCCGGCAAGCGGATCCTGCGGATAGTTGTGAATCACATCGTTGAATTCAGAAGTGGCAATGCTGTACTGGGCCGAGTTGTAATCGCGCAGGGCGCTCTGATACAGCTGATCGACAGGAGGAGCCTGAGGCTGCGCGGGAACCGGCGGAGCAGCTTGCGCCTGGCCTCCCGGCCCTTGAGGCGCCGGACTGGCCCCTGGAGCCACCGCGCCACCCGCAGGCGCCGCCGGCGTATTCACGTTCTGCAACTGGCTCTGCATCGCTTGCAGTTGCGTATTCAAATTCGCGATGCGCGTCTTCATCTCATCGACGGAATCGTTCAGCGATTGAATCTGCGTCGAGAGCTGTGTGTTGCTTGTGCCCCGCTGATCACTCTCCGCCTTTAACGTGGTCTGCAGTGCATTCACCGCCGACATCATCTTGTTCACGTTGTCGCTGTTCTGCTGCACCAGGCTGACGATCACGCCCATGCGTTCGTCGTTCGAGGTTTGCAGATGCTGCACCATATCCTGCAACTGCTGCACTTGGGTTTGCAGTTGAATCATTTCCTTCGAAACAGCGAAAGCGTGCGGCATGCCGACGGGCAGGGCGAATAGGGCAATGGCAGTAAGTCGAGTGATGTGTGTTCGCATGGCGCTCCCCATGACTCTTGATTTCCCTTCAGTTTAGTTCATAACGTCCGCTGCGGTAGCGAGTGCTGAGGGAAGCAGGCACCCCTCCCCTGGTCAACTCGACCGCTGACTCGCCGTAGAAATGCATTGGCCACGGCAGCTAAACGAGATGCCGTGGCCAATGCCGTACCAACTGTACAAATGTACAAAACTACTTATCGAGCGAGAAACCAGCCCGGCGATTCTGCTGGTAGCAGGATTCGTCAGCCTGGGTGCAGAACTGCTTTTCCTTACCGTAGCTCACCGTGCGGATACGGTCTGGGCTTACGCCGCCGTTGACCAGTGCCTGCTTGGCGGCATTCGCGCGGTTTTCGCCGAGGGCGAGGTTGTACTCCGCCGATCCGCGCTCATCGCAATACCCGCCGACCACGACCTTCAGCGTCGGATGCCCAGCCAGGAAAGCGGCATCGGCAGCCAACACGGTTTGCGCATCGGGGCGGATTTCGTAGGCATCGTAATCGAAGAAGGCAGGCTTCACGCTGGCTTCGAACATCTGTTCGTCCATGTTTTCGCCGGAGCTTGCGGCCACTGGGGCAGCATTGACCGTCAGGCGGGCGGTCGCGTCCGTCGAACCACCGGAACCGCGGGCGACCAGGTGATACGTGGTCGACTCAGTCGGCGTAACGGTCTGCGTGCCGTAGGCATTCACCGTGCCGATACCATCGATCGATACTTCCGTCGCGTCGGTGGTCTTCCATGCAAGCACTGCGCCTCCGCCGGAATTGACCGCGCTCGGCGTGACTGTGATCGACGCAGTAGGCGCCGGTGACGTGGCCTCAGGTGGCGGTGGCGGCGGTGGCGGCACGGTTTTCTTGTGGCAACCGGCAGCAAGGGTGAGGGCGGCGGCGGCGACGAGTGAGGCAAGGTGCCGGTGGTGCTGAGGCTTCATCATGTTCTCCTTCTTACTTCTTTCTCCAAGGCTTTGTTCTGCGATCTTTCAGTCAAGCGTATGGCGTGGTCCGAAAGGTCCTGCAATCGGCAAACTTCTCCCATATTGGGAGCCACAACATACAGATTTATTTCCAGCTCCAGTTCGGCATCGAGTTTCCACTGCTTTGCGTCAGGCGGTGCTGCTCCGTCCCGTCGGAAAGCATCGTCCATATTTCCGCGCCGCCGCCATTTTCGCGTTGAAACACAATGTGCCGTCCGTCGGGAGACCAGGAAGGGAAATCCTGGCGCCCTGCGTCATGAGTCAACTGTGTCCATCGTTTGCTGGCGATGTCCATAATGTAAATGTCCTGCCCGCCCGGTGCGCCTGGTCCATACTTGCGATTCCACGCAAACGCGATGAACTGTCCATTGGGCGACCATGCCGGTGAGGTCGCATATCCACCATCGGTAAGCCGCTGCACGTTGGTGCCGTCGGAATCCATGGTGTAAATCTGTGGCAGGCCGGTGCGGCCACTGCACCACGCGATCTGTGAATTGGTTTTCGGATTCCAGGTCGGTGAGACATCAGGACCGCGGAAACTGGTAATCCTCTTCAAGTTGCCACCGTTGGCATCGATCGTATAAATCTCAGGGTCGCCGGAGTGTGAATCAGAGAACGCAAGCTTCGAACCATCGCCCGACCATGCCGGGGAAAATGCATTGCCTCCCGGAGAACCAAAGCTGACCGGGCGCCCCAGCAGCACGGAGTACATGCGAATCGCCCAGCCCTTGTTGCCCAGCGACGAGAAGGCGACGCGATCGTTGTCAGGAGAAACACGCGGCGAGAGAGAGATGGAGTTCAGGCGCGTAACCTGCTTCTGCCCTTGACCGTCGTAATCCATCTGCCAGACTTCTTTGTTGCCGCCCCGGTTAGAGACGTAATAGATGTGGGTTTCGGTAACGCCCGGTATGCCGCCAAGGCGGGAGATGATCTCGTTCGCAAAACGATGAGCGATCAGGCGCGCATTGTCCTGCGTAGCAGCCTCGTTGTACTGCTTGCCAAGAATCTGCGGTGAGTCAGGATTCTTCGCATCGAACAGCCAGCCGTAGACGGCAACACGATCGCCGCCGACGGCGAGCGACCCGAAGGTCACGAATGCGGCATTGGCCGGTGCGGCGGCCCACGAAGCCAGATTCAGCTGCTGCGGGTTCGCAGGCATCAGCGGCGGGGCCATGCTCTTCGAAACCATGTCGAAGATGCCGGCATTGTTCAGATCGTTGTAGAAGGTGGTATCGAACGTCGTTTTGAGAGCCGGTGTCTGCGGATCAGCGGAGCTGGGATTGAAGTCAGCCGCCGCCAACCGGATGCGCGCCGCACCGAGGTTGGTGCCGGTGCGAACCCAGTCCTGTGCGCTCGCCTGCCATAACGAGAGGGGCAGGACCAGCAGAATGAAATGCAAAGCGCGGAATCGGGGAGAGGAGTGGCCTGTGTGGAATCTCATGCTTACGCACATAAAGTTTATATGATAAAAACCGCTGGCAGTGCAGTGGTTACCTCATCGTGCACTGCGTGTGAGGCATCTAGGCCAAAAGCAGGGCGCAGGGATGCGATGCAAAGGGGGCAACCGGAGGTGGTCGGTTAGGGATAAAAACCAATCCTCCAGGTGTAACCGAACAGCCCCGGAGGGGCGGCCGAAAGCTTTGAAGGGTACGGGCTACCTCGCCGCAGCGAGCTACCTCGTCGCAGCGAGCTTTAGCCCGTACATTGATTCGGCCGAAAGGTTTGAAGGGTACGGACTTTAGTCCGTACGTCACTGGCGTTGAATCGGTGCGGCTTTACAGGCTGCGGAAAAAGTCAAAGAAGGCCAAAACAAGGGTCGAAATCGGTGATAGAAAATCATCACCCGAGCCTCACAAATCGCTCTACGGGCTTTGTAGTGCGTTGCGATTTTTCATGCCCACGCCCAAATTGACTTTTTCCGCAGCCTGTTTAGCCGCTGAGGGACCGGACATATTCCCTCAGCGTCTAGCCGTCCCATCCGGTGAATCAACGTACGGGCTACCTCGCTGCGGCGAGGTAGCCCGTACCCTTCAAATCTGAAGCTGCCGGGTAAGGATTTCTTACGAACTGGCCTGCGACCGCAAGTATCTCGAAGCCGCCATTCATTGTGCCGATGTGCTCGTCCCTGCGGGACTGTTCGGTTACAGCTTGAGCGTTGATTTCGTTTTAGCTGGATTTGTGAAATTTCTTGATGCTTCTACCGCGCAGCACCCGGGTACGTGCAGTGATACAGCACATTCAGGTTGCTCTCGTTGTAACCCGCCGGCAGGGGACCAAAGCCATCGACGCGCTGCACCGCATGCAGGCATGACGAGTTCAACGTCGGTGAGCTGCTGGGTGTCGCCAGGCTCACGCTGCTCGGCGAACCGTTGCGCCCCACGGTGAACTGCACATAGACCGTTGCGCCTGCGGGTGTACTCGGATCTACTTCCTGCAGGTACCAATCCTGTGCGACCTTGCGCTTGATTACATCCACGTACCAGCCGAACCGCGTGCCGAAGTCTCCACCCGTCACGGCGACAGGGCTGTTTGTATTTGTAGCGGTGGCTGTAGTGGCTCGGGGCACATTCGCCGGAGCAGCCTCTCCGTAATTCGCCTTGTTCTGCGGCTTTTGCGGTTGTGGATGAGGAGGCGGCGGCGGAGCCTGCGGCTTCGGTTTCTCCTGCGGCTTCACCTGCTTTTGCTTTTCCGGGATCGGAACAGCATCGGGCAGAGGCAAAGGCTCAGTCTTCTGCTCATCCAAAGCGGGCGCGACGCTCGGCGTCTCCGTCGAGAGCACGTTGTCCGTGGGCGGGTGATCCTGGGGCAAGGGCAAAGCGGCGTTTGAAACCAGGGTCGCCTGAATCGCTCCCTCCTGGAAATTGTTCGCGCCCCAATCGCTCCCGTGAAACAGATTGTGGACGTAGCCGTATCCGAAGAGAATTGCGAAGATCAGCCCATGAAAGATCGCGGACTTGGCGATAGGGGATCGCAAGTCATCAGGCTGATCTTGTATTTCGGAGATCTCCATCGCCTTACTTCTTTGCCAGCGGTTGGGTCACGATGCTGATGTTGCTGATGCCGGCCTGTTTCACCGCGTCCATCACCGAGGCGAAGGCGCCAAACGGAACCCGCTCATCGGCACGCAGATAGATGATCTGGTTTGCCGGACTGGTTTTTTGCCCAGACTGCGGTTGACGCAGTATGGTCGGCAGCTGGGCCAGGTTCACCGGCTTGTCCCCGAGAAATACATTCTGCTCGCGGTCGATGGTCAGCACCATCCGTTGCTGCGTGATTTCTTTTACCGAGCGCGTCTTGGGCACAGCAACGTCGATGCCCGACTGCAGCACCGGAGCCGTAACCATGAAAATGATGAGCAGAACCAGGACCACATCGACCAGCGGCGTGATGTTGATTTCCGCAAGCGAGGTCCGGGTATGACCGGAATTAGCGGTGAAGGCCACCGGCGGTCTCCCTCTCCATCGGGTCCTCGTTCGGTCGAGAGCCGGCCTCTTCGAAGCTGTTCAGAAGCTCGCGAGAAAAGTCGTCCATGCGGGAACCGAATTCGCGTAAGGACGCGGCGAACTGGTTGTAGGCGATGACGGCGGGGATGGCCACCAGCAGACCCGCGGCCGTCGTGATCAGGGCCTCGGAAACACCCGGCGCCACAGCACGCAGAGTCGCTGCGCCTTCGGTCCCCAGTCCGTGGAAGGCATCCACAATGCCCATCACGGTCCCGAACAAGCCCACGAACGGAGCGATTGCGCCGATGGTCGCGAGCCAGGTCAAGGCGGCGCTCAAGAACAGTGAGCGATTCACTCGATGCAGACTGCGCCGTGCGCTCCAGAGCAGCGATATTTCTGGGGGCGCCGAAACCGTTGGTCTGCCGGCGATAGGTGTCGTAGACCTCATCGAACACGTTGACCAGCGGACTGGGCTTGAACTGTTCGCTCACTGCGGCAATTTCCTGCAGGCGATTCGCCTTGCGGAAGGCGCGCAGAAAGCGCTTGCTCTGCGTCCGGGCACGGCGGAAAAGTCCAGCCTTGCCGAGAATGATCGCCCAGGAATAGAGGCTGGCCAGCAGCAGCGTGACCAGCACTGCGATGGCGATCGGTCCGCTGCTACGCACCATGTCGTACACGGCGCTCATGCCAGAAAAGCCAGAATGTGAAACGGGAGGTGGTGCTCCGTCGTCAGTCTGGAAAAGGAGTAATGCTGCGAGATGAGCGGTAGATAGCATTGCGTATTCATTTAACGGTAGCAGACATGCAACCACCAAACCAATCCTCATATACGGATCCAGGTAGAAAGTAACCCGGCCAATCAACTGGAAGAGCTGCACGTTAGTCCCCTGAAGGGTACAGACGCCAACCCGCCGCAATGACCGGAGTTTAGCTCCCCGCAGGGTCCATACTTCAATATGCTGAAGAGTGCTTCATTATGCTGAAGAAGACGGATTTTGTCCGTATGTAACTGAGCTCAAATCAAAGCGGCTTTAAGGCTGCGGAAAAAGTCAAAGAAGGCCAAAACAAGGGTCGAAATTGGTGATAGAAAATCATCACCCGAGCCTCACAAATCGCTCTACGGGCTTTGTAGTGCGTTGCGATTTTTCATGCCCACGCCCAAATTGACTTTTTCCGCAGCCTGTTAGCCCCGAGGGACCGAACCCGGCTGAAATGGGCTCGCAGGGGGGCTTTTAGCGCTTATCGCGCTTTTTTCGCTATTTTTGCGCACAAGTTCCCATGGCTCCTGACGGATCGTGAACGGAGCGGCACACGGCGCTCATCCGCGAGTCCTGCTTCCGGTGCATTATGCCGGGATCGTGCTATGCTGCGCTCGACCTCTGGGAAATAGGATGCTGCTCGAACTTCGCGCTGAAAATTACGCTGTCATTGATCACGCCATTGCTGTCTTCGGCCCGGGCCTCAATCTGCTCACCGGTGAGACGGGCGCCGGCAAATCCATACTGGTGGACGCTCTTGCCCTGCTGATGGGCGACAAGGCCTCCTCTGACGTTGTGCGCCATGGCGCCGATCGCGCTGTCGTCTCCTGCGTTTTCGAGAGCACGGCCGGTGCCGAGGCTACGCTTGAAAGCAACGGGATCGATGCGGAAGGTTCCGAAATTATTCTGCGGCGCGAGATCCAGGCCGGCGGCAAGGGCCGCGTCTACGTCAACAATCAGCCTGCGACGGTAAACGTACTGCGCCAGCTCGCTCCCGAACTGGCCCTGGTGCATGCGCAGAGCGAGACCCTTGGCAGCTTCGACCTGACGCAGCAGCGGCATCTGCTCGACCGGAGTGCGAACATCGCCACGGAGAAGGTGGCAACGGCGCACGCCGAATGGACCGGCATCGGCGCCAGGCTCCAGCGCCTGGAAGGCGACGAGCAGGCGCGCCTGCGCGAAGCCGACCTTTGGAGTTTCCAGAAAAACGAGATTGAAAGCGCTGCGCTGCGCGAGAAAGAAGACGAGGAGCTGGAAACCGAGCGCCGCGTGTTGGCGAATGCCGAGAAGCTGCTTGCCGCCTCGATGAGCGCCTACGAGCTCCTGTATGAGAGCGACCGGTCAGCCGAAACGTCTTTGCGCGCAGCTCTCAAGAATCTGGAAGAGCTCGAGCGCTACGATCCCCGGTTTACCGAAGCAGTCCAACAGCTCAAGTCTGCCCGCGCCCTGGTCGACGATGTGAGCGCCACGGTACGGGACTATTCGTCCAGAATCCAGTCTTCCCCGGAACGCTTGACCGAGATTGAAGATCGTCTGGAAACCCTGAATCGCTTGAAGCGCAAATACGGTTCGACGTTGGAGCAGGTGATCGCTCATGGCCAGGAGGTAGCGGCGAAGTTGGCTGAGGTCGAAAATCGTGACCAGTTGCTCGCTGAACTGCGCGTCGCTCGGGATAAGGCGGCCGATGGATACCGCGCGGTTGCCGCGGAATTGACTGCGGAACGCACCGCTGCCGCCCGCAAGCTTGAAAAGCTTGCTGAAGACCACATCAACGATCTGGCCATGAAAGTCCGCTTTGCCATCCAGGTCACTCCCCAGAAGGACGAGACGCACTGGACCCGGCAAGGCTGGGACGCGATCGATTGCCGCATCGCCACCAATGCCGGCGAACCGCTCAAGCCTCTGGATCAAATTGCCTCGGGCGGTGAGCTCTCGCGCGTGATGCTGGCGCTCAAAGTGAGCGTCGAAGAAGGGGCTTCGCGAGGGCTGGGAGCTGTGCGGCGCAAGACGTTGGTTCCCCGGACGCTGGTCTTTGACGAGATCGACATTGGCATCGGCGGGCGAGCTGCCGAGGCCGTAGGGCAGAAGCTGAAAGAGTTGTCGCGCGCGCAACAGGTTCTCTGCGTCACCCACTTGCCCCAGATCGCCGCCTTCGGCGACCAGCACTTCCTCGTGGAGAAGCAGGAGCGCCAGGGAAAGACCAAGACCTCCGTCCGCCTTCTGAAAGAGGAAGAGCGCACCGAGGAAGTGGCGCGGATGATTAGCGGCGCCAAGGTGACCCAAACCTCGATTCTGCACGCGGAGCAGATGTTGAAAACCAGCCGGGGAGCGGCCAAGCCTTAGGCGCCGCTCGGTTAAGGCCGGTTTCCTCCCGGCGTTGGGTGCAAAAAGCGCGCCACACATCGCGCCACACATCGCGCCAGACATGGGGCACCCGGCTTTGTTGCGGGGAGTGGGTTGCCTGGGTTGCGGCTTGGCTTTGAGGCGCCTGCCTGATGACGGTCTGTTGATTGCCAAGGCCACTCTATCTTTAAGACAGATAAGGGCTGGCGCGTTATACTAGTGCTTGTGACAAGTCCCCCGATTTCCTCACCAGTGATCACCAAGAGAGTCATGCTTCTTAAGCCGCGCGGCTTCTGCGCCGGCGTGGTGCGTGCCATCGACATTGTGAACATCGCGCTCGACACCTTTGGCGCTCCTATCTACGTTCGCAAAGAGATTGTGCACAATCGGTTTGTGGTCAACGAACTGGCGGAAAAGGGCGCAATCTTCGTCGACGACATCGACGACGTTCCTGAAGGAATGCGGGTTATTTACAGCGCACACGGCGTCTCGCCGGCCGTTCGCGATCGCAGCAAGTCACGCAAGCTCAAGGTGATTGATGCCACCTGCCCGCTGGTCACCAAGGTACACGTCGAGGCTGTGAAATTCGCTCGGCAGGGGTATTCGCTGGTGCTGATCGGGCACCGCGATCACGATGAGATCGAAGGCACGCTCGGTGAAGCTCCCGAGGTAACCCAGGTCGTTTCCACCGTCGAAGAAGTGGAAGCGCTCGAAGTGGCCGATCCGGAGCGGGTCGCCTACCTGACCCAGACGACATTGAGTCTGGATGAAGCGCGCGATATTATTCACGCGCTCAAATTGAAGTTTCCCAAAATTGCCGGACCCCACACGCAGGACATCTGCTACGCGACAGAGAATCGTCAGGTGGCGGTGAAGAACGTGGCCCACCAGGCAGACCTGGTGCTGGTGGTCGGCTCGACCAATAGTTCCAACTCAAACCGCCTGGTTGAGGTCTCACGCAACCTGAGCACCAACGCTTTTCTTATTGAAGATTCGCGGGCGATTAGCCCGGAATGGCTGGAGAACGCAACCACGGTTGCGGTGACCGCCGGGGCCTCGGCGCCCGAGGTTCTGGTGGCCGAAGTCGTGGAGTACTTGCGCGGACGTGGGTTCTCCGGCGTCGAGGAAGTAGAAGTCATGCCGGAAAATGTTCGCTTTGGCTTGCCTCCGGAAATTGTGCAGGCGATACGCCCTGCGCCGGTTGCCGCTAACTAGATATACAGCCGCGCGTGAGCTGTTTTTCGAGAGAGAGCGTCAGGTTCCAGAATGAGTAGATCGTTTGAAGGTGGACAGCCCGCTGTTACCCGGTTTGGCCGCATCGACGCCGGGTTAGACCAGGTAGAGCAATCCATCGGCCGGTCCCGCGATTTTCTTTTTGGCCTGCAACACCCCGATGGCTACTGGTGCGGTGAGTTGGAAGCCGACACCACGCTTGAGTCCGACTACATCATGGTGCATACGTTGCTGGGCACTGGCGATGAGCGCAGGATGAAGCGGGCAGTCGCGGAAATTTTGCGCAAGCAAAATGAGGATGGCGGCTGGAGCATCTACGCCGGTGGCCCTTCCAACATCAGCGCGTCGGTCAAAGCCTACTTCGCTTTCAAATTGATGGGCTGGCTTGCTGACCATCCGGTCATGGTTCATGCGCGCCATTGGATTTTGCAACATGGCGGCGTTGTGGAATGTAACACTTTCACGAAGATCTACCTCTGCTTCTTCGGGCAATACGAGTACGACGCCGTTCCGGCGATTCCGCCGGAGATCGTGCTCTTTCCAAACTGGTGTTACTTCAATATTTACGAGATCTCTTCCTGGTCGCGCGCCATCCTCGTGCCGCTGTCGATCGCGTATGCCAAGAAGCCGTTCAAGAAGTTAACCCCGGAAATGGGGATCGATGAGTTGTTTGTCGGCGGCAAGGGGAACGCTGACCTGCACCTGCGTTGGGATAGCAAGAAGATCATAGGCTGGCGCAATTTCTTTCTCGTCCTCGATCGCATGGCGCACTGGGCAGAGCGGGTCCACATTCGGCCGCTGCGCACCGTAGCGCTCAAGCGCGCGGAGAAGTGGATTCTGGAGCGGCTGGAAATGAGCGACGGTTTGGGCGCCATTTATCCCGCCATGCTCAACGCCATCCTCGCATTGCGTTGCCTGGGCTATTCGATCGATGACCCGCAAACCATCCGCGCCATGGATGAGTTCGAAAAGCTGGGTATCGAAGAGGAAGGTGTGCCCGATTTTCTGGAACCCACGTTCCGCATGCAGCCTTGCATGTCTCCTGTGTGGGACACCGCGTATGCGGTCTATGCTCTGGGGCAGTCGGGTGTGCCACGCACCGATCCCCGCTTGCTGAAGGCAGCCAACTGGATGCTGTCGAAGGAAGTGCGGCACAAGGGCGACTGGGCGATGAAGGTTCGCAACGCGCAGCCCGGCGGCTGGTATTTCGAATTCAACAATGAGTTCTACCCAGACACGGATGACTCAGCCCAGGTGCTTCTGGCTCTGAACAAAGTCGACAACATGGCGCAGGAGCGTCACCAGTACGACGTTTGCCAGCGCGCAATTGCCTGGATCTTCGCCATGCAGTGCAAGAATGGCGGTTGGGCGAGCTTCGACAAAGACAACACCAAGATGGTGTTTGAGAACATTCCGTTCGCTGACCACAACGCCATGCTCGATCCGCCGACCGTCGACATTACCGGCCGCATTCTCGAGATGTTGGCGATCTATGGTTTTACCCAGAAAGACCGGCGCGTCGAAAAGGCGATTCGCTTCATCTATAGAGAACAGGAGCCTGACGGAAGCTGGTTTGGCCGCTGGGGCGTGAACTACCTGTATGGAACCTTCCTGGTGCTGCGGGGCCTGGAGGCGATTGGGGTTTGGAATCACGAACCGCAGATTCAGCAGGCTGCGGAGTGGATCCGCATGGTGCAGAATGCCGATGGCGGCTGGGGTGAAAGCTGCGCCAGCTACGATGACCCGGCCACGCGAGGCGTTGGGCCGAGTACGCCTTCGCAAACAGCGTGGGCGATTCTGGGTCTGCTCTCGGCCGGCGACAACCGCAGCGACTCCGTAGCCAAGGGCGTGCGCTGGTTGCTTGAGCGGCAACTGCCCGATGGTTCGTGGGACGAAAGTATGGGAGAAGGCGCGACCCGGCAGGCAATCGTCACCGGAACCGGATTTCCCCGGGTCTTCTACCTTTCCTACCATCTTTACCGGAATTACTTTCCGTTGCTCGCGCTCACCGATTACCGGCGCGCAATGGAACGTGCGTAGCGAAGAGTTTGCTGCCTGCTGCCGAAGTAGCGTGAGCTTCATGACCGGGCGTCAAGAATTTTAAGGAGATTTGAAACGATGGCAGTGCCTATTTCACAGATGTGGACCGTAGCCAGCTACGTGCTGAAGAAGCGGTTGAGCGGGCAGAAGCGTTATCCGCTCGTCCTCATGCTGGAACCATTGTTCCGCTGTAACCTGGCTTGTGCCGGTTGTGGCAAGATTCAATATCCGGCGCACATCCTCAAGAAAGAGCTCTCGCCCGAAGAGTGTTTCAAGGCGATCGATGAATGTGGCGCGCCCATGGTCTCGATCCCCGGCGGCGAACCGCTCATGCACCCGCGGATCGCCCAGATCGTGGAGGGTTTGGTTGCGCGCAAAAAGTACATCTACCTCTGCACCAACGCCCTGTTGCTGAAAGAGAAAATCGATCTCTTCAAGCCCAGCAAGTACCTCACGTTCTCCGTTCATCTGGACGGTCAGCGCGAGCACCATGACTTCTCGGTCTGCCGCGAAGGTGGCTATGACAAGGCGGTGGAAGGAATTCGCGAAGCGGTCAAGCGCGGCTTCCGGGTGACGACCAACACGACTCTCTTCGATGGCGCCGATCCGAACAGCGTGCGCGCCTTCTTTGATGAAGTCATGAGCATGGGCGTCGAGGGAATGGTGCTTTCCCCCGGCTACTCGTACGATAAGGCTCCGGACCAGAATCGCTTTTTGGGCCGCGCTCGCACGCGCAGGATGTTTCGCGCAATTCTGTCCAATAGGGAATCGCACTGGAAGTTCAACATGTCTCCACTCTTCCTCGAATTCCTCATGGGCAAGCGCAATTACGATTGCACGCCCTGGGGAGCGCCGGCATACAACATCTTTGGCTGGCAGAAGCCTTGCTACCTGCTGCAGGATGGTTATGCTTCGACCTTCAAGGAGTTGATGAAGGAGACGGCGTGGGAAGAGTACGGCACTGCTTCGGGCAACCCCAAGTGCGCCAACTGCATGGTGAGCTGCGGATACGAGCCTACCGCGGTGAATGACACCTTCGGTTCTTTCCGTGGCTTGATGGCGACGGCCAAGGCAACGTTCTTTGATAAGTATGTCGACCGGGGAGCGCGTGACCTGCTGGCGTCCGCGGAGTTCTCCGGCCATGGGGCACCGTCGCTGGTACAAATTGGCAGCCAAGCCAGCAAGCAGATGGAAGAGACACGCGTATGACAGGTAAAGCGGCAGGTACAACCCAACTCGATCCCGATGCCATGGAACTGGCGCCGGGAACAAAGCATGAAAATCTTGAAGGCTGGGTACCGGCATTAGCCAGCGATTCTGAAGTGCTTGATGCGCTCGAAAAAGCCTTCGATTATCGCGGCGACGTGACGATTACCTGCAAGGATGGCTCGGTGGTCGAGGGCTATATTTTCGATCGTAAGACGGGCGCATCGCTTGATGATTCATGGGTCAAGTTCTTTCCCAAGGATTCACCTGAGAAGCGGTCGCTCAAGTACAGCGAGATTGCCGGCCTGGCGTTCACCGGTAAGGATCGCGCTGCGGGCGCGAGCTGGGAAGCCTGGGTCAAGAAGTGGAATGAGAAGAAGGCATCCGGCGAAAAAGGGTTTGGGTTGCATCCAGAAGCGCTTGAGTAGAGATTGTTGCTACGGATGTAAGGAGTTGCATCAGCATTCATGGGTTGAAGTGATAGGGCGAAGCCCTTCGAACGCTATTTCTCGGTCGACAAGCCGTTCTACCTAACGCGCGCCAGAGAGGTAGCATCCGCCCTGATGGCGGGTGTAGCGAACAAGCAGGGCTCCGTCCGGTAATCGTCGCTAAGGAAAGCGCAAATCTCTCCTTTGTCATCTCGACCGGAGCGAAGCGCAGTGGAGAGATCTGCAGTTCTGCCATCCCTGCCGCGCTGAGATAGGAAGTCAACGTAACTCAGCCGTGTGAAAGAGGGGCGCGGGTCTGAAGATCTTCATTACAGGGGCAACAGGATTCGTCGGCAGCCATGTCGCGCAGGAACTGTCCCGTAGAGGCGCTGCGTTACGCGTCCTGGTGAGGCCCACCAGCAACCTCGAAAACATCGAGGGTATTTCCGCCGAGACGGTCACCGGCGATTTGTTGCAGGTAGAAGCTCTGCGCAGCGCTATCACCGGTTGCGATGCGGTGATGCATGTAGCGGCTGACTATCGCCTCTGGGTGACTGACCCGGCAGCCATGATTGCGGCGAATGTCACCGGCACGCGCGACTTGCTTCGCGTGGCTCGCGAGGCAGGTGTGGGTCGCGTGGTTTACACCTCGAGCGTAGCGACCATGGGCTTCTTTTCTGACGGGCGTATGGCAGACGAGGCGACCCCGGTCTCCCTGGCCGGCATGATCGGCCACTACAAGCGATCGAAGTACCTGGCAGAGCAGGAAGCCATTGCGGCCGCGCGCGCCGGCCAGCAGGTGATCCTTCTCAACCCCACTACACCCATCGGCTCCCGCGATATCAAGCCCACACCGAGCGGCCGGATCATTGTAGATTTTCTCAATAAGAAGTTTCCTGCATACATGGACACCGGGCTGAATCTAGTGGATGTGAACGAGGTGGCCAGAACGCACGCCGATGCTCTCGTAGCTGGACGGCCCGGGGAACGCTATATCCTTGGTGGTGAGAATCTCTCGTTGAAACAAATGCTCGACAAGATGTCGGCCATCACCGGCCTGCCGTCGCCCACGATGCGTGTTCCGCATACCGTGGCGATGATGTTCGCGTTGTGGGATCAGACCGTCACCGGCAAACTGCGCGGCCGCGAGCCGCGTGCGACCGTCGAGGCCGTGCGCATGGGTAAGAAAAAGATGTTTGTCTCTTCGGCGAAAGCCGAGAGGGAATTGGGGTTCCGCGTGGTTCCTGTGTACACGGCTCTCCGGGCAGCGATTGACTGGTTTCGGGCGCGCGGTTATGCGCCGCCGGCATGAGGCGCGTCGGCGTTATCGCGGCGTTGCCCGGCGAGTTGAAGCCGCTGGTGGAGGGCTGGCAGCCTCTGCCGCTGCCGGGCGCCGGCAAGGGTAAAGCCGCATGGACCTTCCAGGAAGACGACGTGGAGTGCGTGGCCGTCTATGCCGGGGTGGGTAGCGAGGCTGCGACGCGTGCATGCGAGATTGCGTTGCAGGGGGGCAACCTCGACGCGTTAATCTCCGTCGGTTGGGCAGGAGCTTTGTCCTGCGGGATTAGTCCTGGCAATGCTTACGCGGTTAATGAAGTCGTAGATGCTCGCACTGGGGAAGCCTTTGTTACAAATTTCCCGGCGCAGCATGAGACCGGGGTACCGCTCAAACTGGTCACGACCGACCACATCGTTCAGTACGCGGAGAAGCGGCAATTGGCAGGGCTCTACAAAGCAGTTCTGGTGGATATGGAAGCAGCGACGGTTGCTCGTTTTGCGCTGGCCCGGAAGATTCCGTTCTATTGCCTGAAGGCCATTTCGGACGAAATCTCGGATGTATTGCCGGATTTTGGCCGCTATACAGGCCCCGACGGCCACCTGCGGATAGCGCCTTTGCTGGGCCACGTCGCCCTTCGCCCAAAGTACTGGCCGGCCATGGCGCGTATGCGGCAGAATGCGAAGAGAGGCGCCCGGGCAGTCGCAGGAGCTTTGGCTCCCCTGATGGGTGAGACTCATGGGTGAAGCCTAGATGCAGCCTGCTACGGGAATACAGGAAGCTGCGCAGAAGCCATCAGGCCTACCCGCGACGATGGAGGCCGCCGTGTACCGGGCGGTCAATGATGTGCGGGTTGAAACCGTCCCTGTGCCGGAAATCGGCGTGGGTGAAGTTCTCGTAAAGGTCCACAGTTGTGGCATTTGCGGCACAGACTTAAAGAAAATCCACACCGGTTCGCACTCCGCGCCGCGCATTTTTGGCCACGAAACCGTGGGTACCATTGCGGCGGTGGGGGTCGGGGTGGAGGGGTTTGCCGCCGGCGATCGGGTGGCCGTCTTCCACCACATCCCTTGTAGAGCTTGCTACTACTGCCGCAAGAAGACCTTCGCCCAATGCGTGGTTTACAAGAAAGTCGGTTGCACCGCGGGGTTTGAGCCTTCGGGCGGTGGCTTTGCCGGCTACGTCAGGGTAATGGACTGGATTGTGAAAAACGGCGGCCTGGTGAAGATTCCCGATGGAATTCCGTTTGCGCAGGCAGTCTTTGTTGAGCCCCTGAATACCTGCCTTAAAGGCGTGCGCAGCCTGAACCTGTCGGCGGACGAGACGGTTCTTGTCATCGGCCAGGGGCCTATCGGCATCATGCTGGCTTCGCTGGCGCGACGGTCGGGCGCCAGGGTGTTTACCTCGGATCTCTATCCGGAACGCCATCGAGTGGCGGCCCACTTCGGGCTTGATTCGCCGATCGATGCATCGCGGGAAAGCGTCGTCGAGGTGCTTCGCTCGGCCACGGAAGGCCGGGGCGCCGACGCCGTCATTCTGGCCGTGGGCGGCAATCCCTTGATTCGAACGGCCATGGATGCGGCCCGCCCGGGTGGGCGTGTGCTGCTTTTTGCCCAAACCCAGCATGGTGAGGCAACGATTGACCCTGCAGCCGTTTGCGTCGACGAAAAGACCCTGATGGGCTCTTATAGCGCCGCGGTCGACATACAGGACGAGGCTCTGGACATCGTTTTTGCAGGTTATGGGCAGGGATACGACCTGACGCGGCTGGTTTCCCACCGTTTTCCCCTTTCCCATGCCGTCGAGGCCATCGAGGTGGCCTCCGCCCCAAAAGCGACTTCCATGAAAATCGTGATCGAACCGCAGGTGAATGAGTAGGGCACATCTGCCCCATTGGGCAGCTGATCGAACCGCAGGTGAATGAGAAAGGCACATCTGCCCCATTGGGCAGCTGATCGAACCGCAGGTGAATGAGTAAGGCACATCTGCCCCAATTGGGCGAGAATAGGAAGGGCATGTTAAGTGAGATGAACGCTGCCGTGCTCTACGGCAAAGAAGACGTCAGGATTGAACGGGTTCCCATCCCGGCTGCGGGTAAGGGCGAGATAGTGATCCGCGTTCATGCCGCTCTCACTTGTGGCACCGACCTGAAGGTCTTCAACCGCGGATACCATGCGCGGATGATTGCGCCGCCAGCGCTCTTTGGACATGAACTCGCCGGGGTGGTGCATGAGACAGGCGCCGGCGTCCGCAGTTTCAAACCTGGAATGCGGGTGGTGGCGCTGAACTCCGCTCCTTGTGGAGTCTGCTACTGGTGCGTACGCAAGCAGGAAAATCTCTGCGAGGATCTCATCTTCAACAACGGTGCGTATGCGGAGTACATTCGCGTACCCGCACGCATCGTGGCCAAGAATACCCTGATCGTTCCCGAGAGTTTGCCGCTGGAGCATGCGGCGCTTACTGAGCCACTGGCTTGTGTGATGCGCGGCCTGGAAGAGACTGGGGCCAAGCGCGGTGACAGCGTTGTGGTCATTGGCGCTGGCCCCATCGGCCTGATGTTCATGCACGTGGCGCAGTTATCGGGGATGAAGGTGATCGCGGTGGTCAAGCGCGATGAGCAGATCACCTCGGCGACGACCTTCGGCGCGATGCACATCGTGCAGACGCTTACGGTTCCAGATGAGGTCGCCGCGGTATGCGCGCTGACTCCGGATCATCGTGGCGTGGATGTGGCGATCGAAGCGGTCGCGACTCCTCTTACCTGGCAGTGGGCCGTGGACATGGTTCGCCGGGGAGGAACGGTCAACTTTTTTGGCGGCTGTGCGGCCGGCACCAAAGTCGAGATCGATACCAACCGGCTGCATTACAACGACATCACGCTCAAAGCGAGTTTCCACCATACTCCTGCTGCCTGCCGCAGGGCCTTTGACCTGCTGGCCAGTGGGCGCTTCAAGTGCAGTGAGTACATCACGGGCAGGGCGCAATTGACTGACCTTGAAACCGTGCTGCGCCGCCTGAACGATCGCTCGAATGACATCAAGACAGCTATCATTCCATAAGTGGGCTCGTTCGCTACTTGGTTCGCTGCCTGGTTAGGGACGAATGGCTGTGGTCGAGCCGTGCGAGCGATTTGCCACCCTTGGCGAAACGTTTTCCCCCATTTTGCAAAAAGCGCGCGCGTGGGGCACACGAATTTGTTGCAGGGGTAAGATTTCCAACTTAGATTTGCTCGCGGGGATGGCCTGGAAGAATGACGGTCGATAGTGCTCAGCACGAACTGATAGAACGCGGTTGGTCCGCGTTGCCGGCGGACTATCGTATGCCGGCCGAGCGCCCGGCGCTCGCGGAGGCGCAAAGCTATTGCCGGCGCCTGGCTACGACGCACTATGAAAACTTCCATGTGGCTTCCTGGTTTTTGCCCGCCCGGCTGCGGCCTCACTTTCACAGCATCTACGCGTATTGCCGCATCGCCGATGATCTGGGCGATGAGGTAGGCAATCGCGAGCAGTCTCTTGCCTTGCTGGATTTGTGGGGCAGGGAACTCGATGCCTGCTATCGCGGAGAAGCACGTCACCCGGCCTTTGTCGCACTGGCTGAGACGATTCGCGTCTGCGATATTCCGCAGAAGCCGTTTGCCGATCTGCTGGTTGCCTTTCGCCAGGATCAGACGGTAGCGCGCTACGCGTCCATGAGCGATGTTCTGGACTACTGCACCTGCTCAGCGAATCCAGTCGGACGGCTTGTTCTTTATGCCTGCGGCTACAGGGACGCAGAGATGTTTCGGTTGTCGGACTTTACCTGCAGTGCGCTGCAACTGGCAAACTTCTGGCAGGATGTGAGCTCCGATTATGATCGCGGACGGATCTACATTCCGCTTGCCGACATGGAACGGTTCGGAGTGAGCGAGGCCGATATCGCCGGGCGCCAGCCCACGGCTGCTTTTCGCGAGATGATGCGGCACGAAGTGGACTACGCCCGGCAGTTGTTTACGCAGGGGTTGCCGCTGATCGGCATGGTCGATCGCGAACTCGCGCTTGATCTCGATTTGTTCAGCCGCGGTGGACTTGAGATTTTGCATGCGATCGAGCGGAGGCAATACGACTCACTGACCATGCGTCCAGTCATCTCAAAGATCAGAAAAGTTGGGCTGCTTGCGCGCGCCCTTTGTGGCAAGGTGGCAAGTATGCGGCCCGGGCGGGCGGCATGAGTTCCGCAGTTCAGCAGACAGTGGGACCGACGGTTCAGCAAGCCTACGTGGTCTGCCGCGCGATCGCGCGCAAGAAGGCTAAAAATTTCTACTATGCGTTTGTCGCCCTGCCGGCAAGCAAGCGCGACGCCATTTGCGCCGTGTACGCTTTCATGCGCCAGGCGGACGATCTCTCAGACGATGAGTCTCGGCCGATTGCTGACCGGCGCATCGCGCTTGCGGCCTGGTTAGACGAGTGGCACCAGGCGTTAGCCGGCGTTCCGGCCACCGATCCTGTTTTCGTTGCATTGCTTGATGCACAGCGCCGCTTTGCTATCCCTGCCGAGCTGTTGGATCAGCTCGTGGAGGGCACAGCCAAAGATCTCGACCCTGAACTCACCAGCGCAAACCTAGCAGAATACGCAACCTTCTCTGATCTTTATCGCTACTGCTACCTGGTTGCTTCTGTCGTTGGTTTGGTGTGCATTCGGATTTTTGGCTATCTCGATCCAAGAGCAGAGAAGCTTGCCGAGGAGACCGGCATCGCCTTTCAGTTGACCAATATCCTCCGCGATGTGCGCGAGGATGCGGAGCGAGGAAGACTCTATCTGCCGCTCGAAGATCTGGAGCGCTGCGGTGTGACGGCTGCCTCGATGACAGAGATCTCAAGCGGTCAGAACCTGACGCCGCAACAGCGTCAGGTTCTGGCGATTCTGGCTGAGCGGGCTACGCGCTTCTACAAGTCAGCCGAGGCATTGCTGCCTCTGATCTCGCCTGACAGCCGCGCGGCGATGTGGGTTCTGGTCACCATTTACCACCGTTTGTTGCGGCACATCGAACAGCGCAACTTTGACGTCTTCTCCAGCCGGGTTGGCGTTCCGGCGTATGAGAAGCTGAGCATATTGGGATGCGGTCTATTCAAAACGCTGGCGCAGGGCGTGTGGGCCTGACTACTACGACGGGTATCCGTTCGGTCAGTGTGATCGGCGGTGGATTGGCGGGCCTCTCGGCCGCCTGTGCCCTGGCCGAGGCGGGATACCATGTTCGCCTGCTGGAGAAGCGGCGCTACCTGGGTGGCCGCGCCTCGTCGTATGAGCACCCCGGAACGGGTGAGGTGATCGACAATTGCCAGCATGTGTTGCTGGGCAACTGCGTCAACCTGATCGATCTGTACCGGCGACTGGGCGTGAGCGATGCGATCCGCTGGTTTGATCGCCTTACGTTCATCCAGCCCGGCGGCCGGCGCAGCGTGCTTGAACCTGGGTTTCTTCCTGCACCCTTTCACACCATGCCCGCATTTCTGCGCGCGTCTGCATTCTCGTTCGCAGACAAGCTCGCCATCGGCCGCGGCATGAGCGCGTTCATGACCGGCCTGCCTGAAGATTCTGAAGAAAATTTTGCGCACTGGATGAAGCGCCATGGACAGACCAGGGGCGCTATCGAACGCTTCTGGAAGCCGGTCCTTGTGAGCGCGCTGAACGAGGATCCCGATCACATCTCCGTGCATTACGCAGGCAAGGTGATACGGGAGTCGCTTCTGCTTTCGCCGGGAGCGGGGCGTATGGGTGTTCCGACGATTCCATTGAGCGAGTTGTATGGCCGCGCGATCGACTACATGGCAAGCCGGGGCGGGTCGGTCGAGTTCAACTGTGCCCCAGAGTCTTTCGCGTGGTCTGATGAGACGCAGCAGTGGACTGTGAGGACGCAGAACGAAGACTTCACCAGCGATGCGGTCGTACTTGCATTGGCGTTTGAAGGGTTCAGTAAGCTGCTTCCGCTGCTACCGCAAAATGCTGGGGCCGAAAAACTGGCGAACGATCTGCAAGGCTTCGCGCACTCGCCCATCACGGGCATTCACCTGTGGTTTGATCGCGAGATTACCGAGTTGCCTCACGCGATCCTGTTGGACACTACGATTCAGTGGATGTTTCATAAGTCAAAGCTGCAATCGGAGAAGCGCCGCGGTGAGCCGGGCAGCTATGTTGAGTTGGTGGTGAGTGCATCGAAGTCGTTGGTTGAGATGCAGCGCCAGGAGATCATCGATCTTGCGGTGCGCGAACTAGCGGAGTTTTTTCCTGTGGTGGGGCAGGCCAGGTTAATCAAGGCTGCCGTGGTGAAAGAAGTGCGGGCCACCTATTCTGTTCGGCCGCAGCTTGATTTGATTCGCCCTGCGTCCGTCGGTCCCTGGCCACGAGTGTTTCTTGCCGGTGATTGGACAGCCACTGGATGGCCGGCCACGATGGAGGGGGCTGTGCGCAGCGGTTACCTTGCGGCTGAAGCCGTAGGACAGGCTGCTGGAGCATCGGACCACTTTCTCCAGGCGGACCTCGCGGCTACTGGGCTGATGCGTTTGCTTCCTAAGTAAATCCACGAAGCCCCGTCCAGGGGGCAGGGCTTCGTGGGGTCGTTGACGCTGCGCCACGAATAAAGATCGGCGAGAGCCACCGCAATCAACCCACGTTCGCACCTTACTCTACCTTTCACCTGAGCTTCGGTTGTGGTTGTTGACCGCTGCAGCACGAAGAGCGGTTGTTACTTGTGCGAAGTTGCCTGCGGAGTAAAACGGGCTAGCGAGAGAAAGCCAATGGGCAACGGGGTTTTTGTCTCCAGCGCCAGGTCGGCTAGAGCCACTGCAATCAGCGGGGCGAACTTGAAGCCGTGACCTGAAAAGCCTGTGGCGAAGACGACGTTCTTAAATCGCGGGTGATGGTCGACGATGAAGTCTTCGTCCGGTGTCATGGTGTAGAGGCAGGTGAGGGCGTGCTTCAGGTTGTTACCAAGCCTTGGCATATATTTTCTTGCAGTAGCAGAGATGGGGTCCAGGTCTGACGGGCCCGGTTGCGCGACCGCGGTGTTTGCATTCGGCACGTAGCTGCCGCCGAGATGCTCCGCAAGTTTGACGCTAAGACCGGGAACACTGGGGAATCCGTAAAAGAAGTTCTCTGGAAAGGCGAAGACGGGGATACGATCTGCGGCAAACAAGTCTGGAGCCAGCGGTTCAAACCACGCAAGCACCTTACGCTTGATGGCAAGCGGAAGCGCGAGGTCGCTCAGCAGGCTGCTGCTCCATGCACCCGCGGTGATGATCAACCTTGCTGCGGAGACCGTTTTGTCTTTCAGGTGCACGCGGACCTCGTCTTTTGAGGCATCCCATCCCGTAACCGCCTGATCGAATAAGCAATCAACTCCAAGGGCGCGTGCATGCGCATGGCTCGCATGGATGGACGCATCTACATCGATCCAACCAGCCTGTTTGTCGAAGAGGCCGACGAAATTCTCAGGGATTTCAAATGCGGGATAGCGCCGGTACACTTCATGCGGCGAGAGCGTTTCGACGGGCAGATTGTTGCTTGACACACTCTCTTGAATTTCGCGAAGGAACGTTTCCTCCGGTGGGCCCATCGAGAGCATGCCGGTGCGGTGCAGTAGTTGCATGCCGAGTTGCTCGGCGGCCTGGTCCCACAACTGCCCAGCGCGCTGCGCCAATGGCACGTAGCCGGTGCCTTCGGGGTACGCTATGCGGAAGATTCGCGTGCCGCCCGAATGGCTGCCGCGGCCGTGAGGCGGCGTGTACTGGTCGAAACCAACTACGGAATGGCCCCGCCTTGCCAGTTCGACCGCGGCAAAGCTCCCCATGGTTCCCATGCCAATGATGGCCACGTCGTAGTGCCTGTGCCGGCTCATGGGCGCTATCATACCTGCCGGCTCGTCTATCCATAACGAAGAAAGAAACGGCGATCTCCGCTGCCTTCGTGTCCATTACTTTCCCCCGAAAGAATGGATACAAAGGTTCGCGAAGAGTCGCCGTTCTCTCTCTGGCTGTCGTTCTTCCGTGCCAACACCGTCATAGTGATGGCAGAACAGGAAACGTTACAGCGTTTTGCTTACCAACGGTGGATCGTCAACTGATCCAGGTAGGCGGTGACGGTTCCACTTGTGTTGGCTCCATCGATCTGGAAGTTCAGTAGCAGAACCCCGGCTGCCCAGCCGAGAGCTTCGGCAGACGGACCAGATGCGTTGAGGAAGTTGGTGGTGACGCCATCGAGGTTCACCCAGTCGTAAGTCACGTTGCCTGAGTCGTCCCGGTGGGTTGCGATCTGGATGTGATGCCATGTGTTGGCAGTCCACTTTCTGGGGTCGCATTTGATGTTGGATGGATGCCAATGCGTGCCTGTGCTTGAGACCGTGGTGTACTCAAACGTGCCCGAGCTACCGGAGCATTGTGTGGCGAGGATGACGGTTCTGCCGTCCGATGTCACCTGATTCATATCCATCTCAATGTTCATGATCTGGGATGGATCGGTCAGGTAAATGTAGGTGTCGTAGACAAAGTTGTGAGCCGTTGGGTCCTTGGCAAAGCTGAGGTGGTAAATCTCGCCGCCATGGCCGCTATAGGTAAAGTAGAACTTTCTCGCTAAATTGTCGGGCGTGACCGGGGCGAGTTCCGGATAGGTGCTGGTTCCGGTAGAAGACCCGGGTGTGCCCGGATCGTGGTTCCACGCCCACTTGGGCGAAGCAAGCAGGCCGGTCGAGGAGAGAGGGAGTACCGTGAGCAGGTTGGTTGCCGTCGCTTTGGCGTAGTTGACCGTGTCGGTAGGTGTAAAGGTGAGTGACAGCTTTTGCACACCTACCAGCGGAACTGAGCCTGCTGCGGGGCTGTATGCGAACGTCCCCGGAACATTGGCGGTGGCATCGAGCTGTGTATTGCTGAGAGCCGTGCCTGTCTGAACGGAGGCAAGCGTACTCCAGGTGATGACTGGCGTTGCCCGAGTCACTGTCAGTTGCACGGTGCCGGTCGCTACGGAAAAAGTTTGCGTGTCGGTTGGCGTGAAGGTTGTTGTAAGCGTGTGCGTCCCAGCGTTCAACACCGTTCCGGCAGCGGGCGAATAGGTGAAGGTTCCCTGAACACTGGAAGAGGCATCGAGTTGTGCGCTGCTCAGCGCGGTGCCGTATGCAACCGATGCTGGGGTAGGCCAGGTGATCAGAGGAACCGTGCCACCTGAGCCGGATCCCGATCCCGTGCCGGAGCCAGAACCTGTGCCTGATCCAGATCCTGTGCCTGAGCCAGAACCTGTGCCCGTGCCAGAGCCTGTGCCTGAGCCAGAACCTGTGCCCGTGCCAGAGCCTGTGCCTGAGCCTGAGCCAGAACCTGTGCCCGTGCCTGATCCAGAGCCCGTGCCAGAACCAGAGCCAGAGCCCGTGCCTGATCCAGAACCTGAGCCTGAGCCTGAGCCTGAACCAGAGCCTGATCCAGAACCAGAGCCAGTTCCAGAGCTTTTGGCGGTGATGGTGATCTCCGTCGATGAATTAAGGGTTTGCGACGACGCGCTCGTGCCTGAGGTTGACGCGCTGGCGGAAGTGACAGCCATGACGTATGCGCCCGCGACATTGACTGTGCCCGCTGCCTTGCTGGTGAGCACTCCATTGGCCAACGTTGCCAGAGCAGGGTTTGAAACCGTCCACAGCGTGCCTGATGTGACGTCTTGTGTTGTGCCATCGGTCAAATGTGCCGTGGCTTTGAGCGCGACCGAACCACCGGCCGTGACCGAGGAGGGCGTTGCGGTGATCGATAAGGTGGCAAGACCTTGGGGCGCTATGTTGGCGTTGGCGCCGCAACCCGCGGTCAGAATAAGTGCGCTGCACAGGAGACCCGAACACACCTGCGACAAAAGGGGGATACGCATGTGTATCGCCTCATGAGCTGGAAATTTGGCAGCAAGAAAGACCTGGGCGAACGAGGCCGTTTGAGAGGCGCAGAAGTCCTTTCGCGTCTGAAAGACACGGCGGAACAACTGCCGACCTTGCTGTTCAATGGGATAACTATCGCGTGCCCTGAGGTAAGGAACAATGCCACCGACGGTGCATTACGTAAGTTCGAAAGCACTAATCGACATGCACTTAACGGTGAACTTGTTGCGCAACGATCGGGTAGTTTTGCCAGTGGTTACGTCGAATTTTCATAACGATCGTATTACTTGCGTACTTAGTGCAAGCGGAGAAACATCCTATCAAGTTGATAGAACACACATATGTGCTTGATAAGCATGGAGGTGGCGATTGGATTGGGCCGGCATGATGGATGCGCGGAGTTTCCACACGCAAGAAGGCGGGAAGCGCTCAGCTTTTTCTAGCCTGCAATTCTCACAAACACCTGGTGCAGGTCTTGTCACCCTGGATTGAGAGCAATCGATGGGCGCCCCGTATCACGTGTTGTTAGGATCTGCGGAAATCAGGGAGTATGGGGTACCCCTTTTGTTGGTGCTGCCGGCCCTTTAGCATCACGACGTTGTCGCTCCCGCCGGTGCTTGTGAGCAATCCGTGTTAGACGCGAGGATCAGCTTCCTCGCGCGTTGGTTGCTCGTTGAGAGAACTGCAGATCCCTCGGCTCCGCTCGGGATGACGATCGTCGCTCCGCTCGGATGACAAAGGGGAGAGCGAATGCGTCCCTCAACATCTGTTTGATTGGATACAGAGAATCGCCGTTCCGGGTTCAATCGGATGAGGGGAATCGGAGTTGTTGCGAAGGGTAGGGTCGTGAACGACGGCGGCCTATCACTCTATCGTGGGAGATAGGGCGATAGGCCGTGTTAGAAGCGGATGCGAGCTTACCAGATGCCTTTGTCGCTCCCGGTGATTTTTTGGCCGACTGCGGCGGCTGTGGCCAGCCAGGGCAGCAGGCTTAAGCGAGCGCTGCTGGTGAGCTCACCCTTCCCGATCATGCCGGTCAATTGCGAGCCGTAGAGCTTGGCCGACTGCGGCATGATGGGCACGCGCAGGAAGGCGCGCAGGAAGAAGACCTGCTCGCCGCCAAAGCGCGCTGCCGCGGTTACGAATTGTGGAAGCGCCAGGCCGGTGCCGCGGAACTTCTTTACGTAGTCGGAAACAATGACCATATAGGTCGCCACACCTTCCCAGATGCCGGCGGCGCGCGCCGCGGATCGCAGGTCCTCGTAGTCGATCGCGCCCGACTCGGCGAGACCGGCGGAGTCGACAACATCGCAAAGGCGGAAGTAGAAATGGCGATACATTCGTTGCAGCGTAGAGATCATCAAGCGGTCAGAGACAGCAGGAACACGGAACGAAAGCCCGTCCACCTGAACCGCGCGGGCGCGGCCGACGAGTTTCGAGGCGATGGTGATCTGTTCTCCGGTCTGGCCGAGGCGCTGCATGTGGATTTCCACCGCTTCGGGCAGCCCGGGAATCTCGAAATTCCACTTCCCGGCCAGGCGGTCTCCCCAGCTTCGCGCTGCGACTCCGGCCTGAAACTTCTTGCGCATCAGTTCGATGGTTCTGTTGGAATCTGTGTTGGTGTAAAGGTCAAGGTCACTGCCAAGGTCGGGCCAATGGTCGAGCGACTTGATGACCGTGACGTCAAAGCCGGCTTCTGCAAAGGCGCCGCAAATGTTATGCAAAATGGGGATTGCGTTCTTGATGCGGGCATGCTCTTCGGCAAGCGCTTCCTCTGCCCACCCGGCCCGAACCTCATCACGCGCATCGCGCAGGAGCTTGAGAACAATCTCAAATCCACGGATGATCACGTGGTTGAGGTTTGCCATATTCACCAAATCATCAAACTCTTCCCGGCTAAGGGCTGTGATTTCTGCCGTGAGCTCCGCGGTTACACGTGCCAGGGCTTCGCTCTGGTCAGGCAGAAACAGCAGGCGAGAAAGGATCGACAGAGATTTCGGTGAAGGATGTGGATTCGGCATTTTTTTGGGGCGTTTTCCTTAGTTGGTGTGGGGAGTCTGAGGAACGGAAGGAGCTGGGGCCGGCGTGGCTGAGGGCGGAGCTGCTTCAGGCGTGTTGCTGCGGCGATTCAGCTGCACAGGTCCGGCTTTGCGGCGTCGAGCCTGCTGGTTCTGGTCAATCTGACCGTCAACCTTCAGGTCACTGTCCGTGGCGACCACTGCGAGTGACTTGCCTTCGGCGGAACCCTGCGTGGCTAAGCCAACCCGGGTTTCAGCGTTTCCAGCCTTCTGCGCCTGACTGTAATAAAACTGGGCTGTTTCGAGATCGCCGTCTTTTTCTGAGACGTAGCCAAGATTATTGAGGGAGAACGCACTCCTTGGATCGAGCGAATAGGCCTTGAGGAAGTTTTCCTTGGCCGTGCTCCAGTCATTTCGGTTGGCGGCATACACGCCGCGCCACGTAAGCATGGCGGCGCGCGCTGCATCGGAGTCGACCTTATTGATCCGCTCCTGCAGTTCCTTCGCGCTCCTGGCAGCCATTTCGCTGACCGGCTTGCCTCTCCACTTATTGTTCATGGTCACAACAATGGGCTCGTCGGAGTGTGCGTCGGCGGCAGAGTGGTAGTACTTCAACGCTGCCTCGTAGTCGCCCACGGCTTCTTTCGCCACGCCGAGATTATTCAGGGTGAACGTGTTCTTCGGATCGAGTTCGAATGCCCGCTGAAGTAGAAGGTCGGCTTCGTAGTTGCGGTTGTCGCGCAAAAGTTCGATCGCCTGCACGTTCATGCGATTCACCCGCATGGGGACGTCCTGGAGTCCGTTGAAGGCCTCGTTCAAGGGCTTGCCGACAAGTTGCTTTGCGTTGCTGCGGTCAATCGCTGCGTCGCCACCCTGTTGCGACGCCAATGCATAGAGCTTGAGAGCACGGTCCAATTGACCCTGAAGCTCAGAGATGTAGCCCAGGTTATTCAGGGTGAATGGGTCGGCCGGGTCGTACAGGTAGGCCTTGTAGAAAATTCCTTCGGCCTTCTCGTACTGTTTTTTGCGCACCGCGTCGACGCCTTCGCGGTTGAGGCGCTGCACTTGGGTCAACTCACTGCGGCTGGGAAGCGTTACTCTTAGGTCTCCCGCCCAGGCATTCTGCAGCCCAAAGGCTGTGAGGACAGCAGTCGCTGCGAGTAATCTTAGTCTTGAATGAGCCATGTTGCCCCTTCACCTTCACCGGCAGACTTGACCAGGTGGGTAATCCAGGCTTGCGATCTGATGTAGAATTCGACGAAATTCCGGCAGTGTATTGTTGCTACCTAAGTTGTTCAAGCCACAAAGTTTTAATTCACATCAATTGTTCTATGCCTGACTAGTATCTTACAACAAGGGTGTACAAAATGGGCCGTTTTCTTATAGTTCTGATGCTTACCAATGCGGCATGTTTGCCGGTTACTTTCGCGTTTGCGGCGCAAGCGCAATCTGCTGCCACCCAGACATCCACAGAGAAGGAAAATGCATCACCGGTGATCGTTTCCACGCCGCCACGGCCACCCGGCAAAAGCACGGTGATTGGGGGATCGATTCAAAACATCGACCGCGTGCGCGATCAGTTCACGCTCAAAGTGTTCGGCGGCAAGTCGATGAAGATCCTTTTCGATGGGCGTACCCAGGTGTTTGTCGATGGAAAGCGCAGCCCTTTACGCAACCTTCGAGCCAATGATCACGCCTCGGTCGAGACCATTCTGGATGGCGCCAAGGTCTTCGCTGTCAGCATCCACGTTTTGTCGGAACTGCCCGAGGGCGAGCGCCAGGGCCAGGTGATGGACTACGACGCCGCGACCCGTGAATTGACGGTAAACGACACAACGGGGAACGGGCCCCTGCGGTTTCAGGTTACTCCGGATGCCTCCATCGTTCGCGAAGGTCAGGCAGCTGCGAATTCCCAGAGTGCCGGCTCCGTGTCCGGCTTGGTCAAAGGCTCCCTGGTTTCGGTGAAGTTCAAGTCGGATGGCAAGGGACACGCCAATGCCTTCCAGGTGGCAATTCTCGCAACCCCCGGTTCCACCTTCGTGTTCAGCGGGCCCGTCACTTTTCTCGATCTTCGCGCCAAGGCGCTTGCGGTTGGTGATGCGGCCAGCGACAAGACTTACAAGATCAGCTTTGATCCCGAAAAGTTGCCGGTCGCGCGAAGTCTCCATGAAGGGCAGCAGGTGAGTGTGAACGCGACCTTCGATGGTACTGGCTACGTGGCGAGCGAGATTACGGCCAGGTAATTAGCCAGCCCAAAGAAAAAGAGAAAAGAGAAAAAGCCACCCGCCCCGGACCTGGGGTTGGTGGCTTTTTTGTTCTATCGAACATTTTCTGCGCTTGCTCTTCACTGCAGCTTTGTAGGCGTACACGTACTCGAGGAGGTAAAGGGCGTTGGCGGCGTTGGCGGCGTGGCCCAGGGGATGTTGTTGAAATCGAAGAAGTCCAGCAGGTTGGGCTGGGCCGCGTCGCGCTTGGTCAGGTAGTTTTTGTCGCCGATGAAGCGGTCTTCCACGAACTTGAGGATGGCCGTGTGATCCATCGGGATGTTTGAAATGTAGTGCTTCCGCGTGAAGGGTGAGATGACCATATTCGGTACGCGGAAGCCCAATTGTGCGGCGAAACCGTTCACTGCGGGATCGTCTTTGCTGTTGGCTCCCGGCCAACCCGCCGGTACGTCGCAATGCAGGGTTGCGGTGCCGCTGGGTGCGGGGCAGGGGAAATAGCTGTCTGCATTGACCGAGATGCTCGAGATGTCTGGGATCGTTCCCAGAGAAGAATCGGTATTGTCATTCGAGTGGTTGGGCACGGGCGGTACATGCTCATAGGGGCCGCCACCTTCGTCATAGCCAAGGAAGAATACCGAGTCGTTCCATGATGGGCTCGTCATGAAGGCGTTGATCACCTTCGACACCTGTGTCTGACCGACCAATACCGATTGACCGGAACCCGGATGTTCATCGTTGTTGGCATAGCCGGCCTCGATGAAGGCGAAGCTGGGCAGTGTTCCGTTGGCCACGTCGGTGTAGTACTGGGTGAGCGGAGCGATGTGGTTGGGGTCGATGCAGAAGGAATTCGACGTATCCCCCACTACGCTTGAGGCCTGTGTTGTACCGGTGCAGGGAGCCTTGGTTATGTTCTCGTACACATAGTTGTAGGAGTAAGACAACGAGGAGAAGTCCGTAGCCGGATAGAAGGCGTTCGGTCCACTGGTGCAATCGTCATCGTTGAGACAGAGGCCCAGGCTGACGGTGTAGTAGATCTTCCAGGACACGTGTGCCTTGTCGAGCTTGTTGAAGATCGTCGCGATTGCGAGCTGTGATTGCTTATCCTGGTTGCCGGGATCCAGCACCAGACCCTGGGTCGTACCGCCGGTGAAGGTGGCGATGCGGTTCGAGATGCTCTTGCTCGATACCGGCGAGAACCAACGATTCGAGATCGCGAACTGCGATGCCATGTAGTAGTAGTAGTTTAAGAAGTCCTGATCGTAGTAGCCCATCGCGCGCTGACCTGTCAGGTCGGTGAAGTTCCCTGAGCAGTTGCCGGAAGCGGCACAACTCTTCGCATAGCCCTCAGCGTTGTGCACAAAGCCATCCATATTGATGGGCCGCGTGGTGAGGAAGTTGTAGCGATTGACGTCTCCATAACTGGAAAGCCAATCAGAGCTTGCATCGTCGATGCAGGTGCTCTTGAGCTTGAAGAGCGAGAACGAGTCACCTTCGTCGTCTTCGTTGCTGATGGTCGTTAGCTTATCGTCGATGCCATCGACCGTGTACGTGTTACCGTCGTCGCCAACGTTCCATTTGTTCGACACGCGGTAGGGGTTCAGCATGCCGAAGTAGTTGTCGAAGGTATGGTTCTCCTGCAGCAAGAAGACGACGTGGTTGATCGACTGCACCGTGGCGCTTGGCTTCACGGTGATGCTGGCCGTGGCCGAGGCGTTGCCGCCCGGGCCGTTGGCGCTGGCGGTGTAAGTGGTGTCCGCAGTCGGGCTAACGGACTGTGTTCCGCCGGTAGTGCTCAGGGTATAAGAGCTGCCATCTGGAGCAGTAATCGTTACATTTGTGGCGTTCGTCGCGGTCACGGTCAGAGTGGAAGAGCTACCTGAAAAGATCGTCGCCGGGTTCGCCGTAATGGTGACGGTGGGTGCGGGTTGCGCGGTCACCGTCACTGTGGTGCTCGCTGTGGCATTGCTGCCGGTTCCGGTTGCTGTGGCCGTATAGGTTGTGGTCACGGTTGGGTTGACCGGCTGCGTGCCGCCCGTTGCCGAGAGCGTGTAGGTACTGTTATCGCTGCCGGTGATGGTGACCGCCGTAGCGTTGGTAGCGGTGACGGTTAGGGTGGAGGACTTACCCGAAACGATGGAAGTGGGATTGGCCGTGATGGTGACCGTCGCGGCTGGTGGAGTCACCGTCACGGTTGCTGCAGCGGTGGCGCTGCCGCCAGTACCGGTTGCCATGGCCGTGTAGGTGGTGGTGGCTTTCGGGCTCACTGCCTGGGTGCCGCCGCCCGCTGGGAGTGTGTAGTTGCTGCCGTCAGAGCCGGTGATGGTGACCGTCGTAGCGTTGGTTGCCGTCACGCTTAGGGTCGACGAGCTACCTGAGGCGATGGAAGCGGGACTAGCAGTGATGCTGACCGTGGGCGCCGGCGGTACACCTGCCGGGGTCACGGTGACGGTCGCGGTTGCCGTAGCGCTTCCGCCAGCACCGGTTGCCGTCGCGGTATAAGTTGTGGTCGCAATCGGACTCACCGACTGCGTGCCTCCGCCTGCCGCCATGGTGTAGGAACTGCCATCCGAGCCCGTAATCGTCACTCCGGTGGCGTTCGTCGCTGCTACCGTCAAGGTCGACGCGTTGCCCGCGATCACCGTGGTTGGATTGGCGCTGAGATTGACCGTCGGAGCTGGCGAACCGGCCGGCGTTACCGTGACCGTCGCGGTGGCTGTCGCCTTGCCGCCCGTACCGGTCGCCGTTGCTGTGTAGGTTGTGGTTGCAGCCGGGCTAATCGCCTGGGCGCCGCCATTGGCCTGCAGCGAGTAGCTGCTGCCATCGGTCCCCGATACCGTCACTCCGGTGGCATTGGTTGCCGATACCGTCAACGTAGAGGAATTGCCCACGGTGATCGAAGCCGGGCTGGCCGTGATCGTCACCGACGGCGCAGGCGAACCTGCCGGCGTTACCGTGACCGTCGCGCTGGCTGCCGCCGTGCCGCCCGTGCCCGTCGCTGTGACGGTGTAGGTAGTGGTTGCAGCCGGGTTCACCGATTGCGTGCCGCCACTGGCTTGCAGCGTATAGCTAGTGTGGTCGCTGCCGGCGATCGTCACCGTCGTGGCGTTCGCCGCCGTTACCGTCAGAGTCGAAGAGGCGCCTGCCGTGATCGCAGCCGGGTTGGCCGTGATCGTTACTGTCGGAGCCGGTGGAGGCGTGCCCGGCGCAGTGACGGTCAAAGTCACAATGGCTGTTGCTTTGCCGCCCGTGCCTGTGGCGGTCGCCGTGTAGGTGGCGCTGGCCGCCGGGCTTACCGATTGCGTGCCACCATTTGCCTGCAGCGTGTAGCTGCTGCCGTCTGTACCTGTGACCGTTACCGCAGTGGAGTTGGTCGCTGTCACCGTCAGGGTGGAGGAACTGCCTGCCGTAATCGTTGTTGGATTGGCTGCGACGGTCACCGTGGGCGCGGGCGGCGGCGCTGTCGTTCCAGAGACGGTCAATATAATGGTGGCTGTGCTATTGCTTTGCAGGCCGTCTGCCGTGGCCGTGTAGGTCGTGGTTTTAGCGGGGCTTACGGTTTGCGTGCCGCCTGAGCCTGACAGGTTGAAGCTGCTGCCGTCTGTTCCGCTCACCGTGACCGATGTGGCATCGGTTGCCGTCACGGTCAGCGTGGACGAACTGCCGGCGGTAAGCGTGGTCGCGCTCGCCGAGATGGTGACCGTCGGCGTGGGTACTGGCTTGAAGTGAGCACCACCGCAGCCGCTTAGTATCAGCGATAGGGCAGAAACCGTCGCCATCGAAGGGCATATCCGTGAAAGTAGCCGGATGAGACGCACCGGGAGCATGTGTATTCCTTCCTGAGGAACGACGGAGGTTGATTTTTTAAGACTTGGTGTCAAAGCTTACAAAGTTCGCACACAATGAATCAAATCTGGATGCTATCGATCAGCCATGTTGAGCTGGCTACTCGATATTTCAGCTCCCCGCCAGAAATGAGTCCAAGGAGCGGGGTTCCCACGGCACAATACGACACGCGGCACAACACAATAGTTGTGCTTAAAACTTCCACTGGGGCTTTTTTTACTATCGCCTTAGACTACCCCGCTGGAGTTGGAAAGCCTGCATGCTCTATTCTGCACACGCGCGCGTTCCTGCGCGCTTCCATTTCGTGCATGGCATAGAACCGCCGTGACCGAGGAATGAGTACTAAAGACTGACGGCAAACGAACCCGCCTCACGCCCCACAAGGCCACTTGTTGAAATCACGTTGAAGAGGGAACTCGCCGAGATGATGCGGTCTGACTACACTCCGGCCACATCGAGTGTGATCGCGGCGTTCATCCGCCAGGAACAATATGTGGGTTCTTCGGAGAGCCAGTGTGTACACCTTGCCGTCGGAAGCTTGTGCCTGGGCTTCCGCTAATCGCTGGAAGTATTTCTTCGCTTCTTAATTGTGCCCTGCGGCATGCGATGCATAGCCAATCGAAGTAGGCTTCTCCGGGTCGGCGTGCCAGCCGCGCGTTCTCGATGTTCGAGCCAATCTCCAACACTGCCCCGGCAACAGGCGCTTTTCTTCGGTTGCGCTAACGCGGGTCCAGCCACCTGGTACGTCTGTTCCGGCAGGTTGCCGCCATACTAATTACCAGGTCGCGTTTTCAGGAATGCAGCGACGGGTGATAACTGATTCGCCATTGGGGTTCTGGGGACTGTCGTTCTGGGTTTGATGACGAAAGTGCACATCTCTATGGTTACCTTCGGGTACCCAAAAAGAGTTACCCGCTACAACAAAAAAGTGGCAGGGCACATCATTTCGTTGGCGAAAACGGTTATTTCCGGTAGAACTAAATCTGTGCAGTATTTACAGCCAAACATGCAGCGGTACAACAGACATGTACTGGCCGCTGCAACCTTGGTGATGCAACATTCAGTTTGACCGATGACTATTGCTAGAGATAACTGTTTGATTTACTATGGCGAATCCCCCAGAACGTTGGCATACAAAGAGAAGCGCTTATCAGCGCCAACAAACGGTTCGGGCGTTATTTGTTGAAGTACGGGTTTAACTTTGTTGTCTGGGAGCCTGAGGTGAGCGCAACTATGTTGGCAGCGCCCACGGAAGGCGCGTCATGGGCAAGCCAGGGTTTCCCTGGAACCTGTCATGCAATAAATCCCTGAAGAGACAACCGGCCTGTACCTCTATACATCGTAAAGCTTGGGTTGAGTACTTGGTAATCAGGGTGACCAGCGCCTCTACAGGGACCAGTCCATCAACTTTACGTTTTGCATTCAGGATTGATTTAGGCCAAGGTAACCGTTCGCCCGGAACTGGCAAAGTATTCAGCGTGAGCGCACTGCTATGCGACAAACTACTTCGGGCGGTTTCCCAATGAATGGTGTTTCAAGGTTTCTGCTTTCAGTTCTGGCGTTGGCCACAGCACCCTTAGTTCTGGCACAGAGCGGCTCCATGCAGTTGCCGAAAACTGTTGAAGCAGGGAGCGCATTCTCCATCCAGACGACAGGCAGCGGCAAAGCCGTTCTGTATATCGCCGGACCGTCGCAAGTACTGAGACGTGAAGTGCAATTAGGCGAGACGGCCTTCTTTTCCGCGGGAGAACTGCATAATGCCGGCCACTACGTGGCGGCTCTTGTGGGTGGAACCGCAACCGGGAACGGTGTGTTCGATGTCACGCCGCAGAAAAAGCCCGCCGATGTGAGTTTTCTTGCGAAGCCTTCTCGCATTTCCGTGAGTCTGCGCGACGGCATCAGCGGCGCAGTCTACGTGTTCGATACCTATCACAATCTGATCATCGCGCCGTTGCCGGTTTCATTCCAGCTATCGGGTGCCTCGGGCCCCGCGCAGGAGCGGTCGGCCGTCACGCACAACGGTGGCGCATGGACGACGATGGATTCGGCAACCAAAGAAGGTGCTGCTCAATTTGTGGCGAAAGTCGGCAACATTTCCAGCACGCGCGTGATTCAGCAGGTTCCTGGCGATCCATGCGGCTTGAGAATGAGCGCGAAGCCATCGGGCCAGCAGATCGAGTTGCAGACAGAACCTGTGCGCGATTGCAGTGGCAACGCGGTTCCAGACGGTACGGTAGTGACCTTCACCGAGCGCTACGGCGCAAGTCAAGCAACGGTCGATGTTCCGCTCAAGCGCGGAATCGCGCAGGCGGAAATGCCGGCTTACAACGGAGCCAGAATTTCAGTCGCGACGGGCGTAGTGCTGGGTAACGAAATTCGCTGGGGGAAAGACTAATGAGGAAGCTGCTGATTGTCGTTGTCTCCATTCTTGCGGCGACTCTACCCATGCGCGCCGATCAGGCTACGGTTCAACTTGAGCCGACCAACCTGCACGGACCCCGGCCCCTGGTGAAGCAGACGGAAACGGCTGTTATTCGCGACTATCTGGAAGCGTGGAAAAGTGTAGATGCCGCTCTCGGGCAAAATCGCCCTGATCTGCTCGATCGGGATTTTGTGGGAACGGCCAAAGAGAAATTGACGAGCACGATTGCCGATCAGACGAAGCTCGGCATTGCTGCTCACTATCGGGATCGTGGACACGATATTCAGATCGTGTCGTACTCGCCGGAAGGCTTATCCATTCAGTTGATCGATAAAGTGGATTATGAAGTGCAGATTTTAGACCACGACAAGGTTCAGGCAGCACGAACAGTACACGCGCGCTACGTTGTAGTTCTGACCCCCGCCGAAGTGCGATGGAGGGTGCGCGTTTTTCAGGCTGACTCGGAGGAGTCTTCGAAGTAAATATACCGGAAGTTGTTTGAGAGCGTCTCAGTAAAGACACAAATTGTTGTAACGCAGCATTGGCTAACGGTCACTAAAGTAAATAAAAAAAGAGAACAAAGAATAATTGATCACGCCACGAACTGAGGGGGAATCCGTATGATATCGGTGGTCGTACCCATCTACAACGAGGAACTGCTTATATCGCGGTTTCATGAAGCGATTGCTAACTCCTTGAAGAACGTGAACGAAGATTGGGAAGTTGTTTATGTGAATGACGGTTCCAAGGATTCTTCGCTCAAGTTGTTACGAAGACTGCAAGTGCACGATCCACATGTCGTGGTCGTAGACCTATCTCGCAATTGGGGCCACATGGGAGCGATCTCGGCTGGCCTGCAGACTGCCCGCGGCGAAGCCGTCATTCTTATGGACGGCGATTTCCAGGATCCGCCTGAAGTTTTGCCGGAACTGGTGGATGCATGGCGCGGTGGAGCCCAGGTTGTGATTGCCGTGAGAAGGAGCCGGCAAGAACGCCGCAAGATTCTGGCAAAGCTGTTTCCTCTGTTTTATCGCACGCTGGCTGCACTCTCCGACTACCCGATTCCGTTGGATGCCGGGATCTTCAGCCTCATGGACCGCAGAGCGGTCGACTCGATCAATAACATGCGTGAAGGCAATCGCTATCTGCCGGGCCTGCGCGCGTGGGTGGGCTACAGCAATGCCGTGGTGTTCTACGATCGCCAGGACCGGATGGCCGGCGACGGCAAGCTCTCATTCATCAGCCGTATCAAGTACGCGATGGATGCAATTACGAGTTTCAGCTATAAGCCGCTGCGTCTTTGCTTTGTGATGTCCTGCTTCTCATACGTGTTGGTTGCCATTCTTGCGTTGTGCGCGCTGTTTGCGAAGAGCCAGTTGTACTCGATCGGGTTCGGCGTCGCTGCAGCGGTCTTGTTTGTTGGTGGCATGCTGCTTCTCTGCCTCGGGGTGCTGGGTGAGTATCTCGGGAGAGTTTACGACGAAGTACGCAGCCGTCCTCTTTCCATCATCAACAGCGTTTACTCCGCTGCGGATATGATCTCGGCTCAGGCCAGCGTGGAGTACGAGGAAGCGGAACGAGTCGTAGCTCAGGCGCGGGCGGCATGGGATCTGAAGTATCCTCCGGTTTCGGCAGAGCAGGAACCGGTACGATTCCCAGCGCCGCAAGCGCAAGAGGCATAATAGTCATTGCAGTGGTTGCAAAACAGGCGGACACTCTTCCGGGGTGTCCCCGCCTGAATAGAATTGCCAAAGCCCCCACTTTGTGCTCGATGGTCTGCCCGTAGTTTGAGACGTTGGCAGGCCAGACCCGATCGCATGCTACTCGGGAAAGTTCCAATTTGTGTCCGGTCTGAAAGCTCCTTGAGGGCAAGCAGATCCTCTCCCGCGCAATTCTCTTTGGAGGACTGGCAATGTCAGTTACCGAATTCGGGCATTTTGTTCTGACGATTGCGGTGCTGCTGGTTGCAGTACACGGGCTCGGCTACATTGCCGAACGCCTGAAGCAGCCACGCATCGTGGGAGAGATTCTGGCAGGCGTCCTGCTCGGGCCTTTTGTATTGAAGTTACTGGTTCCCACGGCCTTCGATAAGCTCTTCTCCTTCTCGCCCAGTGCCGGTACGGTCATGGGCTTTCTTTATCAGCTCGGCCTGGTGCTGCTGATGTTTTGTTCCGGTGCCGAGACCCGCCGGCTGCTTGCGAAAGAGAATCGGCGCAATACTTTTCTTCTCCTCACCGTTTCGGACCTGGCGAGCTTTGCGCTTGTTCTGGGCCTCGGGTTTTCTGGCTTACTGCCGCTCGCCCGACTCACTGGCCCGGCGGGACAACCGATCTCGACCTTGCTGATCGCGTCGATTGCGACCGCGGTGTGCTCGATTCCTGTGATCTCGCGCATTTTCTGGGATCTTGGCATCATGAAAACGCGCTTCGTAAGTTTGATCCTCGGCTATGCATTGCTTGAAGATCTTGCTCTATGGGTCGTATTGGCATTTGCGACGGCCCTGGCTACGGCAGGCCCGCACCATGTAGCCGGATCCGTGACCTGGCACGTGATGAGCACGGTCGTCTATACCCTGATCGGCCTGGTGGTTGCGCCGGGAGTGCTGAAGCGGATCAGCAATGCTGATTGGAATGTGCTGTACAAGGCTTCTCCTGTCGGCTATGCCATGGCTGTGCTTATGACCTACTGCGCGGTTGCGGCGCTGGTCGAGGTCAACCTGCAATTCGCAGCATTGCTTGCCGGATACGGGATCGTGGGTGGATTGTACGGATCACAGCGCGAGCGCTTTGCAGGACCGGTCGACGCGATCGCCAAGGTGTCCTTTGGGGTATTCGTACCCATTTATTTCGGACTGATTGGCCACAAGCTGGTGTTTGGGCGCGGGTTCTCGTTCTCTCTTCTGCTGACATTTTTCGTAGGGTCTACCTTGATTTCAGTGTTTTCATCCGGTCTTGCGGCATGGCTGGGTGGATTCCGCGGACTCGACATCATGAACATCGCGATCACAACCAACGCGCGCGGTGGACCGGGAATCGTACTCGCCAGTGTTGCGTATGACGCCGGCATCATCAATGCTGCGTTCTACACTACGTTGGTGATCACCGCGGTGGTTACGTCACAGATGGCGGGGGCGTGGCTGAGGTGGATTCTGTCGAACGAGTGGCCGTTGCTCTCCACCAACCCTGACGAGACGTGGCAGATCGTCGAAGCTGCGTCCGGGGCGGTTTCGCCCTCGCATGGTCCCAAGAGCGCGACGATCTAGTCAGGTTGTTGTCAGGCCAGACGAAGGGTAATGCTTAAAAGTCGCTGACGCCCTGGGGAGCGTTCTTTCTTTGGATTGCCACTTAATTTCTCAGCAAGAAATGAACCGTTCTGCCTGAGGCTCGGAGACTGCAGATCTCTCCACTTCGCTCACCCGGATTTCCTGTTGAGATTCGTGGGGTCAACGTGCTTCATGCGGTTTTCCTTAAGAGAAAACCGCACACGCGGATGTCAGATGGCACAGCGTAGCAGGAAATCCGGGCACGCTTCGGTCGAGATGACAAAGGGGGAGTCTGTTTAGCCCCTGGGGCAATTAATTTTTCACTCGAGCAGGGCAAGGATAGCTCTTTGCGCCATCTGGTATGCGTTGCTCAACCGCGGTGCCTTCTTCGTAGTCGTTCCATGTCTCTACGAATAAGAAGGGCAACTGATTCTCGGGCGGGGAATACTGATGGAATAGTTTGCATGTATCGGCCAGCGTCTGGCCGTCGCGTGCAGAGATGTGCCGGTTGAGGCTCCATGACGCCTTGCTATCGTCAAAGCCCTCCCAGACGCCACCGACTGCGATCTTTTCTGGATACTTCGACTGCATCGTTTGATAGAAGTCTTCGAGGTACTCCTGGCCCCAGTTGCTACCGTCGGCAACCCAGCCCTTTGGCCCGGGTTGCACCCACGCGTAGTAGCCGTCGATTGCGTCTGGATACTTACCGGGCGGATACTCGTCAATCAAATACGGCGGCGAGGGCCACTTGTTTACCTCTGCACGGACGCGGTCCCAATCGGTATGACCGGCCTTGGGAAAGATAAAAATGACCGGCCGTCCCTTATAAGTCAAGTAGGCCTGACGGCCGGGCGCATCGGTTGCAAGGTAGGACTTTTGAAATAACTTGAAGTCCTCGATCGCTTCATCCGTTGAACCGTCGGCGTCGTCGGTTTCGTCGTACATCATCGCGACGTGGAATTTTTCTTTCGCCGCAGCGGTTTGCATCAAGGCATAGCTCTTGTCGATGAGGGGCTCGCGATACCCGTACCAATCGACGACAAATCCGGTGATGCCTACAGCCTTTGCGCGGCGAATCTGCTTGCGCAGCACCGCGGGGTCCACCGACGAATAGCCGACGGAGATGTGTCTGGGATGGCCGAACCACGCTTCATAGACCGCCAGGGTCTGCGTTGGTGGACCGGGGGTACGACGGTTTAGAGAGCCCGGATGTGATCCTGGCGCTCCTTGATCGGAGCATCCACGGGGCAGAAGGAGTAGAAGAAAGAGTCCAACGATTGCGCGGGCCACCTATTTAAGATAGCGCGTTTGGATCGCGATCCATCGTCGTTCTGGCGTAACGAAAGCGTGAACTCGGGTAATGATCGATTGTATGCGGGCCGCATGACGAGTGGGCCGGGGCAGAAGTTGCCATGCTAAAATAATTTCTGTTCCACTTCGCGGTTTTTCACCGCCTTCGCTGCCTTTTTGTAGGGCCGTACCATGACTTTCCCTTACTTATACAGACTCCCCGATCCTCTAGCAGGAGCCCTCAGACCGTGGTGAATGGCCCGACTCACAAAGCCAAGACGCTGCAAGCCCGCATTCTCTCAGGGAGTTATGTATTGCTCCTGGGATCCGGCTTCGCTGCGGCGATTAATTTTGCTTATAACATGTCTGTCGCGCGTTTTCTGGGGCCCACGGCCTTCGGACATGCTACGGCTGTCTACACACTGCTCACTCTGATCTCCGCGGTTACCCTCTCATTCCAGATCGTTCCCGCAAAAGTTGTAGCGCAACAAGGTACCCCGGAGGCGAAGAGTGCGGTCTATCGCGACTTTCATCGTGGCGCATGGGCTTGTGGCGTTGCCGTCGCGCTGTTGCTGTATCTGTTTCACCAGGGCATCGCTCGCTATCTCAAGTTGCCTAGCCCGGTTCTCGTCGATCTGATCGCAATTGGCGCTGCTTTTTATGTTCCACTCGGAACCCGGCGCGGCTACATCCAGGGTGCTTACGGTTTCCGCAACCTGGCGAGCAACCTTATCCTGGAAGGCCTGGTTCGCCTGGGCGGATCGTTGTTGTTGATGTTCTTCGGATTTGGCGTGAGCGGCGTGATCGCCGCCAATGCCGCCGCCATGGTCGTAGCCTATTTTGCTGCGGCGCCTAAATTGGCTGCTGCGGTTCCCAGCCAATTGCGGCTCTCTTACGCGATGCGCGAATCGCTGCAGGCCATGGTTTTTTTCGCCGGTCAGGTCATTATTAATAACTGTGACATTGTGCTGGTAAAGCACTTTTTCACGCCCGCCATGGCGGGCCTGTATGCGGCCGTGGCGATGGTGGGCCGCGTGATTTTTGCGCTCTGCCAGGCAGTCGTGAACTCGATGTTCCCGCTCGTAGCCGGTACGCGTGAAGAAGAGCGCAAAGACCTCAAGGTGATTGCGACTTCACTTCTACTGGTTTTGTCGATTGGCTCTGTCATCGCCATCTCGCTGCGTTTTGCCCCTGCATTTATCTGGGCAAAATTTTTTGGCGCCGGGTTTGCCGTTTCCGGGCCGTTTGGGCTTCCGTATCTCTTGTCGTTGTACGCCGTCACCACGATCGTTTATACGCTCAGCGTAGTGATGATCACCTACGAGATGTCATACAAGATCGCCAATACGAGCTGGGTGCAGTTGGCGTTCAGTGGTGTGGTGATTGCCGGCATCTGCCAATTCCACGCGTCGCTGCGCGAGGTCATTGTGGTGCAGCTTGTGCTTATGGTCGGCCTGCTCGTGTTTGTTGCATTGCCGTTCCTGATCTCATCGCTGACCGATTCGAGAGATATGCAGCCAAACGGCGCGGGACGCCCCGTGCGTGCCTTGTGGCACGTTTCAGAAGATGAAGTGATCGCTGAGTTTCTGAAGAGCGAATTCAAGAATCCAGCGTTCCGTATGTATCAGGATTCCATGCGTGACATTGTCTATAAGCCGAATCTCGAAGATGCCGGCGAAAATAGAAAGCGACGCGCGCTGTTGTTCATACGGCACCTGGCGCTGTGGAAAGAGCTCCCCGAAGGCACCGAGTGGTATGAAGTCGAAGTAAGGGAGCAGGATCTAAGCCAGGTTCGAGTCTTCCCAAGAGCGCAATGGCTGAACCTGGCGCGAGGAAATTTCTCGATCACTGAGGTTGCTGAGCGGATGCGCGCGCGGCAAAGCGTCGAAGAAAGCGCATTCCTGTCGAAGATAGACGATATCCGTGAGCGGCTGCAGAATGACGATGACGATCTGGGTACGGTCATCCTGATCGGTATGAGCGAAAACGATCCCTTGACGATCCTCGATGGGAATCATCGGATGGTTGCTTCTATCCTGGCGACACCGCGGCGAGTACAGAAGCTTCGTTTCTTGTGCGGACTCTCTCCGAGAATGAAGGAGTGCTGCTGGTACAACACGAATCTCGTGACGCTCTCTCGCTATGGGCGCAATGTGTTGAAGCATGCGCTCCGTGATCCTGAAGCAGAGTTGGCACGCCTTTTGCGGAGCCCCGGATAGAACGGGATAGAACTGAGTCTTACGGATGTGAGCTGTGGGAGTAGAACAGATATACCGAAATCGAGACAGGAACGGGAGTCCATGGCAATAGCAAAACGGTCGGTAGTCGTGAAACAGGTGCCGGCAACCTTGAGCGGGAAGCAAGGAAAGGTCTTTCTGCGCGAACTGGTGGCATCGACCAATGGCGAGCGACCTTATTTCGTGCTCGACTGCTCCAAGATCAGCACGATGGATAGCTCCGTGATCTATCTGCTGCTTTGCTGCCTGGAAGAAGTTCTGAAGAGTAACGGCGATATCAAGCTTTCGGCGATCCCGGCAGGTGCGGAATCCCTTCTGGAGCAGACGGGAGTCAACCGTATCTTTGATATCTTTGAGACGACGGATGCTGCGGTGGCCGGCTTCCACCAACCGCAGCGGGCGATGATTACCCAGGCGCCGGTTCTCGACCTGACGGCGGCTCGCTCAGCGGAAAACACGAAAACTGCTGTGTCCTGGTCGTTCTGGCAAGCACAGAGCGCTGGTGGGTTTGAGGAAAATTGATGAGATTCCTGGGCCATTGGTTGCAGAGCGTGATCACGCAGTGTCTGGTGATGTCATTGGCTCTGCCGTTTACGGCATCCGCACAGACCCAGCAGGACCCCGCCGCGCAGACTCAACCGCAGAGCACCGGCAGTCAAAACACCCCGAAGCCGGATGCGGCGCAAACGCCTGCTGCACCACCTGGCGCACAAGCGCCGCCCGCCAGACCCATTCTGCCCGTCAACGATGGAACGCAACAGAACGCCAATCCACAGGCGCCCGCGAGCCCTGAGACGCCCAGGGCGCCCGTCGGGACTGCGGCAGCACCTTATGAGAAGGGGATTGGTGTGGCAGCCTCCAGGCCGGCTGGCGCAGTGATCGCACCGGCAAAACAGAGGCGGACCAGGACCATTCTCATTCGAGTAGGGGTGATTGTTGCTGCCGCCGTCGCTGTTGGAACGGTCGTTGCACTCTCCAAAGCAAGCCCCAGCTCACCGCACTAGAAGATTGCGCATTGGAAGATTGCGCACTGGAAGATTGTAAGAAGCGCTGCAGTGATTGGGAGCCTAAGAATGCCTACAAACCTTCAGAATCGGCCCGCGATGTTCGTCAGCTTTTCCGGCATCGACGGGGCGGGAAAGAGCACCCAGATCGAGAGTCTGCGCGCTCACATGGCGGAGGCAGGTTTGCGCGTTCGCATTATCACCTTCTGGGACGATGTCGCCCGGTTGACCCGTCTGCGCGAGGTGAGCGGTCACAAGTTGTTCAAAGGGGAGAAGGGTGTTGGCAGCCCCGAGAAACCGATCAATCGCCAGGACAAGAATGTTCGTTCGTGGAAGATGACCCTGGTTCGGTACTTCATCTACTTTGTGGATTCTGTGTCATTACGCCGTGTCGTCAAGAAGGCCATCAAGTCGGATGCGGACTTCGTTATCTTCGATCGCTATGCCTATGACGAGTTGGCGAATCTGAATTTGCGCAACCCGTTCGCGCGGGCGTATGTCCGCTTCATCATGTCGTTCGTTCCCCGGCCTCATGTCAGCTACATTCTGGATGCAGATCCTGAAGCGGCGCGCGCGCGCAAGCCGGAATACCCGGTTGAGTTTCTGCACTCCAGCCGCGCATCGTATAAGACGCTGAGCGAGTTGGTGGGGAGGATGACGATCGTTCCGCCGATGCCGATTGAGGATGTGAAGCGCCACGTATTGCAGGCCGCTCTCAAGCAGATGCCGGAATTGACTTCACTCGAGATGAGCAGCCAGAAGGTCTAGCTCAAGCCAGCTTCTGTTGTTGAGAAACCTGGCAGACCCTATCTGCAGTCCGTCGTCCCCCGTCTCAAAAGCCGAGGAAGCGACTACGCCTTCCTTTGTCATCTCGACCGAAGCGCAGCGTAGATTGTCATCCCGAGCGTAGTCGAGGGACCTGCGGTTCGCTTTCCTCCACCCGTCCGGCCAGGGAATTTGTGACGCGAAGAGTTCTGATTAGCGGAAGCCGCCGGAGCTGTAGGTAGAAGTGACAGCCCGCACGGTGCTGACCTGGCCTGCGATATCAGGAGGAATCGGGATCGTGAAACCAACCGGTGTCTGCGGCAACAGAGCGCGGTCTACATACTGATCGGCCACCCAAACGAGGTTGCCGCTCTTGTCATAGAACGTTCCCAGAACATGCGCCACATTCACGACCTGGCCACTCTGATCGACCAACTTGCCGGTGAACGATGCATCCGGAGCCGGATTCAGCTTCTGATCGCGAATCTCGATGATCGGGTCCGCAGAGGCCGCTACCAGGGAAGAGGAGGGGTCCATGCGAACGCTGGTGACCTGGCTTAACGCCACATCGTGAAACGAGATGAGGAATGGTGTGACCTGCTTGGGTAGAAGGAGATGCGAGATCTTATCGAAGCTGTCTTCTGACGCAATGGTTGTTCCATTCTTGGCCAGCAAGGTGGCTTTGACGGAGACATAGGCAGGCACCACGTCTTCGTTGAGCAGCTCGCCCATGATCACGACACCGTCGCCGCGTTCGATGGGATGCATGTCCACGATGCGTACGTGGGGCGCCTCAACATCCTGCGCTCCCCAATCATCTTCCGGACCACGGTAGATGACGTCCCAGCGGAGATAGTTTACGGCGATGACCTGGGGAGGCACACGGGGCTCCTTCATGAGGGGCCAAATGGGTTCCCACCGGTCTCCGGCCTTTGCAACTTTAAGGTCTTTGGAGTCGGTAAACGAGCCGACCACCGTGGACCAGCGAAGCCTGAGTTGCACCAGGGCATCATTCGCAGAGGCATGAAGGGGCCTCACGTCGAAGCCCTCGAGCGTTGCCGTGCTGCGCAGGCTCGAATAGCTGCCCTTCAAATCGTGCTCGAGGTCTGCCGGACGGAATTCTCCTTTGTTGCCAAGGCCGGAGTAAGCCCTGGCCCAGGCGCCCTGGCCGATGGCGTGCGCCAGGTTATCCACGGCTGCCTGTGGAGTCGAGGAGGCATGGAGCAAACTCGTGTCGCCCCAACTGGTCAAGGCAACTGCGGATTGATTCGGCGCGAGCGTGCCGATGATGACTAAGAGAGCCGTTGCGGCAGTGATGGCGATGGCTAGCATACGACCCTTGTTCATCGCGGCCTCCCTGGAGCAAGCTTTTCAGCCTCAGGCGCGGGTTCTTCTTCGAGGGGTTCCAGCGGCCGTTCCGCTGGTATCAGCATGACCAGCAGTGCCAGCAGGCTGCTCCCGAAGGGAAGCGTGCCCCAGATGAGACCTTGCCAGGCGGGCGGCATCTGTGCCGAGTTGACCGGCGTGGCCGGGGGCGTCCCTTCTTTGCTCCACACGGTGATGGTCTTGTCTTCGAGGTCGTCTACGCGACGCCAGCCCGCGAACGACAGCAGCGGCTCATAATACGGGTCGCGCACAAAGACCCACTTCAGTCCGTAACGGTCTGCGTGGTAGAGGATGGCGCGCAGCGCATCAAGACCACCCTTGCCGAAATACTTTGAATTGCTAAGTGAACCGCCGCTGTTTTGTGTGAGCTCGGGCAGCGTACGTCCAGAGTTCCATTCACCATCGACGGTGCCGGCATCGGTGAGCACAGACAGCCGCGAGAGCTTGTTGCCGAATCCCAGAGTGACATAGCGGTACTTATCGTGGCCGTCGCGGTTCAGCCACGCAGCAACGCTGTCGACTTGGAAGTTTGCTGCGTCTGCCGGATGATAGGTAACCCACGAGACAGCGAGGCCGCAAGTAAGCGTTGCTCCAGCTGCCAGTCCGACGATTCCTTTCCAGTGGAAGCGATCGATCAGTTCCGAGGCCATGAGTCCGACGAACGGGAGTGCGAGCAACGTTGCCCAGTAGGCGAAGCGCTCCATGGTCAGCACTTCATAAGCGCGGCCAAGGATCATGTGACCGGCCGGGGTCGTGCCGCCGAGACCCACAAGAAACGCCACCCAGAAGCCCAGGAGCAGAGGACGGAGGCGAACCACCTTCGAGCCGCGCAGGACGATAAAGGGCAGAACCAGAATCAGTGCTCCCCATGGAATGACGAAGTAGTTCAAGCCCGCCGCCGTGTTCAGGATGTAGTTCGCACGGCTGGAGTGAGGGATCGGAACCTGTTTGACTGGATTGTGGATCAGCGCAATCCAGAACGGGAGCAGTATGGCGGCAATGGCGACGCCGACTACTACTGAGATGGCAAGGGTGCGGGTAACGAAGGCGGAGGTAGAAGTCTTTTCGCCCTCGTTTCGTTCGACAAATACGAGCGCCAGAACGGGAAGGGCAAAGAAAAGCGAGCCGAAGAGCAGCGTAGCGTGGTGGGCGGCAGCAGCGGCCATAAAGAGCGCCGTGCCCTTGATGAAGGAGCGCCACTTACCGTGCCGGATCCACTCATAGAGATAAGGCAGGGCATTCAGGTACAGCGGAGCGGCAGAGGTTGTCGACAGCTGACCGGCAGAGTAAACGAGAAAGCTCTCGGAACCAAGAAAGACACTAGCCAGCGCGGCCAGCGAGGCGGCGCGCGCGTTCACCCATAGCAGGGAAAAGCGATAAACACCTACGGCGAGAAGCAGAATCGAGATCCACTGCACGGCCATGTAAGCCAAGTCTAAGCCGAGGACGTTCGACAGTACCGCAATCCACTGCTGCGGGAGCGGCGGGTAGGTGGTTTGCGAGAAACCTGCATACCACTTTGCGTTCCACGGATCGAACCAATGATGTAGGTAGTGGGAGGCGAAGAAAATATGAAAATTAGCATCAAACGAATGCAGCGGCAGCTCCATCAGGAGAAGCGGGAGGTGAACTGCGCAAGCCACCAGCAAAATAAGACTTAAGGGTATGGGCCGTGTAGATGGGGCCACTGACTCAATTTTCTCCAAGGTCCCCTCTCAAAAACGCATTACATACGGAACTATAAATGAGCGTTCTGGTTACGACTAAGTGCCTTCCGTGTAAACTCCCGCGCCATTTGCGTAAACCATGGTGCATCCAATGCTATGCATCAGTGAGATATTATAGGCCTTTAGAGCCCCTTGAAACGACTGCCTGGTGACCGCTTGATTACTAGCAATGGACGGTTAAAAGTTTGGTGTGTATCCCTGTTGTTGCTCATTGGGCTTGGCAGTAACCTGCGGGCACAGACGTACTCGGTGGGTGGTCCCGCGGCGGCGCAGCAGAAGGCGAAGCCCGGGAAGGCCGCTCCTGCACCTGCTGCGGGGCAATCGCTCGGATTTGGCTCGAACATCGAGAATGCGCGTCTGGCGCGCGCGGCCGAGCTGGCTCTTAAACAGCATGAATATGTGAAGGCATTGGATTTTGCGCAGCGCGCGGCCCGCGCAGCGCCGAACGATCCGAATTTGTGGTTTCTGCTGGGCTATGCAGCACGTCTGAACGGCAAGGGACAGCAGTCTGTCGATGCCTACAGTCACGGACTTAACCTGAATCCGGCATCGCTGGACGGCCAGTCTGGCCTGGCGCAGAGCTACCGCATGATGGGCCGCAACGACGACGCCATTGCGCTGCTCAAGAAGGTCGTTGCCGCCGATTCGAGGCGGACCGACGATCAGATTTCGCTCGGCGAGCTTTACATCAAGGCGAGGTGAGTTCGAGTCGGCCGTTCCATGGCTGCGCCGTGCCGAACAGACGCAGCCGGGTACACGCTCTGAGTTGTTGCTCTCGATTGCCTATCAACGGCTGCACCAGCTTGATCAGGCGAATCATTACCTCGATCTGGCGAAGGGCCGGGCGCCGAATAATCCTGAGGTGCAACGGGCCCTGGCGGGCTTTTATCTGGAAACAGGTAACTATGCCGATGCCATTACCGCGCTGAAGGCCATTCGCGACCCCAGGCCCGACGTGAAGGCGGAGCTGGGCTATGCCTACCAGTTGAACGGCAATCCGGTCGAGTCGGCGCGGCTTTACACCGAGGCGGCCAATGCAATGCCTAAAGATCTCGGACTGCAGTTGTCGGCAGCACAGGCAGAAGTGGCCGTTAGCTCGATCGACAACGCGAACGCGTTTCTGAAGCGAGCAACGGCGATCGACCCTGAGTATTACCGGTTGCATGCGATTCGCGGGGAGATAGCGCGTGTGCAGGAACGGTACAGCGATGCCGTGCAGGAATACCTCGCAGTGCTGAAGAACATGCCGGCCGGACCGGCGGAGGGTCCGCTCTACGCCATCCAGGTGCATCTGAACCTGCTCGATCTCTATCAGAATTTGAAGCAGGAGAATGCGGCCAAAGAGCAACTGGCGATAGCGCAGCAGCAGGTCGCAGCGCTCGATGAACAGGGTGCGGGCCGGGCTTCGTTTCTGCGTCTGCGGGCAATCATCGCGATGCGTGGCGGCGATCTCGATGCCGCGCAAAGAGACGTGAAGGAACTGCTGGCGATCAACGGCAAAGACCCGAACAACCTGCAGCTTGACGGCGATTTGCTGATGAAATTGAACCAGCCAGCGCAGGCGATCCAGGCATACGGGCAGATTCTCTCGGCCGACCCGAAGAACCGTTATGCGCTCACTTCGATTGGCTATGCCTCGCGCGCCGCGGGGCAGGATAAGGAAGCGGAGAAATATTTTCAGCGCCTGGCGGATGCTTATCCGAATATTTACGTGCCGTATCTTGCCCTGGGCGATCTGTATACGGCGCGCCGTGACTTCAGCAAGGCACAGATCTCCTACGACAAGGCGTACACGCTCGCTCCGGCGAACCCGCAGATTGTCGCTGGCGGCCTGAACGCCGCGATTGAAGCGCACACCCTCGATGTGGCTGGAGCGTGGTCTGGCCGCATTACCACGGCGATGAATGAGGAGCCGCAGGTGCTGCGCGAGCAGGAACGTTATCTGACCTTCCGCGGCCAGTATCAGCAATCGGCGGAAGTCGGTGAGAAGGTCATCGCCATGCTGCCGCGAGATCGCGACGTCGTGGTCTATCTTGGCTACGACTTGCTGAACCTCGGCCGCTACGATGAGTTGCAGAAGCTGGCGACGAAGTACAGCGACGTGTTTCCGCAGGAGCCGGACATTCCGCTACTGGCCGGCTATGTTGCCAAGCACAACGGCGATCTCGATCAGGCGCGCGATGAGTTTACGAAAGCTCTTGACCGTGATCCAAAGGTCGTGACCGCGTACGTGAATCGCGGCTACGTATTCCATGATCTGCGTCAGCCAAAGGAATCGGAAGCAGACTTCACCTCAGCATTGAAACTGGATCCGAACGATGGCGAAGCCCATCTGGGCCTGGCGTATGCGAGCCTTGATCTGCGCAAGCCGGTCATCGCGCTGCAGCAGGTTCAGTTGGCGCAGCAGGTGATGGGCGACTCGCAGCCGATTCACTTGATTCGCGCCACGGCTTACGGGCAGCGTGGACAACTCTCGAAGTCGGCGGACGAGTATCGCGCGGCGCTGAAGTTCACGCCGAACGATGGCGGGCTGCATTTGGCGCTGGCCGACACGCTCTACAGCCAGCGGCAATATCATGAGTCGCTGATCGAGTTGCAGATTGCGCAGAAGCTTTCACCCAACAGCGCAGCCATCTCGGCGTTGTTTGCGCGTACCTATGCGCAGCTCGACGATCGTGAGCAAACGCTGCACTACGTGCAGTTGGCCGAGCAGCAGGCAGAGGCACAGCCGGCGCAGTCTACCGCAGCCAACCCGAGCAATCCAGGCGGCGCCGCCGCCAATGCGCTCATCAGCGGGCAGCGAGCGAGCGTGAGCGGCATCTATCTCTCGACCGGCCTGGCGCTGAGCGAGATCGGCGATGAAGCGGGCGCGCTCGAGCGCTTCAGTAAAGCGCTGATGACGCCAGGCAGCGATCGCATGAGCATTCGCTTGGCCATTGCCCAGATCATGGCGCGGCAGGATAAATCCGACGATGCCAAGCGGCAGATTGCGCTGGGTCTGATGGAAGCCGATATTGGCGAGACACAGCCGCTCACGGGCGAACAATGGATCGGCGCCGCCGATGTGTTCCGCTCGGTGCATGAGTACGAGCTCTCGCAGAACTACGTGATGCATGCGCGCACAGCGGGCGCATCGGAGACAGTGGTACGCATCGGTTTAGCCAACAACTACCTGGCGCTAGGCGATACGGCCCGCGCGCAGGGTGAACTGGCAGCCATCAGCACCAGCCCTGAAGCGGACAACGAGGCGAACTATCAGTACCTGCTGGCACAGGCCAATGTATTGCGCCAACAGCATCAGGGCCCGCAGGCGTTGACGGCGTTTGCGCAGGCCAGCGATGCTGCCGGCGAAGATCAGACCGCGGAAGAAGCACTGTTGCAGGCTGGCGCGAACGAAGGCTACCGCGTCAACCAGCGGCTGAGCCTGCTGTCTGACATATCGGTGGCGCCCATATTCGAAGACACCACCGTGTATGTGCTGGACTCGAAGCTCGATGCCTCGTTCCCCGTACCACCGTCGGATACTGCGCTCTTGCCTCCGCCGCGTTCATCGCTCGTAACGCAGGGTACTCTGGCATTCCATCTGCACCTGGACCATATGCCGACCGCCAGCGGCTTCTTCCAGGTGCGCAACGCGCAGGGTACGATTTCCGTACCCAGCACCAACTCGATTGTCAGCCGTGACACCAACGACTATTCGTTCAACATCGGCCTGAACCCCACGGTTCACCTGGGCACGAATGTGCTGACCTTCGACAGCGGCATCCAGGGCACGATTCGCCGTGACTCTGACTCACCGGTCGAGCTGAACCAGAATCTGTTTCGCGTCTTCACCTATGTGTCGACCAGTTCCTTCTTCAACTTGATCTCAGCAAGTGGCTTTGTACTGCGCGAGACGGGCCCGTTTACCGAGAGCAATCTTCACTCGACGACGCTTGGCCGGCGGCATGGACTTCCGGGTAGGCGCTCCCTGGGGCAAGACAGCGCTGGTTACGGGCTGGGGCGCAAGCAAGCAAACCTTCACCCCGATCGACAACGAGAACTACTACACCTCTTCTTACATCGGTCTGCAGCGGCGCTTCATCGAACGGCTGAGCATCAAAGCAGTCGTAGAAGATCTGCGCGCCTGGCGAATCGTCGGGCCGAACTCCGGCATCTCGCAGGCGCTGCGGCCGGCGGCAACGGTCGTGTACTCGCCGGCGCGTAACTGGACGGTGCAGGGATCGACCGCCTATTCTGACACCCGCGGCTTCCACGTCTACGACGCGGTGCAGAGCGGCTTCAGCGCGTCCTACGCATTACCGGTCCGTAGCGGCTTTGCGTCAGAGAAGGGCGAAGTATTCCTGCAGTATCCCATTCGCTTCTCCGCGGGTTTTCAGCAGGAGAGCTTTTTCAACTTCCCCGGGCCTCATAGCCAGCAGTTACGGCCGTTTTTCAACATCAGCATTTTTTGATGGCGGCATGGCGGTATTTAACGTTTGCAGTACAGAGTGCTTGTCGAGCGGTGTGAGCAGCAATGATTGAAGACTCGAGTGAAAGTGGTGGGCTCATGAAGATCTGCCTGGTAGCGACCTTTCCCCCAAGTGGACGACAACTGAACGAATACGCGTTTCATATTGCGCGGGAGTTGCAGAGCCTGCCTCACGTCGAGCTGACGATTCTCGCCGATGAGCTGGCGGAGTATGACTTTGCTACGGACGAGCATGGGCGGGCGGTCAAGGTTGAAGATCAGACGGAGTTGCCCGGCTTCAACGTCGTTCGCTGCTGGAAGTTTGGCAGCCTTGCCACGCCGGTTCGTCTCCTGAATAACATCCGCCGCATCAACCCCGATGTTGTCTGGTTCAACCTGGTGTTCTCGAGCTTCGCCACGCCAGAGAATCCGGTCGCAGCCTTCGCCGGTTTGTCAGCGCCCGCATTGGCGCGTGCTTTGGGATTTTTCACGCACATCACGCTGCATCAGTTGATCGAACATGTCGACTTCGCGGCAGCCGGTGTGAGCCGCCGCCGGGAAAAGCTGTTGCGTATGGGGACGGATGTCACCACGCGCACGTTGCTCCAGGCGAGTTCCATCTCCGTGCTTCTTCCTGCCTACCAGCAAACTCTCAGGAACAAATACGCGGGCCGGAATGTTCTACTCGGCCGGCATGGGACATTTGCCCCTGCGCCTGCACCGCCGGACTTCAGCAAGCGCGCCAACCCGGAGCATCGTCTGCTTGCCATCGGTCACTGGGGCACCTACAAGCGCCTGGAGACGTTGATGGAAGCCTTCCCCATGGTGCTTGAAAAGATCCCGAATTGCCGATTGATTGTGGCCGGAGCCAATCACCACACCAAGACGGGTTATTGGGAGTCGATCCGCGAAGCGCAGCCGCCGCATTTGCCGATTGAGTTCCGTGGCTACGTCCCAGAAGAAGACATCCCTGAGCTATTCGCGACGACGTCGGTAGTGGTCATTCCCTACGATTCAGCGACCGGAGCGAGTGGCCCCGCGCACCAAGCCTGTGAATACGGCAATCCGATCGTCTGTGCCGACATCAACGACTTCCGCGATATGGCGGCGGAGGAAGAAATGGCTGTCCGTTTCTACAAAATCGGAGACGCCGCCGACCTGGCACAGCAACTGATCACTATTCTGGAATCCGAAGCGCTTCAGCGCGAAATGGCCGAGCACAATTTCGCCGCCGGGCAGAAGATGACCATGAGCAGCGTGATTCGCGAGTACATCCGCTGGTTCGAGTTGAACCGCAGCAAGAGAGCGCTGCGCAAGACACATAATTTACTCGTCCGCCGTCTTTTCGGCCTTCCAGGTTGAAGGCAGCTGGCGATTGCTAATCGATGGTTATGGTCTTGTCGAAACGCGCGCAGGCATATCTTTCGATCCTGCGCCGTGTCCTGGAGACTCCTTGAACTTATTAGAGTGAAGTATTAAGCTTCGATATCTCAGTTTTGCAATATCCCTGAGCTCAGGGGAATTGAGAGCGAAGAATTTTCCTGAGCTCTGGTTCGCTCTGTGAGAGAGTTCCGCAGACTTGAGGTAGGTACTGCCTCTGAGTAATCGCCGCCGGTCACCGAGTTTCCGGCTGCGGTCGCCCATGTCGTTGCATGAGGGTGGATTACCAGCGCGAAGTGCGGGTGATGTCAAAAAAGGAAGCGTGCCGTCGAAATCTCGGCGGGTTGGCCCAAGGCGATAGTAAACTGCGTGGGTACAAGTTTGGGTTGTGACGTGAGCTCCCCCTCCGGCAACTCACGCTAGCTGGGAGACAAACAGAGGTGTTCTCCGGTTAGCGGCGCTGAATATGCAAATCCAACCCAGGATTTTCGTTCCGGGCCCCGTCGTACAGTCAGGGAGGAATACAACATGTTCCATGTGCGCATCATCCGGCTACTTTCACGGATATTCCCCCCATGGGCGACGATTTCCGCCATGTCGTTGATTTTGAGTGGCTGCGGCGGCGCCCACTTTAGTCCGGCGCCAGCGCCGACCGTGAGTATCACGGCGAACCCAGCCACCGTGACTCTGGGCAGTTCTTCCACGCTGACGGTGACAGCGGCCGACGCCACATCGATCACAGTGAGCGGTACAGACGGTAGCAGCTTCAACATGGCAAGTACGGGCGGCACCCAAACCGTCAGCCCGAAGGCCACCACGACCTACACGGCTACGGCAACCGGATTGCAAGGCAAAAGCACGGCCACCGCGATGCTGACGGTGACGGCCGCACCGCCACCGCCTGCGCCGACAGTTAGCATTACAGCGAATCCAACGACCATCACAGCGGGCAGCTCCTCCACCCTTACGGTGGCGGCGACGAACGCTACTGCGGTGACGGTGAGCGGTACAGACGGCAGCAGCTACACACTGCAGCCCACGGGTGGAACACAGGCGGTCAGCCCGGCTGCGAATACCACCTACACGGCGACTGCGACGGGGGCAGGCGGCAAAGTAACAGCAACGGCGGCGCTCACAGTAACGCCGGCTGGCCCACCTGCGCCCACCGTCACCATCGTTGCCAACCCGGCTTCGATCGCGCCGGGTGCGTCCTCCACATTGACAGTCGCGGCAGCGAATGCCACGGGACTCAAGGTGACGGGCTCGGACGGCAGCAGCTACACCCTGCCGCCAGGCGGAGGTATGCAGGCGGTGAGCCCGAAGGCCACCACCACGTATACGGCCACCGCAACCGGAGCAGGCGGTACTGCTTCTGCTACTGCGACGGTCACCATTACGGCGCCCGCGGCGACCGTGACCATCACGGCCAATCCAGCTTCGATTGTGTCGGGCAAGTCATCGACCTTGACGGTCACTGCGACCAACGCCACCGCTGTGAGCATCAAGGGCAGCGATGGCAGCACCTACACCCTCGCGGCAACGGGCGGAGCACAGCCTGTGAATCCGACGGTGACCACGACCTATACGGCCACGGCGACCGGCGCCGGCGCGAGCGCCACGGCCACCGCGACCGTGACCGTCACACCGCCACCCGCGCCGACCGTCACCATCACCGCGAACCCCACGACTATCTTCTCCGGTAGCGCGTCTACCTTGACCGTGACCGCGACCGACGACACCGGTGTAAGTGTGTCTGGCAGCGATGGCAGCAGCTACACGCTGGCGGCAACGGGCGGAACGCAGTCGGTCACCCCAACCGCTGACACTACCTACACCGCCACTGCTACGGGCGCCGGCGGCAACACTACGGCTACGGTCACGGTCACGGTAAAGCCAAGCGGCACCGTGAAGTTGGTCAACCACGTCATCTTCATGATGCAAGAGAACCATACCTTCGATAACTACTTCGGTATGCTGAACCCCTACCGCGTGGCTAACAAATACAACGTTGGCGACGACGGCAACACGTACACCGTCGACGGTATCGACGACAAGCTGACGAAAATCAGCAATGAAGACGACGAAGGGGACTCGTTCTCGCTCTTCAAGCTCAAGACCACCTGCGTCGACGACGAAAGCTCCGATTGGCTCTCGAGCTATGGCGACGTCAATCGCTACAATTTCGCGACCAACCGGCCGATCAGGCTCGACGGCTTCGTGCACAACGGCGAAGGTTATGCCAAGACCTGTGCTGCCTCTGGCGTCTGCTCTGGTAACTTCACCGACCTGGTAGGCCAGCGTGTGATGGGCTACTACGACCAGGACTTTTTGAACTACTACTACTACATGGCGTCACAGTTCGCGCTTTCGAATCGCTGGTTCTCGCCCGTGTCGAGCAAGAGCATCTCGAATCGGATCGCAACCTTTACCGGCGGCACTACGCAGGGTCTGGTGCTCGATCCGGGCAACGAAGACCATGTGGGACAACTCGCCATTCCGACGATCTTCAATAAGCTCGACAAGGCAAACGTGTCGTGGAAGATCTACTACACGGTCAGCATCGGCTTCTGTGAGAACGATCCCACAGACTGCAACGCTCACGGGGAGAGTGTGTACTACCCAGCGACAACTTTCTCCTCGTTGTCGTATTCGTTCAACTTCCTCTATACGAATCCCTCGAATGCTCCCTGCACCGGTACCACGCAGCCTTCGAGTGTCGTGGGCGATACATCCAATTCGTTCTGCATCGACACCAACCACATTGCTCCGCTCACTCAGTACTTCACAGACGTGGCGAACGGAACACTGCCGAGTTTCGCATTTATCGAAGCCGGATACGCGCACACGGACGAACATCCCGGGTCGGGCCAATCGGTCATTACGGGTCAGAACCAGATAGCCACGGTCATGAACGCATTCATGAACAGCACGTCATGGAAAGACTCAGTATTCTTCTTTGGCTATGACGAGGGCGGCGGCCCGTATGAGCATGTGCCCCCCGTGCCGGGCCACTCGAACGACAACACCGACGGTTCCCTGGGCACGATTCCGGATATCGCCAGCATTGCAGTCAACGCAGACAGTTACTTCCCGTGCCCGCCACCTACATTTGGAACGGCAACGGTCCATTGCGATCTAAAAGCAGATTGGCCAGGAGACATCTCGACAGATGCGCCCGCAGAGAAGGGATTCGCGGCGCAGCTGGGCTTCCGCGTACCGAACATGGTCATCTCGCCGTTCACGCGGAAACATTACATATCAAACATTCCGATGGACCACACGGCCGTCCTCAAGTTCGTGGAAGACCGCTTCATCGGGGACCAGAACTATCTGACCAAGCGCGATGCAGCCCAGCCCAACCTGCTGGACTTCTTCGACTTCAATAACGTGCCCTGGGCCACACCTCCCACGCCGCCCGCTCCGGTGACCCAAATCACGCTCGGCTACAACCCCTGCAACGCCGCGGTGTTGCAGTGAGCATGCCGTTGCGCGTTTAGGTGAGGAAAGGAAAGCTGTATTTCTTTTCCTCTTGATCGGTCAGGGATGTGGGTAGCTCGAAGGACAGGGGGCACACGTGCATGAGCGCTGTGCCCCACTTATCGAGTTATCGAGTTTCAAGTTATTAAGGAACAACTTCGAATGGCCGCATCATATCGTTGTCCTCGTGTTCCAGCATGTGGCAATGCATGACGTAGCGGCCGGTGTACCCTTCGAAGCGGGCGATGATTGTGAGCACATCTCTCGGGTTAACAATGGCTGTATCTTTCCATCCGGCCTCGTTCGGCTGAGGAAGACGCGGCGCTCCCTGGAATTCGAGCCGGCCACTCGTACGAAAGGTGAGGGCATTGAAACCCTGGCGATGCAGCACCTGGAACTGGATCAGGTGCACATGCATGGGATGCGCATCTTCCGTCGTGTTGATGAAGCGCCATTTCTCTACCGATCCCAGCTTCACAAACTCGGTCACCGGGTCATCGTAGCCCTTGCCATTGATGCGCACTCCATGGGAATGGCCCTGATCGTCGAGTTCTTCAGACAGAATGAAATCACGAGTGATGACCGCCTCGCTCTCGTCGATGCTTTGAAAGGGGATCGACGTTGGCAAGCTGAACGCTTTGGCTTTGGCTGTGAGGGGTCGCGTGACGCGGAACTGCATGAACTCATAGAGCGGCTCGTGGGTGGCGCCGCTCATGTCCCAGCCCGGGAAGGGAACGGGCGCATTGTTCGACAGGGTCGCAGTTTTTCCTTCGTGCCCGGAAAAATCGACGATGAAATCGGCGCGTTCCGAGGGGCCCAGCAACAGTGCGTTGATGGGGGCCGGTTTGGCGAGAAACCCACCATCACTCCCGATCTGATGGAGCGTCATCAGCTTTGGTATGTCTGTAGGGCTCTTTGCAAAATTGAGTGAGAGATGCAGAAAGCGTGAATTGCAACCATTCAGCAGGCGAATGCGATAGCTGCGTGGCTCGACTTCGACATACGGATAAATAGCACCGTTGACGACGGGCAGGTCGCCAAAAAATTCCGGCCCCCAAATGCCTGGAGCAAGCTTTACCCCATCGTCATGCGTGGGAGCGTAGATGAGCTGCCCATCGTCGTCCAGAGTGCGATCCTGCAGCAGAAGCGGAATTTCGTAATCGCCGGCAGGCAGGTTCATACTGCGCTCCTGATCGTCGCGCAGAAGAAAGAAGCCCGACAACCCTGCATACACATTCAGGCGTGTGATGCCGACCGCATGGTCGTGATACCAGAGCGTCGCCGCCGGCTGGTTGTTGGGGTAGGTGTAGAGCGCCGAATTCCCAGCAGTGAACCACTTCTCCGGCAATCCATCACTGATCGACCGCGTGCGCGAGCCATGCACATGGGGCACGCTTCTGACCGCGGGGGTGGGCGGCATGGCCCCGTGGATCGTCGGGTCGATGGCGAAGATGTGTTTTGCCGGGAGGTGATTCTCCCACTGAACAGCGACTGTCTTATCTCGTAAACAATCGATGGTGGGGCCGGGATATTGACCTTCGTATCCCCAAAGACGAGTGGGCGGCAGTTGCGAGTGCATCTGCTGCCGGAACTCGGTCATCCGGATACGATATTCGTCCCGGTCTTTATGATGGCCGCGCGGCGCCATCCGCTTTGGAACAGGCAGCCGGTCGATGTACTTGTCGACTTTCGCGGGAACGCGATACTGCGAGGCCGCCGGGGAGGATGCCGTGGTCTCGCCGGCATCGACCGCGCTGGTAAATAAAAGAGCCGGTACAGACGCCGCACAGAGCTTTAGAAAATCACGTCTGTCTTTGGAACCCATTTCACCTCAGCGCAGGCAGCAGGATGGCGCAGATCCGCCAGGTACATCATTTCGTCTATTTCAGCACTTCGGCGCTTGCATGTCTGCCCCCATCGCGGGTGAGAACTCTCCCTGTCAATGCCTGTGAATGTCCGGCGTAACATTTTTGACGGCTGTTCCATCGTGCACAGATTTCAGGCTGGTTTCATAACCACCTGATTCGAAGAGCGCTCAGAGCACTTCTCGAAGGAATGGACGCTCGAGCCTCATTTGCGCGAACGTCACGGATGCTGATTCGCTCGCGTGACACCGATCTGCTATTTTTGAAAACGTCCGATTAAGTGGGCTGGCGCTGTTATGGGAAAGCCTTCGGACTGACCACACATTCTGTGATGGGCACATCTGCCCGAATCATTTTGTCATTTCTATATCAAGGGAGAACTTCATGCTTGAACGTTTACAAGTGGCGGGTGCGCCGAAGCCGGGTGGGCCTTATTCAACTGCAGTCCGCGCAGGCGATTTTATCTATGTTTCCGGCCACGGTCCGGTGGATGCCGCTACCGGTGTGATGCAATCGGAAGCCAGCGTCAGGGACCAGACCAGGCTTGTCTTGCAGCATCTGCAGACCATTCTGCGTAGCTGCGGCGCCGATCTCGAAGATGTTGTGAAGTGTTCGGTATTTCTTCTTCACGCCGAAGACTTTGCAGCCATGAACGAGGTGTACGCGGAGTTCTTCGGTTCCGCCAAGCCTGCCCGCACCACCGTAGCCACGGGGATGGTCGCGCACGGCATGAAGGTAGAGATCGATTGTGTGGCCTACAAGCCGAAGGGCGCTTAGTCAATTGTCTCTGCGCCAGCAGGTGTGGACGAAGGGCACTGCCCTTCGTCCAGCGTCGATCTGTGCTCGCAGCGCGGCGCTATGGTCACGCTACCGGGTCCCGGAAGACCAGCCGATCGCAATCGTATCGCCCGTCTCCTTCTCCTCGACTTCGATTTTGTCAGCAGAGACATTCACTCGAGCCACGCCGCGGTACTGCTCGGGGATGACGGACACGAACGCGGCATAACTCTTCTTCAACTCTGATTTCGCGTCGAGCCATTCATAAGAGGGCACTCCCCAGATCTGCTGCCGCTTGACGTAATTCTTCATCGTGCCTTCCTGGGGTGTGTTGCTGAACTCCATGCCGCGGGTGTGCCGATCCGCGTTTCGGCTTTCCCACACGTTGACCCAGGGAAACTCGCTACGCGCGAAGACGTAGCCGATCAGCAGCCGCAGACGCGGGTTCCACGCGACAACGTAGCCGTATTCACTTTCCTGGTCGATAAGAAAGCTATTGACCAGGTCGGGACCGTCGCTCGCGCGAAAGCCCGTGAGCGTGTGCGGACCGTCTGCAATACCGTCTGGCCAGGTGACCTCGGGTTCTTTCGGGTCGATGGTGACGAAGCCGCGCGTCAGGTTCGAGGCGAATCCTGTCTCCCCGGCAGCGACAAACGGCGAGCCGAAGGTTACGTGCTCGCACCAGCCGACGGGGCGATCCCATGCGCTCAGGTTCCGCGCGGTCTCAGAGAAGTAGATCACCTGTCCGGCACAGCGCATGGTTCGCGCAAAGTGCATGGCAGACTCAGGGAGCGTCACGCCTACCGTCAAACTCGCAGGTGTGCTTTCCGTGGCCTCCCAGCGGAGGATGTTGCTCTCGCCGTGAAAGGTCATGCCCGCGGCATCTTCTGAGGCCGTAGGAGTGCCCCAGAACGGGAAGCACAGGTTGTGGCCCGCCAATCCGCTAATCAGCTTTGCTTCGCGGTCTGTGCCATAGATAGCGCCGTGAATGGCCTTATCGAACTGATCGGAATCGATGGTTGGGCGATTCTGAATCCACATAGGGTTTGTTTGGCCGGCCGGTTTGTAGACGATCTCGGCGACATGGCCCCCACACTCGAGAAGAGTGACGCGGAGCTCTGCGGTTTCCATCTGCCATGCTCTGCGCCCTTGAAATTTAATCATGTTGAATATTCGTCCTTGCGATGGCGTCAGACTAACAGATTGACGCATGCTCTGCCGCTCTGTGTCCCGTCTCCACAAATATGCCGTTGGCTTGTGTGGGGGAGTCTCCCCTTTGTCATCTCGACCGGAGCGAAGTGCAGTGGAGGGATCTGCATGCTAGCATCCCCAAGAGAGTGGGGTTCGATGTCTACAAATACGCATGGCCGGGTCATCGTTATCACGGGTGGAGGCGGCGGAATTGGCCGCGCAACCGCGCTTGCTTGTGCAAAGCGTGGTGACCGCGTGGCGATTCTCGATAAATTTGGCGATCAAGCCCTGGATGCCGCGGAACATGCCCGAGCCGGGGGTGCAGCCGCCGCCCTCGGTCTTGCGTGTGATGTGACGCAGGAAGCAGATGTCGCGCAGGCGTTTACAGTCATTACGCGGCAACTTGGCGCCCCGTACGGCATTTTTGCCAACGCGGGCATCGATGTGGGTGGGCTGATCCACGAGATGCCGCTTGAAAAATGGAAGCATATTCTCGACACGAACCTCACCGGCATTTTTCTAACCTGCAAGCACGGACTGCAACAGATGTTGGCCGCGAACACGCCCGGTTCCATCGTGTGCACTTCGTCGCCAACCGGGTTTGTCGCACTGGCTGCGGGGGGCAGCGGCGCCTATAGCGCGACCAAGGGAGCGATCTCTTCGCTGGTCCGTTGTATGGCGATTGATTACGCAAAGTTTGGTATCCGCGTGAACGCCATTGTGCCCGGAGCCACCGAAACCGGGTTGATGTGGAACAACGTTCCCCCCGGCGAGGTGGAAAGCATGCGTGCACAGTTATGCCGCGAGATTCCGTTGGGGCGGATAGCCAAGCCCGAAGACCCTGCACGCATCGTGGCATGGCTCCTCTCTGAAGAAGCCGTGTACATGACCGGCTCGCATGTGGTGTGCGATGGCGGAATCCTGGCGAAATCAGCGATCAGCGTGTGAGTGTTTTACCGCTTGAGCAGGGCAACGCCACAGCAGACGAACACCGCTGCCAGCCAGCGCCGGCGGTCGACATTCTCGTGTAGAAACCACTTTGCAGCCACGGCATTGCTTACGAAGGTAAGCGATCCGGCAGCGGGCGCGATGAGGCTAACGTCGGCGTGGCTGAGTGAGAAGAGCAAAGAAAAAAAGCTGAGCGCCATGCATGAGGCGCCTGCCAGAAAGCGGCTTTCTGTCAACACGGCTTTGATGGCTCCGGCCAGGCCATGCTCCGCCTTGATGTGATCCAGATCACCCACGCCGCGCATGGCAGAGGCAATGAAGACGTCACCCGCGGTAGCCGTGAATACAATGGCGCCTATCATGGCTGCCACCGCTGCGCCTGAGTTCATGTTCATCGGCGGCCGGGCTTTTCTAAAGAATCGGGAAGGGAACCGGAGCAAGAAGCATCCGAGGCGTGCCGTGGCGTGTAGGCCGGTCCCTGGGTTACGAATCCTACGCCGGCGGTGATCAGCGCGATGCCGAGCCAGCGCGCGGTGGATATCTGTTCGTGCAACCAGAAGCGAGAGAGAAATGCTACGGCGACGTATGCCAGGGAAGTAGCGGGTAGCACAAAGGTGAGGTCCGCCCACGAGAGCGCCGTAAGGTACGAGGCAAAGAAGCCAAGCAACAACAGAATGCCGGTAAACACCCAAGGGGTGTGTAGAGCGGAGAGAAGAGCGGCGGGATGCGACAGGGAGACGGGGCCAAGCTTCTTCATGCCGATAGCCAGAGAGGTATCGCCGAAAGCGGAGGTGAGCGTAACGATGCCCAGAACCGCGTACCTGCGAAAAGTCATCGTAGAGGCTGCTGTCGAATCAACCATGGGCGTGTACTGCGAAAGGAAGGCTTGCCGCAAAAGAACAAAACCGGCAAGAGAAGGCCAGCAGATGAGCTGCCTACTCTTGCCGGTTCAGATGGATTAAGCTCCCGCGTTTACCGCGGGGGTGGGAGCCTTCGCGGCTTTCTGCTTGCCGTCCGCTACCACCTTGTTGCGCTGGGCGCGGAGCTTCATGAACGACTTCGCTTCAACGTAGAGCCGCTTGACGTCGCGATTGATCACGGCCTTGCTCACGATGCGCCACGCTGCTTTGGGACGGAAGTAATATTCGTCGTAGAAACGGTGAACCATTTCCAAGACGTAATCCTTGGGCAAGCCGGGATATTCGATGTGTGCAAGCTGGTGCCCGCCTTCATCGACCATGGCTCCGTTGTTGATGATGAAACCATTCTCCGCGGCGAAGTCATAAAACTCCGTTCCCGGGTAGGCATGGGCAATCGACACCTGGATGGTTTCGACGTCGAGAGCCTTGGCGAAGTTGATCGTGTTGCGAATCGACTCCTTGGTTTCACCTGGCAGGCCAAGAATGAAGTCGCCGTGAATCGTCAGCCCCAGTTCGTGGCAATCGCGCGCAAAGTCACGCGCGCGTTCGACCGTGGCGCCCTTCTTGATGTTCTTGAGAATTTGCGGATCGCCCGATTCAAAGCCAACAATCAGCAATCGGCAACCAGCTTCGCGCATGGCCTTCAGCGTTTCCCGGTCTGTGGTCACGCGTGAAGTGCAGGACCATGTCAGCTTCAGGGGCTTCAACTTTGCGCAGAGCTCGATGGTGCGCGCCTTCTGAATGTTGAAGGTGTCGTCATCGAAGAAGAATTCCTTTACATCGGGGAATAGCTCCTTTGCGTGCGCCATCTCGGCAGCAACATCGTCTGTCGAGCGCTTGCGCCAGGCGTGCCCGCTCAGCGTCTGCGGCCAGAGGCAGAAGGTGCACTGTGCGGGGCAGCCGCGCGTGGAGTAGAGCGACACATAGGGGTAGAGCAGGAACGGTACGTTATAGCGAGTGACGTCGATGTCGCGCTTGTAGACGTCGGTCACCCAGGGCATCTGATCCAGGTTGTCTACCTGCGGCCGGTCAGGGTTATGCACGACCACGCCGTTCTTGAGATAGCTGATACCAAGAATCTCGTCGAGCGGCTTGCCGTTGGCAAACTCTACGACTGAGAAATCAAACTCGCGACGGCAGACAAAATCGATTGCCGAGCACTCGTTGAGTGCCTTGTCTGGCGAGGTGGTGACGGGCGGCCCGACGAAGGTGATTTTGATTGCCGGGTTGGCACGCCTGATCGCTTCGGCCAGCTTCTGGTCGCCGGTCCAACCCGGCGTGCTGGTGAACAGAACCAGAAACTCGTAGCTCTTGCAAATCTCGATCACTTCAATGGCGGAGATGTGGTGCGGCGGTGCATCGAGCATGCGGGAGCCTTCGAGCATGCCGGCAGGGTACGCAAGCCACACGGGATACCAGTAAGACTCAATCTCACGCGTAGCGGGCCAACGAGAGCTGGCGCCACCGTCAAAATTTTCAAACGACGGGGGATTTAAGAGTAACGTTTTTAGCGTCATAGGCTTGACCTACAGTCTAACAGCACTGGGGGAGCAGGGTGCCGAGACAGGATGCTTAACAGGGCACATGGACGAATTGGATGGCGATCTGTATCGAGAGAGTGCGGAGATTGATCCAAAAGATCCCGCTTGGTGCTCTGCTGGCGCAGCCTGTTTACTCCCTGAGGAACGATTTTATAGTTTTCATCTGGCTAAAACGAACCCACCCTCCATTGCCCATGGAAGGGACGGCTGAAAGTCAGGCTTGTCCCAATTAGCCCCTTCAAGCTAAAGGTTTGAAGGGTACGGGCTCGCTGCGGCGAAGCAGCCCGTACCCTTCATGCGGGGTAAAGCTCGCTGCGGCGAGGTAGCCCGTACCCTCCATGAGGGGTATAGCGCTCGAAACGCAGGTCCGAATGCGTCTGGAGCCACTCAAGGCCTCGCTGCGGGAACAACCTTCGCCCATTCTTCGATGTTGCCTGCCGACCGCAGGAGTGACAGCCGTGCCTGCATGAGCTGGTAGCGTGTTTCCAGCATGTCGACGAAGCGGTTGCGCTCCGTGATGCGGGCCGCCTGTTCATCCTTGGGCAGGGGTGCTCCTGGGCCACCCAGTCCCTGTTGCAACTGCGTGGTGAGCGTATCGAGTTGATTCTGGGCCAATTCGTTCTGCAATTCCGCAACTTTTTCCTGCGCTGAAAGCTCGAGTACGCTTTTCTTGAGCTGCAGAGTCTGTTCGTCCACCTGGTTGCGCATCTGGTCGGCCTGGGCGGTTGCGCTGGCAGCCTCGGCACTGGAGCCCTTTGCCCTCGCACTACGGGTCGAGTCGAAAAGCGGCATGGTGATCTGGAGGCCGACGTTGAAGTTATTGTGCTGAAAACGCAGGTAATACAGGTTGTAATTGTTGAATTCCGCGTAACGGTTGTATTCCAGCCCAAAGCCAATGACTGGCCGGTTATTTTGCCGGCTGTCACCAAAGGCGATGTAGTTTTTCGATTTGGCGGAGGCATACGCTGCCTTCACGCGAAAGTTGTCATCCAACACCAGGCCATCGAGTCCGGCCTGTTGCGTGACGTCGGGCGCGGCGGGAATGCTTTGCGGGTCGGCGACGATGTCGGCCGGGTTCAAGCCTGTCAGGTGTGCGAGCCTCGCATGCGCCAGTTCCTCTTGATCGGCCAGGTGGAGCCGGCGCAGAGCAATTTGAGCCTCGGTCAGCCGCGCCTGGGTTAGCTCCACTTTGGTATCGAGCCCGGCGTTCACGCGTTCTGTTTCAATCTCGATCAGCCTGAGGACAAACCCCGTTTCCTGATCGAGCGCCGCGATCTGCTGGCTTACGGTAGTCAGTTGCACGTAGTCGAGCGCGGCATCGAGAATCACCTGCTGCCTCGTGTCTTTGAGCTGTAGTTGCGCGGCCAGCAGAGCAGCGCGCGCGGAGCGAATGTAGTCGGGCTGAGAGAACGAAAAGGCCAGCGATTGGGCGTTCACCGAGGCCACCGAAGGCTGACCGACCGGGAAGCCGTAGGAATACCCAAGACTGGAGCCTGCGGAGAAGCTGGGCTTGTAGGCGTTCACGCTTTCCATCACGCCAGCTTCAGCATGCCGTACGTCGGCTGCGCTCATGCGGACCTGGGTGCTGTTGCGCAGAGCCAGATCGACTGCGGTGTAGAACGATACCTGGGCATGCGCCGCGGTTTGCGCAAGCAGGGCCAGTAGACCCGGCAACACGAACTGGCGGACGCCCTTCACCGATATCGCTGCTCCTATAAGTTTCGGAAGGTCGCAACCTGCACTCTGCGGGTCGCGAAACTAATTGACGATGCGAATGGGAGCGCCCTCGGAAAGTGGCGCGCCCGTGGTCGTACCCAGCGCGACCACGGTGTGCTCCTTCAAGCTGCCGGTGATCTGCACCATGGTGAGGTTGATGGCGCCCACCTCGACTGCCACGCGCCGCAGCGAGCCGCCAGAGACCACATAAACGTAATCGCGCCCCCCCTCGATGTGGAGCGCCTCGCGAGGAACGGTGAGAGCGTTCTTGACGGAGTGAACGGTCACCGTCACGACCACGTTGATGTTGGGCAAGAGAACTCCCTCTGAGTCTTCAATGCTGACCAGCACTTCGCCAACGTTCCTGGTTCCGTAGGTGATGACCGTCGAGGGCAGGCGAGTGATGTGCCCGTGAAACTTCAAATCGGGCTTGGCATCCCAAACAATGCTGACGGGATTTCCCACCTGCAATTCGCCGATCTCTGGTTCATCGAAATAAGCGCGCACCTGCAACTTACTCAGATCGGCTGCTTCGAGAATCTCGGCGCCCGGCGCGATATATGCGTATTGTGTGACCGGAAGAGAATAGACCGTTGCGTTGAACGGGGCGTGCACATTCGATTGTTCGATGACCTTGGCGGCTGCGGCGCAAGCCGCCTCAGCATCGGTCACGGCAGCCCTGGCCTGATCGAGGTCCAGCTGAGCATAGGGCTTGCTCTTTTGCTGCTCAAAAGAATGCAAAGACGCCTGCGTGAGGTTCAAGCGCGACTGGGCCTGGGCCACTTCGCTGGGGGAGGCGGCACCCTTGGCGGCCAGTTTCTGCACTACATCGAGTTCTTTGGCCGCCTGGTCGTTATCGATCTTCGCCTTGGCCAGGTTGCTGCTGAGTGTGAGTTGTTCCTGATGATTGCCACCACTCAAAACGCTTTGGTACGTCGCCTGCGCGGTGCGCAACGCGGCGGTGGATGCAGCGAGTTTGGCGCGCGCATCTGTGTCGTCAAGCGAGACCAGTAGTTGGCCGGCGCGTACCTTCTCACCCGCATGCACGTACACCGCTTTGACCACGGCGGCTTCAGGAGCATGGGCCTCGAAGGCAAGCTGAGGTTCCACCCGGCCGGTGTTGCTGCTCGTTTTGACCAGATCCTGGAATTGGCTTTCGGCCACGCGCACCGACAACTTGTCGCGCGTGAACCAGTGGACAGTGAAAAAGATGACCACGAGAGCAATGCCGGCAGCTATCCAGAGCGCGCTACTGCTGATTCTCTTTCGACGTTCATCTGCCATTCATTCGCGCCCGGAGGTCAGTATATAAGACGCGGCGACATCTGCCCCGGAGTCAGAATTTTACCGGTCCATCCTTGCATGGAGTGAAGGGCCGTTTCCGTGAGTCGTCCGGTGCATCCATCGATCCATCCAGGCGGTTCTCGTCTGCGCAGGCCCCATACTGAAACCCATGTCCTGTTTCTTGCGTATCGTACTGGCGATCGATTGGCTCATTGCTCTGCCCTGGCTGCTGCGGGTGGTGAGTTGGCGCTACATGTTGCCGCGCGTGCCTGATCTGGTACGCACCAGCTACGCACATCCGGGGCAGACACTTCCGCTCTTGAGCGTGATCGTGCCGGCGCGGAATGAAGCTCAGAATATTGCCGCCACCTTGCGCTCTCTCCTCGCCTCCGAGGGCGTAACGCTCGAGATCATTGCCATCAATGACCGATCCACAGACGCCACGGGGGCCGTGATGGACGAGGTGGCCCACGAGTTCACTGCGCAGGGAAGTACGCTGCATGCGATGCAGGTGGACGAGCTGCCGCCAGGCTGGTTGGGGAAGACCCATGCCATGGCTCTTGGGGTGGAGCATGCCACGGGCGATTGGCTGCTTTTCACCGATGCAGATGTCCTATTTCAGCCCGATGCATTGCGCCGGGCGTTGGAGTTCGCCCTTTGGAGCCGCGCCGACCATGTGGTTCTGCTGCCTACGGTCGTCCTGCGCAGTTGGTCGGAACGCATGATGGTCTCGTATCTGCATGTGGTTTCCCTGTGGGCCGTCCGCCTCTGGCGCGTGGCGGATCCGAAGGCTAAGCGGGATGCGGTCGGCGTAGGCGCCTTCAATTTGATGCGGCGCGAGACCTACGACGCATTGGGAGGGTGGGAGGCTTTACGCATGGAGGTGATCGAAGATCTGTTTCTGGGCCGCCGTGTCAAAGCTCACGGCTTTTCGCAAAGGGTAGCGCTGGGCCTCGATCTCGTAAGCGTCCGCTGGGCGAAGGGGGCCCTGGGAGTTGTGGAAAACCTGACCAAGAACCTTTTCGCGCTCTTCCACTTCCGGCCGGAGTTGCTGCTTCTTTGCGCGGCTGCGCTGACGGCGTGCACGCTGCTTCCGCTGGCGGCGTGCCTGGCCGGAACTGCGTTCTGGTGGCCATTCGCGGTGCTGGTGGCCGCACTCTTGCTCGCTTACCAATGGACAGGCAAATACCATCACTTTTCCGCTGCCCAGATGCCGTCTTATCCGCTCGCAAGCGCCCTGTTTCTCTATGCGCTGCTTCGCTCGATGTCGACCGCCTTATGGCGCGGCGGCGTCACCTGGCGGGGTACGTTTTATAGCCTGGATGAACTGCGGCGGTCGATCAAGCAACGGCCTTGATTCCGGATCTTTGATTCCGGAGCTTTTACCGCACCTCGATCAACTGCTCTTCACGAGAGCCGGAACCATACCGGGCTGCGATGTAGCCATCAAGAATTTTCTTGAACTCGTCTACGATGCCGTCACCGCGGAGAGTGGTCATCAAGCGCCCATCCACATAGACCGGGGCCTTGGGATCTTCAAACGTGCCGGGAAGGGAAATGCCGATATTGGCGTGCTTTGACTCGCCCGGGCCGTTCACGACGCAACCCATCACTGCCAGCTTCAGCTCTTCGACTCCCGGGTAATGCTGACGCCAGACCGGCATGCTGTCGCGAACGTACGCCTGAATATCCTGCGTCAGTTCCTGAAAGTAAGTGCTGCTCGTCCGGCCGCATCCCGGGCAGGCCGTGACCTGGGGAGCAAAGCTGCGGATACCCAGCGACTGCAGAATCTGCTGTGCCACCTGCACTTCTTCCGTGCGGTCACCGTTAGGCTTGGGCGTTAAGGAAACGCGAATCGTATCGCCGATACCTTTGAGCAACAGGGGAGCCAGACCGGCGGTCGAGGCAACGATGCCTTTCATGCTCATACCAGCTTCGGTCAGCCCGAGGTGCAGGGCATAGTCGCAACGCGCAGCCATCAGCTCATAGACTTCGATCAGGTCACGCACGCCGCTGACCTTGGCGCTGAGAATGATCTGGTCGCGGCGGAGCCCGTAGCGCTCGGCTGCCCGCGCCGATTCAATCGCGCTAACCAGCATGGCCTCGATCATCACGTCGCGCGCATCTGCCGGCTGGGCTTTCTTCGAGTTCTCGTCCATCATCCTGGTGAGCAGAGCCTGGTCGAGCGAGCCCCAGTTGACCCCGATGCGCACCGGCTTCTGGTTTTCAGCGGCGCACTCAACCATGGTGCGGAAATTGTCATCGTCTTTGCGACCAATCGAAACGTTTCCTGGATTGATGCGGTATTTGGCGAGCGCCCGGGCGCACTCAGGGTATTTTTTGAGAAGCAGGTGCCCGTTGTAGTGAAAGTCCCCGACGATCGGAACGTCGATTCCCAGCTTGGCCAGACCCTCGACGATCGCCGGCACCGCGGCGGCTGAGGCATCGTTGTTGACCGTCACGCGGACCAGTTCAGAGCCGGCCGTGGCCAGCTCCGCCACTTGCTGAATGGTGCCCTGCACGTCGGCAGTATCGGTGTTGGTCATCGACTGCACCACGACCGGCGCGGATGAACCGACGCGCACGTTGCCTATCTTGACGGTTACAGACTTCCTGCGTTCCAATTCAGCCATAGATCCCTCGGAGATAGTTTACAACTCCCCCCTGCTAACAGGGGCAAACAGTACCTTCTTGACATGTACCCTCAGCGGCAATAGGTTTCAGGGGGGACATTCTCAAGGGGAGCCAGCAATGCCCGTCTCGGTCAAGACAGGGGTTTCGGTCGACGCCCACCACGAAGCTGGAGTGAATGAAGCTCGCATAAGCGGCGCGCGGGTGATGGACGAATTGCTGACTGATCCATTTGCATACAAGCTGCAGGCGTTGGCCAAGGCGAGGGCGGCGGAATATCGATCCAACGCGCCCTATCCCCATATCTATTTCGACGATTTTTTCCCGCCCGCGGTGGCTGAGGCGGCCCTTCACTTTTTCCCCGAACCGATGGAGGCAGACTGGCACGCCTCCACGGATGTGAACCAACGCAAAAAACTGGCCTTTGACGCGGCCGAGAAGCTACCGGCTTCTCTTCGGGATGTACTCCACTTCTTGAACAGCCGGCGCATGCTGCAATTTCTGGAGACCCTCACTGGGATTGAGGGGTTGGTGCCTGATCCGGCGTTCGTTGGCGGAGGTCTGCACCAGATCAGGCCCGGCGGCCTGGTCGAGGTACATGCGGATTTCAGTTTCCACCACGCCCTTCGGCTCGATCGACGGATCAATGTTCTGATTTATCTAAATAAGGACTGGAGAGACGAGTACGGCGGCCACTTCGAATTATGGGACCCTGAAGTGACCCGGGCCCAGAAGAAGATTCTGCCTCTCTTCAACCGCTGTGTCATTTTCAGTACGACGAGCAAGTCGTTTCACGGGCACCCTGCGCCCCTGTCGTGCCCGCCGGATCGCAATCGCAAATCATTGGCGACGTTCTATTACTCGAATGGACGTCCGGAAGAAGAGCCGCATCTTACGCATCGCCATCCCGTTGCCTTTCAGGAGCGGCCTGGCGTGAACCGTGTCAAGCTGACGATACGTACGAAGAAGGCACTTCGCGCACTGACTCCGCCACTCCTGGCAGACTTCATTCGGCGCCTTCGCACCTAGGGTTGACGATAAGCCTTAATCTCTGGGGCACCCGTCCAGTGGTTGGGGTCTAGTTATTGCGCGGGTTTTGTAACCACGACCTACCGTCCGAGGGGTGGGGTCTTACCGATGCCCAACGGTAACAGCCCCTCCCTTTGCCTTCAACCCGTGTTGCGCTATCAAGCAGTAGGCTTGCGTGGCCGCGGCTTTTTTCCGTAGCGCGCTGCGGGGAGGATGCTGTTCCACGGCACGGGCGAGGCGAGAATCATAGAGGTATTCGTCGATACATAAGGCATCATGGAATCGATCACCTCTTCCATGTGGCGTACGTCACGCACCGCAACCTGGACGATAAAAGACTCCGCTCCGGTTACGCGATGACACTCCAATACCTCGGGCAGGTTGCGTACGACTGACGCAAATTTCGCCAACTTGTCTCCTGCAACCGTGACATGTACAAATGCACGCACCGGCAGGCCCACCTGTGCCGGGTCGACCAGAGTGCGATAGCCGAGTATGACCCCACTCTCTTCCAGCCGTCGAACTCGTTCAATGACTGCCGGCGTAGAAAGCCCGACTCTGCGGCCTAATTCAGCAAACGCAACACGGGCGTTGGCCTGCAGTTCAGCCAGAATTTCGCAATCGATATCGTCAATGGAGGGAGGAATCAAACTAGCCATGGTGAGGCCGACCCTTTCTCGTGTCTTGCTGTCTCCTTAAACTATTAGGCCAGAAGTGGTTTTGTCGATTCATTATGGGGTGAATCGGTCCGATTTTCATATTTTGCTCATTCCCGCCGCCGCGGCTCGTAGCTATGATTCAGATGATGCGAGGTTTGCCATGATGATCGGGCAGCCCGGAAGAAGGAGCAAGTTTTATGGCAGATGAGACTCGTCGAGCGTTAGGCGATGTGGCAGCACGGCAGTTAGCCAACACAACCAAGACGGCCCCCCAGCTTACTGCGATTACCCCACGCTGGCTGGTTCAGCTACTCAACTGGGTTCCTGTTGAGTCGGGCACGTATCGCGTCAACAAGGTCAAGAATGACGCTGACATTGAAGTCGCCTGCGGATCGCGCGATGAGCGCACCTTGCCCCAGACCTATGTCGACTACGTGGAGACCCCGCGTGAGTACACGCTGAGCGCTATTTCGACCGTTGTCGATGTGCACACACGCGTCTCTGACCTCTTCAGCCATCCACACGATCAGATTCGCGAGCAGTTGCGCTTGACCGTCGAGAAGGTAAAAGAGCGCCAGGAAAGCGAACTGATCAACAACACCGACTACGGCTTACTGAATAACGTCGATCCCGCCTTCAAAGTAAAGGCTCGCAAAGCCACTCCCACACCTGACGATATGGATGAGTTGCTCTCGCGCATCTGGAAGGAGCCGGCATTTTTCCTGGCGCATCCACGCGCCATTGCCGCTTTTGGCCGTGAATGCACCCGCCGTGGTGTGCCTCCGCCGACGGCAACGATTTTTGGTTCGCCCTTCCTTACGTGGCGTGGCATTCCTCTCATTCCGACCGACAAGTTGGGCGTCGATGGAGCAGGGAAGACCAACATACTGCTTCTGCGTACCGGCGAGAGAAAACAGGGCGTTGTTGGGTTGTTTCAGCCTGGTTTGCCCGGCGAGCAGACTCCTGGCCTTTCTATCCGTTTTATGGGTATTGACCGCAACTCAATTGCCTCGTACCTGGTTTCTCTGTATTGCTCCGCGGCGGTGCTTGCCGAAGACGCACTGGGTGTACTCGAGAACGTAGAGGTCGGACACTACCATGAGTACAAGTGATCCAAAAGACGCATCGCGCCTGACAGGGGGGCTACCGGCAGAGATGACCAGCCTGGCCGGCTCGCTGCCTGACGTATCGACGCTGACGCGGCTGGCAAACGAGTTTTTCCGTGCGCAGCCGGCGTCTGCGTCGTCTCTGCCCGCGTTCGCCGGCTCTTCGTTTGCGGACTCTGGGTTTCCGGCAGGCGTCCCCTCGGTTGTGCCCGATGTTCAGGCAATCAATCCGGCGTTCGAGACCCGGCTGCCGGAGTTCGGTATGCCGGCGCCCGGCATGCCGGCCATTCCGTCCGCCGGTAAATTCCCAATCTCGGCCGACTTCCCGGGCATGTCGGCGTCTTTGCCTGAAGGGTCAGCTTTTGCGCCCGGTCAGGCGCCGTTGCCTGGTGTGTCGCTGCTTGGAGTGCCGCCGGCCGCTCCCGGAATACCGGCAAGCGGGTTCCAGCAGGACCCGCGAAGCGGATCGCTCGCATCCTCGCCCTTCTCGCTCCCGATGCCGGAGTTTGATAAGTCGCTCTTCCCGGCCTTTGAAGCGGGTGTACCGGCGCTTGCGCCTCTGCCTCCCTTGAGGACAGAGGATGATGCCAAGGCAGCTCTGACCGCGGCTTCTCCGTTCTATTTTCTGGAACATGCAAATGGTCTGAGTGAAGCGTCGAACCGAGATGCGGTTGGAACCTACGCTGAAATGTCTAACCTTGAAATGTCTAACCTTAAAATGTCTAACCTGGCTCATCCAGCAACTTCGCCGAACATGACGCCCGGTTCGTTCCAGCAAGCTTCGTTGCAACAGGATCCGCGAACTCACGCAACCGCCGTCTCTCCGTTTTCGCTTCCCATGCCGGAGTTCGACAAGGCGTTGCTCCCCTCGTTCGAGCAGGGCGTGCCCGCGCTTCCGCCACTGCCACCGTTACGCAATGAGGACGACGCGAGGACGGTCCTCACCGATTCTTCCTCGTTCTACTTTCTGGAGGGGGCCGGCCTGCTGACGCAGCCTGGCAATGCTGTCAAGACGACGCCCATGCCGGCCGCCAGATCGGGCATGGTTCATCCTGCGGCTGTGGGTGATCTCAAGCTCCCGCGGCAACAGTTTGATATCGCAGGGGTGAGGCGCGATTTTCCCATTTTGAACGAACGGGTGAATGGGCATCCGTTGATCTGGCTGGATAACGCGGCCACCACGCAAAAACCGCAAAGCGTGATCGACCGTATCTCTTACTTTTACGAGCACGAAAATTCGAACATACATCGCGCGGCCCATGAGCTTGCGGCCCGCGCCACCGATGCCTATGAGGACGCGCGCAACAAGGTGGCGCACTTTCTCAATGCTCCGTCGTCGAAAGAGATCGTTTTCGTTCGCGGCGCCACCGAGGCTATTAACCTGGTAGCCCAGGCATGGGGCCGGCGCCACATCAATAAGGGCGATGAGATCGTTATCAGTTGGATCGAGCATCACGCCAACATTGTTCCCTGGCAGATGCTTTGCGCGGAAAAGGGCGCGTGCCTGCGCGTGGCTCCGGTAGACAATGACGGCCAGATACTGCTCGATGAGTACGAGAAGCTGCTCGGGCCGAAGACTCGCCTGGTTTCATTTACCCAGGTTTCGAATGCGCTGGGCACCGTTACGCCCGCGCACCAGATGGTGCAAATGGCCCACCGCCATGGAGCGCGGGTTCTGGTCGATGGAGCGCAGGCCGTTTCGCACATGCCGATCGACGTGCAATCGCTCGATTGCGATTTTTACGTCTTCTCGGGCCACAAGGTTTTTGCGCCGACCGGCATTGGAGTGCTTTACGGCAAGCCGGAGATCCTGGCGGAAACTCCTCCCTGGCAGGGCGGCGGCAACATGATCGTCGATGTCACCTTTGAGAAGACAACCTATCACCTGCCGCCGGGCCGCTTTGAGGCGGGCACTGGCAATATCGCGGATGCCGTAGGTCTGGGCGCGGCGATCGATTATCTCGACCATCTCGGCATGCCCAATATTGCGCGGTACGAGCATGAGTTGCTGGTCTACGCAACACAGGAAATGTTGCGCGTACCCGGCCTGCGCATCATCGGCACGGCGAAAGAAAAGGCGGGTGTGCTGTCGTTTGTGCTGGAAGGCTTCCGTACCGAACAGGTGGGCGCCGCGCTCAACCGCGAGGGAATCGCCGTGCGCTCAGGCCACCACTGCGCGCAACCGACGTTGCGCCGTTTTGGCCTCGAAGCCACGGTGCGCCCATCGCTCGCGCTCTACAACATCTTCGCAGATATCGATGCGCTGGTTGCGGCGCTCTTCCGCTTGAAGAATACCGGCGCGTAGCGTTGGCAAGCCTCTCAGCGGCGGTAGGGGCTAGGGTGCTCTTCAGAAGTGCGGTCCCGGATATGAAAGAAGAAGAACGACATCAGCCGCTGGGGGACCGCCCAGCCCCGGCTTCAGTTTCCGCAACTTGCGTTAAACTGGGGTTCGAGACGTGGCCCCGTAGCTCAGGTGGATAGAGCGACGGTTTCCTAAACCGCAGGTCGGAAGTTCGAGTCTTCCCGGGGTCACCATTCCACAACTCTCTCAGCAGCCCCACCCAATTCTGTAGGCCCGTCGGATAGAATCCTTGCCTGAACCTGTTGTTGTCTGAACGTCATGTATTGGCAGCGAGGCGCATCGAGGAAGCTGGTACAGTCATCGGACCATGACGCTGTCGAGCGCCCGAAAGGGCTCGTTGTCCTTGAGCGTTTGGTCGGTCAGTTAAGTTCCGGCGATCACTACTTCTTGGGCTGAGCCGAGGGTGGCGTTATGCCATTCAACCGCAAGTAACTCGCCAACTGTGAATAGTGGTCCTCCACATCGTTGGTCAATTCAAACAGCGCCCTGGCGCGAGGCTTGTGTTCCCCGCGAAAGTACGTGATGGGGTCGCCCATTTGGGCGTCGGTCAGATTCGTCAGCGCCTGGTCGCAATAGGCAAACGACGCCTTGAGCGCGGCCACCTGCGCATCTTTGGCATCGGTGTCGCTGACTTTTGGGACCGTTGTGGCCGGCTTGTCAGAGAGCATGCCGCAGATCGCAGTGCCGGATGTCGAGATGTGCGAAGTAATTTTTGCGAAAGACCACTGCTCCGAGGTCGGCCGATAGCCGTACTTCTCGGCCGGCATCTGTTCCGCGGCCGCGACGATATATTTCGATTGCCGGGTGAAGAGTTCCCGCGCGGTAGAAACGACCGGGTTATCCACAGTCTGCGCCGGTGCAGCCAGCGTTGCACCCAGACCCATCATCGCGATCCAAAACAGTCTTTTCACAAAAGCCTCCTCCGTTTTGCACTTCCGGCCCAAAATGCATCAGAGCCGAGTGTATCTCCCCATCGTACCCTTCGGGTAGCCTGATAAAGAGCCTTGCGCGCCAGAGTCTTGCGCGCCAAGACCCTTGCGCGCGTCTGGTAAGGGTCGAAACTAACCTCGTTCGGGGAGTAAAAAGGACTATTGATGCCGTTTCGTTCGTGGCGCGCGCGCGCCGTGACCTCTACGTTCTTCCTGATACTCTCCATGGCTCTGCTTGCTCGTACCGCTCCGGCGGCGATCGTTCGCGGCACAGTCACCAATTCCATGGGCATTCCCGTCGTCCATGCCAGCGTTGTGCTGGTGCGGAACGGCCAGGTTCTGGCGGTCGCGCTTTCTCGTACGGATGGCACGTACCAGATCACCAGTAGTTCCTCCGGCCGGTTCTATGTGCTGGTCTCGGCCAAGAACTTCAAGCAGATTACAACCGTCAGCTTCTATGCCGGAACGGCAGACAGTCATCAGGAAGACATTGTGCTTGAGTCTTCGAACGCGCATCAGGAGATTGTGTCGTCTGCCACGGGCCTGCCCACGCCGGAGCCGCAGATCAGTGCCGCGGTTTCAGCCCTGCGCAGCGCGCTCAGCTTCCCCAACCGTACGGATCTCATCGATACCTTGCGGCAGGTACCGGGAACCTTTGTGTTGCGCCAGGGGGAATATGGCGGTCCCGCCGAAGTCTTTCTTCGCGGCGGCAACCCCGATCAAAACTACGTGGACCTGGATGGGGTGAAAGCCGTAAACATCGGTGGCGCCTTTGACTTCAGCGATTTGTCCGCGGCCGGAGTAGGTGAGCTCGAGGTGTATCGCGGACCGAACAGCGTGCTTTTTGGCTCGGACGCAGCCGCCGGCTCGGTGAGCCTGCGTTCGCTGCGAGGGAGCACGGCGTTTCCGTCGTTCTTTTACGAAGGAGATGCCGGCACCTTCACCACCTTTCGCAATCAGGCGCAGCTCGGCGGAACCTTCAGCAAGCTCGACTACTACGGTGGTTTCGACGCTTTCCAAAGCGACAATTCCATCCCCATGAACGAGTTTCACAATGACACGTCTGTAGCCAACCTGGGCTATGCATTTACGGCCGCCACCCAGCTGCGGGTCACGGCACGCAATAGCGACGCAGCCGTGGGAACTCCGGGCGCATTTAACTTCTACGGCATTTCCAGCGCAGGCAAGCGCTCGAACCAGGACATCTATCTCGGCGCTTCGATCGAGCACCGCACCTACGGTGGTTGGCATAACCTGGTGCGCTATGGGCTGACACGCAAGCGTGAAGAGCAAATCAACTTCTATGCCGCGGGTATCCCGCTGAACACCACGATCGATGGGGTCACCACAACCAACTACTTCGGTTACACCGTGGTGATCGACGGGGCCAATGGATACTCCGCACCGGGCCAGGCGATTCTGAGTTTCCCGGGCGCCTACCCCAACACCCTGGAGCGGGTGAATAACCGTGACCAGGTTTACCTGCAGAGTGACTATGCGTTCACGCCCCACATTCAGGGCTTGTTTACCTTCCGCTATGAAGATGAGCGTGGCGCGCAAAAGTCGACGGTCTTTGGTATCGATCAAGCGATCGATCGCGTTTATAACGACTACACCGGGCAAATTCAGGGCGACTATCACCGTCGCATTTACTACTCGCTTGGTGGCGGAGTGGAGAAGAGTCACCTGTTGGGCACCGTAGGTGTACCTCGCCTGGGCGTTGCCTACTACCCGATTCGGCCAGGTCCGGGGCTCTTACACGGAACCCAGATAAGGTTCAATTTCGCCGAGGGCTATCAGGCGCCATCGCTGGATGAGCAGTTGAGCAGCCTCTACCAGTTTCTCCTCGGCCAGCCGGGTGGCAGCGAAGCGATTCAACAGTTTCAGATCGCACAGATAGGAGCCGAGCAGTCACGCGCGTACGAGGGCGGAGTCGCACAGGGCTTTCTCAGCGAACGGGGCTTGCTGCGCGTCAGCTACTTTCACAATCAGTTTGGCCGGCAGATCGAGTCGGTACCCGCAACGGAGGTTCCGCAATTGCTGCCGCAATTGAACGCGAGCCAGCGGCAGGCCCTGGAGAGCCTTATCAGCACGGCAGGCGGCCTCGATTTGAACTCGCAGGCTTTTCTGGCGCAGGGAATCGAAAGCGAGCTGGATTACACGGTGTTCAGGAGCCTGTTTCTGCGCGCGGGCTATACCTACCTGGATGCGGTGGTGCAGCGATCCTTCACTGCCGACGCACTGCAACCCTCGTTCAATACGGGCCTGCCGGGCGGACCTGCGCCATCCTTCTCCAACGTGCCCATTGGAGCCTCCGGGCCATTGCGCGGGGCGCGTCCCTTCAACCGGCCACCTCATACCGGCTACGCGTCGGCGAACTACAATAGTCAGCGTTTTGCCGTCGGATTCACAGCAGCGTTTGCTACGCGGAGTGATGATTCTACTTTCCTTGCCGGCCGTGATTTTGTGGGCGGGAACTCGCTCCTGCTACCCAACCGTAACCTGGATTTCGGTTATACCAAGTTAGATTTGGGAGGGAGTTACAGGTTCCTTTCCTATCTAGCGGCGTATGCCCAGGTTGATAACCTCACGGATAACAAGCGAATCGGACCGATTGGTTATCCGTCGCTTCCATTCACATTCCGGGTAGGTCTGCGCCTGTCTCTAGGACACACCGGCAAGTAAGTAGCCGCCTCATAGCTAGGTGGTAAGGGATCTGCAGTTCTGGCTGCCCCCCCCCACAACCCGCTAACCCGATGCCCAGGGAAGCGACCAGCCTCCCCAAACAAACGCAAAAAGGGCCACCCGTAAGGGTGGCCCTTTTTGCTTACAGCATACTTCTTAGTACATGTCGCCCATACCGCCGCCGTGTCCGCCGGCCGGAGCAGACTGCTTCGGCTCTGGGATATCGGCAACCATGGCTTCGGTCGTCAGCATGAGGCCGGCGATCGAGGCTGCGTTTTGCAGTGCCGTACGAGTTACCTTGGTCGGGTCGATGACGCCAGCCGCAACCAGATCTTCGTACACGTTGGTGCCGGCGTTGTAGCCAAAGTGGGAGTTGGTGTTCTCCGTGATCTTGCCCACGATCACAGCACCTTCCTCACCGGCATTGCCGACGATCTGGCGAAGAGGCTCTTCCAGGGCGCGACGAACGATGGTTGCACCGATCTTCTCGTCCCCTTCGAGCTTCTTGATGAGTTCGTCGACATCCTTGGCAGAGCGCAGCAGAGCTACGCCGCCACCCGGGACGATGCCTTCTTCCACGGCTGCGCGGGTTGCGTGCATGGCGTCTTCGACACGAGCTTTCTTCTCTTTCATCTCGGTCTCGGTGGCCGCACCCACCTTGATGACTGCAACGCCACCAACCAGCTTGGCAAGGCGCTCCTGCAGCTTCTCACGGTCGTAGTCAGAGGTTGTCTTCTCCACCTGGCTGCGAATTTCCTTTACGCGGCCTTCGATGGCCTTGGCTTCGCCGCGGCCTTCCACGATGGTGGTGTTGTCCTTGTCGATGGTGACGCGCTTCGCACGGCCAAGATCTTCGATCTTGACGTTCTCGAGCTTGATGCCGAGATCTTCCGTGATGGCGTTGCCGCCCGTCAGCTTGGCGATGTCTTCGAGCATTGCCTTGCGGCGATCGCCGAAGCCAGGAGCCTTAACGGCCGCAACGTTCAGCGTGCCACGCAGCTTGTTCACGACCAGGGTCGCGAGGGCTTCGCCGTCAACGTCCTCGGCGATGATCACCAGCGGCTTGCCGTTGCGGGCAACCTGCTCCAACAGGGGCAGCAGATCTTTCATCGAGCTGATCTTCTTTTCATGGATCAAGATGTAGGGTTCATCGAGCGATACTTCCATGCGATCAGGATCGGTTACGAAATAGGGGCTCAGGTAGCCGCGATCGAACTGCATGCCTTCGACCACTTCCAACTGGGTCTCGAGCGTCTTCGACTCTTCTACCGTGATCACGCCGTCCTTGCCGACCTTCTTCATGGCTTCGGCAATGATGTTGCCGATGGTGGAATCGCTGTTGGCCGAGATGGTGCCGACCTGGGCGATCATTTCACCGGTGACTGGCTTGGAGAACTTCGCCAGCGCTCCGCCGATTACCACGCCGTGCTCGTCGCGCTTGCCGACCACTGCCTCAACCGCCTTGTCGATGCCGCGCTTCAGCGCCATCGGGTTCGCGCCGGCAGCAACCGTCTTTACGCCCTCGCGATAAATCGCCTGGGCCAGAACCGTCGCCGTCGTGGTGCCGTCACCGGCCACGTCAGAGGTCTTGGAAGCTACTTCACGAACCATCTGCGCGCCCATGTTCTCGAGCGAGTCTTTCAGTTCGATTTCCTTGGCTACGGTCACGCCGTCCTTGGTGATCGTGGGCGAACCGAATTTCTTTTCGATAACCACGTTGCGGCCCTTCGGCCCGAGCGTAACCTTAACCGCGTCGGCGAGCGTGTTTACGCCACGCAGAATTGCCTGACGCGAATCTTCTCCGTGCAGAATTTGCTTTGCCATTTCTATTTCTCCTTGAATCGGGCCGGCATCGCCGGCCGTTGCTTCAACGCTGTGCTGCAGGTGAGACGGTTCACCGAACCGCCGTCACGCCAAAACAAAAGCGCATTCGGCCATCGCCGGAATGCGCTTATTTCTTCTTGAGGATGCCGAGAACTTCTTCTTCACGCATGATGAGGAACTCTTCGCCATCGATCTTGATTTCGGTACCCGAGTACTTGCCGAACAGAATGCTGTCGCCTGCCTTGACGTCGAGAGGGAACACCTTGCCCTCGTCGTTCGACTTGCCCTTACCAACGGAAACAACCTCGCCCTCCTGGGGCTTTTCCTTTGCGGTGTCAGGGATGATGATGCCGCCCCGGATGGACTCGCCCTCTTCTACGCGGCGGACCAGGATCCGGTCATGAAGTGGGGTGAAGCTGGTAGCTACCGATGTTGCTGTTGCCATTGCGTTACTTCTCCTTCGCGCGAGGTTAACCCCGCGGGTTTTTTGCGAGAAAAGCTCTCATTTGGTTTAAGAGCGAGCTGTAGATTCCGGACTCGGAGGCGTTTAGCACTCTCGCCCTTCAATTGCTAAAGATAGTCACGGGTTTCGACCTTGTCAAGCCGTTGGGGCAATAGTTGAGTGAAAGCCGCTCATATTTTATGGGCGCACGGATTCCGCGGCCCTTTACCCTCCAAACGAGGGTGTTCGTGAAGAAATGTTTCTGAAAAGGTTTGAAGGGTATAGGGCTACGAAACACGCTCAGTCCCGTAGAGCCTGGCCTGAGCGAAGTCGAATGCCGATTGGGACGGCGCTGTTAGCGCTGTGGCCGGCTCAAAGGCAAGTGCTTGTGCCGCAAGCCAGCTACGAGGCAAATCATCTATACTTCCACCCATGGCTCTACCGTTTCACCTTCGAACTTCTCGTTTCCTTCCGTTTCTTGCCGGTTTTGTATTCCTTTGTGCCGGATGCGCTTCCCTGGTATGGGCTCAGCGAACTGGCCGCAAATATACCCCTCCGCCTGCCACGAGCGTCATTAAGGTCACGGTTCTGCGGGATACCACCGGCAAACCGATTCCTGATGCCGCTGTCATCTTCCATCCTGTGGAAGGGGACCGCGACAAGGGCGCGCTGGAACTCAAGAGCGATCCTGACGGCAAGGTTATGATTGACGTCATTCCCGTTGGAGACACGGTTCGCCTGCAGGTGATTGCTCCCGGCTGGAAAACCTTCGGTGAGGACTACAAGATCGACACCGACAGCAAGGAAATCGTGGTCAGGATGAAGAGACCTACGGAGCAATATTCGCTTTATGGCGAGGGTCACGGTACGTCGACCAGCAACACCGCTCCCAAGGGCCAATCGAATAGCGCTAAGCCTTCTGAGCAAACTCCGATACCGCAATAGTTTCCCGGTTAGAATGCAGGTTGAAGCCGCACACGCCGGCCTGCGGAATCAAGTTTTGACTTCAGCACGGCCGCAGCCGTGCTCTTTGTCGGTATGGGCCCGGAACGACTCCCCTCTCACCAGGCAAGCTCAGGTCTCATGGAAAACCTGCACAACAAGACAGCGCTTGTAACCGGCGCCGCCAAACGTATCGGCCGCAGCCTTGCCCTGGGCCTGGCTGCCGCCGGCGCCGATGTAGCCATCACCTACCGGGGCTCCAGAACGGAAGCAGAGGCAACGGTCGATGAGCTAAAACGTCTCAAGGTGCGCGCCATCGCTGTGTATTGCGACGTCCGTAGCCTCGAAAGCGTTCAAGCCGCTGTTGGAGCGGTTGCCACTGAATTCGGCCGCATCGATATTCTGGTGAACAATGCGGGGGTGTTCGAGACGGCGGCTCTTCAGTCGATCACCCTCGAGCAGTGGGACCATATGTTCGAAACCAACACCCGCGGCCCATTCCTCGTTGCCCAGGCGGCGTATCCATATCTGCATAAGTCGCGCGGCCGCATGATCAATATCGGTTCGCTCGGCGGGCTGCATCCGTGGCCGACTCATGGCCATTACTGCACATCGAAAGCTGCGCTGCACATGCTCACGCAAACCATGGCGAAGGCCTTCGCTCCGCAGATCAGCGTGAATTGCGTGGCGCCCGGCATGATCGTGAACGGAGAAGGTGACCCGGCCTACGAGCATTTTGCCCAGAAGACGCCCATGCAGCGAAACGGCACTCCCGATGACGTAACCGAAGCCGTGCTATTCTTTGCCCGCGGTCCACACTTCATTACCGGGCAGGTTCTGGCCGTCGATGGGGGACTGGGACTCTAGCGCCGCTCTGATTTGCCAATGATTGCTGAGGTGGCTTCGCACATGGAATGCCGTCGAAAAGCGCATGCATACGCCTTTCTTCCCCTTGTGTTTTTGATCGCCTCGCTTTCTGCGCCGGCGCAAACCCCCGAATCACAACGCCGTACGTGGGATGGCGGTGTCAATCATTCTCACGTTGCCCCCGCCGCGCAAACCAATGACGGCTTGCCCGCGGTCGATCTGCAGCCACTGGCCCAGCAGGTGCGCCGTCTCGAAGGCGCTCTCGATTTCCTCGGGGAACCGCTAGGAAAACAGACTGAGGATGCCATCGATGCCGCCATGGCAAACAAGGACGAGCACGCAGCTGCCGGCGCGATCCAGCAGGCACTCGACCCCTATGTGTTGGCCATTGTCGACATCAATCCCGAAAGTCGCGTGAAGGTGCAGCGCGGACAAGCCGACGCGGCGCTGGTGCAAGGCGGTTCGCGCTTGTTTCTGGTGAAGGTCATCAATCGGGCTGGTGTCACGTCTCCGCTGGTTGTGGAGAGCCCCAACAGCGGAAATGTCTACGTTCGATCTACGGGTGACCCGGCCCCCAGTATGGTTCTGACGCGTAACGACGTGCGCGATCGCTGGGCCAACATCGCCATGGCCGACACCCCTGCGATGCCCAAACGCCTTTCAGGCTTGCCGGTGGAGTACGAGATCCTCGAGATCTACAGCCGCGACGCGGGGCAGCGTTCCGCCAATATCAGCTTCAACGTCGGGCAAGGCTCGCAGGACATCGGTTTTCGCAACGACATGCTCGTGCTGTTCCACGCTGAGCCTGTGCACGAGATTCAACTTCATGTGTTCGATGAGAGCGGCCAGCCCGCATTTGCATCGCTGACCATACGCGACCGTCAGCATCGCATCTACCCAAGTCCCTCGAAACGGCTCGCGCCCGACTTCTTCTTTCAGCCCCAGATTTATCGTTCAGATGGCGAGTCGATCTCGCTGCCTCCGGGCGAGTACACCATCACCAGCACCGGCGGCCCCGAGTACCGCGCGCAGACGCAAAAGGTCGTCGTGGACGCGAAGGAGCCTAAGGAACTCAGAATCCAATTGGAACGGTGGATCGATCCTTCGGAAGCAGGTTGGTACTCCGGAGACAGCCATGTGCACGCCGCCGGCTGCTCGCACTACCAGAACCCTGAAGAAGGCGTGCTGCCTAAAGACATGATGCGCCAGCTCGCAGGTGAGAAGCTCAACATCGGAGCCGTGCTGACTTGGGGCCCCGACTACTACTACCAGAAGCAATTCTTTTCCGGGCACGACGATCCGCTCTCGCAGGCGAAGTACCGCATGCACTATGACCTTGAGGTCTCAGGTTTTCCATCGAGCCACGCGGGCCACTTGGTGCTGCTGGGGCTCAAAGACCAGGACTACCCGAACACCAAAAAGATCGAAGACTGGCCGACCTGGGATCTGCCCATTCTGCAATGGGGAAAGAGCCAGGGGGCACTCACCGGCTTCGCACATTCCGGTTGGGGTCTCGAAGTGGCCGATGACAATCTACCCAGCTTCCAGATGCCGGGTTTTGACGGCATCGGAGCCAATGAATACATCGTCGACGTAACCCAGCCCAATTCCGTCGACTTTCTTTCGGTAGGCGATACCCCCTATGTCTGGGAGCTCAGCATCTGGTACCACACGCTCAACGTGGGCTTCCGCACGAGAATTGTTGGAGAAACCGATTTTCCCTGCATCTACGACGAACGCGTGGGGCAGGCGCGCAGCTATGTGAAAGTGACCGGGCCCCTCACCTATGAATCGTGGCTCGAAGGATTGAAATCGGGACGGAGCTATGTTTCCGACGGCCGGGCGCACCTGCTCGACTACGCGATCAATGGTGTTGAAGTGGGAACACAGAATAGCGAGATAACGCTCGCCTCGCCGGGTACGATTCACGCGACCGTGCTTGCCGCGGCACTGCTGGATGCTACGCCTGATCAGACCATCAAAAATCTGACCTACGATCAGAAACCCTACTGGGCTGTAGAGCGGTCCCGCATTGGGAGTTCGCGGGAAGTACCGGTCGAGCTGGTGGTAAACGGCAAGGCAGTAGCGAAACAGAATGTAGTGGCCGATGGCAAAAAACACGAGATTGCGTTCGATGTGCCTATCACCCAGAGCAGCTGGGTAGCCATGCGCATCCTGCCGTCAGCGCACACGAATCCGTTCTTTGTTGCCGTTGGCGATAAACCGATTCGCGCTTCGCGTGCCAGCGCGCAGTGGGATCGAAATGCCGTCCGTCAGTGCTGGACGCAAAAGGCCGCGCGCATTTCTCCCGCGGAGCAGGCAGCTGCGCGAGCTGCATACGATCACGCGGATGAAGTCTACAAGCAATTGGAAAGCGAAAGCTCAAGATAACGGGAGTGCGAGGCGAGGTTTCGAAGCCTGCTTGTCTGTACGGGAAGGATTGCCGTCAAACGAGATGAGCTGGTTTGCGACCGGAATGCAGTCTATCGCCCGAATATTTTGCTGAACAACCCCGACGCACTCTTTGTCTCCAGCTCAGGATGAACGCCTTCCTGCTGCGGCTGAGGTGGTAGATGCTCGCCAAAGTAGGCTGCACGGGGATTGTGGACGCAGAGCCTATCCGCTGTCTCGACGCCATACTTGTCGGCGACCAGTTGGTAGGCTTCGCGCAACATGGGCGGACGTGAGGTGATGTCGTGCGCGTCGGTCGCGATAAAGTTCACCCAGTTTCTTTTCAGTAACTCGTGCGAGACGCGCTGGGCGGTTTTACCAAAGCGGCCGGTGAGCGACGCGGCGGTGATCTGTATGTAGCAACCGGCGCGGAGCCACTCCGCCATGCGTTCAGGCTGGCGCGCAAGCACCGGGTTGCGCTCAGGATGCGTGATGATCGACGTCATCCCGGCCACGCTTAGCCGGAAAAAGATTTCTTTCATATTCTGCGAAATGCCCTGGTCAGGGAACTCGACCAGCAGGTACTGCTTGCCGTTGATGGAGTACTTGCTGGGATTCGCGATCGCATCCTCAATGTTGTCGTACATGAGGTGGAAGTCACAGCCCAGCGCCAGGGTAATGCCATCGCCGACTTGCTGCCTCACCATTTCAAGCCGCTCGAGATTTGATACCGGATCGAACTTGTAGTGGTCACTGGAATGGGGGGTGCACACAATGTGCGTGACGCCATTTTGCATAGACATCTGCGCCATGGCCACCGAGATTTCAATGTCTTGCGGCCCATCGTCCAGGCCAAACAGCAAATGATGATGAATATCGAACATGAGATTCCTGAAGTTAAGCGGTCATCGCGTTGACCAGCGAGCTGAAGAGAACCAGGCCGTCCGAGGATCCCAGGATCGATTCACTCGAACGATCCGGATGGGGCATCATCCCCAGCACATTGCGTCCCTCGTTATATATACCGGCGATCCCACCGATGGAGCCGTTGGGATTCGCGGCGGGTATCACCTCGCCTTCCGGCGTGCAATAGCGGAAGGCGACCCGGTCGTTCTTTTCCAACTCGGCCAGGGTGGCCGGCTCGCAGAAATAGTTTCCCTCCATGTGCCCAATGGGGATCTTCAATACCTGGCCCCTAGTAAGCGCCTGGGTAAACGGGCTGTAGGAGGTTTCGGTGCGTAGTGTACCTGCTTACAGATGTACTTGAGGCCGGCATTCCTCAGCAGAGCACCGGGCAGCAGACCGGTCTCGCACAGGATCTGGAACCCGTTGCAAATCCCCAGGACGAGGCCGCCGCCGTCCGCAAACTTCTTCACTGACTGCATCACCGGCGAAAAACGGGCGATGGCGCCGGTGCGCAGGTAGTCCCCGTAAGCGAAGCCGCCCGGTATCAGGATGACGTCGCAGTTCTCAAGATTTTCCGACTGGTGCCAGAGAAAGGTCACCGGCTGGTGAGCGATCTCCCGAATCACATGGTAGGTATCGTGGTCGCAGTTGGAGCCGGGAAAAACGAGGACACCGAATTTCATACCCATAGGCTAGCAGTTTTGCTCCCCGCCAAGCAGTAACTGCCTGGAGTATCGTGTACGAACAGTAACGCATCCCATGGCAAATAGGGAGCCCGCAGGGTACGCCATGCCAGACGACACTTTGCCCGAGAGTTCTGCTTCCGGCACCACGCCAACCACTCTAATTCGTCCCCAGATGGAGCCGCTCGCCACCAAGAGAGGAAAGAGCATAGCCCATCTGAAAACCGCTGGTACCGCCCTGATCCACTGGTGGCGCGCGGTGACGATCGAGGGCTTGTGCGTCGGAGTGTTGTGGCTGGCCGGGCTTCTTCTGCTGAAGGTGCCCCTGGCTCCGGTCTGGGCGCTGATCGCGGCGTTGATGACGCTGGTTCCCAATTTTGGTGGGGTGATCGCGCTTCTGGGGCCCGTGTTTTCGGTCCTGGTCAGCGGGCATGACATGTTTCGCTTGGCCCTGGTCCTGGGGCTTTACGCGGTGATCGTCGTTATCGACCAACTTGGCCTGCAACCCATCATCATGAAGAAGGTGACGCGCGTTCCGATCTGGGTTTCGATCCTGGCGCCCATCGTGCTGGGAATCATCATTCCGTTCTGGGGCATCCTGTTGGCTCCGCCCCTGCTGGCGGTGGTTTACGCCTTCCGCCGTCCTAAGCCAACGCAGCCCTGACAGAATTTTGCGTTTGACAATCGCAATCTAGCTTTTTCTATCAGGCGCAAAAGCGCGCCAGATAGGGGCGCCCGTCTCCTTTGCCTCCCAAGCCTGCCCCCTGCTCTGCGTGCTATACTCGGCTTTCGCCGCGTCTGCAGCATTCGATTCAGCGGTGATGTCAGCCTTCTTACAGGCAGTAGAGGTAATCATGTCCGGCCACTCTAAATGGGCAACAATCAAGCACAAAAAAGGCGCGCTTGACGCGAAGCGTGGCAAGATCTTCACCCGGCTGATCCGGGAAATCACCATGGCCGCTCGCCAGGGCGGCGGCGATCCCGATGCCAACCCGCGCTTGCGCGGAGCCGTTGCGGCAGCCAAAGCAGAAAACATGCCGGCCGACAACATCAAGCGCGCCATTCAGCGCGGCACGGGTGAATTACCCGGAGCGATTTACGAAGAGATCGCCTTTGAAGGCTATGGTCCGGGTGGCGTGGCACTGATTGTGGAAGTCACCACAGACAATCGGAACCGTACGGTGAGTGAAGTACGTCACGGTTTCTCGAAGAACGGCGGAAACCTGGGCGAACCCAATTCGGTGCGGTTCATGTTCGCCAAGAAGGGCTTGATTGCTATTCCCAAGGCTGCTGCCGATGAGGAAAAGCTCATGAACATCGTCCTCGAAGCGGGCGGCGATGACCTGAAGGACGAAGGCGAGCACTGGGAGATTTTGACCGACCCACCAGCCTACGAAGCGGTAGCCAACGCGATCAAGGAAGCCAAGATCGAGACCACCGTCTCTGAGATCACGATGATTGCGTCGACCTATACCAAGCTCGAGGGCACGGTCGCAGCGCAAATGATCCGTCTGCTTGAGGCGTTGGAAGATCTTGATGACGTACAGAACGTCTATTCGAACTTCGATATGGACGCAAACCAATACGAAGAAGTCGCTGGTTAAGGAAGGGCTCGCCGTTCGCGAGCCTTTCTTCACTCCTCTTTCACCCCGACACTATGTTCCTGCCGAAGATGTCCGGGCTCATACCGGTCAAGGCGAAGGCATGCCGTTTTAAGAAGACCACTCCAGAAGGGAAGAAGCGTATCAAGCAACAGAGCACAAGAGCTGTTTTCTTAAGGCGAATCGCTTTCATGGCTCTTCTTGCCCTGGGGGTTACGCTGTCGTCATCTCCGCAAGCCGTGGCGCAATCGTCTGGTACGGCAGACCTGCTCGCCAGCCAGCCGTGGGAGTTCGGGCCGTTTATCGACGGCGGGTTCGGCACGGGCGACCGTGACACGTACAAGTTTCTCTGGGCCGGCGTTCATGCCGGCAAGGTGTTGACGCCGCCCGTCGGCAAGGGATGGTTGCGCGGCCAGTTCGAACTGGCAGGCGAGATGATCCCTTTCTGGCAGGTTTATACACCGAAGTATCTGCGCGCCAATTGCTATGAGAGCCAAACCGAGCCTCTGAACTGTAGCTCCCTCTTTCCTACCGGCGGCACCTACACCGGCGTGAGCATAACCCCCGTCATCCTCCGCTGGAATCTACGCCCTGGCCGCCGCATTGCCCCCTGGATTCAGGGAGCGGGTGGACTCATCTGGACCAACCACAAGTTTCCTCCCGTCGGTCCTTATCCAGCTCCCAACCACCTGGGCACAAGCGTTTTCAACTACACGCCGCAGTTTGGTCTCGGCATGCACTATTTCATCAAGCCGCGGCAGTCGATATCCATAGCGGCGAATGCCGTGCATATATCCAACGCCAGTATTGGCGACGCAAATCCCGGCGTGAACGCCAGCGTGCAGATTTCTGTTGGCTACACCTGGTGGAAATAACCCTGGCAGATGCCAACCTGCCGCTAGCCGGTTTACCCTGAGCGTTATGAGCGAGACAGTCATTGAGTGCGTGCCCAATTTTTCCGAGGGCAGCGATCGCAGTAAGGTGCAGGCGATCGTCGATGCCATGCGCGTCGATGGCGTTTCTCTCCTTGACTGGTCGATGGATCGAGACCACAACCGTTCCGTAGTGACGATCGCCGGTCCACCGGCGGCGGTTATCGAGGCTTCCGTCAGGGCTGCCGGACGCGCGGCAGAACTCATCGATCTCACCGCGCAGCGAGGCGTACACCCCCGTATCGGCGCTACCGATGTCATTCCTTTCGTGCCCGTTTCAGGAATTTCACTGCCTCAATGTGCCATGTTCGCGCGCCAGGCCGGGCATGAAATATGGAAACGTCATGGAATCCCCGTCTATTTCTACGAAGCGGCCGCTTCTCGCCCTGACCGGGCTTTGCTGGAACATGTCCGTCAGGGCCAGTTCGAAGGCCTCAGAGAACTCGTCCTTCGCGATGCCGCCCGCCGCCCCGATCTGGGTGGTCCTGCCCTGCACCCGACCGCTGGGGCCAGCGCCGTCGGTGCGCGTAAGTTCCTTATTGCCTATAACCTATACCTCGATCGGCCCGACGTGACCGCTGCCCGCGCCATCGCCAAAACCGTGCGCGGCGCGAATGGCGGCCTGGTAGGGGTCAAGGCCATGGGAGTCCTGGTGCAGGGCAGGGCGCAGGTTTCTCTCAATATCACCGATTTCCGGCTTACCCCGGTTGGGGATGCATTCGCCTCCGTATGCCGGCTGGCAGAGACCCATGGCGCCAAGGTTGTAGACGCGGAACTCATCGGTCTACTTCCGGAAGAGGCGTTTGAGCGAGATAGTGAGTGGGTGCGTCTAATTAAACAGTTTAAGCCGGAGGAGAGGATCCTTGAACGCCGGCTCAAGCACCCCCTGCATTGGCCAGGAAGCGCCTAGGAAGCGCGTGGGAACAAGCCTGGGAATAAGATAGAAGCAAGCTGGGCCTGGAACCTGTTCCTCTCGCAGATTTCCCCCAGGGAAGGAATGATCTCTTGATTCAATTTTCGAAGCAGTTACAAATCACCGCGATGGCCGGGCTCGCCCTTGCGTTGACGCTCCCGGCCACGGCTGCGCAGCTCACGCAAGACGCGCGCGCCGCGATTCCTAAAGATGTGCAGCAGTTGATTGTGGTCGACTACCACGCCATGCAGAATTCGCCGGCGGCCATGGACCTGAAGGCGCGTGTGCTCCCGCCTGAGCTCAAGCAACTGGAGCAGGCGCTCAAAACCTCTGGCCTGGATGAGAACCACGACATTGAAGAACTCGCGTTTGCTTCCTTCCGCAAAGGTGGAGACACGCGGATCGTCGGTCTGGCCCAGGGCCAGTTTTCCCTGGCCGACATCATGGCCAACTTCAAGAAGAAAAAGACCAAGCCGATTGTTTACCGTGACAACCGGGTATATCCCATGGGTAACTCTGGGATGCAGGTAGTGTTCCTGAATCCGGCAACCATGGTCTTTGGCCAGACAGACGCGCTGAAGGCGGCCCTCGACGCACGCGATGGCCTCGCGCCCAGCTTTCTGAACAACCGCCCCATGCTCGACCAGATGCAGTCGGTCGATACCGACGCGGTCTGGAGCATTCTCGATCAGGAAGGAACACAGACGATGATGCGCTCGGTCATGGGTGACGCATCGCAGCTAACCGATTACGACACGGTCAAGAAGCGGCTACTGAGTTCGCGCTACTCCATGAGCTTCGACAACGGTGTAAGGTTTGGGCTATTCGTGGTGACGCCGGATACGATCTCCGCCGCAACCATGGCTTCGCTGCTCAACGCCGCGGCTCTTTATAAAAAGGTAAGTGGCACACCAGAAGAGAAGCAGGCGATCGAAAACACGACCATCACATCGAACGGCGGCACGCTCGATGTCAAGTTTGCTTCCTCGAACAGCCAGTTCTCCAGCCTGCTGCAATCCAATCTGTTTCAGTCCGTCGTCCGCTAGATGCGAAACCAGGGTAGGTGTATCTCGAAGCCGGCAATCCCAACGCAGGTTTTCCGTCAAAGAAAACCTGCACAGCGACGCACTTGGTAAGGACACAGCAACTCTGGTTTCGCTATAACCGCTACTTGCGATTCGTAAGCGAGGGGGTCCAGGTCACCGTGCCCCCCGGCTCGATTGTTACCAACAGCGAACCCTGATCTCCCAGGTCCACCTTCGGACCATCGGCGGTGTGCGTCTTTCCGGAAGCATCCTCCCAACGCAGCGAAAGCGGACCCGGTCCCTGAACCTTGAAGTGGTAGTTGTACTTGGCGCCTGTGGCAAGCAGGTTAACCCCGAAGCTCGCGCTGGGGTAGTCAAACTCGATGACACGCATCGGCGGCCCCTGGTTCACGATGGTGGCTTCAACAAACCGCGACCGGCATCCGGCCAAGCACATCATGACCACCAATACCGCCAAAATCTTCACAGCAAACTTATTTCGCAATCGTTCCTCTTCTTATGAGAGTTGCTCCAGCCGCCGCGCGAGCGCCGAAGGCACATTCTCCACGATAAACCGTTGCGAGTTTTTCGGCTTGACGTCGCAGGGCGGCATTCCTGAACCGCGCGGAAACGATAGCGCTGTAGATGCCGCGTAACCAATGCTGAGGGAAGCGACCACCCTCCCCTTTGTCATCTCGACCGAAGCGTACCCGGATTTCCTGCGTCGCAGCACTTACCACGGCCACGTATGCGGTTTTCTTTCAAGGAAAACCGCAAGGAGTTCACGAGCGCCACAAAACTCGACAGGAAATCCGGGGGAGAGCGCAGTGGAGAGATCTGCAGTTCTGCAGGATCATCCTGGAAAGTGTTTTCAACAGCATTGCCATGGTGCTGGGGGTGCAGCACATCCGCCCGACGGCGCAATAGTAATCGTGGCGGTTACTGAGTTGCCCGGCTGCTGAGTGAGGTGGAGCTGGGAGCAATTTCTACACTTAGAAGGGAAGCAGCCTGTTTGTGGTCTTACTCTCGCCTAGTAAGCAAGGGCCTTGCGTTCGAGAATGCGCGCCGTTAGCACCACGCCCGTTTCGTCATTGTGGAGGGTCAGCGGGAACGCGAGCACATTCCAAACCCACGCCTCGCCTTTGCGCGGCAAATTCAACAGGCCGCGATACGTGCGGTCGATATAGGTCTCTCGTTTTTCCGCCACAGTGACGAGAATGTCTCTCCAGTCCACTGCCAGGTCAGGCATTTCTTCGAACATGTTCTTGCCGGGGAACCAGTCGCGCGGACGCTCAAGCAGTTTCGCGCAGGAGTCGTTCACGTATACCCACTTCCCGGTTTTGTCGAGAATCTCCATCACAACATCCTCGCCGATCGCCATGCCAATACGGGAATAGAAAAAGTCGCGGGCATCCACGACCACCGGTTTACCCCGGCGCTTGGCTTCAAAAGAGCGCAACGCCGTGATCAGGTCGTCTACGGAGCTGTAGCCCTTGAGCAGATGCATGTCTTCCACTCCGCCAAAGCGCCTTTCAAGCGTTGCGGAAAGGATAATAATCGGCACCTCTGGCCGCCGGCGTCGAAGAGTGGCCGCCACTTCGGTACCGAACTGACCGGCCCCGAGATGGTAGTCGAGCACGGCGATGTCGATCTTGTTGAGGAGCTTTTCCGCGTCAGCCACCGTCCCAGCCGTATTGGCCAGGTAACCGTGTTTGCGCAGAATCGTGGCCCGAAGCAGAAGGTTTTCTGGATCGTCGTCCAGAAGTAAAACACGGATCGGAGTTTCAAGCAGCTGCAAAGTCTGCCTTTCATTTCACCGAGAGGTTGGCCTTGCCGGGCCATGCGATGACAGTGAGATGCCTGCGGACGCAAATACGCTGCCGGGCACAGGAGCTCTATTTGCAGCGAAACTGCATCAGAACGGCAGCCGCTCTTAACCTACCTTCGAAGCGCATTTTTTACAATAGGTTAAGGCTGTTTATTAATCTTCTTGATGATGTCTGGCAAGCGATTGAAGGCCGCCACGCTCCGCATCCAGCGGCGATGTTCGAAAGCCGGCGAACCGCTTACCACGCTCCCCGGAGCCACATCCCCCGGAACCCCGGATTGCGCCGTAACGATGACCCCGTCGCCAATAAAGCTGTGACCCACCACGCCCACCTGCCCGGCTAGCACCACGTTCTTGCCTACCCCAGAGGATCCAGCCAAGCCCACCTGCGAACAGAGCAGGGTATTGTCGCCCACGCGTGAGCCGTGCCCCACCTGGACCAGGTTATCTATCTTTACTCCGTTGGAGATCTCGGTATTGCCAACGCTGGCGCGGTCAATGCAGGAGTTGGCCTGTACCTCCACCCGGTCGCCCATCACCACAGATCCGCTTTGCGTGATCTTGTACCAGGCGCCCCCATCTTCCTTGGCGAAGCCAAAGCCGTCAGAGCCTACGATGGCTCCGTTCTGCAGAATGACTCCGTCGCCCAGATGGCAGCTCTCGCGCACCACCGCGTGTGCGTGGCAGAAGCAGTTCTTGCCCAGACGGGCTTTGGGATAGATCACTACGTGCGGCAGCAGAGTAGAGCCGTCGCCGACCACGGCATCCGCGCCGATGACGACATAAGCCCCGATGTGTACCTTCGCCCCGATCTTCGCGCTGGGTTCGATCACCGCAGTCGGGTGAATGCCGGCCGGGTAAACCGGAGCGGGTTGAAAGATGTCGATCGCGTGGGCGAAAGCCAGGTAGGGGTTGGACGTCCGCAGGGTGGCCGCCTTGATCTGTTCAAAGTCCTCGGTCACCAGGACCGCCGCCGCCCTGGTCTTTCGAGCATAGGGAGTGTATTTCGGGTTAGCGACAAACGTGACCTGGCCGGGGCCGGCCTTCTCAATCGCTTCTACGCCGGTGACTTCAAGATTTTCGTCTCCTTGGCAGGTGGCGCCAAGAAGCCGCGCGAGTTCGACAAGCTTCATGCGGGGATTGTACCGGAGTCATCTTCAGGAGTTCTGCGGTTTGAACAGGCTCTGCTGTACCGGCTCCCGCGCCTCTTCCTGGGCCCCTTCTTGGACCGCATCCGCCGGTTCGCGCCGCGTCCCTGCCTTAATGACCCCTAGCACTTCCAGTTCCGTAACAGCCTGCCGGGGAAGAAAAATGCGCTGCGTGTTCGATCGCGTATCCGGGGGAATGAGGAAAAGCCCCTCGGTTTCGAGCAGGCTGACGTCGTTTTGCGCCAGGCCCTCGATCAGATCGTTGTCCTTGAGCCGCGCCCGTATCCACAGCCCGGCATTCCGCGGCCGGGTCACGAAGGTTTTGCGCAGCAGGCGCTCGGGCTGGTTGGCATCGCCGGACTGAAAGTCGCGCACAAAGCAGATCCACTTCACCTCGGCCATTCCCACGGAAACCAGCTTGCCGCTGAGGTCGAGCACGTGCACCTGGTCTTTCTCTACAAAGGCTGCAGGGGGCAGATAGCCTGAGAGCCAGTCGCGGCTGAACTTTCGTACGATGACTTTCTTACGGCTGACTGGCATGTGGAATATGGCCTCCGGCGGCCCAACTACAAGGAGTTGTCACCGGCTGGATTGTCGCACGGGTTCCCTCGCGAGCGCACCGGGAATCATGCGGGCGGGGCGTAGCGGAAACTGTGCAAACCTGTAGCCAAGCGCGTCAAGAATATGCTACCTTAGATAGTTGCTCGAAGCGTGGGTATGCCGCTAAGGTATTCATATGGCGAATGTTAGCCGCAATTTCGATGACGGGTGGAGCTGAACGTAAGGCATGCCCGACTACATATATCTTCTCAAGAACCGCCTGTCTATCCACCAACAGAATGCCCTCGAACACATTCGTGTGGCCGCGCGTGAAGCCGGGATGACGGTCTTCCTGGTCGGCGGAGCGGTGCGCGACCTCACCAGCGGTTCCCCTGTCTTCGATCTTGATGTAGCCGTTCAGGGAAATGCACTTAAGTTGAAGAAACCGCTTGAGAAAGCGGGCGGTCGACTGTGGGGGGAGTACGAGCCAACCCGCACTCTGTTCTTTCGTTTTCCCGTAGGCGTCACGGTTGAGATATCGAGCACGCGCCGCGAGGAATATCCTAAGCCGGGCAAGCCTGTTTACCACTGGGATACGATCCTCGAAGATCTGCGCCGTCGCGACTTTACCGCCAACGCCATGGCTCTTTCTCTGAACGAACATTCCTACGGCTTGCTCATGGATCCACTCAACGGGGTTGCCGACATTGAAGCGCGGCAACTGCGGCTGGTGAGCAACTATGGCTTTATCGAGGAGCCGTCACGTCTGCTTCGCGCGACGCGTCTCGTGGCCCGGCTCGGCTGGGAACTCGATGAGCGTACGCAGACCCGGTTTCAAAACGCCAAGGAAGCGAAGTCCATCGAAGCCCTCTCGGCCTACCACCGCGGGTATGAGCTGGAAGAGATCGCCCACGAGGATGATGGCCTGCGCGTGCTCGGTGCAATGGAGCGGGAAGGGTGGATGCAATCCCTGTTCCCGGCCTGGACCACCGCTTCGGCAGACGCAACCGGCCTGGAAGAAATGCGCAAGCTGATCACGCAACTGCAGATGCAAGGGGTAAATCCTGACATTTCAGCGGTTTCGATGCATTATCTTACAGCAAAGCTTTCAACAAAGGACCTTGCGGCGCTGAAGGGAATGTTCGTCCGGCCGGGCTTCGTGGAGGAGTGCAATCACCTCGACCATGCAGCCAGGGAACTGAGTAAACACTTCACCGGTAAGGAAACGGCAACCCCTTCAGCTACCTGGAAGTTGTTCATGTCTGCCGATCCGCAGGCGGTCTTGTGGCTGGGGATGACTTCGAAAAACGCTGCTGTCCAGGCCAAGTACAAAAACTTCTTCACCGTGTGGCCAGAGGCTCGTCAGAAGGTGCCGCACGCCCTGATGCAGGAATTGCGTATCACCCCCGAAATTCCAGGCTACGGCGAAATGATGGCCGGGTTGTTCTTGGGCGTGATCGACGGCAAACTGGAGACCGAAGAGCAACTGCGTGCCTATCTTGAGCCGTACTCTCCGCCCGCACCGCCGCCTCCGGTAACGGTACGCCGGACTCGCGGTTCGAAGAAGTCCGAGGCAAAGGCCAAGATTGCGGTGGAAGTGGATGCTGATGGAGATCATGAATTTGAGGGCGATGCGCTCGAATTTGACGACTCGGCCGATGAGCGAATCGAGGACGTTGACGAAGACGAGGACGTAAGGATAAGCGTCCCGAAGCCGAAGAAGATTGTGGCTGCGCCTAAGAAGGAAGCTGCCAAGAGTGAGCCGGCGCCTGTTCCGGTCAAGCCAGAGGCCCCAGCCGCAAAGCCAGTGGCAGGCAAGCCCGCCAAGCCAGAGCCGAAGCCAGAGCCAAAGGTAGTGGCGGCTGCTAAAGCGGAGAAAGGGCATGCTCCGGCAACGCCCCGTGCCGCGGCAACAACCATCCACAAGCCTATGCCCGGCAAGTCGGTTGCCGTAAAAACGGCGGCAGGCAAGGCAGCTCCGGTGAAAGCGATCTCCAAGCCGGTTCCAACGAAGGTGGCGCCGGCCAAAGCAGCGAAGCACGCTCCGGCGAAGCCTGCCTCGAAGCCTGCCTCGAAGCCTGCGGCAAAAAGCACTCACGCAAAGAAGCCTGCGGCGAAACCGGTAGCCAAGCCGGTAAGAAAGCCAGAGCCGGCTAAGAAGGAAGCGGGCAAGAAGTCCGTCGCCGCTAAAAAACATCGGTAGTGCTCTGAAGCAGTAACGAACACGCTGGTCCACTACGAGGCGCGCATTACGCGCCTCGCAGCGCTTCCCTCACAAACGCTGCGCGCCTGACCCAAACTTGCAGGCGCAGTACAAATTTCTGCGATACTTTCGTTCGTGCCTGCAAACCCATCGTCTCCGCGCGTAACCGGCATGCGGGTCATACCTGTAGCCGGTCATGACAGCATGCTGCTGAACCTGAGCGGAGCTCATACTCCGTTCTTCACTCGAAATATCGTCGTGCTCGTCGACGATGCCGGCCACACCGGCGCCGGCGAAGTGCCCGGGGGCCAGAAGATTCGCCAGGTTCTTCAAGAGGCGATGCTTCTCATCGTCGGCCGGCCCATTGCTTGCTGCAACGAAATCCTGAACGAAATGCGTAAGCGGTTTGGCGATCGCGATACGGGTGGCCGCGGTGTACAGACGTTCGATCTACGTACCACGGTGCACGCGGTCACGGCGGTTGAATCGGCTCTGCTCGATCTGCTGGGTCAGTTCCTGGGTGTCCCCGTAGCGGCTTTGCTGGGTGAAGGGCGGCAGCGCGCGAGCATCCCCGTGCTTGGCTACTTGTTTTTCGTGGGTGATCGCAAGAAGACAGATCTGCCATACGCCAGCGATTCCGATGCCGCGGATGCATGGCTGCGTCTGCGGCACGAGCCGGCGGTCACCACCGAAGCGGTACTCGACCTCGCTGAAGCGGCACGGGCACGCTACGGCTTTCATGACTTCAAGTTGAAAGGGGGAGTGCTCGCCGGCGCGCAAGAGATGGAAACCGTGACTGCTCTGGCCGAGAAGTTTCCCCAGGCACGCATCACGCTCGACCCGAACGGAGCCTGGTCTCTCGAAGAAGCGGTGAGGCTTTGCCGCGGAAAACAGGACGTGCTTGCCTATGCCGAGGACCCATGCGGAGCGGAACAAGGCTACTCCGGCAGAGAAATCATGGCTGAGTTTCGACGTGCCACGGGTTTGCCGGTCGCAACCAACATGGTGGCCACCGACTGGCGTGGATTAAGACACGCGGTGCAGTTGAGCGCGATCGATATTCCTCTGGCTGACCCACACTTCTGGACGATGCAGGGTTCCGTACGCGTTGCGCAATTTTGCCGCGAGTGGGACCTGACGTGGGGGTCGCACTCGAACAATCACTTCGACATCTCCCTCGCGATGTTCACCCATGTGGCCGCGGCCGCCCCGGGAAAGATAACAGCGATCGATACGCATTGGATCTGGCAAGACGGTCAGCGCCTTACCCGGGAACCTTTTCAGATTGCAAACGGAGCGATCGAGCTCCCAGACCGGCCGGGACTCGGTATCGAACTCGACATCGAGCGTATCGAGGCTGCCCACGCGCTCTACGAGAAGCTGGGCCTGGGCGCTCGCGACGACCGGGGACCAATGCAATACCTCGTGCCCGGCTGGACGTTCGATGCCAAGCGCCCCTGTCTTGTCTCTAGGTAAAGGATCGGGCTGGAGCGGGCGCGCAACTCTGTGGTTTACCGGGCCCTCCCGGCGACACGCTCGCATGCAACAATAGAAGCCCATGAAGTGGATTACTGCCGCGTTGTTTCTACTGGCGCTTTCTCCCTGCGCGATGGCGGAGAAGCGTCTTGTCATGATCGACCAGGATGGCTCCGGTCCCGGTGGATCGAATCAGATGTCCATGATGGTGTTTCTCGCATCGTCTGATCTTGAGGTGTTGGGCATCACCATGGTGACCGGGAATGCGTGGCGAGATGAAGAGGTGCAGCACACGCTGCGCATGCTCGAGATCATTGGCAGAACAGACGTGCCTGTTGTGCCGGGCGCTGTGTTCCCTTTGATACGAACACAGCAGGAAACTCGCCTGGCCACCGCACTCGTCGGTAAGGTAGCGTGGCTCGGTGCGTGGGGAGAGGGACCTACCGATCTCGATCATCAGGCAACGGGCCAGTCGGCTGATTTTGCGCAGAGCCACGATCCCTACTTCGTACCTTCGATGCCCGAGGGGGCGCCGCACAGCAAGCCGCTCGATCAGGACGCTGCGCATTTTCTCATCGCGCAGGTACACGCGCATCCTCATCAGGTAACCATCTGCGCAATGGGTCCATTGACGAACATTGCGCTGGCACTGTCGATCGATCCACACTTTGCCGAGTTGACGCGCGGCATTTTTCTCATGGGGAGCAGCCTGCATCCCAATACGACGGATCCAGAGTTCTCGACCAGCCCACGGCATGAGTTCAACTTCTGGTTCGATCCTGAAGCCGCGCACATCGTGCTGCGCGCCGCATGGCCGAGGATTGACGTCACCACGGTCGATGTTTCCGTAAAGGCGCCATTCACCCAACAGATGCTCGACGATATTGCGAAGTCTTCTAACCCGGCTGCGCAATACATAGCGAAATACTCGCAGGAGCGCTACTACCTTTGGGACGAGTTCGCAGCCTGTGCCTTGCTGGACCCAACACTCGTCACAGCCGAAAACCTTCTCTACATGGACGTCGATCTGAGCCACGGACCGAGTTACGGAGACACCCTTACCTGGACCGAAAAATTCAAACCCAACACGGGTGTTCAACAAGTGCATGCCCAGGTCGACCTCGACCTGCCGCGATTCAGCAAGATGTTCGTCGATCTGATGAAGGCGCCTCCGCTGCACCTGCCAGCAGATAGGTAGCGAATCGATCCTCGTCGACCTTTGTAGCCGCTTGCGACGGAAACACTGTCCTCTCCTTTGTCATCTCGACCGGAGCGTACCCGGATTTCCTACTTCGCAGCACTTGCCACGGCCACGCATGCGGTTTTCTCTCAAGGAAAACCGCATACGGTTCACCATCGCCACAAATCTCGACAGGAAATCCGGGGAGCGCAGTGGAGAGATCTGCAATTCTCTACCTGCGTCGCAACAACTGCTAACGAAGTAACCACCCTCCCCTTTGTCTGCAGTTCAGCCCATACCCAGGTAAAACTATACAGGCTGCGGAAAAAGTCAAAGAAGGCCAAAACAAGGGTCGAAATTGGTGATAGAAAATCATCACCCGAGCCTCACAAATCGCTCTACGGGCTTTGTAGTGCGTTGCGATTTTTCATGCCGACGCCAAAATTGACTTTTTCCGCAGCCTGTAAAACTATAAGCGTGACGACGAAATGGAAATCAGCCAGTTGGCTCGCGGGCTGTGTAGTTATACTGGCCCTGATCGCATCCCTGTTCTACCGCGCCCAGCGGCTAACCATAGAACCCACGCACATCACCCTACCGGCCGACGGCTCAGAACATGACGCATTCCGCATCCGATTCCTTCTCTCCTGGTTAAATTCCGGCAATCCCATAAGCGAAGACCCCCGACTCCGCCTGGTAGAAGGAAAAGACCCCAGCGGCCGCCCGCGTTTCGACGGCCTGATACAAACCCCGATCATCCCCTCAGACGCGCGACTGGCGCTACGCTGGCGCGGTCGCGTCCTCCATGTCCCAGTCACCTTCCTGTTCTCGCCAACCGACACCTACTCCGACGGAACCCCGGACTTTCTGCGTCTCCACACCCCTCAGGACCGCGTAGCCTTCCGCGCCTGGTTTGTTGCAATCGCCGAAGCGCAGGCCGCCCTACCCGTCACTCAACTCCCCCTGGAGATCAACGACTGTGCAGCGCTGCTTCGTTATGCCTATCGCGAGGCCCTGCACGTGCACGACGAAAACTGGCTCACCCAGCACCCTACGCAAGCTCCGCGACTCTCGGTCCGCCAATACGCGTATCCGCAAACACCTCTCGGGGCGAATCTTTTCCGCGTACACCCCGGCCCGTTCCTCCCAGAGGATCTGAAAAACGGCAGCTTCGCCCAATTCGCAGACGCGCAGACGCTCATGCAGCGCAATACGTACCTGGTCGGGCGCGACCTGCGCCAGGCCCGGCCCGGGGACCTGATTTTTTATCGCCAATTAGAGCAGGACTCACCGTATGATGTCTCGGGCTACCACTCTCCGTTTCACTCCATGATTGTGAGCGGAGGGGATGGGGTGGTGTATCACACTGGTCCGATCCATCGACGGGCAGGCGGCCACGGCAAAGGCGAGATGAGGCGCCTGTCGATTGCGGATTTGCTGCATCACCCGGATGCGCGCTGGCGGCCGGTGAAAGAAAACGCGAACTTTCTCGGAGTCTACCGCTGGAATATTCTGCGCGAAGGCGATTGAGCATACACTGCCTGTTGATGCTGCTGGTGCTGCTCGTTCCCACGCGCTTGCTGGCCGCGCCGGGTGTCAGCTTCAACCTCAGCACCAGCCGCAGCTTTGCCCCCACCGAGAAGCCGAGCATCCACCTCTACGCGCAGAATGTCGACGAATTGGAGTTCCGCATCTACCGCGTCAACGATCCGGGCAAATTCCTCGCCGGTCTGGCTGACCTGCACAGCTTCGATAACGGAACCCCTTGGGGACCGAAAGAACAAATCGACGAACGAACGTTGCTCGAGAAGTTCCACGACTGGAAGCATCATCTGTGGTTTCTCGTCCGGCAATTTTTTCGCGGCCAGTTCACCACCGGGAACCGTGACCGCCTGCGTGCGCATCAGGCCAGCCTTGCGAAGCGCAGTCGCATCGTCGGCGTTGCCCAATTCGCACAGATCCCATTGTTGAATGACCGCCAACTCGTCGCCCGCTGGCGGCAGGAACTGCCTCCCACCTACGTCTCCGACTCTCAAGAACTGCCGATCGATCCCTTGGCGTCTGGCCTTTATCTGGTCGAAGCGACGGATGGCCGCTTCAAGGCCTACACGCTGTTGATGGTGAGTCGCATGGCCATGGTCACGCGGACGGGCAGCGGCCGTGTGCTCGCGTATTGTGTCGACCGCGTTTCTGGCGCGGGCATCGGCGGGGTGCAGGTGCTCGCTGGTATTGGCCGGAAACAGCAGGCAAACGGCACCACGGATGCCGACGGCCTCGCCGACCTGCAAATGGCTGCCCCCAAGCCGCCGCCGGATAACTTCTGGGTGCTCGCCACTTCAGGCGATGACGTCGCTGCCGTAACACCAGGAGGCTATGCGTTGAGCGGCTGGCATGGCGGACAGTGGTCTTCCTACATCTACACGGATCGGCCCGTCTATCGTCCTGGCCACGTCGTGCATTGGAAGGGTATCTTGCGCGCCCGCGTCGACAATCATCTCGAGCTGCCGAAACTCAAGATGATACACGTCACCATCGCTGACCAGGATGACCACGCGCTGCTCGACAAGGATCTGCCGCTGTCGCCCGGAGGCAACGTCGAAGGCGATCTGACCCTGCCAGCGACGGCTACCCTCGGCTACTACACCATCCGCCTGCGACACGGTCTGCCCTCAGACGACGCAGAGGCCGATGCCGGCAACACTCAGTTCCGCGTCGAAGATTACCGCAAACCCGAGTATCAGGTACGAGTGAGCCCAGCGAAGGCCCGCCTGCTGCAAGGCGAAACCATGGAGGTGGTGATCGACGCGCGCTATTTCTTCGGCGAGCCCGTGTCCAATGCCCGGGTAAAGTACCGTGTGTATCATTCGCCGCACTACTGGTGGGATGTCGACGGCCCCGGCGACGAAGGCACAGGCGCCGATGCGGAAGGCGACGCGGACGGCGACGCGAACGGGGATGGCGGTCTCGGCTATGACGCCGACCAGCAATCGGAACAGACGGGCAAGCTCGATGCCAACGGCAAACTGACCATTCGTGTCCCAACTGGCTACGTGGCCAACCTTGCCCGTCCCACAGACCAGGACTACACGGTCGAAGCCGCCGTGACCGATCAGGCCAACCGGGAGATCACCGGCCGCGGGCGCTTCCTCGCGACCCGCGGCTCGTTCCGTATCCACGTGGAGCCGGTAAGCTATGCCATCCGTGCAGGCGAGTCCGCACTGCTGAATGTAACCGCGGTCGATTACGATAATCGCCCGGTACAGACGCGGATACACCTGCAACAGATCATCCACAAGTACGCCAACGGGAAAACGGAGACCATTCGCGGCGTGGCTACCGATGTGGCGACCGATGATCGCGGGCAGGCCCAGGGCACGCTCAAGATCGATCAGGCCGGTTCCATGGAGATCGAAGCCACGGCCACGACACCGGAGCAGCGCGTCGTTTACGACAGCAGCTACCTCTGGGTGATGGGGAACAACGAAGAAGCCTGGGGCAGGGAATCGCGCTCTGTGCAGGTGATCGCAGACAAGAAGACCTATGCCCCGGGAGACACGGCACACCTCAGTATTCTTTCGAATGTCGAGGGCTTCCACGCTCTGGTCATCGCCACCGGCTACACCGTCGAGTTCCGCAAAGTGCTGTCGTCGCCGGGCAAGTCGCTGACCTTCGATTTGCCTATCACTGCGGACGCACAGCCAAACCTCGAAGTGGCCGTTGCCTTCATCCGCAACGATCAGCTCTACCAGGCGAACCTGAGTCTCAAGGTTCCTCCCGTACAGCAGAAGTTACAAATCGACATCACTCCAGCGAAAGCTGTGTTTCAGCCACAGCAGACGGCCTCCTATGACATGTTTGCCCGTGACTTCCAGGGCAAGCCGGTCAGCGCGGATTTCAGCTTTGGTGTTGTGGATGAAGCAATCTATTCCCTCTATCCAGACAGCAGCGGTGACATGGTCAGGAATCTTTACCCGAACCGCTACGTCTACGCATCCGTTGACTCGTCTCTGCAGTACTACTTCAGCGGCAAGGCGGGCCTTAAATCGCTCCTGCTGGCCGAGCGTGCCTCGCGGTATCGCCCGCAATTGGCTCAGGTAAAGCCAGGCAACGACGTGGTGCAGCCTCGCGTACGCAAGGCTTTCCCAGATACCGCTTATTGGTCGCCTTCGGTCCATACCGATGCAACCGGCCACGCCCATGTCACCCTTACTTTCCCAGATTCGCTAACCACCTGGCGGACTACGGTGCATGCCATCACGCTTGACGCGAAGGCGGGCTCCGCCATCAACCGTGTGCTGGTGCGTAAGAACATCATCGTGCGCATGGGCACGCCCCGCTTCCTGCGTCAGGGAGACGAGGTCACCATCCCGGTGATCGTGCATAACTATCTCGATCAGGCGAAGCAGGTCCAGTTATCGCTCGATATCAAAGGCCTCGATCTGGTGTCGGGGGCGCCGCAATCCGTCACCGTTCCCAGCAAGAGTGAAGCAAGCGTGCTGTGGCGTTTGAAGGCTTCGCACATCGGCAGTGCGAGCCTGCTGGCCAAGGCGCTTACCAATGAGGAGTCTGACGCGCTCGAGTTGGCTTTCCCGGTCGAGCCCATCGGTGTTCCGCAAACGATCAACCATTCCGGTGTCGCGACAGACAACGTGCAGGCATCGACCACCGTCGACTTCCCGGCGAATACAGATGCAGCCGCACATACCCTGCATGTCGAGATTGCGCCGTCGATTGCCGGTAGTCTCTTCTCCGCGCTCAGTTATCTCTCTACTTATCCGTATGGATGCACGGAACAGACGATGTCCAGTTTTCTGCCCAACCTGGTCATTGCCGATACGCTCAAGAAGCTCAATCTCACAGGTCTGATCAGTCCGGCAGATCTGCAGGCCAAGACCAACGCCGGCATCGATCGCCTGACAGACTTGAAGCATGACGATGGCGGCTGGGGTTGGTGGAAAGAGGATCAAAGCCGCGTCTTCATGACGGCTTATGTTGTCTCCGGCCTTGCGCAGGCAAAAGCCGCCGGCTATCCCAGGGCAGAGAGCGATATGGACGGGGGAGTCGCCTACCTGCAAAAGCAATTGGCGCAGCATCCGCGCATGCTCCCCGAGTTGCGCGCGTATGTGATTTATTCGTTGAGCCTCGCCGGCGCCCAAAACCTTGGCCCGTCGATCGAAACGTTGTGGTCGCGGCGTGGTGATCTTTCCGCTGAAGGCCTGGCGCTGACCGGCATGGTGATGTTGCGCACCAACGACAGCCGCGCGTCGCAGATCGCACAGCTTCTCGAAGCAAAAGCTCAACGCGCCGGTACGCTGGTTTCGTGGCCATCGAGCTATAGCCCTCTGATCGACGTAGAGGAAGACAACAGTGCGGAAAGCACTGCCTTCGCATTGCGCTTCCTCACCCATGCGGATCAAAAGAGCCCTCTGCTCGAAGGGGCGGCGCAGTGGCTGGTGCTCAACCGCAACGGTGGCTACTGGTGGAGCTCCACAGAGCAAACCGCCATGGCCATCTTCGGCCTGGCAGACTATCTCGCTGCATCGCAGGAACTGAACGCGGACTTCGATGTGGATGTGGTGCTGAATGGAAGCTCCCTGGGCAAGCACCACTTCACTCCGGCGGATGCCATTTCGGGAACCGGCTTCGCGCTCGACGTGACCCCCGCTCAGTTGCACGCCGGCGGCAACGTCGTGCAAATCAGCAAGCATGGGAACGGGCGCTCTTACTGGTCGGTACAAGGCAAGTATTATTCGACGGAACAAAAGCTCTATCAGCAGGGAACGCTTTCGCTCAACCTCACGCGCGACTACTTTAAGCTCACACCCACGACGAAGGATGGACAGATCGTCTACCGTCTCGATCCGTTGAAAGGCCCGGTCATGCCTGGAGACACGCTCGCCGTGCATTTGGCGGTGAACGGCTCGCCGGCAAAATATCTGCTCATCGAAGATCCCATTCCGGCCGGCACCGAGTTCGTGCAGCAGGAAGATAGTTACAAGATCCTGGACAGGCCAAATGCGTGGGACTTTTGGTATACGCGGCGCGAATTCCACGATGACCGCGCGGCGATCTTTGCTACCGAATCCACCGGCCGCCACGAGTCTTTCTACCTGCTCAAGGTCGTCAACCCAGGAAGTTTTTCGATCAGCCCCGCAAGCGTACAGCCGATGTATCAGCCGGGCATTCAGGCGACCAGCGATTTACTGCATCTGCAAGTAGACCCGGCGCCGGCCGCAGGGGAGGAGAAAAAGTGATACAGGCAAAACTCTTCTCTCGGCTCACGGGGCGCTTTTTTCTCAAGCTGTGGGTGGGCAATCTGCTGCTGATGCTTACGGCTGCCGCCTGGCTGCACATTGCTGATTCTCATGTCTGGCAGTTTGTTCTGTCGATATTTTCCGGCCTCGCGCTCGTGATTGGCTTTCTCTTGCTTTACACTTCGACCTTTCGAGGCCTGCGTACAGGCGGAAAAACGAGTACCCCGTTGTGGTTGAGTTGCCTCATTCTTACCGGGTTTGTTCTGCTGTGGTGGCTGGGCCTGCGCCCCATTGCCTTCGGGCGAGCGCACGAATCGCTCGTCGCCGGCTATCTCAATTCCCAGTCGCCCGTCTGGGTGCGCTATCACCTCGGCTACGCAAGCCTGGCCGCCTGGCAAGATCGTATCTATGACTGTCTGCAATGGCTGTGGGCCGGACTCCTGCTTCCCGTGGTGGTAGAGATGTGTGCATGCGGGTTGAACCCAGGCTGGCTTCTGCGCGCCCTCCGCGTTTATCGCGAGTGGTTTTACTGGATGTGCGTGTTTGTCTTCGGGCTGGGCGCTTCCGCGGCAACGCCGGCACTGGCCGGCTGGGTACCCGATGCCGGGTTGGTGGGGCAGACATTCAGCGTAGCCGCCAGGCTGGGTGTAGCCTACACCGTCGATATGGCTCTCTTGTGTCTTCTTCTGGCTCTCGTGGCCCACTATCTCGGCGCCCCGTCTCCCTGCGCACCCGGGCCCCAAGAATAGACAGACGTGGTGATTCCGGCAGGTTCAAACACTCTTCGCGTGTGCCATCGAATGACCGTGACATCGGTACGCCAAAATCAGTTATTGTTCTGGTGCAGTCGATCGTTGAGATGTTCCCTGGCATCGGCGAGATCCGCAAGGGTTACCTCTACGGCAGCGACAAGCCCGGCCTGGGAGTCGATATCGATGAGGCGCTGGTTGCGAAAAATCCACTGGGTTCGATCGAGGGTGGAGGCGCGTACCCAACCGGACGGACAATCGATGGAACGGTGGTGAAGCCATAGCCGAGCAAGAAGTAGCGACGTCCATCCTTACGTTGCGTCTGGATCATGAGTCGGAGGCATGGTTCGAAACTCTGCGCCGGATGTATTTTCCGCCGGAGCGCAATCGAGTTCCCGCGCATCTCACGTTGTTTCGTCAACTGCCGGAAACTATCGTGGTTAAGGCGATCCTGCTGCACACGGCAGCCCGGCAGCCTGCATTTCCGCTGGAGGTGACTGGCTTGCGGTCCCTTGGCAGCGGTGTTGCGTACGAGCTTTTCTCGCCCATCCTGCTCGACATGCACCGGCGGCTGCAGGTCGCCTTTCGTGGCGAACTGACGGCGCGGGATAGGCAACGCTTGCATCCGCATATCGTGGTGCAGAGCAAAGTCACCTCCGAAAAGGCGAAAACTCTCTTCGAGGAACTCAGCCAAAAAACATTTCCAGAGAATGTTGAGGCATGCGGGCTCGACCTCTGGCGCTATCTTGGCGGACCTTGGGAGCACTTGCAGACGTTCGCGTTTCCTGGGCGCGTACGCGTTTGAGTCGAGGACGTTGCATCTTCTGTGGTTAGTCGATAGAGTGCTTGGGCGCCCCGCCGGTGGGTAAAGCCCATGCGGAACGCCAAACCCCAAGAATGCATCCTACTCTTATGGGGTTTTGGAAGCGGCGTGCATGCATCCTACCCGAGGAGAGCTTCTTTATGACAAAGCCCAGGAAATGCGGACATCCGGCATGTAGCTGTGTACCGGCGGAGCATTCTATGTATTGCAGCCAGACTTGCCAGGATGCAAAGCACATGACCGAGCTGGTTTGCCAATGTAACCATCCGGGGTGCACCAGCGAAGTGCTCAAGTCTTAGCAAGGCGGCCGTCCCGCGGCCGCCTCAGTATCGTTCCCTCAAATCATCAAAGAGTGAATCAAGGGCCCCGTCATCTTTTTGCCTGTTCCTGAACCAGCATCGTTTACTGGACGGGTGCCCCACGTTCGCGCTAGCGTACATGGGTTGAAAATGACTGGGCGAAGCCCTTCGAATGCTTTTCGCCCGTGGTTACGCGGAAATTCCCGGAGACAGAAAGAGCAAGCGTTTCCGAACGTCTTCTTTGTGCCTGTTCCTAAACCAGGACGCGATGACTGCCGGGCAGCATAAGGCGCTGGTGATTATGGGGCATGTCTTGTCGGAACAAGGCGGGATGCAGTTTGCGACCACGTGGTTGCGCGGCTTTGTTTCTGAACCGCCGGTCACTCTGGTTCCCGCGCAGGAACTGTTCTGGCTACCCGATCATCCAGTGGAGGTGTCTCCTCCTCATCGAGCATAGGGAGCTTAGGTATACTTGCGCTCTGTTGCTTTTACGCCCACTGCGGGGGACAAACGTTATGGCGAACACAGATGTGGATCCCACGACTTCGAAAGCGGCCCTCCGGACCGGTTGGATTCTCAGCATTCTGCTGGCAGCTTTTCTTATCAGCGGCAGCGTAACCGCATGGATCAATTCTCCGCAGGCGGTGGAAGGTATGAAGAAACTGGGTTATTCGCCCAGCATCATGCATGTGCTCGGTCTGGTCGAATTGGCCTGCGGTGTACTTTATCTGATCCCCCGCACGGCTGTGTTGGGAGCCATCCTGTTCACAACTTATCTTGGAGGCGCCGTGGCCAGCCATGCGCGCATCGGCGATCCGATGTGGGTCGTTCCGGTGGTCTTTGGAGTCATCGTGTGGGTCGGGTTGCTGCTGCGAGAACCTCGCCTGCGATCACTGGTTCTTCCGCGATAGACATGGAGACCTACGCGATTCGATGGACTTTCCTGTCATGATGATTTCTCGACGGCAATTTACGTTGGGCTCTCTTGCGCTCCTGGCGTCTTCATCGCGCCATGCTCGCTCTCAGCCTTCGCGCGTGCGCGTGTTGATCGTAGACGGCATCAACAATCACGACTGGGCGGCGGCTACGCATGCGATCACCCAGATTCTCGGCGGAACCGGCCTTTTTGCAGTGGAAGCATCCACAACACCGCCGCGAGAAGCTTCTCAGGATGCATGGAATGCCTGGCATCCTGATTTTTCTGCCTATGACGTGGTGATCAATAACTTCAACGGCGGTCACCTGGCAGACGGGATTGCGTGGCCTTCGGGCGTTCAAACATCGCTGGAGAAGTTTGTGCGCGGCGGTGGCGGCCTGGTGTCATATCACGCGGCCAACAACGCCTTCCTCAACTGGGCGGCGTACAACGACATGATTGGGTTAGGCTGGCGTTCAAAATCCTTCGGAAAGGGAATTGCGATCTCCGATGACGACAAGGTCGTCGTTCTTCCAAAGGGAACCGGCATGGAACCGGGACATCCTCCGAGGTTGGACTTTGCAATGCACGTACGAGGTGTGGACCATCCCATTACGGCGGGCATGCCGAAGGTGTGGCTGCATCCGTCGGAACAGCTTACGCACGGTCAGCACGGGCCGGCCGAAGGTTTGACGATTCTTACTTACGCTCATTCGCCAGTGTCGAACCAGAATGAACCGATGGATTGGGTGCGGAGCTACGGAAAAGGCCGTGTTTACACCACGATGCTCGGTCATACCTGGACGGGGGAGCCAAACCCGAACCTCGATTGCGTAGGGTTTCAGACTCTGCTGGCGCGGGGTGTGCAATGGGCGGCGACAGGCACGGTTACGATTCCCATACCGGCGAACTTTCCGGGGCCAGACAAGGTTTCCTTGCGCAGACTGAGCTGAAAGAGTAGGGAAGCCGTGCGGAGGAACCCTCGCTGGTAGGTATCTGGCATGAGGGCGGCAGGGCATCATGTTGAAGGCGCTCACGCAGGGGTTTTCACACTCCGTCGACACGGCGACGGCTCGTCGAGGAAAATAACAACGATAACCGCCAAAGTGCTCGAGTTTAGTCAAATGGGCGTGTCTCAGCTCATCTTGGATACGGCATTCAGTAAAGATGAACGCGCTTTTTCGTCATCAACCCCGACCGAGCCGCCCCCGTGCCTACTGGGGTTGTACCTCAAGATTTACTAGCGCTCAAAATACGAGAATGAATCGCACCTTACCATATCGGGGCCGCACTTCATGGCTCAATAGCTGTCTTGTCAGAACGCTGATCGGGCCGGATCTGCCAGTTCAACGGAATCAAGGCGCTACCGGACTGCTTGGTCCATCTCTCTCGAGTTGCCTCAACGTAACGCGGATCATCGGCAAAGTATGCATGTTCAATCAATAGGACCTGTAATCCCGAACGCCTAGCCGTCTCATCAAAGAGGAAGTTGATGTGCCTTCTCATAGCGGTCACGTCATCGTCCTCGTTCCGACCTACGATCTCCGTCTCATCACGCTCTTCGTTTTCCGACTTCGCTGGGAAGTATGGGCGGCTAATTTGGTCGAAAACAAGCACGCCCGGAACCGGAGCGCTAATTCTCTCGAAGTAGCGCTGCAATCCAAAAGCTAATGCGATGTGGACCGCCAAGTAATTCTGATCAGATCCGACGTCAGTCATCTTCAGAACTGCTCTAGAGTTCCCCTCAATCACAGAAACTTCCGGTTTTCTTGCACTGAAGAACAACCGGGAGCCGATACAAGGAGCGACGGTGGGCAACTCTCCGAAAGCTGCCGACGCATAATCCGAAATTTCTCCTTCTGCGATCCGCAGTTTTACGTCCCTCTCTTCCTTACCTACACGAGCTCTGAGTTCTTCAATCGAGTCGCGGAGAACGTTGAGGTCTGAGACTGCGGCGCTTGGGACGCTGTCGAGGGTTTCGAGGAAGAAAGAAACTCGCCCCAGAAGGTGCGCGTGCGCCTGCGCCAGAGTAGCAAGGGTTCGGGCGGATTCGTTCGCGCGAATGATTCCGGCAATCTGAGAGTCGATCGTTCTGAGTTCGGTATTCAAGTCGGCGATACTAGCATCCAGGGATCGATCATGCTCAATGAAGTTCGGCCTCACCCTCTCAATGGCTGCACTTTCAGCCCGAACGATTTCGAGCGTACTCTGCAGGGTCGCAGCAGCTTCTTTCCCACGGTCCGAAGGAGCAGAGCATACCGGGCACACAGCGGAAACCGAATTCAGGTTCAAGTGCTCAGCCAATTGCAGCTTTTCCCGTTGACGCGCGATCGCGGTGCCAGCTCCGTTCGCATCCCGTAACGCTAGCTTCGCGCCCTTCGATTGACGACGCGCATTTGTGAGCCGATCAAGAACCTCCCTCCGACGGTTGCTAAGCATCGTTAAATCGTCTTCGGATCGTACTTCGGAGCTTGGAAGTCCTGCGTCCCCTATTCGACGGAGCTCGGCAAGGAGACCCGCTTCAGAGCCAGTCTCATCTACTGCTCGGGACAAGCCAAGGCGATGCGCCTCAGAAAGCAATGAAAAGGCGTTTTGTTTCGTGATGCTTTCGGCTCGTGCATGTACACGTGCTCGAGACTCTTCGCGCTCTAACGCTCGTTCCAAGCCCCGGAGTCGTTGCAGTTCGATCGCGGTCCTCTGGTCCGTCACGCCGAGAAAATACGGAATGGTTAAAACTATGTCTCTGGCCTTATCTGGATCATCGAGGCCATGGAGGAGGACGGACTCACTATAAATGACCTCTTTAGTCACGAATAGAAAAGGAGTGACGTGGCGCACGGTGGCCCTTCCCTTACTCTCTCCGCTCTCGTCGGGCAATCCGTCTACATCGTCTATGCCAAAAACACTTTCGATGAAGCGCTTCGCAGAACTGATGGAGGTCGGCCCTTCAAACTCTTCAACTCGGGTCGGCAGTGTGAGCTTTCGGCCGACCGTACAGTACATGTGGGTGCTCGTGCCCTGTCCCACCGGTGGAATGAGCCTACCGACGATCAATTCTTGCTCGCCGCGGACCCATTTGACTCCCACGGCGAGACAGCGACGCCTCACGTGGGCAGGGAGCTCACAGGTCTTCGAGCCAAGACAATAGTCAATGGCCTTGATCAAGGTGGATTTACCGGTGCCAGAGGCGCCTGTGATGATGTTTACCGTATCGGTCTTAAAGCCAATTTCTCGCTTTTCTCCAGAGACACCGAGCAAGAAAATTGTCTCGATATTCCAACGAGTCATACTGTCAGTCCCATCGATTCAAAGATTGATCGCGAAGAACCCGCGGAACCGAACCAGTATCCTAGGCGCCCACCGCGCTTTATGGCATTTCGGGATTCGGTGCTAAGCAACCGCTGTGACGATGGCTTTAGTCTCTGCGAGCCAATATGAAGTCTTGATTTGTCGTCTAGAACGAGAACTCCCGAGAAGCAGGCGAATCTTAGCCCTTCGGTCACTATGTCGATGCTCTCATTGAGCCTCGATGTCAGTCCGATCATGACGACGGGCGACCGCTCCAGCCACTCGATGAGGCCGGTATTCTTATTCGTGCCCTGGAAAGTGTTTTCCAGTTCTCCGGAAAGTGCGAGGGGAATCGACACGTAGGTGGTGGCTATCTCCGGCCCCTCAGCCTTGATAACAGTAAAGGAAGAGACGAAAGCGGCTATAACATAGGCGCAATATGCCGGATTGGTCTCGGAATATACGTCATGGGCGATCACTCAGGCTCTACCTTTCAAGTGATCTTCGTAATCCGGATGCCATCCAACTTTCAGGTTCACAGCTAGGATCTGCAGACTTCCGCGCACATAGTAGGGAGCATTCCAGTTGGTGTCGATCGGCCTGACAGCATTTGGAGCCTCGTTGTGCGACCAGCGAAGAAGGCCTAAGCCGGCTTGCTCCTTTGACGCGGCATCCTTCGCTTCGCATTCTTCCTTCAACGTCGAATGTCTGTCGGACCAGTTCTCCTCTAAGATTTTGTCGTAAGCGCCGATCTTAGTCGCATTGCCCGCGTTGGCTTCGAGCCATAGGGAGCGTTGTTCCCTAGCACGCCATTCTTCTCGAATCGCCTTTGAGATGTCGGTTCGAAGACCTTTAACCAGTTTGATCTGACGCGTTAACATGCCGTCAGGCTGATAGTCCTCTGGAGGGTCCGTCTGCTCAAAATCTACAGACAAAGTTTCCCGTTCGAGTTCTCCCACGATCCCCGCAAATCGACTCAGCAATTCCTGACGAGAAATGATTCGGTCCCGTCTCCCACACAAAGAGTAGACGAGCTCGCGATTCCACCACTCGACCAGCTTCGTTGCGACTACGGGCCTCTGCTCTGCCGGTACCATAGTGAGACCAGTCGCGATTTTTTCTTCAATCGAGGCGATATCCGGACTGCCTGGAACGAGGCGTATGCGCGAGCACAGGCTTGCTCTCTGGGGGCCGCTCAGATCGAGGAACGCCTCGCAGCCATCCGCTCGATCAGAGTAGGGTAGGTCTTTACCGTCCGCTTTCGCTTGAAACCGAGCCGCCCTTACCCTCTCCGCCTCCTCAACCGTGGCGGTAACCATCGTTGTTTGATCGGAAGACTGTTCTGTGAGAGCTTCGAGAGGATCACCCTTTACGATGGTACCCACCGTGACCAGATGCAGCGTCGTATCCGGGAGCGAGATTTCGGGTAGGATATCGATCCACGCTTTTATGGTTCGCCAGAATGCGCGCGATTTGATGCTTGTCGAAGTCGGCGTCGCAGAGATCGAATGCTTGAGCTGGAATAGTAACTCTTGCCCATCAGCTGACAGCTGAACGTCATCCAGTTGCTCGACGCTAACGGCGGAATCATCTGTGCTTCGTTCGAAGAGCACAAGCAACGCGTAGAGCGCTTGATAGTAAAAACCAAGAGCCGCTGCTTCGGCGGAATGGGCGCCACTTTGCGAAGGATTACTCATCAGGCAGACGACGCAAAACCATGCGAAAATTCAAACCTTCGACATGACAAATAACTTCATCACTACGTGTGCCAGAACTCTACCATTTTGAGGACCTTGCGTCGAGATAAATTCGGCTCACACCCTTTGAGTCGACGTCTAGCGAGACCACAGGTCGTGCGGTACCTCGACCCTTCGGCGGGATTGCTCTTCATCAACTTCGGTTTCAACCTGGCCTTAGTGGGCCGGAGTTAAGATCCAAAGGTCCGCATGGGGCTTCGCAACGGGAAGCGCCCTTGAGGTAGGGACGAAATCCGAGGCGTGAGGGTTCGAGCTTCACACAGCCGAAACCAAGCGCCCTTCAACACACCGTCCATGGCCCCCGTTCGAGTGAGGTATTTAAAGGGATTTATCTGTGCGGAAATTATCGCTTCATCGCATGAGCGACGACCCTACCGAGCCCCGACAGGGGTCGCTAAATCATTCATTCTTGGCCATTTGAAAATTTTGCGCGGCAGCCAAGAGAACAAAGTGCCGAGAAAGAAGAAGGGGCCATAGCTAACCCCCTCTCGCTTTTGCCCTGGGAATATGCCTTACGGCAGGGATGCTCCCATAAGCCTCAAATTGGTAACACAACCCGCAAGTACGATTCGTTTGCTCTATTCCCCTCAACTTCTGACCGAGATGGTGCCGTTTCCAAAGAGAAAGAGAGTGTGCGTGAAACGATTCTTTGATCGGCCGAAGATCGTCGCGGCGCAACTTCCGGATTGGCGACCACTTGGCTGCCAAGTAACGACAAGCGCGTCTTTCATCACCAATCTGCCGCTGAGCTCTGCCGCGAACATTTACGCTAAGTAATTACAATCGATTAGGATTTGCGGATTGAGAGATGAGATTCGCGGAGGCGAAGCCTGTTTGCAGATATCAGCGATTCTGATGTCCATATCGAGCCTTCGCGCCAATGCGACAAGCCAGACTACTGATGGCAAACCAAAGCCCGATCCCGCTGACCTTTATTAATAGCCCAACTATGACTCCCATCGAAAGCAGCTCTTCTACCAGCCCGACTGAATTGCCCGATCAGGTGTTTCATTATACGTCGATCGACACCATGATGAAGATCGTTGATTCGCGGTCGATATGGTGCACAGCACTTCCTTACCTCAACGACTCCAAAGAACGCACATTTCTCTTAGACGCCGTCAAACGACGACTGCCAATTCTCAAGACCAAAGGCGCTTCGATTGATCCCGCACTCCGGTGGCTGAGCTTCGAAGTAGAAGACGTGAACAACGTAACTTCCCTAGTGTAGTCCGTCACACAGATGGTCTTTTATTGAGTGCGGTTTGAGCGCGAGTGACTTTTTGCAGGATGTCTGAGGCCTTGGCTGTCCAGATGAAGGGTTTTGGTTTCTGGTTATGTTGGTCGATGTAGTTTCCGATGGCCATGATGAGTTGTTCGAGGTCCTGGAAGACGCCTCGCTTGAGTTGGTTTTGGGTCAGGTCTCGGAAGAAGCGTTCGACCATGTTGAGCCACGAGGCAGAGGTTGGTGTGAAGCGAACATGGAAGCGCTTATGCGATTGTAACCAGCGTTGTACGCGTGCGTGTTTGTGCGTGGCGTAGTTATCGCAGATAAGATAGATTTCCTTTTTCTCGGGTATCGTCTGATCGATCATGCGTAAGAACTTCAGCCACTCCTGATGGCGGTGTTTCTCCTGGCATAGGCCGAAGATCTCACCGGTTGCGGTGTCGAGAGCGGCGAACAAGGTGGTCGTTCCGTTGCGCTTGTAGTCATGCGTCATGGTCTGGCCGCGCCCCTTCTTAAGAGGCAGTCCGGGCTGCGTGCGATCCAGCGCCTGTATCTGGCTTTTCTCGTCCACCGATAACACCAACGCATGTTCTGGCGGGTTGAGGTAGAGTCCAACGATGGCTTCCAGCTTATCTGCGAACTCAGGATCGTTACTGATTTTGAAGCTGTCTACACGATGTGGCTTGAGGCCATTGGCACGCCAGATGCGTCCCACCGTTGAGTCCGATACGCCCACTTCGCGAGCCATCGTGCTGCGCGACCAGTGCGTCGCGTTGGCCGGACGGCTCCGCGTGGTTTTCTCGATCACCTGGGCGACCACTGTCGCTGGAATCGACGGCGTACGTCCAGGCCGCGCAGCATCCTTCAGCAAGCCTGCTATACCCAACCGCAGAAAGCGATCACGCCATCGAGCAACGGTGCGCGGTGCAGTCCCCAACTGAGCCGCAATCTGGTCATTCTGAAGTCCTTCCGCAGCCAGCAGCACGATGCGGCTGCGCAGAGCAACGCGAACTGGGATCGAACGACCACGCGCCTGCTGCTCCAGCTTCCGCCGAACATCTTCCTTCAGAACAACTCCTTGAGCCACACGCATATCGAGGTCTCCTGATCATAAGATCACCCTCGATACATAAAAGACACTATTTATGGCGTACTACACTAGCGGACGAAGCCTTTGTTGCCTGTTTCGCCGAGAACAATGACTCACTTATGCACTGGCGAGCCTTGTAGTGGACCCCAAAATTGAGACACGGTTACGGCAAGAAAATCGGGGACATTTATCGGCCATAATGGAGCTGGCCGATGAAGAAGAAGAAGGCGAGAAGCTACAGCACAGATTTCAAGCAGGAGGCGGTGCTCCGGATGGCGCAGGCCACGAGCATCACCGGGCTAGCCGAAGAGTTGGGTATACGCCGGAAGTTCCTTTACCAGTGGCGCCACCAGTTTGAGGCCGAAGGCAGGGCGGGGCTGGAGCGGCGCAAAGGCCGACCGCCAGGAAGCACGTCACAGATCGTATCTCCGCCAAGACCCAGTGCAGCCGAGTTGCGGATTGCAGAACTGGAGCGGCTGCTAGGACGTAAGCAGCTGGAGGTGGATTTTTTAAAACGAGCCTTCGAGCAAGTCGGGGGAGCAGCATCGAGTCGTACCAGCGATGGCGGCAAGGAGTCTATCGCGGCATCGAAGTCTCGCTCTCGCTCGAAGGAGTAGCACTGACCGTGGAACAGCAATGCCAGGTGGCCGAAGTAAGTCGTGCCGGTTTCTACCGCTACTTGCAACAGACTGCGCCAAAACAGGCAGACCTGTTGCTGCGCGCTCGCTTGCAGGAGTTAGCAGTCGCCCATCATCGTCTTCGTGGCTACCGCATGTTGACCGCTCTGCTTCGACGTGAAGGGCAGCTCGTCAACCACAAGCGTGTACTGCGCTTGATGCGAGAAGACAACCTGCTTAGCTTGCGAAGGAGAAAGTATGTGTTTACGACCGATTCGGCGCATGCTTTGCCGATCTATCCAAACCTGGCGCGGCGCGTGAAACTGACCAAACTCAACCAGTTGTGGGTGGCCGACATTACGTTCATTCGCCTCCGCAGTGAATTTGTCTATCTGGCTGTTGTGCTGGATGCATACTCACGACGGGTGATCGGATGGGATCTGGGGCGGACGTTGGAAGCTGAACTGGCGATTCGAGCTTTGCAGATGGCACTGAACGGGCGCGATTGGAAAGCTGAGGAGCTGATCCATCACTCCGATCGAGGCGTGCAGTACGCTTCGTGCGATTACACAGAAATACTGCAGCAAGGCGAGATTCAGATCAGCATGAGCCGGCGTGGCAATCCGTATGACAACGCACGCGCAGAGCGGTTTATGCGCACGTTGAAGGAGGAGGAGGCCTATGGGACTGACTATCGCGATCTGAAAGACGCACGCAGGCGAATCGGGGATTTCCTGGAGAAGGTTTACAACCGACAAAGGCTGCATTCCGCGTTACGATATCTAACACCGGAAGAGTTCGAGCAGGCCAGCGAGGCCAGCGGAAGTGACGGCACTGATAGAAGCGGTGGAAAACCAAAAGCAGGTTTACCACCGCTCCCACAGGCCTTGGAAATCCCTTCGGGATTCCCACACTCCCGCGGCCAGACGACTGCTTTATAGATAAACGAAGCCAAAACGGGCCGAGGTGTCCCCCATTTAATTGCCTTAGGCCGTGTCTCAACTCAGGGGTGCAGTCCACCTATTGCCCGCAACAAAGTGGGGTAGCAATAGGCTTTCGGTCTGCATGCCTTAAAGAAGCTCACATTGCGGAAAAGCCTGCAGAAGGCATGGTCGTCCCACAGGTACTCTTTCGTCGGGTCGGCTATCTCAACCCAAGCAACACAGCGGATATAGACTGGGCCATCCGTACCGCCTATGGGCTGGCAAAGAAGGAGATCGAAGAAATCAGGTCTTCGGGCGATCTCAGTGATCATTTCAGATGGGCTCTGGAAGCCATCGCGTGTCTGACTAAGCAGAAAGCCTTTGAGGTGGAAGACGAACTCCGACTCCTCCTGCGTTATGTACGTCATCGTGAAAATAACATCAAATTCCGAACGGTGCGTTCAACATTGATTCCATACGTGGAGATGGGCATTCACAATTATTCGGATGCAGGAGTTGTTTTCGACTTTGACAAAAAACTAAGGTGGAACGCGATTCAGAGCATTGTAATTGGCCCCACGACAAACATGGAACTCACGCGACGATCCATCAAAGCATTTTTCGATTTGAGGGGGATGGAAGTCCAGGTACTGGAATCTCAGGTACCATACCGAGACTGGTAGTCGTCAACAGACATCCGTTAACTTGAGAATAGGTGCATGTCTCTTGTTCGTTAAATTTCGCGTGAACCTGTCGAGGTAAAATCGGTGACAAAATGGAGTGGACCCCAAGCTTGAGACGCGGTTCTAGGCAAACATGGGGCACCAGCGGCTGCATTTTCCGTCATGCCCGATTTTCCCCGACGAAGGTGGACACGCGCGCACGTTACCTCACCGAGCAGTCCCCTGGCGCAGTGCTCTTCGGCTGGTGGTCCCGCTATGCACGAAGCGACTTGGAAAATCTGGTCATTCATCCAGCCAGTGGAAGTCTTAATCAACAACCCGCTGTGTCTTCGGCAATTTCAGTGCCTCATTGAGCACTCTGCGATTTCGTGAAAGACACAAAGACCTTGTAACACCCAGAACCGGTCATCACCGATAAGCCAACGCCTCGCGTCTGAGCGGCGCAAAACGAGTTTCTGTCACTCCCGCTTTTCCCCGACGAGTAATCTGGTTCTCATGAATCCTCTGGTCACAACCTCCTGGCTTGCGAGCCGTCTGCACGATTCGGATGTCGTTGTCCTCGATGCCACGCTTCCGCCGGTCGGTGTCACGCCGAAGGTGGACACGCGCGCGCGTTACCTTGCCCAGCACATCCCTGGCGCAGTGTTCTTCGATATCGAAGAGCTCTCTGATCGCTCGACCTCGCTGCCTCATATGTTGCCCGCCGCCGAGGTGTTTTCCCGCAGCATGTCGGCTCTTGGCGTAGGCGATGCCATGACCATCGTGATCTACGAGCAGGAAGGTGTTTTCTCCGCACCGCGCGCATGGTGGATGCTCAAGACGTTTGGAGCGCAAAGCGTTCATCTTCTCGACGGCGGTCTTCGCGCCTGGACGAAAGCAGGACTTCCTACACAGTCTGGAAACGTCGATCGAGCTCCGGCCACCTTCCACGCCACACTCGTCCGCGAGGCCGTTAAAGACTTCTCTCAGATGCAGCAGGGAATCGCGGCACATGCGCAGATTCTCGACGCCCGCTCAGCCGGCCGCTTCGCAGGTACTGCGCCGGAGCCCCGGCCCGGCCTAAGCTCCGGGCATATGCCTGGAACGACAAGCATTCCCTACACCGACTTGGTGGAAGAGGGTCGCCTCAAGAGCGCCGAGGAACTCGGCCACATCTTCGATGCCAAAGGCGTGGATAGGAAACAGCCGATCACCACCACGTGTGGCTCCGGAGTTACGGCCGCTGTGATCGCGCTCGGCCTTGCGATTGCGGGCGCGGCGCAGGTGAGCCTGTACGACGGTTCCTGGGCAGAATACGCCGCTCGCCCCGACGCCGTGATCGAGAAGACCGATGAGCGCACCCGCCCCACAGAGTAGACAGCGATAGTAGACATAGGCCGTCCGATGATGGTCAGATACTCCGTAATCTACGGAGTCACGCAATGACCGCAGGCGACTTTCGCAGGATTGCATTGAGCCTGGAGCGGGTGGAAGAGTACTCCCACGCAGGATTGCCGGCTTTTCGTGTAGAAGGCAGGAAATTTGCTTCGCTGGCCTCGCAAGCAAAAGGGTACGGAAATCTGATGCTTACCCTGGAGCAGCAGGAGGCATTTGTAGATGAGTGGCCGGAGATTTTCCTGCCGATTCCCGGCGGCTGGGGAAAGATGGGGCACACGCATATTCGCCTGGCGGCGGCGAGCGAAGATGTACTCACGGGCGCACTGCGAACGGCGTGGAGACTGCGCATGGATAGGAATGCAAAGACAAGCAAGAAACATGGGTCGGAGGGCAGCGGGGTAACAGATAAGAAACGCAGGGAGCGACGACTATGACAGCAAGAACAGCGCGAAACATTCATAGCAATAAAAAGGACTTGTCGCCAAAACAACGTGAAGAGCTATGCAGAGCATTGAAAGCCCGTTTTGAGCAGAACAGGAACCGTCACAAAGGTCTTGAATGGGATACGGTGCAAGCAAAGCTGGAGGCGAATGCTGCAAACCTGTGGTCACTCCATGAAATGGAAAGAACCGGCGGTGAACCGGATGTTGTCGGTCACGATAAAAAGACGGGTGAATACATTTTTTACGATTGCTCAGCGGAAAGTCCTAAAGGCCGCAGAAGTGTTTGCTACGACCATGAAGCGCTGGAGTCAAGGAAAGAACACAAACCAGAAAACAGCGCAATCAATATGGCATCTGCCATGGGCATTGAGCTTCTAACGGAAGAACAATATAGAGAGTTGCAGAAACTTGGAAATTTCGATACGAAAACGTCGAGCTGGATTGCAACACCTTCTGATATCAGAAAACTCGGCGGAGCCCTTTTTTGTGATCGCCGCTACGACACCGTTTTCCTCTATCACAACGGTGCGGAATCTTACTATGCCGGCAGGGCGTTCCGCGGCTCGCTAAGGGTCTGAATTCCGGGGATTGAGGGACAGGCGAAATGGAAAGCCGACACCAGCGTTAAGAGACGATTCCAATTCCTTCGACGATGGAAATGTAACGATCGACCGGCAGATCGGTGAACGTCTCTACGAGGGTGCTGGGAGCGGGCCAGCGAATTTCGAGTTGGTCGATTTTGGTATGCGGACCAATGCCGAGAACCATGCGAGGGTCATGACTGGAGAGAAAGCTTCCGCCTCCCGGTTTGAGTCTTGTGCGCTTCAGGGTCCCGGCCTTCCAGGTTACGCGGGCGCCTATTGCGTCGCTGTTGGCTTTCTTGCCCACGAGTTTGATGCCCAGCCAGTGGTTTCCCTTTGCTGCCTGATTTCGCAAGAGTACGGGCGCCCCATTGTTGACCGAAATCAGAACATCCACGGCCCCGTCGTTGTCGAAGTCACCCAACGCCAATCCGCGCGCGGCGAGGGGTACGAGAAAAATCGGTCCAGCCGATGCGCTCACGTTCTTGAGGGTCTTGCCATCGTTGTGAAAGAGAAGTAGTGGTTCGCGATAGGTCACGCTGCCGGAGTGGGCTTCGATCTGGTCGTCGGGATGACCGTTGGCAATGAAGAGATCGTCATTGCCGTCGTTGTCGTAATCGAAGAACCGCATGCCCCAGCCGCTCATGGACCGAGTCGCGTCTCCGATGCCATTTGCGGGCGAGAGATCGTCGAAAGTGCCATCCTTATTGTTGTGATAGAGGGAGTACATCTCCTGATCGACATTGGTCACGGTCAGGTCTTGCCAGCCGTCCTGGTCGAGGTCCGCTGCATCGACGCCCATCCCTGACCGAGCGCGGCCGTCGGCACTGTAAGCCACCCCGGCCTCGACGCCCTCGTCCTTGAACTTGCCTTGACGATTCACCCACAGAAAGTTGGCGACGGTATCGTTGGCGACAAAGAGGTCCATCCATCCGTCGTTATTGATGTCGGTGGCCACCACACCCCAGGCCTTGCCCAACCCTGAACTGATCCCGGTGGCTGCGGAAACGTCTGTAAATGTGCCGTCTCCGTTGTTGTGAAACAACCAGCTGTGGGCAGGTGGGTAGATGCGGGGGATGCAGTAGTGGCGTTCCCCTGTGCCCTCATTCCCGCAGAACTTGTTGGCCGGCTTGTCGAACACGACGAACCGGCAGACAAACAGATCGAGGCGCCCGTCGTTGTCATAGTCGAACCAGACGGCGCTGGAGGCCCAGCCTGGCGTGGCGATACCGGATTTAATCGTGACGTCTGTAAACGTGCCGTCACCATTGTTGTGATAAAGCGTGGAACCGTTATAGCTGGTTACGAAGAGATCGGGGTAGCCGTCGTTGTTGTAGTCTCCAACGGCGACGCCCATGCCGTAGCCGGTACTTGCCAGCCCTGCCTGCGTGGTTACATCGGTGAAGGTTCCATCGCGGTTGTTTCGGTAAAGCCCATTGTGCAGCGGCTTGGCAGGAGTGAAGAAGTCGCAGGGGCCGCTGTTGACGAGGAAAATGTCCATCCAGCCGTCGTTATCGAAATCGAGAAAAGCGCATCCGGCGCCCGTGGTTTCCGGCAGGTAATACGACGCAGATCGTCCGTTGGAGTGTGTCCAGGTGATGCCGGACTGCGTGGAGGGAACTGGCTGAAAGAGGGCCGGAGGGATGGTTCCGGACGGAACGGAAGCCGATGGAAACGCCTTACGCAAGACGATCAGCGGTAAACAGGCAGCCAACGCCGCAAGAAACTCTCTTCTGCTTGGTTGGGGCATCGTCACTCATCTTACACACCGCTAGGGCGCGAATGACGTCAGCGGGGAAGGCGTTGCGTTTGCTGGCTGCTTGCTGTCTAGCTCGCCGTTCCATGTTCCTTATCAGCACTCAATCTCTGGGTGGAGAGATGCCTCATAAAAACAGTTGACAGCCGTCCGAAGCTGCGTTAGATTTCCCGCTGTCGTTTGTCGCGAATAAAATCCCTGCATTGTGAAACCGGTTACGCTTGCAAGCAGTTTCCCGAGGCTCTGGTGCGGGTCGATTTTCCCGAAAAGGGAGGAAATCTACACATCAGCCAAACCAAGAATTAAGTAGCTTGAATGGAGATTTATGCGAGGCAGCCTTTCAAAAGCCAATACGTATATTTTAGTCCTTCTTGGGTTGTTTCTGTTGGCCGTGAACAAGCAAAGTTTCGGTCAGGATGTCAATGCCTCACTCTCTGGATCGGTCACTGATACCTCCGGTGCCGTGATCCCGAGTGCAAAGCTCTCACTCATCAACGAAACATCCGGAACCCGGCAAGACTTTCAGACGGATGCCGGCGGCGAATATAACTTTCGCAATCTCCCGCCCGGAATATATGACCTATCGGTGACTGCGTCTTCGTTCCAGTCGTTCGTTCGCAAGGGTATCGAGCTTGCAGTCAACCAGTCCGCGCGTGTCGACGTGAAACTGACCGTTGGCGCAGCAGACCAGACCGTCACCGTCAGCGCTGACGCTTCGCTCATCAACTATGAAAACCCCACCATTGGTGGTGGCGTCAGTCCTGAAACGCTCCAGGACTTCCCGCTTGTTATCTCCGGCGCTCCTCGATCCTCTGTGACGGTTGCCATTCTCATGCCTGGCGTGACCACGGGCGGCGGCGGCAATGCTTATAACTCACGTACCAACGGTGGCATCGTTACCGGCGACGAAGCGGTGGTTGACGGCGCGACGGCTTCTGAAGGCTATATGAATCAGTCTGGCATGGTGAGTTTGCAGACTGACTTTGGCATGTCGCCCGATATCACCAGCGAAGTCAAAATCCTGGCCTCTAACTATGACGCGCAATATGGAAACTCGACTTCAGGCCAGCTCATCGTGCAAACCAGGAGCGGCGGCGAGAAGTTTCACGGCGCGGCTTACGAGTACCTGCGCAACGACGCCTTCAACGCCAAGCAATATGGCGCAAGCAGCAAGACGCCAGACAAGGAAAACGACTTTGGCGCGAACGTTGGCGGCCCGATTTGGATCCCCGGGTATCACAGCAGCAACGCGCGGGTGAAAGGCTACTTCTATTTCAACTGGGAAGGCTTCCAGGACCACGGCGGCGCGAGTTCCTCTACGCTCTCGATCGCCTCTTTGAATGCTCGCGCCGGAAACTTCAGCGGCGTCGGCAGCCAGCTCTACTATCCCGCTGACCCGGCGAAGTACGGGGCTTTGGCTGGTCAGCCAATCCCCGGCAACCAGATCGATCCCAACTTCGAAGATCCAATCGCCAAAGCCTTTCTTGCGGAGTTGCCGACGCCCACCAATAGTGGGGAAGTCAACAACTACTTCATCCCCAGGTCGGGCCAGGGATCGTTAACCAACAGCGAGAATGTGTACTTCTTCCGCATCGACACGAACGTTGGCCAGAAAGATCACTTTTACTACACCTTCTGGTGGCAGTTTAGCGGTGTCAACACGCAGAGCGATCTTCCGATTGCCCTCTCGACCGCAAGCCCGGCAAACCCGGAGAATGCCCCGATTCAGCGCTTCAACTGGGAGCACTCGCTCTCAAGCCTCATGACCAATCACGCCACCGTCGGCTACCTGAGCCGCAACGAAGGCTACTACGCGCTGAACGGCAAAGCGAACTTGCCCACAGTGCCGGGAGTGGCCAATGCCAGCTATCTGCCAGAAATGACATTTGACGGGGGCTACTCGACACTGGGAAACAATAACCCACCCAATTCGGTTGACAATCTGACCACCCGCGGAACCTGGGCAGTCAACGATGTCTTCACCAGGATCCAGGGAAAACACACCCTCAGTTTTGGTCTCGAATATAAGCTCGCAGGCATGAGCATTCATAGCGGCGGCAATCAGGGTGGCACCTTCAACTTCGCTGCGGATACAACCGGCAACGCGGGTTGCGCGAACTCGGGTTGCCCCGGAAGTCCCATTGCCAGCTTTTACCTTGGGGCTACGCAGAATGCCAATGTGACCTACATCAACGTCCTCGCCAAGTATCCACGGCAGGTCGGGTGGGCGTTCCACGGTGGCGATTCATGGCGCATCTCTCCGAGGCTGAACTTGTCGTACGGCCTGCGTTGGGATTACATCTCCCCGTTCGTGGATAAGAAGAACAACCTGTCGTTCATCGATCCCATCGGGGGTAATCCGGATGCCATCACCTCTACGGGAACTGAGCTTCCAGGACGGCTGGCTTTCTCAGGAACCAAGTTTGGTGCAGCCAGTTACGGCGCACGTTATCCTGAGATTCCATTCAAGAAGGGCTTTGCTCCTCGCGTCGGGTTTGCCTACACGCTCAACGACAAGACGGTTGTTCGTGCAGGATACGGGATCTATTTCGGACAGGCGTTCTATCCTGGTTGGGGCGGTGGTCTCGCGCAGGATGGATTCAACAAGAATCTAACCCTGAACCAAGCCTCTGTCGGCAACTTCAAAACGCCGGCTATTTACCTTACAAGCGGCATCTCCCCCAGCCAGGTCGGGTCAACACAAGACATCAACTCAGGCTTCGACAACGGTCAAACGCCCTCCCTTTACCGTCCACTGGACGGCAACCGGAGACCCTACTCTTCGCAGTGGAACCTGACCGTGGAGCGGCAACTACCCAGCAATACGTTGCTGAGTGTCGCCTATGTCGGTACCAAGGGTACCCACCTGCCCTCTGCATTGAGCCCAATCAACGTGTTGAACCCGCTGAATCCAACCATCACCTCGATCGGTTCTGATCTCGCAGTCAACTACAACGACCCGAATGGTCCTGCAACCTTCGCGGCCCATGGTGTCTCACAGCCTTACATCAATTGGGACGCCCAGATGACGGGATGCGCGCCGACGATTGCTCAGGCACTGTCGCCATTCCCGCAGTATTGCGGCAATTTGCTAGGCCTCAACGAGGAGCATGGAAACTCCATCTACAACTCGTTCCAGGGCAAGGTAGAGCGCCGCTATCAGGGCGGCCTGTACATTCTGGGCTCTTTGACGTTGCAGAAGATGTTCACGAACGCCTCTAACAACGTTCAATCCGGGAACAACATCAGCGTGGGCTCTGGCGGCAACAGCGGCGCTTTCAGTCCCTACGATCAATCGCGCGCGTACGCTATCGCTCCGGACAATGTCCCCATTACCGGTTCAGTTGCGGCCGTCTATGAACTGCCTCTTGGCACAAACAAGCGGTTCCTTAACTCCTCCGGAATTGTGAATCCATTGGTCAGCGGATGGCGGGTGGGCCCCATCTACCGCTATGAGTACGGCACTCCCTTCTCGTTCTATTCCTCGGCGTGTGCCACGGATGCTCTGGTACCCGAGTTCCGCCAACACTGCGTACCAGGGACGCTTGCAGGACAGCAGCCCTTGGTGACTGGCCGCAACAGCTTCAATCCGGCTAAGAACAACCAACTCATCAACCCGAATGCGTTGGAACGCGACTTCTCTGCCTTTGGCTATTCCGGCTTCGGCAAGGCAGTATCGACCGTCTACGGACCCAGCTATCGCAACCTGGATCTATCCTTCATCAAGGACACGCACATCACGGAGAGGTTGAACTTCAGGTTCCAGGCCAACTTCTTCAACGCCTTCAACAATCACTACTTCATCTCCCAGGGCGACACCAACGGCGGTACAGGGTACGCATTCGTAACCGACGTTGCGGCCTCGGGCAACTCCTTCGGTACGTGGAATGGGTCAGTCACCACTCCACGCACAATCCAATTTGCAGGGCGCTTCGAGTTCTAGTTTCGAGTTCTAGTTTCGAGTTCTAAACTCGTAACTTCTCGCATGACATAAAGGCCATCCGGCATGCTCGGATGGCCTTTATCTTTTCAGATTCGATTGCAGGTTCAGAGACGCAACCACGCTTCACAGGAAATCAGCCGATATGGGACACCCTTTTTCGCGGTGCTGCTGGCTCTGGAACGTCAGGACGTTCTCGCTCGTGCCATCGCTTGTGAGAGATCCGGGTAGGGCATTTGCCTTATGGATTCGACACCGGCGGGCCGCCGTGATCGTTTGCATTCGTGCGCAAACGGAGATAGATCTTGAGCTCTTGCTGGGCGGCAGCCTTTCGCCCTAACTGGTTGTAAAGGTGCGCGAGTGCAACGTGAGGCTCCGCGTATTTGTCATCGAGACGTACCGCCGCCAACTGTTCCCGCACGGCAGCGTCGGGCTGACTTTTTTCCTGAAGCACATTGCCCAGGAGATAGTGCGCCTGAGCGAGCTGAGGATCGAGCCGGAGAGCTTCCCGCAGATCGGCTTCTGCCTCTTGCGCGTGGCCCACAAACCGCAGCGTCACAGCACGATTCAAATAAGGCCATGCAGAAGGATGCTGCGATTTCCGATCCAGCTCAATGGCCTTGTTGAAATTTTCAACGGCAAGTCCATTCTGGTTTTGGTAGAAGTGGCAGAGCCCAAGGTTGTCGTAAGCACGCGCCATGGTTGGGTCCAGGGCGATTGCCTGTTCGAAGTGGTGGGTCGCCTCTACGTAGTGGTGTGCGTCGTAATCGAGCCGGCCGAGCCAATAAGGGTACAACGCATTTTTCGTTTCGCGCGTGGAAAGCGATTCGAGAACCGTTCGGGCCCAATCAGGATGCGAGATCCGGATGTAGGCCATGGCCAGGGAGAATTGTAGTTCGGAACCAAGTGGCGTGATGGCATCGGCTTTTTTCCAGGCGATCGCCGCGTTCAAATAATCGTGATTCAAAAAATAGACGCTCCCCAAATATGCCAGCAGGGAGGCCGCGCGCGGCGAATGAGGATCTTGCTCGATGTCGCTGAGAAGCAATTTTTCGGCGGCAATATAGTCGTGCTCGGCGACCGCCGTCTTCAAGTGAGATACTTTCTCAGGAGTCAGGCCCAGCGAGGAAGGTGGAGCAGTAACCGGCGCCTCGTTCGTACTTTGGGCCAACGTCGAGGGAACCCGGACCTCATAGAGGAGTAGAGCCAGCGAAACAACGGCTATCGCTCTACCCCTGGATAAAACCATGAGCAGTAGTTTAAAACATTTCATCTTTCTGTCGCTTGGCCTGCTCTCATGGGCGCAGGCGGTAGCCGGACAGCCATCGAAGGAACCATATCGCGAGCTGGTATTGCAAATTCAGCAGCACATGGAACGAAACGATCTGGAAGGCGCTCGGTCACTTATCGCCAGCGCCCAGGCAGCGTTTCCGGCGAATGGCGGTCTCGAGAATCTTCTCGGAGTCGTAGAGGTGCAGGAGGGGCATGCGGATCGCGCCCTTCACGAGTTCTCGGCAGCAATTTTGCATGACCCAGGTTTGGCGAGCGCATACCTTAATCTGGGCCGCATCTACATGCAAACGGCCGCCCGCGACAAGACGGCCAGGGCTTCTGCTCTGCGCGTGTATGAGAAGCTTCTGCGCATGGAGCCAAACCATGCTGAGGCACACTACCAGGTCGCCATGCTGCTCATGTGGGACCACAATTACGAACGTTCGCTGCAGCATATCGCGAGACTAAGTCCGGATGATCGCAACCGTACCGGTGCTCAGATCGTGCTCTGCGCCGATGAAGCCGCGCTCAATCACGCATCTGCAGCGGAGAAAGCCGCGGCCGCTATCGTCGCTGCTCCCGACCTTGCCGAACAGGACGCAATGGAAGTATTGCCTGCACTCCGGTTAGCGCACCGTGCCGACCTGATCGAGTCGATCTTCGCCGCGGCCAACGATAAAAATCCTCTCTCGGCTGACGGCCTCAGGATACTCGGATTGGCCCAGGAGGGAGAAGGCAAGCTGGAGATCGCGCGTACAACACTTGAACGCGCCTTCACGCAGAGTAACTCTTCGGTTCCGATACTGGTGGACCTGACTCGTGTCGCCACAGCCGATAAGGACTATCAGGGAGCACTCGGTTATCTTGCTCATGCTCGCGATCTGCAACCCAACGAGGCAGGCTTTGCCTACGAGTTCGGTGTCCTCTCTCTGCGGTTGGGTCTTCTCGGCGAATCGCGCAAGGCCATGGGCGAAGCGGTCAAGTTGTCGCCAGACAATCCTGAATACAACTTCGGCATGGGGACGGTCTCCTCCTTCGCGCAGGATGCAACCCAGGGGTTGCCCTATCTGGAGAAGTATCATGCTCTGCGTCCCGCAGACCCGAAGGCACTTCTGGCTATTGGCACCACCTACTTCCGAGCGAAGAATTACGATTCCGCGAGCAAATGGCTGAAGCAAGCAATCACCCACGACACCACCGCTGCAGACGCACACTATTATCTGGGGCGCATCGCGCGCGTGCAGGGCCACGTAGAGGATGCGAAGCATGAACTGGAGCAAGCAAACTCTCTGGCCCCTGAACGACCGGATGTGCTAGGGGAGTTGGGTCAGGTATTCATAGCGAGCCACGAGTATAGCGAAGCGCAGACCTATCTCGACCGCGCTGTTGCCCATGATCCGGAGAATTATGGCGCCAACTTCGGCTTGCTGCAGCTCTATGCGCGAACCGGGGACCCGCGCCGCGAGGAACAGGCCAAGCGTTTCGAAGAGATCAAGAGTAAGGACGAACAGCACTATCAGGAAATGATGCGAATCATTAGTGTTCGCCCTGAAACATTGCCAGATACTTAGAGGAATGTTTCCGTGACGAGGTTCGCTTCAAATAGAATGCAACTCGGTCAGGACCTCTGGTGTGGGTGATGGAGCGTGTTGCCCACACAAGCCAACATCGGGCTTGTATGGGGCACCCTGGAGGGTTGTGTTGGGTTTACGCGTCGGTATGTAATTGTTACCGTGCCACAACAGCTCTGCCCGTCCCGATTGGCTCCTGCGAATGCGGCCCCACCACCCTGGTAGCCCGCCGCGGCCACCATCCACCGGCTGAATTCACGGCGTTTCATCATGTGCTCCTGATGGATCAGTGCCGTGTCCATTTTTCCAGAACCTTTACCGCTATGATACGAAGAGCAATCATGGCTGACGTAAAGAACCTTTCCCCGGAAATCCTGCTGCACATCGCGCAGTCTCTTAACCTGCCCCTTCACTCCCTCGTCGCGGTCATCAGTCTGCTCGACGAAGGGGGCACCGTTCCTTTTATCGCGCGCTACCGCAAAGAGGCCACCGGCAACCTCGACGAGGTGCAGATCCGCGACATTGAAGCCAGGCTGGCTTACTTTCGAGATCTTGCAAGCCGGCGTGAAACGATCCTCGCGTCGATTCTCGAGCAGGGCAAGCTCACCGACGAGCTCAAGGCCCGTATCGAGGGCACCTTCGACCGGTCTGAGCTTGAAGATCTCTATTTACCCTACCGGCCCAAACGCCGGACCAAGGCTACCATCGCTCGCGACCGCGGCCTGGGGCCGCTGGCTGATTATCTCTGGGCGCAGCAGGCTACCGGCCAGCCCCTCAACGAATACGCCGCCACTTTCATCGACCCGGAAAAGGAAGTCACGACCGTCGAGGACGCCTTCGAAGGCGCCCGCCACATCGTCGCCGAGACGATCAGCGAGAGTGCTGACTTCCGCAAGCCTTTACGCCAGCTCATGTTCGATGAGGGCATCATTGTCAGCAAGAAAGTCTTTGATGCCGTCGACGAGCAGGAAAAGTTTCGCATGTATTACGACTACCGCGAGCCGGTGAAGTCGATTCCGTCGCACAGAATGCTGGCTATCCGCCGTGGCGAGGCTGAGTCCGTGCTCTACTTCCTCATCGAAGTCGAACCGCTTCGCGCCACCTCGTTGCTCCGCATGCGCATTCTGCGCGGAGCAGGGGATTGGACGCCTCATCTTGAGCTTGCCATTGACGACTCATGGAAACGCCTTCTCAGTTCGTCGATACAAGCGGAGTTGCGCATCGAGCTCAAGAAGCGCTCTGACGGTGACGCCATTCAGGTCTTTCGCGACAATCTGCAGAACCTGCTGCTGGCCGCGCCGGCGGGTCCGCTTTCTGTTCTCGGCATCGACCCCGGCCTGCGCACGGGCTGCAAGGTTGCCGTGGTGGACGAGACCGGCAAGTTTCTCGCGCACGATGTTCTCTACCTCCATACTTCAAAGAACGCAGCCTCCGCGGCGGGCGACACCCTCGCCGCTCTCATTGCGAAGCACAATGTGCGCGCGATCGCCATCGGCAACGGAACGGCCTCTCGTGAAACCGATGCCTTCGTTCGCGAATTTCTGCGCGAGCGCAAGCTCAACAGTCTCTTCACCGTCACGGTGTCCGAGTCCGGTGCAAGCGTCTACTCCGCATCCGATATCGCCCGTCAGGAATTTCCTGACCTCGACCTCACCGTGCGCGGCGCCATCTCGATTGCGCGCCGCCTGCAGGATCCGCTTTCTGAACTGGTCAAGGTCGATCCCAAATCCATCGGTGTCGGTCAGTATCAACATGATGTCGATCAACGACAGTTGCAACAATCTCTCGAGGCCACGGTCGAAAGCTGCGTCAACCGTGTCGGCGTCGATCTCAATACTTCTTCCTGGACGCTGCTGCGCTACGTCGCCGGTGTGACCGAAAGAACGGCGCTCAACATCGTCGCCTACCGCGATGAGCACGGAAAATTCCGCTCCCGCTCACAGCTCAACAAAGTCACTGGCATCGGCGCCAAGACCTTCGAGCAGGCCGCCGGCTTTCTTCGTATTCGTGATGGGGAGAACCCTCTCGACCGCACGGCCGTCCACCCTGAGTCTTACCCGGTCGTCGAACAGATTGCGCAAACCCTCAATACGTCGATCGACCAGTTGATTCAGAATCCGCAGCTGCTGACCGGGGTCGATGTCAAACAACTTTCGGCCGGCAGCTTTACCGTCGCCGACATTCTCGAAGAACTGCGCAAGCCCGGCCGCGACCCACGCGATCAGTTCATTGCCCCGAGCTTCTCCGAGTCCGTGAGAGAGTTCGCCGACGTGCAGCCAGACATGGTGCTTGAGGGCGTGGTCACCAATGTCACCAAGTTCGGAGCCTTCGTCGACATCGGCGTGCATCAGGACGGCCTTGTCCACATCAGCGAGCTTTCGAACCGCTTTATCAAAGACCCGTCCGAGGCGGTAAAGGCCGGCCAGATCGTCAAAGTCAAAGTTCTCAGCGCTGACGCGAAAACCAAACGCATTGCGCTGTCGATGAAGGCCCTGATGGGGCCCGCTCAGAGCGGCCAACGGCCGAAGCAGCCAGTCAAGCAGCCCACTCCACAGCCCAGCCTGAACGAGAAACTCGCCATACTCAATAGCAAGTGGAGATTGTCGTGAGGAACGGGGTTTGTTTCTCTGTGAGAAGCATCCCCGCGCGGTGACATTTGCTTCCGGCAAAAGCAGTTTTTGCCCAAACTCTCACCTGCCTTGGCCACCATTGCTGCTAAACTCAGTTTCACAATCAGCACCCATATCCAGGAGAAGACCCCTTGATTTCCAGGCGAGCGCTTTGCCGCATGCTGGCCTCGTATGTTCTCGCTCCGGAAGTTGTCACCGCGGGCGCACAGGTCGTGGCGGCTGGTGTTGCGGCGGCCCCGTCTTCATACCCTGACGGCCGGCCCGCGACGACACTCCGTTTGAACGCGATCGATGCTGCGCCGATCCTCCACCATGGAACCGGCCCGGACCAGTGCGACTACCTTGGCGCGCGCGAAGCCATCTGTTTTCGCGCAGGCGACACTTACTATCTTCACTATGACGGCGCAGGGCCTACCGGGTGGCGAGCGTGTTTAGCGACCAGCCGCGATCTGCTGCACTGGGATCTGAAGGGACCCGTGCTTGATCTTGGAGCCTCGGGTGATGATGACGGAGGAACTGCCTCTTCGCCCTGGACGGTCTTCGACGGCAACACGTGGCATATGTTTTACGTCGGCTCGCGATCGACCACGCCGCCGCCTGACAGAATCCCTGCAGTGCCTTACTTCACGCTCGCCGCAAGGAGCAAGCATCCCGCCGGTCCCTGGGTAAAACAGAAAGACCTCGTTCCTTTTCGCACCGTGGCGGGCACTTATTATGCAGACACCGCGAGCCCCGGCCAGATTGTGAAGCACGGCGGTGAGTACCTGATGTTTTTCAGTGCCGCCGCGGAACATCCTACTCCCTCGGGCAGCGGACTGAAGCGAACTCTATCGATTGCCCGCACGAGGAACCTGAATGGCCCATGGAAAGTGGATCCAAATCCGATTCTGCCGCCTGAACAGCAGGTAGAAAATTCCGCTCTCTATTTCCAGCGGTCGAACGAGACCTGGTTCCTGTTCACCAACCACATAGGGCTCGATGGCGGCGGCGAGTACACAGAAAGTATTTGGGTGTACTGGAGCAAGAACCTGCAGAAGTGGAACCCTGAACATCGCGCCATCGTGCTGGACCACACCAATTGCCCCTGGAGCGTGCGCTGCATCGGTATGCCCTCCATCGTCGAAACCAAGGGCGCGTTGGCGCTGTTCTTTGATGCTCCTGCTAAAGATGCCGGCAACAATATGGGACGCGACATCGGGATGGCGTGGTTGAACCTTCCGCTGAAAATACCGTCATAGGCGTTGTGCCTTGTGAACGATGGTGCTGCTCTCCAACAAATCCCCAACAAGGCTTGAATGGGCCACCCGACATTCGTTACAAGCTGACAGTTCCCGTGGGCAACAAGCTTTGCGAAAAGGGCGGAGAGAAATGATCGGCTGGTAATAGTCATTCATGCTCATTGACTTACAACCTTCCTCCTTGCTCGCAGATCTTTTGTGGAAAAGTGCGTTTTAGGTTAGTTCGCCTAACGACGAGTTAACCAGAGCAGCCATGGCCGCTGTGCAGGACTGGGCTTACAAAGCCTATCTTCCTCAATGGCGTGCCAGTCGAGTTTCAAACCGTCGTTAAGGTGATCTATCGAGCATATTAAGGCGTGAACCTCCTGTTCGATCCACGAAAATTGATTGAAAGTCACGATTACGTATTGCAATCAGGAACGAAGTATGGCATTCTCACTAAGCTCTTAAAGCCCAGAGGCAATACGATGAAACACTTCATCCAATTCGAAGCGCATGTCATGCTGGTCACCCGGCCCGACTATCTACGCGCGAAGAATGGCTTCTGGACTTCCGGCGCATCGCTCCGATTCGTCTAGTCTTCCCGGTCACTGGGCTGCCGGGACACGGCACATTCCTCGTACACATCTGATTTTCTGCATCCGGTGGCGAAGTCTGTCGATTCCTTCGACTGTTCATCGCAATATCGCAGACGCTTTTTCCCCGGATGTTGCAGGTGTGGTCAGTGGCGAAGCATGCGGATACTTCCGGCAACTCTGAAAAGAGCGGGGTTCGAGTCCCCCTTGGCCGCGTGCGCTTGATCCCTGACCCGCGGTTTGCTTCACCGGTGGCCGCCTCATCGTGATCACCGATGAGCAGTCGCACGACCGTGTCCCTGCGCCGAACGGACGCGGCTATGTGATCAACGTAGCCAGTGCGCGGAACGGCATCGGCTACGGCGCCTGGACGCACATCGACGGCTGGAGCGAGGCGGTTGTCGATTACATCCGCAGCCTGAGGTTGAGGCTACGGCAGGGAACTGAGCTATGCGCTGGAGGCGAAGCCTCCGGCGCATGGTGAGGGTTCTCACAGAAGTACTTAGGAAGCCTGAGGACAGCGGGGTATGACCTTGGGAATTATCAGGAGAGGCTAATGTTTCGCCTGCTCGCGGTTATGTAACCCTCCTAGAAGTCGGATCATCAAAGTAGTCCAATCTGGCGCGGGAAATGCATATCTAGAAATTGTTGAAGAGAAGTTGGAGTTGGTACCCTACCTACAAGCATTTCGATCATGTTTTGAGAATTGATGTTTGCCTTCAGGCCAGCACTCCCAGGTGAGCTTGTCTAAGATGGCGCGGAAGAACACTACCATAAACCAAATCTCAAACTTACCCCTTACGATTGTTTTTGGCTCCATTTCGGCTAGTATTCGGGCTAAGCCCAGTACGGCCTTCCAGAGTTCGGCAGGCGGGTTGATACCCGTGGCTCGTGCCAAATATGTTGCCCGGTCGTTCCGGCATTGAACGATGCAATCGTCCGAAATCTGCACTAACTGTGATAAATCGATGTTGTTGACATTCGGTCGTAGGCCCTTCATACGGGTGCAGACTATCCAGGCCATGATCGTGAGTGTTTGTCTATGAAAGCGCCGCAACTGTTCATCGAAATGCTCTGTTACTGGTCTGAAATCAAATTCAAACCCCTTGATTTTTACAAAGTCGGTGCACAAGCGCTCGAACGTCTGTCTGGAGACAAAGTAATTCTCGATCGAATACACGTCCGTTACATATATTCTGTCGTCGGTCGGCCATGACTCCTGACATATTTCCGAAAGATCCTTGTCAACAAAGAAGAGGACGTTGATAGTTGTCGAGCCGTTGCTCGTTAATTTATTAAACATCTCAGAGCCCGCAAACGCAATCTCACCATACACTGCCACCGTTGAAGACTATTGGAAGACACGCACGGACTGGACTCCTCGTTCATTCTCCTGGTTTTCGACAATACCTGGCCGTACAGGACGGAAGTCTTCAAGAGGAGAGCGACGGGCACTACTTTCCGTTGTGGCTTCGTAACTTCGTCACAGCCGTCATCGATCCGCTTCAGGATTCGACGTTTTGGATGAAGTAAGCGCTCACATCGTGATCAACTCGGCCACCAGAGAACATCCGAGTACTAGCTGCGCGGAGGCACAATTCAAGATTGGGACTGCATCAGTAAGTAACGATACGTTCGCTATTATCTGCTTCGCCGCTGACGGCACGCTCTCCTCAGTCCTTCGACCTGGTTACGAAATGGAGTTTCACGACGCGCGGGCGTTTGGAAAAAAACGTATCGCCTACCGTTACATCACCGATCTGGGGCTCGGGGTCAGCACTGGTGGCTAGGGTAGAGCTACTCGAGGTGTACGACGCGGCAGAGGTCTACAGCATCTCCGACAAGCTGGTGCGGGTACCGTCGCGTCGCGGCTTTGCTTTGCGCGATGCCATTGTCTCCAGCCAGCCCCACGGAGGAACGCAGCTTGGCCACGCGCTCAGCGGCCTGAAGACGGAGTATGACCGCCTCATCGTGATCACCGATGAGCAGTCGCACGACCGTGTCCCTGCGCCGAACGGACGCGGCTATGTGATCAACGTAGCCAGTGCGCGGAACGGCATCGGCTACGGCGCCTGGACGCACATCGACGGCTGGAGCGAGGCGGTTGTCGATTACATCCGCAGCCTAGAGGTTGAGGCTACGGCAGGGAACTGAGCTATCCGCTGGAGGCGAAGCCTCCGGCACATGGTGAGGGCCATGAAGGAAAGTAACCTATATCAGTACAGAGATAGCGGCTACTATCTCAGGCTCACAACGAAACAAGAGTCATGCGGCTTGCAGGAAGATCACCCGGACTCTAGTTCGCGGGACTGTCGGCCCTTAGCGTCTTCAAAATGATTTCACGCATGGGCGGAAGCTCATCCTTGACGGTATTCCAGACAATCTTGTCATCAATTCGGTGATAGGCGTGGCGCAGTAGGTTTCCCATCCCGCGAAAACCTTCCCAATCTGGGCCCGGTGCTATCGTTTCGGCATCCTTGCCTAGACGGATGGCTGCCTCGGTCAGAATCTGCAACTGGCGTTCTACTGCTGACCTAGTCTTCAGATCGGTTTGATAGCTCTCAAAAGTCACCCCATCGAGAAACAGCTCGATGTGATCGATTGCGTCCAGAATGTCACGCAAATGGGTCGCGTTATCCCTAAAAGGCAATCACGGCCTCACGGAGCGCCTTTGACTTTGCAGGCTCACGCATCCACTCGGGTGAAGACAAATCGACACGAGCGCCAAGCATATTGCTGAGGCGGCTTTGCAGACTTCCTAGTTTGACGAGCGTAATTCGCCTTGAATTGTCGAAATCAGCCAGAAGATCCACGTCCGACGTGTATGAAGCTTCATCCCTTGCCACCGATCCAAACACACGTATATGAAGAATTCCTGCAGCCTTAAGCTCCCGTTCGTGTTGGCGCAGTTTTTCAATAACCAAGGGCCTGTTCATGCCCATATTTTGCGCCAAGATTGCACGTTTCTCAAGAAGATTGACCTCCCCGATGGAAAGAGTGTAAAGAGTTCCCCGCTCGCTTACGATATGAGCCTAAATCCTATCGGGCCGGCCAGTCCCACTTTGGTTTATTGAACAGTGTTGTTCCCGAAAGCGTTGTTTCGCCGAAGGACTTTTCCAGATGCAATCGCCGGCTGTGTTTGCCTTTTTCGAGAGACTGAATCAGAATCTGCGCGTGCGACACGACGATGATCTGGCTCCTTTCTGAGGCTGCGAGGATCAGTCGTGCCAGCGCCGGTAAGAGATCGGGATGCAGGCTGGTCTCGGGTTCGTTTAAGACCATCAGCTCGGGCGGTCGAGGGGTGAGCAGCGCAGCCGTCCATAGAAGAAAGCGCAACGTTCCGTCGGAGAGTTCGGCTGCCGAGAGTGGCCGTAGCAGACCGTGCTGCCGCAGGTGGACTTCAAAGCGGCCTCCCGGTGTGTGGATTTCGATGCGGCTTCCGGGAAAGGCATCTTCGATGGTGCGGGCAAGCGCGTCGCCGTCGCCAATCTCCAGGATGGTTTGCAGGGCAGCCGGTAAGTCCGTGCCTTCGTTGTTCAACACCGGGGTGAACGTGCCGATCTGGGGAATGCGCACCGGGGAAGTTATGTCTGTACGAAAGCCATCGTAAAAACGCCAGCCACGAATGGCCTCGCGAACAGCGAACATTTCGGGGGCTCGCTGCGGGTCGGCAATGCTGGCCAGCATACTGTCGGCGTGGCTCAGGTTTTGCGTGAGGAAGATGGGTTCTTCATCTCTGCTCGCCGGGAGAGAGACAAGGTTGTTGCGGCGATCGACGAGGGCCGCAGCTCTTCTGTATACGCCGCCGTGCCAGATACATTCGCGTTTGATAGCTGGGTCCAGATAGAACGCGGTGGCTGATGGGTTTGACTTGGGCGGATAGCCGAGCTCGATGCTGTATCCATAGGTATCGGCGGCAAAACCCAGCTTGAGACTGGTGGGTTTGCTGGATGCGGCGGTTCCTTCGACCGGATGGACGCCTTGCTTGACGCTGCGGGCGATGCTTTCCGGGCCGGCCCAGAGCGTGGAAGGGAGTCCGCCCTCTCTGGCTAGAGAGGCCACGGCGGAGTTGACGGCGGCATCGGCAAGCAGGCGAAGGGCGCGGTACAGGCTGGACTTACCGCTCCCGTTTGCGCCGGTGACCAGGGTTAGCCGGTCCAGCGGCAGGACGAGATCGCGCAACGAGCGGTAGCCAAAGATGCCGAGGGTTGATAGCACTGCTACAAGGATAGCTCTCTGATGTAAGTGTCGTTGTACCCCACTCAAGCCCAACGGCAGGCTTGAATGGGCCACCCGGGTTTTGTGCGGGGTGGAGTCTCAAACTTCTCCAAGGTTGCTGCGTCTCGGATCCCAATTCATCGCTCACAACACTCGTTACGCAGGATCTTCTCCTGAGGTTGTTACTGCACGGTTAGGGTGAGGTTGGTGGAGTTGTGTGCGCCAGTGGTTGCGTCGGTTGCGGTTACCACGACGTTATAGCTCGATGGCGGGTTGCTGTGAAAGCCGCATCCGGTGAGGCCGAGTACTGTGCCAAGGCTGAGGACCGTGAGCGCAAGCAGCAGCGGCGTCTGGCCCAACCGCTTGCGTACTCGCTTCATGCCGGCCAACGGCAGCAGAAGAAATCCCAGTGCCACAGGCGCGAGAGGTCCACCTGAAGAGGGTTTCGCATTGCTGGCCGTATGACTGCCGGTCAGGATGGTGAGCATCACCTGCGTGGCCGCGCTGCCCGCCGGAGCGATTGCCGGGGAGAAGATCGCGGTGGCGCCGGTGGGCAGACCGGTTGCGCTCAAGGTTAACGCATTGGGGTAGGTTGGTGCTCCTCCAGGCGAGAGCGTAACGACGAAGCGCGCTACCGCACCCGGAGCCACGATTTCGGTCGGGATTCTCGAGGATAGTACGATGCTCGCACCGACCGTAAGGGTCGCGTTCGCCGTCGCGGCAGCGTAATTTCCGTTGGCTGCCTCTGCGGCCTGCAGCACTACCGTACCGGCACCCGTCAGCGTGACCGTCGAACCCGCGATGGTTGCCGGGCCCGAGACCACGGTATAGGCAAAGGCTCCGGTGGAGTTGGAGGTGGCACTCACTGCGAAGGGAGCGTCGCCATAGGTATGGCTGGGCACGGTGAAGGTGACTGCCGGGGTGGCGGCTGAGACGTTGAAGCTGGCGTTCGCTGTCGCCGCAGCGTATTTTCCGTTGGCTGCCTCTGCGGCCTGCAGCACTACCGTACCGGCACCCGTCAGCGTGACCGTCGAACCCGCGATGGTTGCCGGGCCCGAGACCACGGTATAGGCAAAGGCTCCGGCGGAGTTGGAGGTGGCGCTGACCGCGAACGGAGCGTCGCCAAAGGTGTGGCTGGGCACGGTGAAGGCGATTGCCGGGGTGGCGGCTGAGACGTTAAAGCTCGCGTTCCGGGTGCTGGCGAGATAGTTGGCGTCGGCTGCCTCCGAAGCCTGCAGCACGACCGTTCCCGCGCCGGTCAGGGTGACGATCGAGCCCGAGACCGTTGCGGGTCCCGAGACCACGGAGTAGGTGAAGGCTCCGGTGGAGTTGGAGGTGGCGCTCACCGCGAACGGTGCGTCGCCAAAGGTATGGCTGGGCACGGTGAAGGCGATTGCCGGGGTGGCGGCTGAGACGTTAAAGGTCGCGTTCTGCGTGCCGGCAAGATAGTTGGCGTCGGCAGCCTCTGAAGCCTTTAGTACGACTGTTCCCGCGCCGGTCAGGGTCACGGTTGCACCCGAGACCGTTGCTGGTCCCGAGACTACGGTATAGGTAAAGGCTCCGGTGGAGTCGGAGGTGGCGCTGACCGCGAACGGAGCGTCTCCATAGGTGTGGTTGGGCACGGTGAAGGTGATCGCTGGGGAGGCGGCCATTCCGGTTCCGCTCAGCGCGATGCTCTGCGTGGCATAGCCTGGAGGCGCCGCGTTCAGGTGGTCGTCGGTTATCACGAGCGAGCCGCTGATGGAGCCGATCGTCGTTGGCTTAAAGCTGATCACATCGGTGCAGGATGCTCCGGCAGCCAGCGTCGCTGCGCTCAAACTCGGCGAGAGCTGAGGGCAGGTGGAGCTGTTGCCGAAGGTGAATCCGGTTGCGATGCTTGGGTTCAAGCCGGTTGCCGGTACCGGGAACGTAAGCGCGCCGTTGCCGATGTTATTGATCGTCACGGTCTGCGGGCTGTCAGTGCTGGTTGAGCCAAACGCCGTCGAGGCGAAGCTCAGACTCGGAGCATCGGCAAAGTCCAGCTTCACCACCGCATTGTTGCTGGCTGTGAGGAAGAGGTTGCCGCTGCCGTCCAGCGCTACACCGTAGGGGCGGGTGAAGCTGCCGAGCGTGTTGACGGTGGTGTAACCGCCGGCCGCAATGATCTCCTTCACCTCATCGTTATAGGTATCGGCGACGAAGACGTTGCCGCTGGCTTCCACCGCCACGCCCAGCGGTCTGTTGAATCCGCTGCCGAGCGTGTTGACGGTGGTGTAACCGCCGGCCGCCAAGATCTCTTTCACCGCACTGTTGCCGTAATCCGCGACGAAGACGTTACCGTTGCCGTCCACGGCCACTCCATAGGGAATGCTGAATCCGCTGCCGAGTGTGTTGACGGTGGTGTAACCGCCCGCTGCGATGATCTCTTTCACCGCGTTGTTGTGGGAATCGGTGACGAAGACGTTGCCGCTGCCGTCCACGGCCACGCCAGTGTGCTCTGCGTGCCGGGGCTGAAGGTGACCTGTGGGCCTGTGCCGGTGCCGTAGATGTAGGCGGTTGCGATTACGGCTCCCGAGCTGTTCTTCAGTGTTGCCGCGCCATAGCGAGGTCCGCTGAACTTCGGTGTGAAGCTCACGTTGAGGGTACAGGTGTGTGCCTTAAGGACGGTTCGTGCCTTACAGGTATCCGCGGTGGCAGCGTCGGCAAAGTCCAGTCCGGTCGCTCCCTGGGTCAGCACGGCAGGCGTGCCGATGGCGCCGTCTGAATCGAAGGTAAAGAACAGCGAAATTGTGGGAGGAGTGCTGGTGCCGCTGGCCGCAGAGCCAAAGTTCACACCCTGGGTCATGAGCTCCTTCACCGCTTGGTTGCCGGAATCTGCGACGAAGACGTTGCCCCTGCCGTCTGTCGCCAGGCCCAGTGGGTTGTTGAAGCCCCTGCCCAGCGTCTCGACCGTGGTGTAACCGCCCGCCGCCAGAATCTCCTTCACCAGATTGTTGCCCCAGTCGGTAACGAAGACGCTGCCGCTGCCGTCCACCGCAACACCGGCAGGCTGGGTGAAGCCGCTGCCTAGCGTGTTGACGGTGGTGTAACCGCCCGCTGCCAGAATCTCCTTCACCGCACCATTGTCGGAATCGGCGACGAAGACGTTGCCGCTGCCGTCCACCGCAACACCGGCAGGCTGGGTGAAGCCGCTGCCCAGCGTGTTGATGGTGGTGTAACCGCCCGCCGCCAGAATCTCCTTCACCGCATTGTTGTAGGAATCGGCGACGAAGATGTTGCCGCTGCCGTCTATCGCCACACCCACGGGGCCGTTGAATCCGCTACCTAGCGTGTTGATGGTGGTGTAGCCGCCCGCCGCCAGGATCTCCTTCACCGTATTGTTGCCGTAATCGGTGACGAAGACGTTGCCGCTGCTGTCCACCGCCGCGGCAGCGGGTTTGGTGAAGCCGCTGCCCAGAGTAGTCACCGCCCCGCTGAAGTGCGCCGTCACCTGGGGATAGGCGAATCCGCTCACCGCAGCCAGGCACAGAATCGCCATCGCCAGCGTTCGCTTGCCCCAGTGGGCGCGGCTCTTCCCGCTGTTACTGGAAATCTGTTGGGAAACTGCATAGGACGGAACGCACAATGGGCCGGAGGGAGATGAGGACGACATAAATTTAAAAATCTCCTGGGAACGCGCCAGAGGAGAGGCAGGAAGGCAGGAAAGGCACTGGCAAGAACTACCTCGCCTTAAGCAATCTCTATCTGGCTGATAGTAGATCCTACATAGAGATTTCCCCCATCTATGACCCTTTGGTATCACTTCTGCGTTATGTGACTAGCATTGTGACGCATTCTAAGACATGGGAATTACGATGGGATTTATTCGTGTCAACTTATGGAGCAAGAGAACTGCAGATCGAGATGACAAAGGAGGGGGAGCGGATTTCCTCAACAGATTGTTTCCTTTGGGGACTTGAACGGTCACTTTGTAAGTAACCAAACCCACTCCTTCTGGACGGCCAAACCCAGGCTTGAATGGGCCACCCAGGCATTTGTGCAAATGAGAGGACAGGTATGGGAATAAGTTGCAGCAAGTGTGCTCTGCTGTACGGCAGAGAGAATCGCTAAGCCTCCATTTCGTCACTATCACGGGCACGTTACGGTTTGCTGCCTGGCCGCGCATTTCTGGTTACTTCTTTGGCAGATCGACTAATACGACGTTCGAGTGTTCCTGAACTCGCTCAAGTACGACTTCGCGGCCGTCTGGCGAGATGTCGAAATCGCGAACGTCGAAGTCGGGCGCCAGGTTGGTCAATTGACGCTCAGCGCCGGTCGTCAGGTCGATGAGCCAGAGTTCCTTATGTTGCATGTTTCCCCGTAGAAACATGAGTGCCTGCCCTCCGGGCAGAAACGCCATATGTCGAGCCCCGCGCGTCAAGGCCGGAATGGGGACGGGATGCGCCACGCCTTCAGCGGTGACGGCTTTTACCGGTGAGTTGGCGTCGGCGTCGGGTCCGGAGTAAACAACAAAGCGGCCATCGGGTGACCACGTGGGATCGATCGAGAACTCCTTTACGAGAGCAACTGGTGGGCGGCCGTCGATCGGCACGCGAACGAGATGGGTAATACCGTGATCGTCGGCCGCCGTGGTAAGCGACTGGCCGTCGGGTGTCCACGCTGGAGCGCCCTGCAGATGCAGCGAGCCGGCGACGACGCGCACGTTCGCGCCGTCTGCCTGCATCACGTACAAGAGCGTCTGCGCATGTTGCCGGACCGAGAATGCTACCAGGCGTCCGTCGGGAGAAACTGCCGGGCTGCCAAAGATTTCTGCTCCCTCGCCGCGCCACAACCATGTGCTGGTTCCATGGGCAAGCTTCCAGATGCTCTCGCCGGCCCCGGTTACGGAAACATAGAGAAGAAAATCGGGACCGAATCGCGGCCCGCGCCCAGCGTTGGTCGTGAGTGGAATCTGTTCCATCTGCGTTGCCGGTGCGGACCGCATGATCGGCAAGCGCCAGAAGGTTTGATCGGAAAGCGTGAGCGTAGCCACCAACCGGCGACTCTTCGTGCTGGCTGCGAGGGATGTGTAGCGCTCCAGGCCAGAGTTGAGACGGTGGGGAATGCGGCGCTCCACATCGATGCTGTAAAGCCACGATCCCGAAGCCTCGGGATCGCCGGCGAGATACATGAGTGTTCGCCCATCGAGGAAGACCGGGTAAGTTACGCGGCTCACGTGCCTGGTGATCCGTTCAGGTGGCCCACCAACTGGTCTTACACGCCAGATATCCAATTTGTCGGGAAGCTCCCCTTGCACGAAGTAGAGAAATTGATTGTCGGGCGACCACAAGGGAAAATGACTGTGAAGCCTGGCCGGGGCGGTGAAAACGGGGCCCTTCTCCGATCGCATGCCTCCGTTGGTGACAAACATCGGGTCTCCAGGGCCGGGCGTGTGATACGTGAGCCGCGAGCCGTCGCGCGACCAGTCGAACTCGGCGGCGCCTGCAAGGTATTGCCTTGGCTCACCGCCCAGAGTGGGAACGGCCCAGATGTCGCCGCTGGTCGAGCCGCCTGGTTTGTGAACCCAGAACGTGACGAGCGACCCGTCGGGCGAGAACCCCAAGGTACGAATCGATGTGTCCAGGAGTTCAAGGAAGCGCCCATGCGTCAGGTTGTGAAGTTCACCCGATCCGACCTGGGTAACCCAGACGTCTGTGGGCCCGTCGCGGCCGGAAAGAAACGCAACGAGGTGGCCGTCGCTCGATAGAGCAGCAGCCTGTTCTAACCCATCGAGGGTGGTTACGATTTCAAATCGCGCGTTGTCTAACGGGTTGCGCCAGAAGTACTCCGTCTGCTGAAGCCAGAGAATAGCGCCAACGGTCAGGATGGCTGCCGTGGCGGCTAGTGACAAGACGAACCTTCGTTTAGCCCGCTTGGTCGATCTTGCCAGGGCGGCGGGCGATGGGGCTGGCGGACGGAGCAATACGGGGCTGCTCTTATTCTGGACCGCGGAGAGCCCGGCGGAGAGGCTCCGGCTGCGCGTCCACGCGTCCAGTTCCGCCTGAAACGCGTAGACCGAGCCCATGCGGTCGTGGAGGTGGCGGTGAACGGGCATTCCCTCCCGCTTTTCCCATCGCTGCACGGTAGTGACGTCGCGTTTCAGGTAAGCGGCGATTTCTTTCCACGAATCCAGGCGGGCGTCCGAGGGTCTTGCAGATGATGGTACGCCCATCGCGGTCTCCTCATCGTTCCGCGGGTCGCCGTACTCCCGAGAACCAGGTTCTAGTCAATTCTGATGGCCAAGCCGCGGCAAAAGGCTGCATTCGACGGCAAGTCGAAGCATGGCAGGGGATTCTGCACCTTGCCGCTTGCACGCATCCGGGTGCGGGTTCCATGGTGAGCGAGTGCGGCAAGCAAGGCGAATCCTGGAGGGTCTGTTATGAAGAGCAAAACGTTGGAGTGGACGGCGCGCAGCATCGCACTGCTTTTCGTGCTGGCGGCATGCACGGGCGCGTCGGGTCAAACACAGAACATGATATTCAACGGCTACATCGACGCCTATACGCCCCAAACCACGTTCGGGCCCTACGAGGTTCACGGACCATGGACCGTGACGGGGCAGGCCGATCCAGCCAAGGCGGATTTTTCGGCGGAAGTGAACATGGAGTTCTCTGATGGTTGGGTGCTCACGAAAAACAACTCGAATTTCGATCCAACCCTTCGATCAGCCCATACGCACCACATCACACTGGTCAATGCCACCGTTGCGCAGATTCCCAACGGATTCCGGCTTTCGGGGACTGCAAACTTTGACTATAACGGTGCTCCCGCACCGACAATCTCGCCCTCGCCGGTCCAGATCGACATCACAGGTGGTAGCGTAGTTCAGTTTTCGAACATCACCCTTACGTTCCAGGCTCCGGGCTCGACCCATTTTGGGCCTGCGCCACTGCCGGGCGTGGTGCAAACCGTGACGAAAGTAGTCGTGCCCCCAGCGAAATAGGGCACGAGCGGGCTCGGTTTGCGATCCTCATTCGCCCGTACAACCGGGGTTCACCCTATCCCCGTGCCTCGGGGGGAGACGGTTACAGATAACCAGACGGAACGTCTCTACACAACTTAAACGCCCACGAACCTTCAGAGTGCCCCATAAAGCCTGGTTTTGGCTTGTGTGGGCAATACACTCCATTACCCACGGAACCCCAACTACCGGCCTTGCTGGTTAACGTGCTCTCGTGCCCGCAGACCCCAAGGCATAAGAGCAGCGTACGACTGGCTGCGTTGCCCACTCAAGCCAAAAGCAGTCTTGAATGGGGCACCCTCGACATTCTCTTAGGTACATACAGTTTTAACTGCAGGGTACACGCAGCGCTTTCTTGTCAGGTTTGTTGCGAACGGGGCGCAGGAACGGTTCATTTTCAAAGGCTTATGCAGTTCATTGGGAGACCGTTTGCTGCCCGGGGTAACGGTCGATTGGCTATGATACAGTCCCTTCATAGGGGCTCCGCTTCTGATGTCCACAAGCAATTCCGGCCATGACCCGGATGAACTCAGTCCTGAACGGGTTGGTTTGGCGCGCAGCCAACTGGAAGACATCATTGCGAGCAACGCGTTTGCGGGAAGCAAGCGTGCTCAGCATTTTCTTCAACTGATCGTTGAACATAGGTTGGCCGGTCGCTTCGACCATCTGCGAGAGCGCATGATCGGGGCTGAGATGTTCGGGCGCCCAGTGGATTACGACACGGCAAACGATGCCGTGGTCCGCGTAAAGGCCAGCGAAGTTCGAAAAAAACTTGCGCAGTACTATCATGAAGCGGCGCGAAAACCGGCGGTCCATATCGAACTTCCCGTCGGGTCTTATGTACCCAGGTTCCGCTGGGAGCCTCTAGAAGCACCGGCCACATCTCAGGTTGAAGAGGACCCGCCGGCTTCTGAGGAGCAAACAGCCATTCAGGCAGAATCGGGGGAGAAGCGGAATGGGCACCTCCGTCCCTGGCCGCGAGCGATCGCCGTGCTTGGATTTGCCGTCCTCGCGATGATCGGCTACGCCGGATTCGAACGATGGTCAAAGAATGCGAACGCAGCGCCAGAAATCAGCTCCATTGTGATTCTGCCGCTTCAAAATCGCTCCGGCGATCCCTCACAAGACTACTTTGCCGATGGCATGACGGATGAATTGATTGCCGATATGGGCCAGATCTCCGCATTGCATGTCATTTCCCGAACGTCCTCTATGAGTTACAGAGGCACGAAGAAAACACTGCCCCAGATCGCGAGGGAGTTAGGGGTCGATGCGGTTGTTGATGGGTCAGTCGCGCGCGAAGGCAACGAGGTTCGGGTCACCGCCGAGCTGATCGATGCCCGCACCGATCATGACCTCTGGACCCGGACCTACGTCCGTCAATTGACCACCGTGCTGGCGCTGCAAGGCGAGGTTTCGCAGGCAATTGCCGATGAGATCAGGATCGAATTAACGCCGCGGGAGCAAGCGCGGCTTGCGCGCAAGTACCCCGTCGACAGCGAGGCCCAGGATCTTTATCTCCGGGGCATTCATCTGCTGAATAGTGAGCAAGATCCCGCAAAAGCTATCCCCTATCTGCAGGATTCCATCGACAGACAGCCCAACTGCGCGGCGGCCCATGCGGCGTTGGCGAATGCCTACGGCTGGATGGGTGAAGCCGGCTGGTTGCCTTACGCCGAGGCCTTTTCCCGGCAGAAGGCCGAAGCGACGAAGGCCATCGCACTGGATGATGCCTTGCCCGAAGGCCATGTCGAACTCGGGAGCGCCGTAATGAATCTTGATTGGGAGTGGACCGAGCCGGAAAAGGAGTTTAAACGAGCACTTGAACTTAATCCCAATTCAGCTTCCAGCCATGCCAGTTATGCTTCTTATCTCGCGCGCATAGGCCGGGTTGCCGATGCGATTGCAGAGTCGAAACGGAATGTCGAGCTGGATCCCGTCTCCAGCCGCTCATTCATGACAGCGGGATTCGCAAACTACTTTGGGCGCCGATATAACGAGGCCCTGGCAGAAACTCAAAAAGCATATGCGCTGGATTCCAGCTCTGTTGCATCGCGCTTTCCTCTGGCGGCCATTTATGTGGAGAAAGGTATGTACGCAGAAGCCATTCAAGAGTTCCAGAAGATCGGTGACCAACCGCACGCTTTAGGCCACTTGGGCAATGTTTATGCCCGAATGGGGCGGGTCGCCGAGGCGAACGAGACGATTTCGAAATTGAAAGAACACGTGCAAAAGACGGGTATCGGGCGATACGAAATAGCGCTGGTTCATGCCGGACTCGGTAATAAGGACGAGGCTCTCTCCTGGTTGGAGAAGAGCTATGAGGCACATGATAAGGGGCTCACCTACCTCAAAATCGATCCCTGCCTTGATCCCTTGCGTTCCGGCCCACGCTTTGCGGGCCTGGTGCTGCGTATGGGCTTCCCTCGATAGATACAATCGGGAAAACGCAGCATGCTTAGCCATGCCCCTCGTGTTGCACGCACCGCTAAATAGCTCGCTGCGGCGACGTAGCTCGCTGCGGCGAGGTAGCCCGTACCCTTCAAACCCTTCGGGGGCATCCTCAACGTTCTTTCGAGTATCGGGTCCTCAATTCCGTGCCGGTGGTGGGTGATGCTCAGCGTCAGCGGCCGCCGGCTCTGCGCTTCGAGTAGACTCGCGGAGACTCCAGGTAGTGTCCTTGAAATAGCCCAAACCCCTCTCCGCGCGCGACTTCAAGCTCTTCTTTTGTCTCAATTTTCTCCGCGACCGGGATGATCGCTTCTTTTTTCAGGCAGCCGAGGATCCGCTTGCGCTGCTCCGCTCTTGAGACCTGGAAATCGACCTTGACGTAGTCTGCCAGCTCGATCAGCGCATTCTTCTTCGGGGAAAGCTGAAAGCTATCGAGCGCGATTTGGTAGCCCAATGCTTTCATTTTGCGGCAGGCTTCCAGAACCTCTTTATCGGCCGAAACCGTTTCGAGCAGTTCGATCACGGTCAAGGTTGAAAGCTGGGTCAGTGACCCACCTAGCAACGCTTCGCGTGTGCAATTCAGAAAAACACGAGACCTTCCGATGAGGTTGTGGAAGCCATGGGGTATCCAGTCTTTGACTACGGTTCGCGTGGCTGCGGTCGGGTTTCCGGAGAATTTGTTTTTCCATCCTGAACGGAACAGCGCTTCATAGCCGAAAACTGATTCCCGGTGAGTGAAGATTGGTTGAAGTGCGACAAAACAAAGGCTCTTGGCGACGGAGGCAGACGGCGCTGGAAGGGCCCATCTCCAGGGCCCAGCCATGTCGCCTAGACTGGGCCAATGCCGTCGGTGTCGTGGCTCGAAAATGCGCAAAGAAGAGTCTCCTTCTGGATCAAGGCGCGTAAGAGTTCACACTGAGATCTCTCCTGCCCATCGTGCCGGACCCGTTGCTTCGTCGATAGCATGCCTATGCCGTACCCAATCCCTTTGGCGGCTAGCGCTCGTTTGCCCTGACCAGGATCCCTGACCATGATCCCTGACCAGGATCCTGTTCAACAACCTCGCGGATTCGGTCAGGGCGAATGAGTTTGCTTCCCGCGGCTCTGGATGGGGGGGACGTATTCACCGGAGTCGAATGTCTGCTGTCTTGTGGCGCAAGGGAAGCTACACGCCAGAAGTGACGAGACAAGCCTTTTCTGAGTGGCGGACATTGCAGCGATGAAATGCTAGTTCACCCTGGAGCGGAATGTTCGGAACAGTTTGTTCGCTATGCCACGGCTAAGTTTATGGATCTCATGAACCTGCGTGTCCCGGAATAGACCGTTTCGTGCTCGCTGAAGCGCATGTTTGTTCGCGGCGGTCTGCAGGGAATCGGTTATGCGCCCGTTGTTAGGGCGCACGCAGCTCCCCGGCTGCTCCTTGACAATCATGCCCCCGGTTGTGTCTCTTCATGCGAGGGCCCCGGCTCCGCCTGAGACGAAGTGAGCCCGGTGCAAGGAGAATCCATGGTATTTGTGAAGCGCCTCAGTGGTATGACACAGGTGGCCTGTGTCATGTTCGGCTTATTGATCACCGCCCAATCGCCAGCGCAGCGGCCCTCTCATTATGAGGCGACGATCGAGTCGCTCAATCAGCATCCTCTGCCACAGTGGTTCGACGATGCGAAGCTGGGCATATTCATCCATTGGGGCCTCTATTCGGTGCCGGGCTGGGCGCCGCTCGAGATGGTGGACTTCAAGAAGCCGGACTTCCTGAAGAAAAATCCCTATGCGGAGTGGTATTACAACACCGTCCGCATCGATGGGTCGCCGACGCAGGCTTACAACAAGCAGCATTATGGAGCGGGCCACGACTACTACAGCTTCGCGGAAACCTTCGACAGCGAAAGCAAAAAATGGGACCCCGATACCTGGGCAAAGACCTTCAAGGCGGCTGGCGCCAAGTACGTTGTGCTGACGACGAAACATCACGAGGGCTTTACGCTATGGCCGAGCACCACGCCCAATCCCACGCTGCCGGCAGCGCGACAGCATGCTACCCGCGATCTGGTTGGGGCGCTTACCGCGTCGGTCCGCAAGGAGGGACTGAAGATGGGCCTTTACTACTCGGGCGGCTTTGACTGGACGTTTGTTCCCGGTCCCATCACCTCGGTGGCCACGTTCGAGAGCGCAAAACCGCAGAGCGAGGCTTACGGCAAATACGCAGACGCGCAATATCGCGAGTTGATTCGGAAGTATCACCCGTCCGTTCTGTGGAACGATATCGACTATCCCAAGTCCGGCAACCCGATGGCCATCCAGGCGGAGTTTTATAACGCGGTGCCGGATGGTGTCGTCGACGATCGCTTCGGCATCAAGCACACCGACTACACCACGCCTGAATATGCAACTTTGAAGGAGATTAATCCAAAGAAGTGGGAAGAATGCCGCGGCCTTGGGCAATCGTTCGGTTACAACCGCGCTGAGGGCGAAGCGCAAACGATTGCGCCTGACAAACTCATCTACCTGCTGGTGGACATCGTGAGCAAGAACGGCAACCTGCTGCTCGATGTCGGTCCAGAGGCGGACGGAACGATTCCTGTCGTGCAGATGAGCCGCCTCAAGACACTCGGGGCGTGGTTATCACAGAACGGCGAAGCGATTTACGGAACGCATCCCTGGAAGCGCGCTGAGGGCAAAACCTCCGATGGCATCGATGTTCGCTATACGCAGAAGAACGGAACCCTGTACGCAACGATGATGGGCGAAGTGAAGGGACCGTCGGTGACCTTGACCAGTCTGAAGCCGAAGGCCGGGGCGAAGATTGAGTTGCTCGGCTACAGCAAGCCGTTGGCCTGGTCGCAGGTGGGTGACGACATCAAGGTCACGCTACCGGCTTCGCTGCCAGGTAAATATGCTTATGTTCTGGGCATCGGGCAAAGCGGCGCGATGTAGGGCAACCCTTCATTGCTGGCCAAATTGGCAAATGAGGACAGCCCCCTGAAGGGTATGGGCTACCTCGCCGCAGCGAGGTAGCCCGTACCCTTCAAAATCCGCCCTTACCGATTGCAGCAAGAGGCCCGAGGCCACCGAGAGCACCAGGGCCACTGCGAGTTCGCCGGCAACCAGCGCTCTGCTCGCGCTGAAAGAACGTGTGCCACTTCATCGTTTTCCCTCGTCGAGTCCGGGAGTTTCGCCCATGACGAGACCGATGGCTCTGGCCATCTGCCGCCAGCGGCTCGTTTCCACCATCAACTGCTTTCGTCCAGCTGCCGTGAGCCGGTAGAACTTCGCCTTGCGATTGTTTTCGCTTGTTCCCCAAAAAGAAGAGACCCACCCGCGATCCTCGAGCCGGTGCAGGGCAGGGTAGAGCGACCCCTGCTCGACTTCGAGCACATCTTCGGAGCTTCGCTCGATCACTTTCGCGATCGTATGGCCATGCGCATCGCCCAGGACAAGGGTTCGCAGAATCATCATGTCCAGCGTGCCTTTCAACATCTCACTGTTCAGCGGCTTCGGTTTTCCCAGGACGGTCTCCAATAGAACTTCTATGTGAGTTACTGTATACCAATAGAACTTCTAGGGGAAGTGGGAAATTTCCTCTTAGATTCCATGCAACAGGCCAAAGTCGCGCAGAGCAGAAATATCCTTCCGCTCATTAAAACCCGGGTGGCCCATTCAAGCCTGCTTTTGGTGTAAAGGATGTCATGGAACTGAACACCTGCTTTTGGCTTGAGTGGGGTACAACCACAGCCAGACGAACCTTGAGCACGCAGGCTAAGTGAAAGCAGGAGCGGAAGGATATTTCCGCCCTGCACGACGTTCTGTTGCGGCTAGAATTGTTCGACCGTACTCAGGAGCCCAATTCATGCCCGGGACGCCTCGCTGTGTTGCTCTTCCCCTTCTGGCTATCTCCACCATTTTGGCAGCGCAATCTGTGCCGCAGGCCACTTCTGCCTCTACAGCAACCACGCGAAACAGCAGTTATGTCGATGAGCAAGGCACAGCCTACGTCACACGCGTTGTTCCCGTTCCGCCTCGGCTTAGCCCGGAGGCCAGAAAATCGCTCATCCGCCGCACGCCCGATCAAAGCCCTCCAGAGACTCTCGAGCAGCGGAGGGCCGGAATGGAAGCGTGGTTGGCGCGCTCGAAGGCCATCTGGACGGAGGTGTGCCCGAACAGCATCGCAGACTCCACGATTGCCGGTGTGCCGGTCAGAATCGTCACCCCAGCCAAGCTGTCGAGCAGTAACCGCGACAAGGTTCTCCTCAATCTGCATGGAGGTGGATTCAATGCTGACTCGGGCTCGTTTGCCGAGACGATCCCAATGGCCGGCTATACGGGAATCAAGGTAATCGCCGTGCTCTACCGTCTGGCCCCGCAGTATCCATTTCCCGCCGGCTTGGACGACGCTGTTGCCGTCTATCGGGAACTACTCAAAACGTACAAGCCGAGCCACATCGTTCTCTATGGGACCTCCGCGGGAGCTGCGATGACCGCTGAAGTGGCGGTGAAGCTGAAATCGCTCGGCATGCCTCTGCCCGCGGGCCTTGGTATTTTCAGTACTCTCGATGGGTTTGACCGAGAGTCTGACTCGCAGGCGATCTATACGCTGCAAGGGTTCGCTGGGCATCTTGATCCACCTGACCCTGGCGTTCACGACACCTATTACGTGGGCTCGACCGATCCGAAAGACCCGGTGCTGTCGCCCATCTACGCGGATTTGCATGGCCTGCCGCCCACGCTCTTTGTCACGAGCGGTCGAGATGCTTTGCTCAGCGGAACCACGAACCTGCACCGCGCCTATCTGCGCGCCGGCGTCGATGCACGTCTTGTCGTCTTCGATGGGCTGCCCCACGCGTTCTGGTATGACCCATCCCTACCCGAGTCCATTGAGGCCAACCACATCATGGCGAACTTCATGCTGAAGCAACTTGCCAAATGATTCGGTGGCTATGACATGCCTGGGTATTTCGATGAGCGTGCACGAAGGTGGAATAGTGGCAGCAGCGCGAGATTGGAGCATCCACCGACGACTCCGGCAGATATGGTTGTTGGTCTTGATCACGGCTCCTGTTTGGAGTCAAGCCCTGGGGCAAGCGAGTCTTCAGCGGGAGATTCAGAACATCTCGGCCAGCGCGCAGGGCCGGGTCGAGGTTGCCTGCGAACTGCCGGGGACTGCATTGCGTTGCGACGTGCATGCTCATGCGCGGCCGCCCATGCAGTCGGTGTTCAAGTTGCCGCTCGCCATGGCCGTGTTGCATCTTGCGGAGACGAAGGGCTGGACGCTTGACCGGCCAGTGCGGTTTGAAGCCGGCGATCTGCTGCCGAAGGGGAGTTACAGTCCGCTGCAGGATAAGTATCCGCATGCTGGCGTCGATGTGCCGCTGCAGGAGTTGCTACGGCTGGCCGTTTCGTTGAGCGATAACGCGGCGGCGGATGTGCTGTTACGGGTGCTTGGTGGGCCTGGCGCGCTGACTACTTATGTTGCCTCGCTGCCGGTGTCGGGGTTCCAGCAGAAGGATACAGAAGGAGCCATGCACCGGAACGAGCAGTTGCAATACCGGAATTGGTTTGAACCTGCCGGGGCGGTGCAGTTGCTTAAGCTATTGCGTGATCGGCCGCCATTGAGTGCAGAGCATACCAGGCTGTTGCAGGGATGGATGACGGCGACTCCGCGAGGTACACAGCGGATCACGGCGATGTTGCCGCTGGGGACAATCGTGATGCATAAGACGGGCTCTTCGGATACGGTGGCAGGCGTGACTGCGGCGACGAATGATACCGGGTTGATCGCACTTCCTGACGGGCGGCAGTTGGCGCTTGCGGTTTTTGTGACGGACGCGCGTGCGGATGATGAGATGCGGGATGCGGTGATCGCGCGCATTGCCAAGGCCGTATACGACGAGGCTTTGCGTACGCATTGAATGAGACGGCGGGTGGCGAAGCCATACCTTACGCGAAGGATTGATATAGGTCTGCGGAACTGCAGATCCCTCGGCTACGCTCGGGATGACAATCGGCGCTTCGCTACCGTCGGGATGACAAAGGAGAGGGCGGTTGCTTCCCTGAGCGTCGGTTTAGCGGGTTGTGAGGGGCAGTCAGAACTGCAGCTTCCTGCTACGGGTTCCGCGAGCGGCCTCCTGTTAGGCTAGCCTTGGGAACTTTTTTCTAAACGAATGAACAAAACGATTTTGATTCACTTCGCCGGGCGAGACCGGCCGGGTCTTATTGCAGAGTTGACGGCCATCCTGGCCAGTTATGACACCTGCGTTCTGGACATCGGGCAGTCAGTTGTGCATGAATCCCTTTCCCTTGGCTTGCTGGTGGAAATTCCGGCGGGGGAGAGCTTTCAGAGTCTGCAGGATGCCCTGGTTGCCAAGGCAACGGAACAGGAACTGCAGGTGAACGTCACGCCGGTTACGAGAACTGATCTCGATGACTGGATCTCTTCACAAGGCAAAGACCAGTTCATCGTCACGGTTCTGGGCCGGGCGATCACGGCGCATCATCTTTCACGCGTGACTGCGATTCTTGCCGAGCACAATCTCAACGTGGACCGTATCGAGCGACTCTCTGGGCGATTGTCGCTGGCGGTGCACACGCCCGATACAAACGCCTGTGTGGAATTGCTGGTCAACGGCAATGCCTCTTCCGAGCCGGCGATGCGCGCTGCCTTTCTCGCCACGGCGCATGATTTAAAGATCGATATCGCTTTCCAGCGAGAGAGCATTTTTCGGCGCAATCGGCGGCTGTTTGCTTTCGATATGGATTCAACGCTGATTGAGGGCGAGGTGATCGACGAGTTGGCACGAATGGCAGGTGTCGGGGATCAAGTAGCAAAGGTTACCGAAGCTGCCATGCGCGGGGAAATCGAATTTCAGGAGAGCTTCCGCCGCCGCGTTGCTCTTTTGCGCGGCCTGCCTGAGGTGAGAGTTCGCGAACTGCTTGATTCGATTCCGCTGGTGGAGGGCGCGGCACAACTCATTGGCACGCTCAAAATGTTGGGCTATAAAACGGCGATTCTTTCCGGGGGATTTACCTTCTTTGCGCAGTCTCTGCAGAGACGTTTGGGGATTGACTATGTGTTCGCCAACGATCTCGATATTGCGGATGGAGTGGTCACGGGAGAAGTGCGTACACCGATCGTGGACGGCGCCCGCAAAGCTGAATTATTGCGGGAAATTGCACGGCAAGAGAATATCTCTCTTGAACAGGTAGTTGCCGTGGGCGATGGCGCCAACGATCTGCCGATGCTTGGCATTGCCGGCATGGGGATCGCGTTCAGGGCTAAGCCATTGGTGCGGCAAACCGCCAGCCATGCGGTGTCATTCCTCGGTCTGGATAGCCTGCTTTATCTGATCGGCGTGCGCGACCGGGACTTGCCGAACGCGGCGGAGAGCCTCGAACCCGCGGAAATTGGACCCAGATCTTTGAGCCGGAAGGCGTAGACGTGGTATCACCGGTGATCTCGCCCTGAAAGTGTAATAGCGGCGGTGGCAGTAGCCAGCTAGGCTCACTGAGTATCCGCGAGCGAGCCTTTCACGACCCTATGCGCTGCACGATTTCGGATGATCGCTCGGTGGTTAGGGCCACTGTATATCCTCGCCGCAGTTTGTGGATCACGCTGGGCACCCCGTTTTGCTCCATGATGACGGCACTTCGGCTCATGGGAACTGCCACAAGCCCGCGTCATGCCCTATGGTTGCCCTGTCTGGGGTCGTTCCTGGGGCTGCTCTACCTTTGGATCTTTCTCGGGAACCTGTTTGAGCGCCAGGAAGTCGATTTCCACACCTCTTCTATCACCTCCACATTCAACCTGTGCGGCTTGCGCCGGGTGCGCACCTATCCGGTGAACAACATCCGGCAAATCGTCTATGCCGGATTTATCGAACACGGCGAGCCTTCGCTCGGATTGGTCATGCGAGACCGCGAAGCCCCCGTGCTGGTACTGACGGGTCTCGAAAACAGTGAGGCCGATACATTGCTCAGCACCATCAGTCAATCCGTTCCCGTCCTGGGCAGCAAGATCAAATTTTAGGCTTCTGCGAACAGCACGCACGAGACGCCATCGATCGGATAGCGCGCAACCGTGGGCGTGAGCGTGCCTGTCTCGCGATTGCGGGCAAACACAACCACTTCGTTGCTGAATTGTTCCGCCACGACGAGATAACCGTCGTCGGGAGAAACCATGAAGTGGCGCGCTTCTTTCCCGGCGGTTTGTATCCGGGAAACAAGGGTCAGGTGGCCATCCAGTCCAACGGAGTAAGTCATGAGTTGTTCTGCGGCGTCACCACGATTGCAGGCATAGAGGAATTTGCCGGATCGATCGAGGGCGAGCTCACCTGCGCGATTTCCGGCAATGTCTCCATCGGGCGCCAGGGTGGGAACGCTGCTTGCGGCGGTCAATGCACCCGATTTGGAATTCCACTGCAGAAAGGTGATGGTGGAATTGAGCTCATGGATGGTGTAGGCCCAGCGATGATTTGGGTGAAAGAGCAGGTGGCGCGGACCAGCGCCGGCCGCGGCAGTAAAGAACGGTGGATCGTTTGGAGTGAGTTCGGCCGTCGCGGTGTTGAGTTTGTAAATGAAAATGCGATCGGTGCCTAGATCGTTGACATATACAAAGCGATTGTTCGGTGAAACCGCCACGCCGTGCGCGCGGGGGCCCTGCTGCCGGGTGGGGTTCGGGCCGTGGCCCGTGAGTTGGATTTGTGTTACCCAGTCGCTGAGATGGCCATCGGGCGCGATCTTGCTTGAAAGGATGCTGCCCTGGCCATAATTTGCGGTGATAAGGCATTGCTCGGTGCGATCGAGTGCGAGGTGGACGAAGTCCGCGCCGGATGCGCTCACGGTGTTGATGAGCGTCAGATCGCCAGAAGGGCTGATGCGAAATCCACTCATTCCCCCGATGCTGGGCCCAGTTTGATGGCCGGCGAAGAGGAGGGGTGACTTGCGCTGGTGGGTAACTGCCAGAAAGGTGGGCGAGTCGGCTTCAAAAGCTACGCGAACGTCTGACAACGTTCCCGAGGCATGATGCCAGCGGGCTACATGGATGCCATCGCCGGGTTTTGTGGTGCTGGAACCGGTATAGACCAGGGGCCCTGCCGGCGACTCGGCAGGAAGGCGCGTGACGATGAGGCTAGCTGCGCCCAGGGAAAAGAACGATCTGCGGTTCAGGCGATAAGACTCGGGCATTGGTTCTCCAGGAATGCTCCAGGGATCATGATAGCGGCGGAGTCAAGTTTGTTTGCGCTGCAAACAGGCCGCGGGGCGCCAATACGAGAGACCTGCGTCTTTCGCCGCGACAGGTTAAAATGACCGCCTATGGAGAAGGACACAAGTTCATCGACCGAACATGACAAGCCCGCGGAGCCGGCTGAGACTGCGACCGACTGGGCAAGCCTTCGTGCTCAAGCCAAGAAGCTTGGTCTCAGCCTGAGCGAGTTCCAGCAGAAGGAGCGAGAGAAGAAGGCCAGGCTCGCGAGAAAGAACCGCCCGAACGGATCCACCACGGAACCGCCGCCTCGTCAGGGCTGATTAGGTCAATTGACCGAGACGCCGTGCCATGGTGGCAAGAAGCTTCGGTCGAGCTGCCGGCCGCGTCCAGGGACATTCGGCGATACAGATGCCGCACGACGCCGATTCGGCAAAGTAGGGAATGCATTTGTCGAAGTCAACGTACCAGCGCTCCACGCCGCGCACCATTTGCTTATGTTCGGTGATCGCACCCGGAGGGCATGCATGCGTGCAAACCTGGCAGGTCATGCAGAATTCGTCCGCACCGAAGCGATCGGGTGAAGTTGCGACCAGCGGCATATCGGTGGTCACGCCGGCAAGGCGCACGCCTGCGCCAAACTGGCGGCTTATGAGCGAGCCGTGTTTGCCCAACTCGCCGAGGCCAGAGGCGACCGCGGGTGGAATAAGAAGCAGTGCGTCCGCTGAGGGCCCAGGGTAGGGACTGGCGTGGTAACCCTGCGCGCGAATCCAATTGGCAAGGCTGTAGGAAGCGCGCGTTCCGCGCGCGTATTGATCGCCGACATCAGTGACTCCGATGCCGTTGGTTTCGTCGGAAGGAACCTGCTTAAGCCGCTCATAGTTATGGGCGAGTGCGAGCACAATCACCCACGGCTGGTCGATCGTGTAGCCCTCGAATACATAGAGTGGATCCATGGGGGCGATGCCGGCGGCATCCGCTTCGTGCGCGAGCGCATACGAAACAAGTTCCGCGGCAAGCTGTCCGGCGGGCGCTTCGTTCTTCGCCTCGGCCACTGGTATGAGCTCCGGATAATTATAGGCAGCGAGAAACGCCGGCGTGGACCCGGGGCACTTGCGTGAACTTTGCCGCGCCACGATCTGCAATTCTTCGTAGGGATGCTTATCGGGTGGGTGCCAGAAGAAGGGCGAAGGCCTTCGCTCGGTGGTCTCGCCGAGCCCGTTGATCGGATTGCCAGATACCTTGAGGAGAGCGAGCGTTTCCGGCTTTGGTTTGTACTGGCCCCGCTTGGGGCGTCTGGGATTTGGGTCTTCCCGCATGGTCTTTGATCTCTCCGCTTTACGAATTCCGCCGAGATAACCTTAAGCGCACCGCCGCAAACGCTGCATCATCCGAAAGGTTGAGTTAGGGGTCCCGCCAGAAAACGCAGAAAGAGTCGGGAAGTTCAACTGCCCTAAAATCGTGAAAACCCTCACCGGTCAAGAGATTGCCCTGCTGACGAGCGCCGAGTACGGCCGGCTCATCGTAATCACACTGTTCCCGGATGGAAGATCAAGCATCGCTACCCTGCACGATGGCGATCAGGCCCACGCCATAAACGACGCATATGCTCGTGCGCGCCGGGAGATCGGCCAAGGAGCTGCTCGCCAGCGGAACAACTTATTTGTATACGTGGCTGGTTCAGATCGCCGGTGTGTAGTTCTGGAAGCCCGCCTTAGCCATGCCACGCTGGGCTTCGGGATTCTTCATGAATGTTTCCCATACGAACGCGGTGCGGGCATTCTCCGCCATGAGCATGGTGATACCTGTGTCGATGCCCACTACGTCCTGGTCATACCAATTTTTCAGTGGATTGAAAGCATCTACGAAGGCATAGCGGCTCCAGGCCTGGGGATAGCGGGTACGGATGTTTCTGAGTACGCGCATGGTGGTTTCCGGCAGGAAGGGAATCGAGCCCCCTGCAGCTGCCGGTACCACTGTGCCATCGATCGGACCCATGGCCGGTGGGCCACCCCAGATGACGTAGCCCTTATCGGAATCGGATGCGGTGATGCCCCAGAGATCGTCGCTGTAGTTAGGAAAGCTCTTGTTGGTCTCGACGCAAAAGCGGCGATGCACGTCGGTCGCAATGGCGGAATTCTGGAAGTAGTCGGCATACTTATCTTTCTTGTGGCGAAAGTCGAACCAGGCCTGCGAGTACTGATGGACGAAGAGTGGCGCAAACGAGCCAATATAGCGCAGGCCGTCGTACTCGAAGACCGTCCGCTTCCAGGCATGCCACGCGCTGGGTTGCAGCGGATACGTTGCCGAGCCCATGCCCAGCAGGTAAATCATCATGAGCTCGCTGTAGAGATCCCATTTGTAAGGGAGGAAGCCCGATTCCGGAGTCCAGCCTTGGGGAAGGAGGGCTGTGTCTTCGGAAAGCCAGGTCCAGTCCACGCGGTCGAAAATATCGCGGGCCAGTTTGATGATGTCTTTATCCTCGAAATGCTGGCGGCAGGTGAGTATGCCGCAAAGCAGGATCGCGGTATCGACCGAAGACACTTCCGAGTCCCAAATGCGTTCGCCGGTGTTGATGTTGGCGAAGTGATAGAAGAAGCCGCGATGTGTCGGCAGTGTGCGCTCTAGAAAGGTGAGGGTGGCGAGTACGCGCTGCCGTGCATCCTCACGCGGGACGAAGCCTCGCTTTTCGGCGATGCAGATGGCCGTGAGGCCGAAGCCGGTCGAGGCAATGCTGCCGACGATGCCGGTGTCGTCGGTGTGCGCATTGCAGCGGTCTCTAATCAACCCCGTCTGGGGATTGCACTGCTCCCAGAAATAGAGGAAGCTGCGATGTTCGAGATCGTCGAGGAATTGTTCGTCTTCTTGCGAGAACGTGGCCGGCGGGGGCAGAGTCTGGCCGGGCTTGGCAGGAACTGGCGGGGCGAACATGCCCAGGGCACGCCACGGAGCGAGAGGCAAACCGAGCGAGATACCAGCAGCCTGGCGGAGCGCCTGGCGTCGCGTGCTGGTTGGCCGCCAGGTTTTTTGCTGGTTTCCAGGGCCCTGTTCGTCTGTCATCTTCCCTCAATTGAGAACTGCATCCGGTGCGCGATCGAAGCACTCAATCGGAATCACCTCTCTATTGTCGTGTATGAGGTGCTTCTGAGCCCAAAATCCCGGCCGCTTCCGTGTTCATGTGCTTTGATTCAATAATAGATGCAATGACGCCTAAGAAAATGGTCTGGACGATCGTCGTTGTGGCAGCCGCTGTCGGCGTGACGGTGCTGATGATGCGCCACGTTCACCGCTTGCGGACCATTGCCGAGCGGCAACTGGTGCCGATCGAAGGAGCCGTGATTCAGCATGATCTTGACCCAAACAAGCAGCTACCGATCGCCGGCGTGGTGATCACCGCCTCGGACGGAATTACCAGCGCGGGTACACAGTCAGAGGCTTCAGGGTATTTCAAACTCGTTCTGCACAAGCGGGTTTTGTCAGATCGCCCGGTGATGGTGACATTCCAGCGAGACGGCTACGAGCCGCTGGAGCTCAACATACCGACAGGCCGTCTGGCAACACCCAGGCAAATTCATGTGGCGGCGATGCTCCCGGTCACGCTCGTGCCTGTGAGCAAGGCGACCAAGCCTGCATCCGTGGTGACGAATATTCGTGTCCGGTACACGATCAACGCGCGCACCGAGACCAGTGTGGGCAGTGCGGTGAAGACCTTCCAGGTGGCCAACAAGGGCAACGTGCCCTGCTATCATCAGGCGCCGTGTTCGCCTGACGGAAGATGGAAGGCCTCTTCAGGTTCGCTTTCGCTCGATGCGGGTACGAACAATTCGTTCGACAATATTCGCGCGTCCTGCATTGCGGGCCCATGCCCGTTTACCCGCATCGACTCGAATGGATTCATCCATGGCGGGCGGGTCATCAAAGTTTCTGCGCTCAATTGGTCGGATACAGCGACCTTCCTGTTGGAGGCTGAGGTATACCACACAGCCATCAGCGCCAGAGTGCGCGAACTGTACCCGGTGATTTTCGGACCGGCGCTCAACTTCACCGTGCCCCCTACCCAGGAGGGCGTGAGCCTGGAAGCTGATCTTGATGGAACACCGATGGTGTTTCCGTTGGGGCCGAATCTCGAGTTGAGTTGGGCCTCGTGCACGGTGCGAACCGGGACGAAAGAGGAGCAGTCTACGGTTTACCGCTGTGAACTGAAGCCAGGGTTTCGATTTTGACCAGAGTCTACCGAAACCAAGCTGCCTAGAGCGTTATCCCTGTAGCTGTACCTGATTGAGGGGTAGCCTAAACCATGCCTTGGCATCGTCGGTGGAGATGAGTTTGAGTGCTTCGGTAATGGCCTGGTCGAGAGCGTCTTTGGATCGTGCCTTGGCCGAGCGCAACAGTTGCTTGAGCTTGGCCCAGGCCTTTTCAATGGGGTTCAAATCGGGCGAGTAGGGCGGAAGATAGAGCAGTTCCGCCCCTGCCTCTTGGATTGCTTGGCGCACCCCGTTGACCTTGTGCGAACTGAGGTTATCCATCACTACCAGGTTGCCTGGCTTCAGCGCCGGACACAGCACTTGCTCGACGTAGGCGAGGAAGATGTCGGCATCGGTGGCCTCTTCGATGGTCATGGTTGCAACCATGCCGCGCAGGCTCATCGCGCCGAGAATGGTCATGATTTTCCAGTGGCCGCCGGGTGTGGCTTCATGGATGCGCCGGCCTCCGACGCAACGCCCGCGAAGCCGGGTCATCGAGGTCGTGACACCAGAAAATACGAATTACCGAATTACCACCGAACAGTCCCGAAGGGACGGCTGAAAGTAGCCCCGCCGCGGCGAGGTAGCCCGTACCCTTCAGGTAAGTTCCTACCCTCCCCCTTGTCATCCCGGCCGGAGCGTACCCGGATTTCCTACTTCGCCGAACTTGCCACGGCCACGCATGCGGTTTTCTTTCAAGGAAAACCGCAAGGAGTTCACGAGCGCCACAAAACTCGACAGGAAATCCGGGGGAGCGCAGTGGAGGGACCTGCGGTTCGCTTTACCTCCCGCATAACCACACCCTCAACGTTGGTAGTGTGGCTCCGCGCGAAATTGTCTTGACGCCCGATGGTGCAAGTTACTTTTATACTGATCGGTTGACCATCAGCGACCTCTACACGGTCGATGCTGTGCATCGATGTCATGTAGAACATAAGGCGCGGCTGGTCATTCGTCGTTTTTCATAGCTTTGGGGTGGCCATAAATATATGAAAGCTCTATTGCTTGTCATCGCCTTTTCTCTTGCAGCGGCACATGCGCAGGGTACCGCGCCGACCTTCGTCCACACGGTGGGGAAGGATTCTTACACGCTCGCCGGTAGAAGCCCCGGGCAGGGTGGCGCCACTACGATTCCCACCGTACTGGCGCCTGTCAGCCTTTCGTTTGAATCGAAGCAGGTGGAGGGCAAACCCTTTGTGATGGATGCGAAGACCGATGTTTCGAGCGTCTTGAGTTCACCTGTTTTTTCGAGCTTTGTGTTCGCACCCGGAAGCAACACGCAATATGCCGACGCCATGTTGCGTGCCACTTTCCCCAGGGCGCAAACTTGGCACACGCTGCTGGGCAAGCCTGAAGTAAAGCCCCTGGAGATTGCCGTTCCGGCCGGTTACGGTTACATTCTCACCTCACAGAAGAGTGGACGCTCATTTGCGGTAGTCGACGTGGAGTTCCTGCAAAAGGAGATTTTTAAAAGGCTCCCGAAGCAGCCGGGCAAGCTGATCGTCGCCATAACACACAACACCACTTACTACGGCGATAGTGACGCGACGGAATGTTGCACCTGGGGAACCCATGGGGTCGATACCGCGACCGGGAACTCGTTCGTTCTTGGGTCCTATCTGCGCGATGCGCCCGCCGTCGTGGAAGATAACGATGTGCAGCCTCTTACCCAACAACTGGGCGAGTGGGTCAACGACCCGCTGCACGATCCGTTATTCCACGGGGGTGCGCGAGAAAGGGCTCCAGGAAATCGTGTTCCTGCATGGAAACGGCTCGCCGGAGTCGACGGAGGAGACCAGGGCCCATGCGGTGGCACGACCATCGCAACCCCTTATTGGCTGCTCGAGCCGACCGACACGAGTCCGAAGAATAATTTCCCCGCTTCGAAGAGTTTTGCCGTGCAGGCAGGCGAAGCGACGTGGCACCTGCAGAATGTCGCCTTGCTGCCCTGGTATACGGGAACATCGGATGGGTTGGGGAGCACGTTCAGCTTCCCGGATGCACAGGTGCTGACCACCCCGGCAGAACGCTGCGCGCCACACCCGGCAGCGCCGACGGCGGGCATGGATGATCCACCGGTTCCAACGGTGGCGCCGGTTGCTTTTGAGGGGCCACCCAACGGCCACAAGCTGATCGGCTACTGGGTGGGTTCCGGCAATGCTGGTGAGACGTATCCTCTGCACGAGGTTTCTCCGCAATGGGACACGATCATTGTTGCCTTTGCTACGCCGGCGAAGAACGCGCCCGAAGGAACGATGCAGTTCCATTCTCCGGAGGGGCTTGATCCGGCCAAATTCAAGGCGGATATCGCCAGCCTGAAAAGACAGGGCAAGAAGGTAATGATTTCGCTTGGCGGCGGCGGTGAGCACTTTACTCTGGCCGATCCAAAGCGTGTACCCGCTTTTGTTGCCACGGTCGAGCATATTGTCAGCGAGTACGGCTTCGATGGAGTTGACATCGACTTTGAAAGCCCATCGCTTTCGATCGATCCGGGCGATACCGACTTCCGGCATCCGGCCACTCCCTCGATCGTGAACCTGATTTCCGCGTTGCGTCAGTTGCACGATCACTTCGGCCCGGGTTTCATGATCAGTCTGGTGCCGGAAGGGACACAGATCCCCGCCGGCTACCCGAGCTATGGAGGGCAATTCGGCTCTTACCTCGCGATCACCTGGGCGATCCGTGACATCTTGTCTTTTATCGACGTCCAGAGCTACAACACGCCGCCGTTGCAAGCGCTGGACGGCGAGATCTATCAACCCGGCACGGTGGATTACCACGCGGCGATGACCGACTTGTTGCTGCATGGCTTCAACGTGGGCGGCGATCCGAATCATTTCTTTCCGCCGTTGCCGCCAGAGAAAGTAGCGGTGGGATTTCTGACGGGGGACGCGACCCCCCCGGTGGTGAGCCAGGCGGTCGACTACATCATCACGGGCAAGGCGCCCGCTGGGACCAATTACCGGTTGCGTTCACCCACGGGTTATCCCGGCATGCTGGGAGCCATGTTCTGGAACATGAACGACGACCGTCACGCGAACTACAACTTCTCGAACGTGCTTGGCCCGCAATTGCACAGTTACCCGGCGACTAAATAGCGCAATCTTCATGCGAGCGATAAAACGGTGTCTCTATCGGCGTTCGCAGACTTCAACCCAAGCTGCAAACGTGAATACGTGGAATGGATCGCCGAGGCGAAGCGGCCCGAGACGCGAGAGAAACGAATCGCTGCTGCGGTCGAATGGATCGCCGAAGGCAAACACCGCAATTGGAAATATCAGAACTGCTGACATTCAGAAGTGAGAGAATGACCCAGCCGTAGGAATAGGAGAATCAATCCATGAAGATGCAGTATTTGCAAAGCGCTCAACGAGCATTCTTGTTAGCCGCAGTCGTGACGGGCCTTGGTGCGGGGAGCGCGTTCGCGCAGAATCAAGCCATTGGCTTTACCCCCGGCAATCCATTCAGCAACGCCTATGTCGCTGGGAACACGCTCTACGTCGCTGGCCAACAGGGCCCCGATGAACACGGAAAAGTGACGGGCACGGATATTACCTTCCAAACGACGAGCACGATTGCAGTGATCAAGAAGCTGGTCGAAGAGGCCGGTTTCAAAATGACCGACATCGTTTCGGTAACGGTCTACGTCACGAGTCTCGACGATGTTCCTAAAATGAACGAGGTCTACAAGAAGCTCATGCCCGATCCGAAACCCGCTCGTGCCACGGTACAGGTTGCGGGGCTGATCGGCGGGGCAAAGATCGAGATTTCTGCCATTGCCGTCAAGCACTAGTCTGCAGGTCCCTTGCTCAATGTTGATTTGGTGAAGTGACACAGTAAATTGTTTTGTCTAAACCATTGTCTACGTGGTAATTCCAGAAGGAACCGAAGCGTCGGCTTTTACCGGCCGGTAACGTCGCAACGGATCGATGTGATGGAACCAAGAAGGGAACGAAACATGAAAAAATTACTGATCGTAGCAAGCCTGCTCGTGGGTCTGTGTAGCGCGTCTGCCCAGACCAGCCCTCCAGAGACAGCAACGGGCCAGATTGGCGCAGCGATGCTAACCATAAAGTATTGCGCGCCATCGGTTCGCGGGCGCCAGATTTTTGGTCAGGGTGGCCTGGTCATGGGTGATCCCACGGCGCCCATCTGGCGCGCTGGAGCCAATAGCGCAACCGCGCTGCACACGACCGCCGATGTAACCATCGCCGGCCTGGCGGTTCCCAAGGGGGACTACACCCTCTATGTGAATGTAAAGGACCCTGACGCATGGGAACTGGTCATCAACAAGCAGACCGGCCAATGGGGTACGAAATACGATGCGTCAAATGACCTGGGCCGGGTAAAAATGAAGATGAGCAAACCACCGGCGACGGTCGAAATGTTGAAATACACGATCAGCAGCACCGGCGGCAGCAAGGGCACGATCGAGCTGGCCTGGGAAAAGCACGTCGCTTCGGTGGCGGTATCCGCTAAATAATGCCCCTCCGGGTGGTAATGTCGCTTCGGTGGCGGTATCCGCTAAATAATGCCCTTCCGGGCCCTATGGCGCGGTAAATGTTACTGAAGATGGAACATGCGGTCAGGGACGGGAAGACCAGCAACCTCGGTTCCTGACCGCATGGGCAAAACTTTCTATAATCAGAGCATGCGTCAAAGGTTACTTTGGTGTTTTTTGCTCGCTCTTGCCATTCGGCCGGCACTCGCCGAGGGTGGCCCTGCGTTTGACCTCGACGGTCCTCGCATCGATGTGCGAGTTACGCGCGAAGGCAGAACGCTGCCAATTGGCTCCGTGGCTTCGCTCGCGGCAGGCGATCGCCTTTGGGTGCATCCCGACCTGCCCGAAAACGCCGGATCCCGCTACGTGCTGGTTGTAGCCTTTCTTCGCGGCTCCGTCGACCCGCCTCCCGATCGTTGGTTCACCAAGGCGGAAACCTGGAACAAGAAGATTCGCCAGGAAGGGATTTATGTAACCGTGCCTGAAGGCGCGCAGCAGGCCATGTTGTTCCTGGCGCCCGAGACCGGAGGAGATTTCAGCACGCTTCGCAACGCAGTGCGCGGCCGGCCCGGAGCGTTTGTGCGTGCCGCACAGGACCTTCATCAGGCGAGCCTCGACCGGGCAAGACTCGATACCTACATCGCATCCGTAAAGACTGCCGATGCCGGCGATCCCAAAGTGGTTGAGAAGCAGACAAAGCTGCTCGCGCGCAGCCTCAATATAAAAGTCGACCAGCAGTGTTTCGACAAGCCAACCGGACAGCAGGCGCCGTGCCTGGTGCAGAACCCTGACAGCCTGGTGCTCGATAACGGCCGCAGCGCAAGCGTGATTCAACAGGTGACCTCGGGTGCGGCGGGTGACATGCTTTCGCAAATGTCATACACCCAAACGGCGGGTGGCGGTTTCTACAGTGTCTACGTGGGCACCGTGCTCGATATGGCGCGCATCCTCGACAGCTTTCACACGGCGGAATACCAATACCTGCCCGCCCTGGCTATGCCCAAGGGCGACACGCTGCTGCTGAAACTCAACAATCCACCCTCGTTCCACAAGCCGCAGTCAGTGTTGGTGGTGGGGTTGCCCGCTGTGCAGCCTGCCGACTTGCCGGTGATGCACGCAGTCAACCCGAAAGACACTTTGTGCGCGCAGAGCGAGCCCCTGGTGTTGCCGGTTATCGGTGCTCCTTATTTGTTTGCTACCAGCTACGGGCATGACTTCGTTTTGCGTGTGCAGAATAAGGCGGGGCAAAGCGTCGATATCCCGGCTGCTCCTGATCCGCTCCAGGGTGGCTTTGTGGTCGACGCCAAGGCGCTGGAAGCGCAGAGCCTGCCGACGAATGCGACTGGCACGCTGCGCGGCTACTGGGGCTTCGAGCTCCTGGACGGGCCCATGTTCAACCTGGCAAGCGCACATGAGCAGAAGTGGACCCTCGCTTCTGCTGACCAGCACGCGCTGATCGTGGGCCGCAAAGACACGGTGCACCTTGAGGCCGCTGCGGATGCTGCATGCGTCAGCGGAGTCACCGTGAAAGACGCCGATGGAAAGGCGCTCGATGCAAGCTGGAAGGCCACCTCTCCAACCCAGATTCAAGTGGATATGCCGCTCGAAAGTGAGAAGGCAGGGCCGTTGAGTCTTGAAGTCAGGCAATCAGGACTGGAAAAGCAGGATAAGGTTGCCCTGCACACCTATTCCGAACCCGCGAAGCTCGACGGATTCCAGCTGCACGCAGGAGACGTTCAGGGCGTGCTCACGGGTACGCGCCTCGATGAAGTGGCAACCATGACGGCCAACAATGTCGTCTTTTCGCCCGCGGCTGCGCTCACGCACAGCGGCAAGATCGATTCACTGCAATTGGCTGCGCCCTCTTCGGCAGCTCAAAGTTTTCAATCCGGGCAGAACGTAACGGTGAAGGTGACGTTGAAAGACGGGCGCCTGCTCGATCTGGACTCAATTGTGCTGGCAGGCCGGCCCAACGTTAAGTTGATGAACAAGAGCATCCATCTGGATGGACCGGCTTCGGTGGTGCAGTTGGGGAGTCAGGAGGAATTGCCCGCCCATGCGGAGCTTACCTTCTTTGTGCAAGCGGTGACCCCTGCAGCCTTCCCGCGCGACCAGGCAATTGAAGTGGCCAGCAGTGACAATGGATTTTCCAAAACACTGCATGTCGGCGAGAGCGGTATCGTGCTGCAGGATAGCAAGACGGCTCTGGTGACACTCGATCCTGCCAAAGCGTTTGGAGGATCGGCTTTTGGCCCCCTGCAATTTCGGCCGGTGAGCGCCGAAGGGGTCGCTGGCGACTGGCAGCCCCTGGCAACGCTCGTGCGCGTGCCGGAGTTGAAGGAGCTGAAGTGCACAACCGGGGCGGCGCTTTGCACGCTGCTGGGAACAAACCTGTTTCTGCTCGACCAGGTAGGCGCGGACGCTCAGTTAGCGAATGCCATCACGGTGCCGGAAGGTTTTGGCGAAAGTACGTTGAGTGTGCCGCGGCCCAATGGGACGCTCTACTTCAAATTGCGTGACGATCCGGCGGTTGTGAACACAGCGGTTCTACCTGTTATTACCGAGCCCGCGCAATCGGCAGCTGTAGCCGTTCCTGCGGGAGCTGACATGAAACAGAGTCAACAAAGCACACCGGCCGCGGATAAGACCGCGGACCCCGTGACCGCAGCCACTCAAACGGAACTTCACTAGTGGTACCCAGAGTCCGGTGCGGTAAGCGATCTATTTGTTCGTGACCTGTCCAGTCGTAGGATCCAGAATGCAGGGACGGGTGTCTGGCTTTGAGAAATCAAACATGCCGTTCATTGAGTCGTCTCTGCCCGATCTGGTGATTCCACCGCAACACGTTTGACGTGGTCCCAGGCATTCGACGTGCTCAGTTAGATTGATATTGTTCAGTCAGGAGTGCCGAACGTTGACGAGCCGGGGCCAGTGTAGCCGCGTCAGGTACGCCCCGAACGATACGAGCGCCCAACTTGCAAACGCCACGCTCAGAGTGAGGGTGACAGGGATCGCTGTGACAAGCTTCCACAACGCAACAGCGAAGCCGATTAGCCCCAAACTCCCGAGAGCCGCTCCGAACGCGTCGAGGGCCGCAGCATCGCTTCCCCGCTTGCGGCCATCCTTCCCGATTTCCGCCTTTCGAAGTCTTTCGTGATTTTGAATCAAGCTGGCAGCAGCGGGGAAAATTGCTGGAAAGGCGAGGAAGAGCCCTCCGACCGCCGGACCGTAGTGACTCGCAATCAGGCCTGCTACCGCCGTACAAAAGCCACCGAAGACGAAGCGCATTGCGTATTCGTGCGGTTTGGTTTTCGACAGAGAAGACCAATCCATCCGGATGAACATCAGCTGGTCCCTCTCGCGAGCAGGAGGCAACCAAAGCTAACGCCGAACCACACAGGCAATGCCGCCACCGTCACCAGGAGCGCGCTCTTACCGGTGCGCTTTAATAATTGGCCCGCGAGGTAGGCGTAACAAAGAAACGCGATTGCGCCGAAGACCATCGACCGGCCTTCCATCGCCGCGTAGGAGGTGTCGTGCTGCTTGAGCGTGAGGGCAAGACTGGCCAGCGCGACCGAAGGTGCGGCACCGAACAATCCAGCGAAGCTCTTAGGACGCAGCAGATCACCACAGAGCGCAAACACGCTCACCGCGACGCCTCCGATGAGAAAGCGGTACAGGAGCTCCATCATTTCGAGGCCTTTTCGATGAGCCTCTGCGCTGTACGAACACTATGGCAACCCAGCAATTTGTACTTTTTGCCTTCGAGGTTGTGATAGTTGACGAAGAACTCCTCCAGTTCATTCACGAAGCGCTTGGGAAGATCATCCAGCTTCTTGATGCCGGCATACATATGGTTGGCATCGGCCACAGCGACGATGCGATCGTTTCGCACTCTCTTCTTACCATCGATCTGCTCACCTTCAATGACACCGATGAGACGCGACTGAACGGCGATGCCGGGAAATGCGGGTTCGTCCATTAGAAGTAGAACATCGAGCGGATCGCCATCGTCGGCGAGCGTTCTCGGTAAAAATCCAAAATCGTAGGGAAAGTCCATGCCTGCAGGAAGCACTTTCTTCAACGAGAAGATCCGTTGCTGTGTATCGTAGGCGAACTTGTTGCGACTGCCTTTCGGCGTTTCGATGATTACCTGGTAGAGACCTGTTTTGCTGTCAAGGGGTTTGAGCTTTGTTGGCTGCTGCAAACCACCATTTGCTTTTGCCATATCTCTCCTTTTGTCAGCCACTTAGAGATGGTCTGCCCATGTCTCGTCATCTCTCGATCGGGGGCCGGATCGAGCTTCCATTCTATGTAAATAAGCCTTGCGCTCACAAACTTCCAGTGTGGTTACCTCTATTGAGAGCAGTTTCGATGGTGGGTTGAACCGCAGATCCCTCGGCTCGCTCGGGTCGAGATGACAAAGGAGAGGGGGTAAAAACGCCCCTTCAGGTGACTCCATATGCTGGAATCGGGCTTCCGTTTAGGATTGTTAAAAGAAGGTTAAATACGCAGGCGGAGCTGACGATCGAATGAACAAACCGATCCATGCATCCCGAGCCAATGCCCTCATTACCGGGTCGAGCGAAATGGCTGGGCGTATTCGCCAATATGACTGGTCGCGTACTCCCATAGGGCCCATTGAAAGATGGTCCGAGACTCTACTTGCCACTACAAACCTGATGCTGCATTCGCCTTTTCCGACGATCCTCTCGTGGGGGCCGGAGATGGTGTTTCTTTACAACGATGCGGCGATTTCTACTCTGACGGTCAAACATCCAAGCGCCCTTGGGGGCCTCTATCGTGACGTTTTTCACGAGGCATGGGACCTGGTAGGCACCGATCTGGAAGCCTGTTTGTATCGGGGGGAGACGGCGGTGCGGGACAATATGTTCATCCCCATTCTCTTCCATGGGGTGCTCGAAGATCACTATTGGAACTACTCCCTGATCCCCGTTTACGAGAATGGCCGGATCGGCGGCGTGTATGACGCCTTCCGCAACACGACCGAGACGGTGCTCGGCGCTCGCCAATTACGGGAGAGCGAAGCGAAGTTGAAGCTTGCAACCGAAGTTGCGGAGTTGGGTGTTTTCGTCTGGGATACCGCGGCCGACCGCTGGACCTGGGAGAACGATCGCATGTACGAGATTTTCGGACTCACGCGCGAAGAGGGCTCAGTCCATGGAGCGAGGTTCCTAGTCGAGGCAGTCCAACAGGATGATCGGGGAGCCTTCCAGGAGGCCGTCAAACGGACATTAGAGAAGGGCGAGCCGTTTCATTTCGAGGGCCTGATCTGCCGGCCAGACAAGTCGCTGCGGCGTATTGAGGTCCACGGGAATCTCCAGCCTCCCACGGACGGCTCGAGCGGCAAGATCCTGGGCACCGTCCAGGACGTGACAAAAGCGCGCGAGAGCACCAAGCATCTCGGTGAACTCGCAGCGATCGTCGCCTCGTCGGATGACGTCATCCTGAGCAAGGATCTCAATGGAATCATCACAAGTTGGAACGACGCTGCCAGGAGAGTTTTCGGTTATCGTGCGGATGAGATGATCGGTTCTTCGATTCTCAAGCTCATTCCGGAGCACCTGCATTCCGATGAACAGACCATCATTGAGAATATTCGTGCGGGCCGGCGAGTAGAGCACTTCGAAACCGTACGACGGGCCAAGAATGGGAAGCTGATCGATGTCTCCCTCTCCGTGTCTCCAGTCAAGGACGCGAACGGCAAGGTCATTGGCGCTTCGAAGATCCTCCGCGACGTTTCCAACCGCAAGCGCCTGGAGCAGTCTCTACTGCAGGCGGAGAAGATTGCAGCCACTGGCCGCATGGCTGCAACGATTGCCCACGAGATCAACAATCCGCTCGAAGCCGTGATGAATCTGCTTTTCCTGCTCCGCTCGAAGATCACTGACGAGGAGGGTTCCAATTATCTCGCCACAGCAGAGAGTGAACTCGGACGGGTTTCTCATATCGCCAAGCAGACCCTTGGGTACCACCGGGAGCACGCTTCAGCGAGCCTGGCCTCTCTCGAAGAGATTGCGGAACACGCCCTCACGATCTACGAACCGCGTTGCACGGCGGTAGAAATTACGATCGAAAAATCCCTTTCGCCTTCGCGAAAAGTAGTCCTCCGGCGTGGTGAGATGATGCAGGTGATTTCGAATCTAATCGCAAATGCGATCTATGCCATGCCCACGGGAGGCACACTTTCAGTTTCTGTTTGCGATACCGAGCGTCCGGCAGACGGTGTTGTGCTCACCATTGCAGACAACGGCGTTGGCATTCCAGCGGACGATTTGCCGAAGGTGTTTGATGCCTTTTTCACGACGCGGGCTACGGTCGGCACAGGAATTGGCCTGTTCGTCGCGAAGCAGTTTGTCGAAGGGCACGGTGGGCGGATCTTCATGGAGAGCCATGTCGAGCCGGAAAATCGCGGCACAGTGGTCCGAGTTTTTCTGCCCACTCACACTCGATACGAGACTTCGAGAACCTGATTCCAGCGGCCGAAAATTTGTTAGTAGGGCGGTTGTTCGGGAATGGCCTGTCCATCGGCTCGGGGATCGGAGGCGCCGAAATTTACGCCCAGAGTGTCGTCGTGCATGACGGCATTGCCGCGTCCCATTACCTGCGAGTAGCGCGGTACAAGGTTGATCTGGTGACCTTGCGAGGCGAGTTGCTCGAAGACCTCGCGTGGGTAGCCGTCCTCAAGATTGACGGCGCAGCCGGAATTCCCTTTGTTGAAGCGGGCAGCGTCCATAGCGGCCTGGATATTCATGTCGAAGTCAACCACGTTGGCAACGAACTGCGCGTGCGCCTGGGCCTGGTTGAAGCCGGACATAATACCGAAGCCGATGGTCTTGCCATCTTTCTGCATGATGGCGGGGATAATCGTGTGCAGCGGACGCTTGTGACCTGCAAGCGAGTTGGGCTGGCCCGGCTCCATGTAGAAGCCGTCGCCGCGGTTGTGCAGCACGAAGCCGGTGTGCTCTGCGACAAGGCCAGCGCCGAAGTTGCCCGCGTTCGATTGAATGAACGAGACGACCATACCGTCGCGATCGACGGCGGCGAGATACGTGGTGTCGGATTGCAACTTGTCGAGCTGCTCCTTGCGATCCGAGGGAAGCACTTTACAGTTGGCTTTCTCGGTAATACCTTTGGCGCGCTCTTTTGCGAGTTCCTTGGAAATGAGCTTTTTGGTGGGAATGTCGTCGGTGTGCGGATCGCCGACATAGTGAAGCATGTCGGAATAGGCCAGTGCCTTGGCCTCCATTTCGATGTGCAGTGTTTTAGCTGAGTCATGGCCCCACTCGCGAAGCGGATAGAGTTCCATGACGTTGAGCATGGAAAGAGCAGCGATGCCCTGGGTGTTCGGAGGGGTCTCGTAGACGCGCCAGCCGTGATACGTAGTGGAAACGGGCTCTACCCATTCGGGCTTGTAATCGGCCAAGTCGGCTTTGGTGAGAAAGCCATTGTTCTGGTCAGAGAGCCGGACAATGGCATCGGCGATAGGACCGCGGTAGAAGGCGTCGGCGCCGTTCTTCGCAATCAGGCGAAGGCTGTTGGCAAGGTCGGGGTTGCGGAACATCTGCCCAACCCGCGGATAGGTTCCATCAGGAAGAAAGGTCGAAGCGAAAGCGGCCCGGTCCTTGAATCGCATGCCGGCGTGGGCCCAGTTTTCTGAGTCAGTCTCAGTGACAGGAAAGCCGTTTTCAGCCAGAGCGATGGCAGGGGCAAGGTCGACAGCGAGCGGCAGTTTGCCGAACTTTGCGTGCAGGGCCTCCCAGCCGGCAACGGCTCCGGGAACGGTGACAGAATAGATGCTGCTTTCGTCCATGGTTGTATGGCCTTTGGCCTTCATGGCCTCGATGGTCTCAGCCTTGGCGGACCAGCCGCTCGCGTTGAGGGCGTACATCTTCTTCTCTTTCGGGTCCCATATGACGGCGAAAAGGTCTCCTCCGATGCCGTTCATCATCGGCTCGATGACGCCGACGGCCGCATTCGCCGCGATCGCCGCATCGACGGCATTGCCTCCTTTGGCGAGGATCGTAGCGCTGGCCTGCGAGCCAAGAGTCTGAAGAGTAGCCGCTATGCCGTAGCGGTTGATGGTCATGGAAAATGCGTTGTCGCGGGAGGGCTCGGCGGGGTGCTGGCGGGAGTCACGGATATAGCCGCCACTGGCGTTAGGCGCGGAGTTGATCTGCGCTTGCGCGGCAGGCACTAGCAGAAGGAAAGAGAGGAGGATGCGTAGGGGCATAAAGTTGCAGCTAGTATATCCGGCATTTTCTGTCCTCGAGTAGCAATTGCTCCGGCGTCAATGGTTCAACCGGAGGGCTTCAGAGGATTTCAGTGCCAGGCTCACTTCGCTGTTTCCCAAAGGGGAGGGTTGGTTACTTCTATTGAGAGCAGATTTGATGGTGGCAGAGAACTGCAGATCTCTCCACCCCGCTCCCCCGGATTTCCTGTCGAGTTTTGTGGCGCGCGTGCACTCCGTGCGGTTTCCTTGAAAGAAAACCGCATACGTGGCCGTGGCAGTTGCTGCGAAGTAGGAAATCCGGGTACGCTTCGGTCGAGATGACAAGGGGGAGTGTAGGCCCTTACCTCAACATTGATTACGAGGGAGGGAAGCGAACCGCGGGTCCCTCCACTTCGCTTCGCTCCGGTCGGGATGACAGGGTAGGCTTCGCTTCGGTCGGGCTGACAAGGGGGAGGTTTCGTTAGCTCTATGGAGAGCAGTTTCGAATGGTGGTTGAGGGGCCTTATTCCGTGCGCAGGGCCGTCAACGGATCGATGTTCGCCGCGCGAGCGGCGGGCACCGCACTTGCCGTGAGCGCAACCAGCGAGACGCCCAGCACTGCCAGGCTGTAGCTTAGTGCGTCGAACGGCTTCACACCATAGAGCGCTGACGTCAATGCGTAGCCAACCATCGTGGCCAGCGGCAGGCCCAGCAGGATGCCGATTGCTGTGAGTTGCAGACTGCTTTTCAGAATCATCCAAATCACCTGTTCGCGCCTTGCTCCGACGGCCATGCGCACGCCGATCTCGGCTGTGCGCATGCTCACGCGGTAGGCGAGCGTTCCGTACAGTCCTGTGGCTACCAGCACGACAGCCAGAAGCCCGAAGAACTCCGCGAGGCGGGCGAACATCAATTGCTGCGAGATCGTTTCCTCGAACTGTTTCCTTTGCAGCATAGGCTTGATCAACGGAACGTCGGGATCCATTTGTGCGACTACTTTGCCAACTTCAGGCAGAATGGCCAATGGGTTTCCACGTACGCGCATCTCGACATTCAATTGGCCTTCATCGGGAGCCTGCGCGTAGTTCCACCAGGCCATGGGTATAGGCTCTTCGTCCATGCTGCGGTATTTGTGGTTCTTAACCACGCCCACGATGGTGAACCCGTTGATCTGGTGGCCCAATGGGTTCTGGTTGGGTAGAAATCTTTGTGCCAGGAATTCATTCACGATGGTGACGGGATGGGTTGCTCTGGAGTCCGCGTCTGTGAATTCTCGTCCCAGAAGCACGGGCACTCCGATCGTTTGAAAGAAGTCGGGCCCCACTTCATTATTCCGCATCATCGTTGGAATGCCCTGCGTTGCGCTCAAATCTTTGCCGTCGACCGTTGCATTGGTGTTGTTCGACGACCAGGACCCGATCCGCTCCCGGCTCACGGATACCGCTTCTACGCCCGGCAGCGTGCGCAGGCGGCGCTGCAGCTCCTCGTAAAACTGCACGAGCTGTTCTTCGGAACGCAGGCTCTGAGGATTCAGGCCGAAAACCAGCAGACCCTCTGTTGGGAAACCCAGAGGAACATTCTGAAGGTTGTTGAGACTGCGGACGAGTAGACCACCGCCCACCAGCAGAACAACGCACAGGGCCATTTGTATTGCGACGATGATTTTTCCTGCGCGCGTCTTTCCGGCGTCTGCGCTCGATGTCGCCGCCGAGGTCTTCGATGCCATGCCAGCGCCGCCGGCGATCGCAACACGAAAGGGCGCCAGACCAAATAGCGCCGCCGCGCATGCCAGGACTGCGAGGGTAAACAACAGCACTGTCTTGTCGGGAGCAAGGCTGCTTTCGATCAGAGCCCAACGACCCAGCATGCGTGTCGCGAGCACAGCAAAAAGCCATGACAGCGTGCCGCCGGCTGTTACCAGTAGAAAGCTCTCGGTGAGCAGTTGGCGCAACAACTCGCCACGCCGTGCCCCTAACGCCAGCCGCAGCGAGAACTCTCTCTGCCTTGTAGCATTGCGCGCCATCAGCAGCATGACCACATTGGTGAGGGCAATCAGCAGCACCAGGCAAACCATGACCATCAACATGCGAAGCGGCTTGCCATACCTATCCTCGTAGCCAGGGAAATTCTTGGCATCCGCGAAGCTCAGAACCGGCAGCTTTTCGCCCGTTTTCGGTGAACTGAGACCCATGTAAGCCGCTGTCTGAAATACATTTTGCAGGCGCGCCCGTGCCTGTTCGCGGCTCACTCCCGGCGCCAATCGACCGAGCAGGTGCAGGCACCACCACGTCGGATCCTGCTGGTAAAGTTTGCCGTTCTCTGGTGGATTGCCCAGGACGTTGAACTCCACGCGATTCTGCAGAGGCATCCAGAAGTCGATCGACGATCCAGCCCCGGTGCCCTCGAAGCCTTCTGCCGCCACCCCTATGACGGTGAAGGGAACGCCCTTCACATAGAGGGTCTTGCCCAGTACTTCGGGATCTCGAGAAAAGCGCCGCGTCCAGTAGCCGTAGCTGATCACCAGCTTCTGGGTATGGTCCGCCTCGTCCTGGGCTGTAAAGCCTCGGCCGCGTGCTAAATTTACGCCCAGAGCGCTGAAGAAGTTGCCGCTCACCATATCGCCTTCCGCGGCTTCGGGCTGTGCGCCGATGCGCATGTTTACTTTGTCGACAGACAGTGGTGCGACGGCGATTACATCGCTCAAGGCTTCGGTTTGCCGGCGCAATGCGTCGTATACGGGATAGGAAAAGGTTCCATGTGTATCGATGGTTCCGGTTCCGGGAGGTGGACCCGAGGTGCGTAGATAGACCACCCGCTGCGGATCGGCAATCGGCAATGATCGCAGCAGCACCGCATTCATCACGCTGAACACCGCGGTGTTGGCGCCCATGCCCAGGGCGAGGGTCAGAATGGCCGTCAGGGTGAATCCCGGTGTCTGCCACAACGAACGTATGCCAAAACGTATGTCGCGCACGAGCTTGTCGAGCCAGGCAAGGCGAGTTCGCATGTAGAAGCGTTCCTTCGCCACCTGGACGTTGCCGAACTCACGTCGTGCCTGGCGTCGGGCCTCGTCCTCGCTCAGCCCCTCGCGCTTCCACTCGTCGGCCTCGAGCTCGAGGTGAGCTTTGATTTCTTCTGCGAAGTCTTCGGCACTGCGTTTGCGCTTGAACATGGCTATACCTCCTCGCTTTGCGGTCCTTTGCTGACGTCGAGAATCAAATCCATCGCTCGTGTGAGCCGGCGCCACTCGCCGGTTTTCTCGACCAACTGGTCACGCCCTTTGGGCGTGAGCGAATAGAAGCGGGCCTTGCGATTGTTCTCGCTTATGCCCCACTTGGCGCGAATCCAATTCTTGTCTTCCAGGCGCTGCAGGGCGAGATAGAGCGATCCGTGGTCGACGAAAAAGACATCTTCCGACTGGCGTTGGATAAGGCGGGCAACACCCTGACCGTGGCATGGCCCAAGCACAAGAATTTTCAGGATGAGCAGGTCGAGCGTGCCCTGCAGCAAGGCGATACGGTCGTAATTGGTGGCTTGGGTCGTCATTCGACCCAAGTATCCACCCGCCTTGGGTCGGATGTCAACCCAAATAGCCCGAAGCGGAAGTTGAACTTCAGGTTCAGCTTTTCTTGAGCTGCAGCCGGATAGACTGCAATTCTCGCCCTCGGGTCGGGGTTGTTTTGGGGTACGACATGTGCAGACTCTCAAGCGCGTCCAGGAGAATGCGGCTTACGATAAGACGGGCGTTCTCCTTGTCGTCAGCCGGCACCACATACCAGGGCGCCTGGCGAGTACTGGTCGCATTCAGGCAAGTCTCATAGGCCTGCATGTAGCGCTTCCAATATTTTCTCTCTTGAACATCCGCCATGGAGAACTTCCAGTTACTGTCTGGTTCTTCAATGCGCTTGAGAAATCGCTTGCGCTGTTCTTCCTGTGAAAGATGCAGAAAGATCTTGATGGTGCGCGTTCCATTGCGATAGAGGTGGCTTTCAAGCTCGACGATGGAGCGGTAGCGCTCGTGCCATATTTTATTCAAATTGCGGAGTTCTTCGGCCAGGCCCTGGTTGAGTAGAAGCTCAGGATGCACCTTTACCACCAGCACTTCCTCGTAGTAGGAACGGTTGAAGATACCGATGCGGCCCCGCTCGGGTAGACGGCACGTCGCGCGCCAGAGAAAGTCATGCTGCAGTTCTTCTTCGCTCGGTTGTTTGAAACCATATACCTGGCAACCTTGTGGATCGATTCCCGACATCACATGCCGTATCGCGCCGTCTTTGCCGGCTGCATCCACACCTTGAAAGATGAAGAGCAGAGCATAGCGATGATCCGCGTAGTGCAGACGCTGCAGGTTGCTTAGTCGCTGAACATGTTCTTCCAGCGTTTCACGATATTCCTGCTCAGATCGATAGAAGGGCTTGATGAGTGTTTTGCAGCCGCTAAGTTTGAGTTCCTTACCAGGTAGCACACGAAAGGATCCAGAGTTGATCTTCATTCTTATTGGCTCCGCGGAGATACCGCCAAGTGAGGCCTGCCGGCTTATTTGAGCTCACGAGGATACTACCGCAGCATCTGCGCCGGGTGCAGGCTCAACCCGCGCGTGACGTCGAGCGCATTGAGAAGAAGATCCTTATGACTGTCGAGATGCTTCAGGCTTTGGCGACCACTGCTCGCGTTTTGCGGGCTTTCGCTCAGATACGCCGGGCATCGCCGGGCTTGTCGTATTCTGCCCCGCCTGATTGTCATGCAGTATCACGTTGAGTAACGACTTACGTACTTTGATGCGGCCGTTGTAATCAATAAAGCCGAGCTTGCGGAATCGATTCATAAAGAAGCTCACGCGGGACCGGGTGGTCCCGATCATCTCGGCGAGCGTCTCCTGCGTAATCTTTGGAATCACACATTCCTGTTCACCAGTTTTGCCAAATTCCGCCATCAGCAGAAGGATGCGCGCCAGACGCTTTTCACTTGAATTGAAAAGGTGGTCAACCAGGTCAGCCTGGGTCCGCATGGTGCGGGCAAGCAGAAACTTGAGGAACAAGTCTGAGAGTGCCTGTTCTTCATGCATCACGCGTATCATCTCCGACCGTTCTATCCTGAGTGCTCTACAAGCCGTGGTGGCTGTCGCAGTCGCCGGCCTGCGACCCGTGACTGCCGCGAGCGACTCTTCTCCTAGGAAATCGCCTGCGGAGAGCAGGCTCAGAGTTGCTTCTTTTCCTGTATTTGAAACGACCGTCAGTTGTGCCCGGCCGCTCTGGAGGTAAAAGATGGCATCGGCGACGCTGCCCTGAGAAAAGATCGTCTCGCGCGCCCTTAACTGAACAATTCTTCGCCCTAGTCCTGCGCTGGATAGAAAAACCACGGGATCGAACACCTGCTCCGCACTGGCCACGGAAGCGCTCCTGTTGGGGAACACCCCCCCCGATGAAACCACATATTACGCCAGAACGGCGGAATGTGACCGATGATGGCAGAGGAAATCTGAGCGACTCTGCTCACTCCTCGGTGCTTGCCAGAGGCTCGGATGCTCGGATGCCCCATGGCGGGTGCCTTTGCGGCGTGGAGCCAATTTGCCCATGGTTCCATCTCAAAGGGTCAAAGGCCGGACAAGACGCCGGATGGAACTCCTTCACGCAGAAACTCACGCACTGCCGGCATGCCGTAAAGTGCCAGTAACCGCTCCGTCATTTGTCTCGCTTCGTGGTGTGCTTGCCGCGAGGCGGTTGCGTCCGAAGGGTGCGCCAGCGTTGCATCCACTTCCTCTGGAGAGAATTTGCCGGCGCCCGCTTTGCTTTTCACGGGATCTGCCAAAACCTCAACCAACCCCTCACGCAACCATAATGGCGCTTTGCCCCCTGCCTGCCCCTCTACCAATACATGGAGAAATTCATGAAGGAGCAGGGCCTTGTCTGCTCCGCTTTTTTGCCGCACAGCAGGCGGTTGCAGAAAGATGGACGCGCCGCGCGTCGAGGCCAGCATCCAGCCCGGCTCGTCGGTGGTCTGACGAAAGAGTTCAGTGCTCGGCAATTCCTGAACGGTCGGCTTGGGAGCGATCTGGGCTCCGCCGATCAGCGAACGCGCTTTGGACCAGGCAGCGTCTCCTTCGGCCAACAGCCGATCGGTTGGCCTGGTGGTCAGTAGGCTCCATCCGTTGCCTGCAATGCTTTGCCAACCCTGGTCTGTCAGGGTGATGCCGGCTCGTGTTCCGGGGAAGTAGAACTCAAGAATCTCTGTCTCGCTATGGCCTTCCGCCGCCATTTCATAGGCGCCTGCTTGGCAAAGGCCCACACCATGTCCGTATCCCTTGCCGAGGATTTCCAGTGAATCGCCCGACACCGTGGCCGTATACCAGTCGCTGCGCATCTGGTTCCAGCCGAGCGTTCTGTCCACGGCGAAGCGGACACTGCTGGCCGACAGGGTCGCCGCAACACCGCGGCCGGTGACTTCGATGAGGCGGGCCCGTCCGCTCGCTGTCTTCTGTGTCACGCGAATTGTTTCGATTGGGAAGGGTGTGCGCCAACCCTGGGCGTGGAAGATCGCGTTGAGCTGCGTAAGGGGTATGCGCGCATGCCAGGCGGCCGCGGACCGCCGCACGCAGTAGGGGTCGGCGTGACTCCGTGAGAGGTAGCCAGCGTGCTCTGCCGGCCAGACGTTGGGTGCGAGTTCGTTTGCGCCGCCACAATGCTGTGTGTAGTAAACGTGGGCACGCCGGCCGTGAAACCATAGTGTTTCCCCGGCGGTCTCGCGCACGGCGCGCGCAATCTCGCCCCGTACGCGTTGCAGGCGAAGAGCCTGGCAGTGCGTGTTGTCGCAGAGCCCGAAGCCGTCGGCGCGATGCCGGACGGCATTTACCAGTGCAAAGGTGCGGATGCTGATGGCCATGGCCTTCAGTGAGGAGATTGGCTCGTCTGGTGCGGCTTCGCCATTCAGTGCGGCCATTACATAGTCTTCGCTGGGCAAGGTCAGCAAGAGCCGCAGGCCGCGTTGCCGGCAGGTAATGCTCCATTTGCCGGCTGCTTCCATGTCAGTTGCTTCGAAGCCCGCTACTTCCTTCTCGCTCTTTGCGATACGCGCATGCACGCGAAACCGTCCGTTGAGCTCGATATTCTTTACTGTTCCGCCCGTGGAGAGGTGGAGTCCGTCCCGAGCCCACTCCACCTGGATCGCTTTTTGGATCGGTTTTTGGATCGCGTTTTGCCCGCGGTTGCTGGGTGTTAGTGTCAGCTGAGTCAGCGATTTCCCTGACCATAGCTCGACGGTAAGTTCGCGCGCACCGGTCGTTGTTGCACCGCGCGCCGCTATCGTAACCAGCATGAGTGCGAATAGTTGGTACGGTTTCATTTCGCTGTCGCCGTCGAAGTTGTTGCCGGCGAAAAGAAACGCTGAGCGCGCCGCGCCGCGTCGGCGCCATTGCCGTGGTCAAGATAAACGGCGAGAACCACTTGCCTGAAGCCGGCTAGGCCCGCGCCGGCAAACCAACCGTGGCTCCAGCTCTCGCCGGGATCACTGGCGGTTCCGGTTTTTCCCTCGATGTCCATTCCGTGCACGGCGGCGTTATGTGCCATGCCGTAGATTACCGAATCTGCCAGCCCTTCGCGGACTACGTCCTCGTTGCCGTGGAGCGCTAACCTGCGAAAGGCGATCGCGATTTGTTTGGGAGAGACGGTTACTCCAGAAAGACCCAGCACGAGCAATTCTTTTTGCTCGCGGGTCTGTGTTAAGGGCGAGGCAATTCCGTAGTGCGCGAGGATCGCTGCGGCTTGCGCGGGCGTAATACGGTCAGCCAGCCCGGCGAAGTAGCGATTACAGGAATAGGCGAGCGCTTCCCTGGCGCTGAAAGCGACATTCGTTTGTGGATGCGTGCAGGTGACGTTCCAGTCGCGGCTGCCTTGCTGAATATGAAAATTGCGACGGCAGAAGATTGTGGTTTGCGGGGTTACCTCGTTCTGCTCAAGCGCGCCCGCAAGAAAGAGTGGCTTGAGCAGGGAACCCGGCGTGCTGCGGCTATCCACGTTACCAATCGCCGCCAGCGGTTGGCCGCTTTGTAAATCGATCACGATCCCGATGGCAGCGGTGCCGTGCAGCGCGGCCGCGAGCGCGGCTTGTGCGGTTGTTTGTACGGTTGCTTGTGCGGTTATTTGTGCGGGGCCGGGTTGCAGACCTATCCAGAAGGTGTAGCAAAGCCATATGAAAACTGGACGGGTGCAGCATGTTCGCACTGGCGTACATGGGTTGAACAGGACGGGGCGAAGCCTTTCCAGGGCTTTTCTGAGAGTTGTAGCGAAGAGAAGAGAGTCAGGCATCAGGATCAGGGTCGGCTGCCTTTATAAGAGACCGTCGCGTCCCGATGCTAAAAGCAATTGAGCGGCATCGCGGCATCATTTTCAACCCATGTACGCTGGCGCGAACATGGGCGCGAACGAGGGGCACCCGTACAGGGGGCGGGGATTGCTTGCGTTCCTCGACACCATTGCAGGCGAAGAGAGGGGTAACTACAGTTCTCGGCGGCCTTCCATGGCTCTCGTCATCGTGACTTCGTCGGCGTATTCGATGTCGCTGCCGGCCGGCACTCCGGTGGCGATACGCGTCACGCGTACGGATAAGGGCTTCAACAGCTCGGCCAGGTAAAGTGCCGTGGCTTCTCCCTCGACCGTTGGATTTGTCGCCAGGATCACTTCTTCCACATCGCCTTGCGCGATGCGTGTCAACAGGCTGCCTGTTCTCAAATGTTCTGGTCCAACGCCATGCAGGGGAGACAAAGTGCCGTGCAGTACGTGGTAGACGCCGTTGTAGCTGCGTGTCTTTTCAATTACCACGATGTTGCCCGGTTCCTCCACCACGCACACCGAGCGCTGGCTGCGCGTAGAACTGGAACAGTAGGTGCATGGGTCCACATCGGTGATGTTGTTGCAGGTGGAGCAAAGCAGCAGCTTCGCCTTCAACTCGCGAACTGCATCCGCCAGGGCTCGGGCATCTTCATGACTGGCGCGCAGAATATGAAAGGCGAGCCGCTGGGCGCTCTTGTTTCCAATGCCCGGCAACTTGCGCAACTCTTCGATCAGCCGCGCCATCGGTTCTGCAAATTGAGGCAAGTTAGCTCCTGAACCCGACGGTCTAGATAAGCCCTGGCGGCAAGTTGAGACCGCCCAGCATGCCGGTCAGGTTAGACTTGATCGCCTCGTCAGCACGCCGGCCCGCTTCGTTGAAAGCCGCCGTCAGCAGGTCTTCCAGCATTTCCAGATCGGCCGGACTCGAACTCAGGCTCATCACGGCCGCTGCGTCGATCTTGAGCTGCAGCACCTGCTTCTGGCCGTTCATCTTGACCGTAACCGCGCCGCCGCCCGAGGACGCTTCCACCACCGTGTGGCTGAGCTTCTCCTGCATTTGCTCTTGCATGTTGCGCGCCTGCTCGAGCATTTCCTGCATTTTTGATGGATTCACAGATGGCTCCGTCTTCTCATATTCAACCTTTGCCTCGGCCGTTGCCCGGGGTCTCGCGCAGATCGAGCACGCTGCGTATTTCGGCCTTGAATAGCTCCTGCGCCTGCTTGACCAGCGGGTTGCCAAGGGCTACTGATTCGATGCTATCGCGCGACCATACTTTCGGCGCGTTGCCCGATTGTTCCAGGGCTTCGCCCGGAACCACGGTCATTTTCTGCGTGGCGCCGGCCTGGCGCAATGCCTCGCGCACGATCTTCCATGCCTCGCCGTTCATGGTCAGGCCGAGCATGGTCTTCTTTACGCCGACTTCTACCTGGATGGCGCCATCCTCGTCTATCCGCCAGCGCCCGGCGCCGAGCAGAGATGCTGCGGTGTTGTGCCCCTGTTCATCGAGCGCAACACTGACCTGCTCGCGCAGGCTGTCCAAATCACCGGTGCTTGCAAAGCTCTCGATGGCAGGGCTGGCCGCGATCGGCTCGTCTTCGACCAGCAGGGCGGCGGGCGAAGCCTCCATCACCATCGCTATCGCGCCTTGAGGAGCAGCCTCCACTGGCTCATCCGCCACTGGCTCGTCCTGCAATGGTTCATCTAGCACTCCTGCCGCGACGCCTGCCGCCAAAATGGCCTGCGGAGCAAACGGCGCAACGGGTAATGAAACCGCCTCTGGTGAGGCAACAAACTGTGCCGCTACCGCGGTCTGAGAAACAGGAGTCGCCACGCTCGTGAGCGCTTCTTCTTCGCCGCCGCTTTGTTTGCGCTGGCGATCGAGTTCGAAGGGAGAAAGTGCCGGAGCCTGGCTGAGAGCCTGGGTTGGGCTAGAGGTGGGAGCCGGCGCCCGTTTTGGATCAGGAGCCGGCGGTCGCGCTGCCTGCGTTGGCGCCGGGGGAGCGGGCCTGCTGCTACTCGTGCTGCTGCTGCTCGTGATTCTGCCCGCGCCGCCGGCCCCCGAAAGCGGACGCGGCGCGCGTGCAGCAGCACCCGGCAGCCCACTGAGAATCTGCTCCAGCGGCAACAGCCGCTGCAGGTGCACGAGCTTCATCATGCCGAGTTCCAGATGCAGGCGCGGCTCCTGGCGGTAATTGAGTTCGTCGAAGGTACGCAGCATGACCTGCAGAAAGCGGGTCAGGTCTTCTTCGCCAAAGATCGTCGCCGTGCGCGCGGCGCGTGCCCGCTCATCGCCGGAAATCTGTAGCAGATCGGTTTGTTCGCCCCCGAGTTTAGCCATGAGACAGTTGCGCAGATAGCGGACCATTTGCCGCGCCATCGACGATGGGCTGTTGCCGGCATTCAGCAGCCGGTTCAGCTCTTCCATCACGGCTGCGCTCTGGCCTTCGCCGACGGCCTCGAGGATGCGTTCGAACACGGCATCGGGAACGGTGCCCATCAGCTCGCGGATCTCGTTGGCGTCAAGCCTTGCCTGCCCATCGACCAACGGCGCGCTGGCAATGGCCTGATCCATGATGGAAAGAGCGTCGCGCATGGAGCCGTCGCCGGCTTCGGCCAACAAAGCCAACGCCTGGGGATCGGCCAGGATACCTTCCTGCGCCGCGATCTGCGTCAATTGCGTGACAATGTCATCGAACTTGACCGCATGAAAACTGAAATGCTGGCAGCGTGAGCGGATGGTCTGCGGAATATCTTCCGGCTGTGTCGTCGCCATCATGAAGACGACGTGCGCAGGCGGTTCCTCCAGCGTTTTGAGCAGGGCATTGAACGCGGCGTCGGTAATCTGATGTGCTTCGTCGAGCAGGTAAATCTTGTAGCGATCGCGTGCCGGCGCGTAGCGCGCGGCATCGCGCAGTTCGCGAATCTCATCGATGCCGCGATTGGTGGCTGCGTCGATTTCAACTACGTCGAGCGAGTTGCCGGCGCGAATCTCTTTGCAGGAGTCGCAAACACCGCATGGCTCGGGTGTGGGCCGTTGCGCGCTGCCAATTTTGTTTTGGCAATTGAGCGCCATGGCCAGAATGCGGGCGATGGTCGTTTTGCCGATGCCGCGGTGGCCGCTGAAGATGTAGCCGTGGGCGACCCGTTCCTGTTTGAGAGCGTTGCCCAGGGTGCGGGTAACGTGCTCCTGACCAGCGACATCGGAGAACTGTTGCGGACGATATTTGCGGGCGAGAACCTGGTAAGCCATAGGAAGGATTGAAATTTACGCGTGGCTCGCCGGGGGCCGGCGAACCCGTGCCACGTTCTGCGTGGTTTCTCTTCGATTGTAGCCCGAACGCGGCCTTTGCTTTTCAAGCTGCCGCAAGCCGCAAAAGCAAGGCAGAAAGCTGTTACCGGGCCGATTTCGACTTGACAGGCGTCTTCTTCGCCAACCTGGCCTTCTTGCGCGCTTCAGCCGCCCTTCGGGCTTTCCGCATGGCTGCTTTCTCGCGCCGCGCGATTTCCTCGGGGGAGTACATCGTCGCGCGACAGCTCCTGGCGCCGCAATAGCAAACCGCCTCGTCTTCGTCGCCATCATATAGGTTGTAGTCGTAGGTCAACTCTTCTCCGGGAGCGATGTCGCGCAGAGCCATCACCCACACCCGCCCCTTCAGTTCCTCGGTCTCGCAATTGGGGTCGCAGGAGTGGTTGATGTACATTGCTACGCCGAAGCCATTGATCACCTCTGCGCCCTTCCCGAGTCCGAACAGGTAGGTGATTTTCGAGTCCTGAAATTGGGCATCGGCCTCCTGCTTGCTGATGCGTAAACCGGTATATTCCACCACCTTCGAGCCTTTGGTGATGGGCGAGGTGGTATAGCAGCCTGCAGCGTGTATCGACGAAGAACGAATCATCAAACCCATGAAGAGAGTTGGTCTCCTTCATAGATTTCTAACACGGCTGGAAAGCTCGAGTGCAGGGGACTAAACTTGAGGGGAGTAACGATGCGTAAAACCTTCCTAATCGTCGCGTCGGCCGCGTGTCTGTTCCTCTTTACCGGTCTCATGCAGGCGCAATCGGTTCCAGATGCGCCGCAGCCGCAAAAGAAGACCCTGCCGAAAGCGCAGCCCGCTCCTAAACCACCCGCGGACTCCGCTGGACATGAAACGCCAGGCGAAACGTCGGCTGGCACGCCGCCCGCGGATGACCAGGTGCCCGGTAAACCCGCAGCGAAAGACGACAATGCTTTCCCTGAAGATGTGTCCCGCGCGGCTGCCAAAGCAGCAGGGAATGGAGAGGCAAGTAAAGCTTCATCGTCCGATACCCAGGACGGCCCAAAGAAGCAAAGCAAAGACGACAACGCGTTTCCCGAAGATGTGTCTCGCGCCGCCGCCAAGGCCGCTCAGCATGCCCAGCAGAACTCGCAGGACCAGGCCCCAGCCGTAGCGCCAAAGAACGACGTGCCTCCGGGTGAGAGTTCGAGCCAATCCAGCAGTTCGCTCGATACGGTGGATGTACCCGCCAGCGAGGTGGACCCGGTGCGCGCGAAGAAGGATATCGAAGTGGGGAGCTTTTACCTGAAATCTGGTGACTATAAGGGAGCCTTGCTGCGCTACCAGGAGGCCACTGTTTCCGACCCAACCAACGTCGAAGCGATTTTCGGCCTCGCGGAGACGCAGCGCATGCTCAGCAACAAGGCTGAAGCGGTGCGCAATTACCAGACCTACCTGGCCATCGTGCCCGATGGGCCGCGCGCAAAGCAGTCCCTGAAGGCACTGAAAACACTCCAGGCCCAGCCGTAGTCTGTAACCAAAGTTGTAATCATTTCCGAGGTTCCACTCAAGATTTCAGTGTCCTATGTCTTGTGCATTGTTCTAGACTTCGCATCGAAGGCGACGTTCGCGAAAGGTCTCCCCTATGCACGCCGTTCTGGAACGGGTCGTATGTCAAATCGCTGAGGAAATACAAGGACTCGACGCGGAGGCCGCCCAGCTTCATCCCAAGGGGCTGGCCTACAAGTGGAGCGCGCAGCAAGTGGTCGAGCACCTGGTGCTGAGTTATCGCATGACGGGTACCGCCCTCAAGACCCGATTGCAGAAAGGGCACGCCCCGCGCAAGCAACAACGGACCCGGTTGCAGTGGTTGTTGCAAATGATGATTCTCAGTTTTGGGGCGCTCCCGCGTGGCGTACCGGCTCTCGACGAGACGAAACCCGTCGCGGGTAAGTTTGCCTCCATGAATGGCCGGCAACTGGTAGATTGTTTGCGCGAAGAGCTGGAACAAATGGATAACCTGCTCGATCAATGCCGCCACGCATTCGGCATGGAGCGGGTGGCGATCCATCCCTGGCTTGGTTCGCTGCGCGTCGATCAGTGGCGCCGTTTCCACGCCATCCACGGAATGCACCATGTAACGCAATTGCGGTCGATCGTTGCGAACGTAAAGCAGGCGCCGGTCGCGAACGGTGGGACTGATCCAGCGTTAGTGGAAAAATTTCAAGTACCAGCCCAGCGTCCGTTCGCCTAGAAAAATGCAATAGATTCCGGCCAGGCTCAGCATGGTTCCAAAGGGAATCGGTAACTGGGTAGCAGGCACCTGTGTCTCTCCGTCGTCCGTTCCGTTGCGTAGGAAGAGGATCACTCCCAGGCCGTAAATCGCCCCCACGACGACTGCAAGAAAGAGCACTACGGCGGTTTGCCGCACCCCCAGCCACGCCGCTAGCATCGCCAGCAACTTAACATCGCCCATTCCCATGCCCACGCGACGGCGCAGGAGCCAATACGCGCCTGCAATCGCAAGCAAGACGGCTGCGGCAATCATGGCTGCCAGTACCGACCGGCCTGCTGCCTTCACGGCTGTGGTCCAGGCCCAAATGCCGCTTGTAAGGCCGGGGCGCAGGGCTGAAAAAATGATCCCTGCCAGCAATCCCGGCAGTGTGAATGAGTTAGGGAGCAGGAGCGTCTCGGCATCCATCACGGCCAGACCCAGCAAGAGAAAGCAGAGCAGTGCCCAGCAGGCCGCAAGCCACGGTGAGGGAAATTGCAAGCAACACATGATAAAAAGAGCACAAGTCGCTAATTCGATGGCAGGATAGCGCCATGAGATTCGCCCGCCGCAGGCCCGGCAAGCGGCCCCTAGAAAGATCCAGCTAAATACCGGAATGTTGTCAAAGCTGGCGATCGGCCGGCCACATTGGCGGCAGTGCGACCGGGGCCACGCAACCGACTCGCCCGCGGGCAAGCGCACGATGCAGACGTTCAGGAAGCTGCCGAACGCCAGGCCGAAGAATCCAAAAAAAATGCAAGTAATCCAATTCATCATGGTGCGGATCGCATGTGAGCGTCTGGGCGTCGAATGAAGGCCGCTGACCCTTCCCTCAGTGGCGAAAGCCACTCTTGACGCTGTGAATTGACGTACGGGCTAAAGCTCGCTGCGGCGAGGTAGCTCGCTGCGGCGAGGTAGCTCGTACCCTTCAGAAAAGCCGTCCCGGAGCCCCGAATTGACGTTCGGAAAGCTCGTACCCTTCGAAAACCACCTTACCCCAGCGTCTGAGAGCATCGAAGTGGCCTGTCCCAGCCTTTATCTCAACCAGACCACAGTAACAGGCGCGCTCTGCTAACAGGCGGGTCTTTGGGGAATCCTCAAGCCTGGTCGGTTAAAGTGGTGGCATGAGCCCCGAGCAGGAACAGTCTCCCGATCCGGCCGCGCTTTTTGCAGAAGCCGTAGGCATCATGGCACGGTTGCGCGGCCCAGGGGGATGCCCCTGGGACCGTGAACAGAGCTTCGATACGATCCGCAAATATACGCTGGAGGAAACGTACGAGGTCTTCGACGCCATCGAACGGCGCGACTGGAACCATCTCTGCGAAGAACTCGGCGACCTGCTGCTGCAAGTGCTTTTCTATGCGCAGATGGCCAGCGAGCCCGGTTATTTCAACATCGCCGATGTGATCGCGGGCATCAATCGCAAACTGATCCGCCGCCATCCGCACGTATTTGGGGAAGAAGCGTCCCTCGCCGCGGGTAATGCGGTGAAGAGCGCTCTTGAAACCTCCGGTATCGATGCATCCCAGGTACTGCGCAATTGGGATGCGATCAAACAAGCCGAGAAGGAGGAATTGCCGGCTGAGGCTTCGATCCTGGACCGTGTTCCGCGCAATATACCCGCGTTACTCGAAGCGGCGAAGCTGGGTGCGCGTGCCCGGAAGGCCGGTTTCGACTGGCCCGAGGTGGACGGTATCCTGGCAAAATTAGAAGAAGAGACGATGGAGCTGCGCGAGGCTATCCGTGACGCTTCTTCCGCTCCTACGGGCGCTCCCGATGAGGCGGTCGTTTCCGAAGTGGGCGACCTTCTCTTTACCATGGTGAATGTAGCCCGCCATCTACACGTTGAACCGGAGTTTGCCCTGAGGCATACAAACGCCAAATTTCGCCGCCGTTTTGCCGCCATGGAAGCGGCTTCCGGCCGGCCACTCGAAACCCTGTCGGCCGACGAGCTCGAGACGCTCTGGGCCCGCGCCAAAAGTGCGGAGAACTCGTCTTCCCAATGAGTCCTGCAACGAACTCAATTTTGTACCGGTCGTGCCAGGGGCTTGAGGAGTTCGCCGCCTGCGTACAGCTTCAGGTGGACGTCTGGGGCTATGGCGACCGCGATGTCGTTCCCAGGCGAGTGTTTGCGGTTGGCCAGAAGATCGGCGGCCAGGTGATGGGTGCGTTCGATACGTCGCGGCCGGGCGCCAGTCCGCAGGGCGATGCGGGAAGCCTGGTCGGCTTCGCCATGGCTTTGCCCGGAATCATGCCCGGCGCTGGGGGCGGCCGGCCCTACCTGCACTCACACATGCTGGCCGTCAACCCGGCCTATCGAAATCAGGGGATTGGGCGGCGCCTGAAGCTGCTGCAACGCGAAGATGCCCTGGCGCGCGGCATTGGCCGTATGGAATGGACCTTTGACCCGTTGGAGATCAAGAACAGCTTTCTCAACATCGCCCGGCTGGGAGCTGTCGTCCGAAGCTATACCCCGAATTTTTATGGTGTATCCTCTTCACAACTACACGGTGGCATTCCCACCGACCGGCTAAATGCGGAGTGGTGGCTGGGGAGCGACTGGGTCGGCTCGTTCCTGGGTGGCCAGGCCGTAGAGAAGCCCGCCGTGGAGATCGAAATCACGGTACCGCATCAAATCCCTGAGTGGAGGCACTCTCAGGCGGACCAGCAACGGGTTCTGGATCTTCAAAGCACCAACCGGGAACAGTTTGAGCAAGCCTTCAAGAAGAAATTGACTGTATTCGCTTTCAAAATCGACGCGGAAGGCAACGGGATCTTCCAACTCGGGCGATGGCTGGAGCCATCTTCTCCACGTCCCCAGGGAATAGGACAGGTTTTTCATGAAGATTGATTCGATCATCCTCCGTGAGATCGGCATGACTCTGCTTCACCCCTTTGCTACCAGTTTCGGCGAGACCCGCGAGCGGCGCATGCTTCTCGTCGAGGTGCGCGCAGAAGGGCTTTCCGGCTGGGGCGAATGTACGGCTGGGGAGCATCCTTATTTCAGCGAAGAGTCAACCGACACTGCCTGGATCACGATCATCAAGGAATTGGTGCCCCTGCTCACGGCTGCCGATGACCAGAGCGGCGGCAAGTGCCCCGATATTTTTCGCCCGGTGCGCGGCCATCGTATGGCCAAGGCCGCGCTCGAAAACGCGCTGTGGGATCTGGAAGCGCAAAAGCGCAGGATTCCCCTGTATGAGCTTCTGGGGGGAACACGGAAGACGGTCGCCTGCGGTGTGTCCATCGGCCTGCAACCCACTGTCGAGAAGCTGATGGAGAAGGTGGAACTGGAGTTGAGCCGCGGTTACCAGCGCATCAAGCTCAAGTGCAAGCCCGGCTTCGACCGTAAGCTGTTCGAAGCGGTGCGCAATCGCTGGCCCGAAATCGTGCTCAGTTGCGATGCCAATTCCGCTTACCGTTTGCGCGACATCGAACACCTGGTCAGCTTTGATGAATTCAAGCTCCTCATGATCGAGCAGCCGCTATGGGCAGATGATTTCTATTTTCACGCCATGCTGCAGCAGCGTCTCGATACGGCGATTTGTCTCGATGAGTCGATACGCAATCGGCGCGATAGCCTGGCGGCGATCGAGATGGAGTCCTGTCGCATCATCAACATCAAACTGGGACGCGTAGGCGGCTTCAGCGAAGCCATCGCGATCCATAACGCGACCCAGGAACGGGGAATTCCGGTGTGGTGCGGCGGCATGCTTGAAAGTGGCATAGGCCGGGCGCACAACATTGCCATGTCGACGCTGCCCAATTTTTCTTTGCCCGGCGATGTGTCTGCATCGAGCCGCTATTGGGCAGAGGACATTATCGAGCCGGAAGTGACGGTGACGTCGAAAGGCGAGATTCACGTACCCAGCACCCCGGGCCGCGGCTTCGAAGTACGGGCGGACCTGGTAGAAAAAATGACCGTTCGTAAAGAGGAAATCAAGGTGCTGGCGCTGGTCTCCTGACCGGCGCGCCCTGGCGACCGCACAGCATCCAAAAACGGGTCCGCGGCGTCGAATAACTTGGCGCTATTTTTTGTGCCGGAGGCGAAATGACCCCCCAGGAAGAAGCGATGTTGAACGACCTTATCGGTCGTGTCGAGCAAACCCAACTAACCGAAAAAGACCCCGAGGCGGATCAACTCCTGAACCAGACGCTTGCTCGGAATCCCCATGCGCTTTATATCCTCGCGCAGACCGTACTGGTTCAGAAGTACGCTCTCGATCAGGCGACCGCGCAAATCGATCAGTTGCGGCAGAGCCAGCAACAGCCGGCGCACAGCACCAGCTTTCTGGGCAGCCTGCTCGGTCATCGCGAAGCTGCGGCGCCTCCCCAACCGCCGCCGCCTCCGTTGCCCCAACCGCCTCCTCCTCCGCCGCCGGGTTATGGCGCACCGCCTTACGCGCAGCCGTGGAGTCCGGTCCCTTCCTACGGAACCCCGGTTCCTGTTTCCGGGGGCGGCAGCAGCTTCTTGCGCACAGCGGCCACGACAGCCGCCGGTGTTGCCGCGGGCGCGCTCGCTTTCCAAGGCGTGGAGTCGCTGTTGCATGGGTTCGGGCATCCCGCTGGTTTCGGCGGGGGCGGCTACTTCGGTGGGGGGATGCCTGAGGAAACCATCATTAACAACTACTACGATGACCCAGGGCGATCGAGCAGCTTGGGCGAAGGCCATCACCAGGCTGATTACAGCGGTTTAGGGGATAGCAGCTCCGGCGCCGCTCAATTGCAGCAAGCGAGCGACGACCTTCGTGATGACGGAAACAATCAGGATGACTTGAGCCTGGACGACGCGTCTTACGACGACTCGTCTGATGATGACTCGTCTTTCGATGATTCATCGGGTGGCGATGATTTCGCGTGAGAATCGTGGGGAAAGCGCTGCGAGGGATCAAGCGCTTTGTTGAACGGCAGATCCTGACGCAGGAGCCAAACCCCACCCGTCCAGGACGGGTGGGGTTCGTTGCTTACTAGATAACCCTCAGCGGAACAGCGTCCCAAGCGGGTTGGGCTTTGTTGTGCAAGAAAATGCTCAGCGGGACAACTCGGCCCCGCCCTACCTAACGAACGGTGGTGGGATCTTCTGCAACAGGCGAATAGCTTCCTGGTAGTTCAATTGCTTGTCTTGCACCTGGAAATCGGTGAATTCTTCCGTGGTTGAAAAGTCCACGCTCTTCATCAGCAGCAATTTTCCCTGCAGCTTCAGCTGCAAGTGAGTGGTTTCCCAGTGATGCAGGCCGACGTCGGCATTCTCCACCAGGATGCTGCCACCCTTATAGAGTTTCCCCAGAACTCCCCAGCCGAAGTTCACGTCGGCGACGAGGTGGGCATCAATCTTCACCAGGCGATGTTGCGCCTTGTCGATCCACAATTCGCCCTCCATGCCGTGGTACACGTCACCCTCCCGATCCGTAGGGTTGAATGCTGGATCGGGCTTAAAACGCAGCCGGTAAGCTGGCCCGTTGGGCCCAGGAACCGTGCCGTCAAGCGTAAAGAGGAACGCGTCCGGGAGCATGCGTACCATCTTGTCGCCCCGGCCACTGTCTTCCTGTTCCTTCTTGTGGCGGTGTTGCTGTACTTCAGGATGCTCAAGCAGGTTGACCAAGCGATCGTTTTCGGCCTGTTCCTCTGCGGAGGACAGTGGCTTGCCGTTTCTTTCGAACAGCCGGGCGACGTCACCGTCCTTGGTCTCAAACAAGACCTTGACCGTGCTGCCCTTGGGGTCCACCTTGTGCTGGCGATAGCTGAAAGAACGCCCCGGACTTGTGGGATGCAACTCATTCCAACTCGCGTCGCGGACAAGGGCTGCAGGATCGACGGCTAGGTTTCCATTGTGGGATTTGGATTGGGCCACGCCGGTCCCGGTTGCCAAAAGCACCACGCCATAGAACATCGCTGTCGGGAAGAAATGCAAGAGGTGACCGTATCTATGGAATCGCATAGCCCTCGTGTCTCTCTCCCCCATGGCGAACGTAGTTACCTGGTGAGAAGCGAGGCAACAGATACCAGTTTACATCTGTGCACCATCGGAATGTCCTAACCCCCTTTGCCGGTTGCAGTTATCTTCGCCGCTTGGGTATAGTGCGAGCAGACACCAGAGAGGCAGGCACGGATGAATGCAGGGGCTAGCACGGCCGCAGTCATAGGGAAGTCTGTTCAAATTAGGGGCGAAGTCAAGGGAAGCGAAGACCTCATCGTAGATGGCCAGGTAGAGGGAACCATTACCCTGTTGGAGAGCCGGCTTACGATCGGCCCGAATGCTCACGTGTCTGCCAACATATCTGCCCAGGATGTCGTCATCCTTGGGCAATTGAGCGGCAATATCATCGCTACAGGACGCGTCGAATTGCGCAACGGTTGCGATCTCGTCGGTGACATTAGTTCCGCCCGCATTTTGATTGAAGAGCATGCTGTTTTCCGCGGCAAGGTTGAGCCTCTGCAAAGCGCAGTGGGCGCGGCGTCCTCGGCGAAGGGCGTCGAGACTCCGGCTACCGCTCCAGCGACGCGCTAAGGACTGCTGGAGTGCCTGGTCATGATGGATCTGTTTTCCGCGGGCAGCAGGGGCCTGGGATCGAGAAGTAACGAACGTGATGCGTAATTTATTTAGCAGGGCACAACACGACTCTCAATCGTCTGCCCGTCCTACGGTCCTTACAGGGCCAAAGATGCCGCGGCATTCCAGCGCCTGGAAAGACATGCTCAAGTACCTGCAGTCTGAACAAGGCTTGCGCATTCTTGACATTGGACCCACCTCGCCGACGAATATCAATTTCCTCACTACGCTCGGCCACGGGGTGTACATGGCTGATGTCGTCAATGAGGCTCTCCGCGGCAACTGGATGACCAAGCCGGACGACAGCGGGACATCACAGTTCGATGTAGAAGGATTTCTGGATTCCAATCTCGACTTCGGGGGCAGGGAATTTGACGTGATCCTGCTGTGGACCACGCTGGATTACATCCCGCAAGATCTGGTCGAACCCGTCATCAAGCGATTTCGTTCTTCCCTGCGGCCCGGTGGTAAGGTCCTGGCATTCTTCCACACCAAGAACACCGGACCCGACACCAACTTCTGCCGCTACCATGTGACCGAAAGCGACAGCATTGACGTTCAGGACAGCACCACCTATGCGGTGCAGCGTGTCTATACCAATCGCACGATCGAGAAGTTGTTCGAGACCTACGCCAATACCAAGTTCTTCCTGGCGAAAGACAATCTCTACGAAGTGATGATTACGCGCTAGCCGTTCTTCCCATCTTCCACAACAACTGACGCAGGACCCCGATCCATCTGCGTGCATCCGACTGGCTCAGGTTCATGCGTCGCACCATGCGACGTACCTCGGCTGGGTCCGCGCTGGCCGGGCGTCTCTTCGCGTATCCGATGCAGTCCAGCACTTCGCCAAGAAGCGTCGTGAGGCGCTCAAGATCTTCTGCGCCGGCCGCAGGCTGCGGACTGTTTAAGGGCTGCCCCGCAGCCTCCCCCGCAGCCTCTCCCGCAGCCTCCCGGATAAGTTCATAGAGACACACCGCGGCGGCCTGGCCCAGATTCATCGATGCATGGCGCAGCCCGGGCGTCTGGTGCATGGGGATCGTCATGAGCCAGTGGCAGTGGCTCAACGCGTCATTGCTCAGTCCGGTCTTCTCCGAACCGAATAGAATGGCGACGCGATTGCGGCGGCCATCGGCAACCGATCGCATGAGGCCGGCGCCATCGGCAAGTGTGTATAGGGGATGGTCCTGTTTGCGTTCGCCCACGGCCGTGGTGCCGACTACCAGTGTGCAGTCGGCGATTGCCTCTCCTACGGTGACAAATTCTCGAGCGCTGGCGAGGATGGCCGATGCGTCGATGGCGGATCGCGCTCTTTCCAGGGCCACCGGATAGTCATTGACCAGGCGCAGATCGGTAAAGCCGAAACCATGCATGGCGCGAGCGACTGCGCCAATGTTGTTAGGATTACGGGCGCGCGCCAGCACCACGGAAACACGAGCCCGCTGCGATTCAGTCAGCATGGCTTTATCTTAGCGACCCTAGGATGTAAAGCGCCCCTTACACTCCGTGGAATCGGTTCGGCATCCCTTTCATCCTGTGGAACCGCTGCTGAGGAAAGCGCCTACCCTCCCCTTTGTCATCTCGACCGCAGTGGAGAGCTCTGCAGTTCCCGGTCCTCCCCGGCGACCGCGCCGATCGGGGTTTCGTTCGCCCCTCTCTGCTCGAAGTTGACTTTGGAGGGGACTGAGTGAGCTTAGTTAACTTAGGGCGCACATTTTCTGGCAGCTCGGCGCGGTTGGTAGACTGTATAGGTGAAGATCGCTCTAGCTCAGATCAACCCCACGGTAGGAGATTTTGAGGGGAACACCAGGAAAATAATCGATTTTGCCCTGGAGGCGGCCGGCGCACAGGCTGACGTCGTGATGTTCCCTGAATTAGCAGTCTGCGGTTACCCACCGGCCGACTTCCTCGATAAACCATCGTTCGTCGCCCGCAACTCCGAGGCAGTTGCGGAGATCGCGTCGGCGGCAACTACAGGTACGGGCATGGCCGTGATCTGCGGGTACGTAACGGCCGCGCCTAAAGGCTCCGGCAAGCATGTACTGAACTCTGCCGCTCTGTTGCGCAATGGAGCAGTCGAGTTTGTGCAGTCCAAGCGGTTGCTGCCTTTCTATGACGTGTTCGATGAACAGCGCTATTTTGCTCCGGCAGAAAACCAGTGCCTGCATACCCTCGGTCGAGAGCGTCTTGCCCTGACGATTTGCGAAGATGCTTGGAACGATAAGTTGTTCTGGCCAAGCCGGCTCTATTCTGTGGATCCCATTGAGGAATTGATGCGCGCCGGCGGATCGCTCATTCTCAACATTTCTGCGTCGCCTTACTACCGCGGCAAACGAGCATTGCGCCATCGCATGCTGGCCGCGATCGCAGCGCGTCACAACGCTCCTGTGGTGATGGTGAACCAGGTTGGCGGCAATGACAGCCTGGTGTTCGACGGAGCCAGCTTCGCCGTTGGTCCCGACGGAAAGATCCTGGCGCAGGCGCGTTCGTTTGAAGAAGACCTGATCTACTTCGACAGCCAGGCGCTCACAGGCGATCGCCGCCCCGTGCATCCGAGTGAGGATGCCGCGGTCTATCAGGCCCTGGTTCTTGGGACTCGCGATTATGTACGCAAATGTGGGTTTTCAAAAGTGCTGATCGGATTGAGCGGCGGGGTAGATTCGGCGCTTGTCGCGGCCATCGCTGTCGATGCCGTCGGCAAAGAGAACGTGACTACGATCGGCATGCCCAGCCAGTATTCATCCGCGGGTTCCATTAGCGATGCCCGCGCGTTGGCCGAGAATCTGGGGATTTGCTTCACAACCATTCCCATTGAGCCGCTGTTCACGCAATACACCACGGCGCTTGCCCCTCTTTTTGCCGGCGCGAAGCCGGATATCACCGAGGAGAATATCCAGTCGCGCATTCGCGGCAACCTGCTCATGGCGCTTTCGAACAAGTTCAATGCGTTGGTGCTGACTACGGGGAATAAGTCTGAGATGTCGGTTGGCTACTGCACCCTTTATGGAGATATGGTCGGCGCGCTGGCTGTGATCGGCGACGTAGTCAAAACGGAGGTTTACCAGTTGTGCCGGCATCTCAACCGGGATCGCGTAGTGATTCCTCAGCCGATTCTGGATAAACCACCTTCGGCAGAGCTTCGCCCGGGACAGAAAGACACAGACTCATTGCCGCCCTACGAGGTGCTCGATCCCATTCTGCAGGCCTATGTCGAGCGTTATGAAACACCGGAACAGATAGCCGCTGCCTACCATTTCGATCTGGAGACCGTCCGTCATGTGGTCAAACTGGTAGAGCGTAGTGAGTACAAACGGCAGCAGGCGGCGCCTGTTCTGAAAGTGACCAGCAAATCCTTTGGCATGGGGCGCCGTTTTCCCATCGCCGTAAAAGTTCAGGTATAAGCAAAGATGGGTTTCCAACGAGAGAGGAATTGAATGCAGCTTCGTACAACCACATGTCTTACCGTTTTGGCCGTTGCGAGCACAGCTTGGGGAGCCTTCGCACAGGCCGCCCCACCTCAGGCCCCTCAGGCCCCCCCTCAGGCCCCTGTCCCGTCGTCGCCTGCGGCTGAGCCTGCTGCTCCCGCCGCTTTTCCCCCGGTCGACCCCGCAAACTTTACCGCGACCACGCCAACCAAGGAGACGGTAGAAGCTTTTCTGCACGCATATTGGGGATACGACAGCAGCCGCGTCTGGCAGATACAGGCAATTTTGCCCACGCCCGCGCCTGGGGTCAGCCATGTGTTGATTCTTGTCCGCGCCCCAGGCGCCCCGGGCCAGAAGGAACAGACCTCGCAGCTCTCATTCTTCACCATGCCTGACGGCAAGTTCCTGATTGCCGATGCGATTTTGCCTTTTGGAGCAAAACCGTTTCAGTCTTTTCGCGAAATGCTGGAGTCCGGGGCAAAGGGCCCATCGCGCGGCGGCGCATCCAAAGCGCTCGAGTTTGTAGAGTTTTCAGATTTTGAGTGCCCGCACTGCAAAGACGCGCAGCCGGTTGTCGCCAAGCTGTTGGCCGACTATCCGAGTGCGCACTTCGTCTTTCAGGATTTCCCCCTGGTGCATATCCATACCGAGGCGCTCAAGGCTTCAACGCATGGTTACTGCGTAGCCAAGGCGGGAGGCAACGAGGCCTTCTTCAAGTTTTCCGATGCGTTGTTCGATGCGCAGGCGGGGTTGGTTCCCGCTACCTCCGACCAGGCGCTGAAGGATGCGGAAACCAAGGCTGGCCAGGATCCGGCGAAGATTGCTACTTGTGCCGCTACTCCCGAGGCGAAGGATGCAATCAATGCTTCGCTTGCCCTGGGCGAAAAAGTAGGAGTGAATTCGACACCGACACTTTTTGTAAACGGGCGCGGATTGCCTATCGTCGGCATTCCTTATGACATGCTGCAGCGCATCATCGAATTCCAGGCGCAACTGGACGGTGTGCCTTTGACGCCGGCGGTTAAGACTCCTCCGCCACCAACAAAGCCTGCACCTTCGTTGCGTTAAGGAAGATCGCTTTTGTCGATAAGTAATTTGCCGGCTTTGGCCGCTGAGCCTGAGTACAAGCGCCGTCTCAGCCTGCTTTCTCTAAGCCGTTCACGGGTCCAGGCCCGTGAACGGCTTGTCGGTTATGCGCGGCTCGCGATCGCCGCCTGCAGCGTGCTCTGGATTCTCTTTCGCGTGCGGCACTTCAGCCGCGCCGACCTCCTGCTCCTGATCCCGGTCGGGGCGTTTGTGGTTCTTGCCATTGTGCATGAGCGGCTACTGCGGACCGTGGCATCGTATTCACGCGCCATCCGGTTTTATGAGCAAGGGTTGGCGCGGTTGAACGGCACCTGGCCTGGTACCGCTGTGAGCGGTGACCGATTCCTGCCTGCCGCACATCCCTGTGCGCGCGATCTCGATCTCTTTGGCCGTGGCAGCGTTTTCGAGTTGCTCTGTACCGCGCGCACCCGTGCTGGAGAAGCAGCACTGGCAGGGTGGTTGCTTGCCCCCGCGTCGCCCGAGGAGATTCGCGCGCGGCAGGCTGCGGCGGTGGAACTCAGTGGACGGCTCGACTTCCGTGAAAGCCTTGCCCTGGTAGGGGAAGAGGTTGGCCTCGGAGTGCATCCGGAGGCGCTCTTGGCCTGGGGAGAAGCGAAAGCGAGCCTGCCGTCGATAGGAGTGCTTCGCGTCATCGCCCCGATACTTGCTGTGCTCTGGGTGATGAGCGTGATTGCCTGGCAGGTATGGGGTGCATCGGAACTTCTGGTGTTGGCCTCGACCGTTATTAATTTGAGCGTGACCTACCGTTTCCGCGCGCATTTGAGCGAGGCAGCGCATGCGATCGAGGGTGCAGGCCACGATCTGAATCTTCTGTCGCAGGTGTTGCGTGCATTTGAGCGGGAACAGTTTCGCAGCCCACGCCTGTTGCAACTACAGCAGCAGCTTCGGGGCCCCGGAATCCTTCCTTCCAGCGCGATCGCAAAACTCAATCGTATCGTTGAGTTTTTGGAGTCGGCCCACAACTTCTTTGTTCGCGTTTTTGACTTCGTCATCTTTTACCGGCTGCAGTTTGTGCTCGCAGCCGAGAGCTGGCGGCGACGGTTTGGGCCTTCGCTTCGGCTTTGGCTTGAGACGATCGGAGAACTCGAAGCATTAGCGGCGTTGGGTGGGTATACCTATGAACACCCTGAGGACGTTTTTCCTGAGCTGGTTGAAGCTGGACCATGCTTTGAGGCGGAGGGACTCACGCATCCACTGATCCCGCGGGATCGCGCGGTGCGAAATGTGTTGCGTCTCGGCCACGAGTTGCAGCTCATGATCGTGAGCGGACCCAACATGGCAGGGAAAAGTACCTTTCTGCGCGGCATCGGCGTGAATGCGGTGCTGGCGCAGTGTGGCGCTCCGGTACGCGCGGCCAGACTTCGGCTTTCGCCGCTCATGGTCACGGCTTCTATTTGTGTTCTGGATTCGCTGGAGGGTGGGATCTCACGGTTCTATGCAGAGATCAACCGGTTGAAGCAAATCATGGATTTGACCAGGGGCCCGGTGCCGGTGTTGTTCCTGCTGGACGAGTTGCTGTCGGGGACGAACTCGCATGACCGGTTGATCGGCACTCGTTCCATCGTGACGGGTCTGGTTACGCGGGGCGCGATCGGGTTAGTGACTACGCATGATCTGGCGTTGACGACCATCCCCGAAGAGATTGGTGCGCAGGCGGCCAACGGACACTTCGAAGACCATCTCAAGGATGGAGAGCTGCGGTTTGACTACAAACTGTACCCGGGGATTGTGCAGACGAGCAATGCTCTGCCGTTGATGCGATCCATCGGGCTTGATGTCTGATGGGGCTGTCTTAGGTATGGTTGGGCAGCGGAATCATCGGGCCCACCCGCCCGGGGTGGCGGCGGCGTAGTACGTGGGGTGTGATCAGGATGGCCAGGTTGCTCACCGTGAATTCCTTGGTCGTGGTGCTCAATGCAGCAAACCCCGGAAGTTCAGAGAGCCCGGGCGTGCCGCTCACGGCGTTCGATTCCTGACGGGAGAGATCACCCACCACCAACGCGCTTGCCCCGTTCACCAGATGGATATCTGCCTGGTAGCTGCGGCTGGTAAGCACGGGAAGGCCGTTCAGGCTTGATCCCTGGAGTGCATCAATCTTGAAGTCGATCTTCATCGTCACATCGTCGGTGCGCTCTACCCGGGGCGTCACCTTCAGCGTCAAGCCCAGATCCTGATACTGCACCTGTGGAATTGGGTTCGCGGTCGAAAGGCTGCTGGCACTTACACCCAGGCCGCTCAGCACGCCCGAGAGCCCTGCACTCGTGATGCCGGGGATGCTGACGGTCGAAGACGCAATACTCGAGTAACTGGAAGTGACGATAGGGTAGCGTGTTCCACTGCGTATCGTTCCCTCGGCATCATCGTCCAGCCGCAATTGAATCTGGTCGAGTGCTCGTGAGTCAGCCGCATTGAAACTGAGATTTCCGGTAAGACCTGTGGAGGCTAGACCAGTGAGGGTTAACCCGCCACCGAAGGTGGCGAAAGGTTGGCTCAGAATCGAACTGCCAACTTCACCCGAGGCAACCAGAATCGCGGCGATCGCAGCAAAATCGCCGGCGTTTGCCAGGCCGCTCGAAATAATCTGCTGCACCAGGCTCGCATTGGTGGAGAGGATGCTGTTTACTTCGCTGGGGACGTTAAAGAGCGTGATGCTCTGCGGCAGTGTGACTCCGATAAGCCGTGTCTTGGTGTTCTGAACCTCGTAGATCTTTACGTCGAGCAGCACCTCGCTCTTGCCATCGAGCAGATCGGAAAGAGTGGTATTGAGCGCCTTCAGGTTGCCCGGCGTTGCCCTGACCGTCAATGTGCCGGCATTGGGTTGCAAGGCTGTCTGCTGTGCGCCGAGCACATTCCGTGCCAGGTTCCCGATGTCGCTGTACTCATTGGCGGTGAGGCCGGGCAGCCGTATTGTTTCGAGAGCCAGCCGGTCGTACTTGGCGTGGTTCTCTTTGCTGTCTTTCGCCACCAGCACGCGGACGGGATCAAGCGGCACCATGAACGACTTGGTTGCAAGGCTCAACAACTTTGCCGCCTGGTTGAAATCGATATCTTCGGCATCGAACCGAACCGTCTGGGTCGAGAGCGACTCGTCGGTGACAACGCTTATGCCGTACGGATCGAGCACCCGCCGCAGTATTTCCTGTTCCGTACTCTTGATATGAAAGCTATGTACGCCGGCGCGAGGCGTCAGTTCAACCGGGGGCGCCATGCTGGCGGAGAGGGTATCTTCCGGCGTTCGAGCGGATTCGAGAATGGCCAGGGAACTGATGTGCTGGGCTACGTCTGGATTCTTTGGGTCAAGGCTGAGGGCTTCTGCCAACTTGGCTCGCGCCACGTCTGTTTTTCCCAGGATCTTCGCCTTGTCTGACTCCTGGACGAGCTTCGTGACCGTGTGCTGGCGCGCAATCTGCCAGTCTACCGTGTACTCGGGGTTCGAGGGATCGGCCTTCGCCGCTTTGGAAAAGGCCTTTTCGGCGGCGTCTATGTCACCCTTTTCCATGGCGCGCACGCCTTCGGCATAATACTTTTCCGCCGTCCGAGTCTTCCTGGTGGAAGGTTCGGGCGCGGGGGAAGTTTGTGCCGCAGCGTCAGGCTTGGAAACGGGTGGCGAAGATTGTTCGGCTCGGCCGGAAAGGGGGCTCAAGGCGCAGGAAGCTGCGAGCAAACCGGTAGCAGTTCTGCGCAAAAAAGACATGCACTTATCCTAGGAGGCTGATGGCTCGCGAACAAGTGACCAAGTCGCGAACCCGCCGGCTCCCTGGAATCCCTACGACCGCACCAATTGCCTGTTATCAAAGACAGGACGCTCGGAGCGGGGAGGACGCTTGAGACCGTTGCGAATTTGATCGGTATCGAGCTTTAGCTCCGCTATGGTCCGGCGGAGGGTATTACGGTGCATGCTCAACTCCCGCGCGGCTTTGCACTGGTTTCCACGGTGATGCGCCAGCACTTCCATGATGAAGCGCCGCTTGAACTCACGCACTGCCTCGTCGTAGTGGATGCCGCCGGCGTGCATTTGGGTCACTAGACTATCCAGTTCACGTTTCACAAGAAACCTCTTTCTTTTCTTACCATTCACTTGCCGGGTTTGCACCAGACATGACTGTTTCAACCAGCAAGGTTGTGTATATGAAGTGTTTGCAGGCCCTGACGAATCTTCTCGCCTAATTCAAACGGAACGATGTGTGACCCCCCGTGGGCCGCGTTCAGGAAGATGGGAGCCAATTGGGAACGATCTAACCAGTCTTGCCGGGGCAGGAACGCCACTACCCCCATCAGAACCAGAGTGACCACAATACATCCTTTTAGCAAACCCAATAAAGCACCCGCTAAGCGGTCAAAAATTCCCAGGCCAACCGCGCGGATCACACTGCGCAACAATCGTCCCGCAAGGCCTGCCAGTACCATCACCCCAAGTGCCAGCAACACAAACGCTATCAGGTTGGCAAATTCCTGATTGTGAAGGAACCGGAAAATCCATGGAGCCAGATCCATATAACGCGTTGCTGCAATGAACAGACCCAAAAACACGCCTGCAAGAGAAAATATCTCGAGCAGAAAGCCTTTCAGGCATGCGGAAATCACGGAATACGCCAATACAACAACGATCAGCAGGTCGGCCAGAGTCATCCGTTCACTTTCTCGACTAGGGCCGGTGGCCTGCTGGGCCGGTGAGCAGAGCCAGGGCCTGCTCATACTTTTCCTGCGTCTTGTTGACTACCTCAGCAGGGAGAGCCGGGGCTGGCGGCTGCTTGTTCCAGCGAATGCTCTCCAGATAGTCGCGTACAAATTGCTTGTCGAAGGAGGGCTGCGGTCCTCCTGGTTGATAACCTTCGCTCGGCCAGAAGCGAGACGAGTCAGGCGTCAGTACTTCGTCAGCCAGCACGATTCCTTTTGCGGTCCGTCCAAATTCAAACTTCGTGTCCGCGAGAATCAGACCCCGGTCACGCGCGTGGTCGGACGCCTTGGAGTAGATGGCCAGGCTGAGACGCCGTAACTCCTCAGCGTTTTCGCCGCCTACCCGCTCTACCATCTGATCAAAAGAAATATTCTCGTCGTGCTCACCATCGAGACTTTTGGTGGCCGGAGTAAAGATGGGTTCCGGCAAACGTTCCGATTCGCGCAGACCAGCAGGTAGAGAGATGCCGCAAACTCTGCCAGTGTTGCAGTAGTCTTTCCAGCCTGAACCCGACAGGTAGCCGCGGACCACGCACTCGGCAGGGAACATGCGAGCACGGTTCACGAGCATCGAGCGTTCACGCAGTTCGCCGGCGTATTTTCTGAGCTGTGCCGGATATTTCTCTACATCTGCCGTGACCAGATGATTGGGAACAATACCGCTTAGGTAGTCAAACCAGAAAAGAGAAATCTGCGTGAGTACTCGGCCCTTGCCTGGAATACCCGAAGCCAGCACATGGTCGAAGGCTGAGATGCGATCGGTTGCGACCAGCAGCAGCAGTTCGCCCACCGTGTAGAGATCGCGCACCTTGCCCCGAACGTAGAGTTGCAGGTCTTCGAATTCGGTGGCGATGAGTGTTGGCAAGTTTCCGCCTCGGGAGATAAGCGACTTCCCGATTGTCCGAGGTGGCGCGCGCTTTGTCAACGCAGGAAAACTCTGCGAAACACGCGTCCTGCAAGGAGTTCGCACGATGGCTGGCTGTCAAGAGCACCGAAGGGGAAATTCCTTGCAGCGTTAGCGGCAGGGAAGTGTCCGATGTGGAAAAGGAACTTGTTGAATCGAGAGTTCCTTGCGAAGGTTGAAGTTCGCCCCTTTGTCATCCCGACCGGAGCGAAGCGCCGTGGAGGGACCTGCGGTTCGCTTCACAACCCTCATAACCAATGTTGAGGTAAGGATCGACTCTCTCCTTTGTCATCTCGACCGAAGCGGAGCGCCGATTGTCATCCCGAGCGTAGTCGAGGGGTCTGCAGTTCAGCTGACCCCAATGGGATAGGCGCTCGCCCGAGTGATCGATTAAGCCATGGCCAGCCGGCGCTCTTGAGCCCGTTCACGCGTCCTCATCTGGTTAGTGTCTTCACCCGCGAGCCGTACGGAGACCAGCTTGGAAACACCAGGTTCCTGCATGGTGACGCCGTAGATAAGATCGGCGGCAGTCATCATGCGCTTGGAGTGGGTGACGAGCAGGAACTGTGTATCGATGCTCATACCCTTGATCATCTCCGCGAGGCGACCCACGTTGGTCTCGTCAAGAGGAGCGTCGACCTCATCAAGCACGCAGAAGGGAGCGGGCTGGAACTGGAATATGCCGACCAACAACGAGAGCGCGGTCAACGCCTTCTCTCCGCCGGAAAGCAGCAGTACATTTTGCAGCTTCTTGCCTGGAGGTGAAGCGACGATATCGATACCACTCTCGGCGGTGTTCTCTTCATCGGTCAAACGCATAAAGCCCTGACCGCCGCCGAAGAGGCCGGTAAAGGTCTTGCTGAAGTTTTCATTGATGCGGGCGAAAGCCTCATCGAATTTCTGATGCGTGATCTGATCGATTTCGCGGATGGTGGATTGCGTATTCTCAATCGCATCGATCAAGTCTTTGCGCTGGGTCTCGAGGAAGCTGTGCCGTCCTGCTGTTTCCTGATATTCCTCGAGCGCCATCATGTTCACCGGTCCCATGGCCTCGAGTTTCTGCTTCAGGCCGCGGCACGCTTCGTCTTCCAGGCTCAACGCATCGCCTTCGATCCGGACAATCTCTTCCTGCAGGCGGAGCTCGGAGGCTTCGATACCCAGGTCACTGACGCAGGCCGCCTCCATGTATTCGAGCTCGACGGCAAGCTTCGCGGCGTGCGCGCTCGAGGTGCTGCGAGAGTCGCGGAACGCATCCATCTCCGAGCGCAGAGCCTTGAGGCCCTGGTCGAGATCCTTCAATTGCGCACGCAGAGCGGTTGCTTCTTCCGTAGAGCGCGCGGCTTCTTCAAGCGCGCCCTGGCGTGTCTCCGCCAACCGCTCGCGCTCTAGAGCGAGCTGTTCGTTTTCGCAGGCTCGCTGTTCTTCTTCTGCTTTGGCAGAGGCGAGTTGCTGCTCCAACTGATTGACCCGGCGCTCCAGATCGCCATACATGCGATCGATGCGGGTAAAGGCGGCCTCTGCCCCGCGGCTGCGCTCTTCTAACCCGGCCAGCTGCGCAGAGACGGCTGCGGCCTGTTGCTGCGCCTGCTCACGCTGGCCTCGCAACTCTTCGATGTTCTGCTGCAGGGCCGCAACCTTTTGTTCGGCTGCCGCATGATCGGCTTCGAGCTGCGCGACCTCTTCGCGCTTCGCTTCAATGACGCCCTGGCGCGCGCCGCGCAGATCTTTGTTGCGCTCTCCCTGAATGATCCAGTCGTCGCGCCGCCGTTCCAGCCTGGCGACTTCGGCGTCCATCTGGCGCAGGGCGGCACTCTGGTTGGCGCTTTCGCGTTCTGCAATGCGCCGTTCTTCGCTCAGGCTCTCAAGCTGAGATGCCAATTCGCTCAGTAGGCGGGCCAGAGCCGCTGCTGTGGTCTCTGCCTGCCCCAGCTCAGCTTCTACCTTGTCGAGCTTCTTCTGCGTTTCGCGCAGTTCGCCTTTCAGCGCCAACGGGCCCTCAACACTGGGCTTACCGCCGGTCACTGTTACGTTATGAAAGCATTCGCCGGTAGGCGCTAGAAAGAAGGCGTTCGGGTTTTCAAGCGCCAGCGTCCTGGCGAGCTCGGCATCGGGCGTAACAAAACCGTCGCGCAGTTTGGGAAGAATCACTTCCAGGGAACGCCCAAACCCATCGAGCACGCGGATGCAGTCTTTCAAACGAACGACGCCGGAACCGCTGTGCTGGCCATCCTGCCGTGTGTCTCCGGCAAAGGAGAACTTGGCCTGAGAATCATCCGGATGAACCAGGAAGGTAGCTCGTCCGTCGACATCACTCTTGAGCAGGCGCATGCCCTCGTGGGCGGCATCCCAGCTCTTGACCACGATGTAGTTAAGCTCGTCACGCAGAAACGAGTCCACAACGGTTTCGTACTCTGTGCCCACTTCGAGGAAGTCAGCCAGGGTGCCGACGGGCGCCAGTCCGCCGCCGAGCGAGCTCGACTTGAGCAGGTTGCGCACGGTGTCGGTGGAATAGCTGTGCTCTTCGATCAGCGATTGCAGGGAATTGCGGCGGCCGGTCAGCGTGGCCATTTGTTCGCGCAAGCGGTCCACATTTTGCCTGGTCGCATGTTCTTCCGCGCGGCGTGTTTCCGTTTCTGCCCGCAGTGTCGTCATGTCGGTTTCGAGCCGCTGCAGTTGCTCGGTGACCGACTCGAACCTCATCGAAACTTGTCCGCGTTCGGAGCCCAGAGAGGCAAGTTCGGCACTGGCTGCGGAAATCTCCGTCTCCAGCCGTTCTGCATCCTGTTCGAGAGTAGCGAGTGACTCTTCTGCGCTGATCGTCTGGTTGCGCGCGTGCCCTGCCTGTGTGAGCAGTTGCATGGCGTAACGCCGGGCTGACTCGAGTTGCTGTTCCGATCCAGTGACTGCGTTGGCTGCCTGGCGAGCCCGCTCCTGCAGGCTCCTCGACTCTTCGCGAACACTCGTGGCTTCGGCTGCCGCAGTCTCAAGGAAGGAGCGGTGCGATTCGCGTTCGACGACCAGACCCTGCAAGTGCAGGCGTGCCTGTTCCAGTTCAGCCGCTCCGGCTGCGAAGCGCGACTTCAATTCAGCGATGCGTTCCTGGTTGGCGATTTCCCTCGTGGTGGCGCGTTCCAACTCGACCGAGGCCTTGTTGGCGCGAGCATTCGAGTCCTTGGCGCTGGCATCCAGTTGGTAGCCACGCGACATGCCGGTGGAGTATTCGCTCTCGAGCGCGCTGACCTGCTCGCTGCCTTGTTCGATCTGTGTTCCCAATTCGGCGATCTTGACGGTCAGCGCAGCTTGCTCGTTATCCATTTGCGTGATGCGGCTGGCAAGGACGATCCGGAGGCGGCCGCGCATTTCATCGCGCAGGGCGGCATAGCGCTCGGCTTTGCTCGCCTGACGCTTGAGCGAACCCATCTGACGGGTCACTTCCTCGAAAATGTCATCGACGCGCGCCAGGTTTTGCTTGGCCTGCTCCAGACGCAGTTCAGAGAGCCGCTTCCTGGTCTTGAAGCGGGTAATACCGGCAGCTTCTTCGATGATGGCGCGACGGTCGTGAGGCTTGGAGCTGAGCAACTGGCCAATGCGCTCCTGCTCGATGATCGCGTAAGACTCTGGCCCAAGACCGGTGCCCATGAAGATGTCCTGAATATCGCGCAGGCGGCAGAGCTTGCCATTCAGGAGATACTCGCTTTCGCCGGTGCGGAACAGGCGGCGGGTTACTACGATTTCGCCGTGGCGCGCGGGCGTCTTCTGGAACTTTCGCCGGCGGACTTTGAGTGTGACCGGATTCGCAGCTTCGGCGGATCCTTCCGCAGCATCGTTTTCATCTTCCTCTGAAACCACGTCTACGGCTTCGCCGTCCATGATCGGGCCGGGCTGTACTTCGGCGATGCTTTCTTCTGTTTGGGCGGCGCTGGCGGCGCGCAGAGTCTCTTCGTCCCAGTCGACCGTTTCGGGTTCGTTCTCCGTCGATGGTTTTTCAGAATCAAGCAGGGGCCCGTCGACGTAGGCCTCGGGATCGATGAGCGAGAGCGTTACTTCGGCCATGCCCAGGGACTTGCGTTCCCGGGTACCGGCGAAGATCACATCTTCCATCTTGGTGCCGCGGAGACTCTTGGCCGACTGTTCACCCAGAACCCAGCTCACGGCGTCGAGAATGTTCGATTTGCCGCAGCCATTCGGACCGACAACGATGGCAATTCCGTTGCCAGGAAGATTCACTTCGGTCCGGTCACAGAACGATTTGAACCCGAGTAGCTGGATCTTTTTCAATTTCAGCATGGAGCTATTCCTTCCGTCGCCCGGAAACCGGCGCTTGTGGCGCGGCGACGACTGGCCCTAGCAAGAACTCTAGCGTTCACGTCTTCATGAAGCAACATGGATACCCCAACATGTTGTGGATAAATCGTCCACAACCCAATGAATGGACTGAAGTCCCATCCGGCATGTGCCTGGATGGGATGCCAAGGAGGGGTTCCCAGGGAAACGCCCGCGAGGGCGCTTCCTGAAAGTGAAGCATTGTTAGAGGCTAGACCTCTAAAAGCAACGTTACAAGTGACGTTCGGGGAACATGGCGTTGAGGTAGCTGCGACGAAGTAAGCCTTGCATTTCTCGTCACTTAAGTTGAGCTACTTAATGCTGAGCGAAGCCCTCGGATTCTCACGACCAGCAACTAGGGTTTTAGCGACAAGGGTTTTAGCGACTAGGGTTTCATCGTCGGTCGCAGAAGGACCTCGCTGACAAACGAGGTCGGGGCCTGTGTCACCAGCATCGCCACGACCTGGGCCACATCGTCGGGCTGGACCATTTTGCTCCGATCCTTACCGCTGCTTCTGGAGCCGAACTGCGTATTGACCGAGCCGGGCGCGATCACCGAGACACGCACGTTGTATTGCCGGAGCTCTTCCGCGACCGAATACGTGAGCCCGTTCAGGCCCCACTTCGATGCCGAGTAGGCGGCCCCTTCGGGCAGAATGTTTTTGCCGGCGAGCGACGAGATATTGATAATGTGGCCAGATCTGGCGGCGATCATCATGGGAGCCAGCGCTCGGATCAGAAGGTACGGTGCGCGGAGATTCGTGTGCATCATCTGGTCCCACTCCTCGACCGGCAGATCTATCAATGGCTTGCGCAGCACGCCGATGCCGGCGTTGTTCACCAGGATGTCGCATCGCCCCAATTGCGTCTGTACCTGAGCGCCAAAGGCTGCCACGGCTTTGGCATCGGTCAGATCGCACGGCAGGGCAATGGCATTGCCCGCCTTCTCTGCAATGGCAGCTTTCACCTGGTCCAGCCGGGCCTGGTTGCGCGCAGTGAGTACAATCGTCGCTCCCATACCGGCCAGTTTGATTGCGATGGCCTCGCCGATGCCGCGCGCCGCGCCAGTCACTACGGCTACGTGGTCTTTCAAAGTGTCGTTCATGCGTTTGCGCCTCGTGAGTTTGGGATGCGAGTATGTTCGCTGGGCGTGAAGTACTGCGCAAGTTCCGGCTTCAATAGGTTGGGTTTACTTGTCAGAAGAGGCAACGATTTCTATAATCCATCCACAGCTCATTACGGAAGGACTCTGGTTGGATTTCCCTTTGCGGGTCCGCCGAAAAAGGCGAAGGATCAAACCGTTTATTGCATTCACTCAAGTTTTCCGGTAAGCCCCATCAAATGATGAGAAACATTCTGCCGTATCGTCGTGTTGCTGAGCCCTGCATTTCCCTGATTCCCGCATCTTTTAGGAGCGTTGCATGAAGAAGTTCGTCGTTGCTTCCTTGTTGGCCTTGGCCACACTCTCTCCGGGCACTGTGTCTATGGTCTATGCGCAAGGCGCAGGCGCGCAGTCCGGTCAGATCACCATTAAAGACCCTGCCGAATACAACGACTACACCAATGCTGTCGGCCAATCGACGCCGGCTGCCAAGGCTGCGGCGATTGAAGCCTTTCTGACCAAGTACCCAAATTCGGTGGTCAAGATCGATTTGCTCCAACTGCTGATGGCCAGCTATCAGGGTGCGGGTGATATGACCAAGACGCTCGACGCCGCTGACCGGATTCTGGCTGTTGACCCCGGCAATCTTCGTGCCCTGGCGATCTCGGTTTACCTTCAGAAGTCGCAGGCTGCATTAAAGACTGTCCCAGCCGATGCTCAGCCCATTCTGGACAAGGCGGCAGCTCAGGCCCAAACCGGCCTGAGTGCGGCCAAGCCGGCTAACATGTCGGACGACGACTTTCAAAAGTTGAAGGTTGCAACTGCACCGATCTTTCATAGTGCAATCGCTCAGGCCGCCGAAAACAAGAAGGATTTTGCGGGAGCCATCGAAGCCTTCACCGCAGAGCTAAAGGCTTATCCGGATCCAGCGCAAACCCAGTCGGGCCCCGGTCTCAATGACACCTATCTTCTGGGACAGGCTTATGCCCAACAGACGCCGCCCGATCTCAAGAACGCAACATGGTTCCTGACCCGCGCGGCGCAGTTTGCTCCGGCGCAGGCGAAGCCGCAGATTGAAAAGGCAGCTGAGTACTTCTACAACAAGTACCACGGCAGCATGGACGGGTTCCCGGCTGTGCAAGCCTTGGCTCAGGCCAATCTGTTCCCGCCAGCGGGGTACAATCCGACCCCGGCGCCTCCACCACCGTCGCCTGCAGATTTGGCAGCCCAGACCGTTGCTTCAACTCCTGACCTGAAGACCCTCAGTCTGGCGGACAAGGAATTCATCCTGTTCAATGGCAAGCCGGAAGACGCTCAGAAGGTTTGGGATGTGATGAAGGGTCAACGGGTCGAAGTACCCGGCCTGGTCATCTCGGCAGCAGCCGATTCGGTCCAGGTCGCCGTCACCGAAGATAACAAGGTGACCAAGAAGGCGGACTTCACGATCAACATGAAGACCCCGCTGAAGAGTGTCCCTGTGATCGGCGCGACCGTCACCTATGACGCCACGTTCGATTCATATACCCCGAACCCGCCGATGATCACGTTAAGCGACGGTGAACCACCGGCCAAGCCATCGGCCAAAGCACCGGCCCACCGGCGCCCCACTCACTAAGGCGCAACAAGTAAGGCGAAAAAGGGGCACTCCTGGATCATCAGGAGTGCCCCTTCCTGCATCTGCGGCCAGAGACACCGCTAAATAGCTCGCATGAAGGGTACAGGCTACCTCGCCGCAGGGCTACCCACTGCAGCGAGCTTTAGCCCGCTGAAGGGTACGGGCTTTTAGCCCGTACGTCAGTGATGGGAACAAAAAGCGGCTTCAGCCGCTGAGGGAAACCGGATTTACCCTCAGCGGCTAAAAGCCACTTCAATCCTGTGAATCAATGTACGGGCTAAACCAGAGCTAGTGGACGCATGGAAGACGCTCAGTATCGAGAGGAGTTCCGCCAACCTTCGTCAGAAGGCAAGGCGGACAGCCGGATGCTAAAGTGAGGGAGTTGATGCGTCTTTCCGCTCCCATTTTTCGACTCTTGTTGTTGGTTGGTTTGGCTTCGCAGGCCGCCGGCGCGCAATCGCCTAAGGCAACCAGCCAGGATCTGTTCCCAGGGGTTTCGGCCACCCCGGCCAAAGACGTTTTCCCTGGCGTGGCGGCGGTACCCAGCAAAAATGTCGCGCTGGCAAGCACGCCACGAGTGCTCGCGCTCGACCGTCTTGATCCGGAGCAGATGAGTGCGGCGGACAACGACGTCGTTTCGAACCTGAGTGCTGAACTTTCGAAACAGGCCGCTCTTGCCAATTTCGATATCAGCAGTCCTGGGTGGCACCACCAACAGGTAGTTTGCCCCGCCTTTCCGGATTACGTATTTTTGTCTTTTCTGCATGGGGCCAATGAGAGCGGATCTTCGCGCTTTGCCGCCATGCTGCCACGTAACAGCGACAAGGTGCGCATCATCTCCACCTATGCTCACGGCCTGTTGCCTTTCAATGCCTCATGGAATCGCCCGGGCAGCTTCGAAGTCTTCAACGGGATGCTGCGCAAGGAGCGCGGAGATGCCCCTCTAAGCCACTCGCCGAACTGGCTGCTGGTGAGCCTGTGTTACGCGGAGTTGAGTGGCTACCCGGTCCAGGTGCTGAATCCGGTGCCGAACCCAGACCCCACGCTGGACACCCTTCGGCTGGGTGCGAACCGCCCGCAAATGATGCTGTCACCAGATCAAAGCGCCGATGTCACCTTCAGCGACGTGTCGCGCCCTGCCTACACAACCAACTGGAGCCTTCATTTCAACCGGCACGGTGAACTCACATCAGCCAGTCGATCGGTGGTCCATCAGTCTGCCGCGATTGCTCTGAAGCCTTAGCTGAGCGCTCAACCGCGCCCAGCGAACTCCGACGATTGCCCCAGATTATTCCCCGAGCATAATCCTTTGGATTGAAACTGCTCGTCCGGTTGCTCCGTCACACTCTATGAGCGCGGCGCACATACGAGGATCGCCCTTGGCAGCTTCGAATTTTGCCGGCATCCCGGTGAGAAAGCGGGCTAAAACAAGTTCTTTTTCCACGCCGATGACGCTGTCAAAGGGCCCACTCATGCCAACATCGGTTTGATACGCGGTACCTCCGGGTAGAACTCGTTCGTCCGCAGTGGGTACGTGCGTGTGCGTTCCTACCACCAAAGTAACCCTTCCGTCTAGGTACCACCCCATAGCTACTTTCTCAGAAGTGGCCTCTGCGTGGAAGTCGACAACGATGACCTTAGCCGTGATTTTGGCGAGAATCATATCAGCCGCGCGAAACGGATCTTCCAGATTCCCCATGAAGACCCGGCCTTGCAAACTGATCACCGCAAAGCGTTGTCCAGTGGGGAGAAACCCTTCGTACACCCCATGCCCGGGAGTGCCGGCCACGTAGTTGGCGGGGCGCAGAACTCGTCGTGGGCGTTCGTGGCTGTCTGCTGGAACAGACTGCATATACTCAATTATTTCGCGCTTATCCCACACATGATTGCCGGTGGTGATGACGTGTGCGCCCTGGTTGAAAAGGTCGTCGGCAATCCCCGGTGTGAGGCCAAAGCCGCCGGCCGCATTCTCACCATTTACGATGACCAGGTCGATCTGCCGCTGCTCGATAAGTGGGGCGAGGTGCTCGCCGACAATGCGCCGTCCGGCCTGCCCGAAAACGTCTCCAACGAATAGAATCCGCAAAAAAAAGTCTCCTCATTTACGACTTAACTCTGTCCCGAAACGAAAAACGAACCTGCCACGGGTACGAAATACGATGGTTACCTTCTAGTAATTCTGCAACCTTGGAAGTGACTAACGTGCGGTCAGAGGGTCATGCCCTTCGGCGCGTTGTTATGTTAGCGTTCCGGAATGGCCGTTAACTGCAGATTTGCTACCGGAGTCCACGTGCTGGTCCTGCTCGCATCTGAGCCGGATTCGCTACAAACTTCCACCGATATCGCGCTCAAGCTAGACACCAATCCTGTCGTTGTGCGCCGCGTCCTTGCCTCTCTTCAGCAGGCGAAGTTGATTGAAAGTCAGAAGGGTCCTACGGGCGGTTCACGCCTGCTTAAATCTCCGAAAGCTATCACGCTGGCGGATGTTTATAAGGCAGTGGAGACCGGTTCGCTCTTCCATACCCCCAGCGTGCGCGCTGCGGCGGCGGTGCGCGTGAACGGGGCGCTGGATAAGATCTTCTCCAGCTCCATGATAGCGCTGCTCGATGACTTTGAGAAAACCAGCCTGGCTCAGGTGCTCAAGCGCGTCGGCAAGCAGGGCAACAGGCGCTAAGCCGGTCGAGCTGAACCGTAGGCGTGACTGGCTCTATTGGCTGGGTCCCTCGCTTTTGGGATCGGATGGGCTCAGTGTCGGCTCACTACTCCCGGACCCAGGCTGAGAGCGCAGGAGTGGAAACAGGATTACGTCGCGAATCGACTTGGAGCCGGTGAGGATCATCGTGAGCCGGTCGATGCCGATACCTTCTCCCCCGTGGGGGGCAGGCCGTAGGCCAGGGCGCGAACGTAGTCCTCGTCCATGACGTGAGCTTCGGCGTCGCCACGCTCCCGCTCGCTCAACTGCTGTTCGAAGCGCAGGCGCTGCTCCTCGGGATCGTTGAGCTCGCTGAAGGCGTTGCCCAGCTCGAAGCCGCCCACGTAGAACTCGAAGCGCTCGACCCAGTCGGGCTCGCCTGGTTTGTTCTTCGAGAGCGGCGAAACGGCTACGGGGAAGTCGTAGATGATCGTCGGCTGAATCAGATGATCTTCTGCCACGGCTTCGAAGATGCTGGCAATGGTTTTCCCCGCCGGCTCACCCTGCTTGAAGTCCACCGGAACTTTGGCTGTGCGCAGAGTGTGGACCATCTGTTCTACCGCTTTCTTGCTTGAAAAATCTGCAAACGCCGGCTTCGCTCCGGCAGCTTCCGGCCAGAACTCAAGGATGGCCTCGCGCATGGAGAACCGTCTCCATCGCGACAGGTCGATTTCGTGACCGCCGAATGAAGTCATGGCGGTGCCGTTTACTTCGATCGCTATCTGGGTGATGAGTTCTTCCGTGAGTTTCATCAGGTCGTGATAGTTGGCGTAGGCCTGGTAGAACTCGAGCATGGTGAACTCGGGGTTGTGCTGCGTCGAGATACCTTCGTTGCGGAAGTTCCTGTTGATCTCATAAACGCGGTCTAGCCCGCCCACGACCAGCCGTTTGAGATAGAGTTCCGGGGCGATACGCAGATAGAGCTCAAGGTCGAGCGCGTTGTGATGGGTGCGGAACGGCCTCGCCGCTGCTCCGCCGGCGATGGGCTGCATCATCGGGGTTTCCACCTCGATATAGCCACGGGCATCAAAATAACTGCGGATTGCCTTGAGCACCTGTGCACGTTTGACGAAAACTTCGCGCACATCGACGTTCATGAAGAGGTCGACGTAGCGCTGCCGGTAGCGGAGCTCTACGTCGGAAAGACCGTGGTATTTCTCCGGCAGGGCCAGCATGGCCTTGGCCAGGAAAGTGATGGCGTCGACGTGGATGGTCAGCTCGCCCGTTCGGGTGCGGAAGACGTAGCCGGAAACCCCGATGTGATCACCGAGGTCGAGTAGCTTGTAGAGCTGGAACCCCTGCTCGCCGACAGCGTCGAGGCGAACGTAGATCTGGAGCCGTTCACCACCCTGTTGCAGCTGTGCAAAGCCCGCCTTGCCCTGGGCGCGGATGGCCATGAGGCGGCCCGCCACTGTAACTACGGTGCGCTCCGCATCGAGCGCCTCGGGAGCGATCTCGCCGAATTGCTGGCGCACCTCATGAAGGGTGTGGGTAGCAACGAACTGGTTAGGGTAGGTTTGCTGGCCGAGCGCGGCAATCTGGCTCAGTTTTTCCTTACGGAGTGCGAAGAGATTGCACTCAAATTCCGACTCAAACAAAGGGGGCCTCTCAGGGGATACAACTGAAAGATAAGTATACCGTCGCTCGCGAAAATTAAGGACTAGCCAAGCGCGGTCGCAGCGAAGCTAAGCGGAGTGACCTCTGGTTCGCTTCACATCCCTCGTAACCAATGTTGAGGTACGGGCCTACTCTCCCCCTTGTCATCTCGACCGGAGCGTACCCGGATTTCGTACCTCACAGCACTCGCCATGACCACGCTTGCGGTTTTCTCTCAAGGAAAACCGCATGGAGTTCGCCGGCGCCACTCATCTCAACAGGAAATTCGGGGGGAGCGAAGTGGAGAGATCTGCAGTTCAGCCAATTCCCCCGGGCGCGAATGGTGTATAAATGCCGGGGACGTGGGTATGAGTGACCAGCCAAAAGACCGGCCGCCGGCGAAGAAAGACTCAGCCGTGCATTCGTTGGTAAAGGTGGAAAGCCTCATCCAGTTGGGCCTGCTTCTGCCGGCTGCGGTCGTGGTTGGCTGGGCAATCGGTCTGGCGCTCGATCACTGGCTTCACCAGCACTGGATCAATATCGCGGGCCTGATCGTGGGAGCCGTGGCCGGGTTTGTGCAGATTTTTCGCGTAGTGCTGGCACAGACCAAAGAATGAAAGAATCAGGTGTGACTTTAGACGCAACGCAATTCAGCGAGCAGGATTTGCGGACGGTTTTGAACCGGGCGCTACGCAGTGTCATGGTCGCGATCGTTGTAGGGATTCCCGTGATCTGGTTTGCGTGGGGCTGGCGCTCCATGCTTCTGTTCCTGGTGGGCGGCGCGATTGCCGCGACCGGCATTGTGGAATGGCGGAGGTTGATGTCTGCCGTGCTGGCCCGCTTCGATTCTGCGCCCAGTTCTACGCCCAGTTCAGACGATTCTGCCGGCCCTGCGCCGCAACGCCCGATAAGCGGTGTAGTGTTCTGGTTCGTGGTTCGTCTGGTCGCCGCTGCGGGTCTGCTTTATGTTAGCCTGAGGAGTTTGGATGGGAAGGTGGCGGCACTGTTGCTCGGCCTGGGCCTGGCACTTGTCGCGCTGTTTGTTGAGGCGATCCGCCTGCTCCGCACCTGGTCTGCATGACGGGTCTGCTTGAAGGGTCGGCATGAACGGCCGGCCACCCTGCCGAACTGAATTTGGAAACCGGAGACAGCACGAGCTTTTTGTATGCACGAACAGAACCCAATCACGGCGATCGTAAATAAGTATCTCGGGGATGTAGCCACGCAGATGATGCATGCGGTGCATGTGCAGCCCTTGAACCCCAAGGCTCCCATCACGGACGGGTTCGCCATGGAACTGCTGGTGTTTGCGCTGCTGCTTATTTTCTTCCTCCTGGTGCGGATGTCGCTGAACGTTGAGAATCCAGGAGCGATTCAGCAGATCGGTGAGGGGCTGCATGGCTTCGTGGCCGATCAGGCTGATTCCATTATTGGCTATGGGGCGCAGCGCTACGTCATGTACTGCACGGTTGTTCTGCTGTTCGTGATGACTTCGAACCTTATCGGGCTGGTCCCCGGGCTGATCGCTCCGACTTCGATCCCTACCGTTCCGCTGGGTATTGCGCTTTTGAGTTTTCTTTATTACAACTTCCACGGTGTTCGTGAGCAGGGTCCGATTGGCCACCTGAAGCATTTTCTCGGGCCCATCTGGTGGATCTCGCCGCTGATGCTGCCGATCGAGTTGATCTCGCATCTGGCGCGTGTGCTCTCACTTACGGTTCGTCTTTACGCCAATATGTTTGCCGGTGAAATGGTGACGCTGGTGTTCTTCTCCCTGATTCCGGTGGGCGTACCGGTGATCTTTATGGGGCTGCACCTCGGCGTAGCTCTCCTTCAGTCCTACATTTTTATGCTGCTGACGATGATTTACGTTTCGCAGTCGGTAGCGCACGACCACTAGAGTTTTGCTACAAGCTTCTCGGGCCGGAATCTATGCTTCCACTCCGGTTCGAGCGCCGCAAGTGTGAGGGGGCCAGCACGGTGAGCCTCAACCACCCACTGGCGGCAATATTCAAGGAAGCAAGGAGAAAGAAATGCGCAAACTGCAATATGTATTCATGACGCTGTCCGCCCTGTTTATGGCGGTACCGGCTTTTGCCCAGACCACCGGTGAAGGTGGGGGAACTGGTCACGGACTCGTAGCCATCGCGGCAGGTCTCGGCATGGGCCTCGCGGCTGGTCTTTGCGGCCTGGGTCAGGGTCGTGCAACGGCTTCGGCAACGGAAGCGCTCGCTCGCAACCCTGGAGCACGCGCCGGCATCCTGCTGTTGCTCACCCTCGGTCTCGCGTTTATGGAATCGCTCTCGCTGTTCACGCTGGTCATCATCTTCGTGAAGGTTCAGTACTAGGTCATAAAAAGAGAGCTCAAGTGAGAAAGAGAGATCAGGGGAAGCCCTGATCTCTCTTTTTGCTTTTACGGCAAGCGTTGCATAGATTCAGAACAAAGGGCACGGCTTTACCGGCTGCGAAACGGCCCCTCGATAAGCGTAGAGAGACTGAGGTGTTTGTTTGGGCATGCTTTGCAGCTTCTACTTTCCTGTACTTTGGTTCCTCGCATGAATCATCTCCTCGAGTTTTCGGCTATCTCGAAAAAGTTTGGCCAGCAAACGGCCCTTCACCCGCTGACCCTGAGCCTGCAGCCCGGCGAGATCCTCGGATTCCTCGGACCCAACGGTGCAGGGAAGACGACGGCCATTCATCTTGCTCTCGGCTTCCTTCGTCCGACCAGTGGAGGCGGGTCACTGCTCGGCCAGCCCTTCGGCGATCCACAGGCGCGGTCCCGGCTTGGTTTTGTGCCGGATGTGCCAGTGTTCTTTGCCGAGAGCGGCTTTCGCAGCGTCGAATTCGCAGCGCGGCTCAATGGAGTAAGTGACCCGCGGCTCGCAGCAAACATTCGCGACCTGCTCCGTGCTGTCGGCCTACCCGACAGCAGCAAAGACGCGAAGCAGTTTTCGCGTGGTATGCAGCAGCGGCTCGGTCTGGCACAGGCATGGATCAATGATCCCGAGCTCTTGATTCTCGATGAGCCGACGGCGGCCCTCGACCCGGCAGGCGTGCAACAGGTGCGGGAACTGCTGCGGAATGCGCGCAGCGCAGGCAAGAGTATTTTCTTCAGTTCGCACCAGTTGACCGAAGTGGAGCAGATTTGCGATCGCATTGCATTCCTGCACCAGGGGCGCCTGATTCGCTGTGGATCGCTCAAGGAATTTCAAACCGATGCCGATCAGGTCGAGATCGAGGTACGTGGAATGTCGCTGGCCGAGCTCAGCCGAATCTATGCCGCAACCGCCGGCCCGGCTTACCTGCGGATACTTGTGCCTGCGCAGGAACAGAGACGCGCGATCGAGACTATCTGGAACGCCGGCGGCGAGATCGTGAGCCTGGCTCCGCTGCGGCGTAGCCTTGAGGATCTGTTTCTGGAATGGAGCGGCGCAGCTCCAGCACAGGATCCAGCACCCAACCCAGTACCCGACCTAGCACCCGACCTGGGGGCCAAATGAAGATCTGGCAGATCATCCGCAGAATGCTCTATCAGAACAGATGGATCTATCTGTTCCTCTTCTTGTGGCCTTTGGCGATGGCGTCCATTTTGCTCGCGCCCACTTCGAAACCAGAGACGGACGACGTACTTTCCGTCCTGCATCAGGAGTGCCTGTATGGTTTGGGGTTGGTGGCCTTTACCGGTAGCGCGCTGCTGGGCAACGAACAGCGCTCGCGGCGGATCGCTAGTGTGCTCTCGCGGGCAGTGAGCCGGCGCCAATACTTTTTTGCGTTAGTCTGCGCGGCTTGGCTCCCCCTGGCGCTCTATGTCATCAGTTTCGTGTCGTGTGGCCTGGCTTTGTTCTCGGCCATCGACAAACCTCCGGCAATTCTATTTGCGCTTGGCGCAGCGATCCTCGTCCTTGGCATGTGGACAGCCGCGGCGGCCCTTTTCTTTTCCACGTGTCTCCCTGTGATGTTGGCATCGACGGCCACGATCGGTCTGCTTGCGCTCGTTGGCGTCTGCGGATATGTTTGGCCGTGGTTTGCCCCCGGCCGTTTGCTGGTCACGTTGACACAGGGAGATCTCACTTCGGCCGCTCATATGTTGCGTCACCCCATCGGCTTTCTATCGATTGTGATCGGTGCGATGGCTCTATTTGCCGCAGGAACCGTTCTTTTTGAGCGGCGCGACCTCAAGCTTAAGAGTGACTGACGGGATGGATCGGGTCACGATCCATTTTCGATCGATGGGAATCAGCCCACTGCGCTGCAAATTGGGCGAATGACCTGTTGGATAAACGGGTGACCCTGAAAACCGGCCCGGCTCGGGGCGGCATCGCCAGGTGCCTCGCTGACCTCTCGATCAAAAGCAGGCAACCTGTTTACCCCGGAGTCGCCAAACGCTCCGAAGCGGCATGACCTGATATGCCAACGCGATGGTTACACATCGCTCGAAAGAGAGACCTCTAACGGCTGGCCAGGCGGAGAATGAGACCGATTTTGAAACACCCGTTACAACCCGGTTTGCCAGAGTGTCGCACTTTCGGACAGTACCGTTGCGGTTGCGAATCAGATTCGAAATTTTGTGGAAAGCGAGTGTGCGCCCGGGTTTCCATATTGGTAAATTAAATTGGGTACCATGGCTCACCATGTTGCGCTATCTTCATGGAATTGTTTGGTCACGGGCTGTTTTGTTTTCCGCTGGTTTTCATTTTTTCCGTTGTGTGTTCTGCGAGTTGTCATTTAGACTTCTCATAGAACGTGTCTATATAGGCATCAGTCGAGCGTCTCAAGCGCAGTAGGCTTAACTTCCCCCCCCAAAGTTTTGTAACTTGAGGGCGCCGCTGATTAACTAAAGTGCCGGGCACCGCTCACTTAGGTTCTCATTCCTCCCACGGAATTGGACCTCCGTTACGCGCGAGGTCATTAAACGTTCTTTTTTCTTCTCTTTAAGAGAGGCAGCTTAGCTTCACCTGCTTTCTCGCAAAAGAGAAACTGTTTCATTCCAGGTCTTTCGTAGATCCATTCTCTGGATCCAATCTTGCCCACTTTGCTCGCAAAGCAGAGACAGCGGAGGTGTGTTTTGACAGATTCGCGAGATTCTCTTTCACCGGCTAAGGATGTTCGTGCGCTGTTCGATAAGGCTAGCATCGGCAATTTTCGTTACCGCACTTGTTCCAAGCCGAAAGTGTTAGGGAAGAACGAAACAATTGCAGATACACTGGTTCGAGTTCCGGAGACTGCGCAGCCCCCAATATCTGCGCCGGCTCAAAGCAACATGCGGCGCGCCCTCGAAACGGCTTTCGATATGAATAACAAAATCCGCACCGCCACAGCGCAGCCTGGTTTATCCGTTGGTGTGAAGGCGGCCCTGGCTTTTGCTTCATGTGCAGGCAGCGTAGGCAAGACGACCCTATGCGCGACGATCGCGAGAATCCTATCTGCCCGTTTGCCTCATCTGTTTGTTGCTGACCGCAGCGCCGAGGGCATTCTGCCCCTCTTCTTTGGCCTTGAACGGCTCAACGCCGGGGGACTGCAAACTGCATATCCCAATGCCCGCCGTCCTGGCTATCCGATGACACTGGTTGCGGCTCCGCACTTGGCGCAGTCGATCCCGGCCAGCGCTGTATGGTTTGAGAAATTGCGATCGGAATCCAGCCTCACGCTGCTGGATCTGCCCGTGTTTCCGGGGCCGGCAACGCCTGAAGCGCTGAATCAAGGAGGAGTGGCCGTCGTTGTCTTAGCTCCCGATGTGCAGTCTGTAGCAAGTTTGGCTCGTGCCGAAGAGCTTGCGGCGGTACTGACCGGGGGAGAGGAAGCGCGCGGCAGAACAGTGTTTGTTCTCAATCGTTTTGATGAAACACGGGCGCTCCATCGCGAGATTCGTGCGCAGCTTGAGCGATTGCTGGGCGACCGCCTTGCGCCCGTGGTGTTGCGTGAATCCGAACTGGTGCCGGAAGCATTGTCTTTGGGTATGACCGTGCTTGACCACGCGCCCGAGTCGGCCGTGGCCAGGGAGTTTCAGCAGCTGGCCGGCTGGCTCGAGACCCGGCTGGCGAATTCCCTGAGAGAGGAAAAAATAGACATTGCATGAGAGGTGATAGGCAGCAGGTTGTCGCAGGTCCCTGGCTCAACCATGTTTCGCCCTGGCTTTTCTTTCCCGCGATCGGTGCGGTGCTGGCTTTTATCGCCACGATTCCCATGACGTGGCAGCAGCAGTCTTCCTTCGGGGTCCTGGTGGTGCTCGCGGCGATGGTGATCAACCGCCGCAAGGGCGGCATGACAGTGACCATCATGCTTGTTCTCATGTGCCTCTGCGCGACTACGCGCTACGCGTATTGGCGAGTATCCACGCTGTGGCGTTATATCCATAGTCCCTGGGCGCATGTGCGTTTGGGGCCCGGGATATTGATGGTGGTGTTGCTCGCGGCAGAGCTTTACACCTTCTTGATTCTGCTGCTGGGCTTTTTTCAGAGTATCGCGCCCCTCAATCGCCCACCTCTGCTTCTGCCGGAAAACACAGATGAGTGGCCGGCGGTCGATGTGCTGATCCCCACGTACAACGAGTCGCTCGATGTGGTGCGCTACACGGTGCTCGCTGCCTTGCAAATGGACTGGCCGGGAGACAAGCTGAAAGTCATCCTCCTCGACGATGGGGGACGCAAGGAGTTTCGAGCGTTCGCAGCCGAGGTGGGGGCGGACTACATTGCGCGCACGGAGCATTCCGGCGCCAAGGCTGGCAACCTTAACAATGCTCTGCGGCAAACCAAGGGCGAGTTCGTCACCATATTCGATTGCGACCACATCCCCACGCGGTCATTCCTGCAGATGTCTCTCGGTTGGTTCTTGAGTGATAAGAAACTGGGCTTGGTGCAGACGCCGCATCATTTTTATTCTCCCGACCCATTCGAGCGGAATCTGGGAAAGTTTCGCGAGATTCCCAATGAAGGGAGCCTCTTCTACGGCATCATTCAGGATGCCAATGACTTGTGGAACGCTACCTATTTCTGCGGTTCATGTGCCGTACTGCGCCGTACTGCCCTGAACGGTGTCGGCGGCATCGCGCAGGAAACCGTGACCGAAGATGCCCACACCTCTCTGCGCTTGCAGAAGGCTGGCTGGAACACGGCCTATATCAACCTGCCCCAGTCGGCCGGTTTGGCGACAGAGACGCTCGCCAGGCATGTGAAGCAGCGTGTTCGCTGGGCTCGCGGCATGATACAGATCATGCGGATCGACAACCCGCTGCTCGCGCGCGGGCTGAAACTGCCGCAGCGTCTGTGCTATTTCAACGCGACGCTGCACTTCCTGTATGCCTTGCCGCGGTTGGTATTTCTGACGGCCCCGTTGCTCTTTCTTTTTTTTGGACTGTCAAACGTGCCCGGCTACTGGCTCGCGATTCTCGCGTTTGCCGGTCCGCATCTAGCGCTTTCGACGATTGTGAATTCCCGCATTCAGGGTGGCAAGCGGTTCTCGTTCTGGAACGAGATCTATGAAACGGTGCTCGCACCATACATTCTGCTGCCTACGTTGGTGGCTCTGGTCAATCCGCGCAGCGGCGACTTCAATGTCACCGAGAAAGGCGGGGCCCAGGAGGAGGGTTACTTCGACGCCAGACTAGCGTTTCCTTTTCTCATCCTGTTGATTCTCAACCTGGCAGGGCTGGCGATGGCCGTTCCTCGATACCTCTATTGGGACCACGGGCACGCCGGAACGATCGGTATCAATGTGTTCTGGTGCTTGTTCAATATCGTGCTCCTGGGTGTTACGTTGTCTTGTTGCGTTGAAGACCGCCAAAGACGGTATGCAGTACGTGTTTCCTGCGCGGTTCCCGTGGTGCTGAAGGCAAACGGAGAAGTGGCTGCCGGGATGACCACCGATCTTGCGACTGGGGGTTTGTCGGCCCAGGTGGGTGCTGGCTGGCCGCTGGGCGAGCCCGTGGAAGTGCAGTTTCCGGAAGAAAGCCAGACAGAGTCGCTGTGCGGCACAGTGGTAGGCGGTCAGAGAGGAAATCTCCGCATAGAATTCGATGCGCTCTCTCTGCCACAGCAGAAGTTGCTGACGCGCGCGCTCTATACCCGGGCCGACCGTTGGCTGGGATGGGATGACAACATTGGCTCCGACAAGCTGCTCCGTAGTTTCTTCAGCGTGTTGGGGGCTTCGGCGATGGGCTTCTGGAAGCTGCTCGTGGTGCTGCCGCGTACTCTATCTTCAGATCCGGCCAAACCGCTCAAGCCCTTGCGTACCGCAGTAATCAGCGTGTTGATACTGGTCCTGCTGGGACTTGCATTGTGGCGTGCAAATGCCAGTATGACCCATCCGCAAAGGGAGTCCGCTCCCGCGACGATCGAACGCTCTTTCACGCTGGGCTCCCTTACCGGGACCACCACGCCGTTTCTGCTTGATCAGCCGGGTAGCCGCGAGATGCTCACATTCGCCACGCCGCAGAGTTGGCTCATTCGAGGCGGAAGACTGCACCTGAAATACCAGGTACCAAAGAACGCCCGGCACGTATACACCTACGCGGAAATCCGGTTGAATGACCTGGTTCTGGCTTCCGTTACCCCTACGGCGGAGGAACGGAATGCGGGTATGGGTGAGGTGGTGGTTCCACTGCCGCCTGAGCTGCTGCTGGCAAAGAATGAGCTGACCATTCAGCTCGCTGGGCAGGCCAACGGTGCATGCGCTACGCCATCGCAAAGGCAAGTGCCATGGTTGCGTATCGATCCGTCGAGTGAAGTCACTCTGGTGGCGGAACCCCTGACCTTGGCCAGTGAGATGTCGGCATTGCCTCAGCCGTTTCTGGAACATCTCGCCAACGCTCCGGTGGTTTTGCCCTTTGTCTTTTTGCATACCCCCGACGATAGGACACTCGATGCAGCGGGGGTCGTGGCTTCCTGGTTCGGTTCGCTCGCCGATGACAGTGGTGTGCGCTATTCCAGTCGCGTGGGAGAACTGCCCACGGGCAATGCGGTCGTCTTCGTAGAGGGCTCGGAAGGCGCTGGTCTCGGGCTTCCCGGCGGATCAGCCGATGCGTCAGCCGATGCCTCTCTATCGCTGCAGGCAAATCCGAGAGATCGCTATGGAAAGCTGCTGGTGGTTCACGGTCGCACGAGCGATGACCTGCTGGCCGTCGCGCAGGCGTTTTCTACCGGCCAAATGAAGAAGACGGGTAGCGTAGCGCTGTTGTCTGCCCCGGTCTCGTTGCCTGGGCGGTTCCCGAACGATGCGCCCAGGTGGATTCATAGGAATCGAGTCAGCCTCGACAGCCTCGTTGGTCCCGCAGGACGCCGCGTCTTTGGGTTAGACCCCATCAATGTCTACATGCATCTGGCGCCCGACTTCAATTTTGGTATGCAACACAACATATACGTTCACCTGGCGTATTCGGTCGAAGCGGGCGAGTTGTCAAAAGCGTCGAATGTTAGCGCTACTTTGAACGGCTCTCCGTTGGGCAGCGTACTGTTGTTGGGAGGCGGGGCGGCACACGCATTAGACTTGCCGCTTGTCGATGTGCCGGCTGCAGTTTACGCGAATACGTTACAACTGCAGTTCTATCTGGTGCCCGCTGGCGCGAACCCCTGCGCCGCCGATCCAGGGCGCTCGAGCGCACAAATTCTCGGCTCTTCGTACCTTGACCTGGGGAGTGCTGTCCACTTTGCCGAGCTGCCGAACCTGCAGCTCTTTGCCAAGGCGGGCTTTCCTTTTACCCGGATGGCCGACCTGAGCCAGACGGCGGTATTGCTGCCTGCGGTTGCCGGGGCTGAGGTGACAGATCTGTATCTGGATCTGATGGGTTATTTCGGCGCCCAGACGGGCTATCCAGCGACCGGTGTACAAATCGCAACCTTGGCGGACGCCCCGCGGCTGCGCGGCAAAGATCTTCTGCTACTGGGAACCTACTCGAACCTGAGCAACGTGAAGGAGATTGCAAACACCTTGCCTCTGACCTACGGCGGCGGCGAGTTTTCGCTGAGCCGGCGGGCCAGCTGGGGTCTGACGGCGGATTGGTTTGTCCACCGTAATTCAGATGCGTGGAAGACGTTTCGGAATATGGCGCCCATGACGCCGGATGGCGTGCTGGAAGGGATCGCTTCGCCCTTTGCCAGCGGCCGCAGTGTGGTCGTCGTTGCGGCCCGCGATGGTGCGGCGCTGTCTGGCCTCACTTCCGCACTTCTGACAACGATGCCTCGCGACGGCATCGATAGCACGGTCAGTTTGTGGACGGAGGGTCATTTCATCAGCTATCCCCTGGCGACCGCCACGTATGGTTCGGGCGATTTGCCTTGGTATAGCGCCTTTGCATATTGGCTGCCGCAGCATCTGTACGTTTTGCTTGCACTTATGGTCACGGTCTTCGCATTGCTGGGCTGGTGGGCAGAGCGTTGGCTCCAACTATTGAAGCGCCAGCGCCTGGCCATTGGGATACCCATGGGGACGGCCAGACCGTGAAGACGGATCGATCGTCGCATGTCACGACGTAGGCCGAAAACGAAGGCGGCTGGGGCTGGCATAAAAGCGGCGCCAGGCATGAGTTATCGATCGAGGAAGATAGTTTTTCTCGCGCTGGGCGCGGGTGTGCCGGGAGGGCAGAATGTTTAATAAATCTGAATTAGCGCTAGGTCTTCTGTTATTGAATGCCTCTGCGGCGATTCCGCCCGCCATGGCGCAACAGAGCCCAACGGATGTGCTGATCCAGCGCGCACGCACCCTCGACGGACAAGGCAGGCATGATCTTGCTGCCGCGGCGTGGCGACAAGTACTGTTGCTAAACCCCACCGAGCCTGATGCACTGTCTGGGCTTGCGGCGTTTTATCAGAGCAACGGTGACACGGTCACGGCAGATCACTATTTAGCCCTCTTGCGCAGTGCCAAGCCCGGCGCGAAAATCCCCACGGCTCACGTCCAGGTGGGTCCGAACTCAGAGTTTGAGGCTGCCGCTAGGCTGGCTGCGCAGCACCGCTACCAGGAGGCGCTGGCGCTCTATCGCAAGGCATTCCACGGTACGGTACCTTCGGGAATGTGGGCGGTTTCCTATTACGAAACGGAGGCGGCCGTACCCGCTGACTTGCCCCAGGCCGTTGCCGGAATGCGCGAGCTGCAGAAGCAGTATCCTGCGAATCCCGGTTATCAGTTGGCGTTGGGAAGAATACTTACTTACGACGAGAAGACGCGCCTGGAAGGCGTTCAGTTGCTGGCCAACGTTCGTGGCACAGCTGAGCAAACGGAGCAGGCGCGGGTTGCCTGGCGCCAGGCGATTCTATTCGGTGGGCCGGCTGCGTCTACGGTGCAAGAATATCTGGCGCGCTACCCCGATGAGCAGCTGGCCGCGCGCGTACAGTCCGCGCAGGCAGACCGTTCCGCGCACGCGCCGGTCGCCGGCCAGGCGGCGCAGGGAGCTGCCTATGCGGCTTTGCATAAGGGCAATCTCGCAGAAGCGCAGCACTTGTTCGAGGGGCTGCTGTCGATCCCGCCGCAAAAGGGCAAGGCCCTTGCCGGCCTGGGTTACATCAATATGCAGCAACAGGACTTTGTACACGCGCGCGAGCACTTCGAGCAGGCGGAAAGTGCCGGCTTCCACTCACCGGAGCTGAGCAGCGCTCTTGTCGATGCACGTTATTGGACTGCCATGCAGGAGGGCAATCGGGCGCTCGACCTGGATGATCTGGCGCGCGCCATGACGGCGTTTGAACAGGCGCAGAACGTCAAGCCTTCTGGAGCCGAGGCACTGCAGGGTCAGGCTGGCGTATTCATGCAGAAAGGTCAACCGGAAAAAGCACTGTCACTGTTCGAGCAGGCGGTGCGGTTGCAGCAGGACCGCCCTCAGGGCTGGACCGCGTGGTTCGACGCCCTGGTACAGGCCGACCGAAGCAAGGAAGTGATTGCCGACCAGCCCTACATAGCAGCCGAGACGATGACCAAGCTCGAAGCCGACCCGGACTACCTGGCAGTGTTGGCGGCTGCAGAAATCAGTACGGGCAACCAGGCCGAGGCGCACAGACTGACCACGCAACTTGCGAAATATCCCGATCAGGATAAACGCAGCGCGGCGCAACTGCGTGGCGCTGAATTGCTCGCGCTCACGAACCCGCGTTCTTCTGCTGCACTGGCGCTCGACGTGATCCGCGTCAAACCGGAGACTGTGCGCGCCTGGAAGTTGCTGATCCGGGATGAGCACGTGGCCGATCGTGACCAGATGGCCCTGACTGCCATCGATCGCATGCCGGCCAGCGTGTATCAAGAGGCGCTCAAAGACGTCGATTTTGTGACCATCCTGGCTTCGGTTCACCAGGAGATGAAGCAATACAGCACCGCGTCGAACCTGTTGGAGCAGGCACGCACCGCGGCCCAGGGCGATGCGAAGAAGCTAAGCGCAATTGAGGCCCAGACGGCCTCTTTACTGCTGGCCGAAGGGAATGCGGAGAGCGCCTACAAAATCTACGTAAAGATTGTGCGGCGTTCGCCTGAAGATAGTGTTGCCTGGAATGGCTTGATCTCTGCCCTGCATCAGGCCAAACAGGACGATGCGGCCCTGACGCAGATTCAGCAATTGCCTCCCGAAGTAGCAGAGAAGTTGGAGCGTGATCCCGGCTTTCTGCAGACTCTCGCTTCGGTCTATAGCGCGACCGGTCACAACCAATGGGCGGTCGACACCATGGGCCGTGTGATGGCGCAGTACCAGCCGGGTATGAATGACGCTCCGTACAACGTGCAGGCGCAATATTGCTGGTTGCTGCTGAATACCGGTGACGAAGCTCGCCTGGCGAATGAACTGGCCTCGATCGGCCGCCGCCCCGACCTGACCGCCGGACAAAAACAGCAAACCAGCGATCTCTGGGCCGCTTGGAGCGTTCGTAAAGCGGCGAAGGAAGAGAAGAGCGGCAACAGCAAACAGGCCATCGCCATTCTTGAATTGGCTGCCCAGGCTTATCCCGAAAACGGAGAGATTCGCCGTGCGGTGGCCGGAACCTATATTCGTAACAAAGAAGGTAAGCGAGCCTTTGTGCTCTACCAGCAGATTGACTGGAGCAAGGCAACGGCCGTCGACTACGCCGGAGCGCTGGCCGCAGCCTCTGCAGCCCGCCAGAAAGATGCTGGACGCCAGTGGCTTGCCGATGGGCTGGTTCAGTTTCCGGGCAATCCGCAACTGCTGACGGCGGCTGCCCAGTTTGAAGAAAGCGTGGGTGATACGCGCAAGGCGGAGCTTTATTGGCGTCAGGTGATAGCGAATAGTTCGCAGGCCAAACTGACGCAACAGCTTGCCGGTGTCAACCCTGCAGCTGCACCTTCGGCCGTAACAGCCAGCGAAGCTCTCGCCCACATGCTATCGCCGGCGAATTCCGCCGCTGTCACTCCGGCGCCCCCCTCGTTTGTGGCTCCGGTTGAGCCACTGCAGGATGCCATTACAGCCTTGCCCCCGGTCCAACACCCGGCGAGCGATACCAAGACGGATTCGAGCGATCAAGCCAGCCCCTGGTTGGTGCGCAAGGTGCCCGCAACGTCGCAGCACGCTCAGCCAATTGTCTACCAGGCGCCGGGAAGCAACACTGCAACCAGCCGCTGGGCCGTATCCCTCAACGACGCGGCGCCGTCATCGGCCCCCGTATCGACAGAACAGGTAGCAGAACCGGAGCCAACCCGAGAATCGATGAAGGAATCGATGCCGGCGTCGATGCCGGAATCGGCGCCGGCATCTGCCCCTGCACCGGTCGTCGTCCCGGTTCAGTATCAGCAACCGGTCAACTCTGCGCGTGTTGAAGCTGAAGCCACGGCCCCGTCGAGCTATGACTCTGCAGTAATGACGAGGGCCAGCCTGGCGATGAGCGATGCGCCACGCGGCGCCGAGTATGCGCCAGCCGACCCTGCAGCCGCGACCGCGATCGCACCCGCCGGGCGTTCTGTATTGGTTGGACCCGGAATCGACGCGCAAACGCAACTGGAAGGACTGGCGAGCCGCTACAGCAACTGGACAGGCGGCGGCACCCAACTCGGTAACCGCAGCGGCCAGGCAGGCTTCGATCAGTTGACACGCATGGAAGCGAGTTTCGAGGCCAGTGCAGTGCTGGGCGAGAATGCGCGCTTTACCGTGCGCGCTCTTCCGGTGCTGCTTTCCTCGGGAGCTCCAGACGGCACGTCGAACCTTAACTTCGGCACATCGGGCGCAGCGCTCATTGGCCAGTCCCACTTCCAGTCCGGTGTGGGCGCCGAGGTGCAATTGGCAACAAGGGTACTCGATGGCGCACTAGGCTTCTCGCCCAGCACCTTCTACGTTTCTCATCTGCTGGGCAACGTGAATGTGCATCCCGTCAACTTCCCCTTCAACCTGCGGATCTACCGCGATCAGATAAAAGAAACGATGCTCTCATATGCTGGTGAAAAGGATCCGTTGACTGGTCAGATTTGGGGTGGTGTGGTGGCAACCGGCGCTGAAGGCGGCCTCAATCTTGGCAGTGCGCAGTCCGGCTTCTATGTTACTGGCGGTGGAAGCCAGCTCACCGGCGTGAACGTGAACAAGAACAATCGTGTTCACGGATCCACCGGAGCCTACTGGAGTGTTTATAGCAATCCTTATGGAACGCTCAAGATGGGTGTCAATCTGACGGGGCTGCATTACGCGCAGAACCAGCGCTACTTCACTTTTGGTCAGGGCGGTTATTTCAGTCCCGATTCGTACGTGCTGCTGAACACGCCGTTCAGTTGGGAATCGCGTCCGATGAACCGCCTCACCTACCGCATCAACGGTAGCCTCGGCGTGCAGAGTTTCCAGGAAGGTACAGCGCTCCCTGGATCGCTGGTCGCTACCGACACGCTACCGACAGCTCAGTCGAACTTTGGCGCCAACTACAACCTGGAAGGAAACTTCGCCTACCGCTTCGACGAGCACTGGTACATGGGTGGTTTCGTCGGAGTGAATAACGCTTCCAACTACCAGGACAGGACGGCCGGAGTTTCTGTGAAGTACATGCAGCGTCCCCAGGTCGATGTTGAGGGCGGGCCCACAGGCCTGTTTGACGAGCGTAAGGTTCGACCGCTGATTGTTCCGTAAGCAATGAATACCGGGGCCGTTCCCCGGTAACAGTGGTGAGTACAAGTCAGGTCATGGAGCAGGCAGATCGGGCTCCGTGATCAGGCAACACACAGGCGCCGCGCCCCCGCGCAGTGGAGAAAGCATCTATGTCACGAAATTTTGTAAACAAATGGGTGGCCGGCGCTTTACTTGCGCTCGGGGCTGTTTCGGGCCACGCATGCTTCGCTGCTGCGGGAGCCGGCTATTGGCACACCAGTGGGAGCAGGATTCTCGACTCCAATAACCAGCAAGTGCGCATTGCCGGCATTAATTGGTACGGATTCGAAACAGTAGACGCGGTGGCCCACGGCCTCAATAGCCAGGACTACAAGACCATCCTCAACACGATTCACTCCAACGGATACAACACCATCCGCCTGCCTTTCTCTAATCAAATGGTGGAGACGCCGGTTGTTCCGTCTCACGTCAGTTACAGCAATGGTGGCGGCGCCATCAATACAGACATCAAGGGACTGGATTCGCTCCAGATCATGGACGCGATCATCGACTACGCCGGTCAGATCGGTCTGCGCGTTATTCTCGACAACCATCGCTCTGAGGCAGGCAATGGCGCGGAGACAAGTGGCTTGTGGTATACGGCTGCCTACCCGGAAAGTGCATGGATAGCTGACTGGCAGGCATTGGTCACACGCTATCAGAACAGCACGGCCGTGATCGGTGTGGACCTTCGCAACGAGCCGCACAACGCGGCCAGTGGAGGGTCGTGCTGGGACTGCGGCGCGGCAGAGAATGACTGGCGCCTTGCTGCGGAGCGGGCAGGCAATGCCGTACTGGCCATCAACTCAAAATTGCTGATCTTTGTGGAAGGAACGGACGAGTACAACAACAATTACTATTTCTGGGGTGGAAACCTGCAGGGAGTGCAGACCTCTCCCGTGCAATTGAACACGGCCAACCAGCTTGTTTATTCCGCGCACGACTACGGGCCGGCAGAATACCAGCAGTCATGGTTCAACGGCAGCACCAGCTATGACAGTCTGGTCAGCACCTGGACGTCGTATTGGGCTTATATCAGCCTGAACGGTATTGCGCCTGTGTGGGTCGGTGAGTTCGGCACTCTGAATGACAATACCGGCGTGCAAAGCTCCACTGCCGGGTCTGAGGGGCAATGGTTCTCGAGCATGGTGCAATTTCTTACGGCAAACCCCAGCCTGAATTGGACCTATTGGGCGTTGAACGGCGAAGATCGCTACGGACTGCTTGACTCGGGCTACGACGCCACGCCGGCGAACGCATTGAAGCAGCAACTGCTGGCTACCATTCAATTTCCGTTGAGCGGGGGAACGCCGGTCACTACGCCATCTTTTACCCTGTCGCAGAGCCCGTCGACGGTGGTTGCGGCCACCGGCAACACCGATCTCGGCAGCTCCGGCGACGTAACCGAAGTGACCTACATTGCCCTGGTCAATAATCGCACCGCAAGCGATCAGAGTTCAGTAACCATTGCGCTTACGTTACCTGCCGCTGCGGTCAAAGTCCAGGCAGATAGCACGGGTTCTGCTGCAACCTGCGCTTCGTCTTCTACTGTTTACTCCTGCAGTTTCGCGTCGATCGCAGCTGCGGGGAGCGGTGGAGTGAGCTTTACGGCCATTTATCCCTCAGCGAGCCTGACCTTTGATGGGAACGGTCAGGCCGCCGAGGCCGTGAGCGCTACCGCGACCGTCGGCTCAACGAATCTGCCGCCGGCTTCGGCGACGACAACGGTGGACCAGCGCAGCAGTCAGCCGAATACGACTGAATCGATCGTGCCTTCGGTTTTGCCCGGCTATTCCTATGCATACGGGCAACAGGCTACGGTGAACTTTTCGCTTTCCCCCGCGCCCACGGGTGCGATTCCCATCCGTTCCTTGAACGCGCAGCGCGACGGAACAGAAGACCTGACCGTTACCTCAGTAGGGAAGAACAGCTACCAGATTCCTGTTGGGTTGCTGAGCGGAGGCTCTCACTCCGTGGCAATTCATCTGGCGTCTAGCACCAGCTATTCCGCGGCTTCGTCGACGGTGTCGCTCACGGTCCAGAAAGCCGCGGCCACCGCGGCCGTCGCTGGAGCACCCGTAACGGGAGACTACGGCGCCGCCATACCTATTACGCTTAACCTCGCCGGACTGAGCGGTACAGGGTTCGCCTTACCAACGGGCAGTGTGAGCCTGGTGATCGATAATCTGGCCGCGTTGAGCGCCACCGTCAGCGGTGGGGTCGCGGCGTTCAGTGCGCCGGTTACCCTTTTTGCGGGCACGCACTCCCTTAACTTCAGCTACCCGGGCGATGGCAACTACGCGGCACAGACTCTTGGCTCCTCACTGGTGGTGAAGCCAGGCCAACTCGTGGCTACGGCGTCTCCTGCGACGAGAGCGTTCGGTGTAGCGAATCCCGCATTCACCGGCAGCTTAACCGGAGTGGTGAATCATGACGGAATCACCGCGACCTATGTTTCTCAGGCGACAAACAACACTCCCGCGGGCTCGTACAGCACGGGGTCGAACGCGATCGTGCCCGTTCTGGCGGACCCAGATAACAAGCTGAGTAATTATGTTGCCACGCTGAATGACGGCACGCTGACGATTACCGGCGGTACGAATACGATCACCTTTCCTCCGATTCCGACCGAGACCTATGGAAACCCGGCGGTCCCACTCACAGCGACGGCCACGTCTGGGCAACCGGTGACCTATTCGGTAGCGAGTGGCCCGGGTGTGATCAGCGGCAGCACACTGCAGATCAATGGCGCAGGCACAATCTCGATCACGGCCAGCCAGCCGGCCGGCGCCGGCTACGCAGCAGCGACGGCGACGCAATCCGTGATCGTGAACCGCGCTCCGTTGGCGGTTGTGGTGCAGAATGTCAGCCGCGCGATGAACGAGGCGAATCCAGTTCTTACGGGTACAGTAACTGGGTTTGTGAACAGTGATACGGCGGCATCTACCGGGCTCACCTACACAACGACTGCGACACAGGTTTCTCCCGTAGGCACATACCCCATCACTGTGGCTCTGGCGAACGCAGCCGCGGCAACAAATTACTTGCTGACCTCTACACCCGGAATACTGACCGTAACGGCAAGCACCGGTCCGAGCACGCTTACGTGGCTGGAACCGGCTGCCATCTTCTACGGAACACCGCTTGGACCGGCGCAGTTGAACGCCAGTTCGACCACCGCGGGAACGTTTGCATATAAGCCCCCTGCCGGCACAGTTCTGGGCGCGGGTCCGCAGACACTCTCCGTAGTGTTTACCCCGACTAGCGGTGCTGCAGAAACGGCGATGACTCCTCTCATCGTCAACCAGGCCAATACCACAACAACGTTGACGGCGGTGAATGCAACCACCGCTGGTTCCATTACCTTGTCGGCGATTGTGACGGGAATAAACGGCGGCGCCGTTACGGGCAGCGTTCAGTTTGTCGATGGGTCCACGTCGCTTGGCTGCCGTCACGGTCAATTCAACTGGTCTGGCTACCTACAATGTGCAGCTGTCGAACGGGCCTCATACGCTCACGGCTGTCTATTCGGGTGATGTAAACAACCTCGGAAGCACCTCGACCGCGCTGCTCGAAAGCGTGACCGGCGGCCTGAAATTCTCTCTCTCCGCTAACCCAACCAAGATATCTTTGGCTCCAGGGCAGAGTCTGCCGGTACAGCTCGCGGTCTTCTCGTCCGACGGTTTTACTGGGACCGTGACCTTCACGTGCACGGGTCTTCCGAACGGATCGACTTGTTCGTTTAATCCCGCGAGTATCACTGGCAATGGCAGTAGCATCGCTCAAGCAACCACGCTGACCATTGGACTACCTTCCACGGGAAGCATCGCGGCACCCGGGCAGGGAAGCGGCCGCATGGCGGGCTTCCTGGTGATTCCGGCAGGTCTATTCGGGCTCTATCTGCTGTGGCAACGCAAGCGGCTACAGCGCACATTGGGGATGTCGATCCTGATGATGGTCTTGCTGGTCAGTGTATCGATCGGTTGCGGCGTGAGCACATCAAAGACCGGGAGCGGCCCGAGCTCGATCGGCAATTACAACGCGCTGATTACGGCGACTTCGCCCTCCTCGTTGCAGACACTAACGATTCCAGTGACGTTAACGCAGTAGGGAATCGTATACAGAGGGCATTCGAGTGTTTCAGCCCGGCAAAGCCGATTAAGCAACAGAATTGTCATCTCGACCGAAGCGTACCCGGAATTCCTACCACGCTGAACTCGCAACCACCACGTATGCGGTTTTCTCTCAAGGAAAACCGCACGAGCTTCATAGGAGCCGCCAAGCTCGGCAGGAATTCCGGGGGAGCGCAGTGGAGAGACCTGCTGTTTTCTGGCCTCGATGCTTCGCTGAGGTCGGCCCAGGTAGTTTTGTTTCTTTTCTATAAGGGCGATCTTTTTAGGTCGTCTCCAGCGTTTCACGTGTTTTTTCCCGCGCAATCGCATTGCCGGCGTATTTAAAACATTCGATGGCGACGCTCATTCCAGCAGTATCCGCAAGCGCAACGCACCCATGTAATCCAGGCTGCATCCTATTCACTCATGTGTGCCATCAAAACAAAATGAGAGCTAGTGTCCATTACACGTAGTCATCATGCGGACAGCGGACTTCGACCAGATTGTTGAACAAGCGTTTCAACGCATCCCTATGCGCTTCCGGAGGCGCATGCACAATGTTGCGGTGATTGTTGAGGACGAGCCATCATCGCTACAACGGGGCAACGCTTCAGATGCTAGTACTTTGCTCGGTCTGTATGAGGGACAACCGCTGACGTACCGCAGTGTTTGGGAGTGCTTTCAACTTCCGGACAGAATTACGATATTTCAGGGTCCTCACGAGCGTATTGCGCGTAACCGCAAGGATCTGGCGCGTTTGGTCGAGGAAACGCTATGGCACGAAATCGCGCATCATTTTGGGATGAACGAGCGGGAGGTTCGGGCTGCCGAGCGATTGAGAAAAATGCGGCGTATTTGGCCTCATGGAAGCTGACAGCGACCACACCGTTTGCGGTCCCGCGCCGGCCCACGTTTTTCCTCTCTGGGCCAGTTCATAACAAGAGGTGCCTTTAGCGTTGCAGGCGGTCCTCCATGGTCCTTGTCGTTATTCTGATCGCTGCCGGTGTCACGAAGCTCTCCCACGTCGCTCCGTTCAGGTTTCTTCTCGATCTGGCGAACCCTGATGTTGCCGTGTGGCGTTTGCCGGATTCTGGCGACAAGGCGATTTACCTGACATTCGACGACGGTCCGAATCCTGGGGTTACTCCGCAATTGCTGGATTTGTTGAGACGCAAAGGAATACACGCGACTTTTTTCCTCATGGATGAACACCTGAATGAGGCAACCGCCCCCATAGTCGTGCGAATGTTCGAGGAGGGTCATGCCGTCGCACAGCACTCCGGCAATCGTTGGCTGTTGCTGCGCTCCTCGGATGCTCTTTCGGCTGAATTGCTAGCTGCAGCCGATCGGATGCAGGTGCTTACGGGCCATCGACCCTGCCGGCTATTCCGTCCTCATGCGGGCTGGCGCAGTATCTCAATGATGCGCGGTCTGAGGCAGTCCGGATACAAACTGCTTGGCTGGAGTTGGATGACTTGGGACTGGGTCTGGTTCCGCAAGCGTACGGGGCCGCGAGTCGCCGCACAGGTGCTATCGCACGCGGGGCCGGGTAAGATCATCATCATTCATGACGGCCATCACCGAGACCCGAATGCGGACCGGCAGTACGCCATCGAAGCGACGGCACGCATTGTTGACAGTCTATTAGCGCAGGGGTATGAATTTCGCACGCTATGCAATGTTGAGGTGCATCGGTCAGGATTTTTGTGATCACGCGCGCGGCGCGCTTACTTACTCTTGATTAATCGCCTGGACGATCTTTTCGCAGCAAGTTTGTTTGCTCGAACTTCCCCCTTAGATTGAATGGTATGCGCGTTGACGATTACCCGGAGTAGCCTTGGGAAGCGTTCCTCGATCTCCGCGCAACGTGAGGTGTTGTGCATCTCCACGCCGCGCCGTTCACCACGGATCAGCCCCGACTCTCTCAACACCCTGAAGTGTTGCGAGAGCGTGGACTTCGGAATTGCCTTGTCACTCACCGTAAGAAACTTTGAGCAGTTATGCGAGCACTCCTGAGCCACAATATCTGCAAAGATCGCCGCCCGTACCGGGTCGGACAAGGCATGGAGAATCCCCTCTACCGTGATGTCCTCAAGCGATGGGTGAAATAAGGGACGCATTTCCATAACATTAAGCATTTCGCATAAAAGGTTCAATAGTTCGCTAATTCAGAACAATTGCATCTTTCCCCGAACCTGGCCCATCTACTCATGAAAACGAGGCGAGGGGCAGCATGGCGCAACAGCCTCAAAAATTCGTTCAAGGCTCTAACACAGAAAAGGGGTAAAGATATGGGCAAGCTCAACGGCAAAACAGCAGTCATCACCGCCGCCACCTCCGGCATGGCGCTCGCCACAGCCAAGCTCTTCGCCGAAGAGGGAGCGTACGTCTTCATCACAGGCCGCAGCCAGGATAAGCTCGATGAGGCCGTAAAACTTATAGGCAAAAACGTCACGGGCGTGCAAGGCGACGCCTCAGACCTGGCCGACCTCGATCGCCTCTACGAGACGGTCAAGCGTGAAAAGGGCAAGATCGACATCCTCTTCGCCAGCGCCGGATTCGGTGAGTTGGTAAAGCTTGAAGAGGTCACTGAGAAACACTTCGACAAGACCTTCGATCTCAATGTTCGCGGCACGCTTTTCACCGTACAGAAAGCCCTGCCGCTCTTCAACGACAACGGCTCCATCTTTCTCAACGGCTCCATTGCCAGCATCAAGGGTTTTCCGGCATTCGGAGTCTACAGCGCCAGCAAGGCTGCGGTTCGCTCATTCGCTCGTACCTGGCTCCTGGAACTCAAAGAACGCGGAATCCGTGTGAATATCCTCAGTCCCGGCATGATCGACACACCTCTCCTGGACCCGCTCGGAGACGACGCCAAAGAGTTCTTCAAATCCCAGATCCCACGCGGCAAGATGGGGCGCCCAGAGGAGATCGCGACCGTCGCCCTCTTCCTCGCCTCGAGCGATTCCAGCTTTGTCAACGGAATCGAACTCTATGTCGACGGTGGTACCGCTCAGGTCTAATCGCAAGACTTTATATTTCTGCATTCCAAGAATGGGACTTGTCTCCAGGAGCCTCTTCCGCTTCCTGGAACGAGTCCCACTGTTTTGCTTTTGCGCTCGCGCCTCCGCCATTCGGAACATCAGCCCGACTAGAATTTCGGCAAACAAAACCGGGCAGACGATTTAATCGTCCAGGATGAACAATGACAAACGTCGATGGCGAACAAGCATGTTCACAGTGGTGGGAATTACGGGCAACGTGGGCGGTGCAGGCGGCGACAGGCCGGCTAGCGGACAAGCTGCCGGCCTGTCGGCAACTCGGAAGGTGGACCAGCGGTGCGCAGGGTGCTGAAGCAAATCAGGCTCCACCACTCCCTGCATGTGTCCATAACTGACGACGCGCGTCAGCCTCCAGTGGCCGTCTTTGAGTTGCCATATGTGTATGATTCAGTTTGATTGACACAGCGAGACGCAGCAATTCGAACCAGTGGTCGCTGATGACGCGAATATGGATGGTGCCCGCCATCATCGCAGCGAGATCGACAGTGGCGACTATGCCCGAAGCGAAAACGCCCAGGGCTTTTGAAGTGCGACCGGTCTCAAGTGGTCGGTGCTGGATGGCTGTGGCGGTGGTCCAGCATATTGGACAATATCCTTCGGGCGAATGCCGGACGCATTGACACTTCATCGCGTCGATGAGAAGTTCTGAGATAGGTTAGCCTTTGAATTCTGTGTTCTGCCTTCCTTAGGAGGGAGTGACTGATGCGTAAGACCGCGGTGTCCCATCCTGAGAAGAAGGCCAGCACAGGGAGTTATTCTGCCGCAATTCTCTGTGATGGATGGCTATACGTAAGTGGCCACGCCTCTCAGGATTTGACAACGGGAGAGGTTATTCATGGCACCACGCCTGAGGAGACGAGTCGGACACTTGAGTCTCTGGGCAAAGTGTTGAACGAAGCTGGATGCACGTTTGAGGACGTAGTGAAGTGCACATGCTACTTGGCGCGCATAGAAGACTTCGATGCATTTGATCATGCTTATTCAGCATTCTTCAAAGGGGTTTCCCCGGCGCGCACAACCGTGCAGGCGGTGCTCTGGGGCGGTCTCAAAGTTGAGATCGATGTGATTGCACGCATTCCTCCCGCTAAAGAGTAAACGAGCGATCCCTTCGCGGCGAGCACCCAATAGCGATATACATGGAGTCTATCGCCACATCAAAGCGCATACCTGTGCACAACTTGTGAGACCAAGGCGGATCGGTGCTGCTTCCTGGAGCGATTCGTTGCCTAGGCCTTTTCATCCCTTGCGCTTTCGGGCGTGACTGCTGCGTTAGAGACGCCCAGGAAGCAAATGGCAGTTACACCGACGGATGGAGTGGCCGTACTATCCGTCCAGCCTGCTGGATGCGGCTTGGCCAGGATTATCTAGTTGGTTGACGTCCCCCCGCGGCGCTCGTAGCATCAGTTTCCAGATGGATTCTGCTATCACGGAAACACCCACGCGCGGCGAGGCTTTAGCTTTGCGGCCACACCTGTTCGCGCGCAAGCCAATGCTGGCATTTGCAGTATTGATCGCTGTTAACGCCATGTGGGCGTTCCAATTCTCAGGCGCAAGGATGGCCACCAGGGAACTTGGGCCGGTCCTTGTCACCTTTGTTCCTTTAGCGCTAGCCACTCTTCTTGTTATGCCCTTCACAAAGTTGAATGGGGATCTCTTTAGGGTGGAGCACCGGCGCATTCTGGTCGACATCTTACTTCTTGGTTCACTCGGCATTGTTCCTGCGCAACTCTGCTTGGTTTACGGAGTCGAGCGCACCTTGGCCTCGAACGCAAGCGTTTTATCGTTGACCGTTCCCGTGTTGACCGCGCTGAGTGCCTCTCTATTCCTCGGCGAGCGATTGACCAGGCTGCGGATCGTATCGTTCGCGGTTGCGATATGTGGGGTATGCATTATTTCGGCGCGGGATATTCATGACGCTCGGCTGTTTCGCCTGGCTTATGTAAGCGGCAACTTCTTTGTGCTTGCCAGCTGCGCCGGGAGCGCGTTCTATAACTCCTATAGCCGGCGTGCACTCTCACGATTCTCGCCGGCACAGGTGTTGGTTTGGAGCTTTATCGTCGCCGATCTGGAACTACTTGCCTTCAGCGCGTTCAAGGAGCCGGCCGGCTGGGCTCGGCTTGCCCATCTGGAGCCGGCCGTCTGGTGGACTCTTACCTTGCTTGCGATTTTCAGTCTTGGCCTTTCCATGCTGCTGTACTTTTCTGTTATTCAGGCCGTTGAAGTCATGAGAGCGGCACTTTCCAGCTACTTACTACCGCTCTTCGGGTTGCTTTTTTCGGTCATCCTTCTTGGGGAAAAGTTCACTACCAGCCTTCTGGTCGGGGGCGGGATGATCTTCGTCAGCTGCTTTCTGGTGACGGTTTATGAAGAGCATCAACGTATGCGAAAGGTTCATCCGTGACTGCCCCTTTTGTAGTTGATGGAGTGATTCCGATCATTCCTACTCCTTTTACAAGAGAAGAAACAGTAGACATCCATGCGCTAGGCCGGTTGTTGGAGTTTGCCGTCGATTCGCGTGTTTGCGCTGTTTGTCTGCCTGCTTATGCCAGCGAGTTCTATAAGCTTTCGGAGGGGGAGCGCCGGGAGATCGTTCTCCACGCAATCAGTATTCTCGACGGAAGATTACCGGTTGTGGCCCAGGTCAATCACGTTTCTGCGTCCTATGTTGCGCGGACTGCGCGGGAGCTCGAATCCGCCGGAGCTGCGGCGATCAACGTTGCAGTTCCTCGGCTCTTTGCATTGGCCGAGCATGATCTTCTTCGTTACTTCGATCGAGTGCTCGCGGGCATCACGATTCCTCTCGTGATTCAGGACTTCAACCCCGGAGGTCCCACTCTCAGCCAGGACTTCGTGAAGCGTCTGCATAAGCAGCATCCGCACTTCCGCTATCTCAAGCTTGAAGAGCCGCTGATGGCAGCTCGTGTGCAGGCGATCCTCAACGAAACGCACGGAGACGTGGGCGTTCTCGATGGCTGGGGTGGTGTCTACATGCTCGAGCTCATCGATGCCGGCATTTGCGGTGTGATGCCGGGTCTGGGGGTTTCCGATCTGCTGCAGACAATTTGGAAGCATGCTCGAAGTGGCGACAAAGATGCAGCGTACAACGTTTTTCAAGCCGTGCTCCCGCAGATTTCCTATAGCTTGCAGAGCCTGGAATTCTTCCACCACGCTGAGAAAGCCCTATTGGTGGCGCGTGGCGTTCTTGCGGATGCGGTCGTTCGCGAAGCAACAATAACCATCAGTAAAACAGACCGTGAGCATATCGAGTTTCTCAATCGAAGGCTGATCGATTTTGCCCAGCAGCATAAAGTCATGGAAGCGCGCGGGAAGAGGGGTCTGGCATGACGAGTCTGCGGCCAACGATTTTGACGCGCGGAACGATCGTGGACGGAAGCGCTGCTCCTCCAGTTCCCGGTGATGTCGTCATGCAGGGCGGTCGAATCGTTTCGATCGAGAGTCCAGGTGCTGGTGTCTCCGACAAAACGCGAAATGCAGAGTACACCGTGGTGGACTGTAGCGGCTGTGTCCTGGCGCCGGGCTTTATCGATGCCCACAGTCACTCAGACCTTCAGGTCTTAAAGAACCGGCCAGAAAAACTCTTGCAGGGTGTGACCGCGGAAGTGGTTGGCAACTGTGGCTTCTCGGCGTACCCGATGCCGCATGACGCTCAGGTCTTGCGGGACTTTGCAAATGGCATTCTGTGTGGTGACAACACCTGGGGTTGGAGTTCTGCCGCGGAGTATCTCGCCAGCGCGCGCCATTCAAAGGTTGCGACCGTTACCTCGCTCGTGGGCCACGGCTCTCTGAGAATCAAAGTCATGGGAAATACCACGCGAGAGGCAACGGGCTTGGAGCTTGAGGCCATGGCGGGCCTGCTCGACCAGGCTTTGGCGGAAGGCGCCGCCGGTCTCTCCTCCGGGCTTATGTATGCGCCCGGCTCGGGGGCATCTTCCGCGGAATTGACCGCTCTCGCCCGTGTCGTGGCTCGCCGAGGCGGTGTGTACACAACTCATATGCGGAGCTATTCCGCGGGCTTATTGGACGCGGTTCAGGAACAGATTGCAATTGCCGAGGGCTCCGGCTGCCGTCTTCAGATTTCACATTTACAGGCTGCCGGTGAGGACTATTGGCCACTCCAGCAAAAGGCCATCGATGCGATCGAGCAGGCTTCCATGCGCGGAGTCGATGTTGCGTTCGATGCTTACCCATGGCTGGCTGGTTCCACCGTGCTTACGCAGGTCCTGCCTCAAACTGCGCTGGAAGGAGGGACGGCCGCGCTTCTCGCCCGGCTGAGAGATCCTGCGCAACGGCAGGCCATCGGTCCGTACATCAAGCCGGAGGCCCGCTGGAACGGGGTGGTGATTACGTCGGCCGCAGCTCACGAAGACTTGTTGGTGGGCAGGTCGGTCCAGGAGATTGCAGATGAGCGGGGAACGGATCCTGAAACAGCAGTGATGGACATCCTGCTGGAGCAGGAAGGCAACGTGAATATCGTAGAACACTGCCAATCTCTGGAAAATTTGCACGCGTTACTTGCTCACCCGTTGGCGGTCGTCATTACGGATGGGGTCTACACGCGGGGACGCTCGCATCCCCGCCTCTACGCAACGTTCCCTCTCCTGCTCGGAGATCTGGTTCGGGAACGAAAATGGCTGAGCCTCGAAGAGGCGATTCATAAGGTTACCGGCCGGCCGGCCGAAATTTTCAATATTCGGGAGCGGGGCCGGATAGCCAAGGGTTACGTGGCGGACATCACGGTCTTCGATCCAGAGGCAGTACGCACGGGCGCCACGTACGAAAAGCCGGATGTCACCCCTAGCGGTATCAGGTCGGTCTACCGTGGCGGAACACTGGCCGTGAACGAAGGGTTGATCGTGTGAGCAAGGACCCGGAGTCGCCATGACTTTAAGCGATATAGAAACACCTGCGGTGGTTATCGATGTAGATATCTGTAAGTCACGCAGTATTGCGCCATCGCCTGCAGATTGCGCTCCATGCATCAACCTGCACGATTCCGTGTACATCGTCTCAGGAGAAACGGTCGTCGATCCATGGAAGGTCGCAGCCCGCGGTAAAGTCGCGTAATCATGTGTTCCGTCTCCTCTTGTCCAATCTGCTGGACGCTTCGCTCATGGTCCAACGGATTGGCCTTGATTCTCATGGGCGTACGAGAGAAGCTGAGTGGGTCCGCATAGACAACTTTTCCCCCTCGTCGTAGGAATAAGTCCGGGTTTGCATTCCGGAATGAGCGCGTATCGATATTTCTGTATAGAAAGGCATGTCATGGAGCGTATCAAGACGATCCCAATGCTATTGTGTCTTTTGGCAGCGCCGCTTGCGTATGCCGATCACAACGTTTTGCTCCCTGCTCCTCAGCAGATCCACTACGGTGACGGCAGTATTCCACTGAAGGGAATTGCAATTCAGTTCTCCTCCTTTCCAAGCGATAACGACCGCTTCGCTGCAGATCAGCTTCGATCCATGCTCAAAGAACGCACTGGTTACGACGTTGCCATCGACTCCTACGGGAATCAAGGGCAGCAAGCTGTGAAGATACTCTTCGACCGGACGGGAGACCATGACGAGCCTTTGGCGTTACCCGGCGAGAAAGGTGGCCCAGACTCCCGGGAGGCCTACGACCTTACCGTCACTGCTGAGGGACTGAAGCTGCATGCCCGATCTTCGGCGGGACTCTTCTTTGGCGTCCAGACGATCGGTCAACTGCTCGAAGGTGAGCGGTCGGAGACAGTGCTCCCAATTGTCGAGGTGCACGATTGGCCATCCATCGCTTACCGGGGCACCATGGTAGACATGAGCCACGGACCGATGCCGACAGAAAAGGAGATTGAGCTTCAACTGGACTTCTTAGCAAAATGGAAGGCCAATCAGTACTACCTCTATTCCGAAGACAGCATTGAACTCGATGGCTATCCGCTGCTCTGCCTGGGAGGCCGCCTGTCACAGGAGGATATAAGGAAAATTGTCGCCTACGGCCGCCAACGCCACATCGATGTCATTCCAAATTTTGATCTGTATGGTCATCAGCATGATCTATTTCGCATAGAACAATACTCCGGTCTATCGGACCAGCCGCATGGAACAGAATTCGACCCGAAGAATCCTGGACTTGCCCCATTGTTGTCGGATTGGGTCGACCAGTTCGCGGATCTGTTTCCCAGTCCCTTCGTGAGCATCGGTTTCGACGAAACGTTTCAAATTGAGGCTGCGACTCATGCCAGCGGTGCGGCAGCAGCGCCGACCGGGCTGTTCGTAAAGCAGTTGGCGTCTGTGGCTACCCTCTTTCAGAAGCGCGGTAAGACGGTCATGGCTTATGACGACATCATGGTTAAGTATCCGCAAATCATTCCCGAACTCCCTTCCGGCATCATTGCAGTTGCGTGGTACTACACTTCTGAAGATCCAACCTACAAGCGTTGGCTTGCTCCGTTGGTAGCCCATCACATACCACACATCGTACAACCTGGAGTTATGAGTTACGACGACATTGCACCCGATTACGATACGACCTTCGAAAATATAGATACCTTTTTGGCGGCTGGCAGGCGATCGGGCGCGGAAGGCCTGGTCAACTCCGTCTGGGCCGATGATGCACAGTTGCTGTTCCGTATGTCGTTTCCTGGCTTTGCTTATGGGGCAATCGCGCCCTGGCAATCGACTCCCATCGACCGCGCGAATTTCTTTTCCAATTATGCGCGGCAGATGTATCCGGCCGCCATCGCGCCGAGCATTGCCTCCGCTCTGAGTAACATGACGGTTGCCGAGACAGACTTGAAGAAATTGCTTGGTGAGCAAACGATGTTCGGATTTTGGGAGGATCCGTTCTTCCCGCCGAACTTCAAGAAACTCGAACCACACCGCGAAGACCTGCACCAGGCCCGGCTTCACGCCGAGCAGGCCGAAACGGCGCTTTTGCACGCCAAGGCAGCAGGGGCTGACCCAGCGACAGTGAACAGTCTGATGATCGGTAGCGAAATGCTCGACTATGCTGGACAAAAGTTTCAAACACCGTTAGATCTGGTGGCCGCGTGGGGCCAATTTGGTTCTAAACGTCCCGACTCTCAACGGTGGTGGAACGAGTGGGAATCGCAGGTGACGCACTACGATCATTCCTATGTCGTCGATCTTATGGATCGCATCACCGGCATGAAACCTGCTTACCAGGCAGAATGGATGCAGGAATACACTCCTTATCGCATGGGGTCGGCGCTGGGGCGTTGGGATGCAGAGTACCAATATTGGCGCGGCGTACACGACCGGCTTCGCCACTTCAACGACAATACCCACGAAGGCGACGTGTTGCCACCTCTTGACCAGGTCATAGAAGGAACCGCGGCCACAGCCCAACGGCGGAACTAGAACGGGCGCGTGCCGTTAGCAGATGCGAATGGAGGTTTCAGACTTGAACGTTTCTGACAAGTGCTATCGGTCAAGCTCTCGCCGGGCCTTTTTAAGAGGCTTAGCGGCCATGTCTGTCGGTCCGTACGTAAGCGCGCACGCCGTCGCTGCAGAGCCAGCCAACGGCGGCAGGAGACTGGCCTATGTGGGCACAGACACCAAGCCGGTAGATGGTGCAGCGAATGGGAAAGGGATCTATCTCTTTGAGATGAACCCCCTCACAGGTGGGCTATCTCTGATCAAGTTAGCCGCGGAGACGGTTAGTCCGTCGTGGCTTGCCCTTGCTCCCTCGGGGAACTTCTTATACGCGATTAATGAGGCGTCGGACTATCTGGGCAATCAGGGTTCCGTCAGCGCCTTCGCTATCGATCGCAAAAGTGGCAGCCTGAAACCGCTGAATGTTGTGGGTTCCGGGGGCGCCGGGCCGGCGCACATGAGCGTGGACGCCTCTGGCAAGTACGTTTTTGTTGCGAACTACTTTGGCGGCAACATCGCGGTTATCTCCATTCGGCCGGACGGATTCCTTGGCGAGTCTACTTTTGCTCATGTGGATAAAGGCCAACTTGGAAATCCGCACGCTACTGAGGCACCCCCAGGAAGCTTCGCCATCAGTGGCCACGACACGCCGCACGCACACATGATCCAGCCGGACCCGGCCAATCGCTTTGTGCTCCAGACTGACTTAGGCCAGGACCGAATATACGTATACAAATTTAACCGCGATACGGGAAAGTTGACACCGGCAGCGACTCCCTATGTGTCGCTGCCATCGGGAGATGGCCCGAGGCACTTCGCCTTCCACCCCAATGGACGTTGGATGTATTCCATTCAGGAGGAAGCTTCGACCATCGTCTATTTTCGCTATGTTTCGCCGACCGGATCTTTGCTCCCTCAGCAGACGATTTCCACCCTACCGTCCGGATTCAAAGGAACTAACTTCTGCTCTGAAATTATCATTTCGCCTGATGGAAAATCGCTATATGCCGCGAACCGCCTGCACAATTCAATCGCCGTATTCAAAATAGGCGCGGACGGCAGGCTCTCGTTGCTCGGAGAGACCTTAACTCAGGGCGACTACCCAAATCACATCAGCCTCGACCCCACCGGTCGATTTCTCTATGTTTGCAATCAACGCAGCGATCAAATCACATCCTTCCGCAGGAATGAGTCTAACGGTATGCTCGCCTTCACCGGGCAATACACGCCTCTGGGTACACCCATGTGCTTGACGTTTCTGGCTTGATGGAGAGTGGATGGCGCTTCATTCCGGTTGTGTAGGAAGCGTCTAGCCTATTGGACACCAATCGCTCGACACCCGAATTTCGTTCGAACCGGTCAGTAATACTGCATTAACGTAACTGCAATGCGTCCTTCCGGTGCTGTCTAACGACGAAACAAGAGAGGGCTGATTCATGATTCCTTTTACCAGTGGGCTGATAAATATTGCAACGGCGAGGTCCGTCGTTTCCAGTCCCGAGCGGCGCGGTGCCTCGCCCATCGGCTCCATCTCGCTAACGCTCCTCTTGCTTGCCATCCTGTCCCTCTCAAGCAGCCTGCCCAGCCTTGGGCAAGCGACCACCGGAAGCATCGTTGGTACGGTGACCGATCCCTCAAAGGCGGTGATTCCGGACGCAGATGTCAGCGTAAAGAATTTGAGCACGGGAATCACTAGCTCGACCAAGTCCAATAATTCTGGCCATTATGAATTCCTATCCCTTCCTGCGGGTCAGTACACGGAATCGGTCCTTCATGCGGGATTTAGCAGCACAAATTTGTCTAACCTTTCGTTGAACCTGTACCAGCAAATCACGATCGATGTTGAGCTCAAGCCTGGTACAGAGGTGCAGACAGTATCGGTTGAGGCCGCTCCCACTTTGGTCGATACTTCGAATGCCAGCCTCGGAACCGTGATCGGCTCGGCTGACATCCTGAACATGCCCCTGAATCTGAGGGAAGTGGGAGCCCTCGCACTCCTGGTTCCGGGCACCGTCAACACGACAGGACGCTCTCTGGCAACCGGAGCAGCGAACGGCTCGGGCTTCAACGACGTTGGGTATAGCGGCTCGGGAGGCGGCTCCGGCGGCAATCTCTTGCTCATCGATGGAATGATCTCCCGCGCGTTGAACAATAGCAGCTTCTCGCTTGACCCGCCGCCCGAGATGGTCCAGGAATTCAAAATCCAGAATAACGTTTACGACGCATCCTTCGGACTGGCGTCGGGGACTGTGATGAATCTCATTACGAATTCAGGTACAAGCGAGCTCCACGGGTCAGCGTGGGAGTATGTGCGCAATAGCTCGATGGATGCCAGCGGATACTTTGCGCTCAACAAGCCGGCCCTCTCGCGCAACCAGTTTGGTGGCACGTTGGGTGGTCCCCTCTTTAAGAAAAAGGTTTTCTACTTTGGCAGCTACGAGGGGCTACGACTCACACAGGGCATCGTATCCAGCAGTGTCGTTCCCACCAGCGCCGAAAAGTCAGGCGATTTCAGTTCCTTTCTGACGGGGACCACCGCCAACCTCTGTGGCTCAAGCGGAAGTGCGGCCCCCATAAATCTCAACTTCGACACGGGTCAATTATTCGATCCGAAATCGGAATCTGTGTATAACTGCCCGGCAAACCCTCAGAATCCCGGAGCGGGCCAAACCTCGGTTCTGATTGGAAATCCGATCCCAGGCAACCGGCTCGGAACTCTTGATCCCGTCGCGCAAAAGGTAATGGCGCTCTATCCTAGCCCTAACACTCCCGGCGTTGTTAATTACACCAACGAGACCCCGCAACAACAGCAGAACGATCAGTTCGATGGTCGAGTCGACACCACCATCAGAAAAGTCAACACTGTATTTGCTCGATATCTGCTAGGTAATTCGAACATCCTTTTTCCCGGCTCGCTCCCGAAGTTCAATGGCTTTCAACACTTCCGAGGCCAGAACGTAGCGGGAGGGTGGACTCGTTCCATTGGCCCTTCGGCTATCAACGATGTTCGTATCGGCTATCAGCGCGACGATCTGACGTACACATGTTCCGGATGCCCTCGTGCTTCGGGCACACTCGCGAGCTTCGGTATCGCGGGGTTGACGAAACCCTTGCCGGAATTCGACGAGTATCCCAATATCGTGCTCAACAATTTCGCACTGTGGGGTGATGGCTTTCCCGGCTACTATCCCGTCACTGCTCCTGACTCGATCGAACGGTTTGAAGATACGTTCACCAAGGTTGTCGGCCGTCATACTTTTGCTTTGGGGGCTAGTCTGGATTTTTGGCAGACCAAGGGAGTCACGGACCCGCTCCAGGTGAATGGTCTGTTTAATTTCAACGGTCAATATTCCTCTCTTGCGGGAGAGATTCCCGGTGTAAGTTCCGTTTCTGATCTTGCGGACTTAGAGCTTGGCTATCCTTCGGGGGGACAGTACACGAAGAATGCCATTGTTACCAACCTGGTTGGGGGACGGTGGATGAGCGTATTTGCCCAGGATAGTTTTCATGTGCATCCACGACTGACCGTTCAAGGAGGGTTGCGGTGGGAGTACCGCAGGCAGCCGATGGACACCCACAATCAGCTTGCTACGTTATTTCCTCTATCGAAAAGCTATGCTCCTGGCGACGCGCTCTTGCTGACGGCCCTTCCTGACGCAGCCAACGACGCTCTTTGCTCCCAGGCGTATTTCACCTCGGCGACTGGCCAATGCCTGGTCATGACCTCCAGTATGAGAGCGGCCAAAGGGCTAACCGGCAACAAAGTGCGACAGGTAAGCTACGGCCCCGGCGCGGGATACTTTGCTCCTCGACTTGGAGTATCCTGGCAGCCGCTGAGTTCGGACCGCCTCGTATTGCACGCAGGGGCCGGCATCTTTATGGACCTGCCGGATACAAACCGGATGGGTTCCTTTGCCAACAACAATCCGGTCTCGACCCAAACACCCAATTACGTGACCTCCTTTGGAGCACCTCCTCCGCTAACCAATGGCGTTGTAACGACCACGCAACAAACTTTTGTGAATGCGCCTCTTGTATCGCTCTCCGGTATCACTTCGCAGCTCATGCCGAGTCCTTTCTATAAAACGTCTGAGACGTACGAGTGGAGCCTCAGCATTCAATCGCAACTAGCCAAAGATTGGGCGTCCGAGATTGCCTATGTGGGCAATCGTGGTCTTCACTTGGACTATATGCATAATCTGGGGAATCAGCCCGAACCTGGCCTCGGAGATTTGCAGCCACGCAGGCCGTACCCCGACTTCAATACTCTTCTTTACGATGACTACCAGGCCTTTTCAAACTATCAGTCGCTGTATGCCAAGCTCGAAAAGAAGTCTTCGCATGGTTTCGCAGCATTAATCTCGTACACCTTCTCGAAGAGCCTGGATAATGAGGGCGGGAACATTGATAACCATTCGGCCACGCAGAACGACAATAACCCCAATGTGGAATACGCGGTCTCAGATTTCAACGTAACCCATACCTTCGTTGCCAGTCCCATCTATGAGCTTCCGTTTGGGCAAGGTAAGAGATTTCTGTCCACTGGACGATATGTCAATCTTGCTGCCGGAGGCTGGCAGGTGAGCGCGATCGTCAGTGCGCACAGCGGCCTGCCTTTTACCGTCACCACTGCTCAGGATTTCTCGAACACCAACTCTTCGTCGCCCCGTCCTGACCGCACCTGTAAGGGCTCAGGCCCGGCAACGGTAAATGAGTGGTTTAATACCAGCTGTTTTAGCACCGCAGACCTGCAACAGGCTCTCAGTAACGGGACTCCTCGCTTCGGGAATTCCGGGAGAAATATCCTGTCAATTCCGAGACTTCAGAATTGGGATTTGGCCTTCATCAAGAAGACCAAGTTAACCGAGAAAATGGGGTTTGAACTGAAGGGCGAATTCTTTAATGCATTTAACCACACTAACTTGGGTGCTCCAGGTTCTGTCGTCGGAACGAGTACAGTGGGGGTGATATCTTCGGCTGGGGCTCCGCGCGACGTCCAGCTTGCCGCCAAGTTCGAATTCTGATGCTTCTTCTGTAACAGTGGTGCGCGGTCATCAGGGTATCGATCCGGGATTCATTATAAGCTGGACATGAAGGAGTGAGCGAGTGCTATTAGCCTTGTCAACCCCGCGTTCAGGGCCAGACAACTGAATAACGTTTGCCGGATCGTTCCCTGTTGCAGTCAATAAACATAAGCGGAATGAGAGAGGATCCCGATCGTTCTATGGGTTGGGCCGCTGCTGGTAGAACCTTGAGGGATGAATCGCGAGATGCAAAGAACCTTCGAATCGGAAAAGCTTCTGCACTATAACAAGCAGTACATCCCTGGCGGCATTGTCTCTGTCAATCGTGGTATTACGCCCGAGATCGCATTTGACAAGGGTCTGGGCGCAAAGATGTGGGATGTGGATGGAAATGAATACATCGATTATCACGCCGCATTTGGGCCGCACTTTCTGGGCCACAATGATCCATATGTGACTGAAGCTGTAGTCAAGGCCCTTCAAGACTCCGCCAGTCTATATGGATCGGGCACTACAAGAATGGAAGGACAGCTGGCAGAGCTGATACACAGGCATGTTCCCGCTGCCGAGTCTGTGCAACTGCTGAACACAGGCAGTGAAGCCACGTATCAGGCTCTGCGCCTTGGGCGCGCGGTTACCGGCCGCGACCACATTGTCAAAATGCAGGGTGGTTACAACGGATGGCACAATGATGTCGCCTGTAACCTTATGACACCCCTCGATGAGCTGGGACCGAGAGTCTCCCCCGGGGAGTATGCGTTTCACTCCATAAGTGCCGGCATACCAAGAGAACACCAGGGTCTTGTACATAGTGTCAACTTCAATGACCTGGAGTCGGTACGATATGTGTGCGAACGATATCCGATTGCAGCTGTCATCGCAGAGCCCATCCTGCAAAACGTTGGAGTCGTCAAGCCGAGTGATGGATATCTTAGCGGCCTCCGTGCGTTGGCCGACGAGTTTGGCTTCCTTCTGATTATCGATGAAGTGAAGACCGGCTTTCGCCATGCACTTGGCGGATACTCCACATTGGCCGGTCTCCAACCTGATCTTGTAGTGTTTGGCAAGGCGCTTGCCAATGGCTACCCCATCGCTGCGCTGGCGGGCAAGCGTGACCTGATGAATGTTTTTGTCGACCCTTCTCCCAAGCGCCGCGTCCTTCTCGCGGGCACCTACAATGGGCATCCTGTGCCAACGGTCGCTGCCATTGCAACGATAGAGCGCTTGCTCATGAACGATGGCGAAGTGTATCGCCATACCGAGGCCCTCGGCGCCATGATGGAAAAAGGCTTGCAAGAGATATTCGGCAGATTGGGAATCACTGCCTCTGTTGCGCGTCAAGGATCTGCCTTTTGTATCTACTTTATGGATCACTGTCCAGCCGACTGGCATGACCTGGCGATACATCACGATTTTAAGTCCGATACAGAATTCCGGCGCAGGCTGGTAGAGCATGGCATCTACGTATTTCCGTTGGCTACGAAACAGTGGTCGATATCGGCGGCACACTGTGCGGCAGATATCGAGGAAACGTTAAGGCAGGTAGAGGAGGCGCTGGTCTGCACGTTTCCGGCCACGCATGCGAGTTCCACCAATTCGCCCAGCTGAAGCCGGCACACGTTAAGATCTAGTTCAATTCCGGTGAAGGAAAGCGTTCAGAACATCATGGCAAATCGAGCTCGAGTGGAAGGCGATCGAGGAGGTCTCAAGGGCACGTCGCGTTCCGGAAGTTCCCCCTGCAGGGGTCGTCGGCATGGGCTTAATGGGTACGAGCATCGCTGCGTGCCTGCTTGCGGCAGGACATCGTTTAGCGTGCATAGAAGTTGATCCCGCGAAACTTCATTCGGCTCGGCGCAGGCTCCGTCGTGTTCTCACAGAGGCAAAACAGCGCGGGGCTCTCAAGGTCGCTCCATCCAGCCTGATGGAGATGGTGTCGATCTCAAACGATTTCACGACACTTCGTGAAGCTGAGATCGTCATCGAATCCACAGTAGAGAGTCCCGAGGTCAAATTAAAAGTCATTCGCCAAATCGAGACCGTGCTTTCAACGACGGCTTTGATCGGCAGCAACACATCCGCTATCCCGGTGACCGAACTGCAGAAAGGGGCCATGCATCCCGAACGGATATTGGGGCTGCACTGGGCAGAGCCGGCAAACGTCACCCGGTTCATGGAGATCATCTGCGGTCAGCACACGTCGCTAGCAAATGCAAGACGGGCGGAGTCGCTGGCGAAAGGTTGGGGCAAGGAACCCTCCGTGCTGCGCAAGGACATCCGGGGTTTTATCACCAATCGGATCATGTATGCGATGCTCCGGGAGGCATTCTATCTTGTGGATGCGGGCTATGCCACGGTTGCGGACGTTGACCGCTCGCTACGTAACGATCTTGGATACTGGATTACATTTGCAGGACCATTCCGGTTCATGGACCTCACGGGCATACCTGCTTACGCTGCCGTAATGAAGGAACTGTTGCCCGATCTAAACTGCGCAACTGAGATTCCACAGCTCATGAAACGGGTCCGTCGATCCGGGGGCCTCGGAGTGGCCAACGGCAAGGGCTTTTACAGCTACACGCCGGCGCAAGCCAAACGTTGGGAAAAGCTATTTATCGACTTCAGCTACCGAATTCGCGAACTTGCCGAAAAATATCCAGAAGATATAGGCGATAAAACAAGCAAAAGGGAGAAGTAACCCGCCGTTGTAAGGCTATTTTGCGTCCTTATCGTAACCCAGGTGGCGTGATATATGGGCGGCAGTTTCTTTTACAGTTGAAGCCAGACTTGCTACCTGTGCGCGCGGAATCTGCGATGTAGTGCCGGCGATGCTAATGGCGGCGACGACGTGACCTCTTGCATCGTAGAGGGGTGCTCCAATGCAGCGGAAGCCAATCTCACCCTCTTCATCTTCAAAGGCGTAACCCAGGGCCCGAATCTTCTTCAACTCCCGTCGAAGCGCTTCTGGCGAGGAGATCGTGTTTCGGTTGTGTCTCGCGAGTGATTTCCGTTTTAGCTGGTGATCGTAGGTTTCCTCTGGAGCAAATGCCAGCAACGCCTTACCCACGCCGGAACTGTTGGCGTCGAGTCGTTTTCCAACCCACGTGGCCAGGCGTAGCATCCCCGCAGCATCGAACTTTTCGATGATCACGGCTTCCACCCCTTCCAGGATCGCCAAATGGACCGTGAGCTTTGTACGAAGCACCAGATCTTGCAGGAAGGTACGAGCTTGCTCACGCAGATCCAGGTTCTCCAATGCGATGTTGCTAAGACTTACCAGCTTCAGACCAACGCTATATTTGCCCTTCAATTCGCTGCTCTTTAGATAGCCTAGATCCTCCAGTGTCCTCATGAGCACGTGTACCGAGCTCTTAGGCACCCCCAATTTTCTGCTGACGTCGGCCAGCGTGAGGCCCCGCTGCGATTGAGCAAGCAGCTCCAGGATCTTCATCGCCCGCGTTACAGAAGGAACAGCATAATCGTATGGCACGGTTGGCACCTGTCCAGCCCACTGGATGAGCATAGCTGAGGGGCGGCGAGCTTCGCAATCCGTTTCGAGAGGGGTTCATACGTCCGAAGACGGGCCCGGATAGGTTATCTTCGAGAGGCAGTGTGTGAGGGCGCTGTAGCAGCGTACTTATCGGTATTAAGCAGGCCGAACACTTTCACTCGCCGCGCCCACTCTCAGCTTGACTGAGGGGGTTTGCTGTTGGCTCCGGAGCGCTGTGGCCGTCGGCATTTGTCGCAGGGTCCAAGTGCGTAAAACTGTGCGTAAAACTACCCGCGCTTGGGTTACACCGCTAGCCAGTAACTTTTCTAACTCAAGCTTCTCTTTCGCACTCAGAGACAACGGCTTCGCTGGTCGAGGCACGCCTAAGCACGCCTTCAACCAATCATTACCTCCTACGTCAATTCGATGTTGTCTCGCTCGACTGCAGGCCTCCGTCTCAGTGACGTAGAGTGTCCAGCGGTGGGATCGCCATTACCTGAGGGATGCGCTCCCGCGCGCACACCTCGCAAACGCGTCGTCTCAACATGACCTAACCTCCGGGAGGCTGGGTTGATTTCGGATTTTACGTCGGGGTTTTCAGCTATCGAGGGTTTTCAGATCAGGAAGGAGGATGCCGTGGGCGATGCACCATTTAGAACCGTGACACCAGCAGATGAGGAGAATCGCGCGGGAGCTGGTTGCCCATTACACAGCGCTGAACGCACCGGAATTCCGTACGAGATACCTCGTCAACCAAGGAAGGAGTTCCTGATCGCCACGCAGATGTGTCCGGGCAGTGGAACGGTTACAGGCACACGGAATCGCCATGCCGACGCCTCTCCTGAGGGCGCGCCGGAGCAGCCCGCGGCGCATATCCGGCTGCGGACAACTTCGGCGGCTGATGTCCCGCGGGCGAGGGGTGCCTTCCCGTTCGTGGGCCATGCGTGGTCATTGGCCCGGAAGCCACTTGACTTCCTGGCTGCGGTGGCCGAGCAGGGCGACGTCGTGGAGGTCCGGCTGGGCCGAACTCCTGTTTATGTGATCTCCAACCAGGAATTGGCTCGTCAGATGGTAGACGTGAACGTCTTCTCGCAGGGTATGTTCGCCGACCTGCTGAAGCCGGTCTTCGGAACGAGTGTGGAAACCACGTCGGGGGCGGAACACCGCTGGTACCGACAGCGTGCACTGCCGGCATTCGGCCGTGCTATGCAGACCATATCGACTCGTGTCATGTGGCAGGAGACTGTCGCTATTACCAAAGCTTGGCAGCCGGGACAAAACATCGACGTGTGCGAGATGGCCGACGACCTGGCCGCGAGGATAATTGCCAAATGCATCTTCTCCGCCAGGGTCGGTGATGAGGTCGCCGCAGCCGTTCGCAAGACGCTGCCGATCCTCGCTGAGGTTATATCGCTGAGAAATCCCCGACCAATGTGGTGGTTGGGGCGAGTGCCGTTGCCGGGCGATCGCGCAGCCGCAAAGGCAGCCCAGGAGCTTCGTGCCGCGGTGCACACAGCGATCAAACTCCACCAGCAGCACGGCTCCGACGGGGAAGACATGCTGTCGGCGATCCTGGCCGCCAGCCAGGCTCACGGCGAGGCCCTGTCGGACCTGCAATTGCTGGATCTAATGGTCGACCTCGTTGCCGCAGGAGCGAACAACAGTGGGAAAACCATCGCTTGGGCGCTCTACGAGCTTGACGCGAATCCGACCATGGCGGAGCAGGTCTATAAGGAGATCAACGAGTTCATGGCCCACGGCGCTCCCAATCAGGATTCCGTACCGAACCTGGCGTACCTTGGTGAAGTCATTACCGAAACTCTTCGCAAGTACGGCAATGTTGCCATCACCAGGCGTACAGAACGTCCGGTCACGCTTGGAGGGGTTCAAGTGCCGGCAGGTGCCCACGTCCTCGTCAGTCCGCACATCATTGGCCGCGATCCGCGGTACTTCACTGACCCCGACAGGTTCGACCCGAATCGGTGGCAGTCAGGCGACAACAGCACGAAGCATGCGTTCATCCCTTTTGGGTTGGGGGTTCACCGGTGCATGGGCGACCGGTTCGCGATGAGCGAGATCACCATCGCACTCGTGGCCATCTGCGCCCGCTGGAAACTTCATCTCCGTTCCGGCTATCGGGTGCAGCGGCGAGCGGTCGTATCAGTCCGGCCCGACAGCTTGCATATGACGGCCGAGCTCCGCAATTGCCCCCATCCATAGCCCAACGCAGAGTGGCCGCTTTGAACAACTGAGGAACATCCTTGGCATTTCCGGCACCAGTGTCGGGATTGGGATTCTTGCCGGCTTGGCGCTGAGCTTCGGCTTGCATCGTATGATCGCGCAGTGGATCGAGAATGGCACCCGCGACCCAATGCTGGTGCTGCTGGTGTCGGCCGTTCTCATGGGCGCAGCCGATGGCATCGGAAATCCACTTCGCGGCGCGCGGCTCGGCGGTCTTAAAAAACAGCTTGGTTGCGGGCTGCGAAAGCATGGCCTCGGCATCCTGGCCGTAGCGTTTTTCAAGCTGGCTGCGCCCCTGAAAACCCACTACAACAGGGTTCCCATACTTGCGGTTTTCCGTGACGGCGGTGTGGAGCTGCGGCAGCTTGTTGAGGCTTGCCAGCTCGTCCAGCACAAACCATACCGGCAGCATGAACGATGAGCCGGTTAACCACTCTTTCTGAGTGCGGGGAGATCGCCCCACCTACATCGTGATCGAACCACCGTTAGGTCGGCATGGCAAGAGACGGGCAATTTCGGTCCCGAAGTTCCACGCATCAGTTGCCTCCGAACTCCTCGGATGAGCGCGAATCACCACATGATAAAGGACGTTATCATGCTAGGGTGTGATCGATTTGCACCAGGAGTTTTGTTTTGTGGCGCGTAGCGATAACAAAACTCCACCTAGAAAAATGTCAATACGGTGACACTTTTATTTCGCAAATCGGTTACACCTGAAACTGTCCACCGATTTGATTGTGGGCGAAGGGGATTGTGGCCATGGATGCAAATGCTGAACAGAGACTTTCTGAGCTGTTGGAGGCGGAGAAGGCGAATACTTGTGGGGAAGATTCCCGGCAAAACTATTTCGCCATGCATCAAGATCGTTTTGCGGATATTCTGCGACTGAGCAAGACTTATGTTCCCGATCCATCCGCTCGCGTCTTGGATGTTGGGCGCAGCGAACTGACGGTCTACCTGTCGAAGTTCTATAAGGACATCCACACACTAGGACTCGATCCGAGTCTGGATGATGGTGGACACCGCGAAGTGAGCAGCATGGACGCTGTTCCGCACATTGTTTTCGACCTCTTGCATTCAGATCGTATCGCCGCGTGGCCGGGGTGCGGGCGTTTTGACCTTATTGTCTTCTCTGAGGTGATTGAACATCTCTCTGTCGCGCCCGAGTATGTTTTTGCGCTCCTTGGGGTCTTGCTCAAGGAGAACGGGGTCTTGATATGCACCACTCCGAATGCGGCAGACATCGCCAGACGCCTGCGCTTGCTGTTGGGAAGAAATCCTTATGAGCGGCTTCGGCTCTACTCGATGAACCCCGGACACATCCGCGAGTACACCGGGTATGAGCTTCGAGAGATTGCGGAAAGCGTCGGGCTCCAGTGCGTCCACCATGCTTATTTCAACTGGATTCAACCCGAGGAGCCTCCTCTCAAAACGCTTCTCAAGAAGCTGGCTCGCTCTAACCCCCCGTTCCGATCCTTTCAAGCCTGTGTTTTGAGAGCGAAACCATAGAGGTCGGTGTGGAGCGATCCCCCGGAGTCCGTTCCACTTTCGTTCCGGTCCTCGATGCTTCATTGATCTACTACACGGCTTTCAAGCAGCGGCCAACAGCTTACCTTGGATCGCGGGACAGGGCAACAAGTTCTTTGCCTGCATTATAAAACAGCATGTGCTGAAACCGTGGATTGTGGCCCGTGATAGGGCATTCAGATTCAATCGGGAATACGGCAAAGGTTAACTCTTCTTCGGACCTAAACAGATGTAACTTAAATTGTCTCGATTTTGTCATTGCACGCTTTGCAGCGGTTTAGCGATGCGACACAGCCGTATTTCCTAGCTCCTCTGGGAAGCGCTTCGGGGTGCAACACGATCTTGTTTGCGCTGTGTAGGAAGCTTGTCACCACATCGCCTCGGTGGAAGTCAAACACGGTGAGCTTTCGTCACCTTGCCGGCTCCAGCAAATGTCCGTTTGGTACGTTAGTCTCTTCGGCTTCGCTGATGACGCGGTTTTCATCCTCTGCTTCTCGCATTAAAACGCTAAAGAGAAGAATCATCCACATCGGCAGCGAAAGGTCGAAGCTTTCTGTATCAGCTAATCCGCGAATCAGCACAAAAATGAGCAGGCTGAATAGAAAACCTCGCAGCGGACTACGTGCAAGCCTGCGGACTTGCAGGAAGAAGCTGGTGTAGACACCGCAAAACAAAAGGATTCCAATAGCTCCATACGCATAAAACTGCTGAATGATCTCGTTGTGTGCATGGCGGACTTCAAACTGGTCCGGGCCCACGGGCGGGATGATCTGCCAAACGGAGTGAAAGCCATGTCCGAACCAAGGCATTTCCATGCCGTCGGACAACATAATGGACCATATCCCGACACGCCCCGTGAGGTTTTCTGCTTGGACGCCTGACGCATAGTTGTCGATATAGGACGAGAGGAGCGTCCAGAAAGGCAGAACGAGTACCAGTGCTGCCAGTACTATCTGTATTCGTCGGCGTCGCGGTATGGTGCTGCTAACTAACAAAAGAAACGCCTGGCTGACCAAAAACGCAATGATGGTCGTTTTGCTAAGGCTGCGCAACATGGTAATGCCCAACAGCATCAACGCCAAGGTGTGCTTTTGCTTGCGAACGACAACCAAGTACTGTGCGCAATAGAACGCGAAGGCGCAGAGATACCCGATGACATTGGTGCCAATCAGGCCCTCGTATCCTAATCGGATGTCGTCCGTCCCCGGCAGCAGCCACGCAACGATTGCCACCACGCAGGCTCCGTGTGCGAACCCTTTCAGTACTAGCTGTACAACGGAGTTCACCGATTGGGTACGCATAAGAAGAACGACAACGCTGCAGTTCGCAGCCATAGCGCACCAGTACACCACGGCTGCGGGTAAGGAGGCGGTAACGCTCCATGCCAGGCTACAGCCGGTGAACGCAAGGAAAAGGATTACCCATCGAGAGGAACCGGTCCTCAGCAGGTGAAGGTCACGCCGAGACCCTCCCAGGGAGCAGAACATGACAACGGCAAACAGCAGAAAGCCAATGGTTAGATCGAACATGACGCCTGCTTGCGGAGTGAGTCCTAACACCACGGCAACCAGCAGCATGATGAATAGGTGAAACCCGAGATAAAGCCCAAAAAGATATGCCAGACTAGAAGGTTCCTCTGCCGGATTGTTGGCCCGTTCGCTCATCGGAGGCAAGTGCGAAGATCGCGCTAAAAGACTCTCTACCAAACTCTAATTCGGACGACAACAAACGGATGTCACCTGAATGTCATTATTTACCCAGCGCTCCAGATTGGAAAGGATGAGGCATTGGCGACCGCTTGCGCCCCAGAGTGAAAATCGTAGGATCAAGACGCATCTGCTTGCTTCAATCATTCAATACATTCCCAAGTCATTGCAACCTCGTATTGTTCGATGGACGCCGCGCGGACTTGTACAACCGGAAGGGGTGCATGAGATCGTCGATGAGGTACGACTGCTGACCTATTCAGAGATGAAACGGTTATTTTCAGGCTGTGTGATCCTCAAGGAACGCATATTTGCTCTCCTGTGCTGCCCGCGTGGGGCGAGATTCTGAAGGAGGGCATTTCGCCTTTGGCACTCAACCAAATTTCTTTCGTTGAGTGCCCCCGCTTCATGTCTTGTGCGGCGGGCAGAGGCAAGGCGGGTTCGGTCAATGCCGCGCGTTCTTCCGCGCGTTCATCGAAGCGCAGCCGAGAGCATTGACGGGTTCCGGCCGGCTCTGCCATAAAGCCGCATGAAGCGGGGCACGTAGATAAAAGAAGAAATTTCGGTCTAGTTCCGCATTGCTTTGGTATTTATGGACGGGCGTTGCGGGGCAGGACACAGGCCCCGCTGGGATGGATCGCGGAAGACGGCGACGACGGCTGGCTTTGAGGGAAGGCACTCCTTCCCTCAAAGCATGGAAAAGACTTGAAACGTCTGTCTCGGCATTTGAAAAGTGTTAGGCTACAGGCTACAGTAGTTTCGATGAGGATACGGAACTTCGTCCATAAGGGCTTGAAGAGGCTCTACACCGACGACGCCACTAAAGGCGTTCCCCCCGATACCGTGGACAAGCTCCGCAAAATGTTCGCCTTTCTGGACGACATGGAAGACCCGGAAGAGTTGCGGATGCTCCCATCGTGGAAGGCGCATACCTTGACGGGCGACCGCAAGGGAACATGGGGACTGAGCGTTACGGCCAATCGGCGGTTGACATTTCGCATCGACACAACCGAACGCGAGATTTACGACGTGAATTTAGAGGATTACCACTAGGCTCAAAGGAGAAGCACCATGCCCATGAAGAATCCGCCCCATCCCGGAGATTTTATTCGGACGGAGATTATCGAACCCGCAGGGTTGACCGTGACGGCAGCCGCGATAGCGTTGCGCGTCTCGCGTCCTACCTTGTCCAGTCTGCTCAATGGCAACGCCGGCCTCTCCGGGGATATGGCACTCCGTATCGAGAAAGCCTTTGGAGTGAAGATGGACACGCTGATGCGTATGCAGTCGTCTTACGACATTGCCCAAACGCGCAAGCGCGAGAAACAAATCCGTGTGCCGCGCATTTCCTTGTTGGCTGCCACGCATTAGGGCGAGGCAACATGCCAGGGAACCTCAGCGGCGCGGCTGGAGAGCGGATGATTTGAGGGGGGAAGCCGCAGCACGAAGAACAGCCGCCAGCGGCGGCTCGTGCGCGGAGATTTGCCGCTAAGAACGCCCCGGCGGGGCAGTGGCAAATCAGAACAATCTCAGAGACGGAGATGCAGGCCGGACATTGGGACGCAGATTCTTCATCCCCGCTGGCCTCATGCCTGTTTTGCACACAATCAGGATCATGTTGTAGGTGACAGTGCGATAGCAGACGCTCGAAGGCTTGTCCGCCTCACCAATCCACTTGCGGCCTACAGTGTGGAGTGCCGTCCAAACGATCGTTTTCGGCGAAGAAAGGATAGAAATTGTTATCAAAGAAGCTTGACATAGATGACAAAAGATCATAAAAACATCCGATACGATATCAAACGAAATAAAACGGTCCAGCCGAACGTCTCTGCGGACGGAATACCGTACATCTTCAGCTCGCTCTCACGGAGATTGCATGCGCTTTGCTCGACTCGCTCTCGCAGTATCGCTCCTGACCATGGCCGGTAGTCTCCTTCACGCTCAGCTCACTTCCGCTACGATCACTGGACAAATAACCGATAGTTCGAAGTCCGCTCTCCCCGGAGCGACGGTAACGGCTGTGGACAAGGCGACAGGCGCCACATTCAAAGCGACGGCCAACGGTGAGGGGACCTACGTCCTGACCAATCTTTCTCCGGATACATATCGTCTTACCGTCAGCATGGCCGGCTTTCAGACTGGCACACAGGAGGATCTTGTTGTCCGCGTGGGGGAGCACGCAACCATCGATGTAGCGCTTCAGGTGGGAGCAACGACCGAGAGTGTAGCCGTTCAAGGTTCGGCTGTTGCCGCCGACTTCCAGACGCCGACTGTGTCGACTGTCATTGACAACAAGATGACCCAGGAATTGCCCTTGAACGGAAGGAATGTGTTGCAGCTCGCGCAACTGGCTCCCGATTCCGGGCCCACCGCGACCGGTCCGTACAATCAGGGGGCATCCCGGCCCGACCTGGTGAATTCCTACGTTGGCGTAAGCGGCGGCCGCGGCGACTCCACGGCGTTTTATCTTGACGGCGCGCTCAACGAAGACGTGCTTACACAGATTGCGAACGTGTTTCCGAACCCGGATGCGGTGCAGGAATTCAGTATCGATACAAGCACCTTCAGCGCCAAATTCGCCGGCCTCGGCGGCGGCGTGATGAATGTGGTGACACGTGGCGGGGGAAACAAAATTCATGGGTCCGCGTTCGAATTTGTCCGCAACAGCGATCTCAACGGCCGCAACTACTTTGCGACCACACCAGACGGACTGAAACGCAACCAGTTCGGCGGTGCAGTGGGCGGCCCTATCCGGAAAGACAAGGCGTTTGCATTTTTCTCCTATCAGAGAACAACGGTTCGCCAGAATCCCATCAACTCCGCCACGGTCCTTACGGCTGCGCAGCGCAGCGGTGATTTCTCTTCCAGCTCGAAACAGCTGGTCAATCCAGCTACGGGCGAGCCTTACCAGGACAATCAAATTTCTCCATCGACCTTCGACCCAATCGCAACGAACCTGCTCGCGCTTTTGCCCACCGGAGCGCCTGGAACCGGACTACTCTTCTACACGACGCGTCTGGTCGAGAACAACAATCAATTTGTGACCCGGGTCGATGTTTCCCCTACCGAGAAGCTTCACATCTACTCAAGCTATCTTTACGATCAACTCAACGAGCCGAACCCTGCGCAGCCAGGCAATATTCTCACCGCCTCCTCCTCTTCTGGCGTAGGCACAACGTCGAGCTGGCTCAGCCAGTTCGCCGTAGTCAATACGACATATACCTTCACTCCCAACTTGACTTCCACGTTGGTGGGTTCGATGAGCCGCCGCACCAATCTTGCTAGTTCGTCTCCGGGATTCCCAGGGTGGAGTCAGCTTGGTGCGCAAATCCCCAACCTGGTGACCCCTGGGCATACGGCACTGAGCCTCGGCATCACCAATTACTTTTCACTGGCCTGGACAGGGGTTTACCGGATTCCCGCGACCGAAGGGGGATTCTCCAACCAGTGGACGTGGGTCCACGGCAATCACACCCTTGAGTTTGGCGGTGATGTGCTATGGAGCAAGGTTATCAAGGCTCAGGACTTTCAAGGGGATGGAGCCTATACGTTTAGCAACGGGCTCTCCGGTGACAATGCGCTCGACTTTCTGCTGGGCAAGCCTTCGCAGTTCGTGCAGCAAGCCTCGTTCTATGTTGTGCCGACGCGGATGCTGCCCGCGGCATATGTGGTCGACACATGGAGAGTAAATAACCGCCTGGTGCTCACGCTCGGTGTCCGCTGGAACCCGTTTGTCCCGGTATTCGACTCCGCATACCGGCAGGAAGGCATATTCAGTGCTGCCGCATATGCAAATGGGATACGGTCGAAACAATACCCGACGTTGCCCCCGGGGCTATTGCTCGCTGGCGACCCGGGTGTTCCCAGCCGAGTGATCGACACCAACTACCACCTGTTTGATCCCCGTGTTGGTTTTGCGTGGGATGTCTTCGGGAACAGCAAGACGAGTCTGCGCGCGGGATATGGTCTCTACCAGGACCAGATGACCGCCAATATGATCAACCTGAACTACAACCCATTTAACGTAAACGTGACGGTCACCAATCCTGCGAGTACGGCAAACCCCTACCAGGGACAGGTCGATCCGTTTCCGATCGTCAAACCTACTCCGCCTTCCACCCCATTCCAGGTTCCTCAGGCCGCAGGCCCCTTTGTCCCCGGGATGAAACCTCCCACCATTCAGCAGTGGAACCTGACCATGGAGCAGCAGACTCCCTATAAAACCCTGTTCAGGCTGGGCTACCAGGGCTCCTCTGCCTTTCACCTGTTAGGGGCGATCGAGGGCAATGCTGCCGTGTACAATCCGGCGCTCACCCAGAAGCAGAATGTATCCAATTACAATGCGCGGCGTCCGATGGGAGCCTACTATCAGGGGCTTTCTCTCAATGAAGATATCGGCACGTCCAACTATCATGCGCTGATCGCGTCTTTGCAGCGGCAGATAGGGCAGGGCATTACTTTTCTCACCGGGTATCGCTGGTCGCGTTGTATGACAACCGCCGATCCAACCGGCTTCAACAGCGACGTTTATGCTACCCCTTTTCGCGGTGCCGATTACGGGCGCTGCAGCTACGATGTGACCAATCAGTTCAAAGCCTCGGCCGTATGGCTGTCCCCGGTAACGCATTTCGGTTTCGCTCCGGCGAACGGGCTGCTCTCCGGCTGGGGACTCAACGGCATCCTCACGCTGCGTTCCGGACAGCCTTTCACCGTGCTTTCCGGGGTCGATAACTCGACCAGCGGCATCGGTAAGGATCGCGCGGACCTGGTAGGGAATCCGACCATTGCGGGCTCACGATCGCACGCGCAGAAGGTGAACGCTTTTTTCAACGTGAGCGCCTTCAGAGCCAATGCCTTGGGTACGTTTGGAGATACTTCCCGCAATTTCCTTATTGGTCCAGGCTTTTCTGACATCGACCTCTCGCTCAGCAAATCCTTCGGTATCCCATTCAAAGTCACTGAAGGCCATTCTCTTCAATTTCGAGCAGAGGCTTTCAATGCGGTTAACCGCGTCAACTTTGCCAACCCGAATGCCACCATTTCATCGAAGATCGCCGGCAAGATCACCGCAGCCAACGATCCTCGCATTCTCCAGTTAGCGTTGAAATACGTTTTTTAGCGCTTGTTCCTGGCGTGTCTCGCCTATGGATACGAAGCAGCCACGGATGGTGGAGCGATCATGAAAAAAGGTTGGGCGAAATGCGGAATTCTGCTGACGGTTGCAACGCTCACAGCCGCCCCATTTCTGCCATTGAGGGCACAGGCGCCGCTGGCCGGTCCATCGCGATCGGCCGACGCCGGATTTGACAAAGAAGAACTGGACCGTTTCCGCTCTTTGCACCCGATCGACGGTCACACCCATATCTATCAGTACAGGCCCGAGTACATTGCGCTGCTCGAAAAGCTCGGCATGCATACGCTTGACATCATGGTGGTGTCAGACAACGCCGATCCTGAACGAAAGGACCTCAGCAAGGAGCGTAAGGACGTATTCGAGCTGATACACCAGAGCGGCCGCCGTGTATTTGCGTGCACGACTTTCGACGCCTACCGTTTCAATGAACCCGATTTTGCAGCAAACGCCATCGCCGGACTCAATCAGGCATTCGCAGAAGGCGCAATCGCAGCGAAGCTTTGGAAGAATGTGGGCATGGAGATAAAGGACAAGCAGGGAAACTACATTCTCCCTGACAATCCCGGCCTCACTCCGATCTACCGCGACATCGCCCGGCATCACAAGACTTTGATCATGCATATTGCGGATCCGGACACAGCGTGGCTGGCTCCCAATCCTGCGGCGACGGATGGCTCGTATTACCTCCAACATCCTGAATGGTATATGTACAAAATTCCGGGATCCCCATCGAAGGAACAGATCCTGCAGGCGCGGGATCATGTACTTGCGGCGAATCCCGATCTCAAGGTTGTGGGTGCTCATCTTGGAAGCATGGAAGCTGACTTCTCACGGATCGCCGCCGATCTGGACCGTTACCCGAACTTCGCTGTCGATCTCACGGCGCGCATGCCATACGTCATGAGGTTGCCTCGTGCCCAGGCAATCGCGTTTTTCACCAGGTACCAGGATCGACTTATCTATGGCACCGACGACACGTTCTATCCAGACGGAAATCTCCAGCAGTTCATACGTGGCGCGGAGAACACGTACGCGCGCGACTGGCGCTTTCTCGCCACCGATGCCGCGCTTTCGTTTCATGGTATCCAGGCGCAGGGGCTTGCGCTTCCTGACAGCATTCTTCGCAAGATCTACCATGAGAACGCCGCGCACTGGTACTCCGGCTTGCGGTGAAACCCCCAATGACTTATTTCGATTTAAGTTGAATGGCTAAGCCAACGTATTGATCTTGTTAGGAGTTCGCTGCGATCGTCGGAACAACTAGTCCTGGAGGCGGTGGAGGAGACAACACACGGCGTTGCTCTTCGGGTGCGCGCAATCGCTTCAAAGCTAAGCGATTCCATGCTCGAACGCGCAACGATGTTGAATAGGCGGCCTCTACATCACCGCGCCTTCAGAATTGTGATCGTGCATTGTGTCTCAAGGAAGATTGTCGAAAAAGAGATAGAGAGAAGCAATGCGACCGTTCCGGGCGACGATAAAATCGGTTCCCGCGTAAGCTGGTGGTTTACCCGGAGTGCCAGATACCCATCGAACCCGCCCTGCGTCACCTAATTCCTCGGGAGGGAAGAGTGGCTGGTATGCAAAATCTGGATGGGTTGCTCTTATTACACCAGCAATACGGTCAATCTCGTCACGGCCACGAAATGCGCCGCCTTTGGGGTCGTAGAACACCGCGTCTTCGTGATAGATCTCGTCGAGTGCGGCGCGACGGCGCACGGGGTCATTCTCGCCAAATACGTCGCTGAGATTACGGAGCAACAAGGTCGATATGTTGTTGGCCATCGTGTCCTCCCTTTCAAATCGTAGGCCGCGAGCCCCGCGACCTTGGCTAATCTTATGACTTTTGTGGTCGCCACGTGAGTTCTGTGATTTCGGTAGCGTACGTTCCGAGATCTTCAGTAGGTAACGACAAACGCCCATGGGACATGCCAACGATGCGAGACAGTCGCGGCGAATGGCGACCTGAAACGGCCGATGGAACCTCTTGCAGGGCCGCCTGAGCGATAACACATCAAAAGCGGTTTGAGGACAAAAAACGGGTGGCAGCTAATACTGTAACCCTCCCAATCGCGGTGCCTTCATCGAAAGTACCGCTGGTGCAGGTAAGCGAGGTAGCTCGAATCGGTTGGGTCTGAGAGGGCTTCAAGACGGAGGAGCAGTGCCTGCCAAGTGAGTACCTTCAAAGGGATTTCCCCGCACGTCTCTTCGCGGAAATAGCTCAGTTCGTCGAGAAGCACGCGGCACTCTTCGGCCGCATGGAAGTCATCGAGCACCTGGAACCAGACGTAGACGAACCGCCAATGACCGACCCCGAAGCTTCGCTTGCATGCCAAGGCGGTTTTGATCAACTGAGGGCCATCCAGTCTCATGAAAGTATGCGATCGGTCACACAGGCGAACCGCGAGCGCGCGAGTAAGCTCCATGCCGGCCCAAAGCGACTCAGCATCCGCGTGGAAATATGTGGAAGAGAACGGAGGCCGCTCTTGCGGGAACTTCACAAACGGCTCGGTGAACTTGCATTCAATGACGACGTTGCCCGAGCTTCCGCCATCCACCAACTCCAAGTCGACGTTGGGATTCCTACGCTTTGAATCTGCATGGCTGACAGGCAGGATGCCATCGAATAACGGGTGCTTCTTTTCGAAACTCATACTTGTCGCAGCGGAGAGATCAAAGCAGGCACCGGGGATGCTTGGCCGTTCCCTCCAATAGTCGAAGACATTGGCAACAAGAGCTGAGGACGAGTGGAGAGTCTTCAGTTTTCCCTCGAGTTCATTACCATCCGCTTGTTCGTATTCATTGCGAGTCTCATGCCTAAGAGGACGGAAAAGATTCCCTCGTATATCCGTGACGCGAGAGTAAGAGTCAAATTGAACGCCGAATTGGCGAGCCCATGCGCGCTGGCGATCGGCAACGGGCAACACCGGCTTGTGCGGCTGCCAGGCGGGTCCGCCTTCTTCCCACTGGTTATCGGTAAGCTGTTCGACATGGGTGCCGTCATAGCGCATGACGAAGACTTCGCCGTAAGGCTGCGGCGCGCCAATCAACACGACTTCGTCCTTGAATCCCATGCGGCTGCTGCAAAACAAAAGCCGCTCTCCATCGGGAGACCACGCCAGGTGGGCGTTGACTCCGTGCGCGTCGGTTAACTGCTTCAGGCCCGTGCCGTCAGGGTGAATGGTGAAGATATTGAAATCGGCTCCATTCCTGCGGACGAAAGCGATAAGGTCTCCGCGCGGAGACCAGACGGGAAAGTTGTCCCACTCGTTGGTCAGAACCGTGATGGAGCGATCGTCGAGATTCATGATGCGCAGGCCATCGGCATCGGGGCCGGTGGTGCGGTAGACAATGTGTTTGCCGTCGGGCGCGAACGATGCGAAGGCATTGTTGCTGTTGCCCGAAGTGATGAGGTGGAAGCCGGAGCCATCGGCGTTCACGATACCCACCTCCGCTCCACCGTTGATGGGATCGATGGGTTTCTTGCCTCCAGCTGCGAAATCAAGGAATGCAGTGAAAATTCCGACGCCCGCCACAATCTGCTTGCCGTCGGGAGACCACGATGGCGCGAGAATCAGCCCCTTCTGCGTGAGAATGGAGCGTGCCGGCTTGCCTTCATCGACGATGAATAGACTGGTGGTTGCGCCGTCGGCGCTCATCTTGGTGACCGCGAGGTGTTCTCCGCTGGAATCGTATGCAGGCAGCCATGCGGTGCTGTACATATCGAAGTTCGCATTCCGGCTCCAAACCTTCACCGGCTCGGCAGGGTGATTGGAAACGAAGCGGCTGTAGACGACCTGCGCGCCGTTCGGCGACCACGAGGGAGAGCGCAGATCGCTGCCCTTTGGACCCGGCTTGCCGCTCGAATAAAAGACTCCGTGCTCGGCTTTGTCGCGGCGAAGATAAGCGATCTCGCCCGAAGACAACACGGTTGGGAGCAGCTTGACACCAGGACCGGCCGCAACCGGTGCGGTGGCGCCGCTGACAATGTCGATCCCAAAGAGCTGGTTGTCGCCGTCTCCTTGGCCAAAGCGTTGGTCCCATGTATCCTGCGCCGACATGCAATAGGTCACTACGGTCTTGCTATCGCGCGTCCATTTGGGGCTGCCGCAGAAGCCGCCGTGCTGGGAGATGCGTTTGAGACCGGTGCCGTCGGGATGGATGAGATAGATATCCACCAGATGCAGGCGTTCCCATCGACCTTTGGCGGCGGGAAGGTCGCCGTCGCGATCGCGATCCGAGGAGAAAGCGATCCATGAGCCGTCGGGCGACCAGGAAGGGCGGAAATCGCCGCCCTGTCCGGAGGTGAGCGGCGTGGCTTTGTGGGTGACCGCGTCCAGAATCCAAAGGTTTGTCCGCCCATTGGCGCGGGTGGAGACGAAGACAATCCGGCCGCCATCGGGAGAAAAGGCAGCCTGATCCTCGTACGCCGGGTCATCGGTCAGGCGTTCGAGGCCTGTCCCGTCGGGATGAATGCGGTATAGATCGGCCGAGCCGCCGCGTTCCGACGTAAAGACGATCCAATCGCCCTTGGGAGACCAGGAGGGGTTGTAGTCGAGCGAACCCGGCTGGGTGAGAGGCCGCTCGATTGAGCCATCCGCGTTGGAGATGAAGAGTGTGGCTTGCAGTGGGGCCGAGGCGATCGAAGAGAATCCGGTCGGCTGCAAGGCAGGAATGGAGCGCACATCCGAAGACAAGGACGCAAAGGGACAGGCCGACGGTACGAGCCATCGCATACTCCGAACCCGGGTTTCGGGAGGAAAGGTCGCGGCGATCATATCACCGGGGAAACGGGGGGGAGTTGCCTCTGGAGAAAGCTGTGTGCTGTTGGACGTGAGATCGCCAGTTCCGCCGTTCCTCAGCAGTTTCGCCAAACCTGGAAAGCTTCCATGCCGCTGAAAAAACAATCCAGCACTATCGCCCTCCACAGACATTGAAGGTCGCTTACCGCGAACTCGGCCAGAACAACTTTGTGATCCTCTGGCCCCCAAATCTTCAGGAATTCAAGCTCGCTTGATTGAGCCACGCCAACCGGCAGACGCTTACTTCTCTCCAGATGGCGCTTACGAAGGAACTGCGCCTCCCGCGCATAGCTAAGGCGTTATGCTTGATCGCTCCCGATTAAGCGGAGTTCACTATTCAGGTCAAGAAGGTCTTCCAGCGACGCTTACTTCGGAGAGGGCCTGAACGCTGTAGATGCCTTCAGTGCGGCGACGAGATCCCGCGTAATCCCATAGTGCTCCGCCCGCTTCGATAAGCCCTCCAGAAAGCTCTCAAGGGTCCACTCCTCGCCACGGCGGAGATGACGAATTCGACCATAGATCTGATGCTGCAGTTCGTTGAAGCCGAGCAGGTGATTGACATCGCCGGGCTGCTGATCGAACGGGTAGGCTCCGCGGGTATAAACGGTGAGTTGGTAGCCGAGATCAATCATCCAAGGGACCTCTTCCTCTGGCATTGCCCGAAACGTTGCCAGAACCTCCTCAAGCGTCACGAGTCCTCCTCTGTCATTGGACTGCTGAGATTCGCGCAAGAATTCTTTCGCAAGCTGACCTGACGTCGTCGCTTGAAAGTTTCTCGAATCGTGCTATTTCCTGGTCCTTCTCAGGAAGAATTCCCGGATGCCATTCTCCACGAACTCTTCCGATGGGGAGGTGATCAATTTCACTCTCGAGCGCGATTATGAAATTGGCGTCCTCCTTTGTTGCTATCGTCGGATCTGAACGCACCAGCGGTACGGGTTGCCGCTTCTCAAACGGGTGCACCTCCGCAACCGCCGCAAGGACAATGGCCGCGCGCGTCGAGCTCTTCGGATCGACCCAATGCGGGTCTTGCGGCATGAGTAGGGTTTCTAATGCACAAAGCAAGGAAAGCAACAGGAATGCGCCGAGCTGCCGTGGAGCGTCACTGATCGCGAATTAGGCGAGTCGCTCATGGATGAGTGACTCGCCCTGTTCTCAACAGTTGAGATGCGAATAATCTTACGGTTTTGTGGCTATATCACTACCGGAGAGGCAGAAGCAGCGCTCTGATTCCCATTACCAGCGAAGCTGCGACGGCGCTTGTCCGCACCCAGTCGAGCACCACCCAGCGGCGTACTTCTGCCGTTAGCGCCTTCGGTGTGAGCCCTGCTCCGTGGTTAACAACCATTTCGATGAGAGCCGGACGAAAATAGAGCAGAGTCGCGACCGAAACCAGAAGGAGCAGGCCGGTGGCTGCAAGACGCCATGCCAGATGGCGCGGCGGAGCCCCAAAGCTGGTGAGCAGCGCAAGCACTGCGATGAGTCCGAGAGCCGGCGTGAAGTACTGCCAGAAAACATGTCCTGCACGTATGTGTACTTGCAACAGCGGATTTCCTTCCGCCAGCGAGGCCGGGGCTCCTGCCGACCAAAACGGCACCACCACAAGCGCTTCATAAAGCCCGGCGCCGAGGATCAATGAAGTTCCAATCACGAACATCCACAGGGTAAGTGAAGCAATAGGCCGCACGATTTGCCTCCTCATATTCGATATAGTTGCACTATATTTAATTAGAGCAAAGCGTGCAAGCTAAAAGAACAAAGCGTGGGTATGACGCGAGCCGGCGCCGCGCTTCCTCCGACGAGCGGCGTGGACGAATTCTGCAAACCGCACGCAATCTCTTCGGCCAGTATGGTTACGGTGCTACTTCGATTGAACGGATCGCAGGCGAGGCAGGTGTCGCTGTGCCGACGGTCTATGCAATCTATCGATCTAAGCGAGCTATGCTGTTTGCATTGCTCGACCAGACGGATGCGCGGGCCGATGTCGCCGGTCTACTGAGGGATCTGAACGCTGCTGCGGGAAATCCACGCAAGCAACTGCGTCGGCTGGTTTCCTTTACGTGCCGCTTCTACGCGCAGGCGGCGGACATTATCGACATCGCACGAGGCGCCGGCAGTACGAACGAAGACCTTCTGGCCTTGTGGCAGGAAGGAGAGGATCGGCGACTCCGCGGCCAAAAACCTCTGGCAGATGCGTGGGATCGTTCTGGAGCACTTCGCAAAAACATCAACGCGAAGGAGGCGCTGGATATTCTCTGGGCCATGACTGGAGCGGATCACTACCGCCTTTTTGTCGTGGATCGCAGGTGGTCCGCCGCCCGCTATGAAGTCTGGCTCGAAAATACTCTCGAGCGGCTTCTGTTGCGGTGAAGTTTCAAAACGCTCGCTCGCGCTCAGGAATTATTCGGTAAATATTGAAAAACGAGCTTCCCGAAAGTAATCAGATCCGTACCATCAAAGTTCAATGAGCGCTAAAGCCTGCTATCGCCAAGTGACACCCTTCTTTCGGGTTAACATCAGACCCGCCCAAAAGTTTCAAAGAGGCCGGTTATTGTTGATCCGCAATCTGCTGACGATCGTTGTGCGAGTTGGCGCTCGCTTCTGCACCTGGATTACGCTTTTTCAACCGATAGCTCATTAGAAATCTTATTCCAGGACACGATGAGATCGAACTTGATTGGTTGGAAGACTTCCCCTGTCGGTGGGACAGTGTTTGAGTAAGCCCTTGCTCCGAACGACACATTGAGTTTCCATCTCTGGATCTTCACTTTATCGTTTTCAGGCCACTTCATAGTCCGTGAGCTGTCATTGCCGAGTTGGAGCATGTCTTTTCCTGTGGGGTGATGGACAAGGATAATTGCCTGGCTCGACTCGGATGGACCGACGACATTCGGAGATTGCATCCGCGCGCCTGTCGTGGCCGCGTGAGTACGAAATTGATTCTGGCGTCCATCGAAGCGATAGGCGCTACAAATGATTGTGTCCAGATGATGAATTGCGCCGAGGCGGTTATTATCGACTGTCATAGCGACGGCCGCATTGGCCGCTTTGACGTGGATTTCAAGCAGGTCGGCGGTTGGGACGACTACCTCTCCAGTTTCGCCAGCTATGTAAACGGAGGGCTTCGATGGTGTTCGAAGCGTATTGGGTGCGTCGGATCAGGGGGTCTAAAGTACGCGAACAGCCCTAAAAGAATGATTGGAACACCGATAATGTAAGCGGCCCAAACCCCGCGTTTGCCCCAATCCGGTTGACTCTGCATTTGGGCAATTCTGGCAAACGCAGTCGAGCCACGAACCGAGCATGGCGATGAGGAAAGGGCTATGTTGCGCGCCCCGGAACCTCGACACCGGCCGGGATGGGGTCGAGATCGAGCACCTCGCGAATGAAGGCGCGAAGCGATAGGACAAGTTCCTGGGTATGAACGAGCTTACCGCTGGCAAGCTCATTGCGGCAGTTACCGCCGAGCGGACATGTTGCTCGGTGCCGAGCAGAATGATGTCGGACAAGGCGGCCTCGACCGCATCCCGGACCGGGCGAATCCGCCTTGCTCAGGTCCAATTGCGCAGTCGAGGGGATCATTGGCGCGTCAGCATGCCAACGCAGATCATGACGATGGATAGGATCGACGGCGAGGTCGCCGGTGAAAGACCCGCCTAACGTTTTGTAGGCGGCCATCTGACGCGCAGCCGCTCGTTGATTTGGCGATTTATACGCTCCCGCCGCTTACGAGAGACCTTTGCCCGGGCACAGCAGAGATCTGTAACCAAAAAGCAGAGGTCGAGAGGGTGCTGGCGAGGGTGCTGAAGCTTTGCCTACGGCAGCGGTCGACCGGATTACTTCTAAGAAACGCACATGGTGTCAGCTACGGGGCAACATCGGCTTGTCGGTAACTCTGAAGTTGGACCAGCGATGAGCAGGTCCTGGCATAGAGATTCGTAACAGTCATCATTTGGCGCCTAAGGAATCGCAAGAGCCTATCTAAACTACTGCCCGGTTCCGGCGGCCAGGGAACCGGGTTAAAGCCCGGAACTACTCAGTGCCGATTCGAGATGGGGTTTCGTGTTCGCGGCGATCAGGGAGCACACAGCTTTTCTCAAGAGCCGGTTTTTCGTCCGCATGGGTTACTCCTGGTTTGACGGTCACTCGAGAGTGACCGTAACTTCCCACAAGCCGACTATCTCGGTACGAATCAACGTGCGGCGACCATCAGATCGGCCTCAATCTGGTGACGACTGCACGCAGCAACCGACGGACTGGCTTGCTCTACCAAGGCAGTCATGAGCACCATCAGGCGCCGGCATGGAGGAAACCAGGAAGACCTGCCGACTGCGAATCGCTCCCAGAATTCATCAAACCCGGGGATAACCGAGTGCATCCAACTGCCTACTGCTACGTAGCTTTTGAGGACAGCCATGCCAAGCGACACCGCGACAGCGCTAATCACGGGCGGAACGAGTGGAATCGGTCTCGCAACAGCCAAGCAGCTCGCTCAGCTTGGTATTGATGTTTTGCTTGTGGGGCGAAACGCGGAGCGCGGGAAGAAGGCAGTCGACGAAATACGTGCCGCAGGCGGCAAGGCAGATTTCATTTCCTCCGAGCTTGTAGGTGCAGACAGCGCGCGCGAAGTGGCCAGGAAAGCGATAGAACTCGGAAACGGCCATGTCGACATTCTCATCAACAACGCTGGGATCTATCCTTTCGGGCCTACGCATGAGATGACGGAAGACCAGTTTGACCGCGTTTATTCCACAAACGTAAAGGCGCCGTATTTCCTCGTCGCAGAGCTTGCCCCTCTGATGGCCAAGAGAGGCAAAGGGGCAATCGTGAATCTTTCGACGATGGCTGCGGATTACGGAGCGCCCGGGATGAGCCTCTACGGTTCAAGCAAGGCCGCCATCAACCTGCTAACGAAAACCTGGGCTGCGGAATATGGACCGAAGGGCGTCCGCGTTAATGCAGTGAGTCCCGGGCCTACTCGCACGGAGGGCACGGATGCGATGGGAGAGGGTCTGGAACAGCTTGCTGCCCAGGCTCCCGCGGGTCGTCCGGCAACCGCCGAGGAAATTGCAGAAGCAATTGTCTTCCTGGCGACAGATCGCGCCAGTTTCATTCACGGCGCAAAACTTGCCGTGGATGGAGGGCGCACGGCAATCTGAACAACGATCGAAGAACCTGGCTGGACGACATAATGGCCTTCGACGGCGAAGTGCAGAAGGAGTAGATCCGATGGCAAGTCTTGAGGAACGGCCGGAAGAATATGACCTGGTGATTCTCGGCGGCGGCACGGGATCAACGGTGGCTGCTTGGACATTTGCCGGAGAAGGAAAAAGAGTCGCAGTCATCGACCGAAAATACATTGGCGGATCGTGCCCTAACATTGCGTGCTTGCCAAGCAAGAACATCATTCACAGTGCGAAGGTCGCGTCGTACTTTCACCGAGCCGGGGAATTTGGCATCCTTAACGACGGCTTCACAATTGATATGCGGGGTGTCCGTGACCGCAAGCGCAAGATGGTATCCGGCTTGAACGAGATGTACCTGGAGAACTACAGGCAAACAGGAGCGGAGTTTCTTCTCGGGACGGGACGGTTCATCGCTCCTAGAGTGGTGGAGGTGAATCTCCCTGACGGAACTACTCGTCGGCTGCGTGGCAACGACGTGATCGTCAGCACCGGTACGCGGGCGGCATTGGAAGCAATTCCAGGGCTTATCGAAGCCCAACCGCTTACGCATATCGAGGCGCTCGAACTCGACCAGGTCCCGCAACATTTGCTTGTAATCGGTGGCGGCTACGTTGGTGTGGAATTTGCCCAGGCAATGCGCCGATTTGGAAGCAAAGTGTCGCTCATCGATCGTAACCAACGGTTGATGTCGAGAGAGGACGAAGATGTTTGCGATGCAGTTCGCGACCTTCTTGAAGACGAGGGTATCGATATCAATCTGGGTGCGCAGGTCAAGCGCGTGTCAGGAAAATCGGGAGACTCGGTGAACGTTTTTGTCGAGCGGCATGGAAATGAAACGGTCCTCAAGGGCAGTCATCTGCTGGTTGCCACAGGCCGCACTCCAAATACTGACGGGCTGGGGCTGGATTTGGCCGGCGTCGACCTGACCGGACGTGGATACATCAAGGTCAACGAGCGACTGCAGACGACAGCGCCTAGCGTGTGGGCTATCGGCGAAGTCGCCGGCAGTCCGCAGTTCACACACATTAGCGTTGATGATTTTCGCGTGGTCCATGCGAATTTAACCGGCGGCAATCGCGTAACTACAGGCAGGCAGGTTCCATACTGCCTGTTTACCGATCCGGAACTTGCGCGTATCGGCCTGAGTGAAAGCGAAGCGAAAGCTCAAGGCGTTTCCTATCGAATGTTCAAAGTCTCTATGGAAAGCAACCTCCGTGCACGTACGCTTTCAGAGACACGGGGGTTTCTCAAATGCCTCATCGAGGCTGATGGCGACCGCATTCTTGGTTTCACGGCTTTCGGCATTGGTGCGGGGGAAATCATGGCCGCCGTGCAGGTTGCGATAATCGCGGGACTCCCCTATATCGCCCTGCGAGATGCGGTTTTGACTCACCCCACATTAGTCGAGGGTCTTATACCGCTGTTTTCATCCCCGGCATCGGCGCACAGCGCCACAGAGGCGGCAGTAACATCGGCTGCGTGAGCCAAAGCGTCGCTGCACACGCGAGTTGGGTCACAAAGGGGAATCAGCCTCCGAATCATCTCGGCAATAACGCTATTAAAGATTAGTACTGGTAAATGCCGATGTCGTCAGCTACCGGGTAACTCCCGGCCTGTCGGCAACTCGGAAGGTGGACCAGCGATGAGCAGGGTAGCGCCCTAGAAATCGCAAAAGCCTATCTAAACTACTGCCCGATTCCGGCGGCCAGGGAACCGGGCTAAAGCCCGGAACTACTCAGTGCCGATTCGAGATGGGATTTCGTGTTCACGGCAATCAAGGAGCATACAGCCCTGGTCACCTCATCCGTGGTAGCAACTCCACCCAGATCGCGCGTGTGCAGCGCGGGGTTCTGCGTGACCTGCTCAATCGCATGCATCACACACGCGGCCGCAGCGAATTCACCCAGATGCTCCAGCAGCATCACGACCGACCAGAACGTACCCACCGGGTTTGCCCAGCCCTTGCCCATAATGTCGAATGCCGACCCATGTATCGGTTCAAACATCGATGGATAAATACGTTCGGGGTTGATGTTTCCCGTCGGTGCAATGCCCAGGCTGCCGGCGAGCGCTGCCGCAAGGTCGCTCAGTATGTCGGCATGCAGATTCGTAGCCACGATGGTATCGAGAGATGCCGGCCGGTTGACCATGCGGGCAGTAGCGGCATCGACCAGTTCCTTGCTCCATGTCACGTCAGGAAATTCCGTGGCGATTTGAGCCGCAATCTCATCCCACATCACCATGGCATGACGTTGCGCGTTGCTCTTGGTGATCACTGTCAGCAACTTGCGAGGCCGTGATTGAGCCAGCCGGAAGGCAAAACGAAAAATACGCTCCACTCCTGCGCGAGTCATCACCGAGACATCGGTGGCTACTTCGATCGGGTGCCCCTGATGCACCCTTCCACCCACACCCGAATATTCGCCCTCTGTGTTCTCACGTACGATGACCCAGTTCAGGTCTTCGGGTTTGCAGCGCTTGAGCGGTGCGTCAATTCCTGGAAGAATCCGCGTGGGCCGCACGTTGGCATACTGATCGAGCCCCTGGCAAATTTTGAGCCGCAATCCCCAAAGCGTCACGTGATCGGGAATATCCGGATCACCGGCGGAACCGAACAGAATCGCATCTTTGCCGCGCAAGGCATCCAGGCCGCTCTCAGGCATCATCACGCCATGCTTGCGAAAGTAATCTCCACCCCAGTCGAAGTTTTCAAATTCGAAAGCGAACGAGTGGCCGGCGGCTGCTACGGTTTCGAGCACCTGCCGTCCGGCAGGAATGACTTCCTTACCGATTCCGTCCCCGGGCACCGTGGCTATGCGATAGGTCTTCATGCCTTAGCCGCGATAACTGACAGGCGCGGGCGTCACGTCTGACAGTTCCTTGAACGCGGCTTCGGGTAGCTGCAAAGCCGCCGCAGCAATGTTCTCTTCCACGTGCGCGACAGAAGAGGTTCCCGGGATCGGGAGAATGACTTTGGAGCGCTTCAGCAGCCAGGCAAGGGCCGTCTGCAATGTGGTTGCGCCAACGTCGTTCGCGACCTTCTGCAACACTTCGTGCGCCCTTCGGTTTTGGCCCAGCGGCGCCCAGGGCATAAAGCCGATATTGTTTTGCTCGCAGTAGTTCAGCACATAGTCCCATTCGCGATCTGCAAAGCTGTAGCGATTTTGCACCGAGACAATCGGCACGATCTTGCGGCCGCGCTCGATATGCTCCTGGGTTACGTTCGAGAGGGCAACATGGCGAATCTTGCCCTGGTGCGCGAAGCGCAGCCAGGGTTTCCATCGAGGCATCGTAGGACACGGCCGGATCGGGAATGTGAAGCTGAAAGACATCGATGCGATCGAGGCGCAGCCGCTTGAGACTCCCTTCGACGGCCTCGGTCAGATGTTTGGGGCTGGCGTTGTGGGTCCATTGCATGGGCCCACAGCGCTCCCATCCTGCTTTGGTGGCGATCACCACTCCGGGCGCGTAGGGATAGAGCGCTTCGGCAATCAACTCCTCAGAAACATAGGGTCCGTAGGAGTCGGCGGTATCGATGAAGTTCACACCCAGTTCGACAGCCCGGCGCAGAGTGGCCAGCGCCGCGGGCTTGTCTGCCGGGGGGCCCCAGATGCCTTGGCCGGTAATCCGCATGGCTCCGTAGCCGAGGCGGTTCACTGTGAGGTCACCACCGAGGGTGAAGGTTCCAGAGGCTGCGGCAGAAACGGTTCGGGTCGAATTCATGCGACGACTCCTTAGGTACGGTGTTTGGCCGGAGAGACCACCACAAGACAGGATATAAGAATCCCGGCCGCAATTTAAGGCATAGTAGATAGGGAGCCCCCACCCGATACCCCGGGAGGCTGGAGATGCAATGAGCACGACGCCCGCCACTCGCGCAAAGGCCATCAACAGCCCGCGCCAGGTCCTGTTTGCCAGCCTCATCGGCACCACCATCGAGTTCTTCGACTTCTACATCTACGCAACTGCGGCGGTCCTGGTCTTTCCCAAGCTCTTCTTTCGCTCGTCGGACCCGGCCTCGGCCATGCTTGAGTCGTTGGCTACGTTCGGTATCGCGTTCCTGGCGCGTCCGGTTGGCTCGGCTCTCTTTGGCCACTTTGGCGACCGCGTTGGCCGCAAGACCACCCTCGTGATCGCGCTTTCGACCATGGGTATCTCTACCGTGGCCATTGGCGCGCTGCCAACCTACCATGCCATCGGGTTTGCAGCACCGCTCTTGCTGGCGGTGTGCCGTTTCGGGCAGGGACTGGGCCTGGGCGGTGAGTGGGGCGGGGCAGTGTTGCTGGCGATTGAAAATGCCCCTCCCAGCAAACGAGCCTGGTACGGCATGTTTCCGCAACTCGGAGCGCCTGCAGGCTTCTTGCTTTCCGGCGGAACCTTCTTGCTGCTCTCGCGTTGGCTTACTGACAAGCAATTCTTTACATTCGGGTGGCGCCTGCCTTTTCTCGCCAGCGCCGTGCTTGTCTTTCTTGGCTTGTACGTCCGGCTGACCATTACCGAGACTCCTGTATTTCAGGAGGCGCTCGATCGGCATGAGCAGGTCAAGGTACCGATTTTCTCGGTCTTTCGTAACTATGGCGGCGCGTTGATCGCCGGCATCGCAGTGAGCCTGGCGACGTTTGTGCTGTTCTATTTGATGACGGTCTTCGCGCTGTCATGGGGCACCAGCGCTCTGGGCTACAGCCGCTCCAGGTTCCTCCTGATTCAGTTGTTTGGCATTTGCTTCTTTGCCTTGTTCATTCCGTTGTCCGCCATGCTGGCGGAGCGGGGGCGCCGTCGCGTGATGATTGGGGTTACGGTAGGCATTGCGCTGTTCGGTCTGGTGCTCGCGCCCATGTTTGCCGCAGGAACCGCGGGTGCTGTCGCGATGATGGTCTTGGGTCTGTCGCTAATGGGTATTACCTACGGTCCGCTGGGCACGGTGATCTCCGAGCTCTTTCCCACGGCCGTGCGCTACACCGGCAGTTCTCTCGCGTTTAGTTTTGCGGGTATCCTGGGAGCATCCCTGGCTCCGTATATTGCCACCTGGCTGGCTAAAACCTACGGGCTCCAATACGTCGGATACTACCTCTCAGGTTCGGCCCTATTGACGCTCGCGGGGCTGCTGTCCATCCGGGAAACGAAAGACGAGAACCTGGTTGCGTCGAACCGCTAGCCAATGACGAGCAACGCAGGCTAACCAAGTCTTTGGGAGAAACACAATGTCGGAGCTAGCCAGAACGGGTGTATCGCTTGAAGAAGATCTGCTGCGTGAGTTTGACCGGTTGATCGACAAGCGCGGCTACAAAAATCGCTCAGAGGCCATCCGCGATTTGATTCGTGAGGCCCTTCTGGCGGAAACGATACATACCAACAAACCCGTCGTTGGCACCTTAACCCTCGTGTATGACCACCATGTGCCCAACCTCTCTGAGAAACTGACCGAGGCACAACACTCCGCCGGCGCCATGATACTCGCTGCCACACACGTTCATCTCGATCGTCACTACTGCCTCGAAGTCGTCATCATGAAGGGCAAGAGCAAAGATCTGCAGGGAATCGCGGATAGCATGCTCGCCCTCCGCGGAGTCGAACTAGGCAAGCTGGTCCTCACCAATTCCGGCAAGGACCTCAAGCACACCCACACTCACTAAGCCTACTGAGCGCGTTGCTCGACAGCAGCGAGTAGAACGCAGATGGCTACGCCCTCCGCCGCCTCGGTCACTTCAGCCAGTCCAGGAAACGATGGTGCGATGCGGATCGTGCGATCTTCGACATCGTTCCCGTAAGGGTGCGTGGCTCCTGCGGGCGTAAGAACCACGCCGGCTTCCTTTGCCAGAGCGATCACACGCCTGGCACAACCCTTACCCACTTGCAGGCTGATAAAGTAACCGCCCTTGGGCTGCGTCCAGCTCACATCGGTCACGCCGGTGAGTTTTTCAGCAAAGATATCGAGCACTTTTTGAAACTTGGGCGCCATCAGCGCCTTGTGCTGATCCATCAAGCGCGCGATGCCGGCTTCGTCCTTGAGAAAACGAACATGGCGAAACTGGTTTACCTTGTCCGGGCCAATGGTTCGCGGAGTCATTCTGCTCAGCAGCCACTTCACATTGTCTGGTGACCCGGCAAACAGAGCCACACCTGAGCCGGGCAGCGTGATCTTCGAAGTGGAAGCAAACACAAATGCGCGATTGGGATTTCCATGTCGCGCGCAGGCTTCGAGAATGTTCGCGATTTCGATCCGTTCTTCGGTAAAGTGGTGCACCGCGTAAGCATTATCCCAATAGATCCGGAAGTCCGGCGCAGCGGTCTTCATGGCGGCAAACCGCTCGACGATGGCATCCGAATAAACAGTACCTGTGGGATTGCTGTATTTGGGCACGCACCAGATTCCCTTGATAGAGGCATCGCCAGCGGCCAGGCGCTTCACTTCATCCATGTCGGGACCGTCTTCTCCCATCTCCACGGGAATCATCCGAATGCCGTAGTCTTCACAAATCTTGAAGTGCCGGTCGTAGCCGGGCACAGGGCACAGAAAAGAAATCTCGCCTTGCTTTGACCAGGGCGCGGTACTGTCACAAGTGCCTTTGAGCAGTGCGTAGACGATCGTGTCATGCATCAGCCCAAGGCTTGCATTGTTGGCCACAATGATCTGTTCAGGCGGCGCGCCCATCATGGAGGCAAACAGCCGCCGCGCTTCGATCAGACCCTGCAGTCCACCGTAGTTACGGGTGTCGGTGGCCCCTTCGGCCACATAGTCCTTTTCACCAGGAAGCGACAGCAAGGCAGCACTCAGGTCGAGTTGAGCGGGAGACGGTTTGCCTCGGGTCAGGTCAAGCTTGAGTCCCTTTGCCTTGAAGGCATCGTAATCTTCCCTGAGTTGACGGCTGGAGGTGGCTCGATCGTCTGATGTTAGCTGCGTGACGTTTGGCATACTGTGACCCGATATCCTTTCGCGGTGGCCCTGGGATCCCGATTTCGCTTTTTCTATTATGAAGGATTTCTCGCCCTCGCCGCGACTGCCGGCGTAGTGAGCGGGCCTACGGTATCCATCCCGCCTTACATGCCGGGCACCTTATGTGATAACGCACGCCAGACAAACAGGTCATAGGAGAATGAGCCCGCACCTTTTATGCTCTTACTGAAATCACCATGGCCCCCATTCGTCCCATTGGACCCCGCCGCACCCGAGCCAGCATGTTCGTGTGCCGGCAGGCATTCTGGTTCCTATGGATCGCCTTTCCGGCGCTCGCTGCTGCCGCGGGGGTTGATCCACAGGTAGCTGCCTCCGGCCATGATCGGTCTTCTCTGGGAATACTTCGCGGGCAGGTCGTCGACCCGAACGGTAATTATGTCCTGAATGCGAGGGTAACGCTGGTCCGTAAGGGTCGCAGCGAAACTACGGATGTTGCAACCAACATCGAGGGTCGCTTCGTTTTTGTGGAGGTGGATCCGGGTCCATTCGAAATCGTCATCACTGCGGAAAGTTTCGCGACCGCGCAATTCAACGGAGTTCTACACCCTGGAGAAGCACTCGAGGTTCCACTGGTCTCGCTCGGCGTTGCATCGACCACCACCGAGATACTCGTCAACGTGACCTACTATGAATTGGCCGAAGAGCAACTCAAGGTGCAGGAGACGCAGCGCGTTCTCGGCGTCGTTCCAAATTTCTATGTCACCTACGAGCGAGACGCATTACCCCTTTCATCGAAGCAGAAATTTGAGCTGGCCTGGAAAAGCATCCTTGACCCCTTCACCTTTGTGGCCACCGGGGCAATCGCGGGTGTGTCGCAGGCAACGAATGCCTCCAGGGGCTACGGCCAGGGTGCCCAGGGCTATGGCAAGCGCTATGGTGCGTCGCTGGCCGATTTTTCTATCGGAACCATGGTTGGCGGGGCGATTTTCCCTTCGCTGATGAAACAGGATCCGCGTTACTTCTACAAGGGAACCGGGCCCATTGCCTCACGCACCTTCTACGCAATTGCGACTGCTGTTGTTTGTAAGGGAGACAATGGGCACTGGCAGCCGGATTATTCCGGCATTCTTGGCAGCCTCGCCACGGGTGGAATCTCGAATCTCTACTATCCAGCAAGCGACCGTAACGGTGCACGGCTCACGTTTGAAAACACGGCCTTCGGCATCGCTGGGTCCGCCGCATCGAACATCCTGCAGGAATTTCTTATCCGCAAGCTGACACCGCACACGCACAATCCTTAACTGTATTGCCTTGCGTGGGCATGGTCTGAGCAGCTTCCGCGTGCTCACTCCGTCGAAGCCCCAAAGCGATTCAGAAAAAGATCCAGCGTTCCCCCCTGAATCACCACCGAGAAAACAACGACGAAGTAGGTCGTGGCCAGTATCCACGTTCGCCCCTGCGCTGCCGGAACCGAGAGTGCGAGAGCGATCGAGAGGCCGCCGCGAAGACCACCCCAACTCAGCGTGAGCAGTGATGTTTTGTGCCCGCGCTGCAACAAGCGGACGCAGCCAAGAATAATCGCAACAACCACCGCGCGCACCAGGGTGACGCCGGCAATCGCGACGATGCCCGATTCCACTGTGAGGTGATTGAACGAGATCACCAGTACTTCCAGGCCGAGCAGTACAAAAAGGACTGCATTCTGCACCTCGTCGATGGCGCTCCAGAAATGGTCAAGCGAGTCGTGCGAAATTTCCGAGTGGCTGCGCTTCAGGTTGAAGCGGCGAAGGGCCAAACCCGCGGCCACTGCCTCAAGCGGTGCGGAGACGTGCAGTGTTTCCGCGAGCGCATAGCCGCCCAGAGCCAGGGCAAGCGTGAACAGGATTTCGATTTGGTAAGCGTCCACGCGCCGCATGAACTCGTGGGCAATCCATGCGAGGGCCGTGCCGAGCAGTAGGCCTCCTCCAGCCTTCAGAATCAGCAGGCCGCCGATGTGATAAATCGAGGGAGCATTCCCTCGAGAGGCATCAAGCACGGCGAGGAAGAGCACAGCGCCCACACCGTCGTTGAAAAGCGACTCACCGGCCAGCTGAGCCTGTATGTTTTTGGATACCCCAACACGGTGCAGCATCTCCAGCACAGCGATGGGGTCGGTCGGCGAGATCAGCGCGCCGAAGAAGAGACAATCGATCCAGGGCGCCGGAATGCCGAGCAGCGGCAGAGCCCAGTGCATCATCGCAGCAAGAGCAATGGTGGAGAGAACCGTACCTGGAACCGAAAGCAGCCCGACAGCAAGTTTTTCCCGGGAGAGGTATGCCAAATCCAGCAGAAACGAACCGGCAAAGAGCAGCAATCCTAGAAGGCCGTGAAGAATCAGGTCTTCGAATTTGATTCGTCCAACGAGATTGAGCGCCCAGCCATGGAGCCCGGAGAAGTGCTGGCTTAGGATCGACAGTATCAGCGAGCACGCAACCGTGATGAGCATAGTCCCGATGGTGATCGGTAGCCGAAGCACGCGCGAGCTGAGCCATCCGAAGACGGCGGCTGCGGTAATGATCAGGCTTAGCAGTGCGAGGGTCGTCATTAGTTTTCGTTGACTGCGGCAATGTTTTACAGGCGATTGCGATGCCAGACGTGCCAGATAGTCCGGGTGCCCCTAACCCTGATTTGCTTGGCAGTACGATGGCGTTGTCGAGCTTCATGCATCCGATTCAGTCGCGCTACCTTCCTCGGACGCTAAATTTAAAGCCAGTGTCGTTGGATACTCATCCGGTCTTGCTCTTATAGTATGGCTACGCTCCTCGCGAATGCGAATATTCGCGCGCCGTTATGTCGCACTTCTCTGGCGCGGCTCAAACAAGTGCTTGCCGCCAATGCAACCGCGCCGGCATGCGCGCTGGTTGCCTCTGTTTCTGACGCCGTTTCGACCTTCGCGGGAACCGCTCAGCAAGCCGGCGACATCACCGTTCTTGTCCTGAAACTTGTGTAAGCCGGCCGCTTGACACCGGCTTGAGGAGTCAGGTCGCGGCCAATCCTCTGTGAATAGCAGAAAGTTCGTGATGTGAATTCCCACAGGGTAGGGGATCGGCATAAGCACGCGCAGGGCGATAGAATAATCGTGCATGACACGTACACAGATCATCGCTCAACTTGAAGCGGAAATAAGCCGGCTCGAACGCGCGCGCGACTTTCTTGCAGCGGCGCTTAAAAACTCGAAAATTATTTCGGCAAAAAGCATCCTCTCGGCGACCAGGGCTGCCGCGACCACGAAGGTTGCTCCTGCCAAAAAGCCTGGTCGACCCAAGAAGGTTCTTTCGCCAGTCAAGGCTGTTGCTGCAGTCAAGACAAGGCCCTCGGCCGCTAAAAAGAACCGCAGGCAGCTAGCTCCGGTAGTGGTCAAGGAGCAGATCGTGGCCAAAGAGGTGGCTCCTGCGGCGCCCGTGTCAGCTGAACCGCAGATTCATCGGGTGCCCCCAAAGCGCCGGGTGGAGCGGCGCCAATCGCAGACAGAGAAGGCTCCTTCAGCGGCGTTGGGCGGGTTTGTGCCTACAGGTCCAGTCGTTGTCTCAGCAAACGAAGCGCGCAAGCAACAGGAACGGAGCGCACCCCCGGCACCCACCCCGATTGTGAGCGAAACCCGCGCTGATTCCACTTCCGAGCGTAGTCTCGGCTCCTTGATCCAGGCCTTTGAGCGCAGGGCCGGTGTGAACCGCCTCGAAACTCCCTGATTGGAAAGCTCGTCGCAAGGCAACCTGCCGGCGGACGCCCCTTTTCGTAAGGCCAAAACACTCCTTTCGTGAACTGGAAAGATGAAGAAGACTCGTTCGCCCCTGTATCTCACCACCCTCATTGCGGGCGCTTTCTTCATGGAGAACCTGGACGGCACCATTATTGCCACGGCGCTTCCGCAAATGGCGCGCAGCTTCCATGTGGGAGCAGTCAATCTGAATATCGGTATGACGGCCTACCTGCTCACCCTGGCCGTTTTTATCCCCATCAGTGGCTGGGTGGCTGATCGTTTCGGTGCGCGCTCGATCTTTGCTGCCGCGATCGCTACGTTTACGCTGTCGTCACTGCTCTGCGGCCTCTCGCACACGCTCACCCAGTTCACCCTGATGCGCATTCTGCAGGGCATGGGCGGGGCCATGATGGTGCCCGTCGGCCGCCTGATTGTTCTGCGAAACACGCCCAAAGACAAATTGACGGAGGCGATTGCCTATATCAGTTGGCCCGGGCTCACAGCGTTGGTGCTTGGTCCGCCGCTGGGCGGCTTCATCACTGCCTATGCAAGCTGGCACTGGATCTTTTTTCTGAATTTGCCCATCGGCATCCTGGCCCTGATTCTGACGCTACTCTGGGTCGAAAACGTGAGGACGGGCGAAAAGCATGGGTTCGACTGGCTTACGTTTATTCTTGCCGGCTGCGCCTCGGCGGGGGCAGTCTACGGTATGGAAAAACTCGGAGGCGAAGGCGCCGCCTGGCATCTGCCGGTCACCGTGATCCTGCTCAGCTTGCTCAGCGGCGTGGCTGCGATTCTGGTGGCCCGTAGAAATCCAGCGACCTCGCTCATCGATATCGAGTCGATGAAGCTCAAGACGTACTCTCTCTCCATTTACGGGGCCAGCGCGTTTCGTATCGCTGTATCGGTTTTGCCATTTTTGCTACCGCTCATGTTTCAAATAACCTTCGGGTTGAACGCGTTTCACTCCGGTCTGTATCTTCTGGCGCTCTTCGCTGGAGATCTGAGCATGAAGGCATTCATCATCCCGTCCCTTCGCCGCGCCGGCTTTCGCCGCATTCTGCTCGTGAACGGAGTGCTCACCGCGGCATCGATGCTGCTTTGTGCGACGCTCAGCCCCGCCACTCCACCGGTGCTGGTAGTGGCCATCCTCTTTATGCACGGAGCCCTTCGGTCCATGCAGTTCACATGTATGACGACGCTGGCGTATACGGAGATCTCTCCTGCGAGGATGAGCCGTGCCAACGGTTTTCTCAGCGCCGTGATGCAACTGAGCCTGGGTATGGGGATCGCCATAGGAGCCATCACCCTGAGGCTTGTCGCTCATGCGCGCGGGCACTCAGCAGCGGTCCCGCAACTCCGCGATTTTCATCTTGCGATTCTGTTCATGGCGGTGCTGGCGCTCGGTCCGGTCTTCGACAGCCTTGGGCTGCCTCCGGATGCTGGCGCCACCACCAGCGGCCATCGCCAGCCGGAGTTGGAAGTTAGCCAGGCGTAGAAAGCGCAAAGGAAGCGGCTTTGGCAGTTTCCGAAACAAGGCCACAGGAAACTAGGCCACAGGATAGAAACGGCAGGTCCGGGCAGCCTCGCCGCAGCGAGCAACCTCGCCGCAGCGAGCAATTGGCCCAGACCTGCCAACGATTCAACGAGGCGTCTTGGCTACGTCTTGTTCCGCGGCGCCGAATACTGCCTTCTCTTTATATTCACTGAAAATTAACTCATAGACAAAACCTCCGAGCGCGCCACCGACGATCGGAGCTAGCCAGAAGAGCCAGAGTTGCGAGAGAGCCCAACCACCGGCAAAGAGTGCAGGTCCGGTTGAGCGGGCTGGATTGACCGAAGTATTTGTCACCGGGATAGAGATCAGATGGATCAGCGTAAGACCCAGGCCGATGGCGATGGGCGCAAATCCATTGGGCACACGCTTGTCGGTCGATCCCATGATGATCAGAAGGAAGAACATGGTGAGCACTACTTCAGCCACCAGGCACGCGACCATCGAATAACCACCGGGCGAGTGCTCTCCGAAACCATTCGAAGCGAACCCTCCCGCGGTACTGAAGCCGGCCTTGCCGCTGGCGATGATGTAGAGAACGCCGGCGCCGGCGATGGCGCCCACAACCTGGGAAACGATGTAGGGCACCAGGTCGCGTGCCGGAAATCTCTTCCCCACGACCAGCCCGACCGAAACGGCAGGGTTCAGGTGGCAGCCGGAGACGTGCCCAACAGTGTAGGCCATGGTGAGAACGGTGAGTCCGAAGGCTAAGGCAACGCCTACAAAGGCGATCCCCAGGGAAGGGAAGGCAGCCGCCAGTACAGCACTTCCGCAGCCGCCGAATACCAGCCAGAAGGTACCAAAAAACTCCGCCATACAACGCTTTGAGAGAGGCATGTTCGCTCCATGAACAAGATTTTTATGGGCCCCGCAGTGCGCTCCATGCTGCCATCCGTATGTGAGCTGAGGGAGCTCCGGAACTGGCGCCGGGTAAGGCTAACAGAAGGTTAGACGGCTTGTCGGGTGTACCTGATACGAGAGCAGAATACTCCAAGTGGGGCGAAGCTTCCACCATGTGAGAAGGGTAGCCGCGGCTGGGTCGATCAAGAGATGGCATGCATGGCTCATCCTCCTTTCCGATGAATTATCGGGAAAGATAGCGCGCTAGCCGTTCGACCCCGGCCTCATTCTTGCTCCAGGACGCAGCGTAACACCACCGCAACCAGCCTTCTCCTTCGGGTCCGAAGGCTCGCCCAGGAGCGAGGCCCAGGCCTACGTCAACGATCAGTTGCTTAGCCAAAGAAACAGAATCATCTTGCCCGGCCACCTTGAGAAAGAGGTACATGGCGCCGTCCGGTTCTGGAATTTCCAGGCCCGGAAGCGTATGCAGCGCAGCCATCAACCTGCCTTTCATCTGACCAAGTGTTTCGCGCTGTTGCGTAACGTATGGCTCGCCCTGTTGCAGGGCGATCACTCCGGCGCGTTGCGTGAACTCAGAAACACAGGAAATGTTGTATTCGATAAGCGAAGCGAGATCTGCCAGTATCGATGGCGGCGTAATCATCCAGCCCAGTCGCCACCCGGTCATGCACCACGCTTTGGAAAAACTGTTGATCACGATCAACCGGTCCTGTTCTTCAGCAAGCGTGAGCAACGACGGAGCGGAAGCTACGCCATCTGTGTATACGAGTCGTTCATAAACATCGTCTGCGATGATCCAGATGCCAAGACGGCGGCAGTGCTCCAGCAGAACCTGTTGTTCCGAACGTTGAATCGTCCATCCAGTCGGATTGTTGGGCGAGTTCAGCACCAGCATGCGTGTCGCGGGTGTAAGGGCCTGCAGCAATCTCTCGAGAGGCAGCGCCCACTTGCCGTGCTTCGCTTCGAGCGAGATGCAGGTGACCTGTCCGCCGACCACCTTGGGTATCTCGACTGCGTTAGGCCAGAGCGGTGTCACGGTGACGACGCGGTCCCCTGGTTTCACCAGCAATTGACTTGCCAACATCAATGCCGAGACACCCGAAGAGGTAACTGCGACCCGGTCTATGCCAATCGCTCGCTGATGCAAAGTCGTCAGGTAAGACGAGATAGCCTGGCGCAGATACATCCTGCCCAGGTTCTCCGCGTAGAAGGTTTCTCCCTTTTCTAAGGAAGCAATGGCGGCTTCACGAATGAATGAGGGCGTCGGCTGATCAGACTCGCCGAACCAGAAAGGCAAAACATCTTCGCGGCCGGCCGCGCTGCTAGCCACAGCGCGAATCAGCGAAGGAGAAAATCGCGGCCCTGTCACCTGTTCGTTGGCCGGCGGGATTGCCTGGACTGGGTTCAACAAAATTCCTCCTCCAGCATGATAAAGCGCGGTTGTTCAAAGGAACAGCCAGAGAGGAACGCGTCCATGCGCTTTTCCTGTACCGCCAACAAATGTGTATCCCCGGAAATAGCCGGTGGGCATGGCAAGTTGGGCCCGAAGCAGGGCGACTACGTGCTCGCCTTCGCGTTGCGGTAGATGGGCTGGCGGCGATGGACGATGACGAGCGAAACGATGCTGACCAATGCCATCAGCATTAAGTAAAGACTCGGAGCAGTGTTGTTGTGCGTGACCGCCGTGAGCCAGGTAAAGATGGCCGGTGCAAACCCGCCGAAAAGCGTGACCCCCACGTTGTAGCTGAGTGAAAGACCGGTACACCGCACCTGTGGTGGAAAGATGTGCGCCATCACCGCAGGTAAAGCGGCCAAGTAGGCAATTTGCCCAAGGCCGTCCCAGATGAGCCCCGCGAGCAAGGTAGGCAGGCTGGGGTGGTGGGTAATGAGCACAAAAACCGGATAGTAAGACAAGAACATCACGATAGCCGCCGGCAGTTGCAACCGCTTGTAGCCGATACGGTCTGCCAGATGACCGGCCATCGGGCACAACACGACGGCGATCGAAGCCATGATCATGCTCACGATGTAACCGATGGCCGGCGGCAGGTGCAGGCGTGTCGTGGCAAAGGTAGGTATGTAGAGCCCGAAGTAGGTGCTGGCCGTACCCACGGCAACGAGGCCCGCGCCCAGCACCAGCCCGGTCTTCTGCGTGGCTAACAGCTCGCGCACCGGCGTGCGGGTGGGTATCGCCTCAAGAAATTCCGGGGTCTCCTGCAGCTTGCGGCGGATATAGATGCCCACCGGTCCCACCAGCAAGCCAAAGAAAAACGGGATGCGCCAGCCCCAGCCGTGCAGTTGCGGTGCTGTGAGCTGGGTGGTCAGCGCCAGGCCGAACGAGGCAGCCAGCAGCTTCGCCATATTTTGACCGGCAAACTGCCAACTGGAAAAGAAGCCCTTGCGATGGCTCGAATGCTCGATCATAAAAGCGGTCGAGCTGCCGAACTCGCCAGCCACCGCAAAGCCCTGCAGCAAGCGCGCGGTGAAAACGCCGATCGGTGCAATGACCCCAATCGAAGCAAAAGGAGGCATCAGGGCCAACACCGCCGTGCCGAAAACCATCAGCCAGATCGAAAGCGTGAGCGCGGCTTTGCGGCCAGAGCGGTCTGCATAGGCCCCAAGCAGCACGGCGCCGACGGGGCGAGCCACGTACGACAGGCCAAACGAACCGAAGGTGAGCAGTAGCGAGACTAACTGGCTTGAGTTAGGAAAGAAAACGCTGGCAATGGTCGATGCAAAGTAACCGTAGATAAGAAGGTCAAACCACTCCAGTGCATTACCGATGGTGGCGGCCGCAATTTGTACAGCGCCACTGGCGCGTTTGGGCGCGGGCGGTACAAGGGAACTGAATGTAGTGGCGCCGCTGGACAAGAGGACTCCATATTTCACCCGTACAAGCGCGGAGAAGTAGCTGGAGCTTACACGAGGCCGTGGGTGCGGGCAAGCCTTGGGGCTTTAAGACCTCAGGCCTTACCGGCCGGAACCGTTGCGCTTACAGCATTCAATTTTTCGAGCGATGCGTGATCGAGGGTAAGTTTTGTTGCCTCGATAATATCGCTCAAGTGCTGGTCGCTGGTCGCGCTCACGATCGGTGCGGTAACACCCGGTTGCACCATCAACCAGGCCAGCGCCACTCGGCCTGGGGTCGAACGGTGTTCCCTGGCCACCTCGTCGAGCACGGCGAGCACGCTCCATCCCCAGTCGTTCAGATATCTGCCTACCGTACCGCCACGCGCCTTTCCTATGGCGTCTTCTTTGCTGCGGTACTTGCCGGTAAGAAAGCCGGCCGCGAGCGCGTAGTAGGGAATTACGCCGAGCCCATGTTCCTGCACAATGGGCAGCAACTCGGCCTCAAACTTCTCACGAGCTACCAGGTTGTAATGAGGCTGCAGGCAAACATAGCTGACCAGGCCATTGGCTTTGCTCACCGCCAGGGCTTCTTTCAGACGCGCAGCGCTGTAGTTAGACGCGCCGATATGCCGTACCTTACCCTGCCTGGCGAGCTTGTCGAAGGCGGCCATCGTCTCTTCGAGAGGGGTTTGCTCGTCATCGGCATGCGACTGGTACAAGTCGATATAGTCGGTCTGCAGGCGGCGCAGTGAGGCTTCCACGGCTTGTTCCATGTAAGCCGCCGTCAGTCCCTTCTTGCCGTCACCCATGTCCTTGCCCAACTTGGTCGCCAGGATTACGTTGTCGCGTTTGTGACCCGTGGCCAGCCACTTGCCGAGGATGGTCTCGGATTCGCCACCCCGGTGCCCCGGAACCCAGTAGGTGTAAATATCAGCGGTATCGATAAAGTTCAGACCGGCCTCGAGTGCCGCATCCAGTTGCCGAAAGGAGTCAGCTTCCGAGAGCGTCCACCCGTATACGTTGCCGCCAAGACACACTACGGGAACTTCCAGGTCCGACTTGCCTAGCTTCACTCGCTGCATCGCTTTTCTCCCTGCTTCATTCTCCGATGCATGAACGCCAGGGCGCAAACCCCCGCATCTGTGTGGGCGGGCGAAGGTCGAAAATTGTCCTTAGGTGGGTTTCAGGTCAGCTTTCGCTTGACCGGAACGCGAGTCTTTCTTCCGCGCGCCTTACTCGTCCGCTTGCTGTAGTTTACCCGGCGCAGGGTGACGGTCGACCGTTCCTTGGGTGCAAGCCACACTGGAGGATGGATGACAGCCATCACCCGGCCTTCGGCCAACCCTGGAGCCTGCAGGTATTCCGGGTCGAACATGGCGATGACCGTCGCAGCGCGAACGGAATAACGCCGGGCCCACTGGCTATCCATCAGCGTTTCCTGCACAAGCTTCCAGTGGCCCTCATCGGTCAGCATATAGCCGTCGAGCCGCGCCAGCTCGCGACGGTTGTCTTCATCGTTCAGTGTGTCGAGAAATTGGACGAACTGCTCGAGGTTTGTCCCCATCTGAAAGACGAGTTGGGTCAACGCCATCTGCTGCGGTCCACTGAGCCGGTCGAACCCACGGCAGTAGGCCCTGGCGTTGTAGACAGCCTGAATCGCAGAGATGCGCAACAGCCGCATAGCCTCCTCGTTGGTAAGTTGCGGAGTGAGCCTGCGGCGAACAATCTTTCTACGATAGGTCTTCGCTGACCATGCCTTCTGGTTGCGGTCGAACTGGTCGAGAATCTGTTGCAGGCGCACCGGCGACAGTCCTGCGGCCTGCCAAAGCTGTGCCGACGAAGGCTCAATGAAACTGTGTGGATTAAAGCGATCGACCTGCGGATGGTCCACCGCCGGCACGTCCAAGCTGAACCCTGCGCCAATCAGAGGGTGCCCCGTATTCGGATCGGGATAAGCCGCCAGCACCCACCCTTCATGCTGATGGTCCCGCAAGAGCTCCATCAAATCACGCAGGCTGAACTTGATGTCTGCGTCCTTGAAGTTGAGCAATTCCTGCGAACGATCCTCAACCGCAGGCCGCGAGGATATTTCCGCAACACCTTGAGGTACGAGAAGAGCTCCACCCCGCTGTAAGGCCCGCTGCGCAACCGCCGACGCCACGGTGGCGAGCATCAATGTCGAAACAGCAACGCGATGGACGAAGGCAGGCATTGGGCTACCAACTAAGATGACCTAATTTGCGAACTTAGACAATCACGGAAAAGTGGAAGGCGGGGTGAAGGGTAACGACTCCGCCACGGCTGTTGCCAGCAGCAATCACAGACCATCCTGTGAATCAATGTATGGGCTAAAGCTGCTGCGGCGAGGTAGCCCGTACCCTTCATGCGGGCTATTTGGCCAGGCAACCATACGATGCTGATACAACTGGATGATGAATCTGACCCTCACCGTACAAGAACAATTCGGGCAAATCGATATCTACGTCTTCGATCAGATTCTGCGCGGAAACATCGCGCCCGGCATGCGTATACTCGACGCCGGCTGCGGATACGGCCGAAACCTCGTGCATCTTCTTCGCGAAGGCTTCGACGTATTCGCGCTCGACGGTGACCCAGACGGGGTAGATCACGTTCGCCAATTGTCCGCATCGCTCAACACCGGTCTGCCTCCGGAAAACTTCCAGGTCGGGCTCATCGAGCGCATGCCGTTTCCCGACGACTTCGCCGACGTCGTCCTTTGCAACTCTGTGCTCCACTTTGCCCGTGACGACCAACAATTCGAGGCCATGCTGCGCGAACTCTGGCGTGTATTGAAACCAGGCGGCATGCTGTTCTGCCGCCTCGGATCCAGAATCGGTATGGACTTCACGCGCGTACGTGGCAATATCCATATTGTCGGGGACGGGTCCGTGTGGTTCCTGGTGGATGAAGAGATGCTGCTGGAACTGACTGAACAATGGAACGCAGTGCTGGTCGATCCTCTCAAGACGACCATCGTGCAGGACTATCGCTGCATGACGACCTGGGTTACAAGGAAGCGAACCGCACCGCGACGTTGACCCTTATCTTTCGTGTATTACAAGAGAAAAAGGAGCCATATGCAAGCATTACCAAGGTTTGATCTGCAAGGGAAAATCGCGCTCGTCACCGGCGCAGCGCGTGGACTGGGCCGGGCGATATCCCTTGCTCTCGCCGAAGCCGGAGCCGATGTTGCGCTCGGGTTACGCGACCTCGCCAGTGATAGCGGCCTGCCGTCTGAGATCACTGCGCGCGGGCGCCGGACGCTTCCCCTGCAGATGGACATGACCAGCCCCCAGCAAATCCGCCAGGCCGTCGATCAGGCGGTACAGCACTTCGGCCGGTTAGACATTCTGGTCAACAACGCAGGCATCGCGCCAGACAACCTGGCTGAGAACTACACCGAAGAAGACTTCGACCACACCGTGGCCGTCAATCTGAAAGGCACGTTCTTCGCCAGCCAGGCTGCGGCGAAGGTCATGATTCCCCAGAAGAGCGGCTGCATCATCAATATGAGCTCGCAGGCAGCGTTCGCGGCGTTACCCACAGAATCGGTCTACTGCATGACCAAGGCCGGCATCGTTCACCTCACCAAATGCCTGGCAGTCGAGTGGGGTAAGTACAATATCAACGTAAACGCCGTGGCGCCCACGTTCATTCACACACCGGGTACGCAACCCGCTCTTGCTGACCCTGCATTCCGCGAAGATGTGATTGAGCGCATCGCCGCCCTGCATCGTATTGGCGAACCCATTGAAGTGGCGGGGGCAGTGGTCTTTCTCGCCTCACCCGCCGCGTCGTTGATCACAGGCCATACGTTGGTCATCGATGGCGGCTGGACCGCCCGGTAGGAAAGGTGGATCGCATGTTAAGCAAGCGCAGCGTTCGATTTTCAATGGCGATAATGTTCGCCTGCTCATCGATGATTTCGCAGTTGGCTATCCGTTCGTCTGCCCAAACCACTGAGCCGCCGGATAAGTATCAGTGGCTTGAAGAAGTCTCCAGCCCGCGGTCGATGGAGTGGGTCAAGGCGGAGAATGCGCGCTCCGCCAAGGTTCTAGAAAGCGATCCCGACTTTGCCCCCTTGCAGGAGAAGGCTCTCAAGATACTTGAATCGCCGGCCCGCCTGCCTATGCCGGAATTCCTTGAGGACAAGATCTACAACACGTGGCAAGACGCGCAGCATGTGCGCGGTATTCTGCGGCGCGCCTCACTCAGCGACTACCTCACTGCTGAACCGCATTGGCAAACCGTACTCGACTATGACGCACTCGCAAAGCAGGATAAGCAACCCTGGGTGCAGAAAGGTCTGATCTGCCTGCACCCAGCCGACCAGCTTTGCCTGGTGCAACTCTCCGCCGGAGGCGAAGACGCGGTCATCATGCGCGAGTTCGACTTGAAGCAAGGCAAATTCGTCGAAAACGGGTTTGTCCTTCCAAAGTCAAAGCAGGATGTCTCATGGGTAGACAAGGACACGCTGATGGTAGCCCGCGATTGGGGCGCCGGTACCATGACCGCCTCCGGCTATCCGTATGTCGTCAAGCTGTGGAAGCGTGGTCAGGCGCTCGATCAGGCAAAGGAAGTTTTTCGCGGGCAAAAAGACGATGTGGAAGTCTCGCCCATCCGACTGCACGATGGCCAGGGAAACGAAGTCATAGCTTTCTATCGCGCCGTCAGTATTTTCAAGTTTGAAGTTGACCTATGGACGCCGGCCGGCATTCGCAAACTGGCGCTTCCATCCAAAGTCGAACTAAACGGCTTGCTCGCAGGCCGGCTGATCCTCACGCTCAATGAAGACTGGAAACCTGATTCGAGCGGTCACACCCTGTCGCAGGGCTCAGTCATCGCCCTCGATCTGAAAGCAGCGGAAAAGAATCCTGACCACCTCAAACCTGTGATCGTATTTGCCCCCTCGGCGCAGGAGTTTTCGCAGGAGGCATCGGTCACAAAAAACCATCTGGTCCTCACCACCCTGGAGCATGTGCAAGGACGCGCCTACATCTACTCCGTTGGCACGAACGGACGGTGGACGCGGAAGAAACTTGAAATACCAGACAACCAGACAGTCGATATCGCCGACACGAGCCGGTCGGAGGATCGGTTTTTTCTGCGTCTCACAGGCATACTCGCTCCCTCTTCGCTGCTGCTCGGCAATGCCGAGGATGGAGCGTTAAAGCCGGCGAAGAGTCTGCCCCCGCAGTTTGACGCGAGCCATCTGGTGGTCGAACAACTGGAGGCAATCTCTAAGGACGGAACCCACGTACCCTATTTCGTCGCCAGACCCAGGGATATGAAGCACGACGGAGAAAACCCCACCTACGTGGAAGCCTACGGTGGCTTCCAGGTGTCGATGACTCCCAGCTACTCGGGGATTGTGGGGAAACTCTGGTTAGAGCGCGGCGGCGTCTACGTTCTGGCAAACATTCGAGGTGGCGGTGAATTTGGTCCCGCCTGGCATGAGGCGGGCCTCACGACGCATCGCCAGCGAATCTTTGATGACTTCGCTGCCGTAGGCCAGGATCTCGTTACGCGCAAGATCACCTCGCCCCGCAGGCTGGGCATTCAAGGCGGTTCCAATGGCGGGCTGCTCATGGGTGTCGAGATGACGCAGCATCCTGATATGTGGAACGCCGTCGTGATTCAGGTGCCGCTGCTCGATATGTTGCGCTTCGAACAGATCGCCGCGGGAGCCTCGTGGGTCGGAGAGTACGGATCGGTATCCGTCCCCAAACAGCGGGAATTCCTCGCTTCTATTTCGCCTTACAACCAACTGAAACCAGACGTGCACTATCCCGAGCCGCTCATTTTTACCACGACCAAAGATGATCGAGTGAGTCCGGTACATGCCCGTAAATTCGCGGCGAAGATGGAAGAATTCCACGAGCCTTTTTTCTACGACGAAATCGTCGAAGGCGGCCACGCAGCAGGAGCCAACTTGAAAGAACATGCTCGCACATACGCCGAGCAATACACCTACCTCTCACGCAAGCTGATGCGTTGAGATAAGGCCGGTCAAAGTCAGCAACGGGGTCTAAGCCGCTCCTGACGACTGCTTCACTAGTCGATCCCTTTGAGAAGATCCTGCGTCAGTGGAGGGTTTCCGCGGGGCTTGGCGCTCACGAACATACGTGACTGCGTCCCCGCCATTGCGGCGCTTGAGAGCGCCCGCGCGCCATCCCGGACGATTCGCTAGCTTCCGCCGCTATACACCCGAAACTCACGAATGTGAGCCTCTTGTGTACTCGATAGAATATTCAATCGGATGCGGCTAGCCGTCACCGGATCAAAGCGGTCCATCTTCTCATGCCCAATCGCCTGGCCTGACGCGACTGCCTTCCATTCTGTTCCCGTCCAAACTTCGACTGCATACTTCTCGATATGCTGACCATCGTTCAGCCACTCCATCATGGTCACTCGATCCATGCTGGTTGGCTTGGTCAAATCCACCTGCAACACGGAGTGGTGTGATCCCGGGGGCGCAGACCAGAACGTGTCAGGATTCTCATCAAGCGCGGCCGCGACTTCAGGTGTCGTCGGCAAGTGCTGCCGAATGAGGTGATCTGTTTGTAGGTGACGGATCGCCTCACCCAATTCCCGTAAACGCGCGACGTCTGAGTTTGGCAATCGTCCCTGGTCATCGGGAGCGAGCCCAAGCATAAGCTGGGCGCCGCGTCCTACGGTCTCCTCATACGTAGTCGTCAATTTCTCCAGGCTCTTGAGCGATGACTCGTCATGCGGATGCCAGAACCAATGCAGATCCCGCAGCGGAGTATCGGCCTCGACAGGCCGCCAGCGCAGATATCCGTGGCGATCGATAACATTCCAGTTCTCGTAGTCGACTTTGCCCGACTCCGTACCAACCCAGCGTGCATCTCCATACTCGAACAAGCCGGTATCGGCGAACACAATGGTGTTCGGCTGGTATGTCCGCAGCGTCTCGATGATCTTCGAGAAGTTGTAAACATGGCCTGCGCTGCCGGCTCCGTCGAGCCAAAACTCCACCAGGTCGCCGTATCTCGTCGCCAGCTCTTCCAGCTCTGACAGGTAGTATTTGTCGTAAGCCGCCGCATCGGCATACCGCGGGTCATGACGGTCCCAAGGCGAAAGATAGACCCCGAATTTAAGGCCGTACTTCCGGGCAGATCGGGCCACATCGCCCACTACGTCGCCTTTGCCGTCTTTCCAAGGGCTTGCCTTTACGCTGTAGTCCGTCTGCGCGGTAGGCCAAAGACAGAATCCATCATGATGTTTCGCCACCAAAACGACGTATTTCGCGCCGCTTGCCTTGATCGCCTCCATCCATTGGTCAGGATCGAACCGCGTAGGATTGAACACCGAAGGACTCGCAGTTCCATCACCCCATTCGCGATCGAGAAAGGTGTTCGTCGAGAAATGGACGATGACGCCAAACTCCAGGTCTTGCCAGGCAACCTGCTGGGGAGCCGGTTTTACGTCGACAAAGTTCTGTGCCGGCAGCATCGGTACACCCAGTGCAGCCGCGACTACCCCAGCAACCAACATCCTTGAAGAAAACCCCATGCTAGAAGCCCATCTTGTCGTCTGCTGATGGGCCGTAGACCGCTGGTACGGGCAGGTTGTTCAGGCGAAGATAGACACCGAGCTGCGCCCGGTGATGCACCAGGTGATTGAGGAACATGGTGTGGAAGAGGAGCAGGCGTGGAGCATCCGCAATCGGCTTGTCGCCAAAGACCATTTTCCAGTTGCGCCCGAAGTCAGCATCCGTCATGGTCGACAGCGCCTTGCGCAATGCCGCGCCGGCTTGCTCGGCCGCGCGAATCGTGGCCTCCGTGGATTCGAAAATGAGTGGAGGAAATTTCTCCTTGCTCAGGTCCATATGTTCGAGGTTAAGAATGGCCACTCCGAAATTCGGGAGCGTAGCCACGTGCATAGCCAGGCGGCCCATCGGCATGGATTTCTCGTGCGGCGTGTAATCGGCTAGGTGCATGGGAATGCGTTCGAGTGTGGTGCGAGTGTTCTTCGCTTCCATCTCAAATTCCCGAAGAAGCATTTCGGCAATCATCGTCTTTTCTCCTCATCAGAAGAATAATCCGGGAACGCGGTCCCTGCCACGCTTTGATTCTTTTCATTGTTTCTTCCAGGAATGGCGACGGATGCCCCGGTTCCACTTCGAGCGAGGTCCGGCCGTTCCCGCATAATAGGTGAATGCGATTTCTGGTGATTGGAGCGGGCGCAGTGGGCGGTTACTTTGGCGGCCGCCTCGCGCAGGCAGGCAGGAAAGTCACCTTCCTGGTTCGCGCGCGACGTGCAGAGAATCTACGTAAGCGTGGCTTGCGCATTCTAAGTCCCCACGGGAATGTGACCATGGAACCGAACCTCATCATGGCTGATCAGATCCTCGGCCCTTACGATCTGATCCTGCTATGCGTTAAGTCTTACTCGCTTGAGATGGCGATGAGGGATTTTGCTCCCGCCGTTGGGCCGGAGACGATCATCCTTCCGTTGCTCAATGGCATGAGCCACATCGACCTCCTGGTGGAGCGGTTCGGAGAAAAGGCAGTGATCGGCGGAACCTGCCGCATCGTCGCGGATTTCGATCACGATGAGCGCATCGTGCAGCTAACGAAGTCGCACGATCTGCTCTTTGGAGAGTGTTGCGGCGGTGTTTCTGCGCGCATGCGCATGCTTGAGCAATCCATGCACGGTGCCGGCTTTGACGCTCGGATTTCAGACAACATGCCTCAGGAAATGTGGGAGAAGTGGGTCATGCTCGCCGGCCTGGGCGCAACCACCTGCCTGATGCGAGGCGCAATCGGCGAAATCGAGGCGATACCGGGCGGAGCAAACCTGGCGCTGGAGATTCTTGCTCAGTGCAGTGAGATAGCCAGCGCCAGCGGCTACGCGCCCGGCAAGGCCTTTCTTGAGCGCGCGCGCAAGACCCTCACCACCCACGGCTCAGCGCTGACGTCATCGATGTATCGTGACATGAGTAAGGGTGTTCCCGTGGAAGTAGATCAAATCCTGGGCGATCTGCTGGAACGAGGGCGCAACCTGGGTGTGACTGCGCCTCTCATCGAAGCCGCCTGCGTCAACCTACGTGTCTATCAGGCCGCCCTGGCCGCGAAACAGTAGTATCGTCGCCAGCAATTAACGCAGCGAATCGGCCTGAGCGCAAAACGGCGCAGCAGGTTGTCCATAAAGCCCAACTCCGCCCCGCGAAACTCGATCGACCTGCAGAGTGGGCACACGCGGCTCCCAAGCAAAAGCCGCGGAATCCGGCTGGGCCAGTTGAGATCAAGTGAGCTCATAGCGTTCACCCTGGGCGCGTATATTGCGCAGACCCGCGTACGGTTGGTTACTTTATGGGGCGCTCGTCTGGAGCAAAGCTATCGACCGCTGAAGGCGAGGAAGGAAAGATCCGTACTACCGCTAAGCATACGCCTGATGCCTTCGCCGCGCTGTCCCCCTTGTCATCTCGACCGAAGCGCAGCGACGATTGTCATCCCGAGCTGAGCCGAGGGAGCTGCGGCTCAGCCCCGACGGAGGTAAAAATCAGCTCCGTGTCAAAACAGCCGTGCCTGCGTTGTCTATCCGAAGCGCGAAAGCTACTATGAATCGATACCGGTTTGTAGCGAGGATTATCTATGACAGATACCATTCTTCCTACTGAAGTAAAGATCGCCAAGACTCCAAACCCACCTACTTTTGCAACGGCCGCGGAGGAGCGACTGCACCGCAAGCAGCGGCTCGCCTCTGCCTTTCGGCTCTTTGCCAAATTCGGTTTCAGCGAAGGTGTGGCCGGCCACATTACGGCGCGACCCGGAATTGCCCGACCATTTCTGGGTCAATCCGTTCGGCATGCATTTCGCGCATCTAAGGGTCTCTGATCTGGTCCTGGTCGGAGGGTCGGGGGTCGGCGGCTGACCGGACCCCGTCAGCCAATGCGCTCTGCCAGCTCGACGATGATCCCCTCGGGACCCCGGACGTAGCAAAGTCGGTAACTGTCGTTGTAGCGCTCCAGCTCGCCGACGAGCGCAGAGCCGCGGGCTCGCAGGCCGGCGACGACAGCGTCGATGTCTTTGACGGCGAATGCGATATGGCGGATGCCCGGTGTGTTCGCCGGCGCGTGCCGGTTGCCGCCCTGGGTCAACGGCGAGTGGAATTTCGTCAACTCGAGTCGTCCGTGGCCATCCGGGGTCTGCAGGAGCGCGACCTCTGCCCGGACGCCGTCGAGTCCCACGACGCGGTCCACCCAGCGGCCCTCGACCGGCGCCTCTCCCTGCAGCTCGAGTCCAAGTTCGACGAAGAACTCGGTTGCGGCCGCGAGGTCGTCAACCACGATACCGACGTGCTCCATCCGTTGGACCGTCATGTGCGCTATGGTAACGAATCCAGGTTCGAGCCACAACGCCAGCGGACAGGACGCGCTCCAGCAGGAACTACCAGGTCTCCCGGCGAGTCGCTCTCATCCCAACCAGTGTGGGTTGCTGGTCGTGCCGTCGTAGATCAGCGATGACTTGTAGGCTTCGAACTTTCCTTCTGCAGCGACGGGAGCCGTTTTTTCCAGAATCGCGATCTTTTCCTGGATAGTCATGGGCTTGAAGTCCCGCGCGACACCGAGAGCCTGTTCCAGGTTTGCCATGGACTCACAACCGGTAATCGTCACTGTGACCGGTACGCTCATCGCGTAGTGCAATGCCTGCGGCGCCGTCACGGTTCCGGTCTTCAAAATGGCGCCGTTACTGAGCGGCTTCATTCCCAGTATGGCGATACCGTGTTCCTGCGCCACGGGTATGACCATCTGGCCGAAGCTGTCGTAATGCTCATCGAGCGCATTCACCGGCATTTGCACCGTGTCAAAGGTGAAGCCATGTTTCTCAGCCGTTTCGATCATGTGGAGATGGATGCGTGGGCTCTTGTGTCCGGTGAAGCCGATAAACCGAATCTTGCCTTCCTTCTTTGCCTGTACCAGCACATCCATAATGTTGCCTTTTTCAAAAGCCTGCTCGGGATCCGTCATGCGAATGACTTCGTGAATCTGCACCAGGTCGATGTGGTCTGTCTTCAGGCGGGCAAGGGATTGCTCCAATTGTTGCCGCGCTGAGGCTCCGGTGCGGCCATCCAACTTGGTCATCAAAAAAGCCTTTTGGCGGTAACCATCGGCGAGTGCTTTACCCATACGTATTTCGCTCAGACCATCGTTGTAATCCCAGCAGTTGTCGAGAAAATTGACGCCTTGATCCAACGCCGTTCGTATCACGAGTAAGGCTTCCTTTTCGGTCACGTCAGGTAACCCGAGATGGAAGCCTCCAATACCGAGGATGGACACCTCTACATCGGCGCGACCTAACTTTCGCCGGCCAATCCCGTTCGATGTGGAAACAACAGGTAGGGGTGTCATTGCTGCCGCCCCGTTCACACCCTTTGCAACTGCGTTTTGCCCTTGTGCCATGTTCCATCCCGCCACTGCCGCTGTAGCTGCGGCTTGCTTGATAAAGTTGCGCCGTTCCATCGTTCGACCTCGCTCTGGCCAGTTTACTTAAGGAAACGAGAGGTTGACTGTGCCGGTGATCCTTGGAGCGCCCGGTTATGGAGTAATGTTGATGCGGTTGAAGATTGAGTTATGGCGTTTCAAAAAACCCCTTCCGGGCCTGTACCGTGAGCCTCTTGTCCTTGGCCTTCAATTCCAGCTTATGATAAACGTTCAGCTGCGTACCGGGAGGCGGTGTGTAGCCAAGTTCGTATTGCAGCCGCAGGTCCTGGCTGATTTGCGTGAAAATGTCTCGCAGGCTTGTATTGCGTGAAACGGTGAATACGCGGCCGCCTGTACTCTCTGAAAGTTTCTGTAAGGCGCTCCGTCCCGGGTCCGAGTCAGGCGCATGGCCTGTATTACCTCCTGTCAGGCTCTTGAACATGCTGTAGAGAATCGAGTAAACCTGAACATCCGCTCGTTGCGCCTGTTCGATCGCCTCCGCCAGGCTGTACCGGCTGCCATTGTCGCCGCCATCGCTAAGAATCACCATGGCCTTGCGGCCCGTTTCATGCGCGAGCGCATTCTTCGACACAACATAAATTGCATCGTAAAGCACAGTGCCTCCGGACCCACGCGAATTGAGGCGCGACAACGCCAGATGCAGGGCATTTGCGGAGTTGGTCATGGTCTTCAGTTCCTGCACGCTGGGGCCGAACTCCAGCAGCATGGCGCGATCTTCTTTCCTCTCAAGCATCGTTTCGAAGAAGACATCGCTTGCCAGCGCCTCATCGCCGACGAACGTATTCTGGCTACCGCTGGTATCGACCATCAGGGCGAAGCTGAGGGGGACTTCGGATCCTTTGGAAAAATAGTGGATTGGGACTTCCTTTCCGTCCTGTTTCAGGACGAAGTCCTCTTTGGCCAGCCCCTCTTTTGCCTCGCCATCCTTGGTTTTTACGACTGCGGAGATCGCCACCAGGCGCGTCGCTACCTTCAGCGTGGTGACCGGTTGCTCAGCCTGATTGGCATCCTGCGCCGGAGCGGGTGGTGAGGTTTGCCCCCAAACGAGGGGCGACAGCATAAGCAGGTATAAAGCCCAGTGCGCGTTCGTAGACACAAATGCTCCGGCTCCCATTCTAGGAGCCTTCATTCCAGAAGTCTGCATGCGAGAGATAAGGTTTTTCCCGCCCGGGTAGAAGGTACCTGAGGTAGTTCCCTTATGAAATGAACTCGGGATTGCAAGTTGCTGATAGCTCAGGTCCCGGATCTCAATTATGCTTGACGCCGTGTTGCCGGGCGGTGGCGCGCGGTAGCCAATTCTGTGGGGTTCACGAGGTCGAATGCCGAAGACCGTGTTCGATGTATGCATCGTTGGCTCGGGGGCAGGGGGCGGCACCCTCGCCGCCCATCTTGCACAGCGTGGGGTGAAGGTTGCAGTGGTTGAGGGCGGACCGGCCGTCAACACGCGCAGCGACTTCAATACCCACGCGCTTCCGTTCAACTATCCCAACCGGCACATCCCGACCATGAAGGCGGGCAAATACGGCTATGCCTCTGAACGTGCCCGGGGCGTGGGCGGCAAAACAATGCTCTGGAATGCTGTGGCCCTGCGTTTCAGTCACCGCGACTTCAAGGGATACACAATCGACGGAGCCGGCGCGGATTGGCCCCTCGACTACCCCGATATGGCTCCGTACTACGACCGCATTGAAACCGAAGTGGGCGTCTGCGGAAATCGCGACGGCCTGGAAGACCTGCCGGACGGAATCTTCATGGAGCCGCCACCGCTCAAAATGGGCGATCTCTTGCTGCAGCGCGGCGGCAAAGAACTGGGCATACCGCTCATTCATACCCGCAAAGCCACGCTCACCCGGGCAACGAAAACGCGCCCGGCCTGCCACTATTGCGGCAACTGCATGGCAGGCTGCGACGTCGCGGCAAAATACAACTCGGTGGATGCCCACATGGCCCCCGCCATGAAGACCGGCCGCCTCACCATCTTCCCCAACTCCGTGGTTCGTGAAGTCGTTGTCTCAAAGGAGAATCGCGCGACTGGCGTCCGCTTCATTCATCGCGAGACAGGCGGTGAAGGCGAGATTCAAGCCCGCTGCGTTGCTGTTGCCTGTGCCTGCACCCAGAGCGTCGGCCTGCTCCTCATGTCCGAGTCGCCGTCGCTATCCCAATGGACTGGCAAACTCCAGCGGCGAGCTTGGCAAAAACTTCATCCCGCACTTCAACTCTGGCGTCGAAGGCTTTCTATCTGAATTGATAGGCCGCCCAGTTGTGAACGACGAAGGCTTTATCGATCACGCCTACCTGCCGTCGTACATGCACGCCCACAAAAGGGATTACGCTCGCAGTTTCGGCGTGCAAATCTACACCGGGATTCGCCGGACGACCGGATGGGCAAGGGAATTGCCCGGATTTGGCGCTGCCTACAAAAAGTCGGTCAAGGAACGGTTTCCGGCTTACGTCAGCTTCCAGTGCTTTGGCGAAATGATTCCCAACAAGCAGAGCTTCATTGAACTCGATAAGACAGCCAAAGACGAGTTTGGACTTTACCCGGTCCGCGCCATCGCCGTGCAGCAGGAGAATGAAAGAAAGATCTACGAAGCCATGAACCAGGCCTCTGTGGCGATTCTTGCAGAAAGCCGGCGGGGAAGTCCTTACCGTCTCAAAGTTCGAGGAACCCACGTTTAACCATCAACTGGGTGGATGCCGCATGGGCAGCGATCCCCGCACCTCGGTCGTGAACTCCTTTTGCCGAACGCACGACGTACCGAATCTTTACGTGGTCGATGGAAGCGTGTTTCCTTCTTCTTCCGAAAAGAACCCCACGCTGACCATCATGGCGCTCGCGGCCCGTGCCGCGGACCATATCGGCGATCGCTTTCGTAAAGGAGAGATGGCATGACGAACCGGCGCGAAGCCCTCAAGATCATCGGAGCCGTGGGGGCCACCTGTGTTTTTCCTTTTGCCGCCAACGAACTCTATGGCCAGCATGTGCACGATCCCGCACACGACGCATCTGCAGGAAGCCGAGGCACGACGCTCCGCCTGACACTCCATTTGTGCCGCAGTTCTTTAGTGCGGTTCAATTGCCCGTGATTGCCCGCCTGACCGACCTCATCATCCCGCCCACCGATACGCCCGGCGCTGCGGCTGCGGGTGTTCCTGAATATATCGACCTTGTCGTGAGCACAGACGCTGATCTGCAGGCAGTCTTTCGCGACGGATTGGTCCATTTGGACAAGACCAGTGAGTCGAGGTTCGGCGCAAACAGTTTTCTTCAGTTGAGCGATTCTCAGCAAATCGAATTGCTTACCTCGCTGAGCGAAGCTTCAGGCGCCGACGGATCATTCTTTCATGCGGTCAAAAACCTTACCGCCGATGGCTATTACACTTCGCGCGTCGGCTTGATGCAGGAACTCGGCTTTAACGGCAACGACTACCGCGCCGCGTTTCCTGAATTCAGAATTCCAGAACATTGAAACAGACAAGCAAGGGGAGACTCTGAATGTTTCGTAGCTGCCATGCAATCAACAAAGCAATCGCAACCGGCGCATTGCTGCTGCTGTGCTCAACTGGACGCTCCGCAAGCCGTCCCGACGAGATTCCTTTTGAAAAACACACCATCGACCTTGGCGCCTCAGAAACCGCCGTGTTCGCCGACATCAATCGCGACGGCAAGCTCGACCTGGTTTCCGGTGAGTACTGGTATGAAGCGCCCCGCTGGACGAAGCATCGCTTCCGCGAAATCGACTACACCAGTAACTATGTAGACGATCTCTCGACCCTGCCTCTGGACGTCGATGGAGACGGCAATGTGGACCTGGTCACCTCAGGATGGTTCAGCAAGAAGCTCGCGTGGTGGCGCAACCCGGGTAAGACGGGCGAAATGTGGAAAGAGCATCCCATCGCGACCGGCTCGCCGATTGAGTTCTCTTTCCTGGTGGATCTCGACAACGATGGTAAGGCGAATGAGATTCTGCCCCAGTTTGGTGATAATCGGCCCCTTGCCTGGTACGAGCGGGATCATCGCGGCGGCATCATCGAGCACATCGTCAGTGACCATAGTTATGGTCACGGGATTGGCGTAGGCGACGTAAACGGGGACGGACGCAACGATATTCTGACCCCGCAAGGCTGGCTGGAGGCTCCGCCTGATCCGCGGCAGAAAAACTGGACCTTTCATCCGGATTGGAAATTCGATGACGCGCTCGGCTTCATCTACGTACGCGACGTAAACGAAGATGGAAGACCCGATGTGCTCACTTCCATAGCGCACGGATACGGGATATTCTGGCTTGAGCACAGTGGCGATGGCAAATGGATCAAGCACATGATTGACGACAGCTGGTCGCAAGCTCACGCCGTGATGATCACAGACTTTCGCAAGAGTGGGAACCTGGCGTTGCTGACCGGCAAACGCTATATGGCGCATAACGGCCACGACCCGGGCGCGCGTGAGCCGTTGGGCGTGTACTGGTATGAACGGATACTCGATCCTCGAACCCACACGGTCGATTGGGTGAGGCACGTGATTGACTACGGCAACGCGTACGGGAGGAGGTATTGAAATCGCCGTCGCCGATATCGATGGCGATGGTGATCTCGACTTTGCAGTAGGCGGCAAGAGCGGTCTCTTTCTCTTCGAGAACAAGACGCTCCCAAAGTAGACTGGCTTGGCGGTTTCGGTGTTAGCTCAAACCTGCCCAAATGAGCCTTGCAAACGGAAGAAGGAAAACCAACCCGAACAAGAAAAGACGAATCGCCGTATTGCCACCGAGCAGTCCCGAAGTGACGACTGAAGATTTTTTAGCTAGCCCTTATCATCATGATAAAAATAGCCGGAACCTTTGTGCTTCTCGTTGCCATTCTGGCGTTGCTTTTTCTTGCCTACATGGTTCTGCGGGCGGAAGGCACGCGCATCGAATGGCCTGGCCCTACCGATCTGGAGGTGCGGGGCCGGAAAGAATGCTGAGATGAGGAATGCTATATGTTGATGTCGATTCACGGGCACGAAATTCCTATCTGGTTTCTCGTCCTCAGCCTGTTCCTGCCCAGGCTTTCGCTCTTTATCGGCTGGCTTCACGCGTGGGCATTTTTTGTGGCCCAGCCCTGGCTCACGGTGCTGTGGGTCATTCTGCCACGAGTATTGGTGCTGATCTTTATTCACGCTCACCAGGGCTTCAGCATCTGGTTCTGGATACATTTGGTCACGGCCATTTTCGTGTGGGGCGGTTCCGCGGCATCGCGTAGATAGGTCGCGGACGCTCAGAAGATGTGAGGGCGCGACCCGAATGTTCAGGATGTCAGCCGAACAGCCTCGTAGCGGCGGCCAATTTCGACTCGGACATCTATTCCGGGCGTAGTCCCCGTCGGCGTGAGACTTACTCCGTGCGCAAAGCCTGCATTGGTTGCACCGATGCGGCGCGGCGGGCAGGAATAAGACAGGCAACGACGGCCGCGCCCACAAGCAGCCAAGCAACCGAAACGAAGACGGAGACGTCCATCTTGCCTTGTGCCATATGCTCTCCTCGTTCCAGTGTGTCTCTCAGCCACTGGTACAAAGCAAGCCGGGCAGGGAAACCAAAACAGGCAACTGGAACCCAGCCGATCTCGCTCTCCCTGTCAACTGTGACAGTTGAACCGGAGGAACGCTTGTTTCAGACTGACCGGTGGCAACGGTTCAGGTGGGTCGACATTTCTGATCTTGCGCAGTACCGGCGCCTAGCCTCAGGAAATACAGCAATCGGAGGAAAAGTGATGCAAGCGAAGGAGGCGACAACAAGGGAGGAAGGAGCGACTGCCGGGAGCTGAGCCGCTTTGTCGAAGCGCGCTCGTCGCTTTTGTGCAGCTTCGAAAGATCGAACCCCAAAATTGATCTCCGCATACTCACATGAGAATTAGCAAGATATACCTGCTGCTCGTGCAAATTGCGCTCCTCACCGCAGCCACGCGACTGCGAGCACAGGACTACGTGCGGGAGTCGGGACCGCAGCTATTCTCCTACGGTGAACTTGTTCAGCTCAGTTCAGATCAGCAAATGAACCCAAAATTGGCCGATAAGCTTCGGCTGCTCACGACCACCCCATTTGTGAATAACGAGGCATATCTTGGCGGAGCGAGGCCGAGGTCCCTGGTAGATGCGAAGCTGGGCCCTTCACTGCGCGTCGCTTTTTGGAATATTGAGCGGGGCCTCGAGCTCGATGACATTGAGCTGTTTCTTACCGACAAGAGCGCGTTTATGGCAAAGGTGATAGAGGAGCGCGCCAAGGCCAAACAAGACGGCAAACGAATCCGCACCGTGAATCTGGAGAAGATTCCAGAGGAAATTGAAAACCTCAAAGCTGCCGACGTGTGGCTCCTGAATGAAGTCGACTGGGGAGTGAAACGGACGCAATATCGCGATGTCGTCCGCGAGCTGGCCAAGACTCTGAATATGAATTGGGCTTACGGCGTCGAGTTTTTGGAGATCGACCCTAAGCAATTGGGTACCGATACTTTCGATCTCGGCGAGAGCAAGGAATCCCAGCAGCAGCTTGAGGAGGTCTTCAGCGTCGATAAGGACCGCCTCAGGGCTCTGCACGGCAATGCTGTGCTTTCACGGTATCCCATCCGCAGCGCGCGCCTGGTTCCCTTCACCATGGGTTACGACTGGTTCAAAGAGAGCGAAATTCGGCCGATGGAAAAGGGCAAACGCAAGGCAGCAATCTTGATTGGAGAAGATCTGCAGCGTGAACTCCGCCGCGGCCAACGAACAACACTGTTCGTGGATCTGGACATTCCCGATGCGCCCGGACATCGTGTCACCATTGCCTGCACGCATCTGGAAAACCGAGCCAAGCCAGTGATCCGCCGCCAACAGATGGAACAGTTGCTCAAAGAAGTACATGAGAACGCTACTCCTGTGATCGTGGCGGGAGACATGAATACCACCGGATCAGATGAGACACCCACCAGCATCCAGAACATGCTCTACAAGCGCTATGGCAGCGCGGATTTCTGGACCACGAAGGGCGTTCAGTGGGCCACTGGGGTAGGCATGGTCTACAGCGCAGCCAAAACCGTGATCAAGGCTGGTGGCATTCAGTACAACATTGATCCAACATCAGCCAACATCCCGGGAGCTTCACCCAACCTGGAGCGCGCGTTGTTTACCTCCATCGAAAAGTTCCGCTTTGCCGATAAGAAGGCATTTGATTTCCGAGGCGTGCCGGAACGCACCGCAAATGGAATCGGCGGCACATTGGCGGACTCGAACCAACGACAGAGTAAAGGTTTCACTCCAACATTTGCGGTGGACCTTACCCTCGGGAAGGTTCGCATTGCCAAATTCAAGCTCGATTGGTTTTTCGTGAAGGCGGATATTGAACAACCGCGCGACACCAAAGGATCGTATCTGTTTACACCGGCCTTCCCGCGCACGCTGGTGGACCTGAACAACTTCCCACCAGAGCCGATTTCCGACCATAGCCCAATGACCGTCGATTTGCCATTCAAGGACGCCTCGGTGCATGCGAGCGCAAAAAAGACCAGTGATTGAGAGCAAGAGTTTAGACCCCGCTGGAGGTAGCCACCACCGTGTCCGTGCTACGTCTGACTAGGTGCTGGCCCTTCCGATCCTGGTTCCGGTCTTGCCTTGGGCAGCATCCAGCCGAACCGCAGGGAATGCCGATCGTCAACAACACACTTCCCGTGAACCTTCAGATTTTGCCGAAGACTGGCGCCCGGAATAGATATCCGAGTCGGTCCCCGTCGGCTGAATGGGGCCGCACTGGCAACGGCCACGCGTAGCCTGACCGTGAGACTTACTCCGTTCTCAGCGCGCGCATCGGGTCGGTGGATGCGGCACGGCGGGCCGGAACGATCGCCGCTATCGCGGCGGCGACCAAAAGCAGCAGTACGCTGCCGCCAATTGCGAGCGGGTCCATGACGGGGGTTTGATAAAGCAAACTGCGAACCCAACGCAGCGCGATCATCGCCATCGTGAGTCCAACACCTGTTCCAAGAAGAACGGGATACGCGGCCTGAAGGAACATCAACCCAATCAGAGCGTTTTTGCCGGAGCCTAATGCGATGCGGATGCCGAACTCCCGCCGCCGCAGCGAAACCGAGTACGCAAGCACGCCATACACGCCCAGTAAAGCGAGAGACAATGCCGCAGCGCCAAAACTTGTAAGAATCATGGCCTGAAAGCGGTCAGTCGCCACCGAATCGCTCACCTGGTCATCCATCGACTTGAGCATAGGAATGGCGACCTGCGGATCGATCTGCCAGATCGTGCTCCGCATCTCGGGAATCAGCGCATTGCTGGGCTGCGCGCTGCGCACTAGAAACGACAGGCTCACCGGTGTGAAGGCCCAGTAGGGAAGATAGGCCATGGCCGCAGTGTCCTTAAGACCGTTGATGCGTGCATCGGCCACGACTCCGATCACCGTGATCGCATGCTTGTCGTCCGGAATAAGGTCAGTGATCTTTCGCCCGATGGGATTTTCGCCTGGAAAACCTTCCCGCGCGGTTCTCTCTGAGATGAGCGCCAGATAGGGATTGGCGCGATCGGCGGCCGTTATGTTGCGGCCGGCAACCAACGGACTCTGCATGGTAGGTAGATAGTCGGGGTTGATCCAACGCACATTGATTGCCGGCTCCCGCCCAGCCGGTACGGGATGATCTGGCCGGAAAAGATTATCCACCCAGGTTTCGCCCGTCAGCGGCGCTACGCTGGTAAGGGCGACCGATTGCACGCCGGGCAGTTGACGGAGAGCCATGAGGACGCGGTCGGCAAACACCAGCCTGGCCGCATTCTCTTTTGGAGCGATGTTGTCATATGGGGGCGCGAACAGGTCGGCCTGCGCCAGCGTGACATGGCTTGCATCGAAGCCGCGATCCTGCCGCAACAAATGAGAAAAGCTGCGCAACGCCAGTGAAGTAACGATGAGCAGGACTACCGTGCACGCCACCTGCGCCATCACCATCGCGTTGCGTACGCGGCGACCTTCCTGCGTATTGGCGGCGCGTTGCGAATTTTCCTGCAGCGCAGCTTGTGGGGCGACGCGAAGCGAACGCAGCGCCGGCAGGATTCCGAACGCGATTGCGGCCACTATGGACAGTCCTGCGGCAAACAGCAGCACTGGCATGCTGACGTGCACCTCGTCCAGGCGCGGAACGTTGGCCGGCACCAGCGCAAGCAACAGCCGTACTCCCAAGAACGCCAGTGCAATGCCGGCCGCGCCGCCAATGATAGCCAGCACCAGACTCTCGGTCAGCCGCGACCTTACCAGTTGGCCGCGACTTGCGCCCAACGCAGCACGCACCGCAGTCTCGCGTTCCGCATTGACGGCGCGCGCTAGTTGCAGATTGGCCAGGTTCACACACGCGATCAACAGCACAGCAGCCACCGCAGCAAACAGCATCCAGAGCGCTCCGCTTACACCCGACGCCACATCCTTCGCCAGTGGCGTCAGTGCGATTCCGAAGTGAAGGGGTAGATGCGCGATACGCGTGTACGCCTTCTGCAGGGCCTCTAGTTCGGCGTTGGCCTGGGCCAGCGTCGCGCCGGGGTTGAGCCGCGCAATCGCCTTGTAGTTGAAGTTGCCCATATCTGCGGTCAGATCGCGCTCGCTTGGTGCCAGCGGTTCAAACAGCAGAGCGTCGCGTGCGAATTCCTGAAAGGCGATCTTCGGCGCCAGCGCGATTTGCGGAAACCGCATGCCCGGCGGCAACACACCGATGACAGTGACAGGATGACCTTCGATCCGGAGCGCTTTGCCAATAACGCCGGGGTCGTGCGCAAAGAACGTCTGCCAGCCTTCGTGGCTCAAAATCACTACGTTTTCTGCGTTTTGCCGTGCATCGTCCTCGACAAAGTCCCTGCCGAGAATCGGTTGAACACCGAGCAGCCGGAACAGGTTCGGCGAAGCGATTACCGCGCCTGCGATGTGCGGATGATCCCCACCGAGAGATACGCTCAATCCACGTTGAGCGTAGATCGCGGCGTCTTCGAGGGTTTTGGCGTCGTGTTTCAGGCGCAGGACGTGGCGGTAATTGTCGGGAATCGCCGTCCGTTCGCTGCGCACCGCGTCTTCCTCCACTTCGCGCAGGACGACGAGACGATCCGGGTAGTGAAAGGCGAACGGCTTGAGCAGCACCGCATTGACCACGCTAAAGACCGATGTTGCCGCGCCGATGCCTAGCGAGAGTGTAAGGATGGCGGTAAGCGCAAAGCCGGGCGATTTGCGCAGTTGGCGCACCGCATAGCGAATGTCGTGCGCGATCTGTTCGAGCCACGGCACGCCCCGCTGCACGCGGTAGGTCTCGCGAATCTGCGTCACGCCGCCAAACGCGCGCATGGCAACTTTGCGGGCCTGGTCGGCGCTCATGCCGTTGCGCAAGTTCTCCGCAATCGCGAGATCGATGTGCGCACGAAGCTCTTCGTCGAGATCGGCATCAAGCTCCCTTCTACGGAAGAACGCCGCGGTGCGGCTAAACAAAACACGAATCCAACTCATCGACGGCTCCTAGTTCGACGGCGCGAGAAAACGCGCCATGGTGGCGGCAATGCGCTCCCAGTTCTCGGTCTCCTGATCGATCTGCTTTCGGCCGCTGCGTGTCAGCGAGTAGAACTTGGCGCGACGACCGGTTTCCGATGTGCCCCATTCAGACTTGACCCACGCTCGCTGTTCCAGGCGAAGGAGAGCAGGATAGATGGTTCCCTGGTTGAGACTGACCGTGTTCTCGCTCACTTGTTCGATGCGGCGCGCTATTCCATAGCCGTGCAGCGGTCCCATCGACTCAAGTGTCTTCAGCACAATTAGATCAAGGGTTCCCTGCAACACATCTGATTTGCTTCCTGGCACGTCTTCTCTCCTGTTGACTGCCTGCCTATCATCGGCGCATTATAGGCAGAATGTCAACAGGTGCTTGGTTGATCTCTCAGCCTTGCGTTGGGATCTCGATTGTTGATTACAGGGTGAGTTACTCGTTAAGGTGCGATATTGAACCCAATTGTCGAGGTCCGGATAATGTGATCGGCAACGCTTCTGTTCGGACTCTGCGAAGACGCCTACGTCGTGCCACTTGACGCTGAAGAATTAGCGCTATTTATCTCTGACGGTCAGGCTCTAGTTTCCCCGTGATTACGGTTGAACTGGTAACCGGAACCGCGCGAATCGATTCCTACAAGCAAGACTTCGCAGTTACTCGAAAGATTCTGGTCCTCGGAACCGGCGACGATGTGTTAGTAGAAAATATGGGAAATCCGTTCGACGTGGCGGTCTCAAGGCAGAGGCGTTCGAAGTGCCTGGAGTGGCTACGCTATGTCAGCGCGTATCTCATTCTGACCTACGGAACACGGAAGCTAGTTGGGGGAGGACAGTTTGCGTTAGGTCGAACGCTCGGCTCCAGGCCAATCGGGTCCTTAAGCGGCTTCGAACTGACCTGGTTCTACTATGGGTACTCGCACGCATACGGGATCATTCTTGGACTCACGCAGGTTCTTGGTGGAGTGTTGCTACTGTTCCGGAAAAGCGCCTTGCTGGGAGCCGCTCTGCTGGCGCCGGTGATGGCCAACATCCTAATGATCAACATCTTTTTTTCATATAGCTTTAGGGGCAGAAATCGCAGCTGCCTTTCTGCTCGGTTCGATGATGCTGCTGCTCTGGCAAGAACGTGAAGCACTGATAACCTTTTTTTTTGGCGAAACCAGCACATCGAGACTCGAACGGAAAGTCGAGCGCATAAGGTTGCTGCCGCCATTGTCGTACTGTTGGTGTTAGCTCAAGTAGTTGTGTTTGCGAAGTACGCGGCACGTTAGAGCTAGCAGACAAGTCCTGAAGCCGTTAGCGTACGATTTTGTACGTTTGGTGTGGTGACCCCAAGAAGCCAAGCACGCAGTCCCGTAGAGCCTGGCCTGAGCGAGTCCAATGGCGACGGATGATAGTCAAACCCGTCCAAATGAGCTTCTAGCTCATTTGGAAGAGACACAGATCTGAATAAGGAAAGACGAATATTCAGGATGTCAACGGAACAGTCCCGTAGGGACGGCTGAAGATTACCTAGGATGAAATCCCGGATGAAATCCCGGGTGCTCTCGGCCCCCACACAAGTGCAGTCGTTCTCCAAAAGAGCCAACCTGTTTTCCAGCAGACGAATCCGGCCATGCCAAATCAGGTCGCGTTCACCGTTCATTTGGACCGCAATGGCAACACTTCGACTCGGATCGCAAATCTCCGTCAGGCTGAACGTGCGGAACGTTCAGCCTGAGCGCGAGACTTACTCCGTTCGCAACGCCTGCATTGGTTGTACCGATGCCGCGCGGCGGGCAGGAATAAGACAGGCAATGACAGCCGCGATCACAAGCAGCACGGCAACCGAAGCGAAGACGGAGAAGTCCATCTTGCCCACGCCGAACAGCGTGCTTTGCATACCCCGGTCTACGAAGTAGGCGCCGATCAAACCCAGACCAAGACCGATGCCGGCCAGCGTCAGGCCTTCGCGGATGATCAGAGCGACGACCCGTCCGCGGTCAGCGCCCAACGCCATGCGCAGAGCGATCTCATGCGCGCGCTGCGCTACCGAGAACGACATCACTCCGTAAACCCCAAGCGCGGCAAGAAGTAATGCGACCAAAGCGAAGCTCACGAAAAGAATAAACGTGAACCGGTCGTTGGAGAGAACCATGTCGCGAATCACTTCCATCGATCGTGGTTCAGCCACCGCGATCTCCGGGTCAACTGCATGCACAGCGGCAGCGATGCTCTTCACCATGGCCGCAGGGTCGCCGCTTGTGCGCACACCAATGCCTGCGTTGTGCCAGGGAATTTGCCAGAAGGGAATCTCCATTTCCGGATTGTCTTCACGCAGGCCGCCCTGCCGTACATTGTGGTAAACACCGACGATCTGCCAGTCGACGGCCGGGCCTAATTTGGTTACCCCAGGGATAAGTTGCTCGACCGAGATGCGCTGCTGCAGAGGATCTGTTCCAGCCAGGAACTTCTTCACAAACTCTTCGTTGACGACGGCGACCTTAATGCTTGAAGCGATATCCTGCTCGTTGAACATGCGGCCGCGCACGAGGCGGATACCAAAGGTTTGAAAGTAGTCCGGGGTCACCATGCCAAAGCCGGTTCCAGGGCGCATCGAAGGATCTTTGAAGGCGGGCTTGCCAACGACGGTAAACGGCATCCCAAACCCGGATCCGAAAAGCGGCATGCCGGTCATCGCCGAAGCAGAAGTAACACCAGGCACCGCCTTGATGTTCGAGAGCATTTGTTGGTAGTACGCGACGATCTTCTCCGGATCCTTAGGCCGAGACTCCGGCACAGGCAGCGAGAACGTAAGTACGTGGTCTGTGCGCAATCCAAGATCCACGCGCAGCAGGTTAAGAAAGCTGTGGATGGCCAGCCCGGCCCCGGCGAGCAACGTGAGGGCCAGGGTAAACTCCCCGATCACCAGGCTCTGGCGCAAGCGATGGCGGCCGGCTCCTGTGCCTGAGCGTCCTCCTTCTTTCAGGGCCTCACCGGGATCGATGCGCGAGGCATACCAGGCGGGCGCACTGCCAAACAGCAGACCTGAGAGGGTGGTAGCCGCCACGGTAAAAAGCAGAATGGGCAGATTGAGGCTCAGGTCTGCTTCGGTGGGCAACGTGAAGGGCGGCATCGTGGCAATCAGTGCGCGCAACATCGCGTACCCCACGCCAACGCCCAGAATGCCCCCGCAGATCGAGAGCAGCAGGCTCTCGGTGATGAGCTGCTCGAAGATCACTCTGCGCGACGCGCCGAGCGCACTGCGCACAGCCAGCTCTTTCTGCCGGGCAATGCCGCGCGCAAGTAAAAGATTGGCTACGTTGACGCAGGCGATCAGTAAGATGAACGCCACCGCGCCAAGAAGGAACCATAGCGTCTGCTTGCGGTCACTGGGCAGAAAGTCGTTCTTGAGCGGCTCAACAAACGAGCCCCAGCCCTGGTTGCTCTTCGGGTAAGCCTTGGCGATCTGGTTGGTGACCGCGTCCATATCGGCCTGTGCCTGCTTGACGGTGATACCGGGTTTGAGCCGTCCGATACGAAAGCAGCCAATGAAAGTCGTGGTTCAGTTGCTCGGGTTTGAAGGCGAGGGGAGCCGTAAGCTGTGCCTGACCGCGGTCGTAGATGCCGGGCGGCAGCACGCCAACGACGGTGTAAGGTTCCCCGTCAACCCGCATGGTATGGCCGACCAGCTTTGGATCGGCGCCGAGATGCGACCACAGCTTGTGGGTCAGGATCACGACATGGTTCTTGCCGTCCACTCCTTCTTCCGGCAAAAAGTCGCGGCCAAGAAAAAAGGGAAGCCCCATCATGTTGTAGTACCCAGGCGTCACCTTTACCCCGTCGATATTCTCCGGCTGGTCTTTGCTGGCAATGTTGAAAGATGCGCCGCTAAACGCATTCAGGTCCCGGAACGCGGTACTCTGCCGCTTCCAGTCGGTGAAGTCTCCCGCCGAGATCCCGTTATGGTACGTCTGGATCTTCGACCACACGACCACCAGTTGTTCGGGATGTGCATAAGGCAGGGGAGCAAGCAGGGTAGCGTAGTCGACAGTGAAGATAGCCGTATTGGCGCCGATGCCCAAGGCAAGGGTAAAGAGGATCGTGAGCGTAAGACCCGGATTCTTCCACAACATGCGCACGGTGTAACGGACATTGCGAAGAACTGTCTGCATGGGCTAGCCTCACTCTCCAAGCTCAGGTTGCAATTGCGGGCAATTTTACGGCTTCTTAGCTCTACGTTAGGTCAAGCGGGTATGTTCCCTTGAACGATGGATCATGGATCAAAGCGACCTTCGAACTCTTCTCCATGTCGATCACTGGATGACGGCGATCCAGGTGTAACTATGTATGACGTGTCTTGGACGCGTGGCGCTTGGGGTCGTTAACCGATTTCCCTCCCACTTGTTACACCGGATCGCGGCGATCAAGACGGGCTACTTAGGTTGTGCAAAAAGTGCGTTTTTTGCGCTATAAGCGTTGGAAATTACCATTGGGTTACTCTTAACCAATCTCTTCCGTACCCAATTTGACGATTTTGTTTACTTGTTAATAATCGCCCCTCCCGCTCCTGCGGTGATTCGAGGGCTTCGCGGTGAAGGCAATCCTTTTCCTCCTCCAGTAAGACGCTCTTTCATACTCTCTGCGATAGGCGATTTGTAACTGTGGGAGGGGAAATCGGTTAACAACCCCAAGCGCCACCCACCCAGAACACGTCATACATAGTTACGCCTGGCTAACCCCAAAATTCTTTGGCATCCTACTCCCGACCAAAGGAACCACGAATGCCCCGACTCCTGCGCTACGCCCTCCGGCAACTCCGCGAAAGCCCGGGATTCGCCACCACCGCCGCCCCCTCAAAACACGTCCTACGCCAGATGGCGTTAATGCTGCGCCAACTGCTGGGGGCACATCGGCTGCTCTAACCGACCATGTCCCGCTCGGGCACGCGATCGACCGCCGCGACTTCTGTTCCGACGTGCATGCGGAGCAATGCACGCAGCAGGTCCACGAACGGCGCTGCGCGGGATATTCGGACTGGCCGCTAATATTTCGAAGTTTGCGACCCCTGAGATGGTGAAATGTGCTACTCTCACCGTGCCTACAGTCAGATCTTTTGCCGCGTTTCGCGGCACGTGACACCAACGGCAAGAGGATTGCTGGCACCATGCTGGCCGCTCTCAGTCGCCTTGATTCGTATCGCTTCGCATAAGAGTGGCTGTAGGCGCAAGTTTTTGTCTCGATATGTCACAACTTCAGTCGCTCAGGGCGTCATCCTCCCTACATCACGTCGCATCCCTCCTGCAATTCAAGCCCAAATATCTTGCATACATTCTGTATAAGATGCCGGATGCGGCCAAATACCATGCGTTCAAAATATCAAAGCGAGGCGGGGGCTTCCGAGAGATCCATGCCCCTTGTCCTGAGCTGAAGCTCTTGCAACGTAAGCTCTCGTATTTACTCCAAGATTGCATTGAGGAGATCAACTCGAAGCGCAAATTTCCAGATCAACTGGCGCATGGCTTCAAGCGTGACCATTCGATCGTTACGAATGCAGTCAAACACCGAAGGAAGAAGTACGTCTTCAACATGGACCTAGAGGATTTCTTCGGAACGATCAACTTCGGTCGCGTGCGAGGCTTTTTTATAAAGAACGCGAATTTTATGTTGCATCCGGATGCAGCCACCGTGTTGGCTCAGATTGCCTGCCACGGAAAGGGGTTACCGCAAGGCAGTCCGTGTTCTCCGGTTATTTCGAACCTGGTGGGCCATGTCCTGGATGTTCGTTTGTGCCAACTCGCATTGAAGTGCGGTTGCACCTACTCCAGATATGCCGACGATATTAGCTTTTCGACGAATAAACCAGATTTTCCTTCGAGCATTGCTTGCCTGATACCGGGTCAAGCACATGAATGGGAAGTCGGGTCGGCGTTGCAGAAGATTGTCGCAAGGACGGGTTTCACGATCAATCCCCAGAAAACCCGGTTGCAATATCGCGGTTCTCGCCAAGACGTGACCGGCTTGGTTGTGAACAAGAAGGTAAATATTCGAACCGAGTACCGGCGCACCGTTCGTGCAATGGCACAACGTCTATTCATGACAGGAAAATTTCAGTTCACTCAAGCCGTTGCGGATACAAACGGTGTGCTGACCCCGACACAAATAGACGGCACTGTTGAACGTCTCCACGGTATGATCGGTCATATAGATTTTGTGGATCGCCACAACGCGGAATTAGAATCGAGACTCGATTCTGGAAGCGACAAAGCAAAAAGAGCAGCAAAAGATACTCTTCGTTCCAAACAAGGACTGTATCGGCGTTTCCTCCTTTACAAAGACTTCTACACCGCTCAAAAAGCGGTGATAGTATGTGAGGGCAAAACCGATAACATCTATCTTCTACACGCGATCAAACATCTCGCAGCAGGGTATCCTAAGCTGGCCACCCTTTCTCCAAAAAACAGAGCAAAACTGAACGTTCGCATTCTCCGAACCTTTGAAAGCAGTGCCGGGCATATCCTGCACCTTGCGCAGGGATGGTCAGGCCTGAAAGGTCTTATTGAAAGCTATGTATCGGAGCTGAAGAAGTTCAAAGCCCCCGGACCAGGCCATGCAGTTATTCTCTTGGTGGATAACGATACTGCGGCCGATGCAATTTTCAACACGATAAGGCAGATCACGGGGAAGAAACCGTCAAAGACAGACTCTTTTGTTCAGGTGACGGGGAACCTGTATGTCGTGCTCACTCCGCTGAAGGGCGGCGCAACACAGTCTGAAATAGAGGATTGCTTCGATGACAGCATTAGGAAACTAAACTTGGGCGGGAAGACTTTCAGCACAGATTCCAAAGCAGACCCTAATCTCTACTTTGGCAAACATATCTTGTCGCAGTACATTCGAAATAACGCCTCCCAAATAGACTTTACTGGCTTTGCTGACGTCCTCGATCGTATCACCGCCGCAATCGAAGACTATGAAACGAAAAACGCCACGAACGTAGCACCAGCGAATATCCTTACCACTGCATAATTCGTTTCAAAAAGGCCAGAGTCGGCTTTTGGAAATCAGCGCGGCGACATTTTATGGGTGACCTTCAATCCGGTGAGCCTTCGGCAGCTTACACGGACAATTAAGAACCGGCTCCGTCATCTGCAAAATGGCGAGTTGCGTTGGATCAATCCAACCAATGCATTGCCGACGCCCACCACCGTGCCATCAAATGCCAGAAGGGAGGCGCTACCCAATGCCACCCAAGCTTGCTTAGCTTCCATAACACCATCGACACAGCGCCAAGTACCATCGCCGCAAGGAACAGGAGAATTGGCACGAACACGAAGAGGTCGAAGATACTGAACAACCAGGTCACGACGTAACGGTCCAGCAACGTCAGCAGGGGTCTTTTCGTCCGTGGCTCCGCCTTGAAACGCCGGTACGCAGTGCCATCTTTCGCCTCCAGCCCCAGCGGCTCCAGTGCTTCTTTCGGGCAGTTGCGCGGATGGTAAGGCTGCGCTCCAGGCTTTTTCCCATGCATTCGCTGCCACACTGATTCATGCACCAGCGCCCCATCTGGGATTTCGCGCAGCCTCAACCCCAGCGGCACCCGCATGTATTCGGCTGTAAATTCCTTGTTGTAATACTTATGCGGAATGATCTCCAGAATCCACCAAGCCCACTTCAGGGACCGGTGCAGCATCCAGGAAGATGGCTTTTTGTAGTTGAGCGGGTCCTCCGCATCGCCATCGCCCATCACTAGCGACACTCTTTCCGGCTTAATCGCCAGTTCATTAGCTTTCGCCTCGGCCAGCATCCACTGCAGTGAGTCGTAAGCCATGCCTGCTTCCGGCTGCGTATAGCTACCGCCAACGTCTGAATGCATGCCTGCAAACCACGCCTGTACCAGCTCTGTCTCGTTATGACAGTCGTCGTATAGGTTGTCCATAAAGAAGCAACGGTGCTCGTCAATGCTCACGGCGTGCCGCGCATGCACAATGGAAGGGTTCGTAGCCACGTTGAAAAGCTCCAGCGGCGAGTACACCCAGCCTACAGACGATACGGTATCCCACACTCCCATAAAGTGGATCTTGAAGTTTTCGTGCGAAAAGGTCCGGCGGAACGTCTCGTCGGGCGTTACTGTCTTGAGGGTGCGCGTCTTATGTTGATCCACGTACATCCGCCAGGCGTATGGCAGGTGGCCTTCGTTGCCGCGGCGCAGTAGACCATAACCGTGAAGAAGCCCCGCCAACGCCCGCGCTGTGTAAGCTCCACGCGAAAATCCGAACACGAAGACACGGTCCTCGTTCCCATTTCCACCATTGTCGTTGTAGATCTCCATCAGATACCGATAGGCATCAAGCACGTTATCGCGGAATCCCGCCCCGAACGCCAGCCCCTTGATGCGACTCCACCCCTTCGTTATCCAGTGGGTCGCCGTTGGTGCGCCCATGGTACCCACACCTGGATGGTAGTACGCGACTTGTCGATCACTCACTTCCAGCATGGTGTACAGCTTCACCACGTTTGAGTTACATCCGTTCTGCTTGTCTTTTGGTCCCATTGGGTTCGGTCTGGAGTAATCGTTCCCCGTCCCGTCGCAACAGATCACGATGTTTTTGCCCGAGAATGCTTGCGCTCGCTCGTTTGTGGGCTGTGGGTGTATGGGCTGCGAAGCAGGCTCTGTAGTCAAAGAGGACGTCTCCACTCAAGTTCTATGTACGGGAAACCCGTTCTTTATGCGGTGCTGTGATCCTATCAGTCACCCAAAGCGCGTCAAGGTGAAACTGCACCGGCACGCCCGAGTATTTGTGCGCGAGGCTGACCTGCCCCGCTCATCTAGCAAGGGCTGGAGTTTCTGGTTAAGGTGTGTGGGCGTAAGAGGGTAAAGCTACTACCATGTTTTCTTTATTGTTGTATCGAAAGCGAAACCACCGTTCTGATCGCGGGTTGCGCTGACCCCGAAACGAGGTGTCACCTGGTATTGGCCCATGATGGTCTGATTCTGCGTCGAAGCCAGATTGCTGGAGAAGGTGAAGAAGAAGTTTCCCGTGACGCGCTGCTGGATCGTGACGTTGGCGCCCGCAGGCCCCTGAGTGCTTGATCCCCCTAACACTGGATTGATTGAGAGTTGTGAGATACCCGCGACTTTCGAAATTCGGCTGGTGACTTGACTGCTGACCTGCGAAGCCACGAGCGACGCAGCCTGCTGGTTTGCCGGTGTTGCCGCGTTCGCACTGTTCGCTTCCGTCGTCTCCCCGAACGCCAAAAGGTTGATGATATCCGCAGCTGGAAGGGCGGGATCGGAAGCGTACTCTGTATGCAATTGATCTACAGGTCCGCTGAATCGCAGGTTAATCGAGTACTCCCGAACGGTCGTGTTGAGAGCAAGATTGACGACCGGCTCCGTCTGAGATGGATTGACAAACTGAATGGTGCCGCCATTCAGAATAAACCGTTCGCCGTTAAAAATAAGATCACCGCCGTTCAGATTGATTCGGCCGAGGATCACAGGTTGCGCGGCCGTGCCGCGGACTTCCAGGTTCGCGGCGCCGTTGACACTCAGCGTCCTGCTGACCAGGTCGATGTTATTCGCTGAATGCACAGACAGGTTCAATTGAATATTCTGGCTGATCCCAGTAGTTGGTGGAGGGCTGACTTCTCCCGAGAACTGATTGACGAAGTTTGTCAGCTCGAATGCTGGAGTGAATGAAAGATCGGTAAGGTCGACTGAACCTGCGAGTACCGCAGCTTCAGGAGTTCCCGCCAATCGAATATTCGCATGCACGCTTTCGCGAACACCCTGCGGGTATAACATCCGGACATCTTTGGCGGATAGTCCGACATCGAATTGCAGATTCGGACGAAAGAGAACGCCGCCCTGCGCAGTCACGACACCGCTGCCTACAATACCCTCAAACCTGGAGATGTTGAGGCGGTCTTTGGTCAGCGTGAGCACGCCATTGCCATGTTGCAGACCAACCGGCAGATCACCTGTGGCGAGGCCCGCGTCGACGATTTCGATCTGGCCTTGAACGTTTGGATCGCGCGTGGATCCATAAGAATTGATATTGAACTTCAATTGACCTGAACTGATCAGTTCCGGGTTGAACAGTTGTGCGAGCCGCAGGTTTACGGTTCCCAAAAGCAATACCGACATAGGCGCGCTCTTCCCGTCGATCGGTGTCGATCCCTGGAACTGAAGATCGGTCTCTGTGCCGCGAATGGATCCACGTTGCAGCGAGAGGATGCCGCTCATGAGATCGGCACGAATGGGCGAAGCGGCGGCAAGCTGCACGTCCTTGCCATATCCGACCTTAAGCACCGGTATGGTGAGATGGCCTTCGAGTAGCTTCTTGTTTTTGAGCGGACCATGCAATGTGGCATGCAGCTCGGTTTCGCCACTTACAGCGGCAGCCTGATCAGGAGCATAGATGGCCGCGAGTGGTTGCAGAGGAATCACCTCCGTGTCGAGGCTTGCGTCTGCTATGTAATCGCCTGTCAGATTCACCTTTGCATTCGCGCGAACAGACGTATTGATTACCTGCGATGTCAGGTTCGCCGTGGCAATATGATTTGCCAGGTTCATCTGCAGGTTTAAGCCGCGAATCGCCTGGTTCTGCACAACGAGATCGGGTGTCTGGAGAGTTGCATCGGCCTGCGGATCGTCGAATGTCCCTTTGCCGCTGGCATGCAGAGTTACCCCACCCATCGCGCCCAGGTTTTGCGCCTTGACCGCCTCAAGTCTCTCAACACGTATATCGTTCGCAGTCACCTGAGCAACATAACTCTTCTCCTGCGGGCGAACGCTCATCGTGCTCCGCAGCTTACCGGCGGGCAATGAGATGTCAAGGCTTCCATGAATTTCGTCCCCGGTTCCGGAAAAGGCCGCCTGTGCGGATTGGACCGGTTCGTTGTACGCGATGAGATGAGACAGCAATAGATCGCCCTGACCAACGGGATGGAGCTCAGTCCCTTGCATGTTCACTTTCATCGCAAGAACTCCGGTAACGGGAATTTGCTTGCCGGCGGCTTTTGTCAAGTCAGTGACTTGCAGCTCCGATGCATGGAGGCTCACCTGAATAGGGCTGGTACTCGTGTAAGACCAGTGGTTGAGGCCGACGCTTGCGTCCAGCGCGATGTGGCCCTGCGATGCTGGTTCGAGCACCGCGTTTTGAAGACTGGCCAAAGATGGGCTTACATCCACGCCAGTTCGCACGACTCGCCAGGTAGTTCCGTGAACCTGTAAGTTTGAAGCAACCAGCTGACCTTTGAGGTTCGGTGCCGCCGTAGAACCCGCGAGTGTTCCATTAAAGGTAGCTGTTCCGGCCAGACCGAGCGGTTGCAGGCTTTCGCCTGGCGCGGGCGTACGGAACAAGTCTGCTACCGTTTCTATTTCGCGCAGATCGTTAGCCTGGAGCTTGAGAGCAACATTGGAACGTTTGCTCATAACGCCGTTCATCGTGAGTGATGTCTGTGGCGTCCGCACAGAACTCTGCATCAGTGCGATCTGCTGCGATGCATTCGAATAATTTCCGTGAACTGAGGCGTTCACCGGTATCACGGTTGCGGCTCCGTTCGTTGAGCCGGCGACCCGGCCATCGACTGTAACGTCGACGTGCGCCGCCAGATTCTGGATCGTTTTGCCCCAGGTGGCATTCAACTCCGAGTTCAGTGTTCCGCCTAGTGCGATGTTATTCGGCATGTTCTTCATGGCAGCATCGCGCAGCATCCCCCGCAGGTCTCCGAGTGATATTTCGCGCAATGTAGCGTTCACCTCAGAACGAGACCCGTCACCGCCGATTGCATTCATCTTCCCCCCGGCCTCAAACTCGCCGCCTAGTAAGCGCGCGCGGAGGAACTGCAATGTCGCATTCCCATTCGCAAGCAAATATTGCCCAGCAACGTCATCGATGCGAGCGCGGAGCGATGGTGTTTGGATGTCAAGCTGTCGACTGCCCAGGTTTCCGCTCAGGACTACTCCGTCGAGTGCTGGGCGGTTAGGAATTGCGTGATAACGCGCGGAGCCGGCGGTGTGAATCAGCCCGGTCGGCAGGGATGGATTTGCCAGAATCCTGCGAACATCACCCCCATCGACGACCACGTCGTACTGTGCCTGCACGTCAGGATCACTATAGTTCTGAACCGTTGCAGAGAGAACAATCTTTGATCCGCCGGTGGTAAGCGTCGCCGGAGCAAGGTGGAAGGTAGAAGGCGTTGCGTCGAACACAGCGTTGAGGCTATGCGGAAAAGTCTGCATCGATCCGGCGGTCAGGTGTCCGTCTTTGTAACTGAGTGTTCCAGAGTACTTCTGCAGCGCTGCATCAAACACGGTGCGGAACTCTACAGCCAGCAGGTCGGCCGCAACAGAGCTGTGCTTATCGTTGTAATAGACCTCGCCGTTGGTGAGCGCGGCATGACGAATGCCGAGATCAAAGACGCTGGTGTTGCCCTTACCGTCGCTGCTCTTTAACTTCGGGATATTGGAATTTCCATTTGCATCGGTGGAAATCTTTACGACTGGCCCGTCGATCTGCAGTTTGTCGAAATACCATTTGCGCTGAAGAATCGAGACAATACGAACGCCTGCCTGCGCGTGTTGGACCTGAAGCAAGGGAGGATCGGGATATGGTTCTGCGCCGTACACGGTCAGACCATAGATATCCAGGCTGAGTGTTGATGAGTGCAGTGCGAAATTCTGTAAGTCGACTCGAGTGCCCAGCTGTTCACTTGCCACCGCGCGGGCTTTATTCAATACGAAATTGTGAAAAGCCGCTGTATGGAGCACGATGACTGCGGTACAGACGAAGAGAACCAGAACTGCCAGGATCCCTGAGGAGATCCACATAGCTACCCTTAGCCAGCGCGGCTGACGGCCTAAGGAACCCTTCTTCTGTGGCGGCGTGTCATTGGGAGATTCGATAGGTATCATACGTCTGCTCCCTCAGAATGCTTGACCGATCGTTACGAAATATTGCGTTGCCTTGATTCCAGGAACCGGATTCAGATTTCGTCCAACATCGATTCGTAGCGGACCGACAGGCGTCGCATAGCGCAACCCCAAACCTACGTTGTTGGAGTAAAGCTTAGTGAAGTCATGAAAGCCGACGCGGGGGAACACGTTTCCACCGTCGTAAAAAGTCACGAAGCCAAGGCCTTTCCGGATGGGCAGCGGTATGCGAAACTCGGAGTTCAAAATCAGCAGCTCGTTTCCTCCGGTTGGTACCTGGATCAATGTGCAGTTCACCTGACCCGAGCTGCAAACCGGTACCTGCCTTTGCGGGCCGGCGCTATCGAGTGGGAAACCTCGCAGAGTGTTACCTCCGCCAGTGAAGAACGCCGCGCTCAGCGGTACCAGGCTGCCCGCAAATGGCTGCGCAAGCCCTATCCGAATGCTGTTCGCCCAAATGATGTCATGAGCGATCCGCTTGTAATAAGCGGACTGCAGGTTTAGCTTCACAAAGTCAACGCTGCTGCCCAGCTTCGATGGATTTAAGTCCAGCTCCGCCGTCTGCAGCGTGCCCTTGTGCTCGTCGAGCGGATTGTCGCGCGTATCCCGTGTGAAGTTGGCTGCGATGGTAGAAAGTCGAACGTGCTGGTCCTGCGGCGGCACCAACTCGGGAATCTCGAGGCGGGTCAGGTCGGTCTTACTGAAGCTATATCGCAGGAAAAATAGATTGGCCTTGGATGGATCGATATATCTCTGAATCTGATAGCTGACGAGAGCCTCCCTCGATGAATAAACCGGATTCTCCTGGTTGAACTCGTAAGATGCAGTGGAGGTCGCTGACCACTTGGTCCAGCGAAGGCTCGGATTGATGTAATAAGCCGCAGCACGTTGATCAAGCCGCCCGGCAAAGCCGGTGAACGAGAGGCTTTCTCCCTTACCGCGGAGATTGTTTCGCGTGTACTGGAAAGTTCCTCGCGGCCCATAGAATGTCTTCTGGTTCGTTGTAAATGTGTCCGGCAGTCCAATCGGCGGCAGACCCGGCACGGCTACTGTTCCGCTCGGTACGCTGCCGCCGCGATTGACAATCTCGAAGCCGAATCCGTAGGTCATCTGATTCTTTTTGCCCTCGTGTACTTTCACGAGTACGTCTTCCTGCGTTTGCGTTGTGATCTGTCGTTTCGGATCAACTTCGGCCCAATCAAACACTCCAGTATGCTCGTACAGCCTGCTTTCAGAAGCGAGGAGTTCGGTTTCCGTCAGCGGCTTTTCCGGTTCTATGGTTGCGATGTCTTCATTGATCAGACGCTCCTGCGTTTTCTCCCGCCCCAACGTGATCACATTCCCCGCGTACACTTGGGGCCCTTCATAGATGTGATAGACCACGTTGAGATGATGGGGATCATTCTTCGACACCGCATGAGCGGTTTCGCGAAAGTTCGCCGTCAGATAGCCGGCTCGCAGGTAATGGGCAACAATGTTTGCCCGGTCGCTTTCCACCAGCTTCTGTGAGTAGGCCTTGCCCTCACCCAGTTTCAAGCCGCTGGGTGCGAAGCGGGATGGAGGAAACGTCTCAGCGCCTTCAATTTTCAATGACTGTACGATGTCCCGCGGACCCTCAACTACGGTGAATCGCACACGGATATCGCCGCCACTCTTCTCAACATGGGGCGTAACCTTCACACTACTGTAGCCTTCGCTCTGATACAGCGCCTCCAGGTTGTTCGAACTGGTACGAATAATCTTGTCACTGAACTGTCCCGGCGAAAATATGTGCCCTTTCTTCACCTTCACCTGATTCACCAAGTCATCTGTCTTGATATTGTTATTTCCGGCCACCTCCACCGCCTTCACCTTATGCTTCTTTCCTTTCGTGATCGCGTAGACGATCGTGTCGACCGAGCCCGCTTGGTTGAGCTGCGAAGTCACTTTCACATCGAAGAAGCCCTTGGCCTGGAAATGGGACGTGAGCGCCTCCCGGCCTTCCTCAACCAATTCGGGATCAACGCCCGCTCCCTGATACACAGGCAGCAGGGACCTCCGTGTCCAACTCCATAAGTGGGCGCCTTTCACATCCACATGAACCTCTGGTCCGGTGTCCACATTGAAGTGAATGTCTGCACGATTGGTGTCCGCGTGGTAGTCCGCTCCACGTGGCTCCACTTTTGCGGCAAGCCTGTTCTGCTTTTCCAGTCTGGATTGGAGGTATTTGTTGGCTCTCGTTACATTGCCATAGCGGTAGCTTTTTCCGGGGCGAATCGCTGCTCCTCGCATTCTTGCCCGCATCCCGCGCAGATTGCCGGCCAGGCTCTCAGCTTGCTGAGGAGTCGTGCCGGCAATCACCGCATTCCCGAACTTCGACCTCTTGTTCAGCGTCGTGTTGAAAGAGATATTTGCCAGACCGTGCGCCGTATCGAACTTCACTTCAGGACTCACCTGGGCCTGAAAGAAGCCCTGCTGCCGGAAGAAGTTGAGAAGTTGATCGCTGTCGCGCTGGATCTCGCCTCTGTTGAAAGGCGCCTGGGGCGGATAATTGGAAACCTGTACCAGGCGCGAATAGGGAAACCGCTCCGCACCCGGAAACTGGAACATACCGAAGTAGATGGCCGGCTGCAGAACCAGCAAGACCCTGATTCCATTCCCCTCCGGCTCGACCTCAAGCTGAACCTCTTCAAATTTCCCATCGCGCTTAAGAGCAGCAATGGTCTCATCAATTTTTTGCTTCGAGAAGGGTTCACCTGCACGTAGGGTCAAACTCTGCGCATAACGCCCTGTATCGACGTCCGGCCTGCCTGCAAGCTCAATAGAATTGACAGTCTGGCCCTCATAGGAAGAGAGGATCGCCATGGTCTGGGGTGATGTTTTTGGTTCTTCGCCGCCTTTGCTGGCAGGAGCCTGCGCGAAAGCGCGCGAAAGTACCATCAGGGATACAAGCAAAAGTACACTTCTCGGCATCGTCCCCCAGGTCCTTTCACCTTGGTTGGATGCGCCGAACAGGTTTCAGTGCAGCCTTGGAGCAAAGAGATCCCGTAATTCATTCGTTGGAAAATAAGGGGTCACTACACCAAGTGTCAAAAATCGTACCTTAAGGAAATTGGATCGCCTCGTTCTAGGTTGAAAAGGTCGCGGGAGCCTGAAAGAGCCTTTGCGAAGACTTTCCGTTACAAACCGAGTGGCCAGGAATGCGTGACGATTCGCAGCAAGATGGAGTAGCATCAAGGCCAGCGTGAAGGACGCATCCGGTTCGCGGACAGGGTAGAAGCCCACCTTTTCTAGATCAAAATTTACGCGTGACTTCTTTCTGCCCGTAGTGCGAACACCGGGCGCTTACTGAAAGGAGCTCGCATGTCAGAACCTCATCTTCACGTGTCTCAGCTTCCTGCGGAACCGAATCTCCGTCACCTGAAAGATCAAGCAAAAGATCTCCTGAAGAGCGGGAAAGTGCCATCGTTAGCGGCAGCGCACTTTCAAATCGCCCGGCTTTATGGTTTTCAGAGTTGGCCAAAGTTAAAGTCGCACGTACTTGAACAGAACAAACGCAGCAAAGCTAAAACAAGCCATCCATCGAGATGATCTCGTCTGAGGTACGGCTCCTCCTGTCCAAACAGCCTGGACTCAGGGCTGCCCCGATCGGATATGGCGGAGCTGGACCGCTGACATGGGCGGCCGAATGCCGTGGGATGGTACGGCCATCTTCGGCTCGACTCGGCATTGTAGAGTGGCTCATCAGTAGCGGATCAGACGTTCATGAGGGCGGCGACGCACCGCTGATGCGAGCAAGCCTCAACGGCGCGCGAACTTCAATGATGGAAACGCTCGTCAGGTATGGAGCGGATGTAAACGCTGCCTGGCATGGTTCCTATCCCATCATCTTTGCCCCTTGCGAAACGCTCGATCCAACCGCCCTCGCCTGGCTCCTGCAGCATGGCGCTGACCCCAATTGCGGTGACGAGGCGACGTGGCAATCCAAAGCCAAGTCACATCCTGGAACAGCGCTCGACTATTTGCTAGGAACCTATGTTCGGGACAAGGAGGCTCTTAATGCATCGATCAGCCTTCTGCTAGATGCTGGTGGTCTTTCGCGATATAACGAACCGGGTGTCATCGCCACGATTCGCGGTGACTCCGATTCAGTGAAGGAACTGTTGCAAGGAGATTCTTCTCTGATCGAGAGGAGATATCCGTCTCTGAACATCGGAACCACGGCTGGCCGGATGCTTACTCTCAAGGGGGCGACTCTGCTGCACGTGGCTGCTGAGTTTGGACAGGTTGACGTAGCAAGGCTGCTGCTGAATGCCGGTGCAGATGTGAACGCGCCTGCGCTCACAGACCCAGACGGGCAAGGAGGCCAGAGCCCGATCTTTCACGCTGCAACGCAGAATGTAGATTTTGGCATTGATGTGATGCGGCTTGCTCCTCTCCCGAGGGGCCAATTTGAACTTGCGCTGCCGGATTCCAGGCCACTATGAACGTCCAGAGGAAGTCTTTGAAGGGACTGTTCTTGAGTACGCGCGCCTGTTCCCTGGAACCGAAAATCGGACTCTTGAAGAGCTACGTCGTTCGGTGCAGGGACGCTCAGCGCCGAATGTCCTCACAATCGACAATTTTCTGTGACCTATTTTCGGGTGAGTCGTCGACAGAGTTGGAAAATCGTTACCGTAGGAATCATGAGGCTTGGTGTAGTGCCCCACAATAAGCTCTTGGATGGCCGTTTCCCGCCACCCTATGCGGCGCGCGGAGGCATTTTTTCGGCAAGACGTTTTTCGGCGGCTGCCGCTTCGATTTGGCTATTGATCTCCGCACCCAACAGGATCATCAGCCCAGTGATGTAGAACCACGTGAGCAGAATGATGACAGCGCCGAGAGAACCGTAGGTTACCGAGTAGTTGTTGAAGAAATGAAGGTAAATACGCAGTCCGAGAGAGGCAAGGAGCCATCCCGCGATGCCGAGCACTCCGCCAATGCTGAGCCAATGCCAGCGGCGTTTTTTGACGGCGGGAGCCCAGTAGTAAATCACCGCGAATGAGAGGTTCAGAAACACAATCGCTATGGTCCAGCCGATGACCCTTATGGCAATCACTGCACCCAGTGCCAAGAAATGATCCTGAATGCGATGACGTGCGACGGCGGCAAATAAATCAGACCCGAGCATGGAGGCCAGACAAAGAGTGCCAAGCACGGTCAGAACGATAGTCACTGCAATCGCTGAAAGACGGGCCTTGATGAAGGAACGGGTTTCCTTGACCTTATAGACCGCGTTAAGAGTCTCCTGAATTGCGGAAAGTCCGATCGAGGCCGACCAGATCGTAGCAATCAACCCAAACGTTATCTTGCCTGAACCAGAGGCTTCTGTGGTTTCATGGAAGATCGTCATGACAGTTCCGAGCGCCTCCATCGGCATTACCAGCGATAGATATCCCAGGAGGCCCTGATAAATTTGTGAGGAAGACCGTGCAACGAGACCCAGGATGGCGCTGGCGCTGAAAATTGTTGGAAAAAGAGCAAAAAGGAAGTAAAAGGCGAGTTCGGCAGCACGGCCAAGCAGATTGTCGGTAAAGACCGATCTCCACGTGCGCTTCGCAATGACGCCGATAGCCGTACCATGCAGGCCCCATAAGGTATGAAGGGGAGACCGTGAGACCGTCTCCCAAACGTACCGCTGAGGACCTCGATTCGGATTGGGACCGGCGCTAATGGTAGAGCCCCCTACTGCAGGGCGTTACGTCCGCTCGAGCTACATGGATAGATGCCGCGCGGCGCCTGAGCGATAGGCTGCCGCGGTAAATCTACGGCGTTTGGCCAGAGAGGCATTCAACCTCGTTGCTTGTGCTCGTCGTCTCCGCGCTGACGTTGGTTGGCCCAGCTCTGACCCCCGTTGCGATTCAGGCCAACAAGGCGGCGCTTCTTGAGTCACTGAGCCGATCGCAGGATTTCGATCGGCTCAGCCGCAGCTGCGCGCGCTGCGGGGAGTGTAGAAGCAAGAATAGCAATAAGAATCATGAGCGCGACGCTTGCGGTGTATATCAACGGGTCGGTGGCAGTGATGCCAAACAGGAACGACCGCACAAAACGCGACAACGCTAGCGAGCTCGCAATACCGATTGCGGATCCGAAGAGAGCCAACGCTAGGCCGGAGCGGAGAATGAGCGCCACGATGCGGCCGCGTTGCGCGCCGAGCGCCATGCGAATCGCAATCTCCTGGGCTCGCAATGACACGGCAAAAGACATGACGGCGTAGATGCCTGTAATGGAGAGCGCGAGCGCCGCGAGAGCAAAGCTGCCAATCAATTCGGTCATGAATAATCGCGGGGCTTCTGTTTTCGAGAGGACGTCGCTCATCGGTCGCACCTGCTCCAGCGCTTGTAAAGGATCGACGTCCGCCACAGTCTCATGCAGGATTCCGATCATCTGATCTGGCGGCAGCGCAGCTCGCAGCACGATGAAGCCGCTCGCAGGAACCGAGGGTGTCTCCGAAGAGCCCGATCCATTCAGAATCGCTGGTTGCTCCGCCGGGACATACCACTGGTCGTTGTCCCCCTGATCGCGTGCGCCTATTCGAGTATTGCCGACAACGCCTACCACCGTGGCCCACGGCAATCCTTTATTTGGGTTCCCCACATGCATCCGCTTCCCGATTGCGTTCTGTCCAGGCCAGGAGTGTTGCGCCATCGACTGGCTCACAATGATCACGAGTGGCGAATCGGCCCGATCATTCTCTGTGAACACGCGTCCTGCAAGCAGCGGAATTCCCAGTGCCTCAAAATAGTTCCCGTACGTCGTTCCAAAGGCAGCGAACTTTAGTTTCCATCCTTCTGACCGCTCTCCCTCAATCGTGTAAGCAGACATTCCTGAGCTGCCCGAAGAGGGAAGCGTGGTGCCCATTCCAAGCGAGATAATCCCGGGCCTGGTCGAAAGCCGTTCGATGATTGCCTTGTTAAAAGCTTCGATGGCGCCATCCGTCGGGTACTGCGTGATTGGCAGGTGATAGCCGGCAACTAGGACGTGCTCGGGGCGGAAACCTGGATCGACGGCAAGCATCTTCTGGTAACTCCGCAAAAACGCCCCTGACACGATTAACAGGAGAAGCGCGACAGCGATCTCGGTAATCGCAAGTGACGAGCGAATGCGGGCATGGCTGGTGGCCCCTGTTCCAGTTCTGACACTTTCTTTGAGGCTCACCACCAAATTGGTGCGTAGAGCGACAAAGGCGGGTAGAAGACTGCAAAAAATGCCAGTTAGAAGCGCAACGCCAACGGTGAAAAGCGCTACCTTTCCATCCACAGAAACGGAGTCCATCCGCGGAAGTGAGTCGGGCCACAGCCGCAACGCGCCGCGAACTGCGATAGAAGCGAGGGCCAGCCCCAACAATCCTCCCGCGAGACTCAATAATGATCCTTCAATGATGGTTTCACGCAAGATCGTGCTGGGACGCGCGCCGAGCGCGAGTCGCACGCCATAGTCGCGGTGGCTTCGGATCGCGCGGACCAGCATGAGGATTGCGACATTCGCACAGGCAATCAACAAGACGACAAATACAGCAACAAATAACAAACGCAGGAGCGGTCTCGTATCCCCGGTGACGACCTCGCTCAAAAGACTTGCATCACCGCGAATATGGATATCGGACATGTTGGCAGGAAAATTGCGCATGATCTGTTGCGAAACACGATTCGCATCTTGTGCAGCTTCGGGAACAGTGACGCCGTCCTTCAAGCGCGCCACCATTCGGAATCCCCACATGCCGGCTGCCTGATCGGAAAGTTCCGCCGGGGTTAAGCTCATTGGGACCCAAAGTTGGGCCTGGTTAAGACGTCCTACCTGCAATGGAAACTCAAAATCTCGAGGCATCACACCGATGATCGTGTATACCTTGCGATTGAGCTGGATCGAACTACCCACAATGTGCGGATCGCGGTGATAACGATTCATCCATAGTGCATAGCTGATGATAGCCACGGGCGCGCGGGCATCCTCTTCCTGTTGGGTAAAGTGGCGACCGATCATGGGTGGTACGCCAAGCGTCGGGAACACGCCGTATGTGAGCCGGGCAGCCAGAATATTCTCAGGAGATGAACCGCCGGCAACCTCAAAGCTTACGCCGCTGAAACCGCCCATGGATGAGAACGCGTTGCTGGCAGTCGAATATGCTCCGATACTGCGCGCTGTTGTCCCAATGCCTGGGTTGTTCCCAACGTGCTCACCAAGCTGAACCAGTCGGCCAGGATCGCGGAAGGGCAATGGACGCAGGAGGATTCCTTCGATAAGGGAAAACATGGTCGTGCACGCGCCGATGCCGAATGCCAGCATCAGAATGACCGTGACGGAGAACCAACGTGCTTTTCCCAACCGTCGAACAGAATAACGAAGGTCGTTCGCAAGTGTGCTCATAGGTCGCCCTCCTGGTGCAATCTGACCTGTTTGAGGTCCGGACGTTAGCTCAATGGTCGTGGCCATCAGAATAAAAAAATCTTAAAGCCTGCACCCATGATGGCGATCCGGCAGCGTCAGGATCAGTTGGCCCTACTTCGGAATCAAATCTCAGAGCCTTTCTGACTGACGCATTATCGTCAATGGAAGAAGTAGCACGTTAGAAGAAGATAAGGACGGTTGCCCCTTCTTATCAGATTGATGGCAAGGTTGTTATGCGCTCTTGTGTGCTTCGACTGATAACAGAACACGTCGAAAATTGATTAGGGCCTGAGAAGCGCAAAGCAACCTCAACGTTCTACTTGACGGCTGGTATCGCTGTGCTCTTCCTATGGTTGTCGAGCTTAGGAATCCCTGGCCATTCTGGAGTGCTGTGCCACTCGCGCGTCGTGTCTATTGGTACTTAGGCAAGCCACCTAAACGGATGAAAAAGCTTGATTTTCTACAGCGCTAGGAGTGGCTCTTACTGGCCTAGCAATCTGTTTCTCCGTGCGGCTTACGGGAGGTGGACGGACAGTCCAGAATTCGGCCCAGGTGGCAGGCCGAGAGCGGTGTCGACTCCGGGGTTGGTACGAAGATCACTAAGCAGGAGTTCCGCAGATACATGTTCTCCAATTTTCTGCTGCGACTCGGGACGTGGGATTGCCACCGCCTTTGCTCGAAATACGACAACCTGGGATACGCCTTGCTCTATGGCGCGCAGACAGATAGCACGGATGTAAAAGCGGTTGAACTCACCCTCAGCGAGCATCTCATGGGCGTTGAGCCGCATAACTGGAGGTTTAGATAAATTACCAGACTTGAGCTTTCGGGGCTTCTCGTGAGTGTTTAATCGACTGACGATAGCTGCCGCGAGAGTCACGTCGTTCCCATCTCTAGCGGCCGCGTCCAGAAGATCGGGATAGGCCGTTCGTCCTTCGGCGTTGAGATTATCGCTTATGAAAAGTCGTCCTGAGGCGACGTCGCGGCGTATCTCTAACACCATAAGCTCTCTAGTCCTCGCATCCAGCTCTCTATAATTCAACCCCATAGTTTTCTCCCTCGATCAGGTACTTCTATACTCCATCGCGACGCATCAACTCAGGCACCTACCGCACTGCCGCCGTCTCCAGCCGGCCACCCCGGATCCACTCCAGAATCGTCCGATACTGCCAGCTTGCTTCATTCCACGCCAGCGCTGGCCACCGTTGTGCGTGGCGAGGTAATCGCCGACGTTCCCGGCTGAGTCCGTAGGCCGTGTTGGCTTGACCAGCATCAGGCTCTTTGTTGGATCGCTGATGTCCACTACATGCATTGCGTACTTGTAGTTGTCTTCGCTGTCCTGGTCGGAGAAGACGCCCTGATCGTTCGGTGGACGTAACTTGAAGATCACGTGGCTGGCATGGCAGAAGACGCAGGCCTTGCCGTCTGCTCCCTGCGTTGCCAGGATCGGTTCGATCTTCGCTACGAAGTAATTGAAGTCGAGCACCGAACCGGGTTGCACATCTTTCAACGCGTCACTCAGCTTCTTGCCCTCGCAGCACACTGGTCGCGATCAGCTTCAACCGCGGATTGCTGTCGTTCTGCAATTGCTCCATCGCAGCGTGGAACTCTGGCCGCTGCTCCACTCCTCGCACCTTGCGCAATGTGTCGAGCCCCGCCGCGCGCACGTTGTTGTCATGGTTGCTCAGGCTGGCCATGACCGTATTGAGCACCACTGGGTTGTCCAACAGGTCGGGCACCTTGGTCGAGACCACGCTCTTGCTGAGGAAGTAGGCCTGGTCTTGCGAGACGGCGCCGCCGGCGATGCCCAGGTGGCGGTTCATGAACTTCTGGTCGGCTACGTCTTCCAGCAGGATGCCGACCGCGCTGCTGTTCAGATTGGCAAATGCCGTCTTGACCATCGGGGCCGTTTGCGGATCGGCCAGAAAGTGCTCCAGCGAAACCCGGATGGCCGCGCGCTGCACTTCAGGATTGGTATCGTTGAGCCCAGACAGCACTTGTTGCTGTAGGTCCGTCTCGGTCATCAGAACCTTGAAGGAAGAAGCCGCGTTCAATACCTGGGCATAGTTAGATGTCCGCGGTTTCTGTTCTAACAAGGCGCGCAGTCCACTTAACACCTGCGGATTGGTCGCCCACGGTGAGTTACTGGGCAGCGCAGCGAGCAGAGGCAGCACCACCGCCTGCGAGTCTGGGTTGCCGTGCTCGAGGATCTCCACTACTTTGCTGATGAGTTGGGAATCCGGCTGGGCCGGAGTGGAAAGAACCGCAGTGTTTGGAGTGCTCGGAGAAGCAGAGGCCGGAGCGTCGGGTGCGTCGAGGTTAAGGATGCCGCGCTGGCCATCTTCATACACGTAGCGCACGGTCTGGCGCACAGCCGGGCTCGCATCTTCCGATAAGTTGAGCGCGGCCAGCGTGAACTTTTCGCTGCCGGCGCCGCTGAGCGTGCTGCCTGCCTTGAGCACTGCAATCTTCATGTCCTCGTTGGCGTCTTTGAGGCAGGCGATGAGGGCGTCTTCCAACTCGGGTCCGCCGCTCTTGAAGAAATGGATCAGGTCGCTGTCGTTGCCGATGCGCGTCTGGAAGAAGCTGTTGTGTACGTCGTATTTGAAGTTGACCGCCTCGCGATAGGGCGGGTACTCATAGCCGGGGCGATGGAGATCGGGCACTCCGCTGACGTACCTGGTGAGCACGGCGGGCAGACCGATGGAGACGGTGTTCTCCTTGAGCGCCGGCAGGGCGTAGTGGCGAATGTGAAAGTCCCACAGCGCATTGAGAATGCCTTCGCGCCCGAGTGGAGTACCCTCGCGCAGGACCCTGGCCAGCACCTGCGCCTGGTCGCGCGCCACCACTTCGTAGCCGGCGGCGATCTTGTTCTTGTCTTCGTCCTGCGAGCTGGCCCGGACCCACGCGGTGAGGTAGCCGGTGTTCTCGTCGAGCAGGTCGTAGATGCTCTCTTGCAGGCCGCGGCGCACCATCGCGTCGGTCTCCACGTTCATCCGGGTCGCGAGCGATTCCAGAGTGCTTCGCCGCACGTCCGGCTGATCGACCTGCCAGTAGTACCAACGCCACAAGCCGGAAGCCGCTTGGAACCGGACATAGGGCACAGGGTCATTCAGATTGCGCTCCAGGGCGGCAAGCAGTTCTTTATCCCCGGTTAGATCTTTAAAGTGTTGATTGAAGACGCGCGCGGCGCCCCACCGGGTGCGAGGGTCCGTTGAGCCTAGAGCAGCCACCAGCAGCTTGCGCCCCGCGGGAGCATCGTCTTGCCGTCGCGAGAGCGTCATGCGCACCGCATAGGCAGCCGAGACCTGCACCATCTTGGTCTCATCGCCCAGCGCCTGCATCAGCGCAGGCATCGACCCGGGGTCAGCCATGTGGCCCAGTGCGCGGGCCGCGGCTTCACGTGCCAGTGGCTGATCGCTTTTCAGCAGGACTTCGCGAATCTGCTTGAGCACGGGTTCGGGAGCGGGGTCCCAGAACTGGTCAAGCTGCGCGAGGAGTAGCGGCAGGTTGTTCTTCGCCAGCTTGGTGGGTGGGGCAGGGAAGCCAGAGTCCCAGTTCTTGGCTTCGGTGGTGCCAGGGTAAAGCGTGCTGAGCGCCATGACGGCGAACTGCGTAGCGCGGAATGGCGTATTGAAGCCCTGGTAGACGGGGTCACCCTCCCAACTGCCTTCTTGCCGCTGCGCCGCGAGCATGCTTTTTACCGCAAGGGCGAGGTGCTCGTCGCTCTCAGGATGGCGGCCAGCCACTGCCAGCGCGTACACGGCGTTGTAGGAGATGAAGTCTGCCGGTTTGGCCTTGGCGTCGAACGGATAAGGCCATGCGCCCTGCGGCGATTCGTAACTGTAGAGTTGCGTAATGAGCGCATCGATCTGTGATTGGTAGCGGGCACGGTCGATGGTGGAAAGCAGAATGATCTTCCAGTTGAGGTCGATCATGTTCTTGGGCGCGGCGGCGGGAAGATTGTCAGGCGCGGCGAGTTGTTCAACGTGGTCGCGCTCCGCGGCCCACTTGGCGTCTTTGGTCTGCTTGTAGACCATGTCAAACGTCTGCCAGCTTTGCGTGGCGATTTCGAAGGGGCTGACGTCGGGCTCGCATCCGTCGGCCTCGTCGCCGGGCATGACTTTAAGGCCCTTGTAGTGGATCCTGAGGAACTCCGCCGACGGCAGGTCGAAGTTGGGGCGCGGCTTGTCGTGGGTAACGTTCTGCTCGAATTGATTTGTTATGAGCGGCAGCCGGCTCGAGACCGTGCGCGCCGTGTAGATTACGCGCACCCAGTTGGTGTTGGCTTCTCCGTACAGCGGCCGCTCGTTGTTGTAGAGCCGGTCCATGATGAACTCAAGCGACGCGCGCTGCCGCGGAGCGTAGCCGTTGTGCACGGCGGTGAGGTATCCACGGGTCGTAAACTGCGCCGGATGGCAGGCAATGCAGAGCTGCGTCTCAGAGTGCTGCATCGTGGTGCGCAGCGCAACAGACCCGCGTCGCGGCGTGTTGGAAAGCCACGAGTCGCCCATGTTGATGAGGAAGTCCATGCCGGCCCGCACCGCCTGCCGCGGATCGGTGTAAGGCCCGACAGGGAAGTCCGTAGTATGAAGCTGGAACGCCGGATGGTCCGCCGCCACGCGGACATAGTATTCGTGGCCAGGCTCAAGGATGCGCGTCCGGAATTTGTAGAGGCCGGGATAGTTCTGCGTGGCCTCTACCTGGTAGACGAACTCGCCCCGGGTGTAAGGCACAGCGTCAGGGTTGCCAGCCTGGTCCTTACCCGCCTGAAAGATATCGACGTCGAAGGGCACATCACGATCGGTGACGTTGAGCGTGAAGTAGACGAGCCGCGGAGCCTTCTCGTTGAACGTGAACTTGAACCACTGGAAACCCTTGAGCATGGCCGCATAGCCGTCCTCCGCCTTCGAAGGAGCGTAAGGCCGCTCATCGGCCCCGCCATAGATCGTCTGGCCAAACGTGAAGGTTTGAGCATCCTGCCAGGTGGAGTTGGGAGCAGCCGCAATGGCTCCGGGCATCTGGTCCTGCGGAGTGCCCGCAGAGACCGGAGCCTCCACAATCTTCTTCAACCGTGTATCCACTTCCGGAATATCAGCAGGCGACGAAAGCGAGACCGTAACGGGCCCATCACCACGAGGGCGGACGGTCAGGTAGAAGTCCAGATCGGCACTGTGCAGGTACTTCGACTCAATCACGCCCTGCGAGTCCTTCACCGTAGCCAGAACCGCATCGTTGCCTTGAACCTTAGCCGGATCCTTGACCGCCAGCGTCATGGAATAGAGCGACCCGGGCCGAGCGCTGCCCAGCTTAATCTCACGGGTATGAGGGGGCGGAACCTGATCTGCCTGAACTGACCGGCGTACATAAAGCAGTGAGCCCAAGCTAATAGCGAAAATACCCAGGGTCAAAATCCCCCAACGAAAGCTAGTCCTGCTTAGGCGTGGACTGGAATGCATGCGTGCCTCTCCCCTTGGCTTCGGCGCTGGCCGAACTATCTAGTCGACAGCCAATATACCGACTTGAACAACCCACAGGCACGTCTTTTCTGTTCGCTGAGGGTCGAAGTTCACCGCGGAACTGTGGGAGGAGGAGGATGGCCCAAAAAACTGCACCACTTTCAGTTGCAGAACCCCACTCAAGCCAAAGCAAGGTTGAGTTCGGGCCACCAGGGTCTTGGGGTAGTGGGAAGACCGCGTGCGGGCATGTGCGCCTGGAGGAGAAGACCCTTCTTTCGATGAGGCTAAAACGCCTCATCGAAAGAAGGCCCATACATAGCCGGCACCTTAGCCTCCAGCAGCCGCAGGTAAACCGTAAGTTGACCCCGATGGTGGGCAAGGTGTGTCATCGCGCCATCCGAAATCATGGCGTACCGAGGACCCTCACTCACCACCTTGTCATTCATCCGAAACCGCCACATCTTGGTCAGGTGATCTTCCGTGGTCTCTTCGAGCGCCTTGCGAGACCTGGCAAGCCCCTCTCCCAACATGCTCAGCAATTCCTTACGCGTGCCGACCGCTTTGGTATGCAACCCTTCATTCGCCGGGTCGGCCAAGTTCAACTCGCCCTGATTGACCATCACCTCAACCCAGCCGGGCATAGAAGCCACCAGCGCGGCCAGGTAGCCCAGCTCCATCGATCGGGCGTGCGGTTTCCAGCTATTCAACCCCTCAGGAACCCGTTCAATCACTTTGCGCGAGGTTGCGGCCTCATGCTCCAACTGCCATAGGAAGAATTCTTTGAGCCCCATGTGCACTCTCCTTACCCGGAGGCGTTAGCCTCACTCCCTCAACATAAAAGCGCATATATGCCATTGCATGTCATATATAAAGAAATAACGTGAATTCGTTGGGGGGAGGGGAGAGAAACGATGCGATCTGGCCGGTTGCTTTCCGCACTGATGCTCCTGCAGGCTCACGGTCGCCTCTCCACACGCGAGATCGCCGAGCGCCTTGAGATCTCCCACCGTACCGCCCACCGCGATATGGAAGCGCTGAGCGAAGCAGGAGTCCCGATCCTTGCGCTGCGGGGATCGCAAGGCGGTTGGGAACTAGCCCCTGGCTGGCGAACCAAGGTCCCAGGCCTCGATGAAGCAGAACTGAGCGCACTGCTGATGTCGCAGCCAAGCGCACTTGGGCACCCAGGCCTGGCCGCCGCTTCGGAGCGAGCCTTCGGTAAACTCCTGGCCGCCATGCCGCAGAAGATGCAGACCCAGGCCGCATCGATTCGAGCGCGCCTGCACGTAGACCCGGTAGGGTGGCAGCCCTCCTCCGACGATCTATCGTTGTTACCTATCGTGCAGGACGCCATCGCCCGCGACTGCAAATTAACCTTCCACTACGAACGCGCCGACGGAGAAAGCGGAATGCGCACCGTAGACCCCTTCGGCATCGTAACCAAGCAGGGCGTCTGGTACCTGGTCGCGAGAGCACCCGCCGGTATGCGTACCTATCGGATCGCACGCATGAAAGATGCCGTAGCACTGGCGGTTCGGTTCGAACGCCCGGCCCACTTCGACCTGGCCGTCCACTGGAAGAACGCTACCGCCCAATTGCAACAGAAGCGAGAGCAATTCCAGGTGACGCTGGCTCTGGCGCCAGATGCGGCTGCCCAACTCAAACGATGGTGCCGTGTGGCGCCGGCTGCAGATGTTCGCTGTAAACCCGAAGTGCCCGAGACTTGGACTGTTCTGCATGTCTCCTTCGAGAGCAGCGAAGAAGCGAGGTTCGTAGCCATGGGCTTCGGCGCCCGCGTCCATGTGCTGGCGCCGAAAAGCCTACGCGACACGGTTATGGATGAGATGCAGTTGGCCATGGCGCGTCCCCAGATCGCGATGTCGCCAGCTTAGGACTTCGCGCGAGGTTGTTGGGATGTGAGGAGAGCAACTCAGCGGGAAGTCTCGCGGATCACCCTCTCCAGATAAGCCTTCTCCCTGCGAAAATCTTCTATCTGTTGCGCCCCCGAGGTTTCACGCTCGATGCTGATCGCGCCTGTGTAGCCGAGCCGATGGAGCTTCGTAAATACCTGATGGAAATCGACCAGGCCGGTCCCAATCAAAACCTCTTTTCCAAATTGATCCGGGTCGGTAGGCCATCTTCCGTCTTTCGCGTGGACGTTGCGCACATGCGGTCCGAGGATGTCGATCGCGTCTACCGGATTCGCTTTCCCGTAGAGGAAGAGATTGGCAATATCAAGGCCCACACCCAAATTAGGCATCGATACATCGCGGATGGCCCGCGACATTGTTGTGGGCGTCTCCTGCCCGGTTTCCATAAGGAAGTCCTGTCCGTTGCTCTGGCAGTGTTTCGCAACGGAACGAATGGCTTCCACAACCTCCGCATAAAGCGGATTCGCAGGATCCTCCGGCATAAAGCCGCAGTGTGTCTGTACCTGCCCGATGCCGGTCTGTGCTGCAAAATCAGAGACCTGGCGGAGAGCATCGATCCGCGCCGCCCGAGTCTTCCGCGGAACGAGACCAAGGGTTGCGGGGCCTTGTTTGAAGTCCCAGATGAGAGGCGGCGGTCCTACGACCTCTACCGTGGTGGCCGTCAATTGATACTTCGCCAGCAGATCGACATACCGCTTCGCCAGGGCCGGCGTGAAGCTGCCGATGTATTGATCGAGTGACAGAAAGCAATTCGTAAAGCCGAGTTCGTGAATCTGCCGCAACGTTTGCTCAGGAGCAGCATAGGGAATGACGACTGCACCCAAAGCCATGGGTTTGATTGGGGCGCGCTGCGCCATGGCAAACGTCGCTGCGGGCTTCAGGGGCTGCGCGAAAAGAGCCGATGCGGCGAGGCTGGTGAAGTGTCTTCGATTCATCCCGTTCACTATAGGCGAATGGGAAGGGGCTTGACGAGGATTCGGTGCGTGGGAGTTGCAGGTTCGGGAGTTTGTCAGATGTCCCTATCTGGCGCGAACCACACGCGCCAGATAGGGACACCCGCAGATGGGAACCTAGGCGAACTGGTTGAGATCCATTCCGAGTTCGTAGGTTTCGCCGTGGGCGAGCAGCTCTTCCCAGGTAACTTCGCGTTTTTGGTAGCCGGCCATGCGGCCAAGCATGCAGCTCAATGCAGTCTCGACCCCTGAGGCAATCTGGTTGTGGCATTTGCCTGAGGTGATGCTGTCGATGAACGTGCGTTCTTTGTCGCGATCGGCGAATGCCAGATTATCTTCGAAGCTGCCGTTGGCGGCGAACTTTGTCGGGCCCTTGTTAGCCGCCGCGGAATCTTCCCAGATCCAGGGCTGCTTACCTGTCACCTGGACGGCGCCTCCGTACGGCATGGTCGCTGACCCATCCGATCCATAGAGATTGATTGCAGCCCCAAAGCCCGGGTCACCGAACTGCGTCGACGCGAACGAGAGATGCAGATCTCCGGGATACACGAAGTTGACCTGGTAATTGTCCCAGCAGTCGCCCGCGTGGTTGAGAACGTTGCGGCCACCCGTGGCCGTGGCCTTGATGGGGTGCGCGCCGACGAGCCAGTTGCACAGATCGATGATGTGGATGTTCTGCTCGACGAGGATGTCGCCGGAGAGCGCGCGATACCAGAGCCAGTTGCGCAGGCGGTACTCATCCGGCGATTTGCCGACGGGGAGTTTCTCCTCGGCCGCTCCAGAGTTATACGTGCCCTGCGCGGATGCGATCCTACCCAGTGCGCCCTGCCTTTATCTTCTCGGCAAGAGCCGCGAAGGGCGGGGCGCTGCGGCACTGGAAGCCTACATCGACGCTCTGCGTCGGCTTGATTTTCTTTGCGATCTCAAGTGCATGGTTGGCCTGGGCGATATCGACACCCACCGGTTTTTCGCAGTAGACGTGCTTACCTGAGGCGACTGCCGCCTCCAGATGCTGGACGTGGAAGAAAGGCGGCGTGGAGATCTGGATAAGGTCGATGTCTTTCGAAGCAACAAGCTCTTCGTAGGCCTTCGGCCCATGGAAGAGGAGCTTACTGTCGATCTTGGCGCGGCCCAGTTCGGTGTTTACCTGGTCGAAGTGCTTGCGGCCGAGCGCCAGCTTGTCGGGAAAAATATCGGCCAAAGCCACGACCTGCGCCGTGGTGCTGTGAGAGAACGAAGTGGAAACAGCGGTGCCGCGATTGCCGCAGCCGAGCAGTCCGAGACGGACTGCCGAGTTGGCCTGGTAGCTGAAAGCGGTGCTGGGCTTAACGATGAGCAGGCCAGAGGCGGCGGCGCTCGCTGTTTTCATAAATGCTCTACGGTCCATGCTTCTCCTCGGTTCTGTTTCACGCGGTTGCTTCGCGAAGTGCTTTTTCCAGGTATTGCTTTTCCAGGCGAACATCCGCCATCTGTTGCGGGCCAGAGATTTCACGCTCAATGCTCACCGCACCGGCGTAGTTGAGGTGACGCAGCTTGGTGAAGACCTCGCGGAAGTTGACCAGGCCCTCTCCGATGCGCACTTCTTGCCCGAGCTTGCTGGGGTCCGTGGGCCAGCGGCCGTCTTTGGCGTGGACGCTGCGGATGTGCGGCCCGAGAATGTCGACCGCATCGACCGGGTTGGCCTTGCCGTAAAGAATCAGATTGGCGGTGTCGAGGCCTACGCCCAGGTTGGGCATGGCCACGTCGCGAAGAATGCGCGACATGGTGGTGGGCGTTTCCTGGCCCGTCTCCATGAGGAAGTACTGGCCGTTGCCCTGGCAGTGTTTGGCCACGGTGCGGATGGCTTCGACGGTTCCGGGGTAGAGCGCGTCTGCCGGGTCTTCAGGCATAAAGCCGCAGTGGGTCTGCACCTGGTTTACGCCGAGCAGTTTCGCGAAGTCAGAGACCTGTCTCAGTGCGTCGATGCGCGCAGCCCGGGTGGCCGGGGGAACGATGCCGATCGTGGCCGGGCCGCGAGAGAAGTCCCACACCAGGGTGCCGGGGCCAACCACTTCGACCGTGGTCGCGGTGAGCTGGTACCTGGCCAGCGCATCGCGATACTGCTTCGCCAAATCCGGGGTGAATTTGCCGATGTATTTGTCGAGCGACAGAAAGACCGTGGGGAAGCCGAGTTCGTGGACTTCTTTAAAACGCTGCTCCGGATCGCCGGAAGGCGCGACAACCAGACCGAGCGCCATCGGTTTGAAGGGGGATGGGGCGGCAAAAGCCGGGGCGGCGGGCAGGCCATAGGCCAGGACCGAGGAAGCTGCTAGGCCAACAAAGTCTCTTCTGTTCATTCAGATCACTATAGGGCAATCGATGGGATGTTGACGAGGGGTCTTCGGGCGTGAAGGGCTGGCGCGAGGTCGATGCGGGTATTTCCAGGTTTCAAGGGATCGAGTTTTCCTCGTGGGCGCAGCAGCAGGCGTTTTTCATTCTTTGGACCTGAGAGGGCGGGGAGAAGCACCTGGCTGCGGACCTGAGGGACCGCAGCCAAGGCGAGTGAATATTTCGTGAGTGCAGTTAGAAGATGAGCCTAACGCCGAACTGGATCTGGCGCTCGGCAGTCTGCGTTGCAGTGCTTTTACCGAAGCTGCCGCTACCGATCACGCCACCCGGTGTATTGAAGGTAGGGTGATTGAAAATATTGAAGAGCTCGGAGCGGAATTCCATCGTCAGTGTTTCCGCCAGTTGCGTGTTCTTGATCATGGAGAAGTCAGCGTTCCACCAGTTCGGTCCGATCAATGTGTTGCGGCCAAGGGTTCCCGGCGCGACCTGTACCGTGTTGCCGTTGGAGGCGGTTGTTTGCGGGCTGCTGAAATAGGTGCCAGGATTGTTAATCACATCCGAAGAGAGGTACCGGGGAACCGCCTGTCCGCTCTTGGATGGCGACCTCAGCAGGCTGGGACGAGCCCCGGCTCCGTTCAGACTGTCGAAGCCATATTGGATCGTTCCAGAGGGCATGGGGGGCAAAAAGCGCGATGACGAGTAGACCCAGCATAAAGCGCATGCAAGCGCTTCCAAATTCCTCCACGAGTTAAGACAAACGTCGCCTGTGGACAGGCATCCTACGGAAGACTATGCCGCCGTCTTAGTGCAGCGTCTTTCGAAGCGCGACGCTCGCGCCAGAGTATAGGCCATCTTTCTCAAATTCTGCTTACAAAATTAATAGGGAGGCGCGAATCGATCGATAGGATTGATGTTCTCTATCGGACAATCCGTGGTTCTCGCTCACGACTCAATGGCACCGCCACTGTTCGCGATGATCCTATGACGAACTCTTTCGGGCGAAGCAGTTGCAACCTGCAATTCTGTTATGGTCCACGTGGCGGGGTTACCTCCCCAAAGAAGCGCTTCCCCGTGCCCAACACGACCGGATAGACGATCGGCAGGACTTCATCCGCAAGCCCATGTTCAAGCAGCGTCGATGTCAGCGTGGAGCTACCACAGAGGATAAGGTCCGGGCCGTCCTCCCGCCGTACGCGGCGAGGATTGCATCTCTCCCAGCGGGAGTCCGATAGGGCGCGGTCGAGTCGCTGTAGGGGAAATCGCCGTCATCGGCGGAGTGCTGAATCACGCCGTCCAGTGAGATGTGTTCGAAAACTTTGAGTCTTCTTATTGCGCGCCTCCGTGTTCTGGGTTTCTATTATGTTGGCATTGCGAGAAACTCGCGCACCTCGACCGATGCACGGCAGGCGACGACGGCTTTGTGTCCCCACGCCACGGCCTCGTCCATGTTCGCTGCGTCGAGTATCCAAAAGCCGCCCATGTGTTCCTTGGTCTCAAGGTATGGTCCATCGGTGATGACCACCTCTCCACCGGGCTGCTTACGGAGTGATTTCGCGTGGGGCGCCGATTGCAGGCCGCCGGCGAAGAACCTGGCGCCGGCAGCCTCCATCTCTTCATTGAGCACATCGATGTTGCGGATCATGGCTTCGTCTTCAAGGGACGGGTCGTAGTTGTCGGGGTGGTGGATCGCAACCAGATATTGCGGCATGTCTTCTCCTTTAAAGTCCTTCAGGCGGGGTCTTGTCCGGCCTTCACTCCAACGACGAACAGCCAGACCGGAATTCTACAACCGTAGGGAAATTGTTTTTCGGGGATTTTTTAGTTCTGGCCGCGGTTTCAGCCAGTTCGTAGGATGCGCCTGGCAGGTTTTTCGCTGTTCCCACGGAGAAGATTGCTCTTCTCGTCTGTCTCCAGCCATTTCGAGAGTTCCGCCAGCACCTCGCTTGCGATCTGGCCGCAACCATCCCTGAATTCGGCGGTGCCCAGTTCGAGAATCAGTAATGATAAGTCGAAAGGCGCATGATAGTCTGCCCGGGTATGTCAGAGAAGCGTTGGGATCGTCACCGCATGGAGCATGGGAAGAACGAACCGCAGGGGCACGGTGAGGCGCTCGATCGTGAGCAGCATGGGCACGGCAAAGCGGACCATCATGCTAAGGGGAAAAATGACCAGCCTGATGAGAGCGGTCATGCGCATCACAATCGGCACGCCGGCCATCGATCCGAAAACGGCCATTGGCACCCCTACAGGGTGTTGCATCATGCCGAGCCTGGCTCGCGTGGGTTCGATCTGGCACAAGCGGCCGTAGACGATCTGCACGAGGCCGGGTTCAAGCCGGAATTTGGCCGGGACGTGCAGGAGCAGCTGTCAGAGATCGAGCGCGGCATCGCGCAATGGCGTGATGCTGAGAGCGCGGCCGATCTGCGTAAGTTGGGCTGGTCGTCGATTGACAACGACACGTCGAAGGATCTCGATCAGATTGAGGTGGCAGAGCGTGTGCCGAAGGGGATTCGCGTGTACGTAGCGATTGGTGACGTCGCAGCGGCGGTCGAGAAGGGGTCGCCGATCGACGAGCATGCGCAGAATCAGACGCAGACGATCTATACGGCGGTGAAGAACTTTCCGATGCTCCCATTAGAGCTTTCGGCGGGGCTCACATCCTTGAATGAAAACGAGGATCGCCTGGCGATCATGATGAGCTTTACTGTGGCCTCGAATGGCGAACTGCTGGAGGAAACGGTTTCGCGGTCGTGGGTGAGGAATCGCGCGCAATTGGCGTACTCACGCGTGGGACCGTGGCTTGACGCGGGTGGCAACGACACCAAGAACGTCGTAAATCTACGCTCTGACAGCGCCCGCGAGCATGATACGGATGAAGCTGCGTCGACCAGAATGAATGGCAATGGCAGCCTGCCTGCAGATTGGCTTACGGAGCAGCTTAAGTTGCAGGATGAAGCCACCGAGGCATTGCATCGCGCGAGGATCGCTGCAGGAGCCTTGGACTTTCATAAGGCGGAAGCTCAGCCGGTGTTGGTGGATGGTCACATTGCGAGCGTGCATGAAGTGACACAGAATCGCGCAATGCACCTGATTGAGGATCTGATGGTAGCGGCGAATGGCGTGATGGCCCGTGCACTGCGCAAGGGCGGACGCAGTGGATTGCAGCGTGTGGTGAAGACACCGGAGCGTTGGAATCGCATCGTCGCGCTGGCGCAGCTAAAGGGGACGACTCTGCCGGAGCAGCCGGATTCAGCGGAGTTGAATAAGTTCCTGCAGGCGCAGCGGGACAGTGATCCGGATCATTATCCGGACCTGGCTGTGGCGGTGATCAAGCTGATTGGGCCGGGTGAGTACACGCTGATGCGCGCCGATGATGATCCGACGGGGCACTTTGGTTTGGCGGCGCGCGACTACACTCACTCGACAGCGCCGAATCGCAGGTTCCCGGACCTGGTGACTCAGCGCGTCCTGCACGCGATGATGGACGATGCGCCTCCGCCCTATACGGATGGGGAGTTGGCGGCGATCGCGCAGCACTGCAACGAGGCAGACAACGAATTGCGCAAGATTGAGCGCAGGATGCAGAAGCGCGTGGCTGCGGTGGCGATGAGCGGCCACGTGGGCGAAAACTTCAAGGCCGTGGTTACGGGCTCGAGCGATAAGGGTGTTTATGCGCGAGTGATCGAGCCTCCGTTTGAAGGGCGCGTGGTCGAGGGAGAGGATGGGCTCGATGTGGGCGATGTGGTGCGGGTGAAGCTGATCCACACAGACCCGGCGCGAGCGTTTATTGACCTCGCCCGAATGTAGTTACCAGCACAGCAAATGCAGAGAATCACGATGCAAAGAATGCGTCGTTCATCTTAGCCGTCCGGCCTATCGTCACAGTAACCCGAACCCCAGAACTGCTGGGCTTTGTGCACCTCTGGGTGTAGGGTGATTGCGTGGGCAACCGCTGTTAACCGCGAGGCAGTTTCCGCATAGGCAACAATTCGGAGTCGGAAACCTCATAGAATGTTGAGGCAGAATGATCGTTTCCAGATATGGCCGCGCGTGTCACCGCCTGCCTGTTAGTTAACAGTTGGTGAACACGCTGGTCAGCGGCAACTATTCATTTGGGCATGTGGGGACGATTCGTTTGACGGTTGAAGGCAGCGATCACAACGTTTACAACACCCTATCCGGCATAGTCCGGCATTCGACATCACCAATCTTATGCAAGGCTTACCTGTTGACCAGTGTCAAAGAGTGAGGAGCTTCGATCTTCTCTCCAGTCTCACGAGGCCAGGAAATCGACAGCGATGCTCCTCCTTCTGGACGGTTCGACGCCGTCACACTTCCTCCGTGCGCGCGCACTACGGCTTCAACAAATGCAAGCCCAAGGCCATGCCCCTTGGAGTCTCTTCCTTTTACCCTCTGCTCGAACATGTGGAGGCCAATCTCCGAAGCAAATCCCGGACCATCATCCTCCACAATCAGCGTCGCGGCGTGCTCGCTTGCGCCAAGTTTTATGGAAACGGTGCATGACGCGGGCAAGTGGTTAAGTTCGTTATCGAGAAGGTTTGCGATCACTCGATGCAGAAGAGCGGCGTCTGCCAGTACAGTGACAGGACCAGAACTGCGCAAATTCATTCGAAGCCCTTTCTCTGACATGCAAGGCTCGTACAGATCAATCATGACTCGAATCAGTTCATCAAGATCGACTTCTGTGAGCGAAAGTCTAAGCGCGTCAGCTTTCGCCTCAGCAACATCAAGCGACGTATTTAGGAATTCCGTTAGTCGATCCAGTTCATCGATGGCCGAGACGATTGGCTCACTTTGCTCGACCTTTAAATCGCTCGATAATACGATCTCCAGCTTTCCCCGAATTGCCGTCAACGGGCTACGAAGATCGTGGGCAAGAGACTCAGTGATGGTATGCAGTTGATGCACAGAGCTTTCTATCCGGTCCAACATGTGGTTGAGCGTCAGCGCCAGGTGCCCTACTTCGTCGTTCCGTTTGCCGGTCGGAACCCTGCTACTTAAATCAGATTGCCCGATCCCGGAAGCGGCTTCGGTGATCTCGCGAACATGGTTCAGCATTCGTCTGGTCACGAAGAAGACAATTGCGGAACCGAACAGCACGATAAGCAGCCAAAGGAAGAAAAAGCGGAAACGAAGATTTCTAAGTACATGTAATTCATCTCGTTCCGAAAGTCCGAGATAGATATGGCTCCCATCATCGAGCCGCACCGATGCTACTCGAAAGGGATGATTGAATCCTCTGATATTCAAGTCGCAGGGAACGTCGGAAATGAACTTGCGCTCGCGAATCGCGTCTAAGTTTGGCAGCCCGTCACCGGCACCTACCCAAAGTTTCAGAGCCCCATCATCGCCAGCCTGAAGAAAAAAGACGGAGTCGTTCTCATTGCTATTGGAGCGGAGCTTGTCTGGCACCTCTCTGCTTGCAAGTTCCGCAACTTCTCTCACTACATGACCGTAGAGGCGGTCCTTTGGTGTTCGCTCTGCTACATCGCCGAGGACTGCCACCTCTCCAGTGAGCCAAGCGTCACTCCTAAGCTGAATGTCGTTCGCGATGAAGCGATGGAGCATGACAAAAATCAGCATTGTTCCAATTGCAAATGCAAGCGTTGCCCAAAGAGAAATACGCCATGCGGCGCTACGCATGACGGAATTAGCGGTCTTTGAGGACATAGCCAATACCTCGCAAAGTCCTAATCAGCGGCTCACGGCCTTCTGTGTCCACCTTGCCGCGCAGGCGGTAGATATGCACATCAACAATATTGGTGTTAGGTTGAATTCGCATCCCCCATACTTCGGAGAGAAGCATCGATCGAGTCACAACTCGCCCAGCGTGACGGCATAGATAGGTTAGAAGCACGAATTCTTGCGGACTTAGATTTAAGACCTCTTCCCCGCGAGACGCTCTACGGCTGATGAAATCGAGCTCCAGGTCCAGTACGCGGAGGCGGGTCGCGTGCTCACTCGTAGTGAGATTACGCCGCAACAGGTTACGCAATCTTGCTAGCAATTCTGCAAGCGCGAAGGGTTTTGTCAGGTAATCGTCACCACCTTGTTCCAGACCCTTGACCCTATCGTCGACCGATCTTCTGGCTGAAAGTATCAATACTGGGCTGCTCATGCCAGAGCGTCGAAGCTGAAGAATCAGGTCAATGCCATCTTGATCCGGAAGTCCCAGGTCGACGATCAGAACGTCATATTTCTTTCCAGACGCGAGTTGGATGGCAGTTCGACCATCCTTGGCGGTATCCACCTCGTAACCTGCGTTGGCAAGGGGTTGCCTCAGGAAACTCTGAATCTCGGGCTCATCCTCGACCAGTAGAAGTCGCATGAATCATGGTAAGACATTTGATTCCCGATCCACATGCTTCAGGAGGCTGCAAGATGACGAAATTCGGGGGCGTTCCGGTGATTGAGTCCTCCATGAACAAATCGTCATCCTATTCCCTTGCTGCAAAGTGCTATCAATAGAATAAAGGTCTCGTCTCACAGAGTAGCCGTTACATTGAGAATACGGAGCCTGTTCCCTCAAGTGGTCGACTGTCGCCGGATCGTCGTCTCTTCGTGGTCGAGCTTCCTCAAGCCACACACGCGACATCCGATCCGAGCTGAGGGCCTATTGCGCATGACTGCGGCTTACCTGAACCGCATCGCCACTGCCGTACCCGAACACGATGTGCATGACGCCTTCGCCGTCTTCGCCGAGCAGATGCTCGCCGATCCGCGGCTGCGCGAAGCGCTATCGTGCTTTGGCAACATGTCGTCGGCGACGGTGATGTTTGTGTTGCAGCGAATAATGCAGCAAGCGCGCCCGGGGCAGCGTGGGTGTGCGATGTGGTTTGGGCCGGGCCTAACAGCGGAGACGATGCGCTTCCATGCGGTCTAGTGCACAGATCGACTTCAGTCGGCGGGTTTCTCCGCGTGAGTTGCCGGAGCTGATGGATGGTGACTGTAGTTATGAGGATTTCCGTGACTGCCTGCGCAGTCTGGAAAAAGTCAATCGCTGGCTGCTAGGCTATCGGCCAACGCTGGCGTGGCTGCAGCGGTTACCGCGCGGGCTGTGTGAGCCGATGCACATCGTCGATGTCGGCAGTGGCGGCGGCGGTCTACTACGGCAGATTGCACGTTGGGTACGGAGACGGGGTATTGCTGTGCAGTTAACCGGGATCGACCTGAATCCTTATGCGGCGCGTGCAGCAGCGGAGTCCACGCCGAAGGATCTCGGAATCACATGGGTGACCGGCGATGCTATGGTGTATCGGCCGGAGAAGCCGACGGATATCGTTGTTAGTTCGCTGATGGCACATCATCTGGAGGACGAGGAGATCGTTGCGCTGCTGAGGTGGATGGAAGCGACCGTGCAGGTAGGTTGGTTTATCAATGATCTGGAGCGGGATGAGTGGAGTTGCCGAATGTTTGGGTGGCTGCGGTGGCACCGGTGGCACCGGTTTGTGCGGCATGATGGGCCGGTGTCGATCCGGCGGGCCTTCCGGAAGGAGGATTGGGTGCGCCTGCTGGCTGCGGCTGAGGTCCCCCAAGAGGCGGTGACGGTAGAGCAGTGGCGGCCGGGACGGTTGTGCGTGGGGCGGTGGAAGTGAGGCCGGTGATTCTGAAGCGTCTCGTTCGACTGGAGCCACCTGGGCGACGTCTTAGCCGCCGTCGGCGTGATTGCGTTCACGCTTGTCTCGCTGCTGATCGTGGACCTCGGCCTCAACTGGCGCGAGCTCACCACCCGTCGTGTAAGCTGTCTCGGGTTCCACTCCTGGCTACATCACAAACCGTCTTGATCTTCGTCACTTTCTCGCCGCGGGCAAAGCCATCCCAGCTCCGAGGCATGTGCGAAGCACTGTTGCACGCTCGCAGCCTGTAACTCTCGTGTCAATCTGGTGGCTTCGAAGGCTTGCTCCAACGCGCCGGCGATAGAGGCGCCATCGCGCAATCCGGTCAACAGCAAAAACATCTCACGTTCGAGTCGGCGATAGTATACGGAATCATCGAGTCGATGCACGGCTAGATACACCTTGCTACGCTTCATCGAAGGAAGTTTGATTCTGGTCTGCGATCCGCGCTCCATGACGGCGCTGCTTACAATCTCACTCTCGGGAGCCCCCTTGCGCACCGCCAAGACGAGATCATCGACGGGATAGCTCAGCGCGAGTAGTCGCAGATGTGGTTGAAGGCACAGCCTCGAATCAGGACCGATTGCCTGCAGGTCCTCGGACGTCAACGGCGTGAGGCACTTGCCGTCGTAGGCATCGACGTAGGCCCACTCCAGATGTGCGACATCCACCGCAAGGCGATGCCGCCTGCCACCGAGTTCCGGGTGGCCTTCCAGGAACGCAGCCAGCTTCGCGCCGAGGTTCCGTAGCGTCCACGAGGTCGATGGGTTTTGCTTGAGGTAGGCCAGAATCAAAGCATCGAACCGCTTCGCTCCAAGCACCGCATTCAGCGCGGGGAAATCTTCCGAGACTGCCCCTATGAGCCGAAACCAATACTGCCGGTTATAGATCTCCAGACGCTCAAAAGAACTCAGTCTCGCATTGGGCGTGATGTAGCTGGCGGCGAGCTCCTCGGTGGAGGTTCCGTCCTCGGTTGCACGCTGCATCTGGTACTCCGGCGTCAGCGGCCGCCGCACGTCCTCGGCCATCCGGCGTTGCAATTCCAGAAGGCTCATACGTGGGCCTCTTCCAAGGTCTGTACTCTAGGCACAAGGTCCGGGGAAGGCTCCGATCGCCGATAACGATTGGCCTTGAGCGCTTCCGCATGAACCTCTTCGAACGATGGGATGTTGTCATCCCACTCCAGCAACGTGGCTGTAGGTCCGCAGCGCTCAATGGCACGCGCGTACATCTTCCACACGGGATCAAGCACCGGATGGTCATGCGTATCGAGCGTGTACTTTTCAAATTTGGAATGGCCGGCAATATGAATCTGCGCCACACGGTCCGCAGGAATGCTGTTGACATATTCCATCGGATCGAAGCCATGGTTCTGTGACGACACGTAGATGTTGTTCACATCGAGCAGGATGCCGCAGTCGGCGGTGTGAACCACTTCGTTCAGAAACTCCCACTCGGTCATCTGCGATTCGTGAAACTCCGCATAGCTGCTCACGTTTTCGACCGCGATTGGAATTTCCAGGAAGTCCTGTACCTGCCGAACACGTTCGGCCGTATTCCGGACCGCTTCAAAGGTGTACGGCAGCGGCAGAAGATCATGAGTGTACCGCCCGTCTACGCTACCCCAGCAAAGGTGATCGGAAAGCCACGGCGTATTGGTCCGTTTTGTCAGCTCCTTGATCCGCTTCAGGTGGTCAAGGTTCAGCGGCTGCGCGCTGCCGAAGTACATGGACACGCCATGCTGCACCACACGGTATTGATCGAGGATTTGGTCGAGCACCTTGAGCGGCCGGCCGCCATCGACCATGTAGTTTTCCGAGATGATCTCGAACCAGTCCACCACCGGTTTCCTCGAAAAGATATGATCGTAGTGGGGGACGCGCAGGCCGATGCCGACACCGTAATCGGTATATCCATTGAAACGATTGGCAGGCATGGGAGCTCCGGTTCCGATTTCGGGAAGTGAGTAGAGGGCCTGATTCTTCCAGGCCCCCTACACCGAGGGACTAGCCCTTCGAGGGCTTGGAACCGTCAGTGGCGCAGGCGCCTTTGCCCTTGCAGGAATTTTTGCCGGCATGCTTCGCGTCGCCGCCGCCCTGTCCCTTGCAGTCGTTCTTGCCCTTGCAGGAGTGCTTAGTCGCGTCCGGCGAGTTCTGTGCGACCATGACGCCGGCACTTGCAGAGGCGCTGGAGGGCGCATCCGAGTGACCGGAGATCGGCTGAGCGTTGAGACGAGCAGCGGTGCCGCCGAGAAGGCCGGCGAATGCCGCGGCGAGTGCGAAGGTGCTTGCGGTGTTGTTCTTCATGAATAGTTCCTTTCTTCGGTTGGGCCAGACGGTTACGCCTGGATTTTGGAAGCCGACCCGAAGGTCGGGAAGAGCCCTACTGTGACCTGGGACGTTGCTCTTCCCATGCCTCCTGTATGATGAATGAATTTCCAGTTGGTTACAACTCCGTAGATTTTTCTGCGAAAAAAGCACCCCCGGCCCGCGATGTCATTCAGATCGGCATGGTGGCAGCGCCGACAATCGCGCCTTGATGCGGCTCCTGGGCAAACAGGACCAGATGATGTCCCGAATTAGCGCCTTGCTGGAAACCCTCTGGAAAGGAGACATGCACCGATCGGTCTGTATCGCCGTTCACTGTTGCAATTCGAGATAAGCTCCGTGCCACGGAGACGTGTTGCAGAGACCTGCCGGAGTTTTCACCACGAAGCACGTTCGAGCGGTCTGTGTCGTCGGTAAAGACAGCGACGATTTCTAGCGCCTTCGATGCAGTACCTGCCAGAGAGAATCTGAGGTCTAGGCCGTCCGCCTGGCGCACCGAGGATACAATTGTCAAATCCGCGTGCTTTCGATGCACATCGGCAAGAAGAGCTTGTTCCAGCGCACTGCCATTGCTCCCGACAAATTGGTCGCGTCCGTTCAATACCATTTGTGGCGTATACGGACCTTCGGGAGAAAGTTTGGATGCGTAGACATCTTGCCGGTCTGTGAATTTTTGCTCAGAATACGGGTCTTTCCAACCCAGGTTGTTCCAGTACGTGACGTGCTCGCTGAGCCCCACGATGAGCTGACCGGCAGACGTCTGTTTAAGATGGATCCGCTGTAGGAGAGCATCGGCCGGCGGGCAACTGGAACATCCCTCCGAAGTGAACAGTTCCACTATGGCGACGGAAGTTGGCCGTTCCGATGGTGAGCTGCCCTGAGCCGCCGCTCGTATATGGGATGATTGTGCAGTGAAAACTGCAAGGGATACCGCAAGTAGGGAGCCTACACGCATGGGACGACCTCCAGCCGACTGGCTTTCATCTGACTAAGATTCCGCAGAAGGGTTACAATGCCCTCTCGCGAAAGATCGGCTGTAACCAAATTTCCCGGAGAGCTTCTAACGAGGCGAAACGGTACATATGCCGTCGCTACTGGCGGCTCGCCGCACGAGGATCTCCATGAAACCGCTTCTCCGTTTGTACAGCCGTGGTGCGGCCGCACTCTCGATGCCCCAATCGCCGATGTTGCTGGCGGTGCGGCTCTACTGGGGGTTCCAGTTCGCCCAGACGGGATGGGGCAAGCTCCACAATCTCGCGAAGATTACAAGCTACTTTGCAAGCCTCAACATTCCGTTTCCGGCTTTCAACGCACACTTCATCGCCGGCCTGGAGTTCGTTGGCGGTATTCTGTTGATGCTTGGTTTATTCTCTCGCCCGATCGCGCTGCTTCTTGCGGGCAACATGCTCGTTGCGTACTGGACGGCAGATCGTGAGGCGCTTACGTCAGTCTTCTCCGATCCCGGCAAGTTCTATGTAGCCGATCCGTATACGTTTTTGTTCGCTTCTCTGATGGTCCTCATTTTCGGAGCGGGCTTCTTCGCCGTTGACACTCTTGTGGCTAAAAAGCTTAAGGGAGCCGATTAGGGAATGGAGCCGCGCGCTCAAAGCCGCGCCGAAGCCGAGCTGATCGCAGCGATCCTGGCCGGCGATACGCAGCGCTACCATGAGCTGATTCGGCCTCATGAGCGCAGCGTATACATGATGGCTCTCTCGTACATGAAGAACGAGGCGGACGCGGAAGATGTCGCGCAGGAGGCCTTCATCAAGGCATTTCGAAGTCTCTCCACGTTTCGAGCTGAAGCAAAGTTCAGCACGTGGCTCATCAGTATCACATTGAATGAAGCGAGAAGCCGGTTGCGCCGTCAAGCGACGCTTCGCATGGAATCGTTGGATGAACCCGATAAGGACGGAACTATATCCCCGGCGTTGTTGCGTGACTGGCGAGAGATTCCTTCTGAAGCAGTGGAACGTGAGGAGGTCCGGAAACTATTGCAGCAAGCCGTTGCAACACTTCCGGATATTTATCGCGAGGTGTTCCTTCTCCGCGATGTGGAAGAGCTCAACATCAACGAAACGGCCCTGGCTTTGAATATCAGCATTCCTTCCGTAAAAGTACGTTTGCATCGGGCGCGAATGATGCTACAAAAGCAGCTAACTCCCCAATTGAAAACTGTCACCCGAACGTCGAAAAGGAGGTGGTTCGAATGGTCATAGAATGCAAACACGTTTGGAACTACATCTCCGAGTATCTTGATGGAACCCTGTCCAGCGAAACCCGGGAGATCGTACAGAAGCATCTCGATCACTGCGAGATCTGCTCGGCCATTCTCGACTCGACACGCAACATCATCATTCTCACGGCCGACGATCGTGTCTTCGAACTGCCGGTGGGTTTCAGCGAGCGACTTCACGCGCGCCTCAGCCTTGAATTGCTTTCAAGTTGATCTGTCCGGGAGGGTGGAGACCAGAACCGAATCCAACAGTACGCGGGTGCTCGCTCCGGATTCCGTCACACGTTGTGAACGATACGATGCGTGATCCATTCTGCAACGACAAGGAGCAATGTGATGACCGCGAGAGTGATTTGAAACCGCTCTGAACGGATCTGTTTCACAGACGGCGCCGTCATCCGCCACTGCGCGGCAGGGCGGCTGCGTAGCGAACGAATTCTCCAGATCACGTAGAGATTAATGAGCGAACCCAGAACAGCGATTAGCATCATCGGGATTCGGATCGCATCACTGTGAAAGCCGGCGGCGGGACGACCCAATCCCGATGCAGCAGCCAAGGCCCCCAATCCAATCACAACCCTCACGCCACTGATCGCCAGCACGGCGGTGCACGCGCTCTGCAAAAGAATGAAAAAGAAGCTTGTCAGACTGACCAACCAGCGCGTCTTCCTGTCCTTCTCCAATCGCGGCACGTTCGACTCCACCTGCTATCCTCCTTGATCGTACACTCTCATGCGGCATAGAATTGCCTAAAAGACTTTGTAACCTTTTCGATGCTTGTGCGCCTAATCGCAGGCATTCATCTTTAAACGTTTGCTACATTTCGATCCCTTTCGATGGAAGGAATTGGCCTTCCCAGAAAGGCTCAGTAAGAGGGTAGAAGGAGAGATACGCATGGACAACTTTGGCATTCTGGCGCTACTTGAAGCAAAGACAGGCAAAGAAAAGGAAGTCGCAGACTTCTTGCGATCCGCACGGCCACTTGTGCTGCAGGAAGTGGGAACATCGACATGGTTCGCTTTCCAGACAGGACCGGCAAGCTTCGGCATTTTCGACACCTTTGCCGATGAGGATGGGCGTAAGGCTCATCTGACGGGCGAAGTAGCCAAGGCACTCTTCGCCAAAGCTGAGGAACTCTTCGCGAGTGAACCGAAAATTCATATGGCCGATCTTCTCGCAACGAAATAGCGGGTTGAGCATGATTTTCCGTCCGCTCAAATGGACCTAAGAGATTTCCGGTCCGATTTACTCTGGGCGCGATCCTGCCGTGCAGCCGGCGAGCGGGGACCGGTGGCGGGATGTGGGTTGCAGGGAGAATCCAGCACGGGTTCTCCCTGCCGCTTTTGCACATAAATAATGAGGGACGGTGATTTCCTGTCCCTTAGTGGTTTCCGTATTAAGCTGCTTTTTTTGCGGCTTGGCTGCGGGCTGCGCTGTCTTCCTTGCCTTCTCTTTCGCGGCAAACTCCCTGCTTGACCTTTGTGCGCCCTTGACTGGGCACCAGCATCCCCACCCGGAAAAGCGTCGTATTTTGCGGCGCATTCAGCAGCAAGGTTCCGACCAATCCATTCGCTAGATCATCCGGCACGGCGATGGGGTGGTTTTCGAATCGCCCCAGTGAATTGGGCGTCATTTTACGTCGAGGTGTGCATCCGACTAGCCAGCGCTCTCCCGATTCCAAAATGACGATTTGTACAGAATGACGTGCCGAACTGCTTTTTGGACGTCATACTAGCAAGACGGACTCCGCTTGAAATTGATCGAATACCCTGTGAGTTAGGAGGGAATGCTTTGCAAGCCGAAGTACTGATCGTCGGTGGTGGAGTGGCAGGCTGTGCGGCTTCGATCGCTATCGCTCGAAAGGGATGAAAGCCAACAGCCTTTCTTGCGACGGGCAAGCTTGGTCTGCGCCAGTTGAAATCGAGCTGCGCCAAAACAATTCTCGGCGGTCAAACCCTCTAGGGGAGAAGCAGTGAAATCCTTCGCAGTCTTGGCCCTCGCGGTCCTATTCGCTCCAGCCGCACTCGCCCAGCATCAGATCTTCGCAGTCAACCCCGATGCCAGCGAGGTTAAGATTACGCTCAACACGAGCCAACAGGTAGTCAACGGCAGTTTTCACATTCAATCTGGATCGATTGAGTTTGACCGAAGCGCTCCTAAAATGTCGGGATCGGTGGCCGTACTGGCCGGCAGCGGAAAGACCGGTAACGGCAGCCGCGATAAGAAGATGAATAAGGACATTCTGAAAGTGAATCAGTACACGGCCGTCTCCTTTGCGCCCAAAACCTACACCGGGACAATCGCGCCCTCTGGCGACTCAACCATTCAGGTGAGCGGAGTGTTCACCCTGCTCGGCAATCCTCACGACCTGACGATTCCAATGCAGATTCACATGGACGGATCGAAGGCGACGGCGAGGGCTCAATTCGTCGTTCCCTATGTTCAGTGGGGTCTCAAGAACCCGAGCTTCATGTTCTTGAAAGCTAAAAATGACGTTGCGATTGATCTTAATCTCGTTGGCCAGGTTTCTAACTAACTGACCATCCTGTTTGCACGCTGTCATAGGACCATGCCGTTCGAACTGCACTCGCTTTTCATTGAAATCAATCGGAGCTACGAAGAACGATGCTCAATTCCGTGTCTCGGCCTACGCTGACACGCAGACGTTTTACTCAACTCTCTGGAATGGTGGTTGGCTCACTCGCATTGTCCGGCTCGGACCGCGCCCGAGAGGCGCCGGACGTGACGCTTGAGATTGCTCCGTACACCCTGGAAGCTTCGCCCAAGCATCACATCCGGACCGTAGCTTACAACGGCCAGATTCCCGGGCCGTTGTTCCGGATGCGTGAGGGAGAACCGCAGTCAGTTGAGATTCGGAACCTGACGAAAGATTCGGAGGTCGTTCACTGGCACGGCCTCTACTTGCCGCCGGATATCGACGGAGCAATGGAAGAAGGCACGCCGATGATTGCGCCCGGTGCCTCGACGCGCTACACGATGACGCCCATGCCGGCAGGTTTCCGCTGGTATCACACGCACACGTTCGCGGGGAAGAACCTCACCAAGGCACAATATGGTGGACTGCACGGCTTCCTGCTGATCGAACCGCGTGACAACCCTGCTGCCTATGATCGGGAGGTCTTCCTTGGACTCCACGACTGGAACGGGCAATTCCTGAGCAGTGACGACGGTTCTATGAACCCGGTCTACGGCGTGGCAACGATCAACGGCAAGATGCTCGGCTCTGGAGATCCAGTAAAGGTAAAACAAGGCGAGCACGTCATGATGCACATCCTCAATAGCAGCCCGACCGAGGTTCACTGGATTTCGTTCTCGGGTCACAGCTTCAAGGTGGTGGCGCTGGATGGAAATTCGGTTGCCCAGGCTCAGACAGTTTCCATGCTTCGGCTCGCGCCTGCGGAGCGTGTCTCTGCCATCGTCGAGATGAACAATCCCGGCGTATGGGTCCTGGGTGAAGTCCGCAAGCATGTTCAAGCCAGCGGAATGGGCGTCGTCATCGAATACGCCAACTCTTCCGGCCAGCCGGTGTGGACTCAACCGGAGGATCTTGTGTGGAACTATCGCCAGTTCGCAGGTGCAGGCGATGCCGCACAACTTCAAGGGGCAAAAACGATCGAGCTGGTTTTTGACTCCAAGTTCCAGGGGCACGGTAACGAAGAACTCTGGCGAATCAACGGTCTGGGTTATCCGCAGAATTCAACGCCAGAGCACTCGCTTTTGCTGCAGGCCGGACAGCGTTATCGCCTGGTCATGAGAAACAAGAGCATGGATGATCACCCGATTCATCTGCACAGGCACACATTTGAGGTTCGGCGGCTCGAAGATGGCGCGGAGATAGCAGGGCTGCGCAAAGATGTCGTCCTGGTTCACGCCGGTGGAACCGTCGAGGTAGAGTTTGTGGCCGACAATCCGGGTAAGACACTCTTGCACTGCCATCAGCAAGATCACATGGACCGAGGATTCATGATGGTGTTCAACTATGCGTAGCTCAACGATCAAGCTGGCTGTCAACACCGCGCTGGCAATCGCGGTCATCTTGTGCGCGCGACCCTCTGTAGCACAAGGAAACTATGAGATCCAGGTTTACGGCGCAGACACTGTTGCGCCGAAGACATTGATGACGGAATTGCACTCCAACTTCACTCCGGAAGGTCAGAAGTACTACATCGATGGCGTCATTCCGACCAATCATCAGCAACATGAGACGCTCGAACTCACCGAAGGCATTACGAACTGGTCGGAGATCGGCTTCTATGTCTTTACCAGCGTGCAGGATGGTCACGGTATGCAGTGGGTCGGCGATCACATACGGCCCCGCGTTCGCGCACCCGATAGCTGGCATCTTCCGGTGGGCCTCAGTCTATCTACCGAGATCGGCTACCAGCGCGCCGCCTACTCGCCGGACACATGGACCTGGGAGATACGGCCCATCATCGATAAGACCGCAGGCCGGTGGTATTTATCAGTGAATCCGGCATTGGAACGCACCTTGCACGGCCCCGATGTGAATCAAGGGCTCGGCTTTGCTCCGGGTGCAAAGTTGAGCTATGACCTCACGCGAGTGGTGAGCGGCGGCATCGAATACTACGCCGATTATGGACGCCTCGGGACATTTGACTCATTGCATTACCAACAACAGCAAATCTTTGTTGTAACCGACCTCAACACTTCGCCCAAGTGGGAGATAAACATCGGAGTGGGAGTTGGAACCACCGCAAGTACAGACCATCTCATTGTGAAGGGCATTCTCGGCAGACGCTTCGATTGGGGTCGTCACCGACCAATCGAGTAGACCTACACCACGTACAACGGAAAGAGCGTGGCAGCTTCAGACGATAGGAGAGATTCCTTTCCGCGTAGGAGGCGAGCTGGCAAGCCGGCACACGCGGCCGCCCAGCCAAAGCAAGCCGCTGTAGCGATGATCATGCTGACAAGAGCGAGGTAGTCATGACTGAATTCGCAGTCAGTTCTTCGCAGACGAGTCCGCTTGCCGGTTGAATATGTGAGGCGAGAGTACAAGCTCGCAAGCATGAACGCCAGAAGAGCAAAACAGGATTCCGTCGTGAAACAGGCGGGCCTTGGATCCGGGCGGTGAGGCCTCGGACAGCTTCAATGCATCGAGTTTAGCGCCCAGGCCGTTCAGGCCAGAGGGACCCATGACCAGCTTGGCTTCTGCAATGTGGTCGTCGATGATTTCGACGTGGAAAGTGCCCGAGCCTGCAACGCCCGTGGCCTTCGCGATGTGGAAGGTTCGCATCTCTTGCAGTTGCTGAACCGGATCATGCACTTTGCTTGTGGCTCCAGCTTGCCGCAAGCGCTCCGCATTCTTTTTCACTTCCGCGCTCTCTTCGACATTCCGCGTAGCTCCATCGGTTGCCAGTGCGAGATCGTTCACCGTCAGTGCTTCGGATTTTTTTCCTAGGGCATCTAATGTCTGCGCGAGATGATTGCCGACGGTGAGGTTCGGGCTGTTGACCCAGGCCGCGCGGATGTAAGGCTCTGCGTCTGCCGGTTTACCTTGTTGGTACAGGATCCATCCTAGTGTGTCCCAGGCCGCGGCAAGAAGATTTGTCTCGCCAAAAGCTTTATCGCCGGCCTGCTCGACGGTTACGGTTGCCAGGTCAGTCTCGAGCATCTCTATGGCTCGGCGGCTACTGCTTTCGGCTAACGGCAGCTCCAATTTCATCGTGGAAAGCAGATATGCGTTGTTGTTGAGTTGATCGGGATCGTTGGATCGAAGCAGATTCTTCTTGAGGATGGCGACGGCTTCCTCATCCCGATGCACGCGATGCAGGGCGGTGGCCAGCATTCGTTCGATGGTGCCGTCGTCTGGATACTTGGCGGCTCCGAGTTGCAGGGTGGCGAGGGCGCCCTCGTCTTTGCCGGCTTTCGTTTGTACGCTGGCCAGCGTGCTGTAGAGAATGGGGTCGTTCCGGTCTTTATATTTCTCCAGGAGAGTTTCTGCTTCCTGGTAGCGCTTTTGTGATTGGTAGAGATAGGCCAGCAGGGTGATGGTCCGGGTGGGGGCGTTGGGATAACTGGCTAGTTCGGCTTCGTAGTCCTGGATGGCCTCGCCGGGCTTTCTGTCATGCTGCGCCAGGAAGCCGAACATGCTCATAAGGTAAGGGCCCTTAGGGTCCTTACCTTTTTCCTCGGTCAGCAGCCGCCGCGCGTCGTCCCATCGGTCCTGCATCATCGCCTCGCGTACCTTCTGCATGGCGTCTGAGATGTCCGGTTCGGAGCCGGGCACACGAAGTGAAATATAGGTTTCACCTGTCTCCACGCCCATGGATTTGGTGAAGGCGTTGTAATCTTTCCAGTCAGCACTGGGAACCTTCTTCTTCAAGATCACCATCGTTCTCTCGATGATGACTTCATCCTTTTCTAAACGGTAGGTCTGATCGAATGTCGCGTAATCACGCTTTACGTGGACGTTGTCTGGCAGGGCTGCCTTATATCCTTCAGGCAGCTTGATGCGGGTCATCGCTTCCAACCTCCTCGGCGCTCCCTGATCGATATCGTGGTCCGGCGCCTTCTCTTTGTCGATGATCGCTATTTCGAGTACAGGGAAGAGGGGCAGGATTTGATGATGGTCCCAGTCTGCAAAGGATGGTCTTGCGTAGTCGTAACTAAGGCGCACAGGGCCCGTAGGGTCTTTTTGTTTCAGATCGGGATTGGTTACGGTACCGCCAAATCCCATCGCGCGGGAAACAGCTTGCATGGCATCCGTCCACTGTGCCGGGGCCGCGCGCTGGAGGAGTACGCGAAAGCCGAGTTCATTGTCGGAACGCAGTGTGAGATCCATGTGGCTGTTCAGAAGCCCTTGCGGGCTCAGGCTGCCCACGGCTTCGAAGCGTTCAAGGTATGGAAAGGGGGGATCGGCAGGTGTTCGTTCGAGCTTGGCTATCCCGCTGGCCGGAACGACCAAGGCGAGCCCATCCCGAATCAGAGGCACGAGCACACGGTAAGGTGCTACTTCAGGTGTAGTGTCCAACCAGACCCGTCCGCCGGGCAGGTCGACTGTGGTGATGACGTGGTTGAAAAGTGCCGGTGAGGGCAGGTCGGGGACCGGTGTGATATTTACGCCGATCAACGCCGGCGCGGTGGTGAACCCTTTGGCGCGGAGCAGGGCTTCGAACAGCGTGTCTTTGTCCTTGCAGTCGCCATATTGGTACGTCATCACTTCTTCGGCGATATGGGGTTGATAGCGGCCGACGCCGAAATCGATTCCAACATACCGGGTACGGGTAGAAACGAAGTCGTAAAGCGCGCGCACCTGGTCTTCAGGAGTCTTCGCATCCCGGGTCAGTTCATTGGCGCGGGCGATGATTGCTGGAGTTGGTATGGAACGCGGAAGTGCAAGACCGCGATACCAATTGCCTACGTCCGCCCAACTGTGAAAGGTAGTCCATGCCACCGAGGGTAATTTGCGGCCTTCCTCATCCTCGTCAGGATCTTTAATTTTGCCGGTTCCGGTTTTCGTATCGGCTTTGTCTTTTGCAGCGCCGGTCGGGGTTAGTTGCGAAGTCGTCCAGACGTATGTGTGCACGCCATCGTGTTGTTTTGGGGTAGTAGGGTGATTGGGGCTCCATACCTGTATGTAGGCGTCTGCCGGGACTTCGAGCGTAAAGGTTTCGGAGAGGACTACGCCCGCATCTCTGAGGAAGTGTTGCGCGCCCCAGAATTGCCCGGGTACTTCTGCCTTGGTGTACACATTGCGCAGTTGGTATTCGATGACATCGCCGGCGGAAAGCGAACGGACGGGAAGCTGTTTTGTTTTGAGATCGCTATAGAGGGGCGCTACCTGGGTGACGGGTGCAGGCATCTCGATGGCGTCGGCGATCGGTGTTTCCACGATGGTTCCGTCGGGTTTATGGACACGGATGTAATCGATAGCTCCTGTTTCGTATGCGGAGGCGAAACCTACCTGAATGACCGAGAAATCACGCACGGCCCCGTCAGATTGGATGCGCGCAACGACATGGAGCGTGCGATCGCCGGTTCCATCGGTGCGCATGTGAATGGTGGTGTCATAGTGCTCGAAGAGCAAGGCCTCGTTGCGATAATCGGGTTGGGCAACAGGCACAGATTGGGCAAGGGACGTGCAGGACACGGAGGCAGAAAGAAGAACAGCATAAGACGCAAGGGTCCGCATGGCTGAGCTATGGTACACCGGTTATTTTGGGCTTAAAAGAAGAGATTGATGGTGTGTTGTTACAAAGGGGGGCGAGTAAGGCACCGTATAGGGGATGTTATTCGAGTGCGAACAGATTGCGGAACCCAGGCGAGACTGCCGAAGCGGTCGTTTACTGGTTCCTTCAGGTTCTGTTCGGCATTTGTTGAGAGAATTGGTCTCATGTCCCGAGGTCTGACTAGCTCAATGCCCTTGCGAGTCGAATGAGTCCCTGCCGTATCGCAAGCTCGTCAAATCCGCCGAAGCCGAGGAGCAACGCATTCGGATCAGGACGTCTCAGGGTGCATCGATCGACGGCAAGAACCTCAACACCCTGGGCCGCCGCCAACTTTTCCGCCTGTCGTGAAGTCCTTTCATTCTTGAGGTACCCGATCGTTTAGAGGCCTGCTCTGACGTTAGAGATCTCAAGCAACCCACCCAGATGTTGCTTGGCCCCTTCCATGAGTGTTGCGAGGCGCTCCGCATACAGATTCCGCATCCTCCGCAGATGACGCGCGCTAAATGCCCGTTGACGATGAAGTCGCAGAGCACCGCTTGGTCAAAGGATGAATTCCGGAAATCGGTTCGGTAACGGAAACTCAGGAAGAGCTCTACTAACGGCGCAGGCAATACGACGTAGCCCACTCGTAAAGCTGGGAAGAGCGTCTTGCTGAACGATCCGATGAAGATAACGCTTGAGTGATTGTCGAGACTTTGCATGGCAGGCACAGGCGGTCCCTCAAACCTATACTCGCTGTCATAGTCGTCCTCGATAACAAAAGCGCACTGCTCTCACCGGCATTCTGGATATCGCCTGGGGTGCATTCGATGCCTCTCATCAGCCCATCAAATCTCTGGGCAAGAATCTTGCTGGCCAATACATACTGGCCTACGTCGCTGGCGTCTGGCTGGCCGCAGCGGGTCTTGCAATTTTGTGGCGGCGCAGCGCAAGGATTGGCGCCGCGGCATCCGCCATTGTCTACTTGATTTTTGCGGCACTTTGGCTACCTCGGTACTATGCCGGAATTCATGCGCTTGGCTCGCGAATCGACGTCTTAGCAGGCATCAATTTCGGGCTCGCTCAACAGTTAATGCTGGTCGCTCCGGCAGCAATCGTTTACGCCTCCGCCGCCTCACCGGATTCGCTGTTGCAAAAGAGAGCAGCTATCGCCGCACGTTGGATGCTCGGCGTGCCTCCTGTCATCTTCGGCTTATTTCACCTCACCAGCATTCGCGTCTTCGCGAGCATCGTCCCGCACTGGATGTCGTTTGGATATTTTTGGGCGGTGCTGACCGGAATCGCCTTCTTCCTGGCAGGAAGTGCAATTTGCTTAGGAATGATGGATGTCCTGGCCGCCAGGCTTCTTGCGTTGATGCTGTTGCTGTTTGAAGGTTTTGTAGAAATACCTCCTATTTTTATCCGGCTGCACAATCAGGCAACATGGGGTGCCGCCGTCTACAATGTGGCTGCGATAGGGGCATGCTGGATATTCGCCGAGTTTCTCGCAAGCCGCGCAGATCGAGGACGAATCGGTCCCGCGGAGAATGTCACCATGTCACGCCCCGGTCCCGTGGTTGCGTGATTGAGTAACGCGTGGTCGTCGACGGGTATTGCGTTGAGGTTGCCGACGGTCATGGAAAGGGCAGCCATGATCCAGCGCAGCAGTCGCCAATGCGTGTGCAGCGCAGGGACAACTGGGCGGCGGTTATAGCCTTTGGGCAGGCCGTCATCCGCGATTCACTCATGAATTCACGCAAGCAAGGTTCGAACCTATCGACTCTTCTTCATTGCCCGACACGCCACGGAGATGTCGTTTTCCAGGTCGTCAGTTCCTTCGTCGCCCAATCCGTAGACTTGTCCGTATGGCAGGAGGTGCAAGGGTTGGGAATCTTGTATTTGTCCGTCATCGCCGGCGAGCTGAATTTGAAGGTGTGTGAACGAACGAACGTACCGGGAACGCCCTGAGTTTCAATCTTCGGCATGTGGCAGGCTACGCACTGACTGCCGGGGCTTCCTTCCTTGTGATGGGTGTGCTCCTCCAGCGTGGCGGTGTGTGGACCATTCGGCGAGGTTGGTCCGTGACAATCCAGACAGAGCTTGTCTACCGGCTTTCTGAGTTGGGCGTAATTTTCCGTACCATGCACATCATGACAGGAAGAGCAGGTGACACCGTGTTCGTACATAACGCTCTGTACAAAATCATTGCCCTGCATTCGATTCTTGTGCGCGGTGCCGTCCGCGAAGTGAGTGAACGTCGTCTGACCCAGGGTGAAATCTTCGAGCTTCCAATAATCCCGCAGATGGAGACCCACGCGATATCCGACAGGCCAATCGTACGCTTTGCCCTCGATCTGTTTGGTGAGAGGCTGCCCCTGTGAATGACATTGGATACAGGTATCGCTCGCAGCAACATCATCCATTTGTGCCGGATTGAGAATGTTGCCGCGTGTGGGATGCGCGACGTGCTCGCTGCCGGGGCCGTGGCAGCGTTCGCAGCCTGTGTTCCATTCCGTGACCTGCTTGGTGTGGATGTCGTAGTTAACCGAGTGGCAGCCATCGCAAGTTGGCCCTGTAGGCCGCTGCATGTTGTCCGAAGGATAGAAGGCTGTCCACCAGTCGGCGCCTGTATCTGGGACGTGATATTTGAGCCACTTCTTGTTGCGGATGTCCCACTGCGCGGGGAGCGGGTAGTAGTCATCGCCGACCTTGGTGAAGTACCGTTGCTTCCAGATGCTGCCGTAGACCAGAGCTACTTGGTCCTTGGTAAACTTTGAGACTTTGTTCGTGCTGAGGTCAGCAATGATTGCGTCCGGGTGCTCTAGCGGATCACGCACCACGTTGGCCATTGGCGTCTTCTTCCAATGCTCGTAAATGTCCGCATGGCATTTCTGGCAAGCTTGCGAGCCAGTGTAGTGGGCCGATGCCAACGTATTCGCCTCGACGGCCTTTTCCTCTCGGGTAGAAGTCCTGAGGCTTCGGATGTAAACAACGAGCTTCCAGCTTTCCGCGGCGGATTCGCGATGCACGCTCGGCATTGCGGGCATCCCCGTTAACTGAATCCCATTCTCGATGATGTAGTGAATTTCTCCGTCGCTGAGGTTCTGCGTGGAATCTGAGTGCAAATCAGGAACGCGGGGATAGACGTTTGCGCCGATGGGGGTTCGTCCACGAGCATCGACGCCATGACAAGAAGCGCAGCGAGCCAGGAAGTCTTCGCGGCCCTGCTGGATCGCGGTCCAATCATTGCCATCAGGGTTCGTCTTGTGGCGTTCCGCTCCTGGGATCGCAAAGTCGCGTATGGATCGGGCCGCAACCGTTTCAACGGCTGACGGAGTGGAAGTGGCACGGAATCCGCGCCACTTCAGCAGACCAGCGCCGAGTAGCCCCAGTAGAAGGAGCGAGAGAGAAGCAATGATGAGTGATCTCCGCGTTTTCATGTCCACACTCCTCCGATTGCGAATGATCGAAATACCACGGTGACGATTCTGTGCGCTTACCTGGTTGCGGGCTTCACAGAATTGGTCTCGTCCAGCCCAGCTCGCAGCCCTTACGCCAGCTTCACCGCGTCGTTGTTTGCCCAGAAGTGCATGAAGTATAGGTGCGGTTCATCGAAAAGCGTGTGATTACGATGGTGGAGCGTAGACGGAGCTTCATCGACTATCCTTATTGTTTTGATGGCTTGGTTATGACTGGCTGCATAATTCTCAGCAACGGGCGACCGTCTACACTTTCGAGCGGGAAGTAGACGAGGTGTGTCTTCGGATCGACACAAACTGTATGGGCGTGGGGCATGTCGAAGGAACTCAGAAGGACCAGGGCCTTGCCGTTGTTCTCGAAGACTGTTACTGTGCCAGATTCGGCTGACACGTAAAGGCGCTTCAAGGCTTGGTCGTAGGCGAGCACGTCGGGATCTTCTCCCACCTGGTAAGTAGAAAGAACCTTCATCGTTTGGAGATCGACCATGGCGAGGGAGTGATTCTCTTCGCCTGCTACGAAAGCGACGTGGCCGCCTGTATCCAGGGCTATCCCGTGCGGGTTCTTGATCCCCGGCAACGGGACACGGCTAATGATTTCATTCGTCACCGGGTCGATAACAGCGAGCAGATTCACGCTATGAACCGCGACCAGGATGTGGCCAGAGACGGAATCGTAGACGGTGTTTCCCGCGCCGCCACCAAGAGGAATATTGGCGATGAGCTTGTTGCTCGCTGCGTCGATGACCGCATCCACCCCGCCATGCTCATCGGAGACGAATACTTTGTTCTGCTTTGGAGCATAGGCTAGACCGTCCGGATAAGTGACAGGTCCGGCGGTCCCCAGAGTCTTCAGCGATTCGGTATCGACAGCGGCGACCTGATGATTGCCTGTCACGGACGCATAGAGGCGGTGAATCTCTGGCGCAACGGCTACACCATGCACGCGCTTGAAGCCGTCAAGATTGGCGACAACCTGCCTCTTCGATGTGTCGAAGACCACGAGTTGGTCGGCATTCATGTGCGCGATATAGAGCCGCCCACTCGATGGGTCAAAGGTCTGGTAGTCGAATCGTACCGCGGGACCCGGCATCGGGATATCCGCCACCTTGGTCAACACCGACGTCTGTGCTGACGATTGCCCACAAACGAAGGAGGCTGACAACAACAGGACAAACAAGCAAAGGCACGGAGGCTTCATGGCAAATTTTCCTTGGAGCGTGGGATGGAGTTATAGAAGCCCTCGATGAGGTCCATGCCTCGGTGAAGCAGTTCGTCATCGGAAACGTTTTGCGCTGCCCATCCCCGTAGTATCTGGTTCATCGCATGTCCTTCGTGACGCCCAAATTTTCCGTCTTCCAGATCGGCGTCGTGGATGGCCTGTGCAATGAAGAGAACCCGGCTTGTCAGAGACATCGAACGCGATACACAGAGTTTCAAAGGTGCATTGGTCACCCTCGTGTCCGAAGCCAATGCCCTGGAACATATCAAACGGAACGGCATGGGGGTGAGAGGTGGGGCTGGTATCGAAGATGAACTTCGGCTTTGCGATCGATGAAGCGAGAGATGAGCCATGCGGATGAAACCCGATCAATTCCGGGACGCGGACGGGTCATCCAGGTCCGCTTCTGATACTTCGCCTTGGAAGCGCTGCCTCTCTCGGTCAAATTCGGTTTCGCCCCGATTTGTTCCACTTGTGCCAATGCTTCTTCTGCTTTTCTGCGCAATGGACTCGTGAAAAAGTCGATGGCGACGATCTCTTCAAAGCGCCGCCTGAGCCGCAGCACCTTGGCAGACGGCCCCTTGGCAGACGGCTTCAACCTCTGCAGATCCTTGATCAGTGCTGTGTAATCCGTAGCGCGAGCCTTACGAAACTGGTCTTGCAATGCGCCGAGAGGACACGTCGTCAATATCCTGAACCTGGAGAATGGAAGCCTCTCCCTTACTCGCTCGAATGGCTGCCGCGAGCCACTCGAACCGCTCCTGATTTTCGGGCGTGTTTGGCAAGAGCGAGCCGGCATTGCGAAACGGAATGGAACCGAATCTCTGCAATTTTCTCCATATCTGAACGCGCTCACTCGCCTTGCTCGTAGGCAAGATAAACACCAACAGGAGCCATTTCGAGTCCTCGCTCATCGTTGTTATATTCATAACACAAGTCTGTTACGAGAGTCTTCAGGTTGTCTTAAGCCTGTTTTGACAACAATAGATGGAAGACTTTCTTCATCAGCATGGACCTTCCACCCTCCAAATCCCGATTGCAAGCCGCAGTGCTGTTTTTTGCTCTCAGTGCTCGATATCTCACGTGTCAGACACCTCTCTCGCTCAATACATTGGCGGGCAGCGTTCAGGACCCAAGCGGCGCCGCAATCGCCGGCGCTCAAGTTGATCTGGATCGCCCGGATGGCAGCCAAGTAGCCCACACGTTGAGTGATGGGTCAGGTACGTTTCAATTCAAGAGCGTCTCATCGGGCTCCTATGTCATCGACGTGCAGCAGGCGGGTTTCCGAGAAACCAAAGTAAAAGCCATTGTGGGCAGCACCAGCCGCACTCCTCTTCGAATCGTGCTGCCGGTCGCGGGTGTCGAGGAGCAGGTTACAGTCGGCGCTTCGGATACATCGGCTCAAGTCAACACCGAGATCGATCAAAACCAGAACAGCAATTCGCTGGATCGGAATGCACTCGATCGCCTTCCTGTCTTCGATCAGGACTACATCACGACGCTATCCCGGTTCCTTGACTCAGACGCTACCGGCACCAACGGCATCACGCTGGTTGTGAATGGCGTCGAAGCCAACGGGCCGGGTGTCACACCGTCCGCAGTCCAGAGCGTGAAGATCAACCAGAATCCCTATTCCGCCCTATTCTCCAGACCAGGCCGCGCAAGGATTGAGATCACAACAGCGGGCGGAACACCGCAGATTCACGGCGCTGCGAACTTCCTCTATCGCGATTCCTTCTTCGATGCCCGGAATCCTTTCGCTGTCGTGAAGCCCGGAGAGCAACGAACCTATTATGAAGGGTCGCTCACCGGGCCGCTGAGTCGAAGCAAGAAGACGACGTTCCTGCTGGCACTCGACAAAGACAGCGATAATCAGCAAGCCGTCGTCGTTGCAGCTGGACCAAACGGTCCGGTGAAAGCGAACATCCCGAATCCGACACATCACTACTTCCTTTCAGGCCGTGTCTTTCACAATTATGGCGAGGGAAATCAGTTTTGGATCGGATACTCCTACGAACACCGAACTGTGGCAAATATGGGCGTCGGTGGAACCGTACTTCCCGAAGCAGGCACCAACACCCTGTTCTTCGAGCATGAGATCAACGCCGGTCATGTCTATGTCTTCTCACCGAAGCTTCTGAATCAACTCCACTTCCTGGTCGGACACTTCGACAATCAGACGCATAGCCTCAACGAGAACCCTCAGGTCAATGTCTCGGGTGCGTTCACTGGAGGAGGAGCCCAGGCCGACGCAAGGCGAACCGAGTATCACATGGATGGGACCGATATCGTGACCTATACGACCAGGAGACAGGTGATCAAATTCGGCATTGACATCCCGGATATCAGCCGCCGCGGTTTCGATGACTTCACCAACCAGGCAGGCACGTATACTTTCGCGAGCCTTGCCGATTATTCGGCGAACAACCCGTTCAGTTATCTCGTGCAGCGAGGACAGGGGCATGTCACCTTTTTGGAGAAGACGGTCGCCGGTGTCTTTGAGGACACTGTCCGGTTGAATCCGAACCTCTCTGTCTCATTGGGCATTCGGTATTACTGGCAGAACTACTTCAGGGACATCGCGCACAACTTCGCACCGCGTGCCAGCTTTGCTTATGCTCCGAGCCAGGCAGGCAGGACAGTCATTCGAGGAGGCGCCGGATTCTTCTTTGATCGGACAGGTCCATCTCCTATCTCCGACCTCTTGCACTTCGATGGCACTCGCCTGCAGCGGTTCATCGTACTGAACCCGAGCTTTCCGGTTACAGAGCCTAAGATCGCTTCTGTTCCAACCAGCGTCGTGACGCTCGATCCTCGCGTCCGCATCCCTTACTCGATTCAATACAGTGTTGGAATCGAACGGCAGTTGATCTCGAATAGTTCAGTGGCTGCCAACTATGTCGGCACTCGCGGAATCGATCTTTTTCGGTCAATCGATATCAATGCTCCCCCGCCTCCGAGTTACATAGCGCGTCCGAATCCGAATGTCGGCCAGCAGCGGCAGCTTCAGTCGGATGGCTATCAGAAGAGCAACGCACTGGAGTTGACCTTCCGGGGAAGGCCAACGAAGTTCTTTACCGGCCAGGCACAGTACACCTTGGGCAAGACATACAACAATACGAGCGGCATCACCTACTTTCCCGGGAGTAGTTACTTTCCCGGCGCCGATTGGAGCAGGTCGGACAATGACCGCCGAAACAAATTCGATCTGCTCGGAACAATTACGGCCGGCAAGTGGTTCGACTTCGGAACCGCGCTCTCGCTCTATTCGGGTAAGCCGGTCAATGTCACGACCGGAAATGATGACAACCATGACAGCCTGCCTCTGGACCGGCCAGCCGGTGTGCCGCGGAACTCTTTATACGGACCGGGCTACATCAATCTCGACCTCAACCTTGCCCACACCATGATGCTGACGAAGGAAGGCAAGGACGGCCCCACTGCGACGCTGGCCATCAACTCGTTCAACGTCTTGAACCATGAAAACGACGTCACATACGTGGGAGTGATCAGTTCGCCCTTCTATGGAAAACCGGTTTCCGCTCAGCCCCAAAGACGTATGCAGGTCGACCTGGAATTTAAGTTTTAGAGGAATGTGGGAGGCTTCAGATAACTTCTGGGGGCCTCGATCTGACGTCCGTCCGGAGAATTTCGTAACGGGCTCGACTACGCCCGCCTCTCTGAGAAAGTGTTGCGCGCCCCAGAATTGCCCGGGTACTTCTGCCTTGGTGTACACATCGAGGAGTCGGTATTCGATGACATAGCCGCCGGGCAGTTGTTTTGTTTTGAGATCGCTGTAGAGGGGCGCTACCTGGGAGTTTATAGGCGATGTTATTCGAGTGCGAACAGATTGCTGAACCCAGGGCACAGCTTCAGCCATGCCCTGGTCATTACCGAGGGTTTTCCGCTACCGTGGCGCTTCCACTTCCGCTTTCGCTGATTGCGGAGAAGGTCGATGCTCCGGCTCTTGCCAGGTCGAGGACTTTGCCGGGGAAGATGCCCAGGATGAAGACGGCGGAGACGGTAAGAAGCAAGGCCAGTGTCAACGAGGTCTTCAGGCGGGGTATTGCATGCACTGCAGCAGTGTCGGTTGGCTTGTTGTAGAGCGAGGTCAGCAGGCGGAGGTAGTAATAAGCCGCTACGCCGCTGTTCAACAGGCCAATGATGGCCAGCCAGACTTCACCGGAGTGCAGGGCTGCGGTGAAGACGTAGAACTTGCCGAAGAAGCCGCCGGTGAACGGGATTCCGATGAGCGACAGCAGGAAGAAGGCGAGTGCGCCGCCCAACAAGGGTGAACGATAGGCCAGGCCGCGGTAGTCGGTCACTGAGACCAGTTTGTCGTCGTAGCCGCCCGCGTGGCTGATGATGGCGAAGGCCCCTACGTTCATTGCCGCGTAGGCCGCGGTGTAGAACATTGCGGCGGCGATGCCTTCGCTCGATAGCGTGGTGAAGGCAACCAGCGCATAGCCGGCGTGGGCGATGGAAGAGTAGGCCAGCATGCGCTTCACGTTTTGCTGGCGCAGCGCGCCCAGGTTGCCCACAGTCATCGACAAGGCAGCCATGATCCAGAGCAGCAGTTGCCAATGTGTGTGCAGTGCAGGGTAAGCGCCGCAGGTGATGCGCAGCAGCACGGCGAAGGCGGCGACCTTGGGTGCGGTCGACATCAGGGCGACTACGGGAGACGGTGCTCCCTCATAGACATCGGGCGTCCAGACCTGGAAGGGTGCGGCAGAGACCTTGAAGCCGATGCCGATCAGGATCATGGCTACGGCAATCAGGGCGAAGCTGGGTGTGGGGCTCTGCGGGAGTTTCGCAGCGATCTCGGCGATGTTGGTGGTTCCGGTGGCGCCGAAGGTGAGGGCGATGCCGTAGAGGAAGAAAGCGGTCGCGAAGGAGCCGAGGAGGAAATATTTGAGGCCGGCTTCAGGACTCTTGCCGCTCTTTTTGCGAATGGCCGCGAGGATATAGGTCGAGATGGAAGAAATTTCGAGCGCAATAAACACCAGCAGCAGCTCGACCGCACTCGACATAAGGCACATGCCGACTGCGCCGAAGAGGACAAGCGCGTAGTATTCGGCTGGCCGTTCCTTCGTTCCATCAAATACGTCGAAGGCAATCAGCATTGCGATGAGTACGATGCTGCAAACCACGATGTGGAAGAAGGCGCTGAACGCGTCGGTCTGTACTGTGCCGAAAAATGCCGTTCCAGAGGGCAGGCCTAACTGCCAGATGCTGGCGCCTAGCGCACCCAGCACTCCTAGCAACGCCAGTACGCCGATGGGCTTCCGGGGCATTTTGGGGGGCATGACCGGTTCTATGAGCATGGTCAGCACACCGGTGATGGTGAGGATGAGCTCGGGCAGAATGCGATCGACCTGCGCGACCGGCATCACTGTTGCACCGCAATTCCCACCGTCACTCCCGGGGAGGTCAACTTGACGACCGCGTCGTCAATAGCGCGCATCCAGTAGGGGGAAGCGACGCCCATAAGCAACATCAACACTGCCATAGGCCAGAGAGCCAGATGCTCACGCAAGCCGAGATCGCGCACGGTCAAATCAGTAACCATGGGTGATGTATTTCCGTAGAAGACACGCTGGATCATCCAGAGCATGTAGGCGGCGGAGAGAATGACGCCCACCGTGGCGGCTGAGACCCAGGCGATGTGCCCGGGGAAGCTGCCGCTCAGGATCAGGAACTCGCCGACGAATCCGTTCAGCAGCGGCAAGCCAACCAGGGAGAGCGAAGTGATGACGAACAAGGTGGTAAGGTTCGGCATCCGCTTGGCCAGGCCGCCGTAGGAGATGATCTCGTAGGTTCCATACCGCTCGTACATGAAGCCGAGGAGCAGGAAGAGCGCGCCGGCCGATACGCCGTGATTCAGGATCTGGTAGACGGCGCCGTCTACGCCGGAAATCGCGAAGCAGTAGATGCCCAGAATGCAGAAGCTGAGATGGCTTACGGTGGAGAAGGCCACGAGGCGTTTCATGTCTTTTTGCACCAGTGCCACCAGCGCTCCGTAGAGGATGCCGATGACTGCCAGCGCGATCATCCACGGCGCCACCTGCCGCGCCTGGGCAGGGAAGAGACCGAGGTGGAAGCGGAGGATGGAGTAGAGCCCGAGCTTGCCTGCAATGACCATGGCCATTGCCGTGGGCGCTTCGCTGAAAGCGTCACCCAGCCAGCCGTGCAGCGGAAAGACCGGGACCTTTACAGCAAAGGCGAGAAGGAATGCTAACGCCACCCAGCAGAGCGCCTGTGGAGCGAGCCCGCCGGCAGCGAGAATGGTCTGCAATTTTACGAAGTCGAACGTTCCTGTTTTCGCGTAGAGCCACACGATGGCTACGAGCAGCAGCGCCGAGGGCAGGAAGGTATAGACGAAAAACTTGATGGCCGCTTCGGTACCACGGTCGCGGCCGAACATGGAGATGAGAATCGCCATCGGAACCAGAGTCAGTTCCCAGAAGGCGTAGTAGAGAAACAGATCGAGAGCGACAAACACGCCGATCATCGCCGTCTGCTGAATCAGAAAGAAGAAGTAGAACTCCTTGGTGCGATGGGTAATCGCGTTCCATGAAGCGAGCACGCCCAACGGAGCCAGGAAGCCGGTCAGCACAATGAGCCAAAGGGATATGCCATCCACGCCAAGGTGATAGCGAATCGCGGGACTGGCGATCCAGGGGCGATCCACTTCAAACTGGAATCCCGATTGGCCGTAGACATAGTGCACCGGCAGGTGAAGTGTCAGCAGAAAGGTGGCCAGGGTCACCACCAGGGTGAACCACTGAATGATGCGGCCCCGCCGCGGAAGCAATGCCACGACCACGGCTCCCGCAGCCGGTACGAAGGTCGCTAGCGTCAATATGGAATCGTTCAGCACTTTATGTCTTGGGCTCTCTCGTTAGATGTGCATGGAAAAGCCGAAATACGTAATTAGTAGCAAGGCAGCGGCGCCGATCGCCAACCAGCCTGCATAGGAACGGATATTGCCCGACTGCACACGCTGGATAAGAGCTCCCAAACCGCGCGTGCTGCCACCGGCCAACATGCCGCCACCGTTGATGAATCCACTATCGATCACTCCTCCTAACAGGTAACGAGTGATGAAGAGGAGAGGTGTGACGATGAGGGCGGTGTAGATCTGGTCGATCCAGTATTTGTTCAACAGAAGGCTATAGAGTCCGCTGACACGCTCGGCGAGCCGATCGGCCATACCGGGTTTGCGGCGGTACATCAGATCCGCCAGGAACCAGCCGAGCAGAGCCACCACGACTGAGAACAGGGTGAACGTGCGTTCCTGGCCTTCGGCTCCTTCTGCGTGGGGCGCCGCGGACGCGATAGCAACCACCGGTTCCAGGAAGTGTGCGAAGTGGTCGCTGCCTGCGAGCGCCTTGGGAATGCCGATCCATCCGCCTGTGAGCGAAAGAATGGCCAGCAGAACAAGCGGTGTGAGCATGGACCAGGGACTCTCGTGAGGATGAGCTCCCGAGTGGTCGCGGCTTTCACCAAAGAAGGTGAGGTACCAGAGCCGGAACATGTAGAACGACGTGAGTCCGGCGGTCACAATGCCAACGAACCAGAGGATGGGCCCGGCCGTAGGCGAGAGAAATGCCTGATACAGGATTGCGTCTTTGCTGAAGAATCCAGCGAAGGGCGGCAGGCCAGCGATGGCGAAGACGCCGGCACTCATCGTCCAGAAGGTGACGGGGGTCGCCTTCTTCAGGCCGCCCATGTTGCGCATGTCCTGCTCGCCGCCCATTGCGTGAATAACGGAGCCGGCGGCAAGAAAGAGCAATCCTTTGAAGAAGGCGTGCGTAACCAGATGGAAGATCGCTGCTGAATAAGCCGCGGCTCCGCAGGCCAGGAACATATAGCCAAGCTGCGAAATCGTGGAGTAAGCCAGGACGCGCTTGATATCGGTCTGTACGATGCCGACCGTTGCCGCGAAGAGCGCCGTGGCTGCGCCGATAATGGCGACCACGCCGAGGGCGAAGGGCGAGCGATCGAAGAGCGCATGGGAACGGACCACCATGTAGACGCCGGCCGTGACCATGGTGGCGGCGTGGATCAGCGCCGAGACTGGCGTCGGGCCTTCCATCGCGTCGGGCAGCCAGACGTAGAGCGGAATCTGGGCAGACTTGCCGGTGGCGCCGAGCAGGAGCAGCAGTGCGATGGCGGTGAGGACGCCGCCCTGCATCTCTGGATGCTGCGCAACGGTGCTGAAGATTGTGTTGAAGCTGAGCGAGCCGAAGTGGGCAATCAGCAGGAACATCGCCAGCAGGAAGCCGAAGTCACCGATACGATTCAGGATGAATGCCTTCATACCCGCATCGGCCGCGGAATTACGCGCGAAGTAGAAGCCGATTAACAGGTAAGAGGCGAGGCCTACACCCTCCCAACCGACGAACATCAGCAGGAAGTTTTCTGCCAGCACCAGCGTGAGCATGAAGAACATGAAGAGGTTGAGGTAGGCGAAGTAGCGCCAGTAGCCCTCTTCATGAGCCATGTAACCGACGGAATAGATATGGATGAGGAACCCTACTCCGGTGACGACGAGGAGCATGACCAGCGTCAAGGGGTCGAGCAGGAAGCTGAAGTCGACGCGAAAACCTGACGTGACGATCCAGGGACCGAGATGCTCCACGTAGGGGAGCGTTAGGCTGCTGAAGCGCAGTGCGATGCCGGCAACCATGGCCAGCGGAGCCGCGGTGAAGAGCAGAGCAATGGCGGATACGATCGCTTTGGGCAAGCGACGGCCGAGCAGCCCATTCAATAGGAATCCTACGAAGGGCAGCAGCGGAATCAACCAGAGATGGAGCGATGGATTTCCGGTCATAGTTTCATCAGGTTGACTCTGTCCACGTCGAGGGTGCTCCTTGAGCGGAAGATGGCGATGATGATGGCCAAGCCTACGGCAGCTTCGGCTGCGGCGACGACCATCACGAAGAAAACGAAAATCTGTCCCTGCACCCGATGCCACTGATAGGCGAAGGCAACAAAGGTCAGGTTGACGGCATTGAGCATCAGCTCAATCGACATAAAGACAGTAATGATATTGCGTTTGATCAGAAAGGCGCCGACGCCGATCGAGAACAGGATCGCGCTAAGCACCAGGTAATAAGCAATGGGAACGACCATGTCAGTGCTCCTTGCCGGCCAGCGCAACTGCGCCCAGGATAGCGATAAGGATCAGGATCGACGTCACCTCGAAGGGAAGCAGGAGGTCGCGAAACAGGACTTTACTGAGATCCGTGGTCGAGACCATGTAGTCGCCCAAACGGGCCTGGGCCAGGTGGCTCTTCGCGGAAAGAAAGATGAAGGTCAGAAGGCTCAGCAGGATCGCGACGCCGGGGATGCCAACGATATAGGCGGCGCGGCTGCCGTGGGTTCGTTCTTCCTTGCCCGCGTTGAGCAGCATGATGACAAAGGTAAAGAGCACCATGATGGCGCCGGAATAGACGATGACCTGCGCGGCGGCAAGGAACTCAGCGCCCAGCAGCAGGTAGAGTACGGCCAGCGAGCTCATCACCACGATCAGGGAGAGCGCGCTGTTGATAGGGTGGCGCTGTAACAGGAGATTCAAAGCTCCTGCCACACACAGCACACTGAAGAAGATGAACAGAACCAGATACATGCTAGAGCGCTTTCTCCAATACCGGGCCCGACGTTTGATTGTAGAACACACTTACCGTGGTTCAGCCATTCTTGAATGGCAACAAACCTTCGATTCAAACCTTGCTTCGTTCAGATTGCTTTCTGGGCTAGCCAGAGGCTGGTCGCGAGAATGTTCAGGATGGCCAGAGGCATCAGGATTTTCCAGCCGAAGCCCATCAGTTGGTCATAGCGGAACCGGGGCAGCGTTCCACGGACCCAGATGTAGAGAAAGAGAAAACAGAAAACTTTGAACACGAACCAGAAGACCGGCAACAGAGCCTGAACTACGATGCCTCCGAATGCCGGAATCGCGTTGCCGAAAGGGCTGTGCCAACCACCGAAGAAGAGCAGAGTGGCCACGCACCCAACGGTGATCATGTTGGCGTATTCAGCCATGAAGAACATGGCAAACTTCATCGAGCTGTATTCCGTGTGATAGCCGGCGGTGAGTTCGGTTTCTGCTTCCGGCAGATCGAACGGAGCGCGGTTGGTTTCGGCATAAGCCGCCATCAGGTAGATGAAGAAGGCTACGAATTGAAAGCCACCGAAAACGTTCCAGGAGAGCAGACCATGGGCAGCCTGGCTGTCGACGATGGTGCGCAGGTTCAGCGATCCGGCGCGGAGCACGACGCCGACGAGCGAAAGGCCGAGGGCCAGCTCGTAGCTGATGACCTGGGCACTGGCCCGCAGGGCGCCGAGCAGGGAATACTTGTTGTTCGATGACCAGCCCGCGAGAGCAATGCCGTAAACGCCAACCGAGGTGACGCCGAGAATGACCAGGAGGCCGATGTTGACGTTGGCGATCTGGAACATGTCAACGCCATGCCAGGTAATGTGCTCCCCGAAGGGTATGACGGCAATCGAGATCAAGGCGCAGGCCAGAGCGATCATGGGCGCCAGGATGTAGAGGGGCCGGTCCACGCTGGTGGGCATGAGATCTTCTTTAAGGAACAGCTTGGCGCCGTCGGCCAGTGGCTGGAGCAGGCCGAAGGGGCCTACGCGGCTGGGTCCCCAGCGGTTCTGGATGCGGCCGACGAGCTTGCGCTCGAGCAGTACCGTATAGGCTACGGCGGTGAGAAAGATCACCAGCACGACGGCGATCTTCAAACAACTCAGTAAGAAAAAGGTCAGCAGGCTCACAGGTTCTATCGCTTTCGTTACGTGCCGTGGTCCGTTTGCGGTGCCTCAGGGGCTTAACGCCCCATCCTGATTCACGTACGGGCTAATGCTCGCTGCGGCGAGGTTGCTCGCTGCGGCGAGGCAGCCCGAGTGACTCTTACAAAAGGAAAGATCGTATCCATTAGTCCGCAGCCGTTTCTGTTTGGGTGGCGATGTGCGATTCCTGCACCGTGTGCAGCATTGTGCTGTAGCGGCCCAGGGTGCCGGAGGTATACAAAGTGTCTTCCGATGGAAGGATCAGGGAGCGGGTTTCAGCTGCCGGTTCGATCTGCACCAGCGACGATTGCACATGGACGTCATTGCCGGCCAGTAGCTCCAGACGCGATACCTGATAGCTGGGCACGAGCCTTTGCACCTCGTCGAGAATGGCAAACGGATCGAATGGGCTCAGCCTGGGCTCCAGATTTTGAGCTGCGAGCCAGACACTGTGACGGTCCGCTTCTCCTGATTGCACACCGCGGGTCTGGCCCATATCGGCGCGAACTCCGCGGCCGAAGGGAACCAGTTTCTTTGCATCGGCTCCCATGCTGTCGGCCAGACGAACGATGAGCTCGAAATCGCTGCGGACGCCTGCCTTGTCACCGGCCTTCTTGACGAGTTGCTGGTCGCCGTAGGTGTTGGTGACGGTTCCGGCCTTTTCGTAAAGGTTGGAGCTGGGGAGCACCACATCGGCCAGCAGGGCGGTCTCGGTAAGGAACATGTCTTGCACGACGACGAATGTGTTCTTGAGCGCCGCGGCATCGACGCCATAGCGGGAGACAGGGTTGGAACCGACGACATACAGGGCAGCGAGTTCGCCGCGGCCGGCAGCATCGAACATTTCCACCAGGTTCTTTCCTGCGGTTTTCGGCAGTGCTTCGCCGTACTCTTCTACGAACGGTCCACCTTCACTCAGGGGAACGTAGCCGGGCAACAGATCGGGCAGCAGGCCCATGTCGGCCGCTCCACGGGAATTTACATAGTCCCCAAGGCAGGCAAAGGTTGAGTCGGGCAGAGTGAGACCGAACTTTACCAGTGCTTCGATATCGCGGCCGCGATATTCCGAACCGAAGATTACGAGCAGGTTCGGCTCAGCGATGAGGGCTTCACGAAATTTCTTCGCATCCTCTGCAGATTGCGTGCCAGACCATGCAGAATCATCGCCAGCGAGGAACCTGACGACGCTTGCGTAACCGTCCTGAGGAATGGTCAGCGATTCTTGCGCTTGCCGTTCGAGCTTGATCTCCGCGTGGTTCACCGTGTAGACGCGGGCATTGTTGAGGCGCACATTCGTACGCAGATTCCAGGCGAGCAAAGGATGCTGCTCGGTGGGATCGTTGCCCAGCAACAGAATGGCCGGCGCCGTCATGGTTGCGCGAAGCGAAGCCGCGCGATCCTTTTGGCCGGCGATGGCCCGCGCAAAGGCGGTGTAGTCTGCGGTGCGGTGGTGATCGATGTTGTTGGTGCCGAGCACCGTGCGAGCAAACTTCTGCAGCAGATAGTTTTCTTCGTTGGTGGTGCGGTTTGAGCCGATGACACCGATCGACGCTCCACCACGGCTTTCGCGAATCTCACGCAGCTTTTTGCCGGCGTGCGCGATGGCTACTTCCCAACTCACTTCAGCGAACTTGCCGTCTGCCTGGCGCACGAGCGGCTTGGTGAGCCGATCGGCTGTGGTTGGCAAAGTCGAAGGCATAACGGCCCTTGACGCAGAGAAAGTCTCCATTGATTCCGCCCCGGTCGCGATTGTCTCCGCGTATGATCTCCGAGCCGTCAGACACGCTGCGAACCCCGAGGGTCGTCTTGCACCCATCGCCGCAATGCGCGCAGACGGTGGAGACGTGATTCATTTCCCACGGGCGGGTCTTGTAGCGATAGGTTCCAGAGGTCAAAGCGCCCACGGGACAGGCATCGATGCACATGCCGCAGTCTTCGCAGTCGAGCTGATCGCCGCCGTTGGGTGCGATGGTGCTGGTCACTCCGCGGTTCTGTACGCCCAGGGCCCAAACGTCCATACCTTCGCCGCACATACGCACGCAGCGATAGCACAGGATGCAACGGGGGCGGTCGAAGAAGACCACCGGCGACCACTGCTGCTCTTCGCGATGCTGCTTGGCCTCGACGTAGAGCGACTCGGGAGCGCCGTACTTGAAGGTCATGTCCTGCAGTTCGCATTCGCCGCCTGCGTCGCAGACGGGGCAGTCGAGCGGGTGGTTGCCCAAAAGCAATTCGACGGTCGCTTTGCGCGCCTGGGTAATTTCCGGGCTGTCGGTAACGACTACCATGCCCTCGGCTACCGGTGTAGTGCACGCGGTCTGCAGTTTGGGCACCTTCTCCAGACGAACAAGGCACATGCGGCAGGCTGCCTGCAGGGAGAGGCCGGGGTAGTAGCAGAACTGGGGAACTTCAATACTGGCAGCGCGGCAGGCTTCAATGAGCAACGTGCCCGCGGGTGCGGTTAATTTTCTGCCATCGACGGTAAAGGTTACGTCAGCCATAGTTTCCTGTCTTCTAGCGGGAGGAAGCCTCAGGGCTAAGCCTTCATGGTTGATTTATACGGGCTAAAGCTCGCGCGGCAAGGAGCCCGCACCCTTCAAAAGGCAATCCACTCAATCAATGCGCGTAAAGATGGTTCTCAGTTGCAAATCGGCTTCCGGTTGCGGCGCGTAGGCACACGGTTTGCCTTCCAGGTGGTCTTCAAACTCCTGGCGGAACTTCTTGACGAAGGCGATGGTGGGCATAGCCGCGGCATCACCCAGCGGACAAAAGGTGCGGCCCATCATGTTTTCCGCAAGGTACTTGATGTTGTCGATGTCTTTGGCGACGCCTCCGCCGGCATGGAAGCGGGTGAGGGTCTTCTTGAGCCAGTCTGTGCCTTCACGGCAAGGGATGCACCAGCCGCAGCTTTCGTGCTGATAGAACTTGATGGTGCGCAGAGCGAACTCGACCATGCAGACGGTGTCATCGAGCACGACAACGCCGCCCGAGCCAAGCATGCTGCCGGCCTTGCCTACCTGATCGAAGTCCATGCCGATGTCAATTTCGTTGGGCAGCAGGACGGGCGTGGATGAGCCGCCGGGAACAACCGCCTTGAGCGAGCGGCCGTTGGCGATCCCTCCGCCCACCTCATAGATCATCTTCTTGAGGTTGTAGCCCATGGGCAGTTCGTACACGCCGGGCCTGGCTATATCGCCGCTCAGGCAAAAGAGGCGCGTGCCGCCGTTGCGTTCGGAACCGATCTTCGCGTACTCCGCTCCACCGATGCGGAAGATATGAGGGACCGTTGCGAGCGTTTCGGCATTGTTGATGACGGTCGGGCCGCCATAAAGTCCAACGACTGCCGGGAAGGGAGGACGAATGCGAGGAATACCACGCTTGCCCTCAAGCGATTCCATCAAGGCAGATTCTTCGCCTACCTCGTAGGCGCCGGCGCCGGTATGGGAAACGATGTCGAAATCTATGCCGCTGCCAAAGATTCCTTTACCCAGAAATCCTTTGGCGTAGGCATCGTCGATCGCCTTTTCCATGATTTTCAGCAGGTAGCGATATTCACCCCGGAGATAGATGAAGCCCATCTTCGCCCCGATAGCCAGGCCGGCGATGATCACGCCTTCAATGACGGAGTGAGGGTCATGCTCGAAGATGAGGCGGTCTTTGCAGGTGCCGGGTTCGCTTTCGTCACCGTTGACGAGAATATATTTCGGTTTTGCCGACTGCTTGGGGACGAAAGACCACTTCATGCCGGTAGGGAAGCCGGCGCCGCCTCTTCCGCGCAGGCCAGAAGCCTTCATCTCGGCGATGATTCCGTCGGGGCCGAGTGCGATGGCCTTGCGCGCGGAGCTGTAGCCGTCCAATTCAATGTATTTGTCGATGTTGGTCGCGCCCTTGCCGAAGCGGTACGAGACCAACTTCACTTCATCTGGATGCGAGACAAGATTGGGCATGCTGTTCTCCGATTGCGGGTCGAAAAGGTTATGTCCTGCTGCTGGATTCCGTTGCTATGACTTGGCGCGGTAGCTGTCCAGAACCTTGTCCATCGATTCCGGGGTCAGGTTTTCGTGAAAGTCGTAATTGACCTGAACCGCGGGAGCCCAACTGCAGGCGCCGATGCACTCTACTTCTTCGAGCGAAAAAAGCTTGTCGGGCGTCGTTTCCTTGTTCCCGATGCCCAGCCTCTTCTTGCAGTGCGCGAACAACTCATTGCCGCCGCGCAGCATGCAGCTGATGTTGGTGCATACCTGTATATGATACTTGCCCGCCGGTTTGGTACGCAGCAGGGAGTAGTAACTGATGACGTTACGAACATCGAGTTCGGTGATGCCGATACGGAGGGCCACTTCGGCGATGACCTCGTCTGAGAGGTAGCCGATTTCGTCCTGCGAGTAGAGCAGCATGGGGACCAGAGCCGAACGGCGCACGGGATAAAGCGTAACCATGCGGTCGAAGCGCGCGGCCAGGGCGGGACTGAAGATGGTCTTGATCTCTGTGCTCATGGTTTGGTGGTCGTGTGTTCAGTTTCGAGTATGAGACGGCTGCTCCGCTTACCTTTGTTGCAGCGCCAGGTTCTTTATCCCCCGGAGAGGGCCAAACTGCTTGATTGTCATCCTCTTCAGCTGCCCATCGTTTTACTTTGCAGGCCTTCAATGAAGTCGATGGCGGCAATATCGAGTGACTTGGTTCCGTCCAGAAAAGCCAGCGTCCCGTCCTGCTTCAGATGAAATGCTCCCCAGGACTCGCTCCCCGCTTGAACCGAACGCCATATGCCGTCACCGGTTGCTGAGCGAAAACTGAAGCGATACGCCCGGTCGAGGTAGCCCACCGTTGCCTGATCGGACCCGCCCTCTACGACGTATTCCTTACCGGCGATGGTGGCGGCGGCAGCGTAGGAACGCAGCAGAGAAACAAATGAATTCCAAAGCTCCGCGCGGACCTGGGTCGCGAAGGGTACGTCGTGCAACGCATCGCTTCGTTGGTCACCGGCTTCGCTCAACGGTCGATCTCTCCCAACACGATGTCGATCGAGCCGATAACAGCGACCACATCGGCCAGTAACCGTCCCTTGCACATGGTTTCCAGGGCTTGCAGGGAAGCAAAGGTAGGGTTGCGCATGTGTACGCGATACGGCTTGGCGGTGCCATCGCTGACGACGAAATAGCCCATCTCGCCGCGCGGAGACTCAATTGCCTGATACACCTGACCTGCTGGAACAGCAAAGCCTTCCGTCACAATCTTAAAGTGATGGATGAGGGATTCCATCTGTGTCTTCATCTTTTCCCGGTCGGGCAAGACGACCTTGGGTGCGTTTGCCTTGAGCGGTCCCTCGGGCATTCCGTCCAGTGCCTGCTGGCAGATCTTGATCGATTCACGCATTTCCTGCACGCGCAGCAGGTAGCGGGTCCAAACGTCGCCGACGGTGGAGGTCGGCACCTTGAACTGGAACTTTTCGTAGCTGGAGTAGGGCATGTCGCGGCGCAGATCCCAATCGACTCCGCTGGCGCGCAACGGTGGCCCGGTAACGCCGAGCGCGACAGCATCGGCGGCACTGAGGAAACCGACTCCCTGCAAGCGCCGGACCCAGATGGGGTTGCCGTTGAGCAGGTTCTCGTATTCGTCGATGCGGGCCGGCATCATCTTGAGCAGGTCTTGCACGCGGCTGAAGAAATCGACCGGTGGTTCGAGCGAAACGCCGCCCACGCGGAAGTAGGAACCCATCATGCGCTGGCCGCTGAGGTGTTCGAAAATCTTCAGGATTTCTTCCCGTTCACGAAAGGTATAGAGAAAGAGGGTCAGCGCGCCGATATCCATGGCGTGCGTGCCCAGCCAGACCAGGTGCGACTGGATGCGGGTGAGCTCGTTCATCAGAACCCGCATGAACTGCGCCCGGGGTGGAATCTCCAACTGCAGGAGCTTTTCAACCGCCAGGCAATAACAGAGGTTGTTCGACATCGGACTCAGGTAGTCGATGCGGTCGGTCAGGGGAACGACCTGCTGGTAGAACTTGGCTTCGCAGGTTTTCTCGATGCCGGTATGCAGAAAGCCGATGTCCGGGACCAGGCGCAGCACGGTCTCCCCATCGATTTCAAGCACCAGGCGAAGAACACCATGGGTCGAGGGGTGCTGCGGGCCCATATTCAGAATCATGGTGCGGTCTTCGGAGCCTTCTCTGACACGGGGTTCGATCAAGGGCGCGATGGTGTAGTCAGCGGCTTCCACTAGCTGTAACCCTCCACGGGGTAGTCCTTGCGTAACGGGTGACCTTCAAATTGATCGGGCAACATGATGCGGCGCAGGTTGGGGTGGCCACTGAAGCGGACGCCGAACAGGTCCCAGACTTCGCGCTCGTAGAAATTGGCGGAGGGCCACTCCGGGGTGATGCTGGCTACTTCCGGATCGAGGCTGCCGACCAGGACGCAAAGCCGGACCCGCTCTTTCAGTGAGTGAGACAGGATGTGGTAGGTCACCTGGAAGCGTGGCTCGCTGGGGAAAAGGTCCACGCAGGTGACATCGACCAGAAAGTTGTAACCGGCCTTCTGCAGGGTGCGGCAGACAGGGCGGATGTCGTCGCGCTCGATCCAAAGGGTCAGTTCGGCGCGATCGAAGCGAGCGTTGGTGATACAGGTAGGCTTGACGGCCAGCAGGGCAGCGATGGCGCGGTTGGCCGCGTGGGCTTCGAGAACAACATCTTTCTCGTTGGCAGTGTCCATTACATGTCCGCCTTATCGGAGGACCAGTCGAGAATTCCCTTTTTCAGAACGTAGAAAAACCCGACGAGAACGAAACCGAGGTAAACCACCATTTCCCAGAAACCAAACATGCGGGAGCCGACCAGCTTGGGCAGATCGCGATAGACCACGGCCCAGGGGAGCATGAAGACGGCTTCCACGTCGAACAAAATGAACAGCATGGCGACCATGTAGAAGCGGACGGAGAAGCGTCCGCGGGCGTCGCCTTCTGCCTCGATGCCGCATTCATAGGCGGCAAGCTTGGCGACGGTGTTGCGATGGCGGCCGATGAAGTAGGAGCCGGTAACCATTGCAGCGCCGAGGCCTACGCCGACGAGAATTTGGATGAGCAGGGGCAGGTAGTTCCAAAAGTAATCGGGCGTATGCATTTCGACTCGCGGGACTTTAATGGTTCAAGGGCGCTATCTCGACTTTAAGTTTTCGCTGTTCCAGAGTCAAGGAAGGGGTGCCGTGGGATGAAAAGGCGCGGGTGCTTTTGCTCGCCTGTAGTTTGTTGAATTTGCGGGTGAGAAGGGGTGAAGAGTTTCTGGCTTCGGTCGATAGAGAGATACGAGGTGGAACGTGCCCAAGTCTCGACTTGCCCAGATGCCTGCCCCAATGCCTGAAAATGTTGTGAGCTGCGTTGAACGGGAGATAGAGCCTCGGCCGGGATTTGCCGGCCCTCACGCTCCCGTGATGCCCCTTAGTTTGGATCGGCGGCCGGCCCGTCGGCCCGCCCCTGGCAATAGAACCCCGATCGTACGGCGGCAGCTTTCGCAGGAAGCTGGGCAGGCGCTGGAAATTCTGGGCCATGCGATCGAGTATCTGGCGGATGAGTGCGCGCTCGATGCGATGCAAAGCGGCCGTCTGGGGAGCGCCGATCCGCGGATTGAGGCGATCCAGTTGCTCAAGGGTCTGAACAGGGCTATCTATTTTGAGGGACCTGAGGTGCAGCCCTTGTTCAGCCGGATGTGGCGGTGGCTGCTGGGTTGAGTTGGTCTCCACCCACTCTCGGAGTGGGGGAATGTTCAGTTGCCGGCGGTGGTAGTCTGCCGTTATGCACTTTGTTATCAATGGCCAGACGCGAGAGTTCCCGCAGATGGCGTCCCCAGCCTCTCTTCAAGATCTGATTGCCGCGGTCGGCCTCAAGGGCGATCGCGTAGCCGTCGAGCATAACGGCAACATCGTTCCCCGGGCTGCGTGGGCCGATACGGCGCTGACCGATGCAGACCGGTTGGAGATTGTCCACTTTGTTGGTGGTGGACAAGGCTGATGATCTGGCGCAGGGTGTTTGGTGTTCTGGTCACGCTGCTTTGTAGCGCCGCCCCTGGTTTGAGCCAGGCTTTGAGCCCTGGCTTGAGTCAAGACCCACTCCCGCAGACCGCTGCGCTCGATCCATCCCCACCGGCTGCGCAGAGCGCGGACACTCAGAGCGGACCCACTTTGACCGTCTCTGATCTGCCTCGGAGCCGGCCCCTGCGCGTCGTGGTCTACGGAGACATGCGGTTTACCGATCCCGGCAATACCAGCGACACGCAGCCTCGGGTACGCAAGTGGCTGGCGCAGAAGGTCGGCGATGAAAAGCCGGACCTTCTGTTGCTTACCGGCGATATGCCGTTTCACGGAAGCGATGCGGCCGACTGGAAAGTGTACGACCAGGAAACAGCGAGCTGGGCACAACAGAAGTTTCATATTTTCCCTACCATCGGCAATCATGAGGGCTTGCCTGACCCCACGCGCGGTCTTCAGAACTACTTCGCTGCGTATCCGCAGATCGACGACCATAGCTGGTACTCGGTGCAGATGGGGAACATCTATCTCATCACGCTCGATACCAGTACGTATCCCATGACACGCAGGGAGCAGCGGAAATGGCTTGAGGGGCAGTTAGATCATTTACCGGATTCGGTGGACTTTGTTTTCTTCTTGTTTCATGTGCCGCTGGTTTCGGACTTACAGACAGCATTCATACTAGGGATTCCCGATCCTCCAACGCTTGATTTGCGGCATTACCTGGAAGCGCGCGCGGCTGCGTCGCATGCGAAGTTTGTTGTATTCAACGGCCACATTCACAACTACGAGCGCTTTGAGATGAATGGCATCACCCATGTGATCAGTGGGGGTGGTGGCGCGCGACCCTACCCGATCTTGATTCGTGGGGATGAGGATTTATATAAGGCGCGGACTTATCCGAATTTCAACTACGTGGTTATTACGCTCCAGGGCAAACATGCGGAGGCGAAGATGTATCGCGTAGTGGATCCAGATGCAGCGCAAATGTCTGTCACGGTGATGGATAGTTTTGTGCTGGATGCAAAGTAGGGTGATCGAGGCACACTCCCCGGGTACAGCGTCCATTCGACCGCACACCGAAGCCATTCGCCACAAATGAATTGTCATCTCGACCGAAGCGTTTTGCTCGCCAAACCAGAACCGCCCCCTTCCGGGAGCGGTTCTGGTTTCTAAGGATTACGTGGCCGGCCTACTCTGGGACCGGAGGCCGGTTCAGCGCCGCAAACTGTCTTTGGTGCCAGTAGGGATAGGGCACCTGCACCTTGCTGGCCGCATCGAGCCTGGCTACCTGCTCTGCTGTCAGGTTCCATTCAGCCGCGGCAAGGTTTTGCTTCAGTTGGGTTTCGTTACGGGCTCCGACGATGACGGTGGCCACTGTGGGGCGTTGTAGCAGCCAGTTCAACGCAACCTGCGCAACCGGCCTACCGGTTTCTTTTGCCACTACATCGAGGGCATCGATCACCTTGTACAAATACTCATCGTCGACCTGTGGTCCGTTCGCCGCTGTCTTGTGGAGACGGCTTTCGGGCGGCAGCGGGCTGCCACGACGGACCTTGCCGGTAAGACGGCCCCAGCCGAGCGGGCTCCAGATAATTGCGCCTACGCCTTGATCGATGCCAAGGGGCATCAGTTCGTGCTCGTAATCACGTCCAATGACGGAGTAGTAGACCTGGTGCGCGATGTAACGCGGCCAACCGTACTTTTCGGCGATTGCCAGCGACTTCATCAGGTGCCAGCCGGAGAAATTGGAGCAGGCAATGTAGCGCACCTTGCCCGTCTGTACCAATGTGTTCAGGGTATCGAGCGTTTCTTCGATGGGCGTAAACGCATCGAAGCCGTGGAGATGATAGATGTCGATGTAGTCGGTGCCAAGGCGCTTGAGGCTTGACTCGCAGGCATGCACGAGATGATGGCGGCCTGATCCGAGATCGTTTGGACCATCGCCCATGGGAAACGTCGCTTTCGTAGATAGGAGCACTTTGTCGCGGCGGCCGGCAATGGCCTGGCCGAGAATCTCTTCCGACATGCCCTGTGAATAAACGTCCGCCGTGTCGAACAGGTTTACGCCCGCTTCGAGGCAGAGGTCGACCATGCGTGTGGCTTCGGCAACGTCGGTCGATCCCCACGCTTTGAAAAACTCATTACTGCCGCCAAAAGTCGCTGTGCCGAAGCAGAGCACCGGCACCTTCAATCCTGAATGTCCAAGTCGTCTGTATTCCATCGTTCAAGAATAAACGAGGATTTCACGCTGCATCCTGAACCCCCCGGTTTGCCGGCCCCCGAACGCCTTTGCCGCCGGCGCGAGAGGGCTGAGCGTCGCTGATGGAGAGGTTGGGGTCACTACACCGAACGTCAAAAATCGTGCGCTAAGGAATTTCGATCACTCTTTTGAGGACAGCAAAGGGTCGTAGAGGACTGAAGGAGCCCTTGCGGATGCGTCCAGCGGTAATCGCCGGTCAGGTTGACGTGCTCCCAGCCGATAGGTGAGAGATGGGCCAGACACGCGTGCGTAGCCGATGAGCATGGTTGCGGAAA
>CAVYKP010000004.1:0-12278 GCA_963769185.1 uncultured Acidobacteriaceae bacterium
TCCGTCGTGCGTCGCCGCCCATTTGATACCCGCGCTGTCTGAAGCCGTCAAACCGCTCTGCGCGCCGTAGGAAACACCTGCCCGCGCGGCATTGGTCACCTCGATCGCCGCGTACGCCACGCGCGCGAATTCAACCGAACCGAAGATGAGCAGCGCGAGGAAGGGCGCTGTCAATGCCGTCTCCGCGATGGCTCCGCCTTCTTCGCGGATTCCCAAAGCCCTGATGATCCTTCGAAGTGTCGTCTTTCCGTTTCTCATTCCTGCTCCCTCTTACTCCACCAGCACGAGTCTCCGGTTCAATGTCGAACTCGAATGCGACGTGTCATAGTTCGTGTAAATGTCAAGTGTGGACTGATCTTCAAATAAGGTCCCAGCGACAATTCCGGAAGCCGTCACGCCGCCGCCATGATCCTGCATGAACACGGTGGCGCCAGGCGCGTAGATATAGCCATCGAGAACCTGGTTGTTGCTGCCAAATTGAATCTGCAGTGTCGTGGTATTCGTCGATGGCTGCAGAATCGCAATTCCCTGATACGAGGAAGGTGGTTGGGATGCCGGCGCATACATATTGATAATCGAATTCGAGTTCTGGTTTATCGTGCTCGAAGATCCAGCCAGATCCACCGTAGCGCCTTCTTCGTGACTGAAGCTGCAATTCGTTGTGCACCCGGTTGAGGGACTTACCGTACCAGAGCCGAAAGTTACTGTGGCGCCAGTCGGGATCGTGACGTTTCCAGCAAAACGGTAGACAACTCCCGAGTCAGCGCCGTTCAGGATAACGCCAGTGTCAACGGTCACGTTTGCGCTCGAGAAACAAATCACGGTGTTGCTCGACGAGTTGGTGAAGTAGCCATTGATGGTTGTCTGGCTGACTTTAGAGCCGCTGTCCGTGGCAAGCGTAATTTCGTTTTGGGTGACAGTTTGGGTGCAGTCGCTTGTCGACGGTCCCGACAGATTGCCCCATGGGCTCGATCTGACGCCCGCATTCAGGGTATCCGTAGTTGGCTGTGTCGTGTGATTGCCGCTGTTATTGCCTACGACATCAAGAAACGCCGCATTCACCGTGCCGCCATTACCTGTAACCTTGAGCGCATTGCTGTCCGGAGAGTTCACATAAATGCCGCAGCCCGGCGCTTCGATATCGTAATTGCCCTTCACACTGAGGCCATTGCCCGATGGGGCCATCAGCCAGATACATGCGGACCCGTTATTCGGCGTTGCGGCTACAGCGCGGGCCGATACCGAGACCGTACCCCGGCCGAACATTCCGATGAACGGGGTTCCCATCGGCTGAGTGACGATGGCTTCCGCAAATCCTGCGGCGCCGGAGTTCGGACCGCTCGTGGGAGGAACATTGATCGTGACCGTGACACTGTTCGTCCCGTCGGTATAGCCATTTAATGAAGAAGCACCCTTACCGGCGGTTTGCGCCAACGACGCCGACTGCTTCCACATGTAGTTCTGCGCGGCGGCAATGGCGGCCGCGTCGGCTGCAGTCTGCAGGCAACGTTTCGACCTGAACAGCATCCCCACATCCACTGACAGCGCCAGAAAGCCCAACAGCGCCGTCATGCAAAGCGCTGTAAGGACGAGAGTTTGGCCCTTTTCATCGCGTAGAATCTTCATTGAGCTTCCTTCACTTGGCAACTTGAATTTGACTCATCAACGCACCGGCAACCAGCGGAAAACCCGCGCAAACCGAGCGCCCAGCTTTGAAACTAAAACGGTGGCCCGAAAACTGGGGGACGTAGAAGAATTCTAGGGATGAGAAGATCGAGCAACAAGCCAATTTAATTACTTTTAGATTACTTAGGTGTCGGATTTGAGAAGCAGAGAGATACGCATTAGTAACACGAAGTACCCACGCAGCCTAGGCGAATGCGCATGACACACGACTGCTCAGCCTTTTGGCAAGGGAGTCAGGACTGCCAGAGAATTCCGGATCTTACTGCGAAATCACAACCGAGGATTTGCTGGCCAGATTGATCGTGTAGGTCCTGAGAAAGGGCACATTCAGCGGAAAGGGATAGCTGACCGTAACCTGCACTTGGTTGCCGGGAGTCTTGCAGCTCGATGCCGTGCCGCAACTCGTCCATATTTCATTGCCTTTTGCATCCTGGCCTGAGCTGAGCCATGTGGTGGACGTTGTGAGCTTGTTCGCAAACGGGTAGCCAAGGCTATTCACGTAAGTCGAAATGTCCCCTCCGTCGGCGCCCGTCGTTTGGGCATCTGTCGGAGAGCAATAGGATGCTGTGAAATTCGCTGCGCACTGGGAACCACGCACCATGGCAAACCGCGAAGCTTCCCGCGCAGCCTCCGAGACAAAGTGATAGCTGTAAAGGGCCATCGAGAGCTCAAAGATGCCGAAAAGCATGGCCAGGACGCCAGCCGAAGCAAGCGCCATTTCCACCAGGCTGCCGCCTTCTTCACCGCCAAGCTGCCTCAGCCGGCTCGCGAAAATCTCCCGATGCGCCGGAACCAGTCCGCAGGCAGCAGCGTGCATGCGCAACGAGCGGGGGAAACGAACATGTGGGCTCTTCATTGGTTTGACACCGTTTGTGTGTCGGAGCCCTTCAATGTATAGGTGGTCGGGCCGCCGGGGTAATGAATAAGCGGGCTAAAGCTGACCTGCGTCTGGACCGTGACCGTTTCGACCATCGCCGTATTGTTCTTCGTGCACGTGGTGTTGTCTGAGCAACTCGAGGGTGTGAACGTTGCGTCCGCACATACACAGGAGACCGCAACAGACGAGACGCTGATCGGAAAATCGGAGTTGACCGACGCGGCGTTTGCAATGCCTCCCGAATTCGACGCCGCCGCGCCCTTCCATGAGGCAAACTGCGCGGCTGAGTGCGCAGCGCTTGAAACCTCGATCGCAGCGTACGCTACCCTCGCCAGTTCAGCCATGCCCAGCAGCATCAGCATCAACAGTCCCATTGATATGCCGAATTCGATAATCGCTGAACCCTCTTCGCCGGCGCCAATCAGCATTCGGATCTTCCGATAAGTGAGCTTGATGTCAATCATGGTGGCCTCTCTTTTACTCAACCAGGGATATAACTTTGAAGGGCGTGGTAACAGGGTTGAAGGCGTTGTAGCTGGTCAGGCTCACCTTTCCGTTTAAGAAGATCGTTCCCACAACCATGCCGGTCGCGCTCAGACCGCCGCCGCCCTCATCGTGCAGGGTCACGGCTGCTCCCGGAGCGTAAACCATGCCATTGAACACCGCGGAACTGGAACCAAAAGAAATCTGCATCGCGCTTGTGTCGCCAGGCGATTGATAGAGCGCCACACCGTTGTAGGTTGCGTTTTCATCGGCGGGGGCAAAGATCGAAAATGCAGAAGCCGTGTCGATATTGAGTGAGCTCGTGCCCGATACCGCTATGGTTGCTCCGCCATTCGTGGCGGTCTTGCCGGTGGTTGTATTACCGTTACCCGCTTTAACGGTCCCACTGATGCTCACGCCCGTTGTGAAGACGTATGTACCGGGGCCGAGCGTCGGGGCACTCAGGTTCACTACCCCCGGCGTACAGGTAGGTACGCCTTTCTTTGTCGTGCAACTTTGATAGGAGTAGCACGCAACGTTGCCATATCCAGGCCCGGCTATCGCAGTGCTGAGCGTGGCGCTGGCCAGGTTGGTTGTATTTCCAGCGTTGCAACTTGCGGAGGGATCAGGGAGGTCGCTCCACGGATTGGACAGGACACCAGCATTCAGGTTGACCGGCACGCCGGGGTCGCCTTTACAGGGTCCGCTGCTGCCCTGCTGCCCCACTACGGAGATACTTGCCAGATCCGACTTGCCCGCACTGCCGGTCACGCACAGTGCATCAGGTTGTGACGAGTTGACGTAGACGCTGCAACCAGGTGCAGTGATCCTGCCCGCGCCGTGAATATCAAGCGCGTCATCGGCACCGGGGTCCATCACGTATACGCACGTGTTACTGGCGGCCGGAGCGCCACCAACAGCCATGGCGCCAACATTGACAGCGCTGTGCATAAACATTCCCAAGAAGACCGTTGGATTCGGGGTTGAGACCTGCACCGCCACGCACGTTGCACACGAGGTGCCGCCGACGCTGACAGGTGGCAGCGTCACCAACACCGTATTGCCGACGACGGTATTGTCCACTCCGTTCGCTTTGGCTGCGGCGTTAGCCTTGGCGGTTGCATTGGTGGAACCGTTGTAGAAGAGCTCCGTGGTGGCGGCCATTGCTGCGGAGTCCGCGGCAATCTGCATTCTGCGCTTGGCGCGAAACAAGGTGCCCACATCGAGCGCCAGAGCCATAAATCCAAGCAGGACAGTCATGCAAATGGCTGTCAGGAATAGGGTTTGACCATTTTCTTCACGGAGAAATCTCATTCGACACGTCCTCCTGAGCGCGCATTCGTTTGAATGCATGCTTTCGCGCTTTGGGATTTGAGCGGCCAGAGGGTGCCACGCAAAATTCCGCATCAGGCATAACCAGCGAAAGCCACTTCCATGCATTACCGGGTCCCGAGACCTTCAATGCACCTGAATGCCCGATGGAGACACTTTCTACCTTTTAATGAGAGGGGACAATGCCACTAATAGGTTAATTACTTAAGGGGTTACGACAAGAAATTGGAAATACCTAGAATCAATAAGATACGAGTTACCTGGGACACGTTACCAGGCTGGTTGAAACCAGTTCCGATGAATTTCCTGATTACCTGACTAATTGATGCATTTGTGCGATCGTCTTCTGACCTGGCCCCGTCGAAGCTGGAGGCGGCGGGCGGCAGCTACTCGTTGATCACCATCTGCGAAGTGGCGTTCAGATTCAGGCTTGCGTTTTTCCAGAAAGGAATGGCAAGCGGAAACCTGTAGGTCACAATTACCTGCACTGCCTCGCCCGGCGTGTTGCACTCCACTGCGGATGCGCTCGGGACGGTAGATGTGCACACGGTGTCCCATGAGGTCTTGTCATAAGAGCCCAGTCCGGTCGATACAGTTTTTGCAAGATAGGTTGTCCTCACGGTCAGACGGTTACTCGTTGCGTCCGTATAAATACCAGGATAGGAAAGATTTCGCACATAAGTTGTTAACGCGGTGGGAGATGTTGCGTTGTTCGTGGTGTCAGGTCCCATGTTGCAGTCTGGAAACGTGGGAGCGATCTGGCAGGATTCAATGCCACGAACCACGGCGTAACGCGTGGCCTGCCTGGCTGCCATGTTCACCCAGTTGTACGCGTACATTCCGTAGGAGAATTCGATGATACCAAACAGCAATGGAAAGAAGACCAGGGTGCTGACAAGAGCCATCTCGACCAGAGCACTGCCCTGTTCATCTCTCCCGCGTCGGCCCAGCTTTCTCAGCGCATTTGCAATCATCACTGCAGCACCTCCTGTTGAGCAGATCCGGAGAGGGTGAAGCCGCCGTTGAAGAGGCCTGGAACTGACGCAAAGCCGCCGCATTGGGCCGAAGTGAGAACGGTGACCGCAACGACAGGCGTGCCGGCGTTGGGGCCGGAACAGACATAGGGCCCTGATGATCCGCCACCGCAAGCGAGGGCGTTGCCGGAGCAGGTGCAGGAGCTGGTTGCTGCCACGCTCCAGTTCGTGCACGTGCCTGCTGCCCACGGAGCGTCTGACTGGGCCGACTTGTAGATTCCACTTCTCGAGTCGCAGGGTCCTCCGACGAACGTGCCGTTGCAGTCATTGAACCCACCGCCATTCATGGCGGCATATTGGGCGGCCGCCCTTGCGGCGCTGGTTAGCTCTGTGGCTCGATACGCCAGGCCCCCCAACTCGATCGATCCGAGCAACAGGGCGCCCATGAGCGGCAGAGTGAGCGCGACCTCAACAAGCGCAGAGCCGGATTGAGAGGAGCGGAAAAACCGAAGCCAGCCAGCCTTCGTGCGTCTCTTGGTCATCTGGGTCATCTTGGTCATCTCCTACTCCACAAGCGCGACGTGGTTCAATGGCGAATTGGGATGCCCGGCTGCATAGTTGGCCGTAATGTTGAGCGTGCCGTTGATAAATGTCGAATTGACGATCAGACTTGTGACACCGATGCCGGTGCCGCCGCTGTCCTGGATGAATAGCGCTGAGTAGGGCGCGTAGATCATGCCGTTGAGGAGTCCGGAATTGCTTCCAAACTGCATTTGGAGACATGCATTGGGATCCGTGCCCGAGTAGCTTATTCCACCATATGCGGAATCGCAATTCGGCGTTGAGTTCGTTTTGGGCATTGCGAAAGCCATGCCATTCCAGGCATAGGTGCTGTTGTCTGTTGCGTTCCCGCTTGAATCCGGATCTCCATTTGCTGGCGCGTTGATGGTGATACTTGGCCCGCCTCCAGCGCTAGTGAAGTTGCACTTCCCGTTGCTGGCGTTGTAGCTCCCCTGGCAGAAAGGGCCGTTGTTCAGATCGACTGTCCCGTTAATCACGTTTGTGCCGCTAAGCACCATACCGCTTTGAAAGAGATAAAGGTAGTTCTCGTGCGCGCCGCTTGAACTGTCACTGAAGGTCACCCCCGACAGGGTTGTCGGAGTCGTCGTGCCGGTGTTGAAGCAGATAATGTGATACGAGGGTTGACTGCTCGCGGTGTTGTATCCGCCAGTCTGAAGCGAGACCGCCGACATCATTGCAGATGGTATCGAAGTGACCGTGGTGGCTGAAATTACATTCACTGGACCATTGGCGATATTCGAATTGCAGACGTGGGGATCCGTCGGATCAGGAAATGAAATACTATTTGCCAGGGGATCGGAGAACGAAGCGCCGCCCGTCTGTGCACCCGGATAAGTCTTGTTGCAGCTGCCCTGGGTGGATTGGCCCCCCGCGAGGATCACGCCAGGTGAGTTGAATTGGGCGTCCGAATTCTGGCCGGTAATGCAAAAGGCCTGCGGAGAACTCGAATCCACCGTCCAGGTGCAATTGGGTGAGGTAACACTTGCGTTGCCCTTGACAGTCAGGGCACCGGCATCTGACGTATTGAGGAGATAGACGCAGGACGTAGCCGGTACGATTCCAGCAACCGCCCTGGCTCCCACGCTAACTGTCTTGTAATTGGACGAAGAATTACCAGGAAGCAAACCCGCAAGCACAGTCATGAAAACCGTCGGGTTCGGCTGCGAAATCGCCACTTCGAGATATTCTCCTCCGGTGTGCCAGCCATGTGCGGGAGGAATAGTCACCGTCACCTGGTTCGTGTCTGAGACGCCGTTTTTTCCTGCAGCCGCCTTTGCGACGCTCGCCACATTTGTTGAGCCGTGGTAGAAGTACTCCAGTCCGCCTGCAATCGCCCCCGCATCTGCCGCAGTCTGCATTCGGCGCTGCGCACGGAGAAGCACACCCACATCGATAGCCAGGGCCATAAAGCCGAAGAGGCAGCACATCAGGAATGCCGTGAACACCAGCGTCTGTCCTGCTTCATCACGAAACAATTTCATCGAGACCTCCTTGCGGCGCTCCGGCGGTATCCAAACTTCGCCGATCGTGCACAACCAACTTGGGAAAACTACGGGAGTATGACTCCGGCCCCTGGAAACCCGCTACGTCCGCGCGGTACAGCACTCTCGCTCCAGCAAACTTGCGCTTTCTTTGTACGCTGGGGCAACGCACCTGTACTCACCCTGAGAGACCTCGATTATCCAATTTGTGCGAATCGAAAAGCAACCGGAATGTTCTGGATCAGAGGTTGTTATCAATATCTTGCAGTAACTAGCAGAGGTCGACAGTCACCTCGCGGAGAGTTACTTACAGGTGATTGGAGCACCTGCAGTCACCGCTATTTACGCTGGATAGATCGACTTAGCTCGTAGCCAGGGAAGCGGCCTAAATGCTGGCAGGCCGCCAGCGCAAAATCGGCTTGCGAGCTGCCTGCACCTCATCGAGCCGTGAAATCCGCGTGGAATGCGGCGCCGTCTTGACGACTTCCGGCGTCTCCTCAACTTCCTTCGCAATCGAACGCATCGCGGCGATAAACAAATCGAGCTCTTCAAGAGACTCGCTCTCTGTCGGCTCAATCATCAGCGCGCCATGCACAATCAGCGGGAAGCTGACCGTATAAGGATGGAAGCCGTAATCGATCAGCCGCTTTGCGATGTCGCCGGTCTTCACTCCCTTGGCCGCCTGCCGCTTGTCGCTGAAGACAACCTCATGCATCGACGGCGTCTTGTACGGCAACTCGTACAGGTCTTCGAGATTTTTGCGGATGTAGTTTGCGTTGAGCACGGCATCTTCGGTGGTCTGCCTCAGCCCATCCGGCCCGTTCGCAAGAATGTAAGCCAGTGCGCGAATGAACATGCCGGTATTGCCGTAGAAGGCCCGCACCCGTCCCACGGATTGCGGACGGTTGTACTCCCAGTGCAGCTTGCCATCCTTGTCTTTGGCAAGTACTGGCGTCGGCAGAAATGGCTCCAGAAACTTCTTGCACGCCACAGGGCCGGAGCCCGGACCACCGCCGCCATGCGGAGTCGAGAACGTCTTGTGTAGGTTCAGGTGCATTACGTCCACGCCAAAGTCCCCCGGGCGCACCTTCCCCACCAGCGCATTCATGTTGGCGCCATCCATATAGAGAAGCGCGCCCTTCGCATGAAGAATATCGGCGATCTTGTGAATCTCGTTCTCGAATACACCAAGCGTTGAAGGATTTGTAAGCATCAGCGCGGCCGTGTCTTCGTCCACCTGGCGCGTCAGTGCTTCGAGATCGATGCCGCCATCGGCGTTCGACTTGAGATTCTCCACCTGGTAGCCGCAGATGGCTGCAGTCGCAGGATTGGTGCCGTGCGCCGAGTCGGGAATGATGATCTTGCGACGTGCGTTGCCCTTCGACTCATGCCACGCGCGGACGAGGAGGATACCGGTAAACTCGCCGTGCGCGCCGGCGGCAGGCTGCAGCGTGATCGTATCCATGCCGGTGATATCGATGAGGCAGCGCTGCAGCAGATCGATAATTTCAAGCACGCCCTGCGCTAGCGATTCTGGCCTGTATGGGTGCGCCTCCGCCAGTCCCTCGATGCGCGAGACAAATTCATTCACCCGCGGGTTGTACTTCATCGTGCACGAGCCCAGGGGATACATGCCCAGGTCGATGGCATAGTTCCAGGTGGACAGGCGCGTGAAGTGGCGGATGATCTCGATCTCGCTCAGTTCCGGCAGCAAACCCGGCGTCTTGCGGTGCGCATCGCCCAGCAATTCGGCCGCATCGACTTCAGGCACATCGAGCGGCGCCAGCTTGTAAGCCTTCTTCCCCGGCGATGACTTCTCGAAGACGAGTCCTTCGTTTTGTGTCTGGTGTGGACGAACCTTGCCAATGCTGCGATTAACCTGCGCTTCAGTCGTCGCCATTTTTATGCCTCCACCGGCGCAGCCGCCAGCACTCTTGCCGCGCGATCAATCGTTTCGCGAGCCACCACTTCCGTCGCGCACCACAGCGTTGCGTTCTTCAATTCCGGATACCAGCGGCTCAAATCGATGCCGCCAACAATCTTTTCGTCCATCAGGCGCTGGCTCCATTGCGCCGGCGATTCCTGCGTCTGCAAAACAAATTCATGAAAGCGCGGAGCGCCCTTGAACAGCAGCTTGGCCCCGGGTTGCGCGCTTAATGCCTTCGCCGCATAGTCCGCCTTCGCAAGGTTGTGCTCAGCCAGTTCGCGAATGCCTTCCTTGCCATAGACCGTCAGAAAGATCGTCGCCATTAACGCAACCAGCGCCTGGTTAGTGCAGATATTCGACGTAGCCTTCTCGCGCCTGATGTGCTGCTCGCGCGTGGAGAGCGTCAACACGAATCCCCGGTTCCCATTGCCGTCCACAGTCTGTCCCGCAAGCCGCCCGGGCATCTGCCGGAGGTACTGCTCCTTCGCCGCGATAACGCCGCAGAACGGGCCACCATAGCTGAGAGCGACGCCGAACGACTGCGCCTCCATGCTGACAATATCGGCCTCGACCGGCGGACGAACCACCCCTAGCGAAACCGCCTCGGCAATCGACACGATCAGCAGCGCGCCTTTTTTGTGCGCAATCTCCGCAATCGCCGGAATGTCCTCAATCACTCCGAAAAAGTTCGGGCTCTGCACCAGCACCGCGGCAGTCTCTTCGGTCACTGCAGCGGCAAGCGCCTCGAGATCCACGCGGCCTGCCTCTGCGACATACCCAATCTCCGACGTAGGTAGATCGCGGAACTGCAGGTAGGTGTGGAGCACTTCGCGATACTCCGGATGCACCGTGGTCGCGACGACAGCCTTCTGGCGCCCCGTCACGCGCATGGCCATCAGCACTGCTTCGGCTGCGCCCGTCGATCCGTCGTACATGCTGGCATTCGCCACGTCCATGCCAGTCAATTCGGCGATCATCGTCTGGAACTCAAAGATCGCCTGCAGCGTTCCCTGCGTAATCTCCGGCTGATAAGGCGTATAGCTCGTCAGGAACTCGCCGCGCTGCACCAGCGCATCGATAATCACCGGGCGATAGTGGCGATAGCAGCCTGCGCCCAGAAAGCTCGCGTAGTCTGTAGCGTTCTTCTGCGCGGCGGCTTTGAAGTAGTCGATGATTTCGCTCTCAGCCTGCTGACGCGGAACATCGAGGTCGCGCGTGAGCCGGTACTCCGCCGGAATGATGGCGAAGAGATCGTCGATAGCCTTGGCGCCGATCGCCTTGAGCATCTGCTCCCGCTCTGCGGGAGATTTAGGTAAGTAGCGCATGGATGGTCCCTCCGGGACCAGTGGTCAACTCAGTTGTCAGTTTTCAGTCATCAGTTTCGTAGTATGTCGCCAGACATCCCGATTCGGTTTCTAACTAAAAACTGAGAACTGACGACTGAGAACGGCGCTCACGCGCCGGTTTCTTCCGAAACAAACTTCTCATACGATGCGGCGTCGAGCAGCTTCTCGTATTCCGAGGGATCAGACAGTTCTATCTTGATGATCCAGGTTTCGTGCGGAGCTTCGTTGATCTTGTCGGGTGAGGTCTTCAGTTCCTCGTTCACCGCCGTTACCGTACCCGTGACAGGCGAGTACAGGTCGCTCACCGCCTTCACACTCTCGACCGACCCGAATGACGAATTGGCGGTAATCGAATCACCGACCTTCGGCACATCCACATAGACGATGTCGCCCAAAGAGTTTTGCGCGTAGTCGGTGATCCCGACAGTCCCAATTTTGCCGTCGAGCGAGATCCATTCATGCTCGCGTGTATAGCGATAGTTCGCCGGATAAGCCATAGAAGAACATGCTCCTTTTCGGAAAGCAAATGAAGCTACAGTGTACGACCTTGGAACGGCGCGAGGGGACTGAGGAAAAGCGGAATTGGCGCGATCAAAAACCGCCTTTCAACCACATTTGGGACTACTGTGCGGGCCCGAATCCCGGGTAGGGTTCGAGCGGGATAAGAGCGGCCACCTCGAGCATCCCGGCCTTGAAGATGGGCAGGCTGCCGAGGGCTTCGCGCACCTCTGCCTCGCTGCCCGCTTCCCACAGGATGGTTGCTCCCGGCACGTCGCCCCTGCGCCAGACCTGCCGCAGCAGGCCTGAGGCGTACAGCTCTTTTACGCGCTGGCCCTCCCGGGCATTGAGATCCGGTGTAAAAGCCTCAGGCGGAAATGCATCGGTGCGGCGTCGCGAAAGCGTCAGGAACTGCATATTGAAATTGTACGAAACGTGGCAAGCCAGCTCAGGCCGCGCTGGCTTCGGGATCGGCCGTCAGCCGACGGAAGTCCAGCAACATCTTCGCCCGCCAGATCACAATCATGCCGAAGGCGAGGATAAAGAAGATCCCGGCCGTCTGTTGCGTAGTAAGGATGTTGTCGAAGTACCCGCGCGCGAAGATTCGAATAGCCGCCAACACCAGGATGACCACAAGAAAGGCGCTCGAACGCTTCATCCTTACCGTCTGCCCCTGCAATTCCAGCCGCGTGGTCAACAGCAGTGGCCACGCAAGAATCACGGCGCCGGTAAGGAACGCAATCGCCGCCCATGTCCATGGAACGCGGAAAGCCGAATCCACAAACATCGAGAACCCGGTAGCCATGCCGAGTGGAGGAATGATGATCTTCCTCAATGAGACCGCACTCCGCGCCTCGCGCAGCCGCCACATGATGACCACAACTGCCCCCGCACCCGCGACCAGAAACGAACCCGCAGCCTTGGCGAAAAACGGGGGGAAGAGGGCAAGCGCCACCATGCGTCTATCTTAATTGGATTTCGGATTTCCGCCCGACGGCGCCCGCAGTCAGTTTCAGTCGCCGATGGGCCTCATCCTATTTCATGAAAAACTCCCCATGTCCACCATTCGCCCAAGGATTGTAGTGCTCTGCA
>CAVYKP010000005.1:0-413046 GCA_963769185.1 uncultured Acidobacteriaceae bacterium
CCTTCGTTTGCGCAACGCGCTGGACAGGCTTTGAGGCACTGCTTCGGCTTAGCCCGTCACCGGAAAGGAATCATGTTAGATGGGGCTGAGGCGCAAATGAACCTCACCGCAACGTCGGTCGCGTCGTCGCACGGAGCTTACGCAGAGTGACCTACAATTGTGCCCATGATAGAGGATCTTGAAGCTCACCTGATCGAGGCGAGTTGCAAAATCCAGCTCAGAATCTAGAAGTGTCATTCCACAATCAGGAGGAAAAATGACAAGGACGAATGCAGCACCGATGCTCATCGTCCGGTCTATCTCCCAGCCTTCTCCATCGTTCTTCGGATGTAGGCAGTTCGTTGATGCGAAGCACTCCCGCTGCAAATCAAAAAAAGTGCGGCAGACCGAACTCATACGGTCTGCCGCTCGGAGAATTTACCAGCGATCCTGTCACTGGCCGTGATCGTCGTCCACTCCGGTACCCGGAGCGAAGGCGACGCCACGTAGGACCTCGGCGAAGCCAGCCTGACGGACGATGGAGAACTGCTCCTTCGCGGCGACTTCTGCGTCGGCGTTCAAGAGGCGATCATTGATGGCAACGAGCTGGTTGGGATCGGCACCGGTGTCACCGCCGCCGCTAACGGTCGAGGTGATGCCCCAGATGGTGACAGTGCCGTCAAGGTTGACGCGGCCTTCCATATTGCGCAGGCCATCGGTTGCCGGCGCCCAGGGAAGGCTGGTCACGGTGTTGGTGCCAGTTGGGTAGCCCTGCACGGTGTAGGGCACGCCGAGCTGCAGACCGTTGGTGAGGGTGTAGGCGAGCTTCCAGGTGCTGGTGGTTGCGTCGAAGACCCACTTCTGCAGGCCGGCGGTGGTTTGCGCCGCGGCATGCGTGTAGAGAGTGGAGTCGCCGGCGAAGCCATCGCCTTCATCGGTTACGTAGAGCGTGGTCGCATTCGCAAACCATAGCGCGAAGGGAAAGGCCACGGGATTGGCGTTTTTGGCGAGCGCCGTGGGGAAGCCGGCGAGGATGCACATGTTCGAGGGAAGGCCGGCGGTTTGAAGGGCGGCTGGGTCGAAGGTGAGCGGGTTGGTGGGAAGCTGCGCATCGGCGGCTGGCAAGCCGACACCCTTGGGGCAGGCTTTGCCGGTGGTGTCGACGAAGTAGACGGTGTTGACTCCGTTGCTGCCGCTGCCCTTGGTGTAATAGAGCACGTTGTTGAAGACGGTCATGCCGCGGAAGTTGTCATCCTTGCCGACCTTGTCGGCCTTATCACCGAGCTGGGTGACGGAGAAGCTGCCGACCGGCTCGGGAGTGCCGGGGTCCTGCTGGGCCTCGGGCTTGTTGGTGAGATCGATAAACTGCGCGCCGGCGGCGAGTACAACACCGTCGGGCTGGGGGTTGGCGCCGTTGCCGGCGTTACCGGCGGTGTAGAAGATGCGGTTGCCATCCGAGTCATTGAGGATGACTGCCCGGCCGTTGTTGCCGCTGTAGGCATTGGTCTCGATGAAGCGGAAATTGCCGTTGCGGTCCACCGTTGCTACGCCGCGAAGGAATTCCTGCCCGACGGGATTGGTCGGATCGATGGCGAGCGGCGTATTGGAGTTCGAGACGTCGATGCTGTTGACCGGCGCGACGTACCCCATGAAGGTGAGAGAGCCACGATCGGTCGAGAGATGAAGGGCGATCTCCGATTTGGAGCTGAAGCTGGTGACGAGCTGATCGCTGGTGCTCTTGATCCCGCGGTCGAGACTGTTGGGGACTTCGAGGGAGTCGACCAGGTGGCCGTCCGGGGTGAGCTGGTCAAGAAAGATGCGCGAGGTGATGCCAAAGGAGCTGTCGTACGTGTCGTTGTTGAAGACGAAGGGATAGGTTCCGTCGGCAACGGCCCCGGTGGGTGCGGCGCAACCGCCCTGGGTGCTGGCGCAGTTGGGCGGCAGGATGGTGCCGACCTTCACGTTGGCGGCGTTGTTGTCATAGACGCTGCGGCTGACGACGAGATTGCCCGGCGAGAAGTGGGCATGCTCGTTGTGGCCTTGTTGCTGGGCTCCGGCGGCAAGCGTGGCCAGAGCGATGCCCAGAACGGCGGTGGCCTGTGCCAGAGTGTGGATGGTGCTGTTGCGTGGTTGCATGAACGACTATCTCCCCGCGCGATGTGCGCGACATATATGCGAGCTGTCTGCTCGCTGCCAGCGAGGCTAGCAGCGCGAGATGAGAGAGAAGTTACAGCCGTGTAACTCAATTGTCGCAACGGCGATAAGAACGCCCGGCAAGGATTCGCGTCGGATTGTCACAGATGCCCCTGCCCTTGCCCTCGAGGTCGGCCAGAACTCATCTTCCCTCCCGCTGCTGGATGGTCTCGATCTCAATCTCGGCCAGCTCCTGCCGCCGCAGGGCGCCAACGCTGCTCGATGCGGCAAGATTGCCCGTGCCTTCGGATTGGAAAGGGAAGAGTTTATTACCCTTGATTCATGATGCAGAGGCCCGATCCTCCTGGCAGAATCAGCAGTTGATACAAATTAGTGAGTCGATGACCGGGCGGGCGATTCGTACCAAAAATTGGACGTATTGTGTTGCCGATACCTCCGGCGAAACAAAAAACCAGCGGTGGGGACTTATCACGAGTATCAGATGTACGATCAGCCGGCCGATCCCCATGGATTGGTCAACCTTGCCGGGCGCATGGAGTATCGAGACAAGGCGGCTGAACTGAGCGGGCAGTTGAAGAAGTTGATGGTGGCAGCGGGGGAGCCAGAGCCGGAGATTGTTCCGGCTAAGTTTTACCCGTGAGTCTTTCGAATCACGTATTACCGCCGAACAGTCCCGAAGAGCCTGGCCTGAACGAAGTCGAATGGCGGCGGCTGAAAGTAGCCCAGCACGTGAGTGCTGGGTGGCGGATGGCAACACGATCGCTGAAGGGTACGGGCTTCCTCGCCGCAGCGAGCTTTAGCCCGTACGTTAGCGATGGAAACAAAACGCGGCTTCAGCCGCTGAGGGAAACCGGATTTACCCTCAGCGGCTAAAGCCACTTCGATCCTGTGAATCAATGTACGGGCTAGTCTGAAGCTCGCTGCGGCGAGGTAGCCCGTACCCTTCATGCCGAATGGCGACGACTGAAGATTCCCAAGGATGAAATCCTGGGTGCTCTCGGCCCCGCCACAAGTGCCGTCGTTTTCCAAATGGAACGGGAGCAAAATTGAGTACGGAAGACCAATGGACAAATGTAACCAAGGGTAACTTGATTTGCTTAGTTAGCTTACGTCGCACATTTTCTTGGCGAGCCGGGCGGCTTATTGGCAGAAGACCAACATGCCGAAGAGGAAGATCCAGAAGATACCCATGGTGTGCCAGTACCAGGCGGCACAGTCCACAACCACCTGGCGCAGTTCAACGCGGCGCAGAAAGACGAGCGCCAGCATCGTGGCCGCCAGTGCCACCACACCGACTACAAGGTGTATGCCGTGGGTGCCGGTGATCAGGTAGAAGAAGTGGCTGCTCGGATTAGAAGCAAAGAAGACACCTTGCGCGACAAGTTGCTTCCAGGCGATCCATTGGCCGCCCAAAAACAGAGCACCGAGCGCAAGCGTTGCGGAAAGCCAGGGAGCAGCGCGGCGTAGCGTCGGGCGCCCCATGCCAAGCCATTCTTCCATGACGTCGGTTTCATAGAAGAAGTGCCGCCGGCCGGCTTCCATCGTGAGACTGCTCAGCAGAATGAGGGCGGTATTGATCCATAGGATCGGGGGCAAGGCCGTCGGATGCCAGTCCATCACCCAGGTGTGGTTTGGGGTGAAATGCCCACTGGATTGGCGCGCGAAGAAGGCGAACACCAAAGCGATGAAAAACATGAGATCGCTGGCCAGAGCAAAGAAGAGCACCATCCGGTACCGGCTGAGCAGATCGCGAGGTCCTCGCCGTCCAGGCGGACGATTTTCCCAATTTTCGCCATCTCCTCCACCCCCGGTAGGCCTGCGGATAACAGGGGGCTTACCCCCAAATCCGGGGTCCTTGCGCTCTGTCTCGGCAGGGGTACGGGTGAAGGTAGCTGGCATCGAAAATCTCCGACACTCGAAGATTACTCCTGTTTGGGGTTGGGGTCCCAGTGGATTTCTGAATTGGCTTCGTTCGGGTGAAGTGCCGGGCGATAAAACGCAAAAACTCGGCGGACCACGGGCTCACTGGCCACTCGTCAGCCTTGCTTGGTCTCATCACGATGCTGTCGCACCATGTCGACGAAGTACCGGTGAACGCGGCGATCGACCGAGAGTTCAGGATGAAACGTCGCAGCCAGCAGGCGGCCCTGGCGGACCAGGACAGGGAAGCCGTCACGCTCGGCCATGACTTCCACACCCGGCCCCACGGTAGTGATGCGCGGCGCTCGAATGTAGACCATTTCCAGCGGACCGCCCGGGAGCGTGGTTTCTCCCGTTCGGATGGCGCTATCGATCTGTCGACCGTAGGCATTGCGCTCTACGCTGGCATCAAGAACGGCCAGACTTTCCTGCGCGGGCTGGGTCACATGCGTGGCTAACAAAATACATCCGGCGCAGGTGCCGAACGTGGGTTTCGCGGCAACGAATGTGCGCAGGGAATCGAGAAAACCGTCGCGCTCAAGGAACTTGAGGAAGGTCGTGGACTCACCGCCCGGCAGCACCAGGCCGTCGAGACCGGCCAACTGGGCGGCGGTGCGCACTTCTACGGCATCGGCGCCCGCTTCGACGAGCGCCTGAGCATGCGCGGCAAAGTCTCCCTGGATCGCGAGCACGCCGACGCGTGGGCGTTGCGGTTCTTGCCCCATTTCCCGATTTACCAGCCGCGGGTCTGCAGCAATTCGCTCTCTTGCAGGCCGGCTACAGCCAGGCCCTGCATGGAGCCGGTGACCTGTTCGCTCACTTCGGCGAGGATTCTGGGGTCGTTGTAGTGTGCCGTGGCGATGACGATTGCCTTGGCGCGCGACTCGGCATCTTCGCGTTCCTTGGGATTGCGCACCTTGCCGGTCTTTTCGTCGAGCTCGACGTCAAGAGGCGTTGCGCCTTCTTTCATGAAGATGCCCGAGCCGACGAAGACCGCCTCGGCGCCAAGCTGCATCATGAGGGCTGCGTCTGCCGGCGTGGCAATGCCGCCGGCGGAGAAGTTAGGTACCGGCAGCTTACCGGTCTTGGCAACCATGCGCACGAGCTCGTAAGGGGCGCGATGCTCCTTCGCAGCAGCATAGAGCTCCTCGTCGCGCAACACCGTCAGTGCCCTCATTTCGCCCACAATCTGGCGCATGTGCTTTACCGCGTGCACCACGTCTCCGGTGCCGGCCTCGCCCTTGGTGCGGATCATGGCAGCGCCTTCGGCGATGCGGCGCAGAGCTTCACCCAGGTTGCGGGCGCCACAAACGAACGGCGTGGTGAAGGCATGCTTATCGATGTGGTGTACCTCGTCCGCCGGGGTGAGCACTTCGCTCTCGTCGATGAAATCCACTCCGAGCTGCTGCAGAATCTGCGCTTCGGCAAAGTGACCGATACGCGCTTTGGCCATCACCGGGATGGAAACTGCTCCAATGATGGACTTGATCAGGCTGGGCTTAGCCATGCGGGCTACGCCGCCCTGGGCGCGGATCATGGCAGGGACACGTTCGAGAGCCATCACGGCGGTTGCGCCGGCACGTTCAGCGATGATGGCCTGTTCGGTGCTCATCACATCCATGATGACGCCGCCCTTAAGCATCTCGGCCAGTCCGAGCTTCAGCCGCAATCCGCTACCGTGGTCTCCATTTAGTTCTGCCATGTGTCTGCCTCCCGCATCGTTCGCAAGGTTTCAAGCTGCGTTGGCGATGTCTTTCGATATCCGTTGGTGTGTTTAGTTTAGCAGTTCTTGGGTAGGCCATCAGGCTGCGCTGAGGCGGGTTTGGCGATAGCGGCAAACGGTGCCGCCTGCCATGGCTGCGGTATACTCGGTCTCATCCATGGCAACTGAAAACAAGGCGACGGACAAAACGTTTTACATAGAGACCTTCGGTTGCCAGATGAACGTGCATGACTCGGAGAAAGTGATCGGCACGCTTCGCCACGAAGGCTACCAGCAGGTCGATACTGAAATTGCCGCCGACCTGATCCTGTATAACACCTGCTCGATCCGCGATAAAGCTGAACAAAAGGTTTTCAACCGCCTGAACGATTACAAGAAGCTGCACGCTTCGGGTAAACGCTTCGTTGTGCTCGGCTGCGTGGCGCAACAGGAAGGCGAAAAGATTTTTGAACGCGCACCCTACGTTTCGATGGTTTCGGGCTCAGCGTCGTACCGCAAGCTGCCGGAAATGCTGGGCCGCCTGGAAGCAGGGGAGTCGCGCATTACCGGCCTCGACGATCGTCAGACGGAAGAGACATTCGAAACAGAATTTACAGCGCGCACCAACCCGCACCGCGGCTACATCACGATCATCGAAGGTTGCGACAAATTTTGCGCCTATTGCGTGGTTCCTTACACGCGCGGCAAAGAACGTAGCCGGACCTCGACCTCTGTTCTGAACGAGGCCCGCTCACTCGCCGAGGCTGGATTTACAGAAATCCAACTGCTCGGGCAGAACGTGAACTCATACCAGGATCGCGAGGGTCAGAGAACATTTGCCGAACTGCTGGCCGCCGTGGGACAAGTACCTGGAATTCGCCGAGTGCGCTTTACCACTTCGCATCCGCGTGACTTTACACCCGACATCGTCGATGCCATCGACGCCGTGCCTACACTTTGCGACCACGTGCATCTACCCGTACAGAGTGGTTCGACGAAGGTACTGGAGGCTATGGCGCGCGAATACAGCAGAGAACAGTATCTCGACCGGATTGCCTGCATCCAATCGGCCAGGCGTCAGATCAGCCTGACCACCGATGTGATCGTGGGTTTCCCGGGGGAGACGGAAGCAGATTTTGAAGACACTCTGAGCCTGCTCACGCTTGTGGGCTTCGATGCGGTGTTCGCATTCAAATTCTCCGCCCGCCCCAATACACCGGCTGTGTCGTTGAGTGACACGGTTTCAGAAGAAGAGAAGAGCCGCCGGTTGACAGTGCTGCTCGACAGGCAGCGCGAGATTCAAAGAGTACGCTATGCCAACCATATAGGGCAGATAATGGAAGCAGCAGTGGAAGGATTTAACACGCAACGAGGCCAGGTGATCGGCCGCAGTTCGCAGAACAAGACGGTTAACTTTACCACTGCGCACCCGATCCGTCCCGCTGCCGGCAGTTATGTGCCGGTGCGGATAACTCAGAGTTTTCCTAATAGCCTTGTCGGTGAGGCAGTACAGTAGGCACCGGACGGAGGGGCCATGGATGTTGAGATGAAAATCCGCGGTCTGGTCATGGATCCGGCGAGCAACATGCCGATCGTGATTCTGAAGGATATCAAGAGCGATACCGTCTTACCCATCTGGGTAGGCATGTACGAGGCCAATGCGATCGCGTTGGAAATAGAGAAGTCTGCCACGCCACGGCCCATGACCCATGATCTGCTTAAAAATTTAATCCAGGGGTTAAATGCTTCGGTGCAAAAGGTTGTGGTGACTGAACTTAAAAACGACACCTTCTACGCCGTCATCTGGATGGAACACGATGGCGAGACGGTGAGCATGGACGCCCGTCCGTCGGATGCCTTGGCGCTGGCCCTTCGGTCCGATTGCCCGATTTACGTAAGCGAAGAAGTCATCCGGATCGCCAAGCTGGCGCCCAGCATGGCTGAGACGACGCCAGAAGAACTTCGCCGCTGGCTGGAAGGTCTTAATGACGAAGATCTTGGCCGTTACAAGATGTAGCTGGGTACTTCTATTGCCTTCATGCCTGCAGGTAAGCCTGGAATGAGTAAATCTGAAGCCCCGTCCACCTCATTGCACACCATCGAGGTACGGGGAGTCTTGTTCGACATGGACGGGGTGCTGATCAGCTCGACGGCTGCTGACGAATTGACCTGGCTCAGGTGGGCGCGGCTCCATGGGATGGAGTCGACCTTTTCGCTGCTGTGGACCCATGGCCGCAGGACCCAGGACACCGTGCGAGCTTTACGGCCTGACCTTAACGCGGAAATCGAGATTGCTCGGCTCGAGGACTTCGACGCGGAGAACCAGGACGGAATGTTGCTTCTGCCTGGGGTTACCGAGCTGGTTGAGTTGCTGCCTGCGCATACGTGGACCGTGGTGACGTCTGCCTCTGACCGGATTATGAGAGGCCGTCTCAGGGCTGCTGGCTTTCCTTTTCCGGTGCCGCATCGGGTGGTGACGGCCGACACCGTACAACACGGAAAGCCTCATCCGGAACCGTACTTGTCGGGCGCCAAATTGCTCGGCCTGGATCCTTCAGAATGCCTGGTGATCGAAGATGCACCGAGTGGAATCAGCGCCGGAAAAGCTGCGGGGTGCCGCGTCCTGGCTGTCGAGACCTCACACACGGCGGCTGAGTTAGGCGACGCGGACTGGGTGGTTGCTTCGCTGCAGCACGTATCGGTCAGTTCAGAAGAGGACTGGATCCGGATCACAATTCCGAGCCGTTAGGGCCGGTGTACACGCACCTGTTTTGCAGCCTTGGATCATGTGCGCCCGATAGAAATGTCAGTGTACTCGACGGAATCAGTTCGCAGACCGATAGGGGCCGAGGGAGGCGAGGTGCAAGCTTCCGGATCGCCGACAAACCAAAAACAATCACAGATCGGGTCTGGAGCCGATTGTTCAGGCTGCCCTTCGCGCATCACGCATGAAGTGGGCTCCTCCATTCAAGGATCAGGTCGGGTTCTCACTCCTTTTGACGAGTGTTGCTCCAAACGATCTCACACACTCCAACAATTAGCATGATCGTGCCATAGAATGCCCAATGTTGGTCGCCTTGCATGAAGCTGCGGCTGAGAGATCCCCATGCAAGGTTCAGTCCCTGCAGGATCCAGACCCCTCCCATCAGAACCATCAAGACACCGATAAGGCTGCTTATCACTCGCATTACCGCGTTGAACACACCACGCATCGCTCACCTCATAGAATCGCACCGCCAAGAAATATGCGAATCGGTCTTATTCTCCCTGAGTTATTTCCGTATTGCCGACCACTCGGGTCATTCAGTGGTTCATGCCCCAAAAAAGCAAGATAATAAGCAGCCCATGAGCGGTCAGTATTGCGATTTTTCCCGCGCCACGACCACACAATGCTAAACCTACGCTGATCAGTAGAAACGCAAGTCCCAACCCGCCAAATACAAGTGCCAGAGAGCTGCCCGAAGGAAAATTCAGAAAGCAGAGCAGGCATAGTACACCGGCGCCCCCCCAAGGTATAAGTAGACCAGTCTACAAGCTTCTGACGTACTGATGGTTCAGGATCGACTTCTCGACCGAAGCGACAAAACAGTGCAATGCTTGTAAATACAAAGCCGATAGGGATGGTCCCGGCCAAGAGCCGGAAGACTACCGCAAGCGACGTTGGTATTAGATGCCACACACTAAGACAATGCCACCAAGACCGTTCACATACAACCAACTGATTGCGGCCAAAGGGGGCACCCCGACTGCCGCACCATGCTCGGCCCATAATGGTCCACAAGACGACGGGGTTGTTGCCGTATAACCGGCAAACCGGAAGTATCGCGTTGAAATGTCCGGATTGCCGACGATACTACCGCAATGCTCGGCTTTGTATCGAAGAGCAAAATGAAAGCGGTCGGTCGAATGAATTGATGCTATCTTTGTGTGGTTTTGCACACGCTGGACCTGAGGAACGCATTGTGACGATGATCATGCGAAACCTGACCGGTGGAGTGCTCATCGCCGCGGTAGCTTCGCCAGCAGTCGATACATCTGCCGCTCACTGATGGCCAATACGGTATCCGCCGCGGCGACCGTCGTCTTCCAGCCAGAACATCGGTCAACACTTCGATCCGTTGCAGATCGCGTTCGCTCATCGTCACCCAGCCCATTTTTAGAAACTGACATTTCTAATGGGCGGGGACCTGACACTTCTAACGAGCTTCTACAAATCAAGTTTACAGAATATACGTTATCGGACATGAATAATCTAGGCCGGGTTTGGCTCTGATTCCTTCAGCCACAGCGCCAGCATCCATCCTGCAGCAAAGATCAGCGCCACCGTAAGGCCAGTCCACAAGCCGTAGATTCCCCACGAAGTCTTGAAGCACAGCAGATATCCGATTGGGAGCCCGAGGCTGTAAACGGCAAGATTGATGAGCATGGGCCCGCGGGTTTTGCCGAGCCCGCGCATCGCGCCCGTGCCCACCCCTTGGATGCCGTCGAACACCTGAAACACCGCCGCGATCGTCAGCAACCGGATCCCAACGGCCACCGTACCTGGATCGTGGGTGTAGATGTGGATCAGCACCTGCGGCATGGTCAGAAATACGATCGCAGCCAGCCCCATCGAGACGCCACCGAGCCCGATGGCCATGGAGCCATTCCGCCGCGCCCGCGCGCGGTCGCCGGCACCCACGGCGTGACCAACCGAGATAGCCGCGGCGGCCGAAACCCCGAGAGGCATCATGTATGTGAGGCTGGCCGAGTTGAGAACGATCTGGTGTGCGGCCAGGATGTCAGGCGAAAGCCGCCCTGCCATGAGCGTTGCCAGCGAAAACGCTCCTACCTCAAAGAGCATCTGCGAGGCAGCCGGCCAGCCTAGCTGCAACAGCCTTAAAAAGCGGGCGGGCTGAACCCTGGGCCAATGGGCAAAGAGCGGGTGCCCACGATCGCGCTCATGCTTCCACGCCCACCAGACAAGCACAGCAGCCATATAGGCACGAGCCACGCACGTAGAAAGCGCGGAACCGCGAACCCCCATGGCCGGCATCCCGAATTTGCCGTAAATGAGTACCCAGTTGCCGAACCAGTTAACCAGGTTGGCTGAAATGAGCGCGAACGTGACCGGCCTGACCTTTCCAACCCCTTGCAGGTAGCGGCGGAAGGCAACGTAGATGAGCAGTGGTAGCGCACTCAGGTTAAGAAGCTGAATGTACTCGTTGGCCGGGCCGCGCACCGACTGCGTGATGCCGATCACGGGAAAGAGCAGAGGCGCAAATCCCACCAGCAACATGGCGATGGGGGTGTAGGCAATTGCCAGGTAAACGCCCTGCGCAAGGGCGCGATGGCACTCGTCATAGTCTCTGCGACCGTACGCCTGTGCCACCAGGGTATCTAGACCGAGCAGCAAGCCAATGCCAAAGAGGGCCGGCGTGTAAAAGATGGCGCTGCTGATACCCACGGCGCCAATGGCTGCAGGGCTGAGGCGCCCGACCATGATCGTATCGACGATAGACATGGCCATCCAGCCCAGTTCCGACAGAACCGTGGGGATGGCAAGCAGCAACAAGGCCCCGAGTTCCCTGCGGAAACGGGTACTTGCGGATGGCTGCGCGAGTGGAGCGTGCGAGAACATGATTCTTCTCACATTAACTGATTTGGAGTCTGCGCTCTGCCGCAGATTTCCGGCGGCCGCGAGCCCTTCGCTGCTTCGCTTATTGTGCTGGAGAGATGGGTGCGTAACTATCCCTGCATGTTTCCGGTCACGTCCAGATGCCAAGAACCGTACGCTCTAAGGCATCTGGTGACGTTAGCCGGCGACGAAGGAGCCTTGCGCTAGGCAAGCACCTTCGTCACCACATTGCCCGCGACATCGGTCAGGCGGAAATAGCGGCCCTGGAACTTGAAAGTCAACTTGGTGTGGTCTACGCCGAGGGAGTGCAGGACTGTCGCCTGCAGGTCATGGATGGGCACCGGATCTTCAACCACGTTGTAGCAGTAGTCGTCGGTCTGCCCGATGGAAATACCCGGCTTGATACCGCCGCCCGCCATCCACATCGTGAAGCATTTCGGGTGGTGGTCGCGGCCGTAATTGGTCTCGGTGAGCTTGCCCTGGCAATAAACGGTACGACCGAATTCCCCGCCCCAGACCACCAGCGTATCGTCAAGCATTCCGCGCTGCTTCAAGTCCTGGACCAGCGCGGCCGAGGGTTGGTCGGTACCTTGTGCCTGCAGGGCGATGTCCCGGGGAAGATCGTTGTGTTGATCCCAGCCACGGTGGTAGAGCTGGATAAAACGTACGTTACGCTCCGCCAGGCGCCGGGCGAGCAGGCAGTTGGCAGCATAGGTGCCGGGCTTGCGAGAGTCCGGCCCATACATCTCGAAAACCGAGTCAGGCTCCTTGGAAAGATCCATGAGATCGGGCACCGAAGTCTGCATGCGGTACGCCATCTCATATTGGGTGATGCGCGTTTCGATCTCCGGATCCCCGTACGCATCGAACCACATTTTGTTGAGCTGGCCGAGGCTGTCGAGCATGCGCCGCCTTGTCTGCTTGCTCATGCCCGGTGGATCGTCGAGGTACAACACCGGTTCGGCGCCAGCGCGAAAGCGAACGCCCTGGTACTTGGAGGAAAGGAATCCGTTCCCCCACAGGCGGGAAAACAAAGGCTGGTCGGGGTTGAGGGAGTTCGCTTGCGAGATGAGCACGACAAACGCGGGCAGGTTGTGATTCTCGCTGCCGAGGCCATACGTAACCCACGCGCCCATGCTGGGACGGCCGGGCTGTTGAAACCCGGTCTGGATAAAGGTGATTGCCGGGTCGTGGTTGATGGCCTCGGTGTTCACCGTTTTGATGATCGCAATATCATCGACGATCTTGGCGGTATGCGGCAGCAATTCGCTGATCCACGTTCCCGATTTGCCCGCTTGCTGGAACTTGAAGATGGGCGCAGCAACGGGAAAGGATGCCTGACCCGAGGTCATGCCGGTAATGCGCTGGCCCTGACGCACGGAGTCCGGCAGTTCTGTGCCATGCAATTCCCGTAGCTTCGGCTTGTAGTCGAACAATTCAATCTGCGAAGGCGCACCCGACTGGTGCAGGAAGATTACGCGCTTCGCCTTGGGCGCAAAATTCGGCATGCCCACCAAACCGCCGGTCTTGGGATCAATGCCGGTGTCTTCCGCCAGCATCCCCGCGGGGCCAAGCAGCGAGGCGAGCGCGGCCACGCCAATTCCCCGAGACGCACGGCCGAAGAACTGCCGCCTGGTCATGTGCAACAACATCTCGCGTCGGTCGTTGTTCATACGAGTCACTCTTTCGTGATGGTCTCATCCATGTTCAGGATGGTGCTGGTGACTGTTGTCCACGCAGCGAGTTCAGCCGGGTCCAGTTTCGGGTTGGCCTTGGCCGCACCCACGCTAATGAGCTTGATTGCGGAAGTCTTATCGTGCCGGTATTCCGCCAGTTCTTCCCGTGCCAGTTGCAGCAGCACCGCGCGCTCCTCGGGTTGCGGCTTCCGGTCTGTCGCCAGCCGGAACGCATAATCGATGCGCTTTTCGGAATCGAGGCCTGGTTGGGAAAGAGTCTTCTCGGCCAGCACGCGGCTCGCTTCAACATAAGTAGGATCGTTGAGCAGTACCAGCGCCTGTAGCGGTGTATTGGTAATGGTGCGTCGCGCCGTACATTTCTCACGGTCAGGCGCGTCAAAAGTCGTCAGTGATGGCGGCGGCACGGTACGCTTCCACACCGTGTACATGCTGCGGCGGTAAAGGTCCGCACCCGTGGACGGCGTGTAGCTCTGTCCGGAAAAGCCGCCGCCGAAGGCCATTTCTTCCCACAGGCCCTTGGGTTGGTAGGGATACACGCTGGCGCCGCCGATGCGGGTATTTAGAAGGCCACTCACATCGAGTGCGTTATCACGCACCATTTCAGCGGGGAGCCGGAAACGCGGCCCATGCGCCAGCAACCGGTTCTCAGGGTCGCGATCGGCCATCTCCTTACTCTCGCGCGACGACTGGCGGTAGGTCGACGAGGTCACAATCAGCCGCATCATGGCCTTTGTGTTCCAGCCGTTGCCAACGAATTGAGTGGCGAGCCAGTCGAGCAATTCCGGGTGGCTCGGCGATTCACCCTGGGAGCCAAAATCGTCAGCCGTTTTCACGATCCCTGTACCAAAACAATCTTGCCAGTAGCGGTTTACCGCGACCCGCGCCGTCAGAGGATTCTTCGGGTCTACCAGCCACTTTGCCAGAGTCAGGCGATTGGGCTGTGCACCGGGCGGCAGCGGCGGCAGAAATGCCGGAACACCTGGAGTTACTTTCTCGCCTGGATTGGTGTACTGGCCACGCCCGAGGATAAACGTGTCCCGCGGCGTCTTCATCTCAGCCATGACCATTGTGGTGGTAATGGACTCTTCGACCTTGCCTTTCTGCTTACGCAAATCGACCAGATGAGCGTAAAGCTGGCGGTCTTTTTCCGGCGCCACGTACTTCATGAAGTATTCGTCCAGCGCGGCCTGGTGTTCCTTCTCCATGCGAGCCGCCTTCGCCTCGGCGGTTTCAGCTTTGTCTTCTTCCCCGATTTCCGGTTCGGGCTGTGGTTTTTCCGGCTGCAGCGTTGCTATCTCCTGCGCAGGCTTTCCGGCCAGCTCCAACATGACCGAACGTACCGGCATTCGGATGGCGAGGTTTTCGGCCTCACCGGCGGAGAGCATGCGGTTGTAGATACGAAGATCGTCGAGGCCGCCTTCGAACGGTTTTCCGTTTGCTTTGTTCCCCACCTCGAGCGGGGCCGACGTGCGGAAGGACCCACTCAATTTATCCTTCACTACCTCAGTCGCAGCAGGCTTGCCATCGACAGTGAGCTTGACGCCCGCCGCCTTGCCCGAACCGTCGTATTCCACCACCAGGTGACGGAACGATCCGGTTACGTAACGGTCTCTGGTACGAACCTCGATGGCATCGTCGGGCCAGCGGGCCGCCAGGCGAACGATGAATTGGAACATGCGGTCCCGCTTGCCATCGTAGGTAGGATCGTCAACCCTGACTTCGTAGCCCTGCCAATGTTCCGAACCGTCCCGCTTCTGAAGGAGCTCCACGTTCGCAATGGACGTACGGGCGAACCACGCCAGCGCAAAGTGGTCTCCGCGACCGAAATCTCCGGAGTTGCCGAAGTCCACTTGGGTCTCGCCGCTGAACTCGGCCGCCTTTCCCACCTCGCCTTCGTCGTACACCAGGTTGCCGCGCACCGTCTTGGCGTCATGGTTTTGGCCGATGGTATCCGCCAGGCCGCCATCGAGCGGGTAGTAGGCAGTTAAGCCGTTCGAAGAAGGCTGGGGAAACTTGGCCGACGCCGACTTCTGCCAATCATTGCGCAGAGCCAGGATCTGCTTTTCAGGGAGAGCCGCAAGTGTGGCCGCGATTTGACTGTTCAGTTCATCGAGATGGTGTTGCTGCTCCGCAGTGGGCAAAGGAAGATAGGGGTCCGCGTTCCCCGCCAGCCCGTCGAGGCCCCTTTCCGGAACCGTATTGAAGAAGGCAAAGAATCGATAAAAATCTTTCTGCCGGATCGGGTCGAACTTGTGATCGTGGCAGCGCGCGCAGCCCATCGTGAGGCCGAGAAACGCGGTCGAGGTTGTGCTCGCCCGGTCAACCACGTACTCCACGTGGTACTCCTCAGGAATAGCGCCGCCTTCGAAGTTCACCATGTTGTTGCGGTTGAATCCCGTGGCGATTTTGTCGTCGAGGGTGGGGTTGGGAAGCAGATCGCCGGCCAGCTGCTCGATGGTGAACTGGTCGTACGGCATGTTCTTGTTGTAGGCCTTGATCACCCAATCACGCCACGGCCACATCTCCCGCAGGCTGTCGATGTGGTAGCCGTGTGTGTCAGAGTAGCGCGCCAAGTCCAGCCACTCCATGGCCATACGCTCGCCGTAATGCTGCGAAGCCAGAAGCTGGTCTACGCGCTTCTCGTAGGCTTCGGGTGATTTATCCGCCATAAAGGAGTCCACTTCGGCGGAAGTGGGCGGCAGGCCCGTCAAGTCGAAGCTGACCCGGCGCAGCAGTGTGGCCTTATCGGCTTCCGGATTCGGCTTCAAGCCTTCGGTTTCGAGGCGCGCCAGGACAAAACTGTCGATGGGGTTACGCACCCACGCTTTGTCCTTCACCTCGGGCACAGGCGGACGCTTGGGCGCGGTGAACGACCATTGCGTCTCCCACTTGGCCCCTTGGTCGATCCACTGCTTGATGACCTCGATCTGTTTGTCGGTCAGCGTTCTGCCGGAATAGACGGGCGGCATACGGAACGACTTTTCGTGGGAACTGATCTTTTGGTACAGCTTGCTCTGCGCCGCGTTCCCCGGAACGATGATCTTGTAACCGCCCCGATCGACAAACAAACCCGCCGTTTCGTCCAGGCGCATGTTCGCCATGCGGTGTTTTTCGTCCGGGCCATGACAGGTGAAGCAGGTGTCCGAGAGTATCGGACGAACCTCGCGGTTGAAGTCGACAGGTTTTGTGGGCGCGTCGGCTGCGGCAACAGGGACGGCGCGAGCGCTGAGAATCCAGACGAGCGAGGCGGAAATGAGCAAAGAGAAGAGCAGCCGCAGCTTCAAGTGTTTTCGTCCTTCCTTGCGGGCGCGGCGGGAAAACTCTGCATCGCCTGCGCACCGCCGCTAGAGCCTCTCAGGCAGTGACTCGAATCTTAGCCGCCGTAGTCCTGAGCATTTCCAGAGTAAAGAGAGATTACGCAGATTTCGTCCACGTGCCAATATACCTCCGGTTACCTCGTTGAGCCACCACCCGTTCATTGGGTTGAATAGAATCGAAACAGTACGAGGGAAACTGCACAGGACTGGCGGCACGAGCAGGCATCGAGGCAGTCGGCTTTGAAGTTGTGGCATCGCCGAGCTACCAAGGTGCGGGTTACTCGAAGACCTCCGCGGCTCGGCGAAGGTCTTCACACTGGACCGATTTGGTGTGCGCCTCACCCTGCTGATTTAAAGGCGGTAAAGATGGTAAAGTCTAAGAGGTGTGGTTGAGCGGCTGTGATTTTTTCGCTGCTTCGCCGAGTGTGCCGGAGAGATGGCCGAGTGGCTTAAGGCGCACGCTTGGAAAGCGTGTGTACCGCAAGGTACCGTGGGTTCGAATCCCACTCTCTCCGCCAGTTCCCTTTCCGTATTGAACCCCAGAAATAAACCGGCGTCGTCCTGTGTTTTTGGGATCCGTGCCTAACCACGAACAGGTCACCCTGAGCGCCAAGAATTCTGTTTGCCAACGCACGGCAAGGAACTCGGGACCGGGTTGGTAGGAGGCATCATGCGATATCCAATCGAAATAGAGCCGGATGGAAAGTTCTTCCTCGTAACCTTCCCCGATATTCCCGAAGCTAGTACCCAGGGGAAGACGCTTATGGATGCCAAAGATGTAGCAACAAGCGCCCTCGAAACCGCGCTGGACTTCTATTTCGAGAACTCCCGAGTTGTCCCAAATCCATCACAAATAGAGCGCGATCAGGATTTCGTCGAGCTCCCCGCAAGCGTTTCGGCGAAGGTGCTTCTGCTGAATGAAATGATCCGGCAGCGGATTGATAAACCATGAGCTATGACGCTGTCAGCCGCCGCTGACGTCAGAAGGCCAATTTAGGCTCATTTCCCGCATCTGGCGCACAATACGTGCCAAATGTGGCGGGTACACGTCCTGGTGGCACGATGGGAACCGATTCGGGTGGGTTCGGGGCGAACTTCTGGGACACCGTACTGCCCCGAAAGTGATACTGCCATTGTGATACATGTTCATTACTATGGGACCACTCGATGCATATAGCCCGGTAGTCAGTCCGGGCATCGCTCGACGATCTTCAACCCACGGGAACGAGGTAAACACAATGCGTCTTCTGCCAACATGTGCCCTGCTGCTGTCTCTCTCTGCAGTACCAGGCTTCTGCCAGAGCAGCAACACCACCGATACCAACACCGCATTGCCCGCAAACGCGAGCGATTCTACGGTCGACTATTCCGCGCTGCGCGAAAAACTTGCCGAGCAAAACAAAACGCTGACCGCTCAGGTCACCACCCAGCGCGCGACCGTGAAGAAAAACCAAATCCTCCTGAAGGAAGCGCAGCGGCTCGACGCCTCCAACAAGAGGCTGATGGAAGAAAAGAAGAAGCTCGAGGCGGAAAACACCGATCTCGAAAAGCAGCGCATGGCCCTGAAGTCTTCACAGGATCCGACGCAGACTGCCGCTGTTCAGTAGTCATTGCCGTTTGATCGGCGGTCACTCCGGTTCCGTGCGACGATCGTAAAGAGCAATTCGGCTGAGCTTCCTGCCATACGGGAAGCTCAGTCTATACACCCCTTCCCTTGCTTGTTCCCCCCAAAGAACAATCTCCCCTGAGTCGCCCATCGTTTCACAATATAACTGCGTCCTCAGGTATTCGGAGAGAAGAAAGGATTCTCGATGAGGAGGTCTCCGAATTTCTGTCCGTGCTGAAGGTCCTCTGTCATAAGAAGCTCACATTCGGCTTGCAGTGCCGAGGCGATGATCAGGGAGTCATACCAGGAAAGACGGTACCTCGCGCGGAAACGCAATGCTTCCAGATAAAGCGCTTGCGACGAATGAACACTGAGGAGTGGAAGAAAAATAGTGCTGAAATAAAGCTCAGCTTCTTCGACTCTCATCGGTGGGCTAAATTTCTTGAACGCGACGTTAAAGAACTCTTGCACTACCTGATAGCTGACAATTCCCTTCTGCGTCTTGATAGCCGTCCGTATCAGTTGCGTGGCTCGCTTCGACTTGACAAGCGCACTTCGATCGAACGAATACACGAAAATATTTGTGTCGAGAAAAAACCTACCGTTCATTCATCTCATCTCGGCTAAAGTGCCGCCCAGCATCCAGATGCTTCAGGCGTTTCATCAGGGCATCAAAACCTTCCACATCTCCCGAACCAGCAGTGAACTGGGCAAGCCATTCGCGAAAGGCGCCGTTGAGTGTCTTGTGCTGGCTACGAGCGATCAGCCTGGCCTTTTCGATCAGGCCTTCGTCAGCGCTGAGGGTAATATTCTTCATACGATTCCAGTGTACACGAGTTTCGTGCGATTTTCGGTAAGTGGACCGTTTTGTCCCCCTATCTATCCCTCGAGTGACGGCCCGCTCAAGACCCGTAGGAGCGACCCGGTATGGGACGGTTGTAGAATCCGGTGCGGCGCGGTGGAAGGCAAATCTGCGTGCGGAGCACCTCACATGGATCGAAGGTCGTTACTCAAACTGGGTGGGCTTTGGGCGGTCACACTTCCGGCGCTCGCCTTTCAATCAGAGAAGAGCAGGTTAAAGATCACGGGGGTGCGCCTGGTGCAGACGCGGCCGAAGCGGCCTGTGCCCGGCTACACGCCTGCTCCAGGATCATGGTCCACGGGCGGTGTAGAAGTGGCCAATCCGATGTCGATCTATCCGGCCTACAAAGCAACGCGGTCGCTTTGGAACCCCGATCCGGGAAAGATGGAAGGATTCACGGTTGAGATCACCACCGACAAAGGCGTTACGGGATATGGATCGGGTGGGGCCGCCGGCGGGCTGGTGGTTGAGCAGCATCTGGCGAAGCTGCTGGTGGGTGAAGATCCGTTCAATGTCGAGAAGCTGTGGGACATTATGTACCGGTCAACGTTACCTTATGGCCAGGCAGGCGTCGCTATCAACGCGATCAGCGGTGTCGATCTGGCGCTCTGGGACTTGATCGGCAAGGCTCTCGGGTTGCCGGTATATGAATTGCTCGGCGGAGAAACGAAGCCGCGCATTCCTGCCTACTGCACAGGCAACGACGTCGAGCAGCACATCAAGTTTGGCTACAAGCGCGTAAAGCTGGCGATGACGTATGGCCCCGCCGACGGCTGGGTGGGCCAACAAAAGAACGTTGAGTTGGTAAAGAAGACGCGCGAGCAACTCGGGCCAGAGGGAGACATCATGCTCGACTGCTACATGGCCTGGAACGAGCAATACACTGTCGAGATGGCAAAAATTGTTGAGCCGTACCGCGTGTACTGGATGGAAGAGTGCCTTCAGCCGCGCGACTACGAAGGGTTCGGGCGCCTGAGCACGGAGATCAAATCGACCCGCATGGCCACGGGCGAACATGAGTACACGCGGTATGCCTTCCGGCAATTGTTGGATCATCGCGGCGCGGCGATCTGGCAGCCGGATATTCACTGGTGCGGAGGAATGACAGAACTGCGGCGGATTGGCGCGCTGGCAGCAGCGTATGACATTCCAGTGATTCCGCATGGCGGCGGTGCGTTTGACTCCATTCACTTCATTCTCGCTACGCCCAATAGTCCGTGGGCAGAAACGTTTATGCCTCCGCCGGGTGGCCCGGACGAAGTGTATCGACGATTCGAAGAGGACAACCACATCACTCGTGGCCCGGAAGGGATCTATGCGCGGCCTTCGGATAGTCCAGGGTTGGGCTGGAATATCGAGGTGGTTTAGAGCGCACAGGATGGGGCAGCCGGGCGTGAAGGTCGGATTGAGATCAGAATGCTTTGGATCTTTGTTCTCCTGAGGCGAGGGCTTAAAGTAGGAGGAGATCCTATGAGCCAAATGAAACCGATCGATCTTCCGCAGCAGTTCGCGAGCGACAACTACTCTGGTATTTGCCCGGAAGCATGGGCCGCCATGGATGCGGCTAACACCGGGCACGTTTCTTCCTATGGAGACGACCCGTGGACGGAAGCTGCCGCCAATGCCTTTCGCAAGTTGTTTGAGAAAGACTGTGAGGTCTTTTTTGCTTTCAACGGAACGGCTGCAAACTCGCTCGTGCTGGCTTCCCTTTGCCAGTCGTATCACGCGGTGATTTGCTGCCAATCGGCGCACGTTGAAACGGATGAGTGCGGCGCGCCGGAGTTCTTCTCCAATGGCTCCAAGCTTTTTGTTGCGGAAAGCAACGATGGCAAGCTGACACCGGCGGCAATTCAGCAAATTGCAACCAATCGGCAAGACATTCACTACCCGAAGCCCCGCGCTGTGACCATCAGCCAATCGACCGAGACGGGCCGTGTTTATACGGTGGACGAGCTACGCGCGTTATCGGCTGTTTGCCAGACGCATGGACTGCGGCTCCATATGGATGGCGCGCGATTTGCCAACGCCATCGCGAGTGTTGGTTGTTCTCCCGCGGAGCTTACCTGGAAGAGCGGCGTGGATGTGCTCTGCTTTGGGGGAACAAAGAATGGAATGGCCGTCGGCGAGGCCATTCTATTCTTCGATAAGAAGCTGGCTGAAGACTTTGACTATCGTTGCAAACAGGCTGGGCAACTGGCTTCGAAAATGCGGTTTCTCTCAGCTCCATGGGCCGGAATGCTGGAAGGCGAAGCCTGGCGGCGTAATGCCGCGCATGCCAATGATTGCGCGCGCTATCTGGCCGAAAAGATCACGGGCATTGCCGAGGTTGAGATTGTTTCGCCAACCGAAGCGAATGCCGTGTTTGTGAAGGCTCCGGACGATGTTCTCGAAGCCATGCACGCGCGCGGATGGAAGTTCTACACCTTCATCGGTGGCGCTGCCCGCTTCATGTGTTCCTGGGATACGGATCGGAAGCGCATCGACGAGTTCGCGCGCGATCTCAGGGTTTGCGCGGAACAGGCAGCGATGATCGCTGCAAATGGGATTTCTCATGGCCGATAGTCTACAAAGGGTGCCGATGCGTAAAGGGTCGTCCATGTCTTCTCGAATCGTTTTGGGCGCAATGCTTTGCCTGTGCAGCCTGGCGTATGGGCAACAACCCTCTTCCGCCCAGCCGAGCGCGCCGAAGATACGCAACCAGAATCCCAACGGATTGCATGTTTACATCCAGGCGGGACTCAAAACACATGAGCCCGGCCAGCATGACTATCCCCAGTTTCTCGCCGACTGGAGCAAGCTTCTGACCGAGCATGGGGCCGTTGTGGACGGTTCCCTGCACGCGCCTGACGCGGACGAGCTGGAGCACACCGACGTGCTGGTTATCTATAAAGGCGATGCCGGTTACATGACTGAAAGCGCGAAGAGTGCGCTTGAAGCGTTTGTGAAGCGTGGGGGTGGCCTGGTAAGTCTTCACGATTCGATCTGCGGCCCCAATCCCGCTTATTTCGCAGACATGTTTGGCGGCGCGAAGAAACATGGCGAAGTGAATTACACGCTGGGCGCGGATATTCCTTACACAATCGTCGACAAGACGAACCCCATCATGGCGGGCATGTCAGACATCACCGTCTTCGATGAGGCCTTCTACAGCATGACCTGGGCAAACGATCCGAAAATTCATGTGCTGGCGACTGCGGTGATCCCGGGTACGCCGAGTGCCGGGGCGCACAAGGGTGAGGTTGTTCCGCAAATCTGGACCTATGAACACACGGTCCCCGGTGGGCAGCCGGCGCGCGCGTTCGTCTGGATGCAGGGACATATTTATAAGAACTACGAGTTGCCCCAGATTCAGACGATGTTGCTGCGCGGCATCGCGTGGGCGGCGAAGAGGCCGGTGAATGAACTGGTGGATTACAAGGCGCCTGCTCAGACTTCACCTAATCCCTATGGGGGTGGCCGTTAGCGTGTCCAGTCTCGATGTTCGAGGTGTATGGACGCGCCTGCTCTGCGCCGCCGTGGTTTCCACTTGCGTTGCGCACTCCCAGAATAGCCAGCCAGCGCACACGTGGCCGGTAAAAAGCGGCACGTACGTTATCAAGGACTTTCACTTCGGCACAGGGGAGACGTTGCCGGAGTTGAAGCTGCACTACCTCACCCTGGGCACACCTCATCGCGATGCAGCCGGGCATACGGATAACGCCATCCTTCTGTTGCATGGAACCGGCGGGGATGCACACTCCCTGCTGAATCCCGTATTTTCCGACGTGCTTTTCGGGCCTGGGCAGCCGCTGGATATCGCGCGCTACTACATCATTCTGCCCGATGACATTGGGCATGGCGAATCGAGCAAGCCGTCCGATGGGCTGCGCATGCGTTTCCCTCAGTATGACTACGACGACATGGTCGCGTCGCAGCACACGATGCTGGTCGATGGGCTGCACGTAGATCACCTGCGCTTGATTCTCGGAACATCGATGGGGTGTATGCAGTCGTTCGTCTGGGGCGAAACGTATACGCAATTCGCGGATGCTCTTGCGCCCTTTGCATGTTTGCCGGTTGAGATTGCCGGGCGTAACCGGATGTTTCGCTATATGGCGATGCAGTTGATCCGCGATGATCCTGCGTGGAAGAACGGCGACTACACCACAGAACCGGTCGAAGGGCTGCGCGGAGCAAACACTCTCATCTTTATTGCGGGTTCGGCACCCCTGCAGTTGCAGAAGCGATTCCCCACGCGCGTGCTTGCTGAGCAGTACATAGACAAAGGGATGGAGCAAATGATTGCGCACACCGACGCCAATGATTTTCTCTATTACGTGAACGCTTCGCGCAACTATAACCCTGAGCCAAAGCTTGGCACGATCGCAACGCCGGTGCTTTGGATCAACTCCGCCGATGATTTTATTAATCCACCGGAGCTTGGCATTGCACAAAAGATGGTGGGGCGTATGCCGCACGCGAAGTTCATTTTGATTCCTATATCAGACGAAACGCGCGGGCATGGCACCCACACAATGGCCTCGGTTTGGAAAGATTATCTGATCGAGTTTTTAGCGCAGACGGAGAAGAAGTAGGCAACGAAGCCTCGCTTCCTGGACGGGGAGGGGCGTGGCTTGCCCCAGCATTCGTTCCAATGGTAGTAGGGCAGGTACAGTTCCCGATACAGTTCCCGATACGGTTCAGGGGCTAGTTCAGCCTGAAGGCGTACAGCGTGTCTCCGCCGCCGGCGATCACGTATTGCTTACCATCCAGCATGTAGGTTTCCGGTCCGTTGCCTAACGAGCGGAGCATGGGGAAATGCCACAGGATTTCCCCGGTCGTAGCCTTGAAGGCGATCAGGTTGCCGTTGCTATCTCCGGCGAAAAGCAGATTACCGGCCGTGGTCAGCAGTCCTGAGCCTGGCTGGCCTCCGTCGACTCCTGCGGCGGTTCTATATGTGTGGCTCCAGCGGACGTCTCCCGTTTTGTAGTCGAGAGCCTTGAGAACGAATTGCTCCCAGAGTGTGTGGAACGATCCGCCATAACCCTCAGGACGTTCGCTGGTGTCGGTAAGGTACGTGATGCTGTAACCGTCGCTTGCATTGACGTAAAACAACCCGGTCTGCGGACTGTAGCTGGGCGGTCTCCAGTTGGTTCCGCCACCAGCGTTGATGGTGAGCAGGTTGCCGTCCACGGTGGGTTCTCGATCAGGATCGGGGATGGGTTGTCCTTTGGCATCCACTCCTTTCGACCAGTTCAGCGGAACGTACGGTTTCGAGACGACGCCCTGCCCCGTGGTGCGATCAAGCACAAAGAAATAACCATTGCGCGCAGCCTGGGCCAGCAGCTTGCGGGGTTTACCGTCGATTTCCGCGTCGAACAGCACCGGGGTTTCCACGTTGTCCCAGTCATGGGTGTCGTGAGGCGACCCCTGGAAATACCACACCAGCTTTCCCGTATCCGCATTGAGAGCAACGATGGAACAGGTATAGAGGTTTGCTCCCTTTCTTCCCTGCCCAGCCATCACCGGGTTGGCATTGCCCGTGCCCCAATACAACAGGTTGAGACTGGGATCGTAGGTTCCGGGGAGCCACGTCATGCCGCCACCATGTTTCATGGAGTACTCGTCCGGCCACGTCTCTGAGCCGGGCTCACCCTTGGCCGGCTCGCTATTCCAGCGCCACTGCAGCTCTCCGGTCTCGGGGTCATGGGCTTCCAGGTAGCCGGGCACATCGATGGCGTCACCGCCGACGCCGACGATTACGTGGTTGCCAACGACCATCGGCGCACCGGTGGTGAAGTACTGCATTTTTTCGTCAGCTATCTTTTTTCGCCAGCGCTCTTTGCCCGTTTTCGCGTCGAGAGAAATGAACCAGCCATCGGGAGCCATAAAATAGAGCCAGCCTCCGTACATGCCGACTCCGCGGTTCCCTATCAGGTGACCGCCTTTGTCTACCCAGTCGTACCTCCACAGCTCCACCCCGGTGCGCGCATCGAGAGCGAATACATGATCGGGGATCGTGAAGTACAGGATGCCATTCACCATCAAAGGGGTGGACTTGATCTCAGGCTCGCCCACGCCGCGCATCGGGCCGCCCGCAATGGTGACGCGAAACATCCACGCAACCGATAGAGCGTGAATGCTCGACGCGTCGATCTGTTTGAGTGGGCTGAACCTGCGCCCGGAATAGTCACCGTTATAGGTCGGCCAGGTATCGACCGGCTGCGTTTGTAACAGCTTCTGGTTGTCAAGGTTCTGCGCCATGGCTAAACCAGGAGACAGGACTAGGGATAGAACAAGGGACAGAACAAGGGCGAAGCAGCAGGAAAGAAAAACGCCAGGCCGTCTCATTTCAGTGTCACCAGGTAGGCGGTCAGATCGTGCATCTGCTGATTGGTGTACTTGTCGAGCATCTGGCGATGGAAGAGCAGCTTTTCCTCTTTTTCGTTGTGTACCTCCATTCCCTTCTCCATCGGAATGGAGTGATAGTTGCCCTCAGTGTCGTTGAAGGCAACATAGAAGTCGTCCAGATGCTTAAGGGTTCCGGTCATCTTTTTTCCATCGCGCAAGGTCACGGTTACGTTCGAGGGCGTTCGGCTGCGGCCCCCGGGATACAGAAACGTCTGTTGCAAATCGGGCGCCTTCATTTTCGATCCGATATGAGCCAGGTCACCGGTTGGGGAATGGCAGGTGTTGCATTTGCCGGCGCCGTTAAAGTAGGCCTCGCCCGTCTGGGCGTTGCCGGTCACAACATTCAAAGCCTGGTAGGTGCCGCGATTGGCTGCCAGTTCCACTTCCAGATGGAGAAACTCAGCGATGTTGCGCAGATCGTCGTTCGAGAACGACGGGAAGGCGGGCATACCTTTGGCGGGGCGGCCATTGTGTACCGTAGCCCCGATGAGCTCTCCCTCGTTGTCATCGAGAACGACGGGCGAGCGCAGCAGATCGGGGCCGCTGGCGCCACGAGCATTGGCGCCATGGCAGAAGCCGCAATTGGCCCCGAAGATTCTGGCGCCTTCCGCGGCCATTTTTTTATCGGGCATGCGGCCCAACCCGAGAAACTCTCGAGTGCGCAGACCGCGACTGTCTTCCTGCTCTTGTTCCTGGCTGGATGGATTGGATTGGCTGGACGCGGGTTGCTGGGCTCTGGAGAAAGGAGCCACGGTAACGGCCAACAGCGCGGCCAAACAGATATGCTTCAGCCGGTGTCCCGGGCCTGTTTTCATACCGCACTAGAATATACTTTGCGCGGTCGAGCGCGTCACCGAACTTTTGATCTGCCGGTTCCCTTCCCACGGATTTCCTGCCGATGCCATTTTCAGCTACGGGGATCGATATGCAAAACTGACCTCCCCGGTGGAACTCTGCTCTGCTCCCACGGCGAATCACTGGATTGCTGAGCATTTCAAACGTACACTCCTCTGTTGTGAGTTGACTCGCATCATTTCGTGGTTTGTAGCAGTGTTTCCTTATTCTGGGGTTCGAAGTGATTCTTGGGGGTTCGTAGTGGAAGGATGGAACTTGAACGGCAAGGTAGCCGTGGTGACCGGTGGGGCCAGTGGTATTGGCAAAGCGATCTGCAAATGCCTGGCCGCAAACCATGTGCAGGTGTGGGTGTTGGATATCGACCCCGTCGCTGCCAACACGACTGCCGACGAAATAAACAACGCAGGCGGCCGGGCGAACTCTCTGGCGTGCGATGTCTCGTCGCCAGAGAATGTGAGCGAGGTCTTCTCCTCCCTTGCATCGCAGGGCCGGATCGACATGCTCATCAACAGCGCCGGCATCGCCCATATCGGTACGATCGAAACCACGAGCGTGGACGACTTCGAACGCCTTTTCCGGGTGAATGTACGCGGAGTGTTTCTGTGTATGCAGGCCGCACTGCCCACCATGACGGCGCAGAAGGGCGGAGTGATCATCAACCTCGCCTCCATGGTGGCGCTCATCGGCATATCGAGCCGGTTTGCTTACTCCATGACGAAGGGCGCAGTGCGGGCGATGACGCTTTCCGTAGCAAAGGACTATCTGGACAAGAACATCCGCTGCAATTGCATCTCTCCCGCGCGTGTGCATACTCCTTTTGTCGATGGATTCATCAAGAAGAACTACCCGGGGCAAGAAGCAGAGAAGTTTCTCGAGCTTTCGCTCACACAGCCCGTCGGTAGAATGGCAACGCCTGCGGAAGTGGCGGGCCTTGTCGCTTATCTTTGTTCCGATCTCGCAAGCTTTCTTACCGGGGCGGATATTCCATTCGACGGGGGCGTTCTCAATTTGCGAGGGTAACTTCGAGGAGCCCTCTATCTCGCGTCTGCGCCAGATAGAGGGCTCCCCGAATTCGTTGCCGGGCAAGAGATGGCTCACATAAGATTGCGTTGCGCTAAACATACTGAATTTGTGCAAGGGAGCGTTCATGAGTTATGCGGTGCGCCGGTTGTTGAAGAAGCGGATCAGCTTCGCAATTCTGTGTTGTCTGATGCTGGCCTCGATCACCCCGCGGGCATGGAGCGCCGCGCCAAATGCCTACTTTGTCTATGTCGCGAGCTCGGCGACGGGTGCAAGCCACGGCATTTACGCCTACCGCTTCGATGCCGCGACAGGCAAGCTGACGGCCACGGGCCGTGTGGCCAACGTCGTAAGCCCGGCGTTTCTTGCTACGGACCCGCACCATCGTGTTTTGTATGTCGCGACCGATCAAGACGAAGCCCCGAAACAGAATGGCTTCATCAGCAGCTATGCCATCAACCCCAGGACCGGCGCTCTCAAGCTTCTGAACCGGGTGGACCAGGACGGATTTCCCTGTCATTTGACCGTGGACACGACCAACAAGGTTTTGTTTGTCGCGAATTACGAAAAGGGAACCGTGGTTTCGTTCCCGCTCAAGCCCGATGGAAGTATCGGCGAGCGATCGGGCTTCAACCAGCTCACGGGTTCTGGCCCGAACCATGAGCGCCAGACGGGCCCTCATGCGCACGCAACCGTACTCTCGCCGGACAACCGCTTCCTTTTCGTACCGAACCTGGGCTCCGATCAGGTCAGGATCTATCGTGTCGATACGATGAAGCGTACCTTCACACCGAACGATCCTGCGTTTGTCAGCGTCAAGGCGGGTCTGGGGCCGCGTCATATGCTCTTTAGCCGCGACGGCAAGTTCGCTTACCTGATCTGTGAAATGGAATCGACCGTAGTGGCCTTTTCCTATGACTCCGCGAAGGGCTCACTAACCACCTTGCAGACGATCTCCACCCTGCCGGCCGGCTACAAGGGCATCGACAACTCGGCAGAGATCGACATCGATCTGGCGGGCAGGTTTCTTTATGCCTCGAACCGCGGGCACGACAGCATTACGGTGTTTGCGATCGATCCGGCCAAAGGGACGTTGACCAAGGTCCAGGTTGCCCCTTCGCTTGGGAAAATTCCGCGCAACTTTGCGCTCGACCCGACGGGCAAGTATCTGCTGGCAGGAAACCAGCTTTCCGACCAACTGAAGCTCTTTCAAGTGGATCAGACGACCGGTCGGTTGACGCCGACGGGACAAGCGATGAATGTTGAAAAGCCGGTGTGCATCTTGTTTGTTCCGGAAGGATAGGGCGTATGAAATTGCTGAGCAGGCATCTTTCAAGAAGAACATTAGTTCAGAATGCCGGCCTCGTCGCCGGTGCTGGAGTGCTGGGTCTGGGCGCCGGCGCGACTGGAATCACGCAGGCGAACACACCCGTCCGCGGCAACGGCAAGCCCCGTGCGCTCGCCCTGATCGGGGACCGGTATCACAACCCGGACTACATTCGCGTAAGCCTGAACAAGGTCTTCACGGAGCTGAATATCCCGATTGACTACACCATTCAATACGATCAGATCTCAGCCGGTCTTTTGAAGCAGTATCAATTACTGCTCATCCTGCGGGATGGCATGATCTGGCCCAACGGCTACCTGGGGCCCGACGCTTACACGGCGTATGAAGCAGATCTCGAAACGCCAAAAACCTTTCCTGATCCCGAACCGGTTACGTGGATCACCGAGGAGCAGGGCGCGGCGATCAAAGACTTTGTTGCAGCCGGAAACGGGTTTTACGCCCTGCATAATTGCAGCCACATCTCGCTCAGCTCGAAAAACTACCGTGAGGTGATGGGTGGGGCATACATCGGTCATCCGCCGCTGCGGCCTTTTCGCGTGCAAGCGACGGAGAACAAACACCCCATTACCGATGGCATTGGCCCATTCATCGTCAACGACGAGCAGCACTATGTGTCGTATGACAAGGATCCGAAGTACGCCATTCTTGAAGCTGAAAATCTCGATGGCCTGGATTTTGAAGGCCGGGGTACCCGCTCGATTTCCGGCTGGGCGTACGATTTCGGCAAGGGCCGGGTGGTGTTCACTGCCGTCGGGCATACGATCCACGCCATGTGGGCTCCGCACTCCATCGAGATACAAAAGCGGTCGGTGCGCTGGCTACTGAAGGAAATCTGAGTTTACCTTCGGCTTGACCGGGAAATGCGTGATTTTCCAACGCTGATCGATCCTCGCTCGCATCCCCATTGACGCATGGCAGCGGGCAAGCTATCGTTGGTCCATCTGGTGTTCGGGAAGGCGGTGCGAATCCGCCACTACCCCGTAACTGTAAGCGTTGAGAGCTTGAACCAAGTCGCTCTAGCCACTGGGATGCTCGTCCTGGGAAGGCTGTTCAAGTTTGCTGAAGCGCAAAGTCAGGAGACCGGCCAGATGCCCACCAGGGCCGTTTCAGCTTCGATGGGAGAGCTGGAAAGCAACCTCGCTGACGTATGGCTATCAGCACGGACGCTGCCTGTTTGTTTTTATCCCGCTTCGCGCCGGGGCCTTGCCCTGCGCCAGAGGCGATGTATGCAGTCAACCCACCGGAATTCGGTAACCCTCGTGCTCGGCGGCGTACGCAGCGGCAAGAGCCACTACGCGCAGCAGTTCGGTGAGCGCGCGCGTGAGGTAGTCTTTGTCGCCACGGCACAGGCCTACGACGACGAAATGCGCCTCAAAATCGACCGCCATCGCGAAAACCGCCCGGCAAGCTGGAAGACGGTGGAAGAGCCGCTGGAATTGGCAAAGGCCGTCGAGGCCCACGGAACCAGCTGCGACGTGATGATCGTCGATTGCCTGACTTTTTTCGCGTCGAATTTGCTCGACGCGCGCGGCGACGACCACGCCGCAATCGAAAACTCCGTGGAGAGCCTCTGCACAGCGTTGCGATCCGCCCCGTGCCCGGTCGTGCTGGTTTCGAACGAGGTCGGTAGTGGCGTGGTCCCGGCTTTTGCTTCAGGCCGCCGATTCCGCGACCTGCTGGGCGAAATGAATCAAAGGGTTGCGCGCGTGGCTTCCGACGTGGTCTTGCTCGTTGCTGGACTTCCCCTGGTAGTCAAGGGCGAGCCCGGAGCCACCTCGTGATGTTTCATCGCATCGTTGCGATTTTGCTGGCCCTGGCCAGTTGCAGCACCGCTGCGCGGGCGAGCCGGACGGTGACGGATGAGGCCGGTCGCAAGGTGACTCTCTCCGACCATCCGCATCGACTCGTATGCCTTGCGCCCAGCATCACCGACACCGTGTACGCACTGGGCGCGGGAGACGATGTGGTCGCGGTCAGCGACTTCACCACCTCTCCACCGGAGGCGTTAAAAAAACCAAGCGTGGGCAATCTGATCAAGCCTTCGATTGAGACCATCGTGTCGCTGCATCCAGACCTGGTCGTGGGCACCGAGATTCCCGGATCAACGGAGATCGCCACGCAACTCGGTACGCTTGGCATCCCGGTATACCTGGTCGACCCTCACGGCATTGCAGGAATTCTGCGTTCGGTGACCAGCCTGGGCGAGGCGCTCAACCGTGTACCGCAAGCTACGGCGCTGCGTGCCAGCCTGATCCAAAGAATGGAAACGGTGAAAGCGCGTATGGCCGGCAAACCCGCTCCCCGCGTATTGTTCCCCATCTGGTACGACCCCATCATCACCGTGGGCAAGCATGCGTTCATCAGCGAGATTATCGAAGCGGCTGGGGGCAAATCGGTCACAGACGATCTGGTGGCCGACTGGCCGCAGGTAAGTATGGAAACCGTATTGGAGCGCGCCCCGGAGGCGCTGCTGCTCATACGGGGAGGCAAGATCGACATCGAAACACTCCGTGACCGGCCCGGCTGGAGCACGCTGCCGGCGGTGCGGACAGGCAAAATCTATTACGTCGGCACGGGGATACAGGATCCAAGCCCTGTTGCCATCGACGCATTGGAGGAAATGGCTAAAGAGTTTCACCCTTAAGCCCCCTTAGGGCAATGTCTTTCAACCGAGCGCGACACCAAGCGCGGCAACGTGGCGCTCTCAACCACAACCACGGCAAGGCACCGAGAAGGCGGTGTAAATCCGCCACTACCGCGTAACTGTAAGTGCTGCCCAGCTTCAATCCGAACTTTCCCGGTATTCGCATCGGCGCCTACTCTCCACTCGTGCGCGCGAGGCCATTTCGCCGCGCTCCTCACTCGGGCTATTTTGGCCTCACGTACAACGCCAGCCGTTGGTATGGGGCACTCACCGGCACACTCGTTGGCCGGCGTGACGATAGCGACTTTCTCACAGACCCGGGATTCCTCAATACCCTGTTGCTGCCAAACCGCAATCTGGATAGCGCCTATCAACGTCTGGATCTCGGCGGCGGCTACACGGCCTACACTGATATTCAGAATCTCCTGAGCCAGCATTACAGCGAGGCCTTCGGATATCCAGCCCTACCCCTGACGGTTCGCACAGGGATCAAGGTCAGTTTTGGAGGCGAATCCTGGCGATGGAAGTAGTTTCCGGTGCAGTGGTGACGCCTATCTCTCCCAAAACGGAAGAATCGTCGTCGACCCATGGTTCTGGGCGGGGCCACGGGCAGGACCGTGGTCCAAAGCTCCCCAGAGCCAGAATGAGCACTCTGGCGCCGATCACACTCTTGATCGTGGCTCTGGGCATCGTGATGTTGTTTTCACTTGCAACCGGGGCTGTGCCTATTTCGCCGCGCACCATCTTCGGCGCTTTGCTTGGACATCAGCCGCTGAGCGAAACCCAACGGGCCATTCTGTTTCACATCCGCCTGCCCAGGGTGTTGGCCTCTGGACTGGTAGGGACAGCACTGGCGGTGGCCGGGCTTCTTTTTCAGGGGCTATTTCGCAATCCCATCGCCGATCCCTACGTGATCGGCTCTTCGGGGGGCGCGATCTTTGGCGCCTGCATCGGCATCTTCTTTTTCTCTGAGTGGTCGCTGTTTGGCTTTAGCGCAACCGCCCTGCTGGCCTTTGCCGGGTCAGCCGCTACGATGGCGCTGGTTTATTCCCTTGCTCGAGCGGCAGGTAAAACGAACGTGGTTACTCTGCTGCTTGCCGGCTTCGCCATCAGCACCATGTTTACCAATTCCACGTACTTTTTCGAAATGTTCGATAAGACGGGCGCCGGCAACCGGATTTTGCTCTCATGGCTTCACGGCGTGATCGGCATACCCGCGTGGACAGAATTGGGCATCAGCGCCGCATTACTGGCTCTCTCGGCGGCCGCTTCCCTGCCCCTGATGCGCACCCTGAATACACTCGCCCTGGGTGACGAGTACGCACAGCAGCTCGGTATCCGGGTCGAGGCTGCGCGGGTCTGGATCATCCTCATCGGGTCGCTGCTCACGGCGGTGGCTGTGTCGCTTGGCGGCATGATCAGCTTTGCCGGCCTCATCGTACCGCACGTCGCGCGGTTCCTGCTGGGGCCAGACCACGTACGCCTGCTGCCCGTCACTGCGTTAGGCGGAGCAATTTTCCTTATGCTGGCCGACACCCTGGCGCGCACGCTCTTTGCGCCGTCAGAAGTGCCAGTGGGTGTTCTGATGGCATTTGTGGGTGGCCCATTCTTCCTCTACCTGCTGCGCAGGATGAAAAGGAACTACACCGTATGAACTGCCTCTTGTGCTTGAGCGGCGTCCACTTCGACTACCAGGGCCACAGCGTGCTGCGCCAGGCCACGTTCGAATTGCATGAGGGTGGCTGCACGGCGCTGATCGGCACCAATGGATCCGGTAAAACGACACTGTTACGAATCGCCGCCGGGGCTTTGCGTCCCGCTGCCGGAAGCGTCATGCTGGGTGACCGGCCCATGGAGACGATTCCACTTAAAGAGATCGCAAGAACCATCGCGCTCGTGCCACAACAGTTTGAGCTGCCTTTTGCCTTTACGGTAGAGCAGGTGGTGGAGCAGGGGCGCGCTCCTTACATCGGTCTGTTGCGTGGTCCTGGGCGGCATGATCGTGCAGCCGTGGATCGCGCGCTTGACCTGGCAGATGTATCGAACCTGCGTCATCGCGTGTTCAACGAGTTGAGCGGCGGCGAGCGGCAACGGGTGAAGATTGCGCTTGGTCTTGCGCAGGAGCCTCGTCTACTGCTGCTCGACGAGCCAACCCAGAACCTGGATATTGGACGGCAAGTTGAGCTGATCGACCTGCTGCACTCTCTGCAGGCGGAGGGCATCACGATTCTCGCCTCGATCCACGATCTGCATCTGGTGGATAAGAACTTTTCATCCGTGCTGCTGTTGAGCGCGGGGCAACCCCTGGCCAGCGGCAGTCCTGAACAGATGTTGAAACCCTCGGTACTCGAGCGAGCTTTCCAATGCCCACCCGATCGGCATCCGTTGCTCATTGAGCGCGCGCAACACTACCACAAGGAGGCGCGATGAACGCCACACTTCCACTGCAGCTCGAAGAGGCGATCGATCGGATCGCCGCTCCTCCGGAAGAGTATGTGGCTCAGGCGAGAGCGCATCTGGACACGCTGACCAAACCGCTGGGCAGTCTTGGGCGCCTGGAGGATCTGGCTGCGCAATGGTTTGCCATTCGTCGTGGAGCCGATCTGGGAACGGTAAGCAAATCTGTTTATGTCTTCGCGGCCGATCATGGCATCACCGCGGAGGGGGTAAGTGCTTATCCCTCGGCGGTAACGCAGCAGATGGCGCTCAACTTTCTTACCAGTGGCGCCGCAATCAATGTGTTGGCAAGGCTCAACGACGTAGAAGTAAACGTGATCGATGTGGGCGTGGATGGTGACCTGCCGGAGCATGCGGGACTGTTCAACGGTGTCACCGGCGATTGCTTTGGCGCAACCAATCAGCTTACGGAGATTGCCGTCTACGTTTGCGGGGTATGGAAGCCATGACCACCGTGTTTTTTATCCGCCACGCAGAGACAGATATGGCAGGCAGGTTTTGTGGCCACTCCGATCCTGACCTGAACGCGCAAGGATACGAACAGCTGAACCTGTTGGTCCAGAAGATGTCTCGAAGAAAAGATCGAGAGAATTGTCAGCAGCGATCTGCAACGCGCAAAGACCACGGCGCAAGCCATTGCCGATGCCACGGGCATTGGCATGGATTTGCAGCCAGACCTGCGCGAGATAAACTTCGGGGAGTGGGAGGGGCTTAGCTGGGAGCAGATAGAACAACGCGACGCGATCTATGCCGGTCAATGGCTCGCGGCCTTTCCTCGCCTTCCCGCACCCAGGGGGGAGCGATTCCAGGCATTTGAGGCGCGCGTCGTCGCGGCTCTCGATCGTCTCATGGCGGGCGATCATGGTCCGATCGCCGTCGTTACTCACGCCGGCGTGTTGCGTGTGGTTTCAGAGCGCCTGTTCGGCTGCACAGAGCCTTGGAAACAACCTCAACCGTATTGCGGCATCCTGCAGTACGAATCACGCGTTCCTGAAGTCATAGGAGGACACAGATGAGCATTGCAACCAAACATGGTGACAAGGGCGAGACGGCACTCGTCGGTGGCGTGCGCATTTCGAAAGCCGACCTTCGCGTCGAGGCCTACGGAGGAACGGATGAGTTGAACACCGTTCTTGGTTTCGCCCGGAGCATTTGCAAAAATGAAGAGATCGCCGCCTGGACGGAGCAGATTCAGAAGACGCTGTTTCGGGTTGGGTCGGCGTTAGCGACGCCACCCGACAGCAAGAAGCCGCAGGTATATGTAACCGCGGAAGATGTCGATTTTCTGACTCAACTCGTCTACAAGATTGAAGCCGCGGAAGGCATTCTCTCCGACTGGTCTCTACCTGGCGCGCATACTGAATCTGCCGCTTATGAGATGGCCCGCACGGTGTGCCGCCGTTCAGAGCGCAACGTAGTACGCCTGGCCGAAAGCGGACAAGAGGTTCCACCTGAGGTGTTGGCGTATTTGAACCGTCTTTCCGATCTGATTTGGCTATTCGGCAGATTGATTGAGTTGAATGCCGGAGTGAACACTCGTCTCCGCGATGACGGCAAGCCGGGGCCAAACTTTTCGCGCGCATGGTAGCGACCCTATCGCTCTGACCGCAAGCATTTCTGAGGGAACATATCCGGTCCCTCAGCGGCTAAAGCCGCATTTCATTCAAGACCAGTTTACGTACGGACTAAAGTCCGTACCCTTCAAAATGCCGCTTTTTTTCGCAGCCCGTAAAGCCGTGCCCTTGGTCTAAGGTAGATTCGGCCGGATGCGAGTAGCTCCAGCGAACTTCTCTGCCGTCTATTTGCCGACGGAAGCTAACACGACGGTTACGTCTTTCGAAGTTGCTGTGATCGTGAGCAACTTCTTCGCCGCATCCCATTGCATGGTGCCGCCCTTAACCGAAACCGGCTTATTGGCCGCAAGCTTCAGTCGTTCGACCGAGTGCGCGTCGTATTTCTTGTAGGTAATTTGGCTCGCGCTGTAGTCGATGTGTTGGATGATCGACGACGTCCTGAGCACATGGTTCTGATCGTCAGGCGCAAGTTCGGGAAAGGATGCCATGGCTCGCAGATAGTGGCGTACATAGTCACCATAGCCATCGGTAAGCCAGATGTCGTCGAACGGATAGCGGTTCTTTCCGTCTTCGTCGACCATGTACGTTGCCCAGTTCAGGCGGCGGATGGCCTGCTTCTTATCGCTGCAGTCGCCAGACTTTTCGCAGTAAAGCAACTCCACTGAAGCATGCCGCGAGGTGTGGCTGTTGCCTGGCACGAGATAGGCCGTTTGCTCGTTGAGGGGTGTCACCTTCACCTTCTCAAACGTGTGGTTGCCGAGCCGGTTCAGTGACCATTGAAGAATGGCATGCGCTTGAGCCTTGCTGTCCTTATCCCATTCAGGATGCTCGAGGATGTAAGCTGCCATCGTATCTGCGTTGATCTCGGTATCGGAGTAGTCGGCCGTTTCAACGTCTTCAAAGAACGGTCCCCACTTGTTTGTGGCGATCGGATATTTTTTGATCCAGGCGGTGACGAGGGTTGCTGTGCGGCGATATTCACTGGTTTTTCCCTTATGCAACTCTTCCAGGCTGCTGAAGAGGCGGAGGGTCGGGCTCCAGTTCGTGGTGTAAGCCGCGGTGTAACGTACTCCCTTCTTTTCCTGCACAGCCACTTCGCCCGTCTCTGCATGCACGCGGAATGGCCATGGAGAGTGCTCTGCGTCCCCCGGCGTAACGTGGCTAACCAGTGAATCCGCAATTTTGACGGCCGTATCGAGATAGCGCTGGTTGCCGGTCACCTCGTAGAGCATCACTAACTCGGCGCCGAAGCTGCCGGCCTTGTCCGGCTGCAGAAAACCTTTGCCTGCGCGCATGTCGCCGTCGTACTGGCCGGAGTGGATGTCTGTGTTGTAGGGATAGGGGAGATTGGCCCATTTGGCGGTTGGCGTAGACATGCCATGATCGAGCCAGTAGTCGGCCATCATGGTCATGTTGTCCAGAATCGCCTGATCTCCGAGATAGTCATACAGGAGCTTCCAGGCATCGAGCGCCATGTTGATCTGGTCTCCGCCAAGGCCGCGCTCATCGTCGTGATCGGGCATCCAGACCTGGTGCTGCAAATAGTAAGGAACTCCGTTGGAGCACTTGCGCATGTTGATCCAGAAGCTCCATACCAACCGGAGATTGTGATCGTAGGCCTGCGATGGGCCATCGCCAAACCAGGGAACGATGGCACCGTCGGCGTCGACGCGGACATCATGGTAAACGAGACGATGGTCGTTCGCGGGAAAGCCATGCCGGTCTTGCGCCAAGGCGTGCGGCGCCGGAAGCGGTAAGAGGAAGAAAAACAGCAGCAGAGAAAAGACCGCGGATTTCGATGATTGTCTGGTCGGCATTAGTTCCTAACCTTGCGTACAAGAGTTTTCGACCCCAGATACATTTCAGCATGCTGAAAAGCTTAGCAATACGGAGAAGCGCTACGGCGGTAGCCTAACGTGACCAGGTTTTCCCGTGCCGTTGCTACTTTCCTTCCACCACTACTTCAGAAGAGCCCGTGTAACGAAGGCGCACGATGTAATCATTTTGAATCGGTTCGATGGTGTACCCCGGCTCTTTCAAGTCCTTGTGCTCGGCGAGTTGTGTACTGCCCGCCATGATGTGCACAGGCTTGAAGTTCAACCGCAGTACCTGGGTGCCTTCAGCGTCGAACGTCTTGCAGGCAATGCGATGTGCCCCGTAGCTGACCTTCTGGACGACAGAAGATGACCGCAGGATATGCGATTCACCTGTGGGCGCATATTGCGGCAGCGCACCCATCAGCCAGTTGAAGCTTCTGAGGTAATCGGCATATCCGTCGCTGAACCAGAAGGGCGCACTATAGTCGACCCCACAGCACGCGACCAGGCCTTCGGACGAGGTGAAGTAGGTTGCATAGTTCATGGAATAGAACGCGTCGCGGCGGGCCTGGGCATCGCCGGTCAGCTCGGCATACATGGCGTTGATGGCAGCCCACCGGCCGCCATGGCTTCCCTGCCCGGCTCGTGAACAGCATTGGTTGCCCCCGGTCGGCTCACCTTGTTCATCGATGGCCCATGCGCCAAGGAATGGTCCGCGGCCGAAACGGAGGCGCACCCAATCGAGCAGATGGCCTACGTGTGTGGCCCATTCAGGGTCGACAGAAGCCGGATCTTGCCTGGTCATGATGTAGTAGGCCACCAGGTCTGGCAGGAACTGGTTCACGTTGTCTTTGCGGCGAGGAACGTCTTCAAAAAAACCAGACCACTTATCCCACGCTTTGGTTCTGCGGTTGAGCGGAAACTGCAGAACCCAGTTCCAGGCCATGTCGCGTGCACGCTGATAAGCGGCGGTATCACCAGCCTTGAGGCGAATCAGTTCATCGAACATACGAACGGAAGAGGCAACATCGCCGCCGTACTCTTCAAGCGAGAGCGTCACACCCGTATGTGCATCCAGACGAAATGGCCACGGAGTGTGCTCGTCGTCGCCCGGTCGAACATGACGCGCGAGCGCATCGGCACAATGAATGGCGGCTTCGAGATACTTGCGGTCGCCGGTCAGTTCGTAAAAGAGCGTGTAAGATGCGCCGAGTTGACCGACTTTGTCGGACTCGATGCCGCCATAAAACTCCTTGGGCATGTTTTGGATGCATCGGCCGTATTCGGGTTGATCGTCACAAGCAGTGGCAAACGGAACGTTGGGCCACTCCCAATCGGAGGGAGTGGTGCCATGCGCAAGCTGATAGTCGAGCATGCCGCGCACGGTACCGATCGCTTCTTCATCTGCGGAGTAGGGATACCAGGCCACAAGCCCGTCGACAAAGGCGGCGTAGACCATGGCGGGATTGTGCTGCCAGTAAGTGCCCTGCAGCGTTTCGCCGTCCATCACCGAGTTGATCAGGTAGATCTTGAGCCCGGTGTGTGTGCGGGTATCGACAGGAACCTTGTGTTCGATGAAATCCCAACCAAGGTGCAGCACGTGATCGTAGCCAAGATTCTTGTCGGGTTGATACCAGGCCAGGAGGCGGTCCTGCTGGTCGAGGACTGGCTTGTGCATCGTCACCTGCGCGTTGACGTAGTCAGGAGCTTGCGCGCGCAGCGGCGGAGAAGTCAGAAGAGACAGCAGTAAGAGTGGCAGGTAAGCAGACGAGATCCTCAAATACATGGGAACTCCGTGAACGAAGATGAAGAGCCGCAGGCAGGCTGCGCAAGTTTCAATGGGCTGAAACAGGCTTCCATGCTCCCCAAGCGTAAGGTGGGATTCGATGTTCGTCAAGACGATTGCTGTAAGGGGTTGCTCTCCCAGCGAGCATGGTTGAAGGGTACGGACTTTAGTCCGTACATAAGCTCACTGTACCGAGATGGCTTTAGCCACTGAGGGAACATATCCGGTCCCTCAGCGGCTAAACAGGCTGCGGAAAAAGTCAAAGAAGGCCAAAACAAGGGTCGAAATTGGTGATAGAAAATCATCACCCGAGCCTCACAAATCGCTCTACGGGCTTTGTAGTGCGTTGCGATTTTTCATGCCGACGCCAAAATTGACTTTTTCCGCAGCCTGTAAAGCCGCATTTATTCAGGAGCGGTTATGTACGGGCTAAAAGCCCGTACCCTTCAAACGAACTCCCCACGAAAAGGTGAGGTTGAATGGCCGGATCTCTTTACTGATTGCCACTCATCTTGCGGATGGTGTTCGTGGTGCTCTGGCCGATTACGGTGGGCACAATCTCCACGCGGCCGCCCCAGGTACTTACATCGCCGGCTCCGACGATCGTCGAGGTAGTGTAGTCTCCACCCTTGACCAGAACGTCAGGACGCAACGCTCTAATTAATTCCAGCGGGGTCGGCTCATCGAAAACGATGACGGCGTCTGTCGAACCCAGGGCCGCGAGCACCCGGGCACGCTCGTTCTCGCCCACAACCGGACGTGTTGGCCCTTTCAGTCCTTTGACCGATACATCACTGTTTAAGCCGATGATCACTTTGTCGCCGAATGCGCGGCATTGTTCGAGGAGCGTGATATGGCCGACGTGAAGAATGTCGAAGCAGCCATTGGTAAAAACGATACGGTCGCCATTCGCCCGCCACTCCGCGAGACGAACCAGCAGGTGCTCGAGACCGAGAATTTTGTCGGGCCCCTGCATTTGCGCCGATACCGTAAAAGCAGCCACCAGTTCATTGCGTGACACGGGCGCCGTGCCCGTCTTGGCGACCACAATACCGGCAGCGATATTCGCAAGATTGACGGCTGTTTCCGGGTCAAGCCCGCCGGCCACTGAAGCAGCAAGGGTGGCGATGACGGTATCGCCCGCACCCGTCACGTCGAACACCTCGCGCGCGCGCGTGGGCGAATGAAAGGTCGCATCGCGGTAGAGAATCCGTATGCCCTTCTCACTCATGGTGACGGTCAGGTAATCGATATCTAACTGGGTCACCATTGCCTGGGCTGCATCCAGGAGCTGGGCAAGATTGCGGGTCGCGATCCCGGTCACAAGGCTGAGTTCATGAAGATTGGGGCAAATGGTGGTGGCGCCCGCATATTTGCTGAAGTCACGATCCTTGGGGTCGACCAGGACCGGAATGTTCCGCTCCCGGGCCCGCTTGATGACCGCCTGGCAAAGCTCGGCGCTCAAGGCGCCTTTGGCATAGTCAGAGAGAATGACGGCGTTGGCCGTGGGAACCAACGCCAGCGAACGTTCCAGCAATGCCTGGTGCTCGGCATCGGAGTGCGCTTCTGCACTCTCCACGTCAAGCCGCAACAATTGTTGGTTGCGGGAGACGATTCTGGTTTTTGAAATGGTGGGGTGGGTGGAAACGACCATCCCTGATAGATCGACACCGGCGGCATGGAGCGGCACACGCAGGGCTTGCATTTCCGGGTCGTTGCCCCAAAAGCCGGCCTGGGTCACTTTAGCGCCCAACCCGACCAGATTCATGGCCACGTTGGCCGCGCCGCCGGGCGCGTCGGTGGTACGCACCGAACGCAGAACGGGTACCGGCGCCTCGGGGGAAATTCGGTCGACCTCGCCCCAGATCGAGCGATCAAGCATCACATCACCAATGATGAGGATGCGCAGCGACGCAAAGCCGCCTTCAATCAGGGAAAGAAGACGCGACTGTTCTTTCAGCAGCATGCAGCCCTATCATCGCAAAAATCCGGCGCAAAACATCGAACAGAAGCCGAAAGAGCGCCCGGCAGGTCGTTCAGGTGTAACCAGTAGCAATGTCTGGCGCGGCGGATGCACTGGCCTATACTACGGGGGAGATGACTCCAGGGTTTTCGTAGTCGCAAGCTGATATGGAGATCCATTTTTTGACATCCAAGACTGTGCGTGCGCTGGCAAAGCGGATCTTGCTTCCCAGGACGAAACTGGGCCGGGTCACCCTCTGGCTGGGTGTCTTCTCCTTGTTTCTCTGGGTCAGCGGACTTCTTTGGGGCGAAACTCGGAGCCTGGCCGGTCCTCTTTACCCTGGCCTTCCTGGGTGTCGGCCTGGTTGCCCTTTGCCGTTGGGGCTATCGCCCCCTGCTGTGGCGTCTGCGAAATCGGTTGATCGTCACTTACCTCTTCATTGGGGTTATGCCGATTTTGTTGCTGCTGGTCATGGGCGCGTTGGCGGCTTTTCTATTTACCGGGCAGTTCGCTACCTATGTCGTGATTTCAGACTTGCATTCGGAGTTGCAACATCTGCAGGCAGTGAACGACTCACTTGCCGCACAGTTGTTTCCGTTAGAAAGCTCGGGCAAGCTGAGTGAGCAAATCGCCGGTCAGCTCACAAAAGCGTCCGATGAGCGATTCCCCGGGCGCACTGTGACGGTAACGCAAGGTGCGAAGAGTTTCGTACTCTCTACGCAGGGAATGCCCCTAGCCGCGCAGCCCGAGCAGGTTCCTGATTTCATTACCCACGATTTCACGGGCTTTGTCGTCGACCGTAAGGCTTTGCATTTGCGCGCGATCAGGCTGGAAAAAAACAATCGGCGCCTTGCCGTAACTTCTGACCTCACAATTAGCCCAAACCTGCTGCAGCCCACGGCCGAACGGCTTGGCTCAGTCGGCATTCTTCCGGTTTCTCCGAAGCGGCAGGCGAATGCTGCGACTGACGAGGCATCCGTCAATGCCGGACAGGTACCCCCTCGTTCCCATTGGTTCGACCTGCCCCTGCACTTCGGAACACTCTTCGATGTGGCTGACTGGCAGGCCGAAGGGAGACCAGGAAATGGGTTTATTTATGTAGCAACTCGACCCTCAGTGTTGTACGCAACCCTGTTCGCTACCTTGGGAGATAGAGCACTCTTTGCCCGCGACGCTCTGCTCGCTATTGCTGTTTTCTTTGGCCTGATTGAGCTGGCCGCCCTCTACATTGGCGTGCGGTTGTCACGCACGATGACAACCTCGGTCGCAGAACTCTATCACGCAACCGAATACGTAAATGCAGGCGATCTGAGCCACCGTATCAAGCTTCGTGGTCACGACCAGATGGCGGCCCTGGGGGCGTCGTTCAACTCCATGACGCATTCGCTGGCCAGGCTGATCAACGAACAAAAAGAAAAGCAGCGGCTGGAAAACGAACTGAGCATCGCCTACGAAGTACAGGAACTGCTCTTTCCGCAAAAGATCGCGGACCTGCCCGGGCTCGAAGTGCATGGTCTCTGTGTGCCCGCGCGCACGGTCAGCGGAGACTACTACGACTTCATCCCCCTCGGTACCGACCGCATGATGCTGGCCGTCGGCGATATCAGCGGCAAAGGAATTTCGGCGGCTCTGCTCATGGCTACCGTGCATGCCTATGTTCGCGCGTACTCACTTGAGCCGGAAATGGTCATGATGCCGGCCCTGCTGGAGTATCAAGCCCAGTCGCAAGGCGATTCAAGGATGTACTATCGCGGAGACGACGGGTCTGAAGCGCAACAACTGGCCCCTGCCATGCTGATGACGACCCTGAACTATCAACTGTATCGCAGCACACCCTCCGCCAAGTACGCCACCATGTTTCTCGGCTGCTACGATCCGCGCTCGCGAATATTGAAGTACTGCAATGCGGGGCATTTGCCGCCCATTCTCTTGCGGGCGAACGGCGAAGTGCTGACGTTGGACATCAACGGTACAGTCGTAGGACTGTTCGACGGCGTCACCTATGAGGAATCAACCGTGGTGATGCACCCTGGCGATATTTTTATCGCCTACAGTGACGGCGTAACCGAGCCTGAAAATGAGTTTGGCGAGTTTGGCGAGGACAGGCTGGTCACGCTGATCAGGGAGCATCGTCGCAAGCCGCTGCAACGGATTACCGAGATCGTCACCGGCGCGGTGGCAGACTGGATCGGCTCGGCGGAGCAGCCAGACGACGTCACGATTGTATTGGCCCGCTCGTCACGATAGTAGAGCAGTCCCTGACAGCCACCAGAGCTTCACAACAATTCAGGGGTATGGGTGCCGCCGCATTCTTTACCGCGACAGAAAGCCCACTGCCCTTGGCACAAGCCCAGCCGTCCGATACTATCCGGCTATGAACTATCGCACGCTTGGTCGCACGGGTTGGAAGGTTTCTGAAGTCAGTTTTGGCGCATGGGCCATTGGTGGAGCGTGGGGCGAGACGAGCGATGAAGAGTCTCTGGCCGCACTGAACCAGGCAATTGACTCAGGCATTAATTTCATCGACACCGCAGACGTTTACGGAATGGGCCGTAGCCACCGCCTGATTGCGCAACTGAAGAAGTCGCGTAAAGAAGAAATTGTGGTCGCCACCAAGGTGGGGCGACGCTTACCCAAACAAACGGTAGAAGGCTACTGCCGCGAAAACATTACCTCGTGGGTAGAAGATAACCTGCGCGATCTGGAGACAGCCTCGCTCGATCTGGTTCAGCTCCACTGCCCTCCGGGCAGCGCTTATTACCACCCAGAGATTTTTGGCGTGCTCGACGATCTGGTGCAAGCCGGAAAAATCCGCTTTTACGGCGTCAGCGTAGAGCGTGTGGAAGAAGCGCTCAAGGCGATGGAATACCCCAACCTGCAGACCGTGCAGATCATCTTCAACTGCTTCCGGCAGCGTCCAGCAGAACTCTTCTTTACCCAGGCAAAGCTGAAGCAGGTGGGTATTCTGGCGCGTGTTCCCCTCGCGAGTGGTTTGCTCACAGGCAAGTTTCGCGCCGATACTCAGTTCGCCGCGGATGATCACCGTAACTTCAACCGCCAGGGGCAGCGCTTCGACATGGGCGAAACCTTCTCTGGAGTGGACTACGACGTAGCGCTGGCAGCCGTGGAAGAAATTCGAGCCCTGGTCCCGGCCGGGGCAAGCATGAGCCAGTTCGCGCTTCGCTGGATCCTGATGTTCGACGCGGTCACGTGTGCCATTCCCGGAGGCAAACGGCCAGCCCAGGTAGCCGATAACGCACTGGCATCGAGCCTGCCTGCGCTTACGCCCGAAGTGATGGCCAGCGTACGTAACATCTACGACAGCAGAATTCGGCCCCTGGTTCATCAACTCTGGTAAGAGGGGGTGGGCCTTAAACCAGACTTGCGCGGCTCTGCTAGTCTTTATTCCTATGCGTACTGACCGTTTGAGTTTCGTTTTAGCCGTCTGCTGTTCGCTTCTTGTTTCAACCGCTGTTGCCGCACCAACTGAGCCCGTGACCGCGCGCATTGCCGCGCAGAACACGCTTTTCGAAGAGCAATATCAGGCCGACCTTTTGGCCTCGCCGCTCACGGCCACTGCGTTTGGCGACTACCGCTACAACGACAAGCTTGACCAGGCTTCGCTGGCCGAGGTGGAACGCGAGCACGCGACAGACCAGAAGTTTCTCGCACGGCTGAAGGCGATTTCGACCACGGGCTTCCCAGAGCAGGATCTTCTCTCGCATGACCTGCTCGTGCGCACGCTTGAACAGCGCAACGAAGGTTACGAGTTCAAAGACTACGAGATGCCTGTCTCGCAGATGAATAGCCCTTGCGTAGACCTGGCCGATCTGCCCCTGTCTTCCCCCTTCGGCAGCGTCAAGTTTTACGAGGACTACATCGCGCGCCTACACCAGATTCCGCGATACTTTGCGCAAACCGAAGAGGTGCTTCGCCAGGGACTGAAAGACAACCTGATGCCGGTGAAATTTCTGCTCGAGAAAGTTCCCGCGCAGTGCCAGGGGGTAGTGGAATCCAATCCCTTCCTGATCCCGGCCAAGAAGTTTGCGAGCGATATCCCCGCTGCGGACCAGCAACGCCTGACACAGCAGATTACCGACGCGCTCAACAAGGAAGTGCTGCCTGCCTATAAAGAATTCGGCAGCTTCGTCGCGAGAGACTACGCACCCCATGGCCGTACAACCCTGAGTATTACTTCGCTTTCTGGCGGCGAGCAACGGTACCGGCACAACATTCGCAGCCGGACGACACTCAACCTGACGCCGGATGAGATCCACCAGATCGGGCTGAAAGAAATCGATCGCATCGGGGCGGAGATGCTCACCATTGCGCACCAACAAGGATTCGCAGATGTTGCCTCGTTTGAGGCATCGCTCAAGACAAATCCGAAGTACATTCCAACTTCTGCCGAGCAAATCCTCGATAACTACAGGAAATATCTTGCGCAGATGCAAACCAAGCTGCCAGATCTTTTTGGTTATATCCCCGGTTCGCCGATGACGGTCGAGGCGATTCCTCCTTTCCAGGCGGCCATGGCGACGCATTATCAAACGGGAACTCCGGATGGTAAAAGGCCCGGCCGCATCGTGGTTGCAACCTCGGATTTCGCCCACCGCAACATGATCAATGACGAGGCGACCGCTTACCACGAGGGCATTCCCGGTCACCACATGCAACTCTCTGTGCAGCAGCAGATGACGGGCTTGCCAAAATTCCGCCAGCATTCTTTCAACTCGGGCTACATCGAAGGCTGGGCGCTCTACTCAGAGGAACTAGGGAAAGAAGTCGGATTCTACAAGGATCCAGTCTCGGACTACGGCCGGTTGCGGAGCGAGAAGTTCCGGGCTGTGCGTTTGGTCGTTGATACAGGCATCCATTCCAAAGGCTGGACACGAGATCAGGTGGTCGACTTTTTCCGCAAATCCGGTGTGGTCGATGAGCCCATGCTCCAGTCAGAGACGGATCGCTACATCGCGTGGCCGGCCCAGGCACTGAGCTACAAACTGGGGCAACTCGAGTTCCGCAAACTCCGTGAACAAGCGAAACAGGAACTGGGCCCTCAGTTCGATATCCGCAAGTTCCACGACGAGATGTTGAATGGCGGTGTGCTGCCGCTGGACCTACTGGAAGCTCGCACGAATAGCTGGATCAAGGCGCAGAAAGCGGCGGGAGGGTATTGAGGAGGATTTTATCGATGGCAAAGGGGGAGAGAGGCCGTTGCTTCCCCAGGCAGCAGTTGGTAGCGACAGAGAGAACTGCAGATCTCTCCACTCCGCTCCCCCGGATTTCCTGTCGAGTTTTGTAGCGCTCGTGAACTCCTTGCGGTTTCCGTGAAAGAGAGACCGCATACGTGCCGTGGCAAGTGCGGCGAAGTAGGAAATCCGGGTACGCTTCGAGTCGAGATGACAAAGGCGGGGGTGGTACTGTTTTGATCACTAACTACCCCTTGATCTTCTCTTTTCCTTCGCCTATCGTCTCGGTATGCGTACTTTGGCTTTCCCGAAGTCTTGTGTGGTCTGCTGCAAGAAGTGCGGCCACGACGTGTTAACCGGGACCGATGGCTTCCCTGCTTGCTCCATCTTTGTGGTTTGCTCTCTGTGCGGCGAGAAACGCCGATACCTGCCTTCAGAAGTGATGCACGGCCGTCCGCACTTCTTAGTTCGCAGAAAAAGGTCGCTCGATGGCGCCCGGCGTGGTCCCGTCTCCGCACAACCGGGTGAACTGCACGTCACGCGCCTGGCGGCGCGGGGCCGTTAGGCTTTACTGCGGCAAAGGCGCCAGCTCGATCGTTTTTCCTTCCCGTGCTGACTGCCTGGCTGCATCGAGTATCTGCATCACGACCACATTCGTTTCCAGCGATGTAAGGTCGCCCTGAGGCTTCAACGTCCCGTTGAGCACCGCGGCAAGATAGTTCAGCGATCCGTCATTTGGGGCAGCAAGGGCTGGCGCAGTGGCTTCGTTCTCCTGGCTTTGGCCTTTGGCCCGCAAGCGCAGCATATCCGGGCCGACCGTAATTGCATATCCGGTAGCCCCGTACACTTCCATATCCTTGCGGCTGAAGGGCCAGTTCCACGACCCCATGAGCACAGCCTGCGCCTTGGGATAGCGCACCAGGATGGTTGACTCATCGGCCACGCGCGGGTAAATCTGCCGCTTATTTGTCTGCGTCACCGCCGTGACACTGATCGGCGACTCACCGTGCATGAGCCATGTGACCAGGTCCGCGCCGTAGCAGCCAAAGTCGTACAGAGCTCCATCACCGTTCTGCTCTGGATCTACAAGCCACTTGAGAAACTCCGGAGGTACCCCGATCTCCTTTGGCCCCTCGTGGCCGTCGTGTACGACGATACGGCGCAGTTCGCCCAAGTTTCCTTCCGCAACCTCGTCATACGCAGCCTTGTTGCTTGCATACCAGGTCGTTTCGTAGTTCACCAACACCTGGATGTGATGTTCCCTGGCCGCGCGCCGAATCGCCAGAGCATCGTCAAGCGACATGGTGAGGGGCTTTTCCACCATGACGCTGATTCCCTGCTGCGCCGCGGCTTCGATGACTTTGCGGTGATTGCCCACAGAGGTGTAAACAAGCAGCGCCTGAGGATGGCGCGCCGCGACCATCGCCTCCAGTTGTGTATAGAAAAGGCTGGAATCGAGATGGAATTGCTCCGCATAGCGTTGCGAAAGTTCTGTATCCGCGTCCACGATGCCGACCAGTTCCACATCATGCTGCTTAGGGAACTGCTTGAGAAAGCCGGCCACATGCCCATGCTCAAGGCCGACAATCGCCACGCGGACCGGTTGCGCCTGCTGGCCGAATGCGTTGAACCCACCAAGGCCCACTACCGCCGAGAAAACATAGGTCAGGACACGAACGTGATGGCGCATAGCTCTCTCCGAAACCTTACCTTTGGGAGGGAGCCTTGCCGGAGCGGCGAACCCACACGCCGTTTTGTTTCTCCAGATAAACCCACTCAGATTGTGAACACAGGTTACCGCACCAATCGAGAATATAAACCAGAGCAGACGTTTGCGTGCTATTGAAGTATGCCTCACTAAAGAAGGTGATGCCGATGTAATCGCCATACTGCGACCGCGTGGACGAACTTACATTCATGGACGTACGTGATGCTTTGAACTGCTCGGTTTCCGCTGGCGTCAGCAGCGCGTAGGGGCGTGACAGATCGAAATGCCGCTTCAGAACAAGACGCTCTCCCTTGCGCTGGTTGTAATCGCTGACTGCTTCGTGAAAAGCGCGCGCGTTATCAGGGGGGGCCTGCAGCGTTGCCTCCGGCGCGAGTTTCGGATTGATGTCCTCTTCATTCACCGTGGTGTCGCTGATAGCCCAGGGCTGACCCTGGCCCGAATCCATGTCAGAGAACACCTGACCCGGCATCAGCACGGAATAGATATGATAAGTATCCGGCAGCCGGTCGCGCACCCGAGGAGCATGGTGTGGCTCAGACTGAGCCAGGGCCATGAAGGTCGAGGCGACGACCGCGAGCGCCAGCAATACCCAGCGGGTCACGGTAGGAGCGGTGACGGCGGGCTTCGTCCTCAAGAAACGCCGGTCAATCGTCATAAGGTATACCCCCTCAGCCGAAACTCCCTAACTAGGATAATTACACAGCAGACAAGCCATCTACCCGGCCCGCTTCGAGGCGATAGACACCCCAGCGTCCCTCAAGGCTTCTTCCCCGGCCCTGGAAGGTAAAGCTGTTCCCCACAGCTCGCACCCCGGAACCCAGACTCACCCAAGCGACCGCCACAGCTGCGTTTTCGCCCGACCCGGTAGTATTCTCTGTGGATGCATCCACCGGTGACGCTCGATTGACAAAACAAGCACAGGCAAAAGTCGACAAGCTGGGAGAAGTGGAGCGCGTGTATCGCATCCTGCGCGATTGGCTCATTACCGCAAAACTGCCTCCAGGTGAGTTCCTTTCAGAAGCCGACCTGGCCGAGCGATGCGGAACCAGCCGCACCCCGGTACGCGAGGCATGTACGCGGTTAATGCAGGACCATTGGCTGACCCGGATCCGCAGAAAGGGATTCATGGTGACGCCCATCTCTGTGCGCGACATCGTGGACTTGTACGAGTATCGCAAGCTGCTGGAGTGCTATGCGGCAGAGAAACTCGCCCAGACAGCAAGCCACGAACAATTGAAAGAGCTGGCAGCCATCGTTGCCCCGGAAAAAGACCCGGCAGCTACCCTGGAACAGATACTGGCAGCCAACCAGACTTTTCACCGCAGGCTGGTCGAGCTCGCCGGCAACCAGAGAGTCATCGGCCAACTAAACCTGACCCTGAGCTACGTAACCAGGCTCGATACGTTATGCACGCAAACAGTGCCCGGCTGGATCGGGCACAGCGAGATTCTAAGAGCGATCGAGAGGCGTGAACCTGCCGAGGCGAGGCACGCCATGCAGGTCCACGTGGATGCATCCCGCGACAAGATGGTCAAACTATTCAGTGCTTGATGCCGGTAAACGTACCGCCGGTAAACGGACGATTGCCCGCTCGAGACCAAGACTCCGGGCAATCTCGGTTGCGGCTTCCACGGGTGAGCAGCGACCGGTATCTACAGAGATGGCGGGCTCGGGCACGTACGATGCGTCCAGCGTTCCTTGCGCATGCAGTTCTTCGAACAGCCTGCTCGAAGACGGAAAGCCAGATCTCTTCCCTCAACGCAACAAAGGGCGCAGCCCCAAAATCGAAAACAGACAGCAGAAGGTCGACCGCCAGATGGTTGTGGAAGAGCTTATAGCCCGTCAGCGCTGCTGGCTCCGTAGCAACGGTCAGTTTTCCGGTAGCGGGTAACCCAAAAGATAAATATCAGGCGCATGCGCATTCAACGAATTCTTGCATTGTTCACCCCAGATATCAGACAAACCTCCACTTAGGGCGCCAGGCCAAAACCTCAACCAAAACTTTAAGTTTTCTCCGGGCCGGGGCCTGAAGCCGGACAGCAACGGGTTCCCTCATGCCGCTCGGCGGCCCTTTTCCCGGTTCATCCTACCCTGATTTTCACGCTATCTGCGTTTTCCCTGTTGCGTTTCCGCTCTTTCCGTCGGAAACTGCGGGAAGAGCTTAATCGGGGATTCGGTGACGTATGCATCCAACGACTCTGGAAAAAACTGGATTCACCACGACCCTGAACATGGCTTTGAGCTCCGCCGCGCCCGAGCGTTCCGCCGAGACGCTTCAACGCAAGCAACTCGCCCGTTTCGGTAAGTGGTTGTATCGATTAGGCTTTGTGCCTGGCACTGCCGGCAACCTTTCCGTCCGGCTGAGCCAGGATCGTATTCTGGCCACCCCCACCGCCATGAGCAAAAGCCTGCTAAAGGCCTCAGACATGGTCGTGGTCGATATGGATGGCCGCCGCGTCGGCGAGAGCCGAAACGTCACCAGTGAGATCGGCATGCACCTGGCGATCTACCATGCGAGACCGGATGTGCAGGCGGTGGTTCACGCCCACCCACCGATTGCCACCGGGTTTGCATCCTGCGGCCTCGCTCTGGAAGAACCACTCTGCTCAGAAGTCGTCATGGCCCTGGGGTCCATTCCGCTGGCTCCCTACGCCACCACCGGGACCGCGGATGTCGCATCGAGCATCCAGCCGCTGATCGTCGATCATGATGCTGTTCTCCTGGCGAACCACGGTGTTGTAACTGCGGGTGATACCTTACAGAACGCGTTCATGCGCATGGAGACGGTCGAGCACTTTGCCCACATTTGCCTGGTTGCACGGCAGCTTGGCTGCCCTCAGCCCCTGTCTTGTGATCGTCTGCAGCAACTTGCCGAAGCTCGCTCGCGCTACGAGCGCAATGCCGTGCCTGCACGCTAGCGATTCTTCCCCGGCCGCTACCCCTCCCTTATTTGCAAGCCACGTTAGCATAGCTACAGGGAAAACTACCCGCCGCGCGCATGACTACACAAGTTGCCAACAATACCACGATGAAACACGAGGGGCCGGTCGAAAACCAGACGCTCTTTCGGATCATCATGGCAGTGGGATTCTGCCATCTGCTGAATGACACGATGCAGTCGCTACTGCCCTCGATTTATCCAATTCTCAAGACCGGCTACCATCTGAACTTTGGCCAGATTGGTCTGCTGACCCTCACGTTTCAGATGACGGCATCCATTCTGCAGCCGTTTATCGGGCAATATACCGACCGCCGCCCCCTGCCTTATTCGCTGCCGCTTGGCATGGTATGCACGCTCGCCGGTCTGCTGTTGCTGGCCGTGGCCCCGACCTTTGGATTGCTATTGCTGGCCGCATCGCTCATTGGCATGGGGTCGGCGGTCTTTCATCCCGAATCGTCGCGTGTAGCCCGGCTCGCCTCCGGCGGCCGCTACGGCATGGCACAGTCACTGTTTCAAGTAGGCGGCAACGTGGGTGCGTCGCTTGGTCCTTTGCTGGCGGCTTTTATCGTGTTGCCCCACGGACAGCGCGGCGTAGCCTGGTTTTCTGTGCTGGCAGTGCTGGCGATCGTCGTGCTCTCACGGGTAAGCCGTTGGTACAAAGAGCGGCTGACACATCTGAAAAAGCGCGCGGCGAAACATGCTGAGATGGCCAACGGACTATCGCGCCGCCAGGTAACCTCGGCCGTAGCAGTGTTGATCGCTCTCGTTTTCTCGAAGTATTTCTATCTCGCCAGCTTCACCAGTTACTACACGTTTTATCTGATAGCCCGCTTTCACTTGTCGGTGCGGAGTTCGCAACTCCATCTGTTTGCGTTTCTTGCCGCGGTGGCCGTGGGAACACTGGTCGGCGGCCCCATCGGTGACCGCATCGGCCGCAAGGCGGTGATCTGGACTTCCATTCTCGGCATTCTGCCGCTCACGCTGTTGCTGCCTTACGCCAATCTTTTCTGGACGACCGTACTGAGTGTGATGGTCGCATTCATGCTGGCGTCCGCCTTCCCGGCGATACTCGTCTACGCACAGGAACTGATTCCCGGCCGAGTGGGTATGATCTCGGGATTGTTTTTCGGGTTCGCCTTCGGAATGGGCGGTATTGGAGCGGCCGTGCTGGGAAGAATTGCCGATTCGACCAGCATTTTCTTCGTGTACAAATTATGTGCGTATCTCCCGGCAATTGGTTTGCTGGCCGGGTTTCTTCCGGGCAAGGCGCGTGATCGCAGCCTGATGAGCAAGGCGGTGGACTAACCGCAAAGGTTGACGGAAACAGTGAGATTCGCTCTGCATCGTTGCTCTCGCCATACACATTTCATCTCAGGAACCAGACGCATCGCCTCTAGTCATAAAGCCCCAATAGCCGGCGTTCTCAATGCACCCGCAGAGAAGCTAGTGATAAAACCTCGCGGGTTAGTAGCGGCAATCTCGTCAAGGACCCAGGAGCGACAGGATGGATCTAGAAACGTAAATTCGATCCCAACAGCTTGATCGGTTCTTGAGTACCATCGCACAAGGCCCTGTCCGGACATCGCAGGTCTGCCCGAGGGTAAATGACACTGAAAGCTCACCTGGCCCAAGCTCAACGGTTCATCGGTATGTACGCTGAAGCCGCCTCGTCCCAGATGAATGGCGTGGGCGCCTTGTGTCCCGCGGGGTTCGTCCGAGTGAATGATGAGCGATTGCGTTGGCGCAATGGCCATGGGAGTGAGCCAGAGGGCTGAACGCTCTTCCAATACGTTTTGCAGTGCGTAGATAAAGTCCGCCCGGTCCAGACCCTTAACAAGGAATGCCTCAACGCCTAACGAGTACATCTCTCGTTCGTCGACATCTCCGCGGCCGGTGACAAAGATGATGCAAGGAACCGGCTGTGCCAAGTTCGCAACGCGGCGAACGAGTGAGATTCCATCCATGACCGGCATGCGAATGTCGGTCACAAGGGCGTCGATATGAGTTGTCCTTAGCCTTGTGAGAGCCTCTTCGCCGTTTGCAGCTGTGTAGTATCGGGCGCAGTTAGCTGCGTCCAACCAATACCCGTAGATTTCCCGGAGATCAGGTTCGTCATCCACTATTAAAATTGTCGCCTGACTCAGCTTGATAATGCACCCCCGACCGAGCTCAGTCGCTGTTCCTGGTTCGCGTCGCGCTCTTTGATCGGTAGAGTCAAACGAAAGCAGGTATAAGGTGTATCCCGAACCAGGGTCAAAGACCCGCCGTGGTCTTGCGCGATTGCGCGGGAGAGACTAAGCCCCACTCCCATTCCTAGACCAAGCTCCTTGGTCGTAAAAAATGGCTTCATCAGGTGGACTTTGAATTCATCGTCGACGCCGGGGCCGCTGTCGGTGACATCGAGTTGGATCTCCCCATCCAAATACGTCGCTCCTAGAGAAATCCAGCGAACCACCGAGTGCGATTGCACGATCGAGTCGAAGGCATTGTTGAGCAGGTTCGTCACGATTTGCCCGACCTGGACCTCTCTGCAGAGAAAAGCCGGGATCCCGGGTTTGAGTGTTAACCGGACCTCAATATTTTGAGCATCAAAGCGAGATTGCTGTAGCTCCATGCAATATTTCGCAATTTCATAGACTGACGCCAACTCCATCGGATCTCTGCTGGCTTCCCGCCCAAAGCCTCTTAAACCGCGCAGGATTCTGCTGGCGCGATCGGATGTCTTCACAATGTTTTCGCATGCTTTACGAACATCAAGGGAGGAAACCGGCTCATCGCCCGCCGCCCGACTCATCAAGTCGCTCGCCCTGGCGTGGATGATTGCCAGCGGGTTGCTGATCTCATGCGCCAGACCGCCAGCCATATGGCTCAACGCTTCAATTCGCTTCTCTCTCAGCGACTGCTCAAGTTCCAACTGGGCCTGCATCCTCTTCTCTTCCGTGATGTTACGGAAGAAGATGCTCAGCCCGTCGCCTGTTGGAAACGCGCGCATACCGTACCACGTGTTATAGGGCGCGACATAGTTTTCCCACTTTTCCTCTGTCTGCCCTTCCATCGCAGTCCGCAATTTTTGCCCCGTGGATGTGTCAAGTATCGGCGGAAAGCAGCTCCAATAATCCTTGCCTACCTTGAAATCAGGAAGGTCCGCCAACGCTTTCTCATTACCGTAAAGGAGCACCCATTGGTGACTGATCATGATCACGCTATCGGAGGTGCAATCGAGGACGGAATTCAACTGCTTATTCACAGCGGCTAGCTCCTCTGTTGCCCGCTTGAACTGCGCCGCCAAGGATTCAGATGTGTTCAATGCGAGGAGCGCCTGATCTCTCTGCTGCCCGGTAGCTGCAAGGATCTCCAAAAAGCGACGGATCCTCTTTGCCAGAGCCGGCGTTGACCTCGCGAAGAGAAAGGCGGTGGGAAGGGATGCGGCCACGCATATGACCTTGACAGCAGCCGAGAGCGGATAAACTGGCCACCATATCGTCACGACCTCCATTAGATGGGTCGCTCCGCATGCCACGATGAACGTTCCAAACGAAAGAAGGATCCACAGGTAAGTATGGACATCCTGGATCTTTCTAAGTTTGAGGGCGATCCAAATCAAACAACCAAAGATCGTGCCATAGGCAATCGCGATCAAGCCGTCCGATACGACATTCGTCCAGACGAGTCCGGGCTTTGCCAGGTAGCAATAGCTGTGTGGTAAGTAGTTCGAGGAGAATAGAGGCTGGAGGGCTCCTGTACTGGCAATCACTGTCAGAGCAAGAACTCCGAGGGCAATTAGGCAAAACAATACTTTCTTCAAGCTGGCCACCGCGTGGAACGTAGCAGCTGAAGGTCGAGATCCGATACCCTCGCACGGCTGACTCGCATCATCCTGCAAACGCGATACATCTTGGGTGACAAAGTCAGAGCACATCCAAGATGCGATCTGACTAACATCTCGAGGCTTCTCGTATTGGAAATGAAGTGGGAGCGACTAGCCAGCTTTTGTGACATCTTGAGTCCGTTTCTCGGCAATTTCATGTTCATGCCAGATGGAGACTGCACGACGAATTCTGAGCTCGATAGCGAGTGACGATGGCTCTTCGTTTCAGGACGCTATAACTGTTGCGACCGATAGTAACACCAGTGGGCACGAATCCACCATCCAATTTTGGGTTGTGGTGATTACTACGAAGGATCTGGTGGCTCCAACGGGAGGCCGTAGAACACTTCCTCGCGGACCCACCAACTGGGGTAACATCGCGGCTACCGAGTCTGGAGTTGGCACTGGAAGCGCCCAAACGTTTCAGATGTATCTCCAGGTGACGGCGCGGCGGCCTACCGTACCGGGTACCCTGCACCGATACGATCACTGTCACCGTGACGTTTATCGTCCTGGGCACCGTCACAAGTACCTTTACCATTACCGCAACAGTTCCATGCGGGACGACCCTCGCTCCCGAAGATCTTCTCAGCGCAATGTCGGCTACCTGACGCAAGCGAATACTCGCAGCTGTGCGGGCCCAGCCTCATCGCGGGACGCCTAAGGGGTCTCCGTGGCGGGTGCAACAATTTTATTTGTCGACGATGATGCGGTGCTGCGTCATACGTTGACTTTCGTCCTGGAGAACCACGGCTACGAGATAACATCCGCAGCCAGCGTTGCTGAAGCGCTCAAACTGATCACTGCGGGAAGCTACGATGTACTGCTCAGTGATCTCCATATGCCGGGAAGAGGCGATGGTCTCACGGTCATAAGCGCAATGCGCCACGCGAATCCTCAAGCCGTCACCATCTTATTAAGCGCCTTTCCTGAGATGGACGCTGCCGCCCAGGCCATCCTCCTACAGACCGATCAGATTCTGGTAAAGCCGATGGATATTCCTGCGCTGGTCGGCGCGATCGAGCAGAGGCTCGCAAGTGGGCCTGTTCGGTCGCGCGCGATTCAGAGCGTGGCCACGATTCTCGAATCCTCGATCCAAAGCACCGTTTGACGCCTGGTACGAGCGCGTCGAAAACGACAAAAAGATCACGGCCGTTTCCATGAGCCGCGAGCAACGGGTCGGTCATCTTCCCAGGATTCTGCTTGACCTGGTCGATCGTCTCCGCTCTTTCAACGCTTTAGGAAGTCATGAACTGAATCGGTCGCGGCGCAGCGGCATGGGCGACTTCGGCGCCAACAGGGCTATTCGGCTGCAATGATGGTCGAGGAATCACGTATGTTGCAGGTCGGTATCTTCGAAACCCTGCAGAAGAATCTGGCGAGCATCGATTTCACCATCCTTTTGAATGGAGTTATGACAATTGCTGATGAGGTAGATTCACAACTGAGCCAGGCGATGGACAGCTATATAGAGGAATCTCTTCTTCAAGCCACGCCCTCTTCGCGTGGTAGCTGCCTGGAAAGTTATGCGCCGATGGCCAGCATGATCCTACGGAGAGCGGCTATCTTTTGCAGCCTTGAGCACATAGGACAAAAAGAATCGCCTTCATCACCACCCAAGATCTTCAAACGTTATATTTTGTATCTGGTATTGTTTCCAATCTTTGTAATCGAAGTGCCACCACTCCGTTGGAATCACGGCAAACCCCTGCTGCTCCATCGCCTGGCGTAATACCGTACGAAGCGCTCTCTCCTCCGGAGACCCGCCCGGGTAATCGGCGTAAGCTCTTGGAGTCATCTCGTCGTATCCGCTGGGCATCTGCACTTCTTTGCCTGTGGCCAAATCGTACAAAGAAAGATCGACCGCGCAACCACGATTGTGCTTGGAACCCTCAGCCGGATTGGCGACAAAAATCTTCTTATCGTCCGGCGTAGCCGTCCAGAAGATTTCCGTTACATACCAGGGTCGATAGCCATCGTGAATCATCAGGCCGTAGCCCTTCTCCTTCAGTGCGCGATGGGCGCGGACTAGGGCTTCCGCAGCCGGCCTCTGCAGGAAAGCTCGAGCCTGCGTGTAGATAGGAGTTCCGAGAAAATCGTTCGTGGATGCATAGCGAATATCGAGCTTGATCGTGGGATCAAGCGTGACCAGCTCCACCAGGTCAGGCTTGAGGAAGGTTCCCTGCTCGGTTGGGGGCTGTGCCTTGAGGGCCTCCGCGCGCAACTCGTCTACGGGACGCAGCGGTGTGATGTGAAAGCTCGTTTCCTGCGCAACGAGCGAGTGCAGAGAAAGGACTATGCCGAAGCATGTTAAGAAGGAGTTTCTAACGGTCCAGTTTCTAACAGACCAGTTTCTAGCGGTCATGAATGCTCCCGACGCGAAAACCTGAAGAGCGCAGGTGCAAAAGAGGACTCCACCCGAGAGGTTCAGACGCCATCGAGGCCACGGAGATCTCCATGGCCTCGATGGCGTCCGCTGAATGGTCGACTAGTCGTAGTACTCAAGGCCCAGGTGCGTAATCAACGGCTCGCCCTTGATGTGGCGCAGCGTGTTCTTCAGCTTCATCAGTTGAATGAAGAGGTCATGCTCGGGATAAAGCCCGGGAGCAGTCATCGGCGACTTCCAATAGAAGCTCAACCACTCCTGAATTCCCAGTCCCCTCAATTCCGGAGTGCGTGCCGCCAGATCGAGAAACAATACGAGATCAAGAGCGATGGGCGCGGCGAGGATCGAATCGCGGCAGAGAAAATCCACCTTGATCTGCATCGGGTAGCCAAGCCAACCGAAGATATCGATGTTGTCCCAACCCTCTTTATTATCACCACGTGGCGGGTAATAGTTAATTCTTACCTTGTGGTAAATATCCTTGTAAAGATCGGGATACAGATCGGGCTGCAGGATAAAGTCGAGCACGCTCAGCTTGGACTCTTCCTTGGTCTTGAACGATTCCGGATCGTCAAGCACTTCTCCGTCGCGATTGCCGAGAATGTTGGTGGAGTACCAGCCACTCACACCCAGCATGCGCGCCTTGAAGGCAGGCGCCAGCACGGTCTTCATAAATGTCTGGCCGGTCTTGAAGTCTTTGCCGGTAATCGGCGCATTGTTCCGGCGTGAAAGCTCCTGCATGACTGGCAGATCGACGGTGAGATTCGGTGCGCCGTTCGCGAAAGGAACACCTTCCATGAGCGCTGCATACGCATAGATCATCGACGGAGCGATGTTGATGTCGTTCTCTTCCATGCCTTTTTCAAAGGCTTCGATGGACGAGTGGACCTCGCTCGGCGTCAAAAAGATTTCGGTCGATCCGCACCAGATCATGACCTGGCGCGCCGTTTCTTTTTTGAAGGCTCGAATATCCGCACGCACCTGCTCGGCGAGATCGCGCTTATTCTTGCCCTTCTTTACGTTCTCGCCGTGCAGACGCTTCACGTAGTACTGATCGAAAACCGAGCACAGGGGACGAATTCCCTGCAGAAAAGGCTTGATCGCTTCCAACTGGTCACGATCGAGCACGCCGGCCGTGCTCGCAGCCTGAAACATGTTGTCAGGAAAAATATCCCATCCGGTGAAAACAAGGTCATCGAGGCTGGCTAGCGGAACAAAGTCCTTGATCAGAGGGCTGTTGCCCTCGGTGCGCTTGCCCAGACGAATCGTCGCCATTTGCGTGAGGGAGCCGATGGGCTTGGCAAGTCCTTTGCGTACGGCTTCGATGCCGGCCACAAGAGTGGTGGCAACCGCTCCCATGCCAACCATCATGATTCCTAATTTTCCGGTTGCGGGCTGAATCGGGGAATTTTCAGCAGCGCCCTGGCTGCTTTCAGGCGTAGACATTTCTTGCGGGTCCGTCCTCTCGCGTCTTTGTATGTGATTGGAAGCACTGCAAAGCGCGCCGCCACAAACGGATCGCTACCGTCTGGCTCGCGCGCCTCGTGAAGGCATCGCCACGAACCTCAACAGTCTCAACTTTGATTTCTGCTTTGGCAATTCGGAGCCGCTCAAATGAGAGAATGGGCGGCTTAATGGCGAATGCAGACGCCTTAGGCGTTCTGCGCCAACACGAAGCCGGGTGGCGCATATCTCGCGCGCTTTTCGCGCGGGATGCTGGAAGTAACAACGGATCTTGCCGTTGCTACTCTCCGGTACAAACTGAACAACGGAGAGTTCAACTCAGACTACTCAGCCCGAATAGCCTCGGGAGCAGTGGTCCGGTTCTTCCCATGCGACCAGACGAACCAGACGATGCCAACCAGCAGTACCGCTTCCACGCCCAGATGGAAGCGATGGAAAATCTCCTTGAAGCGCGGATCCGTCTCCCACGAGCGGCCTAGCCTCATGCCGACATAAGCAAGCGAGAAACACCATGGCCACGAACCCAGAAACGTATAGATATGAAAGCGCCACAAAGGCATTCTCGCAATTCCGGCCGGCAGAGCGATAAAGGTGCGAACCACCGGCAGCAGGCGGGCGATGAAAACGGTGCTCGAGCCGTATTTCTCAAAGAAAGTCGTCGTGCGGTCGAGATCGCGGCGGCTCAGCAGAACATAGCGGCCGAAACGCTCCACCAGTGGGCGCCCACCATGCGAGCCCACCCAATAAGCAACGGCCGAACCCAGATTGCAGCCAATCGCGCCCGCCGTGGCCACCCACAACAAATGGAAGCGGCCCATGTACACCAGGTAGCCGGAGAACGGCATGATGATCTCTGAAGGGAGTGGAATACAAGCCGACTCAATCCCCATCAGCAATGCGATTCCCAGATAGCCTGTGGCCGAAATAACAGCAACGATAAAGGAGGCTAGTACCGCTATGATTTTCTCGGTCATTCGAGTGGAAGTATAGAGCCCTTTCGGCCCAAGCCGCCCCAAAATTGTTGCGAAGCGTGGTTTTCTTTGGCACAAAAGCCCGATTTTTTCGCGCGACCCGCGTTTGCATTGCGGAAGCAGCCATGGCTCTCGATGCACCGAAAGTGGGCATGACGATGCTTCGTTACCGCATGACTGCGCTTTGTTACCATGGAGTTGGCAAAGGAGTACGGCAAAGGAGTACATCATGGCAGAAGCCCTCGTACCTGAAGTTTCAGACCAGGCGGCCGCTGAACCGCAGCGCACAGCCGCACCGGCAAAAGAAGTGAAGCGGCAGATCATCGGATTTACCTTTTTCAAGGTTTTGCCCGAGTGGCGCCGGCTGCCCCAGGCGGAGAGAGACGCGCATCGCGAAGCCTTTGCCGCAGTGATCAAACGCTGGAACCAGCCCGGCAGGCTGCTGACCCTCACCTACTCCACCGTAGGGCTACGCGGCGACAGCGATATGGTTCTCTGGCGCATCTGCTATTCGGCTGAAGATTTGAATGATATGACGGCCGAACTGATGGCGACGCCGCTGGGTGGCTACCTGCAAACCACCTACAGCTATCTCTCCATGACCAAGCGCTCGCAGTATCTGATCGGGCATGAGCATGAGGGGCAGCACGATTCGCGCGGAAGCCTTCGCCCCGGCGGCCAGAAATACATCTTCATCTATCCTTTCTGGAAGACCCGCCCCTGGTACCTGTTGCCGATTGAAGAGCGCCAGCGCTTGATGAACGAACACATCCGCGTCGGCCACCTCTATCCGCGCGTCAAGCTCAACACCACGTACTCCTTCGGCATCGACGACCAGGAGTTTGTCGTGGCATTTGAAACCAACTATCCCGAGGATTTCCTCGACCTGGTACAGCAACTGCGGGAAACGGAGATCAGTATCTACACCCTCAAGGACACGCCGATCTTCACCTGTATTCGCATGACACCCGAAGATATGCTTGCGCGGCTCGGCTAAGGATGAAGGCAACGGCCGGCAATACCCAAGGCAAGAAGACTGCGGTCAAGAAGAGTTCCGTCGGGAAAACTGCGGAAAAGACCGCGGCAGAGAAAAAGCCGCGCCGCAACCCTCTTGCGCCGGAACGTATCTCTGCCCTGCTCGCTGCATTAGGCAAGGCGTATCCCGACCCGGAATGCGCCCTGATCCACCGCAACACCTGGGAGCTTCTTGTCGCAACCATCCTCTCGGCGCAATGCACCGACGCGCGGGTCAACATGGTCACGCCGGGGCTGTTCAAGAAGTTCCCTACCCCAAAGGACTTTGCCCACGCGCCGCTGGTTGAGATCGAAGAAGAGATTCGCTCCACCGGCTTCTACCGCAACAAGGCAAAGTCACTGCAAGGCGCGGCACGAACGCTCATTGGCGACTTCAAAGGCGTTGTGCCCCAAACGATGGAAGAGTTGCTCACGCTGCCGGGTGCGGCGCGTAAAACCGCCAACGTGGTACTGGGCGTGGCCTTTCGAAAAGCGGTAGGTGTGGTTGTAGACACACACGTCCTACGGCTCTCGCAAAGACTTGAGCTCACGCAAGCGACTCAGCCGGCGCAGGTGGAAAAGGATCTGATGAAGATCATTCCCCAGGATCATTGGATCGTCTTTTCGCACGAATTGATCCACCACGGGCGGCAGGTTTGCATCGCTCGCAAACCGCGTTGCGCCGATTGCACGCTGGAACTCCTGTGTTATTCGCACGATAAAACCTGGAGTAGCCACGCCTGATGGCGTGGCCGGGCTAGTTCGATGTACATTTATGGAGTCGTTTTCACTCAGATTGCGGCCGCGGAAAATACCCCGGGCCAACCACCGATCTTAAAGCTACCCAACCGCCTGAAAGGCTGATGCTATGGCCGACTCTCCCAAGATCAGGTTTTCTCGCCGCGGATTTCTCAAGGGGGCGGGCGTAACTGCCGCAACCTCCGTCATCGAGACTGCCCACGCTCTCGCCCGCGACGCACACGATTCCCTGCAAAATGACCGCATCCTCGGGCCAGATGCCGTTCCGGTCAAAATGCACATCAACGGACGTGAACATTCCGTGGTGATTGAGCCGCGCGACACGCTTGTACAGACGTTGCGCGACACCATCGGCCTTACGGGAACAAAGGTCGGCTGCGACCGCGGCTCCTGTTCGGCCTGCACCGTCTGGATCGACAAGACGCCCGCATTGGCCTGCATGACCCTCTCGATTGACACCGCCGGCCGCGAAATCACGACCATTGAAGGGCTCTCCCATGACGGCAAGATGCATCCCGTGCAGGCGGCTTTTGTAAAGCACGATGCGATGCAATGCGGCTTCTGCACTCCCGGCATGGTGATGAGCTGTGCGGCCCTGCTTGAGCGCAACCCCAACCCCAACCTCAGTGATGTAAAGCACGCGGTGAGCGGAAATTTATGCCGCTGCGGAACATATCCCAAAGTCTTTTCGGCAACCCTCGAAGCAGCTCATGAGCGCAATGTAGCGGCTGGCCTGGTAAGGCTGGCTACGGGAACGGAGGCTTAACATGGCGATCGACACGGCCAAGGGCGCGCCTGCAGGGACTAAGCCGAAGGAAGAAAAACGCACGGCAAGTTTCGTGTTTGGCATTCCGCAGAATGGGCTGCAACAAAAAGAGCGCGAGGTGCCGCTCAACGAGCCGCCGCCGCTGCCACCTAACTCTGACCTCACGTACATCGGCAAACCGACCGTACGCTACGACGGGCCTGCGAAAGCCATGGGCACCGGCAAGTACACGGCCGACGTGCATTTGCCCGGCATGCTTTACGCGCGCATGGTCGATGCCACCGTTCCTCACGGGCGCATCGTCTCGCTCGACACCAGTGCAGCCGAGAAGCTGCCCGGCGTTCGCGCCGTACACGTCATCGAGCACACCTACGGACTCGCCGAGCTGCGCGATCCAAAGCAGGAAACGCCTTCCCGGTGGCCCCTGATCCGCTACGCTGGGCAGCCCATCGCAGCTGTGGCCGCCACCTCACAGCAGATCGCCGACGATGCGGCGAAGTTGATCAAGGTGCAATACGACACCATGCCGTTCGTGGTCGATCGCTCGGCGGCACGCGCGGTCGACGCTCCCATGGTCTTTCCTGGCCCTGCAGATGCCGCGGGGAGTGCGGGCGGAGGCGGCGGTCCGAAAGACGTTCCACAAACGGGCAACGTGCATGGGCCGCAGCGCAAGAAAACTGGTGACACCGAGAAGGGCTTTGCCGATGCCGACGTGATCGTTGAGGGCGAGTACTTCACTCAGGTGCAGACGCACTCAGCGCTTGAAACACACGGATTTGTCGTCGACTGGAAGCCGGAAGAAATAACCATCTACGCCTCGACGCAGGGTACTGCGAGCGTGCGCGACGAATTTGCCGATGTGTTCAAGCTGCCCAAGAACAAGGTGCGCGTCATTACCGAGTTCATGGGCGGAGGCTTCGGTGCAAAATTCGGTGTCGGCAACGAAGGTGTCGTCGCAGCCAACCTATCGCGCAAGGCAAAAGCACCGGTCAAGTTGATGCTTGATCGCCGTCAGGAACACATCGTTTGCAATCGGCCCGATTCGCACCAGCAATTGAAGATCGGCGCCAAGAAAGACGGAACGCTCACAGCGATTCACCTGACCAGCTACGGAACGGCAGGGGTGGGTACGGGAGCCGGCACGGCAGGCCCTGCAACCAATCTGTACAAGTGCCCCAACCTCTTGACGGAAGAGAACGACGTCTTCATCAACGCGGGTCCGGGCGCGGCCTTTCGTGCCCCTGGCCATCCACAAGGGTGCTTCGCTTTTGAGCAGGCCATCGACGAGCTCGCGGTAAAGCTCGACATGGATCCCATTGCACTGCGCGACAAGATCGACGAACTGCCGACACGCAAAATCGAACGGCAGATCATTCTCGAACGCACCAATTGGCGCAATCGTAGACCGGCGGGTGCGGATACGGGCCCCATCAAGCGCGGCATGGGCATCGCCCAATCTGTCTGGTACCGGTTCGTCAGCATGGATTCCTCCTGCGAGGTTCGCATCTCGCGCGATGGTTCGGTCGAGTTAATGTCGGCCGTACAGGATCTGGGCACGGGCACTAAGACGATGCTCGCCATCGTCGTGGCAGAAGAGCTTGGAGTGCCTCCCGCAGACGTCGTCGTCCGCATCGGCGATACCCGCTTTCCTATTGGCCCTGACTCGGGTGGCAGCGTCACCGCAGGTTCCATCACCCCGGCAGTGCGCAACGCAGCGTTCCAGGCCAGGCAGCAACTCTTCGCAGCCGTTTCACACAAGCTCGGCACAACGGCCGATAATCTTGCCGTGCACGGCGGGCGCGTGGTTCTGAAGAACGACCCCTCAAGGTCATACAGCCTGAAGCAGGTGGCCGCCAAAATGCCGACAAGCGAAATCTCGGCACGCGCAACCCGGGTTGCGGAGTACTCCAAGGAGCGCCTTACTTACGGCGGCGTCGACTATGTAGAACTCGCCGTCGATACAGAGACCGGCCGCATACACATTGAGAAAGTGTTTGGCGCCCACGATTGTGGGCGGCCGATCAATCCCACGGGCGTACTCAGCCAGATCAATGGCGGCATCCTGCAGGGCATTTCATACGCGCTCTTCGAACAGCGCATCATGGATCGCAATGCCGGGTACATGCTGAATGCGAATCTGGAGAACTACAAGATCATCGGTGCGCGCGAAGTGCCCGAGATCGAAGTCGTCGTGATCGAGAACTACATCGCGCAAAGCTCGACGGACGCGGCCGGCATTGGTGAATCCGCCGGCATCATTACGCTGGCGGCCGCAATTGGCAACGCGTTTTATAACGCCACCGGTGTGCGCATGCGAAAGCTACCCATGACACCCGCCCATGTGCTGGCTGCCCTTGGCAAGACGCAGGAAGAGGTACAGGCATGAACAAGTTTTCGTTCGTCGACACCACCACCGTGGATGAAGCCCTGAATCAGTTGAACGACGGAGCGGTTGTGAAAGCAGGCGGCATCGACCTTCTCGACCTGATGAAGGACGACATCGTCACTCCGCCCAAGCTGGTCAACATTCGCAACATCGGCAGCCTTCGCGGCATCACTTCTGGTCCTGATGGATTGCAGTTAGGCCCGCTCTCCACTTTGAGCGAGATAGCCGCCCACCCTGCCATTCAGAAAAACTATGCTGCACTGTCCGACGCTGCCGGCCACGCCGCGACACCGCAGGTACGCAACATGGCGACCCTGGGCGGCAACCTCATGCAACGGCCGCGCTGTTGGTACTTCCGCTCCAGCGACTTTGACTGCAAGAAAAAGGGTGACACCAGTGACGCCTGCCATGCGCACACGGGTGAGAACCAGTATCACGCCATCATCAACAACACCACGTGTGCCATGGTTCATCCCTCTTCCACCGCGGTTCCGTTGCTGGCCATGGGTGCGCGCGTAGAGCTTACCTCCAGGCGCGGCAAGCGTACGGTGGCCATGAGCGACTTCTACGTCCCACCCGAGAAGAGCCTTCTCAACGAGACCGTCGTTCAGCCGGGTGAGTTGATCACCGGCATATTTGTACCTGCGCCCGAGCCGGGTACGAGTTCGGCCTATCAGAAGTACGGTGAGAAAGAAAGTTTCGACTGGCCTCTCGCCGACGCCGGTGTCGTACTCGTCATGGACGGCACAAAATGCCGCAAGGCTGCCGTCGCACTAGGGGTGGCTGCGCCTACACCCCTTCGCTCGGCTGCGGCCGAGGCAATTCTTACCGGAGCAACCATTGACGAGGCCAAAGCGCGTGAGGCGGCAAAGGCGGCGATGCAGCCCGCCACGCCACTGTCGCAAAACGGCTTTAAAACGCAACTGTTTCAGACCGCAATCTACCGGACGATTCTGCTCGCCGCCGGCCAGATGCAGCGCGACCCAAGTGCGATCGGTTAAGGATATTTACTTATGACGACTCAGCTTGTGCAGATCCGTTGCAACGCACTCCGCAGCAAGTCTTCTTACGGCGCCTTTGGCGACATGCATGAAGAAATGCTCGAACTGACTGGATCAACCACCACCTACTGGTGCCTCAAGACGATGAGCAAGGCCGGGCCCGATGAACACTATGTGCATCGGAGCATCTGTCTCGAAGGCCGTGCCTGCTGGGAAAGCTGCGAGCAGGATGATCGTTCTTGAGGCATAACCCCAACAGGTCCATGGGTCACCTGTCTGGATAAAGACATACGAATCATCGGCTGCGACTTACAATCTTCTTCACAACTGGCGAGACGAACGACCACGCTCTCTTTTTTGTCATCTTGACCGTAGGACGAAACGGCGGTCAACATCGTATCTATCACTGTGGCAAGTCAGCCGAACACAATGCAGTCAAACTCCTTGCGGTTTTCCTTGAAAGAAAAGCGCATATGTGGCCGTGGCAAGTGCGGCGAAGTAGGAAATCCGGGTGCGCTCCGGTCGGGATGACAAAGGGGAGAGCGAATGCTTTCCTTCAACATCTGTTTGATTGGATACGGAGAATCGCCGTTCCGGCGAATGAAGAGGACCGGCTTCCCCCGTTGCAGTGGGACTGATTGTCCAAATGCTTATCCAAGTCACTAAGTAAGCGAATTGCCTGTCGGTGGTTTCAGTTCAGAAGGTAGAAACAACGTAAAGACAGTTCCGCGATGAGTTTCTGTCTGGCTACTCCGAAAGCGAAGCAGCCCTTCGTGGCGCTGCATAATTCCTTTACTGATCCAAAGGCCCAGCCCTGTTCCAGCAAAACCCTTGGTCGTAAAAAACGCTTCAAACATTCTTGCCTGTGTCTGTAGGTCGATTCCGGAGCCGGTGTCTGCAACAGTGAGCACCACACCGCTGCGCCCTGTGCTCCACTCCTTCGCCTCGCGACCGCGAAACATAAGCCGTCCACCCTCCGGCATAGCATCGATAGCGTTCCCTGTGAGATTACTCAAAACCTGACGGATGTCCGCTTCGAAGCACAAGACGGCTCGCTTCGTGCGAATCTGCTGGTCCACCTGGATGTTTGAGTTCTTGAGTCTCCCTTCGTAAACGCTGAATACCGTCGCAAACAAATCTTCGCAGGTGACCGCTTGTGGATTGGTCGCCTGCTTATGGAAACGCAGTGTTTGCGTCGCGATGATCGACACACGCCGCAACTCGGCATCCACCAGATCGAGCAGGCGCTGCACTTCAGGAACTACGGCGTTCTTGCGCGCCAGGTAGATCAGATTAACGACCGACTCAAGTGGATTGTTAATCTCATGCGCAATCGAGCTGGCTAGCCTGCCGACAGCAGCCAGTTTCTCGCCTTGTAGCAGCGCGAACTCCGCGCGCTTCTGGTGCGTGATATCAATGGTTGCGCCGGCGATGGCCCGCACAGATCCATCCTCGGCAAAGATGGGCGAGTAATTCACGCTCCAGTAACAATGCTCGTTCGGCCGTGCAGGCAAAGCGCCTTCGATCTCGCCATGGAGCACCGCTTCGCCTCGTGCGGCACGACGAATCATCGCGTGCGACTCGACAAGGCCGGGAGTGAGTTCTTCGATGGTTTTGCCCAGGGCTTCTTCCGGCCGCAAGCCAAGAATTGCAGACTGGCGATCGTTGAGGCGTATCAGCCGCAATTCCTTCGGTTCATAGAGAGCCATGCCGATAGGAGAACCGCGATAGATAGCCTCGAGCTCTCGCCGCTGCCGTTCTATCTCCGCATACTGTGCGCGCAGCCGCTCGGTAGCCACGCGATTCTCATGGACATCGGTCGCAACCCCGAGCCACTGCTCGATCGCACCTGATTCATTGCGTAGCGGCAGAGCACGCAGATGAAACCAGCGGGCTTCGCCGTCGGAGGCGCGCAAAAGCCGGGCATCGATCACGTAGTCTTCACCGGTAGCAACGCATTGTGTCCATATCTTCAGGACGCGATCTCGATCGCCCTCGTAAAAGCACTGCAAATATTCGGTTCCGTCCCGCGGAACAAGATCCTTGCCGATGTATTCAAGGAAGCGTTGGTTGGCATAGAGTACGCGTCCTTCGTTGTCAGCAGTCCAGAGCGCCTGCGGATTCAATTCCGTAAGGAGCCGGTAGCGTTCCTCGCTCGCGCGTATCGCATCCTCGTACACTTTGCGCGCGGTCACATCACGAAAGAAAATGATGATACCGTCGCTGGAGGGGCGCACGACGACGTGGAGCCATAACTCAAGCGGCAGAGGATAGTGTGCTTCAAATTCTCCGGCCACACCTTCATGCATCGCCCGGCGAAAGTGGTGGAGAAACGGAGAATCCTCGTGAGCCATGGCTGGGAAGCTCTCCCAGATGTTCGTTCCCAGAATCTCTCTGCCGGTGCAAATGAACTGCTTTGCCTTACGATTGATAAAGGTTACGAACCAGTCGCGGTTCAGGGTTGCAACGGCATCGTTGGTGGCGTCGAATACCTGATTCAACTGCTCCCCTGCAGCAACACGGGCAATCTCGGCCTCGTGTTCTGCAGTCACATCCCGATAGTGCGCTACGACGCCAACAGGCGTGGTTACAATGCGGACTCTGAACCAGGTCTCGAAGGGCTCGTAGTAGAACGACTCCACGATGCGCTCGGCGCCCGTAGCCTCCACTTCACGATAGACTCTTTCAAGATTTGTCCCGACAATCTCCGGGTACATTTCCCAAAAGGTCTCTCGATTCAGATTCTCCGGTCGGATGCGGCTGATGCGGCGCGCGCTCTGGTTGGCATAGACGATGTGCCATGCCTCGTCAAAGAGAATAACAGCGTCGGGCAGACCATCCAGAATGGAGATCAATGCCGACTGTATGGCGGCGCGCATGTTCCCGGTCTCAGCTAGTAGCTTGTCCTGCGTGTCTGCCATCGTGCAACTACCAGCTTACTCTCGGGCCAGAAAACGATCCATTACGGCTCATCCCTGCAACTGACGAACGGGTGTCCCATCCTTGAAACGGTCCTTCGGTTTCAAGGATGGGATAAGCAAAAGCCGGTCTCAAGTTCGCGCTCTCTCGCCCGTCTTTGTGTACCAGGAACTCAGGCGCTACCGGCTATTTAGCTTGTCGATCGCGCGCTTTAACTCTTCAAGCTTCTGTCCAGCCTCGCCGAGTTTGCCCTGCGCCGTAAGCCGTTGATAGTCCTCGAGTGCTCTGGCAGCCTCAGAGATGGTCGAGTGAACATCCGTCGCTGCCGGCTGGGTCGCGCCGGGTGCCGATGGCGGCGCAGCCCGCTGGGGCTCGCTGCCCGGCGTAAGGGACGATGCTGTTCCTTCAAACAAAGCCGACAGAGCAGCCTCGTAGGTCGACCCGTAAGCAAGCCTGTCCTGAAGCGCGAGTACGACCAGGCGCAGCTCAGGCATCGGGCTTCGCTCCGCTTGCAGATAGATCGGCTCTGCATAGAGAAGTGCTCGCCCGGTTGGAATGACGAGCAAAGTCCCACGCCGTACATGCGAACCCTGCTGATTCCAGAGTGTCAGCTGCCCCGAAAGTTGTGCGTTCTGGTCGATGCGCGCCTCGATCTGGAGCGGCCCGTCAACCAGCCGGTTCTTGGGAAAGTTATAAACCACCGCTTTTCCGTAGTGTTCTCCGTCGCTACGGCCGCCAATCCAGCCAATCAGGTTGTTACGGTTGGCAGGCGTGAAGGGCAGAATGCCTACAAATTCCATCCCGGTTTCATCCGGCAGCTTCATCATCACGAAGTTCGGCTGCAAGGGTTGGGTGGTTTGCGCTCCTCCCTCGCCCATTCCTACTTCCGTGGCGACGGTCCACAAATCGTCGCGGTTATAAAACACTGCTGGATCGGTCATGTGATACAGGCTGTAGACCGCGCCTTGCATTTTGAGTAAGAGCTCTGGATAACGCATGTGCTTGCGCAGCCCGGAGGGCATGGCAGAACCGTCTTTAAACAGGGCAGGAAAAATTTGGCGGTAAGCCGCCAGCACCGGATCCTCGTTATCGAAGACGTAAAACGTGGTCGAGCCATCGTAGGCATCGATCACTACCTTCACGCTGTTGCGCATGTAGTTGACCAGATCGTCGCCCAAACGATAGTGCCTGGAGTACGGATACTGGTCTGTTGTGGTGAAAGCATCCATCACCCACGAAAGCCTGCCATCCTCGCCGAGAACCATGTAGGGATCAGGATCGTAAGTAAGAAACGGCGCAAGGGTGGCCGCACGCTCACGCACATTGCGCCGCATCAGCAGGCGGCTCTGCGCGTTTACATCGTCGCTGAACGGCAGCTTGCCCAGATCACCACGATCGAGTGCGAGCAGTACGCGGCGCAGCATGCCGCCCACGGCGATTCCACCATTGCCTTCATACGAAGTGAGGCTGTTGCTCTGCCCCTGCGGATAGTTGAATTCCTGTTGCCGCGTCTTCACGTACACATCGGTGTTCGTCAGCTCGCCGAAGTAGATCTCGGGCCGGGTTAGGTGCACGCCCTGCACCGTACTCTGTACCGGCATGTTGCTCAGGAACATGGTGGGCAGCCCTTCCGCAGTAAACCCGTTCACTGGGTTCATGGTGATGCCATAACCATGCGTGTAAATCAGCTTTTCATTGATCCAGTTGCGGCTGCTTTCCGGCAGCTTCTCCACGTTCAGCTCGCGCGTGCCGACCATTACCTGCCGCAACTTGCCATCGATCTGGTAGCGATCGATATCAATGTCTGGAAAGTCGTAGTAGGTGCGGATCTCCTGAATCTGTCGCAGAGTATCCTGCAGTGCCTGCCAGTCCCAAAGGCGAATGTTTTGCAACGTGGGTTGATTGTTCGCCACGTCGGCCGCACCAACGGTCGTCTCCGCGGGAAACTGGCGTTGCAGAAACTTGTCTAATCCAAAGGCCTGCCGGGTCATCGCGATGTTGTGAGCGATGTAAGGTTGCTCGCGCACCAGCTCATTCGGTTTGACGATGAAACTGCTCATCCACCAACCCGCCACGTTCACAGCCGCGAAGCAGAGAACAGCAGGCAGAACCGCTACGATTAACCAGCGTCCTCTGGCTACAGTGAATGCGTTGGCTGCTGAGACCAGCGCACCGATCAACAGCGCGATACAGACCACCAGCAGGCCCATGAGAGTGATGTGCGCATCGGTGTAGGTGACGCCGGCAAAAACGGTGTGATCTTCGACCAATAGATCGAACCGTCCAAGGTAGACGCGCACCGCCAGAATGAGGAGCAGGAAAGCGAACGTTAGCGAGAGCCCGCGCCACGGCAGAGTGAGATAGCTGCGCCGCTTGGCGAAGGCGCCCGCTCCGCCGGTAATGACGAGAAAGAAAATGGCGATCGCACAACTAATGATTGCGAGGGTAAGCAGCCAGCCAGAAATGAGCTGCCAGGCCGGTAGAGTAAAGAGAAAGAAGTTCAGCGGCTTACCGAAAATGGGGTCAACCACAGCGCCCGTTGCTCGCGGCGCATACCAGAACAGAGCGAACGCTGGCCATTCCGCCATCATGCCCGCAGCCGTGACCAGGGCGATCGCCAATGAGCCGCCGAGGGCCAGAAGCCGCATGACCGGCTCAACCGGCAACTTCACCGGTTGGCCGCCGAAGAAGAGTGTGTGGCTGCTGGGCAGGTCGGGGAGATGCGCTCGTTTGAGCGCGGCAAAGGCTCCGTAAAGCATCAGGAAGGTAGCCACGGCGAAGGCCGCAAAGATGCTCCACTGAAGAACCAGGCTTTTCGAGAAAACGCTCCCATAGCCAAGGGAACGGAACCACAACAGATCGACAAAGTAAGAAACTGCGGTACGGCTGCCAAAGACGATCACTGCGAGCAGAGCGAAGATCAAAAAGAATCGGCGACGACTGCGCTGCGGTTGTTTCAGGGGAAGATCAATCGACGTGGGCATTGCTACGCCTCATTCTACCGGCGCACGAACTGCGAAAAACGCGGGCTTCTGATTGTACCGCCGACCCCGGCGTACCGTCTTTTCCTAGCAACAGAGCATGTCTTTGCCGCGATCCATAGCGGAATAACATGGACTCGCAAGCTCATAAAATAAAATGGGTATGGATGCGCGCGAAGGAGAGGGTTCGGAAGGCTTTCCCAACCGCGCGAGCGTCTCAATAGATGCTCACGTTGTCGCAACAGCCGAGGACATGCGCTATGTGCCGAAACATCAAGATACTCTTTAACTTCGATCCGCCGGTAACACCGCACGAGATACAGGCTGCGTCTCTGCAATACGTACGCAAGATCAGCGGCTGTAACAAACCTTCGCGAGCGAACGAGGCTGCGTTTCAGGCTGCGGTCGATGAGATTGCCGCTGCCTCTACCCGGCTGCTCGCCTCGCTCGAAACCCAGGCCACACCGCGAAGTCGAGAGGAAGAAGCAGCCAAGGCCAAGGCGCGTAGCGCAAAAAGGTTTGGACCCTAGGTTGAGTGCCCATCCCGCCTTGCCCCTGGAATACCGTGGACCGGAGTGTAGAAACCATCTCAGCCTTCCGCACAATTTTGGCGCCGGGCAAACTTTCTCAGTCCGTTGGAGGCCAGACTCCCGACCCTGTACCCTTGCCCTGCATGACGGAACAGAAGACTTACGACAAGACACATCCTGCGATCCGGACGCTGGCCGCTGTCGGCGTGGGCGCGATCGTGGTTTATGGGGCACGGGTGCTACTGAACTTCTTTGGCCCGGCAATTCCCTACTCCAAGCCAGACCGGAACGACACAGCACTCGACTCAGAGGCTACCTCTGTCGACTGCAAAGGAGACCGGCGACTTTGCAGACCGTCCAACGATTACTTCTTCACAACACTCAGGGTGATGCTCGACGGATACTGTACCGAGTGGTGAATCGTGTTATGCGCGACCACACCCTTCACCTCGTCGTAGTTGTTGCCGCCGGTATTCAGATTGCGATCGTAATGCGGAAAGTTACTGCTGCTTACCTCGATGCGTAGTTCGTGTCCCGCAGCAAAGTAATCGCTGGTTTGCATGGGTTGCAGCATGACCCTGTAAACCTTGCCCTTGTCCATCCAGACAGGTGGCTTATCATACCCATTCCGATAGCGCACACGCTGGATATTGTCATCGAGGTTGTATGCAATACCGTCCGGCAACACCTCGACAACCTTAACCGTGACATCGGTATCCTTGACGTCACTTGAAAGATAAAGGGTCACGTCGATCGGTCCGCTGACTTCCATACCTTCTTTGAGCGGCCCGGTGCTGTAGACCAGAACATCGCCGCGCGTCTCTAACGCGCGCTGGTCGACCGCGCCTGGTTTGTACGCGTCACCCAGGCAGCAGAACCCCCCACCGGTGGTTGGAACGGGATTCAATGGGTCATAAACAAATGTATCGGCAGCATCATTCTGCGGGGGCTTGGGCAACAAAGCGCCATCGCCATGAAGAGAATTCGCATGGCCACCCCCTGCAAGATAGAACGTGACCGGCTTTGCTTCCGCAGGAGGCCATGTGTCGGATGACTGCCACTTGTTGCTGCCCATTGTGTAGTAGCGCACCTTGGGATTCTTCGCGAGGAGGCCGTTGTCTTCGCCCTTGAGAAAGTGGTCAAACCAGCCATAGGTCAGTGCGTGGTAGTCCAGGCGCGCGTCACCCATATCGCGCTGGCCGACGATGGTGTGTTCCTTCGCGCCGTCATAGCTGCAATGAGCAACGGGTGCAATCACGGCGTATTGTTCGTTGGCAACGGCAGGGCTGGCATGAGAACGCACGTAGTTGTAAGCGGCGATGTTGGGCGCAACACTAATGTCGTACCAGGTCATCAACCACAGACCAGGGATGTCGATACGCATACTGTCGTTCCACAGTCCGCCCTGATACCAGGAAGGATCGTTGGGTGTGCGTGTGATCATGCCCGGTTTGCCATTCGGCGTAGTGTCGGCAAAAATGCCCTTGGGACTGCCGACTGCAGCCAGCATGTCCTTCACCGGCAGATGTTGAAATCCCGTCACCCAGTCAACGGGCGGTGGATGCGCCACCAGGTCGTAGGACTTCGCCGCGGTCACCAGGGCTTCCTGCGACATGCCCGGCGGGAAGTTAGGCTGGCCGTTATTCGCCTGCAAACCCGAGTCGTATAGCCAGGAACCGAACAGCATTTGAAACGCGCCGCCACGAAACCAATTACCCTGCTCGTAGTAAGGAGCGACACGGCCGACGCCCGCACCGAAGCTTTCCGGACTAAACGTCGTGAGCGCCTTATTACCGCGCGAGGCCACGGCCAACTCCCACTCCGCCGTCGAGGAGCAGCCAACGAGTCCAACTTTGGCGGAGGACCAGGGCAGCGAAGCCATCCAATCGAACTCATCGTCGGAATCGGTGAGTGGCGTACCGAGAACGTCGTAGTCACCCTCTGAGAAATATCGTCCGCGTTCATTCATCTCAACGAAGGCGTATCCGTGTTTGATTGCTTCCAGAGGCTCCGACATATCGGCGGGCGCGCCCAGGTCAACATCCCAGTAGTTGAAGTTGTACGGCGTGCGAACAAAGATGATGGGATACTTCTTTGATTGGTCTTTCGGCCGGTAGATGTCTGCCTGCATGCGCTTACCATCGCGCATCGGCACCATGACCTTCCGTTCAATGATTGCGATGGACTCGAGTTCCTTCTCCATAGCATTGCGAGCGGCGACCTTCCCTTCGTCTTCGGCGAGCGCTAACGGCAGTACACCCGCCAGGGAAATGCAGCCTAAGAGCGCCAGGCACACCCCTCGCGCAAAGCTATGCATAGAAACCCTTCCTCAAAATGCAAATTGTGGATTCGATCCAGTGCAGTCACTATAACGCAGACCCGCCCCAGCGCGTAGAAGCGCATGACCGAACAGGGCGAGCTATTTTTAACCGTTTCGCAGCCGATTCTCAACGACGAGCAGCAAACTTCAATCCAAGCCGGTACCCCTTGAATTGTCATCCGGAGCGAAGCGTAGTGGAGTTGAGCCAGCGGTCAATCCAAGCCAGTACCCATAGAATTGTCATCCCGACCGGAGCAAGAACAGGAACAATTGCGAGTGGATGACGCTTCGTGTTGGCCTCTCAAAACACCAACGTAGCTTAGACCGCTTCGGCAACCTCACCGCACAGAATGCGGCTGAAATCAACCCCGATGGAACTATTTCTTAACGCCTGCGAAATAATTCACTCGACGACACGAAAAAATGTGAGCGAAAGCAAAACTTTTTCGTCAAAAGGAGATAATCAGCAAGATACGCGCGACGGACAAGGGTCAAGGTTCCGTTAAACTAAATGCATTGCTGCACTTTTCTGCCTGTCTAACGCTGGAGCAAACCGATTCAAAGCATGCGTCCAAACGCCGCGCGACAAGTGTTTCTGCTCGTGCTTTGCCTGTTCGCAGGCAGCATCACGCATCTTGTCGCATCCTCGGTGCCCCCGCTTACAAGGGTAGATGCATTGCCCTCGGCTCCCAGCGCATCGATCGAATCTGCTGCCTCGGCGCCAGGTTTGCATGCGGCCGTGAGCCACGTCGACCACGTCAGCATTCCTCGCCTGCAGAGCGAACCACGATTGAGCGACTTTCTCTCTGCGCGCTCTGCAGTTGCGAAGCAAATGCTGCGCATCGACAACTTCATCGATCGCTATCCCATCGATGGGCACCCAGCAACAGAGGCCACCGTGGCCTACCTGGGATACACGCGAGAATATTTCTATGCGGCGTTTGTTTGCAGCGACAGAACACCAGGCCTGATCCGTGCTCACATGCTCGCGCGCGATTCTCTGGGCGATGACGATTTTGTCGAAGTAATGCTCGACACCTTCGACGACCAGCGCCGAGCCTTTGTGTTTGATGCCAACCCTCTCGGCATCCAGGCAGACGGCCTATACAGCGAACAAAACTCCTCCGATTATTCGTTCGACACCGTCTGGGACACCTGGAGCAAGCGTACGCCGACCGGCTACGTCGTGCTGATGCGCATACCTTTCGCCAGCATGTATTTCAAACAGGCCGATCCGGGGGAGACACGCACCTGGGGCATCATTCTTCAGAGAAATATCTCTCATGCCAGCGAACAAGCCTTCTGGCCGCAAAGCCGGCACGCGATTGCCGGCCGGCTCACGCAAGACATGGCCGCGGAAGGATTCAGCGATATCGAGCGCGGCAAACATATTCAACTGGAACCTTATGCATTGGGCCGTAACTTGCGCCAATTAAACAGCATTGATGCCGACAACCCTTACTTTCAGAGCAAGCACTTCCAGGGATACTCCGGGCTCGACGCGAAATTCATCATTCACAACAGCTTGATCCTCGATACCACGGTCAATCCTGATTTCAGCCAGGTGGGTATCGACAACCCGGCGATCCCCAACCAGCGATTCCCTCCCTACTTTGCTGAAGTGCGCCCGTTTTTTATTGAAAACAGCAGCTATTTCCAAACCCCGGTCAGCCTTTACTACACCAACAACATTGCGAAGCCGCAGTACGGCGCCCGCCTCACGGGAAAACTGGGCCCCTGGGCACTGGGCCTGCTGGGGGTCGACGACAGAAGTCCGGGCGAGGCAGTGCCGCCACAGGACCCCGAATCCGGCACACGTGCCGAATTTTACAGCGGCCGCGCGAATCGCGACCTGGGCAAGTTGTCGAACGTGGGCGTGATCTATGCGGATCGCGAATACCTCGATTCATTCAACCGTGCCGGCGGTTTCGATTATCGAGCGCGCATCAAGAATCGCTGGACGCTCACAGGTCAGGGCGTAACGTCGGCGACCAAAAATGTCAGCAATGCAACGCAGGGCGAGCAGGAGTGCGAAACGCTCACCCTCACCTGCAGCGGACAGTCATGGGTACAGGAGGTGGATTACTCCAGCCTCCATCGCAATTGGTGGCTTGCCTATAGCGACACATCGCCCGGTTTCGTTACCGATACAGGATTTTTCCGCCGCCCCGACGTGCGTGAACCCAACGGCGCATACAGCTACACTTTTCGCCCCCAAAAGGGGATGGTCCTTTCCCACGGGCCGCAGGTATACGCCGAGCGCATCTGGGACCATACGGGGACGCCGCTCGACGCATACATCAGTCCCTCGTATGGAATCACATTCAAACATCGAACCTCTGTGTCAGCGTATGTCTCCCTGGGGCAGGATCGCTTGCGCCCAGTCGACTACACCGTACTCACGCGCGATGTGGAGTACGGGAGCCACACCAGCGGCATCACTTTCTATACTTCGCCCGGTCCGTTTCTAGCCGTAGGCGGAGGCTATCGTGCAGGGCGAGTGATCAACTACTCGCCCCCGAGCGATGAGGGACCGGTTCCGGTCGACATCAGTTCACCAAACCTCAACGTCGAGGTAAAACCGATCAGCTCGATCGATTTGCAGAACAGCTACGTGTACACGCACTTCACCGATCCGGCCACCGGCGATGTGGTCTATGACAATCACGAATTCATTTCGCGCTGGAATTATCAGGTGACGAAGGCACTTTCGTTCAACCTTATCGGGCAATACATTTCAACCTTGCCGAATGCTCAGTTCACAAGTCTGACCAATTCCAAGACTCTTTTTGCCGATGCCCTGGTAACGTATATGCCGCATCCTGGCACAGCGGTTTACTTCGGCTATCTGGGAAATTTCGCAAACATCGACCGGGCACTCTGCACGCGCGATGGAAACGGGCAATGCGATACCAACGAGCCGATTCTTGCCCCAACCTATTCGTCCCTGATGAATGACGGCAAGACTCTGTACGTAAAAGTCAGCTACCTGCTGCGCTTCTAGCGATCATGCAGCGCGAGCAGCTTCACGCAAGCCGCGGTGAGACCGGGAATGTCGTACTGCTCAGCCTGACAGGCCGGCGCCCATCCATGCTGTTGCAATGTGCGCGTCGTCACCGGCCCGATGGAGATTGCGCGCAGCCCCCGTGGCACTTCCAGTTTCGCAGCCGCGAGCAGCGAGAAGAAATTGCTCACCGTGGAGGAACTGGTGAAGGTCACGGCGTCAGGCAGCGGCTGGGCTTCGGCGAATAACACCCGGACCTGATCCATCGACTCCACTGGAATGACGGTCCGATAGGCTTCCACCACCTGAATATCGGCCCCGTACCTGCGCAACTCCTCAGGAATGACATCGCGGGCCACGCGGGCTCGCGCCAGCAATACGCGCTGCCCGGCGACCTTATCCCTCAGCATGGCGACCACACCTTCAGCCACGTATTCCTCCGGCATGGCTGCTGCCTTCAGACCAAGATGATCTAAAGCCATCGCTGTGGCTGATCCAACCGCGGCGATCTGCAAATGGTTGAACTGTTCTGGCGCAATCCCCAGAAACCGCATGCGATCAGCCAGCGCCGCGACTGCATTCGCGCTGCTTACGATGAGCCAATCGAAGCCGCTGATCGCTTCGAGAGCAGCATCGAGGTCCGCATAAGACTCAGGTGGCACAATTTCGATTGTGGGCAAGCGTATGATTTCCGCACCGAGCGCTTCGAGAGACTCTGCCAGCCGCCCTGCCTGCTGGCGCGCACGGGTGATGAGGATGCGCTTACCAGTCAGAGGCTGGGCCGTCGTCATACACCGTTTTCCTGAAGGCCTGGATTTTCCTGAAGTCCCGGAACAGCGCCAAGAATGGCGCCCGCGCCCTGGTCCAGCAATTGCTGCGCTAGCCGTTCCCCCAGGATCTGAGGATCGGTGTGCCGCTGCTCGGCCCGGATGACCTGACGGCCATCGGCCGAAGCCACCACCGCGCGCATGGATAACTCGTCGCCTTCACGGTGGCAATAAGCGCCAATGGGCACCAGGCATCCGCCTCCCAGCGCCGCAAGGCATGTGCGCTCCGCCGTAATCGCAATGCGCGTGTCAGCATGTTCCAGCGGCTGCAAGGCTACTTGCATGGCGGCATCCCCCGCCCTGCATTCGATGGCCAGAGCGCCCTGGCCTGGCGAGGGGCATAGCATCTCGGGCGCGAAGCGTTCGCGAATTGCGACCGACTTGCCGAGACGATCTAAGCCCGCGGCTGCCAGAATAATTGCGTCGGCTTTGCCCTGCTCGAGCTTGGCGAGACGTGTATCCACGTTGCCGCGAAATTCAACGTACTCGAGGTCTGGGCGATGCGCGCGCAACTGTGCCTGGCGCCGCAGGCTGCTGGTGCCTACGACCGCACCCGCGGGCAGTGAATCGAAACCCATGTATTTTTCGCAGACCAGCACATCACGGGGATCGGCTCGCAGCGGAATCGCCGCCAATGCGAAACTCTCCCCCAGTTCCGTGGGCAGATCTTTCAGGCTATGCACCGCCAGATCAATGGTCCCGGCGAGCAAAGCTTCTTCGATTTCCTTAGTAAACATGCCCTTGGCGCCGACCGAGGCAAAGGCCACATTCTGCATACGGTCGCCCGTGGTGCGAATAACGTCGATCGAGACCTCGTGGCCAAGATTGCGGAGAGCGTCGGCAATATGATGGGCCTGCCACAACGCGAGCTGCGAACCTCGAGAGCCGATGCGGATCAACGTTTTTCTTCCTTCTCCAGCGCATCGGTCTTCAGGGCATCGATCTTCAGAGTATCAACCAGTGCGTCACCGGGCTCCATTTCAGATGCACTGTCAAAGGGGTCAGGCTCTTCTGTGCGCTGCCCAGCCACTCCGAAAGCCTCACGAATAGCGTCCACAGCAGCGGTGTTGCCTTCGCTCGCAGCGGCTTTGATTGCCTGCACCGGCTGATGGAGAAATTTGTTGATCAAGCCGCGGGTCAGTGCCTCCACAGCCGCTTGCTGCTCAGGCGAAAGGTTTTGCAAACGGCCGGCAGCGCGACGCAGCTCGGCCTGGCGCATCTGCTCGGCAGATCGCTGCAAATGCATAATCTCGGGCGACACATTCAGTGCATGCAACCGGCGCTGATACTTATCCACCTCGACCATGATCATGGCTTCGGCCAGCTCAGCCTCTTTGCCGCGCCCTTTCAGATTCGATCCTGCCACCGACTGCAGATCGTCGATGTCGTAGAGGAAGATGCCGTCCAGCTTGTTCACTTCCGGGTCAACGTCGCGCGGTACCGCTATATCGATAAAAAACATGGGCCGCCCGCGCCGCGCGTGTAGAAACTGTTGCGCGTGCTCCCGCCGGAATACGGGCCGTGCCGAACCGGTCGAGGTGATGACAATGTCAGCCTGGTCGGCCATGTTGTAGATGTTTTCGAAGCGTATGGCTCTGCCGCCAAACCGCGCTGCGAGCTGTTCGGCGCGTTCATGCGTCCGGTTGGCTACCAGAACCGTGCCGGCGCCATGGTTCACAAGATGACGAGCCGCCTGCTCGCTCATTTTGCCGGCGCCCACCAGCAGAACCTTCTTGGCTTCGAGCCCGCCGAAAATCTTGCGTGCCAACTCGACCGCCACCGAGGCAATCGATACGGACGAGTTGCCGATCTGTGTCTCCGTCCGTACTCTTTTGGCGACCACAAAGGCCCGTTGCAGCACCTTGTCGAGATGGCCGCGAACGGCCCCTGCCGAACGGGCTGTCAGGTAGCTGCTCTTCACCTGACCCAGGATCTGGGGCTCGCCAATAACCATCGAATCGAGACTGCAGGCAACGCGAAACAGATGGCGCACGGCTTCGGCCTGCCGGTATTCGTACAGATGCGGAGCCAGCACCTCCGGCTCGATGCGGAAATAGTTGCCGAGAAAATCCATTAGGTGGGGAGCGTCTGTCTCCTGGCTGGTGAGCAGCTCCACGCGGTTGCAGGTAGAGAGAATCATCCCCTCCAACACTCCGGGCGCCTGGGCCAGTGAGCGCGTGGCCTCTTCCAATTGCTGCGGCCCAATGGCGAGCCGTTCGCGCAACTCAATGGGCGCGGTTTTATGGTTCAACCCCAACAGGACGATATTCATGGAGCAGTGAACCTATGCACGGAGCTCAGTTGGTTGGCCGCCCAGACACTGATTACGACCAAAAAGGCAAGGCTCGAAAGATAGACGGCACGCCGGCCGCGCAAGCCAACCTGCCGGCGCACGAACAGGATCACCAGGTAACCCACCCACATACCGAATGAGAGCAGGACTTTGGGATCCTTAAAATAAGTCGGGCCAATGCTTTCCTGCGCGATCAAGGAACCGGCCAACAAGCCCAGCGTCATGAAGTGGAAACCGATCAGCAGCATGCCCGAGGCGATCCGCTCCATGGTCTCAAGCGGCGGCAGCCAGGCGAGCAGCCGGACCTCACTCTTGTTCTTGAGGCGGCGTTCCTGCACCAGGTATAGCAAATTGGCAAACATGCTGAAGATCAGGGCGGCGTAGGCCACCAGCAGGGCGAAGACGTGCAGCCAAATCCACCCGCTACGAATCTCGGGAGAGTGGAATGTCCAATGGTCTGGGCCCATGGCCGACCCCAGCACCAGCAACAGCGAGAGTGGCAGAGCGAAGATACCGAACGAGACCGTTCGATAGAACACCGCAACCAGCAGAAAGGCGGCACAGATCAGCAGGCCGAGCAGCGACTGCACCTCATGCATTCCGGCCGGCAGCGAATGGTGCGCAGCAGAAAGCATCTCGATGAGAGAGACAAAATGGAAAAAGAAGGCCCCGACGGCCGCGGGGACGCAGACCCTCTTCCACCCGGGCTTGTTATAAAGCACCGCAGGCAGTGCAGATATGCTCGCGATCGCGTAAAGAACCGCCGCGACTCTTAACCACAATAAAAACATGCCTGTTTCCTGCAACCCTCCAGTATAACCGCACACCAAATGAAGCACCCGGCAGAAACCCGCCCCTGGCCATCCACCCGGCCATGGGTACTGTTTGACCGTCTGGATCGGGCACCTTGCCAACTCCATAAAAAGCCCCGGAAGTTTGATCCTGCTCAAGTCTGCACCCCATCACGAAAGGAAGGCTCGCAAGCGTGCATCCTTTTGCTGAGCCTTCTCCTCCCACAGCGTGTGCCGAGGATTGTGCCGCCTGATGCGGGCGGTCAGACTCCACACCAAACAAGTTCGCTTCACCGCTATTGAGACAGGAGATTTAACCATGGACTACCGCGTACGCGCCGGCGCAATTCCGGAAGGTCAAACCACCGCGCTGATGGAGAGCTACTCCGCCAAACTACCCACCAGCCTCTTTCTTGGCGCGGCGTTCACCTCCATCCTCGGCGCGCTTTTTCTCAAGACCCGGGGTAAAGAGCATGACGCCCTGTTCGTTGGCCAATGGGCCGCGCCGTTCCTATTGCTTGGGATCTACAACAAGATGGTCAAGCAGCACGGCTCCGATGCCAGCGTGAGCCACGAGACAAGCCGTGCCGCCTAAGGCTCTCAGCCTGAACTAGAAGGATTTCCACTGCCCCGGTTTCCTTATCTTTAAGCGCCGGCATGTCATTCACGATATGCTGGCGTTTTCCGTGTCTACTATTCCTCCAGCTCCAGCGGCCGACGCGACCACCACGCCCCTCATGCGTCAGTACTCCGCGGCCAAGCGTCAAAATCCCGATGCCCTGCTGTTTTTCCGCATGGGCGACTTCTACGAGCTCTTCTTCGAAGATGCGCAGGTCGCCTCGCGCGAGCTGCAAATCACACTCACCGCAAGGGATAGGGAACGCCTCGTGCCCATGTGCGGGGTGCCCTACCATGCCGCCGACAACTACCTCTCGCGCCTGCTTCGCAAGGGATACCGGGTCGCCATCTGCGAACAGATGGAAGACCCCAAGCTCACCAAGACCATCGTGCGCCGCGAGGTCACGCGGGTTCTTACCCCGGGCACCGCGGTCGACCCCGCCCTGGCCTCGGAGCGGAACAATTACCTGGCGGCCCTGCATTTTGCGGGTCAGGTAACGGCATTGGCCCTGCTTGACCTCTCTACCGGAGACTTTCGCGCAACAGAGTTTAGCGGACCCGGCAGTCTTGCGCTATGCGCCGACGAACTGATGAAGGCGCAGCCGAGCGAGTTGCTGCTCTCTTCCGCATTGCCCCCATTTGACCCGCAAGTGGAAGCGGAGATCGAGAAGATCGGCACCAAAACGCGGCTTGAGGAGTGGGTCTATACCCCGGACTACGCGATTCCCCTGCTCGAAAGACAGATGGGCTCCAATGGCCTCGACGGCTTCGGCCTGGCCAACGCAAGAGCGGCCGCAATCGCCGCCGGCGCCGTGGTCCACTACGCCCGAAGCACGCAGCGTATTGAGTTGCAGCACATCAACCACATCCGATATTACGAGCGAGCCGAGAACCTGCAATTGGACGCAGTGACGGTGCGTAATCTTGAACTGGTTGAGCCGCTGTGGACGGGCGGAGCGAGCGAGTCGACCTTGTTTGCCAACCTCGACTCTTGCGTGACTCCGATGGGCAAACGGCTTCTGCGCGCCTCGTTGGTGCGTCCCCTGGTCGACCGCGCCGAAATCGATTCACGGCTCGAAGCTGTGGCCATAGCGGAGCGCAGCCTGATCGACCGCGAGCAGCTGCGAAAGACGCTGGGCGCAATCCAGGACATGGAGCGCATGCTTTCCCGCATCGCGCTCGACAGCGCCGGCCCCCGCGATGCCGCGGCCATGGGAGCCTCGCTGGCGCGCCTGCCCGATCTTCATGCATGCCTGCAGCGGCTCGCGGCGCCACGCTGGCAAACCTGCGCGGCAAGGCTTGATTTGCTCGCCGATCTGCGGGAACGCCTGGAGAAGTCTCTGCTGCCCGATCCGCCGGTGAACCTGGCCGACGGTGGCGCCATCGCAGCAGGCGTCGATGCGGAACTTGATGAGCTGCGGTCACTCGGCGCCAATGGCCGCCAATCGATCAGCGCCATTGAAGAGCGGGAGCGCCAGCGCACCGGCATCCATTCGCTCAAGGTCCGCTTTAACAATGTGTTCGGCTATTCCATCGAAGTCACAAAGTCGAACCTGGCCCTGGTGCCGGCCGACTATGAACGCAAGCAGACTCTGGCCAACGCCGAGCGCTTCACCACGCCGGAGCTCAAGCAGTACGAGGTAAGCGTACTGACCTCACACGAGCGGTCCATCGAGATTGAGAAGCGCATCTTCGCCGAGCTGCGCCAGACCATTCTGCAGTCCGCGGCTCGCATCCGGGTAAGCAGCGGAGTCATCGCCGAGGTCGACCTGCTGGCCAACTTCGCGCACCTGGCCTCTCTGCGCGGCTACGCGCGCCCGCAGATTGTCTCGTCGTCATCGATCTTGGAAACCATCGGTGCGCGGCACCCTGTCGTCGAGTGCCTGCTCGAAACAGCCGGTCAAACAAAGTTTGTTCCTAATGACCTGTATGTCGAGCCCGGCGGACCGAGTCTGCTGCTGATCACAGGGCCCAACATGGGTGGCAAGTCGACCTATCTGCGCCAGGCAGCTCTTCTGGTGATCATGGCGCAGATCGGCTGTTTCGTCCCTGCCAAGAGTATGCGGCTCGGCGTTGTCGACCGCATTTACACTCGCATCGGCGCCAGTGACAACGTGGCGCGCGGGCGATCTACTTTCATGGTCGAAATGACCGAGACGGCGACCATTCTCAATACGGCTACGCCGAAGTCGCTCGTCCTGCTCGATGAAATGGGCCGCGGCACGGCCACGTTCGATGGGCTCTCTCTCGCCTGGGCTACGCTTGAATATCTCCACGCGCAGATCGGTGCGCGAACCCTCTTCGCCACGCACTACCACGAGCTCACTCTCCTCGCTGAACAGTTGCCGGGGCTCAGGAATCTTCGCGTCGCGGTGAAGGAGACACCGAAGGGTATTGTCTTTCTGCATTCCATCGAGCCTGGCGCGGCCAATAAAAGCTACGGTATAGAAGTAGCGAAATTAGCCGGGTTGCCTATGTCTGTGATCGAGCGTGCCCGCCAGGTGCTGGTGCAACACGAACGGTCAGAGAAACGCAACGTAGCCCAGGAGATCGACACGCCCATGCAGCTCACCATGTTTACCCCGCTCTCGCAGCGGATCCTCGATCGCCTGGAGCAGACCGACACCAACAGTCTGACTCCGTTGCAAGCTCTGAATCTTCTCGAAGAGCTCAAGAACGAAATTCGCGGCCGGGGGAATGCGTGAGCGATCGAATCGGCTTGAGGCAAGCCGCCGGGCAAGTATTGGTCGTGGGCCTCGAAGGTACGCAACTGAGTCCGCTGGAGACATCGTGGCTGCGCCTGTTGCAACCCAGTGGAGTTATTCTCTTTCGGCGCAACATCGAGAGTGCCACACAGACCCATGCGCTACTGAAGGCGGCCAGCGGAACAGTGGGGGCCCCCATGCTGCGCTGCATCGATGTAGAAGGCGGCACGGTTGACCGGTTGCGTGATCTGATCGCGCCCATGCCTTCCGCCTTCGCCGTCGCAGCTACCAATAAGCCGGCGTTGTTCAAGAAGCATGGCAGCCTCATCGGGCAGGAAGTTCGCCTGCTGGGGTTGAATACCTCGTTCGCTCCGGTACTCGACCTGCGAACGCCAGAATCTGAGCCCGTCATGACGACGCGCGTTGTCTCAGGAGACCCGGCGATTGTCATCCGTTACGCCGAGCACTTTCTTGCAGGGTTGGCGGAGCAGAAGGTGTTGGGCAGTGGAAAGCATTTCCCTGGGCTCGGTAACGGGCCCGTGGACTCGCACCACGCCACTCCGCGGATAGAAAAATCTCTTCGCCGGGTGTGGAAAGAAGATCTACTGCCCTACCGGCGGCTGGCAAAGAAGCTGCCCATGGTGATGGTGTCCCATGCGGCTTACCTGGCAGCCGTTCCTGAACCCGCATCCATTTCACGCTATTGGATACAGGAAGTTCTCATACGCGAGATGAAGTATCAGGGCCTGATCATCTCTGACGACATGGAGATGGGCGGCATTCTCACCTACATGGGCATGGCCGAAGCAGCGGTTCGTTCGCTTGAGGCAGGTACACACATCGTAGAGATTTGCCGCGATCCAGCACTCGTCTTTGAAGCCTACGAGGCATTACTGCGTGAGGCCGAACGCTCGACGGCATTCGCTCGCATTCTTCGCCAGGCGGCAACGCGTGTGCAAGCATTCAAAGCTCGTCACCTCAAGCAGGATGCTCTGCCACCACCGCCCAGACCAGCAGCGGTGAGGAAAATGAAAAGTGCAGTGGAGCGATTCAAAGAGCAAGTGGCGAAAGCAGGTCCTGCTTGACTACGAAACCGCTCGCGCTTACTTCAATGACCGTTGCCGGCATCATGAGCGGCACTTCAGCCGATGGCATCGATGTTGCTTTTACCCGCATCACGCCAGACCCCAGAAATCATGCAGTGCCCACGTTGAAGCTTCTCGGCCACGCAGGCTTCCCTTTTCCGCCGGCGCTGCGCCGTGCTGTGCTGGCGGCGATGAATGCCGAGTCCATTGCCACTGCGGAATTGGGGCGTCTTAACTGGCGTCTGGGCCAGGCGTATGCCGAAGCATTTGCATCCGCGCTTGAGCTCAATCCCTGTCGCGTCGACCTTGTTGGCTGCCATGGGCAAACCATCTATCACCAGGCCACGCCTGCCCGCTACCTCGGGCGCGAGGCGACATGCACCTGGCAGATTGGTGAGATGGGCATGCTCGCCCAGCAGAGTGGAGTACCCGTTGTCTCCAATTTTCGCCCGGCCGATATGGTGGCCGGCGGCCAGGGAGCTCCGCTGGTTTCGCTGCTCGACTATGTGCTCTTCCGCCATGCCTCACGCGGCCGCGTGCTGCAGAATCTCGGGGGGATCGGTAACCTGACGGCTCTACCCGCAGGCGCGACGCCGTCTGCAGTGGTCGCCTTCGATACCGGCCCCGGCAACATGATCATCGATCAACTGACGCAGCGGCTTTTCGGCAAACGTTTTGACCGTGGGGGAAAGACCGGGAGCCGGGGAAAGGTGATTCCCTCGATCGTCACTGCCCGGTTGCGCGAAGCTTTCTTCACAGCGCCTCCTCCCAAAACAGCCGGCCGCGAACAGTTCGGCAGTGATTATGCTGACCGGTTCCTCGATGCTTGCCGCAAAGCAGGCGCAACGCCGGAAGACACCATTGCAACCGCTACTGCGCTCACCGCGCAAAGCGTCGGCCTTGCCTATCGTAACTTTCTGCTGAACAAGATGCGAAGCGCGCCGGTCGACTTCATCGTTTCCGGGGGCGGCGCGCGCAATCTGACTCTGATGGAAATGCTGCGCGAGCAACTCGAACCCCTGGGCTGCACGGTGCAGGCCAGCGACCAGGTCGGCCTGCCGGCAGAAGCGAAAGAGGCAGCCGCGTTTGCCTTGCTCGCTTACGAAACCTGGCACCGGCGTCCGGGCAACATACCTTCGGCGACGGGAGCGGGCCGTCCGGCGATCCTGGGCGAGATCACCTATGTCTGAGCGATTTCGCGGCCTGCTGGTGATGTGCTTGATTGCATGTCTTGCCGGATGCGGGAAGGCGCGGCCACTGCCACAGACAGTGACCATGGTGATCGAGAACAGTCCCACCAGTCTCGATCCGCGCATCGGCGTCGATGCGCAGTCGGAACATATTTCGAGCCTCATATTCGACAGCCTGGTACGTAAGAACGATCACTTCAATCTTGAGCCCTGGCTTGCTACCAGTTGGGAAACACCCGATCCGCTGACGTATCGCTTTCACTTGCGCACCGGCGTGCACTTTCACAATGGCAAGGCGCTGACCTCAGAAGATGTGAAGTACACGCTTGACTCGATGCGGAACGGTACCGTCATCACCGCCAAGGCGGGAGCCATGGAGCACATCGATCGCGTGGACGCGCCTGATGCTGCGACTGTCGTCATCCATCTCAAGCAGCCCGACGCAGCTTTGTTGTGGAATCTTTCCGATGGAGCCCTGGGCATCGTTCCCGCGGGCAGCGGCCGTGACTTTGCTTTTCATCCGGTAGGCAGCGGCCCGTTCCGGTTCATTAGACAGATGCAGGACGATGAAGTAGTTCTCGAGCGCAATGACAGCTGCTGGCAACCTCGGCCGGCCATTGCTCGTATCCGTTTTGCAGTGGTCCCTGATGCCACCACGCGCGCACTCGAGTTGGAGAAGGGGTCGGCTGACGTGTGCATCAAGTGCCTCACCGCCGACATGTTCTTCACCCTGGCAAAGCGGCCCAACCTCCAGGTGGAGAGTGGGCCGGGCACGAACCTGAATTACATTTCGTTCAATACGCAGGATAGCGTGCTGCGCGACGTTCGCGTACGCCAGGCGATTGCATATGCGATGAATCGCCCCTTGATCATTCACTCGTTGTGGAGAGACCAGGCCCGGCTGGCCGAGAGCTTACTGCCTCCGCAGCACTGGGCCTGGACCGGGGATGTTCACACTTATCCCTACGATTCTGCGAAGGCCAATGCCCTGCTTGACGCCGGCGGATGGAAGCGCGGAAAAGACGGCATTCGTTTTCACCTGGCGATGAAGACATCGACCGACGAGTCAAGCCGCCTGCTGGCCATGATTCTGCAACAGCAGTTGCGGGACGTCGGCATCGCCCTGGAAGTACGCAGCTTCGAGTTTGCTACGTTTTTTTCTGACATCAGCAAAGGCGCTTTCCAGATGTACACGCTGCGCTGGTTGGGCGGAAACGAAGACCCCGATATCTTTCGTGTATTCGACAGCCATTCGTTCCCTCCACGAGGCAACAATCGTGGCCGCTACAGGAATGCCGAACTGGATGAATTGATCCGCGACGGCATGGCTTCTGATCAGGCCCAGCGCCGTAAAGATTACGTAAGGGTGCAACAGATATTGGCGGACGAACTGCCGTCGATCAATCTCTGGTATCTCGACGCCGTGCTGGTGCACACCCGTCGCCTGGGAAACATTCAGATATCGGCTTCAGGTGACTATGACTTCCTGCGCACGGCTACGGTTACGGATTCTGGCAGGAAGTAGGGATGGATTTGGTCCGACGCTGGCCACGACGGCCGTGGGCGGCCGGATCTTGTGGGTAAAAAGTGCGTTTTTAGCGCTAAAAGCGCTATAAGTCCTAGTTTGGACTCCTGCGGTTCATTCAACCCGCTTTGCCTGGACTGGTGTTGAGTGCAGTGTCACGAAGTTAATCTGACCTGGGCTGACCGGTCAAGTAAACAGGAGCCAGCCACGTGCCGGTGGCATAACCGGCTTTCCACTTATATTGCGGGAAGCAACCCGTCAACGCCATCAACTCCTGCGGAGTTCGTGTACGAAAACAGGAAACAACACCGTCCCATAACACCACGAGCGGGATCAATGGGAGGATGTAGGTGAACAGCAAACGTGACCAGCGGAAGGGCCGTATGCGCGGGGCAAGTATCAACACAACGAGCGGCATCAAGAGCATCGTCAGCAACGCCCGCAACGTCCGGGAAGTGACCTCTGCCATGGCAAAACCATCGCCGAGCTTCACCGCATCGGCGAGCACGCAGCTCGCAACGGAGTCGGGGAAATGGTGAAACGAAGAAAAGATCGTGCGAAATCCGCGCAGGCTTTCGGGAACGGCGGCGGCATCCACGGAAATGCTCACCGTAGCGATCTGCGCATTTGTTCCCAGGCGGGCGGGGAGCACATCGCTGGGAAATTTATCCGTGAGCAGGACCCTGAGTTCCGGATGTTCAGACAGGGCGGCACGCCAGCTGGGGCTCAGCCACGGCCCCCCTCCTCCGGAGCAGAGATCGACAACCCGCACCGCACCACACTCCGCAATGGCCTGAAAAAAATCTGCCTGTACAGAACGATAGACATCGCTACGGCTGACAATCGCTTCGAGATAGTCAGTGACGCCGTGACGAACGGCCCGCGGACACCACGGTTGATCAAGAATCTCGAATAGCTGAAGACGCCGCAATCTATGACCGATCTCTCCACAAAGCCATTGCGCCCAACAGACCCTCTTCGTTGGAGATGAGCTTGATATCGGAAGCGAGCTTGAGCTTTACCTTGCGGGCGTTGCCGCCGCCTATATACAACGTGTCCCAGTTGAAGGTTGCCGAGGTCTGCGCAATCGCCTTCTTCAGCAATTTATTCCATTGCTTTTCGCCATACTTCTGCAGACCTTTTTTTCCAAGGTAATACTCGTAGGTCTTCGCCCGCCATGGGTGGTGGCCCAGTTCGAGCCCGGGACACAAGACGCCCTCGGTGAAGATAGCCGATCCCATGCCGGTGCCCAGCGTGATAACCAGTTCCACTCCATGGCCCTGGATCACGGCGTAGCCACCGACTGCGGAGTCATTGGCGATTCGAACGGGCTTGCCCCAGCGCTTCTCAAGAACCTTTGCCAGGGGAAAATCGATCCAACTCGGATGAAGATTGGCGGCGGTCAGCGTTTTGCCTTCCTTGATCACTCCGGGGAAGCCAACAGATACCCGGTCGAACAGGGGAACACTGACCTTCAGATCGTCGAGCGCTTTGAGAATCGCATCGGTAGTTGCCGGGGCCGGCGTGGGCACTCGCAGCCGTTCACTGAGCGGCAGCCCCTCGGGGCTGAGTGTCTGAATCTTAATACCTGTGCCACCGATATCGATGGCAAGTGTGATTGGAGCTGCTGGATCGTTCTTACCCCGTTTCCGTACTGCTTTTTTCACCACCCGAGCCATCGTACCCCCGTCAGGAAACCCATTGCCATTCTAGACCGGATGGATCATAAGGAGGGGAAAGCCGATTTCGCCGCTCGCAGCGTTCAAAGAGGCAGGTTCGAGTTCAACCCGGTTCGCTGCTGTGAACATGAGGCACCCGTCCACACCGGATGGGCACCTTGAGCTTACTTCGTGAGAGCGGGCTTTTTCCCGTCTACCGTTGGCTTTGTGGGCTTCTCGGCCGGCTTCGTTGCCCCCAGGCGATACTCTGCGGCCATGGCCTCTTTGCTCGCAGCCTCGACCCGTTTTTCGACGGATTTTATCGCCGGGGAACTCTGCTCAGCCGACGGACCCGCTGCTGCCTTCACATCAGCCGCGGTCTTCGCATCCGTAGAGGGCGCTGCTAAAGGCGCGGCCACGGAGTCGAGGATCGCCGGTAACTGCAGCCACCAGAAGAGCTCCTGATGCAGCTCCTTGTTGAAGTACCTCTCACCCCCAGCCTGGTGCACTTTGAGCAGCCAGCCAACGTCGCCGTCTTCCCACAGCGCGCGCGGTAAACCGGCAAACACATCCGCAACCTTCGTTCCATTCGCGGGGGTGGCTGAGGCTGGGCTCAAGAGTTGATGCAGGAAAGCCACCCGGACCCGGGCCGCCGCCCGCCAGCCGTCCTCGGTGACCTCGCCCGGCAAACAGAAGGCCCGGGCAAGCGCTTGACGCAGACGCAATTGATCGAACATCGCCAGGGCCGCGGACGCAGGAGCTTTGGCGTCGGCTACCTCGGCCATGCCCTCGATGACGCACCAGGCGAGCACCGGTCCCCAGGTTGCGCTGGCATGCAGCGGACTATCGCTCGTGGGCAGCACCATCTTTGCCTCGCGAGGCCAGGGCTTAGCGAATTCGACTTCTTTCGCTGGTAGGTGCAAGGCCGCATCGATGTGCCGGCAGATGGCCGGCCACACGTCCTTTGCTTCGGAGACCTGCGAACCGGACTTGCGTCCATAGATGGCCAGGCCCTCCGCGGCGAACGACTCACTGAGTGATTTCAGCGTTTGCAGTAACAGCGCAGCAGGCGTGGCCAAGTCGGCCTCGGAACCGCAGGCAGGCACCTCTTCCCCCGCCGTGGCCACGCGGGCCACGGCTTCCATGAGGTCAGGCTCAAGCAACGCAAGCAGCGACTTATGCAATGGGGCCACTTCAAGCTCAACCAACGCCTCATCGAGGTTGGGCACACCGCGTCCATTCAAATGGTCGCAAAGCAGATCCCACCGGGACTCGACACTGGGTCGCAGCTCACGCCAGTTAAGAAATACGTGGCATTTGTACGCCTGCAGTTCGAGGGAAAAACCTTGAGAGACGACCTTCGATGACCGCTCAAGATGCTCGAGTCCGGTGCAGGTATCGTGGAAGGCAAGAACCAGGCTGCCGTCATTGGGCAGGCCGAACGCGCCCCCCAACGACTGCTGACGCATCCTGCCGGCGACCTTGTCTGCATACCGAGCGGAGTTGTACAGCGTGCCGTACGTGGTCGCGTAGCGATTGTGATAAATGATGAGGGCACGGTGGTCGCCGCGCCGTTGGGAGTAGGCGAAGACGTTTTCATCCACCGAACCATCTGGCCGGTAAAAATCGTAAAGCAGGAAGTTCTCGCTCTCAGCAAATAGCCAGCGCTGATGCAGCAAGGGCGCAATCTCGCGATCATGCCGTTCCACCAGGCCCCCATCCGGGTCTTCCTGGTAGCGTGCGCGGCGAAACTCCATGCCGTACTTCTCGGTAAAGCCTTCGATCTGGCCATGGCCGAACATCGGCAAGCCCGGGAGCGTGGCCATCAGGGTTGCGACACCAAAACACTTATCGCCGCTGCCGAACTGGTCAATCGTTGTGCGCTCATCAGGATTGCTCATGAAGTTAACGTAACGCTTGAGAATGTCGGGATCGAATTCGATGGTGTTTTTGATCACGGAGCGGTACTTCGCATTTTCCTCGTCACGCATCATGTTCATGAAGGCGCTGTTGTACACCCGATGCATACCCAGTGTGCGGACGAAGTAGCCCTCCATCAACCAGAAGGCTTCTGCCAGCAGCAGGGTTCCCGGCACTTCACGCGCCACGCGATCGACCACTTCGCGCCAGAACTCTTCCGGCATGGCCGCGTCGAATTCCGCTCTGCTCATGCTGAATTCAGCGCGCGAAGGAATCGCTCCACCGGTACCGGGAATAGGAAACCAGAGTCTCTGGAAGTGGCGCTTGGCGAGAGTCATGGCAGCGTCAAAGCGAATAATCGGGAACAGGCGCGCCACATGCAGAATGGTCTGAATGACCTGCTCACGGGCCGCTGGATTCAGATAGTCGAGCTGCGCGGTATCGTTCCAGGGGAAACTCGTGCCATCGTTGCCGTGGTAAACGTAGCGCGTATCGCCTGTCAGCTTGTCACGCCGGCGAAACACCACGGCTGCATCGGTCTGCTCGTAGTAGTGATCGTCGATCTTGATTTCAACGCGGCTGTCACGAGACAAATCCGGACCTTCGAAGCGATACGCAGGATACGGGCTATCGGAGCGCGACATGAACCACTCCGGATGCTCGATGACCCAGCTGGAATCGATGCCCATGTGGTTGGGCACCATATCGCTGGCAAGCCGCACACCGTGGTGGAACGCGCGGTCACGCAGATTGACGTATGCAGCTTCGCCACCCAGGTCGTGCGCGATGTCGTATCCGTACAACGAGTAAGCGGAGGCGACAGCGTCCTGGTTTCCACAGAGCTGCTTAATCGTTTGCGATGCCGAGCTACGCTCCCACACGCCGATAAGCCAGAGCGAATTAATCCCGTGCCGGGCAAGACGACGCAATTCCTCGTCGGGAATCTGATCGAGCCGATGAATGGGCTGGCCGTAGTGGCGTGAGAGCTGCTCCAGCCAAACATAGGTGCTCTTGGCGATCAGCACGGTCGTGGGCATCCACTCCTGGTCGGGGCTGAAACGCTCGCTCTCGTGGGTCGATTCAGTGTACGAAGGCACCACACCACGCTGGTCCGTGGCATTCCAGGGCGTTTTCCGCCTGCGTTCGTCCGCATGGGCGTCTGCGGGGTGAAACCTCATCCAGATCGCGATGTCTTCTTCCTTGAGCACGTCGATGGCTAGCAAGAGCCGCGAGAGGGAGTCACCGATGCACTCGGCCCAATGCTCGGCGATGTACGCGATTTGCCCGCTGAGCGAATCGGGCGACGCCAACGCAGGGGCGCGCAGCATGTCGATCAGGTTGAGCTTGCCGCGACCCAGCGGAGGCCGTGTGTTGAAATAGTCGCGCAGGCCAAGGGTAATCTTTCGATAGCGCGTGACCGCGGCAAGCGACTGATCGGCGAATAGTTCGGAAAAAGGCTTGAACGCCGGGTTCGCATTGGCCAGCCACAACAACATCATCTCTTCGAAGGCTACTGCGCGATGAGCGATGCCGCCGGTTGTGCCGTCCAGCCAGTAGCTGGGCGTTTTCTCATTGCGGTAAACGTCGACGGTAGGAAATTGCTCCACGAAGGCGAGAATCGTTTTGTCCAGCTCGTCCTTGCCGATGCGGGCGTCAAACCACTCCAACGCGCCCACCATCACCCCCGGATCGACCCGCGACCGGTAATACTCCACCAGTGCATGGCTCATTTCGTCGATCAGCCCCATGGCATACACAGCGCCCGGCAGGATGACTCGCGACGGGTCTTTTCCCGCTCCGCGCTGCTCGTTCATGCGGAAGGCAAATTCACGGCTGGCGGCCAGATTCCCGAAGACAACATTTCCGGTAAACGAAAAAAGCGTCTGGCTGAACTCATAACGGTCGCGTGCTTCTCGTGAGACATGAAATTCCATTCAGTACCCTTCCCAGACTCTTGATTAGGCCAGATTCTCAGTGAGATGCGACTTTTTGCCCTGGCAACTGCTTGACAGGGAGATCGCTGTCATTGGCATTGGGGTATTCCGGCCTTGCCGGTGACCGAAGAATTGTCGAACTTCCCACATCTGGCGCGAAACCCGCTCCAGATGTGGTGCACCCGGGTTTGTGGCGCCCCCAGGGCTGGCCCCAGAATTCGACCCCCGGGCACGCCGGGAATCCTGGGTTAACTGAATTCCGCCGTAAAGCCGGAACTGGCCCATAGGCCAAGAGCAGGATGGGAAATGAAGAATATTTCTTCGCCGTCGATGGTTTGGAAGCCGTCGTGCAGTTTCGCCGGATCGTATCGCGCGATCGTGCTGGCCAAATCGGCATAGCGGAATCCTACGCCTTCTGTCTCCTCCCGGGTGAGGCCTCCGGGGCAATAAGTGATAGAAAACCGGCCCTCTGAGGAACTGTGGATGAGGTGGGCGGCAGTGCTGAGCTCGGCGGCCAGCTCCGGGTGGGTCTTTACTTTCTCCAGGGTCGCCGGCGTTCCATGGTACCCGTAGCGGCGAATCATGCGATCGATGGTGGGGTCTTCGCCGAATTGCCTGACGCCGGGCGCCAGCACGATCAGCTCCGCCCCGTTGGCCAGGGCCATGCGGGTGCGATAGACGGCCTTGTTGCCCAGCCAGGTGCTGTGAAACTCCTCAGGGTCGAGGTAGACGACGGCCTTGTGGATGGGGCGGTCGAGCAACTGAATGTTTACCTGGAGGCTCAATTCCGCCGCTAAGCGGAAGCATTCTACGTCGTCTCCGATGAAGAGGCCGCGTACCACCAGCTCGCCAGCCTGGTTGGCGCCGACGACTGTCTGCACGTAAACGATTGGGATACCGCGCAAAAATGTGTCGGCCGCGCGGTTGAGGACGCGACGAACGGGGTTATCCGCCCGGCCCATGATCCGCTCCATACCCACCACTGCGCCCAGAAAATGGCTGCGATGGATGCTCATGGGCCCGGCCGTGCCGACCAGGATGTTCTTGTTGTAGTTGGCCATGCCGATCACCTCGTGGGGCACTACCTGGCCAATGGAAAGCACGAGGTCGAATCCACCTTCGGGGATCATGCGGTTTATCTGCGCCGGCCAGGTGTAGTCGAGCAGGCCACCGGATTGCTCCTTGATGAACTCGGCGGGTAACTCACCCAGGGTCGTAACATCCGTGCGCCAGTTGTGTACGGCGAAAAGTGAATGAGGAATGTCGCCAAACATGCGCGTGAGCGCCGCAGGCGTCATCGCGTTGTGCGTGCCCAGCGCAGGCAGAACGCAGGCCAACCGGTCGCCATAGTAGCCGTAGGCATACTGTGTGAGCGGCCCGGCTTGCGAGTGGAAGCGACTGCCATCCGGGGGTACGGCCAGAACCTTGCGTCGATCGCCCAGCTTGTCTAAAGCCTGGTAAAGTGCGTGGCGCAGGGTTTCTGGAGAAAGCTCGGCCTCCGGGCCGCCTAACTGGCAATACAGACTCATGGTTAATCGCCTATCCCTGCAACAGTGTTGGGTGCAGACATCACTTACCTGAAACGTTTCTCCCCGGGGGAGAGGGACGATTGAGGCGAAAACTACCGGCTAAAGCCGGTAGGCCTTGCGGGCAAGGTCGTAGGCGAGGGCATGAACGACCTCGGCTGCCTCGTCCTCTTCCATCTGGTGCTCTGCCACCATTCTGGCGAGGAACGCGCAATCGACCCGGCGAGCCACGTCGTGCCGCGCCGGAATGGAGAGAAACGCTCGCGTATCGTCGTTGAATCCAACGGTGTTGTAGAAGCCCGCTGTTTCCGTAGTCAACTCGCGAAAACGCATCATGCCTTCCGGACTGTCATAGAACCACCATGGTGGTCCCAGGCGAAGACAGGGGTAATGCCCGGCCAGAGGCGCCAGTTCCCTGCTGTACGTTGATTCATCCAAAGTAAACAGAATGATGGTGAGCGATTTGTCGTTACCAAAACGGTCGAGCAGCGGCTGCAGCCCCTGGACATAATCGGTCGGCGTAGGAATATCTGCTCCGACGTCGCGCCCGAAGCGCTCAAATACCTGCCGGTTGTGGTTGCGGGCGCTGCCAGGATGGATCTGCATGACCAGCCCGTCTTGCACGCTCATGCGCGCCATTTCTGTCAGCATCTGGGCGCGGAAGTACTCCTGCTCCTGCGGATTGGACTGCCCGCTCATGATGCGATCGAACAGGGATGCGGCCGTTGGCGCATCGAGGTTGGCGGTTCTCGCCGTAGGGTGCCCGTGATCGCTGGCCGTGCAGCCAAGCTTGATGAACCGGGCGCGGGCATGCCGCAAAGCCTGCAGATAGCCCTCCCAGCGGCTGCAATCTTCGCCGTGCATTTCACCCAAACGTTTCACGTTCTCGAAGAACCCCTTGAAGGCGGGATCGATCACGGAATCGGGGCGAAAGGTCGGAACGACGCGTCCCTTCCACCCCGAATCACGGATTGCCTGGTGGTCAGAGAGGGTTTCGAGCGGTGAGTTCGTCGTAGCCAGCACTTCGATGTGGAACTGCTCATACAAAGCACGCGGGCGAAAGGCAGGCGATGCCAGCTTCGCGCTGATGGTGTCGTAATAGTGATCGGCGTTGCGAGGGCCGAGCCGCTCGGTAAGCCCGAACTGCTCTTGAAATGCATAGTCGAGCCACATGCGGGTGGGCGTTCCGCGAAACAAATAATAGGAAGCCGCGAAGCGCGCCCAGATCTCACGCGCCTTGTGCTCCGGCAAAGCCCCCTGCCCGATACCCAGATCTTCCAGGGCGATGCCCTGGCTGTAGAGCATACGGAAGATGTAGTGGTCGGGAACGATGAACAGACTGGTGGGGTTGGGGAATGGTTCGTTCCCTGCAAACCAGTGTGCTTCGGTATGCCCATGCGGACTGACGATGGGCAGATCGCGAACGGTCGTGTAGAGCCTGCGGGCGATGGACCGGGTGGTGGGTTCAGAGGGGAAAAGACGGTCGTCGTGAAGAATAGTCACGTCGTCTATTCTCACCTGAGAGGCGCCGTTCTGCACAGCCTTCCGTGTGCCAAATATCGCGGGTCACAAAGGCCGATGTAAGATTGCCGGGGTCGCGAGGAATAAGACTGCGATGGCGCGCGCGACGCGCGCAACAACCGATCTGAAGCGCGAGGACCAAAGTGCAAACCAAGGACCACACTCAACCGGGCCACAAACGAGCGGCTACCATCTTTCCGTCAAAGCGGATCAGGAGGCGGAGAGCATAACGCGACACTAGCCGGCGTGCGATCGAAACAAGGTCACCGCTTAGGCCAACGCTTCCAGAGTTCGCTTGAGCTTTTGCGCGGGAGGCTCCTGACGCTGCAGCGAATCGAAAGCATTCTGCGAACGGCTACTCTGTTCGAGCCACACATCCTTTTGCATGAGCTGCAACAACCAGTCTGCAATCTCTTCCGGCCCGGAACATCTCATTGTGCACGCCAGGCCTAGCGAGCGTATGAAACCGCCGGTCGCCGAGTCCTTATGCACCGGCCCGACGATAGGAAGACCCACAGCCATGTAGTCAATAATGCGCGAAGGGATCGAGTAACGGCTTCTCAGGTCATACCGTGGGTTCTGTGTCGGCCCTGGCAGAAAGGCCACGTGAGCGTGGCTCAGTTCCCTATCTATATCCTGTTGGGTGGGAAGGAATCCGAGAACTCTTACCCGCTTCTTGAGCGTCGTCTCTGCCTGGCGAAGGATCTTAGGCGAACCCAGGAAGAGTGCATCGACCTCGACTCCTTTTGCCTCAACCAACGCGATTGCCCGGTCTAAATGGCAGAGGCCTTCCTGGTAAGAACTGACATTGCCATGCATCACTACCTTAAGCGGCCCCCGCTCGGGTGGTAGCGCTCTCGATTCAGAAGCATCCCGCGAGAACAGAAGCAGTTCGGCATCGCGGCGCAGCAAAGACACGTCGCGCAAAAGCGGTTCACTGACGCAAAATACCCGCTCCGCCCGGTCGATCAACTCGCGCAGTGCTCCGCCGGCAAGATCGCCCTGCAGCACATCCCAGAGATGGAGCACGAATCTCACGCCTACCAGATTGACCAGTTCAAGGCAGCGTGTGGCATCGGCTTCGTTGAGAGGAGCAAGGTAAGCACACGAAACGCGTTCTCGAAAGTGAGCCGTCAACCGCTTAGCGAACGAAGGCCGCAAGTCGCTGCCGGTCCACGCGCTGATGCCAAGACGTTCGCACACGCGCATCACCCGCGGATGATGTAGAAAAGAATATCTGCTTAGAACGGTGTTCTCAAACAGGAGGGAACGTTCATCCAACTGTCTGAGGCTGTTGCTCCACCAATGAAAATGGAGCCAGTCTTCGTGCGCGTCGAGCAAACGCAGGGTTTGCACACCAACCGCGGTACGGGGCGAAAGCGAAAACCGATTTATGAATAGCGGAACCCTATTCTGTGGACCCATTTTTGCGCATGCCCCTGCCCGATTCTACAAAGGTAGACGCGCTGAAGGGCAAGCAGACGCCTGAATTCATCGAAGCTTATGACAGCCGTTACTTTTCTTTTGTTACCACGGTAACGGCGATGGTTACAGAGTCCTGCTTGCGAACATCGTATTCGGTGCAATCGCCACGATCCGCTCAATATAATCGGTCGGACATAAGTCGATGAGAAGACGCTCATAAATGGCCAAAGTCGCGTATCCATTTTTTCTGCTGGCAGGTTTTGGTTTCACTGTCGTGCTGGCTATCCACGTGGCAACTTTATTGGGAGCGACGTATCTGTTCGAGTATTCGCTGAAGTTTGTAGGGCCCGGCCTCTTTGTTGTGTGGCTGCCCACGGTGCTCATAACGAGCCATCTGACACGCGACTTCAAACAGAAAGACATTTGGCGTGCGGCACTGCGCGGGTGCCCTGAGTGGATGAGAAAAGCTCAGTGGGCGCTCGTCGGCTACACGTGGATCGGCTTCTTCGCCTTGCCCTTTATCTACGGCGGTGGGATGGAACTTCCCGCAGACAAATCGCGGTCTATGTCAGCGGTGCTGCTTGCCTTCTATTCCATTTCTACTGCTGTACTTTATTCAGCGACTCGTGCCGAGAAATTAGACGTAAGCAGGCAATGTCTGAACGGCCATCAGATCCCGGCCTCGGCGAAGTACTTTGAAGAGTGTGGAACAACAGTTCAAACAACCCTCCGGCCGTAGGTGTTGGCAACAGCCAAATGGGGACACCTCACGAAACGGAATTTTATGTACGCTAACGACGGCTGCTGACCGCTGGGGCGTTCAGCTGGCCAGCAACTTACCGCAAACGAGACTTTTCGGGAGCCGGAACACGCGGTCAGACTGGATTAGTTGTTATAGGAATGGGCGAAGAGTTCCCAGCTAAACGCGAAGCCGGCAGACTGGATCACATCTGCAACTCGTTCCAGAAACGCTCGTCCGTCCCTATCGGGACGAAACTTAAAAACTATGGTGAAGATGACCCGCCGTCCTTTAGCTTCTGGTTTCTCGATGAGGAGCTGTCCCCCCTCAACAAACGCAAGGTAGGTATTCAGTTTGGCCTGGAGCATCCGTTGATGGCCTGCAGAATCCTGCCAGTCAATATGGTCTGAAACTGTGAGGACCACATTACCCGACTCTTTATCAAAACTTAGCAGATCGATGGTTTCTGACTGCTCTAACGACATTTACAACGCCCTCGGCTTTCACACTATCCGACGAAGGGATTCTCAGGGAACGAAAAACGTTAGGACTCTATCGTGACTGCCCTGAGACGGGGCGTCTGTGGGTTGCGGCTTTTGTTGGGCAGTTACGATAGAGCCGTTTGAAGTGAGCCGCTGGCGTGGTGGATGCGGGCGTGTCTATGGGATTTCGATGGGGATGTGCTGGGGATGTGGTTGTTTTTGGAGGTAAGAGTGGAAGGCAGAGGGATGGCGATAGAGCTGTGTGATGAAGAGGGGTGCCTGCTGAGGGCAGCCTGAGCGCTATTTGTGAGGTACGGGCGTAGAACGAGCATAGGACGACGTTGCGTGTGAGACCACGGTGCCTGCGGACGTTGATCGGGACGAGGTGAGTCATGAGAGATCAGGAACTGTCGGAAGGTGCTAGATGCTTGGAGCACGTCGGCGAGGAGCGAAGCTGAAGCTGATAAGCTGCCAGCCGTTGGACCAGGACCATAGCGCCGGAGCAGAGAGGGCAGAGTTGCTGGGTGGAAAGATTTGGAGCCGGGACTAAGGGCGGGTCGAGCAGCGAGCGGCAGAGGGCGAGCATAGCCGAGCGTCTGCGGTTAGCGAAGAGGCCGAAGTGCCGGATGCGCACCAGCCCCTTGGGCAGAACATGGAGTAAGAAGCGGCGCAGGAACTCATCTGCAGGAAGTGTCATGAGCTTTTGTTTGCCGCCATGAGCGTAGTCCTTCCAGCGGAAGGAGACTTGATCGTCGTGGAAGGCAACGAGACGATGGTTGGAGATGGCAACGCGGTGAGTGTAGCGAGCCAGGTAGTGGAGGACATGTTCTGCCCCGCCGAAGGGAGGCTTGGCGTAGACAACCCACTGCTGACGGAAGAGCTTGTGGAAGAAGCGATGGAAGCAATCGGGCTGAGCGAGGCCGATAAGCGAGCCGTGGAACTGAAGCTTGTTCTGGTCAAAGAGCTGTTTGAGCCCGGCAGCGAACTTGCCACGGAAGACGCGGCTGAGTACGCGGACGGGTAGGAAGAAGCGTGGAGAGGCGGCGATCCAGCCGGAGCGGTCCTTCGTCAAGCCGCCGGCAGGAACGATCGAGTGGATGTGGGGATGATGCTGCAGGTTCTGTCCCCAGGTGTGGAGCACGCTGAGTAGCCCGATGTCTGCACCGAGATGCTTCGGGTCTCGCGCTACTTCAAGCATGGTTGCGCTACTAGCGCGGAAGAGCAAGTCGTAGAGCAGGCGCTTGTTCTGCAGCACAAGTGCAGAGAGCTCCTGCGGCAGGGTGAAGACAACATGGAAGTAAGGCACAGGCAACAGTTCACAGCGGCGCGCGTCCAGCCACTTGGTGCGTGCGTTTCCCTGGCACTTGGGGCAGTGCCGGTTGCGGCAGGAGTTGTAAGAGATAGCCTGATGATCGCAGCGAGTGCACTGATCGCGATGACCGCCCAGAGCTGGAGTGCGGCAACGGGCGATGGCGTCGAGCACCTTACGATGCTGCCAAGCCAAATGTGATCTGTGCCGTTCCCAATAACTGTCACCTGATGCGCGAATGATGTCGGCCACCTCCAGGGTGGGCCGATTCATCGCTTCCTGCGCCTCGCTTCTCGGCTAGGTTGTGGGGGAGCCGCTATGGAGAGTGTATCGAGTGGGTTAGGCACCGCCTCCAGATGGCGCCGCGAGAGATGCAGATAGATCGTTGTGTGATCGAGCGAGGCATGGCCGAGCAGTACCTGAATGGTGCGCAGGTCCGCGCCGGCTTCAAGCAGGTGTGTGGCATAGCTATGACGCAGGGTATGTGGTGTGATGTGCTTCTCGATGCCGGCAGCGCGTGCTGCGCTCCGACAGGCAAACCACACCATCTTGTCGTTAATCGGCACGTCGGCTCGCCAGCCGTCGACCAGACCTGGGAATAGATACGACTTCGGCTTCATCCATCGCCAGTAGGCGCGTAGCGCGTCCAGCAGAGTTGGACTCAAAGGCACATCACGATCGCGCCTACCCTTGCCCTGACGAATGTGGACTACCATGCGCAGGCTGTCGATGTCGCTGGTCTTCAGTTGGCATAACTCCGCGCGGCGTACGCCGGTCGCGTAGAGCGTCATCAACATGGTGCGGTGCATCCGGTTGGCAGAAGCGGCCAACAAGCGGCTCACTTCCTCCCGGCTGAGCACCGTGGGCAGCTTCTCCGGCAGCTTGGGAAACGGCAAGTGCTCAAGCATGTGCCGGCGCTTGAGCGTCTTGACGTAGAAGAACCTAAGCGCAGCCGTACGCTGCGCGACCGTTTTCGGAGATAGCTTCCGTTCCCGCAGCAAGTAGAGCTGATACTCACGTATCTGCTCCGCTCCGAGCCGGTCGGGAGCACGGTGAAAGTGTTCTACAAACTGCTGAACCGCTTCAAGGTAGCATCTAGCGGTCCCGGGCGAGTAGTTGCGACGCTCGAGTTCTTCGAGCATCCGGTCTCTGAGTTGAGTCACAATGACCTCCTTGTGACTCTGACCCTATCGCCAACCTCTACAGACGCTCTCGGCAGCAGCAAATACAGCATCCGCCGCGCCAGCGGCTTAGTTCAAACGGGGTTTTGAGTCACTTCGATTTAGCCAATCTTTTGGGCAGACCATTTCGAGCTGCAAAAAGGTACTGCGATTGGCTCTCTATCGCTGGCTTCACGTCGCAGGTTTGAGTACCGCACGATACAGGGTTGATCGGGCGATGCCGAAGCGGGCTGCGATTTCGGCAACAGGGACAGCTGCGGTTTTGAACAGGACGCGTATGGTCTTAATCTTTTTAGGGGAGAGCTTTGCCGGGCGACCTCCTTTGCGGCCGCGAGCGCGAGCTAATTTGAGGCCGGCAATCGTTCTTTCGCGGATCAGATTGCGCTCAAATTCTGCTAGGGCCGCGAAGACGTGGAATACTAGGCGGCCAGCGGGAGAACGAGTTTCAATGTTTTCGGTAAGGGATTCAAAATTGATCTTGCGCTGTTCGAGTTCGGCGATCTTCGGCGCGCCTTAGCGTACATAGATTTCCGTTTCGTGAGGTGTCCTAAATGCGCTCAACGGGTCCCCTCCAAGTTCCGGACGTGTGGTCTGTAAACAGGACTGAAATTTCTAGTGAGTGGAAAGCCAACTCTTAATAAACTAGTTGACAGGAATCCGCTCCCGCTCGTAAGCTCATTTCATGGGACGAGGCCCGAAGTAGATCCTCGGGGACTGTGACGTATGCCACCCAAGAAATCGCCCACGCTTACTGAAGCGGAATTGCGGTTGATGAAGATTCTCTGGTCTCGGGGAGAGTCGACGGTCAATGACCTTGCGACGGCCCTTCCGAAAAAATCTGCCATTGCATATAACTCTGTGCTAACGACGATCCGCATCCTGGAACAGAAGGGTTATGTGCAACATCGCAAAGAGGGCCGCGCGTTTCTCTACACGCCGATTATCGCGGAGGCGGAAGCGGGCATCTCTGAGGTACGGCTCGTGCTGCGACGCTTCTTTGGCGATTCACGCGAGAAACTGATGCTGTCTTTGCTTGGCGACAGCGAGATAACCCCCGAAGAACTGCAGCGTCTAAGGGATGCGATTCAGCAAGCGGAGTGAGCCTGGCAACAGAGGTAGCGAGATAAGAAGATGGAAGCGACTGTATTGCGGCAATTGATTTCGACGAGCCCGGCAGAGTTGCTGATCGCAAGCATCTGGCAGGGTCTGTTGCTGACTGCATTCGCCTGGGCTGCTCTCAAAGTCACTGGCCGCCTGCGTGCTTCCACCCGCTTTACCGTTTGGTTCATCGTGTTTACGCTGGTGGCCCTGCTGCCAGCGTTCTCTTTCGGCCGCGCACTATGGAACACGCAGCTGGTGCAAGTTGCTGCCTCAGTTCTGCCACGACACCGGCTCGACCTTCCGTCTCAATACAATCTGGGCGTTCGTCATCGAAGCAGCCTGGGCCATTGCCTCTCTCTACTCGCTGACCCGGCTTCTGATCAGCATCCTGCAGATGATGCGGCTTTATCGCGCATCCACGCGTGTGGGTTTCGCGAAGCTCAGTCGAGAAATGCAGTCCATCGTCACACGGCCGGGGCAACGTGACGTCGAAGTACGTCTTTCAGATGCGGTGGACGCGCCGAGCGTCATCGGATTTTTCCGCCCAGCGATCGTTGTGCCGCGCACCTTGTGGAACGAGCTGCCGCCGGAAGATATGAAGCAGGTACTTCGGCACGAAATGGCCCATCTCGAGCGCGGAGACGACTGGACCAATTTGCTGCAGAAACTGTTACGTGCCCTGTGCCCGCTGAACCCCGCGCTTATCTGGGCAGAACGCCATCTTTGCCGTGAACGGGAACAAGCGTGCGACGATGCCGTGCTTGACGCTGCCGGGAATGCTCGCGCTTATGCTATTTGCCTTACCAGGCTGGCCGAGAGCCGGCTCGTAAAGCGCGCGGCGTTGCTGGCGCCGGGCCTTTGGAAGCGGCACTCAGAACTGGCGGCCAGGGTCGAAAACATTCTTCACCGCCGGCCCCGTCTGCACCCCGTACTATCGAAAGGCCTGGTGGCGTTTTCGCTGGTTGGCTCCCTCTGCGGAGTCTCGGTACTGCAACTGTGCCCTCGCCTGGTTACGTTTGCGAATACAACGTTTGCGAATCCAGAAACGCTCTCGGCTGAAGCTGATCCGCTGCACGCGCCCGCTGCTGACAGCACTTCGGCGCGCACTTACCGCGCCGCTTACCGTGCACAACAGCAGCAGCCTCGGTACGAAGATGCAGTGTTCCATCCGCAACGAAACGATGTGAAGGTTTACCCCGAGGCGCCCGCTCATGCGCCGCAGCAAAAGCCTGCAAAGAAGACCGTGCATGCCAGGGTACACACCACCCCGAAGGTTCGGTCTTCTTCCCTGCACTTTGTTGCGCTTCGCAGCGTCGATCGTAGCGCGGGTATTGCCTGGGTTATTTTCACCGTAAACGTCAGTTCGGACGCGTTCGTATCGGGATGCGGTCTTAACCGGCTTGCCTGATCTTTCAAACCCCGACAACTGGATCTTTTTTCAGATCTAAGACACTTCATCTATGGAAAGAGGTAAACGTATGACCCGAACAACTAATCTATTAAGAGCAACAGGCAAGCGATTTGCTGCTCCCCTGCTTGCCTGCGCCGTCGCTCTCGTTGCCGGCGCGCTCCTTTTCGGCCACAGGAACATTCAGGCGGCCACTTCGCCTGATGGCCCGATCGCTCCCATTAACAATGGAAGTATCGATCCACTGCTTGCTCTCGACCAGGCGACCGAGGCCGTCGCTTCGCGCGTGACCCCTGCGGTTGTGAATATCGCGGTCACTGCGCGCGCGACGGAACAAATCGCGCAGCAACAGGGCGAGGATGGAGACAATCCCTTCTCACAGTTCTTTGGACCTGGCGGACCTCAGTTCGGGCCCGGAATGCGCCCCGGCCAGGGCCGCGGCCAACGGCCGATTGAACATGGCATCGGCAGTGGTGTAATCATCTCGCCCGATGGCTATATTGTGACCAACAACCATGTGGTGGAGGGCGCGATGGAAGTACGCGTCACCATGCATGACCGCCGTAGCTTCCCTGCCAAGGTCATTGGCACAGACACACTTACAGATCTCGCCGTTCTCAAGATCGATGCAAAGGACTTGCCGTCGATCAGCTGGGGTGACTCCACCAAGCTCGTTCCAGGCCAGTCCGTCATGGCGATCGGCAGCCCGTTCGGGTACTTCCGCTTCTCAGTAACCCGCGGCATCGTGAGCGCTGTCGATCGGCCGAATCCCTACTCCGACGATGCCCGCAAACCAGGCGGCTTCATTCAGACCGACGCGGCCATCAATCCTGGCAACTCAGGCGGCCCCCTGGTGAACGCTCACGGAGAATTGGTCGGTATCAACACTTTCCTCATTTCGAACACTGGATCGTTTTCCGGTGCGGGTTTTGCGATCCCGACGCGGACCGTACACCCGGTGGTCGATGCGCTGATCAAAGATGGCGTGATGCATCACGGATACCTGGGCATTGGTCTGAACGATGTAACGCCCGATAACGCGAAGTTCTTCAACCTGAAGGGCAACAGCGGTGCGTTGATTGCGAGCGTAACGCCTGACTCTCCGGCCAGCCGCGCGGGCCTCAAGCAGGGTGACGTTGTCAGTGCCGTCAATGGTCAACCGGTGGAAACGGGGAGCGATCTGCAGGTGATCGTCAGCGAAAAAGCACCGGGCACGAAGATCAAGCTCGATGTGCAGCGCAACGGTCAGCCCCAGACGATCGACCTCACCGTCGGCGAGTACCACAAGGAACGGGAAGTGGCAGCAGCTTCGAGTGACGAATCGGGCCACGCCCGGCTGGGTATTGCCATTGCGGATCTCACTCCGGATGTGCGCCAGCAGTTGAACCTGGAACCCGAGGTTCAGGGAGTTGCGGTCGCACAGGTACAGCCCGGCAGCCCTGCGGAGGATGCAGGCTTGTCAACCGGCAACGTGATCCTCGAGATCAACCGCAAACCGGTGAGTTCGGCGGAGCAGTTCCGCAGCGACATAAAGCAGTTGCCCGCCGGTAAAGACTTGCTGCTTCTGGTTTGGGCGAACGGTGGTTCCAGCTACCGCGTCGTTCACCCCGAGGCAGTGTCTGGCTCAAACGGCGAGTAGTTCACTCGAACGATCACACCCGAAAGCGACCGGCGGGTGCGCGATCCTTCGCACAAGCGCGAAGGATCGCGTACCCCAAAAAAGCCAGCCGACCGATGCATCATTCCAATCTACGCACAGTTAGATTTGCGAACAGCTCAATGGGCTCAGATAGAGGTTCGAGATGTTGCTGACGATCTCTGCATCCGTATTGCCTGGCTTGTGAGAGAGTTCCTTCCATGCCGGGTCGGCCGCAAAGACTGACCATTTCTTATTCAGATCAGCAACGTCGGCAAAGGTCAGCATGTAGGTGAGGCTCGGCATCCTTGGACCCACCAACGTGTCGCCGAAGAAGACCGTTGTTAGTCCACTCCGCGTAAAGATCTCAATTTCCGCCTCGTTAAACATCTTTACCTTCTGTACGTGGGCCGCGTGGCCGGCACTCTCGTAGGTGCGCAGTTGAAAGATTCGCTTTTCATTCTTTGGCGACACAAGTTTGGGCCAACCGGCGAACGCTGACATCAATGAGCTCTCCACGCGCGTAAAGGCTGGAGCCGATGCGGGCGCCGTCCAGAAAGGAGCAGCCGTCTTCACGAATGAAGCATCTTCAGCCAGCCGCGTGTCCAGGGTCACCAGCGTTTCTACCGACGTTGCCGGAAGCAAGAGATAGTAGGCGGGCGTCTCCGGCCCGATATCCAGTTTGAACGCGCCGACCGGGGTAATTCCGATTCGGTTGAGCGCGGGAATCAATGCATGTTCGAAATAGCTTTGGGTCAACGTAAGTTGCGATCCGTTTTGCAGCGCATATTTTCGCAGCAAATAGAACTCTCGCGGAGCCGATGCCTCCGCCCGCGCTTCCCCGCCGCTCAACGCTGCGCCCGCCATGGCAATAGCCGATGTGACAAAAGCTCGCCTCTCCACATATCCTCCACCGAAATAACCTGCATGCTAATTTCCTGTGACCAGCACAAGTGTAAAGCCGTCGTATCCTTTGCTGCCCACGGTCTGGATCGTGGTCGCCAGCACGCGCGGGTCACTCGCCAGCATCTCATGCATCCGCCGCGCGCCGTGCACGCTCGGATCTTCGCTCCTGGCATCCGCCAACGCCCCGTCACGAATGACGTTGTCGATGACGATGAGCGTACCTGCACGAGAAAGTTTGATCGACCATTCAAGATAGTGGGGAATGCTGCGTTTATCCGCGTCGATAAATATCAGGTCGAACGGTTCCCCGCCCTCGGCCGCGAGTTCTTCGATGCTGGCGCGTGCATCGCCTAGCCGGACCTCCACCGCATGAGCAAGGCCCGCGTGAGCAATATTGCGGCGGGCAACCTCTGCATGTTTGGAGTCCGCCTCGAGCGTGATCAAGCGTCCGCCGGGAACGAGCGCGCGGGCGAGCCAGATACTGCTGTAGCCGCCCAGTGTACCGATCTCCAGAATCTGGGATGCCTTCGCAAGCTGCGCCAACAGCATGAGCATTTGTCCCTGGCTCGGACTCACACTGATGGGCGGCAACCCAGCCGCATTGCTGGCCACCAGCACTTCATCGAGGATCGGATCCGGAGGGATAAGCAGATTCGTTGTATACCGGTCGACTGCCGTCCATAACTGGCGCTCAATCAATTGCGTGCTCCTTAAGTCCTCGACCATTGTAAGGGAGGTGCAGGAACCCTTCGCAACGGATACACTAGGCCGGAATCACAGGACGACAGATGCCTGCTTCCTACAACGAGATCACGGGACAAAGTCTCGAGCGCCTGGCTGCGCTTAGCGATGGAATTTTCGCTGTGGCCATGACGCTCCTGGTGCTTGACCTTCATGTACCTGCGAGAGAAATCATCCACAGCCAGGGCGAACTCTGGCATACGCTTTCTGAAGCTGTGCCCCAACTCATCAGCTATCTATTGAGCTTCATGACCCTTGGCATCTTCTGGAACGGCCTGCAGGCGCAACTGAATTCGTTTTCTCGCAGCGACCGGCACCTTTCGTGGATCCATATCGCATTTCTTTTTGCCGTGTCGCTCATGCCTTTCTCAACGCGGTTGCTCGCTGGTTATATCGAATATCGCAGTGTGCTGCTTGCCTATTGGGGCAACATATTGCTGTTGGGCGTGGTGTTGTATGCGAGTTGGCGGTATGCGAGAAGAGCGGGGCTGCTACGCGAGTCGGTGACTCACGATCGGCAGTGCGCAATGGAACGTAGAATCGTTATCGGTCAAGGGCTTTATGCTTTTGGAGCGTGTCTCTGCTTCATCAATACTTATGTAAGTATCGCGTTTATCGTTCTGGTGCAGTTGAATTTCGCTCTGGGGTTGAGATTGCCCTGGCTGTCAGAGGTATAGCAGCCGTATTCGTCTCGGCAGAGGTTTATGAACCACCATCTTCGCGCGAAAACGGGGGCGAGATGGACCAGACGCCTCGGTTGCCGGCCGAGAGCGGGTACGAAGTTTTCCAGGGCATCTTAGAGCTGCTCAGATTCCACGATGTGTACGCCCGGCGGAGCGGTGATGGCCGCCTCCAGTAGGGCCTTCGCGATCTTGCCGGCAGGCACTACGCGATAGTGCGGCGGGAGAACCAGTCTCAAAGAGTTGAAAACTTTGATCGTGCGCGCTTCCCAGGCGCGATCGGGTTTGCGGGGGCCGAGGATTCCCGACGGCCGAATCAGCGTGAGCGAAGGAAACCCACCCGCGATCAATCTCCGCTCAACCTCGCCTTTGACGCGCCGGTAGAATGCCCGTGCATTCGGGTTTGCGCCTATCGAAGAATTAAAGGCAAAGCTGCGCGCTCCGTGGATGTACAGCAAACGGCCCACGACCAGCGGATACTCCACATCCACCTTGCAAAATGCCTCATACGAGCCGGCATCGCGCATGGTCGTTCCCAGCGTGCAAATGCCGCCGTCGACCTGCCACCATGGCGCGTCCTCTGGCAAGGCGTCGAAGTCGACTACGTGATTTTCGAGGCCGGCCTGGGGCTCTAGTGGCTTGCGTGTAATCGCCACCAACTTCTCCACCCGGCTGTCGGCGAGCGCCTGACGCATCACCGATTGCCCTACCAGACCAGTCGCCCCAACGAGTAAGAGAACAGCCATGCTATCCCCCTTCAGCGCAATCAGGCCGTCCACGAGATGACACCGACAGTGTATGGCTTCTCGCAACCACGCACCACCCTGCCCGGTACTATGGGCCTGAATGCAGACTTGTCCGAATTCGCCTTTCAAACTGAAGAAGGGAAACCAACCTACCTAAGACAAGGACGAATCGCCGTATTGCCACCGGACAGTCCCGAAGGGCCCGGCCTGAGCGTGTTTCGTAGCCCTATGCCCAGCATGAAGGGGATTAGCGCGGCGTCCATTGCGGATGACTGGTAAAGAGCCCTCCGAGGAACCCAAGCTGGTAGACCAAGAAGAATCCGAAGCAGACGCTCACGATGCCGGAGGCAACGCTGAAGATGCGGCTGATGCCGGCAAAGCGTTGGCCTGCGTAGGCTAACGGCAGAGCCATCACCGAGGTCATCCCCATCATGCCCACCATGGTACCGGCGCCAAAGATCAAGAGATACACGGTGGCCCAGAGCGGATTGTGGATGGTCGACAAGACCAGCAACGCAACCGCCGCCGAACCTGCCAGGCCGTGGACGATACCGATCACCATGGGGCGCACACATTGGTAGATACCAAAGCGGCCGACCGACCGGTCAAGAAGTGTTTCCGCGCGACTGCTCAGGTCTTCGCGTTCACCCTTACCCTTGCGCCCACGGGTTAGATACGAGGTAACGCGCTGCATGACACCGGTAAGGTTCAGCACACCGAGAAGAATCAGCATCAGGCCGACGCTGAACTCCATGGAGAGACCGACGCGCGGCGGAATCACGACACCAAAAAGAATAATCATGCTGCCCACCGCGAAAATGGTCAGCGTGTGGCCCAAACCCCAAATGGTGCCGATCAAACCGGCCGAACGGATGCTGCGCTGCTTGCTCACGATCGTCGAAACGGCTACTACATGATCGGGATCGGTCGAATGGCGCATACCCAGGAGCAAGCCAAGGCCACCGATGAAGAGAAACGGACCCAACCTTTCCGCTCTCAGGCTTTGACCGAAGTTATGCAGAACGATGCCGGTTGTAAAGAAGGCGCGTACCGCAATGCCTGCTCCCAGCAAAGTCATGAATCCCGCGGATGCCACCGGCAACCAGCGCTTCGTCAACGGACCCTCCACCTGCAGACGCGCCATGAAGCGGCGCCCATAGACCATCAGCATGCCGAAGGCGATAAGCACGGCTGCCAGGCCGAGACTAAAGGCGAGGATGAGAAAGAAGCCCAGGCCGATGCGATGGAGACTGAATGCGCTGAGCAAAACCACCAGGGCCGCCGGACACGGAATCATACCCCCGGTGACACCCAACAGGAACAACTGAGAGAGCGATACCGTTTTCGCCTCCGTTGTCTGCGGTGCAGGCTCCGTGTTTCTCTTCGATGCCCACCAGTGGCCATGCATCTGGCCGGGGGTGTGGGCATGGTCGGGATCGAGCCCAGTCCAGCGGCGAAGGAACAAGTATCCGCCTAGCCCTGCGATCGTGAGCCCAGAGAAGACACCTAGCCACGGGTATAACTGTTCTGGAACGATGGAGCGCGAAGCGTAAAGGGTGATAGCGCCCAGGGCAAACACACCGGCCGTGTGCGAAGCCGTGACGATCAAGCCCAACAACAAAGCGTGGCGGGCCGTGCCACGCGAACCCACCAGGTAGGCAGCCACGATGGTTTTTCCATGACCTGGTTCGAGCGCGTGCAGAGCACCCAGACCCAACGCGATGAATGCCGCACCCATCAGGAACCACAAGCTCATATTGTGCGTTGCGATCAGCTCAGTGAATGCGCTGCGTGGAGTGGCTTGCTGGTTCGCCTGAAGATGTAAGGGCTCAACCGGCGCAGTCTGTTTGGGTTTCACGGTCGCGACTGGCTGCGCCTTGATGGAATGGTGTGGGCTGCGTGATGGAGTGGTCGCAGCAGCGGATGCGTGGCCGGTGGTTGCTCCGGTTGCCCTAGTTGGTCCGGTTGCTTTAGAGGCAAGCGCAGGGGCGGGAGCAGTTGGGACGGGCGCCGGATAGTGGAACTGCACGGTTGCGGAAAGATCTTGCGGGGGGCTATTCAGCAGATCGGTGGGGTAGTTCGTGAGACCGGCACTGCGATCCGCCTGAGGTACTCCGCTGCTGATGACATGAGCGGTTGCATCGCGCGGCGCGACCGCAACAATCTCTTTCCATCCTGCATGGCCGGGATAGTTATTGTCGGTATATTGCAATGCCCCGGTAGACCGATCCGCCGCCGGCGGGTAAGTTGCCTGGTAAACGAAGCCCATCTTCATCGTAGGCAGCCCGCCGGCGCCTGCTGGAAAAATAACCTCGCTCGAAACAAGATGCAGAGTCACCTGCTTGCCGTCGATCCGCAGAGCGAGACCATGGCCGAAAGCCGCCCCGCGTGACTCAACGTAGCGGGTAACCGCTGGATCGGCTGCATTGGCCGTGAGGTTACCCTTCTGCAGCTCCTGATAGGCCGGAATCTCCGCGAGATCGATGATGTAGGAAATGCGTAGACCATTGTTCTCAAAAGAGATCTTTGAGTAGTGGTTCACGCTGAAGTTACCCATGGGATGAGCAAAACTCTTCGGCGCACACGCGACCGCAAGCAGCAAGCAAGATGCGAGCAGAAGACACTTCATTCGCTTACGGAACATGAGTTGGTCCCTGGCTGGCCGTCAATGGAGTCTGGTCGTGCAGCGTTTTCAGTTGTTGCGCGGCAACGTCAGCATAGATGACATGAAACCGCGGGTTGATGTCGAGTGCCGTCTGCAGCCGCTCCCGCGCCTGCGCATTCTGCCGCAACCGGCCGGCGATCATGCCGGCATGGAAGAATAGAAGCGCATCGCGCGTACCGGGGCGCAGAGCGTGATCCATGGCATCGCTGGCTTCCTGGTATTTGCCGTTCTTGTAGAGGGTCCAAGCGAGGGTATCCCAGGTATAGATGTCGTGGCGCACCTCAAACTCCTTGTGCGCCAGAGTCAAGGCTTCATCCAGCTTGAGATCGTGGTCGGCGTAGAACATCGCCAGGTCACGGTTGTGCAATACCTGGTTGATGTGGCCCAGCAATCCGATGTATTGCACCAGTTGATATTGCTTTTTTGCTTCGCCGAGATTGCCCGCCCTGGTATAGAGATCTCCTAATTCGGCAACGTAGGTGGGCATCGGCACCACGGCAACCGCACTTTGATAAAGCCTGATCGCTTCGTGCGTAACGGCCCTGCGTGCCGCGCAGCTTACCCAGCGCCGCAAGCGCGCGATAGTCACCTGGATGGATATTCAGTGCAGCCAGGTAAGCGTTGTTCGCTGCCCCTATGTCTCCGGCCTGTAAGTTATATTCGCCAAGTTCGTAATAGAGCCATGCGAGGTTTTCCGCGGGCAGCCGGGCTTCGGTACCGGCGGCAACGGCGCTTTGCATCAGGCCGATCGCCCCTGCGGTGTCACCGGAAACAAATTTAAGATACGCGGTGCGGCTATCACGCACATACACGTGGTGCGGGTCATTGGCGGTTTCTCCCGCGACATCCAGCCGCGAATAAGCAACCGCTGCACGCTCGTATTCACCCATATCCGCGTTGGCATCACCGATGATGGCGAACGAGGAAAGATCGCCTGAACCCAATGCGAGTGCTTGTTGCGCGTATTGGGCGGCATCGCTGAAGCGATGTTCTCCCATACAGACTTCCGCCATAGTCGAAAGAGCCGCTTCCGCTGGGAAGTCAGCATGCACGATATTCAGCGACTTGTTCAGCGCCTGCTCGGCGAGTTGAAAATCTTCCACATCGCCGGTTTCCCTGGCACGCTGGAAAAACGCTGCGCCCAACGCAGTGTAGGCAGCGGCGTTCTTCGGCTCGTGTTCCACGCGCGCCTGTGCATTCCTGATCATGCGCTCTGTGGCGGTGGCTTTCGGAACAAGCAACGCTGCCGGTATGGGGGAAAACACCACGGGAGTAAGACGAGCCGGCGTCTGAGCGGAGATGGGTTTCCCCGAGGTAACGGCTTGATCGTGAACAGGGACTACGCCGGCAGGCGACGGCGTGCCCGGCGACGGAGCACTTCCCGGGTTCGTGGCCTGAAGACTGCCGCCAAGCTGAGACTGATTCTTGAGCGTATCCGGATAGCCAGGGAATACTTCATTGGCTCGTTGCAGCACCTGACGAGCGTCATCCAGTTTTCCCTGGTGGATCTCGATGGTTGCGATCCGGTTCGCGATGGAAGCCAGTTCGCCTGTCTCGCTGGGCGAGGTTTCCGCGTAGGCTCGATTGAGAAATTCAAGGGCTCCCTCAGGATCGCTGGACAAGTTACGCAATTCAGCGGCGATAACCAGACCGGGAACATTGTAAGGCAGCATATTAAGCGACCACTGGGCAGCATCGACTGCGTCTGGTATGTCATTCAGACCGATGTATGCCCGTGCCAGATAGTCATAGACGGTTACATCGTCAGGGTTGAGTTGATTCAGAGCCTTGGCCTCATCCCGAGCGCGAACAAATTCATGCTGATCAAGCAGAAGATCGACTTGCGTCTTGCGTAGCCGGAAATCGTGCGGGTCGAGCTTGAACCCGGTGGCAATGGCGTCGGCCGCCTGCCGATCATAGTCCGGTGACGCAGTCTCATGTGCTCTGCGCAGGAAGGCGGCGGCAAGATCGTTATACGCTTCAACATTCTTCGGGTTAGAAGCAATTTGCTTTTGAGCGGAGGCGATGCGCTGCTGCGCGGGCGTAGTTTCCTGCGCGCGCGCTTTATCTGGCGCGCGCGCCAAGATGATTCCGGTCGTCAAAAGACCTACAACAGAAAGCTTCATACGAGACCTTGCGTGGAAGGAATAAACCGAGGCTCCCCGTCCCGCGGAGAAGCCATGCGACGGTGAGCCTCGGGGTTTGACTTAGTTCATCTAGTTAACAGGGCAGGTGTCAGGACCACCCTGAGTGTCCGTTGCTGTCGATGGCTGTTCACCGCAACCCAATTCATTTGGGTCGATGTGACGGCTATCCCGTCCGCTGTAGGCGAAGTGCACGTAAGGAAAGGTTTCCTGAGGTGGCACGTCGCTGGCATTTACACCATCGCCGATCGCAGGCGATGGGAACTTCGGGTTGAGGGTGCCAGCCACTACGCGAGAAGCAATATCCACGACGTCGTCGGTAAGACGGCGGCCATTCGGGAATCCAGCTGGATCGCCTGCGAGTAAACCGAGGCGCTTGCGGTTAGCCTGTGGAGTGGGATGTACACCCGTGTTGAGGCGCAGCAGATCGGCAATCGGGCCCGCCGGTGTACCCGGAGCGGCAATCGGCGGAGCGTAGGTCACGAGCGGAAGCAGATCGAGGCGCGGCGGAGGTGGAATATTGATGCCATAGATGGCGTTGAACAAACGGGCAAGGGTTGGATCGAGGTCATAGCTGGCAAATTGAACATCGTTCGCAGGGTGCGACATGCTCCATTTGTCCTTCGCCCCGGTACCGATGATCAACTCGTTGATCAGCGGGTTGCCAAGACGTTGCACCTGGTAGAACCTTCCCGAACTGACAGGCGAGAGTGGCGAACGGAGAACGGTGACCTGCGGCCGTGAAGTCGTAGCCCAGGTTCCGATCGTTGCTCGCTTGTCGGTCGCGGAGTGAATGTTTCCATCGGAAGTGAGAAGCGAAATTGGCACCTCGATGACGATGGTGTTGACGTTGAAGCCGGAGACTGAGTCAGGTGCAAGGTTCGACTTGTCGTTCGCGTCCTGGGCCGGGCTGAGCACTCCACCGCCCGCACTGGTGCGGAAGTTGAGGCTGTCAAACGCAGCTCCCAGATCGATGAAGAACGGATCGGCCACCGTACCGGCGAACACGCGAATGTCTTGGTTCTTGCCAACCGTGTAGATTCCCTGCGCGGCCAATTCGTCGTAGTTCGGCATGGTGCGCGGGCCGACATTGGTGGGAACAGCAAACAAAGTGCCACTCTCCGGAGTGAGATTGACCTGCTGATTTCCCTTGAACATCGTAACTGTATAGGTCTGCCGCAGGCTCAGGCCGGCCGCTCCGGGACCATCGAGCGAAGTGATGGCAGGCGGAACAACCTGTGTGCCGGGTTTAACAGGAGGGGGTGAATTGGCTGGAGCATTGATGCCATTGCCCGCACCGGCGAAACCCGTAAAGAGCTGAGGGGCGCGAATCTGCGTTTGGAACTGGAAATTGAAGGCAATATCCTGAACCGCATCGTTATTGTTGTCGATTCTGATCTGGTAGAGAACGTTTGGATCGAAGGGAAAATAATTGGGCCCGTTGCTGGGTTCGAGGAATGGATCCACATTCATGATGAATGTGACTCGATCGGGATGGTCGTAGCTGACAAACGCGTAGAAGTCTGTGATGTCTGCTGCGTGATCGAGGGCGGTGATGGGTGCTTCACGATGGCTGGATGCGAATACTCCGGGCGGGGTAATCAGCAGCAGACTCATCGCAAATGCGACGAACGGCTTGCATATTTGCATGCGTCTCTCCCTTTAGCCTTACTTTCCGTTGGCGCAGGGCCCGGTCGAGCGGTAGAGGAAACAGAGGAATCAACGCCAGCGGTACTAATATTACGCACCTTAGATGTAAACGGATGGGTGGCAACGGCGTTTATTTCGCGTTACATGCGCCTCCGCTTGTGAGGATTCGAAAGATAAGCGAACCGAAGGAAAGGAGGCAAGGAAGAAAGAGAATGGCGGCCATGCTTATTTCCACCGCGCCGAAGATTGTTTGATGGCGTAGTCAGCGGTTGCACTCTATCTGGCGCGTTCTTGGCCGCCACATCTGGGAGCAAGGCGACCTTCAATGCCCGGTCGCTCCCATAACTGCAGCTACATGCGTCTCATCTGCCGTCCAATACAATGAGACAGCTGAACAATCACAAATACAGCCCAGGCAAATGACTGCCACAAGGAGACCATGAGGCCCGGAATTCACTCCATCATTGCTGCTGCCGCGGGAGCGCTTGCCATCGGATCGAGCACAGCGCCTGCAATCGCCGCAACGCCAGACTTCGGTCCAGCTAATCCCTTCTACTCGCCCAGCACGCGGCCGTTCGAGGCGCCACCTTTCGACAAAATCAAAGACAGCGACTATCAACCGGCGATTGAGGCCGGCATGGCGCAGCAAATTGCAGAGATGCGCGCTATCGCAAATAGCCCTGACGCGCCCACGTTTGAGAACACACTCGTTGCCATGGAAAAGAGCGGCCGCTTGCTTGATCGAGTGATGCCGGTCTTCGATGCTGTGACCAGCGCGAATACCAACCCTACGTTGCAGAGTGTGCAGCAGACCGAGGCTCCCAGGCTTGCTGCACATAACGACGCTATTTATCTCGATAGCAAGCTCTACCATCGCGTGCATACGGTTTATCAACAGCGCAGCACGCTCAAGCTCGATGCGGAATCGCTCCGCCTGGTGGAGTACTACGACCAGGAGTTTGTTCGTGCCGGCGCCAATCTGTCCGATACAGAAAAGACTGAACTTAAAAAGATCAACGAAGAGATCTCTACGCTCGAGAGCCAATTCGGTACCAAGCTTCTGGCAGCCACGCGCGATGCCGCTTATGCGGCTTCAGATAAAAGCAATCTGACCGGGCTGAGTGATGCGCAGCTGGCATCGGCCGCTCAAGCGGCTCAGCAAAGGAAAGAGGGCGGAAAATCGGAAGGCTGGCTACTGACGCTGCAAAACACTACACAGCAGCCTTACCTCGCATCGCTCAACGATCGGGCGACCCGTCAGGCGGTCTTCGAGAATTCATGGAACCGGGCAGAACGCGGCGGTCCCAATGACACGCGTGCAACGATCACGCAGTTGGCACAGCTTCGCGCCAGGAAGGCGAAGCTGCTTGGCTTTAAAAACTTCGCTGAGTGGCAGCTCCAGGACCAGATGGCCAAGACGCCCCAGGCTGCCCTCAAGTTCATGGATGACCTGGTACCTTCAACCACGGCGAACGCCGCCGCTGAAGCCTCAGACATTCATCAACTTATGAGCAAACAAAACGGAGGCTCCGAGGTAGAACCCTGGGATTGGGATTACTACGCTGCACAGGTGCGCAAAGCAAAGTATGACCTGGATGAAGCGCAGGTGAGGCCCTACTTCGAACTCAGCCACGTGCTGGAAAACGGTGTGTTCTATGCGGCGAACCAGCTCTACGGGTTGACGTTCCACGAGCGTAAAGATCTTCCTGTATATCACCCCGATGTACGCGTTTTTGAAGTCATGGATACAGACGGTAAGCCGCTGGCTTTGTTCTACTGCGACTACTTCAAGCGCGATAACAAAAAAGGCGGAGCCTGGATGAGCAACCTTGTGGGCCAGTCGAAGTTACTGGGCACGCTCCCCGTGGTTTACAACGTCGCCAACTTCAGCAAGCCTGCGGAAGGGCAACCGGCGCTGATCAGCTTTTCCGATGTGACCACCATGTTCCATGAATTCGGTCACGCCTTGCACGGTATGTTCGCCGATTCGCAGTACCCCAGCCTTTCGGGCACCGCTGTCGCGCGTGATTTCGTTGAGTTCCCTTCTCAGTTCAATGAGCATTGGTCTACCTATCCCTCGGTGTTCAGCCACTACGCAAAGCATTACGAAACCGGCGCAGCCATGCCGGCTGAGCTGGCGGAGAAGCTGGTAAAAGCGAAGACGTTCAATCAGGGATACTCATTGACCGAGATCCTGGCGGCGGCAGAGCTGGATATGCAGTGGCACACGATCGGTGTGAACGCACAGATCGAGAGTCCTGATGCGTTTGAAAAGCAGGCGCTGGCAAAAACGAAACTGGCCATCAGCTATGTGCCTCCGCGCTACCGCTCCACTTACTTCTCGCATATCTGGGCGACGGGTTACGCTGCCGGCTACTACGCCTATCTGTGGAGTGAAATGCTCGACGATGACGCGTATCAATGGTTCGTAGACAACGGAGGCTTGACCCGGGCAAACGGTGATCGTTTGCGGAAGATGGTGCTGTCGCGCGGAAACACAGAAGACCTGGCGGCGACGTACAAAGCCTGGCGGGGAGCCGACCCCAGTGTGAAGCCGATGCTGAAGGAACGTGGATTGCTTCCGGGGCAGTAGTTCAATCTCATAGGGTGAGGCATGGCTGACACAAGCGCGTTGTAGAAACCATGCCTCACTTTCACGCAAATCCTCAGGTTCGCTGAACTGGGTATCTGGGGTCACTACACCAGACGAAAAAATCGTACGCTTGCTAGCGAATACCGATAACCATGGAGTCAGGACCGGCGAGGTGCTCGACGCGGGTCTCGCGGAAGCCGGCTTCGCGCATCCAGCTCTGGCAGTCTGCCCCGGTATAGTCGAAGCCTCCAGGGGTTTCGATGAGCATGTTGAGGCTCATCATGAGACCAAAAGCATTCCCGGAGCGGTCGTCGTCGATGATGGCGTCATAGACGATGAAAGCACCACCTTCGGGCAAAGCTTCGTAAGCCTTTTTGATCAGCATGCGCTTGTCATCAAGACCCCAGTCGTGGAGGATGTGTCCCATGAGGATGACGTCGGCTTTGGGTAAGGGCACGTCGAAGAAGCTGCCGGGGGCAAAGCGAACGCGTTCGGCGACACCGCTGAGCTGAACGTACTCTTCAAAGATTGGGCCGACTTCAGGCAGGTCGAAGCCGATTCCGGTAAGGTGAGGATTGGCGAGCGCGATCTGCACCGCGAGGTCGCCCTGGGCTGCGCCGGCGTCGGCAAAGGTTTCGTATTTGGCCCACGGAAACTGCTTGGCGATGGCCATGTTGCCGCCACGACTGATGCCGGTCATGGCATTGAGGAATTGCTTGAGACGGGCTGGATCGGAGTAGATGGTTTCGAAGACAGGGACGTCGCCGGTGCGAACTTCGTTCTGGGGCTGGCCGGTACGGAGCGCCTCGGTGAGGTGTCCCCAGAAGGGATAGAGGCGGTGGTTGGCCATCTCGAGTATGCCGCCCACGTATGAGGGCTTGTGCTTGTCGAGGAAGACATCCGTGCTGGGGGTGTTGGAATACTCGCCGTTGCTGCGCAGGAGGAAGCCGAGGGCGACCAGGGCATCGAGGAAGTCGCGCGCGGCGCGGGGATGGAGGCCAAGGCGGCCTTGCAGGCTTGCGAGGGTCTGCGGCCCCCTGGCGAGCTCGGTAAAGAGCTCCATCTCGACAGCGCTGAAGAGGGTCTTGGAGGCCCAGAAACCCATACCTACCTGGAGGATTGACTCAGGGGTTAGATGATCGTGCATGCGCATGTCCCTTGCTCGATGAATGGAACGGATATTTGATGAATAGGCAAGCGTACATTGCGGGAATAGAGGTCGTCCAATTGGAACTCAGCACGCCGGGGACTAACGTGAGTACCGATGAGTATTCCCTTTACCGGTGCGCTCGATTTCGAACAAACCCCAGGCTTGAATGGGCCACCCGGGCATTCGTGCAACAGCGCTTTGCGGACCATCGATCCACAAAATCGCAGCTCAAAATCATAGTGGCTCTGCTATCGTTGGCAGTTGTATGCACTTTAGCCCGTTCAGCGCCTTCTTTTTGTTGCCTGCCATGCTCCTGCTGCTGCGGATAGGGCATGCCCTGCGTTTGCGTCAGAAGACAGATCCGCATAGCAGTGCGATTGAAGGTGCGGTCTTTGCGCTGTTCGGGCTCTTGCTGGCCTTCACTTTTTCTGGAGCAGTGGCGCGTTATGATGCCCACCGTGCTCTCATCGTGCAAGAAAGCAACGATATTGGTACAGCCTACCTTCGTCTGGATCTGCTGCCACCGCAATCGCAACCTCCGCTGCACCAGCTATGGCGCGAGTACGTGGATTCGCGCCTGCACCTCTACGACAAGGTGGGTGAAGAAGTCTCGCAAAGGACTACGGATCTGCAGCAGGAGATCTGGAAAAAGTCGGTTGCCGCTGCTGAAGCTCCCGGTGCGAGCGCAGACGCCGCCAAACTGCTGCTGCCGGCGATCAACGACATGATCGACATCACGGCCACCCGTCAAAACGCCTTCTACATGCACCCGCCCGTGGTGGTCTTTCTGCTGCTGTTCGTCCTGAGTGGCTGCTGCGCCTTCGTGGCCGGCTACGGCATGGCCTCGGATCACAGCTGGTTTTACAGCATCGCGCTTGCACTAACCGTCACGTTGACCGTCTATGCCACGCTCGAGATCGAATACCCACGCCGGGGCCTCATTCGCCTGGTCAGTAGCGACCAAACCTTCCTTCAGCTCCGTGACTCAATTCGTTAGTTCAGTCAGGGCTGCGGCAGGGCTAACTAAGATGTTCGGCGAGCGAATTTTCCGCAAGTTGTAAAGCCGTGAACTAACCCCAATCGCTGACTTTCCGCTGGCCGTAAAGCGCTGCGCATAGACACGTTACCTCAGGGAAAAAGGTGCGTCCTTGGTCCAGTGAAGGAAACCAGGCCTTGGATTCGACCGCAACAGCATATTCATGAACAAAAGAGGCGACGGGTGTAGGTTGGTTGCATCAGAGTAAGCAATCGGGCGGTGGCGTGCACATACTAGTCATCAATAGTGGATCCTCGTCGATCAAGTTCTCTGTCTTCGACGCCGGCCCGGGACCGGGGGAGCAGCAGCCCCGCGCGCTCTATGCCGGGGAAATCAGCGGAATCGGCGGCCCTGCGCCCAGCTTCACCTTTCGCAACGCCGACGGCAGCGACATGGGTCAGCCCTCGACCAAAGCCGACGCCGAAGCCGGCCCCTTGAACCTGCTGGAGGCGGCAGTGTCAGGCCCCGGCATGCCCGCAATGGACGCCGTGGGATATCGGGTGGTCCACCCCGGCGCATGGCTCAACAGACACCAGCGCATCACGGATGAGGTGCTGATAGCTCTGGAGCAAGCAGTGGATTTTGCCCCACTGCACGACCCCGAGGCGATCGCGCTTATCCGCAGCATGATGCAGCGGTTTCCCCGGGCACGCCACTATGCTTGCTTCGACACGGTCTTCCACCAGACCATGCCGGCTGCCGCGTCCACCTACCCGATCCCAGCCGAGTATCGAGAGCGCGGCGTGCGGCGTTTCGGTTTCCACGGACTCTCCTGCGAATCGGTTGTCGATGCGTTGCGCACCGCAGCACAGAATGGCCAGGCCAAATTCCCTCAGCGCCTGGTAATCGCTCACCTGGGCAGCGGGTGCAGTGTGACGGCACTGATCGATGGCCGCTCGGTCGACACGACCATGGGTCTTACCCCCACGGGAGGTGTGGTGATGGGTACCCGCCCCGGGGATCTCGACCCTGGGCTCATCCTCTTCTTGTTGCGCCACGCAGAGGGGGACCGCAACGCCGCAACCGGTTCCGTGGAGACCTTGCTAAACCATAAAGCGGGTATGGTGGCGCTCTCCGGCCAACCCAACGACATGCGCGCTGTGCGTGCAGCGGCAGCATGGAGCCCAGAGGCACGGTTGGCGATCGAGGTATTCACTCGCAGCGTCCGCAAGGCGATCGGCGCCTTCGCCTGGCTATTAGGTGGGCTCGATGCCATTGTTTTCACGGGGGGCATCGGCGAGCATGATGCAGAGGCGCGGGTAGAAATCCTGCGAGGCCTCGAAAGCTGTGGGGTGAGATTGGACACAGAACGCAACCGTTCGAGTGGCGCAGTACTGCGCCAGGTAAGCATTCCCGATTCTCAGGTAGCGGTGTGGGTCATCCCCGCCGGAGAAGATCGCATGATCGCCGTACATGTGGGCCAGATGGAAGCCGCCGGGACCAATTAGATTCGCGTGCCCGCATACAGCGCGGGTGAGTATTCGATCACCGTAACTATCAACCGCTCCGCAGGAGAAACGATGAGCACTGTTGAGACCCTTCCCATGACGCCTTCGGCATCTGCAGGCAAGCAAGGTGAATTCGTACCCCTTACCGCCGAAGAAGTAGAAAAGATCAATGCTTACTGGCGCGCATGCAATTACCTTTCCGCCGGCATGTTGTATCTCTGCTCGAACCCACTCTTACGCGAACCGCTCAAGCCGGAGCACATCAAGAACCGGCTGCTCGGGCATTGGGGTTCTGACCCCGGGCAAAGCTTCATCTGGGTCCACCTGAACCGGTTGATCAAGAAGTATGACCTCGACGTCATCTATGTTTCCGGTCCCGGCCACGGAGCGCCGGCTACGCTCTCCAATTGCTACCTCGAAGGTGTCTATTCCGAGGTTTATCCGGAAAAGAGCCAGGACCTGGCCGGAATGCAGAAGTTCATGAAGCAGTTCTCTTTTCCTGGTGGTATTGGCAGCCACTGCACTCCCGAGACACCTGGGTCCATTCATGAAGGCGGCGAACTGGGCTACAGCCTCTCCCACGGCTTCGGTGCGGCATTTGACAACCCTGACCTGATCGTAACCGTAGCGGTCGGCGATGGAGAGTCTGAGACCGGCCCGCTGGCTACCAGTTGGCACTCCAACAAATTTCTCGACCCTGTGCGCGATGGAGCCGTGCTGCCGGTGTTGCACTTGAACGGTTACAAAATCGCGAACCCGACGATTCTGGCTCGCATCCCGCATGACGAACTCGAGATGCTGTTCAAGGGTCTGGGCTGGACGCCTCATTTTGTAGAAGGGGAAGATCCGGAAACCATGCATGCCAGGATGGCTGAGGTGCTGGAGAACTGCGTGCTCGATATCCGCGCCATCCAACAGAAGGCCCGCGAGAAAGCTCGCAATGCTCCCGCGGATCAGACCGTTGAGCGGCCCAAATGGCCGATGATCGTTCTGCGTACACCGAAAGGCTGGACTGGCCCCAAAGAAGTCGACGGGCACAAGGTGGAAGGCTTTTGGAGGGCGCACCAGATTCCCATACTCGATCCACAGACCAACCCCAGGAGTCTCGCCCAGGTAGAAGCGTGGCTGCGCAGCTACAAACCCGAAGAACTGTTCGACCAGTCAGGACGATTGATTCCAGAGCTCGAAGAGATGGCGCCCAAAGGCGCGAGGCGTATGACTGCGAATCCTCACGCCAACGGCGGCTTGCTGCGTCGCCCGCTGGAGTTGCCTGACTTCCGCGATTATGCCGTCAAGGTGACGAGACCAGGGCAGGTGGAAGTGTCCTCGACAGACACCGTGGCCCACTTCCTGCGCGATGTGATGCGTCAGAACATGACTAACTTCCGCGTCTTCGGGCCCGACGAAACCGCCTCCAACAAACTGCAGGCGATCTACGAGGCCAGCGGCAAAACGTGGATGGAAACGATGTTGCCCGAGGATAAGGACGGCGGCTTTCTATCGGCGAGCGGCCGCGTGATGGAGATGCTCAGCGAGCACACCCTTGAAGGCTGGTTTGAGGGCTACGTACTCACGGGGCGCCACGGCTTCTTCTCGTCCTACGAAGCCTTCGTACACATCATCGATTCCATGTTCAACCAGCACGCCAAATGGCTGGAGAAGAGCAAGCTGGAGACTCGCTGGCGTGCTCCCATCTCTTCCATCAATCTGCTGATCACTTCGCTGGTATGGCGGCAAGACCACAACGGCTTTACCCATCAGGATCCAGGCTTTCTTGACGTAGTTACGAACAAGAGCCCCGAGGTGACGCGGATCTATCTTCCGCCCGATGCCAACTGCCTTTTGAGCGTCACGGACCATTGCCTGCGCAGCACCAACTATGTGAACGTTATCGTCGCCGACAAGGCTCCTCATCTGCAGTACCTGACCATGGAAGGCGCGGTCGAGCACTGCACAAAAGGCATCGGCATATGGGACTGGGCAAGCAACGACGCCGGTGAAGAACCGGATGCGGTGATTGCCTGCGCGGGAGATATTCCCACTTCAGAAGCACTCGCAGCCGTGGCCATTCTGCGGGAGCGCTGCCCTGAAGTGAAGCTGCGGTTCATCAACGTGGTCGATCTGTTCCGCCTGATGCCCGCGACCGAGCATCCTCACGGCATGTCTGATCGCGAGTTTGACGGACTGTTCACGAAAAACAAGCCGGTCATTTTCAACTTTCATGCTTACGCGTCGCTGATTCACAAGCTCACCTACCGGCGAACCAACCACGAGAACTTTCATGTGCGCGGTTATAAGGAGAGAGGCAACATCAACACGCCGCTGGAACTCGCCATTCTGAACCAGGTCGACCGGTTCAATCTGGCGATCGACGTGATCGAGCGCGTGCCCAAGCTTGAAGCGAAGCAGGCACATACCAAGGAATGGCTGAAAGGTCAGATCATCAAAGCCGTCAACTATGCGCACGAGAACGGTATAGACCCGAAGGAAATCCGCGAGTGGAAGTGGCCAGCGTGAACTGATTCCGCGTTAGCGCTTTCCCGCTTTTCCAAGAGCCGCTTCAACCGTTGCGAGTGGCAAGAGTAAAGTCAGTGGTACGTCCAGCAAGGGCATGGCCCCATAGCCGGAGTACCATGCTGCCACCCTTTCGTTCTTGGCGTCGATTACCATGACTACGCCACCGACCTCATTCGCCGCCAGCAGGCATCGCCTGCCCGCAGCGAGAAGCAGCTGTCCACCCATACCCTGACCCTGAAATCTACAATCCACCGCCAATCGTGCCAAACGAAAGCCTGGAACGCGTTTTACTAACTCTGGTACGCGCCCATATGCAACCGATGCGGGGCTGAGGCTATAGAAGCCGCGGATGGTCTTCTGCTCTGCATTGTCGATCGCGAGAAAAGTCTTAGCGCCGCCCAGTTCATGACTCTTACGAGCGTAGCGGCGCAGGAAGTCGTTCAGATCAGGCTCGCCACAATCGAACGTTTCGCGATTATGTTTCTTTTGAATCGGCTCTTCGCGCCAGGCGCTCACGCCTTCGACCGCCTGGTCAATGCTCGTGCAGCGGCTGAAAGTCTCGCGTTGGGTGCAGGAGGATTTTCCAGCAGTTCGAGAACACGCAGACTATCCCTTGCAGAAAGCTGTACTTTATCAGCCTCTTCGATCACGGTCTTGGCAGCGAGCAACGCATGGCTAACCACAAAGTCCGTCAAGTCTGTATGGTTCAAAGCCACGGCACGCAAAAGGAGAGCCTTCTCGTCGGCGCGAATGCGCAACGACATACGACTGTTGTCTTCCACAGCGATCCTGGGCATGGCGAGAATCCTCCTCCGTACACATTCAAATCGTACACGCAAACGAGGGGTGGGCTCAAGCCATATCCCAGGATCACCACTTCCCACCGCTTGTTGACTTGGCTTGCGGGCTCCCCTAGGCTAACGCCTGGGCCTGATCGGCCGTGGAGACAGCAACCGGCATGGCGGATAAGGCGCGTCTTTCGCTCAACCAGATCACCCTCAATCATTGGAGCGTAAGCCAGGCGGTCGAGGGCTGTGTGCGCCACGGTATTCCCGCGATCGCGCTCTGGCGGCACAAGATCGAAGAGGCTGGCCTCAGCGCTTGTGTGCGGTTGGTACGGGATGCGGGCCTGCACGTTTCCAGCGTTTGCCGCGGTGGCCTGTTTCCCAGCGCCGACCCGGCGACTCGCCAAAGAAAAATCGAAGACAACTACCACGCCGTGGATGAAGCCGCGGCGCTCCAGGCGGACTCCCTGGTGTTGGTCGCCGGTGCTTCCCCCGAAGTGAGCCTCGCCGATGGCAGAAAAATGGTCGAGGACGGAATTGCTGCCCTCGTTCCCTACGCCCGCAAATGCGAAGTCAAGCTTGGTCTTGAACCACTCCACCCCATGTACGCCGCCGAGCGTTCTGTGCTCAACACCGCGGCCCAGGCACTGGAGTTGGCCTCCGCCTACACACCCCAGGAAGTGGGCCTGATCCTCGATGTATTTCACATTTGGTGGGATCCGCAGGTATTTGACTCCATCGCTCGCTCAGCAGGCAGAATTTACGGCTTTCACGTCAACGACTGGCTTGTCCCCTTGCCCGACATGCTTATGGGCCGAGGCATGATGGGTGACGGAGTCATCGATAACCGTAAACTGCGCCTGGCCGTGGACCAGGCCGGCTACGACGGCCCGATCGAAGTAGAGATCTTTAACCAGGTCATCTGGGATAGCGACCCAGACCAGGTGCTGCAACAGATGGTCGATCGCTTCACCACCCTGGTGTAGTGACTCATGTTTCGCTCATAACGTTCGAGCTGCCCCGGAATGAGTCTTTCAGGGAAAGACACGCGATAAGGAGCCATAAGGTTGGAAACGAATCAGACGTTGACTGCGAAAGATCTCTTGCCGGCCGTCGCCCGCGCACTGGAACTGGCATCGGAAAAGACATTGCGCCTCGATCGACGCTGGAAGGCCAGCGATGGCGCCCCCGTCATCACCATCGCCGGCAAGTATGCGGCGCGCAGTTGGACCCAATGGACCCAGGGCTTTCAATACGGCAATGCCCTGCTTTGCTACGACATGACAGCAGACCCGGCCCTGCTCGCCATGGCGAAGCGGCACACCGTCGCCGACATGGCCGAGCATCTGACGCACATCGGCGTGCACGACCACGGCTTCAACAACATCTCGACCTACGGCAACCTGCGCCGCCTGATGCTCGAAGGCCGCATCCCTTCGAACGAAGGCGAGATGCATTTCTACGAGCTGGCATTGAAAGTGAGCGGCGCGGTGCAGGCGGCACGCTGGACCAGCCTCAAGGATGGCCTCGGCTACATCTACTCCTTCAACGGCAGCCAGTCGCTCTTCATCGATACGATTCGCACCCTGCGCATCTGCTGCATTGCCCACATGCTGGGCCACTCGCTGCAGGGCGAACAGGACGAGCGAATCAATCTACTGGGCCGCGCGCTCACCCATGCGGAGACATCGGCTCGCTTCAACATCTACTACGGCGACGGACGCGACGCGTACGACACACCCGAACTACGCGGCCGAACGGTGCATGAGGCGGTGTTCAACCCCGCCAGCGGGGTCTTTCGTTGCCCGTCGACACAACAGGGTTATTCGCCCTTTTCCACCTGGACCCGCGGTCTCGCCTGGGGCATGGCCGGCTATACCGAATTACTCGAATACGTTCACTCGGCGCCCGAGAGCCAGTTCGGCGTCGATGGCATCGCGAGCAAGGCAGACATACTGGCGATTTTTGAGAAGGCAGCCCGTGCCGCCTGTGATTTCTACATGCAGCAGGCAGCGGCACTGGATGGCATCTGCTACTGGGATACGGGCGCGCCGCAGTTGTACCGCCTGGGCGACTGGCTGGCGAAACCGGCCGATCCCTACAACGACTTCGAACCGGTCGACGCGTCGGCCAGCGCGATCGGCGCCCAGGGCTTGCTACGGCTTGGGCACATGCTCGGCACAGACGGCAAGGCTTACACCCAGGCCGGCCTCACCATCGCTGCACGGCTGCTCGAGGAACCTTATCTCTCAGTAAAGCCCGATCACGAAGGCCTGCTGCTGCAGAGCATCTACCACCGCCCCAAGGGCTGGGACTACACCCCCAAAGGAGCGAAGACGCCCTGCGGCGAGGCCAGCATGTGGGGTGACTATCATCTGCTGGAGCTCTGCCTGCTCATTACCAGATTGGCGGAGGCTCGCTATTACACTTTCTTTCAGGCTGGCGCGAAAGGTTGAAGTATGCAGAGTAAGAACAGGGTCGCGCTGGTAACCGGCGGCACACGCGGTATCGGCCTGGGCATCGCGCGCAAGCTGGCCGAGGCCGGCTTCACGCTCGTCATCACCGGAAGGCGCCCGGCAGAGCAGGTACAACCGGTGCTGGAGCAGCTTAGGGCGCACAGCAAGGAATCGATCTACGTTGCTGCCGACGTCGCGTCGGCAGAGGACCGCAAGCAACTTCTCGAAATGGTAAATGCCCAACTCGGCAGGCTCGATGTCCTGGTCAACAACGCGGGCATCGCGCCTCGCGTTCGGGCCGACTTGCTCGAGGCCAGCGAAGAAAGCTTCGACGAACTCATCGCAACCAATCTGCGTGGTCCCTACTTTCTCACCCAGCTTGCCGCACAGTGGATGATTCGTCAGCGTTCGGGCGCACCCGAGGCGCAATATTCGATTATCAACGTCAGTTCCGTATCGGCCACGGTAGCGAGTGTGAACCGCGGCGACTACTGTATTTCGAAGGCCGGTATAGCGATGGCCACCAAGCTATGGGCAGCGCGCCTGGCCGAGTATGGCATTGGAGTCTATGAGGTGCGTCCCGGCATTATCGAGACCGACATGACCGAAGGGGTCAAGGGCAAGTACGATGCTCTGATCGAGGGCGGTCTTCTGCTCGATAGGCGCTGGGGAACGCCAAAGGATGTTGGCAGCGCCGTTAGCGTTCTGGCGCGCGGAGAACTTTCCTATGCCACCGGCGCGGTTCTGGTTCTGGATGGTGGTCTCACCCTGGCACGGCTGTAAGAATAAGAAGAGGCGGACACAATTCATGGAATGGATGAAGCAGTCCCGGTCAGGCTCCTACGCAACCAACGTCGCCGTCGAGTCTGAGGAACCCGTTTCCCCACGCTGGGGATTTGCAGTCTCTTCCGGAATTCTCGGTTGGATTCTCGACGCATTCGACTTTTTCGTACTCGTCTTTCTCGTCGATGTGCTTGGCAGGAACTTTCACGTTGGCAAAGGCGAAATTGTCTGGACGATCACCATCACCCTGGCCATGCGGCCGGTGGGCGCCGTACTGCTTGGTTCGCTGGCCGATCGCTTCGGGCGGCGCCGTCCGCTGATCCTCTGCGTTCTGTATTTTTCCATCATCACGGCGCTAACGCCCTACGCACCCAGTTATGCGGTCTTCGTGCTGCTGCGCGCGCTTTACGGCATCGGCATGGGCGGCTATTGGGGCATCGGGGCTTCGCTCGTGATGGAGAGTTCCCCGCGGCGCTGGCGCGGACTCTTCTCCGGCATCATGCAGGCCGGCTACTCAGTGGGCTATCTGCTGGCCGCAGTCGCGTTGCGAACAATCGAGCCTCGCCTGGGCTGGCAATGGATGTTTCTCTGCGGCCTCGGACTGGCCTGCGTGATTGCGATCTTAACCCTGCTGTCGCCTGAATCCACTTCGTGGCGCAAACACAAGCTTGCCAGCTTCGGCGAACTGACAAAGGTTTTGTGGGGACACAAGAAAGACTTTGCCTACCTGGTCCTGATGATGATGACGATCACTTGCCTGTCGCACGGGACCCAGGATCTGTATCCGGATTTTCTGAAGACGGTTCATGGCTTTTCCAACGCCATCGTTTCGAACCTGGCGATTTTCTACAACGTAGGCGCCATCGTGGGCGCGCTGATCATCGGGCACTATTCCGACCGGCTGGGCCGTAGGTATGCAGTGATCGTCGCACTTATGATCTCGGCACTCTCCATTCCCCTGTGGGCCTTTGGCTCGACCATCGCGATGCTCGCCCTGGGATCGTTCATGATGCAGTTCGGTGTGCAGGGGGCCTTTGGCGTGATTCCTGCTCATCTGAACGAGCTTTCTCCCAGTAGCGCGCGCAGCCTGTTTCCTGGAGTCGTTTATCAGCTAGGGGTTCTGCTGGGCGCGCCGGCGGTGGTTGTGGAGTTCGCTCTGCGCAAACACTTGGGCTACCAATGGGCGCTTACTACGTTTGAGGTTGGCGTGATTGTGTCTCTGTTGCTGATCTTCGGTTTCGGTCCGGAGCGGAAAGGTCATGACTTCCATGCAAAAGGTTAGTTCCGTGGCGGTCTTTCCAGTGGATGGGCAGGGAAAACCGCAGATCTCTCCACTCCGGTCGAGATGACAAGGGGGAGGGTAGTTAATTTCCCTGGCAGATGTTGCTGGATGCGGGAACTGCAGATCTCAAAAAGGGCACGGCTACCTCGCCGCAGCGGGTAGCCGTGCCCTTCGTCCAAAGACACATTCGGTTCGGAGAGCAGATAACAGACTTTTTCGCAGACGGTTTAGGAACCCGTCCCGGCAAACACCACGGAGAGGGTCCGCACCAGAATCTTCATGTCGAGCCACAGGTTCCAATTTTGGATGTAAGCCGTGTCGAGTGAGATGTAGCTGTCGAACGAGGGATCCTGACGCGCCTGCACTTGCCACAATCCCGTCATGCCCGGAAGCACGTCGAGCCTGCGAAGATGGCTCAGATCGTAACGTTTGACCTCGCTGGCTATCGGAGGCCGCGGCCCTACCATGCTCATATCGCCACGCAAGACATTCAGGAACTGTGGCAGCTCATCCAACGAATACTTGCGGAGGATGCGGCCGACACGCGTAATGCGAGGGTCGTTGCTCACTTTGAACAGAACTCCGTCGCGCTCGTTCATGTGCAGAATCTCAGCACGCCGGCGCTCTGCGTCCACAACCATGGTGCGGAACTTCAGGCAACGGAATACACGGCCTTTCTTGCCGATGCGATCGGAACTGTAGAAAACCGGGCCCGGTGAATCGAACATCACCGCGACGGCAATGCCCGCGATGAGCGGCGCAAGCACCAGGATGGCAACGGAAGAAAACAGCACGTCGAGAATCCGCTTCAGGAAGAGGCCAACCACCGGGGTTTCGCCTCGGTACAGAGGAATGGTGGGAAACTGGCCGATATATTCGATCGGGCTATTCCACGCCAATCCGTCGTAGAGTTCGGGTACGACGCGAATGTCAACGCCCGCTTCCCGCGCCTGGGTTACGATGCGGGTGACCACGCGGGCATCACAGGGCGCTGATAGAAAAATCTCGTCGACAAAAAACCGCCGCGCGAGCGACAACAACTGATCGATCGAGCCGAGGATATCTCCAGCCAACGCGGGATTCTCAGAATCGACCCCGGGAATATGCACATAGCCTTTGAAGGTGTACCCCAGGTGCCGAATGCTCTCCAAATGGTGCCGCATCGCCTGGCCGACCCGGCCTGTACCTACGATGATGACGTTGCGAGTTTCTTGTCCGCGCTCGAAGCGGCGGTACATCATGGTGCGCCACACCAACCGCCGGGCACAGAGCAATACGGTGGTCACAACAACCGTCAAAATGACCACACCACGGGAAATGACCTGGCCACGAACCAGGTAGAGCGCGCCAGAAAGCAGCAACCCGGCTGTGAGGCTTGCCTGGATGGTCAGCCGTTGCTCGTGCAGAGTATTGCGCATCTGCATCGGGCCATAAAGATGGTAGCGCCTGCTCACCAAAACCAGCGCAAGCATGAACCAGAGCAGGCAGCCGAGCAGCACGGCCGGGTGGCTGTGGTACATCACATTTGTCGTGTAAAGCGAATCGGCTCCAAAGAGCCCTTCTCCGAGCCAGCCCCGGACGGCAATCATCAACGCCGCCAAAACAATCAGCACATCACCCAGCATCCAAAGAGCGGTAATCCGCACGCCTTTGCCCTGGGCATTCGGACGCGGGTGCGCTACATACTCTGACCGCGACGCATCGTAGCTTGGAGTCGTTACGCGATTGAGAAGTCCGGAAGTTGCCATCTGTTTCCCCGTGGAAGCCTTGCTAGCACTTTGCCCCGAATTTGGGGCAGTTCAAAGTTCGATGAACGAAACCGAATCGAACTACAGGGTGATCAACATTGTTACTACTTGTTTACTGCCGGCGAGTGAGCAGGATAGATCCTGGGTTATCTAGTGATCAATGCCCCATTTCGTGCAAAATTGAAGCGATCGGTTGTATAGACAGCCTTGCGGTTATTGTGTATGGAAAGGGAAAGATTTTGGCCGCTAAGCGGACTAAACCCTTTCGTTCCACGACTTGAGCCAGACTTTGGATGAAGCACCGGGGGAATTTTGGCCGACACGCATCCACGAGCAAAGCCTTTTCACCTCACCGGGAAATGGCCGCAAAACCCGATTCCTTACCCAGTCAGCTTACCATCGGGCAGACGAAATTAAGGTCAAGTAATGATCAATGAATGGTTACTATTAGGAGACTTGGCAGAGGTGTAAAAAGGACGGAAAAAGACGTAAAAAGGAACCCCTCTAGCCCTGGGGCAGGACGAGTTGATCCATGTCGAGAAATTCACGCAGGAAGGGGTCTTCGGTGCGCTTGAGATCTTCCATGGAGCCGAAGAAGTAGGCTTTGCCCTGGTGCAGGAAAAGCACATGATCGGCCAGCCGCTCGGCAAAGCGCATGTCGTGGGTCACAACAATGCTCGTAAGTCTTAGTTGATGCTTGAGTTTTTGGATCAGGTTGCCCAGCAACCGGCCCATCAGGGGGTCGACCATGGTGGTGGGCTCGTCATACAGGATGGCTTCCGGCTGGGCCGAGAGCGCGCGCGCAATGGCCACCGAACGCTTCATCCCTGTGGAAAGATCCGACGGCAGAAGATGAGCCATGCCCGCAACTCCCACCATATCGAGTAATCCATTCACTACTTGCTGAATCTGGTCTTCCAGCAACTGCCCGCGTTCCCGAAGTGGAAAAGCCACATTTTCTCCAACGGAGAGCGAATCGAAGAGCGCCCCGTTCTGAAAGACCATGGTCACTTTCTTACGCACTGCTTCCATCTGGGTTTCGTTAAACCCGCAAATGTTCTGCCCGGCCACGAAAATCCGTCCCGAGTCCGGCTTGAGGAAGCCCATGATCTGCTGCAAAGAAACGGACTTACCGACGCCGGAGCGGCCGAGAATGCAAAGAGTCTCCCCGGCACTCACAGAAAAACTGACGTCGTCGAGCACATTGACGTCCCCAAATGACTTGGAGACATGTTCGAACGCAATGTAAGGATGAGCCTGGGGCGCGGACTCTTCCCTTTTTTCGGATTGCGGAATTTCTCCAACGACTTCGATGGGGATTTCGGACGGAATGATCGCCGAGTCCGGAGCAGTGCTCATAGCTCTAAGACTAAACGACTACCGGCTGGAAGCCGGTAGGTTTGTTTGCGACTGGAAGTCGCCGGTTTGCGGCTGAAGCCGCCTGCAAGGCTCCCGGCTCAGAGCCGGCTCAAGGCTCGCTCGGCGCGGTGATCGTGAAGTTCTCACCTGGGTCCTCCCACTTCTGGTTTTCTATGTACCGTCTGATGGTGTCCTCATCGACCGCGCCTACGCTCGCACAGAAATACCCCCGCGCCCACAGGTGCTGACCCCAATACCGCTTCTTCAACTGGGGGTACTCATCCTGCAGCATCCGGCTCGACTTGCCCTTCATGTACTGCACCAACTTGGCCGGCGCCAACTGCGGAGGCACGCTCACCAGCATATGTACATGGTCCGGACTCACCGCTCCCTGCACGATCACCACATCCCGGCCCTGACAGATCTGACGCAGCAGATCCCGCGTTCGAACCGCTATCTCACCCCGCAGCACCTTATACCGGTACTTCGTCACCCAGATGATGTGGTACTTCACATCCCACACCGCATGGGAATTTTGCCTGTACTCGACCATCTCTGCATTATCCAGCAAGGAGGCTGGAAGCTGTCCGCCTAAAGGCGGAGGGCTTATACCCGGCGGCGGAAGCTAAAACATTTCCATCATATCTTCCGGCGTGTTGCAGTTGTGGAACCACCGGTATGGCGGTAGGGGGGATGACCCAGGAAGTTCGTGATCGATGGAAGCGAGAGATTCGATATCGAAAATATCGATTGCCGTGTCACCGCCAGCCTCCCTCGCGGCCGACACCACAGCAGCCATCACTTTATGGCGACGGGCCTCGATGGATGCAGTGATGCCCGGCAGAAGGCTGCGATGGTAGATTGCGCAAAGCGGCTGAGGCAGACCGTTCAACCGAGGGATAGTGATGAAGGCCCTGGTGGTCTGCGCGCGGAACAGCATCCGGTTCAGCAAAGCTAACGGAAGCAGCGGGAGATCTACCGGCAGAAAGATATTCAAAGGCCGGCTGCTTGCGGTCAGTGCCGCCTCGATTCCGCTCAAGGGACCACAATCAGGATGTATGTCGGCGATCACGGCCGCCTGAGATGAAACATCTGAACGTGCCCCCGCAATGCGTGGCGCGGCTGCCAGAGGGAGGGCTCGAAGCTTTTCAAGCGCGATCTCAAGGAGTGGCCGGCCAGCCCAGGGGAGCTTTGCCTTATCCTGCCCCATACGGCTACTGCGGCCCCCGGCGAGAACGAACGCTTCAGCTACGGCTACATTTGATTGCGGCTTCACTTCCCTCCTCCATTACTTCTGAAATAGCAACGGAGCAAAGTGCATAAGGTTATCGCGCCATACCGGCCATTGGTGATGCCCTGGAGTTTGAATAGTCGTCACTGGAAGCCCTTCGGCTTTGAGCGCGGCTATCACCTCCTGATTTGGTTTGAGCAGCGCATCGTCCACGCCGCAAGCCATCCATAACAGGCGAAGGTTTGCTTTCTCGGGCGTGATCTTCGGCAGCTCCGACAAAGTAGTAGAACGGATGCCGGCTGAGAAAGTACCGACCCATGCGAAAAGTTCGGGATGACTCAAACCGATAACCAAGCTTTCATGGCCGCCCATAGAGAGACCGGCGATTGCGCGGTCCTGGCGCTTCTTCGACACACGATACGTGGACTCTATTTGCGGTATCACTTCGGTGAGCAGCGCTTTTTGATACAGGTCAACGCTCTGTGCGCTAAGAGCCGGATCGCGAACGCCTTTCAGCACGGCCATGTTGCCGTAGCCTAACGTCATGACAACGATCATGGGCTTCGCCTTGCCTGAAGCGATCAGACTGTCGAGGATGAAGTTCGCTTTTCCCACCGACGACCAGCCATCGGCGGCATCACTGAACCCATGCAATAGATACAGAACTGGATAGGTATGCCGGTCTTTCGGGTTGTACCCAGGCGGCGTGTACACGTAGTAGTCGCTTTGATTGTTGGGCAGACCCAAGACGATGTGCGACGTATAGAAGCGATGCTCCAGAACACCGTGAGGGATGGCCTGTGCTTCCCAGGGCATTGCAGGTGTACCGGAAATCGTGAGGTTGCTCGATAAACTCTGCAGGTTGTCGCGCGCATCGGTGTTCCGCGGATCGATCATCGATGCCCCGTCGACATCGAAGTGGTACTCGTAGATGTCGGGGGCCAACACGGTTGTCGTCGCAGACCATAGTCCCTCGGCGTCTTTCTGCATTGGGGTCACCGCGCCTTCGATGACCACGTTCACCTTTTCGGCGTTTAGGGCTCGCAGGCGCATCGTCACCGTATCGTCTGGATGGATTTCGGGCGAAACATAGGGCGGCAGGACGGGTGCGGTCGCATTCTGAGCTGCCACGAGTACTGGTGCGCAGGTTAGGGAAAGAAGTAGTTTCAAGCCGGCCCGGAGGACTTGTTGATTCATCGCGAAAGTTTACCAAAGCGGGAGCGGCGGCGATGACAAAGGAGGGCGGGTGGTTGGTTTCCCTGGCAGATGTTGCTGGACGTGGGGAACTGCAGATCTCTCCACCGCGCTCCCCCGGAATTCCTGTCGAGCTTAGTGGCGCCTATGAAGACCGCATACGTGGTGCTTGCGAGTTCAGCGTGGTAGGAATTCCGGGTACGCTTCGGTCGAGATGATAAAGGGGAGGGTGGTTGATTTCTTTGGCAGACGTTGCTCGACTTGGGGAACTGCAGATCTCTCCACTGCGCTTCGCTTCGGTCGAGATGACAAAGGGGAGGGTGGTCGGCCGTACCGAACTTTATCTCGAGGATGAGTCGCCGATACCCTGGTAAGGGTATCAACGATCTTTACAGAAGACTTTTTCCCTGCCCTGCGCTATTCTCGTTTGCGAATTAACAAGACAAAGCACGTTACCTGCACCCACCGGTGTAGAGGGAAAACTTGTGTGAAACACCCATTTGTGCGGTTCTGGGCGTCTGCCGCGTCTCGCTGCAGGTTGCCATTTGTATCTGCCTTGTTTTTGTTTGCTCTTTACTCTTCCAACCAGCTTCAAGGCCAGTCCATCGATCGAATTACCACCTACGTCAATCCGGCTAAGGTGGTTGCTTTACCCAATCACCACCCGCAATGGGCCAATCCGGACAACCTTATGGGCCCGTTATCCGCCGACCTGCCGCTTGAACACCTGACGCTCGTGCTATCGCGATCGCCCCAGCAGGAACAGGAACTGGAAAATCTCCTGGCCGAGCAGCAGAATCTGTCTTCGCCGGAATACCACCATTGGCTCACGCCGGCGCAGATGGGAGAGCGCTTCGGCCTTTCCGACCATGACATCGCTTCCCTTTCCGACTGGCTGCGGTCCCAGGGACTGCACGTCAACTGGGTCTCCCCAGGCCGTACCTTTATAGGATTCGGTGGCACAGCGGGAACGGTCGGTCGCGCCTTTCACACTGAGTTCCATACCTACAAAGCGGAAAGTGCCCCGGGAGACTCCGGTGACGACATCGCTCGCCTGTCCGTTGCTTCCGATCCATCGATTCCGGCGGCCTTGATGCCGGCGATCAAGGCTATTCATGGTCTCTATACCATAGAGAACCACCCTTTACACTCCGCCAGGCTGGCGCATTCCGTCGGCCCGCGGGTTACGGCGAGCAACGGCGAGCACTTTATCAGCCCAGAGGATTTTGCATACATTTACGACGCCCCTGGACAGCCCTATTCCTCGGGGCAAACCATCGGTATCGTCGGCGAGTCTCGCACGAACTTCAGTGACTTCGCTAGCTTTCGTCTGCAGACCGGGACCCAATTCAACAATCCAACGGAAATTATTCCCACTGCCTATGGCGGCGTCGATCCCGGCCCCGCATACACCACTCCACCGACCACGAAGGTATCGCTCGGGGTTCAGTCAGAAGCCACGCTCGACGTAGATCAGGCGGCCAGTCTTGCCGATGGGGCTCAGGTGCTTCTCGTCGTTGCGACCGCAGCGAGCGGAGGGGTGGAAGCCGACGCACAATACCTGGTCCAAACCTCGCCCGTTCCAGCGCAGATCATGTCGATCAGCTTCGGTGCATGCGAGTCTTCTGCCGGGCCTTCGGCCGTGGCCTTCTGGGATACCCTTTTCAAACAAGCGGCCGCCGAGGGCATCTCGGTACTGGTCTCTTCCGGAGACTCCGGCGCCTCCGGCTGCGACGCAAGCTTTGCGACGCCCCCCGCGGCGCCGGCCGGGAACAGCCCGAACTACATCTGCTCTTCAAGCTACGTCACCTGTGTCGGCGGAACACAGTTCAACGACACGACGAACCCCTCACAATATTGGAGTGCTAACAACAACGGCACGCTTCATTCCGCCTTCGGCTACATTCCCGAAGGAGGGTGGAATGAACCGCTGAACGCGAACAATGCTCCGCAGGTCGCCGCCTCGGGTGGAGGCGTGAGCCGTGTGATTGCGACCCCCACCTGGCAGACGGGCACCGGCGTACCGTCCGCTCGAACGGGACGCTACACTCCAGACGTCGCGTTCTCAGCCTCTGAGCATGACGGCTACTTCGGCTGCTTCGCAGCGGCCGGCGCCTCTTGTGTTGCAGGCTCCGACGGCTCGTTTTCATTCGTTGCGTTTGCGGGAACCTCAGCGGCCGCACCCGCGATGGCGGCCATCGCCGCACTTATCGACGCTGGGTTAGGCGCACCGCAAGGCAATCTTGGTCCACAACTCTATCAACTGGCGGCCACCACACCCAGCGTCTTCCACGACGTGACGGTCGCCTCCAGTGGCGTTACTTCCTGCTCCCTCAATACGCCAAGCATGTGTAACAACAGCAGTGCAGGGCCGACCTCGCAGACGGGTGGCCACGCTGGATACCTCGTGACCACGGGGTACGATGAGGTCACCGGTCTCGGCTCCATCAACATTGTGAATTTGCTCGAAAACTACCCGAAGCCGCCGACGCTGCTGACGGATCCGGCCAGCTTGACGTTTTACAGCGTTGTGGGATTCCCTACGTTAGCAACGGTCCAGATAAAGAATAGTGGCTCGACAGCACTCGATTCGGTGACAAGCACCATCACGGGCGCCAACGCGAGTGACTTTGTTGCCGCAAACAACTGCCCGCCAACGTTAGCCGCGAACACTACCTGTTCGCTTCAGATAACATTCACACCCTCCGCGGCGGGTACGCACACTGCCACGATGACGGTTACGGCTTCCAACGCCAGCAATGGATCACAGGTCGTGTCGCTGACCGGAGCTGGATCCACCACCCTCTACACACCTTTTGTCACGGTAACGCCATCATCGGTCGCGGTCTACACGTCTGATTCCGTGACAGTTACAGTCACGGTGACCGCCCCTTCGTCCGTCCCGATAACACCCACCGGTCCCATCCAACCGACCGGCTCAGTCACTTTGACGAGCGGCAGCTATGCTTCTTCCGCGACCGCGCTCGGTCCGAATGGCACAGCCACGATCCTTGTTCCCGCTGGATCGCTCGCCGACGGCAGCGACGTCCTCACGGCTACCTACACCCCTGATAGCACGGCTTCCGCCGTTTACAACAGCCAGACGGGCATAGCAGGCATTACCGTCACGGCGGGTTCAGCCCCGCCGCCACCCCCGCCCCAGACCCCGGGATTCACCGTCACCGGCGGTACAGTCACTGTCACGCAGGGCCAGAGCCTGAACAACACCACACTCATCACTCTTGGGCGCACTGGTGGATTCACAGGAAGCATTGCTCTGACCGCTGTGATCACATCGTCCCCACCCAACGCGCAGGATATGCCGACGCTAAGCTTTGGCAACACAAGCCCGGTGAACGTGACTGGTGACGTTGCTTACTACGCCACGTTGACAGTCAACACCACTATGCCCGGAAGCAACGTAGTGCATGCCCCCGAAAGTCTCCTATCCTGGTGGGCGACCGGCGGAGCTTCCCTTGGCTGGCTGTTTTTTCTTTGCATGCCCAACCGGTTGCGGCGCTACCGGTCGATGCTTGGAATGGCTTTGCTGCTGACAACCTTCGCGGGCGGAACGCTCGCATGCGGCGGTAGCAGTGGAAGTACCGGGAGTACGAGCGCCCCGAGTAATCCCGGAACCTCGGCCGGACAATATACTGCAACGATTACAGGCACTTCGGGAGCAATTAAGGCCACGGGTACGGTGACCATTGTCGTGCAGTGAACGTCAACCGAGTCGGCGAATCACTCATCGGAGCGAACTGCTGCCGTATCCACCAGGGTGTTTGCTTCCCTCAGCGACCGCTTCGCGGGATGGGAGCTGAACTGCTGTTTCCTCGACTTCGCCCGGGGTAACAATCAACGCTACCCTCCGGTCGAGATGACAAGGGGCGCCTTGCTTTGAAGGCGCCCCTCGAATTCGCGCTAAGACGCGCACTTACCAGCCGTTCTTGCCCTGGCGCGAACCGGTAAGGGCATAGCCCGTGGATGCCTCCGCATGGCCAATCGCAACGACGGGCACCCACCGTTCAAGCTTGTGATGGCCGGAGACATGGAACCCGTAGGCAACGGCGAGGTTCAATCCCACTCCGCCAATGTAACGGTAAACGGCTCCATATCCGTAGCCGTAGGACTCGAAGTGTTTTTCCAACGGATCCAGCGTTCGGCCGCGCGCCTCCAGAGCCCCGGCGCAATGCGCTGATGATCTACAGGGAGCCATCTGGCCGCCGTCGTCGTGGGACTGAATAGCGAGCAAGGCATACGTCTGAGAAGCCACGTTCGTCGCCTGCAATCTGAGGTTGGCCTGATCGAAGAAGCTGTGCTCCATCGCGGCTGTCCTCGGTGGTTCCAAATAGTAGTCCGCGGACTTGTTCTGTGCTGGTGCAACCAAAGGCGTAGCTGCCAAAAATGCAAAGACGAAAAGTCGTTTCATCATGGGCCTCCTTGTTCGACTGCCGCTCAAGCTGGAATCAACCTGGCGTGCATCGCGCATAACCTGCGTAGCGAAAAATAGGAGGGGATATAACCCTGGGGATGCTGTGTCTATCCATTCCTCAGGGAGGCAAACCTACTCGGGGTTCCGAGTGTTTGCTTCTATTTGCCGATGAGTGGAGAGTAGCAGCGCGGTGGAAAAAGTCTAACGCTAACTGGTCACAAGGCATGGCGAAATAGTCATGCACTTTAGGCATCTTTCGTATTGCGCAGATCTTGCGTTGTTTTTGGCATCCTGGCGTCCCCCGGAACTTTGATTCCAGCTCATGCGTATCTTTTGCCGATGCCGCTACCACCCTTTCAGCGGCGATGGCCTTTGAGTCGAGGGTGGGTGGTTCAAGAGCTCCGGGCGAACATGCCGGAGGTGTGTGTTCGATTGCGGACACACGTCTCAGCAGTGAACACCTTTTCGCGATGAGGATTCAACGAAGCATTAGCAAGCGATAGACGATGCGGGGTTTAGCCAGCGATACATTTGGCGTACGAAGTGCTCCATGCCTCCAGTACGGCCGAATTGAAGGAGACCTATGCGGGAAGTTTTCACTGATCTTAGATTTGCGTACCGACAACTTCGCAAATCGCCAGGATTTACAGTTACAGCGGTGCTGATGCTCGCGTTCGGCATTGGAGCGACCACTGCCATCTTCTCTATTGTGGAAGGTGTTCTGCTGCGCCCCCTACCGTTCCAGAATCCTGACCGACTGATGGTGTTGTCGGATCGCCTGGCGGGAGTGGACCTAGGAGGCAATGGCGAAGCGGGCGTCACCGTGCCCGATATTCGCGCATACACCCGGGATACGCGTCTGTTCGCAGCGCTGGGAGGATACCAAGGCGCAGGCTATGAGCTCTCTGGAGCAGGTGAACCGGCACAGATAAACGCCTCACGCCTGACCGCGGGAGTATTTTCCGCCCTCGCAGTCGCGCCACAACTGGGCCGCGTGTTCACCGAGGCGGAAACCGAGCAGAGCCAGCAGGTCGTGGTCTTGAGCTATGAGCTATGGAAGAGTCGCTTCCAGGGCAACAACCAGATTCTGGGCACGAAGATTTTGTTGGATCGCAAGCCCTATCTCATCATCGGCGTCATGCCGCGTAACTTCGAGTTTCCCCTCGTCAGCGGGCAACTGAATCACTCCCAGTTATGGGTTCCATTGAGCTTTACGGCGGAGGAATTAGCGCCCCCTGCGGCGGCAAACTGGAGCTACCAGATGGTGGGGCGCCTGAAACCAGGCGTCTCTCCGTCGCAGGCGCAGAGCGATGCGGAGCGGGTAGCGCAGGAGATCATGCGCAACTACCCCGCACAAATGGCGAGCCTGCATATCAGCTCCGTGGTGCGCCCCCTGCAGGAGGAAACCGTCGAGCAGTCACGTCCGCTGCTGCATACGCTCTTTCTCGCGGTTGCGGTCGTGCTGCTCATTGCCTGCGTGAATCTGGCAGGGTTTATGCTGGTGCGCGCTATTCGCAACCAGAGAGAAATTGCCGTACGCCTGGCCCTGGGAGCACGCACGGCGGCCCTGCTTCGCCAGAGCCTTCTTGAAAGCCTGATGTTAAGCGTAGGCGGAGGTCTGCTTGGCCTGGGGCTTGCCGGGTTGGCGCTACGCGCGGGCAGAAGTCTGCTGCCGGAAAGCCTGCCCCGCATTACCGAAATAGCATTGAATTGGAGTGTGGTTGGATTTGCGTTCCTGCTCGCGGTGACCACCGGACTGCTTTGCGGGCTGGCGCCGGCGTTTGCAGCACTGCGCACGAATGTGAATAGCACTCTAAAAGAAGGCGGCCGTAGCGGCTCCGCAAGCGGAGGTCATGCACGTTTGCGGTCGATGCTCGTCGTGGCAGAGATTGCGATCGCACTGATCTTGTTAACTGCCTCGGGGCTGCTGCTCCGCAGCTTTGAGAAAATGCGCTCGGTGGACCTCGGCTTCAGGCCTGATCACGTAATGACAGCCGCCTATTCGTTGCCACAAAAGCAATACTCCACACAACCGGCTGTCACCGCCTTCAACAATGAATTGCTGCGCCAGTTGCAGCAGCTTCCAGGGGCCGACAGTGCCGGCCTCACCAGCACCCTGCCCGCATCGGGCAGTAATAATAACCAGGCCTTCGTCGTAGACGGCTACGTGCCACCGAAGGGCGCGCCCATGAACCTGGCGACGTCTGCACAGGTAAAGGGAGACTATTTCCGTGCGATGGGGATTCCACTGATCCACGGACGTTACTTCACAGAGGCGGATAAGGCCGGCGCACAGTTGGTCTTGATTGTGAATCGAAAACTGGCAGAGCACTACTGGCCGCATCAGGATCCGATCGGGAAACGGCTACGCATTGGAACACCGGAAATGGACACCCCGTGGATGACCATCGTGGGCGAAGTGGCCGACGTCAAGTTAAGTTCTCCCGACGACCCAACGAAAGAGCAGTACTTCATTCCGGTCGATCAGATGGAACAAGCTATCGGAGCGCTTGCTTCACCTACTGATCTGAATGGCAATGGCGGTTATATTGTGTTGCGATCGGTGTCGGCGCCGGAACAGATGGAGAACGCTCTTCGCGCGACTGTGCGATCGATCGATGCGCAACTGCCACTCACACAGGTACAGACAATGATAGAGGCTGTCTCACAGACCGAGGCGCCTCGCCGGTTTAATACTGTTCTCATCACCAGCTTTGCCATTGCTGCGGTAATGCTGGCGGTGCTCGGTATTTACAGCGTCGTGGCCTTCTCGGTTGCCTCGCGGGTGCAGGAGATGGCTATCCGTATGGCGCTTGGTTCGCAACGCTCCAGAATCATGCGCCTGGTTTTGGAATCTGGTGCGAAGCTGGCCGCCTTCGGCTGCGTGATCGGGCTGGCGGGAGCCGCCGCCGCGTCTACCCTGTTGCGCTCTTTGCTCTTCGGAGTAAGCCCGTTCGACCCTATCATCCTCACGATGGCGGCCATCTTCGTGTTGCTGTTAGCCCTGGGCGCATCTGTGTTTCCCGCGCTGCGCGCGGCTTCCGTTGACCCCGCGCACGCGCTCCGTGGGGAGTGATGACGGGCGGCGGGTGTCGCAACACAGGTTGGGTTCCGCGCCATGCCTGTGCGTTTGTTTATGGTCCGGGTGCACCCGGGTTTCACCTGGGTAATCGTCAGCCGTCGCCATTCGACTTCGCTCAGGCCGGGCTCTACGGGACTGGTCGTGTTTTTGTAGCCCGTCCCTTCAGGCAAACCGTGCAGCAGTGGCTCGCTCTATGTACAGTTGTCGAAGAAACGCAGGATCATGCACGCGGTTGGGGTGCCTATGCAACTGAACATGAGGGTGGGGACGCGAAGACCCACCCTCATCTGTTTTCAAACCGTTGTCACCCTTGCCGTGATCGTGTTCGCCGCACATTGTTCGTCGCGTTTGAGCGAGGGGCAGCAATTGGACCCGGTGCGCGCCCCCTCTGGGAAGACGCTGCAGACACAGATGCCCGAGAGCCAGATACACGGGACCCAGGGGCCCGTGACCTCGGATTCCCCGATCATGGGACCATCGCGGGATATTCCCCAACTAGTGGACATTACACATTCGACAAACATTCACTTCGACCATCTCTCTTCTCCCGAGAGCAAGTACATTGTGGAATCGATGAGTGGGGGAGTTGCCCTCATCGACTTCGATCGCGACGGCTGGCCGGATATCTACTTCACGAACGCACCTAGTGTGGATATGGTACTGGCCGGCAAAAAAGCGCGCAGTGCGCTCTACCGTAACAACCACGACGGAACGTTTACCGACGTTACCGAAGAGGCCGGCATAGGCTACCCCTGCTGGGCCATGGGGGCGTCGGTCGGAGACTACAACAACGACGGCTGGCCGGATCTGCTGGTCACATGTTTCGGAGGAGTCGTTCTTTTTCGTAACAATGGCGATGGCACATTCAGCGATGTAACCGCCAAGGCAGGACTCGACAAAGATGCAGGCTGGGCAACCGGAGCCGCCTTCGGCGACTATGACGGAGATGGATGGGCCGACCTCTTCGTCGCGCACTATGTGGATCTCGATCTCAAGGATCTTCCCGCATTCGGCTCTAAGGTGACGTGCCAGTATCACGCCATCCCCGTGCAGTGCGGGCCCCGCGGCCTGAAGGGCTCCCCTGACAATCTCTATCACAACAATGGGGACGGAACATTCAGCGAGGTTTCCAAGCAGGCCGGCGTGGATGATCAAAAACGTCTCTACGGAATGGCTGCGGTGTGGTGCGATTTTAACAACGATGGGCGCCTGGACCTATTCGTCGCGAATGACGGCCAGCCTAATTATCTCTACCGCAATGATGGCAACGTCCACTTTACCGATGTCGCGCTTCAGGCCGGAGTTGGCGTCAATCTGGACGGAAGCGAACAAGCCAATATGGGAGTGGCGCTGGCTGACTACCAGCGCAAAGCTATCTCGGCAATGACGTGCTGTGGCGTGGAGAGGTATATGAACTGCTGCGGGGGGAACTGATGCGCAACCGCTCCCAACCCGCTGACCGCGATCCCGCACCGCTCGTTCCGGCTATGCCCGGAAGGAAATCCGGGGGCTTCGCACGTGCGGAACAAAATCGCTAACAGTTACTCCGGCATCGGATCATCCGTGCCTCGGTCATTCCCGTTCCCTGCTATGCAGACCGCAGCGCCACCATCGGATCAACATGGGTTGCCCTCCACCCCGGCCCAAGCGCCGCGGCCAGTGCCGTCAGCAACAGAAGCAATGATGCCGCACCGAGGCTGGTTGGGTCGGCAGGCTGCACGCCGGCCAGCATGCTCGTCACCAGCCGCGCAAACATGACGGTCAGCACCAGCCCCACAGCTATGCCGCAACAGGCCAATCTTGCGGCGTGCACCAATACCCCGCTCAGGATTACGCCTCTCTCCGCACCGAACGCCATGCGTATGCCGATTTCAAACACGCGTTGAGCTACCGAGTAAGCCATGGTGCCGTAGACACCCAGCATTGCCAGCAGCAGTCCCACTCCTGCGAACCCAGCAATCAGCGCGGCGCGAAAGCGTTCCGTCGCGATCGATTTGTTCACCATTGCGTCCATGGTGGTAAAGCGCGTCGCGATAAACGGATTCACCTTGATAATTTTTTCCTGCACCGCATTCATCAGCGTTGTTGGTTTCACCTGGGTCCGTAAGACAATGTGAATCTGGTTGCCATAGAACGGATGTTGCGTCATCGGCATGTAAAGATTCGGCCCTGGATTTTCTGCCGGCGACTCCTGCCGCACATCTCCTACGACACCCACCACTGTCATCCACTTGTCCGAGTCGAGCCCACACTGGATCTGCTTGCCCAGCGGATCCGCATCTCCGAAACTCTGCCTGGCAAGCGATTCGCTGATCACAGCTACAAAGGGACTCTCGTAAGTATCCTGCGCGCTGAAATCGCGTCCGCGCTGGATCGCAATCCCCATGGTTCGAAAGTAGTCCGGACTGGCAACGCTGAATATGGACCATGCCGGGTGGCCTGGATCGACCGGCAGCCCGCCTTTTGTCTCGTAGTAGCCATTGGAACCGTAGTTGCTCGTAGGCAGCCCCATGATCCCGGCAACGTGCTCTACGCCCGGCATGGCCTCGAATTGCGCAAAGAGCTCGTTAAACTCCCGTACCGAGCGATGCCCATCCTGATCGGAGTGCGCGGGCGCATCGGCGTCCACTACGAGCAACTGGCGCGTCTGATAGCCCATGTCCCGATCCATCAGAGTGAGCATGGTGTGCAGCAACAGTCCCGCACCCGCCGCAAGCACAAACGCCGCTGCCACTTCGGCGACTACGAGCCCATCGCGGAGCATCGATGCACCCTGCCCGCTCATGCCGCGCGAAGCGTCGTGTTTCAACGCTTCCGCTGGATCAACACTGGCTGCCCTCAGTGCAGGCAGTAGTGACGACGCAAGGGCTGTTGCCACCGAGAGCGCCAATGTGAATCCCAGCACCCACCCGCTGAGATGAATTTCGCTCGTGCGCGGTAGTTCCTTCGGAGCCATGGCCACCAACACGCGCACCGCGGGGAAGGCTGACAGAACTCCTGCCGCGCCGCCGATCAACGAGACCAGAAGACTCTCGAGAATCACCGGCTGCATGACCTGCCAGCGCGACGAGCCCAGGGCTCTCCGAATCGCGAGTTCCCGGCGCCGCTCCATCGACCGCACCAGTTGTAGATGGGTCACGTTGACGCACGCGATCAGCAAAATGAGTCCCACGGTAGCCCACAGAAACAGAAGTGTCGGGCGAGCGTCTCCTGTGAGCGCTTGCTGCAGGGGCTGGGCCACGATTTGTTTGTTTCGGTTCTCTTCTGGGAATGCAGTTTCAAGCCGGTGCGAAATCCCTTTCAGTTCCGTCTGAACGGCCTGAAACGTTGTGGCGGAGCGGAGGCGGGCCACCGCCTTATAGTTGAATGCGGTCCGCGCCTCCGACGGCTTCGGCGATGGCTGCACCACCCACACGCGCGTCCCGGCGGGGAAATCGAACGCCGCCGGCAAGATGCCCTTGATCTCCAGCGGTTCATTCTCGACGTGCAGTGTCTGCCCTATTGCACTCTGTGCGGCACCGAAATGATCGCGGGCAAACTGCTCGCTCACCAGGGCTGCACGATGCACATCGGCCTCCGTAAATAGATGGCCGGCAATTGGCCGCAGGCTGAAAATGCGCACAAAATTCGCATTCACGAAAGCCACGCCCGTGTAGACCGAGTGATCTCGCAATTGCACGCCTAGATTGCCGCCGCTGTAGAGGCTCATTGCTTCGATGGTCTGCGCCTGGTCGCGCACGTCCACGGCATCCGGCCCTGTCATCCGCGGCGTCGTGTGCCCACTATCGGTCCAGTGCGTGTTCAGAACAGCGAGCCGATCGGCGTCAGGGTACGGGAGCGGCGCGAACAGGACCGATTGAACGACGGTAAAAATTGCGGCATTGGCTCCGATGCCCAGGGCCAGCGTGAGCGTCGCGGTCGCGGTGAACACCGGATGCTTGAGCAACTGGCGTCCGGCGAAACGTAAATCGCCAAAGAAGGTTCTTGCGGCGTTCTCCCAGCCATAGGAGTTCACCCGTTCTTTGACGGCTGCCGTGTTGCCTGCCTCAAGCCGGGCAGCCCTCCTCGCCTCGTCGGCAGAAAACCCACGCGACCTCCACTCTGCCTCCGCTTGCTCGAAGTACTCCTCCACTTCTTCCGCTACATCGCGATCGTGTCTTGTGCGGTTGGCGAGGCTGCGCAGGCCGTAGGTCAGTTGCCGCCAGAGTGACATAGGTCAACCCTCCGTTTTCAGCAATCGTGCAATCGCAGAGGCACGCCGCGTCCAGTCTGCCGTTTCATTTTCCAGCTGCTTCCTACCCGCTCGTGTGAGCGTGTAGAACCTGGCCCGCCGCGAGTTCTCGGTCCGGCGCCATTCCGCGTCCAGCCAACCGGCGCGCTCCAATCGCTGCAGTGCAGTAAGTAGAGACCCGGGGTTCACCTTGAATACTCCGCGTGAGACTTGCTCCACACGGCGCGCGATTCCGAAACCGTGCATGGGCTCCAGACTCAGGGTCTTGAGAATGAGCATGTCGAGCGTACCTTGAATTACGTCGGTATTCGGGTCAGCCATGGAAGAGACGCTAACATTGACTCATCTTGATGGTCAAGATGTGATTGTCAACATAAGGTGCGGGGCGAGCTTTGGCCGCTGAGGGAACATGTCCGGTCGCTCAGCGGCTGAAGCCGCATCGATTCAAGACCGGTGACGTACGGACTAAAGTCCGTACCCTTCAACTAAATACCGCGGGGGAAGGTCTCGGACGGCTCGTCCACAGCTTTTTCCCGTGTCGAGGAGTTGCCCTGCGCTTGCCGGAGAAGTGTCGTGACCTCATCATCTGATACTTGTGAGAAATCGTCGTAGAACTGACCAACGGCGGTGAAGTTTTCTGCCGCAACAAGGTACACCAGGCGATCCACTTTGGATTGCATCCACGCGCGCGTCTCGATCGGAAGTACGGGCACCGCGAGGATCAAGAAGGCTGGTTTCATTTGCCGAAGCGCCTCGATGGCGGCAATGACACTGGCGCCCGTCGCGACACCGTCGTCCACCAGGATGACTGTTTTACCGGCAACTTCGATGGGTGGCCGGTCACCTCGGTAAAGACGCGCGCGAAGCTCCAGTGTCGCCTTTACCTTCTGCGTTATCTGTTCAATTTGCCGTGGGGAGATACTGGCCGCTTGAATAACTTCCTGATCAAGATATGTGCCACCTTCCGCGGCCACAGCACCAAAGGCGAGTTCCGGGTTGCTTGGCACGCCGAGCTTTCTTGAGAGAAAGACTTCGAGCGGCGCATGGATTCTCATCGCAATCGCGAAAGCGATCGGAACGCCACCGCGGGGTATGCCGAGAACGATCACATTCGGCTGAGCGGAGAGAGACTGTAACCGGTCCGCAAGATACTGCCCCGCGTCCTTACGATTTAAAAATGTCATGATGTCTTCGTCTCCACCCTCCTCTTTTACTCCGAGACGGGACCTGTCTCTGTGATGCCCATCACCGAGAGAGTGAAGAGGAGCGCTCCCTTTGGCATCGCAGCCGGCGCCAGTTCCCTTTGCATAAAAGGCAGTCACAGCGGCTAGGCTAAGCGCGCTTGACGATCTGGCGGCAGCCGCGTCGGTTAGGCGCGGCCTAACTCTTCGAAGAAGAGGATGATGGACTCGATACCGCGGTGGAAGTTTGCGATGTGGAATTTTTCGTTTGGGGCGTGCAGATTGTCGTCTGGCAGGCCGAAGCCCATCATGACCGTGGGTATCTTGAGATGGCGCTCGAAGTCGCCGACGATCGGAATGGATCCGCCCGAGCGAATGAACACCGTCTCTTTCGCGAATACCTGGTGCATGGCATGGGTTGCTGCGCGAATATACGGGTTGTCGGTGCTGACAACAATCGGATCACCTGCGTGGATGAGACGGGCACGCAGAGTAATTCCGGTGATGTTGAGCGACTCGACGAACTGCTTGTATTGCGCGAAGGCTTCCTTGGGCGTCATGTCAGGCACCAGGCGGAACGAGATCTTCGCCGTCGCCTTCGCCGGGATGACCGTCTTCGCGCCAGCCCCGATAAAGCCGCCGGGCATTCCGTGCACGTCCATCGTGGGCCGCACCCAGGTGCGCTCCAGAACGGAGAAGCCTGCCTCACCGCTCAGTTCGCTCGAACCCACTTCAGAAGATCGGTAGTGCTCTTCGTCGAAGGGCAGGCTCTTCCAGGCATTCAACTCGTCAGCACTCGGCGCGGCTACTTTGTCGTAAAAGCCAGGGATCAGGATGTGTCCCTGGGCATTCTTCAACGCCGCGATCGCCTGGGACAAAGCCACGAACGGATTCGGCGCGGCGCCGCCGTAAATACCGGAGTGCAGATCGGTCTTTGCACCTACGGCTTCCAACTCGGTATAGATCATTCCCCGCAGCCCGACACAGAGCGTCGGCAAACCCGGAGCAAACATCTCCGTATCCGACACCAGGGCGAAGTCGGCCTTCAGTTCCTCGGGGTGCTCACGCACAAACTGCGCGATTCCCTCTCCCCCTACCTCTTCTTCCCCTTCAATAATCACGCGAAGGTTGATTGGCAGGCGGCCGCCGTTGCCCTGCATCAGCGCTTCCACCGCCTTGAGGTGCATGTACATCTGTCCCTTGTCGTCGACCGCGCCGCGCGCGTAGAGGTTTCCGTCGCGTTCGGTGGGCTCGAAGGGCGGAGTCAGCCATTCGTCGAGCGGGTCGGGCGGCTGCACGTCGTAGTGGCCATAGGCAAGGCAGGTGGGCTTGCTCTCCGCGTGGAGCCAGTCGCCGTAGACCAAGGGATGGCCTGCGGGATGGCCTGCGGTCTCGATCACCCGCACGTGCTCCAGGCCGATGCGCTTCATCTCCTCAGCCAGGCTTTCGGCAGCAAAACGAACGTCTTTTGCGTGCTCAGGGAGGGTCGAAATCGAGGGAATGCGAAGCAGCGACTTCAGCTCTTCGAGGAAGCGGGACTGCTGGCTACGGGCGAATGCAAGCGGCGAAGGCATAAATAATCTCTCCTGTTGTACCCGGGGTTTCGTCCAAGATGCCGCCAACCATTGTGTTTTGAACGACTTTCGCAATAACCTGCGTAACCCGCCCTGTGGCGGAAGCGCTACGGCTACGACCGTCCAAAGATGTATCCTAACCTGGGAGAACTTGTTCATGCTGGAGCTGGAGATTTCTGCGCGCGCACTCGCGACCGACCTGCAATCGAAAGAGGGGGGCCCGGTGCTCTTGGACGTGCGTGAACCGTGGGAGTTGGCCACGGCCCAGATCGCCGGTTCGAAGAGCATTCCGATGGGAGAGATTCCTTCGCGCGCCTTTCAAGAGTTGGATCCTGATGCGCACATCGTCGCCATTTGCCACGCAGGAGTCCGGTCGCTGAATGTTGCCCTGTGGTTGCGGAACCAGGGCTTCGAGAAGGTGCAGTCGCTCAGCGGTGGCATTGATAGCTGGTCTCGTGAAGTGGACCCGGCCGTCCCCCGTTATTGAACGCAGGCAGGCGACTGAGCGTCTGTGCATGCGTAGCTTGTGATTTTTCCTGAATCGTGAGTAAGGCAGCGAAGTTGCGGACCCCACCCAGTACTTCGTCACGATTGAGAGATGCTGTGTGGGGTTTTGTGAACTTCCCGTGTCTTCCGCGGAGACGCCAGACATGGGGCAACCGATTCCGTGGCAGATACAAGATTTGCAAGGAACCGTATCGAAGAGAGTAGAGCGAACATGGGTACAACTGAGCGCGTATTGATCGTCGAAGATGAATTGCACGCACTGGCCGGCCTCGCCGAGTTGGTTTCCGGCTGGGGCTACCGCACCGAAACGGCGCGTGATGGCCTGGAGGCACTGGAGAAGGTCTCGGAGTTTTTTCCGGGCATCGTCGTAACCGACCTGAAGATGCCACGCATGGATGGCCTGGAACTGCTGACGCGATTAGGCGAGATGCAATTGAACGCCGCGGTGATTGTGTTGACCGCACAGGGCAGTATTGAACGCGCTGTCGAAGCGATGAAGGTGGGCGCCTACGACTTCATCCAGAAGCCGATTGACCCTACCCGGCTGAAGACGGTGCTGGCCAACGCAACCCGCCAGCGAGAGACCGAGCGCGAACTCGAAGTGACCCGGCGCAAACTGCGCGACACAGGCTTTCTGGGTTCACTCGTCGGCGGGTCGAAGAAGATGCAGGAGATGTTCGCCATGATCGAGCGGGTGGCGCCGAGCAACGTGTCGGTGCTGATTACCGGCGAAAGCGGAACCGGCAAGGAACTGGTGGCCCGCACGCTGCACGAACTGAGCCCGCGACGCGGGAAACCATTCGTCCCCGTGAACTGCGCGGCCATTCCTGAGACGTTGATCGAGAGCGAGATCTTCGGTCATGAAAAGGGCGCATTCACCGGAGCGCTGGAGCGCCGGGCCGGCTGCTTCGAGCTGGCGGAAGAAGGAACCCTGCTGCTGGATGAGATCGGCGAGATGCCCGTGGGTACGCAGGCCAAGCTGCTGCGCGTGTTAGAGGACAAGAAGCTCCGGCGGCTGGGCAGCAAGGTTGAGACGCCCATGAATGTGCGCGTGCTGGCTGCGACCAATAAGAATCCCGAAGAGGCCGTATCCTCGGGGGAACTGCGCGGCGATTTGTACTATCGATTGAACGTTTTTAACTTGCATATGCCACCTCTACGGGAACATAAAGAAGACATCCCGGCAATTATTGAAGCCCTGCTGAATGACATGAACACGAAGCACGGGCGCCAGGTCAAAGGAGTGGATGGAGAAATGCTGACTCGACTGATGTCACATGACTGGCCTGGCAATGTGCGTGAACTGCGCAATACCGTTGAGCGCGCCGTGATCCTCTGCGGCGAAGGCTATCTTGAGACCCGCCACCTGCCACCAGCCTTCGGTCAGCGATTCATCCGCCAGGACGCCGCAGCCTCCCCCTACAGTGAGAGCGGCGTGCACGTTGAGATCGGCAGCACGGTCGATGAGGCAGAGCGGATGCTCATCCTCAAGACGCTGGAGTCGACTCGCAATAATAAGACGAAGGCGGCCGAGATCCTGGGTATCAGTTTGAAGACTCTGCATAACAAGCTGAAAGAATATGGCAGCGGAAGCGAGACGGTGGAAGAGCGGCCGGTCGCTTAACCGGCCGGCTTACTTTTATGCAGGCTTGCCTTAACCCCCAACCACGCAACCGGCCAGTGATCGTATCCGAGTGATTCCCTCATGAGACTGAAGACCAAGCTTGTGCTCGCAATCACCGGATTGGTATTTCTGGTCGTGTTTACCCTGTCGTGGATTTTTCTCGGCCAGCTTCTGCGCCAGCGCATGTCACAAGCGTACTCCGCCAACGACATGGTGGCGCACCAGATTTCGCTGGCGACCAACCGTACGATAGCGACGATCCGTGGTGTCGATGCCAATAACCCGGCCGCCTTGCGCGGAGCCGTGGCCAAAGCTCTGCGCAGCGATGCCGGCCTTACTGCTTTGTTGAATTCGGCGATCCGCTACTCACCCACCGTCTTCGATGTGACCATCGCCGACCGCGAGGGCAAGGGCCTGGTGAGTACCGACCCCAACACCATCGATCACCTGGTGCCCCAACGGCCGGAATATGCGGAGCTCGAAAGCGGCGGACTGCTCCGGCTGCTGGAAGTGGTTTTTGGACCACCGCGCGTTTACAACCTGACCTTGCCGCTCGAACTCAACTTTGAGCCCTTCGCGACCGTGCGCGTCGGGGTGCGTACCACCTTTCTTCGCTTTGTAGTAGAGCCGTGGCTGCTGGAGGCGCTTGCATACACCGGTATCGCCATTGCGTGCTCGCTGATTTTTTCAGCGTTCCTGGCCAATCTGGCCCTTAAGCCACTGGAGCAGATCAGCTCCCGCCTGGACGCACTGGCGCTGGCCGAGGCCGAAGGATCGACCGAGCCGGCAAGCCGCTCGGCGGATGCCGTGGTGTTGGTGTCAAACAAGATCGAGCGTATCGGGCGCCGCATGCGCAACGTGGAAGAGGTGTTCTCGGCCCTGAAGGAAAACCTCGACCAGATCATGGAGAACCTGCAGGACGGCATCATGCTGTACACGCACGACGGCCGCGCGGTGCTGGTCAGCGACTCCGTCGAACGCTTCCTCGGCGTTGGCCGCGCCGAGATTCTCGGCGCTCGCCTGCACGATGTATTTTCCCGCAACACCCGGCTGGGGCGATTGGTGCGCGAAGCATTTGACGCCAAGATGACCCTGGTGCAGGAAGAGATCACGACCGAAACCGGGCGCAACGTCGAGATCTCCATGGATTTTATTCATGACGATCGCGCGACCTATCCCCAGGAGGCCCTGGGCGTTCTGCTCACGCTGCACGATTTGGAGTCGATGCGTGAGATAGAAAGCGATCTCCAGCTTTCGCGGCGCCTGGCTGCCATCGGCCGGTTGACTGCGGGCGTCGGCCATGAGGTCAAAAATCCGATCAATGCCATCGTCGTGCACCTCGAACTGCTGCGGAACAAACTTGGCGACTCCGATCATCGCGCCATGCGCCACCTGGAAATTATCGAGAGCGAGATTCAACGCCTGGACCGTGTGGTGCAGACGCTGGTGGATTTCTCCCGCCCTGTCGAGCTGCAACTCGAGGAGCAGGACCTGCGCCACGTGGTCTCGGGTGTGTTGATGCTGGCGTCCGCCGAGTTCGAGACGCGCAACGTACATGTACAAAGCGACCTGCCCGATCGCTCCGTCATGGCCAAGGTCGATTCCGACCTGTTGAAGCAGGCTTTGCTGAACGTCGTGTTGAACGGCGCGCAGGCGATGGCTGAGGGCGGCAAGCTGGACGTGAGACTGGTCGAAGATGGCCGCATGGCCCTGCTCAGCGTGCATGACAACGGTAGCGGTATCCCCGCCGATGTGCGCGACAAGATCTTCGACCTGTACTTCACTACCAAAAAGGACGGGAGCGGTATTGGATTAGCAATGACTTATCGCATCATGGAGCTACACAATGGTTCGATTGAAGTAGAATCGGATGCATCTCACGGAACGACATTTACTTTGCGCTTTCCCTTGAATGCATTTCAGGACAGTAGAGCGCGTGGATACCTGATGCCGGACGGTAGTACCTCAGCAGGATCGGTCATAGCCAAGGAGCCCAGGGGATGAGAGCAGTAAGCAAGTACTCGTCTCTGGCGCTGCTTGCGCTCGTCTGTACTTCGTGCGGACATCGCAGGTCCCAGCCTCAGCAGGCCACCGCTCCTCCCTTGCAGACGGGTAAGGGTACGCTTACCTCTCCAGAGCCGGTACAGCCGGAAAAAACGGATCGCCCACTGGCCTCCCCCTTGCCGCAGCCCTCGGCGCAGAATGTGCCGCTTCCTCCGCCACCCCCGCCAAAGAAGGTCCGGAAGAAAGTTAAACCCTCGCCGAAGCCGGCTGACACTACGCAAACCGCTTCGACGCAGCAGGCAACGACCGTCCATACGGCTGCTGCTACCCCCATCGGCGAGTTGACCACAGGGGACGTTGCGCTGGGTGAGAAGACGAAGCATGAAACCGCGGACTTGATCACCGAGACTCAAAAGGGGTTGAACGGGATTAAGCGATCGCTTTCTACCGATGAGACGACGACTGCCACGCAAATACGAACGTTCCTCAAGCAGGCTCAGATGGCGCTCGACAATGGAGATACGGATGGGGCGCTTACGCTGGCGACCAAGGCGAAGCTGTTGCTGGACGAGTTGACGAAGCCTTGAGGGATTGGAAACGCGGGTGAGGTCGGGGGTTTGCTGAACTGCGGATCTCTCCACTACGCTTCGCTTCGGTCGAGATGACAAAGGGGAGGGTTGGTGCTTTCCTCAGCGTTGGTTACGAGGGACTTGAAGCGAACCGCAGGTCCCTCCACTTCGCTCCCCCGATTTTCCTGCTGAGATGAGTGGCGCCGGTGAACTCTATGCGGTTTTCCTTGAGAGAAAACCGCATAGGTCGTCATTGCAGGTGCTGTGAGGCAGGAAAAGCGGGTATGCTCCGGCCGGGATGACAGTTCCGGGCGTTGCGGTAACCGAGGGAGATTGCAGTTCAGCGTTCGCCCCAACTCAGCTTGGAGCGGAGTACGTCGAAGAAGCCGGTTGCCCCTAACCGCACCAGGTGGACGCTGTGCTCGGAGCGGCGGCAGCGGACCTTGTCTCCCACTCTTAGCTGCAGTGCTTCCTGCCCGTCGACGGTAAGAAACGTAAGATCGGGAATTCCTTCCACGCTGACGGTTACATGGGCATCACCGCGTACCACGATGGGGCGAATCGTGAGCAGGTGGGGGCAAATCGGCGTAATCACCATGGCGTCAACCGAGGGAGCAAGAATAGGGCCATTGGCGGCGAGATTGTAGGCTGTGGATCCGGTAGGGGTGGAGATGATGACGCCGTCTGCACGAAAGGAAGCTGCCAGCTGATCGAACAGGTGCACGCTGAAGTCGCCCATGCGCGCGATGGCGCCCTTGGCAATCACGACATCGTTCAGCGCCTGGTACTCCCTGTACAACGTGCCGCCACGAATCACCTCTGTATGCAGCAGGGCACGGGCGTCTGTGGCGCAACAACCGTCTCGCCAACCTTCCAGCGTGGTGTAAAGGTCGCCCAGACGAACCTCGGTAAGAAAGCCGAGCGCGCCAAGATTGACGCTGAGAATAGGCACATCGGTGCGGGCAAAGGCACGAGCCGCGGCGAGCAGGGTTCCGTCTCCACCCAGAACCACGACCAGCACCGGTGTTTGTGCCGGCAGTTCATGGCGAGGAACGATGCGGGCAGCGAGCCCCGCGTTCTCCGTATAGGCGCCGCTTACGTGATCGAGAATCGGTTCATAGCCGTGCTGTCGCATCCAGGCAACAAGTTCGGGAAGCACGGTGAAAAGCTCTTCTTTTTGCGGCTTGGAGATGATAGCAACAGGTCGCATGGAGGCTTTAGTGTACGCGAAGGTGATCAGAAACGGCCGTAGAGCAGGAACTCCCGGTTTCCCTTGGCGCCGAGAATCGGTGAGTCCGCGAGTTGCGTGGATGAGGCGCCGAGATCGAGCATCGTAGCCCGCACGCGATCGATTGCCAACTGGTGCGCCGCCGGGTCGTGCACGATGCCTCCCTTGCCGATGTGTTCCCGGCCGGCTTCGAACTGGGGCTTGACCAAGACTACTCCTTCCAGTGCTTCCGCTGGGTTCACTCGTGCCGCGGCGATCACCGCCGGTAACACCAGGGTCGCCGAGATGAAAGATACATCCATGGATACAAAACCAATGCCGGCGGGGAGTTCACCCGGCTTGAGGTAGCGCGCATTGGTCCGCTCCAGCAGAGTTACGCGCGGATCGCGGCGTAAGGTGTCGGCAATCTGCCCGTAGCCCGTATCGACAGCAACCACGCTCGCGGCGCCGTGCTGCAACATGCAATCGGTAAATCCCCCGGTAGACGTGCCGATATCTGCGCACGTGCGGCCGGCAAGGTCAATATGCCAGAGGGTCAGCGCCGCCTCCAGCTTGAATCCGCCGCGGCTAACGTAGCGCTGTTCTTCGCCAAGGATGCGCAGGGCTGCCTCTTCGTCGATGGAGGCGCCGGGCTTCTCGATCTTCTGGCCGTTGACCAGCACCCGTCCGGCGAGAATGAGCGCCTGCGCCCGCTCCCGCGAAGGCACAAGGCCCTGCTCGAACAGAAGTTTGTCCAGGCGGCTTTTCATTGGGTTTTACCTGGATTCTTGCGTTGCTGTGGGGATCTACCCTGCATTGTACCGGTTGAGCGGCAAGACATATAGGTTTTGTCGTTTACCTAGGGTAACCGTAGAATGGGAGCGTTCGCGCCATGCCCGACAACACTCCCAATCCGATTGGCGACCCTGATCGTTCTACTATCAGAGATTCGAACCCAGGCCTGAAGGACCGGGGCACTCCGGGTACTCCTGGCACTCCTGGTGCGGCTGGCGCGGCTGCCACGGCAAGCGATGACGCCGTCTTGCTGCAGCGTGTCCGCCAGGGCGATCCATCCGCGATGGCCGAGGTGTTCGACCGGTACAGCCGGGCAGTGTACTCCGTCGCGCTGCGCATTCTGAAGGATACCGGGCATGCGGAAGATGTTATGCAGGAGATCTTCTTCCAGCTCTGGCGGAACCCGGAATCGTTTGTGCCGGGACGCGGATCGCTGGCCGCCTGGTTGATCGTGGTGTCGAGAAATCGATCCATCGATCTGTTGCGGCGCAGAAAACCTACCGATTCCGTCGGCGACGTGGTCTTGCCTTCGAGCTTCAATCTGGCTTCGCAAGCGGAACACAATGCACTGATCGAAAGGGTGCGGAAAGTCTTGAAAGGCTTGCCCGCCGAGCAACAACGCTCGATGGAGCTGGCGTTTTTTGAAGGTTTGAGTCACTCGGAGATTGCCGAAAAAACCGGAGATCCACTGGGCACGATCAAGACGCGTATTCGATTGGCGTTGATGGCGGTAAGAAAGGCGTTTCAGGCATGACAGGCAACGGGCACAACACGCAGGAGGAGTTGGCTTCCTATGCGATGCAGGGTCTCCCGGTAGAGGAGTCCGCATCCATCAGGGCGCACCTGCAGAGCTGCGCGGATTGCCGTGCAGAGTTGGCCGCACTCTGTGGCGACCTTGCCCTGCTCGGAAGCGCGGTGCCCCAGGAGCCCCTGCCTGAGGGCGCGCGTCAACGCTTCCTTGAGAAGATAGCCTCGACCGTTGAGGTCAAGACCCCGGCGAACCATACCCCAGCGAACCATACCCCGGCAAACATGGCCGAAGTAACCGCGATCCATGGCAACACTGCGAAGCGCGGAGCGGGATACTGGATTCCGTGGGCAGCAACCGCTGCACTTGCGATCGCGACCATCTCGCTGGGCGTGCAGAACCGCGCGTTGAAAGACGAGCAGCAGGATCAACTGAGCATGATCACGAATCTGGCTGCACGCGCTTCACGGGCACAGCAGGTGCTCGAAGTATTGACCGCGCCGGGTGCACAGCGCGTGACCCTGACGGAAGGTAAATTGCCGGTGCAGCCTAGCGCGCGCGCGACCTATTTCCCGGAGCGTGGCGGCCTGGTGCTGCAGGCGACGAATCTGAAGCCGTTGCCCGAAGGCAAGACCTATGAGCTCTGGATTATTCCTGCGAATGGAACCGCTCCTGTGCCGGCAGGGATGTTCCGGCCAGACACGGCCGGCAGTGCGACGCTGGTGTTGCCGCCGCTTCCCAGCGGTGTTGCAGCAAAGGCATTCGGGGTGACGATTGAGAATGCGGCGGGTGCTACGACTCCGACGATTCCGATTGTGCTGTCGGGCGCGCCCAGCTAGGGCTGCGCAGCCTCTCTCGACGAAGGCCACGACTCACCACCTTACCCAACCAAACGGACAGGTCAAACAAACCGGGCGCTGTCTCAATGACAGCGCCCGGTTTAGCTTTGCTTTTTACGGCGCTATTTCGTCTTTTGGAGCGGAGCGGAAACTGGCTGGATCGGTCCGAATGGATCGCAGGACGCTCCAAAGCCACAGGGCACACCGCTGCCGGGTGCATTGCTGACGTTGATGGCGTTGGTCACCGCACCAGTGGTTGTGCCGTTGGCCGCTACCGACTGGGTGCTGGTGTGCATATCGACTCCAGTACCATCCAGCTGAATGGAAGCAGAGACCTGGTCAGTGTCTGTTCTGATCACGCTCAAGAACGGTTGATCAGACGGCAGAACATAAACCTGCCCGAACGGCGTGCTGAACGTGGAGGCAATCGAACGCGGGTGACCGGTCACCGGAATGGTGGCGAGCACCTTGAAGTTTGTCAGGCTCACGACGGAAATGGTGGAGTCTTTCTGATTAGCCACGTAGACGCGGCTGCCGTCGCGCAGAATCGTCAGCGTCGACGGTCCGTTGCCTACAGGTACGGTCACCGTCTGACCAAACAGACCAGAGTCGTTTCCGTATTGATCGAGACTGATGTTGATGATCGAGATGGTGTTGGAGTCGTAATTGGCCGTAACGAGCTGTGCCGCAGGCGCATAGTAATCGGCAAATACCGGTCCTGCGTTGAACCCTGCCGCTGGCGTGCCCGCCGGGGGCGGAATCAGCAAAGTCCCGGTCGTTCCATCAAGGTTGGGCAGATTTGCGGTGTGGTCCAGATCGTTGAACTGGCTGTTAATCACAGTGATGGTGCCGCTGCCGCGATTAAGAATGAAGGTGCGGTTATTGTCGCGCGAGGCAACGCCGTACACCGGGCATACTCCCACAGGCAAGGTGCGCGAAATCGTCGCGGTCGAGATCTCAATCGACTGTACCTGGCCGGCGGTTGTCACATTCGACGGGGTATTGCAGTCACCAAAGGCTACCGAGTTTGAACCGTCGTCCTGGGTGACGGAGTAGACGCGCGTGGCACTGCCATTGCCGACGACCGTGATCGGGCTTGCCGGAACGGGAAGTTCCTGCGTGATCTGGTAGATGCCGCTCGTGTTACTGGTGAGGACTGCCACCGCGGGAACGTTTGGAAGCGTGATAAAGAGATTGGTAGCCGTGGAAAGCAGATTGAGGGGTTCTGCCGGCTGCAACAGGGTGCTGCTTTGGATGTTCTTCGTTTGCAGCGTGGTCGAAGGCGTAAAGGTGTTGACCGTGCCGTCGAGATTCGCCGTGGTGGCCGAGGTTCCGCTGGTGCTGAGCGTGACGGCCAACGGATTATTGCCCAACTGTGCCTGGGTGAGCAACGTATCACCCGGGGCATCGAAAACATTCGCCAGGCCGGGCGAGTTCGGGCCCGTGGTGGTGGTTACAATAACGAAGCTCTGCGGCTGCGGCGCGGGGCCGGTAACGGCCACGGGAGTCACCACTGGCCGGGGGGTCTCTCCGCACCCGGCAAGGAGCGCGGCAGCACCCATCAGCAGGCAGCCTGGCTGAAAAATTCGTTGGACAACCCTGAAATCAAACTGCAAACGCCCACTCCGCTGGCTCCAAACCTGGAGCCGTGTAACGCTAAGCACCCGTGAATACCTCACTACGTTTGATTCTTGTAGAAACATGATTGTAATTGGGATGACGTCTCTAGCGATACGTTAGCGCCCCAAAATGAAATGTACCGGATGAAGCATGGGGAAGCGATGCAAGCTGGACTACGGTGGCAATCGAGGCTGGTGGTGGCGGCGGTGGCGCCCTGGTGCACGGTTGCCGTGGCCCGGCATGTGATTTCAGCGTGGAACAGCGCCACACAGATAGGCCTCGGAATCAGCCTGGCATTGGCGCTTCTCGTGTGGTCGGCACGCTCAGCCACGCCTTTGGCCGCGTTACTGGGTGGACTGTTGTGCGCTAACCTCTCACTGGCTCCTCTTGGCGGCTGGATGCTGCATGCTCTGCCTGCGCTGGCCGTTTTATTTGTTCTTACATTCGCTGCGACCCGGTTCGGCAGGGGTAAGAAACAAACGATGGGGCTCGCGGAGGATAAGAGGGGGCGGAACTCCACCCAGGTGGCGGCGAACCTGGGGATGGCGGGGCTATCGGCGGCAGCCGCTTTGAGCTTTCCGCGGTGGGGCATCTTGTTTGCCGTGTTGGTGGTGGCTGCCTTGGCGGAGGCCACTGCCGATACCCTGGCCAGCGAATTGGGCGAGGTGCTCGGAGGGCGGCCGTTCATGGTCACCAACTTTCGAAGGGTTGTGCCGGGGACGGATGGAGCGGTGAGTTTGGCCGGGACCATGGCGGGGTTGGGCGGCGCATTGGTGATTGTGTTGGTCGCGATGGTGGCTCTTGGATTTAGCACATATGCGGCTGTATGTGCCGGATTTGGCGCGGTGGGTGGATTGTTTTTCGATTCCCTTCTGGGAGCGACCCTGGAGCGGCGTGGCTGGCTAAACAATGATGCGGTGAATTTTCTTTCGACGTTGGCGGCAGCGGGGTTGGCTTGGATGGCGTTTCAGTTCAGTTGACCAACCCCGTCGATTTGGAAGCGCCGACCACAGCGAGGCGCGGAGGACGGAACCGCAGGTCCCACCGCTGCAGATACACAGTTCGTCAACCCGCTCCTCAGTGCATCCTCAGCCGCCAGAGGGTGTAGCTGAGCATTTCATGGATCAGACGTGTGGCGGCATCCCAGAAGCCCAGTGGATGCACTTCGGCGCGGGGCGACGTAAGTACATTTAACTTCAGGCTTGAGCAGAGTGCGTGAATGCGGAAAAGATGAGTTCCATCGGAAACGGCCAGGATGCGGTTCAGGCCGTTCTCTCGCGCGATTCCTGCCAGGCGGGCGGCGGATTCTTCGGTGTTGCTGCTTTGCGTTTCCGCGATGATCTCGTTCTCGGGAACCCCATGGGCCAGCAGATAGTCATGGCCGACGCCTCCCTCGGAATGAACTTCTCCACCACCCCCGCCGAGTGTGATGACCAGAGGCGCCAGCCCCTGGCGATAGAGAGCGAGGGCATGATCGAGACGAGCGCGGAGCACCGGCGAAGGACGGCCGTCGTATTCCGCAGCGCCAAACACGGCAATGGCATCGGAGGGGCCTGCCTGGTCATGCGTGGCGTAGAAGTGAATTTGCCCGTAGAGCCAGAAGAACCAGCCTGTCGCGCATAGCAGACCTACGGCCAGCACCCAGCGAAGCACGTGCCTGCCACGACGCAAGGGCCTACCGTAGGAAGCATCAGGCAAGTCGTCAGGCAAGGCAGGAGTCATCCTTTTTGCTTAGCGCTGGAGGGTTAAGGCAATCTCATGGGTCGGAATAGCTCCTTCCCGGATGATCTCCCACGGGCCGTCTGTAGAGAGATCGATGATGGTGGTGGCCGTGCTGCGGCCGGTCGGGCCGCCGTCGACAATCAGAGGGATGCGGTCGCCGATTTGCTCACGGACACACGCTGCATAATTGCACTCAGGCAAGCCCTGCAGGTTGGCGGCTGTGGCGGTAATCGGTAGCCCGAACTTTTCCACGATGGCCCTGGGGATGGCAGCGTCTGGGACACGCAGGGCAACGTTGCCGGTGTTGGCTGTGGAACGCAGCGGCAGGCGCGAGCCGGCACGCACGATCAAGGTGAGTGGACCGGGCCAGAAGCGTTCTGCTAAACGGTCGAACCTGGAGTCGATGTCACGCGCGAGCCCATATGCCTGGCCTGCACTTGCGATCAGAAGCGAGAGTGGTTTGTGTTTGAGACGGGTCTTGATCTCGTAAATACTTTCGACCGCGCGCAGATTCACCGGGTCGACGGCCAATCCATAAAACGTATCGGTGGGAATCCCCACGACCTTGCCGCTTTGCAGGCAGGAGACAATGTAATCGATCCGATCCTGTTCCGGTTCGTCCGGATGAACGCGCAGAATTTCTGCCAACAAGATGACCCCACTTCTAACGGATTTGGTGCAACGTCATCGAGACTACCAGACCCGCAGCGGATGGCGCTGATTACGCCTTGCCCGGCACCAGCGGGTACAATCGCCTTGACCCGACAGACCGTGACAAGCTCTCACAAACCATGATGGCAATTGCAGAACCCGGTCCGCGACGCGTAGAAAGCCGGCAAAACAGCCGCATCAAGGAACTGCGCGCCGTGCTTGCGCGAGGCTCAAAAACCGCGGGCAACCATATTGCCATCGAAGGGCTGCACCTGTTGCAGGAAGCGGCCCGCAGCGGACTGACGCTGCATACAGTTTTCGTGCGCAGCGGTAACGAGGGGTTGCTGGAGCAATTCGCCGTAGGCAAGGCGGAAGTCCTCGTTGTGGCGGACGAGGTCTTCGCCAGCGCGACGCTTACTGAAAATCCACAGGGGATCGCGGCATTGGTCGAGGCGCCCCAGTTCCCTCTCCAGGCGATTTTTCACCCCACTCCCCTGGTGGTGATCGCCGCCGGGCTGCAAGATCCCGGAAATCTGGGCACGCTGGTGCGATCGGCGGAAGCATTTGGCGCTACAGGCATGATTGTGCTGCCCGGCACGGTGAGTTTGTGGAATGCGAAGACACTGCGCGCCTCGTCAGGATCGGCGTTTCGGTTACCGGTGATCAGCATGGCCGCCGAAGAGGCTTTTTCTACCTTGCGCGCCCATGGTGTGAAGGTCATCGCAGCGGTGGCGCGGCGCGGCGCGAACGAGGTGAGTATGCGCGGACCGGTTGCGCTCCTGGTGGGCAACGAGGGCGCTGGCTTGCCCGACGCGTGGATTGCGGCAGCCGATCTGCGGGTGACGATTCCCTGCCCGGGCGCAGTGGAAAGTTTGAACGCCGCGGTTGCCGGCAGCGTGTTGCTGTACGACGCGATGCGGCAGCGAGCAGCGGCGGGGCATCCAAAACAGGGACGCGCATGAGCCTCTTCAGCCAAATACCGGATGAGGACCAGCTCAAGTCCGGCGCCGGGAATCGCACCGCTCCCCTGGCGGAACGGATGCGTCCGCGGACTCTTGAAGAGTATGCCGGTCAGCAACATCTGCTTGGCCCCGGCAAGCCTCTGCGGCTGGAAATCGAGCGCGACGATGCCGGTTCCATGATTCTGTGGGGACCGCCGGGCGTGGGTAAAACGACGCTTGCCACGATCATTGCCGAGGCCACGCAAGCCAGCTTCATTGAGTTTTCCGCAGTGATGGGTGGCATGAAAGAGATCAAACAGGTGATGGTGGACGCGGAAAAAGCCGCTGGTTTCGGCTCGCGCACCATTCTGTTTATCGATGAAATCCATCGATTCAACAAAGCCCAGCAGGATGCGTTTCTGCCTTATGTGGAACGCGGGACGGTCCGATTGATTGGGGCGACGACAGAGAATCCTTCGTTTGAAGTGATCGCCGCGTTGCTTTCCCGCTGCCGGGTTTACCGGCTGATGCCCTTGACCGATGAGCAACAGGTGCAGTTGCTTAAGCGGGCGCTTAGCGACACACCGAGGGGATTGGGCGCGCTCAACATCACAGCGGATGAGGATGCGCTGGAGATGATCGCGAGCTTCGCCAATGGCGATGCGCGATACGGATACAACGCGCTCGAGTCGGCGGCCAAGCTGGCGGCGAATACAAAAGGCGGCGGACGCATTACCAAAGAGCTGGTGCAGAATGCCCTGCAGCAGCGGGTGCTGCTTTACGACAAGCAGGGCGAAGAGCACTACAACCTGATTTCCGCGTTGCATAAAAGCATTCGCAATAGCGATGCCGACGCTTCCCTCTACTGGCTTGGGCGCATGCTTCAGTCGGGAGAGGATCGCATGTATGTGGCTCGCCGGCTGGTGCGCATGGCGGTGGAAGATATTGGCCTGGCCGCGCCTGAGGCTTTGCGCATGGCGTTAGCGGCGCGCGATGCGATTGACTTTCTGGGCTCTCCAGAGGGTGATCTGGCTCTTGCGCAGGCAGCGGTGTTCCTGGCACTCGCTCCTAAATCGAATGCGCTTTACACCGCTTATGGAGAGATCACCGCGGAGATCGAGTCACGCCGGGCGGAACCGGTTCCGCTGCATTTGCGCAATGCGCCTACATCGCTGATGAAAGAGTTTGGGTATGGCGATGGATACCAATATGCCCATGATGTCGAACAGGGTGTGGCCGACATGGAGTGCCTGCCTGACAATTTGCGCGGGCGGGAGTTTTACCATCCGCGGGCCCAGGGCCGGGAGAAGTTGCTGGCGCAACGGATGGAAGAGATCAAGAGTATACGCGCGGCCAAGCAGGCGCGGCGCAAGCCGCAGCCGTAGGTCTATGGTTGTCCGTTCGCCGGTGTAGTTGGGTCCGATTTGATGTAGTAGCCGGCGAGACGCCAATAACCCTTGGCAAAATCGAGCGTCACGGTTTCTACAGCGCCTGGGCGGTTGGCGAAACTGACGTGGTAGTGCAACACAACATATTGGCCCTCGGGAGCGCCCGGTACCGTGTTGGTGTAGGCGGAATCGATCAGGTCGCGCGAAAGCAACGCGCCGGTTCCAGCGCGCGCTTTCTGAACTTTATCTATAAAAGCGTTCTGGTCTACCTGGGCGCGAATAAGCATGCCGGTGTATGCATAGCTTTCTGCGAAGCGTCCCTGGTCGAGGTAACCGAGAAAGCCCAATGCCTGGCGCTGAGCGGCTTGCTCTTCTGCTAAGTGCGGATCGTTTTCAGGTGCGCTTTGTTGCGTTCCTTGTTGCTGTTGTGGCGGCAGTGGTTGTTGCTGGGCACGCAGTGTTCCCGACGTCAGGCAGGCAGCTACGACGGCGACGATCCCACGGTATTTATTCATGAAGAACTCTCTTTATTCTGTCGTCCGAGATAAGGAACAAAGCCTCTCCCACTGCACGGGTGCCCCCCGCGGGCAGGAGAGAACCGCAGATCAGGAAATCCGGGCACGCTTCGGTCGAGATGACAAAGGAGAGGGAAGGCGTTTTCCTCAACACCCGTTCCAAAGGCAGTAAAAGGCGGCCCGCTATCCATCCTGTCTTCTTAGACCCGTGATTTGAACTATGGTTGCTGCGGTAACGACGACTGCAGGTTTTGCTTGCTCTGGAGTTGGTCGAGCGGCCCCAGGACGATGCCGGGGGTGAGGACTTCGGGCAATAGCATGGCCGGTTGGCCGGGTAAGTAGTAGACGTACGTGGGTACTCCACTTCGCCCGAGTTGCGTAAGGGCCATGGCAATATTCTCGTCGCGTTTCGTCCAGTCGGCGCGCATCAGAACGATGCCGGAGTCGCGCAGGCGCCTCTGCACATCGGGCCGATTCAGGACGGCACGCTCGTTGACCTGGCAGCTCAAGCACCAGCGAGCGGAGAAGTCGACAAATACGGGGCGGCCTTGCTTGCGATATTGCTCAATCTCCGCCGGGCTCCAGGGCTGCCAACCGGCGGCAGTCACCGTGTTTGTTTCTGCAGAGGGAAACTTCCACAGTACATAGAGCGGCATGGCCACGGCCAGTGCGATGACGCAGACGGCAAAGGATGAGGGCACGCGTTGTGCAGGCCAGCGTCCGAGAATCCAGCCGGCGATGGCCAACAGCAGGAATGCTGCAAGCAGCGCCGTGAGTGCGTCGGCGCCGGCTGAGGACGTGAAGAGCCATACCAGCCAGATGACGGTACCAAAAATGAAGACCGAGGTGCCCTGTTTCAGCACTTCCATCCATGCGCCTGGACGAGGCAGGTAGCGCAACCATGCCGGAAACAAGGTCAGCAGCAGATAAGGTGCGGCCAGACCCAGGGCGAGTGCAGTGAATACGGCAAATGCCACCAGGGCGCTCTGAGCGAGCGCGAAGCCGATGGCCGCTCCCATAAACGGGGCCGTGCATGGTGTGGCGACCACCATAGCCAGAACTCCCGTAAAGAAGCTACCGGAGTAACCCCGGCGCGCGGCGAGCCCGGAGCCGGTATTCGTCACGGTGAGGCCGATTTCAAACATCCCGGCCAGCGAGAGGCCGAGAAAAAAGAGTAAGAGCGCTATCACTGCGACAAATTCGGGCGACTGGAACTGGAAACCCCAGCCCAGTTGACGTCCTTCGGTCCTTAGCCCTATCAACAGGGCGACGACCGCCCAGAACGAAATAAGGATGCCGAGCGTGTAGACGATGCCGTGGAGACGCACGTGGCTGTCTTTCTGCCGGGATGCTTCGACTAAGCTCAGACCCTTGATGAAGAGCACCGGGAAAACGCAGGGCATGAGGTTGAGAATGATGCCGCCGACAAATGCCAGGCCGGTGAATTGCAAAAGCTTCAACAAGCCGGGTGCATCTGGGGTGCTCGCAACCATGGCCGGCAGCGTCCCGGGGTTGGCATGGATCTCGTAGGCAATTCCGTCGCTGAGAAGAAGCACGCCGTTCAGTTGCGATAGCGGAGTGGTGAGAGCCGCGTCTTTCTTCACTGTGACCGCAATGCCGTTGTTCACCGCGCTTACGGTTTGCGGTGCGGCGTTCAAGATCTGGGATTGCTCGAGGGGGAAGAATTCAGCGCCGGCGGCAGGGTGCCCGGTCAGCGCCAAGGTGAAGCCGGCCGGCGTGGTTCCGAAGACTACCTTTGCCGTGGATGGGAGCGGCTTAGGAAGCCGGCTGAGGAATCGGTCGAAGAGGGCCTTGCGGGCCGGGTCGGCCGGACCCGCGGCGCTGGCTATCTGCAGCGGCAGGGCCAGGTCAGCTTTGCCTGGAATACAAACTTCGCGGCATACCAGCCAGTCCACATGCGCGGTCAGTGGGGCGGCGCCGGGTGATTTAAGTGTGGAGGCTGTGGTAAGCGTCATGGGAAAAAGGACTTCGTCTTCGTAGCCGAAATCCATGAGGGGCCCCAGCGGCAGGCGGCGAGGCGCCGGGAATTGCATGGGGCCGGCTGTGATGCCTTCGGGAAGATTCCACTTGATGGCAGGTGGCTCTCCGGAATCGCCGGCGTTGCTCCAGTAGACGTGCCAACCCTTATCCAGGGTGAAGTGGAGACCTGCCAGGGTTTCGGCGCCGGGCTGAATCGGGTTTGCGAGCGCCTGGAGTTCTACGGTGAGATGCTGAGCGCGGACAGGGCCGGCTACAGGTGGTCCTGTGGGGGGCGCAGCTTGCGCTACCGGCGCTACTGGAGTGACGGCCAGGAGTGCGCCTAGGAACGCTTTTCGGAGGAACGAAGGTCGGCTGGAACTGGGCATAGGTTGAACGCTCTTATTGTAGACGCTTGGTTTGGTGGGTCCGTTACAAAGGGGTGGGAGAATCAGCGCCAAGGTCCGTTTGCCGGAGAGCTCGAAAAGCGTTCGAAGGGCTTCGCCCGTCTTGTTCAACCCATGTACGCATGATGCGAACCGTCTTTTCGAGTATTAGGGGCACCCGTCCAGGAGGAAGGGCCCCGTGGCTGTCGTGAACGGAAACAGTAGGACGGGACGATGCGCGCCTTTGCGGCCTGGCTAGAGGCGGGCGTGTTCTTTGTAAATGCAGCGGTCCATCACTACCAGGATTCCGTCATCTTCTGCCCATTTGGCAGCTTCGTCGTGGCAGACGTCTTCTTGTAGCCAGAGGTAGGGGATCTTCAGGCGCATCACTTCCTTGACAATTTCGGGTACGAACTCCGGGGCGCGGAAGACGTTGACCAGATCGATTTTGCCTTCGGCGGCTACAGCGGCTTCGAGGGACGGGTAGGCTTTCTGCCCCAGGGCTTCGTCGATGACGGGGCTGACGGGGATGATGCGGTAGCCCTCCTGCTGCATGTACCTCGAAACGGAAAAGCTGGGCCGGTCAGGCTTGTTGGAAAGCCCTACTACGGCTATGGTCCTGGTGTTTTTGAGGATGGTGCGAATTGTCTCAGGTTCGTTCAATGCGGTTCCTTAAACAGCCACGGATGAACAACTACGGATTGGATACGGAAAGTCAGTCGACCGGTTCTTCGATCGGAGCGGGTATGCCGCCCTGGCGCCGCATGATGAGATATCCACGGATGAAGGGGTCGAGGTTGCCGTCGAGTACCGCGTCGACGTCGCCGACCTCTACGCGCGTTCGCAGATCCTTGGCAATGCGGTAGGGCTGCAGCACGTAGGAGCGGATTTGCGAACCGAAGTTGATCTCGAGCTTCGAGTCCTCGAGCTTTTTCGAGACTGCCTTCTTTTTCTCCAGCTCGAATTCATAGAGCTTGGAACGCAGCATCTTCATCGCCTTCTCTTTGTTCTTATGCTGCGAGCGCTCGTTCTGGCACTGCACCACAATGTTGGTCGGCAAATGGGTGATGCGTACGGCGGAATCGGTCGTGTTGACATGCTGGCCACCCTTGCCACCCGAGCGATAGGTATCGATGCGCAAGTCGTCCGGCTTGATGTCGATTTGGATGGAGTCATCGATTTCTGGCGAGACAAACACGCTGGCGAAGGACGTATGCCGGCGCTTGGCCTGGTCGAAAGGAGAAATGCGCACCAGGCGGTGCACTCCCGTTTCTCCGGCAAGCTGTCCGAAGGCGTAGTCACCAGTAATGGTGAAGGTCGCGGATTTGATACCCGCTTCCTCGCCGTCCTGATAGTCGTTGATTTCGGTCTTGAAGCCGTTGCGCTCAGCCCAGCGGAGATACATGCGCATGAGCATTTCTGCCCAGTCCTGCGATTCAGTTCCGCCGGCGCCGGGATGCACGGTCACGATGGCGTTGAGCGGATCGGTCTCCTCGGAGAGCATGGTGCGCGATTCAAGCTGCTCGACGAATCCACTGAGCGACTTGATTTCGCGTTCGAGTTCCGGCTCGACTGACTCGCCTTCACGCGCCAGCTCGAAGTAGGCATCGATATCGCCGGTGCGGCGCACCAACTCGTTCTCCATGCCGAGCTGACCTTCGAGACGCTTGCGCTCACGCATGAGCACCTGCGACTGAGCAGGATTGGACCAGACGGATGGATCGGAGAGTTTGGATTCGAGGGTGGCTAATTCCCTGTCGATGCGTGGCCGGTCAAAGATACTCCCGTAGATCGCGAACCTTGTCGCGAACCGGAGCATAGGCAAATTCGAGTTCGTTCCACATGGGCATAACCGTTCTTCATGAGAGTTTTACGCGCCGCCATGGGCTGCGGCGGCTTGCACGAGCTGCGGCTGCAATGATGCCAAAGCTGATTATCCCACACAGGTAGGCAAAGACATCGCCGTGCATCGTGTAGAAGGTGAGGTCACTGCGATAGCCAAATTTCGCAGCAAGCGAGATGAGCGCGTGACGCGGGACGCTGGCCGTAAGCCGGCCGTAAGGATCGATGATGGTGGTGAGACCGGTGTTGGTAGCGCGCAGCGACCAGCGGCGATTCTCTACGGCGCGCATGCGCGACATGTTGAGCGTTTGCCAGGGAGCGCACGTGTCGCCATACCATCCGTCATTCGAGAGATTCACCAGCACCCGGGCGCCATGTTTCACGAAGAGCCGTATCTCGTCCGGGAAAATTTCTTCGTAGCAGATAAAGACACCGAAACGGTGGCCATCTGTGGAGAAGATCACACGCCGCCAGCCGTGGGTCATATCTCCGGCGGCCTGCGTGAGATTCTTCGCGAAGGAGAAGAAGTGCTTGTAGGGAATGTATTCGCCCCAGGGAACAAGGTGAATCTTGTCGTAGCGGTCCTTGACCTCCCCATCGAGCCCAACGAAAAGAGCCGAGTTGTACATGTCGGAGCGGTCTCCGTGCGGATCGAGCGAAGTAGTACCCGCGATCACCGGCGAACGCATGGAAACTGCCAAGCCGCGCAGGGCCCCCAGCAAGCGCGGATCTTTGTCGAGAAAAGGTGCGGGCGATTCGGGCCAAAGAATCACATCGGGAGCCACTGGGACCACGGGGCAATCAGGAGTCACCCTATAAGCATCCAGCTCGGGCATGCCGGCAAGATAGGGTCCACAGGTGCGCTGGCTGCTGAGCTTCACAAATTGGTTGAGGTGGGCCTGATACTCATCGCCGGGCCAGGTGTTGTCTTGGTTTACATTCAGGTTCTGTTGCAACAACACGGCCGTGGCCTCGGCTGGGGCTGCCTTGGGTTCAAAGTGATCGCCGTTCTGCAATGCCAGAGCTACCAGCAGAGCGGTTGCCAGAAGGTACATGCGGCGTGTGCCGGATAGGGCCAATAACCCACATGCGATGAACGCATTGCCGGCGATGAGAACGAACGATAGGCCGTAGACGCCGGTGAACGGCGCCAAACGGGTCAGCAGGAAATTATCGACCTGCGAGTACCCCAACGAATCCCACGGAACCTTGGTGAAACGGGCAGAGAGCAATTCGAGCGCTGCCCAGTAGAACGGTGCAGCCAGCAAGGCATAGCGGCCATCGCGAAAGCCCTTGGCCGTAATGGTCAGCAGGAAACCAAACGCGGCGAAATAGAGCCCGAGCACCATGCTGTAGGCAATGAGAATGCCGGCCGAGATGGCGGGCGGCAGACCGCCGAAGTAGAGCATGGTCTGGTAGATCCAGTAGCAATTGCCCGTATACCACAAGAAGCCCATGAGATACGCGGCCAGGGTGCCGCGCAAAAGGGCCCCGGGACGGTCGAGGTTCTGCTTCGAAAGCAGCCCGTAAAAGATCGGAACAAACGCCAGCCAGGCGAAAAAGGTGCGCCAGAAGGGCACCGGGCCTGCAATTGAGAACGGGAGCAAAAGCAACGCAGCGGAAAAAATGCCGAGGAGCCAGGGTTGCTGTGCCAGTTTTACCATCGCGGTGAGTCTACCATCCCTTGTGGGATGAGCCGCTTGCGCGCTGCATGCTGAAGAAAAGGATACAATTGATGCCTATGATCGTTGCCATCATTTTAATGCGCCTGGTTGAGGTCATGTTTTTCGCTGGGATTCTGGGGTCTGCCGTGGTGGTGATCATCAGTTCTATTGAAGACATCCATGAACTGACGTCGAGAGAGTGAGTTGCGCTCTTGACCCCGATTTCCAGCCTTTGTTCCGCCGGGGTGCGTCGTTGACGCTGAGCGGTAACCAAAATAGACTCAGGTCTGTGCTTCGATCCAGCCAGCGACCACCTCGGTTGCGGGGTTGACAACTTAGCCTATATCGCATGGCTTCAGAGCGAACAACCAAAGCACCATCCCTTCCTTCCAACCGGGTCAAACTGGTCGTCGCCTCTTCGGTGATGCTCACCTTTATTTCGTTCTGGCGCGCCGCGGCGGTGGTGCTGAACGATCTTGGCTCTTCTGCATTTTATGCCGGCGGCATTGCGGAAGAAGCGGTGGGCAAGTCTGCCCCCTGGTTCATTTTGGGAGTGATGCTTTTCTCCTTCGCGGTGCGTGCCGTGTATGTGGAGAGTTGTTCGATGTTCACGCGCGGCGGCGTCTACCGCGTGGTGAAAGAGGCCCTCGGCGGAACCTTTGCCAAGGTGAGCGTTTCCGCGCTCATGTTCGATTACATCCTCACCGGTCCCATTTCGGGTGTCTCGGCCGGGCAATACATCACCAGCCTGCTCAACGAATTGATGAATGTGGCCGCGGCGCACAACTGGCTGCCTGCGGCGATGATGGCGCAGCACCATGTGCCCCAGCTACACATGGACCTTACGTCGGCTGGTTTTGCGGCAGCAGTAACGATTTACTACTGGTGGCAAAATCTGAAGGGTATCGAAGAGTCGAGCGACAAGGCCCTGGAAGTGATGAAGATCACGACCGTCATGGTGGTGATCCTGCTGACGTGGGGCATCTACTCGGCGGTACACCTTGGCGCGCATCTGCCGCCGTTTCCAACGCCCTCTACCCTGCACTTCAGCAATGACGCTCTCGGCTTTTTGAAATACACCAATCTGCCGGCAACGTTCGGCTTGTTCGGCATCATCATGGCGTTCGGGCACTCGGTGCTCGCCATGAGCGGCGAAGAGACGCTGGCGCAGGTGAACCGCGAAATCGAGCACCCCAAGCTCAAGAACCTGAAGCGCGCCGCGATCGTCATCGCGATTTACAGCTTTCTGTTCACCGGCGTCGGCTCGCTGCTGGCCGTGATGCTGATTCCCGATTCGGTGCGCGTTCCGGTGTACCGCGACAACCTGATTGCCGGCATGGCCATGTACATGGTCGGTCCCCATGTGATCAGGATTGTCTTCAGGGTATTTGTGGTGCTGGTCGGTTTCCTGATTCTTTCAGGCGCCATCAACACCTCGATCATTGGTTCGACCGGCGTGCTCATGCGCGTTGCCGAAGACGGCGTGCTGACGGACTGGTTTCGTAAGCCGCATCGTAAGTTTGGCACCAGTTATCGCATCGTAAACCTGGTTGCGCTGATGCAGTTGTTCACCATTGTGGCCAGTCGCGGCAATGTGATCGCACTGGGCGAAGCCTATGCATTCGGTGTGATCTGGAGCTTTACGTTCAACAGCCTTGCCATGCTGGTATTGCGCTGGAAATACAAAGGCGAGCGAGGTTGGAAGGTTCCGCCGAATCTGCGCATCGGTAAGCGAGAGATCCCGATCGGGTTGATTTCTGTGTTCATGGTGCTGCTGACCACTGCACTGGTGAACCTGTTTACGAAATCGGTAGCGACGGTGAGCGGACTTTTGTTCGCGACTACGTTCTTTATTATTTTCACGATTTCGGAGCGCGATAACCACCGGCGCAGAACCACGACCGAGCTTCAGATGAAGGAACACTTTCAACTGGAGCACGAAGATGCCGTGGGACGCGAAGTGCTTGATATTGCCCCCGGTTGCGTCGTGATTACGATGCGCGATGCAACCAATCCGTTCGCGTTGAAATGGACTTTGGCACGTACGAATACCGGCGACCAGGATATCGTCGTACTCACAGCCCGCATGGTGGGCGCCGGTGGGCCAGCGCTGCTTTCGACTTCGGATCAGCTGTTCAGCGAGTACGAACAGATGCTGTTTACCAAGGCGGTCTCGGTTGCAGAGAGTTTTGGTAAGCACATCTCACTGCTCGTGGTGCCGGCGGGTGATATTTTTGCCGCCCTCGTGCAGACAGCCAATTCGCTTGAGGCGGCTGCTGTTGTCTCTGGACTTTCGAGCAAGATGACGGCGCATGAGCAGGCTTATCGGGTTGGCCAGGCATGGGAAGCGCTCCCCGAGCCCAAGCGGCAGATCACGTTTTATGTGGTTTCTCCCAATGGTGAAGCGGAGTCATTCCACATTGGTCCGCATGCGCCTTCGCTGCGCGCCGATGATGTGGAGCTGGTGCATCGGTTGTGGCTAAACTTCCGCCGGGATCCAGAGATGGAGAATTTGCACCATAGCGACATCGTGACCCATGCTCTGACTCGGCTGGCTGCCGAGTATGCTCGCGATAAGCAGGAGACGCTGCTTGGGTTGCGGCGACGGGTGTCGGATGCTCATCCGGCCCGGTTGGGAGAAACGCGTAATCCTATTACCCAGCCTGGGACGGATTATGCGGTGCGGGCTCCTCGTACGGATGATGAGGAGTCTTAGTCTTTACTACAGTCTGAGCACGGTGCTCGCATCAGTTATGGGGATTTGGGAGCACCCGGCTGCGTGGTATAGCAAAGGGTTAAGGATGAAGCCACGAAAGCTCTACTGATTCGGTTGCGGTGGACCATCAGGGCCATGCATCGGGCCGAAGCGGGGATGGTGGAATTGGGGTTCCTCGGCTTGGAGTGTTTTCCACTGTTCAGGAGTCAGAATGCGGCGCAGGCCCAGCAGCATGCCGGCATTTGCCTTCTCCAACTGTGCTCTGGCCTGGGCGACGCGGTCGATTTGCGCCAGCACCCTGGCCTCGTCCGGCTGGTCGGCTGAGAGCAGCGGCTCCATCGCCATCTCCTCTTTGCGCACACCGCTGAGCAAATCCATAAGGCTGGGACGGTTCTGCTCAAATACCACTTCCATTCGCTTTTGCTGATCGGCGCTTAAGCCCAGCTTTTGCACGTACGCCGGGTTGTTCCACCAGCGGCCATGCGGCCCCAGTCGAAAGGCGCGTTCCATCGGAGGCCGCCGGCCCTCCATCGGCGGTGGGCCCATATCTCCCGGCCCGTTGGGTGGTGAGCCGCCTTCCTGGCCAAGCACTGTTGAGCAGGCCACGGAAAGCAGAACGGCCACCTTGAGCCAGGGGGCTTTCGTGATCTTCGAAAACCTAGTTGGTCTGAACAAAGTGCTTGCTCCCCTGCGCTGCCGCTGCGGCATCGGATGCGTTGCTGCTGTCGGTGGAGACCAGGTGGGTGAGAGATTCCATCGATGAAGGAACAGCAACAGAGAGCTGCTCATCGACTTGCTCGAGCAGCGCATCGTCACTGATCTTCGCCTCAGTGTGCTGGGGCGGCGGGCTTGCAAGGTGCACCCCCAGCATACCGCATATCAACAGCACCAAAGGAAGAGCAACAGCCAGGGACCAGCGGAGAGCGGTCGTGGATGTGGGTTGCGGCCCGGTAAACAGCAGTTGCTGAGGCCGGCCGGCCAGCAACTCCGCACTCCATGCAATACCGGCATCGCGGAAGCTGTTCAGCCCTCTCTCAAGTTGCTCTACAGCGGTGCGGCACTCGACACATCCGGCAAGATGACGCATCACGGTGGGGGCCGGGCGATCGATCAGGCACTCTTCCTGCTGCTGGCGAGATAGATGATTGGTGGTCATTTTGTTTTCTCCGTCGCCTTACGCACGGCGGCGAGCGCGCGGTGCAGGTGGCTTTTCACCGTGCCGACATGCAGCCCCATCGCGGTTGCGATTTCGGGCAATTCCATTTCTTCAACGAACCGCAAGAGAAAGACGCTGCGCTGCCTTCCAGGAAGCTTGTCGACCGTGCTCCACACTTGGACCAGTTCTTCGCGCAGGACCAGCGAGCGCTCCGCGGAAGCGCCTGGCGACCGCAGCCTGTCTGCAATCTCCCCGGCATCAACGGCGGCGGAACGCGTCGTCTTCCAGAATTGAAACTTGCGTGAGCGCGTGATATCGCGGATGAGATTCGTTGCGATCCGCGTAAGCCACGTGGCGACGCTGCACTCTCCGCGGAACTCGTCGCGTGCCCGATACGCCTTGAGAAAACAATCCTGCGTGACCGTGTCGGCGAGGTCGGGGTCCCGCAACGACATAAGGGCATAACGATAGATGCGGGACCGGTATGTCGCGCAAAGCGTGTTTACATCGGCAAGCTCTGCCAACATCCGGTCTCGCACGGGTGAGATTGAGTCGGCCTGGACGAACTGATCGTGAATCAGATGCTCCAATGCTTCCATAGACGTTTCTTTCTCGCAGAGAGTTTACGCGGAAAGCGCTCCTACGGCATCGGCCCGTGGCCCGGACCTCCCATCAGGTGCTCTTGCTCCAGCTGATCGAATTTCGCCTTCTGGCCGCCGTCGAGCAAGCCATAAAATTGGGCCTGCGTGAGAGCGTGGGTCGCAATCATCTCTCCGCTCATCTGGCCCAGGGCCGCAGCCGTGGACTGAATCGTTTGTTTATCGTTGGCCTTGATCGCGGCCTCCAAAGCCTGGTGGGCGCTGCGTTCTGTCGCGCGCGCATTCACGCGCGCGGTCGCTTCGGTGGTGAAAAGAGTGGTCGCCTGTTCTACCTGGGAAGGGTTGAGGGTAAGCAAAGTGGTGTAGCGCTCGACCTGGTGTTGGGCCATTTGCGCCGGCGAGGGTGGAGTGTGTGGCCTTTGCGCCTGGGCCAGCGAAGCCCACCCCAGGACTGCAAGAAGCGCAAGCGAAAGCTTCATACTTCCTCCTTGACATAGAGAAGGAGTTGTACCAGGAGGCAGGCGCCTGCTGGTTTCTACCCTTCGTGCCCCAATGGACGGAGAGCAGGGCGCAGGCGTTTACCTGCCCGCAACAAGGGCTTAGACATTTTGACATCACGGTCAACCCCGGAGAGGGCTCACAAGAGACGACTGGGCCGGGTTGGATTCTCGGGATAGCTTCCTGAATGGTATGATCCCTCTGTTTTCCGAGGGAGAAAGATTCCGTGATGCAACGACAGATTTCCCGGCTTTTATTTCTCGGCGCGATCGCCGTGCCGATTGCTTCCCCGCTCGTTCATGCGGCCGAGGCGCCCAGCGTAGTCCCAGTCAAAGTAGAACGGCTCGATCGGGCGATTGACATGCTCGTCCCTGCAAAGCCTGTGGTGGAGAAAGTGTTGACGGGACCGGGGTTCACCTGGACTGAGGGGCCCGTGTGGATTCCGGCGGGCTATCTGCTGTTTGCCGAGATTCCCAGCAACAGTATTCGCAAATGGAGCCCTGCCGGCGGCATGACAACCTTCATCCAGCCCAGCGGCTACCAGGGCTCTGCGCCCTTCGGTGGCCACGAGCCTGGATCGAACGGCATGACGCTCGACAGCAAAGGACGGCTCACGGTAGCCGGTCACGCGCAACGCGATGTCTACCGGCTGGAGCAGGTGAACCCCAAGGCGCAGCAGACCGTTCTTGCCGATACTTACCAGGGTAAGCGGCTGAATAGCCCCAACGACTTGGTGTACAAGTCGGATGGAACGCTCTACTTCACCGATCCTCCCTATGGACTGCCGAAGCTGGATCAGGACCCCGGCAAGCAGATGGCGATCAATGGTGTGTATCGCCTGCCGGGTGCAGTGAACCAGAAGCCCGGCGTCCCGCCCGATCGCGCCCGGCTGGAGTTGCTGGTGAAGGAGCTGCCCCGTCCCAATGGGATCGCGTTTTCTCCCGATGAGAAGTATCTCTACGTGAATAACTCGGAACCGAAAAAAATCTGGATGCGCTACACCGTGAAAGCCGATGGCACCTTAACCGATGGCAAGCTGTTATTCGATGCCACGTCGGACTTACGGCCAGGATCGCCCGACGGCATGAAGGTGGATGAAAAGGGGAATATCTACAGCGCAGCTCCGGGCGGAGTCTACATTATTTCGCCCGAAGGCAAGCACCTGGGCACGATCGATATTCCAGAGAAGGTGGGCAACGTAGCGTGGGGCGGCGCGGACTATAAAACGTTGTATGTCGCCGGCAGTTCCAGCATCTATCGGATACACCTGAATGTGGCGGGAGTGCATCCTCAGGTTCATTGATCGTGAGCCGGAAGGAAGAGAGCCGGGGACAGATGTCAGGACTGATGTCCCGGGCTCTAAGGGTACGGGCTAAAGCTCGCTGCGGCGAGGCAGCCCGTACCCTTCAAACCTTTCGGAACATACCTTCAGGAACGAACCCTTCAGACGGCAGCATGCTTAGCCATGCCGATAAGCATGCTTTCTTTTTTTTCACTCACCCGCCGCTACTTCAACCCATAAACGTCCAGTTCCCCTTGCGGCTTTGCCGCCGTTACAGGATCGTGGCCCGTATTGATATAGACCTTTCCATTTGCCACGATGGGTGAAGAAAACTTGATTCCGTAGCCAGGGGTATCGCCGGAGTTCTGTCCGCTGTTATAGAGTTCATCACTCAAATTGGCCGCATCGTAGGCACGCAGCGTGGCGTTGGTCGATGCCAGTGGGCTTTGTAAAGGCTGGCCGGCATCGATCATCCAAAGAACGCCGTTCGTGTTGCCATTGGCCGAGATGAATGGTGTCGTGCCCCGGTTGTTCTGCTGAATACTCGGCGTCGTGTAAGCAGTGGGGGTGAGTGTCGCTCCCGAGTAAGTAAACTGCCCGATACCGGCCGGCGCCGTGGACGAGGTAGGCGTTACCCCCAGATACACCGAACCATTGAAGTACGCGGCCGTACCAAAAATCTCATACGAATTGATCTGCGTCGTTTCCACGCCCGCACTGTCCTGGCAGGTAGACGTATACGGCGCGCTCAACGAAGCTTCAAACCACAACGTTTGCGTAGCGCCGGCGTCGTTTGCTTGCTCCTGACCGAGATTCGACGCATTTACCATGTAGAGTTTGCCTGTCTTCCCTCCTCCCAGCAGTTGTGTCGTTCCCGGGATCATTATCAACCCTCCCGCCGACAGATCGGAATCGGCACAGTCCATGTATTGGTATGCGCTGGGCGTGAAAAAGTCGAGCAGGTTGAGTTGCGGATCGAATTTCAATATGGAATCTGAAAAGGCAGTGCTCCCATCCCATGGGCCATTGCCTGTACTGACATAGATATTTCCCGCACTATCGGCCACCGGGCCGCCACTGCCCATCCAAATACCGCCCGCGCTGGCGTACTGCCCTTCGCCATCGAGGTTGGGACTCACATCGAAGACACCCGTCTGGGCGAGAGACTGCGCATCATAGGCCAGCAGCCATCCGCTGTGGCAACTGCTGAAGCCCATGTACACGGTGCCGTTGGCTAATAACAGCGCGGTCCGCTGAATGCACGACGTGTCCAGCGTATTCACGCCGTTGACCGACGCGCCGCCCGTACCTGGAACGGAAGCCTGGATGGTTATGGGACCACCGAACTTCTGCGCACCCGTGGTGATGTCGAGTGCGCTCAGGCGGAAGGTCGAGTGACCACTGGATGGCGTTTGCGATGACACAACATACATCGTGTTGGTCTTGACATCGATCACCGGGGTCGACGTCACGCCCTGGAAAGGCTTCACCGTAGCATCGGAGATTTGCGGAGTCTCTCCGGATTGCAGGAGCGATACTTGCCATAGGGGAGTGCCATCCCCGTAGTTATCCGCGTCGAAAGCGTAGACACTGCCGTATTCCGTAGCCACGAAAACAACGTTGTGCGTTGCCCCATTCACCGTAAGACCCGAAATCAGAAGAGGCTCGCCGTACACGTAGCCATCCACCAGGTAAGAGAACAGCTTGCCAAATGTTTGCGGAGTGACGCTGGCAGTCGACAACGATTGCTCCGCTGCGTTCAAACCGCTGCGCTGGGCATCCACATGCCACGTCGGGATATTCACACCCGAAACAGAAGGTTGTGTCACAGCAAGCGAAGTAACACCGCTGATACTGTTCAGTAACGCCGTGATCTGAGTAGAGCCCGTTGAGACGGCAGAAGCCAGGCCGGTAGAAGAGATCGAGGCTACTCCTGGAGTGCCGGAAGTCCAACTTACCGACGAGCTCACGTTGGCCGTTGAATGGTCGCTATACGTAGCTGTTGCCGTGAATTGCTGTGTAGCGCCGACGGTAAGGCTCGTATTGGCCGGCGTCACCGCGATCGAGGCAAGCGTCTTTGCCGTGACGGTCACCGTGGCCGCGGCGGTGGCTTTGCCGGCCACACCGGTCGCGGTCGCAGTGTAGGTCGTGGTTGTGGTGGGAGAGACGATTTGCGTTCCACCGGTCGCGGCCAGGGTGTATCCGCTGCCATCGCTTCCCGCAATGGCTACCTGGGTGGCGTTGCTCGCGCTCACGGTCAGGGTGGAGGAAGAATCAGGGGCGATCGAAACAGGATTCGCACTGATCGTTACCGCAGGCGACGCTTGTGCCGCCACGGTGAGGGTAAGGTGGGCAACGGCCGCACCTCCGCACTTATCCCACTCTTCGACGGTGATTTTCTGTGTGCCCTTTGCCAGGCTGAGCGAAGTATTCATCTTCGCGCCACTCACCACATAAGTCTTTACATTGTTCACATAAATGCCCATTGAGGCCACACCATTGGAACAAGTGCTCGTTGCCGCTGTGGCCACAAAGCTCACGGGCGAAGTCACGGTGCTGTTATTGAGGGGAGATGTTACGGAGACACCGGTGGCGGGCGGAGGAGGAGGAGTGCTCTGGTTGGCCACAGTGATGGCGACATGGGCAACGCTGGCCCCTCCGCAATAATCCCACTCTTCCACTGTGGTCTGGTACTCGCCCGGCGCGAGAACCAACCCATAACCAAGCGTGGAGCCTTTGGACACATAGATTTTCTGGTTATTGACGTAAATACCCATGGTCGCCACGCCTTTTGCGCAGGTGGTTGTACTCGCCGTAGCGTTGTATTGCACAGGAGAACTTACCGTGGCGTTGTTCGCGGGACTTATCACCGTAACGGCCGCGAAAGCTGGAATCGTACACAACAAGAAGACACAAGAGATGGACGCTACGAATTTCAAGGCTCTGCCTCCCGCGATTCGAAGAACCGGCAAACCCCGGCGTCACCAATCGTCACGGTGACGGAGCTGAAGTAGTGGGGGGGCCGGTTGCGGGGGATACCGTCGGTATTATAGGGCGAGCAAGTGATTTCGTAACAGTTTTTTTTGCGAAAGGCTGCACTTAGCAGGTTTTTCTGCTTAGTAAGTGCGTATTTTGCAGTTATCGGGCGGTAATTTGCTGCGGGTCGCCCTCACCCTGGTCGCTCGGAAGCGCGGGGAGACAGCTGAGGCTCCAGAACCAGTGGCGCCACGAGAAGGGGCGCCCCTACCCTTGATTTCCTGTGAGGCTTGGTGGTGGCGTAGGCGAAGTTCGTGCAGCTTTCCTTGAGAGAAAGGCGCACATGCTGTTCTGGACGGGGCGCGTGCGGCAAATCAGTTTCGCAAAAACAAGTTGGGTTCCGCGCAGTGCATATGCGTTTGCTTATGCTCGCTTTCGACTTGCGATATGGATGCCCCTTGAGCGTATGCGACTGCCAGAGGAAGCGCACCCACTCGGAGGGCATCCATATTGAAAGTGAAGGCGAGGCTCTACGGGACTGTTCGGTTGACAACCTGAATATTCGTCTCACCTTGGTTGGTGGTCGGTTCTGTGTCTCTTTCACAAGAGCAACGCCGGCCCGGCATCCTCAGGTACCGTCGACGGCCACCCTCCCTGAATTGGATGAATTACTCGTGAAAAAAATGGATGGCAGAAGGCTGCGTCCAGGGCGGGCCATGCCCTCACGACCGCGCCGGACAAGAACAGCCCAGGCTTCCCAGAGCGTCCCGTATCGGAGCCTTGAGGCCTAGCTACGGAGCCGCGCCAGCAGATCCTGCGGGTGAACGGGCTTGGCGAGAATCTCGAATTCATGACCCTGGACCCGCGCGCGGTCGAGAAGATCTGCCGTGGCGGCTTGGCCAGAAAAGAGAAGGATCTTACAGGAAGGCAACATGGTGCGGATGGTGATGGCGGCGTCAATACCGTTCATATCCGTCATGATGACATCGGAAATCAGCATGTCAGGCTTGATGATGCGCGCGGCTTCGACGGCTTTTTCGCCGTTGTAGACGGCCGTGGCCTCAAATCCGCTTTGATTCAGAATGATGGCAAGCGTGTCTGCAATGATTCGTTCATCATCCGCTACCAGCACCTTCGGCTTTGCTTGTTGATCGCTCATTTGCTCCTAACAGACGACTGGGGTCGTTTTGACGCTTGTTCGCTACGGTTCTCACATCGAAAGTGCAGTCAGAACCTGTAAAACCTGACAGGACCGGTCAGACACTTACCGAACCCGGCAGGAATGATGGCATCATACGCTTTCTTGCTGGGATGCAGCTCCACACATTCGCGTTGCGGGCACCCCCGACTGCGGCAATTTTCGCCCACGGGCGGCCTCCGCAGCACAATCTTTCGGCCAGGAGATTGGAAACGCCGCAGCCTCTTCCCCATATAAGATTAACCTGAACTCATACTTCTATTCGTTGGACGTTTCCCGATGGCTGAACCGATCATTCGAGCCCAGCAGGTAGAGAAGTATTACGCCCAACCGAGCGAGAACCGCATCCAGGTGATTGCCCCGACTGACCTGGAAATTGTGCAGGGAGAAATCGTTGCCCTGCTCGGCCCCTCCGGCTCCGGCAAGTCAACCCTGCTGCGCATGCTCGCGGGCCTCTCCCAGCCCTCGGCAGGCGGGGTGTTCTGGCATGGCAAACCGATTCAGCGGGCCCAGGTCAACGTGGGCATCGTTTTCCAGAGTTTCGCCTTGTTCCCCTGGCTGACCGTTCTCGAGAACGTGGAGGCTCCCCTCATCGCTCGCGGCATGGGCAGTGAGCAGAGGCGCGAACAGAGCCTCAAGATTCTGGATACGGTCGGTCTCGACGGCTTTCAAGCCGCCTACCCCAGAGAACTTTCCGGAGGAATGCGCCAGCGGGTTGGGTTCGCCCGTGCCCTGGTCGTACAGCCCGAAGTACTGTTTATGGATGAGCCCTTCTCTGCTCTCGATGTATTGACGGCAGAAAACCTGCGCAGCGAACTCCTCGAGCTGTGGCACAAGAAAACGATCCCAACGCAGTCGATTTTTCTGGTCACCCACAATATTGAAGAGGCCTTGCTGCTTGCCGATCGCATCATCGTACTTGGCAGAAACCCGGGCCACGTGCGTGTGGACTTCCCTGTCGGCCTCAGCCAGCCGCGGGAGCGCAAGAGCTCTACGTTCACCCAGCTCGTCGACTACATCTACAAAGTTCTTACCCGGCCCGACGTCGCACCGTCCGCTGTTCCCCAGCGGCTGGCTGCCCGCGACCAGCGGCAGATGCACTACCAGATGCTGCCCCACGCCCGCCCCGGTGGTATTGCCGGGTTGCTTGAACTATTGATCGACTACCAGGGCAGGGCCGACATCTATCGCCTGGCCGACGACCTGGCCTTTGAAATCGATGACCTTCTGCCGATCGTCGATGCCGCCCAATTACTTTGCTTCCTCAAGGTGGAAGAAGGCGATGCGGCCATCACTCCCACGGGACGAGAGTATGCAGAGTCGGAAATTCTGCGCCAGAAAGAGCTCTTCCGCAAGGCGGCGGTCGAAAACGTACTGCTGCTGCGACAGATTACCCGCGCGCTCGATACCAAGTCAGACCACTCTGTGCCTGAAGAGTTTTTTCTCGACATGCTCGACGAGCAGTTCAGCGCCGAAGAGACGCTGCGGCAATTGGAGACGGCCATCAGTTGGGGCCGCTATGCCGAACTATTCGACTTCGATGCTTCACGCCGCCGGTTCATTCTGCCTGAGCAGGAAGAATCGCCGGAGGCCGTGGAAGAAGCGCAGGCAGAATGAGTGCGCCACGGGTCTTTCGCGCGCCAACCCTTTCACGTTCGCTGGTACTGGAACGGACATGGCCATTCTTTCTTGATCTAAGCGTTGCCGCATGCGGACTTGCGCTCTTCTATGCTGTGCTGCGCATCGCCCAATACTGGATGGGACAACCAGTCCCCGCCATCGCCATTTCAAATTCCGCGAAAATGCTGCCGCTCTATGCGTTCTATTCCATGGTGCGCATTTTTGTCGCTTACTTTCTAAGCCTCGTCTTCGCTGTTGGCTATGGCTACATCGCCGCCTACAACCCGCGCGCAGAATCGTTCATGATCGCTATGCTCGATATTCTGCAATCGATTCCGGTATTGAGTTTTTTGCCCAGCGTCATGCTCGCCATGGTTTCGCTTGTGCCCGGCCGCCAGTTGGGCATTGAGTTAGGCGCCATCGTCCTCATCTTTACAGGGCAGGTGTGGAACATGGCGTTCAGCTTCTACTCCTCACTCAAGAGCCTGCCGCGTGAACTGCGCGAAGCTTCCACCGTCTTTCGCTTTTCTGCGTGGCAACGCTTCTGGCAGTTAGAACTGCCCTACTCCGCCATTGGGCTGGTGTGGAACTCCATGGTTTCGGTCGCAGGCGGATGGTTCTTCCTGATGGCCTGCGAGATGTTCGTCCTCGGCGATCGCGACTTTCGCCTCCCTGGCCTGGGCTCGTTTCTACAAACAGCGGCCAGCTCCGGCGATACGCACGACATGCTTTGGGGGTCGTTGACCATGATCCTCATCATTGTGGCGACCGACCAACTCGTGTGGCGCCCGGTAATCGCCTGGGCCGATAAGTTCAAGTTCGAACAGGGAGAAAGCACCAGCCGCAAAACTTCGCCCATTCTCTATGCTCTGCGGCACTCGAATGCGCTTGGCTGGCTAAGGCAGGCAACATTTGCTTCGGCAAGCGAACGCATCTATGGTGAGATCGCGCGGCGCAGGCAGCAGAGATTTATCGCCCGACCGACCCATGAACCCCGCAAACAGGCCCGTCTGGCTGCGTTAGTCATGATTGCCACGGCTGTCTTGGTAGTCGCGTTTGCCGCGGTCCGAGCGTTGGAGCTTTTGCGTCATATTCAGAGTGCGGAAATTGTGGAGCTTTTGAAGGGCGCGGTCGCCACCTTCCTCCGCGTAAACGCCGCCCTGCTGATTGCTTCTGCCTGGACGATTCCTGCCGGCGTAGCCATCGGATTTCATCCGCGCCTAGCCCGCATCGCGCAACCGCTGGCGCAAATTGCCGCTTCGTATCCAGCCACCGCGATCTTCCCTATCCTGCTGCTGGCACTGGTTCGCTGGGGCGGTGGACTGGGCGTTGGCTCGATCGCGCTCATGCTGCTGGGTACCCAGTGGTACATTCTGTTCAATGTGATCGCCGGGGCTTCGGCGATTCCTACCGACCTGAAAGAAGTTGCCAAGCTGTATCGCTTCTCGAGCTACCAGCGTTGGAAGATTGTGATTCTTCCCGGGATTTTCCCCTACCTGGTGACTGGCCTCGTTACCGCCTCGGGCGGAGCATGGAATGCTAGCATCGTCGCAGAATACTTTCACCTGAAAGATCACACGCTGCAAACGCTGGGGCTGGGCGCACAAATCAGCGCCGCCAGCGATCACGGTCAATTCTCCATTCTGCTGCTGGCGACCATCATCATGTCACTGATGGTCGTGACTGTGAATCGCCTCGTTTGGCGGCCCATGTTCCGGCTGGCAGAGAGCAAGTTCCGGCTGGACACGTAACAGACTTCGATTTCCAGTTTGCAAATTCAAAGCCCAGGATTTCATCCGGGGTAGTCGACTACCTCGCCGCAGCGAGCTTTAGCCCGTATATTGATTCACAGGATTGAAGCGGCTTCAGCCGCCGAAGATAACGCCGGTTTCCCTCAGCGGCTAAACAGGCTGCGGAAAAAGTCAATTTGGGCGTGGGCATGAAAAATCGCAACGCACTACAAAGCCCGTAGAGCGATTTGTGAGGCTCGGGTGATGATTTTCTATCACCGATTTTGACCCTTGTTTTGGCCTTCTTTGACTTTTTCCGCAGCCTGTAAAGCCGCGTTTTGTTTCTATCACCTTACGTACGGGCTAAAGCCCGTACCCTTCAGCGGGCTAAAGCTCGCTGCGGCGAGGTAGTCCGTACCCTTCAAACCTTTTAGGAACATCGCTTCAGGAACCGACCCTTCAGACGCAGCATGTTTAGCAATGCCTCAGGAGCGATCCCCGGCTGCCGCAAATGTCTTCTCGAGAATCTGCAGACCCATGCCCAGCAAGCCTGCATCGCGACCGAGTTTGGCGAAGCGTAGCGTTAACCCTGTCGCCGAGGCGGCGAGCGCATTACTCTTAATCACCCTTGCAATCAGGTTCAGAAACTCGTCTCCCGTCGAGCCCACACGCTGATCCACAACAATCATCGCCGGATTGAAGAGATTCACCAGGTTGGCCATCGCCACCCCAATCTCTTCTGCGATTTCCGCGACGATGTTCCAGCACATCTTGTCACCCGCCCTGGCCGCTTCAAACACCTGCCATACCGTTATGCGTGAAGGGTCCTGCTGCGCCATGGCAAGCAACTGCGAAGCCACTCCTTCAGAAAGAGCTTTGCGCGTGCGATTCTCGACCGCGCCCGCGCCGGCAATCGCCTCCAGGCAGCCATTGCTTCCGCATTTACAGGTCGGGCCTGACCGCACCATGTTGGTATGGCCCACTTCGCCCACTCCGCAGTTGTGACCATAAAGCAGTTTGCCATCCACGATCACCCCGGCGCCGATGCCGGCTCCGTAATCGAGATAGATCATGTTGGGTTCCCGCTCCCCCACACCGAGCCGCTGTTCAGCAACCGCCCTGGCTCGTGTCTTGCTCTCGACCAGCACCGGCACCTTGAATTCCTTTTCGAACGTTGCCGTCAACGGCACGTCATTCCAGAAGTCGATCGTCGAACAGCTGGTGGTAATGCCTCGCCGCGTATCCACAAGCCCCGGATCAGCGATGCCGATACCCAATAACTTGCTCCACGGCAGCCGTGAGGCAGCAACCACTCGCCGCGCCGCCGATTCCAATTGCCGCAGTAATCCCTCCTTACCGTGAGAAAGATCGGCCGGCTCCGAGAGAACACGGATCACCGATGGCTCAAGATCCAGCACTCCCGCGGTCACCTGCTCATCGTCGAACTCCACTGCAACCAAAAAGCCGAACTTGCGATTGAGCTTGAGGAGAACCTGCTTGCGCCCGAGAGGGTTATCCGATGGGCCCGCCTCGACAAGCTTGCCTTCGGTTAACAACTGCCGGGTAAGCAGAGAAATGGTGCTGCGGCGCAGACCCGTAATCGAGTGAATACCAACGCGAGAGATCGCTCCCTGCTGATAAACCAGGGCTTCGATGCGGCGCTTGTCGCGAAGGCTTTTCTTTTGAATGGTCATTGCCAGGGCAAGAGACTATCGAAGGGTGGTAACCCTCGCCTGGGGTTGTAGTCTTCGAGTAAGCCGAGCAGGTTGGCCTGCAGCCTCCGCCAGTACTCATACTCCGCATCCCAGCGGCCCAGTGCGGCGGCAAGACGATACTGCGTATATTCCGCTAACCAGGCCTCTTCATACTGCGGCTTCAGCGCAGTCATCGTCTCCATAAGGTCAGGCAGCTTGCCGTGCTGCTGCGAAACTACGATGTTGTCAAAATCGTTGTCAAGACTCTCTCGACTGGGATGAAAACCAAGTAACTTCCATTGTTGCGTAATCTCTACGCCATACTGGAATTTCAGACCGGCATAATCCAGTAGACGGCACTCCACGATATACGCTTGCACGCTGGCCGCATCCACACCCTGATCGATGGCCCGCAGCCAGTCCTCTTCTGCTCCCTCAGCCAGTAAGCGGCTGCGGCGCAGGTCTTCGGCATGCTCCGTAGCCCGTGCCAGCGCCTTGGCAGAAAATGGGCTGTGCCAGACGGCGAGCATCGTTTCCTGACCCAGAACCGCCTGCAAAGCAGTCTCGCTCTCCGTCATCCTGCTGAGCGCCAAGGCAACACTGGCCACAGCGGCCGGAGGATATTCCCGAGCCGCGTACACGGGAAAAAAGTCCGCAGAAACCATCGGCTGCTGCTGCCACGCCGCGGCAGCACCGTATGCGATGCCGGGCAATGCCGGCCTCTTTAACATCTGCACGTCGTCTGACCAGACGGTGTTCATCACACCCAGGGCCCCGGACTTACGTCCAGCGGCGATAAAGGTGTCGATGTTTTCGAAACTCTTCTGGTTGTCGGGCGCAATCTCCTTAAACCCGCTCACGCCGGGAGCCACCATATGCGGCAGGTGGTAGCGAACAAGAGGCTCAAGCCAGCGCTTGTACTGAGGATCCGGTTGCGGCTCATACCACCAGGCGACCGCGATGATCCCAGGAGGCAGACGCTTCACGATGGCGGGGATCTTCACCATGATGTCAGCCCAGGCCATGATCGTTTTGCCATGCTTCTGAAACAATCCGCTTACGTAGCCCAGTTGCCGCAGGAAAACAGTCTCGGGGGCAGCGGCGCCTTTCGCCGCGGCTTGTTGCAATTGCCAGGTCTCGTCAAAGCCAACGTGTACGAAAGGGCTGGGAAATAGCTCGGTGTATTGCTCAACCCAATCCGCGATGAGCGTCTTGACACGTGGATCATCGGGGTTGAACTCAACCCCATGAGGAAAGTCCGCCATTGCAGAATACTGTTCGCGGCGGAATAAATCGTGCAGGTGACCGTAAAGCTCAAGGCACGGCACCACGTCGATGTGCCTGGCACGAGCGTAAGCAACAATCTGGCGCACGTCACTCTTGGTAAGACGCGCCCCGGGTGCGGCCGGCGGCATACCATCCAGTGCGATCGAAGTCTCGTTGTAAAAGTAATACTGATTGTTTTTCCAACGAGCCATCAGGTCGATTTGCCGCTCGATGTCGCCCACCCTGAGCAACTGGCCTTCACTCATATCAACCATGGTGCCGCGATAAGCCATCGCCGGCCAATCGGTCACCTGGGCTTCGGGCAATACGCCTGCCGGTTGTTCGATCATCTGACAAAGCGTCTGGACACCGTAGAAGATGCCGGCTGATGAACGCGCCTGGACCTCGGCCCCGCCGGCCGTAATCCGAAGCGTGTATGCTTCGCGGGAGTCGGGCCCTGGCGTTTCCCCCGGAACGGGCAACGGATCGGGGGCGCCGGTTCGAGAAAGCACGATGCTGTGAGGTATTTCGCCAGAAGCAGTTTGGTCGAGGATCGCGCCCGGAGCGCCAGTTGACTGGCTAATGCAGACGGAGAGTGTTTGAGCAGCGAAACGGTCATCTTCCGTCGTCCCATTCGACAAACGAATCGGCAGGCCGGCGAGCGGTAAGGCGCCGCTTCCATAAGTAATCTGCCGTGGAGCAGGTAACAGGGAGTTATGCGCAGCCTGGGCAGCTTTGCCGGCTCCCATAATCGCCACAGTACAAATAAGTACCCATCGTTGATAGTCAGGGCGTCGATAACCCATCCATATCCTCTTCCTCTTGCTTTTGCGAGTTCCAGGGCGCCACGGACTCAGATGTCATCACCCTGGCATCGGGCTCCACGCCCAACAGGGGCATGGAGCCCCTGATTTTCTGGCACAGCCCAACATGAAATAATACCCTTACCCTGGTTATTACTCCTGGTTATTACTCTTGGTTAAACCCAGTGGCGTACCGAAACTCTTCCACCGCATGACCGTCCTTATGCGGTTGCAATTTCTTCAGTTCGTCCTCGGTAGTTTTCAGGTCTTTCGGATCCCAATCATTGCGATACTTGTCTTCCGATGGCGAAAACTGACTCACCTGGGCTACCGCGGATTGCAACTTGGTGTCCATTACATCGTCGATCGGCACGCGGTAGTTCACTTCCTCAGGCGCCGGGTAAAAGAAATACATCTCAGGCACTTTATAAGGCTGTAAACCCAACTGAAGCTTCTGATTGGGAAAATACAGCCAGAACTCCGCGGCGCGAATCGCGTCGGCGGTATTGAGCGCGGCCATGCGGTGGTCGCTCTTATGCCACCGTGTATACCACTGGCCGGGATCTACGCTGAGCAGCACATCAGGGTGCACACGGCGGATGATCTCCGTGGCCTGCTCCGTCAAGTGCGGTTGAGGGGCGTATTCGAGCATGCCATCGTCGTAGCCCATCCAGAGGATGTTTTCCTTGGGCGTGCCCAGAAGGGCTTCTGACTTCTCTTCCTCCGCCTTACGAATCCGTGCCAACCGCTGGCTGCTCATCTCCGGATCGAGCGAACCTTTGTCATCGTTGGTATAGATTGCCACAATCACCTTATTGTGATGGCGATTGAGCAATGCAATGGTTCCGCCTGCCCCGAACACCTCGTCATCAGGATGCGGGGTAAAGACAAGAATGGTCTTGCCCTGCATGTCTTCAAGCTTCGTTTGCTGGGCGTGAAGACCAATGCCGGCCGACAAGGCCCAAAGCAGAAGCGCAGGAATAACCCATGGTCCTCTCAACAATCGCAGCTCCTTTGTTCACGGTAGTTAGTATTTGTGTCGTGTCACTTTCGACTCACAATGCGCGTGACCGGTCTGTTCTAGAACGAATACTTGAGCGCGAACTCAAGTTCCCGGTTATCGGTCGCGGTGTTGGTAATGGCCGCCCCGCCCGGCACATCCACCTGGTTTCCAGGCAGGCCCAGGTTCGGGTGATTAAACAGGTTGAAAAATTCTGACCGGAATTCGACTTGTCCCAACTCCCCTAGCTGAAAGTGCTTTTGCAGAACAAAGTCGAAGTCCACCAGGGCAGGTCCGCGCAGATTACCGATGCGCGCATTGCCGAAGGCATGCGCTGACTGCTGTCCATCGGCCAGAGGAGGGGCAACAAAAGCCGCGGGGTTGTACCAGCAGAAAATGTTGCGCTGGCCGGGCGTGCAGTTAAGGCTTAACTGACCTGCAGAATCGTATTTGAAGTCTTTCGGATCCGCGACCTGATCGTAGCGATAGCTAAAGCTGCCCGTGTTGCTCAAATCGCTCGACGCCGTGGACGTCTCCGACTGACCTGTCTGCGCGGTCGTGATGCCGGAAACATCCCACCCGCCAATGACGGCATCGAGCGCGGTGCCGATGTTCGAGGCAAACATGCGTCCACGCCCAACCGGCAACTGGTACAGATAACTCGCCGTGAATCGATGGCGAATGTCAGGAGAAACTGCACCATATTCCGCTCCCGGGTCGTGGGCATTCTGGATTGCGCCGGCTACGTTGCCATCCGCATTGCCCAGGTTATGAGCATAGGTGTAGGCAAACAGCACATTGAAGCCATGATCGAAGCGGTGATTCAGGGAGGCCTGCAACGAGTTGTACATGAGATGGAGATCACCCAAATCAAGTGGATAGACCGAAGCCAGGTTTGGTTGGACATCGAAATAAGGGCGCCCGAAATTCCCCGTGGCGTCAGAGAAGTTGGAATCGAGTGGCGCGAAAGGCTGGTTCAGGTCAGCATTTTCGTGATTCCACAACCGGTAGGCATGCGTGCCCACGTAAGCGACCTGTGCCAGCCAGTTGCTCGCAAACTCGCGCTGCACAGAAAGATTCCACTCAAGAATGCGCGGCATGATACGTGTCGGCCCGGTGGACTTGACCGAGCCAGTGGGCGCATTCAGATCCTGTACCGGAAAAGTCGACGGAAATCCCGCGGTAATCAACTGCGCATTGGTAGGAATGTTTCCCGTTGAGTAGGAGCGCGCCAGATCGGTGAGCGCCGGGGGATTCAATCCCAAATCGTCGAACGTATTCGCTTCGGCCGAGTAGAAGATACCAAATGCGCTACGCACTACGGTGTTGTGAGGCAGCGACCAGGCAAAACCGATACGCGGTCCCCAATCGGACTTATCGAAACCGACACCACCGTGAGACACCGCGCCTGGACCATAGGAGGGAACCATCACCGCCTTCGTCAGATCGAAGTTAGCGACCCGCCCGTTCGCAGGCGAAGCCACCTCATAGCGAAGGCCAAGATTGATCGTCAGATTTTGCTGAATTCTCCAATCGTCCTGCACAAACTCCGCGAGATCCCAGTAGCGCGTGGGATACAGTCCGTCGAGCGTGTCCTGCTCGGTCGCCTGGGGAACCCCGAAGAGCAAATCCGCGGGGCCGTTCCCACCCACGGCGGTGGAAAGATCGGCAGTAAAGCCGCCTCCAAAGTTCATAAACCCGCGAGGTGCAGCAAGCTGGAAGAAGTTCCGCTGCTGACGGCGAAAATCCACACCGTACTTCAATGTGTGCTTGCCATGCACCTGAGTCACGCTATCGGACAATTGAAAAATGTTCTCGAAAACGTGCTCCGGAAGAAACAACGAATCGCCCAGCGGAGTAAGACCAGAAATATCCAGGTTGATCAGTCCGCTGGAATTGATGTCACCGCGATTGGCGTTGGGAATTCCCAACTGCGTCGAAATGTCGTTGCCGTAGTTGAAAGGCACCGCATTCACGGCATAGCGGAAATAACCGCCGTGCAGATCGTTCAACAAGCCGCTCGAGAAAATATGCGTATAGCCCAGCCCAAGATGCTGCGCGCGGATGTTGCTGATGCTGGGGCAGCAATCAGAGCCGCCCAGTTTGCCTAACCCTGCGGGATCGACACTGCGAATGTCACCGATACCGTAGGAAGCAAACGCCTGATCGGCTTCACGGAAGCGATGGTCCACACGCAGATCGCCCGAGTCCTGATTGTTGATCTGCTTCTGCGTGGAGGTGTAGTTGTCTGCAATGCCATTGCCGTTGGGCGCGGGGTACAGATTGATCACATTTTGCCCAGCGGAATTGATTTGCCCCGGAGCCATTACGTTGAGCACACCGCCGTAGTTCACCTGGTTGCGCAGCGAAATCACCTGGCCGCCGGGGCACGTGTAGCTCGTGGTGCTGTAGGGATCGAACACTGCGCCTGTGTCGAAGGATGGGCCGCCGGCGCCGCAGGGCGAGAAGGTCTGCCCGGTGAGCCGGTCGGTAAAGTCGCCCGTTCGCTCAGCCGCCGTGGGAACAGAGTTCACAAACGGCAGCCCCTGCCGGATGCGCGTCCCCTGGTAGTCGAGGAAAGCGAACGTACGGTTCTTGACAATGGGGAAGCCCAGATACGCGCCAAACTGGTTGCGCTGGAACTGTGTCTTATCGGTGGAGAAGTAGTTGAGCGCGTCAAGCTTGTCGTTGCGGATGAACTCATACACGCCCCCGCTGATCTTATTCGTGCCCGACTTGACGACCACATTCACAGCGGCGCCGCCCCGGCCGAACTCCGCGCTCATCGCGCTCTCTTCCGTGCGGAACTCCTGAATCGCATCCGGGGGAGGCAGAATGATCACACCTCCGAGGCCAAACTCATTATTATCCACGCCGTTGAGCAGAAAGTTGTTGTTGGAAACACGAAGTCCGTTGACCGAGATCGCTTCGTTGGCACGCTCATTCTCAAACACGCCCCCGGAAACGTTGGAACCGGTTTGGCCGCTGTTGGCGCCCGGTCCCAGGTAGGCCAGGGCGATGAAATTTCTGCCGTTGAGCGGCAACGCGGAAATGCGCTGCTCCGTCTCTACCGTGCCCAGCGAAGAGCTTTGCGTCTGCAGTTGGGTCGCCGCCGCATTCACTTCCACGGTCTGCGACTCGGAACCAGGGCTCAGCGAAAAGTCCACTTTCACCACCTGGTTCACAGGGACATCCACGGTGTTCTCCACGGCGATCTTGAATCCGGCCTTCTCCGCAGTCACCCGGTACGTGCCAATCTGCAGGTTGTTGGCCGAATAGTTCCCTTCACCCGTGGTCTGCAGGACCGTATCCGTGTTGGTCGCGACATTCGTAACCGTCACTTTTGCACCTGCAATGCGCGCCCCCGCAGGGTCCGCGACCGTGCCTACAATCCCGCCGCGGTCAAGCTGCGCGCAGGCTGGCGAAACACTGAAGGCTATAAGGCTGAAAAACGAGAGAACGCAAGGCAGCAGCTTGCCACCAGAAGAAAGGAAGGATCCAGCGCGGAAGGAATGCATGGCAGCTCCGTTTCAGAAAAAAGGCTGACGAATATGTTTTGGTTGCAATATGCGCTGCTTGCTACGTGGAAAGCCGCTGAGCAGGGCGCGAAAATGCAGCGCGCCACGAATACGAGTACTGGTTTCGCTTGAGAGACCTTGAACTGTTTTCCTGCTTGGGGGGCCGGGTGGAACCTTTGTGATGAAAAAAGTATGAAGGCGGCTCCCCAGTGCGTCAAGCTATTTCTCCCAATAACGTACGGAAAGAGAAACAACAACCATTTGATCGATAGGTATTCGTAGCGTTTTGATATCTATCTATCCGGCAAAGCCCTCATCTGCATTGACACTGCTATTCCCGGGCGATAGGGTGAGGGAACCACAGCCCGCTCAAGACAGAAGGAAAGGTACCTGCAACGTGATCTCAGCGAAATACTTTGACTCTCTTTCGACCATCCTCGCGCAGATTGCCACCCAGCAGGCTGACAAGATTCAGTTGGCTGGAGGGATGGTGGCTAGTGCCATTGCGGGCGGCGGCGTAGTGCAGACGTTCGGCAGCGGCCACTCGCACATGATTTCCGAGGAAGCCTTCTTTCGCGCCGGGGGCCTGGCGCCGGTCAATCCGATCCTGGATGATGCGTTGATCTTTCTGCACGGAGCAGTGGAAAGCACGCGTGCCGAGAGACAGCCCGGCTACGCGGCCACCGTGCTCAAGCGTGAAGATGTGCGCCCCACCGATATCGCCATCGTGATTTCCAACTCCGGCCGGAACGCCGTACCCATCGAGATGGCACTCCATCTCAAGGCATTGGGCCTCAAGGTAATTGCCATCACCAACCCGCGCCAGGCCGCAACCTCTGCTTCCCGCCACAGCTCCGGCAAATTTCTCTTCGAGGTCGCTGACCTGGTGATCGACAATTGCATTCCCGTGGGTGACGCGGTTCTGGAACTGCCCGGCCTGCCACAAAAGATGGGTCCATCGTCCACGGTAGCCGGCGCAGCAATCATCAACGCCGTCATGATCGAGGCCGCAGGACAGCTGCAGGCCATGGGGTTGAAAGTCCCCGTCATTTCAAGCGCAAACGTCGGTACAGGGGCTCTCTGCGACATGGAAGCATCGCTGGCGAACTGGGAGTCAAGAGTCCGCCTGATCGGTGAAAAGTCGAAGAGCTAACTTTCCGATTCTTGCTCTTATCCAGGGTCATAACAGCCACCATTCCCGTCACCCCCTACGGTTGCAGAAACTGGAAAGGATGTCTCGGAACTTGGCAAACTGCAGGCTTGTATGGGGCACCCTCAGCATTTTCTGCTCGTGGAGAGAACTGCAGCTCCCTCGACTCCGCTCGGGATGACAATCTTCGCTCCCCCGGATTTCCTGTTGAGATTCGTGGGGTCAACGTGCTTCATGCGGTTTTCCTTAAGAGAAAACCGCACACGCGGATATCAGATGGCGCAGCGTAGCAGGAAATCCGGGTACGCTCAGATCGAGATGACAAAGGGGAGAACGAATGCTTCCCTCAACATCTGTTTGATTGGATACTGAGAATCGCCGTTCCAAAGAGCCCCAAGCGCTCCACCCGTTCAAACCACGACGAGTTATGAAAGTCGGTGTCTGTGGAAAGCGAAAAACCGGCCGGCAAACTCCGTCGCGTCCTCACGCTGTGGGATCTGATTGTCTACGGCATCGTACTCGTCTCGCCCATCGCCGCCGTAGCGCTTTTCGGAGTGGTGCAGCAATTGTCGCGAGGACAAGCGGTGAGCGCTCTGCTGGCCGGCATGGTAGCCATGACGCTCACCGCCTTCAGCTATGGGCGCATGGCCGCGCTCTATCCGTCGGCTGGTTCTGCTTATTCTTATGTGGGCCGCAGCCTCAATCCGCACCTCGGCTTCCTCGCCGGCTGGGCCATGCTGCTTGACTACCTGCTGGTCCCTGTTCTCTGCGTCGTGTATGCAGCCCTCACCATGCAGCGCGTCGTGGGGGGTGTGCCCTACTTCGTCTGGTGCGCCCTCATCGCAGCCATTCTCACTGGGGTGAACCTGTGCGGTATCCGCGCGACCGCTACGGCCAACCTGCTCATGATGATCGCGGCACTGGTGGTCATTCTTCCCTTCATCGGTCTGGCCATCCGCTGGCTCCTGGTCCACCAGGGATGGCAGGGGCTGCTTTCCACCCAGCCGTTCTACAATCCGCAGACCTTTCAGTGGAAACAGCTTGCTGCCGGCACAGCGCTGGCCGCACTCACCTACGGTGGCTTCGACGGGGTAAGCACGCTATCGGAAGAAGTAGAAAACCCACGGCGCAATATCCTATTAGCCACCGTCGCTGTCTGCCTCTTTACTGGGCTCTTCAGCGGCCTGCAGATCTACCTGGCGCAGCGGGTCCATCCAAGCTTTACTGATTTTCCCAACGTCGAGACGGCCTTTCTCGATATGACTGCGGTGGTAGGCGGTCCGCTTCTTTTCCATGGCATAGCCGTGATTCTGATCGTAACCGTTCTGGGCTCAGGCCTCACAGCACAGGCCGGCATCTCTCGCCTGCTCTACGGCATGGGGCGCGATGGCACTCTGCCACGGCCCTTCTTTGCGTACGTGAGCCCCAGGCGCGCTGTGCCCACCTATAACATTCTGCTCATTGGCGCCTTTACTTTCGCCGGCTGCCTGCTGCTGAACTTCGAACGCGCTGCGGAGTTGATCAACTTCGGCGCCTTTCTCGCCTTCATGGGCGTGAATGCGAGCGTCATCCGCAGCTTTTACTTCCGCCGCGGGCGTCATGAGCGGCGCATGCTCACGGATCTTTTACTACCAGGCCTCGGCTTCCTGTTCTGCTTCGTCATCTGGCTGAACCTTAGCCGGCAAGCCAAGATTGTGGGGGCACTTTGGTTTACAGCCGGTATCCTTTACGATGCTGTTATCTCCAGGGGATTTCGCAACCATCCGGCGCCCCTGGATGTTTCCATCTAGCCGTAGCTGTATAGCCGTACCGTAAAAACAAAACATCGAAAAAACAAAACATGACGAAAAACTCTTTCAAAATCGGACTGCTCGGTCTGGGCATGATGGGCAAACAGCACATGGAATCCAGCCGTGCCTTGCCCGGCGTCGAAATGGTGACGCGCAATAGCCCACCCTTCGATAAGCTGCCGCCGCAGCCCACCAGTGAGCTTACGCAGACGGCGCTCTGCCAGGCGATGATTGAAGACCCGACGATCGATGCCATCGACATTTGTTTACCCACCGGCATGCACGCGCCTCTGACCATCGCCGCGCTCGACGCAGGCAAGCATGTGCTCTGCGAGAAGCCCATGGCGCTCACGGCACAGGACTGTACCCGGATGCTGGCAGCCGGCGATCGCGCCTGGAAACGGAACCATCGAATCCTGATGATCGCCCACGTGCTCCGCTTCTGGCCGGCCTATCTCTACCTGCGCGAAGCGGTGGCCTGCCGCAGCTACGGAGACATCCGTTCGCTCGCGCTTGGCCGCAAGTCAGGCCTGCCCGTCTGGGCCCCCTGGCTACTCCGGCCTGAGGAGAGCGGAGGCGGAATCTTCGACATGCTGGTCCATGATTTCGACCAGGCTCTGTCACTTTTCGGCGCTCCCACGAGTGCCGTCGTGAGCTCGCCTGCCTCCTACAACGTGGTTGATTGCTCGCTGAAATATCCCGACGGGTACGAAATCGCCGTGGCCGGCGGCTGGTATGAAGGCGAAGTTCCCTTCTCCATGCACTTCGATCTGAAGTCCCGCGGAGGCGACCTTCGCTACGCCGGTGGCCAACTGCAGTTAACGCATCCTGGCGGACGAGTCGAAGAGATCGTGCAGGCCAAGTCCGATGCCTACGCCGCGCAATTGGCCTACTTTGTCGACTGCTGTCAGAACAACCGCCCCCCGCTCGACTGCACTCCGGAAAGCTCGGCCCAGGCCGTAGAACTGGCCCTGAAAATTTCCGCAATGGCACAAGGTGGCGTCGCCGAACAAAGCCTGTGGGAGCGACGCCTCAGTGCACGGTTAAGGCGTCGCCGAACAGTCCCGCAGGGCTTGGCTGAAAGTAGCCGTGTGTAACAGCGTTGGGTTCGCATCCCGGTAAAAAATGCCTGGGTGGCCCATTCAAGCCTTCTTTGGTGTTCAGTTCCATGACATCCTTTACAAAACGTCTCCAGACATCCTTTACACCTTCTTTGGCTTGAATGGGCTACCCCGGCATTTGGGGCAACGAGAGGACAAGTGTGAGAGGGTAGCTGCACCCTCGCCAGCGGGAAACTCCTACGCCTTCAGAAAAATCTTCTGCCGGTAGAGAAAATACAGAAAGAGCCACTTACAACCCACAATGGCAACCGCCATCACCAGAGCAGCGTAGCTGCCGGAATGACGCGCCAGCCCCGCCGCAAAGATATTGGCAACGTTCTTGAAGTCGAACAGTTCCTGCACCAGGTATATCGTCAGCGCATTCAATCCGATCACCTTGAACCAGAAAGCCCACTTCGTGTAGCCCTTCACGTCGATGATCCAGTAAAAGAGCGCAAACAGCAGCATGCACCAGCCATTGCTATAGAGCGTGTAGGAACTGGTCCAGAGCCGCGTAATGATCGGAAACACCGTACCCCACGCGAGTCCCAGCGCCAGGCTCCCCACGCCCCCGGCCACCAGTACCAGGACCTTGCGGCGCTCACTCCACTTAGCCTGCAGAATATGGTTGCAGAGAACCCCGAGCATCACCGTCGCAACCGAAGGAATCGTGCTCAGGTAGCCCTCGTTGTCGCCGAACACGTAGCAACAAAACTTGCCCGGCAGAAACAGCCGGTCGATATATCCCTCAAGATTGCCTTGCTCGGTAAGCACATTGCGGCCAAAACCCGGCACCGGGATGAGCGCCATGATCGCCCAATAGCCAACCAGCAGCGCCACGGTCCAGGCGATCTGCCCTCGCAGCCGCGTCATGAGCGTGATGATGGCGGCAAACACATACGACAACGCAATGCGTTGCAGAACGCCGGTGTAGCGGAAATTGGCAAAGTTGAGCTGCAGTATTCCGTTGAATACCAACCCCAGAGCAATCAAAAGCGCGGTGCGCCGCAGAATGTGCCACAGAATCGTCCGCCGAGACTCGCCTCTGCGCAAGCGGCTTTGAATGGCATAAGGCAGAGCCAATCCAACGATAAAGAGAAACAGCGGTGCGATCAGGTCCCAGAAGGTAATGCCCACCCACGGTGTATGGTCGAGCTGCTTTGCCAGCACCGCCTGAAACGGCAAATGCAGCGCCGCCGCCAGGGTGAGCACAAGAGCGCTCTCCTCCTGCATGAGCCAGAACATATCGAAGCCGCGCAAGGCATCGATCGAAGCCAGACGGCGGCCCGGCAAGCTGGGCAGGGCCGCAGCCGGCGCGTACTCCGGTTCACCTGTGAAACGTTTCTCAATCGCCGGGGCCACAGTGGCGCGGTCAACAGCCATGACGTTTCCTCTGCATGCCGAAGATTTATGAACGGAATGGAACGAATTATTGCATAACGAGCAATTTTACTTGCAAGAAAATGACAGAATAGATCCTATCTTCGGATGCTTGAGATTGAGGGTTGTAGAACCGCAGGTCCCTCCACTGCGCTTCGCTTCGGTCGGGATGACAAGGGGGTGCGTGGTTGATTTCCTCGGCAGATGTTGCCGGAGGTGGGCACTGCAGATCTCTCCGCTGCGCTCCCCCGGATTTCCTGTCGAGTTTTGTGGCGCTCGTGAACTCCTTGCGGTCTCCCTTGAAAGAAAACCGCATGCGTGGCCGTGGCAAGTTCGGCGAAGTAGGAAATCCGGGCACGCTTCGGTCGAGATGACAAAGGAGAGGACGGTTGCTTTCCGCGGACGTAGTTCTAACGGATGAATAGATTGCGGGTCCCTCGGACCCCGTATTAGACGAGATCTCCAAGATGATTGTGAACAGGAGCAACATGACCTACGTAAAATTGTCTCCACTCCGTATGCGGACTAACCTTTGCGCGATAACCCCTCTCGCTCTCATCCTTCTCACTTGCCTCCCAGCCCAATCGCAACAAGCGCAAATATACGTTTCCTCACAAGCCGGAGCACGTATGGCCGCGCAGCCCCCGGTGAACTTCACCCCGCACAGCGGCAACGGATTCACGATTGACGACACGGTTCACTATCAAAAAATGGACGGCTTCGGAGCCTCGTTTCAGGAAGCCGGCCTCATGGTTTTGAATACCCTGCCGGCAGCCAGGCAGGAACAGGTCTTGCAGACCTTGTTCGATCCTGCAAAGGGCGCAGGCTTCTCCGCGATGAAGACCGTCATCGCCAGCACTGACTTCATGACCGCAGGTCCGTTCTACAGCTACGCCCCAACGCCCGATGATCTGCAGATGAAGAACTTCTCCATCGCGCGCGATCTGGGCCCCAATGGCCTGATCACATTCATCAAACGCGCGCGACACTACGGGAGCTTTGTCCTGCAGGCACCCATGGACTATCCACCCGACTGGATGCTCTACGACGTAAAGAAACATCAGGACGTGAATCCTAAGTACTACGACGCTCTCGCGCTCTACTATCTGCGCTATCTGCAGGAATACAAAAAGAACGGCGTCTTCATCGACTATCTCAGCCTCTTCAACGAGCCCGATATCTACACCAAGATTCCTTACAACGAAATCAATCTTCTTTTGCGCGACCATGTTGCACCGCTGCTCGCGAAGGAGCAGATCAAGACCCGGATCATGCCGTCGGAAGCGCCCAGCCGAGCCGATGCCAGCCGCAACTACCCCTTCGTACTCACCGATGCGGTCACCCGTAAATCCATCGCGGTTCTGCCCTATCACGGTTACGAATTCAAGGACTACGACAAGATGGCCGCCGTCCATCGGGCGTATCCGCAGTTCCCTCTGTGGATGACCGAGGTCTGCTATGCCTATGAGGCGGGCACGCCCAAGTCGATGAAGCTACCCCGCGCCGACTTTGCCGACGGCGACTTCTGGGGCAACGAAATCTTCAACGATCTCGAAGCCTCAACCTCCGCCTGGGTCTATTGGAACCTGATCCTCAATCAGGACGGTGGCCCATGGTCGATCTCGCCGGTCCACGGAAACCCCGACCCGAACGTGCAACAACCGGTAGTGATCATCGATGAACATACAGGGCAAGTTGCCTACACCGGGCTGTACTACTATATGGCGCACTTCAGCAAATTTGTCCGGCCCGGTTCCGTAAGGATCAAAACGGCAGGAACGGCGCCAGGCGTTCGCGTGCTCTCGTTCGTTTCACCCAAAGGAACCATCGTGAGCGAGATCATGAACCGCAACAAAAAGGACGTCGAAGTCGATCTCGCCTACCACGACAAAACCCTCCACCTGAAACTACCCGCAATCTCCATCACCACTGCAGAGTGGCAACGTTAGAGAAGAATCGATGGAGAGTTGTACCGGATTCAAAACGCAAGACCGAACTGTGTAGCGAACGTCACGGGGTTGGTAGCCGGGCCGCCGGGCGGACGGCTGAACTTGATGGGTACATCCGCTTCAACGAATACTTTTTTGAAGAAGCCTGTCTGGTTGTGAAGCTTCCACCCTTTATTTACAAGCGGGATGAATCCTACGCGTGAGGGGTCAAAATCGAACGCTGCTCGCAAACCAACCGTGAAACCCTTGGGCAAGCTATACAAAATACCGGGGTCCACAGTTAACGTTGTCCCATGAGGAGTTTGATTTACCGCGGGGACAAACTCAAAATCGACGAATAGAGGCCCTTGGCCCTTTACTGTAATCCCAAACGGCATGCCAATCGAGTAACTGTCGAATACAGAAGTAGTGTCCCCACCGGCATGAGTGACCCACGGAACCAGAAGGCCTATATGACCGCCCACCGTGGTTTGTGCATCGGCCAGAGGAGCCACATTCAACAGCAACGCCGACACGATGCCCGCCGCACACAAAACCCACCAAGACGTTAGAAGTCTCATAGCCCATGCTCCTTCCTCTTATGTTGTTAGAACGAACTGTTTCGCTCGCACACTGTCAGTACTGCCAGTGACTTGCCCCTAAATCCGCACAGAACCGAGTAAGATTTTGTATTCAGAGAGGGGTGGAGGATGGGGGCATACGGAGGCGGCCTCGGCTACTAAACGCCAACCGATTTCACGCGAGAGGGTCGGTTCGTGAAGGTATCTTTCTGAAAGGTTTGAAGGGTACGGGCCACCTCGCCGCAGCGAGCTTTACCCCGTACATTGATTCACAGGATGGAAGCGGCTTTTAGCCGCTGAGGGTAAAGCCGGTTTCCCTCGGCGGCTGAACAGGCTGCGGAAAAATGCGCCGATTTTGATCTGAGTTCACCGGGAAGCGTTTTTTGGGGTCGCATTTGGCCCAGATACTCTTTTTTTTTGGTATTTTTTTGCTCTACAGGGAGGGATTTCCCGACTGTAGAGACACGCCTGCTCGGGCCTACACCGAGTCTGGAATCAGCCTCCTCATGCGTACCAAGTTATAGGCCGTGATGGCCAAGCGGTAGAATCAATCGACGCGCTTCAGTCCGCGTAGCTTTACCTGACGGAGTGGCCGGTCCAGCTTGGCCCAACCGAAAACACGTTCGATCAATTTCCGCTTCCGTTGACTGATCGAGCGGCGCTGGTCGGCTCTCTCTTCCGACGTCAGACTGTTCCTGCCCAGGTTGTTGCCGCTCTCGTATTCGGCGATATGCGGGGCCACCTGACGCGCGCGTAGGCCCTCAATAAACTGCTGGTCTTGATACTGTTTATCGGCTCCCAGCGTGCTCTCATACCCCAGGTTGCGCGCTTGGTCCTTGCACAACACCTCGTCCAGCATATGCAGTGCCGCCTCACGCTCCGCGTTGGTGGCCGACTGGCTCACCTCTGCTGCCATCACTAGACCGTTGCGATTCTCCATCAGCGCGTGACCAAGATAGCTGGGAACACTCTTATCCGCTGTGGCCTTCTTGTACAGCCGGGCATCCCCATCCGTCTTCGACTCCACCTTGTCGCGCAACAACACCGCCCCTCCCGACCCCGATCCCCCGCCAGGCTTCGGTATTTCCTCCTTCGGCTGGAAACTCCGCGCTGCTGCCCACGCCTGAATCAACGTCCCATCCACCGTAAAGTGCTCCTCGCTGAGCAACTTGTGCTCCCGCGCCTGCTCCAGAATCGCACTCAGCAAACGCTGGCTCACCTCCCCGCTTATCAACCGCTCACGGTTCTTGGTGAATACCGTCACATCCCATACGCGATCGTCTATCTCCAAACCCACAAACCAGCGGAACAAAAGGTTGTAGTCCAACTGCTCCATCAACTGACGCTCAGAACGCACCGAGTACAGGATCTGCAGCAACACACTGCGCATCAGGCGCTCCGGGGCTATCGATGGACGACCCTTGCTCGAATACAGCAGCTCAAAATCAACATCCAGCCGCTCAAGCGCTCTATCCAACATCACCCGAACCTTACCCAGTGGATGCTCCAATGGCACCCGCTGCTCTAACGTCACATAGCTGAACATCCCACTCTGCTTCTCGTCTTCACCACGCATTCCTCTTTACTAACAATCTCCCTACAACCGCAAAAGTACCTACCAAGGTCCATTTTTCCGCAGCCTGTAAAGCCGTGTTTTGCTCCCATCACCTTACGTACGGGCTATAAAGCCCGTACCCTTCATCAGGCAACGCTACCGCCCAGACGGCATCTCTCTTCTATGAGGTGTTCCATGCCGAAAACGAAAACACCCAAACTAACCAACGCCACAAAACAACCGAGCGAATTCGACCGCGCCCCCGGGCAGGAATACCAGGATCGCAACGCAGTGAAGTGCGCCGAGGAAACACGCGACATCCCGACGATGCACGGAGCAATCAAGTAAGCGCTACAACCGAACCAGCCCGTACTCCTCGTCTGTCACCTTCTCCAGCCAAACCACGTCGACTCCGTGCTCATCGGCCTCCTGTATCGCTATGTGAGCCATCGTCTTACCCGGCGCCGCCCCATGCCAATGACGCTCGTTCGGAGCAATCCGAACCGTATCGCCCGGACGAATGATCTGCGGCGGTTCGCCGGCTAGCTGCACTACTCCAAGCCCATCGAGGACATGAAGCGTCTGCCCAACGGGATGCGTGTGCCAGGCCGTACGGCTGTCTGGCCCAAACCACACATGGTTTGCGTTAAGCCGCGATGGCGCGATCAGGGTTGCAATTTCATTGCGCCATACAGTACCCGTAAACCAGGCTTCCGGGCCTTTGTGGGAGCTGTGCATTTCAGGAGAAATTATCTTCATAGGGTCCTCGTCTAGGCCGGCCTCGGCATCAATCGACAGGCTGCCAAAGCTCGACGCGATTTCCTTCCGGGTCGGTGAACCAGCCGAACTTTCCGAAATCGTAGCTTTCGCGTTTTGGATCGACTGTGACGCCTTCATCTATCAAACGGTCCAGCACTCCATCGAGATCATCCACCTGGAGATTAATCATTGCTTTCTGAGCCGGAGGAAAGTATGCATCCTCTTGTTTGAAGAAGGCGAAGACGACCTGAGCGCGTTGCGTCGGGGCAGGAAACGCGAAAGATCCCTCGGACCTGATTAGCCCGACATGGCGCTCGTACCAGCTATATAGAGCTTTTGGATCATTCGCCCGAAGAAATGCACCGCCAAAGCCGGTGATTGAAGCCATGCAGCCTCCTATGAGGAACGTTTGTCCAGATCTTACACCGGGAGAATCCCAGTGAGCGCATCTCGTCATCCATGCGCGTTTCGGGGCGGGCGCGTTCTAACCAGCAACTCCAAATCAGTGCGAGAACGCAGCCTGGTACACGAACTGGCACCCAATAAAGAGCAGCCAAAGGGAGAGCGCGAACCGCAGTTGCCGGTTGGGAATACGAGGCGCGATGCCGCTGCCCGCAATGGCTCCAAACACCCCACCGATCCCCAACTTCCACAGCAACGCTGAATCATAGACTCCGCTGATCATGTGGACGCCGGTACCCACCACAGAAAGCGCGAGGCCGAACGTAAGGTCGGTACCAACCACCTGTGCCGTCGTGAGAGAAGTAAGGCCCAACAACGCGACCGTTCCCAGGGCCCCTGCGCCAGAAGAAGAAAAACCGACCTCCGCCGCGATAGGCAAAGTGATAAATCCGATCCACTTAGGCCGATCTGACAACGGGCGCCGAATGGCATCGGGACGAAAGTGACGATAGATCTGCCAAACGGAAGAGAAGATGATGATCGCTCCGAGCACGACATAGAGGAGCGACTTGGGGCCGTAGCTGGCGACGTGTTTGAAAAAGAGTGAACCTAAAATCACTCCCGGTATGCCGCCGACCAACATCCACAACAGGATGCGATAGGAGACCTGCTTGCGGATAATTTGCACCGGCACCACAATCAGCTTGACGATCGCTGCGTAGGCCAGCGCCGTGCTCACCGCGATCTCGACCGGTACATGAAGAAAGAGGATGAGCAGTGGCGCCGTGAGCACACCCGCGCCCACGCCACTGAGCGCGATCACTACGGCAATGACAAACCCTATGAGCAACTGCAGCATGGAGACTCTTCTTTTACTCCGGTTGCACGTGGATACCGCATTCCTGCTTGCGTCCACCCCAACGGCCCGAACGCGGGTCACTGGGATCGAAAGGAAGGCTGGTGCATGGCTCACACCCAATACTGGTGTAGCCCTTGTCGTAAAGCGACAGCAGCGGAATGCCGTGCTGTTCCGCATAGAACCAAACATCTCGCGTCGACCAATCGGCCAGCGGGCTGATCTTCTGCAACTGTTTGCCGGTAGGCAGGTTGAATGCGTCGACCGTCTGCAGGTTGGCACGCGTCTTCGCCTGGTCGCGCCGAAGCCCGGTAAACCACAAGCGGTAAGGCTCCAACGACTTAAACAGCGGTCCCACCTTCCTCATGCCGCAGCAACGATCGGGCGCAGTCTGGTTCAGTATGCCGAACTGCGATTCCTGTTCGGCCACGGTGAGTTCAGGTAATACGTTCACCAGGTTCAGGCGCCACTCGTTCGCCAGGCGATCGCGATACTCGTAGGTCTCGACAAAGTGGTAGCCGGTGTCGAGAAAGATCACCGGTACATCGGGCAGCACTGCCTTTACCAGATGCACCACCACCATGTCTTCAGCCTGAAAGCTGCTGGTCACGCAAATCTCTTCCACGCGAGCCGATGCGATCTGCTCACGTACCAGGTTGCGCGCGTCGGCAAACTTCTGCTCCAGTGCCTGCTCCCGCGCCGCTTCATTCGTAACCGCAACCTGTGTCGGGGTACTCATTGCCTTCTCCTTTCTGCAACGTGGGCGATACCATGTTTCGCCAGCGTGCTCAGAACCAGGGTCAGAACCAGGGCAAGGGCATCGCCGGGCTCGGAGGGCAAATCGGGAATCGGCTCAAACGCGAGCGCACCGGAACTCGTTGCCCCCAAGGGCAACGCCAACGAAACCTCGCCTGCGAATTCCGGCAGGCCCGCGGCTTCGATCAGCACGACCACGCCCGCATGAAACAGTCTTTGTAGCAATTCGTGCTTCGCTGTCCGGGTGCGCACCACATCCACGCCACTCTCGATCAAACGCGTCTCAAGGGACCGAAGCAGCCCGAGATTCCGCACGGCGATGGCTGCCACCGCATGAGCCGGCTTATCGCGTTCGACGGAGGGCCCGCTCAAAACCTCGCGCACCATACCAGCCGCAACGGTCGCGTGCGATACCGCATCGATCAGAATGAAGCTGCCGGTTGCGCGCTGCTCTGCATACGGATCGAGAAACAGTGGGCGTACGGTTTCTACTTCGACGAGTCCTATGCTGTTCAGCTCAAGTGTTACCGCCGGTTCGTGCTCGAGCGTCTGCATGTTGACGCGATGCTCGACCGCTTTGACCCTGGCCTTTACCGTCTGCGACGTGTGCTTCAACAGGTAGGTCTTGCTCGTGTCGAGCGAGTCCGCATTCATCCACACGACCGACGCGGTAAAGTTACTCGCGACCGCGGGTGGCTGATGCGCCGCAGCCAGCATTTCTCCGCGGCTGATATCAAGTTCGTCTTCGAGCGTAATCGCGATCGACATCGGCGCCACTGCGCGTGTTAGATCCCCGTCGAAGGTGGTGATGCTCTTTACCCGGCTCGACTTGCCCGAAGGCAGAGCGATGACTCGATCACCAGGCCACACGGAGCCGGAAGCTATCTGCCCGGCAAAGCCGCGATAGTCCTGATTGGGACGAATGACCCGCTGCACCGGCAAACGGAAAGGCGCACCCGCCACATCAAGGCCGGTAGGCACCGTTTCAAGATACTCAAGCAACGTGGGGCCTTCGTACCACGGCATATTTTCGCCGCGATCGACCACGTTGTCGCCATGCAGAGCGCTCACCGGAATCGAATGCAGACCGGTGATGCCCAACCTGCTCGCAAGCTGCTGCAGATCGCGATCCAGCGCAGCGAATGCCTCCTGCGAGTAGTCCACCAGGTCCATCTTGTTGACCGCGGCGACCACATGCCGCGTGCCCAGCAGCGAAGCAATATACGCATGACGCCGCGACTGCGTAAGGATGCCCTTACGGGCATCGACCAGAATGATGGCCACATCGGCCGTCGATGCACCGGTCGCCATATTGCGCGTGTACTGCTCGTGGCCCGGCGTATCGGCAATGATGAATTTGCGATGTGAGGTCGAGAAGTAGCGATAGGCCACGTCAATGGTGATGCCCTGCTCGCGCTCGGCGCGCAGGCCATCGGTAAGCTGGGCAAAATCAATCGCGGCCGGAACATTCGTGCTGGCCGCCTTCGTCACGGCGCGCACGTGATCTTCGTAAACGTTCTGTGAGTCGTAGAGCAGACGGCCAATCAGGGTCGACTTGCCATCGTCTACGCTGCCCGCTGTGCTGAAGCGCACCAAGTCCTTGGCCTGCTCCGCGGCGAGAAACTCCTCCATCGAAAACATGTCTTCCATCTCAACAGCGCCGGGAGTTTGATCGAGTGAGAGCGGCATTTAGAAGTAGCCCTCCCGCTTCTTCAACTCCATCGATCCATCCTGATCGTGGTCGATGACGCGGTTCGCGCGCTCAGAGGAGCGGAACGCAACCAGCTCGGCAATAATCTTGGGAATCGTATCGGCATCGGAGCGAATGGCTCCCGTGCACGGGCTGCAGCCCAGCGAACGCAGGCGACTCTTCACCCATTGCTCCTCACCCGGCAGGCTCTGCACAAACGACTGCTCGACTGGAATCAAACTGTCGCCGCGCACCAGCATGCGACGCTCTTTGGCGAAGTAGAGCGGCACGACCGGAATGTTTTCCAGGTGGATGTAATGCCACACATCCAGCTCCGTCCAGTTCGAGAGCGGGAAGACGCGAATGCTTTCACCCGGGTTCACGCGCGCGTTATAAAGGTTCCAAAGCTCAGGCCGCTGGTTCTTCGGGTCCCACTGTCCGGCTCCGTCACGGAAGGAGAAAATGCGCTCCTTCGCGCGGGACTTTTCTTCATCCCGGCGAGCCCCTCCGAAGGCCGCATCAAAACCGTGGGTGCGCAGGCCATCGAGCAGCGCCGTCGTCTTCAGGAGACCGCAGCAACGGCGGGTTCCGAGAGCAACCGGATTGGCTCCGGCAGCCAGGGCTTCTTCGTTCCGCCACACCAGCAGCTCTACCCCAAGCTCTTTGGTGTACTCATCGCGAAACTTAATCATTTCCTTGAACTTGTAGCTCGTATCTACATGCAACAATGGGAAAGGGATCGGCCCGGGATAGAAAGCCTTCTGTGCCAGCCGCAGCATCACCGAAGAGTCTTTGCCGATGGAGTAGAGCATGACCGGCTTCTCAAACTCGGCCGCCACTTCGCGGAAAATGTGGATGCTTTCCGCCTCAAGCATCTGAAGATGGCTCAGCTTCGGCGCGATACCCGCTTCTAATGTTGGCATTTCGAGGCTCGACACTTTGGCTCCCCCCTTCTCCTTTTATTCCTTGGAAATAAAAAACCGCTCGCCAGAAGCTGGCAGCGGTTGTTGGTACTTGCCTGAGTTATACGAAAGCCCGGTAGGAAACCCTACCGATTTGCTTTACTAGAAGAACTCATACCCGCTGCACGGCAATGACAAGGGACAACACTCGTCACAGCAACAACAGCCAGCGGGATAGTGAACACTCTTCATCAGTTTCAATACTCTTTGGTTGACTACCATTTGTCAAGCATTTGGCCGGGGGGCGGCCTATCCGGCGGTACCCGCTAAAGTACCCGACTGGCCGGCCTTAGTCCCCCGCCGTTGCCCACCGGCGACGGCTCTCCCGACCTCTCTGAGATCATGGCTAAAGAGATTAGATAGGAGCGTCGCGGGATTCAATGAAATGCATACGGGTTGGACTGGTTGGCTTCGGATTTGCAGGTCGTATTTTTCACTCCCACGTCGTCGAAGCGGTCGAGGGGCTGGAACTGGCCGCCATCGTGCAGCGCAGTGGGACGAGCGCCGCCGACGCGTTTCCTCACATAAAGGTCCTGCCTTCGGTCGAAGCGCTTCTCGAAGACACCACCATCCAGCTCGTGATTGTCGCCACACCGAACACCACCCACTTTTCCATTGCCCGCCAGTGCCTGCTGGCCGGCCGTGATGTGGTCATCGACAAGCCATTTGCCCTCACTTCGGCTGAGGCCGCGGAACTGATCCGGCTATCCCGCTCCCAAAACCGGCTGCTCAGCGTCTATCAGAGCCGCCGCTGGGATGGAGACTTCCAAACCGTACGCAAGTTGATCGACGGCGATCGGCTCGGACGGCTGGTCAGTTTCGAATCCCGCTATGACCGGTTTCGTTTGCTGCCCCGGCTGCACGCCTGGCGAGAAAACGGTGGGCCAGGCGGAGGGGTGTTATTCGATCTGGGCTCGCACCTGGTGGACCAGGCGCTGGTACTCTTCGGCGTGCCCCGGTCTGTCTGGGCCAGTGTGCGCAAGGAACGTGAAGGCGCCCGGAGTGACGATGCCTTCGACCTTTATCTGCACTACCCTGCTTCCCTCGCCCACCCGGCATCTGCAGAAGTTGGGCCCGAGGGTCTTGCCGTCTGGCTGCGGGCCACCTGCCTGGCGCGCGACCCTGGCGCCCGCTTCACCCTCAACGGCACCGGCGGAACCTTTCGCAAGTTCGGCATCGATCCGCAGGAAGCGCACCTATTGGCAGGAGATATGTTTTCGTCGAAACCCTGGGGTGTGGAACCTCCGGAGCGATGGGGAACCCTCGTCACCGATGAGGGTGGTGACGCCGTCAGCACGCGGATCCAGACCGAGCCTGGCGACTACCGAGGCTACTACACCAACCTGCGAGACGCGCTGCACGGCCACGCGACCCTTGAAGTCACTCCCCTGCAAGCGTGGAGAACCATGCGGGTTCTGGAAATGGCGATCAAGAGCAGCCAAACGGGCCAAACAATCACCTGTGACTGGACCCAGGAACCTTAGTCTTCTGCTGTCTCATGAATGGACAAGGGGCGCGGCTTGGAATGGGGCCGCGCCCCTTTTCGAGACGAGCATTCGCGAATTCGGCACCAACACCTACTGCTGAGGATTATTGGCAGGCGTACTCGGCTTACCCTCGAGTTTGTCCACGCCGCTCTTCGTCGCATTCGCCGTCTTGTGATATGCCTTCTTCGTGCCCTCTTTGGTCTTGTCGTAACCCTTCTCAGTGGCATCCTTGGTCTTGTCGAAGCCCTTCTCGGTGCCTTCTTTCGTCTTGTCGTACCCCTTCACCGAGCCTTCTTTGGTCTTGTCGTAGCTCTTCTCCGTGGCTCCCTTGGTCTTGTCGTACCCCTTCTCTGTGCCTTCTTTGGTCTTGTCGTAGCTCTTCTCCGTTCCCTTCTTCACACCATGACCGAGGTTAGTGGCAGCGTCTTTGGTATCAGAGCCCGCGTTTTTCAAGTCCTGCTTTGCTCCGGAATCCGAGCTTTGGGCGAGCGTGGCTGGTACGGGTGCGCTCAACGCAATGACGGCGATCCATGCCAACATCCTGTGGCGGCTTACTTTCATGAGTCAATCTCCTTGCAAACCATAGTTGGATGCAACATGAGCTTACCGCATTCCATCTGGCAACAAATTCTGTTCTATGACGGGCTTACCGGCCGAGCCCGCACTACAGCCGGCTGAAAGCCAATTCACGCCGAAGGGTGTAGCCTGTTGGCTGCGATCTGGATGATCACCTGCCTGGGATTGGCCATCAACAAAGATCCGATCAAGCTAGTTTCAAATCATCGAGTACGTGGAGACAAGATGCGATTTGTGCAATTGAAAGCGGGCGGCGCGCGCCGTGTGGCCGTGGTGCAAGAACCAAAACTGCGTTTGCTGCGTGATTTCGATTCGATGTATTCCCTGGCGCTGGCGGCGATCGCAGCCGGCGGCAAGCTGACCAGCATCGCCACCAGTCATCTCACCGAAGAAACTCTGGACTATGACGAGGTCTACGAAGGCAGCTCCCCGTGGAAGCTTCTGTCACCCATCGATCACCCGCAGGAAGAAGCCCGCTGCATGGTCACCGGAACTGGGCTCACCCACCTGGGCAGCGCGCGCGACCGTGCATCGATGCACACGGTCAAGGCGGAGGAACTCACCGACAGCATGAAGATGTTCCACTGGGGCCTCGAGGGCGGCAAGCCTGGTGCAGGGGAAATCGGAGTTCCACCCGAGTGGTTCTGGAAAGGCGATGGCACCATGCTGCGCGCACAAGGCGAGCCGCTGCTGGTGCCCTGCTATGGAGAGGATGGCGGTGAAGAAGCCGAGATCGCGGTCATCTACGTGATCGGCCCGGGTGGCAACCCCTATCGCCTCGGCATGGCGCAGGGCAACGAATTCTCTGACCATCGATTCGAGAAAAAGAACTACCTCAACCTGGCAGGCTCAAAGCTGCGCACCTGTGCGGTGGGACCAGAAATCGTAGTCGATCCCGATTTTGCCGCAGTGCCGGGTACAGTCAGCATTACCCGGGCAGGCGCCCGCGTCTGGTCGCAAGCCATTGCCAGCGGCGAAGACGAGATGTCACACAGCCTTCGTAACCTGGAGCATCATCACTTCAAGTTCGCACTCCATCGCCGCCCCGGCGACCTGCACATTCATTTCCTGGGAGCGCACTCTCTCAGTTTCGGCCAGGGTATCGAGCTCAAAGACGGCGATGTCATGGAGGTCCAGTTCAAAGGCTTCGGCCGTCCACTCCGCAACCCCATGGAAATTTCCAAGGAGAAGTATGCGCCGGTCGAGGTAACTGCTCTGGTTTAGCCGGCCGCGCATAACAGCTGTAGACAAAGGGCACGGCATCCCCGGCAAGGAGCGTGCCCTTTTGAGCCGATGCAATACCAGCGCGTAGCGCCAAGGAACACACGTGGCAAAAGGTGTAGGCTGTCGTCGTGAGCAAGGACGAGGCTGCAGAGCTACTTTCGATTGACGGGCGCGAGGTGCGTGTCACGCACCCCAGCAAGCCGTATTTCTCGAAGCAGACCAGGCTTTCGAAGCTCGACCTCGTGCGTTACTACCTGTCGGTGGCTCCGGGCGCACTCGCCGGCATTCGCGATCGCCCCATCGTCCTCAAGCGGTTCGTAAACGGCGCCGAAGGTGAAGCGTTTTATCAGAAGCGCGCGCCCAGTGACCTGCCTGCGTGGCTGCGCACAGTCACTCTGTCATTTCCTTCGGGTCGCACGGCTGAAGAGGTCATCGTCAGTGACGCGGCAGGTCTCGCGTGGATCGTGAACCTGGGCTGCCTTGAACTCCATCCCCATCCGGTGCGCTCAGCCGATCTTGATCATCCGGATGAATTGCGAGTCGATCTTGATCCTGGACCCGGTGTGGGGTGGTCCGACGTACGCCTGGTCGCGCTCGAAGTGAAGTCGCTGCTGGATGAGATCGGCCTGCAAGGCTGGCCCAAGACGAGTGGCTCGCGCGGCATGCACATCAACGTCCGCATTGCGCCGCGGTGGACATTCACCGAGGTGCGGCGTGCAGCCCTCGCGCTATCGCGTGCGGTGGAACGGCGCATACCTGCATTCGCCAGCTCGAAATGGTGGAAGGAAGAACGCCATGGCGTCTTCCTTGACTACAACCAGAATGCCAAAGATCGAACCACGTGCTCTGCCTATTCGGTGCGTCCTCTTCCCGATGCGCGCATCTCTACTCCGCTCCACTGGCACGAGGTTCCCGATTGTGAACCGGCCGACTTTACCGTACTAACTGTACCGGCGCGTTTCGCGGAAATCGGTGATCCACACGCGGGTATGGATGCCGCGCCAGGTTCGCTGGATGCGCTGCTCGAGCGCGCTGCCCAAGACGAAGCCGAAGGGCTGGGCGACGCACCGTGGCCGCCCCACTTTCGCAAGATGGAAGGGGAAGGCTCTCGTGTTGCTCCTTCTCGCTCCCGATCGACGACGGCTCAAGCGGTAGCAAAGAAAGCACCACGAACAAAGATGCCTCTGATCGTGGTGGCAAACTCTCCGCAGAAAGATGCAGCGCTAGCCGGACTGGAACGTTGGAAAATCAAATACGCCGAGGCAGCCGCGCAGGTGGCCGTGGACGACGTTCTCGTCGACTCGATGCGTGGAAGATCTTCCACCTGGACGCGCATTCGCGTGAACCTTCGGCATGTTCCCGAAGAGCTGAGGCCGTCACAGGAAACGCCCGACCCGGACGATGATCCAACGCGCGAGTGGCGTGCGAAACGAGGGTCGAAGCGCGCTACCAAAAAACGTTCGGGAAAAGCTTCGGGGTGACGATCAAATATTCTGATCAGCGGCCGCCGGAAAAGATATCCATCAGCTCCTGGGGCGGCACGACCTCGAGCTGGGCATAGGTGCAATCGCTCGGCTTCTTGTCCGTACGCCATCTGCGAAACTGCGCCATATGGCGAAAGCGGGCGCCCTGCATGTGTTCATAGACCACTTCGACGACCAGCTCCGGGCGCAGCGGCTCCCACGACAAGTCTTTCCCCTGGCTCCAGCGGCTTTGCGCGCCGGGCATGCGCTGCTCAACCTCGGTCTCTGTAGACGACTTCTCCGCCCAACCGCCCCAGGGGTGATCGACCAGCGCGTTGTTTCGATAGGGTTCTAGAAACTCCGTCAGCTCACGGCGCTTCTCGAGGGTAAAGCTTGCGCACACGCCAACATGCTGCAGCGAACCGGAATCATCAAAAAGACCGAGCAGTAACGAACCGACAACTCCTTCTCCCGTCTTGTGCCAGCGGAACCCGGCCACCACACAATCGCAGTCACGCTCGTGCTTGACCTTAAGCATCACGCGCTTATCGGGCTCATAGATGCCCGCTCGCTGCTTGGCGATCACGCCATCGAGACCTGCTCCCTCAAAGCGGTGAAACCAGTCGCGCGCCACGGCGGCTTCATGGGTTGCAGGGGTGATATGAACCGGAGGAGTTGAGGAGGAGAGGAGCGATTCAAGCTCTGCACGTCTCTTCTCGAAGGCTTCCCCAGAAAGATCGCGATCGCCCACGCAAAGCAGATCGAAAAACACGATCGACACAGGAGTCTGCTTTGCCAGCAGCTTCACTCGTGATGCGGCTGGATGAATACGCAACTGTAACTGCTCAAAGTCCAGACCACGATTTGTGGCGACGACTATCTCGCCGTCGAGCACGCAACGAGGCGGCAGTTGTGAAAGAACCGTCTCTACCAGTTCAGGAAAGTAGCGGTTGAGTGACTTCTGGTCCCGGCTCTGGATGAAAACCTCTTCCCCGTCGCGGAAAATCAGGGCACGAAAGCCGTCCCATTTCGGCTCAAACAACCACGTTTCGCCCGCAGGCAATTCGCTCACGCGCTTGGCGAGCATCGGCAACACCGGCGGATTCACGGGAAGCTGCATGCTTCATGGTAACCCTTGTATTTCGAACTCTGTGTTCCCAACTTGGTGTTCCGAACTCGGTATTCCGAACTCGCGAGCCCTGTTGCATGCAGCCCGGCCCATGTCTTCTCTGCTAGACTGCTGTCACTCGGCTCGCAGCAGAACCATGTGCGCGTGCTGCAGCATGTGAGCTTCGTCATGAAGAGCGGTGTGGTCTATCACAACGAAATCAGCAAATCGGGAGCCGCATGCCGGTAGATCCGCGGAGGACCATCGCTGACCTGAAAGAGCTTGGTACGCTCACCGGGAACGAACATGGTGCACAGCGCATCGCGTGGACGCCCACCTGGCTTAACGCGCGCGCGTGGTTTCAGAATAAGGTCGCAGAGTTGCCGGTGGAGCACCACCTCGACGCTGCCGGTAATTCGTGGACGACCCTGACGGGGCAATCGGATTGCACACTGATTCTCGGCAGTCATCTCGATTCCGTCCCCAATGGGGGATGGCTCGACGGCTGCCTCGGCGTGCTGGCAGCGTTGGAAGTGCTGCGTGGGCTGGCGGAGGATTTTCATGGCCGGCCGCCCGTCACCATTCGCCTGGTCGACTGGGCTGATGAAGAAGGCGCGCGTTTTGGCCGTAGTCTTTTTGGGTCTTCTGCCTTCGCCGGCACGCATAGCATTGCGGCCGATCGTGTTCGTACCGATCGTGACGGCATAAGCCTCGAAAAGGCTCTGCGCGCGTGCCACATCGATGTGGAGAAGATAGGCGAGGCAGGCTCTGAACGGGGCCACGCGGCAGCCTACCTGGAACTGCACATAGAACAGGGGCCCGTTCTCGAAGCCAAACAATTGCCGCTCGGCGTGGTGGTGGGCACCAAGGGCGTTGCGCGGTACGCCATCACCTTTCATGGGCAGGAAGCGCATTCAGGATCGACGCCGATGGGTGCGCGCAGGGACGCACTCGCCGCAGCGGCCAAACTTGCCCTCGAGATTCGGCCGATCGCGCGGAAGCATCCGGACGCGGTCGCCACCATGGGCAGTGTCAAGACGTTTCCGGGAATCGTAACCGCGGTTGTAGGCCGCTGCGAAGCAACGCTCGACATGCGCGATCTCGACGCAGGCATTCTGGCATCGATGCTGGCCGAGGCTCGTGCAGCCAGTGAGCGCTTCGCTGCGGAAGAAGGCTGCACGGTAGAGTGGTCGCGGATCTGGAGCATCGAGCCCACTCCCTTCGATCAAAAACTGATTGAGCTTTGCGAGGAGGCGGTGCTTGAAACCGCGGGCACTTCGCACCGTCTGCCTTCAGGGCCGCTGCACGATGCAGCGGAGGTCGCGCGCGCGGGCATTCCGGCGGTGATGATGTTCACGCAATCGCTGGCTGGGCTCAGCCACAACCCCGCAGAAGACACGAAAATCGAACATCTCGAACTTGCCGTTCAGGCCTACGACAAACTCGCCAGAAAAGCGATGTGGGCGATCACTCGCCCGTGACGGGCCGGCGAAGCACCTCTGAGGCTCCGGGTGTGCGCAAAACTGCGTTTTAAGCGCTCTAAGCGCTTTAAGTTACCATCGGTTACTTTCGGCCAATGGCCTAGAGTAACGGATGATCTCCGATTGTTTACTTACCCGCATCGCAGCTTCCACTTCTTCGCTGGTGTGAGGCAACTTCGCGGCAAAGTCGATCAGTTTGCCCTGCTCGTTGACGTAATACGTGTCTTCGATGCGCACACCCAGGTTTTCTTCAGGGATATAGATTCCGGGCTCGATGGTGAACACAGACCCAGGAGCGAGGGCCTTCTCGTGATCGTAGGGATCGTGCACGTCGATGCCAACCGAGTGTCCCAGGCCATGCACGAAGTACTTGCCCAGAGGCTGGCCGTGCAGGTCCTTACCGTGTGTATTGATGTAGTCGAAGGCCACCTTATCCAACAGGTCTTTGCCGGCATCGGGGCCACGCTGATCGACCCCACCGAGCTTCGACTTGCCAGACACAAACGCGTCGCGCGCCGCGGACTGGGCGCCAAGTACGATGTCGTAAATTTCTTTCTGCCGAGCGGTGAAATGTCCGTTGACCGGCATCGTTCTGGTGAGGTCACTGGCATACATCGAGTACTCGCCCGCCGCATCGATGACCACGACATCCCCCGATTCCATCACCTTGCTGTTGGCCGCGTAATGGAGAACCGTTGAGTTGAAGCCGGAGCCGACGATCGCAGGATAACTCACGCGCTCGCAACCTTGCTCCAGCATGGCCGCAACCTCTACCCCCGCCACCGTGCGTTCGCGCACACCTGGCTTGATCGCGCGCATCCCTGCAAGCTGCGAAGCGATTGAAGCATCGGTCGCCTTTTGAATGAGCGCAATTTCGGCAACGCTTTTTACCTCGCGCAGCTTCTGAGTGAGCAGCCGAACATCAAACGTAGGCGGCGGGTTGGATGTGCCGAGAACTGTCGAAGTGAATCCCATTGCGCTGGCGGCCACGGTCATGTCCTGCTGCGTCCACACCTCTTTGGCGCGGTTGATGTCTTCCCCGAGATAGGCTCCGAACACACCGGGCAGATCGGCGAGAGGCATCACCTCATGGGCACCCAACTTTTCGCGGACACCCGGAGTGTTGGCGTCCAACTTTGCTCCCGTGTACTTCTCGAGGATCCGATTGCGCATGGGGAGGAACAAGACCTCGCGATACTTATGCGCCGGCACGGCGCCCAGGCGGGTAGTTGTCGCTGGTCCATCGCCGATCAGAAGCAACGCTCCGCCGGGTTCGTTTGATCCGGTCAGGTAGTAGAAGTCCTCATCCTGCCGGTAGTCCTGGTACTCCATGGAGGGTTCGTGCGCGGCAAATATCACCGCAGAACCACCATGCAATTCGGCTGCAAGTTTCACCCGCCGCTGGTGGTACTCGGCCATGGGAACAGAATCAAAAGCATGGGCCGCTTGTACTGCCATCAACGACACCAACAGGATCAACTTGCTGCGCATCGGCTTCTCCGCTATTCAATCGCTTGATTAAGAACTTACGTGATCTTACTGAATGACCGACACATATCGCCAACGGGCAGCCCGGTGCGCTCAACAGGCGGACCAGATGCCTCGTGGTCACTTCCATGCGCTCGAAAGCTCGGAGGGCTCTGCATTTCGCTCCATGCGCAAAAGGTTCTACATTTGAAGGATGTACAACGCGAAAGCTTACTCCACTGTCAGTGCAACATCGCCGCTCTCATCCACCACGATCGCGCGGCGCGAACCAACCCCGAACGACGTGCAGATCGAAATTCTATTCTGCGGCGTGTGCCACTCAGACCTTCACCAGGCGCGCAACGAGTGGAGCGGAATGATGCCCACTGTCTACCCCTGCGTACCCGGCCACGAAATTGTTGGCCGCGTCACCAAGACCGGCTCGGCCGTAACCAAATTCAAGGCGGGTGATCTAGCCGCCGTCGGCTGCATGGTCGACTCCTGCGGTGTCTGCGGTGAATGCAAACAGCAACTGCAGCAGTTCTGCCCCAACCTTACGCTTACCTATAACTTTCCTGACAAGCACACGGGCGGCGTCACGTACGGAGGCTACTCCGAGAGCGTGGTCGTCGATGAGAAGTTCGTATTGAGGGTTCCCGAAAATCTCGACCCTGCGGGCGTAGCGCCATTGCTTTGCGCAGGTATCACCACCTTCTCTCCCCTGCACCACTGGGGCGTAGGCAAAGGCAAGAAGGTCGGCATCGTCGGTCTGGGTGGCCTGGGCCACATGGGCGTGAAGTTTGCTCATGCACTGGGCGCGCATGTAGTTCTGTTCACCACATCGCCGGGCAAGAAAGACGATGCTCTGCGCCTTGGCGCGGATGAAGTGGTGATATCAAAGAACGCCGATGAAATGGCGAAGCACATGGGCAGCTTCGACTTTATTCTCGATGCCGTCTCCGCAAACCATGACATCAACGCGTTTCTCAACCTGCTGCGGCGCGATGGCAACCTTACCTTGGTCGGCGCGCCAGAAAAGCCGCTGGCGGTGGCTGCATTCAACCTGCTGTTTGGCCGCCGCAGCCTTTCGGGATCGCCCATCGGTGGTATCGCAGAGACGCAGGAGATGCTCGACTTCTGCGGCAAGCACAACATCACTGCCGATATTGAGATGATCCCGATCCAGAAGATCAATGAAGCGTACGATCGTTTGCTCAAGTCTGACGTGAAATATCGCTTCGTGATCGACATGGCGTCGCTTAAGGGCTAATCAAAGCACCATGAGCAAGCATCAAGAGGTCCCCGGCCGCATGTATGAGTTGGGGATCCGCTTGATGTGATGTGGTCCTCGTAACTGTTGGCGATGATTCCGGATAACCGGCAATCCAGAAGTTATCCACGCGCCTTCGGGATTGGTACCGAAGAACGCGCTTCTTGTCACTTTGTCGAGAACTCTCGCGAAGGATGTGGATTCACGAGAACCTCTCCCAGCGGGCCGCGATCCAGGCCGCTCGAATCCACCAAGTGCACTGAGACCCTGCTGGTGTTGGGCGGCGCCTGTATGGTGGTCTGCAACTGTACTGGCTCGATGGGAGTCACGGACATAAGCTTCGTAGTGCCCCCAACGCCCCTTCCGTAAAAGTGCACCACTAGTTCGCCCGCATAGAACACTCCAAAGCTTCCGGAGAGTACCAGACCGGCGGGGGTAGCGGTAGCCGTAAGTGGCGTTCCGATAACTCCGCTATAGGTCGTCGTTTTGAAGTCCTGTCCCATCCGCGTGGGATACCACTGGGTGTCCATAGCGTAGCTCTCGCCCGGTGCGAGTTCGACTAACGGGCTGTTCAACTCCGCCTCCATGAAAGGGCCCTCGCGGGGTTCCGTGTTTTGATCCTGCTTTGAAGACTCGCCGGAAGAGTAAAAGATGATGGTCGCTTTACTGGGATACCCAGCAGTGGGATCAACATGGTGGCGCTCAACCATGGTGTATCCGGTTCTGCCATCGACAGCCGCCAGCCATCCCAGTGGGGAGTCTACCCAGACTTCTTGAACAATGTTGTTCCAGTGGACCCGTAACGTGCCATCGCTGACCGAGAAAGCCGGGTTGTCCGCCGGGCCGGTGCGCACATAGTAGCCATTGAGATATGCGCTTGTGGGGTTCACCGCCGTCACTCCCCAGAACTTGGTGTTGAAATCGTCCGAGCCAGCAGGATTGGAGGTGGGGTACTCGGTGATGGTCTGCTCCGACCATGTCTGCGGGTAGCCGCTCATGTTCTGCATGACCACATGAAACGAGATCACCGGCGTGTCCGCGTCGATGCTGATGTCGCGGATATACCGCTGCCCGATCTCCGGATTTACCGGCCCCGTCATCCGCACCGCACACCTGGCGCCGCGCGACAGTACCTCCAGGGTAAACGGACCACCGTCCAGGCGCCCCCCGCCGGACCAATGCTGCTCGTCCTGATTGCCCTCCGGTAACGGCCATACCTTGTCGCCGCCGTAGTTGAGCTCACCGCCGCGGTTGCGTTCCAGCGGAATCACCTGCCCTTTGAGTTCCGGATTGACGTAGAGGAAATCGTGACCGCCGAAGGTAACCTGTATGAGCCGTCCACCGATCTGCGGAACAAGCTCCAGCTTCACCCAGGGATTGGCCAACTCCTCCGCTTTCCATCCCAGGTAATTCGTTTCCTGCACAGTGCAGCCGGGCGTGGAAGCGGCCTGGCACTGCAGCGGCAGACTGGCCGGCAGAGCCACCAGCGCGAGGAAGGTGAACCACTCGAAAAAGCACTCCTTGGTTCTGGTAGAAGTGGAATACATTGGCTACCCGTAGGAAGATTGGGGCTGTCAGCGCAGCCGTATAGGCGATCTTACGATGAACGTGGCCGGGCGGGGGGAGAGGGCTTCTCCCCAAACTTCAATCAATGTTTCGGTTCTCTCACTGCTATGAATGAAATCTGCTCCACATCCTCTGCCTTCGAATCAAAATTCTGTTGCAAGGTCGTTCGTGCAGGAAAATGGTTCTTAAAAAAGGATCCGTACAGAGCATGGACGGGGTCTGCGTCTTTCATCTCACGCATATAGATGGTTGACGAGGCGACATTCGAGAAATCCATATCTGCCTCCTCTAACCCATCCAGCAAGTTGCGCATCGACAGCCGCGCCTGCACACCCAGATCAGGGGTAAAGAGCCCTAAAGCCGGAACATAGGCATCTTTTGCTGAGAGATAGAGTGTATCTCCATAGAGGACACCGGGGCTTGCCGTTCTGCTGGGCTTCTCATTTTTAGGACGAACCGCCCTGCGTTTTGTCAGATCTGCCCCCGCAATGCAGCTGAAAACGATGCGATTCCTATCCGGAAGGTCCAACACCTGAATCGTTCCCCGTCCTGGTGTATTTCCAAATTCGAAATAGGTCGCATAGATCTTGTTCATCACATCTTCCGGAGCATCGGTGCTGCTGAGATATGGATTCACCCAGACAACATTCGCCATACTCATATTCGCCGACTTTACAATCGTGGTGACGTTATCGAGGGCCTGTTTCACTTCGCCTGCAAAATTCGCCGCAAGCATTCCCGTCAGAGGATCGGTGCCTCCCTGCGCCGACATGTAGAGAACGTCATCCACCTGGATTCCGGCTGGATCGAGGTGTTGCCCTTGCGGCCATCCCTGCGGGTGGATCACCCGGCGAGTGGCCGCGTTGCTCACGGCGATGCAGTTGATCTCAATCTTCTCTCCGTTGGGCAGAGCGCCCACCACCAGGACGGTACGTGCGGGGGGATTCTGAACCATTGTTTTCCAATAGACATCGTTCATTGCAGCTATATCCTGCCCACTGGTCACATAGATGTTCATCCAGACGACATTGCCAAAATCCATTCCTGCTGCGCGGAGCACACGTTGCACGTTACCCAATGACTGGCCGGTCTCCAGTTGAAAATCCTGCGGAAGAGCGCCATCGGCATTCCGTCCGTCTTGACCGGCTACGTAGAGCGTTTGGTTGGCGAGAATGCCGGCACTTGAGGCCGGTCCAACATCTTTGCCATCCATCTTGATGACCTTGAGCACACCCCCCTGCTGCGCAAAGACCTGCGCGCAGCATGCGATAAGCGATGTACATAGAGCAATTTGTTGGCCACGCCTGAGTAAGTAGTTCATTTTCCTTCTAGAGACCTTTCGCGTCCTCACAAACGAACCACCAATAATAGCTCATGGTGCAAGAGCGTCTACGCGACCGAGGGAATAGACAGTCGCTTCCATTACCTTTCCATAGTTCGGAGAACCCACCTCAGACAGATGGTTTGCGTGCTTTGTCAATAATCTGGCGGAGGCGGTTGCCGACTATGAGATCTTCCCCTGGTTGCATGGTCATCGAGATATCGCAGTGGACCTCACCGTGGCAGCGAGGCTGCGCGTGCCAATGGTTGCAAATAGGGGAGTCGCGGCCAGCAATTTCATGAAAGATCGCCGGCCGAACCACTGACGTGCGATCGCTCCCAATTCACCTGCATGCTCTTCCATCCACGCAGCGATGGTGCGATCCCGCTCGACAGCGCCGTTGAATCGCAACAAATTTGTTCTCATCGTCGCTCCACATCAAGATCACCGTTGGAATCAGCGGGGGTATTTATTCATGCGCCCGTTCCCATCTTGAACGAATCATAGACAAACGATGACGCCCCCCCGCCTGATCGTACGTACCAATACCAATCTTCTACTCCAAGAGCCGGACCAAGGCGAATGAACACACGCAGCCGAAAGCTAAAAACACGCTTGACACATTCCCATATAGGAATGTATTGTTCTGTTCATGGCAAGAGCGAGTACCACTTCGGATGCCTTCAACGCAGTCGCTGAACCCCGCCGGCGGGAGATTTTGAGCTATCTCGCTGGAGCTGAGCGGCCCGTTACAGAAATTGTGAATGCTCTCGGCCTGGAGCAGCCTTCCGTCTCAAAGCACCTACGCGTGTTGCGCGATGTAGGCCTGGTGCGCATGCGGTGCCAGGGCCGGCAAAAGCTGTACAGGACCAACGCCGAAGCAATACGCCCCCTACACACCTGGGCCGCAACCTTCGAGCGCTACTGGCAACACCAGTTGACTGGTGTGAAGGCACGCGCGGAAGCGATGGCGCGGCAGGGCTCGACCGATACGAACTCCCCGGACCCCGATATCAAACCGAACGCTAAGGAGAAATGATGATTGCCACCGACCTGACCCTCGAAAACCTGAGCCTTACGATTCAACAGGAAATCCACGTCCAGGCGCCCCTGGACATAACCTTTGCCGCGCTGCTCGAGCAACTGGGACCCGGCAACGAAACGCCGGACGGCAAATCGCTCCAAATGAAGATCGAACCGTGGCCCGGTGGAAGGTGGTACCGCGACCTGGGAGACGGCAATGGGCACTTCTGGGCCAACGTACAGTCCATCAAGAAACCCACGCTGCTTGAATTCGCTGGTCCCCTGTTCGCCTCGTTCCCGCTCGTTTCGAACGTGCAATACCGGCTGAGCGAAGTCGATGGCGGAACACTGATTGCCTTTCGGCATACCGCACTCGGCTTCGTTGCTGATGAGCAGAAGGCAGGGATGAACAAAGGCTGGGCCTCCATGCACGATCGCGTGCGCAGGCACGCCGAAGCCGGCCGAAAGTAGAGGAGGGCTCAGCCGATGTGTCCCGTATGTGTAACCACAGCAATGCTGATTGCCGGCAGTGTCACTTGTACGGGCGGACTCGCGGCAATCATCATTAACAAGTTCGGCGTGAAACACGCCGTAGACAACCCTACCGTTCTCACCGCGACCAAGGAGAATCGCCATGGCTAGCAGCACGATCGAAGCAGTACGCCCCAACGTTGTTTCGCACACTGAATGGCTCGCCGCGCGCAGCGAGTTCCTGACCAAAGAGAAAGAGTTCACCCGGCTGCGCGATGAATTGAGCCGGCAGCGCCGCATTTTGCCCTGGGAAAAGGTAGAAAAGCGGTACGAGTTTGACTCAACCGAAGGCAAGGTAACGCTGGCGGATTTGTTCGATGGCCGCAGTCAGCTCATGGTGTACCACTTCATGTTTGGCCCAGGCTGGGAGCAGGGCTGCAAGAGCTGCTCCTACGTGGCCGATCATTTCGACGGCGCTACCCTGCACCTCGCCCATCGCGATACCACGCTCGTGGTGGTTTCCCGCGCTCCGCTTGCCGAGATCGAGGCATTCAAGAAGCGCATGGGCTGGAAGTTTCAGTGGGTGTCCTCGTTCAACAGCGATTTCAATTTCGACTATCAGGTTTCCTTCACGCCGGAAGAGACGGCCGGCGGCAAGGTCTGCTACAACTACGCTACGAGAGAGTTCCCCAGCGAAGAAGCACCGGGAGCCAGCATCTTTGCCAGGAATGCGGCGGGCGAAATCTTTCATACCTACTCCACCTATGGGCGGGGACTGGATCTTCTCATGGGCACGTATAACATCCTCGACCTCGTTCCCAAGGGCCGCGACGAAGATGGCCTGGATTTTAGCATGTCCTGGGTACGCCACCATGATCGTTACGAGACAGGCGAGCAGCCGAAAAGCACTACCGGATCCTGCTGCTCAGGCGGAAGCCACTCGTAGATTCCACGCACACGCCTTCCTTCTCAGCCAACCCCAGGTGGCCCGTTCAAAACCAGGGTTGGTTGTGTGGGCAAAGCTGTCCGCTTCTCACTGCAAGTACTTCCCATCCCGACCGAAGTGGAGTGATCTGTTGTTCGTTTCACTCCCCCCGCATGAGGAAGATCAACTTCCTCGTACATTGGCTGATCATGTAGAGAACCGCAGATCCCTCCACTGCGCTCCCCCGGATTTCCTGTTGGGATTCGTGGGGGCAACGTGCTTCATGCGGTTTTCCTTAAAAGAAAACCGCAATGCCCGCAGGGAGCTTGCCGCCATCGATCCCAACCTGACCGTGATTCGATTTCACACCTACGATTCCGAGGTGGCTGGCAACTTCAATCAGGATCGGTTGATCGCGCGGCTCACAAGTCTCTTCGGCCTCCTCGCGCTTGTGCTGGCTTCGGTGGGACTGTACGGAGTGATGTCGTACATCGTAGCCAGACGTACCAGTGAAATCGGTATCCGTATGGCGCTCGGTGCTGCACGCACCAGTGTCGTGGCCATGGTGCTGCGCAGCGTACTCTGGCAGATTCTGATCGGATTCGCCGTTGGTATTCCCGCTGCACTGTTTGCCGGCCGGCTCATGTCCGGCCTGCTGTATGGGATGAGCGGTTACGATCCAATCGCCTTCTTTGGCGCCACGGCGACGCTGGCTGCTTGTGCCACGGTCGCTGGGGTCATTCCTGCACGCAGGGCTGCTTCCATCGATCCCATGCAGGCGCTGCGGGTGGAGTGAAGAGGGCAGGCGCGTGCCGAAAGTGGCCGAACTGTAGATCCCTCGACTACGCTCGGGATGACAATGGGCTCCCCCGGATTTGCTGTTGAGATTCGTGGGGTCAACATCGTGCTTCATGCGGTTTTCCTTAAGAGAAAACCGCACACGCGGATATCAGATGGCGCAGCGTAGCAGGAAATAAGGGTACGCTGCGGTCGAGATGACAAAGGGGAGAGTAGGCCCTTATCTCAACGTTCGTAACTAGGAATGTGAAACGAAGTGTGTGCGAATTTTGAGCAACCTGGACAAACAAAGGACTTAGTGGCCACGCGGAGCCCGAGGTTGCCCCATACAAGTTCGCTCGTGGCTTGTGTTGGCAGCCCCGGCGATCCTGCAACGCAATAGTGCATAATGATGCTTTCCTCGTTGTCACCGACCGTGACCGAGGGAGAGGCTATCGCACCATGAGCGGCTTAACGTCCGGTTCAACGTCCTTTGTGCAGCAGGCGCCGGTGCACCCGGAGACCTCGGCGCGGTTTGGCGACCTGCATCCTCCGTTCGATAAACAGGCAGCCATTCCTGAAGCGAACCGATGTCTCTTTTGCTTCGACGCACCCTGCGCTTCGGCCTGCCCCACGCACATCGATGTTCCCCGGTTCATCAAGAAGATCGCCAGCGGCAATCTTGCCGGCTCTGCCCGCACCATTCTTGACGCCAACATCCTCGGAGCCAGTTGTGCCCGAGCCTGCCCGGTCGACGTATTGTGCGAAGGCGCCTGCGTGCTGCACCGTTATAACAAGCAGCCCATCCAGATTGGCCGCCTGCAGCGGTTTGCCATGGACGCACTGCACGCAAGCGGCGCACCGCTTCCCTTTACACCTGGAGCGGAGACGGGTCGCTCGGTCGCATTGATCGGCGCAGGCCCAGCCTCTCTTGCCTGCGCAGCCGAACTCCGGCGGCGCGGCATTCGCGCGCTGATTTTCGATGCGCGCGCACTGCCCGGGGGCCTGAATACCTATGGCGTCGCCGAGTACAAGCTACCGTTGATCGAGAGCCTGCGCGAAATCGAAATGCTGTCGCAACTGGGCGTCGAATTTCACTTCGAAACCACGGTGGACGCGGCCATGCTGGCGAAGCTCGAGAACGAACACGATGCCGTGTTTCTTGGCATTGGCCTGGGAGCGATTCACAAGCTCGGTATCGCAGGCGAGGAATTGCCCGGCGTCACGAACGCGCTTGACCTGATTGCCGGCTACAAATCTGGCGCGCTCGCAGTGGTGCCGGAGCGCGTGGTCGTGGTGGGCGCGGGCAATACGGCTATCGACGCTGCCGTCGCTGCCATGCGGTTGGGAGCGCAGGAAGTGCACATCGCCTACCGTCGCGGTGTAGAGCAAATGTCTGCCTTCTCGTTTGAATATGAGCACGCCCGGCACGAAGGAGTGAAGTTTCTCTGGCATACGCAACCGACACAGATCCTGGGCGCGACCAAGGTCGAGGCGATTGAGCTCAGTCATAAAGATTCCGGGTTGCATCGGTTGCAGGTCGACCTTGTCGTGCTGGCCATCGGACAGGCGACGCACGCTGTTGGGTTGAGAGAGAGGCTGGAGCTGGAACGCGGCCGCATCCTTATTGACCGCGCCACGGGCCAGACTTCGCTGCCCAAGTACTTCGCCGGCGGCGACTGCACCAATGGCGGCCGCGAAGTTGTCGATGCCGTTGCCGACGGAAAGCGCGCGGGCATAGGAATCGCCGCGTATCTGGAGGTGGCCGTTGCCCACTAAACCCACTCTGGCCACGACATTCTGCGGTGTCCCGTGCCTGAACCCGTTCTGGCTCGCCTCCGCGCCGCCTACCAATTGCGGCGAGCAGATCATGCGCGCGTTCGATGCCGGCTGGGGCGGCGCGGTATGGAAGACGATCGGCGAGCCCATCACCAATGTGAGTTCGCGCTACTCCTCGATTGATTGGGAGGGTCGCCGCATGATGGGGTTCAACAACATCGAGCTCATCTCCGATCGCCCCATCGAAGTGAACCTGCAGGAGATTCGCGAAGTAAAGCGCCGCTACCCGAAACACGTCGTCATCGCATCGCTGATGGTCGAGAGCAAACGCGAGGCCTGGCACGACATTGTGCAGCGTGCGGAGGATGCAGGATCTGACGGGTTAGAGCTGAACTTCGGCTGCCCGCACGGCATGAACGAACGTGGAATGGGTTCTGCCGTCGGCCAGGTGCCGGAATACTGCGAGCAGATCGTGAGCTGGGTCAAAGAAAAAGCCCGCACGCCGGTGATCGTGAAGCTCACGCCCAACATCTCCGATATCCGTATGCCGGCGCGCGCAGCCAAGCGAGGCGGGGCCGATGCCCTTTCCGCCATCAACACGATCAACTCCATCACCGGCATCGATCTCGACACGTTTCAGCCCAACCCCAATGTCGATGGCAAAAGCTCGCACGGAGGTTACTGCGGCCCGGCGGTGAAACCCATCGCGCTGAACATGGTGCAGCAGGTGCTGTCTGACCCCGCCGCCGCACTGCCTCTCTCGGGCATTGGAGGCATCGGCAACTGGCGCGATGCGGCGGAGTATATTCTGCTCGGATGCGGCACGGTGCAGGTATGTACCGCAGCCATGCACTTCGGTTACCGCATCGTCGAAGATATGCAGGATGGTCTGCTCGGCTGGATGGCGGAAAAAGGCTTCGCCAGTCTTGACGACTTTCGGGGTAAGTCTCTGCCGACCGTGACCACGTGGGACCAGCTCAATTTGAATTATCAGATTGTTGCGCGCATCCATGAAGACCTGTGCATCGGCTGCCAGCTTTGCTACACCGCGTGCTGGGATGGCGCCCATCAGTGCATTCACCTCGATCGCACGGCGCCCGCGCCCGACACCAGGCTCACTCCGGGGATGGTCGAAGATGCGGCGGCTCGCCGCATCTCGACCACGCCGATTCCCAAGCTGGATGCAGGTGCGGGACACAGCAATGCCGTCACACCGCTCGAACGAATTCCGCGCGTGGATGAAGAGCACTGTGTCGGTTGCAATCTGTGTTCGCTTGTTTGTCCAGTCGAAGGCTGCATCACCATGGAGCGCGTGGAGAATGGGCTTGCGCCAGAGACATGGGCAGAACGTAGTGGTCAGGGTGTCGCTCACAAAGGCTTGCCTGCTGCCGATTAGCCTGGGTTCAACCGCTTCTACGGAAGTGCGGTCGAAGAGAACTTTTACCTTGGGCGGGGCTGAACTGCAGATCTCTCCACTTCACTCCCCCGGATTTCCTGTTGATATTCGTGGGGTCAAGGTGCTTCATGCGGTTTTCCTTAAGAGAAAACCGCACACGCGGATGTCAGATGGCGCAGCTAGCAGGAAATCCGGGTACGCTTCGGTCGAGATGACAAAGGGGAGAGTAGGCCCTCACCTCGATATTGGTTACGAGGGATGTGAAGCGAACCAGAGGTCCCTCCGCTACGCTTCGGTTCGAGATGACAAGGGTGGCGGCAGGTGCTTCCTCGTGACAAAGGGGTGGGCATCTGTTTCGATGGATGGAAAGCTATGTTGGCTTTCATTGCCTTAGGGTGTCGGGAGGGGTTTCTATGGCTACTCTGATCAAGAATGGCACCGTCGTCAATGCCGACGGCCAGCGAATGGACGATGTGCTCTTTGAGGGCGAGACGATTGTGCAGGTTGGGCCTGACATACCTTCGGCTGGGCACTCTGTTGTCGATGCCACGGGGTTGCTGGTGATGCCGGGTGGCATCGACGTCCACACGCATTTAGATATGCCCTTCGGCGGAACCGTATCCGCCGATGACTATCGGACCGGCACCATCGCCGCCGCCGTCGGCGGTACCACCACGGTGATCGACTTCGCCCTGCAGGCGATGGGTCACACCATGGCTGAGGCGCTCGAAACGTGGCTGGCGAAAAGCGCCGGCAAGGCATGCATCGACTACGGTCTGCACATGGCCGTCACCGACCTGGGCCCCGGCGATGGCGCACGCGGCCTGGCCGAGATGGAAGCCATGGTGCAACACGGCATCTCATCGTTCAAGCTCTTCATGGCCTACCCCAATGTGCTGATGATCGACGACGGCCTGATGTATAAGGTGATGCACAAAGCCGGCCAGCTCAATGCGCTTTGCTGTGTGCATGCCGAGAATGGCAGCGTCATCGACATCGTGGTGGCGCGCATGATCGCCGACGGCAAGACCGCGCCGCACTATCACGCTCACAGCCGGTCACCTCACGCCGAAGCAGAAGCCACGCACCGTGCCATCGCCATCGCGCACATGGCCGGCGCCGCGGTGTACATCGTGCATCTCTCCAACGAGGATGCGCTGCGCGAGCTGAAGCATGCGCAACAGCGCGGCCTGCGTGCTCTGGCGGAAACTTGTCCGCAGTACCTCGTGCTTTCGCTCGAAGAGCAGATGCCAGGCAAGAGCTGGGAAGAAGCAAAGTACGTTTTTACCCCGCCTCTGCGACTGAAACACAACCAGGCTCCTCTATGGAGTGCGCTTGAAGACGGAACACTGGCTGTGGTGTCGACCGATCACTGCCCCTTCCGCTTCGCCGATCAAAAATCATTGGGCAAAGACAACTTCACCAAAATTCCCAATGGCGGCCCGGGTATTGAAAACCGCCTGCAGATTCTGTGGGAGTTCGGCGTGAAGCGGGGAGTGCTCACCCCGGAACAATTTGTCGAACTCGCCTGCACGGCGCCGGCGCGCATCTTCGGCATGCCGCGAAAGGGAGTGATCGCTGCAGGCAAGGACGCCGATATCCTGCTCTGGGATCCGAACACTTGCTATACGATTTCTGCAGCCACCCAGAGCATGGCCACTGACTACTCCATGTTCGAAGGATGGCAGGTATCTGGGAACGCACGCCATGTGTTTTCGCGCGGCGACCTGGTGGTGAAGGATGGCAAGTGGATTGGCCAGACCGGACGGGGGAAATTTCTGAAGCGCGAAGCAAATGCCGGAGGGTTCGCCTGATGTTGACGCCGAGTGTCTCCGAGTTGGAGCCAACCATGCTTGGTGCGGATACGCACCTGTACAACGGCGACCTTGCGCCGACCAGGCCGGCCAATCGTACCTGGGGTACTTACAATTACATCGCCCTGTGGTTCTCCATGTCGATGGAGGTCACGACGTACATGCTTGCCTCATCCCTGATTGCTGGAGGCATGAACTGGAAGCAGGCGCTCTTCACCATTCTGATGGGAAACCTGATCGTGCTGGCGCCCATGTTGCTGAACGCGCATGCCGGCGCGAAATACGGAATTCCCTTCCCGGTCTTTGTGCGCGCAAGTTTCGGCACCACCGGGGCAAATATTCCGGCGATGCTACGCGCGTTCGTGGCATGCGGCTGGTTCGGAATTCAATCATGGTTGGGCGGACAGGCCATCGCCGCCATGCTCGCTGTGCTGTGGCCCTCGACGGCGCACTTACCCGGAGTGCTGTGGGCAAGCTTTCTGGGCTTCTGGCTGCTGAACATGTTCGTGGTCTGGCGTGGGGTCAACTCGATCCGCTTTCTGCAAAGCTATTCAGCTCCGTTCATGCTGGTGATGTCGCTGACGCTGCTCTTCTGGATGTTGCATAAGGCCGGCGGATTCGGACCGATGCTTTCCGCGCCGAGCCACTTCCATTCGACCGGCAGCTTTCTGCATTTCTTTTTTCCATCGCTGACCGCGATGGTTGGTTACTGGGCAACGCTGTCGCTCAACATTCCTGACTTTACGCGCTACGCCAAGTCACAAGACTCACAGATCGCCGGGCAGGCATTCGGACTGCCGGTCGCGATGACGCTGTATGCCTTCATCGGTATCGCCTGCACCTCAGCATCGGAAGTGATCTTCGGTGAGCCTATCTGGTCGCCCATTACCCTGCTGGGCAAATTCCATCAGCCATTCGCGGCTCTGCTCGCCCTTGTTGCACTCCTGGTCGCGACCATGAACGTGAACATCGGAGCCAATGTCGTTTCCCCTTCGAACGACTTCTCGAACCTGGCTCCGCGGCTCATCAGTTTTCGCACCGGCGGACTGATCACAGGATTCCTCGGACTCGCGATGATGCCCTGGAAGCTGATGGCCACCTTCGGCAGTTACATTTTCGGCTGGCTGGTCGGCTACTCGGGCCTGCTGGGGCCGGTGGCCGGCATCATGGTCGCCGACTACTTCCTGATTCGCGGCACGGATCTTGATGTAGTTTCGCTCTATCGCCGCGGTGGCATCTACGAATATTCGAGGGGCTTCAATCCCAGAGCCGTCGTCGCGCTGGTCATTGGAGTGTTCGTAGCGCTGATCGGTTTGGCGGTGCCTGCCATACGCTTTCTCTACGACTACGCATGGTTCGTTGGTTTCTTCCTGGCGGGCGGTATTTACTACTTCTCGATGCGCCACTACACGCCGGGTATGGGGAACGCTTCGCTCCGGTCGAGATGACAATTTAGTTTATTGGATACCCAGGCGGCGTAGCGGTCCGCTCCAGCCCGGCGATTTTGGTGACAGGGATGGAGAACTTCCCGGATGGTATTCGCCTTCGGTATGACCCTTTAATTGATCGCGATAAAAATATACTTCGCGCAGGTTTCCGTTGCTGTACCGCTCTACCTGATCGTTGAAGTGCCAGGACAGTGGATGCCCGCTTTCGCCTCCGGCCGTGACCGCCCGGGCGCGCACTTTGTCGCCCCACTCCACCACGGCGACGAAGCTGTTGCCAACGGTTCCGTACCACTTCCTGGTTCCTTCTGCCCTGCCGGTTTCCTGCGCCGTGTAAGGCCGCGCACCGAACGCGGCGAGCGAACCCCACATAGAAGCGGTGAAGCCCACCGGTGTGCTCGGCTGCGCATCGTCAAACCGCTGCACGATATTGCCGTTCAGTCGCTGAAAGCGATTGATCTCTCCCCACGGTATGCGCCAGGCGCCGAAGTCTGCCGTGAGTTTCGCGGAGGCGGCCGACAACGCCTGCAATGCGACGTCACCCGGAACACTGGGCGCAGCAAAATCATCTTCGTTGAAAGCCAGATGATTCCCGCTCGCCGCAGCGATGCGCATAATTTCCTGCCCCCAGTAGATAGCCAGCGTGGTTGCCGCGGAGTCGACACCCCAGCGCATATCCCATGACTGCAACGTAGTGATCTGCCCGGCAAGCGCCGTCTTCTCTTCCGAATCAGCGGGCAGATCAGACCATGCCTTGATCAGCGCCGGCAGCGGCTTGCTAAACCAGGGAAGATAGCTGTCATAAGCCGCCGCCATCAGCGACTCTAGCGTGAAATCCTTTTTGCCTCGCAGGAGCAGCATGGCATGCACGCCGCGCGCCGATTCCTTGCCCGTCTCGATGTAGGCGGGGAAATCCTGCTTGCGCAGACTGTCTTCTCCCGCGCCGTTCCAGGGGGAATCGTTGACGTTGAATAGATAGCCGCTCTTCGGGTTGAGCAGGTGCGGCGCCTCCTCAATCGAAAACAGACCCTTCCAGTCGGTCGCCGGATTACTTCCGTCGAGCGGCCTGGTGTAGTCGAACTTAGGATCTCTGCGAGGAATGAAGTTGCCTTCGAAATACGCGATCTGTCCATCGGCGTCGGCATAGACGGTGTTGTTCGATGAGTTGGCCTCGAGCTCCATGGTCTGCCGGTATTCCTTGTAGTTCTTTGCCTTGGTGCGCAGGTAAGACTGGGTCAGACCCTTGACCGGTTCCTGCATGAGCTCAATCGTCACCCACTGCCCTGCCTGCTCGCGAACCACCGGGCCATGGTGGGTGTAGTAGACGGTGAATTTCTTCTCAGCCATGCCGTTTGGCGTGCGGTAAGGCACGGTGATCTGCTTTTCTATGACGGGCCGTTCGGCGTCTCCGTACTTATAGAAACGGTGGCCATCTTTCGTGACCACCGTTTCGAGATACTCGTCGGTCGCATCGATGCCGCTCGACGTATGCATCCAACCGACGCGGTCATTGAATCCCTGGTAGATAAAGAACTGGCCCCAGGTAACGGCCCCATAAGCATCGAGGCCCTCTTCGCTCACCATCTGTAGCTCTGACCGAAAGAAAAACGAGGTGTGGGGATTGATGAGCAGCAAAGCATGGTGTTCCGTCGTATTCGATGGAGCGATGGCGATTCCATTCGAGCCGCTGGGCTCACGCTCGGCCGGCTCTGCAATGGCGGCCACTTCCCTGGGGGTTCCGTAGAAGGCGGCGAGTTGCTTTATGTTGATTTGGTCGATGTCGCCGCCGATGCTGCCTTCGGTGAAAGACAAGGCCATCCAGGGCTCGAAGTGATGCAGCACGCGCGGCCTGGCCTCAGGGTGCTTTGCCAGATAAAAGTTCGCTCCATCGGCGAACGCGTCCATCAGCTTGCGCAACCAGTCGGGGCTCTCAGCATAGTGCTGCTTGAGGGTCTCGGGATCGATGAATAGCTTCATGCGCAGATCCTGGTAGACCTTGTCTTCTCCCTCAGCCTCGGCGAGCCGGCCCATGGCGTTGAGGTAGTTGGTCTCGACGCGATTGAAGTCGTCTTCGCACTGCGCATAGATCATGCCGAAGACCGCGTCGGCATCGGTCTTGCCAAAGACGTGGGCGATGCCCCAGTCGTCGCGAACGATGGTGGTGTTCCGCGCTTGCGCTTCCCAGCGGGCGGCATCGGTGACAGGCTCCCGCTCGCCATGAACACTCACGGCGTGGCAAGGCGCTATCGCAACCACAAAAGAGGCCAGACATAGTAAGACGCAGGCTTTTGCCTGGTTTCCCAAGGTACTCATCTATGTCGGTCAGTTTATATGCCTGACGGCTCGTTTGTTCACCGCAACCCTCTCCTTCTGGACGGGTGCAGGTTCGCACCAACGTACCTGGGTTGAACAGAGACAGGGCGAAGCCCTTTCAAACGCTCGCTCTGTCCGCTCACACGAACCGCCGCTAAGCCACTGACGAAAAGCATTCGAAACCTCCATTTTCAACCCACGTACGCTGGTGCGAACGTGGGGCACCCGTCCAGGGGACTGAGGTTTGCGCGAATGGGTAAAGGTTCTGTGACTGAATTGAGGTTGGGGAATGTGCGAGGGTCCAGGGTACTGAATTCGCCGTAGAATGAAACATCCCATTGGAGGCAACGAAGAGTGATACCGGCACGGTCTCGCGCAGGCGAGCAGGAGAGCGGACTCGATGATCCCCGGCTTGCCGGGGAGTGGTTCGCGGTCACCTGGTCGCGTGAGGTGGTAACGGGGAGTCTGGTGGCGCGCAGACTGCTGGGCCGCAACATCGTGCTGTGGCGTTCGGCGGAGGGTATTCACTGCTGGCGCGACCTGTGTATCCATCGCGGCGCGCAACTTTCCCTTGGTAAGGTGTGCGGCGAGAGACTCGTCTGCCCTTACCACGCGTGGGAGTACGGCACGAACGGGCAGTGCGTCCACATTCCTTCTCAGCCGGGGCAGCCTCCACCGGTGAAGGCGCGAGCGCAAACCTACCAGGTATGCGAGCGATACGGAATCGTCTGGGTATGCCTCGGTGAGCCACTCGGCCACCCTCCTGCGTTTGCGTTTGGTGACGATCCAGCCTATCGCTTGATTCTGTCTGGCCCTTACTTTTTCAACGCCAAGGGGCCGCGCGTGATCGAGAACTTTCTCGACGTCTCGCACCTCGGCTTTGTCCATGCGGGATTGTTGGGTGATCCGCAGCACGGTGAGATTGAAGATTACGAAGTGGGTATGGGTTCGAATGGCCCGGATGCGCGCGAAATCCGCATCTGGCAGCCCGACCCTGATGGCACCGGCCAGGGTGCGCTGGTCACCTATCACTATTGGGTGTGCGGTCCGCTGACGGCCGGCCTGGAAAAAGTACATGGCGACCTGCGGTACAGCATCCTGGTGCAGGTGGCGCCGGTCGACGCGGATACGTGCGAGTCACGCCTCGTGATTGCGATGAATTACGGGTACGACGTGGGCGAGCAGGATCTGATTCGCTTTCAGGACGAGGTCACCGCGCAGGACAAGGTCGTGGTGGAATCGCAGCGGCCTGAGCTGCTGCCGCTCGATTTGCAATCGGAGCTGCACTTGCGATCAGACCGCATGGCGATTGCCTATCGCAAGTGGCTGCGCGAGATTGGCTTCTCTTACGGGACGGCCTGATGGCAACAGCCGCGGAGTGCACTCCGCCATCCCAGGCCAGGCGATGGTTCACCGGTGGCGACGTCGACGGTTTTTTCGGACTCTTCTTTAGCGGCTTTCCTGATCTGCTGCTGATCGTCGGCCTTGCGCCGGTCTGCGGCTTTCCCCTGAGCTTTGTGGGCAGTCATATCCTGCCCGGCGCGGCCATCTCGATCCTGGCAGGAAACCTCTTCTACGCGTGGCAGGCGCGGCGGCTGGCAGAACGGGAAGGCCGTAGCGATGTAACCGCAATTCCGTTCGGCATCAACACGCCCACCATCTTTGCATACGTATTTCTGATCATGGGCCCGGTCTACACGCGCACGCGCGATGCGAACATGGCGTGGCATGCGGGTGTGTTCGCAAGCCTGATGAGCGGGATCGTACAAACCGCCGGCGCCTTCTGCACCGATTGGCTGCGCCGCAATACTCCGCGCGCGGCCCTGCTTGCCCCGCTGGCCGGGCTGGCGTTGGCGTATCTCTGCCTCGGTTTTGTATTCGGAGTATTTCAACAACCCGCGATTGCGCTGCTGCCCATGCTGGTTTTGTTGGCTCTCTATGGCTCGCATCTGAAGTTGCCCTATCGCATTCCGCCAGGGTTACTTGTCATTGGGCTGGGCGCGATCCTCGTTGCCGTCTTGCGCAGGCTGCACATATACAACGTCGCCGCACCCGCGGTACCGCCTTTGCAGTGGAACCTTCCCCATGCTCTGAATGCGTTTGCCCTGCTCAACCAACACGAATACTGGCCTTATCTGGCGATCATTGCTCCGCTGGCCGCGCTCGATACACTGGCTTCGTTGATGATTCTCGAAAGCGTGAATGTCGCCGGCGACAACTTCGCGACCAGGCCTTCGCTGTTGATGAACGGCGTGGGCACGATCGCCGCGGCCTGCCTGGGCAGTCCTTTCCCCACGACCCTGTATCTTGGGCACGCGGCGCACAAAGCCAATGGAGCCCGCTCGGGCTATTCGGTTTTGAATGGTGTGTTCACGCTGGTGCTTTGCACGACCGGGATCCTTCCGCTGGTGCTCCGCTTTGTTCCGCTGGAAATCGCCGCTCCAGTCATCTTTTGGTTCGGCCTCATCACGGCCGGGCAAGCGATGGTGGAAGTGCCTGCCGACCAGGCGATCGCGGTCGTCCTCGGACTCGTTCCAGCGCTCGCACAGTGGGCTACGACGCTCGCGGACACAGTTGCGCGCAAAGCAGGAAGCAGCCTGATGGAAATTGCACCGCGCATGGGTGGCGACCTGGCGATGGGTGGATTGATCGCGTTGGGTCAAGGCTCGCTGTTGACTTCGATGATCTGGTCAGCGGCCCTGGCGCTTATGGTGCAGCGACGCTTTGCGTCCGCAGCGGCCTGGATCGGCGCTGCGGCTGTGTTGTCAGCGGTGGGTTTCATCCACGCCTATATTCTTTCGCCAGGTGGAGTGGAGAGCCGCATCGGGTGGTGGGTTTCGCCGGAGTTCTCCCTGGCCTATGCGGGTGGCGCGTTGTTCCTGTTGGGTTGTCAGTGGTATACGCGGAAGCGTGGCATCTTTCTATCTTGACTTGACGGATTCTAGGATCTCCGCCAAGACTGATTGTGGTCCGCGCCACATTGCAAAGAGCGGGGCTATCGAGACGAAACCGTTTTGATTCTACTTTGAGGTTGCCAGGGCTCTTACCTCAACCGCCGCTCTGTTTGACGCCCACCACGCCCTCCAGAAGTCGAGGTAGTAGTCCTCCCTCTTAGAAATTGTCGGCAACCCCATTGCAAAGTGAGCGAGCGTGTCCTCGGTTTTAAAATTACTGCTGTTGTTGAGGTTTATGTGGCCGTCTGTTTTTGAAGGATCCAATGCCGGAACCCCGTTCGCGAAACAAGCGATAGCCCCTATCGCGTAGGCTCGAAACGACGGGTCATTCTGGTCGTTGAGAAACGGTGCAAGGTAAGTTAACGCTAAGGCGCTATGAACTTGCGCAAGAGATCGTGCCGCAGCACGTCTTATCGCTTGCGACAAGCTGGTCTCCAGGATCCGCCCCAACTGTCGAACTGTATCATTCGCGGGATTCGTCACTTGGGCAACTGACGCAGCTAGAAGCCCCTCCTGGGTCTCTGGACTACCGCCCTCGTAGCGAATAGGTAGGCGCTTACCAGCTTGAAGATAACTTGTCCGTCGTGGCTGCCTTGCCAGCTCGTCGATGTTATCTACAAGCGTCCGCAGCGTATCCGCGTCCCCTGCCCGGACTAACCCCAGCATTCCGGTCATATGAACCCCGGGGATACTTGAAACATAGAACTGTTTGTAGATTCTTAATGCTTCAGTATCAGTCGTGCCCGCTAGTAAGTCAGCACTAAGCAACAGTGCTCCGGGTCCATCTCCTTGATGCGCCTCGATAGACCAGGCCAGTTCATGCGCCAGTTTGTCCTGGGGCTTGGCATTTTGAGCGTAAGCCCATTGAATGGGCAAAGCCCCCTCTGGCATTTCGTAGTCCGTCAGGAACGGATGACAGGATTGCGATTTAGGACTGTTGGGGAACCCGATTGTTCCATCTGCTTGACGTGCCAAAAACCAGAGCGCCGTCACAGGCGGGTCGGACTGTGAAACGATGCAGCCGGCCGATCTTCTAACAAATGTGACCCGCAGTTGTGAATTCGTGGCGACATTTCCTTTGACTACCCGCTCCACCTGTATAGCCAAAGTGGCGGACGTTTCCGTGACACCTTCTGGCCTTGCGGTTCCGACAACGATCACATCCGAAAACCCCGAGAGGAGCGCGACAGAAGGAGTCCCATCTGCTTCGCATCTCGCCTTCTTTGTGGAGGCAAAGGGTATGACAAACAAAACGAACGTCAAGGCCCTGGCGCAGGTGGAAAATCTCATAGGTCCCTCCTGAATCTGTATAGGCGCCTTCAATAAAAAAAGGGTCGCTCCCGAATAATCGGTGCGGCCCTTTGTGTGAAGCAGCTCCTTACTGAATCGTCACCGTGAAAGTTCCCGAACCGGCGATGTTGGCGTTGCTGCTGTCGGTCGCCTTGACGGTCACGGTGTACGTGCCGGAGGGCGCGCCGCCGCCGGCACCACCGCCGCAACCGAGGCCCGCTCCCACGCTAAGGAAGACCAGCATCATCAAAGCTACAGGCCATCTCTTCTTGCGGATTCCCGGAACCAGGAGCAGCAGGAGACAACCGGCCAGGGTTCCTCCAGCAGCACCGATGCGTGCCGCTGTCTTCTTCAAGTTGCCCTTGGGTCCCTTCTGCAGATTTCCGGTAGCAGCTACGGTTGTGATGGTGATGGTCTCGGTTCCGGTGCCCCCTGAAGCCAGGATGACACTTGCCGTCTGCGAGCCATTGGTGCCGAAACCATACGTGGCATTCAGAGTGGCCGACACCGACAAGGCTGCCGTGCCCGCATAGCCGCCTGTGGAGGTAAGCGTGATGGTCGACGTGCCACTATGACCGGGCGCCGACGATGAAATGGTTATGTTGGATGCCGAGACCGTGATGCTCGGATTGGTCACCGTCACGTCTACCGTTCCGGACGAAGGGGCATTGAAGCTGTCTCCGCCATATGAAGCGGTGATGGTGTCGGTGCCGGGTGTGAAGCCCAGCGAGGCACCGGCGGACTGCACATTCAGCGCCGCAGTCGCCGTGTTGCCCGCCCCCAGAGTTACCTGATTCACGGTGCCGATCGTCTTGTTTCCCGTGGTGAAGGTAACGGGCCCGGTGAGGGTTCCTGCTGTCTTGCCGGTAATCGTCGCGGTGAGCGTAACCGCGCTGCCCAGGGCGACGGTTGACGGGCTAGCGGCGACTGCCGTGGTGGTTGCCTCCGTACCAGAAGCCGCTATCGTCAAGGTCGTGGTGGCGCTGGTGGACGAGGTGTAGGTGGAATCTCCCGAGTAGGTCGCAGACACGGTGTGGGTGCCGGCCTGTGGGAAGGTGGTTTGGAACTGACCGGCATAGGGAGACGCAGTCGAAAGCGGCACCTGGGTCGCAGTGCCATCAATGTTAAAGGTGATGGTCCCGGTCGGCGCCACCGATAAGGTATTGGGAGTGACGGTCGCGGTGAAGGTTACCTGCTCGTTGATGACAATCGACGTGCCGGGATTGACGGTAAGAGCCGTCTGGGTGCCCGTCGCGGTTACGAGCGCTGCATAGGCCGTCGCGAGATTATTGGCATCGACTGAACCAAGACCCGTTGCCTGGTCATAGCCAGTGGCCGCAGCGTAGCCGATCACGGGATTCGATCCGCTGGGGCAGTTGGGTGAACCGGTTGTGCAGGGCACCTCGTTGTTGCCCGTGGTTATGTCGTGGAAGGCGGATGCGTATGTGCCCGAATTTGCAGCCAGTTTGTACAGGGCAGGGTTGACGTTGCCCAAACCGCCCCCGGTGGCGAGCTTCTGCTCGATGATGGCGAGGATGCCGGCAAAGGAAGGCGCTGCAAAAGAAGTTCCACCTGCCACCGTCAAACCCTGATCGTCTTGTTGGCCAGGATCGGAGATGCGAAAGCTGGTTGCCTGGCAGCTTGAGATAAAGGTGTTCGGATTGCTAGCCGGCGGAATCTGAGTGCAGTAGAGGTAGCCGTCGTGGTCTGGCGAGGCTGCCAACGAGATATCCGGCACATGGCGGAATTTATCGGCTGGAATGCCCGCAACTCCGGTTTGCCAGGAAGGTTTGGGCCAAAGCGAACTTACACCGCCGCCGCCGCCGGAAAAGCCACCGTTGTTTTGGATTGAAAAGGCTGTGTCGTTCCACACCATTTCAGGAATGTAGGACTTGGCCGATGTGATGAGATCGTCTTGCACGCCGCCTGTACCCTTGGCGTTCCAGTAGGTGCCCGCGCCGGTCTGCGGAGTTGCCGCCGTACCGTCACCCATGAATTCGGTGCCGCCGACATCGGTTACGTAGGCGCTGCTGCCTGGGTAGTCCACCGCCAGTCCCTGGGTCGCAGACGTAACGACCGTCGTTCCAGTACTATCGTCGCAATCGGCGGCGGCCGCATCGCCCGAGGCCAGCATGACCGTCTGCCCCTGGGCATTGGCCTGCTGCAGCCAACCTTCAATGGTGGTGAGATCCGACGTGGCAAAATTCGCTTCGCATGCGCCATAGCTCTGGCTGATGATCGGCACGGTAATGCCGTTGACCGCGTTTTGGATCACGTACCGCAGCGAAGTGAAGACGCTGTCTGAATTCACGAGAACGATCGACGCTTCAGGCGCAACGCCGCCTGACCACTCGAGGTCGAGGTCAGTCTCGGCGAGATCGTTCGACGCCGAACCCGCAGCGACCGTAAGAGGCGTGGTGTTCGGAACCGTAACCACGATTGGATTACTTACCGAAAGGCCAGCGGCGGCACGAAAGTCTGTAATGTCGGCGGGGACGATGTCCGTTTGGCCTACGATGGCGATGGTTACGCCCTTACCGTTGTTGCCGGCGGTGTACAACGGGTTGAGGTCATAAATGACGGCGAAGTCGCCCGGGGTAAGGTAGTGGGATCCTTTAACGCCCGAGGTGAATCGTGGATCGAGACTCGCGGACCGACTCTTACTCTTAGGAAACTGAATCCTCGGCTTCAAGCGGAAGTCGTTGAGACCGCCCACACTGACCACGGAGCCGCTCAGAGCGGCTGGAATCGAGATTTGCGTGGCGTTGGCGAAATGGGTTTCGCCGTTCACGCTGTAGTTGTGAATCTGGGTCTGGAAGGCTTTCTCGATGTTGGCGATGCTGCCGGTAAAGCTAATGGCGTTTCTGCTTTGAGCAACGGATGTGACGGTGAAGCCCTGCTGTTGCAACCAGTCTGAAACCTTGGCCAGATCGGCCGCGCTCATACCGAATTGTTGCCCGAACTGAGCGGGCGTCAACCATTTGTGGTAGCTCGGAGACGCCGGATCCTGCTGCGCTTTGAGCAGCGTCTGCAGCGCGGCTTGCTGCGCGGCGGAGCGCTTGAAATTGATGGAAAGACCCTGCAGAGTCTTTGCATTATCGGCTAGCCCGCGATCGAACTCGGCCCTTGCCATCGGATGAAGACTTCCGGGAATGGCCGCCATGTTGGTGTGTTCGATCGGATCGACAATGCGGTCTTTAGGGGCGGTCTGGGCCTGAGTTGGCTGCGAGAAAGCGACCAAGGCTAACAGGAACAGGACAGAAACAGCGAGAAGGCTGCAGAGTTTGCGCAAAGGTAATTCTCCTCAGATTGGAGCCTAGCAGAAGGCTCGCCAATCACGGTCTGAAACGGCGTGCTGGAGTGAATCGCAGTAATGGGTTGGACGCAACTCATCGAGCGAAAAGCGTTTGCCAACCGGTACACAGTGTCTCTCGCAGCAATCCATATGTGCAAGTTTGCTTGCTGCGGGGGCATGGTTTAGGCCAGGGGAGCACCGAATAATATGGCTCACGGTTTGCACTGACGTTAAAAATGGGTTTGAGATTACGGAGTAGGGTCAAAACTTTGATTGTCCCCGGGTTTTGGGGGAGGGTGGAGGGTTGAACCGCAGGTCCCTCTACTACGCTCCCCCGGATTTCCTGTCGAGTTTTGTGGCGCTCGTGAACTCGTTGTGGTTTTCCTTGAAAGAAACCTGCATACGTGGCCGTTCGGCCGCGATGACAAGGGTAGTGGGGAGCGGATTCGCATTGGGTTCCGTGGCTCGTCGATGGTGAAGCAACTTCACCCGGCTGAACCCGGTTCAGGAGGAAAAGTTTCGCTGGGCCGGCTTGATGGGCACCCAAAAGGTGAAGGTAGCCCCTTTATCGCGATGGCTCAGGACGGAGATGCCCCCGCCATGGGCCCGCAGGATCGCTTTGGCGATAGCTAGCCCCATGCCCGTTCCGTGAAGGACGCGCTGCCGGCTGCCGCGGTAAAACTTGTCGAAGATGTAGGCCTGCTCGGCATCGTCGATTCCTTGCCCCTGGTCGGCGATGCTCACCAACAAACGGTCGGGCTCGAGCACGGCGCTTATCCGGACAGGTGAGCCGGCAGGGGAATAACGGGTTGCATTTTCCAGGAGATGGCGCAGCACGCGGCGGATCAATTCCCTGTCGAGCGCGATCGAGGGCAGATCAGGCGGCAGGTCGACCTGTACCGGGCGGCCGCGTAGTGCGGCGTGGCAATCTTCAAGCGCCAGTTCGATGACAAGGTGCAGAGGCTGGTTTTTTGGTCGCACCTTGATGCCCTCGGTATCGAGCTGGGCCATTTCGACCGCCTGACCGATGAGCCGGTCGAGGCGCGCGCTTTCTTCGTCAAGAACGGCAAACATTTCGCGGCGCTGGCTTTCTTCGAGCGAGGGCTGCGATATAAGGCTTGTAGCCGCGGCACGAATCGCAGTCAGGGGAGTACGCAGCTCGTGGGTCACGGAGTCGAGCAGGGCGATGCGCAGGCGCTCGCCTTCACGCGCTGCCTCTACGCGGCTGAAGCGATCGAGGGCCACGGCGCGTTCGAGAGCGATGGCGAGCAGGCCACCGATGGCGTCATAGAGTCCGTCGGAATAAACGCCTTTGGCCGAGGCGTTCATGTTGCCCGTGTTAGACATCGCGATCGAGCCGCTGGCCCGCATGCCCAGTACCAGGGGAACAATACGGACTCCGTCGTGACGGGTATGGGGCTCCTCGGGCTGTTGGGCCACGGCGCGCAGCTCGTCCATGGATACAAAGGAACGATGCGGGTCGGAGAGATAGGCCACGTCACCCTCGGCGAGATAAAGGATGACCGCGTCGAAAGCGAAAATGGAGGCCACGACGCGCGGGGCGTTGCGGGGCACGTCGTGCATGTTTTCTTCCATCAGAAGCTGGTTGCTGAACTCGTACAGCCGCTCCACTTCACGGCGACGCGCTTCGCTCAGTAGCGACTGTCGCCGTTCACTCTCGGCGATGTTGCTGATAAAGATGGCCGAGACGAGAAAGGCCAGAAGGGCAATCCAGTTCTGTGGTTCCGCAATGGTGAAGCTGCCGATGGGGGGCAGAAAAAAGAAGTTGTAGAGCAGAGTGCAGCCGACAGCGAGGCAGACGGAGTAGGTGAGGCCCCAGGTAAAGGCGGCCAACTGGACCATGACCAGGAAGGTCAACGCGACGGTCGTTTGGTTGACGTGGAGTATCCTTCGATAGACCAGCACCACCAGCAGGGCGGTCACGGTCATCACCGCGAAGCGAAAAACGAGCTGCCTGAGGGGAGCCCGGGAGAAGCGCATACGTGGCGATCATCATATCGTAGTGGGGCTATTTGAGGATTAGATGGCGGAACGGGTTCTGGTAGTGGACGATGAGGCTCAAATCACGCGCGTGTTGCGGACCGCGCTTTCTGCCCAGGGGTATGACGTACGCGCGGCGAATGACCCGGAAGAAGCGCTGCACGTGTTCGAGGAGTGGAGCCCCGACCTGATCGTTACCGATTTGATGATGCCGGGGATGAGTGGGGTTGAGCTGTGCCGCGTGGTGCGTAGCAAGGCAGAGACACCGATTATTGTTTTGTCGGTGCGAGACCACGAACGGTCAAAGGTCGAAGCGCTCGACGCAGGGGCGGACGACTATGTGACCAAGCCGTTCAGTATTCAGGAACTGCTGGCCCGGGTGCGGGCGCATTTACGGCGGGCTCCCGAACGGCTGGTCGATGCGCCGATCGAAGTTGGAGACTTTGTGGTGGATGCGGCTGCTCATACAGCGATTGTTTGCGGCAAGAGCCTGCACCTGACTCCTACGGAATTCGATTTGCTGCTTTACATGGCGCGGAATGCGGGTAAAGCGATTACGCATCGTGCGCTGCTGACGGCGGTGTGGGGTGGGCAGTCGGCCCATCAGCCGGAGTATTTGCGGGTGTTTATCGGGCAGCTCCGTCGAAAGCTCGAGGCGGAGGGTCCACGGCAATACATTCAGACAGAACCCTGGGTGGGATACCGATTTTTGCCTGAGGGTGTTCCGGAGTAGGGGTCGCTGTCAGAACAGTTCCTAAAGCATTTCCCAGGGGAAGTGGCGGAACTGCAGATCTCTCCACTTCGCTCCCCCGGATTTCCTGTTGAGATTCGTGGCAGGTACCTCTACTTCGCTTCGGCCGGGATAACAATTCCGGGGTTAGCGGTCCGGACGGCAGGGTTTGTAGCCGTCCCTTAACCGTGCTGCGACCCGTCAAGCTGCCTTTATGAATTCCTTATCTCTCGTTTACGCCCTCCTTAGTGGGGCGGCGTTCCACTATGAGAGTCCGCGCGGCTGCTTCTGGGCTGCGCCGTGGAGCCTACACAATGCAGGATTTGCTGATGGTTGTGCTCACCCTAGTTTTCTTTGCGGTCGCGCTGCTGTATGTTCGCGGCTGCGAGAAGTTGAGGTAAGGCCCCTATGTCCCCTACGACGCTGGTCGTACTCGTGCTTACCGCGGCAACCCTGATCTACCTGGTCATCACCCTGCTTTTTCCGGAGAAATTCTAGAATGACCGCGAATGGCTGGTTGCAGTTTGTGGTCTTTGTTGGCGTGCTGCTGCTGTTGATGCGGCCGCTGGGCCTTTACATGGCAAGGGTGCTGCAGGGCGAGAAGACGTTTCTCGATCCCGTGCTGCGACCTGTCGAACGGCTGCTCTACCGCGTGTGCGGCATCGATGCCGAACGTGAGATGACTTGGCAGCACTACTCGGCCGCCATGCTGATCTTCAGCCTGGTGTCGTTGCTGCTCACTTACCTGATCGAACGTTTGCAGGCCTTCCTGCCGTGGAATCCGCAGCACCTGGCTGGTGTTGCTCCCAAGCTGGCGCTCAACACGGCGGTCTCGTTTACGACCAACACCAACTGGCAGTCGTACGTGCCGGAAACCACCATGAGCTACTTCACGCAAATGGCGGGGCTGGCGTATCACAACTTTTTGAGCGCAGCGATTGGCATTGCCGTGGCCGTTGCGCTGGTACGCGGCATCGCGCGCAGGCAGTCAGCGACCATAGGAAATTTCTGGGTGGATACGACGCGGGCGATTTTTTGGATCCTGTTGCCTATCTGCCTGGTGGTAGCTCCGGTGCTCATCGGCCAGGGCGTGATCCAGAACCTCAAGCCTTATACGACGGTCGCCACGCTCCAGAGTGGCCAGCAGACGCTTGCACAGGGACCGGTTGCCTCGCAGGAGGTGATCAAAGAACTGGGGACCAACGGCGGCGGGTTCTTCAACGCCAACAGCGGACACCCGTTTGAGAATCCGACCCCGTTCAGCAACTTCATCGAGATGCTTTTGATCCTGCTGATTCCGGCAGCGTTGACCGTTACGCTGGGCAAAATGACGGGGTCACCCGGTCACGGTTGGGCGGTGTTCTCTGCCATGGTCATTCTTTTCTTTGCGGCCTATGCGACCTGTTACTGGGCCGAGTCGCAACCGCATCCGCTGCTGCACGGGGTCGACCAGAAAACTACGCTGACCAATACCGGCGCGAATATGGAAGGCAAGGAAGTACGCAACGGTATCTCGCAGTCAGCGCTGTTTGCAACGATCACTACGGATACCAGTTGCGGCGCCGTCAACTCGATGCACGACTCGTTTACGCCGCTCGGTGGCATGGTGCTGCTGGCCAATATCATGCTGGGTGAAGTGGTGTTCGGCGGCGTTGGTTCCGGACTCTACGGCATGTTGATCTTTGTCGTGCTCGCAGTGTTCATCGCCGGGTTGATGGTAGGCCGTACTCCCGAATATCTGGGCAAGAAGATCGATGGCTACGACGTAAAGCTATCGATGTTGTTCGTGTTGATTTTCCCCTTACTCATTCTTGTGCTCACGGCCTTCTCCGTGGTCTACCCGGTTGCCTTGAGCAGCCTGAACAACAATGGCCCGCACGGGTTCTCGGAGATTTTGTACGCATACCTGTCTGCCGCCGGCAACAATGGATCGGCATTTGCAGGCATCAATGCCAACACCAACTGGTTCAACATGACGCTGGCGTTCAACATGCTGGCCGGGCGCTTTCTGATGAAGGTGCCGATGCTGGCCCTCGCCGGGAACCTGGCGCAGAAGAAGAGCATTCCGCCGTCTTCGGGCACATTCCCCGTGAACACTGCGCTGTTCACCGTATTGCTGGTAGGCGTGATTGTGATTATCGGCGCGCTTACGTTCTTTCCGGCGCTGAGCCTGGGTCCAATTCTTGAGCACCTGCTGCTGCATGCGGGCCAAACGTTCTAGTAGCCGCAGGGGAGAAACGAAATGGCAGAAAAACAAAGTCTTTGGAACACCGCGATCCTTCGGCAGGCTGCGGCGGGCTCGTTTCGCAAACTCGATCCGCGCCTGATGGTGAAGAACCCGGTGATGCTGGTAGTAGAAATCGGCAGCATCCTGACGACGGTTTTGCTGATCCAGGGTGTGCTTCGCCACGATGGCAGTTTTGCATTCAACCTGCAGATCACGCTTTGGCTCTGGTTCACTGTACTGTTTGCCAATTTTGCCGAGGCCATGGCAGAAGGCCGCGGAAAGGCGCAGGCAGACACGCTGCGCAAGGCCAAGGGTGAAACGGTAGCGATTCGTCTCAAGGGCGAAACAAAGGATGCCCCGAGAGAAGAGGTATCGAGCGCTGCCCTGCGTGCCGGCGACATTATTCTGGTCGAGGCTGGGTTATATATTCCCGGCGATGGCGAAGTGATCGAGGGCGTGGCCTCGGTGGATGAGTCGGCCATTACCGGCGAGTCTGCCCCGGTGATTCGCGAAGCGGGCGGTGATCGTTCGGCCGTGACGGGTGGCACCAAGGTGCTCTCGGACTGGATCCTGGTGAGGATTACCTCGAACCCGGGCGAGACCTTTCTCGACCGCATGATCGCACTGGTCGAAGGTGCGCAGCGGCAGAAGACTCCCAACGAAATTGCGCTCAGCATTCTGCTGTCTGGGCTCACCATCATCTTTTTGCTCGCTGTCGCTACGCTGCAACCCATCGCGATTTATTCACAGGCTCCGCAGACGGTCTTCGTGCTGGTTTCCTTGCTGGTTTGCCTGATTCCTACGACCATCGGCGGTTTGCTTTCTTCGATTGGTATCGCGGGTATGGACCGGCTGGTGCAGTACAACGTGCTTGCCATGTCTGGCCGAGCGGTCGAGGCGGCGGGTGACGTCGACACACTGTTGCTGGATAAGACCGGCACCATCACGCTGGGCAACCGGCAGGCAACGGAGTTTATTCCTGCACCGAATATCAGCGCCGAGCGGCTGGCGGATGCGGCGCAACTTTCCTCTTTCTCGGATGAGACGCCGGAAGGCCGGTCCATCGTGGTGCTGGCTAAAGAGAAGTACGGCCTGCGGGGACGGGACATGAGCTCGCTGCATGCGGAGTTTGTTCCCTTCAGCGCGCAGACGCGCATGTCAGGCGTCGACTTTTCCGGCCACTCCATTCGCAAAGGATCGGTGGATGCGATTACGCGCTACCTGGTGGAGCAGGGTGGAAATCTGCCGCAGAAAGTGCGCGAGGCCGTGGAAGAGATTGCCGGGATGGGCGGAACTCCCCTGGTGGTGGCGGAGAATGCAACCGCACTGGGCGTGATCTATCTCAAGGACATCGTCAAGGGTGGATTGAAAGAACGGTTGGCGAGGCTACGGGCGATGGGGATCCGCAGCATCATGATCACGGGCGACAATCCATTGACCGCTGCCGTGATTGCGCGTGAGGCGGGTGTGGATGATTTTCTCGCGGAGGCAAAGCCGAAAGACAAGATGGATCTGATTCGCCGCGAGCAGGCCAAGGGCAAGCTGGTTGCAATGACCGGCGACGGCACCAACGATGCCCCGGCGCTGGCCCAGGCCGATGTGGGCGTGGCCATGAACTCTGGCACGCAGGCGGCGAAAGAGGCGGGCAACATGGTGGATCTGGATTCAAACCCCACCAAGCTGATCGAGATTGTGCAGATTGGCAAGCAGTTGCTGATGACGCGTGGCGCGTTGACCACATTTTCGATTGCAAATGACGTGGCGAAGTACTTTGCGATTATTCCGGCAATGTTTGCCGGGGTGTTTCCGGTGCTGAATCAGTTGAACGTGATGCATTTGCGTACGCCGCACTCCGCCATTCTTTCCGCGGTGATCTTTAATGCGCTGGTGATCATTGCACTGATTCCGCTGGCTCTGCGCGGGGTGGCCTATGAACCCCGCTCGGCCCAGGCACTGTTGCGGCGCAATCTGCTGGTGTATGGAGTGGGCGGTGTGATCGTTCCCTTCATCGGCATCAAGCTTATCGATATCTGTTTAACCGGCCTGGGCCTCGCCTGATCGGAGTGTTTATGTTGCGTAGTGAATTACGGATCGCTGTTCGCTTTACGATTCTGACCACGGTGATTCTCGGTGTTCTGTATCCGCTGGCGGTCACTGGATTTGGGCATGCGTTCATGCGGTCAAAGGCGGATGGTCAATTGATTGTCAGCCATGGGCAGGTTACGGGCTCTGCTTTGATTGGACAGAACTTTACCGGGGATACGTATTTCCATGGACGGCCTTCGGCAGCCGGCAATGGATATGACGCTACTGCTTCCGGTGGTTCCAACTATGCCTCGTCAAGCCAGACGTTGATTGCGCGCATCGACGGCGACGTTCAGCATTATGCTGCGCAAAACAACAGCCAGGCGGTGCCGATCGATCTGGTGACGGCCTCGGGATCGGGGCTCGATCCGGATATTTCTCCGGCGGCGGCGATGTTCCAGGTGGAGCGGGTGGCGAAGGCGCGACATGTTCCGGTTGAGCGTGTGAAGAATCTGGTGCGGCAGCATGTACAAGGACGCCAGTTTGGGTTCATGGGTGAAGAGCGGGTGAATGTGTTGCTTCTGAATATGGATTTGGATCAGGTGCGCGAGTAAACCCAGCGATCGATGGACGATGTTGGCTTGAGTGGTTGGCTATGAGGGTTGAGCGAAAAGTGGAGACCGGCTGAACTGCAGCTCCCTCGACTACGCTCGGGATGACAATCTTCGCTGCGCTTCGGTCGAGATGACAAAGGGGAGGGTCGTTACTTTTGGCAAGGCTGGCTATGACGGTTCAAGCCGGCTGTTGCCTTGAGTGGCTCACGCGGCTTTTCTTACTTAGAGAGGGTTTGGGGTTGGTTCTGGTTTTGGCTCATGTAAAACCCGCGCTTACTGCACGGCTGGTGTTATTACGATATTTCTGTAGGCTACGCGGCCAATTTCACTGGCCTGCAGATAGATGGGCCCGGGCAAGCCTTCATGGCTGTCGAGAGCGCCGCCGGTGATACCGGGAATGTCTTTGTGGTCAATGACGGTGATGCCGTTCTGCACGACGGTTACGTTACGACCTACGAGAGTGATGTCGAAGGTCTGCCATACATCCGCCTTGCGGGGCTGCTCCGGCACTGGATCGAGAAAGCCGTAGACGCCACCGGTGTGATGGCTGTTGGGCTCCCTGGCAGATTCGGTTTCCACCTGGACCTCATAACGGCCACGCAGGAAGATCCCACTATTTGCGTTCGCTCCGCAGTTGAATTCAATGTGCAGCTTGAAGTCTTGCCACTTTGCCATGTTCACGAGATCGGAGCCGTTGCCGTCTTTTACGAGCGTACCGTTCTCAGCCTTCCACGCCCCACCTCTGCTCGGGGTGCGCGGATACCACCCCGTGAGGTCTTTTCCGTCGAATAACGTAACCGGCTTGCCCCACCTGGGCGGGTTCGCGCGCTTGAGCTCGGGGGCGGCTACACCTTTCCAATGCCAGACGGTTCCAGAAGGGTCAGCCACTGTGCCTACCAATGTCTGACCAACGAGCTTGCCTTGGAAGGCCATGTTGGACGGGAAGCCCTCTTCGCCTTTGGGTGAAACGAATTCGAGTGCAGATCCCTTGACGGAAAAAGTTTTGAGGGGGGTCGCGTGATCGGTAACACCGACCATTACGATCTTCGGTGTGCCCTGCTCTTCGGAGACATCAATCCAAGAGGGCAACTGGGAGGGCAACTGGGACGTAGGTGCGGTAATCGTCAGGTCCCAGCGTCCCAGGATCGCCTTCGAAGGGGCCTGCGCCAGAGCGGTTGCGCCCGCAATCGCAAGAAACAGGAATGCATTTGCAGTCTTCTGAAGCGGTAAATCGCTTTTCATTTTTTCCTCAAGCAGTTTCATGAGTGAGCGTAACGGGAAAACCATGCCCCGGCCGCACGGGCGAGGCCGGTGACGGAACAAACCACTCAGGATTTTTCCGTGACAACTTCTTTTTCGGAGTCGAAGTAATACATCTTTCCGTTGCGGTAGGAACGGACAGACAGATCGGTCGCGATCAGGGTCTTGTAGCCAAGGTCGGCATGGCAGTTGGGTTGTTGACGGGTTCTAACGCATTCGAGGAAGTTGTCGAAGTGCTTCAGGTCGCCTTCGTTGCCGACTCCGTCGATGCGGACCAGGGAATCGTGGTTCTGCTTCACAAACTCATCTACATAGGAAGACTCGGGCACGATGTCGGCATAACCATATTGACGGGAGGGTGGGCCCTCCCATTCATCGCTTAGATGGATGGTCGCCTTGGTGCCGCGAATCATCATGCGCGGCCCGTTCTCGTTGACTTGCGATGACTCGACCGTCAGGGACCATTTGCTGGGGTAGTCGGCCGCCGTCAGGAACGTGTCGGGCACTTCACGGCCATCGTCGTAGACCCACTTACCCCCCATGCCGGAAACACGGGTGGGAAACTCTTCCGCCACCGCCATGGTGAGCGGCGCGACGACGTGATAGTGCAGATCGGTTGCAACGCCACCGGAGTAGTCCCAGTATTTGCGGAAGCGGAAGAAGCGATCGGCTTCGAACGGACGATGAGGCGCTGAGCCAATCCACTGCTCCCAGTCGATGTGCTCATCGCCGCTGGCATTGGGGCCGGCTGCCGGATCGATCGACCACCATGGGCCGCTGTTCCAGTCGCCACCCGGTGCATTGCGGCTGTAGGTTCCTTCTACTTCCACCACCTGGCCGATCATGCCCGACTTGATAATTTCGCGGACCCTGGGCCAGCGATTCCAGGAGAGCCCCTGCACACCCACCTGTACAACACGCTTGAGTTCTTTGGCACGGTGGGCAACCACCTTACCCTCTTCGACCGTGTGGGTCATGGGCTTTTCGACGTAGACATCCTTGCCGCTTTCCATCGCCGCAAGCGTGATGGGTGCGTGCCAATGATCGGGCGTGGCGGTAAAGATGGCGTCGACATCGCTCCGTTGGAGAACTTCCTGATGATGGACGTAGGTCCGGGCGCCAGGCGCCTTCTTTGACGCCATGCTCAAGCGCTTCTGGTAGACGTCGCAAAGAGCGACGATTTCAATATCCGGCTTGTTGGCCCGGTGCTGCAGCAGCAGATTGAGGTGGTCTGAGCCGCGGGCACCTAAACCGATGACGGCTACATTGATGCGGTCGTTGGCGCCGATGATTTTCGGCCACGCCGGACGCGAGGCCAGCGCTGCGGCCGCAAGGCCAGTGTTCCTGAGAAAACTCCTGCGTGACTGAAAACTCAAGGGACGTCCTCCGTGTGATTGCTCAAGCCTCAACTATGACTGGGGCCGGCGGATGAAATGTGGGGTCGTTGGAGACGTTAGAGAACTCTGCACGGAACTGCATCGTGAGTTTCACATTCCGGACTCACCTGGTCGCGAGAGTGTGCGCGAGAAAGTATCAGATTATTCTTTCAGAAAGCGACTTCAGCCATCGTAATTCGAGGCTTGGCTTTGTCAAGCTTTTTGCCGGAGCAGGAGAGGGTTTCGGTGGGATGGAGCTGCGGGCCAGCGCGGCGGCATACGGTGTGGTTGCGCGATAACGGAGAACGCAGGGTGCGGAACTTCGTGCGGCTTTCTTTTTAGGAAAGCCGCATGAAGTTTCGCGGCGCCACCACACTTCTGGCTATGGAGCGTCAGGCGCTGCGTTGTCGCTCTTCGCCGGCGCTGGTGAGAAATTCAAGTTAGACTGCTTCGCTGAACTGTTCCTCGTACTCGGAAACTTCCTCCTCATACACAGGCTCCGCCTTTACGGCTACGGGTTCTTTCTTTGCCGGCTTGACCCCCTCGGAGAGGTCGACGTAGCCCTGTAAGGTTGCCTTGTCTTCAATGGAGAGGCGGGTGGCGGAGATGTCTCCTACAAATACTGCCGAGTGTTTCAACTCGGCGCGGCCTGTCGCCTTCAGGCTTCCCTCAACCCGGCCGAACACGACCAGATCGGCGGTCTCGATGTCTGCGTGAATGACTCCGTTGGCTCCTACGGTCAAACGCTTACCCGGGAGCGAAATATTGCCTTCCAGCACACCGTCGAGGAAGAAGTCTTCTTCTCCCGACACTTCCCCACGAATGCAGATACCTTTTCCAATGACCGTGCCCGAACTGTTCATGTGTGGTGCCCTCCGATGCAGCAACTTTATGGTCCTTAGGTAGCGCTAGCAATAACCGAAACGTCGCAGATGGAGGGTTGGTGCAGGAGGGTGTAGTGGAGTAGGGGTTGCCGGAGATTGTTCGTCTGCCTTCCGTACTATCCGAGGGACCCAGGATTGTCCGAATTTGAGGATGAGGATGAGGATTAGGGTATGTTTCGGAAAGGTTTGAAGGGTATATTCGTCTTTTCCTGGTCAGGTTGGTTCCTAGCGTGCGGCTGTTAGGGCTTCCAGTTTGCTGGCGGCGGCGTCGATGGCCTTGCTTTCGTCTTCGAGCACAGAGCCGATGATGGGCGATTCCTGCTCGGCAAGGGTCCACTGATGCGCGTCCATCGCCTCGCGCACGCCGGCCAGGGTCTTGACTCCGTAGCCGGTGTAGGCTCCCGGAGCATAGATCTGATTTTTGAACCAGGGGCGGCCGGGCAGGCCCTCCTGGCGCAGATGGGTGCGTTCCACCAGCAAGAGCAGATGGTTGACCGCCTCCAGTCCGGCCGCATCGATGGCCAGGCCATGGGCCTGGGCGGCTGCGCTCGCGGCCTGGTAGCGTTTGGCGGCGCGGGTAAGGGAGACGACTCCGTTATCGAGGGGCGCGAAGTTCAGGTAGGGCGGCTCGGCCTCCCGTTTGGGTGGGCGGGATGGCTGCTTCGGGTCTGAAATGGCCGCGAACACACCCTCGTCGAGCTGCAGGTTGCGTTCCTTGATGGCGTCCTGTGTTTTGTTGAGCTGGTCTTTCAGCTCCTTCACGTAGCCGGCAATGGTTTCGGCAACCGCGGTGTACTCGTAGGGCAGCAGTTCGGCGTCGGCCATGCGCATGACGGTGCTTCCTGCCGTCTGGGCCAATGCGCGCCCGTACTGGAAGTTGGTATCGCCGAAGTGGGTGTAGTAGTAAAAGTCGTCGTAGATGGAGTGGTAGACGTTGTAATTCCCTTCTCCATCGAAGCCGAGATCGAGCGAAGGAATGGCGAGGTAGTCGAGAAAAGCGACGTAGTCTGAACCGTCGCCCATGGCCTCGATGTTCATGTCGGGGCGGTGACGCAACGACGCTCTGCGATCCGCGCTGTCAGCCGTCGACAGGGCCTGCAAACGCGCTCGCTCCCACAAAGTGAGCTTGGTCTCGGGATCGGGAATCTGGCGTTCCACTTCATTGATCAGGTGTTCTACGGAGTGGGCTCCGTCGATCTCGAGGAAGCCGTGGTCGGTGTTGTCGGTGTTGACGTAGAGGACAGCGTGATCGCGCAACTCCTGGGCATGATCTTCCACCCATTCGGTTGAGCCGAGCAGCCCGGGTTCTTCCGCATCCCAGGCGCAATAGAGGATGGTGCGGCGCGGTTTCCACCCCTGCTTGCGCAGCTCGCCGAGCGCTTTTGCCTCGGCCAGCTCCGCGACCATGCCGGACAGAGGATCTTCCGCGCCGTTGACCCAGGCATCGTGATGATTGCCACGGATGACCCACTCATCGGCCGCCTCATTGCCGGGGATTTTGGCAATCACGTCGTAGACCGGCTTGATGTCCCAGTTGGAAAACATCTTCAGGTGCGCTTTCGATGCGCCGGGGCCCACGTGATAGGTGATGGGCAGGCCGCCGCGCCATGCCGGTGGAACTACTTGTCCACCGAGGGCGGCCAGGAAGGGCTGCGCATCCGCGTAAGAGATGGGCAACACCGGGATTTTCGTGATGATGGTGGAGTCCTTGATCGCGAGACGCTTGGCGTCTTTGGTCGCCGCGATACCAGGAGTGAGCGGGTCGCCCGGATAGGCGGTATCGTTCACCCCGCCGCGCTGCACGCTGTCTTTCGAACGGCCTCCGCCGTTGGGATACGTTTCGGCGTCACTGTAGCCATCCTGCTGCGGGTCGGAGTAGATGATGCAGCCAATGGCGCCGTGCTCGAACGCAGTCTTGGGTTTGATGCCACGCCAGTTCTTGCCGTAACGGGTGATGACGATGGCTCCCTTGACGGAGACACCCATGCGCTCCAGGTCCTCGTAATCTTCGCGGGTGCCGTAGTTGGCGTAGACCAGGGGCCCGGTGACGTCTCCATCGGCGGAGAATGCGTTGTAGGTGGGCAACTGCTCGGCCTGCTGGTTCGACGTGGGGTCGACCGCGAGTGCCGGCTCGGCCAACGTAGCTGTAAATTTCTGCGGCGCCATCAGTTCGAGCTTGCGCTCTTTCGGCGTGGGGAACAGAACGTAGTAGGTTTCGATGTGCGCGTCGAAACCCCAGTCACGAAACTTGCCCAGCATCCACTCGGCGTTGTCTTTGTCGTAGGGCTGGCCGACAGCGTGCGGCCGCGCGGAGAGGCGCTGCAAGTCGCTGCGCAGATCTTCGGTTGACGGCAGGGCGCGGAATTTTGTTTCCCAGGTTTGTTCTGCCGCGGAGGATTGCGGCGTGTAGCCCTCGAGTACCGCCGGTGTTGTCTCGGCTGCGAACCCGGGAGGGAGGATCAGGGTGTAACCGATGGTGCAGCAAATGAGCGCGCGGAGCCGTTGCAATTGGATCAAGCGATAAACCTCGATGAAAAAGATTCTGCGTTTTTGAAAATTGTTAGGGACGTCATCGGCCGTTCAGGTCGGAGAGCGATATTTTCTGGTGGCCGGCCTCGTCGAAATTCGAGGGGGCGAGCCATTGCTCGAAGCTGGCTCGGAGCCGTGGCCATTCGGAATCGAGCATGGCGAACCAGGCAGTGTCGCGGTTGTGTCCCTTGACGATCAGGTGTTGGCGAAAGATGCCTTCGAACGTAAAGCCGAGACGAAGGGCGGCACGGCGGGAGGGCTGATTGAGGGCGTTGCACTTCCACTCGTAGCGGCGGTAGCCAAGATCTTCGAACACGTGGCGGGCCATGAGGTACATGGCTTCTGTTGCTCCAACGGTGTGTTGCAGCGTGGGCGTGAAGATGATGTTGCCCACCTCGATGACGCGATGGCTGGGCTCAATGCGGAGGTAGGAGGCCTGGCCTACGGCAGTTCCGGTGGCGTTGTCGACGACGGCGAAGAGCAGCGGGTCAGTGGATTTTTGCTTTAACTCGTAAGCGGCATCGAAGGCGGAGCGGTCGGGAAATGGGCCGTCGGACATGTATCGCCAGAGAGCATCCTGTTCTGGTCCGTGGGTCCCGTGGTATAGGGCTTCCGCGTGCTGGGCCACATCGAAGGGGAGCAGGCTTACAACGCGTCCGGGGAGAACCACCCGATTGGGACTCGAAGCAGGACTGGGATCGATTGGAATGCCGAATTCCATGATGGAAAGATGTTAGCAAGAGAGTGTGGGTTGGGCAGCTTTGCTTTCCTGCTGCCCGGAATGCGCGTTCTGCTTTCAGCCAGGCCTCGTTTGAGATCGAGAGTGTGAGGGCGAGTTCAGTCCCACCCCACTCAAGCCAAACCCAGGCTTGAATGGACCACCCCTCATTGAATGGAGGGATAGAGTTCCGGATCTTGTTTCACAGCAACATCGGGGGCTAGCACAAAGAGCGATACGACTTGTTCCTGGACCTAGTTGACGTGGCGGGTTGGCGGGTTGGCATCTTCGTCTTTGCCGGAGAAGTAGCCGGCCCGGGTCTGGACGGTCTGATCCTTATCCTTTGTCGCCAGATGGATGGAGTGATAGCCGTTGCTTTGGTCTTTCGGCGGGGTATAGCCGAGCACGAATTGTGTGCGCAGTTCCTCGGCGATGCTGGCATATACCTCGTCGACGTTGTCTTTCTTGTCTAGCTGGAAGAAGCGGCCCCCCGTTTCCTGGGCGATGCGCTGTAGAGTCTTTTTGCCGTCGGGACGGTTCGGCTGCTGTCCGGCAGGATAACGGCTGCCGCCTGGATATCCGCCGGGGTAACCTCCGGGATAGCGTCCCCCGGGGTACCTTCCCGGATAGCGGCTGTCCATCGGGTCGTCGTCGATGGGGCCGCCGCTCCAATCGCGGTCGTGTTCCCGGTGACCGTTGTAGTAGATGGCGTAGATGATCGTATCGGATCGCTGGGCTGCATCGAGGGCGCTGTTGAGCGTCTCCTGGCTGCCGTGATCTTCGCCGTCGCTCAGGACCACGATGGCCTTGCGGCCGGTCTGCTTCTTCATGATTTCGTCGCAGCCGAGGAAGACAGCGTCATAGAGCAGCGTGCCCGCTCCGTGCTTCCTGCGTGATCCACCGGCCTGACCGGTGTCTTGCACACTTTCTACCGCTGGTTCGGTGTCAAGAAGACCGATCGCTTTTTCGAGCCGGGCGTGATCGCCGGTCAGACCCTGCAGTAACTCCACTTCGTGATCGAAGTGGACGACGAAGGCACGATCTTTGGGACGGGTGATCATCTGGTCGAGAAAGGTACGGCTGGCGGAGCGCTCCTTCTCCAGGTTTTCGCGCTCGCTCATGCTGGTATCGACCAGCAGGCCCACCGTGAGCGGCAGGTTCGTTTCCTGATTGAAATAGCGAATGGTCTGGGGCTTGCCGTCCTCTTCGAGCGTGAAGTCTCCTTTGGCGAGATTAAGAACGATCTTGCCGTGCTTGTCGCGGACGGTCACAGGCAACGTGACGACATCGACATCGACCGAGAGGGTCGTGGGCGGGGTCTTGCCTTGCTCAGTAGGTGTGGACTGGGAATAGAGGGCGGGAGCCAGCAAAGCCATGGAAAGCAAAGCAAGTGCGCGAAGGAGAGCCATGTCAACGTTAGATTACGCCGTCTTTTGTTTTGTCACCTGCGAATTCTTCGCTCGCCTGATTTTGTTGTGAACCCAATACGAAAGGACTGCCTGAAGATCTGCTCCATGCGCGCGTGAGAGTGGTTACGTGGAACAGATCAGCACAGAACAAGCGGCTGCTAACCGGGATGCGGTTCGAAGCTACGCCTGACCCGATTCGTCGAATGCAAAGCGCTGCCCAGGAGTCAGCGTACCTTCAAGTAGTTTCCGTAGCCGACGATCACCGTAGAACCGACCAGCAAAAACAATCCCAGGGCAACCAGGCTCTTTGTACGCCTGCTCGTCCCTTTCCATTCGTGCAGGGCCACTCCCCATAATGTCGCGAAGATGATGATGCTGGCCATGTGCAGCGTCCAACTGGAAAAGTCGTATTTGCCCATCTTGGTCTGCCCCATGGAGTAAAAGAAGAACTGGAAATACCAGATCACCCCGGCGAGCGCGGCAAGGATGTGATTCCTTAGCAGCGTCTGACGGCTGAGACGGTCCGTCAGGGCTGGGTCCGTCAGGCGGTCCGTCAGGGTGTCTCCGGTAACCTTCGCCGTGCCCATCGGGTTAATGCCTGGAGCACCGGCAAATTGCGCGAACGAGCGATTCTTGACGATCAGGAAAAGCGACCAGAGAAAGTTGGTGAAGAAGCCGCCCCAGAGCACCACAACCAACACGGGAAGGTTCTGCCAGAGATCAAGACGATGATGCGCAATCAATTGGACGCGCGCGACTTCTGCGATTGGCTTGCCGGCGGCCAATCCATAGGCGAAACACGAACTCATGATCCCGGCGAAGACGGCCACGGCGAGCCCCTTAACGAACGAGAAGTCGCGCTCCCCCGCTTCCGCCCGGTCCCCAGCCGAGATTTCATGCTCCTTTGAATAGCCTGCGAGGCCGCTGACAGCGATCGCCATCATGCACACTCCGATGCCGGCGAGTATCATCTGCCCTGAACCCTCGTGCAAAATGGAAGATATCTGACCGCTAAAAATTGGCGGAATCAGAGTGCCGAATGCTGTGCAAAAACCGAGTGCGATGGCATAACCAAGCGCGATGCCGAGATAACGAATCGCAAGGCCAAACGTGAGACCGCCTCCCCCCCACATAACACCCCAGAAACATGCGTACGTGATACTGCTCGAGGGTGCAGCCCGCAGGATACCGATGAGATTTGGCACCAGCAGCAGAGCAAGTATCAACGGCGCGACAATCCACGCGGCGATGCCCTGGATGACCCAGTAGATCTCCCATGACCAGCGCTTGATACCACGAAAAGGGATGAAATTGGTGGCCGAGGCCAAGCCGCCCATCCAGTGATACACAACGCCCACAAATGGATTTGGACTCACATCAACCTCGTTTCAGCCGTTCGCGCAAACCCACTCATCCTACTTGAAACAGTCGGATCTTGTGAAATACTTGATCTATTGAATTTCAATCGCGCTGGGATGTGTCGGCCGTTCATACGCATTCTTATTCTCGTCACCTGATCCCCATCGATGGAGGACTAACGGAGGCCTTTCTCAGATGAGCCCAGCAGACCGGCGGGCGATGATTGCAGTCGATCTTGGCGCAGAAAGCTGTCGTGTTTCCCTGCTGCGGTGGGTCGATGGTCTACCGCGAATAGAGCTGGTTCACCGCCATGCCCATGCGCCCGTAAGCCTGCATGGCGAGTTGCGCTGGGATCTGAAACAAATCATTCAACAGGTCGACATGGGTTTGCGCAAGAGTGCGGAGATCGCGACCGAAGGCGTGCGGTCGATTGCGGTCGACGGTTGGGCAGTCGATTACGTGCGTTTGAACCAACAGGGCGAAGCTATCGCCGATCCTTTCTGCTATCGGGATGAGCGAAACATTCATGCGCAGGCAGAAGTGCTCAAGCTCATTTCGCGGAAACAACTTCGCGCCATCACTGGCATCGGGATGAGCCGCATCAATACGCTCTATCAGCTTTTTGCAGATGTTGAGGAGTTACGCGACAAGCCGTGGTTGACATTGCCGGAGTACATGCTGTATCGCCTTGGGGGACGCGCCGTGGCGGAATATACGAATGCGACGCACACCCAGCTTGTCGATGCGGAGAAGCGTGACTGGTCGCCAGAGATCTTCGCAGCGACCGGTCTTGCGCAGTCGGCAGCGCCTCCGCTCGTTCTGCCCGGCACGATCGTTGGCAAGTTGATTGGAGACCACCTCAACATGCCCGCCCTGGAAGGTGTTGCACTGATTGCGCCCGCTTGTCATGACACCGCGTCAGCCATAGCAAGTATTCCCGACAACGGGGACGATTGGGCCTACATCAGTTCCGGTACCTGGTCTTTGGTTGGAACGCTGCTGAACGAGCCGATCAACACAGCAGAAACGGACACATCGAACTTCACCAATCTGGGCGCTGTTGGCGGACGCATTTGTTTTCATAAAAGCGTCAACGCGATGTGGCTTTTAAGGCAATGCATGACTGCGTGGGCGACGGAGATTGACTGGACTGTGCCTGAGCTCATTCAAGCCGCCGAGCGTCACCCGTCGCCTGCCTGTCTGCTGGATGTTGACGACCCGGACTTGCTGTTGCCTGGAGAAATGCCTTCGCGTATCAATCGACAACTGCGGCAGCGCGGATTGCAAGCGTATGAGGAAGGCGCCGAAGATGCGCCAAAGATGGTGAATCTCATTTTTCATAGCCTGGCCGCCAGATATGGAGAAATCCTGAGCAGCCTTGCACACATCACAGGAAAGAAATTCAAGCGAATTTACATTGTTGGCGGTGGCAGCCGCAACAGTTTGCTAAACCGGCTGACGGCCAGCGCGACCCATCTCGAGGTACGCTGCGGAGCAGTGGAAAGCTCGACCGTCGGCAACTTCGCTGTGCAACTGGCCGCTCTCGAAACTCCGCTTCACGACCGCATGGATGCGGGCGCAGTCGCGCACTGGGCGCAGCAACTCTCTTCTGCGATCGTTTAAACCGGATTTCTTGCCGACGTTGCATAACCGATCTTACTGGACCACAGTATTTGAGACTCTTTAACACACGCGCGAGAAAGGAAGTTGCAGGAGCTGCGCAACCTTCTCAAGCTGGCTGGAAACGTGTCCGATCCCGATTGCGCAGTGATGTGCAGGGCCGTGCGAGTTCCAGCTTTCGACGAATTTGCGCGCGCCCAGCGGGAAGCGATACCGGCTGTTCGTATTGCCGATGGCGAGGTTCGCGCCTGACACGCTCTCTCCTTCAGCCACGAGCAGCTTGAAGCCTGCATCCCTTTCCTCGACTACGCTGAGCAGGGTCACAGGACCGTGCTGAACAGACATCTCCACCGAGAGCCCAGCGCCTACCTTCCCGTGATACACGCGTAAGGGGCGCACCTTGATTTTGTCTTGCGCGATACCAATGTGGGCTGGTCCGTCGTGACCCATGAGCACGAGATCCTCGGTAAAATCCATCGCGTAGTATTCGGTGAACGAACCGCCGAAGCCTAGCAAGTCCATGATCTTCATAGCGATTACATTCTTCACCTCGTACTCGCCGGCAACAGGGATTCCTCGTCCTGTGAGCATGGAGGCGCCCAGAATCATGGAACTCATTGTGTCTTCGTTCTCAGCTACGCCCGTGCCTTTCTGGTAGTAGGCGAGCAGGTTCAGATGCTTCTCCTTGAGCAGCCGGTCGAGCGCAATGGAGGTTCGTGCCGCGCGCGCCAACTCCGTTTCAGAACAATCTTCGCCTACTTCGAAGAACTCGCGAAACGCCTCAATCCTTGCCTTCACCGTTTCCTCTGAGACAGTGCGGCGGAGTGCGGTAAGCTCGTCCACTTCGAGCATCTCGATGTGCAGATCGAATCGGCCACTCACCTGGGTTAGATCGGTAGCGATATCGAGCATGCCACCGTAGTAGTGGCCCATCAAGCCAAGCCGGCTGTGCGCAAGGCTGTTTACCACCTCGGCGGCGCGCAGCCACTGTTGCAATTCAGCCCAGCATACGGGATCGTCGTGGAGCATGCCGGTTACCTGATGGAAGGGGATTTGCAACCTGCGCAGAACATTGGCGATCTCCGGCACGGGACAGGAGCTGCAGTACGCAAGCCATTCGCCCGTCATCGCGGTGCGGTCTTCCATGGCATTGAATCGCTCGTACTCGATGGCCGCCGCGGGTTGAAGATTCAGCAGAATCACCGGTAGCTTAGCGCGCTTGATCAATGGGAGTACGGTGGAGGAAAGAGCATACGTAGTGACATAGAGCAGCAGAAGGTCGAGGTCTTCGGCCCGGCATCGGTGCCCTGTGTCTAAAGCTTTCTGGGGTGTATCCACCAGGCCGAGATGGATGACCGTTCGTTGGCCGCTTGCGATCTTCTGCTCGAGCTCACCCAGATAACCTATGAGCCGCTGTTCAAGCCCTGCAAACTGGCTCCAATATGCATCGAGGCCTAGTCCCGCGACGCCCACTCGAAGCCGCCTGGGAGTATTGTTCATCTCATCCTTCCCCCTCACCCACGACGCGCGCGGTTGCGTTGATTTGCCACCAGCTTACAGTATCGGCAAGCCCGTCAGGGCCGATGCTTGACAGGTGTTTTCGTCTGGCCGATCATCGGATGGCTCAAAAAAACGAACATCGGAGAGATTCGTGCTGAATGGGATGTCGAGACGCTCGTTCTGCAAAGCATTGGCCATCAGCGCGGTAAGCAGTTCCGCGCTCGGGCAGGATAGGACAGCCACTACCGGCACTCCGGCGGAGTGGTCTTACAACAGCGGGAAGCAATATACCGACCCATTTAATCAAGTAGACGTAGACGTGATCGTAGTGACGCCTCTTGGCCATGAGGAGCGTGTGCCCGCTTTTTGGGCGGGTGCGTCCACGTGGCGAGTACGCTACGCTCCCCCTGTTCCGGGAACGTACCGCATTCGCTCTGTTTGCAGCGACACGGCCAACAAGGATCTTCACAATGTCGCCTCTGTGCTGAACGCTGAAGCGTACATCGGAGACAATCCTCATTACAAGAATGGCGTCCTCAAAGTTGCGCAGGACCGGCGTCATTTCGAATATGCCAACGGCACTCCTTTTTTCTGGTTGGGTGACACCTGGTGGATGGCTCTCTGTAAGCGCTTCCGCTGGCCGGATGATTTTGAAACGTTGACCGCCGATCGCGTGGAGAAGGGTTTTACGGTGGTACAGATCGTTGCCGGACTTTACCCGGACATGGAGCCGTACGATCCGCGTGGAGCCAATGAGGCCGGATATCCGTGGGAGCGGAATTATTCCCGTATCAACCCGTCCTACTTCGATATGGCGGACCTTCGCATTCAGTACCTGGCGGACCATGGGCTTGCGGCATGCATCGTCGGATCCTGGGGATACTTTATCCCTCGCATGGGCATCGACAAAATCAAGCAACATTGGCGGTATCTTGTGGCGCGCTGGGGGGCTTATCCCGTTGTGTGGTGCCTTGCCGGCGAAGGCACCATGCCCTACTACCTCTCTCAGACCAAGGAACAGGATGCAGAGACACAAAGGCACGGCTTGACCGAGCTGGCGCGCTATGTTCGCACGATCGATGCTCATCATCACCCCATCACGGTCCATCCTTCCAATAGCTCGCGCCAGTGCGTGGACGATCCTTCCCTTCTCGATTTCGACATGTTGCAGACGGGTCACAACGACCGGCAGAGCGTGCCGAATACGATCGATACCGTTCAGACCTCGCTCGCTGCCCGTCCGCAAATGCCGGTGCTGATCGGAGAAGTCTGTTACGAAGGCATTCAGGAGGCGAGCCGCGAAGAGGTTCAGCGCTTCATGTTCTGGTCGTCGATGCTGAGCGGCACGGGGGGACACACCTACGGGGCCAATGGTATTTGGCAGGTGAACACTCCGCGGCAGCCGTACGGACTTTCACCACACGGCCATTCCTGGGGCGGCCCTGCCTGGGAGGCCGCGGCGCAACTGCCCGGCTCGGGCCAACTCGGCCTGGGCAAGAAGCTGCTTACCCGATACTCGTGGTGGAAACTTGAACCGCGGCCAGATCTCATCGAGCCCCACTGGACCAAGGGAAATTACTGGCAACCCTTCGCCGGCTACATTCCCGGCGAAGCGATCATCGCTTTCTGCCCGGCGTTCACCAAACCCCCGGTCTTCCATCATCTCGAAAACGGCATCCACAAGGCGTTCTTCTTTAATCCGGCTAACGGCAGCGAGCAGCCGATTGGCGAGATTACGCCCGATGCCGAGGGCACATGGAAAGTACCGGAGATTCCCATCTTTCAGGATTGGGTGATTGTTCTTGAGCGGAAAGCATGAGTGTCAAAAACGTAACGCAATCTGATCGCGATCTCACGGCCTTTCGGGTCGCACTGTCTGCCGACTTTTGCGACCAGGAAGGAAAGCCCATCTTCCCGGATTTAGGTTTATCGCTGCTCGAAGCCGTTCCCTCGATCTCGCATGAGTTTCTGCGCGAATATCGCGCGGAGTACGCAGCGGAGCAATTGGTGGACTGCGACGTGCTGATCTCGCTTAAGCCAAAGATCACGGCCGAGTCGCTGAAGAAAGCCTCTCGGTTGTGCGCCATTGGCCGCTGCGGCGTTGGCTACGACAATGTCGATCTGGACGCGTGCACGGAAAACGGAATCGCGGTCTTCATCACCCCCGGCGGTGTGATCCGTCCGGTCGCGGAATCCATCGTGCTTTTCGTGCTGGCACTCTCGCACAACCTCATCGCGAAAGACCGGCTGGTACGCCAGGGTCAATGGGCACAAAGTTCGGTTCGCCTCGGCCGTGAACCGCGCCAGCGCGTCGTCGGCACCATCGGTCTGGGCAATATTGCCGCAGAGGCGATCCGGCTTCTCAAGGTGTTTGATGTTCCCAGGTTTCTTGCTTTTGATCCCTATGCATCGAGCGAACGGGCACAACAGCTCGGAGTGGAACTGGTCTCGCTGGAGGAACTTCTGCGCGGTTCAGACTATGTACTTGTGAATTGCCCACTCAACCATGAGACGCGCGGATTGCTGGGCAAGCAGCAGTTCGCTCTTATGAAACCGGATGCGGTCCTCATCAATACGGCTCGCGGGCCAATCGTCGACGAGGCTGCCCTGATCCACGCTCTGCAGACCGGACTCATCCGAGGCTCTGCCCTCGATGTCTTCGAAAAGGAACCGCTCAGCGCCGATTCGCCGCTCACTGCGATGGACAATGTCATCCTGACTTCGCACTCGATCGCGTGGACTGAGGAGTTGTTCCGCGACATGGGGCGAATCGACTGCGAGGGCGCGCTGGCTATCTATCGCGGTGAGGCGCCTCAACATGTCGTTAACCCGCAGGTGTTGGGGCGTACCGGTTTTCTCCAGAAGCTTGAAAAACATAAGGCTGCCTTCGCAGCAAGAAACGGAAATCGATGAACCTCTTTCGGCAGCGGCTCAAGCAAGGAGACGTCCTGCTTGGCCAGATGATCCTGGAGCTCTTTACCCCCGGCATAGGCCCTATGCTCGCAGCGTGTGGCCTGGACTTCGTGATCTTCGACATGGAACATGGGCGTTGCGATATCGCCTTGCTCGCGGAGATGGTTGCAGCCTGCCGTGGCAGCAAGATCGTTCCCCTCGCACGTGTTCCCGATGTAGCGTATGCGCCTCTTTCGCGGGTTCTGGATGTGGGAGCCCGCGGCGTCATGGCGCCACGCGTGGAAACGAAGCAGCAAGCGGAAGATATCGTAAGCCAGCTCAAATATGCGCCGGTGGGCAGGCGCGGTGTCGCCCTTGGCATCGCACACGATCTTTATCAGGCGGGTACGGCGGACTTCTTTGCCCAGGCCAATGAAGAAACCGCCGTAATCCTGCTGTTAGAGACGGAAAAAGCTTTCGCGAACCTGGACGAGATCGTCGGCGTGCCCGGCGTCGACGTTGCCTGGGTGGGGCATTACGATCTCACGGTCTCGATGGGCATCCCGGCACAGTTTGAGCATCCGCGATTTCTAGCCGCCATGGACGCGCTGGTCGCCTCATGCCGCCGCCATGGCGTTGCTCCGGGATTCCTTCCGCCTTCACCCGAGGCGGCCGTGCACTGGATTGGCAGAGGCTTTCGCGCCCTGAGTCTAGGGAGCGATATTGGAGTATTTCTCGATGGCGTCCGCAGGTTTCGTGCTCACGTGACCCAGGCGGGAGTGGCTGCAGCAAAGGGTTGAAGGACGGTGCGTATGAAGTTCACGATACAGGCGTTCAACGCCGGCAGCTTCTGGGTCCCGGGCCCTGAAGTCTATTGGATGGAAAGTTGGAACCAGCGTGAAGAGATGAACATTCTTATCTATCTCATCCGTGGTGGTGGCGAAAACATCCTCATCAACACCGGGCCGCCGCAAGATCTGGAAATCATCAATCGTGCATGGCTGAACTTCTTTGGTTTCCCTGAAGCTCAGATCGCGCGTAGCGAAGCCCAGTTGCCGCAAAATATTCTACGATCCCAGGGACTTACCCCAGACGACATCTCGAAAGTCATCATCACGCCGCTGCAAGCGTATGCGACGGCGAACATCCCCATGTTTCGCAACGCAGAGATTTGTCTGTCGCGCCGTGGGTGGATCGAAGATTTTCAGGCGCCCTTCTATCATCTGCACGTCCCTCGTCACCTTCGCATTCCTCCCGAGGTAAACAGTTACCTGCAAAATGATGGCTGGGAGAAGGTACGCCTGCTTGCCGACGAGGAAGAGATACAGCCGGGCCTCAAGGTCTTCTGGGCCGGCGTCCATCACCGCTCCAGCCTTGCCGTTTGTGTCGATACGCAAAAGGGGCAGGTCATCCTTACCGATGCGTTCTTCAAATACGGCAATATCGAATCCGGACGCTATCTGGGGGTCATGGAAAGCATGATGGAAGCCGATGCGACCTGGGCGCGCATTCGCAAACAGGCAGATATCGTCGCGTCTATCTATGACCCTGAGGTGTTCACCCGGCACCCAGGCGGATTGCTGGCATGAGCGTGAGTTCTTTGTCGTTTCCTTTCTCGTTTCATGGGCAGGTAGCTGTCGTTACCGGCGCCGCCTCTGGTATCGGCCGCAGCGTGGCCGAGCGCTTTGCCCAGGCAGGCGCCAGCGTAGCCATGATGGATCGCAATGAGAGCCAGGGTCGAGCCGTCAGCTCACAAATCCAGGCCACTGGTAAAGCATGCGAGTTCTTCCCGGCCGATGTCAGCAACGATGCGGACGTGGCCAGCACAATGGAAGCGATTGCGGCCCGTTTTCACGCGATCGACCACGTCGTGAACAACGCCGGAATCGTTTTGGTAAAAGGGGTGGAGGATTGCTCCACCGCGGAATGGGACGAGGTCTTCGACGTGAACGTCAAGTCGATTTTCCTCATGACCAAGTATTCCCTTCCTTTCCTGCGCAAGTCGCGCGGCGCCAGCATCGTGAATGTCAGCTCCGTCTCCGGTATGGTCGCGCAAAAGGGTACGCCAGCCTATGTGGCTTCGAAGGGAGCGGTCCTGATGCTCTCCAAGGCGCTGGCCCTGGATCTCGCCCGAGCCGGCATCCGGGTGAATTGTGTCTGCCCTGGAATTACCGATACCCCGCTTTTTCATGGGCACGTGCAGTCTACAAGCGACCCCGCGCGTACCCTGATGCAGAGGACACGCAGGGTTCCAATGGCGAGAATGCTTTCGCCCAACGAGATTGCGGATGCCATTCTCTATCTGGCGAGCGATCGCGCATCAGGGATTACTGGGACAGAATTGATTGTCGACGGTGGGTATCTCGCTGCGGCTGAAGGACCGGAGGAGTAGCTGGTTTCCTGGCCAGCAGTTCCATCGGGGGCTGGGTTGAACTGCAGCTCCCTCGGCTCCGCTCGGGATGACAATCGGCGCTTCCCGGTTTTCCTGTGGAGATGAGTGGCTCCGGCGAACTCCATGCGGTTTTCCTTGAGAGAAAACCGCAAGCGTGGTCATGGCGAGTGCTGTGAGGTAGGAAATCCGGGTACGCTTCGGTCGAGATGACAAAGGGGGAGGGTGGTCGCTTTCCTCTACGCCCGGCACGGTGGGGACTTAGTGGTCGCGGCGCGTCGCGCGGATTACGAGGTCGTCTTTGAATGCGGGCAACACCAATGCGCTTCGACCACCGCCCTTCACCTCTATCGCCGGCGAATACTCACCGGTCACCGGTGAATAGAGCCGCACATCGTAAATGCCATCAGGCAAAGAGAGTGTGACACTTCCGCCCATCGGCTCGCCCGCCGCGGGATCGCCCACTTCGCGGGAATCGGCCAGATAAGCCACATAGTCGCGCTCGGAGACGGACAGGCTCGAAGCCGTAAGGTGCTGCGGGTAGTTCGCGATCCAACTTGAGGCAAGCCCGGAGTGAATGAAATCAAACGATGCCATGAACTCTGACAGGTGCTGCATCCACACGCGGATCGCGCGTTGCGATGCCGCGGTCCCACGCTCGCTGCCGACGGTAATCGAGAAATCGATGTAGTCATAGTGGCATCCGCTCAGCAAGGCTGTCCAGGCACGCTTGCGATGGATCGTCCACCCGGTCGCATCACGATACATGCTCGCGGTATTGTCTTCATCGAGCACCACCGGCTTCGGGCGTGCATACGTTGCCCGGCAAAAACTTGCAACCTGATCCAGCATCAGCTCCCTGGACATGAAGTTGCCCATGTCATAGACGTGGCCATCGAACAGTGTATTAGGCAACGGATGGTCATTCACGATGTCAAGGGTCTTACTGGCAAACGCGGCGTCCATCGGGAGTGCGATTTTGTCGCCATAAGTGAAGGCCGGTTGTCCGGAGAGCAGGTGCGGACGATTCAGACGCCGCATCTCATCGCGAAGAACGCGGGCCATCTCCTCCTGCCATGCGTCCACGTCCGCGGCAGACGCATGTCCCGGCAAACCTCCGCCGGGCTCATTGCAAATTTCGTAGTACACGTTGTCATACCCGCTGGTCTCCTGGATGATCTTGCGGGCGAAGGCCGTCTGCCTGCTCACCAATGCCGCATCTTTTAACGAAATATAGTCTTGCCAGGCGACCGCGCCAACGTGCTGTTTGTTGTTTTCTGCGCGCAATGGATTCAGCGCCCATATATTGTCCGCATAGGTATTGCTGAACACCGTTAACTCCACCACGATCCCCTTTTCAGAGGCGAGATCTAAAAAGCGATGCAGCCGTTCAAAATATTCCGGGTTCCACTTGTCCAGATCGTAGATGGGCTCACCGTCCAAGGCCTTGCCTGGGCCGCTGCGCACAAAAGGCGAGATGTAGTCTGGAGATTCCGGCTTGGCGGGTGAGGAAGGGTTGCGCGAACTTTGTAACTCTCGATAGAGCAGAAACGTCCGGGTCATGGTCATCTTATGCCGAGCTGCGTCCGCGAGATATTTCTCGTAATCGAACGGTCGATTGATGACCGAGCCGTAGTGTTCGGAAGCTGAGATCAGCCCCAGGGACTTGCCCCGAAACGACAGGTATTTTGGACTTTCGGATGCGATTTTGACCGCATCCTGAGCGTACGCCAGGCTCGAAGCGGCCACTCCCAATAGAAACATCTTTATCCAAAGATTTCGGCCGATCATGCGATCCCGTCCCGAAAGGGCCCTTCCTGGTTAAGTGCGGGTATCTGCATCGTCACTCCCTGCGCCGCCGGGCAGCAACGGGCGGACACCCGGTACACCTTGGTCCTGGAACGGTCCGGAACGATCTTGCGAACGAGCAAACGCTTTACCGCGATCGGCGGCCATGAACAAGGACTGGCCGTAATGACGCCGGTCATCCACACAAGCGGCAACCCGAAGATGACACAGCATACGCCGCAGTAACAAGGAGAGCAATCCGCTTTGCCGGAAAATCATGAATTCTATTGGGAAATATCTTTTCTCTTGACATTGCCAAATTGCGCCCTATATCTTCCGGCGCGTATCGAAAATCGACATCTTACCGTGTCTCTGTTGAAGACTCCGCGGAGTGAGTCTTACCCGGCTTCGCAGCAACACACAACAAACGGCCGAAGAGTGGGGAATACAGCCCGCCCGCGGCAGCACAGTCAGTCACTTTTGGAGGGGACGGAAATGTTATTACAAAGGGTTTTTCTCTTCTGTGTTTTCGCTGTAGCAGCGGTCAACATAGCTTTCGGGCAAGCGGGAGCGACCGGCACCATCCTGGGGACGGTCACTGACAGCACCAGCGCCGTCCTTCCTAACGTCAAGATTACGGTCACCAACACGGCGACAAATGCTGCCTTCAACACGGTGACTAATTCGGTGGGAGACTACAACGCGCCATCGTTGAACCCTGGTACATACACGGTTTCAGCGCAGATCAGCGGTTTTGAAAAATCCGTGACAGACAAGTTCACATTGGCGGTTGCCCAGAAGATTCGCATCAATCTGACCTTGACACCGGGCGCTGTGACGCAGACGTTGGAAGTGGCCGCGGAGGCGGTGAACCTGGATACGGACACTGCCGCCTTGTCCCAGGAAGTAAGCGGGGATGAGGTAGCTAACCTGCCGTTGAACGGGCGCAACTTTCTGCAGCTGGTATTGATTGGCGCAGGCGCGGTGACGGTGGGGGGCGAGCAGGGCACATTTCGCCAAGGTAAAGGCGATTCTATCAGCATCAACGGCGGCCGTCCCGAGGGAAACAACTATACCCTGGACGGGCTGGTAAATACGGATCAGGCGCTGCAGACTCCGGCGGTTGTTCTCTCACAAGACGCCATTGGGGAATTCAAGGTGCAGAGCGGCATTTACCCGGCTGAGAATGGATTCGGCGCCAGCCAGGTCAACATCGTCAGCAAGTCGGGAACGAATTCCCTCCACGGCACATTCTTCGAATCGAATCGCAACAATGCCTTTGACGCGTCGCCGTTCCCAACCTCCACCGATTACATTGCCAATCAAAAAACCATCTCTCCCTCTCTGCTTTTGAACCAGTTCGGATTCGTTGCCTCCGGTCCTGTGTATATCCCTAAGCTTTACAACGGAAAGAACAAGACCTTCTGGTTGGCCAACTATGAAGGCTGGCGGGCAAACAGCGGCCAACGAGTGGAAGATATCGTACCCACGGCGGCGGAATTGGGGGGCGATTTTTCCCAAACCACTTATCCGGCGGTCAACGGCCTGCCGGGAGGCTTGCTGCCGGCCTATGGAACACCCACCTGCACGGCAGTGCTGAACGCAGGCTTCGATTGCCTGCCGGCTGACCCGACAACCGGGTTGAACGACTATGGAACGAGAATTCCGGTGAGCGCGCAAACGGCGCGAATCGCGCAGGCGGGCATCGGCGCCGGCTACTTTTCCGCACCCACCGCGGCCAACCTTCCCGAGGGCGTCATCAATTTCATCACCACCATTCCCGAGCCGTTGGTCACCAACCAGCAGACTTACCGCGTCGATCAAGCCTTGGGCAAACTAGGCTCCGTCTTCGGCCGCTACACGCACTCCACTTTCACCAACTCGGTCCTGTCCAACTCCGGATCGATCAAATTGGGTCTCGAGCGATCCTTCGAAACCGAAGACAGTTGGGAGATATCTCATACCATCAGCCTAGGCGCGAAGAACGTAAATAATTTCCGCTTCGGCAGACTGCGCGCCCAGTCCCCGCAGGGTGCTACGGCCCCTCCGGCTTCTTTTGTGAGCCAGCTGGGTGAGACCGGAGTCTTTACCACCTTCGGATCTCTGCAGCAGAGCTATCCAAACATCGGCTTCGGGACCGGCGGATTCAGCAGCGGCGGCGGTCCGGTCAACGCCTACACCGGATCGGACAATCCGAACTGGGAGTTCGCCGATTCGTTCACCAGTGTGCATGGAAAGCACACCATCGGCCTGGGCATCGATTTTCGTCACTGGCGCCTGATTCGAAACCTGGACGATGATTTCTATGGCGACTTCACGTTCAGCGGCCGAACGGCCGCCATCAACACGGTCGGCTGCACCAATCCTGCTTCCCCGATCAACAATGGCCTGCCGCTGTGCGGCACCGGCAATGCCATCGGTGACTTGCTGACCGGATATTACAACGCGGTAGGCGGATTTGTGCCCGGCCCTTTAAGCCCTACGACCCAGGCCGGCAACCCACAAGACCACGTCTTCAACTATCTTGCGCCGTACGTGGAAGATGACTGGAAGGTATCCCGGAGGCTTTCCTTGAACTACGGGCTGCGTTGGGATTTCCGCGCGGCCGCGTATGAAGCGCAAAACCATTTCTTCTGGCTGGATAACACTAACTCGCAGGGCGGTCTTTGCTATGCCGATCCGCAGTTGACGACCGACGGAGTCGCGCCGGGCGTTGGCTTCAACGGAGGATCCATCCTGCGCTACTGCGGAAAAGTCCCGCGTTCGGGTCAGAAGACGCCGTTCGCCCCTCGCTTCGGCTTGAACTACCGATTGACCGACAAGACGGTTGTCCGCGGCGGCTACGGCATCTTCTTCGACTCTTTTGAAGGACGCGAAATCGATGACTCGGCGGATATTTATCCCTATAGCATCCGCAACAATCTCACTCCGACCACGGTTGCCGGTGTCCCCAAGTTGAGCAATCAGCTATTCCCCAGCTTCTCCAAACTTGGTCCCTTCCCCGAATCCACGCTTTCGTTCATCGCCGTGATCGAGTCGGAGAACCCGCTCGATCCGTATGTCCAATCGTGGACGTTCTCGGCCGAGCGTGAACTGGCCGCCAACACGACCCTGGAGCTGAACTACATTGGCACCAAGTCGACCCATCTACTCGATCGACGCGATATCGCGCAGCCTAATCCAATTCCGGCTTCGAGCCAGGCGTTCTGCCAGGCTCAGGATCCAGTGACGGGGGCCTACATCAACATCAACCAGGCTCCGTGCACGGTGATCAGCCGGTTGCCTTATCCGAATTTCAACGGGTTCTACATCAACAGCGACTTCCATGGCTACTCCGACTACAACGCCGTAAACGTCAAGTTTGAACATCGCTCTCACGATCTGGCCGCAACCGCAGTCTTCACCTGGGCCAAGAGTCTGGACGACAAGTCGGCGGCAGCCGGGGTAGGCGCCACAGGGTCCGGCTTCCAGGGCTTTGAAAACAACCATGACCCCCGGCTGGATTACGGGCCTTCGGACTTCGACGTCGATCTTCGGTTCGTTTCCAGCTATGTGTATCAACTGCCGTTCGGCCGCGGCAAGAAGTTCGGCGGCGGAGTCAACCGGCTGACCAACCTGGCAGTCGGCGGCTGGCAGCTCACCGGCATCGTTACCTTCCAAACCGGCTTTCCTTACACCATCTCGGCCAACGATATCCAAAGCCTGAACGGAACGGTGTTTGAGCATGCGAATCTCGTGCCGGGATGCAATATTCACAGCAACCTGGTTCGGCAGTTCCAGCGCATCAATGCGGACTGCTTCACCCAACCCGCGCTTGGGACCTATGGAAACATTGGACGGAACACCCTGCGGCAGCCGGGCATCAATAATTTCGATACGGGTCTCGGCAAGGAGTTCGCCTTCACCGAGCGGCTGAGATTCGCGCTTAAACTGGACGCTTTCAACACCTTCAACCATCACCAATATGGCGGCGATGTCGGCGGCTTGATCGTCAACGGATCGGGAGGCAACGCATCTATTCAGAATGCTGTGGGTAGTTCGAACTTCGGCCTCGTTACTCAATCGTCGGCGCCACGTATCCTTCAAGTCAGCGGCAAGGTTACGTTCTGACGCAAGACCACCGCCTGATCCGCCTCCGCCACGCCTTAACGGCGTGGCGGAGTTTTCTGCACAGGATATAAACTTGAACCGGTTCTCCTACCCCGGATTCCCCGTCGAGGTTCTCGGATTCTGCGAGCATCATGCTGCTTTCCTTAGTGCAAGCAGCACCGGTCGAGATCTTTGGTGCGGCGAAGCAGAAAATACGGATGCGCGGGACAACTTATATGAGACGAGTTCTACGGCGATGATGGGTCCACGATTGAAGCGCACGCGATGGCAACTGAGTTGGGTGTTGACGTTGTCGTACTTTTTTCCGCTGGCGTTGCCGGCACAGGCAGCCGGTCAGGACGCGGAGGAGCAGTATGCGGCTGCAGGCCAGAGAGCACTCGCTGCGGGGCAGTATGCCGAGGCGCGAGCAGCCTTCGAGAAGTTGGCAAAGCTCGAGCCCGACGTTGCAGAAGTGCATGCCACCCTCGGCGTGATCGATTTCAAGCTTCGTGATTATCAGGGGGCTGTAAGCGAAGTTCGAACGGCGAAAACATTGAAGCCAGGCCTTCCTAAGCTGGACAGCTTACTTGGTATGTCGCTGGCGGAACTAGGTCGATTCCAGGAGGCACTGCCCGGATTGGAAAAGGGCTTCCATCAGACCGCCGACCCAACCACAAAACGTCTGTGCGGCCTGCAGTTGATGAGGGCCTATACCGGTTTACAGCGTGACGGGGATGCCGTGACGCTGGCCCTGGAGCTGAACCGGTTGTATCCCAACGATGCGGAGATTCTCTACCACACTGGCCGTATCTACGGGAATCTCGCCTTCCTCACGTTGCATAAGTTGGAAGTGGTAGCGCCAACCTCTGTATGGCGGCACCAGGCTGCGGGCGAAGCTTTCGAGAGCGAGGGGTCGACGGATCTCGCACTCCGCGAGTATCGCGAGGTACTTGAGCTCGATCCCCGCCGTCCGAAGATCCATTACCGCATCGGCCGGGCCTTGCTGGCACGCTGGCAGCTTAACCACACAACGGAAGACCGGGTGGAGGCGGCGCAGGCCTTTACGCAGGAGTTGCAATTGGATCCGGGCAATGCCAACGCGAGCTACGAAATGGCCGAAATCCATCGCCAACTGGGTGAGTTCGATCAGGCACAACAGCTCTTTGAAACCGCGCTGAAGTACTATCCTGACTTTCAGGAAGCAGAAGTGGGCCTGGCGGCAACCCTCATTTCACAGCAGAAACCCGATCTCGCCTTGCCGCATTTGCAAAAGGCCGTCGAACTGAATGCCGATGATGAAGTTGCGTGGTATCGACTGGCACAGGTGAGTCGGGCTCTCGGCAATACAGAAGCGCAAAAAAATGCTCTCGCCCAATTCCAGCGCCTGCATAGTCAGATTGCATTGCAACAGGGGACGAGTATTCCGGGAGAAGTGACAAAACAGGTGCTGCAGAAGGGTGAGGTTCAGTAGACCACCTTCGCGTCGCCTTCGTTCAAGCGCCGGAAGTTCTGGACCGGGCTTGAACTTATCTTCATATGGTAACCAGGCCGCGCAGGATGCCGATGGTTACGGCTTCTGTCCGGCTTCGGGCGTTGAGCTTGGCGAGAACCGAGCTGATGTGGAACTTCACGGTGTGTTCCGAGACGTTGAGCTGCGCAGCCACCTCCCTATTTCCCTTCCCAAGAGCAACCAGACGTAAAACTTCCACTTCTCTTGCGGTTAGATGTTCCGCTGGAGATAGTCCCGCGTGGGTATCGAGCTCAGGACGAATACGATCCATCTCATCTCCTGCTGAGGAAGAGGGCCGTGGCAAGGTGACGGCGAAGCCCGCTACCGTCGCTGCAATCGCGGCAATAAGCTGATGAGTCGTTATGGCCAACGGAAGCACGGAGCGTATGTTTAAGCGGGAAGCGCTTCTCGTGAGGGCCACACTGAGAGTTCCCGCCAGCAGGACCGCAGGCGTGTCAGAGAAGACCTCTTCGAGCGAGCTGTTATCTGCCCACGCTGCTGGAAATGACTCTTCGGTGACAATCACAATTGCATCCGGATTGTCGCTCTGTGCACGAAAGAGCAGAGTTGACGGAAGTGCGACGCGCAACAAGTCCACGCCCCGTGCACCTCGAAGACCTACGAAGTAGCTCGAGTGCAACGTCGAATCGACACATGGCAATACAAGCAACGGGTCGAGCGGGCGTACTGCCCCGGCCTCCGCTCGACCTTGTATTTCGTGTTTGCGATGGTCAGCCACGATCCGCCACAGTTAAGGTCAACTCCATTCTCGCGCCTCCCCGGATCACGACAAGAGAGACAGAGTCTCCGACGCTCAAGCCGGCAATGCGATGCAGGGCATCACGAACGTCATGAACGGGATCGCCATTCAGTGACACGACCAGATCTCCCACCAGCACTCCCGCCAAAGCTGCGGGCGCATCCGGTTCGACGTGCAAAACCAGGAGAACCTGGTCGGCTCCCTCCGCGAACTGAGCGCGCAGAGCCTCGGGAACGGGAACGGCCTGCATCGCGACACCGAGAAATGGACGGGGCACGTGGCCACGTTCAAGGATTGCGTCGACAACCCGATCGATCGTCTGTGCCGGCACAGTGATGATGGCATTGCGCGCCAGCCCAGGGCTATTGATACCCAGGACGCGATGGTGATCGTTCACCAATGCGCTGCCAGACTGGCCCACGTAGAGTCGGATATCCGGTCGAATGAGGCGATCCATCTGTCCCCCGCGCCAGGTTCGCCATGGGCTGCCGAGACGCGCGATGATTCCTGAACTAGCCGAGATGTCGCCGAGCGCAGAACGGCCAACCGACAGCACAAGCTCCCCGACGCGCGTAGTCTCAAGACCGCTGGTGTCAGCAGGTTTCAGACTATTGGACTCTACGCGAAGTACCGCTAGATCCGTTCCCGCGTCCGTTCCCGCGACACTCGCGTTGAGCGGCTCGCCGCGTTGGGCAACTTTGACTACCTCTTTACGACGGAGACCGCTACGCACGGTCACGATGACTCCAGGTCGCCACACAACTCCACTTGAGGTCGAGCGGCCTGCTCCATGGATGGTGAATATGCTGTCTTGGACTGCATCGATTGCTTCCGATATGGATTTCGACAACGAGTTCCAGACCCCTGAACTCTGAATTTCGTTTCTCATGATGTACCTCCACTTGACGAGCCTATGATGGCACTTCCATAGGTTGAGTACATCCGCCAGATGACTAGGTCACGCGCGTCCATTGAGATGGGAGGTTGAAAACAGACGAAAGCCCGGGGACCTATATGAGAAAACCGCACACGCGAACCGCAGATCCCTCCACTGCGCTAACGCTCCGGCCGGGATGACAAGGGGGAGGGGGAGGGCAGGAACTTACCTGAAGGGTACGGGACTGGTTCCGTTTCGCCCGAGCCCCGGAGTTTCCTGAGTAAGTTAGAGTGCTTGCCTTACTTCAGGCTGGCAGGCGTTACCAGCTTGTGGTTCACGAAGTTATAAGGCGGGACGGCGCCTCCCCGTAGAATCGCAAGCCCCAACTGGACCAAACGTGGACCATACGTGTGAGCTTCATGAGAAATGGAACCGATGAGACAGTTCGCACCGGAGCGCATCTCCTCCAGCACTTCCGGGATGCAATCCTGACCAACCGCGGCGACATACTTTTCGGCGCCGTGCTCACGCACCGCCTGGAGGGCGCCAAGCATGCTGGTATCGGTCGCCGCGGCGATAAGAATGCGCTGCTTTTTATGGTCGCGCAGAAATGCTCCTGTCACCTGGTAGCTGCGCTGCCTCAATCCGCCGCCCTCGAGCCTCATGAAGCGATCCGGAGAAAACTGCGGCAGACGTGAACGAACGCCTTGAAACGCTCCCGTGATCCGGCTCTGCACGAAGGATCCGGCGTCAGCAATGTCCAGGCCAACAACCCAGTCTGGTTTGCCTTTCCATTGATCGATTGCATGCTGCGCCAGAAGTTCACCAGCCTCGAAGCCAACCTGAAAATTGTCCACTCCAAAATACGTGGCGTGAGGGTGGGGAATGTCGATGGCGATGACTGGGATTCCCGCGCTCGAAAGCTTATGTCCGATTAAAGGCGCGATATGTTCGTCGATCTGAAACTCGATCACGAGATCTACGCCCTTGGAGGCGAAATCCTCCGCATTGCGCAAAGCGACCGCCGGATCGTACTGGTTGTCGATCACCACCAGGTCGATACCCGAATTGGCTGCGGCGCTCCGAAGGCTGGCGGTTACGGCCTCTGAAAACGGCATGGTCACGCTCTGGCTGGCGAAACCGAAGCGGATTTTCTTTGGACGCGCGGCGGCGCGATAGCGTCCGTCCTGAGATTGAGCGATATAGCCGCGATGGACGAAGGTCTTGAGAATGCGATAGACGCTGGTCTTGGAAATATGAACCTGCTGGAAGATGTCTTCCAGCGTAAGGGCCTTCTTCTCCGTTTCAAGCAACTCGAGAATGTCCATGGCCTTGGACAGAATTGGAATCAGATAGAGCCGGCTAATCTTTGCCTTTGCCAAGTCGCTAATCCCCTATTGGAATGTAAATGCATAGCATGGTTGCCATCAACAGTACACCGCAGCCTGAGCGGGCGGGGCATTTTTCCTATAGAAAAACAGGGTAGGTGTAATGCGAGACCACACCTGCAGTAACGCTGCCTTTGACAGGATGCGCTTTTCCGTCATCTATCTCGGCTTCGTCGGAGTTAAGAATGACTCCGAGCTCATTGGTATCAGTCTTGGTTTGAGGAGAGAGGCGCTGGCGTATCCCATCGATGTATCGCACCGTAGCCAGGAAGCGAGGCATTCACTCTTCTCGATGCGGAAGTGTGCGACTTCTCAAAAGGGGAGAAAACCTTTTGACCGCGGCCCCGATTTGCGCCGCCAAACCACAACCCTCGATTCGACAGAGATAGCTCTTTCCTATTGACATTGGCGCTGGACGACTGGATAGTGTAAGCCGCATGAAGACCAAGCCACAATGCACCGCTAGCCTCGAAGACTTTAACCAAGCCAATACTGAATCCAAACGCGCGCGCGGGTTATGCCGGGCTTTTGTGGTTGTCTTCGCCGGGCTTGCGGTCACGTCTTGCCTCGCGTCCGCCTCCGTAGGAAAACCGACCCATCTTGCATGCGACTCTCTGGACCAGCCCCTGGGAATCGATTCAGCCCAACCGCTGCTTTCCTGGCAGCTTCAGGATGCTGGTTTCGGTGCACGTCAAACGGCCTACAGGATCAAGGTGGCGACGAAGCCCGCATTGCTGGCCGGTGCGAAGCCGGATGTCTGGGACAGCGGCCGAATCACTTCAGACAAGTCTTTCGGCGTGGTGTATGGCGGTCCGGAATTGGCGCCCTCAACACGCTACTACTGGAGCGTGGAACTTTGGGACAAGGATGGAAAGCCCTACCCGGCAAGCGAGAGCTGGTGGGAAACCGGATTGCTCAAGGAAAGCTGGAAAGCCCAGTGGATTGGATATGAGGACGCGGAGCACCGGGCGGCGCGTGAATCTGGCGCCACATGGATCACGAATGCGGACGTCTCCACTCAGAGTGCCCAGGAAGGCCGCGACACGCAACACGATTTTCGTTTCCGATTCCAGCTCCCAGGGCCGGTGAAACGCGCGGCCCTCTTCGTTACCGGAGAGGATTCCTCTGCTGCATGGGTCAATGGCAAGCAGGTGCTGGAGACTGTGCCGCTGCCGCCGTGGAAACAAGCGCCATGGAAGACCTACCTGCGCAAGGACGTCACGGCTGAGCTGCGCGCTGGTCGAAACCTGCTGGCTGTCGGGGTCACATTGTACGGAGCGCCCTCGGCGAACGGCATGGGGTCATCTGAGACCAACCGCACGCCGATGAACGCTTGTCTTTATGTCGAGATGATGGATGGCTCGACCATGGTCTGGACAAGCGGCAAGGAATGGAAGGCCGCCCTCGATGCGAAGCAGAATTGGTATAGCCCGGAGTATGACGATTCTGCATGGCAAAGTGCGATTGCCTATGTGCCCCCAGCCACGCCCATGAGCACGGCTGCCCTGGGCAATCCCTGGCAAACCGGACCAGTGAAGTTACTGCGCCACAGCTTTGAAATAAGCAGGCCCGTGATCTCTGCGCGTCTTTACGCGACTGCGCTGGGCGCCTATCGGTTCCAGATCAACGGCGCGCGCGTGGGCGACCAGGTTTTGTCACCGGGATGGGACGATTTCCGCGCGCGCGTTCCCTACCAGGCGTATGACGTCACCCGGCAATTAAAGACCGGGCAAAATGCGATTGCGGCATGGCTTGCGCCGGGCTGGTACACCACGCCGCTGATGTGGTTTCGCCAGGGATACAACTATGGAGACACTCCCCCGGCACTGAAAGCGCAGCTTCGCCTTGAGCATGCGGATGGTTCGGTTGAGTGGATCTCGACCGACGCTTCATGGAGAGCGGATCTGTCTCCGATTTCTCAGGCGGAAATCTATGACGGCGAAAACTACGACGCGCGGAAAGAGCAGGCGGGCTGGGATACGGCTGCTTTCTCCGATGAACACTGGAAACCGGTCGACCTGGTCAAGCCCTTGGAGCCGGAGATTGTCTCGCAGTCTTTCCAGCCCATTCGCGCCCAAAAGACTCTCGCCGCGGATGCCATGACCAACCCCAAGCCCGGAGTCTATATCTATGACTTCCATCAGAATCTGGCTGGAGTTCCGCTACTGCGAGTTCAAGGTCCCGCAGGCACCGACGTTCAGTTGCGCTTCGCTGAAGCGCTGAATCCTGACGGCACCCTGTATGTCGATAACCTGCGAACAGCCAAAGCAACCGACCACTACATTCTTTCCGGCAAAGGCCTGGAAGAGTTCCAGCCCGACTTCACATTTCATGGCTTCCGCTATGTGGAACTAAGTGGCCTGCCCGCTAAGCCTGACCTAACTACCGTAAAGGCGGTAGCCATCTATACGGACGCTCCCTTTACGGTCCAACTGCACTCCGGTAGCCCGATGATCAATCAGCTCTGGAGCAACATCCTCTGGGGGCAGCGTTCCAACTTCGTCGGTGTACCAACAGATTGCCCGCAACGTGACGAGCGTCTGGGCTGGACCGCGGACGCGCAGGTCTTCTGGCGGACTGCTTCCTACAACATGGACCTGACGCAGTTTTCCAAGAAGTTTGCGCGCGATGTAAGAGACACACAAGTCGGCACGCCGATGTATGGCATCTTCGCTCCTGGTACAGGCACGGCCTCCCCCGGCTTCGGCGCCGGCTGGAGTGACGCGGGCGTCATCATTCCCTGGACGGCATGGCTGCAGTCCGGGGATACGCGCGTACTCGAGCAAAACTGGGACGCAATGGAGAAGTATCTGTCGGCGATCCAGGCGGGCAATCCGGATTTCCTTTGGAAGAAGGGCTACGGCATACCCTTTGGGGATTGGCTATCTCCGGAAGGACCTACGCTTGAGCCGTTGGTGGCTACTGCCTACTGGGCTTACGATGTCACGCTTATGCGGCAGATGGCGCATGCCCTGGGCAAGACCGACGATGAAGCCAGGTATGCTGACCTGTTCAGCAAGATCAAGACAGCCTTTGCCAATGAGTATGTTCATGCCGACGGATTTGTCGCCGGGGCCGATAACAGCCCTTCGGCTTTCGGACGAATCAACAATCCCGAAGCCAAGAGCAAAGGGGGCGATACGCAAACCGGCTACGTGCTGGCGCTGAACATGCAGTTAATTCCCGATTCCCTTCGCGATGCAGCCAGCAAGAAGCTTATTGCCAAAATCGAGGCCAATCATTGGCGCCTGGCAACCGGATTTCTTGGTACCCCCTATCTGTTGGCGGTGTTGGTTGATACGGGTCACAGCGATGTTGCCTATCGCCTGCTGCTCAACACGGAGTATCCCTCATGGGGATACCTGGTAGGGCATGGCGCCACCACCATGTGGGAGCGCTGGAATGGGGACCAGATGCGGGGCGACCCCAGCATGAATTCTTACAACCACTATGCCTATGGCGCCGTGGCCGATTGGATCTACCGCTACGCGGCTGGCATCGATGCCCTGCCCTCAGACGCGGGCTTCCACACCATCAATCTCCATCCAAACTTCGATGTGCGTCTGGGGAGTCTCGACTTCCGCTACCTTTCCTCCTACGGCGAAATACGTTCTTCATGGTCGATGAAAGGAAAAGCCATTACCTGGTTGGTCACGATTCCGCCCAACACCACAGCCCACCTGCCGTTACCGGCGAGTCAGCAGGATAGGTTCACGCTCGATGGAGAAGCGTTGGCCGGAAGCAAGAAACTTCATCTGCTGAGTAGCGGCGAGGGAAGCTCCACCTACGAATTGCCCGCAGGCACCTATTCTTTTCGGGTCACTGGGAATTAACAGCTTCCCAGATGTCCGCCGGGGGTAATCGCTGGGGCGGTCCTGTGGCCTATGCACCGCGCGCAATTCCCCGCCCGGGATCACAACCACTCGTTCACGTTGCAGTAGACGGCGGGGCACGATAACATCAAAAGCGACGCTGCGTTCCGTCCGCCTCAGGCGAACGCCGTTTATGATCGTGGCAAAACTGGATACAGTGGGTACGCTGTTTCCGGCAAGTTGTTGAAAGTAAGTCGCTGTTTTAAGTGCGGAAGTGGTGAAATTGGCAGACACACCATCTTGAGGGGGTGGCGCCGAGAGGCATAGGGGTTCAAGTCCCCTCTTCCGCACCAATTAGATAGAGGTTCAGTTTTCCATGATTTGGTTTGTCGGCACCATTCACGTCATTGTCTGCATCATCCTGATTGGGGTGGTTCTTCTCCAGCAGGGCAAGAGTGCGGATCTCGCAGGCGCCTTCGGCGGCCAGGGTTCACAGACCGCATTCGGTCCGCGCGGCGCAGCGAACCTTCTGACCAAGGTGACGACGTGGGCGGCTATTCTGTTCATGTTTACTTCCATCGGACTTACGGTTTTGATCCAACGCAGCAGCGGCTCCCGGTCGGTGCTTTCTGATATCAAAACCACGACGACCGCACCTGCCAAGCCAGCGGCTCCCGCCAAATAGCGCTTGATGATATGTACGGCCTTCAAGGCCGTATCTTCAGAGGCCGCTCCCTTCGGGCCTAAAAGCCGTACCTTTCCGAGCCCGTCCCCTTCAACAAGCCGCTTTCGTACGGCCTAAAAGGCCGTACCCTTCAGGCCTAAAGGCCGACCCACCTTCCCGCGTATCCCCTAAAATCAGGGGATGATCTTCGAAAGCTTTCCGGTTGGGCCACTGCAGTGCAATTGCTCCATTCTGGGCGATGAGACAACGCGCGAAGCCATGGTGGTCGACCCCGGCGATAACATTGCCGGGATTCTCTCCCGGCTCAAGAAACATGGACTGACCGTGCGTCAGATTGTTGTGACGCATGCCCACATCGACCACGTCGGCGGAGCGGTACAACTCAAGAAACTGACCGGAGCGCCCATTCTTCTTAATCAGAACGATCTTGGCTTGCTGGGCATGATGGAGATGCAGGCCGGTTGGTTGGGTGTCGCTACCCCGGAGGTGGCACCTCCCGATGCCAGTGCCGAAGATGGTCTGGTGATTGGACTGTCGACGCTACCCGCCGAGGTGCTGCATACACCCGGGCACACGCCGGGCAGCATCTGCCTGCTGTTTGCTCCGCAGCAGCTATTGCTGGCTGGCGATACGCTGTTCGCTGGTTCGATCGGGCGCACCGACCTGCCAGGAGGCGACGGACGGCAAATCTTGCGATCGATACGCGATCGATTGATGGTGTTACCGGAAACAACACGGGTGGTCCCCGGACACGGCCAGCAGACTACGATCGGAGAAGAAAAGCAATCGAATCCATTTCTTCAGCCTGGTTTCCGCATGTGACGGATTAGGTTTTTGAAAAATGTACCAAGGTGGGAACATTTGCCAGCATTTTTTGCCGACACGCAGCAAATGTTCTAGCGATTAACCGATTTGTAATGAATTATTTACACATCATATACAAAGTACAAAATGAATGACACGAAAGTATTAGTAACTATCTTGAGTCCTTCCTGTTGCAAATAAACTTCGCATCGACGCTAGAAGTGGCCATTCAATTGCTCAATCATGCCGCCAACCCCGCTCCTGAAGTCGTCCTCCGGGGTGAGAAGGCTCACGACGAGCCATCCCTGACCTGAAAAACCGAAGAATCCTCCAGGATGGACGACCACATTTCTTTGCAGCAGAAGTTCCATTGCCGTTTCCTCCTGGCTCCTGATGCCGGGAATGCGTAAGACGGCATACCAGCCTGCTTCGACTTCCAAACGCGTGACCATGGTTTGCCGTTGCAGAATGGCATCGAGCGCGGCCAGGTTATTGCGGGTGCGCTGCCTGATCTGGCCTTGCAGGGCATCGCGGTGTTGCAGCCATTCTGGAACTGCGCACTGGATCGGCGCGTTCATCGAGAGAAATGTGTCGGAAATGATCTCCAGACGATTCAGAGCTTCCACCAGTGTCTCTGGTTCGGCGAAGCAGGCGACCCAGGAAGCTTTCATCTGCGGGAGCGCGGCTACCTTGCTCAGTCCGCTGAGCACGAAGGTGGGTACGGGGTGAGCGCCCGTCGCGAAGCTCAGTCCCTTTGCATGGCCTGTGAGTTCGTAGTCGAGAAAAACCTCGTCGACGATCAGCGCCAGGCCGTTCTCCCGGCATACCTGCTCAAGTGCGAACCGATCTGCCTGCCGGGTGAAGTGCCCGGTAGGGTTGTTGGGGTGGACGACGACAATGGCCCGAGTGCGGGGAGAGATGCGGTGGCGGATCGCCTCCAGATCGAGATGCCAGCCGTGATCGTAGAAAAGCCCATAGGGAATGAGTCGAACGTCGTCGAGCTGCGCCAGAAAATCGAAGAGCGGGTAGCCCGGCTGGCCGATCAGCACTTCATCGCCGGGATCGCACAGCAGGCGGAAGAGGAAGCTGTAAGCCTCGCTGGTGCTGGTGGTGAGGAAGATTTGCCCGGGATCGGCTATGGCTCCATGGTCACGGTAGTAGAGGCTTACGGCCTCGCGGGCTGTCCTCAGGCCCCTGGGGTCAGGCTCGTATTGCAGAGCCGTGGAGTTCTGGAGCGGGAGCAGAGTGGTCACCGGGTCATAGGTGAAGCCGCAGGTGGTTGGGTTGGAAGCGGTCAAATCCCATAGCTGCGCACCGGCTGCACGCAGCCTGGCCACTTCACGAGCCCATGGCGTTTCCGCCGCGTCCCACTGCGTTCTGGCCGACCATCGTGCTTTGCCGCCGCGGGTCACCGGTGTTCCCTTCCTCGTTCATGCGCGCCTTGCATGTTGTAATAGCCACAGACAGCATCTCATTTTTGCATCGCAAGGAGCCCGTACGTATGGATTTGCAAGCCGTGATCTTCGACTATGGTGAAGTGATCAGCGGACCGCCCGATCCACAGGCGCACAAGAATTTGCTGACCATTGCCGGAGTGAATGATGCGTCGTTCGATAAGTCCTACTGGGAACACCGTCTAGACTACGATGCCGACATTTTGAATGGCCAGACGTATTGGCAGACGATTGCCGAGGAATGCGGGGTCGAATTCACGGGTAAGCAGATTGAGCAGCTGATGGAACAGGATGCGTTGCTGTGGATGAACCTGAATCCGGCGATGCTTGCCTGGATTCCCAGGATCAAAGCGGCCGGGTTCAAGCTGGGGATTCTTTCGAATATGCCGGCGGGCGTGCTCGGGTTTATGAGGCCGAAGTTCGATTGGCTGGACCAGTTCGACCATTTGACCTGGTCATGCGATCTGGGGGTGGTGAAGCCCGATCCCGCGATTTATCTGCACACGGTGAAGAAGCTGAAGGTTGCGCCGGATCAGGCTTTGTTTATCGACAATCTGGAAAAGAATATAGCCGGCGCTGAGGCGGTGGGGCTGCATGCGGCTTTGTTTGCCAATGTGGATCAGTTCCAGGGGCTCTTGAGCGAGCGCGGTATTCCGCTGCCTCAACTGGTTCCGGGGGCGTAAGGCATCGGCGTTCGTTGCCCAACATGCTGAACCGCAGGTCTCGCCACTTCGCTCCCCCGGATTTCCTGGCCGAAGTGAGTGGTGCTGGCAAATCTCCTACGGTTTTCCTTGAGAGAAAACCGTATGCGTGGCCGTGGCAAGTACGGCGTGGCAGGAAATCCGGGTACGCTCGGGTCGGGATGACAATTTCATTTTCGATCGCAAAGTTGCGGCGACTCGTAAGACCTGATTCGGGGACCAGGTCTTAGCGAGCGCCGGGCTTTACGGGATCCAGAGTCAGGCCTACGCGGTCGACGATCTCCAGGTTGAAGCCCTGCAGGGCCGGAATGTGCGTCGGGGTATTCGACAGCAGCCGGATCTTGCGGATGTTCAGATCGGAGAGAATTTGGCCGCCCAGGCCGACCTGGCGCAGGATGCGTTGATGCTTGTCTTCTGGATGCTCGCCGACGCGCTCTTCCCTGTGCAGAAAAAGACGGTGGGGGGTGACCGTGCGGTCGATGTCGAATCCTTTGCTGGAGTTGTGCAGATAGATCAGGGCGCCCCGCCCGGCTTTGGCGATCGTCTCCAGTGACTTCTGCACTACTTGATGGCAGCCGCAGAGAGTTGTGCCGAAGACGTCACCAGCCAGACAGTGCGAGTGGACGCGCACCAGCACGGGTTCCGGGTTGACGTCTGAATTAACTTCGCCGCACACCAGAGCCAGGTGGCTCTCTCCCCCGTCGACTTCGCTCTCGTAGGCAATCATGCGGAAGTCGCCGTAGGGCGTCGGCACCATCGATTCCGCGACGCGGAAAATATAGCGTTCGTTCTGCAGACGGAAGTGGATCAATTCGGCCACGGTCAGCATTTTTAATCCGTGACGGTTGCAGAACTCCACCAGGTCGGGAACGCGAGCCATGGTGCCATCGTCATTCATGATCTCGCAGATCACTCCGGCGGGGATGAGGCCAGACATGCGGGCGAGGTCGACGGAAGCCTCGGTCTGGCCGGCACGCACCAGCACCCCGCCGCGCCGGGCACGGAGGGGAAATACGTGTCCTGGCCGCGCGAGGTCTGCCGCAGTCATGCTGGGATCAATGGCAACTTTGATGGTATGGGCGCGATCGTAGGCGGAGATGCCGGTCGTTACGCCCTCGCGTGCCTCAATCGCCTCTGTAAACGCAGTGCCAAAGCGCGAGGAGTTCTGCGCCGACATGGGGGCGAGGCGGAGGTAGTCTGCTCGTTCCTCGGTGAGGGTGAGGCAGATGAGGCCCCGGCCGAACTTGGACATGAAGTTGATCGCTTCCGGCGTGACGAACTCAGCCGCCAGCGTGAGGTCGCCTTCGTTTTCGCGATCCTCGTCGTCAACCACAACGATCATGCGGCCGGCTTTGAACTCTTCCAGGGCTCCGGGTACGTCGGTAAATGGCAGCTTGTTCTGCATGCACGTATTCTCCGCCTATTCGATTGCCGCTGTCGCCCGCGGATTCATTAAACGCGAAAAACGCCGCTCGATGCGGCGTTTTCTTATTCGCACACTTCCGTTGATTACAAGGTGGATTCGATTTCAAAACCCCAGGCTTCGAGCAGAGCTTCCGGGATATACTTCGAATTCTTGTTGCGCCGCGCCCACTCACGCAAGCGTGTGGAGCGCACGTACTGATCGGGAGTCAGCTTAAACTCTTTGACCACCTGTTCGAAAGAAGTGACGGTCGGGACTACCGGGCCAATTGGCTCCGGCTTACCCCAGTTTGGATTACCACGACGTTTTGCCATTTGATCCGTTATCCTCTAGGGAGATGAGCAACAAAGCATTGACCCGCGGCTGGCTGCCCTGTACACAAAAGCCCGCTGGAACATGCCAAAGCTCTTATTTTAAGGATTTTTTATCCAAAAATCAATAGCAAACTTGGGTGAGACCGCAGTCCTTTTGCCCAGGGAATTTATTTGCTACCTTTGCTCACTCCCATAATTTCGAGAAGTCAGGGTAATCCTGCAACCTATCATGGGATCGCGCACTCCAAGTGGGTGACTTAGCGGCAATATTTCTGAAAGGTGGATGGCTATGTGTGCAGTCCGTTACTGGGCAGTTTTTTCTCTTGGAGTAGCAGCTGGTGCGGCTGCAGCTCTTATTTACGCTCCACAGACCGGGGAAAAAACCCGCAAGCAACTCAAGCGCAATCTGCAGGATGCAACTGAATACATCAAGGACGCGAGCGGCGACCTGAGCAAGCACGCGACGCGTGTGTACAAGAACACCAAGGACGTGGCGGGTGACGTCGCATCCAAGGTGCGTACTGTTGGCAGCAATGTCGGCTCAGCAGCCAGCAATATCGCCGAAAAGGTTGGCGACCTGGTCTAGTTGGTGACATCGTTCAGGCTTAGGCCTGCCGTCTCCCTGAGCATTACAGGTTCTGAAAACACGACCCCATCTTCCATGTTTTAAGGAAGATGGGGTCGTTTAGCTAAGGCGCCAGGTGAGCGTTTCGGCACGTGGTCCTTGAGACGGAACGGGATGCTTGAGCCCCTGGATTGAGAGCGTGCTGCCCACGCGTAGCGTCTCGGGTGTAAACCGTAGACTAGGACCGTCGACGCTCAGCCGTATGCGCAGGGCCCCGCCGGCCTGCGGCGAGGCGGGGTGCGCCAGAGGGAACTCTACCGGGCCGCTCAACCCGCTCAGGAGATAGAGTGAGACCACGTCGCAGAAACCCAGAGCCGCAGTCCAGCGGTCTAACTCCGCCCCGGCTTTCAGGCTGGATTCGAGCTTGCGCTGACGCGTTTGTTCCTCTTGAAGAAAGTGCTGGTGGTGCGCCCGATCGTGTTGCGCGAGAAGGTGGAAGTGCCGGCTGACGATCACGGCGCCTGCTTTGGAGAAAGATTCGACACTGTCGATGGAAGCGGTCCAGGCCTCGGTCACTTCTTGCAGCGGGATGGCGACAAACGAGACTGGACCAGCTTTGGACACCTTGGCATCGCCCGAGCGAAGACGTTGTATTTGCTGCGCATCGCTCGAGGCCCAGCCCGTGTCATGCATCTGGATGGCGCGCGCGATTTCTGGCGGCAACTCGCCGAAGATTTCCGGCAACAGGGCGGCAGCCAGTTCGCCGGCAAGTACCGCGTGTGCAGGTTGCGGCACCAGAAGACAAGGCAGCTGCACGTTTCTCTGGGCTGCATCGATTTGCGCCCAGGCGCCGGCCTTCGGGTCTTGTACTTCTCGATGTGACCAGCCAATCACCATGAACTTCTATCCTACGCGCTGAGGGTACACTCCATCTGCTACCGCCGGCGCTCTGCCGTGGCTGCTCTGAGAGAATGATGTCGTGACGGAACAGGAACAGAATTCACTCCCTCCGAAAACGCCCGACGACCCCACGAGTGACCTGGGATTCGGAAGAGTCATGTCTCAACAGCGTGACCTTCGCCTGCTGAATCGCGATGGCACCTTCAATGTGCAGACAAGAGGCCGGGGGCTGCATGCGTTTCTGGCTTATTCCAATCTGGTCAGCACGACCTGGAATCGGTTCTTCTTTTTCGTTGCCGCAGTGTACCTGACGCTCAATGGCTGCTTTGCCGTGGCGTATGCGGCATGTGGACCTGAAGGGCTTGTCAACACGCTCGATACAGGAATTCATGCGCCGTTGCTGAAGGCGTTCTTCTTCAGCATTCACACGTCGGCGACGATCGGCTACGGCAGCACCGTCCCGGTCGGGTTGCTGACCAACACCCTGGTTGCGCTTGAGTCCGTTGTCAGCCTCCTTGGTCTTGCCGTCGTTACGGGACTGGTCTTCGCGCGCTTTTCCCGGCCTGTGGCCGATATTTTGTTCAGCCAGAATGCATTGATGTCGTGGATTGGCAACCGTCGCGCTTTCCAATTCCGCATCATCAATTCCCGGAACAACCAGATCATCGATCTGCATGTACGGTTGCTGGTTTCGAGATTCGAGCTCAACGCAAGTGGAGTGAACGTACGCCGTTATTACCCATTGAGCCTGGAGCGCGAGAGTGTGGTGTTCTTCCCTCTTTCATGGACAGTGGTGCATGTGATCGATGAGCAGAGCCCGCTGTTTGGCATTACGGAAGAAGAAATGAACGCCAGTGGCGCGGAGTTTCTGATTCTGCTGACGGGTGTGGATGAGACGTTCTCGCAAATAGTCAATGCGCGATCTTCTTATCGCGCTACTGAGATCATTTGGGATGCGAAGTTCACGGACATTTTCGTCTACGACCTGGAAGGGAGAATGGCGGGCGTGGATATGAAGCGATTCCACGAGACGGCGCCGATCTCGCCACCGTAGAGGTGCGATTCGTGTCACGGAACCCCAGACGAAAAGCATTCGAAAAATTTCGTATTCAACCCAGGTACCCCCGAATTCCTGTTGAGCGCGTTGATTTCTCGGACCGCATGCGTCTTTCCTTGTTAGAAAGCCGCACTCGTGGCCTTATCGACACTGCGAATCAGGAATTCGGGTCAGCTGGTGCGAACCTTGGCGCGAACCTGGGTGCACCGGTCCAGGAGGAAGGGCTTGCGGTGAACAGGAAGCACACGGTGCAGGGATAAGCGTCAGGCTCCCTCGTCAGGCTTCGATGGTGCGCGCACCTCCGGGGCCGGCTACGATCGCTACCGAAGCTAGACCCAGGAACAAACCGTGCTCCACGACACCCGTCATGGACTTGATGGCGTGGGCCACCGCAGGCGGATCAGCAATGACGCCGTAGTGGCAGTCGAAGATGTAATTGCCCTCGTCGGTGATGTACGGAGAGCCGTCCTTCTGGGTGCGCAGAACCGGGTTTGCTCCCATGTGTTGCAGCTTTGACTTTATCGGCGCAGCAGCGAATGGGATGACCTCGACCGGCAAAGGAAAGCGGCCCAGGCGCTCCACGAGTTTCTGCTCGTCGGCCACAATGACCAGGCGTTTAGACGAGGCAGCGACGATCTTTTCGCGCAACAGTGCGCCTCCGCCACCTTTGATCAGTGCAAGGCCGGCGGCGATCTCGTCCGCTCCATCGATGGTGACGTCGGTCGAGTGGACTTGATCGAAGGTTGTGAGCGGAATGTTCAGCGACTGCGCCAGTTCCGCGCTGGCGCGCGAGGTAGGGATGCCGCGAATCTTCAGTCCCTGCTGGACCAGTTCTCCCAGGAACTGGATAACGAAGGTCGCGGTCGAACCGCTGCCGAGACCGACGATCATTCCATCCTTGACGTATTCGAGGCTTTTGCGCGCCGCAGCAGCTTTTTCGGTATTGGTTGTGGTCATGGCCGTTGTCACAGCTTTGGTTTCGAGTTCACTGCGCGGGAGTACATGAGGCGCGTGAAGCCGCTCAATAATAGATTAATGCCGACGATCGTACCAAGGGCCCAAACCGCGCTGGCGGGCCAGCTTTTCCAGATCATGACCGCCAGGATAAGTGTCACGATGCCGTCGAAGAGGATCCAGCCGGAGCCAGGCGCTTTGCGAATCTGAAAGAACGTCACTAGATGGAAGATACCTTCCATGAGGAAAAGGATGGCCAGGGCCAGGGTGAGCGAAATCAAGCTTAGTTTGGGGTGGACGATCAGGTAGACCCCGGCGATCAGGTAGGCGCAGCCAACCAGAAGCCGCCAGAAGAACCCGCCGGTTGTGCGCGCTGCAAACGTGCTTGCGAGATGGGCAATGCCGGCCACAATGACCAGCACCGCGACCAGGATGGCAATCGCAATGCCTGCCTCAAACGGCAAAGCCAAAGCGAAAAAACCAACAATGATCAGCAGTATGGACCAGCCGACAGGGAACTTCGCAACTTTGTTTAAATCGCCTCCCGGCAATGATGTGACCATGGTCGTAGGCTCCTTGAGGATAATGAGGTCCGGGGCCCCTGACATAGCAACCAGCATATCTGGAAATTTCGGAGGTGGGCAGATGGATGGGTGAGGGCCTTTTCGCCGCGTCGAACCGGCTGGCCGGCTGGGCTTGCTCCTTTCCTTCCTCTTGGTCACCGGCTGGGCACGCTATATTCTGATTGAACATCCGCCATTTCCCTCTTTGGCGGCCCAAAGAGCGGTATCCATTTTTTTGAAGGAGATCCATGCCGAACGAATTACGCAGTTTTCTCACGCTCCCCTATGAAGAACTTGAAGAGCTGAACCTGAAGGCAAAAGAGCAGCGGAAGAAACGGGTTCCCCTGCACCAGATTCAGGAAGAGCGGCTGAAGTATCTGACCGACACCAAGGAAATTAAGGCCGTCACCGTGCTGTTCAGCGACCTTGAAGGCCGCCTGCACATGCTGGACTATGACAAGAAGTTTCTGGTGAAGAGCTGGGACAACCTGACCTTTGATGGTTCTTCCATCCGCGGCTTTTCCGCACAGCGGGAGAGCGATCTACGCCTGGGCATCGACTGGAGCGCGTTCTACTGGGTTCCCGCAGACCTGTTTGGCCAAGGCAAGGTCATGGTCTTCGGCGAAGTCATCGATAAGAACGGATCGGTTTACCCGGCAGACATACGCAGCGTGCTCAAGGCCTATGCGGCGGAACAGTTTTCAAAGGAAGGCTACACGCTGAATGCGGCCAATGAAATCGAAGGCTTTCTCTTTGAAGGTATCGACGCCGAGCGGCGTTATCACGAGACGGGCCGGTTCGATTATGTAAACACGGGCGGCTACTATCACTCGTTGCCCGGCGATCCGCTGCGGACCTTTATCGATACCAGCGCCGAAGTGCAGCGCGCCATGGGCTTCGAAAATGAAAAGGATCACCCGGAGGTCGCTCCTTCACAGTTCGAGATCAACTACAGCTACGGCGAAGTGGTAGCCGCGGCCGACCAGATCCAGCTGTACAAACTCATCTGCCGCCAGGTGGCGACGAGCATGGGGCTCTCGGTATCGTTCCTGCCCAAGCCGGTGATCGGCGTGAACGGCAACGGCATGCACACCAACGTGTCGATTACCAAGGGTGGAAAGAATATCTTCTGGGATCCCAGTGGCGAAGAGCAGCTTAGCCCGTTGGCGTGGTCGTTCATCGATCGCATTCTTTCGAGCGCGAGCGATGTCTGCCTGATGCTGAATGCCAGTGTGAATGCCTATCGCAGGCTCGATCCGCACTTCGAAGCTCCCAACCAGATCAAGGCTTCGGCGACAGATCGCGGATCGATGGTGCGTGTGCCGATCGGAAACGAGAAGAGCTCGCGTGTTGAGGTTCGCTCGGTTGGTCCGGATGCGAATCCTTACATGGTTCTGTATTCGGTCTTCCGCACGGGCATCGAAGGTGAGATCGCAAAGATCAAGGACCTGCGCCAGGCGAAGCGTTACCTGCCTGACAACGTGTACACGGCGATCGAAGATTTTCGTAAGTCAAAGTGGACCACGACTCTGCTCGGGGCTGATGTGAAGGCCCGGTATGCTGACCTGAAACAGGCGTCGGCAGATCGTTGCCCGCGCTTGCTCGGCAGCCTGGTAAAGGCTCCTGAGGTTCAGTTCCACCACGATGTTTATAACCAGTACCTGTGGAACCAGTTCTAGATCTGTTTCCACGTCTCTCAAAGGGCACGGCTATGGCTGTGCCCTTTGTCTGCTCTCGACCGGGGCAGTTGGTTAAGAATAGAGAGAACCGCAGGTCCCTCCACTGCGCTTCGCTCCGGTCGGAATGACAATTCGAGGGGTAGGCCCTTACCTCAACATTGGTTACAAAGGACGTGAACTGTAGGTCCGCATTCACTCGGCCGAAAAGCATCTCCGGGGGAAGTGGCTGAACTGCAGATCTCTCCACTTCGCTTCGCTTCGGTCGAGATGACAAAGGGGAGAGTAGGCTCTTCCCTCAACATCGGTTACGAGGGATGTGAAGCGAACCGCAGGTCCCTCGAATCCGCTTCGGTCCGAGACCGCTACTGTGGATTCGTAAGCGAATCCGCTACACTTGGGCAGATCACTTGATACGTCGGAGGGATACGACCATTAAGCTGCTAGGCATTGACGTGGGTACCGGTGGGACGCGCGCTCTGCTCATCGATCAATCAGGCGCGGTCGTGGCTTCCGCTATCCATGAACATGAGCCCTTTGCTTCGCCGCGAAGCGGCTGGGCGGAGCAGGACCCGCACGACTGGTGGAAGGCGTGCCAGGCGGCCGTGCGCAAGTTGCTCAAGGATGATGGCGTCGATGCTTCCGAGATTGGGTGCGTCGGACTCAGCGGGCAAATGCACGGCGCCGTGCTGCTCGACCGCAACCATGAAGTGTTGCGGCCCGCACTGATCTGGTGCGACCAACGCACTGCAGCCGAGTGCCGCTATCTCAACGAGACCATCGGACCACAGAAACTCGTGGAGTTCACGTCGAACCCCGCGCTCACAAACTTCACGCTTACGAAACTGCTATGGGTGCGCACGCATGAGCCACGCATCTGGAGTAGATTTCATAGTTTCCTTTTGCCCAAGGATTACGTCCGTATGTGCCTCACCGGGGTGCGCGCGATCGATGTAGCCGATGCTTCGGGCACACTGCTGCTGGACGTGGCGCATCGCCGCTGGTCAGATGCGATGCTCGATGGCGTGGCACTGAATCCGGACTGCCTGCCCGCTCTTTTTGAATCGCAGGAGGTCGTGGGCCAGATTACCGATGCGGCCGCCAAAGCTACCGGGCTCAAGGCCGGCACGCCCGTGGTCGCAGGAGCTGGAGACCAGGCCGCCGGCGCGACGGGGATGGGCATCGTCCGGCCAGGCGATGTGAGCGCTACGATCGGTACGTCAGGAGTCGTCTTTGCGGCGTCCGACGCTCCCGTGACCGACCCCAAGGGACGTCTGCACACGTTTTGCCACGCCATTCCGGGCCGCTGGCATGTGATGGGCGTTACCCAGGCGGCCGGGTTGTCTCTGCGCTGGTTCCGCGATAATTTTGGCGTCGATCCGACGGGCATGCAGGCGCCGGAGCCTTACGAGCAATTAAGTGCAGAAGCAGCCAAGGCGCCACCGGGTTCAGGAGGAGTATTGTGGACGCCCTACCTGATGGGAGAACGCACTCCGCACCTGGACCCCGACGCTCGGGCGGCCCTGATAGGCCTGGCTGCCGACCATACGCGCGGCCATGTAGTGCGGGCAATTCTCGAGGGCGTGGCCTTCAGCCTGAAAGATACACTCACGATCTTCAAGGAACTCCGGATCCCGGTGCGCGGCATTCGTGTTGGTGGCGGTGGGGCGCGCTCCGCGCTGTGGCGCCAGATACAAGCCGATGTTTACGGCCAGGGTGTGGAGACGGTGCAGGCGGAAGAAGGAGCAGCCTACGGAGCCGCACTGCTGGCCGGCGTGGGCGCCGGCGTATGGCCCTCAGTCGATGCAGCCTGCGATGCCGTGGTGCATGTGGCCAAGCGTACGGCAACGGACGAAAAAGCAGTCCGGATGATGCAGGAGACTTATGCACGCTATCGCAAAATCTATCCCGCGCTGCAGAGTATCTTTTCCGCTTAGCCAGCAGTCATGTACTCACGCCTGGCCACATGGTTGAAAGGGTGGCGGCCACGACTTAGACTCAGGGGGTGGCCCTTATCCTCGATTTCGTGAACCTATCGCTGGCTTGCCCGGAATGCGGAGCCTGTGCGCATTGACGGAAAACACCCTCTCCACGCCGTCGTCTACCGGAAGTACGCTGCTCACCCGTAGGTTTTTTTTGGGCGTCGCCGCGGGTTCCATTGCGGGATTCGCGCTTTATGCGGGCGAAATCTCACGCCATGCACTTGAAACCGTCCACGAGACGATCACGCTGCCCGGATTGCCCGACGCGTTTGCGGGTATGAAGATCGCGTTGATCAGCGATTTTCATTTCCAGCAGTTCACGGAAGCATTCTTTATTAAAGAAGTGGTGCGCCGGGTGAATGCCCTGGCCCCCGATCTCGTGGTCCTGACTGGAGACTTTGTAAGCCGCGCGCCACTGCCACCGCGCACTGCCGCGGGCATGAGCTACCACTGCGCGGAGATCCTTAGCGGCATCACCTGCCCTCTGCGCTACGCCATCATGGGGAACCATGATGCGCTCGTGAGTACGCCCGCTGTGACGGATGCTCTGGTGAGCCATGGAATTCCCGTGCTGGCGAACAGCTACGTGCCCCTGGAACGAAGTGGACAGCGGATCTGGCTTGCCGGAATTAAGGACGCTCTGCAGGAGACGCCCGACCTTAAACTCGCGCTGCCACCCAGGAGAGACGCCGCCCGCGAACCTTTAATTCTTCTGGCGCATGAACCGGATTTTGCCGATGATGCGGTGGGCCATCAGATCGCACTGGTTCTCTCAGGCCATACCCATGGGGGGCAGATCCGCATTCCGTTCTTGCCACCGCTTCTTTTGCCCGATCTGGGCAGAGAATACATCCATGGTTTTTTCAGAATGCGTGACGGAATGCAGCTGTATGTCAATCGCGGCATCGGCGCGGTGAATTTGCCGTTCCGCTTTCGCTGCCCTCCCGAGATTACGCTCATTACCCTGCAGCCGGGCAGCGCCACTGCCTGACGTCTCATTCCACGAAAGCAGTGAAATTTCTCCATATCTCAAAAGTAACGTGCTGAGATATGGGACACCCGCACTTACTCCAGACGGAGTTCCCATTTGTTCCCATTTGTCCATAGCACTTTCTATCGCGACTCCTTACCTCGGTAATTAAAAACGATCAGGAAGCGCAGAGCCAGTAGGGATGCGGCTGCGAACTGTCCCAATTTGGTACCGTCGTAGTACCGTTTTAGCATGTCTATGTACGTTACCCGACAAAAGTTGTAGATATCTCTAACCCTCTTCCCACTACACTCAGTAGCTGAGAGGGGAGATCCCCATGGGCATTCAAGTTTTCCCGGTATTAGCCGATCAATCGATGAGGCAGGAGTTGCACATCGTCCGCAAGGCGATCGTTTCCCTGCATGCGGCCGATGTCTACGACGATTACCATGAGAAGAGTTACAAACTGGGATGCGCACGCGGCGTGATGTTTGCCTTTGCGTTTCAGGCTTTACTTGCGATCGGTGTCGCCGTGTGCTGGAAGCTGCTGCACTAGAGATCACTGACCTCGCGCGTAGCGCTTTGAATCAGCTTCTCCATCACTTCGGCATCGCCCCTCCCCCCGTAGTATTTTGCGATTCGCCCGATCGTGACGAAACCCAGGTGGCTGTAGAAATGCCGCGCAGCGGCATTGTTCACGGCCACCTCGAGGCTCATCACCGAGAAGCCCTCCTGCAACATTTGCTGCTCGGCCGTTCGCATCAACAGGGTTCCTATGCCACTGCGCCGCTTGTGCGGCTCCACATCCAGGGTAACGACATGCCCAGTGGATCGCCCCCTGCGGGTGGAGCGCTCCACGATCATGAAGCCAGCGAGTGGCTCGCCGGCTTGTTCGGCAATCCAGCAGATGCACCTGGGATGCAAGAGGAAATGCTGTAGCTCCGCCTTTGAATAGGCAATCTCCGCCGGAAAACAGAGCTGATCGAGCTGGTAGAGCTCATCCAGATCACGATGCCAGTTTCGATTTGGATCGTGCCGATCAAAACGGCGCAACCGGATCATGCCTCAATAGCCTTACGGAAAGTTGGCATCAGCGACTCTGTAAGGGGACTTGCGTGGTTCCTGCGGGTGTTCCGCTGTCTTCTGCGGTACAGGTTCAGGCTCCATCACGACTCCGTTATAAGGTGTTGCGGCGAGCAGGCGGCCACCAGAAGAGCGCACGTGCCGCACTCTCCAACCCGCGTCCCAGAACTTGAAGGTGCGGTCTGACGGGTTGATGGCAAGGACCCAGGTCGTACTCCAGGACGTGACGATGATCCGCTTGAGGTCAGGGTCATAGCTGAGCCCGCTGATGTCGGCCACGGGAAGCGTAGTCATCGCCGACCATGTTCGACCGTGATCTTCGCTATAAAACACGCCCTCACGGCCACCCAACCATAGGCTTCCGTTGCCAGCCAGGGCGATTGCCTGCACCCAGGTCGATTTCTGCGGCATAGGCACGGGCTGCCACGTCTTACCCGCATCCTGAGAAGATGCAAGCATGGTCGTTTGCGCGGCGACGACTGTGGGCCCATCGGCTGCGATGGAACGGAATTCTGCCTTGCCGAGGACCGGGCCGCCCTGCCAGGTGGCACCCTGGTCACTGCTTGCATACACTCCGTTGGCAGTTGCGGCGTACCAGATGCTGCCGGAAGAATTGATATCGCTGACACGTCCCCCGATCTGGCCGCCGGGCACCACGACGGTGGTCTCGACCTTGGTCCGTTTGCCTTTGCGGACCACGTAAGACGTCTTGCTCTGGAACTTAACGACCTTGCCTATGGGCTTCCAGGTTGTGCCGTCCCAACGGACGATACCGGCATTGGTGCCCGCCAGGACAGAACCATCGGCAGCCTCCGACATGCTGAACACATCGCGGCCTTCGAGCCCAGCACTCTGCTGCGTCCAGGTCGTGCCGTGGTCATGAGAGATGAAGACACCACCGTAGCTCTTGTCGTTGACCACGCCGGCAAGAATGGTCTGCGGTGTTTTGGCAGCGACTAACAAGCTCGAAACCTGCCGTTGAGAGAAGCCCGTGTTTGAGTCCTTGAACGTTGCTGCCGCATCGTCGCTCTCGAGCACGCCACTGCGGTCGGTGGCTAGCAGGACATGCTGTGGATTCTTTGGATCCACATAGACATCGTTCACGATGACATCGGGGCCGGTCATGCGTTTGAAGGTCGCCCCGCCGTCGAGCGTCTTATACAAGCCCTCGGTCGTGCCCGCATAGACAGTGTTTCGATTCGTGGGATCGAGCATCAGGACGCGGGTTCTGCGCGCCGTCGCTGGGATGCCCTGGATCTTGCGGTAGAGCTCTCCTCCGTTGTCGCTGCGATAGATACCGGAACAAGCGCTGGTGTAAACAACCCTGGGCACGATGGGATCGATGATGATCGAAAACACATCGGAGTCGTCAATCAGCCCCTGCTTGATACTGCTCCAGTTGGCGCCGCCGTCTGTTGTCTTCCACGGCAGATGCCAGGTGCCCGCGTAGATGACCCTGGCGTCTTCGGGATCGATGGCGATGGACTCCACCTCGTGGAGGTCCATGCTGCCTGAAGGCGAAATCTGGGTCCATTGCACGCCGCCGTCCTGACTGCGATAAACACCCCTCAGTGTGCCGGCAACCCAGGTTTTGGAATCCGAGGGAGCCTGGGTCAGAGCGCGAATGGACTGCCCTTTCATGGCTTCCACCGCGTTCCAAGTCTTTCCCGCGTCATGACTGACGAAGAGTCCGCCGTCCTGGTGATCGAGGACATGGGCTCCCACCAGGAGTGTCCTGGGGTCGGATTCGTCGACATCGACATTGTCGAGGATCAAGTTGTCGTTGGTTGAGAGTCTCGCCAGGGGCTTCCAACTCGCGCCGCCGTCCAGAGACTGGTAGATCCAACTGGCGGTCGTGCCCAGGTAGAGATGATTGCCGCTGGAAAGGTCAACGGCAAAACTGCGCGCGTCTCCGCCATCGGGACCGACCGGCGCCCACGGTACAACCTGGGCAGAGGCAAGCGGAGCGGGAAAGGATACGGCCAGGCATACAGCGGAGGAGAGGAGTGTACGGCTTAGCAATGAAGTCATGTTCTTCTGAGTGCCCGCAATGCACTAACTTCAACAGACCGTCCAGCCTTTACCCTGCCCTTATGGAAGTGCAAGGGTCAAGGCAAATGAAAAGGGTGACCATTACTTACTGGTCACCCTTTTCACTTCTTACCACATCGGTACCTACTTCTTGTGGTGATGCTTGGCCGGAGCCGTGCGGGCCTGCACCTTAACGGTGCTTTCGTCGACCGCGGTGGTTCCGGTTACGTCGTTATCGAAGGTTGCGCCGGAAGGAACGAGGTAGTTTTCGACTTCCTTGTTGCCCTGTGTTCCGGTGCGTACCGAGATCCGGGAAGCGTCAATGCCCTTCTCCTTCACCAGGTAGTCCTTCGTGTTGACGGCGCGTTGTGCAGCCAGCGTGTCAGCCTTCTTCTCAGTCGAGGCAGCCTCGCCGACCAGCACTGCGGTGGCATCGGGTGATTGTTGCAGGTTCAGCGCGACGTCATCGAGGCAAGCCTTCGCTTCATTGTCGACGCGACCTGGACGCTTCTTGTCACGATCGAAGTTGATCGAGCAAAGCGTCTTCGTCTTCGGCGCGGGCGGTGGCGGTGGTGCTTCGACGTTTACTGATGTCGTCGAAGTAGCCGTCTGGCCCTTGTCGTCCTGTACGTTGCAAGTGATGGTAATGGCGCCTGCCGGGGCGCCGGCAGTGCTAAGCGTTGCGGTGTTGCCGCTGCCGCTCACCTGGCCAGCCGAACCACTGAACGTATAGGTCAGCGGGCGGTTCTGTGGGCTTACACCCTGGGCAGTGACGGTTGCGGTGCCGCCGGGCTGTACCGTCGTTGGATTAGCAGAGCAGCTGATCGTTGGAGGATCGAACTGCTTGATGGTGAAGTTCGCGGTGCAATCGGCAAACATGCCGACCTTCTGGCCTTGCGACACGTGGCCGGTCACGGTGTAGTTGCCAGGGGCCAGGCCCGTGGTGTCGACCGCGCCAGTCGTGTTGTCGCCCGTTACCTTAACGCCGTCCGCACCCGTCCAGCTATAGGTCGGGGTCTTTTTGGGATTCAACATGCCCGGCGTGCCGGTGACCGTGATCGGGTCACCCGGATAAGCGGGAGACGGGCTCGCGGTGCAAGCATAGGTGACAGGAGGCGGTGGCAGGATCGAGCCCGCGTGGAAGACGAGTCCGGTGCTCAGGCGCGCAACCTTCAGGTTTGCACGGCCACCCGTCGGATATGGGGGCTGAGGTCCGAAGTTGACGTGGAAGTATTCGTAATCAGCCTGGAAAAGACGGAGACCGAGGCGCCCACCGAAGAACGGGAGTGCGTAATCGAGACCGCCACCGACCGTGAGTGCTGGACCCCAGGTGTAGGGCTGCTTGTAAGGGCCACCGAGCCTGACGCCGCCGGCGTCGGCGTGCACAAACGGGGTGATCTCAGCGGTGGGATACCGGAAGACCAGACCTGCCTGAGCCGTTGAGGCACCGTCGTTGTTGCCGTCAGGATGGTTGGCGTACTCAATTTGCCCACCTACAAAGCGATTGAAGAAGTAATTAAAGCTTCCAATCGCGCCGTAGTTAATGGACGAGTAATTGATCGGACCCGGCAGGCCGATGCCGGCACCACCGGGAATCGTTACCGAGCCGTGAGGCGCGAGGTACGAGTAACCTGCGAAAATGTCGATGCGTGAAGCCGGTGCATCAGCAGGAGCTGCCGGCTTTGCGGCAGTACTGGCCGAACCTTGAGCTAGGAGATTCATGGAACCGAACCCCACAGCGCTAGCTACAAGCATAATTCGGCCCAGTGAACTCAACGGGCGAGAGTGCATGCGTCTATCCTCCGCAAACCACTGGAAAATTATTCAAAATCTGAAGTCATTCAACACAACGGTCGAGCCAAACCAATTGCTGCTCACGTCGCAGAATTTCATGTAGTACAGAAACAAAATGCTTGGATGCAAAACATCCACAACCGGTAATCTACAGCATAATTCCTGTCTCGACCACCCTATAATCAACGTCTTAGCAGGGAGTAAGCGTCTAGTTAACCCCGCCAACAGACGTGGCGCCCACAGTTACGAACGCACGTTATTGGATGTTTAACGCCTGTTTGAGGGTGCCCCGCTCGCGCTGGATTTTTTCCTGAAGCAGTGTAATTGCGTACATTAACTGTTCCGGACGCGGTGGGCATCCCGGGACATAGACGTCGACCGGGATGATTTGGTTTACGCCCTGAACGAGAGCATAGTTGTTGAACACGCCGCCCGACGTCGCGCAGGCGCCCATGGAGATGACCCATTTGGGCTCGGGCATCTGCTCATAAAGGCGGCGGATGACGGGCGCCATTTTCTGGGAGACCCGGCCTGCAATCACCATCAGGTCAGACTGACGCGGGGACGGTCGGAATACTTCAGCTCCAAAACGAGCCAAGTCGTAGCGGGCTCCCCCCATGGACATCATTTCGATGGCGCAGCAGGCGAGGCCAAACGTCATGGGCCAGACAGAGCTTTTGCGGACCCAGTTCACCGCGAAATCGAGGGTGGTCATGATAACGCCCTCCGGCTGCTCGATGCCGAAGTCCACTTCCCGGACTTTCTCCTGATTTTTGCCGCTCGATTCCAGCGTGCCGAAGAAATATTGGTCTTTGCTTCGTTTGCTCGTTGGTCCTGTTCCGCTCATACCTATGAATATAAGGCATTTTCCCTAGATTTCGGGAATCTTGGGGTCTTTTGAGTTCACGGGATCGATCTCACAGCTATACTCTTGCTACTCTGGAAAGCAGGTTATGCAAAAAATAGAAGCCGTCATTCAGCCGTCAAAACTTGACGCAGTGAAAGATGCCCTCATCGCCATCGGCGTAGAGGGCATGACCATTCTCGAAGCGCGCGGCCACGGCCGCCAAAAGGGTCACACCGAGTTCTATCGGGGACGTGAATACACAGTCGATCTTCTGCCCAAGATCAAGGTCGAAGCCGTCATACCAGATGAACTGGTGGAGAAGGCTGTGCAGGCTCTGATAACAGCAGCCCGCACAGGCAAGATCGGTGACGGCAAGATTTTTGTCTCCAAGGTCGATGAAGTCATCCGAATCCGCAACGGCGAGCGCGGCATAGCCGCGTTGTAGCAGTGCCGGTGCAGGGCTGCCGGATTCTTCATTACCGGGGTCATTTTCAGGGATCTCACGGAACCGCCTCGGGAGGGGGGCGGCTGGCTTAGCCCAGGACGTAAAGTCCTGGGCTAAGCCAGCCATGCGATCGAGTTCCGTAGAGCCTGGCCCGAGCGAAGTCGAATGGCGATAACTGAAAATGACCCAGAATGAAAACCTGGGAGCATCCGAGCGAAATACAAATTCAGGGGCTGGGAATTACCATCCGCTTGCTCTGCAGGCGGAGATCTCGGGAGCAGGACACATGCCCGGATCCCCGAGGGCTATCCGGCGCCGCGTTTGCTACCGGAACCTTTGCTCGGACTTCGGCACCACCCGGGATTTCATCCTGGGTCACGTTCAGTCGTCCCCAGGGGACTTTCCAGGGGGCTTGAATGGTGTTGCGCACCCTGCCCGGGACTCCGTCCAGGGCTGCTTTCAGTCGCGCCATTCGACTTCGCTCAGGCCAGGTTCTTCCGGGCCTGTTCCCTTACCAGTGCGGATTTGGTTTCACTTGATCGAAATTTGTCAAAGTTCGCCATTCCAATCCTGCTTCAATCGCTCCACCTGTCCGCGGGACTTGAAACGCAAGAAGTGCTACAACTCAGTAAAACCAATGCAACTACGGTCGGCATGAAACCTGCGTTCACATCTCAACAGCAGTTGCGGGATCACTATCGGTCGGAGATGGCGGCCATGCGCCAGTCGTTTGAACGCACCGGCAATGGCGTCCTGTGTATACGCCGGCGCGCGCAGACGGTCGACGGCCTTCTGGAACCGCTATGGCAGTTCGAGAGCGGCGCGCCTCTGCCTGCGGGGGTTGCGATGGTGGCTGTGGGAGGGTTTGGCCGAAGAGAGCTCTTCCCTTCCTCGGATGTGGACCTTCTCTACCTGTGCGCGAACGAAAAGATCGAGCAGCAGCTCCGCGATACCATTCGCGGATGCAACCAGGCCATGTGGGATCTCGGGCTGCGCGTCAGTCCCATGATCCGATGTCTGAAGGAATGCGACCGTTACGATCCAGGCAACGTAGAGTTCACGCTCTCTCTGCTCGATCGCCGGTTTGTGGCGGGCGACCTGGCCCTGTTCCAAACGCTGCAGACACAGATATTGCCGGAAGTGGCGCAGCGCGAGTGGAGCGGCATCGTGCACAAACTGGCAGAACTGGCGCGCGCACGCCATCTGAAATACGGCAACACCATCTTCCATCTCGAACCCAATATCAAAGAGTGCCCGGGCGGGCTGCGGGACCATCAACTGGCCCACTGGCTCAACCTGCTGCACCACCTGCATGAACACAAAGCGTGGCCCATTAGCTATGGGAGCTCGATCTATGCGACGCACAACGATGCCGCGTCCGCATTTGAATTTCTAAGCGCCACGCGATGCTTTCTGCACTTTCGCAGTGGGCGCGACGACAACAGTCTCGACTGGCACGCGCAGGACGAGGCCGCGGCGCAGAGCATTGGCCTCGAAACCAAGGGCACATCCGATCCCGCTTACTGGATGCGCACCTACTATCGTCACGCGCGTACGGTCTATCGCCGGACGGTGCTCGCCATGGAGGCGTTACCGCCGCCAAGGCAGTCGTTCTACCGTGCACAGCGGCGCAAACGTACGCCGATTGCCGGAACAGACTTCGTCGTACAGGACGGACGTGTCGATGTATCGGAAACGTCGCTGCAGACCGGTCCTGAAGGCATTCTGCGCGTCTTTGCCCTGATCGCGGCCCATGGTTACCGGCTGACGCAGCACGCGGAAGACCGAGTGGCCGACGCGCTGCCAGTCCTCGATGTACATCTTCCCGAAGGGCCATTTTTGTGGAACGGGCTGCGCGAGATTCTGCTGGGGCCGCACGCCGCGCATGCTCTGCGCACCATGCATGCACTCGGCATCCTGGAGTTGCTGATACCAGAGTTCCACGGCATCGACGCGCTGGTTATTCGAAGCTCGTATCATCGCTACACGGTCGACGAGCATACGTTCCTGGTGATCGACAACGTGCATGCGCTGCGCCAGCCGCATGTTGCCTGGGAACGGCGCTTCGCTACGCTGCTGAACGAGATCGAGCGGTTAGATCTGTTCTTCCTGGCGCTGTTGATGCATGACACAGGCAAGGCACGGCGCACAGGCGACCACACGGTGCAAAGCGTGGAGTTGGCCGACAGCCTGTTAGCGCGGCTGGAACTGGATCCCGAAGAACGCGACCAGGTGCGACGGCTCATTCGCAATCACCTGGAAATGTCGCTGGCGCTGCGGCGCGATATTTTCGATACTCAGACGATCCGGGCCTTTGCCGACAAAACTGCTTCCCAGGCGCACCTCAAGATGCTGACCCTGATGACCTACGCCGACATCAAGGCAGTCAATCCGGATGCGTTGACACCGTGGAAGGCAGATAACCTGTGGCAACTCTACATGGCCACCTCCAACTTCATGGACCGCAGCGTGGATCAGGAGCGCTATCGCGCGGACGTGGATCCGACGTTGCTCAAACGCATTCTCACACTGGCCCCGGAGAAGGCGCAGGAACTGCGCGGCTTTCTGGAAGGACTGCCGCAGCGGTATCTGCAAACGCGCATGCCGGAGCAGATTCGCGATCACTTCCAGATGGCCCTGCAGCTCTCATCCTCGCCGGCCCAGATCAACCTGCGTAATCTGCGGCAATTGTGGGAGCTCACGGTCATTGCGAGCGACCGTAAGCTGCTCTTCGCCGATATGGCGGGCGCCCTCTCTGCCTGGGGCATGAATATTGTGAAAGCAGAGGCTTTTTCCGACGATGCCGGCATCATCGTAGATACGTTTCAGTTCTCTGACCCCTTCCAGACGTTTGAACTCAACCCGTCTGAAGTCGAGCGTTTTCGTGAGAGCGTGCTGAACGTGATCTCCCTGAAGACGCCGATTGAAGTGCTGATGCGCCGGCGTCAGGCAGTGCGCGCCCCGATCATGGTCAAAGTCGATACGCGCCTGGATTTCGATAACACCGCTTCCACGCACAGCACACTGCTGCAGGTCGTGGCCCAGGATGGTCCCGGACTGCTGCGGCAAATTGCCACCACCCTGGCCGTGCACGATTGCAATATCGAAGTCGCCTTGATCGATACCGAGGGAGAACTCGCCATCGACGTTTTCTACCTCACCATTCGTGGCGCAAAACTCGACGAGACGGTCCAGAGCCATCTGCACGCGGCGCTCTCTAAAGCGGTGGATGAGTTACGCCCCGCACAAGCAACATAACCGTGTGCGGTTTTCTCCAGAGAAAAGCTGCATAGAACGCAACCTTTTTGCGGGGGATGGTTGCGGGGGCTGGTTGCGGGGGATGGAAAGGCGGGCTTACTTCGCGGCTGGCTTGGCGCCGGGCTTGTCGTTCAGGGCGTAGATCACTTCGCCGGGCTTGGCATAACGCAGAATGACCCGAGCTTCGCGCTCGATGGCGTCCGGATCGGATTGCAGGTGCTGCACGTGGTCCTGCAGGCGGCTGTTTTCCTGCTGCAGCTCCGTGATCTGTTTTTGCAGAGCCTGATGCTGGTTTCGTTTCTGCCGGTAATCCGACAGCCCATTGGCTCCGAACATTGCGTGGTAGCCCAGAGAGATGGCAACGGCGATGGCCACAACCGTACCTACGCGGCGCCCAGAGCGAGAAAAATAGAGATAGACTTTCTCGATCAAACGCTGATGCGTGTTTTTTTTGCCTGCGTTCATGGTCGCCCCAGTCACTCTGCAAGTGCATTTCTATTCTCTCAGCGAAGCGCTGGTTTCCATCATGGCCACTGGGAAAGTTTTCTCGCCTCGGGGCTGGAGGAAGCATAGTTGGTAAACAGTGTGTCTCGATTCCCTTTAAATTCCTGCCAACGCATGGAAAGGTTCGGCTGCAGGGGAAGGCAGTTTTTTGTTATGCTTCAAGTGTTCCTGAGCCCGGTCGTCCCCTATGCGGCTTTTGTTCGTGGCTTTCGCAATCAGTTTTTGCGCTTTGGTGTGGGTTGCATTTTCGGTAGCCCGGCATATTCTTCGGCACAACGCCGCGGAGCCTGGAGATGGCAGCCGGGATGCGCCGGTCGACGCCCCCGTCATCGCCCCGTCGGAACCACGCCGGTTTTGAAATCCGGCCTTTGTTCATAAGAAAGAGAGAAGAATGGAAGAGCTCGGAATCAAGCAGGACAGTCTGCGCGCGTTGCCCGCGACCCGCATAGCATGGAACACGCCCGTCGCAGTGGTTGCAGGGACAGCCCTGGTGGCACTCTGCGCTCATATCGCCATACCGCTGGGTTTCACTCCTGTCCCGGTTATGGCCAACCCCTTCGCCGTCTTGCTGCTCGGCCTGCTGTTAAGCCCGGGGGCTGCCTTCGCATGTTTGTCGCTTTACCTGTTGCAAGGCGCGGTTGGCTTACCGGTATTCAGCCCTCATGGGCTGGGTGGTGTGGCCCAGCTTCTGGGTCCGACCGGCGGCTATCTGATGGCCTATCCTTTTGCCGCGGCACTTACCAGCCTGCTTTATCGCCGGGGAAATCGTAGTTTTCTGCGCGCCACGAGCGCTGCGGGGCTCGGCGGCCTTCTTGTGCTGGCAACGGGCGCGGTATGGCTTGGCCTGATTGGACATGTCGGGTTCCCGGCCGTCCTGGCGGCATCGGTCATCCCGTTTCTGGCCGGGGATGCGATCAAGGTGATTGCCGCTGCTGCCTGCGTGAGCACGCTTCGCTCATTCGGTGATGCTGCGCGCAATAAGTCCCTCTAGGCCTGGCCTGTTTTCGTGAAAAGCCTGCCGCGCAATTTTGCTTCGCAGCGGCCTGCTCTTCACCTGTAGTTTTCCGACCCGTTCGAGAAAGGTTTTTGTGACTACTCCTTCTGTTTCGTTAGCACCCGGCGGCCCAGCCGGCAGCGTCAAGCCGTCTGCGGGCGGCGTTCGCGAGATTACCATTGCCCATAGCCCTGACTCGGACGATGCTTTCATGTTCTATGGTCTGGCGACCGGCAAGATTCGTGTACCCGGCTACAAATTCACGCATACGCTTTGCGATATCGAAACGCTCAATCAACGGGCTCTTAACGAGGCGTTCTACGATGTGACCGCGATCTCGTTTCATGCTTATCCCTATTTGCAGAAGGACTATGCATTGATGTCGTGCGGCGGGAGCGTGGGCGAGAACTATGGGCCGATGATCGTTGCCACGCAGCGGTATACGACGGACCAGATTGGCCGCGTGCGGATCGCGGTTCCCGGCACGTTGACCACCGCTTACCTCGCACTGAAGCTATTTGCTCCGGAAATTGAAACCGTTACCGTTCCCTTTGACAGGATCATTCCGGAAGTGGTGGCGGGCAATTTCGATGCCGGCTTGATTATTCACGAGGGCCAATTGACCTATGCGGCCAGTGGACTGCATAAGGTGATCGACCTCGGCGCGTGGTGGCGGGAAAAAACCGGGCTGCCTTTGCCGCTCGGAGGCAACGCGATTCGCCGCAACCTGGGCGAGGATGTGATGCTCACGGTGACCCAGGCACTGCGCGACAGTATTCAACATGCTCTGGACCACCGCGAAGCTGCGCTCGAGTATTCCATGCAGTTTGCCCGCGACCTCGATCCGCAATTGGCCAACCGGTTTGTGAGCATGTACGTGAATGAGCGCACTCTCAATTACGGCGAGGATGGGAAGGAAGCCATTCGTAGACTGCTTGCCATGGGCCACGAGCGCGGCATCATTCCAATGCCAGCGCAGGTTGATTTCGTTGGGTAGTGTTCGCCGCTATGCGGAAAAAACCGCAGGTCACGAGTTCAGCCGATCTGGAAGGCAAGTCGTTTAGCGAATCCTGGCGTAGTAACCAAACCGTTCTCCCTGGACGGGTGCTCCCAAGATCCGAACAAACGGTTCGCACCAGCTGACCCGAATTCCTGATTCGCAGTGTCGATAAGGGCCACGAGTGCGGCTTTCTAACAAGGAAAGACGCATGCGGTCCGAGGAATCAACGAGCTCAACAGGAATTCGGGGGTACCTGGGTTAAAAATGATAGGGCGAAGCCCTTCGAACGTTCTTCCTCGGTCGATAAACAGTTCTACCTAAGGCTGGCAGAACTGCAGATCTCTCCACTCCGCTCCCCCGGATTTCCTGTTGAGACTCGTGGGGTCAACGCGCTTCATGCGGTTTTCCTTAAGAGAAAACCGCACACGCGGATATCAGGTGGAGCAACGTAGCAGGAAATCCGGGTACGCTCCGGTCGAGATGACAAAGGGGAGGGTGGTCGCTTTCCTCGACGCTCGTTACTACGGCTGGGAGTCGCACCAGCGAACCTGGGACGCCCGCATCGGCGCGAAAGGCTTGTGGTAAATGGGAGAAGCTTGCTTGCCATAAAATGAGATTTGAGCATCAGTATTCGCTATTTCAGGCAAACACTGGTCCTCCGTAAATCGCTAAATTTCAGGCATGCGCTACTACGCGGAGGTTTTGCGATGCAGACGACTGCTGTTCCCGCTACCAATAGCTTGACGGCGAATGTGATCCGAACGCCGCTGTGCGATCTCAAGAAGACGCTTCCACTCAGGGTCCTCTCTACCGAAGATTTCAGGCACTGGCAGCTCTATGGTTTTGTCGTTGTGCGGCAGGCGGTTCCAGCAGCCCATGTGGAGCGTCTGGTGAAACTGCTTTGGGAGTTTCAGGAGATTGACCCAGCTGATCCGGAGACGTGGGCTGCTGGACAGCTCCGTACCCATGCCATGAAGGAGTTGAATAACAGCGGCATGGTGGAGGTGTACAACCATCAGGCGCTGTGGGACAACCGGCAATGCCAGCGCGTGTACGATGCCTTCGTTGATATCTGGGATGATGAGTCTTTGTGGGTCACCATTGATCGCGCCAATCTGAATACACCCAATCGGGGCGGCAGGGCCTTCAGCGGTTTTATTCATACCGATATCGACACGACCCTGGAGCCGTTGCCGGTGAATGTGCAGGGAGTGTTGTCGCTGGCAGATTCGGATGCGGAAACGGGTGGTTTCCAGTGTGTTCCAGAGTTCTTTCGGAATTTTGAAGAGTGGAAGAAAAAGCAGCCGGCGGATCGGGATGGCTTCAAGCCGGATGTGACGGGATTGGAAGTTTGCCCGGTACCGATGAAGGCCGGCGACCTGCTCATTTTCAACAGTTTGTTGGCCCACGGTATCCGGCCGAATACGTCGCAGAACAAGGTGCGCATGGCGCAGTACATTGCCATGACGCCGGCGGACCCGGACAATGCGGCGCTGCGTGAGCGCCGTATCGACTCCTGGCGCGAGCGCCGCGCTCCGGAAGGCTATGCGTTCCCGGGTGATCCGAGGGAATGGGAGCGCGCGCGATATGCGACGGCTGAGCTGACTCCGTTGGGCCGGCGTCTTCTCGGTATCGAGGTCTGACATGGTCGTGACATGCAGGGGTCGTGACATGCAGGCCAGATACGGCCGGCGAAGCCTTTCGAACGTTCGTCCCAAGCAGTTCTGCCAGCCTTAGGTAGAACCGTTTATCGACCGAGCAAGAGCGTTCGAGGGGCTTCGCCCTATCATTTTCAACCCAGGTACCCCCGAATTCCTGTTGAGCTCGTTGATTCCTCGGACCGCATGCGTCTTTCCTTGTTAGAAAGCCGCACTCGTGGCCCTTATCGACACTGCGAATCAGGAATTCGGGTCAGCTGGTGCGAACCATCCTTTCGAATATTGGGGCATCCGTCCAGTGGGAAAGGGTTGTGGTAAATGAGAGAAGCTTGCTCAGAAACATGCCTGTGATTTGTTTGTGGCGTGGCTAATCTCCGTCTGCATCTTTTTCCCTGGGCTGAGGATGGAGCAACTGTTCGGGCAGCGGCTTGTTCCCCATCGCATCGCGCCAGAGAATCACGTTCAGTACGCGCGGATCAGCGCGGTCTTCATGCTCAAAGTTCATGCGGCTTGACGCCTGTGCGCCCGGGGCTTTCGCTCCATTCGCCTGATAAATCAAGCCATTGTCACGGTTGCGATAGTCCGCTTCAAAGGGCGGCTGATCTCCGGCTCCCGCGAACAGCGACGCAATGGGCGGAGCAAAGGCGTCGTTGTTGTTCATGGGCGGCAATTCTAACAGTTGCTCCATGGTGCGAACGACACTGACGGTCGTATAGAAAGTACTATCGACGGTTGGCTTTGCCGAGCGCGGCGAGTACTTGCTCACCACCAGGGCAACGCTGCGATGCGCATCCACGTGGTCGGCTCCGTTCTGGGCATCATCTTCGAGAATGAAGAAGGCGGTGTCATCCCAATAGAGGCTGTGAGCGATGGCCTCCACTGCCCTGCCCACGGCCAGGTCATTGTCGGCAACGGACGCCTTCGGTGTCGGCATGCCGGGACGGGTACCGGCCGTGTGATCGTTCGGCAGGCGAAGCTGAATAAACTGCGGCATCGTATCGCGCCCCTGCTTGCGGTCTTCCACCCATTGGCGGAAGTGCGTAAGGAACTCTTCGACACGCAACTGATCGGGAAAGCTCAGCTCAAAATCAGGATATTGAGGATCGAAGTGACCGACCAGCTCAGGCTTGGTCGCCACGTTCTTGCTGATCAGAGGAATCGCCCAGGGATAAGGGCTCTTTCCGCCCCCATAATTCTGCGGAATAGCGTCGCCGGGCCGAATTTGTCCCGTGGCGCCGCACTGCGCGGGAGTGGGTTCCGGGGTTCCCTGGGTCGGCGAGGCGCCAGCCTTTCCAGGTTTGCCGCAAAATGTGGTCGAGATAAACTCCCCAAAGTGATACAGGGTCTTGTTGTGGCGCGCGAGATTGGTCCAAATGTAACCGCTGTTGGGCTCGTTCACGTCGGATATGCCTTCGGTGAGCGGATAGCCGTTGGCCACCAGTCCTTCAAAGTCGTAGAGGCGCTCGCCGCCGCGATAGCTCTGTTGCCAGGTTTTCTCGGTGTAGTCGCTTGAAATGGCGGCGTTGGACCACACGTGTCCGTCACCGGAGACTTCGCCCGAGTCGTAAAAGTTATCAAGCACGCCGAACTGGAGCGCCAGCTTGTGTTCGTTGGGCGTAATGGCTTCGCCGTACATGGCAAGTGAGGGCATACCGTTGCCTGCACCCAGGTCGCCCAGGATCTGGTCGTAGGTTCGGTTCTCTTTAATGATGTAGATCACATGCCGAATCGGGTTCGTCCCCCCATGGAAGGCCATCCTGGGTTGTGCGGCTTTGATCATATTTGTCGCTATCACGGTTCGCGTGAGTGGTTCGCGCTGGCCGTCGATTTTGGATAAATCGATGGCCGCGAGCGACCCGTGGAGCAGGGTGACGATGTAGGTTGAGTTGCCCCTCTTACCCGCAACACCAGGAACCCGCGGTTGTGGCATTTGGTTAGGACCAGTGCCCGCGCCTTTGCCAGTGGCTACATAGAGCTTGTTTCCCAGAATGGCGAGCGCGGTTGGATACCACTCAGTCGGCACCCAGCCCACAGCGCGTATCGGCTGCGGCGACGACAGTGCCTTGGGGATATCGAAGACAGCGACGGCGTCAGAACCAGTGTTCGCGGCAAAGAGACGCTTGCCGTCTTCAGATACTGCGACTGCATCGGGCATAGCGCCGAAATAGCTCTGCCCTGGCAGCCGCGTGTCATAGAGCGCCTGCTGCTTGAGTACGCCCGGGCCGACCCGCAATGCAGCCACTGCGTCACGGTTGGCGAGTGCGACGTAGAGGATTTTCTCATCGGGGGCCCACGCAAACGCGGCCGGGTGGGAACCAGGAGCCGTGGCTGAAGACGGAGGCAGCAGGCGCAGGGTCTTGAGCACCTTACCATCGACCAGATCAAGCTCCGCGACAGCCGAACCATTCCACAAGGCCACATAAGCGCGGCTGCCCGATCGATTGACCGTGATGGCAACCGGATAGGTGGAAGGCACGACGCTGCCCTGCGACAGGTCGAAGCGCTTGAGTACTTTGCCGGTGGCGCCGTTCATCAGCAAAACGTCGTCGGAGAGGTTATTTGCAACCAATAATTCGTCGACGCCCTGGGGGCCTTTGCGCACCGCGATGCCGGCGGGGGATGGAATCGCCGTACCCGCGGGCATTGCCTGGCCAACTTTGTTCTGGACTTTGCCCGCTGTCAGTTGCTGCAGAGGAACGGGCAGCAATTGCTGCGGCGTCACGTTACCGTCTCTAAAGTTGTAGACAGCGATGGCATTGCCGGTTGCTCCGTGGTCGTTCCCTTCGGGTGCCGTCAAAGAATCGAACACAGCGTAGAGATGGGTGCCGTCTTTGCCAAAGGCCAGCCCGGAGTACAGGGTTTGCGGCAAACCAGGAGCCGTTCTCGGTTCAGGAAAATCGGTCACCTTACCCGATTTGATATCGAGCACGGCAATCGACTGCTGATACCGCGACTCGAAGGTACCGTAGCCCGCGTTGACGAGGGCCAGGTAGCGCCCGTCGGGTGAGAGCGCGGCGGTCATAGGCAAACTATTGAGTTGTTGCGGAGTGCCCGGCGCCGGTTCCACGAGTTGCTTGCTCGTCGGTAAGTCGATGGTTCGAGAGGTTTGCGCCAGGGCGGCAGGAGAGAAAGCCATGAGGAAAAACAACGCGGACGCACAAAGAGATCGCAAAAAAATTGGCAAGGTCAACACTCCGGGTACGTATTTCGTTGTATAGGGGCCCAGCAAAACAGAAAGCGCAGGATTTACACCCTGCACGTTCTTCTGTCATCAGTATGAACAATTCACATTACAAAACTCTTACGAAGGACGGTTGAAGCCCCTGTTAATTTCAAATGGACGGGACAGTTTGCAACAAGACAGACCCGGGTTTCGCTGAACGCTCGAAAGGGACCCCCAACCAGATCATGGCAACCGAAATCATAGTACCTACCCCGGCCGTACCGCTTCCGCCCCAGGGAGAAGTAGCTGAAACTCCATCTCGTGTCGCAGCACGCCCGGCAAAGCACAGCGATGTGCCGACCCTGGGCCGCAACGCCCAGGAGGGCAAAACCAACTGGGTAACGACCGGCTTCATGGTTGCCTTTCACGTTCTGGCCGTAGTCGCTCTCTTTATGTTCACCTGGAAGGCCTTCTTCTGCTTCCTGGTGCTCTACGTGTTTGCCATCAATATGGGCATCGGCATGGGCTATCACCGTTTGCTGACCCATCGCGGCTATCGTACGCCCAAGTGGGTGGAATACTTCCTTTCGGTTTGCGGCACACTTTCGCTCGAGGGCGGCCCGATTTTCTGGGTAGCGACCCATCGCGTGCATCACCAGTTGTCTGATCACGAAGGCGACCCGCACACGCCGCACGATGGCGGCTGGTGGGCTCACCTCGGCTGGATCCTCTCAGGCGATGCCCTGCACCACGAGACCGCGCTCATGGCCCGCTACGCTCCCGATCTCGCCAAGGATCGCTTTCAGGTGTGGTTGAGCAAGTATCACTACGTGCCCATGATTGTTGTTGGGCTGGGACTGCTGGCTTTCGGTGGCTGGTCTTGCGTGATGTGGGGCATCTTCCTGCGCGTCACCCTCGGCTTGCATGCCACGTGGCTGGTCAACTCCGCTACCCACATGTGGGGCTCACGGCGCTTCTCGACACGCGATGAATCGCGCAACAACTGGTGGGTGGCTCTGTTGACTGGCGGCGAAGGATGGCACAACAATCACCATGCACACCCGGTCTCGGCGAGACATGGTCTTACGTGGTGGGAGTTTGACCCGAACTTCTACGGCATCTGGATCCTGAAGCAGTTGGGTCTGGCCACCAACGTAAATGTAGCGGTATTCGATCCCAACGACCCACGTCCGGCTGGCGTTTCCTAGTCATCAGCCTTGTACGCAAAGGGCGCGACTTCGGTCGCGCCCTTTGTGTTTGTTTGGCGGATGGTCGCGGGGAAAGATTCCTCACACCGTTATACTTGGCAAGAGATTACGGGCATGCGTATCACTCGACGCAGAAATGGCATGGTGCTTTCCATCACACTGGGTGCTTGCCTGGTCGCGGTGGCCATTGCCCTCAATGTCACCTGGATCATCATCAACTGGCGCAGCCTGATCCTGCTGGTCGTAGGCATCACCTTTTTCCTCCTATTGATCGCCGGGCTGATTCTGAACACAATTTTCCTGGTGCGCGAAGTTCGCCGCAATGAGCGCCACGACAGCTTCCTCAACGCCGTCACCCATGAACTGAAGACGCCGATCGCCTCCATTCGCCTGTATCTTGAAACACTCCAGCGGCGTCCACTGCCAGAAGCACAGCGCAAAGAGTTCTACGAAATCATGCTCTCCGACAGTGAGCGCTTGCTCGCCACCGTGGAGCAGGTACTGAAAGCGGGCGAAGTAGGCCAGCGAGCACGCAACCAGGTCCGCCTTCAACTCGACTTCGACGACATCGTCCGCGACTCGGTCCGCGCCATTTTGCAGCGCTACCACCTGCAGGAATCGACCATCCGTCTGACGGTCGCGCCCGACGCCGAACAGTTCGCCGTCGCCGGCAACCCTGAAGATCTGCATACGGCGGTGATCAATATTCTCGATAACGCCGTCAAGTATTCGCCCCAGGGACCACAGATCGAGGTTAGCCTCTCGCTCGAAGGCGACGCCTGGATGATGCTTGCCGTGACCGATCATGGGTTGGGGATTTCGACTCCACACCTGAAGCGCGTTTTCCGGCGCTTCTACCGTGTGCCGGCGCGCAATGTCTTCCGCATCAAAGGAACAGGGCTTGGCTTGTTCCTCGTGCGCTCGATCGCGCGCCAACATGGGGGGGACGTGGTTGCACAGTCCGAAGGCGAGGGCCGGGGAACGACGATCCGGTTACAACTTCCTCGCGCGCTCTCCAAGGTCCGCAAAGGAGCACTGCAGTGAGCAGTCCAGCTCATATTCTCGTGGTGGAAGATGAGGCGCACCTGGCCCAGGGACTGGTCTTCAATCTGCATGCGGAGGGCTATACCGCGGAGCTTGCGGTGGACGGTGAGAGTGCGCTTGAAATGATTGCAGCCAAACCCTTCGATGCGATCGTTCTCGACGTTATGCTGCCAGGCCGCGACGGCTTTTCCGTTGCCGCGGAACTGCGGGCACAACAGAATTTCGTTCCTATTCTCATGCTGACGGCCCGCGGCCGTCCGGAAGATGTGTTGCTCGGCTTCAGTGCCGGCGCCGACGATTATCTGCCCAAGCCGTTCGATCTCTCCATTCTGCTGGCGCGCCTTAACAGTTTGCTGCGCCGCACAGGCTGGCTTCGTCCTGCTCAGGCAGTTGCTCCCAGCCAGGCTGTGCCGGGTGACGCAGCTACGTTCACGTTCGCCAGGCGCACCATCGACTTCGCCGGGCTGCAACTCACCACCCCCGAAAAGACCGTCCGCCTCACCCTGATGGAGTGCGACCTGCTGCGTTACCTGGTGCAGAACCAGGGACGCATTATTTCGCGCAAAGAATTGCTGGAGCAGGTGTGGCGCGTGCGTGAAGACACCGACACGCGCGCCATCGATAACTTCATGGTTCGGCTGCGCCGCTACATCGAAGACAACCCAGCGGAGCCTTTGTTTCTGGAGACAGTGCGCGGCGTCGGCTACCGCTTTCAGCCTGGGTCAGCGAGTGAAATGCCGCAGGAGAACTGAGACCCAAACCGAAGTAACACCTTTTCGCCATTGTCCGTCGTACCTGCGCGAAGGCAGACTGCAAAACATAGCAGCATGCTCTCCCTCCTTTGGGTGTGCCGGCAAGGTCGATACATCTTTCCACGTCGAAAGATATCGCGCGGATGTTACGCGCGGCGGCTTTACAGGCGCACCCCTTTCTCTTGTTTGCAATCAAGAAAATAATCCCTCTCGCTGTAGGCGAAGAGCGTCAGTTCCCTCCGTTTCCCGGAAAGAGCAGCCGGTTGTCCGGCCTGATTTGCGCCCTGCGGTGCGCGCCAGGGACATAACGCCTCCATGCGATGAGCCGCATGCTGGATTCGGGATAGACTGTAGCGAGGCCGGTCTCTCCATCGTGCGTATTTTCACCCGCTATATATGGAACGAAGTGATGTCGCACGCGCTGCTCGGGGGCGCGCTGTTCACCTTCATTCTGTTCATGAAGTACATCGGCGTATTGCTGGAAATGGCGGCGCGAAACAGCGCTTCCATGGGCAGTGTCGTGCAGATTTTTCTGTTCATGCTGCCACCGATCCTGAGCCTTACGATTCCAATGGCCGTGCTGGTGGGCGTGCTTCTTGGGCTCAGCAGGCTGGCTGCCGACAGCGAAGTGACGGCCATGCGGGCGGTGGGCATCGGCGTGTGGTTCTTTGTCCGCGTGGTTTCGGCCATTGCCGTGCTCGGCTGGATCATCTCGCTGGCCGACTCGCTCTACCTTTCTCCCAAAGCCACGGCGGCACTGATCAAGCTGGAAGGCTCGCTTAAAAATGAGCAGGCTTCGTTTGAAGTGGAACCCAGGGTCTTCTATGAAGACTTCAAAAACTATGTTCTGTACGTGCAAGATATTCGCCCCGGCACCGGCGCAGCGCGCTGGCAGCGAATCTTTCTTGCCGACCTGAGCGACCCCGTGGCGCCCAAGGTCACGACGGCAGAAGAGGCGGTGGTGGCCAATGGGCCTGACCACACCATCCTGATGGGCCTGCGTAACGGCACCGAGCATGACATGGACAGCACAAATGGCAGCCCGCAATACCAGGTGTCTACCTTTGTGGAGTCAGTGCTGCCTCTGAGTATTGGGACACAAGAAGATACGCGCATTGGGCGCAATGACACGCCGATCCTGGCCATGAACAACCGGGCGCTCTACGAGCACAGCAAGGGGCCCGGCGGCAGGCCGTACCTGATCGAACTGCACAAGCGTTTTTCCTATCCAGCGGCGTGCCTGGTGTTGATGCTGATTGGGATTCCGCTCGGCCTCTCATCCCGGCGTGGCGGCAAGAGCACCGGTTTTGTGCTGACGATCGGCTTGGTGTTCATCTACTACTTCTTCTCGTTAACCGGGATTTCCCTCGCGCGCGAGGGCAAGCTGCCTGTGGTAGCAGGCGTATGGGCTGCGAATATTATCTTTGCCGTGTCGGGCCTGCTGCTCTTGCGCCGGATGGCCAAGGGTGGCGGCATGATCACGCAGTTTTCTGCGATCGCAAGCAAGTTTAAGAACACGCAATTGCTGAGCCCGAAAGCCGAAAGCCTGGCGCGAGAACGCGGATCGCACGAACGCGGACGCTTTCCACTCATCCTCGATGACTACGTGCTGCGCGAGTTTCTAACCACGTTCGCCATGGTTCTGGTCAGCCTTGTTCTCATACTGCTTGTATTTACCTTTTTTGAGTTGCTGGGCGACATTATCCGCAACCGCACCCCGCTGGTGACCGTGGGCGAGTACCTGATCAATCTCACGCCCAACATGATCTACAACATCACCCCCCTGGCGGTGCTGATTGCTGTATTGGTCACGTTCGGCGTGTTGACGCGCACCAACGAGTTCACTGCCATGAAGGCAACCGGCATCAGCCTGTACCGCGTGATGACGCCGATTCTGGCGGTAGCCTTGCTGCTGGCCATTGCCCTGTTTCTCTTCGATCAGTCGTATCTGCCCACGGCAAATCGCCGCCAGGAGGCTCTGCGCAGCGTGATCAAGGCCAAGCCGGCGCAGACCTTTTTGCGTCCCGATCAAAAATGGATTTTCGGCAAGCAGGAGCCGGGTAAGCCCGGGCGTATTTTCTACTACCAGTTCTTCGATCCCGATCGTGATCGTTTTGCCAACCTGACTATTTTTGAGTTCAACCCGGAGAACTTTGCTCTATCGCGCCGCATGTTCGCGACCAGTGCCCACTGGGAGCCGCAATTGCGACAATGGGTCCTGGAGAATGGCTGGGAACGCCGTTTCGATGGCGAGGCAGTCAGCAGCTATAGCCCGTTCAACGTAGAGGGCTTTCCCGAAATCGGCGAAAGGCCGCAATACTTCAAGAAGGAAGCCCTGCAGTCGCAGGAGATGACTTTTGGAGAACTGCAGCGCTACGTGCGCGACCTGGGGCAAAGCGGCTTCGACACCAAGCAACTCAGCATTCAACTCAATCGCAAGCTCGCCTATCCTCTGATCACACTGGTGATGGCGGTGCTCGCGATTCCCTTTGCCCTGTCTATGGGTAAACGCGGGTCTCTCACCGGCATAGCCGCAGCCATTGGGCTATCGATCGCGTACCTGGTGACTACACAGCTCTTCGAGGCCCTGGGCTATGTAAATTTCTTGCCCACTCTGCTTGCAGCCTGGGCGCCCGACCTGCTCTTTGGGCTCGCGGGTACGTATCTACTGCTGCGCACGCCCACCTAACGGACGGGTAGAATACAGAGAACATGCTCGCTCCGCTTCGCCCCCTCTTCCCGTATCTGCGCCGCTACCGGCGCGATTTTGCTTGGGGTGGAGTGTCGGTCATTTTATCGAACGCTATCTGGATTTTCTTCCCCCAGGTGTTGCGCATTGCGATCGATGACCTCAACCACGGGGTCACCCGGCACAAGATTCTCGTCTATGCCGGCTCGCTGGTTCTCATCTCCGCCGCCAAGGGCGTCTTTCTCTTTCTCACTCGTTGGATCATCATCGGCATCTCGCGCGAAATTGAATTTGACCTGCGCAACGATCTGTTCCGTCATCTGGAGCGGCAACCGGCGGCTTACTTCCAGCAACATCGCACCGGCGACATCATGGCGCGCATGACCAACGACCTGAATGCCGTGCGCATGCTGCTCGGGCCGGCCATCATGTACAGCGCAAACACGGTTTTATTCTCAGTGGGCGCGTTGTATTTTCTGCTGCGCATCAGCCCGTGGCTCACCCTCGTCGCACTCGTCCCCCTGCCACTGGCCAGCATCCTGGTGCAGAACCTGGGAAGAAAAATTCACGAGCGCTTCGAACGGATTCAGGCGATGTATTCGGAGATTTCAGCACAGGCACAGGAGAATTTTTCCGGAGCCCGGCTGGTACGTGCCTTTGCGCAGGAAGAAGCGCAGATTGCCGCCTTCGAAAAATCGAATCGGGAGAATATCCGCCGCGGTTTGCGCCTGGTTCAGCTCATGGGCATGCTCTGGCCTACGCTTGAGTTTATTCTCGGTCTGGCCATGGCGATCACGCTGCTGGTGGGTGGCCACGAAGTGCTCTCGCACCGCATCAGCATTGGCGATTTTGTCGCCTTCAACACCTACGTGGTCATGCTCACTTGGCCAGTGATCGCCCTGGGCTGGGTGGTGAATCTGTGGCAGAAGGGTACTGCTTCGGTGTTGCGCATCGAAGAGTTGCTGGCAGACAAACCCACGATTGACGATGCCGAAGCAGACCCCGGCCTTCCCATGGATCTGACGTTGCACGGCGACGTCGAATTTCGGAATCTCAGCTTTTCTTATGCGGACGCCGGCTCCGGGCGCGCCGAGGTTCTCCATTCCTTATCGATCAAAATTCCGGCAGGAACGAGTCTCGCGATCGTGGGACCGACGGGCTCGGGTAAATCGACCTTAGTGAATCTGATTCCGCGCCTCTATGACGCTGCGCCGGGAACCGTTCTGATTGACGGCCGTCCCATCCGAGATTATCCGCTGGCCATGCTGCGGGCGAACATCGGCTTCGTGCCGCAGGAAACTTTTTTGTTCAGTGAGTCGATTCGGGGAAATATTGCATTCGGTGCTCCCGGTGCAAGCGACGATGAGGTGTTGCAGGCTGCCGAAGCCGCACATATCCGCCGGGAGTTTGAGGAGTTCCCTGCCGGGCTGGCGACGATGGTGGGCGAACGCGGCATCACCCTCTCCGGCGGGCAAAAGCAACGCACAGCGATTGCGCGTGCCGTCATTCGCAATCCGCGTATTTTGATTCTCGACGATGCGCTGGCCAGCGTCGATACCTATACCGAAGAGCAGATACTGCGCGAGCTGCAGCGTGTAATGCAGGGGCGCACGACCGTTTTTATTTCTCATCGCATCTCTACGGTTCGCCATGCCGGCCAAATCGCTGTCCTGGTGGGTGGCCGCATCGTCGAACAGGGCACACACGACGACCTGATCGCCCGCAACGGGTACTATGCCGACCTGTTCAACAAGCAGCAACTCGAGGAAGAGTTGGCCGTCGCACGGTGACGATAAAGATCTTCAAGGGATCTTCACTCAAGCCTTGAGGCGCTTCCGCGCTCTGCGCTTGCGCCTCACGCTGAGTGCTCTAAGCCATACTGCACCAATGCCCAGAAATGGAAGCAGAAAAAGCAGCAGACTCCAGTTGCCCAAGAGGGTTGGGGTGATCGGCACATCGGTACCGATTTCGCCCGTGACCTGCGTGCTGGCCAGCAGAATACGAACGTGCCAGGTTTCTTCCTTGTCGAAGGGTACGACTGCCTTGAACTCGACGCGGTTGTGCAGCTTCTCGCGCCACGCATCATAGCGTGCTTCCGGCAGCCTTTTGGTCACGGGCTGAACGACGATCTGCACCTTCATGTCGCTGGGAACGGACGCTCCCGGCGGCGGGTCGAGCACGACAAAGAAGCTGCCCGTACCGACATCCGGATTGCTCCAGACCGAAACGGTGAGGTTACCGACCTTCTGGTTTTCGAGGATGAGGTATGGAGGGCCAACATGCGCCCAGGCCGGCATGCTGGCACACACGGCCAGCAAGGCCAGGGCCAGGCTCATTCGTAATCGACACTGAATCTTGATCATCGCCTGTAAGCCCATCGCTCAACCCGCCATCATCGTCGCGCGCATATCCATCGGCTGCATCATCAACCAGACCGATGCCAGCAGCAGCAACAGGCAAACTGCCGCCCACGGAGCAAAAGCACGCACCGGGTGCTGCTCAGAGTCTTCTTCCGCCAGATGCCAGGCGATCATGAGCGAGCCGGCCATGCCCAGCATCAGAAATCCAAACTGCAATGGCTCGACAATCGTTTTAGGGAGCCCCACAAGCGTCCAACGTGGTGGACCGAGGAATGACCAGCCTAGATCGGCAAGAGCCCGCTGCGTTACGGGAACGATCGTAAAGAGCCCAGTAAAGAAGTGGAACCCATAATGCGCAAGCCACATGCCGAAGCCGAGCGGTACCAGGGCATAGGTATAGCGTACGATCAGCGGCAGCCAGGCAAGCTTTACTCCAGCCCAGGCGCGGCTAGCCCACGCGGCCACGCCCAGCAGGAGAGCCGGCTCAACGATGAGGAAAAAGGCAAACAGCACGCCAAGAATCCCAGCCTGGGTATGCATGTGGAGTACGCGACTCAGCCACGCTTCGACTACATACACCGGGCTCACCATCGCGAAGGCATTGATCAACGCGCCGAAGGTGAAGACGATGGCGAGCGCCGCGATATCTTTACGGCGCCCGAAGTAGCCGATTCCCGACCGATGAGGATCGCCCATCAGCTCGTTGGCCGGCAGACGCCCGCGGATGCCGATGTTGTCGTGCGGGCAGGCATGCACGCAATCGAGGCACATGGTGCAGTCCATATTGCCTGCCTTGGACGGCAGAAAAAGAGCCAGCTCGCATCCGCGCTGCAGAATCACCAGATCGGAAGCCGGTGCGCGGCGCCCGCGAATGCAGTCTTTCGTCTGGCAACTGGAGCAGGTCGATTGTTCGCGCACTTCTACTTCGAACGGCGATACCGTGGCCGCGAGAAAATTGAATTGCCCAATCGGACAAACGAACTTGCAGAACGTTGCATGCTTGAACAAACCATCAATCACCAGGATGGCCGCGAAGTAGCCAAGGATGACCCATGCGGTCAGCCAGGGCGACGACCACAAGCCGAATAGCTCATAAGAGAAAAGAACAAGCGCGAAGAGCAGGATGGGAATCCACTTGTTGCGCAGCTTGCGAGGCCAGTTCAACCGCGGATGGACCCAGCGGCGCATCATGTTGCGCACCAGCATGAATGGGCACGCCATGCAGAAAAAATTCCCTGCCAACAGCAGGGTCAGCGTAAGCGCTCCGCGAAAGTGGACCCATGACAAGACTGTCGCCAGGTTCTTGGGCGACAGCGTAGGCCCAAACAACCCGTGCAAAATCATGATCACACTCAGCGCAAACAGAGGAATCTGCAGAAGCGTGCGGGAGTGACGCCACTGCAGGAACCAGCCGAGAAGCGGCACATGCAGCAGGTCGAAGGGCAGAGCCTCGGGAAAATCGTCTTCCGGGTCTGTGGCGTTGGAGAAGGCTGTAGACATACCGCTCAGTCAGGCCGGACGCCTCTCACATCCATTTGCCGCTCCATCGTTTCGCCATCGGGCAAGGTGATGCGAAGTTGCACGACCCAGTCCCCAGCCATGTTGAAGTCGATCGGAGCGCGGTATTCACCCGGTACCGTTTCTTCCACTTTGCCGAACACCGGGGCCATGCCAGGATGAGCCATATCCGCCGCCTCTACCTCGATCATGGCATGAGAAATGGGTTTCTGCGCACCGTCGGGGCCAAATGGATGGTGAGCATAGAATGCCCCACGCGCACCGGCTGCGGAGCAAGTTGCTCATAGACCCCCAAAAGCAGGTTGATGGCCTGAGGAACGACGGCACGCCGCAAGCGGCAGCAATACCGAGCAAAGAATCAACGAGGAGAAGCAAACCGGGCGTCGCCCGGCGATGATGTTCGACATGCTAGCTCTTGACCACCCTCCCGCAGACCTACGATGCCATTTGCCTTGGGACGCGGCCAGCCCATCACAAACACCTGGTAAGCCTGCGCCAGGTGTTCGCCCCAGTGAGCGAGGATCGCCATGAAGAACTGCAGGGCGCGCGCTCATGCCACTGGGTATTGATCTTGCTGTAGAGGCTCTGCCCTGAAGACGATGCCCCGCCCAGGGCCGGAAGACTATGCCTGGAAGCGGCCATCCATACTTACCTCGCCGTAGATATTGAAATAGAATCCTGATCAGCGTACGTACCGCGCTGCGGGCTCTCACCCATCCTTGGGTCTGGTGGGTGTCCGCGGTGTACCCGCGAGGCGCCTCAGAACCATACTCGGAACTATGCAAAACCTGGACCCATTTCGCGATGTGAGTCAGGCTGAGCCCGTGCGCGGATACCTCCATCGGCCGGCCGGTCCGCTGAACGACGGCCTCGTTCTTACCCACGGAGCCGGCTCTCATTGTGAGGCTCCGCTGTTGGTGTCTCTGGCTCGCGCCTTCTGTGATGCGGGGTTTACTGTCCTGCGCTGCGATCTCCCTTTTCGTCAGTCGCGCCCAACCGGACCGCCGCCCCGCGGCAGCGCCGAGCGCGACCAGCAAGGGCTGCGAGCAGCCCTGGCCGCATTGCGCAAGCAAGTCTCAGGGCGGGTGCTTTTGGGTGGCCACTCTTATGGGGGCAGGCAGTCGTCGATGCTGGCCGCGCTGGAACCTCACCTGGCCGACGCTTTGCTATTGCTTTCCTACCCCTTGCATCCGCCGAGACGGCCAGATGATTTGCGTACAGCGCACTTCCCTCACCTCAAGACTCCGGCATTGTTTGTGCATGGTGAGCGCGACCCTTTTGGCTCGATCGACGAACTGACTGCGGCGGTATCAATCATTCCGGCACAAACGCAACTGTTACCCATCACCGGCGCAGGCCATGAACTGATGAGCACGCGTAAGCAGGACGATCTAGCCAAACGGGTCGTCGAAGCATTGCAGTCATTTCTTTCCAAGCTGACCGGCTGATTCGCGGCTTGTGACGAAGTTGAGTATGTGCTGCGAAACTCCATTTGCTAGTCCCGGGGCAGCACAGGCATGATGCAGGGATGAAATCTTTCGTCGCTGGCGCCATCCTTTTTCTGCTTCCCTTGTCCGCGGTGTCACAAACCATGACAGCCGCCGATGCGATTCGTCGTATCCAGCAGCGGTATCCCTTCCCGGTTCCAGACACGGTCGATACCATCAAGGCTGGCGATCCTGCAACGCCGGTGACGGGCATCGCGACCACTTTCCTGGATACGATGGAAGTGTTGAAGGAAGCCAATCGGCGCGGTCTGAACCTGGTGATTAGTCACGAACCGACCTTTTACAACCATCGCGACGACACCACATTCTTTGCCAACGATCCTGTGTACAAGGAAAAACTGGCGTTCATCCAGCAACACCACATGGTCGTGTTCCGGTTACACGACGAGATTCACAACACCGCGCCCGACCATATTGCAGTCGGACTGCTGGAAGCGCTGGGCTGGCAAGGGTACGCGAAGTCAGACGATCCGTTTCACGTGATCATTCCGCCGACGAGCCTTGTGGCGCTAGCCAAGCAGATACAGGCGAAGCTGAAGGCCAGTACAACGATGCGCGTGGTCGGCGATCCGAAGCTGATGATCACGCACATCGCACTTGTACCAGGAGCTGCCGGGCTGGAGAAACAAGTGACCGCACTGCGGCCAGATGAGATCGAGTTGGTCATCGCGGGAGAAGCTTCGGAGTGGGAGACGGTGGAGTATGTGCGCGACGCGGTCAACCAGGGGCGTCACAAGGCGCTGATCCTGTTGGGCCACGAGCCGTCAGAAGAGCCAGGGATGGAGAAGTGCACCGAAGATCTGCGCGCGCTGTTTCCAGCCATGAAGGTAGAGCATGTGATCGCAGGCAATCCTATGTGGCTGCCAGCGAACCCTCCCAAGTGACGTGGCTCTCCTGACGTTACTGTTTTTCGAAAATAAGGAAGTAATCCTGCCCATCCGCCTTGGTGAAGTCGTAACGGGCTACCTGGCGAAAGCCGGCCCGCTCTATTTCTGCGCGCAGTATGGATTCATTCAGCCCATGATCCGCGCCGGTTCCGTTGCGATCGATGATGCCGAAACGCGCACCTGGTTTAAGAGCTTCGCGCAGGTGCCCCAGCACCAACTGCGGATGCGCGATCTCGTGATAGACCTTCAACATGAGGGCCGCGTCCAGTGAGCCGGGGGTGAGCCTGGGATCGTCGGGTGTTCCCAACAGAGCTTCGATGTTCTGAAAATGCTCGCGCTGAGCGCGCTGCTGAATGGAAGCGACGTCGTTCGCGTTGATCTCCTCGGCAATCACCTTGCCGCTGGGACCGACACGTTTTGCAGCGCGCACGCTGAACCAACCGCCGCCCGCGCCTATATCGGCCACGGTGCTCCCGGGCTGGATGCCCAGCAGGTCCATCACGCGGTCAATCTGCAGGCGCTTATCGCGGCCGGGTTCTTCGAAAATGCTGAGGTCACCCGCGTACGGTGTGCTCGTGGGGTGGGTGACCGGTGCAGGCGCTTGCGCGTGAAGACTTGCCCCGGAAAGCATCATTGCTGCAAGGGACGTGATGAGGAGTTTGCTCGGAAAGTTCATAGGATGCATTAGAAACCAGCCTCCAAAGTCTACGCTGTAAACGCCTTGTGCGTGTCACGGGAACAGCCTCCGCGTTCAAAATAATCCGGAGCTCAAGATTCGTGGCGTTTCATTTGCGCGCAACAACAACCCGTACACTGTTGGCGAGGTCTTCCTCAATGTGCATTATTTTCGCGGAACGTCCTACGGAAACCGAGTAGCCCTTGACCGAGGACACCTGCCTGACCCGCAGTTTCACACCGGGCACGATGCCGCAGTCGTTCAACGCCTTCAAGATGCGGGGACTTTGATCGGAGACGCTCTCGACCACATAATTCCCTTCGCTCGGAACCTCGCTCAGGGGCATGGAATTCTGTTTCGGCATGGCCCCGTCCATTGCAGGAATACAGTGCCCGTGCGGGTCGATCTTTGGGTGCCCAAGCTTAGCCGCGATACGCTCCTCGAATCTCTCTGAGATGAAGTGCTCAAGACGCTCGGCTTCGTCATGCACCTCTTCCATGGGGTAATCGAGGACCTCATAGAGAAAGGTCTCAAGGAGCCGGTGGTGGCGCACAACCTCCAGCGCCCGCTTCTTCCCTGCCAACGAGAGCCGTACCCCGTGATGGCGCTCATACTCCACCAGCGGGGGAGAGCCGGAAGCAAGCTTTTGCAGCATGTTGGTCACGGAAGCAGGGGCCACGGCGAGCCTCTGCGCCAGCGCGGTACTCGTGACCCTGCTCTCTGCCGAGCCGCCCAGAAACAGAATGGCCTTGAGGTAGTTGTCTACCGATTCGCTGTTGGGGTTCAGCGAACGCTGGGTGGTCACGGCTGAGCCTCTTGTTCAAAATTTGACATGACTACAGTTTAGGCGTACCTAATATTTAGGCGAGCCTAAATCTTAGCCGGCGTGTTGTTTTCGGCGATACCTGTCCATTCACCCCCCCAGTCATCAAGAAAACGGAGAACCAGCCATGAAGGTGAGCGGAATCAAACGGGGAGCCTTGAATCTTTTGCTGATATTAACCATGGTTAATATCGCGCCTCTGTTCGCGCAGAGCGGGACCCCGGCGGCGCTTTCAGGCACAGTCACGGATTCGAGCGGAGCCATGTTGCCCGGCGCTGAAGTTCTGCTGACCTTCGTGGAGAGCTCCGCAGAGAGACGAGCCACCACGGGACCCGAAGGCGGCTTTCTCTTTCTGCAGCTCAACAGCGGAAACTATCGCCTCACCGTCCATGCGCCTGGCTTTGCAGACAACGAGCAACAGGTGACCTATCAGGGCGTCCCGCTTCGCCTCAACATCGCCTTGCCAGCGGCGGCATCGCACACAGAAATCGTAGTGACCGCGGCCAACAGCGATGCTACCGAACCGGCGCATGTGGACATTACGCGGCAACAGATCGACCGCATGCCAACCGAAAGCGTCAGCTCCCCGTTCAGTTCGCTCATCACCATGACCACTCCCGGAGTTTCCGCCGATTCGAACGGTTCGTTCCATCCGCTCGGCGACCATGCCGAGGCTTCCTTCGTTGTGGATGGGCAACCGATCACCGATCAACAGAGCCGCACCTTCTCCACCCAGGTTTCGCTGAACGCACTGCAATCCGTGGAGGTACGCGAAGGCGCCCCCGGCGCCGATGTAGGCGATAAGACCAGCATGGTGATCATCGCGCAAACCCGATCCGGCCTTGACCAGCGAAAGCCTCACGGAGGGTTCGCATTCAGCCGCGGCGCCTTCGCGACTTCGACGGCGAGCGCAAACCTGGCTTTCGGCACGCCAAAGTTCGGGTCCTTTACTGCTGTCGACGCATTGAACAGCGGCCGCTTCCTCGATGCACCAGAGATAGAAGTGCTGCATGCGAACGGCAACGCGCAAAATGTGATCGAGCGCCTCGACCATGCGGTGACCGATCGAACCACCCTGCAGCTCAACACCAGTTTGAGCCGCTCCTGGTTCCAGACTCCCAACACCTTCGATCAGGATGCGCTTGGGCAGAATCAACGCCAGACGGTCGTGAGCTTCAATATCGCGCCACAGTTACTGCACACATTCAACAACCGCGCTTTCAGCCAGACAAACCTCTGGGTCCGGCAAGACAAAGTGCGCTATCGACCGTCGAGCGATCCGTTTGCCGACACGCCGGCGTATTTGCAGCAGGCGCGGCGACTGACCAATGCCGGCCTTCGATCGGAGGTTACTTACAGCCAGGGCCGCCACAGTGGTATCGGGGGCATTGAATTCAAGCACACGTTTCTTGCCGAGCAGTTCGCTACCGGCATCACCGATGCAACGTTCAACAGCCCCTGCCGCAATGCGAATGGAAGTCCATCGGCCAACACCAGCCTGACCGATCCGTCACAGTGCGTTGCCGCGGGTCTCACACCCAACCAGGCTTTTCTGCCCGGGCTGCGCACCATCGACCTTACCCGCGACGGCACACTTTTTTCTTTTCAGGGTTCCACCGACATCAAACAGGTGGCCCTGTTTGGCCAGGATTTTGTGCGCTTCGGAGATTTCAAACTCAATCTCGGAATTCGTTACGACAAGTACAACGGGCTGGCAAGGAGCTACGGAGTGCAACCGCGCGGCGGTCTCATCTATAGCTCGTCGCCTATGCACACCAACTTCCACGTCAACTACTCGCGTGTGTTCATCACTCCTTACAACGAGAATCTCATCGTCGCCAGCTCAAGCGGGCCAGGGTCGATTTCTGCCTCGCTTGGAGCGGCAGATTCCGCGGTTCTCAATACCGGCCACCGCAATCAGTTCAATGTGGGGTTTGAAACGCCGCTCTCGCATGTCTCGCTCAGCGGTGAGTACCTTTGGAAGTTCACGTACGGAGCCTACGACTTCGACGTTTTGTTGAACAGCCCCCTCACCTTCCCGACCCAGTTCCGTAAATCAAAAATCGATGGCGCGCTGGGCCGCTTGACTCTCACGCCCGTGCATGGCTTGAATGGTTTCTTCACCATCAGCCATGTGCGCTCACGCCTCTTCGGTCCTGAGCTTGGCGGTATCAGCTTCAGCGCACCCTATGCCAATGTCGCGCGGCCCGATCATGACGAAGGCCTGGCCATGAACCTGAACCTTCGCTATCAATTTGGATTGCGTGGTCCGTGGATCAATGCTTCTTACCGTTACGATGGCGGCCTGGTGGCGGTTGCCGTGCCGACCATCCCGAGCGCGCTGCAACTGACAGGAGACCAACAGCAGCAGATGGGGCTCCATTGCGGATCTGTGTTCGCGACGGTGTCCTCGCCCTTGCGAGCCTGCGACGAACCGATCAGCGCCACACGCATCCGCATACCGCCCCTCGGCACAGAGAACGATGACCGGAACCCACCGCGCATTGCAGTGCGCAACACAGTGGATCTATCGATCGGGCAAGATAGCCTTCTCCGTCACGAGAACCAGAGCCTGGGCATTCGCGCGGAAGTGGTAAACCTTGGCGACACTAAAGCTCTCTACAACTTGCTGTCGACGTTTTCAGGAACGCACTTTCTGAGCTCGCGTGCTGTAACGGTAGGGCTTCGCTACGCCTTTTGAGAGACTGCCTCTACAACATTCAAGCTTCGACTCTCCAGCAGTCATCGTCGATCACGCGCAGAAGCCTTGCCTTGCCGTCCACAATGGTTAAAAACTCGGCCGTATCGGGGGACCAGGCATCTTCGCCCACACGAAAAAGCGACGAGCCGATTTCTGTCAGTGGAGAGTCTCCCAGCCAGAGCCTACCCTTACGCATAAAAACCCGCGCATCGTTGCCATCGTCACTGCGATAGCGGCCAATCAGCGCAAGGTAACCGTTTGGGGAGTGAAACTCGTTATCGCCCTTGTAGGCCGCGTTGACGTACCAGTCAGGGCCGTAGGCAACTTCGACCACCGGAGCCGGCGAAGTTTTGTTGTCGGAGTTGTCTCTGCCAAAGGTCACGCTGTAGTCGGAGAATTGACCCTGCACGGTCGAAACGAACAAGTCTCCTTCGGAACGTTGCAGCAGAATTTCCTGCCCCTCATGCACAAGCAGCAGCTTCTTGCCATTCGCCTTGAAGACTAACGTGTTGCCCTGTGCCCCACGAAACGTGCCTGCGTACTCGGAGGCGTTGTCTACTTCAGCGGGATCGCGGAGCGGTTCAGCCTCAGGCAACGGCTTGGCACGCTCGGCGCGCAGAAGCTGGACGGCGTACTGCGTCACTGCCGTTGGGCGATAGCCCTGCATCGCGTTGATCGATGCGAAGGCGGCATAGCCCCCATCCAGATCCACGTGGATTGAAGAGGCGAAGCAATTCATGCCGCCCGTGTGCCGCAGAATTCTGTGGCCGTCAAGTGTATCCACGGCGATGCCATATCCATAGGAAGCGGTGGGGCTGAATTCGGGCGCCTTGATGTAGGGTGTCGAGAGCAATGCAAAACCGTCGGTCGAGACAATACGCCCCTGCGGCCCACGGCCACCGTTGAGCAGCATACGAAGATAGCGCGCCATATCGGCCGGTGGTGCGGCGATGCTGCCCGCGGGGCTTTCGAACACTTCGGGCGGCCTGGGCGTCAGCCGCCCCTGGCGAGGGTAAACCTGATCGTCAAAAAATGGCTGATAGCCGATGGCGCAGCGCGCGCTCGATTCAATGGTGATCAAGGGCGCCGTGGATGTCATGCCCATGGGTACAAGGATGCGCGCCTTCAAGCACTCAGACCACGGCCTGCCATCCAGAGACTGGATGATCTGCCCAAGAATGGCGAAGCCGAGATTGCAGTAATGAAAGTGAGAGCCCGGTGTGAAACCCTGCACGTGGCGAGCCCCTGGATCACTCTGAAAAATTGCCGCGGCGTCAGGCAAACCAGACGTGTGCGTGAGCAGGTGATGAGAAGTAATCGATCCGTAGGGAGTAGTGATCGGAAGCCAGGGCAAATACTCGAGGACTGGCCTGTTCAGATCGACTTTACCTTCATCATGCAACTGAAGCATGATGAGCGCCACGAATGATTTGGTAATGGAACCGATCTGAAAAAGATGATCGATCGTAACCGGAGCCTTGAGATCGACATTGCTGAAGCCGTAGGCAGCGGTACGAATCGTCGCCGCGGCATCGGTGAGCGCCTGAGTCATGCCGGGCGCGTTCATCGTCCGCATGTAAGCGGCCGTGAACGTGTCCAGCTTCTCTTCTACCTTGTTGTTCGCCGCGGGCAGCGGAATGGAAGCAAGCCCCCAAAGCCTGCCCGAGGCCATGGAGAGAGCGGTGCCGGCGCTGAGTGAAAGAAACGATCTACGATGGATCACATGCCCAGGTGAATTCGCGTAAGTCTAGCATGGCAACGTCGAGGGGTGCCCCTCTCTCTTTCCCTGCAATAAAGAATGAGTGCCCCCTATCTCGCCTGTCCCTGGCTTGTGTGGGATACACGGACCCAGGTCGGCCTTTGCCCTATCATTTTCACCCCATGTACCCCCGAATTCCTGTTGAGCTCGTTGATTCCTCGGACCACATGCGTCTTTCCTTGTTAGAAAGCCGCACTCGTGGCCCTTATCGACACAGCGAAACAGGGATTCGGGTCAGCTGGTGCGAACCGTCTATTCGGATCTTGGGGCACCCGTCCAGGAGGTAGGGCCTCGTTGCTTGCCTCGATAAACGCGCGTTGGTCCCACACCAGCGATCTTTCGGCCGTGGCGACATGAGTGCACGCGCCTCTGTAAAATGAGCGACGGCTCGATCTCCGCATTCGAAGGAGTTTTTATGTCGTACATACTCGCGCTCGACCAGGGAACCACCAGTTCCCGCTCCATTCTCTTCGGCAAAGACGGCAACATCGTTGCCCAGGCCCAGCGTGAGTTCAAACAGATCTACCCGCAGGGCGGCTGGGTGGAACACGACCCCTACGACATTCTCACCTCGCAATTGAGCTCGGTGGTCGAGGTGCTGGGCAAGGCCGGCATCCGCGCTCGCGACCTTGCGGCCGTTGGTATCACCAACCAACGGGAGACCACCATCGTGTGGGACCGCGAAACCGGTAAGCCGGTCTACAACGCGATCGTGTGGCAAGACCGCCGAACAGCGGAACAGTGTCAGCAAATGCAATGCGGCGGCATGGAAGAAACCGTGCGCAGGAAAACCGGCTTGCGGATCGACCCATACTTCTCGAGCTCAAAGATCGCCTGGATCCTGCGAAAACGTCGACGGCGCACAGCAGAAGGCTGAAGCCGGCAAACTTGCCTTCGGCACCGTCGATAGCTGGTTGATCTGGAATCTGACCAGCGGCAAGAAACACATCACCGATCGAACCAATGCTTCACGCACGATGCTCTACAACATCGTCGAAGACAAGTGGGATGCTGACCTGCTGAAGCTGTTCGGCATCCCCGAGAGCATGATGCCCGAAGTGGTGTGGTCGAGCGAAAAAATCGGCCAGGTGACCACGTCTCTCGGACTCGAAGCGGCGGAGATCGCAGGGATCGCAGGCGACCAGCAAGCCGCGCTGTTCGGGCAACTGTGCATCAAGCCCGGAGACGCCAAGAACACCTACGGAACGGGCTGCTTCCTGCTGCAGAACATTGGCGAGACGTTCGTTCTCTCAGAGAAGCGGTTGATCACCACATTGATCTGCAGCCTCGACAGGAAATTGGAGTACGCGCTCGAAGGCAGCATCTTCATCGGTGGAGCGGTCGTGCAGTGGCTGCGCGACAGTCTCAAGATCAGTCAGCAAATCATCGGAGGTGCAAACAGCTTGCCGCCAGCGTCGAAGACTCGGATGGGGTCGTCCTGGTGCCGGCCTTTGTCGGCCTGGGTGCGCCCTACTGGGATCCCTATGCGACCGGCCTGCTGATCGGGCTGCGGCGCGGCACCAAGCCTGGCCACATTGCCCGGGCAGCGGAAGAGAGCATCGCGTTCCAGGTCGCGGACGTGATCGATGCTATGAATGCCGATACGAAATGTCCCTTCACCTCACTGCGCGTCGATGGAGGCGCGGCGGTGGATGAGCTGCTGATGCAGTTCCAGGCGGACCTGCTCGGTGTACCTGTGATACGCCCCGCCGTGAATGAGACCACGGCACTGGGCGCCGCATACCTCGCGGGCCTGGCTGTGGGATTCTGGAACAGTCCGGAAGAGATACATAAACTACGCGCTGCCGATACTCGGTTCGAGCCAAAGGCTGGTCAGCCGAACATCGCCGCTGGACGCGAACGCTGGAAGCGCGCGGTCGAACGATCGAGACATTGGCACCGCGAAGATGAGTAACGGAGGATGAATGAGGGAGACGCATAGATGAATCGCCAGGCGATGCTCGCCAAAGTGATTGCTCGCACAACGCCGTGGGACATCGTCGTGATCGGGGGTGGCGCAACAGGGATCGGTATCGCCGTCGATGCGGCGAGCCGCGGCTTTGCCGTGCTGTTGTTAGAGCGTATGGATTTCGGCTCAGCGACTTCGAGCCGGAGCACCAAGCTGGTGCACGGCGGCGTTCGCTACCTGGAGCAGGGCAATGTATCGCTGGTGATGGAGGCATTGAAGGAGCGCGGGCTGCTGCGTCAGAATGCGCCGCATCTCGTCCACGACTGGGCTTCGTCGTACCCAATTACTCGTGGTGGGAAGCGCCCTTCTACGGCATCGGAATGAAGGTCTATGACCTGCTCGCCGGCAAGTATGGCTTTGGCAAGTCTCGCCTGCTGTCGCGTGAAGAAACGCTGGAACGGCTACCCACCATCCAGACCGAAGGGCTGCGCGGTGGTGTTATCTATTACGACGGCCAATTCGACGACACGCGTCTGCTGATTCACCTGGCCGATACCGCAGCCGATCAGGGGGCGGTTCTACTCAACTATGCGCCCGCCGTGGAAATTACTCGCGGTGCAGACGGCTTCGCCGATGGCGTCGTCGCCATCGACAGCGAAACGGGCAAGCGCATGACGATCCCCGCACACGCGGTGGTGAACGCTGCCGGCATCTTCGCCGACGATGTGCGCCGCATGGCCGAGCCCGGAGGCGGCCGGTATGATCGCGCCCAGCCAGGGCATTCACCTCGTCTTTGCGCGGGAGTTTCTGAGTGGCGATACCGCCATCATGGTGCCTCACACCAGTGATGGTCGCGTGCTGTTCGCGATTCCCTGGCACGAACACACGGTCGTCGGGACGACGGATACCGCGATCGAAGCGCCTTCGTACAACCCGCTTCCTTTCGAGGAAGAGATTCAGTTCATTCTCGATACCGCGGCGCAGTACCTCAGCCGTCCTCCCAAACGCAGCGACGTGCTCAGCGTGTATGTCGGCATTCGACCGTTGGTCAAGGCCAGCAGTGCGACCAGCAAGACTTCTTCCCTGTCGCGCGACCACACCATTCACGTGGACAATTCAGGACTGCTCACCATCGTCGGCGGTAAATGGACTACCTATCGCCACATGGCGGAAGATTGCGTAGACCATGCCATCACCCTTGGCGAATTGGCCGACGTGCCCTGCAAGACGCGCGATCTGAAAATCCACGGATACAAGCAGGACATGAATTCACTCACCAGCCTGGGGGTCTACGGCACGGATGCGGACGCGATCCTCGCGCTGGCGGCTGCCGATCCGGAACTCGCCTGCCGGCTGCACCCCGCACTGCCCTACATTGCGGCCGAAGTGGTCTGGGGAGTCAGAGAAGAAATGGCGCGGACTCTGGACGATATGCTTTCCCGTCGCACCCGGGCTTTGTTCCTGAATGCCAGGGCGGCAATCGAGATGGCGCCGGCCGTTGCCGTTCTGATGGCAAGAGAGCTGGGGACCGGCCAGGCCTGGATCGACCATCAGCTGCAGGAATTCAATGCACTGGCAGGAAAATACCTGTTACCGTGAAGGGCACAAGTTCAAGACCCTTTATTTTCTGTACCAAAAAACAGCAGGCAAGTTGGTACCGGCATGGGCGGCATCCCACCCTCCGCAGCAGGCGAAGGATGGGGCACCGGAGGTCTGTAGCCGGGAAAGAGTGAAACCCACCTGCGGAAACGGGAACGATTCGTTTGATGAAGAGACAAGATTTTGGCGAGTATCTGGCCGAGGCCATGGCGGTGTTTATCATCATCTCCTTTGGCGACTCGGTGGCGGCAATGTATGCCCTGTACAACCCCAGCCCCTATCTCAATTCCTATTGGGGAGTGTGCATCGCATGGGGGCTTGCCGTCATGATGGCTATCTATGCGACCGGCTCCATCTCTGGCACGCATGCCAACCCCGCGGTCACCCTGGCGCTGGCGCTCTATCGAAAATTCGCCTGGCGTAAGGTCGTTCCCTATTTCATCGCGCAGGTCACCGGCGGCATCCTTGGGGCGCTGCTGGTGTATGTGCTGTATGTGCCGGTGATTGATCACTTTAACAACGCGGCGCAACTCACTCGAATGGGCGGCGGAGCGGCAGGGGTCTTCTTCACCCACCCGGGCCTGGCGATCACACCGATGCACGCCTTCCTCGATGAAACGATCCTGACGGCGTTCCTGGTCTTCGGTATCTTTGCCATCACCGAGCAATACAACGAAATGGCGCCCACGGCGAATTCGAGCGCACTGATGATCGGCTTGCTCGTCGCGTTGATTGGCGCGTCCATGGGCTACCTGGAGGCGTGGGCGCTGAACCCCGCGCGTGATCTCGGGCCCCGCATCTTCTGCTATTTCACCGGCTGGGGACCAGCGGCATTTCCATCGCCAGGTAATTTCTGGTGGGTACCGATCGCCGGGCCTCTGCTTGGTGGCTGCGTCGGCGGAGCCGCGTACCAATACCTCATTCGGCCCTTCCTGCCTGCGCATCTGCGCGCCGTCAGCGCCGAATCAAAAAAGCAGGCGCACGCGTGATGTGCGTTCGGCCATGGCAGCGTTGCGTCGCTTGCCATGGCCGCTGAGAGAAAACCGCCCTGCCCTTTGTCATTCCGAGCGCAGCCGAGGGAGCTGCAGTTCAGCCCCTACCTCCCCGGCCAGGTCTGTACTTCGAGCGCTATCATCAGATCAGGACGATGGAACCACCCTCTCACTCTCCGGCAGCTGAAGAGCTTTACCACGAGGCGTTGGATCGGCTTGCGCAAGGCGACGCTCCCGGAGCTGTCGAAAGACTGCGGCGCTGCCTCGAAATCGATCCCGGCATGCTCGATGCGATGCACGGGCTCATCCGTGCACTCCAAGAGACAGGCGACCTGGACGCAGCCATCGCGGTGGCGCTGGAGTTGCTGCGACTCGATCCGGAGGAGGTGCTCGCGCACACCAGCCTTTCGATTCTTTACCAAAACAAGGGCATGATCGCCGAAGCCGAGGCCGAGGCGCTCAAGGCCAAGCTGCTTGGGTGGAAGAAGCACCTGCAGAAGTCAACAACGTGAATACCGCGACGGCAACCCGTATTTTGCGCAACTTTCATGATCAGCTCGCCTGGACGTATGGCCCGCAGCATTGGTGGCCGGCACAGACGGCGCTTGAGGTGATCGTTGGCGCTTACCTGACCCAGAACACTTCGTGGCACGGGGTGGAGCGCGCCATCGCCAACCTGGTGGCGCGCGATGTTATGCATCTCCCAGGTCTGCGTGAAGTTTCGGAGGACGAACTACGCGCCCTGATACGTCCCTCGGGCTACATGGCGCGTAAGGCGGCCGCGCTGAAGGCATTTGTTGCTTTTCTCGATCAGGAGTATGGCGGTTCTCTGGCTCGCCTGGCAGCGCAACCGACAGAACCGCTCCGCCGGCAACTGCTGGCGTTGCCGGGAGTGGGCGAAGAGACAGCGGACGCAATTCTGCTTTACGCGCTGGACCACCCGGTGCCGGTGGTCGATGAATACCTGCGCCGCATCGTCGACCGCCACGGGCTTGCTGACCGGAAACATAATTACGGGCAAGTGCAGCAGCTGGTGTCGATTTCATTTGCACATGACCCGCCGGAGTTTCGCGGGCAGCTTTTGAATGAGTTCCACGCGCTGGTCGTCGCCGTGGGCAAACGCCATTGCGGACCAACAGCGCGTTGTTCGGGTTGCCCTCTCGAGCATTTTCGGTGACGCCCAGCCATTCCGACCGAGAGTCCTTTGCCCACTCAAACCAACGGCGGGCTTGCATGGGGCACCCTTGGACTTTTCATGGCTCCCAGATCTGGAACTAAAAGGATTTCAATGACCAGGACTCTCTACGTCGCGAGCACCAATCAGGGGAAGTTACGGGACTTTGCCGTGGCCGCCGCGAGCCACGACGTGCGCATTCTTTCCCTCCCCGGCCTTACGGAAATTGAGGCGCCACCGGAGGACGCCCCAACGTTCTCAGGCAACGCCCGCGACAAGGCGGTCTACTACAGCCGATTTCTCCCCGGAGAAATGGTGCTGGCGGATGACTCTGGGCTCGAGGTGGCGGCGCTCGGCGGTGCTCCGGGCGTGCGCTCGGCTCGCTACGCCGCGGATGCAGGTTTTCGCGCAACCGGTTCCGCGGATGTGAATAACAATCTGTTTCTGTTACAGCAGCTTGCTCGGGTTCCTGACGGGGAGCGAGCGGCACGCTATTGCTGCGCTCTGGCCGTAGCGCGTGACGGTGAGAGTCTTCTGATCACTGAGGGTACCGTCGAGGGGACCATCCTGGCTGCCGGGAGAGGAAGCGGCGGGTTTGGATACGATCCTCTGTTTTATCTGCCGGCCCTCGGTCGCGCGATGGCCGAGCTCGATGACAAATCCAAATGGGAACTAAGTCATCGCGGACATGCCTTTCGTACCCTGCTGGGTCTGCTGACCGCTGGATCTGCTGACGCTGGATCTGCTGACGCTGGAACTGTTGGCGCAAAAAATCTAGGTCCGAGCTTTGCAGTATCCTGCCCTTCGCAAAGACGCGAAGGACGGGGACCCCAAGGGAAATAACAAAATCGCCTATGTCTATCCCGCCCAACTCGGAGGGCCGGCGCGCTGGCCCTATCTTCTTGACGGTCGTTCTCTTGAGCACCAATAATAGAGAGTTGGGTCAACTCCGGTTTTAACACTTCCTGAGGCAAGCGCAGGCCCGCAGCGACGAACTTCAGACTGGAAAGAACATCATCATGAGCACACTCGCAGCCGCTCAGCCGGCCAACCGCGCACCGAGTTTCTGGGCTTCCACCGTCGGCAAGAAAATCGTGATGGCCGTCACCGGGGTCATCATGTTCGGGTTCATCATCGGGCACCTCCTCGGCAACCTTCAGGTATTTGAAGGCCCTGCCAAATTGAATGCCTATGGCGCCTTCCTGCACAGCATTGGAGAGCTTCTCTGGCCGGTGCGCATCATCCTGCTGGCGTGCGTTACCCTGCACATCGTGGCAACGGTGCAACTGGCGCTGCGCAAGAAGGCTGCGCGCCCCATCGGTTACTCGCGCAAAAAGGCCATCGCATCCTCGTATGCCTCGCGAACCATGTACTGGTCTGGCCCGATCGTGGCCGCGTTCATCATTTTCCACCTGCTTCAGTTAACTGCCGGCTACATTCATCCTGGCGCGGCCTTCATCGAGGGCGATGTCTACCACAACGTCGTCTCCGGCTTCCAGGTTTGGTGGGTTTCCGCGTGGTACATCTTCGCCATCAGCCTTCTGGGGCTGCATCTGCGCCATGGCCTTTGGAGCATGTTTCAAAGCGTCGGCATCCACCAGCCGCAACACACCGCCAGGCTGAAGCAGGCAGCGGCGTTGATCGCTCTGCTGATCGTGCTGGGCTACATTTCGATTCCGATAAGCGTTTTACTGGGGCTGGTGAAATAGATGAATCTCGATTCCAAGGCACCTACGGGGCCCATTGAGCAGGCGTGGGAGCAGGCTCGTTTCGACGTCAAGCTGGTTAACCCTGCAAACAAGCGCAAACACAACATCATCGTTGTCGGCTCCGGCCTCGCTGGAGCGTCGGCTTCGGCCACCCTGGGCGAACTCGGCTACAAGGTGCAGTGCTTCTGCTTTCAAGATTCTCCGCGCCGCGCGCACTCCATCGCAGCGCAGGGCGGCATCAACGCGGCCAAGAATTATCAGAACGACGGCGACAGCATTTACCGCCTCTTCTACGACACCATCAAGGGCGGAGACTTCCGCGCCCGCGAGGCAAACGTCTATCGCCTGGCGCAGAACAGCGTTCACATCATCGATCAGTGCGTGGCGCAGGGTGTTCCCTTTGCGCGTGAATACGGCGGCGCGCTGACCAACCGCTCGTTTGGGGGCGCCCAGGTTTCACGTACCTTCTATGCACGCGGCCAAACAGGTCAGCAGTTGTTGCTCGGCGCTTACCAGGCGCTGGAACGGCAGATCCACGCCGGCACCGTGACCATGCACGCGCGCACAGAAATGCTCGACCTGATTGTCGTCGACGGCAAGGCGCGCGGCATCGTGACGCGGCACCTTGTCACCGGTGAAATCTGCACACACTTTGCCGATGCGGTCATCCTGGGAACGGGTGGCTATGGCAACGTTTATTACCTCTCCACGAATGCCAAGGGCTCGAACGTAACCGCCATTTGGCGCGCGCACAAGCGTGGGGCGTTGTTTGCCAACCCCTGCTACACGCAGATTCACCCGACCTGCATTCCCGTCACCGGCGACTACCAGTCGAAGCTCACGCTGATGAGCGAATCGCTACGCAACGATGGCCGCATCTGGGTGCCGCTCAAGAAGGGTGACACCCGTTCGCCCGACCAGATTCCCGAGGCCGAGCGTGACTACTACCTGGAACGCCGCTACCCCAGCTTCGGCAACCTGGTTCCGCGAGACGTTGCATCACGCAACGCCAAGGCCGTCTGCGATGAAGGCCGTGGCGTCGGCGAAACCGGGCTGGGTGTGTACCTGGACTTCACCGATGCGGTGCGGCGTCTGGGTGAAAGCACTATCCGCGATCGCTACGACAACCTCTTCGAGATGTACCAGCGGATCACGGACGAGAACCCCTACAAGGTTCCCATGCGCATCTATCCGGCGATTCACTACACCATGGGCGGGCTCTGGGTCGACTACAACCTGCAAAGCACCATCCCGGGACTGTTTGTGATCGGCGAAGCAAACTTCTCTGACCACGGCGCCAATCGCCTCGGCGCCAGTGCGCTGATGCAGGGGCTGTCGGATGGCTACTTTGTCATTCCCTACACCGTCGGCAATTACCTGGCGACGAACAAGTTCCCGGCTGTGCTCGATACCGCACCCGAGGTGAAGCAAGCCGTCGCCTGCGTCAAGCAAACCATCGATCTGCTGCTCTCGATCAAGGGCAAGCGCACGGTCGACTCCTTCCACCGCGAACTAGGCAAGATCGTGTGGGATTACTGCGGCATGTCGCGCACCGCCGAAGGTCTCACCTCTGCCATTGCTCAGATTCGCGCCCTGCAAGAGGAGTACTGGAAGAACGTGAACGTACCGGGCAGCGGCGAAGACCTGAACCAGAGCCTGGAGAAGGCCGGCCGCGTGGCCGACTTCTTCGAGCTGGCCGAGCTGATGTGCATCGATGCTCTGAACCGCAACGAGTCGTGCGGCGGTCACTTCCGCGAGGAGTATCAGACGCCCGAGGGTGAAGCGCAGCGTGACGATGAAAACTACTCGTACGTTGCCGCGTGGGACTATCGTGGGCCCGGCAACCAGCCCACGCTGACCAAGGAACCGTTGGAATTCAACTACGTGCATCCGAGCCAGAGGAGCTATAAGTAATGAAAATCACGCTGAAGATCTGGCGTCAGAAAAGCAGCAAGGATGCGGGTAAGTTCGTCACCTATCCGGTGGACATTGCCAGCCCTGAAATGTCGATGCTCGAATGTATCGACGTGCTGAACGAAACCCTGATCGAAAAGGGCGAGGAGCCAATCGCGTTCGAGCACGATTGCCGCGAAGGCATCTGCGGGTCGTGCGGGTTCATGATCAACGGTGTCGCGCACGGTCCTATGCCGGCTACGACGGTTTGCCAGTTGACCATGCGGCACTTCAAGGATGGAGAAGAGCTGGTCATCGAGCCGTGGCGCGCTGCTGCCTTCCCGCTGATCAAGGATCTGGTGGTCGATCGCCGCGCGTTCGATCGCATCATTGCTTCGGGTGGGTATGTCTCTGTTTCCACCGGCAACGCGACCGACGGCAATACGCACCTCATCGGTAAGGAAACGGCCGACCGCGCGATGGATGCCGCGGCCTGCATCGGCTGCGGGGCCTGCGTTGCGGCCTGCCCGAACGCTTCCTCGGCGCTGTTTACCGGCGCCAAGATTGCGCACCTCGGCATCCTGCCGCAGGGCGTGCCGGAACGCGACCACCGCGCCCTGAGCATGGTGGCGCAGATGAATGCCGAGCCTTTTGGCAATTGCACCAACATCGGCGAGTGCACCGGTGTATGCCCGAAAGAAATCAAGCTGGAAGTGATCGCGGTGATGAATCGCGATTATCTTCGCGGCAGCATCAATCGCCGTGGCAACATAGTTACCACGATCAGCCCGTTTTCGGAGTGGAGTACGGGATCGAAGGTCAGCAGTCCCATCGCTCAGGAATAGTCTTCTCGTTCGCTGTCACGAATAGTCGGGTGCCCCATCCTAACCGTGCTTTTCGGCAAGGGTGGGGTACCCGGACTTTGAACGTGTTGAGAGCACCCACCGATCAAAATGGCTTACACTAAGCCGGACATGAAGATCGCGCGTGCGTTTCTCCTCTTTTCCGTCATCCTCCCACTCGCCGCGCAAACCACCTCGAAGCCTCCTGTGAAAAAAAAGACTGATCCGCTCGCCGTGCACCAATCTGCTATCGTCATCGATACGCATGCCGACACCACGCAGCGCATGCTCGACGATGGATACGACCTGGCCGACCCGCTCAAGGGCGGCTATTTGAATTTTGAGTCAGCGCGCAAAGGCAACCTGGGCGCTGAGTTCTTTTCCATCTGGGTCGATCCGCCGGCATTCAAAGACCACGAAGCGCGCCGCACGCTCGAATTGATTGACGCCGTGTATCAGCAGGTCGCGAAACATCCCGACAAGATGCGCCTGGCGCTTTCGCCGGAAGACATTATCGCCGCCCATCGCGAACACAAACTGGCTGCGCTGATGGGGATTGAAGGCGGGCACTCGATCGAGAACAGCCTTGGCCTGCTGCGCGACTACTACCGGCTGGGTGTTCGCTACATGACGCTCACCTGGAGCAACTCGAACGGCTGGGCCGACTCTTCGGGAGACATCGATGACCCGGCAGTACCCCACACCCACGACGGCCTGAGCGAGTTTGGCAAAGACGTGGTGTACGAGATGAACCGCCTGGGCATGATGGTCGATGTATCGCACGTCTCCGACAAAACCTTCTACCGTACGTTGATCATCAGCCGCGCTCCGGTGATCGCTTCCCATTCCTCGGCGCGCGCTCTCTGCAACGCTCCGCGCAATATGGACGACAACATGCTGCGCGCGATCGGCCAGTATGGCGGCATCGTGATGGTGAACTTCTACTCCAGCTTTCTGAGCGACAGCTACCGCGAAGCCGCCAAGGCGATGCAGCCACAGATCAAACAAGCCGTCGCGGAAGCCACCGCCAGACTGAAAGCAGAGGGCAAGCCGGTTCCCAACGAACTGGCCGAGCAGATCGACAAAGAGTACACGGCGAAGATTCCCAGGCCGCCGTTCAGTGTGCTGATCGACCACATCGATCACGTGGCAAAAATCGCCGGCATCGACCACGTGGGCATCGGTTCGGATTTTGACGGAATCCCTTCGAGCCCGGAAGGCATGGACTCCGCCGCCGACCTGCCCAAGATTACCGAGGCTCTGATGGCACGCGGCTACAGCGCCGAGGATATGCACAAGATTCTCGGGGGCAACTTCCTGCGGGTATTTGCCAAGGTGCAGGAAGTTTCGAAGCAGTTACAGTCCGCCAGCCGGCCCCGGATTCAGGAGAAGCAACCGTTCGACAAGAAGTAACACCTGCGAACAAGCAGGTATATTACCCTGTTGAAGGGACTACCGATGAGATTTCCAGGCTGCATTGCTCTTCCGCTGCTGTTTTCGACTGTTTTGGCTGTTGCTCAGCAATCCACTCCGGCTCAGACTCCGCCCGCCGAGCTACCCGACTCGCCGGTCAGCCAGGCTCCCCAGCTCGTTCTCCCGACCGGCCCAACCGCCGTTTTCGACACCAGCATGGGGCGCATGACCTGCAAGCTTTATGACACGCAAGCGCCGAAGACAGTAGCAAACTTTCTCGGCCTGGCCCTGGGAGTCAAGCCGTATGTCGACCCAGTCTCCAAACGGAAAATGACCAAGCCGTTCTTTGATGGCACGATCTTTCATCGCGTCATTCCGGGTTTCATGATTCAGGGCGGCGACCCTACCGGAACCGGCATGGGCGACCCCGGCTATATGTTCGAGGATGAGTTCGATCCCAATCTCAATTTCGATGTTCCGGGACGTCTGGCGATGGCCAACTCCGGACCCGGCACCAACGGATCGCAGTTTTTCATCACCGAAGTGCCGACGCAGCATCTCAACCAGAAACATACAATCTTCGGCCAGTGCGACGAGGCCAGTGTCACCGTGGTGTCGTCGATTGCACGCGTGCAGGTGGATGCGAATGACAAGCCAGTGGTACCCGTCACGCTGAACAAGGTCACCATCGTGAGAGAAGGTCAACCGATGCCGCCTCTCCCAGCCGCTCCTCCGGCTGCGGCAGCGCCGGTGGGTCCCCCTGCGGTGCCTCCAGTTCCCAACCAAAACTAAAACCAATACCAGGAGTTCTCATGTCTCGTGAAGCAGGAACATATGCCGTTTTCAACACCAGCGAAGGTAAGGTTGTTTGCCGTCTGTTTGAAAAGGAAGCACCCAAGACGGTCGAGAATTTTGTAGATCTCGCCGAAGGCAAGCGCGAGTGGACGCACCCGGTGGGCGGTAAGAAGAGCACAGACAAGCTGTATGACGGCACGGTTTTTCATCGTGTGATTCCCGACTTCATGATCCAGGGTGGCGATCCGGCCGGGAACGGTATGGGCGGTCCGGGCTATCGCTTTGCAGATGAGACCAAGGGGTCTCCGCACAGCTTTGCCACAACCGGGAAACTGGCGATGGCGAATGCTGGACCGAACACCAATGGTTCGCAGTTCTTTATCACGGTTGCTCCGACCCAATGGCTCACGGGTAAGCACACCATCTTCGGCGAAGTGGTTGAAGGCTACGACATCGTAGAGAAGATTTCGAAGGTAGCGCGGAATTCGCAGGATAAGCCACTGAAGACGGTCTCGCTTGATTCAGTGGTTATCGAGCGGGCTTAAGTCTCCGATTGGGAGTCTGGTTTCATTGAGAGATGAGGCCAGCCTCCCGCTGCTGTAACTAACCTCAGCCTACCCACTCTATCTCCCACAACAAAAGTGTCCTGCGTAACGAAGCCCCTGCCCCCTGGACGGGTCTGGCTGCAATGGAGACATCCATTGCTCGATGAGCATTATCTGTCCCGTAGGGTTTATTCAGGAGGAGAGCTACCGAATAGGCGCGAGTTGGTCTTCGACCAACTCGCAGAGGGTGTGGAGCAGGAATTTGTGGCCTTCCTGGATGCGGGCGGTCAGAGTACCCTTCACCACCAGTTCCACATCCGCCAGACCGGCGCACTTGCCGCCATCTCTTCCCAGAAACGCTACCGTCTTTACCTTCAACTCCTTCGCGGCTACCAATGCGCGATAAACATTCTCGCTTGCGCCTGTGCTGGTAAAGACTGCGAGTACGTCTCCCGGCAAACCGAACGCCTTGACCTGCCTCGCAAACAGATCCGCAAACGAATAGTCATTGCCTATCGCAGTCAGGTCTCCGCCATGGCTTGCTAAAGAAATTGCAGGATACGGACGGCGTTCGCGCTGAAAGCGGGACACAAACTCCGTGGTCAGATGCGATGCATCCGCTGCACTGCCGCCGTTACCGCAGGCCAGCAGCTTATGGCCAGAAAGCAACGCCTCCGCAATCATCGCGGAGGCGGCTTCGATCTTGGGTGCAAACCCCGCCAATTGCTGCAACATCGCCGTTGCATCGGTAATGTTCGCAGCGAGTACCTGGCGGGCTCGGGTGGTCACGGCTCTAGACTCCGATGACCGCGCACAACTCCTTGACGGCATCGGCACTCTTCTTCAGTGCCGCATCTTCTTCAGGCGTCAGCTTGATCTCGACAATCTGCTCGAGACCGCGCTCACCCAGCTTGCAGGGCACGCCGACGTAGAGACCGTGGATGCCGTACTCGCCTTCAAGATAAGCCGCGCAAGGCACGATCTTCTTCTTGTCCTTGAGAATCGCTTCGACCATCTCGACCGCAGCCGCCGATGGAGCATAGAACGCGCTGCCCGTCTTCAGGTGCTTGACGATCTCGGCGCCACCATCGCGCGTCCTCTGTACGAGGCGCTCGATGGTAGCTGCATCCATCAGTTCCGTGATCGGGATCCCGGCTACGGTGGAGTAGCGTGGCAGCGGAACCATGGTGTCCCCGTGGCCGCCGAGTACAAAGGCGGTTACGTTCTCGACCGATACCTTCAGTTCCTCGGCAATAAAGGTGCGGAAACGGGCCGAGTCAAGAATACCGGCCATGCCGATGACCCGCTCGCGGTTGAACTTCGAGAGCTTATAGGCCGCCTGGGCCATGGCATCGAGAGGATTCGAAACGATGATCAGGATCGAGTTCGGTGAAGCGGCAACGACCTTGCCCACCACATCCGACATGATCTTGTAATTGGTGTGCAACAAGTCATCGCGGCTCATGCCAGGCTTGCGGGGCAATCCAGCGGTAATGACGACGATGTCAGAGTTGGCCGTCTCAACGTAATCGTTGGTGCCGACCACGTGTACGTCGCGCCTTTCAATGGGCAGCGCTTCCAGCAGGTCGAGACCCTTGCCCTGCGGTGTGCCCTCCACTACGTCGACCAGCACGATGTCGGCCAGTTCCTTGGCTGCGATCCAGTGGGCGGCGGTTGCGCCCACGTTCCCTGCTCCTACGATCGTTACTTTCTTCCTCATAATTCTCCTAAAGCGTTTTCACGGTTAACGTGGATCTGATGAGTGTCGCTATGTGCAGGCGTTCCTTGGTCGAACGCCTGCGTAGAGAGTCGTTTCTGGTCAGCGCCAACCGTGAAAAGCGCTAGACCATGTTCTCGATCATGCGCGTGGCGAATTCGCTCGTCTTGGCCTTGGTGGAACCAGGCATCTGGCGCTCGAAATCATAAGTTACGTATTTCTGCTGAATGGTCTTTTCGAGTGCGTTCTCGATCATCTTCGCCGCCTCGCTCCAGCCAAGGAACTCGAACAACATCACGCCCGACAGCATGACCGAACCGGGATTGATGACGTCTTTATCCGCATACTTGGGCGCCGTGCCGTGGGTGGCTTCAAACACCGCGTAGCCATCGCCGATGTTTGCGCCCGGCGCGATGCCCAGCCCGCCTACCTGTGCTGCGCAGGCGTCGGAGATGTAGTCGCCGTTCAGGTTCGAGGTCGCCAGCACGCTGTAGTCCTCGGGCCGGATGATGACCTGCTGGAAGATGGAGTCGGCGATGCGATCGTTGATCAGCAACTTCTTCTTCCACTGCCCGTTGCCGTGCGTCGCCCCGATGGAATCGATCACGCCCTTCACGGTTGCGTACAGCCCCTTGCGGAAATCGTCCGATCCGAAAGCGATGCCGGGTTCGATCAGTGCGGCATTTTCCTCAACCGTTAGTTTAGGGTTGGCTTCCAGGTTGCCGAGGATCCAGCTTTCCATCTCGGTGACGGTCTGGTCACGAAACTCCTGGGTTGCTACCTCGTAGCCCCACTCGCGGAAGGCGCCTTCGGTGAATTTCTGAATGTTGCCTTTGTGAACCAGGGTCACCGACTTGCGGCCGTTCTTGAGTGCGTGCTTGATGGCGTAACGTACCAGCCGCTTGGTTCCGGTGATCGAGATCGGCTTGATGCCGACGCCCGAGTCTTCGCGGATCTTCTTCTTGGTTCCCTTGAGCATGTCGTCGTTGATGAAGTCGATGATCTTCTTGCCTTCGGGCGTGCCTTGCTTGAACTCGATGCCGGAATACACGTCTTCTGTGTTCTCACGGAAGATCACGACGTCGAGCTTCTCGGGGTGCTTGACCGGGCTGGGAACACCCGAGTAGTACTTCACCGGCCGCACGCAGGAATAGAGATCGAGAATCTGGCGCAGGGCCACGTTCAACGACCGGATGCCGCCGCCTACGGGCGTGGTGAGGGGGCCCTTGATCGACACGCGCAGATCGCGGGCTGCATTCACGGAGTCATCCGGCAGCCAGTTGGAGAACTGAGAGAAAGCCTTCTCGCCGGCGAAGATCTCGAACCACTTGACCGACCGCTTGCCGCCATAGGCTTTTTCTACAGCCGCATCGAATACCCGCTGGGAGGCACGCCAGATGTCACGGCCGGTGCCGTCGCCTTCGATGAAGGGGATGATTGGGTTGTCGGGAATGTTGTATTTGCCGTCAGCATACTGAATCGCCTCGCCGCCGCTGGGCAAGGGTAACCCGTTATAGCTCTTTTGCATGGATGGACGTCTCTCCGAACGCGGATCAGTGGAAGTTAGAACGACTAGTCAGGCTACCATCATGCGAAACGCAGTGGCAATCGGCAGCAGTCCCAACGTGCGAAAGGAGTAATCTAGAACCATGCTGCGTTCGTGGGTGTTCGGGCTTGCGTTGGCTCTTGGTCTTCAGGCGTCTGCGGGCGCTCAGCAGTATTCCGCCGATAAACCTGTGGGTGTGGCTGCCCAATCGGCTCCTGCCTTTCTCAAAGACGCCGGCGTCAATCAAAACCTGAATCGCCCATTGCCGCTGACCGACCGCTTCGTCGATTCCAGCGGTACCGAAGTACCGTTGTCTACCTACTTCGAGCATCGCCCCGTGGTCATGGCGCTGGTTTACTACCGGTGCCGCATGATGTGCCCGCAGGTGTTGAGCGGCATGGCCAAGACGCTGCGCCAGGTTGGTTTTATGCCGGGCAAGGATTATGACGTGGTGGTTGCCAGTATCGACCCGACGGATACGCCGGCCGATGGGGCAATGGAGAAGACGCGGTTTCTGAATGCGGTGGGCAAGCCTGACGCGGGGGCGAGTGTGCATTTCCTCACTGGACCACAGGCTTCGATCAGCGACCTCGCCCGGGCGACCGGCTTCAACTATGTGCGCATGGCTGGACCCGACGGCAAGATGGATCAGTTTGCCCACTCCAGCGTGATCATGATTGCCACGCCGGATGGCCGGCTATCGAAGTACTTGTTTGGGATCGATTACGAGCCGCGGGATGTTCGGCTGGCGGTGATTGAGGCCAGCAATCACCATATTGGGTCGCTGAGCGACATGATTTTGCTGTATTGCTGCAACTACAGCCCTGGCGCGGGCAAGTACACGGTTTCTGTTCTGCGTGTGATGGGGTTGGCGGCGATGGGGTCACTGTTCATGCTGGTGGCTCTGTTGTATGCGCTGTCGCGCAAGCCGAAATCGAGCGTGACCCACGCTTAGTCACGAATCGCCAGCACCGCATTCAATAACCAAACATTTCTGAGAAACGAAGTCCCAAAGCGGTAGATCCGAGTCTTGCTCTCGCGCAGCCGCATCCAATTCACCTGTTTGTGTTAGGTTTTTCTAGTCAATGCACCCGGCGGGAGGGTCTTACCTTGGGCAAGAGCATGGTTCCGGCGCGCTTGTTTCTAACCAAAGGTGTCGGGAAGCATAAAGAACGGTTGACCTCATTCGAGCTGGCCTTGCGTAGCGCCGGCATCGCGGCCCAGAACCTGGTTCGCGTTTCATCCATCTTTCCGCCGCAATGCAAGCTGATTACGCGTAATGAGGGTCTGCGATACCTGTCGCCGGGTGAGGTTGTGTTCGCCGTGGTGGCGGAAAACTCAACGCGTGAACCGCATCGACTGCTGGTTTCGAGTATCGGTGTCGCGATTCCGGCAGATCGCAACACTTACGGTTACCTGAGCGAACACCACAGCTTTGGCGAGTCGGAAGATCAGGCCGGCGAATATGCCGAGGAACTGGCAGCCGAGATGCTGGCCACCACGCTCAACGTAGACTTCGACCCGGATACCAGTTGGGACAAGAAGAAGGAGAGCTATCGCATCTCCAACAAGATTGTCCGCACGACCAACATTACGCAGTCGGCTGTTGGAGACAAGCGCGGACTCTGGACTACGGTTATCGCTGCTGCAATTCTGATTTTTGACTAGAACCCTTTACGTCGAAACCCTGGGGAAACAAGATGACAAAAAGAAATTACCGCGTTGGGCTGGTGCAAATGTCCTGCTCGCCAGACCCCGACGCCAATCTCGACAAGGCAGCTGACCGGGTGCGTGAAGCCGCGCGCGGCGGAGCCAACATCGTCTGCCTGCCGGAGTTGTTTCGCGCTCAGTACTTCTGCCAGCGCGAAGATGCGGAATTGTTCGATCTGGCCGAGCCTATTCCCGGCCCTTCAACCGAGCGGCTGGCCGCGGTTGCGAAAGAAGAGAAAGTAGTCGTGGTGGCTTCTCTGTTTGAGCGCCGGGCGGCCGGGCTCTATCACAACACGGTGGCCATGTTGGAAAGCGATGGCTCGCTCAGCGGCATCTACCGCAAGATGCACATCCCCGACGACCCGCTCTACTACGAGAAGTTTTACTTCACACCGGGCGATTTGGGGTTCAAGTCCTTCTCTACTTCGGTAGGAGATGTAGGTACGCTCATCTGCTGGGACCAGTGGTATCCAGAGGCAGCACGCATCACTGCCCTGCGCGGAGCCAACCTGCTGTTTTATCCCACGGCCATCGGCTGGCACCCAGCGGAAAAGGAACCATTCGGCGAAGCGCAGTATGACGCGTGGCAAACCATTCAGCGGGCGCATGCGATCGCCAATGGCGTCTATGTTGCTTCAGTGAACCGGGTGGGCCATGAATTTGGCGATGTGCGCGGTAAACGCGCGGAAGGTGTGGGCCTTGAGTTCTGGGGCGGATCGTTTATCGCCGATCCGTTTGGCCGCGTCATCGCCAAGGCGCCGCATGACAGCGAAGCCATCCTGATTGAAGAAGTCGATCTGAAGCACCAGGAAGATACGCGCCGCAACTGGCCTTTCCTGCGCGACCGGAGGATCGATTTCTATCCTCCGATCAGCGCGCGCTTTCTCGATGAGTCGACCGGCCATGGCAAGTGAATCGGCAACCCCGCGCAGCTTGGGCTATCGCATGCCTGCGGAGTGGGAGCCGCACTCCGCCACCTGGCTGGCATGGCCGCACAATGCGGCTGACTGGCCGGGCAGGTTTCATCCCATTCCGTGGGTGTATTGCGACATCATTCGCCACCTGTCGCGGGTAGAAGATGTGCATCTGCTGGTGCAGGATGCGGCGGCGGAACGGCGCGCGCATGGCATGTTGAAGCGCTGCGGGGCGCAGCTAAGCCGCGTGCATTTTCACCAGTGGCCTACCAATCGCATCTGGATGCGTGATTCCGGTCCAATTTTTGTTACGAGGAATGGTGTGCCGGACGCCCCGGTTGCCATTACGAATTGGCGGTTCAATGCGTGGGCGAAATATGACGACTGGCAGCTGGATGACCAGTTGCCTGCAAAGGCTTCAGAACTGCTCGGCGTGCCCGGCTTTTCGCCGGAGTGGGCCGGCCATCGCGTCGTTCTCGAAGGCGGAAGCATCGATGTAAATGGCCACGGCACGCTGATCACCACGGAAGAGTGCCTGCTGAGTCCAGTACAGCAGCGGAATCCGGGGCTAAACCGGGGTGACCTGGAGCGGCTGTTCCATGACTATCTGGGTATCGACCAGGTGCTCTGGATGGATCGCGGCATCGCCGGTGACGACACGCATGGCCATGTGGACGACATCACACGTTTCGTAAGTCCCGTTACCATCGTCACGGTCACGGAACCGAATACGGCCGACGAAAACCATTTACCGCTGGCGGAGAATCTGGAGCGGCTGCGGGCGGCGCGCAATCTCGACGGACGGCCGTTCAAGATTGTCGAGTTGCCTATGCCTTCGCCGATTGTCTTTGAGGGGCAGCGGCTGCCGGCCAGCTATGCCAACTTCTACATTGCGAATGGGCTGGTGCTGGCGCCTACCTTCAACGATGCCTATGACCGCAAGGCGCTCAACCTTCTGGCGGAACTCTTCCCCGGGCGCGAGGTCGTCGGCATCCACTGCGGCGATCTGATCTGGGGGCTGGGCACTCTGCACTGCATGAGCCAGCAGCAGCCGGCCTGATGCCCATGACGGACTCTGAAGCCCTCGCACTGGCTCTGGATGAGGCCCGGGCGGCCTCCGCGGCCGGCGAAGTGCCGGTGGGGGCCATCGTGGTGGAAAATGGCGTGGTCGTGGGACGCGGGCAGAATCGCGTGCTGCGCGATGTGGATCCAACGGCGCATGCTGAGATCGTTGCGCTGCGGGCGGCGGCTAAGAGTGTTGGTAATTACCGTCTGGGTGGGTGCGAGCTTTTTGTCACACTCGAGCCGTGTGCCATGTGCGCCGGAGCGATGATTCATGCCCGTATTGCCCGGCTGATTTATGCGGCTGCTGATCCAAAGGCGGGGGCAGCCGGGTCGGTGCTGGAGGTTTTGAATCATCCTAGGCTGAATCACCAGATGCTCGTCACCACTGGCGAACTGGCTGAGGAAAGCGGTGACTTGCTGCGGGAATTTTTTCGGCAGCGCCGGTCGTAACGCCTTGCGCTTGGAAACCGGCGACGCTGAACTGCAGATCTCTCCGCTGCGCTGCGCCCTCGTCCGTCCCAAAAGCCGAGGGAAGCGACCACCCGTCCCCTTTCTTTCCCCCAAAGCAAAGCAAACGGTATGATTACAAAATGCACGTAACCGTCTACTCTGCATCCTGGTGCCGAGATTGCCGCGAGGCCAAGAAGTTTCTCGACAAGCACCAGATCCCTTACACCGAGATCGACATTGAGAACACGCCCCATGCCGCCGAAGAAGTCATTGAGAATGTGGGCAAGCGTGCCATTCCTCAATTTGTCATCGACGGCAAGTGGATCCAACCCTACCGGCCGGGCCTGGGATTTCTCCACGAAGAGATGAGCGAATTATTCGGCGTGAGCCGGGCGACCGTGCAAAGTTAATTCAAGAGACCGGCTCCACCTCCGCATCCGCGGGCCCAGGATCATTCAGAATGCTGCGAGCGTCGACCTCATCGTCCGGGCTCACCTGCAGTTGCAGCCCTCCCAACCCGGTGCCGTAGAGCACGGCGGTGTTCTCCCCTACGATAAAGCTGGTTATGCCCGCCGAATCCAGGCGTGCCTTAGCCAGGTCTGCTTCCATCGCGTCGCGATACCGTTCAATCGTGATCAGTTCCGGTCGCTGTTGCTCTTCCGCCATGCAGTTCCTCCCGATGTTTGCCTTATTACACTTGGTGAGATGCAGCAACGATAGAATAGAGCGTTGCATAACGGAGGCATTGGTTGATCGCACGTTACACCCGTCCGGCTATGGGCCGCATCTGGAGTGAAGAGAACAAGTACCTCATGTGGCTTGAAGTGGAAGCTACCGCGTCAGAGACGCTGGCCGAGGCCGGCATCGTACCCCAGTCTGCGGCGCGGGCAATTCGTACCCATGCAGCCGTAGATGTGGCACGCATTCAAGAGATCGAAGCAGAGGTCAAGCACGACGTCATCGCGTTCACTACCGCCATGGCAGAGAAGATCGGGCCTGAGTCCCGCTGGCTGCACTGGGGCCTTACCTCGAACGATGTGGTCGACACGGCCCAGGCATTGCAGATCAAGGCAGCGTCGGCGCTCATCCGAGAAGGCATTCTGGCGCTGGCCGCAATCCTCAAGCAGCGCGCCCTGGAGTTCAAACACACGCCTACGATCGGCCGTACCCATGGAATTCACGCCGAGCCGACTACCTTCGGGCTCAAGCTCTTGAACTGGTATGCCGAGATCATGCGCGATCTGGTCCGCTTCGATGCCAGCGCGGAAGACATGCGCGTGGGCAAGCTTTCCGGGGCGGTCGGCACGTTTGGCCATCTCAAGCCTGAGCATGAAGCAGGCATCTGCGCCCGGCTCGGGCTGCGCCCCGACCCCATCGCAACGCAGGTCATTCAGCGGGACCGCCATGCCGCTTATATTGGCACACTGGCGGTGCTGGCTTCGACCCTGGATAAAATCGCCACCGAGGTACGCCATCTGCAACGCACCGAAGTGCGGGAAGCGGAAGAGTTCTTCTCCGAAAAGCAGAAGGGTTCTTCGGCCATGCCGCACAAGCGTAATCCGATTACTTCGGAGCAGATCAGCGGACTGGCTCGCGTGGTGCGCTCGAACAGCCAGGCGGCGCTCGAAAACGTGGCGCTCTGGCATGAGCGGGATATCTCGCATTCTTCGGTCGAGCGCGTGATTTTTCCTGACTCCACCATTCTTATTGACTACCTGCTGGCAAAGACGGCCACGCTGGTCGAAAAACTGCTGGTGTATCCCAACCGCATGCTCAAGAATCTTGAGAGCACGGGTGGGCTTATCTACTCTGGACAACTACTGCTCGATCTGACCGAGGCCGGCATGTTGCGCGAAGAGGCTTACCGCCTGGTGCAGACGCACGCCATGAAAGCGTGGAAGGAAGACCTGATTTTCCGTGACCTGGTGGCGCAGGAGCCGGCCATTACGAATCTGCTGCCGCCGGGCCAGTTGGAAAAGACTTTCCGCTACGAACGTCAGCTTGCGAATGTGGATGCCATCTTCGATCGGGTTCTGGCGTGAGCTCCGAAGCCGGAATGAATCTGACGGTGGCCATCACCGGGGCCAGCGGGTCGATCTTCGGCCAGCGGCTGTTGCAGGCTCTGGAACGTGACGGCCGCGTCACCCACGTCAACTTCATCGCTTCAGAGAACTCACTGCGGGTGATGGCTGAGGAACTCCAGTTGAGCGGCCGCAATGAGCTGGTGGCCAAGCTGCTGGGTAAACCTTCGACCAAGATTCAGCAACTCGCGGAACAGGATATCGGCGCCGGCCCGGCGAGCGGCAGCTACCCTTCCAGCGGCATGATCGTTTTGCCGTGCAGCATGGGAACGCTTGCGAGCATCGCCAACGGGTTGGCCTCGAACCTGATCGAACGCGCGGCCGATGTATGCCTCAAGGAGCGCCGGCCTCTGGTTCTGTGTGTGCGCGAGACGCCATTCAACAAGATTCACTTACGTAATATGACGTTTGCGGCGGATGCGGGCGCGGTGATCTTTCCCGTGATTCCTGCTTTCTATCATCGGCCGATGGATGCGGGTGAGATGGCGGAGCAGTTTGTTTGCCGTGTGTTGGCGCACATCGGGCTGCCGCAGCCAGGCGCTTATGTCTGGAAGGGCGAAAGCAACTGCTAGCGGCCTATTCCTTCGCCTGTTCGAGCCGAAAGGCTTTTTCAATCAGCTGCAAAGTGAATGAGCGCAGGTGATACTCGCGCTGCAATTCGTCCCGATTCACCCAACGGGCTTCTTCTGCATCGCTCGACCCACAAAGCGAGCCACCTACGGCGTGACAAATAAAATCAACCAGCACGTAGTGGTAGCGAACCCGTCCGGAGACTTCATCGTGGGTGATCCGGTCGAAAACTTCCACCATGCCCACCGGCGCCACTTCCAGCCCGGTCTCTTCCCTCACCTCGCGCACGACCCCTTCCTGCAGGGTCTCGCCCAACTCGAGCGCGCCCCCGGGCAAAGACCACTCACCCTTCAGAGGCTCCTGGCCGCGACGCACCAGGAGTACGTTTTCCCCGTCGATTACCACAGCGCCCACACCGACGATCGGTGCCTCAGGGTACTCTCGACGCACAGTAGTGCTCCTGCAAAGGGACTTTGCCCTGAAACCCATACTGCGTTGAGCGGGGAAAAACGGTCGACTACGAACCCCGCGATTTTACTCTGAAAGCTTTAATGGCTTGCCGTATTCTTCGGCGAAGAGCGTTCGCGCAGTACTGAAGCGCCCACCATTGAATTTGTCGGAGCCCTTCAGGTGCCCGATGCCAAGCAGGGCCACCACGGAATACCTGAGAGGAAGCTTGAGAACTTCATGCACCTTATCCTCTTCGAACCCTTCCATAGGCGCGGTGTCGTAACCCAGAACCTCGGCCATCAGCAGCATGTGGGTAAGCGCGATCATGACCTGGCGGTTGAGCCACAGGGGCATGTTGGGGTGCTTGGAGAGGTAGTTGGGAACGGCCGCTTTCACCTGCTCGGCATAGTTTTCCGACATGCCACCCTGTCGTCCCAGGCGCACCATCTCATCGAGATCGCCGCCCCGCCAGCCGTCTGCGTCGCCGCAGGCCACGACCATCACCGAAGCCTCTTCAACCTTCGCCTGGTTAAAGCATGCGGAGCGGAGCTTCTTCTTCTGGTCGGCATTGCGCACCACGATAAAACGCCATGGTTGCAGGTTGAAGCCGCTCGGCGCATGCAATCCGGCCTGCAATATCTTCAGCAGATCGCCCTCTGGAACAGGACTCCCATCAAAACTGGGAGTCGCCCGCCTCTCGGCGATCGCCCGCGATAGTGTCTTTTCCGTCTCGTATGCCATACGATCACCGATCCCTCACGATCGCGGCTTCACTGACCATCCTGGGGAGATGCACGCAAGCGCTTTCAGCCGGCCTTGTGCGCAGGGAATTTACTTTTCATGGGCCGCATGCCACGAGGCGCATTCCACGAGCTTAGATGCGCCGATCGCGCAGCGACCGCTCACTTCCCTACCGCGCGAACGGGTTAGTGGATGTCGGCCATAGCTAACTCATTGCCATAGGGTTGTTGGCCCGGAGCTTCCGCAAAGACCCACAAACCGTGGAACGCATCCTTGAGTTCCGGATGCGCATCCAAAACGGCCTTCATCAACGCCACATTCTGGGCTCGGGCCGCGACCGGGTCACTGGTGTCCGCAGCGGCGTAGCGCAAGACCAGGTCAAACCCGCCAAGCGAGGCGTCCGTGTGCACATCGCTGACGTTATAGGTTTTGCCACCTGCAGTCACGGTCATTGGCTGGGCGCCGGGCAAACCGTCGGGCTTGGAAGCTTCGGTTTCCTGATGCAGTTTGTCCAGATTGGGAGTGGTCAGAAAATCCGCCGGCGTAGCCAGGTAGACCGCGGTCAAATAGTAAAAATACGCGTTCCATTTCTGGCCCTTGTCTCGATAGGCTCGCGCTTTCGTCCAATACCAGAGGCTGTCGTGTCCGGCCACCACCAGGGGCCTGACGAAAAAGCCGGCAAGCTGCCACGTGGCATTCTTCTGCAGCAGAAAGGCTATCTGCTGCGGCTGCTTCACTCCCGTAGCATGCACGAAGGTCAACGCCCACTGGCCCGGCGGCAGTTGGGGAATGGAAACCTCGACGTGCAGAGGGGAGGCACCGCCCCCACAGAAAAATTGTGTATCTTCCCCGGGGGGCTTCAAATCCGAAGCGTCCAGGCCATACAGCGCGTCTATCGTAATGGTCGCTCCGGCGAGCAAGGGAGCAGTCTGGGCAATCGTATTTGCGATTCCATCAAACTGGGCTGCGATGTTGGGAATGGTCGACGCCTTGACTGCCGTGGCGTTTCCATTCTGGACGCCAAGGGCCAGCGCCTGCGCAGCTTGCACCAGGGCAGAACGCTCGGCTTCCGTCATCTGCGCCTGCGTTTTGCAAGACACGGCGAAGATTCGGCCAGGCGCCAGCAGCATAAGCAGGGCAAGCGCTATGGCGAAGCGCCGGCGCGGAAAGGCTTGCAGAACCATGAAAGTTGGACCCTTTCGTGGAAGTACCCCGGTATGCACAGTCTTGGTGGTTCGCACGCAGGGGTCGACCACTGCTAGTCTAGTACACAGTGGGTTGAATCTCCGCAGCGTGGGGCATCTAATCCGTCACGCGTCGTGTCTTGTCAGGTGATCGTTACAGGAGGTACCGGAATGGCATTCCCAAATCGAAAACTTACTCCTGCTATCTCCGGCTTATCGATCCTGCTTTTCTCAGCCATCCAGGTATGCGCTCAGGCTCCGCACAGTCCGGCTCCAGGCCAGGCTGCCGCACCGCAGCAGGCGCCGGCGGCATCGGGTCCATCGGGTCCATCAGGTCAATCCGCTGTCGCCCATCCAGCGCCTTCTGCTGATCCAAAGCATGCGGTGGAGCCTGCGGTTGCCGCGTCGATGCTGCAGCAGCCTGCCCGCGAAGCCAAGATCATCTTCGCCGGCGACACCCTCGCTATTCATGCCGACAACTCCAGCCTGACCACGATCCTGCGATCATTCGCCGCCAAGAGCGGCATGAAGCTCGAAGGTCTTGGCGGGGATGAGCGCGTTTTTGGCAGTTTCGGACCGGGTGCACCCCGCGACGTCCTGGCTGACCTGCTCCACGGAACCACATACAACCTGGTGCTTCTCGGCGATCTGGGTAACGGCGCGCCCCGTGAACTCATCCTTACGCCTGCCGCCCATGGCTCGGCGCCTCCGGCAGCAGCCCCGCAAGCCAACCCAGACCAGGGCGACAGCGACCAGGGGAGTATAACGGCCGCCGAGCAGCCCAACCAGGAGCCCGAACAGGAACCGCAGGGACCGCTGGACCTGCCTACTCCGGTAGAAGATCCAACTCCGCCGCCACCGGCGAAGCCGAGCGAAACGCCGGCGCCTGGGGTGAGGACGCCGCAGCAACTATTCGAGCAACTACAACAGGTGCGCCAGCAGCAGCAAAACCTGCCCCCGGAGACACAGCCACCACAGGAGCAGGAACAGCCTCCCCAACAGTAGTGACTCATGTTTTGGGGCCTGGCCTGACAGAACAGCACAGAAGAGCGAGCGAAGTCGAATGGCGGCGAATGGAGATAACCCAGTATGCAATTCTGGATGCAATTCTGGGTGGTGTTGGGTGACCGGCGAAGGCTGAGTATGGAGAGACGGTTGGCCCGTACATAGAGGCGGCAAAAACCAACAGCGCTTTAGCCCCTGAGGGGAAACCCCATCAGGCCATCTTATTTATTCCACGGACGATACTACGGATGTTATTTCCGGCGCCTACACTCAATATCGAAGGGGGAAAGAAGAAAAAGCTAAACCCGGGCGACCTGCGTCCCAGGCTTGGCGCCCTGAGTCGACAAGCGAGCGTGGAAGCGCAGCACATCAAACATGACCTTGCAGCACATATAGCCCAGCATTACACCAAAGGCAAGAGCGGCGATCGCCGCGCAGAATACCATCAACATGTTTACTTCGTTTTCCATAATGGCCCTTTAAATCCGAAAGTTTCGCTCACCCGTTTGTGCGTTCGCGCACTCTCACTGTTTCAATATCAGTGGGAATGTAATTGTGACAGAAATCAGCGCTCCATTGACCCTTGTTTCTGTTGCCTAATAAGATACTGCTGTCAGTTACCCCTGCCACTCGCTCCGTGTACTCGTCGCTTGTGGCCCTTACTCACCGCTACTGCACGTTGCTTCCAAAGTTCTTGCTGAGCCCTCATGCCCATTACTCACATCACTGTGCGCGGAGCGCGTCAGCATAATCTTCGCGACATCAGCGTTCAGATTCCTCGTAACACGCTCACCGTGGTCACCGGCCTCTCGGGATCGGGTAAGTCCTCGCTGGCGTTCGACACCATTTATGCCGAAGGCCAACGGCGCTACGTGGAAACTCTTTCCGCCTATGCCCGGCAATTTCTCGACCAGATCGAGCGGCCCGATGTGGATTCCATCGAAGGCCTCAGCCCTGCCATCTCGATCGAGCAAAAGACCACGAGCCGTAGCCCCCGGTCCACTGTCGGCACCATTACAGAAATCTATGACTACCTGCGCCTGCTCTATGCGTCCATCGGAGTGCCCCACTGCCCTGGCTGCGGCAAACCCATTTCGAGGCAAACAGCGGAACAAATCGTCGAACGCATTCTTTCGCTTGCGCCGGGAGAACGCGTCATCATCTACGCGCCCATCGTGCGCGGCCGCAAGGGAGAGTTCAAAGACCTTCTCGATGATCTGGATCAGCAGGGCTTTCGCGCCCGCATCGATGGCGAGATGCGTGATCTCGCCGATTCCATTCATTTAGAACGCCACAAGAAGCACACCATTGAAGCCGTCATCGACCGCGTCGTTCTGAAACCCGGCGTAGAGAAGCGACTGGAAACCTCGGTAGCCAAAGCCTTGCAGATGGCTAACGGTCTGGTGCTGACCGCGGTTGTGGGTCAGGCAGAGCAGCTCTATTCGTCCTCTATGGCGTGCCCAGACTGCGGCCTCGACATCCCCAAGTTGGAGCCTCGCAGCTTTTCATTCAATAGCACTTATGGAGCATGCCCCGAGTGTCATGGCCTGGGCAGCATCTATGACTTCGATCCAGCTAAGGTGATTACCGATTGGTCAAAGCCTTTAACCGATGGTGCTCTTGGCCCGGGCGGCGGATCGCAGTATCTTGCCAAGCTCCTCAACCTCGCAGCAGCGCGATACAAAATCGATTTGCGCAAACCCTTCGAGGAACTGACTGAGAAGCATCAGAATCTATTGCTTCATGGGCCCGGCCGCGAAGAGGCGCCACGCACTGGCTTCCATGGCATCCTCGCGTGGTTGCGTGACTCCCTCGAAGAGTCGAAGTCTGAAAGCTATCGCGACTGGCTGTTGAACTACATGTCGGCGACCGTGTGCCCAGCATGCCAGGGCAAGCGTTTACGGCCTGAATCGCTGGCAGTGAAGGTTGGCAGCCTGTCGCTTGCCGACTTCACGGCGCTGCCTTTGCGTGGTGCTCTGAAGGCGGCACGCGCCATCGAATTCTCAAGCCGGGAACGAATGATCGCCGAGCGTTTGCGCCGCGAAGTCGTCGAGCGGCTGGAGTTCCTCGACTCGGTCGGGCTAAGTTATCTCTCGCTCGATCGCAATGCCGCTTCGCTTTCAGGGGGCGAAGGGCAACGCATTCGCCTGGCCACACAGATCGGTTCGCGGCTGCGAGGAGTGCTCTATGTGCTCGATGAACCATCCATCGGTTTACACCAACGTGACAACCAGAAACTGATCGAAGCGCTGGTCTCGCTGCGTGACCTCGGTAATACGGTGCTGGTGGTGGAGCACGACGAAGACACCATTCGCCATGCCGACTACGTGCTTGACCTTGGTCCCGGAGCAGGCAAACTGGGCGGACACGTGGTTGCCGTGGGAACGCCGCAGCAGATCATGGAGTCGGACATATCGCTCACCGGGCGCTATCTTTCCGGGCGCTTGAAGACCATCAGCCGCGAGGAGCCGCGGCCGCTCAAGGGCAACTGGATTACGGTGGAGGGCGCGACCAGCCATAACCTCAAGAACCTGACGGCCAGGTTCCCGCTCAATGTCATGACCGTCATTACCGGTGTTTCCGGCTCGGGTAAGAGCACCCTGGTCAACGACACGCTCTACCGGGCGCTGGCGCAGGAGCTCTACGGTTCGCGGGAGGCGCCCGGCGAACATAAGAACATCGATGGTTTCAAGAACATCGATAAGGCAGTGCGCATCGATCAGTCGCCCATCGGCCGCACACCGCGCTCCAACCCGGCGACGTACACCGGGGTGTTTACCGCCATTCGCGACATTTTCGCGCGACTGCCGGAGTCGCGAGAACGCGGCTATAAACCTGGGCGGTTCTCGTTCAACATCTCTGGTGGCCGCTGCGAGGCGTGCCAGGGCGAGGGGCAGCGACGCATCGAGATGAACTTCCTGCCCGATGTCTACGTGCTGTGCGAGGTGTGTAATGGCCGCCGCTACAACCAGGAAACCCTGGCGGTGAAGTTCAACGGCTACTCCATTGCCGACTTACTTGATCTGGCGATCGAAGACGCGCTGCCGGTGCTGACCGATATTCCCCAGGTGCGGCAGAAGCTGGAGACACTGGTGGACGTGGGGCTCGGCTACATCCACCTGGGCCAGGCCGCGACAACGCTCTCGGGTGGCGAGGCCCAGCGCATGAAGCTGGCTCGCGAACTTTCCAAGCGCCAGACGGGAAAGACCCTTTACTTGCTCGACGAGCCCACCACCGGCCTGCACTTCGATGACGTGCGCAGGCTGCTCGATGTGCTGCACCGTCTCACCGACCTGGGCAACACCGTGATCATCATTGAGCACAACCTGGACGTGATCCGCAGCGCTGACTGGGTCATTGACCTGGGCCCGGAGGGCGGCGAAGACGGCGGCAGATTGATCGCCCACGGAACCCCGGCGGACGTGGCTGCTACACTCGGTTCGCATACGGGCGAGTTCCTGCGGCGTTATTTTCCAGCGGCTGAACTGAAGCCCTTTGCGGCTGAACTGGAAACCAACGGCCATAAGCCTCAGGTTGTGCGCCCGGCGAAGAACGGCAGCGAGAAGAAGAAGCCTTTCGTCCGCGAAAAGAAAACCGGCATGCCTCATGTCCAATGACCCCGATCTCCTGTCATCCTCCCCTCTGCCCGACGGCCCATTGCCGGAGCCCGTTGCTGCGGAGCAGGCTGCTGCGGAGCAGGCTGCTGCGGAACAGTCAGCGCTGCCGAGTGCGCCCCCGCAGCGGATCCCTAACTTCGGTCACATGGTTTTGTTCTTCACCATCACCGTCGTCGTGATGTTCCTCAGTGGTCTTTCCATGTTGGCCGTCGCCATGGGCCTGCACCTGGTGGGGCCGGAGACACCTGAGCGGTTGCTGCGCGAGCCGCGAGTCATCATCCCCACCATGGCCGTCGCTTACCTCATTACCGGGACGATTCTGTGGGCCATCTTCAACTGGATTTGGCGGCAACCGTTCACGCTCGGCCTGCGCTGGAACTTCGCCGTCGTGCGCCAGCGCTGGGTAAAGTTGCTTGCCGGCGGCATCACCCTGAGTCTTGTCGTGCAACTGCTGTCGAATTACCTTCCCGTTCCCAAGACTCTTCCTATTGACGACTTCTTTCGCACATCGGCGGATGTATGGATGGTCGCGATCTTCGGGACCTTTCTTGCGCCATTGTTCGAAGAACTGGCCTTTCGTGGATTTCTTTTGCCTTCGCTGGCATCGACCTGGGATTGGATAGGCGGGCGAGACCGTGAGCCCCAGGCGGACGGTCTCGTAAGCAAGACGGCGACTGCCCCGGACAATCCGCGTTGGGGCGATCCGCGCTGGAGCATTCGGGCGATGGTGGTTTCGTGCGCTCTGACCAGCATCGCCTTCGCCCTGGTCCACGCCGATCAACTCGCCCATGCATGGGCTCCGCTTGCGGTTCTGTTTACGGTCAGCCTGGTGCTCTGTGGGGTGCGCCTGTGGACCCAGTCGCTGGCGGCCAGCGCGTTTGTCCACGCGACCTACAACGGAACGATTTTTACCATCCTCTTTTTCGCCACAGGCGGTTTTCGCCATCTGGATAAAATCAATTCATGACCCTCGCTCATCGTGACGCACTTCTCAAGATGCTGGCTCGCATCTCTTTCCGCCTGGGTGAATTCAAGCTCTCTTCCGGAGCCACCAGCGACTATTACATCGACTGCCGCACCACCACGTTGACGGGAGAAGGCGGCCGCCTCACCGGCCTGGCGGTGCTCGACCTTATCCGGCAGCACGGTTTACACGCGCGAGCCGTAGGCGGCCTCACACTGGGAGCAGATCCGATCGTCTGCAACGTGGCAGCGGCAAGCGCGTGGTATGCGCTGGAGGTCGCTGGTGCGCCGGTTCTGGATGGCTTCCTGGTGCGCAAGGCGGAGAAGACGCACGGCACGGGGCGCCGCATTGAGGGCTTCCATCACGCGGACGCGCCGGTGGTGATTGTCGATGACGTGTGCACAACCGGGGCTTCCACGGTTACGGCGATTGAAGCTGCGCGCGATGCGGGCATGCGAGTGATCGGGGTCGTTTGCCTGGTAGAGCGCGAGGAAGCAAAGGGACGGCCGGCGGTTGAAGCGGCGGCACAAGGGGCGCCGTTCTATCGCTTATTCAGCGCCAACGATGTGCGCGCTGAGCATGTCAAGCATCTGGCCATGTAGAGCCTTCTTGGCCTGGCTAAAACGAAACCAATCCTGTGTCAGTTACGGAACAGTCCCAGAACCCAGTCCTGGATATGGGAAAGGGCCCCGTACCCTTCAAACCTTCCAGAAACATACCTTCAGAAACGAGCCCCGTTATCTGGCGCGAACAACGCGCTCGATAACGGCCAAGAAAAATCCGGGGTATCTCCCCATGGGGAGATACCCGGATTTTTTACGGAACGGATTCCTACTACAGACCGGTTGCGGGCGCAGCCGTGGCTGCGTTGGACAGGATCTGGACCTTCACACGACGGTTCTGCTTACGTCCAGCGGCTGTCTTATTGCTGGCTACTTCCACATCCTTGCCGATGCCGATCAAATAAAACTTGTGGGGGGGCACATTGAACTTTCCGGCAAGATACTGAACGACGGCTTCCGCGCGGCGCTGACTGAGCTGGTAATTGTAGCTCGCATCACCGACCGAGTCGGTTCCACCCGTCACTTCCAGGATGTAGCTTTTAGTCGAGCTGAGCTGCGGTCCGAGGGCATCGAGCTGTTCTTTGTCGCTCTTGGAAAGAACACTCTTATCGAAGCCAAAGGTCACCGAGACGTCGCCGACCGGCTTGTAGTTGTCGAGGTTGGCCACCAGGCTGGCCAGTGAATCGGCACGGTTCACGGCCTCTTGTGCGGTGCCCTGAGCCGTGTTTGCCGCCTGCGTCGCCGCAGTGGCACTTGCTGTCGCGGTGTTGGCCGCCTGCTGTGCCTGCTGAATGCCGGCTTGAGCGCGTTCATCCGTGCTCTTGATGTTACGGTTGTTGGTTGCGACGGCGTCATCGAGTTCGTTCGTTTTCTGGACCAACGGCGCCGTTTGCGTACGAACATAGTTCTTGGTGGAACAGCCCACCATTACAGTCAGGGATACTGCTCCCAAAACGATCGCTGCGTGCTGCGAAATCTTATTGATTCGGGTCATATGAACGTTCGCTCCCGCGGTGTACCCGCTTTAGTTTGGAAAAAAAGATGTTTCCCGGTTGGATGCTATTTTCCCTCAAACCGGAAGACAAAAAAATGGGGATGCAAGTACTTGCCCATCCAGCCGTAGGTAGCACGAACCGTGCCAAACGCCCAGATCCGCTATTAACAGTGTCGTTGCAATCACTTGCGAGGCAAAGTGTAAAGCTTGGTGCCTGGAGGAACTTACCCTCCGAGGAGAAACTTTTACCGGCTTACCGGCTAAACTTGATTAGGACTTTCGATGGATCTGTATGAAAAGATACGCGCCCTTCCCGCTCGTCCCGGCGTGTACCTCTACCGCAATGCCCAGGGCGACGTGATCTATGTTGGCAAAGCCAAGAACCTGCGGTCCAGAGTACGTTCGTACTTGCTGGAAGTCTCGCAGGCCAACGCCAAGACCGGCACGCTCATGCGCGAGGCCGTGGACATCGATTACATCCTGGTCGAGAACGAGCAGGAGGCGCTGGCGCTTGAGAACAATCTCATCAAGCAGCGCAAGCCGCGCTTCAATATTCTGCTGCGCGACGACAAAACCTACCCTTACGTGAAGCTGACGCTGGGGGATCGGTATCCGAAAGTTTTTGTGACCCGCAGGCTGCGCAAAGACGGCGGCGCTTACTACGGTCCATTCTTTCCCGGCAACTTGGCGCATCGCGTGGTCGATCTGATCCATCGCAGTTTTCTTTTGCCTAGTTGCAAGGTGGATTTATCGCGCTACCATCCCCGGCCCTGCCTGCAGTACTACATCAAGCGCTGCCTGGGGCCATGCGTGGAGGGGCTGACCACTCCGCCTGCCTACAAGGAAGCCGTGCGCGATGCGCAGATGTTTCTCGAGGGCCGGCAGACGGACCTCAGCCGTTCGCTCAAGGAACGCATGGAAGAAGCCGCTGCCTCGGAACAGTTTGAACTCGCCGCTCGCTATCGCGATCTGCTCATCACCATGGACCAGGTGCAGGAGAGACAGCGCATGGCCACCACCGACGGCGATGACGCAGACGTGTACGGCTACCACCACGAGAATGGAATGCTCGCGGTCAACCTCTTCCACATGCGCGGCGGCAAGATCGTAGACCGGCGTGAGTTTTTCTGGGAAGAGCTGCCGGAGTGTCCGGCTGAGTTGACTGCAACGGCGGAAGGCGAGGAGACCTCAGAGGAGGCTGCTCCGCGGGAGGCTGCTCCGCGGGAGGCTGTATCCGCAGGCACGCCGCAGAACGCAGGATACGAAAGCACAGGACAATCTTACGGAGAAAGCTTCGATGCCTCCTTCTTTTTCTCTGCTTTGCTCAAGCAGGTTTATATCGATCAGCAGTATGTGCCACGCGCGGTTTACATTCCCGTGGATTTTGCCGATCGCATCAGCCTGGGCTCCCTGCTGAGCGAGCGCGCACAGCATAAGGTGGAGCTGGTCGTTCCTCAACGCGGAGAGAAGCGATCGCTGGTGGATCTGGTGGGCCAGAATGCCAAGCAGAGTTTCGATCAGCGCTTCCGTGTGCTGCAGCCTTCGCGAAAAATGATTGAAGAGTCACTGCAAGATCTGCTGACGCTGCCCGAATTGCCGAAGCGCATCGAGTGCTTCGACATCTCCCATATTCAGGGAACGGAAACCGTCGCCTCCATGGTGGTGTGGGAAGACGGTGCGATGAAGAAAGCTGACTACCGCAAGTTCCAGATCAAAACGGTGGAAGGCGTGGATGATTTCGCCTCCATGCGTGAAGTGATTGGCCGGCGCTATCGCCGCGTGCAAGACGAACAGCAGGCGATGCCGAGCCTGATCCTCATCGACGGAGGACTGGGGCAGTTGCACGCAGCCGCGGAGGCTCTGGAACTGCTGGGCATTACGACACAGCCGCTGGCCTCGATTGCCAAGCGAGAAGAGATTATCTACCTCTACGGACAGGAAGACGACCCGATTGTGCTCGACCGCCGTTCCCCCGTGCTGCACCTGGTGCAGCGCGTGCGCGACGAGTCGCACCGTTTCGCTGTGACCTACCACCGCAAACGGCGCGAGATTCGCGACCGCGAGTCGAACATGCTGACGATTCCGGGCGTGGGCCCGCAGACGCGCAATCGCCTTGTGGCGCACTTTGGCAGTCTGCGTGGTGTTGCCGGCGCCAGCCTGCAGGCGCTCACTTCCGTCGTTGCCCCGAACCTGGCGGCAGCGATCTATGACCATTTCCATCCCGCGGACAGTCCAGCGCCTCCTTCAGTGCATACGGAGTAAGGTCTTTCCCGCAAAGAAATCGTTCCACCTCCTGTAGGATTTCGTCATCCGTGCACGACGACACTCATTCCCTGACGACATCTACAACCGTGCCGGATCTTCCGCGCGTTCTCAACGTGTGGCATGCCACGGCCATCGTGGTCGGCACGATTATCGGGAGCGGCATCTTTCTTGTTCCGCATGAAATGATGCGTGCGGTCGGGTCTGGCCGCATGGTCTACCTGGCCTGGATTGTCGGGGGCATTCTCACCCTCTTCGGCGCAATGACATATGCCGAACTGGGAGGGATGATGCCGCAGGCCGGCGGCGAATATGTGTTTCTGCGCAACGCCTACGGCGATCTACCGGCGTTCCTCTACATGTGGACGTGGTTTGCCGTGGCGAAGCCGGCATCGATCGCCACCATTACGGTTGGCCTGGCTCGAACGCTGGGTGTCTTCCCTGCTTTCTCATGGCTCGATGGCGTTGTGCTGCAAGGGCCTCTGCTGATTCGGTGGTCACAACTCTTTGCCATCTCGATGGCCTGGCTCATTACCGGCCTCAACTATCTTGGAATCAAGAAGGCGGGCGACTTTCAACTGTTCTTCACCTGGCTCAAGGTGGCGCTGATTCTAGTGATTACCGGCTTCTGCTTTGCGAGTGCGCACGGGAGCCTGGCCAATTTCCATACCGGCTTTCCTCATGCACAGGGCGGCCTGCGTGGATTTATGGTCGCTCTGATCGCGTCCTTGTGGGCCTACGACGGCTGGAACGATCTGACCATGGTTGCAGGTGAAGTGAAGCGCCCGGAGCGCAGCCTGCCGATCGCCCTGATTGCAGGCGTGGGTGTCGTCGGCGTGCTCTACATGGGTACGAATGCGGCGATTCAATACATTCTGCCCGCGAACACGATCGCTCAGGCGGCGCGCCCGGCGGTGGCCGCAATGTCGGTGGTTTCTGGCCACTGGGGCGCGTCGCTGGTGTCGGTGGCCATGGCGCTCAGCATCCTGGTGGGGCTGAATGGAACCACCATGTCGGGCGCGCGTGTGCCTTTCGCCGCAGCGCGTGACCGGCTCTTCCCTGCGCGGATGGCTCATATTCATCCCCGCTTTCAAAGCCCTTCCACTTCGCTGGTGGTACAGGCGCTGTTGAGCACTCTGCTGTTGCTATGCGTGGGGCGGTTTCAGCAGCTGTTTGAGCTGGCCATCTTTTCGGAGTGGCTTTTCTACATGATTACGGCGACGACCGTTTTTGTTTACCGGAAGCGTATTCCGGCGCCGGAGCGGCCGTTCAGCAGTTGGGGATACCCGGTGCTTCCGGTGGTGTTTATTTTGGCGGCTGCGGTTTTGTTGTACTACTCATTCGCCAGCAATGTGCGGAGTTCGCTGGTGGGGAGCGCAATCATCCTGGCTGGATTGCCCGTCTATTTTTTCTTCCGCGAGAAAAAAGCGGCGGGATAGCCCCGGCCCACCCCACCCAAGGGGATAAAAACGGTTGGGATGGGGAAGGTTTTTCGACAGACGGGACGAAACCGCTGAGGGTGCCCCATACAAGCCTGCCTTGGCTTGTGTGGGCAAGGCTCTCCACCCCTAACTGCAAGTACTACCTATAAACTCTCAGCGAATTATTTTTTGTAGCTATGACCGCCTGCGCACGATTTCTTCGTACAGATGGATGTACTCTTTTGCCGGCTTGGTCCAGGAATAGTCCCGCTCCATACCGTTCTGCATCAGCTTTCGCCATTGCTGCTTGTCGGTGAAGGCGTCGAACGCAGCGCGCAGGGCTTTTAATAACTCTTCGGGGCGGTAGTCGAAGAAACGGAATCCTGTTCCTGTTCCCGCTTCTGGCGACCATTGCTGCACCGTGTCGTCGAGCCCTCCCGTTGCCCGAACCACGGGGACCGTACCGTATTTCATGCCGTAGATCTGGTTTAAACCACAAGGCTCCGAACGCGAAGGCATGAGGATGATGTCTGAACCGGCCGCAATCTTGTGCGCCAGCGTTTCGTCATAAGCAATCGCGACAGCGACTTTATTGGGGAAGCGTTCTTGCCAGCCGCGCAAGAGGTTCTCGTAATAAGGTTCGCCGGTGCCCAGTATGACCAGGAACACATTCTCCTTGAGGAGCTGGTCGAAGGCCTGCGCAAGCAGGTCGAAGCCCTTCTGCGTTGCCAGCCGTGACACAATGCCTACCACCGGTGTGTTCTCGGCCAGGTTGGAAACACCGAAGGCGTGCAGAAGGTCTTTGCGGCAGGAGAGCTTTCCATCGAGACGGTCGGGAGTGTAGTGCGCGGCGATCTTGCTGTCGGTCGCCGGATCCCATACCTGGTAGTCGACCCCGTTCAGAATTCCGTGAAGATCCTGGGCACGCGCGCGCAGTACGCCTTCGAGGCCGTTGCCGTATTCCGAGGTCTGGATCTCTTCAGCATATTTGCGGCTAACCGTGGTCACGGCATCGGAATAAACGATGCCACCCTTGAGAAAGTCGAAGGTTCCGTAAAACTCTGCCCGCTCGGTCGTGTATACCTCCCAGGGCAACAGCAGTTTTTCTACCGTCTCGCGTGGAAACCAGCCTTGCCGGTCAGAGTTATGGATGGTCAACAGACAGGCGACATTATGGAGGACCGGGTCGAAGTAGTAGACGGTGCGGAGCAGGATGGCGAGGATACCCGCGGGCCAGCCATGGATGTGGAATACGTCAGGTACGCCCAGCCACTTGGCGCTATCGAGAACGGCACGGCAGAATAAGCCAAAGCGCTCTGCATTGTCGGGATAATCGCCTGAGGCTGTTTCGTAGAGAAATTCACGATCGAACAACTCGGGGCAGTCGACGAAATAGAACTGCACTCCATCGGGAGTACCGCCATTGACGACGGTGGCGAACCGGTTGTAGTAGGAGAAAGGGATCGTGAGGCTGCGAATCGCGATCTTGCGGTCTTTGAGATGCTTCTGCACCTGGCGATACAACGGCACGTAGACCGTGACCTGGTGGCCCTGACGCACCAGTTCCTTCGGCAGTGCTCCTACCACTTCCGCAACTCCGCCGGTCTTGGCGTATGGAACACACTCCGACGCAACAAACACGATATGCATTGCCTAAACCCCTTTTGTGGAGCGCTTTCAGAATTCTGTTCCAGACTCGGCTTCCGTGTTGTGCGGCCTTTCCTGGTGAAAAGCCCTGTATGAACTATTTCACCGGCCACACCCATTGCGAAACCGCCGTTTCGCCCGCTTCCGTATGATGCAAAGAGGAAACTGCCGCAATTGGGTAGTCTACCTGCCAACAGGGGCTCCAGCAATCTACGCCATGCCGAACCGCAAACACTCCTCATCCCGGCCGAAGCCAAAACTTGGACAGAACTTTCTAGTAAGCCCCACCGCTCCCCGGGCGATCGTTGACGCTTTAGGCGATTTAAGCCAGGCGACCGTGCTCGAAATTGGGCCAGGTACGGGGGTGTTGACCAACCTGCTCGCTCCGCGAGCAAAACAATTCATCGCTGTCGAGCTGGATCACGCACTGGCCTCTTCCCTCGAGCGCACCTGGAAGTCCCATTCCTCGGTGGAGATCATCTCCCAGGACATATTGACGGTCGACCTGACTCGTTTGGCTAACGAATATGACGCCCGCCTGCTGGTGATTGGCAATATGCCCTACTACATCTCCTCGCCGATTCTGATGCACCTTTTCGCCCACAGCGCCCTGATCGACCGCGCCGTGTTGATGGCGCAGAGGGAGGTAGCGGACCGTGTTGCGGCCTTGCCGGGAACGCGAGACTACGGATTACTCTCAGCGACGGCCCAGATGTATGCCCGGGTGCAGAAGCTGTTCAACTTGCCTCCTGAGGCGTTTAACCCGCCGCCGGAGGTCCACTCCGCGGTGATTCGCTTGACCATGCAACCGAGGTTTGAAGAGTTGGGTGTCGATCGGGTGGGATTCATTCGTTTTCTGCGGCAGGTGTTCGCTCAAAAGCGCAAGACACTGGGGAATAATTTGCGCGCTTCAGAGTATGCGCCCGATACAGTGGAGAAGGCATTTCGTGAGTCTGGCGTGGACCCGCAGGTTCGCGCGGAAGCGCTGCCGCTGGATGCGATGGCGCGGCTTTTTCGGGTCATTGTGTCGCAAGTGCAATGAGCGGCCAAACCTTGGCGTTTTCATTTCTTCCTGGTGCGAGGCTCTAGCAAGAAAATATGCTTCGTAAGCTCACTAAGCTTTTTAAGTTACCCTTGGTTACGTTTGGCCAGTGGCCGTCCGTACTTAATTTGACCTGTCTCGATGGAAGAGACAACAGGCCGCGGAAAAAGTAGCTGTTAACGAAGGGCATAGGTTTGAAGGGTACGGGCTACCTCGCTGTGGCGAGGTAGCTCGTACCCTTCATCGGGCCTTAAGCCCACCCCTACCCGGGCCTAGTGATGTGGTCCGGGAGACGACATATGTGATGGTGGTGGTGGTGGCGGGACGACATGTGCGAGGGCGGCGGCGGCGCCGAGTAGTGCGGTTGTTGCGGCGGCGGTGAGTAGTGAACCGTCGGCGTCGGCCGGCTCTCGTAGATCGAACGCTGGTTATTTACCTGGGCGGGCGGATAACCTACGTTCGGCCGTTGCGCTGCGCCCTGCACGGTGTTCTGCCTCATCGTCGTATTCGGCGGGTAAGCCAGATTCGACCGGGGAACGGGTGTGGGTACCGGATGCAGCGGAACAGCCGCGCCCACATTCTGATTCTGGAACCCAGGCCGTACCTGCCCAACCCGTATGGGCGCTCCACTCAACACTGCCCGCGAGCCCGGCGCGGTTCCCTTGGCCGCGGCAAAGGTCTGCGGCTGAAAGTGGACACGAGCCACCGGCGCGATGGTGTGCCCGTTGAAGTTCAGCGCCTGCTGATGGTCAGGCCGTGGTACGTTTCCGTTCCCGTTCAATGCCCAGGGCCCCCTGGCTGCCGGTCCACGATCGACCACGATCAGCCGTTGCCCTGGCACAGGATGGATACCTTGCGGTGGACGGAGACCGCCACCGTAGACGACTGGCCGCAGCGGCATGGCCCAACCCGGGGGATGATTGCGCACCACGATCACTGGTGACCAGACGGTTCCACATCCACCAGGAGCCCAGCCCCAACCAAACGAGTAGTAGTTCCAGTTGCCGCAGTGGTACGGCAGCCAGCCCCATGGATAGCTCGAAACCCACGTATAGCCCGCTGTTGGGTAGTAGGCCCAGTAGCCGGCGCCATAAGGATCCCAGCCCGCCCCAACTCCGGCCGGCACCCACACGTTTCCCTGCCCCTCAACGGGATACCAGTTGCCATCGGCATCCAGATCGTTCCAGCTCTCGCTCTGAGAATTGGCTGCTTCGTCTCGTACAGGGGTTTGTTGCGAGGCTTCCTGCGCGATCTCCTGATCGCGATCCTCATTCCAGTTGTCCCAGGAATCGCCGTTGATTCCCTGCGCCACTGCGTACGGAGCGCCATTGCCATCCGGGGTTCCGCGCATGGTCTGGTTTTCCGCTACATCAACGCCGGGAATGGCATCGCCCTGCACCTCGACTGAGCCGTTGATCACGGCCACTTCCCAACCGGAATCCAGACTGGTACGCACGATGGAGCTTGCCGAGGGCTGGAAACTGACGTTGCCAAATTGCACCGTGAAGGGCGGATGCCCCTCGCCCACATTGAACTCGTAGTAGCTGAGTCCACCCAACTGCTGCATGTGGACCTGGTCTTGACCGAGGTGATCGAACTGGAGCCCGCTGTTCGGGGTCAGGCGGGCTACGCTGCCGTCGCCAAACTCGACTTCAGCCTGTCCGTCTCCTCCGGTTTGCAGACTCGACCCGTCCAGAACCGGCATGTTTATGACGGCCTGCTGGTAGCCGGTTCCCTGCCCGGCCATCAGCTGTACGCTGCCCTGGACAAAGCTGATCCGCGCAACATTCGACGCGTTGGCCTGTGCGTTCGCCTGGGCCGTTCCCAGACCGATTGCCAGGACCCCGAGAGCTACATTCGTAATTTTCAAGTGCTTCAAGGCGCACCTGCCTTTCTCACGGGGACCTGCATGGGAGCCCCTAAATGGGTTAAACCATATTCGTCCAAGAAGTTTCTCTTTGTACTAGACGCAACCGTCACGCCAGGTGCTTTCCGTACCGTTACCTTCACTTACTGGATGCGGTCTGTAACAAAGCCTGCGCCCGTCTCTGCACCCGTTTCAACACCGCGTCATCTCCGGCAATGGTCTTCAGGATGGGAGCGATGTTCTGCACTTCGATTGCCCTTCCATCGGCCACCATCTGGGTGAGAAATTCCAGTTCCGGATCCAGGCTGAGGCGTTCGTGCTCATATTGCCGCTCCAGCTTATTGCCCTCATGAATCGTCGTGGCCAGAGCCTCGAGCTGATCTGTGAGCTTATCCACCTGGGCGATCTTGCTCCAGTTGTATGTGCAACTGCCTTTGCCTTCGGGCCCTTCGTAGTCCAGAGTTTTGGTCCCTTGAAAGGCAATGTTCGTGCCCCCGTTTTCACAGCTGGTGGCGAAAAGCTTGTTCTTTCGTGCCGTAGCGAACATGGTGGCGCGCAGTGCGTTCGATACCTGGATGGGGCGGACCCGCGGTTCGGCCGGGAGGGTCTGGCTGCCGTTGGGAGGCGCGCTCTCCTCCTCGGAAACGTAGCGGCCTTCGCCGTTCTCTCCTACGGTAATGATGTACTTTGGCGGTTGTAGACTGGGATTTACGTAGGTAAAACGGATCTGTGCTGCGACGGTTTGCGCCGTGGCACATGCAGCACTCGCTACCAGCAAAAGGGGCAAGGGCACCCACATCAAACTTCGTAACAGATTCAATGAAACCTCAAGCGCGGGACGCGGCCTGCAAGGTGAGCGTCTGTGCGGTATGCACATGGCATATCGCGATGGCGAGAGCGTCGGCGGCGTCGGCCGGTTCGGGCGCTCTTTCGAGATTCAGCAGCCGCGCGACCATGAACTGCACTTGTTCCTTTTGTGCCAGTCCGTAGCCGACGACTGCGGATTTGATGGAAAGTGGCGCGTACTCAGCAACCGGTAGCCCCTGCATGGCAGCAGCCAGCAAGGCTACCCCGCGAACGTGGCCGAGTTTTAGCGCAGACTTGGCATTCACAGAATAGAAGACCTCTTCCACGGCTACGACATCTGGACAGTGAGTTTCGAGCAGCGTGGTCAGCTCGGCAAAAATATACGCCAGACGCTTCGGCAGAGGTTGGGTTTTCGGCAGGGTCAGGCCTCCGGCGGCCACCGCTACCAGGCGCGTCTGCCGGGACCCTACCTCAACATCGACTACGCCGTAGCCGGTGCAGTTTGTCCCGCAATCAATCCCGAAGACACGCATGAAAGCGAGTTTATCCCACACGGCGAGCGGTGGTAATAGCCACGCGGATTCGGTTACCCAAACAAACGGCGCGTGGCCACAAACGACGGGTGGCAAGCCCGGTTTTGGCTTGAGTGGGGTACAGCGAAGGCCCAGGGCTGACGCCCTTACCTTGAGAGGCCTTCGAGGGGTGAACTGGCGGTGGCGTAGAGTTTTCTAGGCATTCTTCCGGAAAGATAAGACTGCCGCCCGGCGAGTACGGCGTGCATCATGGCTTCGGCCATGAGCACCGGCTTGGTGGCATGCGCAATCGCGGAGTTGATCAATACGGCGTCTGCTCCCATGTCCATGGCCAGACAGACGTCTGAGGCCATGCCAACGCCGGCGTCGACGATCAGCGGAACCTCGGTGATCATTTCGCGCAGGATGCGCAGGGTCGCCAGATTCTGCAAGCCCATGCCACTGCCGATAGGCGCTCCCAGGGGCATGACGGCGGCTGCTCCAGCGTCGATCAGGCGGCGGGCGAAAACCACGTCATCGGAAGTGTATGGAAGCACGGTAAAGCCTTCCTTTACCAGGACGCGAGTTGCCTCAAGAGTCGCCTGGACGTCGGGATAGAGGGTCGCCTGATCGCCGATGACCTCGATTTTTACCCAGTCGGAAAGACCTACTTCACGGCCCAGACGGGCGGCGCGGATGGCTTCGTCGGCAGTGTAGCAGCCGGCCGTGTTGGGCAACAGGAAGTAGCGCTGAGGGTCAATGTAGTCGAGCAGCGACTCGCGGCTCCGATCCAGATTGATCCGCCGCACAGCGACTGTGACCATCTCTGCTCCTGAGGCTTCAATGGCTGCCTGCGTTTCCGCGCCGTCTTTGTATTTCCCCGTGCCTACGATCAGCCGGGATTGAAAGGCTTTGCCCGCAATTACCAGTGGTTCCATTTGCCTATTGTAAGCCTGGGTTGAGACTTCTCCGCATGGCGGATCGCGCCTGAGCGGCGGTTCGTTCTTGAATTTCGCGTGTCACGGAAAACCTTGCTTGAGGGGCGCTTTCTATCGGGTGAGTACGCGTGAGGCGGCGGCATCGAGGGCCAGATGGATGGCTCCGTGGATCTGGGCGTCGGAACCGAGTGTGCTCTGTACCAGGGTGGGCTGCAGACCTTTGTCGCGCTGGGAGAGAATTTCTTTCGTTAACTGCCATAGGCCGGTGTGCATGCCTATGCCGCCACCCAGAACAAAGAGTGGACAATTGAGGATCACGGCAAGGTTATAGATCGCGTAGGCCAGCGTCTCAGCAGTTTTTTGCAGAACCGTTTGCGCCAGTGCGTCGCCGCCCAGCGCATAGTCGAAGATCTGGGTCGCCATCAAGTCTTTAGGTAGTTTGGTCAGATCGGGGTTCCACACGGCCTGCCACTGCGCCTTGATGCCTTCTCCACCTACGACGCTTTCCAGTGCACCCGGTTCCCCGCTCTCTACTTCGGCTACCGAAGTACCGGGAACCAGCATGTAGCCGATTTCTCCGGCAGACCACCCCATCCCGTGGAAGAGCTTTTCGTGAAGTATGATGCCTGCGCAGAGGCCGGTACCGACGCCAAGAAAAGCAAAGTCGCGCACACCTTTGCCGGCTCCGACACGGCTCTCGGCAATAGCCGCGGTATTCACATCGTTTTCTACCGCGGCGGGAACACCAAGCCTTTCTTCAAGCAGCGCGCGCAAGGGAACGTCGCGCCAGCCCATGAGATACGACGTGGCGATGACTACCCCCCTGTCGACATCGGTGATTCCAGGTGCTCCTGCAGCGATACCTCGCAGCAGGCTGCGAGACAAATGGTTCTGGGCGAACAATGCCTCTACGCCTTCTTCGATGAGACGAACGACGATCTCGGGGTCGCGAATACCGGCCGTCGATACCACCCACTTCCCTGCTACGGCGCCGCTCATGTCGGCGAGGGCCAGGCGCAGGTTGGTGGCGCCGATATCGACGCCCACGACGTACCCCTCGGCGAGTTTCTGCAGTTGGCTGCCACTGAACTTCTTCTCTTGCAACATTGATTGAATGACCTCGAATACGAATAGACGCGCTACGATGCGACCTTAGTTTGCCGTGCACTGATGCTTTCGAGCTCAAGACCCTTCGTTTCGGGAATCACGAATGCTACGAAAAGAAGAGTCAGCAGACAGAACCCGCCGAAAATAACGAACGTGAGCGCGTTGCCTGCCGCATGAATGAGAGACAGAAATGTCAGCGACACAAGGAAGTTAGACGTTCCGAAACTCAGTGTGGACGCAGCAACACCGCGGCCGCGCACGCGGAGAGGAAATACTTCTGAGACAAGGATCCATGCGATTGGCCCGATGCTGAAGGCATAGCAGGTGATAAAGAGCATCAGGCAAGCCGTGGCGATAACGCCGAGCGACGTGCCCAGGGCTGCCTGATTGTGGAAGCAGTATGCGAGCGTAAAGAGAGAAAGTATCATGCCGCCGATGCCCGCGTAGAGAAGGGGCTTGCGACCCACACGGTCCACCAGGACCAGGGCGATCACGGTGGCGAGAACATTGGTTACGGCGACGAGGAACGTGGCGAAGATGGCGCTCTTGCTTGAACTGATGCCGGCGAGCATGAGGATTTGCGGACCGTAGTAGAGGACCGCGTTGACGCCGGTGGCGGGCGTCAACAACATGAAGCCAACAGCGATGAAGAGCGAGCGGCGCACAGCGGGGCTCCACAACGCGCTCCAGCTGCGTTCCATTTTTGTGAGCAGGCTGACACGGATGTCTTCGAGCAGCAGTTTCGTACCTGCCTCATCGGTGTAGGAGCGGAGCACGGATTCTGCTTCCGCAAGTCTGTTCTGCAGAAACAACCAGCGGGGACTTTCTGGCACCGTCAGAACCATCAGGAGAAAAAGCACTGCGGGGAAGATGCCGAAGGCGAACATCCATCGCCAGCCCTGCTGTGCGGCAAACCAGTAACCCACGAGGTCTGCAAGCGCGATGCCCGAAGTGAGGGCAAACTGATACAAGCCTATGAGCAACCCGCGTGATTGTGGAGGCGAAAGCTCGGAAACATAAACCGGTGCTGTCACCGAGGTAAAGCCGACCGCGATACCGAGCAGTCCGCGGGCAACGAACAGCACCCATACATCGGGAGAGAGAGGGGCCAGGATGGACCCGGCGATGAACAGGATTCCGCCCCAGACCAACGTTTTGCGGCGGCCGATGCGGTCGGCGATGCTACCCCCGGCCAATGCCCCGATCATCACACCGATCAGTACGGCGATGACCAGAACTTCCTGCATCATGGTGGAGAGATGAAACTGATCGCGGACATAGATCAAGGCCGCGGCGATCACCCCCATGTCAAAGCCGTAGAGGATGCCGCCCAGTCCGGCAATCAACGAGACTCTCCAGATAAACATCTGCTTCACGCGGGTCTGGGTTATGACTGGGTTGCTCACTCAGGTTTTACCTTGCCGCATGATAACCTTAGGCGACCCGGCTTTATGATCTTTTTTTACAAAGCATGCTGAAGGCGCTGCAAGGAGGATGAGGTGGCAGAGACCAGGCAGGAAACGCCGCGCTGGATTGCCGGTGTCGAGCCGGCCAGAGAGGTTCTCAACTACACGGGAACGCAGATTCTGAACATGGAGTGCCGGCAGCAGCCGGAGACGCTCAGCAAGTTGCTGTCTGCCTATGCGACCGATGCTGCGATCGTGGCCGAGATGAAGCGATTTCGTGATCTGGCTGCGAAAAAGGGCCCTGTACTGTTTATTGGGATGGGTGCGTCTTATTGCTCCAGCATCAGCGGATCGACTTTGCTGCAATCCCATGGGCGGCCTGCGTTTTCCGTGGACGCGGGAGAGTGGCTGCACTATGCCGCTTCGGTTTGGGATGATGCGGCACTCTCGATTCTGCTTACGACATCGGGGGAAAGTGCGGAGCTAGTTGAACTGTTCAGGCAGGGTAAGGATCGGGCGCTGGGGCTGATCTGTAACAACCCTGCCAGCAGTTGCTGGAAGCTTGCCGGGAACAAGCTGCCTATTTTGGCGGGGCCGGAATATGGGAACGCAACGAAGACTTATACGAACGCAACGGCGGCTGCGATCATTCTGGCGTCAGAGATGATCGGGCGCCCATGGCAGAAGGATGCAGAGCGGGCGGCTGAGGTGTTTGCTTCGCACCTGGATCCTATATTTACCATGCGCGGCGAACTGGAGAGTTTCTGCCGGGGCGCGGCGAATACCGAAGTGATTGGGCGCGGTGCAGCGTATGGGGGTGCTTTCATGGGGGCGCTTTGCATTCGTGAAATGAGCGGGCACCGCGCGGCAGCACATACGGGAGCGGGGTTTAAACATGGGCCCAACCTGGATATCGATGGGTCGCATGTGGCGATTGTTTTTGCGCTGGGACGGGCGGCTGATTTGGGTGTGAAGCTGGCCCACGAATGCAACCGTCGCGGGGGCAAAGTGGTGCTGGTGTCAAGCGAGGACCATGCGGCTACGGAGAAGTTGTTTCCGGTAAAGATCGATGCCGTGCCGGAGCCCTGGGAGGGCATTACTTCGTTGCTGGTTCCACAGGCGTTGACACTGGCGATGGTGGAGCGGACGGGTTGCCGGCTGCCGCCTCGGTTTCAGTACGGGGTGATGGAGCAGTAGTGTCCTCGACGAGCGCAACTCGAATGAGAGAGAAATGCGTGATTTTTCATGGCCGGATTCGCCTGTTGGGAAACAGCTTGGTTCTCTTGGGAGGACGACTGCACTTGTGGGTGAGCCGAGATTACCTAGGATTTCATCCTGGGTAATCTTCAGCCGTCGCCATTCGACTTCGCTCAGGACAGGCTCTTCGGGACTGATCGTGTTTCGTAGCCCTATACCCAGCATGAAGGGTACGGGCCTGGGCGCCTTCGCATCGTCCGCAACGGCCAAGGCTTCCACCACAAAAACCACCCTACTTCTCACCCGTGCGAAACCCTTTGTTGATCGCGTTCAGCAATGCATGGTCGGCGGTATCACCCGCATACTGCCAGAACATGATCCCCGCCAGGTGATGAGACAGAACATACTGGCACTTCAAACCAAGGGACTCCGGATCTTCATACGAAACAAATGTCCGCGTCGCCGCATTGTAAAGATAGGGAGCCGATGCCACCTTGTCCCAATAGCGAGTGTAACCACTGCTGAGCATGGTTGCTGCAATGTCGTGATAGTTGGCCTCGATCCTGGCGTTCTTCCCCGGCTGATATAGCCCGTGATTCGTACCGCCAACGTCGGACCACACATAACCATAGAAAGGCACGCCCAGAATCAGCTTGCCGGCTGGAACCCCCGCCTGCTCAAACATCTTCACCGAGGCATCCGCGGAAATATGTTTCGCGTCCGCAGGATTGGTATACAGAGGAGCATGGTGCCCCGTGATGGCGTCTGAGCCAGGCATGTAGTAGTCGTAGTTCATCAGATTCACTGAGTCGACATAGGTCTGAACCTTATCCATCTCCGTGTGGCTAACAAATTGTGCCGAGGCCCCGGCGGCGATGGAGGTAACAAGATGCCGGCCAAGAACCTTCTCCTCGGCGTCAAATCGGCTCCGCAACTCTTTCAGCAATGCGGTAAAGTTCTCCTTGTCCTCCGGGCGGAAACGATTGCCGTTGCCAGTTAATCCCGGATACTCCCAGTCGATATCCAGCCCGTCGAGCCGGTTGTCGCGTACGAACTGGACGGCACTTTCGATGAAGGTCTTCCGGCTGGCCGCCGTCAAGGCCGCGTCAGAAAAACCGCCCGACCATGTCCATCCGCCCACCGAAACCAGTACCTGCAACCGCGGGTTCCGCTTCTTCAGGTTGTTCAGAACCTGCAAATTCTCGCGATCATGCGCGAAGCCGGCTACGATCTTCCCTCGTTGAATATTGGCGAAAGCATAGTTGACGCGCGTGAGCGATGTTGCCACCACCTCATCTGCGCCGAGAACCCGATCCTGCGCAAACACGTAGCCCACGATCGCTTTGCGAGGCGAGTCGAGGGCCAGGGAGGGAAACGTCGCGATCGACGAGATCACAAAAGCTGCGGCAAAACGGAGAGCTTTGTTCATAGAGGTTGCTTCACCTCGCAGGCGCTGGTAGCAGAACAGACGGAATCATTTCCAGGGCGATGGCAACGCCGCCCCATAGAACCCCAGTATTGCCGAGTTGAGCAGCGCCGATCCTGGTGACCGCAAACTCGTTTTCCTGTAGCTGCTTCTCGACCGCGCTCATCAGGGCGGGATGGCTGCCTACCTCTCCCTCGAGCAGAATCAGGCCGGGATTCAGAATGAGCGAAAGGTTCACGATAATGTCTGCCACGATGCTGGCACGGTTCTGGATGATCTTTTCCGCGCGGGCGTCACCCTCCTGGGCCAGATGCAACACGCCCAGCTCATCCATGTTCGCATCGTCTTCCGCTTCTTCCCGCCCATTCTTCTTTAGCTCATGCCAGTTCTCGAGGATGCTCGAACTGGTCAGCACGGTTTCGAGCTCGCCGAACTCATGCAAGGTAGGGCGTTTGCGCGGCATATTCGGCAGCCGAAGGTAGGCGATCTCACCCGCGGACCATTGCGAGCCATGATAGATCTGCCCCCCAAGCACGATGCCCGCGCCGACATTGGGGCCGATGTGGATCAGTATGAAGGTTTCTTCTGCCTGCGCAGCGCCGCAATACCGCTCGCCCTGGGCAGCGAGATTGGTATCGTTTTCAATAATCACCAGGCAATCGACCATCCTGGCGAGCTTGGCCCGCAGCGGAACCGATCGCCAGTTCTCCAGCGTACTGATCGACAGCACGACGCCTTCGTCGACATTGGTGATCGCGGGAACGCCCACGACCAGGGCGAGCAGTTGCTCGCGTTTCTTCTTGTGCTTACGCAGGAGGCGCCGCACCTCTTCACCGATGTATGAGCAAATGGCTTCGGGTGTCGTCTTGCGGTTGTGAAGCGAAATTTCCTGCGTGTCGAGCTGCGTGCCGTTCAGGTCGGCCAGCAGGAACGAGAGGCTCTCGGCAGTGAGTTTCACGGCAAGCACGCAGCCGCGCTCCGCCTTGAACGAGATTATGTCTGGCGGGCGGCCGCCATTGGACTCACCTTCTCCCAGCGGCGTGACCAGGTCAGCGGCCAGCAAATCGGCCACCACGTTGGTGATCGTCGGGGCACTCAGGCCCGACGCGCGCACCAAGTCAGCCTTCGAACATGAGCCGCTCTCGCGCAGCAACTTCAAAATGCGAAGCGCGTTCGTGTGACGCAAGAGCGAGGGCCTGCCGACCGGAATAAGTTCTTTCTTCAAGGAAACCGTCTTGGAACTCTGGGGGAAATCCGTGAGATTGCTGTTGGAAGCTGCCGGGCAGCCCTGCCGTACTACGCCACCTTTTATACCATCGATGCAAAAACATGACGCGAAAGAGCGAGGTTGAAAACCCAAGCATTATAATGAACGTTTACGAAGTGGGATGCTACGCTCGGTCGAAAACACTTACGCTTCGATGACAATTCACGGGGAGTACCTGCAGTGAGAGGCGGACAGCGTTGCCCACACAAGCCACCGGCAGGCTTGTATGGCGCACCCTCAGCAGTCTTCATCCCCGCGGGTCGGGCGGCTCCGGTTTCCACGATACATTTTTGGGGTGATGCCCGCACTTGGGGATAGGCCGGTAGCTTGAGAAATTTTCTCGGGAAATAGCCCTTCTATAGGGCAAATGTCCTGAAATGTCCTGGGATGGAGTTCTTCGAACGTCCCCATTGGTTGGCTAAGGTGCGCAATAATAGAGCTGCCACCGCATCACTCAGGAGAGCACCTCTCATGTCAGACATCACCGAGCCGGCAGGTAGCGGCCTTTCTCGCCGGAGCTTCTTCCGCTGGAGCACCTCACTCGCAGCCAGCGTTGGAGCCGCTCCACTCTTCTCTTCCGCCGAGTCTCTTGCCGAAACTACGGAGGGCGAGGACTATTACGAAAAGCTTGGCGTGCCGACGATTATCAATGCGGCCGGCACCTACACCACACTCACCGCTGCCTGCATGCCGCCCGTAGTACTCGCCGCTGTGCAGAGAGCCGCACTGCACCCGGTGCGCCTGCATGACCTGCAGGTGCGGTCGGGCGAGTACATCGCGCGGAGACTCAAATGTGAGGGCGCCGTGGTGACTTCGGGCGCCTCGGGAGCCATTACGTTAGCCACCGCCGCCTGCCTGCAATATGCCAACAATTGCTCGCCACTCGCGATGCCGCAAGCGATCGATGGCATGAAGAACCAGGTGATCGTGCAGCGGGCGCACCGCTACGGTTACGATCACGCGATGTTTCTGTGCGGAGCGCGAGTGACGGAAGTAGTGACACTCGACGAGTACAAAAAAGCCTGCGCAGCCGGCAATGCCATCATGACGAATTTCTTCAATGCCGCGGAAGAAGAAGACGGCGAAGCAGGCACGGCGCAGATCGGCCGGGAAGAATGGCTGCGCGTTGCGCACGAACACAATATTCCCTGCCATCTTGACGCAGCCGCAGACATGCCTCCCATCTCAAACTTGTGGAAGTACACGGAAATGGGCTTTGACCTAGTCGCCTTCTCCGGAGGCAAGGGCATGCGCGGCCCGCAGAATGCCGGACTCCTGCTCGGCAAGAAGCACCTGACCGATTTGGCGCAACAGAATAACAATCCCGGCGATGGCGTGGGCCGCGGAATGAAAGTAGCCAAAGAGCAGATCGTCGGAATGGTGGCCGCGGTCGACTGGGTTCTTTCGCATACCGAGGAATCCATGCAGGGCGATTACCAGAAGCGGGTCGACGTGATTTCTGCCGCAGTGAAAGGCATTCCCTCCGTCAAGACCGAGACCATCGTCCCTAGAATTGCCAATCACGTTCCCCATTTGCTGATACGTTTTGACCCCTCGGTGCGCGGCGTCACGACCAGTGAGATCGTCGCTCAACTGCGTGATGGCAAACCCTCGATCGAACTCAACCCCAACACCGGCCAACCGCCGAACCAGGGTATTCCTTCCGACGCGAACACGCTGGTGGTCGGCGTGTGGATGCTGCAACCGGGTGAAGACCTGGTTGTCGGCCGTCGCATTCGCGAAGCACTCACCCGCAAGGCCTAACATTTCAGCAAAGAGGAAGACTATCTTGGAAAAGCAGCCAAACATGCAAGAGAATCAGGATTCGAACACTCGAGTGCGCAACACGGGACTGACGAACACTGGATTGACCAACACTGGATTGACCAGGCGAGACCTCTTGAAGCAAACCGGCATGCTGTCTGCCGTCGCCGCTGCAGCTCCGCTCTCGGCCTCCGCAGCAACCTTCATCGAACCGCAAGCGAAAGGTCAGCCGATGAGCTCGGGCACCGAGGCCGACAATCTCTATACTCGCATCGGTGTGCGGCCGATCGTAAACGCGCGGGGAACGTTCACGATCATTTCCGGTTCGCAGTCTTTGCCTGAAGTAAAGCAGGCGATGTTCGACGCCTCGCACTACTACGTGCAAATGGATGAACTGATGGCTGCCGTGGGTACGGAGATCGCCTCGCATATGGGTGCGCCCAGCGCCATTGTGACCACGGGCTGCGAAGCGGCAATCGCACTCGCGACGGTTGCCTGCATTGCGGGAACGGATGTGGAGCGCGCCCAGGCGATGCCTTACGTCAAGAAACTGAATCAGGTCATTATTCCCAAGTATTCGCGGAATCCTTACGATTTCGGCGTCCGCATGTCTGGACCCGAAATCGTAGAGGTCGAAACAGACGATGAGCTGCGCTCGAAAATTGGCGAGCACACGGCGATGATCTATCTACTTTCAGGCCCGCGTGCCTTTGAGGAGCCACTCTCGATCAAGACGGTGTGCGCGATCGCTAAGGAAAAGAATATTCCGGTGTTTGTGGATGCGGCGGCTGAAGAGCCCCTGGTTCCCAATATCCATCTCGCGGCGGGCGCGACGTTCGTAGCGTACTCGGGTGGTAAGTGCATGCGCGGACCGCAAGCTGCCGGCGTGTTGCTTGGCCCCAAGGATCTGTGTGCCGCGGCCTTCTGGAATGCGGCGCCGCACCATAACTGGGGACGGGCGCTCAAGGTCGGTAAAGAAGAAGCAATGGGGATGCTGGCTGCGGTTCGCCAGTGGTACAAGCGCGATCACGCGGCAGAACAGAAGCAGTGGCGCGAGTGGGATGAATACATTGTAGCCGCGGTGAAGGATATTCCTTCGGTCACGACTGAGATCAAAGGGCCGGAAGAAGATCTTTCCAATCGAGCGCCGGTGTTGACGATTCACTGGGATGCGGCGAAGGTGGGCATTACCGGCACGGAGCTGATTGAGAAGCTGGACAAAGGTTCGCCGCGCATCCTCGTGGCTGGCGGTTCGGGCAGCCGTCCAGACAAGATGGCTTCTTCCCTGGGGATCATGCCCTACATGATGCAACCGGGAGACTACAAGATTGTCGCCGAGACTGTTTCCAAATATATGCGGAACCCCGGGCACTTTGAGAACCCTCCTGTCTATACCGGGCCGACGGCGGATATTGCAGGCACATGGGACGTTACGATCCAATACGTTCGTGGTGAGGGTAAACAGACGTTCACCCTGAAGCAGGATGGCACGGCAGTCACTGGCGCGCAGAAGGGTGAGATCTTCAACGCTGACCTGCACGGGAATGTGGAAGCAGACCATGTGAGGTTGAGCAGCATCATGCCCGCGAATGGGTATCAGATTCACTTTACGTTCACTGGTGTTGTGAGTGGGAATCAGATGAGTGGTGAGGTGAATTTGGGTGAGTATGGCCCGGCAAAGTTTACGGCTACCAAGGCGTAGGCGTTCCGGCCGGTTACTGCCACAGACTCAGGTGTGCCCCATATCTGGCTCTTTTTCGCGAGATCGGGGGCACACCCGAAGAGTCATCGAAGAAAGGTTTTCGACGAAGCGGAGTGCCCTGCTGTTATCCGGTCACAGCCCTTACGCAGTCAATATCGGCACGTCGATCCAGCGACGTTCGGCCCAGCTCCTGAGGCCGAGTTCCGCAAGTTGAACGCCCTTTGCTCCTTCGAGCAGGTCACGATTCCAGGGTTTGTTCTCGACGACATGACGGATAAAGTCTTCCCACTGAAGCTTGAATCCGTTTTCGTAAACCTGCGTGTCGGGTACTTCTTCCCATTGCTCCAGGAAGCGCATCGTCTGTGGTAGGTCTGGGTTCCAGACTGGCCGGGGTGTGTTCACGCGGTGCTGGGTGTAGCAGCTCGTCAATCCTGCTACGGCTGAACCGTGTGTGCCATCCACCTGGAAGGTCACCAGGTCGTCTCGCCGCACACGCACCGCCCAGGACGAATTGATATGGGCGATGACACCGCCTTCAAGCTGAAAGGTCGCATACGCGGAGTCATCCGCATCCGCCTTGTAGGGGGCGCCACTCTCGTCTACGCGTTGCGTGATATGCGTTGCCCCGATGCAGCTCACGGACTCGACCGCGCCGAAGAGATTGTCGAGAACGTAGCGCCAGTGCGGCAGCATGTCGAGAATGATGCCGCCGCCGTCGGCTTTGCGGTAGTTCCAGGAGGGCCGCTGTGTTGGCTGCAGGTCGCCTTCAAATACCCAGTAGCCGAATTCCCCACGCACGGAGAGGATGCGGCCGAAGAAACCGGAGTCCTTAAGCATGCGCAGCTTGCGCAGACCGGGCAGATAGAGCTTGTCTTGCACAATGCCACTCTTTACGCCGTGTGCCTTTGCCAGGCGCACCAGGGCAAGCGATTCGTCAAGCGTTTCAGAAAGCGGCTTCTCACAGTAGACGTGCTTGCCGGCTTCAATGGCCTGCTTCAGTACAGAAAGGCGCATCTGCGTGGAACCGGCGTCGAAAAAAATGGTGTCGCCGGCATTGGCGAGGGCCGACGCAATATCCTTGGCGACACGCTTGATGCCGTGCTTCGCGGCCAGGGCGGAGACCTTCTCCAGGTTACGCCCTACAAGGATCGGATCGGGCATGACCCGGTCGCCGTTCGACAGCGTGACGCCGCCCTGATCGCGAATGGCCACGATGGAGCGAACCAGGTGCTGGTTGTAGCCCATCCTTCCTGTAATGCCGTGCATGATGATGCCAATTCGATGGGTCGCCACGTCTTCTGTCTGCCTCTAGTTTCTAATGTTTGTTCTGGCGATCTTTGAGTGGGCCATACGGGTGTTTCGGCTGTCAAACGACGCCGGGAATCGAGCCTTCGATTTGCGGCATGCGGCATTGCTGCGGGTTCAACTTCGTGAGAGAAGAAGCGGCGGACCTCAAATGATTGCTTGCAGAGCAGAGAGAGAGCTAAGCGGGAAATCAATTCCAGGGGGGTGAGAGCACCCCCCTCTGGAACCAGTGACTGGGTTGGACTGGCTAAAACGCGCCAGCAGGATAGGGCACGTTAAGCCCCAGCCACCTCACGTTTTGCACTACAACTACCTTCAGAATTTTTCATTCGTTGGATCATCCTCCTTTCCCGTGTACGGCTAAATTAGAGCGACCGAGGGGCCAAGGTCAAGACCCATTGTTTGCCGTGATCGCATCCTTCTGACCAGGAATGCCCTCACCAGGAATGCCAATAGCCGTCCCGTTCCGTTAACTCGATCGGAACACCGAAGAGTTCCTGCAGGCTGGCGGCGTTCAACAGCGAGTGCTTGGGGCCGTCGCCAACGATGCGGCCGCTGCGCATCAGGACCACGCGGTCCATCTCGGGCAGAATGTCTGCCAGGTGATGGGTGACCATGATGATGCCGGTGCCGCGCCGCGTACCGGAGCCTGCGGCTACATTGCGCAGAATCTCGCGCAGCTCACGTTGTGCCGCCAGGTCGAGCGCGTTGGTTGGCTCGTCGAGCAGCAGCATTTCGGGCTGGTGTACCAGCGAGCGCGCGATCATGACCCGGCGCTTTTCTCCTGCAGACATCTCGCCGACAAAACGATCACGCAGGTACTCTGCCCCCATGCGTGCCAGTGCCTCCATGGCGCTGTGGCGCATGGCAGCGGTTACGCCGTGGTTGGGCCACAACGTGGAACTTGAAAAGTAACCGCTCACCACGGCATCGAGGCCTCGGGTCATTGGGGTTCGCTCACCCGGCAGCTCAGACGCTACTACGCCCAGATGCTTGCGGAGCGCCTGCAGATCCCACCGGTCGCGGCCGTAGACCTTAAGCGACATGCCCGGGCGAACGATGGGGTAGCATTCGCAGGTCATGGCCTTGATCAGGGTCGATTTACCGCAACCGTTGGGGCCCAGAATGGCGATGTGCTCGCCGGTCGCAATGTCGAGGTTTACATCCTGAAGCACAACCTTCTCGCCGCGCGCTACGTCGATGTTACGCATGCTGAGAAACTCAGCCGGCGCCTGAAACAGGTTTTCTTTTTGTCGCATGTATCGTCCTGGGGTCCTCGCTACTCAATCGATCGAACTCTGCGAACGCCCTTCGCAATGAGCGGAAGAATGGGCGCGCCCGCCGGTCTGTTGCCCGGGCATGTGCATGTGCCGCTTCACTATGAAACCTTTACGCTACTCTTGATAGAGTAAACACGACATGGTTTCTACGTCTCCGGTTTCCCCACTGCCCCCCTTGACTGATGAGCAAGTGCCTCGCGGTTTTTCTTTCGCCGCCGTTCGTGCTGGTATCAAAGCCAGCGGTAAACCTGATCTCTCGTGCGCATTTGCTTCGAAGCCGGCAACGGCTGCCGCTATGTTCACCAGCAACAAAGTGATTGCGGCGCCGCTCATCGTTGGCCAGCGCCACCTGCAACGCAGCCGGCAGCAGGTGAGCGTCGTAATGGTAAATGCCGGCAATGCAAATTGTGCCACCGGTGAGGCCGGGATCGCGGCCGCGCAGCAAACCTGCGCCAGCGCAGCGGCAATCTTCGGTTGCGAACCTCATGAGGTCTTCCCGTCTTCTACCGGAATCATCGGCGTGCTGCTGCCGGCAGAAAAGCTGACCGCGGCCCTGCCCGCCGTGCATGCCGCGCAGGGCTCCTCTGCTTCGCACCTGCAACAAATGGCCAACGCCATCATGACGACGGATACCCGGCCGAAGCTGGCCACCGCCAGTTTTGAGGTGCAGGGTGTCACGGTGCGTCTCGCCGGCATCGGCAAGGGCGCGGGCATGATCCATCCCCAGCTGCAATCTTCCGCTCCCCATGCCACCATGCTGGTTTATCTGTTCACCGATGCGATGCTGGCATCGGCTGCAGCTTCAGATTTTCTTCAACACGCAGTAGAGAAGACATTCAATCGCATCTCCATCGACGGCGATACCTCTACCAACGACACGGTGTTGCTGCTGGCCAGTGGCGCGAGCGGAGTGAATGTTCCGGGGCACTCTCATGGCGGGGCAGGTGTACCGGAAGATCCGGTCACGGCATTGTTTTCTGAAGCGCTACGAAAGTATTTGCTTATCACTGGCGAAGCAAGTTGTGGAAGACGGCGAAGGCATTCAGCATGTGGTGGAGCTTGACATTATCGGGGCGCTCACCGATGCAGATGCGCTACGCGTTGCCAAGTCGATTGCGCACTCGCCGCTCGTCAAGACGGCTTGGGCGGGATGCGATCCCAACTGGGGCCGCATCATGGCTGCAATCGGATATGCCGGCGTGACGATCGATCCGTCGCTCATCGATATTTCATTTGGCGAGCTCGAGATCTGCCGCAAGGGCGGCCTCTCACCGTTGTTCGATGAGAATGTCACCCACGACTACCTGAAACAGCGCGAGCTCACCATTCACATCAACCTGGGGCTTGGACAAGGTTCGTGCCGATTCTGGACTACGGATCTGACGGCGGAGTATGTGCGCATCAACTCCGATTACTCCACCTAAGTGAAGAGCACCGGAAGTGGTGCAGACTGCTAGAACCCCCTTTGTTTAAAGAACTGCGCGAACTACATGGCCCGGAAATGCACAGGCTTTTTCACACATCTGTGAAAAACTCCAGGCAACTTTCCACAACCCGCACTGATTGTGCGCTTGGCATTTGCTCAAACATGCGTGAGCGCAGATGCGGTGTGATTTACAATCAGCCCTTTGTTTCATCATCAATATTCCGTCGCGCGAGAGACCGTAACCATGGCTGGTAAGGCAAAGCAGGCAGAAACAGAAGCCTCGACCGGTGGCTCACTGATCAGCAACGCAAAGCTGCAGCAGATGTATGCAGCGATGCTGCAATGCAGGCTGCTTAGCGATCGTGCTCGCCGTCTACGCAATCGGAATGCAGCCGCAAAGATGTTGGCGGCGTGCGCCGGCCACGAAGCCATCGCTGTCGGCTGTGCCATCGACCTCGACTCGACCGATACCATCACTCTCGTGCCACACGACGCTACCGCGGGCCTGGGCATCGCGAGGCTATTGAACGGTGCGGCGATGAGCGAACTCGTCGGCCAGATGTATGCCAACGGCACTGGTGAGGCAGCGGCGACTGCGGAAGAGCGGCTCACCATCGCTACCAAAGTGGCGATCGCGAACAAGAAGAAAAAGAATGACAACGTGGTGGTAGTTTTTGCCGCCGCAGAGACGACCGCGACGAGCTACTGGGATGAAAGGCTCGCACAAGCCGCCAGCAAGAAACTGCCCATCATTTTCGTCGTGGAAAATAATCGCGCGGCAGCCACGGTAGCGGACAATAGCGGCGACCTGGGCGTTGCTCTCAAAGCGCAGAGCAAAGCCGTGCCGCGCATCCCTGTCGATGGCAGCGATGTGGTCGCGGTTTACCGTGTTTCTCACGAAAGCCTGGCGCGTGTACGCCGCGGAGATGGCCCAGCTCTGATCGAAGGCACGAGCTATCGGCTTTCTACGCAGGTTGAAGGCAAAAAACACGATCCGCTCAGGCACATGGAGCAATACCTCACGGCAAGAGGGCTTTTCCCTGCCGGCTGGAAGGATCAGATGGTCAAGCAGTTTTCCATCGATCTGGATGGTGCCGTCAAAGCGGCAAAAAAGAAATAGCCGCTCGACCTTGTCGAACTCAGCCAGCCCGTTATCTTCGCGCTTCATTCCCTCTTGAGAGCATTGACCGTGACTCCCGGTTTCGTTAGCTTGAAACACAGCTAAATGGCTTTCGTCACATCTTTGTGCCCTGGTATCTGCCGCCGCCACTGACCGTGCGCGGCTTCAACCGCAGTTGTGTTTGAGGTTTAAGTGGAATTTATTGCTGTTCTGTGCATGATGGGCCTACTTTCCCCGGGGATCGCAACTGCGGCGAATATTTCCGCCTCAGATCAGGCACAGACGACGCAAACCACACCGGCTCCGCAATCTGCGGCCACGGTTCCGCCTTCCGCCGGTCAGTTGCCGGCATCGCGCGAGGCCATCCATTTTGCTCCCTCCGAGCCGGGCAAATCGATGGATCGGATGAGTTCCACCTATGTTCCCCTCGATAGCTGGATCTACCCCGCGGTGCTGCGCCTTTATGGCATGGGCTTTGTCGATACCGTCTTCGTCAGTCTCCGCCCGTGGACGCGCCTGAGCGTAGCCCACATGCTGGAGGAAAGCTCTGAGCGCATCACCGGGAGCAACAATGACGAGGCAGTCGAGATCTACGCCGCACTCGTAAAGGAACTGGCGCCCGATATGCGCGCGCCGCTCGATCAGAAGTATGGCCGGGCAGTTCTCGACTCTGTGTACCAACGGGTGCTGGCGATTGGCGGCACTCCCTTGCGCGACAGCTTTCATCTGGGTCAGACGGATATCAACGATTTTGGCCGTCCTTACGCGAGTGGATTTAACAGCTACACAGGATTCAGCACACGCGCCCACTACGGCATGTTCTCTACCTACTTCCGCGGAGAATTTCAGCATGCGCCGTCGTGGGAAGGCTATCCGCTGAATCTTGCGGAGACGCTCTCAACCATCGATGATTTTGCTACGTTCAGCTCCCTTCCCCTGCCCGGGAACGCGACCATCCCGCTGGGCCCGGTTCCTTCAGTGAATAAGATCACGGTGCTGGAAGGGTATGTTTCAGCCCATGTGATTGGCCACGAGGTCTCCTTTGGCAAAATGGATAACTGGTATGGGCCGGCCGTGGGTGCCGGCATGGCCTGGAGCAACAATGCGGAAAACCTGTGGACCTTCCGCATTGACCGGGTTGAGCCCCTTTATATTCCCTATATCTCCCGCGTCGCTGGGTTGATACGGTATGACTTTTTCGTCGGTCCGCTCAAGGGGCACAACGTTCCAGTGAGTCCATGGGTGCATGCCGAAAAAATCTCTTTCAAGCCAACCTCAAACTTCGAGGTTGGTTTTGAGCGCACTGCCATCTGGGGAGGCGTGGACCATACGCCCATCACCCTGGGTACTTTCTGGCATAGCTTTTACAGCATCAGCGATACGAATGGATCAGAGAAGTTCGGCCGCAACGATCCCGGGGCGCGTTTCAGCGCTTTCGACTTTTCGTGGCGCCTTCCCTTTCTCAACCATTGGCTTACGCTTTACAACGACTCCGAAGTACACGATGATGTATTCCCCATCACCGCACCGCGACATGCCGCCTTCCGGCCCGGTATTTACCTGTCTCACTTTCCCGGCGCTCCCAAGCTCGATTTTCGCGCTGAAGCAGCTTCCAGCGACCCCAACAGTGGCCTCAGCCACGGGGGCCAAGATATGTACATCGAGGTCGTGCAGCGGAATGGGTACACCAGCAACGGCCTGCTGATGGGCGACTGGGTTGGGCGAGAAGGCAAGGGAGCCCAGGCCTGGCTCACCTACCATCTGTCACCGCGTGAGTGGCTGCAGGTGTCATACCGCAACGGCAAGGTCTCTCAGGATTTTATTCCCGGCGGCACCACACAGCATGACTTCAGCTTCGATGTGACCAAGCGCCTCACTCCCGAGTTGGAATTGAAGGCCAATGTTCAATACGAGCGCTGGCTCATTCCGGTCTACAAATCGGGGCAGCAATCCGATACCAGCACCATGTTTCAGCTCACCTGGTATCCAAGCTTGGATCGGCATTTCTAATATCGGCATTGCGCAAACGGCGAACTGGCAGAGAACTGATCGAACGAAGCCAACCCTCCTCTGCAACCGAACAGCCCCGTAGAGCCTCGCCTGAGCGAAGTCGACTGGCGACGGCTCAGAGTCAGATTTTTCCAAATGAGAAGGTATGTTACTGAAAGGTATGAAGGGTACGGGCTACGATCACCATTTCTAACAATCGCTTTTGCGCGAGACTGCCAACCTCAATTGTTGCGCAAAGCAATCATCGGGTTGATGCGCGATGCTCTTCGCGCGGGTATGTAGCCGGCCAACAGGGCCACCGTCGTCAACAACAGAGTCATGCCTTCGAAGGTGGGCAAGTCGGTTGCCGCCGTGCCATACAGCAGCGACGCAATGAGCCCAGCGGTCATGAACGATGCCACTGTGCCAACGGCGATCCCGATCAGTACCAGCCGCAGTGTCCTGAATATCACAGCGAGTTGCACCCGGCCCTGGCTTGCACCCAGGGCCATACGAATACCAATCTCCACCGTCTGCTGGGTAACGGAATAAGAGATCACACCGTAAATTCCCAAAGAAGCAAGCAGCAAGCCGAGAGCAGCGAACGCGCCGACCAGCAAGACGAAAAAGCGGCGCGGTGAAATCACGTGGTCAACCAGCCGTTGTATCGGGCGAAACTCCGTCGCCGGCTGCCCTGGGTTCATTTGCCGCAGCGTGCTCGTTACCTGCGAGGCCAGCGAGGCTGGTTCAAGCTTGGTGCGCACCACCAACTGAGCGCCGTCCGGACCAAACTGTGGAGAGGATGCTGGCAGATACATCTGCCAGCCGACGTTCCCTTCCACCGTACTCTCGTGCACGTCGGCGACGACGCCGATGACGCGAACGTCTGCCCCCCCGGCTACCGCGATCCGGTCGATGGGGTCTTGCCCCGGCCAGAGCCGGCGCGCGACTGTTTCGTTGATGATCACTACGCCCAGCTTTTTATCAATGTCGTCCCAACGGATATCGCGACCCTTCACAAGGCGCATTCCCATGGCATTGAGGTAGCCCGGCGACACGATATAGACAAACGTGCTTTCCAGCTCTCCCTTGCGATACTGTTGCCCTTTTGCCCCAATTCCCCAACTCCGGTTGCGACTCATTGGAAGATTATCGGTAATGCCGGCAGTCTCGACTCCAGGGATGGATTCGACACGACGCGTGACTTCCTGCCAGATTGCGGTTCTCTTCGCTGCATCGCCACCGTCGTTGTAATCGACGCTGATGGAAGCGGCCCGGCTTGGTTCAAAACCAAGGTCGACATCAAGGATGCGCAGGAAGCTTCGCAACAACAAGCCTGAGCCCACAAGCAGTACACATGCCAGCGCAATTTCTGAAATGATCAGGATCGAACGCATGGTCTCGTGTTTTTTACCGTCACTCGCGCCATGGCCGGAGTCTTTAAGAGACTCTTGCAGGTTGCCGCTGGACATTCTCAGGCCGGGCACGAGCCCGAACAGAACCGCGGCAAGCACGGCTACCAGCACGGTCCAGGCCAGGGTGGCTCCGTCGACACGTATGCTGCCCAGCAGCGGCAAGGCGATCGATCCCTGGTGAGCGAGATACGTAGTAACGGCATAGGCCAGGCCCAGACCAACCACTGCTCCGGCGCCAGAAAGCACCAGGCTCTCTGTCAACAACTGACGCACGAGCCGTCCGCGGCCGGCGCCTAGAGCGGTGCGCATGGCGAACTCTTTGCTGCGCGCGGCTCCCCGAGCCAGCAAGAGGTTCGACAGGTTCACGCACACGATCAGTAAAATCATGCCGACGGCGCACCACAATACAATCAGTGACGGTCGCAATTTACCACTGACATAGTCTTTCAGGCCAAACAGCTGCGCGGTGTAGCCTCCTCCATATTCTGGATGTTTGAGATTGAAATGGAGGCTGGGAAAGAGAAGGTCTGCCTCGGCCTGGGCCTGGGCCAGACTCACTGCTGGCCTGAGCCGCCCAAAGAGAGCCATCGTATTCCCTTCGTCACGGATATCGTCCAAGATCACGGGAGAGTAAAGATCTACTTTGGACCCGGGAGCGAAGATCGAACCGAAGTCAAAGGTATCGGGCAGCACGCCAATGACGGTGACCTGGGTCGAGTTCAGATCGATCGCCTGCCCTACAATTCCAGGATTCGCTCCGTACTGACGCTTCCAGAAAGCATGACTAAGAAGGGCCACCGGGCGGCTCCCGTGCAGAGCCTCTTCCGGCAGAAAGAGCCTTCCCAACATTGGCTGCACTCTGAGCGTCGTAAAGAAATTCTCGGCAACCATAAGGCCGGTGATGGGTTTGGGCTGTCCGGTGCCGATGAGCTTGAGGTTGTCACTTCCCGAGAAGGCATAGTAACCGGACGCTGACTCGAACGACGTGTTTCGCCGCTGAAACTCCTCGGTAGCGTCGGCCGAGTAGGTCATGCTCGATTCCCCACCCGCTGGATCTTTCGAAAGGATGCGTACGAGTTGCTGTGGATCGGAGAATGGCAACGGCCTCAGCAGGATTGTGTTCACTACGCTGAAGACAGCGATGTTGGCGCCGATCCCAAGCCCTAAGATCAGCACGGCGATGAGGGTAAATCCACGATCACGGCCAAGTGAGCGTAGCGTGAAGCGCAGATCCTGCAGCAGTACATCGGCCCACGGTAGACCGCGCGCCGCGCGCTGCTGCTCCTTGGCTTGCGCGATGCCGCCGAAGCGAATCAGCGCGTGGCGCCGCGCCTCTTCCGCAGACATGCCATGCCGCAGATTTTCTTCAATGGCGAGTTCAAGGTGCGCGGCTACCTCGGTGTCAAGGTCCGCGTCTCGCTGCTTCTTTTGAAAAAACGAAAGAATCCGCTGCAGACTTTCTCGCAGTGCGCCCATCACAGTTCCCCTTCCGTTTGCATAGCCATGACGCGGCCCATCACGCGGGTCAAACGTTGCCAGTGGGCGGTGTCGTCCGCCAACTGTTTGCGGCCACTCCGGGTAATGGAGTAATACTTCGCCTTGCGGTTGTTGTCAGAGGTGCCCCACTCCGCCACGATCCAGCCGCGCTGCTGCAGGCGCACGAGCGATGCATAGATGGTGCCCTGGTTGAGCAAAATCTCATCGCCGCTCACTTGCTCGATGCGCCGGGCAATACCGTAACCATGCATCTCGCCCATGGTGGTCAGTGTTTGCAGAACCATTACGTCGAGGGTTCCCTGCAGTAGATCGAGCTTCGCTTCCGCCATTCCCATGTCTCCCGTGTTGATGCCACATAAGGATGGCATAGAACCTGTGGTGATGCCACAGGAAAGCGCCAAAGCTGGGTGAAGGTTCATACGTAACGGATGCGCTTATGGTTCCAACTATCGAATTTGCGGTCCCATGGGGCTGGGCCGCGTTCCGTGTAAGAGCGATTCCACCGGTGATTCCCCGTAATATTCTTTGATGGGCAAACAAGGTTGTCCTTCAGACCATGAAACCAAATCACGCACCGCTGTTGTGGATTGTTTTGGCAATCGCCGCTTCCGTTCCAATCGCCTGCCGGAAGCAGGAAGCGGCTCCTGCTGAACAGCCGATCTTTGTCCAAAACATAACCGTCATCAATCCTGGGACGAGTTCCGTTACACCTTCGACCTCTGTTCTGATCTCTCACGGAAAGATTGAGGCAGTGGCTCCCTCCGGGCAACTGCAAGCCCCGAAGAACGCGCATGTCGTCGATGGCACGGGCAGGTATTTGATCCCTGGGTTGTGGGACATGCACGTTCACACCATCATGGGTGATTGGATGCCGGGAGCGACCCAGATTACGCTGCCTCTCTTCGTGGCCAATGGAATCACGGGCGTCCGCACGATGGGTGATCAGCTGCCGACAATCCTTGAGTGGCGGGACTCCATCGCTCAGGGTAAGCTGCTTGGCCCGCGCATGGTTTCGTCGGGTCCGATGCTCGATGGACCGAAGCCGAACTTCCCTGCTTCGGTACAGATCGCCACTCCAGCAGATGCCGTTCACGCTGTCGATTCGCTGAAGGCTCAGGGCGTGGACTTCATCAAGATTCAATCGTCCATTCCGCGTGACGCCTACTTTGCCGCGGCTGCCGAAGCGAAGAAGCAAGGCATTGTGTTTGTCGGCCATGTGCCGGACACGGTAAGAGCCAGCGAAGCTGCTGAGGCGGGACAGAAGAGTATTGAACATTACACCGGCGTATTCGAAGGCAGTTCGACGATCGAGGATCAATTGATCACCGGTCCACGAGGGCCGCGCAAATCGGTCGAGAACTTCGACCAGAAGCGCGCCGGCCAGCTCATCGCGCTCTTCGTAAAAGACCAGACATGGCAGGTGCCGACCCTGACCTGGGAGCGCGGCCAGTGGCTCATAGACAAGACGGACATGAAGCACCAGCCTTTGGATAAGTACGTTCCGGTTTATTGGAAAGAGAAGACGTATCCCAGCTTTGTCTCGAGCATTATGAAAACGCTGGATACCGACCCCTATCGTTATCGTGAGCGCTATTTCCAAATGGAGATGGAGATGACGCAGGCCATGCACAAGGCGGGCGTGCCCTTTCTCGCCGGAACCGATACGGCGGCAGGCGTCTACGTGGTGCCGGGCTTCAGCCTGCACGAGGAGCTGGAACTGTTCCAGCAGGCGGGCTTTACCCCCATGGAAGCGCTACAGACTGCAACCAGCAACCCAGCGCGGTTTCTAGGCACGGAGGCCACGATGGGTTCCGTTGCTCCAGGGAAAATAGCCGACCTGGTTCTTCTCGATGCCGACCCTACGGTAGACATCCACAATGCGCGCAAGATCCAGGGTGTTGTTTTGGCCGGTAAATATCTCTCGCGCACTGACCTCGACCAGATTCTGTCGCAGGTTCAGGCGGCCGGTTTGTCCATTCGCTAGCGATCGTCGACATCGGACTACAGTGTGAAAGCTTCCATGGGAAAGTGCTCGCGCACTTCATAGCGGGCGCCAGACGGCGTCGTTACGCTTTCATAGAGCACGAAAGCATCTGCAATGAAGCGGCCCAACATCGGCTGGCGACGAATCTTCGCTTGCAGTTCGGCGAGCGCGTTGGTTCTTCTCCTGCCTTTGCTACGGGCGAGGGTTACGTGAGGATGATACGGCCGTGTGTCGGGATCAAATCCGCAAGGAGACGTCGCGGCGGTCACTGCCTGTTGCAGTCTTAGCAGTTCGGGCGTGAGTTCGACACCGGCGAAGAAAATGCCGACGCGATCGAAGAAACCCAGCGCGTTTATTTGAATGGGAAGGGAGTGTGCTCGCAGCCCGCTGAGTTGTCTTACGATGCATGCGTATTGGTCGGCTCGGGTGTTGCCTAGAAACCGCAGCGTGACGTGCCATGATTCAGGGGCTGACCAGCGCAAACCGTCCCCGTTCGATTGCAACCCCACCGAGAGTGCGGAGAGCTTATGGGTGACGAGCTCGGGAATAGGGATTCCTACGAACAAGCGCATACCAGCCTCACTTTACAACCCCGCGGGAGAAATGGGCAGAACTGCAGATCTCTCCACTGCGCTGCGCTCCGGTCGAGATGACAAAGGGGAGGGTTGGCGCTTTCGTAAACATCTGTCCCATGGGAGGAAATCGAGGGACGCTCCTCCTCCCACGGAGCTTCTCTCCACAAAAGATGTAAGCTTCAAGCAATTCCGTCAGAGTCAGCCAGAATCGCGGCAAGCCGATCCAAGAAACCCACCTGACTCTTCAGAATATGTTCACGGGCGCTGCTCAGCGAGAACCAATCAGCCCGATCTACTTCTGGAATCTCGATCCTTCGACCGCTGCGAGGGGGCCACTCAATCTGGCAGCGGCTACTCACCAGCTTGGCCGGGTCACAGTCTCCTGCAAAGGCCCATGCCGAGACCGCCTTGCCCCCGGCTTGGCATAGTTCACCTAGTTCAATGAACTCGCCCACGGCCGTGAAACCCGTTTCCTCGTTGAATTCACGCAGCGCTGCCTGAAGTGCGTTCTCGCCTTCGACATACTCGCCCTTGGGAATCGACCAGGCTCCCAGATCTTTTTTCGCCCAGAAAGGGCCGCCTGGATGGACCAGCAACACCTCGACGTGCCCTTTGTGTTGCCGATACATCAGCAGACCTGCGCTTCGCTTTGGCATCAACTCATTTTGATGCCGTGTTCTCCGATGACGGCGAACACCGACATAAGATTGGTCGTACCCAGAAGCTGCCGCACCTGCTTGCCAAGATTGATCAGTTCCAGGCTGCATCCTTGGGCCTTGCAGGACACGTACAAACGTACCAGCGTGCCCAGCCCCATACTGTCCACACGGACCAGATTGGTCAGGTCAAGGATGATTCTCTTGCAGTCTGGAATGAGCTGGCTGACGGTCGCATACAGAATGTCGTTTACGCCTGCCACCAGCTTGCCATTGCAATACACCACGGCGGTGGCGCCGGTGCGCTTTACATCGAGGGTAAGCGTATTGACCGCTACTTTATCCGGCATCGGGTCTTGCCTGTCTCGTGAAAAATGGATGCCGGGTGATTCTCGCATATTGCGGCGAGGATGGAAACGGGTCACGAAGCCTGGTGCCCATGCCGGGCGCGTTTCAAGCGCGAGATATGGGGCGACCTGCCAAGGCGAACACCGGCGATGTTAACGGCGGCCCAGGCCGTCCTGCGGATGGTAGTTGGGATAGGGCGGAATGACCGGTACGGGCACGGGATGCTCTTTAAGCTGTTGCATCACGATGGCAACGGCTCGCTCGAGTTGCGCATCGTGGCCGGCGGCTACTTCCTTCGGCAGCTCTTCTACCTCGACATCGGGAGCGATGCCGTGGCCTTCTACTTCCCACTCTCCATTCAGACCATAGATTGCGTAGCGGGGTGCGGTGACTGAACCACCGTCGAGCAGCGTTGGATATCCACCTATGCCCACCAATCCTCCCCAGGTGTGGGTCCCGACCAGGGTTCCGAGATTTGCCTTGCGGAAGTACCAGGGCATGGCGTCGCCACCGGAACCAGCCGACTGATTGATGATCATCGCCTTCGGCCCGAAGATGGCGCCTTGCGGATCGATCACCGGCTTGCCGTCACGCTCGATTGCGCCACTCAGCATTTTCTGGCCGAGTAGATTCACAACATAGTCGGCGATGAGGCCACCTTCGTTGTAACGCTCGTCGAGCACCACTGCCTGCTTGTCCATCTGTGCGTAGAAATAACGATTGAAGTTGGTGTAGCCGGCGCCCGCGGTGTTGGGCATGTAGATATAAGCGACCTTGCCGCCTGAAAGCTGATCAACCTTACGGCGGTTCGACTCAATCCAGTCGATGTTGCGCAGCCCTTGTTCCGAATCGATCGGCACCACGGTCACATCACGTCCGTCGACGCCATCTGCCCTGGCGCCGACACGTATGACGGTCTGTTTGCCGGCGGTACCGTCGAAGAAGCTGTCAAGATTGTCGGTCGCATGCAGCTCACGGCCATTCACCGCTAACAGATACTCTCCTTCGGCAATATTGGCGCCGGGCAACGTGAGAGGTGCACTGAGAGACGGAGTCCAGTTCTGCCCGGTGTAGATTTTTGCAAACCGGTAGCGGTTGTTGTTGATCGAATAATCTGCACCTAATAATCCGGGCTTCGGGCCATCTTTCGGTTCATCCGGTCCGCGCACAAACATGTGGCCTACCTGAATCTCACCCAACATCTCATTCGAGAGATAGGTAAATTCGCGCCGTGAAGCAAGGCTAGCCAGATACGGTTCATACTTCGCCTGAATCTTGTCAATATCGAGGCCGTGCACATTCGGATCGTAGAAGAAGTCGCGTTCGATGTGCCAGGTCTCGCGGTACATCTGCTTCCACTCGACGCGCGGATCGAGCGTCGCCATCATGGCGCCATTGTTCACCGGCTTTCCTTGCGGAGCCTCGGGCGAGTCGGTCTTGAGCTCGGCTATGGTGGCAAGAAACCAATTGTCACCACGCATGTAGAGCAGCTTCTCTCCGTTGAAAGAGACGGTATAGCCGGTGAGCCCGCTCAGCACTTCTTCCGTTTTCCGCTTTTCCGTGGTGAAGCGCCAGAGAGAGCGAATCGGAGGCCCATCGTCTGCCGATGCGCGGCCAACCGGTTCACCCTCCGCCAGGAAGAGTACTCCGGTCTTGCCGACGGAAAGACTCACGTAGTTGCGCGCCGGGATCGGCAGGGAGAGAATGCGGTTTTGAATACCGGCGAGGTCGATGACGGTTGCCTTCGGCTTCTCATCCTCCTTCTTCGCCTCGTCTCCCTTGGCGCCGGCCATCTCCGCGGTTTTATCCGCACTCTTGTGATCGTCTTTCTTTTCGGCGTTCTTCTTGTCCTTATCGCCCTTGTCCTTATCCTTGTCCTTGTCTTTATCTTTGTCTTTGCCGTCCTTGTCTTTGTCCTCGTCTTTCTTCTTGTTTTCGTCGTCGCTCTCGGGGGGTACGGGGGAAGCGCCATCGCGCGCAAGCACGATTACATATGCATTACTATTGGTCGCCCGGTCAAGCGATGACAGATCAATGCCGGCGTCGGAAGGGCCATTATTCGTCGAGGCCATGAAGTAGAGATACTTGCCGCTGGGGTCGAAGACCGGGTAAGCAACATTGCTCATGCCATCGGTTACCTGGGTAGATGTATGCGTGGCCAGCGAGTAGAAGAAGATGGCATGGAGGCGGTTCTCGAGATCGCGCGTGTACGCGATCCACTGCGAGTCAGGCGACCAGGAAAGCTGGGTGGAAGAACCGAAGGTACCTCGCAGGCCGGTATCGATTTTTACCGGTTTGCCACCGGCTGCGTCGACGTACCAAAGCCGAAGATGCTTGTCAGTAAAGGCAATGCGTTTTGAGTCGGGCGACCATCGCGGGCCATAGAAGAAAGATGGATCGGGTCCAAGGTCGATCACGCGAGGGGGTTGGAGACCGTCCTGATCGCGGATGTACAACTGGTACTCTCCCGAGGCGTCACTGAAATAAGCAATCGACTTGCCGTCGGGTGACCAGCCCGGATCACGCTCGGCTGAGCCGGGCGTTTTGGTGAGGTTGCGCGTATCTCCTTTTTCCATAGGCAGGGTGAAGATATCGCCGTGGGCCTCGACGGCTACGCGCACGCCCGTCGGAGAGACGCCGACGTTCTGCGTCTCTTTGGGCAGTACTTTGGCGAGATGGGGTATGAGCGCTGGAAGGTCTCCACCGATCGTGACGGGCACCGTGTGCTCCTGCCCTGTGGAGGGGTCATAGAGATGCAACGACCCGAACTGCTCATACACGAGCGCTCCCGGCCCTGCGGAGACGGTCTTGAGATCGTAACCGTGGTTCTCCACGACCTGCTTCACTGCCTTGCTATCGGTGTCGTAACTGAAGAGTGAGACGGGGCCATTGCGGTCTGAGAGGAAATAGACTGTCTTGCCCTGCCAGACCGGGCTCGCATCGTTGGAGTTTTCGCGAGGAATCTTCACCAGGTCAAGCGTCTTCAGGTTCACGATCCAGACCGGAGTGGTCTGGCCGCCACGATAACGCTTCCATGCTTTTTGCCACTTCTGCACGGGCACATAAGCCAGCGTGTCACCGTCTGCCGAGTATGCGCCTTCGGCGGCGGAGGGCAGAGGCAGAACGACCGGGGATCCGGTACCGTCGGCATGGGTGCGAAACAGCCTGGGAAAGTCTGAGTAGCTGTCATGCTGGGAGGTAAATAGAACATCCTTGCCATCCGCAGACCAACCTTCGGCAACATTGCCGGTGGGTTCCCAAGTAAGGCGCCGCGGTACGCCCCCCTCTGCGTTGACCGCGTAGACGTCTACCAGGCCATGATCGGCGGTGGAATAAGCAATCTGAGAGCCGTCAGGAGAATAGTAGGGGCCTGCGACGACCGCGTTCACAGACGTGAGCCGCCGAGCCTCGCCTCCCTCTCGCGCCACCGTCCAGACGTCATCGGCATAAAGAAATGCAATCCTGGCTTTACTCAGAGAAGGATTGCGCAGCAGAAGAGGTTGAGCGCTCTGGGCGAAGCCGCAAGGAAGGAGAGTGGCAAGGGTGATAAAAAACAAAACCACGGAGACGCGGTTGAAGAAACAGCTCGTTCGAGCCATGCAGAGGCACCTCTAAAGAGTAAGCAAGGTACCGCCCAAGCAGGGGGATGAAAAGCGCCTCGCCGTTCACTCCAATATATCGGAGCGAAGTCGAGGGCCTGCTTTTCCCTACTGTCCCTTCGTCAGCGCGGCATGCGTGGAACTCTTCGGGCGGGCCACGCGATACATCTCGGCTGCTATTTGATCGAAAAGGGCATAGCGATCGGCGCCTTCGTTGTACACGTTGAAGTGAGAGCGCCCGGGAAGAAAAATGAAGTGCGGATCGCCGCCCAGGCGATCGAGGGTTGCCTGCAGGCTATGCGCGGCTCCATCCAGATAGAACGTGTCGTCGGTGCCGACGATCAAATGAATCTTCCCCTTGAGGTCAGGGCCGATCGTCTTCCAGTTCTTGTTGAGCCGCTGAACGATGTCGTAATGGCTGCGCCAATAGGCCGCTACCGATGGATCAATGTCGCCGGTCACGCGATCAAACAGAGGCTGCGGGCGGCCGTCTTTGCCGCGCGGAGAAAATACCCACTCGAAGGATGCAAGCTGCCCGCCGTACGGCCCAATCACCGACTCAAGCCCGGCCAGGTCTTTCATGCTGGTCAGCGGAACACCGTGATCGCGAATTATCGGATGCAGCGTGCCATCGGGCTTGCGGTACATGTTGGCATTTGGACCATAAAGGTCGACGGTGCTGAAGAAATGGAAATCGCTGGGATCGGGAGACGTCGACCACGTGCCACCGAACATTTTCGGATAGCGGGTCTGCAACCACAAAGTAGCCCAGCCACCAGACGAGTGCCCCTGGAGAAATCGCCCCGATGCACGCGCATCCATGCGGTACTTCTTTTCGATACCGGGGATCAGCTCCGTCGTCAGCGCAGTACCCCACGGACCGTTGTTCACAGAGTCGGCAAATTCGTGCGTGCCGGTCGCGCTACTCTCATCGAGCAAGACCCAGATCATCTCCGGCATTTTGCCCTGCTTCATGCGGTCGTAGAGTATCGGCCCATAGCGCGCGCGCAATCCGCTGAGTGTGCCGCCGAAACCGTGCGTGAAATACACCGTCGGGTAGCGATCGCTTGTATGCGCGGCGTAGCCAGGAGGCAACAAGACCCAGCCACGCATATGAATATCGCGGCCCCAGTACCTTGTAAGCACCGGGCTTACCATATCCAGGGGTTTGAGCGCTGCACTTACTTCCGGCTTTTCCGCGAGAGGGTCTGGCGGCTCGGGCAGTCGCTGGATGAGAGTGACCGCCGGGAGAGGCGATGTGGTCCACGGCGCCACGACGGTCGTCGGTGTGCTGACCACATCTCCTGCGCCGCGACCGTCGTAGTTATAGCTGTGGTGCACATCCAGCACGGCCTGGAGGCGATAGTTCCCTGCCGGTGCGCTGGAGAAGGGCGCCGGAAAAGCGACGTCATCCACGTCTATATCGACGAACTCTCCCGGGGCCAAGTGCGCAACTTCTCTTGCCGCTACATAGACACTGGCCGGCGCCATCATGTCCGTATCGACGGAGTCGGAATCGACAGAACCGGGCTCTTTCGCGACCGGGGCCATAAAGACCAGCAACCGTCCCGACACGGGCCCGGAAAAAGTCCTGTCGAGCGTGACGTGAAGCAACGGGTGACTTGCCGCTCCGGGGTTCTGCGCATTCGCAGCTGCGGCAAACGCAAGTGCAATCAGCAGCCCCAGTTTTCTTTGCCTGGCGCTCATCGGGTCTTCTCCGTCTGTTGATTCTCGTAAAGCGCCAACAACCCTTGGGACGCAAGCCCAAATCCATTGGCTACGCGATTATAGGTGGCAAACAGGGCTGCAATATGAATGGCCTCGGCGATCTGTGCCTCGCTCCAACCGACGCCGCGCAGCTGTGAAATATCTTCCGCGCCAATTTCATGAGATCGACTGTTCACCTTGCCCGCGAAGCTGAGAAGCGCCTTCTCGGCAACCGTCAATGAAGGTGAATCGAGGTCGCCCTGCTGGACGGCGGACAGCGCTTCGGCGGACCCGCCCTGCATGCGCAGAAAATATCCGTGACTGTCGGCGCAGTAGGCACACTCATTTTGGGATGACACCAATGTTGCAATCATCTCCTTGTGGCGCCGGGTTAGCTCACCCGCTTGAAAGATGATGCTCTTCGATAACTCCATCATGTGCCGCAAGAGCGGAGGATGGCTGGCAAAGCATTTCAGAATGCCAGGTACCTCGGGCCTGCCGAATTGCGAGCGGAACTGTTGATACAGTTCCGCAACTTCTCCCGTAGCCTCAGCATCTTCGATCACCCGAAGATGCGTTGAGGCGGAAGCATTTTGAATGCCCTTGAACTGCGAGAGCTTTTCGTACTCCGGTAACGGCACGCGCGATCCTTCCTTAAAACATAATTCGTGCCGCGAACTGGAAGGCCCGCGGTCCGCCCGAACCAAAGAAACCGCCGGCCGTGCTTACCGCAGAATAGAAGTTGGTCTGCACCGTTTGCGCGGGCTGGCCGTTCTGCGCTGCCTGGTAGGGGCTGATGGCAATATTACGCCCCGCGTAATTGGCATTGCTCGAGCCGCGGATGTTCCGCTCGTTGAACATATTGAAGCCCTCACCGATCAGGCTGAGAGAGGCATGCTCGCCCAGTGGAATGTCCTTCTTGAGCCGCAGATCGAGCGAGCTGAACGGACTATAGAACTGGATGCCCGAAGGCACGGTCTGCAGCGTGCCGCCAGCCAGGCACGGATAGGCAGCGGGACAGGGCGGCAGCGCATTCCATTGGTTGATGACGGCGTTGAGCTGATCGCTGTTCTTGATTTCGCGCCCGATGGCGTTGCGGCGCAACAGAGGAATACGCGAGCCGCTGGCTCCGTTGATGTTGCCGGTACCAGGCAGGAAGGTGTCCGCTGCTACGCCCGAGCCGAAGGTATAGATCGGAGCGAGAGAGAATTTCCAGGGCAACTGTGCCTCTCCATACAACGTTAACCGATGGCGCTCGTCGGTGACCGCATAGCCTTTTTCGGCACGAAGATTGTCTACGCCCTCGACCAGGTTTACCTGCTCGGCATCGGTCGAGGTAAGCTGATCATCGTCTGAGTAGTCAAACGTTTTCGAAAGAGTGTAGCTAACGTTGTATCGGTAGCCGATGGGGCCGATCTTTGCCGCCGTGTGCTGCAGGCTCACGATCAGCCCGTCGTACCATGACTTCGCTTGCGACTGCAGCAGGGTGATGTTGTCACTGATGCCGCTGAGCGGATCGGTAATGCTGCAGGGCAAGTTGCTTCCTGGGCAACTGACATAGGGTGATGTCGAGTCGGTATTGCGCAGGAACTGACCGATAATCTGCCGGCTCGCGAAGACGTGCAAGCCATCTGCAGACAGGACCCAGGAATTCGCAAATTGCTGCTGTACGCCCAGAGAGAACTGCTGAAACAGCGGATGGTGCGCATTCGGTCCCATGGCGAGAATACCGGTACCGCCCGTCTGGTGCGGTCCACTGAAAGGGCTGGCGAGCGATGGACTACCTGGAGCGTAGCTGCCTCCCGGAGCAAAGCAGGCGCCCAGGCTTGGGCCACCCGGCACGAAGGGCGAGGTGCAGGCTGAGCCTGCGAACTGCGTAATGGTCAACGCGCGATCGTTCTGTACCAACTCTTCGGCGCCGGCTTCAAGAATGATGCGGTCATAGTAGATGCCGTATCCACCGCGAAGTACGGTCTTACCTCCGCTGAACGGGGCAAACACAAAGCCAATGCGAGGGCCAAAGTCTTTGGTGTCGGGATGCTTCTTCAGGTTGATGACGTTCGCCATCCAGGTGCATGGTTTGGTGGGCTGTGCAGTGAGGCTTGGGCATGGATCGTGCTCACTCGAGTTGCCGGTCAAATTCGAGTCATATTCCCAGCGCAGTCCAAGGTTGAGCGTCAGTTTCGGGCTCACGCGCCAGTCGTCCTGCGCATAAGCGGCGACATAGCTGTCAAACACGATGGGAATCGGTACCGGCGTCACCGGGGCGCTGCTCTTGAGCGCAACCGCGATGGGGATATCAAGGTCGTTTACCTGGCCGTCTCCATTCAGATCGGCAAAACCGAAGTCCGATACCAGGATGACCGTACCCGTGCCAAACACATTGATCTCGCCATGAGCGGTGTAGTGCTGGAACTCCCCGCCAAGGCGCAGCGTGTGCTTGCCGCGGATCCAAGAAAGTGAGTCGCGCACCTGGAATCGATCGAGATGCGTGGCCTGAGGCAGATTGAAGTTCGCGCCGTCGGCCAGGTCGGGAAAAATCAATTCGTTGGTCAGGCCCAGAGCAGGATTGGTTGTCGGCGAGTTCTTACCGAAAGGCGGAATGTTGTTGTAGAAGTTGTCGTAGTGGAACGAAAGATCATTCACCCGCGACGGAGACAAGACGGTAGTGATGCCGGCAATCAAAGAATTGAAGCGGTTGAGCGAGTTCTGACGTTCGGCAGAAGAAAAGGCCGGCGTGTTCTGCGAGGGCGTCGCTTCGGCCGTGTCGGTCGAACGATTAAAGGAGTAGCGCAACATCAGGCTGTTGTGTTCGCTGAGTTGGTGATCATAGCGCGTCGACCATAGAGCATCGCGCAGCGGAGCCGGGGCCGCCGTGTTTAGAACCGAATCGGTAGTGAAATCGCGTGCGCCCGTCTGGATGGATGCATTCTGGTTCCTGAATTCGAACGAAGAGAACCACCAGGCGCGGTCTTTGCGGAGAGGGCCACCAACCGACGCGCCAAATTGTTCGCGATCGAACGCAGGCGTAGGCAGACTGCGATTGAATGTCGCCGGCAGAGCCTGCAAATTGCGATTGCGCTCAAAAAGGAATGCGGAGCCGTGATAGCTGTTCGTGCCCGCCTTGGTTACGATGTTCACGATGCTGGTGCCCGAGCGGCCTACTTCCGAAGTAAACCTGCCGGTCGCGATCTGAAACTCCTGAACAGAGTCTTCCGGGAAGTTCGCCAGCGTGCCACCCACGACTTCGTCATTGTTGTCGCCGCCATCTACGGTGATGTTGCCTCCGCGACCGAAGCCGCCGGCAGAACTCACTTCCAGAGTATTGGTCTTGGTTGGGTCAAAGGTTGGAGCCGGCCGGTTTCCCGGCACCAGGTACGCCAGTTCGAGAAAGTTTCTGCCGTTCAAGGGGATGCTCTCGATGGTTTTGGAGGTGATCTGTCCCTGGATCGTGGACTGCGTGAGATTGACGCTCACTGCGGATGCGTTTACGTCGACGGTCGTACCGGCGGCAGCTACCTTGAGCTTCGCATCGATGGTCGTGATTCGTCCGGCTTCGACGATGTTGCCCTTCACCTCGGTGGCGGCAAAGCCGGACTGCTCGATCCTCAGGCTATATTCGCCGGCGGGCAGATCAGGCAACACATACAGGCCGCTGCTGCTGGTGAGGGTGTCGCGTGAAAAACCCTGCGTCGTGCTCAGTGCAGTGACATGAGCTCCGATGACGATCGCGTCGTTTGCATCGGTAACCAGACCGTTCAGGCTACCCGTTGGTATCTGCCCATGGGCTGAGCAGACATACATCACCACCGTAGCGAGCAGAAACGCTCGCACCACTCCGTACTTCCGCATGTAAAGACTCCATTCTTTTAACTATGTGGTGTGACCGGTCCGAAGGCCTCTTTGCGACTAAGCCTGTTGCGTTGCGGAGCTAATCTAAACAATGCGCAGGGTCCTGTCTTCAGCCCCTTGGTGGGGAACAAAGCCAATCTCCAGGTGGAGACGGGTGACGTTCGGGGACGCTTGGTCTTACCCGTCCAGTTAGAAAGGCTTGTGGTCTACGAAAGAGCCTGGTTCAGAAACAGGCCGAAAAGATGACGTTCGGAGACGCTTGCTCTTTCTGTTTCCAGCAAAGCGTTCCAACTGTCGAGGCTACGACGGGGCTCACCTTGCAATCGGAGAACTCCATCTTTCGGTGGATGCAACACGCCAACTTTCGAAGTACGATTTACCGCGTTATGCACGAACAAAAACGGCAACTCGGCCTGGCGGCCGCCGTCGCGGTCGTTACGGGAGAAGCCATCGCCCTGGGCATTTTTCTTACTCCGGCGGCCATGGCCAAGTCTCTCGGATCGCCCATGCTGCTCGGGCTGGTTTGGTTGTTTATCGCCCTCATGGCTATGTGCGGCGCGCTCTCCTACTCCGAACTCGCAATTCGTTTTCCAGAGTCAGGTGGGGAGTATGTGTACCTGCGGGCCGGTTATGGCGAACAGGTCGCCTTTCTCTATGGGTGGACGAGTTCCATCGTCATGTACCCCGGGGTGGCTGCAGCTCTGGCCGTTGGCGCCACTCCTTATGTAGCTCAACTGCTGCCGCCCGGCACACGCTTGGTAGCTTATGTGCCTGCGCTGCTGCTTTGCGTATTCGCGTTGATCAATCTCATCGGGACTCGCTTCAGCGCCGCCATCATGTCTTTCGTGAACGGCTTCAAGCTGGTTATTCTGTTCGGTCTGGTCGGCTGGGCCATGGTTTCGGGCCATGCCCACGTGGCGAATCTACTTCCCTTCACAGTGCGCCGGCCCGGATCAGACGCCCTGTTCCCGGCGATTGCCGGCGGTGTGATGAGTGCCTTCTTCAGCTTTGGCGGCTGGTGGGAGGCAAGCAAGATCGCGGGCGAGGTGCGTAACCCGAAGCGCACCCTGCCGCTTGCCTTTGTCGGCGGCGTCGCTCTCGTAACCCTGATCTACCTGCTCATCAGCGCTGCATTTCTCGCCGTTCTCCCATTGGAACAGGTCACATCGAACACTGCCTTCGTGGCACAATTTGGCCGCGTGTTGTTCGGTGCGGCGGGTGCGCGTGTGCTGTCGGCCTGTGTGCTGGTCTGTGTCTGCGGAGGCATAGCCGCCATCACCATGGCTGCGCCCCGCGTCTGCTATGCCATGGCGCGGACGGGCACGTTCTTTCCCATGTTCGGCAAAATGCATCCGCGCCTGGGTACGCCGGCCAACGCCATCCTGCTGCAGAGCGGGCTTGCGCTGGCGGTACTGTTGCTTGGCGCCTTCGATCGCGTGTTGTCTTACATCATCTTTTCCGCAGTGCTCTTTCTGGCGTTGGCGGCCTCCACACTGTTCCGCGTCAAAGAACCAGTACGCGGATGGTGGTTCCCCATCGCGCCGATCGTTTTCATTGTTTTGTCGGTCGTGCTGGCTTTTCTTATCCTCATGCACGACCCCGTACCTGCGCTCATCGGGGTTGGTCTCGTGCTGTGTGGCATACCTTTTCGTAAATTCCTTATTCCCAACCAGGCTGCTTTGCCGCTTGCCTCTGAAAGGATCTGACTTACCCATGCCTCATATCCATCTTCCTGAAGGCCTCCAGGGCATTCGTTCCGCAATGGCATTCCGTCCAGAAACTGCCGGGCCGCTGAATCAATTGGCCCAGATTCTGCTGCATGAACCCAACTCGCTTGAACCTGGCGAGCGCGAGCTCATTGCCACCTACGTCTCTTCGCTCAATGATTGCTACTTTTGCCAGACCGTGCATGGAGCCATTGCGGCAGCCCACCTCAACGACGATGAAGAGTTGGTGCGGCGGGTAAAGGCCGACTTCCAACACGCCGGCATTTCAGACAAGCTCAAGGCGCTTCTCGTGATTGCGGGCAAGGTACAAAAAGGTGGCAAATATGTGACGGCAAGCGACGTGGAGGAGGCACGAAAGGTCGGCGCAACCGATGTCGAGATTCATGATACTGTGCTGATCGCAGCCGCATTCTGCATGTACAACCGCTACGTGGACGGGCTGGCAACCTGGCAACCGCGCGATGAGGCCCTCTATCGCGAACGCGGCAAGAAGACCGCGCGAGAGGGGTACGTGTCGATGAGCAAGGAGTATCTAAGCCAACAGGTGAAATAGCCTCCCTTTGTCATCTCGACCGGAGCGTAGCGGAGTGGATTGGAGAGACCTGCGGTTCGCCCTCCCCCACCCGAGAGCCCGGACGTCGAGGCTGACCGGTCATTTTCCGGGCTATCTCCCCGCTAGCGCAATTCCACCATGATCGGCGTATGGTCTGACGGCCTGGCCTGTGCGCGGGGTCCCTTATCGATCTCGCAACTGACCAATCGCGCTGCTACATCGGCAGACAACAGGAAATGGTCGATGCGTATCCCGCGGTTGTGTTCGAAGGCCTGGCGGAAATAGTCCCAGAAGGTAAACTGACCAGTCTCGCCCGGATGCAGAAACCGAAATGCGTCTGTGTATCCAAGGTCGAGGAGAGCCCGATACCGCGCCCGCGATTCAGGTTGAAAGAGCGCGTCGCGAATCCACGACGCAGGTTTGTGGCAGTCGATCTCCTCAGGAATCACGTTGAAATCCCCGCCGACTACCAAGGGCACTCCATCGTTCTGCCAACCGCACATGGCATGATGAAGGCGATCCATCCACGCCAGCTTATATGCGAACTTTTCAGTTCCTATCGGGTTGCCATTGGGCAGATAGATGTTCACAATGCGCATGCCCTCGATCATGACTTCGAGGTATCGCGCATGGCTGTCCGCTTCATCGCCGGGCAGCGTCGTGCTAACCGTCTCGAGGGGAAAGCGCGAAAGAGTCGCCACTCCGTTATAAGCCTTCTGGGTTACGGCCGCGCTGCCGTAACCGAGCGACTGGAACAGGTCGCTCGGAAACTCTGTTGCCTTGAGTTCTTGCATGAGCAGCACATCGGGCTGCCACAATTTGAGCCATTCGGTGATGTGGTCAAGCCGAGCACGTATCGAATTTACATTCCAAGTAGCAATTTTCACGGATTCCCTCGCATCTAGTGTAGTCCGCCAGAGATAAGGTGACGTATATACCGAAGCTCACCTTTACGCCCCATTGTTTGTGAGAAATGCAGGCTCGATCGTCTCACATCAGCACCAGAACACACACGAAGGAATGGCCGCCCCGGGAGAGACGGCCATGCAGATCAGGAAGATCGTGCAAACTACCAATGGTAGATCGTCAACATATCCTGATAGACCTTAACCGAGCTGCTGTTTTCGTTGGCGCCATCGAGTTGAAAATTGATATTTAGATCGCCAATAGCCCAGTTGAGTGCGAGCGCTCCGTTACCCGAAGCGTTGTAAAGGTGGCTGTAGTTGCCATCCAGACTCACCCAGTCATAGCTCACATTCCCGCTCGCGTCATGATGAGAGCCGATTTGTACGTGGTGCCACGTGTTGGCAGACAAGTTCTTTGGGTTGCAGACTACCGGGCTCGAGTGCCAATGAGGAGCACCGGCGCTTACCAGGCCATACTCCCATGACCCTGAATAGCTTGAGCACTGGAAGGCCAGAATCACCGTCTTGCCGTTACTGATCACATGGTTGATGTCCAGTTCCAGATTCGCCAACGCGCTGGGGTTGTCGATCAGGACCCAGGTGTCGTAGACGAAGTGTGTCGGCACCGTGTCCTTGGCAAAGGTCAACGAAAAGCGCTCGCCGGCGCGTTGTGAGTACGACATATAAAGCTCTCGCGCCTTGCCATCGAGAGACGGATTGCTCACCGGAAACTGCGAGGATGCGATCGAACTACCGGGCGTCCAGACATCGTGCGTCCATTTCCATTGAGTGTTCGGGGTCAAATTACCGGATGACTTGGTCCACGACGGCATGGCTGCGTACCACGGCGTGGCAATCTTTGCCTGGGGAGCGATGGGGGCTTGTTGCGCAAATGCGGGTGCGGCGACTAGAAGGAACGACAGTGTTATCTGGCCCAACGTACGCATGAATACCTTTCCTGAATTCAATTGAAATTGCACAAGACTCAGCAGCCGCTCGAGCGGGAGTCAGAACATCGCATATGTCATCGGGCTGTTCGGGAGAGAAAGGGCGCACAGCGGCCTTAAGCAACACGACAACCTCATCGTTACGACCAACATCTATGAAAGGAATAAGCGGATGTTAAACAACAGAACGCCTTTTTGTCTCAGTAATTCAAACAAAATTTTCTCTCGGGTACCGAGCCCGAAAAACCATGCAAAATATTCCGTCATCGCGTAAAAATGCGCGCCACATATTGGACATCTTTACCTGCTTTGCTTTCTGATGGCCTCTCGATCGCAAGCCTCGGCTCGTTGTTGAACCCATAAGAGCCGCCTGCTCTCTCTACTCACCAGTAATAAATAACCAGTTTGTCGGCGAACATGGTCACCGTCCCACGGCTGGTAGCGCCGTCCAATTGAAAGTTGAGGTTGAGATCCCCCGCCGTCCAGTGCAGTGAGAGTGCGCTGAAACCACCCTTGTTCACCGTGCTATACTTGCCGTCGAAATTCACCCAGTCGTAGGTCACGTCGCCAGAGGAATTACGATGTTCAGCAATCTGCACGTGATGCCATTTGTTAGCGGTCCACTGTTCCGGACTGCACGAAATGCTGGTGGCGTGCCAGTGAGAGCCGCCATTTGCAACATACGCGTATTCCCAGGAATGCGAATAGTTCGAGCACTGAAAACCGTAGATCACCGTCTTGCCGTTCGAAATTACCTGGTTCATATCCATTTCGAGATTTGCCAACTGTTTGGGGTCGTCGATGTAAACCCACGTGTCGTAGACGAAATGCGTAACGCTTGAGTTATGGCCAAAAGTGAGTGAGAACCTTACGCCTGCCTTGTCTGTGTACGACATCGCGAACTCTCTGGCTTTGCCATCGAGAGAAGGCTTGCTGATAGGGTAATGCGATGACCCGGTGGCACTGCCCGGAGTGCCTTTGTCATGACCCCATATCCAGTGGCTCGACGGCACCAGATCGCCGGAGGACTTGGCATTCGAGGGGATCGCAAACTCACTGGCCGCGAATGCGGGTGTTACGGTAAGCGCAAACAACAGGACTGCATAGCCGAAGGGTTTCATGGCTTTCTCTCCTCTTTTCAACCGCGATTACAAAAGGCCCATTCGGTGCGCCTGTCAACGCCTAGTCGCGTAGGTGCACATATTCATCGGGCTTGCCGAGAGAGCGAGAGACGCAACGCGTCTCGCAACTATCCGGCAACCTCAACTCTTAACATCCGAAAGGTCGCGGAGACATACGCCTCGACGAACCCGTACCGGAGTTGCTTCTGACGTTGAAGGCCTTTGCAGAAACTCAGCAAAGCGCCGCTTGCGCCGAAAGCCCTGGTGTGGTGATCTCTGCAACAGCACTCTCGATTTCAAAGCGCTTAGGCAGTGTTTAAGGGGGGGAGTTACATCAAGGGAATAATACAGAAACCAATCGCTGTGAAAAGCGTTTTTATCAACTCTTTAAGAGAAATAATTGTGTGACATGCAACTTTTGCATGGGTATGCAAAAAATTCATTAAACAGGTAAAAAGGCCCTACCTGAATAGACCGAATTACACGCCCAGCACGCATCACGGCCGCTCCTTAGAGGAGCGGCCCTGACTTGCGAGCAACTGAGATCTACCCAGTAGTAGATGGTGAGCGTGTCTGCCTGCACCTGGTTCCTTTTGAAATCGACCCTCGTCTCGCTAGTGTGCGATCACCTTCTCACCGCCGCGCGGGTCATTCTTTTGCAGGAAGAACGTGAAGCAGAACATCAATCCGGCGGCAACCGTCAGCAGCCAGAAAGTATCGATGTACGACAGCGTCGAAGCCTGCAGTTGCAACGAGCGATAGAGGCGCGCGTAAGCACCGTTCATCGCATCATGCGCACTAAGACCGGAATGCTGTAGTTGTTGCGCAAGACCATTCACAGTACTGCGAAACTCGGCATTGCCGGCCGTGAGGTGACTGCCCAACCGCTCCTGGTGAAACTGATCGCGCCGAGCCAGCACGGTCGTCACCACTGAGGTTCCGACACTGGCCCCGATATTGCGCATAAAGTTCACCAGTCCGGCGATGGCGTTGTTTTTCTCTTTCGGCATGCCGTAGTAAGCCGCCGCTGTCGTTGGGATGAAAACCAGACCCAGCGGAGCGTACTGCGCGATACGCAGCAGAGTCGCGGAGTTGAAACTGATCAGCAGGTCGAGTCGGCTGGTCGACAAATACATACTGCAGGTAAGCAGAAACCAACCCGTCGCGATGATATATCGGCCCTGGAAACGGCCTGCCAGAATGCCGACGAAAGGAAGAAGGGCGAGCAGAACAAATCCTGCCGCAGAAAGCACCATCCCTGCTGACTGAGCGGTATACCCCAAGTTGGCCTGCAGAAACTGGGGCACGAGTACGGTGGTCGCAAATGACATGCCGCCCACGACGAACATCATCATGCTCGAAGTCGTGAAGTTGAAATTCTTGAACAGCCTCACATCGATGATGGGGCTTTTCTGATACAACTCCCAAATGACGAGCGTCGTCAGGCATACACCGGCAACAACCATGAGGGTCACAATAAAGTCTGACCCGAACCAATCATCTTCCTGCCCCTTATCGAGCAATATCTGCAACGCGCCTACGCCGATAACCAGCAAGGAGAAGCCTATGTAATCCAACCGGGCGCGCTTGCCGAGCGCTCGTGCCTTCACGAGATAGGGTGGATCTTCGACTAACTGATAAACCAGAAGCAAGGCCAGGATGCCCACCGGAAGGTTGATCAAAAAGATCCAGCGCCAGCTGTAGTTATCGGTGATCCATCCACCCAGCGTCGGCCCGATCGAGGGCGCGAAAATCGCCGTCACGCCATAAAGTGAGAACGCGAGGCCGCGCAGCCGAGGAGGAAACGTATCTGCCAGGATGGCCTGCGCCATGGGCTGCAGTCCCCCTCCGCCGCCGCCCTGGAAGATGCGGGCCACGAGCAGAATCCCCAGGCTGGGCGCGATGCCACAGGCAAGAGAACTGATGGTGAAGATGACAATGCAGGTCATGAAGAACCGCTTGCGGCCAAAGAGGCTTACCAGCCAACCGCTAATGGGCAGAACGATGGCATTGGAGACAAGGTAGGAAGTGAGCACCCAGGTGCTTTGGTCCTGGCTGGCGCCGAGGCTCCCCGCGATGTGAGGCAGGGCCACGTTGGCAATGCTGGTGTCGAGCACTTCCATGAAGGCCGCGAGCGACACCACAAAAGCGATCAACCATGGATTTGTTTTCGGCTTCCACTCCTGCGCCGCTAGCTGGGCAGGTGGCGTGGTTGTGCTGCTGGCGGCGCTCATTCGTCCCTTTACCTTCAGCGCCCACTCTGGACCTATTGAGTTCTACAGACCAATCGATCTCCAACACCCAATCGATGCCATCGAAATAGTTCGCTTACCTCGATGATAGTCAAAGAGAAGGCAAAACGGTACGCGGAACTAGCCCGGGTACGTTTCGCCGAGGTTCACGATCTGGATGCGGTGGTTGTTGAATTTGTAGTGGGCTCCGGGCAATTCGAGCTTTGGAATGTGGCACGAGACGCACTTCTCCTTCGCCACCGGACAGGCTTTTGCCTCTCGCTTACCGCCCGCATGGAAGGCCAGACATTTCGAATCGAAATTGACCTTCTGCGCATCGTCAACATCGTTATGCGGGTTGTGACATGCAAGGCAACTGATGCGCGCGTCCTCGAGGTCGTAGCATTGGCTGCCCGTCAACCGGTATGGCTGAAAGCGAATATTCGCAATGCCAGGGTTACCCTGCAGAGCAATCTCGGCCCAGGTACGGTGACACTGCCCGCAGAACCCTGATGCCTGCTCCGCCGAGAGCTTGATCAGCTTAGATAATTCTTTGGGGACGGGCTGGCCTAGTTGCAGAGCCGTCAGGTGTTCCTGCGTGCCTTCGTGACAATGCTCGCATTGCACACCGGGAATCATTTTGTCGAGCGTGAGCTGCCTGTGCTCCACAGCATGAGTGGCATGGCACCCAAAGCAGCGTAGCTTCTCATCCTGGTGGATCAAGCGCGCGGCTGCATCGTTGATATCGGCGGGAGCAGACCCCCTCATATCCCATCGTCTCCCCTAATCCATTCAACTCGCGAAACCAACTGACGCGGCTCTCATACAACTGGCCATCTTCGCGCGAGTTCGCAATGTTAAAGGGTCGCGGGCTGCTGGTTCCGGGCGTCACGCTCATTCATGGTATAGGGCTGCAGCCGGAGCACTTCACGGAAATGGCTGAACATGGCGTCAATCTGATCTGGTCTCCGCGTAGCAACCTCCAACTTTACGGCAACAAGGTTGATCTTGCCGCAGCTCGATCTGCACACATCAAAATTGCGCTCGCGCCTGACTGGAGCCCCACAGGCAGTGATGGCCTGCTGGCTGAGTTGAACTACGCTGCCGCCTGGAACGAAGTGCAGAGGCCAAAGCTGTTTACGGATCGCGATCTGGTCACGATGGCGACTACGACTCCCGCTGAGCTGATTGGAGCCAGCGATCGTTTGGGAGCTCTCGTGGCCGGCCACGAAGCTGATTTGCTGGTGGTTCGCCCAGACACCGATGCCGGTAAGCACAATGGCTGGTGGACGCTCACCCATGCGACTGCTGCACAGGTGATGCTCGTGACGGTCGGAGGAGTGCCGCTTTATGGCGACCCCGAGGTGGTGGCAAGATTAGCGCCGGCAAAGAAGACGGAACAGTTCGAGGTGTGCGGTCAGAAAAAGGCCATCAGCTTTACTGGAACGCACGGCCATATAGACGCAGCCGATGAAACGTGGACGCACACCACAACCACGTTGGAAACCGCCCTGCGCCACTATGGACGCAACCTGGCTCCCCTAGCGGAGTGTGGGCAGTAGATATTCCAGCCCAAACTTGTTCATCTCGAACGGGGGGCAGGCTTGTTTGGGCGCAGCTGTGGCGGGTTGGTTGGATTAGCATTCGATACCGTTTGAA
>CAVYKP010000006.1:0-88658 GCA_963769185.1 uncultured Acidobacteriaceae bacterium
TAAGTCCGCTGCGTCTGCCAATTTCGCCATCCGGGCATGGTCGGCTGTACGCCCATGATAAAGCATCGTTTCGTCGGGTTTCGCGTGGGGGGTCGCGCGCCTTGAGATCGTGGGCATGCTCGCCTTCAATGGTAAACCTGGGAAATCCGGGGATACAGAGTTCCCGCACGCAGTTGGTAACGACAGAGAGAACCGCAGGTCTCTCCACCGCGCTCCCCCGGTCGAGATGAGTGGCGCCGGCGAACTCCATGCGGTTTTCCTTGAGAGAAAACCGCAAGCGTGGTCGTGGTGAGTGCTGCGAGGTAGGAAATCCGGGTACGCTCCGGTCGAGATGACAAGGCGGGTGTGCCGCGCCGTGGACACCACTTGACTCTGCACACAGGTAATCTCAAGAAACCTGGGGTTAAGTTACCGGTAATGTTGTTCGCCTATCGTTCGGCCAATTCGAAAGAAAATGCTTTGCCGTTTCAAATTGTTCAGTACACTCAGGGAACCCCTCCCCCGCGGAAAACCCATGCAGGCCATTTCGTGGTTTTGGCCAGCGCGTGCCTCGCGACGTAGCTCGGATCCATCGCTCTCACAGGCGTGAACAAGCTGAATCGCAACCTCATTTCGTAAGAGGTAATACCACCGCCCTCCCCCGGAGTAGTCTCGAACACCTTATTCCAGCGCTATGAAGGGCAATGAACGTGTCTCTGTCTGAATATCTAAGTGAACACATGTCACAGCCATTGGGGCTGATTCCATTTTTTCCGCATATGTCTGCACGCGCAGATGCGGCCAATACTCCCCAGAGCAAAGCGCTGGGTCTCATGTCTTTTGGCGTGCGCTTTGATTTGTCTGCAAACCAGCTCGACTTATTGCGCGATGCGCTGCTGCATCTCCCCATGGGGTGCAAAACTTCGTTTTCCGCATCGGTAAGTCCGCACTTCGCACTTGTTTGCCGCGATTACTTTTCCAGGACGGACGAGCCGGCCTACCGGCTCTATCGCAACGGCCATCTGCTTTTCAGCTCTACCGATCGCCAGGAATTTCTCGAACGCTTTCGCTCACACTTAACGCTCCATGTGGCCGAAGCGAGCCGCCAGCGTATGTTCGTCCGTGCCGGGGTGGTCGGTTGGGGCGATCGCGCTCTCTTGATTCTGGGCAAAGCCGGGTCAGGCAAAACGACTTTGTTGTCGCAGCTGGTCTCCGCCGGCGCCACGTACTATTCCGATCAGTTCGCGGTGGTCGATAAGGCAGGCAGGATCTATCCGTATGCGTGCCCATTACAAATCAAGGAGAACAACCGGGTTACGCAACGGCTGGCCGAGGAATTCGGCGGGGTTGCAGGTTCTGAGCCGCTGCCGGCCGGCCTGGTCATGATGAGCCGCTACAAACCAGGGGCCCGCTGGCGCCCGCGGCGGCTGCCGGCTGAGGCCGGGCTACGGCGCCTTCTCAATCATGCCGCTGCAGACAGGAAATCTCCCGGCCCGCTCACGCACATCGCGTCGAACGCCTTATTCATGCAAGGCGCGCGTGGAGAAACGTCGCCGATCGTCGACTGGCTCACAGCGCGCTTCGGATCTGCACACGGCATTGCCCCCGAGACAAAGCTTCTTCTCGCCAGATTGCGCCGCCCCGTTGGTTCGGCACCCGAGGCTGTTGACTGGCAATAAAGAAAGGAGGCGGCTCTCTCGAGTCCGCCTCCTTCTTTTCCTATCAAGATGATGCCCACTCAAGCCAAACGAGGGTTGAATGGGGCACCCTCGGGCTCCGGATTTTCGTTAATGAGGCTTCCGGTATTCGATTCCGTCTTCTTTCAGGTAGTACTCAGAAGAACAATTGTCTGAACCGCAGATCATCGACTCCATCCCGGCATACTGCCACTTCGTGATCAAACCAAGCGCTCCACAATGAGGACAAGACAACACGGCGACGTACGGGTTATTTGCCTTACCCATGGCTTCCGTGTTTTCCAGCAGAAACAGGGTTCCAGGTTCCATCTGCTCTGGAATCCACTCGCTAAGCAACTCAAGCTCTGTCAACATGCCATTCCTCCTGTGTGCCGAATCCTGAAACCGGTGCTGCACGCACGTGCCTGGCGTGCAAAAACTCATCTCGCGTTTCTTTCGTTACTGGCTATCGCTGCCTGCTTCCTCCCTCCTGACGTACGAACTGACGAACGCAGTCGAAACCGGCACTGCCGTTTTGTTTTCTTGACGGCACCGCGGACTGATCGAGAAAGCTTTGTGCCTGCCAACCGTGGCGGCGAGAAGACGAGACCGCGGCCTGGCGGGCGTTCGCGGCAATGCGTTCTCTTATGCGTAACGTTTCGAGCGATGAAAGGCGGCGCGGCTCAGACGGCGCGGGCTGGGTGGTCTTCTCAGCGCAGACCAGCACGCGCTGATCGCGGCTGGCTGGCAGCCGGTTGCACAAGCCTGGGGAACCTTGCTGCGGTTGCATACCCATGGGGCGAACACCTGCCGAGGTGAAGTGTTGTTGCCAACATTTCCGACTCTAGCGGACGGTTGACCTCATTCTTTCCGCACGTCCTGCTTTCGTCAATCCACGTTTCGTTCGCCGCGAGCGATTCCCTCAGGGGCGCACCAAACATGCACACATGTATTTATTGCACTGATGGCAGCGTTTTTTCCTGTGCCACATTGCTCACCTGCGCCGGCGGCGTTCGTTTATTCAATTCGCGATAGATCGATTCGTTGCGCAGAATTGCCTGCACATAGTCGCGGGTCTCAGTAAAGGGAATCGATTCAACGAACTCATCCATGCCGTGGTACTTGCCGATCGATTGCCAATCGGTGACGCGGCTGTCGCCCGCGTTGTAGGCTGCGAAGGCGTAAGCCGCCTGACCGTCAAACTTGTCGAGCGTCTGCTTCAGGTAGCGCGTGCCCAGGCGAATATTTGTTGCCGGATTGAGCAACTCGTTCTCGTTCAGGTGCTTGATTCCCTCTTCCTTGGCCAGAGAACGCCCCACCGAGGGCAATAACTGCATCAAGCCCCAGGCATTGGCCCCACTGATCGCCCCGGGGTTGAACTCAGATTCCTGACGGATAAGCGAAGCGACCATGTAAGGATCGAGACCGTTTTTCGCCGCTCCCTGTTGAATCGCGCCCCAGTACTGTTGCGGGAAAAGAATCTTCCAGTAGCCCATGGGGATGCTGTCGATCGGCGCCGAGGTGTAGAACGGCAGCGCGTGCTTCAGAACACGCATCGCGCGGTAGGTCTCACCGTCGGAGGCATAAATGTCTGCCTCGGCAAATGCTCCCCATTGCTGGCTGCCGTCGGCGGCCTGAATCTCGGCGGGGATGTACTCGTTCAGCCCGGCGTTGGCCAGCAGGCGCGCTTTGATGACGTGCTCATCATCCTGAGGCACGTCGTCGGTGAGCGCAGGAATTTCTTCGGGGTGAATGTTCTGCAGCATGGCAACGTCGGCCGCAGCTACTTGACCCAACTCTTTCAAGCGATCACGCGAAAGCTGGGCATAGTAGTAATGTTGAAACGTCTGCGAGACGGTCTGGTAGTAGGCAGCCGCCATGTCAGGCTGGCGCTCCTGATCCGCATACAACCGGCCGCGCCAATAAAGCGCTGCTGGAATCTCTTTGCCGCCTGGATAAAGAGCGATCTGCTTGTCGAACAAGACTGCGGCAGCCGAGTAGTTACCGAGACGATAGTTCAGCCACGCAGCTCTCCAGTGGCTGCTGGGCGCATAGCGATGGCTGGGGAAGCGGGTAGCGAGGTCGCTGTAATAGGTAATGGCCTGCGGATAATCTTTGCGCAGCAAATACATGTTGCCGGAAGAGTAGAGAGCTTCAGCCAGCCACGGGCTGTTGGGGAAGCGCTGCTCCATCTGCTGCACTAAATTCCGTTGCGCATCGCTGTCGTCTTTGTTGCGCGCCATCTCCATCGCCAGATACATGCGGCGCGCGCCGCTCTCATCCTGGGTATCGGGCAACGAATCCACCACCTGCTTGCTCAGGCGCTTGTCTCTCAGATCGCAGGTTGCGGCAGCCACCAGCAAGGCGTTCTTCGCCTGCGGGTCAGATGCGGCGATGTCGTGGGCCAATGCGCGATATTCGTCGCCGGCCTCGGAGTAGTGTCCTCCCGCGTAGAGAGCGTCGGCGTGCGCCCTGCGCTCGTCTGCGGTAAGCGGCGGCGTTGCGCCTACGACGGCCAATTGGGCCTTGGCTTGCTGCCCTTCGCTGCTGAGAGGAAAGCCGAGGAAGATGTGCCGATACAGGCGGCCCGCTTCTTCCACGCTGCCCGTCATCTGGCTGGCTCGCGCCAGTGCGAGTTGAAAGTCCGCGTGGGATGCGATGGGGTCTGACGCATGCTCGTGTAGAACTTTGAGCGCTGTTTCCGGATCGTTCTGCTGCAGCGCGAGATTAGCGATCGTCACCGGCAAACGGGCGACAAAAATGCTGGCGGGGTATTTGGCGTCAAACCCGGTGAGACGGGTTTGAGCATCGGCGTACTTGCCTGCCTCCATCTGCGCCTGTGCGGCCAGGAAGTCTGCATAGTCATCCAGCGTCTTGCCGGCGGTGTTTGCTTTTTCAAAACTCGTCACTGCTTCGGGGTAACGTTTGTCGAGCAGGTAGGCATGGCCCAAAGCCAGATAGGCAGCAGAAGCGGCTTCACCGGCATGTGCCCTGGCATAGGCGGCGACCCCGGCGTAAGCCGCCGGCGAACGCATGGTCGTGAGCTCCTGAGCCATGGGCCGCAGTTGCGTCGAGGCAACAAAGGCTTGCTGCAATTTGCGGCTGCGGGCGATGCTTTTGGCGGAGCGTGCTTTCCGTTTGGTCTTGATGTGGCGCGGGTGTGTTCTGACCGGCGCCTTGCCGCGCGTTCTTGCCGCTGCGTGCGCGGTGTGATGGGCTGCAGGGTGTTTCGGCGCCGGCTTGGTCTGTGCGTCAGCGCTTAGACCAAGCAGTAGAATCCAGGGCAGAAGCGTTCGTAGGTCTGCAGTCGCCATTCGATGTATCAACTTCCCCTTCAGTTCCCTGCAGGCGCTTGAAATGAGCGCAGAACCGTGGCTTGGTATGGCCCATTTGCAACAACAGCTTTTTTCAACCAGGAAACCTACTCTTACTAAGACTCTAAGCGGAAAATATAGTTGCGCGTAGCCTTTCCGCATCACACAACGGTGGGCAGGAACCCAATCGAACACCGCTGCTCATACGCATTCCATGACCAGCAAGTTGTATGCGGCGCAGATGGATTGGGCCGTTTCGTCGAGACCTCGCTGTGTCGAAAAAAGTTTCCGGGGCTGGGTGCAAGATCCCTCAGCTGCACTTGGGTCATGGGGTAGTACTTGCAGTGAGGGGCGGACAGCGTTGCCCACACAAACCAACGGCTGGCTTGTATGGGGCACCCTCGGCATTTTTCACCCCTTTACTTCTCACGTTACAGATTTTGCCCTGTGCCGCCATGCCCGTTTAGTATGAGGATGACGCGCAGCGCCAGTATTCTTCGGGTGGCCTACCCGATGCGCACAAGCATCAAAGGTCGCTTTTCCTTGAATGCGTCTTCGCAAAGCGCTTCGATGGAGAAGAACGGCCTGGAAAGGTGGAATTTCTGAACCCGACTGAAACGCCTATCATCCAAACTCCAGGGAACGAAGAAGTTCACCCTGACGTTCTGCTGGTTAACCGGGCGCGCCAAGGCGACGTACAGGCCTTTGAACAACTGGTGAAACAGTACGATCGACAGGTGTTCCGCATTGCTCAGCACATCACGCAGAACCGTGAGGATGCGGAAGATGTGGTGCAGGATGCGTTTCTCAAGGCTTACGAGAAGCTGGAGCAGTTCCAGGGTAACTCGAAGTTTTCTACCTGGCTGGTACGCATTGCGGTAAATGAGTCATTGATGCGGCTGCGTAAGCGCCGCACCGGCCGCATGGTTTCGATCGATGAAGACGTGGAGACTGAAGAAGGCTCCATGCCGCGCGATCTGGCTGAATGGCGGCCCGACCCGGAAATGATGTACGGGCAGTCGGAGCTGGCAGAGATTCTCCGCAAGACGATTCAGGGCTTGCCCTCGGGCTTCCGCGTCGTTTTCGTATTGCGTGACGTGGAAGGTCTTTCGACCGAAGAAACGGCAGAGACGCTGGGGCTGAGCGTGCCTGCGGTCAAGTCGCGACTCCTGCGAGCGCGGCTGCAGTTGCGGGAGCGCTTGAGCCGCTACTTCCGCAAGAATGAGGATGGGAAAAAATGAATTGCACAGAATTTCTGGCGCAACTCGGCGACTTTCTGGATGACCAGGTGCCAACCGGTCTGGTTCCCGAATTGCAGGCTCACCTCGAGGGATGCGAGCATTGCGTGATCACCATGCAGACCACGCAAAAGACGATTCAGATTTACCGGAATCATGAAGTATATGAGTTGCCTTCCGGCCTTCGCGACCGATTGCAGGCGGCTATTTTGGCGAAGTGTAAAAAGGGTTGTTGAGACTAGCCCGGTAAAAAGTAAAAGGCCACCTGTCTATGGGTGGCCTTTTTTGTGGTTCCGGCAAGTCGAGCGTTAGTTGTCGTCGCGGCGCTGCAGTGTCGGCCGATCGTTGCCGGGCTGCGATTGGTCCTGTGCCCCAGGATCGCTGTTCGTCGAGCTTGCGCGACGCAGCGTGGGTTGATTGCCTTTGCCGCCATCGTTCAGCTTGCGCTTGTTCTCAATGCGCGCCAGCCGTGCCTTCACATCGTCGAACTCCGACGTAGTGACTACGTACTCAGCACGCGGCGGCAGAATCGTGGCGATCTCCTTCTGGGTCGCTTCGATACGGTCGGGCGTTTGCGGGTGCGATGAGAACGCCTTTGCGATCAGGTGCGGCTTGGTCTTCTCAAGGTTCTCGAGCTTTTCAAAAATGGTCACGAAAGCCTGTGGATCGTAGCCGGCGCGATACATGTATTGCACGCCGAGGAAGTCCGCCTGTCCCTCAAATCCGCGGGAGAATTGCAGGAACGTGAGAGGAATGCCGATCTGAGCCGCCTCGTAAATGCCGTACCCTGTCCAGCCGCCAATGAAGATGAGAGGAATCGTGCCCAACTGCGCGTAGTTCATGCGCGTCTGTTCACGAACCGCGTGGTGGGCGGCAACGTGTGAAATTTCGTGGGCGATAACCCCCGCCATTTCGGCCTCGTCGTCGGCCGTCAGAATCAGGCCGCTATTCACGTACATGAAGCCGCCGGGCAGAGCCATGGCGTTTACTTCATCGGAATCGATCACCTTGATGGTGAAGGGCACTTTGGCATCGGAATTCTTCACCAGGTTTTGCGCGATGCGGTTGACGTACTCATTCACCACGGGATCGTTGATGAACTTGACGCTCTTTTCCAACTGCATGGCATAGGACTTGCCCATGCGGATCTCGGTTTCGGTGGAGTACCAGTTCCCCATTCCGCGAGCGCCGATGTCGCGCGTCCCAACGGCATTCACATCGTCGACGCTGCCTTGCTTCACTCCAGGCATGGTCGGATCAGAAGATGCCTGCGGCGAGCCGATTGCCGGCGAGGCAGTGGCCGGGGGTGTAGTCGCGACCGGAGCCGGAGTCGAAGCCGCCGGCGCCGGAGCGCTACTGGCGGCCGGTTGGCTGGCGCCATTTTGCCCGAATGCCGTAGGCACCAGAGCTGGCGCCAAAAGAAGGCTACTTGCGATTGCAAATTCGGCTGGTATTAGCTTCTTGCGCAGCATGTTGTTCATCACGACCCCTCAATCACCCAAACTGGCAGCCCGGGCAAATTCACGCTTGGCTATTAGACCAAGTATGCGCGTTTTGGCTAGCCGCTGGCTTGAAATTTCTCATGCGGCCAAAAGTTTTTGCGTATGGTAATGCCTACCTGGAGTGAGTACGGCTGTGCACCAACCGGGGACCACCGGCCTTGCCTTGCCCGCGCGTTGACTCCAGAAACTCATTCACCAGGCGGACAAGCAACTCTGGGCACTCTTCATAGGGCAGGTGCCCCGCACCTGGCAGAACCGCCATCTGTGCCCGGGCAAAACAGCGCTGCAATGGCTCGGCCGAGGCGATATCGACGGCGCGGTCACGGTCGCCCCAGAGCAACAGCGCCGGAAATTGCCGCACGCGTGCAAGAGCCGGCCCGAGTTCGCCCATGTCGCCGGACCAGGCGCGAAGCATGTTGAGCACATGCTCGATGGTTCCCGGCACCCTCAGCGAGTCAATGTATTTCCCCAGCGAGCCCTCCCGCACCTGCGCCGGATTACCGTACATGCGGCCCAGGGCAAGCGACTGCATCGATTCAGGCAGGCTCGGGATGCGATGCGCGAACCAGGTACCCAGGCCTGACAGATAGAACCGGATCAGCGGGTCTCCCAGGCTGGAGAAAGGATTCGCTGGCGCATGCAGTAACAGGCTGCGTACCCGGCTGGGGTAGTTGGCCGCCAGCATGATGGCCACGGCTCCGCCATGAGAGGTCGCGAGAAAATCTGCGGAGCCGATACCCGAAGCATCCATGAACTGGACGATTCGGTCCGCCTGGGCTTTGAGCCTGACGTCGATGCCCGGCACCCGCTCGGACTCACCGATGCCCAGCGCGTCCATGGCGTAGACCGTGGAATGAGCCGCGAGACCAGGGAAGGTCGGTTCCCAAGTCGAGGCGGTGCCCAGGAGGCCGTGGACCAAAATCAGTTCCGGGCCTGACCCCGCCTTCAGGCAGTGCATCCGGTGGCCGTCCACAACAACCCAACGCTGCTCGATCTGGATGTGTCCGAGAGTGTCCAACATCCAGCGTGAGAGTGCCATGTCACCGCCCCCTTGCTACCGGGAAACTATCTGTCCCCGATTACGCTCCAAACGCGAATTCACATTCTATTCAACATCCATTTGGAAGACAAAGAGAGTCAATAAGATGCCCGATTTACTCTAGTGACAACTTCCCAAAAATTGTAAGCTTGGCTATGGCCTGCCATATCAGGCTGGTGAAAATCAGCATACTGCTTGAGCGCCGGTCACGGAAAATGGAACAAGGCGCTTCCCAAGTGCGTATATGTCTCGTCGAATCAAGGTTATACTTAGATTGGCTGACGATACCGGCTGCGTCGAGGCTAATGGTCAGCAGCGTGCTGTGTACTGGCAAGGATCAACTTTTTTGTTCGCACTGACGCAATGCTTAAGCCGTTCCAAATTCGGGTCGCTGTGGTACTTCTCGCCGGGTTTACGTTGGCGGCGGCGGTGCTTGCGTCTCTCAATTTTGTCAAAGAGGGTTCCTTCTTCCTACCGACCGACCTGGTTTCCTGGGTAGAAGCCCCGGGCGGTCTAAAGGCGCAGCGCGTTCATAAAGATGGTCCCGGCGAGCGGGCCGGCATCAAGGCCGGTGACCTGCTCATCGAAGCCAACCACGTCGCAACGCCACGCGTTTCATCGCTCACCCGGCAGTGGTCCGCGGCGGGTATCTACCGGCGGGTGGACTACCTGCTGGTGCGGTCGGGTGTTCCCATCCACGCATCGGTCATCATTGAGCCCACCGACCGGAGCCAGGACCAGGGGCTGCGGCTGGTCGCGCTGGTTTACCTGTTGATCGGCTTGTACGTCCTCTTCCGGCGCTGGACGGCTCCGCGCGCGACGCATTTCTACGTATTTTGCCTGGCCTCGTTTGTCCTGTATTCGTTCAACTACACGGGCAAATTCAACACCTTCGACTGGACGATCTACTGGGGCAAGATTCTGGCTGAAGCTCTGCAGCCGGCTCTCTTCCTGCATTTTGCGCTTGCTTTCCCTGAGGAGCGCCCGGCCTCGCGCCGCCGCTGGATCTCGGCCCTCATCTATCTGCCCGGCGTTGTGGTGATAGTGCTGCAGGTGGTGGCCATGCAGCGATGGGAGGCGACGGGCCTGCTGGCAACCCGCCTCGATCAGCTCGCCATTGGCTACCTGGCGGTGTATTACGTACTGGCTGCCCTGGTGTTCTTCCGCAATTACCTTCGCCAGACAAATCCGCTGCGCCGTCAGCAGCTGAAGTGGCTGACCCGCGGGGCATTGCTTACCGTCATCCCGTTTACCGCGCTCGACGTCATCCCGTTCCTCACCGGAATTGCTGTTCCCAGCGTTCTGTTGAAGATCGGCGGCATTTGCCTGGTCTTTTTGCCGCTCACGTTTAGCTGGGCCATTGTTCGCTACCGCCTGATGGATGTAGACCTCATCTTCAAGCGGGGCGTGACTTATACGCTGGCAACGGCGGCGCTCGTCGGCCTTTATTTCGGGGCGGTAGCAGTCGCGGCAGAGCTGGTACACACGCGCCTGCCCAGCGCGGGCGCATGGGGGCTGATTGCTGCCATCATCATCACGGCGCAGCTGTTTGATCCCTTGAAGCGCGCGATTCAGGATCGCGTGGACCGGGTCTTCGATCACAAGCGCTACGACTATCGCCAGACTCTGATCACGTTTGGCCGTGGACTCAGTTCGCAAACCGACCTCGACCGCCTGCTCAAATCGATCGTCGACCGCTTGTCGCAGACGCTGATGGTGGCGCGTGTTTCCATCTTCTTTCCCGACGCGCATGGTGAGTACACGATCATGGCGAGCCACGGCTTGCCCGCGCAACTGGCCGCACACAAGGCTCTGCCCGGCCTCGGCTTTCTCGACTTCGATCAGCCGGATGCGGGCACGCACATCTTCCTCGAGAATCCGCAGCAAGTGCTCCACTTCGACGATGAGCAACGGCACGCCGCCGCGATGCTCGACCTCAATTACTACCTGCCGTGCCGGCTGCAGGAAAAAACCATCGCTGTGATTGGCCTGGGCCGCACCGTGAGCGGAGACTTTCTGTCGAGCGAAGATGTGGAACTGCTCGAGTCCATGGCCAGCTACATCGGTATCGCGATTCAGAATGCCCGCCTGTACGCGAGCCTGGAGCAGAAGATCTCTGAGTACGAACGGCTGAAAGAGTTCAACGAAAACATTGTTGAGTCCATCAATGTCGGCGTATTTGCCGTAGACCTTGAAGATCGTGTCGAGAGCTGGAACGCGCAGATGGAAGTGATGTATGCCCTGCCCCGCCAGGAGGCGGTTGGGCGCAATCTGCGCGATATCTTGCCCGCCGGGCTTGTGACCGAATTTGTGCGCTTAAAAGACGAACCGGGCATTCACAATCTTTATCGCTTCCGCATTCAGACGCGCAGTGGCGAAACGCGCTGCGCCAACATAGCGATTGCTCCCCTGGTCTCGCGCAACTTTCAGGCGGTGGGCCGCATCGTTATTGTAGATGACATTACGGAGCGCACTGAGCTCGAGGCACAGCTCACCCAGGCAGATAAGCTCTCGTCGATCGGCTTGCTGGCCGCAGGCGTGGCCCACGAGGTAAACACCCCTTTGGCAGTGATCTCGTCTTATACACAGATGCTTGCCAAACAAGTGCGCGGCGATCAGCGGGTTGCGCCGCTGCTCGATAAGATCACGCAGCAGACGTTCCGTGCTTCAGAAATTGTGAATGGACTGCTCAATTTTTCACGCACCGGCGCCGCAGAGTTCACTGCGCTGGATTTGAATCACATCATCGTGGACACACTCAAACTTCTCGAGCACCAGTTCCGCGCGTCCCAGGTTCAGCTGGAGACTGCGCTCGAACACGATCTGCCTCCGATCCTTGGCAACTCAGGCAAGCTGCAGCAGGTCTTTCTCAACCTATTCCTGAATGCGAAAGACGCCATGGCGGCGGGCGGCACCCTGCGTGTGTCCACCACGGCCAACGGTCACGTGGCCGTCGATGTGTCAGATACCGGCTCAGGCATTGCGCTCGAAAATATGCAGCGTATCTACGATCCTTTCTTTACGACCAAGTTCGCGGTCGTCGAAGGGCAACGCAGGGGCACCGGTCTCGGGCTGGCAGTAAGCTACGGCATCATCCAGGAACATGCGGGTAAGATTCAGGTAGAGAGTCAGGTTGGCAACGGGACCACATTCCATCTCGAGTTCCCCATGGCAAGAAAGACCGCCCATGTCTGAAGCTGGAGTTCTCTCATCGCAAAGCAAACCGAGTACCGCGGGGCCGGAAGCAGGACACCGCATTCTCATCATCGATGACGAAGCGGCCATTCGCGAGTCGCTCGAAACGCTGTTGATGCTCGAAGGCTACGTCGTAGAGACGGCTCCCGAGGGTCAGGCCGGGCTCAGGAACATCGATACCCGCTCCTACGATCTGGTGCTGTTGGATCTGGCTCTGCCGGGCCAGAATGGCCTGGAGATTCTTGCCCGCATCCGCGAGCGCCAGCCCAATTTGCCGGTCATCATGATCACCGCCTACGGAACGGTCGGCAACGTAGTCGACGCGATGAACGGCGGGGCGCAGAACTTCGTTCAGAAGCCCTGGGACAACGAAAAGCTTCTGGCGGATATTCGGGCTTCGGTTTTACGGCATCGCGCAGAAGAGGAGAACGTTCAGCTCAAGCGCGCGCTGAAGCAACGCTATAACTTTGAAAACATCGTCGGCAAGAGTGAGCCGATGCTGAAGATTTTCGACCTGGTGGCGCAGGTCGCTCCCAGCCGGTCCAATATTTTGATCCAAGGGGAAAGCGGTACAGGCAAGGAACTGATTGCCAAAGCGCTGCACGCCAATTCCCCGCGCCGCGACAAACCCTTTGTGCCTGTCAACACAGGCGCCATGCCGAGCGATTTGCTCGAGTCAACACTGTTCGGCCACGTCAAGGGCGCATTCACGTCGGCCGTTGCCGCCAAGAAAGGGCTGTTCGAAGTGGCGAACTTCGGCACGCTGTTTCTCGATGAGATCGGGACGATGGGCATGGATACGCAGGCCAAGATTCTGCGCGTGCTGCAGGACCGGCGGTTCATGCACCTGGGCGGCATACACGAGATCCAGGTCGATGTTCGCATCCTCGCAGCGACGAACGTCGATCTGCGGCAGGCGGTGCGGGAAGGCAAGTTCCGCGAAGACCTTTACTACCGGCTCAACGTCATCACCATCGATCTGCCTCCACTGCGGAATCGCAGGGAAGATATTCCGCTGCTGGCGGGCAGTTTTTTGAAGCGCTACGCCGAAGAAAACGATTTGCCTGCGCGCACACTCGCGCCGGAAGCCATGCGCGTGCTGATGGATTACGACTGGCCAGGAAATGTGCGTGAGCTGGAAAATGTGATCGAGCGCGGAGTCGTTCTCTCATCCACACCGAGCATCGGTATTGATTTGCTGCCCGGGCATCTCACCGGCCGCAGCTATTCCTCCAGCCTGCTTGAGCACAATCCGGACGCGTCGCTTTTTGACATTCTGGAAGATATTGAGCGCCGCATCATCATCGACAAGCTCGAACGCTGCAAATGGAACCAGACCGATGCGGCCGAGCAGTTCCGCATTCCCCTTTCTACCCTCAACCAGAAGATCAAGCGTCTTTCGATCGAGATCAAGAAGCGCCTGAAGGACTAGCGCCGCAGCAGATGCCTTTGCGTTGCCGTCTCAATGCAACCGCAGTGGGTAATGCCCCGGACCCCGTGTGGTACCCTCGGGCTTGCGACGGTGAGTGCCCAGGGTGACGTTTCCAACGTTTTGAAATATGCCATTTGACCTGATTGAAAGCTGGGCTAAAAAGGGTGTCATCACGGTGCAGGACTACGCCCTGCTCTCCGCCCGGGCGGTCGTCAATATCTTCCGGCGCCCCCGCTACTTCGCCGATTTGATCGTGCAGGCAGATTCCATCGGTATCGGCTCTGTACCTATCGTTTTCCTCACCGGCTTTTTCACGGGCGGCGTGCTTGCCCTGCAGTCTGCTTCTTCCCTGGCTCAGTTCGGCGCGACCGCCATCACCGGAGAGTTGGTCAGCCTTTCCATGATCAAGGAACTGGGGCCGGTGCTCACCAGCCTGATGGTCTCAGGACGGAATGCTTCGGGCATGGCCAGCGAACTCGGCTCAATGATGGTGACCGAACAGATAGACGCTATGCGCGCGCTGGGTACCGATCCGCTCAAAAAGCTGGTGACGCCGCGGCTTTACGCTACCGTGATCATGCTTTTTTTCTTAACCATCATTTCCGACACTGTGGGCACGATGGGTGGGGCCGCCGTATCTATCTTCATGCTGGGTCAGGATGGATCGCAATACTTCCATACCGCCTATCAGACGCTGCGCTACCCTGACATTATCCAGGGGCTCGTCAAGCCGATTGTCTTTGGCTTCATCATTGCGACCATCGGGTGCTTCTACGGCATGAACACGCGCGGCGGCACACAAGGTGTAGGCCGCTCCACCACGCAGGCGGTGGTTTGGTCGTCCGTGCTGATCATCGCGGTCGACTTCTTCATCAGCCAGGTCATGATCAGCATTTTCGGCCGATGAGCACCGCATCCCAGTCCGCGACCCTGGATACCCAGGAAAATCCAGGGCAGCCGGTTGTCGTCTTCGACGATGTCTCGATCGGCTTTGAAGGCAAGCAGGTGCTGAAGAACATTTCGCTGGCCGTGAATCCTGGCGAAACCCGCATCCTGCTTGGACCTGCCGGCAGCGGCAAGAGCGTGCTGCTCAAGCTGGCCAATGGCCTGATCAAACCCGACTCCGGCACGGTGACGGTGTTCGGAGAAAAACTCAACGGCATGCCCGAAAAACAGTTGTTCGAGTTACGGGGACGCATGGGTATGGTGTTTCAGGAAAGTGCGCTCTTCGATTCGCTCACTGTCCGCGACAACGTGGGTTATCGCTTGATGGAACAGAGAGTACCAGAAGCGGAAGTGACCGAGCGCGTGACCGAGACATTGCGATTCGTGGAGCTGGAGCACACGCTGCAGAAGTTCCCGTCGCAGCTCTCCGGCGGAATGCGGCGCCGCGTGGCGATTGCGCGGGCGATCGTGAACCAGCCCGACCTGCTGCTCTATGACTCCCCTACGGGCGGACTCGACCCCATCACCTCGACCACGATTGTCGAGCTGGTAATGAAGCAGCGCGATGTGTCCCGCACCAGTTCCCTGCTGGTGACCCATCGGCTTCAGGATGCATTTACGCTGGCCACGCACAGGTTCGACCGCGCACTGAATCATATGGTTCCGATCCCGAACCATGGTCTCGACGCTAAGACCAACTTCCTGGTGTTGCACGATGGTCACATCGTGTTCGATGGCTCGACGCATGACCTGGTCCACAACGACGATCCATTCCTCAAGGAATATTTGTCGTAAGCCTTCCTGAAGGTATGTTTCTGAAAGGTTTGAAGGGTACGGACTACCTCGCCGCAGCGAGCCTTGGCCCGTACATTGATTCACAGGATGGAAGCGGCTTTAAAGCCGCGTTTTGTTCCCTTCACAGACGTACGGGCTAAAGCTCGCTGCGGCGAGGCAGCCCATACCCTTCATGTTGGCTTCGCCCCATCTTCTTCAACCCATGTGCAGCTGGTGCGAACACGCGGCACCCGTCCAGGGAGAACGGGCTCGTTTTATACCTGCGGCTCCGTTTGCTACGCTTAGGAGTTTAGTGCGCGTATCCGAGGTGCCTACTGCCATGGCGTTCAAGTTTAAAGGTGTTGATTTCATCCAGTTTGACGGCTTGCTTTCCGGTGACGAGCTGTTGTCGCGCGATACCACGCGGCAGTTTGTGGAAGACAACGTCATCCCGATCATTGAGCAGTGCAACCGCGAAGGCCGGTTTCCGCGCGAACTGATTCAGCCGATGGGGCAACTCGGCTTCTTTGGAGCCAATATCCAGGGCTACGGCTGCGCCGGCATGTCCAACGTGGAGTATGGCTTGGTGATGCAGGAGCTGGAGCGGGGCGACTCGGGCCTGCGCAGCTTCGTCAGCGTGCAGTCGGCGCTGGTCATGTACCCGATCTACACCTTCGGCAGCGAGGCACAGAAGAATGAATGGCTGCCGAAGCTGGCGACGGGAGAAAAGCTGGGCTGCTTCGGCCTGACCGAACCGGGCTACGGATCCAATCCCGGCGGCATGCGCACTCGTGCCCGTAAAGAAGGCGGCGAATACGTGCTGAGCGGCGAGAAAATGTGGATCACCTCTGGCTCGATCGCCGACGTCGCGGTCATCTGGGCCAAGGTGGACGACGAGGACGGCAACGTGCGGGGCTTCCTGGTGGAGACCAATCGGCCGGGATTCTCGGCCTATGACGTGCATGGCAAGTGGTCTCTGCGTGCTTCCGTCACCTCAGGACTAGTGCTCGAGGATGTGCGGGTTCCCGCAGAGAATCTGTTGCCCGGGACCGGTGGCCTCAAATCTCCACTGATGTGCCTGAATCAGGCGCGCTATGGCATCAGTTGGGGTGCCCTGGGTGCTGCCATGTCCTGCTACGACACCGCGTTGCAGTATGCGCTCGTGCGCAGGCAATTCCGCGAAGAACCCATCGCCAGCCATCAACTGGTGCAGGAAAAGCTGACCTGGATGATCTCGGAAATCACCAAGGGTCAATTGCTGGCCCTGCAGGTAGGCCGGCTGAAAGATACCGGCAAGGTGGGTTTTGAGCACATTTCCATGGCCAAGCGAAATAACGTCTGGATGGCGCTCGAGATTGCGCGCATGGCACGTGACGTGTTGGGCGGCAATGGCATAACCGACGATTATCCAGTCATGCGGCACATGATGAACCTGGAATCGGTCAAGACCTACGAGGGCACGCACGACATCCATGCACTGATTATCGGGCAGAGCATCACCGGGATTCCGGCGTACTAAGGCCCGATTTCGCAACCTCTGGCTCCAAACTGCGTCTGATTGAGTATGGCTCGAGCGAACCTGGCCGAGACGTCAGTGCCATGGGGTATTCATGGATGTAAAGTCAGCATCAAGAAAAGTGATCCACCTTGGCAAGATCCAGCACCGGCCCGAGCTGGACGCCCTGCGTGGGCTTTTCCTGGTCTGGATGACGCTGACCCACCTGCCTACGCGCGCTAGCGAACTGGTCAACCAGCCTTTTGGCTTTGTCTCATCCGCCGAGGGATTCGTTTTTCTCTCCGGCATGCTGGTAGCTATTCTCTATATCCACAAGGCCCAAGAAGACGGGCCTGGCGTTCGCAGCACGCTGTGGAAGCGGGCGCTGAAAATCTATGGATACCATCTAATCCTGCTCACCATGGTCTTCACCGTCGTCGCAGCTATGGCGTTGTACACGCGGCATGCGGCCCTTCACAACCTGTTGAATTTCTATCTCGCCCATCCGTTCACCGCGATCGCCGGGTCGTTGCTGCTCATCTACTGTCCGCCGTTGCTCGACATTCTTCCCATGTATGTGACGTTTCTGCTGGTCACGCCCTACATCCTCGGTGTGGCTGTGCGCCGGGGCTGGAGTGGAATTCTGATGGTGAGCGGTGCGGTCTGGCTGCTGGCGCAGTTCGGTCTGCGTACCTGGATGCACGCGCTCGTCGTGCATGCCACAGACCTGCATATACCGCTGCAGGAGACAGGCGCCTTCAATCTTTTCGCCTGGCAGGCCGTCTGGGTTCTGGCATTGTGGCTAGGCGCCAAAATTGCGCAGGGAACGAATCCCTTAAGCAGGTTGCCCAGTTGGGTTTTTCCCTTGAGTGTCACGATCTGTCTCTTCTTTCTGGGTGTGCGGCATGATTGGCTGGGACCTCACCTAACCACGCAGGCGCTGGGCATGTCGCTGGACAAGTGGCAGATTGGCCCGCTGCGGGTGCTGAACCTGTTCGCTTTTTCGTGCTTGATCTACGGATCGCGGAAATTCCTGACACGCCTGGTTCTGGTGGAACCGTTTCTTACGCTGGGCAAGGCTTCCCTTGAGGTTTTTTGCGCCCATCTGTTCTTTGTCTTTGTGGGCCTCGCGTTGTTGTACGGCCAGGTTACGGAACTGCATGGCCCCTACGCCATCGTTTTGCTGGCGCTAACGTTCACCGGCCTGATTCTGGTGGCAATTCGCGGAGTACGCCGGAAGCGCAACGGGCGCCCGTCGAATCCCGACGCGGGGCCTCCGCGCCTTCCTGCGATGCCTGGGTTGAACCCTCCCGCGGAAAGCCGCGCGGGGGGTTAACCTATGGGTTAACCTGCACTCCTCACAAGAACGTCAGACCGCTACAGTGAACGTGTCTTCGTGGCGGACTACGTTGCGATAGAGCGTGTCGCGCTCAATGGGCTCGCGGCCGGCTTCCTTAATGAGGCGCATCAGATCGGCTCGGCGCATGCCCTGCGGTGTCGTCGCTCCGGCGTCGTGATAGATCTTTTCTTCGACGACCGTTCCATCGATATCGTCGGCGCCAAAGCGTAAGGCGATCTGCGCGATCTTGGCAGACATCATCTGCCAGTACGCCTTGATGTGAGAGAAGTTGTCGAGCATCAAACGCCCGACCGCGATTTGCCGGATGTCGGTCAGCCCGGTGGTTGTACGCAGATGGTCGAGCGCGGTGTTGGCTGGATGGAAGGCCAGCGGAATGAAGGTTTGGAACCCACCGGTATCGTCCTGCACGGCACGCAGACGGATCATATGATCGACGCGATCTTCGTCGTTCTCTACGTGACCGTAAAGCATGGTCGCATTGGACCGCAAGCCCAGCTTGTGCGCTGTACGCGCGGTCTCGAGCCATTCATCGCCGTCGATCTTGTGATCGCAGATGATGTGACGCACACGATCAGAAAAAATCTCTGCCCCACCGCCGGGTAATGAATCGACTCCCGCGGCTTTCATTCTCGTGAGTGTTTCGGCAATCGTCAGCTTCGCCCGGCGCGCCAGGTAAGCTACCTCGACCATGGTGAAGGCCTTGATGTGTACCTGGGGAAAACGCTCCTTGAGTCCGGTGACCAGATCGAGAAAGTACTCGAAAGGGAGATCGGGGTGCAGACCACCTACGATGTGGAACTCCGTTACGGCTTCGCTGTAGCCCGAGGCTGCCACCTGCCATGCCTCTTCGAGCGCCATGGTGTAGGAGCCCTCAGCGCCCTTCTTGCGGCCGAAGGCGCAGAGACGGCACGCCGCCACACACACGTTGGTCGGGTTGATATGCCGGTTTACGTTGAAATAGGCAACGTTGCCGTGCAGACGCTCACGCACATGGTTAGCCAGCCAGCCCACAGCGAGCACATCGCCCGAGCGATAGAGGGCAACACCATCATTAAGATCGAGACGCTCACCCGCCAGAACCTTGTCGGCAATGGGCCGCAGGCGGGCATCGTCAGTTTCGAAGCTGTGGCGCTCAGGCGCAAAAGGCATAGGGCTGCTCCCGTGTTCATGATACGCGACCTGACCCGCACCTTCGCCTCGCCGTCCGGCCGCATCAAAAAGATAAGCGGGCGTCTGAGGTTCCTGCGTTACTATCGCTTAGACGCTGGCCTATAACGCATGAGACCGCCGCTTTGTTTACTTCTCGCTCTTCCCTGCCTCGCTCTTTCCTGCGCATTGGCAACCACACAAATTTCTTCTCCAGCATCGTTGCCCTCCGTGACCGCCTACGCGCTTGACCGGCAGAAAGTTACGCTGCCCGCGGATTTTGCGACTCCGCTAAACGTGTTGGTTTTGTATTTTCAGCGGAATCAGCAGCAGGCGGTGGATGACTGGTTTGCGGCTGCGACGCAGAGTGATGCTTCGCGGGTGCAGACCTGGTTGCTGCCCATCTCTCCGAAACAGAATCCGCTCTTTAAGTGGTGGCAGAATGCGTCGTTGCGCGGAACCCAGGCTACCGCCGCGCCGCGGCACTATACGGTTCCGTTGTATGTCGACGAGGGACAGCTCCTTCGTTCGCTGCAGGTCGGTTCCCAGCAGGAGGTGGCTGTGCTGGTGACGGATAAGGAGGGGCGGGTTCTTTGGCGTACTTCGGGAGTGGTGGACGAGGCCAAAAAAGCTGCTCTAGCCGAGTTTCTCAAGAAAGCGAAGTAGACCGGCCGGGCGCCCGGCGGTTTCAACTCATGCACGCGCGCGCGAGCCTGGCAGATTCTATGCCTTGGCTGCGGCGGCTCCGATCAGGTTTACGGCCCGGTGGGCTGAGACGGCGGCGCCCTCTTGCCAGCCGACGATGTGGCTGGTGTGGTCTCCGGCGAGAAAGATGCGGCCCTGCGGCTGAATCCAGGTTGCGTAGCCGGGTGGGGTGGTCTCGTCGGCCCGGCTCACCCACGAGCCAAGGCTGTACGGAATGTGGCCCCAGCTCACGTAGATCGGGTTCTTTAGTTCCTGTGAGCGGCCGGGGTGCAGCAGTTCGATCGAATTGCGTGATGAGGCGATTTTTGCCTCGGGATCGGGCAAGTTCCCGAACTCCGAGCCGTTCTCGATTCCATAGCCGCCCACAATGATGCCCGTCTCGGAGAAAAAGCCGGCACTCGGGTACCAGACGGTATCGACCGGCTGGCGAAGAAACGAGAGTCCTCCGTAGATGTTCGACTCCTTCTCCCAGAAGCGGCGCGACTCCCAGGCGATCTTGTAGGCCGAGTCGTATTCCACCGCGTCGACCACGGCTTTGAACTCCGGAGAAAAGTCAGTATCCAGGGTCTTGAGGATGGTCAACGGCAACGCACAGACGCAGTAATCCGCAGCGACGGTTTCGTGCTTGCCGGTAGCCAGATCGCGATATACGACTTTGACTCCGAAGGCGTTCTGTCGTATCTGGGTCACTTCCGCGCGTGAGCGGATCACCGGTCCCAGTTTCTTCCTGAACGCCATGGGGATTTGATCCATCCCTCCGACCGGCTGGAACATGGTGGCCTGCCAGTTGATTTCATCCTCTTCCAGCAGTTGGGTCCAGAGACGGGCAGAGAGCAGAGCGCGCATATCCAGCGGATCATGCACTTCGCCCGTGACGTCGGCCGCACCGGGGTAGACTTTGTAGCCGGCCCGGGGAGAGCCCTTGTAGAAGAGGTCTGGAGAGAGGCTGCCGTACTGCACCAGGAATGCAAGCATCTGCTCCTTGTCATCCGCATTCAGGTCCTGGTCGAGCGCGCCCCGCTTGACGCACTTGGCCAGTAGCTCTGAAACGTGCCCTCGAGTGTCGTATTCCACCTGCCGGTTCTGGACCGGCTTACCGCCATTGAAAGCTTCGGCCTGCAGGAAGGCGCTGCGCGAAGCGTTGACTTCGACCTCAAGCGGAACGCCGAGCTCCTGGCAATAACCGAGCATCGTGTGGTGAATCGAAGGCAGTCTGGCAGGGCCTACGTTCTGGTAGAGTCCAGGGCCAAACATGCAGTTCTGGCTGAATCCGCTGGTGAAGTCGACCCTGGTACCGTTGCGGACGGTCCAGTTTCTGCCGCCGACCCGCTCCCGGGCTTCGAGCAGGGTGCAGGTGTAGCCCAGCTTGCCCAGTTCGTGAGCCGACACCAGGCCGGCGATGCCGCCACCCAGAATAACCACGCTCTTGCCTTTGCCGCTCCCGAGCGCCGGGTCCACCGTAGAAGCAGCAGACTCCGGAATGGGCAGCAAGCCCAGCGACTGCATCATGGTGAAGGCTGCGCTATAGCCGCCGGCCTGGCCCACCCGCAGGAGAAAACTACGTCTGCTTAAACCCATGCTGGACTCCCATTCAAGCTTGCACTCACGACCCAGGCGGACCGCCGCGCAGGGGCTTGCCCCGATTCGCCGCCCTGCCAGTCAATGGTAGAATTGGACCTTTCCAGCTTGCTATTGCTACCCGAAAGCTGGTTTTCCATTGCAGAGCGGCAGTACCAGACAGCGCTCCGTGCGCAGCCGGGTACTCCTGCGCACGCGCGTAAAGGGTGACGAACGGAGAATGCGTCTACCGTCAGGGACGCTTGCAGTAAGTATATGGAGGGGCCGTTGACCTCGATGAGATTAAAGGTCACGGCGATTGAAAGCAACCGTAAAATTGCGCAAGGTTTACAGTCGTTTTCAATGGGATGAGGGGTAATGACCGACGAGGACTCCAGGACCGAAGAATTGCTCGACATCGAGTTTCTGCATGAGATTGGCAGCCGCATGGCAGCCGCCGACCCGTTTCATGCCGTGCTCGAGCGCGTGGTGGACTTTGTCTCCACGGTGATGGTATGTGATTCCTGTTTTGTGTATGTGCTGGAAGGCGAAAAGCTGGTCTTGCGGGCCTCGAAGAATCCACATGCTGATTTTGTCGATGCGCTCGATTTGCAGTTGGGCCAGGGGATCACCGGGTGGGTCGCCAAGCATGAGCAGCCTGTGGCCATTGCTTCCAAGGCATGGAGCGATCCCCGCTTCAAGATGTTCAACGATCTGCCGGAAGATCAGTTTGAGGCGTTTCTTTCTGTTCCGATCCTGTGCCGCGGCAAGCTGGTCGGCGTGATCAATGTGCAGCATCGCAAGCCGCATCACCACAGCCGCCGTCAATTGCGGCTGATTTCTACGGTGGGTTTTCTGGTGGGCGCGGAGCTGGAAATGGCGCGCCTGGAGAGTGAACGCCTTTTGCTCGCAGATCGGCTCGAGGTGCGTAAGTTGATGGATCGCGCCAAAGGAATCTTGCAACGGGAACTGAATCTGGATGAAGAGGGCGCCTACCTCGCGTTGCAGAAGCAGAGCCGGCAAAAGCGTAAAGCCATTCGCGAGATTGCCGAAGCAATTATTTTGACGGAAGAGATTCGGCGGTCTCGGAAGTAGGGGCTGAGAGAAACGCGGTTGAGGCAGTGGCAGGGACTTAAAGCCCCGCCCCTCAATCTATACCACCTTACGGCAGGGCGATCGGCGTCCGCCGCCTATCGGGCACTACAATTGTTACGAAATAAGCGGGCTGCCTTCGTAGTGATCCAGGCGGACTACGTCTTTGAGGGGGACGCGCTGTTCCCATCCAGCACGCTCGAGTTCGGGTTTCAGTTTGAATTCGTCTACGTAACCCAGGCATAGGTACGCTACCAGAACCATGTGGGGTGGGATGCCAAGCAGCATTTTTCAAAGCTTCAGGATCGAGGATGCTTACCCAGCCTACGCCGATGCCTTCTGCCCTTGCCGCGAGCCAGAGATTCTGTACGGCGCATACCGCGGAATAGATTGCCGTCTCCGGCATGAAGTGCCGGCCCAGACGATGCCCTCTTTCGCTCACCGCGTCGCAGGCGATGCATACATTCTGCGGCGCCTCCAGAATGCCTTCGAGCTTCAGGCCACGATAGAGATCTCCGCGTTCACCCTCGTAGGTATCGGCTGCTACCTGCTGCGCCTGGGCAAAGAGGCCGTGCACTGCGCTCCGCACCTGCCGGTCACGAACCACGATGAAGCGCCACGGCTGCATAAAGCCGACCGATGGCGCGTTGTGCGCGGCTCCCAAGAGCCGCAGCAGAACATCGTCAGCCAGGGGCTCGGCTAGAAAGCCCGAGCGGACATCGCGCCGCTCGCGAATCGCGCGGTACACACCCTGCAGTTCAGCATCACAGAACCCTTCGGCCTTGGTTCGCATCATCGCTATCGCGCCTTCCTGTTAAGGCCAGCTTACAGGAACGCGCTACTGGTAGTCGGCGGCGAACTTGTCTGCATCGCGGTTCATTTCCCCCGGTTGTGGAGCGCGCGGCAGCAGAAGAATGCGATACGTGAACGTTGCATCCTGGTTTTTCTCCAGGGTGAAATTCAATTCTTTCGCCTTTGGATCGAAGATGTGCTGGCCCAACGGATTGGCCGCGAAGAGCCCATAGCCGCGCGCGTGCCAGTACGTGGGGTAGTTGGGATTTGCCGGCAGGTCGAAGATCGCGATGGTGGCGGCGTGGCCTTTGGTATTGCCGCTCAATGCGCACCAGCGGCCACGCGTTCCCCAGGCCTGGTCGCCCTCTTTGCCTTCACTGGTGAGGTATACGCCGGTCGCACCGGGTACGTTGGACGCCTGCACTTCCGTCGGAGTGCCGTTGGCGTCGGTGAAGGTGCCACCCTTCTCGTTGGCTGACTCAAGCCAGTGAGCGACGCGGATACCGAGCATACCTTCCTTGTCGTCATGAAAGACGGCGCGGTCGAGTGCGTGCAGGGTGGCGATGACGTCGATCGTGCGCTCGGTTCCCTGCCGGGAAAATACGTAGCGCGTCTTCTGCTCGAAGAATGTCCTTGCCCGTCCCCGTCGTCCACACCGAGGTAACGATCAGTTCTCCCTGGTCGGGTCCGTTCTTTGTAGAAACAATCGCCTGCTGATGGATGGTCCCCATCTTGTCGCGATTCTCGGGCTTGATGGCGTCGGAGTTGTTCCAGAAATCGAAACCGTTCACGTTGCCATAGTTGAACCACATGCCGGCGTGATGGGGATGATCGGTGCGCTCGCCTGCGCGGGGCGCAAGCGGGTAACCGCGCACTACATTGGCGCCGTCAGAAGCGATCAATGGAAACAGTACCGGTTTCTTAAGCGAGCCCGGCCAGACATAAGACGTAAACGGCTTGCCGTCGATGGTTACATCGACGCGCTGGTGAGCCTCATCCGCAACGACCTGAACACCCTTCGCTGTATGCGCAGCCAATGCCAGCCCCAATGTCATGAATGGTAACGTACAGGCGGCTACCCGCAGGCAGCTACCTGCCCGCAGGCAGCTAAAAGACCACCTATTCATAAACCTTGTCTCCCGCCATCACCCGCTGTGTTTTGTCATCGAAGGTAACTCTTTGGCCGGTTTGAATGGCGGCAATGTTCATGCACAGGGCAACGGAATGGCTGTAGCCGGCTTCGATGCTGGCATTGGGCTGTTTGCGCGAGCGCACACACTCCATCCAGTTACGCATGTTGGCAGAGGTCATGGGGTCGTTGCCGGTGTTGGCCGAGGTCTCCGCCTTGAGCACGGAGTCGCTGAGCGCATAGTCGCCCAGCAGATTGGCCTTCATGCCCATTTCGGCCGCGGCCTTCGCGGTCATGCCGCCTTCGGAGCTGACACACTGCTTATCCATGTCGAGCATGCCGCCGTTGGAGTAGTAAATCTCCTTTACGCCGCCGGCCGAGTTGGTCATGCGCGAGGAATAGATCACCTGGAAGCCTTTGCTCGGATCGTCGAGCGGGCCGTAATCGAAGACGGCCGTCATGGTGTCCCAGTTCTTGCGGCCGTCTTTCCACACGTAGACGCCGCCGTTTGCGACCACGCTGCGCGGGTGCGGGTAGCCGGTGAACCAGTGGACGGTATCGATCTGATGGACGAGCCATTGATCGGGAATACCGGAGCTGTAGGGCCAGAAGAGGCGAAACTCGAGATACTTGCGGGCATCGAACGGCTCATAAGGACGGTTGAGCAGGTAGCGCTTCCAGTCCGTGTCCTGCTCTTTCAAAAGCGGCACGACGCCAGGGCGGCGCCAGCGGCCGGGCTGGTTCACGTTCCAGGTCATTTCGACAGCGACGATATCGCCGAACTTGCCCGACTGGATGTATTCATAAGCCTTCTGGTAGCTGGGCGTGCTGCGGCGCTGCGTACCCACCTGGACGATCTTGCCGGTCTTCTTGACGGCGGCGCGGAAGTTGCGCGCGTCTTCCATGGTGTGGGCGGTGGGCTTTTCTACATAGGCATCGCGGCCCGCTTCCACGGCTTCGATGCCGTGGGTGGCGTGCTGAAAGTCCGCGGTCGCGACGATCACGGCGTCTACGTCTTTGCGGGCGTAGAGTTCGTCGTTGTTACGCACGCTCGCGACGGTGCTGCCGGATTGCTTCTGGATGAAGGCCGCGCCTTCGTCACGGCGGCGGTTCCAGATATCAGACACGGCGACGAATTCGAAGTTCATTTCCTTGGCGTTATCCTGAAACGCGGGTACCAGGGCGCCCTTGGCGCGGTCGCCGGCGCCGATCAGGGCTACACGCACGCGGTCATTGGCTCCGCTGATGGCGGCGTAGCTCTTCGCGTTCCATGAGACAGCCGTCGTTGCGAGCGCGGCCGTACCTAACTTGAGAAAGTCCCTGCGGTTCTTGTCTTCCATGGTCACCATGGCTCCTCCTTCTCGAACGTCGCTAGAAAGCTTACAGGCCAGACACTACCGTCGTCATCATGACCCCCATCACTACCCAATGATTCGTACCGCATAGCGAGATTCATCGATATGCGCGCCGCGGTTCCTTCTAGACGGATGGAGTGCGTGTCCGGTCTCCGTCGACCATGCGCATAATTCCCAGAGGGTTACTGCTCTTGAGCTCATCGGGGAGCGCAGCGTCTGGAAACGACTGGTAGCAGACCAGGCGGGTGAAGCGGAAGATGGCCGACGTTCCCACGGAGGTGGAACGGCCGTCGCTGGTCGCGGGAAAGGGACCACCGTGCACCATGGCGTGGCAGACCTCGACTCCGGTCGGGTAAGCGTTGAGGATCAGACGGCCCACCTTGCGGGTGAGGATGTCGATCAGATCGGCATAGTCAGCCAGCTCGCTCTCTTCCCCTTGCAGGGTCGCGGTCAGGTGACCTTCCAGCTGCTCGGCTACTGCGAGCAATTGCTTGCGATCCTGGTACCCGACGACGACGGTGGTGGGGCCAAAGATCTCCTGCGCCAGGTCGCGATTGCTGACCAGGTCTTTGTAGTCGGCGACGAAGAGCGCAGCCTGCACTTTAGCGGCATCGGAGTCTTCTACACCTGCGCCTTCGGCAAGAACGGTAGCCTGCGTCGCAGACTTACGTCCCTTCACCGCCGATGTGTAACGGTCAGCGATCGCTTTGGTGAGCAGGGTTTGGGTTGGCGTGCCGCTCACCTTTTCACCCAGCTCTTTCATGAAGCCGGGCGTTCCATCTTCCTGCGGTACGAGCACGAGGCCGGGCTTGGTGCAAAACTGGCCGGCGCCGAGAGTGAACGAGGCCTGCAGGCCGGCGGCCACTGCGGCTCCCCTCTTGTTGAGCGCTCCGGGAAGGACAAAGACAGGATTGACGCTGCCCATTTCGGAGTAGCAAGGGATGGGCTCGGGACGGGCTGCCGCCAGCTTCATCAACGCTGTGCCGCCGGCATAGGAGCCGGTAAACGCTACTGCCTTGATCGCCGGGTGCTGCACCAGTTGCACGCCTACGTCGACACCGGAGTCGAAGAGCATGGAGAACACGCCTTCAGGCAGGCCCGCCGCCTTGACGCTCTCACGAATCGCCTGGCCGACGAGGGCGCTGGTTCCGGGATGGGCGGGATGGGCTTTCACGATGACGGGATTGCCGGCGGCGAGCGCGGAAGCCGTATCTCCGCCTGCGACGGAAAAGGCCAGGGGGAAATTGCTGGCGCCGAATACCGCGACCGGGCCAAGCGCTTTGTGCATGGAACGAATCCCAGGCTTGGGCAGCGGCTTGCGATCGGGATTGGCGGTATCGATGCGGGCATCGACCCAGGAGCCTTCTTCAACGACTTCGGCAAAGATGCGCAACTGGCCGCATGTGCGGCCCACTTCTCCCTGCAGGCGTGCTTCGGGCAGGGCGGTTTCCAGTTGCGCTCGCTGCACGATGGCCGGGGCCGCAGCTTCGATGGCCGCTGCGATGCTGCGCAGGAACGTACCTTTCGCCTTGCCTGAGAGCTTGCTGTAGATGGGGAACGCAGCCTGGGCCAGAAACGCGGCGCGTTGCAAGTCATCGGCGCTCGAAGAAAAGAAGGTTGGCTCGAGCGGTAAGCTAGTCGCGGGGTTCATCCCCGTGAAGGGGGTTGCCTTTGCGCCGTTTTCAAAGCCGATCAGGGATACGGGATTCAGTTCCAATGCAAGCTCCGTTCTGTTTGGGCGAGTGTGCCTTGCAGCCAGTCTAACGAATCGAACAGCTCGTGACTGCCACACATGCGGATAGGGTGCACCCGGGTTGGTAGATGAGAAAAGGCAGACCCACGATCAGGAATCTGCGATACCGAAGCAGAATGGGTCAGTGGGGTCGAGGATCAGGTTGGCGTCGGCGGTGATGTAGGCGGACCCGGTGATGCTGGGGATGAGGCTTCCGTCACGCATCGTGTAGCGGGCATCGAAAACGCTACCGGTGATGCTTTCCTGGCGCCAGAGCTCGCCCGGGGCTAGCAGCCCTTCCGCATGCAGGCAGGCTAGTTTGGCACTGGTGCCGGTGCCGCAGGGCGAGCGGTCGTATTCTCTGCCGGGGCAAAGGACAAAGTTGCAGCTGCTTACCTTCGCTGTGGGCGAGGGCCCGTGGAGTTCGATGTGGTCGATCTCGGCGCCGCCTGCCCCACAGATCTTGCCGGCGGCGAGGGCCTGGCGGATCGTCCACGTGAAGTCGATGAGTTGGTCGAGATGGCGGCGGTCGAGCGTGCAGGCGTGGTGGCTGACGAGAAAGAACCAGTTGCCTCCCCAGGCGATGTCTCCTGTCACGCTGCCGTAGCCGGGCACGGGCACTTCCACGGCTGCGGCGTATCGATAGCTGGGTACGTTCTCGATGGTCACGGTACCGTCACCGTGTAGCGTGGCGCCCACGATGCCGACGGGCGTTTCGATGCGGTGGCCGCCAGGCTTGATCCTGCCCAGGTAAGCAAGCGTTGCTACCAGTCCGATGGTTCCGTGGCCGCACATGCCGAGATAGCCGCTGTTGTTAAAGAAAATTACGCCGGCAACGCACGTGGTGTCGGCGGGTTCACAAAGCAGAGCGCCCACCATCACCTCAGACCCTCGCGGCTCGGTGACGAGCGCTCTGCGGAAGCGATCGTGGTTGGTTTTGAAGTTGAGGAGCCTGGCTTCGAGATCGCCCGGGCCGAGATCGGGGCCGCCCTCGATCACCGTTCTGGTGGGTTCTCCGCCGGTGTGCGAGTCGATCACGCGTACGTGTTGCAGAGAAGTCACCTGCGAAATTGTATCGCCTACTTCACGTGTATCTCGGGGCCCCGGCCTTCGACTTGCTGGGCGCGAAACATGCCGAGCGTATTCGCGCTCGATACCGGGTCCCCGGTGGGCGCGAGCACGATGACCCCGCCTTCGCCGCCTTTGAGCGCCGGCAGTTCCGTGTGGATCATGTGGTCGGCGGCCTGCTGCGGCGTTTGCCCCTGCTCGACCAGCGTGCAGACCTGCCTGGCCAGACTGAGGCGAATGAAATACTCCCCGACTCCCGTGCCGGAAACGGCGCAGGAGCGATCACTCGCGTAAGTGCCGGCGCCGATGATGGGCGAGTCCCCTACTCGGCCTGGGAGCTTGCCCTGCATGCCACCGGTGGATGTGGCCGCGGCCAGGTGGCCCTGGCTGTCGCGGGCGACTGCGCCCACGGTTCCGAAGCGATGCGAAAAGCCAGGCGAACCCGCCGAGGCTACGGGAGGAGGCACACCCGCCGGCCGCGGAGGAACAGGCCGGCCGCTTGCCTGCATCACCGAAACGAATTCCTGCCAGCGCATCTCGGTAAAGAAGAAGGCGGGCGGTTGTTGTTCCAGGCCTTGCGCCTTTGAGAACGCATCGGCGCCCGGGCCCACCATCATGACGTACTGCGTGTGTTCCATGACGGCGCGAGCGAGCGAGATGGGGTGGCGGGTGAACTGCACATCGGCCACGGAGCCCGCGGCCAGTGTCGCGCCGTCCATGAGTGAAGCGTCCATTTCGTTGGTTCCGTCGGCGGCAAACGCCGAACCGCGTCCGGCGTTGAACAAGGGATCGTCTTCCAGAACTTTTACCGCGGCCTCGACTGCATCGAGTGCCTTGCCCTGCTGCTTGAGGACAGCCGATCCGGCGGCGAGAGCCTTCGCCAGTGAGTCGTGGTATGCGGTCGCGGTCGCGGCATCCATGTGCTCCCACTCGCTTTCGCCTGCTCCGCCGTGGATCTCGATGGCCCAGCCCTGGGCGGCGCGTTCGCTTGCTTCCGGCGCGGCAAACGCGCGACTGGCCGAACCTACAGGAAGGAGAGAGATCACCAGCGCGAGGGAAAGAAAAGAAGAGCGACAAACTTTCATGGAAACCATCTTAAGTGATGCGCGCCGCAAGCCTTGCCTTCCCGCCATGCCGCTGGGTCAACCGCAAGCCCAGCCGCCTGCACGGGTGGTGGAGTACCGACTTGGCGCCGGCGGGCGCTCATTGTTCTAACGCGAGCCTAATGCCACTATTGAAAGTGAAGGTAGGCCCCATCCGATGGATCAGGTGTACTACATTCTGATGCTGCTGATTGGCTTGCTGTGCGCCGTGGCGGCAGTGGCCGGTCTGGCGCGCCGATTTGCAGTCTCCTACCCCATTGTCCTCGTGATCTTCGGGCTGCTGTGTTCGCTGCTGCCCCACATCCCACGCATTCCACTGCCGCCCTCGTTGGTGTTCCTGGTAATTCTGCCGCCCCTTCTTTATGTGGCCGCGTGGCAGACGTCGTGGCGAGAGTTCAAATACAACCTGGTGTCGATCTCGGGCCTGGCCGTATTCCTGGTCTTCTTCACCGCTTTTGGCGTCGCATTCGCAGCAACGTGGTGGCTGCCGGGATTCGACTGGCAACTCGGATTTCTCCTGGGGGCTGTGGTTTCGCCAACCGACGCCGTAGCTGCAACCTCGATCGCGCGCAAAGTTGGCATGCCACAGCGCATCGTCGATCTGCTCGAGGGCGAGAGCCTGCTCAACGATGCGACCGGACTGCTGGCTCTGCAATTCGGCGTGGAAATGGTTGTGCGGGGGACGACGCCGACCGTAGGCCGCGGCATACTCGAATTCGCCTGGCTGACGCTCGGAGGCCTCCTTGTGGGTCTGGCGATCGGATGGGTTGTCGTCTGGCTGGAAGGCTGGGTGGACGACGGGCCGGTCGAGATCGCTTTATCACTGATCGTGCCCTACGCTGCGTATCTGATGGGTGAAGCGGTGAAGGGCTCCGGTGTGATTGCGGTCGTCGCATGCGGTCTTTACGTGAGCCAGCGCAGTTCGACCTTCTTCTCGCCGGGGGTGCGATTACAGGCCTGGGCGGTCTGGGACGCACTTGAGTTTCTGCTGAACGGGCTGGTGTTCGTGCTCATCGGCCTGCAGCTTCCCTATGTACTGGACGGGATTCACGGACAAAGCAGGCTGGGTCTCGTCGGATATGGTCTTGCATTCTCAGCCATTCTGCTGCTGCTGCGTATGGCCTGGATGTTTCCCGCGGCGAGCACAGCGTGGTGGATTCGAACACATTTTCTGAAACAGACGTACGAAAGGCCGAAAGCCAACCAGGTTTTTGTTGTGGGATGGACTGGAATGCGTGGCGTTGTCGCGCTGGCCGCTGCGAACTCCCTGCCTCTCACCCTCAACGATGGAAGCCCGTTTCCTCAGAGAAGCTTCATTATCTTTCTGACCTTTTCTCTCATCCTGGTGACACTTGTTCTGCAGGGTCTTTCCTTGCCCTGGCTCGTCCGCGTACTCCGGTTGTCGGGACAAAATACGCAGTTCTGCGAAGAGGGAGAGGCGAGACACCTGCTGTTGCAAGCGGCAATCGACTTCCTCGGTGAACGCAGGAGGGCAGCGGAGGGAAAACATGAGGTACATCTTTATGACGATCTGCTGCACGACTATCAACACAAGCTGGAAGAGATCGACGAATGTGGGCCGGAGGTCAGCACTCCGGAGAAAGACTCGCATAGCCTCACGATGAGTCATCTGCTGCTGGAAACAATCCGGCGGGAGCGCGAGGAGCTGAACCTCTTGCGGGGAAATGGAAGAATCGGAGATAGCGTGCATCGCAATCTGGAGCGAGAGCTCGATTTAAGCGAAAGCCGGCTGACATAGTCACTACCTGTATAGGCAATAGCTCGCCAATGCGCTCGTCGACCGAAGTTTTCTCGAAGATGCGAGGCAGGATCGCTACCTGCTCGGTACTGAAGAGGTCGTCGCACGCCGTGAGGACTGGCACTAGACAAACCGCCGTTCTCGTCACCAACCGTTACTGACCCACGCAGGCCCGGACATAACTTCGCACCACCAATACCAGTTCGCGCTGCATCGCCTCAAACTGCGCCTCTGGCATATCTGACTGCAGCAGCTGCCGCTTCACGCCCGCGATGGTGCTCTGCAGCACCGTTGCCATCAATTGCAGGTCCGTCGTCAGCACCTCGGGCGCGCTCTGCAGCAGCCCAACAATCGCATGGTTCACTCGCGTGACTGCTCCGGCCGCAATCTTCGCGCCCTCCACATCGGAACTCACCGCATACAGCGCGCGGCTCTTCTTCGGGTCACGCATTTTCACCGCCAGGAAGGCCACCGCCAGCGCCTCGGCCATCTGCTCCACCGGCTGTCCTCGCTGCGCTACGCAAACTTTGTCCACCTCTGCGAAGATCTCCTCCATGTGGAGCCTCATAGCAGCCCGCAACAAAGCGCTCTTGTTCGGGAAGTACTGGTACAGCGTTCCCACAGACACCCCAGCCCGCGCTGCCACACGTGTCGTCGTCAGCTTCTCCTTGCCGACCCTCAGCAAAACCTGAACAGTCGCCTTCAGGATCGCGTCTACACTCGCGGTGGAACGCGCCTGGACCGGCGATTTTCTTGGCTCTGAGTGGGTTGCTGTCTGTTGCGCCAAATGCGAACTCCTAACCTGAAGCTTGCTTCATCTAATTACATACCAGAACTTCACAGCGAGTCACTCGCAACCGGAGACATACACCTATGACGCAGCAGACCCAGCTCGGCGGCACGTTCAACTTTCCCGGTACTACGCTCACCGTCCACCGCGTCGGTTACGGCAGCATGCAGCTCGCCGGCCCCCACGTCTTCGGCCCGCCCCGCGACCGTCCCGAAGCCATCGCCGTTCTGCGCCAGGCCATCGCTTCCGGCGTCAACCACATTGACACCAGCGACTTCTACGGCCCGCACATCACCAACCAGGTCATCAAGGAAGCCCTGCATCCTTACCCGAAAGACCTCACCCTCGTCACCAAAGTCGGCGCTCGCCGTGGCGATGACGGCTCCTGGATTCTCGATCGTTCTCGTGAACATTTGATCGCAAGCGTCCACGACAACCTGCGCAACCTCGGCCTCGAAGCCCTCGACATCGTCAACCTCCGCATGGGCGGTTTCTCCGCGCCCGAGCCTGGATCGATTGCAGGACCCCTGAAAGTGCTGATCGAACTCAAGCAACAGGGTCTCATTCGCCATATCGGCCTCAGCACGGTCACGCCGGACCAGTTCGCCGAGGCCCAGACCCTTACCGAAATCGTCTGCATCCAGAACTTTTACAATCTCGCCAACCGCGGCGACGACGCCTTCATCGACGACCTCGCCAAACAAGACATCGCCTATGTCCCCTACTTCCCGCTCGGCGGCTTCAACCCGCTCCAGTCCTCCGTGATGGACACCGTCGCCGCCTCACTCGGCGTCACGCCCATGCAGGTTGCACAGGCTTGGCTCCTGCATCGCTCACCCAACATCCTGCTCATCGCAGGAACGTCCAGACGCACTCACCTGAGCGAAAACCTCAGCGTAGCCAAGCTTCAGCTCGCACCCGAGATCATCGCTCAGCTCGACTCCATCGGCATCGCAGCGTTGCGCGAGAGGCTAGGTTAACCGCCAGCCTTACCTCCTGGACCGGTGCCCCAATATCCGCAAAGAAGGCTCGCACCAGCGTACGTGAGTTGAAAACGAAGGGGCGCAGCCCCTTCGAACGCCTCTTCTTCCTTCCCGAAATGCCTCCGCGGATGCCCGAAGCAAGAGCATTCGAAACATTCCATATTCAACCCACGTACGCTGGTGCGATCGAGGGGCACCCGTCCAGGGGTGAAGATGTGATTACTCAGCCCCATTTCGCGGCTCAACTCACTGTCCAGGGAATCGCCGTCGCGAGTACTGACTTGGTGCCGCATGCGATCATGTCGTGAGCAACCAACATTCTGAAGGTACGGGGGAGCGGATGAGCCTAGAGAATGGACTTAAGGGCAACATAGACAGACGGAGGTTTCTTCAGGGCGCTGGCGCCAGCGTGGCGGCGGGGCTCGTCGCAACCCCAGCGGTGGCGAGCGCGCAGGCAAAGGCCACTCCAGAGCCTATCGATCATGCCGGCGCGATGCGCCCTTTGACCGACAAGGAGAAGCTTGACCGGATCGCGTCCAACTGCTGGCCGGTCCGTTCCCTCTTCAAGGTCAATGGCGACCTCTATTCTGACCCGGCTGAAGTCGCCAGGATGAAGAAGAAGTACGGCGCGATCAACATGCTCGACTTTCCTACGTTCACCAAGGAGACATTTCCGGGCGTATACCAGATGGATCTCATCTCCATGTTCTTTGGAGATGAAAATGACGACAGCATGTTCGTCGAAGAAAAAGAGAATTTCTTCACTAACGGCGCGGCCAAAACAAACCGGGTGTTTGACCCGGCCAGTAAGTCAGGACGAAAGTGGCTGGACAAGATGGCGAACAAACAGGTCACGACGGGCACGCGTTGCCATCACATATCGAATGACGCCCCGCAAAACATCTGCGTATCGGATGTGGAGCTGCGCAAAGCGGGCATCGAAGTAGCGAAGAAGTGGCTCGATGCAGCCGCGCTTCTGGGCGCCAAATCGATGCGCGTTAATACCGGTGGCCCGCTCGTCGCTCCACCACCCGTGACCGGAGACGTGGACAGCGGTGTCGCAGGCTTGCCAAAGAACGATACCCTGCAAACCTACCTCAGCAACGCCGTCGAGTCTTATAAGGAAATGGCCGACTATGGCGGCAAAGTAGGCGTCAAGGTGACAATTGAAAACCACTGGGGAATCGCGGCGAATCCGACCAACATTCGCATTATCGTGGAAGAGGTGAACAGCCCCTTCTGCGAAGCTTCTCCAGACTTCGGCAATTGGGAGTACGAATACCTTCTCTACCATGGCTTGAATGCCCTGGCGCCCTACGCGCACACGCATGTGCACGCAAAATACTGGGACCGCTGGAAGGATATGGATGTGCAGCGCAATGTCAGAATCATGCTGAATGCGAATTACACGGGCGTGTTTGCGCTGGAGTATGAAGCAGGACCGTGGGACGGCGTAGAAGGGGCGCAGTATCTCTATCGCGAAGTGCTGGCAGCGCTGTAGCGAAGCCCAACCTGCATTACGACAACAAATGGGGCATCAACCAGCTGCGACGGGCTGCCAAAGCTCGACACGATTTCCTTCTGGGTCGGCGACCCAGCCGAACTTTCTAAAATCGTAGCTTTCGCGTTTGGGATCGACCGTGACACCTTCGTCTATCAAACGGTCCAGCTCGAGAAGACACTGCAGGTCACGATTGAACTAGCTGCAGCCTTGCGGAGTCGAGCCTATAGATCCGGTTGGGAAATTTAGATCTCAGTGGCCGGAAAGTCGTGATCACCTCAACTCGGCCAACTTCGGATCTCGCTCGGATCCGACGGCACGCCACTTCCGAGAAGTCGGTTATACGTCCTGGCTTCCATGGGGTCTACTCTAGAGGCCCTTCTTGCGGGGAAATAGCCGGCGGAGATCGCGACAGTGAGCAGGAGCGCCACTGCGGCCAGTAAGGCGGCATGGTCGGTGCTCTTAACACCGAAAAGCATGTTTGCGACCAGGCGGTCGCCTGCCAATGCTGCTGGGATTCCAAGACGCCAGAGGACGTGCAGGTTCTTCGTGACCACGGCTGGAGCGAATCGCAGATAGCCGAAGCGGTGTAGATCACTGCCATGTTCGCGTTCTTCAATCGTGTCGCCGATGCCTTCGGTCTTCCGCCACAGGGTTATCTTGAAATGAACGCGATGACTAAGTGAAGCGCATTCTTGCGCACATGGCTGTTTTAGCAACCCAACTCTCGACTGGCAAGTTCTGTTCCTTGAACTCGGGCGCGAATCTTTTGGAATGCTGTCTCCCGGCCTGTAGAGGTGTCATCGGCGAAGGGCGCGAATCCGCAGTCGTCAGTCGTTCCGAGTCGTTCGATAGGCAGGAAGGATGCTGCTTCAAGAATGCGATCGCGAACCTGGGCTGAAGTCTCGACCGATGGATTGATCGGGTCTATGACGCCTATGAAAATAAGATGCTGAGACCCTGCAAGTTCGCTCACGATTCGCAGCGTGCGCTTCTTGTTAGATTCGCTGGCCATCTGAAGATAAAATCGGCCGACGTTGAGTGTAAACAAATCCGGTAGCAGACTTGCATAGTCGACGTCTGCGCTGTGCGTAGAATCGCGATCTCCGCCAGGACAGACGTGCACGCCAATTTTGTTGCGTTCATCTGGGGTGAAGCGGTTCAAGACTTGATTGTTCAGTGCGATAAAACTACGCAGGAGATTACCCGTAGGGTCCAGCTTTAGAGAGAGGCGGGCTTCGGTAAAGTCGATCTGAACATTGACCGCGCCTGCATCCAGAGCTCCACGGATATCGGCTTCTGCTTCGTTGATCAAATCAGCGACAAAGGATTCCCGGGAGTAGCCGGGTATTTCATTTGCTGGATAGAGAAGACTCAGAGCAGAAGCGGAGATGACAGCCTGTTTCACAGGACGTTGCGTGTAGGCGCGAGTGGCCTTCAGGTAACTGTCGGCATGTACACCGTAACGGAACGGACCAGCAGTCAATCGGGGTAACTGGCGTTGATGACCGTCTGCAAACGGGATGACGACTCCGTCAGGCGCGAGATTCCGAAGGCCAGCCAGAGGGTAAGTAGCAAAACTGGGTTTCCTTTGTTCACCATCCGTTAGAACAGGTGATCCAGTCTGTTCGAGGCGATCTACAGTGTCCCGAAGCGCCTCTGAATATGCCTCTTCCAAGGCGTCTTTTGTGATTTTGTTCGCCGCGAAAGATGCAATTGCCTGCATCAGTCCCGGAGGGCGTGGGAGACTGCCTATCGGTTCGGTCGGAATAGCCATTTCTGGAGTGTACTGGCGCTCGGGCATTCAAGGCTATCAACCAAACGGATGATCCTGGGTCAGGTTGAGATCATAGTTATTTACAGGCAGGAACGGTAAATCATCGGACGGACCGTTGGACAGGGGACCATAACCGTGTCACCGGAGGGCTGATGAGTCACCGGCCTTGAATCGGCGGTGAACACCAATAGGATCGCGACGGCCGGGTCGTCGCAGCGATCACTAAGCGGCACTCAAATCATGCTCTCGGCGGGGGAAACACGCCGAGCTGAATCATCAGTCCGAGCGAGTCCATGATGATGCGCGTGTCTTTGATCCTGCCGCCCTCAAGCCGGTCAATGACCATGCCCCAGACATTCACGGACCGCCCTGTAGCGGGCACGCCGAGAAACGCTCCTCGATGCGTACCAGTCCACTCAAAGCGGGTGAGCACCTTCTCCCCCTCGGCAATCTGCTCCTCGACTGAGAAGTGCAAGTCAGGAAATCCAGCTCGCATAGCACGCAAAATATCTTTCAGACCTTCCAGGCCTGGACCTTGCCCCGGCAACGGAACCTGCTCCACCACATCCTCCCAGACGTACTGCACGGCGGAGTCGATTTGACCCTGATTGATGGTTTCTTCAATGAAGTGCCGGACGATGGTGCTGTTGTCTTGCATTGCTGGACTTTCCTTCCCGCACTGATTTCGCTCGAATTGTACAGCGCTTGAGCGGTTCCTCTAGACCATACCGCCTCGATGGCCGATAACATAGCGATTTCCTGCGATTTTGGACTGGACCTCATTGTCGCGATTGTCGCGCCTTGCCGAGGCATAGATCGATTTGACCACTGTGGCGTTAGCTGGGATGACCTGTCAATGGGATGACGGCGAGAGAACCGCAGGTCGCCATTCGACTTCGCTCAGGCCAGGCTCTCCAGTTCGCTTCGCTCCGGTCGGGATGACAATTCGCAACAGAAAAAAATGCGCCGGCGGGAAGCTCTACAACAGCCGTGATTTCCTCTCCCCGCCGGCGCATGCATAGGATGATGGCGAAGCAACCTAACATTCTCTCTTAGCCTGATCCGCTTCCAGCGCCAGATCGCGCAACAATGTATGAAAGGCTGGCGGCTGACCGATAAAGAGCCCCATTGCGGTCAGGAAATTGACCACTCCCATAGCAATCCCCTTTGTTTCCGTGGGGCGAATGACTGAGCATTTTGGGAGTTTGTGGCTCAGAAACGGACACGGCTCAGGCATGATCAGGTTGGTTTGGAATTGCTCCCCACCAAACGGTGGAGAATTCAGGTCAGGAAACGTGACAGATACTTTTGTCACGGGATCCACGGCAGTCAGGGGAGGCGCATTGCCCGCCTTATCCGCCCAGGTTTGAAAATGCATGGTCTCCGTGGGCCCGATGCTGATCAAAATCCTCAAGACTTCAACGCTCGTTGCTCTCTGCGCCATCGCTGGATACAGGCTGTTGCCACCTTGTTCGATCGTGGGAAAGTGGAACCCCGCAGTGTTTGCAATAGCCTGAAGGAAATTCGAATTGCTGGTATCGTCGTCGGTCCTGGGAATTGCGGTGTGCTTCCCCTTAGCTAAGGTTGGGATAGCCTGGGGAAAAGTGAACGTCGGGTCGAGGTCTGGGTTATGAGTGCTGCTGCGATAGCGGGTATACCAACTGGTATCCAGGGTGAGCTCCATCAAATTTGTTATCCGTAGTTTTCCGCTGGAGCCTGTCGCCGTGCTGCCCTGCAGGTTGCGAAATGGCTCAAGACTTATTGTCTCTGCCCCCTTTGACGCCAGGTACGCGTTGAGGAAGTTCTGATGGGTGAATTCATCATCGGTATTGTCGTGGATATACTGGTTCATATCCTCGTCCAGCACGGCAAGAGCTTCAGTATAAGCTGGATTTCCACTTCCGCCGGGGACCTCCTTATCTTGAATGCCCGCGAGTTCGTTGTACTGCACCCAGAAGTCCGTCTCAATGATCTCGGCTGCCGCAGCGAACCTGAGCAGAGCTGCGTCTCCCAGAGTGATATGACTGCTACTACTCTCGTCAAGTCCCTCTTGCGCCTGGATCGATGGGCTCTTGGCAAGAAGTCCGATGCTTGCTGCCGTCAGTCCGTTCTTAACAAACGAACGCCGATTGACTGTGGTCTTCATGCTGCTCCATACGTTTTTCATTGGGGGAACCTCCTGCCCAAGAAGCCTGAACCCGTCGGTCGAGGCTGATGTCAGCAAAAGGTCAGAGTTCTGTCAATTTATGAACATTGCCTCACTTATGGTGTGATCCTTAAGTGAAAGGGGCGCTGATGCTGGTAGTTTTACCAGCACCGTGCCTAGTTACATAGGGACGCACGCCCCGGGGCTAAGTCACGAGGGAATGCTGTTTGTTCTCCCGGTATACAAGAAAGAATCCGGCAGGCACGAGGAAGACTGTGAGGATAACGGAAAGAGGCAATCCCCCCAATGGCTGGAGGATCGATTGCGTTTGATGAGAATTTTCGTCAGGGGGCCAAGTGCACAATCAACCCACCTCTCTAGGTAGTGTCTAAGCCCGGTCGCTCCAGTAAGGGATTGCTTTGGATTCCTGCTACCAACTGCCGCCGGTCGGCTAACCATTCCGCGATGATCAAGGCAGCTCCCACCACGGTCAGGTTGTAGGCATTGCCGCCCCAGGAGACGTGGTCGCGAGGTGAGGCGAAGATCAGAGGCGCCAACGCGAGCGCACTAAAGACCAGCAGCATTGCCGCGAGAAGCCTCACTGCCAGAATGTCCGCCACACCCGAGAGGATGGCCAAGCCCGCCAGCACGAAAGCTATCCCGGTTAGCACAGCCCAAAAAGTTCCTCCCAGGGGCAGCCATTTGGGGACCAAGGGAACCACCGTCTCAATATTGGTCAGGTGCACAAGGCCGAAAGCGAGCGAGCAAAACCCAAAGGTACAGCGCGCAGCCAACGCCGCTCTCCGCGACATCGAGCCTCGCGTAGCCACCGAGCCGAAGAGGACCGCTGCTGCGACGAATGGGACGATCTGCTCACAAATGTTAGCCACAATGCCGATGTAGACTGCGGCTCGATAGCCGAGGAAAAGCGGCGCCGTATAAAGGCGGGGCAAAGGAAACAGCATGAAGATTCCGTAGAGGATGGTCAGCGCCGCTGCCCCAAACCACAAGCTCTTGCGCCATAGTATCGCTGCACCTCCCACGATCAGCCAGATGGCGGCGATGTAGGCGAAAATCGTAACACCGGGTATGTGGTCGCCCCAGGCCTGAAGGGGCTGATGATCGGGTTCGAACTCACCCCAAATGAGGTCCAGGATGCCGGCAGCGACCGACGCCATGCCATATACGGTTATGCCGATTCTCATAATCGATTTCCTCTGGCGCTGCGGAGCAGCGATCCGATTGAAAGAAGATGGGGCGAAGCCCCTACGAAGGCTTTCCATGAAGGCTTTTTCGATGAAGACTTTTTATAGTTGCGCTCAATCGTTTATACTCCCGGAACCATTCGAGCTTGGAGTGAAAAGCATGAGGCTGGTTTTAGAAAAATTCCCGCAGCGGTTACTTATTCCGTTCGCAAGGCCTGCATCGGTTCCACTGCTGCGGCGCGGCGGGCTGGGAGCAGGCATGCAGTTGTGCCTACCGCAAGCAGCACGCCAACCGCGCTAGCACTCAGCACCGGATCATACGGGCTCACCTCGAAAAGCAGACTGCTCACCATACGCGCTGATCCAAAAGCCACCGCCACGCCTGCAATTGCGCCGATTGCAACCGGCAGCAGTCCATCGCGTAGAACCAGCCAATATACATTTCCTCTTTGCGCTCCAAGAGCCAGGCGCAAGCCCATTTCGCGATAGCGCTGCGCAACCGAATAGGTGAGAACCCCATAGACGCCTAATCCAGCAAGAAACAGCGCGCTCACGGCGAAGAGGAACAAGAGGTCCATCTCGAAGCGCTGGTTTGCTACCGAATCCGTAACCATGCCACCCAGCGCACGCACGGTCGGAACCGGTACACCGCGGTCGACGCTCCAGATGGTTTGCCGGATCACGTCCGCCATCTCAGAAGGATCCTGATGCATCCTGACCACCAGCCCAGCCATTGGCTCGTCGACGCGATACCAGTACGGAACATAAATCATCATCGGGTCAGGTTTCGCCAGGGAGACTGTCCGCGCATCCGCTACAACACCCACGACGGTAAACGGCTTCTCGGTGGCGGGATCTCCCCGGCTGAATTGCTGCCCAAGGGGGTCTTTCCCCGGCCACAGCGACTTGGCCGTGTTCTGCGACACCAGGGCCAGATTCTTGCCCCAATCACCCTCGCTGAAGACTTTTCCAGCGGCAAGCCGGAGACCGATTGCCGAGAAATATTGTGGGCTGACAGAACGAAAGCTCTCAATCGGCAATTGCGTGAACGGTCGACTATCTCCCGTAACTCGTGCCATATCTCCCCAACCGTCTCCCATCAGCGGAAGGACACTGGTGAAAGCCGCATGTTCCACTCCCGGCAGTCTGTTCATGCGTTCGAGGACTTCCCGGTAAAACGCTGCACGCTTCTGGTCATCCTGATACGACTGCGAAGGCAGGTCGACCGTGGCTGTCATGGTTCGCTCCGTGGTGAATCCACGGTCCACAGCCATCAGCTTTACCAGGCTTGCGGTCAACAGTCCGGTCATCAGTACCAGGGCGACGCTCACGGCAGCTTCCACTGCTACCAAAATGCGACGAGCACGCCGGCTCCGAGGTGATTCGCTGGTCAGTCGCGAATCACTGTGCAGAACTTCCTGCGGAGCTGTGCGAGAGACCATGAACGCCGGCGCCGCTCCTGCCGCCAAGGTTGCAAGTAGAGCCAGAAGCAACGCACATCCTACTCCAGCCCAGTCCAGATGCAGAGGGCCGCGAAAATCGAGCGCCGGCGGCAGATACCGCTGCATGCCGGGAACGATACCCGCTGCCAGCAGAACACCCAGTCCGCCTCCCAGCACGGCGAGCACAGAGGTTTCACGAATCGCCATACGCACCAACTCAGCACGGCTTGCACCCAATGCGGCTGCCACCGCCATTTGCCGCTTCTGGCTGACCGCGCGAGAGAGCAGCAGATTCGTGACGTTCACACAACCCACCAGCAGCAAGCCCACAACAGCCCCGAGCAGGATCATCAACGGCTTGCGGTTGTTTCCAACCAGCTTGTCCTGGAAAGGCGTGATCTCGGCAGAGAGAGTCGCTTTCTCATCCGCAGGCAGATTCGCGGCGATGGCGTGCTGCAGCGCATTCAGCTCCGCGTTCGCTACCGCAATCGATGTTCCCTCTTTCAGCCGCGCCAGTCCGAAGTAATTCAGATCGCCCATCTCTTCGGCAAGCTGATCCTTCGAGAAGGCCAGCGGCACCAGGACCCCAATAGAAAGCTCGCGGTTGGTACTGCCAATGTTGGCCATCGTCTGAATCGACGGCATGTGGAAAGACTGTGGCATCACTCCAATGACTGAGTAAGGAAACCCATTCAGCGAAATGGTCTTACTCAGAATGCCGTGATCGCCACCGAATTGCTCACGCCACAAGTCATACGAGAGGATTGCAACATGCTCATGCCCCTGCTGTGCTTCATCCACTGTGAATTTCCGCCCCAGTTCCGGCTGCACCTCGAGAACCGAGAAGATTCCGGGCGTGGCCCACAGCGCCCCCACTTGTAGAGGGCGCCCGCTGCTTCCGAGTGGTACGGAGCCTTGCTGCATGACCGCCATCGAATCGAAACTGTGGTTGTGCTGTTGCCAGAACAGTGAAGTGATTTGCGCTTACCGGCACGGTCGGATAGAGGTTGCTCCATTCCGCAACTTTCTCTTCGATGGTCACAATCCGGTCCGGCCGCGCGAACGGCAGTGGACGCAGCATCACGTCATAAACCAGCGTGAAAATCGCCGTTGTCGCGCCGATGCCAAGTGCGAGCGTCATCGCCGCGACGATGCTGAATCCCGGAGACCTCCATAGTTGTCGCATCGCGTAACGAGCGTCCTGTAGAAGACGCTCGACCGGCGCCCAGCCCCATGCCTCATGGATGTGTTCCCGGATGAGCGTCGTATTGCCGAAGGCGCGCCGGGCCGCGTGACGTGCTTGTTCCGCAGACAGACCGTTCGCGCGCTGCTCCTCTTCTTCCAGTTCGAGGTCAGACTGCAGTTCTCGGTCAAGGTCAGCATCGCTTTTCCGAATCTGCCACCATTTCATCCTCAACTCTCCTCAGCCGCAGGCCACATGACGCGCGCAACTGCTTCGGCCATCTGCTTCCACTGCGATTCCTCAACCACGAGTTGCTTTCTGCCTTTGTCTGTCAACCGGTAATACTTGAACTCCCGATTGCGGTCCGGAGCTGTCTCCCACTTTGAGGTGACCCACGCTCGACGCTCAAGCCGATGCAGAGCGGGATAGAGCGAGCCATGCTGCATCTGAAGGAAGTCGTTCGTGGTCCGCTGAATGTGTTTGCCTATCTGGTGACCGTGCGCAGGGCCGTGCAGAAGCGTCCGAAGAATAAGCATGTCCAATGTGCCCTGCAGAACGCTCGCTCGCTGTTGTGCCTGTTTTTTAATAGAAGACATTCGACCCTCAAGAAACGCAATGGTAGATTGTCGACCACCGAGCCGTCAAGAAGCGAATCCCAAGACGGTCCGGGTGGCGACTTCAGGGCAACACACGTTTCCACCCCGGTTTGTGACCGCAAATTCGTTCAGATGTGGATGAGTGCAGAAACAGAAGCAGAAACGCCGTGTTCACGAGAATCTCGTGGATGAAACGTGAACCTCGTGATTCCGAACGTGCAATCGTGGAATCGCCAATGGATGCCCGGCTCCAGTAAAGGGAAAATGCCATCCACAAACCAAAGGAAGCAAGAAGCGGATAGTGAACAGCCCTGAGTATGGCTTCCAAGTGCTCGCGCCTAAGCCACATCAGAGAGCCAAGAACAAGGGTCAGCGGGATCGCCGCGAGTCTATGGATCGTCTTTCGGTCTGATCCTGTGTGGTGAAACCAGGGATCGTTGATGCCATACTTTACAAGCAGGTCATCTTCGAGTCGGCGCTGAGCGTCTTGCCTTCGCCTGTCTGCATTTCGGCGATCTTTCCATCGGCGAGCGCAAGTGCACAATGGAGCTGTACATCGAACACTTTGAAGCCGAGAAGACGCTCGGCTAGAACTGCCGTCACTGCAAAGGTTTCAGATAATGCCTTCGATCGATCCACATATACTGACCACATGGTCCCATTGGCCTTAACTGCTCTGCTTGCCTTCGCCGTGCTCTTACAGCCGTTATTTGCACATGGACAGGACATTTCGCAAGAAGTGGATCAGGTCTTTGCTGCCTATAGCCAAGAGCGCACTCCAGGATGTTCGCTTGGAGTGATACGCAATGGAAATTTTGCATATCGAAAGTCATATGGCGCCGCAAGCCTGGAGCTCGGAGTAGCCGCTTTCGTCGCAATCCGTGTTTTATGTCGGGTCCGTCTCGAAGCAATTCACGGCAGCCAGTGTAATTCTCGCTGCGGAGCAAGGGCTCCTTTCGCTGGACGACGATGTAAAAAAATATATTCCTGAGCTGCCAGATTACGGCCACACGATAACCCTGCGTCAGATGCTTCATCAGACCAGCGGTTTTCGAGACTTATTCAGCCTGCTGTACTTTTCAGGCAGAGATGTGTCTGAGTCCAATTCGCCCAGCGAGATCCTGAAACTCATCGAGCGTCAAAGAGGACTGAACAATGTGCCTGGAGCGGAATGGGTATATAGCAATACGAACTATTTTCTTCTTGGAATCGTCGTTCAACGCGCCACCAGAAAGACACTCGCCGAATATGCCGCCGCGAACATCTTTCGGCCTCTGGGGATGATGCACACTCGCTTCTACGATGATGCGTCCGTAGTTCTGCCCGGACGGGTGGCTGCTTACGACCCGGGTCAGAATGGCCAGTTCGTCGTTGATTGGTCCACGAGTTACTCGGTCGTAGGCGGGGGAGGCCTGATGACCACCATCGATGATCTGCTGAAGTGGGACAATAACTTCTATTCGAACCAATTGGGCAAAGGTACGCTCGTGAAGGAGTTGGAGACTCCGGGCACTTTGAACGACGGCAAAGAGACCATTTATGGCATGGGGCTCATCTCGGGAAACTACCGGGGCCTGCCAATCATTGAACACAGCGGCTCACTGTTTGGGTATCGTGCCGATATCCTTCGTTTCCCTGACCAGAAATTCACTGTCGTTTGCCTGTGTAATGTTTCTGACGCAGATCCCGAGGGCAAGTCTCGCAAAGTCGCCGACATCTACCTTAGAGACCAGATGCGGTCCAACTCGGTTCCCATGTTGGCCTCTGACAAAGATCTTGCCGATCCTACTCCCTTCGCCGGAGAGTATCTCGATTTGCGCAGTCGCACAATTGATTCCTTCACTGTGTCAGATGGTCATCTTCGCGGGTGGGATTCAGACCTCAGGCGAAAGAATGTCAACCAGTTTTATGACCTTTTCGGGGATGTGATCACATTCGAAGGATCAAAAGACTCGATGAAGGTCTCGGTCGACGTGAATGGCGAGACGTATTTTGCCGGGAAACGGCTGAGCGAAGTGCACCTGAGTGATACGGCACTGGAAGCCTTTACTGGCGACTACAAGAGTCCGGAACTGGATAGCACAATCCAGTTATCTATCGAGCACGGCAGTCTGATTCTCAGCAACCGTAGCAATCCTCCTGTAACGCTGACTCCCATCGCAAACAACGAATTCAAGGCAGGAGCCAGTTTTTCGATTGTGTTCCATCGAGACGACCATGGGCGAGTATCCCGACTGAAGGTGTTCGCGCCCTCAGCTCGCGGAATTGAATTTGCTCGAACCAATTGAGCATTCTGTATTGCGGAAGATGGCCGGATTGATTGCCTGATTGCTGCGAATGCGGAAGCGCACGATCCCTAGCTTTAGGTGCGTTTGGTGAGCAATGGGCCAAGGACGGCCTACGATCCAGTGGTCTTAGGGTTTCTGGTAAATGATTTTCCCCTTGCGGATTGTCAGCGCCACATGAGCAAAAGCATCTACATCACGAGCCGGATCGCCTTCGAGGAGCGCAAGATCCGCGTCCATCCCCGCTCTGACCTGGCCGGTAACATTTGCGTATCCAAGACGTGCAGCGGGAGTTGTGGTTAACGAAGCCAGGATCTGTGGAAACGTCAAACCGGCACGCGCCAGATAGCCATATTCCTTTGTCAGCCCGGGATAGTCGGTCAAATAGCCGATATCCGTACCAAACATGATTTGACCGTGGACATCCGAGTAGCTCTTTACTTCCTTCAAAATCAGATCGAATCTGTCATCGTGGCTAAAGAGGGTAAGCGTGGGGATCAGCGTGACATTTGCAGCTTTTAGCCGGGCACTCAACGCATCATTCCATTTCTCCGGCTCCTCGGAGGTGTGCGCTAGAACGTCAACGTGGCCGGCAAGGACAGCCTCCACACCTTCCATGTTCGAAGGATGTGCAAAGACCAGTTTGCCTTTGCGATGTGCCTCATCCGTCGCTGCTTTTACGACCGGCAACGGCATCGCGGATGGCACGATCTTGCCGTCGCGCCGAAGCCAGGTAACCACATAAAGTTTGACGATATCCGCGCCTTGAGCAAGCTGCTCATCAACGATTCGTACAGCGTCCGCCGGTGTTGGGGCCTCTCCTTTTGCAAAGCTCTTGATCTGGTCAGGGGGCATGAACTCGGTTACGTAATAAGGCAGGCCATTCTCTGGAAAGATGATCATGCCTGCCGTCAGAATTCTAGGTCCGGCAACCTCTCCACTCCTTATTCTGCTTCGTAGATCGAGGGTATTTTGCAGGAAAGAACCGGTATCGACAACCGAGGTAAAACCATATCGCGTGAGCATCTCTTGCAGTTGCGCCGTGAGTCTCTCCGCGGGCAGATCTGCCGCATGAGTCCACTTTGGTTCGATGAAGTGGACGTGCGTATTCCAGAGCCCGGCAACTAATGTCTTCCCAGTACAGTCGATCGTATGCATGCCCTTCGGAACTCGGAGCGCACCGGCTTCCCCGACGCTGACAATCTTTCCATTGGCAATGACAACGAATCCATTCAGGAGTGGCTTCGCATCGGGTGCTGGATAAATTCGAGCCCCAATCAATGCAAACCCTTTGCTGGAGCCGGTCTCCTGCTGTGCCTGGAGCGAAACATAGCGGGCTGCAAAAATTGTTATGAGAAAGAGAATTACGAAGCATCTGCCACGCCTGCCAAAGTAAGCTCTCACAATGCCTCCCGTTGCGTTCAAATGAGTGCCGTGATTGACTTCAGTTGATGCCAACAAGGCAACGCGCTCATCGACGGTCGATATATGCTTCTGGAACAACGCAGAAACCTGGAACGACGGAAAACCTGGGACAACGGACAAATTAGATGCGTGGAATGGCGCTATTGGCAACGTTCTCCCTGTTGTTTGGAACGGCTTTCGCTTTTGCCGTACAATCACCTGTCGTGCGGCCTGATGGAAGCACGATCACAGCCCCCCAGATTGATCAAACCGTCAACCAATTGATGTACGGTGGTCATGCGCCTGGTCCAGGAACGCGTCCTCGATCTCGATAAGCCCATCGCGGTCACATGAGAACTCTGCATCAAGAATGGAGGCAAGAATATTGAATTCAAGCGCATTCAGTAACGGCTCACGCAGGAAAGCACAATTCATCAGCGGGCTGGCAGAACTGCAGCTCCCTTCGGCTCAGCTCGGGATGACAATCGTCGCTACGCTTCGGTCGAGATGACAAAGGGGAGGGTGGTCGCTCCCCTCGGGGCTCGTTACTACAGATCTAAGGAGTCGCACGATCTGGGGCAACTCATGCGTTTTGCTGTCAGCCTGCGTTGCGCGCGACCAAGCGAGTGATGGGCGGCTTGGCTGCCAGCCGCCGAGAGCTACGCCTCGTCGAGTCTAGTTCATGACGAACGTGAACAGTTTGTCGCCTGCACCCACAACCAGATACTGATGACCGTCGAGTTCGTAGGTGATGGCCGCATTCGTCAGAGCGCTGCCGAGGTTTGCATGCCATAGCGGATCGCCAGTTGTGGCATTCAGCGCGACCAGATTGTTATTCGGATCGCCCGCGAATACCAGGTTGCCCGCCGTGCTCAGCAGCCCCCCGTCGATTCCAGGCGTCGCCCACTTGTGGCTCCACTTGATCTTGCCGGTGCGGTAGTCGATGGCCTGCAGCATCGATTCGGTCCACTCACCCAGATCGTGGCCGCCCCAGCCTTCCGGTTTGTTGCTGTCGTCGAAGATGTAGTAAATGGCGAATGACCGCGTGGCGTTCACATAGAACAGACCCGTGTCAGGGCTGAACGACGGGGGAGGCCAGTTGACTGCGCCTTCCGCGTTCGGAGAAACCAGCGCCCCGGCAATCTGCGGCTCCTTTTCCGGATTGGGTATCGGCTGGCCTTTCGCATCGATGCCCTTGGTCCAGTTCGTTTTCACGAATGAGGTGCTGACAAAATTCTTTCCGGTTTCGCGATCCAGCACAAAGAACCAGCCGTTGCGGCTTGCCTGCGCCAACAACTTGCGCGGCTTGCCGTCGATCACACCGTCGAACAAGACCGGCGTTTGCACGGCATCCCAGTCGTGCGTGTCATGCGGAGAAGGCTGAAAATGCCAGACCATTTTTCCGGTATCCACATTCAGGGCCACGATCGATTCCGTGTACAGGTTTGCGCCCTCGCGCCCTTTGCCGGCGATCACGGGCTGCGGATTTCCAGTGCCTAGATAAAGCAGATTCAACTCAGGGTCATACGTGGAAGGGACCCACGTCATGCCGCCGCCGTGCGCCATTGCATCGGCATTCGGCCAGGTTTCGGAACCGGGCTCCCCCGGCTTCGGCACCACCGACCATCGCCACTGCAACTCGCCTGTCTCTGGATCGTGCGCTTCAAGCAGCCCAGGCCGATCGAGATCGTCACCGCTGACGCCGGTAATGATGTGGTTCTTGATCACCACCGGGGCCACTGAGGCGTAATACATCTGGTCCAGATCACAGATGGGCTGGTTCCAGCGCTCCTTGCCGTCGGCCAGGTTCAGCGAGACGAGATGGCAGTCTGGGGTTTCGAAGTAGAGCGAATTCCCTAAAATACCTACGCCTCGATTCGCGATGTGAATGCCACCTTTCGAGGTCCAGGTATAGCTCCACAGCGCGCGGCCAGTGCGTGCATCGAGAGCCCACACCTTATCGGGCACAGTGATGTACATGATTCCGTTCGCGACGATCGGTGTGCCCGAAATGCGGCCGCCCGACGAGTCGCCGTTTCTCGGCAGCTGATACGTCCAGCTGAGGCTGAGCGCTTTCACGTTCTTATCGTTGATCTGGGTAAGCTTGCTGAAACGCCGGCCAGAGTAATCGCCGTTGTAGGTCGGCCAGGTGTCAGACGGTGGATGCAACAACGTTGTCGCATCGACGGCACCCCCTGGAGCGGAGGCTGCACCCAGGCACAAGGCGGGCAGGGTCGCGAGCGTAAGCAGAGCCAGAAACGCGGTGGAAAGAAGCTTCATTGCAGGGTCTCCAGATACGCCACTACGTCGTGAATCTGTTTGTCGGTGTACTCGTCGAGCAGCGCCTGGTGCGTGGCATAAGGGTTATGCTTCTCTACCCTTACGCCGGGGCCGCGGGCGAAGCTGTGGTACTGCCCCGCTTCATCGCGGATCGAGACGTTGAAATCGTCGATAGAGGTCGGCTCCCCGGTGACACTCTCTCCCGAGGCGGTGGTGACGGTGACGGTAACCGGCTTGCGCGGGCTTGCACTCCCCGTGAGCACGACGGCGCGGTTTTCAGGGAAGACTACCTTCAACTGCAGACTGGGCGGATCATACCTGGCAGCGATGTGCGCCAGATCGCCTGTCGGGGAGTGGCATGTGCTGCACTTCCCCTGGCCGAAGAAGTAGGTTTTGCCAGCGGTGGCGTCGCCCACCAGGATATTCAGCGGGTGATTGTTCGGTCCCGTGCGTAACGTGTCGCCCACCTGCTGGTGGAGGAAATGGGTCAGGTCGAGCATCTGGTCCTGGGTCAGGGAGAATGGGGTTTTCGTTGGATGGCTCTGCGTGAGATACGGCGCGAGGGTGCTTCCGTAGCGGTCATGCAGAATGACGACTGACCGCACCAGGTCAGGACCGCGGCTGCTTCCACGCGCGTGGGTTCCGTGGCAGTTGACGCATTGCGCGGCATACACGGCTCTGCCCCGTTCGGCCGCCTCGTCGTCGACAACCTGCTTGTCGGTTGCGCCGGCCTCGTCGATCATGTTGTGCTTATGCACGGGTTTGGGCGCGGGTACCCCGTTCGACGTCCCTGTAACCGCTGATACGCCAGGGGGAAAGGTTTTGGAAAGGTACTCAACGACTTCGTCGAACTCAGCATCAGAGACCTGTGCCCCGCGGCCGATCATGTTGGAGACAACGCCGCCCCACTCCTGCTGGGTCATGCTTCGCCCTACAAACATGGAAACCGAATGACAGGAAGAACAGGCTCGTTGCACGGTTTCGCGGTGGGGCCCATCGGGCAACTGCGACGCCGGGGCTTGCCCGAAAGCGCAAATAGGGGCGAAGCCGGCTAGCAGCAGGACACAGGTACGTGTGAATGCCATGAAGCGAATATAAGCTATCCGCGGCAGGTTTTGATTCGAGGACCTGACAACGCCTGACGTCCCTGTGACATGGCGCTTGCCCCCGTGACATCGTGAGCCGTGATATCACATGGGCTTTGCAGCCATTACAGGCCGCGAGAAAATTTTCTCGCGGCCTGCTAAACCTTCCGAGGAATCTTCCGAGGCAGTTCGCCCGAGAGAATGAGCCCAAACCGGCGGCGCATCTCAGTCAAATACTTCCCATCCCCCGGGTCTAGTTCGATGGTCGCCGTGCCCTCGTAGCCAATATCGTGAAGCGCATCGTAGACGGCCTTCCAGTCGATATCGCCCTCGCCGAGCGGAACCCAGGCAGCCACGTTGTTGTCGGTACCTGGTTGCTTTCTGAAGTAAAAGTCCTTGATATGCAACTTGGCGATGCGCTTGCCCAGGGTGCGAATCCAGTCTTGCGGATAGCCGTACAACACCACATTGCCTACGTCGAAATAAGCGCGAACATGGGGCGAATTGTACTCGTCGATATAACGGGCAAACTCCAGCGGACTCAGGAGGAACTTGTTCCACACTTCCTCGATCGCCAGCGTGACCTTCAGTTCCTCAGCCAGGGGAATCAGTTTGCGAATGGCCGTTTGCGATCGCTCGTAAGCCTGCTTGTAGGTGGTTTGTGGATTGACCACGGCAGGCACGAGAAGCACCGTCGAGGCGCCCCACAGGTGGGCATTGCGGATCGAGACGCGCGCCCCGTCAAGGCTCTTTTCGACAACCGCGGGATCGGCCGAGGAAAAAGGATATTCCCAGTGGTCGATGTTCATGACCGAGTGAATCGGCAGCCCGAGTTTCTCCGACGCGGCCTTCATTTTCTCCGCATCCCCCTGGTCGCGCGTGGTGGGGCACTCGATACGCTCGAAGCCGCAGTCTTTCGCGAGTTGGAACCGCTCCATGATCGACATGGTCGTGGGCAGCATGTTGTACTCCACCGCCATGGCAATGGGTAAACGGGCGTTGGCGCGGGCGCGCACAGTAGACATTACCGTCAAAGCGGCAGTGGTTTGCAAAAATCTCCGGCGATCCATCATTGTGTTCTTAAATATACGCATCCATATACCCAACCTGACAAGTAACTTCGCAAACGGCCCCACCACCTTGAATCTTGAGCCTTTTGGTACGTGGCGGCAGATCGTCGAGTTACCTTCGTCTGGCCATTCGTGCTGGTGTTGGTTACCAAGGTACCCCTTGCGATGACTTCGACGTTAGAATCCGATTCGTTGGTACAGGCTGCCTGTCTGGAATTGCGTCAATATATTCGCGACGAAAACATACCCACCCGTCGCGAGATGAGAAGTGAGTGAAAAGAGAGCAGATCGATCGGATCGGCGAGCGAGAAGTTCTGAAACGGAACCCCTTCCATTGCGTTACTACAAAGCCCAAAAGGTTACGGAATACATCGCTTGCTGTCTGGCTGCCGAGTTAATCTCAACCTGTAGCCGCGATTCTCCCCAGCTCTTTCGCACAAGTCTCGGGGGATGCTAGTGCGAATGAGTCAAGGAGAATCGCAGCTAGATTTATTGAACGCCTGAATCGCGCTAGCTGCAGGCTTCAATGAATGACCCGAGCAGTGTGCACATACCATCGCCGCAGACACGGCCTAGCGGTCTTGCCTCCATCGCATCGCACAAGCTCAGATCTTTTCCCGGGTCACCTGGCGCGCGCAGATTTACGCCCAAAGTTTTCGCCTTTGAGCCGGCCCGAATGCTGACGACAGGCGTAAGCACAGGCAGCCATAAGACGTAGCCCGACGCAACAGGGAGTCTCATGCAGATGATCGCAATGACGAATAAGACATTCGTGGTCAAGTTCAAGTCCCCGGAACTAGCGATGAGGACGGTGATTGCGGCAACCGTTGAACTTCACGGCGACCATTTGATGTTGATGGACTCCGACGGTCTTGTAGCGGCACTGTTCGTTATGGACACGGTGGAGAGTTGGTCCGTGTTGCCTCTCGATGAGGGGCGTTGCTGACGCACTTATCGTCGTCGACCCTTTCCCCGGATTCCGGCACAGAAGCAGTAGCCTTCCCTCAAGCGACGGAACGATCGAAGCCCACGGCTGATTTTTCCAGCACCTCGACCTGAGGGCGGAGCCGTACTGCCTGGCCTCGCTCTTCACCGGGCGGCAACGTGATTCGAGACTGAATGCGGTTTGCGTGCTCTCCACTCAAAGGTTCACCATCGAGGACCGCGACGACGCCAGGTAGGTGGTATTCGCCTCCGCTGACCGCGCCAGAATCGCACCCAGCCGCGATTGCGGAAAAGAGTCGTCGTCCGCAGCATAGTCCTTAGCCAGACAGCATCGAAGTTGGAGCAGCGGGCAAGGCATACGCCTGCTTTGGAGCGGTACCCGGCACCCCCAGACTCAGGGCAAGGTGGAACGCTTTAACGGTTCGCTGCAACGCGCACTGGATAAGCGTGGACTGGATGGTAAGCCACCGCAGCAGTGGCTGAACGACTATCGCTGGGAACACATCCCGAGACACCAAGTGGCACATCGGTCGTGCTCTGGCCGGGGAATGGGTGCAAGTGCTTGAAGTCGAAACACGGCTGCAGGTCTACTCCTGCAACACCTTGATGCGGGAACTCGAACCGGCGAACCACCGTTCGACCATCGTGCAGCGAATGGATCCCCAACAAGGAGTGAGGAAAAGACGGCTGCTGAAACTGGAAAGGATGTCCCGGAACTCGACAAAAACCGGGCTTGAATGGAGCACCCTCGGCATTTTCTTGCGGTCGAATCGGTTTAGCTCGCGATGCATCCAAACATTGGGCAGTTTCAACCAAGGGGTTTATCTTGCCAGTCATTCGTACTTGCAGTCATTGCAACCAGCGGAACCGTGTTTCTGCTGCGCATCTTGCCGACACGGGCCGTTGCGGAGCGTGCAAGAGCGCGCTTGCTCCTGTTGCGGAGCCGTTGGCCGCCGATCCCGTTCTCTTCGATGAGATCGTGAAAGACGCGAAAGTTCCTGTGCTGGTGGACTTCTGGGCGGCGTGGTGCGGGCCTTGCCGCTCGGCTGCTCCTGAGGTCGCCCGCACGGCGCAGGAGATGGCGGGCAAAGCTATCGTCCTCAAGGTCGACACCGAGGCGCATCCTGCGCTGGCGGCTCGTTTCGGTGTGCAGGGCATCCCGAACTTCGTCGTTCTTTCCGGGGGCAAGACGGTGTTTCAACAGGCGGGACTCGTTGGCCATGCCCAGATGGAGCAGTGGCTTCGTTCCGCTTCGGCCCCTTCGGCTTAAGACCAGCCACGCACCCAGTCTCTCGCAAGGCGCATCTCACCTGAGAATGAACACGACGAGTCTTGAAGTCATGAGCTCTCTCTCCCCCACCGACTCCGCGGATCTGCGGGCCGCCGTTACCAGGCTCGAAACCCAGAGTCTTGCCATGAAGATCGCTTCCAGGCTCGGCATGCCGATCGAGGCACTTATGCAGACCCTGCCCAGACCTGCGCAGGCGGCCATGCAAACGGCCGCGGATAAGGCGCTGACGCGGTGTCTCTACCTTGCGGTGAATGCAGACAGGCCGGGCTCGCCGATGGTGGTTCACAAGCGCTCGCATACGGCTGCAGCCGCGGTCACGGGCGCGGTTGGCGGCTTCTTTGGCCTGCCCGGCCTGGTGATCGAACTGCCCATTACGACCACGGTGATGCTGCACTCCATTGTGCAGATTGCCCGTAGCCAGGGTGAGGACTTCTCTACCCCGCAGAGTGGACTGGCCTGCCTGGAGGTATTTGCGCTCGGCCCGGAGAAGACGCATCGCCAGGCACGGGAATGCGCCTACTACGCAACCCGCATGGCGTTAGCGCAGGTGACTCGGGAAGCGGCGATCTACGTAGCCCAGAAAGGCATGGCCAGCGAGAGCGCGCCTGCCCTGGTTTCGTTTTTGGGGAGGATTGCCGCGCGATTCGGGATTGGGGTCAGCGAGAAGATGATGGCGGAGCTGGTACCCATCGCCGGCGCTGTTGGCGGCCTTACGCTTAATGTGATGTTCAGCCACCATTTTCAGAATCTGGCGGAGGGGCATTTTGTGATTCGCCGGCTGGAGCGGACGTATGGAAGCGAAGTGGTGAGGCGAGAGTATGAGGCGGCTCGAAGGGGCGTTCCCGGACCCGGCGGTCAGACGCTCTGACGCTCATCGGTAAAGGCCCCAGCTGCACCCAGACCGGCACGCTCTTGCAAGTTTTCTAAAATAGGTGCGTGGATCAGAATAGCAACATAAAACTAAGCCGGCTGATACCGATTTTTTCGCGCAAGTTCACCAGCGCTTCCAGGGACAAAGGAGAGCGATATTTCAAGGGCAACCGGGTAAGGATTCTAGGCGGTTCCGCTACCGAGATCAGCACACGGGTACAGGGTTCCGAAGCTTACCTCGTTTCCATCAAGCATGCGGCAGGCAAGTTGTCGTTCGCTTGCCAGTGCCCGCACTTCATGGAACATGGCGTTCTCTGTAAGCATCTTTGGGCCACCGTTCTGACTGCGGCGGAAGAAAACTACCTATCCTCAGTCGTCTCCGAGGCTGTGGTCTCCGGGGCGGCCCCGAACCCAGTGCTGGTTCGGCCGGCCGCGTGGCGAAGGCAATTGAGTGAGATCGTTGGGGCAGCGGCGCCGGTCACGCATCCGGGTCCGGCATGGCCGGCAAATTCAGAAGTTGCTTACCTTCTCGATCCCGTCCTGAGCCGGAGCCTGGGCAAGCCGGTGGTCACCATTGCTTCGCGTACGCGCGACAAAGACGGCAACCTCGCATACCCGGCGAAACCAAGGTCCGTGTCTCGAAAGCAGTTGGCAACGCTGCCTCTGACCGAAGACCAGGAAATTCTCGCGCTGCTGTTCGGCGGAGAGCCCTACCCCTCCTATGGATACTACGACAGTTACGATAACAAACAGCAGTCCTTTGCCCTGCCGCCCCATGGAGCGCAAAAAGTGCTGTCCGCCATGCTACGCACGGGCCGTTGTTTTCTCCCCTGGACTCCAGACGAAACGGAGAAAGCGCCGTTGGCCTGGGACGACGGGGCGCCCTGGACGTTTGCGCTCTCGATTTTCGGCAGCCGGCAGCGAGGGTGGCAGTTGACCGGCGACTTTCGCCGCGGTGAGCAGCGCATGGCAGCCGATCAACCATTGCTGATATTCCGTAGCGGATTCCTGGTAACGCCGACCCATGTAGCGCCCTGGAACGAAGACGGGGCATTTGCCTGGGTCCTCGGGATTCGCAGTCGCGGCGACCTCGCGGTAACCGAAGAGGAACGAGAGGAGTTCTTCACCAACCTTATCCACACACCGGCGCTGCCTCCGATCGATCTGCCGCAGGAGTGGCAATTCACAGAAGTTTCCCCCGCCGCGCAAGCCTGCTTGAAGTTCTACCGGCCTCGTTATGTATATCGCTCCGCCCAGGACCGGTTGCAGGCCGAGTTGTCTTTTCTTTACGAAGACCGCATGGTCCGGCACGAAGTCAAGTCGGTGGGCATCTACGATGCGGCGACGCGGCGGCTCTTGCGGCGCGACCAGGCGGGCGAGCAGGCCGCCGTAGGGCGATTACAGGAACTGGGCCTGCGATACTCCGCGGCAGACCAGCCAGGAGACAGCACATGGAGTATTGCGACGAGCAAGCTGCCGAACGCCGTGCGCGCTCTTGTTGAGTTCGGTTGGCAGGTCTCCGCAGAGGGCAAAGTGTATCGCCAGCCGGGCAAGAGCGGCGTTTCCGTAACCAGCGGAGTGGATTGGTTCGAGTTGCATGCTGAAGTGGTCTACGGCGAAACGACAGCCCGGTTGCCCCAGTTGCTGGCAGCGCTCAAGCGCGGCGACGGCATGGTCACGCTCGACGACGGCTCATACGGTTTGCTTCCAGAGGCATGGCTCGAGCGCTTCAGCCCGGTGGCTGCCATGGGTGAAGTCGAGGGCAACCACATTCGCTTTTCACCAGGACAAGCGGGGCTGCTCGACGCCCTGCTGGCGACCCAGCCCACGGTCGATTGCGATGCCGCCTTCCAGCATGTGCGCGAGCAACTCGCCAGGTTTCACTCGATCGAGCCGGCCGAACAACCCGCCGGCTTCCAGGGGCAGTTACGCGGGTATCAGCGGGAAGGGCTTGGCTGGATGCACTTTCTGCGCCAGTTCGGCTTCGGCGGGTGCCTCGCCGACGACATGGGCGTGGGCAAAACAGCGCAGGTACTGGCGCTGCTCGAAACGCGGCGGGCGCTGCGCGGCGCGGGGCAGATCGAGGCGCCCTCTCTCGCGGTGGTGCCTAAATCACTCATCTTTAACTGGAAGCGAGAGGTGGAGCGATTTGCTCCACAGCTTCGCGTACTCGACTACACCGGTACGGCACGCCGTAAAGAGGACATCTCCAGTTACGATCTCATCCTCACCACCTACGGAACTCTGCGCCGCGATGCTCTGCACTTTAAAGACAGAGTCTTCGATTATGTGATTCTCGACGAGGCGCAGGCGATCAAGAACGACAAGACTGCGTCGGCAAAGGCCGCGCGTCTGCTGCGCGGCAACCACCGTCTGGCTATGAGCGGCACTCCCATTGAGAACCATCTGGGGGAGTTGTGGTCGCTGTTCGAATTTCTCAATCCCGGAATGCTGGGCGCATCGGGCGCCTTTGCTCTCATGAGCGCGTCGAAACGCGATCCTGACATGGAGACGCGCAAGCTGCTCGCTCATGCGCTGCGGCCGTTTCTGCTGCGGCGCACAAAGGAGCAGGTGGCGAAGGAACTGCCGCCACGCATCGAGCAGACCGTCTATTGTGAACTGGAGCCCCAGCAGCGCACGCTATACGACGAATTGCGCAACCACTACCGTGACGCTTTGCTGAAGAAGGTGGCGACGCAGGGGGTGGGCAAGTCGAAAATCATGGTGCTGGAAGCGCTGCTGCGGCTGCGCCAGGCTGCATGCCATCCCGGCCTGGTGGATAGGAAGCGCGTCACGGAATCGAGCGCCAAGCTCGATGTACTGATGGAACAGCTCAAGTCCGTGCTGGAGGAAGGGCATAAGGCGCTGGTGTTTTCACAGTTCACCAGTCTGCTCGCAATTCTTAAAAGGATGCTTGCCGGCGAAGGGATCACCTTCGAGTATCTCGATGGAAAGACGCGCGACCGCGAAGCCCGGGTTGAACGGTTCCAGGAGGATGCGGGATGCGGCCTCTTTCTTATCAGCCTGAAGGCGGGCGGGGTAGGCTTGAACCTGACCGCTGCCGACTATGTGTTTATCCTCGACCCGTGGTGGAATCCAGCGGTAGAAGCACAAGCAGTCGATCGGACGCACCGCATCGGTCAGATGCGGCAGGTGTTTGCTTATCGCCTGATCGCCCGCGATACCGTGGAGGAGAAGGTGCTGCAACTGCAGGAGAAGAAGCGCGGTCTGGCCGACGCCATTATCGGCGCCGACAACAGTCTGATTCGAGATCTCACGGCGGAGGATATTGAGTTGCTGTTGTCGTAGGGGGAAGTATCAGCCTTTCGGGGTCTTCAGGCCGCGGAAATACCCATCACAGCTCTTGACGCTGCCGTAGCCATTTCGGCTACACTAACCGGAGAGGTGGACCATGCGTCAGATTTCGCTTCGAGAATTCCGGACTCGCGGATCCCAGGCGCTCAAGGCGGTTCCGCAGGGGGAGACCATTTTGCTGGCGGGCCAGCAAGGGCCGGCTTACTTTCTCGTTCCGGTACTGGGCGATGTTGCCATGGAAGAGCAGGAACTGCGGAGGGCCATGGCCAAAGCAAGCTTGCATGAGAGTTGGCTGCATGCCAGGGCGTCTGGGCTAGACCAACTGAGCGAAGAAGAGATCGCTGAGGAGATCAAGCGAGTTCGCAAGGTTCCGAAACGCCGGAAGGCGCGATGAGGCTTGCGGTCCTTGATACGAACGTCATCGTCTCCGCCGGCATTAAGCTTGACGGCGCTCCGGCGCAGATCATCATGGATTGGGTTCTGGATGGGCTGGTACAGGCCGTCACCAGCCCTTTGATCGTGAAAGAGTACCGGGCGATTTTGCAGCGGCCCAAATTTCAACGGTTTGGCTTCCCTCCACTCTGGTTGGAGTTTCTGATCGAAAAAAGCTTGCGGCTTCCAGATGCTGCGGCCTGGCATTATGGTGGACCGGACGCAAACGATTTTCCGTTTATCGCTCTGGCGCATACCGCTGGCGCTTGGCTGGTGACGGGTAATCTTCAGCATTTCCCTGAGGAAGCTCGGGGTGGGGTCGTGGTGCTCTCACCAGCCGAGTACCTGGCGCACTTAAAAGGCATTGGCGCGAAGGGATAAGGCAGGACCGCAGGCCACGTAGAGTTTCTAACCTGTATTTCTCGAAACGCAAAAAGGCCGGGGTGGTTGCCCCGGCCTTTGTACTTGATTGGCGACCCGCTTATGCGCTGAAGAGCAGAATGCCCGCTGACTTGTCTTCTCCCGACTTCGCTTACAGGGCGGTAGAAGAGCTGGTTGTTTTCCAGGTAGACCTCCAGGAACGCTGGACGCTGGGAGATGCCGCCGGCGATCAGCGCTTCCGACAGTGGGTCTTCTACGTAGCGCTGCAGTGCGCGGCGCAGAGGACGCGCACCGTAGGTGCGGTCGACCAGCGTCTTTTCTAGAATCCACTTCTTGGCTTCTTCGGTCACCGAGAGCGTGATGGCTTTCTGCACCAGGTTCGCGTTCAGTTGCTGTACCAGCAACTCGAGAATCTGGATAAGATCCGCATCCCCAAGCGACAGGAAGATGATGACTTCGTCCAGACGGTTCAGGAACTCTGGATTGAAGGTCCGCTTCACCTCGTTCTTGACCAGTTCTTCCATCTTGTCCATCAGCAGGTCTTCCCTGTCGGACTGGAAGCCAAGGCCCTGCTTTCTCTGCAGATGCCGCGCGCCGATGTTCGAGGTCATGATGATGATCGAGTTCTTGAAATCAACCGTGTTGCCGAGGCCGTCGGTTAACTGGCCATCTTCAAACACCTGCAACAGAATGTTGAACACATCAGGATGCGCCTTCTCGATTTCGTCGAGCAGGACCACGGAGTAAGGCGACCGCTTCACCCGTTCGGTGAGCTGCCCCCCTTCCTCGTAGCCCACGTAGCCCGGAGGCGAACCGATGAGCTTCGAGACCGAGTGCTTCTCCATGAACTCCGACATATCGAAGCGGATGAGCGCCTTCTCGCTGCCGAAGAGGAACTGGGCCAGGGTGCGCGCCATTTCCGTCTTACCTACGCCGGTCGGGCCGAGGAACAGGAACGAACCAATCGGCCGGTTGGGCGACTTGAGCCCCGCGCGCGAGCGGCGAATCGCGCGCGACAGGGCTGAGATCGCCTTGTCTTGCGAGATAACGCGCTTGTGCAGTTCTTCTTCCACGCGCAACAGCTTCTGCGTTTCTTCTTCCTTGATCGAGGTAACGGGCACGCCGGTCCAGCGGCTGACCACATCTTCGATATCTTCGCGGCCTACGATGCCGGCCGTTGAATCGTCGAGGTGGTACTTGTCGCGCAGGGCGCGCAGGTTCTCGCGCTCTTTGCGTTCTTCGTCAGAGTAGAAGCGCGCTTTCTCAAATTCATGGTTGGCAATCGCGTTTTCCATGCGATGCACGATGAACTTGATGCGCTTCTGCACCTCGGTGATCTCTTCGGGCAACGAGGTCTGGCGCAGCTTGACGCGTGCTCCAGCTTCGTCGATCAGATCGATGGCCTTATCGGGCAGGAACCGGTCGGGAATGTACCGATTCGAATGCGAAACCGCAAACTGAATGGAGTCATCGGTATAGCTGACGGCATGGAACTTCTCATACCGGTCCTTGATGCCCATGATGATGCGGATTGCATCCTCCTCGTTCGGAGGCGGTACCTTGACGGCCTGGAAGCGGCGCTCGAGCGAGCGGTCTTTCTCGATCGACTTGCGATATTCGGCCGGCGTGGTTGCGCCAATGCACTGAATTTCACCGCGCGAGAGAGCCGGCTTGAGTATGTTGGCCGCGTCGAGCGAACCCTCGGCCGAACCCGCGCCCACCAGGGTGTGCAACTCGTCGATAAAGATGATGGAATTCTGGTTCTCCATCAGCTCTTTCATGATGGTCTTGAGCCGCTCTTCGAACTGGCCGCGGTACTTGGTGCCGGCCACGATGAGCGAGAGGTCGAGCGCCAGCACGCGCTTGTCGGCGAGGAAGCTGGGCACTTCGCCGTCAGAGATGCGCTGGGCCAGGCCCTCGACGATAGCCGTCTTACCTACACCGGGCTCGCCGATCAGCACCGGGTTGTTCTTGGTTCGGCGGCACAGAATCTGTACCACCCGTTCCAGTTCCTGGTCGCGGCCCACCAGCGGGTCAAGCTGGTTATCCATGGCGGCCTGGGTCAGATCGCGTGAGAACTCGACCAGCAGGCTCGATTCACGGTTGCGCTGCGAAGGCGGAGCCTTTCTCCTGCGTGGCGCGCGCCAGTTCCTCACGAATGGCCAGCAGACGCAGCCCACGCTCGTGCAGAATCTCCGCGGCGAAGCACTTCTCTTCCCTCAGCAGCCCCAGCAGCAGGTGCTCGGTACCGATGTGCTTGTGCGACAGGCGTTCTGCTTCTTCGGCCGCGTACGCCAGAACCCGCTTGCATTCGTTCGACAAGGGTAGATCGACCGAGGTGGAAACCTTTTCCCGTATCGTGGTGTGGCCTTCGATTTGTTTACGAATCGACTCCACCGAGGCATGGGAGCGGAGAAAGCGGTTGGTGAGTGCTTTATCTTCACGCAGTAAACCCAGCAACAAGTGCTCCGTCTCGATATACGGGGAACCAAACTGACTGGCCTCATACCGTGCGAAGAAGATTACGCGCCGCGCCTTTTCTGTATACCGTTCGAACATGATCCCCCTTAAAAAGCTTCCTTTGGTGAGCCACCCGGGTCCCGCAAGGGGTCGTCTGGCGCCAACGATAAACTTTCGTGCTGTTCCATCTCCCCGGAACGGCTTACGCCCGGGAAAACCACTCGGCTAGGTGCGGATATAACCTTTCTTTAATCTTATATCGCCTCAGCCCCGCAAACGAGTCACCCTTTTGGGGCAAACCGTTGCTATTGCAGGCCCAACTCTTTAAAACGTGGTTGTCAATACCTCCCCTTCAAGCAGCTTCTAGGCCCGGAAACCACCTTAAACGTCTATTGGCGACACTTCTTCGATCCGTCCCTGGCTTAATCGCATGACCCGCTCGCAACGTCTTGCCAGAGCTAGGTTGTGCGTCACCAGGATGGAGGTCAGTCCATAGTGAGCATGCAGGCGCTCGATCAGGACGAACAGGGTGTTTGCCGTCTGGTCGTCCAGATCGCCTGTCGGCTCGTCGGCCAGCAGAAGCTTGGGCCGGGTGATCAAGGCGCGCGCGATCGAGACGCGCTGCTGCTCCCCGCCGGAAAGTTCACCGGCACGATGGTTTGAGCGGTCGGCCAATCCGACTTCACTCAACCAGTGCTGAGCTTGTTGTGTTGCCTCCTTCTTAGACTGGCCTCGTGCCAGAAGGGGCAGCGCTACGTTCTCTACTGCCGTAAATTCAGGCAACAGGTAGTGAAATTGCCACACGTAACCGATTTCGCGGTTGCGAAAGTCCGCAGCCTCACTGGCGGAGAGAGACTGCAAAAGCGAAGATCCGAAGTGTACTTCCCCTGCCGTTGCGGTATCGAGCGCACCCAGAATGTGTAGAAGGGTACTTTTGCCTGCTCCCGATTGGCCAACAATGGCCAGCATCTGGCGGGCTCTTACCTGGAAGTTGATGTCCTCAAAAAGGATCAGGCGGCCACGGCCGGTTGCGTACTCTTTTCGCAAATGGCGGGCTTCGATCAGGACCGGATATTGGGCCGGATTTTGAACCGGGTGTTGCTCGCCCAGCATTGCATCAGGCACCACAAGACCGCCTGCTTTGGGAAGGTCTGCAGCGGCGCCGCCGGGTTCCATCATTAGCCTCGAGGGTTGGTAGTCACGTTTTACCTGTCTTTCATGTATCACTCATACGTAGCTTTAGGGAAGAGGCTTCGTGGAACGGGTTCTTTGTCATACATCAGGGCCAGGTTCCAGGCCAGATCCGAAGCCAGGTTCGAAAACGGATCCCTTACGAGGTGTATGGGGCATTTCAGCCGCCCATCGGGTCTCTTCCTTGACTAATAGATGCCACAAGCGCGCGGTAGGATTCTGTCCCTGGCAGGCCCATCCAGCGTAATGAAACTCCGAGGGTGCCTCACACAAGCCCGCAACCGGCTTTGCCCGCCCCTAAGTTCTCTGAGCCTTCCGGTCGGCCTGAGGGAAGAAATCCGTCCCCACCGCAAGCCAAACCCAGGCTGGAAAGCGCCATCCAGGGTCTGGCTACGAGCGGATTCGTCCCGGCCATTCAGTGCTTCGCAGCCGGAGTCTGATAGCCCTGCCACAAATACTCGAGGGCTTCGGGCAGTGTCTGCTGTTTAACCGTGCGGTCGGTGTGCCCCGCATTGCGGGCGAAGACGAACTGGTAGTGGTAGCCCTTGGCGGCCAGCACGCTCGCCATCTTTTCGTTGGCAAGTACCCAGTCGTGGAGATCGTCGCGCATCACGTTGGGGTTGAGCAGGTCGCGGTCTCCGACCTCAAGCCAAAGCCGCAGCGGCTTGACGGGTGAGCCTGGGATGAGGTGCTCATGGAACTCCCAGGCGCCGTGAGGGGTCTCCGGGTTGGAAGGCCACTGCTGGTTGACGTAGGTGCCGGAGTAGGTGAGAACGCGATGGTATAGCTCCGGGTGGTACCAGGCCATGATGAGCGCGCAGGAACCTCCGGAGCTTCCGCCCATGGTGGCGCGGGCCTCGGGGTCGTGGCTGAGTTTGACGTGAAAGTGCGACTCAACGGCCGGCAACACCTCCTGCTCCACAAACTCCGCATAGTGGCCAGACATGGTGTCGTATTCCAGGCCGCGTTCGCTGCCTTGCGCATCGCCTCCTCCATTCGAAATGGAGATGGCGATCATGGCTGGCACGCGATGCGCGGCGATGAGGTTATCGAGCGTAGTAAAGAGCAGAGGGTCTGGGCCGTCGGCCCCTACGATAAAGGGCGCGGCCGTGCCGGCGACATATTGCTTCGGGATGTATACCGTGACGCTCCGGCTGTAGGGCGCAGGGTGGCTGGTGGTGACGATCAGCTTCGCCGGGGCAGTGGGATCGGGCGTGCCGAGGGGGCCTGGGTCGCGGGCAATGCCCGGGTAAAACTTGCTGTCGGATGAGTTCAGAACGAACCCCGAGACGGCTCCCTGTGGCACGTCTGGCCGAGCCACCGCTTCGGGCGCAGGTGCATGGGTCGGGCCCAGAATGAAGTTGCCATCCACGTTGGCTGGCGGCACAGCACCGTCGCTTAATGAGCTGGCGGCAACATAGCCGGGCGTGGCGGGGTCACGGGTGGGTGGCGCGGGGCGAGGGGGTGTCGCGGGTGGCGCCGGTGTTTGCGCATGTGCCAGTGAGCCTGTGAGAAGCAGAACGGCGAGAAAGGACGGACGGAGAAGATGCATAGGGTCGCGCTTTGGCCTCTTCGCGGAAGTATAGCGCGCAGTATCTCTGAAGCCACTTCGTTCCGTGTTATACACGGATTCCTGAATACTCGATAAGCGAAATGCCCGGGTGGCGCATGCTGGCCTGCACTACCACCCCAGTCGCGTTGCAGGAAGCAGGGCCGGAGTTCTTCCGCGCTACACCGGCACGTATTGCCGGAGGTAGCGGCGGCCCATGCGGAAGCCGACTTTGTACGGTTCACTGAAATCCGGGCCGGGGTTGTCGGACGCGCCATAAAGATCGTCTTCGTGCTCAATACTCATCGCGCCCTGATAGCCGGCGCTTTGCAGAACGCTGAAGAACTCGGGCCAGGGGATACTGCCCATCCCCGGAATGCGGAATTGCCACCACCGGGCCTGGTTCACCGGCTCGATGCCCCCTCGGCGCACAATGTCCCAATGAATCTGCGTGTCTTTCAGATGGACGTCGTAGATCTTGTCAACAAAGTCTTTCGCGGTTTGAATCGGATCCATCATTTGCCACAGGAGATGAGAGGGATCGTATTGCAGACCGACATAGGGCGAATCCTTGAAGGCGGTGAAGAGCGCGTCGAAGCCCACCGGGCTGGTGGCAATGTTCGGTCCCCCTTGCCAGGGCTCCCACAAGATGCGCACCTTGTGCTCTTCGCAGGCAGCGAAATATTTCTCGTGGTACACGCGCACAATCTCGTCCACCTGCGCGGCAAAGGGTTTGGAGACATCCTTACCGGACTGCGTTCCTATATAAGAAACGCCCAGCTTCCCTGCCAGTTCGATGGCTTTCACGAAGTTGCTGTTTTCCCGCGCGCGCTCTGCCGGATCGGTAGCGATATGATTCGCATTCACCTGCAGCGCCGAAACGTGCATCCGCTTCGATGACAGGTGGTTCCTGACTTGAGCGATTTGCTCGTCCGTGATCCTGGTGGTATCCAGCCCCGGAACGCCTGCTCCCGCTGACAGGATCATGTTGTTGAATTCTTCCTGAAGGGCGAAATCCACGTTCGCTTCGGTGTAATGGCCCAAAATGCCAAGGCGTGGTTTCCATTCGGTGGTTGCGCCGGCTTTCGACAGCGCGGCCAGGCATACCGCCGCGGTTGCAGATCCGAGCAAAGTACGCCGGCTTATATTTTCGATGGGCATGGGGAGTTCTCCGTAAGGGCTACAGTTATGACGATTCGGAAGATGGCCTGAGGGCACCCTGCCATGATCGCATGGCGGGGTTTTCTGTGATGAGGGGCCTATTGGGTTGTTCCTTCTCGGGTTGACTGCAAGCCTTACTCTCTGGACGGGCGGCGCCCCAGCTTCGCATGTTGGGGGCACCCGTCCAGGGGGTAGGGTTTAGTTATTGCATTGGGGTTTAGCGGATGCCAATGAGCTTATGAGTTTGCAAGCTCAGTCGCCAACGAGGGTTTTGACCACAAAATCTGATCGCCGCCGACAAAGAATCTTGCGCCTTGTCTCCGTCCATCGGTTGAATGAAGAAGTGACGAAACGCCAATGTTTCATACGTCCGGGGATCGATGGATTGCGGATAGACGACCTTAATCTCGTCGCCCTTGTGAACGACTAACGTCGCTCCGCTCTTCGGGCTCACACAGACCCAGTCAACGCCTTCGGGAACAGGGATCGTACCATTGGTCTCGATTGCGATCTCAAAGTTGAGGCTATGCAGTGCGTCAATCAGCGCAGGGTCAAGCTGGAGAAGTGGTTCCCCGCCCGTACACACGACGAAACGTCGCCCGGTGTCGTTTTTAGGCCAAAAATCAGCCACTGCATTTGCCAGTTCCAAGGCCGACGCGAACTTCCCGCCGCCATCGCCGTCCGTCCCTACAAAGTCCGTGTCACAGAAGGTGCAGATCGCGGTCGCGCGATCGATCTCTCGTCCGCTCCACAGGTTACAGCCGGCGAACCGGCAAAAGACCGCGGCCCTGCCCGCGTGAAAGCCCTCGCCTTGCAACGTGTAGAAAATCTCCTTGACCGCGTAAGCCAAAATCAAGCTCCTCCCGCATAGTGCGCTGGGTCGATGGCTCCGGCTTCACTAAAGCCTTTCAACCGCAGTTGACACGCATCGCAAGCGCCGCAAGCTAAGCCATTCGCAGATGGATCGTAACAACTCACCGTCATCCCGTAGTCGATTCCAAGGGCCAGCCCTGTCTCAATGATTTCGCGTTTGGTCATCGAGATCAGCGGTGTCCGGATGCGGATCCGTTTACCTTCGCTTCCGATCTTTGTTCCTAAATTAGCCATGGTTTCGAACGCCTCGATGAACTCGGGGCGGCAGTCGGGATATCCGCTGTAATCCAGGGCGTTTACACCGATGAAGATGTCCAGGGCGCCCAGCGATTCGGCCCAGGCGAGCGCCAGCGAGAGAAATACAGTATTCCGCGCTGGAACATAGGTCACGGGTATCCCTTCGCCGATCGCCTGTGGCGATCGATGCTTTGGGATAGGTTCGTCTGAGGTCAGTGCAGATCCCCCGAAGGATTTCAGGTCGACCCTGGCGATCAAATGCCGCTCGGCACCGTAGAGTTTCGCGATGCGGCTAGCGGACTCTAACTCCAGTTTGTGGTTCTGGCCGTAGTCGAAGCTGAGGCCATACGTCGTGAACCCCTGTTTACGTGCAAGCGCCAGCACTGTTGTTGAATCGAGGCCGCCGCTCAGCAGGACGACAGCTTTCTGCTCATTTCCGCTGCCCATACATCGCTCTTCGTCCACACTTTGTAATTTATCAGGTTGACTTGGGCTGCGTCCTGCAATGGCCGCGCCGGAGCGCGTGCTTACGCCTGCTGCGAAGGACTCGCCTGGGTAATTACGTGGGATAAACTTCTTGTGAGATGGAGATTTTCAAGGAGTTCACATTCGAGGCCGCACATCGCCTTCCTCATGTTCCCGAGGGACATAAATGCTCCCGGTTACACGGACACTCGTTCAAGGTGGAAATTCATGTGTCCGGTCCCCTGGAACCGCGCCTGGAGTGGGTCCTTGACTTTGCAGACATCAAGGCTGCATTTGAGCCTCTTTGGAAACAACTCGACCACAATTATCTAAACGAAATCCCTGGTTTGGAGAACCCCACGAGTGAGGTCATAGCCCGCTGGATCTGGAAAAACCTGGTGTCCACACTGCCGGGCTTGAGCCGGATCGTCGTTCGCGAAACCTGCACAACAGGCGCGACCTACAGCAGGGCGGATGAATGATGGCAATCTTCAAATTGTAATCTCACCTGTTACGTACTCAACAAACGCCCGGGTGGCCCATTCAAGCCCGGTTTTGGCTTGAGTGGGGGAGTACTGCTGTTCGCCCCAAACTTTCTACAGTGCCGATCAGCCCAGACGCAGACATTTGTGTACCCCACTCAAGCCAAAAGCAGGTGTTCAGTTCCATGACATCCTTTACAAAACGTCTCCAGACATCCTTTACACTCTGCCGCGAGCGCAGCGAGCGGCGGAGTGTGAAGGAAGATGGGCTGGAAGACGATGGATGTACGACAACAGCGGGTGGAGTTTGTGGTGGCGGCGGCGCGGAAGGAGAAGGCCTTCAGTCGTCTCTGCGAAGAGTTTCAGATTTCTCGTCCGACAGGGTACTTGTGGTTAAAGCGTTACGGCAGCGCAGGGCTGGAGGGCATTGCGGAGCAGAGTCGAAGGCCGCACAAGAGTCCGAGTAAGACGGCGGAGTGTGTGGAGCAACAGGTGGTTACTTTGTGGCAGCGGTATCCAGATTGGGGAGCGCGGAAGTTAGCTCTGAGACTGGTGGAGCAAGCCGGTCCCGAACTGCCTGCAAGTACGGTTCACCGGATTCTTCGTCGCCACAAGTTGGTGGAGCAGCGTGAGCAGCGCAGTCGGGAGTGTAAGCGGTTTGAACACAGCCGTCCCAATGAGCTCTGGCAGATGGACTTCAAAGGCCCGCGCGGCTGGAATCAGCCGGTGGGCCCACTCTCGATCGTGGATGACCATAGCCGTTACCTGATTGGTTTACAGGCCTTAGGCAGCACACAGGCAGAGCCGGTGCGGGAGCAGTTAGAACAGGTTTTTCAGCGTTGCGGTGTGCCCGAGGGGATGCTGATGGATCACGGCATCCCGTGGTGGGGTCCACGATCGGCGCTTGCTCTGACGGCGCTCTCGGTCTGGCTCATGCGACAAGGAATCCACCTGCACTGGAGTGGAGTACGGCATCCGCAGACGCAAGGCAAAGTGGAACGCTTCCATGGCACGCTGCTTCGTGCCTTGCGGAAGAGGCGGCTAGATCAGCAGAGAACCCAACAGTGGCTGGATGACTACCGTTGGGAGTACAACCATGTTCGGCCGCACGAGGCCCTGGGGATGAGGACTCCGGCGAAGCTATGGACGCCGAGCGAACGGAAATATGACCCCAACCCGGCAAGCTGGGAGTATCCCCAAGGCGCGACCTTACGCAAGGTGGATGCGGACGGAAAGCTTCAGGTAGATGGACAGCAATGGCACTTCAGCCGCGCACTTAGCCGGCAATGGGTACAGATCGTTTCCGTCGAACAACGTGCCCTGGTCTACTACTGCAACACCGTGATCCGCGAACTCGACCTCAACGCCAACAAATCGGTTCTGGTGAAGCGTTGGATTCGTTAGCCGCGACAAGGGGAGGGAAAGTGGAAAACGCACAGCGTTTCCCACTTTCCCTCCCCACTGCTGCGGCGGGTTCATAACTAAAAACTGTAAAGGATGTCTGGAGACAAACTGTAAAGGATGTCGTGGAACTTTACACCAAAAGCAGGCTTGAATGGGCCACCCCGACTTTGGTTGCGACACAGAGGGCCCGCAGATGAAACAATACGCGGGAACCAGGCGTTAGGTCGCCCGCATTATCTTCCTCGGAAGGAACCCTCGATTGGCTAAAGACGAAAGATTCGACGTCTGCATCATCGGCTCCGGCGCTGCCGGCGGCGTCATGGCGAAGGAACTGTGCGAGGGCGGAGCCAAAGTCGTTCTGCTGGAAGCAGGAAAGGGAGTCGCTCCGTGGGAGTTGCTCTCTCACAAGTGGCCGTACGAGTTGCCTTTTCGCGGCTTCCGCGGTGAGAAGCAAGTGCCCTTTTATCAGGGGGACATTGCAAAATCCGTTGCCTACACCGATTGCGATGACATCTCGGTCGATCGAGTGCGCGTTCTCGGGGGCAGAACCATGCATTGGAACGCCGTTACCCTGCGCTACGCCCCGAGAGACTTCAAAGAGTGGTCGTTGCAGGGCGTCGAGGAAGACTGGCCGCTCAGCTACGAGGAACTCGCGCCCTATTACGATCGCATCGAACAGATCATAGGGGTTTGCGGCAACGACGATCATCTCGACATCCTGCCCGCGGGCAAGAATTATTTGCCCCCCATCCCCTGGCGCTGCAGCGAACACATCATGAAGCGGGCCACGAACGCGATGGGCATTCCGCTCATAGCGGTGCGCAAGGCAGTCCTCACCCGTCCTTACGATAAGCGGGCCGCTTGCCATTATTGTGGCCACTGCATGGATGGATGCGACGTCGCGTCGATCTTCAGCACGCCCGATTGCATGTTGCCCAAAGCTCGGGCTACGGGCAATTTCACCCTTCGCCAGAATGCCCTCGCGCGCGAGGTTCTGATCGACCGCGAGGGCCTGGCGAGCGCCGTCTCCTTCATCGATACGGAAACGCGCGCGGAACAACAGGTGAAGGCTGCGATCGTTGTGGTCTGTTGCTCCACCGTGGAATCGGCAAGACTTCTGCTCAATTCACGCTCGCAAAAATACCCGGCAGGGCTTGCCAATTCCAGCGGCAGGGTCGGGCATCATCTCCACGGCCACCTGAGCGGGTCGGTGAGCATTTATCTGGACGAACTCCAGGGGCAAAAGCCTTCCAACCAGGATGGCGCCACCGATCACGTGTACGTGCCTCGTTACAACCAGCTTTCCGGAAAAAGCGATTACGTCGGGGGCTGGGGATTTCAAGTGAACTACTCGAGTTACATGTTCCCGCACCAGGCCGCCAGACTGCCAGGCTATGGAGCGTCCTTCAAGGAGCGGGTACGGAAAATGCAGCCCGGATACTTGTCCTTCGGTAGCTGGGGCAAGGTCACCTCGGATTACCGGAACTGTGTGACGGTCGATCCAACCCGAGTAGATGCCCATGGAATTCCCACCCCGGTCGTGCATTTTCGTTTCAGCGAGAACGATCATGCTTTGTGGCAAGCAGCGAAACAGAGCATGCTCGAAGTTTCTTCCCACATGAAAGGCACGGTCTACCCGAGCCTCGGTAAGGATCCCGGCGGCTTTGCGAGCCACGAAGTGGGGACGGTGCGCATGGGCAAAGATCCGCGCACGTCGGTGCTCAACAGCTATTGCCAGGCACGCGACGTGAAAAACCTTTTCGTGACCGATGGCAGCTGCTTCACCACTTCGAGCGAGAAGAACCCGACGCTTACCATCATGGCCCTGTCGTTGCGCGCTGCCGACTATATAAAGGAACAACGAAAAAGAGGCGAACTCTAAGCTTGGTAAGTACGTTCACGCCGAAGCCAGAAGGCCGGCGCAGTCGCATCGAAGGCATAAGGCACAGAGGAGAATATGGAAAGAAGAGCGGTGCTCAAACTCGTCGCCCTGACCGCGTTGTCACAAAAGCTGAACGCGCTGCCCAATACCGCCATGGCGCATATGCAGGCAGCGCCGGCAGTGCCCACCGCGGCTTCCTACAAGCTGCAGTGCTTCACCGAAGAGGAAAGCCTCCTTCTCGACCGGCTCATGGAAATGATTATCCCGGCCGACGGCCACTCTCCCGGCGCACACGAGGCCAGGACCAACCTGTTCGCCGACCTGATGGTGGCCACCAGCGGCGACGCCGTCAAAAAGCAATGGCATGACGGACTGCGGCTGATGCGCGAGGAAGCCGCAGGCACTTCCGTGGCCGAGGCTCTGCACAAAGCCGCAGCCAACGAAGAGAATCCCAAAACCGATTTGGACCGGTTCTTCGTGTCGCTGAAACAGATGACAGTCAATGGCTACTACACGTCTGAGACGGGCGTACACAAGGAGATGGAATACATCGGCAACACCTACGTTGCTGCATTTCCCGAATGTACTCATCCCGAACATAAGGAAGGATGAGATGTGTAGCGGGCAGTGACGTCTAGGGATTTGTGCCCCCAGAGGTGGGCCCGTCCGGCCCCTGCAGAGCCTGCTCTGCATGCGAGGTCATCAGCGCGTAACCGGTCGGACTGGGATGGATGCCGTCAAAGCTCAGCCCCTGACCATAGTTTTCTCCATTCGCGGCCGCGAGCACCGAGTGATAGTCGACCACTGCAATCCCCTGCTGCGACGCAAACTGGATGATCCATTGATTGAGTTGAGCGATGCGTTGGAATCTCTGCGGGCTGGGATCTACCCCTTCTGCGATGGCTTCCGGTCCCCAGGGTGGGATGGTCCCAAGCACCACAGCGATGTGATGCTGTTTCGCTATTCTCACCATGGCCTGGATGTTGTTTGAAGTGCCGGATAATTGCCACCCTGAATATACGTCGTTGGTGCCGGCTATGATGTGCACGACCCGGGGCTCGAGCGCCGGGATATACTCTTCGAATTCAACCAGGATCTGGCTCGACTTAAGCCCAAGAACACCGACGTCGAGCCAATTGTTTTCGGCGAACGTAGCCTGCTGCCCGTTGTAGCTCGCCGCCCATTGATTGGTAATGGAATCACCGACGAACACGACGGTTGGGTGAACACGAAAGCTCGTTCCGCAGCCAGACGTGCCCAGAAGAACCAACAGCGCCAAAAATTCTTTTGAGCCCGCTCTAAGCTTCTTCAGAGAACCTGCTCCCTTTCCAATCCTCTGTCCCGATCCGTCGCGGAAATGGCAGGGGCCGCGAAACGACCGCCCGCCTGTAGTCAGACCAACACCAACTCAAGAACCTGCAGAACCCTCTTGGCTGTGAGCACCTGAGGCAGAGTTACGGCTTCTCGCTCTTATTCCAGACTTGCGCGAATACTTCCTCGATAGCAGACGTCTCGGGGGCCGTGAGCTTAGAGAACTCGCGTTCTCGCGCGCGCTTAGAGAGTGTTCCGTCGTTCTGTTGCAAGAAACGCCACAACAAGTCCAAGGTGCTCTTCGGCATATCAAAGAACACTTCAACGCGGCTCACGAAGGCATCGTATGTCTTCAAATAGTGGACCTCCCTCGGAAGATCCTCTTCAACAGTTTCAGCCACACGATCAAATAAGAACTCTACGTGGGCCGTGGCATCGAAGAAACGATAGAAGTTTGCTGTTTCGTTCCGGACTTCAATATTGCCGTCTATCCTGGGCGTCCAATCGATCACTTTCAGGAGGGGACGCGAATAAGATTCGAGGACTTGCTGGTAAAGGTCAAGATGTCGCAGGATGGCTGCGCTGATCGGGAATACAATTCCTGGCGGATTGAAGCCTCCTCGGGCGAGAACATGGTGGATTAGCCAGCGATGCAAGCGGCCGTTTCCGTCGACGAATGGATGGATGTAAACGAAGCCGAAGGCGAGAACAGCCGCAGCAATCACGGGATCGGAACCCCCGGCAGAACAGCGGTCATCGAAGGCGACCATGCCTTCGACCAGGGCGAGGAGGTCGTCTGGTTTTGCGCTGATGTGATCGGGAATCGGCTCGCCGGTCGATCGATCGCTTTCACCCACAAACCCACCTTCCGTCCGCAAGCCCAAAGGTACAAACCTTGCATCTCCAATGACGATTCGCTGGAGCCGCTCCAGTTCTTCGCGAGAGAGCTGAACCTGGCCTGCCTCGGCGATGGCTTCACCCCATCGGGCGATGCGCCTAGCTGGAGGATGCTCTCCTTCGATAGCGAAAGACGCTTTGCTGTCAGCAAGCAACAAGAACGCCGCAGCGCGGGCCAACAGGTCAGGATGAGTATGGCCGGAGATTTCGCTCGCTCGCTTTGGAAGCTGCGATGCAACGTAGCGGTCGAGTTTCGGGGTTCTACGGACGAGAGGGCAGAAAGCCGAAGTCCCAGGCAGATTGTTAATGACTTTCTGGCGAGTCACGGTCGAACCCTTTGCGAGGCCAAACTGTAGCTCAGGATCAATCACGGGAACTGCTCTGACCTTGCCCATGTCCGGAAGAGCGAGGGTCCGGCCTGTAAGCCATTCATACAGAAACCAAAGCCTCCGCGCGTAGGCTCCGGTTGGCGTTTCAGAGACGATCTGTCCAATCTCGACATCTTTGACGATTTGAAAGAGTGCGGCAAGAACGCCTAATTGAACTCCTTCCCACTTAAGTGCGAATGTCAGGTGTCCAGAGAGAGTGTCGAGCGGAGCATGACGGGGCGTTAGAATCTGCCAAGTGTCAGTGGAACTCTTGGTGTGCCGCTCACCGATCGCTGCCAGTATTGGAGGGAGGACTACTGAGAGGCGATACCGCTCGATCAGAGCCGCATACCCTGCCAGATGGCCAGACTCGGGCAAGCGTCGGCCATGAAAGCTGTTGACAGCTACTGAGCTGGTATTCCAAGTCGCTGGCCTCTTTTTACTCGCCATCGGTCGAATTCTCTTCACGAGCCATGAATTTTATGCTCCCGAACGAGATTATAGTGAAAAGCTTTCTCTTCGCACTGATTACTATGACCGGGAAAGCAGTTACTGTCCCCTTTTGTCACCCGGAGCGCAGTCGCTGATCGTGGTGCCGGCGTCCTGAGCACACGGATGCCATCGCCCCTGAAAAGTCCTTGAATATTTCCGCGCGGAGGTTACAACAAGCGGGCATCAAAAGCGTGCTCATACGAGGCAGCAATTTTCAGAAGATTAGCTTCGGCGTGTCGCGGGTTGACGAGCACATTCCATGTCTCCGGCACAGGCACGCTTGGAATTTGTAATAGAAGCGAGCGTCCTTCGCCGAGCCAACGGTCCCCAATGCCCTGTGTGATGCTGATGTCATCTGCCCAATGCGGAGACAAGGAATCAGCTTCGACCTTTTTGATAGGGCGAGTCTGGTCCTTCCACTCTCAACACCTGAAAGCGCTCCGGTCGATCCTCTGAGTCGATCTCGAGGTGGACAAGAGTTTCGAGCAGCGCCGTAGCAGGGTTCAAGCTGCAGTAGACGACCGGATGGCCTTTTGTATGCCAGCGCCCGGACGCAACCAGGCCGCCGATTCCGTCCAATGCCTGGTAGTTGCTCACGCGCCAAAGAATCATGTAAGGGAATACCGATCTATACAGTCAAGCAGGACAGGAAAGCCAGAGTAGAAAAGCAAACGAATGCTTTATGCGGCAAACCCATAATCGAGTTGCAGAAGCATCTCTTCTACCAGGCGTGCCCCGGCCTCTGTACGCAGCATCTCAAACGGACTGCGGCCTGCAAACCGAGACTTCACCTTGCGGAGCCAACGAGCGGCTTTGGCGTCGTCACCGAAAACTTCTTCGGCCAGAGAGGTGATACGAGCGATCCGAACGGCCCGATCAGACTCATCATGGGTGAGTGATTCACGGCGGGTTTTCCGATGAACCAGAGTCCGGCGTGGAACGATGAAGCTATAGATTTCTTCATCGCTCATTCCATGATGGGCAAGCGACTCAACTGAGGTGAGGGGAAGGCGTTCATCGACCAGCCGGGCAAGATCATGGTCGGAACGCAAAGACGTGACTCCGAGCTTTACCTCGATCCGGCGATAGAACATCGCTGGTTCCCGCGGGCGCGCACTTTGGCAGCTTGAGCCATTACATCCTCAATCCCGGCAATCTGCCATCATTATAGGGGCATTTGCTCAAGTCGCAATCTGAACGGCCATACCATACACTTACGACTAAGTTAAGATAAGTTTCCCCGCAAACAGATTGCCGAACCCGCCACAACCTTGTCATCTCGACCGAAGCGTAGCGCCGATTGTCATCCCGAGCGTAGTCGAGGGAGCCGCCAGTGCACGTCCTCCTGGGAAAACACCCTGCCTCACTGTGGACGCACTTCCACCAGCAGATCTCCGTCGAATGCAACCGGCAGATGTGCATTGTGTCCCGCCACCGTGCCGAGGCTTTTTCCTGTGACATAGTCCACAACACTGTAGTTGCGGTCGTCGAGGCCGCGCAACTCGACAGTTCCCTTCCACTGCTTGGCAAAAAAGGCGTAGTACATAGTCTGATCTTTGCGGATGACATGCGTCTCGGGCACGTCGAAGCCGATGTCATAGAGCTGCCCGAGATATTGTCCTCTTGACAACATTTTTTCCCGATAGATGCGAAGCCACTTTTCGAAATCCTGCTCCCGCGCAGGAGTCAAATCGGATTTACTTCTCTTCTCAACCAGAGACGGAAGAACAAACTGCGTTCCCACGACGCCTCCCACCCCTACGGTGGACGCAAAGTCGTTGGCCCCATCGCTGAGCTCGACGTGATCGCCGAAGAATGGAACGTTGTCTCCCATCAGAGCTTTCAAGGTTTTCGCCTTGGAACGAACTTGAAAGGAACCTCTCGGGTCGGAAGCGACCGACATATTGAAGTGCGGCATGGTGAAAAAGGAAAACGCCGTGCCGCAAGGGCAGAACTCTACCAGAGCCCCAGGCTTTACAGACTGCGCAGTTTGATAAATTGCGCGGAAGAAATCCGGCAAAGCTTCGACCGAGTCCTCCGGCTGCGCGTGATGGTGGGCAGGGTTATAACAAGCTGGAACTCCGTTCATGTGCTGGCCATCGAGCTTCAGCCCGTCAAATCCCCAATCCACCAGGATTTTCCGCACCAGCGCCTTGTGGTACTCCACGACGCGGCGGTCCGCCGGGCACAAATAGTAGGAATGCCACCACGAAACTTTTCTTTTGGAACCATCACTGTTCAGTAACTCGTAGTCGGGATGATCCCGCAACAGCGCCGAGTCTGGCACGGCATTGAGCGGTGACCACCAGAGCTGAGCCTTGAATCCTTCCTGGTGAATGCGGTCAACCAGGGCCTTCATGTCAGCGTCTCCGCGGGGGAATTTCTTGGGATCAAGCACCCAATCCCCCACATTGTTCTGCCAACCGTCGTCGAGTGTGACCCACTTGAATCCCATTCGTTTCGCCGTGGGAAGCGTGTCATATACCTGCTTCGGCTGCACCGATCGGCCATAGCCCCACGCGCACCAAATGGCGCCGAAGGCGTCGTCGGGCGCAGTGGCCATTTGAAATCCTTGTTTCATCATGAAGCGGCGGTAGTCGGTGAGTGAGCGGAAATAGTCTCCGCGATGGACGGCGACAAAGGTGCGAAACGTATGAAAACTTGCACCGGGACTCAAGGAGATCTCTTTGTTGAACCGTACAGCCATCGTGGCATGTGCGGCATCGGGCATGGAGACGGGGAGAGAAACCAGCTTCGGCCGCGTCTCGACGTGGCCCACAGCCATGCCAACGTCACGCCGCCAGACGTCGACAATCGGCGTACCGCCGCCATAGTCGCTGGCATTCATGCCTTGAAAATTCTCCTGCTGAAAATTGGCGTGCAGCGGCAGGATCCAGTTGGGGCGTTTCTCGTAGGAGCCAGTCTGGTAAGACCAGAAATCCGGCTGCTGCCCCCCACTGCTTTGCGCGTTCATCGTGTACGCGTTGTTCGTCCAAGTCTTGATCGCGAGTTCGGTTGTTCCGGTATTTTTGTACTGGACCTCGAAAAAGGCCATCGCCGGAAAGTCGTCGTATACGGTGACGGAGACCGTCTTTGTGAGCGCTCCCGCCTTTCCTTCGACAGTGAGCCGCTCACCCTGCCCAAACGCGTCTTTTGTCCGCGCGTGCTTCTGCGACGTCAGCGCAAATCCGGTCCAGAGCTTATTGGCGGTTGTCACCGTCTCAGAGTCAGTGAACGGCCCCATCACCGTCTCCGTTCCGTCGAAACGGGCGACCACACGGCTCCGCAGGCGGCTATCAAATTCGACGCGGAGATTGCCGCCCTGAATCTGAGCCTTGCCGCCAGGGATGTTCGCTGCGGTTGCGATCAAGCAAGAGGTAAAGACGGTGGTGAAAACAATTCCGGACCTGATTGCGGACCGGATCGAGATCGTGGCTCCCAGCGTTCGAAGGAAGTTGCAGTCAATTCGCAAAGCCGTTTTTCTGGTTGGAAACATAGACCCTTTTCTTGATCGGCGATCGTATATGAAAGGAAGCGAACGTAAGCATTCGTAATACAAGGAAAAGGATTGCAAAGTCAAATAGAAAGAGAGACAAAGTGATATCACTGCGGTTCTCAACGCAGTGGAGACTTCAACTCCCCCCTATTTTCATTCCCTCGGGTGACGCAAAGCGAAATGTATGACTGCAGTTCTCAACCACCATGGAAACTGCTCTCAATAGAAGAAACCGCCCTCACCCTTGTCATCTCGACCGAAGCGTACCGGAATTCCTGCCACGCTGAACTCGCAACCACCATGTATGCGGTTTTCTCTCAAGGAAAACCGCACGAGCCTCCCAGGCGCCACTAAGTTCGACAGGAATTCGGGAGGAGCGAAGTGGAGAGATCTGCAGTTAGCCTTGCTTGTCGCGCGCTTGCTTCAACAGGTATGCTCTCACCGCATGAGTCCATCTGCATTTTGCAGGTCTACTCAGCTCAGTGGGGAACGCGCCGGTGCAGGAAGGATGGTATATCCCGGCTTCCTTGGGTCACAGCCACTATTTCCACCGGTCTGGATGTCGCCCGGTAAACGATGAGATAAGCGCCGACCGGCCAGAACAGGAAGAGGGGTCATATCCTCACGCTTGTGGCCGATATGCGGAGTCTCCCCTATTGCGTCGAACGCTCGAAAAAGCCGATCGATCCATTTGTCTGCGGCTTCCCTACTGTCTTCGGCGATATAGTCCCAGATGCAATTCAAATCCAGGTCAGCGTCCTCGCTGAGAACATAAGGCGTCACGCCTGAGCTTTCCGCCGTTGCTCGGACTTGCTTTTGAGCCTTGCCTTGGCGGCTTCGGGAGAGACGTGTTTGCCTTGATCGAGTGTCTCCAGACGGCGCGCAAGTTCCTGGTTGAATCCTGCCATCTGCGCTGCGCGTGCGCGGTCATGCTCTTCAAGCAGGCGCAACGCTTCCCTGACTACTTCACTCGCGGAACTGTAGCGGCCAGATTCGACTTTGGCGCTAACGAAATTCTCAAGTTCGGTGGTGAGAGAGACGTTCATGTACTTAGCTCCTAACTTTCACAGTACGTAAAATAACAAAGAGTGTCAATCTTTGTTATTCGTGCTCTTCTGGGTCTCCCAACCCCCAATTCCTTTATGCGGACGAGACGCCAGCCACCGCGTCTGGCACTGCGGCGCAGTAGTGGGCTGCAGCACACTCAACCAAGCCGTGAAAGACCGCAACGGCGTTGAAGGCCCGGCCTTTCCGCCCGTATCCCGCCAGCCTTATGGTTCCTCACGCTTGGCCGTAAACCATTTCCGCCCGACGTAGCCGAGGTAGCAGAGATGCACAAACCAAGTCAAACCATAGGCAATCACGAGATGGCGATGAGCCATCACAGACTCAGCCATGGGATCGTATGGGAAGAAAGAACCAATTGCGAATAAATGAACCACGGTACCCCTATGCGATGAGTTTGAGAGATTGAACAGCGGCCTGCTGCTGAGTGATTTGCCGACGGCGTTCTGCGGCATAGCGGATGCTTACGATGAGGACGCCCCACGCGAGCCAGGCGAAAATGTTCCACTGCACGGCAGGCAGAAGATTAGGTGCAATGCCCGAACCAGGGCCCCGAAGAATACCGGAGCCGCGTGCTGCGTCCGCCACCACCTTGTAGACATGTAAACGATAGGCACATCGCAGTAAGCGAAGATGGCAGAGCCGATCGATGAGTTCCAAGATGGCGAGCATGAATGGATCGAAGCGCATTCGGGCTTCCGTCATAAGTGCAGTCGGAGGTGTGCCGGGAGCATAGATCAGGAAATGTTCGGCAACTGTGATGATCGGCCGTACCTGAAGCGGCTCACCGATTGGGCGCCCGGCTCGACGGTTTCTTCAAACGGCCATGAAAACCCGGGACAGAAGTCAACCGCTGGCCTCCGAACTGCCTCATGTCCTCGAAATACCCCGAAGGCAAACCCCGTTTAGTTCTCCGAAGGCCTGTCAACGTGATCGACAACGAGAACGTCGATGGGTGCTTTTGTGGATTTCAGTTTCATTCCGAGTTGATCCTTCAGCGCCTCCAGGAAGGTGATGCCCTGTGAGTCAAGTGGAGCATCCGTTCCCGATGGCGCAGGGCCGTTTGACTCCGGCGTCCATTCGAGCGTGAAATCAAACCTCCCGCTCAATCCCGTTTGATCCACCACAGGGCGACCCAGACGGCCGACGGAAGGAAGAGAATTTGCAATCAGTTTCATGGTTGTATTTCTCGAACCCAGCAACATTTTGTGATTTGCTGCGGGAACGAGCATGAACGCATCGCAGACATTCGGAAACACGCCGGCACTGTTTGCCGAGTTGCCGCGGGCTGGCATCGGCATCTGGAGATCGCAAGGGGGGCCGTCGGAATGTGAACGGAGCTTGGGGCCTGTCCTTCCGGGCTTCTCCAGAACGAGAGCGAGCACAGGGCCTTGCTGCGTCTCAAAGTGAACTGCCAGATGGAAGCGATCGGCTAGAAGAGATTGCATCATCCATCGCATCTCGTCTTTCGTTGGGTTGCCTTCTGCCTTCGCATGAATCTCGAAGTTATCTGTACCGACCCACTTCGGCAAATGAGCAAGCATGGCGTCGGTCTGCTCAGGCGTGAGCCAAAGCTTGTATGCGAACTCGATGTAGACCGAGAGCGGAAAATCTGCGGTGAAGCCGCCGCCGGGGTCTGGAAATGGTGCGTATGAGTCTCCATTATCCAGGGCGAAGTTCGGCATAGGCGCGGATTTTCCTGGCTTGCTTTGCCTGATGGAAGCAACCTCGAACGACATTTTGCGCGGTGTGTCCGGTCTGCTCGATTTGATGGTAACGACGGACATCGATGGCTGCGCCTGCGGTCCGCTCATTTGTGCTGACGCAGGCGTGGCAGCGTCCTGCAGACTGCTCGCGGCCGAATCAGGCGACGGGGGTTCATTGATGCGCCGCATGACAGATTCGACCGGAGACATCCGTCCATTCGAATCCGATAGCGGCTGGTGTGCAATCTGCCGGCTTAGCAAGAATGCGAAGGCAGCGAGCGCGATCAGCGATATCGTGCCGCCGGCTAGAATCGACCCGCGCCCCAGCGGCTCCTTGCTCAGGAGTTTGAAGGAAGGAATGCCCGCGGCATTAACCGAAAGCGACGCTGCTTCTGTAACGGCGTAGGAATTCCGGTACGCGGACGGGAGTGCAGCCAAAACATCGGTCACCAGGTCCCACCATAGACGCGCTCTCTTCAAGAAGCCTGTCTCGTCGCGGAGGCGGTCCCGAATGAGTTGCAGGGCCTCGCCCTCGTATTCCTTGCGGAAACTCGAAGGATAGAGGCGAAGCAGGCGAGTGTATATCTTTTCAGACATAATCCCCCCTCAAGATCTTGCGGGCTCGAGCAACACGCAAAACATCGGCCATCTTCTCGGCCTCAGATCGCGCCAGCTTGCGTCCGGTAGCGGTCAATCTGTAGTAGCGGCGACGTTCCTGCCGGTCTTCGGGTTCCTCTGACCGATAAACCTCCTCGATCAGCTTTCCCTCAAGAAGCGACTGGATCGAACCGTACAAAGTTCCAGGCCCAAGGCGCAGGCGTCCACCCGTCTGCTCCTCAACCTGCCGCATGATGGCGTATCCGTGAAGGTCGCCCTCGGCGAGAGAAAGCATGATTTGGAATGCGGCCGCTGGTAACGGATCAAGTTTTCGTTTTGGCATATTTGCTCGATGATCGGTATATCGATAAACGACTATAGATCCGATACCATTGGATTGTCAAAACCTTAACGGGCGATGGCGATAATTCTGCGACTGCGCGTGGAAAGTTTCGGTCAACGTCCCGGCCGGCCCCGTGCTTCAATACCGGGGTACGATGTATAAAGCACACGTAAGGTATATGGGAACCGATGAAGCCATTTCGAGAAGTTGCGGCACGAGACGTTGATTCCGTTAATCTGAGAAAAGTCATCGATGAGTATGGCTATGTCATGATTCGCGGCTTGGAGTGTTCCGGTGAGCTCCACGCTCTCCTCAAAGAGATCACCGCCGTTCTCTTCGATGCCGGATGGCTGGATGGAAATTGCGCTCCCATGGATCGTATCGCGAACGATACAGCAGCCTGCGCGGACAGCGACAAATCTTACAAAATAACAAGTGACAAGATATTCAACCTTCAACGTTTCCATGAACTTCCTCACCATAGAGTTATCCAGCACATCATGAGGCATGTCGCAGGCCCTGATTTGCTGATTCACCCTAAGTCCGCAGCGCGGCTCATCTTTCCTAATTTGGAGTCAGGCATCATACACGCCCACCAGGACCACACATCTGTGGGAGGCGATGAAGAGAGCTTTACCGCATGGATGCCCCTGCACGATTGCTCGCTCGAAGACGGCCCATTGCGAATACTTGAAGGCTCCCACAAATTGGGTCTGCAACCTACAGGTGAGAGTGGCTATCTACCGCCGGGAAACGAATGCGGTTGCGAATGGGTTGGAGGTGAACTCAACGCTGGCGACCTATTGATTTTTCACAGCTTGACCGTTCATGAAGCCTTGCCCAATCGGTCTCGCCGGCTTCGTATTTCTCTCGACTGTCGATTCCAAAGCTACGGTCGCCCGGTAAATCCCGCGACTCTTGTCTTCACCGGCTCGGGTCGTCGCACCTGGGAGGATGTCTATTCGAACTGGACCTCAAATAAGTTGCAGTATTATTGGGCGTCGCTCCCTCTGAAACTTAGTCCGTCAAAGCAAGAACTCGCTGAACTGGCTCACACTGCAGAAAACGAAAAGATGCGGGCTCGCTATGCCAGAATCCTTGACCGCATAGAGCAACAGCTGCCAACCGCCTCATAAATTCGTCTATAGGGTTCCCCTCAGAAAACGGACAATAGAGCACGTCAAGGGGCTCGACCTTCTCCCTACGTCCTTAATCCTGGGCCATTGGCGAGGCCACTGCTAGCGGGGACTTTGGAGATGAACGAAGCAGACGTGAGCAGCTTGTCGCTGGGCTGGCAGTCCGCCAAGACCATTGAGCTGATCTGAATCCTCCCCATCCTGGTTTGGTGCCGGCTCACAGCCGCCCATTACTTGGTAGGCCAGGAGAAATCCGCTCGCGTCCGGTGCAACAGCCAGGAGTTGGAGCCCGGTGGATGCAGGAAGTCTCTGCGTGGTCTGACGATCGGTGCGCAGATCACGCACTGCGACTGTATCGTTAATGAATGTCGTCGGGTAAGTGACTGGCACATAGAAAAAGAATGGAACCGCGGCGTTTACTATAGGTGCGTTCAGAAGCGAAGCCGCAATGACCTTATTTCGCCCGCCGCCATCAAGTTGAGCAGTCCACGTGGTTGAGCCGCCGTGCAGCGCAGTGGAGGTGAGTGTGTAACGTCCGGCGATGCCTAACGGATCTTCGGCGCGCGGCCGTGGAGAAGGCTGCAGCGTGTAGGTGATTGACGGAGAACCCTGCTCAGGAAGCTCAGCCTCGAACTGGCGGCCACTCAAACGGTCTATGCCAGTCACGTGGAGTGCCTCGCCCGCCCAATGAATTGAGAGAATCTCGGGACTGGTTGCCTTGGTCGGTGTCGGAGTGACTGGGACCAGCTGACCGGTGGCGAGTTCATAACGCCATACCTGCTCCGGATCACCGGATACCACGTTGTTGGTCTGCAAGGCCAAGTAGCGCAAGTCCGACGAGAAGGTTCCTGAGCAGAACGACAGTCGCGCTCGCTCCTGCGCCGTATAGCTCGCCGAAAGGGTTTCGTCGCGCAGCGCCTTGATGGGCGGCGATGGCGTCAATTTGAAGTTAGCCGTCGCCGCCGGCTGGTCGGTACGCAACATGACGCCCTGGATGAACGAATGAGGGGCACCACCCCGAAGCTTCTTAGGCGCCTCAATCCCCTTCTGCGGGACCATGTTGAAGTATTCGGCGAAGTAGTCAGGATGAAAAGCAAGAAGGAGGTACTGGCCAGGGGGAAGAGATGAAAAGACGTAAGCTCCGGAAGCGTCGCTATGTGCGACCTTGTGAATTGTGGTTTTGGAACTCAGGAGAGTTATCGCCGCTCCTTGGACGGGGTGAGCAGTCTCCGTAAAAATATGACCCGAGATAGAACCGGCCTTCTGAATGGACGTTGCCGCTTGATAAGCCACTGCGGAAGATGGCAGCGCGACAAAGCAGATCATGGCTGCCACCCGAAAGGGGCTGAGTCGGCTCACCGGCTTTCTACGGAACCGCACTGCATTCTGGGCCTGCCTTACCGCTGAAGTCTAACCGGCATACGTTATGTCTTCCACTTCAAAGAGTGGCGACACTCTCGACTTCTGATGCTAGGGAAATCTGGGTCGGACCGCAACCCGTTTTCTGGTCGGACCCCAGTTCGGGGCGTCTGGACCTGCAAACTTTCCGAAATCCTCATCTCCGGGAGGTCCGCCTTCTTCGTTCCATTCAAAAGGTCGGCGAGTTAAGCAAGAGCCTCCCTTCTGCGCCGTGATAGCCTACGGCCATCAAGCCCATGGGAAAACTCGTGCCGCACTCCGATCCGTGCTCCGAACCTCCCTCCTTTTCACTGTCCCGCTTTGTTCTGTTTACCCTTGTCTTTCTCATCTTCATCCCTGGCAGCGCCATACTTTTCTTCTCATTGTCCGATCGCCAATATGGCATCCAAGCCGCCTCGATAGTTTGCTACACAGCTGGAGTCATTCTCTATACGTTCAGCAGCAACCGGGGATTGCAACGCTACCTTTTCCGTTGCCCTTTCGTCCGCCATCGGCTCCCCGGCTTGGCCTTTAGACACACTTGCTTTCTCGTCGCACTCTTCGTCCTCCAAACAGAAGCCCTCCAACTCCGCCCGCATTTATCTCCCTTCTGGTTGACTGCTAGTGGCAGAAGCAGAAGCATGCCCCCGTTCGTGACGGCTCTGGCTGTCCTCTCTGCCGTTCTATGTCTCAGCGAGATCCTGACCAACCGCTCTCTCCTAAATCGCGCCCACCAGGAGCCTGAAGCGGACTGATCCCGTCGCTCTCCCGCGTGTCGATGCAGCGCTACCATCTCAGCATGAGAGGTTCAAGTGAACAGAGTTAAGGCAATAGCGGTTCTCTCAATTGCAATGATCTTGGGCTGTTACCAATCACGGAAGGAGAACACCGTGCTCAATCACCAACAAATTGAAGACGCCATAGCCGAGCTCCGCGCGGCGTATGCGGCATTCAATCGGGGCGATATTGATACAGCAGTTCGATTCCTCGATCCACACGTTGAATGGATAGAACCCGCCGAATTTCCGGGTGGTGGAACCTATCACGGCGTCGAAAGCGCAAAACATTATCTAGCCCAATCTCGGGCTGGCGCCGCCCAGGTGATCAGCGAACCTGAGGAGTTCATTTCAGAAAAGAACCGCATCGTTGTCTTCGTCCACGCGAGAGTGTTACCGAAGGACAGCAATCATTGGCAGGATGTAAGGCTGGCAGACGTCTACACGTTTCAAAACGGACTGGCAACGAAAATGCGTGCGTTTGCAAACAGAGAGGATGCATTACGCTGGGTTCGCGCTGACGAAGTACCGAAGTAGGTGCCTTTCCCATTTGCGGCTCTCCCGCCGTCACATGAGTGACTGACCCGCTCATATGCTTTTTTCCGGTTCGCGGGACGCTGGCAGAGACGCGGTCCCGATCTTCTGATAAAGACAGCATTTCATATTGAACAAAGTGATTGAGATTCGAAGCCCCGAATCGCTTCTCCGCCCGCGAAATCCCGCCTCTGGCGTAGACGGCAGAAAACCAGTTTTTCTATTCGGTATGAGTAGCTGAACTCAATCAGCAAACCATTCTCGTTCCCCGGTGTTTACCAGAACGGACAGTCCGGCTTTACAGCCTTTTACAGGGTGAGCTACCATCGCGCCCGAGGGCTCCAGCCAAATGAATCGTTCTACAGCGGCCGTTCTGCGGTACGGGTATACATGTTGCAGGAAAACGATTTGCCGTGGACATGTGCGGGCAAGACGGCTGCCCGTTTGGCTGCTGGGCTTTGTATCCCTGCTGCTACCCGCTGCTCATAGGCTCATGGCTGCTGATTGGTTGACGTTCGGCCATGATCCTCAGCGGACGGGCTGGGCGTCAGAAGAGCATGCCATCAGCCCTGAAAACGCCGGCAACCTGACGCTGCTTTGGAAGGCGAAAGTCGATAGCGCCGCGCAAGGTCTCTGGTCACTCACAGCTCCCGTGGTCGCGGAGAACGTCTCTACCCAGAAAGGAAATAAAACCGTTGTATATGTCGCGGGAATTTCGGGCACACTGTTTGCTCTCGCCGCAGACTCGGGAGAGGAACTCTGGCGCTACACGGTGAACAGCTTCGTGGAGTCGCGCAGTCACGTTTACGTTTATCAGGGTGGCTTTCTTTGCCCGAACGGCACCACCGCTACGCCGGTGATCGATAAGAGCACGAATACGATTTATGTCATCGGACCAGATGGCATGTTATATGGGCTTGATTTGGGCAGCGGAATGGTTCGCTACGGCCCCGTTCAGTTTGTCGCTCCATTTTCGAAGAACTGGAGCCTGAACCTGGTCAACGGGCGCATCTATACGACGCTCTCGCAGGGTTGCGGCAACGGGACCTCGGGTTTCTACTCGATCGACGTGCGTGACCGTCACCATCCCGTGATCGAGCAAGGTCTGTTATCCAACACGAATACGGCCGGCGTCTGGGGCCGCGGAGGTCCCGTGATTGGGCAGAACGGCCGCGTGTATGGCGGCGCCGCCGATGGAATGTTTGATCCCGCGGCGGGCGACTACTCGAACAGTGTTGTCGCTGAGGGTCTGGACTCACTCGGCCTGGTCGACTATTTCCTTCCGCCGAACTGGCTCTACCTGAATAGAAAAGATTTCGATCTTGGATCGACCAGCCCGGTCTATTTCGGATGGAGAAATAGAAACGTGCTCGCCCACGGGGCCAAGGAAGGCGTGGTTTATCTTCTCGACGCAGACGCGTTAGGAGGGAAAGACCATCAGACGCCTCTTTACGTCACTCCCCGGCTGGGAAACGATCGCCAGGTCTGCTGTGAAGGTGTCGGCATATGGGGAGCGTTATCCACGGCGAGAGATGCCAGCTGGCCAGACATGGCTCTACGTGCCCATGGCCGGACCACCCGCAGCCGATGGTCCCAAGTTCCCGTTGACCCATGGCGATACCGGGCAGGGCAGCATGATGGCCTTCAAGGTGGAGGTGGATACCAAAACAGAAGGGCCGACGCTCACGCCCGCGTGGATTGCGGGCAATTTCGATCATCCCGATCCCGCCGTGATCGCAAACGGCGTGCTCTTTTCTCTATCGAATGGCGAAAATGCCGTACAGAAGGGTGGAGAGGTTACGCGGCTTCAGAGCACGCATCCAGCGGTACTGAGAGCTCTTAACGCCGCGACCGGCGAAGAACTCTATAACAGCGGGTCCACCATTTCATCGTGGGTACACTTCAGCGGATTGGCGCTGGCCAATGGAAAGGTATACGCGGTCGACCACGACTCGAACATTTATTGTTTCGGATTGGGCGCACGGGCTAACACCGCTAAGCCTCAGAGTGTGACGAAGCAATAAGGCGCCAGCGATCCATCAGGAACACAGGCCCGGGGCAAACGAAACGTACCCCCCCCAGGAACCGGGCGCGATCACCAGGGTGAGTGCTTTTCGTCTACCTCTGCCCCACTTCGCTAAGTGACTGTCTGCTGCGAACGCAAGAGGCGGCTCCTATCGCGCTACCGCTCCGACAGAAGGCTCTCGATGTTTGTTGCAACGCTCTTCTTGTCTATGAGCAGTCCAACATAAGCGACCGCAACCCTACCGGATTTGTCGATCAAGTAGGTGGCCGGAAACGCGTTTAACGCGTAGGCCTTGGAGATTTCATCATCGCCCATCGCAATCTTGTAATTAACCCCATGCTTCGCAATGAACGGCCTCACCCTGCCCCATGCTTCGTTGGCGTCCTTTAGGCCTTCATACGAAATGTCCATCGAGACTCCGACCGTGGTAACGCCCTTGTCCTTGTATGCTTTCTGAAGCTCTATGAACGATGGAATCTCAAGCACGCAGCCGCCACATTCGGTAGCCCAAAAGTTGAGTAGAACGACCCTGCCCCGATAGTCAGAGATCCGCATCTTCGTGCCGTCTTCGGTCACAAGTTGAAAGTCTGGTGCTGATTTTCGATTTGCAACCGCTGTGACCGCCGCGTGAACATCTTGCTGACCAAAGAGAGTCGGGGGAATACACGCCAAGCAACAAACGATGATGAACCCGGCAAGTTTAAATTTTAGGTTCGGCATTTTACCCTGCATCGCTTCCCTTCCTTGTCTTCGAAATGGATGAGTGCCCTGTACGCTTTTGGGCGGTGCCGGATTCTTCAGCAGCCGCAGTCGAAGCATACGCGATCGGCACGATCTCGTTTTACGCAAAATTGAAGACATTTTCGAGATGGTGCCTTATGATGGTCGCCGGCCGTCCACGGATGCCCGCATCGGGGCGTACGTGAGCAAGTCATGGCCAAATCGCCGGACTCAGATCTTCCCCCGCCGGTAATATTCGATGCTGCACCTCCCGGGCCCAAGCTGGAGCGCGAGGCAACGAGAGTTGCCGATTCTCCAGGCAAAAACATCGAGGAAAAGATCACCGTGAAAAATGCATTCCATTGCCTGAGGTTCTCAGTCAGTCTTGCCGTGTTTTCGGCAGGGTTCGCCTTCACTCCAACGCCCGCCCATGCGGCAGTTCCCGAAACAACCGCGGCTCCCGTTGCATATGTCTACGTGCAGACACTCAAAGGGGTCAATCTCTACGATGTAGCTTCAAACGGCCAGCTCACCCTGGTTTCCGGATCGCCCTTCAAAACCACGGGCGAGCTCATCGGATCCACCGGAACCTGGCTCTTCAGCCTGGGCACCTCGATCATCCACTCGTACCCGGTTGCGTCCAACGGCGCCATCAAGCCACAGTCCGCGCAGATCGATACAGCCAGTTATGAGGGCGGCAGCTGCGGGCAAACGATGGGCGGCGGGCTCGACCACACCGGCCAATATGTGCAGGTGTCGTTTCAGCCGGCATGCGGAACGATTCAGACTTACAAAATCAATAAATCGAACGGAGCCTTGACCTTCCTCGGCGGGGCGATCGTGGCGACGGATGACAGTACGTTAGGGCCGCTCACGACCACGGCGAATAACAAGTTCGCCTATGCCGCACTGTGGAACGTAGGCGATCAGGATGTCAACTTCCACTACATGGGGTTTGTTCGCGAAGCCAATGGAGCGCTCGCGGATTTATCCTTTTCTCAAACGGATCCGAACGCGGATTCAGGTCAATTCTTTTCATGGCTCGTGACAGCGGATCCCACGAATCACCTGGCGATCGCGCTGGGCAACGTTCAGGATCTAGGATCGCCGATCGTACACGTTGCGCCGACTGCGCTTGCCAGTTATACGGTGGACGCGAACGGAAACATTGCCTCGACCAATACGCAGGAGAATATGCCGGTGCCGGCCGTAGGTCCCACAACGATGAGAATGTCTCCGTCGGGCAAGTTCCTTGCCGTTGCAGGAGGCCCTTGCAACTGGTGCGTCGTCAGCGTAAAAATCGCACCGAATGGGCTTGAGGTGTTCCATTTCAACGGGGCGAGTCCCATCACGCCCTTCAGCAAAGTGCTTACGACTGTCCCCATCGACCAGATCGCATGGGATAACAGCAATCACCTGTTTGCCGTCAGTGACTCCACCAACAAGCTCTACGTATATACGGTCACATCGACGGGTGTAACAGCGGCGCCCGGCTCTCCCTACACCGTGACGAACCCGAACGGGGCTAGTCCGTATGGGCTAATCGTCGTTCCCAAATAACAGACTCAGCGGGGCCGGGTAGGCGCGATGCCGAGCCGGCCCCAAACCCCGCTGGCGCAACACTGGGAAAGCCATCGGATGCGTAGGGTGTCGGCCCATCCTTCTTTCTGCCGACAAACAAATGCTGAGGGTGCCCCATTCAAGCCTGCCTTTGGCTTGAG
>CAVYKP010000007.1:0-2474638 GCA_963769185.1 uncultured Acidobacteriaceae bacterium
AAAAACGCAGGTCACTCCACTCCGCTTCGCTCCGGTCGGGATGACAATTCATGGGGTGGTTGCTTCCCTTGGAATGCCGATCCAACCACCCGCTACTTGCCCGTTTCCACCCGCAGATCGCCGCCAGTCATCCTTGCCGGCTGCTCTACACCCAGCATGCCGAGCAGCGTCGGAGAAATATCCCGCAGTGAACCGTCCGCGCGCAGCCGATACTTTGCTGCATCATCGCTCACCAGAATCACCGGCACGGGATTCGTCGTATGCGACGTATGCGGCCCGCCCGTTGCCGGATCCACCATCAACTCCGCATTCCCGTGGTCCGCGGTAATCAGCATCGACCCGCCACGTTGCTTGAGCGTCTGGTAAATGCGGCCCAGGCAGGAGTCAATTGTCTCCACGCCTTTGATCGTTGGTTCCAGTTTCCCTGAGTGGCCCACCATGTCGGCATTGGCAAAGTTCACCACCACCAGATCGAACGCCGGGTCGCCAACCGCTTTGATCACCGCGTCCGCAATGCCCGACGCGCTCATCTCGGGCGCGAGGTCGTAGGTCGCAACCTTCTGCGACGGCACGAGCACGCGATCTTCACCAGGGAACGGTTTCTCAATTCCGCCGTTAAAGAAGTAGGTCACGTGCGCATACTTCTCGGTTTCGGCGATACGCAGGTTGCGCAGATTTGCCTGCGCCAGCATATCGGCCAGCAGGTTCTCCATCGACTCAGGCAGAATCACCATGGGCAGTGAGAACTTCTTGTCATACTGCGTCATGCAAACGTAGTGCAGCCCTGTGGGGATGGTGGAGCGCGGAATCGCCGCATCCAGATCCTCGGCCCCAGGCAGCGACTTGCCTTCATCTTTGCTCAGGCCGCTATTGCGTGCCAGTACACGTGTGATCTGGCGCACCCGATCGGCGCGATAGTTAAAGCAGATGCAGGCGTCTCCGTCGCTCAACTTTGCTACGGGCTGTCCCGCGGCATCGACCACGACGAAGGGCTCCACAAACTCGTCGGTCATGCCATTGTGGTAGCACTCTTTCACGCGCGCGATCGGGTCAGCATAGCGGCTCTCGCTCACGCCCGCCATCGCATCGTAGGCTTTCTTGGCGCGCTCCCACCGCATGTCGCGGTCCATGGCAAAGTAGCGCCCACCGACGCTCGACAATCTTGCCCACGCCCAGCTCTGCAATCTTGCGTTGCAGTTTTTCAAGATAGCCGACACCGCTGTTCGGCATGGTGTCGCGGCCATCGAGAAATGCATGGATAAACACCCGCTCCACGCCGTGCTGTTTCGCAGCCAGCAACAGAGCGTGCAGATGCTCCTGCTGCGAGTGCACCCCACCATCTGAGACCAGGCCCAGCAGATGCAGCGCGCGGCCTTTTTCGCCTGCATGCTTCAGCGCCTGCACAATCACCGGATGTTGAAAGAACTCTCCCGATCGAATCAGATCGTCGATGCGCGTAATGTCCATACGCACAACGCGGCCTGAGCCGATGTTCAAATGGCCCACTTCGCTGTTGCCCATCTGGCCGTCGGGCAAACCCACGAAGTGGTCTGAGGCATGCAACAAGCTGCTGGGGAACTCGGCCAGCAGCTTGTCGTAGGTTGGTTTGCGCGCCAGGGCAATCGCGTTGGCGAACGAATCCGCCCGATAGCCCCAGCCATCCAGAATCGTAAGTACAACCGGTTTTCTCAGCGACACGCTATTCTCCAGCGTTCACTGCCGCGCGGCCTAAGAACTCTGCGGACTGCCCCAGTTCCTCTTCAATGCGCAGCAACTGGTTGTACTTCGCAATCCGGTCGGTACGCGATGCGGACCCGGTCTTGATCTGGCCCACACCGGTGGCCACAGCGAGATCGGCGATGAACGTGTCTTCCGTCTCGCCGCTGCGATGCGACATGACCGACGTGTATCCGAAGCGGCGCGCGAGCGAGATGGCTTCGAGCGTCTCGCTGATGGTGCCGATCTGGTTCACCTTGATCAGGATCGAGTTGCCGACGCCCTGCTCAATACCCCGCTGCAGGCGCTCGGTGTTGGTTACGAACAAGTCGTCGCCCACCAACTGCACCTTCTCGCCCAACTGCCTGGTCAGGTGCTCCCAGCCAGCCCAATCGTCTTCGGCGAGGCCGTCTTCGAGCGAGATGATGGGATACTGGCTCACCCAGCTTTCCCAGAAGCTGGTCATTTGCTCGCTGGTCTTCTCGCTGCGATCGCTCTTCTTGAATACGTAAAGCCCTTTTTCCTTGTCGTAGAATTCGCTGGCTGCCGGGTCGAGCGCGATGGCAATCTCTTCGCCCGCTTTGTAGCCGGCGAGCTCGATCGCTTCGAGAATCACTTCAATCGCTTCGACATTCGACTTCAGCGAAGGAGCGAACCCACCCTCGTCGCCGACGGCAGTGTTGTATCCCTTCTTCTTCAACACGCCCTTCAGGGTGTGAAAAACCTCGACACCCCAGCGCAGTGCGTCGCTGAACCGCTCCGCGCCCACCGGCATCACCATGAACTCCTGAAAGTCCACATTGTTGTCGGCGTGTGCGCCACCATTGATGATGTTCATCATCGGCACCGGCAGCACCGAAGCATTTACACCGCCCAGGTAGCGGTACAACGGCATCTCGGTCGCGTTGGCGGCAGCGCGCGCGCAGGCCATCGAAACGGCCAGAATGGCATTCGCGCCCAGCTTGCCCTTATTCTCCGTGCCGTCGAGCGCAATCATCGTGGCATCGATCAGGCGCTGGTTGGTGGCGTCCATACCGGCCAGCTCTGGCGCCAGCACGCTCTCTACGTTCTCAACCGCCTGCAGCACGCCCTTACCCAGGTAATGTGCCTTGTCGCCGTCGCGCAGCTCTACTGCCTCGTGTTCTCCGGTGGAAGCCCCGCTGGGTACCGCTGCCCGGCCCATAGCTCCGCCCGAGAGAAGCACATCGGCTTCTACCGTAGGATTCCCCCTGGAATCCAGAATCTCGCGCGCGTGAATAGCAACAATCTCGGTCATATCGCTCCTTGCAATGTGGTGTTGTAAACGATCTTTCAGGCGGGGACGGCGATCGACGGAGATCGCTTTTCCATTCAATCCGCCAATCGTGCTGATGAAACTGCCCATCTTCGCCCCAGAACCCTTCCGCTCTCTGGGTGAACCCTCTTGGTCCAACCCTCGGAGCAGCCTCTGGCAGCAAAACGCAGGTTCGCTCCAGCTTTCCAGTCTGAACGAATTCTAACAAAGGCGGCGGCAACAGCTGATCAAGCGGCCGCATGTTACCTGCGTGGTTCTTGTGAATCTGTTGTCAGCACTGCATGCGCGGGGTTGGACTAAGCTGTAAATGCAGTATTCATGCGGCTGATACAGGGTAGGGACATGATGACAAAGACACGTTTTTCGCTGGCCATGGCGGCCTCATTGGTTCTGAGCGGCACAGGGATGTACGCACAAACCGCGCCAACAGCGCCAGCAGCCAAACCAAGTCCGTACGAGGGCGTCTCGGTTCCACCTTCCAGTGATGCCATCACGACCAGCGAGGAGACGCCGGCCGCGCCTCCCGCGGTTGCGGCTCCTGTGGTTGCGGCTCCTGCTGTCACGGCCCCGGTCGTCGTTTCATCGGCTCGCCCCGCCGTTGCGGCGGTCGCCAGCAATCCTGACGCGGGCATTATCGAGACGGCGCTGCCTTCAAACACCCCTGACTACACCCCGCATGCGGCTGCGCTCCACGCACGCGCCGCGGATGCGCGCTATGACGTGGCCAACGACAACCGGGACGACGGAATCGTTACCTATGTACCGGGCCCCGCGAATGCCGTGCCTGAAGGCACCGTGTTCCGGGTGCGCATGATGCAAGACATTGACGCCGCTTCTACCACCCCCGGCACCCCATTTCGGGGTACGCTGACCCGCGACATTCTGCGGGACGGCAAGGTGGTGGTTCCAGTGGGTTCCGAGCTGCGCGGCAGGGTAGTATATGCCACGGCCGGGCGCCGCATCAGCGGAGGTTCGGTGATGCACCTGCGTCCTGATGAATTCGTCTTGCCTGACGGCACCCGCTACCACCTGCATGCTCAGGTCATCGATACGGACGGTTCCGACACCAGGGTGAAGGGCGAAGGCAGCATCAGCGCCAACCAGCATGGAGTGCGAAGCCTGGCAGAAGTTGGTATGGGGGCCGGCGGCGGAGCGATTCTGGGCGCCGTGGTTGGCGGCGGAGTCGGCGCCGTAGTGGGAACCGCCGTGGGCGCGGGCGTTACAACCGCGCATTGGCTAAGGACGAACTTGTCGGCGAATCTACCCGCCTCGTCGGTGGTGGTCTTCAGCCTGACCGATCCAATGTTCCTGAACCCTGCTGCAGACCAGAAAAGCGAATTAGAGCCGCACTCGTAGAGCTTTCCAACCTTGTTCCCGCATCCCGCTCTCCGGCGAGATGCGGGATACCCCGATCTGGATCCTTGATCTGGATCCTTACTCTGTGGCCTTGGAAGACCTAACTCATCCGCTCCGTAGGAACGCGCTCCAATAATCGCCGCCAAGTTTTCTGGTTCGCTCTGTGGCTCTTCTTTAAATCATCCAGAATTCGCTCGAAATCCGTGTGCCCATGCAGCCGGTTCCAGGCGGGGTTTTTCGAGAACCAGGGATAGTTCTCATTCCCCAGGTAGATCGCCCTCCGCAGCCAGTGCAACGCCTCGCTCTCGTCTCCCTCTACTGCGAAGTACGTAGCCAACCGGTAAGCCATCTCGCTATCCGCCTCCGCGGCAGACAACGAATCGTCCTCGATCAGCGAAATGGCCTTCTCCCGCTGCCCTGCCCGCACGTAGCACAATGCCAGCGTTGGGAATGCGATGCGCATGCTTTCGTCGTCATGGATCACCGCTTCCAGTATCCCGATCGCCTGCTGCATGTCTCCCTGGCGCATTCGCTGGTAGGCCACCGAAGTCCGCAGCAACGGATGTTTCGGTTCAAGCGTCAGCCCCTTTTGCAATTCTTCTTCCGCTAACCCCAACTGATTCTGGTACTGATAAACACGCGCTCGGTGGTTATAAATGATCGGCGCATTCGATGGATTCAACTGCAGCGAGCGATTGAATTGCTGAATAGCCTCTTCATACATGCCATCCAGACGCAGCGTCTGTCCGGCCACCAGATGCACATCCCAGTTGGTATCGGCAGTCAACAACAAGTGCTCGATTCCATGACGAGCACTTTCTTTCTCTCCACGCGACAGCAGCATGTATACGCGGTACAAATTTGCCTCAAGCGACCCCGAATCGATCTCCAGCGCGCGGTCGAAGCTGCGGCGGGCCGCCAGCAGATACATCTGCCCTCCGAGTCCGTGGCGCACATATTGCAGTTGGGTAATCCCCAGGCCGGTCCATCCTGGAGCGAACCCCGCATCGCGGGCTACCACGCTTTCGAACAAGTCCCGCGCCTTGTCGAGATCTCCGCGCGCGCCTGATCGCGACATGAACGAAGAAAGCAGCGCCCTCGCTTGCAGATACTCTTCCGACAGTGCTTCCGACATCGGCGCACCGCGCGTAGGCTCCGTTCCCTGCTGCAACTTGCCCAGCCCCCGCAGCGTGCCGAAGACTTCATTGCAAATCTCTGTCTGCACGGCAACCAGATCGAACGAGGGCACGCTGATGGTGCCGCCGGCACGCACGCTTTGCCCGGCTACGTCGAGCAGTTGCCAGCTCAGATCGAACCCTTGTTCCGATCGCATGAAGTTCCCGGCGAGAACCCATTGCACCAGCAGCTTCTTGCCCACCGACAGCGGATCCATCTGCTGCACCGGAACAGGTAGCTGCATCAGCGAACTCGATGGCCGCACAATCAAAGAGGACATACGCGCCAGACGCGCAGCAATAGCATCTGCCAGCGCATAGCCGTAGAGAGGAGACTCGCCTGTCTGCCCGAAATTCTGGAACGGCAATACCAGGATCGTATTTTGCTTCTCCTGCGCATCGGCCGACTCACGAAAACGTTCTGCCAGCATGGAGAGAAACCCTGTCGTACGTTTCTCGCGTTCGGCGGCCGGCACCTGCAGATTGGTAGCGGTCTCACCCGGCAGAATGCCGGTCTCGAGCTGCATCGTCTTCATGATGGTTCGCAGAGCTTCGCGCAAATCCGCAGCCGAGGAGTAGCGCCCACTCGGGGTCTTGCTCAAACACGTAGCAATCACGCTTGCCAACTCCGGTGGTATCTGAGGGCAGCATTCTGCCAGCGGTGGCGGATCGGCAAACTGAATGGCACGCGCGCTCTGAAACTCTTCAGCCTCTGGCCGCACAAACGGATGCCGGCCACTGAACAATTCGTAGAGCGTGACCCCCACAGCAAAGAGATCGCTCTGCACACTCGTCTGCCCGGTGACAAACTGCTCAGGAGCCATGTATGCGATGGTGCCGCCGCGCGCTGTGTAAGTAGACTGTGCCAGCGTTTTCGACGCATCCCGTCGCGGCTTCGCAGGATCGAATTCCGCCTCGGCGGAAGAGAGTCGGCGGGCCAGGCCGAAGTCTAGAATCTTGACGACGCCGCCATCGGTCAGCATGACATTCGCCGGCTTCAGATCACGATGGAAAATCCCCAGCCGATGCGCCGCGCTCAATCCATCGGCGATCTGTATGCCTACCGAGAGCCCAAGCTGCACGCTGGCCGCGCCATTGGCAATGATCTTGTCGAGCGACTCACCCGGCACGTACTGCATCACGATGTAGGCCTCGTCTGCTAAGTCGCCCACTTCATAGATCGCGCAGACATTCGGGTGCTCGATGGCAGAAGCCAGCCGCGCCTCACGCAATACGGTCGTGCGCATTTGCTCAATCGAGAGCGCGCCCCGCTTCAAAATCTTCAGCACCACGGGACGCATGAGCAGCGTATCGTTGGCCAGATACACCACTCCACTACCGCCGGCGCCCAACTTGCGAACCACCTCGTAATGCTCAATAAGCCGGCGCTTCATCCATCCAGTCTACCCGCTATAATTTTGCGTATGGATGAACCCGGCAGCCGAAAGCGCAACAAGCACTGGAACTGGCTCCTGCTGCTGCCTGCCCTGGGTCTTCTCTTCCCCGCCATATACGCCCGCGAAACGCCCACTCTCTTCGGCTTCCCGTTCTTCTACTGGTACCAATTCGCCTGGGTCTTTCTCACAGCAGCGATTACCGCGCTGGTCTACCGGCTCGTAAAAGATTAACCAGGCTTTAACCCGCTACATGCTTTCTTCGAGCAAACCTGCTCCCCCATTTCCCTTGCTACATAAATGGAGCTATAATAATCCATAGTTGGAGGGCTCGATTTTATGCCCAATCCGAGCACCGGCACAGCCACATATCCCGAAACACGCTACGCCGCACCCACGTTTCCAGATCTTTCCCTCCCTGAAGAACGCCGCCGCCTCTCCGCCGCCGCGATCAAAGCACTGTTCAAAATCGTGAAGTGCTGGAACGTAAAAGATGAAGACGCGCGCCAGTTGCTCGGCGGCCTTTCCAACGGCGCCTACTACCAACTCAAGCAATCGACCCGCGCTTCCGTGAAGACCCTGGATCAGGACAAACTTCTGCGCATTTCCTACCTGATTGGCATCTTCAAGGCGCTCAACATCCTTTACAGCCAACGCCTCGCCGACCAGTGGATGCAACTGCCGAATAGCAACCCCATCTTCGCTGGACGTACACCGCTCGACTACATTCTGCGCGGAGGCGCCCCGGCCATGGACATTGTGCGCCGCCTGCTCGACGCCCGCCGTGGCGGTTGAGCTGACGGAATCATGGCTGCCATTCCCATCACCAACCTGCGCCGCTTCGATACCCACCGGCTGCTCCCGGCGAAGTACTCGCCCAACTACGATTCCGTGCTGACCCGTCTCGAGACGAATGAAGAGCAGTTGCATTTGCTCTTCGAACTCGATAACGCCACCAACGCCCGCCTGCAGTCAGAAGCAAACCTGAGACCCGGCATCAGTGCTCGCGAGCTTGTATTTCATATACCTCACTACCGCATCATCAATGCCGCCTTCACGCACGCAAACCCGTTGGGAGCCCGCTTCTCGACGCCGGAGCGCGGTGCTTGGTACGCTGCGTTCGAGCTGGCAACTTCAAAGGCTGAGGTGCTTTTTCACAAGGGCGTTGAATTTGCAGAGATCAACTGGAAAGAGCGCGAAGAGATCAACTACGACGATTACCTGGCAGACTTTACGGCAAGCTTCCACGACCTGCGCGGCATATCTGACGGGGCGCTCAGCCCGGTAAGCTACGTGCGCTCACAGCAACTGGCGGTCGAGCTCATGGAGCAGGACTCATTGGGTGTGATCTATCCCAGCGCGCGCCGGGAGGGCGGAACCTGCCTCGCCTGCTTTCGCCCCAGCGTGGTTGCCAACGTCCGCAAGGGCCCACAGTACCGGCTTATCTGGACACCGCTCAAGGCCCGCCTGGTACGCCACGATGCCGCGCCGTGAGCGTCGTTCCCTGGCCCCGGCCGCACAACACATGCGCGTGCCCCCTCGCTGCTGCAGCAAGGAAGAATTTCTTAACTGAATCAGGAGCCCAAGATGGCGCCTCTTACCTCCCTGAGACACCCTTAGTATCCTTATATTGCATCCTTATCGAACCCACGTCCTCTGCCCACAAACTTTGCCCTTTCACCCACGCCTGGGGGTCGAGTCCCGCGAGCCGGCCGTTGATCCCGGATTTCAAGCACCAGCCGCTTTCCCAGGACGCGCGCGGCTCTGGAAAGGGTCTCAATCGAGACAGTAGTATTCTGCGGATCGAGAAGCCGATCAAGCTGCGATCGGCTGGTCTTCAGTTCCTTCGCCATTGCCCGTTTCGTTTTGTTCTGCCGTTTCATCTCCTGCTCAAATTGCCACGCCAGAACGCGCTTGATCGCAGCCGATTCGACTTCCTCGTGAAGGCCCTCTTCGATCAGGAAGTCATCGAAGGATGACCCGCTGTGAACATCTTCGATTCGATTCGCCATCGCTACTTCCTCCCCTTCAGCTCCGCCTCGTGGAAGCGTTTGTTCTTTCGTGCCAATTCCAGGTCTGACTGCGGGGTCTTCTGCGTCTTCTTGATGAACCCGTGGAGGAGAACCATTCTTCCCCGAATATCGACGTAGAAGAGCACTCGTGCAATCTTGTCTCCCGATAGATTCGAGCGCACCTCGTAGAGGCCGTCTCCCAACGGACGGCAGACCGGCATGCCTATCGGCCATCCAAACTCCACGGTCTTGATATCGACCCCAATCTGTTTGCGATCCTCGATCGGGTTCAATCCCTTAAGCCAATCTCGAACCGGCTCACCACCTGCAGCAGTCCGGTAGAAAATGGCGTCGATTCGCTTCAGTCCGGATTTCACCGTTTGACCTTGAGGGTTCACGGAAATAGTACCATATACGGTACACTTAAGAGCGGAAGGAATGAGGAATGAGACTCGCCTTGAGAAGCGATTTGGCTATTCGATGAGAGCCAGCCAACAGGTCCTGAAGGGGATCGGAGCGGTCTTCCCCGGCTTCTCATCGGATGGGCAAAATGTGGCAGTGAACTCGCTGGCAGGTCTACGAGCCATATCGCGCCGATCGATAGCGTGTTTCCAGCGCGGATCAACCCGCGATCGAAGACTACCGCACCTTAATAAGGACGAAGTACGAAGATGATATGGGGTTCACACTTCGAAACGGATGTGCTCTGCTCTGTCGTGGCAGGGCACAATCCCCAACTACTGGCCAGACCACTTGACGTCGTTACGGCGTACGTCATCGAGGGTCGAGGGCTTCCACGTCTTGCCTCGGTCTACGCTTACCCAGTGCAGCGAAGCGGTACTCCGCAGAAGCACGGCGGCATACTTACCCGTATTCTCGGCATCATCTGATATCGGCGCCTCGCCGCTGCCTGGTGCGGCCGTCAAGGGAGGAATGCCCAGCAGCTCCATCGCCTTGCCATCCCATTGCTGGTGAATCTGCTTCCAATGCTTTCCCTGGTTTTCTGAGCGGTAGAGGTCCCCGTTGCTGTCCAGAGCCAACTCCATCCCGGCTACCTCAATCTGGCAGACAGGCACAAGACCGCTCGGCAAAGTAGGCGCTGCCGTCCCCGCGGGAGGAGGCGCCACCTTCGCGCACTTCTGCGCAAAAGAGGTGTGGATGCTGCCGGAAATGAGAACGCCAAGCGCCAGCAAGGCGACCTGGAGTCCGCGTGGCTTGCGAGGAGCACTGAGCGAAAAAGTCATATTCGAAAGCTTACCCTCAGCATATAAACCCGCAATGACCATTAAGTGGCGGTAACAGTACTTGCGCTTTGACCTGGTCAGTTTGATCTCGTCAAACAGTTGCCTGCACCATCAATAAACTGCCGCCTGCATGGCGAAGTTGTGGGTGCCTGGGCACTTCGACATACATTTTCAGCCCGAAACCGGCCCCCTCGAACAGTCGACGAGCCGCTTCATTATCGGCCCACACGTTGGCGCTAAGCCTCGCGAAACCAGCAGCTTTCGCCTCATCCGTCGCCCATTCCATCAGCCGCCGGCCAATTCCCTTCCGCCGCTGCTCCGGACGAACCGCGATTCCGTTCACCAGAAAGCTGTCCCAATCCTGCACCTGATCGATCGGATCGAGTACAAGCACCCGGTCTTCAGGAAGCAGATCGCGCTCCTCATCGCGCAACCATGCGGCGGGATACGCATTGACCATGCCTATGACACCCGCCCCCTCGGCAACGAAACAATGGCGCCAGCTGAAGCCACCGCTCTCCTGCTTAAGGGTTCGCGCCATGAGCCCTGCGAGCATCTCTCGCGGCGCCAGATCTTCGAGCAGAAATTCATACATGCCGTCACCCGCCATAATCGACAGCTCAGCAAGGGCATAGGCGTCGGCAGGCACAGCTGGGCGAAAGACAATCTCTGGACCTTGCACCTTCCCCTCCCGCGGCGAGCTTCCATCAACTTATCATTGCAGCACTTGTTGGAGGGATTCATGCCTGTTGTGATTGCGATGCTGCGCGGCATCAATGTGGGCGGCAACCAGAAAATCCAAATGGAAACGCTGCGCAAGCTCTGCACCAGTCTCGGGTTGCAAGACGTGCAGACGTATATCCAAAGCGGAAACCTCGTCTTCCGAATGAGTAAGGGAGAACCCTCCGCCCTGGCACGGAAGCTGGAAGATGCCATCGAGCGCGACTTTGGTTTTCGACCTGCCGTCGTCGTTCGCACGGTGCCTGAGTTGAGGCAGGTAGTCGCCGCCAATCCCTTCGCCGAACAGGCTGGAATCGAGCCCAGCAGGTTGCTCGTCGTTTTCATGGCTGCGGCTCCAGATCGCAAGGCTCGGGAGCAGGTACTCGCCATGCCCTGCGAGCCGGAGGAGCTACGCATCGAGGGACGTGAACTTTACATTTACTATCCGAACGGAATGGCTCGGCCAAAGATCCCGTTCGCGCGCATCGAAAAGCTTCTGCAAACGCCTTCCACCGGCAGGAACTGGAATACAGTTACCAAGCTGATGGCTATGGCCGAGGTGCTTGAGGGGGCGGGATAGGCTTCACGGATGTTATTTCCGGCGCACTACGCTACCCGGCAACCGCACCTTCGGGAGCGAGTTCGCGCAGCGCCTCACCGTAGGGAGCTCGCAGTACCCCACGCTCCGTAATAATCGCGGTGACATACCGTGCCGGCGTCACGTCGAATGCGGGATTCTCGATGCCGACTCCGTGCGGAGTGAGCTGCTTGCCACCATGATGAGTCACTTCCACGGCTGCGCGCTGCTCGATAGGGATAGCATCCCCCGTCGGTGTAGCCAGGTCGATCGTCGACCAGGGGCAGGCGACATAAAAGGGAATGCCATGCTCCTTGGCCAGGATGGCCACGCCGTACGTGCCGATCTTGTTGGCCACGTCTCCATTGGCGGCAACCCGGTCGGAGCCGACGATCACGGCCTGAATTTTTCCCTGCCGCATCAGGCTGGCCGCCATGTTGTCGCACAACACAGTCGTGGGGATACCGTCGTGCATCAGTTCCCAGGCCGTGAGGCGCGCGCCCTGCAGAAACGGTCTTGTCTCATCCGCATATACATGGATCTGGTGACCGCGTTCGACTGCGGAGCGGATCACTCCTAACGCCATTCCATACCCGCAGGAGGCGAGCGCCCCGGCATTGCAGTGGGTCAGGACCCCACCCGAGGCCGGCATGAATTCCGCACCGTAGGCGCCCATGGTGCGGCAGGCTGCGATGTCTTCGTCATACATGGTTCTGGCTTCGACGATCAGGGCGTCTTTGATCGCGTCTATGGTTATGCCAGGGGTTATGCCAGGCTGCGCCGCGAGCGAGAAATACCTGCTCCGCATGCGCTCAATCGCCCAGAAAAGATTGACTGCCGTGGGCCGGGTGGCGGCCAGCTTCTTCGAGATACTTTCGACCTCAGCCGTCAAAGCAGGCAGAGTGGTGGCCGTGCTGTTTTTTACGCCCAGGGCAACGCCCATGGCCGCGGAGACACCGATGGCGGGCGCGCCACGCACCACCATCGTGGTAATTACATCGGCCACCTGGTCGCTGGTGGTGGCCAGCACATACACCTCTTCGAGAGGTAAGCGCGTCTGGTCAAGAAAGCGAACGCCGTCATTCGTCCATTCAAGAGTAGGAATCATAGTTTCCACCAGTCTAAAGCAACGAATGCCGGAAGGCTTGCATCCCCGGCCTTTTCTCCCCGGATGTCACTGGGAGGGGGTGAGATGAGAGGCTGCAAGAAAGAGCCGGATTTTTCCATGACATCGTGTTCGGTCCCACGCCGCGCGCTGCCTTCGGTAAAGTAAAAGTAAAGGTACAGCGGTTCCCTCCATGGCGCTCAACCCACTCAATCCGCACAACCGCTCGCTACCCCGGGGTACGGTTCTGGTTCTTGGGAGCCTGATCCTCGCCTTCCTGCTGGCTCATTTTCCCGATGACCGTCCGTCGCTCGGGCTCATCATCCCCACGCTCATCGCTTCGCTGGGAATGTGGGACACGATGCGCTGTCTGCAGCGACGCTGGAGCCTGTACCACGGCGCGGTCGTGGTGCTGATCTACATGGACATCATGGCTCTTTGCATGATTCTCTTTCTGCTGCTGTATCCTTATGCCCGATGGCTGCTTTAGCTCACGGGCGGTATCGGTCAAACCAAGCAACAGAACATCGGGCAAACAGAACATCAGGCAAACGGAACGTCAGGATGGATGTGAGCGTCTGCTTGTGTTGAAGTAGAATCTTCGAGCAGACCGGCCCCGTAAATTCCCCGCAACGAGGAAAACCGATGCTTAAAGGATTTCGTGACTTCATTCTGCGCGGCAATGTGGTCGATCTTGCCGTCGCCGTGGTGATCGGTGCCGCATTCACTGCCATCGTCAACGCGCTCGTGGCCGACATCATCAACCCGTTGATAGCGGCCATCGTTCACAAGCCGGACTTTTCGGCGATTGTACTCCACGTCAACGGCGGCAACATCAAGGTTGGTGACTTTCTCAATGCGGTCCTCGCTTTCCTCATCATCGCGGCCACAATCTACTTCATGGTGGTGCTGCCGGTGAATACTTTGATGGCCAGGTTCCACCCCAAGGTGGTTGCAGCACCCTCCACCAATCCTTGCCCGGAGTGCCTGAGCGAGATTCCGATAGGGGCCAAGCGTTGCGCGCACTGCGCGCAATCGGTAGCGCAGCTTACCTTCAACGGGCATCCCTGAAGCCTCTCGCGTATGGAGAAATACTCGTTGGCCAAGCCATCCGTCTTGTGTTCTCTTCTTTTTTTCACTCATGCGTTGGTCTGGGCCCAGGTTTCTCCGTTCCCCGATCACGTGTTTGGCTATCGTGACTTCAGCCAACAGGCGAAGCTCGACCAGCAGTTCCTCGCCATTCCCGATGCGAAGCTCGCCCAGGAAGAACTGAAAACGCTTACCTCCGCGCCCCATGTCGCGGCCGGCAAAGAGGACTATGACACGGCTCTCTACGTCGCTGCCAAATTCAAGGCCGCCGGCCTCGACACCCAGATCGTTCCCTACACCGCATGGTTGAATCTGCCGCAGGAAGTTTTTCTGCAGGCGAAGGATGCTGAGGGCAAGGTCTTGATGACCGGGCCGACGCGTGAGCATGTGGAGGGCGATCCGTATCAGGACGATCCGCGCGTACTGCCTGCCTTCAACGGTGGGTCCCCTTCCTGCGATCTGACCGCCGGCGTCGTTTACGTGAACTATGGCCGCCCGGAAGATTTCAAAAGGCTCGAAGATCTGCACATCTCTGTCGCTGGCAAGATCGTGCTTGTCCGCTACGGAACAAACTTCCGCGGAGTCAAGGTTTACCTGGCGCAACAGCACGGTGCGGCCGGAGTGATCATCTATTCCGACCCTGCGGACGACGGTTACTTCCAGGGTGACAAATATCCTCGTGGGCCGTGGCGGCCTGACACCGGCGTGCAGCGCGGTTCGGTGCAGTACATGTTCAAGTATCCGGGCGATGCTTCAACGCCTGATGTGGCCTCAACCCCAGGCCTCGCCGCTTCGAAGCGTCTACCGCCGGCTCAGATCAGCAGCCTGCCTACCATTCCGTCGATGCCGCTCTCTTATCACGACGCAGCGCCGATTCTCGAGAACCTGGCCGGCCCGGTCGCGCCACGGCAGTGGCAGGGAGCGCTGCCCTTCAGTTACCACGTCGGTGGTGGCGACTCCATCACGATTCACATGCGGCTCAAGATGGACTATGCCCAGCGTACCGTGTGGGACGTGATTGGCAAAGCAACCGGAAGCGAATTGCCCAATGAATGGGTTGTCGCCGGCAACCATCGCGATGCGTGGGTATTCGGCGCGGTCGATCCCGGCAGCGGCACCGTCGCCATGCTGGAGGCAGTGCATGGCATGGGTGGCCTGCTGGCGCAAGGCTGGAAACCGCGGCGCACTGTGTACTTCTGCAGTTGGGATGCGGAAGAAGAAGGCCTGATCGGTTCTACGGAATGGGCGGAGGACCACGCGAAAGAACTGGATCATGCCGTCGCTTACATCAACACCGATGCCGCGGTGTCCGGGCCGCGCTTCGAGGCTTCTGCCGTGCCATCGCTGAAACAGTTCATCCGCGAGGTCACCATGGAGGTATCGAGCCCGCGAGGCGGATCTGTGTACGGCGAATGGAAACAGGACCAGGGCAGTGCGCTAGCCAGGCCCCATGATACACAGACAGTTACACAAGCGATCGGAGGAGATGTACGCGTGGGTGATCTGGGGAGCGGGTCGGACTATACGCCCTTCATCCAACACCTCGGGGTTCCCTCAACAGACATTGGCTCCACTGGTCCGTATGGCGTGTACCACTCGGTGTTCGATAACTATGCGTGGTTCGTTATGAATGCTGACCCGAGCTTTGTGTATGAGCAACAGATGGCGCGTGTGTTCGGACTGGAAGTGCTGCACATGGCGGATACGGATGTGCTCCCCTACGACTACGTGACGTATGCGCGGCAGATTCAGACGTATCTTTACGACGCGCAAATGCGAGCAAAGGACGCGGGGTTGGAGACGATCGATTTCACCGATGCACTGGGAGCGGCGAATCGCTTTCTCTCCTCAGCGGTCGTGGCCTACTCGAAGCAAATGAATAGCAAAGCAACCCCGACGGCGTTGAATGCGTCGTTACGCGCGGTGGAAGCAGATTTTCTAGCTCCGGATGGTCTTCCGGGCAGGCCGTGGTTCAGGCATACGATCTTCGCCCCGGGGGAATACACGGGTTATGCCGCAGTGGTGATCCCGGGCGTGAATGAGGCCATCGACGCGCATGACGCAGGGCGCGTGCAGGCACAAATGGCGAATGTAACGGCAGCGTTGGTGCGGGCTTCGGCTACGCTGCAGGCGATGCCGTAACTACCGGGAAACCAACAAAGCCCCACCCTCAGGACGAGTGGCCGAGCGTCTCTTTTGCCTGTCCCTGAACCAGGCTCTTTCGTAAACCGCAAGCCTTTCTAACTGGACGGGTGCCCCCAATATCCGAAAGGATGGTTCGCACCAGCGTACCTGGGTTGAATACGGAATTCTTCAAACGCTTTTCGCCCGTGGTTATGCGGCCACCCCGGGAAACAGCAAGAGAAAGCATTCGAAGGGCTTCGCCCAGTCATTTTCAACCCACGTACGCTGGTGCGAATGTGGAGCACCCGTCCAGAGGGCGGGGCCTCGTTGCCTTCGGAGAATTAGTTTTTGGGGACTGCATCTGGCGCAAAACGTGCGCCAGATGCGAACAGGGTCAATCTAATTGCGCGTAGCCAACGTCTCGGCCTGCAACGTTACCAGGGCGCTCAGATCTTTCTTCTCCAACCCGTGGACTTCCTTGTTGAACGCATCCACCTTGCTCGACCAGTTCATCGAGCAGAACTTGGGTCCGCACATGGAGCAGAAAGCTGCTTCTTTGTAGTAATCATCGGGCAGCGTCTCATCGTGCATCGCGCGGGCCGTCTCCGGATCCAGCGACAGCGCGAATTGCTTGTTCCAGTCGAACGTGTAGCGCGCGTAACTGATAGCATCGTCGCGGTCCTGAGCTCCCGGGCGTCGCCTTGCGACGTCGGCCGCGTGGGCGGCGATGCGATAGGCGATCATGCCGTCCTTCACATCCTTCTCGTTGGGCAGGCCAAGATGCTCTTTGGGGGTGACGTAGCAAAGCATCGAGGCGCCATGCCAACCGATGATCGCGGCGCCGATCGCGCTGGTGATGTGGTCATAGCCGGGAGCAATGTCTGTTACGAGCGGGCCGAGCGTGTAGAACGGCGCGCCGTCGCAGAGCTCCACTTCCTTCTCTACCTGCTCCTTGATCTTGTCGATGGGCACGTGGCCTGGGCCTTCGATCATGACCTGCACGTCGCTCTTCCAGGCCGAACGGGTCAACTCGCCCAGAGTCTTCAACTCGGCGAACTGCGCATCGTCGCTGGCATCGGCGATGCATCCGGGGCGCAAACCGTCTCCGAGGGAGAAGCTTACGTCATACTTCGCCATGACCTTCACAATGCGGTCGAAGTGTTCGTAAAGAAAATTCTGCTTGTGGTGGTGGGTCATCCACTGCGCCAGGATCGCGCCACCGCGGCTGACGATGCCGGTGATGCGCTTGGCCACCATGGGGACATACTGGATGAGCACGCCTGCGTGCACGGTAAAGTAGTCGACACCCTGCTGCGCCTGCTCCTCAATCACCTCGAGGTAGACATCGATGTTGAGGTCTTCAAGCTTCTTGACCCGGTTCAGTGCCTCGTAAATCGGCACGGTACCGATCGGCACCGGGCTGTGTCGCAGGATCGCTTCGCGGATTTCGGGAATGCTGCCGCCGGTGGAAAGATCCATCACGGTATCGGCGCCAAAGCTGACCGCGGTGTGCAGCTTGTCGAGCTCTTCGCGAATGTTCGAGGTAACGGCGGAGTTGCCGATGTTGGCATTGATCTTGCACCTGGTCGCCACGCCGATACCCATCGGCTCCACTTCAGGGTGGTTGATGTTCGCCGGGATGATGAGGCGCCCGGCCGCGATCTCGTCACGAATCAGCGTTGCCGAAAGCTTTTCCCGGTTGGCTACATAGGCCATTTCTTCGGTGATCTTGCCCTGGCGCGCGAAGTGCATCTGCGACATATTGGTGTCGCCCGTGCGCGCCGCTTCGGCTTTCCGCTTCACGATCCACTCAGCGCGCGGCTTTAAAATCTCGCGCGTCGGGTTGACCGCCGCGTCATGATTGCCGTTTCCCTCTCCGTTGCTGCTCATCGTTGCATCGCCTCTTTGCTGGTTTTCGTGGTTGGGTGGCAGAGATAGCTTAATACGTTGATTATACGGTCAGATGCGGGAGTCTCGGCAGAGGTCTATGGGGGCCCGTGTCCTCGAATTTGATCCCGGACAAGGCGTGAGGTGGCCTTGACGGAACCCACCGGGACTCCTAACCTTAAAGCTAGCAATGAGCATCCGTCCTCAGACCCTCCGCATTGGCGCCGCCGCTGTAATCATCCTCGGCACCATCATCTACCTGGCGATCAGTGGCGTACAGGCGGACAAGAGCTATTACGTCACGATCAGCGAACTTCAGGCCATGGGCAACAAGGCATACACCCGTCACCTGCGGGTTGCCGGCGATGTCGCGACGAACTCCATTCAGCGCAGTGGGACGAATGCTCGCTTTGTGCTGTCGGAGCAGGGCCGTACCCTACAGGTGAGCTACCAGGGCATCGAGCCACCACCCGACACCTTTAAGGATGGTTCGCAGGCTCTGGTGATGGGCACCTATGGGCGCGATGGGGTTTTCCACGCGACCGAGTTGCAGGCCAAATGCGCGTCGAAGTATGCGCCCAAGAAGCCTGAGCCAAATCAAGCCGCGCTGAAGGCTCCCGCGCTTGCCGGGAAATAGAAGCCAATCCACCAACGACCAATCAGGCTGCACAAAAGTATGTCCAAACGGGCAGCACGGCTGCCTCGCCAGCGGCGAGCCTTGGTCCGTACATAACTGGCCTGGAATAAATGCGATTTTAGCCTGAGCGAACATATCAGGCCCCTCAGCAGCCAAACTTCGTTCCGAGTGGCTGCGGCGCAAACAACGAATGTGTAAAAGTGCTTCGACCCAAAGGCCTGATCCCCTCCAGAAATTCCTCCCGCTCTATACTCCTATGGGATGACCCAGGTTCTAGTCCAGCTCGAAGAGGTATCGCGGCTGTTTGGCCGGTTCGCGGCTCTGCGCAAGATTTCCTTCAGCTTTCAGGCTGGGAACTGTTACGTGCTGCTGGGCGAAAATGGCGCCGGAAAGTCAACCCTGCTGCGGGTGCTGGCTGGCTTGCTCGAACCCACCCTGGGAACGGCGCGCATCTTTACCAATGGCAGCCCCGAAAAACTCGCCGGCCAGCGAGCTCGCATCGGCTACATGAGTCATGCTTCGATGCTCTATGACGAACTCTCGGCCATCGAAAACCTGCGCTATTTTGCCGGCTTGTACCAATCCTGCTCGTGCCTTACACCGGAGCAGGCCCTGGTTTCCGTCGGGCTCGACCCGGCATTGACCCGCCCGGTGGGGCAATACTCGCAGGGTATGCGGCAGCGGACTTCTCTCGCGCGCGTGCTCTTGCCGCAGCCTGAACTGCTCCTGCTGGATGAGCCTTTCTCAAATATGGATGTCGCCAGCGCAGGCAAGATGGTCACCCTGCTCAGCACCCTGCGCGGTTCCCGGCGCACGGTTGTGCTCACCACGCACCAGAAGGCGCTTGCTGCTCCGCTGGCCGACTACTTCCTCACCATGGAAGCCGGCCAACTCATCAACACCACAGAGGTGCAGCCGGCATGAAGACCAATGCTGCCCGCATTCTCGAAGGTTTGGCTATCCCCTTTACCCTGCAGGAATACGAAGTCGACCTGGAAGACCTTTCCGCGATCCAGGTAGCGCGGAAGATCGGTCTGCCCGTGGAACAGGTGTTCAAGACCCTGCTCACCCTTACGGGCCAGGGGGAATACGCGTTCGCAGTGGTCCCGGGTGACGCGGAACTCGACTTCAAGAAGCTTGCTCGCGCTGCCGGTGCGCGCAAAACGGAAATGGTCTCGCTCAAGGATGTGCAGCCACTCACCGGATACATTCGCGGCGGGGTCACGGTGTTCGGCGCCAGGAAAGACTTCCCTGTTTTTGTCGACGAGACGATCGAGCTGTTCGATGTGATCTCCGTTTCAGCCGGCCAGCGGGGAACACAGATTCTGCTGGCGCCCACGGACTACCTGCGAGCCGCCAAAGCAACCGTGGCTGACCTGACGAAAGATGCGGTTCGCCTGTGAGCTATCTGCTGATCCACCTGGCGAAAGACCTGCGCCTCGAATGGCGGTCGAAAGACGCCATCAACGGCATGCTATTTTTTGCGCTCCTGGTGGTGGTACTTTTCAGCCTGGCCTTTGACCCTACCGCTGCCCTGTCGCGGCAGATCGCCGGGGGCATTCTTTGCGTGGCTACGCTATTTGCCTCTGTGACTGCGCTCAATCAAGCGTGGACTCGTGAATTACGCCACCAGGTGCTGGATGCGCAGCGGATGGCTCCGGCTCCAGCGTCCTCGCTCTTCCTGGCGAAGGTCATTGCGAATTTCATTTTCGTGACCGTGGTGCAGATTGTTCTGGCGCCGCTGTTTGCCATCTTCTACAACCTGCATCCACTGGGGCAAACGTGGCTGCTGGCGCTGGTGCTGCCTTTAGGTACATGGGCGTTGGTCGTGAATGGAACGTTTTTCGCGGCGCTTTCGGTGCGCACGCGGAATCGCGAGTTGCTGCTTCCGCTCCTGCTCTTCCCTATCTTTATCCCTGCGCTGCTCGGGATGGTCGAGGCGTCGACCGGCATCCTGACTGGCGATTCAGAGCCCGGGTTGTGGATCAAACTGCTGGCGGGTTATGACGTCATCTTCACGACCGTGGGGCTGTTGCTCTTTTCCACGGTGATCCACGCCGAGTAGAAGAAGTGTTAAGCAGGCGGCAAGCGCGTGTTGGGAGAAACGCTAGCGCCAAGATTGGTTTTGAGCTTGCCATAAGTTGTGCCTCCCTCATCTCTGCGTAATACCAGACCACCCTAAAAGCTTTGCGATTGTGAAGTGGAATACTCCATCACCGCACTATGGACCTTTTCTCTCATCCGCATAGAGTCTAGTGTTGGATGCAAGGGAGACAAACGGATGCAAGCAAGATTGGAAGCACAGAAGGTATCACCGGCGGCCTATCAGGCCATGCTTGGGATGGAAATGTTTGTTCGCAGACAATCCAAGCTGGAGCCCGCTCTACTGGAACTGGTAAAGATGCGCGCGTCACAGATCAACGGATGCGCTTACTGCATCGACATGCACTCGAAGGATGCGCGTGTGGAAGGTGAGACGGAGCAGCGGCTCTATGCGCTCTCGGCATGGGAGGAGACGCCGTTCTTTACCGGCCGCGAGCGCGCTGCGCTGGCGCTGACCGAAGCAATCACGTTGCTCAGGGAAGGCCATGTTCCCGACGCGGTGTATGAACAGGCCAGGAAGAGTTTTTCCGAAGAAGAGTTGGTGAACCTGACGGTGGCGATCATCGCCATCAATGGATGGAACCGGCTTGCAATCACATTCCGCTTTGTGCCGGGTGAATACCAGCCCGGAAGAAGGTAGCACTTGGATCGGGAAGGACGCTCGTACGAGGGTCAGAAGATGTGCATGCCATGGTCCGCAATGGAAGACGACCGAGCCTGCAAATTTTCGTGAAGGATAAAGGAGCGCCGGATCTTGTTCCGGCGAGATAAAGAGGAGGGGCGATGAAGATCTTTGTTGCAGGATTCACCCTTTGCACTTCGGAATCGGACGTAATCCGGAAACCTTGCCGTGCAGAGAAAAGGCTTGTTGCGTGACGTTCCGCCTGTGTTTACTTGGGGAATGCGTCGCCGAACATCGGATTCCCGCTCTTGGATTGTTGCTCGGTAGCCTCGTTCTGAATGACATCCCAGTGTTCGACAAGAATTCCATCCTTCAAGCGAACGACGTCCGCGGCGATCCAGTTCACCGGCAGTCCGATGTTGGAGAACCGGCCATGAACGATGACGTAGTCGCCTTCTGCCAGAATCACCCCGGGCTCATACTTGAGCGACGGCGGAGCGGCCTTGACGAGGTTGAAGAGACCGTCTCGCCCGGGCTCGATATGGGCACTGTGTTGAATGTAGTTGGCAGACCAGAACCGCTCCGCCGCCGTGTAGTCTCGTTGATTGAACAGCGTATCGAATGCTGTCAGTACGATCGATTTATTCTTTTCCGCATTTGAATTGCTCATCGTTTTCCTCTCTTACAAATCAAGGCTGGGCCATGGCTACGCTTGGCTCGGAACGAATAGCTTCAGCATTTGCTGGTTGAACCCATTCACAAAGGCATGTTCCTCAGGGCCAGGATTGGCCCGCAGGGGTTTTGCCGCTTCAACGAGAATCTCGTTGGCATCTGTTCCAAGCACGTCCAACGCTTCGGCAATAAACCGGTCGAGAGGCATTGCCTGCTCGGCCTCTTGGCTATTCATCAGCTCCGTGCGCACCCAGGGTGGTGCTACCTCTATCACTTGAACACCGCTATCGTGAAGCAAGAAGCGTTGCGATAACACATAGGAGTGGAGCGCAGCTTTTGTGGCAGAATAGACAGCCGTCACAGCCAATGGCACAAAAGCAAGGACCGAGGTGTTGTAGAGAATCACACCGCGACGGCTCTTAAGGTGATCCGCAAGAGCCGATGTCAACCGGATGGGGCCTAAAAGATTGGTCGTAACAGTCGACACGAGCAGTCGGTCGTCGATCACACCCGCTGCCTGATCCGGTTCCATGATTCCCGCGTTATTGATGAGAACATTGAGATCGGGATGTTCTGCAATCAACCTCTTCGCCACCGCTTCGATACTGTCTGGGTCTGCGATGTCGAGTTCGATCGCCTCGATGCCCGGATTGGCCTTCGCAACGGAGTCCAAATGACTCTTGCGTCTGCCTGAGATGATCACCTTGTTTCCGCGTTTGTGCAGCGCCTCGGCCATCGCGCGGCCAATACCCGATCCGCCGCCGGTAATGAAGATAGTATTTCCAGTGAGGTTCATGATTTCTCCAATCTGTATCGGGTGATAGCTGCGTGAAGGTCTAATCGACCCGCGATATCCTCGGGCTTGCCGAGTCGCTTCAATACCGGTAGCGCGTTCGTTCAAGCGTTCATTCCGCCATCTACGGTAAGATTCGCCCCTGTAATGTACGAGGACTCCGGACCGGCGACGAACGCCACCATCGCGGCGATCTCATCCACACGCCCATAGCGGTCGAGCGCTGTGGCGGCCTTCTGCGGTACCGCCCAATCACCCGAGGCGGGATTCAAATCCGTGTCGATCGGACCCGGCTGTACGTTGTTGACCGTAATGCCCCGGCTCCCAAGCTCTCTGGATAGTGCCTGGGTAAACATCTTGACGGCTCCCTTCGTGGCTGCGTAGGGCACAAGGCCGGGCGCAACAGCACGCTCGCCCACGGCTGAACCGACCATGATGATGCGACCGCCCTCCTTCATGTGCTTCAACGCCGCCTGCGTGGTCGCGAATACGCCGCGGACGTTGATGTCGATCACACGATCCATCTCCTCCAGCGTCGACTCCTCGAACGGCTTCGGAATGGCCGTGCCGGCATTGTTCACGAGCACATCAAGCCGGCCGAAGGTCGTGAAGGCCTCTTCGACCGCACCCTTGACTGCTTCAACGTTGGCAGCGTCCGCCTGGATCGCGATGGCCTTTCCGCCGCCGAGTTCAATCGCTCTGACTACGGCCTCGGCTGCGCTCGCGTCCTTTGCATACGTAATGGCTACACTTGCTCCATCGGTGGCCAGGCGCTTCGCAATCGCTGCGCCAATACCCCGGGAACCGCCGGTAACGAGTGCCACTTTCTTCGCCAACTTAGACATAGAAGCTCCTTTGTTATTTCTCTGACAATTCATTCACTCAGTCCGATCCGGCTGCGATCTTGCTCGAACGAGCCGGACGATTCTGAACCATTCAGTTCTCTACAGATGAATGAAGATGCGGCGAGGATGCAGGAATATTGAACTATTTAGTTCTTTATCGGATAATATTTGCATGGGGCGTCTGAAGAACTTTAGCCGTGAGGAAGTGCTGGAGAAGGCGATGCCTGTTTTCTGGAAGCATGGGTTCGCGGACACCAGTCTTCAGGATCTGGAACGGGCCACAGGCGTGAACAAGTCAGGGCTGTATAGCGAGTTCCGAGACAAGGAAGACCTTTTTGTTGCGTGCCTTCGCCACTATCTTGAGAGCCAGGAGAAGAGAGGACTTCTCACCAGAGAGCCTCTTGGCTGGAAGAACGTCGAGATGTTTCTTAAGAATGGTCCTCTTAACAGGGGGGAACAGCAGGGGTGTTTTTCCGTCAATTCCATGCGGGAGTTCGCTATCCTTCCCGCTGAGGCTTATGGGGTCGTGACGGAGAGTCGAGCGCTATTGCAACGCCTTCTTGCCAAGAACATCGAAGCCGAAAGGCCCAGCATGGCTCCTTCTGCAATTGCCGAGATGGTGTTGTCCTTCTTCTCCGGATTGTGCATTGAGCGCAACCTTAAATCCGCCAAAACCTCGTCGACCCGCAAGATCGAGAACTTTATGACAGCCCTTCGAAGCCTCTGATCGAACGATCCGTCCCGCGATGTTCGCGAGCCAGAGGCGTTGCTGCGCCGCACGGTCACGACCCGGCCGCCTGCCGTCAGCTCGCTACCCGCGCACGCGATCATGTCCGCCAGGCGAGACCTCGTTTCCAGGTGGAAAAGCAACGCGGTATCGCGCTTGCCGAAGCATTTTTCACAGTTAGCTTTCGCCGCTATTTTTCTGGAGCAGCAGCTGGTTCGAGGTTTTTTGGCCCTGAAAACCGGCGGCCGGTAGCAGGGCTGTCCTGTTTCCCCCCCGGTTTCGTGTAGCATGGTCAGGCTCAAGCAGCCGAGTTTTGAACGTGAGGATATGTCTTTGAAATCAGCCCCCCGGTACCTTGCCACCGCCGCCCTGCTCTTGTCTTCTTGTTCCCTGCCCTCCTTCGCTCAGATCGAGGGGGAGCGCATCGCCGTTTCTCCCGCTCACCCTCTTGCGGCGATCCAGGATACGGAGACGCCTGCGCAACGGGATGCACGCATGGCGTGGTGGAGGGATGCACGGTTCGGGATGTTTATCCATTGGGGTCTTTACTCCATTCCGGCGGGTACATGGAACGGCAAGCAGGCGCCCGGAGTTGGAGAATGGATCATGAATCGCGCGACCATTCCAGTGGCTGACTATAAGGCTCTCGCCAAACAGTTCAATCCCACGAGCTTCAATGCGCGTGACATCGTTGCCCTCGCCAAGTCGGCGGGGATGAAATACATCGTCATCACCGCGAAACATCATGACGGTTTCGCGATGTTCGACTCCAAGGCCGATCCCTTCAATATCGTCGCCGCCACGCCGTTTCGCCGCGACCCTATCCGCGAACTGGCCGAGGAATGCAAGAAGCAAGGGATGAAACTGGGCTTCTACTACTCCCAGGATCAGGACTGGACGGCCCCAGGTGGCGCGGCCTACAAGACCGGAAATCACGACTTGCCTTCCCATCACTGGGATCCAGCGCAGGACGGTGACTATGCCACGTATCTGCATACCAAAGCTATCCCGCAGATGAAGGAGTTGCTGAGCAACTACGGTGACTTCCCTGTCGTGATCTGGTTCGATACACCTACGCCTGATATGACGCCTGCACTCGCCGGCGAAATCGTCACTCTGCTGAATCAGCATCCGAACCTGATCTGGAATAACCGTCTCGGCGGCGGCTATAAGGGCGATACCGATACTCCGGAGCAGTACATTCCGCCGCAGGGCTATCCCGGCCGTGACTGGGAAGCCTGCATGACCATGAACGACACATGGGGCTACAAGTCGTTTGACCATAACTTCAAGTCGACCGAAACGCTGCTGCGGAACCTCATCGATATCGCCAGCAAAGGTGGAAACTATCTACTGAATATCGGGCCCGACTCGAAGGGCGTTGTTCCGGCGCCCGAGGTAGAGCGGCTTCACCAGGTTGGCCAGTGGCTCGCGGTGAACGGTGCAGCGATTTATGGCACCAGCCCGACTCTGTTCGGACCCGAGGCAGGCAGCTTCAGCACAACGGAGAAGGATAAGGAAGGTAAGCCGAAGTTCATCCCCAGCTGGGACTGGCGTTCCACGACGACGGCAGACAAGATTTACGTCGAGCTGTTCACCTGGCCTAGGGCAGGGCTTCACCTGGAGAAGGTTCCACGCGCGGTCACCGGCGCCTATCTGCTTGCAGACCCGAAGCACACGGCGCTCAAGGTGGCACAGAGCGATGGCGGGGTGGATGTTGATTTGCCCGAGAAGGCGCTCGATCCGATTGCTACTGTGGTTGTGCTCACTACGAAGTGATTGCGGGAGTTTGCAGCAGGGAGAAAACCTGACGGGAGTTGGCACGATTGCCGGAGCACTCGAGGGACGAGTTCGGCCGTTGAGGTGGGAATTGTCTTCTTCGTGGCCGTGACCTGAAGCTGCGGCCAGTTGCACTTCATTTCGAGTCTTTGGTCATCATGTCCAAGCCGATTCGACGGGGTGCCGACAGGCTCATACCGACAGCATTGTTCGCCAAACGAATGTCAGGTCCGGGAGCGGCCGTTTCGGGCTAGGCATTCCTGAACGATCGTGCCAACTGTGCTCTCAAATGAGTCCCAGGTCCATCGGTCGAGAAAGCGCTTGTGAGCGCGCTCGGCCAATGCATATCCATACTCCGGACTCTTTAGAAGCTCAAGACATGCCGAGGCGAAACTCTCAGCACGGTCGGCGAGAAGAATCTCTCGACGATGCTCAACATCGTATCCAAAAGCACCGAGCGAGGTGGCCACGACAGGGCACCTTCTGGCAAACCCCTCTGCAACTTTTACGCGCGTACCCGAACCCACTTTGATGGGAACAATCATGGCAGACCAGGAAGCAATCTCATCGGCCGGATCCTGCAACCAACCCAACCCCGTGATATCTGGACCTAGTTGGCTCAGATGGCCTTCGCTTCCGCGGCCCACAAGGCGAAGTTGGGCCAGGGGAAGTTCGCGTTTGATGATCGGCCATACATCACGAATGAACCACCTGGCTCCCTCCTCGTTTGGCTTGAATGTGCAATTACCAATCAAGCCGATTCTCGGCGGATCAGAAAGGTTTCGAAGGGTTCGGTCCACGGTGTGAGCCCCGTTGGGAACAACGTGAAGCCGTTCTGCCTTATCCAGGTAGCGCCGGTCCTCTTCGCTGCACACCACCAGGGCATCGAACCGCTGTGACAGTCTCCGCTCGCGCCTTCGCCAGATCAACGACATGCGGAAATCGAGCAGGCGCCTGAACGGGCTGCCGCCTGCCTGGGCTGCGGATTGATACTGGCGGCTTGGCAAATCGTCCACATCCAACACGGAATGGGGCCAGCGATAGATCCGGAACCAATTGGCAGTCCTGATTGTATGCACCCAGACAACATCGTGCTGCCGAATCAAGTCCTGCATCTGTAAAAGGTCAGGCTCGCTCACAACATACGGGTCGTCCATACAGGCGGGGTCGAATTCGTGCCTGCATCTGTGGCCGATTCCGCTTGACTGTTTGAGTGCAGGGCGTATGACCTGGTGAACCTGGAATTCGTGGTTGGTTTTGTTTACCGTCTGATCATCTTCCACTTCAGTGGGCACGATCACAAAGGATACGTCCCCAAAGCGTTCCAGCAGCCTCGCAAGATTCAGCACCCGCTGCTGCGCGCCGTAGGCCGCCGCCAAAGGCCAGTGGGAACTTACAAGTAGAATTTTCGGTCTACGTTGCGTGTCATCTAACAGCATGGCTTGTTTCGGCAAGCACCCCATTCATCTGCAACTTTGCTCGTCCGGCATCTCAGATCCCAATTGGGCTGACTTCGAGATTACGCCATCTTCGAGTTTGGGCAGCGCGGCGGTATCTGGGAATTGTGCTGAAGAACCCCTCTTTCCTTTGCCACTCTGCCACTGACGGTAGAGTTCCGTGGTTTGACCGGCTGTCGACCAGACCCAGCACTTGCGATAAAACCTGCGGCGTGTGTTCCGTGTTACCAACCATTGCAAGGTTCGTCGAGGCAGATGAACGCCAACGAACTTGAAGAAGGTGAAGCAGCGCCGCGAGATTCCAAAAAGATCTGGCCCACATGCCCATTCGCGGACCATTGCTCGACCAAAATCAAAATGCCAGCGTAGAAAGAAGCTCTTTCGAACACGATTCTCGTGAACCGGGTGGTAAACAATGGCTGAGGGCCTGTAGCATAGCCTTTCGCCGGCCGCCATCAGACGGCGGCCGAACTCTGTATCCTCCGAGCGGATCTCACTACCAGGCTGCGGCCCCAAATCGGTCCGAAAGAATCCGTACTTTACAAACACCTCTCTTCGAAATGCCATGTTCGTCCCGTACGGGGGCCGGCTGAGTTCACAGGGCGTGGGCCCAAGGTCGAACGTGGCGGCAAGCACGTCCCCCTGGCAATCGGGTCCGCCGATCGTCATCCATTCCGGAGGTGAGAAACTTCCTCCCATGAGCGTTCTGCCCCCGGCGCCAGCCCAGTCTCCTTCGTCGAATGCCGCAGTCAGATTCTCAAGCCATGTCGGCTCAACTCTTACATCGTCATCTACAAAAGCCAGGACCTTACCATGAGCCTCGCGAACTCCGGTGTTGAGCGCATATGACTTGCCTTGTCGCGGTTCGAACAGGTAGCGGAACCGGCCGGGAGATCGCCGGCAGAACTCGTCAACTACCTCAAATGTCTGATCCGTGGAGTTGTTGTCTACGACTAATACCTCCCACTCAACTGGCTTCGTGAATGTCGATGCAGCGAGATCCTCCAGGGTCGCTACCACCCCCTGGGCGCGGTTGTAAGTACACAAGATCACCGTGATCTTCACGATCCCTCCTCTGATAAGGTCGATTGCCGGCGAGGAAGAAACTGAAAGCGTCCCAACAATTGCTTTATGGGGCGGCCTACGATGATAGGCCGCATCATGAGTACCTGAACTGCAGCAAGGCAGCTCTTGGTGAGCTTTCCTTGCCTCCAATAAAGACGCGCCGCAAGAAGCCGCACATCGGCGATCAGCCACCGATCTACATGTTCTGACTCAGAATGCAGCATTTCATTTGCTGCTGTGAGGGCAAGCGAATCCTCTCCAACCGAACACATATTCCGAATCCATTGGTAGCGGTCCAGGGCAACCTCACGTTGTTGTTCAGATTGAGGAATGCCCTGCTCCGAGAGTGACTCGGGGGTAATCTCCTCAATCGTGTTCCACGGATCCGGACCACCCCGAGCTCTCGACAATGCCGAAGCCCGAGCCGCAAGTTTACCGAATGTCTGCTTGCTTCTTTTCTGCAGCGACAGCTGGTAGGTATGGATCCTGTATTTGAGGACCACCTGCTTAAGATTGGCGCACTTATAGAGTTCTGACATCCGCATGGTCAGGTCGTAATCTTCCGCCGGTGCGAATGCCGACCGGTAGCCACCCGTGAGCTCAAAAGCTTCTCTTCGCATCAGCAGCGCCGGGTGGAAGAACGGGTGGTAAAGAGGAAGTGCAGATCGGATTTCCTGATCCTCAGTCGGACACTCATGAATACCCCATCCCGTGCCGCTCGCGTCGATCCACTCGGTCGCACCACCGACGACGCCAGCATCAGGATGCTTCTCCATAAAATCGACCTCTGCACTCAACCGGCCTGGAAGAGCGACATCGTCGGCATCCATAACCGCAATGTATTTTCCCCTTCCGAGCGAAGAAGCCGCATTGCGTGCCTCAGCCAGCCCGCAATGCGGTATCTCGTAAAACCGCAGTCTTCGGTCTTTGGCCGCATAGCGCGAAATAATGGTTTTAGAGTTGTCAGTTGATCCAAAATCCACAATCACGAATTCAAAGTTGGTGAAGGTCTGGCACAGTATGCTCTCGATCGCCTCGGAGAGGAAGCGCTCCACATTGCATACGACCATCGTGACTGAGACCAGAGGATTGTTCATGTTTTCAGTATCCTGCCCGGCGGGCTGCTAAATTTGGGCAACATCAGGCCGTCAGTCGAAGAATAAGGTGCACGGGCTCATGGGCGGCTTCGTGATCCTGGCCCAACCTTGGAAGGGTGAAGCACACCCGCAGGCGCACCGTCAGCAGTACTCACGGAGAACCGTCTGAGAGACCGTTTCAGTTGCCCAACCGTATCTAATACTTTGGGGACACGTCGCCGGATAGAGATCGGCGTACTCCTTAGTTCTGAGATGATAACCGGAATTTCTTTGATGTTCATGCCCAGCCGCCACGCAAGAAGTACAATTTCTGTCTGAAACACCTCATCCGTCGTGCACGAAGCCTGACATAACCGTTTAGCAGCACGAGTCTCCATGCTCTTCAAACCGTGCGTGTCAGTTCCTGGATACCCGAAAAACAGACGCAAAAAAAGAAGGTTGTACATCGCGGTCAGCACTCGACGCTTCAATGGCCGACGATCGATCGAGTCGTGATGCCTTTTCGAACCCACAATCAGATCGACCCGTTCTGCCTGAAACATCGCAATCGATCTCGTCACAAACGTACAGTCCAGGAAGTCGCACTCGAGGATCGAAAGGTGCGTTCCAGTGCTTTGCAGCATTCCAAGTTTGATCGCTTCGCCATAGCTTCCCGTCTGAAGCGTGCTGATTCGAATCAGGTTCGGAAATCTTAGCGCTAGCCGGCGACATGCGCTTAGCGTGCCATCGGTTGATCCATTCTCTACAATCGTGATCTCATGCAGGATGTCGGCAACTTCATGCGGTAGACTCTCGATGAAACCGACTACCTGCGCCTCTATGTTCGAAGCCTCATTATGGGCCGGAATGATCACACTGTACTGCATTGTCCCACCTCCAGAACTGCAGTTCGAGCAGACTCCATTGAATCTTCCATGCCGGTATAGTCCCACAGGCCATAGCGCCCTATCGGAACGACTCCATGCTCTCGAAAACGCGACATAATCACCTCGAGCGCTCGATCACGGTGCGGCGTATGGTGAACGTAGGCATGACGCATCACATGAATCACGACACAGACAACGTTGCGGCTATCAATCCAACCAAGCTCTTCCAAAGATTGAACGACCTTCGGCTGCAGATCGTGGAGAAGATCCATTTGATCCACGTCGGCTGAGGGCATTCCTACTTCGACATAGATGGCGCTGTTGCCCGGCGCGCAGGTACCCTTTCCAATATTGGAATAGAACCCGACTCGATAAAACGGAATTGCGCGATCGGGAACATAGAGCCAATGAAGATCTTCAAATTCTGGGCGCAGAGGACCACGCAGACCGATGTTGAAGCTGATCGTGGAACTGTGCGATAACAAGGCCGACGCAGCCTGCAACTCCTCATCGCCTGTAAGCTCACAAAGCGACTTAAGCGGAATGCTTGAAAACATCTGGTCCCAATGAATTGTGCCCATCGTTTGGGTAGAAAGTGTCTTATTCCGAAGATTCACAGAAGTGATGGTTTGATTCACGGCGCAGTTTCTGACTCCCGCTCGCAGTCCCTGGACCAGCCGTCCTATCCCACCTTCTTTGGGATACCAGAATGTGGAGTTATAGCTGCTATCGCTGGGCGCCTCCCGTGTGATCATTCCGTTGCGAACCAGCTTCTCATCCGGTGCGGGAAAGAAACGCCGGACAGCGTCTTTAGATAACAGGTCGAGGGAGATGGCCATTGTTTTCTCATTCTGCGGAATCAGGAATTGATCCGAAAGAACCTGTCCAAAACCACTCACCATGTAATCGCGAAAGGTCGCATCCTTGCTTGTTAATAAGTCAGGCCTTGCGTTGTACGATGCCACACAATCACGGAATAGGGATTCAGGCAGTTCAGCAAGATTGTATTGGATGGGCGCGGTGACGAACTTACCTCCGACGAAGCAACAGGAACGCCGGTTGATCCGTGCCCACTCCTCATTGTCGAGGTTGGCATACGGAATGTCGCCTGGTGTTGCATAACGGCTAAGATGAAGAAAGTGTCCAGTGTAGTCGAAGCAAAAGTCACCGACCTCCACCGTTCGAGTCATGCCGCCCAGCGTCGGACAACTTTCCAACAGCAGGAAGTCACGTTCTTGCTCCTGTAGAGTACGCGCGGCGGTCAGGCCAGAAATCCCTCCCCCGAGCACAACGATCGGTATTTTCCGTTGCAGTTCCATGGTTATCTTGTCACCCCAGGGCGAGCACTTACGCCTTGCTTTCCACCCACGTCAAAAGAGCATGCCATCTCTGTCTCCCCAAACCGAGGAGCGCGTTTCCAACGCCGAAGGGTAACCGCCGGAGCAAATCTGTAATAAACCGGCCCATTGCCTTCAGCTTCAACCAACGTTCGTACCTGGCATTCCGCAGCGAGCGTGGCGAACTGGCCAATCGATCAAAGAATGCATCCTCGTCAGCCGTAGTTCGTTGCCGTTCCTTCTCGCTCGGAGCTGGAAACACAGGACTGCCCTTTGTCAGAAATCCGGCAATAGAGTTCAAGGAAGCGTCTTTGCTGAGAGCCGCATCGTCCCGATACTTTTCATTTAACCTGGCTTCGAAGACTCCCAACACATCCACCGCAGGAAACGGAATTTCTGTAGCTAGATAGCGGTGAGCCAACCGGAATGCTTCCCGCTGAATCATTCTGTTGGTGGTGGCCTGAAGGCATTTTTCCAGGAGTTCCGGCAATGACTTTTTATCTCTTATCGTTACGATATGAGAGCCATGCTCATACAGCGCCCTGGATGCTAGCAATATTGGCTTGCCCAACATGGCCATTTCCAGACCGATGGTCGAACCGAAGGTGAGCCCAAGATCCGCTTCATCGGCTAAAGCGTAGACGTTGACCGAATCTTCAGGCAGCACGATTCGAACATTGGCTGGCAACGATGCCTTCATTTGCTGGTATATCCGCAGTTCATCAACTGCTCTGCCGATGTAGGTATTGCCACCCAGATTCGGGTGTACCTTGATGACCAGTTCTACATCATCCCGGCGCGCAACCCACTGCACCACGTCGTCTACCCAGGCCTGTTGAGAATCATATGGACCCTGCCAAAGTGGATCTCCGGCGACCTCGTCGGTCGAAGAAGTGAACAAGGCCCAAAGGCGCTTATGTCGACTGAGGTTCATTGTTTTCCTCAGTGAGCGGTCGCGCATGAACGAGGTATTGAACGGAATCCAGGCCAGGTTGGCGCCGTACCGGCGTTGGACCAACCATTTGAGCGTGGAATCCAGTGATTCCCGATTGAGTGGCACCGACGACCACTCGCGCCAGGAATCATGGAACGGTTGCAGATTCATGCAATGGGCGTTCGGCCTTACGTTGAGATGTCCACGCTGGAATTCACCTCGCTCGTGGGTCAACACCCTGATGTTCTGCTGGCGAAATATTTCAAGAGCAACGCGCGTAATCGATTGACGTCCGTTAAATAGAAGAGCGGAATCAATCGCATTGACCGCCAGATAGTTTCTGATACCCATTGCCACAATTGCGGCGCTAAATAGAAATCCCCGATATACCTTGACCACCCGTGGATTGTTCATATCGGGTGGGTACTGCCGAAAGTAAGAAATTACGGACGAAAGTACCCATTCCCCGAGGGGGGTTCCCTCGAATAATGCCTTGCGCATTTCGACGGGTGACACGCCCTGGGACCATTCCAATGCCTTCGCTTTCTCCTCCGGACGAACAAAGTCTCCTATCCACCGGTAAGGCAGACCAAGATCATCCAGATTGCGCTTTGACTTGAGCTTGCAGCGCTGGCACAGATCAGGAGGGCGCGGCGCAGTCGATTTGGAGTCCCAGTGCTGGTCGCACTCGGGTAGCAGACCGTCACAAAGAAGATAGGCAACGGCCGCACCTTTTGCCCGGCACGCCCGAACCATGGTCTCTTCGTAGATAGTATGGTTCGCCCATAGCGCGTAAGGCGAAAATATAAGGATTTTCTTCATTTGGAATAGCTCTTTGTTTCGATTCTTCTCTTGCTCTGAAAACGCTGGCGAATCACTCTGTCTGTAGGCAGCAATCGCCTCATATCGAGGTTGACTGAGTAAGCTCTTTCTCTGGCATAACCGGATGGGTTCCGCGCCTTTCGGGCCAGATCAAATCGCCTACTTGCTGGTACGCGCCCACACTTTCCTCAACCTGGCGCCGGGCAGATTCAAGCAGAGGTGATCGAAGATCTACTGCTGAATTCCACGTGCTTTCAAGCGCTGCCTCCAACATCCGCGGAAAGTCGGGTTCGTCCAACATAACGATTGCACAACCTCCTTCGAAGAGGTCGTTCAGTCCCTGGAACTTTGCTAGGTAATACGCGGAGTTGCTCAAGCATACCGCCGGTATGCCTTGAGCCAGAGCGAACACAGCGGCGTGATAAGCACCAGTGACGACGATCCGGCAACGGGATACTTGCTCAATCAGCGAGAGCGGTGAGTCCAGAGATAGACCACCATCGGATTCGTCATCAAATCCCTTGAGCAGTTGCCGGATTGTCTCGTGGTCATTGGCGTATTCATGAAAGGCGATGGGAATGGGTAAAAGTGGCGCGCTGTGTCGACGGGCGAATTCTTGTACGACCAAACGGACCTTTTCAACCGTATCGGTTTTCACTTCCGAGTAGGCTGCAACTCGAAGGTTGATCCCAACCGCGCTGCCTGACGCTTTCGCGTGGCCCCGGTATGCAAGTTCGACCGCTTCGTCGCCCGTAGTGAGCACTTTGGCTGAAGGTACGCCCAGCGATTGGAGTAGCGACAAACCACCCCGGCCACCCCGCAACGAGATGAGTTGAACTCGGGGAAGAACATCTTTTGCCTTCAGGAGTACCTCCGGATCACTCAGCGGTCCCATTCCCTGCCCGAACATGACCACCGGTATGCCACGACTCAAAGCAACTTCGATGGTAGCTAATATCGACAGATTCCATTCCAGGCAACTGTCGGCAAATCCGCCTGAGCCGGATACGACCAGCAAGTCGCTGGTCTTGAATACGTCCAGGAAAGATCTGAAACCCCTGCGTCGGCCGTTCCGGTCCCGGATGCTGAGTCTAAGTCTGATCAACAACTCGATTAACCCGGGCCACAGCAGCCCTACGGAGCGTTTCAAGTCACTCAGTTGAGTTGAGGCCCACTTCGGCAAGAACCGGTGAAACCGGCCCAAAAGTACCCGGTTCTCTACCCGCAATGCACAACCCGCGCGGGGCAATGCCTTAGCATCAGGACAATAACGGGCTAGATCAGATGCAGAGTCGGTCAAGACGTAGACCTGAACATCTGGCCCCAGGCTCAACAGTCTGGCAACTGCCACCTGTAACATGGCGACGTCGCCCATATTCTTATATTCTGCAGCACCAGTATTCAAACCGGTTGCAACGACTATGCGCATTGTTCTCTCATTGCATCAGCCGAGTGTCGGCTGCCAGATGGACTTGCTAACGCCGGTCAACCAAGCCGAGTTCACACAATTCTTCCACCACTCGCTGGACAGACTGGGGGGAGACTCCGCAGATACGTGCAATCTCAGCTACGGACCTGGTCCCGTCAATCAGGAAAATGATGTCGAAGAGCGCTCGATTACCCTCAGGATTAGAGTAGACATCGATATTCAAACCGTATCGGGAGCAGAATATCTCTCCCTGATAAAGGTTGACCGGCACCTGGTTTCCTTCGATCGTATCGATCATTTTCAACACCAGATCTCGTGACTCTGCAAGCCGAGCAGGAGAGGCTAGCTCCGGAGTATCTCGACTGGAGTGATATTCAGGGTAGTAAGGCGTGGCCCCTGAGTTCGTTCGCATGACACGCGACAGAGACAGCATAGGAACGCGCACCCCAGGCGCGTTGAATTGCCGCTCATCATTTCCCACCACCGTTCGGAAGGGGCCGGTCCAAGCATGAGCGTCTGATTGTTTGAGCGCCTGACTCAGACACCGGTCCACTTCAGTATTGCCTTGAAAGGACAGTTGCAACGCGTGTGGATTCTGCAACCCGAGCATCTCGAGAAAGAGGCCGCCCATCATCTTTGGGAGCAGCTCGGTTTGATGGCTCAGGTAGGCTATCGAACCGATCGTTTCCGGCAAAATCAAAAGACGATACGTATAGTGAAGATTCGACCGTTCCAGCAGGCTTTGCATTACTTTCAAGCCGACTACGACCCCCGACAGGTCGTCGTTCACCATTGCTGGATGACACAGGTGTGCACATAACACAAAACTTTCGGGGCTCTTTCCGGGTATCACTACCTCTCCAACCTTCAATGTTCCGTAGCTGAAGTCTGAACGGATCACAACCCGGTAGTGATCGTCCTTCAAGCTTTCCTTTAATTTCTGACTGCAGCACAATCCCCAGTCCCTCTCGTAGTACTTGAAAACGAAGGGGATTGCATCGGGCAACCCGGGATGAACGTGAAGGTGCTCGAAGAGTTCCTCGCGCGACACCTCGCGGTCGAACGGTTGTGAATACGAAACAACGTGTAAAGGACTGTCATCGTAGCAAAACAGACGGCGTCCATCGATTGTCTCAAGGAATGCTTCGTGGCAGGTCCATTTTTCCGGTATGAGCCACGTCCAGCATTCAGTTCCGGTGGGGTATTCGTGAACCACCGTCGGCACCTGGGTAGCTAGCGCGTGCAACGCGGTATCGTAGCCGTCGGATACGATATCTCGCGGCAGTCTCCATAGCCCGGAAATCAGCTCCTCCATGGATGCATTTTCGGGCAGTGGAATGCAAACGTCTTTGTGGCCAGTCCGAGCATTTTCGAGGGCGACGGGATCACCGGCGGGTCCTTGCGCGGTAACCCACGGATCGCGCGCGATCTCACGGCTAATCAATTGATAGAAGCTATCGCAATCGATGGAAACAACTTCACCGAGCCCAACGTCGGCGACGGCGCAACGGCCCTCGGACCGCGCCATTCTTTCGAGACGAGTTCCATCCAGACGAGCATTGGGAACCTGGATAGGAACGCTCGAAATCCATCCTTGTTTCCTCAATTTGCCGTCCTTCCGGATGTGGCCGGTGAAGAGCTTCCGGTACCTGAACGGGACCCCTACGCTCTCCTCAACATAGTGGATAAACATCATCTCCGCGAGACTGGCGCCGACGCCGCAAATCTTTCCGCCGGCTCTTAGAAGCCTATCGTACAGGCAATCTTTTCCGTAGCAGGTATTGGGCAACCGGGAGAGCAGCTTCTCCGCCATGGGACCCAAACCCGCAACTGAGAGCAGTGGATCCGTCGATCGTACGACTCCTGGTAGGCCACGGAAGTAGTCGAGAAACTCAGAGGAAGAACTCCATCCTCCTTGAACCACGGGCGTCGTCTCGGGGTCAAAGTCCTCGTTTGCGGCAAAAGAGAAGGAGAACGCGGGCAACAAGATGGTCCCTTCCGGCCCGATCACACTTTGTATCGCCCGAAGCAGCAGTTCAGGCGTCGCAATTTCAAAGGAGCCGAAATCCATGGCGCCTAACTTGAGATGCGACACCTGAAACAAGACACTATCCCGAGGTAAGAGGCCAGTCTTTTTTAGGCCGTCGATCAGATCAGCCGTGCTGTAGTCTTTTTTATTTGTCATCATTAAGGATTCGGCTCGGGAAGCAAGAGTACGTTGAATCGTACGCCACGGGCGAGCGATATGTCCTTCCAGCTTGCGCCCCCTATGTAGGGGGGCCCATCTATGGCAACAATAGCCTTGATGCCGATCGACGCGAGTCGCTCTTTGAGCCACGCTAACTCGGGCGCAGTCAATCGCCACAACTCATGTTCGTCAGGAACCTGGGCGACCACTCGTAGTCCGTCAAGGTGAGCGTAATAGGGGTAGGCTTCGGCTGGAAAAAATGCTGAGCCAACGAGCGCCAGGCGATCTCCCGTGTGCAGGCCCATCGCTCTTAGCTCCTCGGCCGCCGTCTCATAACTCTCTAGCTGTCTCGGACGAATGCCCCCTCGCATCGCACCGGGTAGCCCAAGCCGACAGCAGATTGCAGAAATCGAGAATACGACTGCAGCCAGCCAGAGGTCCGGGGGGTGAGCAGCCTGGCAGAACTAAATTCCAGACTGAACCAAAGGAATCAAGAAGTGGATAAGTGGAAATTCCTGGTTCGGTGTGGGATGGAACAGCCACAAACGGATGCTGATCAAAAGCAGGATATCCAGGACTCCAGCAGCCATTCACGAGCTTCGAGGGGCCGCCGCTTAATGCCGCAGAGGCTAAATCCAGATAGCTCAATCCATCTGGATTGACAGAATGCCGGCTGTCCCATGCAAGAATCTCTGCCCACGCAAGACAGATGACCCACCAAAAAGGAAGCGAACTCAGGGTATTCACGCAGGAGCGGACTGCCCCGAACAAATACTCACCTGGACGCATCCCTGCCCCAACAGGGGTTTGGGGAAACGGCGGGAGCTTCGGCTCCTGCCGTTTTTTGTTTGCGGTAACATACCTTTTTGTTATAGTCAATCGAACTTTAATTAAGGGGGATCGGGAAAGCCAACATGCTAACGAAAAGGAGAACGAACAAAGGAATCAAGGGCCTTTTGTATGTAGTTGCTTTTTCCTTGATGGTTGCCTTAATGGGCGCTCTCTACATATTCGGCTAACGCTGTTCAACCACTCCCCCGACCAAAGAGGAACCTCGCAGTCATCGAGACGGTCTTCGAACTCACGGGTTTTTCACTCTCCTGGCGCCAACCTATGCAACTGTTCAGCATGAGACTCGTTCGCCCTTGCTGCTTTCAGGCATGGGTTAGACTGCGGCACGTTTGTTATACGACCTGACCAACATACGGCTATTACGCCGATCTGGCGGTTCGGCAGAATAGATCATTCCAAAGGGCGTAGCACAGGGGAGAGGTAGAACGAGGAACTTATGGGGATGTCTTTCGCTGTGCGACATAAAGCTCTGCATTGGTCGCTACGATCACGCTTTGCACGTCCCAGCCAGGCGACAAAGACCTAACGATTAACTTTTGCTCGGCACGATCGCTCGCCTGTTCGAGGTGCGAAAAAACCAACCACAGCCGTTCGCTGTCGGGATCAATCGACCCGAGTAACTCAGGCACATATTCATCGGCGTTCGGGTGGAATGTTCCGTAAACGAAGCGAGGATTCTTTTTCTTCAGATAGAACTGGAAGGCTGCGACCGCGTCATGATTGACCCACACCTGATCGTTTGCCGCCATCGATTTACCCAGTTCCCTAAGAACACTCTGGGTATCCTCGATCTCCCCGTAGGGCCACTCTTTGAGCACACCTCGAAGAAGTGAAAGAACGATAACGGCCATGACCCCGAAGATCGCGAACGGCCGCAGCGATCCTTTGACCCGATCCGCAAGATCAGCAAAATTGACGCCCGCGAACAGGGCAAACACCGGAGCCAGAAACAGGCATTGACGCACTCCACCGTAGGGATAAACCCTCGCGACGGAAGCACACAGATTGATCAGCACACAGCTAACGATAAGCAGCGTAATCGTGTTGTATCTACGACGGCGTATCTGCAAAACGCAGCAGACGATGGCGCACACCACAAAACACACATCGATCAGCCGCCCGGGAATCAGGAAACGTAACAATCCAATAGAGTTTTCCCCAAAGAACACCAGAAAGTTCTGCGCCTTCTGACCATAATAATTTCCCGCCAGATACCAGGGTGTCCTCCCTAGATGAAACTGATGACGAAGAGTTAAATCGTAGGACACTAACGCGCCTGCGGCCAGAGAAGCCGCGGCAATGATTGCGCGAGACAGACTGAAACTGGAGCCCCGAGTCAACAAGAGGCGAAGTACGATTGTGCTAAGAATAGCAACCGCAAGAAACACCAGGCCATACTGTATTAGCGGCGCAGCGAACAAGGCTGCATAGAGCGCAATCGGATGCGCTCTTGGAGAAGACTCCGCCTCCCATTGGAAGAGCGAGTAAATGAGAATTGTTGCGAGCAGTACGGCGAGCGAATACTCTCGAACTTCCTGCGCGTAACGAATCTGTGATGCCGAGACAGCAAGAATCGCCGCCGCGAACAGCGCGGCATGGTGACTGACTTTAACACGGACCATCGCCAGCATCATGAAAATGGCAAGGATGCTCGCCACGAGAGATGGTATCCGCACCGCCGCGGCCCCCTTCCCGACTTTCTCGGCCAGGCAGAGAATAGCCGGGTGCACGACCGGCGCGCTGAATTGTTGTGTCTGCGCAAGCGCGTCGGACAATGTTCCCGCCGAAGCATTGGCGGTCACCGCTTCGTCATACCATAGACTGCGCTGTCCCAAACGAAACACGCGCAACTGACTACCGATCAGGAGCAGAAGCATTGCAGCGGCCAGAAAGAATCGTCCAGAGAATACTATCCCTCGTTTTTCCTCTGTCGCTGCAGAAGTTGCAATCGTTAGTCCAGACATGGCGTGTCGTCCTCCCAGTTTCCTTACTCAGTTCTCCCTGGGTTCAATCCATCCAACCGCTGCCTGAGACGGCTGCCTCACGACAGATTCGATTCGGAAGGCAGTTTACATCCCCGAATCTAAGAGTGCCGTGACTACCCTGTCATGTTGGGAGTCTGTTAACCCGGCCGAGCAAGGAAGACTCAAACATTTTCGGGCAAGTTGTTCAGCTACCGGCAGCGAAACGGGGTGTTGCGAGGCATAGGCGGGAGACTGGTGAATCGGTTGCCAGAGCGGGCGGCATTGAATCTGCTTCGAACCCAACGAATGCATTAACTGGCGCGAATCCATCCCAAACTTATCCTCGTCAACAAGGATGGTATACATCCAGAAGGTACTTGCTGCCCAGGGAGCGCTTGCCATCGCAACTATGCCTGGCCGATCCTGGAGTTTATCGGTATAGCGAGCAGCGATCTTACGCTTCGCTTCCACATAGGCCGTCAACTGCTCCATTTGCGCACAACCAACTGCCGCGAGCAAATTGGTCAAACGATAGTTGTAACCCACTTCTCCATGTATATATTCAATGGGATCGTCCTTAGCCTGGGTGGTCAAATACTTGGCCTTCTGGGCCCATTTCTCATTGTTCGTGACCAACATTCCGCCGCCACCGGTGGTGATGATCTTATTGCCGTTGAAGCTGAAGCAGGCCACGTCTCCAAGGCACCCTAGATTTTTCCCCTTGTATTGTGCACCCAACCCCTCGGTGGCATCTTCAATCACCTTGAGGCCAAATTTCCTTGCGACCGCCAGGATGGGATCCAGATCAACTGGGTGACCCAGGATGTGAACGGGCATCACAGCCGCGACGCGACGTCCGGTATGCCGGTTATAGAGCCGGCCAGCGCGCCAGAGGCAGTCCCGTTCCAGAAATTCCACAACCCGGGCGGGATCCATCTGCCAATAGGTGGGTTCAGCGTCGATGAATACCGGCCACGCACCGACATAACGGATGGCGTTGACGGGTGCGATAAAGGTCAGAGTAGAGACCAGAACTTCGTCTTCAGGACATACTCCAGCCACCAAAAGTGCTATGTGTAGAGCCGAGGTGCCATTCACCGTGGCCACTGCGTGATCTGTCCCAACTCGCTGCGCCACCATCTTTTCAAAACGGTCAACGTAGGGGCCAACGGATGAGACCCATGCGGTATCGAGACACTCCTTGACGTAGTGCCACTCATTACCGCGAATTTCAGGAACAGCCAGAGGAATAAAGCCGCAGTCAGCCGGCGCCTCTAAAGCCACTGTTTCATTCGATTTCACTGGAAATTCAGAGATCGTTTTGTTCACATGAGCACCGTCTTTACCTGGCAACTGAATGGCGGCATGGCAGCTGCACATGAGAGGTCAGGCATGATCTAAAAGCTCGGACGGATCACGCCAGAGCCGGATGAGGGAACTTAGTTGCGATATCTTTTATCTTCGAAGTTTCCGACGACGCCTTGCTTCACCAATCGCGCGACCTCTGCGATGCCCTGCGCAACGGTGCGGGTGGTTTCGAAACCCAACTGATTCTTTATTCGGGTAAATGACACCCGGTAATCTCGCGGATCTTCCGTCTTGTGCACAAACTCGACGACTGCGTCCGGAGCGTGGGGGCGAATCATCTCGACGAGGTCCAGCTTTGTAAAATTCTGGTCTGTCGCCCCAACGTTGAATACACAACCGGCAACGTCTTTGGCTGGTGAAGCGAGGACCAATTGAATTGCCCGGGCAGCGTCGCACACGTGTACATACGGACGCCAGAATTGCTCACCAAACACTTTGAGGCGCTTCCTGGTTAGCATCTCCATGGTGAACTCGTTCACCGTTAGATCGAACCGCATCCGCGATGACACTCCATAGATCGTAGAGAAGCGAAGCGGTGTTGGGCACCAACCATTGGCGCCGTAGCTCTCTAAGAGCGCGATCTCTACAGCGACTTTGGTCTCTGCGTAGAGAGAGACCGGGCACAACTCGGAATCTTCATCCACATATTGACTTGCATCTTTCATTTTGCCGTAGTTGCTGCAGGTGGAGGCGAATACGAATCGGTCAACCCCGGCGCGCCGGCATTCCTCGATAAGCGCAAACGATGCGTCGAGGTTGATTGCACGAGCCGCGTCAGGCTCGCGCGAACAAGCCGGGTCCCCGACCACCGCCGCCAGATGGACCACTGCATCCTGGCCCGACACCGCGGTTCTCACCTTCGTTCGATCACGCAGGTCCCCATGAATGAATTCAAATCCCGGATGGCTCCAAACACCGAGGAGAGATTCGCCACCGTGCGCCAGATGATCAAGCACACTCACCTGATGCCCTGCCGCAAGCAATTGTGGGGCGAGGCTGGACCCGATATATCCCGCACCGCCGGTGATCAATATGCGCATGTGGCGATCGCTCCTTTCAATACATCCTCCTGGGCTTTCTTGATAGTCCTCGTGCCGGCCGACATCGAGCCAATACTCCATGATCGGAAAACTCGCCACCGGCTGGCCGGCGTCGAGCAATGCCTGTATCAAGTCGGTCATGTCGAAGGGACGATCTTCGGGAATGTAGTCCCAGGCTGACGGCTCAAGCAAATAGGTTCCTGCATTGATAAAGAAGCTGAGGGACGGCTTTTCCTGAAGCCTGGTGATTCTTGCGCCTTCGCACTCTACCACTCCGAAAGGAACCTGCATTTCATACCTTCGCACTCCCACCGTCAGCATCGCCACATTTTTCTTGTGATAGGCCAGCATTTCCTGGAAGGGGACGCCAGTGAGAATGTCGCCGTTTATCACCAGGAACGGGCTGGACGGTCTCTTCATCTGCTTCAGCCCACCTGCGGTACCGAGAGGATGATCTTCTTTCACGTAATTCAACCTCACTCCGAAATCTCGACCATCTCCAAAATGATTCACGATGCTATCTGGCAGATAACATGTGGTCAGACTTACCTCGCGGATCCCAGAGCGATGGAGCTGCTGAATAATCAGTTCCAGCAAGGGACGGTTTCCTACTGGCAGCATGGGTTTGGGCACACTCTCTGTAAGCGGAAGCAGGCGCTTTCCGTATCCGCCTGCCATGATCACGGCCGGCAACTCCAAACGTCCTTCTGGAACCAGATCTTTCCGCAATAGGAACTCAACCACATGGTTCTCCGCATCCACCACCGGCAAATGGTGAATGTCATTCCGATCCATCAAATCCAGCGCTTCGGCAGCGGTAATAAAGCGCGGTGCGACCATCGGCGTGCGGGTCGCGATGTTCTCGCAGGGAGAGTCGAGATTAATTCGCTGCAGAATGGCCCGTCGAATATCCCCGTCAGTCAACACGCCGCGCAGAATTCGGTCTTGTGTACACAGCACCAATGCTCCTGTTCCCGCTTTGTCCAGAAGAGCGATGGCCTCGGCGATCGTGGTAGTCGGAAAAGTACACGCACTCTCAAGTCGCCGCTGTGCTGTTACTTCGAGAACGATCTTGGTTCCCAAATCCCGGCGCAGAATCAGATCCTGGAGTATTCCGTCCGCGTCCACAACGGGCAGGTGCCCGATGTCATGCTGGTTGATTAACCAGAGGGCCTTGGCAGGCGTAATCGGCTCTAAGGCCACGATTGGCTGCAGGTTCGCGATGGAGCCACACGTATCCTCCAGTGCCCTGGACTTGAGAATCGCCCTACGGATATCACCATCCGTTAGGAAGCCGACAAGCTTCCGGTTGCCGGAGCAAAGAGCCAGAGCACCGATTCCGGATGCGTCCAAACGCTTAATCGCTTCGCCAATAGAAGCTGTGGGCGAAATGACCAGGTTTTCGAGCGGTGTTTGAAGGATGGATTGGGTCATGGTGAGCCACCGATAGGGATTACGCGGGGCGCCCAGTTCGTTGCTAGAACGGACTGGGCGTAGCCGAGGTTAGGATCCTTAGTGGGGGAGGGCAAACTTCGTTTACAGCCAGGAATTCACCAGGAGCAGTTTTTTAGGCTGCTCCCGGAGCGGGGGACTCATGGAGGTTCCAGTACTGTTTCGAAGTTTTCCCTGTCCTAGGGTCTATCAACGAAACAGTCGTGGTTCCATAAGCATTGTTCGCTGCGACGCCGATGGCGTTCAGCGAAGACAGAGGAAATGTCTCCTCGTCAAAAACATATTGCCATTGGTGGAAGGGTACGTCGATATCAAAGTTATCGAAATGATAATCGCCTCCAACCGTTCTGAATGCCAGCCACGGTTGTGGGCCGAAGGTGGGCACCGTGGAATGCACTTTCAGGATATGGGTGGAGTCGTCGACTCGACAGATGTCCAATTCCAACTCGCAGGGGGGGAGGGGGGAAAGGTTCAGCGCGCACCGCATTGCTGTTACAGCTTCGGCAAACAGGAAAGGTACGCCAGGGAAATCGGTGGCTACTCGCTGGAGCAGCTCCCGCGTCTCGTCGACATCGGGGCGCATATTCCGGAAATCATGATTTGTTATCGCTAGCACCACGGGTTTTCCCTCGGCCGCCTCCTGGAAGGCCTGCCGCACATCCCGCTCCTGGAGTAGCCGGTAACGCGTTCCTACATTCAGGCAGCGTGCAATCCATCGGCGGCAATTGCCCGGAACCTGGTAATCGTCAGCAGACGGATGATACGGCGCCCAGGTAGAGGGGGCACGGCGCCAGTCACCAAACCGGCCGCCCATAAGCCCAAGCTGGGCCGTGTCTACCTCCGCATCTACCATGGCCTGACTGGAGAAATCGAATGGAATATGCTGTTCCAGAAACCAATGACTGTCTGGACGGATGACGTGAAAACCTGGGCGATGCGCGCCAGGAAACCATTGGTGATCGATTATTCTGCGTGACAATGTCTGATGCAAACTGTCGGAAGACGCCCACCAGTGAGTAGCGCATCGATGGGCTTCCCGGCGGAATGAGTGAGGATGGTAGTGAAAGTGCAACCCATCTCGCGATGAATCCGTTTCACGGATCTGATTACGATAGTGTTCAAAAATGTTGTGATATCCCATGTCTCTTCGACGGGGATTTGAATCGTAATCGACATGATCTACGCAGAACCAATTGTAGATCCAGCCTGCACCGCTGGAATCGCGAACCCTCGTCCGAAACGGCTCCGACATAAGTTCGACGAGCATGGCATCCACTTTGTCCCAGGTGTCGTTGTAGGCCAGTAAGTGGGGGTCAACCACCTTTTGCACCGCGGCTTCCAGGCCATTCAGATCAACTTCTCCGAGTTGAAGGCGACGCAAAAGGTCCGTGCCGGGCTGCAATTCAAGCTGAAAGATACTGCGCAGCCGCTGAAAGGTCGCGTCAACTGACTCGTACAGCGGACCTTCGGTATCAATGCAATGTACTACATATACTGCGTTTCTTTTCACGTGATTCTCTATGTGCAAGATGCAACCCGCTTGGACAACGGTACAGCTGGAATGCCGGCTACAGTGACGCCTGCCGGCACGTCGCGGACCACGACAGCGCCTGCTCCGACAATTGCAGTGGCGCCAACCTTAACGCCCTGAATGATGGTCGCGCCAGTCCCGATATGAGCTCCACTCCCGATATGTACAAGACCAGACAACGTAACCCCTGGCGCGATATGTGCATGCGCCTCGATCCTGCAGTCGTGGTCAACACGAGCCCCGGTGTTGATGATCACATTTTCTCCCAGCCAGCTTCCCGGTTGCACCACTGCCCCTGCCATAATCTGAACGCCATCTTCGATGTGCACTTCATGCGCGATCGTGGCCGACGGATGAATCAGGATTTCAAAGCGATATTTCTTCTCGCGGAATTTCTCATAGATCGCCTTGTGCAAAGCCGTAGAACCGATCGACCCCACGCCGTTTACAAGGGTCACCTGGTCAGGTGGGTGGTGAAGAAATACAGCTTCGTCGTCTCCTAGATGCGGGACGCCCAGCAGTGGGGGGAGCGCGGGGTTCAGATCGACAAATCCGATAATTCGCCGATTTCTTAGGAGCAATGTACTCCCCAATACCTTGGCGTGACCCGCCCCTCCGACGATGATCAATGGCATATTCACGTTATCTCATACCTCGCAAGAAGCCACCACGTCCCCAAAGATCGCAGGCGCGTCCGCCCTGGGAACCAATCTCTCCTTAAGGCGCAGGAGCGGACTTTCAAAGAAATGCCACGACAGAGAAGCAACAATTACCGTGAGGATAAACACCATCACGACCCTCCGATTCCGAGTGCGGCCCCTCGCGCCCATTACTGCATATGGGTCCAACACAGCACTTGGTCGGCTACGAGGTCGGCACTCAGCCGGCGACCGATGACATACTCTAGCTCGTTGGGAGCGATCCCGGTACCAGGCCGCTTAGCATCCAGGTCGGCCTCGGTGAGTATGTGACCCCGGTCGAGAGGGCGCCGCGTGACAAGACTGCGGCGGAACTTCTTTCTTTTTTCCATCTCTGCAGTGGTGACCGTTCGTTCAGGTCTTCCTAGTGCATTAAAAACATTCTTCCCCTCTACGACGATCGTTCTCAGTTGCTCCGGATCGGCCGAGATGGCGTGATCCCATCCCGCCATGTCTTGATCGAGAGTGAAATGCTTTTCGATCACGGAAGCCCCTAAAGCGATGGCGGCAAGTGGAATGGCTGTGCCTAAAGTGTGGTCACTGAACCCCACCGGGACATCGAAAGCCTGCTGCAGGGTCGCCATGTTACCCAGATGAATTGTTTCGTATTCCGGAGGATAGATCGAAACACAATGCAGCAATGCGATCTGCTCGTTCCCTTCCCCGCGGACCGTGGCAACGGCTCGCTCTATCTCCGCTAACGTGGCCATGCCAGTCGAGATAACAAGCGGCCGTTGCTTGCGGGCAACATACTTGAGCAGGGGCAGATGCACGACATCCATCGATGCGATCTTAAAAAATGGGACGGATAGACTTTCGAGCAGATCCACCTCTTCCGTAGAAAACGGAGTTGAGCAGAAGGCAATACCCCGTTCACGGCAATATGCATGCGCTTCACGATGCTGATCAGGAGTGAATTGGTACGCGGTCACCATCTCCCGTAAAGAGCCAAAATGCTTTTTCTTATCTGAATATTCCGTATTACGGCCGTACTCTTCTTCAGCAATCAGTGAAGTCTCGGTCCATGACTGAAACTTGACTGCATGCGCACCCGCCAACGCAGCTGCATCAATGAGTCTGCGGCAAAGGTCCATATCGCCGTTATGGTTAGATCCAATCTCGGCGATTATGTAGGGCGGCTTCCCTGCCCCGATTTCAACTTCTCCAAATTTGATAGTTTTCATAGTTTGTCTCAGGATTTCCACATGTACTGTAAGGCGGGATTGGCGACACTGGACCACCACAGTGGCGAAAGGTTCAGATTGTTGAGCGCTTGAACGTAGTCATGTAACCGCGCGGCATGAAGAACAAGGTTTCGATGAAATGCTTCGACATCCGCCGCCGCGCTTCGCACGGCGGCGAGCCGATCATCAAGGAACTCCCGTTCAGGGTTGGCGAGCACGAGTTGGAAATGTTGCCGCACCAGCGAAGTATCCGAGATGACCTGATCCAGACAGAATGGCGATCGCACACGAGCCGTATTGCGCGGATGCTGCCGATAGTCCATGCGAGGCACGCGATCAAAAGCGAGTCTGGCGCCAAGCAGCCAAGCGCGAGTGGCCAGGAACCAATCCACCAGGACTGCGCTGGACGGAATGGGCAAACACCTTCGGAGGAGATCTGCACGAAACGACGAGTTGGAAAAGCCAAAAATGTTGTTGCGTGGGAATACATCGTCCGGCTTTAGCTCCGCCGGCAGATTGAATGTCACGCCGAGGTCGTTTGCCTCGTGGTCGACGAGGCACAGCGCACAACCTGCAAGCTCGGCCTCCCCTAAATCAACCCGGGCTCGCTCTAATCGCGAGGGATGAAGTAAATCGTCGCTATCCACCAACACCACCCCAGACGCAGTTTCCACAATGGCCTCCAACGCCTGCTGTCTGACCTCAGCGATTGTGGCTCCCGGCGGACACACGACCCAGTGAACGTCGAATTCGTCGCCCAACATGGTCTGAACGGTCTCCCGCCGCAGCATGTCAAGACCGATCCAGAGCTGAAACTCGCGATCCGTTTGTTCGCGTAGCGAGCGGCACCAATCCGCGAAATACACTTCAACACCCGGATACACAGTCGTGTAGACGGCAAGCGTCATGCGAAAGCCTGCAGATAAGCCATGCTAGGCGGCCCCGCCACTGCTGCGAACCTCGGTTACCGGATTCTTGAAAAGAACCTCGGCCATGGCCCAATCGTCGAAAGTATCAATGTCGATACCATGCTGCCAGGGTATTTCCCATCCGGTTCGAGTTTCTACGTGGAATGTGTTTGTCCGTCGTAACGTCGCCGTCTGGGCCCACCAGATGGCGCCCGTCGGACAAAAGAGCTCTGGCTGATCTTGGCTACGCGCGGTCATTTGCTCTTTGAAAACGGGCTCTAATTCATTCCGTTCATTTCGCTGCATGGCCCACCATGGATTCTGCCACCCGTAGCGCACCACCGAAATTTGTGATTCAGCACTGCTCCCTTCAAACTGTGCATAACTGTCGGCCACATCGACCGCGGTTCGCAACGGACAATTCGGCATCAACTGCGCAACGCGGTCAAATTTCGTGCCGGCAGGGTCGAGCCGGCACAACGTGTCGACCGTGACCAAAGATACCGGGGTGAAGTCGTTAGCCAGGACCTCGTCGCGCAGAAAAGGAACTTCGGCGCCATACCGGCGGGCAACCTCGGCGATTTCGGGACTGTCGGTGCTTACCACTACGGTTTGAAATAGTCCGCTCTCGCAGGCTGCGGCAATGGTGTATGCAATGATTGGCTTACCACCCAGAGGCCTGAGATTTTTGCCCGGGATCCGCTTAGACCCACCGCGCGCTGGAATAACAGCAATGACTGTTTCTGTATCGACCATAAGGGATATTTCGCAGGCCTCTGAACGGGCAACTATCTTTCCTCGCCCGCCAGGTCACACAAGACATCTTCATTTCGATCCCACCGACCGAGTTGCTTGTCTGGATAGGTCAGGGACACGGGAGCAACTGTCCCATCGGGGAGGCCCCACTCATAGGGCACGACAACCGGGGTGGATTGTGAAGCACGGGAAATAAATTCCCCGCGATAGCCATAGTCCGCAAGGTCTCCCACCACGTTGAAATAGGCCACTTCCTGGTAGTTAACAATCATGTCATTGCCGTTGTTCGTCCGGATGGACATTTTAACGGAGTAACTTTGTGGATAGAGGGGCAGAGATTTGAACCGGCAAGTCAGCTTCCCGGCACCCATCAGCACTTTGGGCCGGTGCCCGTCGAGCAGCATATTCGCCGTAAAACATGAACCCGTGATCGACTGCACGCCAAGCACGATATAAGGCGCTTCCAGTCGTTTCTGTGCCTCGAAGTTTATCTCTACAACCAAGTCCTCACCGGGCTCAAATTGGCTCCTGACCTCGCCACGATCGTTTCTTAAGACGACAGTCTGAATCATCAATCCGTAGTGAGGGTTGATACTGGTGAAAGGGCGCTCGGCAGATATGCTGTTGAAGTAGGTCTCTATCACCTCGCCCACCGCTCCATCTTTAAACAGTCGCCCGTTCTTGAGCCAGATGCCCCTTTGGCATAAACCCCGCATGGCTTCTGTATTGTGGCTAACAAAAAGAACTGTCTTTCCGCTCTGGGCGATGCTGTCCATCTTTCCCAGGCACTTCTTCTGAAAGGCGGAATCGCCAACAGCGAGCACCTCGTCGACAATCAGAATCTCCGGTTCAAGATGAGCGGCCACTGCAAAGGCCAAGCGGACGTACATGCCTGAGGAATAACGCTTGACGGGTGTATCGAGAAACTCTTCGATCTCTGAGAACTCGACAATCTCATCAAATTTTCGGATGATCTCGGCGCGGCTCATACCCAAAATCGCGCCATTAAGAAAAATGTTCTCCCGACCGGTGAGCTCCTGGTGAAATCCGGTTCCGACCTCGAGGAGGCTGGCGATTCGTCCATCTATCCGAATACGTCCCTCGGTCGGAACAGTAATACGGCTCAGGATCTTCAACAGCGTGCTTTTACCGGCTCCGTTCCGGCCGATGATGCCGACGACTTCACCTTTTTTGATCTGAAGCGAGACATCCTTCAGCGCCCAGAACTCTACCTCTTTCTGTCTTTCTTTCCGTCGAGACCGGAGCCAGGCGACTGGCGCGCGCACTGCATCCTCGATGGCATGTCGCAACCCATTCTCCTTGGTTCGCTGATGGCCGAGGGTATACCGCTTGCCGAGGTTCTCTATTGTGATTGCTATTTCTGACATGGGAATGACTTGAACCCGTTTTCCATAGCGCTAAATTACATCGGCAAAAGTTCGTTCGGTCTTTCGGAAATACCAGATACCCGTCGCAACAAGGACAACCACGTCAATTACCGCAATGGCAAACCCGGGCCAGTAAGGGTTACTGTGCGACCCCAGGATGCACCAGCGAAAACCATCAATAATTCCTACCATCGGATTGAGTGCGTATATCAACCGGAGTTTCACCGGAACTACGCCGCTCTGAAAGCCTACCGGGGAGATATAGAGGCCGAACTGAACCATGAATGGAACAATGAAACGAAAATCACGATACCGGACCATCAGCGCGGCAATCCATACACCCACCCCCAGCGACGCGCCGAACACCAACAACACAAAGAATGGAAGAAATAGCACGGTCACAGAAGGCGCCTGGCGATACCAAATCATCAAGACGATGAGAAAGATACCGGAGACTAGAAAATCCACAAAACTTGTCACGATGGTGCTAATGGTGATGACAAGCCGGGGAAAATACACTTTCGAAATCAGGTTAGTGTTCGTTACGAGGCTATTTCCGCTTTCCGCCATTGCAGTAGAAAAGAACTGCCACGGCAGCATGCCGCAGAGAACCAGCAACGGATACGGCACTCCCCCTGAAGGCATTTTACCCAATTTTCCGAAGACCACCGTGAGGACCGCCATGGTCAAAAGCGGTCGAATAATCGACCAGCCCACCCCCACGAAGGTTTGCTTGTACCGCACCAGCAGATCGCGCCACGCGAGAAAGTACAACAGTTCGCGGTATCGCCACAGATCCCGCCAGTATTGCCGCTCGGTGAGACCTGCCTCAATGAGCAATTCGGTCACAGGCGGTATGTCCTGTTTTGCATTTGTGCTGCAAGCTGGCTTTGAAAGATTGGTTGCACCATTGGAATCTCCGACTTCACCCCATATGCCGGTAGAGCATGCTGCCAATTCCCTTGAGGCGTTATCGCTGTCGGTTCGCCCCAGGTCTAATTCGGGTCTAGTTCGTCCATTCCCTCGGCTGCGCTACCACCTGACCGGGCAAAGGCGGCCTGTTCTGCTGTGGTTTTCACTGAACCGAGGATACTTCCGGTTCAGATAGCAGATCGGGCACCAACTGCGCCCTGAGCCATTCCTCGAATACAACAAGACTAAATAAGATCTTGTGATAGTCGTTCTGACCCGCCTTGTGCTCTTTGAATATTCGCTGGACGGCAGATGGTCGCAAATACTGGTACAAATGTGAGTCCTTACTCATCAGAATTGCTTCCATTTTGCTCCCGATCGCACTCCGAAACCATTCATCGACGACATTGACGCCAAAGCCTCGCTTCTTTCTTTGGAGAAATTTCTTCGGAAGAAGATCTTCGCATACTCTTCGATGCAGCCATTTTTGCGAGCGGTTGCGTATCTTGAAGTTCGCCGGCAAGCGTTCCACAAATTCGACTACATCTTTATCCAGATACGGAACTCGCACTTCCAGGCCATGCGCCATCGACAATTTATCGGCAAACATCAATAGTTCGTCAGGAAGAGTGGACCTTACCTCCACGAACTGAAAGCCTCCCAGTTCGTCCGTTTCATCCATCAGCGGTACAAGGCCTTCCCAACACGATAAAACTCTATCTCCGGCTAATGGTTCCAAGACTCCATCCTGGAAGAGACCGTCGATCGCCGGACCCGGCATCAGTGACAAGACGTGCTGATACCGTCGCATCCGGTCTGGAACGTCAAGCGAATAGATGCCCCTCTTGAGCGTTTCATTTCTGGGGAGGGCCGTGATCGCCGAAGCAATGGGGCGACGTATCCAGCTCGGTAGCGCCCCCCAGTGGGTGCCGTAGCGAACGCCATAGTGTCGCCGGTAACCGCCAAACAGCTCATCTGGCCCTTGGCCCATCAGCGCAACTTTCACGTCTTCTCTTGCCCGCTTGCAGACAAAATACATGGGAACAATCGAGGAAGACGCAACTGGCTCTTCAACACACGTCACGATGGCGCCTAGCATTTCCTCAAACGTATTTCTATCGAGCGGCACCGACGTATGTTTCGCAGAGAAATGCTTCGCGGTCTCCTCCGCATCCGCTAACTCGTCATCCGAGAAGCTTGAACCATAACCCACGGTGTACGTACGCCATGATTCGCCGTACAGATTCATTAAAGCCAGCAAAAGACCTGAGTCGACACCACCGCTCAACAACAACCCGACGGGCACATCGCTGAGCAGGTGCCGCTTCATCGACTGTTTGTAAAGATGGAGTAATTCCTCCCGAGCCTCATCCACAGACTTCAGTGGTGAAAATGGAGTTGGGCGGTATCTATACCACCGGCTCACACAATAACGGTTGCTTTCGCACACCAACATCGTACCGGGTTCCACCTTCTGAACCCCCTTGAACATGGTATGAGGCGACGGAGTATAGCGATAGCGCAGAAACAGGTTCACAGAATTCGGGTCCACCTCGGCCCGTTCGTTTGTCGCAGCGACGACGGCGCGGATCTCTGAACCGAAGTACAAGCGGCCATTTTCTATCCGGTAGTAGAGCAGTTTGATGCCGAACGGGTCTCGCGCTAGAACCAGCCGTTCCCGTTGTACATCCCAAATTGCCAGGCCAAACATTCCGTTCAGGTGGTTAAGTACTTCATCACCCCATTGCTTGTAGCCATGGACAATGACCTCAGTATCGCACTGCGTTCGAAATATGTGACCGTACCCTTCCAACTCACGCTTGAGTTCAGGAAAATTGTAAATTTCTCCATTGAAGACCACCCACACCGACTTGTCCTGATCGGACATGGGCTGGTGGCCGCCTTCGAGATCGATGATCGAGAGCCGTCTAAAACCTAAGCCAATGGGGCCAGCCACATAGAAACCCTGGTCGTCGGGCCCTCGATGGGCGATCCGACTGGCCATGCGCTCGATGTTCCGAAGAAAGACCGGGGCGCGGTCGCCGTAATTGTATTGTCCACAGATTCCGCACATAAATTGTTCTTAGCTCAGATCAGTCAAGGGCTCGCAGGCTACAGTCCTAAAGATTTAGAAAGCAGGAAGCAGAGGCTTCGAAATAGTTGCGCTTGGGCCCAACGATGCATCGGAACATTGTCCCATCCGACCAAAAGTTGACGACTCCGAAAGGATCCGTCAGGTTTCTGCCATCTATTCAGATGGATCGCACTCGATAAAGCCTTATCTAATGCGGGAAATCTCCCTTTCAAGAGGACTGCCAGGTTAATGCATTCTGCGTAGTCATAGAGCTCACGACGATATACCGTAAGCCGGGGCCTGCGAGAAAACGGCTTGGGCAGGCCTTCTTCGTCAAACAAATTGCGAACGTAGTAATCGACACCTCGTTCAATAGCCTGGGTACAGTCACGATTGCCTGTGAGAGCCTCGATCTTCGTCAGGGCTTTTAGAACGAAGCACGTATGAAAGTGGTCGACGAAATCTCTCGCGCCATCTGTCGAATAAAACCAGGAGCCGTCCGCATTTTGGGATTCGACAACAAAAGCCAGATTTCTGTCTGCGACTTTACGATACTGCTCGTGGGAGAAATCTACGGCGGCTCTCGTCAGGAGAAACGCTCTATATGCGCTGGCGTTGACGACACCACACGATTCCGGATCATTGGGTTGATAAGAACTGCTTGAGGCGGTTTTTGAGGTGACCTTGTCATCGTAGTCATGGAGAGCATGCTCCGCGATCGACTGCATTACGTCCAGCAACTTCCGGTTTCCGTCGATCTGATAAACCTGCAGGAAGGCTTCGTAGACATAGGGAACGGTCGTTATGAGGGGAGTTCCCTCTCGTATCGTGCCTCGCCTCGTCTCCCAGTGAAACGGATATCCCCAACAGTACCGGTCATATCCCGGGCAGCGGGTCTGCTTGAGGATCTCAAGAAAATGAAGCGCGCGCCGGTAATCTTGATCGTTGCCGAAGACCTGGAAAAGAAAAGCAAAGCCCATAGCATAGTGGGCGTCAGCGATAGGAAATCTCTGCGGCTTCCAGAAGAGCCGACGCGCAGAGGGCAGCACAGCCTCCGACAAAATCATTGGGGCGACAGCAAGTGTACCCAGAGACGGTTTCTTGTAGTACAGAGCCTTCGCCCCGCGCCCCAGATCACTCGCAAAATAGCTTTGATGGTCATACGAAGTCTCTCCGTAGCCATCCAGCCACTCTACGAATCGGAGGACTGCGGCTTGCGTCCCCAACAGTTCCTGATTTTCGACCGCTGCTGCGACTGTCATCTGCCTACCGCCCGTCCTACGTTGGCTTAACTGCGAAACTGTCGACGCGCCTGGAGGTAATGAGGGCCATCAGAATACCTCTTAGCTTCTGCATTTGTTCTTTACGGTGGAAACGCATCAAGTCTTTGGAAACGGGACGCTTTACTCGACGTAGCAGGGCCCACACATATCCCGCCCCAAGTGCAAGGCCGTCAAGCAAATAGGGCCGCTTGGTCATTCTGTAGGCAACTCGGAATAGCTCCCAGACCGGGTGTCCCCCGAGGTAGTAGTCTTTTTCCCCATACGAGAAGGTGGAGGCGAAGCGGCCGCGTTCGGCCGTTCCCAGGGTTCGGTGATGGAAAAAAGACTTCTCTCGAAAAGATCGGGTCTTCCAGCCCATCATGCGTGCAGTAGTAACCGCCATCCAATCGATACCGCCGGCTTTATTCGGATAATATCCTCCAATTTCTTCGAAACACCGGCGCCGGAATATTTGACATTGACCGGAAACGTGGTTCTGCCCCTCGAAGCTGTCGGTCTCTGAACTGTAGCCATCCTCTTTGAAAATAGTGCCGGCAACCCCTAAACTCGGGTCGCTCCAGAATTTCGCGATCAGGAACTCAAAGTGATCCGCATCCAATGTCACATCAGCGTCCAGATTACCGATGACCTCATAGCCCATATCTTTCACTCTTTCCAGGCCGGCGTTGAACGCATACACTTTCGCCGCAAAGTGCCGCTCCTTGCGTACGGGAAGATCCACGAGTTCAATCCAGGGATGGTCAGGCAGGTATTTGCGGACGATGTTCGATGTTTGATCAGTGGACCCGTCATTCACAATTACCCACCGCTTTGGGGGCATGGTCTGCTTGATCATCGATTGAAGTGTATTTTCAATGAACCTCGCCTCATTGCGAGCAGGAGTGATCAGCACATACGGTAAAGAAGAGTCAGTCATCAAGCTACCTCACAGCTAATTGTTGAATGGGTCAGCATATTTCAACTCAAAACCACTACTTTGCGGCCAGGGATAAAGCTGCTTCCGAGCCGTAGATTTCGCCTCGCTGGCTCGCAAGGGATTCGTCATATGCTTCTTCTGGTTCGTACACTACGACCTGGCTACCCTTGGTTGAAAACCCAAAAGGAACACACAGTAACTTTTTCAACCGTGTGCGTAACGCTTCTCGGCGCTCAGGCGGAACGTAGAACAGCATGAAGCCGCCACCCCCTGCGCCCACGAGTTTGCCGCCGAGAGCGCCTGCACTGAGACCGGCCTCGTAAATTTCATCGATAGCAGCGTTCGTAATTTTGCTGGTGAGCCCCCGCTTGATTTGCCAGCTCTCATGGAGCAGGCGTCCAAACTCGTCCAGAGATCGGTTCGTACTCCTCACAATCGCCTCGGCCTCATCGACGCATTGAAGCATTGCCTGCAGCTCCTTCGTGCGCTGGTGCGTCACCTTGATCTGTTCTTGTGCGACTTCGGAAGCAGTGCGTGCAAACCCCGTGAAGTACAGAGCAAGGTGCTTCTCTAGTTCCGCCAGCCTACTCTGTGAGGTCAATACTCGCTTTACATCAATTGTCCCGTCCCGGAGAAAATTGATCCGGTTGAAGCCACCATGCGCAGCACTCACCTGGTCCTGCGCTCCAACGGCCTCTTGCAGTAATTCCTGCTCAACATGAATCGCGTCCGCGGCAAGCATTTGCTTATCGCGCATCTGCTCTTTAAGGGCATATAGGCCGAGGAGCAGCCCCACCGTGAAGGCTGAGCTTGTGCCCAGGCCGGTGCGCGCAGGCAAGTCAGCCACGTGATGAATCTCTACTCCTTCCTGAATGCCCAGGTACTGCAGGCATGCACGGACGGATGGATGCTCGATCGCGTCATTTTGTCTGACGTTCTCGACCTTTGAGTAAGAAACACGGCTGTGGTATTCGAAGAACGGTGGTAGCCGCCGACAAGTGATATAGCAGCGCTTGTCGATTGTGGTTGCCAACACGGAGCCCCCGAACTCGCGGTACCACGTAGGGTAGTCGGTTCCACCGCCGAAGAATGAAATACGGAGCGGAGTGCTTGTGATGATCATGGTTTTAGCCTTCTCTTACTCAGAGTGGAGTTTCGGAGTCGTCGGGGAACCAAGGTACAGAGGGGGAGGGCAGAAACAACATCAGGGTCAGGTACTGGGACAGCTAGTGTGATATCCCGGTCACCATCGAAGCGCGTTGCTCATGAAACATTGTCTGTTCCACAAGCTCCGCCATAATGTGTCCAATCAGGATGTGGCACTCTTGAATGCGTGGGGTCTCGTTCGAAGGAGCACAAATACAGTAATCGACTGCGTCCCTCAGTCTTCCACCTTTTTGGCCCGTTAAACCAATTGTTTGCAAACCAATCTTCTTTGCAGCCGCAACACCGCCAAGCACATTCGGCGAGTCTCCGCTGGTCGAGATGCAGATCACCACATCCCCGGAAAGGCCAAACGCTTCCATCTGACGCGAGAAGACCTTATCGAAACCGTAGTCATTTCCGATGGCCGTGACACAAGAAGTATTCACAGACAGTGCCAGTGCCGGCAAAGCAGGCCGATCGAACGCAAAGCGCCCCACAAACTCTGCGGCGATATGCTGAGCATCAGCCGCGCTGCCACCGTTCCCGCACAGAATCAGTTTGTGGCCCCGGTCGAATGCATGCACGATGATTTCGCTCACCCTGGCAATGGTTGAGATAGTCTCCAGGTCACCGAGCAGACGCTGTTTCACAGCGATGGAAGCCTCGATCGAGGCGCTCACTCGACGTTCGTAATCGTCACTTGTCTTCATCGGACCTCCTGCCCGTGGCTCATTGTCCGCGCAAGGCTGTTTCATAGAGTCTGTTCTCAAGCCCTTGAGCACGCGCATAGTCTTCGGGAGTCCCAATGTCAATGAACATCCCTTGCTGCTGCATAGCGAATATTCCGCGACTAAGTACCGTGGGAAATACTTCTCTCTCCAGACTTGCCGGGCCCGTCGGAATGTGCTCAAGCATGGACCGGTCAAAGACGTAGACGCCGCCGTTTACGATTCCCGGGGCTTCGTCGCCGGTCTTCTCAGCAAAGGCCAATACTCGCCCATCGGCATCCATCTGTACTGTTCCGAATCGTGCAGCGTTCTCGACCTGTTGAACAGCCATGGTCATCACTCCCTCATGTTGCCGGTGGAAGTGAAGCAGCTTGTGAAAATCAACTTCGAGAAACGAGTCACCATTCATCACCAGAAACTCTGCAGCATCTTCAACGAAGGGCTGAGCAAGTTTCAATGCACCAGCAGTGCCCAGTGCTGAATGCTCTTTGGAGTAAGTGATTGCAACGCCCCAGTCTTTGCCACAGCCAAATACACTTTCGATTTGGTCGCCGCGATATCCCGTGCACATCACTAACCTTCGAATTCCCTGGCATTGAAGTTGCCTTACCAGCAATTCCAGAAAAGCTCTCTCTCCAACCAGAGCCAGCGGCTTGGGCGCAGACGGCACGATGGAACGCAGGCGCGTACCCAGGCCGCCAACGAGTAACACGGCTTGTACATCCCCATCTTGTTGCCTGGCAGTGGTGGCTCTCATCTTTGTATACTCGCTCTGGAGATTACCCATTACGCAGTCAGCGAATCTCAGAGTGTACGATCCCAATAGTCCAACATGGACAATAGTGTCTGCTCGATCGATCGGGTCGGCTGCCACCCGGTGTCTTTGCGGAATTTGGTGGTGCTCCCAAAGATGATCTTCTCATCGGAAGGCCGCATGAGGTGAGCGGCCTGTCGAATCTCCGCCTTCACTCCAGAAAGTTCGATCGCTACGTTCAATAGATCTCCAATCTTGTGCGTCGTAGCTGCGCAGAGGTTATAAGCCTCACCTCGTTTGCCCTTGCATGCGGCAAGATGGAACCCACGGACTGTATCTCTTACATCTAAGAACGCGCGCTGCGGCTTGAGATTGCCAACTTCAATGACAGGTGGCTGTAAGCCCTTCTTGATCCGGACGAGTTGCCGCACGAAATCCGAGGGGGCGTCGTCTGTTTTTCCCGGGCCAGTCGTGTTGAATAGTCGCAGGTTGACCGTCGGAATCTCGTAGTCAAGGAAATATTGTCGAGCCAGCAGATCAAGGCACACCTTGCTGATGCCGTAGGGATGAAGAGGTCGAAGCGCCTGCTCTTCCTTGACCGGTATAGCTGATGGCGGTACATGCCCATATTCAGCGCTTGAGCAAGCCGAAACAACCACCGGAGCTTGCTTCATGTAGCGCACCGCCTCGAAAAGGCTTAGAGAACCCATGATGTTCGACTCGAAGGTTCCAACCGGATCTGCCCAGGAAACAGTCGGTAGACTTTGAGCTCCAAGATGAAATACATGAGTAGGCTTGTGCTCATTAAACAGACGAGCAACCTGTTGCCCGTTGCGCAGATCGCACTGCACGAAACGAACATTTTCCGTCTTGGCAAGTGAGTTGCGGCCGACGAATCGATAGGTACCGACTACATCCCACCCTTCAGACCCAAGAAACCTCGCCATATGGGAGCCGATAAAGCCTTCTGACCCCGTGACAACCGCCGTTAGTTTGGATTGCATCGTCAATCTAGATCGCACTTTCGCCCAGGTCCAAAGGGGACGCTGAATAAGATTTGTTGAAGAGACTTCTAAATGACATGAGCTCGTTCCTTATGGGAGCGATCGATATCGCAACCGCAACTGAGCCGATCGCAAAGCCCAAGGCGGTCACTAGCAGCTGTAAACCTGCGCTTTGTAGCTGGATCATGCGTAGCAGAAGTTCCGCTGAACAAACACCAGCAAGGCATACGGCGACCGGACATGCGATGGCCCGTCCGAGACGTAACAAGGTCAACTGGGTGCCGCGAAAAGTGAACTTAAGTATCCATGGGAAGATCACCAGCAGCACGAGAGAACCGGAGAGGGCGACTCCCTTGATACCGAAAGGCAAGCCAATCGCGTAGCTCCCAATGACGATGGGGGAAATGATGAGCAGCAGCTTCAAAAGACGCTGCGATTGCCCTCGACTCACCAGCAACCAGAGGGTTGACTCGAGCAGTAGTTGGCCGAGCGCAAAGATGGCAAGAATCTGGAAGACAGGTGCCGCTGGCCGCCAACGATCTCCGAGCGCCAGAATGATGACCGGTGCTGCGCCGGCAAAAAGAAAACCGAATATGGGCGCGGTGCCCCAGAGAATCAGGTTGGCTGTGCGTAGATAGTACCGCGCAAGCCGCTCCGGATCGGCCTGCACTCTACTGAAGGCTGGAACCGCGACACTGCGAGCCGGGGCGCCGAGTTGACGCACAGGCAGCATGAGCAAGTTGTAGGCCCGCGAATAGAGCCCAAGTGGACCGGCTCCCCAGTGCCAGCCGATCAGAATGCTGTCGGCGCTTCGATTCACGTTAAATACCAGGTATGAGGCGGCGACATTGCCGCCAAATGTGATCAAAGAGCGAACCTTCGCATCGCGCCGGGGTAGGCCCGGTATCCAACGGACCATCAGCCAGGAAAGCAACATTTGGCTCAAGCTCAATGTCAGGGGCAAAGCAACAATCGCCCAGTAACCAGCTCCCCGCAAGGCCATGGTGATCGCAACAGGAACAGCTACAACGTAAGAGACCACATCCCGAATTGCCAGGGATTTGAACCGCATCTGTCGTCTGAGCAGTGCATCGTGTTGTACTCTCAGTCCGCCGATGAGAAACGTCAGAGCAACCATGAATGTGATGTTTCTGAGACGCGGTTCATGATAGAACCACGCCAACACAGGAGCCAGCGCAACCAGGATCAATGTGAGGCCCAGACCGATCGCCACGTTGATCCAAAACAGCGTGCTCACTTGCTCATGGTTGATCTTCGGGTGCTGGATCGTCGCCTCAGAAAGTCCCAGATCCGCGAACGCCTGCCCCAGGCTTGTAATTGCGGTAACCATCGCTACCAATCCAAAGTCTGCAGGCATGAGCAGCCGGGCCATCACGATAGTCCCGACAGATTGAATGACGAACTGGGCGCCCTGGGAGGTGAGGGTCAACACCCCCCCACGCACAGATCTGCCTTTCAGGTCAGCGTGCAAATGCTCAGTGCTAAACGCATTTAAGATTTGTTGTTGAACTGCCATAAATGAGGTGAGTAGTGACTCACTGAGCGGGGAGGGACAATGATGCGGGATCTACGGCGACCTGGGACAAAACTCTTTAGGAAGGTGCCTTTACCTCGAATGACGTACCAGCAACATCACGATTGCAAGCAAACGGTACTCGAAGCAGATTTGCGTACACACTCATAATTATGCCGCCCACCACATCCCAGGAGTGCCGTTCGGTCGCGTAGTCGCGTATCCCCTGGCGTCGGCCATTCAGGTTTGCATACGTCTCACTCGCGAAGTGCTCTTCGATAGCCCTCGCTAAATCCGCTGCATCTTCGGGTATGAAGACAAACCCCGTCTCTCCCTCTACGATCTCGTCCTTTAAAGAGCCTACGTCCGCTGCGACAACCGGCAAGCCGAAGCTGTATCCCAGAAATAAGACTCCGCTTTGGTAGACATGCTTGTAGGGCAGTACGAGAAGATCCGCGGCTTTGAAATACACTTCGGTCTCGCTGTCGGCAACGAATTCGGCCTTTAGCAATACTTGTCCCGTCTGCACATTCTCCTGAATGTCGTCACGGATTACCTTCCAGTATTGCTCGCAGTGATCAGGCTTGCCGGCGATGATGAGGTGATAGTTTCCATACCGGGCCTGCAGCTGCCGGAATGCGGCAATCAGATATTCAAGTCCCTTGTACGGCGTGATGTTGCCAAAAAACAGAATTGTCTTTTGGTCATCACGAATACCCAGCCGTTGTTTGGCTCCAGCGGGTGTGAGACTTGTGTTGGGCACGGCATTGTTAATCCCGAAGGGGATGACCGTGACCCTTTCGCCAGGCACGCCGAACTCTGCAACAAGTTCGGTCTTCATCTTTTCCGTATGAACCAATAAGTGATGGGCAAGCCGATATTGGATCCGCAGTGTGAGGCGATTGATCCAACTGTCCTTGGCGTCACGTCGCCCTGCGTTTACATTGTGCACGGTGACAACAACCCTCTTCCGCAAGAGCCGGTAATAGAGCATAAGGACCGTGCGATCGAAGAGCTCAAATTTGTTGTTCCACAGTATGTGAAAGATGCGCGGCTTCGCTGTTGCAGCGTAGAGAATCAGCTTTACATAGTATGCCGACACCCTGAAGGCCTTCTGTACGAAGCTGGCTTCCTTCTGGCTGCCGCGAAGATTGAGAAATCTCACTTCCGGTCTGCCGTGGAACTGCTGGGAATCCAGATCATCGCTGCCGATCAAGTCCAGGAGAGTGACCTCAGCCATGAGCGCAGGCGCCAGGCCGAGTACATAGGGCCGATCGGCCCCGCCGGTAAGCAAGGACACCGCGACCTCGGGCGCCGCGCTATCAGGCGCTCCAACACTCAACCGCTTGCCGAGTTCTTGCCGCTCCACATCCCTCACACCCACTTGACCGTCTCGCCTCATGCCTTCGCCACCCGCGCTTCTTCTACCCCTTGAGCTGCTGCATCACGATTTACTATCTTTGAGCACTATGCATCGCCGGTGACGCAGCGACGAGTGACTCTCGCGCCTCGAGTGTATACATGACCTTGTCACAATATCTAAGCCATGAATTCTTGAACTGTGGAACCCTGGCCTGCGCCGTCTTGGCAATCTTCCAGCCCAACACCGGTTTCATCCACGCATATTTTCCACGCAACCGAGGCTTCACGAGCTGCCCTTGAAGTTGGGCTGCCAGAATCTGCACCTCTGCCATGATATCCGGACGCTCAGGATAGAAATTGCAATACCAGTTTTGCAGATAGGTCAGGCATGCCTTTCGAACACGATCGCTCTCTTCAAGGGATAGCAAGTATTGGATATGCAGCTTCATTGAAAGAAGTAAAGAGTCTTTTTTCTTATCCGAGTTGCCAATATAACTTATGCTGCCTACGCCCGTGGCCCTGTAGTAGATCCCGGTTTCAGGTACGAAACGGGTTCCCTCAGAGGCCAGGAGAACACGGGCGAAATATTCTCCATCCTGGTCGTAATAAAGACGCGTATCCCACGGTCCTGCCGCCTCAGCGATCTCCCTGCTTACGAGCCAGGTGGCATTCTGCATATGGATGTTCTCTGCCAGCTTCCTCAAAAGCCACTCGACCGGCGGAAGGTCTTGACACAGCGAGTTGCGAACAAAGCGAGCGTTCTTCGTTCGATAGTAGAAAGGAGCCCACGGAGAAGAAAGGAGTAATCGTGTGCTGTCACCTGGCCGCAGCGATGCAAGTTGCCGTTCGATCTTTTCCGGGGCAAGGAGGTCATCTGCATCGAGAAATTGGATGTAGTCACCGCGGCAATGCTGGAAAGCGACGTTTTGTCCCGCGCAAAGGCCGCCATTTTCCGTAGAAATCACGGTGACGCCTCTCGATGCGAATCGCTGCGCTATTTCAGCCGTTCTATCCGTGGACCCATCGTCCACCAGGATAATTTCCTTGTTAGGCCAGGTTTGGTCAAGCGCAGACCGAAGCGATGCCCCGATCCATTTCTCTGCGTTGTACGCGGAGATGAGAATTGATACCAAGGGTTTCAAATGGACACCTTCTTAACCCGGATTTCTTACGAGTGCTGGCGCAGACAACGTTTTGACCGCTTCTACCCCGTTCGCTTAAGCCCTGGATGCGAACGGCGGAGTCGGTTCCTGAGACTCGATTGTGATAGGCCCTGGCTTGGGGGGGAGGGGTGACAACTCAAATGAGGGGCTGTATTACCTGGCAGTCACAACCAGCCCTGGACTTCGACTGCATAGTGATGCAGGCGCCTTGCGCGACCCTGCAGCTCACAAATTAACCGTTGGTCTCGCTCTCAGCCGGCCTGTATGGAGAGGCCAACTGAGAGCGAGACACCTGTGTCGTCGATCAGGCGGATGCTGCGGACAACTGCGTCGTCCGCAGGTAAGACTAGTTAACCACCGCCTTCACAGAAGTAGGGGGCGATGGAAGGGTTGCGGGGGCTGTTGCCGTACCAGTCGCGAGCGGATGCGGATAGGTATACGGGGTATAACCTGGTTTGGCAGTACTACCGTTGAAATAGTCGCGGTTCGCGACAATGTATTTTGCCGACGTGTCGGTCGACCCGGTGCAACTATTCGTATTGCCCGCACCATAGTCTTCTGTAGCTACATTGGTCAGTGGTTCGCGGCTGTTGTTCCAGATGTATGCCGGTTCACTGTCACCCACGTACGTAACTGAGTCAGACGACGAGTTATTTACTCCGTCTACTGGGTAGTTTGACTTTCCGCTGCCATCTACGTATCCATAACCAACCTGCCGGGGAGCATGGTAGTACTGCCCACCTGATGACGGGTTGGATCCCCAACAGGGATTCGGCCCAGCGTTCCGCTGCAGGTTCATGACAATCATCAGAACGTCCTGCTTTGTTCCGTAATCTTGCGACGAAAGCTCCGCCAATGTGTTGTCGTGAATAACGTAGCTTCCACCTCGAACAAAAAACCACCAATTCATATTGAACGTGGAGCCGTCGCTGTATGCGTTAAAGACGCCCGTATTGTTGTAGGCCTCGAAATATCGTTGGCCATACGTGCTGGTATCTGCCCCGTGCGTGCCGAAACCAGCGTTGTTCATCAAGTTATGGCGGAATACGGACCGACCGTTGTCGTCGTTGTCATAGAGATTTAGATACGCTTCAAAATCAGAGGTCTCGACGTATATGTTGTTCTCCCCTGTTGTATCCTTCATCCCCCAATTGGAGGCCGTCGTCCAGGACGAGGGGGGCGTATTCTTCACGTGAAGTGCGATCGGAGCCATAGAAAACGTGGGGGAATCGAATGAGCAGTTGGATATTACTCCCCGATTCGTAGTCAAACGCACCGAGTCACCGGTACCCTGCCGTATCCAACAATTTTGCAGTACGATGGCTCGGCCATTCGAGGCGTAGTTGAAATCTACGCCATCACCAGAGCCGCTACCCACATCGATTTTAATATCGCTAAGCTTGGTATTGGACGACGTATCTTCCGTAATAGCGAACATCGGGCTCGAGGAATTATTGATCAGCACCGTGGTTGGTTGGGTTGCAACGAGCCAGCGATGGGTACTTCCGCTTCCCTTTGTACTGGTGATGTTCATCGTCAAGGTTCCGCCGCTGTAGCTCGTCACGGTTCCGGTCATAGAGTATGACGATTCGAAACCCGTCGCGAATAGAGTCATGGTTTGTCCGTTCGCGAACACCGAAGACGTCATGCCGGGCGAAAATCCTGCAATGGCGATCGTCTTGGTTCCTGTGCCAACCGTGAGCATTTCCGTTCCATTATCGTAGGCGACGATTCGTCCTGAGCCTTTACCTTGAATATTGACTGCCTTGCCAGATACGGTAACTCCGGAACTCCAGTTGCACGTGCCTGCCGGAATTGCTACCGTCTGCCCCGCCTTTGCCGCGTTGATAGCCGTTTGAACATCAGATGTATTGCAGGAAGCAGCGTTGATCGTCTGCGCTTTTAGGCCTAGAGAAGTGCTCAACAAAAGAAGGACTGACACTGAAAACCACTTATTCGCCATCGGGGGGATTCCACGTTTCCTATGCTTAGACTACTCACACAAGAGGGCCAAGTCCACGCACGAAAGTTTTACGCGCACCCGCGCAAATCTTGCACTTTCGAGTAATCGTGGTCTGTCCCTAAAGCTGTATGAGAGTCATGAGTTTCTATTGTGGAATCATCAACAGCAACTCGATGGCCATTCAATGGCTTCCCCCTGGGAAACAACTTCTGGCACTGCTCAGTTCGGGCAGGTCTCAGCGACCGCAAACGCTCCTTTCCGGGTCCTTCCTTCCACCTGTGAGTCGATAAATGCTCGGTGCGCTAGTTCCAGAGTAAGTAACTTATGAAGCTCGGTGGTATAGTTTCGCATTCCCCCCAGGTGACCTCGAACGATAGCTACAAGACCCTTTCGGTCGATGTAAGGCCTGGAGAGAGTACGCGGATCGAGTAAAATTTCCCGAACATATTTAGCCAATGCATCCCGGTACCACACACGAAAGTGGAAGGGCTTGTGGCGGCCCAAAATTACACGCTCGATTCGAACCGGTGCGCAACAGCGATTCATAGCAGCTAGCCAGTGCGGCATGCCCATGTCGTAAGCGTACTCAGCTTTGAATGACAACTTTAGTAATCCCCGCGACATCGTCCCGAGAATGCGGCCCCGGTTTCCCCCAACACCATGGTCCGTCGGAATTGCCTGTAAGTCTTGATTGCCGTCGGCGATGAGCCGGAGGGATACCTCGTCGGTTCCAAGAGCAGATACAGGCGAGCGAAACACGGTCCGGACAAACTCGTTGTCGAGATAGGGTGATCTCATAGTCAGCTGTGTCTGCTCCAGGGCAAGCACGCCATAAAGAGACCATCGGGCCTGCTGAAAGGCCGCAAACGAAACAGGGTGCCCGTTGAGAGATTGTGCGAACGTTCTCTCCGCCTGCAAGACATACGAGACAAACTCGGGGCGGAACAACCCCTGTGCGGGCCTTATGGGCTTGAACGCTCTAACGCCGCGCAGAACTTCACCGCCATAATTTCCAGTCATTCTGACGGGAGCAATGTTGCGTGCCTTTTCATTTAGATAGAGATCAGGGGCCCGGCTCACCTCAACGCAGCTGTCTGTGAGATAGACGGCACGCTCGGCATAGCGCGCAAAGTCAGACAGAAACTCCGGCCCGGCGGTGATGACCTGGTGGGGCTGCTTGCAGACCTCCGCGACACGCTTTGCCACGCGCACGTCTTCGTTCTCTCGGAACATGCTACCGAACGTGTAACACGGGAGCGAACCGGGATCAGGCTTCCGGCAGGCCAAAATCATTCGGGTGTCCAGTCCGCCTGTCAAAGACATGCCGATACGTTGGGGTCCGTCAAAATAGCGGGACAGAGTACTTGTAAGGGTTCGCCGCAGTTCCTGGTAGTAGGAGTCGTGGTCCAGCGTCTGCTGTTCTTCCCACTCCTTAGGGTCGAAATAGGTACGCTTTGCTTCGATTGACCCCGAGCGGAACGTCCATGCGGAAGCCGGCGGCAAAATGTGGATTCCAGCAAAGAGAGTCCGGTCTTCCAGGACAGTGCCGCAGGATACAAACTCCCCTATCCCCCGAGGATCCATACTCCGAAGTTCAGGACACACAGACAGAATCGCTTTGGCTTCAGCTGCGAAATAGAAGGCTTCCTGCGATTGATGGTAATAGATTCGGTGCATGCCAAACCGGTCGTTGAAAAGAACGGCGGTTCCGCAATTCCGCTCCGTCAGAAGCCCATGGAATCTACCATTCAAACCAGCGGGGAATGACGGATCCTCTTCGGACAGATGAACCAGGTAGGATGGCCCAGTCGAGTCGACTTCATGCCCCTGGCTTCTCAAGCGTTGAACCGTCGCCGGATCTGGAAACTCCTCCCCTGAAAACATCAGGGCAATATTTCCCCGTTCGTTGCGCACTGGCATTTTTTCCGAGAAGGCGCCTTTCAGTGAAACCCACCCTGCATAGACGCCCGATGGCTCATCGGCCAAACTCCCGCTTGTGTAGAAGGATTCGTGATCAAGGGTCGCGAGCATACACGCCACTCTTGCCTCTGCCACCCTTCGCGGTAGCTTCGTGATGATCCCAACGATTCCCGGCATTTTAAAGATTCCCCTCGGTCGCCTTCATTTTGCGTGCGTACCAAAGACTTCTCATCTTCAGCAGTTGTGCAAGCAGAGGTTTAGGAAGGATCTGCGCCAGGTCACGATGGAGTCCCAGCCTGAGTGCGGCCTTACCTTTACGAGTGAGTGGAATGTAATATCGCGGCAGGAGTGCCTTCTCAAAACCATTACGCCGCTTAAACTCGGTGAGCGAACTCTTGGGATCGTTGTAGATGTAGTTGTAGTACATCAGATGCGAGCACTTATTTTGTTCGCACACTTCCACGGCCTTTGCGATCAAGGCATTCGCCGGCCTCTTATCGTAGTGCTTGATCATCGTAAGCAGCTGAACGATATTGGCTACTTTGTCTGCATATGTGATCCGCATAAACCCGATAAACTCATCGCGATAATATGCACCGAGAAATGTGTTTCTTTCCGCATAGGTCGAGTTCTCATCTCTGACGGCTTCGAAACTTTTCTGAAAGTGCCAGAATGCTCTGCCCTGCCGCGTTGGGGTTTCGTTATTAACACTAACTATCCCCCTTACAAAGGACTCATCCAGGTCCTGCACTTTGACAACGACACCAGATTTCGTCGCTTTACGGACCGCTCTACGTACGCCAGGGTCGACACGTTTCTCCCACCAATCGGAAAATGTCGTTACCGAAATGACTGCGGCATTGTCCCATTCGAAGTGAAAGTTATGCAGCGGGATTGTGTGGGGTAGCTTTTGAGCGAAAGTAAAAATGTCGGCATTTAGCCCGCTTTCCTTCAGCTTGGCAACGAATGACTCGGGGTTTGCAACCAACTCCCCTTCTGCCAGGTCTTCGTCCTGAATCGCTGCTACCCTGAGCCATCTATCCCCTGCGATCACGTTCCTGCCATCGATCTGCACCGACGGTACAAGGATGGGCTTTCCCTTCACACGGATCTCTGTCTGACGAAGACCGGTGCATTTCCGCCCGGTGCCGGAATCAACTTCGGGTGCAGATTTCACGGGATGAAGAAGAGTATTCATTATGATCTCCACCGATCGGTCATCTCGGCAGGAACGGTAGATGCAAGCCTGCCTGTAACAGGCGCATTGTCAAACGCAGCTGTACGATACACACGTTGTGCCGCGCGCTCTGGAATAGCAATGCCGCCCAGGAGAAACATGAACCACATCATCCCTGCTCTGAAGCCGGCCTCCGTGACACTGTAGAAGAGCATAATGACCCAGAGGGCCAAAGTAAGAGACGCTAGACTCGAAACAGACTGCAGTCGCTTGCAAATCGTCTGATAACTTCCAACCACAAATCCACACAGCAGCACTAGACCGGCTATGCCAAGGTTCAGGTAGATCTCGAGGTAACCATTGTGCGCCTCGTTGATATGCCCCAGACCAGACTCCAGCCAAAAGCGCTCGAGTCGAGGACCTAGCCAAAAACTTTCGTAGCCAGTACCAAGGATCGGATTTGTATGCATGCCGAGCACGAAAGCCCATATCTTGGTTCTATCGGTGAGCGTGGCATCTTTACCAACAGCACTCGCCATCGCTCCACCCATATCCAAACCGAGCGTAAGAATCAAGTACAGGAGAAATGACGCCGGCGCCATGATCTTCAACAGTAGAGGACGCCGCTTAAACGCTTTCGTGTGAGCTGCCAGTACGAAGAAGCAACCGAGAATCAGACAAACAGTCGACGTCGTGCTATGCGCCATCCTGAGTAACCACGAGGTCATAGCAAGAAACGTGACGTTGATGAAAAGTATCCGCCTGGTACGGCGTTTCTTTCGTTCCGGCCAACGCACCACGGTGTCCCAAAAAAAGTACAGTCCACTGATCAGGCATATGACACCCAACATATTCTTGCTCGTTGCGGCGCCTGAATACTCTGCAATACCTGTCCAGGGATCGTAGCTCTTACCAGCCTCGGGGTAGTACTTGACGAGCAAGATAGAAAGAGGAATCAACAAATAGCTAAGCCGCCGGAGAACCGCGCGGACAGCCTCAAGTGGTTTAGGATCAGACAAGATAACGAGAATGACCAAGTAGTTGCCAATGTCTCTAAACCACCGCTTGAAGGCAACCAGGGGGAAGTCGGACCAAAAAATGCTCACAAAGCCAAAGGCGACAAATGCCGACAACGCCAGGTTACGCCACAGGAAACCTCCCCAGTCGAAGGACCGCGAGACCAGGATGCCAAATGTCAGAAGAATCAAAGCAAGCGAGATGACACGGTCCAGGGGATTACCTTCTTCAAGCGATTGGGCCGCCATGCCCCCGACACCAAAGAGCCATTGAGACGGGCTTCGCGATCCCACGATGAACATAGCGACCACCGATACCCACAAAGCAAAGGACGTCTTCGAATCCTTGGCGGGATCAAAACACAAGAGTGCCGTCAAACAAATGAGCCAAAGAAGCAGGGCGATAGAAGGAGGCATCGTATGAGCGGTCAGGCAGTTTTTGTACTTTGGTGCATGCTGGTTCCCAACGCTAACGGTTCCGTTCCAAAGTCAACAGAACCTTGCTGTGGTGCGGCACACACCTGATCGAAGATTGCATCCATTATCCTGGCCGTGAGAATAATCTCCCGGTAAGAAATCGGAATCGGGGTCCCTTCGCGGATTGAGCGATAGAAAGACTCGATGAGGTACTTCATTCCCGAATCCATCTGGAAGTCTCTGCGTAGAAATAGCTTTGCGTTCTGTAGCAGGTTTTGCAGGTGCTGCCTGGCAAACTGCACCGGGGGAATAAAGGTGTCGGCATAGCTCTTGAACTTGGCGCCGCGAAGTCGGAGCACGACTTCATGATTCTGATCAAGGATGAGGCCATTCTTCGAACCGTACACTCGAAACTCATGAAGCGTAGGCTTCATTTGGGATGAGAAAGTGAAGTAGGCTGTTGTTCTCTCCCCTTCAAACACCATGACTCGAAGTTCATCCACGATCTCGGTTTCGCCGATGCCTTTAAGAACCGAGCTCGAGAAGCCACGGGCTACTACCTGAGGATCGTCACTGGTAAGAAATTCTGCAATTCTCGCAATTCCGTGGCTAATGATGTTATGCAACAATTTTCCTGGCAATCTACGCACCCAGTGCTGCTTGTCACCCAGTAACGCTCGAGCGTAGCTAGGGTCTCCCAGGTCATAGCCGTAGTAGCTTTCCATATGTACGACAGAACCGCCGAGGTAGCCACTTTCGACGAGCGCTCTCATGCGACGCGCTGCGTGGCTGAATTGATAGTTGTGGCCAACGGTTAGCTTGAGACCATTTTCCCCGGCTAGCTCAACAAGTTCCTGGGCCTGGCGGGCGTTCACGGTAAAAGGCTTTTCTACATAGATATGGCAGCCATGCTCCAGGCAGAACTTCGCAAGATCGAAGTGGCTTTCGGGTGACGTTGTGATGTGCACTACGTCGGGACGCGCCTTGCTCACGAGCTCAGCCAGATCCGCGAAGTACTGCTTGATTGGAAATCGCTCGTAGAGCTGCTTTGCCATGAGCGGCTCACGGTCGCAAACACCCACGATTTCACACCCGCCCACGCGTTGAATCTGCGCCACATGGGCGTCCGCAATTTTTCCGCAGCCGACGATGCCGACTCTAAGCATTGCGCTCACACTGTGCACAACTCTCGAAATAGCGGCGCATTGCATCCACCGTAGGCACCCGAGGCGACCAGCCCAACCTTGCCTTTAGTTTCTCGTTGGAAAAATAGGTCTTCTTCCATTCCACGTCCCAGCGCCTGCGACTAAAAGCGAGCGGTAGCTGTCCCTGTGACCATTGGGAGTACTTCTCCCACAAATGGCAGAGCGCATGGCTGACCGGATGCGGAATATAGACCGACTTGAAGCGCCTGACCTTTTTCTTGTATTCACGCAAGAACTGGCGGCTCGATGGTAGATCGTCATCGACGACGTTAAAGACCTCACCACCCACCCCCTTTACCAAGCCGGCAAGCACTATCGCCTCAGCGCAGTTTTCGACATACGTAAATGGCACGGCGTTTGAGCCGCCCAGGTGCAAAAAGAGACCAAACGTGCCCAGACCGACACGCCCCGTAACTCCAGAGTGGCCCTCGCCATACACGCTCCCTGGCCTGACCACGACATGCTCGATTCCGAAGTTTTTGCCGTACTCGTAAACAATTTCCTCTTGCTTAACCTTGGCATAACAATAGGCGTCGCCACGCAACTCCGGACGTTCTTCCGTCGGGGACAGCTCATTCAGGCATCTGGATTTCTGTCGATTGCTGTACACGGTGAACGAACTAACGAGAACGAATCTCCGCAGGCTCGCACAGCGCAGACTGGCATCAAGCAGGTTGCGCGTTGTGACGACCGAATTCATAAACGCGTCGGGAAAAGACTTCTCACCCGTTCCGGCGGCCAGATGAAAGATGACAGCCACATTCCTGCACGCCGTCTCGCAGTCGCCCCGGGTGAGGAGATTGCCTTTGAGCAGCTTGATCTGTGTCCCCGGCACCTTGCGGCTTGCGATGGACTCGAGCCCTGTTACATCGCTGGAAGGCCTCGTTAGGCAGACCAAGTTTCGAAATCCGCGGTCCAGCAAGCACTCGACGACACGAGTTCCAATAAAACCGGCGGCGCCGGTTATCAAAATACGGTCCTCTGGGGAGGCGATGAAGGAACCATCTGCTCCCGCCACCACATCATCGATGCAGTGCGGTTCACCGCCTTCGTGGACAGCAACATTCACCCTTCCTGCGTTCATGCGCCCACTCCGTAGGATGTCCAATCTGCAACACCCCTATCAAGGGCCACATCGACGTAGCCTTCCCCGTCACCGGCGCCAGCCACACCTTCTCGCCGCCTATGGATTCGCAAACGTAAACCAGGCAAACCGTCGCTGTGCTGTGGGCCAATCCGGGCGGACACCTCACCAGCCTCCGTCGACCCCATTTCGAATACTACCGCGCGACGCTTTCTGAACCACGAGACTGCCTGCCCGGCCGTTGCAAACCATGCCCCTTGACGCTTTAACTCCTGAACCAGATAAGAATAGGGCGCGAGCCACAGCCTCTCCGAGTCGAGACTGCGATCGTGCCAATTGATCGTGAAGCAACCTCCAAACTCAACCGCGTTCTCAACCATGCGGTTGAGGAGCGGAACTGCCTGTCGTGATGACAGCCCCAGATAAGCGGGATAAAACATCGCCGTATCCATCACATGCATCGGCAGTTCGAGTAATCGTGCAGCCTGGAATGGCTTATACGCTTGTGTTGTCCCCGCGCGATATCCCACTGTCTCGTTGTACCCGACCGTAGAGTCATATTCCGCCTCGGCCTCATCGAGAATCGCGGGCGAACGTTCGTCATAGTAGAGCCAGTGCATCCGCACACCGATTTCCGAGGCCCCCGTCAAGCGTCGAATCTCCTCAAGCTCTTTGCGTGCCTCGGAGCTGTCGACCCATGCGTCAATCCCGTGCAACCCCACTTCGCAGCCGGCGGACGTTAGCTTCGCGATCACGTCTCTGATATCCGCCGCACCATAACGAGCCGCGCGAAATGCGGGGGCCTGACCGTCATGCTTCCGTCCAGGTTTCCCCCTGAACGGGATTACGAAAAACGTCGAGGGCACTCCCTTTTCCAAATCCAGGTACCTATCCCCGAAGTCCCGCCAGAAGTCACGAGAACAACCTAAGTACACGAATGGCAACTTCAGAGCCGCGATCCAGTTCCTGAACAGATCGCGCGCAGGCATTCGACCTCGAAAAGCGTTGCCCAACGAACCGACAACAGCGCGATACATAAAACCACACATCGTGCGATCCCACTTATGTAGAAAGATCGAGGGATGATCGACATCGTGAGTGAGGCACGCGACGAATCGATATCCATCGGGAATCGGCGGAATCTCGACCAGCGTGATCCCATTCTCCACGATGACGTCTCGGAGAAGCGCGATGTGTAGTTCCAACGTGGGGCTACTCGCATACATTGCAGGCTGCCCTGCAGTCAGCAGTTTCCTTACCTCGGCAACGAGGCTATAGCCTATCCGTATGAATACCGCACCTGAGATTACTTCTCGACGCATCGCGGGTTCCAGGGAACCATCCTCGACAAACACGCCGCTTCCCTCGCCTGGGAAGATCACGCTGTCTCCATATATGGGAAGCCGATGTCTTTTATAAGACAAGTCTCCGTTGCTCCTTCGTACAGCAACTGAGCCTTTCTTGTCCCACTCCAGTTCCTGCCCGCCATAAAACAAAACCAGTTTCGCCGCACCTTCAACGAAGCTCTCGTTCCCGATACAGAGCAGCACGTCGTACCGGCGATTGCTCCGGTAGATTTCCCACGGAGTCTTGAACAGCTCAAACAGTTCGCGGAGGACGACGTATTCCGACGGGCTGGCGAGAATACCAATCATGCAGATGTTCTTTCAGTGACGGCAACACTTGCAAATCCAACCATGGTTCGCCGGTGGATGACGATGCGATGCCCCTCGCCATCGCACCGGACCTGGGTTCAGTTGGAACTACCCGCTCCGACAAGCCCGTCCACCAGATTTAGGAGCGTTTCCTTCTCCTGCCGCCATGTGTGCGCTAGATAGACCCGTTGCCCTCGCTCTGCAATCGCCGCCATCTCGGAGGGATGGAGCGCCGCGTACGCCATTTCTGTCGCCAGCTCTTCCACATTGCCGGGTTCAAAAAAGAGCAGCGTATCCGGGCCAAAATAGTCTTGAATACCAGGCGTTCTGGGCGCAATCACCGGTTTGCCAAGCGCCAAATATTCGAAGATGCGCGTGGGCGTATTAATATCAGTGAATGTGTTTCGGTGGTTCGGCACGACACCTACATCACATGATTCGATTTCGTGCACTAGCTCCTCTAACTTCTTTGCGCCGAGATACCGAACCTTACCATCCAGGCCCAGATCACGAACCTTTGCCATCACCTTATCGAGATAGGGTGTGTGGCGCCCGTACACTCGCAGTTCTGCTGCGGGCGCAGGCGAGGTTTTTTGCAGCCGTAGTAGTGCCTCGACCGCCAGGTCCAGACCGTTTCTTTCGACGAGCGAACCGTGATACATGATGACGAACGGCCCACCGGCTCTTCGCGAAGGATAGGATCGCGCGGCCCGATAGGAGAATATCTCTTCGTCGGGAGAATTCATCACGACGCCAATCTTCTCGGCACGACATCCGCGAACCGAAAAGATTCGTTTGCACGCAATGTTGACTGTGATCACCAGGTTCGCGCACGCCATACTCCACTTTTCCAAGCGGCGGATCAGACGTACACCCATGCTTTTCTCATTCAGATTGAAGATGGTCATCATGAGTTCAGGCATCGGGTCGTGTTGATCGAGGATAACCTTCGCGCCCAATAGTTTCGGCAGCAACGCGCTGAACACAAGAATATCGGGCATGTTGTGTACGTAAACCAGGTCATATCGATCTCGAAACGCGCGCCACGCCAGGATACCCGTGGCAATGAGTATGAATGCAGAATATTGATAAGCGTAAGAGAGCGGACCGCCGCGCCAATGCCGGATCGGTATCCGCAGGATCTGCAACCTACCGTCCATCTCCCGTCTCGGCGAGTTCTCGTCTCCCTCGCATATGAGATCTACGCGCATCCCTTCTTTAAGTAGCGCCTCCGCCGCGCGGCGAGGTCGCGGATCCGTGGGGTAGCGAGAAAATACCACCATGCCGGCCCGCTTGCCCGCGAACCGCTGCCTAGAAGAGCACACGCCAGCCTGCGGAGAAGCAGGAACCACCGGGACATAGGCGGTCACGGTTTCCTCCATAACAACTGCGTTTGGTTCAGCACTCATAAGCCGGCTAAAACGCTACTTTCTCTGTGCTCGTTGCCGCAAGCCTGCCGCTTGCGTCGCGCTCGTTTTTCATCCGGTTAGAAGTCTGAATCGCCTCTAACATGACAGACTGGTCAAATTTCCTCAGAATCTCAATATTTGGCATAACGCAATGCCCACCGATAATCCCCGGAAAATACTTTACGGGGGGAAAAAACTTAATCTCGTCATAAAACGAGGTAATCTCCTCGTAATTAGTTCCTGCCTGGTCGCAATAGCGCTCTATTTCCTGGGCCCAGGCGATCATCAGTCCGAAGTACGTCGTTTCAGTGAGTTTTGCCAATTCGGTCGCTTCCGGAGACGACAGGCTCTTTGTCTTCAAGCCTAGTGACCTAAAATGCGCAACGGCTTGTCGACCGGCAGCGGGATCCATTGCTCCCACGAACTTGGTATATCCGCATAGTTCCTCGAGCATGCGGGCGTGCTTACCACGGACTGGGCTATTCACAACAGGGGCGCCCGCCCGTTGGGCGATGAGCCGCGTCGTCCCAACGGCGACGGTGCTGTTCACAATCGTCAACCTGGGCTTGAACAACTCAATGTAGCGAACGCTCTCTCCGACGAAGTCCTTTATCTGAAACGGGTAGCACAAATGAAGCACTTCAACTGAGTCGATTCCATCAGGTGGTGGCGAGATGTCCACACCAATGGCGTGGTGGTGCAAGGAAGCGAGTTCGAAAAGCGGCTTACCCACTTCCCCAAGTCCGGCGACAACAACCGTTTCTTCAGCTTTCATGCTCTCTCATCTCCCTCCTGCAAGAAGGACCGGGCCGCGCATCACAGATACCTCATTCTCGAATCTTCATCGAGAGAAGAGGGCATTCGCCTCATGCAATTTGTTGAGCACTGACCAAAAGGTCCTCTTCACTCTCAACACGCTTGCTGAGCGACCTGGAGGTATAGGCGTAAATCTCTTCGGCCACCCTGGCTTGCTGTTCTGCTCTCAATTGCGGAAACATGGGTAACGAGACAATTTCAGCAGCAACTCGTGCAGCCACGGGAAAGTCGTTCGCACCGTAGTTCAGAGCTGCATATGCTTTTTGCAAATGGAGTGGAACTGGATAGTGAATTCCCGTGCCGATGCCCGCCGCTTTGAGGTGATCGATCATGCCGTCTCTGTTCGTTGTGCGGATAACATAGAGGTGATACACGGCGCGAGACCAGGACGGTTCATACGGAAGGCTCAGGGCCTCATTCCCTGCTAACAGGCGGTTGTATTCCGCAGCCCGTCCGCGGCGCTGCGCATTCCATGTCGCCAGGTGGGCCAGCTTTTTGTGCAGTATCCCGGCCTGGATCGCATCCAACCGCCCGTTGTACCCTTCGATATCGTGATAGTACTTCTTCGCCTGGCCGTGATCACGCAGCATCCTGATTGTGTCTGCAATACCAGCGTCGTTGGTGGTCGCTGCGCCGGCTTCACCGCATGCTCCAAGATTCTTTCCAGGATAAAAGCTGAAGGCAGCCGCGCGCCCCATGGATCCCGCTTTCATCCAGCGGTTCCGCCTCTTCGAGAAATATTCCGCGCCGTGGGCCTGGCAAGCATCCTCAACCACGATGAGTCCATACTCGTCGGCCAAAGTGAGGATCTTATCCATGTCGGCCATCTGACCATAGAGGTGCACCGGTAGAACCGCAGTTACCGGTCGACCACTTCTCCGGCTGATGAGTTTTCCCGATTTGCTCCGAACGCACTGCTCCCTCAGGAAGTCGCGAAGCGCCTCAATCGATATGTTGTAGGTGTTCTCGTCTATATCGACAAATTCCGGAGCGGCGCCCGCTTGCGAGATCGCCTCCGTTGTAGCGATAAAGGTATGAGGTACCGTCAACACAACGTCGCCTGGCCGTACACCACACGCCATGAGGGCGAATCGAAGCGCATCGGTGCCACTGCTAATGGCGATCGATTCCCTCACGTCGCAGAATGCTGCGAATGCCTTCTCGAACTCCTCCACCATGGGCCCGCCAATGAAGCCGGCCGTAAGCAGAGTGCGACGAAATACCTCTATGAGTTCATCTGCCAACTCTACGTGCGGTGTGACCAGATCAAGAAACGGAACGTTATTAAGAGCCTGCATTTTGACCTTCCACAGTGTGTTCGATGTAACGCAGAATCCTGGCTGGATTGCCGGCCACGATAGCGTTGGGTGGGACGTCTCTGGTGACAACACTTCCGGCGCCAACAATCGCATTCTCCCCAATACTTGTGTTTGCGAGAATTGTGGCTCCGGAGCCGATGGATGCGCCTTTCTTAATGACGGTCCGCTCGACCTTCCAGTCGGCTTCGGTCTGCAGACCTCCGTCGGCGGTGGTTGCGCGAGGATAGCTATCATTGATAAACATCACTCCGTGCCCGATGAACACGTTGTCTTCCACGATCACACCTTCACAGATAAAGGTATGACTGGAGATCTTGCAACGCCTGCCGACCGTCGCATTCTTTTGAATCTCTACAAAGGCGCCGATCTTTGTCTCATCTCCGACTTCGCATCCATACAGATTGATGAACTTCGAGAGTCGAACGTTTTTCCCTAACTTGACGTCTTCCGCAATACAGTTGTGGGAGTTCATAGATAGATGAGCGAACCTATCTTGAGCAGAGATTCGCTTGCTGCTTCCAGCATTTTGACTACTCTCAGTCCAGCACAACCATTGTTGAACGGCTCTTGCCCGTTCGCGATGCATTGCGCGAAATATGACAGTTCATGGCGCAAGGCTTCAATTTGCTCTAACTGAGGAGCCCACATATCGCCGGACCGATAGTTCACCAGGAGATCGTAGACGCCTTCGCGATTCGTGATGTTCACTCCTTTGTCATACACTTTTACTTTCTCGTCGCCTTCGAGATCATTCCAAACCAGCATCCGTTTCTCTCCACCGATAAGCGTGGTCCGCACCTTGACCGGGGACAGCCAGTTCACATTGATGTGTGCTATCACCTTCTCGGGAAAATATAGCGTCATGAAAGCCACATCTTCGAAGCCATTCAGATGCTTTTGTCCGGTCGCAACAATCGCCTCCGGGCTTCCTTTGATGAGGTAATCCATGATGGAGAGATCATGAGGGGCAAGGTCCCACAGAACATTGATATCGTGCTGGAAGAGACCCAGATTCACACGAGTCGAATCGTAGTAGTAGAGCTTTCCCAACGCTCCTTCTTCGAGCAGTTGGGAGATTTTTTTCACGGCGCCAGTGAACAAGAAGGTATGGTCCACCATGATCTGGAGATTCTTTTTGTGGGCAAGATTGATCAGCTCTTCCCCCTGCGCGGCATTGCTCGTGAAGGGCTTTTCGACGAATACGTGCTTGCCGTTTTCCAACGCAGCTTTCGCCAGCGCATAGTGCGTCCAAACCGGAGTGACGATGGCAACTGCGTCGATCTCAGGCGAAGAGATCAGATCAGCGGCATCCGATACCACTGGAATGTCCGGGTGAGCTTTCTGGGCGCGCCTCCGTGCAGTTGGGCTCATCTCTGCAATGGAAAGCACCTGGGTCTCTTCCAGACCCACCAGGTTCCTCACGACGTTCGGCCCCCAGTAGCCGTAGCCGATTACACCGAACTTTATGATGTGTGACCGTCCTCTAGACATAGTTATCCGTGTGCGTGGAGCCTAAGCTCCCGAGGGAAGCGACTCAATGGGGGAATGGAATGAAACGAGGTTAGCTGAAGATGGTAGGGGAAATACAGATTTGAAAGGTTTAACTCAATGTGCGCCGTCACCTCTGACTACTGCGCCGGGGGTGCGCATCAGAATGTGAAGGTCGATCCACGGACTCCAGGACTTCGCGTAGTGCAGATCCAGACGGACCATTTCGTCAAATTTAACGCGGCTGCGACCGTTCACTTGCCACAAGCCGGTGATGCCGGGTTTTACTTCCAATACACGGCGTCGATGCCATGTCTGATAAGCAGCCAGCTCATATGGAATTGCCGGACGCGGCCCGACGAGTGACATGTCCCCTCGTAGCACGTTAATGAGCTGTGGCAGTTCATCGAGGCTGGTTCTTCGAAAGAACTTGCCTATTCGCGTAACCCTGTGGTCATTTGTCAGCTTGTATACACATTCACTCTTGCCTCTCGACACTTCCGGAAGGGCATCGCCAGCGATCAGTTTCGTTACATATTCTTTGTGAACGCTCGGATCGTTATCTATGTGCATCGAACGAAATTTCAGAAATGTAAAACGTTTGCCATACTGCCCAACACGTTGTTGTTTAAAAAACACTGGCCCCCTGGAAGAAAGTTTGATTGCCAGCGCCATCAAGAGAAACAGTGGTAGGCACAAGATGAGAGCTATTGCGCTCACGACAATGTCCATTGCCCGCTTTACGTCTAACTGAGCGTGCCTGTCGTTGTCGCGGCTCAGCAGGTCAGGATACAAGGTTGGATTGCTGGGTCGTCCTGAACCATCGTGGTCCCAGTCGTCGGGAAAGAAGTGAAACGAGATAGTGATTCGATTGAACTGTTCAAATGGCAATCTGTCCCGCAAAGTCGCGCTTACCCTGGTGAGAATCGTATCCAGAGTTAACTTTTGGTCATCCATCACCAATCCCGAGAAGATGACTCCAACAGTAACCTTTGCTCTGTACCATCCGACTACGTCCGTCTCCCTGGTGGAAGACAGAAGAGCCGGCACAATACGGGCGCCAATATTCTCGTTCTCACTCGAGGTTTGGCCTATATCCAACAGCATGAGGAGGAACGGATTCCGAGAACGTTCCGTTCTCTTGCGCTCGACGGCAATCATCCGTTGAAAGGCATCCTCGTGGAATGCCTCCCGCTCCCCGGCCGGGGCATCCTTCGAAAGAAGCCGCAAAACGCCTGAATCCCTATCTGAACGTCGCTGCACCACGACTCCCTCCCCTCGCTCCGCGCCGTCAGTCGAATGGCGGAAGCAAACAGCCGATTTAGAGTGTCTCTTTGAACGCGGATGGAGCAGCATGTGCTGTTGACATCACGCGTCGAAAACTGGTCGACCAGTTTGGGAGGTTAACCGATCGACTTACCGTTAGCCCGTGGCGCGACGGAGGGAACCCGGGCATAGTAATAGTCGCTTTCTACCCGTCTCTTTGAGCCGTTCAACAACGCACCCACCACCTTTTGGGACTCGAGCGCTTCCAATCCTCTTCTTAGCTGCCGCTTCTCGGTAACTCCTTGCCGCACGACCAGCAAGACACCGTCTGCGAAGCGCATCCATAAGCTCGTGTCCGCCAGCGGCACCACAGGAGGGGAATCGATGACGACCCAATCAAACCAGGCACTGAGAGACTCCATCATCGCGGGCATCCTTCCCGACTGTAGTAACTCCAGGGGATTCTGAGGAATGATGCCGGAAGGCAAAAGCCACAGGCCCGGACCCTTCAGATGATAGATACTGTCGATCAGGTCGCGCTCGCCTCGCAGGCATTCGCAGATGCCGGGAATTGGTCCCAAACCGAACAATTGCGATATAGCCGGCCGCCGCACGTCCCCCTCCACCAGTAACGTCCTCTGTTGGGTCCTTCGGGCGAGACTACAGGCAAGATTGGCAGAGATCATACTTTTGCCTTCTTGCGGAATTGTGCTCGTGATGAGCACTTTCTTGAGCGGCCGCTCCCGACGGATCTGCTGCAGGCTGACGCCGAGAAAACGGAATTTCTCGGCGGGCAGACTATCGCTGTCTGTGAGGCAGACTAACCGGCTCTGGGGAGGAAGTTCGACCTTGAGAGATTGGAACTGCTCGAACAAAATCGAGTCTGCGGCAACTTGCGGAACCCTCGCTGCCCCCAAGGCCGCTGTCGTCATGTCTGTTGATTTTGCCGTCGGCGCGTCTGATGGTCCGCGCTCTGCGCTCTGAGACCAGGCCTCCGTTGATGCTGTGGAAGGCTTCTGGCTCGAGAGAGCGTGAAACTCTGCTCGCTCAAGTAGCTCCGTCGCCCCTGGTAACGCCGCCAACTCGACTCCTGAGCGTTCGGCTTCGGATCTTTGCAACGCGTCAAATATAAGGCTCATGTTCGCTCACTTAACGGGCCAAAACGCACTGGTGTCTGGATCGATCTCGGCCTGCTCTCCCAAAAGCGGATACAGACCAGGGGTTACGTTTGCTGCTCCCCTAACCTTTAGCGCGTCGTGATCGCGGAAGGTTGTAGGCCCAGCGAGGTGAACGACATCCAGGCGAAATTCATCCGCAACCGTATTTATGATCTCTGGAGTCACGATTCGCATCTGTTTCGCATAGGCGCCGATCAGGGCGTTTTCGCAAATAGTATTGATGAGTCGAGGAAAGCCACGCGAACGAAGAAAGACCGCGGACATTGCCTCTTCGGGAAACACGGCGTCAGGCTGTGACATTCCGGCAATCTGGAGGCGCCGTTCCACGTATCCTTTGGTTTCCTCCAGGTCCAGGGATTCGAGCCGCGCGCGAAGGGCGATCCTTTGCTTAAGCTGCCGAAGACCAACTGAATCCAGCTTCAAATCAAGTTCGGGCTGGCCTACCAGCACAATTTGCAATAACTTGTCCTCGGCTGTCTCCAGGTTTGTCAGAAGCCTTACCTCTTCCAGAATCTCCGCGGACAAATGATGCGCTTCATCCACGATGAGGACGGTCGTCAACTTTTGAGAACCTCGCTTAACCAGGAACTGACTCAACTCAAGCAGCAGCTCAGCCTTGTTCTTCCCGGAAGTGGAGAACCCAAAGTCCGAGAGAACATATTGCAAAAATTCCGTCGAAGTAAGCCGGCTGTTGAATAGGTAGGCATAGGCAATATCCTTGCTCTCCTTCAACAGTCGCAGCAAACAGCGAAGCAGCAGAGTCTTACCGGTCCCCACCTCTCCCGTCACCACGACGAACCCCTTATGCCGGCGAACGCCATAATAGAGTGCCGCCAACGCCTCATTATGACGCCTGGTCCCAAAAAGAAATGCGGGATCCGGCGTGAGTTCGAATGGGTTGCCAGTGAGATGGAAGAAAGCTTTATACATTCGGAAGATGAACCCTAGTTATGTAGAAAACTGAACGCAGAACCAGCTAGTACCGCGACAAATACAAACACGGTCATGACATAGGCCCACACAATTCTTCGCTTGCCTCTTCGTTCTTCCTGTGGAGTTAAGATCTCGGGGATCTCGGAGATCACCTTCATCGGCAACAAAGCCTTAATTCCCTTTTCACTATGAAGCCGATCATCGATGAATTCAAGGCCACCGGTCAACCCAAGGCCCAAAGCCAGGCCAAAACACAATCCGAATGCACAGAACTTGAGACGGTCAGGGAAATCTGGCTTTGTTGGAAGATTGGGCGGATCAATCGTACGGAACCGCTCGCCCTTCTGCAGCTGTTCCATGCTTGTGGCCATCTTCGATTCGTTCTCTTTTTTCAACAGGTCGTCATAGTTGGCTTTGGATTGATCGTATCCACGGGTCAAATCTGCGAGTTGCTGCTCGCGCACCGGCTCATTGCTCAACCGCGTCTGGTAATCACCGACTCTGCCCTTCAACTGAACAATAGCCTGCTCACGATTTTCGACTTCAGCCCGATTCGCCTGCAGCTGGCCTTGCAGTTGCAACACCGGTGCGTTTTGCGAGGCATCTGCAAGATCACGCACTGCCGTAGACCCGCTGGATGAACCAGGATTATTGGCCTGATTCTTCAGTTCGGCAATAATGCTCGCTTTCGTCTGCTCGGTTCTGGCTATCTGTCCTTTTAGTTTCTGAACATCAGGGTAACTGTCAGTGTACTTTGAGCTCAGATCACCCAGTTGCGACCTTAGCGTGTCGAGTTCTCTGTCGATCGCTGGCAAAGCGGTGCCATCCGCGGCCTTGGGAGTGCCCTGTAGAGTTCGGTACTGATTGATCAGCGTTTGCAAATAGGTTTGCTGTTGCCTGGCGGTGCTCAGCGCATCCTGTTCGTTTTGCAACTGCGATTGTAGGCCAGCCAGAATTTGCAGATTGCTCGCCTGCTGGGTCGGCAGGTCGCCAACGTGCTCTCCCTTGAACTCTCTAATTTTGGCGTCTTGTTCGGCGAGACTGCGGCGCGCAGCTTCCAAATGCTCACCGAGAAACTTCGTCGTATCTTCCGATTGTTGCTGGCGGACTTCCAGGTTTTCATTGATAAACAAATTAGTCAGCTCGCTCGTGACGCGCTGGGCGACATGAGGGTCACGTGCTGAATATTCGATCTTGAATGCCGTAATCTCCAGATTCCGAGGGTCACGCACGAGATCAACCTGAATGTCCTTGCGCATGCGCGCGGCCTTCTCGTCCGGGGTGCCCTGGCCCTTGGGTCCGCCGTAGAGATCTAACTGCTCTATGATACGCAGAAGGCGTGTGCGGCTCAGGATTTGCTGGGAAATACTCCGCAGGCGATCTTGTACATTTTCGTTTATGTTCGATACGACATAGTCCTTGGGCATGGTCGGTTGCTCGACCAGGATAACGGTACCGGACTTATAAGTTACGGGCAGAAACCAGCTGGATCCCCAGACCAGAAGCCAACCGGCGAATACTGCTGCCAGGAAAAGTGGATAGCGGCGGCGCGCAAGATCCAGATAGCGCTGCGTGTCAAGAGGTTCTGTGGTTTGTTCTTCAAGAGATTCTGGCGCCATCTACCCGCCCCCCAGTGGCCGTGAAAAGTTATAGGAGAACGACACAAACCCACGGTCTGTATTCGGAGCAGTGGCTACGACCGGGATAAAGCTATATTTTTCGTGCAAACGTGTATATCCGAATTCCACGTGGAGCCGTTCGGTAAATTGATGCTGGAACGAAACGGTACCGAACACGCTGTACCCGCCTTCACTCGAAAGCAGCGACGAAGGGGTAATATTCTTGTTGTTTGCGTAGCTGGCAGATTCACCCAGGCTCCAGGTTTTTGTAAATCGCCAGCGTCCGGTTCCGGTTGCTATGTTTGACTGGAAGGCGCCGACGAGTCCCCCGCCTCCGGTAACGGTTCTAAAGTAGATTGCCGAATAGCTGGTACGAACGCCCTGCCACCCCACGCTTGCCGTCAATGTAGGGCCCCATGAGCCCTGGGCAGGCTGTCGCAGACTGAGAAATGTCGTAGTGCTGTGGGCCACCAGAAAATGCCACCGACAAGTTAGGCTTCAGGTAACCCGTATACACAAGGAGTATAGTGTGTGACTCAACTTCGCTCAACGCACCCACCGGATAAGCAAGCGTTTTCAAATAACGATAATTCACACCGACGTAGTTGCGACTTGAAAGCCGGTGATTATAGAAACCTGATCCTCCGGTAGAACTGGAATCGTAGAGACCTGGAACCTCTTCCGGGTGAGGATAGTGCAGATTCGTCAACGTTCCGCTGGCGCCAACCATGCCATGCGGACTGAATTGATACGTTAGTTCTGCGTTCCCTACATTGCTGAGCTGGTCGCCTACCGGAGCGATAACAGCGGCTACCGGCAGCGGAGGACCCACGCCCCCTTCTCCGGTAAGCGTGCTGGCATTCACAACGCTTGATGTTTGCAGAAAGATGTCGCGCAACGCAACCGTTACGTGTGGGCTCAACAGATACTCGATGTTTATACCCACACTTTGATTGGATTGATTTCGGGTGCTTGTATGCTGATAGACCGTAAAGCCTGGGCTGTAGTGTAACCCCATTCGTAGGCGTGTGGTGCGTTTGTCGAGTTCGATCGTGGGATAAAGCGAATAGTCGACGTCGCTGATCGGATTGGAGGAATACCCGAGCACGTTATCGCTGTAACCTGTGGTAAAAGTCAGTCCCACACGCAAATAATTTGAACGTGCCTGCGATCCGGCCACCGTTGAATATCCGCTATCGCTCAGCAGAGGCGGCGTGCGCATTTGATCGGTCATGGCCAGACCAATGCCTCCGTCAGTCGTGGAGACCTGGGACCATGCAGGCAGGGCTACGAGAAGTGCGAGGCTGAGGAAAACTCGAGTAAACATAGTCAACATTCAGGGCACGACGATCGTGTCGCGCGGCTCAAGCCTGATATTCCTCTGGGGATCCTTGCCCTTGATCACGTCTTTGTAGTTAAACGGGATGCGGGCTTGGCCTCCGCTGGGATTCTGGCGAAGGATGTAGATACTTTTTTGGTGAGCGAAGTCCCGAAATCCGCCGGCGGCGGCAATTGCATCCAAAACCGTCGTCGCTACTTCAAGTGGGTACGACCCCGGCTTTGCCACCTGCCCAAGGATATTGAATTTTTGACTGCGAATCTCCTGAACCATGACCGTGACTTCCGGCGATGCAATGTACTGACGCAGCTTGCCCGTGATGTCTGCTTCAAGCTGTAACGGAGTCCGTCCGGCCGCTTGCACCTCGCCCACGAGTGGCAACGAAATTCTTCCATCTGAGCGCACCGGAATCGAGCGGGAGATGTCTGGTTCCTTCCACACGTTAATCTGCAGCATGTCGTCGTTGCCAATGACAAAACTATCGTTATGCAGCTTCTTTGCAGATTGCTCCAGCGAAGTGGTGGCCCCAGAAACCGACAGATTGGTCACTTGTGCCCACAGCTGACAGTTAAGCAGCATCAGGAGTAGTACCGAGCCTAGCGTGTAATCGTTTCTGTTTCTCATAGTGGCCCTGTAGACGAGCGTCAGTTGTACTTTCCTAATCCAATTGAGGTCTGCCTGCCGATTCCCGCGGAATTAAGTAACGATGACTCTGACAGGTTTTCGCAAATGCGTTGAATGGCAAGGGATGGCAATGGAGAACGCTCCAAGAGGTGAACAGTCGCCACAGTTCTGTAGGTAGAAAAATGGCTCCGGCCTGCGCCATGAAACTAAGCGGGCAGTACGGCAACAGGCATGGGATGTTCAGAGGACTGATAAGGGGGGAGAAAAGAGGCAAAGTTATACAGGTTCTACGTCATAACCTTCGACCGTCACGGCTAGAGACCGCTGCATGGCGTCAATGGAGATGACGAGCTTGCGATCCCCATTTTGTGACAGGAGGATTCCCTCGATACCGTCCAATGCGCCGCCCCGAACTCTGACGCGCTGTCCAGTTTGTAAAAACGGATGCGAGGAACATGGAAAGCGTCTATTCACGAGTGCACGCACGGCCTCGATCTGTTCGTTTTGAATCGGCGTGCCCAGACCCTGTGATCCCACGAGTCCAAGAACGCTGTCGGTTCGAAGAACACGCTGCCTCTCCGCGTTTCCAGGCAGCAACTTAACGAACAGATAGCAACTGAACAGCGGAAGCTCTACGTTCTTTTTTCTGTCAGTCCAACGATGAATGTGAATCACGGTCGGCAGGAATGTAGTAATTCCTTGTTCGCGAAGTCGATGGGCCGCAGCCTTCTCATGCTGAGCACGTATTTGAACGGCATACCAATTCTCCGTGTCACATCCGGTTGCGGCACCCGGATTCGACATTTCCATCGGTCCATGGGTCGGCATATTCTCCATGAGAGATGACCGCTCCTGATGTTTGGGGGAAGGCTTCCGACCTCTTTTTTGGTGTGAATTGGGTAATAAATTACCGTGGATCATACGTAGCTTCGCCCTATGAGTCACATTTCCTTGTGACCCCAAATTTGTGGCTTGTGAATTTAGTTCTTCCTGCTGCTTGTTGGGTACTGTACGTTCACCGCGCTTGACTCAATTTGGCCCTGGGGGGAAGGGGACTGGCGGCAACAGTCATTGGCTCCAAATCGGATCGATACTACAACGACATTGCAACAAATAGCAATAGATTCTTTTCCTCCACCCTAAAAACCCTACGTGAATGGTGAGAAAGGAATACCCAGCGGTATGACCAACGAAGGACCTCATTCCCCGTGGGTAGACAAGCCGAATATTCGAGCTCCTTCCGGCTTAAGATGCAACCACTCGAATCGCCATTGAGATGCTCATTATAAATCTAGAGTTTGTTTCTTTTGATTAAGCAAGCTTGAAGAGTTGAGCGAGCAGGAGACAGAGTCGGCGAGGCAGTGGGAGCCTGCCAGGGAGGTGGAAGGCGGTGTTCGCAGTCTCTGGCGATGCGTTTGAAGCGAGCGGGTGACGTTCTATGACCCACCGGCGCTCGATCATGCTCATTGGCCGGTAACATCTAAGGCGAGCAGATGGCCCAGAGTGTCCACCGCCGCATGCACCTTCGATACTTCATACGCTTGGTACCGTCGTAACCACCCCAGCACGCCCTCGACTCCAGCGTCAATCGCAGCGTGGGGCTGCCCAGGGTAATGGCCGTCGGTTTCACCCCGCGCCCGGCAAACCCAAGCAACCGGGAGCGAAACAACCGGTGCGCGCGAAGTCAGGAAGGGGCTCCCTCTGTCGAGCCTCCTCTCCGCATAACGCCAGTCAAGGGCGCCACAAGGGACCACTCCCCCGTCACTCCCATCGCTCGGGTTCCACCAAAACAAAGCCCCACAAGTGCATCTCTCGTGGGGCTTTGTTATGAGCAGTTTCTAGGGAATAGTGGCGGTAGCCTCGTTCGATGAAACGCTTTCCGCCCCTGAGGAGTCGACACTCTTTACCTCGTAGTTGTATGTCTGACCGCTCTGTACGGAGCTGTCCACATAGGTCGCGTTGGTAATCAGCGATGAGTTCAGCAAGACAAACGACGAACTGCTGCTCGATGATCGATACACATGGTAACCAGCCACAGCATCAGGCGAGCTACTTGGCGCAACCCAACTCAAGCCAACCGTGTGGGGAGCACTGACCCCGGTTCCACTGAGAGCAATTACATACGTCGCGTTCGTCGAAGAGTTGCTATTTATAGTCAGCGTTCCCGTCGCCGCCCCAGTGGTGGCGGGGTTGAGCGTAACGTCCAACGTAACCGCTATACCCGGCGCTAAAGTAACCGGAAATGTGGCTCCCGATATCGAATAACCAGTACCACTGAGTGAGACCGAGTTGATCGTTACCGGCGCCGTCCCCGTCGAAGACAGTGTAACCGGTTGCGTCGATGGCGCCTTCACAGTGACATTGCCAAACGCCACACTTACTTCACTCGCGGTCAGTGTTGGTACCGGCGCAGTCAGTTGGAGGGCAACTTTCTTTGAGGCGCCAGCCGAGGTGGCTGTCAATGTCACAGCTTGAGAAGACGTAAATGACGACACGCTTGCATTGAAGCTTGCGCTCGTAGTGTTCGCTGCAACTGTCACCGCCGTGGGTACCGCGACGACATTGCTACTACTGGCCACGGTCACCTGTTGGCCGCTCGCTCCTGCCGCTGCCGCCAGGGTTACCGTGCACGTATCGGTTCCCGCACCAGTCAGTGATGTTTTGCCACAGGAAAGCGCACTTAATGGTATTAGGCCTGAAGTCCCCGTGCCGCTCAGGTTCACTACCGCCGTGCCATTGGTCGAAGAGTTACTCTGGATCGTCAACTGGCCACTTGCAGCACTCGCGGATGACGGGCTGAACTGCACCTTGAGGCTCACAGACTGGCCTGAGTTCACGGTGACAGGAAAGGTAACACCCGCTACCGAAAAGTTACTGCCCGTTACCGTTGCCCCGTTGATCGTGACCGGCGCCGTCCCCGTCGATGTCAGAGTCACCGGCTGGCTCGAAGACGAGCCCACCGTCACACTGCCAAACGTTAGCGCAGCCGTGCTGATGCTCAACTGCGGGGTCGTCGCGGCCGTGCCCGTGCCGCTCAGGTTCACCACAGCGGTGCTATTGGTCGAAGAATCGCTCTGGACCGTCAATCGGCCACTTGCGGCACTCGCGGATGACGGGCTGAACTGCACCTTGAGGCTTACAGACTGGCTTGGATTCAGGGTGACCGGGAAAGTAGCGCCCGATACCGCAAAGCCACTGCCCGTTACCGTCGCCCCGTTGACCGTGACCGGCGCCGTCCCCGTCGAGGTCAGAGTCACCGACTGAGACGAAGACGAGTCCACCGTCACACTGCCAAACGTCAGCGCAGCCGTGCTGATACTCAACTGCGGGGTCGTCGCGGCTGTGCCCGTGCCGCTCAGGCTCACCACAGCGGTGCTATTGGTCGAAGAATCGCTCTGGATTCTCAATTGTCCATGTTCCGCCCCGGTAGAGGAGGGCTCAAACTTCAGCTCGAGCGTCACAGACTGGTTTGGACTCAGGGTCACCGGAAACGAACTACCCGACACCGCAAAATTCTTCCCCGTGACCTTGGCGGCACTAATCGTTACAGGCGCCGTCCCCGTCGAAGTCAACGTCACCGGTTGAGTCGACGTCGAACCCACAGTCACGTTGCCGAACGTTATCGCTCCTGTGCTGATACTCAGCTGAGGCATCGCCGCAGAGGTCCCTGTGCCGCTCAGGTTCACAGTCGCAGTGCCGTTGGCCGACGAGTTACTCTGGATCGTCAACGCGCCGTCCTCCACACCTGCGGAATCTGGCGCAAACTTCACATGTGCAGTGACCGACTGGCCTGGATTAAGAGTGACAGGCAACGTGACCCCTGACACTGCGAAACCTCTGCCGCTCACCCCAGCCCCGCGGATCGTGACTGGCGCCGTCCCTGTCGAAGTCAACGTCACCGGCTGAGTCGATGCCGAGCCCACGGTGACTTTATCGAACGTGAGCGCAGCCGTACTGGCAGTCAGTTGCGGATTCGGCGCAGATGTGCCTGCGCCACTCAGGCTCACTACCGCCGTGCTGTTGGCTGACGAATCGCTTTGCAGTGTTAGTTGTCCAGCGGCAACACCCGTGGCAGCAGGATCGAACTTCACGTTCATGGTGGTCGACTGCCCAGGATTCAGATAGAGCGGAAACGTGGAGCCCGGTATCGTGAAACCGCTCCCCGTTACCACTGCCGCGCGAATAGTCACAGGCGATGTTCCTGTTGAGGTCATCGTAACTGGCTGCGTCGATGCGGAGCCAACGGTCACATTGCCGAACGCCAGGCTCGTGGTACTGATCGCCAACTGTGCATTCAGCGTTGTCGTACCCGTGCCGCTCAGCTGGATGTTTTGTATGTTGCCGTTTGATGCATCACTTTCAATGGCCACCTGCGCCAAATCATTTCCCACGGCGCTCGGGTCATATCGAAGCTTTAGGGTCATCGTCTGACCAGGATTCAAGGTCGCCGGAATTGTGCCCGCCGACACGCTGAAGGCCGGGTCACTAGGCGTTGAAATCTTGTTGATCGTCACGGGTGCAGTTCCCGCGGAAGCCAATGTCACAAGTTGGGTAACTGTTGAACCAACAGGCACACTGCCGAATGAGGCGCTATGCGTGCTCACTGCCAGTGCGGACTTGGAACTGTTGCCACCGATGCCCAATCCATTGATTGGAACTTTAACTAGCGGTTGGTTCGACTTACCCATCGCAACGAATTCGCCACTGTAGGTCGAAACACTATCAGGACTGAAACCAATGATGAAGGTATAGGTGCCTCCAGCGCTGATCGTCACGGGAACGTCAGTCTTACTATTCGCAAAGAATTTCTGTCCGGCGATATTAAGCTGCGATATATCGATCGGCGCCGAACTCTTGTTCACGAGCGCGACAGAACTCAGGGCAACCTGCCCCACAGACACAGAGCCAAAATCGACTACGCTCGGAGAAACTTGAAGAGGACCAGCGGACGCATTGTTCGCCGAATATCCGCAGCCCAATGTCGCAATCGCGAGACAAGAGGTCAAAAGGGAGAATATCGCTAGGCGCACACGGCTCACCATGTGTATTGAAGACGGCTTGAAAGTGCAGAATAAATTGAACAACTACTTCACCTCTGTAGACCCGTGTCGTTCCAGAGGCAGATCAAAAATAATCGATGGCAGCGTCACAAACTACTTGTTGTCAGTGCTGCTTAGTTACTTATCCGGCGCAGTCACTTTTAACTATAACTAGAGCACACGCTGCAACTACGTTCGTGCGCATTATGCAATAGTTGGCGTTTGAAGTCCTCAGATGCATTTGATCTGCGTGGACCTGCGTTACTCTTGGTCCTCATGACGCCGGCGCCTCAGCGATTTACGAGATCGACGCCGAAATGACGATGGGAGCTTCTATTGCGATAAATCCGTATCCTGAGTTTCAATCCGTGAACCTCCGGACTCAATGACACAAACGAGTCATTACTCAAGAACGGGCGATACGGCTACAGCGACATGATCGTTGATTCTTCATCCTACATATCCCGGGTCATCCAGTTTGGGCACACGCTTCCGCTCGTCCATGCATCTCCCGATGGTGAATCTTCAATCAGCGAGACACATGCAGTTTTCATCAACAAGCAAGGCGTTTAAAGCTGAATTGATAATACACAAATGAAGACGCGATGGAAGCTCATTTTCTTCTCTAGAACATGAATACATTTCAACACTGCAACGCTGCGTAGATTGTTCAGCCATCGAGAAGAAACGAGCTACTACTCGATGTCAAAATTACACATAGGTACCCGATTTGGGCACTTATAGCTATTTACATGCAAGCTTCCCCTTCGATGATTTTCAGGATGAGCCTTCAGGCGAGTCGAGTCCGCGGGCCCAAGCAACAACGAGGCCTGGCGAAGCGGGTTGTATGGAGTAGTGATGAAGCCCTGGCCCTGCCTGCAGTATTTTGGACTGCTATTACAGGCTGTACTTGATTGGGCTTTGGATCACGCTCTCGATGTCCGGCTTACTATCCAGGCGCTGCAGAAAGCATTGGCATACGGGCCCCGCGTGCAGCCGAGCTTTCTCATCACCCGGACCGCGGCATGCACCTACTGTGTCTGAGTACTTAGGTACTTAGATCCGCTACCTTTTAAAACCGCCGCTCACGCTGTTCCACACTGGTGAAGAGAGGGGCGCTACCGCTTTCGATTTTAGACTCATCCGGAAAGCGCGTATGCAGGAACACGAAGTAACGTATGACACCCTTTTGACAATCCACATAACTTATTGCCTGATTACCTGGCGCATGGCCTTAGAGGGAAGTCTCTACGACTCTACTTACCCACAGATATCCACGTGTACAGGAAACATTAGCTTCGCGTGAGTTATAACTGGCATAACCACATAACCATAAGACACAGATATCATTACGTTTTTCCAGTGGATGGCAGACGCGGTTGACACCGCAAAAAACAGAAGCGGCTCTTCCCTGTTGCTGCAAATGCCGCGGTGCTCGCGGCATTTGCAGTGTCGCGAGCTATATCCCCGCGCGCCGCGCCGCGTCCATCCATCCGGTCGAGGCGCTTCGAACTGCATAGCTGAATAGTGGCGAAGCTCCCTGGGCTTCGCCGGTGAACACTACTGGGCCGCTGTCATAAGTTGCCAGGACCCCACCTCATTGTGGTTTTCCTGGGTGTCATTGGGATTGTCGTAGGAGCGGTAGGAGAGCTGCGTAGTACCTCCAGTGCTCGGATCGTTGACCGTATCGACGCCGCGGATCAGATCGGATCGCCTTGGAGAGCCGGACCCACTCCGGATTGACGTACATCGACTTGGCAATCACACAAAACATCAGCATGCGCTTGTCGAGCGTGCCGGCGGGTGCGCGCATGCTTTGCAGAGCCTGGCCTCAAGCAAAGAACGTTACGATTTGCTGCGCAATAAATTCGCAGCAGTCCTCCAGCGCAAAGTGGCCGGTGTCGAGCAGATGAAGCCTCGCTTTTGGGATGTCGCGTAAGTAGGCCTGCGCACCCTCGACGGTGAAGAAGGGATCGTTCTTTCCCCACACAATCAGCGTCTTCGGCTGCTTGTTTCGAAAAAATTCGTGCCAGCCATCGTAAAGCGCCAGGTTGGACTGGTAGTTGTGAAGCAGGTTCAGTTGGATGGCGTCGTTGCCTGGGCGATCGAGGAAGAGTTGATCCATGGTGTACGCGTCTGGATTGATCCGCGACGCGTCCTTCGTTCCGTGCGTGTACTGGAAGATGGTGGTTTCCTTCTTGAGCAGGCTTCGCACCGGCTGCTCAGTTTCTGCATTGCGGTTTGCCCAGAATGGCTTCATCGGGTCAAAGGCTGCTCCTATACCTTCCGCATAGGCGTTCCCGTTCTGCACCACGATCCCTTCGATCGCATCCGGGTGCTTTGAGGCAATGCGATAGCCCACCGGTGCGCCGTAATCCTGCACATAGATGCTGAACTTCTTCAGACCGAGGACACCGAAGAGCAGCTCCTCGATATGAGCGGCAAGATTGTCGAAGGTGTAATCGAACCTGGCTGCATCCGGCGCGTCGCTATAGCCGAAGCCAACATAGTCTGGCGCAACCACGTGAAACTTGCCGGCCAGCTGTGGAATGAGGTCGCGGAACATATGCGACGAGCTTGGGAAGCCGTGCAGCAGTACGATGGTTGGAGAAGCTTTTGAGCCTGCTTCCCGATAGAAGATTTTGAGGCCGCGGACGGTTGCGTGCTGAAACGTTGTCATGGTGAATTCCTCTCCCGTTGAAGTGGGGTCCTGCTTATGCAAAGTCAGATTATACGACACTGATAAAAGTTTCATTAACGGTGTTCCAATTTTTCCTGTAGGCTTTTAGGGGGACAGATCATGCAAGCTTCTCAGGAACCGAACGAATGGAAGGATGGATTTCTATTCGTGGCGAACAAGCCCATTCTGGACTTCCTGAACACCCACCCCGTCCTGGCAGACGGGCCGGTAGAACTCCTTTCGGACGTGCGCGCTCTCGAACGATGGTTGATCGCTTCGGACATGGTGACTTCGCCAAAGGCTAAGGCAGCGATACGAGGCTGGCGCGAATCTCCCGAGGCGGCGGCCTTTCTGCAACAACTGATTGCATTCAGAGAGAGGCTGAGGAAAGACGTCTTTCGGATAGAAAACGGATCGTCGCCGACCGATGCGTTCCTCGCCGAAGTGAATTCCCTGTTGAATCAGTATCCCCTGCGTACTTCGCTTCGCAAGCGAAACGGGGCGGTGATACAGGAGATGCTGTTCGAGCCTCGTAAGCCCACTGACCTGTGGGCACCGGTCGCCGATGCCACGGCTGATCTTCTCGCTGACACGGAGCCGTCGCGCGTTCGCAAATGCGAATCGTGTGTCGTTCACTTTCTTGACACGAGCAAGAAAGGCTCACGCCGCTGGTGCAGTATGAACATCTGCGGCAATAAATTCAAAGTCGCCGCCTACCAGCGAAGGAAACGCCTCAGCGACACGTCGATGAACGAGTAGACAGGATCTGCTCGCTTCGACTTGCGCTATTTGCGCTAGGACTGAACGTGCATGTGCTCGATACGGAGACGGTTCATTGGCATCGCCATTCAATCGATGGTGAGCAGGGTCAGATGTTGCGCCTGTTTTTCTTGTGGAGCGTCTTTGGTGGAATGTAGTGGAAGCGGATGAGATAGATATTCTCGCCTTTGCCGTGCTTGGCTACTTTGAGAAGATCCAGGACGCCTGTGATTCGCAAGGTTTACTGAGCCGAGATTGCAGACAGCGATCTCCCTCTGATTCGTGTTGAGTGTGATCTCCGTGCAGAGGTTCGAGGAATGGACAACGCCGGCGTGCTGTTGCGGAGAACGCAGGTTGTAGGGGTCCTTAAACGTGATCCAGGGATGCCCTGTCTCGAAGAGCATCGTTAGCATCTTGCGCCACAGATCGACCGCGCGAACGCTGCTTACCGCTGCGGGGCAGTTCCGGTCTTTCACCGGATTCCCTTTTCACCCTCAATCAAGAGGAACCGAGGAACTTGACCCCTATATCTTGGGGCTTATGAAATTGCAATCGCTACAATTTGGGAGTACCGTGCACATGTCGAACCTTAGAAAAGACGCCATCGTTCCGCAACAGAAGCCTCCCGGATGTAACAATGGGGATGCAGGTCGAGCCCTGATTTGGGGTTTGTTAAACGGGAAACTGGTGTAAATCCTGCGCTTGCCCGCGGCGGTAACGGGAACGAAATGTTGCACAGCGAGAAGCCAACGCACTGTCTCGGTTGGGATGAAAAGCGGCAACGGAGTAGGTCTCCTCGGGACTGAGAAGATGCCTGGCGAAACAGCGGTAGTCAATGAGCGTCCTACGTTAGCCTGGCAGGGCCTTCCTGCAGTCTTTCGACTTCACGCGGCAGTTAGCCCAAATGCCGTGCTACTAGAAACGGCGAAGCCCGACCGCCATACAGACAGAAGCCTTCTGTTCCTTGAGCCGTATGAGCAACTGATTGCCTGGAAAGTCGAAGAGCTCGATGATCTTCTTCGTAAGGTCGACCAGCATCTAGCTGCCGGTGCATTTGTCGCCGGCTTCTTCCATTACGAGTGCGGTCATCACTTTGTCGGAATGCCAACGGAAACACCGGCAAACGCAGACGCACAGAAACCGATAGCCTGGCTCGGCGTGTTTGCACCCCCTATAGAATTTGACCACTTGACCGGAACCATTCGAGGCACGTTCCCGCGTCCGCAAGTTGAGTCATTGATTGCACAGACCGATCCTTCTATTCATGTTGCCGACCTCGAGATTCAACGGCACGACTATCACGCCAAGTTTGAACAAATTCAGAAATATCTGAATGCAGGCGACACGTACCAGGTCAACTTTACTGACCGCATTTGCGGAGTAACCGGCTCAACGCCATTGGCAGTCTATGAATTCCTTCTAAAGCAACAGCCTGTGCCGTTTGCTGCCCTTATCAACCGAGAGCCGGGAGCGATCTTGTCCTTTTCTCCTGAACTGTTTTTTCACACATCGCAGGGGCGCATCACAGTTCGCCCCATGAAGGGGACATGGGCACGAGGGAGGAACATCAAGGAAGACCGTGAGGCAGAGCGCCGGCTTGTTCTTGACAAGAAAAATCGAAGTGAACATGTAATGATCGTGGACCTTCTCCGGAATGATCTCGGACGTATCTGCAAGTTTGGTTCGATTGAGGTTGAGAACCTCTTTCATGCGGAACGCTACAAGACTCTGCTCCAGATGACATCTACCATTTCGGGAACCCTGCGTGATGACCTTACACCTTCAGAGGTCTTCAAAAGCGTCTTCCCTTCCGGGTCAATCACAGGCGCTCCTAAACGAAGAACAATGGAGATCATCCGTGAGCTGGAACGTCACCCGCGCGGAATCTACACGGGAGCAATTGGGTATTTCGGCCCGAACGGAGAAGCCTGTTTCAATGTCGCAATCCGGACGATTGAGCTTACCGGCAAGGATCTTCGCCTCGGAGTTGGGGGAGGGATAACCGCCGACTCAGTTGTCGATGAGGAGTATGAAGAATGCCGCCTCAAAGCCGCCTTTCTTACTCGCCGCTCCCAGCCCTTCTCCCTGATTGAGACAATGCGGTGTCATTGCGGAATCCCGTTGCTTGCTCTCCACATGAAGAGACTTGCAGATTCAGCAGAATACTTCGACATTCGATACGACGCAGAACGTCTGCGAGATGAGTTAGCTCATGCGGCGCAGCGATGTGGTTCTACCGAGAGCCGCATCCGTCTTGAGATGAACCAGAGTGGAGTCTGGAAGATTACGATGTCACCGTTGGATCAGGTCCCCTGGGATGGCCGATTACTCCTCGCCGATGAAACCATATCTTCGAAGAATATATTTTGTCACCATAAGACGACCAACCGGGATATTTATGACCGGCATCTCGAATTAGCGCGAGCTTCCGGCTTTGACGAAGTAATGTTTCTGAATGAGGACGCTGCCATCACGGAGTGCGCCATTAGCAATGTCTTTCTCCAGGTGGCGGGCCAGTGGCTAACCCCTGCACTAGGATGTGGCGTTCTCCCTGGCATCTACCGAACTACCTTATTGGATTCTCTCGGGCCGGTAGCGGAATGCGTAATCCGTTTAGAACACCTTCTGGCAGCAGACACGATCATCGCTTGTAATGCCCTACGAGGCGCGAGACCTGTCAACCAAATTGAGACCTCTGCGGGAATTGTGATTTGGTCGAACTTGAAGGATCGGTGTGCATTGTCGCATTGAGACGGCTTTCGCACACAAGGGGTAGTCGGAGTAAGTAACATCGTTCAACGACCAGCGTTCAGTCACCATAAGTCGCCCTTCTCGCCATCAAGCGATCGGTGACGAGAAAGGCCGTTTTTCGGTACTAATCCTCGGAGCAACGCTAGCCAGAGCTCAAAGAGCGCACTGCCTGGTTATTCCTGGCCAGGAATTGGCAACATCAAATGGAACCGCCGTCCCATCACGTGCGTACAACCGATACAAGCCCCGGGAACCCGAGGCAAAGACACGACCAGCGTAACGAGGGGGAGCATGAACGCCGATATACGACTCGCTTTACGACAGTTGCGAAAAGCGCCTGGATTCGCCCTGACCGCCGTGCTCACCCTGGCACTCGCCATTGGCGCCAATGCCATCGTGTTCAGCGTACTGAATGCGTTGATCCTGCGACCGCTCAACGTACCGCACCCTGAGACGCTGTTCATGCTGGAACGCGCCTACGGGTCAGATACATCTCCATCGGAGTCGTATCCCGATTACCGCGACCTGCGTGACGGGAACCGCACCTTCGACTCGCTGGTGCTATACAACATCATGGGCGGCGTTGGGCTCGATACCGGCCACGGAAATCCCTCCGTAGTCTGGCCCTATACCGTAAGTGGCAATTACTTCGATGCCCTGGGCATTCAGCCCTACCTTGGCCGATTTATTCATGCTTCAGAAGAACATGGGCCGAACAGCGTGCCCGAGATCGTTCTGAGTTATGCGCTCTGGCACAGCCACTTTAACGGGGACCCCGCTGCAGTGGGTCGGACTGTGCAGATCAACAAGCATCCCTTCACCATCATCGGCGTTGCTCGGCCGGACTTCCGCGGCACCGAACTTTTTTTCGCGCCCGATCTCTGGGCTCCCATCGTCGATTCGCCCCAAATCAGCGACTGGGATTCGCTCGAGGAGCGTGGCAACCATAGCGCCTGGGCAATAGGACACCTCAAATCTGGAGTAACACCAGCCGCCGCTACTTCGGACTTGAACACCATTGCGAATTCGCTGGCGAAAACATATCCCAAATCTGATGATGGTCTGAAATTCTCCTTATCCCGCCCCGGACTCGCCGGAAATACCCTCGGCCGGCCCACGCGCGCTTTTATGTTCGGGCTTATGCTCCTCGCAGGTCTTATCCTGCTTGCCGCTTGCGCCAATCTCGGCAGTCTGTTCGCCGCGCGGGCGGCAGATCGCTCGCGCGAAATAGCAGTCCGCATGGCTCTCGGATCGCGCCCCCAGCTCATCCTCCGCCAGCTCCTTACCGAAGCTGTTTTGGTTTCTCTGGCTGGAGGTATTTGTGGCATGGCGGGAGCCGTGGTCATCCTGCGTGCCCTCAGCACATGGCGGCCGATTCCGAATATCCCGATCAATGTGCCGGTCAATCCGGACGTGAACACCTACGCTCTGGCCTTCCTGCTGGCTGTCTTCAGTGGGCTGTTCTTCGGCTTGGTCCCTGTCCGCCAGATACTCCGCTCCGATCCCTGGCAGATCATTCGCTCCGGGACCACAAGCGTCGGCAGCACACGCCGCTTTACACTGCGCGACGTTCTGCTGGGTTTGCAAATCGCCATTTGCTCCGTTTTAGTCACCGCTTCGCTCGTCGCTGTGCGCGGCCTGGCTCGTTCGCTTCAGAACAACTACGGTATTCAGCCCAGGGGAGTGATGCTCGTAAAGACCGATCTACAGATGGCCGGATATGATACCGGCCAGCGCGTACAGATGCAGAAGCGCATGCTCGATGCTGCCGCGGCAATCCCGGGCGTCGCATCCGTGGGATATGCCGACCGGCTTCCGCTCAGTATTGGCGGTGGAGATTCCGACGTATTCACTGACACCACCACTGATTTCCGTCCTACAAACGCTGCAGCCGATGCCCAGAATTTCCAGGTCTCGCCCGATTATTTCCGTGCTGCTGGAACGGCACTTCTGGTTGGCCGCTCCTTCACTATGCACGATGAAGACAAGGCTCCTGTCGTGGCCGTCGTGAATCGCGAATTTGCGCGCAAGGTCTTCGGGTCCGTCGATAAAGCAGTAGGTAGCCATTTCAAGTTCTGGGGCGGCAACCGGGCAGAAGTTATAGGCGTAGCGGAAGACGGTAAATACCAGACCCTGACCGAAGACCCCAAGCCGGCCATGTTCTTTTCCTTCCTCCAGCACCCTTCCAGCACTACTTGGCTCATTGTTCGATCGCAACGTGACCCGCAGGAGATTGCCGCAGCATTGCAACGCTCGATGCGTAGCCTCGATCCAGGGCTGCCGCTCGAAATCAGAACCTGGAACAGCGAGTTGGATTCCGCCCTCTTCGCCGCTCGCGTAGCCACCGTTTCTCTCGGCGCGCTTGGCTTGCTGGGCGCAATGCTTGCCATTACCGGCATCTTCGGCATGGCCGCCTATACCGTCGGCAAACGCCTGCGTGAACTCGGTATCCGCATAGCTCTTGGAGCCGGTCAACGCAAGGTGCTCGGGGCAGCGCTCGGACGTACTTTCCGGCTGCTCGCCATTGGATCGATAGCTGGCATGATCCTCGGTGTACTGGCCACCCGTGTCCTTTCGTCTATCGTGTATCAGGCCACGCCAAAAGACCCGGTTATCCTCGGCGGTGTCATTCTTACTATGCTCTGCGTGGGCATCGTCGCAGCCTTGGTGCCCGCTCGACGTGCCCTCGCCGTTGATCCGATGATTTTGCTCCGCGATGAATGAATGGAAGCAAACTAGTTTCGAATAACTACTCCCACAATTTTGGCACGCCTATCATTTCCGGCCAGGGGGACGCTCGCATCGATCAGATCGTTTCGCCGCGGCAGTCAGTGTTTGCTCGCTATGGCTATAAGCAACGCTCGGCGGAGACGGCTCCAACGGCCAGCGCATCGAACGGAGGCTCTGCCCTGGTGGGCGCGTTCCCCACGCAACAATTCTCCTGCGAATGCGCGGCGCTTACGCGAACAAGTGCGGAGCGGCAAATATTTCACGAAACAGCGACTGCGTCTGTTCGCTGGGTAGAATCCGCCTTGGCCCGACATGACTTCCTCGCTCGAGGCATACCGAAAAACCTTGTTGGGCAAGGAGATAGGCCGAGCAACAGGCCGCAAGGCCATGCAATCATGATATTGGCTGCAAAAAGGCTCGGGTGGCCACAAGCCATCGGCGTTGCGATGGACACGTAGCGCATCGCAGTATCTTGCATTTCAAGATTGTTGATCGCTATGCCCGTTTTGCAGACGCAGGTGCGCCCGGCTCAATGAGTAGCCACGCAGTGATAGCACTCAACGCAGCAAGGCCTGTCGCTATCCAGATCACAGAGCGGTAGCCGCTTATGAAGGATTCCGCGATCGCGCGCTCAACTATGGGATTGGGATTGTGAGCAGCGGCGAGCTGAGGACGGGCAACATCAATCTGGGCACGAACGTCAGGGTTCAACGGCAGTTGATCGAGGGATTGATCCAGCGAGTGGTTGAAAACCGTGACCAGAACCGCACCGAAAACAGCGACCGCAAGCAGAGCAGCCAACCGGGAAACTGCGTTATTGATTCCAGAGGCAAGCCCTGACTCGGATTCAGGTACAGCGTTCATCACCGTCGTAGTCAAGGGAGCGACACTGATGGTCATGCCGAAACCCATCACCACGACTGCCGGGAAGAATGTGGCCACGTAGCTCCCGCCCTGCGGCACCATTGCGAAGAGCGCAATTCCACAGGCAGCAACAAGAGGTCCAATCGTGAGCGGAATTCTCGATCCATAGCGTGCAACCAGGCCACCTGCCCAGCGTGACAGTCCAAACATGATGGCTACAAAAGGGAGAAACGCCGCCCCTGCCTCGGTAGCTGTGTAGTGTTGGATCTGTATCAGGTCCATCGGAAAGAAGAACATCAATCCACCGAGGGACGCATACAGAAACAGTGTCAGCAGATTCGCGCCTGCAAAGTTTCGCGAGCGAAACAGCTTGAGTGAAACCATCGGCACACGAGACCAATGCTCTACGGCGATGAATCCTGCCAAAGCCACTACCCCAAAAACTGCTGCAGCAGCCTCAAGGTGGCCGCTGTGGCGAGCGCGAGCCGGCCACTCAATCAGGGCGTACGTGACGCCGCCAAGTCCCAACGTGACCAGAAGAGCGCCAGGCCAGTCGAGATGGTGTGAGGCATTCTCGTTACGGCTCTCCGGCGCCTTGGCGGAGAGCAGGATGACCGCCAACGCAAGCGGGAGATTCAGGAAAAAGACCCAGCGCCATGTGGAGTGTTCGATCAGCCAGCCGCCGATGACAGGGCCGATGGCGGCAGCCATTGCGGAAAATCCGGACCACGTGCCAATCGCCTGTCCTCTCGTTTCTTCGGGGAAGGAAGCCGTGATCAGTGCGAGACTTCCTGGTACCAGCAAAGCCGCTCCCAAGCCTTGCATCGAGCGGGCCCAGATCAGCATGTCGATCGTTCGAGCCACACCACACCAGGCGGAGGCCGTTGCAAACACGGCAACGCCAAAAACGTACACCTTACGACGCCCAAAGATATCTCCAAGTGAGCCGCCTACAAGGAGCAACGCCGCCAACATCAACGCGTACGCTTCCACAACCCACTGCACATCCGCAATGGATGCTTGAAAGGCTTTCTGCAACGCGGGGAGTGCGACATTGACGACAGTTCCGTCAATGAACGCCATGCTCGTTCCAAGGATCGTGACGGCAAGCACCAAACGTCCGCTTGCCTGCGAATTCGAGCTGGCATTGCGCATGGCGCGTTTCCTGATGATAGACCGTGTATAGCCCGTGATCCAGGAACAACGGCCAGCGGACCAGCAAGCGAGCCACTTCTACAGTATGGCGACTACCCGTCAATGTGGTTGATAACTACTATGGAGTGAGGCGCGCTCCGTAAGCTGCTTCGCTGGCGCGAGCGCGATCAATGCTGCGCCAATGATCACGAGAATGGCCACACCAATCATTTCTCCGTGTGCAACCATACCTCGCAATACCTGCGTGCCCATAACAGCGGCGTGAGCGAAGCTGGACCATGCTGTGAAGGCGATCAGGCTGCGACTCGCCGACGGGTTGCGGATTGCCAGAAGCAAGAAAACCCCGAGCGTGACGTAAAGGCTGAACATCATAGACAACGCAGGCTCTTGTTGCATAAAAATTGCCAAGGGGTAAACTAACGCCAAAAAGAGCAACCCCACCACCGCCAACACGACCTTCAAAGCCGTTTCTCGATTCATGTGTGCCCTCCCGAATACCGTGCAACCATGCCCGTCGCCGATTGAGAGCGGGTCCAAGCGGTTGAACAGTGTGCTAGAGAGTGTAGCTGGGCGTTCAAACTTGGCAAGAGCTATTTCACACATATTGCCAGCGGGTTCAGCAGACGGGCCATGCCGAGAAACGCTTTTCATGATGGCTTTTCGGGTGTCTGATCGCGGGACGCGATGGAGCGAGAAGCTGTCCCCTCCGAGTCGTGGTGTAGATCGAGGGGTCATAGCCCATGTCTTGCGCGAGCGGATAACTCTGCCACGAAGGAATGCCGTTGGCAAAGCTATCTTCCATGCTCCATTTTCAAAGTCGTGGCCGCCTGCGTCGGCACAGCACAGGCGCGCCAGCAACGATGCGGCCATGGTAAACAGCTGCCTTCGCATGCTCATCCTGTCGCGCGGCCTGCAATCACTGCGGCCTGATGCTTTTCCAAAAAGGCGCGATTTTCCTGCACCTTGTGGAAGGCGGCTAGAATATCGTCCATATCGCTCTCGGCGCCGAGAAACAATGGATGTTCAAGCCAGAGACCGTCAGCACAGACACGCTCGCATTCTTCCAGAAAAAGCCCGTCGTAGTCGGGGATCGAATCCCAACCACTCCCTCCGTGCCGTGCCAGCGCCTCTCTGCGAAAGAGCGGATTGCGATAAAGAGGGTACGGGTAAACGGAGCGCAGGGGTATTCCCTCCGCCTCCACCGCCGCCAGAAAAATGTCTCGATGAACACCGGCGAATGCGCCGGGGTCGTAACGGAGCGTCATTAGATATTGCGGATGGCTCTGGACATGCTCACTTATTTGTCCAGTCTTGAGTCCGCTGAAACCCTGGAGCTGGCGGCGCAGATATTCCGCATTCCGTGTGCGGAGGGCCGTTTGCTCCGGCACGCGCTTGAGTTGCGCAGTCAATACAGAAGCTTGAAAGGCCGTGAGGCGATAGTTGCTTCCCAGGCTGAAGTGCTCATACCAGGCCGCACCTTTCCGGCGGCCCTGATTGCAATAGCTCCACGACAGCATCCCCAATGGCCGAGTCATTGGTGACCACGGCTCCCCCCTCGCCTGACGTGGCGAGTTTGAAAGACTGGAAGCTAAACGTGCCGACCGCGCCGAAGTTGCCCACAGGCGTGCCCTTCCATCGGGCCCCGAGGGCGTGCGAGCAATCCTCGACGATCGAGAGCCCGTGCTTCGCCGCAATCGCAATGATGGCATCCATCTCCGCAGGGTGGCCACCAAAGTGAACAACAACGATTGCCTTTGTCTTTGGCGTGATCGCAGCTTCTACCGCAGCCGGAGTCAGATTCAATGTCTCTCGATCAATATCGACGAAGACCGGCACACCCTGGCACAACAGGATGGCGCTTGCGCTGGCGATGAAGGTGAAAGGCGCCACGATGACCTCGTCGCCGCAGCCGACGTCGATGGCACGCAAGGCTACCTCGAGCGCAACCGTACCATTCGAGCACGCGACCGCGTGTTCGACCTCGTGCATCTTGCGAAAACTATCTTCAAATTGTTGAACCTCGATTCCGTACCCGCCCCACTTGCCGCTGCGGATGACGTTCGTCAACGCAGACTCCTCGTCCGATGTGAAGATCGGCCAAGCAGTAAATTCCGCTTTGCGGACAGGCTTACCGCCAAGAATTGCTAACGTCATGACTGTCTTTCCTTGTATGCAATTTGTCTTCTTTTGAACTTTGACAGCTTGCTGACGCGCCCACTTACCGCTCGCCAGCCGCCTCAAGGTCGCGGCTTCGCTGCGGCCGACAAGCTTCTCTGGAGCCACGCGAATGGATCGGTCGATAGCAGTGATCACCTCTACCGAGTGCTAGGATAGACGAACAACAGGATCTCAAAACTCTCAAAATCAAATTTGCCGTCCGCTTCAACGGTCCATGGATATCCAGCAAATGAAGTCAGCGATTCATCTGACGGCGGCAGACTATGTGGTCATTGCCGGATATTTTGTTTTGATCGTAGCCATCGGTCTCTCGTCGAACTGCTTAACAAACTACGCGCGACTCAGGCACTGAGAGGTTAGCTGAGGTCATTGGGGTGATCGTATGGGCTTTACGGATCTTCAGGTAAACGGATACGCGGGCATCGACCTAAACTCCGCCTCAACGAGCCCTACCGGCATTATCCGGATGTGCGAGCGGCTGGAGGCGGATGGAACCGATGGCATTCTCGCTACGGTCATCACCGACACTGTGGATGCGATGGTTTCTCGGCTAAAGAAGATTGCCGCTTGCCGCGAATCAAGTACCCTCGTCAAGCGAATCATCCGCGGCATCCACATCGAAGGTCCGTTCATTAATCCCAGCGATGGATACCGGGGGGCGCACCCCGCGGATGCGGTCATTGCGGGAGACGTAGAGGTAGCGGACAGGTTGCTCGAAGCGGGTGATGGACTGGTTCGTCTCGTGACGCTCGCGCCTGAGTGTGATGCAGGCCTGAAAGTAACGCGCATGCTGGTCGCGCGAGGGGTGATGGTCGCCTGCGGGCATTCTGACGCGAGTGTCGAGCAAATCGACGCGAGCATCGACGCAGGCCTGAAGATGTTCACGCACGTGGGGAACGGCTGTCCGGCGATGATGGCCCGCCACGATAACATCATTCAGCGCATGCTCAGCCGCGAAGGGCCTGTCTGGTTCTGTTTTATCGCCGATGGTAAACACGTGCCGCTCTTCACACTGGCAAACTACCTCCGATTGGCCGGATGGGAACGATCGATCGTAGTCACAGACGCGGTGGCCGCAGCTGCCGCGGGTGCCGGAGAATTCACGCTCGGCAGACTACGCCTGGTCACTGACCAGGATGGCGCGGTGCGATCGCAAGACAAGTCTCTCTTTTTGGGATCAACAGCAACGATGACGAGCTGCTTCCAAAACCTTGTCAAAGGTCTGGGCCTTTCGCCGGAAAGCGCCATGCAATTGCTGGATACAAACCCAAAGCGGGCCATCGCCATCGAATAAGAGACTTGGCGGCGCAGGCAAACAGAATAGTCACAGCGTAGTTGGTTTCCCCCTTGACAATCGACAGGAGCGAGGCTCATTGTCTTGTCCAGAGCCGAGGGGAACATGCCGCCACCAACCGATTTGCTCCAGGGAACACTCGATCTGCTTATTTTGAAGACGCTTGCCCTTGAGCCCATGCACGGATGGGGCATCGCTCAACGGATCCAGCAAGTATCCAGGGATGCGCTTCAGGTTGGCCAGGGATCTCTGTATCCCGCACTCCACCGATTGAAGTACAAGGGCTGGATTCAAGCCGACTGGGGAGCCTCGGAGAATAATCGCAGGGCCAAATATTACTCGCTGACGCGAACCGGGCGAAAGCAGTTCGAAGCCGAGCTTGAAAACTGGGACCGTATCTCAAGAGCCATCGCACTGGTGCTCAAGTAGGGGAACCCTATGCTGAAGGAATGGCTGACACGCCTTCGTTTTTTGCTTGTCGCGAAGCCCCATGGTGAAGTCGATGAAGAGCTGAAATTTCACCTGGAGCAGCAAATTCAAGCACACCTCGCCGCCGGTATGACGCCGCAGGAGGCGCGCAGGCAGGCGATAGTCGACTTCGGAGGAGTCGAGAGAGCAAGGGAGCAATCTCACGAACAACGGCCCGGCTACCTCCTCGAGACCGTTATTCAAGACGTCGGCTACAGTCTTCGCGGCTTCCGTCGCAATCCGGTCTTCACTCTCACCATAGTCGCAACCATCATGCTTGGTATCGGAGCAACTACAGCAGTCTTCAGCGTAGTAGATCGAATCCTGTTTCGCCCACTTCCTTACGCAAACGCCGATCGTCTCGTCTCGGTAGGTCTGGTGCATTCGCTCGAAACTGCCGAGTTTATGCTGGGATACTTCTACTACGACTGGCAGCGCAATCAAAGGCCCTTTGAGGCACTCGCTTCTGAAGATGCTACGACGGGCGAGTGCGACCTGACCGAGAGAAACCCTGCCCAGCTCAGCTGTGAGTCGGTGGAAGGCAATTTCCTGCCAACCTTAGGTGTGGCGCCTATTCTAGGGCGCAACTTTCTGCCAGAAGAAGATCTTCCCAACGGGCCAAGGGTAGCTCTCATCTCCTACGGTCTATGGCTGAATCGCTACAACTTGAGCAGCGCCATCCTGAACAAGACAATTGACATCGACGGAAAGCCCGTCCGCGTAGTCGGTGTGCTGCCCAAAGATTTCGAGATGCCCAGGCTTCAAGCGGCCGACGTATTGTTTCCAAGAACTACCGGCGAGGCTGCTGACCGCACGTCGAATGGTGGGTTTGGAGGAGCGAGACGGGCCTTCGCGCGGCTCAAACCCGGAGTCAGTATTCAGCAAGCGGAAGCAGAGTTGCAGCCCCTCTTTCAACAGGCTTTGAAGCGGGTACCGTCAGACTTTCGTTACGACTTCCATCTAAGAGTTCGCTCCCTACGCGACCGACAGATGCAGGAAGTATCTCAAACCGCCTGGGTTCTCCTCGGCGCTGTTCTCGCGGTGCTGCTCATCGCCTGCGCCAATGTGGCGAGCCTCCTCATGGCACGTGGTGCAATACGGCAGCGCGAACTTGCAGTTCGTTCCGCCCTCGGAGCCAGCCGCGCCAGGCTCGCCCGTCAGGCATTCACCGAATCGCTTCTACTATCACTCGCTGGAGCGATCACCGGATGCGCTCTGGCGGAGGGTTTGCTACGTCTTTTCATCTCCATCGCCCCCGCGAACATTCCTTACCTTAATAAAATCCAACTCGATTTTCGAATCGTAAGTGTCACGATCCTCCTTTCGATTCTCTGTGGCGCGCTCTTCGGCCTTGCGCCGGCACTGCAGAAGCCACACGGTGAGATGCTGGGGGGGCGCTCTCTTACCTCGGTCTCCCATGCGACCGCACGGCAATGGCTGGTCATCACGCAGATCGCCGCAAGCATGGTTTTGCTGGCCGGAGCAATGCTCCTGCTGCGTAGCTTCAGCAATCTTGAAAACCAGAATCTAGGCATGCGTACCGATAACACGCTCACGGCCAGCATTACCTTGGGAGAGCACACTTTTCCCACGCCCGAAAGCAGGCTTAATTTCTTTCAGCAACTGACCACGCGACTTCGGTTCGGTCCCGGAGTCGCTCTTGTTTCCGTCAGCGACTCACTTCCTCCCGGTGCCGGCCACTTCGGCGGACGTCTCGACGAGATAGTCGTTGCAGGAAGGCCGCCTTCAGCTTCAAGCATCACCGGAGTTGTAGCCTCACGGCTGGTTTCTCCGGAATACTTCCGCACTTTAGATATTTCCATGCTTCAGGGTAAGGGCTTCAGCGAAGAAGACATGACCGCAAACCAAAGCTTCATTGTCCTCAGCAAGCGTCTCGCTTCCCTTTTCTTCCCCAACGAGAACCCCATCGGTCAGCGTATGAGGTTCAACAAGCTAGCAACCTCCGAGGATTGGAGCACGATCGTAGGAGTCGCCGCGGACGTAAAAAACAGCGGTCTCTCCAAGGAGGAAGTGCCGGAATTTTACCGGCTTCGGCGCAATCTTCCCGACGATTGGACCGAAGGCGGCGCTTGGGGCAGAACCTCCGTAGTCGTTGTTCGAAGCTCGCTGCCACCCGATCAGACTTCACGCTGGATTCGCTCGCAGGTGGCTTCGCTCGATCCGACTCTGCCAATTGACATTGCCACGTTGCACCAGAGAGTCAGCAAGCTCGCCGATCAACCCCGCTTTCAGACTCTCCTCGTCGGTTTCTTCGCCGTAACTGGCCTTGTTCTAGCTCTCATAGGACTCTATGGAGTGATCTCTTTCCTGGTAACACAGCGCACCCAGGAGATTGGAGTGCGCCTCGCATTGGGAGCGAACAAAGGCGACATTCTGCGGTTGGTGATGGGGCAGAGTCTCAGGTTGATTGCAGTGGGAACTGCACTTGGACTAATTGCCGCGCTGGCGACGACACGTATTCTATCGAGCCAACTGTTCGGAATAGGCGCGCATGATCCGCGCACGTTTGCCTTCGTTACGCTGTTGCTGGTCGTTATCGCGCTTATGGCCACTCTTCTACCAGCCAGATCTGCCAGCAGAGTGAACCCGATTGTGGCTTTGCGATGTGAATGAGACATATCGCCGGATGCAAACCCGAAACCGGCCATCGCGATTGAATAAGCAACTGCATCGGCTAATATCGTCCTGGCCACCACCAGGGGTGGACTCCAGCGGCAATGAAAGAGTTCAACACTCCAACAGGGAGATTCCTACAGACCTCGAGACAGTCTTCAGGTAAGCTGTGGGCTTTGGCGGGGCCTCCGTGACCCGGACGGTGCTCCCAACGAAGGGAAGGAAGAAGATGAAGACTGTGGCCGCCGCGATGACGAAACAGCAGTTCGATGAGCTGTTTCGGAAAGTGTGCAACTGGGGAGTGTGGGGCGCCGAAGACGAGCGGGGAACGCTTAACTACATCACACCGCAAACGATTCAGCGGGCGACGGCGATGGTAAAGATGGGGCGAGCGGTGTCGATGGCTGTGCCGGTAAGTATGGTTGCGGGGCCGGACAATCCGCGGCCTCCGGCCCATTACATGTCTATGCTGTTTGAGGTGGAAAAGAGCCTCGGCGAGCCCGGAGTCTGCATGGATTACTTCGCCAGCGAGATTCACGGCGACTGCCATACTCATATCGACGCGCTATGTCACATTGCCTATGAGGGCAAACTGTATAACGGCAGGCCAATCTCGATGGTGACAGCAAGAGGGCCGCGGGGAATGGACATCACGACGTATGAGAATGGGATCATCGGTAGAGGCGTGCTGCTGGACCTGGCGCGGTTTCGTGGAGTTAAATGGCTGGAGCCGGGCGAGGCGGTGACGCGCGAAGAGCTGGAGGCGTGCGAGCAAGCGCAGGGAGTCAGGATGGGTGAGGGGGATATCTTCGTGTTTCGGACGGGACATCACCGCAGGCGGCTGGAACTTGGGCCCTGGAATAACGGATACGACGGAGAAGGTAAGGCGGGGCTGCATTCCGATGCGATGACGCTGCTGCACGAGCGGAAAGTGGCAGCGTTTTTTCCGGACGGAGACGGCGAGACGGTGCCGAGCAACGTGGAGGGCATCGCATATCCGGTGCACGCGCTCCAAATCGCCGCGATGGGGATGATCTGCGCCGATAGCCTGAATCTTGAAGATGTTTCGGAAGTCGCGAGCGATGAGCGCCGCTGGGAGTTCTTGGTGTTCGCGGCGCCCCTCAGGTTTCCGGGGGGGACGGGATCGCTACTCAACCCTGTGGCGATCTTCTGAACCAGTAGAGGAAGATTTCCTGCTGCAACTGGATGGCTAGACGTTGGCGTTCGCCGAGCGCAAGTCCCTGCAATGAAGGCCGTCAATCCATACGGTTCGGATTACCGAACGAGTCTTCTGGGTGGCATTGAATCTTGGCAGCTTCTACGGGGTCTCGTCTGCGTCCAAGAATCATCTTGGCGCCAGACATTCTCGAGCCCCCGCCGAGCGATTCGGTGTTGCGCCGACTGGAACCCGGAAACGATGCACCGGGGGCAAGGCTCTCGATGCTTACCATCTAGCTCGTCCTTGCTGTTTCGCGACTCATTGCGGTATTGCCGTGGCGACCGGCCGGCTATTTTGCGGAAGATAAGTCCAAAGTAACTCTGATCACAAAAACCGACTTCTTGCCCGATCTCGGCAACGGTTCGATCGGTTCTAGTAAGCAATGTCTGAGCCTTTGCAACGCGCTGATGGTGAAGATAGGCAACAAATGGCTGCCCCGTCACTCGCCGAAAGAACCGTGTGAAATGCGATTTGCTCATGTGGACGGAAGCCGCGGCTTGCTTGACCGTGATCACGCTTCCCAGCGAGTGATCTATGAGATCAAATAAGGGCCTGAGCCGTTCGATGTCATCCTGACGGCGGTGAAATGCATCCAGGTTCAATTCAAGATCCGAGTAGTGGTTTACGAGCAGAATAAGAATCGTTCTCAGGAAGGTGCGAACCGTCAGGCGCTCGCGGCTGCTCGGGGCCGGTAGCTGGCTCCGGATGCGCTTCATGAAGTTGAAGACTTCTGCAGGTACTCCGCTGGCGGCAGGGACCACGTGAGAGAAGTTACCGTCTTCGGCCATGAAGGGAACCAAGAAATCGAATTCTTCGTCGCCCGCGTCGCCGGTGTGCAGAATCTCCGACTTGAAATAGAGTGCAACTGCTTTCGCCGACGCAGTATTGGCCTTTATCGGCCGGTGAAAGAAGGTACTGCCGATCACCAGAAGGTCACCTGTTCGCGCGGCGACGGGCCTTTGCTGGATTTGAAACTTCACTTCACCCTCAAGGATGTAGAGGATCTCGAGGTAGTTGTGGCGGTTCATGCGGACACCGCCGCCCGGACCGAACATGAAGAAGCGCACGTCGATCGGGAAGAGGGGATCGAATGGCCAGCGATGAATGCCCTCCTTATCGATCTGCGGCTCGATGATCGCGTAGGCTCTTTCCCAGCCTGACGAATTCTCCGGGATCGAGAGCTTTGGCATCTCGCCGCCTCTTAGTGGAGTGTGAATTCTAGCACGGACGAACTTCGACTCGCACTACACTCGCGGAAGCAGCCGAACCAAGCCTGAGGGCAGCGAAAGGGCCTGTTTTGCAGCAGGGCTCATTTATCGCAATGTTTTGTCCAATCCCTATAGAACGAGACGTTTTTTCGGTGTATTCCGTGGTCTCAACCCTTGGAAAGGCAACACCCAGTCTGGAGGGGTCCCATCATGGCAGAGTCAAAGCGGGCGCGGTTAGAAGTTTGCACACCGAGCACGATCTTCGAAAGAGTATGGCACGCCCATGGCGCGTCTTCGGGCCAATTAACAAGAGTTCTTGCCGAGGATCCTGAGACTAATCGAGCTTCACTGGCCTCGTACGCCTGTTTTTTCCCAGGCAAGTGCAGGCGGGAAACTCCAACAAAAATAAGCGCCGGAGTTCCTATAACATCCTCTGACCTTTCCATATATATGGTTGCGTAAATCCAAACACGGCAAGAACCGGCAAGGTTCTCGGTTTCAGATTCAAGCGGCGTCGATTTTGCGCGAGGTGGCGACGGCGATGGGCACCCAAATGGCTGTTGACGCCTTTTCAGAATTCTGTCTCACATCAGTCGCCATTTATGAAAGCTTTCAGGGTTCGAAAAATTTGATGAGCGCTCACTGTGACAAACGGTTTGTACCTATTCATCGCTCCGGAGAGCTGGACGCCTTCTTGTGGCCGTTCGCAGCGTCAAAGGGTCGCGATGGCTTTTGCTTAAGAGATGAACGAGGAAATGGGCATCGGATCATTTCCCGGACAAGATGAACTAAGGAGGGTAAAGTGGCTAAGAATTCGGACAGTCCTCGCTTTCGGCTACCCAGTTGTACAGGCGTTGTGCTCGTATTCATGCAACTGCTCTCGATGGCCTTGTTGCTACAGGGCCTTGCACTCCAGGCCCAGGTGCAGAATGGCATCAGCGGCACAATCATGGACTCAACAGGAGCTGTAGTTGCCGGCGCAAATGTTACAGTGCGCAACCTCGCTACCGGCGTTGTATCGCACACCGCAACCTCGTCGGTAGGCACCTATTTGGTCATTGGATTGAAGCCTGGTAGCTACTCTGTCACCGTCGAAGCTACGGGATTCGAGCGCTCAGTTGAGACGAATGTGACGGTTGAAATTGCCAAGACTTCCACGGTTGATCTCCGTTTAGTGCCTGGCGCCACCTCCACTGTCGTAAGTGTCGAGGCAAACGCAATTTCGTTGAATACTACTTCTCCCGAACTCGGCACCACCCTTGAGCCTGAATTGGTCGAGACGGCGCCGATTGAAATCAATAGTCTGGCGCGACAGCTTGACTCGTTCATGTATCTTGCGCCGGGCGTCCAGGGGAATGCCAACGCTCATAACATCAACGGCGGTCTCACTTTAGAGAACGAAGTCCAATTCAATGGCGTTCCTGTGGCGTTCGTGCAGTACCAGGGAAACCAAACCTATATCAATCCTCCCTACGAAATGGTGAACGAGTTCCGTGTGCACAGCTCCACATTTGAGGCGACTTACGGAGTGGGGCAAGGCGCCGTGACCTACAATATGGCATCCGGAACCAACCGGCTTCACGCAGACGGCTTCTACATTCTGCGCAACCAGCTTTTTGACTCCGACGGTTTCTTTCCCACTTACTTCCGCCCCGATGGACACCCCGCACCGCCCGTCGATCAGCAGAACGACTACGGATTTACAGTGAGTGGCCCGGTTATCCTGCCAAAACTCTATAGTGGAAAAAATCGCACCTTTTTTCTTGTTAGCTCAGACTGGTTCAGGCAGAACCAGGCGCAGAAGGCTATTGGAACGGTGCCGACTCCTGCCATGAAGACTGGTGACTTCAGCAACTTTTTGGATGCTAACGGCAATGTGATCCCGATCTACGACCCACTCACGGGTCACCAATTCGTCTACAACGGGAAACTCAATGTAATCCCGCCTGGGCGCATCAGCCCAATTGCGCAATCTGTATTGCCGTTCATCCCAGATCCCGATCGCGCCGGAGTGGTCTTCGGTTTGCAGAGTAACGAATCTCCACATGTTCCTGCGGTGGCAATTAGCCAAGATCTGTGGGGCTACACACTTGACCATCATCTAACCTCGTCCCAAAGTATTCACTTCAGCCAGTGGCGGGATTCGGTCTCATCTCCATATTTTACTGCTGCTCCAATCGTGTCTTCCTCCAACGACCTGCAGAGCGAGATCAGTAACAACCAACTCGGTTCAGGCTTCGTCCTGAACTATGAGAAAACCGTGACGCAAAACCTGGTCGTGACGGCTGGTGCAGATTGGATTGGTGACATCAACAAGTTAGCCAATGCCCATCTTGGTGTCAGCTTTCCCGGGGCTGTAAGTAGTGTTACCTTCCCCGAAATCGGATTCGACGGCCAGAATGCGGTTACATCGTTTGGCGCCGCCGGAAGCAGTGACAATGGAGGGATGGTTCAAGAAAACAATCGCTCGCTAGGCATCGTGGTCGCGAACAACTGGCTGTGGATTAAAGGCCGCCACAGCTTGAATCTTGGATGGCAAATCAGACGCTCCTACCAGGATGAGTTCAACTGCGGGTCCTGCGGGGCTCAATTTCAATTCACTCAGCGAACCACGTCCACGCCGGATCCTAGCGATACGAATTTCGGCAGCTATGGCAGCTCATTTGCGAGCTTTTTGCTTGGCGAGGCAGATTTAGCAGGGCGCTTTAGTGCCAATGTAACGAAGTTGAGAAATAAGGAATTTGCTCTCTATGCTCAAGATAACATCAAGGTCAATCCGCGGCTAACTCTAGATATCGGTGTTCGCTGGGATATCATGGTGCCCTTTAATGCAGTCGGCAACAATGTCGTCTATTTAGATTACAAGCATCCTACCCAGCTTGATCCTGGCGCCGGAAATATCCCAGGCGGCGCAAGCGAGTTTGGCCACTGCGATGTGTGCTCTGGAGTCACGCGCGCGGCAATTCACTGGAAGAACGTTCAACCGAGGTTGGGCCTCTCCTACAAGTTGAATTCCAAGACCGTACTCCAGTCGGGCTTCTTCATGACCTACCTTAACGGCGGCGCCTACGAGTTTGGAACTGTGCAGACTGCCAATTACTTCTCGGGTTTGTTGGGAGGCGAATTTATCCGGTACTCCAGCGGTAGCAATATACCTGCCTACGGCAGTTGGGATGCAAACCCGATGCCTTCGCCGTCGGCAACTCCTTATAACCCATCCATGGGGAATGGGGGCATTATTTTGGCGTTCGATCCGAAGACGACTGGGATGGTCCCCTATGTTTCAGCCTGGAACGTGGGCATCCAGAGAGAACTTCCTTGGAACATGTTCCTGACCGTGGCTTACGTTGGCAACCGAGGGATACACCTCCCGTCTTCATTGCATCAACCCGAGCAGCCTTCCGCATCCATCCTGAGCTATGGAAGTCTCCTGGGCGAACTTGCAACTTCTCAAGATGCTGTCAACGCTGGCATTAAGATTCCCTATCCTGGTTGGGTTCAACAGCTTGGCGGAAACGGTACCGTACTCGATGCGCTGCTTCCCTTCCCGCAATACTCTGACATTTACAACACTTATGAGACCGAGGGAACGGCGTTCTATAACGGGATGCAGGCGCAGGGAGAGAAGCGATTCTCTAATGGCTTGAGCTTTCTTACCGATTTCACGCTCTCGCGGGACATTGCAACCGAGTCCGTGGGCGCGACACTCAATCAGCCAAACCCCATAGATTCAGGCAATATGCGACCTGAATTTACGCCGTCTCAGACGGACCAGAAGTACATTGCGAATTTTGTGGCAACTTATGCACTTCCATTCGGTCTCGCGCAAAAGTTCCTCAACTCCGATGGAATTCTCAATCGGGTGATAGGAGGTTGGAAATTCAGCGGCATCTTGTCTTACGCAGGCGGGTATCCTTTTGGACCTTACAATGGCTACAATCCGCTTTATGCCAACTTCGGCGACCGGCCAAATGTAGTCTCAGGTGCGAAAATTGCAACGCATAACTATGGGTTATCCAAGGATTACTTCAAGGGGAAAGCGTCTTCGGCGCCGACTCAGTTCACAACAGAAGCCTTTGTCAATACAGGACCCTGGCAACTCGGCAATGCTGTGCATACTTATGCTCAGTTGCGAACTCCCCCTATGAGGCTGGAGAATTTCGACGTCATCAAGTCGTTTTCAATTACAGAAGGTGTGAAGCTCTCTTTACGGCTTGACTATTTCAATGCGTTTAATCGAACGCAACTGCAGGCTCCTGATGCAAATTCTCTTGACTCTACATTTGGACAAATCACCAACTTAAGCTCGCAAATCAGCAACCGGCAAGGACAGGCGACATTCCGTATTCAATTCTAAGCCGGAAGCGGCTTGCGGTTAGAGACGATAATTTTGCGCTGGCCGCCCGCGGCTCGAAGCGAACGCATCAGAGATGTTTGAAAAAACAGAAAGCAGAGGAGAATCAAGACATGAACCGAATCCTGGAGCCAATTCGAGTGACGTTGCGCAGTTTACTTGCAGCCACCGCATTACTCGGACTGATTACCGGCTGTTCCGGCAAACAGAACACAGCGACGGCCGCCGTCCCGGCCGCCCCAGCCGCCCAGCTGCCCGCGCCGCATGTCGAGACTTACTCAACAAAATTCCTGAACACCGAAAATCCGATCTCTGAGGGCGGCCGCTGGATTGGCGGCAAGACAGTAGGACTGGATTGGGGCGACGTATCGACGACGCCTGGGTACGCGATCGGACATGCCGGTCCCAAACGATTCGGCGACCCGGTGGCCCTGCTGACCGGCGACTGGCCCCCGAATCAAAGCGTGGAAGTGGTGGTCGACAAGAGAACAGTGAAGCGATACCCGGAAGTGTCGATGCGTCTTCGCTCCTCGCTGGCGAAGCACAACTGCGACGGTTACGAGATCTCATATTCACTGCGAGACGACGACACGGCCTATCTGATCATCGTGCGATGGAACGGTCCAATCGCTGACTTCACTTATCTTGTGAACGCGCACGGAAAGCAGTACGCGGTGAAGACGGGCGACGTGCTGAAGGCGACAATCGTGGGCAACGAGATCAAGACCTACAAAAATGGCGTGCTCATGGGCTCCGCGAAGGACAACACGTACATCCACGGGAATCCAGGGTTCGGGGTGAACGAAGGAGTCAACGGTAACTACGGGATGAGCAGCGTCATCGCGACCGCGACCGACGGCACGACTCTCTAGAACCGGGAGCGGGTGTGGCCTGGAATACAGCGCTTCCATCGGTAAGCCGCCGGTGGGCTTCGTATTGATGCGGGGAAGATCCTCGATTTCCACAATGACTCCTCGGCGTCAGTACCGTACGCGCAGGCCGAAGACGTCTTTCGGCGTTGCAGATCTCACTCGCTGCTGAGCGCTTCAGCGTATCGAGCACCATATGATCGTCGGGACGGCTTGCTGATCACGCGATGAAGCGCACCGTGAGTCCAAGCTGAAATCGGGTGCAAACGGTCTGTAAAAGGTATCCAACCGAAGCGTAGCTGCCGACGTCGATCTCCGTGATTCGCGGGCAATCGAGACAGCACTATAAGCGCCTGTTCCACCGAGTGTGAAACGATATCAACTAAAGTTGCATTCTCTCAAAGGAAAAGGCGGCTGGCAAAGTGCGGCGGCGGCGCGGACGCAAGTGCCGTGTTTCCTTATTGTCTTGCATTTTCTGCAGGTGGCCTTCAAAGCCCATTAGGCCACGAACTCCGAGTCCCGCGCGCAAATGCGACACTAGTGCAGTGATTGCACCCGCTGTTCTCAACGCCGTATGCGCTGGTCCTGCGGCGCACCGTCGCTGAGGCTACTCGTGCAATACCGGATCCGGCAACTCCAGCTTCTTCCTAAACCCGCTCGTACGCAGAGCCAAGATCGCAACACCGATCACGAACCAGATGCCACCTGCAATCTTGGCGGGAGATCTCAATCCCCACCAGATTGCACTGCAAAAAAGAAATCCCCCCGAAGGCAATAGCACATCGGAAAGAAATTTCCGCGAATGACCCGGGACCTTTCCAAACCAGAATTGCCAGATCACCGCCAGGTTGACACCCATAAATCCGAGGAAGGCCCCAAAGTTCAGAATCTCCGCGGTAACTTCATAACTCATGAAAAGCGAGCCGGTATAGGCAAGTATGCCGATAAGCCAGATGTTTAAGTTGGGGGTATTACGCACGGGGTGCAGGTGGGCGAACAACTGGCGAGGAACCAGGTTGTCTCTGCCCATTCCAAACAGGAGCCGAGCTGCGCCAACCTGCGCGGTTAGCGCTGCACCGAGCATAGCTATCAGGAGAAGGACCGAGACGGCGCGGAAAAGGAAAATACCACCGACCCTGCCGGTAACTTCGATAAAGGCGGTATCCACATTGGCGTAGGAGTTGTAATCTGGCCAGACCACTTGACCGAGATAAACCAGAACGCCACCGAAGAGTCCGGTGAAAACACACACACCGACCGCCGCAATCATCACGTTTCGGCGCGGGTTCTTGACGTCCTCTGCCAGTGTCGTCACTGCGTCAAAGCCCAGGTACGTCAGCGCCGCAAAAGACGTGGTGGAGGCAATATCCTTCCATTTGAAGGTTGCCGGATTGTAGAAAGGCTTGAGCGAAAACAGCGCACCTGGTCCATGAGAGCCGATAATCCACCGGATCGCCAAAGTTACAAACGTGAGGAGTACAACAAACATAAATCCGAGGATGACCTGGTTGGTTAATGCGGTCGACCGGATACCGCGCAGGTTGAGCCATGTGATGCTGCCGGCGAAGATTGCCGCTCCCACGGCAAAAGGCAAGGATGGTACTGCGCGCGTGATTGCGAGCGTACCGAACATCACGCAAAACGTTGGGGTAAGGATATAGTCGAGCAGCATGGCCCACCCCGCCACGAATCCAAGGGAGGGGTGAATGCCACGACCAACGTAGGTGTAGGCCGACCCCGCGGAAGGATACACCGCAGCCATCCTTCCGTAGCTGATTGCCGTGAGTATCATGGCCACCATCGCGATAAGAATAGTGTCGACAGCGTGACCACGCGAATTCACTTGGGCCAAGCCGAACACTGTGGCGGGCGCGCTCGGCGTAACCGCGACCAGACCATAGAAGACGAGGTCCCACACCCCGAGCACTCGTCTCAGTTGAGGGACACTGCCACTGGTATGAACTTCCGCGGTAGGAATTGACATGCGCAGGCTACGGAGAGGCTATACCAAGGCCGGACTTGAAATGGAAAACACCGGACAGGCTCAAGACCTCTTGCGTAGAGAATCCTATAGCGCGCTCGTCATGTCTATAAGAAAACACCCGCGAAATCTTGGGTTACGGAAGAATGTGGAATCCGGCCCACCAGGATCTCAACATTCTCGATTCCCTTCTCTATAGAAGCGCCAGGTCTTTGGGGATAGCCTTTGATTAGGAATCCTGGGAGCCGGAATGACTGGCCGGGCCATGGAGGCTCAGCTCACCGATGTTGTTGAAGTTTCCTTGGTGCACACTTACCGAAAGACAGCGTCCGTCGCACCAGCCGCTAACGCGGCGCTCTTGTCGTCAGCTTTCGCATTGGCGTTGTCTCAACTCGCTGCAAGTGGCATGTAGAATCACGTCGCACGCTGGGCGACGTGTCGCGCTGGAACATTGCGATGCTGGTGCCGGTAGGCAAGTGGAGTCATGCCGGTAAACTCCCGAAAAACCGCTCCGAAGTAGCTTTGGTCGCAGAATCCCATCTCCTGGGCGATATCGGAGATCGGGTGATTCGTCTCCGCCAGTGCAGCCTGAGCGCGTTCCACGCGATATTGATTGAGATAACCTCGGAACGAGCAGCCCGTCAACTGGCGCAGATGAGCTGCAAACTCGGCCTCTCTGAGGTCGCACATGCGCGCGGCATCAGGCGCGTGAATCATATCCCCGAAGTGCCCGGGGAGGAATTCGAAGAACTTCTGCAGGCTCTCCAGGGCGTGCTGCTGCTGCCTGAACGAATCCACACCGCTTGCATAGGTTGCGTATTGTTTAACGAGCAGAATCAGGATCATCTTCAGATAGGTCTTGATGGCCAGACGCGCTAGCGTCGACGAGCCAGGCATTTCCTCCTGAATCATCTCCATCAAGTCGAGGATCTTGTGGGGAAGGCCAGTTGCGGCCGGCACGACGTGAGGAAACCCCAGGTCCTGGTCAAGAAACGGCGCCAGGTACTCCGTACCGAAGGCCATTCCATCTCCGGAAATGAAATTGGGATCAAAGTAGAGTGCTCCGATCCTTGCCCGGGCGTGTGGCGGACACTGCGTCGAGTGATGCAGTGTACTGCCGACGATCGCCATGTCGCCGGGATGCATGGGCAAGTGCCGGTCTTCCACGATGAAGGAAGTTGCGCCGCTGCAAACAACAAAGATCTCGAAATAGTCGTGCCGGTTCTTGCTCACAGTTCGATTCCAATCGCCCTCAAGAAGGCGCAATTCGATGGGCACTTTCTCATCAAAAGGCCATACGTGCACTCTCTGAGCGTTGATCTGCGGCTGAAGCAGGCGAAACTGGTCGCTCTGCATCCAATTTGCCGACACTCCGATCGAACTCCCTGCATGATTCGGCGCAGTCCCATCCGCATCGGGTCTTGCCTCGTCATCGGTTCGCGAAGCGCTCCACCCGCGCTGCGTGAGCGAGTGGAGCGTCGAGCTAGATCTCATAGGACGCCTCGTCTACGAGTTGAAGGAACATAATCTGATCAAGCGTCAGGCTGAATCGAAAAGTTTGTCCAGAGACCACCTGCGGGCCATGCAGCGCGAATGCCTTGGGAGAGCCGTGCCGGTCCTCGGCCAGGGCTGAAACACGCCAAGAAACACTTGCGAACGGCATCGGCCCTCCATCACGGCGGAAGTAAGAACGGTCTCGAACTGCGTGGCGCCGCTCCGTCCGCTGGCCAAAGGACACGCTCGGCGGCCATCGTGCGACTGTTATGCGGCAACGAGCGGGATCAGTAGAAAAGTCTCCCATCGACGGAAGCACCAGTCCTTCGACAGTGGCTCACGTATAGATCGATGAAGCTGAACACGTCCATGGTGTTTCGCAGCGAGTCGTCGTCATTGAAGAACTCGATCGAACCATTCACCGTGTACACCACTTGTGCATCATCGCCCATTCTCAATGTGTGAATCGTGCCAGGGTTTTCGACGACGTAGTCGCCCTTGCGCGCGTTCCAGTCATACTCGAAGTATCCCCATTCACCCTGGACGGTGACAGCAGTGACCACGCCGCGGTGGCGATGTTTGCCGAGTACGGCGGCTTTGGGCGCCCACAGAACAAAGACGAACGAGCCGCTCATGGTCTCGTACCGGTAGGGTTTGATCATGAGGCCGTTCACCCAAGGATGCCAGCCTGCTTCGTCAGCATTGATATAGACGTCGGGCGCGCCGTATTGCCTGACAAGGGCGATTTCTCGCAGGTCGCCCTCTGTGAGCACACTCGTGGACGCACGTGCTTCTGAGCTTGCCATATGGATGAGACCCCCTCCGCACCCCGAAACCCGCGGCGCGTGTTGCTTTCTTAGAGCTTGAGCTCACACAATGCTCCGAAACAATATGTCCTTCTATAGGGATTGGATAAAACATTGTAAGAAATGAGCTCTGTTGGGTGTCCCGCCCTATCCATCCATGTCTGGTGCGGTGTCGGCCCGTCACGGATACCGGGGCGAATTTCGTCCGTGCTAAATTTACGCACAAGCGAAGAGGCGCTGCCGATACCAGACCTCTCAAGCCCGGAGAATTCTGACGGCGACTTCAACAAAACAACAGCGTGTACTTTATAGATTGGTTGGCACAGCATCAGTATTCTTCAGCTAGGACAGGCCAAGCTCATGAGAGATACAAACGGACACGATTACCGGCGCTTCAAAGATCGCGTAGCGGTCGTTGTTGGTGCAGCTCATGGAATTGGGGAGGCCATCGCCAAGCGCCTTGGCAAAGAAGGTGCAACCGTTGCGATCGTGGATATTGATAATGAGGCACTGGATGCTGTTGGATGCAAGATGGAATCAGATGGCTGCAAAGTTCAGAAGGTCTACTGCGATGTTTGCGAGTCAACCGATGTCTCATCGGCCATTCAACAGGTGATCGATTACCATGGCCGGATTGACATCCTGATGCAGGTTGCGGGCATCGCCCGAGCAGTCCCGTTTCTACAACTTGACCAAGCGACTTGGGACCAGACGATCAACACAAATCTGCGCGGCGCGTTTCTGGTGTCGAAGGCGGTGCTGCCGCACATGGTCGAGCAGCGAAGGGGCAATCTCGTGTTCATGGCCTCGACGAATAGTTGGGATGGAGAGGCGCAACTGGCGCACTACAACGCATCGAAGTCCGGTGTGTTTCTTTTGGCAAAAACGATTGCACGGGAGTTCGGGAAATACGGGATTAATTCGAATGCCGTCGGCCCCGGCGTCATAAAGACGCGTCTTTCAGCCCAGATTCTCGAAGACCCTTTCTTGAACGCAAAATACACTTCAGAAAACGGCGTGATACCGCTCGGAAGGCTCGGGACGACAGAGGAAGTTGCAGCAGCGGCGCTCTTTCTCGCTTCGGAAGATGCGGCCTATATCAGCGGCACTCTACTTTTTGTGGACGGCGGCCAACTGGCATAGGGTGGACTTTGGACTTTGCCATACCATATCTCTCATTTCGAGGCCGTAAATTGGTCGGAGTAAAGCGCACCACACGTTGGCTACAAACCACAATGCTGATCTGCATTGCTGTTCCACTCGGTGGATGCCGAGCGAAAAGCGGTGTTACCGGTACAGCCATCGCGGGTACGGCAAGTGTGCACTCCTACAGCACGACGTTTCCACGAACGGAGAATCCGTTTAGCGAAAACGGGACCTGGATCGAAGGACACAACGGAGGAGCAGGTCTCTGGGGCAACGTGCAAACCGTGTCCGGCTCGGCGTATGGCGTCGATGAGCCTACCCCATTTGGCGATCCGACTGCCATTCTTGTCGGCACGTGGGGACCCACACAGACGGCTACGGCCAGGGTCACAATCAATCAGACACCACGGAACAAATGCTGCCATGAAGTGGAATTGCGGCTGAGAACGACAATTTCTGAGCACAGCATCACGGGATATGAAGCCTATTGCAGTGTGATGCCTACCGAGCGGTATTGTCACATTGCCCGTTGGAATGGCCCCAATGGCAGTTATTGGAACTTCGAGACGGGGAGCAGCAAAACATACGTGAAAGACGGCGACGTTATGAAGGCTACCGTGACCGGCACGAATCCAACAGTCATCACCCTATATGTAAACGGCGTGCAGACTCTGCAGGCTACAGATATTGGTGCCGCAGGGGGAGGATTTGGTGCGTACGGGCCCTGGCCCTCAGGAAATCCGGGCATCGGTTTCTTCGATAACTACGACAGCGATTGGAAGTCTTTCGGCCTCTCCTCTTTCAGCGTCACCGATGAGCAGCCACAGCACGACCATTAGTTCGTGCAGATTCGCTTGGGCACTCATTAAGCCGCTCACGTGCGGAATTCTTGGCTCCAGCCTAGTCAATTCGTATAGAACTCGACAATCGGCTTAGGGCATTGAATTGCTCTGAGCCGGAGACCCCATCCTCCCGACCCCAGACCAACCTTTACGTAAGCGTCATTTCAATGCCGTCTTGATAAGCGGCGTGGTTTAAGCGGGGGCTCAACGGTCGACCGGATGATCGGCGATGCGCTCCAGGACACGGCACAGATAGAGTTCGGGGTCAAGATCGTTAAGCTTGGCAGAGCCGAGCAAGCTGTAAATGGATAGCGCTCAAAGATTTACGCCAAATAATTCTCTAAGCAACAGGTCTCGAAGGTAATTCTCGCGATGATGGAAACGTGCAAAAGTGCGCGAACCGGTTAGGATTATCCACTGGCTATGCATCCGAGTCTTTTGTCACAATTCGACCTCTCGGGCAAAACCGCCCTCGTTACGGGCGCTTCGCGTGGCTTGGGTATCAGCTTTGCACGCGGATTGGCCAAGGCAGGCTGCAACCTCGTGATTACCGCCCGCGACCAGGATCGATTAAAGCTCGTCGCGTCTGACCTCGAGCAATACGGCGGAAAAGTAGTTCCCTTCAAGGCCGACGTGGTGCAGGTCAAGGACGCCGAAGCCATGGTGGAACGCGCCATGAGCGAATTTGGCCACCTGGATATCCTGGTCAACAATGCTGGTATCTCGGCCGTGGCCGAAGCCGAGGTAATGTCGTCTACGCAATGGCAAAGCGTCATCGATACCAATCTCACCGGCTTGTTCTATTGTGCGCAGAGCGCCGCGCGCAAGATGCTGCAATCCGGTGCTGGCAAGATCATCAATATCGCCTCGATGTATGGCATCAGCGCTTCCAGCTACATCTCTCAGGCATCCTACGTTGCCAGCAAGGCAGCGGTACTTGGGCTTACCCGTGAACTAGCCGTGGAGTGGGCGCCTCGAGGGCTGCATGTCGTCGCCCTGGCTCCAGGATTCTTCCGCTCTGATCAGACGATCTGGCAATTTGAGCAAAACGTAGAGCTGGGGACCAGACTTCTGGCGAAGGTGCCGATGGCCCGCATGGGGAAGCTTGAAGAGCTTGAGGCCACAATTGTCTATATGGCCTCCACTGCATCGGATTACATGAATGGCCAAGCGCTCGTGATCGACGGAGGATTCCTCTCCTGGTGAGCCGCGGCGCAGTCTTAGAATGCATCCTTCGACGGTGCGTGACGGATTACTGCGTCGCGCCGTTCATTGAACGACGGTTGCAGTGCTCTTCGTCATTTGAGTGCGGAAAGCTAGCGCTCTATCTTTCTGGCCCCGAAGGTTGGCGTCTTCGTCTACGGAGAGAGGTAAGCCCGTACCGGGATTAAGTCGCTGTTGCTCACAAATCGGAGCAACAGCGACCAGCCCAAGGGTCCGGCCTGTTAGAACAAAGCCTGTGTCTCCTATTCCTTGTTACTGACGAGAGAGAACATGGCGCCCTGAGGGTCTTGGCCCTGGATGATCCAGCTCCCTCCGGGTACCTCCATCGGGCCGTTAACGATCTTCCCGCCACCGGATTCAACGCGTTTGATGGCTGCGCTAATCGAGTCGACGTTAAAGTAGAAATTCCAGCAAGAGACAGGAATGTTTGGCATTTTGGTCATCATCCCGCCGTCTCCCATTTCCTTGTGGTCGCCTTCATCGAAAATGCGATAGACGCCCATGGCACCCATATCCATATCGCTGACCTTGGTCCAGCCAAAGAGCTTCTTATAGAAGTCGAATCCGCCCTCGAGGTCAGTTGTGTAGAGCTCGTGCCATCCGATCGTTCCGGGCGCCGGTGATGCGGGACGTTCCGGCGAGGGCATCTTCGGGTCGGGGGTGAAGATCACAATGGCAGCCCCCTGCGGGTCAGACATGACGGCGAAGCGAAGTATTCCGGGAATGTCAGTTGCGGGTTTCCATAGTTTGCCGCCGGCTTCGACAATCTTTTCGATGTGAGCATCGACGTCATCGACCGAGATATAGCCTATCCATGACGTGTGTTGGGGCATATTTAACATGCCGGCGATTCCAACGTTACCTACGTTGAAGGTGGTGTACTGGGGGCCGTCAGCACTGGGCATCTCTTTGGTAGTCCAGCCCACGACGTCAGAGTAAAACTTGCCGGCGGCCTTCGTATCGCTGGTCATAAGTTCGTACCAGCCGAACTTTCCTTTTGGTGTAAACATCGCGAGATCTCCTTGTTGGCGGACGCACCAAGGTATCACGTCCAGTGGAATGGTAGCGTTCCTATCTCAACTCGATCAACGGTTTGTCAATCGGCCCAAGATTAATTTTGATGCCGAGGACACGAAAGGCACAGGAGTTATTCCGTACCATGCCGCTGGCATGGGACATCTGCCCACGGCGCGCTCCTGCTGGCAGGTAGCGGCCTCCAGCATCACCCTATTACCCGAGTGGGGAGTCAGAGAAAAAGCTGAATCCCGCCTGGAATATTGCCCTGAACATTTCCTGAGTGCTCCGATCACGCCGAACCATCGACTCGTATCTCGTCGATGGCCGCTTCGCAAGGGACAAACATCCCGCAATGCCGGACTGTCACTTTTACCAGTAGAAGCCGATTACAGGGCTGTCTAGACTTCGGCTCGATGGTCCATAGCATTAAGCCTTACTTAGGCAATCGCGGGCAATCGCGCCATGACTACTGAATGCAAATCCGAACTCGGTACAGCTCATCGACGCCTAAACGCCAGCTCTTCCGTTATGATCTTGGGCGCGATGCTGACGCTGACTGGCTGCGCGGTCGGCCCGCATTACGTAAAGCCTGCACTGAGCGTCAATAACAGTTGGAGCGGGGTGGGCAGTCCGCAGATCTCGGCGCAGCCGGCCACGGATAGCGCCTGGTGGAAAGCTTTCAACGATCCAGTGCTCGAACAATTGATCCAGCTGGCGTACAAGCAGAACCTGCCCCTACGGGTCGCGGGACTGCGGATTATGGAAGCCCGCGCCGTGCTCGGTATCACCATCGGTAATCAGTATCCGCAGGTGCAGCAGGCATTTGCGGGCGTAAGCGGCGTTGGTCTCAGCAACAACACCGTCAACAAGCCCCCGCCTTTTACTCGCTATTTCGCAAGCGACCAGCTTGGTCTCAATGCATCGTGGGAAGCAGACTTCTGGCGTCAGTACGCCAAGGCCGTGAAGGCGCAAAAGGATGTTTATCTGAGCTCCACGGCCGACTACCAGGAGACGCTCGTCACGTTGACTGCGGAAGTCGCGCGGACCTATGTGGCCGTTCGCACCTTCGAAGCGCTGGTCGAGCAGGCCCGCCGGAACGCTGGCATCCAGGCAGAATCGTTGCGTATCGCCGAAGCGCGCTTCCGTAATGGCGCTACGTCCGAACTCGACGTCTCTCAGGCGCGGGCGCTATTCCAGAGCACGCTGGCGACGATTCCTCAACTTGAGATCAGCCTCGCTCAGTCTAAAAACGCACTCACCACCCTGCTCGGTCAGCCTACAGGCTCGCTCCAGAACTTGTTGCAAGAACCGGCGGCGATCCCGGCTGCCCCCGCGCAGGTGGCGGTAAGTATCCCTGCAGAAGTGCTGCGGCGCCGTCCCGATATCAGGAATGCTGAACTCGTCGCGATGGCACAATGTGAACGCATTGGCATCGCCAAGGCGGATCTCTATCCGCACTTCGTCCTCTCAGGCACGCTCGGCCTCCACGCGACCCAGGGCGGTGCCGAGTCCTTCAACCTCTTTAGCCCCGCCAGCTTTATCTTCGCGGCAGGTCCGCAGGTCTATTGGAACTTCCTCAACTATGGGCGCATCAAGAATCAAGTGCGCGTCGAAGATGCGCGATTTCAGCAGGTCCTCACTACCTATCAGAACAGCGTGCTCAGTGCGTCGCAGGAAGTGGAGGATGGGATCGTAGGGTTCGTCAAAGCGCTCGAGGCGACCTCTGTCCAGCAACAAGCCGTGATCGCCGCGCGCCGTTCGGCGGAGTTGTCCCTTATCCAGTATCGGGAGGGCGCCGTCGATTATCAGCGTGTGCTCCTGGCCGACCAAACGGCATTGCAGCAGGACAATAATCTCGTCAGTCTGCGTTCGAGCGCCGCGACGAATGCCATCAGTTTGTACAAGGCCCTCGGTGGCGGGTGGGAGATGAGCGTCGGTCAGCCATTCGTCCCCGACAACATCAGGATCGAAATGCAGAAGCGCACCAATTGGGGCAATTTGTTCTCGACGCAGCCGACGACCGGCTCGCCCAGCACGTCAGCGCCACCACCCACGAGGTGAGAAATCATGGCCGGCAAATTTTCGAAGAAGTGGATCATCATCCCGATCGTCCTCGTAGTCGGGGGTATCCTGGCCTACAAATATTGGAAGTCAACGCAGTCGGCCCTACCCGAGGGGATCGTCTCCGGCAACGGCCGTATCGAAGCCAAGCTCTCTGACGCCTCCGCCAAGGAGCCGCTCAGGGTCAAGGAAATTCTGGTGGACGAGGGTGACCTCGTGAAACCGGGTCAGGTGTTGGTGCGACTCGACACGGTGACGATCGAAGCGGAGATGGCAAAGAACAAGGCCGCCGTCGCCGGCGCCAGGGAGGAGTTTGCCGCGGCCAACGCCGCCATCGCCAGTGCCAAGGCTGACATCGCCGCGAGCAAGGCGGAAATCGACGCGGCCAACGCCGCCATCGAGCAGCAGCAGGGCGAGATCAAGCTCGCGCAGACCGAGGCTGACCGCCAGCGTAGGATGCTCGCGGAGAATGCGACGTCACAGGCCCTGTTCGACACCCGCCAGACTGCCCTGGCGACGGCGAAGTCGACGCTTACGTCCGTACAAGCACAGGCAGACGCGGCGCAGGCACGGGCGGGCGCCGCGCAGGCACGAGCGGCCACCGCACAATCACAAGCAGACGCCGCGCAGCGGCAGATCGAAGTCGCCCTGGCCCAGGTAGCAGTTACCAAAAGCCGCATCGAGGATGCGACCCTGATCTCGCCCGTGACCGGCCGGGTGCTCTATCGCCTTGTCCAACCGGGCGAAGTCCTCGCCCCCGGCGGCAAGGCGTTGACGCTCGTGGACCTGAGCGACGTGTATATGGAGATCTATCTCCCATCCAACTATGCCGCCGCGTTGAAAACCGGCGCGTCTGCGCGCATCACGGTCGACTACGAGCCCGATAGATCCGCTGCGGGTTACGTCAGTTTCGTGTCCCCGGAAGCACAGTTCACGCCAAAGCAGGTTGAGACGAAGAGCGAGCGCGAGAAGCTGATGTTCCGCGTCAAGATTCAAATACCCGCCGAGCTCGTCACGCACTATATCGAGCGCATCAGGACGGGAGTGCGCGGCGTCGGCTATGTAAAGGTGCGCCCCGACGCCACGTGGCCGCAGTGGTTGGAAAAGGGCCTCTTGAATCCGCCAACGAACCAGTCCGCGTTGGAGTCATCCCACTCTTCGAGTACGCCTAATTAAGGTGCTCCATGGCAACAGTACCTGCGTACCCACCCTCCGACAGCAAGCCGGTCGCCTCCATTCGAGACGTCACGCACCACTATGGCAAAGTGCTCGCGCTCGATCGAATCTCGCTCGATATTCCCACGGGGATCATGGTCGGCATCGTCGGTCCTGACGGCGCTGGCAAGTCGACGCTTTTAGCCCTGATGGCGGGATCAAAGAAGCTGCAGGAAGGACAGGTCGAAGCGCTCGGCGGCGACATGAGGCAGGTGCGGCACCGGCGCGCCGTGTGCCCCAGGATCGCTTACATGCCGCAGGGCCTCGGCAAGAACCTGTACTTGGAGCTCAGCGTCCACGACAACGTGGACTTCATGGCGCAGCTCTTCGGTCTCTCGCAGAGTGAGCGCCGCAGCCGTGTCAAAGAACTGCTCGATGCCACAGGACTCGGGCCGTTCCCCGATCGTCCGGCGGGAAAGCTCTCGGGAGGGATGAAGCAAAAGGTGGGGCTCTGTGGAGCCCTGGTCCACGAGCCGGATCTCCTCATCCTCGATGAGCCGACCACAGGCGTCGATCCCCTTTCACGGCGCCAGTTCTGGACGCTCATCGACGACATTCGCAAGGGGCGCCCAAGCATGAGCGTCGTCATCTCGACGGCCTACATGGACGAGGCACAGCAGTGGGATTGGATCGTCGCGATGGATTCGGGAAAAGTCCTCGCGACGGGGACGCCGGCCGAGCTTATGGAGCGCACCGGCTCTAAGAATCTGGAGCAATGCTTCGTCAGTCTGCTCCCGGAAGAAAAGCGAAAGGGCCATGTGGAACTTGTAATTCCCCCACGCCACGCAACCGGCGAACCGGAAATCGCCATCGAGGCGCACGGCCTGACCCAACGCTTCGGCACGTTCACTGCCGTCGATCACGTCAGCATGAAGATCGAGCGCGGCGAGATATTTGGCTTTCTCGGCTCCAACGGCTGCGGCAAGTCGACGACGATGAAGATGCTGACGGGACTTCTGCCTCCCACCGAAGGCACCGCTACGGTCTTTGGCAAGTCGGTCGAAGCTGGCAGCATCGAGGTCCGCCGCAACCTTGGCTACATGACGCAGGCGTTCTCCCTTTACGGCGAGCTCACGGTGCGCGAGAACCTCGTGCTGGACGCGCGTCTCTTTCACATCCCGCTCGACAAGGCCACTGCGCGCATCGAGGAGCTGGTCGAGCGATTTGGCTTGGGTCCGTATCTCAACGCGCTGTCCGATTCGCTGCCCATGGGCGTGCGGCAACGGCTCTCGCTGGCGGTCGCGGTGCTTCACGACCCAATGTTGCTCATCCTCGACGAACCCACCTCAGGAGTCGATCCTGTTGCACGCGACGAATTCTGGGAGATGCTGGTCGACCTCTCTCGCAAGCAGGGGGTGACAATTTTTGTCACCACACACTTCATGAACGAAGGAATGCGCTGCGATCGCATCTCGCTCATGAATGCCGGCAAAGTACTCGCCTGCGATGAGCCACAGAAGTTGATCGACGGGCGCGGCGCCAAGAATCTCGAAGAGGCGTTTATCGGCTACATGGAAGACGCGATCCAGCAGGAGTCGAAGAGTTCGGCACAGGCGAAGGCGAAGGAGACGGCGATGAACGGCGCACCCGCGGCCTCGGTGTCCACCGCTACTCCGGCGCCCGGGAAGGCGCCGCTTCCTCTGCCGCTGCGCCGGCTGCTCGCGTATGCGCGCAATGAGGCGATTCAGATTCTCCGCGATCCCGTTCGGCTGACATTCGCCTTCGTGGGATCGGCCCTCCTGATGCTGGTCTGCGGCTTTGGCATTACAAGCGACGTCGAGCACATTAAATTCACCGCCCTGGATCGTGACCAGTCGCAGGACAGCCGAGCGTACATCGAGCAGTTCAAATCGATACCCCGGTATTTCAGGTGGCAATCATCAACCTTTTCCGACGATGAGGTTTTTAAGCGCCTGCAGGGTGACAACGTCGCGAGCGTGATCGAGATCCCGCCGAACTTCAGCCGCGATCTGCGCCGCGGCAACACCCCCGACGTTCTCTCCCAGATCGATGGCGCGAACCCCTTCCGCGCCGAGACGATAAGGGGGTATGTAGAGGGGGTTCAGAGCACGCTCTTCGCAGATCCCGGCAACTGGCTCTATCAAGGGCCAATCAAGTACACCGCAAACTTCCAGGATCGATACATCTACAATCCCACCTTCGAGAGCATCTACTCGATCGTGCCAAGCGTACCGGCCATACTCCTCATCCTGATTCCAGCAGTCCTGATGACGGTCAGCATCGTACGCGAGAAGGAACTCGGCTCGATCATTAACTTCTACGTAACGCCGACAGGACGGCTCGAATTTCTGCTCGGCAAGCAGCTGCCTTATCTCGCTATAGGCATGATCAACTTCTTCATTCTGGTGACGCTTGCCTTGATCGTGTTCGGCGTCCCGATCAAGGGCAGTTTCCTGTTCCTGACCCTGTGCACGCTGCTGTACATCATTGTCACAACAGGCATCGGAATGGCGACTTCCACATTCACAAGCACCCAGGTCGCGGCCGTGTTCGTCACGGCGATTCTCACGATTCAGCCATCAATCCAGTTTTCGGGGATGCTGCAGCCGGTATCGACACTGGAGGGCAGTGCGCGCACCCTGGGCAAGATCTGGCCCACGACGTACTACATGCACTCGAGCCTGGGCGCCTACACAAAGGGCCTCGGACTCGATCTCATGCTGCCCGACATTCTTTATCTCCTCTGCTGCATCCCTGTGCTCCTGCTCGTGAGCACGATCGGGTTGAAGAAGCAGGAGAAGTAGCCGTGGATTCGCTCACCAACATCTTCTGGCTCGCGCTCAAGGAGTTCCGCAGCGTCATGAGCGACAAGGTCTTGGTGCTGTTCGTGCTCTATGCCTTCACCTGGACGATCTACCAGCAGGCAACCGGTACGTCGAACGAGGTCCGCAATGCCTCGATCGCCTTCGCAGACGAGGACCGGTCCACGCTATCGAAGGAATTGTTCAATGCATTCTTCCCACCTCGTTTCCAGTACGCAGTGAGGATCCGAACCGACGAAATCGAGCGAGTCATGGATGAAGGACGCTTCATGTTCGTCGTCGTGATTCCGCCTCAGTTTGAATCGAATTTGATTGCCGGGCGCAACCCTGACATCCAGGTGAATGTCGACGCCACCGCTATGCAACAGGGGGGAATCGGCGCCGGCTACATCCACAACATCATCACCCAGACCCTCACGACCTTTCTCAATCGCATGAATATCAGCACCAGCGCGCCTGTGAACCTCGTGCAGCGCAAGCTGTTCAACCCGAACGGCATCTCGGCATGGTTCTCGAGTATCGTGGCCATCATCAACCAGCTGTCGCTGCTCACGATCGTGCTCACGGGAGCCGCGGTGATCCGCGAGCGCGAGCACGGCACGCTCGAGCACCTCCTGGTGATGCCGCTCACCGCCTTCCAGATCGCGATGGCGAAGGTCTTGGCGAACGGTCTCGTGATTCTCATGGCCACGATGCTGTCTCTGTTCCTCGTGGTCCGAATGGCACTCGGTGTGCCCTTCCAGGGATCACTCGTCCTCTGGTTCACCGGCGTCGTGTTGTACCTGTTCTTTGCAACGGCGCTTGGTCTGTTCCTCGGAACCATTTCGCGATCGATGGCGCAGTTCGCTCTCCTGATCGTCCTGGTGGTTATGGTGCTGCAGCTCCTGTCTGGCGGATCGACTCCCGTCGAGAGCCAGCCCGGGTGGCTGCAGGCGGTCACATATTTTCTGCCGTCACGGCACTTCGTCAGCTTTTCGCAGGTGATCATCTACCGCGGCGGCGGACTGGACGCCGTGTGGCGCAACTTCGCGATGGTCGGGGGCATCGGCCTGGCGTTCTTCTCATATAGCGTTCGGCTCTTCCGCAAGTCGATCGCGGCAACGAAATAGTCAGTCACACGACACCAGATGCGCAACCGTGGAGATTCCGGAAGCAGTAACGCCAGAAAACGTGAGAACGGAAAGTAGGTTATGCGGATATTCATCCAAGCTATCTCCGCATTTTCCGCGGAGATAATTCTCCCGAATGCGGAGAATATGGCCTATAATCTCCGCAAGGAATGCGGAGATTGAGAAAGTACATCCATGAACTAAAGGCGTGGCCCAACTTTGATTGGGATCACAAACGCCTGGCTGAATCACTAGCCGCGGTGCGCCATGAACAAGGACGATTGCTGGGCCGGATGGAAAATCTTGGCTTTCGGCTTCAGCAGGAAGCCCTCTTGATGACCCTTACTGAAGACGTTCTCAAAAGCAGTGAGATCGAGGGCGAAAAGCTTAACGAAGAACTCGTTCGGTCCTCCATCGCAAGACGACTGGGCATGGATATCGGAGGCCTCCAAACCATCGATCGAAACATCGAGGGTGTGGTCGAGATGATGCTCGACGCGACACGCCAATATGACAAGCCCCTGACTGCGGAGCGGCTCTTCGGATCGCATGCCTCGCTCTTCCCAACCGGCCGTAGCGGGATAAAGAAGATCACGGTCGGCAATTGGCGCGACGATGCTAAAGGTCCCATGCAAGTCGTCTCCGGTCCGGTAGGCCGGCAACACGTTCACTTCGAGGCGCCTGTCGCCAAGCGCCTGAATCACGAGATGCAGACCTTTCTTGACTGGTTCAACGAAGCCAACGAAAAAGACTGGGTCGTGAAAGCTTCCCTAGCCCATCTCTGGTTCGTGACAATCCATCCTTTCGACGATGGAAACGGCCGCATCGCGCGCGCCGTCGCAGATATGAGTCTTGCTCGATCGGAACGGAGTTCGCAGCGCTTCTACAGCATGTCCGCGCAGATCCAGCAGGAGCGTCGCGCCTATTACGACCACCTTGAGCAGGCCCAGCGCGGCACGATGGACATCACGAATTGGATGGCGTGGTTTCTCGACTGCCTGGGTCATGCCATCGAAGGAGCGCAAACCACGCTCGCCACCGTTCTTGTCAAAGCCCGCTTCTGGGAGTCCATCGCAGCCGTTCCCCTGAATGAGCGCCAGAGGCTCGTACTCATTCGCCTTTTGGACGGATTTGAGGGAAAACTCACGACGTCAAAGTGGGCGAAGCTGGCGAAGTGCTCACAGGATACTGCCACTCGCGATATCCTTGCCCTCGTCAACCAAGGTGTCCTGAAGCGCAATGCCGAGGGTGGTAGAAGCACGAGCTACTCAATTGCTATCCAGCCATAGATCCGTTGATGAACGATCAGAGGAACGCCGTGTGGCGCAACTTCGCGATGGTCGGGGGCATCGGGCTGGCGTTCTTCTCATATAGCGTTCGACTCTTCCGCAAGTCGATCGCGGCAACGAAATAGTCAGTGACACGACACCAGATACGCAACGAAAAGAGAGCACCCATGTTTCACCTGGAATGCGACTTTCTTTCTTTAGCCAACCTCGTTGCCGTCTTTGCGCCGTTGTCCTAACAAACTATGTGATTGCGCTGAGCGTTTGTCAACGAATCAAGCGACGAATAGTCTGAAACATCTGAAACGTCTCTGGCGAGACTGTTCCGTCCTGATAGACCTCAACGTCCAGTAGGGGAACATTCCTGCGCCTCATCGACTCTTTGATTTTCTCGACCATGACATCGGTTGAAAACTGGGGAGGATCTATAGGCGCATCTGAGTTGAAATGACCCCAATCACGATTCACGATGGCTGTGATTTCCCCTTGCAGGCCCTGCTGCGGGCCACCTGTGAATCGTCCGGTTCCACCTATAGGAAGATCGTTATCACCGGTAATCATCTCTGCCGAAAATGTGTTCTCGCCGGCAAAGACTTCGTAGAAGTCATTCAGTTTGGGCAAAATCCAACTGTTGTATGTGATCACCCGGTTAGGATCCCCAGTTTTGGCTGCGGCGGTCATCTTCTGCCATGGCGCGTTGAAGGGGTAATAGGTGAAAGCGGCATCATCAAACCAGAAGCCCGCGAGTAGATCGCCATACTGCCTACCAATCTGGCTGATAATCTTGCACCAAAGGTCAAAGTAAGCAGTCTTGTCTTCGTTGAAATGTGTGCGCTGCCACCACTCGTTGTCATCGTGTCCGGGGTGGAAATACAACTCTAGCTTGATATTGTGCCTTCGGAGTGCCTTGGCGAGGTCTCCAACCAGATCTCTTGGGCAGGTTCGGCCAGGAAGGATAGCATCGATTGCCGGGTTTGGCCCTGGAAAGTAGAAACCTGCATGCGAAGTCGTGAAAACCACAAAGCCGGCGCCCATTTGCGAAACCATATCTGCGAAACGATCTACGTCAAAGTCGCGCACCGCTTCGCAGTATGGTTTCGGAACTCCGCTCCTCGGTTTCGTCTGGCTAGTCCAATGGAACATTAATCCGTACTTAGCCGCTACCATCCAGTCTGTGCTAGATGCCTGCTGCTGGCTCAATCGAGCAAGGTTCGCCTCAGCCTGGGGCGTGACAAGTTCTAACGAAAAGAACTTACCGAGAGGTTTCAAGCCAGTCGACCGAAATAAGATCGTCCTAGAGCCAGTCGCGAGTTGAACCACGCCCAGGGTCACTCTATTCCATTTTCTCTTGCCACACGGCGCATCTAATCTCTTAGAATCAACCGACACCTCAACCGCACAATCTTCGCCTGTACTCTCAAGAATGGCAGAAACCTTATATTTCCCCGCCCTTGTTATGTATGCAGTCCAAGTAAGTGATTCGTTGTTACTTGACCATGATTCAATCCAGCCAGTCTTCCCAGGTCCCAGGTCAATGGGCTTGATACCACCTCGGCGAACAGCGTCTGTGCCCATGAATATCGTGCGGTCATCCGTTCGGATGTTAGCGCTGTGAATAGCACTGCTGTCGATCTGCTCGCGCGCTATCTGGAGAGCAGACAGTCGAGTAAATGGAGTGAGCAATAGAGCTGTAAAGGCGATGAGGTAGCAGCGGTACATCGATTTGACCTCTCCTAAACCGCGCTAATCGGCGCCGAAAGTCCGTGAATCATTTTTGTCTGTAGGTGAGTACGTCTTCCATAAGTGGACACTGGTTCATTCTTTCGTTACAGAAGAGTTATGGTTTGCTCGATTTTTGCGCGCTAGGCGTTGTGTCGGCTTCCAGATCGCCAAGTACAAACTGGATTCCTGAAAAAACCATCTGGGCCATCTGCGGAGTGCCAAACAGCAACACCGTGTGACCCAAAGCGCAGTTGAAGACCCGCCCATTGCCATAGCTTTTGATCCAGACGAGTCCATAGTCATTGTCGGGCCGGACCGCCAGCTCCGACGGTGGGGGCCCCGATTTGGCCAGGTCGATGCTCATGAGCACGTGCAGCTTCTCCCGCGAATATGGTCCGCTCGGAGGGAAATGGTACAGCTCGTCCACGTAGGCTACATCGTGGCCTTCAAACTGTTTGGTGAGTGGGCTGTTTGGATCGTCGATCTTAAGCATCGCCGCCTCAAACGCGCGATGCGGTGCGGCCGTTGCGCCCAGCAGCTCTCCATATTCAGGGACGTCGGGAGAAGCAAACGTGGAACCGTGGATCGCGGCCAACCCACCTCCCTCGCGGACGTAACGGATTAATCCGTTGATTACGTCCGGGTCGCTGAATACCGGACCGACGACGCTGTTCAGGAAAACGGCGTCGTATTCCTTGATCTTGGGATATTTCAGATTGTCGAGGTCATTGTTAAAGATTGGTTCGAAGGCGCCGGTGTTCTTAGCCATCAACTCCAGCGCAAAGTTGGCATAGGGAATGGTCCGGTGGTAAAAGCCTCCCTGCGGGCAGAGATCGATGACTAACAGCTTTCTTGCCTTCTTCGGTTTCACGAGCGCCTGGCGCGGAGCAGCATCCCGAATCATCCACCGGTCCAGCGTAGGAATCCCCCCATCGGCTACGTTTGGTGACCCCGCGGACGGCGATCCGGTTCGCCCATCGCTGATCGGTGTCTTCTTGGATATTTGGACAACTTGATATCCTTCCGCGGGTCGAGCGGCTTTTTCGAAAGCTTCGGCCGCAACGCCGCTTGCGTCGATCGTGACAAACAGAGGCCTGACCGGAACTCGTGGACCGGCACAGTCGCCGCATGTTACCGGCGGAGGAGGCAGGGGTGGGTTTAGCTTGGCCAATTCGAGGAGAAGCTGCTCTATTGCGGCGCCGTCGTCAGGCAAGCCGAGGCTGAGCAGCCGATCGTTGACCAGTTTCAGCGCGTCGGTGGGCTTGATACCTGCCTGTGCCCAGGCAGCGATGTCCACGCTCAGTCCGATCCGGCTGCTAAGGCCATCGAGCGAGCTCGCGAGATTTTTTGGATTCGCACCTTCGAAAGCCACATTGACTCCGAATTCATCCGCAAGCTTGTCGAGGCCGGGCAAGGCCGCAGGTTCGGCAGACGTCACGATCGTTTCGATATCCACGGCCTTTGCGAACGCAAACAGACGCCGGCGGGAGCTTTCGTCAGCGGGAATCTCGCCCACGCGATAGGCTACGAGTCGGAGCCGAAGCTCGGCCAGCCTGTTCTTTACTGCCGTTACTTCATCCGGCAATAGATGGTAGTCAAGACTTTTGGGAATCTCGGGACTGACTTTCTGGGAGCTCGAAGCTTCAAGGAACCCCGTGCCAAGCGCATCGGCTTTTGCCGCTGCCTCCGAGAACGAAATCGGCCCGAACGCGCCGGCGGAAAACCCGGCTCTCAATCCGAGGAGGTTCAACGCCGACGAACCGATCTGCCTATCGCCACGTTTCGACACACTCGGCGGCAACACCTGCCCACTTCGTTCGGGCGCCTGTGCGTGCATTGAGTCGATCGTGACTCCGAAGCCAATCGCCAGAGCGGCAACAACAATGTTCTTCCTCATTCACCCTTCCTCATCTCTTGCGTCCTTGCAGCACCGTGTAAACGATCAAGCGTCCGTTGCATGGAGTTTCAGGTTGCATCCTATGCATTGGCATCCTTGCCGCAGGGGCTTATATAGATCTCCGCCCGGCAATGCGCCTACCGCTGGTGGCTCAGGATGAAATCCACCACCGGCTTCGGATCCTTACGCGACAATGGGAAGTGACCCTCACCCTCCGCCACCAGCACCGTGATCTTCCCGCCGAGTTCCTTGTACCGCTTCTCCACCACCCGTGTCTGGTCCTTCAGCCACGGGTCGAGACTCCCGCAGTCGTGCAGAATCGGCACCCCGGCCTTGGCTAGCGGTGCCAGGTTGTCGATCGGCGGCGTCTTCGACATCTGACTGCGCATGAGCGGATTCCGGGCGTAAATCACCGAGACCTTGTCCGGGTTCGCGATCGCCCACGCGTACGACTCGCCCGCCTTCGCCCCCGTCCCCTCCATCACCACCTTCTTCGCAAATCCGTTCTCGACCATCCTGTTATAGACCTCGTCCCACTCCTTTTGCACGGCCCCCGACCCCGAGATTGGCGGCAAAACGATGTAGTAACCCTGGGCCAGTAGCGTCATAGTCACCGCTGAGTCGCGCTCGAGAAAGCTCGGATGGAACACCCACAGCTTGCCCGGAGCCGGCTTCTGCGGCGCTACGATCGACATGTAATCCACGTGGAAGATACCCGTCCCCGGACCTGTATAGCGATCGTAAGAAGGAACGTATCCCGGTCCGCGAACCGTCGCGTACGTATCCTCCTTCTTCAGGTAAAGGTAGGAATTTTCCAGGCTGTAGTAGTGCGTCTTGGTGTAGGTTGAGTCGGCGAACGAGCGGCCGGTTCGCCTCGACTGGATGCATGTGCTGCTCGATCCAGTCCGCGATCGGCGTCGGGTCGATCAGACTGTGCGGGTGATGCGCGACGCCTTCCTTCATGATCACGGTGATTGAGCCGCCCCACTGGTGATAAATCTTCTCCACTGTCATCGTGTGCCGTAGCACATAATCCTCAGTGCCGACGACGTGCAGCAAGGGTATGTCATGCTTGGCCAACTCCGGGATCTTCGCGAAATCTTCGTCAAAGACTGCCGGATTGTCCGCGTAGATACAGGCCACCTTGTCGGGGTTGACGACACCCCAGTTGAACGCATTGACTCCGCCCTTGCTCATCCCGATGAAGGCGGCTTTCTTAGCCAGGCCGTGGTTGTCCGTCATGAACTTGTACCACACGTCCCACGCCGTGCCCTGTCTGCCCGGGTCGGGCGCGACAAAGGCAATGTGAAAACCGCGTCTCAGTAGCTCGACCTCGGTTTGAGGCTGGTGGTCCCAATAGCAGCCTCGCCAGGACCACGGATTGCCGGGCGCCGCCTTTTGGGGGACGACGACAACGCAGCGGCGCTTGCCATCCTTTAAATTCACGTCGATTCCAAAGCTCGTCACCTCGCTCGCCGGAGCCGTCATCGGCGTGATCGCCCCAGTGGCATCGTCCATTATGAAGTCATAGCGGTCGAACCCTTCGTGCCAAGTGGTTTTCTCGCCTTCGAAGGGCACGTGCACGTCCGCCGCCGTGGCGTCGGAAGGCCAAACGACGGCCGCTGCACAGAACTTAGCCCCGATCTCAAGAAATTCTCTTCTTGAACTGTTCATTGATCTTTGCTCCTTCCGGATTCTGGCGGGGAAACGAAAGCCGCGGCGGAGGGCCCCGACGGTGCTCCTGCGCTGTTAATTCTTAGGTCAGGGCCCTGGGCGATGAGGGATTCTGCGCAGGCGGCCCGTGGACCATCGTGGGCAGCGGCGTCGACTTTGGCTCCAGCAGCCACCAACACCTGGAAGACTACCTTGCTGATGCCGCCATATCCGCTGGCCACTAAGGCTACGTTGCCATTTCGCCTAAACAATTCATCGATGGATACCATTTAAGTTACGTTCTCACTTCCTGTCTTGCCCCTTTGAACTCGATGGATGAACTGCAAAGCTGTGCGAACGGCGAACGACCCACTCCAAGGCCAAACCGGCGGGCAATACCTCGAAGGAAATGTGGGTTCACATTGGGCGCCTCGGAGCTAGAAAAGGGATAGGCCTTATATTTGATATCACTCCAGCTCGCTCAAAACGAGATGCCTTCTGCTGCATGAAGAGCAAACGAGATCGTTTCCAATCGTCACGGTTTTCGGATAAAAGCCGTCCTATCGATCGTTGCCCAGAGCTCGCCTCCGCTGTTGTTCAACAACTTGCAAGGCGGCCTTAACACTCAAATCATCCGGAATGACCGTCTCTGATATCTTCAGTTCTCGCTCACCAGCGTCTAGTTGACCCCCATGGCAGTATGCCAATCCAAGATTCTTCTCCAGGGCGCCCAGCAGGCTGCACCTTCCGCACAGAACGATTGCATTCTTCAGGTCGTCGATGGCGCCGCTATAGTTCGCTTCGTACATTTTCGCGTTAGCCTGATTTCCCAGCTGACTTACTTGATCAATAGTATGCTGGTCGTGTTCCAACTCTTGAACGCGCAACATGAGTCGCTTGGATTCGACCGGATCGGTCCGTCTGAGCGCACGCGCGAGGGAATAAATCGCTTCGGCATATTGCGGGTTGAGCGCGATAGCGCGCCTCCAAGCAACGACTGCCTCCGATTCTCGGTGCTCTTCTTCCAGTACATGGCCGAGCTGATCAAATGCCGTTGCCTGGTCTGGACGCAATCTGAGGTAACGCTTAAGTAAATTCCCCTGCATCACTATGTTACGTTCATCACCTTCCAATGCGGCCCAGTAATATAGGGCTTGGGCATACTCCGGCGCAATGCTCAGCGCCTTGCGAAACTCGGCCCTCGCTTGTTCATGCTTTCCAAGATCGCCTAAGAGGCGACCTCGCAGAAAATGTGCGCTTGCGGAACTGGGCGCTAACCGAATCGCGACCGAGCTTTCGTTGACTGCAGCTGCGAGGTAGGACCGATCACCCAGTGCTATGCCAAGATTTTCATGAGCATCTGCTGAGCGCGGATCAAGCTCAATCACCTTGCGGAATATCTCGATCGATTCGGGCAGCTTTCCTAACTGTTCTTGCACTTGCCCAAGAGCAGTTAAAGCTCGAGCATCGCTTGGATGGAGGGTAACCGCCTGCTCAAACGCCTCTTCGGCTTGCTTGAAGTCCCCCTTCTGGGCTAAAGCAATCCCCCGTTGCAACTCTGGGCTGGCTGACAGGTTATCCTTCTGCTGGCGCGTCTCTTGGGAGCGCGACAAAGAGACCGAAAATATAGCGAGGATCAAGCTGGCCAAGAGACAGTAAGGGCCGATACATGCACCTATTGACTGTTCTCGACTGTGGTACGCCACTTGAAGACTCCGCTCTTCACATGAAACAGATTTGCTTCCAGCACCTTCATTAGCTTTCATAACGCAGCTTCTCGCCAACGATACAATAGCCGATTGGCAGGAGCGAACAAGAACAATTGAGAGAGGAACCGGGCCCGTGAAGGTGGTCTCGGTTCATGGAGTTCAGGCATCGTTTGCTAGAAGACGATTTTCCCCGACAATTGCATTTGACGGGCACTGTTGACCGTTGAGGTGACCACACCAAAGTTCTGGCAATTCTGGCAGTTATTTGGGACACCCCAAACGGGATGGTTGAAGGAATTGAACGCGTCCAGTCGCAGTTGCAAATTTATTGATTCCGACACTGGGAACTCCCTAAAGAGGGTCGCGTCAAGGTTCTTGTAGGGCTCGGTACGCAACGAATTTCTCGGAGTGTTCCCGAACGTATACTGAGCGGGCGCAACAAAGGCAGCGGGATTAATCCATTGACTCTTCGTTTGCTGTTGCGGCTTCGGATTGCCTACTTGATTCGGGCGTTCGTAGCCTGGGCCGACGAAGTTAAAATTGCCGGTGTTGGCAATGTCGCCCGCGTCTTCGACAGTGTAAGGTCGGCCGGACTCCAAGGTGGCAATTCCTGTAATCTGCCAATTGCCCAGCAAGTAATCCGATATCCGGTTGCCCGTCGAGAAACCACCCTTTCCGATGGGAACCGCCCACACCCAGCCAGCGGTAAACACCTGCGGCAGGTCATAGCCGGTCACACTGCGATCGGCCTTGAAGTCATATGGGTTCTGAATGCTGGTGGTGCCAATCCCGTACCATCCATCCGTTCCGTAGTTGAGCCCTTTCGACCAGGTGTAAGAAACCAGGTAAGTCAGGCCGGTAACACGGCTTCTACCCTGCAATGAGGTCTCCAATGCGTTGTAATCGAGTTGCCCTATCGGTTGATCAAAAAACGATTGGGGCATGTAAGAGAAAGGTGTGCGCGGGCCGACAGGACCAGGGCCGGGGCTTTTTGCAGTGTTTGCGACTGGAGCATAATCCAGGTTCCGGCCCCTGGAACCGACATAATTAATGGTCCAGACGCCAGCGCCGGCGACCTGCTGCTGAACGCCGAACGTCCATTGATCCGAATAGGCATTCTTGAACTGCGGAGCGGTACTCCACCCAAGGGATTGGAACGGAGTAGGAGCGGGGTAGCTACCGCCGAAAGCTGCTAGAGGATTCTCGGCGGTGATGACGGTCGATGAAGTGAGCCCGGGCTGTGTGTTCAGGTTTGTCACAAGGGCGCCGCTTCCAATAAGCCAGGCGTTCTCATTCTGGGCGGATTGTTCGACAGCCGCCCAGTTATCGTATGTGCGGCCATAGCCGCCATGCAAAACCGTACCTGGACGGAGGGAGTAAGAAATGCCGAACCTTGGCTGAATGTTGCTCCAATCGGGGAAAAAGAGTTTGCCAGGTTGGCTGGAAACGACTACGTGGGCCGGCAAAGCCCCACCGGGCAGGCAGGGTGCGAACTGTGTTGCACTGCACGCCGGCGGCGTCTTCTGGATAATATCTACGCCATGGACGAAATCTAAGATGTCATAGTAATTACCCAAAACGTTATTTGTCACGGGTATGATTGACACGTCATAACGCAGGCCAATGTTGATGGTCAGATTGTCGCGAATTTTCCACTGGTCCTGGCCATAGAAACCATCCTCCCAACCTCCAGATTCCCAATAGTTCGTGCTGTTCCGCCTAGCGCCATCGGGCGCACTCAACAGGAAGGACGCCAACTCATCGCCGCCGGTAGAGCCGTTGGATGTTTGAAAAGGCGCGAATGTAAGCGTGGAACCGCCTCCCGCTGTCCTGCCGAGGTTGTTGGTGTCGATGTTACCTCCAGCGTAGAGGGTGTGCCGCCCGAATGTCCGTTGAAAATCTGCCTTGTATTCCCAAATTCCCGAGAGGCCTCCTGCTGACTCACTACTTTCGCCGCCGCTCAAATAAGAACCAAGGCCTAAGCTGGGGATATAGCATCCCTTGCGGCCATAGGGGTAAGCGCATGCAAAGCTCTGTGCGAAGCCGGCGGCAGAGGCAATCGAATTGCCGTCGCCGTTGTATGTAGTGTTGTTAAATTGTGTACCAATATTTTGGCCAACTCCCACAGTCAAGATGGAAGTTGGACCGAAGGTGTGGACCCACTGAGCACCGAAGTTGTGCGCCGTAAAGCTCGTAACTGTCCCAAGCTTTGGGAACCCTCCGTAAGATCCAATTGGGTTATTCTGCCGCAGAAAATGTACCCAAACCAAATCCTTTTTGGTCAGATATTCGTCGCCACGAATGTCGTACTGATCAGAGGTGTGGGTACTCGGAACCGAGCTTTGATAGTTGAATACGCCGCTCTGATAGCTGCCGGTAGGGGCCGGAAATATCGCCTTCGCCAAACCAACCATGTTCTGGTCGATCATGTTAGAAGGAATTTGATTGTTTGGGAAAGGGGCCCGGTCGGCAGTGAAGGGGTTATAGAGTTGGATTCCCTTGTCGGCCAGCAAGGCGCTGAAATCCCCTGCCAACTGAGCCGCAGTGGGAACCAACTGCTGCTGTACGGATCCGATCGTCTGCCTGAACCCTTCATAGCTTCCATAGAAGAACGTGCGATCCTTGCCGTTATAGTGGGGCAACAACACTGGCCCGCCGATAGCCGCGCCAAACTGGTTTTGATGCAAGTCCTGCAAGACTCCACTCGGGTTGCTCGTTGCATCGAAGAATCGGCTGCTGCGCCAGAACTCCCAGGCGCCTCCGTGAAACCGATTAGTGCCCGATTTGGTGATGACATTGATCGTGCCACCCAATCCCCCTCCAAATTGTGGGGAGTCAGTGTGTGTCAACACTTTCATTTCCTGAATGTCATCGGGAATCACTGTGATAATTTCGCTGCCGGAAACCGCTTCATTATTGTTCACGCCATCCAGCAGGTATACGTTGCTGCGGTTGTTCTGGCCCTGGATTGAGGGGGAGACGAGGGTACCAATGGCATTCGTGCGACCACCGGTCTGGTCGTTGTTGATGGGCGTTACGCCTGTTTGTAGTGTCAGCAGATTGCTGATGTTTCTGCCGGAAAGAGGCAGGTCAGTGACGGCTTTAGACTCCAAAGTCGCTCCAACGGAAGACGACGACGTATCCAACGTCACGGTTTGTGAGGAAACTGCAATCGTTTCTATCGACGATCCGGGCTTTAGCGAAAAGTCAAACGTAGCGCTTTGGCTTACGACGAGTTCAACCTCCGTGCGTGAACCCGATGAGAACCCTGGCGAACCCGCCGTGATGGTGTAGGCCCCTGGGGGTATCTGGCTCAAGACGTAGATGCCGGCGGAATTGGTGACGGTTTGCCGAACCAATCCCGTGTCACGATTCTGAATCTGGACGGTTGCATTAGGTATCAGGGCGCCGCTTTGGTCACGTACGGTTCCGTTGATTTGTGCCGAATCATACTGCGCTAACAGCGGCATGCTGGCAACCAAACCAACGAGGGAGAGGATAAGGGCGCAGACAAAGCTGCCGCCCTTTTTCTTCACGGGTCTGGCATCTCCGCCATTGTGGATGGAGTCGATTGTTAGGATTTGGATGTTCACTGTGGACCTCCCGAAAGATGATCGCCCGCGGAGCTAAATGCTCTGGAGTCGAGTAGTGACGAAGGCCGAGGCCACTCATCTCTAAGTAACCCCTTTGAGGAATCGCGCCGGCGGGTCGCTACGCGGCGCCAATTAACAGGACGGCATTTCACTAGAGAAGAGGGCCGTTCGTGGCCGGAAGCGTCGACGGCTTGAGTATTTTCATACATGAAAATATATATTTACTTATCAAACCGGTCCCTTATAGAATCCGCGTGCGACGGTTGTCAAGCATTTTTATTGTGAAATCCGGTAAAGAAGAGAGAGGGCGGCAGTCAGCACTTAAGGCGATTTTGCTGTCAGGGATCGACGTGAATCGATAGGCCAACAAAGCTATTGTCGAAATAAATGCACGCTCATGGCTCTGCTGGAACAGGCGGTTGCCCCCATGTAGCAAATCGCGGGTCGTTCCGGACATCTTGAGCGGCACGGCGGGAAAAGCATGCGTGGATATATCCACGCATGCTTTTAGGACGATATGATTAAAGATCACTGCCGCGCGTGGCTAGGTGCGTTCTTTGTGGTGTCGTGTTCAATCTTCGACGCGGATGCCAAGACCCTAAGACGCAAAAAGCATGAGCATGAAGCCAAAAAGACCTACCCCACGATATCCGACGCCCGCCCTCGAGAAGGGCCTGGACATCTTGGAGCTGTTTGCCCGCGAACCAAATGGACTCACGAAGAGCGATGTCGCCCGCAAGCTCGGCCGCACGATGTCGGAGATCTTTCGGATGATGTCGTGCCTGGAAGACCGCGGTTATATTTCCCAGTCAGAAGATGGCGAAAACTTTCGCTTGACTTTGCGTCTGTTTGAACTGGCGCAAGAACATCCTCCAACCAAACGCTTGATTTCCGAAGCGCTGCCTATCATGCAGCAGGTTGCGCATCAACTTAACCAATCCAGCCACCTGGGCGTGCTTGACGGTCACTATGTAGTGATTGTCGCCCAGGTCGATTCACCGCTCAGCACCGGTTTTTATGTAAAGACCGGGGGAATTGGCGATCTCATGCATTCCGCAACGGGGCATGTGATTCTGGCGCACCGAGCTCCCGAAGCCGCCTCTCGGGCGATTCAGCTTTGGTGTAAGCAAAACAAAGCGCGCCCTCCACGCGATTTTGACGCGCATCTGACTGAGATCAAGCGGCGTGGATATGAGGAAAGAGCGAGCTACGAGGTGGAGGGCGTGATCAACATTTCGTTTCCTATCCTGGATGATCGTGACCACGCCATCGCTGCTCTCAGCGTTCCATTCCTGCAAAGAATCGGCGATCAAACCAACCCGGCCACGGTGAAGCGCGTCCTTAAAAAAGCCAGTTCTCTGCTTTCGGAAGCCATGGGGAGTGCCGGCATTCAAGAGAGTTATGAGCCAGGGACGTAGTTAACTGAGCCCACGGCGATAAACCACATCTCCGTACGACCCTCGGATCTTTATTCCGTTCCAGCCTTTAGGTACTTTTATGCAATGGCAATCCAGAATTATAATTTTTATTCCCGAAACATTTAACGCCGGACAAGCGGAATGGATTTCTCAGTGCCGGCCCAGTTCGCATCCAGGCTACGGTTTTAAAAGGGAGGATATCGTTAAAGTCATCCCTCTTCAATTCGATCCCGTGCCGTGCTGCTCGACAAATCTGCCTGAAGGATGGGGTCATGAACAAGATTAGCGAAGTCTGGAACAAAACCTCTCAAACTTTTCCTGAATTGGAGTCTCCGGCTCGGCGCCTATTCGTGAAAGGGGCGGCCGGACTTGGCGCTGCCTTTGCCTCTTCATCCTTTTTATCTGCGGCCGTGCCCGCTCAGGCTCAATCTCATCACCAGGCACGCCCTGGCAACGAGATACCACCCGTTCAAGACGGGTGGGGACCTTTTACTCCATCCAGCGGTGCAGGCCGCTACCTGCAGATCGTTTATCCACCCTCGACAACCGCGGGGGAGTTGCAGCTTGGCGTCACGTACACTCTTTGGATCCCTGATGGTATCCAGACCGTGCGAGCAGTGATCGTTCATCAACATGGAGCGAGTATTCCGGCGGCTCAGGCCGGAGCAACCTCTGCCTACGATTTGCACTGGCAGGCTTTGGCCAAGAAGTGGGACTGCGTTCTTCTTGGGCCCTCCTACCGCGTGCTCAACGATGCAATTGACCTGACTCCCGGAGGCGCAGAACTGTGGTTCGACCCGAGACAAGGTTCAGACCGCGTCTTCCTTCGGGCTCTTGACGAATTTGCGGCGAAATCCGGCCATGCCGAAATCGCTTCCGTTCCTTGGTGCCTCTGGGGACATTCGGGGGGAGGGATATGGGCCAATGTAATGAGCATGCTCCATCCCGACCGAGTGCTTGCCGCCTTTCTCCGCTCAGGCACCGCCGCGATGTTTCGTTCCAGGAACGAGTTCATCCAGCCCACAGTTACTCCGGCAACCTATGAGATCCCCACGATGGTTAACTTTGGCGTCGGAGAAAGAGGAAATCGTCCCTGGGACGGCTCTATAGCTACCTTCGAAGAGTATCGAGCCCAGGGAGCTCCCATTGCGCTCGCTCCCGATCCGCGTACAGCCCACTACTGCGGGGATTCCCGGTACCTCGCGATCCCGTTTTTTGAAGCTTGCCTGCAAATGCGTTTGTCGGAATGGACCAAAATCCTAAAACCGGTTGACCTGAGTTCCGCATGGCTGGCAATTCCTTTCGGCGGCACAGCCGTGTCTGCGGCTGAATTTAAAGGTGATCCTAAAAAAGCTGTCTGGCTGCCAAACGCGCACGTCGCAAAGATATGGATGGAATATGTCAGGAGTGGAACCGTAGCCGACACAAGCACTCCGCCTGCTCCCGTCAATGTGCGGGTGGAGGCCGACGCCAATCACGGCAATGAGATCAAATGGGACGCAGAGGTGGACATAGTCAGCGGGCTCGGCGGTTTTATCGTGCTTCGGGATGGGCGCGGAATCGCAAGGATCCCGACACAACCGCCAGAATCGGTGTATGGCCGCCCGCTCTTCCAGGGATTGTCATTTCACGATACGCCGATCGCGCCCCTTCCCCAGATGGTGCACGTGGACACGTCAGCCAAGCCCGGCGTGAAGCACGTCTACACTGTGATTGCCTTGAGCAGCGCGGGTGTGCCGTCGGAACCCTCCTCGGCGGCAACCATAGGATGAACGAGGAGCCTCAGATAGCAACGCCCCTGAACCTATGAGGGGATTCAGCGAGTTGCAATCGTTATTCGAAGAACACCTGGAAAACAAGCCCTATGTTGAATCTTGTGGTGTTGTTGGCTCTTAAGATCCAGATCTCGTTCGTCATCCTTCCCTTTCTCTGTTCACGCAATCACGTTTAACCATAGATCATGGATCAATGCTCCCGATGGGCCTCGAAGGAGAGGGTCGATCGCTTTCGCTGGGGACAAAACTCAAGGCCGGCCGTGCCCCTCACCGAGGTCGAGACTCCGTTCATCTCGAAGAAGAGGGAAACCCATGGCATACTCGAAATTGGTAGCGTCGTGCCATCGCACTCCGTGAGCGATGTTGTCGCCAGACCTGTTGCAATACCGGCTGCGGAACGAACACTTACAGTTTCCCATCACTCTGGCTGACCTACTTTGTTCAAAGTCGCAATGTTTCGACCAATGCCGAAATGGCAGTAGGCGCAGTAGAACTTTCTCAACTATGGAGAAGATAGCCGTCCTTGCGCCAATGCTTAACGTCACCATCAGTACAGCGGTGAGGGGCAAACTATTGCTCCACAGGCGGCTTCGGCTTCCCCAGGCGTACGTTGATGCCAACGAATGGGCCATACACGTTGATGCCGAAATCCGGATACTTCGGTTGGGACAGGTAGGCATTGGACACGTGCATATATGTCGCTCCGACTTCAATGCTGGTCCTGGGGTTGAAGTTATAGCGCGCTCCGCTGCCCATCATCAAGGTGAATGTCAGGTCCTGGCCCTGGGCATAGAACACCCCGTCAGGTCCTTTGGCGTTGATGTTCCCGGCGCCTCCACGCATTTCATAGTAGGGAACAATCCTCCAGTTACGCGGTATAAAGTTGCGCCGGATGCCAAAGTCGAAGGCTAGATAGCGTGTCTCAGGCCCTCGTGGAATTATGGTGAACGAACCGCTGAAGGTAAAGTCCCAATTGCCCCGCAGAATTAACGGCCCCCCTATGCCGTCCAAGTGCCAGCGCAAAGAGGCAATGTTGGGTTGCATCGTATAATGGAGCGGCCAAGTCGTATAGGGGCTGCCTACAAGAAAGTCGAATACCAGCGGAATGTTGTTGGGCAGCCAGCCCGATTCAAAAGAAAACTCGAGCTTGTTTCTGTAATAGATGTCTCGGTTGAAGTCAGGTTTGAAGTCTCGAGAAGACTTATCTGGTGGAGTGCGCTTGGAGTAACTCGCCGTCCCGGAGGACGATGGCGCCGCATCGGCGCTGTGAACCAATTCATCGGAGACGCCCTGGGTAACCTGGGCTTGTAGTGAACACGCGGCCAGCCAGAGAATAAGGTGGACGGTGGCCCGGGGCCGCCGTGGGATTCGAGAGGACGACAACGAGGCCTCCTCGCGCACTGGCGCAGAGTTGTTGCAGCGGGATCCGACAATTCCAGTCAAACGTCGATTTTAGATGAGAAAAACCCCCTCAGTCTTGTCCTGCCAGTCAAAGGGCAGAGTTCGGCAGGCCATTGGGCTTCATTTTCGATCAATGAATCCCCATCAGGCAAACCAAGCGTTCATACCGCAATGCTAACCGACTGGGAATGCCTGATGCTTCGTGCCCGTGAAACGGGCACCCCCGGCTAAACGGACGATGCTCATCGCATGAATCGCTCCAGTGGTGACCCATGAGGGCCCCAGGCCTTGATTCAGCATCGAACATCTTGACCAACTTTAAACAGGAGGTGGTTCCGTCATGGCGACTGAGATTTTGCAGACGGCCTGCTGTGTGGTGGGCGGCGGCCCTGCGGGCATGGTGCTCGGATACCTTCTGGCACGCCAGGGGGTCCAGGTCACTGTGCTGGAAAAGCACCAGGACTTCTTTCGCGATTTTCGCGGCGACACGGTGCACCCCTCCACGCTCGAGGTTCTCAAGGAGCTCGGGCTGCTCAAGGAGTTCCTGGATTTGCCACATGAGGAGGTCACGTCGCTTGGAGTGATCGTCGGAGATTCCTTCTTCGATGTGGCCGATTTCCGGCATGTGCCCGTGACGTGCAAGTTCGTGGCGCTCATGCCTCAATGGGATTTCCTGGACTTTCTTTCCGGCCACGCCAAAAGGTTCCCTTCGTTCCAACTCCTCATGCAACACGAGGCTACAGACCTGATAAGAGATGGCGAACGCATCACTGGAGTCGTGGCGCAGCACGAAGGGCAAGCGGTGCGGGTCCACGCGGATCTCGTGGTGGGCTGCGATGGCCGCCATTCCGTTACGCGCAGAGCGGCCGGAATGCACGTCATCGAGCATGGAGTGCCCGTCGACGTGTTGTGGTTCCGGATCAGCCGCAAGCCAGACGATCCGGCCCAAGTGCTCGGAAACGCGAATTACGGAAAGGCGCTGATCCTGATCAACCGATCGAATTATTTTCAGGCAGGCCTCATCATCGCAAAAGACTCATATGACGAGATCAGATCGCGCGGCCTCGATGCATTCCGCGCGGACATTCGCAAGCTCGCTCCCTACCTGGGCGAACGATCGAATGAAATACACGATTGGGGGCAGATTAAGATCCTGACCGTGCAGATCAACCGGCTTCGGCGTTGGTACCGTGCTGGCCTGCTGTGCATCGGAGATGCGGCTCATGCGATGTCGCCCGCTGGTGGGGTGGGGATAAATCTTGCGATTCAGGATGCCATTGCCACCGCAAACTCATTGACTGGTCCGCTTAAGGAGCGATGCGTTCCAGAGGCGGTGCTGGCAGCTGTGCAAAAGCGTCGCGAGCTTCCAACACGCGTTACGCAGGCGATCCAGATATTTGCGCATCGAGGCTTAGCTCGCGTGTTCGAAAACCCCGGGCCAATCCAAGCTCCCTGGCAGGTGAAGTTGGCTTCGCGAATTCCCGGCATTCATCGCGCAGTGGGATACGCAGTGGGGATCGGCATGCGCCCGGAGCATGTCCGCGAAAAAGCTCGGGCGATGCCGCGGTGCCCCCGCCTGTTCACGGCACTCTTTGCCGGAATTGGGATCGTGGCCGTGGCTGCTACGCTTAGTTGGGCAGCATGGAAGGCGTGCCGCAGAGTCACTGAGGGGAGCAACCTGGAATCGGCATCGTAAATTTCAAAGGCATGAATATTGTCCGATAAAAGAAATGGTGTCTCCTTTGGCCGCGATCAGGCCGCAATCGAATGATCCGGCGTATTCTAATGGCTATAGCACCTCCAAATCTGTTTGCTCAGGAGGTTTGGGATGGATGACTTCGTTCTAAATATCAATGGTGCGGAACATCGCGTCCGCTCGTCGAGCAACAAAACCCTCCTTTCTGTTCTGCGCAGCCAGTTCCATCTGACTGGCACAAAGTACGGTTGCGGAGAGGGGCAATGCGGTGCCTGCACTGTGCTCGTGAACGGAACTGCCACGCGATCCTGCCTGACGCGAGTCGCGTCCGTCCCAGGCGCACGGATCACGACCATCGAGGGACTGGAAAGCAACGGCAAGCTCAGCCCGGTACAGCAGGCGTTTCTGGATGAAGAGGCATTTCAGTGCGGTTACTGCACGTCGGGCATGATCCTCTCTGCCACTGCCCTGCTGCGCGAGCATCCTCTTCCCACCGATCAGCAGATCGTCGAATACATGGACGGCAATATCTGCCGCTGCGGAACCTATCCGCGCATCGCGGCTGCAATAAAACGTGCTTCACAATTGCAGGAAAAGGGACGCGCAGATCATGCCAGCTGATGAACTCACTCTCGAACTCGCGCAGCAGCAACTCCGGGATCGGCTGCACTGGTTCCAGCTTGACCGCCGCGACTTTCTAAAACTGTGCGGCGGCGGGCTGTTGGTGTGTCTGGCAAGCGCGACCGCCATGGCGCAGGAGTCTGGTCGAGGCATTCGCGAGCACGAGCTGCCCCGGGAAGTCAGTGCGTGGGTGCACATCGATGAAGACGGCAAGATTACGATCTTCACGGGCAAAGTGGAAGTTGGACAGAACATTCGCACTTCGCTTGCGCAGCTTGTCGCCGAGGAACTTCGAGTTCCTTTCAATGCAATTACCATGGTGATGGGCGACACGGACCTTACTCCTTGGGACATGGGCACCTTTGGGAGCCGTTCGACGCCGACCATGGGACCACAGCTTCGCACCATGGCCTCTGCGGCGCGGCAGATGCTAGTGGAAGCCGCGGCGCAGCGATGGAAGGTTAATCCATCAATGCTCACAGCAGCGGATGGCCGGGTAACCAATCCGAAAAACCGTCAGTCGCTCACCTACGGTGAAATCACGCGCGGAGAAAAACTCACGCAGACCGTGTCAGGCGATCCACCACTCACCCCGGCCAGCGATTGGAAGATCGCTGGCGCCGTCCTTCCCAAGGCCGATGGCCGCGACTACGTCACCGGGAAACACCAGTATCCATCGGACATCGTGCGGCCTAATCTGATGTTCGCCAAGGTGCTGCGGCCGGCTGGATTCAACGCCACGCTTGTTTCGCTCGATACCAGCGCAGCGGAGAAATTGCCTGCGGTTCAGGTAGTGCGCGATGGCGATTTTGTGGGAGTAGTGGCCGAGGAAGAATCGATCGCGGAGGAGGCGATCACGGCCATCGAGGCGAAGTGGAATGTGCCTGCACAAGTTTCGAATAGAGAACTCTTCGACTATCTTCGCAACAATCCGGATACCGGAGGCGGAGAGCCGCAACACGCCAGTGGGTCTGTGGCACATGCGATGACTACCGCCGCTGTAAAGCTGGAACAGCACTATACAGTCCAGTACATCGCTCACGCGCCTCTTGAACCGCGCGCCGCCGTAGCTGAGTGGAATGGCGACAAGCTCACTGTCTGGACTGGCACGCAGCGTCCATTTGGTGTGCGCGACGAGCTGGCTGAGACGTTCCGCATTCCCGCAACAAAAGTCCGCGTCATCATGCCCGATATGGGCAGTGGTTATGGCGGCAAGCACTCAGGTGAATGTGCCATCGAGGCAGCGCGCCTCGCGAAAGCCGCTGGCAAACCAGTAAAGCTGGTGTGGACACGTGAAGAAGAGTTTACATGGGCCTATTTCCGGCCGGCAGGATGGATCGAGATCCGCAGCGGCGTGCAGCACGATGGGACGCTTGTAGCCTGGGAACACCACAACTACAACTCAGGTCCGTCTGGGATCAACACACCATACAACGTCGCGAATCAGGTCATCCAGTTTCACCCCGCAAAGTCTCCGTTGCGCCAAGGGTCGTATCGCGGACTGGCGGCCACCGCAAACCACTTCGCGCGCGAGTCCCACATGGACGAGTTGTCACACGCCATCGGCATGGACCCACTGGAATTCCGCTTGAAAAACTTGAGTGATCCGAGACTGCGCGCCGTCTTGCAGGCAGCAGCAGAGCGGTTCGGCTGGGGTCGATCAAAGTCCACGCCTGAGCTTGGGTTTGGTATTGCGGGTGGAACCGATAAGGGTGGCTACGTTGCTACCTGCGTCGAAGTCGAGATGAACCCCACGACCAAAAAGGTGCAGCTTCGCCGCATTGTCGAGGCTTGGGAATCGGGCGCAATCGTAAACCCTGACGGCCTGCGCAATCAGATGATGGGCGCAGTGGTGCAGGCCATCGGTGGAGCACTTGTTCGAAGCCATTCAGTTTAAGAACGGCCGTATCCTGAATCCCCATTTTTCGCTGTATCGCGTTCCCCGGTTCAGCGATACTCCACAGATTGATGTAGTCCTGATTGACCGAAAGGACCTGCCATCGGCAGGAGCGGGCGAGACGGGCATCGTGGGTCTGGCGCCAGCCATCAGCAACGCCATCTTCTCCGCCACAGGAACTCGGTTGCGCGAGATGCCGATGGCTGTGGCCGCAACCTGAAAAGTTCAGCGAAATCCGTTCTCTCTCCCCCATGACAAACGCGCAACTTTCAAACGCCCTTGTGATCACCCAGACGATGAGCTAGCCCGCATTTCTCACAGGGGATTGCTGCTTTGGTTTGTGACGGTTAAGAAAAAGGTTGGAAAGGCCGTCATTTCATGGCAAGCAGCCACGCCCAGATCCCGACGCTGAGCAGAACAGGAATAAAGATCATAAGTCATTATCCAGTAGGTGACGATCGCGCCGTTCTCCAAGGACGCAGCGCTATGCCTCCTCCCAGTGCGACGTTATGCTGCCAACTGTGCAAAGTATCATCCACGCCGAAGGCGTGCCGTGCCGCGGTTGCGGTTCGACCAGGGCGATGTCCGGTTCGAACTCAGGAGAGTAAGGTGCGGTTCGCCGACTACCCGGAAATAACGCGACGAGAACGGCGTTACTGTGGAGCTATGCTGTTCGCACGTGCCTAGTCTCCTGAAGTGCCGGACTCAGTTCGTCGGCACGAGACGCTTCAGCTCCTCCAGCCAGTTGACCACGACAGCGATTGAACGGAGGCGGTGTCGTTATCTGAGATCAAATACGTCCCGGTCCCATAGTTTGTGGCGACGATCGCTCAATTTATGAATGCTCCACCGTGATTACGACATTTCCCTTCTTGTGCCCTTGCTCAACATACTTGAAAGCTTCCGCGATCTGCTCCAAGGGATAACTTCTGTCGATGACCGGCTTGAGCTTCCCAGCCGCGGCAAGTTCTGCGATGAAATTCATTCTCTCCAGGTTGTTTATGGCCACACCGCCCTTCATTTTCTTACCCCCGGAGGTGGAGGTCCACAGGATCCGAACCATGTCAGTCAAACCCATGATGCAGGGTAGAAAGACACCTTTGGGCTTCAGCGAGTTTTGGCAACGGTCGAAGGTGGTCGCGCCGACGACGTCAAATATCAGGTCGTAGGTTTCTGCATTCCTCGTGAAATCTTCGTTGGTGTAGTCGATCACCTTGTCCGCGCCCAAGGATTTCACCATTTCCATGTTCGCGCCGCTGCAGACTGCGGTCACGGTTGTTCCAAAGTGTTTAGCCAACTGAAGCGCGGCCGAGCCAACGCTCCCCGAAGCACCGATGATCAGAAGCTCCTGCCCGGCCTGGATCTTCCCCAGGTCTCGAAGGTAATACAACGCGGTGTTCGCCCCAAACGGAATTGCAACTGCCTCCTCCCAACTCAGCGAATCCGGCTTGATCGCCAAAGCCCCCTGTTCGGGAAGGCACGCGTACTGGGCGTGCCCGCCGCCCGCAGTGCCGGTCGAGGCAACAACCTGGTCCCCCGCCTTAAACCTCGTAACGTCTTTACCCGCTCCTTCCACCTCTCCAGCCAACTCGGTCCCGAGGACGCGTTCTTTCCAAGGCTTTCCAATACCAAATATGAGTTTCGCGATCGGGAGCATGGATTTGGTAACGAAGGTGAAATTGCGGACGTTGCAGTCCCCACTCGACACCGTGGTCGCATGTATTGTGATCAGGACTTCGTTGTCCTTTGGAGCGGGTTTGTCCACCTCCTTGAACCGGAGAAGATCAGGAGATCCGTATTGGGTGTGCAGAATCGCTTTCACAAGTGTTCCCTCTGGGGTTGTTACCGATGATCACATGGAGTTCGTGTCGGTGCTTGAGCGGGCTGATTCTATTCGCTGCCTTCCGCTCCAGCAAGGGCAAGGAAATCTGGTGCCTGCCGTAGGTCCAAGTACCCTTGAAATGCTGGGCCAGGCGCATTTCCCTGCACCGCACGGGAACAGCATCTCGCATCAGTAACGATCACTCGGCTTCTCGAACGTTTTCCGAGGTCTCGGCGGTGCTCCGGGTAAATGACGGGCAACCCCGAAATAATGCCGAGGTAAGGGTTGCCGACGACTCGTCCGGAGTGGGTTTGTAGCCCACTCGGCTTAACCAGCGAAGATAACTCCCAACAGTAACTACATGTCTGGAGTAACCTGATGACCAGGAACTCAATATGCCGATCTCTTCTAAGATCTTAATCAGAGCCTCGCTTCTTGTCGTCGTTCTCGCGACATCCGCCACCACGCTGGCACAAAGCCCCAGAGCTCTGACGGAATCTGGCGCGATATCCGGGGTGCACGATAGCGGGTTGAGTGTCTACAAAGGCATTCCATTCGCTGTCCCTCCGGTCGGCGACTTGCGTTGGCGGCCTCCGGCACATGTTGCATCCTGGACTGGCACGCGTAAGGCGGATGCGTTTGCCCCGGCGTGTATGCAAACTGGTGTGTCCATGCCAGGCGAGACGCCGCCGGCAGTGAGTGAGGATTGTCTCTACCTCAACATCTGGACGCCGGCGAAGAATGGACAGGCGAAGCTGCCAGTGATCGTCTGGATATACGGCGGCGGCTACATCAACGGGTCAGCCTCGATGCCTTTGTATTGGGGCGACAAGCTCGCGCACAAAGGCGTGATCGTTGTCACGATCGCATATCGACTCGGCCCGCTTGGTTTTCTTGCGCATCCGGAACTGACGCGCGAGTCCCCGTACCACTCGTCGGGGAATTACGGCCTGATGGACCAGATCGCCGCGCTCGAATGGATTCAGAAGAACATTGCAGCTTTTGGCGGCGATCCGAAGAATGTAACCATCGCCGGTCAATCCTCTGGGTCAATGTCGGTGAGCATGCTGATGGCCTCGCCGCTGGCGAAAGGCATGTTTCAGCGCGCCATCGGAGAGAGCGGCGGTCTGTTTGAGCCGCTTCAGCTCGCTCCAAAGTTTCTGCTGGCCAATGCAGAACGCGACGGAGAGAAGTATGCCGTTTCGCTGGGTGCTACATCGCTTCAGGAACTGCGCAGTCTGCCGGCGGCCAAGCTTACTGGCGACGGCGGCGGCATTGTTCATGCGGTGATCGAACCCTATGTGCTTCCTGTTTCGCCCTACGAAGCGTTCACTTCCGGGCAGCAGAACGATGTGCCGCTGTTGATAGGTTCGAATGCCGACGAGGCGCGTGCGTTGACGGATACCAGCCATGTGAAGGCCGCCACGTTCGACAGCGACATTGAGCACAGCTTCGGGCAGCTTCCGCCTGCGCTTCTTGCAGCGTATCCTCACGCTACTGACGAAGAGGCGCGGCAGGCGCGACTCGGCTTCGAGCGCGATCTCCGCTTCGGCTGGGACATGTGGGCCTGGGCGAGATTGCAAGCCACGACCGGGCAGAAGCCTGTCTACTACTATTCGTTTCGACAGCAGCCGCCGTTTCCGGTGGGCTCGGTGTACGCGGGTTGGGGCGCGAGCCACTTCGCTGAACTGTGGTATGTCTTCGACCATCTGAATCAAGAGCCATGGCGCTGGACCAAGGCAGATCGGAGAGTGGCCGAAGAGATGTCAAGCTACTGGGTTAACTTTGCGAGGTCGGGCAATCCGAATGGACCGAGCCTTCCAGTGTGGCCGGCGTTCACCACGACGGATAGCAAGGTCTTGTACATCGGCGATCCAACTACCGTTGGTGGAGTGCCGAATATCAACAGTCTGAGCGTGTTTGATAGTGTCTACTCGGCCGTGCGTGGCAAGCAGTTTGGCGCACGGTAGTTGCGGTCGCGAGGAGGCGCCTTGAACAGAACCCTCAAACAAAACGTGATTTATGAATATTGTGAATGATCACGACATACGGCGTTCCCACGACACATCCCTCAAGACGTGTCGCACGAAAGCAAAATTTATGTCGACGCTTTGCCGTCCACCCTCGAGGAAGCGCCCAAACCGCTGTGGGGGAATCGCCTTTCTCGGCATGATCATGCTGGCCCTTGGTTGCCTCCGCGCGCCGGTGCAGGCTGCTCAAGCAAACGCGCCGCTCCAGCTGAAGCGAGGTCGGGTCACCATTTTTCGGGATCGATGGGGGATGGCCCACCTCTATGCCGCGCGCGAGGAGGACGGCTTTTTCGGCCTGGGCTATGCCACGGCAGAGGATCGTCTCGAGCAGGTTCTGCTGCTGTATCTCGGCGTCAAGGGCGAACTGGCGGCCGCGTTCGGCCCTGGGCCGATCGGCGCCGACAAGGTGGGACCGGTGCTCGGCGGGGATATACCCGACACGGTCGCCTCCGACCTTCGGGTAAAAAAGTTCCAGATCCTGGAGCAAGCACGCCTGAACATGTCGAAGATCCCGGCGCAATATCGTCTGGATCTGCAAGCCTATATAGCCGGAATCAACCGGTTCATGGTTGACCACCCCGAGCGCAAACCCGCCTGGGCGCCCGTGCTTGAACCCGCCCTTCCGCTCGCGTTGTTATGGCAGTATACCCTCGAGGCGGACGCGATTTGCCCTGCACGCCTGGCAGCGGCGGCGAAGAAACTCGTGTACGAGCCGAGTCCGCTGACCACCAGCGAAGCCTCGGACGCCTTTGCGATTGGCCGAAGCAAGACGGCGGATAGGGGGATCATCTTCTCTTCGGATTCCCACCGTCCATGGGAGGCTGTGGGAACCCTGTTCTATCCCTGGCGCATGAAGGCGGGTCCCCTGAATTTTCAGGCATTCGATGTGACCGGCGCCGCGATGTTTTTCTTCGGGCACAGCGATGACTTCGCCTGGGGGTGGACCGAAGGACCCCGTTACACAGGGGACTGTTACCGTATCCAAACGGTAAAGGGAGACCCTCGCGCTTACCTGTTCGACGGAAAGCTTCAGCGTATGGTCGTAACACCATACCGGATCAACGTCCGCGGTGCGGCGCCGGTTACCGGTGAGTTCGAGTACACGCGTCACAACGGTGTCCTTTCACCGGTGATGGAGCGGCGTGGAGACGACGCCTTTGTGGTCAGCTCGGCATATTTCGACCAGGTCGGCATTGGAAACGCCGAACTCTACAAGATGGCTCATGCCCGCACGCACGCGGACATCAAAGCCGCACTGGCGCCGATGGCTCTCTATCCCGCCAACCTGCTCCTTGCCGGGCGGGATGGGACCCTTCTCTACATCCGGCCCGGCCGTCTTCCGAAGCGTCCGGACGGGGTGGACGTGACGCTTCCCGTCGACGGGTCAACGTCTCGAACAGCGTGGGCGGGATTCGTTTCCCTGAGCGAAGCGGTGCAGGTCGAGAACCCGCGCCAGGACTATGTCGGCAACGACAATGTGAGCCCTGACCGCATGTACGCCACACCGATTTTCGATCCTGCAAAATACCCGGCCTATTACGCGTTCGACCCGGGCCAGACCAACACGCGTCAGCTGAGGATGACCGAACTACTCGAAAATGCCCATGGGATCAGCGATAAGGTCGCCATCCAGATCACCATGGACGAGAAGGTTTTTGGCGTCGACCAATGGGCGGGTATATTCAAAACGCTCAAACTTTCGGACGCCTGGGCCAAGAACACCGATCCGGACCTCACGACGTTCGTTGCGGCTCTCGAGAGTTTCGACGGCGTGTTCTCGAAAGAGTCGCGCGGGGCCCTCTACTACATGGCTTTTCGCGAGGCGCTGCGCTCGGCGTCCCACAAGGCCGCTGGGGAGATCGAAGGCGCTGTTGAAGCTGGGCGACCGCTCTCGCCGGAGCTACAGCGGAGTGTGGAAGATGCCGTACTGGCAGCGTACACCTCACTTCGTAAGGAGTTTGGCACAATCAATCTTGCCTTCGGCGACGTTCATCGTATCGGACGAGGATCCGACTCCTTTCCCGTTGGTGGCGCCGCGATAGATTCGTCGCAGGACAAAAGAGAGCTCAACACGATCGGCGCCTGGGTCGTGGGGCCTAGCGGTGCTGAAGCCATGCGGACCATGGCGTTTCGACGGGACGCGAAGAACCCGGCCCTGCTCGACGCATACTGCTGTCAGCGCGTGCCATTCGTGGTCGGCTTCCATCCGGATGGGTCACTGACCTCCTACTCCGAGATGCTGCCGGGCGTGAGCGAATATCCGGCCTCGCCACACTTCGGCGATCAGATGCGCCTGGCAAGTGAAGTGAAACTGCGCCCCGACTACTTCTACCTGAACGACCTCGAGAAGAATACCGAGTCCCGAATCGATATCGTCGTCACTGGCGCATCGCCGCCGATGGCCAAAAACGAGGTGCGAGATCACTGACTGTAAGGATAAGTCGCTTCTGACTCGTTGCTCGCAAGGTGGATTGCTTGGTCTTCTGAATCCCACCAAGCGCAAACTTCAAATGTGACCGTTTGGCCTTTTTGCTAGGCGCATGGACTTGCTCCTATTCACCGAGAGCTTTCAGATTGCAGTGTGCCTGATACTACTCATGGCCGCCGGTCTGTTGCTGCGCACTTTGCGCAACTTCGCAACCCAGAGTCTCGGCATGCAGACCAATGGCTTGCTGGTCTTCGGGATCAGCCCGCAAGGCAGTTCCGACACGCACATTTTCTATCGCAAACTGCTCGACCACGTTGGGCAGCTGCCGGGGGTGAAATCCGTATCGAGGCAGAGAACCGTCCGGGTACCGGATGGAGTGATAACAACGAACTCACGCTTGATGGAGTTTTGCAGCAGGGGGCTACCCTGCGCTCCAACTACGTCGGTTCCGGTTTCTTTCGCACCATGGGAATTTCTGTTGTTGTCGGCCGGGATATTAGTGAATCGGACCTGGAAAAGTCTCAACCCGTCGCCCTGGTGAATGAGACATTCGCTAAACGATTTTTGGCCAACACTAACCCGCTGGGCCATGTGCTGGGCTCAGGCGAGCACAAGAAGACCATTGTGGGCATGGTGAGTGACAGCAAGTACGACGGGGTGGCTGAGAAACCGATGCCCATGGCTTATTACGCGGCAATGCAGGCATCTTCACTTGGCACCATGCATCTGGAAGTGCGTACCTACGGCGACGACATGGTGATGCTGCCGGCATTGCGCAAATCTGTCGCTGCTCTGTACCCCTCTGTGCCCCTGGAGCGCCCAATGACCCAGAAGGCGCAGTTTGAGAAGTCCTACCAGCAACAGCGCATATTCGCAGCCTTAGGCGGCTTTTTGGTAGTGTCCTAATTTCAATTTCCCACCTCAATGTATTGCGTGAAACGCCCGAATGATGATCGAAATTCCCAGAAGTATGGCGACTACTACTACAGCAACCCCGATCCACACCTTTTTGTCCACAGCCTAAGCCTCCAATGCAGTACTCAACGTGCTCCGTATCCACTGCGAAATGCTTTGGTCGCTGGCTTTGGCAGCAGCGGTTATGGCCTTCAAGTCTTCGGGCGCGAACCTGATCGGCACGATCTTTCCCTTGGCTTCGCCCTTGGGCAGCTTTGGCCTTCCGACCTTCTTGGGCTTAGTTGGCGCTGGCACGTTCTTTGAACTCCTGCACGATTGCCGCCTTGACGGCGGTTTGTGGAGAAACTACGGGTGGGAGGTGGAGAACAGTTACATGCCACTTAGGCTTGGCTGGGTCGTCGGTATCGTGCATCCAGGCATAGATTCGGTTCGCCTTCGGGTGGCCGATCAGATCGAAGACTTCCACTACTCCATCCCAAACCGTTTGCCCCTGAAAGACCTCTTTGACGGGAACACTTTCGATGTGCTCCGCCCTGGCCTTATGCAGCCGATGTATTACGTCCCGCAGTTCGTGGATATGGCTCATTTTGGTTGAATCTCCGGGTGCGGATCACTGATTTCAATCGACAGACGGAATCCCAATGGAGCGTTTTCGAGTGTATTCTTCAGCCTTTTTAGCTTGTCGGTAAATTCAGCGATGATGGGCTGGTACATTGAGTTATTCAGCGTGGCCCAAGGAGCGCGGCACATAGGGCATTCGTTCAGCTTGAAAGCCTCTTCTCGCGCTGTTAAATCACGCGAAATCGGGATCGTTAGAGTACAAGCGCACTCTCTACAATCCAGCCGAAGTGTCAAAATATCCGCCAAGTCGATATACGTCTTGAACTGGCTAGTCATACCGTAGCCTCCACCAAATCTCCCACCGTCCAAAAGGTTTGCGCAACCCCCGCTGCCATCGTAGGAGTGCAGCGCAGCGTATTGTGACGCTTCACAAAGTTGTAATAGGCGAAGTGAAGGCCAACCGATGCCTCGAAGTTCTCCCGCTTCTTGCTGAAGGCCAGCGTTAGGCGGGTCAAGCGGCGCATGTGAAGGCGGGTCGTGGCGTTCAAGCGCTCAACGTAGCTGGTAGAAATCAGGCTCTCATCGAGGCTACCAACAATGACTTTTTTCTCTGAAGAAACGAACTCGGGAGCACTATAGCGGCGGTTGTGGTTCGTCTCTTCCTGGCCGTAGACCTTAACGATCTGTGCATAGTCCACATCGTTGCCAAATGCCTTCTCTACCGCATCCACGTAAGCCTTGAGGCCATCGGTGGATATTTGCACCCGATTCTTCATGCGGCTTGCCACATCGGCCACAAAGGCATTCGCGGTGGCTGCGTTTCTGTCTCCTACCCTAAAAGCTGGAACCAGTTTGGTTTCCGCGTCGATAGCGCAAAACGTCCATACGCTGCCAAGCCCCGAATCTCCCTCGCGGAGGTGCTCCTCCTTCTTGCCGACAAAACCCCAAATCTCATGCATCTCCAGGCGAGTGCAGGAAAGATCACGCATGTTCTCATCCAGGAGTGCCGTGCAGCCTTGGCCAACCCTCACGCCAAGACGCATGATCGTGTCGCGGTGAACCCCCGTCATGCGCTCGATCGAACGAATGCTGGAACCCTCTGTTAGCGCCGCGACTACTGCGATTTTCTTGTCTGTGTCGAGAAGGTTTGCCATGTCTTGCCTCGCTGTATTTAATGTAATACGTAAAATACCGGCGGTCAGGAGTTTTTGTGATACATTTTTCGTATCATGTGGAAAATATTGGCGGTTATCGCTGTGGTCTTTTCCGTCGCACAGGCACCTGTGCCAGTTACCGGGCAGACACCCAATAACGACAGAAGCGAAACTAATCCCAATCACGCCGAGACCGGAACCGGCGACACACAAACCAATCCAATCCCGGCTATTGGCCCAAAGTCTCCAGAGTCCAGCCATCCAAAGGTAGAAACCGGCAAAGAATCCTCCGTAGATACACAGGATTCCGTAACGATCATTGAATCGACTACCGTGCCTAGTAAAAGAGATTGGGTTGACTATACTACTTTGGGCATTGGGATAGTCATCGCAGTGATAACTGGCGCCGGTGTCATCGCCGCATGGCGGGGATTGCCCCAACTTTTCAGACAGGCCGCATCTGCGAAAATTGCCGCTGATGCGGCTCGGGAGAGCGCAGACGCGCTCATTAGCGCCGAACGAGCATGGGTTCTCGCCAGCATTCGCAAGACCGTCACCCCTTTCCCGTACACCAGCATGATAGCTATGCCCGACATCGTAAAATGCGAATTTGTCTTCAAGAACTATGGCGCGACACCCGCGATCATAGAGTCTTATTCCATCGACGCTAACTGGCCCCTCCCTGAACCCGAATTTCCCTTGCCTCCTAAATACGAGAAAACGACGGAGGCTAGAATTATCCTCGGACCGGGGGAAGATAGGGTTGTCGGCAGCTTCCCGCCTGATCCGAATTTCACCCTCGAACTCTCTATTTCTTGGGGATATGTAAATTATGGAGGCATTTTCGAGGGGGAGAGAGACCGCGAAGTTTTGCTTTCGATATGATCGGGATGAAGATTCTTTTCTCCCCACCGGGCCTCGCGATTATAACGACATAACTTAGGCACGCCGCGACTATGGCCAGTCCCCAAAAGCAAATTAGGACACTACCGGCTTTTTCGGTGTCCTCGCCGCGCTGCTTGTAGCTACAGGCCTCTACGGCGCGTATTCCTTTCGGGTAAGTCGGCGCCGGGCCAAAATTGGTTTGCGGATGGCTCTCGGTGCCACTCGCAGCCAGGTGCTGGCGATGATTATGCGTGAGAGTCTTTTGGTACTCGTGCTCGGCCTCGCCGCAGGCATTCCTCTTACCCTGCTCGCGGTGCGTCCGTTGAAGTCTATGCTCTACGGAATTTCTCCGTTCGACCCGGCAAGCTTCGGGCTGGCAATTGCAGCATTGGCAGTGGTCTCAGGGTGCGCCGCTTTCGCCCCGGAACGCCGAGCCGCGTCCGTGGAACCCATGGAAGCCTTGCGTACTGAATAACCAGCGACCGAAAGGGTTTTCGAGTTGATCGGCCTTGGATTTTATGACCCAGATACGAAAGGTGCCTGGACAGGATCTCCAAACCTCGACCGGGCCGTGTAAGGATCGGTCTGCGAAAGTTCGGTCCACGAAGTCCGAAAGATATCGCTCTTATCGAAAAACGCACAGGAACTCTAAGAAGAGAAGGGCCTCTCGGCTTCACGAATCGGATCTGCAGACTTGCAAAAGAGTTTGAGCAAACCGACATCACAAGACTCTTGTCGGAGCACCTCAAAATGATCTCGGACATACTGCCCGTGCACGCCATGGCTCCTTCTATCTCATTACATTCCTCGAGCGACTGGGTGAAAATCGCGCCAAAGCGGCGGCCCTCTTCTCCCTCTTACATCCATGTCGTAGCTTGTCCTACCGTCGCGCTCCCGCAACCAGGCAGGCCGGTAGAGCTGCGAGTTGGCTGCATCCATAATCTATGTGTAAAGACAGTGCTGAAAATTGGCAAAACTGTAAAGCTGGTTAAGCGGCCGGACACAGTGACGTCGACGATCGTGTGCACGATTCACGCTCCAATAAAGGTGGCAAAAGGAGTATCGGGCTTCACAATCGGAACGCTAATCCGGCAGAGCGAAGGCGTACATCACACCGCCGCCAGTACCAACGATGTATTGCTTCCCATTTACCGCGTAACTGATCGGACCGCTCGCATTGACCCCGCCCAGATACGCGTGCCACAGGGGCTTGCCGGTCTTCGCATCGAGGGCTACGAAGTCCCCATCCATGCCACCCCCGAATACCAAGTCGCTAGCCGTGGAGAGCACGCCGCACTCGGTATTGCTGACCATCTTGAAGTCCCACTTCTTCTCACCGGTCTTCGGATCGATAGCTCGGATCGCGCCGTATCCTTCGGCCTCCGTCTTATAGTTCGCAGCCACACGCCCACGCGTTGGCGTCACGGGCGGCGGGACACGGGCGGGCCAGTCAGCGGGGGGGCCCTTTTCTCCAAAGCCGGGCCACCAACCACCTCCCGTATACAACACGCCTGGGGCCCACGGGTTATAAGGCTGCTTAGCCGAAAGGGCTTGGTAGTTGTCCCAGACCGACATATAGAAGAGACCGGTTCGTGGGCTGTAAGAGGGGGGATACCAGTTTGTGCCGCCTTGCGAACCAGGCATCACGACGATCCCACCCATCGGTTTGGGCCAGAACTTTGCGACTTTAATCGGCCGGCCATTTTTATCGATGCCGTCCGCCCACGTCTCCTTGATAAAAGGCTTGCCTGACAGAAATTCACCAGTCTCGCGGTCGAAGACATAGAAGAACCCGTTGCGATTGGCCCAAAACATCACCTTACGCGGTTTGCCCTGCCAGTCGATATCCGCGAGTACAGGAATTTGTGTGGAGTCCCAGTCGTACTCGTCACCCGGCGTGAATTGGTAATACCACTTCAGCTTTCCCGTGTCCGCATCGACTGCAACCACGCTATCCGAGTAGAGGTTGTCGCTGGGCACTCCCCCGGGCACTCTCTGATCGGCATTCCAGCCTGGATTCGGATTGCCCGTGCCCCAGTAGGTGAGATTCGTCTCAGGATCGTAGGAACCGCCGTTCCAGATGGGGCTGCCGCCGTGCTTCCAGGTGTCGCCTCCCCACGTCTTGGCGGCCGGATCGTCGGCCTTCACCGGACTGGTGTAGAACTTCCAGAGTGCCTTCCCAGTGTTGATGTCAAAGGCGCCGACCCAGCAGTTCGCGCCCATATCATTGGTCGCAGGTCCGAGGATCACCATGTTCTTCACCACCAAAGGCGGCACATCGAACTGGTAGCCTTTCTTCCAGTCCGCGGCAGCGATTTCCCACTTCACGCGCCCGGTCTTGATATCGATGGCGAGCAGATGGCAATCGACGGCCGTCGCCCACAATAACGTGTTCCCGGCGATCGCCAGTCCTTTGTTGACTAGGTAAATGCGTTGCGTCGGGTAATCGTTGGGATCGAACGGGCGCGAGAGCTTCCAGTACTGCCGCCCTGTGACCGCGTCCAGCGCCACCACTTCCGTCATGGTGCCCGCGTACAAAACCCCATCCACCACCAGAGGCGTGTTCTCCATCTTCTCGTCCTCGGGATGACCGATGGGGTGGTAGACCCATTTCATTTGAAGATTTTTGACGTTGTCTCGATTGATCTGCGTCAGCAAACTGTAACGATGACTGGCATAACCTCCCGAATACGTGAGCCAGTTTTGCGGTTCCCTATCAGCGTGAAGCAGGCGCTCGTAAGTCACCTGCGCCTGCAAGGTACCGGTCAGCAACGCAAATATCACCCACAGCCGGAGTTTCATATCCCTCTCCTATGAATACCGTGAATCTTGGCTATTTGCCTTTGCGCTGCGTAAGGGGTATCAGCACAAGATTCCGGAACTCGACCGAACCGTGATCGCCTTGCAACTCAATCGGCCCTGGCTCGCCTTCGAACGGGTTGAAGGCGATTCCTGTCAGGCCATCAATGACTCCTCGCTCATAAAGCTTCTGCCCATTCAGCGTCGTGGTGACTTCCCGTCCCACGAGACGGATTTCAAAGGTCTGCCACTCGTCCGGCGGTTTCCCTGCATTCACGCTGGGCAAAACGCGCGTATAGAGCGCGCCGGTGCCGTGCATGTTCGGAGGATGGCCGTAATCGGAGGCGATCTGAACTTCGTAGCGGCCGCGCAGGCCAATGCCGCTGTTGCTTTTTGCGCCGAGTCTGTATTCGGCGTGCAGTTCAAAGTTCCAAAACTTCGCAACAGTGATCAGATCGTCCGCCTGACCCTTGCCCTTCAGAATGCCGTCCTCCACCGTCCAGCCTTCCGCTTTGGGGGTGTCAACGCCTGTCCATCCTTTGAGATCCTTGCCGTTAAACAGCGTGATCGGCTTACCCTTCACCCAACTGCCGTCGTCGTGTTCATCGATCGCCGGCGCGCGGTGTCCCCTGAACTTCACCTCGCCCGGAGCGCCTGTCATCTTGCCCTCCAGCACCCCATCGACGATCTTCGCTTCATATTCAAGACGCTCCTTCGGATCCGGCGTCACGCCGCCGCGTGCTCTTGGCATCCACGCAAAGTGCAACACATTGCCCTCAACCTTGGCCTCGGTGATGTCATCCAGGCTGCCGTCGGGCGACCCCACAAACTGAATCTTCATGTCGGGCGTTCCCGCGCCAGTAATCTCCAGCCACCACGCTTTGGTAGTGGTGAACTGAATATCAACAGCCTTGGAGAGCACCTCAATGTCCCACCGGCCATTGAAGCCTTCCTCAGCAGCCCGCGCGGTCGGCGCCAACGTGGTCAGCACGAACAGCCCGAGTAGCGCAAACAGCGACTTAACAGTACGCATGGTATGTCCTCTTCCCAACTTCAGTGTTTCCATCTTTATTGCTTCAATGACCCGAGGTAGCGGGCCAGATCCGTAAGGTCCTGCGCGCTCAGCTTATTCGCGTAGGACGGCATGGGGTTCGCCGTCACAATCGTAAATTCGCGAAGACTCGATCTCGCAAAGGATCTTAGTTGACCCGACGAGTCGATAAACTGCACGCTGAACGCATCCTGGTTGAGCAGTCTTCCCGTCACCGTCTTTCCGTCGCTGGTGACCAACCGCACGGTACGGTTCTCCGGGAGAACTTCTTTGTTTGGGGACACCAGCGAGGCATGCAATTGCTCCGGTGATCGATGCGCTCCGACGCTGTCCAGATACGGTCCAACATACGAACCCATGTCACCAACCCGGTGGCACGACAAACACCCGCTTGCCTGAATCAGCCCCTTTGCCTTCGACATCTCCTCTGCACTCAGCGGGGCTTCTTGCGCCGCGGCGTCGGGCGCAAAGGGCGGGTGAGCAGACGGCGCTGTCTGCTCACCCGCAGCAGATGCAGGGGGAAGGGAAGGAGAGGAGGAAGCGTTGCTTTGGCCAAAGTTGGCGCTGAGGTAGGTCACGACATTGTCCAGGTCTGCGGTGCTTCCCTGAGCCCCACGCCCCACCATGTCGCTCACTACCGCAGCCCACTCTGCCCGGGTCATCCGCTGACTGGTCGCCCTATCTATGCTGTGGCAACTGCTGCAAATGCGCTGAAAGTCCGCTTTCCCGTTTCCTGGAGGCAAGCTTTGGGCATGAGCAGTCAACACCGCCATCGTTCCAAGAATGACACCAAGAACGACAACGCGAATGACGACGCACTTCAATCTGTACATCGAATGCATGTCCCGTCAACTGATCTAAAACAGTGCCTGCTTCTTTTTAAAAGTGATATTTCAGGGCTAGCTGAATTTCACGATTCGACCCGGCGATGGAAGTGACGACTCCGGTCGCGCCGGGGCCGTCGGTGATATAGGGATCAGGCTGCGCGAAACTTGGATGATTCAGGATGTTGAAGAACTCGGCGCGAAACTCCAGGTTCTGAGACTCGGTGATCTGGAATGTTTTGCGCAGAGAGGCGTCCCAATCATTCGTATCGGGACCGATCAGAGTATTGCGGCCGGCGTTGCCAAAAGTAAAGTTCGCCGGAACCGCATAGGCGTCGGGATTGAAGAACAGGTTGGGGCTGCGTTGTCCTCGGGGAAGGTTGCCGTTGGGCAAAATTTGATCCGGGCGCAACAGCCCCTGGCTGCCGGTATTGGAAGTGTCATACCCTATCTGTGGAGAGAAGGGGAAGCCACTCGCCAGCGAATAGATGCCGGCAAGGTGCCAACCCCCGGCAACCAGATCAGCGGTGCGGCCGCCACCAAGCAGGCTGTGCCCTTTCCCCAAGGGAAGAAGGTAGTCATAGCTAAGAACCCAGCGGAGGTTCTGATTGAAATCGGCCAGCCCGCGGTCGGCGCCAATGTTCCAGGTGTTTTGCGGCCAGGGGGAACTGCAACAGATTTCCGGCTGATCGTTGAACGCCTTACTCCATGTAAACGAGCTAAGGAAGTAAAGGCCGTGGCTGGCCCGTTTCTCGACCTTCACCTGCATCGAGTTATAGCCTGAGTTGCCGCGGTTTTCTATCGAGGCGAAGGGCCCAAAGTTCGGATAAGGGCGGCGCGATTGCACGTCCCCGGGTCCGGGCGTCATGTCCTGGTTGCGATCCGCCAGAGACTGAAGATGGGTTCCCTTCGATCCTGCGTAGGAGAGTTCGAAAGACGTCTGAGCCGGTAAAGCCTGCTGCACGGAAAGATTCCATTGCTGGTAGCTGGGCGTTTTCATTCGGACGTCCACACTCGTCACTCCCGGATCCGGCGCATCCAGAGGATCAAACGTCGGAAAGCCTCCGGATACGGTCAGGAGGGGAGTGATGCCATCACTCGTGAACGTCGGTTGGTAATAGAAGGGCAGGTTATAAGCAAGCTGAAGCGTAGCCGCAGTCCGTATTTCCTGGCCGCTCCAGAAGATGCCATAAGCGCCGCTGAAAACCGTATTGTTGCGCAGCGTCTTGGCAAAGCCTACCCGCGGCGAGAAGTTGAAATGATCCGGAGTCGCGAGCCCACGGGAATTTCCATTCTGGCCTGCAACCAACAACTGGCCAGTCGTGTAATCGAAATTGGCTTGCTGGTTGTGCTTCGCGACGACGGGGGAGTAGTAGTCGTAGCGCACCCCTAAGTTCAACGTCAAGCTGTGCGAAAACTTATAGTCATCCTGAACAAATGCTGACGGTACAAACTGCCTGTTTTGTACCTCTATCTGCGTGTCAATCGTGGACGATAAAGGGAGGCCGAGCAACGCGTCCGCCAAGCCGTCGCCTCCCGAGCCATCGAGTGGATTCTGCGTAAACTGTCCACTGAAGCTTAAAGACCCATTGGGAGCGGGAACCTGAAATATATTGAATTCGGTCCAGCGTACCTCGCCGCCCACTGCGATCGTCTGCTTGCCATGTACCAGGTTGAGCACATCGGTAATCTGGCGCTCCTCGCTGGCTAAAATCGTGGGCTGATATCCAGGTTCACCAAGGCCGCGGTAGCCGCTGGGCGAGAACTGCGTCAGTCCAGCGGTGTTGGAATCAAAGGTGACGCCGGGCACCTTGAGATCATCGGGAGGCGCGTTGTTGCCGGTGACCGGCACCCCGCGGTGGATGTATACCCAGTTAAATCCCGCGCGGAATTCGTTCACCGTCGAGGGCGAGAAGGTGTGGGTTTGACCCAGGGAAGCGCCCATGGTGTTTTCAAAGCCGTAGCCACCGCGTTGACCGATTGCCAGCCCCGGAAGTCTTTGCGGCTGCAGGTAGGTGAGGCCGCTCATCGACCACCGGAAAAAATATTGATTAACGTCTGATTGATGGTAATCGCCGCGGAAATCTCCCTGGTTGAGGAGATACGGCTCCGACGGGGTGATCACATAGTTGTTGTGGGACCCCGACTGGTTCGGCTGTGGGTAAAGGTTCACGAACGCCTTCGAGATGGGATCGATTCTGTCGGCGGGGATAATGTTCCCAGGAAAGGCCGTACGGGTATTGGTGGACGCGTCGTAGGTGCTGGGATCGTAGATGGTTCCAAAGCGAGCCGCGGAAAAATCACCCGTCCGTTCCGCCGCGGTTGGCACGGTTGAAATATAGGTGTTGGGAATGCGGAGCGAACTTCCTTCGTAGTCGCCGAACCAGAACAGCTTTTCCTTGAAAATCGGGCCGCCGATGGTAGCTCCGAACTGATTTTGCTTGAAAGGCGCTTTTGGGGTTCCCGCTTCTTCAAAATAGCTGCGCGCATCGAGCGCGGAATTGCGGAAGAACTCATACAGGCTTCCGTGATAAGCGTTTGTGCCCGACTTGATCACCGCATTGATCACAGCGCCCCCACTGCGGCCGAACTCCGCCGAGTAGGAACTTGTCTGAATCTTGAACTCCTGAACGGCGTCCACGCTCGTATGCAGGATCGAGCCGCCATTGTCATTGGAATTATTGTCGATTCCATCCAGCAAAAAGTTGTTGAGCGTGCCCCGGGCGCCGTTGGTGGCGAACGATATCTGGTTAAACTGGCCGCTGCTGCCGCCTGTGTTCCCGTTGGTGCCCGTGGTGGTCCCAATCACACCCGTGCTCAGGGTGGCGAGCTGGATATACGAACGGCCGTTCAAGGGAATATCCGACATCGTCTCGGAGGTAATCACCTGGCCCAAGCTTGAGGTCTGCGTTTGCAGGGCGGGAGTTTGATCGGTGACCACGACACTCTGGCTGACCTGCCCGACCACCATATTGAAATTGAGATTGAGTCGATCCTGCACCTGGAGCCCCACGCCAACCCGGGTCTCCGACTCAAAACCAGTCGCTGTAACTGTTACCGAATAGACATCCGCCTTCATGGGCGCTGTCGTGAAGGAGCCGCGGCTGTCGCCCATAATCACCGTGGCCACGCCAGTGGTCTGGCTGGTGATCGTCACCTTAGCGGACGGGATCACCGCTCCAGCCTGATCGTTCACAGTCCCGGTGATCACACCGGTGTCTGCCTGACCCCACATCGGCGTGGTTGTCAGCAACAAGAAAATGCTTAGTAGGACCTTGCGCATACTGTCTCCAATAGATGCCACTTATCGATGTCCCCAAAAGAGATATTGGGTGTCATATCGTTTCGTTTCATTTCGTTACTTTCGAGCGGTAAGCTCTAATAGCGAGAAAGCGTAAGCCTAATACCGAAAAAAAGCAACCAGAAATTAACCCGCCCCATTTTCCGCGCGGCGCCACTAGCCGCCGGAGCTATGGGAAACGCCTGTGGCGGGTTCCCAAGCGGGCGCAGCCCGCGTCTTTTCTATAGCTCAGTTCGCGGTGCAAACTCTGCTGGCTCATGTAGTCCAGACTGATGTGAGGCCGTTCTTCGTGGTAGTCACGGCGCGGATGGCGATCTTCCTTCTGGCATCAAACAGGTTCTGGAACCAGCTGCCCCGTAAACACCTTCGCGCAGCCGGCCATGAATGCTCTCCACGCGCGCATTCTGCGTAGGCTTGCCGGGCCCGCTTCGATAAGCCACTCTCATCCTTTGTGCAGCTTCGGGAGCAATCCGCGGTTTTCCCTGCGCTTGCGGCGCGCATTGGAACAAAGTATATTTCTCTTCCGGAAGGTCAATGAAACTTGAACATAGGCGCGCGAGCCGCTTGGTTTGTGTGCTCGTGATTTCCACCTTAGGATGGTTGGCGACGGACGCGCGCTTGAACGCGCAGCAGGAGGGAAACGTCGATCCGGCTGAACTGGATAACGGCGCCCGAGTCTTTAGCTCCACCTGCAGTGTCTGCCACGGACCGGATGGCAATCAGATCAGCGGGGTGGATCTCAAATCAGGTCACTTCCAGCACGCGTCCAATGACGACCAACTGGCGCATGTGATTCAAAACGGTATTCCCGGCACAGCCATGCCGCCGAATAACCTCTCCAGCCGAAACCTTCTCGCAGTGATAGCGTATCTTCACGCCATGCGCGACTTCAAAACGAGGAAAGTTGCGTTGGGTGATGCAGCCAAGGGACGCGCCATATTCGAGGGAAAGGGCCAATGCTTGAGTTGCCACCGGGTGAATGGCAACGGTTCCTATATGGCGCTCGATCTTAGCAGTGTCGGCTCCGTGCGCAGTCCAAGCTATCTGGAAGACACGCTGCTTAATCCGGCTTCGACCGCTCTTCCGCAGAACCGTTTCGTACGCGCCGTCACGCGTAACGGCACCGTAATCACAGGGCGCCGTTTGAACGAAGACACCCTTACCGCGCAGATCATCGATTCCAAACAGCGGCTGGTCTCTCTGACGAAAGCGGACTTGAAGGAATACACCATTGAAAAGGGACCGATGATGCCGTCCTATAAAGATAATTTGACCGGCGCCGAGCGGGCGGATTTAATCGCCTATCTGGTCAGCCTGGAAGAAACGGACACAGACGTAAGAACCGGGGGAAGGCGCCCCCAATGAGGTCCCGGATATTCCGCTTACTTGCTCTGGCGGGACTTGCGCTCGCGGGTTCCAGTCTGAATGCACAGGTAACGTATGAGGACTTGCGCCATGCCGGCCAGCAGCCGCAAGACTGGTTAACGTACTCGGGTAGTTACTTCAGCCAACGTTACAGCACGCTCGATCAGATTGCTCCCGGCAATGTAAAGAATCTGGAAATGAAATGGGTTTTCCAGGCCGATTCGATACAAAAGATGGAGGCCACGCCCATCGTTGTTAATGGCGTCATGTACGTAACCCAGGCGCCGAACGATGTAGTGGCTCTCGATGCAAAAGCGGGCCGCATTTTCTGGACTTATCAATATCACGCCTCGCCCGAGGCGCGCCTGTGCTGCGGGCAGGTAAACCGTGGGCTTGCCATTCATGGCGATACGTTGTTCATGGGCACGATCGATGCGCATCTGGTTGCGCTCGACGCCAAGAACGGGCGCGTGGTCTGGAATATCGAAGTCGCCGATCCGAAGTTGGGTTACTCGATCACGGAAGCGCCACTCGTGGTCAAGGACAAGGTCATCCTGGGACCGGCAGGCGGGGAGTATGGCATCAGCGGATTCATTGCTGCCTACAATGTCGCGACCGGAAAACTGATGTGGAAGTTCAATACTATACCCGGCCCAGGTCAGCCCGGTCATGATACCTGGGCCGGAGATTCCTGGAAGCACGGCTCTGCCGGAAGCTGGGTGACTGGCTCATTCGATCCGGAACTCAATACCGTCTATTGGGGCACTGGCAATCCCGGACCCGACTGGAATGCGGACGAGCGCGCCGGTGACAACCTGTACAGTTGCTCTGTGGTTGCTCTCGACGCAGATACAGGAGAGCTGAAGTGGCATTTCCAGTTCACGCCTAACGACACCCACGACTGGGATTCCGCACAGGTTCCGGTTCTCGCCGACATAAATTGGGATGGGAGTAAGCGGAAGTTGATTCTATGGGCCAACCGGAACGGCTTCTTCTACGTTCTTGACCGGACAACCGGAAAGTTTATACGGGGCAATCCGTTCGTCCATGAGACATGGGCGACGGCCCTTGACAAGAATGGCCGCCCCATCCCGGCGCCCAACACGCAACCGGCAGTCGAAGGTGTTAAGCTCTATCCCGGCATGCAGGGTGGCACGAACTGGTATTCCCCTTCCTGGAGCCAGCGCACTGGGCTCTTCTATCTATCCGCGTGGAAAGACTACTACTCCTACTTTTCTAAATTGCCGGACGACTATGTTGCAGGCAAGACCTACTTCGGCGGCGCCACCAAATCCGCGCTGCAGCCCATTCGGCGTGGTCCGATCAACACTTGGACAGATGTCGCCGGCCATGGCGCAGTCATTGCGCTTGATCCGCTTACGGGCGAAGAGAAATGGGCATTCAATATGCACGATGTCAGCGACAGCGGGATGCTCACCACAGCTACGAATCTTCTGTTTACAGGCAGCCGAGAAGGATACTTCTGGGCACTTGATGCGGAAACAGGTAAACCGTTGTGGCATGCCACGACCGGTGGCCAGATCTCGTCCACGGCAGTTACCTATATGGTGGAGGGTAAGCAGTATATTGCTATCTCGGCCAACCACTCGGTGTTCGCATTTGCGCTGCCCTGAGATCCATCGCCAAGCGCCGCTCGAAGAAACGAGGCGCATAATCAAGGAGACAAACCCCCAGCAAGACCGCAACAGAGATAGCCGCGCGAACCGGCGCGGGCTGCTATTACCGGTGCCCTTTCGAGCGTAGAGTGCAGCGGTCGCAAACTGGGCAGTTAGCGCTTTGCGATGTGAGATGAAAGATAAACGACAAGGACGATGGAAACAGCGACAGATGCCCGCAAACTGATCCGTCCTCTGCGCAGCGGGTTAAAGCGACTGCTACGGGAGTTGGTCCGCACCAACAGCGTCGCTATTCCCCCCAGCGGAAATGAGACGCCGGCGCAGAAGGTGCTGCAGGCCTTCCTGCGTGAGCATGGTGTGCGCTCGGAGCTTTATGACACGGGTTTTGTCACCACCTCTGGCAGCCCTCTTGTACGCAGGAATCGGAATTACGCGGGTCGCAGCAATCTGAGCGCCCGAATTCCGGGCTCAGGTCGCGGAAGAAGTCTCCTGCTCAACGGGCACATGGATACGGTGCCGCCAGGACGAGCAGCGTGGGCGCGGCCACCATGGTCGGCGCATGTTCAGCAGGGGCGCATCTATGGACTGGGCTCCTTCGATATGAAGGGCGGAGTGGTTGCGAATGCAGCGGTCGTGAGTGCACTCGCGCGGGCGAAGATTCGGCCTGGCGGAGATCTGATCTTCGAGTCTGTTGTCGATGAGGAGTGGGGTGGTGGTGGAGGAACGATCGCTGCTCGTCTGCGTACGGGAAATGCAGACGCCTGCGTCATTCCTGAAGGAACGCAGATGGAAATCTATCGGGCAACGCGAGGAGGATTTGTTGTCGATCTCATCGTGGAAGCCGGGGATCCCTCCGCATACTTCTCCAAAGAAGCGGTCGTGAGTCCTGCGGTCCCCATGGGCCGCTTGCTGGGCTGGGTAGACAGACTGGCCACGCAGCGCAGCAAGCTGCCAACCGATCGAGCCTATGCGCGCTTTCCCGATCGCGTCCCCGTACAGGTGCTGGCGGTAGAAGCGAATCGGCTCGATCCCGAGGTCCCGCTGAGCGTGCCCTCGCGCGCGACAGTCCGGGTCTACCTTCAGTTCCTTCCCGAAGAGGATGTGGACGCGGTCATCCGGAAGATCCGCAAGCAGCTCGATCGGTTTTGTTCCGCTGATCCGTTCTTTCGCAAGCATCCGGTTCGCTGGGAACCTTTGATCGGTGCACCGCTGTACGGCCATGAACTGGCGCTCGACCACCCCTGGACGAGCTGCATGGCTGCAAGCGCGGGCGCCGTAATGGGCCGTCAACCCGTCGTCACCGCCGCACCCTATCCGTGCGATGCGGGATTAATTCAGCGGGATTTTGGTATCCCGACCTTGCTCTTTGGACCCCGCGGGGCGGGCGCGCACAACCCGGACGAATTCGTGGAATTCGATTCCGTGATCCAGACTGCGGAGGTCCTGCTCACGTCCGCTCTTGGCTGGACCAATACGTGATGCATTCTGCAGGGCACAGCGATGAGACTCAGGATAGGCCTGTTCGCCCAGCAATGATTCCCGCGGAGCACGCTATCCGCAAATGTGTATTTGATGAGGCCGGTAAATCGGTAAGAAAGCGCAGAAGTACATGCGAATGTTTCGCTTGACTTTTGCATCACTTGCGTTACCCTTCTCTAGCTTACGTTAGCCTTCTCTTCAGTGTGAAATCAGCTTTTACGATGAAGGTATCGCAAGCATTCAGAGTAGCCGGACGCTCAGGGCCGCATTTTGACGGCTCGTAACTCCTGATACTGATACCTCTGGTTCGAACTCTGAGGAACCGGGCCGTACGGTTACAAGGAAATAACTGGAGGTTACATCTTGAAACGTCGAGACTTCTTAATTGGTTCTATGGCCGCTGCATCCTTTGCCGCCTATGGAACAGCCCAAGACACTGTCCTCATGTCTAAGCTGGACCGCGTGGGTGCGATGTCCGGGAATTTTGACGGCCTTCTGAAAGAAGTGAGGGACTGGAGCCAGCCGGCGACACCGGGACAACTTGACATAATGGATTTTCCGTCGATGCTCTCGAGTCGTTACCACATTCACAACGTCGAGGTGCAGCAGATACATTTTCTCTCGATGGAACCTTCTTACTTCGATAAATTTCACGCGCGGCTGCAGAAGGCAAACTCTCGGATGGTGAATATGCCTCTCGAATTGGATGAGAGCGGCTATAAGGGAATCATCAGCCCCTGTTCCCCTGATCCGCAGATTCGTGCTCATGCCATTGAGCTCACGAAACAATGGATTGATCGAAGTGCAATGATTGAATGCCCGAGCGTCATGCCGAATCAAGGAGTGTTGTTGGAAGGCGATCTTACTCCGGCAATCGATGCGCTCAAGCAACTGGCCGAATACGGCGCCTCAAAGGGGGTTTCGATCATCTTGGAGCCCAGGGGAAAGACTCCTATCGATACGCTTGTAAAGGTAATCAAAGGAGCCGGCATTTACGCAAATCCCGACATAGGTAACCTCGGGAATGAAGAAAACACGGAACGCGGATTGCGCCTAATGTACCCGCTTACAAAGACGGTCAGCCATGTCAAATGGAATCCTGAAAGATTCAACTTCGCGACAGCGATTGGGATCTCGAAAGAGATGGGCTTTAAAGGCGTCTATTCCATGGAAACTGGCGGCCCTGAGCCTTATGCTATGCAACAACAACTTCTCGATTATTTATTGATGAATCTCTAACAGATACGATCGGAGTTGGGTTCTGACGGAGATCGAAGCGAAGAATCGTGATAAAGCGGTCTGAGGTGAGTGCGCCGGGAAACCAGCTCTGATGGCTCTGCCGGTTGTAGATGAGCTCACTGCCGCCGGCCCGCGGCATCTGATTTTTCGAGTCGGCGAGGTCATGAATCTTCATAGCCAGGCTCTTGAAAATGCGTCTCGGAAAATACCTTAGACCCAGGGGCGACACCAGCAAGCCGAACTCTGAGCCGTTCCTGCCTAAGTCGCTATATTTGGATTTCCAAGGGCAGCAGATTTCGATTTATTATTTTTTAGATCGAAAGCTAGGAATAATTTCCGAATGGGTGTCAAGTGGCGCCGTGGACAAGCCGCACAATCCAAAGTGCTTGAGTTCCCTGGCCTCCGGCTCTGGAGCGCCGTGCATCGACCCGCCCCGCAAGCTCGTTCTGTGAGTTCCCGCTGTCAGTTCCCGGCTTTTATATTGCGGCACATCCGTAAGCACTGGTAATAATACGGAATCCGCACTTTGGGGCCCGTTCGCGGCAATCTCCCGCTCGTGACAACCCGTGACTGCGGCCAGCACCACTTGAGGAGTCTAATTTTGGATAGCGCTGCTCTGCCTCTAGAAGTTGACCGCCAGCCAGGAACTCCAGGACTGCGGCGCTCCCTTAAACTCTGGCATCTGGTTGTTTACGGCATCATCATCATCCAGCCTACCGCCCCCATGAGCATTTATGGCGTCGTCAGCAATGTGGCTCGGGGGCACGTCGCTACGACCATTCTCGTCGCGTTGGTCGCTATGCTGTTCACAGCCATAAGCTACGGGAGGATGGCGCGCGTCTACCCGAGCGCCGGCTCCGCCTACACCTACGTTGCTAAAGAAATCCATCCTTTCGGCGGGTACATCGTGGGCTGGGCAATGCTCATGGACTACATGCTGAACCCGATCATTTGCGTGGTATGGTGCAGCGTGGCGTGTCATGAACTGCTGCCGGCGGTTCCCTACGCCGCGTGGGCTGTGGCGTTTGTTCTTCTGTTTACCGGGCTCAATCTGCGCGGTGTGCAGACCTCCGCCCGGGTGAACATATTTCTCACCATCGCCATGAGCCTCGTCGTGGTGATCTTCCTCGCGTATGGAATTCGATACATCGCCGAGGTGATCCGCCCATACGGTGGAGCATGGCTGATTCCGTTCTATGATCCAACCGCCTTCTCCGCGAGCCGCATCCTCCAGGGAACCTCGGTCGCCGTGCTCACTTACATTGGCTTCGACGGGATTTCCACGATGTCTGAAGAGGTTGAAAATCCGCGAAGAAATGTGATGCTGGGTACCGTCTTCACCTGTCTGGCGATTGGCCTGCTCTCTGTCATTGAAGTGTACGTCGCCCAGCTCGCATGGCCGGCTCGTGTGCCTTTCGCAGCCTCAATGGTCGACACTGCCTATGTTCATGTCGCGTTGCGCGTGGGAGGCCGCTTCCTTTTCCTGTTGCTCAATGCAACTCTCATCGTGGCTAACATGGGTAGCGGCATCGCAGCCCAGTTTGGAGCGGCGCGGCTGCTCTATGGCATGGGTCGTGAAAACGCCCTGCCCCGGCGCTTCTTCGGAGTCGTCAGCCCGAAGACTGGCATCCCTCGCAACAACGTCCTGCTCCTGGGACTGGCCACCCTGATCGGATCGTTTCTGCTGAGCTATGAACGCGGGGCAGAACTAGTGAATTTCGGAGCCTTCATCGCCTTCATGGGCGTCAATCTAGCAGCTTTCCTGCACTACAAGTTCCGCTCGGAAGAAAGAGTCGCTCTGGCTGCTGTCGTGCCGATTGTTGGATTCTTGGTATGCGCCTTCATCTGGCTTCATCTGGACCGCAGCGCGCGATTGCTGGGGGTGTTGTGGCTGCTGCTGGGCCTTGTCGTCTATGCCGTGATGCACCGCAGGCAAAAACCACCACATCAGACGGAGATTTGAATAACTTTCGCAAAGTCGAATTTTTCAAGATTCCATTTGACATGACTGACAGTTATCGCAAGTGGGTACATTAAGCGTAATCACGTCTCCGTACTTTCTTCGTCCCTGAAATTACAAATATCGGGATTTGCGTGAATCCCGGAGTCCCTGATTACCTTCACAAGCGTGTCGATAGGGATCGGTCCCCGTTCTTCCATGATGATTGCAACGTTCTTCGACTCGCCATAATCGCGCAGTTGTTTTGAGTGAGTCGATAACCGGTGTAAGATCGTCGGCGAACGTCCTGCCTTGGTTCACCATCACGCTTGGGCACTCAATCATCGCAGCTCGATCAATCCATTGCTTTGTGAGTTCAATAGCATGCGCGCGAATCTGCTGATCAGGAGAACGCCGGTGCGAAGTTTTGACTTCTTTTCCGGTAGAATTCCTCCCGTCAACGTTGATTGGGGAGATTATTAAAGAAAATGAAGGCGCCCTTGCGCGCCGAGGTAAGAACGTCCGGCTTCCCATCGCCATTCACGTCTACGGCCACAATCTGGGTTCCTACTCCCGAGTTGTTGTTGATCAGGTGGGGGACGAACTCCACCTGCCCACCTGGCTTGTGAACCAGCTTGAACCAGTACAGGACAGGCGGAGCGTAAGCGTCGGGGGAGCTGTAGTTATCTCCGTGCGACCACCAGCGCTTGCCGACGATAATGTCTTTCAGCCCATCTCCATCCATGTCAGCCAACGCCAGGGCATGGAGCTCGGAAAAAGCCACGGACTTGTCAGCCTCCTCCCACTCCTGAAGGACATCCGGAGGAGACAAGGGATTGTTCATAATCAGGTGACGCTTCCAGGAGATGACACCATGGCTATCTTTCTTCTGCTCGAACCAGGCTAGTCCGTACCCGTGCGACCCAAGGCTGGTGATGACATCCGGGAGGCCGTCACCGTTGACGTCATAGACAAACATGTCAGCGCCCCCAGCGAACGGGCGTTCCATGGTTGTCCCGGGGCCCCCACCGAACTCCGGGACAGGATGAAACTTCCAAAGGCCAGTGGTTCCGGCAGGCGGCTGCTCCCACCAACCATTGGAGTGCAGCATATCCATACGGCCGTCACCATTCACGTCGCCTACACCCATGCCGTGCGGCCCCCAGGCTCCCTTCTCCGAAACCAGATGGATCGTCCAGGGTTTGGTGGGATCTGACCAATCTGGCTTCGCGTAGCCGATCTCCACATTCGCGCCCCGCCCCTGGGCCATGATCAGCTCCGGACGTCCATCCCCGTCGACATCCTGAAATTGAGTTGTTTCAGCACTCAGGTCAACCACCTTGTATACGTCCCAATGGCGCCTTTCGCCGCGCGGATTGATGTAGAGATAAGCGGCATCGAGGCTGACCTCCAAAACATCCGGCCACCCGTCTCCGTTGAAGTCATAAACATAGTTCAACATGCTTTCCGTATATGAGCCGTCGTTCTTGTCGCTCGGGTCGGTGGTCGCCGAGGCATAGATCTCCCGCGCTAACGTGTAATCGGGACCGAGGTAGTAGAACGGCCCCGACACCACATCTTGTATGCCATCCCGGTTCAAGTCACCCGCCGCGATCCCCTCGCTATAGAACAGATCCGTAAGCTTGCGCTCGCGGAAGTGGACACTGGTCACTTCGCTGGGAAGGGCCGGCCTCTGGGTAAGGTCCGCGAACGAGATGTCTTTGATACGAACCTCCGCCCCCGCTCCACCCGAGATGCGCAGCCCTACCACACCGTAGTGGTTTGTCCCGCCTAATTTCGTGCTATCGATCGTGACCGGTCGGAGTCTGGACTCGTTGAACGATCCCTCTAATATGTCGCCGCGTACGACAATCTTCACCTCGTTCCACCCGTCTGGATTCAGCTTGAGCTGCACCGGATGATTATCCTGGCCCTTAGGGACTCCAAGGACCTTGCGATCGAGCTCACTGCCCTGTGCGTCAACTGTCACCCGGAACACGGAGCCAAGATCGGGACCAGCGAGGGAGAGATACGTGCCGCTCGTACCCTTGTCCGCCTTTACGCTGCGGAAGACCATGCCAGTCTCGCAGTTCTTGCACTGGAAGGAAAACCGCACCATGAAATCCTCGTAGCCGTGATCGAGCAGAAGCCACCCATTTGAGCTATCCGCCTTGGGCGACCCGACTAGCTGCCCGTAATCCACCTTCCAGTTGCCTAAACCTTGGACATGCCATCCAGCCAAATTCGTGCCATTGAAGGCCGGAGTTGATGAGTTGTCTAAAGAAAAGGCAGAAAAGGATAGAGCGCCGAAAATGACGGCCGAAGACACAATCGCGAGCCACGCGCTTCTACGCATCATAACCTCACTAAGTTACCTATCTGTAACTGCTGTTCTCGTCACGCATGCGGCGAGCCCTCGCAACTCTGCTGCGGCGCAACGTGAAAGAACGCGCTTTGCGCGATGGTCAGACTAGAGTCACATCTATGTTGTGGGCCCGTAGCGCATCGACAGCTTCACGTGGCAGGCTGCGATCGGTGATGAGGTAGTGAATTGCGCTAAGCGGCATGATCTGCGACAAGCTGCGGCGATCGAATTTGCTTGAATCGCAAACAACCACAACCTTCCGGGCAGCCTTCACCATCGCTCGATTCACTCGAGACTCAAGAAAGTTCGGAGTCGTGATGCCGGCCTCCAGGTCGAACCCATCTACGCCGAGGAACAGAATGTCTGCGTGCAGCTCTTTAAGATTGTCTTCCGATAGCGGCCCGACGAGAGAGAAGGAATTCTTCCGCAGGCTTCCGCCTATCAAAATTACCTCGAAATCCGTACCCACAAGTTCCGCAGCGATGTTTACGGCATTCGTGATCACGGTCAACTGACCGAAATGCTTCAAGCCCTGCGCAATGGCGGTCGTCGTTGTCCCAGAATCAAGAATGACACACTGGCCTTCCTCAACCATCTTGATGGCGGCCGCGGCAATCTTCTGTTTTTCAACGAAATGCTGTTTCTGCTTTTCCTGCAAGGTTGGATCAGCCAGGGCGTTCGAAGGAATACGCAGCGCGCCGCCGTGGGAGCGCTGAATCAGTCCTTGAGACTGCAACCAATCCAAGTCTTTGCGAATCGTGATCTGTGAAATTTTCAGTTCATCCGACAAATCCGTTACGAGCGCTCTTCCTTGCTTCTGGATCCGTTCCAGGATGTACTGTCTACGCTCGTCGATCAGCATCTCGTGCTTGTCGCTGCCGGCGATGGAAGCGACCTTCGTCTTTTTCCACATGTATCTGCTCGAGGACTCGTCACTTTTATGAAGAAATGCGCGGGAACACGATACGACGCCCTTTTTCAACTAGACGAGATGATAAATGAAAACTCTTACTGATTCCAAACCTTGGCCCCACTCCGGGCGGGCAATCGAGAGCGAATGGCTTCTATGCACGGTAGTAACCCTCCTAATTGACCTTGGCCGCATCAGCACCGCTCTCTTGCGGTTGCGAGAGCGGCCTTCATCGAAGTCCCACGTCACCGTACCTCTCCTACTGAGAGACGAAAGGATTCGATTGCATACCGCGCCACTCCTCCGAGAGTTTCTGGAGAAGTTCGGTCGGCGGTGGTCCATCGTGGACAACAACCCGATAGCGTAGTATTAGCGGATCATCGGGGTGGATCGTCATCTCCCCGAACGTCGTGATGCAAGGATTTAGTAGCCACACCGTGTTATGCCAGCGGGTCGGTGGGTTCAGTGGATGATCCAGAACAGCAACCCCGGCAACTTTTCCATCACTCGCCAAATGGATCGTGTAGTCGTACCACGGCTCAGAGGGCCAGTCCAAGTCGGGAGCGGAATAATACGGACTTTGAAGAGTGACTTTGCCGGACGCTGTCGAGTAGTAGTAGTCACCAGCCTTCTGGCCTTGGACCGCAAAGCCTCCGAATGCCTGCTGCTTGAGCACATAATCCACGATGGGTGCGAGCCGGTAGGCAAGATCGATAACGTAGACACCGTCGCGTTCGGTGACAGTAATATTATCGGTTTCCTCGAGCAGCTTTTTATTTTCGATCAACCAATCGTTATGAACTACCAGTTGAGCACGTTTTGCATCAGCGATCGCCAGCTTGATATCGCGATTTTGGATCACCCGGCCATCGCGCGGCGCATACATTCCCCAGGACCAGAAGTCGCCTCGCTGAATGTCAAATAATCTTACCGGATGGCTCCACGGAGTCTTGGATGACTCGGCGGGAGTGTGGAACTCCGATTCCAAAAAACCCAAAAAAATCCCTCGATGGTGGGGATGATCGTCGGGCGCAACGTTAGTAACTATTTCGCCCGAAGGAGTCTTCACCGGATGGAAATACCCTGCGCTCGGTGAGGTAAGCCCGATCTTTTCAGGTTTCTTCGTTACGTATTCAAAGACCACCTGACCATTCGGCGCCTTGAGCTGCACGCCATATTCGACGGGAATTAACGCGTACGGTGATTCTGCAAACGCTCGAAGGGAGAGCACCGGCCCAGTAATAAGAAGAATAGCCGCTCCAGTCGAAACAAGACCTGAGGCGAACATCTTGCGGTGAAACATCGAAAATCCTCCATCTTTCCGTACGGCTTTATGCGCATCGTTAACACTTCTCTCGAATTTGGGGGTCCAGACCATCAAGGAACCAGGCGCCATTCTTTGCTAATCCTTGCTTTGGGCCACCGGTGCCGGTTATATTTGCTGCGAAAGCCCTCGGCTTTCGCAGGCTTGTTTGTGCCCCTGGTAAGTTGCTTTCCCAGGGGCGACATGGCTGGAATTAGATTGAATATTCCCTCATAAGTGCGCTAGCCCGTGGCCCGGTTTTGCAGGGCCTGAGCACTCAATTCGGTGTATACCTCCGCAGTATCGGTCTGGAGTGCAGCAGTTTGGCCGGTAACTCCGGCTGTCTGACTCACCATCCCGGCCGGAAGTCGTGCATTCGACGCGGAGCCGACCCTGCTTCGCTGTCATTCTCCATCAAAATGCTTGCGAGATTGGACGTTTGTGCAACTTTTATTGAACTTTATTCCTGCCTGCACGAACAGTAAGTCGATATTCTGAGATCGAAGCTATTCAGTATGTACGAGGGCGTACATCGCAATAAACCGAAATAAATAGATATACGCAGCATCCGTCGCTGTCAACGAAAAATAACCCGGTAGTTCCCTATTGAACTAGTACCCCCCCCACAAAATCACCGATCCCTCTGTACCACAGCCCGTAGATGCCGGCTGATCGCATGCTTGACTCCTGCTCCTCCGCTATCCACCATGATGTGGTGACTTCGATGCGAAGCTTATCGTAAGTTTGTGCGTAACAAAGTGGCTCCCAGGCGACGCGATTGTCGACAAATCCTTGTATATCCCCGACGACTTCAAGCCCGGTACAATCGTTTTCGTGTCGCACTCCTCGATCCAACAACGAGCAGACCTGCGGTATTGTTGGCAATGAAGGGGCGACCACCTGACGGTTGGTACGACACGGGGTTCGGTCGAACCGGCACCGTAGAATTCTCGGGTCTGCCGGCGAGAAAGGCGCCTGGCATTTCTGGAAGAACGCTCGCATCTCGTCTCCCAGAGAGACGCATCTCGCCGTAGAAACCGTAGAAGCCGTAGAAGCCGTAGAACTGGATACGCTCCATTGGGACGCCAAGCGCGATGGACCGCGGAAGGTTCTTTGATGGCCGTAGAAAGACTCTGCATAGTAAGGAGCAGCCCGCCAAGCGAGTGATCCTTTGTCTAAGTTTAGGAGTCGAGAAAGGGTAGGAGTTTCATAGATGACCACGCGACGGCATTTTCTGGCGGCAAGTCTAACCGGCGCCGCTGGAATGATTTCGAATTCACAGCGGACTTTCCCTGCTACGATCGACCGCTCCCGGTCTTTGGACCACGCCGGTATCTCGGAAATCCGGTCAGGTCGAGACTTTTGGAACGATTGGCCAGCCTATCTTACTGGCAAGATGAACGAGGCACGAAATAAACGTCTGTCGGCGCTGGCCAAGGTCAATTCCGCTGCGGAAGCGCAAGAACGAACGACAATGATCCGCTCGAAACTCTGGGAGCTTATCGGTGGTCCTTTCGAAAAAACACCACTGAACGCTCAAGTTACCGGCCGGATGGATCGGGGCCAATACAGGATCGAAAAGGTCATCTTCGAAAGCATTCCACAAGTCTACGTTACCGCCAATCTCTATATTCCAACCTCGGGGAATCCTCCATTTCCAGCTATTATCTCCCCCCCGGGTCATTCGGAGAACGGAAAGGCGTACCACTCCTATCAGTATCTTTACCAGAATCTGGCGCGGCAAGGCTATGTGGTTCTTGCCTACGATCCCTTTGGTCAAGGGGAACGGCTTCAATACCCTGAGTCCAAGACTGGTCGATCACGCTTTGAACCAACGGGAGAACATGATCAGGCCGGTCGCCCGATGGTTTTGTTCGGCGACACCTTTGCACTTTACTGCGCCTGGGACGGAATACGCGCATTAGATTATCTTCTTAGCCGTCCGGACGTGGACCCCAATTTCCTCGGTTGTACCGGACAGTCCGGCGGCGGCACGATGGCCATGTATTTGGCTGCACTGGAACCGCGGCTTCGCGCGGTTGTCGTGACTGAAGGCAATTCTGAAAACATTGCTGGCCCATTTTACGATCCGCCGGGTGCTGTCGATGATGCTGAGCAAAACCTGGTCGGAGGACTTCCTTTCACTCTCGACCGCGGAGATCTCCTTTCGGCTTTTGCTCCCAAGCCGCTTCTGATCTGCTACACAACTCATGATGAGGGTGTGACATATTCTCCTGTGTATGAAGAAGCGACAAGAGAACTGTACCAGGAGCTTAAGCGCACCTATAAGTTGCTGGGAAAAGAAGATCAGGTTGAGCTCCATACTTCCCACCTTCCTCACGGTCTGGACTTCTCTAATCGGGCGCAAACGTATGCATGGTTTAATCGGTGGCTAAAAAGCGGGGCGGACGTTCCCGCGGAAGCAGAATTGGATGTCTTTTCAGGGGCACTACTCAATGCGACAAGTACCGGGCAGGTACTTACTTCCGTCGGCGGCCGTTCTGTAGTTCAGGTAAGCATCGACAGAGTTCGGCTCATGCTTCCGGAAAGCCCCTTTCTAACTCCCGCGAGTGATGTGACAACGATTCAACGGCATCTTCAAGACGAACTCATCAAGTTGCTTGCTCTGCCTCATCACTCGATGGCTCTTGAATCAAAAGTACTTTCTTTGAATCAACGTAGAGATATTGTGATCGAAGAATTTCAGTTCCACTCGGAACCGGGTATGCGGGTCCCGGGCTGGTTCGCTAAACCCTCATCCGGCAGCACGCAACACCCAACCATTCTCTATTTGGCGGATGATTGTGGAAATGGAATGGTTGCAGAGCCAGGTTCGATGGATCGTTTGCTGGCGGCAGGTTATGCTGTTTGCGCAATTACTCCCCGTGGCCTCGGCCTTACCGCACCTCGTCTGCCCAAGGGAGGTCCAAACTACTACGCTAGCAGCGTTCATCTGGATGATAGATTCGCCTGGGCCAGCCTGGCCATAGGCGCACCCGTCATTGGACAGCGGGTCTGGGACGTCTTGCGAGGTATCGATTATTTAGCCAGCCGCTCGGACGTGGATTTAACTCAAGTTCGCATTCTTGGTATGGGAAGTGCCGGCTTGGCTGCGCAAATGGCTGCCTTCCTGGACAAGCGCTTACGCTCTGTTCTTCTCGATCGGACTCTCGTAAGCTATGCAACACTGATTGCATCCCATGAGTATTCATTAAACCTGTCGTGGTTTGTGCCGGGCATCTTAAAAGTATTCGATCTTCCTGATCTCAGTGTGGCGACAAGTCCCCGTCCGTGTTGGATAGTGAATAGCATAGATTCAAGCGGAAGGGTGCTTCCGGAGGAATCCGTGCGCGAGCAATATCGGCGTAGAGTCAATGAAAGAACACCGATCTCCGAACATCTGCGATTTATTGTGGAACCGGAGAAAGATCCTCAGGAAACCTATTTGGCATGGGCAAAGAATACTTGAAGCGGGCGGCGGGTCGCGCATGACCTGCATCCAAAACGGAAGACAGGTGGGGACGGTAGCTGACCGCAATTCAATTCCCCCATCCGTTCCATTCCGACGCACTCCTAGGCCCGATTCTGTCAGACCTGCAATCCGCGCAAATAGAGGACGCTGTCCTTCATCGCTTCAAGGCTCAATTCCACGAAGTAGTTCCTCAGGCCGCCCACCTTCGCCGCAGTAAATATTTTCTTCCAATCCAACTCGCCTTGTCCCGCAGCCACCGTCTTATTAGCCGCCTGTGACCAGTCCTGGACATGCATGGAGGTGAACCGGCCAGGATAATTGGCGAAATATGCGGCAGCGTCGAAGCCGTGAGCGATTGCAGAACACTGGAACTGGAACTTAACCAGGTTTGGATCCAGTAGGCTTAATAAGAGATCGTAGGTTCGCTCGCCACCCACCGTAGTAAACTCAAACTCCTCATTATGAAGGCCCTGCTGAATACCGGCCTTCGCCGATTGCTCGGCCATTTCATTGAATTCGTCCGCCGCCCGTTTTACATCGTCCATCGTGGGTCTCTGAGGACCAGCGAGGGTTGGAACTATCATTTGGTTCAAACCGACGTCCTTCGCCCAGTCAATTCGGTCTGCGAGATTATCTCTAAGTTCCTTTATGCTGAAGTGCGCGCTCGTGCACTTCAGGCCTACGTCACTCAGAATTGTTTGGATCTCACCCCCGCTGTATTTGGCGAGGTTGGCGAAACCAAACTCGGCATACCCAACCGGCGAGCACAACTCGACTTCTTGAAAGCCGGCGTTCGCCAGCTCCTTCATCGTGCCGGCGAAATCTTTTTCGATGAGCGCCCTGACGGTGTATGTCTGGCACCCGATTGGCAACCCGAGTGGATTTGTGTGTCTAGAAGGCAAGGATATTCATCTCCGTATCTCAATCAATCCGTTGTCAGCGACCCGGTAGGCGACGCTATTTGCAAGATTCTTGTAGGAAGTCAGCTCGAAGAAGCCTATGGCACTTAAGGCGCGGGCGCTAGCGCGTCTGTGAAGCCACCAGCGATAGGTCCAGTGTCCAAGAATCCCCGAAACAGCGATGGGATTCCCCTCAGAGACGATTTAAAAACCTCTCGGCGCGATTGGATGGCTACCATCATTGAGTCATTTGAAGCGTTTCATGAACTAATTCATATTGTCAACCGTGTCCTCCAGAACTTCTAAACAAAGCGGGTGCACGAGCAGAGGTCCGATACCTCAAGGGCGTCACATGAATTGTCTCCGAGGAAGTAGAGCGTATCGTCCGGCTTCACACAGGAGTTCATACTCCCCGCAATCGCCTCGTTCATCTCCTGCGCATTGGCTGGAAACCCAAAAGCGCACCGATCTCCTACGCCGTGATCTCGCGCGAGCGCCGGAAGAGCGTAAGCGCCTTCCTCTGCCGGGCGTCAAGATTCCGCAGCAGTTTCGTTTGCTCCTTGCCGCCTTTGACCGATTCACTCGCGGCCTAATCGCGCACCTTCTCAAATGAGACTGCCATGCCCTCAATGAAGTAGGAGACCCATCCCGTAACGTCCGCCTCGGCGCGTCCCATGTAGTAGTTGTGCGACAGGCCGACGGTCAACGCCTCGTAGTAGTCCTTCAGGCCGCGGGCATAATACTCCTCCAGCGCATACAGCTCCTTGAGATCGTATCGTCCGAGGTGGAGGATAAGCGTGGTCAATAGGCACGCAGTCCGGCCGTTGCCATCGTAGTAGGGATGGATCGTGGCAAATTGATAATGTGCAATGCCCGCCCGGATCGGCTCCGGCAATTCATCCTGCCGGTTGAGCCACGCGACGAGTTGCTTCGTCAGAGGCGGAATGTCTTTCGCTTTGGGCGGCATGTAGACAATACCGCTGGAGCGGCTGCCGCGAATGACGTTCTGGCCGTCCCGATACGGCGTGGGTCGCGCGCGGGTCGGCCTTTGGTGGGCTGCCGATCACAACGAATCGCCCCCACGGCCTCCAGCCGCGCGAGGGCAGCGTCGATGCGGTCGCGTTCAACGTGGCCGTGAAAGAGGCTCCTGATTTTCTTCCTGGTCAAGCCGTCGTTCGACGCCTCGATGGCTTCACGGATGCGATCGGCGATGGGGTCTCCGGTGGAGAAGCCGAATAGGAGCGAGGCGCTTTCGGAACAGTATTTCCAGACGGCGAGGGCAGCTTGCAGGTGGGGCAGGCCGATGATGGAGGTACTGTCGAGTGCGGCGTAAATCGCGCTGAGGCGGAGCACCTGGGCCTCGGCGCGGCTGGTGGCTCCCCCGTGCAAGCCGGGGCGAACCTGGCTCAATGCAGGATAGTGGTCGCGCCAAAGCCCGGCGGCGGCAGCATCGCGGCGAAAGAGCATTTCGGGAAGGGCGGTCGCATAGCCCAGCGCACGCCGGAGTTGCGTTACCAGGGGAGCTAAGTCGTTGGGGTCGATGCTGCCACCATCGGGAAGGCAGTTACCACGCTGGACGCACGTCCAGAGGCAACGATTGGCAAAGCCATTGCGCGCTTCGGCGTGGGGGAAGTTCTCGGTGAGTTCTCCTTCGGTAATGTGGGCGACGAGACTGATGTGGGTTCCGGTGGCCTGCATCGGGTTGTGCACGTCGAGCGTGGGCAGGTCGCCGTTATCCCAGGCAGTGCGGATGAGTGGTGAGAGCTGGCCTCGGGTGCGCTTGAGCCCATTGAGGACGAAGGCGAACTCTTCAGAGAGTACGAGAAGCCGGCGGTCGGTGGGAGGCTGCTGATCGCGCAGAGCGTGCACGAGGCCGGGAGCGGTGAGGCGAGCGCTGAAGACGCGGGTGCTGTACCAGTCGTGGTCCGCCTGAGAAAGGAGCGAGGCGATCTGGCTCCAACTGGTTCCCTTGCGGGCCTTGCTGGAGTCGCCGACGAGGATGACGAAGAGATTGAGGCTGTGGCGGGCGGCGCCGACCATGCAGTGGGGTCCGCGGCCAACGGCGTTGCCGAAGGCTGCCAGAAGTTGCAGGAGGAGTGCGGCCGGATGGGCCTCGGTGTGGGGAGCGAGGGTCCTGATGAGTTGCCCGGCTACTCCATGGAGCGCTTCTTCGCCCAGGATGGGATGCGCGCGCAATTGCGGAGACGACGCGGCGCGCCCCTGCGATGCGAGGTAGTTTTGCCGTTGTGCAGGGGAGAGCGTGGCCAGCAATTCGTCGCGACGGCGCTGTATGGCGGTGAGGGTGGGCAGTGGCGGGGGAGTCGTTGGCGGATTGCTGTTTGGGTTGCCGTCCGGGCTTCGTACCATGATTTGAAACTATTACGGTTTCTAATATTGCATAAGTGGGGGTAAGCGATTTTTCAGGCATTCAATAGTTACTGCGCACTAAGTTACTTAGGGGGTAGATGAAGGAAATTTAATGCTACTTTTTCTTGAAGGGAGATTTGCGGCGCGGTCAGCTCATTATGGCGCAACAATCACACAAACTCAGCCCACCTCAGACATGTCCAAAAGGCACGCCAAGGAGGCTCTCCGCCTCGGCTTTGGTGAGAAGATCGCATGTGTTCTTCAGGGGAGCTGCGAACGCCGATGAGCCAGAGCGCCAGTGGCGCAGCAAACGGGAGAACTGTACAAAGCATGGTTTGCTCCTACTGGCGAGCCGGTGGTCCGCCGCAATTGAAGTGTCCGGAAGCGGAATGATCATTCAACTCGAACGTTCCTGTGTTGTCGGCCATGAATACGATCGTTCCAAGCCCATTGTAGGAGTCTTCAAGCGCCGTCTTGCCAAGGTAGACAGCAATGATCACGTCAGAGTATTTTCTGAGCCCTGTGAATTTCGCTTTGCTGGCGTGCATCACGTCGTCCATCGGTGAGCCCGGACCAATGATGATCGCAAGGGTCGGCAGAGACGTGGGTCCCCAGACCCCGGACAAAGTGCCTTCGCGCACGATGCGGCAGGTGCCGCCCGTAGTGGTCCGCGCTTTCGGTTTCTCAATCGTGACGGTGGGCTGGGTGGCCGACAACCTCGTGCTGACCAGCACAATGCTAAAAATCGGTAGCAGATCTAGTGCATTTGCCTGGTTTCCATCAATCCCCCGAGATCGGACCAAATACTACGCGACTCATTTGGCCGTTTCAAGTACAGATCGAAGGTGTCCACAACCGCCGCGGCGAACGCGTCCGATTCCAGCCAAGCAGCACAACTACCCAGGGATCTGCCCTGAAAATTCAAGAAATCTTTGAGGGTATGGGCTTCAAGCCCGTACGTACATGCCCTGATTCCGGCTTTAGCCGCTGAGGGAGCGATTCTTCCCTTGTAGTGACCTGCTCGGCACCATCTTCTGCCCTGAAAATTCAAGCTCTCGCAATGAGATTTCAACTTCCCCCCTATTTTCATGCCCTTGGGTGACGCAGAGGGACATGTATGACTGTAGTTCGCATTACCTCACCGCGAGCCGGGTTCTCCACGTAACCGGAGTGTTACCAGACAGTAAGCAGGCGTTTGCGGAGCGCAGAGGGAGTGGAAAGGGCGAGCAAAGCGGAGGCAGCACAAGCGGAAGCGCGGAAGCCTGGGGGAAACTCCTTGCGGGCGCGAGGGGCGGAGCTCCCCTTAGGTATTTCTCCTCACTATTTTTTATTTCGGGCCCCGTGGGATCATTTCCCCAGGCTACGGGTGCGAAGTTTTTCGCTTGTAGCGTCACCGACGGGAATTGAAAAGGAACGCTTATTGGACGCTAATCGGACGCCAGTCGGTAATTGCAAGTGAATCCCAAACAGCCAACCGAGCGTCTCACCGAATTCGGCACTGAATCGTGCGAGCAGATTTAATGCAGGCGCGACCGCATTCGCGTTCTGACCGCGCGACGAATAGAACAGCGGCGGTGCCACTACAAGAGCCGTGACCGGGATGTTTAAAGGCAGGCCCAATGACGGGTTTCGGCGCGCAAACAGACCAAGCGGTTCATGGCAAGAGGTCAGAAGCCTCAGCTGCCGTAGGTTCTCCACTGCTGCATACCACGCTGTATTGCTGTTCGCCTTGACTTCGCACAGAAATAGACGATAAGTCCTTTTATACTCTGCAAGCAGGAACATATCGGCCTCAACATTGGCACGGCGCCCTCCTCCTGAATCACGGACAAGGGGAAGCGCGTTGACGCCATCAAGCAGTTTGTACCCATCGCAAGTCACACCCCCGAACTGCTGACACAGAATCTCGTATTCAATCGCATGTTCACCCCGTCGTGTCTTGTTCAGGTTGCCTCTTCTATATCGAGTTCCCATCAGCTGGGAATCCTTACCCCTTTCCCATCGGCCCGGTATTGGCTCCTTCCAAAGCTGAACGAGTCGCTCGACTCGACCGGCGATATTGTCAATTGACGGCCCGGTATGTTTCGCAATCGTCATCCATCGATCTGCCCACACTGCAAATTCGGTGTCTTCTTCACGAGTAGTGATCTGATTGTCTTGAAAAGCGTGGTTAGAGGGGGGCATTTCAGTCAAGGCGGCTTCCGGCACAACGGGATGGGAGCGCGCGTTGGCGCTATCAATGCGATTCTCAACAGGTTGAGGGATCTCTCCCGAGGGCAACGCAGGAAGAAAAACGTCGATCGCAAACGGCACTGATGACGTGAGCCCGAGGGAAGCCTTGACATTTATCAGCTCTGCCTTCCAATCATCCTGATCGGCCGGTCCAATAGGATCATTGAGAAAATAGAGATTCACAAGCCATGCAGAAGACCCCAGCAGTTCGCGAACGAAGTAAAGATGCGCTAGGCGATTGGCCGATTGATAAAGCGGTCCTGTCCAATCGGACTCTGGGTTTGCTCCGCACCATCGCTTCGCGGCAGTGAAAGACCTCAGAATCAATTCGCGAGAGCGCGTACTGGCCTGGCAGCCGCTGCCATAAATCTCGGAGATGTGGCTCTTGGCCTCGACCAGAATGACACCCGGAGGTGGTCTCGTTTCCCGGGGTTGAAATAAGTGCCGAGCGTCCCAACATGGCCCACCGGTCGGCCAGAAGTTTGCGATCTTATCCGTGTATTTGCCGAGTTTGACCGTTCGAAGAAACTCCGCGTCGCGATATTCGATGTAGTCATTTTGAGCGAGCGGTGACACCCATTCTATCGTCGCGCCCAACTCCTGAAAGCGAGGAGGGAGCGCCTCCATGAGAGCGTTCGTGAGAATGGTTCGTGCTCATTCACATAATCCTGTAGTTGCCTTTGACTACCGCGACGTGCTCCTGCCCCATTCGACACTGCTGGCCTGAATGACACGGTCTAGCGCAGTCGGAGTCGTAAAGATCGGAGCAGAACTGTGGGAGGATGGCGGATGGCGAGAGTTGTGGATCTGGGTCGACCTGAACCAGAAATAGTCATCGGTTGTGACATGAGGTTCGACCTGAAAGCGCGTAGCGCCCAACTCTGTTGCGCGATTGACATCAATCGAAGGAAGGGCTCTCGCGGAGATATCCTGCCTTTGCCGCCGCCAGAGTAGTCCCGCAGCTTGGTTTGGCCAAGTGAATCATTGACGAACAGTAAGAATGATTCTTGGCAAAGTGCCGGGAGGTACACCATCCAATACGTGTAGCGGGCCATATTTTCCTGGTCTAGATTGTTGAGGATTCTAACCTGTCGGCTGCTTTGAACCGTACACTACCGGATCGCCCTCGGCAAAGCCTCAGCGGGCTTACAGGTAGCCGAAGTATGCTGTTCAGCGTGAAAGGCGCTGCAACTCCCCGCCGAATACCGGGTCTCTTTCAGAACCCGAAGAGCCGGATCCGTGACCCCCGTTATCACCCCAAAAGCGGCCATGACGCCCAGTTCCGCCTCTTTCGCCGTTCGCCCGAGAGCTGGTTCTTCTTTACTGGTCTATCGGGCCGGGAGATCCTTGAGCGACTCCGCGCCAAGGGGTGAGGCGGCGCCGCTCTCACCAACATCTTGAAGTTTGGCGAAGTCATTCGAGCCCAGATCTCCCGAGCCGTTTAGCATGTCACGAGAAAGCTCGCGCTTCCATTCCAACAGTTCGTCTAATCTTGCGTCGAACGTTTCAAAATCAGTTGCAGTTATCACAGGGTAGTAGACGAAACATCTTTCGTCTGTCCGATGCGATACGCTCGATCCGTGGCCTGGTCCTCTTTAGCTGGATTCCAAGTCCTTGTGAAGTGGATCACATGGTTGGCGGCCTGAATATTGAGCCCGAAGCCAACAGCTAACGGCGACAAAATGATGATGCCTGAATCCCGGCTTATTCTGAAACCCTTTTATCCGTTGCTGCCGATTATTGGAATACTCCGCAGCAGCGGAGGTCTGACCATTGATGATGTCAGGGATCAGATCGAGCTGCCTCTTGCTCATAGCGCGTTGCAAAGTCCGTTGCAGGTGGCGGAATTCGCAAAAAATGATTACCTTTTCCTGACGCGCTCGTATCTTTGGCAGCTCTGCCAGCAGCCAGGCCAATTTGGGAGAGTGGCTCTCAAGCTCGACCAAGGACTCATAATCGGCCGAGTGACCGCCCGAAGGTCTAGGATCCGTACAAGGGCACGTAAGTATTGGAGGAGGCCTAAAGGTCCCTCCAAGCCTTCCCGCTTACCCGTCGAGCTCTTGTGACGAAAGTCATAGATTGCCTTTGAGTACAGTGCCCTTTGATGGGCCGAGATAGGAAGGTTCCGGCATTCCCTCGGCTCGATTTTTGCGGGAAGATCTTTGGCTACTTCCGACTTCATCCTTCGCAGCTTTTGAGGTTCTATCAGTGCTCGAGTCTTTGATCTGCGCCTTCTCGTCGGCCGTCTCGGCCTCGATCGGCCTCTTCGTATTTGTGCCCAAACGACGCTAGCGCGCCTAAGAGACCCGGTTGAATGAAATCAAAGAGGCACCACAGGTCCGTTAAGGTGTTCTGACTGGCGTCCCGGTGCATGCAATCTTGAAGCGGGCATTCTGTTTTTTGGCCGCCCGAGAGACCAACGCATTCGGGTTCTTGATTTTCTGAGCTTCATCGCAAATCATGGCAGACCACTTCTGCCTGCCCAGAGAGAACTCTAGATCGCGCAGCGTGTCGTATGTCGTCAAAACAATCTTGGCTTTCCCCACCCAGTTGCGAATCAGCAGCCTCCCAATGCCTGCATCGGTGACTTCTGCTTCGATAGATACCCGGGAAAGCCGCCTGGAAGCTAGCACGGAGCCATAGAGCGCCAGGACCGGAAGGGTATCAGCCTCAAAGAATTTGTCAATCTCGTCTTTCCAATTCTCGAGCAGAGAAACCGGGGCAACAATGAGGAACGGGTCCGCCTGCGGGTTCTCCTCAAGACAAGTCGCGATGAATGCCAGGAGTTGGATCGTTTTGCCCAGGCCCATGTCATCCGCCAACAATGCGCCGCGACAATCTGCAGGCGAGTGAGCCCATAGGTGCTGGAGCCATTTCAATCCATCGAGCTGGTGCGGTTTGAGTGGAAACTCAGGTTTGAGTGTGCTCGGTAATTTCGGTTCCGTCTCCTCCCGGGGCGAGAGGGCGCCGCGACGCTCCTCGTAGTCGATCGAATCCACGTTGGACCTGACGATGAGCTGCTTGCGCACGCGCGCGTGCTTGATCGGTTTGAGGTTTTGAGGGTCAAGCTTTTTTTTTCTCTACGTCATCCTGCGCCGACTTGAATGACGAAATGATACGATCGGCTTCCTTCACTGGGATCGGACGGGGAAAACCCGGGAACGAAAAACTTTCCGCCTTCTCGCTCTTTGCAGATTCCAGCCTTTCCTCGAACGCGACGATCGTCTCTCCATCAAGAGTAATGGCGACCGGCTCAGTACCGTCTTCGGGATCGTAGGTCACCCCATAGCTGATATCCTCGGGGAACCATTCAGACTTGTGCTCTCTCTTTGCAATGAAGGGAGAAAAATACGGCTTTTCGACACCGAAGCCCTCAATGCGCTCTGAATAGAAAGAAAGATCCAGGATGTCTGCGAGGCCGAACGTATCCGGCGCCTTCCATTCGATCAAAGCTTTTCGCAGCGCTTCGAGGTGATCGTTCGTTTCCCCGAGGATCTCCAGGTCATATCCGTTCCAGAAACAGCACTGCGCTTCCTGCGAAATGCGATCAGACAACTTGGAGACGAACTTTTCTAATTCATCCGCCGTACCCAAGCGCAGCTGGTTTTCTTTGACAGTCCCCCCGATGGTTTCTTCGATCTTCAGCGCCACATCAGTCAGGAAGCCTTGCGCATCCCGGATAAGCTCTGGTGTGAAGCGTGCGAAAGAAATGCCCGCTTCCTCCCTCTTCGCATCGAACTCTTCCGGGTCGATCACCTTTGCGGCGTCTGGTCCGAGCATGGCAAAGGGGTTCCTCACGAAAGCCTCAGCCCTTAAGCCGACGGCTCTCCGCCCCGGCATGCGCTTGATCTCGCGGAGCACAGACCGAATTTCGGGAGTAAGAATCACCTGGGTGATCCCCTCGCCGTCCGGAATATCGTAGCGTCCGAGCACACTGTCAGAGCGATCGAAGGCGCCGATCCATTTGGGAGGAGCGTTTTCAAAATCGGGGATCACCTCAACCAACTTGCTCTCGTCACCGCCCCCTTTACGGAGATTCAGGCGCAGCTTTTCGGGCGTGAGGACGACAGTCAACCTGAGGAAATTTGAAAGGTCAGCGTTGGCCGCAACGGCATGACTTCTGATGGTGGCCCAGCCCCGCCGGTTGGAGTCGGCGTCTCGCTGCGCCACGGGGCGACGATGGAAGAGCGCTATTTCGTTAACGGTGTTCCATGCCGCCCTGGTTAGCAGAGATTCTTCACCCCTCCAGCTCGCTACGGCACCCCTCAAGCTCAAGTCACCGTGAATGGTCTGCCCAGACGGTCCGATCCACCCAGCGAGCAGGACAGAAAAATCCTGATCGCCTAGGCCGCCCTGGCTTTCTAGACGGGGTCGCCATGGCAAGATTGCGGGCATTTCTGTGAGCGTTAAGCCACTGCGATACTCGTCAGAAACCGCTAACCGATAGACTGACTCCCAGCTAAGAATGAGATCTTTGTCGTTCCATGTGGTGTAGCCCTCCTCCTCTACTTGCCCGAGGAAGGCGACCATCGATTCCTGACCCACGAACTCCAGCGGGCGTCGTAACCAATCGGTTCCGAGCTCAACCGGGACGCTGAATGTGACGCCCTCGAAGCCGTAGGACTTCGCCACAACTGACGCATCGGCCGCTGCGACCACCGGCTCTTGGGCCGTCTTGCGCGAGAACAGTCCCCAGGGAGAAGTCTTCACTCTTTCCACCAACCTTTCTCTGGCTTGAAACGAAATCCCCAATCACAGAAGCTCTTTTGTGATTTTGGGATCCAGTTGCCGGCAAGAACCCAATAAGCTCCCCCTTTTCGGCGCTTATCTTCGACGCGCAACTTGTGCTTTGCAACATGCTTCTCCACGTCAACCCAACTGAACAATTGAGTAGCCGCGGGCGCTGCCAACGAGTCATCGGTCGGCTTTCGATGGAAGACAACGTCCTGCTGGGCGCGGCCCGAAGTGAAAGGGCCGCGGCTGCTCGTGGCACGCACGCGTCGCAGCGAAAACGGCAACTGGCCAGGTCTGTGCCCGATAGTGGGAATGATCGTCTGATCGAACTTTTCTTCCCAGCTCTCTTCGGCCCTGGGGCTGTCACGGTGTACCAGCTTTATCCCACGACGCAGAGCTTCGATGTCCACCTCCAGGTGATCTGCGCCGCTGGCTAGTTTTCTTGCAATCATCTTGGGCAGTTTGTCCAGCTCGCATATAAAGCAGGCATTTCCGTTGAGTCCGAACTCGATTGCAACGTAATTGCCAATTCGCATCACAAAGGCGTTGTTCGCGGGGTTGGTCGGCCCCGAAAGCCCGAGCAGCCGTCCACGCGCGCGTTTTCGGAAGTCCACATAATCCAGCTCAGACGACTTTCTTGCTTGGCTACCGAGAACGAACCACATGTCCTCAATCGCCGGTTCAAAACGCAACCAGTAGTTCAGACGCCTTGGCTCAGCCGCTCGATCCTCGCTCAGCAACTCGAAGAAGTCCTTAATTAGCCGCTGCCGCAGCCAACCCAGTATCATCTCCCGTGCTCCGTCGTCCGGGCTTCTGGCCTGATCAAGCACGAACGCATCCCACGCTTGCCTGCGAAGCCACGGATTTCCGATCGATTCGAGGGCCGCATCACGCAGACTTATGTGTTCAGGCCGACTAGTGCAGCGAGCATATCTTGAAACCAACAGAGCAATGCAACGAATCGCCAATTGTTTTGACACTCTGAGATCGGAGCGACCATCGACGACTTCCAACGTCTTCGACAGTGATCCTCGAAACGAGGAATCGTCCAGACCAACGACGTATTTAGCCTGTGCCAGGACGGCTTCGTCCAGTACCCATGATTCCTGGGGGATTGCCAGGCCGGTCCTTACCTCCTGTAGTGCTTTCGTGTCGCCCTCTAGTAATCCTTGGCCGTAGACGTCGCATGGGCTCGCTGTAAGCAGATTCAGATGGTCGCCCAGGGTTCTTAACCAATCGGGTCTTCGCGCGTTCTGGTTTTGCAAGAATTCCTTACTCAAGGACGCGAATTGAGTGAGCAGCCAACCTCGGAGCGCGATCCAGCCCTGGTGTGCGCCGGCCGGCGTTTCTTCATCGTCACGCGCGAAGCTCAGATAGCTGCGAAGCAAACCTTGGAAACTCTTGAGCTGTTGACGAAGATTTCCTTCCTCGGAACGAACCCTAAGAACCTCGCGGAGCTCTGGCTCGCAAAGCACGCGCCACCCGTTCCTGATGTCGCCGACCCCCAGACAGATGTATCTAAGCTCGATGACATTCGGGATCCGTCCTGTTTGCCGAAACGCCGCAACCGCGTCGGCCACTCGATTCCTGTTCACGGTGGACACGGGACTGTCGAAAGCTTTGCGTACAGAGACGAGAACCCGCTCCATTGCGCCGTGGTCTGTCCAAGTTTCAGGGCTAGGAAGGGCGTCGCCCAGGAAGCGCGCTATGCTCGTTTCGAGGAGAGTTAGGGCCTCACTCATTTCTGGTCGATCGGACATGTGGTATCCGTACTGAGCGGTATATCCGGCGTGTAGGTTTCTTTTGGCTCCTTCAAATCGTAGAACTCAATCTTCAGCTCTATTCGCCTGCTCTCTGCTGCCACCTGTTTGAGGGAGTTGGAAGAAGAACCGCCGACAAAGAAGAGCTTCTGTATGAGCCTCCGGTCGTCCTCGCTCGGAGCGTCTGGTGCTCTTGGATCGAGCAAGACGCACAGCACTCGCTCGGATCGTTCGATGCTGAGATTTAGATTGCGCAGGTAGGTCCAATCCTGGCTGGCGAAACCATCGACTACGATTCTCTTGAGCCATGCTTTGCATTCAGATCGCTTGGTAATCGCCACCACCTGGGGTACAAACTTGCGCAGGAACGCAGACTGCTCGGGCGTGAGATCAGACTTAGCTAGCTGAAACTCGGCCTTGGGGCCAAAATCGATGGAGTGATCCCGAACCGCAACACCTTGAAAGCCTTGAGACACGTCTTGCAACCCGGCCATGCATGCGTCCACTGAGTTGGCGCGACGCTCTTCGGCAACTTTGATGTCGCGGACGCCCTTGGTCACTGCCAGAATCGCTACAGCCATCGCGACCAGGAACAGAACCATCAGCGCGGTGAGCAGATCAGAAAAAGAAATCCAGAACGGTTTCTCAGCTTCCCCCTTGTTGCTCTTCCTGGGCACACTCAGAAGCGCCATTCGCTCTCCTTACTGTCTAGCAGGAATCTTTTCCAGAAAGTCCCCGAGGTCTTGAATACCGCCCGCCAAATGCGCAACAGCGTCCGTCAACTGTTTGTGAAAATCTGCGTTTCCAGTACGAAGAGTCTTAACGACATTTTCTGCGAAAGCCTGATGCGCTTTCCCCAAAACGTCGCTTATCCCAGCGAGGTAGTCCTCTGCCTGCCTTTCCACAACGCTCAATTGCTCTGCGGCGTGTCTCAGGTTGGCGAGCACTTCGCCGGTCATTGCAGCTTCGCGTTTGGCATTTTCTACTGTCAACTTCAGGTCGCCGACCATCACTGCAAAAACGTCGCGTGATCGCGCATACTCTGCCGAAACTTGCTGCGTTGTGTTGCTGGCTCCAACCAGTGACTGCGACACTTCGCGAATCTTCTCGACAGCGTCACCGGAGAGCCGTATCGAATCTGCGACGCCATGGCCGGCCTTGGCGAAGTCACTCGACGCGACATAGAGCATCTCCGCACCGCTATTCATTTTCGCAATGGAATCCTTCGTCGAAGAGGACAAGGCAGCGACGCTCGCCTGCAGGGATTGATTCGTCTGCATCGATTGTGCAATGAGCTGCTCGACCTGGCCTGAAATGGTTCCGATCGCGGCGCCGGTCTCTCTGTTGATACGGGCCGTCTGCTCTTCTTGCCGATTGGCCGAAGACTCAACCTGAGAATGGAGTTGGCTCACGACAGCTGCAACTTGCTCGCCCAGGGTAGTGAGCGTTTCTTGAAGCTTGTGGCTGGCCTCTGTCTGGGATTGCGCCACTAGGGTTCGGATCTGATCAACGAATTCCGACATTTGATGGTTCAGCATTTGTTGTCGTGCTTCCATAGCGACGACAGCCCCGCTCAAACGCTCTGACATGGCGTCCGCTGCGCTCTTGCCGGCAAGATCCATGTTTGCGGCCAGTTGTTCAAACTTAGTAGCCGTCGCTTGCATGGCCTCATTGGTTGTCTGGAGAAGTTGACCGATCCCGGTCATCTGCCCGCCAAACATCTCTCTCATCTGACCCGAGAAGCTAGCGAGCACATCCACCAGCAGCTTGCTGACAGCCTCACCCTGATTAGACTTTACGTTCTCGACAGCATTCGAGATGCGTTCCATCGGTGGCCCGAGCGAGTCGGCAAGCGCTTTGCCGACATCCACCGAAATCATATTGCTGTGGCGGGCCGAGGCCTCCACCTGTTGCGCGGTGACGTCTGAAAGAATCTGCTTCAGATCGGCGACCAGCGAGTCTTTTATCTGCACCGCCTGGGTGGCGGAGGTTTCGGCTGCTTTGACAATCCGCTCGAGATATTCGTCTCCAGCCCCGGTCGTGAAAAGCCTGTTAACTCTTTGTTGTAGTCGTTCAACCTTTTCATAGAGACCTGTAACAATCCACTTCTCAACGAAGGTGAGCAACATAGCGAGAAGGATCGCCGAACCGGATATCCAGAATGCGTGACCGACAGCCGACAAGAGATTGCTGAGGCCCTTTTCTGCAAGGGCGGGGTCCGCAGAAACGTTGAAGTGAAGCAGTCCTTGAATCAGCCCGCTGAATGTTCCAATGATTCCTATTCCGGTCAAGATGCCGGGCAGATGCTTGTAATAGTCGGTCCGCAGCGGGGAATCTACCAGCGCTTGATCCGTAAAGAATGACTCCGCCAGGGCTGTCGCACGCCAGCGAACAATCCGGTTTCGTCCTAGTTCGTCAGGCTCTCGCTGCGAATGTAGGGTCTTCGCGTATTCCCGCCAGAGATGGTCAAGGGTATCCGTTGTCATGGCTAAACCGGCTACGTGATCGAGATCCGTAACGCCCGTCGGTGCTTGGCTGCCGATTTCCTCAAGAGAGCTTATGCCTTGTTCTAAGTTGCGACCTAAGGAAATTGCTTTGACGAGAAAGCGTGCTAAGAATTCGATGACAAAACAAAACAGCACTATGCCAATAAGACATGCAGGCCAGTTGCTTCTTAGTATTACGGTCATCGTTTAGCTCTCTCTGGAACTTTGCATATGATCGACGGCACAAGGCGCGTGACGATAGGCCGAAAGCAGAAGCAGTCAAAACAGCACAAAAAAACACTGTCGATAACTAATCTGATTTAAGGACGCCAGTATACCGCAGGCTCAAGCTTTGCAGGAATGCACAGTATGTGTGTAATCCTGCTTCCCTTCTGCGAGGAGGTCTTAAGTACTGCAAAAGGCTTGGCTTACGCGATCGTGGGGGCGACCTTCGCGTGTGTTAGACCGAAGCGAAAGACACGTAGCGAACTGAGATCTGTCTGCGCGTATTCCTGATGGAACTTGAGATGAGGGACGAGGCCGTTTAGGAACTTGTTGAAATAGACTGCGCAGCGGTGGATTTCCTTGTGATTTGTGTTCGCTTGCAGCTGAAATCTGTTTGAACTGCGGGTCTGGCCAGTGTTGATACGGGTTTGGGGGTCTCAGGGAAGCATCCCCGAGACCCGCAACCGTGGTTTAAGCAGGGGGTAGAGGGACGGGACTTAGTTAGCAAGAGAATTATTGCAAAGATAACGGCCCGTCTGTCCCGCCTTTATGGAGGACGGTGTAGAAGGTGTCGGGCAATTCAATCCCGTTCTTCTGCAAGGTGACACCCAACGCGTCTTCGACTTCAATCCGTTGCGCATCGGGATCCTTCGCAACGTTCTGAGCATCTGCAAGACGCGCACGCGCCAGATTGCTCGTGAACTCAACCACACCCACGCTGGGTTTATCATTACCAAGAACCGTTGTGAAAAGCTTCTCCACATGTGCAGCCTGACCGGCTTTTCCGGCGTCTGTCAGGACTCTCTGAGCACCAAGTACCAGCTCGGCGACATATTCGCTCCGATCTCGTTCGTCCATTTTGTCGAACTGGCGTATCTCCATGGCTTGTGCTGAGGTCAGGAACAGCATTGCCGCTAATAGTGGCCAAGCGAGGGGAGTGAGGCGAAATGCGCGCATAGGTCCTCCTGTGAGGCATTGAAGGGACAGACGGAGCGATCCTTCCCCCGGCCCGCCTTGGTGGCTTCATTCCGCCTTTTCACGCAGACACTTACGGTTTCAGGCAAAGAGACGGCTGCAGGGCATGTTGCGGCATGGCGATATCCGCACGACCATGAATCTCTACACCGCAGGACGACCGCGACGAAAAGCAAGCGGCACAAGGCGCATTTCTAAGCGCGGTAGGACTTGGAAGTCGCTCAGTACAGTGAAGTGTGGATCGGATTGTGGATTGTCACTATAGGTCCATACATCCCGTAAGTCTTTTGGAATGTATGGCGGGGACGACGGGGCTCGAACCCGCGACCTCTGCCGTGACAGGGCAGCGCTCTAACCAACTGAGCTACGTCCCCAAACTCTGTGTTTCGCCAAAGATCTGGCCAAACGTAGAGCGGAACATCGGGTGATGCTCCGCTAACGAATTGTAGCAAAGATCCTTCCTCAAGAGGAACTTGCCGCCTTGCCTGCCCCGCATCACCGCTTCGGCTTTTTCTAAACGATCCGCACGCCTCCTACGAAGAAGCGGCCGGGCTGGGTTCATTCGCTATTTTCCAATAGCCGGTGCCCCAATCCGCGCCGCCAAGGCCGACTGTTTTGCGGTAGACGGCCACAACATTCGCCACGACCCGCGCAGGCTTCACTTCTTGCGTATCGCGATCAAAGAAATTTGTTCGAGGGTCGGATACTGGCCCTGTTCATTTGCTTTTCTGTCCCCAGGGGCGAGTTGCTGCACGGTCGTGCGGGCCGGTGCGACTCCCTTGAAATATGTCTTGTAGAGGTTGTCTACGGCCGGAAGATCGGCAAGATTATCCAAATAGACCTCGGTATCCACCACGGAGTCGAAATCAAGCCCGGCCTCTTCCAGGTTGTCGAGCAGATTGCGCATGGTCTGGCGTAGTTGCTGGTCTACGTTGGCTACATAGATCCCTGAATTCGGACCGGGAATAAAGCCGCTCTTTGCGGAGCAATACAGGGTGTCTCCTGCAAACACGCAAGGGCTTGCCGTTGGGCTGGGAGGCATATTCTTCGGCCGGATTGCGCGCCGGTCGGTTAACTGAACGACGGCCACACCGGTGTACTCGATCTGGGCTCCGCCGGGCAGGCTCGTCACCTGGATCGTCGCCCGTGCCGGTGTATTCCCAAACTCAAAACGCTCGGCATACAGCTTGTTCATCGTCGGGCTCGGAATAGCCTTTGTCAGGTAGGGATTCACGAAAACCACATGCCCCATATCGAGGCCGGCAGCCGTGACGACGGCCTTCATTCCATCGAGTGCCAGGCTCACTTGAGCTGCGGCATCGGAAGGCACATCGCCCGTCGTCAGACTGCGGCCGCGCATGGCAGAGACGAACAAACGATCTTGCGTCAGAATGCCCGCAGAGATGGGCTCGTCCAATTTGTAGCCAGGCACCACGACAACCTTCTTCTGGCTCAGGTCACGAATCGCAACTGCACTGATTACGATAGACCCGCCATGCAGTGCGGCCACGCCCAGACAAGCTCGCGCCGGAGGCGCTTTCGGAAAGTATTTAGCATAAGCCCGATTCATCGCCGCAAAGTTCTGCATGTCGTCGAGATAAACCTGCGTATACACGACATGGTCCATGGTCAGGCCTGCGCGCTCGACCACCGACTTTACCTTCGTGAAAGCCTGATCCGCCTGAGCATCAAACGTCGTGGGCACACTTCCATCCGGGTTTTCACCGCCCTGGCCGGCAATGTACAGGTAATCTCCGGCGAAGACACCGGGCGTGTTGAATCCGCTCAACGGGGGCATACTCTCCGGCACGACCGGACGAATTTGAGCGCTCAAAAGAGTGACTTGGCAGGCCAGCATCCATCCGGCGAAGATGTGTTTCATCATTACCTCTCTCCTCGGAAAATTGGTCAGCTCGCCTGTTTACGAGCCGCGGCAAGAATCTGACGAAGACGGTTGCCAACCGTAAGGTCTTCTCCATCGCGCAGCGTCATCGAGATAATCTGCAGGCGATTCGGGTGCTCTTCGTGTTTTCTCTTTGGGTCATCGCCTTCGCGCACAACTGGAACCAGGCTCGGATTCGTGTTTGTCAGCACCTCAATCCGGGGCTCCCCTTCCCTGAGATGTTGGTCGCATTGAGCCACGGTCAATCCAAATCGTTTTTCATCCCACACGACCGTCAAGGTCGGGTAACTATTGCCGCCTACGGGGATTTCTATTGAGGATGTAACTCCGGGCACGGTTTCCACTAACTTCGCAATGCGCTCGACCCTGCTCCTCCATTCCTTGTTCAGCGCGCCAAGATCCGCATGCGACCAATACTCAACCCCCGCGAGTATGCCGATAATCTCTTCCTTGCCTACTTTCATGGCCCGGCATACAGAGCCTTCCCACGGATTATTGTTCGCCAGCGCTGCCTCGATCAGATGCTTGCGGCCCAACAGGATGCCCGAACACTGCGGTCCACGCAGCCCCTTTCCTCCGCTGAAGCAATAGAGGTCAACGCCCATTTTCGCGTAGCGCGTAAGATTCTCAAACGGCGGAATACCCGCCGCATCGTCGAGCAACAACGGAACACCGGCAGATCGCGTGATGGCCAGCGCCTTCTCAAGCCGCTCATCACGCCACGTCGTATACACCATTGCTGTTTGCGAGGTGATCTTCGAATGCAGATCCTCGACCCCGTGGGCGAGCACCAATTTGCCGCCAACAAGCCGGATGGCGTTGTCGAAAGCGCTCCGGCCTCCCAACATAACGACTTCACTCTTCAAACCGGTCGTGTCGGGCAATTGCCAAACATTTTTAGGATCGGTACCCGCGATGCAGCCCGCCGTCGCTACGGCCATTGCACCCGCCGAACCGGAGGTGACCATTCCAGATTCGGCCCCGGAAAGCTGCGCAAGACGCTTACCCGCGGCCCGTTGCAGTTCAAACATGTCGACAAAATGTCCCGCTGCATCCTGCACCGCTCGCCGCACCTCAGGTAGCTCCAGCGAACCGCTCAGATACGTCCAGGTCCCTCGCGCATTGATGAAGGGCCGGACCCCAAGACGGGTGTAGACATCGGCGGAAGAGGCTCTCCCTGTCGAGGCGGCCACGGTGTTGGCAAGACTGCGAGAGCCAATCGTGGCAAAGAGAGGAGCAGCCGCCAGCAACTTAAGAAAAGATCGCCGGTCATTTATCTTGCTTTCAAGCATCTTGTTTTGAAGCATACTATTTTGAACTCCACATTCACCCTGGATTAGATACAGGTTAGGTAGATCCTCTATTTGGAAGAAGCTGCGTGTGCCGGCTCTAGAATTCCAGGAAACCAATGCACCGCATTGTCGTGAAAGAGCTTGTGTAAAACCGATGGGGGCAGCCCGAGCCCGGTAACATCATGTCCCCGGTAGCGGAAGGTGTCGTTGGTCGCAAAATATCTCCAATCCTGGGCGTACCTATCCTGCAACTCGGCCAACGCTTTTTGCGCATCCGCATTCGGCGGCAACTCGAAATCGGTTGCGTAGAGAACACGGTCCTGATATTTCATCAAAAAATCACGAACTTTTTTCTTTGGCTGCAACATCAGGTACGGAACGCGGGCTGCCGTATCGACCGCAAAATTATCAAAGCGATCGAACCTTCGCGCTATCTCGTCCACATCCAGCTCCATACTCCCTAAATGGGCTCCAACGACGCGTAGATGGGGATTTTTTTCTAACAGGTGATCACGCGCCGCAAGAATGGTTTCCTTCGAAGGCCAGTTGGGGTGAGCATAGGCATACTCCTCAGGATGTTTCTTGTAGTAGTCATAATCCGGGCTGGCCGGGTTGGGTGGTTGCCAGCATGAAGTGGGCTCCGCGAGATGAGCGATCACGGTGCGATGATGAGCCGCAATATCTTCATAGATCGGTTGAAAGACTGGATCATCCGGCATCAGGTAACGGCCACTCTTGGTCCGGATCTCCATGCCGACCGTTTTATAAAGCTTCACCGCGACGGCGCCGTCTGCGAAATCCCTATTCAACTGCTTGATCACCCGGTTGGCGAACCCTGGCTGTTCGAAATCGTAGGGACTGAGCGTTGTGCACAAGGAAGTACGGCCAGAACTATCCTGCGACAACTTCTCGATCATCTTCAGTTGAGGCTCAAGATCCTTGAAAAAAGGATCGCGATCATCGACCACGGCGATATCCATAAAATGCAACCGATTCTTCACCAGGAACGCGCTTAAAGCTGCGTTCTTTTGAAACACATGCACATGGGCATCGATAGGATCCATGCTGGCAAAGGATGGCGGGAGCAGTTGCTGCTTGGACCCACCGGACGCCTCGCGTGACCAGGCAACCAGGGCCCCGCTCGCGACCGACATCGCTACGAGCACAAGTGTCAGAGCTTTCATTGCGCGTTTCTTCCCAATCTCATTCGGATCACTCATCTAAATCCCTCGGCGTTAGTGTAGTCCGTCACGAGACTGCTCAAGACCTTGCGCAAGCTGCAAACGATAGCAGCGCTGGTTAGGTACATGGGAATCTACGTGTGGAGAAACATTAATCGTTTACTTTCGACTTTTCAAATGTATTCTTTCGTTATCTTTCCTAAGCGAGCTGATGCTCAGAAAAAGACATTCCGATTCCCTGCGTTTATCAGCGTAGACTGGTACACGCACTCGGAAAAAATGGCATCCGGGCCACCCGTGGCGGACGGCTTTTACTGCACTGGAAACCAGTGGCTCTACCTCTAAGGACGAAGGAGTTCTATGCAACATCGTGCCAGCTTGTGTGCCTTGCTTGTCTTTGCCGTAGCGATTCAGGGATATGCGCAAAAAGCGCAAAAAGACACCGTCATTGTTCGTCCAATCGAGATCAACGACGTCCTGGTCAATCCAGGCATGGGCACCACCACATTTCAGCGGTTCAATGGTCAGGAGCTGAACCCGCCCTTTGTCTGGTCAGAGCGAGGCCCCGTCGAAAAGCTGGCCGATGCCTCAAAGAAGCCCGACTTCCCCGATACGTCGATTGCCTACCTCCGCTGGTATTGGACCGCCCTCGAGCCGGAACAGGGAAAGTTTCGCTGGGAAATAATCGACCTCGCTCTCGAAGAGGCTCGGAAGCATCGACAGACCCTGGCCATTCGGTTGATGCCCTACTCTGACCGCGATCCCCTACCCGGCTGGTACCGCGACTCCGGCGCTCGGCGCGCCAATAAGCCGACCGATAAAGATGGCGGTATATGGCAACCCGATTTCAGCGATCCCCTCTTTCTCAAATTCTGGGGCGAGTTAGTGGCTGAAGCCGGCAAACGATACGACGGCAACGCCACGCTCGACAGCGTCGACATTTCTTCTGTCGGATATTGGGGCGAGGGATGGAGCAACTACATGCCGGACTTCTCCGCCCAGAAGCCGCTCATCGATATATGGCTCAACAGCTTTCACAAAACAACCTTGATCATGAACTTCGATGAGCCGCACGCCCTCGCCTATGGAACGCAGCACGGTGCAGGCTGGCGCCTGGATTGCCTCGGCGACATGCGCCCTGGGTCTGCGGAGATGTTGGATATCTATCCACAACAGGTGGTCCGCACCGGCATTCAGGATGTTTGGCAGCACGCTCCCGTAACACTCGAGACCTGTGGAACTCCATCGACCTGGCAAAGGGATGGCTACGATGTGAACTACATTCTGAATCAGGCACTGCGCTGGCACATCAGCTCGCTCAACGTGAAGTCTTCTCCCATTCCTGCTGCGTGGAAAGAACAATTCGAAGACTTTCAGAGACACATGGGGTATCGCTTTATCCTTCGCCGTCTCGAGTACCCGGCCAGGGCTAAGATCGGTGCAGAGATGCCGATCTCCATGTGGTGGCTGAACGCTGGCGTTGCTCCCATTTATAAGCAGTATCCGCTAGCCATAGCACTGCAGTCTGCGAAAAAGAACGCCGTCATTCAAATTCCAGCGGATGTGACCAGGTGGCTTCCAGGTGATGCGGTTGTGGACAAATCCTTATCCATCCCGGCCGATTTGCCCCCCGGTACCTATCGCCTTCGTGTCGCGCTTCTCGACCCCACGACCAGTCAACCTGCCATAGCGCTCGCCATCGAGGGCCGCCAGCCCGACGGCTGGTATGACATGGGCTCGGTGGAATTGGAACCGTCGAAGCAATAGATTTGGCTCGAAGTCACTACCGTTGACGTGGACTGCGAAACGAAATAGCCGAGCCGGGGTGGATGACCAACCACGTCATCGCCTTGGCTTCTCCAGAACAATCTGCACACCACCTACGAATGAGCGCCCCGGCATGGGAACATGGGCAATTTCCTGATAGCCGGTGTTGCTGAGATTCGCCATGCGCAGAAAGGGGCGCAGCCAGCCGCGCTCCCGGGCTACCTGTACATCCCAAACCGGGTAGGGCCCCTGATGGTAGCGCTGAGCGACCTGCACGCTCGTGCGCAGCAGCCATTGCCCCCGCACGTCTCCCAGCCACTCAAGGCTGGCGTTGTTCACCGGGTAGTTGAACACGTACTCAGACTCGATGCCATGCAGCGCGGCCTGCGCGCCCGAGATACCCGTCCAGCCCAACCGGATCGTCTGGTGCCTTGTAGGCAGCCAGTTCAGCGAGCCTTCGACGCCGGTGTAGCGAAATCCTGAGAGGTTGGTCGCATGCCAAAGATCCGTAGGGCTGGCCCGCACGTAGTCGATGGCGTCATGTTGCCGCGAGTAAAATACGGTCAGCGAGGCCGCTGTTTTAGCGCCTGCATACCAGTCGACGCCTGCATCGCCCGACCATGCGGATTCGGGTTTGAGGTTGGGGTTGCCGACCGTGGTGGGGTCACTGTAGTAAAGGTCTACGTACGTGGGCAGACGGAAACCGTATCCGCCCGAAGCCCTCAGTTTCAGCGCCGGCAAAAGCCAAAGGCTGCCCGCGAGATCGGGGCTCCACACCTGCCGTGCTCCTCCGCTCAAAATCTCTCCGCGTAGCCCAGCAGATAGGCTCCATCGCTTCGTCGAGTGCAGATCGACATCCATATATCCAGCGCCGCGGTTGCGCGCATGCCGGCCGAGATTGTTACTGTCGATGCTGTCGGTGTTGGCTTCCAGGCCATAGAACACAGTGGCTCCGGCTCCTAGTTGCTGTTTGCGGCGCCCCACCGCTTGCCAGCTTTGATCGATGTGGTTGTTGGCATAAAACGCCGGGTCGTTACGAAACAAAACAAAGTTGTCGCTGTGGCGGCGATACCCCACCGCTGCCTCTGTGCTCGCGCCAAACTCCTGCCGGCCCGAAGCGAACCAGCCTTTCGTACGCTCCCACGAGTTGTAGGGGCCATAGAACTGGTCCGCTCCAAAAGCACGGTCGCTGCCGGCAAACAGAGCATCGGTCAACCCCAGCGGGCTCTGCCATCGGGTTTCACTGCTGGCCGTCTGGTTGCGGTAGTCACGGTCGGGAATGAAGCCAGTAGAGAGATTATGGGCGCCGGTGACCATCTCGCTTGAGCTGTGCCCAACCATGCTGCCTAGAACAGACTGCTCATTTTCTCCAAAGCTGCCGCCGCCTGCCAGCAGTTTCAGGCTGCTCGCCGTGGGTATCGCCGTAAGAAAGTCGACCACACCACCCACCGCGTCTGAGCCGTACAACGTCGATCCGGCTCCGTGCAGCACTTCTATGGAGCGCATAGCCTCGATGGGCACAGGCAGGTCGAGATTGTTGTGCGACGTTTCCGCGTCGTTCAGTCGCAGGCCGTTGAGCAGAATCAGCGTTTGTTCGAACGACGAGCCACGAATGGAGATGTCTGCCTGCGCGCCGCCTGCGCCACGCTGCTCAATGAACGTCGAGGGATCCATCCGCAGGTAGTCTTCGGCCGTCGAAAAGCCCAGAGGGTGCTGCTCCGTATCCATCACCACCACGGAACGCGGCGACTCACCCAGGGTCACCGGCTCCGGGGTTCCGACCACAACGACCGTGTCCGATACTGCCACGGGTGTTGGAGCTTGCTGCGCTGGGCAGCAAGCAACCGACAGCACGAGGAGTAGGGAGCCAGAACATTTGACAGAAATTTTCATGAAGAGAAAGAAGACGTGGATGCCAAACTCGTGCGCGCCTCAAGTCGATAACAAATGGTCGATAACAGATTCTAGCAAGGAACTCTGAGTGCGGTTGCCCTCGCGCCGTGCCGATGGGCTCACTGGAGCATCGGGAGCATTTGTAATAGTATTTCGACCGGAGAAACGAATGACTTTGGCACGTGCTTTGAAGAAGCTCCCTCTGATCGCAGGGCTCGGCAGTCTTGCACTCCTTCCCTTCTGCGCGGCAGCGCAAACGGCCCCCACTACGGCCAACGACCCTGAGTCCCTGTCAGAAACGTGGTCGAAGGCAAGCGCGAGCCACGATGCTGCTCGCGACTCCATCCTCGCCGATGTGGAGCGGGGCGCGCGCGACGGAGAGTTTCGTCCGGACTGGATTTCGCTCTCTCAGTACAAAGTGCCGGAATGGTACCGGGACGCGAAGTTCGGCATCTTTATTCACTGGGGCGTGTACTCGGTTCCAGCTTTCGGGAGCGAGTGGTATCCGCGTGATATGTATGTCGCCGGCTCGAAAGAGAATGCTCACCAGGTGAGCGCCTACGGGCCTCTGACCAAGTTCGGCTACAAAGACTTCATCCCCATGTTCAAAGCGCAGCAGTTCGATCCCCAGGCATGGGCAAAGCTCTTCAAGGAATCGGGCGCGCGTTACGTGGTTCCTGTATTTGAGCACCATGACGGTTTCCAAATGTATGACAGTGCTCTCTCTGACTGGAATGCCGCGAAGATGGGACCAAAACGCGACCTGATGGGCGACCTGGAAAAAGCAGTGCGCGCGGACGGCCTCTATTTCGGAGCCTCCTCTCATCGCATCGAGCACAACTGGTTTATGGATGCGGGGCGTAAGCTCGACTCCGACGTCAACGATCCAAAGTACGCTGCTCTCTACGGACCGGCCCAAAGACAGCTCGAAGACAAGCAGAACAGTGAGGGCAGCAACCTGGTCAACGACTGGACGTACGTGAGCCCCGCCTACGCCAATGACTGGCTGGCCCGCGATGCGGAAATCGTGCAGAAGTACCACCCCGACATCATCTTTTTCGATTGGTGGATCGGGCAGGCTTATGTGCGGCCCTACCTGGCAAAGTTCGCCGCTTACTACTACAACGAGTCGCAGAAGCGAGGCCCGGTGGGCATCATCACCTACAAGTGGGCCGCTATGGAGAAGGATTCCGGCGTTCTCGATATCGAGCGCGGCCAGCTTGACAAGTCTCGCGACCGCGTCTGGCAAACGGATACTTCAGTTGGCAATCAGTCGTGGGGATACATCGAGCACGACACATACAAGACACCTGACTTTATCGTGCATCAACTGGCAGACGTGATCAGCAAGAATGGCAACCTGCTATTGAACATCGGCCCACGCTCTGACGGAACGATTCCAGAACAAGTACAGCAAGTACTGCTGAAAGTCGGCGGGTGGCTCAAGATCAACGGAGACGCCGTCTACGGGACACGGCCCTGGACTACCTATGGAGAAGGTCCGACCAAGGTCGCCGCGGGTTCTTTCCAGGACACGAAGACGAGTGACTATACGGCCGAAGATTTCCGCTTCACCACCAAGGGCAACAATCTCTATGCCATCGAATTGGCATGGCCTGCGGGGCAGGAAGCCGTGGTGCATTCGGTCGCCGGGGCGGCGCTCCAGGGTAAGCAGATTCAGGGCATCACCCTGCTCGGCTCCGGCGCGCCACTCACTTACAAGATGCAGTCCGACGGATTGCATATCGCGTTGCCATCGAAGCCGGCCGAAGACTATGCCTATACATTTCGTATCGCGCTCAGCGGACCTGCCAGCTAGTGTGGTATCCGTCACCTGCAAACGCAATCCCTCCATCATGTGCGCGAACGAGGTTCTGTTTCGAAAAGCAAAAGGGCCGCGACTTTGGTAGCGGCCCTCGATGGTGAATGCGCTGTTACGCTATCGAATCAAATTCCCGATCTAACTCCAATTCGAAAATGCGCGAGCACCGCCAGGGCCGCTACCCGATACCAGTAGCGGTTGGTAAAACTGGCGTGGCGTCCTCTGCATCTCGCCTGCAGAATAATCGCAATAGGAACCGTTTTGAAGGCTAGACTGTCCACTCGGCCTGGGCTGCATTGTTTTGGGAAACATCCGGGCGTGTTTCAAACATCCGTGGGCCAATGCTAAACTCCCGATCACCGCCCTGCGTAAAGCTGAAAAAATGCCCCGCTACAGGCGGATCACTCCCGGTCCAGAGGTTGCTCTTGGAAATTCGTCAGCTAGAAATGCTTCTCACCGTCGTCGAGAAGAAGGGTTATGTGAATGCCGGGCAGCACCTGCATCTTTCCCACTCCGCCATTCACCGCCAGATCCGTCTGATCGAAGAAGAAATTGGCGAGAAGGTATTCGTGCGCTCGGGCAGAACCATGCGGCTCACCGAAACCGGAAAGCTGCTCGTCGACCTGGCTGTTCGGGTAAAACATGAAGTCCATGCCGCGCTGCGCCAGATCAAAGACATGGACCAACTGGTCAGCGGCAGACTCCGGATCGGGACCGGCACCACGACGCTGCTCTTCTTTCTTCCGCCGGTGCTCGAGGCTTTTCGACGGAAGTATCCCGGCCTTGAGATGCAGATCATTACCGGAGGCGCAGACAGTGTCATTCAGGAAATCCAGGCAGGCAATCTCGATCTGGGTCTCGTGAGCGAGCCCAGAGAAGGCTGGAACAAGGAGAGAGGTCTGCACTACGAACGGCTGTATGGGGAAGAATTCATTCTGGCCGTCAGCCGAAAGCATCGCCTGGCAAAACGGAAGCAAATTCCGTGGTCTGAATTACGAGACGTGCCACTCATTTCCTTTCCCAAAACGACTCGCGTTCGCCACCTGATCGATGCTCACTTCGAGAAGGGCCGTGTCGTGCCAAAGATCGCGATGGAACTCGAGAACGAAGAAGCGATTGAGAAAATGATCGAAATCAGCCTGGGAGCAGGCTTCATCGCCAAGCGCCGCATTCTGAAAAGCAAACTACACAGCCTGCAGGTGGGCGACAACCCAATCGTGCTCCAAATCGCAGCGGTAAGAAGCGATTCCTACACTCCGCGCAGCATCATCGAATTCATGGCGCTATGCAGAGATCGCGCGACCCTGCACAAGTAGAAGCAGGCCACTGGTGTCCCAATAAGCATCCGGAGTTGAAGAAGACTCGCCCTGCTTATAGTTTTGCGCGCCACGCTCACGGGCCTTACCCGTTAAGACGCAGGCAGAACGGCAACGGCAACCCGCCGTCGGAAGGAAGCAAAAGATAGCGCGCGCCTGTGCTTGTCAACCAAGCGCAGGCGCCTAGGCTGGCCCTGTGGCCACCGCCGGCTGTGCCCCTGAGAACGACCGCACGTAGTTCACCAGGTTCCAAATATCCTCCGGCTTGACCCTTCCGCCCTCGCCTTCCATCTCACCTTTACCGCTCTTGATAATGTAGAAAAGGGCGCCGTCTGTCTGGTCCTTGAGACTCGACCGATCATGGAAGTCAGGCATTTTCGCCTTCATATGCTTGGCGAGATCCCCAGTACCGGCGCCATCGTCGCCATGACAGGCGGAGCACTCGTAGCCATAGATCTTTTTGCCGCGCGCCAGGGACTCTGGACTACTCTTGACCGGGTTGACCTGGCTAGCCGCTTCTGTGGGAACCTTGAATTCAGGGCTTGGGGCAGAGGCAGAGGGCGGTGCTTGCGAAGCCTGCGGAGAAGCAATGACGGCGCCGGCAACCACCAGCGTAGAGAGAAGAAGGAAAGGCTTCAACATAGGAGCCCCCTTGGGTTGAGATGGAATGCGGTGATCACTCTACGCCTAAGACGCCACAGTGCAACAGCTAATTCGGAGCCGCCGTGCGTGCCGCGACCCTGGGCGACCCATACCTGTGACCGATTGGTTATAAGGAGAGCCACTTTCGTAACCCGGCCGGTGGGCCAAAGGCCCATGTCCACTCTCTCCAGGTCAGCCCCCGCCGTGTTGGAGGCAAACACGTCTTTGTAATACCATTCGACCCGGAGAAACTATGCCTGTTCTGCCAAACACGCCACGGCGGCACGCGCTCATCACCGGGGGAACAAGCGGCATCGGCTATGGCATTGCGCAAGCCATGGCAAATGCCGGCTATGAAGTCACTGCCACCGGGCTCACCGGGGAGCAGGTCGCATCCATGCCCGCGCATCCAAACATCTCAGCTGTGCAACTCGACGTCACCTCCGCCGAGTCCGTCCAAGCCGTGCTTGCCCCGTTCGATGAACTGGCAGCCCTGATCAATTGTGCCGGTGTAATTTTTCGCAATTACGCCGAATACAACATTGAGATATTTCAGAAAGTGCTCGACGTAAACCTGACCGGAACCATGCGCATGTGCGTCGGCGCCCGTACCAAACTCGCGGCTGCCCGAGGCTCCATCGTCAACACCGCGTCGATGCTCTCGTTATTCGGTGGCCCCGCCGTACCCGCTTACACTGCCTCAAAGGGCGGAGTGGCACAATTAACCAAGGCGCTGGCCGCGGCCTGGGCATCGGAAGGCATACGGGTGAACGCCCTTGCCCCGGGCTGGATCGCGACCGCGCTGACGCGTGGCCTGGTCGAAGATGAGGACCGCTCAGCCGCGATCCTCAAGCGCACACCGATGGAGCGCTGGGGCCAGCCAGAAGATGTAGGCGGTGCAGCCGTCTTTCTTTGTTCCGAAGCAGCGCAATTCATAACGGGAGTCATTCTCCCCATCGATGGTGGTTACGCAGCAGTATGAGAGGGGAAACAACCATGAGCAACGGATCGATAAACCGCGCCGATCTAGATCGCACCGAGGACCAGGCACGCATTCCCTACCGGCATCCACAGCCGAAAGAATCTTTCCCCGAACTCGTCATCCCCCATGCCATCCCTGAAGATGAGCGCCTCTGGGTGCCGCAGGCAGAAAACGTCTGGTTTCGCCCGCTTTGCCTCTCTGCAAGCCGGGGCTACTGGATGAACCTTCTGCGTGTGCGCAAATCGGGCGTACTCTCCCGGCACCGTCATCCCCAACCCGTACACGGCTTCGTGCTCAAGGGCAGCTGGCACTACCTGGAACATGATTGGACGGCTACCGAAGGCGCCTACGTGTACGAGGCGCCGGGTGAGACCCACACTCTGGTTGTCGAGCCCGATGTCCCCGAGATGATTACCCTCTTCCAGGTGAACGGCGCCATGATCTATGTCGATCCCGATGGCAAGGTACAGGGCTACGAAGATGTATTTACGAAAATCGATCTCTGCCGCCGCCACTTTACCGCGGTCGGCCTGGGCGAAAGCTACGTCGATCAGTTCCTGCGATAATCAGTCTTGGCGATCGCCCCATGCAAGCAACACAGGCCCCAACTCGTTGGAAAGTGATGTTGGCATTCGGCCTTGTCTACTTCTTCTGGGGCTCTACTTACCTCGGAATCGATATCGCGGTGCAAACGATTCCCCCGGGGCTCATGTGCGGCGTCCGCTTCCTGATCGCAGGCTCGGTGATGCTGCTAGCCTGCGGCTTGAGCGGCCGTAAAGTCTTCTACTCGCCACTCCAGATCGCCCGCGCCGCAGTCGTGGGCGTCTTGTTGCTCATGGGCGGCAATCTCACCATCTCCTACGCCGAACTCTCCATTGCAACCGGCCTGGCCGCCCTGATTATTGCCTCGATACCGCTATGGTTTCTTTTGCTCGACTCTCTGTTGCTGGGCAGACACAAAATCTCGAAGCGCGGCAAGGTGGGCCTGGCAGTGGGCGTACTCGGCCTCATGATTCTCTTTTATCCTGAGCTTCATTCCGGCACGGCCGGGGGGCGCAAGGAGCTATGGGCATGCATCAGCCTGGTCGGCGGCGCCTTCAGTTGGGCGCTCGGCTCAGTCCTCTCGAAGCGCTGGCAATCGGGTGTCGACGCGTTTAGCGCAACAGCCTGGCAAATCATCGCCGCAGGCATTGGCAACATGCTGTTTGCCCTGCTGTTCGAAGACATCGCGCACGCGCGCTGGACTGGACGCAGCATCGGCGCCGTCGCCTACCTGATCGTCTGCGGATCATGGATCGGATATACGGCCTACATATGGCTACTGGAGCATGTGCCCACTCCTAAGGTCGCGACCTATGCCTATGTCAATCCAGTGGTGGCGGTGTTTCTGGGCTGGCTCGTGCTCCACGAACATGTGAACCGGTACATCCTGGCTGGCAGTGCCGTGGTCGTGCTATCGGTGATCCTGGTCAACAGCGCAAAGCTAAAAGACAAAACCATCGCCGAAGAAATGCCCGCGCTCGAAACTGCACGCCCCTAGCTCTAACCTGCAAAGCCCCACCCCTGGACGGGCTACTGCATCGGCGCCGCATAAATCCGCGCCGCATTGTCATGCAGATATCCATGAGCAAACTCCAGAGCTTTTTGCTCCGTGACCTCACCGTGCAAATGCCCCATGAGCGGACGCAAATGCAAACCCAACCCCAGCCCCATCAAAGCCCCTTGAACAACCCGCCATCAACCAACACCGTCTGACCAGTGACATACGAAGCGCGCTCCGATGCAAGCCAAACAATCGCATCCGCTACTTCTTCGGGAAGCCCAACGCGCTTCAGCGGCGCCTCGCTCACCAACTTCGCCTCGAACTCCTCAGGACGAACACCCGTCTCCTGCGCACGTTTGACAATGAGCTGCTTGAGCCGTTCGGTTGCCGTATAACCCGGGCCCACATTATTAACCGTAATGCCATCTTTACCGAACTCATTCGACAGGCTCTTGACCAAACCAAGCACCCCAGCCCGCACGGCGTTGGAGTAGATAAGATCCGAAACCGGCTGACGAACGGTGATCGACGTAATCGTCACCAAACGGCCCCACTGTTTCTTCTGCATCCAGGGCAGCACTGCGCGCGCGAAGTGGACGATGCTCATAAAGTTCAACTCCACCGCCCGGTGCCATTCTTCCGTAGTGGTGGCGAAGAACATCTTGGCCGGCGGCCCGCCCGCATTGGTCACGCACACATCCACGCCACCGAACTCTTCCGCCACACGTTTCACAAAACCTTCCACCGCGGCTGCATCGGTCACATCCAGGGCTTCGGCAATCACCTCGGCTCCGTACTTCCGGCGAATCTGCTCAGCAGCCGGGTTGAGCTTGCCGGCGTCACGCGAGCACATCGCTACTTTGGCGCCTTCGGCGGCGAACTTCTCTGCGGCGGCGCGTGCGATTCCATCGCTCGACGCGGCAACAATCACACTACGATTCTTCAGTCCCAGATCCACGGTTCGGCCCTTTCGTTGCTTAAGCTTTGGCGTCAGTTTCCTGACGCAGATAGGCGTCGTCTTTGTCGAGCCAGTCCTGACGCGGCGGCGTGAAAATGTCAACACTGACCGTGTCTTCCAGTGCGATGGCCCCATGCGGCGCGTGGGGCGGAATGCAGAGCACTTCCCCGCTGTGAACGTCGATTTCCCTGCCATCGATAAAGAAGCGCAAAACGCCATCGAGAACGTAGCTCACCTGCTCATGAAAGTGGCTATGCAGGGGCACCTTAGCGCCCTTCTTCAGCAGCACCCGGGCAACCATCAGGTTGGTTCCCACAACGAGTTGGCGACCGATCAGCGAACTCAGGTTTTCGATCTCAATATCTTTCCACTTGCTATGTTTCGCAGCGATTTCTGCCATGACTGTTTCCCCAGCAAAAATTAACACAAATGCTGCTCCGGCTTCCCGGCGCAACGTCTTGCAAGGCGACATGCCTCGAAATACCATCGCGCCATGCTCGAAGATACCTCCTGGACCGGCACAGCCCAGGCAGCCGGCGCGGGGCAAACCGTAGAACATCACTCTGTTGGACACGAAGTGCTCTGCGACTCCGAAGGTGAAACGTTCGGCCAATCGCTCAATCCAGATCAGCGGCACGATGCCGCAGCACCAAGGCCGCAGCATGGACCGTGCTCAGCCCTATACCCAGCACGAAGGGTACGGGCTACCTCGCCGCAGCAAGCCTTAGCCCGCACGAAGGGTACGGGCTACCTCGCCGCTAGCGAGCCTTAGCCGCTGAAGGGTACGGGCTACCTCGTCGCTAGCGAGCCTTAGCCCGCATGAAGGGTACGGGCTACCTCGCCGCTAGCAAGCCTTAGCCCGCTGAAGGGTACGGGCTACCTCGCCGCTACGAGCCTCAGCCCGCTGAAGGGTACGGGCTTTAGCCTGTACGTCAGTGCTGGGAACAAAACGCGGCTTCAGCCGCCGAGGGAAACCCGCTTTACCCTCAGCGGCTAAACAGGCTGCTGAAAAAGTCAAAGAAGGCCCAGCATGAAAAATCGGCGATCGAACATCACACCCGAGCCTCGCGAAGGCTACGGGCTTTGTGTGCGTCAGCGATTTGATCATGCCTACGCCCAAATTGACTTTTTCCGCAGCCTGTAAAGCCGCTTCCATCCTGTGAATCAATGTACGGGATTAAAGCCCGTACGCCTTCGTGTTTATGCCTGCGGTTTATGCGGCACACTCGTATCCATAGGCCCAGCCAGGAACCGAGTGCTGCACGTACCAGACACTGCGATCCTTCGCCGGCACGCCGTGACCGCGGCGGTAGAGAACTTAAAAGGGCGATGAGCGGGTTCGGCGCGTGGATCATCTAACCTCACGGGTAGCAGCAGAATAGCGGCCGCTGGATTGAGGTGAAAGCAAACAAATCGCGATGATGGCCAGCGGCACGAGATAGAGGATCGAACCAAGCACCCACATGAGCGCGCCTGCCGCAGCCTGGTCACTCAACGCGGAAGTGCCATACAAGCGCTCCGCAGCGGCATAACTGGGGTAGATCACGCTGCTTGCGAACGTGAGCGAGGCTGCGACTGTGGTGTTCACCAGGTCCGCGCCTGCCAGGTAGGGCAGCAGCATCCAGCGCGACCCGCGGCTCACGCTCGGCCACGGCTGGACCACAGGAAACCAGAAAAGCAATCCCAAACCAAGGAAGCAGATATGCTCCCATGCGTGCCACAAAGGCGAGCGCAGAGCCAACTCGTAGGCTTGCGGAACATGCCAGCCCAGGTAGGCAATATTCAAAGCCAGCCATGCAAATAACCGCCCCGTCAGCAAATGAAACAGACGCCGCAAGATCGGGGCACGGAACAAAGGTCCGAGCCCATCGCGGACGAGCCCGCGCGGCAGGCCACGCAATAAAGGCGCCGCTGGAGCACCCAGCAGCAGAAGCGGCGGAGCAACCGACATAAGTATCAGGTGCTGTGCCATATGCGCGGTCAGCAACCTGCCGTTCAACGTGTCGAGCGGTGAGGCCAGCGCGAGCCAAACAGAAAAGAGCCCGCCAAGAAAGCAGCCCGCGCGCCAACCAGGAAAGAGGTGGAGCCGCGAACGTCTTATCTTTCTCCAGCCACGGAGGTAAATGACCGCAGCCGCGAACAGAGCAAGGGTAACCCCAGGAGGAAGACTCCAGAAGCTCAACGCGGCCTGTCGAACACTCTCTCCCATACAGACAAACTTTCCGGTCGATCGCGAAGACAAGGTTAAGGAGCAGATGGCGGCTGCTCCAGCTCACCGGTGCGCATATATTCCTCGGCCGCATTCCGCGCCGGGCGTTGGCCCTGGGGATGCAAAGTCTCGAGGAAACTCACCAGCGCTGTCACCTCGGCCGGGGAAAGATTCTTCCCATACGCTGGCATGTTACCGCCGCCCTGCAACACCTGGCGCACAAGCTGATCGCGAGTCAGCCGAGTGGCCACGTCATCGAGCGCCGGACCACGCTCTCCACCCTCGCCGCCAAGCATGTGGCAGTTGCGGCATTGCTTATTCTGAAACACAATCTCGCCCTGCCGGCCCAGCGGAGTGGCCATGTGCACATAGCGCACCGGAATGGTATCGCCGCTCCATGCCTGCATCCGCGGGCCCCACGGCATGTAGGTTCCCAAATGCTGACACACCGCAAACACGACAGCGAGCACGGTGATCGAAAGAACCGCGATGGGCCGCCGCCGCCAACTCTTCTCCCCTTCGCCCGCAAAGAGTGGCAACGCCAGCAGAAAGCCGATACCCAACACCGGTGCGATCAGCAGGAACGGCGTCTCCAGGTTCGCCGGCAGCAAAGAAAGAATGGTATAGATCCAAAGAAAGAAGAAGTCTGGCTTCGGCGCCGTCTGGATGATGGTGGGGTCGGGCACACCCGTCGGCCCAAAGGGACCCAGCAGAGCCGCGCAGAGTGCGACCGCAAACAGAATCGCTGCGGAAAAAATCAGGTCCTTCCATACCGCGCCGGGAACGAATGGGATACCGTCCTTGTGCGCCAGCTCCTGGTATTCCTGCACGTACGTGCTGCGCCGCACGATCCGCCCCGGCATCGGCCACTCGTTGATGCCCAGCACGACCACCATCCACACATGCAGCCCGGCGAAGACCAGCATCATGGCTGGGATGACGAATACGTGCAACGCGAAGAAACGGGTCAACGTAGCACCGGCGATGATCGGGCCGCCCAAAAGCAGGTGGACGGCCGGCCCACCGATGAATGGAACGCGCCCGGCAATCGATGCTCCAATCCCCAGCCCCCAGTAAGCATCCTGGTCGAAGCGCATCACCTGTCCGGTAAACGCCATGCCCAGCGTCATCAGCAGCAGGAACACTCCGAGAATCCAGGTCAGTTCACGAGGAAACTTGTATGCCCCGAACAAAAAGACCTGCGCCATGTGGATCAGCACCACCGCGACCATGAAGTTTGAACCCCAGCCGTGCATGGCGCGCAGAAACCAGCCCAGCGGGAGTTGATGGTTCAACACCTGCAAACTGTTCCACGCCTCACCGGCCGAGGGCACATAGATAATCGCCAGCAGGATGCCGGTCGCAATTTGTAACATCAACAGAACGAAGCTGGCGCTGCCGAACACATACCACCAACTGGCGGTGTTCCGCGGCACAGGATGCAGGGCAACTTCCTTGATGGGCCCTCCCAGCTTCAGCCGGCTTTCAAACCAGTCGTACGTCTGCTTCAACCAGTGCATTCGGAACATCCTTTCCGCACGGAAGCAGTGGTCGACAAAGTAGGCATCTGGCCGCCGTCGATCATCAGCTTTCCGTTCTGCACCTTGTACGCGTACTCGAACAGGCCGCGCGGAGGAGGGCCCGCGGCACGTGAGCCGTCTGCATAGTAAACACCGCCGTGGCAGGGGCACATAAACAGTTCTGACTGCGGAAACCAGCGCACCGGGCAGCCCAGGTGGGCGCAGTTGATGGCAAAGATCTGGAACTTCTGCTCCTGCATGCGGCGTACCCAGCAGGCAGACTTGCTGGTGGCGCCATCCCACGGCGCAGAATGCGGGTTGACGAAGCTGGCCAGCCGCGTCTGTCCTATCGGAAATTGCGAAGCATCCCCCAGATCGATCCAGGCTTTGTAACCGCCACTGCTGCGAATCGGGCCCAGCAGGTAGACCACGACAGGGGTAGCGATCAAAAGCGCCACGGCGCCGTTCAGCAGAATGCCGATCTTCATCAACAGCGATCGCCTGCTTACCTCCTTCTCCTCGCTCATCACAAGCTCCCTCCACGGGCTTCGCCACTTGTCTTCGGAGTTACCGGTTGTGCCGCAGCCGTCTTTGCGCCTGGCCGCTGGCTGGCAAGCCATGCAACCACATCGGTCACTTCCTGATCGCTCATCGGGCGGCCCGGCAGGTTGTTGCGCCAGTCGGGCTGCCCAATATCCGGGCGCCCCGCAATGATGATGGCGCGCAGAGCCTGGTCACTCACCAGGGCAAGAAAGTCCGGTTGTGTAATGGGCCCGGCCTTACTCTTCGCTGCTCGCCCAGGCTGGCTGGCAGCACCATGACAACCAGCACAGTAGATGCTGTACACCTGCCGGCCGCGCACTGCATCGCCGCGGGTCGCCGCGGAATACGCAGGAGCATTTGCGCCATCGAGCGTGCCGGCTCTGTACCAGGCAGAGCGGATTCCTTTCACCAGCGCATCGACCTGCTCATCCGTCAGGGTCCCCCCGGCGCTGATGGCAAAAGCCGGCATGAGCGTTCCGGGCTCGCCCCCGGCGATCACCTCACGCAGGCGTTGCTCGTCCACGAGTGCCTGATACTTGGGGTTGGCGAGTGGATACGATGGCCCGTTCATACCCTTTGCGCCGTGACAGGCAGAACAGTTCTCACGATAGAGCGTAGCGAAGTTCACGATGGAATCGGGACGAGGCACTTCCGGCCCGGGCTTGGGACGGCCGGGCAAAGACCCGCAGCCAAGCGCGGCAACGGCAAAAAGCAGCATCAGCCCGGCAGCAAGAAAACGTGCCATCACTTGCGCCCGTCCTCGTTACTATCTTGGTTGCGATCTTGGTCGCGATCTTGGTCGCGATCTTGGTCGCGATCTTGGCCGCTATCTTGGCCGCGCTCCTTCATCACGCCCGGCGTTTCCAAACCCACACGCGCGGCGAAGGGTAGAAACTGCGCGGTGTAAATATGTGTCTGTTTCGCGACCACCCATCCTGCCACCAGGCCGAACGTCACCTGCGATGCAACGAACCACCACCAATCGATCCGCGCATCCAGAAACGGATTGATGAGGCCCAGCGTGGAGTGCAGCACGCCCGTCCACAGCAGCGGCGCGATGATGCCTCCAAGCAAAATGGGATGCCGCGGCAGCATCGGCAGCATGGCTCCGTAGAGCAGGCCGATGAGTAACGAGCCGACGGCATGAATCAGCGTCGCGGTGATCGACGCGCTCATACGGAAGTGAGTAATTTCTGCCGTTGTCGGGTTCGTCCACCCAGCGACTCCAGCGCCTCCCAGCAAATTCACCGCGTACCAGATGCTGTGGTAACGAATTTGTCCGTAGAGCAGAGCCGGCAGAATCATCGCGGCGCCGCCTGCGATGCCACCCTTCACCCCAGCCAGCACCGAAGGTGTATGCACCGGCAAGCGCGCGCGATGGCTTTCGTCCACCTGAATGCGAGCGATCCTGGTGCGCAGGGTCGTGAATTCGAACTTCTCAATCTTCACTCGCGCCGCGATGTGGCGCTCATGCGGCAGCACTTCGCGGAACCATCCCACGCAGCCGGAAACGATAAGGATGGCGCCGAGAATGCTGATGCCCGGGTTCGTAACCAGGCCTGCGAACGTGAGTGTAAGCCCGAGTGCCAGCACAACCGGCCACGCGGTAGGCGCAGGCAGTTCGACGACCTCGTACGAAACTCCGGAATGTTTGTGCTGGTCTTCCATCGACGCTGCCCCCACCCAAGCTCGAACCAATCAACGGCCAATCACATAAACCACCGTAAACACCACCACCCACACCGCATCGACGAAGTGCCAATAGAGCGACAGCACTTCGACTTGTCTGGAGTGCTCGCTCTTCAACTTCCCCGCAAGGCCAAGGAGCAAAACAATGAGCAGCATGGTCAACCCGACGATCACATGGCTCGCATGCAGACCTACCAGCGAATAATATGTTGTGCCAAAAAGATTTGTGCTGATGGTCAAACCGTCTCGATAAATCAACTTCTTCCATTCGAGCGCCGTTCCATCGAGGAAGATGGCCCCCAATATGACCGTAAGCGCCCACCAGAAATGGAACATGCCCATCGCACTCTTTTTCAAAGCGCGCTCGGCAAACCAGATCGTAAGGCTGCTCGATAGCAGGCAGATGGTATTGAAGATGGGCAACTCGAGCACCTGCCGCGGCTGCGGACCCGAAATGCTTTTGCCTATATAGAACACATAAGCAACCACGAAGATGGCAAAAATCGCCGTCTCTGCAATGATCAGCGAGAACATGGCAACGTGGCCGCGATCCGGCAAGACCCACGCATCGCGGTCCGCAGGGTGGGCCAGGGGAATGGTGCTCACGACTTGTGCTCTTTCCTCTTCATCTGGTTTCTCATTCGTAGCGCGAGTCTGGATCTTCAGGATGCTTCAAGTCCCACAATGGCCTGCGGCTGCTTACTGCCGGTTCGATGGCAAAGTTGTAATCGGGCGGAGGCGAGGTGGTCGTCCACTCCAGTGTCCATGCATCCCACGGGTCCGGCCCGGCATCGGCGCCTTTGAAGTACGAGTGCGCCAGGTTGTACACAAAAATCAGCATAGCGGCTGCCTGAATCACTCCGCCGGCAGAGACGATCATGTTCCAGCCATCCCACCCGCGCCCTGGCTCGTAGGTGTAAATCTGCCGCGGCATGCCAAGCAATCCGGGGATGTGCATGACGTCGAATGTCAGATGGAAACCCAGTACAAACAACCAGAAGTGCCACTTACCCAGTCGCTCATCCAGCATCTTGCCCGTCATCTTCGGGTACCAGTAGTAGAAACCTGCGAGGAAACAGAAGACGATCGCACCCACCAGAACATAGTGGAAGTGCGCAACGACAAAATAGGAGTTGTGCAGTTGCCAGTTCCAGGGCGCAACCGACAACATGATGCCCGTTAACCCGGCAAAGAGAAATTGCACCAGGAAGGCCGTACAGAAAAGCATGGGCGAGGCATACCGTATCTTTCCTCCCCACATGGTAGCCAGCCAGTTAAAAATCTTGATGCCCGTAGGAACACCGACCAGGCCGGTCGACAGCACGAAGAACGCATTCGAGGCCGACGTCATGCCGACGGTAAACATGTGGTGCGCCCATACGCTCAGGCTGATGATGCCGATGCCTGCGGAGGCAGCCACCATCGCGGGATAACCGAAGATAGCCTTGCGCGAGAAGACCGGGATCACTTCGTTGGCGATGGCAAAGGCCGGTAACACCAGTACGTACACCTCCGGATGGCCGAAGATCCAGAAGAAGTGCATCCATACCACAGGCGCTCCACCCGCCTGCGCATCGAAGAAGTGGCCTCCGAGATAGCGGTCGATCACCAGCATGATCTGCGCCGCGGTAAGCGGACTGATCGTCACCAGGATCAGCCCGGCGACCACCAGGTTCAGCCACACCAGCAACGGCATACGGAACAGCGTCATGCCCTTGCAGCGCATACACACAGTCGTCGCGATGATATTCACTGCGGCGCCAATCGTGCCGAAGCCGGAGACGATGAGAGACAGCGCCCAATAGTCCGTGCTGTGTCCACGAGAGAAAGCGCGTTCCGTCAGCGGCGCATAAGCCCACCAGGTCACATCCGGTGCGCTGCCTGCTCCTTGCAGTCCCACGCCACCGATAAAGCTGTAATACAGCAACAGCCCGCCCATCGAAGTCATCCAGAAGCTGAATGCATTCAACCTCGGAAACGCCATGTCGCGCGCCCCGATCATCAGCGGCACAAGATAGTTGGCGAAGCCGATAATCAACGGCATGCCCATGAGAAAAACCATGGTCGTGCCGTGCATGGTAAAGATTCGGTTAAAGACCTCGGGAGAAAGAAAGCGATTCTGCGGCACGATGAGTTGCACGCGAATCAACATCGCTTCGAAGCCGCCCACCAGCAAAAAGATCAGCGCGTAGGCTATGTACATCAAGCCGATCTTTTTGTGATCGACCGTCACCACCCACTCCTGCACCTTTTCGAGCCACGTCGCATACGTCTCACTCGGTGGAGTGAGATCGATGGCGCTTCCGAGCGGTACAGTTGGATCGGCCATGTCCGGCAGAGCTCCTTGCTGCAACCCTTTACTTCAACGTCGAAAGGTATCCGGCGATCTTGTCGATCTGATCGTCGCTCAACTGCATCGCGGGCATCAGCGATCCCGGCTTCACGGAATCGGGATCCTTGATCCAGAGCTTCAACTCCGAAAGCGTGTTCCCCGATGCGCCCGAAGCGATCGTATCCCTGCTCATCAAATGCGTAAGATCGGGCCCAAACTTCCCCTGCGCGGCGGTGCCGCGAATCACATGGCAATGGATGCAGGCCTGTGATTCAAAGACCTGTCTGCCCTCGGCCGCTGCAGGGTCCTGCACCGCGGACTGCTGCTGATTCTTCACCCACGCAGCAAAGTCTTCCGGTGTCTGCACATAGACCCGCAGCAGCATCCGGGCATGTTCCACTCCGCAGAACTGCGCGCATTGGCCAACATACATGCCGGCCTTATCGGGAGTGAACCAGATGCTGTTGACCTTATTCGGAATGGAGTCGAACTTTCCAAAGAGAGCCGGTACCCAGAAGCTGTGATCCACATCGGCGGAAAGCAACCGCAGCGAAGTGGTCTTCGGCTCTTGCTCCGTGCTCACAGGCACATGAAGTTCGCCGGCCGTGTTGAAGCCGTAATCGGCATAATGGAACTCCCACCAGAACTGATGCCCGACGACGTCGGCATGCAGAGCGGCCGCGGGAATCTTCTGGTCCTGGATGGCGAACAAAATCCGGGCAGTGGTCAGAAACAGAACAAAAACGATCAGCAGCGGGATCACGGTCCAGGCCAATTCAATCTGTGTGCTGCCGTAGACCTGGGGTGGTTCACTGTCGTCGTTCGCATCGCGCTGCCTGAAGCGGATGACGATGTACAACCACAGGCCGGTCACCACAATAAAAATCGCGCCCGTAATCTGGATCACGAACAGCGACAGATGGCGAATCAATAGCGCCGGGCCGGAGTGTGGCTCGAAGGTGCTCGGTGTCTGGTAGACGATGTTGCCGGCAGGGGCGCCCAGGGCTGCGTGTGCAGCGAGCAGCGGCAGCAGCAGCAACACGGCTAGGCCGGGCCCTTTGCGCTGCAGCCATCTTCCAGACATGTGCGCCAAGCCTCCCGGCTTATCGACAGCCCATTGTAGCCTCTCCCGCAAGCGGGTTATATGAAAGTGCTTTCCGGGCATTCGGAAACGTGAAACCGCCGCTTGGTACACTGGCGTGAGTGAGGCGCCTCATCATCAACGCGGACGACTTTGGTCTCACCCCAGGCGTCAACCGGGCAGTCGTAGAGCTTCAGAAAGCGGGCGCGCTCAGTTCCACCACAATGATGGCCGCCGGAGGCTGTTTTTCTCAAGCCGCCCACCTGGCCTTTGCGCAGCCTGCGCTGGCGGTAGGCTGCCACGTGGTCCTGGTGGATGGCTCACCCGTCCTGCGCCCGAGTGACGTGCCTTCGCTGCTCGGCCCCTCGGAATCTGCCTTTCGGCCAACCATCGGAAGCTTCGTGGGCGATCTGCTGCGCGGCCGCATTCGCGCACAAGAGATCGAGGCCGAAGCCATCGCGCAGATCAAACGGATTCAATCGAGCGGTATTACAGTGAGCCACATCGACTCACATAAGCACCTGCACATGTTTCCCCGGGTGCTGGCCCCCCTGTTGCGTGCTGCTCGCAAGTGCAACGTGCCTTGCGTCCGAAATCCGTTCGAGCCCGGGTGGAGCTTGCGAGCGACCCGAGGGTCATCCATGCTGCGGCGGACACAGGTATATGTCCTGCGCGGTTACCGGCGGAACTTTGCCCGGTTGGTACGGGAGAATGGCCTTAAGACGACCGACGGGGCAATCGGAGTGCTGGCAACAGGCAGCCTCGATGCAACCGTGTTGCGATCCCTGCTCAAAGCCATGCCAACCGGAACCTGGGAACTGGTGTGCCATCCGGGCTATCACGACAGCGCTCTCGAACGGGCGAACACCAGGTTGCTGGCTGCTCGAGAAGTCGAGCGGGCTGCGCTGCTGGACGTCCTTCCGGAAACCATCGTAAACAATAGAGACTTGGCGCTCATCGATTTTCACGAGTTGGGCCGCAAAACTCTATCGCGCCACGCATGACATACCAAGGCGCCCATCCAACCGAACCTGGCTGTCCTGGACGGGTGACCCCGGCGTTCGAGAAGAAGGTTCGCACCAGCGTACCTGGGTTGAAAATGGAATTCTTCGAACGCTTTTACTAGGCGGGCCCACAGAAGCGAGTGCTCGTAAAGGACCGATATTATTCCTGAGCGTAGCCGAGGGAGCTGCAGTCCTCTTGCTCCATATCAACCGCGTTTGACCAAAGAGCCAGGCCCCTCCTTTGTCATCTCGACCGGAGCGCAGCGCAGTGGAGAGATCTGCAGTTCTCTTGCTCCATATCAACGGCAACCCACTAGGGACTTGAGTTTGGGTTTATGGCTGGTCTTTGCTATTGCTTCTGAATCCTCTCTCGTCGCCGAGGCTGTGGGAATGTGGTAATCCCGAAGGGATTTCCAAGGAGTGCGGGAAGGGTGGGAAGCCGGCTTTATGGCTTTCCATGCTTTCCATACTCTGTCATTTCCATGGCCTGCCCTAGAGGTGTGGATCAGGATTCAAAGTCGCCGAAATTCTCGTTTTTCGGGAACTTCGAGCTCTCAGTTAATTCAAAGCCCTGCTTTCGTCAGCAGAGATATTTCCGGCTGTCCCGCAATAGAACGGGCTTCCGGGCTGAGGGCGCGTTATTCAGCGCAGCATTCCAACGTGGCTAGAGTTGAACGGTATCCAGAAACGTTTCAGGCACCGCCTCCTATTGACAATCTATACGAAGAGGTCCACTCTCATATAGAGATTCAATAGGAACAAATAATGAGCCCAACTCAGACAAATCTGCTGCAAGGCACGCTCGATCTACTAATCCTCAAGGCGCTCGGCTCCGTAGAACTCCATGGCTTAGGAATCTCGCGGCGCATCGAGCAGATCACTAATGGGACATTCCTCGTTAAACCTGGGTCGTTGTTTCCGGCCTTGCACCGCATGGAGGAAGCTGGTTGGCTTAGCTCCGTCTGGGGCGAATCGGAGAACAATCGTCGTGCGAAGTTCTACAGGCTTACGAAGGCGGGCGAACGCCAGCATGGAGCCGAAACGGATCAATGGGCACGGGTTGCCTTGGCGATGTCAAACGCCTTGAAGGCGAATTAGGGAGTTAACGAATGGAACCCGGATCGCGAATGACAAGCGGGCTTCGTAACCTCTTCCATAAGCGGCAAGTCGAAAGCCAGCTTGACGATGAGGTCCGCTCCTACGTCAATATGGTGACGGAAGAAAGGATCGCGGCCGGAATGTCCGCATCCGAGGGGCGTCGAACCGCGTTAGCGGAGTTTGGCGGTGTCGAGCAGGTCAAGCAGGCCGTGCGCGAGCACCGAGCCGGTACCAACTTCGAGGTTCTTTGGCAGGATATCCGCTACGGAATGCGTCAACTCCGCCGCAATCGCGGATTTACTTTGACTGCGATGGTCACACTGGGATTGGGGATCGGCGCGACCACGGCCATTTTTTCCGCTGTCTATTGTCTTTTACTGCATCCGCTGCCCTACAAAGATTCCAGCCAGCTCATCACCGTTACGAGTGCATGGCCCAAATCAAAGTCGGATGCGATCATCTCTCCCGACTTTGTCGCAGCCCAGAACGAGACGAAGTCCTTCGAGCAGTTCGCCGGCTACGCTATAGGCGACGACAATCTGACTGGTGTTGGAGAGCCGCTGAAGGTTTCCTGGGCCAGCGTGACCGCCAATTTTTTCACTGTTCTGGGTGTTGTCCCGCAGCTTGGGCGAACCTTCTTAGCCGGTGAGGATCGAAACGGCGGACCTTCCGTGATCCTTCTGAGCGATCGTTTGTGGCGGAACCAGTTTCACGCCGATCACGAGATCATTGGCAAGGTCGCGATCCTGAACGGTAAGGATCAGACCATCGTCGGTGTGCTGCCGTCCCACTTCAGTTTTCCCGATCTCTCGGCAGAGCCAGACTATTATGCGCCGCCTCCGCTGGAGCACGACACAACTGTTTCCGTCGCAAAGCCCATTTGGGGGATGCATGTCGTAGGACGCCTGCGCCCTGGTGTAAGCATCGAACAGGCGCAAGCAGAGATACAGACTTTTTTTCAAGCGCGCGCAAAGGCCTATCCCGCGGCGCTGGCGAGCTTTAGCGATGGTCGACGAATGATCGTCGAGTCCTTGCAGCGTCATCTCACCGGTGACGACCGCAAGCCGTTGTACATCCTGTTGGTCTCGGTGGCAGCCGTGCTCCTGATCGCCTGCGCCAACGTTGCCAACCTGCAGTTGGCGCGGGCGGTTTCGAGGCGGCATGAGATCGCACTGCGTGGCGCTCTAGGTGCTTCGCGGATGCGGCTTATCCGGCAATTCCTTGTCGAGAGCTTGATTCTTTCGACGCTCGCCTCGGCTTTGGGTTTGATGATCGCGTTTGTCGTCACCTCGGTGATCCGGCACGCGGGAACGCTCGACAGCTCTCAGGCGTCCTCGCGAAGCGCGCAACTGTTGCGTCTGCCGTTCGGCAAACTGAGCACCGTGATTCAAGTCGATGGCTGGGTGCTGGCGTTTACGGTAGGATTGGCTCTTGTAACAACCCTGCTGTTTGGTTTGACGCCGGCCATCAGCGGCACACGGACCGACCTGCGAAACGCCCTGCAGCTAGCCGCTCTGCGCATCACCTCGGGACGGGAACAACGGCTGCTGCGTCACACACTGCTGATCGTCGAGGTGGGGTTGGCGGTTGTGCTTCTGGCATCTGCCGGTCTGCTGGTTCGCAGCTTCGTCAATGTTCTGCGTTATGACTCGGGTTTTGATCCAAGCAATATCCTTACGGGCAACACGCTGATTGGTGGTCAGCCCTACGACGCACAAGAGAGGCACATACGGAGCCTTGTGGATCAACTTCTTCCTCGACTGCACGCACTTCCCGGCGTCGAGGCCGCGGCTGTCGCTAGCGCGCTGCCGCTGGAGCCAACTTTTGCCAACAGCGCAATTACTTTCGAGGGTGTGCCCCTTCCTCCAATCGGAACGTGGCCAACCCTATCCATGATTAGCATCACACCGGATTACTTCCGCGTTGTCGGTACAACCATACTGATAGGTCGCGCGTTCAATGGTGACGATCGGGACGGGGCAGCTCGCGTCACGATCGTCAATCGTGCCTTTGCCAACCGATTTTTCGCCGGCGATGCACTCGGCAAGCGATTCAATGCCAATATCGGAGGGACAACTGCGTATGACTTCAAGACGGTCACGATTATCGGCATCGCCGACGATGTAAGACACGGCGGTCTGGAAAACGAGGTGAGACCGGAGGCTTTCCTTCCCATGGACCAATTGCCCCAAGGGAAGATCAGCATCGCGATACGCACCGGGAATGATCCTGGCTCGCTTGCGAATCTGATGCGCCAGGCTGTCACCACCGTCGACTCGAACCAGCCTGTCTTCGACGTCCAGACGATGGATCAGCGGGTCTCGGACGCCACCGCGCAGCGGCGACTCACCATGCTCCTCATCGCCTGCTTCGCGCTGCTCGCGGTTTTTCTTTCTGCCGTCGGCGTCTACGGAGTTTTCGCCTACTCAGTCAGTCAGCGCTCGCAGGAGATGGGAATCCGCCTGGCTCTCGGCGCCTCGCGAAGCGGCTTGCTTCGCCTCGTGGTAGTGCAAGCGGCACGGCTGATCACAATGGGCGGCATTCTCGGAGTAGGCGCCGCTTTGGTTTTAAGCAAGCTGCTGGCCAGCATGCTGGTCGGCGTGACGTCACACGACGCGGTATCTTTTTCGCTTGCCTGGGCGCTGATGACCCTAGTGGCGCTGTTGGCAAGCACTATACCGGCGGCGCGGGCGGCGCGTACGGATTTGGTTTCCGTGCTTCATTCAGAGTAGGCTGCATAGGATTTTCGCCCGCAGGATGTGGGTTTTTGGGAATCCTGAAGGGATTTCCAAAGAGTGCGGGAAGGGTGGAAGACCGGTTTGGTGGCTTTCCATGCTTTGTCATTTCCATGGCCTGCCTTTGGATGCCGCGAGTTCATTGCGGGAGCCGCACGGGCCTGAGCCGCAGTGTCTCGACTTCGAACTCACCAATCTCTACCGCGACACTCCGAACTCGCGGCAGAGATCAGAGACTGACATCTCCTCCTTTTGGTAGCTCGACAGGAACTGCAGGCGTTGATCCACAATACGACGCTCTTTCCAGGGCATACCGCATCATCGTGCGTCCGACCAAAGCCTGGAACCATCAGGGTCCCACTTCGTTGTAACGCATGTCCTTGGTCTGTTTTGTAACGCAAGTGCGAAGTACACTCACATACCCCACCCCTCGCGAAAAACGAAAGGTACCCCGATTTCCCGCACCCTCCATCCGATGTATACATGTACCATAATCATGTTATGGATATAACGCATCCATCGACTCCATGGCTACTGATGGTCTTCACTCTTCCATCGGCAAAGGCAAGTGAACGCGTCCAGGTTTGGCGCAAACTGCAAAAATTTGGTTGCGTTGCCTTTCGGAATGCCGGATACCTGCTGCCCAATACGCCAGAAAACCGCGAGCGGCTGATATGGGTTGCTGAGACCGTGCGTTCCAGCAAGGGGAATGCATCCGTCGTTGAGATCTCTTCGGTAGATGACCTATCGGAGACCGCAATGCGAGACCTCTTCCGGCGCGCTCGGGCTGCTGACTACGCTTTGCTGGAAAAAGAGTTGAAGAAACTCAAGCCAACAAGCCGGACCCCCTCCGCACAGCTCGTGAAACTGCGTAAGAGGTTCGAAGAAGTCGTAGCAATGGATTTTTTCGAAGCCAAGCAGCGCGCCATCGTACAGGCATTGTTCGACCGAATGAACCCGTCGCCAGGAAAGGAAGATCCTGTGAAGCTTGCAACGAAGAAGGACTATCAACACAAGACTTGGCTCACCAGACCTCAACCCGTATCGATCGTGTCTCTTCGGCATGGCTCATCGCACGACATATCGACGCTCGACCAAAATTCGTATTTGCCGGAAAGAGCGATGCATACCCGGAGGCGGTTCCTTTTGACATGTTTGGAACAGAAGGCTTCGGCCACGAGGGTAACCATTGCACCTTCGAAACGCTGTGCCGCTCTTTCGGAATCAAGGACAAGAAGACCCTCTTCATCGCAGAAGCGATTCACGATGCCGATTTGGAAGACCGCAAGTTCGGACGAGAAGAAGGCCACGTCATGAATCGGATATTGCAGGGCTGGGCTAAGCAGAAAGTCGACGATCACGAACTACTCAAACGAGGCATGGATCTGATCGAGGGTTTGTATGTCTCTATCGCATGACGGGGTATTGCTATGACAGCAAAAAAGTTCGCAGGAATCGCCTTCCTCTCACTCCTCCTTCTCATTGTGCTGGCGGCGGTCGCTGTGAGGGAACGTGGCTTCCGCGCCAACTCGCAGGCGACAGCGTTTGAAGCGTCGCTTGCATGCACGATCAGGAACTTCGGAATTCCGCGCAGCGAGAGCCACAAGAGAAATCCTTATCAGGGTCAAGAGCTTGCGCTGCGGCAGGGGCGTGAGATCTTCCTTACTCGTTGCGCATCGTGCCATGGAACCGATGGGCGAGGCACAACGCCGATCGGTGCGAATGTCTATCCGCGTGTTCCAGACCTCCACCGGGATCCCACACAGCGCCTCTCCGATGGAGACATTCACTACATCATTCAGAACGGCGTGCAACTCTCCGGCATGCCCGCCATGCCTGGACCGGTCGCGGAATCCATTCGAAACAGTTGGTTACTCGTTTCCTATGTGCGCAACATGCGCTCTGCGACCGAGCGGGAAGCGCAACTTGAGCAGACGGTGTCCAACGCAGCGCATTACGTCGGCTCTCAGTCATGCCAGAGATGCCACAGCGCGATCTACGACCGCTGGAAGAAGACGCCGATGGCAAATGTCGTGCGTGATCCTCATGAGCATCCAGACGCGATCATCCCGGATCTCAAAACGAATGACGTTGCAAAATTCTCCGTCGATCAGGTGGCGTTCGTCTATGGCAGCATTTGGAAGCAGCGGTATTTCACCAAGGCCGGAGATGACTACTATCCGCTGCCGGCTCAGTGGGATGTTGGCAACAAGAAGTGGATGAAATACCACATTGCCGATACGGGAGCCGACTGGTGGACGGCCTACTATCCGTCCGGCAACATGCAGCGTCCCACCGGGACGACCTGCGACGGTTGCCACTCCGTGAGCTATGACATCCATACCAAGAAAGTGACGGAATGGAACGTTGGCTGCGAACGCTGTCACGGTCCAGGCAGTGAACACGTTGCCCACCCCACCCGAACAAACATCCTGAACCCGTCTCAAATGGACTCGATCGCGTCGAACGACACCTGTATCGCGTGTCATTCGCAAGGTCAACCCAGCAACGGTTTGATCGAGGGGAAAGCTTATGACTGGCCGGTGGGCTATCACGCCGGCGAGCGCCTACAGGATTATTGGAAGCTCGAAGACATCACGCTTGGCCAAACCGATTTCTTCCATTTCGCAGACGGAACCGCGCATAAAAACAGGATGCAGGGGAACGACTTCGTGCAGAGTGTGATGTACGAGAGAGGCGTAACCTGCGCTTCCTGCCATGACGTTCACGGCACGGAGAACTACGCCCAGCTCCGCAAGCCGGCGGACAAGATCTGTCTCGATTGCCATGCGGCGAACTCGCCAAACGGGCCCCATGTGGCGAGCCTCGAAGACCACACGCACCACAAAGCTGGAAGTGCGGGCAGCCAGTGTGTAGCCTGCCATATGCCAAAGATCGCAACCGAGGGAGTTCCGGGTGCATTCGTGAGTTCGCATACATTCAAGTTCGTCACGCCTGCCATGACAGACAAGTACAAAATCCCTAACGCATGCACCTCCTGCCACAAGGACAAGTCCACCGATTGGGCAACCAAGGAACTGCAGACTTGGAAAGGCACCTCACCCTGGCGCATCGCGCAACGATGATAAGGAATCTTCAGCCGTCGCCATTCGACTTCGCTCAGGCCAGGCTCCCGGGACTGATCGTGTTTTGTAGCGCTTTAGCCCGCTGAAAGGTACGGGCTACCTCGCCGCAGCGAGCTTTAGCTCCGCTGAAGGGTACGGGCTTTAGCCCGTACATAAAGAGAAGCGAACAAAACGCGGCTTCAGCCGCCGAGGGAAACCAGCTTTACCCTCAGCGGCTAACCCGCTTCCATCCTGTGAACCAATGTACGGGCTAAAGCTAGCTGCGGCGAGGTAGCTAGCTGCGGCGAGGTAGCCCGTACCCTTCAAATCTTTCAGAAACATACCTTCAGGACCGAACCCTTCAGATGCAGCATGGCTTAGCCATCCGTCCTGGGTGCACCCGGACCACAAAACAAACGCACAGGCACAAAATAAACGCACATGTCCGCAAGACCGCTGAATCCTCACTGAGGTTCGGTTCATCCAAAACGCATCTGCCAATGGGGGGAACAAAAAAATGGCCGCTTTTTGTACATGCTGTGGAGCCGAGCTTACGTTGAAGGCAGAGGCCTGTGCGGTGTGTGGGACACCCCGGCACGGCATGCTGCCTGCCGATAAACGGCCTGCTCTCCATACAGGAAGGGATGCGGCCCTGGTAGACGGGCGCAAACCCCGCGGTCCGGGCCTCTAGACACACCACGCAAATGCCAACACCGCCGGAATTCGGTATACACATATAGGACTGTTTTCCAGGGACAGGCAAATGAAAATCGGCATCACGTGTTATCCGACCTATGGCGGCAGTGGCGTGGTCGCAACGGAACTTGGTATCGAACTGGCAGCCCGCGGGCACCAGGTGCATTTCATCACCTACTCACGCCCTTTCCGGCTCACCGGGCGAGAAGAAGGCCTCTTTTATCACGAGGTCCCCGTTTCCAACTATCCGCTGTTCGAGTACCCGCCTTACGATCTCGCGCTGGCGACACGCATGTCGGAAGTTGCTGAATACTACGAGCTCGATCTGCTCCATGTGCACTACGCCATTCCCCATTCGGTGTGTGCCTTGCTTGCCCGCCAGATGCTGGCAAAGCGCAGACACCTGCCGTTCGTCACCACCTTGCACGGAACAGATATCACCCTCGTAGGCCTCGACCGCTCCTACCTGCCCATCACGCGCTTCGCGATCGAAGAAAGCGACGGCGTCACCTCCATCTCCGACTACCTGCGCGAAAAAACCGTGCATGACTTCGGCATCCTGCACCCCATCGAAGTCATTCCCAACTTCGTCAATTGTGACGAATACAAACCGCTGGGAGACAACCGGGCAGCGGTGCGCGCGCGTTATGCCGACCCCGAAGAGAAGATCCTGATGCATCTGTCCAACTTCCGCCCCGTCAAGCGCATTCTCGATGCCATCGAGGTCTTCGCCCGTGTAGCGGAAGTGATGCCCGCGCGCCTCTTGATGGTGGGTGACGGACCAGACCGCTCCTCGGCGGAGTGGCTTGTCAACAGCAAAGGGCTGCACAACCGGGTTCACTTCCTGGGCAAGCAGGACCAGGTGAACGAGCTGCTACCGATTGCCGATCTCATGCTTATGCCCAGCGAGTTGGAATCGTTTGGACTGGCAGCGCTCGAAGCCATGGCCTGCAAAGTTCCAACAATCGCAACACGGGTAGGAGGCGTCTCCGAGTTGATCGATGACGGGGTCACCGGCCGCTTGTTCGCAGTGGGCGACGTCGACGCCATGGGCGCGGGTGCGATCGAATTGCTGAGCGACGAAAATCGTCTCAACGAAATGCGGGAAGCCGGCCGGCGTTCTGCACAGGACCGCTACTGCGCCTCACGCATCATTCCCATCTACGAACAGTATTACGAGAATGTGCTCGCGCGCGCTGAGGCCTGATCGGCCAACACCACCATGTTCGGCGCCATCGGAATCTCGAGCGTCACACGCGTTCCCCGCCCTGGCCGGCTGAACACTTCGAAACGCGCGTTGTTGCCATAGAGCACCTCCAGGCGCTCGCGCACGTTACGCATCCCGATACCCGCTCCGCGGCTCACAAAGCCAACGTCGCGCGCGCGCCCCTCAGGCATGCCGACACCATCGTCTTCCACTTCAACCACCATGGCAGATCCCTCGATGCGGCTGCGCAGAATAATCGTTCCCCCTTGCAGGCGCGGCTCCAGGCCATGCTTGATGCTGTTCTCGATCAGCGGCTGTAACAGCATGCACGGTACCAGCAGTTCCAGCGTCTCTGGATCGATCTCTTTCACGACGCGCAGCTTTTCCGCACCGAAGCGCACCACTTCGATGCCCAGGTAATCGTCGGTAAACGTCAATTCCTCACGGAAGGGCACATACGAATCGTGATCCTTGAGCAGGGTGCGCAGAATGTTGCCCAGTTGCACAATCATTTCCCGCGCCCCCTCCGGCCGGAAGCGAACCAGCGAAGCGATGGAGTTGAGCGTATTGAACAGAAAGTGAGGATTGATCTGCCGCTGCAGCGCATCGAAACGGGCTTCGAGCACCAGTTGCTTTTGCTCCTTCAGCTTGATCTCGGTGCGGCTGGCGTTCCAGACCTTTAATGGAATAGCGACCACCACCACGGGGCAAACCCAGATGGCCACCTTCACTGCCAGGCTGCGGGAATCGAGAGCAAAGAGAAGTCCCGGATAAAGTTGGTGGATCCAGGTGCGCACAGCTTCCATGCCCACAATCAGCATGAGCAGCAGGATCTGACGATCGAAGCGCGGCTTATCCAGGTTGCGCCGGATCCAGCGGTAGATACTGAGATCGACAAAGGGAGAAAACGACCACACCTCCTCGGGCTCGACTGTCCGGGCATACAACCCGGAGACGGTGGCGACGGCGAGGAAAAACGGCAGGGTCAAATACTCGTGGTGCAGCATCGCGGGAATCGAGAGCACCGCTCCCCCGAGAAGTGCGGAGAACGGCCCCAGCAAAACTCCCAGCAGGATGACCGTCTCAAAGCCAATATCGGCTGCCAGAAAATTGGACACGGTAAAGCGGATCCACACGCCCAGGGTCAGCGGGATGCAGAGGAACGCCAGCAGGCCGATGGTCTGACTTGTATTCCGGCGTTCGGCGAACAACAACCGCTGGAAGGTCAGAGCCCGCGCCGTAATCGCCGAAACCGCCGCGGCCACGCCCAGCTTGATCAGCAGTGATATGAGGACAAGCTTTGGCTCATTCACGCTTTTACTCTACGCCAGTGCGGGCGCCCATGCCCCTTTGCCCCCAACGATTGCCCGGCATGAAGATGGCTCAGAGGTCGACCAAGGCGAAAGAACTCGAGTGGTTTGCCCCCGAAGAAACCGCATCTCGCGATCCTCGTGGTGCATCTGTTTTAATTGAACTATGCCATTAGAAAGTGTCAAGAAGGTCGCGGACGCCGATTTGCCTACCCGCTGGGGTCATTTCCGCATTCTCGGCTTCGAAGGAGTCCGGATTGACCCGGAACCCTGCGAGCCTGGAACAGCTCCCGCAAGGAAGATCGAAGGAGCGGTCACGCTTGTTCTTGGAGATATCCATAGCAAGCCGCCCGTGGTGCGCATTCATTCCCAATGTCTTACCGGCGATGTGTTCCACTCCCTGCGCTGCGATTGCCGGCTGCAGCTGGAACTGGCCATGGAGACCATCGTAAAAGCCGGGGCCGGCATTCTTCTCTACGAGCAGCAGGAAGGCCGGGGCATCGGCCTCATGGCCAAACTGAAGGCCTACGCGCTGCAGGACGAGGGACTGGATACCGTCGAAGCAAACCTCGAGCTCGGCTACAAACCAGACTGCCGTGAGTTCGAGCTTCCGGCCGAAGTCTTGAAGCTGCTGAACGTGACGTCGGTCAGGCTCATTACCAACAACCCTGCAAAGGTCGAAGCCCTGGCGTCCGTTGGCATCCGCGTAGTCGAACGCATCTCCGCCGAAGTGGAACCGGAAGACAGCTTCGAGCGCTATGTCCAGGTAAAACAGGAGAAGATGGGCCACATCGTGGACCGCATTCCCGAACTGAACTAGCTGCCATCGCACGAGCCACGAAGTGCAAGCATTACTTTAGCTGTGGTGATGGCCTGTCCAACATGCCGCTGCGTATGCTCAGCGGCATGTACCAAAAGCCCGGCAAGCGTCGTGGGAAGGGCCTTCCGGCCAATGGCGATTTTTAAATCCATTGGTTGAATAACAATGACGTCTAAACGTTGGCGCGTATCGTGAAAGCTCTGCTTTAACTCTTTAAAGATGTCGCCATGGGTTCCGGGCTCGCTCATTTCCCCGGCAAGCGCCGCGAACTGCTCCGGGGTCAAAGCCAGGCCTTCCGCATACGAGCAGAAGCGATCCAGGCTCCGCGCAATGTGCCGCAACTGGAATGCAACCGAAGGCAATTGAAAAGGCCGCGCATGCAACTCCTGGTCGTCGAGCCCGCCGCACCACTTCGCGGTGTCCTCCTCCGCCATCTGCAGCGAATGCAACAACGCGCGCTGCACGACCGGGAATTCGGTAAGCGTCCCGCTCAACCACGGCTCCATCGAACGACCTCCCTGAAAGTCTCCGCTTTAAAAAAGCCTAACAAAGCCCCCTCGCGCCGCCTCGCACAGGCAAGTCTCCGCCACCCAATAACCCTATGAAATTACTTGCGATATCCATCACATATCGCTGAAAACAAGCGAGATAAAGAAGCACACCGGCCCACTGAGTGCAACAGCCAATCAGCGGATAGCAGAGATTGCGGTTCCCCCGCCACTACCTTTTAGCGCTTTTAGCGCTTTTTTTAGCTTTTTTGCGCACCGGCGGAAACCGGGCCTAGGTGGGAAACCTCACAGCCCGTGCGCCATGCGGAATTCTCTTACCACCTCCGCCGGATCGCGATACTGCCCGTCGACCGCCTCGTTCATGGCCTGCATCTGCTCCGCCGAAACCTTCCCGGCCAAACTGGCGAATGCGCCTCGCAGTTGCGGCCAGCGATCCAAAGCTTCCTGGCGGACAAGAGGAACCGCCTGGTATGGCGGAAAGTAGTGCTTATCGTCCTCAAGCGCCTTCAAATGAAATGCCTTGATCGGGCCATCCGTTGAGTTGCCCGCGATGATGTCCACCTGCCGCCCGTTCAGCGCCCGGTAGAGCAATCCCAAATCCATCGTTCTGGGCGACTCTGCAAATTTGAGCCCGTAGGCCTGCTGCAGACCCGGCAGACCGTCAGGACGCTGTTCAAATTCATAGCCCACGCCGAGTCTCCATTGCGGGCTGTAGCGCGCTGCCTGGCTGAGTGTGGTCAGGTGAAGCTGCTGTGCATCCTGATCGCGGATCACCATGGCAAAGGTGTTCTCAAAACCCAGCGGCGCCATGGCCGCCACGCGATAGCGCTCGTGGTAGAGCCGCCGCACCGTGTCGAACACGCGCTGCGGGTCTTTATCCACCGGCTGCTTCAGAATGGCAGTCAACGCTGTACCGGTGTACTCCACGTAGGAGTCTATGCGCCCCGCAATCAGGGCCTGGTTGCAGATGTAACTGCCGGCAAGATAAAAACGGCGCTCCACCTTGAGCCCGGTCACCGCCTCAATATGCTGAGCCAGCAATTCACCCAGAACAACCTGCTCCGTAAAATTCTTCGCGCCGATCACCGGATGGTCGGGCCGTGGGGGCGCGCAGGCAGCCAACGACACCAGCCAGAAACTGACACAAGCAGCCAGAACCGATTTCACGCGCGCCCCGGGGCCGGCACACGCAACCGGTTCTCCACCCAGCCGAGCGCTGTATCGGCCGCGATGGCCAGCAGAGCCGCCGGTATCGCGCCCGCCAGCACCAACCGATTATCGACAGAAGCGACACCGCGAAAGATGAACTCACCCAGGCCTCCCGCTCCCACCGCGGCGGCGATGGTCGCGATGCCCACGGCCAGCACCGTCGCCGTACGCAACCCGGCAAAGATAAAGCTGGCTGCCAGCGGAAGCTCGACCTTGCGCAACTTCTGCGCGCCGGTCATGCCTAACGCTTTGGCCACTTCGAGTACCGTGGGGTCCACGCCCTCGATGCCGGCATACGTATTGCGCACAATCGGCAGCAGCGCGTACGCGGTCAGTGCGGCAATGGCAATGCGTGCCGCCCGCTCGCCAAGCCACGGCAGGGGCATCAGAAAGCCAAAAAGCGCCAGGCTGGGAATGGTCTGGATGATGTTCACCACACCCAGCACAGGTTTGGCCCATCGCGGATGACGCGTCAGCCAGATGCCGGTGGGGATGCCAATGGCCGCAGCCAGCAGCAAGGCCGAGCCGGTCAGCCAGAGATGCTCCAGCGTGAGTTCTGCAATCTCGGCGCCATGCTGCACGAGAAAGCCCGGCATCAGTTCGCGGCTCCCTGGCCGGTGGTGCGATAAGCGTTGCCGCGGTGTACTGCGCGCACGTAGCCTTGCACTGCCGGTATTTCCGAAGTAAGAAACTCGCTCGCCGGAAGATTGGCGACCGCCTTGCCACCCTCCATCAAAACGATGTGCGAGGCGAGAAAGAGCGCTTCATCAAGATCGTGGGTAACGAGCAGAACCGTCTTGTGAAAGCGCTGGAGCAAAGACTGCAGCATGCCCCGCATTTCCACGCGGGTCAGCGGATCGAGGGCGCCAAAGGGCTCGTCCATGAGCAGGAGTTTCGGTTCCGCGGCCAGCGCGCGCGCCAGGCCGACACGCTGCCGCTGCCCGCCCGAAAGCTGGTAAGGAAGACGGCGGGCAAAGGTGTCGTAGGCGAGCCCGACCTGACCGAATAGTTCGCGCACCCGTGGAGCGATTTCTTGTTTGGAGCGGCCTTCAATTTCAAGCACGGCGCCGATGTTCCGCTCGGCATCAAAATGCGGAAAGAGTCCAGTCTCCTGGATGACGTAACCGATGGAACGGCGAAGCGTGATGGGATCCCACTCGGTGGTTGCTTTCGCCTCAACCCTCACCTGCCCTGAGGTGGGCTCGATGAGCCGGTTCACCATGCGCAGCAGCGTCGTTTTTCCTGAGCCGCTACGGCCCAGCAGAGCAGTCGTCGAGCCGGTAGCAACGCTCAGGTCGACACCGTCGAGGATGACGCGTCCGTCAGGTGTGGTCAGCCCCACCTGATCGAAAGCAATCGCCAGTTCCTGTGCGCTTTCGATCAAGTGGATCCTCTTTCAGAGGCTAAGCCAATGCGTCACTCCGCAGCGGCGGGGGGCAACTCGACGCCATCCAGCTTGGCCGGAGGCGCTCCCTTGACGCGCACCATGGTGATCTTGCTGAAGCCCTCTTTGAAACTCGGAGGACGCAGACGCTCGGCCATCTTCTTCATCACGTCGTCGCTCACCGTGCGTTCCCGCTTGCTGTTCCGCTCCATGCAGACTTCGAGCGGCACATCGAAGAACACCGCCTGCGCCTCGTAGCCGAAGCTCTTGGCCATCTTGATCCACTGACGCCGTTCGTGGGCCGAGAGGTTGGTCGCATCCACGTAGTTCCACGGCATCTTGGCAATCAGACGCGCCCGCAGCAGCGAACGCAGGGTTGAAAACACCAGCCCCTGGTAACGCTGTTCGGTGATGTCATCGAACAGGATGCTGCGCAACATGTCGCTCGAAAGCGGCGTGACTCCACGGCGCTTGAACCACGTGGTCTTCCCCGAACCCGGCAAACCGATCGCCAGCACCACGTAACCCTTGATCTCTCTCTGGCTGGCCGACGGGGCCTCGGGAGGAGGCACGGAGGGCGACTCCGGCTGCGTCTCCACCACGATTTTGCCTGCAGGCGCCGCGACGACTGCAGGTGCCACTTCAGCCACAACAGGCTCTGCCACGACAGCAGGAGCAGGTACAGAAGGTTCGGGCGCCCGGACCGGCTTCTGAACCGCCTCTTCTGCTTCAGGAGATTCGGCAGCCATGGGCTCCGCTCCCCGCTTATCTTCCGGATACATCGGCTGCAGGGGCGTCGGCTGGTCGACTGGAATCTCCTGTCCGATCTTCCCGGTCGATTCCGAGTCGTTCACTCCACGCTTGCCACGTCGTCTCATTCGGGCGCGCATCCATTCGCGCATGTTGAGGATGTAACACAAGTTCTGCCACCGCAGCAAATGCCCCGCCCCAAGGCGGCATCCCGCTCTTTGGTACACTCAAGTTTCACACGCAAACCGAAATGGCTCGGCAACCTGTTGATTAGCCAAGCACATAAAAACTAACCCCCTTTCAAGGAGACAAGACAGTTTATGGCTGTAAAGGTTGGCATCAATGGCTTTGGCCGTATCGGCCGCAACGTATTCAGAGCAGCACTCGGCAATAAGGATATCGAGATTGTCGCGGTCAACGATTTGACCAGCCCAGCAACGCTGGCGCATCTGCTCAAGTACGACTCTATCCTCGGCAACCTGCACCACACCATTACCTCAGGCGACGACTTCATTTCCGTCGATGGCAAGAAGCTCAAGGTATTCGCAGAGCGCGATCCGGCCAAGTTGGACTGGTCTTCGACCGGCGCACAGATCGTCGTTGAGTCCACCGGCCACTTTACCGACGCCACCAAGGCGAAGGCTCACCTGCAGGGCACAGTGAAGAAGGTCATCATCTCCGCGCCCGCTTCCAACGAAGATCTGACGATTGTGCTCGGCGTGAACGACAACAAATATGACGCCAAGGCGCATCACGTCATCTCAAACGCAAGCTGCACCACCAACTGCCTTGCGCCGCTGGCCAAGGTTCTGAACGACACCTTCGGCATCGTCTCGGGCATCATGACCACGATCCACAGCTACACCAACGATCAGGTCATTCTCGACTTCCCGCATAAGGACTTGCGCCGTGGACGCGCCGCTGCCCTGTCCATGATTCCTACATCGACCGGCGCCGCGAAGGCTCTGCACCTGGTCGTGCCGGAACTCAAGGGCAAGCTGGACGGCTTTGCCATCCGCGTCCCAACGCCGAACGTTTCGGTGGTCGATCTGACCTTCACCTCGGAGAAGCCGCTCACTAAGGAGTCGATCAACGAGGCCATCAAGACTGCGGCAGAGGGCCCGATGAAGGGCATTCTGGGCTACGAGACCAACGAGCTCGTCTCCAGCGACTTCAAGGGTAATCCGCTCTCGTCGATCGTCGATGCACCTCTCACCAAGACCGTGGGCGCGAACATGGCCAAGGTGATCAGCTGGTACGACAACGAGTGGGGCTACTCCAACCGCGTCAAGGACCTGGTGCTCTTCCTCGAGAAAGCCGGTCTGTAAGCCTGGTCTTTAAACCAGGTCTGTAAATCTGGTTCAGGTGGGTCATTGGCTCCGTGTGCAACGAGCCTTACCCATGACCCGCCTGAAGACCTTTTTCCTACGGACTGAAAACCCGGAGCCTTCATCTGGCGGCTTTTCTGCAATAAGGAATCCCCCCATGGCAAAGCTTTCGATTCGCGATCTGGATCTGAACAACAAGTACGTCTTTATCCGCGTTGATTTCAACGTGCCGCTTTCTGAGAACGGCCTGCAGATTCTCGACGACACCCGCATCAAAGAAACACTTCCCACCCTGGAATATGCTCTCCGCCACCACGCCAAGGTAATCGTGGCTTCGCACCTCGGGCGCCCCAAAGGCAAACCCGATCCCAGGTATAGCCTTCGCCCCGTCGTGGATCGCCTGCGTACTCTGCTCGATCATGCGCTGGGTGAGTCAGTCAATGTCGCCTTCTCTCCCGATTGTGTGGGCGACGTGGCCACCGAACTCGCGCGCCAACTGGAATCGGGTCAGTTGCTGCTGCTTGAGAATCTGCGTTTCCACGCCGGCGAAGAAGCGAACGACACCCACTTCGCGCGTCAACTCGCCAGCCTATGCAACGTCTATGTAAATGATGCGTTCGGCAGTGCTCACCGGGCACACGCTTCGACCGAAGGCATCACGCACTTTGCCGATCAGTCGGCAGCCGGACTGCTGATGGAAAAGGAACTGAACTATCTGGGCAAAGCGTTGGAAGCTCCGGAAAAGCCCTTCGTCGCGATTCTCGGCGGGGCCAAGGTGTCCGACAAGATCCAGGTGATTCACAACCTGCTGAGTAAGGTGGATGCCTTGCTGATCGGCGGCGGCATGGCTTACACCTTCCTCAAGGCCAAAGGGCAGGCAGTAGGTAAGTCACTGGTCGAAGCCGACAAGCTCGATGTAGCTCGCCAAGCATTGAAAGAAGCTGAAGAGAAGGGTGTCCGCTTCCTCTTGCCCGTCGATCACCTGTTAGCAAACAAGTTCTCGGCCGACGCCAAAACGCAGCTCTTCGAGGGCGATGGACCCTTCCCTGCGGACTGGATGGCTCTCGATGTCGGTCCGGCTACGGTCGAGCTCTTCACGACAGAGATCGCCCAGGCACGGACAATCCTCTGGAACGGGCCCATGGGCGTATTTGAAATGCCCGCCTTCGCCAAGGGCACGTTCGGCGTGGCCGAAGCCCTGGCGGAGAATGCGGGCGCCATCACGATCGTGGGCGGCGGCGATTCCGTTTCTGCTGTCAAGCAGGCGGGCGTTGCCGACAAGATCAAGCACATCTCCACCGGTGGTGGCGCGTCGCTTGAGTTTCTTGAAGGCAAGAAGCTGCCTGGTGTCGAAGCGCTTTCGAACCGGCCTAACTTGTAGCGTACTCAGGAGCCGACGCACAGCATGGGTGTCGCCGTGAACGCCGAACTGCCGATACTGGTGCTCGCCGCTGGCATTGTCTGCGCGCTGATCGCCTGGCTCCTGGCTACCTTTACCAGAATCTTTCGAGCTCATCGCTATCGCGTCACGTTTGGGTTGATCGCTTTCCCTTTGTGCGGGCTGATGGGCTTGATCTCTACCATCAACGCGGCCAGCTTCTTCGGCGACTGGCTCGCCGGTAAACCGGTTTCTGTGCTCTATGTGCTGGGGTATGGCGGCTACCTGTTCTTCGGCTTTCTCGGCTGCTGGACAGCCGTGCGCCTGGCCGGCAGGCTGGACCGCAAACACACCCTGGCAGTGCTCTACAATCTGGTCAAAGAACATAAGAAAAGAGATTTGAACTAAGCATGCGCAAGCTCCTGATCGCCGCCAACTGGAAGATGTACAAGACACCCAAGGAAGCCGAGAGCTTTCTGCATACCTTTTTGCCACTCGTCAAAGACCACACGAAGAGCGAGATCCTCGTCTGCCCTCCGAGTGTCGATCTTTCGGCGGCGCTCCATTCCGTCCAGGGTTCCGAGGTCCTGGTCGGCGCGCAGAACATGCACTATGCCGAAGAGGGCGCCTTTACCGGAGAAATCTCAGCCGGCATGCTGAAGGCCTTAGGCGTCACTCATGTGATCCTGGGCCACTCGGAGCGGCGCCAGTACTTTGGCGAGACCGACGATACAGTCAATCGCAAACTGGCGGCTGCGTTGCATCACCGCCTGGTCCCGATCGTGTGCGTGGGCGAACAAGAGGACCAGCGCGAGAGAGGCATGACCGAAGAGGTAATCTGCCGTCAGATTCGCGGAGCTATCCATCAAATCGATCACGCCAAGCTTCACCCCATGGTCATTGCATATGAGCCGATCTGGGCCATTGGGACGGGGAAGACAGCCACGCCGCAAATCGCGGCCGAGGCGCACCTGATCATACGCAGCGAAATTGCGCGCCTGGCAGACCGGCCTCTCGCGGATCAATTGCGCATTCTGTACGGCGGCAGCGTGAAACCAGACAATGCCAGTGCCCTGCTCAGCCAACCGGAGATCGACGGTGCGCTGATCGGGGGCGCCAGCCTCGATCCAAATTCTCTGGCCACCATCGTCAAGGCAGGAGAAGCAGCCTGAACTAAAGAGATCTGCAGATTTCTCTTAGCGAACGCTGAGGAAAACCCCAATCCCCTACTTTGTCATCTCGACCGGAGCGAAACGTAGTGAAGCGTAGTGGAGCGACTGTCTGAATTGTCAAGGGGGCTATGGAAAAGGCGGCAGCGGAGCTGCCTCGGAAAACGCTGTGCGTTTACCGCTTTGCCACAGCCACTGCTGCGGGAGTAGTCAAGCACTTTTGGGCCGCGAGGTCGATTTGGACTTGCTGGCGTACTTGTTGAGCCTTGGCATTGAGCCGGATCAGTAGTTTGTGAGCGAGAGCGACGCGGACGACCTTGTTTGGTTTGCCTGCCAGCAGCAGCCGCTTGCGGAAGGCGATGAAGTCGGGATGAAAGCGCGCCACCACTCCGGCGACCATGAACAGGGTGTCGCGGATGGGCCGTCGTCCTCCGCGGATGGCACGTTTGCCGCTGTATTTGCCACTGTCGCAGGCCAGCGGCGCCAGGCCAGCCAGCTTGGAGATTTGCTTATGCGACAGGGTTCCAATCTCCGGCATTTCCGCCATTAAGCGGCTGATGGTGCGTGCGGCTACGCCCTTGATGGAGCGAAAGCTAGCCTCCATACGCTGCCATAACGGATCGGCCTGGATGAGTTCGGCGATCGCGTGTTCCAGACTGCGTATCTGGGTTTTTATCAGCGCTAAGATCTGCTCAAACAGCGTCTTCACGGTTGTGTCGGAGAGCAAGCGACTCTGATTGCGTTGGGCTGTCTGCAGATCGGTGAGTTGGCGCAAGCGTGTCACCAGGGCCCGCAAATGTTGTTGCTGTGCCGAGCCTGGAGCTGAAGGTTTGCAGTTTTTTGTACGTGCAAAATGAGCAATGATGCCTGCATCCAGGGCATCGGTCTTCTCCAGATAACCCATGGCTTGTGCAAACCTGCGCACCGCTCGCGGGTTCACGATGGCGACTGGAATGGCTTCTGAGCACAGCAGTGCAAAGGGTAACTTCTCATAGCCCCCGCTGGCCTCCATGGCTACCAACTGGACCCGGTGTTGGCGACAGAAACTGGCCAGTTGGGCAATCCCGTCCGGGGTATTGTCGAAACTTGCTGAAGGCCCTTCTTGCTCAAGACGAACATCCAACCTCTGTTGGCTAACATCGACTCCACAAAACATACTTTTTGCTCCAAAATAAAGATGGGTTGCCACGGTAACCTGTCTTGTACGTGCGACTGAGAAGTCGGGCGACTGTTCGGTTGTGCGTGACAAAGCGGCGGCGGGCCCTTAAGCTCCACTACGGTTATGCACCAGAGAGACGACGGGCGCCGTCCACCGCCAGAGAGGGACCGACTGCTCATCGGTCCCTCCCCTGACAACATCTTCTTCCGAAAACGTCGCTCTTATCTAGATACAAGAGATCTGCAGTTCAACAACCTCCCGATAGTGAAAAAGATAAGCATGAGCGAGCGAGTGAGAATTTGTACCAAAGGTGATTTGCCGCGTATTAGAGAAGCCAGGGAATTTAACACGGGCGGCAGGGTACTGTGTGTGGCCAATGTCGACGGGGCAGTTCTGTGCGCTGGACAATCAGTGTCCGCATCGCGGCGGACCGCTCTCCGAGGGCATGATCGAAGCCGGCAAGGTGGTATGCCCCTGGCACGCCTGGGCCTTCGATCCGGCTACGGGTGAGACCGCGGAGTCTCATGAGAAGGTTACGGTTTACCCTATAAGTGTTGAAGGTGAAGATGTTTTTGCCGGGCTATAGCTGCTGAACCGCAGATCTCTCCACTGCGCTTCACTACGTTTCGCTCCGGTCGAGATGACAAAGGGGAGGGTTGGGGTTTTCCTTCGCGTTCGCTAAAGAGGGCGGAGGATGAGATCAACATGTTTCATGTGGATGGAACCGCTGCATCCCGCTCATGCTACGCTCGAAAATGATGGTCGATATACCTCCAGCAGCACCCGAGTCCCCAGGTACGCCGAAGCCCTCCTCGGATCTCTGGTGCCCTACCTGTGCCGTACCCGTGAAGGATCCGCTGGTATGCGGTGACTGTTCCGCGGTCCTCTGCCGCGTTTGCGGAACTCCGCTTGAGTCCGCCGACGAACTTTCGTTCGGTTAAATGCGCAAGCCTCGCAAACATACGCCCCCACCCGGATGGAAGAATCCATTAGCTCCGCAGCAACCTCTGGCCAGCGGCCGCTGGATTCTCGTAACCGGACTGGCAATGATCGCCTTCGCCGTGCTCTGCGTGTACATCACTTTCTGCCTGCTCTTCTGGCAAGGCCAATGGCAACTGGTGTTCAAGCCATCGCGGAACGTACCTTCCACTCCAGCATCCATCGGACTGAGATTCAGCGAGATCGCCTTCGATACAACCGAAACCGGAATCCCGCAGCTACATGGCTGGTGGATTCCGGCGGATCAGGCAACAGCAAAGACGCTCTTGTTCATGCATGGCGGGGCAGGTTCACTCTCAGACACACTGCCACAGTTACAGGCGCTGCATGGCCTGGGAGTAAATCTGTTCGCGTTCGATTACCGAGGCTTCGGCAACAGCCAGAACATGCATCCCTCGGAGCGAACCACGTACGAGGATGCCGACGCGGCATGGCGCTACCTTACGCAAACGCGCCGTATTCCTGCTTCTGCGATCGTGCTCGGCGGGGTGGGTGTGGGTGCGGTGGTCGCAGCGGAAACAGCCCGGCGTCACCTCGACGCGCCAGCACTGATTCTTCAAGACGTGCCCGCGCCAACGCTCGAGATGCTTCAGTTCGATCCACGCACGCCTCTGCTCCCCATTCGCCTGCTCTTTCACGATCGCTTCGATCCGACCAGAACTTTGGCGCAGCTGCGCACACCCAAGCTCTTCGTCTACTCAGCAAATGCTGCGAACGGACGCTATTACGAACAGGCTTCAGAGCCGAAACAGCAAGTGACCGCTTCGGACTATCTACCCACTGTGCGCAGTTTTCTCGCGAAATATCTGGCGGTCAATTAACACGCGCCTCCCTGCTAAGCTTTGCCTAACGACAACCACACGCACAGGAGTTTTCTATTGTTTAGCTGGCTTAACCGTTTCGATTCTTTCGGCGCTCTTGTCATGCGGCTGGTGCTCGGCATGATCATGACTCGCCATGGATACGACAAAGTGATTCCCTCAGGCGCGCTCTACGCGTTCACTCATGGCATCACTCGCATGCACTTGCCGGTATGGCTTGGCTATGTGGCAGCCTTTACCGAGTTCTTCGGTGGAATGCTGCTGATTCTTGGATTGCTGACTCGGATTGCCGCTTTCATGACAACGATCGATATGGCCGTTGCCATTATCAAGGTGCATCTGCACGGCGGCCTCGAAGGACCAGGCTCCTTCGCCTTGCCTCTGGCGCTTTTTTCCATCGCGCTGATGTTGGTGTTCACCGGCTGCGGCTTGCTTGGTCTGGATGACTTTGTGGGTCGAGGCGGAGGCGGACGGGCCAAGACCATTCGCTGACTTTCTCCCATTGGACACGATGGCTGTGCCAAAAAGAAATTCTGCCTATGTGAGCCTCGCTCAACCTTCGGCCAACGTCGCCCCCCGACGGCGTTGGCCTGCAGGATTCAGCAGCCCGTGTAGCACAATTTCTCCCTCCGACAAAGCTAACGTGTCCGAATGGGTCTTACTTCTTTTGCGGGGCCCTGAACTGGTTAACTTGATGCGAGATTCAAGCACGGTGTTGCCTACTGTGCTAACCAGTGAAAGTTACCTACACCTTTCCCCTCTGATCCGCCCGGCGATGAATCAAGGGATGCTCCATATCTAGCGCAGGTTTTTTTGCGCTGAACGTTCGGAGGTGCAGACGTTGGCTGGAAGTCCTTACAAGTCCACAGATCCACGGGTTACGCAAGAAAACGGTGAACTTCCCATATATCCCAACCGAAAACGTTGCAGATAGGGTGCACCTACATTGGATAGGTAGGTTTGATAAGAGGAGTTAGTACTTCCCCAATTCAGCTATGGCGCGGTAGAGGTCTTCCGGTTGAGGCAGGATCGCGTCTTCGAGGATGGGCTGATAGGCCACGAAGGTATCGGTAGCAGCCACTCGTTTGACGGGGGCGTCGAGATACTCGAACAGTTCGTCGGCAATGCGGGCGGCGATCTCTGCTCCGTAGCCCCAGCTCAACATATCTTCGTGGGCTACGATCACACGGCCGGTCTTCTTGACCGAGATGGCGATCGCCTCCCAGTCGTAGGGGCTGAGCGTGCGCAGATCGATCAGCTCTACCTCTAATCCCAGCTCGCTGCTCGCCAACTGCGCGGCACGCAGCGCACGCGGCACGACCGCACCATACGTAATGACGGTGAGATCCTTGCCTGGGCGAACCACATTCGCTTTGCCGAACGGGATCGCATATTCCGCTCCCGGGTAAGGAGCACGACCATAGGTCTCGCGATAGAGCCGCTTGTGCTCTAAGAAAAGTACCGGGTCGTCACAACGAATGGCTGTGCGCAACAGCCCATTCGCGTCGAGCGCGTTCGAAGGAAACACAACGCGGATACCGGGCGTATGCGTGAAAATGCTCTCACCGCACTGCGAGTGGTACACGGAACCGCCCGTGAGATACCCGCCGATCGCAACGCGGATGACACAGGGAGCTGAATAGGCGCCATTGGAACGCCAGCGCATCAGGCAGAGTTCGTTGCGCAACTGGTGCATCGCCGGCCAGATGTAATCGAAGAACTGAATTTCCACCACCGGCTTGAGCCCGCGGACAGCCATACCCAAGGCGCGGCCAACGATATCGGCTTCAGCCAAGCGAGCGTTGTAAACGCGGTCTGCTCCAAACTCTTTCTGCAAGCCCGCGGTGAGCTTGAAGACACCGCCCTTGCCCTTGACGAGGCCCTCGCGCAACTCGTGGTCATGGCTGGTGTCGGCAACGTCTTCGCCAAACATCACGATGCGTGGGTCGCGCTGCATTTCATCCTTCATGCAGGTGTTGATCAGGTCGGCCATGGTACGTTCCTGCGTGTCAGACGACTGCACAGCCGGCCGCGCCAGGCGCTCGCTGGTGGGGTCCAGGTCTTCTGAGTACACATGCCGCTTGATCGAGCTGACCTCGGGCAGAGGCGCGCGCAGCACCCGTTCGGCGGCAGAGCGCACCTCTTCATCTACTTCCCGCTCCAGCCTGTTGATGGCCTCCGGGTCGAAAACGCCGTCGCGCAACAGACGCATCTGCAGCTTGGGCAGCGGATCGAGAGCCGCCTCGCGATTGCGCTCAGCCTCTGACCGGTATAGGCCCTCATCATCGGAAAACGAATGCGAATACTGCCGGATCACGTGACCATGCACGAATGCCGGCCCCTTGCCGGCTCGGCAATGAGCGACCGCCCTGGTAAACGCGGCGTAGCTTGCGACCGGATCGGTGCCATCCACCTGCTCAAAAAAGAAGTTGGGAAAATTGGCGACCAGGTGAGAGATATTGCCGCCGGGTGTATTCACCGATACGGGAACGGATATGGCATATCCGTTATCTTCCACAACAAACAGCACAGGCAGCTTCAGGCTCGATGCGGAGCTGATCGCTTCCCAGAACTCGCCCTCGCTTGTAGCCCCTTCGCCCAGGGAGACGTAGACGACCTCATCCCCGTGGAAGGCAACCGGCTTGAACTTGCTGTAATCCCCTTCGCGCTGCTCAGCTGCCTTTGGATGGGTTGCCAGGTACTTGCCGGCCTCAGCACAACCGACCGCATGGAGGCACTGGGTGGTAACGGAAGAAGACTGGGTAACGATGTTAAGCCGCTGGCTGCTCCAGTGGGAGGGCATCTGCCGGCCCCCGCTCGCCGGGTCTGCAGCCGCGCCTACGGACTGCAGTAACTGCTCCTCGACGGTATTGCCCAGGGTCAAGCAGAGCGCGCGATCGCGATAATAAGGGAAAAACCAGTCATAACCCGGCTTGAGCGCCATGCCTGCGGCTACCAGGAGAGCCTCATGCCCGGCTCCGGAGACCTGGAAGAAGATCTTTTGCTGCCGCTTGAGCAGGATTTCGCGGTCATCGGTGCGGCGCGACAGGTACATCAGCCGATATATCCGGATAAGCTGCTCCGGCTCCAAACCAGCATATTGTGCCGTGGCGCCTTGCTCCTTAGTGGCCGTGACTGTCTTCGCCATGCACCGCCTCGTCAACGCGAAACCTTAGGGATAAATGCCGGTTCTACAGCTGAAAAAAACGCTCGCCCTCAGAACGGTCCCGCTTTGGCAATTCCCGTTCAGATTGTAATCCGTTGTTCTCTCGCTTGCTCGGGCCAGGAATCCGCGCAGGTGATGGGGCTTCCGGTGGGTTGCATCGGGTGAAAATCCCCGGCTCGCAGTTTTCCACCGGGAAAACATGCGCTTCCTTTCGTTCCGATCTGGGCAGCATGACCATAAAGCGGCATTTATGTTTACAAGACCGCACAATTCAAGAGCCGTTGTGGTTACCCCCGTTGCCGGTATGATGTCGTTGCAGGCGTTGACCTTCTTTTTCTCAGCGTGCTCTAATCAGCCGGTTTGCAGGTGTTTGCGCCCGTGGCAGACCCGACAACCGCGGCGCTACCTCGGTAAACCCCGGCAGCAAAAGATCTCTGGAGGCGTTTGAATGGTTTTCTTTCCACTATCGGCCGTTGTTCTGCAGGAAGGTTCGATCCCTGTTCTGAACACCGGCGGCGGCACTTTTCTCTCGATCGCATTGCTTTCCGGTCTGCTCGGCCTGTTGTTCGCTCTCTTTCTTGCCAAGTCCGTCCTAAAGTCCGACTCCGGAACACCGGAGATGCAGGTGATCTCAAACGCCATTCGCGAAGGTGCGGAAGCGTTCATGTCGCGCCAGTACACGACCATTGCCGGTCTGGCCGTGGTTCTCGCAATCGCTTTGTATGTGGGGTACCAGTTCTCTCCCTTTACCGCGCCAATGGCCGGTAAAGTGGTCATCAGCTTTTTGATTGGCGCCATCTGCTCCGGTTTTGCCGGCTATACCGGCATGTTCGTCTCCATCCGGACGAATATTCGGGCTGCCAGCGCTGCCCGGGGCAGCCTGGGCCGCGCGCTCAAAATTGCGCTCCACGGCGGGGCGGTGACTGGAATGGTCGTCATCAGCCTCTCCCTGCTGGGCGTGGGCGCGCTGTTCTATTTCTTCGGCGGATTGCAGGATCCGCAGCATGTTCCCTATCAATTGGTTGGATTTGGGTTTGGCGCTTCGCTGGTCGCATTGTTCGCCCAGCTCGGCGGCGGTATCTATACCAAAGCAGCGGACGTTGGAGCGGACCTGGTGGGCAAGGTGGAGGCCGGAATCCCGGAAGACGACCCGCGCAACCCCGCCGTGATCGCCGATCTGGTAGGCGACAACGTTGGCGACTGTGCAGGCCGCGGTGCGGACATTTTTGAATCTACGGCCGCCGAAAACGTTGGCGCAATGATTTTAGGTACAGCCCTGTATCCGGTATTTGGCATCAAGGGCATTCTGTTTCCGCTGATCGTGCATGCCATCAACCTGGTGGCCAGCTTTATCGGTGTTCTGGTGGTGCATAGCCGTGAAGACCAGGATCCGATGGACGCCCTGAACCGGGGGTACTACGTAACGACCTTACTGGCGCTGGTGGGCTTTGCCGGTGCGGTTTACTACATGCTTCAGGGCCGGTGGTGGCTGCTAAGTTGTGGCGTGGTGGGGATGGTGACTTCCTTCCTCTTCGTGCGCATCACCGAGTACTACACCGAGACCCGCTACCGTCCCGTGCAATCGATCGCGAATGCCTCATTGACCGGACCCGCAACCAATATCATCAGCGGACTGGCCGTTGGTATGGAAACGCCAGCCATGCCGGTGGTAGTGATCAGCGCGGCTTTGCTGCTGAGCTACTACTTCGGCGTGCGCGGGTTGGAGGATGCTTCCATCTCCAACTACGCCAAAGGCATTTACGGCACAGCCATTGCTACCATGGGCATGCTTTCTTCCGCGGCTTATATTCTGGCCATGGATACGTTCGGACCGATCACCGACAATGCCGGCGGCATTATCGAAATGTCTGACCAGCCGCAGTCGGTACGCGACAAGACCGACAAGCTGGATGCGGCCGGCAACACCACCAAGGCGCTGACCAAGGGCTATGCGATTGGGTCGGCGGCCCTGGCGGCCTTCCTGCTCTTCTCTGCTTACCTTGAGACAGTGCATGGCATAGTGGCGCAGCGCTTTATCAATGTGGGCCAGGTGCTGAACACAACCTGGAGCTTTACCAACATCAACCTGGCCAGTGTCCCGGTATTCGTGGGTGCATTGCTGGGCGCGATGTTGATCTTCCTGTTTTCCTCGTTTGCCATCAAGGCTGTGGGCCGCACGGCGCAATACATCATTGAAGATGTGCGCGCGCAGTTCCGCGAGAACCCGGGCATCATGGCGGGGACTTCGAAGCCTGATTATGGACGCTGCGTCCGCATCGTCACCGGCGCGGCGCTGAAACAGATGGTGCTGCCGGGAGCGCTGGCTGTGCTGACTCCGCTGGCCGTCGGGTTGGTGTTCAAGCATTTGAGCGGAAGCTTTCACATCAGGATTCCGGGCGAGTTCGCACCGGTGCTGAATGGCAAGACGATTGACCTTGCCGGTGCGGAAGCAGTCGCTGCCCTGTTGATGGTGGGAACGATCGTGGGCATCCTGATGGCCATGCTCATGAACAACAGCGGCGGCGCGTGGGATAACGCCAAGAAGTACATTGAGACCGGCGCCCATGGCGGCAAACGTTCAGAAGCGCACAAGGCAGCGGTGGTGGGCGATACGGTCGGCGATCCCTTTAAGGATACGGCTGGACCTTCGTTGCACGTTCTGATCAAGCTGCTGGCAACTGTCACCCTGGTGCTGGCTCCACTCTTCCTCTAAACACGATAGGGCCGGCCCGCTCCCGCCCCGTTTTGGGCCGGCCCTGAACTTCTGAGGCGTTGCTGCCGTTGGGCAAAAAGCAACCGGCGTAGTTCTTCACTGGCGCATTGGGAGTCATTGCCTGCCCAGGCAAACAAACGGGCAATGTTCTACCCATAGTCCCCTTCCCACTGTCTATCATCCTGATTATGAAGTTTTGTTCATTTCGAATGAGTGCCGATCGCCTTCGGTCGGGCCTCGCTGCCTTAATCATTGGCCTGCTGCTACTCCCACGCCCACAGGCGGCTGGGCATGGGGCACTGAAGGTCACAGAATCATCGCAGACATCGCATGGGATCACCTGAACGATGCCACCATGGCCAAGCTGGAACTCTTCCTCGGCGACAACGATCTAGCCTCGATCTCCACGTGGGCAGACGACATCCGCAAGGAGCGCCCGGAAACCGGCCCGTGGCACTATGTCAACATCTCGCCCGGCGTGGGCAAGTACCAGCCCACCGACTGCCCTGATGACAATTGCATCGTCGCCCAAATCCATAAATTTGCTCACATCCTTGGTGATCCTGCGCAGCCCCCGGAGAAACGCGAAGAGGCCCTGAAGTTCGTCGTCCATTTTGTGGGTGATCTAAGCCAGCCGATGCATGCCATGGCTGACGCCCGCGGAGGAAACGACCTGGCTTTGACGTTTTTCGGCTCAGCCGACTGCGGTCCACGGCCATGCAATCTGCATAGCGTTTGGGATGATGAATTAATCCAGCACTCGGGCGCGCGCGAGCACCGCTACGCGCGTCAACTGGAGCAAATGATTGCGGCCGAGCACTGGAAACCAGGTTCGGAGGATCCGGAGTCCTGGGCCAACGATTCTTTGGAACTGGCGAAGCAGGCGTGGGTGAAGCCGGAGACGAACATCGACGAGGCGTATTACGAGCGGGAGCGGCCGGTGGTGAATCGGCAACTCGCGCTGGCGGGGTTGCGCCTGGCGCGGTTGCTGAACGAGGAACTCAGTGGTGGCACACAGAAACCGTGAGTTGACGGTTCCCTACTTGAAGAAGCCAAACATGCAAAGCACTTCGTCGCTTACTTCTACGTCTCTCAGAAGCGCTCCCTGAAGACGCTGGATTTTCTGATAGAAGCGGTCGATCAGGTTGGCGTGGATCTCGGTTTTCTGATCCAGAGCCCACATGAGCTTTGCCGCCGTGGTGCGATGTTCACAACGAGCAGCCAGGCCGTGCGCCTTTTCAATCGTGAGCACGAGCGGCAGGCGATGAAATTCCTGGTGCAGATGGATGGGGATACGGGCTTTGATGTGAACGCGCATTCTTGAGTGAGGATGCCACGCTGTGAGGGCCCTAAGCTATACGACATTGGTGAGAGGAAAACCGCCCGAGGGTTGCAGCCGGTGCCGACCCATTTATGTAGGAGTTGGGTTTTCGCCCACCAAGGGTCGGAGAGATGGCAGAACGGTTGCATACCTCGACTCGAAATCATGCGCATTAAGCAACTAAAATTGTGGCAAAGAAACAACTTAACTTCGATCAACGCCCGCACGGAATCACTTTAAGTTTTGTCACATTTTGCAGGGTTGAGCTGTATTTTGTTCTCAATAGGACACAATCAGGGCACATTGAGCAACCCGTAAACCGCAACCCGATCGTCTAGACCGCAGACCACAAGGGGGCAGGCCTACACAACACCCGCACCTCAATCAGTTTGGACAGTCAAATACGCTCAAATCGTAGACGTAATGCAGCTGATGTGCGAGAGCGCCAAACGCTGGGACCTCTTCACCGAACATTGGAACCCCATCGCTCTCGCTCGTGTCAAGGGCGGAAGGAGGCGCCTCACCTATATGGGGATCGGCCCACACACAGAACTGAGGAGCGCGGTTGCTAAAAATACTGAAAGTAGCCCAGGACGCAGTCCTGGGTAGGGGATGGCAGCACGATCAAGTCCCATAGGGACGACTGAAGATTACCGAGGATGAAATCCTGGGTGCTCTCGGACCATAACCAAACGCACAGGCGTGGTGCGGAATCCAACCCGAAACAACAGAGAGACGACCCGTAATCAAGGATTTTGCCCACTTCGCGTCGTCCTCATTCGTTAATTTGGACAGCAAAGGGCTGCGATGACCCGGACGCGGTCAAGCTCTATCCCCCACTTACGACGATTCGAGTTTTCGGCGAACAAGTGGGGGCACATCTTTCCGAACTGGTGCTTAATCGTATTGCTCAGCCAGGAGCGCCTGCACAAAAACATACGATTCCAACCCAACTCATAAAGCGGGAATCTTCTGGACCACCCTCCAGGTTTGCCGACCGGGCGTTAGGATGGAATGACTCCTCAAGAACGAATGTTTGAGGAGTCTTCACTGGATTTTTCCAACCCCAAATTTTAGCGACAGATGAGGGCAAGATCATGAATTACGGAAAGACTCAAGTACTGCTTTGCGAAGACGAAAATGAATTGGGGGCCAGAGCCGCTCGGACAGTAGCGCGGCAAATGCAACACTTGCTGAACTCAAAAGATGAGATACACGTGATTTTTGCAGCGGGTGAAAGTCAAGGCCACTTTTTAGATGCCCTCAGCCGAGAGGCTGACATTGATTGGACCCGAGTCGTCTGCTTCAACATGGACGACTTTTGGGATCCGCGTATGCCAGAGCAATATACCTGCGGCTATCAAACGCGGAGGCAACTCTACGATAAAGTTGTTCCCCGAGCATTTCATCTCGTGCAGTTCAATGCTCCTGATCCTCATCAAGAGGCGAAGCATTTCGAGTCCTTGCTGCGTTCGATAGGAAAAATCGACATTCTTTGTCAGGGAATCGGAACTTCCGGCCACCTCGCATTGAATGAACCGCACGACACAGACTTCAATGATTCTTCCTGGGTTCGCGTGGTTGACCTCGCCGAGCAATCCAAACGTCAACTTCTCGAAGACCCCAATTTCAAGGATCTCGGGTACATTCCGGCGAAGGGCATCACGATGACCATCCCCGCCTTGCTCCGGGCAGATCATATCTATACGATGGTTCCTCTGGCCATCAAGCGGGAAATCCTGACAAAGCTCTTCCAGACGCCTGAGCCCATCGCGACTCTCCCCGCGTCTATTCTGAGGATGGTGGACGGAACTCTTTTCATTGACAGGAATTCATGCCCGCCTGAATCCTTGCCTGCGGAGTTGCTCGCCTTGACCTAAAACGATTCGAAGCGCGCCCTCACCGTTGTACTAAACCGCCTGCTATCGGGCGATCCAAAGCAGGCGGCCGCAGCAGCCGCCTGATTTTGTGCTATGAACATGTCTGGGGCGACAAGACAAATATGACGATTCACCTTGGTCTGGTTGGCGGTGGCAACATTACCGAGACACATGCGAGAGCGGCTCGCGCGATCTCTGGTGTTGAAATTGCGGCATTCTACGGAACCAACGCAGAGAAGATCGCCGCCCTTTGCCGTGAGCACGGCGGCAAGCCGTTTCACGATTACGAGGCGTTTTTGGCCCATCGCCCAATGGACATGATTGTGATCGGAAGCCCTTCTGGTCTTCACGGAGCCCAGGGAATTGCGGCAGCGCAGCGCGGCCTGCACGTACTTACTGAGAAACCAATCGAAATCAGCACCGAACGCGCGGATGCGCTGATTGAGGCTGCGGAGCGCTCCGGCGTCAAACTAGGAGTGATGTTTCAGGACCGCGTGAAACCTGGAATTCGGCGCCTTCGAGAATGGGTCAATGACGGCGTCATTGGCAGACTCCTGCTGGTGGATGTGCGGGTGAAATGGTATCGGCCGCAAGAATACTACAAGGGTTCGCGATGGCGCGGCACGCTCGCTCTGGACGGCGGAGGCGCTCTCATCAACCAGGCGGTGCACACCGTAGATCTGCTCCTGTGGCTGTTCGGCGACGTAGTTCGCGTGCAGTCATGCACGGCGACAGCACTCCACAAGATTGAAGGCGAAGATACCGTGGTTGCCACTCTTGAATTTGCCAACGGCATGCTGGGCACTTTCCATGCAACGACTGCCGCATATCCGGGATATCCGCGGCGGATCGAGATCACCGGGACCGAGGGCACTGTGATCCTTGAGCACGATCGCATTCTGGCGGCTGATCTGCGCAATCTCCCGGCCGGCACCGCCGCAAGCGTCGCGGCGGATGAAAATCAAAGTGCGTCATCCGCTGTAGTAAGCGACTTTCGCGGTCATCAAATGCTGATGGAGGATTTTATTCGCGCGATCGAGCTTGATGTAGACCCCGTCTGCAACGGGCGCCAAGGCAGGCGCAGTATCGCTCTGGTCGAGGCAATCTATCAAGCAGCGCGCGATGGCCGCGCAACTTCTTTGTCTCCAAAATGACCGCCCCTCATTCTGATAGGGCGATTTCTAACATTTTGATCATTGCTTTGCCTTAGGTGTGTCTATGATGGCCGCTAACACACCTGGCAACAGGTTTTCTTCTCCCCAGTTCTGGGGCGCGTACCCCAGCCTGGCCACGACCAAGTCAAGCGAAGGCACGACGTAGAGCCGGCTGGCAGTAAAGCCTCTGAAGGCGAAGGCATCCCTCGGTGCGGTTGGCCAGAGCGCGCCATCTGTATTGACCCAGAAAGCGTATCCATAGCTGGGGTTCACTTGCTGAGAGCTCTTCGTAGCCAGTTCAATCCACCACTGGGGAATGATCTGCTGGTCTTGCCATTTTCCGTTGTGCGCCATCAAGTAACCCAGCCGCGCAAAGTCACGGGCGGTGAACCGCAAGCCGCTATGTGGATTTGTGTGGGGTCCAATATGACCGCCCACACCACCTTGCCAGTCCCAGCCGACATTTTGAATGCCGATTGGATCGAAAACTCGCTCTTTCATGAATTCGGAAAGCTCACGTCCGGTCGCGTGGTAGAAAAAGAGCGACAGGTGCGCGAAGCCCGCGTCGGAATATTCCCAAGCCGTTCCGGGCTCGCTGGTCAATTTGGAGGCCGATTTTCCAAAGCGGTTTGGCTGCTTTCCCAGGGCGATTTCGTAGTCACCGCCTCCGGGTGGTGCGCTGATGCCAATCAGTCCGTGATCCTCACCGGGAATGCCTGACGTCATGGAGAGGACATGTCGCAGTTTGATCTTCTTCTTCTCCGGATCGCTGAGTGGCAAGCCCTCTGGCACGAAATCATAAATCGGAGTGTCGAGGTCAATATGAGCATCGTTCGGAAGCTTGTGGCGCAGACTGTCGTCTAACAGCAAACCGAAGGCGATTCCGGTTGACGACTTCGTGCACGACCAACCATCAAACGTTGTGGTCGGCATCGTGGGAACGCCGTACCACTCAGCAACAAGATATCCGTGCCGGATGATCACGATTTGCCACGGCCCTGCGAAGAGCTGGAGAAATTTGTCTCGGATAAGGTCCAGCTTTTCTGGATCCATCCCCGCCAAAGACCGCACCTCTTCGGGAGTTTTGCTCATTCGCCATCCGCCAGCCGACTCGGGAGGCGGAGTGTAAATGTCAGAGGCGAACAGGCCGGGGGTAAGCATGCTGGCAAGAACGGCCAAACTTATCAATCTTGAATCCATTTCACTCTCCTGCATCCGCGTAGCTCGTGGACGATCGCACTCCATCATGTCATAGCCATACAACGCCACAATGAACCTTGGCGCCCCGCACGACACGCTAAAGAATCATGACTCCTCCGTCATCATGGACTCTCCACAACGTCGCAAGCCTCTCCGGCACTTCCACTGAGAACGATCCTCCGCGCGCCTCGTTGAAGGGTTCCGGGGTTGCGCCACTCGCACCACTGCATATCGGCGATTCCAACAATCACTATGACCAGGAAAAGATACGGAGTTAGGCTGTAGGGCCAAGCGGGAAGCGGATAGACGGTGGTAAAGAGCACCGGCCAGAGGGTCAGCGTCGCGATCGATGGAACGAATACGTGGCACCAAAGAGTGAAATGGGCCCGCTGCTCGCGGTGCAGATACCGCGTCAACGCGACGGTCAAGCATTGGGCCGCATCATGAGCTCTTTTGGTTATGCCGACGATGGGCCATGTAGCCATCAGCACAACGCAGCGAATACCAGCACCACGATATCGCGGAAGTTGGTAAACTGATGGACAGAAGAAATGAATGCGCCATACTTTGCGCCACAGTGAACGAAACGGAGAAAGTCAAAGCGCGCTAATTCATTGATTACAAAGGGTCGGAGAGGTGGCAGAGCGGTTGAATGCACCTGACTCGAAATCAGACATACCTTCACGGGTATCGGGGGTTCAAATCCCTCCCTCTCCGCCAGATTCTCCCCATTCCGCAACGGAGTGGCTCCAGTGCATCAGCTGCGGCTTGCGCCTCGTAGTAGCCCCCCTCTTCTTCGGTTGCCCGGAATGTCTCAAGCGCGGCACAGCTTCTGAAATCGAGATGCGCTATGCGCGAACCCTTGCCGTGCCCTCGTGTACAGCCGAAGGCATTTGGGCGTGGCGCAGCCGCCTGCCCACCATCGAACAAGCATCGCGTATCACGTTGGGCGAGGGCGCAACCCACCTGCTGCCTATCCACTCTGGAGACGCAGGACCTGCGACCTACCTGAAGAATGAAACCACCAATCCAACATGGTCATGGAAAGACCGCCCTAACGCCATCTCGGTTTCCATGGCCAAACACTTTGGCTTTGAACGAGTGGTTGCGATCAGCACCGGCAATCATGGCAATGCGATGTCCGCGATGGCGGCCGCTGGAGGCCTGAAGGCGACGGTATTGTGCGATGCAGCCGCGCCTGCCTTGCAGCTCGCGCTCATGCATGCCTATGGCGCCCAGGTGGTGCGCGGAGGCAACGCGGGGGCGATGGTGCTGGACCTGATCAAGCGCGGCGAAACCTTTCCCTGCACGATCTATAGCTTGCGCGAACCTTATTCCAATCCATTCGGAATCGAAGGCTTCAAGACGATCGCCTTTGAACTCTGGCAGCAGCTTGGCCAAGTGCCCCACCGTGTGTTTGTCGGCGTGGCCAGCGGCGACGGCATTTACGGCATCTGGAAAGGCTTTCGCGAACTGCGCGAAGCGGGTCTAACTGCGACCGTGCCGCGCATCGTCGGCTGTCAGACGACAGGCGCCAACTCCCTGGTCCGTGCCTTCCGGAGCGGAGCGCAGACCATCACGCCGCTCGAGGAGATCCACACGGTGGCCTCTTCCCTGGCCGAGTTCGCGGCCGGCCGGCAGGCCTTGCGGGCGGTGTACGACTCGGGAGGAGAAGCACTCGAGGTCACTGACGACGAAACTCTCGACGCCATGCGCTGGATGGCGAAACGAGGCATTGCCCTCGAACCCAGTTCGGCCGTTCCACTCGCCTGCCTGCGCAAAGCACGGCTGCTCGAAGGAAAAAGTAACAATGATGGCGAGGTATGGGTTGCGATCGGTTCAGGCTCCGCCGCCAAGTGGCCCGACGACGTGCTGCGTGGGTACACGATGCCGCAGATCCTGCCGGAAGACCAGGGTGTGTTGCCTTAGCCCCTGCTACTTGCTCAGTTGAGTCATCAGGAAGCCGGCCATCAGATGTGTAGCTTCGACGGACTCGGGGAGCGTCGCGTCGTACCAGAATGCGTGCGGTAAGCCGTCGAAGACAACGAGGCGCGCATCGACTCCGGCATGCAGAAAGGCTCGATGCAGGTTGGTTGTGCCGCTGAGCAGGTAGTCTCGCCCGCCGGCGAGGAATAGCGTTGGTGGCAATCCATGCAGGTCGGCGTAGATTGGCGAGAGTTCAGGATTTCTCGGGTCGGTTGATCCCACGTATTCCGGTCGATCTGGTCCCTGCCCCGGGGGATCGAGATGTCCCGACCAACCGCCGCCGGAGTAGATGGCTTCCGAGTCCGTGTGACGAGCGAAGTCTCCCATGCCGCTGAAGATGCCCAGGGCGGCAGGCAGCGGGAGGCCGAGTTCCTTCAGCTTCACCGCGACCTCTGCCGTGAGCATCGCCCCTGCCGATGTGCCGAAGATTCCGATGTGGAGGGGCTGGTAGCTCTTCAGAAGTTCTTTGTAGACAGCGACCGCATCCTCCACTGCCGCAGGAAACGGATGTTCCGGCGCCAACCTGTAAAGCACCGATACCACTTTGATCCCGCTGTAGCAGGCGACTGGAATGGACTCGGTCAGGGAACCGGAATCGACGGTAAAGCCACCTCCATGCAGATTGATCAGCACCTTGTTCGCATTCGCTGGAGAGAGTGCAGCCGGCATCACCACGTGGACCTTGACCCCGCCCATCTCGCTGTCGGTCGCGCGTGTGGCACATATCTGACTCCAGGCGGCAGTGGCCTGCGCCGAAGCTTCAAGGCCTCGTGCACGGCGCTCCTCGATCGACGCGGAACGCGTTGCATCCGGAACGCGGCGGGCAAGGGCCTTGCGTGCTTCCGGGCTAAGGTACTCGGGAACCGGAACGACACGCGTGACATGGGCCGTTCCGGTTTCATCGATGTAGCTCGTGTCACGATTGGGCGACTCAGCTGCAGTGGTCGCTGCGGGCTCCTGCGCCCTCACCAGGGTGGCGGAAAGCAGAAAGATTACACAAAAGAATCTCATGCGCGTGCCTCTCAACCACAACTTGTCGATCGAGGGAGTTGTGTCGTCCAACTAACGATAGCAAAACAAAGATTGGGCACTCCATGAGCGGAGCATATGCGCTTTTCCGGCATCCGGAAACAACACATGGGATCGCCAAGAGAACCGCCTTATCTAACAAGCCTTCTTCTGACAAGCCAGCACTCATGGCCTTTCGGGGATCGGGCGAACTTTTCCCTCAATCACACCGAAACCGTCATAGTGCTCTTTGCGATGGCGGGAGGATGCCTCGTTCTGCAGACGTACAGGGATAGACGCGGCAATCACTATCCCAACGTCGACAATCTGCAGGCGGTCTCAGACAGTCGGGGTTGTTCCGTCCTTCCCGAAACTGCCTGCCGGAGGAGTTGGTGGTTATCCCGTCTATCCCGTCAAAGTCATCCGTCAAAGGCCCACAGGACGTAAACCAATAGCCAGCGTTACCCAGAACAACTGGAGTCACTGCAATAGGTATTATGCCCCGCATTTACCCTACTTTGATAAGTCCGCGCACGTTTTGTTTAGATAAAATTTATGCTTTACATTCATGGTCTCAGCATCTTGATCACATGACTCTTGAGTTGTGTTTTCATGACATTCTGGTTTCCTGTCGGGGATAAAGAAGACACATGCCCCGTAATTGGTAACGGTAGTGCGGTGAATGAAACCTACATTAGCGTCGGTTTGCATCACCCGGGTTGCAAAAGCGATCGCATCTGATGGCGGCACGGGAGAGATGTCCGAGGATAGAGGCGGTGTATTTAGGATCGAAAGCACGAGAGCAATGACAGAGTGCATTACGGACTCCGGAAGAGATAATTTGATTTCTAACACGTCACGGTTTTGATGCTTTCACTTCTAACGAACGCTACAAGGTGCTTCGGAACAAGTATGTTCTGGAGGCGGAGTTACCGAGGCGGGTGCCGGAGGGACGCTTTGGGTTGGCTGTCGTTCGGCAACGGGCGGTAGGCTTTCGTCCTCGGCGACCTGTTGATCTAGTGGTGGCCCAATGCTAGGACGAATAGTATGTCTTGCCACGCAGTCCAAAATCTGTAGCGTGCCGTTCATTGCATACATGGCGTTCTGCGTATTTACGTATTGGCATTCAGCAGCTTGCAGAGCGCCCCGACTGCTGGACGAGTTGACACAGGTTGCGTCATAGTCAAACTTGAAATTGAAGTGGCTGATTCTGGGAGAAGAAATACTGCGGATGGTTTCCTCCAATGGGGACAAAGACACCTTGAGCTGTTGGAATGTTTGTTCTCCGCTAGCTATCTGTTGTTCAGTGGGGATTCGTGCAGCGAGTAGCTGCCTGGCAAAGTTTTCGTTGCGGAGAACACTGAGCATTTGCTGATCGCGAATCAGGTCAAAGTCCGATGGCCATAAGCAGCCTTCTGGTAAATGCCCATTCAAGCTCAAGCCGTTAGCGGTCGTGTTCGGGCTAGCTGCTCCTTGCTGGGCCGTGATTGCAGTTGGCGCTGCTTGTTCCTGTAGTCGTCGTTGATAGTCAGCTTGCTGCGCCGCCGTTATCTGCTGCGCTGCTTGCTCCTGCTTCTGTCGCTGATACGCTGCTTGCTCTGCCTGCATCTGGGCAACTTGCTGCTGTCGAAGGACTGCATTTGTCTGCATCCCGGCCGCTGCTCCCTGAACGCCCATTGCACCTAACATAAGAGCATCTGAAAAGCCAAAACTGTGGGGGTTGCTGCCTCGGATCTTCTGTCCGTTCAAGCGTTCGACCACTACAAGCCGCCGCCTCTCATTTGGACTTGTTTGTATTATGCCTTTTATCTGTACAATTTCGCCTAAGTGGCTAGTAAGGGTAGTAATTGCTGCACCGTGCGCTTTATCAAGAACACACATGAACTCATTGTCCGATTGGTCGATGAGCCCGGTTTGTTGAGGACAGCTTTGGATGTGAGTCACGACTGCAGTGAATTCCATGTGCACTTTGTTCTCAGCTTCACAATGCAGCGCGAACCCTATCGCAAAGAGCAAGAGATTAAGTCTGAATCGTCTACGCAATTGCATGCAGCACCTCAATTGAAACTTGTTTTGTGAACTTCGAGTGCAGACAACCAAAGATTTCGGCCGGACTGAGCTTGTTGTGTACACGACCCGATAGAAGTGATATGCGGTGTATTGCAGATCGTGCAATGGGTGTTCGAGGGGCCTAGATGTGTATTACTCTGCGAACCTGCATAACGCTTGGTTTCACCTTTGTACCCGTCTAGTGGACACGAGCATGGAGGTTCGAAAAAGGTTGCGCACCCCTCAAACGGGTGAAACGTCGAAATTAGATTTAAGATGGGAGCCACTGATACACTCGGGGTCCAATTCCAGACCCACTTTAGTCGAACATCTTTTCGTGAGGCGGCCGTAAATGGATAGTACTTTAAATAGATCCGCCATAGCATCCCACGCTCATTGAAATGTGAGACTACCTCCTTCGTGGGCTATCACTTTCGCTTTCGCCTGAAAAGGCCTTACACAGCCGCCGCTCAACACGCGCGGTGAACGGTCCCTTTTGGGTGGCAGGTGCCGTTGCAGTTAAAGCAGTCCTCACTGCCACTGGTGCAACACTCGGAGTGTTTACCATCCGCACTGCGACAGAGAAATTGCCCCTGCGAGCATATGGGATCGTCGGCGCGTCGTGGGAACAACCGAAAATCTTGCGCCACAGTCGGATCAAATCTGCTCAAGTGTGAAAGCAAAATATCGTTAGCATGAGGCGAAACAGGCAACGAATGGGTGTTCACTCCGGGATATTTTTGGATCCGCTGCATTGGTAGGGGATGATTGTGCCCGGGCGCATGTGCTCGAAACTGCGCAGATGAGAAGAGCAAACAACAATTTTCTCATTTCCTGAATCCTCGTTTCGTTAGTGCTTTGTGAGCCGCTCGAAACTCCGCACTGAAAGCACGGGCAGCTGACATCCGAACCTCCGGTCGACCTCGTGGACATAGCATGGAGGTTCGAAAACGTTTGAGCATCCCTCAAACGGGTGAAATGGCGAAATTAAATTCGCCGCACGTGCCGGTTATCGAGGTTAAGATGAAGCTGAAAATTTGAAAGCATTCTGTGTAAGCGATTGCTTAGCTTCTGCGGAACTTCCCGACATCCTTGTTTCCCTGTAAGAGATGGGAGCCACGATACACTCAGGGTCCAAACCAGCCCACTTGAATGAGGCATCTTTTCATGAGGGTGCACCCCAACTGGAGAGCATTGTTCAAATGCGGAGTGGATCAATCTGGCTAGTGCAGGCTCGCCGCTGCAGGGTCCCGGGAGCTATGGCCGAATGCGTTGGCCGGACTGACTGAGGTACTCCATCTGAATGCAAAGAGACGGCGCGGTCCCAGTTGAATCCGTCTTCCTGAAGACCGTAACCCGGCGTCAGGGGGAGTTGATCGGCCTTTTGGCTTTCCTCCCTGGTGTCGGCTCTGAGCTCGAGAGCGACGGCGGCAGCTGCGCACCACGACCCGCCTATTTGCGCAGCGGCCGACCCATTCGTTTGCCGGAAAAACGTGGACAGGGATGTTACCTCCTCGTTGTTTTTTTGGTTTCAGCTGTAAGCTGAGATAGAACAAGGTTGAGGTTACATCCCGTGTTTCAAACGATTCCCTCGATTCGAGTTCCGTCCGGTCCACGATTTCCCCGGCGTTTTCTTGTGCTAGGGATTTCCCTACTGGCCGAAGCGAAACGAAGCGGAAACCTTTCGCGTCTCTCTTATGCTTGGTGATAAGCTCTCGGGCGTAGCCCTCGGCGGGCTCGGCAGCCAGGCCCGCCCCATCGTTCGCTTGGTCGCACGCGCTTTTAGGGATCCAAAATGACGCGAGGAACTGCCTATGCTCGACACTAGTGCCCTGAACAGAGTGCTTGGAGCGCTCTATCGTGCCCCGACCCAGCCTGAGATGTGGGATGTGTTCATAAGCGAACTTGGCGCCATGAGCGGTGTAACCAAAGGTGCCCTCATCGCTCATCACTTCGGCACAAATGATCACCGGATGCTTGCGACACTAGGGGAAGGGGTGAAGGCGCAAGAGAACGTTCGTCTTTATGAGAACGTTTATTGTCAGTTTGACGAATGGACAGTTCGTTTCCCGAAACGCGGCGTGAACGGCCGGATTGTCAGGGGGGAGAGGAGATCTGGCCCCAGCAACATTTGCTGAGAAGCGTGTTCTATAACGAATTCCTGAAGACAGTCGATACCTGTGAGATGGCCTGCGCGGTAGCTTGTCAGACGCCAGATTCCCTCAAGGTTCTTAGCTTCTACCGGGGAGCAAACGAAGAAGCTTTCGGCAAGGGACAACTAGCTGCACTCGAAGTGGTTCTGCCCCACCTGAAGACTGCGCTGCACACGCGTAGGAGGCTGTTCGCCTTAGAGTCACGCGTCGCCGATATGGAGGCGGCTTTCGACCAACTTAGCACTGCCATGCTGCTGATCGATAAGGCAGCCAACGTTGTGTTCGCAAACCGTAAGGCACTTACCTTCTGAACGAGCGTGACGGGCTGATGTATGACCGCGGGAGACTGGTCGCTCTGGAGCCAGCAGAAGGCGCAGCGCTGCGTCTGATGTTGTCCCACGCCGTCAGCGCAGGGGAGCATCGGCCGGTGCCAAACGCACGCTTCATGCGCATATCGCGAATGAGAAAGAGAGATTTGCAGCTTTCAGCAGGGCCTTTCGCCTCAGCAGCAGAGTCGATTCCCGAGAAGGCAGTTGCGATCGTTTTTATCCGTGGATCCAGATGCGAGTCCCCCGGTTCCTTCCGAGGTACTCCGCAGTCTTTTCGAACTCACTCAGGCTGAGGCTGCACTCGCATCCCTTCTGGTTCAGGGGCGATCCCTTGCTGAAACCGCAGATCTGAACCGAGTTAGCCGTGAAACGGTCCGGTCGCAGCTCAAGAGTATTTTTCTTAAGACCGGTACGCGGCGGCAAAGTCAGTTAATTACGTTGCTTTCGGGTATACCGTGCTGGGGGGAAACCAGGGGACAGGACGTAACATTATCATCGTAGCTGTTTCTTATAACTCCTTCGGCGGCCTGCATATTACTTTGGCTGTTGAGGGATGGCTGCACCATCGGACCGGGGGTCGCCCGCCGCAAAGTTCACTGCGCGACTGCTGTCGCGCAGAACAGCCGCGCCCTGACCAACACTGAACGAGAAAGGCTCAAGGAGCTGGATCTGGTGGCCGCGCTTTGAGAGACCGGCGCGCACGTCGGCAGGAACCGTCTCTTCCATCTCAAGGTCGCAGCCCTCAAACGTGCCCTTGGTGAAACGGGGCTGTTCGAGCGCAGCCTGCACATTCATGCCGTAATCGACGATGTTGGCAACGAACTGCGCGTGTGCCTGCGCCTGGTTCCAGCCACCCATGATGCCGAAGCCGATATGGATGTCACCCTTCTCCATGAAGGCCGGAATGATGGTGTGGAGCGGGCGCTTGTGTCCGGCAAGTGAATTGGGCAGGCCGGGAGTGAGCTGAAAACCGGCGCCTCGATTATGGAAGGAAAAGCCAAGTCCCGGCGCAACGAAGCCAGTACCGTAACCGGCATAGTTGCTTTGAATGAGCGAGACGATGTTCCCGTCCTTGTCGATGGTGGAGAGATAGATGGTGGAGTTCCCGTGCTTGTTCAGCTCCGCCGAGATCGTTGAGGGAACGACCTGGCACGCGGCCTTGTTCATGTCGATGAGCTTGGCACGCTGCCCGGCGAGGTCCTTGGAGATAAGTTCCTTGACAGGGACTGGAGTGAAGCGCGGATCACCGACGTACTTGTACATGTCGGCATAGGCGAGCTTCTTGGCCTCGATCATCACCTGCAACGCATCCACGGAATTGTGGCCGTACTGGGCCATGGGAAATTGCTCCATGATGTTGAGCATAGAAAGAGCGGCGATGCCCTGGCCATTGGGTGGCAGCTCGTAGACGGTCCAGCCGCGGTAGGTGGTGGAGACGGGCTCTACCCACTCGGGCTGAAAGTCGCGAAAGTCTTCCAGGGTGTGCATGCCACCATGGGCGTTGAGGAACTTGACCATGGTCTCGGTCATGGGGCCGTTGTAATAAGCGTCACGGCCCTTTGCGGCGATTTGCCGGAGAGAGTTCGCCAGTGCAGGATTTCTGAAGAGATCCCCTGGTCTCGGAGCCACCGGCCAGATGTCGTAGGTTTCCTTGTAGCCGGGTTGGTCGAGGAGCCTCTTGGCGATCCAGTAGCGCGCATTGCGTTCTCCGAGCGGGAATCCGTTCTGCGCGTAGTAAATGGCCGGAGCGAGTAGTTGGCTGAAGGGCAACCCACCGAAGCGCGTACGCATGGCATCCCATCCAGCGACAGCGCCTGGCACGTCAATGCTCTCGACGCCGATGGGGTTGATTTCCGTGACGCCTTTGGCTTTGAGCGCATCGATGGTGAGTGCCTTGGGCGTCCAGCCACTTGCGTTCAGGCCATACACTTTCCCCGTTTTGGCCTCGTAGTAGACCATGAAGAGATCGCCACCGATCCCATTGACGTAGGGCTGCACCACGCCCATGACAGCATTGGCTGCAATCGCGGCGTCGATGGCGTTGCCGCCTTCTTCGAGGATGTGCGCCCCAGCCTGGGATGCCAAAAATTGAGGGGTGGAGACAATGCCAAACTTCGAAACCACCATCGAGCGGCCTTGTCCGGGAACCGAGGAGAACTGCTGGGCCGGCAAAATCACTGCACAAAGAAACAATACGGCCAGACATGCGAAACGCGTCATATCACCTCTCAATCGAAATGCGGGCAACGGTGTCCTGGAGAATTCTGCCGTCTGCTGCACCGTATCGTAATTCGGCGGGGGCAAGAGGAACATCTTTTTAATGAACTAGACGGGGCGCAAATTCAGGCAAAGCAGGGGTAAGCGGGAGCAAAGCAGGATAGACGGCAATGGCCCCAATGAAAACCGAACTACCTATTCTGACTCGATGGCTTGCTTTTGGGGCCAGTTCCATCTGTCCTGCTTTTGTCTCATTGGGTTGGTCTATATGCTCTTGTGATATATTCGTTAATATATGCCGTCGATATTGATCCAGTTGGACGAATCGCTCTTGCGATCGCTGAATAAGGTCGCGCCAGCCGCCAAGCGGCAGCGCGCTGAATTCATCCGCCAGGCCGTGAAGGACGCGATTCGGAAACGCGAATACGAAGCCATTCGCGCAGCCTATCTGCGGCAGCCCGATTCGGCGGAAGATGCAGATGACTGGTCCAACGCGGACGAGTGGACGGCGTGAAGCAGTACGAAATCTGGTGGGCGGACCTACCGAAACCGGCCGGGCGCCGGCCCGTGCTCCTGCTGAGCCGTGATGACGCTTATGCGGTTCTCAACAAGTTTGTTGCAGCTGAAATTACGGCGACCATTCGCCATATACCGATCGAAGTTCCTCTCGGCTCGATTGAGGGAATGCCCAAGGCATGCGTCGTTAACTGTGACAATTTGCGAACGATTGCGAAAGTTCACCTGGTGAAGAAGATTTCGAAACTCTCACAAAAGCGAGTCCACGAGGTGAAGCGCGCGGTTGGCTACGCTTTGGCATGGGAAGAACTGATCTCTGCCGGAGAGTAGCGCTGTTAAGTGCTTTTCGCATTGCTGCCTGAGGCCGCATGGGAAAGACCAATGTTTCTACCGATGGCCCCACCAAGCGAAAACTAATAGAACAGACGGAGCAATCACCATTCGGACGCCGACATAGCTATTTGGCAGAGGCGATGGCGGTTGTTCCGTCAGGTGCTTTGCCGCCTCGCTCGTTCTGGCAGCCTTTATTGACCAAATCTCAGATTAGACATAGTCTAATCTTGATGGATGCGGAAGGAATCAAACGGTCATTGGAAGGCAGCGGGTTACGGTGTACTCCGCAGCGCTACGCCGTAATGGCCTTCTTGCTCGAACAGAACAAGCACCCCACCGCCGTCGAAATCTTCGAAGCCGTCAATCGTATGGATCCACGCTCTTCGCGAGCCACCACGTACAACAATCTGCGCGACCTGGTCGAGGCGGGTCTGGTGCGTGAAGTGGCGGTCGAGGGCCGCGCCGCGCGATTTGATGCGAAAGGCCTGCTTCATCATCATTTCATCTGCGACCGCTGCGGCAACGTTGAAGATATTGACTGGTACGACATTCCCAAGCCTGCCACCGGATCCCTCGGTAAGCGGATTATTCGCGAATGCGAACTCATTTTCCGGGGTCTCTGCACCAGGTGCGCAGCTAAACGTCGTTCCGGTTAGGTGTCACGCGGCACAACTCGGTTGGCCGTGACTCGGAGATCGTAAAGTTCATCGCGAAGCCAGAACGGTTTCGTAACAGTTTTTTATCAACGCGAAGGAAAAGGACGATATGGAGAAACAATTCGAGACCGCAGTTGGGGAGCCAATCCCCGGAAACAAGGACGCATCAGCCGAAGCAAGGTGCCCGTTTTCGGGCGGCGCGCGCAAACACGCAACCAACGGAACACAGTCGAACGCGAACTGGTGGCCCAATCAGCTGAACGTAAATATTCTGCACCAGCACTCCTCGTTGTCTGATCCCATGGGCGACAAGTTCAACTACGCGGAAGCGTTCAAGACCCTCGATCTGGATGCCGTGATCAAGGATTTGCATGCCTTGATGACCACCTCGCAGAACTGGTGGCCCGCGGATTATGGCCACTACGGGCCCTTGTTCATCCGAATGGCGTGGCATAGCGCGGGTACGTACCGCATTGCCGATGGACGCGGCGGAGCGGGTTCCGGCTCACAGCGATTCGCGCCCCTCAATAGCTGGCCCGACAACGTGAGTCTCGATAAAGCACGCCGGCTGCTCTGGCCGATCAAGCAAAAGTACGGCAAGAAAATCTCCTGGGCCGACCTGATGATCCTTACCGGGAACGTGGCCCTGGAATCGATGGGCTTCAAGACTTTCGGTTTCGCGGGTGGGCGGCCAGACATCTGGGAGCCGGAGCAAGACATCGACTGGGGGCCTGAAACCAAGTGGCTGGGCGATGAGCGCTATCGCGGCGATCGCCAGCTCGACAATCCTCTTGGCGCCGTGCAGATGGGCCTCATCTATGTGAATCCCGAAGGGCCCAACGGCAACCCCGATCCCGTCGCCGCTGCCAGGGACATCCGCGAAACATTTGGCCGCATGGCGATGAATGATGCGGAAACCGTTGCCCTCATCGCCGGCGGACATACTTTCGGCAAAGCCCACGGAGCGGCCGAACCGAGCACCTATGTGGGCGCCGAGCCCGAAGGCGCTGCGATCGAACACCAGGGTCTGGGCTGGATCAATAAGTTCGGGACCGGCGCGGGACCACACACCATCACCAGCGGTTTGGAAGGCGCATGGACCACCAACCCGATCAAGTGGGATAACAACTACTTTGACAACCTGTTCGGCTACGACTGGCAGCTCACGAAGAGCCCGGCCGGCGCTCATCAGTGGACGCCCAAGGACGCCTCGGCAGCCGGTACTGTACCCGACGCGCACGATCCATCAAAGAAGCACGCGCCCATCATGTTCACGACCGACCTCGCCTTGAAAGTAGACCCAAGCTACGCAAAAATCTCGAAGCACTTCCACGAGAATCCGGAAGCTTTCGCAGACGAGTTCGCCAAGGCGTGGTTTAAGCTCACGCACCGCGACATGGGTCCCATTGCGCGCTACCTCGGGCCGCTGGTTCCCAAAGAGCCGTTGATTTGGCAGGATCCTGTTCCCGCTGTCGATCATGCGTTGATCGGGGAGCCGGAGATTGCTGCTCTGAAGGCGAAGATCCTCGCTTCTGGACTTTCCATCTCCCAACTGGTTACGACGGCCTGGGCATCGGCCTCGACCTTCCGCGGCAGTGACAAGCGCGGCGGGGCGAACGGCGCGCGTATTCGCCTCCTGCCCCAGAAGTATTGGGAAGCGAACCAGCCGGAGGCACTAGCGAAGGTTCTTGAGAAGCTGGAGGCGATCCAAAAGGAATTCAACGGATCGCAGCCGGGTGGCAAGAAGGTTTCGCTGGCCGACCTGATCGTTCTCGCCGGATCTGCAGCCGTCGAGGAAGCCGCAAAGAAGGCTGGCCACAAAGTGAAGGTGGGCTTCACGCCTGGGCGCACGGATGCCTCGCAGGAGCAGACCGATGTTGCCTCATTCGCCGTCCTGGAGCCGGTCGCAGACGGGTTCCGCAACTACATCCGCAAGGGGCACCACAAGGCTGCGGCAGAACTGCTGCTGGATCGGGCGAACCTGCTGAAGCTGACCGCTCCCGAGCTGACCGTGTTGATCGGCGGCCTGCGCGCGTTGAACGCCAACGTCGATCAGTCAGAATACGGCGTCTTCACCAAGCAACCCGGAGTGTTGACGAATGATTTCTTCGTCAACCTTCTCGACATGAATACGAAGTGGCAAAAGTCTGCCACGGCGGAGGGCGTGTTGGAGGGGCACGATCGGGCGACTGGAGAACTCAAGTGGAAGGGTACCGTGGTCGATCTGGTCTTCGGTTCCAACTCCCAGCTTCGAGCCGTCGCTGAAGTCTACGCGAGCAGCGACGCGAAGGAAGCATTCGTGAAGGACTTCGTCGCCGCCTGGACCAAGGTGATGAACCTGGATCGCTTCGACCTCGCCTGAGGTTGACCTGGATGTGCGCAGTTTCGGAGGCGCGCGATCTAATCGCGCGCCTCTGACATTTTTTGAAGCGTACTGTAAAAAAATACAGTTTCTAAACTGGCGGAACAGTGGTGTGATCGTCTTGATCACTAGTAAAATCCGGGCCGCGATCTCGCAAGGAGAAAAGGAATGGAGATAAAAGCCAGGTTTCGACAGCTAGGAATTGATACCGGATTTTCAGCACCCTAAGAACCCCGGTGCCTCCGTTGGACCCTGACAACCTGATCAAAGACCATTCCTTCAGCTGACCGATTCGCCTCTGAGCCCGGAACCGATGAATGCTCTTCACGACAGGACGGGGAAAATGGAATCTCTCCAGTGGATCCAGTCTCATGCTCTGGCTATGCCAAACCTGGCGAAATTTGCCCTGGTGATGGCGATCATTGTTGGCGCTCCTCCGCTCTCGCGTAAGATCCGCCTCCCAGGGATCGTGGGCCTGTTGCTGTGTGGGGTCTTGATCGGGCCTCATGTTCTCGGGTTGTTTCCGGTGCACGCGCCCGTCGCAGATTTCATGGCTGACCTGGGAAAACTGCTGCTCATGTTCTTCGCTGGGATGGAGATCGACCTCGCTCTCTTTCGGCGCGCACGGACCCGGTCGATCATATTTGGTCTCATGACCACCAGCATCCCGCTCGTCTTGGGAACGGCGGCCGGTCTATGGTTCGGCTATTCGACAGTCGCGGCCGTGGTGCTGGGCTCCCTCTTGGCGTCCCACACGCTGCTTGCGCTGCCGATCATCATTGATCTCGGTGCGACCCGGCTTGAACCGGTCACGGTTACGACCGGAGCGACAGTCATGTCTGACACGCTCTCTCTGATCGTGTTCGCAATCTGTGCCGGGATTTATCACAGCGGCTTTTCGGCGCTCAACCTCGGGGTGCAGCTCATTGAAATCGCCATATTTATTCTGGTGGTCCTATTTGGTCTCAGTCGTTTGGGCGCGTACCTCTTAAAGAGGTCAGAAAATGACGAAACCGCCTATTTCGTCCTCATGCTTGGCATCATGGCGGTGGCGAGCCTGCTCGCACAAATCATCAATCTGCCCGGTATCGTCGGCGCATTCCTTGCCGGCCTCGCGGTTAACAGCGCAGCTCATGAAAAGCCGGCGAAGGGCAAGTTGGAGTTCTTGGGAAATTCCCTTTTCATTCCATTATTTTTTATCGTGACCGGTTTCCTGATCGATCCGGTGGTGTTTTTTCACACTGTCGTCGACCACTTCGCGCTCGCGTCCGCTGTCGTTCTCGCGCTGGTCATCGGGAAGGGGATAGCGGCGGAAATTGGGGGCCGTGCTTTCCATTACAGCTCAGCGGCGCGTCTGACAGTATGGTCGCTAACGTTACCTCAGGTGGCCGCGACACTCGCGGCCGGACTCGTAGCGTTTGACACCTATAACCGTTCAGGCCAACGCCTCATTGATGCTCAATTGCTCAATGTGGTGCTCGTGTTGATGCTTACCACTTCCATCGTTGGGCCAGTTATGACCGCCCGGTTCGCACCGCGCATGCTCGAAGAAAGAGCCGGAGACACTGCCAACTAGCGGGATCACAAACCGTAATGGTTGAGCTTGTGCGGCCGAGCGTCTCCGCTGGAGATTACAAACGAGCTTTCAGTCACACCTCAGCATCTCTGCGCTTTGTGTATTGTTTCTTGGCGTCATAGCGGGAACCCTCGCACCGCAGACGAGGGCTCAGACTTGCGGCGCCAATGCGCAAGCCAGGATTGCCACGGATCGGCCGCAGATTACAAGTTCGAGTATGGTCGTGCCCTGTGGAAGCCTGCAGTTTGAAAATGGGTTTGCGGTGACCGGCAATGGAGGCCAAGAGACCTTTGATTTCCCGGAGACCGCAATGCGACTTGGAATCGCCAACAAAACGGAGCTTCGTTTTGGGGTCCCGGACTACTTTTATAACGACTACACCGCGTCCGGATTCGGCAACGGATTTGGTGATTTAAGCCTGGGCTTTAAACAGCAGCTCGGGCCACCACGGGGTGGATTTAACGTATCGCTCATACCTTCTGTGAGTTTTCCCACGGGGGCGAACCTGATATCAAGCCATGGCTATGATCCGACCGTCCAACTGCCCTGGTCGCGTTCGCTGACAAAAAACTGGACAGTTGCTGGAATGTTCTCCGTTATGTGGCCCACCGAGGGACCACGGCGAAATTTGACGGGCCAGTCGAGCATATATTTTGACCGGCAGCTTACGAAGCCGTGGGATGCCTGGGTCGAATACTCCGGCTCCTTTCCTCAACGCGGCGGGCCGCAGAACGTGATCGATTTCGGCACGGGGTATAAGATTACGCCGCATCAACAGCTCGATTTTCACTGGGTTTTCGGTCTATCGGCCGCAACGCCCAGTTACACGATCGGCTTTGGCTATTCCTTCCGCTTCCAGTTTCGATCCAGGTGATGACCTGCGACGGAATATGACGGACACAGAATTCGACAACGAATGACGGGCGGAGTCACTTGCTCTCTCACTCTCTCTCACGCGGCGGAGGAGAGGGTGGTTATTTCGTCTGCCTGAGCTGCCGAAACCCTATCCGACAATCGTTGCACCAAGTGCTACACTTGGAATGTGGCAAATCACGTGGAGAAATCTGAACGGACATTTAAGACAGCCTGGTTTGCCAAAGCGGCACGAAAAGCACAGATCTCAGATGAGCAACTCTGCCTCGCCATACGGCAAGTAATGCTCGGGCAGGCAGACGATCTGGGGGGCGGTGTATTTAAAAAACGGCTGAGAAAAAATCAGTACCGCTCTATCCTCGTCGCGAAGGGAGGCCGGTATTGGGTCTACGCGTATTTGTTTGCCAAACAGGATCGAAACAATATTGAAGACGATGAGTTGAGAGAATTCCGTGCACTGGCCGAGCTCTATGCGCGAAAGACCGACGCCCACCTGGCGCGAGAGATTCAGCTTAAAGAACTGATGGAGATATGTCATGGCAAAGAAATTGAAATACAAGAGTGACGCCTTCGAAGCAGTACATAGCAGCGTGGCGGGCATGTATCGTGCCGGAACCGTTGACAAAGCGACGATGCGCAATTTCGACGCATCCTGTCTCACTTCGCCGCCGCCGTTGAAGCCAACTCAAATCAAAAAGTTACGGCTGCGCCTCCGTGTTAGCCAACCGGTCTTCGCCCGATACCTCAACACGAGCGAGTCTACGATTGAAAAGTGGGAGACCGGGGCAAAGCATCCAGGTGGAATGGCGCTCAAGCTCCTCGCGATCGTCGACAAGCATGGCTTGGAGATGCTGGCATAGGGTGGTTTGCCCACGGCCCGTAGCATCGAAGTGTAGGAACATGGCGGATTTGAAGGGACAGACCAAGCAATCACCGCCCTAAATTTGAGACCGTAACTGCTGCTGACGCGATGGCGGCCAGGTCTGTCCGCATTCGCCCCGGAGAACCTATCCCGCCGAGTGACCTATCATGGATATCACTGAATCTTCTGCTCCGAGGAGAACCGGCGCGATCCGGCTCAACGGAAATCGGGCGGGGCTCAGGCACGTTGCTGGTTAAGGGGAACGGCATCCTTTCGGACGTTTAAGTATTGCACGTATAATACGTGTAGCACGTAAATTTGGTGCTGGAGTGGTTATGGTCCAGGTTCAGAAGCAAAACGTGACGGTCAGCCTCAGTACAGCAACGATTCAGAAGGCAAAGATCCTGGCTGCTAAGCGATCCATGTCGATCAGCAGCCTGCTCGCCGAACAACTGAACGCACTGGTGGGAGAGGATGAAGCCTATGAGGCCGCCCATCGTTCCGCGCAAGACCTAATGGAAAGCGGCCTCCATTTAGGTGGAACACCCGCACTTTCCCGGGATGAAATCCATGCCCGGTAAGACCTTCGTCGATACAAATATTCTCCTCTACGCTCACGACGTCGATGCCGGTAAGAAACATGACCGGGCAAAGCGCGCCCTCAGTCAATTATGGGCGGAGCGGTCGGGAGTGATCAGTCCCCAGGTCCTGCAGGAGTTCTATGTCAATGTCACACGGAAGCTGGCGAAACCCCTGGCGCGAAAGCATGCCCGGAAAGTCATGGAGACGTACGCGGTGTGGTGCATCGACACCTCGGCCGCAGAGGTTCTGTCTGCTTGCCGCATTGCAGAAGAGTCGAAGATTAGTTTTTGGGATGCTTTGATTTGCGCGTCTGCCTTGAAGGCCGGAGCAGAACGTCTTTATTCCGAGGATCTCCATGCAGGACAGAAGATTGCCGGTGTGCACATCGAGAATCCGCTCATTCGAGGCTAGAGAATGCGGGACAGACGGGCATACCTCGTTTGCCCAATCCGGCCTGGCATCACTCATTTGAGTAAGGTATTTCGAGGTGGAGGGGCTGAACTTTCGACGTCGAAGCGAGTGTGATAGAAAGAGACCTCGAGACGAGATGGATGCTTACGAGTTCGTTCTGACCAAAGTTGATACCGTCCCACATCTGGAGGCGCTGATGCTTCTCTGGAGTAGTCGGCCTGTAGGCTGGACCTGCTCAGAACTCGGATCCCGATTGTACATTCCCTTGGATAAGGTCGGCGATTTACTACGCGATCTTGTCCGGATGCAGCTCATTACCGAGTCATCCACTGAGCCTCCGAAATATTCCTATGTCTCAAACACATCGGAGCAAGACGAACTGATGCGGATGGTAGACACGGCTTACCGCCAGGACCTGGTGCGAATCTCGACCATGATCCACGCAAAAGCATCGCCTGCGGTCCGCGAGTTCGCGCGAGCATTTCTGATTAAGAAGAGCGACAACCAATGACAGCCGCACTTTACATCCTGACTTGCATCACGACACTCCTTTGCGCAACGCTTCTACTGCGAGCTTTCGTCAACGTTCGAAAGAGGCTTCTCCTTTGGAGTGGCTTGTGCTTCGTTGGATTAAGCATTTCCAACCTCTTCGTAATCGCCGATCTCCTGCTCTTCCCAGATATCGATCTCTATACTTATCGACTTGGCTCGGCTGCAGTTTCTATGGTGCTCATACTCTATGGACTCATTTGGGAGAGCCAATGACTCCGATAACGCATCCGCTTGCAGACGCATTCCTGCTCGGCTTCATTGCATCCTGTTCGCTAGTTGCGACGATTTTTTTTCTAAGATATTGGCGAGACGCACGAGATCCTTTGTTCCTAGCTTTTGCGGCGTTCTTCGGAATACAGGGGATTGTCTACAGCGCGTTCCTCCTGCTCTCTCGTCCAAACGAGGGAAATGTTTGGTTATTTTTATTGCGCTTAATTTCCGTTCTCTGTGTACTCGGAGCGATTTTTTGGAAGAATTCCGCCAGATCCTGACAACCCCAATTACGAATTAGTTGAGTCGTTCTGATCGGTTCCAATTTCGGATCAATGGTCCTGTTACGAGCTTCGTTTTGGGGTCCCGGACTACTTTTATAATGACTGCACAGCGTCCGGATTCGGCAAGGGATTTGGTGATTTAAGCCTGAGCTTTAGGACGGACGGAACTGAACGGCACCCCTGAGCGGAGCCTCGCGACTTTAAAAGGCATTCTTTCGTCTGTACAATTCGAGCGAATCTCCATTTTGGGGCCGGGGAGCTCTACGCGGAATCCCTTCCCTGCTCCATCCACGCCTATCCGCGGTGCCACTTCGGGAGCTTGCCTATGCCGATTGAATTGACTGTGAACAATAAGGTGATGAAGGTGGACGCGTCTCCGGACACTCCCCTTCTCTGGGTATTGCGCGACACGCTCAACCTGCATGGCACCAAGTACGGGTGCGGCATGGGGCTTTGCGGCGCCTGCACCGTCATGGTGGCCGGTAAAGCGGTGCGGTCCTGCCTGACGCAGGTTTCCACCGTGGTTGGCAAGCCGGTCACGACCATTGAGGGACTTTCGCCCGATGGTGGGCATCCCGTGCAGGTGGCCTGGGAGTCGCTGGATGTACCCCAGTGCGGGTACTGCCAGGCAGGCCAAATCATGTCGGCCTCGGCGCTGCTGGCGCATACTCCGCACCCTACCGATGCGGAGATCGATGCAGCGATGAGCGGCAACCTCTGCCGGTGCGGCACCTATCCGCGCATCCGGCAGGCGATCCATCAGGCAGCCAAAGCCTCCACAGACACGCACAAGGCCTAAGGGAAGGAGCATCCGATGAATCTGAACCGCCGATCTTTTCTGCAGATGTCCGCCCTGGCCGGCGGAGGCTTTGCTCTCCGTCTCTACTCGCGCCCTGTGGCTGTTGCGCAGGGGCCACAACAAAAGCATTCCGATCTGAAGCCGCACGCATTTATCTCGATCGCCAGCGACGGCATCGTCACCATCAAGGCGCGGGGACCAGAGATTGGCCAGGGCATCAAGACCATGCTGCCCATGCTGATTGCCGAAGAACTCGACGTCGAGTGGAAGAACGTTCGCGTAGAGCAGGCCGACCTCGATGAAGCCACGTATGGACGGCCAGTCCGCAGGCGGAAGCATGTCTACTCCGAATGCCTGGGAGCCGCTTCGCCGCGTGGGTGCGGCCGGCCGGCAGATGTTGGTATCCGCTGCTGCGACGAATTGGGGCGTGCCCGCTTCCGAATGCAGCACGAGTGCGGGGTGTGTGCTTCATAAGGCTTCGGGTAAGTCAGCAAAATATGGCGAACTGGCGGCCGCGGCCTCCGCGCTGCCTGCTCCCGCGCTCGACCAGGTGGCACTGAAAGACCCGAAGGACTACTCCATTATCGGCAAGTCGCAGGCCGGGGTGGATACGCATTCCATCGTTACGGGCAAGCCACTGTTCGGTATCGACGTGGCGCTACCAGGCATGTTGTCGGCGGTGATCGAGCGATGCCCGGTATTTGGCGGCAAGGTAAAGAGCGCGAACTGCGACGAGGTTCAGAAGCTGCCCGGCGTGCGCCATGCGCTGGTCATCGACGGTACGCTTACACTCGCGGGCTACACTCCACCGGAACCAGGGCTCGAGCCGGGCGTGGCCATTCTGGCCGATACCTGGTGGCAGGCACAGCAAGCGCGTAAGGCACTCAAGGTCGACTGGGACTACGGCCCGGGCCAGAAGCAGAGCAGCGAAGACTTCCAGAAGCAGGCCGAGGCATTGCTCAAGGCGCCGCCGGTGAACACCGTCCGCACCTATGGCGATGTGGATGCCGCGCTCAACGGCGCAGCGAAAGTCGTGGAGGCAACGTATGCCTTCCCCTTCCTGGCGCACGGCACGCTGGAACCGATGGGCACCACTGCCCAATTCAAAGACGGCAAGCTGGAGATGTGGACAACCAGCCAGGCTCCGGGTGGAGGCCGCACCCTGGCAGCCAAGGCGCTGGGTATTCCCGAAAGCGCGATCACCGTACACATGTGCCGCATCGGTGGCGGCTTTGGGCGCCGGCTCATGAACGACTACATGGTGGAGGCGGCTTACCTGGCGCAAGCAAGTCGATGTGCCGGTCAAGCTGCTGTGGGCGCGCGAAGATGACATGACGCACGACGCCTACCGCGCAGGGGGAACGGTAGGGCTGAAGGCCGGCCTCGACGCAAAGGGCAAGCTGGTCGCGTGGCGCCACCACCTGGTGACCTACGGCGATGGCAAGCAGCTTGCGCCGGGGGCGAACATTGGCAGTGACGAATTCCCTTCTGGCCTGGCTCCAACGTATGCGCTCTACACTTCGGCGATGCCGCTGATGCTGCGTACCGGCTACCTGCGTGCTCCGGGTAGCAACGCTTATGCGTGGGTGGGTCAGTCGTTTATCGATGAGCTGGCGGTGGCGGCGGGGCGCGATCCGCTGGAGTTTCAACTGGAAATTCTGAGCAACAAGATGGTGCCCATGCCGGGTGAGGAGAACGCACCGAAGGGACCGCGCGACCTGAATCCCGAGCGGTTGAAGGAACGTGCTGCAACTGGTAGCGGAGAAATCCGGCTGGGCCAGCCGCAAACGCACTCCGGGCCGGGGCATGGGAATCGCCGGGTACTTCTGCCACCTGGGCTATTTTGCCGAAGTCGCCGATGTAAGTGTGGACAAGGACAACAAGGTGACGGTGAACCATGTGTGGGCGGCGGGCGATGTGGGCAGCCAGATCATCAATCCGCGCGCAGCCGAGAGCATGGGCTTTGGCGGCGTGGTGGAGGGCATGAGCCACATGGCGCAGGAAATCACGCTGGTAGAAGGGCGCGTGCAGCAGACCAACTTTCATCAGCACCCGCTGATGCGGATGCGGCAGGTGCCGCCGATCGAGGTGTTCTGGATCAAGTCAAACTTCGCGCCGACAGGACTAGGCGAACCAACACTCCCACCAATTTTGCCGGCGGTCGGGAATGCTATTTTTGCCGCAACGGGTAAAAGAGTGCGAACGCTGCCTTTGCAGAAGAGCGGGTTTAGCTGGGCCTGAGTTATATCGGGACTTCATCTTTGGCGCGCTCGCGAGTAGTTTGCAGTAGTCATATAGATGACTACTGCAAGCGATACCACGGGGCAATGAGTGCGTTCGTTGTCACCGAGCTTATTCGGAGCGCAGAGCCGCAACTGGATCGAGGTTCGATGCTCTGCGTGCCGGTAGCCAGCTAGCGAGCCCAGCGCTTACCGCCAGCAAGAGAATCGCGAAGGCTAGGGTGGCAACGTCATAGGGCTTGACGGCGAAGAGCAACGCAGTCGCAGTTCTACCAGCGAGCAGTGCGAGGGCGGTTCCGCAGACGATGCCTGCCAGTAACATGGCCGCGGTGTTGCGCATGACCAGGGCAATCACCTGCCCCCGCTTGGCGCCAAGCGCGATGCGGATGCCAATCTCGTTTCGCCGCCTGGTGATGAGGTAGGAAAGCACACCGTAGAGACCCACGGCTACGAGAAGAGCGGCAAGCAACCCGAAGAAGCCGGAGAGGATAGCCATCACGCGGTCGCCCACCAGGTTGTCTTGTACTCTCTGCTGAAAGTCGCCGAACTGCATGACCATCTCTGGATACTTAGCGAGCAGCACACGTCGAATCGCCGTGATTGCCGCCGGACCAGTGTTGGAGGCGATCATCACAGAACACCACGGACCTTGCGCTTCGACCGGCAGTTGGGCCGCAGGAACGAAGGCCATGGGCGGCGTCTCTTCACGCAGACCGTTGTACTTCGTATCAGGAATGGTGCCGACGATCTGGTACGTACGCTCTGGATAGTGCGGCTCAGGCATCACATGCACCAGTTGGCCGATGGGATCACCTGCGCGAATGAACATGCGGAGAAACGCCTGGTTGACGATGACCACCAACGGCGCGTGATTTGTATCAGCGTCGGTAAAGCCTCGGCCGCTGAGCAACGGAATGCCCATGGTCGCGAAGTAGTGCTGGTCGGCGTAGGTAAAGCGGCTCCCCCCCTCAACCGGGCCCACATGCACACCGTGACCCCAACTGCCTCCGATGAGTGGAACCATAGTTGTGACAGCCGCGTTTTGAATCCCGGGGATGCTGCGCATGTCTTCGACCAACCGGCGCTTGAACTCTGCCTCGTCCTCGGGCTTGATCTGCAATGCCTGGAAGCCGAAGAAGCCCATCGTCATTCCACTTTCGCGCATGCCAGGATCGAGTGTCATCAGATTGCGATAGCTGCGGACGAACAACACTGCGCCCACGAGCAGCACCATGGAAACCGCAATCTGCGTGATCACCGTCAACCTTTGGACAGAAAAACCCTCGCGGTTGCCAGCGACTCCACGGTCCCCTGACTTGAGCGCGGTGATGGGATCCGCACTGGCGCCGCGCATTGCAGGAATCGTGCCAAACACGATGCATGTGAGCACAGCCACAGCGGCCGCGAAGAACAGCACATGCAAGTCAGTGGCAATGCTGAGATGGATTGAGTATTCGCTGGTATTTAGTGACGCGACCAGCAAGTGGCTCAGGGGCTGCGCCAGGGCGATACCCATCGCCGCGCCACCCAACGCGAGCAGGCCGCTTTCGATGAGCAGTTGGCGCAGCATTCGGCGGCGCGAAGCGCCCAGGGCCGCGCGAATGGCCATCTCCCGCTTGCGTGTTCCCGCGCGGGCGAGCATCAGGTTAGCCAGGTTAGCGCACGCAATCAGCAACACCAACCCGGTAATGGCAAGCAGCAATTGCAGTGATGAGTCATAGGTATCGCGCAGGATGCTCACCCCGGCGCCCGCAGCATACGCGGCCAGCTTGAAACCTTTGTAGGCTTTCAGGCTTTCAGCGTTATAGCCGCCCGGTGCTGTGCTCTCGAACAGGCCTGGACTGATCGAGGCGAGGTATCCCGAAGCGCGGGCGAAGTTCCAGCCCGGCTTGAGCCGGCCCATCACCGAAAGAGCGAACACCTCGCGGCGTGGAGTGGGCGGAATGCAGAGCGGGCGAGCAAGGTCGAAGCGATCGCCCACGACCATGCCAAAAAATGCCGGCGGAGTCACGCCCAGTACCTGTACGGTTTGGCCGTCGACGAGCAGGGTGGTATTGGGTGTGATGGGTTGGCCGCCCATCTGCGCCTGCCAGTATGGATAACTGGCAACCACTTTTGTTGCGTCGCAGCCGCGGTCATCCTGCGGCTCAATGAGCCGCCCCTGCCACGGCGGCACGCCGAGAACGTTAAAGAAGTCTCCGCTCACCTCGATCCCCGCCACCCGTTTCCCGTCGCTTTGCCGGCCTATGGTCATATCCACTGGGCTCCAGGCAAAGACACCGGAAAACGGATCGTGATGGCGAAGCAGTTCCTGCCACATGGGAATGGTGGCCTGCGCGTAGCGGCCGTTGTTTACGCCGAAACCTCGATTCCCTCCGACGATCCGAAGCTCGGCCAACTCCTGCGGCTTCTGGATGGGCAGGCTACGGAGCCGCACAGCATTGAATAGTTGAAAAACTGCAGTGTTGGCGCCGATGCCGAGCGCCAGGGTGATGATGGCCACGGCGGTGAAGCCGGGACTCTTTCTGAATCCGCGCAGGGCATACCGCACGTCTTGCCATAGGCTTGGGAAACCAAGCGCCGCGTCCTGCGCCTCGACATGCTCTTTCAGCACAGCAGGGTTGCCGAACCGCAGGCGAGCTGCGCGCATGGCTTGCTCAGGGGTCATCCCTTGCGCAATGTTTATCTCGGCGCGCATCTGTAGATGCTCGCGAAACTCCTCCTCGATGTCACGATCAAGTTTCGAACGTTTGCCGAGGGTCCATATGCGTCGAAAGATACCCATAGATCTCCTCAGGCAAATCGCAGAATCGCTTGCACACCCTTCACTACCTGTTCCCAGTTCTTCTCTCGCGCGGCGAGTTGCTTTCTGCCCGCTGCGGTGAGTGTGTAGAACTTGGCTCTGCGGCTGCTCTCGGTAACCGCCCACTCGGAGCGAACCCAGCCGCTCTGCTCCATGCGATGCAGCGCGGGATAAAGCGAGCCATCTTCCACGTTGAGTAGATCGTCAGATACCCGTTCTATGTGCAGGATGATGCCAAAGCCATGCATCGACCCAAGATGGGAGAGACTTTTCAGAATGAGAAGATCGAGCGCGCCCTGCAGGTCATGCTTTGCCATGGTGTCTTTATCCGCTTGTTCACCTAGATGTCTAGACGAGAGAAGCATAGTGAGCCTCTCCCCTAGATGTCAAGGGGACAGGTTCGTTCGTGGCGCAGCATGTTCAAAGGGACAAAGGATTGAAGGGCACGGGCTACCTCGCCGCAGCGGGCTTTAGCCTGTGCATTGATTCACAGGATTGAAGTGGCTTTAGCCGCTGAGGGTAAAACCGGTTTCCCTCGGCGGCTGAAGCCGCGTTTTGTTCCCTTCACTGACGTACGGGCTAATGCTCGCTGCGGCGAGGTAGCCCGCACCCTTCAGCGGGAGCCCATACCCTTCATGCGGACTATTTAGCGGTGATATGCGAGTTTACCCAACGGCTGAACCTCCAGCCGGTTCCGGACCCAGACGAAGGACTGGCTGATCGCCGAATCGCTTCCCTGCTTCCTTTCGTTCACCTGTGGATTATTTTCGCCTTTTCTTCGCCTATACTGCTTGCATGTTTCAGGGACCGGAAAACGGGAAACGTGTGGTGGTGCAATGCAAGGGATGCCGCGAGAACATACCCGCGCCCGTTGAGTCGATGCCCTCGCAACCGGTCGCCGCCAGGTGCCCGCTTTGTGGCGAGCACAGACAATATCTGCCAACCGAGGTATTCCTGGGCCGGCTTTCCCACTTCATGATTCGCAAGCCGGTGCGTACTGCAGACGGGAGACCAGGTGAATGACGCCTCACGCCTTCGTTGCGACTTCCCTGTGCTTCTGCTGCTCAGATCCAGTCGTGTTGGCCGCACGTCTCTCTTACCCGCGCAGGTCGTGCAGGCGCATCAGGCGGTCGGTTTCACGATAGGCCTCTTCTACCCAGTCAACGATGCGCGCAGGGTCGGGCGAGTATTCCAGCTCGATCGAAACAACGCCATCGATCTCGCAGCTCTTTAATCGCCTGCAGATAGGGGCTGAACTTCACCACGCCCCGGCCTGGCGGCAGGTCGCCATGCACCTTTCCGTCACAGTCACTGATGTGAACATGAATCGCTTTGTCTTTCATGCGGCCAAGAGCATCGGGTCCGCAGTCTGCGAGCACCAGGTGGCTAATGTCGATATTGGCCTTGACGTGGGGGTGCGCGCAGGCGTCGATGAAGCGAACCATCTCGTCGACATTGTTCAACAGGCTCAGGCGAAAGGGCTCCAGTTCAAGCGCGATCTCCAGATTCTTGCTGCCGGCGTAGTCGCCCAACATTCTGCAGGTGTCGACGGCCCAGCCCCACTGGTCTTGCGGCGGAATCACCTCACGCTGCCACAGGTACTCACCCAGCACCAGCAACAGGTTGCTCGCTTGGAACTCGGCTGCCAGGTCGATGAAGCGCTTGCAGCGCATCACATGGAAGTCGCGCACCGGCTCGTTAAAGTCGATCAGGCCGGTGGCCACCACGGGCAACGAAACGATGGGCAGGTTTTCTGCTTCACACGTGCGCGTGATGATGCGTTTCTCTTCGATAGAAATCGTCATCGCTTCGGTGAAGATGTCGACACAGTCGAAGCCGATACGGGCAATGTGTTCGAGGCCGGCGGCCGTACCTGTGCCGGCCTGGCTGAAGGCGCTGTTGATGATGCCGAGTTTCATTCTGCACTCCCTGATATCTCCGCAGGCGCCACCATGCGATGCTCCGCTGCGCTGAGCACGGACGCCTCTACCAGAGCGATGGTGCGCAGGTTGTCGCGGCCGCTGATGGCGGGCGGTTGGCCACTCTCGAGCGCGATCAGCAATTGGCTCATGGTTCCGGAGAATGCATCGGGAAACCAGCTTTGCTGCGGAGTGAAGTGGTGGAAGGCCGCATCACCCTTGCGCGCGTATCGCATCGTCGAGGGAGTGGTGAAGGGATCGTTGCACCAGCCGATGTCGCCGATGGCGAGTCCGTCGAGACCCTCTACACGCCACTCGATGCGGATGTCTCCAGGGCAGCCTTCTTTGACCGGGCCCGTCCATACATCGTCGATCACCACGCAGCGCAGGCCGCTCTCGTATTCGAGAATCGTGGTGCAGATTCCATCGCTGTGCGGGAACGAGGTTCGCGGATCGGGCCGCGCGCTGCAGAACACGCGCACTGGATCGCCGAACCAATAGCGCATGCAATCCAGATGGTGGATCGACATGATCCACAGCGATGCGGAACCGGTCTCGGCCTGCCAAGGCTGCCAGTGCGGCACTCCGCGCATGTCGATCGTGGCAAACACGGCAGGCCCCAACATGCCGCCATCGAGCAATCTCTTCAGGGTGTGTACCGACGGATCGTAGCGCATGTTCTGGTTCACCGAGAGTTGTATGCCAGCCCGCTCGCAGGCCGTGACTGCCTGCAGGGCTTCGCGGTAGCTGAGCGCAAGCGGCTTCTGCGCGAGAATCCCTTTCACGGTGCCACGCGCGCAGGCCGCCTCGATGAGCGCTAGCTGGTGTACCGGCGGCACGGCAATATCGAGAACCTCGATCGTGGGATCGTTCAGCAACTGCTCATAGTTGTCGTAAACAGTGGAGATCGCGTGCCGCTGCGCCACCGTGGCTGCATGATCGCGATTGCGTGACGCAATGGCGACCGGGTTGAACCCGGCGCGCCGGTAACTAACAAGGTGGCAATTGTTCACGATGAACCCGCTACCCAAGATGCCGATGCGAACGTCCGTCTTCTCGGGGCAGGGCGGGCTGTAGCTTAAGTCGTCGGCCCATTCTTCGGCCCGGGCAGCCGGGCTCGCGCCTTTCGCCACGGAGGACAAGCCAGAAACTCGGGAACCCAACGATGTGCTCATGCGCGAAAGAAACCTTCCCCGGCGTACTTGGACGTCTTCTCAGTGGAGCTTAAGAAGCTACCGTATTTTAAGCCAGGCGCTCCCTCGGCAAACGCGCTGGTCCCATTCAAGCCCACTTTTGGATTGAGTGGGGAGCGCGGCTGCTCGCGTCAGACTTTCTCTGGCGCCGGACGGTCCAGGCCCAGAAATCAGTGCACCCCACTCAAGCCAAAAGCAGGCTTGAATGGGCCACCCGGGACTTCGTTACGGAGACAGAGAGAGTGCTTCGTTACAGAGGCAGAGAGAGAGCGCTTCGTGGAATTTGCATGGGTGAAGCGATCGCTATTCTGCTGAGACACTGCTGTCTTCTACGCGCGCGCTTCGTAGACTATATTGAACGGCGTCTCCGTCGCCTTGCGAAAATACGAAAATCCACCGCTACGAACTACCCGCTCTATCTTTGTAGGACCAGCCTGTGCGCCCAGGCCAAGCCCAACTTCCTGCGCGAGAGAACAAGGCACACAAACAACGGCCGACGCCGAGTACATAATGCGCCCAATGGGATTCAGGTTTGCAGAGGTATCGTCATGCGCAAACGGCTCGACGATCATCCACGTGCCTCCGGGCGCGAGGGATTCGCGCACGTGGAGCGCCGCGCCTGCCGGGTCGCCCATGTCGTGCAGGCAGTCGAAGAACGCGACCAAATCGTAGTCCTTACCGGGAAACGCCTTTGACTCTGCTACTTCGAAGCTTACGCGGTCATCGAGCCCAGCGGCTTTGGCCTTCTCTCGGGCGGCTTCAATCGATGGCACATGGTAGTCGAAACCGACAAAGTGCGATCGGGGATATGCCTTGGCCATCAGGATCGTCGATGCACCGTGACCGCAGCCGATGTCTGCCACGCGCGCACCTGCTCTTAGTTTCAGTTCGACGCCATCAAGAGCCGGAATCCAGTGCTCGACAAGATTCGCAAGATAGGTTGGCCGAAAGAATCGTTCGCAACCTTCGAACAGGCCCTTCTCATGCTCATGCCAGCCCATGCCTTTGCCTGTACGGTAGATCTCAGTAATCTTCTCCTCATCTTTCATCAGCGAAGCGAGCATGTGATAAACGCCTGGGAGGTGGACGGGAGCGTCGTCCTGTGCCAGGGCCAGGGACTGTTCCGGAGTCATGAAGTACTTGCCGCTGGCGGCGTCGTATTCCACGAAATTACCGGCCGCGTTGGCGTTCAGCCACTCCCTTACGTAGCGCTCCGCCGTACCGGTGCGATTCGCCAACTCCGCCGGGGTAACTGGTGTTCCGTCTCCCATCGCGCGGTAAAGTCCAAGCCTATCGCCGATGACGATGAGCGGCGCATGCATGGCAGCTCCCATGTCTTGCACAGCTTGGCCTAGCAATGCGTTTAGTTTGTCTGGATCGATGGGCCGTGGTTGGGTGGTTGGGGTAGGCGCTGGTGTCGACATGCTTCCTCCTTGTTCAAGGAAGGCCCCAAGCGGCGAGAGAAAATGGTGCGGCAAGTCGCGCACAGAACATGTGGACTTGTGAAAGCTTACGCCACCCCATACCCCCGGGGCCTCGATTGGTCAGAGGATACTCTCCGGAGTTCCGCTTGCCAACTCAGCCGCCTTGACCGGACAGCATGTCAGCAAGCCTCTTCGTCAACCCTCACTTCCACCCGCATCCACTCTCGCAGGAGTGCATCCACTCCCGCAGGAGTGCATCACTCTTTGAGTGCATCACTCTTCCCGCATCAGTTTCGATGGATCGACGGCAATGGCTCGCCGGGCTGGAATAGCAGAAGCCGCAATGCCCAGCAGCCACATCGTCAACACCGCGCCCCCCACCACGACGGGATCGTGCGGATTCGCCTGATACACAATGTGCCCCAGCAAGCGACCTGCAAAGACACCCGCCAGCAGACCGGCCAGTGAGCCCAGGCCAAGCAGTACCATGGGCCGCCCTACCGCCGCGCTCATGACTTGTGTTTTGCGCGCCCCCATGGCCATGCGGATGCCCAACTCCTTCCTTCGCCGGCTTACGCTGTAGGCCGCCATGCCGAAGATGCCCGTCACCGCCAGCATCGCCGCCAGCAGGCCCATTACGCCGAGCGCCACGGTTGCCACCCGCGCCGCGAAGAGTTCACCCTCCAGTGTGTCGGGCCAATTCTGCACTGACATCGGTACATCCGGCGCGATGCCGCCCAGCGTGCGTTCAAGCGCCGCAGCCATCTCGTTCGGCGCTCTCCACGACCGCACCACGAAAACCACGCTGCGATCCTCGCCTTGCGATAGCGGCAGATAGACGGCAGGCTGCGGCGACTCCGTAAGATCGTGGTACTTGCCGGTCTCGGCAACGCCCACAACTTCGGTCAGGTTGCCCTGCAAAACAAAGTGCTGTCCGATTGCCGGTGTTTCGCCCCACATCCTGCGCGCGAAGGTTTCGTTCACAATGGCAACATACGGCGTCTTTGTCGTGTCGTGCCAGGAGACATCTCTCCCGTCCAGCAGTCGTGTGCCGGCGGCATCGAGATAACCCGGCGATAGCTGAAATACGTACGACGCCAGCACAGAATTGTTCAACTTGAACTCGGTCGTTCCCGGCTGAAAAATGGGGGTACCACGCATGCCTCCGTTCATGGGCAGATGGTTGACGCTCCCTACGGACGTCACCCCGGGGATGCCGCGCATCGCATCTAAGATAGCTTTGTCTTTCGCGAGTGCAGCGTCGTCGTCCAGTCCCATCTGGCTCAGATCCATCTCCACCAGCATCGCGCCGTACGGCTTGATGCCGAGCGGAGTATGGAGCGCATGTTGCATGCCGCGCACCGCTACCAGCGAAGACGTTACCAGCAACGTGCAGATGGCAATCTGCGCGCCCAACAGCAGGTCACGCAGGGCAAATCGGCGCAGGTGCGCTGACTCCACCGGTCCGCTCTTCATCATCTGCAATGGACTGCTCTGCCACGCCTGCCATGCCGGAACCATGCCAAACAGCAGCGCGCTTGCCAGTGTAAACACCAGGCCGGCCAGGTACACACGCGCATCTACGTTGACCGGCAAACGGCCGTAGGGTGAATTCCACCGGTTCAGCATGCCCAGCAGCAGGTATGCGCCCGCCAACCCCGCTACACCGCCCATCAGCGACACGATCACTGCCTCGGTGAGCAGTTGACCGACCAGCCGCCGCCGGCTCGACCCCAGGGCCACACGCAGCGCCAGCTCCCGGCTGCGATCGGCCGCCCGCGCCGCAAACAGGCTTGCCAGATTGGCGCATGCCGCCGCCAGAACCAGCAACGCCAGCGCGGTCACGCTCCAAAGAAATCCGCGAATGACCTCGCCTTCGTCCCCAAAGAGTCCCGGATGGATCAGTCGCAGCGGCTGTCCGTCGTCGGTCTCGGGATACTCCTTCGCCAGCTCAGCGGCAATCGCATTGAGATTCTCCGTGGCCTGCTGCGGCGTCACGCCTGGCTTAATTCGGCCAATTACTGTTACAGCTACCTGCGCTCTGTTCTGCAGGGCGTCCGCGCTCCACTGCCCCTGATTCACTATGGGCAACCAGTAGTCCGGCCACTTGAAACGCTCCGTGCCGTGGAACTGCGGCGGCGCCACACCCACGACCGTAAAGGGATGCTTGTCGAGCTCCACGGTCGCCCCAACGACTTCCCGATCGGCATAAAATGCGCTTCGCCACAGAGCATCGCTTAACACGACGAAAGGCGCTGAATTCGGGCCGTGCTCGTCTGCCGCATGGAAGAACCGTCCTGCTTCCGGCTGCACACCCAGCAGATCGAAATAGTTGCCGGTAACCCACTCGCCGGCCACCTCCCTCGCAGGGTTATTCCGCCAGACCAGTGCTGCCCGGGAATACCCATTGATCGCAGCCATCCCACTGAAGGTCGTGTTTCGCCGCTGAAGATCTTCAAAGTCGGGATACGACGAGGTCAGAAGTCTAAAACTCGCCCAGGGCTTGTGGCGCAATTGATATAGGCTCTGTGGGTCGCGCACCTCAAGCGGGTGCAGCAGGACCGCATTCAGTACTCCGAAGACGACGACGTTGGCGCCAATGCCCAACGTCAGAGTGAAGAAGGCTACGAGCGTGAACGCGGGGGACTGGCGCAACACGCGCAGCGCATAACGACAATCGAACAGCAGATTTTCGAGGAATGGCAGACCCTCTTCGGCGTGGTAGCGTTCCCGAACCACTTCAACTGACCCAAACGTCAGGCGGGCGTGGCGACGGGCATCCTCTTCCGTCATCCCTGCGCGTAGGTTCTCTTCCGCCTGGGCCGCCAGATGCGATTCCATCTCTTCTCGTAGCCGTTCATCGCTGCGCCGCCCGGCCGTGAGGTTGCGAAGGCGGGCAAACAACCGGCGCAGCGATCTCATGCCAGATCTCCCGCCTTGATTTCGAAGAAGCGCGCGATGATCGCCGCGCTCTGCTCCCAATCGCGCTTCTCGGCTTCGAGCAATTTGTGCCCTGCGCGCGTCAACCGATAAAAGCGCGCGCGGCGGTTGTTTTCCGACGGACCCCAGTCCGATACGATGGCGCCCTCCTGCTCCAGCCGCAATAGCACGGGATAAAGTGTGCCCTGATTCAGCGAAAGCAGCTCTCCGCTGATTTGCTCGATGCGCCGGGCAAGGCCATACCCGTGGAGCGGCCCCAACACTTCGAGGGTCTTCAGAACCATCAGGGCCATGGTTCCCTGCTGAACATCTCGTTTCTGCTTCATGCGGCTTCGTCCCGCCTTTTCCTTTTGGTTACCAACAGGAGAATGCCACAGCTCTCTTGGAAAAACAACAGGAAATCAAGAGCGCTTCGCTTCTTTCGTTACGCGCGCTCCCAGATAATCAGCCCCGGTCGATAGAAGCGCCGTCACCGCGCGCCATATGCACGCACATCGAATATGGCATTTGTCCCGGCGCCTGCGCGCCCAGCGAAGAACCCGTGAGAGCACTAGCCCCGGCCAGTCTTAAAAAGTCTCTTCGAAAAAGCGTCATCGAACTTCCTTTCGCGTGTGATTGGGGAATGATCTGGCCAGGTACTCGGTTGCCTGCATGAGTTCCTCATCGGTTGCCACAGCACCCCGGGCTGCCATGGCGCGCACCAGGTCGTGCCACTCCCGGGGGCTGAGTTGTTGCTTCGCTACGACGGAGAGCGAGTGGCAACCCGAGCAAATGCGCACCGTTAAAGCACGGCCCGGCCCTGGCGGCAATAAGCCGGCATGCAACTGGGGTTCGGGCAACACGACGGTGGCGGCGCTGGAGGGAGCGCTTTGTCCGTTTGGGTTTACGGAAGCTACTGTGTATTGGTAGGTCATGCCGTTGTTTACCGTGCGGTCGGTAAAGGTGGTTGAGGTGAGGCCGCTTGTTACCGTCTCAAATGGCTCACCATTCCCCGATCTGGCCACGGTGTATGTGGTGGCATCTTTCGATGCTGCCCATGACAGCGAGATTTGCAGGTCTCCAGCGGAGGCGTGCACATTCGACGGGGGCGCCGGAGCGGCGCCCTCCGGCAGCAATCCGTAGACGCAGAGTTGACCGCTCCCGGTATTTTTCGTTCCGAAGCTGGCGAGATATACCTTACCGTTCGCAATCGTGGGCGGAGCCGTTTTGGAATAGTTGTTGCAGTCGTCACGCGTTGGGTTTTCAAGAGAGTTCCAGAGTTCATGGAGAATATCGTCCGCAGCATAAGCATGCAGAACGCCGGATCTCGATTCATGCCACGAACTGCCGCTCGCATGAATGGCTGCCCAAAGAATTCCGTCCTTGTTCCCATTCGCCGAGAGCGAGATCATCGCCCCGGGGTGACCCTGCGTCACATCCGGCCGCATTGCAAAAGGCGTCTCCTGCATTTTGTCGCCGTCGAGGCGGTAGGCTCTGAGATGGTCTGTCTGCCCCCACATGTAGACCAGGGCGCCATTCTTCGCGCTGTTCCAATACACCAGACTTGGAAGTTGCGAACTGGTTGCCTGAAAATGCTGGACCGCATGGCCATCGCCCAGATGACCCATGCGATGGGCATTGACGAGGTAGAGGACTCCCTGTTTCCCGGCGTCCATGACCAGGCCGGTTCCCGGAACCAGCATGGCTCCGGAACAATTGAGATCCGCGTCGATGGAGTCGAGATGCGCATGGTCTGTCGGTGTAAACCAATCCACGATTTTGAGGTGTGGGTCCAGCTTGAGAAAGCTTTCGCTGAAGTCGGTGCTGCCATTCCAGCTTCCGTTCCCGGTAACAAGGTATATATTCCCTTCTGCATCGACAGCAGGAGCCTGCCCAAACTGCCAGATACTTGCCGCGTCTCCTTGAGGCGAAGTATTCAACACTCCCGTCTGCCGCATAGACTTCGCGTCGTAGCTGAACAGGAATCCATGATAGGGCGCCCTGTCACAATGGGAGGCATAGCCGATGTAGATTTGTCCATGCGAGAGCAGCAGACCGGGCCGCTGGTTTTCCATCAACGGCTGGAAGCCGGGCGCCGTGATCGTCACCGGACTCCGCCCGCGGTCCGCACCGGTTGCAAGATCCAATGCATGCAGGCGCTGCACGAAAGCGTCGTCCTACGCGAGTGGCTGCGACCACATAAAGAGCGCCATCGTGGGCATCGATGACCGGCGTTCCTATGATACCCATATTCCCATTCATGTCTGTGCAGCCGAACTGCCCATCGTAAACGTTGGGGGGCGTTCCGAAGTTGACATGCCAATAGGGTTCAGAGGCGTTCGGATCGTTCGCATCGAACGCATATACGCTGTTATTCACCGTGGTTACATATACCAAATCGTGTGTGCCACCGCGCACTTTTACATTGGCCACGTAGAGTGGCTGCCCGTAAATCTGGTCGTCGACCACTCTGCGAAAAAGCATGCCAAATTGCTTCGCGTTGACGTTTGAGGGAGTCAGCACAACCTCCCGCAGGTTGGCCCCGGTACGCGCATCATCATTATGTTGCGTGAGCACGTTTACCTGAGCGCGGACCGGCAGCAGCCCGCTTCCGCCTGACAGAAGAGGCACGATGAACAGCGGCAAAACCAGCACACACAACCATCGACGAGCGCGACCCACCAGGCATCCCAGGACCATATTCGAGAAATCCACCAATCTTTCTCTCCGACACTACACGAGTTTCGCCGGATGGACACCGCGAGCACAGCAAAACCTTCCACCGTTCCGGCCTACGGGAACCTGGCGTCAATTTGCCCTATCTTCTGGCAGGCGTGTCTCTGCAAAACCGCGGAAATGGGTAAGACGAGTGGGCTGACGCCCCACGCCATCAAGAAGCCTGGCGAGAGCCGGGCTATCGCTTGCCGGCATAGGGAGAAGCTGCTTGAGGAACCCGGTCCTTATGTAAGAGAAAGCCAAACAACTGCAAAGCGGTGAGCCCGGCAACGCAGGCAAGAAACAGGGCCACGCGCGCGTTCGACATCGTCGATACCGCAATGAGCCCTACTGCCATCGCGATCTCACAAATTCCAAAGATTCGCAGGACCCTTTTCAACAGAGAATGCTGCTCCATGTGCCGTGAAAACCGCAGCTCTGCGAGACCAAACAGAAAGACATGAGGTGAGATAACCAGCGCGACCGTCTGCAACGAAGAGGTATGCGCAATCGCCAGGTATAAACCGCACCCAATCGAGAAGAGGCTAAGCAGCAGATAAGCCCATATCTCTCGCCGGTGATTTGCTCCGAACTGTAGAGCGACGATTCCTTCGATCGCACCCAAATAAACCAGGCCCGCCGAAACGGCTATCTCCATAACGAGGGCTATACTCGCCTCCGCCCAAATATCGGGGCCATGAGCGTTGAGGTAAATAAAAAGCAGTACAAATGCTACAAGGATTGCAAAGAGGACCGTAGCGAGGAGCCGGTGAAGTCTTAATTCGTATTGCATTGCATTCCTCAGCATGGCGCGGCAACGGTCACGAAGATGCAATCGTAAGAACCGCGCAGGGTGCGGCCGTGATGATCTGGTATGCAGTCTTCGGCGCAAGGTGCGAAATGAAGGCAGATGCGCCATGCACACCAAGAACTACGAAATCCGTGGGCTGGCGTTCGGCTTCATTCGTTATAGCCTGGCTTACGTGTTTTCCATGCAAAGTAATCCATTCGGCGTTCCACTCGAGGCCTTTGCCCAATCCATCAAGGCGCTTCTTCAGGGAATCGAACCGCGGCTCATCGAACGAGCGGTCAGCGTCAGGATCCGTCTGCACGTGGACGACACGCAGCGACGTCTCGGAAGCCTCAAGAAACATTGCAATGAGTGGTATCGCTTTCTCTGCCTCGCGGGTGAAATCTGTAGCATAAACAAGATGGGTTCGCTGCATAGCCGGCGTCGTGACGCTTCGGACATGCGGTCCAACGGTTACGACAGGGCATGGAGCCTCTCTCAGAACAGTCTCCGCCGTTGATCCAAGAAGAAATCTGTCCGCTCCGCCAAAGGCGTGCGTCCCCATCACGATAAGTGGCGCCTTGTAGGAGCGAGCCACCCTCAGTATCTCCTCGGGTGGAGCGCCGGCTTCTATCACCTGTGTATCTGACGCAACTCCCATTTCATTCAGCGAGGCTTTGATGGCGCCGATCTTGCTGTCAACATCGTCGCGGATGATTTGAATCATCCATTCGACCGGTACCTGGTACCTATGCGGGGCCGCGTACTGGAACACATGAACGGCCACAATTCTGATTTTGAATAGACGCGCTAACTTCGCCGCAATCGCCAGAGCGGCGGAGGAAGCAGGAGAAAAGTCTGTGGCGAGGACAATGTGATCCAAGAACATAGGGCTGGACCCTCCCTTGCATAGGCCGATCACGATAGATCCAACCGCCTATTAGAAACGCAGTATAGTCCTCAGCATGCTGGTCTACTGTGTCGCAGGGCACATATGGAGCGCCCTATGAGCGGATATTTGGTACGCCCCAGCCGGCAACCCATCATCTCGCCACAGTCGATTGGCGAACGATGAGCTTCGGTTCTACGAAAGCGGTCTGCGGCGCATCGCCGGGCTTGATCGACAGTGCCACCGCTCGCCGTGCCGCGGCCTCGCCCATGCGCTCTATCGACTGGTCTACCGACGTAAGCGGCACCTTCAAATACTCTGCGTAGCGAAGGTTGCCGCAGCCGGCGAAGGCAATGTCGTCCGGAATGCTGAGGCCGGCCTGCATCGCAGCCTGCATGGCGCCGATGGCTGACAAGTCGTTGTAGCAAAACACTGCGTCGGGCCGGTGCTTTTGCGCGAGCAGATCCTGCATTGCCCGGTAGCCGGCAGAGTCACCCGTCTCTTCAAATCGTTCGCGGGTAACCACGTAGCTCTTCGGCAGTGGAATACCTGCCACACCGAGAGCATTGCGAAAGCCTTTGAGGCGATCGATGGCGGGGCTGGTTCCCTGGCTGCCGATGTGGGCCAGTCTCTTGCGCCCCAGGCCGATCAGGTGTCGCGTCGCCAGCTCGCCCACCAGCACATCGTTCGACCCAACGAAATCCGTCTCGAGCTTTGGGATGTTGCGGTCAATCAGGAGAATGGGAAGACCTTTCCTGGTGAAGAACTCCGCCTTCCCGACGTGCTGGCATGAAGCCACCAGAAGAACATCGACCCCTCGGTTTACCAGGGTGCGGATTTCCTGGCGCTCGATTTCAGGATCCTCCTCGGAAGAGGCCAGCACCAGTGCGAGACCACTTGCGCGCAGTGCGCCGGCGAGCGATTTGGCAAACTCGCCGAAGAACGGATGCACGAGATCGGGCACGACGAGCCCCACGGCGAACGAGCGGCCGCTCGCCAGACCGCGCGCCTGCATATTCGGCTGGTAGTTCAACTCGGCCATCCGCTTCAGCACGCGGGCACGCGTCTGCTCGCCGATGTCGAGCCCCCCGCGCAGCACTTTCGACACGGTCACGGTCGACACGCCGAGGTCCGCCGCAATATCCTTCAACCGCACGGCCATGTTGTTCCTCGATAGCCTCCTGTATTGAGACCTCAGACCTTTTCGTTCAACTGAAGCGGGTCCGCCGCCAGAGCGCCCAGCCCGCACCCGCCAGAGTGCCCACAAGCGCCAGCGTCAGCAGCGCCATCCATCTGAAGTTCATCGCCAGGGGAGGCACGACCGCGTTCACACCAAGCCAGAGAAACAAGCAACTCGCCACCACCACGATGGCAATATCCCACCAACGGCGGCCTGCGTGGCGACCGCTGAATTCGTCGCCGCTCTGCGCCAGCAACACCTCACCATACTGCAAGCCGTACCGGTCGCATTCCCGCTCCAGCGCCTCGTTTCGTGACGTCATCTCGCGCGACCCAGCAACCGCTGTGCTGATCGCGAGCGCCCCCAGGATCATCAGCACCGATCCGCCCAGCACCAGGGCAAGGTGTGCGCGGTTCGCCGAGGCCAACTCCCCAAACACCAACGCGCCCCAGGCCAGGCCCCAGAACTGATTCGTATTCGAGAGCGGAATACCACGCCCGATGCCTAAGTACTTGGTAGCAAATTGCTGGAAGATGTCGCCGACGACCCAGACGAATCCTCCCAGGAATAGCCAGAAGAGAAGTTGCCTGCTCTGCATCAACCGGAAAGCAGACGAGTGCATGCCGCCGTCGAGCGTCCAGGTGAGCAGGAACATCGTGCCCAGTTCGCCCACCGTAAACACGGTTACGAACGAGAGCGGATTCATGCCGCTGAGATAAGCCTTGCGATAGGGCACATACATGGTTCCCCACATCAGGCTTGCGCCCCCCGCTGCCAGCAGACCGCTCACCGCATGCGGCGGCACTCCGCCGGCGCCGTGGATGGTGCTGAAGCCCAGCATGATCGCCGCGGCTACGATGCAGAGACTGCCGCATACCACCTTGGCGACATTGCCGGCGGTCGCTCCCTGCAGTTCGCGAAACAGCAGCCTGCCCCAGAGCAGCCCGATCAGCGAGTTGGTATTCCATAGAGGGAAAGCCGTGGCCAGGCCCACATCGCGGATCGCAAAAACCGTCAATGTATTGGCGACAGCCCAGAGAGCGCCGGCCAGGATCGCCCAGACAATCAGGTGCTTTTTCGCAAACAGATCGGCGAAGACGTAGGTGGTTCCCTTGAGCAGGGTAGGAAAGGTCCAGCGGGCGGTAAACACGCCGGCCACCATACAGAGAGAAACCGCGAACGGAGAGAAGCCCGCATTGACCAGCTTGGTGGGCGCCTCCGCCGTACCCAGCCAGACGCCCGCGGCAAGGCCGCAAATCACCCCCAACTTGTGGAGCGAGTAACCCGCACTTGTGGCTGGCGCTTTTACCGTTGCCGCGCTGTTTGCGTCCATCTACCTGTCACCGGTTGCTGTGAATTTATTTGCCATGGATGAATACCAGCAGGCCCACACCCATCGCCAGCACTACGGCGGGGATCCAGAACTGAACATCCGTAAGAACGGCCCGCCATAGGTTCTTGCCGTCATTGTCACAATTTTGCATACGCCTACTTTATTGCGTTGAGAAGTTACGTTACCGATTACGCGAAGTTACGTTATTGGTGAAACTGTGCGCTTGTCAAGAGACAGCCTGCAGGAATCGCGGCAGAGAGGGCAAAGGAAATATTCTTCTTCCGTGGGATTGCCTGGGCAGGTAGACTGATGTACGTTAGCGGTAACGTGAGTTCTTCCGCGATGGATCGACCGCTCGCGAACGAGCAAAGGAGCAATGCGCATGAGCCAGGCAGTTTCTAACCAACCTCTGCACGATCTCGACGAGTGGGACGACTTTCTCGAAGGCCGTTATAAAGAAGGCAAGAGTAAAGAGGAGTTCCGCCAATACGACGCGACCGCGACGCCCGGTGTCGCCGAGTTCTACCGCCTGAACCACGAAAACATGACGGTCGACTACGTGCTGGCGAAGGAAGCGGACTACTTCAGCCTGCGGAAGGGGCAAAAGACGGTTTGGGAAGCGGCCGAATTTCTCAACACCCTGGTCGACGACAGCGATCCGGATACTGACCTGACCCAGATTGAGCATCTGTTGCAGACCTCCGAGGCGATGCGTCGCGATGGCCAGCCTCGCTGGATGATCCTGACCGGCTTCATCCATGATCTGGGCAAATGTCTCTGCCTTTATGGAGAGCCGCAGTGGGGCGTAGTGGGCGATACATTTCCTGTTGGTTGCGCGTGGTCGAAAGACATTGTCTTCCCCGAATACTTTGCCAGGAATCCTGATCGCAATGTCCCCAGGTATCAAACGAAATACGGCATCTACGAGCCCAACTGCGGGCTCGACAATCTACACATGTCTTTCGGGCATGACGGCTACATCGCCAAGGTGATGCAGCCCTATCTTCGCGATGAGTCGCTCTCCATGCTGCGCTACCACTCGTTCTACCCGTGGCACAAACACGGAGCGTACGACCACCTGTGCAACGAGAAAGACCGTTCGATGCTGGAGTGGGTGCTTAAATTCAATCAGTACGACTTGTACTCAAAGGGTCACACCAAACCCAATCTTGCAGAACTGAAGCCCTACTACGACGAACTGTTCGCCGAGTTCCTCCCCCCGGCACTCGCCTGGTAGTCCGCTCACCCATGCAACCGGAAGGTTTCGCTTCCGGTTGCATGGGTATATTTCGGAAATGCCACTTAGGAAACTTTCTCAGCAGAAAAAGAGCACACCATTTGGTAGTGGATCAATTTAAGTTTCTACCAGGTTGTAGTTACCGATAACTCCGTTTTGCGGGCACTACGTTGCTCAATGAGGGATAGCGAAAGTTTAGCGGCTTCGTAAACCTGTCGAGCTTCTATCAGAGACACTCTTCCAGCCAGGGAAAGAGAGATGTAGTTTCGAGCCTATCTGAATCGCGAGCATCCGGAACTGTGCCATGTGGTTCCGTTGTCTCAAATTCAAGAGCCACGTAAACGTTGTACTTGTTGCAATACCAAGGCGCCTTCTCTTCCCCAATTTTCACAATATCTGCGTAGGCATTTCGCGGAACCCGAATGCAGCACATCTGTCGGAAAGAGCGACCTCTCAGTCGAAGATAGGACTCCACTTCGCGCTCGTGGCATGCCGGTTTCAGCGCGCCAGAATATCCGCCTGAGAACGGCCTCGCTATTCGGTTTGGCGATTTCCGCGCTGCTCGTTTCTCGACTACGCGCTTGATCCCTAGCACACAAACGATCACTAAAGCAGCCGGCTATGACCCGTAGCGTCCCCAACGTCTCTTGTTCGTAGAAGTGAAATTGTAATCTGTGAGCGAAATGAGGCATTCTGATGTTCCTGCAAAGCCCCTCTTGAGTAAGTTCGCCGCACCAGGTATGCAACTTTCCTGAATGCCCCGTTTTAGGCCAGCTACAGCGTGGCGGAGGAGGTATACGATGGCGTAGCGCGAAAACACCCGGGCGTGAACGCATGATGAAGTGACCCTTGTCTCGCCGATTTGACCGTGAAAGTCGCGTTTTCGGTAAGTTGCCCGGTGGGTGTTAAACCGGCGAGATAGTTCTGTACCTTCGTCGGCAGCGTCATCTGGCTGACGGGGCGCCTCAGCCAATGAGCGTGTCCAATTCCGCAAAGCTCGCAGTGCCCTCCATGGGACCTTTGCGCGTCACCGCAATCGCGCCACTGGCGCAGGCGTAGCGCAGCGAGTGGTCGACCGCTTTGCCCTCTTCGCGGCACGCCACGTACGTGGCGCAGAAGCAGTCGCCGGCGCCGGTGGGGTCGACCTCGCGGACCGCGAACGCCGGTACGTCCAGTCGGCACGACCGGTCGTAATAGGTGCAGCCGGCGCTGCCGTGCTTCACGACGATCTCTCGAATTCCGAGGGCGAGTAGCGGCTCGATGGCCTCGGCTTCCGTTTGGGCATCCACGAGCAGGGCCACCTCGTCGCCGCTCGGCAGGAACACGTCGGTCTGTTCGAGGATCGATCGCAGCGCTTCCCGAATGCCCGCGCTTCTGAGTATCTCCGGCCGGATGTTCGGGTCGAAGGAGATCACCCCACCTTGGCGCTTCACCATGCCGATCGCCTTACGGACGGCTGCGGTGATTCCGGGAGAGAACAGTGATGAACCCATGACGTGAAGCCACGTGCAATCGGCGAGCACCGACTTGGTGATCATCGACGCTGAGAGGCGGCCGGAAGCGCTATTGGCAATGTTGAAGATGAAGTGGCGCTCGCCCGTCTCCGTGTAGGTGACAAACGCGCTTCCGGTGACCGCGTCGGCGAGCAACGCGATGGCACTTGTGTCGACACCGTCCCGCCGCAGGCGGTCGATGTTCAGCCAGCCGAAATCGTCGTCGCCGACGCAGCCGATGATCCCGGCCGCACGTCCGAGCCGGCCCACCTGGTCGATGAAGATGGCGGGAGCGCCGCTCGGGAAAGGCCCCACCAGGGTGCCCGGCGCGCGGAAGCTCTGGCCGCGCTCAGACGCCATGATCTCTACCAGGATCTCCCCGATTGTCATGATCCGTGCCATTCGACGGCTCCTTTCAGGTGCGACCCTTGGTCTGCACGTCGATCGCGCGACCGCGCACAGAATAACGCAGTTCCGAGTTGTCGAGTTATTTGAGACGGAAAAGCGGACGGTCACGCCGCTTGCAAAACCAGCGCTTAGTGATCGTTCAGCTCAACCGTGCGCACAGACCTGGCCGCCGCTGTCTGCGACGCTACTTCGTTTTTTCGCCGCTGTCCTTTGGCAGATCAAGGTAGACGAGGCCAAAGCGGGTGGATCCTCGGTGAGACTCGTCGATCCCCACGATGCGGTACTGATGGAGAGAGCCTGCGCGAATTTCGTGATCCGTGGAGGAGTTTGTGTTCTCGCTATTTGATTCGTGACCGCAGGTGAGCCCGCTACGTGTGACGGTGAGGGCGCCAATAGGTTTGCCGTGATCACACTCGAGCACCTGCCCGTAACGCGAGAGTGGCTTGCGATAGAAGGCCAGAACCTGCGCCGGCGAGTCGCTGGTCACGTAATTGACCGCCAGCAGGCTGAAGTGAAAGTCACCGAGGGTGAGTCCGAGGTCGGCTGCGGAGTCGTTGTCCGTATCTTTGAATAGTGTTGCGCCAGGATAAGTGGGCAGGCCGATGTCTGCTGCGCTCGCGTGGGAGTTGGCATGGAGCGCGAGATTGATGCCCGAATCCTGCCCAAAGGATACTGCGCTCAAAAAAATCAGGATGGCCGCGAACAGAGCAGTTGGCGGTAGAAGCGCTAAAAACCGAATATGTAGGGGCATGGGGACTCCTCTCCAACCTGGAGGTCTGGGTAGAGGTACGCCGCCACGGAGATCAAAGTTCCCAGAACTCCGCTGATTCCTGAAAAGTCTGGTTTTCAGTTAAGTTCAGCACCGATGTCGCCAAGCGCTTTTCTTGGCGCCAATCTGCGCTGCGACAAATGTGCGAGAAGCCGATTATGGCGCGAACATGGTCGGCATTACTCTACGCAACGTAACGGTCACTGCAGACGCAACGTCATGGCCTCGAAATCAAGCGTAAAAGCATGCGCCTGCTTGAGCAGATCCATGCCAAGATTGCCTGCTGCCCACGTCCCGTTCCCATGTTCGGTGAAGACGTGCGCCGGTCTGAGGAAGACGTTCTTTCCAGCAATTCCAAGGGTGACAGAGGGCAGCAGAATCGAAGAGCTGTTGGTGCTTCCGCCCAAGCCTTCAATCGACCTGTTCTCCGGCGTTCCGCTCTTCATCAAGGTTGGAAGTGACCTTGCGAACTCCGGATTGAGATCGGTATCAACGGCACCCGTGTCTAGCGTGAAATCGAGATGTTTCCTTTCGACAAGCACATTGATGACCGGATTAGAGTTGTGAAACAGCATGTTGCAGGTGCCCAGGTTAAGCGCGTGTGCGGGAAAGCCGAACTCGAACTTGCCTGTCGGCGTCCACCGAAGCGTCTGCATTGCAAGTAGGAGCGGAAGACCAATGATTCCGTGCCTGCTCTGTGGGAGCTGGTTCCATGGTTCACCTGTGTCGGCAAGCACGAGAAAGGGGACGTTCTGAAGATGAAGGCCCCCTATACGGAGATCCGACACGAGCGTGATTTGGAGACCGGTCACCCCTTGCCCACTTGCGTCACCTATCTTGCCTTCGACAGGTTTGGCCACAAGGCCGAGTTCCCGGGCTTCCGACTCGCCGATCACCGAAATTCCGGACCCTGTATCGAAGAAGAACTCGGCGTCCGCGCCATTCATCTTTAATGGCAGGAAGCTGCTGCCGGGTTCGATTTGGAGGTTACTTGGCTTCGAGCCCACAATGGTCGTCTTCGGCAAGCCATTGAGAGCAGTAAGTATGGAGAGCATGCTCTTGGCGTCTGAAGCGTCGGGGCGTTCGTGCAAAGCTGCCAGAATCTCATTCAATCCTTCGCGGTACATACCGTTCCGGAAGTACATATTTCCAAGAAGATCATGGGCTTCGATAGGCGTCGTTAGAGTGCGGGGCTTTCCGGATGACCGAACGAAGGTCCCTTTCGGCAGCCTGCACACGGTTTGAAGATGCCTCGACAGCCGCCCGGTAAAAGAGCGGGGTCGGGGAGTGTTCGACGACATCCCTCAATACGAACACCTGGTTAGCATCGTATGCGGCTTTAAATGCGTCGGGTGCTTGCGCTTGGGCAGGCAACCCCGTGAGTAGGATCGGTACAGCTACCACTAGTCTGAGCCGCATTTTCATTCTTCCCTTTTCGCCAAGAGATGATTCTGCACGCGAAGGTCACTCTACCAACTTCTTAGTACGAAATGGCCGAAATCATTGAGGTGCCGTGGCGCTACGTCAAATAGTGTTCTACCGCTTGTCGTAGCTGATAGAGGTCCGTGGATCGGCGGGTGTGAAGTGTGGCAGTGGGGGTGGCGGGTGGTCCTGACCATTGTAGAACTCCCCGGCCCGCCGGTCGTGGACAATCACCAATAGCTTTGGCCGTACTGCAGCCGCTTCGCTCTGTGTCAGATACCCCTTGGCGCGGAGCAGCTGGACGGTTGCGATGAGCTTCGACTCTTCCGAGTCGATCTGCTTTCTCAGCGCAGTAAGAAATCCCTCTTTGCATTCCCGGATACAAATGACGTCCTGGTGTGTAGGCCACGGCATCTCTTGGTCCTTTACACCGAGCAATTCGGCCACTATGTGATGCGGCGTATCGTCCGAAAACACGTCCGGAAAATAACATTGAGTCGATCTTATCCATGTGATATGCGGCGGTAGCTTATCCGCTCTCCTCCAACGTCAACCAGCAGCGTGCCTTCATAGGGAGAGGAATCACTTTGGAGCTGGTAGTAGAACAATGGAGGCCACTTTGAAACCTCATACTGAAGCTGCAGCGGAGAAGGATCGATCACTTGATCTGCATCCTTGCAGGCAGCAGTCCCACCGTCTGTCCAATGGAATTTCTGGTACATACCGTCCGCGACCCAGAGTGAAAGCCGTTCGCCGGAATCAGCCAGGACGCTTGCTGCAAATCCTGGAGGAGGAGCCTTGGCCAGCAGCATCGCAGCGACGTATGCAAATGGCGCTTGGATCCGGTATCCGCTTTGGATGGATGTTTGCAACGGGATCCTCTCGTCGTACCAATCCTGCAAGAACGGTGCTGCATCCTCCACTGGCAATCGCGCGGCCAGAATCAATGTCTCGGTTGGAAACGCAGACATGATGGAAGTAAGACTCGCCACCGGGACGCGTTCATTCTTCTCAACCAGTGCATCGAGGATTTCTGACATCGCCAGCCTCGCGTAGCGGGTTTCCATCCGAGACGGATTCCAGCGGGCCATCCTTCTTGCCATGATGGTGACGTAGGCGTCGAAGTTGTTGGCATCATCGGTTTTGCTTGCGAAGTAGGCGCCCCACGCTGCCAAGCGAGAATCGCTGCCTTCCAGCCACGCCTTAATCTGGTTCGCGCTCACGTTTGAATTGACCGTAATTTGGTCATCTTGCGCTATACCGGTCGCGACTAAGGCCAGAATGGTGATCGAAAGCAGTATGAGATGAGGCTTTCTCATGGCAATTAGCCTACTCTTGGCAAGGCCGAAAACCCCGTTTTTTATGCACAAGGACTTCACGGTTGGAATTCTACTGCCATCAGATACACAGGCGCCTACTTAGGATTTACCATCTGCAGGATGAATAGGAATGCGTATGGAGTTTCCATCGTCCTCGATCAGGACTATGGTCCGCGACTCCGTGGGTTGTTGGAGTCAGGGCCTGTCTGGGCAATTGACTCGCTAACCAACCGGGATGTAGCTCAAGAGATCTGGAAGGAGTTTCCCTCCCGAGGTCACTTGGATGGCATAACAATATTCTCCACTGGAGAAGTGGCTTCTCGCGAAGAGGCTTTGATCGCGGAATTTGAAACAATTGATTTGCATCACGGTATCTATTCAGCCGATCCTCCTTATACTATCGTCCGCGTTATCGGGACTCCCCTCACCGTCGGGCTTAGGGCGGTACTCTCCCCATACGGCTTCGATTCTTTCGCTATTACAGACGAAGGATTTAGGGCCTCTCGACCCTTGCCACAAACAGCGAGACGGTGACGCTCGCATCACCGGTCGATCAGTGCCAACCCGGCAATTGTCTTTCGTGTACCTGGAAAGTCTGGTTATTAGTAAATTCCCCAGCCCAGATCAATTGGCCCACTACCCAGCATTTTCCCTTCCCGCTAACGTGCACATTCACAACGAGCCATTCTGGAACTGACTTCAGTCTGCTCTCAACATCTGAGCCGGATCGATCTGTGCCGCTCGCATCCGCCTAGCCGGCGGACGACCGTGAAGCAGAAGTTACACCCGAAGCAGCGTTCTGTGAGTGAATCGGGACTGCGTTCCAGAGCGGCATGGCTGCGGCTCGTCGTATGGAACCAACTCCGTACAAAATCAATTCAAGAGGGACCGGTAGGATCGCCCTGCGATAATGAATCCGCGTCCAGAACGTGAAACTCTCTCTGATAAGGGTTTCCATACTTGAAGTCAGCCCCCACAAAACGAGCAAGACCATCAACAGCAGAACCAAGTCAAAGGCGATCATGGAGATGCACGGAAACCGGGCATGGCATCGGTCGATGAACGTACCCGATCGGAGCCTTACGGCGCGACCATGAACCGCGCGACCTGGATCGGCGGCGACCATACACATCTCTGCCGGTACTGACCTCTGAAGTCACCCTCTGTTTAGATCATTTTACGCCTTCTACGAGGCCTCGGCCCGCACCGGGATCCCGCGCACAAAGGCCAGGCTATTGAAGGCGCGTTCGCTGAGTCAGGCAGATGGCAGGTAGAACACAAGCCTCGGTCATGTAAATTTGGTTATCTCCTCATGAGTGGACGCGCCCGTTTCAGTGATCGAAGCGCAACGGTGACTTGGGATGGAGAAATCGTCTTCCGGGGGATCTGATGATGCAGAAACACCACTGTGCTCTATTGCTAAGTGTGGTCGCGATGTCGATGTTCGCCTCCGGCGAGTCGGGCTGGCAAAAGAGTTTGGCGGCGAGCCCGCCGATGGGGTGGAACAGTTGGAACAAATTCCACATGAAGATCGACGACGCGACTGTGCGGGCGCAGGCTGACGCCATGGTGTCCAGCGGGATGAAGGCTGCCGGCTACCAGTACATCAACATCGACGAAGGGTGGGAGGGCGTGCGGGATGCGCAGGGCAATCTGCAACCTAACCACGGCTTCCCTGATATGAAGGCCCTCGCGGCCTATGTGCATAGCAAAGGTCTGAAACTCGGCATCTATACCTCGCCCGGGCCAAAGGCCTGCGGCGGTTCAGAGGGCAGCTACGGGCATGAAGAACAGGACGCAAAACTGTTCGCCTCCTGGGATATTGACTATGTGAAGTACGACTGGTGCACCGCGGGAACCGTGTACTCCGCAGAACAGTATCCTCTGGCGTTACAGAAGATGGGCGAGGCGATCGCGAAGTCGGGCCGGCCTATGGTGTACAGCATCCACGGTCGCGGAGCGGTGTGGACGTATGCCGCCGCTGCAGGGGCACAACTCTGGCGTACCACGGGTGATATCAGTGACGATTACAATCGCATGATTGCCATCGGCTTCGCCCAGAAAGGCCTGGAGCGTTACGCAGGGCCAGGGCGCTGGAACGATCCCGACATGATGGAAATTGGCAACGGTGGCATGAAGGCCAATGAATACCGAATGCACATGAGTCTATGGTGCCTGCTCGCCGCCCCGCTCATCGCCGGTAATGACCTTACCGCGATGACGCCCGAAACACTCGCGATCCTCACGAATGCGGAAGTGATTGCACTCGATCAAGACGCCCTGGGAGCCCAGGGACGGACCGTCTATGAAGAAGGGCCGGTGGCCGTGATCGTAAAACCGCTGGCCGATGGTAGCCGCGCCGTGGGTCTCTTCAATCGAGAGCAAGGCGCGATTAAGGTGCCGGTCAAGTTTTCTGATATTGGCGTGGCCGAGAACGCAACCGTACGCGACCCATGGCAACACAAAGACCTGGGAACCTTTCACGGCAGCTTTTCAGCCGACGTACCGCAGCACAGCGTTGTGCTAGTCAGGATTCACTAAACGCTGGATCGAAGTGGGGCTGATTTCTTTCGTCCTGTCCATTGAATCGACGGGTTCTCTTGTCTCCGAGGCCTTCTGGTTTTCTGTATCTTCAGGGTCGGCAGCTGCTCTCTCCTCCTGCCGGCGCTTCTCTTGGTACTGCCTTTCAGCCTTCGCCATTCGTTCCCAGGCTGACAATTCCGGGTTACACGCCATTTGATCGCTTCCACTGGTCTTCTGGTCTTCTGGTCTTCTGCAAATGTGTAAGAGACAACCTGCCCGATTCTATCCCGAGACGTTCACAAGACCGATGAGCCCCGATCAGGCTTGGTGGGGCACTTCACGCCTTACAATTTGTCTTTGAGAATTGGAATCCCGGACGTGGGCCGCTCATCCAATTCCCACCCAGCAGGGCTGATGAACGGAATATGAGCACAAGTACCACCCAGGCAGCGACTCCGCCGATCGATCCTGAGCTTCCGTCTCCCCTCTCGATGGGGGATGTGCTGCGCATCCCCATGTTGCGCCGCCTTTGGTATGCGCAGGTAATTTCCGTTTTCGGTGACTTTCTTGCCCTCTACGCCGTCATCGGCATCCTGACCTTCAAGTTCCACGCAAATGCCCAACAGGTTACCGGCGTCCAGATCGCCTACATGCTTCCTATCGCCGTACTCGGCATTCTCGCGGGTGTATTCGTCGACCGTTGGCCGCTCAAACCGACGATGGTTTCGAGCGACTCGATCCGAGCCGGACTAGTCCTGCTGCTCATCTTCGCAACACGGCCCTGGCACTTCTACGCGATCCTCGCGGCCATCAGCATCGTCTCCAGCTTTTTCTCGCCCGCTCAGGGAGTGGCTATCCGGTCCGCCGTGCCTTTGCACGGTCTGCGCTCGGCCAACGCACTCATGCAGCAGGTCATGTTCGGCATGCGCATCATCGGGCCGGCCATCGCCTCCTTTATGGTCGCCGCCTTCGGCCCGGTCAGTTGCTATGTGCTGGACTCCGCAAGCTTCGTCGGCTCCGCCCTGATCATCACGTCTGTAACCTTCTCGACGACAAGTCAAAGCATGCCCAAGAGCGCGGCAGCGCGAGAAAGCTCATCAGCGCTCGGCAAGATCTGGCTCGACATGAAGCAAGGCATCGACTTCATCATTCACCATGCCGCACTGCTTTTCGTCATTCTCGCCATGGCCGCGGGCATGTTCGTTCTCGGCTGCTTCGGCCCGCTCATCGCCATATATGTGCGCGACTCGGTCCACGCATCGACGCAAGCTTTCGGCATCGTTGCAGCCATGATCGGCCTGGGCATGTTGGTGGGCGTCAATGGCCTGAATACCTTCGGCAAGAAGCTGAGCAACACGCTGCTGGTCTACTGCGGCCTCTGCGGAATTGCCATCGGCCTGGTCATCCTCGCGCTGCTGCCGCACATCTGGTCAACTATTCTCGGCAATCTCATCGTGGGCTTCTCGGTCGCCGGTATTATCGTCCCTTCGCAGACGCTCTTCCAGCAAGCCACCCCGGCTGCACTCATGGGCCGCGTCGGTTCCACCTTTATGTCGATCGTCTTCGCAGCACAGATTGCCGGCCTCGTGCTCTCCGGCATCCTCACGCAGCACATCGGCGTCCGTCAGGTCTTCGCCCTCTGTGCCATCCTGCTCGTCATCCTCATGGCCGCAGGCAAGCTTTGGATGGAGCCCAAGCCGAAGAGCGCGGCCTAAGCTCGCGCTCACCAAACAGATCGAGAGAGCGCAGAAGACAAAGCGGTGGAGAGCTTCTCGTGATCGAATAGGTTGAGTGATTCCGCGCTAGAAATCGGGGCGCAATAACAGACTGGAGTCGCTTCAGTTCTCTCGAAGGCTCCTACTTCTTAATTTGCCGCAGAACCTGTTTTCCGCTCCGCTAGAATGGTCGGTCAGATGAGGTAACGAACAAGCTGGCGGCTGAACGGGCGCGACGTGGGAGTGGCACGCGTGGACCGCCTTCGATTCTTGGACGTGTTGCAGCGGAGAGGCTCATGGCAAATTGGACGCGCAGAGGATTCATTGGATCGCTCTCAGGGATGGCGGCCGCAACAGCGTTTGGCGCTCAACAAAGAGGCAGCCTGACGGGCCCGGAAAAACGGGCTGGGCAAATACCGATCAAGATCACAGACCTCAAGTGCGCCATCATCGGCCGGAGCCCGGTGGTTCGCATCGTCACCGATCAAGGCATCTCCGGTTATGGTGAAGCCGAATCCTACAAGCCATACCTCAAGCCGATGGTCCTCTTCTATAAGGACTACCTCCTGGGCGAAGACCCGACCGACGTCGAACGCGTGCTGCTGAAGATCCGCCGGTTGGGTGCGTTCAAGCCATGGGGCGCGGCTGTGAGCGCGATCGAAATAGCTCTCTGGGACATCGCCGGGCAGGTAGCCGGAGTGCCGGTATATAAGCTGCTCGGGGGCAAGATTCGGGATCGCGTTCGCATCTACAACGGGGGTGTCCGCTTCCCCATGACCGGCCATATGCCGCAGGATTACGCCGAGATCATGGCGAAGATGAAGGACGCCAAAGAGGGCTTCACATTGATCAAGCAGGCCGTCGGATTTCACGATCCCGAGATGATGCCGGCAGTGCCAAACGCGTGGTACGACGAAAGGCGCACAGGAGCGTCGCATCCCGATCGCGGCATGATGACGGAACGCGGCATGGACCACGTCATTGCCTGCGTCGAAGCCATGAAGAAGGTTCTCGGCAAAGATATCGGGCTCGCCCTCGACTGTGGACCTGGTTGGACAGTCAAGGATGCGATCACATTTGCGCGAGCCATGGAACCGCTGCACATCGCGTGGCTCGAAGATCTGATCACAGGCGACTACATGCCTTATCCGAACGCCGAGCTTTTTCGAGAGGTCACCGTGAGCACCTCGATCCCGATTCATACGGGAGAGGAGATTTACCTCAGAGAGAACTTCAAGGATCTTATCGAGAAGCAGGCTGTGAACATTGTCGGCCCCGACCCGGCAGACGTGGGCGGCATCGCGGAAATGAAGTGGATCGCGGAATACGCCGATCTTCACGGCATCCAGATCGCTCCCCACGGAATTTTCGACGGGCTTATCGGGCTTGCCGCACATGTTCAGGTGGCCGCCGCCTTGCCGCAAAACTACATCGCCTTCGAGTATCCGCTGGGCCAGCCCGACTGGTGGTACGACATCATCGAAGGGCTGCCGAACCCAATCGTCGAACACGGTTTTATCAAGGTCTGGGACCGGCCCGGCATCGGCGTCAGCTTCCATGTCCAGGCCGCGAAAACGCACCTGGCGGATGAGGATCGTCACTTCTTCGACTGAGACGCAGACCCGGGGGAGCACCGCGCAATGGCTACGGTCTTGGGAGCGGGCTGCGTGTGACGGAATGTGTACCGTGAGTTAAAACGCAGCCTTGGGGCCGGGGAATCAGTGCTTTTCAATAGATATTTGTAGATTTTCTACTAGCCTGCCATGCGACTTCATAAGACGATGATCGTACCTCGATCAGCCGGCCTGGGAGCCTGCTCATCTAGATCCCTCGAAAGCAAAATGAAACCTCTGGCCATCTCTGACTACCTGATTTCCAAAGTGCAAGTTGCGCTCATCGCCATCACCTTACTCTCGCAGCTTGTGGCAACCGCGCAAGTGAGTGGCCTGCAACCCAAACCCTCCGGCACGGCTTCTCCCGCGTATCCACTCAAGGTGAGTGCCAATGGGCGCTATCTCGTGGACCAAAGCGACAAGCCCTTCCTGATTGTGGGTGACGTTCCCCAGGCCCTGGTCACGATGGTCTCCACGGCGGACGCAGCGCGCTACTTCGATGATCGTCAGTCCCACGGCTTCAACTCGATGTGGATAAGCGCCCTTGTCGCCGGCCCCTATTATCCTGACAGTCCGCTCGACGGTAGAACCTATGATGGAATTCGTCCTTTCGCAAGCTACGTTTCCGGCGGGACGGATACCGCTCACTACGATCTGACTCAACCCAACGAAGCATATTTTGCTCGCCTCGATCAGATGGTCGAGCTCGCGGCGAGTCATGGCATGTTGGTTTTCCTCGTTCCCATCGAGACCGGCCAGTGGGTCCCCACCCTCCGCAGCAACGGTCCTGCTGCAGCCCGCGCCTATGGTCAGTATCTGGGTAACCGGTACAAGCATTTCAACAACATCATCTGGTTGAACGGAAACGATTTCAACACCTGGAAAACCGCCTCCGATGACGAACTGCTGCGAGCAGTAGCCGAAGGCATCAAGGCTGCTGCTCCGGCACAAATGCAAACAGTGGAGCTGAACGTCTATACAAGCTCCTCGCTGGACGATCCGACCTGGGTCCCGATTATTTCTCTCAACAGCACTTATTCATACTCAGCGACCTATATCCAGATGTTGCATAGTTACAACCAGACGCCTGTCCTGCCGACTTATCTGGTTGAGGCGCACTATGACCTGGAGAGGGTTGGCAAGCCGCAGGATTACGGGACGGCCACGGTACTTAGGCGTCAAGGTTATTGGGCGATGCTGAGCGGGGGTAAGGGACAACTCTACGGCAGCGCATATACCTGGACGTTTGCGTCGGGGTGGAAGTTTTATTTGGGCACAGTTGGAGTAACGCAGTTAACCATTTGGGACAAGTTCTTCTCTTCTCTACCTTGGCAGGATCTTGTTCCCGACCAAGACCATACAGTGGTCACCGCGGGGTTTGGAACGTTTGGCACTCTTCAAACCCGAGTCAGCGAGAGCGACTTTTGCACTGCCTCCAAAACGCCTGACGGATCTTTTGTGGTTGCCTACATGCCGACTGCACGGACGGTCACTGTCAACATGGCGAGCTTGAAGCGGGCCGCACGCGCCAGCTGGTTCGACCCATCGAGCGGACTGTCTAAAACAATTCCCGGTGGGCCCTTCGCAAACAAGGGAACGCAGCAATTCACGCCCCCGGGGAAGAATCAAGACGGCGATGACGACTGGGTTCTATTGCTTGATGCTTCGGATTCGAGTAAGAATCAGCTGACAGTCTCCTCAAGATGAAAAAGCTAATCAACGACCCGAATCAGGTAGCGAGCGAAGTGGTTGAGGGGATAGCACTCGCCCATCCTCATTTGATTCGGCAGTTGGATGGGCTGCATTCTGTGATTCGCAAGGATGCCCCGATCGCCGGAAAAGTTGCCGTCGTAACCGGTGGCGGCAGTGGTCACGAGCCGATGTTCCTGGGCTATGTCGGACGCGGACTGGCAACTGCCAGTGTTGCCGGAAACATCTTTACCTCTCCTCCGCCTCATCCGATTTACGAAACTGCCAAAGCTGCAAATGGTGGCGCCGGTGTTCTTTTTCTTTACGGAAATTACGCTGGAGACGTACTGAACTTCGATCTTGCAAGTGAAATGCTGCTGGAGGAGAACATAGAGGCCATGTCGGTGCAGGTGACCGACGATGTTGCATCTGCTCCCCCAGACAGAGGCAACGAACGGCGAGGCATTGCCGGCGATCTATTCGTCTTCAAAATCGCTGGAGCATGCGCTGAAGAGGGTCGGCCTCTCGGCGAAGTAGCGGCGGCGGCAAGGCACGCGAACGAGAACACGCGCAGCATGGGCGTGGCCCTTAGTTCCTGCGTGATTCCTGCTTCCGGCAAGCCGATCTTTCATATTGATGAGTCCGAAATCGAATTAGGTATGGGAATCCATGGCGAACCTGGCCTGGTCCGCAGCAAACTTCAGCCTGCGGATGAGGTGGCTCAAGAACTGGTCTCCAGGATTTTGTCTGATCTGGAAACAAAGGCGGGCGACGAAGTGGCTGTGCTGGTCAATGGACTGGGCAGCACCCCGACTTGTGAACTGTACATCATGTCCCGCGCGGTATCACGGCTGCTTGAGCAAGCAGGCCTCGGGGTCTGCCGCACCTATGTTGGAAATTACGCAACCTCGCTCGAGATGGCGGGTTGTTCCGTGACCCTGATGAAATTGGACGCAGAACTCAAGAGATGGCTCCTGGCGCCTGCTGAGACGCCAGGCTTTGTACAGGTGTAAAGCGCATGATCACGGCAATCGACGCACAATGTCTGCGAAAAATCTTCGTGTTCGTCGCCGGCCGAATCGAAGAGGCAGAGCCAAGGTTGAACGCGCTGGATGCAGCCATCGGTGACGGGGACCACGGGATCACCATGAGGATTGGATTCCGTGCCCTCCAGAAAAAACTGGAAGTTTTACCGCCGGAAGCCTCCATCGGTGAAGTATTGGACGCAGCGGGTAAGACATTTATGGGCGCTACCGGTGGCGCGATCGGAGTCATTCTCGGGTCCATGTTCCTCGCCGGCGGCAAAGCTCTCACCAGCGTCGCGCAGATCGGGCCGTCAGAGCTGAAGACACTCCTGGATGCGATGGAGGCGTCTGTCGTTAAAACCGGCAAAGCACATCCGGGCGATAAGACGATCCTCGATGCATTGCACCCGGCCTGCGAGGCATTCGATTCGACCGCCGATAGTCTGCAGATTGCTTTGTCCCGCGCTGCGCAGGCTGCCGAAAAAGGCGCAGAGGGCACGTCGAAAATGGTTTGCCGGCTTGGACGCGCCAGTCGCCTGGGCGACCGGGCGCTCGGCCATCCGGATCCGGGAGCAGTCTCCTTCGGACTGATCATGCGTTCCATGGCAGAGTGGGTTGAGGCGGCGTGCGCGGTCCATCGGTTCAGCTCGAGTCTTGAGAGCGAGGCTTTATGAAAATTGCAGTGGATTGCGATGATGCAGGGATTGAGCTAAAACGAGTCATCGTCGAGCACCTTCGTTCGCTTGGAGCGGAAGTCGAAGACCTGAATCTGCTCGGGGCGCGCGCCGTGGACTACCCCGACGTCGGCTTCAACCTGGCGCAACGTATCGCACATGCCGACTTCGATCGAGGCATTCTGATCTGCGGCACCGGTCTGGGGATGGCAATGATCGCCAACAAGGTAGACGGAGTCTACGCGGGGGTTTGCCACGACGTGTATTCGGCGGAGCGCCTGCGAAAAAGCAATGACGCGCAGATCATAACCATGGGTGCTCGGGTGATCGGACCTGAGGCTGCGAAAACGATCCTTTCCGCATGGTTGAGCTCTGAATTCGAGCCGCGTTCAAAAAATAAAGTGGCGCGCATGCGTGAACTTGAGCGTGAGGCGCGGACGACCAACGAACCAGCAGGAACCACGTCTTGATCAGGCCTCTGATCTTTGGGACCAACTGGAAAATGAACAAGACCGCGAGCGAAGCGGCGGCATATTCTGCAACGTTGCGCGACCTGCTGGCGCACATGAACTGCCCTGACTCGGTCCAGGTATTTGTCGTTCCCCCCTATACCTCCATTGCAGCAGCCAAAGCGGCGAGCGAGGGAAAGTTTTGGGTCGGCGCGCAAAATATGCATTGGGAGGAAAGCGGTCCGTACACGGGTGAAATCTCAGCCTCAATGTTGAGCGAGCTCGGCGTCGATCTGGTCCAATTGGGGCATGCTGAACGCCGCGCGATGTTTAACGAGACTGATTTCCTCATCAACCGAAAGGTGCACGCCGCTTTGCGGGCCGGCTTTCGTCCGTTGGTCTGTATCGGCGAGACGCTGCAGGATCGAGAGTTCAAGGTCGAACGCGAGACCTGTGTGCGTCAGCTGAGAATTGCCTTGAATGATCTGCCCGTATCGGCCGCGAAAAGAGTCATGATCGCCTACGAACCAGCGTGGGCAATCGGTGAAGGCAGTATCGCTGCCGACAGCTCGCAAATCCGGGCGATGAATGAGGTCTTTCGATCGCTTCTCGCTGAGTTGTTTGGCAGCGACGAAGCCGAGAGCATACCCGTCTTGTACGGTGGCAGCGTTCACCCGCGCGACGCGGCCGGCATGCTTGCCGACAGCGGAGTCGATGGACTCTTCGTCGGCCGGGCGGCGTTAGACCCGGTGGCATTCGCATCGCTGATCCGTTTCTGCCTTCCCGCGACGCAAAACTGAAATCGATTCGCCTCGGCCGATCCTGACCGGCGATCCTGGCCGACGTTCAGGGCCGACGTTCCTGGCTGGATGAGTTCTATCCCGGCTTACGACACACCGTCCGTTACATTTACGCCGCCGTAGCGCGTCTACTCCATCCCTCAGAAAAGCAGTTTGCTTTTCATCGCGTCAGAGACGGAAGGGTTCTCGGGAATTTTTGTTGCTCCGGCATAGAGATGGCGAAGGCTTGGCAGGCTTTCCGCGGTTTTCAAGCAAGCCGCGGTCACGGCTGTTCCGTACAAATCGAGCGACTGCAATCGATCGAGTCCGCCGAGACTGTTCACCGTTGCATCTGAGATTTTGGTGTTCACAAGGCGGAGCACACGCGCATGTTTCATGCCGGCAAGTAGACTGGCTGAGCGTCGGTCACTGCAGTGCCAGACAGATCGGCAACGACGATTTGCTCGATCAGAGGTTTCAGCGTGGCCAGATCGTCGTCTCCAAATCTGGCAGCCAGTGCTGAGGCATCGATCACCAGGTTTGCTGAGTTGCGTGATTCGTAATTCAGAGCATCGGGAAAGCGTTGCTTGACCAGAGCAACCTGGCTTGCGAGCGGGGCACGCGCCTGCGCAACAGCTGCTGCATCCACCTCTTCGAACGCGACCTCGGTCACGACCGGCTCTGGCGCCGTGGGCGCACCCTTGATTCCATCGGCCGGTATGGTGGGTGAAGCTCCGCCGGCAATCCAGAGTTCCAACACCTTTAACTCGTTTGCCGACAAAGGCCGCTTGCCCTGGGGCGGCATGGCATCATCGTCTGAAGACGGAAGACTGGCACGACGTAACAGTTCGCTGCCCTTGGCATTACCGGCCTTGATCACGACGCCATGCTTACCGCCTCGCATGAGCAGGTCGTAGCTATCGAGCCGCAGACGGCCTTTCTGCTTCTCTGCGCTGTGGCACGAGTAACAGTGTTCCGCAAAGATGGGTTCCACGTGCGCACCGTAGAAAAAGGCGGGATTGGACCGGGGAAGCACCTGCGAGATAACCGATAGCCCGATCAGCCTGCGCAGCGGCACAGGCATTTGTTCGGTGAGGTGGTTTTCGCCCTGAGTCAGCTGACCGCCGCGATATCCCGTCCACGACACAAGCCCTATGCTGAAAAGCACGGCCCACGGATAGGCCGAATCCAAACGCAACCCACTGAAGTGGGCGCGCAGCATCCAGCACAGCCAGCAGGCGGCCGCAACGGAGAGGCCACCCCACATATGCTGGGTAACGAGCCTTCCTGAAGATCCGCCGCTCCACGCCAGGCACCAGCCGAGGCTTGCAGCCACCAGGCTGCTCACCATCGCCAGCAACCATACAAAATCGACAGAAGCGCGGAGGTGCGGAAACCGAGGATTGCGCCCGACCAGTTCCAATACCGGCACGATGAGAATCAGTGCGATCGGGAAATGAACCGTGAGCAGGTGGAATCGCCCGATAAACTGCGCCCAGTCAGGGCGATCCTGCCCGTCTGGCGGGAGCAGAATGAACAGCGCCAGGAGAAGAAGAATCGGCGTGGCCGCGAACAGACCAAAGCGCAACCGGTCAGGCAACTGACGAAACGAACGTGTCATGCGGGCTTATGGCCTGAGGAGATTTGCTGGGCATTCGGCCGGTCTATCCCAGTGAAAAAGGCCGGGAGTGCCCCATGCAAGCCTTTGTTTGGCTTGAGTGGGCAATCATCTCCACCCTCCCAGCTGTGCTTTCCCAAAGAGCCGTAACAACCATCACCCGCGAACAGAATCAAGCCAGAACCTCGGCCAGCACACGCGCAGGTTTCACACTCGTGAGTTTTTGTTCCAGCCCCTGGAAGGAATAGGTGAGCTTGCGATGGTCGAAGCCCATGGCGTAAAGCATGGTCGCGTGCAGATCGCGTATCTCGACCGGATCCTTGACGATCTCATAACCCATCGCATCGGTCTCGCCGTGGCTCATGCCTGCCTTGATTCCGCCGCCGGCCATCCAGATCGTAAACGCGCCCGGGTTGTGATCACGGCCAATGAACTGCATGACCTGCCCATTGCGGTTCTCGCGCATCGATGTCCGTCCGAATTCCCCGCCCCAAACCACGAGCGTGTCCTCGAGCATTCCTCGTTGTTTCAGGTCAGTGAGAAGCGCCCCGATGGGCTGATCGATTTCGCGGCAACGATCCGCGAAGCCGACGTTCAACGAATCCTTGGGCGAGGTTCCATGATCGTCCCAGCCCCAGTGGTAGAGCTGGATGAAGCGTACCCCGCGTTCCGCCAGGCGGCGCGCCACCACGCAATTGTTGGCAAAGCTCGCCTCACCAGGCTTCGCGCTGTATGCGGCGAGCGTCGCCGCGGACTCTTTGTGGATGTCCATCGCGTCGGTCGCATCCATCTGCATCCGGAACGCCATCTCGTACTGCGCAATGCGCGTAACGGTTTCCGGATTGCCAAACTCGTCAAACGATTGCCGATTGATTTCGTCCACCGCATCGAGCATGCGGCGGCGCATCGGCCGGCTTACATCGGCCGGGTTTTCAAGGTAAAGCACGGGCTCACCGTGCGAGCGGCATTGCACACCCTGATAAACGCTGGGCAGAAATCCCGATCCCCAAAGTTGCTTGCCGCCATCGGGCTGGTTGCCGCCCGATACCAGCACAATGAAACCGGGCAGGTTCTGGTTCTCTGTACCCAGCCCATAGGTCACCCAGGAACCGATCGACGGATAGCCGAGCCGCGCGTTGCCCGTATGTACCAGTAACTGCGCCGGGGCATGGTTGAACTGATCCGTATGCATGGACCTGATCACGCAAAGATCGTCGATGTGCTTTTCCACGTGCGGCAGGCGATCCGATATCCATTGACCGCTCTTCCCTGCCTGGTGATACGGAAATTGAGAGCCCAATAGCTTGGGTACGCCGCTGATGAACGCAAACCGCTTGCCGACCAGAAACGAAGCAGGACACTCCTGACCATCGAGCCTGGTTAGTTCGGGCTTGTGCTCGAAGAGCTCCAGTTGGCTCGGCGCCCCCGCCATATGCAGGTAGATGATCCTCTTAGCGCGAGCCGTGAATTGCGGCGGCAAAACAGAGAGTGGATGAGAAGGATCGCGAGCGAAATCGAGGCGAGGCGATCCGTCGATCCCGCGATCTGCAGCTTTTACCGTAGGCGCAAACTGTGACGCCAGCGAGCCGAGAAACATGGAGCCCACGCCGGCCGTGAAGCTGCGCAAGAAATGACGGCGGGTCTGCGCTTGCAGCAACGCGAAGCGCTCCGCATCGAGCCCAGCTTGTGCCCGTTTGCTCTTTGCTGCGAATTCGGAATCTGACATATCCGTCACCTCACCAGTGCGGCATCGAGATTAAACAGAACGCTCCCCACAGCCGTAAGCGCTTCCAGTTCTCTCGCCGGAACTTTCTCTTCTGACACACTCATGCTTGCTCTCACCACGGTCGCCGGTTTAGGCATCGCAAGAGCGTCCTTATAGAACGTACGCAATACAGACATCTCGCGAGCCGTGGGAGGGCGAGACAACACCAGGCTTGCTTCATAGGCAAGCCGGCGATTCAAGACATCCTCTGCACTGGAGCTATTCGCTGTCTTATCAGCCGTGTCATTCACAACCCTGCGTGCCAACGCCTCCGCGGCTTCTTTGTACGCCGGATCGTTGAGCGTTACTAACGCCTGCAGGGGAGTATTCGTCGCGATGCGTCGCGGAAGACTCGTATCGCGATCAGACGCATCGAACATGAGCGAGCTGGGATAGCCGGCCGTGCGCTTCACAAAGGTGTAGACGGCTCGGCGGTAACGGTCGGGGCCGGTCGCATCGGTCCACTTCGAGTCGTTGTAGACCGAATTCCAAACTCCCGCCGGCTGGGGAGGCATCACCGGCGGTCCGCCCATCTTGGTGCTCAACAAGCCGCTGGCCAAGAGCGCCTGGTCGCGCACCATCTCTGCCGTCAGGCGTTGCTGCGGGCCACGAGCCAGCAGGCGATTCCGAGGATCCCTGGCCGCAAGAGATTTTGAAGTCGCCGCACTCTGCCGGTAGGCGGCGCTGGTTACCAGTTCGCGGAGCAGAGCCTTCATATCCCAGTGCAGATCGTTTTGGAAGTGAAGCGAAAGCCAGTCAAGCAGTGCTTGGTTACTGGGTTCTTCTCCTACGCTGCCAAAATTCTCCAGCGTCTCGACAAGCCCGGTTCCGTACAGTTCTTCCCAATAACGATTGACTGCGACGCGCGCCGTCAACGGTTGCCCAGGAATAAAAAACCACTTTGCCAGGGTGAGCCGGTTGCGTGGAGCGCCATCAGGCATCTTGGGAAAAATCGCAGGGACGCCAGGCGCGAGGTCGGGACCGATCTTGGTGAGAAAATTTCCCCGCTCGAACTCCAGCGTAGGCCTTCGCTCGTATGGCTGCTCTTCTTCCATCACAGGCAGAGACACCGTGGGAATCTCAGCAAGTTGCCGATTGAGCTGTTGCAGACGCTCAACGCTCTGCGCCCGCTTGGGGTCCTGACACAAAGCGGTCCACGAGGAATCACCCGTCACCGCGAGCCTTACTCGCTGAATGAGCGCGGGCTTGGAGTCGATACCTTTGACCTGCTTGAGGGCAACCTGGATGCGGCTGCCACTGGGCAACACAAGCGGCTGGGACGGAACCCCCACGATCCACCGTGTGCGGAAGACTTTGGGTAGGGCGGCAAATGCACTCGGATCGGGATCCTTCACCTTGCCCTTCGCATCGCTCTCGCCTTCTAAAGCGGCTTGAAGATTGCGCTGTGAGTCCTGAACGAAGTAACGAAACGCGATCTTGCTCTTTTGGCCGGCAGGTGAAATCACCCAACCTTCCGTGCGGTCCACGATGAAACCACCTTCGGGCGTATGCCGGGCCACGTTCGCGTCGAGCGGCGGCACCTCGATGCGGATCGCCGTCAATACAGGCAGGTTGGCGTTCGCTGTCAGTTCGTAAAACGATTGCGGCGGCGTATCCGGGTTGGCGAAAGCCTCGCCGTTCTCAATTTTGAAGGTTTTCGCCAATTCACCTGTAGCCTTCGCGTGAGCAAGTCTCTGTTTCGTAGTAACGATTGTCTTGCTTAGCTCTTTCAACTCCTCTGCTTTGGTGTGTTCGTTGGGCTTAATGGTCTTTTGCAGTTCGGCCAGCTTGTGCTCGAGTTCCGGAATCATCGGTTCCAGGGCCGTCACCTCGTTCGCGCCGGCGCTCTGAATCGGCAATGGCTTCCACTGCGTCTTCCCGTCCACCTGGCGGTCCGAGGTTTCTATCGCGTGTATCAGACTGCCCATCTCTCGCTGTATCTGCCCTGCCGCGGCATAGTTGGCCTTGTCTTTAGGCACCTCGAGCGTGGGCGAGTCATCCGTGAGGTCAGCATCGCCCTGGGTGTTGAAGAATGCCATCGACTTGTAATAATCGGTGTGGCGAATCGGATCGTACGGATGCGAGTGGCATTGCACGCAATTCATGGTGATGCCGTTCAGCACCGACCATGTGGTTGCTACGCGATCCATCACGGCAACCATTCGAAATTCTTCGTCGTCGGTGCCGCCTTCATCGTTGTTAGGCGTCTGGCGATGGAACGACGTGGCAATGCGGTCTTCAAGCGTTGCATTCGGCAATAGATCGCCCGCCAACTGCTTGATCACGAACTGGTCATAGGGCAGGTTGCGATTGTAGGCATCGATGACCCAGTCACGGTAAGGCCAGACGCCGGGCCGGTTGTAGTCCGCTTCGTAGCCCTTGCTATCCGCGTAGCGCGCTAAATCCAGCCACATCGAAGTCCAGCGTTCGCCGTAGCGCGGTGAGGCCAGCAGGCGATCCACCTGTTTTTCGTACGCGTTCGGCGATGTGTCGGCCAAAAACGCTGCTTCTTCCTGGGGCGTGGGAGGCAAACCGATCAGATCGAAAGACACCCGCCGCAACAATTCAGCCTTATCGGCTTCCGGGGAGGGTTCCAGCCCTTCCTTCTCCAAACGCGCCAGAATGAATCGATCCGTAGGCTGGCGCACCCAATCCGCGCGCTTTACCTCCGGCAAGGGCTGTGAGGCAGGCGGTACAAACGCCCAATAGTCATCCCACTTGGCTCCTTCTTTGATCCATCGGCGGAGCAAGGCAATTTGCTGCGGTGCTAGTGCAGGCCCGTGATAGGGCATGCGTGCCTCAGGATCGGTCGAAGTGAGGCGAGCCATGAACTCAGACTGGTCGGGATGGCCCGGAACAATCGTGCGCCGGCCCGACTTCCCGGTACCCAGTGCCTCTTCGCGGAAAATGAACGAAACGCCATTTTTCTGGCGTACCCCGCCGTGGCAGCCAACGCAGTTCTGATTCAGGATGGGCTGGATGTCTCGACTGAACACCACCGCGTCCTGCCCGCTCTTATGCAGGTGCCCACCGACAAATGGCAATGCAGCAATGCCCACCACTGCAAGAAGACCAACGACGGCAGATTTCGATCGGAAAAAACGAGAAACAGACCCTGACGCAATAGCCATCGCACCAAGTGTAAAAGGAAAATCGATCTCTGGTCGATTCCTTTGTTGTCACATCCAATGTCCAGTCTTTTAGAAGTTCCCGCGATAGGCTGGGTTTCCCCATCCCGCCGCACCTATAGTTCACCCTGGAACTAATCGAACGGAAAATGTCTCGTAGTTCCCGTCTCCCGCCGCCCAAATCGTCCGGGGCATAGGTTAACGGCCGCTGGCGAAACGAAACCAGTCCGGTAGAGCCTGGCCTGAGCGAAGTCGAATGGCGACGGCTGAAAGTGCCCAGGATGATTGGAAACGACAACACCGAATCACTGGACTCAACACTGCTCACGGAGTTGGCCGGGCGCCGTCCATTCCCCTATGATGCGGTCGACCCACGATGGAATCCTGGGTGCGCCAGGCCCCCACACAAGTGCAGTCGTTCCTCCAAAAAGAACCAACCACCTGTTTTCAACAGACGAGGCCGGCCATGCAAAATCAGGCATTCTCTGACCAGCGGTAAGCTCCTGCTGCTGCTGCTGATGGAATAGCGCGATCAGCAAACGGATCATCGATGCCTCAGAGCCGGAGCCGGCTTAGCAAACGACTCTTCCGTGTGACCACATTGGCTGCACTCATATTGGACCCTAACTGTTGAAGTCTCCGGAGCGTCGTCATTCGGCTTCCGCTGCTGCGCCGGAACAGGGGCCGGTTTGGTCGATTCGCGCATGATGGCGTAGCAGGAAGGACATTTCTTCATCAGGTCACCTCAAATAGATAAGACGCTCGTGAGACGCAAATCGTGGCCTCCGATCGTTTGGCGGCAGAGCAGTGCGGGAACCATCCCCGTGCAACCACGACAGGCAATTTGCAAACCCGTCTTACGCCACTACGACTCCAGGGTCTGGTCGACGGTGAGCAGGTTGTGCGTCCGTTTGCCGGCACCGGAGGAAATCGTCCAATCAGCAACAGTCGAGTGCTCGCTCAGCACTTCGTTTATGTAACCGCTGCTGTACTGATCCTATCTGATTTAAGCCGTGACCCGGTGGCCGGCGAAGCAGGAACCAAACGATTGATCTCCCGGCAACGGGGTGAAGCCCGGCAGCCTAGGGAAGCATCGCTTCCGCTTCGATTTCGACGCGCCACTTCGGATTGAGCATCGAGGCAACAACCATCGTCGCTGCCGGGCGGATCTCACCGAAGACTTCGCCGTGAGCCCGGCCGATATCTTCCCAATCCTCCGGGTGCGCAATGAACATGCGCGTGCGGTATACATGCTCGAGCTTCGCTCCTGCCTTTGCGAGGGCGGCTTCAATAATCTTCAACACAACACGTGTTTGCTCGGCTGCGGAAAGATCATCTGCACCAACCGGGCCGGTGCCCGATACATGCACAACCTTGCCGATGCGCACGGCACGTGAGAAGCCGATTACGGCCTCATAGGGACTAGTTCCGGGAATATTCTGGCGATCCATAACGAAGAGTGTAGCCTCTCGTCACTCGACTGCACACATTTCCGATGCCTGCAATGTCGCATTTTCGCCAACATCACCGTGGCCCTTGAGGCGGTCGGTGAAATGGCTTGAAAAACCGTTTTCGTTGCAGTTCGCGGGAGGAATTGGTAAGTTGTTTTGTCCACTCAGCGGGCCCGCACGGAAGAATGAGGGAGACCCTATCGTCTGGAATCAGTATGTGCTTCACCCTTTCTGTAGGCAACGACTAACCCGCTCCCGCGAAAGGACATGCTGATTACCCGTCCCTAGGCTCTGCCTTGTAGTGTGCGAATCGCCTGAGATTGCACACACTCGTGTCTCAATTGGGAGGATTCCATCTCGACCTTTGTCCAGGACGTGCAATTTGCATTGCGGCAGATGCGTCAAGCGCCCGGCTTCGTGCTCACGGCGGTGTTGACCCTATCTCTGGGTGTGGGGGCGAACATGGCAGTCTATTCGCTGCTGGACCAGGCGCTTCTGCGCGCACTGCCCGTACGTGCGCCCGAGCAACTGGTGGTGCTGAGCGCGCCCGGCAAGGCGTGGGAAGGACATACTGGCGACCACGGTGCGGGGGCGGATAAATCATTCTCCTACCCCATGTACCGTGACTTGCGTGATCGGGCCAAGGTGTTCGATGGGCTGATCGCGACGTCGCCGGCCTCGGTGGTGATTACACACGACCGAACGTCCGAGGCGGGCGATGTGGAACTGGTGGGCGGAAATTACTTTTCGGTCCTCGGCGTGGGGCCTGCTCTGGGACGGTTGTTCACGCCTGCCGACGATGGCGCACCAGGCGCGAATCCTGTGGCCGTGCTGAGTCACCACTACTGGGCAGCGCACATGGGCGCGGACACGCGTCTGGTGGGACAGACGATCGCTCTCAATGGACATATTTTCGAAGTGATCGGCATTGCGCCAGAAAACTTCCAGAGCGCAGTGTGGGGCGAGATACCGGATGCATTTGTCCCCATGTCGATGCTCGATGTAGTGATCCCGGGCAAAGGCAAGCGGTTATCCGACCACACCGACCGGTGGATGAACGTTATCGGACGGTTGCACGAGGGTGAGACACGCGAGCAGGGGGAGGCAGGCGTGGCGCCGCTATGGTATGCATTGCGCGCGGAGGAATTGAAGGCGCTGGGTCACCGCTCACCACGCTTCGTAGACGACTTCCTGACACACAGCCGGCTGCACCTCGAGCCAGGCGCGCGTGGGCTGTCCTACAGTCGCAGCGGGATGGTGACGCCGTTGCTGGCGGTGATGGCGATGGCGGCGCTAGTGCTGTTGCTGGCGGCGGTAAACGTGGCCAGCCTCCTACTGGTGCGTGCCGCAGTGCGTGCACAGGAGTTTGCGGTACGCTACGCGATGGGCGCGCGGCCTGGACGCATCCTGCAACAGTTGCTGATTGAGGGCGCACTCATCGGGTTGCTGGGCGGCGCGGCGGGTATGCTCCTGGCGCCGGCCGCAATGCGGCTGATGGTCCGCCAGATCGCCGGGCCAGACCAGAGTAGCGCGTTCCATGCCACGCTCGATCCGCGGCTCCTCGGCTTCGGGTTGGTGGTCGCACTGGCCGTGAGCTTGCTCTTCAGCTTGGCACCGGTGATCCAACTGCTTCGGCCAGACTTGGTGCAGGCACTGAAGCAGAAGGCCGCAACGGCGAGCGGCGGAGCGCTGAATCTGCGGCGTGCGGTGGTCTCACTGCAGGTCGGGCTGAGCGTTCTGCTGTTGGTTGGCGCAGGGCTGTTCGTACGCACCATCGAGAATCTTCGCCATGTAAGCGCAGGCTTCAACACGACGCACCTGATCACCTTTCACATCAACCCCTTGCTAGCGGGCTACAAGCAGCCACAGATCGCTTCGCTGGAAGCGCGGGTGATTGACGCGATGCGCGGTCTGCCGGGCGTGCAAGCAGTGGCGGCGAGCGATGACCATGAACTGGCAGGCAGCAGCCAGGGTGGCAATGTGACAGTCGAAGGCTATACGTCACAGGCTAATGAAGACTTCGATATAGAAGAGAGCATCGTTAACTCGGACTACTTCCATGCCATGCAGGTCCCGATGGCCGTGGGCAGAACATTCACCGGCGCGGATGTTGCAACGGCGCAACCGGTGGCCATCGTGAACGAGACGTTCGTCCGGCACTATTTCAAGGATGCAGCTTCGGCGATTGGGCGGCGCGTGGCGAAGGGCTCCGGTAACGACCTGCACTACATGACCATCGTTGGTGTGGCACGCGACACGCGGCACACCAACCTTCGCGATCCGAGTCTGCCGACGCTCTTCATGCCGCTCGAACAGGTCGATGCGCCGGGCCGACTCTTCCTTTACTTACGCACCGCGACGCCCCCGGAGCAAATGTTCGGGACAGCTCGGAGCGCGATTCGCTCGATCGATGCAGTGTTGAGTATTGCCGGCCTGCGCACGATGGACGATCAGATCGAAGAAAGCATTAAGAACGAACGGATGATTGGGATGCTGGCGCTGGCCTTCGGCGGACTGGCCACGCTGCTGGCGGGTGTCGGGCTCTATGGTGTGCTGGCCTACACAACCATGCAGCGCACGCGGGAAATTGGCATCCGCATTGCCTTGGGCTCGCCGCGGCTGGCCATCTGCTACCTGGTGGCCGAGGAGATGCTGCGGCTGGGAGCGATCGGCGTGCTGGTGGCGGTGCCGTGCGCTGTGCTGCTGGCGCACACATTGAGTAGTCAGCTCTTCGGAGTATCTGCGGCGGACCCACTTACGCTGGCAGGCGTGGTGGTGGTGATGGGGCTTGTTGGATTGGCCGCGGTATTGGTCCCAGCAAGACGGGCCGCGAGCGTGCAACCGACGGAGGCGCTACGCGCCGAATAGAGAAGCCATGCCCTCAAAGTCCCGCGCCGCTTCTTGAGAGAGTGAAGTTACTCAAAACCCTGTTTTAAGGGAACTTGTACGATTACCTCAGGCAAAACAATGACATCTGAGGATATCCAGCAACTGTTCAAACAAACCCTTCTCGGTGAATACGACGACGAAGCATTCTGCGGCCCGACTGTGAACGCGACAATGGGGTTTGTGGCGCATACTGACGCGCTCATCTTTGACATAAGGCAAAATGGTGGTGGCCAGCCGGCGATGGTGACGCTGGTTGCGAGTTACTTGTTCGAGCAGCCGACACATCTCATCGACATATACAACCGCAAAGAGGATTCCACGACGCAGAACTGGACGTTATCGTACCTGCCTGGTCCGAGGCTAACGAAACAACCGGTGTTTGTGTTGACCTCGAAGAGAACGTTCTCGGGAGCCGAGGAGTTTGCGTTTGATTTGAAAAATCAGAAGCGAGCTACGATTATCGGCGAGACGACCGGGGGTGGCGCTCACCCGGTGAGCGGACATCCGGTTGCGGATTACTTCATGGTTGGCGTGCCATTTGCGAAGTCCCTCGATCCCGTGACCAAGACGAACTGGGAGGGAACAGGTGTGGAACCGGATGTGAAGGTTGCTGCGGATGATGCCCTTTCGACGGCTAAAAAGTTGGCAAATGAAAAGATTCAGGCGAAGGCAACGAACAAATAGCCTACCGAAGAACAGCTTGCGGCGACTGGGAACTAGTTCTCCGAGGGCAAATCAATATGGTCAATCACGACCACCTCTACCTTACCCTTCGCCGGTTCCAGCTTTAGTCCAAGCTGCTCCTGTAGGGCGGTGAACAAGGAGGGACCTTTCGAATCAGACAACTCGCCGCTGCTCAGGTCTTGCCATGGAGTCCAGCGCAGCGTCCAGTCGTACCGACCGCTTAGATTCGTCTTATCGACCACTATCCGTCCACGGCCCCCTGGTGCGTTGCCGACTTCGTCCTGTCTTTCGAGAACTTCAGCCAGCATACCTATTGTCGTACCTGCGCCATCTGCTCTGCCCGATCGTGCCTGGAGAGATGCTGGTTTCACCAATTCCGCACGATTAGCTGGATCCATCTCGCTTGCCTTTAGCTTCGGGCCGCCCTTCGCCACCACCAGTGCATAAATCGGCATCAACCTCGTTTCAAAATGAACTTTGAGCTTGAAGCGATCAGCAAGCAGGGCCTGCTGCATGAATCGGTATGGGTTATAAGACGGAGGCAGTTTGGACATTGCTGCAACCTCAGCATCGCCGACTTTTGCATCGATATCGTATCGCTTGGAAATCATCCAGCCGGACAGCCCAACAACTTGACGGTCATCGTCAATCGTATAGGCGAAGTCGATTAGGTCTTTCACTGTGACATTCGTCGCGAGAAATCTATCGGCGCCCTTGGGTCCAAAGGCACGGATACCCGTAGCGCCGGGTTGGCTGGGTTTGATCGTTGCTACCTCAAACGAGGGCAACGGTCCGGTCGCGTGCAGAATCTGCCCGTAGACCTGAACCCCAGCCATGATGCTGACTACTACCGGCAGGACTAAAGCCAGCCGCTTCGCTGGAACCAGAAGTCGGATTTTTTTGAAATCCTGCCCGTGCGCGTTACGTTCGATCATGTTCGGACATTCTTCAGGCCATTATCCCGGGTCCAGATTGCGGCGAACCAGGCCCTTGAGCCGGCAAGCCGACGCTACTCTTTCTATGAAGCCCTGAAAAGTCACAATTTCGATAAATTCCCGCCCCAGGCGGACCCGCGCGAGCAAGTTACCGCAATCCCCGCTTGCGGGAAGTTCCGCCGAGCCGGCCCTTCGTCAGCGATTGCTCAGATGCGATCCATTGCTCAGTGCTATAGTTATCACCCTGTTTGCAAGTTCGAATGCTTCAGGTTAAAAGGAGACAAATATGCCGATGGTCATCGTCACAGCTCAGGTTCAAGACCCTGTGAAGTGGGAAGCAGGCTTCCGGACGCATGGCGACTTGTTCCGGAAGACCTATTCCCTCAGTTCACCGGTTTGTTACACGGTCACGGGGAACGAAGTCACGATCTGCATGGAGCCAGAAAACCTGACGTCGTTTAAGCAAGCCATGGGGTCGCAGGAGACGGTAGACGCCATGGCCTTTGACGGCGTCAAGCGCGAAACCGTGAAGACGTTTGTCCTGGACAAGGAAATGAAACTGTAGAACGGCGATCGTGCACGGGCCGGCGCGGAGAACGTAAACTCCGGCCTCGCAAAAAGCGACTTTTGACTGGCCGCCCGCGTTGGTGCGCCCATGGTCGGCGACTCTGCATTAGCTAATAGCCATGCCTGCGATCACGTGTCGCAGGCGCCCCTGCACTCAGCGCACGTAAGCGAACGTGCCACACAGGTCAGTTGTGTTTGCGATCGCATCGGGCGTAAAGACCGGCATCTTGGGCCCCGAAAAGAATGCTAGATGCAAAGCACCATCAGCCACATAAGTGGCCATCCACTGGGTCTCTTCCGCCCCACACAGACTGTTGTGATGCAGGAACTTCTTAGCCGCGGGTATGCTCAACCGGTAGAGGTTACCTCCCACGGCAGCGTTGCTGTCGGCATCGAACACCGAACTCACCTCGCCCGGCTTGAGCTCGCGTATCCGCGCGATGGTAAAACTGGAAAAATTGATCGCCAGCTTCGCATCGGATAATGCCACGTCGCCCGTGATGGACTGCGCCGGAGTGTTCGCTGCACGCCACATCCCTTTTTCCTGAGCATTGGCAAATGCACAACAGCCCAGTATTCCCGCCAACATGGCGCCTACAATCCGCTCTCGTCTCATATCATCGAGCATGACATTCATGGACCCATCGAGCAACCCTTGGCTCCGTTCCCACGCCGTAGCTGGGAAGCTGCTACTCCCTTCCCCTCTTTCGAGAGGCGAAGTTTCCAGACGGCGGTACAGTAGTAGTTGCTAGGAGTTGCGCATGACCTGTCGTCGATCGATTCTTCTCGGCTCTACCCTGCTCGCTGGTTTCTCCCTTCGCCTCGCAGGCTTCCCGCTTCTTGCACAAACGGCCCACCAGGCGCCCTCCAATGCCCAACTCGCAAGCCCGCAGATTGCGCGGAAGGTCGACGCTCTGCTGAAGCAGATGACCCTTGAAGAGAAGATCGGTCAGTTAGTGCAATACAACGCGACCGAAGCGCACCCGACCGTTGCGCCCGGCGACTCAACCGCCGCGCTGAATGTCAATCCACCCGCCCCTGGACAAGTCGACAGCTATGCGCTCGCACAGAAGGGTGAACTCGGCTCCATGCTCAATACAGTGGGGCAGAGCCTGACCAACCACTTTCAGCACGCTGCAGTAGACAACACGCGCCTGCATATTCCGCTGATCTTCGGCGCAGACGTGATTCACGGCTTCCGCACCATCTTCCCGGTTCCACTCGCCACCGCATCGACTTGGGATCCCGCTCTCATCACCGAGTTGGCGCACATGGCCGCCACCGAGGCCCGCACCGCCGGCGTTGACTGGGTCTATTCGCCCATGGTCGACATTGCACGCGATGCCCGTTGGGGCCGGTGCACCGAAGGCGCCGGCGAAGACCCCTATCTCGGTTCCGCCATCGCTCGTGCCTATATCCGCGGCTACCAGGGTGAAAGCCTCTCCGCGCCGGGCTCTGTAGCCGCCTCAGTCAAGCACTTCGCGGCCTACGGCGCGGCCGAGGCCGGCCGTGATTACAACACGACCGACATGAGCGAAATTCAGCTGCGGCAGGTATACCTGCCGCCTTATCACGCAGCCGTGGAGGCAGGCGCCGCAACCCTCATGTCAGCTTTCAACGCCCTCAATGGAGTGCCAGCCTCTGCCAATCCTTTCCTGTTGCAGACCATTCTGCGTGATGAGTGGGGATTCAATGGCCCGGTTGTGTCTGACTACACATCGGTGATGGAGTTGGTGCATCACGGCATCGCACTCGATGCCGCCACAGCTACAGAAAAAGCGCTGACCGCCGGTGTCGACATCGACATGATGTCGCACGACTACGATGCCGAGTTGCCCGCGCTGGTCAAGTCAGGCCGCGTTCCCATGTCAACCGTGGACGAAGCCGTGCGGCGTGTGCTGCGGGTAAAGTTCGCTCTGGGCAAATTCGATCATCCATTCACAGAAGGCCCGGAAGTGAAAGGCGCGGTTGCCGAACATCGCCCGCTGGCGCGCAAAGCCGCCGAAGAATCGCTCGTTCTGCTGCAGAACAATCCCGATCACGGCAATGCTTTGTTGCCCCTCGCGGCAAGCACGAAGAAGATCGCACTCATCGGTCCCCTGGCCGACGACGCAGACGACATGGTCGGAGCCTGGTCGGGAGCCAATAACTTCAGCGACGTGCATACCCTGCGCGCCACCATGGAGGAACACGCCAGCCAAAACGGCGCCATGCTCACGTATGCCAAAGGTACTGACATCTCTGGCTCCTCCAACGCCGGCTTCGGCGCAGCCGTTGCCGCCGCGCAGAATGCCGATGTGGCCGTTCTCGCTCTGGGCGAGTCGAGCAACATGAGCGGTGAAGCTGCGTCGCGGGCCGATCTGGATCTGCCTGGAAACCAACAACAATTATTGGAGGCAGTAGTCGCCACCGGCAAGCCTGTCGTGCTGCTGATCTTCTCTGGCCGGCCGCTTGTGCTGGACTGGGCTGCGCAGCATGTCTCCGCCATCATGGAAGTATGGTTCCCTGGCGTCGAGACTGGCCCGGCCATCGTTGAGACTCTCTTTGGCGACGTTGCTCCCAGCGGCAAACTCACCATGAGCTTCCCACGCACCGTTGGGCAGGAGCCGCTCTACTACAACCAGCTTCCCACCGGCCGGCCAGTGCAGCACGCCGATCCTGCGCATCCCGGCTATGTTGAAATGAAGTATGTTTCGCGTTATCTCGACGCACCGAATGACGCGCTCTTCCCTTTCGGGCACGGTCTTACCTATTCGACGTTCGGCTACTCCGGCATTTCCGTTTCGGCGCCATCCATCAGTGCAGCCTCGCTTATGCGTGACCGCAAGAGACAACCGATGGTAGCAACCGCCACAGTAACCAATACCGGGAACCGCCGGGCCACCGAGATCGTGGAGTGCTATGTGAATATTCGCGGCGCCAGCACTGAGCAGCCGCTACGTAACCTGAAGGGCTTTGCCCGCGTCACCCTCGACCCGGGCCAGTCGCAGACGGTTCGCTTCCCGCTTGGCTTCAGCGAACTTTCGTTCTACAACGCCAGGGCACAGCAGGTAGTCGAACCGGCGCAATACACGGTCTACATCGGCGGCAGTTCCACCGCAACCGATGCTGCACACTTCATCACAACGCCGTAGCTGATTTACCTTATCGACTTTGAGCGTTTGCCGGAATGCTCGCTCGCCTCTGGGCCAGGCGCAGAGGGATCTGCCGGTCGCGTCACCATAAGAAGTACGGAAAGAATCAAGGCAAGTGTCTGGCCACCTCCTCTGAACATTCATGCATCCCAATAAAGGATGCAGTGTTTTTACAGGAGAGATGATGCTTTGAATAAATCGGGACGGACGCCCACTTCGCCTGCTTTTCATCGCAACATGAAGTGGAACGCACCCTGCACCAGCCGGCGGGGCTCTGGTGCGCCGCAAAGAAACTCCCACGGGCCCTTAAAGACTCATATCTTTTTATGAGAGTTGCTCATGAGAACAGTTTCTGATCGCGGAGGGCCCGGTGAACAAGTACACGTCAAAAATCAAAACTGACAAGGCGATGGAGGGTCACTTCAACAGGATCGTCATCTCCATTCTGGCTTTGGTTGCCATTCTGTTACTGGTGAGTGTCCTCATCTTTCATAAGACCGGAAGCACCGGTGTACCCACCACCCCGAGGCAACCGGCGGCACAGCAGCCACAGAAGTAGTCAAGCGTAGCCGCCACAGCCGGAGGGTTTGAGCCGGTCATAGGGCGAATGCCCATTGCCCTGGCCGTGCGGGAATGCCTCTATGGCCCTTGAAGCGACAATCCGGCGTCCGACAGAAAATGTCGTCGTAGCCGAGTTGAGGGGCCGCATGGTCTACGGCGATCAGCTACAGTTGCTTAAAACACAGTTCGCCTCTTTGGTGAGTGAATCAGGAATGATCCTGATCCTTGATTTATCTGCGGTCGAATACGCCGACAGTTCAGGAATCGGCACCCTGCTCTACCTGGACGGCGTTGCTGAAAAGGCCGAAGCCACCCTTCGCCTCGCCGCGGTAACGGCACGGGTGCGCGAGGTCCTCCAAATGACTCATACCGACAAGATCCTTCAGTTGGACCCTGATGTCGCCAGTAGCTTGAGCCAAAGCGGCCTCTAGCAGAACACGCGGCATACAGTCAGCGGCTGCGTCAGATTCGAAAGAATGAGCGGGATGGCGAGCAGAAACACCCGGCGGTACCAGTAAGACATGCGTTATATCACTTTAACAACCGGAGGTACCTTGGCTTTGCCGCTCATTTGATTTCTTCTCTCTACTCCAGAAGGGGCTTCCAGGTATTGTCCGGGTTGAACCGCTCCATCTTCTTGAATTCCTCCAGAGTGGCAGGCCCAGAATCCTTCTCGTAAACGACGCCATCCTGGCTGACCATGAAAGTTTTCACTCCGGTCATGCGATATTGTGCTGGCGCAGCCACCAAAGCAAAGCCCCCAATCATCGCGCCCTCGATCACGTAGTTCATCTGCCCCAGCGGGGCTGTTGGCCCTTGCCCCTTAAGGATCTTAAAGAAATAGCCATGGTACGGCTCTATGCCTCTTGTATACCCCTGCTGGATAACCTGGGCGATTTTTTCGCCAACCGGACCGCCCCAGGTGCCATCCGGATTCTGCCACGCCAGGCCATCCTGTTTGCCGGGTGTGCTGACGATGCGCTGCGCATACTGGTTTACGTTGTACCCCTCGCGTTTCTCGAAGGCATATTCATACTGCGCATCAACGTAGCCCCGGCAGATTTGAATGGCATCCAGCTCATTGGAGCCGATGCGGCGGTTCAGGAGTTCCTGGCGGCCGGCCTTGCTGTCGAAGGACCATTTGTCACCTTTCTTCACAATCGGTACAGGGAACGGCCAATCTTCATTGCCCACAAGAAGAAATGCGCGGTTCCCGGTCTTCGGATCAACGGAGACGCTTTGCTTCTCGTGTGCCTCGGCAGCAAAGTCCGCGACGCGTTGCCGATCTTGTGCAATTTCTCCGCCGTACAAAATGTCTCTGCCGTTGTCGCCAAAGATTTGCATGAGGGCCGTCTCATCGAATTTGCCGGCAGCGCTGATCAGCGCATCGACCGCCTGTTGAGGACTAGCAAAGCTCCGGGCTGCGCCAACGGAAGCCGCAGTTGCAGCTGGAGTTGCATTCGCAGCGGGTTGCTGCGCAGCGAGAAGAACCGAAGTGGAGAGAAACGCCCAGATCGCCACAGCGATGAGCCAACGAAACCGCGAGAGATTTCGATTCGCTGAAGTTGATTTCATTTCAGTCCTCCTGATCATTCCGTGCCCCTTACCGCCGCCCTCCACCACCGGCTCGGCCGCCGCCGCGCGATCCCATACTCGTGGAACCGCGGCTGCTGCTGGCGCGCGCACTCGATCCGCTATATCCTCTTGTTCCTCCGCCGAAGGCATCCTGGTTTCCACCACCGCTTCGAGAGACGTCTCGGCCTCCTATGCTGTTGGCTCCTCCCGCTCCGGCGCTTGCGGAACGATTGCTTAGGCCCCCTCCACCGGCGGTAGCACCGGCTCCTCCAGCTCGATCGCCGATCCCTCCGGCGCCCGCTGCTCCAGCCCGGCTACCGCTGCCTATTCCTCCGGACTGGGTGCTGGCCAGATTGCCACCCTGCCGGCCAACCTGCTGCCTGGCTCCCGCCTGACGGTTGGACAGAGAGTCTCCCCGGGCCGTTCCACCAAACCTGTTGGCCGTTGCCTGATCCCTATAGGGTGCGCCGCCGCGATGTTGCGGGTTGTGCTGCCATGAGTTGCCGCCTCCGCGGACATTCGCGGCACGGTTGCCGCCGCTAACATTTACGTTGCGGTTGAAGTTGTTGTTGCGGTTGACGGTGATGTCGTTGTTGCCACCCCAGCCACAACCCCAACCCCAACCACCGCTCCACATAGCACCCATCGCAACGCCGACGCCAAATGAGATCGCCATCCCCGCCGCATAATATCCCGGTGGCGGATAGGCTATCGGCGGATAAGGATACACAGGGGCACCGTACACAACCGTCGGATTGTAGGAAGGTACATAGACGACCTGCGGATTCGCCTGTTCGACCACGACGACGCTCTTATTTTCGACAACCTTGGTTTCGACCTTCTGTTGCTCATTCGATTTCAGATTGCCGGTGCCCTGTGCCTTCTTGCGCATGCGCTGCACTGCATCCATTACTTCGTTTTGCTGCGCAAGAAAGGCATTGCCGAGATCGGTGGCCCACTGGATGTCATTCGCCAGGAGCTTGACGACATCCGGCAAGGCGGCCAGAGCCTGTACGCTTGGGTCCCAGGTCTGCTTCGCCACCGCATCGGCGAGCGCTTTGTCCTTCAATCCCGGGTTTTTCGCAAGCCATTGCTGAAGCTGAATGATCTCAAGAGGATAGGTGGAGGCGGCTAGAGTCTGAGCCAGCATCGGGTCAGGATAGAGAGCAATCGGGGCTACCAGAGCATCCAATTGGTCGGGCGGAATTTTTGCAGCAGGTTTGGCCTGTGGCGGGGCCGCCTGTTCCTGTCTGGGGGCCGGCATGTACGTCAGGGCGTTTCCGGGGATGAGGACAACTACGCAGAGTGCCCCTAACAGACGCCGGACTCCTGCACTCAGTATTCCTGCTTTTGGATTCATGGCTACCTCCCGGCGCGGTTCCCTTGGAGACCTTGCAGATTCCCCTGCCCAACCGGTCAGCTTATCGAGCACTTGTTCGCAGCACGCTCAGGCTCTGCAGCGGGCCATCGATATTGCACGCCTGAGCTCCGGTCTCGATGAATCTGCTCTAAAAGATGCACCACCAAGAAAGAAACTTCCGAGAAACCTGTGACGAGAATCGACGTGTCACAGAACGGGTCCCCTTCCGAGTGCCATCGCCACATTCCTTGTCATTTTAGGCCGTTTTATTTTCCAGCGAACCTGTACAAAAAGACAGGTATTGCGAACGTGGCGGGGCATGCAACTTACGGAACTGCAAGGGTGCGGCGGCAACAACGAGGCCCGAACTCGCGACTCTGCCATAGCAACCGATGAAAGCAAATACCGCAATTTCCCGGTAGCTTGCCCAGGATTCAGCTTCTGATCAGCAGCTATTTTGGGTCGGAAGAGAACCCGTCTGCACGCTAAACTACCTTACAGAATGATCGAACCCGCAATCGATTGCAGTGGAGCCAGAGTGCTTCTTCTTGCCATTCTTGTTGGATTTTTCTCGCCCAGTCTTTGCGCTCGGTCAGCTGGCGCCGCAACACAAACCACCGCATCGCCCTCCGGCGCAACACCCACGAATGTTCCTGGCTTGTTCGTCGATGCCACGGAAGCCAGCAACGTCCATTTCACGGCGGTCGCTTCCCATACCTCAAAGAAATACCTTATCGAGACAATGGGCTCCGGTGTGGCGCTGTTGGATTTTGACAATGATGGACTGCTCGACATTTTTTTCGCCAATGGCGCGCCCCTGTCTGACCCGACCGCGAAAGGCGCCATTCCCCAGAAGGCCGGCGAAAAGGATTGGAATCGCCTCTACCACCAGAAGAAGGACGGCACGTTCGAAGACGTTACCGTCAAGGCCGGCCTGCAGGGCGCCGGCTACGGCATGGGGGTAGCGGTTGGCGACTACGACAACGACGGCTTCGAGGATCTCTACCTTACTAGCTATGGCGGAAACCGGCTCTACCACAACAACGGCAAAGGAACCTTTACCGATGTCACCGAAAACTCCGGCACAGCAGGTAGCGGTTGGTCCACCTCCGCGGCATGGGTAGACCTCGATAACGACGGCCTCCTCGACCTGGTGGTCCTGCGATATCTCCAGTGGGACTTCGACGATATCTGGTGCGGCGAGCGCCGCGAGGGCTATCGCTCCTATTGCCATCCGGATGTCTTTCAACCCGTGCCGCCACTCGTCTACCACAACGACGGCAAAGGGCACTTCACCGAAATCGCGGCAAAAATCGGATTGAACGTTCCCGGTAAGGGCCTCGGGATCGCAATCGCCGACTTCGATCGCGATGGCCACACCGATATCGCTATCGCCAACGATTCCATGCCTGAGTTCCTCTACCGCAACAAAGGCACCGGTACCTTCGAAGAGCAAGGTCTGATTACCGGAATCGCAGTGGACAGTGATGGTCACACTTACGCCGGCATGGGCATCGATTTTCAGGACTATAACAACGACGGCCTTCCCGATCTAGTAATCACCGATCTCGCAAACCAGAAGTATGCCCTGTACCGCAACAGCGGCGACGGAAGCTTTGCTTACGATACTTACCTGAGCGGCATCGGTGTTATGACGCTGCTCCGCTCCGGGTGGGGTGTGGCCTTTCTTGACTACGACAATGATGGCCGCAAGGACCTCCTCTTTGCCCAAGGCCACGATCTTGACACGATTGAGCTAACCTCCGCGCAGATCCATTACCGCGAGCCTATGCTTCTGGCCCGCAACACCGGTACCGGGTTTGTCGACGTCTCTGCCCAGTCGGGCGCCGTGTTTCACGAGGCGTGGGTTGCCCGCGGAATGGCCATCGGAGACATCAATAATGACGGCCGCATCGATGCCGTCGTCACTACGAATGACGGACCTGCCCACATCTTGCGCAACGAGACCCCTACCGCCAACCACTGGCTCACGCTCAACCTGACCGGCCATCGAAGCAACCGTGACGGCATCGGCGCCGAGATCAAGGTAACCACCGCCCACGGCTCGCAATTGGTAACCGTCACCACGTCCGGCGGCTATCTTTCCGCGAACGACAAACGAGCACACATTGGCCTCGGCACCGACACGGTCGCCAACACAATCGACATCCGATGGCCAAGCGGAATCCTGCAGCACCTCGATCACGTCAAGGCTGATCAGTTCCTCCAGGTCGATGAACCTTTGCCACCTGCCGCCACACCCGCGTCGGTCAAGAAGATCCCGTAGAACCGATAAGCAGTAAAATAGCTGCCGCAGCAAGGCCATTCAGCGAGCGGTTGAAGAATCGGAGTCTGGCAATTTCGGAGGTGTCACCCCGTCGGAACAGCGTTAAACGGGGCCATCCGTCAAAAACCGCAGGTCAACGGTCTTCAAACCAAACGGAGGCTTCGCGGCAGTGGATCAACGGAACGGGAAAACACTCTGGCGATCCCGACCAACGTCTTCATGAAAGCCTCACCCATGACGCTGCATGCATCCTCACGGCTGCAGGCGTGCTGGCGGGGTTCATCCCCGCCCTCCGCGCCGCCAGCATTCAACCGATGAACGCGTTGCGGTCGGAGTGAGAGCAGGAGACATAACTGCTAAACTTTGCAGGTATGGCATCCATAAAAGAATACCGATGTGAAGTTTGCGGCTTTGTGACCAGTCACCCTACGCACTGGTTTGTGATTCGCTGCGGAGAGTCCGATCTTACCGTGCATCGCTGGAACGACGACGCGGCCAACGCGGCGGACGCCCGGCACTACTGCGGTGAAGCGCATGCAGAGGTGTACATCAGCCGCTGGTTCGAGTCAGTGTGCACTCCACCAAAACCGAGCTTCAGGTAGTCCAAAAAAGCATGCGCCGGAGGGATCCATCGTACCTGAGGCGCACAGGAACGCGACGAAGATGGCGCAATGATGAACTTGCTTTGCCAAAGCTCTCCTCTGGCAAAGCAGGCGCCCGTGCCGAAGCGAATGCAATCTACAGCCAAAGCGGGGCGAAGGCCATCGCTCCCCTCTAACGCGGGAGATCCATGCTGCCGTCGATGGTGAAAGTCGCAGTCTGTCCGCTCGCGCCGTTCCCCGGTTGCCTGGAGCCAACGGCGACACGGTAGCTACCCGGCGTGACCGCGCGAATGCCCTGCCGATCCACTTGTGAAAGCGCGCGTGCGTCCAACGTGAAGGCTACGTGTTTGCTCGACCCGGGGGCGATATGCACACGCGCAAACCCAGCGAGAGACAGCGCCGGTGAGACCTCGGTGTGCGGTGGAATCAGATACAGTTCCGCAACCTCGTCACCCGGGCTGCTGCCTGTGTTCTTGATCTCGGTTTCCACGCTAAGGGTCTCGCCTGCACGGAGCCTGGTTTTGGATAGCTTGACCTTGCCATACGTGAAATTTGTGTAACTGAGGCCGTACCCAAATCCGTAGAGCGGCTTGCCGTGGAAATAACGATAGGTGCGGTTTGCCATCGAGTAATCGTCGAAGGGCGGTAGTTCATCGATCGATGTATAGAAAGTGATGGGCAATCTGCCAGCGGGATTGTTCTCTCCATCAAGCGTTTCGGCGATCGCCTGTCCGCCGGCCTCGCCTGGATACCAAGCTTCGAGCATGGCATCTGCGTGTTGCTCTGCCCAGTTCACGCCAAGTGCAGAACCGCTCATCAAAACCACCACCAAAGGCTTGCCGGTAGCTTTGGCAGCTTCAAGTAACTGCTGTTGTGCGTCTGGCAAGGCGATGCCGGTACGGTCGCCCCTTGAGAAGCCGTGCACCTGCACCGGCATCTCCTCCCCTTCAAGATTAGGCGATAAGCCGGCAAAGGCTACGATCACATCGGCTGTGCCGGCAAGCGCCATGGCCTGCGCCCGCAGCACATCGACGCTCGGTAACCAGTGCAGAGAAAAGCCTGCGCCGTAAAGCTCCTCGTGGTGTGAATACGTCACTACGATGGAGTGTGGCTGTGTGTCTGCAAAGTGGAACGTCACGGCGGCCTTTTGGGCGCCGTCACCGTTCGCGTCAGAGTTGATCAGTTCCTTCCCGTCAAAACTCACGCTGTAATGCTCCGCGCCGCCACACGGGTAGCAGTTCAGTGGAGCAGCATCGATCGGGTAATCGCCCGCCGCGGGAACCTGCATCGTGCCGGTCCAGCGCACAGAAAAATCCTTGGGATTGAGCTGTGAGGGCACAGGTGACGCGGAATTCCAGTCGAAATCAATCTGCTTGTCGGTGCGCGCGATGGCCGGCTGGCCGCTGAGCGTCTCGTTGTTGAAATACTCTCCCTTCAGGCCCTCAACCGCGGAACCCGGCGCGACGCGGAATTGCGTCCGTGGAATCGTAAGACTTACGTTTTCAACAAACGGCGAACCCTGCGCGTAGAGCACCTTGGCGTCAGGAAATTGCTTTACGATGCCATCTACGGGGAGAACGGGGTCTCTCGGAACGGCGTTGTAATTGCCCTCGATCGAGGCGAGCTCCGCAGCGTTGGGACCGATGACGGCAATGGTCTTGACCTTATCCTTCGCGAGCGGCAAGGTATGACCGCTGTTCTTAAGCAATACGATCGATTCGCGAGCGGCACGCAGGGCGAGTTCGTGATGGGCAGGGGAACCCACCTCTGAGAAAGGCACCGTTGCAAAAGCAACATCCGCCGCGGAGTCAAAGAGACCAAGACGGTAGCGCGAGAGAAAGAGACGCTTGAGCGACACGTCGATTTGAGCTTCGCTGATCAGGCCGCGTTGCACTGCGCTTGCCAGCGCAAGATAGGTGTCGCCGCAGCTGGTATCGGTTCCGGCAAGAATGCCGGCGGCCGCCGCCGCATCCTTATCCTCCGAGAAGTTGTGGCCGCCCTGTGAATAAAAGTCATCCACGGCCCCACAATCAGAGGTGACAAAACCCTGAAAGCCCCAATCCTTACGGAGCACGTTCTGCAGCAACTCTTGATTGGCGCACGCCGGCGCCTTATCGACAGCGTTGTAGGCACACATGATCGAGTAAGCCTTGCCCTCCGTAATCGCAGCACGGAAGGCCGGCAGGTACGTGTCCCAAAGATCGTGAGGCGTGGGCGCAACGTCAAAGCGATGCCGCGACTCTTCGGGTCCGCTGTGCACCGCATAGTGCTTGGGCGTGGCGATCACCTTGAAGTATTTCGGATCGTCGCCCTGCATTCCCCGGATAAACGCGACTCCGAGACGTCCGGTCAGAAACGGGTCTTCCCCATACGTCTCCTGACCGCGTCCCCAGCGAGGATCGCGAAAGATGTTGATGTTCGGCGACCAGAAGGTGAGCCCGTAATAGATGGAGTGAACATCGTGGCTGACTGCGTCGTTGTACTTCGCGCGCGCTTCGGTAGAGATGGTCGATCCGATTTGTCCGATCAGGGGTGCATCCCAGGTGGAGGCCATCCCGATGGCCTGAGGGAACATCGTGGCGTAGCCAGAGCGGGCAACGCCGTGCAACCCCTCATTCCACCAGTCATACGCCGGAACATTCAACCTGGGGATGGCCTTCGCGGTATTGATGAGTTGCGAGACTTTCTCTTCGAGCGTCATGCGAGAAACGAGATCGTTGACCCGCTGCTCATTGGACAGAGACCCATCGAGATAAGGCAGTGGCTTTGAAGACTGTGGGTAAGCTGGACAAGGTAGAAGGGGCAGCCAGAACACAGTTGCAGCCATACGGAACAGGATCGAACGCATGCAGACTCACCGTTGTGACAAGTGAGTTTTACACGCTGGGCCTATGCCACGCTAGCCCTGCATCCGACGGGCAGACAGGCTGCCTCCACCGCGGATCACGCCATAAAGTCCGCGACGCGCTTCGCCAGGCAATCACATGAATGATTCCGCTCTATTTCGACGCGCTGATCAACATCAGCGGATCAGGAGTTATGCTGCAAGCTCCCGACTCAGAGGTATGCGAGGCATGCCATGTAGAACCGTCCGCGTATGTAATCGAAGTCAGATCGATCGAAGTCACGGTTGTAAAGTGCCTCAGCGAGAGATCCTTCGCAACATGACCGTTCCCTTTAAGGTCCAGCGCGACATCGATCGTTTTGCTTAGGTCCGGCGCCGCGGACACAAGAGAGAGCGGCACCGTTCTCCACTTGCTGCTCAATCCGTGAACGGTCATCTGCACACCCACGATATCTCTGAAGGAAGGGTTGCTCACGCTCAGCTGCACTTGCTGATTTTGACCAGCCGGCGGAGCCGTCTTTTCATCCAGAATCACCCCGTCGATCGCAGGACCTGGATGCGACGGAGCGCTGGCGCCCGCCTCCAGCAGCGAAGAGCCAAGGATATGTTTAGCATGCAGCTCGACCGGGCACTGGTGGCCGGCCTCGAAGCGGTGTGGACTCAGCACGACGGCGTTTTGCGCAGGACGACTGACCGTGTCTTGCGCGATAGCGGATGCAAGCGGGATCGCTACGAGCAGGCTGGCAATGGGAAGGATGCTGGCACAATTCATACGGCCCCCCAGGGTTCGTACTTGTCTTAACAACACGGTACTCCCCCGGCTTCTGGCAGGCAATCATGAATCGTTGGCTCAACCAGGCAGCAGCACTGACCCTGACCTTCCGTGGACGTAAACGCGCCCCGTCATATTTCTGATGGGTTCTGCCGCAACAGTTTCCTGTCCGCGTATTCGCCTTCTTCCCCTGCCTGGAATGGCAGAAACAACTGGAAGACGGTTCCACTGTACCGCGGCCCGGTCCTGCTACGAACCCGCAGAAACCCGTGATGCCGCCTGACGATGTCACTACTAATCCAAAGCCCCAGGCCCGTACCCGCCGCACCCTTGGTCGTGTAAAACGCTTTGTACATGCTGGCCTGCGTCTTTTTCGATATGCCGTGACCGGTATCGGCGACGGTGATGACGACACCACGCCCTGGATTCTCCCCACGGTTGACCTCACGGGTCCGAATAAACAGGCAACCTCCACCATGGCCCATGGCATCCATCGCATTCGACACCAGGTTGCTGAGCACCTGCCGGATCTCACTGGCAACGCAAACGAAAGGCTCCGTAAAACGTTCCCGCCGGCTGACGATGATACCGAAGTTAGCCAGCCGTGGCGCGTAGAGGTCCAGAATCGACGTCAACAGCTCGTCGCATGCCACTTCCTCGCCAACGTTCGACTGCTTGTAGAAGCGGAGAGATTGCGCCGTAATGAGCTTGATGCGTTGTAGCTCGACATCCGCCTGTGCGAGATATCGCCGCGAATCGGCCGTCCCTTTCGCCCGGGGCAGCGCGTGTTGCGACAGGTACACCAGGTTCATCACTGCCTCGAGAGGGTTGTTAATCTCATGGGCAATCGCTGAAGCCATCCTTCCTACCGCGGCCAGCTTCTCACTCTCCCTGAGTGCAGTTTCAAATTCGACCTGTTCCGTAACATCCGTTTGGATCCCCACGATATGGGTCACGACACCTTCCTGGTTGCTGATCGGCGAGAGTAGCAGCTTGTTCCAGTAAGCGGACCCGTCCTTGCGGTAATCCCTGAATACGGCGATCGTTGCCCGCTTTTGGGTGATCGCCTCCCGGACAAGGGTCAACGCGGCTTGGTCTGGGTCTTCGTGTTGCAGGAACCGGCAACTTTTGCCCCGCAACTCTTCCAGACTGTAGCCAGTCATCATCTCAAAGGCTCGATTGACGTATATGAGCGGCAAGTCTGGCAAGAGTGCATTGCTGACGCTGATACCGCTGGTCACAGACTTGAAAGTATTCGTGTTCAGATTCGACTCATCCAACGCCGATTGATAAGGCCGGGCAAGCCCGCGATGCGAGTACAAAGCAACACTGAGTTGTGCGGCCAGCATCGCAGGTTTTTCTGGCATCGAGAGGATTGCGTCAAACTCCTTATGCTCCTCCTCTTGCGAGCCATGTAAGGAGTACGCCGGCGCCACGGCCACCAGGGCAGGCTTGGTTACCTGCCGCCCTGGTTGATTCTCGTTGAAGATGAACCGAACCCGGCGCGCGACCTGGGCATCGGCGATGATCATTTCAAACTTGAAGAGCCGGCCGGCCGAGAGATCCGCCTCGACGAGAAGAGCAGGAACAAGATTGAGCTGGAAGGCAATGGCTTCGATCAGCCGCCTGGCCGTGTCATCGGCAATCCAGAGCCCTACGTTTGGCTCCGCCGCCGGCTGTTCGAATGGCTGGTATAAATTGCCGTGCTGCTCGGGGCCCCGAATCGACAAGCTCCCTCTCCCCTGCAATAGTCTGCGTCTCGGTGTGATGCGCAGAAATGCTTTTGGGTAGGCCATGGCCTGGTCAATCTCACGGAACTGCCACGAACGCGACCCGTCTGGAGACATTGCGCGCCAGGATGTTTAGTCACGATGCTTAGTCTCCCAACAAGCTGCCATGGGCAGCCGGAGAGTCATCGTCCTGCGCAAGATTTGCGCTATGTGCGCTGCCTGATGGGGAGACGGCTGAGTCTACTTGCCGTTGCGAGAAAGACTGCCGCCGAAGATCGCTGCCGAGCCCTGCCGGTTATCCAGCGACTGCAGCGCAACCGAGCACAGCAGGTCTGCCAGGGAGTGGCGCATGGCCTCTCTCTCGCTATCTGCCAGGCGTGTGTCGTGGGTTCGGCAAACGACAGGTGTAACCTCGTCACGGCCATGCACCAGAAACTTGGTCCGGCACAATTCCCCAGGCAGAGCAAAACAAGTAGAGCAATAGACATCGGTGGCGTAATCCATCGTCGTAACTCCCGAACGGCACGGCGAGTGAGAATGAATTATAAAGCTCGCGCGTTCCTCGCGTTCCGCAATGTGACCTCAACGGCCACCAGAACGGAGGTATCCACCTCACTCACGGTTCTTTGCGCAACAAGCCCTTTGTAGGAATCGCGCAGCCTCTCCAAAGCAGACATGAGATCGTGGTTGCTCTGCATGACTCCACGAAACCACTTCTCGAGTTCGCCCTCTACCGAAGATTTCGGTTGCTCGAACTGCAACACCTTCGCCGGGGCTTTGATTGGATTCGACATATATTCGTTCATAAACCTGATCGGTAATTTGAACCAAGATACAAGAACGGCGACTCTCCTTTTTCCACTATCGAATCCCTCCCCCGAAAGAATCGATCCCAGATCTTGAAGAGCCGCCGTCTGAAGAAGAGAATAGCGGTTCCTATGAATTTTGCTACAGTCCTTGCGTAATAATGGGACGGTTTGTAGTAACCCGGCCTGGTAATGACTTCGCGCTGAATAGCCTAAAAGGTACTCAGCCAGTCAGGCAACGGCCACGCAGCTAAACCGCTGACCGCCCAACCCTTTTGCCATCTACTTTCGCGGCCTGCCCAGGGCCGGATCTCCTGCAGCCCAGGAGGAAACAGCGGGTATGCTTAAATGGTCAGTTGCCGCTCACTTTTACTTACCAACCCTACCGGCGCACCCGGCTGCCCGCCGGACCCGGGGTCGAAGGAAAGATCTAACCGATGGTACTCAATACGTATCTGGTAAAAAGCACGGTCGTCGGCGCCCTTGGCGGGCTGCTATTCGGTTTCGATACCGCTGTGATCGCCGGCACCACGCAGCAGTTGACTCAGGTGTACCATCTCACCGCCTTTACCCTCGGCCTGACCGTATTCATCGGCTTGCTGGGCACGGTAGCCGGAGCCATGACCGCCGGCGTGCTGGGCCAGCGAATCGGCAGCCGGGAAGCTCTCCGCATCATGGCGGTTCTCTACACCGTATCTGCCCTCGGATGCGCCTTCGCCTGGAACTGGCCGGCCCTGATGTTCTTCCGTCTGATCGGCGGCGTCGGCATCGGGGGATCTTCGGTGCTCGGGCCCGTCTACATTGCCGAGTTGGCTCCCGCCAAATGGCGCGGCCGCATGGTGGGCATGTTCCAAATCAATGTGGTGGCCGGCATTCTACTGGCCTATCTTTCCAACTACCTGATCTCGCTGCTCAACCTCGGCGGCCTGCAATGGCGCTGGCAGCTCGGCGTTGCAGCCATTCCTTCTCTGATATTTCTCGTCATGCTGTACGGCATCCCCCGCAGTTCGCGGTGGCTGGTTACCCAGAATAGAAACGACGAAGCGTTGAAGATTCTGCAACTGATGGGCTCGCCCGACTCCCAGGCCGAGTTGCGCGAAATCGTCGATTCCATCCATCTGGAGCGCGGCTTCACCTCGGAGCCGCTGTTTAAGCGCGAGTACCGGCTGCCCATCTTTCTTGCCATCAGCATCGGGCTCTTCAACCAATTGATCGGCATCAACGCCATCCTCTACTACTCGAACTTCATATTTGCCTCAGCCGGATTCAGCCAGCTTTCCAGTTCCCTGCAGACGGTACTGGTGGGGCTCATGAATCTTCTGGCCACGCTGCTCGGCATGTCGCTGATCGACAAGCTGGGAAGAAAGACCCTGCTTCTGATTGGCAGCGTCGGTTGTGCCATTTGCCTGGCGGGTGTTGCCTCTGTATTTTTCTCCCATGCGCACGCCGATTCCCTGGTTTGGCTTCTGGTTGGCTATATCGGATTCTTCTCTATATCGCAGGGCGCGGTCATCTGGGTTTACCTTGCGGAAGTGTTTCCCAACCGCGTACGCTCCAAGGGCCAGAGCCTCGGTTCCTCGTCTCACTGGCTCATGAACGCGATCATCTCGCTGATCTTCCCCATCCTGGCGAAGTATTCCGGCGGAATGCCCTTCGCCTTCTTCGCAGCCATGGCGGTTCTTCAATTCTTCGTGGTGATGTTCGTCTATCCGGAAACGAAAAGCGTCACGCTCGAACAGCTGCAACGCAAACTGGGCATCGCATAACGCCTGAACGCGGGGAAGAGTCAGGGGTCACGACTTGTCTCAACGGCGAAGGCAAACATTTTCGCGCGTCTGCTGCTGAAAAGCAGACGCTCATCATTTCAGGCGACTTGAATGTGCGACAGGACGCCGCGCGCATGGGGGGGGCGGGAATCGCTCGATGATTCTTCTTCCATCTAAACCATGGATGGAAATGCACTTCCGTCAAGCCCGCGGGGGGACTTGACGCCGCGAACCGGCAGCCACTTACTCAGCTAGAACATTCTTACGAATGACTCCGGCAGCCACGTTCATCTTCCGCTGCCTGGCCACAACGTGATTCCCGCTCAGCATTTCATGCTCGAGACGGCTGATCTTCTCGGCCACCGCGAGGCTAATAAAGTGATTGATTGAAATGCCATCTCTTTGCGCGAAGATACTGGCCATTTCTTTGAGCGAAACGGCTAGTCGAAGCGGGAAGATCGTACGGCGCTTTTCATCGCGCTCCATTTTTTGCCTCGCAACGATGCATTAAGTAAACTGTAGTAAGCACTGTTACGATTCTAGACACTCGATAGAGCGCGAGAATCACCCAAAGGTTGTAATTGCATGGCGGATGCGTGGGGCCGAAACCAGATCTTTCGGCCACGCATTCCGGGTATCTTCCATCTACGTAACCGGCGCCGGATTAAACAATGCAAACTCGTTATGCAAACCCCAATGGTCAGCCCAGGTTTGCTTCCGCCCGCTCGCCACATCGAGAATCAAGGCAAAGATCTCTTCCCCTGACTGCTGAATCGTAACCTCCCCAGTAGCGATACGGCCCGCGTCCACATCGATAAGATCTTTCCACCGAGCCGCCAGCGCACTGCGTGAAGCCACTTTGATCACCGGAGCCATCGCCAGTCCATAGGGAGTTCCCCGCCCCGTGGTAAACACATGCATATTCATCCCCGCGGCCAGCTGCAGAGTGCCGCAAATGAAATCGCTCGCCGGCGTAGCTGCAAAGACAAGACCCCTGGCAGTCACGCGCTCCCCTGGTCCAAACACACCGTTCAACACACTCGTACCGGCCTTGGCGGCCGAGCCTAACGCCTTCTCAACAATATTGGTTAACCCGCCGCTCTTGTTGCCAGGAGTCGGGTTGGCGCTACGATCGGCCCCGCCGCGCCCAAGATAGCTGTCGTACCACGCCATTTCAGCGATCAACCCGCGAGCGACCTCTTCATTGGCCGCGCGGGCCGTGAGCAAATGAATCACGTCACGCACTTCAGTGACTTCAGAAAACATCACGGTGGCTCCGGCGCGCACGAGAAGATCCGCGGCATACCCCAGCGCAGGGTTGGCGGTGACTCCAGAAAACGCATCGCTGCCGCCACATTGCATTCCAATAACGAGATCCGCGGCAGGGCGTGTAGTACGTGTACGGCCATTCAGTTGCTTCAACCGCTTCTCCGCCATCTCCATGATGGCGGCGACCATATCGCCGAAGCTGCGATGCTGCTCGTCCTGCAACCGGATCACGTATGGCACTTCCGAAAGAATCGGCAAGCTGGCCGGCGGAAGCATCTGCTCCGGCTGCAACTTTTCGCAACCGAGGCTGACAACCATGGGCGCCCCGCCCAAGTTGGGGTTGAGGCTGAGATTGCGCAGCGTCCGAATCGGAATCTCCGCACCAGGCGCATCGATGGCCACGCCGCAACCATACGGATGCGTGATCGCGATCACATCGTCAACCCGCGGGTAGCGAGGCAGAATCTCGGCGCGAATCCGCCTGACAGCGAACTCAACCGTAGCCGAAACGCACTGCACCGTAGTGGCAATGCCAAGAATATTTTTCGTGCCGACGGAGCCATCCTGATTGAGAAAACCCTCAAACGTGTATCCCTCAAGCGGTGGCTGCGACGCGGGTACATTCGTAGCGAGGGGAAGCTTATCGAGCGGAGGGGCAACCGGGAGCCGCATCACCCGCTCATGCACCCAACTGCCTTTGGCAATCGCCTCCGCGGCATAGCCAATGACCACACCGTAGCGCACGATGGGCGCATCCCGAGCCATATCGAAGAGCGCAACCTTATGCGCCTCAGGCACAGCATCGACAAGCGTTAGCCCGCTTGCAAGCACAGTGCCGGCAGGCAAACCTCCCTCACGGACGACAATCGCCACATTGTCATCAACGTGCACCTGGATGCACAGAGGCGGCCGTCTACGATCACTGGACATATCACTCATCCCCGCGCGGCGCTCTTAACCACGCGCGCAACGAAAACCGATATTCGACGCCGAACTATCCGGCGTATTCCCCGCGCGTGCCGCGACACGGTAGCGGTTGCAATACGACGCATGACACAAGAACGATCGGCCCTTCATGACCTTGGCCTGCCCCTTGTCTGGACCCTTGTCTGGCCCCGCGGGATCTTTCAACAAACCCGCAACCGATCGCCCCGCCTCAAACCAATCAAAAGAACAGCAGGAACCGGGCTGATCGTCGTTCGTCATGGCGCTCTTCATGGCACTGGTGTGTCAATAGAACAGATACTCATGATACTTTGTGCCGGCCTTACCGGTCCGCGGATTGGCATCAGGTTCTGCCAGACGCCGCAACAAGCGATACAACGACAGCGGCGACAACGACACGGCCGGCAGAAGCCAGGGCGGCTTCCGGAACTACAAACTCGGCCCCTGCGCGGCAAGATCATTGGGTGCAATGCTCCGCAAATGACATACCATGAGAGCCAGACGAGCCGGCTATCAGGAGAAATGACCATGGGCATCAAAATGACGCGTCGGGCTGCACTTAAGCTGGGCACCGGAACCGCGCTCTCTGCCGCGGCAACGCCGCTGTTCTCCTCCTCAGCCACTCCCTCTGTTGCGAACGGTGCGGGCGGCCCAGGCGGGAGCGGGGAAAACGACATTTGTTTCATGCGCGCGGTCGACATGATGCAGGCCATCCGCACAAAGAAACTCTCTGCACGCGAGGTCATGCAGGCACACCTGAAGCAGATTGCCCTGGTCAACAGCAAGGTCAACGCAATCGTCACGCTCGTGCCCGAAGACCAGTTGTTGGCTCAGGCCGCGGCAGCCGACGAGTCCCTGGCACAGGGCAAGTGGCTCGGCCCTCTGCATGGCCTTCCAGTCGCAGTGAAAGATCTGCACGAAACCAAGGGTATCCGCACCACCTATGGCTCCCCGCTCCACAAAAACACCGTACCCGGCTTCGATTGCCGCGTCGTTCAACGGGAGAGAGAAGCCGGGGCCATCCTGCTGGGCAAGACCAATGTGCCGGAATATGGACTGGGCTCGCAGACCTTCAATCCCGTTTTCGGCGCGACACGCAATCCGTATGACACAACCAGAACCTGCGGCGGAAGCACGGGTGGAGGCGCCGTAACCGTGGCGTGCGGAATGGCTCCCCTGGCCGACGGAAGCGACATGGGCGGCTCGCTGCGCAACCCGCCCAACTTCTGCAACGTGGTGGGCATTCGCCCTTCGCCCGGCCGCGTGTCTAACGGGCCTGCGAATCTCGCCTGGTTTACCCTGGCAACGTCTGGACCCGTAGCGCGCAACGTCACCGACTGCGCGTTCTTCCTCAGCGTGCTCGCCGGCTACGATCAACACTCACCCATTTCCATTGAGCAGACCGGCGCGCAATTCACCCAGCCGCTCGAGCGCAACTTCAAAGGTGTGCGCGTAGCCATGTTCAAAGACATGGGCCTGCCCTGGGAGCCGGAAGTGAAAAGCGCCGTACAATCTCAGCGCAAGGTTCTGGAGTCGCTGGGCTGCGTGGTTATCGACGCGGAACCGGACTTCAGCGACGCCAACGAGAGCTTTCTCGCCTGGCGCCATTGGTCAACGGAGTTGGCCTTTGGCGACTTGCTGGCCACCCACGGCGACCAACTGAATAGCTACATTCACTGGCACGTGGAAGAAGGCCGCAAACTGACGGGCCCGCAACTGGCGCGCATCGAAGCAAAGCGCTCCGCGCTCTATCAGCGCATGTGCAACTTCGAGGGCGAGTACGACTACTTCATCGCGCCGGTAAACCAGGTGCTTCCCTTCGATGTAAACACGCACTTCCCGACGGAGATTGCAGGCGTAAAGATGGAAAACTATCTCGCCTGGATGAAGTCTGCTTACTACATCTCCGCGGCCGGCAATCCTGCGATGTCGGTTCCCTGCGCGTTCTCTTCAAACGGCCTGCCGATCGGCATGCAGATTGTAGGCCGCCACCACGATGACTGGGGCGTACTGCAACTGGGCTACGCTTTCGAACAGGCGACCAACATCGGCAGGCGCCGGCCGGTCGTGGTCTGAGGCATCCAGAAAAAGCGACCAACCGCCGCCCATCCCCGTTAACCTTCTGTTGATCTTGCTCAAGGGCCTTGGTAGAGTAACGACGGAGCGTCATTGCGGGACATCGTAGTCCCTGCAGGTTCTACCCTTCGACGCCGCTCCCCGGTCCCCAGTGAGCAACTACCCCGGCAGGCATCTACCGCTGGCCCCGTCGCCACAGAAATTTCTGATTCACGTATCGCGACCGCAACGGCTGCCTGCGGCAGGTTTAACCGTATTCGAACGATGGCACCCAGGGCCCAAAAGCTAATTTGTTGAAGCAATAAGACAGCCTTATGAAAACCATGACACACACATCGACACACACATTTCCGGAGGCAAAATTCCATGTATCGGAGTCGCCGTTTCTTCACGCTTTGCGCGCTTTCACCTAGAAAGATGTCTTCCACCACAAGCAACCGCCGAGGCGCGCTCGTCCTAGCCCTCGTCCTCGCCTGCCTTTTGCTGCTCTCGTTCTTTTTGCCACCACCCGCTGCCGCGCAGTCGACCTTCGGCTCCATCGTGGGCACGGTGAAAGATAGCTCCGGCGCCCTCATCCCTGGCGCTTCTGTCACGCTCACCAACACCGGCACCGCCGCAAGCAAAATCGCCACGACCAATGACCACGGCGACTACAGCTTCCTGAATCTGAATCCAGGCAAGTACCAGGTCTCTATCAAAGCAGGCGGCTTCCAGCAGACAGACTTCTCTGACCTCGACCTGCAATCGCGCGAAACCAAGCGTGTCGACGCCTCCCTGACGCTCGGCTCGGCTTCAGAGACCGTCATGGTGCAAGGCTCCGCTGCCGGCGTCATCACCACCGAAGTCTCGAACCTCTCTGAAACCAAAACCGGTCGCGAGCTCACCGAACTCCCCGTCGCGGTTTACTCACGCTCCACCGGTTCCACCAGCCCCATCGACACGCTCAGCACCGAACCCGGCGTCCAGGTGGATGACAGCAACAACCTGGTCATCGACGGCACTACGCCGGCGCTGATGTCTTACACCATCGACGGCATCAGCAGCGTCTCGGTCGAAAACAGCGGCCCCATCAACGAGCTCTTTCCGTCGTTCAATTCCATCTCTGAAATTCGCATCAGCGGCAGCAACAACAACGCCGAGTTCAGCGGAGTCGCCGACGTGACCACGACCTCGAAGAGCGGCACCAACGCACTGCATGGCGGCGTGTTTGAAAATCTGCAGAACACCGTCCTCACCGCCGGCAATCCGTTTACGCACTCCACGCCGACCATCATCATGAACGACTTCGGCGGCTTCCTCGGCGGCCCCATCGACATTCCCCACCTCTACAACGGTAAAGACAAGGCTTTCTTCTTCCTCAGCTACGAAGGCCTGCGCCTGCCTCGGCAGGTACCGCTCATCACCAACGTGCCTTCTGAAGACATGCGCAATGGCAACCTGGTCGACTACCTCGCAGGCACGCCCATCTACAATCCCGATGGCAGCTCCATCGACCCGGCGCACGTACCCATATCGCAGGTCTCTGCCAACACGCTCAAGAACTTCTTTCCCGAGCCCAACAGCGGCCAGCCCGCCGACTACACGAACAATTACCGTGTGAATTATTCGGCGCCCATCAGCAGCGACCAGGCCGATCTTCGCCTCGACTACGTACTTACCGCAAAGCAGTCCATGTTCGTGCGCGGAACCTACAAGACCCGCTCGGTCATCACTCCGCCGAACCCCAATTGCGCCGGCTATTGCGTAAACGCGGGCTCGCCCATCACCGGAGCCTTCGGCAATCCGGAGACCGATCAGGGCGTAACGTTCTCGCATAACTACGCGATCTCAAACGGGCTGGTGAATGAGTTCCGCGCCGGCTTTAACGGAACCCACTACACCACGGCCATGCTCCAGGGCACCACCGCCGGCTATCTCGGCCTCGCAGGGATCGAAGGCATTACACCCAACCCAGTGCCCACCGCGCCTGACATAAACATCACCGGCTTCATGGTGACCGGCGGCGGTAACCCCTCGGTGCAGCACAGCGTCATCGTGCAACTGATCGATAACCTGACCTGGAGCAAGGGCAAGCACACCTTCAAGTTTGGCGGCGACCTGCGCCACTTGACCGACCACGACGACAACGTCTTCGGCAACTACAGCGCCGGCCAATATTTCTTCAACAACGCAACACAGTACTCCGACGCCGGCGGCAACCCCGTCTCCATCGGCGATCCCTACACGGCGTTTCTGCTCGGCTATCCTGACTACACGTACAACGCCGAAGACCTGACGCATCCGCAAATGAACGGAGTGGGTTACGGCTATGGCTTCTTTGGCCAGGATGACTGGAAGATCACGCCACGGCTCACGCTCAATCTCGGCCTGCGCTATGAGCTGCACCCGCCGCTCAAAGACTCGCAATACAACACCGCCGCGTTCCTGCCCAGCTACTCTGCCGATGGAGTGACGGGCGCAGTCGTCGTACCCAATGAAACCGCGCTGGCCTACACCTCGCAAAATTTCGCTGCATCGATCGCACCCTCGCCGATTCTTACCGCACAGCAGGCCGGCATTCCCAAAGCTTTGCGCTACACCTACAGGAAAGACTTCGGTCCGCGCATCGGCTTTGCCTGGAGGCTCGGCCCGAACGACAAAACAGTGCTGCGCGGCGGCTGGGGCCGCTTCATCGAGCAACCTCTCGGCTTCTCTCTGGTTTCCGGGTGGGCGGTCAGCTCCAGCTTCGTTAACTACACCGGCCAGTCGCAGGATGCCCCGGGCGGGCGGCCCACCATCTCCTTCCCCAGCCCCTTCTCGACCACGGTTGTTCCCGGAGGCGCATCGTTCCAGTACGCCTTCCCCATCCACTACGTCGATCCGTCGGTACAGCAGTGGAACCTCACCCTCGAGCAAGACCTCGGCCATGACATCGGGATGCGCCTCTCCTACATCGGCAACCACGGCTCAAATCTGGAAACGTTTGTCGACGTAAACCAGGTACACCCCAACACTGTCGGATGGGGAAATGCGTTCTCGATCGACGCGCCGTTCCAGTCCTGGGGCTACATCGAGAGCATCGTCAACGGAGCCCGCAGCAACTACAACAGCCTGAGCGCGGCCCTGAACAAGCGCTTCGTCAACGGGCTGCAGTTCCAGGCCAGCTATGTCTGGACGCGCGACCTTTCCGACGCGCAGGGCTATGCGCCGTCCAGCATTACAACCGAAAGCAACAGCGTCTCCTCCGATCGTTTTGACCTCAACCGGGACTACGGCAACTCCACCTTCGACCGTCGCAACCGCTTCATGGCCACGTATCTGTATGAGTTACCTTTTGGCAGGAACAAGCCCTTCCTGAATAAGGGAGGCGTGGTCAACACGCTGGCCGGTGGCTGGCAACTGGGCGGCGTGGCCGTTCTGCAGAGCGGCGCATTCCTTACCCCGTACCAGACAACGACCGACCCCGGCGGCACCAACCTGCTTTCGAACGCCGGGTCCACACGAGCCGACATTGTGCCTGGCGTGCCGTTCTACGTACACAAACAGGCTTCGTCCGAGGGTGATCCGGTCTTCCTGAACGCAAACGCCTTCACCGATCCACCGAACAACAGCGCCGGCTTCGGCAACGCCGGAGTCGGCAACGTGTTAGGGCCGGGAACGCAGAGCTTCTCGATGTCGCTGATCAAGTCGACTTCGCTGTGGGAAGGCGCTGCCTTCCACTTCGGAGCGGAAGCATCCAACGTCTTCAACCATCGCAACTATGAAACGCCGGACACGAACGTCGACGACGGCCCCACCGCCTTCGGCGTCATCACCGGACTGCAGACCGCGGAAGGCGCAGGCCCGCGCAACATCGAAATCACGGCCCGCATCAGCTTCTAGTGCCCCTAACCGGGTGGCCAAATCTGGTGCCCAAATCTGGAACGGCCCCGCGGTTTGTCCGCGGGGCCGTTCTCTTCTTGCGCCTCAACCAATGCCGAGGGTGCCCCATTCAAGCCCGCCTTTGGCTTGAATGGGGCACGGACTCAACGTCCCGAACTCCCAAACCCCCGGCTTCCGCGGGCGCCATTCGCCAGATCAGCCGTCACGGTGATATTCCCCGTAAGCACCGGAACGGGAACCAACTGCGCAATCCTGTCCCCCGACCGTATCTCATAAACATCGCTGAGCGTAGTCATGAGCACCATAATTTCGCCGCGATACGACGAGTCAATCACGCCGCCGTGGGTGAACACACCCTTCGACGCCATCGACGAGCGATCTCTCACCAGGAATCCGACGGGCGCTCCATCCCTTTCTCCTTGAACGGCCACGCCTGTAGGCACGCGATGCACCTCTCCGGCGACCAGGGTGTAGTCCTGGCTGGCATAGAGATCGTAGCCAATATCTTCGCCGGGGTGCGCCACCGTAGGCGCCTTTGCCGATTCATCCAACAACTTCACGCTCAGCGACGCCATGCCGTCTCCTGCATAGTTAAGTGGGTCAACTTCTTCTACTCCTTCACGCTCAATTGCGGTTTTCGAGGCTCGATCGGCGAACGTGCGTTCTTCATGCATCGACTCGGAATAAGCCTCATGGTACATGGAAGCAAGCTTCCAGCTCTGACCTCGCTCGGGCCGGCTCTACGCGGTCCTTCGGCCCAGAAAAAATATGCTTCGTAAGCGAGATAAGCGTGCTAAGTTACCCTTGGTTACGTTTGGCCAGTGGCCCTCCGTACCCAATTTGATCTGTCTCAAGTCCCAACCTCGAATGAAAGACCCGGGCGAAGAGTAGCCTGCCGCCCACGCACTCCAACCCGCCGGCGAACCACTGGTTTGCGCATCATCGAATCGATGAGCTATCCTCCCGCACATGCCAATCACCCTGTTCTCTGCGCGGCTTCTGCCGCTGGCTCTCATAAGCGCCGCAGCCCTGGCTGCCATCCCAATCGCTCCTTCCACCGTGTTGTTAGAGAACAGCGAAGTGAAGGTAGCGCGCGCTCTCGAAAAGGCACATGTCCAGGGCAAGTTCCACCAGCACGACATGAACCGGGTCATGGTCTACCTCCAGTCCGGCCAGCAGCGTTTCACATATCAAGATGGCAGAAAACCAGTCGTCTCTGATTGGAAGGCCGGTCAGGTCGTATGGAGCCCACCCACGGGCATGCACGCCGGCGAGGTTCTCGATCACGAATTCAACATCATTGAGATCGAACTGAAGAACAAGGGAACGGACAAACCGCTCTCTGCCGATCTCGATCCGCTGAAGATCGATCCCAAACACTACACCCTGGAATTTGAAAACCCTCAAGTGCGTGTCGTCAGGGTGAAGGTCGGACCACACGGCACAACGCCCATGCACTCCCACACCACCGACCGCGTAACTATCTTCCTCACCGATCAGAAGTTTGAAGCCGAAGACCAGGCGGGAAAAGTCACCACCGCAGAACACAAGGCCGGCGACATAGCGTGGGGCACGCCTCTCGCCCACAAGGAACGAAACCTGAGCGACCAGCCCTTCGAAGCGATCACCGTAGAGTTAAAGCAGTAACTCCGATTGGCGAAGGGGCATGTGTTTGCTGCACTACGCGCGCCGCCAACTGATCGCACGAGCAGCGCAAGACGGCATCGTGTTGCCGATCAAAGAGGTTTGGCGTGCTCACGCATCCAGCAAAGGATTTGCGAGAACCGGAATTCTTGCCGCTCCATCGAGCCGCAAATAAATGCGTGCCCCTCCGCGGCATCGGTTTCGATATAAAAGCCGTTGCGGCGCAAAAAAACGTCGGCAGCAGTGAACGCGATGCGTTTATTGCCATCCACAAAGCCGTGGTTGCTGGCAAGAGACTCCATCAACGCGGCTGCTTCTTCCTGAATGGAGCCATAGTAGCCTGTTTGCGGTCGAAAAACGGCGGCCTCGACGGCGCCCTTATCGCGAACGCCGTGAATGCCGCCAAACATCTCGATCAGTCGATGCTGCATACGGTAGACTTCCGCTACCATAAGGTAATCGCGCATCTATTTGGCGAGACGGTCCAACAGGTCGCGGTTACGGGCAACCGATTGCTCGAAGGTATCCATCACTTGCGGGCGGACGAGGTGCTGAGACGGCACTACGTTGCGGAGATAAAATTCGAGCGCCTGCTCGAGCACGTGCCGCTTTGTTTGCCCATTCCGTTCGGCAACCGCCACAAACTCATCGTAGAGCCGGGCATCGATCTCAGGAGTGAACTTTCTTGTCATGGGGGCCGGCATAGGCTATTGCTCCGTGTCTTAAATTATAGCCCGCAACCATGATTTAGAAGGGTAAATATGGATCGACCCATGTGTCATCAAATCAATTAATTAGGCATGTTTAGCCATTTCCTCCAGGGTCGATCGCCTTACCTCCACTGAGCAAGCGCATCGAAGTCAGCCGCGCCTGGCCCTCTCCGGGCCGGTCAGCCCCGAGTGTATTTGTTGAACCAATCGATCGTGCGCTGCCATGAGAGATCGGCGGCGGCCTTGTTGTAGCGTTCCGGCGTCGCATCGCAATTGAAGCCATGAACGGCGCCGGGGTAGATATAGCCTTCGTGCGGAACGTTTGCCGCCGTCAAAGCCTGGTCGTACGCCGGCCATGTAGCCGCCGCTGCCTTGTCGAGTTCCCCGTGGTGGACGAGAATCGCGCCCTTGATCCTGGGGATATCCTCTGTTGGCGGAACAGCGCCATAGTAGGGTACCGCCGCCGTCAAATCGGCGCCCATTCTGGTTGCCAGCATATTGGCAACGCCGCCGCCGTAACAGAATCCGGTAGCGCCGATCTTGCCTGTGCAGTCCGAGCGCGATTTCAGCCACACGGCCGCGGCCAGCATATCTTCGCCCATCTTGGCACGGTCAATCTTGCTGAACATCTGGCCGCCGCGGTAGTCATCGCCAGGGAAGCCACCCAGCGAGGTGAGTCCGTCGGGCGCAAACGCCATGAAGTTGGCGAGGGCAAACCGCCGCGTGATGTCTTCGATATGCGGGTTCAGGCCACGATTCTCGTGAACGACGACGATGCCCGGTAACTTCGTCACCGTCTCAGACCGTGTATTGGCGCTGACAGGCCGCACCAGATAACCCTTGATGCTTCCGTTTCCCTTTGGCGACGGGACGGTCTCGTAGGAAGTCAGGATCCGTTCATCGGTTCGCGACACCTGCTGTCCCAAAGCGTAATTGGGCATCAACGCCTCGATCATCGTCGACGCCGCCAGACCGGCCACTGCGAATCGCTGCAGGCCGTCCATAAAAGCGCGGCGGCTCATGCCACCATGAATGAACTTGTTGTAGAGCTCTACGGCTTCGGCCGGCAGTTTGGGTCTCGTTGATTCCATAGCTTCCCTCTCGCCGGGGATCATAACATCCCTTCCCGGCACACGCCCGCCTGACGGCTTGAATGCACTCACCGAGGCTACACGATCTGAGACGACGCTCTTCGACCCAGCCCCCGTCCCCCTGAATTGTCATCTCGACCGAAGCGTAGCGCCGACTGGTGTATTGAGCACCTGTTTCAATCCAAGCACCCGTACGCGGCGCGACCGCAGGACAGAGCTTTCGTCGAGGCTGGTCACGGTGTTTCAATCCACGCGCCCGTACGGGGCGCATCCCGATCCCATGAGCCGGGTGCGGAAAATCAAGCCGTTTCAATCCACGCGCCCGTACGGGGCGCGACGAGTTCCGGCTTAATGATGATGTCTTCTGGGTAGTTTCAATACACGCGCCCGTACGGGGCGCGACATCTATCGATCCACTGCAGACTAACAGCCCGAACGCGGTTTCAATCCACGCGCCCGTACGGGGCGCGACGGTCGCAACGACGGCAGCTGCTTGCGGATATTGAGCGTTTCAATCCACGCGCCCGTACGGGGCGCGACCTAGTGTCGTCTATCACGCCGATATTGGTCGTGACTGTTTCAATCCACGCGCCCGTACGGGGCGCGACAGGCACGCGCCGCGCATTCAGTCCGAGACTGAGCGAGTTTCAATCCACGCGCCCGTACGGGGCGCGACCGGCGAGTGCTTTCGCATGACGGCGGGAAGCAGTGTTTCAATCCACGCGCCCGTACGGGGCGCGACGCAGCGATTGCGCTAGCCATGTCGTTTCAATCCACGCGCCCGTACGGGGCGCGACAGCGCGCTGAGCTCGCGACGCAGTTTCAATCCACGCGCCCGTACGGGGCGCGACATCTGCCAGCATGCTGATCGCTCAGCGCATGGCGCGTTTCAATCCACGCGCCCGTACGGGGCGCGACGCACGTCATCGCCGTCGCAGCTCGCGCCATCACAGCGTTTCAATCCACGCGCCCGTACGGGGCGCGACCTTCCTGCGCGCATGCTGCCGTCGATGCTCGCATGGTTTCAATCCACGCGCCCGTACGGGGCGCGACCCGAGCACGCGGCTACGCCAGCAACTGACGCAGGCGTTTCAATCCACGCGCCCGTACGGGGCGCGACGTCGCTCAGCTGGCTTGCACCCTGTCACGAGTTTCAATCCACGCGCCCGTACGGGGCGCGACCATGGCGCGCATCGACGGCTACAGGTTTCAATCCACGCGCCCGTACGGGGCGCGACAGGCCATGCTGCAGTCGATATCGGCGACTCGACGTTTCAATCCACGCGCCCGTGCGGGGCGCGACGCGCAGTCGGCTGCAGCTTGCAGCATGTTCGGACGTTTCAATCCACGCGCCCGTACGGGGCGCGACTGACGCGCCTGCTGTACGCCATGTGCAAGCGTCGTTTCAATCCACGCGCCCGTACGGGGCGCGACGCGACTGCACCTGCGCATACATGCTGGGCAGAGTTTCAATCCACGCGCCCGTACGGGGCGCGACGGCATCGCAGATCGCCTGACGCGCCATCGACGTGCAGTTTCAATCCACGCGCCCGTACGGGGCGCGACGTTGCTGTCAGAGCTGATCGCTGCGACAGCAATGTTTCAATCCACGCGCCCGTACGGGGCGCGACGCTGCGCGACCTGCATGTGCCGCAGCGTTCAACGATGGTTTCAATCCACGCGCCCGTACGGGGCGCGACGGCGTTCAGGCTGTCAGTGAGCGTGCACGACAGTTTCAATCCACGCGCCCGTACGGGGCGCGACGACGTAATCCACGAGCCGCGCAGGCATGAGCATGTTTCAATCCACGCGCCCGTACGGGGCGCGACATCGTGCGATCGCGCAGCGGCACCGTTGATCGACGTTTCAATCCACGCGCCCGTACGGGGCGCGACGATTGCGGCCGAAGCGCATCAGGTTCCGATGCGTGTTTCAATCCACGCGCCCGTACGGGGCGCGACGTCGCAGGCACGAGCGCTGTTACGCCGGTCGATCAATGTTTCAATCCACGCGCCCGTACGGGGCGCGACGACGCGAGCCGACGCGGTAAGTCGACGCGATCAGCTGTTTCAATCCACGCGCCCGTACGGGGCGCGACAGCGTGGTCTATTGCGAGCAGCGCGATGCACGATGGTTTCAATCCACGCGCCCGTACGGGGCGCGACTCGGAGGACTGATCGCGACCACGTGATGGCTGCAAGTTTCAATCCACGCGCCCGTACGGGGCGCGACGCGCGCGGTCAACTACGATGGCGGGCCGATGAGATGTTTCAATCCACGCGCCCGTACGGGGCGCGACGCGCGCATCGGCGATACCGTCGCGAGATACCATGGTTTCAATCCACGCGCCCGTACGGGGCGCGACGTGCCAGGCGGCTGCATATAAGCGTATCCGACCGTGTTTCAATCCACGCGCCCGTACGGGGCGCGACCATGTCGACTACCATTGCGTGTGAGTGCCGATGACGTTTCAATCCACGCGCCCGTACGGGGCGCGACGCGATTCGATGCTCGGTCAGGATAGGCAACGGCATCGGACGTTTCAATCCACGCGCCCGTACGGGGCGCGACGCCAGCGATTGCCAATGCGCACAAACTTCGCTGGTTTCAATCCACGCGCCCGTACGGGGCGCGACGCAGCGCCGATCGCCAGGACGCGAGTACGGGTATGTTTCAATCCACGCGCCCGTACGGGGCGCGACGCGTCTACGCCGTAACTGTTGGCGGCATGCACGAGTTTCAATCCACGCGCCCGTACGGGGCGCGACGGCACATGGTGCAAATATCTCCATGTGCTAACGATAGCTTGCCATAAATGCGGACGTCGTCGCATCTGCCTATGCACCAATCGGCGAGGACGAGAAAAAGTAGCTATCGTGGTGAAGTAACGGCGATTATCTGATTTGCGAATCTTTGAGGGAACCCGTGTTCGCTTGGGGTCCGCGCAAACGATCCTTCGACCACCGAATGCTAGAGAATCAGTGGGCCCTCCGGGTCGTAGGAAACCTTGGCCCCGACGTGCTCCACCCGGCGTCTCCATTCATTTCCGAGAAAGTAGAATCGGAGACTGTCCTGGACAGGATCGGCTTCTGAGACAAGACTAGCTCGAAGCACTACCCATTGCGCGGCGTCCACGACGCACTCGAAGACCGAATTCTGGACTCGCTGCCCATGATCTTCGCATAAGCGGGCCACCCGGCGCAGCCTGCGGCGCCCAGCATCGTCGCGGGTGCTTACGTCATAGCTCACTAGAACCATCATGCGAGCCTCACCTCCAGAAGAACGCAGGATAGGCGTCCAGACCACCTCGCACATGGCGCGCCAGCAGGAGCGCCTGTACATAGGGGACCAACCCGAGAGGGATACGCTCCTTCAAGTAAGGGTGCTCGATCTCTTCCTGCTTTCGTAATTGCCATGCGGCGATCACCTGCTTACGCGTCGCATCGTCCATGAGCATACCGCCGCCATCCTCACCGCTAAAGCCCCCTGCCTGCACCTGACGCCGGTTGATGAGAGTCAACACCAGTCGATCCGCAAGTGCAGCCCGCAATTCTTCCATCAAATCAAGCGCAAGGCTTGGGCGCCCCGGCCGGTCGGTGTGGAGGAAACCAACAGCGGGGTCAAGCCCCACGGTTTCCAGGGCGGATTCGATGTCATGGCGCAATAATGCATAGACAAAGGAAAGCAGCGCATTCACTCGATCCAATGGAGGCCGGCGCGAACGGCCTCCGAAATGAAACGCGGCTCGGTCGCCACCAATCATCTGCTCAAAGACGGAGAAGTACGCCTGCCCGGCCACCCCTTCATGACCACGAGCCTCGTCAATTGAGGATGCCCGCGCCGCTTCGAGTCCAGCCCAGGAAAGCCGGTTGGCTGCCTCACGTAAAAGGCCCTCGCGCACCTCATCGGCTACTTCACGAGCAGCGCGAAGCAGGACTACCCTGCTGTTTGCAATCTTGGCCGATACGATGTTTCGTACCACGGGCAATGCGTCACCCTCGCTATCGGCCATGCGGTACTGCTGCCGACGCAAGAGCACATTGCCAGAAACAGGCCCATTCACGCGGGCAATAAACCTTCCCTGCTCGGTCAGAAAGGAGATGCCTACACCTCGTTCGCAGAATAGGCCCAGCACGGGCGGACTACACAGCACCCGGCCCCAGCACACCAGACCTTCCAGCGTATGCACAGGAACGCGCAGCTTCAATTCATCCTCGACTTTGATCGCAACCGTCTCCCCGTCGCGGTGCAGATAAGCGCCCTGCGTCATTACATGGAGAGTATTGAGGAGCTTGCGCATGCGGCGAAACTAAACCTCCTGCTGGAGAGAACGTACCTGGCGCGCCACCCAGCCCGTGGCCTTACCCTGTTCCGCCGTGGCCTCTGGCAAGCAGACATCGACCAGTGAACAGTTGCGGCAATAGGAGCCTGGGATCGCTGCGGGCGTCACACGGCTTCGATACAGGCGGTGCATCGTGGCCGCGAGTTCTTCCGTACGCGAGCGTAGCGCAGGAGTGAATTCAACCTCCAGCCGCCGCCGCGGATTGCCATAGAAGATGGCGCCGCGTGGAACTGTTGTTTGCAGCATCTCCTCCAGGCAGAGAGCTTGCGCGCAGAGCTGCACCGTATCGCAGTCGGTAGGCTTGCTCTTGCCGCGTTTGTACTCCACCGGATAGGGCACAGGCGTTGCCGACCCATTTGAAGTCCGGAACTCGACAATGTCCGCGCGACCGGTCAAGCAAAGTCTCTCTGACCGCAACCACATACCCCGCACCGTACGTACGTTGTCACGGCGGCTCTGTCCCGGCAGATCGGCATGCTCATGCAGAAGCCGGCCTTCGGCGGTGCGGACATTCTCCACCCAGACCTGCTCCAGGTGAATCAACGCCCACTGCCGTGGACAGAAGGCCAGATGCTGCAACCCGCTGATCGGGAGTGCGTCGTCATCGGCTTCTGAGCTTGGGTCGGGCATCGCTCAGACGTAGCGCCAACAGGTGACGCCAGGGAGGGGCTGGCTGGCATTCTCTGGCGCGGTGAGGCGTGGCTCATAGTCAGAGAAATGACGCGCTGCCTTGACGGAATCGATCTTGACTGTCTCTAGGACTTTATGCGCAGGCGCATTACCGAGCTTGCCCTCGTGCTCAAAGAGAAATAGTCCCCGCACCGACATCTCGCCTCTTGAGGCCGAGCGGTCATGATCAAACAGATGCTCCAGAGCTTCGAGCAGCATACCCAGATCGGCTTTTGTAAACCCGGTATCAGCCGCAAGGAATGGAGAGATGAAGCCGTGCATGCGATATAGTCCATACGGAATACCGTGCTTACGTCCAATCTGACCGCTGGCCGCCTTGTCTTCCCCATCCTCGCCCGTAACGGCCTGTTGTCCGGCATCGGTGGCATTCGTCAAGGCAACGCGAGTAATTGTATGCGCAATGCTCATCACCGGGTCAATCGAATTGCCGAAGCCAAACTGGACAGGGCCCCGCACCTGGCCGCAGTTCCACAACTTGGTCGCGCCCCTTGTCTTCTTGCCCTTATTCGCTTCAGCATCCGATTCGCTCTCGGCTTTGCCCGTAGTCATCACTGCACCGAAGCTGCGCACATCGAAGTAGTTCTGGCACATGTAGCTACGCGCCTTGTCGATGGACTTTCCGTCCGGCTCGATGCCGAGTGCATTGTATGCCTCGCGCTGCACACTCGCGAGAATGCCGCGCTCCTTGACGAAGATATTGTGCGGAGATATGAAGTTGCGCGTTAATCCAACATAGTTACGTATCTTACGTTTGATGCACACATCCGTAACGAGGCCGTTGCCCGTCTCGGGGTCGACGCGTGGCGCATTGTCGGCGTCTGGATCGCCGTTTGGGTTGCCGTTCTGCACATCGAAGAGCAAAACGAGTTCGTAGCGTTTGTCGAGGGGCTCGCTGGCGGTAAATTCGGGACGGCTCATTGGATAGACTCTCCTTCGGAAACTTGCGTAATCGCGTCGGTTACTACGTCACTCTTGTTCGAGCCGCGGAAGAAGGTCTGACGCTGGTGGTAGTAGCCCAGCGCAAACCGGCCCTGTTCTTCCAGTGTGAGCATCGAGGGGAAGCTACCAAGCCCATCGATGATGCCTGTGATGATCTTTTGAAAGTAGTCTCCCCCGCTGCCAAGTTTGCCAAGATGGTTCTGTGACAAGCGGACAAGTTGTGGAAAGATCGTGCCGGGCCGTGTCGAGGCAGCGCCAAAGTAACGGTCTACCAGCGTGCGGTTGAGGTTACCTCCCTGAGCTCGGCGTTGCAGTTGTTCATACGCGGAAAGCAATCGGCCCAGCCGGTACGGTGCGTCTGTCGTAACAACATCCAGGCTCATCTGTGGAACCTCCTCATATTTGTGACTTACAAAAAAGAGTTGCAGTAACGCGGCGCGCTCCGGCGTGACCTTCTGTTCGGCACGATTGCGTTGCACGGCCGCAGACAAAACCAGCCGGGGCAGTTTTGCTCCCAGGAGAATGCCGAGAAAGACCTCACCTGCTAGCCTCGGCGGGAGCCTGTCGAATTTCCCCTGGAGTACTAGTGAACGAAGAAGGAAGCCAAGCGGCTTCGCCTCCCCTCGATCGCCCTCTAAGCGAATTGCGTCGAAGAATGCGGTCAAATTCTTCTCCAACTCGGCGAGCGCTCCCGTATGCATGCTGCGGAACATAGCGCGTCCCTGAGCACCGCTCATGACAAGACAGAAGAAGCGATCGGATGCACCGATCGAACGTTGACCCCTATGTGGACTATTGAGCAGGTCGCGCACCTTCTGTGGCGAATACATCAGATCGCTTAAAGCTCCTACCAATTCATGTTGTACGCTCGCCCAGAAGACGGCTGTCGTGTCACCGGAAAGACGCACGTTCTGGGCCGCAACCGCATCACCTGATCTCGCATTGATATAACGCGGGTTGATGAGTCGGCGTAGGCCCTCTACATAGGCTGTCATGCACTCACGGCAGACGGGCGCATTGTCGTTTCGCTCCAGACCGTACTTCTCGAAGGCTGCGCTGTTGAAGGTAACTAGGGAGACGCCAGATGTAACGCAACCAGCAATCTGCAGCAAATCATGCTTGTCGACTACCTTGACTTCGCGACCGCAAAGCAGGCATTGCCGTTCCACATGAGGCTGCTGTGCATCAACATGGGACGCATGCTGTCCCCACCAGGTCCGCAGAGCGCTGTCTTCATGCAGCATCTCCCCATCTACGCGAAACGTAAATAGATCGTTGCCGGCATATCCGCGCTCTGACAGCTCCACAGCGCACTGTTCCCGTTCAGCATCGTCAATCAGGAAGGCAGACACAACGTTGCCGATGCGGCTCTCGGCAGACTCGGACGCCTGGCGCAGCAGATTGGCGAACAGCTTACGCCGCTTGCGTAGATCCTCTGCAGAGCGTTTGCCATCTGGCTCGATACCCAAGACATACTCCGACTTATCCACCAGAAAGTCCGGTACTGGCTTTGAGGTCCTACCCAGCCGCCGTGGAACTACCATCATCCCTGCCAGTCGCTTCGGCTTCCCTTTTCTGCCCTCGGGTAGCGGCACATCCTGATACGTGTCGCGCAGACCGAGATAGCGGCCATCCCCATCCAGTAAGATGATCCACGGGACAGGTTTGCTCTCGAATGCCGGGTCGTCCACCAGACCTTCGCGTAGAGCGAGGATCTTAAGTTCATGCAGGATCATAGCGCCGCTCCAGCGTTCGAGTTATGCCACGTGGGGACTTGCATCACGCCCTGATCCAAGCGCGCCGGAAAGAACCGTGCCTGGTTCTGTGGGCCGAACTCAATATCGTGGAGCATCCATCCGAGTTCACGTGTCTCGCTCGCCAGCGGAGCCGGTGTGCCGTCCCAGAACTCCACCGTCGCCGGGAATTCCCGACAGCCGAGATACGGCTGATAGTGCTGTTGCCCCTTCTCGATGCGGCGGACAAACATGGCGCGAAATTTTTCGAGAGTGTCCTCATCCCCCGCACGCGCGGTGATATGCAGCCGTGCGGTCACGCCATAATCAACCTCCCGCAATGCCAGCGTGTTGCGCTGGGCTCGATCCTCGTCGCTGAAGAACTCGTGGCAACGGTTCGCCTCCGCGAGAAGCCCTCAGGGCGTTCTGCGTGGAGACGCGTGAGTTAACCTCATTGCGCCGGAACTCAATCCATCGCACCGGGCTGAGCAAAGCGATCGATGTTATCTCCCAACGGACGGCGGGTTTCCATAGGATCGCCTCGATGACGCCGCGAGCTGACGAGGGTGTGATCAACTCATAGGAGAGTCGCTCGGTCGAAAACTCAGGCCGCGTAAAGCAGGCCATACTGCCTCGGATTCAGAGAAAACTCCGGGTGGGCAGTAGTAATCCTCGTTGAGTCTGGGCCTAAACCGAGAGTTGGCTGCGGCGGATGCTAAAATTCACAGCCGCCGAAAACTTAGGTCGAATACCCTTCATAATCCTTCGCTCCGCTCAGTTTTGATCGTCCACGTAGAGACAATTTCTGATGAAAACGAATCAGCAGCCCATTCTTGCACCTCCTCAGCTTCATCAGTAGTTGATGACCTGGACAAAGAATAAGATTAGGCTGCCATTCTGTCAACTTCATAAGAACGTTCTTATGTTTCAATCCACACTCCCCATCGGAGCGAACTACACTCCAGTTTGGGGCTGGGTTCATAAAGAAGTAAAGCCTCACGCAATCAATCCGTCTGGCTCGTAGCGCTCTCCTCCCTGCCAGCTAAATCCAAACCGCCGGTCGTACACCCCCACGGTCGCTTGTTTTAGAACCCACGACGACGCCTCCCCGTCCTCGAGCTTTCCGCTGGCATCCCAGCGTGGCAGTAGAGGCTCCAGAACACCGAGCCGGTGCACCGCGCGCGATCTCATGTGGTTGCAGCGAAACGGTATAACGCTGCAATCGACGGAATGCCTGCCGTGAAGGACCGTTACGGCGCAACGTCAACACGCGCTCCCATGCATCGCCATAGTCCGCGACCACTGGTACACCTGAGTCATCGATCATGCGGAAGCGTGCAGCCACCTCGGGGAAGTTAAGGTTCCGCTCGTGGGCCAATACTTGCGGTATATCTGTACCGTCCTGACCCAGACTGCTCAGGAGCAACTTCGTGTACTTCGCGAAGATGTCGGGGTCAGCAAGGTTCGGCGAACCCTTGCTAAAGAAGAGCAGGCTCTCGTCCAAGCCTCTTTGCAATGACCTGGCGGGCGGCTTTGATGGTGCACGAAAGACGATGAATCGACCCGGGGCCGGCAGTTTCATTTCGCGGTTACATCGACCCGCCGCCTGAGCCAGCGTCTCCAGACCCGCCAGCGCGCGAAGACGACTGGAAAGTCCAAGTCAACGCCGGCCTCGACCAGTTGGTGGCGACCAACTGACATACTTCTCCCGGCCTAACCGCTTGCGCACATCTTGTAACACAGCAGTGCGATGTTCCCCACACATGCGCGCGGAAAGGTGCTTACACTCGGGCCCGAGCAGCGTCGCCAACTCCTCCGCCTCTTTTCTGCGATGAACGATAGCCAGCACACACTGATGCTGCCCAACAGCCGCCGCCAGTTCGGCTATGCTGACGGGGGTCTTGACGTCGCCCAGTACCTCCATGCGGAACCGGTTCGCGATGACCGGAAAGTGACGTGCATAGTCAGGTACGATCTCGCGCGAGGCTTGAGCCGGAAGTTCGTCCTTCCTGCCACGCAGCATCAACCTGGGCTGTGTCGCCGTCGAATGCACGACACTTGCACCGAACTGCTCCGTGAGCAGATCGAGTGCCGAGTGAATTGGTCGCAGTAACTGTTCTGGAAATGTCTGCACCTCATCGAGAAAGACAACACTTTGCCCTACTCGGTGAAGCTTGCGGCAGCGTCGCTTGTCACCTGCATAGAGCGTCTCAAAAAGCTGGACACTCGTCGTAACGATCACCGGAGCGTCCCAGTTCTCACAAGCTTGGCGGTTTCGGTCGGTTTCTCCGTCGGGGTCGATGTTGGAGTGATGCTCGATAACATTGCTTTCGCCCAGCACATCGCGAAACACCTTGACTGTTTGCTCCAGAATCGAGGTATAGGGGGCCACGAAAATCACCCGCTTCAAGCCGTTCTCGGCGGCGTGGCGCAGCGCAAACGCGAGCCCGCTCAGCGTCTTCCCCCCGCCTGTCGGCACCGTTAGGGTAAATGTGCCCGGGGTCATATAGGCGGAGCCCATACACTGCTGTAGAACTTCTGACCGCATTCGATTTAGCGCCGTATCTGTGCCTTTCAAGGCTGCTCGCGATTTCTCCACACACGCCGCCTCGGTAACGGCCGCGAGCTCCGCAATGGTGGCAGAATCCACTGGGCGTCCTTCGCGTTTCTCCCACCGCTCTGTATCAAGGCAATCCGCGTCGACGAGGGCTGAAAAGAGAAAACGAGTCGCCAACGCTAGGTACAGCCTATCCTCCGTACCATGGGGAAGCTGCGGAACGGCAATCTCCTGCAATCCCAAGGGCAAGCCATCGCGCACTGCGTCACGCAGTAGAGGAAGTCCTACAGTCGCAACGGCGTCTTCAAGCAGGCTCACGGTCTTCAACTTGCCATGATGTGCCTGCACCGCAAGCGCGATTGGCAGAGACTCTACACACTTGCCCCATGCATGCGCGGCACCAACAATGGCATGTTGCACCCGCGTGCCAGAGGAACCCTCATTCGACGCTTCGACATCAGCTTCGATATATCGCTGAAAGGCAAGTTGATACTTACCAGCATCGTGCAATAAGCCAGCCACATGCGCGTGAGCTGCCCAGGCTATTGGCGCAAACTCAGCCGCTAGAGTGGCAACCGCGTCAAGATGTGCACCGAGTTCCTGCCACTGCTCTTTGTCAGCGCCGGATTTGGAATGGGCGTAGAAGGTCATAGTGCAGATGCATCGCTATCGAAACCGCGCCAAAGCGCCGATGGATGGGACTCAGTCCTTCCACGAGTCATTGCGCAGGCCTGCGGGTCACCTGATCATTGAGCCGAAGTTATGGAAGGGATGAACATACAGCACGGGACTAAGCCGAGACAAGAAGTTTAAGATAAAAGAAACTTCATCCAGTTGAGTCATGTTGCCCAATCAAGCCAACTGCACGTCAAGTTCCGGCGGCGTGTTTGGCGATGCTCTACAAGGACGACCTATTTGGATGGCTTCCTATGCAGGAGGACCTACAGCGGCTAATGATTTTCTATCGGTTATCGAAAGATAACCGATCACTGTATCGAAGCTTCATGGGCACGCCTGGTGTTGTTCATGCGCCCCTTGAGGGCGCGTCGGTTGCCGATGGAGAGAACCGCAGTTCCCTCGGCTGCGCTCGGGATGACAGTCGGCGCTCCGCCGCATTTCCTGTTGGGGTTGGTGAAGTCAACGAGCTTCATGCGGTTTTCCTTAAGAGAAAACCGCACAGGCAAATATCGGATGGCGCCACGTAGCAGGAAATCCGGGTACGCTTCAGCCGAGATGACAACTCAGCGCTCGGGGGGAAGTCGGCGCTGCCCGGCTATGAAGCCGACTGCGCCTTAGCCAGAACAGCAACAAGGGCGCCAAGATCGGCGGGGTTGACGTCACTGACGGCGACGAGCTGGAGGTCGTGCGTTGCCGCAGACTGGATCGTAAATCCCGAACGCGCGCCAGGCAGCGCGATGAGGTTTGGGCCGCCGGATCGCTGTGTAACAAAGACAGAGACTTGATGCTTGTGGATGGTGAACAGCAGCAAGGCCGCAGGCTGGCCCTTGAGATAAGTCAGGTTCGCGCCTTTGAGGGTTGTATCCGGCGGAAGGGCCTGGGCATCGGGAAGATTGAAGCTGAAAGGAAGCCGGCCCTGGAACCAGGGTTTGACGGTGTGGCGATCGGTAGAGATGACCTGCGGTGTCGCGCCGCTGGAGAGAGTGCCGAGGTGTTGATCGAGTAGTTCGGCAGAGAGGCTATTGGTTTGATGCATTTGTTGCCAGCCCACGAGCGACACCACCAGCAGGATGGCCGCGGCCAAGCCTACCCATGCTAAGCGACGCATGGGACGAATGCGGGCCGTCGCCTGCGGCTTCTGACGAAGCTGAGCAGTGAGGCGGGCAAGAGCCTCGGGGGATGGCTGCGAAGCGACGACCGGCGCGCGCAGTGGCGGCCTTTAACTGCGTGGCCGAAAGAACGCGAAGGGCGCACGCATGGCAGCCGGCTAAATGTTGCTCAGCCGCCTTGCTCAACGTCTGGTAGCTCGCCGTCGATGAAGGCGCTGAGCGTGTCTGGACTTAGATGTTCGATTGTTTGATTCATAAGGATTCTCCGAGCTGCGGCTGCAATAGTTGGCGCAGTGCACGGCGGGCGCGAGAAATGCGTGACATTACGGTTCCGATGGGGATATCGAGGATGAGGGCGATGTCTTTGTACTTCACCTCTTCCACGTCGCACAAGAGCAGCGCTTCGCGCAACGGCGCCTCAAGCTGCTCCAGTGCCCTCTGCAGCGCGGCCTGGGTGTCGAGACGGATGAGATTATCCTGCGGGGTGGGGCTGGGATCGGCCGTGTCGAGCGCGTGGGGATTATCTTCGAGGAAGACGGTTCGCGACGAAGCAATGCCGGTGCGTGAAGTAAGGAATGTATTGCGAAGGATGCGCATGATCCAGGCTTTGAAGTTGGTGTTTTCCTGGAACGAGTCGAAGGCGCGGAGTGCTTTGGAGAAAGTTTCCTGTACCAAGTCTTCAGCCTCCGCGTGATTGCGAGTGAGCCAAGACTGCGTGATTGTAGAGCGACGGCAATAGCGGAAGCGCTAGCCGTTCGAAATCTGCGCTGCGATGGTCGGACGCCACGTTCTCAAATGCCTCGCGCTGGCTGGAGTTACGGATATACATGGGCCCGCCGAGTAATGCTTTACGCATCACTACCTTAAACCAAATAATAGACAGATTATTCCACGGATTATTTTGCGCGCGCCCAGAATAAAAGCCCGTGAAGCCAGTTTTCTGCTGTAGAGGTACTCACGATGAAGCGGGAGATGGATATGAAAGAGAATGAATTGGAAACGGCGCAGGAAGCGAACGAACCGAAAGTTGGTGGAGATGGCATCGATCGGCGCAACTTCCTGCAGTGCATGGCCTGGGCCGGTACGGGGCTTGTTTGGTCGATGGTTGCAGGCGTGCCGACTTCGAAACTGCTGGCGGATACGACAAACTCAGGCAAGAAGAAGATGGTAGAGGACTTCTCGTTTGTACAGATCAGCGACAGTCATATCGGCTTCAATAAAGCGGCCAACCAGAATGTGACCGGCACGCTGAAGAACGGCCATCGACAAGATCAATGCAGGGCGCGCGGGGATGAAGCAGCCAGAGTTCATGATCCATACCGGCGATATCACCCAGAGCTCCAAGCCGGCGGAGTTCGACACTGCCGTGGAAGTGATCAAGGGCGCCAAGACGGGGCATGTATTTTACGTCCCTGGAGAGCATGATTTTTCGCTCGACGATGGCGAACAGTACAAGCAGCGCTTTGGCAAAGGGACGATGGGAAGCGGCTGGTACAGCCATGACTACAAGGGAGTTCACTTTGTAGGGCTGAACAATTGCGTGCAGGTGGACGCAATGGGCAACCTGGGCGCGGATCAATTGGCGTGGCTAAAGTCTGATTTGGGCGGACTCAGCGCTTCGACGCCGGTGGTGGTGTTTGCGCATATTCCGCTTGTGGATGGTCTATGAGAAGTGGGGCTGGGGCACGCAGGATGGGGAGACCGCGCTGAGCTATATGAAGCGTTTTGGGTCGGTCACGGTTTTGAACGGCCACATTCATCAGATCGTGCAGAAGGTCGAAGGCAATGTCAGCTTCCACACGGCCATGTCTACGGCGTTCCCGCAGCCTGCACCGGGATCTGCGCCGGGACCGGGCCCCATGGCGGTTCCTGCCGGGAAGCTGGAGAGCGTGCTGGGAGTAACCAACGTGAAGGTCATTCGTGGGCACAATCACCTCGCGGTTGTCGACTCTTCGCTGGCGGAGGGAGCGTGAAGCGCGCCTGGGTCCTGGGGGTGCTGACCGTAGCCTCGGTGACAGGGTTGGGGTATGTACACCCGTTTGGTAATCCGCGTGTCGAGCCTGCGAAAGGGCTCGGCACGCTACTCCACGGCGCTAACATGCCTTCGGATGCGAAGGCGGTGTTGGTGACCAAGTGCGCGGACTGCCACTCGAGCGAGACGCGGTGGCCAGCCTACGCCCGCGTTGCTCCAGGGTCATGGCTGATAGAACGGGATATTATTGAGGCGCGCAAGCATATGGACCTCTCCCGATGGGAGCTGTTGTCGATGGAGCAGCAGCAAGTGCTATTGGCCAAGATTAGCCATGAGGCAAAGGATGGGGATATGCCACCGCTTCAGTACGTGGCGCTCCACTGGGGTGCGAAGCTTTCGACAGACAGATGTGCACACGCTTGCGATGTTGAATAAGAATGCGGGCGGCAGTGAGGCCACGGCCGGCGGCGCCGGCGATGCCGATCAAGGCAAACTCGTGTTCGATAAACGTTGCACGGGCTGCCACTCCATGGAGGTGAACGGTGAAGGGCCGCGCCTGTCTGGAGTGTATGGAAGAAAGGCAGGGAGCGTGCCGGATTTTGACTACTCCCAGGGATTGAAGAATTCAGGGCTGACCTGGAATGATGAGACGCTGGAAAAGTGGTTGAGCGGTCCAGATTCGGTTGTAGCGGATGCCAAGATGGACTTCTACGTACCAAAGGCTGCGGAGCGGCGAGATCTTATTGCCTACCTGAAAACGAAGGGTACCTCCGCAACGAACGGGTTGGCTGCGGCCGACAAGTGAAGCTGCAGATCTCTCGGCCCCCCCAGGGACTCCCTGTCGAGAGTTGCAGTTTCAGTCCACTGCAGGTGGTTCTCTTTAGAGAGAACCACCTGCAGTTGCGTGTGCGCCTTTATTTTTCGTGTGCGCCTTTCTTTTTAAGGAAAGGCGCATGAAGTGTGTGGAACCCACGAGACTTCACAGGAAATCGGGGCACCCGATCTTCTGTTGCCGGCACGCGGGAAAGCCAGTCATTGGCCTTCTCACCCGGAATGGCCTGGCCGCCCCTCGCAACCCATAGCGCGGCCCCGACAGGCCAAGGCGACTGCGCCGGCGCCGGCTGCCCGGGATAACAAAGGCGAGAGATCTTACCTACCGGGCAGGACGGGCTGTTGTATGGAAGGTACCGAGCGCGCATGGAATCGCTCGAGCAACCAGAGGCGGGCCGGGGTTTCGAAATAGTGGAAGCTCAACAAACTCAACCCCACACAGACCGCCAGGTATACGGGATAGAACGCATGGCTTACCCATCGAAAGTGCAGAAACAAGGAAAGGATTGGCATATGGATCAGGTACAGCGCATAACTGGCGTTGCCCAGGGCCACCAGCCATTTGCCACACAACCACCGCGACAACGGAGTGGGGATCACCGAAAGCGCCCATACGAACCCGGCGAATATCGGCGCCAGCAACCCATTGTTATAAGGAGCCGGCGCCTTAAAAAAGGGAACCAGCAGTACACTGCCCAAAAGGCCTGCGGCCGACAGCGCCAGCACGGTGTTCACCTGCCACACTCGTACCTGGGCTTTCTGCTTTCGCTGCTGTTGCAGGGTCTGCCAACGCGCTAGCAGAATGCCCAGCGCAGATGTTGAAAGATGCAGCGGTGGCAAGGTCAGTGCCGTCTCAAGGTTCAGATGCGGCATCACTCCCCAAACCAGCGCCTGCCCTCCAACGTACAAAGCCAATGCAGTCATCCACAGCCGCGCTCCACGCAGCTTCCAAAGCAAGACACCGAGCAATGGGAAGCACACATAAAAGAAGGCTTCCACGCAAAGAGACCAACTGGGAAGGTTGATGCGCAGCAGCCGGCTTCCCTTCCAGACCTGCAGCATCACAACATTTGCCGCGAATACCCCTGCTGTCTTGGTCAGCCCAATTTTCATGCCGTACTTATGTATCTCGGGCACCAGAAGCTCCGGTGTATCGAGCAGCAGGACGACAAAGTACAAAGGATAAAGCCGGGCAAACCTGGCCGCGAAAAAATTGCTCTTATCGAAATTGCTCTTATCGACATTGCTCTTATCGAATTGCTCTTTTCGAGGACCGGCACGTTATGTAAATACACAAAACTCAGAACATAACCGGAGAGAAAGAAGAAAAAGCTGGCGGAAACGGGGAATGCAAGCGATACGATGCCAGCCATATCCCCTGGGGCCCCGTGAGCACCGCTGCCGGAGAAGACAGGCAGAAAAATCCGCACTGAATGGTGAAACAAGACAAGAGATGCCGCAAAAAAACGCACCGAGGTCAACGGATAGATCGTTTTTGTTTTAGCCATCGAACGATCGCGCTCAGTTCACGGTCACGGTAACGGCGGTGGCGGCCGTGATCGCGCCACTGGTGCCCGTGACTGTAACAGTATAGGCGCCCGGCGTTGTGCCGGGATTGCCTGGTGGGGCCGCGGCCTTGCCCCCGCCGCACCCGATTGCTGCGCCGATGAAGGTTGAGCCGATGAAGGTTACGATCAGCAGCAGACCAAGCTGCGCGAACGTTCTCCGCCGCCGGATGGGGAATCCAAACCAAAGCAGCGACGCCATGGCAACCACCGAGCCGCCGATCGCGATGCCCGGCGGAGGATGTTGTGCGCGAGCCATAGGCCGGCTGTAGCCAGTGGCCGATGCGCCAGTGGTGCTCACAGTAAGCGTGGCGGTCACTGAAGCGCTTCCAGTGGTCGCCGGAGGAGCCGTGACCGAGCACGTGGGTGCATCGGCTGCTCCCATGGGACCGCCCGAAACAACACAGCTGAGGGCGACGCTGCCGGTGAAGCCTCCGGTCGGGGTAATCGTAATGGTCGATGTTGCCGTGGGTCCCGGCGATGCGATGGTGACTGCTGTACTGCTCAGCGTGAAACCCGGAGCCGCCGGCGCCACGACGGTGAAACTTGTGCTCGCGCTGAGCCCCCCCGTGGAAGCCCCGGCGACACTCACGGTGTAAGAGCCCGGGGTGGTGGTCAATTGTGTATTCACGGTGAGGGTCGTGGTGACCGGCGGACCTGTGACGGAGATCGGCGAGGGAATGGTGCAGGTGGGCGGATTGACCGCGCCGGATGGCCCGCCACTTACGGCACAGCTCATCGTTACCTGCCCGGTGTAGCCGCCGGTGGGCGAAACGGTGATGGTCGAGCTGCCGCTCGCGCCCGGCGATGCGATCGTCGCTCCGCTATTAGTCAGGACATAGTTCTGCCCGGCGACCAGGATACTGGCGGTTGTCGAGGCCGGGGGCACGCCATTCGAAGCATACGCAGCCATGATGACGGCGGTATATGAACCTGCCGGTGTATTGGCCTGCGCGGTTACGGTGTAGGTCAGATTCATCGTCGTGTTTGCGGAGATGAAATTGACCGACGGCGGCACCGAGCACGACAGGGGCGACGGGGTCTCGTTATTAGGACCCGGGACGGTGCAGCTTAAGTTCAAGGCGCCGGTGAGGCTTGAATTTGTGACGGAGAAGCTGCCGGTGGCGCTGGTTCCAGCAGCCACGGTGACGGGGTTGCTGCTCAACGAGAAAAGTTGCTGTGGGACTAAGATTGAGGGCTTGTTTGTGGAATTGGACGGAGCGTTACTTGCATCGCCGGGATAATTGGCCTGGATGACGACGAAGCCGGCAGGCAAATCGATATTGTTCGTCGCCGTCGAGATGGTGAGATTGCCCAGCAACAGAGAGCGAAAGATGGACAGGTCCCAGGTTCCGCTACCCGTGAAATCGGCTGCTGCCAACGATTGCGCAAGAGGATCGTTGATGTTGAACCCAGCCGCGAATGTGCCATCGCCATTACCCGTAAAAAAAGTTACCTGATGATCGGGAAAGTTAGCGATGCCTGCGACGGCCAGGTCGGGTTTGCTGTCGCCATTGAAGTCGCCCACCGTAAGCGAGAAAGCGCTCAAACCCGTCGGGAAAGTGGGTACCGCGGAGAACGTGCCATCGCCGTTGCCCAGCAGGATGGTAACGGTGTCACCCATAAGATCAAGGGCTGCCAGATCGATCTTGCCGTCGCCATTGAAGTCAGCAGCGGCAACCTGAGATGGGCCGGTCTGTAGTTGGCCGGGCACGGCAGTGAATGTGGCATCGCCGTTGCCGAGCAGGATCGAGGGGGCGCCGTTCGAAGGACTGACGGCCAGATCGATCTTGCCATCGCCGTTGAAGTCCGCGGCGACAACCTGAGATGAGCCGATCTGCGGTTGGTTGGGCGCGGCAGTAAACGTGCCATCACCATTGCCCAGCAGGATGGTGGTTTGAGAGCTCGCTGAGAGGGCCAGGTCCAGGCCGCCGTCCCCGTTGAAGTCTGCGATCGCAATGGATTGCGTATTGAAGGGCAGCGACTGCCCCACCGTGAATGTTCCATCCCCCTTGCCCAGCAATACCGTGAGTTTTGCCGTATCCTCGTCGGCTACGAGGAGATCGGTGATGCCATCGCCGTTGAAGTCGCCCACGCCGAATGCATTGATTCCGTCTGCCGAATCTACGTTGGGGACCAGCGGCGCGGCGAAGCTGCCATCGCCATTGCCCAAAGAAATGGCGATGCCTCCATGGGGGGCGGAGACGATGTCTGGGATGCCGTCGCCGTTGAAGTCGCCGACGGCAACAATCGGAATCGCGTCTGCGCCGCCGTCAGACGGTTCTGGAATCGGCACATCCAAAAAGCCGTTGCCTGTGCCGGCCAGCGTCGCTGTTCCCAGCGGCGAGTTTGCGTTGTTGGTATCGAGAAAAGAGACCGTGCCCGACGGCGGAATCGCGCCTTTGGCGCCAACGCTCGCGGTGAGCGCATACATATTCGTCGCGTCAGGCCCAGCAATCGAGGCGACGGTGAACGTCGTTTGCAACCCCGGCGGCCGCGGGCCAACCGTTAGCCCCACGGCGGCCGAAGAGCTTGGAGCACCGGCCAACGCGCCGAGGAATACAGCTTTATAGCGATGGTTTCCAGGTCCGGGACGGACGCGCAGCACCGCGCTTCCGGCGCTGGTTAACTGCGCTGTGCCCAGCAGATGAATGTCAGTGCAGGAGGCCGCGGCGGCATCGCAGAAGTTCACCTGTCCGAGCGTGAGCGCGGTGGCGCCCGCCTGCACCGTAGCGGTCAATGTGACCACAGTTCCTCCGGCGACAGAGGATACCACATTTCCACCCGAGGTAAGAGAGAGAGTTGTTGCGGTGGCTTGGGATGCCCAGGCCGGCTGAGGTCCACACCAGGACAGGCACACGATTGCGAGTGCGCAACGAAGTAAAATGAGGGGGCCCGGTATGCTCAGGCCCCCAACGGTCGGCAGAATGCGCATTAAAGCGTATTTTCCTTCTGCCTTATGTAACTAAGCATGTGCGGGTTTTATTCCCGGGCAACAACGGTCACTTGCGCATCTTGTGCTTTGACGAGAACGGATTAGGAAAGCATTCCGTCGCGCACTGGGTGAGTCGATCGCTTGGTCGCGGGGGGCGAGTTACGGGGGCGAGTTACGGACCAAACGGAAGTAACGCCTGAGTCATATGCGTGTCGTACGGTAAGCCAAGGCGTATGCAATACGCATGCCCAGTATGCGTCACGTATGCGTCACCTACGCGTCACCTCTAAATAAGGAAAAGCGCCTCGGGGGAGGCGCTTTTCTCTGGCATTGCGCGTAACTGCTGCACAGCGCATCGTGTCGTTCAGCAGAGTTCCCTATCTCATCACCCCGGTAGTTATGGCTGAGGCGTTGAGGAAGGTAACTGCTTAGGAGCGCCGAGCTTCATCTGCCTCCTCTGCCAACTGGAACATCAGCCGTAGGAACTCTGGGTTCTTCTGGCCGATGAACAACCCATCGTCTACAAAGCTCTGGAAAGAGGCCCTGGCTCCACTAAGCTTGGTAGAGGTGGGACGGATGATCGCAACCGGCGGGAACTTCTTATTGAGGAAGTGGGTTGGCTCCGGCATGATGAGATTGGCCTGCAGCGTGTCCCCTTTGAGGGATTCGGGATCGGTCTCTCCTTGGCCATCAGCCAGGGTGGTAAACGTAACGGTTGCGCCGGTTCCCCCTGGTCCACTGTCAACGTCCGTCAAGGGGAGCGCATTGCCCGCCTTATCCTGCCAGGTTTGAAAGTGCATGGTCTCGCTGGGCCCGATGCTGAGCAAGACTCGCAAGACTTCGAGATTCGTCACTTTTTGCGCCAAGGTTGGATAGAGGCTGGTTCCGCCCGCCTCAATAAACGCAAAGTGAAAGCCCGCCGTAAAAGCGATCGCTTGCAAATGGGTCGTGATGCTTGTGGTGTTGTCATCGCTCAAAGAACTGCCGGCAGTGTCGGCGTCGGTTCTTGGAATCGCGGTATGTTGACCCACGTGGAGGCTGGGGACTGCCTGAACGAATGGCGCCCCGAGATCGAAGTCAGGATTGGTGACACTGCGGTACTGGGACCAGAAACTTGTGTCTACTGTGAGCTTCGTAAGATTGGTGAGCCGTGTCTTCCCGGTGGAGCCCGCCGCGGTACTGCCTGGGATGGTAGCAAAGTGGCTTAAGTCGACGGCCTCGGCGCCCTTCGATTCCAGATACGCTTTCAAGAAGGCTGCATGGCTGATCTCATCGTCAGTGTTGTCATGGATGTACTGGGCCATGTCGCCGTCGAGAATGGAGAGCGCAGCCGTGTAGAGTGGGTTTCCCCCACCGACTCCGGAAACTTCGTTGTCCTGGGTTCCTCCGAGTTCGGAGTATTGAATCCATAGATCGGCTTCGATCTGCTCAAGCGCATTCAGGAACCTCAGAATCGCGATGTCGCCTCGTGTGAGATTACCATCCCTTTCACCGAAAGCAGATTGCCCAGCGCCCATGAGGCCAGCGCCCATCGTCGCTGCGCCCGCCACGATTCCGGTTTTCAAAAACGACCGCCGATTTGCTGATTTCTCGAACAAAGATCTGTTTTTTGCCACGTTAGCTCTCCTTTTGCTCAAGTAAGTGGGTCGAATAGATGACCCCTTGTGACGACATAACAGGCGTTCTACTCATGGCGCTGTCACCGCTGCGTCACACCAGTGTCGCGTTCAACGGACGCAAATCGAGATTTTCGCCACCCGCCTGATGGCCGCTTTATCCACAAGGATTGGCGGTCAAGTGAATGCTTGCTTTTTCTTCATTGAACCTTTATACCCCTCTCCTTGTTTCAATCCAGTTAAGAGGTGAGTGCCACTCTGGCAAGGAGCCAGCTTGGAATCCCCATGGGCAAGACACCAGGGTGCGCACGAGAGATTTTTTTTGATACGAGACTCGCCTCGTTCATTGAATTCTGTGAGAATGGCCGGACTTCACGTGCCGTGAGGATCCATCTCACTCCATATCGTTAACTAGAATATCAGCAGAATATTCCGTCTCGGCGCAACAATTTGACTCAGCGCTAGAGAGCCGGCACGTCCTCTATTTTCTGCCAAACGACATCTCCGTCCTCGAAGGTGCGAACCCGCGTATAGGACGAGTTCAGGTAAGTCCGAAAAGGTGACAGATAATCCTCGCAAGGTGTAGACTTGCAATCTTTATCCAGCATGGGCGTCCAGAGTACGTACCGCACTTGATGGGTCTTCATTTGCTTCACGGCTGGCTCAACGTCTTGGTCGTGGAACGCGTCCCATCGCGTGAGTGAAGGCATGTATATCGGACTTTGGACCCCGAGAGGCAAGTAAAGGCCGGGCCACCCTGCCTGGAGAAAGAACTCTCCTGGCTGTGTATGCGCGGTGAGCCAATGAAGCTTCTCATAGGCTCGCGGAGTGATTGCAACGCGCCCTCCAGGGACTTCAATTCGCACGCTAGCGAGAATGGGCTTTACTACAATCTGACGGCCGGCTACGGAGCACAAAGCTAGAGAGGCTAGTATCAGGGCCGAATGACGCCGGCTCAATAGATCACTTGCAGCTCGGCCAAGGAGGACAATACCTGGCAGCGCTACCGCAAAAAGACGGAGCCAGTTGAAACTTATTGTTACTTCCAAGAGGAATGCGAGGCCGACGAGGGACAGGAGGGCGACTTGATTCCAGGGAAAAGCGGAGATTTTTCGTGAACGCCAGCATTGATGCAGCGAAATGCAATAGATGACTGGAAGCGAGATGTAGGCGGCGAGATACAGTTTCAACAACATTGTGGCAGCTCTTGACGATCCGGCTGGTGGCACAAGCCCTAGTGTTCTTGAATAAGAGCCCGCTGTATACCTTAGGACAGACGCGACGAGGCAGTACCAGATCCGTTCAGGACCCACCGTCGCCAAGTAATACATGCCCAGGAAAAGCACTACGAGCACGCATGCAAGTACAAGCACGGCAAGCATTCGCGCGGTTTTGGCGGGTTCGTCTCCTGTGCGAGTGTGCCTCAACAGCAGAAAGACCATGAATCCCAACAAAGCCGCTGCTCCATGCACGTGATTGAAAAAAGCGGCAAGACCGATCAGCGCTCCCGATACCGCAATCCGTTTGTAAGTGACTCGCAGCATGCTGACGCGAACAGCGATCAGGATCAACAAGACCGCAAACCAATGATGCGTTGCGTTCAGGAGTTTGCCGTAGATTCCGATCAAGAAGAGGCCCGTTGTCAGAGCGGCTACCCGGACTCTCATCATTTGACAGGAAAGAGAGAAGCATACAGAGGCCAAGGCAACGCCGAGGCACATGATCACTGCATTCGCCACCCACACGCTGGATCCGAGCATCTTGAAGCAAGCTTCAAAGACTAGATCGGCGCCAGGCGGAGTGTACTGAAAGAAATCCCGATAGATCGTTTGTTCGTGCAGCAGCCGTTGCGCACCCATCCAGAAATACATCTGGTCGCCACCCAGGAGGTATGGCACACCGAACGAAGCGAAAAGGTTGAGGTAAAGATAGACTGCACTTCCGGCTACGGTTAACACATACCAGAGCATCGGCCTGGAAATTCGAGGCCAATGGGCGAGGGCACTCCAACTACTTCGTTCCATGTAAGCGCAAGCTCCCACTAGAGGTCGGTCGCCACTAAAGAGAACTGTGTGGGCGCCTGACCCTTTGATTATCCCCCGAGTTGCACTTCAGATCCACCATGAACGATGGCCTATCGTTCGCGATCCGCATTATAGCGTCTTCAGGAAGGTAATGAGCGCTTCTCTTTCTTCAGGGCTTAGCTCTCTAAAGTGTCTGGTGGTCTCTCGCGCTTCGCCTTCGTGGCGCGCGATGGCATTTTCAAGAGACAACGACCGCAGGTCATGCATAAAGCGCGGCTTGGTGCGCAATCCCCAAAGTGGAATAGTCCGTAGTTTGTTGGCTGTGTCCTGCGGCCCAACCTGGACGATCCCGTCTCCGGTTCCGATGTCATGCAATAGGAAGTCGCCGAAAGGATGAATGACCTTGTCACCCAAAGCCTCTGGGACAACAAACGTGCCGCCATCGATAGACGTTCCCGGAGGAGCTGTCGTAATGGACTCTACATGGCAAACGCCGCAACCGAGCCGCCGGAAGAGGTGCGCGCCTCTTTTGGCCGCGGCAGTCTCAGCGAGGGCTGTGTCTCGAGGTGGAACCTTCGTGCCACGTATGAACTGAGCAAAGTGGTCGATGTCGGCCAGGTTAAGTTCATCTGGCACATCTTCCGGGTCCTTCGTAGTCTTAAGAACTGTAGTGGCGTCTTTGGGACGCAGCCGGTTCGTGATGCCCATCTCGTTGACATAGGCATCGGCAATAAAGGAGAGCAGGCTGCTGTGCTGATCCTTCCAGCCAAAACGACCGACGCGGGTCTGTCCGGGGGCCTCGAAGATCGGAGCCTGAACCACTTCGCCGTGAATCCGGCCTTCGCTCAAATCCGGTTGCGCCTCTGCGATTTCAATCAGAGTCTTGTCGTCAATAGCTTCTACAAATCCGTCCCCCAGGGTATTGAGGGCGGCGCGCAACGCTCGAATGTTTTCTGTCGCGGGGATGTGCTCCTGTGCCTCCGGACCGATAGCACGATCATTGACAATCGACCTGCCGGTGATCGTGTCTTTCCCGTCGTTGATGAAGATGGTCGGATTGACGAAGTTGCCATTTTCATCGAGGTGCCCGACTCGGAGTTCGGTGAACTGGCTGGCTCCCCCACTATTCGGATTCTGATGGCAACTGACGCAGGCCGTAGCGTTGTACACAGGGCCGAGTCCAGTTTGCACAGAGTGGTCCAGTTCATAGACCTGCTGATCGCGAGCGTACGTGTCTCCGGGCGGCTCGACGATTCCGTTGCTGATGCTTTGGGCTCCGTTGAAGCTCGGAGTGTCGAACCCGGCCGGCGCCTCCGTTGCCGACTTCGCTGCGACTCTGACGAGTCCCGTGCCCAACACGTCCAATGCCGCGAAAAGGAAAACACAGAGTAGAACATTCTTTCTATGGGGCATGAGCATTCCTCCACACAAAAGAGCCGCCTACGCGCGTGCAGTACCTAAGCTGGCTGATGCCTTAATCCGACCCACCTAGCCGTGTCGACCCGATCGAGACGTACGGCGTGTGGTTCGAAGTTCTGTACAAAGCCAAAAACTGAGTTGCTTACGGATTATTCCGTCGAAGCGCAAAATTTTTTTGAGAAAGAAAAATTTTCTGAGAAAGATCGATGGGCCTTGCCGGCTGGAGAGCCAGACAAGTCATCCCCGGCCAAAGAATGTAAGTACAAGGAAGGCGCAAAGTACGCCTCTACTCCGCTTGGCTGTTTCAGCGACAGCCAATATTAAAACCTGGTGAATTCCCACCCGAGCTCGAGATCGAGCGCGTGGCCTCCAGTTCTCAAGGCGTGGCCATAGGTTTGCCGCCCGCTCGCAGTCCGGCTACTGCTCGGATTGCCGAACGGATTCGAACTTGAGGAGACCAAGAATGCTGAAAATTATGCTGCGGTTGGCGCTGGTTGCCATCCTGTGCGCTCGGGTTTGTGTAAACCCGGATTCGGTCAGCCGGCAGTAGACGGTGAGATCGGTGGAATCGTACAAGATAAGAGCGGTGCGTCGATCACGAATGCGATGATCCTCATCCACTCCAAACACTACAATCAAGGTGACAGACGGCGGTGACAGACGGGACGTAACTCTTTCCAAACAGCTACACGGAACAGTTACGATTACGTTCTGGTCGTCCCCAGACTTCCCAGACTTCGTCCCTAGACTTCTCGGAGGCGCATGCATCAGAACTTGACGACAATTCCGCCTAGACAGACGGCGGTGACAGACGGGACGTAACTCTTTCCAAACAGCTACACGAAATAGCTACGATTACGTTCCTCCGTCCCCAGACTTCCGAGACTTCCCCCCAGACTTCTCGGAGGCGCATGCATCAGAACTTGATGACAATTCCGCCTAAGTACCGGAAGTTGTTTTGATTGTTCGTATTTGTCAATGGGTTCGAGTATCGGGATAGCACGTAATCGACTTCGACCGGCCGGATGGAGAATCTCTTTGAAACCGAAATATCAAGTCCACCACCCAAAGCCATAGTAAACGGGTGCTGGTTTGGTGATCTGGAGATTCTCCCACCGCCCGCATTAATCGAATTCACGAGGTTGACATACCCGTTAGTATTCGAGCCGCCAAAAAGCAATTCTCCAAAGGGCGTTACCTTGGGGATGGGAATGCGGATTACAGGACCGAACAAGTAGGTAAACATGTTGCCCTGGGAGGTGTAGCTACCTGCCGGAATTGTCCCAAAGCCTGGTATCGTCACGCTTGAGACAAACGTCCTGGTCCACGAGGTACTGCCATAGCCCATGAACTCGCCTTTGACCGCGAAGATTTTGAGGAAATTTAAACTAACGCCTCCACCTCCGCCATTGAAGCTACGGGTGTTAAGACCAGTAAGTGTCGGATTGAATCGTAGATAGGAATACTCACCAAACACTTCGACCCTATCTTGGGCAAACGCTGTCGTTCCAAACAGCAGGACCATACCGAACAAAATGGCTTTTGGTAGTTTCATTTCCGGCACTCCCTCTTTGTGTTGGTTTCTGGATTCCTTGTAAGACGTACATATCTATTACAGACGCCGGCTCCACGGCAGTAAGAGTAAGTGACTCGAGCGTTGGGCACGGAGCCAGCGTTCAGGCCATGTTGGCCCGGCTGAGCCCGCTACTACTTATCAGCTAATCGCAGAAATCGCAGAGCCGCCCCGGCACGCGGCCATTTGTCGATCACAAGCAGAAGCGTGTTCCTGCTATCTGTACTTCTCCATGCCTTAGTTCGCCCGTGACTTGGCCCAACGAAAGGGCAAGTGCCATCCCGAATTTTGCAAGTGTCCCGGGAAAAGGCTCGGTACGCCAGGGCAATGCCGGCGTACCGAAGCCGAAGGCTGTTGAGGCGACTATGTCCGGGAGCGGACTATCCGCAGCCCGAAGCCCGCCAGCAGCGACAACAAACCCAATATGCCGATGAGAGGCAAGGAACTTGCTGTCTTCGGCAGTTGAGCCGGGGCTGCTGCAGCGGAGCGGAGCTACGGGTACAGCAATGGCTATCAGAATCGGCGCTTCCGCCGGAGGTGGGGGAGGGGGCGGCGGCATGGTTCCCGTGATGCTTCTCTGAGTTGCCATTTGGACATCCGTAGATTCAACCACTTTGGTGGCCGAGACCTTCATCCCCTTTTTCAAACCCCAGGCATCCGTCATCTGCCCATCGATGTTGAACTTTTGCCCCTTTGGAATCTTGAACGACTCATTTTTCCCATCGTCCAAGGTCAGAATGACTCCTAGTGGTGGAGTGACGCTCCACACCGTTCCGGTCACAGTCTGCACCGTGTTAATTGTCATGGGTGTTGTGGTTGTGGTGATCGTACGCTCGAGGTGCATTCCAGGCTTAAGATCGTGGATCCCCAGCTGTTGGCCATCGACTGTTACGCGCGCGCTTTCCGGCACGTTCGGAAAGTGCCGTATCGTGCCGTCATCCATCTTGACGAACAGGTCGTTTCCCGTTACCGAGACCACCGTTGCCCGTTCAACCGTGACCTGGGTCTTCGCCTGCCCGGGCGTCTGGTGTGTCTTCGTCTGCACTTGCGCGCTCAAGCTTATGCCCAAGCCAAGGCAGAGAGTTGCCGCCACAAGTCCCGACGATAGTCCTCTGAGTGCTGTTTTCAAGTTCATAATGTTCCTCTCCTTCTCATCATTCGGAACCATCGGTGTGGGTCCGGTTGAAGTGTGTTGAAGTGAGCTGATTGAGGCCGTGGTGACTGTCCTTACTGCGGTCCTCTGCCACGATTGATGCGTGAACGATATAGCGTTGGGGCGCACTGCCAATGAAATAAAAGGGATAGCAAGTCACAAGCGTCAGAGAAGGGGCGGTGGCCGGGCGCAGCACGCTCACATTGTCTGGGGTTACAATTTCCACTTTGTCGACGACATAAGTGCCAACTTGATTGGTTGTAACCAGCTCCATCCTGTCGCCGAGCTTTACATCCTTCAGGCCGCGAAAGAAGCCGTCTCTATGGCCTGCAATGCCGATGTTGCCATGCTCCCCGGGGCGCGCTGTGCCTGCTATCCGGCCTACGCCACGATTCAATGTCAGATCGTCCGTTCCCTCCAGCACGGGCACTTCCAGATGAATCTTTTCAACGTGCAGCACTGCCAGGGGCCGATCAAAGTGTTGAGCCAGGCTTTGTTTGTAAGCTTCAATGCGCTTATCGGACCAGAGATTAAAGTCGACCCCGAAATTATCCTGCCTGCCAGTCGATGACACTTTCCTTGATTCTTCGAAACTCAGGATCGAGGCGCGAGACCAGAGACCTGCATGGATTCGCGCTCCTAAGTAGAATGCCAACAATCCGAATCCCAACAGGAAGAGAACGGGCTCAATTCTTAAAGAGCGAAGGAGAACCGTTCTTTGAGTTTTGCCTTGGCCGTTCATAGCTTGTTCCCGCTCCGGCGAAGAGAACCGGCGGCGCACACGTCTCGATTGCCGTAAGGGTAGGTCGCCCGGTCTAGCAGAACAACTGTCAAAAGCGACAGTACGCGGGTAGTCCGAACTGAGCGTTCTGAGTTTGCGGCACAGCGCGATGCGGCAACCCGATCGCAGGCAGCGTGAGACGGCATAGTGTTTGCCGATCAAAGAGGTTTGATGTTTTTCGAGCTGCAGTGACTTTCTGCGGAAGGGCATGGCTACCTCGCCGCAGCGAGCTTGAGCCGTGCCGCAAAAGCCGTGGAGAGGATCGGCTTTAGCCCGCTGGGGTACGGATTTTTGCCTGCCTTGTAGCGGAACGCTTAGGAAAAAGCGTACCTCAGGGCCTGAAGGCCAGAGAACTTGTGTAGTCGTGGATCAGCATCCAAGGAGCGATGCTGTATAGCTCTCGGGCGAGTGCATCGAGTTTTTGCATCGTCTCGAACGCGGGCGGTGTTTCGTCTGCAAGCTCTTTCACGAAAAAGTGATCGGGCCTGGCGGTGCTTCTATCCAAGTTTCGTTTTGGCATGCTTGCTCGTCGTTCGCCTCCGCACTTACTCTTTGTCGACCCCGCTGTTGAGTTGCGGCATCTCAGAACCTTTACTGAGCGAGAGCAGGCCGGTCTCGGCGTAAATCATCAGCTTTGCGCGGGTGTCGGTGATGTCGAGGTTGCGCATCGTGAGCTGGCCGATGCGGTCGCGCGGAGAGAAGGTGGACTCACCCTTCTCCATCGTGAGGCGCTCGGGCTGGAAGGTGAGATTGGGCGAGTCTGTGTTCAGGATCGAGTAGTCGTTGCCGCGACGCAGCTCAAGCGTGACCTCGCCGGTGACCGGCTTGGCGACCCAGCGCTGGGCGGCTTCGCGCAGCATGATGGCCTGGGAGTCGAACCAGCGGCCCTGATACAGCAGGCGGCCCAGCTTGCGGCCGCTTTCGCGGTACTGCTCAATTGTGTCTTCGTTGTGGATGCCGGTGATGAGGCGCTCGTAGGCGATGAACAACAGGGCTAGGCCGGGGGCCTCATAGATGCCGCGGCTCTTGGCCTCGATGATGCGGTTTTCAATCTGATCGCTCATGCCGAGGCCGTGGCGGCCGCCGATGCGGTTGGCTTCGAGCATCAGCTCGACGGGGTCAGAAAACTGCTTACCGTTGAGCGCTACCGGGAAGCCTTCTTCAAAGCGAACCGTGATCTCTTCGCGCTTGATTTCGACATCGTCGCGCCAGAAAGCGGCGCCCATAATGGGGACAACGATCTTCATGCTGCTCGAGAGCAGCTCCAGATCCTTGGCTTCGTGGGTGGCGCCGAGAATGTTGGAGTCAGTCGAGTAAGCCTTCTCCAATGACATCTTGTACGAGAAGCCTGCCTTCTGCATGAAAGCCGACATCTCGGCACGGCCGCCGAGTTCGTCAATAAAGGTGGCGTCGAGCCAGGGCTTGTAGACCTTGAGGCCGGGGTTGACGAGCAGGCCGTAGCGGTAGAAGCGCTCGATGTCGTTGCCTTTGAAGGTTGAGCCGTCTCCCCAGACGTTGACATCGTCTTCTTTCATAGCGGTGACCAGCATGGTGCCGGTGACGGCGCGGCCAATGGGCGTGGTATTGAAGTAGGTGACGCCCGCGGTGGTGATGTGGAAGGCGCCGGACTGCAGAGCGGCGATGCCTTCGCGGACCAGCGGGCCGCGGCAATCGATGAGGCGAGCCTTTTCCGCACCGTACTCGAGCGCCTTGCGCGGAATCTCGTCGTAGTCGGCTTCGTCCGGCTGACCGAGGTTGGCGGTGTAGGCGTAGGGAAGAGCGCCCTTCTGCTTCATCCAATGAAGCGCGGCGCTGGTGTCCAGCCCGCCGGAGAAGGCTAAGCCCACCTTCTGACCGAGGGGCAGGGTTTCGAGAATTACGGACATGGTATTGCGGGCCTCAATGATTCAGCGTGTGCGCTGAAGGAATTTGTCACTATTCTACGTGGCAGCTGACCTGTGCGGGACGGCTGGGGCGGGACGGAGAGTAAGGTTTGCAGTGGACCCGAGGAACCAGAATCAGGAAAGAACAAGCCCAGATACCTCACATACCTTAACTTTATAGGCTCAGCTACGGTTCAATCTGCACCTTCAAGGCCAGCGACTTGTCGGCGGCGAAGTGGAGAGCTTTTACCGAATCGTCGAGCGAGAAGACGCGGTCGATGAACGGCTTTATGTTCACTCTGCCAGCAGCTACCAGGCTGATGGCCTGATCGAAGGTATCTCCGTAGCGCATGGACCCTAACAGGGTGATTTCGCGCACCATCAACTGGTTGACCGGGAGAGGAATATCGGCCGTGCCCAACGTGCCAATCTGCACGATGGTTCCTCCGGGGCGCACCAGGTCGAAGGCCGAGCGCAGGGCCGGTGGAGCACCCGAGGCCTCGAAAACACAATCGAAGCCCAGCCCGGTGAGTTCGCGCGCCTGGTCCTGCAGGCCGGCGGCTCGTGGATCGAGCGCTGCGCTCACCCCCAATTCCATTGCCTTTTGCCGCCGGGCCGGCACCGGGTCGCTGACTGCAACCGGTACTGCGCCAAATGCACGCGCCGTCAATGCCACCAGCAGGCCGATCGTGCCCGCTCCAGTGACCAGCACGCGCTTACCCGATACGGTGCCTGCCCGATGCAGCGCGTGCAGCGCTACCGAGAGCGGCTCCATCATGGCGCCGATGCCGTCATCCATATCCGCGGGCAGCAGGTGGCATTGGTCGGCGCGCACGGTAAGCAGTTCGGCAAGAGCGCCGTCGGTCGGGGGTGTAGTGCTGGCGCTGCCCAGCATGATCGTTCCGCGACAAAGATTGCCGCGGCCGGCCTTGCAGTAGCCGCAGAAGCCACAGGCACGGGCAGGATTCACAGTGACTCGCTGGCCTGCCTTCACCGTCGTTACATCGTCTGCTACCGCTGCTACCTCCGCGGTGAGTTCGTGCCCGAGAACGAAGGGGCGGTCAGGCACGAAGGACGCGTTGAAGCCGTGCTCGTAGTAGTGCAGGTCTGTTCCGCAGATACCTACCCGCCGCGTGCGCAGCAAAACCATGCCCGGCAGCAAGACAGGCTCACGCCATGACTCGATGCGAAGGTCTTTCGCTCCATGCAGTACGGCAGCCTTCATCATTGCCTGATGCCCGCCTCCCGGATGCCATAGAAGCGAGCACAGTTTTCACCAAGCACCGCGGCCTGCGCTTCCGCCGGCAGTTTGCTCACGTAGTCGATGACTATCTTCATCACCGGCTCATACTCCCCGGCAAGCGTGCAGACCGGCCAGTCAGAGCCGATCATCAACCGGCCCCAGCCGAACACTCCAAAGGCAATATCGATGTAGCGTTCAAACTCTGCGGACTGCCACTGTTTCCAATGAGCCTCAGTCACCATGCCTGAAAGCTTGCAGCAAACGTTCGGCAGCTTGGCCAGTGTGAGCAGGTCGTCTTTCCACGGAGAAATCTTCTGCTCGGCGATCTTCGGCTTGGCCAGATGATCGAGCACAAACGGCTGACGCGGAAACTCCGACACCAGTTCGGGCGCAATGGGGAGATGCTTGGTAAAGAGCAGCAGGTCGTAGGTCAGGTTGAAGTCCTGCAGGCGCGCGATGCCGCGGCGAAATGCCGGCCGCAACATGAAGTGGTCGTCTGGCTCGTCTTGCAGCACATGGCGCACCCCGGCGAACTTCGGGTGTTTGGCAAAGTTCTCCAGTTGCCGGGGCAACTCATCGGAGCACAGATCGACCCAGCCAACTACGGCTTTGATGAACGGGTTCTCTTCGGCCAGTTTCAGCAGCCACGCGGTTTCTTCCAGGTTCTGCTGGGCTTGTACGGCTACGCAGCCGTCGAAGTGAATCTTGTCGAGCAACGGCCTGAGATCGGCGGGAAGAAAATCATGTTTGAGCACCGCCATCTGGCCGTTGATCCAACCGTGGTGGAGGGGGTTGTAGTGCCAGCAGTGCTGGTGGCCATCGAGTCGCATAGGTTCTGAACGAGGATCAACCATCATGGCGAGGGTTGGCAAGCGCAGGGGCCGTCATGCAATGATGAGGGTCGCCTCATTCCGGGTGCTCAAATTCGGGGTGCTCAATTTCCGGGTGCTCAATTTCCTGGTGTTCAGAGAGGTGGTCCAACGATGAAGAGGATGAGCAGGACAGGCTGGTAACAATCTTGAGGCCGGCAACGCGGCCATGGCGAAGCAACCGCGTAACCGCGCCTGGCTCAGCCAGACAGATGCAATGCAGATTCCTCTGCCGGGCCAGACCGGCTGGTCAAAGATGCAGGAGGTCTTTCACAATCCTTAAATGCCGGGGCAGCTCAGTCGATTTCGAACGAACGATTCCAGGTAAGGATCACGCGGGTTTCCCGCTCGAAGCCCAGGGTGCTCACCGATCCGGTATCGAGAGCGAGCAGGCGACCGTCACGCGGGGGCAAACCGAGCCACGTCGCCGCGAGAATCCTGAGCACATGCGCGTGGGCAAAGAGCGCGACCTGCCCTCCGGCTTGCGCGGCACGATCCATCACCTTTTGCGCGCGCTCCGCTACGTGCTCCACCGGTTCCCCTTCGGGCGGTGGCGCATTCCAGATAGACCAGCCGGGCTGCTCCTTGCGAATATCAGGCGTCGTGCGGCCCTCGTAGATGCCGTAGTCCCACTCGCGCAGATTTTCTTCTACCTGCGCGACATCGCCATACCCGGCAACCCGGCAGGTTTCGCGGGCACGCTGCATGGGGCTTGTGAGCACAAGGCTGAAGTCGCGATGCGCCAGGTAGTCGCGAATCCTGGCGGCGCGCTCTTCTCCCTTTGCCGTCAGGGGAATATCCGTCCGGCTGGTGTGGGCCCCAGAGAGGCTCCATTCTGTCTCTCCGTGACGAATCAACCATAGTTGCAGGCTCAAGCGGTTTTCCTTTCCTGTAAGCGAATCTTAATGCCGCCCGGCGGTTACCTGGGTGAACACACCGTTTATTCGGATGCAGACGGCCGGTCAAGCGCGCCCTGCAAAGCAAAGTTCTGGAGCGCGATGGCGTTTTGCCAGGTGCGATCGAGCGCTTCGATGTAGTGCACCTCGAGCTCGAACAGCGTGCGCTGCGAAACGATCACCAGCGGGTAGGCTTGCGCCATTGCCTGATACTTTTCCAGGTAAAGCTCGTATGCCCTGCGGGCGCGGGGCAAGAGCGCAGTACGATAGCGTTCCGCTTCAAGCCTGGCGGAGAGGTAGTTCTGCGCCAGCGCCTCGGCTTGCGATCGCAGGGCAAGCTGGGTACGCGTCACTTCCTGCCGGGCCTGGTCAAGCCCCGCTTCTGCTGCGCGCGTGTTGCCCTGGTTGCGATTCCATAGCGGCAGCTCAATGCCGGCGCTGGCGAAACTTTGCGCTCCGGTCTTGCTGCCCGCAACGTCTGCCAAAGCCTCGAAGTTCTGCTGCTCGCCAACTTTCAATTGCAGATCGGGAACGGCTTCGCGCTTCACTGCTTTCAGCCTTGCTTCGGCAGTGGCCACCTGCTGTTGCGCCTGCTTCACCGTCGGCCCCTGCTCGGCGATGGAATCGACCAGCGCGGCTGCGTCGATTTCAGGAGGAGTGTCGAACACGGCATCGAGAGGCGCGGGCGGCACCGAGGGGTTGCCCGCAAGCACCGAGAGTTGTTTGAACTTCTGCAGAAAGAGGCGCTGCGACCTGGCGTAGTCGAGCCCGGCCTGCTCCGCTTCTACCTCGGCCTCAAAAACATCTGGGGCGTCGGCCTGACCTACATTGGCCAACTGCCGCGCGGTCTGCACGGCGTCGTTGGCTAGATGCAGCAGCCGCTCGCGCACCACGACTGTTTGCTGCGCGCTCAATGCGCCGTAGAACATCTGCGTCACCTCGCTATGAACGCGGGCGCGCTGTGCTTCTGCTCCCAATGTGTCTGCCTGCTTCTGCTGCTCGTAGACACGGCTTCGAAGGCCGAGCTTGCCGCCAAGCACGATGGTTTGTTCGATGAAGCCGCCTTGTTCGCCTCCACCGAATGAGCCGCCGCGGATTTGTTCGCCCTGGTAGCCCACCGTGGGGTTGGGATACAGAGCGGCCTGCTTCGCCTGCGCATCTGCCCGGCGAATGATGGCCGCGGCCTGCTGCAACGTTGGGTTACTACGGTCGGCGAGTGACAGAAAGTAGTCGAGCTTGAGCGGCGGGCGCGTGGCAACGTCTTTCAGCAGATCGGGCGCGGGCGCCGCCTCAGGCATCGGCTCCTGTGACGGTGACGTATGTTGCATCGGCATGTTCGGATTCATCTGCGCGCATAACGGCGCGGCGGCGAGGCAGAGCAGGAATACGAATTTCTTGTGTGCGTGCATCGTGTTCTCCCGGGTTGCTCTCATGCGGCACGCCACCCTGCGCAAGAAGCGCGAAGGATGGGCCACGCGAGCGGTTGCTGCTGGTTGCTGCTGGTTGCTCTCGTGGTTGAGTGAAAAACTAGCCTGTCAGCAGCGAACTGTAGGGATCGTTCGGTCTTTGCGCCTGCTTCATCTTCGTGAGCACCTCGTCGTATTTGGCCGGCGGCAACACACGAACGAAGGTCATCATGCCCTGCATGAATCCGCTCCAGCCGGGGCGCAGACCAAAGTTCTCCGGCTTCTCGACCTGCGCGTCGATGGCCATCGCGGGGCCTTCCATGTAGGCATCCTGCGGAAAGAGCGGCACTGAGTTGGCGTTGCCGGCGATGTCTCCCGGCTCGCCGTGCATGCCGGGCATGTCTTGCATCGCTTTGCCGGTGGAGAGCGCTCCATTGCTCGTCGCCATATCGGCCGTGCTGCCGAAGCCCATGCCACGGCCCAGGCTGGTGCCGTAGTCATCGCCGGCAGGTGCTCCTGGCGTGCCCTGCAGCATGCCCATGCCGGTTTCCATGTCGACACCCGCGGGTTGCCCTGGCCGGCGCGTCATTTTGCCTACGCTCGACGACATCTGGTTCATCATGTGGTGCGGCAGGTGGCAGTGCAGCATCCAGTCACCGGCGCGATCGGCAGTGAACTCCAGGTCACGCGCCTGCGCGACACCTACGAGCGCGGTCGTGCCCGGCCACCATGCCGCTTCGGGTATGCGGCCGCCTTCCGTGCCTGTGACTTGAAAGGTGTACCCATGGATGTGGAGAGGATGGTGATCCATGCCCATGTTCACGAAGCGGAGCCGCACGCGGTCGCCCTGGCGCACGATGAGCGGCGTCGAAGCGGGGCCCGCTTTGCCGTTCAGCAGCAGCCAGTTGAACTCCATGTTCATGGTGTTGGGCACGGTGATGTTGGGCAGAATGGCGTACTCCTGCAGATGCAGCAGAAAGTCTTTGTCACAATGTGGGCGGTAGGGCGCGCGCGGATGCATGATGAAACCGCCGAGCATGCCCGCCATCTCTTGCATGGCCATGTGCGAGTGGTAGAAGTATGTTCCCGTCTGATGGATGGTGAACTCGTAGGTGAAGCTGCCGCCGGGTTTCACCGGCTCCTGGCTAATGCCCGGCATGCCATCGTTAGCGATCGCAACTTCAAAGCCATGCCAGTGGATGGAACTGGGCTCAGGGAGACGGTTTTCGAAGATCACACGCACACGATCTCCCTCATTCACCTGGATCGTCGGGCCGGGCGCCGAGCCGTTAAAGCCCCAAACGTCGATGGTCTTGTCCGTGTGAATTTTCTGCTTGAGCACCTCGGCGACAAGATGGAAGACTTTGGTGTCGCCGTCCATCGTGTAAGGCAGGTCGCCTACGTCGGTGGTGATGACTGGCGTGTGAATACCGGTCAGTGACGGTTCGCCTTGCCTGGTTTTCGCGGCCTCATGCTCGGGCGGCATCGGCATTTTCATTTGCATTTGCGCCGATAGTCCGCGCGCAGCGAACAGGCCGGCGCCGGCGCCCAGGGCTCGGCCCAGAAAGGTACGACGGTTACTCATGGTGGCTCCTGAAGGGTCTGTTACAGAAAATGGCAGGAGGATGCTTCCCTCTTGCAGATAAGAGAGGGTGCGGTGTGGCTAGACGCGCAGTGCGGGCAGGGGTGGCGAAACGCCGGGGCGGCTTCGTTGTGCGGCAAGTGTGGGCGCGGCCGAGGCAGCCTGCACGCCGGGAACCTGCTTGTGGAGCACGATCGGCGGTTGCGACGCTTGTGCTTCCGCGCGAGCTTGCTGGTGTGTTAGCGGGAGCGCCATCGCGCAAGCAGGTGTCGCGCAGGCAGGTGTCGCGCAGCGCGGCAAGGCTTGCATGGCTACGCCGCAATCAGACATCTGCATGTCATGGCAATGGGCCATGGTGGTTGCGTGGCCTGCGGCAGGGGCCTGGTGCTGCACACATTGCGCTCCGCACACAGACGACGCTGCCTGCGTTATCAGCAGGACAATCATCAATACGGAAAGGGTGATTCCCCGGAGCGGCACGTTTCTTAGGATACTCCCTTGTGCGGCGTTCGGTTCCGTTGTCATCTCGACCGGTGCGTACCCGGATTTCCTACCACGCTGCACTCGCAACCATCACGTATGCGGTTTTCTCTCAAGGAAAACTGCAAGAGCTTCATAGGCGCCACTAAGCTCGACAGGAATTCCGGTGGAGCGCAGTGGAGAGAGCTGCGGTTTCTTCTCCCGCACGCAGGCCTGGAGCAGCGTCGGAAGCCCGTCCATCGTGTTGATTCCGTTGGCCATACGCGCACCTCGATTGACCAGTGAATGTGCGCGTCAGCATTGGTGTTGTGGGTACCTCTACAAGGTGGGGCCTTTCTGCTCTGGGATAATCGAAGAAGCGCCCGCTCAGCCATGAACCCAGTCGAGACAAATCAGCCGCAAACAGGAAAAAAGCTCCACGGCTTCGAGCCGCTCGGCGTGCCGCTGTTTCGCGATCTGTGGCTAGCGTCGATCGTCTCGAACCTCGGCGGATGGATGCAGGACACTGCCGGCGCCTGGCTGATGACGGTGCTAACGCCCTCACCTCTGCTCATCGCGCTCATGCAGACAGCGGCCAGTCTGCCCGTGGTGATTCTGGGGTTGCTGGCCGGCGCTACCGCCGATATTTACGACCGCCGCCGGCTACTCATTTTCTGGCAGTCGTGGATGCTGACCGCGGTCGCCATCCTGAGCGTGCTCACCTTCTTCGACATCATCTCGCCGTGGATTCTGCTGATCCTTACCTTCCTGCTGAACATCGGCGCAGCGATGAACAGCCCGGCATGGCAAGCGATTGTGCCTGAGGTCATTCCACGCGCGCAACTGCCCGACGCGGTCTCGCTCAACTCCGCCGGATTTAATCTCGCCCGCGCCGTGGGTCCGGCGATGGGCGGCTTGATGATCGCGCTGTTCGTCCGCGCGACGACCGGTGCGGCCTCGGTATTCCTGCTCAACTCAATTTCATTCGTTGGCGTCATTCTGGTTCTGTATCGCTGGCAGCGCAAGCCGCTGTTCAAGAGCGCTTTACCCGCGGAACGTATCCACGGCTCCATGCGGGCGGGCATCCGTTACATGCGTTACGCCCCCATGCTGCAGGCGGCGTTCGCGCGCACCACGATCTTTACTCTCTTCGTCAGTGCGGTGTGGGCGTTGCTGCCGCTGGTCGCGCGCAACGATCTGCATCAGGGGGCCATGGGTTACGGCATCCTCAATGGCAGCATGGGGTTTGGCGCGGTCATCGGCGCGACCAGCCTGCCCCGCGTACGCAAATTGCTCAGCGCCGATCAAATCATCGGCGGAGCCTCGGCGGTGTTTGTGGCTACGCTGGCCATACTGGCTCTGGTGAAGGTTCCACTCATCATTATTCCCATGCTCATCGCCGGCGGCTTTGCCTGGACCAGCGCGATGTCCACACTCAACTTTGCCGTGCAGGTATCGACGCCGAGTTGGGTACAGGCCCGCGCGCTGGGTGCGTATCAGATGATCTTTGCCGCGGGCATGGCGCTGGGCGGCGTAATCTGGGGTTATGTCGCGGAGCACGCCTCTACGTCGAGGTCGTTGATGGCCGCGGCCATCGGTTTGGCGGTTACGCTTCCGCTCTCGCTAAAGTTTCATATTCTGCGTGAGGTACCGCCCGATTTCAGCCCGCATCACTACGCCTTTCTCATACCCAAGCTGCCTTCGGCGCCGCAAGACTTCGCGGGGCCGGTGCGCGTTTCAATCGAATACAGCGTCGACCCGCAGGACTATGCGGCCTTTACCCAGGCGGTGCATAGGCTGCGCGATGTGCGCTTGCGTGATGGGGCGATTCGCTGGGGCGTCTACCAGGATGCGACCGATCCCCGGCGCTTGAACGAGACCTTCATCACCGAGTCATGGCTTGAGTATCTGCGGCAGCGGGAGCGGTTTACGGCTTCTGACCTTGCGATTCGCGACCACGTGTGGAGCTTCCATCGCGGCAACGCCCCCCCGCGCATTTCGCATATGTTTTACGCGAAAGAGATCACCGATCCACTAGCGGGTTCCCAGAGCAGCCTTACGGAATAGGCGACTTCTCCATCCAGGCGGCGGTTTCGTGGTAGAAACCGCCGCCTGGAACGCTTGCTCAGCAGTTCAGGCCAGCCTTGGCAAGCGTTGCCTTCATGCCTTTCATGCTTTCGCGGGTTGAAGCTTCAGCCGTGCCTGCTCCGCGCCAATGGGTCTCAAGGCTTACAGCGTAGTGGTAGCCGTCTTTGGCAAAAGCGCGGAACTGCCCTGCCCAGTCGACACTTCCCGCTCCGACGGGCGCCCATTCGAATTTCTTGCCCGCGGGCAGCACCACATCCTTCACATGGCAGTGGCCGATGCGCTCGAACGGCAGCAGATGATAGCCATTGGGATAAGGCGTACTGCCCAGGGCGGCGGCGTTGCCGGGATCCCAGTTGAGCATGAAGCTTTTGTTGGGAATGGCTTTGAGCACAGCAGCAGATTCCTCTCCCGTGGCGGTGTTGCAAGCCACTTCATTTTCCAGCAGCAGGATCAGGCCGGCCTTGGCACATTTTTCAGCGGCGCCGCGGAGTTTTTCATTGATGGCGGCGCGGTAGGGCTTTTGATCGTCGAGCCGCCAGAAGTCGAAGCACCGGATACGGTTGGTGCCGAACTGCTTCGCCAGGTCGATGCAGTGCTCAAGCAACTGATCCTGTTGCTTGAAGCCGAAGCCGGCGTGGAACTGGTCATGCGGCGGGCTTTCTTTGGAGAGAGGCGCCCCGGGCCAGTCGACCTTGAAGAGCGGGCTAGCGATATCGGTGACTTTCAGATCGTACTTTTTCAGCAGGCGTATCGACTCAGCGATTTCTTTGCCATCGAGCTCAGTAACGTTCTTGTTCCACATGGAGCGAAGCTCGATCCAGTGCAGGCCAAAGTCTTTCGACGCAATTTCACAAGCCCGCCCAAAGTCGGGTGTGATCTCGTCGTTGATTACGGCCAGGTGAAAGGGGCAGCTATTTGCCGCGCGAAGCGTCTGGAAACGGGTCATCGTGGCGGCGGCAGAGAGAGAACTTACGAATTGACGTCGAGATAGAGACATTTGGCGGAACCCTTTTTGAACGACGCTTCACAATATCGAGTTGCGGTGGGTGGTTGCAAGTTTCACAGGGAAACGGGTCAATACTCGACGCTCACCGCCACGGCTCTTTACCGCGGAAGCTCGGGCTGGTTTGAAACCTGCTCCTGAAAGCCGATCCCGAGAGGCCGAGCGGATGTTAGAGGAAATCAGCAAAGTAGAATGGATCGAGCGGCCTCTGCCCCGAAAGCCCCTCCCAGCAAGAGGGGCTTTTTCGCGGTTTCGGGGCAGACGACGAACGTCCACCGAGGCCAATCACGCTCGCGATGGGTCCGAGGGAAAGCAACCACTTCCTGGCGGGGGACTTCTATTCCAGTGGAACGAATCGGAAGCGCCTCAGCAGGCGCAACCTATTCGCATCTGGAGCAGGGGCGTTAGGTTTTCGCGATTTCCCTGACTTGTTGGCGGCGAAGGAGAATCGCACTGGCAGCCGTCAAACCCTGCTCTTCCGATCATCGAACCGGGGGGAGGGGTTAGGCCCGCAAATGGTTGAAAGACGGAAGCATGTATCTCCGGCGGGATTCCAGGGCCGTTATCCCCAAACGCCAATGGGCAGGTGTAGGGCCGTGGAACCCGGCGTGTGACTTTGTCTCTAAAACCACCAGCTGTTCATGAAGTCGATATGAAGCGTTTGGCCGCCGTCCACGTAGATCGTCTGGCCCGTGATGTACGCTGCATCGTCTCTGGCAAAGAACGCGAAAACACCCGTGGTCTCATCCGCCGATGCAGATCGGCAAAGAGGAATATGGCTCTCCAACCTCTTTTGAGTTTCGCGGTTTTCGGTCCAGGACGCATTGAGCGGTGTTACGGTCGCTCCTGGCGCGACGGCGTTCACTCGGATTCCGCAATCGCAATACTCTAGGCCGGGAGTGCTTGTGAGATTGCCAAGGCCACCTTTATTAACTGAATATTCAAGGAACTCGTGCTTTGGACTGATCTCGTGATTGGAAGAGTGATTGAGGACCCCAGCGCCCTGTTCGAGAAATAGTTTGAGCGCATCACGGCTGCAACGGAATACACTTTGCCCAATCCCCTGAACCGCGCCAGTGACGAAGACTCGTTTCTTATCAATTCCTTTCATACTTCTCCTTATTGAGTGCGCGCGCGAGTCGCAGTGTTTTGACCTCTGCTGTAGCCGATTGCTGCGTCGGCTCTATGGACGCGCAATCCTTCTTGCATATAGGCGTCTGTCTCAGACAGCGGAGCATCAACCTCAACAACGACGTCAGAGATCGAGTCAATCGGTGAAACGATCTGCGTGGCAGCGGAACAGAGCTTTTCGTTCAGCAGAGCAAGAGCAACGGAGCCGGCGTTTTGTATGAGCATGTTCTTCATCTGGGCGTCCTCAAAATTGAACGCTCCAACGCCATGATCCACATGAAACGAGCAAGCGCCGAGGACAAGGAGATCGGGACGCATGCCTGCGATTTCCTGCATGGCGCGTCCGCCCAAAGCGGCTCCAACTTTCGGATGGATTCTGCCCCCCACAACGATGAGTTCGACATCAGGCTTGCCGACCAGACATGCGGCGATGCTCGGATCATGCGTTGCGATCGTGAGCGGGAGGCCGGCGGGAATCATCCGGGCGAACGCCAGATTCGTGGAGCCCACATCGATGAACAAGAATTGCCTGGGTCGAAGCAGCGTAGCCAGGGTTCTGCCAAGAGCTTCCTTCCGGGCGCTCGACTCTGTGGCACGGATCGCGATGGATGTAGACGCGGGCGACACAAGAACCGCACCACCGTAGACACGCTGGCATAACCCTTGAGCTGCGAGGTTTCTCAAATCGCGGCGGATCGTGTCTTCTGAAGTAGAGAACTCCATCGCAAGGAAGGAAGCGTTTACTTGGCCATCCTTGTTGAGGCGGCCCAGAATCTGTCTCTGCCGATCGGCAGGCAGCGCAGCCGATTCAGCCGCAAAATTAGAAACGCGCAACAACATGCATAAACCATGCAAGACTGTGCATCAAAAGTCAAGCAAGTCGAATTTTCGGCTTGGCCACAAAAAAGTGGGACTTCGGCGCTAAGGTTTTTCGGGCACAGATGATGTTTTTCGGAGGTTTTTTCTGGGTTTTCGGGGGTTTTTCGTGGACAGACGGCAAATACCCAATCAACTACCCGAAAGTGTGTCTGTTTTAGTTACGGTCCATTCCGTCTGGTCCAGAAAGGTCTTGTCCACGAAAGGGCCCGGTGTGCCGGCGCTCATGCCCCCGGAACTCACGAGCTACGGCAAGGGTTGGGGGCAGGTTGGGAATGAGCTTTCGTCGACCACTCTCGCGAGGCCGTACTCCCTCAAATGCTCGCGTTTGAGGGGCTCTGTGCTTTTGTTATCTTGCTTCGCTTCTTCGCAAGTACGTTGTTCAAGGCGAAACCTGGATGCAACGACCAACTGCTGTAGGTACGCGCCGATGTAGTAGTGTTGGCCAACAGCGAGATTCATTGTTAAATGCCCACCACCGGCTGGGCTAGCGATCATCCACGAGTTTGCTGCAAAGATGTGTTTGCCTGGGTCGAGATGGAAGGTGACAAATTTACCGGACCCAAGCATGGCGAGCTGGTTGTGTCCGTCCATGATCCTTCCCCTAAATTGCGAATGCTCATTCAAGGGAATTGCGGATTTCAGGAAGCTGGCGCTGGAATAAAACGTCACCTCCACCTGCGGAGAAGCTGTGGTGGCAACCTGCGCAAACGAGAATACGCAGCCGAACGCAACCGAAAACAAGACCAAAAAAATAAGCCGCACAAGGATTCTCATTGTTCGCCTGCGGCCATTACGATCCGCTCGTCCCATGTTACAGAAGCGCGGCCGCACTCTGCGGAGACATATTTTTTTTGGAGTAAGTAACAATCCCGCTGCCAGATCCGCATCCAATGCGAGGCATTTCTGTCATTCATGCCGCAAGGCGCTCATAGGATCGATGCCAGCCGCCCGAGCACTCGGAACCACGCATGCTGCGATCGTCGCGACAAGTAACAGCAGTGGAACCAGCGTGTAGGTCAAAGGATCGATCGCCGGCACTTCATATAGAAATCCCGCGACCAAGCGCGATAGCAAAGCCGCCGTCACCATACCGATGCAAAGCCCGGCCGCAAGCAAGGTCAAACCTTCGCGTAGAACAAGCTTAACCACGCCAGCGCGCGTCGCTCCCAGTGCCATTCGCAATCCGATCTCTCCTGTCCTCTGCCTGACCGAAAAGGCCATCAGGCCATAAACGCCGATCACGGCCAGAAGCATAGCCACAAAGGAAAAAACCGCCAGAAGGGTCGCCTGGAAGCGTCGCCGGGCCGCCGCTTCCGACTCCAGATCGCTCATGGTGTGCACGTCCGCAAGCGCAATGTGTGATCCAGAGTTCGCATAGCTGCACGCAACTGCTTGATCACAACCTCCGGAGGAAGACTCGACCGTATGGTAAAGTCCGCTCCATTCGCGGGTATCGTGTCGAAGTCCCCTTGCCAGAAGGAAACGTACATCTGTGGCGCTGCAGGCGTTTCCCGGCCCATGGCGCGCACATCGCCCACCACACCCGCCACGGTCGCCCATTCATCCTGTGCTGACTGCCTTATCCTGTGGCCCTCCGCATCCACCGTTCCGAAGTATTTCCGTGCGAGCACCTCGTTGATGACCACCGATCGGGCCCGCCCCGGTAGATCATCGTCTGTAAATCCGCGGCCGCGGATGAGCGGAATTTGCATTGCCGAAAAGTATCCTGGTGTGACCAGCCGTTTTTCAACGGTCTGGCCTTCTCGTTGGCATAGCCTTCCACTTCAAAGGAACTCATGACTTCCCAATGACTCAGGGGCGCCACATCGATTGCTCCCGTCGCCTCCACTCCCGGTATGCGACTGAATCGGCTCAACGCGTCCTCAAGAAACTGTTTGCGTTTCGCTGCCGTGCGAAACAGCGGATTCTGCGGCAACTGCGCAATCTCTGGACTGAATAACACGCTCGCCGTGATCGTCGAAGGCGAGAAACCCATCGGCGCCGAAAGCACCTTCGCATAACTGCGTAGCAGTAAGCCGGCTCCCGTGAGCAGTACCACTACGAGGGCGACCTGCAGAACGGCAAGCGTGCTTCTCACCTTCTTTCGATCTCCTATAGCACCGCGCATTCCGCTGCCCTGCAGAAACGCAGCAAGGTTGATTCGCGTAGCAGAAAGCGCCGGCAAGACGCCGAACAGGAGACTCGTCAGCATGGTCACTCCAGCAAGAAAACCGAGCACTCGCAAATTTAATGTTGCCTCTGCCATGCGGGGGATATCACCCGGATTGAGCCGAAGCAGTCCATGCAGGAAGAGCCATGCCAGACCGGCGCCCACAACACCTGCTGCAACACTCAACAGCAACGACTCGGTCAGCATCTGGCGCAGCAGCCGTGTTCGCCCTGCTCCAAGCGTTGCCCGCACCCCCAACTCATGCCTACGGTTGGCGGCCCTTGCCAGTAGCAGGTTGGCCGCGTTGCCGCAGGCGATCAGCAACACCATTCCCACAGCGCCGAGTAACAGCCACATGAGTGGACGGATGGGTCCGAGCGCCGAATCGCGAAACGACTCCACATAGGCTCCCCAGCCACGATCAGAGGTGCCGTGCAGCAGGTTCAACCGGGCCATCAGCGTGCTCATCTCCGCCTGGGCCTCACGAAGCGTGACACCTGGCTTCAGCCGCGCCATCACGTATCCCCACGCGCCCGACCGCTGTGCCCTCTGTTGTGGTGTCAAGGCGAGTGGAATCCATAGATCGGTACGGTCAATACGGCCGTTGGCCGCGCTCATATCGCTTCTGTGCGGATAGGCGAACTCCGGCGGCATTACGCCTACCACCGAATAGCTTGCTCCATCCAGCAGCACCGACCTTCCTGTCATATCGCTCGCGCGGGCAAACAAGTCTTGCCATAGGGCATAACTGATCACAACGGTCCGGTCCCTCCCTGAGGCTTGATCGGTTGCGTCGATGAGTCTCCCGAACAGAGGCTTCACTTCGAGAGTCCGGAAGAAATCCTCGTCTACCTTGGCGACGCCTCTGCGTAGAGTTTGCTCTCCACCGGAAATGTTGTACGTCGCTTGTTCGAACTGCGTCATCCCTGCGTACGAACGGCTCTCCTTCTTCAAGTCAAAGAAATCCGCTTTGGTTGGAGCGATAATGTCGGGAGGCAAAGGATACTGAGGGTTCGGAGTAAACAAATACACCAGCCGCTCTGTGTCTCCATAGGGTAGCGACTGCAAAAGCACCGCATTTACGAGGCTGAAGATTGCCGTGCAGGCTCCGATACCCAGGGCCAACGTCAGAACGGTAAGCAAGGTGAATGATCGGTGTATGGCAAATGTCCGCAGGCCATAGCGGATATCGTGGGCCAAATCATCAAGCCATGTAACTCCGCGCGACGCATAACTATTGGCTGTTGTTTCCGCCATACTCCCGAAACTCCGCTGCGCCTCAGCCCGCGCTGCCTGCGGTGACATGCCGCGCGCCATGTTTTCTGCGATTGCCTGCTCGAGATGAAATTCCAGTTCTTCTCTCAAAGCGAGGTTGCTCGCGTCTCGGGTGAGAAGAGACCGCGCGCGTCTAAGCAAACTCTGAACTCTACGCATTTCTGGCGCCCCTTTAGCTCGTCGCCTTCAAAACACCCTGAACGCCCACCGAGAGACGATCCCACGACTTTTCTTCCAACTTCAGCCGTTGCCTACCGGCCTTGGTCAGCGTGTAAAATTTGGCCCGGCGGTGATTATCCGATTCACCCCAAGACGCTTCAATCCACGCCTGATGTTCCAACCGGTGCAGAGCCGGATACAACGCCCCTTGATTCACCGTCAGCACTTCATCCGATAGTTGGTGAATGCGCTGCGCGATCGCCCATCCGTGCATGGGCTCCAGCGTCAACACCTTCAGGATCAGAAGGTCGAGCGTTCCCTGCAATAGATCCGACGATTTCGTCATCGAGGCCTTCTCTTGTCAATCACTGATGGGAAGGATACTGCGCAGTCAAGAAGAGTGCAAGGGCGGCTAGTAGCCGCAACTACGCGCACGGCCGCTATGCCTCCTATTGGAACGCAGTTCATCGGGTACGGCTTTAGCCCGTACGTCAGTGATGGGAATAAAATGTGGCTTCAGCCGCCGAGGGAAACCAACTTTACCCTCAGCGGCTAAAGCCACTTCATCCTGTGAATCAATGTACGGGCTAAAGCCCGTACCCTTCCTGTGGCCAGTTGACGAGCATTGCTTAACGTTCAGGCAAATTCATCTGAAGTGACGGTGCTCCGCATGTCGACGCACATAGGTCAGGCCCCTCGTGACTGCGGAGTTCGTACGTGCACTGGAAAGCTCCACAAAAAGAAAACTGGCGCCACAAAAACGCGGACGACCTCCGAAGACAATCGAGGACCCAAGACAGAGTCTTTTGCCTCTCTACGCCTAGTAGTGTTCATCCAGGTATTTTTGAAATAACCGTCGTTTCATTTTGGGGAAATTCCGTCTTTCCCCGAAAAGGCAAAGCGGTGACATGACGTGTGCTGCAGAAGCACGGGAGGAGTAGAGGTTGAAATGAAATCCGTGTTGTAAGGCAGTAAAAGACGAGGGCAAGCCCCTCGGGATCGGCTTTCAGAAGCGGGTCTCAGAGATCCAGGACAGAGATCCAAGAGATCCAGGACAGACGAAATTACCCCACATCATCAGAAGCGGCCGGAGTTTCGGGGGTTATTTCGTCTGTCCCGAAACTCCTGGGGGTTATTTCGTCTGTCCCGAAACTCCTGTCCCGAAACTCTCGGAAACTCTCGAAACTCTTCCGAAACTCTGTCCCGAAACCCCCCGTAGTTGAACAGGAAGCTATCTGCCGAGTGACTCGAAGGTGCTACATCAAAAGGCTACTGCAGAGGGTTCTAATTAGAAGTCATCTAATGGTGTTTTTACATGAATATGCACGGTTCTTATAACTATCTCCTCGTCGCAGTATCGGTTCTGATCGCACTCTTTGCCGCCTACTCTGCACTCGATCTCGCTGGACGGGTGACGGCTGCCCGGGGCCTTGCTCGGTATGCCTGGTTGGGCGGTGGTGCTCTCGCAATGGGGTTCGGCATCTGGTCGATGCACTATGTTGGCATGGAAGCCTTCCGGTTGCCCATACCGATGCAGTATGACTGGCCCACTGTTTTGCTTTCGATGGTGGCGGCTATCTTCGCCTCGGCTGTGGCTTTGTTTGTGGTGAGCCGGAAGACGATGGGGCTGACGGCAGCCATTCTCGGCAGCCTCGTGATGGGCAGTGGAATTGCGGCGATGCATTACATCGGGATGGAGGCCATGCGACTACCCGCGATGTGCAGCTACTCTTCTGGCCTGGTCGCACTCTCCATCATCCTCGCGATCGTCATATCCTTTGTAGCGCTATGGTTGACGTTTGCCGTGAGAGGACAGACGGCGACTTGGAGCAGGCGAAAGTTGGGAAGCGCACTTTTAATGGGGCTGGCCATTCCTGTGATGCATTACGTAGGCATGGCTGCTGTCAGCTTTATGCCCGCGTCGCTACCAACCTCCGAACTCACGCACGCGATAAGCATCTCGGATATTGGAGTAGGTGGAATTGCACTCGTAGCTCTGGTGGTTCTGGGGCTCGTGTTCTTGATGTCACTACTGGACCGGCGCTTCTCTCGTAGTGCGGAGGAGCTTGGGTTGAGTGAAGAACGCTATCGCATGATGGCCGAGCTGAACGAGGAACGAGAGAGAGCAAGGATCGCCGCTGAAGCCGGAAGCCGCGCGAAGAGCGAGTTTCTTGCAAATATGAGCCACGAGATTCGCACGCCGCTGAATGGCATCATCGGGATGACCGACCTCACGCTGGAGACGGAGCTGACGCCAGAGCAGCGAGATTATCTCGAGACGGTCAAGTTGTCCGCGGACTCATTGCTAAACGTCATTAATGACATACTCGATTTCTCCAAGATCGAAGCGGGGAAGGTAGATATAGAAGAGATCAATTTCGATCTGCATGAGTGCATCGAAGGCGCGCTGAAGACGCTGGCCTTAAGAGCAGACGAAAAGGGACTCGAACTGCTATGTGAAGTTTCTTCGGAGGTATCCGAGACGGTGGTGGGCGACCCCGGACGTCTCCGTCAGATATTGATTAACCTGGTTGGGAACGCGCTGAAATTCACGCTTGAGGGTGAGGTCGGCTTGAAGGTTCAGGCTGACGTGATAGAGGAAACGGCTGCGACGCTTCACTTCATCGTGTCCGATACCGGGGTTGGGATTGCACCTGACAAGTTGAATGCCATCTTCGGCTCGTTCAGTCAAGCTGACACATCGACGACTCGCGAATATGGAGGGACTGGACTTGGTTTGACGATCTCGAAGCACCTGATCGAGATGATGGGTGGACATATCTGGGTGGAGAGCGAGCCAGGAGTAGGATCGCGATTTCACTTCACGGTCAGGCTAGGGACTGCTGTGACGCCTGAGGTAGTGGTCGAGGGCACAGCAGCTCCAGCGATATTGCGCGGGGTCAAGGTTTTGATTGTGGATGACAATCGCACAAATCGGCGAATTCTCGAAGGCCTCGTCAAACGGTGGGGGATGAATCCGACGGTGGCATCCGATGGAGAAAAGGCGCTGGTTGAGCTATCGGCTGCAAGATTGGCCAGTGAGCCATACGGTCTGATCCTGACCGATATGCACATGCCCAAGATGGACGGATTCGGTCTTGTGAAAGAAATCAAAGAAAGGCCCGACCTTTCTACAGCGACGATCATGATGCTTACTTCCGGAGGGCAGCGGGGAGACGCTGCACGTTGCGGAGAATTGGGGATCGCTGCCTATCTTCTGAAGCCGGTACGTCAGTCGGAGCTGCGAGATGCGATTGCACGGGTGTTAAACGCGAAAGAGCAGGCTGGAGCAATTCCTATGATTACTCAGTACTCGACGCAGGAGAATGGAGCCTCCGCAACAGGACTGCATATTCTCCTCGCGGAAGACAATCCGGTTAACCAAAAGCTGGCAGTACGACTGCTAGAGAAGCGGGGCCACCACGTTGCTGTCGCCTCCACCGGAAGACAAGCGCTGTTGGCACTAGAGAAGAGGTCCTACGATCTTGTGCTAATGGATGTGCAGATGCCTGAGATGGATGGACTTGAAGCGACCATGTTGCTCCGTGAGAAAGAGAAGCTCTCTGAACGCCATCAAGCGGTAGTTGCCATGACGGCGCTGGTGATGAAGGGCGACCGTGAACGTTGCATGGCGGCTGGCATGGACGGCTATCTCATCAAACCGATCCGACCGCAGGAGCTTGACGACGTGCTGGACAGTTATGTGGCTAAGGAACGAGTGGAGGTTTCTCTCGCGGAGACGAGCGATTCGCTGGAAGAATCTGTCCAAAAGGAAGAACTGCTGGAGCGAGTCGATGGCGATTACATTTTTCTTGCGGAGCTGCTCGAAATATTCCGCGGAGACTATCCGGGACAGATTCTATCGGCACGCGAAGCGGTGACGAAGGGCGATGCTGCCGCGTTACAACGAGTGGGACATGCGCTGAAAGGCGCATTAGGAAATCTTGCTGCCCCGATCGCGTCGAGGATTGCAGGCGAGCTTGAGTCGATGGGGAAGGGCGGCGACATTGCAACGGCAAATACCTTAGTGACCGAGTTAGAGGAAGAGCTACCTCGAGTGATTGAGGCGCTTGAAGATATGTTTTTGGAGGCAGTAAAGTGAGGATTCTTGTCGCGGACGATAATCCGGTTTCACTTCGCTTGATGGAACACATGCTGCAGAACAGCGGTTACAACGTGATCACGGTTGACAACGGACGGGAGGCAGCCAGGGTTTTATCCAAGGCGGATGGACCCCGGCTGGCATTGATCGACTGGATGATGCCTGGGCTGGATGGACCAGGCGTGTGCCGTGCAGTGCGGGGAAGACATGAGGATGCGTATGTATATATGTTGTTGCTGACATCAAAGCAATCGAGTGGAGATGTTGTTCAGGGTCTGGAGGCTGGAGCCGACGATTACCTGACGAAACCTTGCCATCCCGCAGAGCTGAAGGCGAGATTACACACCGGACGGCGCGTTCTTCAACTCGAAGATAAGCTGGTAGAGGCGCGCGAGAAAATGCGCTTCCAGGCGACCCACGACGCGCTGACTTCGCTATGGGACCGGGGAGCCATTCTTGCGTTACTTCGAAGCGAACTAAGCCGGTCGAAACGGGAACGCTCTCCGGTGTCTCTCTTACTTTGTGATATAGACCATTTCAAGGAAGTCAACGATATGTATGGACATCAGACCGGCGACGAGGTGCTAGAGGAGGTGGCCCAGCGCCTTCAGGATGCGGTCCGGTCGCATGACGCTGTTGGCCGTTATGGAGGAGAAGAGTTTCTGATAGTGATGAATGGCACCAGAGGCGACGAACTGAAAGAGCGCGCGGAGCAGGTGCGGAGTGCTATCAGTTGCCTCCCCATCCCCACGGCGCAAGGGCTGATTCCGGTGTCGTTGAGCATGGGAGCGATCACCATTGAAGATTGGGACAAGTCGCTTCCGATTGAGCCGTTTCTGAAAAAGGCTGATGACGCGCTGTATCGAGCAAAGGCTGCTGGTCGCGACCGCGTTAATTATGCTGAGACGCTAGTTACTTTGTGATGGAGGTGTCCGACTCCCGAAGAATTGCCGGACACTCTGGCGACAGCATACCTATCGCAATAAATGAACGTGACGGTGAATAGGTATCAGTGTGTCGGAGATAGATGTGAAACTGCACCAGAAATGCTTTCATTCTGGGAGGGAAAATCACGTAGGATTGCTTGGTGAGCAAGCGATTTCGAGTTTGTAGCCACGACCAGCCGTTTTTGCTTCCTCCATCACTGCAGGACTGGCTGCCTGAGAATCACCTGGCACGATTCGTAGCCGAAGTGATAGACGAGTTAGACCTGTGCTCCATTTACGCCAGCTATGAACGAAGTGATGGGCGAGGCTTGGCAGCCTACCATCCTGCGCTGATGGTGCGGTTATTGCTTTACGGTTACTGCATTGGAGTCACGAGCTCCCGCAAGATCGAACAGGCGACCTACGACAACGTAGCCTTTCGCTATTTGTCTGCCGATCAGCATCCCGACCACGATACCTTGGCCGCTTTTCGTCAGCAACATCTTCAAACGCTAGCGGACTTATTCGTGCAAGCCCTGCGGCTATGTCAAAAGGCAGGCTTGGTGAAGTTGGGCAATGTCTCCATCGATGGCACCAAGATGAAGGCTAACACCAGCGCCTGGCGTTCTATGAATTATCAAAAGCTCAGCGAGCGGGAACAACACTGGCGTGCAGAGGTTGCGCGGTTGCTGAGCCAGGCGCAGCAAATGGACCGTGAAGAAGATCAGCGCGTGGGCTCAGCTCAACCGGGCAACCGATTGCCTGACGAGTTAGCGAATGCTCAAAAGCGGCTGCAGCGGCTGCAACAAGCGAAGGCAGAGCTAGAACGTGAAGTACAGGCCCAACTGAAGGCGGTCTCAGCCAATCTCCCCTTGCGCAAACCCGGCCGTCCTAAAAAAGCGGAGCAGACCAGCCAACAGGCAGACAATCGTAAACAGCGGGAGAATGATAAAAAGCGGCGTCTGCGCGCGAGAAGCAACGCTGCTGCTCCCAGCCGTCGATATAACTTCGTTGACCCGGACTCGCGACTGATGAAAGGTGGTGGGCAAGGAGGCCTTATGCAAGCCTACAACGCGCAGATCGCAGTGGACTCGCACGCTCAAATCATCGTGGCCGCAGAGTTGACCCAGCAGGCGTTCGATTGCCAGCAACTGCTACCCATGGTGAAGAGCCTACGAAGCACGGTCCAGGGGGTACCAACAACGATCACCGCAGATGCAGGTTACTGGAACACACGCAGCTTGCTGGATCCATCATTGCATGGCATTGAAATGCTGGTACCTCCTGACTCCAGACCGCAACTGCCCGGCGGCTCTCTGTCGCCCACCGCACCTCGCCATGAAGAGGCCTTCCGCATGAGGCAGGTTCTGGCCACCGAACAGGGAAAAGCTCGCTACGCACTTCGACAATCCACCGTTGAACCCGTATTCGGCCAGATCAAAGAAGCCCGAGGCATCCGCAGACTCCACTTACGAGGCTTGCTGAAAGCGACCTCGGAGTGGAGGCTGACATGCGCCACGCACAATCTTCTAAAGCTATTTCGCCATCGCATGGCTCTCGCTTACGCCTAATGCGCCTAGCAGGGTCCATTCCGCCGCTTCGTTTGCCGCCGCGCGTTCGCTTCCAATAGATGTTTCATTCATCCGAGCGTTGAACTCACCTAACGTCTGCCCCAATAATGAAGCAGTTTCTCTCCGACACACTGATATCATGTCCCCGGAAAGGCTATATTCGTGCGTGACAGAGTGGCCTCGGGAATGTATAAGGCTGGGGAGGTTAATTCATGCAAACGCGTCGTAGCCTGCTGAAGTCCGCTACCTTAGTTGTTGCCGGAGCGCCACTCCTGGCCTACACCCCCTTTGAAGCGTGGGCCACAGCCATCCCTATAGATCCTCCAGACACGGCCTCTGGCATTTCTTCCGCCCTCCTGGTTAGCATCCAAGCGACATTGAATGCCGTCTACGGGGCAGTTAAGGCCGGGAATGTCACGGACACACAGCTAGGGCAGCTCGCCCAGTTGATGAGCATGCTTCAAGGCATATGGAATGGTAACGGCATGGTCACCAAGCTCCAGAGCCATTTCCATCCCACAACATTCGTGTGGAGTTCTACTCTGGCGGAGTCAGTCGCCACTCAGGCCCGTGCCTTGGTTTCCCCTGTGCAGTCAACTGACTTGAACAACATGTCGTACCTCAGTCAGTATCAGTCGACCATCTCAGCGAGCGTCAATACGAACCTGAGCACGGTGGCCGCTATTCCGATTAATCCGAGAGTGCCCATGCCGAATGGTAGCTGCCACAACTTTCAAGGGATGGGCGTGTTCACGGGCATCTTGGCTTCCCTGGCCGTATTCTTCAGTGCTGTAGTGGCTAGTATCTTTGGTGTCGTGGCAGCCGTTTACTTCGGTTTAGACTACTTGTTCGGAAGCTGCTGACCAGGAGGTGTTATGAAGACGGTTTACGAGATGCTCACTTTGAGGCAACCGCAGCATCAGAATGCAAAGAGTACGCTCCAATGGATCACCGTTGGACTGCTCTTGTTCTGTGCTACGATGGCCGTCCTTCGCCTCGTCAAGGCTGGCCCCCACGGATTGTTAACCTGGTTAACCTTGTCTGCTCTGGTCGTCGCCACGCTGGGCTTCCTCGTAAGGGCGATACGTAACCCTTCAGAGCCGAACAGGTTCTTCGTCATCATGTGGAGCATATGCACCACGATCTACGCATACGCACCGTTCCTTCATCTGTTGAAATAGTATCGTTCTGACCGTTGGCGAATACTAGCGACGCTCTGGTATTCGCCAACAAAGAGAAAAACGGGACCAATGATTGGTGTATGTCCTGGCGCACACCGAGACTCGCGGCGGATTCACATGAAAAACGTTGTCGAAAAGCATTGTGGCTTTATCTGGCATGATGTGCTCCTGCCATAGGAGCGGAATTCGAGTCATTGGGTCAGTAAGTCGCGCATAGAGATCGCAATCATCGCGATCGACCTCGATCTTGATCTTACGTTCTCGGGCCATCTGCAATAACTCCCTCTGGTAGCTGAGGCAAATGCGTCGACATGATGTGTGCTGCAGAAGCACGGAAGGAGTAGAAAGTGAAATGAATCCGTGTTGTAAAGCTGCATAGAAGATGAGGGTGGGCCCCTCGGGATCGGCTTTCAGGAGCAAGAGTTTCGGGACAGACGAAACTACCCCCACATGATTCTGAGCACGTAGCCACAACTCAGAAGGGATCGAAGGAGAGGGTAGCCTGTTCGACTAAGCAACTGGACGCCTGAAAAGGCTGCTTTGTAACTCTCGACCGGGCCGCGAGTCCAACAGGGGGGAAGCCTATGTTCGACTCGGACCTGAACGTGGATGTCGCACGGCGAAGCGTGACCCGCCGCGCCTTTCTTCTTAGTGGCGGCCTGGTAGCGGCGGCCGTGGCGGTGTGGTCCCGCCGTTCGCAGCCTGTTCTTGTCGAAGCCAGCGTGCCGTCCGGACCGATCCCTGAGGTGGAAATCGCTGAGTTCTCCCCAGCCGGCGCGCCCATGGGTGTGATCCGCGTGAAAAAGATGGTGAAGAGCGACGCGGAGTGGCGGCAACAACTCTCCGCCAATGCCTACGACATTGCGCGCCGGGCAGATACCGAGATGGCCTTTACCGGCGCTTATCTCAACGTGCATGAACGAGGGATCTTCCGTTGTATCTGCTGTGATACAGCGCTCTTTTCTTCCGATACAAAGTTCGAATCGGGTACCGGCTGGCCCAGCTTCTGGCAGCCGATCGCTAAAGAAAACGTTGTGGGGCTGGAAGACAGGAGTTTCGGCGAGCGCACCGCTGTGGCCTGCAAACGATGCGATGCGCATCTGGGCCACGTATTTAACGATGGGCCTCCGCCGACTGGCCTGCGCTACTGCATGAACTCGGCTTCTCTGGTTTTTAAGCCTCTGCAGAGTGCCTGACGCGCGGGAGTGATTCGCTGAGTACCTTCACGTGGCAAGGTCCAGGCTCTCTCGGCTTCGCTCGGGATGACAATTCTGGGGCATTTTCAGCCGTCCTTTCGGGGCTTGATTGGTCGCCTGACCCTACCCGGGACTGCATCCTGGACTGCATCCTGGGCTTCTATCATCCGTCGCTGCGCGACTGTCCGGTTGCGGTCTTAAGCACAAGACGAAGCTCGAAGGAAGCGAATAAGCTCCAGAAATGCGTCGACATGATGTCTATTGCAGCAATTTCAGCTGTTGGCCGGCGACAGTGGGTGTAGGTTTCCGTCCGGGAGCGCGACGTGCGATGGGCCTACCGAGTAGTCGTTCAAGACCGGCTCCAAACTCTGCTGTCCCGAGTGGCCGCCCAATCCCCTCAGATCGCCGGAGTTCGCCAAAGTCCTCCTCTTGGCGAGCCGATAGCAACTCAGCAAAGTGCGGCATGCGATCCAGCACAGGACGCATAGTGACCAACCCATCATCCGCGGAAGCTGGATGCGCACGAACACTCGACCAAGCCCAGTCCTGCGCCCGTTCCACCAACCGCGCGTGGACTGGATTCAGGCTGACATAACTGACCGCTGCAATGAGATGAGAGTCACCCAAGGCCATGGACGCGACGCGGCTCTGAAATAAGTGCCCGTCCAGCGGCCCCGTGCATGGATGAAATTTGTATAGCGACGATGAGCCTCGCCTACCGCACGACCCAGCCTATCCGCTTGCTGCGGATTCAGGATCAGGTGCACATGGCTCGGCATTAAGCAGTAGGCCCACCCCGGCCTTGCGCGTCTGCTCCCCAACAAGATCACGGTAAATTTCCTGATCGCCGTCTTCAAAGAATATTGCTTCGCGACGATTCCCTCGTTGTGTCACGTGGTGCGGAAGACCGGAAATCACCATACGAGCCAAACGCGTCATGAACGCAAGCTTAACACGATGCAAAATTAAGGGGAATAGGTACCAGTGTCGACGCATTTGCCGTCAAGACCATTCGCTGTCATTGCAGCTCTTTCGTGCGCGTTTGTGACGGAGCCTCTCCCGCAGCAGGTCGGAAAACCCTGCCAGGTAGTCCGCAACATGCTTTACCTGAGGGCGTCGTTGAACGATTTACCGCCTGTATGGATGATTCTTGATACAGGCGCCAGCCTTTCTAATCGTAGCCCTACAATAATGTGTATCCACCATCGATCACATAGGCAGCGCCGGTGACATAGGCGGCTGCCGGGCTTGCCAGGTAAACAGCGAGCGGACCAATCTCATGGGGCTCTCCGGGCCGCCCCATCGGCACGTTCTGCACAAAAGCATCAATCACGTCTGGGCGCTTTGCGTTCCATTCCCGGTTCACGTCGGTCATGAAGAGTCCAGGGCAGATCGCATTCACCGTGATGCCATGCGGCGCCCAATCGACTGCGGCGCAGCGAGTAAAGTGCAGCACCGCTGCCTTCCCTGTCTCGTAGGCGCGCCCGCCGATGCCACGGTTCGCAATAAGCGCGCTGATGGAGGCGATATTGATGATGCGGCCGCCCTGGCCGCGCTTGAGCATCGCTGCCCCGATCACCCTGGTGCCGAGAAAGCAACTCGTAAGGTTAAGGTCGATCATGGCGCGCCAGCTGTCGAGCGTCTCCTCTAGAATGGGGCCGCTTGTCTCCCGGTTGCCTACGTTGTTGATCAGAATATCGATCGGCGCCAATTCGGCCAGCATTCGTTCGCAGCAGGACTGGCATTGCTCCGGAACCCCCATATCCGCGACGAATGTCCACGCGTGCCGTCCACGCGCCCGAATGTCGGCGGCGGTCGCGTCGAGCGATGCCTGGGTGCGCCCTGTGATGATCACATCGGCGCCCGCCTCCGCCAGCGCAAGTGCCATCTCTCGGCCCAGACCGCGGCTCGCCCCGGTGATGAGCGCTCGCTTGCCGGCCAGGCCGAACCATTCTGTGAAGCCCATCCTCATCCCCCCATTTCGGTGCGCGAAGTTGCAGTGCCTAAAACCGGTGACCTCGAAGCTGACCTCAGGCCCTCATCATTTCATAGATTCACTGGTAGTCCGCAGACCACGGAGTGTTCTATCGCCGTAAGCACACGGGTGGCCGCAAGTCCGTCTTCAACACCGGCCAGCAGCGGGGCGCCGTCGAGCACAGCATCGACGAAGCGGGCGATGGCTTCGAGCACGAAACCTCCGACCCGCGTTTCTCCGGTCGGAACGATTCCTAAAACGTCAGAGTACTTGAGGCCACTTCCGGTCAAGCGGCGAACCGCCCCGTTATGCGAAGGATCGACCTGGATCTGCCCCTGTTCCCCCACGAATTCCAGCTTGAAGTCGAAGACCATGGGATTATCGGGCGACAGGATCCAACTGTTCTCCATCACCACGGCCGCACCTTTTGAGAACTCGAGAGTCGAGAGATGAACGTCCTGGGTTTCCACGCCGCGGCCCGACAACACACCCCGTCGGGATACCGAAAACACGCGCGTCACCTCGTCGGCCAGCACAAAGCGTAAAACGTCGACCACATGGCTCCCAAGGAACCAAAGCGCAGACGATTTGGATGCCCAACTGAGCATCTGCAGTGGAACGAACGTCGTGTTGCTCAGGCGTGCGTAGCCATGGATCGGGCGTCCAATCTCACCTGACGCAATGCTGTCTCTGACCTGCACAATCGCCGGGTTCACGCGATTATGAAAGTCGACCATGAGCTTTCCTTTAGAGGCGGCGGCCGCCTTGGCGATGGCTTCTGCCTCTGTCAGAGTGGTCGCGAGCGGCTTCTCGCTGAGAACATGCTTGCCGGCGCCGAGAGCGGCCAGAATGATCGGCGTGTGCGTGAAGTCAGGCGTCGCGATCGATACTGCTTCCACCGCCGGATCTGCGATCAATGCATGATAGTCGGTGTAGATGGCGGTTGTTCCCAACTCTGATCCCATCTTCTGGGCGCGATCGGGTTGCGCGTCGCACACGGCAACCACCTCTGTCTGCGGTAACACCCCAAAGACCCGGGCATGATTAGCGCCCCAAAGGCCGGCACCGACAATTCCTACTCGCAGAACCCGCATTAGCAGTCCCTTCTCGTGCCTGGACGAATGGAGACGAAACGTACCCCGTCAAGACGGCTGACATGCAATACCGCGTGCTTCACTCATTGGGGTACTTTTCGTCTGTTCCCAGGAAGTCTAGCAGAAGGCCGCTGGGCAGCCGAATTCATCGAAGAGGATGGAACACAGGCATAACGGTTGAAGCTCTGCGGATTGGAGGGGTCGTAGCTGCCGTAGTAAGGATCAGGCTGCAGCCACCGGCCAGCCACGTTCCAGTAATCGCGGAACTGCGCATGGTTGGTCACCGTGCCGTCCCACAGCCCCGTGTAGCCTTCGAAGGTGTTATCCCGGCTGCCGGAGACGTTCGATGCCCCATCACCGAAGGGAAGCGACGTGCGCACGTTGGTCACTGTCTTCGCGGCGTTGGTAGCGGCGCGGCGACTGCCCACCCAATCGCGGTGGAGATTCGGGACAGAGAGCGCCGGGATAAACCGGCGATTCTGGCGGAGCTTGCTGAGCGCGTTGATTCAAATCGTTTCGAGGGGGGGAATGAAGCGAGAGAGGCCGCTCGCGCGCATGGGCAAGAACGACGACATCAGGGCTATACGGCACGCCAGGTCGTGGCGGAAGCCCGCATCCTGCATAACATCGTATCGAACACCGTGCAGGAGCATCTGCTATCCATTGACATGAGCACCCTGACGTCCGACTTGATGCAGTTCGGCGAAAGCCTCCACGAGCAGCTTGAGGCATCGATTCAAGCTTTCGACGAAAAAGCTTCTTACCCTCGCCCGGTGTGACCTGCGTTCCCCGGGCCGGGACGATAGTACAGCCGTTGCCGAGGGAGTGGATGCCGCGAAGGTCGGCGGTGGTGTGAGATTCTCTATCTCCCCGATCTCATGCCGGGCTTTGGAAACGACAGGCTTCGCGGCAGACCGTGTCATCGGAATAATCTCCAGGATTCCAGACGAGCCAGAGTTACGGTCGCGCGCTCGTTTTCAGTTCTTTGCTGCGAGCGATACGCCTGAATATACGTTGCAATATGATCGCTTCGTTGTGCTTCGTGTCTTTTGCCCCATATACCAGCGTGATCGCGTTGTGTTTCGCTGCCGCGCGGATGGTTTGAGCGATTGCGGCTCGCACGCCTGGATTCTTCAACTCTTTTTTGTAGCGCTCGCAGAATTCGAGCCAACGCTTCGGATCATGGCTAAACCATTTTCGTAACTCGGTGCTGGGCGCGATGTCTTTTGTCCATGCATCCAAACGCAGGTCGGCCTTCTTCTTGCCGCGTGGCCACAACCGATCCACCAGGACGCGAAAACCATCCTCGGCCTTCGGTTGTTCGTAGGCTCTCTTTAGCAGGATCTCCACTCGCCACCTCGGGACAACGGGCTTGGTCGCCATGTACAGAGGGTATGCTCCAGGCTGGCTAATTCATAGTTGCGATCATATTTCACGCATCTCTATGTTTTGATAGTGTGATTTCCCCCAGTCACTTCAAGTTTGCAATACACTGCCGCGATCACTTCTGCTACTCTGCCCTAGCTCAAACATTTGCTGGAATAAAAGGAACTTTGTGGCTCTCACGCGGGTGGTAACTTTTAGTCTTTGCTTGCTTTGCGTCTCTTCCTTATCAGCCTTCGGCCAAGGTCAAAGATCAGCTCGGATTGCTGAAAACGGCATCCCCATCGTATTTGAGCCGGCGCCCAGCCAGACATCCGGCCCGGTCGCGATGACGGGACGGTTGCACGGCGCGACGTCGCCTGGGAGCCGAGAAAAGTTCAGGTTGCAGTTGCAGGGCAGCCGGGCGCGGCCGGCTTGAGATTGGATTTGTAGGCGCTTCGGCGACAATTCCGCACGGCAACTCGCTCGCGTCCAGTCAGAGCAATTATCTGCTGGGGAACGATCCCTCGCGCTGGCGCACCCACGTTCCCAATTACCGGCAGGTGGTTTACTCGAAGTTGTATCCCGGGATCGATGCAGTGTTCTACGGCAACGGGCAGCTGCTGGAACATGACTTCGTCGATTTCTCCCGGTGGCGACTACCGGCAAATCCGTCTCCACCTTTCGGCGGATGCTCACGCGAGTCTCGAACAGCGACGGCGAACTGACGATCGCGCTGCCCGCCGGCAAGTTACAGATGCACAAGCCCATCATCTACCAGGAAATGCCCGGCGGACGGCAGCAGCGCAGCGGGGGATTCCGTGTGTTGGCCGGCGGGTGATATCACCTTTACTGTAGGGAGTCACGATCCGCGGCGCACGCTGGTGATCGATCCTGTGCTTTCGTTTTCGACTTACCTCGCGACCCAGGCCGTCCAGACTTTCGTGGAGTTCATTGGCACGGACAGCAGCGGTAACAATTACCTCGCGGGTATTGCGGGTTTAGGCTTTCCGCAGACGCAAGGAGCGTTGCCCGGGATGCGGTACCTGCGGGGCCAATGACGCCTGCAGACCTACGTCAGCAAGCTGAGCCCGGATGGCAAAGACGCTGATCTACTCCACCTTGATTGGCGGCAACGGCTATACGCAACCCTATCGCCGGAGGGGCGGATCCCAATGGCAACGCTTTCATCGCCGGCAGAACGCAGGCGACGGACTTCCCGGTTAAGAACGGGCAGACGGCCGGATCGGCGAACCGCCGGCAACTACTTCGGCTTTCTGGCTATCGCTGTCCGCTGACGGCTCGTCGCTGAACTACAGCACGCTGCTTGGTGGGGCGCCGGCTCGGAGACAGAATGCGAGCACTACGGTTACGGCGATGGCTGTGGATGCCGCGGGCAACGCATATATCAGCGGTGATACAAGTTCCAGCCTTTACCCCTATACCGCCGGCGCACTTAACAATGGGCCGCCCAGTGCCCGGGCTTCGCAGGTATTTCTTTCGAAGTTCGACCCTACGGGAAACGTTACGTACAGCGCCTTCCTCGGCAACCCGGACTTCCAACCTTACATTGGAGGCGAAGGCGCGACCGGAGTGTACGCGTTAGCTTTGGACAGCTTCCGGAAATGCCTATGTCGCAGGCGTGGCGGGGACTTTGTGGCCGACGACGTCCGGCGTTTACCTGCAACAGAATCCAGGTACGCAGCCGTTTTTGGCTAAAGTGGCGGCGGGAGGCGGAAGTTTTGTCTACTCCACTCTGCTGCCAACCTCCTACATCACCGGAGTGGTGGCGCTGGCCGATGGGAGCGCATTCGTGGCTGGGCACGAGGCGCCGGCGACGTATCCCACGACTGCGGATGCGAACCAGGCTACGTCACAGCGCTTCGACTAATTCGTGTTCTTACGGAAGTAAATCCTTTCGGGTCAGACCTGACTGTACTCCACCTTTTTTGGGGACTCGAGCGCCGAACTCAATGGCGTTGGCGCTCGATCCCTGACGGCGATCTGTGGGTGGCGGGGCGTACCAGCATCAACTCTACTTTTCCTCTGGTGACACCGATGCAGGATGCCATGCCGGTGTACGGCCAGCGCGCCGTCCGGTCGTTACGACCCTGAGCCAATTCGACCCAACCGGGACCAGGCTCAAATTCTCGACCTTTCTGGGCGGTGCAGCCGCAAGCGGGGCTACGGCGCTGGCCATTGATGCGAGCCATCGCGCCCACGTAACCGGCGCAGGCAAGCTACGGCCTTTACACCACCAGCGGCGCTTACCTGGCAAGTGTCCCGACGCCCAGCTTTCCCGATTCCAGTGGCGGTTATGTTTTCGTACGTGGCGCTGGTGGACCCGAGCGTGCCCGCTCCGGCGGTTTGCGTCCAGCGGCAATAACGCGCTTTACTGGCCGCCGGTAACGGTCGGCACCTATGGCGACGAATCCGTTTACCCTCACCAACTGCGGTACTTTGCCGCTGACGATCTCCGGGGCCGTGGCGGCGAGTGCTGTATTCACCGTACCGACAGCCGAAAACGGGTGTACGCAGCCTATCGCTGTAGGACAAAGCTGCACACTCAGCGTGCGTTACACGCCCACTGCAGTTACGAATGATATTTCCACACTTACGATTCAGTCGAATGCTTCGATTTCCGAAACAGTTCTTGCCTTGACGGGTAGCGGAGTTGTGCCGCAAATCCGGGTGTCTAACTCCAGCTTCGATTTCAGCTTTACGCAGGTCGGGCAAACCACATCCGGTGCAGTTAGCTCATCTACAGATGCGGGAGGAGCGCCGCTGACGTTGAACGCGGCCGAGCACCAGCATCATCGGGGATTTCTCACTCAAGGGACTGGGCAGTTGTTCCGGTACTTTGCAGGTCGGCGGAGGGTGCTGTGCTCGCAGTTTATTTCACGCCGACTGCTCCGGGTTCGCGTACCGGCGACGTTGACAAATTGCCTCGAACGATCCCGCCACACCCATCACTGTCGTGGCAGCTCCAGGCTACGGCGTATCCAGTCGGCTCCGGTGCCCGCAGATTACCATCTGTAAGCTCGCAGTTGGTGCCTGCGGGGTAAGGCACAGACTGGCTATCAGGTGCAGGGCTTCAACTTTTCTCCGAACTCGGTTGTTGAGATGAATGGCGTTGCGCAGGCGACAACCTATGTGAGCGACGAGTGAACTAAGGGCGAACCTGGCGGCGAGCTCAATTCCTGCGAACACTTACGGAGAGTTGCGCCCTGACGGTGATGACGCCCGTCGCCCGGCGGCGGACAAAGCGCTCCGGTGAACCTTGACCGCGTATCAGACTCTGCGCTGAGCAAAACGCGTATTCTGCTGTATGAGCCGGTGGGTAAGCGACTGTATGCCTCTATTCCAGCCGCTTCTGACAACGAATCCGAATACAGTGTTGCCGATTAACCCGGTCACGGCTGCTGCTGGAACTCCTATTGCGGTCGGCCATGATCCGGGAGTGCTGACTGCTTCGTCCGGACGGTGCGTATCTTTACGTCGCGCTGAACGGAGACCATACCATTCAGCGCATCAAGCTCATCGACGCTGGCGATCGAGCGGACGTTTGCACTGCCGGTCGATCCGGCATTTGGCCAGCTGCAGGTTTTCGATATGCATGTAGTGCCCGGCAACGTCGACTGAGTTGGCCGCTGTCGCTGCAGGCATCCGCAGGTGGACCCCGCGTCGATGCGGTGTCGCCCTGTTCAACGATGCAGGCCTGGTGAACTAGATCGGGCCGCATTGGAGACACGCCGGACGTCAACTCAGGCCGGCGAGCGATATTTACAACTTTCGCGTTCACTGATCCGGGCACGATCTGGGGGATATCGGTTTACTCTGGAAGCTTGAATAAGCTGACGGTCAGCCCTTCCGGAATCGAAACAACGACCACTACCTGCTGCACACTGTCTACAATCACCTGGCTTCGAACGGCACGTTGATTTATACCGACTCCGGTTTGGTATGGAACCCGGCGACTGGCAAGCAGATCGCCGCCTACGCGATCGGGGCAGATCGCCATCTAACCGAAAGCGTGATCCCCGATGCCGGCCACGGGCAAGACCTATTTTCTGGATACATTTCCGACGGTCGATGTAATGGTGTTCGACCAGACTTCGTTGGCGCAGACTGCGTCGCTCGGGCTGGTCTCCGTCGGGCAGGCTACGGCTACTTCGGGGACGCAGATGGTGCGTTGGGGCGGGAACGGCTTTGCCATGCGAACCATCGACGCCTCCCAGCCTTAACCACGTCGGGGCTGTTGTTGTTTACGAGCAGTATTACCGGGGCGAGCAACCTGACGGTGAGGTCCCGGTGGCCAGCACGCTTGGCTCCGGCCTCGAACCGCGGCGGGCGGAGGCGGACTTTACTCTGACGGTGACCGGAAGCGGTTTCGTGGCGGGCAGCACGGTGGAATGGAACGGCAGCCCGCGGTCGACGACGGTAGTTTCTGCCACGCAGCTTGACGGCGACGATTTATGCATCCGACACTGCTGCCGAAGGGACGGCGCAGATAACCGTGGTGAACCCAGGCAACGGAGGCGGCACTTCGGGTCCGCTTACGTTTACCATTGGCGCGACGGCGCCGCCTCCACCGCCGGCAGCGCCGGTGGTGACGCTTGCACCCGCTAGCGCTCACGTTTGCGGCGCAGACGGTAGATGTTTCTTCGGCGGCGCAGACGATCTCGGTAAAGAACACCGGCAATGCGGATTTGAACGGGGTGATGATCGCTGTCACGGGAACCGACGCGGCAAGCTTTGCCGAGACCGATGACTGCGGCGACAACGGTGAGCTGCCGGGAGTGCCTGCACGCTGAGCGTGGTGTTTACTCCAGCCGGGGCGACGCTCTTTCAGCCACTATGACCATTACTGATAATGCGGCGAATTCTCCGCAGAGCGTAGCGCTGAGCGGGACCGGGACGCAGCCGACGTTTACCATTACGCAGCCACCGGGCGGAAGCGGATCCGCGACCGTGTCTGCCGGCAAGCCCGCCACGTATTTGCTGTCGTTGAGTCCGTCAGCTGGCTATTCCGGCAACATTACCCTCAGTTGCAGCGGACTGCCGGCGAACGCGAGTTGCTCGTTTAGTCCTGCTACCCTGGCGCTCTCCGGCGGCAAGGCATCTGGTTTCACGCTTACGGTAGCAACCGAGGCGACGCAAACCAGCGTGCTACCGGCGCTCGGAACGACGCTGGCGGGGTTGTTGTTTCTGTTGCCCTTACCTTTGCGCAAGGGGCGCAGGCAGGTGGCGCTTGCGGTACCGATTGGCCTGCTGTTCGCGACCAGCGGACTATGCGGCTGTGGCGGCGGAAGCAGCGGTACGACGCCCACGCAGTCATCCGGTACGACGGTTGCGCCGGGTACTTATACCATCCAGGTTGTAGCGTCGGACGGCACGACCGCGCAAAAGATGGCGGTGACCTTGGTTGTCGGGAGCTAAAAAGAGAAATAGCAAACGGTGACATGACGTGTGCTGCAGAAGCACGGGAGGAGTAGAGGTTGAAATGAAATCCGTGTTGTAAAGCTGCGTAAAAGATGAAGGCAGGCCCCTCGGGATCGGCTTTCAGAAGCGGCTCTCAGAGATCCAGAGTTTCAGAGTTTCAAGAGTTTCAGGACAGACGAAATTACCCCACATCATCAGAATCGGCCGGAGTTTCGGGGGTTATTTCGGTCGCGGTAGGGACGCTCATCGCTGACCGCCCCCCCGCACAGATCCGTGCGAGCGGCACTACCGCACACGGCTCCTACCTCGGATGAGTGGCGTCAAAACGCACGCTGGGGAAAGGATGCAGGATACGAGGACGAGGTATCCATCGTTCGAAGGTCGGACGAATGCGATTCCAACTCGGTCGGCTGCGCTGGCTGCGACGGCCAAGCATCGACCGCCACAGATCGCACAACCGATCTCGGAAGCGCCATAACGCCCGCTGGTTTTCGGCAACCGCGTGGTATTGGTAATAGCCACTGACCACACGCTTCAGCCATGCGCCCACCGCGTTGACCGGCTCATGCATCCGCTGGCGTAGCTTCGCCTTGATGGCATGAAGCGTCGCCCGCATCCGCTTGGACACAGTCTTACGCCGTGTAACGAAGTGACCCTTCGAAGTCCTCGCACAGTAGTGCGTGAACCCAAGAAACGTGAACGTCTCCGGCTTGCCTTCTCCACGTTGTTGCCGATTGACCTGCGCGAACCGACCGAATTCGATCAGACGCGTCTTCTCCGGATGGAGTTCCAACGCGAAATTCGCCAGCCGTTTCTGAAACTCTCTCAGGAACCGCTCAGCGTCTTCGCGCCGCTCAAAGCCGACCACCAGATCGTCAGCGTAACGGACCACCACCATCTCTCCGCTCGCCATCTTCCGGCGCCATGCTTCGACCCAAAGGTCAAAACATAGTGCAGATACACGTTCGCCAAAAGCGGTGAGATCACCGCCCCCTGCGGCGTGCCTGCCGTCGTCTCTGACCACTTACCTTGCTCCGACACGCCAGCCTTCAGCCACTTACCGATCAGCCGAAGGATGCGCTTGTCGGCGACTCGATGCGCGACAAACTTCATCATCCACTCGTGGCTCACATGATCGAAGAATCCACGAATGTCCGCATCGAGTATCCAGTTCACTCGCTTCCGTTCGATGCTCACGTTCAGCGCGTCCAGCGCCTGATGGGGGCTGCGTCCAGCACGAAATCGATACGAAAAGCCCCGAAAGTCCACCTCGTAAATCTGGTTGAGAATGGTGACCACCGCCTGCTGCACAATCTTGCTTGCGAAGCGATGCCCAACGGCGTTGGGCCATGCCTTCGCATGTACACTCTTCGCGAGGCTTGCGCCGATACGCTCCACCTTGTGAAATCACGTTAGTCATTGTACTTAAGATGAGTCTACACTCGCTCTTCAGCGCCCTTGACGCGCTTTGCGTATTTTTTGACTCTCGCTAAACCGCTTACCTAAACAGCGAGCAGTCCGGTGGACAAATTCTACTTTTGTTCGCCTATGCCGCCCCGCATGTTCCTCCGGAAGCAAACCCATCCCCTACAATGTGCCGGTTTAGCCCGGCGCTCTCTGTAGTGGACCCCAAAATTGAGACACGGTTACGGCAACAAAATCGGGGACATTTATCGGCCATAATGGAGCTGGCCGATGAAGAAGAAGAAGGCGAGAAGCTACAGCACAGATTTCAAGCAGGAGGCGGTGCGCCGGATGGCGCAGGCCACGAGCATCACCGGGCTAGCCGAAGAGTTGGGTATACGCCGGAAGTTCCTTTACCAGTGGCGCCACCAGTTTGAGGCCGAAGGCAGGGCGGGGCTGGAGCGGCGCAAAGGCCGACCGCCAGGAAGCACGTCACAGATCGTATCTCCGCCAAGACCCAGTGCAGCCGAGTTGCGGATTGCAGAACTGGAGCGGCTGCTAGGACGTAAGCAGCTGGAGGTGGATTTTTTAAAACGAGCCTTCGAGCAAGTCAGGGGAGCAGCGTCGAGTCGTACCAGCGATGGCGGCAAGGAGTCTATCGCGGCATCGAAGTCTCGCTCTCGCTCGAAGGAGTAGCACTGACCGTGGAACAGCAATGCCAGGTGGCCGAAGTAAGTCGTGCGGGCTTCTACCGCTACTTGCAACAGACTGCGCCAAAACAGGCAGACCTGTTGCTGCGCGCTCGCTTGCAGGAGTTAGCAGTCGCCCATCATCGTCTTCGTGGCTACCGCATGTTGACCGCTCTGCTTCGGCGTGAAGGGCAGCTCGTCAACCACAAGCGTGTACTGCGCTTGATGCGAGAAGACAACCTGCTTAGCTTGCGAAGGAGAAAGTATGTGTTTACGACCGATTCGGCGCATGCTTTGCCGATCTATCCAAACCTGGCGCGGCGCGTGAAACTAACCAAACTCAACCAGTTGTGGGTGGCCGACATTACGTTCATTCGCCTCCGCAGTGAATTTGTCTATCTGGCTGTTGTGCTGGATGCATACTCACGACGGGTGATCGGCTGGGATCTGGGGCGGACGTTGGAAGCTGAACTGGCGATTCGAGCTTTGCAGATGGCACTGAACGGGCGCGATTGGAAAGCTGAGGAGCTGATCCATCACTCCGATCGAGGCGTGCAGTACGCTTCGTGCGATTACACAGAAATACTGCAGCAAGGCGAGATTCAGATCAGCATGAGCCGGCGCGGCAATCCGTATGACAACGCACGCGCAGAGCGGTTTATGCGCACGTTGAAGGAGGAGGAGGCCTATGGGACTGACTATCGCGATCTGAAAGACGCACGCAGTCGAATCGGGGATTTCCTGGAGAAGGTTTACAACCGACAAAGGCTGCATTCCGCGTTACGATATCTAACACCGGAAGAGTTCGAGCAGGCCAGCGAGGCCAGCGGAAGTGACGGCACTGATGGAAGCGGTGGAAAACCAAAAGCAGGTTTACCACCGCTCCCACAGGCCTTGGAAATCCCTTCGGGATTCCCACACTCCCGCGGCCCGACGACTGCTTTATAGATAAACGAAGCCAAAACGGGCCGAGGTGTCCCCCATTTAATTGCCTTAGGCCGTGTCTCAACTCAGGGGTGCAGTCCAGTTATCGTGTCCCCGGATTCTCCGAAGCAGTGGGCCCGAATGATGAAGCGTAATCCATAGTTAGGTTACTGAACACCGCCAAGGGTTGCCGCTTTCCTAGTGAGGTCGACATGCTCTGCTGAAGAAAGGGCGACGTTCATCTTTGAACAGAAGAATAGCCAACATGCGAATGAGGACCGTATGCTACGGAGATCGATAGGCAACGAAGATTCTCTGACCATCTTTGAATAGCGAAGAGACAGTCACAACTGGACTTTGTCGATATTCCAATGGATACAGATATTGAGTTGTACCCTTTACGTGGTTCGTGAAGAGCCGGAAATCAGTGAGCAGAGCGCCAAGCGCAATATGCTGGGCCATGATGGAGAGACGATGAGGATAGGTACTAGGAAAACAACGGGACCACAGCGAATTGCTCTTTGCTGCTGTCTTATATCGGTCGCGCGATTGTGCGTTGCTCAGACGGCGGGTAGCGCGGCGGCGCCGCCGCCTGATGCTCCGGCAATTGCGTGGGCTCTTTCGTCGGACAGTGCTGAGTTGCCTTCTGCTCCAGAACCGAGTGGTCAGGTAGCGCAGCCCGGGGGGGCGAGTCAGAACCAGCCTAACCAGCCCAATCAACAAGACCAGACGGAGCCACACAATGCGCCTTCGATGGCAGATTTGGGCTTCACTCCGCAACAGATGCAGGCGAATGCGCAGATGCAGGCGATGCTCGAAAAGCGGACGCACATGCTCAAGGTCCATCAAACGTTAGGTTTGATCACCGCTATTCCCTTGCTTGCGACGCTGATTACTGGACCGCAAGCCAAGGCAAAAGGGAAAAATGGCCAGACGATTACGGAGCCGACCGCAGCGAATTTGGATTTCCATATCGCGCTGGGCGGCTTGACCACGGGGCTTTATTGGACAACCGCTTACTATTCCATATTTGCCCCGAAGGTCCCCGGGATTAAACCCAAAGGCGCCATACGCCTCCATCGGGATCTGGAGTGGGTTCATGGTCCGGGTATGATCTTGACACCCATATTGGGGATTATGGCTTACAAGCAGGAGAACGCCGGGGAAAAGGACCATGGGATCGCCGCACAACATGGCACGGTTGCATATGTAACAGCTATAGCATACGGAGCCTCGATTGTAGCGATATCGTGGCCAATTCATTGGAAATTTTGGGAGTGACCATGAAGAAGACGATCCTGATTGCTTGCCTGCTGGTGGGGCTCCCGATGCTTGCACAAACCGATACGCAATGGGCTCTGGAGCAATCGACGCTCACCTATCACATTACCCATCCCATGCATGAAGTCGATGGCGCCAGTCACGGGGCGAAAGGCAAAGGCGTTTGCCATTCGGGACAATGTGATTTCCTGATTGCGGTGCCGGTCAAGTCTTTCGACTCCGGAGACAGCAACCGCGATCTTCACACGATAGAAGACGTCCGAGGGGCGCAGTTTCCTATGGTTGTCGTACGGACACACTTTCCGGAGGCGGAAACCACATCCCCAACCATTTACGCCGATTTGGAAGTGCAGTTTGCCGGCCAGACCGCCCAGTACAAGCACCTGGCCTTCCAACGTGTGACTCAAGGCAACCAGGTGAAAATTTCTGGAACCATCCCCGCCACGTGCTCCGATTTTAAGATCGACCGGCCTTCGTTTCTGACAGTTCCAATCAAGAACGAAATTCCTGTGCGCATAGAAATGACTTGGCATCCAATGTGAGTACGCTAGGCGTCTCTATCCCCCATAGCTGCGCTCGCTTTAAGGGACGCGCCGTCGTCTTTCTTCTGTTGACGCACTTTGTCGTGTGTACCAGCCTGCCGGCTCAGGTAGATCAGCCCGTGCCCGCGATCGAAATGGTCAAACAGATGGTCCAGGCTGAAACTGTTGCCTGGAGGAGCCGTCAGCACTTCCTTTACAGAAACCAGGAACGATCAAACCGCACCAACGGCCGGCTTTGGCAGGAACTGGTAGTCGAAACCCCAGACGGCTCTCTCGCGCGTCTTATCTCTGAAGATGGTAAGCCGTTATCTAGCAGCCGGCAGACGGAAGAGGATAAACGCATCGCATATCTGGCGAGCCATCCGAGCGAATTCCGCCGCGCCAGACAGCGTCGTCAACAGGATGAAGCACGAATGCCAGAACTGCTCAGAACAGTCCCAAACATCTTCCTGTTCAGGACCATGAGCACTGAGGGTGCATATACCCGCATTGCTTTTCAGCCGAATCCATCGTTTCATGAGAAGAGCTATCAGGACCGCGTGGTCCATGCGATGTCGGGTATGCTGCTGATCCATACGACGGACATGCGCCTATGCGAGCTTGATGCGCGGCTCGAGCATAAAGTGGAGTTTGGCTACGGTATCCTCGGCCAGTTAAGTGACAAAACCCGCTTCTTCCTCGTACGCGAGGAAGTTTCTCCCGCCCAATGGACAACAACAAAAATCCGCTTACACCTGGATGGAAGCATCCTGCTTTTGAAGAGCATATCCCGTGACGTGGACGCTTGGCGTTGCAGTTTCAAGCAAGTCGATCATGGTCTCACTGTGGCAGATGCGGCGGCCATTGTCCGTTCAAATACTTTCTAGAGAGGCTATCGGCAGGCTGACCTTGCCCTTAGTCCAGGTAAGCCCAGGGGTTGAATGTGCGGCCTGGGAGATAGTTGACACTTTAGACCGGGCGAGACCGGATGACAGTGAAGCGCTTTTTAAACCTCAGGAACGGGGTTTCTAGGTAGCGGTAGGAGAGCACGGCCATTGCGATCGTGGCGGGAAGAGCGAGAGCCATCACTACCAGCTCGGCGGTAAGGGGAGCTAACCGGCCGCGAGCCTCGAAGCGCCCCACCACCAACCTCGAACCGGCCAGGCAGAGCACGTGATAGACATACAGCCCATAAGAGATTTTGCCCAGGTAGATAAAGGGTCGCTGCAATCTGCCGGCGGGCAATTGCAGAACGCTGAAAAAAAGACAGAGACATGCGGGCAGCGCGATCAAGAAACGCGGGGCGATGTGTATGAAGGTGTGCGGGAGATTGGGATCGTTGTTATAGATCGCGGCTTGTGCTGCTCGCAGGCAGAGTAGTCCTGCAAGAAACAAGGTCCAACGCAAGGGCTTGGCGATATTTGGAACGCGGCCGCGAAGCGCAATCGCCGTCATCGTTCCCAGGGCAAAAAACTGGAACTGCACCAGGCTGTTCACCCAGATGCCCGTGTCCAGCGTTTGGCCATGATGCAACAGGACGGCCAGCGTGAGGTATGCGGCCGCCAGCAACAAGCATGCGATCCCCAAGACTGCGCCAGGATTCAGGTATTTCACAATGCACGGCCACAGCAGGTAAAACTGCTCCTCCAGTGAAATGCTCCACAACGGAAATAGAAAACCTGGCGGGTAGCCATGTTCCACGGTGTACCAGTTGGCGAACAACAGGATCAACGAGACACACCAAGCCAGCGAGAGGGTGTGACTGGCCGAGAAGAGACCGTGAAACCAGCCCACGCCGATCATGGCGAAGTAAAGCGGCCAGATACGAAGAATTCGCCGCATATAAAACGATGGAATGCGGATGGTATTCGTATCGCTCTTTTCGCGCAGCAGTAGTTCCGTAATCAGGTAGGAGCTAAGAAAGAAAAAGATGCAGACGCCAAATTCCCCCGCGCGTCCGATGGCTCCGAGCTGGGTGGGCTTGTCGAGATGCTGAACCAGGCCATGGGCAAGGAAAACCAACAAAAAAGCAAGGACGCGGAGAATGTCGAGGCCAGGACGATAAAAACTGTCTGCTCGCGGTTGGGCCGGCGCCAGATCGATGACGGCTGCGGCGGAATGGGACATACCTTTTACCCCGCTGCGGACCGCAACTCTGATGCTAGGGCCCGCAAACATGAACACGTACCAATAATACTAATACGGCCCGGCTCCATGAATTTCTTTCTTCCCGGAGCTTCTCCTGAGACATAGATGGGTCTTCGACAAACTTATCAGTTGCGGTTTGCATCATTCAAAAAGCCGTTTGTGAAGAATGGCGACATCGATACGCGAGGAGGTTCGGCTCGGATGATTCGTCGCACAATCAGCTGGCTGTTGTCAATGAGTTTCGCTGTCTTCAATCCTGTGATGGGGAGGGGCGCGCTCGCATCGGCATCCCTGTGAAGAATCAAAGTTGGCGTGTCGACTTGGCACTGCGTCCGCATTGTCTGTGGTCTGGTCTTACGATCCGGTGACAGCATACCTATTGCAGCAAATGAATGCTCGCGACGGTGAATAGGTGGTGAGTAGGCCGGCGGGATCACACCGCCAGCCTCTCTCAGAACCGTGCGTGAGACTCGCACCTCACACGGCTCCCATCAGGCAAACCAACCGTTGGTTGCGAGGCGCCAGTGTACAAAGACGGCGTCCGGTTTCCGGATTAGCTGCTCTAGAAAGCGGCCAGCTTGGGTGGGACGCACCGCAAAGCGCTCTGCGGGGAGGCCGGACTCGATCACCTACCCAGTGTAACCTTTGCGCAGGATGGCTCGTCAGAGTTCGAGCGATAGTCGATTGGCCATAGCGCGTAAAGACTGAAAAGGATAGCAACCGTTTCGAGTCTTCTCCGCGGGATGAGCTTTTCGGCTCAATTTGATTCCAATCTCACAAGGAGATAGTGCAGATGTATAACATCTCAAATCTTGCGAAGCTGAAGCAACTCGATGAAAACGCTTCGGATGCAATGAAGGCCTTTTGGACTTTCGACAAAGCGGCGTTTGCGCCGGGCGCAATCGATGTACTAAACAAACAGTTAATGGCGGTCGCAGTCGCGCTGACTACGCAGTGCCCATACTGTATTGAGTTACATGTCAAGTCGGCGCGCAAAGAAGGTGCGACGGACGCGATGCTTGCTGAAACGGTGGTCATCGCTGCGGCGATGCGTGCCGGTGGCGCGATCACACATGCAACGCATCTTTTCAAAGAGTAGCTTTGTTGGCTCGCAGTTGGTCCCTTCCTAGGATGCGGACGTCGCAAAGAAGCCCTTGCGGCGCCCCGCTTCCAGCCGAGGCTTCATATTCCCACAGCTCAGGACAACCACTCTCGATCTCAGGGCCCACTCGTTCGACGACCCTCTTGTAAATCACACCGTGTTCCAGCCAGCTTCCACCTTTTTTGTTGAGGTTCAAGAGGACGTCCCCGCCTGTTTTGTTTGATCTGGAGTGGCTATCTTGATGCCGTAAGTCACCCAGCAACTGAATAAGTAGCAGCCTGGCGCGCTAATAACAACAGGCGGAAGCTGATGAGATCCCGCCTGTTGTTGTTACCCGCTGAGTCAGCGATCGTTCAGTCGAGACGTAGAACAATCGGGCAATTGATGGAGAAGCCCGAGCTGCCAAATGCGGCGCCGCCCGGACCCGTGATCAGACCGTCTCGCACGAAGTTGAGGATCTGAAATTCTTCACGAAGCTGCCCGCGAAAGCCCCGGTTGATTGCATCGTCAGTCCATGCGTACAACTGGGCGTCCCATGCCGGGCTGTAATCGAGAGCGATCGTCGGGATTCCACCGAGAACATTGTTTGGCCTGAATCCATCAGCCAGGTCTGCGGACAAACCCTGCCTTAGTGGGTTATTGCATTCGCCCGATTCCGGTCCGTTGGTAGCGATAAAGATGCGCTCGATGGGACTGGCAAAGCTGTCGTCGTGACCCAATAGAAGCTGACCCATCAGCGGGGCATACGTGTTATGCTCGATCGCCGCCCCGAGAGGGATGCTTGTATCCATGGAGAGATACCACACTGGACGCCCAAAGCTAAAGCCGTTAATCAGATTAAGGGTGACCGTCATGTTATTTGGATCGATGGCTACAACCTGGTCATTCAGCTTCGAGTAGTCGACATGACCGTCGGGAAAGTTAATCTGGCCGGCATCGACATTGAATGCGATCATGGGCGCATTGAAAATCACGCCTCCAGCATTGGTAATACTTACGAAGGGACTATAGTTCGCATCGCCGACCGCCCCTGCCGCGAAGGATTTAGGGGGAAATTCGGCTCCAGCGGGTCCCGGCACTATGTTTCTATTAGGCGCGAAATTCACTGTGCCCTTATCAAATACGATATTGCCATTGAGATCCAGATTGCCGGTTCTGGCGGCATTGGAAGCAAAGTTTAGTTTCGCGGAAAAATTCAGCCCAAGTTCCGAAGCTACACCCTGGTTAGATACGTCAGTGAGAATGTACCAGACAGTCTTGTTCGTACCTTTCAGCGATCCCTTATATAGAGGAACAGTTATCGTGCCATTCGCAACGTCGATCTGGCCCGTGTTCAGGAGCTGAACTGGTCCCACCAGGCTTGGGTTCGTCGTGGAAGGTGAAGGGCCGAAGTATGAAAGAGGTACGCTCGCGCCCACTGATGCAGGCGCCGGAAACAGATCGCAACCTGGTCCCGGCCCAATTGGCCCCGGTCCCGGGCCCTGTGCTGAGTTGAAGGTGGACGAGGTGGACAAGTTCGCCTCCAATCTAGGCTCTAGCGTTATGGTCTGCTTTACGGCCGCTCGCTTCGCGCGAAGGGTTGTGGCCATTGCTTCCCGAGAGAGTGGCGCATGTGCGACTTGTGCCATGGCGAGCGGGGCAACAAGGCCGCTTAGGGTTAGACTGGCTAGAGTGAAGATGGTTACACGCTGCGCGAAAAACTTCAGACGCGATGCGCACACACTTTCCCTGCTGCCGCGGACCAATGGTCCGCGCTCCATCATGTTCATTGCATGCTCCTAGGTAGACGAGTTATGTGCATTCACAGTCGATCGATAACTAGGAAGGCCTGCACGTATATCACGGACTGTGAGTACACGCCCATAGGAATGTAACGGGATAGAAAAGTTACAACAGTTCGGCTTATTTTTTTTGATATCCGCGCGATGCAACCGGAGATGCACAGCAACCTGGTCATCGACGCACTGGAGATGGCCCAGCTCGGGCGCAGTCCCGACGAACAACGCTAGCAATCGCAAGCTGACCGGGCAGCGAAAGCAAAACAGGCTGTGGAAAAGCAGGAAAGAAAAGTGCGCTTTCCAACTTTCCCACAGCCACTACGACTACGAACTATAACCAATTATAGGATACGGATTCTGAGGGCAAGGTCACTGCGATCTTGGGCTTCCGAAGTATTCACCAAACGAATCGCCCCAGGTAACGAACACCTTTACAACCTAAGCATCGCACTAGCAAGGCTTGCTCTGGAGCCTCTTAAAGACGTTCCATCGGACGTGCCCTCGGAAATCAGCGGCGTTCTCTACCCTTCGATATCAACCAACCTCATGGGAAATAATCTCGCTCTGAGGCCCCATGCAGTCGATTCTTCTTTGAAACTGTGTGAACTTCAGCTTGTGAGGATGAAACGGATTGAACACTTTGAAGACACTTACACAGTGAGGCCTCTGCAGATTGAACTGGACATGATCGACACAGCCATGTCTCATAGATCGGACGGGCGTTTGGTTTGGCTAGACGAAAATACTCCGTTGTCGGTAATTTCTTCTGGTCACCAAGGTAAAAAGAACCATCTTAGGGAGACGGCCTCTTAGTTCATCCCGACCGTGGGGTAGTCCGGACATATCCCCACGTTGCGCCTACGCACCGAGTTCTACCCGTGACCTCCAACAAGATCAGAGCCGTTCCCGTAAAGGCCTCCAACCCGCTTCACCACTGCGATCTACGCCTTCAATTCGCTCATCTTCTTACCCACCGCGCCGGGGCCGAAATTGATATGAGCGTCCTGAATCGAAACTCCGACGACTTCGATACGCTTCTGGTCCCGTGTTCCGAGCCCGGCTTCTTCTGCGAGACGCAGCGAGTTGTCGCCTCGGATGAACGGAGAAGTGCCGCGCTCCGCATACGGATCGTAGCCCATCACGGCCATCCCCACAGCGTCCACGTTGACGGCGTTGCGGCCGGCAATGATCACGCCCGGGGTCATCTTCTCCAGGCCAGGTAGCCACGGACCTTCCCCTCCCCGCACCGTCTCCACGCCATCCACGATCGCGATATCAATGGGCCGAATACCGTTCTGATCCACCAGAATGCGCGGAACCCGATAGCCCGGATCGCGCGGCGAATCAGGATGCAACTCGGCATCGACTACAGAGGGCGCAGGCGTCGTTCCGCTGTGCAGCACATCTCCACGCTCTTGCGTCGGCCGCTCGTTCCCGTGAGGTCCGCAGTCGCTGCCATAGAGCGAGCAAGGCGTGTTGCCGAAGTTGTTCTTCATCGTCATGGTCACGCCTGCAATCCAATGGTTCTTCAGCTTCGCCATCGAAGCGTATACGTCACACTGATAGAACGCCGGGTTCAGGTGGTATGCCGGATAGGCGTACCCGCCCCACGGCACCTTCATGCGCACATATTGCTTGTAGTTGCCCAGGTTCTGCACGTTTTCCCAAACCACGGGCACGCCCATGTTGTTAATCGCATTTACGTCGAGGCCGTAGCGCGCCCACAGCGAGAGATCCTGATCGGCCGGGAAGAAGCTTTCAATCAAGCGAACGCGGCGCGCACCCGCCCGGGCAAACAGATGCACGGTCGCCGCCACCGTCTGCGCATTCGTCCTATAAGGAAGCTCAGGCGTCAGCGGAAAGTTTTTCGGATTCCCCGTGAGATTGAGCTTGAGCGCAACGGTCTTGCCGCGCACCAATTTATCGAGGCCGCCGATCTGGTCGAACGCCTTTGAGAGTTGCTGCCCATATTGCGCGTAATCGCGGCAACGCACGATCGAAACCTGGCTCGCTGGGGCCGCAGCGTGCATCAGCTTCGGCATGACAAGTGCCCCGAGCGTCGCAGCACCCGTGGTGGTCAACATCTCTCGTCTGTTCATGGCTTCCGCTCCTCGACGTTATGCTACTCGGGTATGATCGTTTGCGCATGGCTTATTTGGTATCCAGGCGATCGTTTGGTAAGCTACTGGCTGCAGCCCCGCTCGCCCGAGCTTTCGCTCCGCTCGCCACAGCGTCTTCCCTGCCCGCCGGCTCGTCATCCCGGCCCCCAGGCAGGTCATCAGATGCCCGCAACATGTGGCTCTCCTTAAACAGCGTCCTGCTGCAAGGTCGTGTTCCCTGGCCAGACTTTGCGCGCCTGGCCGCGCACCTTGGCTTTCCCGGAACGGACATCATGCTGCGCCCGGCCATCGAGGCCGGCGCCGGCGCGACCAACGACCTGCTTGCCGGCCTTAAGATCAGGCCAGCCGTCATCGATTTTCCGGTCGAATTCCGGAAAGACGACGCAACCTTCCAGGCCTCGCTCACCCAGCTCGACGCCGCCGCCCGGTTCGCTGCTGCTATCCACTGCCCGCGCATGATCACATACATCATGCCGTCGAGCGATACGCCAAAAGATGAGCTGCGCCAAATCTATAAGCAGCGGTTTACAGAAAGTGCCCGCATTTTGGAGCGCTCAAACGTCCGCCTCGGCCTTGAGTTTCTGGGTCCGCTCGAGTTCCGCAAAGCGCACAAATACGAATTCATTTGGCGCATGAACGATATGCTCGCGTTCGCCAGGGAATGTGGTCCCAACGTCGGACTGCTGCTCGATTCCTGGCACTGGCACCACGCGGGAGCCACCCCAGAGGACATCATCGCCGCCGGCCGCGATCGCATCGTGCATGTCCATTTCAATGACTCGCCGAACTTGCCTCCAGAGCAGATCCGCGACAATCAGCGTCTGCTACCCGGCGAAGGTGTCATCAACTTGACCGGCTTCTTGCAGGCGCTCCAGCACATTCACTACAAAGACGCGCTCAGCGTAGAAGTCTTCGGGCGAACGAAAGACATGACCCCGGAAGCAGCCGCGAAAGCCGGCCTCGATAGCTCACTTGCTGTCTTTCGCAAGGCCGGGGTTCCCCAGGGCTGAGGCGACAGAAGTTTCGGGACAGAAAGCTGTGAAGAAATGGCCCAATCGGATTCGGCGACCACCGCGGAGCACAATCGTACTGGTATTGCTGGAATCAAGGCTTCACTCTGATCATGGAGGGATCGTGAATGGCTACTAAACCCCTTAGCGGCCCGTTTCGCAGGAAGAACCTTACTCATTTAAAAAAGCGCGCGGGTAAAGCAAGTGATCCACGGCATCTGTTCTATAAAGCCATGTTGGAACACCACACTTATGAGAAATACTTGGACGCGGTTGGGGCTATCAAGGTCGATGTGCCGACATTCAGGGCGGGGCCGATTTCCGGACGTGGTGAGATTCTGTACGCGCGGCGGAACGGTTGGATTTTTGATGAGTAGGTCACCTGGCCGCGGGCAACTTGAAATGGCACCGCAGCCGGCGTAGTCGCCAGTGCATTTTCCGGCTATCGATAGATAGAAGTTGAGATCCCGTCCGTCAGCCCTCTGGTGTTTAGTGGTCAGACGGGTTAGTGTGGCGATAGCACACATATTGCAGCAAATGAAATCTTATGACGGCCCGACAGGCTTACCTCTATCGCCTGGGCTCCATCTCATCCGGCCACTCCTGAGCGCCGTGCAAGACGCGCAAGATCGTGACGGTCTCACATTTAATCCTGTAGGCTGCAATATAGGGCGTTCGCGGGATGACCAACTCACGGGTTCCCTCGATCCGGCCCGGACGCCCGATCTCGGGCGTGTTGACCAGAAGCTCCACCTGAGCTTCGATCCGATCGTCGATCAGGATGGCGGCGCGCGGCCTGTCAGCTTCGAGATAGTCGAAGATGGCGTCCCGGTCCCTCATCGCAAACAAGGTCCACTCAATTCGCACGAATTAGCGATCGACCTTTTTGCTTGCCGCTGCACGGCGTGAGGCAAAGTGCTCCTTGACGCGGCCATGAGCGATGGCCGGGCGTGGGTCTGCGAGCGCCTCGCGCACCTTGGCGCGAAACCACTCGTCGTGTGCCGCGCCACCCGAAGCAACAGGAAAGGGTAGAGCACCTTCATTGGCAGTACGGGTAAGCAGAATGCGGACCGCGTCCGAGACCGTCATTCCCATCTCTTCCAGGACAGCGGCGGCTCTAGCTTTAACCTTCGCATCGATTCGAGTTTGCACAAGCGCATTGCCAGGCATGTAAATCCCTCACGCGTATTGTAATGCATCTGCATGACAACATTCCATTCACTGAGCGAGCTATCCGGATTTCCCGGCGTGTACCTGTACACTGTCTGCCATAGGTAGGAGAGAACAAAACGATGCGCCCTCAGCCTCTCATTGCTGTGACGAATGTCCCGGCCAGCAGCCGCTGGTATCAGCAACTGCTGGGATTGCAGAGCGACCATGGCGGTCCCGTTTATGAACGGCTTGTCTGGAACGGGGAGCTGATCATGCAACTGCATAGCTTCGAGTCTGACCATGAACACGGCGCCATCGGCAGCCGCGATCACAAGCCTTATGGCAATGGCGTCCTGCTGTGGTTCGAGGTCGATGATTTCGACGCGCTGCTGGATCGGGCGGCGGAGATGGGCGTGAGCATCGTGCTTCCCCGCTTTCGCAATCCGCCTGAAGGCGATGGCGGCCCGAATCATTGGGAGTGCTGGATCCGTGATCCTGACGGTTACGTCGTGGTGGTCGCCAGCCCCGACGGCTCGGCCGGCGGGGCATGGCGCCCGGAATCATAGTCAAAGTAAAAGTGCTGCAGCGAATCGTTTGTTCGACGAGGTGTAGCGCTCGGCGGCTGGCACACCCTTCGCAGCTCAGCACCCTGCCTTCGCGAAGCTGCTGAGCCCTCGAGCTAAAAGAAAGACTTGACCGACAAATGCCAAGGGTGCCCCACACACCCTCACGACAGGCCTCGTCCTCCGATTGCCGATCCCTTAAAGCCGAATGGGACCCTGCGTTGCGCCACCGAATCGCTTTGTCGCGAGCGAAGAAGATGCCGCACAAGCGGTCATGCAGCTCGCGGCCGGCGCCATGGATGAAGCCGATTACAGCTCTTTCCTCCGTGGCAGTGTGAAGCGCGGGAAGAAATAGAGGATGAGGGGGCATGACACCTATCCCCCACCATGAATCCTTGCGCCCACCTTCCGTCTAAAGCCGCTCCAACCGCGTCGCCGAATCCCCGAACTGTTCCAGCTTCACATCGAAACGATCCATCAGCGACAAGTACAGACTGCACATCTTGCGGTTATCGTCGCTGTCATTGAGATAATTCAGCGAACGCCCGGTTTGTAACGTGCCGCCAAGTCCACCGGCCAGCACCAGCGGCAGACGGGAGTTGTCGTGTTTGCGCCCGATCCACATGTTCGACAGGAACATCAGGCAGCAGTTATCAAGAACCGTGCCGTCTCCTTCTTTCATGCTGTCCAGCTTAGACGCAAGGTAGGCGTACTGATCGACATGGAAACGAGCGATGCGTTCGTAGCCATCGGAATTGTTGTTGTGCGATGCAGAATGGTGGCCCTCCTTCACATCGAGGAAGGGATAATACATGGCCGACAGATCGCGCGAGATAATCAACGATGCCACGCGCGTCTTGTTGGTCTGGAACGCAATAGCGATGATGTCGCACATCAGGCGTGCGTGATCGCGCAGGTCTTCCGGCAGTCCGTTGGCCGGCCGGTCCATGGTTGCGGCGATGGTGTTTTTGGCTTTCGCCGCGTCCTCGGCATCGGCCTTGCCTTTGCGCATGCCCTCGACGCGCTTTTCCACTTCGCGCACGCTGCTCAGGTATTCGTCGAGCTTGCCTTTGTCGGTCCCACTGATGCGCTTGGAAAGATCCTGGGCGCGATCTTTTACGCGATCGAGAATGCTGATGTTCTGCAGGCTGCCGCGGTTGTCAAACAGGTTGTCCCAGGCGAGCGATGGATACACTTCCACCGGCACAGGCGAGTCCGGACTTTGCCATGAGAGGTGGGAACTGTAGGCCATGGAAAAGTTCGACTCGTGGTAACCGGTCATGGGCTGTTCGCACGCCAGCACAATGCTCGATTGCGGCGTTTCTTCGCCCACCCGGTTGGCAATCATCTGGTCGATGCTGATGCCGGAATGGATGATGGCGCCTTTCGAAATGTGCGCGCCCGATAGCAGGCTGCCGGTCTGGGCGGGGTGAATGCCCTGCCCCGTGAGCGCATTCACGTAGAGACCGTCGATGACGTTGATCTTCTCTTTGAGCGGCTCCAGCGGAGACAGCGTCTTGCTGAGCTTCATGGTCGCGCCCTGACCTTCGGCGCTCCAATGATCTTCGTTAATGCCGGTGCCCAGGAAGACGATGCCGAAACGCTTCGGGAAGGCGGAGGGCGGTGGAACATCCGCCAGGGCGTGAAGCGACTCAAGCCAGGGCAGCGCCACGGTGCAACCGGCTCCGCGGAGCACGGCGCGGCGGGAAACGGGAAGTGTGAATTTCTTCGTCAATCGAGACATTCTAGTTCGCCTCTCTGGATGCTATCTGAGTCTGAGGTGCCTGCAAACGTTTATTCCTGAACTGTGGGCTCATCACGATGGTTTCCACAAGCACATCGAAACGATAGTCTTGCGCGGCAAGTTTGGTCTGCATGGTGTCGATCAGCGCTTCGTCTGATAGTTGAAGCGTCCGATTCAAGCGAGTAACTGAGCATCTTGCGGCAAAGATTGTTAGTGAATTCGCCCTGGCGATGGTTACGTATAAAGTCTCGCAGGCCCTCAAAGCCTTCGCCGTTGATGCCGCCCGGATAGGTAACGGCGGTATCGACCGGCCGCCCCGCCAGATCTTTCGTACGCGCGCTCCCGATGGGCCCATACCCCTCATACGCCAGACCGAAAGAATCAAAGCGCTGGTGGCAGGCGGCGCAGAAGGGATTGGACCGATGCTGGGCCAGCATCTGGCGTATGGGAAGATCTGACTTGGACTCGTCGCTCGGCAGTTCGGGAACCACGGGTGGAGGAGGAGGAACGCGGATTCCCAACACCTTTTGCACCACCCAGTTTCCACGCTTCACCGGACTGGTTCGAAGTCCGGGTGAGTTCTGCGTCATGAATACCGACATGGGTAGTATTCCGCCCCGTCCATATTGCTTCACATCGTCGACGCGAACCCAGTTGTTCACGTCGCCCTCCACTCCCGGTATGCCGTAGTGTTTGGCCAGCACCGGATTCACGAACGTGTAATCGCCATACAAAAGATCGAGCACGGAACGATTGCTCTGAATCACGTCTTCGACGTAGCGAATCGGTTCCTGGAACATGGCTTCGCGCAGATCGTTGTTGAACTCGGGAAAGCGCTCACGATCGACCGAATTGTTCGTTTCAAAGAGCCGAAAGGCGAGCCAGTTGCCTGTGAATTCCGTGGCCAGGCCACGCACGCGGGCATCTTTCATCATGCGTCGAGTCTGCGCCAGCAGCACGGAGGGTTTTTGCAGGTCGTTCGCGGCTGCGTGGCGCAACAATTCTTCATCGGGCATGCTGGCCCAGAGAAAGTAGCTCAAGCGGCTCGCCAGCGCATAACCGGACAATGGCTCAGCGGGAACAGCGGTTGAGCTTCGTAACAGCTTTGTCTTCTCGACCGAAGCGGAGCGCACTCGAGCAGCCGAGCGCACTGGAGCGATCTGCGGTTCCGTAATGTCGAGCCGGTAGAGGAAATCCGGTTCCATCAGCACGCTCACGATCGAATCGCGCACGGCGTCTTCGTGTGACAACTGGTTTTTGGTTCGCGCCTGGTGATAATACGCAAGCAGATCAGTCGCGCTCTGCCTGGGTGAGTGGCCGCCGGTAGGCACGCGCGGCAAATTGCAGCAGAGCTTCTAATTGCCTCGGTTCCGCCTCGGCCCGCTCCTTTTCGAGGCTGCGCAGCGTGGCGTTCGTCTGGTTGAAGTGATCGCGAATGGCCTCGGCAGCCGCGGGGTCATTCGTTGGATCCTCCGCAGCCTTGGCCAGGTAGACGTCTCGCATCTTGAAGATGACTTCCGCATCGGTCACGGCGTGATCGGCCGGGCGCTCTGAGCCAGATTCGTCGCCTTTGCCGAAAACTTCCCCGCTCTGGTTGAAGTAGTACTGGGTCCAGGTACGCGCCGAAAAATCCGCAATGTAGTCGAACTCGTTCCAAAGGCGATCCAGTTCCTGTTTTCCCTTGTCATCGAGAATGAGCTGAATCAGCGGAAGATCGTCACGGTAATAGCCCATGATGTTGTGATAGCCGGCGCTGAGCAGGCGGCCTTTGTCTTCTGAGTCGTCGGGGAAATAACGGCCGCGTTCGCTCACATAAAACGCATCGGGAAAGACCGAAGCGAAGCGCGAAAATGCGGCCTCATAGCGGGCGCGCTGCGCGGCGGGAACGATCAGATCGGCATCGTTGGCCCGGGCCTTGGCCGAGAGGGCGGCCCAACGTGGTGCGGCTTCTTCGTGAAGATCGGGATATTTCGGAATCTCCGGAACCACGGGAGGTGGATCGGTGTCGTTCCGCAGATCCTTCGGATCGCTGTCACGCCGGTGCTCGGCAAACTCCTTCAGCTTCCAGTTCAGCAGAGGCTCCGATTGCGCGGGCAAACCCTTCACCACCGGCGCGGCAAACTGCATCGCTGTGTGGGCGCGAATCTTCACCACGAAATCACGCATCTGCGCGCATTGCATACGCACCGCCCCAATCTCGGCCGGGCGCTTAGCCGCCGGAGCAGGCAAAGCCAGCCACATTTTCTGGAGCTTGAGCACCGGGCCGACCGCATTCTGATCGTGCAGAATCTGCCACACCATGGGCAGGTATTTGGGGCTCAGCTTTGTACGCAGTGCGGAATCCCTCGCCGTGGTGGCCAGGGTGGCCTGTGGCTTTTTCAGCGCAACTCGATACTTATAGCGCCAGGCGGCCTCGAAATAATCCGCGTAGTCGGTGGGCTGTGCGAGGTAAAAGCTCACAATCCGCTGAATGGCGTACTTTTCGCGATCGGTCTCGACCAACGCCGGATAGGGCGCGAAGTCGATTCCATCTGGTTTGAGAACAGCATGGTCGCCCACTTCGCGAGCCGCCTTCAGGTACTTATTCAGCAGCGCTGACGACATGGTTAACGATTCGCCCGAATTATCGAAACCCGCCTGGTTGGCCGGGTCCACTGGGAACTGCCGGGCAACGCTCATGTCCTGGCCGGTGAGATCGCGAATCGTATAGTCGTACTCGGCATTGCTCAACCGGCGCGCCAGCACTACGCCTGGGTCGCCGGCGGCCTTCTTTATTTCTGCCGCGCGCACGGCCGCTACCCAATCGACAATCTGCTGAACTTCGTCCGCCCGCGGCGACGGCATCGGCTTGGGCGGCATCTCCTGGGCCTTTAGCCTCTGCGCCAGCAGTTCCCAACGGGCAAAGTCGTCCGTCACCATATCCATACTCGTATAGGACTTCAGGTCGAACTGCGCCGGGGCCATCTTGCCGCTATGGCATCCAACGCAATACTTGCCGACGAAGGGTCTGACCGTCTGTTCAAACTGCTGGTCGATAGCAACGGGGGGAGCGACGGGGGCAGCGGCGGGCGTTGCAGCATCCACCATGGAGGCTGTGGCGAGGGGGAAGAAGAGGAGAAGGGTTCGCAACTTCATGACAAAGCGCCTCTGGGCTCGAAGTAGGCAGCGAGATCGGCCGGTTGGCGATCAAAAAACTCGACGATCCGCTGGGTGCTGTACTTGGTCACGATGGGTCTCAACCTGCATCGGAAGCGCCGCAAAGGCAAGCCCGTCTGATTTGATCACTAAGTGATCCGCGTCTAGTGAGCAGCCTTAAGGTACTTGGCCATGGATCCAACTGCGCATCCGGTGTTGTTACCACTCCACCTCCTTGCGGTACTTTGCGATAACGGGCCGAGCGCCCGCAATAAACTGCTTGTTTGAAACCAAAACTGAAGCTTTCGAACGCGAGCGAGGCAGCGATGCCCGCAGAGCACACAATTTCCGTAGCGTACCCTCAGGTAGAAAATCGTATTCCATGAAAATTCGCGAGTCAATGACCCGCTCCCGGATTCTTCACCATATGAACCTTTTCTCCGAACTATCGACTTTTCAACTGGATACGGATGCTCGTGGACGCCGGCAGATCTGCCGTTCCGGAAGGTGCAGCCACCCTTCCCCTTGTCATCTCGACCGGAGCGTACCCGGATTTCCTACCACGCAGCACTTCCCCTCAAAACGCTAAATGCTCTTGCGGTATCGTCTGCCGGCGCGCAACAGGTGATCGCGCATCATACAAACGTGATAGCAAACAGTGTCGGCCCCGCCGAGGCAAGACTTAATGTCCCGTCAATTATGCCCTGCAACCCGGAGACGTATAAGCCTAAGGTCCCATTGCGGGGCTTGGGGCCGCAGTCCTATATTGCTCGCAGGTCATAAGGTCAGCAAACTGACCATGCGGTAGAACCGTGATTATCGAGGCTGCAAAGACGGACTGTTTCACGGCCCGTTCAACCCACTTGGGCTTACTCAGACAAGGGAATCGCACGCGCTCGCCCGCCCCCGTGAAGCACTTGCCGTCCGTCACCTTCCTCTCCACGGACGGGGACTCGAAACATAAGAAAGACGTTTTGAGTCGGGCACTCAACAACTAACCAAGCCACAACCGGAGGGTTACCATGAATCTGACACAAGAACAACGTGATCAAGTCGCCGCCGAAGTAAAGGCATTTGGCGCCGACCTTCAACTCAACAACGATCAAAAAGAAAAGTTGCAGAATGCCTTGACGGAAGCTCGCTCCAAGCTAGGCGACTACCTCAAAGATCACCCAGACGTTACGAAGGCCGACATCGCCAAAAATGTCGCCAGCCATCGCGATCAGATTCGCCAACGTGTGGTGAACTTCCTGACCCCGGAGCAACTGAAGAAGTGGGACGCTCAGGTGAGCAAAGCGAAGGAGTTCCTTGGGCAACAGACGGCCGCGTAAGCGCGCCGCCGAAGGTTCACGGCGATCGGACGTACTCCCACTGTGGAACAAGCGCTCGTACCCATGAGCCACAGCCACAGCCACGCCTGATCGCCGATTGGACCATTGGACGAGTGCACCAGGGCCAACCGCGACCGTTGCCCTGCGTGCGGCCAGTTGACCACCAATTTTCTAGCTTCAGCGATGAGCTGTTGAAGAAGCAACCCCGCTACCCTCGTCATCCCGACCGAAGCGTACCCGGATTTCCGCTACGTTGCGGCCTCTGATATGCGCGTGTGCTGTTTTCTGTTAAGGAAAACCGCATGAAGCAAGTTGACCCCGCGAATCTCAACAGAAAATCCGGGGGAGCGCAGTCGAGAGACCCGCGGTCCACTTTCCCCACCCCAAATACCGAGGCGGGTTTACACGCTGTAGAGCTGTTAAAGGAAGCAACCTCACCACCGTTATCATCCCCGAGCGCAGCCGGAGGGACCTGCGGTTCCCTTTCCTGCATACAAACAGTGAGAGCGGGAATTTCAACCTAAGAGTAGAACCTGGGGCCTCCTACCCCAACGGGCATTTCATGACACTTCACCAGGAGAAATGAAATGGCGCTCAATCTGATTGATCTCACAAAAGACTACCTCACCCCAGATGTTCTATCGAAAGTGGCCGGGCTGGCAGGGGAACCGCTTGCAGCTACACAAAAGGCGATGGACGCCACGGTTCCTAGCCTGGCCGGCATCGCCTGCAACCAGGCCTCTACCCCAGGTGGAGCATCGAAGATACTGGGGCTTGTCAGCAGCAGCGGGCTTGGTCCAGGAGTGCTCAAAAATTTCTCCGGAGCACTGAGCGGAGGCAGCGCGACAGATGGATTGTTGAAGACTGGCGCGAATCTGCTCCATGGGTTGCTCGGTGATCGAGTAGGCGATGTCGCCGGCGTCATCGCCGATACTTCGGGCGTCCACCCATCCTCGGCAAACAAAATTCTCGCCATGCTGGCTCCCTTGTTCTTTGGCCTGTTGGGTAAGCAAGTCTCCTCGGGCGGAATGAGTGCGGCGAACCTTCCGTCTTTGTTGGCGAGCCACCGCGATTCGATTCTGCAATCCGCGCCCGCTGGTCTGGGCCCTGCTTTGGGCTTGAGCAGCAATGCCAAGCTTTGTGGTGCGCAGCCTATACGCGATGCTGCGCCAGTTGTTGCGAGAGTGAAGAAAGCACGGTTTCCCATCTGGGGTTGGCTGGTGCCCCTGCTGGCGATCGTCGCGTTAATTTTCGGAATACGTCCCTGCAACGAGCCACACGGACCGAGACTGACAAGTATCGCGCTGCCCTGCGGAACAGTGCTCTCAGTCACGGAAGGCAGCTTCACCTACAACCTGGCAAACTTCCTGATCACGGGATCGAATTCCGATTTGCCGAAGTCATTCGTATTCGACCACTTGAACTTCGATTCCGGCACCACTCGGCTTACGTCAGACTCGAACCCGACTGTGACCAACCTGATCTCGATCTTGAAGTGTTATCCAAATATGCAAGTTGAGCTCGTAGGACACACCGACAACACCGGAGACGCGGCAGCGAACAGACAGCTCTCGATCAACCGTGCCGACGCGATTCGAGATATGGCCGTTCAGGCGGGCGTAGATGCCAACCACATTTCGACTGCCGGTTATGGCGCAGAGAAGCCAATCGCTAGCAACGACACCGACGAGGGACGCGCCAGGAACAGACGCACAGAGTTGATCGTGGTGTCAAAATAACCAGAACGATGTGATCCACTCATTCCTATATTCGTCCTCGCGCACAAATGCCCGGGTGAGAAGGCTTGAATGGGCCACCCAAACATCTTTTACCAGGATATGAACCCACCACTGTTACCCATACCCCCCTAAAACGCAAACGTAGCCTGAACAAAAATAGTCCGATTCCCCGGCGTCGGTGATCCAAAAGGACCACCCGCCAGCGACTGCGTCTTGCCATACAGCGGCGAACCCAACGTGCCATTCGGCGTGCCCAGATTCACAATGTTGAAAATATTCAGCGCCCCGCCCACCAAAGTCAGGCTGTACCTGCGCGGAACCGTAGCATCCAGTTTCGGTGGCGCACCGCCCCCGCTCAGTCCGCGGCCGTCCACGCTGTTGTTGCCCTGCATGCCCTGCGCACCCTTCTCTCCCTCGATCTTCGGACCCACGCCAATCACCTTGCTCACGCGGATGTGCATCACGAAGTTTGCCGGCCCGGTCCCCGCGCCATAAGGAAGAATGCGTTCTCCCTTCCCTGCCGGATTGGTATCGAGACATCCGTATGCCGTGGAGACCACGCCTGCCTGCCCACACGTTCCATACGTAGGCCGCGCGTTGAACTGGTTGTTCCCCGTGAGATCGGTACCGATCACCAGGTTGTAGGGCGTACCCGACTGAGCCGCCAACAAGGGCGCAATCACAACGCCGTGCGGGGCGTTGTAGGTGCCGAGCAGAAACAGCCGGTTCGTGATGCCAAAGCCTGCGCGCCCATAATCGAGCCCGGGGTTCTGCGCCACCGAAGGCACATAGGTCACGCCCTGCGTATCGCTTTTCGCCTGGTTAAAGGTGTACGAGGCATGAAGAGAAGCATGACGAAACTGCGCATTGGCCGACGTGATCACCTGGTTCTGCTTGAAAATTCCGCCTGACTGAAACTGGTAGTTATAGACCGAAGGCAGAGGACCCACCACCGAGTACGACGCCAGATCGAACTCCGGAGCCGTGATGTTATTGGTCAGATATTGATGCACGCCCCGGGTAAACAGATACGTCACATTCACCATCACCTTTTTCGCCAGCTGCCGGTCAACGCCCAGCCCACCCTGCATTTCAAGCGCGGCATGAAAATGAGGATCGACGTTGTAGAACGAGGGAATCGATGCCCCAGCACTCGCCAATGTACTCGGGGAGGCCGCAGCCGAAGGATCGAAGAAATCAGGATTCTGGATCACATAGCTCTGCTGATTGATGCCGTTCTGATGGATCGCCTGCATGATGTACGGCGTGCCCGTCGAAGCGCTGAACGAATTGGGAACAGTAAACCGCTGGTAGAACCAACCGTAGCCAGCGCGCAGCACGGTTTTCGCCGGCGTCTTGCCCACCGGCCCTGGCGCCCACGCGACCGCCACCCGCGGAGCCCAGTCTGCGTGATCGCGAATGCGGTTCTGCGTTTCGAACCTTAGCCCATAGCTCAGGGTAAGGTTAGGCTTCCATCGCCAGTCGTCCTGGTAGAACAGAGCCGCATCGAACAACAGAGCCCGCGCCAGCGGATTCGTAATCACCGTCGCCTGATATTGCGCCGGCGTCTTTGCCAGATACTGATCGACGGTCTCGAAGAAATAGTTGCCGTTCTCTCCAGAAGTGGAATAATCCGCAACCCGGTAGGCACGCAGCCGTGTGCCAAACCGCAGCGTGTGTTTGCCCGCCGTCGCAGTCGAGTAGTTCTGCAGCTCAAACACATCCTGGTGGTCCCGCACGACACCGGAGTTGTTTCCTCCCGTAGTAAAGGCTCCCTGCACGCTCACCGTCGGAGTAAAGTAAGACGCCTCTTGGCGGTTGCGTATGCGGCGCCATTGAAAATGGGTTTCGTTGATCACGCGCGGGTTCACCACCACCGTATCGCTGATCTGAATCGCATTCTCCTGGTTGTTCAGGTTGGTGGCCTGCTCCGCCAGGCTTAACTCCCCGGGCCCATTCGCCGTTTGAACAAAGCGGAAATAGGAATCGCGCACAGAGAAGGTGTTGTTCTTGCCCACCTGAAAGTCGACGCGCGGGTTTGCGACCAGAATCGAAGCTGGGTTGGGCAGCGCCTGGGTAATTGTCGTGGTTGGATCGTCAGGATTGATCGCGTCGATAATGCTTTGATTCTGCCGCTCGAAATGAAACAGGTTGACGAAGAACGAAGCATTCTTCCTCAGCGGTCCATTCACGTCTGCTGAAACAAAATAGAGATAGTAACTCGGTTGCTCCTTTACCAGGGGATTGGCCGTATTCCAGGCCGAGTCATTGCCCACCGAAGAAACGTGGCCAGAAAATTTATCGGAACCCGGCTTGGTGAGGATCTCGATACGCCCGTACCCGATGGCATCGAACTCCGCTGAAAATGGATTCTGATTCACCCGAATCTCGCGGATCGAAGACTTGGGCGGAATCTGCCCACCCGCAAATCCGTCGATATAGATCTGCCCGCCGTTCGGCCCAGCCGCCGGCCCCGACAGGGCCTGCAGTTCATTCTGCAGCTCATCCGGATCATCGGAGAGCGCATCGAGATCGCTTCCCTTCACCACCAGGGCGTCCGCATTCTCATCAGGATTCACGCTCACGCCCGCACTCTGGTCATTCACCGTAATGTCTTGCTGCTGCGACCGCGATCGCGAGCGAAATATTCAACGTGTGGGCCTGGCCGGAGGTGATCACTACACCCGTCTTCCGAAACGATGCAAACCCGGTGACATCGGCAGAGAGCGTGTAGGAGCCTGCAGGCACGCCTTTGAACACATAAGCCCCATCCTCGCCCGACTGCGCGGTGAGCACGGTGGGGCCCTGTGCAAGGGTGACGGTTGCGCCTGGAACCACTGCGTTACTGGGGTCAAACACCTGCCCGCGAAGCCCGCCCGTAGACTGCGCCAAGGCACGGCCCTGCAGAGCGGCCAGGAAGAGGAGCAGAAACAAAAGACTGTTCTGCAAGACAAAACGGCGTACACGCACCAGGAAATTCCGCATCGAAAGCATCCTTCCACCTGATCTGCAGGTAACGTCGCATCCGTGCGTAGCGACTGCACCCAAGGGCCCATGTCGCGAATTGCTTACATTGCTGATTCAAAAACAACCTTGTGCGTAGACACAGAACTGTCCCTGTCCACTTCCGGCCGCAGCCGTCCATTCCCGAACATCTGGCCTTCATACCTGACGTGATACAGACGTGATATCCGACGTGATACAGACGTGTCCAACTACCTTTTCGTTAGGACGCTTTCACCAACTGTCATACGCAGCCGAGGGATCTGCGGTTCCAGCCACCCGGGGCCCTTGTCATCCCGACCGAAGCGAAACGAAGTGGAGGGACCTGCGGTTCTAACCTCTCGCCCTGGCCAATGCCTGGGTGGCCCATTCAAGCCTTCTGTTGGCTTGAGCGGTGGAGTGCGACGGTTCGCGTCTAACTCTCTCCCTTGCCGATAAGTCAATGCTCCGAACTCTGTTGAGGCAATCCACCACCCTCTCCCTTGTCTGCGGTTCCAGCCACCATTGATCGTCAACCGGTTCAGTTAAGTCCCCAAAGGAAACAACCCACGCCAAGAAGAATCCAGATAAAGCCACCGTTGGCTACTAAACCAGCTCGTTGGTATATCAGGGACGTGTAACAACCCATGTCCGCTCAAACAAACTAACTCCGTCCCGCTCCAAGCGAGAAAATTACGCGAGAACTGCCCCACCCGAGCCGGATTCGTCAACGTGCGCAGGCAAACCGGACACCGCTTTCGCTGATCCCGCAAAGCCCAGCGAAAGGCAAACAACAAACCCCAGAACCCAACAAACAGCTCAACCATTTCCGAAGACCCCACCGGCATAGCGCTGCTGCTGTACGCAACATCGAGCGCGGCAAAGTAAACGATTGGAACAATCAACAAAAACTTGACCACAAGAAAAGCCCATCGCCGAACGCGGGTCGTCCACGGCACTTCATTGCTGTGATCCGGATACTCCCCCAAAGGCAGCGAAGTCGTAGCCGGCAATGCCAGCAAAGCCAGCAACAATGCAAACCAAAACGTAGAAAGCGGCTCGCGCACATGCTCTGCCAGCGACTCGCAAACGAAGTAGTCATACCCCTCTTCCCTGCGCGGAACCGACATCTGCCGCCGCCCCCCTGGTTCCGCGGGAAAAACCGCCGGAAGCACGTGAGCCAGCACATATCCTTCCGCATCCGGCGCCGTCTTCGCTAAGTGCTGGGCATCCTCAAGCAGCCACGCATCCGCATGGCCCGGCAGCCGCCAATCCTCATCCGGAATCACCCCGGCGACCATCGCCTGCTCACCATCGACCGTCAACACCCGGCCGAAAATAGAAACGTCTGACTTGAACGCCTTCTCCCAAACACTCTGCCGAAGCAGAAGGCGCACACCAGACGGTGTATCGTTCGCAGGAACAGCAAACCCAACCGGAACACCCAGCAAGCGAAACAAGTTCGCGCTCCCACGGGCGATCGGCATCGCAGCCCTGCCGCTGGGGGTCCATCGCTTCCCCGCCATGCGATAAAAAGCGAGACCGGTAAATACATGCCGCGAATTCCGCGTCCACGACTGATATTCAGAAAACTGAACCGTAGGAACCGACGCGCTCTCGAAGCCTCCGCGCGAAATCATCACCAGGTCAGCATCCGCTCGATACGTATGAGGCCGCACCTCGGTCCAAACGCTGGGCCGTGCAACAGCAATGAGCGAGGCCACTGCAGCGATCAGCACGAGCGTCAAAATGCAGCGCGACGGCGTGCCTATCCGCGGCAAGGTACGAGCAACGAAACGAAAATCAGAACCCGGCCCGCTGCTGCGCCTCAGCCAATAGGCATCCTTAAAAGCCCCCAGGCAAAACGCTGTCGCCTCTTCCCTGCCATGGCGATCATTACAAATTTGCCAAACGTGCCAAAGCTCCGAGCGCCATTCCGCAAGCCACTCCGTCCGCTGCTTTGCCGGCACCAGCAGCGCCGCCGTCTTGATCATTCCGTTACAAACAGTGAGCGAATGAGCCAACCCCGGCAGCCTCATGCGTTTTCCTCCTCATGAGTCGGGATCATTTTCGTCAGCAGCGGATAACGCTTCCACGCCGCATCCAGCGTCATTCGCCCCTTGCGCGTCAGCTTGTAGTACTTGCGCAGCGGCCTCAGCTCCGCATCGGCAATCGCCTGCGCCTCCCAGCGAGACGCAATCAACTCGTCCCGCTCCAGCCGGCGCATCGCCGGGTAGACGGTGCCGCTGGGCAGGCCCGTAACCTCCATCACGCTGAAGCCATAGATATGGCCGGCATGAATGGCCTGCAGAATCATCGCCGCCGTATGCGAAAGTTTGGGGTCAGCCGCCATGCGGCGAATTATACCTATGTAGCAAACTACTTGACAAACAGCAATGTAGATTGCTACATAGGTATGCAGGTCGCGCTCGTTCGATCGCCGCACCGCGATCGAGCACTGCTCTTCTTCAGCAGAAAGCCATACCAGAAGGAGGCCCCACCCCATGCTCGAAGTACAAAACCTGTGCAGAAACTTTCGCGGAATCGCCGCCATCCAGGATGTCAGCTTCAAAGTGGCGCCCGGTGAGATCGTGGGCTTTCTCGGCCCCAACGGAGCCGGCAAATCGACCACCGTCAAAATCATCACCGGCATGTTGCGGCCCAACGACGGCCGCGTACTGTTCGAAGGCCGCGATATCCGCAGCGACATGGTCGCCTTCCGCGGGGCCCTTGGCTACGTGCCTGAAGAAGCGCACCTCTACAGTTACCTTTCGGGCCTCGAATATCTGCAGCTCGTCGGCCGGCTGCGCGGATTCGACGAACCGCTCCTCGAAGCCAAGGCAACGCGGCTGCTCAAACTGCTCCATCTCGAGTCATGGCAGTACTCGCCCATGTCGTCTTACTCCAAAGGAATGCGCCAGCGCGTGCTCATCGCCGCCGCGCTCTTGCACGATCCCAAACTGCTCATCTTCGATGAACCGCTCTCCGGCATGGATGTCGTAACCTCACGCCTGTTTAAAGATCTCGTGGAACTGCTCTCTACCCAGGGCAAAGCCGTTCTCTACATCTCGCACGTGCTCGAGGTGGTGGAACAGGTCTGCAACCGCGTCATCGTCATCGCCAAAGGCAAGGTGCTGGCCGATGCGCGGCCTTCAGACCTTACGCAGTTGATGAGCCTGCCCAACCTTGAGAGCGTGTTCGCGCAATTGGTGCAACAGCAAGACACCCGGGCCGTCGCACAGCAGATCGTCGAAGTCATGCAGGCCGCCCATGTCTGACTCCTTGCTTGCAGGCTTCAGGAAACTGGAAACGCCTGTTCGTTCTCTCAATGCCCAGGCAGCTCTCGGAGCCGTGCAGGCGCCTCGCCGCAGCCAGTTCTCCCTGCTGCTCCGCCACTTCCTCGAGCGTTTCTTCAACCACGAAACCGCTTCGCCCGACGGAGACGCCAAGGCGCGCCTGGTGCTCATCGCCTTTGCCACCGGCCTGCCCGGCTTCGTCGTCGCCCTCATGTTGTGGCCGGTCTACCACCCGTTTGTCAAAACCTTGCGGCTCCCTCCCTATTGGGCGAAGGTCGATCACCACTTCATCTTCGTTCTCTACTCCTTCGTCGCCATGGGTATCGTCACCGTCTTTGAGTGGGATCTCTTCTTTCCCGACCTGCTCGATATCTTCGTGCTCACCACCTTGCCCATCCCTTACCGCAAGCTGTTCCTGGCGCGCGTTGCGGCCATCTCGGTTCTGATCATCGGCTTCTTGTTCGACGCCAATGTCTTCGGCTGGCTGGCTCTGCCCGCGGCCGTCGACCCGGCCAGCCTTACAAGTTTCCTCGCCGGGCACCTCTTGGCATGCGGCATGGCCGGGCTGTTTTCCGCCGCCTCCGTCCTTGCCTTGCAGGGCGTGCTTTTCTCTGTGTTTGGCAGCCGCCTGTTTCACAAGATCTCTTTGCCCGTGCAGGGGCTCTCGGTCACCTTGCTGCTCATGCTCTTGTTGTTTCTGTCGTTGTTCACCAGCGCGACTCCCACGTTTCTCCAATCCGGCAGCCTCTATGCGCGCTGCTTCCCACCCTTCTGGTTCCTCGGCATCTTCCAGCACATCATCGAAGGGCCGGCCGCGCTCCCAATCTACGCCACGCTGGCGCGCACCGGCTACACGGCCACCCTGGCGGTCGTCCTGCTGGCAATGCTGACCTATCCGTTGGCTTACGTGCGCCGGGTGCGCCAATTGGTTGAGGGCACGGGGACGAAAACCGCCCGCGGTTGGTGGCGTGCGCTCGGCCGGCCCTGGGAGCGGACCCTGCACGCCACGCTGGCCCGGCATGCGGCCACGCGCGCTGTGTTTCATTTCATCGGACAAACACTGTTACGAGTTCAGCGCTACCGCATCTACCTGGTGCTTTACGGAGGCGTCGGCCTTTCCGTAGTGACGGCCACCGCCTTTCGCTTAGCGGTCATCGGCGGCAGGGTGCGCGTGCAGGTTTCCCCCGACGGCGCCCGCGCCGCCCTCGGCATCCTCGCCTTTTGGGTCGTCGCCGGGCTACGCATGGCCTTCGTCTCGTCTGGCAATCAGCAGGGCAGTTGGATCTTCCGCGCCATCCACGGCAGGCCGCCGCAGGTGCGCACCGCGGGCGAGTTGCTCACCGCCGCCAGGGCCTGGGCCGGCATCTGGGTCGTGATCATCACCGGCCTTGCTTTTCTTGCGCTGCGCGCGATTAGCCCACCAGCACTGCTCACGGCGCGGGCAACGCTCAGTCAGTTGCTGGTGGCCGCCGGTCTGTGCCTCCTGCTCACCGGCGTCTTTTTTCTGCATGTCACCATCGTTCCCTTCACCGGTGAGCCTGCCCGCGATCAATCAAGCCTCGCCATCACGCTGCTGAAAGCGTTCGCGTTTATCCCCGTGGTCGCGTGGCTACCGCTCAACTGCGAACTCTGGATCGAAGAAAGCTCCCAACACTTCGTCATCGCCGCCCTGGCGATCGCCGGAGCGCATCTTGCCCTCAACTGGCGCCGTCGCGCCATCGTAAAGGAGCACTGCAACCTGCGCGAACTCGAAGACGGCGAAGACGAGTTCCCCATGAAGCTCGGCCTACGTTATTGACGGCAGGTCCCCCCGTGCTGCTACGCAACAAATGCCTGGCAACAAATGCCTGGGTGGCCCATTCAAGCCTCTGTTGGCCCCCCACACCGCAACCTGTACTTTTTGACAGTTCCCAACCACTCGCCACACTTACTAACCTAATCACTCAGGTGGCGACTATGAAAAGAATCCTGCTTACCCTTCTCGCACTCTTCGCCTTCGCCGGAGCCTCCGCGCTTGCGCAAGATATACGCTACAACTTCGACAAGCAGACTGACTTCTCGAAGTTCAAGACCTACAAGTGGGTAACCATCGAGGGCGCAAAGAAAATGGATGACCTGCGTGACAAGCAGATCAAGGAAGCTGTCGATTCCGCACTCAGCGTGAAAGGTCTTACAAAGAATGAGGAGAACGCAGATCTCTTCGTCGGGTATCAGGCTGGCTTAACTTCAGAGAAGGAGTTTACCTCCTACAACTCTGGCTGGGGATACGGCCCTGGCTGGGGCGGAGGCTGGTACGGAGGCGGTGGCGGCATGACGACCGGCGAGACCTCGACCATCTATAAGGGAGTCTTAGCCCTGGATATGTACAACCCCGCCGATAAAGACCTGATCTGGCGCGGAATCGCCAGCAAAAGCATCGATGAAAAGGCGAGTCCAGAGAAGCAGCAAAAGAACCTGCAGAAAGCCGTCAATAAGCTTCTCCAGAAATATCCTCCAGAGGTCAAAAAATAAAGCCGATAACGGAGGGCATGGCGAAGCATGCTGCGTCTGAAGGGTTCGTTCCTGAAGGTATGTTTCTCAAAGGTTTGAAGGGTACGGGCCACCTCGCCGCAGCGAGCTTTAGCCAGCTGAAGGGTACGGGCTACAGCTGCGGAAAAAGTCAGGGCATAAAAATCGCAACGCACTACAAAGCCCGTAGAGCGTACGTCAGTGATGGGAACAAAACGCGGCTTCAGCCGCTGAGGGAAACCGGATTTACCCTCAGCGGCTAAAGCCACTTCAATCCTGTGAATCAATGTACGGACTAAAGCTTGCTGCGGCGAGGTAGCCCGTACCCTTCAGCGGGGTATGGTGCTACGAAACACAATCAAGTCCCGCAGAACCCAACCCGATCAAGAAAAACCAGTCCCGTCGGGCGACGGGCTGAAGATTTCCCAGGACGCAAGTGACAAACGCACAGGCATGCAACACGCTATTTACGCACAATCCCGTTCAACACCCCGGGCTATTCGTAGCGAAGCGCTTCAGCAGGCAGCACGCGCGCGGCGGAGCTCGACGGATACAGCGTGGCTAGCAGCGAAACGCCGAAGGCTACTCCGGCGACGATCAGCCCGTCGGTCCAGCGGGGGGCAAAGGGCAGATAGTCGATAGAGTAGACCTCCGCGGAAAGCGGGAAGCGGTAGTGGCCTCCCAGCCACGAAACGGTGTAACCGGTGATGAGCCCGAGGACCGTTCCGGTAAAGCCGATCAGCAAACCCTGCAACAGAAAGATCAGACGCACCTGCCTTGGCTTCACTCCGAACGACATCATGACCGCAATGTCCTTGGTTTTCTCCATCACCATCATGGTGAGTGCGGTCAGTATGTTGAGCGCCGCCACGCAGACAATCAAACCGATCACAATGAAGGTTACAATCTGCTCCAGCTTGAGCGCGCGGAAGAGTGGGCGGTTCTGCTCCATCCAGTTGGTGGTCAAAAAGCCAGGGCCGGCCGCCAGCTCGATGGAGCGGCCGATCTCGTCGGCGCGGTAAAGATCATCCACCTTGAACGAGATCACCGAGACGACATCGGGCTCGCCGAAGAGGCGTTGCGCATCGGCCAGGCTGGTGAAGGCCATGGCTGAATCGTATTGGTAGAAGCCGGAATGAAAGATGCCTACAACCTGGAACCTTTGGAATTTGGGGATCAGGCCGAGGGGAGTCAGTTCCCCCTGCGGGCTGGTGACCAGCACGGTCGTGCCTACGTGGGCATCGATGCTATCGGCGAGGTCGTAGCCAATGACGATGGGCGGCGTGGTCTGGTCGGAAAATGGTAACGGCCGCGGTTTCGGTTCCAACGGGGCCGCACCGCCGGGTTCCAACGGAACAGTGCTCCCGATCGTGACGCTCGAAAGCAGATCGCTGACGCGGCGCTCATCCTCCGGCACGATGCCCTCGATCATGACCCCGCCGGAGCGTGCCCCGTGCGACACGAGCACCTGTTCGTACAGCCCGGGCGAGGCCGCCTTTACATGAGGCAGCTGTTCAAGACGCGCCGTGAGCCCGCGCCAGTCGCGGATGCCGTCGCTGGCCACACGCATCAACTGCACATGAGCCGTGGAGCCGAGCAGACGGTCCTGCAGATCGCGGCGCATGCCGTTGGTAATGGCCAGGGCAATGATCAGGGAGGCGACACCGGCGGCTACTCCGGCGATCGAAATAACCGTGATCACGCCCACCACCGCCTGACGGCGCTTGGCTTTCAGGTAGCGGAGGGCGACAAAGAACTCGAAGCGCATCAGGCTAACGGGCTACGCTGCGCACAACGGTCTTTACCGCACTCACGTTTTCATACCGGTCGTAGACGCGCACGGTAAGGATGTGTTCCTGCGGGTCAGTAGCGGGCACCTCGGCAACCGGCGTCTCACCTTCCGCGGGGCGCGTCGGAATCGAAGCGAGCGGAACAGAGAAGTCGTAGCGCTCGGTCTGCGCGTCAGAAAGCTTGCCGACCGGTTCCAGAATCTGCCAACGGCCGGCGTCGAGCGAGTACTCGGCGTGTGAAATGGGCGACGTGGCATCCGTGGCAGAGAGGCTCGCGTGCAGCACCCCTGCCTGCAGTGTGCCTGCGAGCCCGGTGACCAGCGGAGGCGTGGTGTCGATGACGAAGCGGTCACTCTCACGCGCCGCCGTGAGCGCATCGCCCAGAGAATGCGCCGGTGCATCGCTGGCAACGACGCGCATGCGATAGCCGCCATCGGGCAGTCGTATGGAATCGAACGAATAGAAGCGTTCGGTGATGCGCGAGCGCAGCAGACGCCAGTTCTTCTCGCCATCGCCTCGCACGTAGACGTCGAAGATCATCTCGTCGCCATTATCGTCGTGGGCTGACCAGCGTACCGTTACGGCGCTGCGGTCCTTCACGGCAGAAAGCGGTGCGGTCGAGGGGTCCTGGTTGTAGCTGGGGTTGTTTTGCGACGAAGGCAGGTTGATGGTGACCTGCTGCGGCTGTCCGGGTGGTGGTGTCGTCTGGGTCGCCCGGGCGCCTGGCTCGACGGCTATCTCATCGACCACCGGGGCCACGTTCAGCGGCAGGTAGTTGATGCCGACGGAATCAACCCTGGCTCCGGGGCCGAGAACGGCTTTCCATTGCACGAAGCGCGCGGGTGGAACGCCGGCGGTGGTATTGGGCACGATCTTCTTCCACTCGCTCCAGTTGCGCTCCGGGTTTTCGACGTTGCCTGAGCGCGCAAAGAGCTCAAAGGGGCCGGTCGTACCCTCCGCATCGGCGTTTACTTCGACCCGCCCGAATCGCGAGAACACGCCTGAGTCGAGTACGTCGCTCAAATAGATTCCCTGCGCCTGTGGCTGATTCGCGAGCTTGTAGAGCCTGCCCGCGTTGCTGCTGGCAACGTAAATGCCGTCGGGCGCATCGGCAAACGCGGTGGCCTGGCCGGTGGTGGCGCGGGCCAGGTCTACATAGGCGCCATCCTCGCGAACGCGATAGATTTTGCCCCGGTTGCCCGTCGCGGCCAGTAGCCCCTGGGGCGTAGAACGCAGGGCGTAAATGACGTCTTCGCGCGTAGTCCAGAGTTTACGCGGAGCTCCCTGCGGGCTTATTTCATATACCTCTGACCCTTCGGGAAGCAGGCCGTTGCTGCTTCCAGCCTGCACCGAGCCTGGGGCCACGATGGTGATGGTCGCGGTGGCTACGGCGATGCCCTGCACGGGCAGCGGCGGCAACCCACTCTTGGTCTTCTCGCCGACCGCGGCTACGTAGAGGCGGCCGTCGGCCGACTGCGCAAGGGCGGTCACTTCCCTTTTGGGCGCGTCGTAAATGACGAGGCCTTTGCCGTCTTTGCCGATGCGGTAAACAAGCCCGCTGCCATCGCTGCCGGCGATGAGGTTCCCATTGGGCTCGAAGAGCAGGCAGCGGATGTGCTGCTCATCGCTCTGGAAGAAAACTTCGGCATGAGGAGCGCCGGCGCCGTCTACCTTGGTGACATCTAGCTTGGACACGTCCACCTTATAGACAGCAGCCGGTCCGCCCGTGGCTACATACAGGGCGCCTTGTGCGTCGAAGGCCAGGTCCCAAATATATTTAGCCTGTTCGGCTCTGCTCGTGCTCATCGCATGAGCGGCGGCGTCGAAGACCACCGTTGCCGTGCTGTCGTCGAGGCCGGTCTGGCCCGGCTTAATGCGGTAGACCTTGCCGCCCGGCACCGTCGCCGCGTAGACCGAGCCGTCGGGACCCACGCGCACCGTTTGCACCGTGAGATCTTTGCTGCTGAACAGCTTCGTGGAAACGCCCGCCGGGGTCACCTTGAGCACCGTGGCTGGAGCGCCCGTGGCCACGTAGGCATTGCCTTCGCGATCAGACGCCACGGCCCATATATAGGTGGAGGGGGTCAACACCACCGACTGCAACAGGGGCCCGGACTCAATGTAGCCCGGGCTGGCGACAGCCGCGCTTTCCGGCCGGCCTTTCTCAAAGTCCTCGTAACGCGATTGCACCCAGAGACGAGTTCCCTGCGCTGGAAGAACGTGGGGGTAAATCACGAGGGCCAATAGACTTGCTGTTACGACGCGAGGCATCATGCTGCCACGAGTCTACTAGGCCTCATTTACCACCACAAATGTGGCCCGAGGCGGTCTTGTCTGCCGGGCTCGGCCAACCTGATAAATCAGCTTCCGCGCGTCTGCTAATAAATCAGCTTCAAAGAGAATTGAATTTGCCTCGACGTGCCGGCCGTTCGGCTTATTTCTCCAAAGCCGGCGCCCAATACCGTGTTGGCCGGCAGGCCCATATTCACTACGTTGAAGAGATTGAAGAACTCGGCGCGAAATTGCACGTCGAATAATTCGATTCCACTGCTCCTATGCGCTATAGGCGTGTTCTTGATCAGCGCGAAATCGAAATCGTAGAACGCCGGGCCGCGGAAGGTGTTGCGGCCAAGCGTGCCGAAACGGCCCTGATTCGGCCCCGTGCCTCCGGGCACATCGATCGGCACATGAAAGTAGGACGCGTTGTCTGGTCCTGATCCGAAATAGTCCTCTCTTACTTTGCGCGCCGTCGACAGATGCGGCTTGCCTATCTGGTCCGGGCGATCCGATCCGTTGGTGCCGGCGTCGGTCTGCTGCACGCCAGAGTAGATCGTGAACGGTGGGCCGCTGTAGATGCTCGAAATGCTGAGCAGTTCCCAGCCATTGGTTACGGCACGGCCGAGGGGTTTCAGCAAGCCCACGTTCTCCACATGCAGATCTTGCGCCATGCTCAGCGTGAAGGTGTGAGCAACGTCGAAGGTCGCCGGACCCTTCTCCATCTGGGTGTCAAAGGGGTTCTGCGGAGAAGTCTGCGAGATCGCCCCGGTGGCTCCGGTGATAAAGCCTCCCGTCACTGAGCTCGATTCATCGAGCGCCTTCGACCAGGTGTAGCCGGCCTGCACGCCCGGGCCGCCATGCGGCGCCCTGCCCTGCAACGACGTTTGCAGCGCGTGGTAAGACGAGTGGGCCGTCGCCGTGGTGACCTGCTCGGTTCCGAATCCGCCGGTGATGTTGCCCGCTGGGTCGAACTGGGTATAAGGAGCAAAGGCCGGCCCCGCTCCGGGATAGCCGTTCAAGTAGCTTTGGCGCGGAAGTCTGGCCGCCGCGGTGCCGATGTATCCGGCGCTGGCGACCAGGTCGCCGAAGTGGCGTTCGAGTCCAAAGGTCCACGTCTGCAGGTAAGCGTTGCCGAATTTTGGATCGATAGAAAGGAAGTTGAGCGGCGTGACCTGGTGGTCGGGCGAAAGATTGGCCAGATCATGCTGGTAGCGGGCCACATCCATCGGGGTGTTGCCACGCACGGCCTTGGTTCCATTGGCGAAAATGTTCGCGCCCTGGGGCGTGTAGGCCAGCGGCAGTTCGTTCGATGTGATCTGGAATCCATAGTAGATGGGCGCAGCCGGCGCTGACGTGATGCGTGGATACGCGACATACGGTGTCGAGCCGGTGAGCGAATCGTCCTGGTAGAGATTGGGCGGAATGGTGGTGATGGCTCCGCCGGCGCGAACGTGGAGTTGCTTGCCGGCCAGCCAGTCGAGCTGGATGCGCGGGCCGAAGCCGTTGAGGTTGAAGCGATAGCCGGGCTGGGGATTGACCACCAGCGTTTGTTCTACCTGGTTCCCGTTTTTCGTAAAGAGCAGGCCAGAGGTGCGTTTGGCGCGCTCCGTGAGGGGCGCATAAAGCTCGTAGCGCAAGCCGTAGTCAAGCACCAGCCGGGGTGAGATCTTCCACGTGTCTTGCGCGTAGAAGGCGGTGGCATTGCGGTTGATGGCGGCGGCGCCGATGTGCGGGCCTGCTGAGAAATAAGGAGGAGCGACGGCAATGTTATAGGCGAAAGGACTGCCGGTGAGCAGGCCGCTGAGTGTGTCGGGCAATGGGTCGCCGGCGTGGATGTTGTGCCGGCCGCTTTGCGAAGGGATATCGACGCGGGAATACGCCGTGCCTCCGCCGAAGTCGTATTCGCCATTGGGACTGATACCGAAGTAGCTCGTGTCGCGATTCAGCCGCACTTCCACGCCTGCCTTGATGGCGTGATGCGCAGTCGTGAACGATACATTCTGGCGGGCGTGCAGAAGATTGCCATAAACGCTGATGACGGTTCCCGCCGGCTGGTTGAAGGGCTCATACAAGCCATCGTTGAATTTGACCGCGGGGTCAATAAAGTCAAACGTGGGAAACGAAGGCGTGGAACGGGTGACGCTGGCCGAGGACTCGAGCAGCAGCCGCGGAGAAACGGCGCGCGTATAAGTGAGCACCAGGTTGCGCTGGCGATCGATGTAGCGGATGGCGAACGTGGGGTCGAGAACGGTCTGATCGGGATTGGTCGTGGGTCCGTCGAGGTTATTGAAGTTGAAGCGGGCAAACAGCTGCGACTTCTCTGACAGGCGGTGGTCGAGCCGGATCGAGAACTGGTTGGCATTCGTCACCACGGGCGAGGAACTGGAATAAGTGTGGATGCCGTAGGAGCCGGTGGGGTGGTTGGGCAACGGGTAGCGGGCGAGCACGCGGGCGATGCCGGGGTCGATGGGCACGTTGAGCACGTCGCCCGGAAAGGCCGTGGCGTCGATGCCGTTGCGCTCCTGCTCCGTCGGCACGGGAAACACCTGGGTGGTGCCGAGCACCTGGCGGAAGCCCTGGTACTGGAAGAAGTAGAAGGTCTTGCCTGCCCCGTTATAAATGTGGGGCAGCACGATGGGGCCGCCGTTGGTCATGCCGAACTCGTTGCGGCGGAAAGGCGGAATGCGGCCCGGGCTGGCGACCGATGGGTGGTCGAAATAATTGCGGGCATCGAAGGCCGAGTTGCGCAAGAACTCAAAGAAGGACCCGTGGAAACCGCTGCTGCCTGAGCGGGTAATGATGTTGGTGAAGCCGGCGGCGCCGCGGCCGATTTCGGCGGGCATCCAGCCGGATTGCGATTGAATTTCTTCCACGGCGTCGACGTTGAAATTGCTGAACGTGGAGCCGCCCATCTCAGGGTCGCTGATGTCGGCGCCATCCATGGCGAAGGTGGCTTCTACACCGCGCTGGCCATTGATGGCAAACTGCGCGGTGAAGTTCGTGGCCCCATTGGCGTCGGTCATGGTGCCGGCGGCGAGCAGTAGCAACTGGCTGAAGTCACGCTTGTTGAGCGGAAGCTGGCTGACGGCTTTGCTCGAGAGGGCTACGCCTCCGGTGGATTGCTGAGAGGACGCCTGGCTTGACGCTTGGTTTGACGCTTGAGAGGACGCTTGGCCTGACGCTTGAGAGGACGCTTGGCTTGATTCCGGGCCGCCTTGCTGGCCGGCAGGCTGCGAGGCCGCCGCGGCAGGCGCCGGCGCTTGCTCCCCGTTCGGCTGCTGGGCAAGCAAACTCGCGGCGAGCCATAGGGGAAGCATGCAAAACAGAGTGAGCCTGATTTGGTTTCTACGGGAAAGTTGCCGCGCGGGGGTGCATGGGTGCCGGTTTCCTGGGGTCAATGCGTCTGACTCGATTCTGAAAGATAAATCTGGTGGCAAGAACGTAGATGTCCAATAGGCATGCTATCGCGGTTTGGCGCCATGTGGACTCCGGGCCCGGCTTTTCGGTGTTGCAAATCAGAGCGCTTAGAAGTCGAGCGATGTGACCTGCACAACAAGAGAGACAGTGTTCTGATCATCATGTACACTGCTCTCCCAAGACCACAAGGTCCAAATGGCGCCCCCCGGCCAAAGAACGCCACGTCAAGGAGAGGACCAATGAGCTTTTGCCAAGTCTGTGGAAGCAATTTGCCCGAAGGGAGCGCAACCTGCCCCGCGTGCGGAGCCGTTCAGGGCGCAGCCCCACCCAGTGCCGCCCCTGGGGCTTATACGCCTCCACCACCGCAGGGTTATCCGCCGCCCGCGCCCGCCGCTGGCGCAGGACTGACACCGAATGTTGCCGGAGCCCTGACCTACCTGCTGGGCCTGATCACGGGCATTCTTTTTCTAGCCATCGACCCATTCAAGAACGACCGCTTTGTAAAGTTCCATGCATTCCAGTCCATTTTCTTCAATGTGGCATGGATCGCGTTCTGGATCATATGGGCGATTGTAGGGTCCGTGCTCGGCGCAATCTCGCACGGGCTATTTTTCCTCATCTCCATCCCGATAAACTTGTTGCTCGGGTTCGGGGGCCTGCTCCTGTGGCTCTACCTCATGTACACGGCTTACCAGGGCAAACAATTCCGGCTGCCGGTGATTGGCCCACTGGCGGCAAAACAAGCCGGCATTCAGTAGCCGTTTAGCTGGATAAGAAAGGCCGGCCCCATGTGCTGCATGGGGCCGGCCTTTTTTTGCGCGCAGCCATTTCCAGTCTCTATCCACGGTGGCCGGCCCAATCGTAACCGTGACAACTAAATGCCTCCGCAATCAATCAGTCCCGTGAGGCACCTGAACATCTGCAGCTAGCTAAAACAAAACCAATCTCCATCCGCAACCGAACAGTCCCGTAGGGACGGCTGAAAGTAGCCCAGGACGCAGTCCTGGGTCTATCGACGACAAGAGAAATGAAGTTCCGTAGGAACGGCTGAGCAGTTGCCCCCCACCCGCGACCTTGAACCTGCCTCGTAACCGTAACCGTAACAGCGACGAATCAAACAACCGTGACGGATATCGATCCGGTTCGCTTCCTGGGTGTGCCTCGGATGCCCAGCAGGCTGAGCAGCGGCGTCGTGAGCATGGTGGTGACCAGGGCCATCACGACCATCATGGTGAAGAGAGTCGGAGTAAAGGCGCCCAAGGTGTAGGCGATGTTGAGCACGACCAACTCGACCAGGCCGCGTGTGTTGAGCAGAGCTCCCAGGGCGGCGGCGTCTCTCCAGGACTGGCCGGTCCAGCGGGCGGCCAGCGCCGCTCCGCCCATCTTGCCGAAGACTGCCGCGGCCAGCACGATGCCGGCCCAAAGCCACATGTTGGCGTCGTTCAGCAGATCGAGGCGGGTACGCATGCCGGTGATGGCAAAGAAGAGCGGCAGCAGCAGCACCTCGACCAGCATGTCGAGGCGCTCACGCACCTCAAACTGCCACGCAGGCACGCGCGGAAAACAGACACCGGCGAGAAAGGCTCCGAAGAGCGGATGAACGCCGATCTTATCGGTTGCGGAGGCGGAAAGCAGGGCCCCGGCAACGACCACGACCAACAACTCCAGACTCAAGGCGGCGGGCGTCTTCGAGCGCTTGACCAGCCAGGCGCCAAGCGGGCGAAGAACGCCGAGCATAAGGAAGAGGTAAACGATCAAACCGCCGAAACGGAACAGCAGCGATGAGGGAGCGTCTTGCCCGCCGACGAGCGCGACCGCTACGGCCAACAAGCTCCAGGCAACGACATCGTCGACCGCGGCACAAAGAATCGCGGTGGTGCCGAGGGCCGTGCCCTGCAAATGCCGATCTTCAAGGATGCGCGCCAACACGGGAAACGCCGTGATGCTCATCGCGATGCCGAGAAAGAGAACGAACGGTCCGCTGCCGATGCCGTGGGGGGCGAAACGAATGCGGAGCGAATGCGCCAGCAGGGCGCCCATGGCGAAGGGCAGAAGAATGCTCATGCCGCTGGCCATGATGGCGGTGACGCGCTGGCTGTAGAGCTGCTCGTAGTCCAGTTCCATGCCGACGAGGAAGAGAAAAAGGACGAGGCCGATGGTGGAAAGAATCTCGAAATGAGCGAGCGAGCTCGCAGGGAATAGCTTGGCTGAGATGTCCGGGGCAAAGCGCCCGAGCAGCGACGGTCCGAGAAGGATACCGCCGATGATTTCGCCGATGACGCGGGCCTGGCCGCATTTTTTTGCGATCCAGCCGCAAGACGCAGTCACGAGAATCACAATCGCCATCTGGGTCAGCAAGAGGTGCATGGGGGCTTGTCCTTTGTGTTCAGATTAGCGGTACAACGTTGCGCGGCCTGGCCGGGTCAGATCAGTCTATCGCTAGTCTACCGTCCACCGGCCTTTAGTATGGTGGCTGGTGGTAAATCTTTGACTCTTTAAGGCCCGGCCATGACCATGACACTTACCAGTATCGAAGCCCGGGTGCTCGGCTCGTTGATAGAGAAGGAAGCGACGACGCCTGAGTATTATCCCCTCTCTCTGAACGCATTGATGAATGCGTGCAACCAGAAGAACAATCGCGAGCCGGTGACCAACCTGGATGAGGATGAGATTCGCCAGGCGCTGCATGGGTTGGAAGACGATGGCCTGGCAGGCGCGGCGCGGGGCTCGGAAAGCCGCGTGGCGAAGTATGAGCACCGCATGCAAGAGGTGTTTAACTTCACCCGCGGTGAGATCGCGGTGATGTGCGTGTTGCTGCTGCGCGGTCCGCAGACGCCGGGTGAGTTGCGCGGGCGCGCGGAGCGCATGTACCGGTTTGAAGAGTTGAGCGATGTGATGGGCACGCTGCAGCGATTGATGCAGCGGGAGACTCCCCTGGTGAAGGTGCTGCCGCGCGCCCCAGGCACGAAGGAGGCCCGCTACGCTCATCTGCTTTCGGGCGACGTGGTGGAAATAACTCCAGTGGTAAGTGCGCGCGAATCATCCCCACTGGAAGTGGAGGTTGCGGCATTGCGGGAAGAAGTAGTGGCGTTGCGCGCCCAAGTGGAGAAGCTGTTGCGACTGGTAGAGTGATTTGTAATTTCTACTGGTTGAGTAATTTGTACTTTCTCTGACCGAGTAATTTGTAATTTTTACTGAGCTGTTTACCTTAAGGGCACCTAGCTAAAACAAAACCAATCCTCCATCGCCAACCGAACAGTCCCGTAGGGACGGCTGAAAGTAGCCCAGGACGTAAGTCCTGGGTTATCGACCACAGGAGAAACGAAGTTCCGTAGGAACGGCTGAGCAGATGCCCCCCACCTGCGAGTTAGCTGCTGATAAAACGAACCAACTCCTGAATCCACAACTGAATGTTATCGACGACAAGAGAAACAAAAACGCCAACTTACCTGTGGCTCAATCGCAAGTTTTGCCAACTGGCGTCGGTGGTCCAACCTCCATCGACGACGAGGGCGTGGCCGTTGACGAAACCGCTCTGGTTTGCGTCGGCCAGGTAGGCAATGGCTTTGGCAATATCTTCGGGAGAGGCGAAGCGGCCCATGGGGTTCACCCCGATGATGTCGTCGTCGGAGTAGGTTCCATTGGCCTGGTCGGCGGCGTCCATTTCGGTTTTAACCCAACCGGGACAGACGGCGTTGACGCGAACTCCGCGACCGCCCCACTCCGCGGCCAGGGTTCGCGTTAGCCCGATGAGGCCGTGCTTGGAGGCGTTGTAGGCTGCGCGGTCGCAGATGCCGGCCAGCCCGGCGATCGAGGCCACGTTGACAACGGCGCCGGAACGCTGCGCGAGCATCGTCTTGCCAAAGGCGCGGCAGAGCAGGAAAGGCGCAACCAGGTTGACGTCGAGAACGCGGCGAAACGTGGCCGCGTCGATCTGCTCGGCCGGGGCAATGTTGCTGATGCCCGCATTGTTGACAAGCACGTCGATGCGGTTCCACCGCTTGAGGATCGCGGCGGCCGCGGCTTCAACCACGGTTTCGTTTGATAGGTCGCCGAGCCACTGCCCGGCATCGCAGCCCGTGGCGCCGATCGCTGCCAGCGTATCGGTGCAGGCTTGTACGTCGAGCAGGGCCAGGGCATAACCGCCGGCGGCAAACAGTTCGGCGGTACGGCGGCCGATTCCCTGGGCCGCTCCTGTAATGACAGCTAGTTTCATGTGCGCGTTCACCATTCTACGAAAGACTAGGGCAGCGTGTACCAGGCGCCCTTGAGCGTGCCGTGCATGACGAGGTGCCGGCTGACCACGAGGCGCTGGAACTGGTTGCGCAGCGTGTTGCGGCTCACGCCTGTCAGCGTGACCATCTCGCCCACGGTGACCCGGCCGTGCTGACGCGCGTACTCGACAATGCGCGCTTCGCCCGCCGGCAGCACCGCCACCGCCGACGCCGCGGCTTCGATCTTGGCGGCCAGCCGGCGCATCTGCTGGTGAAGCGCGCGCAGCAGAAACAAGACCCAGGGCTGCCAGTTTGGAGTCGCCGCGCGGATCGTTCCCTGCGTCTGCCGCAACGCGAGATAGTAGCTTTCCTTGCTTTGCTCGATGATGCTTTCAAGCGAAGTGTAAGGCACATACGCGTACCCGGCGCGCAGCAGCAGAAGCGTCGTCAGAATGCGGCTGAGGCGGCCGTTGCCGTCCTGAAAAGGATGGATCTCAAGAAAGACAACGACGAACAGGGCGATGACCAGCAGAGGGTGGGTCTCCCCGCCTTCGAGGTTCGCCGCCGCCCAGTCGACCAGTTCCGTCATCAGCCCCGGCGTCGCAAACGGTGTCGCGGTTTCGAAAACAATGGCGATCTGTTTGCCGGCCGCGTCGAAAGCAGCCACGCTGTTGGCCTGTGTCTTGTACTGGCCGCGATGATGAACGTCTTTGTCACTGTGCTTGAGCAGGTCACGATGAAGCTGGCGGATGTGGTTTTCCGTGAGAGGAATTTCCGCCCACGACTCGAAAACCACTTCCATGACTTCGGCGTAACCGGCCACCTCCTGCTGATCCCGGGTGGCAAAGGTCTCGATGGCCAGGTTGGAAAGAAGCTTTTCCACTTCCTGATCTGAGAGCTTGCTGCCCTCGATACGGGTGGAGGAACCGATGCTCTCGATGGTCGCAACCCGGCGCAGGACCGAGAGACGCTCGGGCTGCTGGTTGCCCATAAGCCGCCAGGCGCCTTGAAAACCATCGATTTCAGCAATGGTTTTTAAGATCTCGGAGGTGAGCTCAAGGGTGGCGGTGGTGGGGAACATGATGAGGCTAGTGTACAGGACTTCAGGCTTAAATAGGCTTATAAAGGCTTAAATAGGCTTATAAAGGCTTAAATGGGCTTATAAAGGCTTATAAAGGCTTAAATAGGCTTAAAAGAGCTTAAAGAATCCAGTCCCCGGCGGATCTAACGGTTTCGCCAGCCGTCGATGGCCTGGCGGATGGCGGCTGGGGCAAGGTTGCTGCAGCGCATTTTGTATTCCGGGATGCCGCCCAAGGCGTCGGCTACGGCTTGCTCGGTGATGGCGTAGGCCTCATCGAGCGGCCGGCCTAGCACCATTTCGGTCGCCATGGAGGAGCAGGCGATGGCGACGGCGCAGCCCATGCACTTGAACTTTGCTTCCTGAATGAGGTCATTTTCGATGCGCAGCGTGACGAGGACGGTGTCGCTGTCGAAGGAGCTTTTGACCAGGGCTTTTGCCGAAGGCTCTTCGACCGCACCCGTGTTGCGCGGATGCCGGTAGTGATCGATCACCTGTTCGCTATACACGGCGCGTACCCAAGCAAGAGTTCAGGCGAGTGTTCAGGGCGGAGAGGTTTGAAGCCGGTTCCATCGAAAGAATATGATAGCCCCACATCGATGATGGCGGACTTCTACTCCAAGGCGGCGGAACTTACTGCGCAGGGCATGCCCTTTGCCATCGCCACGGTGGTGCGCGTGACCGGATCGTCTTCGGCGAGGCGGGGGTCGAAAGCGCTGATCGGCGCCAACGGCAAGCTGGTGACCGGCTGGGTCGGCGGCGGTTGCGCCGAAAGCGCGGTGCGCGAAGAAGCGCTGCGATCGATCGAAACAGAACGCCCGCGATTGATAACCGTGGACATGAGCGATGAACTGCTGGGCGTGGGCATGCCCTGCGGAGGGACCATGGATATCTTTGTCGAACCGGTACTGCCGAAGCCTCCCATGCTGGTTGTGGGCCATGGCCGTATTGCCGAGACGCTGGCTACGCTGGGTCACTTGATGGGGTTTTCCATTACGGTGAATGATCCGGCGGCGGAGCGGAGCGAGTTCCCTACGGCGGAACGGCTGGTCACAGAGGATTTCGATCTGACCGAAACTCCCATAGGGCCGAAGTCGTTCGTGGTGATTGCGACGCAGCACAAGCGAGATCACCTGTGGCTCAAGAAAGCGCTCGAGGGAAACGCAGCCTACGTGGCATTGATTGCCAGCCGGCACCGGTCGAAGCTGGTGCTGGATTTTCTTCGCAGCGAAGGCGTGGCCGAGGAGAAGATCGCGACGGTCTGGGCTCCGGCAGGGCTGCATCTGGGGGCAAGCACTCCGGAAGAGATCGCGCTCAGCGTCGTGAGCCAGATGGTGGCCCTCCGGCGCGGCGGAAGCATTATGCCGGTGGCTCTGCAGCAGCAGGGCGAAGAACGCCGCGAGTTGGATGTGGATGCGGTGATTCGCCAGTGCTGAGATCTTCCACTTTTACTTTAAGTATCACCCCTAAACCCATGCTGCCCCGATATGTGGGCTATTGAGTGGTGTCTCTGACCATATGCGAGGTTACCCAGCGGCTGAACGGGCTGGGGAAAGGTTTGAAGGGTACGGGCTTTAAGAGTTTGCGGAAAAATGGTTGGTTTGTGGTTAACTGAGCGCCTGTTTACTCGAAGGGAGCCCCTCAGGCGATGTGTTGGATGCGGTTTCCGAGCGTTTGGGCGGCGTTTTAGCCGTCCTCACGGCTGCCTTTGGCAGCCAGCAAACACACGTCGGCCTTAGATGGCCGGTGTTAGCAGCGGGATGAGCCGGCGCATCCGCACCAGATCGTAGGCAGCCATGGTAAGCCGATGGAACCAGTCCACACGTTTCAGTCCGCGTAGTTTGACCTGACGGAGTAGCCGATCCGATTTGCTCCACCCGAAGCACTGCTCGATCCACTTGCGTTTGGCCAGACTGATCGGGCGCCGTTTGTCCTTGCGTTCCCGAGCAGTCAGGCAGTTCTTTTCCAGATTGCCCTTGATGTATTCGTGGATATGAGGAGCTACCTTGCGCTCACGTAAGGCGTGGATAAATTCCTCTTGCTGATACAAAGTGTCGCCGCCCAGCGTGATCCTCTTGCCCAGCCGTCTCCACTTGCAGCCGATCACCCGATCCAGCATCTCCAACGCTATCTGCCGCTCGGCCGCAGGAGAGCATTGGCTGGCTTGCGCGGCCACGATCAATCCGTTGCGGTTCTCCATCAAGGCATGGCCCTGATAGCTCGGAACCGCCTTATCCGGCTTCGCTTTCTTATACAATCGGGCGTCCGCATCGGTGCTCGACTCCACCTTGTCGCATAGCAACAGCTCCCCCCGACTGCCAGTGCCAGAGCCTGAAGCGGGAGGGTCCTTCTTCGCCTTGAAGCTCTGCGCCGAAGCCCAGGCCTGGATCAGAGTGCCGTCCACGGTGAAGTGCTCCTCGCTCAGCAAACTATGCTCACGCGCCTGCTCCACCACACATACCAGCAGCTGCTGACTGGCCTGCCCTGCGATCAACCGCTCCCGGTTCTTGGTGAATACCGTCACATCCCACACCGCATCGTCCATCTCCAAACCGACAAACCAACGGAACAACAGGTTGTAGTCCAGTTGCTCCATCAATTGCCGCTCCGAACGAATGGAGTACAGCACCATCAGCAGTTGCGCTCGCAAAAGACGTTCCGGCGCGATCGATGGACGTCCTCGGCTGGCATACATCGCATCCAGTGCCGCATCCATACGCTCCAGCGCTCGATCCACCAGTATCCGTATCTGGCGCGCCGGATGATCCGCCCGAATCCGCCGCTCCATCGTCACATAGCTGTACATCAATCCCTGCTTCTGATCACTCCCTCGCATGCTTCTTTTTTAGTTCAGCCGCTCGCCCCTTGAAAGTCCCTTACTAGATGACTTTTTCCGCAAACTCTTTAGCCCGTACGTTGATTCACAGGATGGAAACGGCTTTAGCCGCTGAGGGTAATGTCGGTTTCCCTCGGCGGCTGAAGCCGGATTTTATTCCATCACTTACGTACGGGCTAAAGCCCGTACCCTTCAACCCTTTGAATCTTCCACTCTTACTTTAACTATCGCCCTTAAATATCTGTTCAAGATGACCTAGAGCCACCCCTCAATCCCGCGCGCCTAGCCTGCTCATAATCCGCTGGCGTGTCGATATCCCGCAACACACCTGAATCTTCCACTTCCACTTTAACTATCGCCTCTAAATGGCTGCCCAGGATGACCCTAAACCCTGCATCTCCTTCAAGGGCACTTGCTTCCCCAAATAGCGCGCGGTCGAAGAGGACCGGGTTTCCCCGGCTGCCCTGGTACGTGGGCACGATGATCCTGGCCAACGTGCGGCGGTACTCGCTCATGAGGCTATCGTAGGTTTCGGGGTGGATGAACGGCTGATCGGCCAGGACGATGAGGGCAGCCCGGCTTTGCGGGCTGGCCGCGGAGAGCCCCGCGCGAAGTGAGGCGGCGATTCCTTCTTCGTAGCGGGGGTTGAAGACAACCTTGACGGATTCAGGAAGCGAAAGTTGCGCCTGAATGGCTTCGGCCGAGGCGCCCAGAACCAGGATGATTTCGTCGGCCGTGGTCTGGCGCAGGTTTTCGAGTGTCTGCTGCAACAGGGTCGTTTGCCCCAACGGCAGAAGCTGCTTGAGCTGGCCCATGCGGGTGGAGCGGCCGGCTGCCAGGACGATCGCGCTTACGTGCATCCGACCATTGTAGAGATACAAAAAAGCGTAAAATGTAAGTAACGGACTGGAGCGTTATGTATGCTGCGCAAGCCCAGAACGTTCGTAGTTCTTCTTATCGGTCTGCTGGTATTAAGCCTGGTTCCCGCCCTGCAAGCTCAGACCACTCCTGTTCCTTCTCCACAACAACTGGATCAGTTACTCGCTCCGATCGCCTTGTACCCTGATTCCCTGCTGGCGCAGATCACGACGGCGTCGACCAATCCGCAGGAAATTCTAGATTTCGATAACTGGCTGGCTCAGAACCAGGACATGACCCTGTCGCAGTTGACAGAGGCTGCTCAGCAAAAGCGGTTCGACCCGGCGTTTATCGCGCTGGCCGGGTTCCCTCAGGTCGTGCGGATGATGGCGGAGCATATCGACGACTATGCCGCGATTGGGGCGGCTGTCTCGGCGAATCAGGAGGAGGTGTCCGCGTCGGTGCAACGGCTGCGGGCGCAGGCTTATGCTTCAGGCGTGCTGCGCAGCACGCCTGAGCAGTCCGTCGAGGTGCAGCAGTACGGCGATCAACAACCCAATTACTCCATTCAGCCGGAGAATCCGCAGGTGGTCTATGTGCCGCAATACGACCCCACGGTGGTCTATGCGGGCGCGGGGTTGTATCCCGGGCTGCTCTCGTTTGGCCTGGGCATCGGAATCTCGCCTCTGCTGGTGAACGATCCCTGGGGTTGGTACGGATGGGGATGGAACTGGGGCTTGCAGCGAATCTATTACAACTACTATCCATGGGGCGGCTGGTATGGGGGCTATCGGCCTTCGCATTACTGGTACCGGCCTCGCCCGATCATGTATGACCACCGTCCGGGCTATGGCGGAGACTGGGGCTACCGGCCACCAGGGTACCTGCCGCCGAAACCCATCAAGCCGCCGCCCGGAGCACCTCAACCGAAGAATCCTGGAACGGGGCCGGCTCAACCCACTCATCCCGGAGCTACGCCAGGCATTCGTCATCCTTCCAGACCTACGGATGAAAGACCCATCACGGGACCAACCACGGGAACAGGCACGGGAAGCCGGCCGCCGGCTGGTCCTTCGCAGCCGGTAAGGCCGGGGACGGGTACGCCGGGGAACAAGCCGCAGCCTGCGCCGCCGACAGCCCGGCCTGCGCAACCGGCGCCCGGGCATGCCCCACAGATGCAACTGCCTTCCCGGCAGCCTCAGCCGCAAGTGCAGGACCGTCCTTCCACGGCTCCCAATAGGCCACAATCGCAGATGCAGCGGCCTGTTCAGCCGTCTCGTCCGCAGTCGCAATATGGACTGCGCGCCGCTCCACAGGTTGGGCTCCCGGCGCCTTCGTCACAGATGCAGCGGCCTATCCAGCCGTCACGCCCGCCGATGCAATACCGGGCGCCTACAGCTCCGCAGTATCGGTCCCCGGCGCCGGCGTTCAGGCCCGCTCCGCAGATGCAGCGGCCTATCCAGCCGTCACGCCCGCCGATGCAATACCGGGCGCCCGCGGCTCCGCAGTTCCGGTCCCCCGCGCCGGCGTTCAGACCCGCGCCGCAGATGCAGCGGCCTATCCAGCCGGCTCCGCCGATGCAATACCGGGCGCCCGCGGCTCCGCAGTTCCGGTCCCCGGCGCCGGCGTTCAGACCCGCTCCGCAGATGCAGGCGCCTCGCCCGCAGATGCAAGCACGGCCGATGGGCGGCCCGGCGCACGGTGGCGGTAGCAGACCCAGGTGACCTTATGGCCCCACGCGCACTTGCGTGGAGGGCACCATTTCGCTGGATGTGCCTCCGGCGGCGTTGATGTAACAGTTACGGGTGTAATCCATGACCATGCGGTCGGCGCTGAAGCGCCAGCCGAGGGTGCGTATGGTTCGCTTCATTCGCGTGATCCAGCCGAGAGGCAGGCCGTCTCTGTCGCGGCTGTAGTAGAGCGGAATGACCTCATCTCTCAGAACCCGGTACAGATCTTCTCCGTCTCTTTCGTCATGCACGCTCATGTTGGAGTGGGTTCTGCCGTTGCCGATGGCAAATCCGTTGAGGCCGTCGTAAGCTTCGGCCCACCAGCCATCGAGCACCGATAAATTCAGCCCCCCGTTCAAAACTACTTTTTGACCGCTGGTGCCCGAGGCTTCCAACGGACGCCTCGGGTTGTTGAGCCACACATCGACTCCCTGCACCAGGTAACGGCCTACGTTGATGTCGTAGTTTTCGATGAAGACAAACTTGTCTCTGAACATCGGGTCGCGCATCATCTCGGCAACTTGCTGCAGCACTTGCTTGCCAGGCTCGTCGTGCGGGTGAGCCTTGCCGGCAAATAGAAACTGCACCGGGCGCTTGGCATCGTTGACCAGCGACGCCAGCCGCTCAAGATCCTGCAGGATGAGGTTCGCTCGCTTATAGGTGGCGAAGCGGCGGGCGAAGCCGATGGTGAGCGCGTCGGTCGAGAGAACACTGCTGAGGCGGTTCAGCGTTTCTTCAGGCTCGTTGCGGCGCAGGGCTTGTTCGCGGGCGCGGCGGCGTACAAACTCGATGAGCTGCGTCTTGAGCGAGAGATGGGTTTCCCAGAGTTCGCCGTCGTCTACCTGTTCGATGGGCTCCCAGGTGCGCAGCCATGAGCTCTTGCCCTGCCAGCCGACTCCAAGATGACGGTCATACAGGCGCGACATTTGCGGCGCGAGCCATGAGGGCACGTGTACTCCGTTGGTGATGTGGCCAATGGGTACGGCATCTTCCGGCTTGTCGGGGTAAAGGCCTTTCCACATGGCTCTCGATACTTCTCCGTGGAGCGAAGAGACGGCATTCGCGCGGCGAGAAAGTAACAGTCCCAGTACGGTCATGCAGAAGGGTTCGTCCTGATCTTCAGGATGCTCGCGGCCAAAGCCCATGAGGCGGTCGCTCGTGATGCCCAGCTGCTCGCGCAACGGGCCCAGGTGTTCTTCGATAAGATCGCCGGGAAAACGGTCATGGCCGGCGGGCACCGGCGTGTGCGTGGTGAAGATGACCTCGCGCGAAACCTCGTTGACGGCGGCGTCGAACTCGATGCCTTCTTCCTGCATGCGATCGCGAACCGCTTCAAGAACGACGAAGGCGCTGTGGCCTTCGTTCAGATGGAGCACGCCGGGCGAGATGCCCATGGCTTTCAGGGCGCGGTAGCCGCCTATGCCGAGCAGCAGTTCCTGGCGGATGCGGGTGCGTCCGTCGCCGCCGTAAAGCCGCGAGGTGAGTTCGAGGTCTTCCGGCGCATTGCCGGCTACGTTTGAGTCGAGCAGCAGCAGCATGGCGCGGCCTACCTGCACGCGCCAAACCTTGGCGCAGAGATCGCCGCCGCGGGTTTTGATTTCTACCACGACGGGTTCGCCCTTCTGCCCGATGGCCAGTTCCATGGGCAGCTGGCTTATGTCGGTGGGCAAGTATTCCTCGCACTGCCAGCCTTTCTCGTCGAGGTATTGGCGGAAGTAGCCCTGGCCGTAGAAGAGGCCGATGCCGATCAGCGGGATGCCGAGATCGCTGGCGCTCTTGATGTGATCGCCGGCCAGCACGCCGAGTCCTCCGGAATAGATGGGCAGGGATTCATGCAGGCCAAACTCGGCTGAGAAGTAGGCGACGGGCCGCGGGCGCAGGACACCGGCATTCAGCCCACCCCAGGTGCGGTCGGCACGAAGGTATTCCTGCTGGCGGCGATAGACGTAGTTGATGCGGCTGTGCAGGCCGAGTTCGGTGGCGCGGTTTTCGAGCTCGCCCAAAGGGATCTCGTTGAGAAGCGCGATGGGGTTGTGGTTGAGCTCAGACCAGCGGGCGGGGCTGAGATCGTGGAAGAGGCTGATGCAGTCGTAGTCCCAACACCAGGAGAGATTGTGCGCCACCGTCCAGAGACGCTCCTGCGCGGGAGCGATGAAGCGCTCGAGGGTTCGGGCTTCGGCCACCACCGGGGCGACCTGGCTGGCCGCGTCCGTCAGCATGCGGATTTCGGCTTCGGTGAAGAGCCGGGGCTCTACGGTCTGCACGACCAAGACACCAAGCAGCACTCCGCCATCGATGAGGGGCACGCCCAGGAAGGAGTGGAAGCGGTCTTCGTCTGCCTCCTTGAAATATTTGAAACGGGGATGGTTGGGGGCGTCGACCACGGCTATGGGCCTGACCTGTTCGGCAACCAGGCCGGTAAGACCCTCGCTCACGGGCATGCGCAGACGGCCGACGGAGCTCTGTCTGAGGCCAAGGGTCGCGGCCAGCACGAGGTTGGAACGGTCGGGTTCGAGCAGATAGGCGGAGCAGACGTCGGTGCGGAATCGGGCGGCAATGAGGGCGACGACGTTCATGAGCGTGTCGGCGGGTTTCCCACCCTGCTCGCTAAGCCTGGACACTTCCTCCAGGGTGAGCGCGTGGGTCGCATCGGTAATTTCGGTCAAAGGGGTGCCTCGCAAACTGTGCTATTTCGAGTGTGCATCCAGGGCGGTGCCGCTGTGAAGGGAAATTGACGAGAGGGTTTGCAGCGCGCCAAAACGAAACCAACCAATGTCTCACAAGGAAACAAAACCAACCTTCCCTGGCCAACCGGAAAGTCCCGCAGGGCCTGGCCTGAGCGAAGTCGAATGGCGACAGCGGAAATCAGCCCACGCTTCAAGTCCTGGATTAGGGGTAAGCCAATCGACCAAGTCCCAAGAACAGTTGAAGATGGGCTGGCTAAAACAAAACCAATCTCCCCTGGCCAACCGAACAGTCCCGTAGAGCCTGGCCTGAGCGAAGTCAAATGGCGACGGCTGAAAGTAGCCCACGATTCAAGTCCTGGATGAGGGGTAAGCCAATCGACCAAGTCCCAGGAACAGTTGAAGATTGGGCCGGCCAAAACAAAATCGCCCTGAATTCGCAACCGAACAGTCCCGTAGGGACGGCTGAAAGTAGCCCAGGACGCAGTCCTGGGTTTATCGACAAAAAGAGGAATAAAGTCCCGTAGGGACGGCTAAGCAGATGCCCCCCATGTGCGAGCCAACTGCTTATAAAACGAAACCAATCTCCAATCCCGCGGCGACGACTGAAACCAGCCCCAGGACGCAATCCGAGTGCGTTAGAGTCACTTCTCTGCGATCTCATACGCCCCAAGAAACTTCTTCATCTCCGCCGCAAAGCTAAAGCGCTTGTGATGGTCGGCCTGACCCTCGATGTATTTCACCGTCGTATCGCGTTGGGAGATACCTATCGAGAAGCCTCCGTAGCCCTCCTGCCAGGAGAACCTCCACGATGCTGGAAACTCCTCATGTACCCACTTGGAAGACCCGGATTTTAATAACTGAACCGCTTTAGCGACGGAAATATTCCGCGGCAATGAGAGCAACAAATGCACATGGTCGGCGGTCCCGCCTATCGCCAACGCAGGGATTCCATTTTCACGCGCAATGCCACCCAGATAGCCATGAAGCGGTTCTCGCATCTCTTCCCGAATACTCGCACGGCGCTCCGCAGTTGCAAACACCACATGCATCAGGCAACAAACATGACTGTGAGACATTCTTTCGTGTCCTCTGTACGCAGTCGATTTCGCATCCGATTGTACCCAGGATGATTCGACTTCGCTCAGGCCAGGCTCTTCGGGACGGTTCGGTTGGCGGGGGAAGATTGGTTTCGTTTTAGCAGATAAACCCAGGACTTACGTCCTGGGCTATCAGCCGTCCCCTATGGGACTGTTCGGTTGGTGATCAAACCTGGTTTCGTTTTATCTAACTGCCCTACGGGACTGTTCGATCAAGTCCGGTTTCGTTTTAACGAACCTCCCCTGCGGGACCGAACCCCTAGGGCATGACCGGTAGAACCAGGTGCGAGGGCAAGGTGGGTGTGCTGTAAATACGTTGGGTGGCTGGAACATAATCCGTTGCCTTGGCCTGGTAAATACTCGGCACATATTTCTGCGGGTTGCGGTCGATTACCGGGAACCAGGTGGATTGAATTTGCACCATCAGCCTATGCCCCTTCAAAAAGACATGGTCGTGATCGCGTAGCGGGATCTTCCATTCCTCGGGCTTATTAGCGATCAGCGGTTGTGGGTGCTCGAAGCTTTTCAAATAGCGGCCCCGGTTCACTTCCATCGCGATCGGGAGTTCGTAGCCGTTCAGCGAATTTGCATACGCCTCAGGCTTTATTTCTAAGGCGCTCTTCTGGTTGGTCTCGGGATAAACGTCAATCAGCTTCACGATGAAATCGGCGTCGGTTCCAGACGTAGCGGCAAAAAAGCTCGCCGCTAACGGACCGGTGATGACGAGATCCTTGTCGAGCGGTTCACTTATATAGGTCAGTACGTCGGAACGATGCTCGACGAAACGCTGGTCGGCGACCTCCCAGAATTTCCACTCGGCAAAAGGATAAGTAGGGGAAACGGGCCGGGCTCGGTATGGAACCGGGTTCGCAGGGTCGGAGACGTATGCGCGGTACTCCGGCGTGGTAGCTGTGGGCGCGGTAAAGGACAAGGTTCCGTCGGCATGCAGATAGAGATTGGTTGGCTTGGATGGCTTCGGCGGCCACTCAGAGTAGGTGTGCCAGGTGTTGGAGCCGGATTGGAACGTGCTCACCTTCCAGGCGGGCTTGTCGCCTTCTCCGTGAAGGTAGTGGCGGAAGAAAGGCGCCTCGATATTTTGCCGGTACTCGAGCGCGGTCTTGTGGCCGCCGAATGAGACCGGGCCGATCGTGTCGCCTACCGGCGCTGACCAGCCGCCGTGAAACCAGGGACCGGCTACGAGGAAGTTCGTGTTGTCAGGGTCGTGCTGCTCAGCGTGGCGAAAGATTTGCCAGGGGCCCCAGGGGTCTTCCTGATCCCAGAAGCCGGCCACGTTCAGGTTTGGGACGGTCGAGCTGTGCAGCTGGTTGACCCAGGCTTCCTTTTGCCAGAAGCCGTCGTAGTCGGGGTGCTGCATCACGTCGTTCCAGTAAGGGATGCTGCCATGGAGGTATTTGTCGTTGATGTTCGAGAGCGGGCCGAGGTTCAGATACCAATCGTAGGTGTCATAGTTACTGAAGTCGAAGTGGGTGTTCTGGTTCTTGTCGGCCTGCTCCATAACGGCGTATTCGAAGGTGTAGCTCTCGCGCAGGGCGCCGTAGCGGTGGTCGTCATCGTTCATCCATTGGTCGACGGGGGAGGCTTGTTCGCTGACGGCTTTGAGCGCGGGGTGCGGGTGGAGGAGCGTGAGACCGGCGGTGAGTCCGGCGTAGGAGATGCCGTAGATGCCGGCCTTGCCGTTGTTGTTGGGGATGTTCTTGATGAGCCAGTCGACGGTGTCGTAGGCGTCGTTGGTCTCGTTGGTTTGTTTCGGGTCGTTCGCGTCGTAGCGCTGGGAGAGCAGGAAAGTGCCTTCGGACTTGAAGCGGCCGCGCAGGTTCTGTACGACGAAGATATAGCCGTCGGCGGAGAGTTCCTTCCACTGGGTGGGCAGCCAATCGGCGCCCTCCTTGGTGGCTTGCTTGTTGTAGTCCTCCTGGGTCGGGACTCCATAAGGCGTGCGCGTGATCAGCAGCGGCAGCGGGGTCGTCTGGTTCGCCCTGGTGATGACGACGGTTTGCAGACGGATGCCGTCGCGCATGGGGACCATGTATTCCTGCACGCGGTAGTTGCTCTGCGCATAGATGGGGAGCGCGCAGAGAAGGAGGGTCAGGCGGACGAGGGCTCGCATAGGTTTCTATGTTTATACAGCCCCGAAGGCAAGCCTGAAGATTTGCAGCAAGCTAAAACGAAACCAGCCTCCATCCCAAAGGGACACCTAAAAGACTCTAATCAATTTCTACCGGGATTGATCGCTTGATTCAGGTAGCTCTACCGATTCACTCACGACCAGCTCTGTCACAAGCAGCTTGCCAACCACAAGATTGCGAATTTCGAGAGAATCAATCTCGGTCTTTTCGACGGACGCCCGCTTGACAAGCAGCCGTGACACGGCCAGCGCGCCAATCGCGACGCAACCAACGGCAGCAGCACCCATTGCGACGGAACCAAGGGCGGCAGCGCCAACTGCAGCCGCCCTCGTCGCCATGGTGCGGCGGTTCTTCGACTTGAAGATGGCGCCCATTGGCTCCCCCCTTGTCGATCGGATGAGTAAGCCCAACATCAGCCATGATACGCCTGGTGCGATTGCTTCCGGCCACAATCCGTGCCGTTGCTGTTCTCGTAAGATTTACCTCTTCGCCACCATATCGACAAAAGCGCGGAATCGAGTCTCGATCTCCAAAGCTGAGGCAGCCGGGTAGCCAAGCTCCTTCGCCAGTGCCTCAAGCTCGGGTTGCCATTCGGCCGGTATGCGGATGACTGGAGGAAAGTCATGTGTAGCACGCTGCATGAATACCTGTTCTGCTGCCGCGCGCACCGCAGCAATGTCCAATTTGCCCAACAGATCAATCAGCAAGATGTCCAGTACATCGCGGGCACGGCCTTGCGAGTATGGTCCTGTGCAGGCGTGCAGCTTTTGGGCAGTCTGTTCGCTCAGATTCAGACAACGAACCGGAGATGGTACTCGCAATCCCATGGCGACAAGTCCTCGAATCGCCGGCTCTACGAGATCTGCCAACCCTACTCCTGCTGGGCCGAGATCAACTTCGATTGTTTGCCACGCGCGGGTTTGATACCGGATACCCAGTTCCAGCCGCACCGCATCCACTTTGTCCATGGTCAACGGCTTGCCCTTCAACTGAAAGGTGAACTCATCAAATCCCAGAGTCACTGCCTTCTGAAAAAACGTGAGCCGTTCCGGGCGCTCACCCGAGATGCCGATGTCGATATCCTTGGTTGCGCGAGCACCCTCAGCAAAGCGAAGCTCCATCGCAACACCACCCTTCAGGTAGTAGTTATCGAGGATGCGCTCGCTCACTGCGTGTTCCAACACCCCGCATAGTGCCAGAAATGAGACCCACCTGCGAAGGCGCTCTTGGGCCAAGCCTTGTTCTCTAGCGACTCGCGCCAACATCTTTTCCAGACGCTCAGTTGGGCGTCGATTCATCTGTGTACCTTCGCCCTATTTGCCATCTTTGATAAGGGGAACGCTACGGGCAGAGCGATTCACGAGTTTCCGAAGGCCCCCGGCTTGAGTGCTGCTAAGGAGGCCTTCGCGGAGGGCATCCGTGATGGCCTGCCGGATGATGTCAGTCCGGTGCGTTGTTGATAGAACGTCCATTATCGAACGTTCCACTGTGGTGACAGGCATTCCCTCATGCTGGCTGACTTCCTGTGCCGCAAGATCAGCCCGATGAATCGTGACCCATTCGGGATGCTCTCTCCGAAGTCGTGCAGCCCTCGGAACGGTGAGATGTACGCGTGAAGGATTCACGTCTGAGATGCCGTAGAGGAGTAGCGCCGTCGCATGGGACAGAGCAATGCGCTCAGGTCCATGATGACTTGCTTGTGCCCACAGAACCGCCTCGCGGTATTGGGAAAACCGGTCTGCCGGATAGTGAGCAATCCGATAGACGCCTCTGGTCATCCGCTCTAACCGGCCACGCTGCGCCAACCGAACGAGCACGGAATCTTGAATTCCGAGAGCGCGTGCTTCTTTGGACGTGAGTAACCCGTCATGTTCCTCAGCAAGTGCGTATAGTTCGTCCATGCGAGTTCGCGGCATGAGTCGAGTATGCGATGGTTATTCATGAAATGTCAATATAGTTCCATTTTTGAATGATATTGACACCACTATCAAAATCCTACCCCGCGGGGCTGTTCGGTTGCCGATGAAGGCAGTTTGAAGAATGCCTCGATGCGGGAGCGCAGCTTACACTTCCAGTGCAATCACTTCGTAGATGCCGACGGATGGCACAGTCATCTCAACAACGCGGCCTGTCTGTTGGAATGGAATACTAGTTTCCGCCCGCAGAAGCGACGCAGCCTTGGCCTTTACGTCAGGCGGCAGTTGAATGCGAACTACCTGTTCACCGAGCTTGATGGGTTTGCGCATTCGGCCGCGAAATGCATTCGGAGCGTGGTAGTTCAAAAGGTGGATGGCAAAGCCCGATTCTGTCTCCCAGCCGATCACTTCCATCAAGCCTTCGCCGTCAACCTGGACGGAATTGCTGTCGCGAATCAACCAGCGCATGGCATTTATAAGTTGACGTTCGAGGTCGGCGTTGTCGAGCCTCCAATAGGAAGCGTCCATATCGCCGGCCATATAGACGAGCCGCGACTTGCCTGTCTCACGCATCACGACCGATGGAGCATCTGTAGGAACATCGCGAGGATAGACCGCCTCCGGAGGATAGACCGGATAAGGATCGATGAAGGTTGTCGTTGGATCGGCGATGGGCGCGAGAGGAATACTCCAGACCGGGCCGGCTATCCAGTCGGTGTCTTCAAAGCCTTCGGTGAGCATGTTGCGAAGCTTGATCGATTGCAGATGCACTGAGGTCATAGGATCGGTGGCTTTGGCTTCGGAACGCCTGCGATCGCCGGCGCGGGTTATCCCGAAGAGTTTGCCGAGCACAAAATCTTCTCTGGGTCTGCCGGTCTCGTCGTAGAGGCCGGTCTCGAACGTCGCCAGCAGCGATCCGCCTCGTTCGACGTAGTCTTCGATCTGCGCTGCCTGACGATCGCTGAGCAATGCGACGTTAGGAAGAATCAATACAGAGTACTGCGCAAGCCGTTCTTCGCCGAGGTCTTCCTCATGAACAAAATCGAACGGAATGCGCGCCGCATTCAGAAGCGAATACATTCCTTCGATAGGATCTGTCTTTTCCTGCGCCGCCGGTGCGTTGTAAAGAGTGAGGGATCTCGATGAAGCAACGATCGCGACCGTCGAGAGCGACCGTTTGTTATGGAAGTGTTTGTCGTGCCGGGCATGCCAGCTCAGGAATTCGCGTCCGGGGGTCTGCCAGCGGCGATCCTGCTGAAATCCCTGCTCGAGGCCGAGCCAGTGATACCAGACGATACCGCCGGCGGCAGCGGTTTGCGCCATGCGGCACTCAGGCTCGGCAGAGGTGTCGGCCACTTGCCGCCAGCTGATGCTTCCACTGCGCGTGTAGCTTGCGGTCACGGCAGCTACGGCGCGGTCGCCCATCAGCGCGCGCGCGAACTTAACCTGCTGCGCATCCTGCCACACAGGTGCGGAGACTGCGGAGCGAGACTGATTATCCGCGGTGTACCAGAGGGCATCGCGAGTCAGCTGCCATTGGTTAAGCCCCGATTCTCTTATTCCTCCGCCAAGATTGCAGCTATAGAAATTGTTCGGGCTCTTTTCGAGCACAACGCTTTTATACAGATTCACCAGTTCAACGGCGCTCGCCAGAAGAGCTTCACGATAGCGGGCGGAGTGGGGATCGCCGATCTTTCTGCAATTGTCGCAGTAACACACCTGCACATTGGGCCAGCCGTTCATATAGACGCCATCGATGTCATAACGATGATTCAGTTCTCGAATGATGGCCGGCTGCTGCTCCGAGAAGTGGCCACTGAATTGACAAGTGAACGCAATGTCCGGGGCAGACGATTGCAGACTGCCATCCTGGTTGCGGCGAAACCAAAGCGGATGGGCTGCAAGCAGCTTCGGATCTGTCCACTGTATGTCTGGGCTCATGCGCGCGTAGACGCGGATGCCACGGGCCTTTGCAGCTTTGACGCATTCACCGAAGAGATCGCGGCCATTGAGAAACCCACTGCGATGAAAGAACGGAACCTCGGTTGGGTAAAACGCTACCGGGCCAGAGACGGAAAGGGCGACGGCGTCGACCTTTGCCGAGGCCCAGTAGTTGGCCCACTTTTCTACATCGCCGTACTGCGGATCTCGTTCATTGAAGTTGGTCTGGCCAACGCGTTTGATCCTGCGGTACCAGGGTAGTTCCGTTTCTTGCCCGGCTGTTTGCGACGCGTCGGGTGCGAGAGCAGAGAGCGGCGATGACGTCGAAAGTGCCATGGCCACAGTGGCTGCGCCAAGCAATGAGAATTCGCGGCGATTCGCTTTCATTGAATTGCTCCCGGCTTTAGCTAAGCCCAATCTCTTTCATCGCTGCACCGGCCGCGCGCAGGTTCTCAAGCTTCATCTCGGAGTATTTACGCGACAGGATCACGCCCTCCGCTCCTCCACGGAAGGCCGCGAGCACGGCAGCTTTGGTTCCGGCCGGTGTGCACTTGGCACTTCCGTTCGCGGTTGGAATATCGATATCGATGCCGGGCCATAGCTTTGTACTTGAGCTCGCCAGCGCCTCTCGAGCCCGTTTCGTCTCGCGATAGACGTAGTCTGCCGAAAAGCCGGCCACGGCAAGATCTTTCAGGTCTGGCTCCTTGCCGTAGTCCAGCACGCGATAGTGAAATTCCAGAAGCTCCTGCTTTGGCACATCGGAGAGATACGAGGTCCCGACACTGTCGATGTAATCGGCCATGCGTTCGCCGGCGCAGTTCTGATACATCACAATCTTAAGAAAGTCGGAGTAGGGAGCCATTTCCGCCAGATCCTGCTCAGCCCGATAGATGGGGTTGAATGAGTTGTTGTGCCAGATGTGCCAACCGACGCCGAGCTTTGGATTAACGGCCTTCACCCTGTTGTAGATCGCTTTCTGCGCCTCGCGCAGACTCGACGTCCACAGGCTTTCCCATGCGAGCATCTCGGGGTACCGCAACATCAGGCGCCAGAACTCGACATAGCTGCCATCGACAGGGCGAACGCCTTTGCGGCTTGCCACCACGAATTTTTCCAATTCAAGAAAGCCTTGCCGCGCACGCTCCGGGTTCACGCCCTGGCGGCGCGCCTTCGCGTAGCAGAACTCGCAGAAGCATGTCGCGGTCGATGGTTGCGGATGACCGTGGCTTGCACCCAGAACATTCGACAGCGCTCCCTGCCGCTCAGAGCCCCACATGATGCCGTCGATGTCGTACGAACGCGACCAGTCTTCGGCGACGGCCTGAAGCCAGCTCAGATAGTCGGGATTGTTGAAACAGAGAGTGGCGGCTTTCTTTCCCGAAAGTTCGACCTCCTGCAGCTTCTCGATGTTGGGCAGGCCGCGGCGGAAGACATCTTCATACCAGCAGATTGTCTTCATGCCGCGCTTCTTCGCCTCGGGAATCACCTGCTCAAGCACATCGAAGCTTCCGAGGTCGGGCGCGCGAAAGTCTTTGAAGGCCGTGTTGGTGTAGTACTTCGGATTGACCTTTGTATACGAGCCTCCGAAGAAGGAGTCGGTGTCATACTTCTGGCTGCCGTGATCGGGCAGCGGCTGCCCCGGCACCTGGCGTCCAGCGATGCCGCGGCCATATGTGAAGGTGGCGACGAAAAGCGTGTTGATAGAGGCGCTCTTCTGGAATTCGTCGAGAACCTTGGAAACGCCTTCGTCGGCGAAAGAGACAGCTCCAACCTGGATACCGATCATCCTTTCAGGCTTTGCTGGTTCCTCGGCCATCGTGGTATTTGGCAGCGACGCTGCAACGACTGCTCCCGCAACATTATGCAGAAATAACCTACGATCCATCCTCGTCCTCCGATGCAACAGCCAAAGCGATTGAACCAAGATCATCCGACGACAAGCTTACCCGTAAATCGATGAATTCGATAAACCGGCTTCTCGAAAAGTGGAAAGCCGCCGGGTTCGAGCGAGACCCGAAGGCGGCCGGGTGTAGATGCCGGCGAATCGTCCAAGTGGATTGCTGCCGGGTTGTCGCCCTCTCAAACCCTCAATGAGCGCGTCGCTGTCGTTAGATTGGCGATGGGCGTGAAAAACCCCAAATTGCCGGTTTGCATCTCACGGTTTGTTCCGTAAGGTGAAGTCGCATCATGAGTGCCGCCACGACCAGCCTGATAGTGTTCGCCAGTGTTTTCGGTGGTGCGCTGTTTGGCATGTTCCTTCATTCGCATCTGCCCGAGCATCATCTGGGTGAAGATTCAAAACGCGTCGTGACTTTGGGGGCGGGAACAATCGGAACAATGGCGGCGCTTGTTCTGGGTCTGCTGGTTGCTTCGGCGAAGGGCACCTACGATACACAGAGCAACGAGGTACTTGACGTTTCTGCAAAGATCGCTTTGCTCGATCGCGTGCTTGCCCAGTACGGTCCCGAGGCACAATCGACGCGAGAACAATTCCGCGATGTCGTCAGCCGCTCCGCGGATCGCCTGTGGCCTGAAGATGGGTCGGGAGAGGGACATCTGGATGCCGCGTCGAACGCGGCGGAGAACCTCTTCGGGATGATTCAAGATCTTACACCGGCGACGGATGCTCAACGGACTTTGAAAAGCCAGGCGTTGTCGATTGCCATGAATCTTTCACAAACGCGCTGGTTGTTGTACGAGCAGCAAGAAAGTGCGGTGTCGAAGCCCCTGGTCGTAATGGTTGTTTTCTGGCTGACGATCAATTTCATCAGCTTCGGCTTATACGCCCCACGCAACGCGACAGTGATTACCACCTTATTTCTATGCGCAGTCGCCGTCTCTGGCGCAATCTTCCTGGTCCTGGAGATGTACAGGCCTTTTCAGGGAGTGATACACATCTCCAGTGGTCCGCTGCGCAATGTGCTGGACCACATGGCTAAGTAGATGAGCCGCCCGCCCGAGTCCTACGCTGCGTCAGCCTTCGCTTTGTTCTGAGGATAAGAACGGGTCTCCCGTTCATGGGCGGCCCCAAGGTAAGCAGTGGCAACAGGGCGCGTGAATCGGCGCGGGCTTCGGTACCTTTTTACGATCGAGCGAACGTGATCAGCAGTTGGATGTCGTTCTTATCGGCAGCCCGGAGTGCTTCAATGTAGTCTTGTCGAATATTCCCCTGCGCCACAATCTCAGCTCCGCCCCAGGTAAACTCGGGTCGTCGTTGCAATTTGGCTAGAACGTCGGCCATGAGCCTTGCGTGTCGTCCATTCCCATTCGCGAACGGATGGATGAAGACGAGTCGGTGATGAAATCGAATCGCGATCTCATCGGGAGGGAACGTGGCATGTTCGATCCAATAGCTCGTGTCTCCAACGAGGATCGCCAGTTGCTCCCGAATCTGATGGTGACGAATCTGATGGTGAAGTACACCGATGTTCTTTTCGCTGGTGCGATACAGGCCGGCCCAGTTCCATGTTTGATCGAACATCCTGCGGTGAAGTTCGCGCAGGTATGGCTCTGATAAGGCGTTCTCTCGTGCAAGCGTCCTCGAATTGAGAGCCCAGGAATACGCTATGAGGATGTTCTCTCGTTCCCATTGGTTCAGCTCTTCTTTGGTCGCAAGGTTGGGAATAAGGTCGGCCTGTTGGTCAGGAGTAAGAGGCGTGTTGCCGTCTCCTGTTGTAAAGATGGTCATCGTTTCGTTCCACTTTGTCTCACTCGTCGTGATTGTGCATCGACGGCCTGCTCTACATTTACGCTCGCTTGATCTTCGAGCGCCATAGAGTGTTCCACGCGCCGAACGGTATGCGATGCCGCGGCGCGCGCGCGCGCCGCTAGAGTCTCCTCGATGGTGGCGCCGCGCGGGACGAACGCATAGACCAGATCGCAATCAAGCGCATCCGCACACGCTCGCAAGCTTCGGAGTGTGATCCGGTCATCGACCTCAGCCTTTTCCTGTTGGGAAGCTAAGGAGCGGTTCGCCTGGAGTCGTTGCGCCAACTCACCAGAGGAGACGTGCATTGCTTCCCGGAGTGCGCGAATCCAGCCTTTGGGCGGGCGGGGCAGTTTGATGGAGCGGAGCGGCTGCACCATTCTGTCGATCTGTTGGGCACGCAGCTGACGGAAGTTTTCTTTCATATTGGCCTCGCTGGCTATCTATAAACCAACAATCGCTGCTTATACGTCTATGCAAAGATAGACTAAAATTAAATAAATTTCTATCTATCGATAGGCATTTTGATGATTGATGACTATTTATAGATAGCAGACTTTACTATTGCGCTCGAAACAAAGCTAAAGCGCTCGTGATGCTCGACCTGACCCTTCACCGTGCAGAAAGTCATGTACGGTTTCGCGACCGCTCGGGACTTTCGACATTGTTTCCGAAATCGCCCTAGTTCGGCGTCGGCCGTTCTGCCGAATCAATCACAATTACATCAACCGGCTCCTTCGTCGATTCAAGCTTTAGGCCGAGCTGTTCCTGCAATGCCGTAAGAAGCGAAGGAGCAGAAGAGTCGGATTTCAGCCCGTCGGCGGCGCCCGGAGGTGAGTGTACCGGGACATCCGTTACACTTTGGACCGGGGACATCCGTTACAAGTCCCTTGCGGAGTTGAGGGCTTGAATTGAGGTTATGGTTGGTCTTTGCCGTTGCTCCTAAACACCTAACCCGCCGTCGAGGCCGTGGTAATGTGGGAATCCTGAAGGGATTTCCAAAGAGTGTGGGAAGGGTGGAAAGCCGGTTTATGGCTTTCCATGCTTTCCATACTCTGTCATTTCCATGGCCTGGCTTGGGGGCGGGATCATCGAGAGCAGACTCGGCGAGCGGCTTTGAAGGACTAAGTAAAAATAGGTACCGCGTCCAAAAGGAGCGACCGCAGAGCTGAACCTTGATCTGCCCAACTTGTTGACCGTAGCTTTCTCAACCTCCGACCAGGCAACAAATTTGAACTTACCAAAGCGCAGGTACTCCAGTCCTCCCTCTGTGAGCCTCGCGAATACCAAGCGGGAAAAGAAAAAGAGAGCGGCGGCCAAGGGTAGATAAACGAGCCATGACCATAATGATTCCGTGGCCTGCGGGTGCCATATGGCCGACGCGACTAGTAGAAGTATCTGGACCGCTCGAATGTACCGTATTTTCCAAGCAGACCCAAACGTAGTTGCAGACATGATTCTCTCAACACCCCGTAACGGATGATAATTCCTCAAAAGTCTGCGTTGTCGGCAAGTTCGTGATCCCAGAAACTCGAACAGCACGAAGTTGGTCATAACCGCGTTTTTCTCTAATTCGACTCAACTGTCTAAGGTAGCCGTCTGACTATCAAATGTGCAACGATATGGAGAGTGGAGACCGAGATGCTATCTCGACGGCTCTGCATCTCACTCGCGGACCAATCCAGTGAAGTACCGCTGCATCGTTAGCTTCCTGATCACCGTCCCGGTTACACTCCACTCTGCGCAGGTGCAGTCGGGTGCCGAATCCGCGCCCCCAGCGGACCAAAAAGCAACGATCACGGCATCTAGCGAGTGTGGGGCTGGCGCAACCTACGATCAGATCACAGACGCATGGCGCCATCCCACTTGGCCGCAAAAGATCCCAATGGGCACCGCTCCTATCAAGCTGACCGTACAATCCATTGAGTTCGATGATCGGCCGGTCACTGCAAAGATGGTCTCTCTTCCTGGTTTCTGTTGGCAGAGAACGCTCTCGGTTGGCGTGAACATCTCGACGGCAGGCGAGGCTTATGCCTTCGCAAACGGAGAGGGATCATACCGCGGAGGCGGAGGCGGCAAGTTGCCCGCAGAAACCATCGCCCGGCTGCAATTGCTAATGGACAAACTCCCCGGAGACGACCATCGAGTGCCTCCGCCGGGACGCAGAGTGCTGGTGAGCGTGCGAGAAGGCAGGACTGCGACCGTACGCCTTTACGACAGCGAAAACCTGCCCGATAGCATCGTCGAGATGATCCGGCTGACGGACGCTCGTATCACGATAGTGACGCCCGTCTTGCAGTCAGACAAAACCTGGGCCCCTGAGGAAGTAAAGGGCCTCGATTTTCCCCCGCCTATGGCCATTATCCCAAAGGCTCTGTATGTAAGCCCTGACCGAACGATCGGCGTATTGCACGACTTCGCGACAAACACACTCACCGTCTACGAGGGCAATAGCTGGCCGGAGATTGCCCCAACGCAGGGGAAGAAAATCATCCGCGAGATCCGCGAGTTCTGGCAGCCTCCACTACCCTACGGGTACTCGGTAAACGGAGAGTTCAGCCCCGACGGTCGCTATCTTCTGGTGACGTGGGGCAACCGTATCGGAGCTTTGTTGTACGACACGAGAACGTGGGAGCCCGTAACCGATCCGCACTTGTTTCCGCAGACTCTGAAGGAGTACCTTCACAGCCCCGATTGGAGTTTGGGAGTCGCGGTCACCAATGCGGGCGAAGCTCTGGTCTGGGACCAGAAGTCACATCGCGTTCTGTCGAAGCTCCAGGGACTCGGAGAGTTGGAACCCGCTTCCATGGCCTTGGATCAGAATTCGCGCCGCATCTACGACATCCCGAGCGGGGAGATCCGATCCGCCGCCTTTTCACCCGATCGCACACGCGTGGCAATTTACAGCGGTCCCGATAATCAGCACAAACTGCGCCTGAGCGTCTGGGACATCAAGAGTGGCGACAGGCTGCGGGACTTTTGGCCGGTGGAGTGGATGTCGTTCCCAGACGGCCAGCCCCTGTGGTGGAACAATGGCCAATGGCTCGTCGCACCATACTCAAGCGAGTTTTCAAAAGCGGGCGTAGGTTTGTGGGATGCGGATACTGGCCGCTTCAAGGGGACGCTGAGCTCTATGGGATGCGAACCACGGGAAAGCCTTCTGGTCGTGAGCAACAAACTGCTGCAGCGCTGTTTAGCGGGCCCGGATAAGGATGGCGAGGTGCTGGAATGGAGCGTGGAGGGGGTCAAAAAACAGCTGGAGACCGCAGCAGTTCGGCTTTCAATTGTTGAAAGCTCTCCCAAGTAGACTATTGCGCAATCAAGCGGTGTCCTGCAAAGTCTGTGTTGTCGGCAAGTTCGTGGTCCCAAAAGCTGGAACAGGACGAAGTTAGTCATAACCCCGTTTTACGTCAGGTTGATCGGAGGTAATACACCTAGCTACCATGCGCATGTGGGCAAAAATACAGACAAGGACGCCGACAATGCTTAGTCTTGAAAGTCTGGAGTGGACGCCCGGCCCGAACATACGGAACTAGTCCGGCAGGCCAGCGACCGAGCGCAGCAGCGGCACGCTGTCTTTTGCGAAGGGGAGCTTGAATCCTTGTCCAATGTCGATGCCGTTGGGCAACTCCAACATCTTCTTCAACGCCACGTCCCGGCGCTCGCCGAGCCTGGCACGGTCGTCGGCGGTCAGGCCCTGCATGACCTCCTTCAGTCGCGAGGCGCCGAGGTCGGTGCAGTAGGCGGCACTACCCGGCTGTTGGCGCCAGGACGCGTCAAGACCGCCGGCGTCGACCCCGTCGAAGCCGATCTCCTCGATTAGACCGATCACCACATCCTTGGCCCGCTGGTCATCGCCCGCGACCGGCAGGGCGAAGCGCTCCGGCGAGCCTTTGGGGCACCCTTGATTTCGGAGGCTGTCAAACGAGATGCTGTTGAACGCCTTGACGACCGGTCGTCCCAACTGTTCGGCCACCCACTTCGTCTCGGGCATGCCGTTTTCCAATGGCTCTATGCGTCCGTCACGCATGGAATAGTAGTTGCCAGTGTCGACCACGATGAGGTCGTGGCGCGCGCCATCGAATAGATTGGCCGGAAATTGCTGGATAGCCTTCATCGGCACCGAGATAATCAGCACGTCTGACTGCCTGGCGACATCGACGACCGAAACCGCCGTCGCGCCGACCTCCTTCGCCAGATCGGCGATAGTCTCGGGGCCGCGGGAGTTTGCGATCCGCACGGTATGCCCCGCGTCCTTGAGCTTTCGTGCGAGGCAGGAGCCGATGAAGCCGGCGCCGATCAGACTGATTTCCATGATTTCTCCCGTAAATTTCGTTAGAGCAAGAGGCGGTTTCTTCCTGCCGCGGACCTGATTTACTGCCCTGAAGAAAGACTAAATCTATGGGTGACTGGTGCGCAAGAACACACCAAAAAGTGTAATACTAACCTGTAAGTAACCATGAAAAAGACAAAACAAACATTCACGCAAACATGTTGCACCGTGGAACTGGAAGAAGCGCTCAAAGTGCTGGAAGGACGATGGAAGATAGTCATCCTCTTCCATCTCTTCAGTGCACCCGTACTACGGTTCTCGGAATTACGCCGCGCAGTGTCCGGGATATCTCAGAAGATGCTGATTCAGCAATTACGTGACTTGGAAAAAGATGGCGTGGTTCACCGCAAGGTGTATCCGGAAGTGCCACCCAAGGTGGAATACATGTTGACGAAAGATGGGGCGGCCCTTCGTCCGGCGCTCAAGGCGCTTAAGTCCTGGGCAGAATCGCGAAAGGTACCATCTTCGATAAAGAAAAATCCCGCTAGTTAAGCAGACTTTTCGGTGGCTCGAGTTTCCGATTGCCTGCCCTGGATATAAGGCCTTGGACATAACCTTCCAGTGAATACACCCTGTTTACTTCGATGGTCCATGTCGTTCGGAAGCTGACTGCATCGAGCCAGATTGGTTGATCAATTCAAGTTGTTGTGCAACCGGCTATCCGGAAAATTGATCCGAACCTCCCGCGAAGTCACGTTGTCGGCAACTTCGAACCAGCTGCCGACAAACGGGCTATTGATTTCAGGGCTCCGACTCTGCAGCGTCTCTCTTCCCTTGCCGCTACTTCGACCCTTCGACCTATCAGGTCATCGCAGCATCTGCATTGGCCTAAACCGTAGCGCTTCGACGTCGAACTCCCCAATCTCGAGGCCGCGGAACAAGACTTTGTAAAAGTCTTCGGCAACCATCTCGAATCCTAGATCCTCAAAGCGAAATACCTCGCTTATGAAAACCCTGTCTTTGTGCCAGCTAATATCGCCACTGTTGTTTACCCTGCGGGTCAGAAACCCCTTCGGGTAGACGAAATCTATGAGAGTACGGGGAATCATCACAGAGCTGGGCTGGTAAAGGCTGCCGGGCGTCAGATTGTTCAATCCCTCGTGTGGCCGCTCATGATTGAACATCTGCCTGAAACGGTCGAACTTTCTTTGCTGCAATCGTAGCGTGAGGGCTACTGGGTTCGTTGTGTCCTCTTTGAGAGTCCGATGCATCCGTTCGTGTCTTCCGTTCTGCTGCGGCCTTCCTGGTTGAATGCGCTCGTGCACGATGCCCATCTTCATCCATCCAAGCGACAGCTTCAACAGTCCGAGTAGACCGGTTCCGGCGAATGGCGCTCCGTTGTCCGTTCTTATTCTCGCTGGCATGCCGTATTCACGCATCGCAGCCTCACAAACCGCTCTGACTTGACTCAAATCCATCCGGGAGACAATCTGGCAGCGGATCAGATAACGGCTGTGAGCGTCCGTGATGGTGAACGGGGCGCAACGCGTTCCATCGCCCGTAGTGAAGTAGCCCTTGAAATCCATGCACCAGAGTTGATTCGGTGCGGTCACCTCTGAGAACGGCTCGGAATAGGGTGTTGTGCGACGCTTCTTTCGCTTGGGGCTAGTCAACCCAGCACGTTGGAGGATGTTACCGAACGTGCTGGCCGCCGGCCATTCCACGTTGGGGTCTAGCTGTTCCAGCCTCGCTTTGAGCTTCCGTGCTCCCCACGATGGGTACTTGCTCCGCAACGCAAGGATCGCGTTCTCGGTCCTCTCGGGCGTCGCGTGAGAGCAGCTATGAGGCCTACTGCTTAGGTCTAAGAGACCTTCAGGTCCGACTTCTTTGTAGCGGTTGATCCATCGGTATCCAGTAGGCCGGGAAACTCCGAACTCACGGCAGAGATCAGAAATTGACATATCTTCCTTTTGGTAGCTCGACAGAAATTGCAGGCGTTGATCCACGATACGACTCTCTTTCCAGGGCATACCGCATCATCGTGCGTAAGACCAAAGCCTAGGAACCATCAGGGTTCCAACCAGCTGTAACGCATGTCCTTGGTCTGTTTTGTAACGCAAGTGCTAAGTACGCTCAGAGGTGCAGCCCCCATCGTCGGATCCGGCGTCCACCTGAGCACAAAGTCGAAGCTTCCCTTGAGGCCGGTCCTGTCAACCACAATCTTGCCGCCGATCTCGGGGAGCGACGAAAGCTCGTTTGCGAGCGCATTCATGGGCACGTCTGTTGCTTTCCAATTCCCCGGCGGCCCATCGGCATCACCGAGCTCATCCTCGACGGTCTTCCCCGATGACTTCATCTTGGATCCGCTTTTCGCCTGAACCAGCGCATAGACTGGAAGCCGCCTCATCTCATGATGCGTTCGCAATTTGAACCTTTCGACTAGAAGCGCCTGAACCATGTTTTGCTCAGCGCGAATTTGCTGTTTCAGCGGCATCTTCCCGAAAGCGCGCATGGTTTCTTCGTCGCACTTGGCCTCAATGTCAAATTTCGATGAAGCGAGCCACTTCGGTCCGCCAACGATACGCTGGTCGACGTTGTAATAGCCGAAGTCTTGCACAAACTCGATGATTTCTTTCAGCGATTGCGACTTCGCATCGAACGAGCCGAAAGGCGTAAACCCGACGCTTCCATCAGCCTCGGCTCTGTTCGGGTCGCTTGGCTTGATGGTGGCTACAACGAATCGGGGAGAAGGCGAAGCGAGCGCCTGCGCGCCACAAAGTGGCGTCAGCGAGCCCAGCAGCGCGAAAACGATGCAACGGACAACAACCAGCTGGAGCATTCTCAATGGACGCTTCAACTGCGGATTTGCCACCAAGCCCGACATTCCGAGTGGCAAAGCTTACCATCGCACGGATTCGCTAGTGGGGCGCCACGGAACAGCATTCCTCCTCAATCAGGATCCATGGAGGAGAAATCTGAAGGCCATTCCACTGAACTGGGACGCGGACTCTCTTTGACGTGGATAGCATTGCGGATTCGTAAAACGCTATGCCGTTTTCCGTTACCGATCCTGCCTACCACGCTGAACTTTGGTTGACTGTGGGGTAACGGGACACTTGAGCTCCCTCCCCATGCTGATCGCTCACCTTGACAGTCTACCGGAAGGGCCGCTATTCTCGCCTAGAATGTCTACTAAAGGGCGGGATGATCGGATCGAACTGCTGCAGGGCACCCTGGACCTGCTGATCCTTCGGACGCTGCTGCTGGGGCCAAGGCATGGCCACGCCGTTGCCAAGGCGATCGAATTTAACTCCGACGAGGTGTTGCAGGTCGAGCAGGGGTCGCTCTACCCGGCTCTGCACCGTCTTATCAAACGGGGATGGATTTCAGTTGAAGACGGCACCTCTGAGAATAATCGTCGAGCGAAGTTCTACCGGTTGACGGCTAGGGGACGGCGGCAACTGGCGGTCGAGACGAGCAAGTGGGAGAGGCTGGCAGGAGCGATCGCGCGGATTCTACGGCCCGTTGGGCAGGAAGGTAAATCGTGAGGCGCCGCAAGCGCATGATGGCGGATCTCGAGCAGGACATCCGCAACCACATCGAGATCGAGACGCGGGAGAACATCGAACGCGGCATGTCGCCGGATGAAGCTCATTTTGCGGCCTTGCGTAAATTCGGCAACGTGACCAGGGTCAAGGAAGAGACGTGGAAGGTCTGGAGTTTTCCCTTCCTGGAGCAGTTCGTCGCGGACGTGGGCTTTGGCGTGCGGGCGCTCGGGAACAATCCTGCATTTACGGCCGTCGCGGTATTGACCCTGGCCCTCGGCATCGGCGCCAACACGGCGATTTTCAGTTTTGTAGATGCCGTCTTGCTCAAGCCTCTCCCCTATCCGCATCCCGAGCGAATCGTCAGCGTATGGGAAAAGACTGCGGCAGGGTTCCGCACAAACTTCATTTCCACCCTGAACTTCCTCGATTGGAAGCGGCAGAGTCGCTGTTTTCAATTTCTCTCAGCCGTCGCCTCAGACACGGTGACCTTGACCGGCTCGGGAACACCCCAAGAGCTTAATGTTCAGAGAGTCTCGGCATCGTATTTCAAGGCGCTTGATGTGGGCGTGACCCTGGGACGCACGTTTGCCGCAAGCGAAGAGCAGGTTGGCAACGATCGGGAAGTAGTGCTCTCGAACCGCATTTGGCAAAGCCTGTTTGGCGGCGACCCCAACGTTATCGGCCGAAAGATCACGTTGGATGCGAAAAGTTACACGGTCATCGGCGTCCTTCCAAGCAACAGTACCTTTGATCGAACCTGGGCTGTGATGTGGCTGCCGCTCGCTTTCGGACCCGCTGAGATGACACGCAATTACCACTGGCTCTCTGCCGTCGCCCGCCTTGAGCCGGGCGTCACTCTGACGCAGGCCCGCGCTCAAATGGACGCGATTGGAGCACGCACAGCTACCTTGTACCCGGATTCGAATAAGGGTTGGGGCGTAACGGTCGATCCTTATATCGATGAGGCAGTTCAGCCGCAGCTCCGTCGCTCGCTTTGGGTGCTGCTCGCAGCCGCTGGCGCCGTGCTGCTGATCGGGTGCGCCAATCTGGCCAATCTGACGCTCGCGCGGGGTGCGGACCGCGAACACGAGATCGCGATACGTTCGGCCTTGGGCGCGAGCCGCCTCCGGCTGATCCGGCAGTTGCTTACTGAAAACATGGTTCTCGGAATCGCCGGTGGCGCGGCCGGCCTTGCACTGGGCAATGCGTTGATGCGTGGAATCAAACTGTGGTTACCGCCAGACATGCTGCCACCGCAAGCAAACGTCCGCATGGACTACGGCGTATTGCTTTTCACCATGGTCACCGGAATCCTCACGGGAATCGTTTTCGGCCTCGTGCCAGCGCTCAGCGGCACCAGGCCTGATCTTGCCGGATCACTGAAGGAAGGTGGACGAACGACTGCCGGGCTCACGCGGCATCGCATGAGGACAGCCCTGGTGGTTATTGAAGTGGCGCTGTCATTTGTATTGCTCGAGGGCGCCAGCTTGCTGATCCTAAGCTTCAACAGGCTTGCAAGCATCAACCCGGGCGTCGATACAACCAAGGTTCTTGCGATGGACCTTCCAATGCCGCTGGCAGGTTTTACGAATAGCACGACGCTGACGAATTATCTTACGGAGATAACCAATAACGTCCGAAGCGTGCCCGGCGTGCGCGACGCCTCCATCACTGATAGACCGCCGATGGAAGGCTTTGCGAACGGCGCGGTCTTCCTGATCGAGGGGCGGACTTATCTGCCCTACTCCGAGCGCCCTGTCAGTGGGTTCAAGGTCGTAGGCCCGTCCTATTTTCATACCGTTGGCATGATGTTGTTGAAAGGCCGCGGCCTGAAGGAGAGCGATGTTGCCGACGCGTCGCCTATTACCGTGATCAATGAAACGATGGCGAAGACTTACTTCAAAGGCGAAGATCCCATCGGTAAGCGCATCTTGATTCGGCAGCTCGTGTTCGGCAAGCGTGAGCGCGGTCCCGAAATTCCTTGGCAGGTTGTGGGAGTGGTGTCGGATGAGAAAGCCGGCGGTAAAGTCTTTAGCCTCGGCGAGGATACTCCGATCATATACGTCACGTTCTATCAAAGCCCCGGCACTTTCAATAGCTTGGTAGTTCGTTCCGCCATGGATCCGTTGCTCTTAAGCAGATCGATTGAACAAGCAATCTGGAAGGTGAACAAGAACCAGGCGGCGGCGAACGTTGAGACCTTGGAAGAAATCAAGACACAATCGGTAGCGCCAGCCCGGCTTCGCGCTCTGCTGTTGGCCATCTTCGGTGGCATCGCGGTTTTGCTGGCTGCCGCCGGCATCTACGGCGTTGTCTCCTATTCCGTGGCGCAAAGAGTGCATGAGATGGCCATTCGCCTGGCCCTTGGCGCATCGCCGGGCGGTCTGCTGAAGCTTGTGGCCGGGGAAGCGATGCTCATGGTCCTGGCTGGACTCGCTCTCGGATGGGCCGCGGCACTCGCGCTCACGCGCGTACTGGCGAGCTTACTCTACGATACAAGCCCAACGAATCCGGTAACGTGGGTCGCCGCCGGGGCATTGCTCGCAGCAGTGGCGCTCTTGGCTTGCTACGTCCCCGCCCGCCGCGCCATGCGCGTCGATCCCATGGCCGCTTTGAGATACGAATAGTCTTTCACGCAAGTCACCGGCAACGCCCTCGTCTAGCCCTCGTCTAGCCCTCGCCTAGGGCAGTTTTAACTTCTGCGTTCTATTCTTGGTCATCGCTACCGAGGAAAATTGGAACGCGGACTAGAAACTAGCTTTGACAGAAACCTGGAGAGCTCGCGGGCCACCTTGGTTGTAGAGGGCGCCTGCATTCCCGAAGCTCTGATCGAGCAATTTAGTGGCTTGGCCAAAGAGGAGATCTGAAAATGAGGGGTCGATATAACCAAAATTCGGATGATTGAATACATTGAACGCCTCGATCTTTAACTGCATATTCAATCCTTCGTGAAGTTGGTAGGTTTGCCTTACACCAAAATTGCCCTGCACCTCGGGGAACCCCCGAAGCAGATTCCGCGGCGCGTCTCCCTCCGATCGCACATCCGGCAATGCGAGAGCCGGGTCGACTGCGTTCTGGCCCCCGTTGAACATACGACGCCCGGGGTATTGAGAACCGTGCAGATACAACGGGCGGCCCGGAATCAAATCCACTCCGCTGTAATCGGGCCGTCCAGTCACGGCATCGAACGAGAAATTCCCGAGCAGGTTCACTGGAAATCCTGTGCGCGCGATCAGCCGGCCGTCGAGGCCCCACCCCTCAGCAAGCCTCTTGCGGCTTAGAAACCGGTGCCGGCTCGGCGATGAACTCCATGAGATCGCCGCCTCTAAATTATGGCGTACATCGAGGTCTGAGTTTCCGCGGATCACTGGGTACAGTGGGCTTGTCGATCCATAATCGAAGGAATGAGCCCAGGTGTAGGACGCCAGCACTTCGATCCCCGGGAACATCGATCGATGGAACTGGGTCTGCAGAGATGAAAAGCTCGATGTCAGACCGGAGGGGAAGAAAGATACATCCCCGAATTGCGGGTTCACTGCGCTTACATTCCTTCGTTGCTCCTTCAACAGCCGTCGTCCGTTGGCGCCAACGTAGGAGAAGGTGATGCTTTGGTGTTTACCGAGGGCCTGCTCTGCGCTGAGGTTCCACTGCCAGCTATACGGCAATTGCAAGTGAGGAGAAAACAAAAATACTTGAGTATTCGTGTAAGGCGCCTCAACCGCAGTTGAAAAGTCGATCTGCGTTGAGGTCGCCGGCACAGATGCTCCCAGGAAGTGGGCATAACTCGTGAAACCAACCCCGTTGAAGGCTCTGAGCGCCGGCTGGACGGCTGTGTCGAAAAAAATGCCCGCGCCTGCGCGAACAACAAGTTCTCTGCCGGGATCATTGCTGACCTGCCAGGCCGCGCCCAGCCGCGGGGCGAAATTTGACCAGCTCGTATGCCACAAAGGGGTGCCTCTTGGTGCAAGCTGCAAACGAGCGGGCGCGTTCACATCGCCCACAGCAGTGTAAGCGTCTTGGCCATTCTTTCCCTTGGGTGCGGGGCTCAGATCCCAGCGCAGGCCGCCGGAAAGACTCAACCTCTCCGATAATTTCCATTCATCTTCCGCAAAGAGCGAGAACACGTTCACCAGCGGGTTTATCGGTAGGCTCCGTGTAACCACGAGATCGGAAGCGGAGTTGTTTCGCAGCGCATCCGGAGTGAAGAAATCGGCGAGGATTGACAGCGCAGGAGGAGTAAGGTGGCTGGCAATGTGTTGTTCGTCGAGGCCGAATCGAAAGAGATGCTTACCTGCTTGCACGCTGTAGGTGTTTCGCAGATTCCACTGCGAGAGCGAGCTCTCAAGTAGGTTGGTATTGCTGTCGCTATCACCAACACCAATGATGTGGACATAAGCCTCGGCGCTCGCCGAAGCATACATACGCGCAAGTGCCGCCGGCACATTCAATGAGCTGGGGACGCCAAGGGCGAGATTGAGGTTTCCTACCGGGATTGTGGGATTTGCGCCCGAAACACCCTTGGGCGTCGTATCCGAATGTACGGTAGACCCAAGATAACCCACTCGGAACTCTTCGCTTTGGGTGCCCGAAATCTGCGCCGCGCCTCCCAGGGTCCATGTTTGTGTGCTCAGATGGCCGTCGGTCACCGAATCCAACTCGTTCGATTGAGCATGACTCGGCGTGTCACCGAATCGAAAGAAGCCCGAGACCCGCGAAGTGAAGTTGTGATCGAAACGAGCACTCACGGAATCCACCCGGGCAGGAAACGGGGTTCCCTGAATAATTGTTTGGGACATGCCGGTTGCATTCCCGGATGCGTCAAGAAGTTGCAGTCCGGCTTGGGGAAAGCTCGTTAACACCGCTGCAACTTGAGGCGACACGACTCCAAGCAGATAGGGGTCGCATCCATAGGGAGATGGAGGGCAGACATCCGGGGTGTAGTTATAGGTCTGCGGCGAGGGCTGAAACAGGTCGAGTCCCTCATAGGAGCCAAACCAAAAACTCGTGGGGGAACCAACATGGCGCCGCCCCGGTATCAGGATCGGCCCCCCGCCCGTCGCGCCGAAATTATTCTGCGTGTAATGCGGCGGAATGAACGTGCCGCGGCCCTTCAAGCCTGAAAACCAATCGACGGTATCGAGGGGATCGCCGCGGAAGTAATCGTACAGGCTCCCATGGAGCTTATTCGTTCCCGAACGCGTGAGAAAGGTGAACTGGCCGCCCGGCGTTCTTCCATATTCGGCCGAGTAGGTTGACGTAAGCACGCGAAACTCCTGCAATGCATCCGCTGAAACCAGGCTCTGAGTCGTGCCAAGCGCAGTCGTACCTGCGATCGATCCTGCATTGGCGATGCGAGAGCCGCCCGAGGCCAGCCCAGACGAGATATTCGCCGAGACACCGTCTACAAAAAACACGTTGGCGCTCGGCTGCTGCCCATTCACGCTGAAATCTCCCTGCGTTTGCGAGCCGCTCAGCGTCGCCGCTTGTGGACTCTGCGTAACCATCCCAGGACTCAATACGGCCAGATCCTGCAGGCTGCGTCCATTCAGCGGCACGGTCGCAATCAGCCTGCGATCCACCACCGTGCTGACGGTCGCATCCGTACTGTTCAGCGTAAGGCCGCTGGCGTCCACGCTCACCGTCTCGGTAACCGCACCGACCTTCATCCGAACCAGCAGATTCCTGGTAGCACCGGCGTTCAGGTTAAGCCCATTCACTTGCGTGGTGGCAAAGCCATCGCGTTCGATCTGCAGGGTATACAGGCCCGGCAGTACTCCGGGCAACAGAAACCCGCCTGCCTGGTTCGTGCTGGTATCGTTTTCCGTCCCTGTCTGCATGTTGATGAGCTTGAGCTTTGCATCGGTGATCGCGGCCTTCGACGAGTCCTGTATCGCACCGGTTACAGTCGCTGCGCTGAACTGAGCGAAAGCGCGCCATCCCAAACACAGCACGAGCAGGAAAAGCAACTTCGAGGCGCGGCGACCGCAAGGCACGAACATTAGTTCACCCATCGCCGGGCCTGGGCCGCATCTGTGGGGCCGGCCGGCCGCACAGCGAAGGCGGCCACACCCTCGGCCTGCCGCACCAATCCGGCAGCTGCCATGGGCAGGAGCAGGTCAAAGACAGTAAGAATTGGAAGTCGCGGAGTCTGAGCCAAAGAAAGACGCCGGCGCCCACCATCCAGACGCAGAATATATAGAGACGCGAGCGTACTCACAGTCAAGCAGAGACCGTCGACGAGTGAGCCACCATCGTTATACCGCATTTGATAATGCTACACACACAGTCTTACTGAGCTCGTCTGTGACTGCCATTATCTAAATAGAGAACGTTCCGCTCTCGATCTACCCTGAACACCAACTTTTTTTTTGCGGCAATTTACTCCCGCAGTATGTGCCTGCTTGATAAAGGGCGTTGTTGGGCGCTTACTTGCTGCTCAAGGGACTTTGGGTAAAATAGAGTCGATCTCCAATTACTGTCGAGCGAAAATAACGCAGGCAGACTTTCCATTTGGGAAATCTGCGAGGAAAGCTCGTATGCGTGGTCTATTCGTTCTCTCTCTGTTCGCAATTTCGGCATTAGGACAGGCGTTCAATCCGGTCGCCAAGGAAAGAGCGCCGGAATCGATTCTGCAATTGCCCGAGGGCGTTCGCCGGGATCTTGTTAATCGACGATGCGTCGTTCCGAAATACATCGGCGATGTTGGTACTAAGGACCAAGCTTATACTAAGGGCCATTTCCGGACTGGCACTTCCGTTGACTACGCTGTCGTTTGCCATATTCCTACCCGCAAGATCCAGGACGTCCTCATTTACTCGAATACCGAGGGTGCGTGGAGCGGGGAAATTATCTCCCCAGGGACGTTCGATCCTTCACCCCACGCAGATAAATGTGAAGCCACGGTCGACGTTGCAACCTCGAAATACATTCTCGATCATGCTCGGGCGTATGCACCGGATGAACTGAAGTCCCTCCCACGACTGGACCACAATGGCATCGAGATTGGCATCTGCGGGAAGGCATCGATTATTCATTATTTCAGTAACGGCAAATGGCTATACCTTCAGGGAGCGGACTAGCGCGTTGCTCTTGATCTCTTCGCTATGCAGCGAGGTGCTTGAATCGCGATGTACACATCTGGCAGAGTGATGCACCGACAGGCTTTGTGCGAACGACCGCCTACTCGTCAATTACCAGTTGGTTAACAGGCTGATCAGCGTCAACTATTCATTTCGGCATGTTGGGACGATTCGGTTGACACTTGCCCCAAGACTCAGTCTAATTATGTCGAACAAAATAGTGTTGAAGTGTTACGGTCGTCGCTCTTTCACTACCTGTGCCCTTTCGTCTCTTCTTCGTCAGGTGAGCGTCGGCGAGGGAGTCCCTTTGCCGAGGCCTCGGATCCAGGTGGTTCACGGAACGGTTCCACAGAAATGCGCTCGTAACACACTTCCAGCACCGTCAGGTATTCCGTCCCGCCCGGCGCTTGGAGAACTACGCTGTCACCCGCTGCCGACTTCATCAACGCGCGCCCCAGAGGTGACACCCAACTGATGTGGTTGCGGTTGAGATCGACCTCGTCGGTGCCTACGATGCTCACCACTCGCTCCGCTCCCGCGGCATTGGCATAGCGCACGGTCGCCCCGAAGAATGCCCTCGTCTCCGGCTGCCTGGCTCTCGGAGCTTCCGGGTCCACCACTTCCGCGGCTTCGATTCGCTTCGTGAGAAAGCGAATCCGCCCATCGATCTGCCGCAGCCGCCGCTTGCCGTACTGATAGTCGGCGTTTTCACTGCGATCGCCGTTGCCGGCAGCCCACGCCACCACCTCCGCCACGGCAGGGCGGTCCCTGGTGAGCAGAAACCGGTGCTCATCTTTAAGGCGCTGCAGCCCGCTCCGCGTTATGTAGTTTTTGACTCGCGTCGCGGGCTCGTCCCCTTGTGGTTTTCTCGTAAACCCTTTCCGCATCTCGTACTCCTCCAGGCGCGAATCCAGTGGGTGCCCCGAATGAATGCGGATGAACGCCGATGGAAAACACTGTAGGTCATCCACGTTCATGGGAGTTCATCTGCGGCCCTAACTGATTTTTTCACGTCTTCCGGCCCCTTAGCGATCCTATCCTTCATCTCGGACGAAGCGGAGAGATCTGCAGTCCTCCACACCAGCAACAAATCTCGCTCCCGGCCACTACCCTCCCCTTTGTCATCTCGACCGAAGCGGAGAGATCTGCAGTTCTCCACACCAGCAACAAATCTCGCTCCCGGCCACTACCCCACCCTTTGTCATCAGCAAGGCAACACCACTGCTTCCGTTTGAGTGCCGGAAAGATTTGCAATGTGATCTTCTTAAGACGAAGGTTGAACAACTGAGTCGTTGTTCGTTGTGGTGGAGCCCTTATCCCGTGAAACGAGTGTTCCACGTTTCAGCGCCCGTTCTTTCATCATGACGAAGAAGACAGGCACCAGGATCAGGACGTGAATGGTCGACGTAATCATGCCCCCGACAATGGGGGCAGCGATCGGCTTCATGACGTCGGAGCCGATGCCGAATTCCCAGAGGATCGGAATAAGGCTGGCAAGGACCGCGCATACCGTCATAAGCTTTGGCCGTAAGCGCTGAACGGCGCCTTCAACGACCGCATCTTCCACATCGGCATTCGTCAACGTCTTTCCGCTTTGCAGTTTATGTTCGAGAGCTTCATGGAGATAGACAACCATAACGACACCCGTCTCGACCGCGATCCCGAAGAGCGCGATGTAGCCCACTGCCACTGCAACGCTGAAGTTGTAGTGAAGCAGCCACTGGAGCAGCAGTCCTCCGCTCATGGCATAGATTGTCGGGAAGATGAGGACGAGTGCCTCGGCAACTGAGTGAAAGACCAGGTACAGCAATAAGAAGATCACAAAGAATACAACCGGAAGAATCAGTCGCAGCCGCTGCTTGGCGCGCAGTTCCAGTTCATACTCCCCTGACCACTGAAAGGTGTAATTGGCCGGCAGCGCAAGTTTACCGTGAAGCAGTTTGTCTGCGTTCGCAACGAAGCCGCCATAGTCGGTGTTCTTGAGATCGATGTAGATGTATCCCGTAAGCGCGCCACCTTCATCCCGAATCATGGCCGGACCATGACTGAAAGAAATCCGCGCTACCTGCCCCAACGGAATCTGCGAACCTGAAGGGGTGCCGATAAGCACACCGCGCATTTTCTCGACGTTGTCGCGGAAGTCTCTCTGATAGCGGACATTGATGGGATAGCGCTCCCGCCCCTCGATGTTCTCTGCGATATTCTCTCCGCCGATGCCGGATGAAACCGCGATCTGGACGTCTGCGATCGTTAGACCGTATCGGGCAGCCTCCGCCCGATTGACATCCACGTTGACATAGAAGCCTTGTGCGACTTTCTCGGAAAAGACCGACCGCACCTGGGGTAGTCCAGAAAGCAGGTTCTCAATTTGCGAAGCTAGTTGCTGGATGCCATCGACGTTCGGCCCCTGTACCTTCATGCCCAGCGGTGTCTTGATGCCTGTCAGCGCCATGTCCAGGCGGTTTTCAACCGGCATTGTCCAGGTATTCGTGAGGCCAGGAAATTGGAGCTTATCGTCCATCTGTTGCATCAGTGTTTCGTAAGTCATGCCTGCTCGCCATCGTTCACGCGGCTTCAGCATGACCGTAGTGTCGTACATATCGAGTGGCGCATTGTCGGTTGCGCTATCTGACCTGCCAACGGCGCCAAACACACTGGCGACTTCGGGGAAGCTGCGAAGAATACGGTCCTGCTGCTGAAGAAGCACCTTTGCCTGTTCAATGGAGATGCCGGGAAGAGCAGTCGGCATATACAAGGTGGACCCTTCAAAGAGCGGCGGCATGAACTGACTGCCCAGGCGTGATGCAAGCGGAAACGTAACCGCTAAGAAGATTAGATTGATTGCGATGGTGAGCCAGCGGTGTCGCAGGCAGAACTTTAGGATTGGCAGGTAAATCGCCTGCGTGATGCGCGAGATTGGATTCTTCCGCTCTGGCCGCAGGCGGCCTCGAATCAGCATCACCATTAAAACCGGTACAAGCGTAATGGCAAGAATGGATGATGACCCGACAGCCAGTGTTTTGGTCCATGCCAGCGGGCGGAACATACGTCCTTCCTGCGCTTCGAGCAGAAAAACCGGCAGGAATGAAACAACGATGATCAGCAGCGAAAAGAAGAGGGCCGGGCCCACCTGTTTGGCGGCATGGATGAGAATCAACCGGCGCTCTGGTTCCGATACTGGGTTAGCATCGTTTTCCTGCCGTTCTGACAGGTGGCGGTAGCCGTTCTCGACCATCACAATGGAGGCATCGACAAGTACTCCAATCGCCAACGCGATGCCGCCGAGCGACATGATGTTCGAGGTCACTCCCAGCCAGTAAATTGGGATGAAAGACACCAGCACCGCAATCGGCAACGCGAGAATCGCGATGAGTGCGGAACGGAAGTGGAAGAGGAAGATAATGATCACCAGGCTGACGATGACCGCTTCTTCGAGCAAAGCGCGTTGTAGCGTTTTGATCGACGCATCGATCAGACCAGAGCGATCATACCCCGGCATGATTTGCACGCCAGATGGCAGAGAGGGTGCTATTTCACGCAGCTTTCGCTTGACCCCGTTGATCACGTTCAGCGCATTCATGCCCTGACGCATGACGATAATTCCGCCGACGGTCTCTCCCTCGCCATTCCACTCCGCTACCCCTTCGCGGATATCAGGACCAAAACTCACCGTGCCCAAGTCGCGCAATAGGACAGGCGTGCCATTCTTGCTGCTGACAGCAACCGTGGCGAGATCGTTCAGAGAGCGTAGGTAGCCGAGACCGCGGATCATGTACTGTGCGCCGCTCAGGTCGAGCACCCGCCCGCCGGCCTCGTTCGTACTCGTCTTTACCTTGTCGATGACCATAGAAAGCGGAATGCCATAGGCAAGCAGCTTGTTAGGATCGAGTTGCACCTGGTATTGGCGGATGTAGCCGCCGATCGTCGCGACTTCAGCCACACCCGGTACGGTTGCGAGAGCATACCGCAGATGCCAATCCTGCAAGCTGCGCAGGTCGGCAAGACTATGCTTACCGCTCTTATCGACAATGGCGTACTCATACACCCAGCCTGCACCCGTCGCATCGGGACCGATGACCGGATGTACGCTTTCTGGCAAACGCCCGCTGATCTGTTGCAGGTATTCAATAACACGCGAGCGCGCCCAATAGAGATCGGTGCCATCCTCAAAAATTACATAGACATAGGAATCCCCGAACATGGTCTGCGCGCGAACGGCTTTGACATGAGGTGCGGCGAGGAGACTGGTAACGATGGGATAGGTCACCTGATCCTCGATCACATCGGGTGGTTGACCTGCCCAGGCCGTATGAACGATTACCTGCACGTCCGAGATGTCTGGCAGCGCATCCAGCGGAACATGCTGGAGCGACCAGATTCCTGCGAGCGTAAGCAGCAAGACGGCGGTAAAAACAAGGAAACGATTGCGAGCGCACGCTTCGATAATCCTTGAAAGCATTACATGCCTCCTGTCGCATTCACGCGCAGTTGCTTCGTTGCGATCACTTGGCCGTTTTTCTGAACGGAGATGTTGACTTGCCATGTGCCGCCAGAGCCAAGCGAGCCGCTTCCTTCATAGAGACCGTTTCCTTTGTCGGTGAGCTTCGCGGCCGTGTTCATCGCACCCATGCCCATCGCCGGCATCGCGGCCATATAAAACGTAACCGTCACGTCCGCTCCCGTGACAGGCGCATTTCCAGCGCCGGTCAAATGAACACGGAATGTATTAACGCCCTTATTCGGCGGATTCGGATCGGTGCTGAAGTCGATGTTCGCTTGAGGCGCATTTGCTGGTGGAGCGTTGCTCCCAGCGCCTGGCGGAGGCGGCGCGAAGGAACCCGCCGCCGCCTCTAACTGACTTTCCGAATCGATGAGGAAGCTGGCTGAGGTAACGATAGCCTGATGTGATTCCAGCCCCTTGAGAACGACAAAGTCATCACCGGCACGAGGACCTACCGTGATCTCCTTTGGCTCCAGGTTGCCGTTGCCGTGATTGAGGAAAACCAATTGCCGTGTGCCGGATTGGAAGACAGCCGACGCAGGAACAACGAGCTGACGTCCCAGGCTGGTTTTTAGATCGACATTCACGAACATGCCCGGCTTTAGCTTGAGTCCCGGATTCGCCATCGCCAGCCGCACACGAACGGTTCGTGTCGCCATATCCACTTGCGGCAAGATCTCTTCAATCTGGCCGGAGAATGTGCGGCCCGGATACGAATCAACGGTGATCTGAGCTGTATCGCCCGGCTTCACGCGGCCCAGGTCATTCTGGAATATCTGCGCGTAAACCCAGACACGAGAAAGATCGGCAACGGTGTAGAGTTTGGTCGAAGGCTCGGCATACATATTTGGCAAAGCATTTCGCTCGGTAATGTATCCCGCAACCGGTGAGTTGATGGTGAGGTCAGTGACCGGTTTTCCGGTTTCCTTCAGCTTTTCGATTTCACTCTGAGGCACTTCCCATTGCTCTAAACGTTGCTCGGCTGCGACTGACAACGACTCCGCTCCAGACGCAACTCCGTCCACGGTACTGGCGCTCACTGCCTTCTGATTCTGTCGTGCCAGCAGATATTCCTGCTGGGTTGCGACAAGCTCCGGGCTGTAGATGGTGAAGAGTGGCTCTCCCTTGCGCACGTATTGATACGTTGCATTGGCAAATACTTTGCGGATGTAGCCGGGAAAGCGTACCTGCACGTAGGAGAGAAGACGCTCATCGATGTCCACCGTGCCGGTCGCACGTATGTCGTCGCTCAGTTGCTTGTACTCGACGGTGCCCGTCTTTACTCCGATGCTCTGCATCCGTTCGGGCGTGAGTTGGACGGGAACGAGCGGAGTTTCGATTTTCTGTTCCGGCATATTCGATGCCGGCTCTTGCGCGTCTGTGGATGGGCCAGTAGCCACTGGCTGCACATCGCCTGACATCGGCACGTTCATTGCTCTGGATTGTTTCGCCAAATGGGAGCGGTATGCCCAAATCCCTGCGGCAACTGCGAACATTGCGATCCAGACAAGTGAGGTTCTCAAGACATATTTGTTCATCGCAGTGTCGCTCCTGTCAGAGATTCGAGGTGGGCCAAAGCAGTTTCGTGATCCACGATGGTCTGCGCATATTCAAGCTTCAGGTTAAGAAGGTCTGTGAAATATGAGAGGACGTGAATGAACTGCTCACGATCAGACGCATAGGCGCTCAGCGTGGCGCGATAGGCTGCGTCGGACTGTGGAATGAGACCTTCCCGATATTCCTTCAATAGCTCTTCATCGCTCGCCGCTTTTACGTACCCCTCCTGCACCTCTGCGAGTTGCTGTTGCAGATGTGCATGAAAGGTCTGTTGTGATTCGAAGTGCTTCTCCGTGGCCTCTGCGATCTCCGCATTCACCCGCGTTTTACGAGGAAAACGCACATCGAAAGTGAACATGTAGTAGTCCCGGTACTTGCGGTCGGTGTTCTGGTAGATATAGCCGGCTTCAAAATCCGGTTTGCCCTCACGCTTAGCAGAAGCCAGCTGCGCCTCCTGCTTCAGAATGGAACTCGCGTCGACCTGGATCTGAGGGTTGTTCTGCCGGACCATCGCAAGAAGCTCATCGGAGGTAAGTTGGAGCGGAGTAGCGATCAGCTCTTCCGTAACAATGTCCGGCGATCCTTGATCCCGATTGAGCAGGCCTTTGAGATGGGCCTGTATCTGCCCCATCTGCTGATGGTGCATCGTGAGTTCTTTCACAATCTTGGTTCGGTTCACCTGTGCTTGCAGCACATCCTGCTGCATCCCCTGACCAACCTGATAGTGCGCTGTTGCATCCTGAATGAGTTGGTCAAGCACGGACTCGTTTTGCCGCAGGATGCCAAGTGTCTGTTGCAGATAGGCCAATTGGAGATAGTCGGCCTTTACCGCACCTGCGATGCTGGTTTTGGTGACTTCAACCTCAGCTTGCTTCGTGTCGGCGTCGCGCTCGGCTACCGCCCCGCGCGCCCGCAGCTTTCCTGGATAGGGCAATTCCTGCGACGCTCCGACGCCGATGTAGGCAAAGTCGCTGTTGGTGTATCCGGCAAACGGCTTCGGACTTCCAACACTCAACTGTTGGTAGGTAATTTTCGGGTCGGGCAGCGTAGTCACCTGTGGGGCTATATGCCTTGCGGCTCGTGCGCCATGATCGGCTGCGGAAATTTGTGGGTTGTTTGCCCCGGCCTCAACTAAAAGGTTGGACAAGGGCGTGGGCGTACTTGCCACCGGCGTCTGCCCGAAGACAGAAGATGCGGTGACCAGCACGAGCGTGGCGGTCAAAGCGACCATGCTCATACAAAAGCTCCAATCTCAATTGCAATTCAAAGCATTCGCCGAGACACGCAAACACACGTATGCGCTCGGCAAAAGTGGAGTGCGAGAGAGGAGCGGACTAGATTCTTAGAATGGAAATGGTCGAAGGCGGGGACTTTGGAGGCGAGTAGTCGTGCTGTTCCACCCATCCGGTAACAGAAGAAGCAGGAGTCACTAACTCGGAAGCAGCCAACCAGATAACGGGAACCGCAACCGGGTGGAGGGCCACTGTCTTTGTATCCAGGGCATTGTCGTGAATGCTCGGCGGAGTCTTCTGGCAGCAGCCATGCGACGCCGGCATCTCCATCTGACCGCACTGGTTCTTCATCATGCGGCAGCAGGCGCGCTCTTGATCGCTCATCTGCGCATTAGCAACCATGCAGGCCATTGCTGGAGCCAGGCATGACACCAGCAGCAAGACCAGCACACCGAATTGGCGGAGAACACGCATTGCTGTAATTAGACTACGTCTCGTTCTTCAGTTGCAAATGCATCAGGCAACAAACATGACTGTGAGGCAGTCTTTCGTGTCCTCTGTACGCAGTCGATTTCGCATCTGACTGTATTCAGGACGATTGTCCTGGGCTACTTTCAGTCGTCGCCATTCGACTTCGCTCAGGCCAGGCCCCGCGGGCCTGTTTGGTTGCCGATGGAAGCCTGGTTTCGTTTCATTTAACCGCAAACCATCAGCCCAACTACGGGGCTCGCAGGGACGGAGTTGTATGTGGTGGGTGTAGGCAGGGTTCGTAGTCAGACTGCCGGCATGAGCGTTCCTATGCGGTCGAGCTCGGCTTTGAACCGTGGGCTGTCGATTAGCAGCTCTGACAACGGCAGTCTGAAGAATGCCTCGATGCGGGTGCGCAGCGTGCGGTACGCATGCATGAAGGCGGCATCGATTTCAGCATCCGTGCCGGTTACGTGAGCCGGATCTTCCACGCCCCAGTGCGTGCGAACCACCGGCCCCAGATAGGCGGGGCAGGTCTCTCCCGCGGCGCTTGCACAGACGGTCACCACGACATCGGGCGTCAACGGCAGATTGTCCCATGACTTGCTGTAGTAACCTTCCGTCGAGATACCCTCGCTGGCCAGCAGCGCGAGCGAACGGGGATGAATATACCCCAGCCGGATGGCTGCCCGCGCTCATGGCTTCCCAGCCCGCGGGCGCAAGGTGATTGAAGATGCCCTCGGCAAGAACCGAGCGGCAGGAGTTTCCAGTACACAGAAATAAAACGTTGTAGTGTGCGGGCATCTGTTCCTTGACCTCAGGGCTACTGAAACTGTGCTTTTTACTCCCTCATGCAGTCGCAGCGCAGCAGGCCGGACCACAGCAGGCTTCCGCTGCCACCGTCTTTGGCTTCACCGCATACACCTTCACGCTGGCTGCAGCCTCATTCACATCGTATTGAGACAAGAGCGCAGTCAAATCCTCATGCAGGCTGCTCGACGGTTGGGGCGAGCAGCAGCTCTCGGCCAACACCGTCAGACCGGGAGTGGGCGCAGTACCCATCGCCGGGGAGCAGCATCCGGCCTGATTCTCCACCTTGGCGTAAGCGTTCAGATCGGCGCCGCTGTCTACAATCTCTACGTGCTCGAAACCGGCGGCGCGCAGGCCTTCGCGGTAATCGCCGATGAGTATCGCACCGGCGATGCAGCCAACGTAGGCCGCCATGCTCTCGGCCACGGCGGGCGGCAACTCGTGCTTGAGCGCAATGTCACTCACGGCAAGCCTTCCACCAGGCTTAAGAATACGCGCAATCTCGCGAAACACGGCCGGCTTGTCAGGGGCGAGGTTGATGACGCAATTGCTGATCACGCAATCGACCGATGCATCGGGCAGTGGAATCTTGTCGATGGTCGCGAGGTAAAACGCAACGTTCTTGTAGCCGCCTTTCTCCGCATTCGTCTGCGCGCGCTCAATCATTTCCGGAGTCATGTCGATGCCGATCGCTTTGCCCTCGGGACCGACGAGTTGCGAGGCGAGAAAGATGTCGAGTCCTCCGCCCGAACCAAGGTCAACGACGACCTCGCCGGGCCGGATCGACGCAATGGCCGTTGGGTTGCCGCAGGAAAGGCCCATATGCGCCTCGGCCGGGATCGACGTCAATTCCTCTGCGCTATACCCGAACGCTTCAGCCACCGCGTTCACCCCGGCGTGCCTGCCGGAAAGCTCGCTCTCGGCGACCGCCGCGTATTTCGACCTCACCGCTGTCAGCAATGGATCCGTCATGACAACCCTCCTACATATCTGCTAACACGACTATATTCCTGCTGAACATATGCGTCAACGCGTATATAATTTTTCCATGGCGAACAGGCAAAAAGCCTTCCATATGGAGCGTTTCTTCCAGGCCCTTGGGGATAACACCCGGTTGCGGCTTTTGAATCTCATGGGGTCGCAGGAAATCTGCGTTTGTTATTTTGTCGAGATTTTGCAACAGCCCCAGCCGAAGATTTCGCGCCACCTGGCGTACCTGCGCAGCGCAGGCATCGTGACGCCGCGCCGTGACGGCAAGTGGATGCACTACCGCATCGTGATGCCCCCCAACGAAGGCGCGGCGGCGGTGCTGCGGCAGACGCTGCATTGGCTTAAAGGGGAAAAAAACATGCAGGCGGACCGGGCAAAACTGAGCAAGGCGTGCTGCACGCCGCAGAAGTACGTTACCTTGCTGGGCGCACCGCTCCCCCTCCCTATCGAACCATGTATTGAACGATGCGGTGAATGGTCAGCGCCGCTTCTCACTTCGGAGGTGAAAATGCCCTCTACCCCGTGGGTATAGCCCTCGGCGTTAGCCCGCATGAAGGGTACGGGCTTTCAGCCCGACGTCAGCGATAGCACAAAACGCGGCTTCAGCGCTGCGGAAAACCGGATTTACCCTCAGCGGCTAAAGCCGCTTCCATCCTGTGAACCAATGTACGGGCTAAAGCTCGCTCGTCAACCGTTCTCGCTTCAAGGTGAATTACCCGGTACTACTCAGATCGAAGCGCTTTCATTGGATCTAATCGGGAAGCACGCCATGCGGGAGCGAGGCAGGCCAGAACCGCGACCGCCAACAGCGTCGCAATCACGCCGGAGAGAACCACAGGATCGAGAGGCTTCGTTCCGAAAAGCATCGACTGGAAGATGCGTGTCGCCGCGAAGCTCAACAACAAGCCAAGCCCGAGCCCGAACAGTGCTGGCCGCAGGCCATCGACCAGCATCCACTGCAAGAGCTGATCTCGTGGCGCGCCGAGCGCCATGCGGATTCCCAGCTCCGAAGTGCGCTGAGTCGTCAGGTACGACAGCACGCCGTACAATCCCACCGAGGCAAGAAGCAGCGATAAAACTGCGAAGGCCAGAACGAGCGTCGCGCTCAGGCTCGCATTGACCAATGACTCGCCGATCACCTGGTTCAGTGTGAGCACATCCGAAACCGGAAGCCCAGGATCGAGCGATGCGATCTGCTTTTGCACCGTCACCGAGAACTGCAACGGCTCCGACGCCGTGTGCACAGCAAGCATATTGCCGCTTCCTGCGATACCTTCGAGGATCGGGAAGTACATGGCCGGCTGCGGCTCTTTGCCGACCTGGTACAACGTGTCGCCGACTACGCCCACGATTTCGTAATCGACGTCGCCAGGCGCTCCGGCATGGGCATGCGCTGGAACGTGCAGGTGCTTGCCGATGGGATTGTCACCTGGGAAGTATTGCCGCACAAGTTGATGGCTCACAATCACCTTGTACGATCGAGCAACGCGTTCGTCGTTGGTAAAGAAGCGGCCGTTCACAAGCGGAATTCCGAGGGCGCTGAAATAACCTGGATCGGACCAGCGCGCCATCGCCGAGGGCAGGTCTTCGCCCGCCTTCAGCGGAGGATGCTCCTTCACCGTGAATATGAAGTCTCCCCAATATCCCGCAGCCGGAAGCGTGTTTCCCAACGCAGCAGAGCGAACCCCGGGGATGGATCTCACTCGCTCCAGCAGTCCTTCATTGAATGCGTTCACCTTCTCCGGCGTGTCATATTTCTTTTCCGGCAGGCTGTACTGCAGCGTGAGCATGTTTTCGGTAACACAGCCCACATCGGCTGAGCGCAGCCGCATAAAGCTCTTGAGCAGCAAGCCCGCAGCAACCAGCAGGACCACCGTGATTCCAATCTCCACCGTGAGGAGCGACTTTCGCAGCGCAGTGCGCGAAACGCTGCTCGCTCCTGTGCGCGCAGAAGTCTGCAGGCCTTTCAGCACGGTCTTGCCCGTTGTCGAGAGCGCGGGCAGCAAGCCGGCAACCAGCGCCGCTGCGAACATCAGCACGCACGCAAACGCAATCACGGCGCCATCGAGGTGAATGCTTTGCGCGGTGGGCAAGCCTTTCCACGCATGCGCGAGGAACTTCGTCGCAAGTACCGACAGCAGAATGCCACCCACGCCACCGGCCGTGCAGATCAACACGCTCTCGGTCAACTGCTCGCGAATTAAGGTGGCACGCTGCGCTCCGAGCGCGCTGCGAATCGCTACTTCCTTCTGCCGTGCCGCGCCCCGCGCAACCAGCAGATTCGAGACATTGAGGCAGCCGATCAGCAGCATGCAGCCGACGGCGCTGAACATGATGTTCAGCGGCTTCTTCACGTTCCCCGCGAGATCCTCGTTCAGCGAACGGGGAGCGACCTCTTCGTTCACAGGATCCTGTGGGTATTGCAGGTGAAGCTGGTACTGGACTGCACCCACCTGCGCCAGGGCGCTCGCAAGGCTCACGTCAGGGCGCAACCGCGCTATCACCTGGCTCTGGTGGTAGTCGTGATGTTGCAAGAGCTCAGGCGTGACATCCGCTTTATACGGAACCCACAACTGGATGCCGGCATCGGGATACATGAACCACGAAGGCAGCACGCCCACTACAGTGAAGGAAGTGCCATCGAGGTGAATTTGGCGACCTACGATCTTCGCATCACCGGCAAACCGCCTCTGGAAGACGCTCCACGTCAGCATGACAACGGTGTTGCCGGGCCGGTCCTCCGACTCAGTAAATGCCCGGCCTAACGCTGGTTCCACTCCCAGGAGCTGAAACAAATTCCATGAGCCCGCGGCTGCACGGACCGACTCCGGCAGTTCGCCGCGTTCACCGGTCAAGTTGTACCCGGCATAACGAATGATTGCCATGTCTTCAAAACCATGGGTCTTCGAGCGCCAGTCATAAAAGTCTGCCGGAGCAACCGGATTGTAGGTGAAATCCGACGCCGGCGCCCCAGCCGCGCGATGGTGCTCGTACACCATCACCAGCCGGTCGGGATCTCGAAAAGGAACCGGTCTCAGCAGAACCGAGCGCACAAGGGTGAACAGCGATGTAGCCGCGCCAATGCACAAGGCCATCACGACAAACGTAACAATCGAGAAGCCCGGCGTACGCCTCAAGGTGCGCAAAGCATATTTCAAGTCGTGACCGAGACTCGTGAAAGGCAGCAGAGAGTTCTGAGCCCACAGGGATTCACGCACACTCTGAGCGTTGCCCAGTGTCACCCGCGCTTGCCGCCGGGCCTCCTCGGGCGACGTGCCGCGCGCCACGTGATCAGCCGTCTCTTCGGTCAGAAAAACTTCAATCTCTTCCTGCAACTCGGCGTCGGAGCGTTTACGGCGGAGAAACCTCAGCCAACTCATTGTCCACCTCCCTGTTCGCCCATCACGCATAGATCTCTCCCCTCGGAGTTCTATTGGAAGGAATCATACACCACTCGAATTTCTATGGGAAGGTCGAAGGGAATCCCTTCGAACATCTTGATTTCCCTGCGAACATCTCGCGCACCGGAATAAATGATGCCTTGTAACAGACGGGTCGTTCGAATTTACTCTCGATAGCCGGCCGGAGAATCAGACGTTAACCGGGTGGCTCTATGGGGACCTGCGGGCGACGAGGTGGAGTTCATGGCATGCGTCCCATGATCTTCCTGCGCCCCGAACGTATTGAGTGCATGCTCAATGCGATAGGAACCCTTGCGCATTCGGAAATTTACACGATATCGTCCTTTATCGAGTTCAACGCAAGGGCGCGATCAAGTTGACGCGAACGGCGACCCCGTCACTTTGCCTAGACCGAAGGTCAAGGGAAGCATCGGCAAGTTTACGTCCAACCGCTTCGCTCCTCCTCGGCCTGTTTCTCGGGGTAATCCGCTCACGAGTGCATTGGCCTGTTCACACCAATTGAGATTTCGCGGCAGCAGGATGAGTAAACGCAAGCCGACTTATCACTACCGATTCATGTGCCAGGTAGTCCAAATCCAGATCCTTGTGTAGACCAGAATAGGCCACCCGACCCTGTTCATATCTGTCGGGGAACCGTGTCGTATGTCTGTAAGCAATATATGAGGTCAGCAATCATAGGATCACCAAGGACCGGCACTCGTGGTTTCAGCGAAGGAAAGAACGCGACCATGCCAGTAGGAGAAGGGCTATCGTTGTCGCCGTAGTAAAACGCGAAGTTTGTTATTAGAACTGCGCTCTCAGGTGTAGGTTCGGTGGTAGTATTCCAAATCTCCACGAGGCGATCGCGAATCTCCTTCATCCAAGGAACCGTATCGACAGGAATATCCGAGTAGGACGGAAGTCCCTTCTCTGGCCAATCGGGGACATTGGGGTCAATGAAAATCAGGAACGGCATGTCGCCATTGGGCGCCTGCTGAATTGCCTTGTCGTACAGGTCAAAAACATCGCCTTTGAGATGTGTCTCGCGTGAGAACGTACCGATGTAGTTTATCGCTCCGGGCCGCTGCCGACTCTTCGTTTCGACCCCCACCCTCTTGCCTGTAATCTTGTGGGTTGCGATAAATTCGGGATGCTTGCCGGGGACCTTGTCGTCATCAATCCACTCAATCTCAAAACCAGCACGCGTGAAAATGGTGGCGATAAGGACCTCATAGCGCGCGCCCTGGAATGCTCTAAAGTCCTTCAATCTCTCGATGACGGAGTCAGGCAGTTTGTGGACCAGTTGTAGCCAGTACAGGTCGTATCCGAAACACTGGTAGGCTTTCGCCGGCCCGGTGAGGGTATGGCCGGTGCTTACATCGTCGCCTGCATCTCCCGGCCTGCGAAGCAGTTCAATCATCGCGGTATGCCATTTCACAATCGCGCTCTGATTCTTGAGGGGAAGTCGAAGTTGTTCTTCAAACCATTCCCTGCCGAGCGTCCCGACGACCAGCGCGTCAAGGAACTGATGGAACGTCTCGTGTTGTGGGTAGTGCCAGAGCTGTGTTCCACACGAACCGAAAACGGGTATCACCCTGGATCATGCTGGACTGAATTTGCGCTAGAGCACCCGGCACCATCCTCGGGGCCGTTCCTCGTAGCATCTCGTTCCCGAGAGCATGGATACCTTTATCGCGGCAGCATTCACCGTAGGGCTTCCCGTGGAGACCACATGGACACGGCTTCGCCGGATCGAAGGGTGGTATCGGCTGCACAGCGAGCGTCTCCGGCAAGACCCGGTGCACACGAAGCAGAAACGCGAGGTCGCAACCAAACTTCTCTCGCACCGCCGGTCCTTGAAGAATATTTTCGATGACCGCCTCGGTTCCCGCGTTCCCACCGCGTCCGGGCTTCACGTCTCCGACTTCCCAAACCGTATTGCGCGGGCCATTGTCCTCACCGGCAGGCGTCAGTTGTCCGTCGCCGCCAATCACGAAGTAGCGATTCTTAACGAGCTTTTGCTCTGGGTCCACCAGCTCCACGCCAGAAAATCGGTAGCCTTCCGCCTGCGACTCCTTCAGGAATGTCAACACCTCTGGACGGCCCGCGAATGTCACGGGTTCCGGCGTCCGCTCCTTCGCTCGATCCGTCAAGGCCGTGGCCGTCCACCTCTGTCCAGCACGTCCGGCTTGGAATCCAATGGCGTAATCCATCTTCTTCATGGAGTCCTCTATACGCAGTCAAACCAAAGATGGGGTTAACTTTATACCTTCGATTCGCCGTACACATGTGGATGCTGGGTTGCGGGAGATAAGGGGACAGGGTACGTATCCCCCCGAATTGCTGCAATAGGTATGCTGTCCCTTCATCTCCCTTGGCCAGACCAGTGATGGTCGTGGCTTGGCCATCCGACGCACCGCTTCCTGCTTAAACTCCGCACTGTAGCTGTTTCGCTTCTTCTTCATCGGCCTGCTCCATTTTGGCCGATAAATGTCCCCCCCCTTTTTTTTGTCGGCGCCGTGTCTCACTTTTGGGGTGAACTCCATTCTGTCCCGGGTTTTCCGAAAATCAATTGATAGGAAGAGTTAAGGATGGGGACGCGCCTGATCCTGGGTTCTCCGCAGTCAGAGAGACTGCTTGCGAGGCGGCTACATCGGCCGCGGCAACAGCGAACTGTAGATGACTGGCGTCGATATAAGTTGTGGTGCGGGGAACGCCGTTCCAAAGAACGACCGCGCCTGGAATGAAGCCGCCGCCTATGGCAGTTACATACTGGTTGCCGCTGCCGTGGACCACAGTGGCGGGCGCCACGCCGGTGAGTCCGGGGGTTGGATTCGATTGCGCCTCGGCCGGAAGCACGAACGGCCCCTTGAATAGCAGCAACTGGTATCCAGCCAGGCTCCCGAAGCCTTGATCGAACGCCCGGACGGCAAGTCCATCTTGTCCCCATCGCAGCAATTGATAGCCCGCGACGCCATTTGATGGAGGCAGCTGGAAGTTTTGTTCATTCGTATCACTTGCCGTGTCGAAACGCTCCAAATAGGCCTTAATCGTCCCCGCCGCATTCAATCCGACGAGGAACACCTTGTGTTGTGCGGAGTCGGGCACGACCGCATCGCCAGAAAGTTCGTACCCCGGAGCTCCCGGGCTAATCGGCAAAAGGGCAATCTGCGAGGGTGGAGTGGTTGCCGGATTGACGATTCCTCCATTGTCCCCATAGACCAAACCATCCTGGCCGAGCGCGATGTCGAAACCCGTGCCACCCAATCCGTTCAGTCCGGTAAAATCCACTTGCGTAAGGCCGTTCGCGTCAACCGTAAATCGACCGAGATCGCCGGTGTTCGTGCCCTCGGAGTAAAGATGCGTCGCGTCGGCAAACGCTATGGAGTTCCCCGCTCCGCCAAAATTTGGCCGGAATGTCCCGGTGTTTCCGGAGATGTCGAAGATGCCCATTCCGCCGTAGTCCAAGTTGATCGCAAGCGTGGTGTCACTGCCAGGTTGGACGGCCAAGGCGCCCGCCGGCTGGCTCCCCTGGCCAGGCATGGTAAGGGGATAGGTTCCCGTCATGGTTCGATGCAGGAGGTCGAATTGGCCCAGGGTGTTGTTTCCGCTGAACCCGATGTACAGGTAACTTCCGTCGGCAGTTTCCGCCATCACATTCGGCCCGTTACCGAGTACTACCGGCGTCCCGACCGTCCCACTCAGAGGGTCGATTTGCACCAGGCTATTGGCGGCGATATTCGTCGCAACGGCAGGTACGGTTGCATACAGCATTCTGCTAAACGGGTCGTAGAGGATATCAGTTGCCGGCACATTCACCGACCGATAAACACTCACGACGAGCGGAGACGATTGTCCACCGCCGGGGGAAGGAGTGGAGACGACTACCTGCCCCCAACCCAGGTTCGCAAGGTAGCTGGACGGCGCCAACGCGGATAACTGCGTGTCACTCAGGTAGCTTGTCGGCAACGGATTCCCGTTCCACAATATCGTTGAGGCACTGGTAAATCCGGTCCCCGTCACGATAAGCGTCGTCGCACCTGATCCCGCGAGAATGAGCGCGGGGGAAACGGAAACCGCAGCCGGAACGGCGGCGAATGTGGCTCCGCTCACCGTCGTGGTGGCGGTGGCGATGTTGTTCGCCTGGGCCGGGTCGTAGGCGACCGATGAAACCAACGCCGTGCTTTCGATGGAACCAGAATCGAGTACGGTCCCCGTAACCTGGACGGTTGCCTTCGCTCCATTGGCCAAACTGCCCAAGCTGCAGATCACCTCGCTGGTGCCGTTGCAACTGCCCGTCGAGGCCGTGGTGCTTTGATACACGATTGCGGCGGCAAGCGTGGCGGTTAAGCTCACTCCCTGTGCCGCGTTCGATCCCTTATTCGTCACCGTGATTGAGTAGGTGAGCGCACTCCCAGTCGCTGCCGTGGCGGGCGCCTGGATTGCGACGGAGAGATCGGCCGGAGATTGCGACAGGTCCTTTACCAGGGAGGACTGCAACATATAAATCTGGGTGGGCGTGTTAAAGGCCAGGCCATTCTGTCCCCAGCGAACCAAATCAAGCGCTCCAAACGAGGGACCGATGGTGCTGGTACCGGCCACCACGATCGCACCTACCTGCTTGAAGGTTGTCTCATCGAAAGCGAGGATCTGATTGCCGCTAGCAGGGGCCGCAACGTTTTGCGGCAGAACCCAGGCGCGCCCTAAGACAGAATCTGAAACGACCGGTCCGGCGGCCAGGCTGGTCCCGCTGGTGTAAAACTGCCCGATCCGCAAGCCGGTGGTTGCATTCAACACCGCTCCATCGCTGAAGTATAGATTCCCGGCGTCAAATTGCATCGACGAGAAACTGTAGTATGGCGACGATAACGTCTTGGTTCCAGTGAACCCCGTGCTGTCCAGGCTCAGGTCTACCAAGCCGCTCGGCCCATCGCTAAAGGTGGAGGCGTATAGGGTCGCTGCAGAAGGTCCGAAACTGAGAGCGCCGTAATTTTGATTGAAGTAGCCGTTTAATGCAGCCGGGTTCGGACGAGCAACCCCTGAATCGTAGACAGTTATGTTGGCGTTGCTTCCTAAGACCGCGACCGAGTCGGGCTCGCCGGGCAGAGCGGCCACGCTCGCGGGGGTTATCGGATCGCTATACGTCTGACCGGTGCCATACTCACCCAGGGAAATTTGAAGATTGGGATGGGTCCCCGTCAAGTCAATTCGACTGACCGCAGCGGCCCCATCCAGGGAAACGTAGAGTTCCGTGCCGGTATCGGAGAGGCTGAGTTTATCGGGCTCGCTGCCTACAGGAATCGTTTTTGCAATGACGCCGGTACTGGGATTAATGACCGCGACACTGTTGCCCAGCCCGGGACCGGCATAGCCCGGTACCGATGCATACAACATTCCGTCCCGTTGGTTGTAAACGATGGTGTTGGTGGGCAGGGGAAGGTAGGTTGGGAACGCCTGGGGCTGCGACACGGCCGCAGCATTCTCCGGGCTCGACACCGTGACGCTGCCCACCGTCGGCATACTTAGATAGGCCGCCGGAAGGGTAGCCATCAGCGTCGGAAAACCCGTGGTGGATGCCTCGACATACTGGGTCGCCAGCGGCACTCCGTTCCAGTTCACAACAGAGTCGGGTAGGAAGCCGGAGCCGCTCACCTGAAGGGTTTGCTCGTTACTGCCGATCGGAGCAGAGGCAGGCGTGAGGCCGCCGATCACGGGAACGGCCACAACGTTGAAGACATATGGCGCCGATGGCGCCGGAACCGTCCCCGGATTGGTGACGACAAAGTCCAGTTGTTCCGCTTGGGCAAGATAAGCCGCTGGAATTCCGGTGGTGATCGACGTCGCTGTCTGGCTGGCCATCGCAAGCGCCTGGCCATTGACGGTGAGCGTCGCGTTGGCCGCGAAGTTGCTCCCCTGGATCGTGATCGGCAGGGGCGTCGTGCCGGTTGCGTTCACCAGCGTGCTTGCCGGCGTTATCGAGGAAATGATGGGCATCGTCACGGCGACGATAGACAGCGGGATCGGCGGCGCGGTGGTTCCCCCGGGCCCCGGATTAGTGACCGCGAGCTGACCGGCCCCAAGCGTTTGTGTATCGCCGGCGGTCAACGCAACCTGCAAGCTCGTGGCGGAGATGAAAGTGGTCGGCCGCGAAGAGCCGTTCCACGTGACCACGGAATTCGCCTCGAATCCGGTCCCCGACAGAGTGATCGTTGCGGCCGAGCCCTGCGCAATCGTAGCCGGAGAGATCGAGGCAACGTGAGGCATCGGGCTGGTGACATTGAATGCAACCGTGGCGGAATTTCCCCCGCCAGGTGCAGGGTTTGCCATGCTTAGCTGAGCGACCTGGCCGGCGGCGATGTCCTGGGTCGGCACGGCGGCCATGACTTGCGTGCTGCTTACGAAAGTGGTCGCAATGGGGTTCCCGTTCCAAGAGACCACAGACGAAGGCGCGAAGCCACTTCCAGCAACCGCCAGCGCGGTCGCCGCTGCTCCTGCGTCGACACTAGGGGGCGTTATGGCGGTGATGGCTGGGACAGGATTGTTCACGTTGAAGTTGATCGCGCCGGAGTTTCCCCCGGCCGGAGTTGGGTTCGACACTGCGACCGCAGCGATGACTCCTATGGCGTCATTCGCGGCAGGCAGCGCAGCCTTGACCTCTGTTCCGCTCACAAACGTCGTGGTCAGCGGCATGTTATTCCAGGTGACCATCGATGAAGGTACAAAGCCGCTTCCTATGATGTCGAGTGAGAGCGCGCCGGCGCCGGCAGCAGCACTCACGGGATTGATCGACGCCAGCGATGGATCGGGGTTGTTGACGACAAAGGGGGCCGCGGCGGAGGTGCCTCCGCCTGAACCTGCGTTCACAACTGTCACTTCGGCTGTCGTTCCATTGGCAAGATCGCTTGCCGGCAGATTCGCGCTCAGCTCTGTTGCCGAGATGTAAGTCGTTGACAGGGCGGCGCCGTTCCATTGCAGCGTCGATGCGGCGACGAATCCCGACCCTTTCACGTCGATGGTAAGGGCGGCTCCGCCTGCACTTGCCGAAGTTGGGGTCACACTGGTGATTGTGGGCGCCGTGTTTGTAGGCTGCGGAGCCGCCGGCGGAGTCGACCCGCTTCCACAACCTGCAACGGCCAACGAAATCAAGGCCGAGGCACTCAACGTGAAACCCCGCTTCATCACTGGCTCCTAAGGTCCTACCTGTTGAAACTGCTTCGATTCCCGTTCATTGCACGGTGACGGTTACATAGGTGGAAGCAATTATCTTTGTAGTGGACGCATCCGTTGCGGTCACGCTGAAGGTGTAACTACCAACGGTGGTCGCGGGAGTTCCGGGTTGATTCGAGCTTGGTGCGCCCCCTCCGCCGCAACCAATCACCCCGGCGGCAATCACCGCGCATAAACCGATCAGCAAAGCCGGCCGGCGCCCACGGAGGCCTGGTATACCGAACATGAGCGCAAGCGCAAGCACTCCGCCGCCACCCCATCGCTGCCAAAGGTCCTGCGTTCCTGGCCGATGGAGCGAGCTACTACTTAGGGCTGCAGTGGTTTTCGCGGTCAAGACCGTGGTGGCCTGTCCGCCAGCGGCGAGCGTGACGCTGGCCGGGTTTAGATTGCAGGTAGGCATGCTCTGCGCGCCGGTGGGAGACGCAGTGAGCGCACAGGCCAGATTCAGTGTGCCGGAATAATTGCTTCCCGCCGAAAAAGTAACTGTAGCCGTAGCGCTGCCGCCCGCAGTGGCCGGCGATGGATTGGAGGCTGCGGCCACAACCGGAGCTACCGTGACGGTGACGCTACCCCGGGCGGCCGCATAGGTACCGTCGCCAGAGTAGTTTGCGGTCAAGGTATTGGTCGAGGCACTGAGGCCGCCCGCGGGAATGCTGAAGCTTGCTGCGCCGGCGGTGAGCGGCTGTTGAGAACTATAGGAACCGCCGCCAAAGGTGACGGTTCCCGTCGGCGTGGCCTGTCCGGCGGCGCCTGCGACAGAGACAGCCACGTTCACCGGCTGCTCGTTGGTGACGGTGGTCGCGGAAGGAGTAAGTGTCACGGTGGTGGTGCCTGCATTCGACGCTTGGGTCACCGTCACAGTGGCAGAATCAGTCGCGCTTTTGTATTGCGTCGCGCTGGATGCATCGGGAGCATAGACGGCCGTGAGGACATCGCTGCCAACCGGAAGCACGCCCGCGGCCAGGCTGAAAGTAGTGGCGCCATTCGCCAGATTCTGTTGTGCGCTGTAGCTGCCGCTGGTCAGGCTCACCGAGCCGGTAGCGGTTGCACTTCCGCTACCGCCGCCTACCGTTACTGTCACCGTGAGAGCCTGGGCTGTGGTTATGCTGGTTGAAGACGCTGTCACGGTCACCGCAGGCGCCGGCGGCAAATGGATGGTATAAACGGCGCTGGCCGCGGCGCTTTGCGGATAGCCTGCAGCAACCGCGAAGGCCTGCAGGGTCGTAGTGGTCGCAATCGGAATCGGCCCACTGTATACGTTAGAAAGCGTGGTCGGGGTGCTTCCATCGGTGGTGTAGTAGATCGTCGCATCCTTTGTCCCGTCGGTGATTGCGACCATCTGAGCGCCGGTATAGCTGCCGGCCGCAGGATTGAAAACCGGTATGCCCGCGGGCGCACGCGGCGACGAAACTTCCCGCACTCGGTAGTTGCCGCTGTCGGCAATGTACAGATTCCCCGAAGCGTCGAAAGCGATTCCTGCTGGAGTTCGCAGCTCTGCCACGGTTGCAGAACCGCCGTCGCCGCTGTAGCCGGGATAGCCGTTGCCGGCAAATCGCGTGATGATTCCGCTGGTGGCCGAAACCACGCGAACCACGTTCGACCAATCGGAGATATAGATGTTGCCGGCGGAATCTAACGCCACCCCCTGGGGACCCACCTGTGCGTGGGTCGCGAGGCCACCGTCTCCACTGCTTCCGAACTCGTCACTTATGCCGGCGACGGTGGTGATAATTCCGGTGGCCGCTGTTACCTTACGGACTCCGGCGTAGTAGGAGATGTAAAGGTTGCCGGCGCTATCCAGCGCCAACGCGTTGGGCTCGGCCACACCCGCGGCGGTGGCCAGACCACCATCGCCGCTAGAGTCGCAAGTTCCCTTCCCCGCCACCGTGGTGATGACGCCGCTGTTGGCGGAGACCATGCGCACTCGACAGTTATAAGTGTCAGCAATGTACAGATTTCCGGCGCCATCGAGCGCGAGGCCGCCGGGCGCGTTGAGCGAGGCACCGATCGCCGGCCCGCCGTCGCCGCTTCTGCCGCCGCCAGCGTAGGTCGTGATCAAACCGGTGCTTGCCGCCACTTTGCGAACGACACCGATGAACTGGTCGGCAATGTAGAGATTGCCGGCGCGGTCCACTGCGACGGCATCGGGGTTGTAGAATGTAGCGGCCGTTGCCGGGCCACCGTCCCCGCCGTAACCAGTCGATCCGTTGCCAGCCACGATGGAGGCGATGCCTGTCTGCGCGGCAACTTGCCACACGGTATGGTTCGAGGGGTCGGCGAAGTAGAGGTTTCCAGAGCCATCCAGCGCCACTCCCGCGATCGCGCCCAGCTGCGCGCTGGTTGCGGGACCTCCGATGCCGGAGAAGCCGAAGGCCCCATTTCCGGCCACGGTGTTGATCACCACGGTGGGTGGAGAGGTGATGGTGTAGCTGGCGGAGACAGGCGGGCTGGCGAGATATCCCGGCCCCACGGCAATGGCTTGAATCGTCACATTGCCTGAGACGTTGATCGGCCCGTTGTAGCCCTGGCCGGCGGTGGTGGGCGTCGACCCGTCCAGGGTCACGTAAATGGCCGCGCCGGGCGTGCTATCGGTAATCGTGACGGTTTGCGGGCTCGCATACGTTCCTGCCGCGACGCTGAATGCCGGCTTCGCGGCCGTCAGGGACGGAGGAGTTCCTGGGGCGGTCACCAAGCGGATTTGGGCGCCGCTCGCGATGTACCGGTTGCCGGCGCTATCGACGGTGACACTCTGCGGGTAGCACAGCGCGGCGCTGGTCGCGGGGCCCCCGTCGCCGCCGGGCGAGGTGCATTGCGCTCCGTTTCCAACCACCGTCGAAATAATTCCGGTGCCGGCGGCCACCTGGCGAATGACCTGGTTGCTGGTGTCGGCGATGAAGAGGTTGCCCGCGCCGTCAACCGCTACGCCATAGGGAGTGTTGAGTACAGCGCCGGCTGCCGGGCCGCCGTCCCCGCTATAGCCGCCCGCTCCATAGGTGCCGGTTCCGTGTCCGTTGCCCGCGATGGTCGATATGAGGGATGTGACAGCGTCCACCTTGCGGATGACATGGTTGAACGTATCGGCGACGTACAAGTTCCCCGCGCTGTCGATGGCGACCCCGTATGGATCAAAGAGTGCGGCGCTGGTCGCGGGACCGCCATCGCCGCTGTAGCCGCTTGTGCTCGAGCCGGCCACTGTGCTGATCACGCCGGTTTGCGCCGCGACTTCACGGATTCGGCTGTTGCCTGCATCGGCGATATAGAGGTTGCCGAGGCTGTCGGTCGCGAGTCCAGTGGGGTAATACAGCTCTGCGGCCCCCGCCGGGCCGCCATCGCCGGCGTAGCCCGGCGTACCAGTGCCGGCGATCGTGGTGATCTTCCCAGTCGCGGCTGCAACCTTCCGCACTACGTTGTTAGCCCTATCCGCGATGTACACGTTGCCCGCACGATCGACCGCGACCCCCGTGGGATAGAACAGTTGGGCGCTGGCCGCCGGCCCATTGTCGCCGCTGTAGCCGACCGTTCCGTTGCCCGCGAAGGTGGTAATGATCCCGGTTCCAGGGGCTACCTTGCGGACAACATTGTTGCTGGAGTCGGCAATGTAGAGATTACCGGCGCTGTCCACCGCGGTCGCGAAGGGGTAGTTGAGGTCGGCGGCCACCGCAGCACCGCCGTCTCCGCTATAGCCGTAGCTTCCGTTGCCGGCAATGGAGTAGATCAGCGAAGTGGCCGAAGAGCCAATGAGGTACTGCGCGCTCACAGCCGGGCTTGGGGCGTATCCATAGGCCGTCGCGGTCGCCACCACGGTCTCCGAGGACGAGACAGGGATGGGGCCCGTATATCGCTGCGAAGCCGCGGCCGGCAACGTGCCGTTGATCGAGTAAGAGATCACGGCGCCGGCGGTGGAGTCTGAGATGGTTACGCTTTGCGCGCCAGGATAAACCCCCGAAGCAGGTGATATCACCGGGGCGGCCGTGGGAGCAAGATTCAGATAGTAGGTGGTACTCGCGAAGCTGCTCTGCTGGTAGCCCCTCTCGATGGCATAGGCCTGGATCGTGGTCCTGCCTGCCGACGGAAGAGCAATGGGCCCCGTGTATTCGACCCAACCGCTGGTCTGCAACGCTCCGCTGGCCGCGTAATAAACGGTCGTGGTCGGAGTTGTATCTGTGATGGTTATGGTTTGCACCGAGTTGTAAGACCCGGTGGCGGGCGAGATGTTCGGCGTGGCCACGACCGGGGTGAGCGGCACACTGTTGGAGAGGCTGGCGACGTAGTTGCTATCTCCGGCATAACTGGCTACGACCTGTTGCGTGCCCGGCCCGGGCGGCGAGAGAGAGCCGGCGCTTGCCGTGGCAGACTCCAGGATAGAAAGCAGCACCGAGACATTGTCGTTTTCGTTGCCCACGGCCAAGTCCGAAAGGCCCGATCCCGTGAAATCTGCTGTCACTGTGGACTGCGGGAAATCCCCGACAAAGATAGGCCCGACGGCTGCTGGAGTGAACGTTCCGTCCCCGGCTCCAAGCAGGATAGACACCGTGTCGTTCCCATTGTTGGCGACAGCGAGATCGGCGATGCCGTCCCCGTTGAAGTCGCCCACCGCCGCCGATTCCGGGGTTCTACCCATCGTAATCGGGCTGCCGGTTGCCTGGGTAAAGGTGCCGTCGCCATTGCCCAGCAGGATCGAGATTGTGCCTGAATCGCCACCATAGTAGTTGTTGTTCGACACGGCGAGGTCGGCTTTGCCGTCCCGGTTGAAGTCAGCCGTCGACAACGTCCACGGAAAGTTGCCCACGGCAATCGGGCTGCCGGTTGCCTGCGTGAACGTTCCGTCGCCGCTGCCGAGAAGAACGGTCACGCTATTGTCGTGGAAGTTCGCGGTAGCCAGGTCGGCTTTTCCGTCGCCGTTAAAATCTCCCGCCGCGATCCCGTTTGGCGTTACGCCCACGGTAGGCTTGGTGGCCGCCACCGCGAATGTCCCGTCACCCTTGCCGAGCAGGATGGTCAGCGTGCTGGGATCGTAGCTTTCTCCATCGTTCGCCGCTGCCAGATCGGGGATTCCATCGCCATTCAAGTCGGCTACGGCGATCGCCTTCGGGATGTCGAAGGGGCCGCCCACCGCAATCGGGCTGCCGGGAGCCTGGGTGAAGGTGCCATCCCCTTTGCCAAGAAAGATGCTGACGGCGCCGCCATAGTAACCATTGGCCACCGCCAGATCGGGCTTGCCATCTCCGTTGAAATCCCCGGTGGCTACGTAATCCGCAGTGTTGCCGAGGGTGATGGGGCTACCCGCCGGCTGAGTAAAGGTCCCGTCCCCGTTGCCAAGAAGAATCGACACCGAACCGCCGTAGTTCGCTACGGCAAGGTCCGGGATCCCATCGCCATTGAAATCCGCCGTGGCCAACGACAAGGGGAGGTCCCCCGTTTGCGGCGTTTGTGAATTGAGAAAGCTGAGGCCGGTCGTCTCATGGCTGAGGCTAACGGTCGCCAGCGATGTATTTCCGGCAGTGCTGTCTAGAAAGGACACGAGCCCGGTTGGGGGAGGCAGACCGGCCTTATGGGCCTGACTGCCCACGGTCGCCGTGAGGGTGTAATCTCCTGGCGAGCCGGACTGGGCGAGTGTCGTTATGGACGGATACGTTCCGGTCACGGTCAGCGCCGACGCGCCCGAGGAACTGCCGGCATACGTGTTGGTTCCGGCAAACACGGCTTTGTAACTATGGCTGCCGATCCCCGGCCGGAACTTAAGCGCCGCTGTTCCCCGCGCTGGTCAACTGCGCCGTTCCAACGATATGGATGTCGGTGCAGTAGACCGCCGAGGCGTCGCAGAAGTTTACATGGCCGGCGGTCACCGCGGTCGAGCCGGTCTTCACCGACGCCACAAGGGTGACAACGCTACCGGAGGCAACCGAGCTTGACGCGCTGCCGCCAGAGGTCAAAGCGAGAGTTGTGCTGGTCGCAGTGCTGCTTTCCGCGGATGCGTTGGCCCAACCTCCAAGCAGCGTAAAGGCGGCCAGGCACAGTCCTGCGGGCGTGGCTGGACGGGTGAAGATAAGGTGGAATCCACGCAGCAGCCTGGAGCAACAAACGAGTAAGGCAGCAAAAACCATAGCAGTAAACCACCGTGTAAGGGTGAAATGAATCTCTCATCAAATTTTTCACCGGCGCCCGAACAGCAGCACTCGGCTCAACAGGCGCACGCAATCATCACAAGCACAAGGGTTTCTTAAGTTTCGCCAGCCTGCCGAAGCTACCACGATTCCCGTCGTTTCGCCGCGAATAATCGGTAAAAGCGATGCAATCCTTTTGGGACCTGGCCCAGGCCATCGATAGAAACGCCGATCACAGGCCAGGGAATGGAGGCCGATGACAGTTCACCGGCGTTCCGACGCTTAGGGATCTAGATGGCGAGCCCTCCTGGTACTTACGTTTCGCAGCGTAGCGAACAACGAAAGTTTCAACCAGAAAGACGAGCGCGCCGCCAAGGAAGTCTCATAACTCGACCGGACTTCGATCAGAGTCTACCTGTAATGAACCGTTACAGAATCGGCACCAAAGTTGTAGGTCTGCGGACTCGGGGATTCAGGCGGATTCAGGACAGCGCCGATCTCCCGGCCCCAAACCAGCAAACCGTGTCGACGGCGAGCAGCTAGAATTGCTGCAATAGGTATACGTTATTCCGATGCGTGCCTGAGGGTCAGGCTTGACAATATCGTTCATAGGCCAAAACAAAACTTGAGCGCAAGTTAGGGGCTCCATGTCGAATGAGTAATGAAAAACGCGCCAGGCGTCCCGCCATTAGGTCCGTTCAGAATTGCTGAACGCTGGCCGACTTATCAGAACTGATCTTTCCAGATGGGACTGGCCTTTTCCGAGCCGTTGCTCAAGCAGTAACTGACGGATAGGCGACCACCCGACCGAGTTTTAGCGGATCGGGGAAAAGACAGTTGGCGTTTCAGGGTTTGAGAATCGTTCCGGCAACGACGTTCGTGCAAACCCGTCGGCCCATAGGTACGTCGTTCCCCCCAACCGCCAAAGCCTGTCTGCGTTGGTTTTGTCGAGATGTTCGATTCTCGGGTATTGCCAAGAATGGAGGAATCTTTCTACCAACCGATCGTTATCAATGAAGTAAACGCCACGTTTGTCCTGGTAGGTCGGTGTTCCTTCATACGCGCCATGCTTGGGCGGAACTCACCAAGATAATGAAGCGAGGCTGAGTCAAACTGGGAGTATCTGTAACCGAGGACCCAGACGTAAATCTCGCAAGCCAGCATGGCTGGGCCGACCTTTCTGCATTCCGCCTTATCCAGAGTTTGCGCATCCCAGAAATAGTGAGTCTTGTCCTCTGCTAGGAATGCGTCTACGTCTTTTGGGGCAACATGAAAGGATGCTGCATTGGCCTGCTTGAGCGGCCGTTCTTTACAGAAAATGGCTTGATTGCTTATCCAGTACGGACCGCCTAAATCCACTACGTCTTTGGGATTGGCTTCATAAACAACGGTGGCACCGAAGAACACATGCCTGGCGTCACGCGCCAACCTGTCTTCTGGATACCAACTATTGCTAAGTAATGAAAATGTTGTAGGGTTGGCATCTTTTATAGCCGTTCCACGTAGGTAAACGTGGGTCGAGTCCTTAAAGTATCGCTGATCGATGTAGGTGAATGTCCGAGGATCAGCGCCGCTCACAATCGCCACGCGGAAGTACACATGAGATACGTCGCGCGAGTAGTCAAATTGGAGGTAGGAAAAGGTCTTGGGATCGGCACCGGAAATCACGACTCCATGCCAGTACGCGTGAAACCCGTCGACAGCATATCCGGAATCGTGAACACACGGAATAGACTCGAGGTATGGATCTAGACCGGTCAGGACATGAAAGGTCGCAAGGTCAGCACCTTCGACCTTCTTACCCTCGAAGAACCAGCCTTTATCGGACTTGCGATGGTTCTCGTCCGCACATTGCGCAGCTTGCGCCGTACTGCAGAGCAGCAAACACACCACCGGAAGAACCAAGCTCATCCATCGCATCACTTTGCGAGCCAGCACCGTGTCAAAGCGTTCAAAGCCCATGCTGTTATGGACACCTGCAGTTCTGGAATTGTTCCTTACTTTAATCCCAATTAGACGTCATCGGCCTATTATGGGCGATTAACCGCCAAACCGGAAGTATCGCGTTGAAATGTCCGGATTGGCGACGATCCATCCAGAACTCCGAAGACCGCGCCGATTCAAGGTTGGAAACGCGCATTGGAATGAAGGCGACAATTAAAGACTACTTCCGGTTTGCCGGTGATTTACCCACAGACGGCTATTAATTAAGCAAACCACCAGCTTCCGCTATCACTGTGCTGGAACGGGAGCGCACTTCGAACAGTATTCGGCTCATTCAATTCCGCTGACTCAGCTTCGAGAGGAATGCTTGCACGGTATGCAAGCACTCCGTTTCGTTCGAGAGAAAGACAAAATGATTTCCATGGGGGATGGTGATGACACGGGCTACAGGCACACCACTTTCAACTGATTTCTCCTGCCTCTCTGTCATAGCTCCTAAAGCGGTGTAATAAGCCTTTGCATCGGACCGTACGGATGCATCGGCACTTGAATCAACCCAGGCGCCCACGCTGTGTGGATTCGCGAAAATGAAAAGGGAGGGAACGGGAATCCTGGTGTACTTTTGTCCCCCCGAAAGCAATTTCATCAACATGGAACCGCCGGGTGGATCGCGAAAATCGCCAACGGTTCCGTCCGGATTCGTTTGCCTCTCCTCGCGAAGCTCTCCCTCCGGAAATTCGAAGCCGTCCGTGCGGTCTTCGTACCTCTGCAACGCCTTGAACTTGACAAGGTCTACTGCAGTCGGGGGTGGAGATTGAGGCGCCTTCAACTTCATCATGTCCAAAGCTGAAGCTCCCTTGCCGTCATCGAATGCGTAGGAATAGCCCGCCTCGAGGTACACCACGCCTGCAATTCGATCTGGGTGCGCGTTTGCCATCCAACTCAATTCAGCACCGGCGATAGAGTGTCCTACTAAGATTGGCTTGTCCAGTTTGAGGGCATCGATTACGGCGAGAACGTCCTCGCCCAGCCGGTCACCTACGTTCTCCGCGTCCGCATAGCCGGAAGCGCCGAATCCGCGTCGCGTAATACCATAAACGTGATTGTGAGTTGTGAGCTTAGGCGCGAAGTCGTCAAACACATGCGCAGTGTCTCCGCCTCCTGCCAGCAGCACCACTGCTCTCCCTGAACCGCCCCAGTCCAGCACTTCCAACCGAACACCGTCACTAGCGGTTATGAACTGGATCGCATGCGGTGAAGGATCTTTCCAGGCAATGACTTTTTGTGAATGAAGGGGCACTATGAAACAAATCATCAAGGCAATGTCTGCGAGCAAGTATTGATATCGAAGCATGAGAGTGTCGGCGCCCCTATCAGCATTCGAGTACGCGCGAAACCTTCGGAAAGTTCCCCCTCTTTGGCTTGATGGCCACTGAATCAACGCTTGAGGGCATCGGGGATATGCCAAGGGACAATTGGCGTGAGCTTGGGTACGGGGAACCGTTGTGGGTAAGTAGTCGGGAACTCCGAAGGTCGGGGTATTGGAAGAGCTCGATTGACGCATCATCGTCATAACTGGCCAAACTACTTGATTTTAATTAGCTTCGCTTAACATTAAGGAGCAAGCAGCTTTGGACCGGTTATCTCTACCGATGCGCTCATTGAGCGTTGTAGGCGTTTGGGTTTTCGAGTTCCGAGCGAGTCACCGCCTACTCGGAAATAAACCCTTGAATTTGGACTTGCAAGCCCATAATGTCCGAGAATCACCTGCTGCACTCGGATAATATTCTGTCGCGCGTCATCGCCATCCATGGCGACGGACCAGGCATTCGAGGCGCGGAGCTGACCTTCGATCGAATTCGTTGTGGCTTTGTCTTGCTGTAGAAGGCGGGTCTCAATGTAAATCGTTGCCCTGGCGATGCTTTCCAACAGAAATCAACTGAGCTTGCGTGGCTTGAATCCTATTTCACTTCGTGGTCCAACTCGATTCCCACGGACTCGAATTGGTAGGCGAAGGTTACTCAAGGACAGAAGCCACAAGATTGTTCCTGTCATTCGAATTCTTGATGCTCAAGAGGAGCCGTTGATATTTCCGCTTGGGAGCGAGCAGTTGAAGCTCCGCTATCTTCCCTTCAACCCCAGCGCCTCCACCACCTTGTCATCCACCTTCGTGGGCTGGCCGTCTTCCTTCCACACCACGCCGAAGCCACCGCGGTAGTCCCACATGGTCCAGCCGATCGAGTCGGCTTCGAGGGCGGTGCGGACGTCGTGGATCCAGTTCATGCGCGACGCCGGATCGGTCACCCGACGATACGCGCCGAATTCATTGCAAATCAACGGCACGTTGTAGGTCTTACCCCAGGCGGCGGCCGCATCGATCTCCAGCCGGATACGGTGCGCGTCCCAGTGGTCGAGCCAGTAGCCCTCCAGAGCGAACCGGTCGGCGAAATCCGGAACCTGTTTGAGCACTTCGTTCATCGAGGATTCGTCGGCCGGGTAGGCGATGCCGTGGGTATAGATCAGGTAGGGATTGCTCCAGCTTGCGCCCTGGTGCGTGAACTGGTTCGGCTCGTAGAAGTGGAAGTTGTAGATGACGTTGCCGTCGGGCAGGGGGTGCTGGGTCAGCAGGTCGATGATGTCGGACCAGTTGGGGCCGGTGGCGATGATGGTGTGTTTGGGAGCGACTTCGCGAATGGCCTCCGCGGCCGCGGCCTGGATACCCGCCCAGCGGTAGGGATCGTGGACCTCGGGCTCGTTCATAACCTCGAAGAAGACTTTCTCGGGATCGCGGTTGGAGTAGTGGGCGGCCAGCCGGCGCCATAACATGACGAATCGCTCCACGCCTTCGTTGTCGTTCTTCACCGCCTGCTTGTAGGGCTCTTCGGGGTGGATGTCGATCTGGACGGCGAGGCCGTTGGCCAGCATAGCGTCGACCGCGCGATCGAGACGGGCCAAAAAGTCTCCGTTCGAACTTCCCCAATGGTTCATCGACTGCTCCAGCGGCACCGGGTCGATACTGAGTCGGACATTGTCGAATCCGAGCTTGGCCATGAGCGCGATATCCGCCTCATCGGTATAGCGGCCGGTGAATACCGCAGAGTAGTCACTGGCATGTTGGGCGAACCACTCCGAGGCGTTGATGCCGTGTTTCAAATGCTGGACGCGGACAAAGGCGGTCCGCATATCGGCTCCGCGATCCTGCGCGGCGGCGGGAACAGCCAGGGCAAGCAGAAGGAGAGCAAGACGGTATCGCACTTCAAACCCCTTCAAAACCAGAATGGAAGACCGTGGCAACGATAACAGGCCGGGAGTTGCTTTGAAGCATTTCCTTTGCCAGGGCAGGACGTCTACCTGAAGAACAAAGATGAGGTTCTGATCGCTTTCGAGGGAGTGTTTTATCGGCTCGTCAGAAGGAAATGAGCGTCTCACGGTGTTCAGAGTTCGCTTCCGGACGACTCACCGCCAATGGGGAAGTAACCCCAAAACGAGAAAACGGGGGGTTATGTCCGCATCGGCGACCATCCGGTAGTTGTCTGAAAGACAAGAGGAACAGAGAGCAATGATAGGAGCGTTGTTGTGCTTAGCGCGCCCAAGCAGTCACGCCGCCATCAACAATCATGGACAGCCCCGTTACATAGGACGCCGCATCGCTGCACAGCCATAGCGCAGCTTGCGCCGCCTCGTCTGGTCTGCCAATGCGGCCTGCCGGGACCATTCCAACAAAACCCTTCAATACTGCTTCGATCTTTGCGGCGTCACCGCCTACAGCTTGGCTCACGGCGTTATATAACAACTCCGTGTCGAAACCACCCGCGACCAATGCATTCACCCGGATTCCGTCCGCCGCATATTCTTGTGCCGCCGATTTAGTCAGACCTAAAATCCCGGCCTTGGACATCGAGTACAGAGCTGCCCCTCTTGCGCCTCCAAGTCCGTTTACCGAGGAGGTGTTTACGATCACGCCTCCTCGCGGTTCCTGGCTCTGCATCTGCTGCAATTCATATTTCATGCAAAGCCAGACACTCTTCAGATTGGAGGCTACCTCGACATCGAAATCAGCTTCGCTGAAATCGGCTGTGCGAGTGTTCTTACCCAAGACAGCAGCATTATTAAAAGCACAGTCAAGCCGGCCAAATTGTTCGACGGTCTGCGCAATCAGAGACTTTACCTGTTCGGACTGAGATACGTCGGCCTGCACGAAGCGAACATCCAAGCCGGCTTGCCGCAGTTCCTGTTCGACTCGCTGTCCGCGTTCGGCTCCGCGCGCGGCGAGCGCGACGCTTGCTCCCGCCTCAGCGAAGAGCTTTGCCGCAGCCTTGCCGATTCCGGCACTTCCGCCCGTAATCAGAACCACTTTTCCGTCTAGTGTGGCCGCCATGTAATCATTTTATCTCGCTCCACTGTCTAGGATGAATGCTGGATCAATCCCGGATTACGGGCAAACTTTCCATAATTCGGTAAGGTAAGGGTTGGCGACAACACAGCCACTGATGGCCTTGCGAGGAGTAGAGCGCCGATCTCGAACCCGCTGACCTGCGTGCTGGTGACCCGGACCTATCTTTAAGTCCATCCTGGTTGAGGGCATAATGAGGTGCTAGCCAACATTAAGACCAGAGAGGTAGTCGATGAAGACCTCGTGGCAAAGTGAATCTGGCGGCTTCGTACGTCGGTGGTCCGATCTTCTTGAAAGTGATCAGTCCACCTCGCCCGTTGTCCGGGAGGTTTTGACCGGAGTCTATGAGCGCTTTGTGCCGCCGATGCCGGATTTGCCGCACATAGTCTGTTGGGCTCGGGAGAGTGGTTCCTTCCCTGGAACTATAGGTGGAGCGTACCGCGCGCCTTTATCGGTAGAGCAAGGTAGGCGGGACTCTCTGGAGTTTGAGAGGATGACAGCCAATCCGGAGATAATCCTGAAATGCCTTCAAAGTCTTAGGGTTTCAGTAACTTCCTGGATGATCGGCTGGTAAAGAGATGAAGTTACCGGAAACCCCGTTTTTCGAGCACTTCAGTTCTCAGTTGATCAAATGGCCATTTCAGCCGAAATCTGAGAGGAATGAAAGCGGCAATTCAGGAGAATACCCGCACGTTGGAATGGTATATTTTCGGGATGCTAAAGGAGCGAAAATCGCCGCAGGAGAAGAAGTCCCTGGAGTACACCAGAGATCACTTCACGTTTGCGCGACATTCGTCGTTTCCGAAGACTTGGAAGCGAAAGAAGACTCAGGCCAATCGCGAGTACCGACGCAAGAGCGACGAGTTGCTTGTACAGGTGAAACCCGGAATGGCGGCCGACGATTCAGCGTCGATTGCGGATGACTTGACGGCTGCGCTCTTTCAGAGATCAGCGGTTCGCAAGCCTTTGCAGAAGCACGGCACGGTGACCGTCGGCGAGAAGGTAAAGCTCAAGCTGGAAAGACGCGAGGAGAGGGTTGGGCGCAGGGAGCGAAGTCATGAGCCATACGACCGTGCAGCAGCTTTGACCGTTCGTACGCTCAGTTCACTCGAAGGCGAGAGATTGGCGGAGGTCGTCCGGCGCGGGATCATCCTCTGCAACTCGTGGGATGCAGAGGAAAGCTTTGTATTGCGCCAGTCCACCGATCTTGTCGATCAGGCTCTCTATTTCCTGTATCAACTGAGTCATGGATCAGGTTTTGAGATCGACGCAATGCGCAGAAATCAGGAGCTTGGCGCAGCGTTGAATGCTTGGATTACGAAAGCGAACCGGATTCTCACGCGTGATCGGCGCGTTATAGAAAGGAAGGACGCTCAGAAGCAGAAGACAGGCCAGAAAGTGAACGCGCTCCGTCGCACCCACCTAATAGATTGAAGCTTACGGCTTCGCCGCACAGCCTATTGATCGTCGGCCAAGAATTGGTCTGCCGCTCGGTCCATGCGAAGATGTGGGTCCGGGATTCGTGATCGAACCTCCCGTAATGTCTCCATTACGGTAAGTTCGCCAGAACCAGCCCTCAACTGGGTGTTCTTACCGAAATCCCCGTTTTACGTGCACTTCGCCGCTGCCTTGAGATCATCATTCGGCAGAATTACTTCCGGGTTGGCGACAACACAACCGGCACTGCGGGAATGGATCGGAATCCGAAAGTTATGCGGTCAGCCTGACATTTCACTTAACCGTCACCTTGGCGTTTCGAGGGTCGAGCCTCTGTCGAGCGTGTGACTTTTCTGGCGGCGGCAACCTGTTCCCAATGGTCAAGGCATGCTTTCCATGCAGGGTCCTGTGGGTTGGATTGCAGCGGTGGAATCCAACGTAGATGGTACGGATCAAGCAGGTGGCTGAGGGCTTCCATGATCTGAAACTGAGCGACACGATCCGGGTCATCGACAGCATCCAGAAGCGCGTTGATTGTGGTAGGCGAAGGAAATTGTTTAAGAGCCATCGCAGCAGACGCGCGATCCCATGCCTCAGGTAGTCTGAGCGCACGAATCAAGAGTGGTCTTGCCTTGGATGCTTGGAGGTCTTGAACAGCTCCGATGAGATCCCCACGATAAATGGGGTGCTTTGGGCCCTGAGGCGCGAAAAATGCTTTGGTCAATTCGGGAAGGTAGGTCGTGTCTTTGAATTGGCCGATCATGACCGAAATAAGTTGAAGTCGCAAATAAGAACCGGGAGCTGCCGTAGGACCATTGAGCGCATTCCTGAACAACTCGGTGACAACCGGCGACCGCTCAGACTCAAGCAGCCTAATGGCATCATGTTGATCTTGAGCAGTTGCGTTCTTTGAAAACAGAGTCGCAGCCAAATGCTGTAGAACCCGCGAGTAGACGTCCGGTCCAGGAGGCTGTGGCAGCGCCGCCCGATCACGGGACATAGGCATCCACGACTGGACAGGGGCGGTAAAGCTGTACTTCCCTTCATCCGCTTTCAAGAACAGCATCCGATAGGTCTTCTTCAGAAGGATATTGCTGTTTGGGCCGTTGCTGCTCAGAAGGCTATCTGCCTGGAGGTATTCGATGCGGATGTTCCGACTTGGGAGTTCTCCATTGAGGACTTCATCGACCTGCACGATCGCGGCCATTCTACTCGCCGGGTAGGTTCGATAGGTTGTGATGATTTTCGCGTCTCCTAGTCGGTCGATTGTTAGAATTTCGCCCACCACTATGATTGGAGATTTTGCGGTCAGCTTCGCTATATTCTGCAATTCGATAGGCTGTCCGCGAAGGACAGGCACAGGGTAGAGCGCTCCAAGGATCAGGAGCCGTGCACTCAACGAACGAATCATCAAGCGTGACATTGGGCATTCCCTCGATTCTGCACGCACTCCATTTTACTTATTTAGACACCGCCAACGAGAGAACTGCAGCCTGGGGAAGACGCGTTGCACTTTCTGAATCATATTCTGCGTTCTGATCGGATCACCGGCAACCCGGAAGAAATTCTGCATCGTGCCTGAAAAGTCTGGTTTGCGGTAACCTGCCGGTTTACCCTCGTCCGTTGATCGTCAAGTTCGAATAGCTCTTCCTCTTTGGGTCATAGAAAACCTGCCAATAGCAGGTTGCCCCATCCGAAACGATCACAAGGCGCTTGCGCCAATAGTGTGGCGGTTGCTCATCACAGAAGGCGTTGAGATAAAGAAGCTTTCGGCCTGCATGACGAACTGGCACATACTGCCTGAAATATCGCTCCGGATGGTCGATGTGGACCTCAGAATTCCATCCATCTGCCGTCAGAGTGGTGGTCTGAGAAATGGTTTCCTCTGCACCGTTTATGTCGGTACGGGTTGGTGTCCAGGTCCCCTGAGTTGCTATGACGATGCTAGCCGCAGTTCCCGGAAGCACGACGAAATGTGTCTCCTGCTCTGCCTGAGCACAAGCCAGGATCGAGAGAAAAAGCAGCAGCTTTCGAGTTCGCATCCTTCCCTGAATAGAAAACAATTGGCAGGTTCCTGTGAAGTCGGGTTTTCGGTAAGTTACCTAGCCGGAGGACCCAGGCAGGAGCAAGTTACCGAAAACCCCGTTTTTCGTTCCCTGAGAATCCCTTCGTCGGATAGTGTGAAAGCCGAGGGCGTTGTAAATGTCGGTAGAGCAGTCAGAAACCATCGATCTGCTAAGTTTTGATAAAGAGTCGGGTGATGTGGTCCTCACAGTTTCAGACCATATTGACTGGCAGGATTCTGCAGGCCATCAACGGATGCTCCAGGCCAAACTGAATACCTACCTTGCGTTTGTTGAGGGGGGAATGATACCTATGGCCCACGGCACTCGCTTGATGCAAAATCGCCAATGCGCGAGTCGAACGATCGAACGTCAGGGAAGCAGATTTCTGAGTTCCGGGCAAGTCACCGCCTACCGGGAAGTTGCCCAAAAACCGGGTTACTTCCTCCTTGGCCACCACACGCCCGGAGATAGGGTGCCCTATACTTTATCGACAAACGAAGGACGGACACATGAGGTTGCCGCATACCACCGTCGTGTTGGCTTCCGGGTTGTTCGTAGGCGCTTTTGCGTACGCAACGGCGCAAGAATCCCCCTCGCAGTCTGAATTGAAGAGCGGGTCCGCGCAGCAAACGGGAATTCCCCAGTTGCCGTCTCCGACCGGACAGTTCGGTGTAGGGCGTGTTGGCTACGAATGGACGGATGGATCGCGCCCCGACGGTCATGCGGCTAACTCTCAGGCACATCGTGATTTGATGGTTTACCTCTGGTACCCTGCGCCGAAAGCGAAGGTTGGAGAGCTGGCAGAGTACCTCCCCGGCGCGAAACGGATGGACGCAGACGCCGCTGTCGCCCCTGCAATGCGAGAAGAGTTTGAAGACATTTGGCCGCTAATCGTATCAGGAGCAATCTCATCTCTTGCAATCGAGAATGCACCCGTCGCGCGATCTCACAAGAAGTTTCCCGTGGTGATTCTGGACCACGGCGCCGGAGGAACATCCTTCGAGTACACGTCGCTGATCGGAAACCTTGTGAGCCATGGATATGTTGTCGCTGCCATCGAAAACACCTACGTCGCGCCTGCAGTGGCGTTTCCCGACGGACGAATTGTCCCGGCGTACCACGAGCCTGACCCGCCCAACCTTTCGCCCGATCAGCGGTTCCAGCGCATGATGAAGAGCGCGGGGCTGGAGATCGACACGGGAGCACGGGATATCGTGTTTGTACTGAACCAACTCACCAAGCTCGACGATGGGAATGAAAAGACATTTGTCCTCAGGAAGAGGCTCAATCTGAATCGCGTCGCGTCGATGGGGCATTCGGCGGGCGGAGCGAACGCCACTCTCGCTTGCCAGATGGATGCCCGATTCAAAGCCTGCCTAAGTCTAGACGGTCAGATGCCACCAGTTGCGGCGTTTCCAGAGAATCCGGATGGGAAGTGGTTCACACAGCCTGTCCTCCTCCTCGAAGTGGATCACAACGGCCGTTGGATGGGGTTCAACGCGGCGCAGAACGATGTTTTCCTCAAGAAGAAGGAAGATCAGCTGAGTCGCTGCCCTGCAGGGAGCTATGACGTCGTATTGAAATGGCCGGGGCTGGTTCACGGAAGCTTCAGCGACTATCCACTTCTCGCAGCCATGGGCCGTTCAACGGAAACGAAAGTTGCTCTTCACAATTTGAGCCTGACCGCGTCGTACATCGACGCTTTCCTCGATCAGACCCTCAATCAAATAAATTCGCCACTGCTAGAAATTAGAACCGATCATCCCGAAGCGATCGTGAAACAGTACGGTCGCTGATCCACAGTGATCCGAGAGCCAAACTCTCTTTCGATTGTTGGTGGATGACCCGCCAATGGGGAAGTAACCCCAAAACGAGAAAACGGCGGTTATTTCCGCATCGGCGACAATCCGACCGGAACTCGACTACCTGCCTATCAAAATAGGACGCCGCCATTGTGCGCCTTGTGTTCGAAACTGATGTGCCTCGGCGAACAAGAAATCGATTCCCCGCTCGATCGCATGGGAAACTGTTTTGTCAGTCATGATTGATACGAAAGAATATACTAGGAAAACTGATTTCGCTTTGCCGGTATTCCTATGAATCGACGTGAATTCCTATACACCTCTGCCCTCGGGTTGGCTGCGGCCGCCGTAGCGCCCGCGCAAGAGTATGATCGCGACAAACGTCGGCGAGTTGGTTTGATCGGTTGTGGATGGTATGGAAAATCGGATCTGTTCCGGCTGGTGCAGGTATCGCCGGTCGAGATCGTCTCTTTATGCGACGTCGATTCGCAGATGCTCTCGAACGCCGCCGACATGTCTGCCGCCCGGCAGCGTTCCAAGAAGAGGCCTCGCACCTACTCGGACTATCGAAAGATGCTTGCCGAGAAAGATCTGGACTTGGTGCTGATTGCACCGCCCGACCACTGGCATGCCCTGATCATGATTGAAGCCGCAAAGTCTGGCGTGGACATCTGGGTTCAGAAACCGATTAGCCGCGACGTTCTGGAAGGCAAGGCCATGCTGGCCGCTGCCCGCCAAAACAATCGCGTTGTCCAGGTTGGTCTGCAACGCCGTAGCACGCCTCACCTGGTCGAGGCAAAAGAGCGCTTCATTGAAGAGGGTAAGCTCGGGAAAATCGCGCTTGTCGAGATCTACTGCTACTACCACATGCGCGCGACGGCAAATCCCCCTGATACCGCGCCGCCTGCGAATCTGGATTACGATGCCTGGACTGGTCCTGCTCCAATGCGGCCTTATAACAGCTTGGTTAACCCCCGCGGCTGGCGCGCGTTTATGGAGTATGGGAACGGCATTGTGGGTGACATGTGCGTCCACATGTTTGATATGACACGGTGGATGCTCGGATTGGGCTGGCCAACGAAGATTGATTCCACCGGTGGAATCTTTGTCGATAAGAAGAGCAAGGCCAACATTTCAGATACCCAGACAGTCACCTTCGATTTCCAGGATCTTCGAGTCGTGTGGCAACACCGCAGTTGGGGCGAGGCTGCGGATCCAAAGTATCCATGGGGCGCGACATTCTACGGCGACAAAGGAACGCTAAAGGTGAGCGTGATGGGATATGACTTTATTCCCGTCGGCGCCGGACAGCCTGTTCATAAAGACGTTACCTACGAGTTGGAACAATACCCCGAGGACAAGACTGAAAAGGAACTCGAGAAACACGTCGCGCCCGCCATCCGGCATCATATGCAGAACTTTCTTGCCTCGATCGACGCGCGTAGCCATCCGGTCTCCGACATCGAGCAGGGCTACATTTCAACCGCGTCGTGCATTTTGGCGAACAACTCGATGAAGCTAGGCCGAAGCCTGGCGTGGGATCCAGAGAAGCAGCTCGTGGTCGGAGATTCCGAGGCAAACGCACTGTTACGCCAGGAATATCGAGCGCCTTACACGCATCCCGAAGCTTAGGACGGACCTTCGCCATCCTTCGTCGTAGTTCGTCCTCAAGCTGCGCTGCCGGAGGGGAGCAGCAAGCGTGCACTCCAGATTCCTGCATTCGCTGTCGTCCGTAGAGTTATGGATGCCCGGCCGTCCCTGTAGACAAACGGCATGCGATTTGCAACTCTTGTACCGACTTGTTCCTTGAAGGAGCTTTCCGTGTCGCAGGTGATCCGCTCGCCGCAGGTGTTTGACGTTTGCATCATAGGGTCGGGTGCAGGAGGCGGCACTGCCGCTAAAGTGCTCACAGAGGGTGGCTTGAATGTGGTGATGTTGGAGGCGGGGCCGCCGCTGAATCCCGCAAAAGATTTCAAAGAGCATGTGTGGCCCTACCAGTTGGCTCACCGCGGTGTGGGCGTAGGGGGCAACTCCGACGAATTCATGGCTCCCAATGGCTTTTGGGAGATCGAGGGCGAGCCCTACACCACGGCTCCAGGCAGTGACTTTCACTGGTTCCGTTCGCGCATCCTAGGCGGACGCACCAATCATTGGGGACGGATTGCCCTGCGCTTTGCACCGGTCGATTTCCGATCCAGGTCCACGGATGGGATGGGAGACGACTGGCCCATCACCTATGACGATCTCGCACCCTATTACGACAAGGTCGAGTCGTTCATCGGTGTTTTCGGCACCAGGGAGAATGTCCCAAGTGCTCCCGACGGAGTGTTCCTGCCGCCGCCCGTTCCTCGCTGTACCGAACACATCGTCAAGAAGGCTTGTGATCAGCTGCACATCACCTGCATTCCTTCCCGCCTGGCGATTCTCACCAAACCGGTCAATGGGCGGGCCCCATGCCACTACTGTGGGCAATGCGGAAGAGGCTGCGTCAGTGCATCCAACTTCAGTTCCAGCCAGGTGATGATCCCGCCGGCGCAGGCCACCGGCCGCTTCACCCTGATCACCAACTCCATGGCCAGGGAAATCGTCGTCGGCAAAGACGGTCGAGCGCAGGCAGTCTCCTACATCGACAAGGCTACCCGCGCTGAGGCGCGGGTGCATGCCAGGGCTTTCGTAGTGGCGGCCAGTGCTTGCGAATCGGCTCGCTTGCTGCTGAATTCGCGCTCCTCCCTTTTTCCCAATGGATTAGCGAATTCGTCCGGAACGGTGGGCCGCTATCTGACGGATTCCGTCGGCAGCGACGCCTCCGGATACTTTCCCCAGTTGGAAAAAGTACCGCGGCACAATCACGACGGTACCGGTGGCATGCACCTGTATATGCCGTGGTGGAAATACGATCGCAAAAACGACTTCCTGCGCGGTTACCACATCGAGTTTGGGGGTGGTCCGGGTATGCCGGGTGTCGGTGAATTCCATGATGCCTGCAACGAGCATGAGGGCTACGGAACGTCTCTGAAGCAGGCTTGCCGCAGCAAATACGGTAACTCCATCGGATTTTCCGGACGGGGCGAGATGATTCCGAATGCGGATTCTTACTGCGAAATCGACCCCAATGTGGTCGATAAATGGGGCATCCCGGTGCTGCGCTTCCATTTCAAATGGAGCGACAACGAGACCAAAATGGCGAAGGACATGCAGGAAACATTTCGCTCGATCGTCGAAGCAGCAGGGGGAACATTTATCAGCGACGCGAAGCCGGGAGGAGACTTACCCTACGGAATCGCGGCAGGCGGCAGAATCATCCACGAAGTGGGGACGGCACGGATGGGCAGTAACCCTGCTACGTCTGTCTTGAACAGTCATAGTCAGGCACACGACGTAAAAAACCTGTTCGTGTGCGATGGCGCATCGTTTGTTACGAATCCTGACAAGAATCCTACGCTGAGTATTATGGCGCTGTCATGGAGAGCGTCTGAGCACCTGTTGGATCAAGCGAAAAAGGGAGAGATATAAGTCGCTGAGTAGAGTTTCCCGGGGCGGGTCACGCGGACCGATGTTGTATTTGCTGCGCGTGGTTTCGGCGCATACGACGAATGCAGCGAATTATCCCGGATGGGTGCGACATGTACCAAGCAACTCTGGCTTGCAGAGGAGTACCGGTTGATTTGGGGCCGAAAGGCGCGGTTGATGTGGCGGACACAATTTTGGCAAAGCCAGATGCCATTTCCAATACGGCGCCGTTGCTGAGAGTTTGGGACGAGACGAATCAGGGCCCATTCGATGCTGCGGCAGTGATGTGGCAGCAACCCCTTAGATTGACGGTGCGCAGCGGGTCTTTCTGTGGACCCGCGGTTGGAGCATCGCAATCAGGATTAGAACATCTATAACCAACACGAGTTGCAAGCTGCTTTTGGTTGGGTCTTCGAAACCGTCTCGCATGTTTGACTCACCGCCCGGCGATCATCATCTGCGCCAGGCGTGCCGTTCATGATGTTGTTCTAACAGTTCATCATAGGTGACTATCTGCACGGTCGGCTGCTCCACCTTTCTCTTCTTCCATAGGTCAACATCTTGTGAGGAGGGACCCCTGCCAATGAGAACCGCTTTCTCCCATCGCTCCGGGACGTAGCCCAACGCCCTCTCGATCGACGATAGGTTCAGAGGTTCATGAATTGCTTCATAGTAGTCGTTGACTTGGGCAATAGCCCGAATAATGTCATGCGAGAGGGCACGGTGGAGATATCGGTGGTGATCTAGAATCCTCGCTTCGGGTCCTTTCAATTCCAACAGTTTTGCATTTTTTCTATTGTCTCGCGGGAAGATGCCAGAGATAACGTAGTCGGCGTTTTGCTTATTCGAGGGAAAGTAGGGCTGGTGTGAAATTGGAACGCCGGTCATTGCCTCTGCCAGGAAGTCGGGATGCTGTTCCAGAAAGTTGTGGATCTCGCGTTCACCGGTTTTGGGGTTGTTCAGAATCTCCTTCGAGCAAGGCAGCTTCATGCTCGACTCCCTCACTTTCGCGGCCAATCGTCACAAATCCGCGAAAACGGCGCTTGTCCTTTCCGCTGAGGTAGTACTCGCTTTCTTGTTGGTTTTTCTTCCGATAAGCCCTCTTTATGCGGTAACGCCCATGGTCGTCAGTCACTAGAAAGCCGACCCGCTTGTACTCCCCAAGGATCTTACGTTGATACCGGTTGACTGCCTCCTCAACTCGGCGCCACGTTAAGGTGCTGCTTGAGCCAGAGTAGAGAATGGAATCAGTCGAGTCGACAACGAAATCGACATCTACGCCGTCGAACGCCCGATTGTATCGGCCGGCGCTGGTCAGGACAATTATCGGGATTCGCTTCCATTTGCGCCCATCTCGCATAGCGCAGCTCTCGGGGAGCTCCCGAATTCTCCGAGCGATGTCGGCGTTGCTAAAGTCAGCCTCCCACGGGGTCATCTCACGTCCGAGATGAGAAAAAGGAAATCCCATGCCCGGTTCAGTGCGCAAAAAGACTATCGCATCAATACTGGCGGAAGCAGAGGCCGGTGCAAACTGCAAGTGCGGAACAAGTTCGGGACCCGGCATAAAATCCGTGACAAAAAACTTGTTCCAGAGCTCAGGAAGGCCCGATGAAAAGTCGGGGATTGTGCTGGAGGTCAGAAGAAGGTTCACTGGGTTTTCGCAACCCGATTATCTTCGCAGCCTGGGTAATTAAGCGATCTAAATTGAGTGGTCAAACGGGAACGGCAACCCGGTGAGACGCAGTGACATGCCGTTGCTTTGACAATGGACCAAGCCAGCCTTTTACGACGAAACGATGCCCGTGGGCGATTGGCTTTCTGACCTCGCAGAGCGCGGATAAAGAAATATGAGGGGCTGCGAAATCCGACCCTAAACCGAACCCGCTGCTTTAGATTCTCGGCGCACCATCGATTCGCTTTCCCATTTCATTCAAAAACAGAAACTGCTGGCCCATCTTGGTAATGAAGAGGACGCCGTCTACCCCGTCGAGCGATTCCACGTCGCCATGCTTCTCGAGTTTGTTCACGATCCCCTGGTAGTCAGATTCCACCAAATAGATGGATTGTGCGAACCAGTTCACCACGTATGCAATAAGCTTGACTTCACAGTGCAGCTGCTTGGCCGATATCGCAAGTTGCTTTGAGGCCTTCGTCGCATGCTCTCTGACCTTTTCATAGAGTTGATCTTCAAAGAACAGCTCCTCACGACCGCGGCTCTGCTTCGTAACGGCCTTCACTTCTACGCATACCTTGATGCCAGAGAACATCGCCGTAAGATCCGCACCTTGCTGGTCCTTGATCGGCGCAACTAAGCTCAACTCCGTGAAGCCTCTCAGCCGGAGTGCTTCGACCACACGCAATATCGCAATGCCACCTTCCAGGTTAGCGGCATCGCACGAACTGAAGTTAAACTCGCTTCTCTTACGAAGCTGCTCTTTGGTAAGACTCAGTGCGGTCAGTACATTTGCGATCAGGACCTCATAACGATCCAGGATCACACCAACCTCGTCCACGGGAAAGTTGGTTGGGTCTTCACAGGAAGAGACATACTGGCCGAGCAAAAAGGCGGTCAGAGGGTGTACAGACGGATCTACATGGACCATTCACGCGCTCCTTGATTTGCCTCGATACGTCTACGTGCTCGCCCGCCGTCGGCCGATCTCCATGCCACGTCGAGGCGACCTGTCGTGGGAATCGGCGAGCAGAGGATCGAGTTGCAGCGCTTTCTCGGCGGCCGCCCTGGCGTTGGAATAGGGGAGTTGAAGGATCACTTTCTTGTTTTATCATGATTTGTCATGACACATCAAGAACCAGGTACGTCGTCAAGAGGCATGCACGTCTGGCAGCAAAACTCAGATTTCACCAAGAAAGTCCCACTCCCCGTCTAGCAATCAACTCCCGGCAGCCATATCCCGTTGCGGTAAGCTGGATAAATGGGTCATCCGGGTGCTGCGACGGAAATCTGTATCGCATATCGACGTCATTAAGTTGCAAACTACGGTCATGCAGCATTTTGAGGGTCTGCGAATGTTGAGGAGGGCAAGGTCATTATGACATTTGGTCAAGACTGGACACGTAGGGCTTTTTTACAAAATGGCAGTGTTGTAGTTCCCACCCTCAAACGAATGCTCGCCGGCAACGCCGCCGCAACGGCAGGCCAGGACGAAATGGGAGCCCCACCGGACCCCGGTACGTTCGCTCCCGTGGAACTGATTTCCCATTTCAATGCCTCACCATCCGACTTCGGGCCGCGGGAACTGGCAAAAAACATGGGCGGCGCTTCACAGCAAGACGGCCTGATCCATACGCCCTCGGGCAAGCAGAATTTTCGGGGAATCCCGTTTCTGCTTGGCTCCGAAGGTGCGCAAGCCAAGTCCTGGATTGTCCTGAGCCAACATCGCGATCGTCCCTGGGCCGCAGAAACGGTAGATATCGTTGTCGACCAGAAAGCGGGCTCCATCTGCCTGGCACAATTTTGTGACTGGGACCCGAATGAGACTTCGAGTGCGGAGCTGGATACCTGCGAACAAGTGGGCCAGCGCCTGGCTGACATCGTCTTCGTCTATGACGACGGCCGAGAGGAAGCCCTGCCCATTCGCCGTCGGTTTGAGGTAAATGCTCCTGCGGTGGAGTGGGGCCACTTGAGCTTTGCGGCGCTGGCGCACACAGCTGACGCTGCCCGGCAACTGACTGACCCGCTGCGCCGCGCTACTGGCTGGGGAAATCTCCAGATGGGCGTAATGGACAACTCGTATTCTCCTCCTCTGGTCTGGATCTGCGCCCTGGCCAATCCTTATCCGGACCGGAGGATCAAGGCCCTGCGATTCAGGGCGGCGAGCGAGGATCCGTTGGTCATTTGCGGCCTTACCCTTTTCCTGGGACGAGGAAATCCTCTTCGTTATGAGCGTCTTGCCACCTACCGGGTCACTCTGCCAGAACCCGCAAGCCAGGAGGACAAGCGCTGGAAGGTTGCGGTCGATCTGGGCGTGGTGGCACGCAAGTGGTTTCCGGGTCGCTTCGAACCCGAATCCTGGTTGCATTCGCCCGATGCAGGGTTAGGCTCGCGCGCCGAGCAGGTGACGGGCAACCGCTACTTGTTCGCCGAAGTCACCGCCAGCTCGGCGGCAACCCTTTGGCTCCATGACACGGAATCAGGGCTGTCCTACGCATTCGATCTCGATGGAGCGGAGCCGGGAAAGGAATTGGCTCCCCGCAACTCTGCAGCAACCACCGCGCGGGTTGAGATTCTGGAGCGCGAAAAGGTCTGGCTGCGCGGCCAGGTGATTGATCGAGCCACCGGGCGTCCCTCGCCCGTGCGTCTCGCGTTCCGTTCCAAAGAAGGCCGCTATATCCCACCGTATGGTCATCGCACTGAGATTAACGACGGATGGTTTCAGGATTACGGCGCCGATGTGAAATTGATGGACAGTTCTTTCGCCTATGTCGACGGCACGTTTCAGGTCGAGTTGCCGGTGGGCGATGTGTACCTGGAAATGACGAAGGGATTTGAATACGCTCCGGTGCGTCAAAAACTCGAAATTCGACCCGACCAACGAGAGCTGAAGCTTGAAATCGACCGTATTGCAAATCTGCGCTCGAAAGGATGGGTGAGCGCGGACACCCACGTGCACTTTCTGTCACCCACGACTGCCTTGCTGGAAGCCAGTGCAGAGGGGCTGAATCTGGTGAATCTGTTGGCGGCGCAGTGGGGAGATCTATTCACGAACGTCGGCGACATCACCAACGAACCTCTCGTCTCTCGCGATAAGGAAAACATGGTCTGGGTGGGCTCTGAGAACCGCCAGCACATCCTTGGACATATGGCGCTCCTGGGTCCGCGCTCGCCCGTTTATCCGATGTCGGCTGCAGGGCCGGACGAGAGTTATCTGGGCGATCCGCTTTGGAACAGCATGGCCCATTGGTCTGACGCCTGCCGCTCGGCCGGCGGACTTTCCGTTTCCGCGCATTTCCCCTACCCGACCGGGGAAATTGCCGCGGACATCGCGCTGGGTAAAATCGACGCCGTTGAGCTCTGGCCCCAACGGCCAAACGGCGGTCAACCGGGCCACTTTAACTTCCTGCGGTTTCTTGATTGGTACCGGTATCTGAATTGTGGATACCGGCTCCCCGCGGTGGGCGGTACCGACAAGATGGGCGCTTACATGCCGGTTGGAACCAATCGAGCCTACGCGTATATCGGACAGGAGGAATTCACCTTCGCAAACTGGGCAAAGGCAGTGCGAAGCGGAAACACGTTCGTCACGTCGGGCCCTCTGCTCCTTTTTCAAGCGGAAGGTCGCACGCCTGGTCAGGAAATTTCTCTTCGTGCCGGAGGCGGCACAATTGAGGTGCATGCCAGCGCTCAATGCCATGTACCGATTCATCGACTCGAAATTGTCCTCAATGGCCGCGTGGTTGCTTCGCGAGACGCGACTTCAGGAACCCGCGAGATGACCTTGAGCGAAAGCATTCGGGTGTCGGGACCGGGTTGGCTCGCCGCGCGCTGTTCCTCACAACTGGGCCCCGTCACCTCGTGGGAGTTTATGGTGCAGGCCCACACCTCTCCGGTGTATCTGGTCGCGCCAGGCCAGGAGCTTTTCTCTCCCGACACAGCAGCCTACATGCTTGCTCTGATTGACGGCTCACAGACGTTCGTGGAAAATCTCGCTGTTCGTCCCGACCCGGAGAGGCTTGCAGCTACACGCAAGGTCTTTGAGGATGCGCGAACGAGATTGCACAGACGGCTCCACCAGCACAATATCGCTCACTGACTCGATTCGTCGAATTCCAGTCTGGTCACGAATTCCAGATCCCGCATTCCTTATCCCCTCGCGACGAGCGGCAACAGTCAACCCCGTGCAGGCTCTTCGCGCCGAGTAAGAACTTCCCTTCTCCGCGCGTCACCGAATCTCAAACGTATCGCCAATCCTGAGCTGGTGATACCGCTTTTGCAGATCCAGCGACAGGCGCATCTTCAGCTCTTCAGGGTAGCCGCGCGTCCAGAACGAGTTATCCTCCCGCGCCTGGTACGTGCCGAAGTGCTGGGGAAAGATGTACGCCGGCTGCAACTGGTTGATCAGCATCATCGATCGGTCGGTATACATGTTGTGGATCGTGGGCGAAACAAACAGCACATCAATGTTCTTCAAATTCAGGTGCTCCTCGGTGAGCACCGAATCGCCCGGCTCGAAAATCCGCTTGCCCCCGATGTTGAACACGTAACCGCAATTGTGTGCGATATTTTCCACAAAGTCCGGTTCACGCGTCAGCACGGTGAAATCCTGGTTGCCATGAATTGCATGGATCGGCTCCACGTGAATCCCCTTGATGTCGAAGGGCTGCAAAGGCTCGGGAACGACGATCCGCTCCTTCGGAATATGCAGCGAGGCAACCTCCTTGAGACAACTCCGTGACAACACAAACGTGGTCCGGCTACCCTGCGCCAGCCCCTTGATCGTGGGCACATTGCAATGGTCGCCGTGCTGGTGCGTAACAAACTCCACGTCCAGCTCACCCGTCAGTTGCTGCGGCGTTAATGGCGGCGCTTGGACCTTGGGATCGGACTTGTCATCGGCCTCGAGGTCAAGGTCGGTACCGATCAGCAAATCCCCTGACTTGATCAGCCACCCCGCATTGCCCATCCACCAGACGGCCATCCCCTGGTGGTGCCCCTGAATCTCTTTCAAAATCACCTCGCTCGATCGACTCTCCTGCGCCCACCCGGGCACACTAGCAGCAGCCATCAACAGGACGGGCAACAGCGCCTTCGACATAGATCCCATGCTTTCTCCTATACACCGGGCCCGTACCGGCGCCGGCATCTGTTCCATTCTGCACGAAACAACCGGCAAACAACGCGTGGCCACATTCGTGTACTCTCGCTGTCAGCAAACTACTTCAGCGTGGGGCCCCTCAGGTGAGCGAAACTGAGAACGCACTTCCGTCCACTCCTCCCAATGACAACGTTAGAGAGGGCACCGCAGGTGCCGCCACCTCTGCGGACACGACCACAACAGCCTCCGGCGGGAACTTAGGCTTCATCGGTCCTTACCGTCTGAATAACCCGAATAACCCGGCGGACCTGTACCGCCTAATTCACTTCGGCACGACGAGAGGGCCGTTCGTGATAAGTTTCGAATCCACTATGCCGATCTCGACCCGGCGGTTGGCAGCACGCGCCTGTTCGCTGTCGCCCGGAACGCGAGGGTCGGCTTTGCCAAAACCCTTGCTGCTCGTGATTGTCGTCGGGGAAATTCCGGTCTGCACCAAGAAGTCGCGGACAGCTTCGGCGCGACGCTGTGAGAGTTGCAAGTTGTACGTCTGCGTGCCGATGTCGTCCGTATATCCGTAGACAGCAATCGAATATCCCTTAAGCGTCATCAGGATCCCGGCGATGCGATTAAGGATGTCGCGATATTCCGGTTTAATGTTTGCCTTATCAAAGTCGAAGCGAATCGACTTGCTATCCAGCGTCATCACCAGGCCCATGGCGGTGCGATGCGTTTCGGCGATTTGCCCGAGAGCCTGTTGCAGCTGTGCAAGTTCCGCCTCTCGCTCTTGCCGATATTCCTCCGCCTGCTGTGTGGCTTGATCTGCCCTTTGCTGCTCGGCGGCGGCCTGCTGCCGCGCAAGTTGCGCCTGCGCCTGTGAGTTCGATTGATCCTGCTTCGCCAAGTCGCGCTGTTGAGCGGCTGCCTGCGCGTTCGCAGCCGCTTGCGAAGCCTGCTGAGCCAACGTCTGCGATTGCTCCTGTGCGCGCACGACCAGCCGGCTGAAACCTTCCGTCTGCTGGCTGAGCCGTGCCACCTCGCGCTCCAGGCGACGGACCGAGATTAGATAAACAAACCCAAGAACCAAGCTGAGCGCGATTGCGATCACTCCCAGAGCCAGCGCTAACTTCCCTTGAGACTTGGCAGGTGTATCCCCAATTCCACGCTCGTCCGGCTTCAGCGCCTCGCGTGAAGAGTCCATCATTTAGCAATCTTAGCGTGGAGTTCTAGATTGAGGCAAAACGAGATAGCTCCCGGATTGTCGCCTAACCGTAAGTTACTGGTTAAGCACCAGCCCGCCAAGAGTGTGAATCCGGCAGCACGGCGCTTTGCAAATTCCGCTTCCCCCAGACTCCAAATCGACTGTTTAGTCCGGTGGGCAGGATCAGTCCTGAAAACGCCCCAGCATACCGCGATACGCCACTTCCGAATTGCTGGAGCCTGGCCGACTTTTCGTTACCGATCAACAGTTGCCGCGCAAGATGCCGCTTACCACCCCATGGGAGAAGACGTTCTGCGAATGCCAATGTATTATGCTGGCGTCCAGGATGAACAAATCGACCTATGGCGAGAACCTTTTTGAAGCCTACCTCACATCTCAGGGTATTGCGTTTGAGAGAGAACCAAATCTGCCGCGTGTCTCCCAGCTTATTGATTTCGTCATTGACCACCCAACACACGGCCAGATTTTGCTCGAAGTGAAGGACATCGTGAACCCGATGCCGGTGAGTGGCTTCAGCATGTCCGATCCCTATAAGGCCATCCGGGAGCACATCGAAGAGGGGACACGGAAGTTTCGAGCAACCGCAGACTACGTGTGCGGCCTAATCCTTGCCGCCCCGCCCGGCAGCTTTGTGCAGCTCAATGAGCCGAACTACATGCTGGGCGCGATGTATGGAGATGTCGGCTTTCGCATTCCGTTCGATCCCCGTGGCGATACCTTACGAGAGCCTGAGGTCAGAGCAGAGTTTTTGGTCGGCAAGGGAAAGATGGTTCGACCCTCCCGTTTGCAAAACACGCGTATCGCTGCCTTGATCTCCGTCCAAGAGTTCGCGATCTGGCATCTTGCCATGCGGAAGTACATCCATACCGATGACGGCAGGGCGAAACGCGAGCGTGCTCAAGACATCCACGACGGCGTTGCCGGGCTTCCTGATGACATCGAAGCGAAGGAGACAGGGGTCACCGTTTGGGAGAATGCCGCGGCCACGAAGAAGCTCCCCAGCGACATCTTCAAGGGCGAGATGGATACGTGGTACGAATTTTCCGAAGGTCACCAGATGTTGACCTTCGTCGGTGGACGGCGCCAATCGCTTGGAGTCGACCGACGGTGATGAATGCGGGTATACGACGTCGTCCAGTGTCTCAGACGGCTAAGAGCCAGTCTTCCAGCCTCGTGCTGTCATCGTAGAACTCAGGCCGCGTCCAGCGACTCAGTAGCAGCGAGGCATATTCCTTCTGGCCGTCCTCGGCAGTAGCGTAGACATCCGTATAGGTGGCATTCAGAACGTGGTACATGTCATCTATCAAGTCCCTGGGATTCGAGCCTCGGTGGGCGCAGCGCCAATTTGAATAGAGGTCCGCCCGGACGAGCGCCTTCGCTATGCGAGCGGCTGGATGCTGAAGCAGCCCGAGTGCCGTGGAGATTGCTGCATCCGTCGAGGGGGACTCGAAAATCCGGATAAGATGCCGAGTGAGCATAGCGGCGCCAACATCCCCAGACACCTGCTCGTCGAGCCACGCTGGCAATCCATCCTCAGGCACCGCAAGTAGCTGTGTCCTCATGTCTGGTCGTTTTTCGAAGTGAGCCTTCTGTTCGTCGCGACCGGTTGTCGCGAACTCCTTCCGTTCTGAGAGGAAGGTCCACGCGCGTTCATCTACGATCCCTTCGGCGAGTTTCGCAACCTCTGATTTGAGAACCTCGTCGTTCGCCGGATCGAAATAGGCAACCGCTGAATCAGCACGCGCATACAGCGCCCTAACCTCGGCTCGCAACAGGTCCATGTTGTCGTAGGTGCCGATGATCCCATCCTCGATGTAGACCTTCACATAGCGGAATAGTTCTTTCCCTCGTGCGGTAGAGCTGCGAAAGGTCCGAGTGAGTTCATAAACCGTCTGCCCACTCAGAACTAAAGTCGCGTTCCGCCGCCTAAGTTCTCTCAGCAACTCCATTGGATCGACACCTTGATCGAGCAGCCTGTTCCAAAGGTTCGTATCCAGATAAATGAGTTTTTGGACCATGACTAGAGGTTAACGCCGGAGATGGGGATACTGAAGCGTTGGTACAGTCACTCTTCGATCCGCGTACTCGTTACGCGAACTCTGCAAATAAAAACAGGCTCTCATTCTGGTGGCTTTAGGCGGCGTTTACCGGATAAGTCCCCACAAACCCGCAGCATACCGCGATACGCCACTTCCGAATTCCTGGAGCCTGGCCGACTTGTAGGGACTTATCCTGGACTCATACCCAAACAAAGCGCGCGTGGCGGGTTTACTGCTTGTGAGGCACAAGAGACGGCGTAACAGTGCCAATGAAGAGAATTGCATCGTATGAGGCGAGCGGGACCACTGAATCAGTAGCTTCTCGCAAGATGGAAGCGCGGGTGGCATGGGCAGTCTGGAACCACTCATGGAGTGGCCCGCTCATCGGAAGTTCATGTAGGTCTATGAGGAACTGCGGAACGGAGATCGAAGCAAATAGATCCTCCATACTATGAACGGCCGGGGCTGGGAGATCAGGTGACGCGAAGCCTTCGCCGTGTCCGAAATATGTGCCGATCACTGCGAAGTCAGAGCCGAGGGCCGACCGCAAGTAGCTGCCAGCGCCACGAATCTGCCGATATTGACCCGCAGGTGGATGGCCCGGCGAGCCGAGCACTCCACGGCCGGTCTCGATATGCTCGTTGTGAGCAAAATAGAGAATCTTCCCGCGCTCCCGCTCCCGCTCCTGCACCCAAAGCACATTGTCCGCCATCGCGACCTCCCGCATTTCCGCGTTATGGTCCCAATCCGAACTAGGCTTGAATACCTCCCACCAATGCGGCACGCTTGGATCGAATTCTGGCGGAAGAGATCGTAAGAATGCGTCGTCCTGGGCAGCCGCGACGGCTTGACGAAGCGCCCACTCGTAATCGTCTATGGAAGTTGCCTTAGTGAGGGGAGTACGCTCGCGTCGTATCAGAGCGATTAAGTCTTGAATTTTACCGGTGCGCGCATCCTTTTGGGCTGTAGTCAGTTTGATATATCGATCTGTCCGGAAAACAGGAACTACGTCGTCGAATTTGATTCGCGTCTCTTGGCCAAGGGCCGGATCTGCATGGTCCAAATAATTCAAGACATCATCGATAGACCGGAACGCAGTAGGAGAATACTGTCCGCTCAAGTCGATGCCGTAGAAGCGTACCTTGCGCGCAGATGGCTGGGTGGTGTTGTAGGTGCGTAGCCACTGAATCAACTCAAAATTTTCGGGGTAATCACCGAACCCATAACAGAACGCATTCTTAATAGCAGATTCGCTTTCAGCAGATCGTCCTAGAACGTAGTCGTACAGAAGCTTTGAAGAGCTTAGACAGGTTTCAAACGCAACGGCCCTGAACCCGAGGTTCGTAACGCCGTAACGGATCAGTCGATTGCGTATCTTCAACGCCTCACGGTCATTGTGAATGGGCTCACCGAATCCGATCACGTGCGCCGACCCGATAACACTTCTTAAGATTTGCAGATCGGCATCATTGTGGGAATGCTCCTCGATTGAGGCAATCGGATGAACATGGCCGCGAGCCCACAAACGAAAATCCCGTATCGGAGCGTGTTGGCCAAGACTCGTGATCGGGCAAGCAAACAACAGTAGGCCAAGACCATTGATTATCCACTGTGAAACGCGCATGGAAGTATATGTTACGCATTATTGCCAGAGATGATCAGCGACGGAAGAAGATCAGTCCTCAAAAACGCCCCAGGGGCCGGGCACCTAGGCTTCAGGCTCCGTGGAAATTCCTAAACACTGGCCGACTTATAAGGACTGATCCTTCGGTAGTCGAAATTTCGGTCATAGATTGATCAATGCTGCCAACTTCGACCAGTCCGCCCAGCGAATGCACTCAACAGGATTTGCGTCGATACCGGCCTGGGCGTCTGAGATGAGAGACTGAGGAACCCAGCAGAAGATTGTGCCCTCCTTCAGCCAAAACCATGTGTCCCAAGGGGGAGCGTCTTCGACATCGAAAAAGCCATGTGATGCTGCTTCAGCTGCGCCATCTGACACAGTCTCTAAGGGATCATAAAGCAGTAACCTGCCCTGAAGTTGCGCCACCGCCGCCTCGACAGACTGAGCCATGGCATCAGGAAGCAGCTCGGAACGCTTGCGCTTGATTGACTCGATGGCATGTTGATAACTGCCGCGTTTCGCTTTGACGAATGCATCTAGGCCTAGTTCATTGAGCGCGGGGATACTGAGAATAGCGGATGGGTCAAGCATCGAACTACGTAGGCCATCTGACGGAAGCGGGTGGCGAGTACACCACGTAGCGGTCTCTCCAAGCGCGTGCAAAACTTCAACCGGTGGAAGAGATTGGCGGGTCAAATCGAAGTTTGAAAGTCCCAGAGAGAGCATGTGTCAGCATAGCTCGGCGAAACGCATTAGTCCTCATAAAAGCGCTTCTCGTCATTTGGCGGTAGGAAAGCGAATTCCAAGTTCTCGAAGAGCGCAAATCGTCGATGCACTCGTCGAACCCGGGATTGCAATCGGAAGCTGGCGAAGGTCCAGAAATGCCACCTGGACGTAGAACGGCCTTCTAGTAAATTTGACCGCCTTGTATCGGGTTCAAGCGTGCCGATCCGAAGGGCTCCTCCTCGGCCTGTTTCCCGGGGGTGATCCGCTCATCGGAGCCCAAGCCGATCTGGATGCATGCATTGCCCATTAGTCAGCGGATCAGAAGTGAGCTTTCGGCAAGGCGTGCGCAGATCAGAGGCAGTATCGCTGTGTCACCCATTGAGTGCCGGTCTTCAATCGGCGCATGATCACACGAGACGAGTTGTTGCATCAGACCCGCCGACGAGACCGAGATGCAATCATCGTCCGAATGCCCACGCCACCATGAGCGGAAACTCTTCTTGCCAGAATGCGCCACCGTGCGACCCAGCTCGCTCAGTCATGAGGACATCCGCATCTGCATCGCGCAGCGCGTCCGCCCACCTTCTTGCGTTCTCGAGGAAGAACGGCTCCTCTGTGCCAGCGACAAGGTATGTGCGCGGAAGCGGTCTCGGCATAACGCCAGGCGGCTTGTAACCGCCGCCAGGCGAGGCGCAGAAGACCGCGCCGTAGACATGCGGATGCCGAAGCCCAAAAGCGAGGGCCAGCTCTCCACCCGCCGAGACACCGAACACTGCCGTACGTTCCGTGCGCAGCGCCACGCCAAACTGCGACTCCGTCCAGCGGCGAACGTCCTCGACGAAGAACTTCTCGTGTGCCGCGAAGCGCTCCGGCTCTAAGCCCGGTGAGTACTCATGGAGCCGCAGCATCTCATCGGTCAGCCCATGTACACCGACGATCATTGTGGACGGTACGTCGGCTTTCTCGAGCAACTGGCCCCACTTCGAGATTCCCTGACCGTCACCGGCGAAGACGATTGCTTCGGTCGGCTCCGGTGGAACGTACACCGTGACCTGCCTTCCACCGTCGTACTCGAACATTTCGGTGACAAACTCTCCCGAGACTGCGTCGGTGGGCTTCGCGGGCGCTCCGCCGGACCCACTTAGCGTGCGGTTGACGTGATTGCGTGCTTGTCCCTTCATGGGCCTGCCTTCATTTTAGAACTTTGGAACTCCAACCCATGGATTGTGAACCGCCTAGAAATGAACTATGCACGACTTAAATAATCGGCCGTACGGCGCGTTGAGCAACAGGATGGCAAGATGGCCTTTCTCATCTGTCCTGTTCTCAGTTGGCACGGCCAACGTCTATGGCAGCCGCACGCGGCTCGATTTGATAGTTGGCGATTAAGTAACAACTGAGAAGAAGCATGGCAACTTTCGGTGAGGCCGACAATCCGGGAAGAGCTACGAAGTCTCAACCACCCTCGTGGAGGTGTGATCTTTGATCCGATAATTAGAGCATCGCTTCGATGCGATAAATTGTCAGTTCCTTACGGTTAGGAACGCGATTCCGTATGTCGCTGTAACGTAGCACCACAGCAAGGAACACCCTACGTGCATGAAGGTGCGAAACCGATCGCCTCGCCAGATTGCGGAGTCGTAGCCGACGAACTGGGCTAGCAAGCGGCAAAACCAGAACGTCGCCATGCCGGCTAGGACCGCGCGGCTCAGGGTACCGGAGCGAAGTAGAGCGTTGGCGCAAAAGAACGATGCCGCACCACCAAGCACCACGCCAAGTCCGATGAAAAAATTGTGCACGAAAAAGATTCGTCGCGTTAGTAGGGAAACGGCTACTAACTCCTGTTCCCATCCGAAGAAACGATTGAAGAAGATGTGGCTCAGGCCCAGCAACATGAGCAGAATTCCGACAATTTGCAGATGGATGTAGAGAGTCACGTCGCCCTCCGTAAGACGTAGACATGCACAAAAGGTGTGATGGAAAGCTCGGTTCGCACTGTCAGGCCAGCGTCAGAAGCTGCCTTCCGCCACGCACGCTGCGAGAAGAAGTGCAGAAAGCCAGGACCGAAGGCAAAGAAATTGCGCCAATCCCGGGAGTGTTCCATCAGTATGAACTCGCCGTCCGGGGTTAGAGTGCGTACGATTTCTCGAAACAAGCTCACTCGTTGATTGTGGTGGCGCAACTCGTGTGCCGCAAAGATAGAGAAGGCTGCATCGAACGACTCGTCAGGAAAGGCTAACGAGTCGTACCGCATCGATGTAGAAGGGATCGTGTGATGTGTGACTCGGCGCGCCACCCGTATTGACGTCTCGGTCATTACAAGAGGATCGAAGATGTCTACAACCTGACTGGTCGCGTCAGGAAAGATTGCCGCAAGAATAGCGCTCGTTTCGTCTAAGCCGCAGTGAAAGTTAAGCCATCGCCGTGGAGCCCGGGATAGCGCTGAGCAGACCCAGTTCAGATCGTAAAGCGGAGAGCGGTCGTAGACATAGTGTGACACCAGCAGCGATGAGATCAGCCAGAATAGCGCCGGTGCAGCGCCTAGCAAGAGTGCTGTGCGGCCTGGGCTGGGCAGAAACGGCAGCGCCAGCAACGCCACACCAACGCCCCCTAATGTGGTCACGTAGAACCGCCAGTTGAATTGCAAGATCTGAACCACGCCTTGATAGGGTCGGCGAGACGGAATCGTGTTCATGTGAGTCGGCTCCCCCTTTGCCATTGATAGGGGACATCCCTCACGTGAAAGGCGTTCGCCAGAATTGGCTGGGCGTCGCGGAATGGTTCGTGATCAAGAAACGTATTTTGCTGCACGTCTACTTCTACGGGCTGGGGATTCCAGTTTTGCCTCATCGCCCGAATACCGATGATCGACTGGGTTTCCTTCTCATAGTCGAAGGTATAGGGCAGAGGACCCGCATATCGACGGGCCTCGGTCAGAGTGCCAAACGGAGACCCGCTTGGTAGAGACGGTGGACTTCCCGATAATCGTGCGAACACCTCGAGATCGGCTTCGGACCGCGGCGTCCGAATTGTCCAGTGGATTACGCCCTCATGTTCCTCAAAAGCCACCTGGCAGAGGCGATAGTTGTAGTGTGTCAGCAAATTGCCGGCAGAAACCATCCACGGATGATCCGTATCGCTGCGCAAGATTCGTAATCCTCGCTTTGACTGCGCACCCCCAGCCAGTCGAGTGAAGATCCGGTAGCCACTGAGAAAGAAATCTCTTCCTATTGCGGCTGGAAGAAAGCTGGGCCGCAAATGCTCAGTCTGCACTAAAGCGACTGCTAGAAATGCGTGCCCTCGAAAGGTATCGAGCACCAAGCCTTCAGGGAGAAATGGCTGGAGGGTTTCCGGCGGCAAAGCATAAGTCAACACCAGCGAATGGCGAAAGAACGCTGAGATTGGGATCGGATGCCGTTTTATCAGGTGTAGCATGATTTGCCTCCGCCAGTGCGACTGACCTCGACAACGCCCCAGAGTAACGAGCGGTCCAGCTGCGCCCAGTTTGCGCCAATGCTCGGGCCGGGTTCCGCGAAGCTGCGAGCGACAACGATGGCGTCTGGCGTTGCCGCATGATTCATAGCGATCCGAAGGCGCCGCAAGTAGTCGGGCGATACTCCGTCGCCAATATTGGACAATGAGAACCCATCGAATGCGGCCGGTGGGCACGATTGCAGAAAATCTGCAGCGTCGGCGCAAACGAATTGAATTGGAGACTTGGGCGCATTTGGTTCTACAGGCGGCCTCCCTAAAAGTAGGGGCGCAGCATACGGATTGCTTCTGTTGGAATGTGTGGCCCACGTGCGTCGCAGACGCAGGCGAAGCCGCAGCCCGAAGTCTTGTGGCAGCGATTCGACGAACGGGCTGGCATAGCATATGCCGAGCAGGCGTGGAGCGAGCAACAAATCCACGACAGAGCGCCAAGCCTGTGTGTCGAGTCGGCGGTCCCAATATTCAACTTGCTCGGAGGTATCCGACAGATTCAGAAAATCTTGTACCGTTCCGCGACTCCAGCCGGCGAGCTTTGCCAAATTGCGACCGAGTGCGAGCACACGCTCAGCGATGCCCCTTCGCAGGGGTCCGCCCGCGGCTCGAGAACGGGCATAACTTAGTTGCACCGGGTTAATGTCTACGGCTGTGACCTGATGTCCAGCCGCCGCAAGAGCCCGAGCCGTGTATCCCGCACCGGCGATGCAGAAGACGCGGCTTCGCGGCCCGAAAGCCTCGAGTTCGATGGTGGAATCCTCGTACGTCTGCCCGAAGCCCAGTTGACGCGCCTGCGCCTTGAAGAATCCCTGCCGCCATGGTGTTGACGGCGTCTCAGGTGTGGGCGGCATAACGGCGATCCTCCGAGGCAATCCAAACGAGCACCAGAAAAGCGAAGTTTTGCACGATCATGCCGACCGGATCGGGAATCAGATGCCAGGCCCAAATCAGTCCGCCACTGTTCATTGCTGCAAGCAATGCGGTCTGCACAATTGCAACCTGACGCATCCACCGCCCTGACAAGACCCACAGAGCAAGGCCGCATTCGACCAGCCCCAAGACAATCAGCGCTACGCGGATTTCCCCCGCACCAAGAAACGGTACGGTAGAGATGACTGCTTCCTGACGAGGAACGCCACCCAGAACCTTGCACCACAAGCCCTGGTAAAGCCAAACCACTGCGATGGAGAGGCGAATTAGTTTGTGGTCAGGCATGGTCCTGGCTCCCCTCTACCGGAACAATGAGTTCCACGATCTTCGACCGCAGCGGCTTCGCCAGTGCAAAACCGGACAATTTCAGACCGCTGAGATCAGTTTTGACCATGGTCAAATAATGAGCCGTTGTTCCGGACGCGTCAAGGAAAATATTTGAATACGGTCAAATATGCGTTATCCGGGGGGACTTATAACGCTTATAGCGCTTTTTTCGCCTATTTTGCGCACAGGAAGTCTGCTTCCGGGAGCTGGGCAGGTTTTACGAGGCGGCGTGGCGGGCTTTGTACAGCGCTCTTTGATAGAAGAAGAGCGCGGAGCCGAAGACTACGATGCAGGCGATCGACGAGCTTGCCTTCGAAGATCCAGACGGAGTTGACCTGGCGGCTGGGGATGAAGGCCACGATGAGGCCTACCAGGGTGGCGGCACAGCCTGCTAGTCCGTTCACCGTTAGATAGATTTTGTTGGCGCTCAGTACGGCGTCTTTGGCCCAGGTGTGCTTGAGAAGGGCTAGGAACATGTAGGCCGAGGGCGCCAACTGCAGGATGACGGCCAGGTCCAACATCGTCAGGTAGGCTTCGCCTACCGATACTCCCAGGAAACTGGTCGCGATCAGCAACGATGACAGTATCGCAAAGAGGATCAGGCTCACGTACGGCGTGTGGTAGCGGGAATGGACGCGGCCGATGATGGGCGGAAGATAGCGATCGACGCCCGCGACGAAGGGCAGACGGGCGGCTCCGCTGAACCAGGCGGAGGCCGTGCCCAGGATGGCAATGCACTCCAGCAACGCCAGCGGGGCCACTACGCCTGCCACGCCGGTGCGGGTGCTCATCACGCTGATGGCTTGCAGAATGCCGGCCAGAACTCCGATTTCCTTTTGCGGCATGGCAATCAACATCGAGAGCGTGGTGCCGAAGTAGATGGCTCCGGCGATCAGGCCGCCTAGCAGGATGGAGATGGGCAGGTTTCGTCTTTGGATCTTTGATTTCGTCGCCCATGATGGAGGCGAGATCCAGACCCCACCAGGCTGTAACAGATGGTGCCGAAGGCGGCGAAGAGACGCCAGTCTCTGAGGTCGGTTTTGAGGTCGGCGGGGTGGAGGGCGCTTCCGCTGTGGTACAGGGTGAGGCCGGCCAGAAGGCAGATCATCGCGGCTCCGCCGATGGTGCCGATGGCTCCGAGGTTGCTGATCCATTTGCCGAGCGAGAGGCCCCTTACGTTCAACGCCAGCAGGAAAAGAATGATGAACAACGAGGCCAGGCCGGTGAAGGCATGGCTGTCGGCCAGCTTCTGGATCTTTGGCCCGGCGACGTAGACGCCTACTCCTACGCAGGAGAGAACGACCGTCGGCAGATAGACGACGTTCGAGAGCCAGTAGCACCAGCCGGCGAGAAAGCCGTGCTCTTCTCCAAAGCTGCGCTTGGCCCAGAGGTAAATGCCTCCTTCGCCGGGCCACTTCTGGGCTAGTTCGGTAACGGCTGCTCCCTGGGGCCAGAAAAAGGTCGAGAGGGCCAAGAGCCAGAGCCACAACGTAGCCGGGCCGGAAGAGGAGATCGCCGGGATCAGGTTCAGGTTGGCTACCGCTACGACAAAGAGCAGAACGAGGTCGCGGCGGCCGAGGACTCGGTCGAGACCGGGTTTCTTGTTTCCTACTGCAAGGGACACTCGGGGTTTTTCCTTCCTTCGGTTCTCTTTATGAGAAACGTAGGCAGTGGAGGAAGAAAGTGGAACGTTTCCGTGGGAGCCGGTCGACGAGGACCGTTGGCGTAAGTTACCAACAATGGGGCGTGGATAGCAATGACAAAAAATCCTGGTTGGGCAACCGGCTTCGCTTGAGGCGAACGGAATGGAAGGGGGAAATGCGTTGACTTCGCTTCCTAGCTTCACTATCGTTAGGTCAATTCTTCTTGCGATAGCCCTGTCGCTTCATCGCGGTTCCAGTATGGAACATGTAACAACTCTCGCGCCCCGTGAGCGCTCCGAACTCTGACCTTACTTAACGATTATTCGGCTCCTATTTATTCGGCTCCCGGTCTATTCTTCGGCCCACTGTCTGAAATTCAGGCTCAGCTTCTTAGATAAGTGTTTCTGAGAGAATGCATCTCTCCATCTCCCGGAGGTTGTTCAGAAGTGTCTTCTATCCGCTCGTTCTTTCGCCTCGCTGCCCTCACTTGTCTTGCTGCGCTACCGGCTGTGGCGCTTCCCCCTGCTGTTCACCATCCGCTGGATGCACTCACTCCTGCCGAGTACTGGGTAGTTTACAAGGCTGTGCAGGGTGCCGGCCATAGCCAGGAGAAAACGCTGTTCACCAGCGTGCTGCTGCATGAGCCGGAGAAGAGCTATGTACTGGGCTGGAAGCCGGGCGAGCCGATCGAGCGTAAGGCCGACGTGGTGCTTTACGAGAAGGGCCACTCCTATGCCGCGCTGGTCAACATCTCGACGGCGAAGGTGGAATCGTTCGAAGAGCTGAAAGGTATGCAGGCTCCCTTCACCCGCACGGAAGAAGAAGAGGTGAACGACGCGATCAAGCATGATCCGCGCATCGTGGCGGCGCTGAAGAAACGCGGCATTACGGATCTGAACCTGGTGACGTGCTTTGCGACGCCGGGTGGATTTATCGCACTGCCGGAGCAGGATGGACGGCGCATTGGCTGGGGCGGTTGCACCTACGACATCGACGCCGAGAACGGCTCGGAAGATCGCGAAGTGGCAGGCATCTTCTTTACCGTCGATATGACGAACAAGAAGGTGACGCGCTTCAGCGATTACGGCGAGACGGCGATGGCGCCCGTAAGCGAGATTTATGACAACGACGGCGGCCCGGCGCGCGCGGGGACAAAGCCGATCGTGGTTTCGCAGCCCGAGGGACCCGGCTTCACCATCACCGATGGCGAAGTGAGCTGGCAGAACTGGCATTTCCGTTTCCGCGTGGACCCTCGCAGTGGACCGATCGTCACCATGGCTTCGCTCGATTACCAGGGCAAGCGGCGATCGGTGCTGTATGAGGGTTCGCTGTCGGAGATGTATGTGCCTTATATGGATCCGGAAGAGACGTGGAACTCGCACGTGTTTCTCGATTCGGGCGAGTACTTCATGAATACCGGGTTCGGCATTCCCAAGCCGTTGCAGAAGGGCGTGGATTGCCCGGACTACGCAACCTTTTTCAGTGGAACGTTCTTCCACGAGAACGGCACTCCGTTTGTTCGGCCGGCAGCTGGCCTGCTTGTTTGAGCGGACCAATGGCGATCCGGCGTGGCGGCACTGGGAGACGGAAGGCACGATAGGCAGGCCGGGACGTGAGCTGGTGTTGCGCACGGTCGCGGTCGTCGGCAACTACGATTACATTCTCGACTGGCGGTTTGACGCAGCAGGGTTCGATCACAGGTTGCTGTTGGCGCTACGGGTGAGCTGGAAGTGAAGCCGGTGCCGGACAAGATGGCTTCAGCGATGATGTCGACAAGATCATGGGCAAGGACCCCGAGGGAAATATGCTGGAGTTCGGCCACCTGGTGGCTCCCTTCACCGATGGCGTGGACCATGACCACTTCTTCTCGTTCCGCCTGGATCTGGATGTGGATGGGCCGAAGAACAACTTCGAGGTGGATAAGCTGGTGCAGTACAAGCTGCCTGCCGGCAGTGCGCGGAAGACGATCTGGGCGATGACTCCCAAGGTGATTGGCACCGAGGGCGAGGCGCCACAGAACATCAGCATTCTGCATCCGGCGATGTGGCGGTTCATCAATCCTGAGGTGAAGAATGAGCTTGGGTATCCGACGAGCTACGAGATCATGGCAGGGTTGACGGGTGAGTCGCTGCTATCGAAAGAAGACTGGCCGCAGAAGCGGGCGGGGTTCTCGGATCACCAGTTGTGGGTCACTCCTTATAACGCGAATGAGAGGTATGCGGCGGGAGTGTATGTCTCCGGCAGCAAGGGTGACGATGGGTTGCCGGTCTGGGTGAAGCAGAATCGCAGCATTAAAGATACTGACATTGTTGCGTGGTACACGATGGCTTTCCATCATGTGCCCCGGCCGGAGGATTGGCCGCAGATGCCGACGATGTGGCATGACTTTACGCTGATGCCGTTTGATTTTTACTCGAAGAGTCCGGTGATGGACTTGCCGATGCAGCCGTAGTCTTCGACTCCTGTCTCAGTAAGAAATGCGCTCAACCCCGAATTCAATTTGGGGTTGAGTTTTTTTGTTTTATTTTGCGTTGTCGATGACTGTCAGGGGTTGTTGCTGTGGCGGCTTCGGAGGGAGCTTCGGGATGAAGAGGGAACGGATCCGCGCTACTCCGTTGCCTACCCTTTCGGAAGCGTTCATCAGCTGGCCGGCGGTTAGGCCTCCTACTACTTTGTGGTGGCCTACGGCGGCAAGAGCCATGGAGGCTATGCAGCCGCATTGCGTGCAGTCAGGGTTGCCTCCGAATTGGCAGGGGCCTATGCGGGTCTCAAGATCGGCCGAGAGCGAGGTTGTGGTTCGGGCGAAGATGCACTCCCGCGGAGATTGAGGCGGGTTGCGCAGCTCCTCGATCAGCGCCTGGTTCATTTCGAACCGGGGATAGAGAGGATAGAGGCGCTGTAACTCGTGCAGCACTTCTTGGCGCATCGCAGGGGTCAGGATCTCAGGGCCCTCGGCTCCCATTTGCGGCGTGAAGAGGCTTACCCAGATGCGCTTGACCTGGGGACGCTCGCTCCAGAAACGCATGAACTCCTCCAGATAGCCGGGGCGGCCGGCTATCTGGCCGGTGATGGTGCAGTGGACAGTTACATAACTGTCGTTGATCGAATTGAGGATCCGCTCGTAGGTCGCGGGCTTGCGACGCTGGTCGTGCTCTGGCTGCAGGCCATCGATCGAGACGACGAGGCTCAGGTGCTGGAGGTCGCTCCAGGCCGTGGGAAGTGCACGAAAAGCGCTGGTGACGAGTTGGACGTGAATGCCGCGCTCCTCCAGTTGCGGCAGAAGGACCTCTAGTTCGCGGTAACGGACCAGGGGATCTCCGCCGACAATAGAGAGGTGGATGGGGCGCTCGCGGTCGACGATGGCCAGGATGCGGCGGACCAGGTCGTCTCCCTTGTAGTCGGAGAGTTGGCGGAGGTTGACGCCGGTGCCGAGGTGCTCGGGTTCGTAGGCGTAGCAGCCGGGGCACCGCAAGGGGCACTCGCGGGTGATCTCGATGGAGAGGCTTGGCTTTTGGCCGGCGAGAATCGTCGCCCAGGCGCTCATGACTTCTGACTTCTTCATTGAGCGGCCTCGAAGGATGAAGAGGGAGAAACGGAGGATGCCATGTTCAAGTATTCCTTTGATTGCGCGGATACACAAAGCTGACGGTACGAAAGACGCGCGCGAAGCGCCGCCTCGGGCTGTTTGATGTTGCGAGCGACCGGCGGGTTGTTTTTCGCGACCTGTGGTTTGGTCGTTGATGAAGGCACTCTTGTGCGACGCATGAGCGCCGAAAAAGACTTGGGTGTGGTAAAAATATGTCGCGAGTTTTTGCGCCACAGTTGGGTCCCTGGAAGATTGGTCCCTGGAAGATAACCACGATTATCTTCCAGGCAGGCGCGGGTTACTTGAGTTACTGAAAGCTTGTGGGTGTCAGCGGTACAAGCGGCATAGGGATTTATAGTTTTGGTTTGTCGCCGCCTGTGTTCCCCTTGCTGAGTTTGCCCTGGTCACTTGAGTGCTGCGCATGCCGAGAATTCCCTCACTCTTTTGCCAAGTTTGTGGGAAGGTTGTTTGCGAAATGCTTGGCCGGGCCAAATTGCTCTTTGAGGAGAATGCGTACGTCTTTAGAAAAAATAGCAGGCCGGAAATTAATGCCTTCGCGTACCGTGCGTCTGTTGGAAGACCGGTTGGAAGAATTGTTGGGTGATCTGCGGGTGCTGGCTCCAGAACTCGTAGAGAAACTGGAACTGACGCTGGAAGCCTTGAAAGAACAGTGGCCCATGCGTGGGGAGTATGACGGGCTGGACCGGTCAGGTGTGATCAGGAAGTACCTGATGAAGGTGGGGCGGCCCGCGGAACTGCGGGAAATTCGAGATGCAGTGGCCGCTCCGGCGAGCCGGTTCGATGGGCGCTCCATTTGGGATGGCGGGAAACGGGAAGTCGAACAAGGCCGCCTGAAAAATGTGGCGGACGAGAGTAAGGGCGAGGATTTTGTTCTGGCTTTGCCGGAATGGGAGACAACGTAGTTTATCCACGCCGTTTTGGGATCGGATACGAAATTGATTCCTCGACTACGACTGTTACAGACGGATACCCGGGACTGTATCGGTTAACCGCCCGCGCTATTGCGGGGCCTTGGGGAGACTTAGCAGGTTGGCGAAGAGGCGGTAGGCTCCGGGGACGCCTTCGGGGAGTTGGCGGTAGAGGGCATAAGCGATGTAGACGTAGGCTCCCTTGCCGTAACGAGTGTAAAGGAGGCCGCCTTTCTGGTCGTCTTGCCCGGGGTCGTGGGTCTCGGTCAGGGCCTGGTAGCGCGGATCCCAGGTGTGCATGAAGGAGTGGCCTCGCTCCTCTACCCAGCCTTCGAAGTCGGCGGGGGTAATCTGGTTTGGCCAGCAGAGCAGGGGGTTTTTCGCGTCGAGGATCTTTACCTCGCCGGACTCGTCAACTACTTTCTCGGGATCGTTGGTTAGCCCATACGGATAAGGGCCGTAGTTGTGGTCGTACTCTCGGCAGTTGTATTGCACGATGAGGACGCCGCCCTGCTTCACATAGTCTAATAAGCGCCCGTTCGATGCGCCCAGTTCGGGCCGCGCAGCGTAGGCTCGGATTCCCAGCACAATCACATCGTAGCTGGAGAGATTGCCGGTGTTGATTTCGGCAGACGGGAGCAGGTGGACCTTGACTCCCAGGCTCTCCAGCGACTGGGGCACGTCGTCTCCCGTGCCCATTACGTAACCGACGTTGAGATCGGGCGCTACCTTTACGTCGACGCCCACCAGCTTGTAGGGAGCCGCAGGGTAGTAGTTGTAAGGACGCAGGCCCGCGTAGCCGACGGTCTCGTAGCCCTGCTTGAAATCGTTCCCTTGATAGCCGGCGACCGGGCTAATGGGGTAGGCGGTGGCAGAGATGTTGGCTGGCTTGACCTGGAAGCTTACGGTCTGGACATCGCCCGCTCCGCGGGTGGTGAAGCCGGCCATGACTGGTTCCAGTTGCCAGCCCTCGGGCAGGGCGAGAAGGGCTTTGCCCTGGACCGTGGCTGCAATGTTGCTGCGGATGCGGACCGCTACGGTTGCCAATCTGGTTTTGCCGTCGAGCGGAATGATGCCGGCCGTGGTGGTGGTAGATACCGAGATGGCTGGGGCGATGACCAGAGGTTGATAGACTCCGCCAGGGCCGACCTTGTGCTGCACGGTTTGCACGACCTGGGCGGCGTGTACGGTGACGTCATCGATGGTGAGGTCGAGGTGTGCTTCGAGCGGATAGGGCGGCAGTGGGCGGTCGAGGCAGGCCTCGCTGTCAAGGTCGTACCAGGATTGCGCGATACTTTTGCGGTGGAAGCAGGCTTTGGTGACCTCGACGTTGGCAGGTACGATGACTTTCCACTCGGCGGTCTGGCGTTCGCCGGGGGCGAGTGCCGGCGGTGCGCCGGCTGCAGGGATGATTTGCCAGTTCCCTGCTGTGGCGGCTTCGAGCGTGGCCGCTTTGATCTGCACAGGCAGAGGGCTGGGGTTGGCGACGTAAGCGGTGACCGAGAAGGACTGACCAGGGATGGCGGTGGTGAAGGTGTCGGCGGCGTCTACGTCGAAGGGGCCGCGGTCGCCTTTGGGGCCGGAGACTACGGCGGTGAAGGTTACGCCCAACGACTCGATGATGGCGGCGTTCGCCTGCACTTCTTTTATGCGGAGCTCGTGGAGGAGGTTGTATTTTTCTTCTTCCGTGAGCTTCGAGCCTTGAACGTTTTGTATCAACGATTGTGTTGTTTTGAGGGCCTGGGTGAGCAGCGGCGTGATCTTCTCAGGGTGTGCCGGGCTGTAGAGGCGAGTGGCCTGGGCAATGGTGCTGGAAAGCTGTGCCAAGCCCGCGGTGAGAAAGGCCGGCGGCGTGTGGGCCAGGGTGGCGATGGCGGTGAGGCTGGTGTCGATTCCGTCGTAGAAGCTGCGCTCGCTGGCCGCGGAGGTTACCCGTGAGCCGTAACGGTGGTAGGCCACATTGTATTTACCGGGGAGCGGGATGCCCGTTCCTCCATTTTGCGATTTCTGCTGGCCGAGGCCTTCTCGGCTCAGTTGGATATAGGACCGGCCCAGGGTGTGGTCATACGTGCCTTCGGGAATGGTGACGGTGGTGGTAGGGACGGCGTTGGTCCACTTACCGGAAACATGGTCGTAGAAGCGCACGGGCGACCACTTGCCTGTCGCATAGTCGTACATGCCTTTGGGCGAAATGGAGAAGAAGGGGACTCTTGCGTAGACCTTCAGAGGCGTCCAGGGGAGCAGGCCGGCTTTGATCTGATCGGGAAAGACGTTGGGGTCGCCGGCGGCTTTGAAGACTTCCTGCGCCATTTCTCCCGAGACCTGGTGCTGGCCGTGGCCGTCGGTGATTCCTCCGACGAAGACGGCGGTGAGGACGAGAGGACGGTTCAGGCGGACGGCTCGTACTACGTCGTAGAGAACCCGGTCGTGGTTCCAGACGCTGAGGGCTTCTTCGAGGGTCTTGGAGAAGCCGAAGTCGGCTACGCGGGTGAAGTACTGATCGGTCGGGGCTACTCCATAGTATTGGCCGGCGGCTAGCAGCTCCTGGGTGCGGACCAGGGCCAACTGGTCCCAGAGGTCGTTGGACATGATGTTTTGTCCGCCTTCGCCCCGGGTAAGGGTGAGGAGCGCTACACGGGCTCCCTGGCCGCGGGATTCGTAAGTGAGCATGCCTCCGTCTTCGTCGTCAGGGTGGGCGACGATCATCATGAGGCTGGCCCGGGTACTTAGTTTGCGCAGGGATTGCTCTAGGGCGGAGGTTCCCCGGTCGACGGCGAGGGGCTGGTAGTCAGGGGTGGCGGCCAGCGTGGTGTCGAGCGGAGTTTGCGCGGAAAGAGCAGCCGCGAACAGGAATAGGAGTGCGCAGAGTGGGCGGGTTCGGGTCATTTGATTGGCTGACTATAGGATATGACAGGATAGTGCACGGTTGGGATGTTTGGTTAGTTGGTTTGTTGGCTGGGGGATCGAGTGAGGTGGGATGAGCGAGGACGGTAAGCGGGGGGCAACGGAGCTGGTACGCGGGATTGGGCTGCGCGGCGCGGTCGCACTCAACATGATCAATATGATTGGCGTGGGGCCGTTCGTGACCCTGCCGCTGATCGTGCTCGCCATGCGGGGGCCGCAGGCCATTCTGGGTTGGGTGCTCGGCGCCGTGCTTGCCGCCTGCGATGGACTGGTTTGGGCTGAACTGGGCGCGGCCATGCCCCGGGCTGGGGGCTCCTATGAGTATCTGCGCAGGATCTATGGCCCTAAAACGACGGGGCGGTATCTCTCCTTCCTCTATATATGGCAGCTTAGCTTCAGTGCTCCGCTCTCGATTGCTTCGGGTTGCGTGGGCCTGGCGCAGTATGCGGGCTACCTCTGGCCGGCGCTACGCAAGGTGTACTGGTCTTATGAGTTACCGGTTCCTGTTCCATTTATGAAGACGCTGCCGCTGGCGATTCGCCTGGGACCAGGGACGCTGGTGGCGATTCTGTGTTGCGTGATCGCGACGGGTTTGCTGTATCGCAATATTCGTACGGTAACGCGTTGGGCCACCCTGTTGTGGATAGGGGTCATGGGCACGCTGCTGAGCGTGATCGTGACCGGGATGCTGCACTTTCATGCGCGGCTGGCATTCGGGTTCCCTGAAGGCGCTTTTACACCCAATACGGAATTTTTTACCGGGCTGGGCGCGGCGCTGCTCATCGCTACTTACGATTACTGGGGCGCTTACAACATTAACTTTCTCGGCGCGGAAGTACGCGACCCGGGACGCACGATTCCTCGGGCGATCGTTTGGTCAGTCGCGCTGGTGGGGGTGCTGTATCTGCTGCTGAACACGAGTGTGCTGGGTACGATGCCCTGGCAGGAACTGGCCCACGAGCCGGCAAAACTCTCAGTGGCGGCGGTGGTGGTGCAGCGGGCTTATGGCCCGGTGGCGGGTAATGTGGTCGCGCTACTGGTGGTGTGGACTGCGTTCGCTTCGGTCTATGCGCTGCTGCTGGGTTACTCGCGTGTGCCGTATGCGGCGGCGCTCGATGGCAACTACTTCAAGGTGTTTGCGCGGGTGCATCCCCGGCATCGCATACCGAACGTGAGCCTATTGATGCTGGCAGGCGTGTCGATGATTTTTTGCATGCTGCAGTTAGCCGACCTGGTGGCCGCGCTGGTGGTGATCCGCATTCTACTGCAGTTTCTTCTGCAGCAAGTGGGCGTGATGGTGCTGCGGCGCACACAGCCCGAGCTGGAGCGACCCTTCAGGATATGGCTCTACCCACTGCCACCCGTGGTGGCTATCGTGGGCTTCTTGTATATCTTGTTTTCGCGGCCACACTTTGCGCGAGAACTCTTCTTCGCAACGGTGGTCGTGCTGACAGGAACAGCGACTTACATGCTGCGTGCATATAAACGTCGTGAATGGCCCTTTCGACAGCAGCTCATCGAAAACAAAAAATAGCCAGACACTGACTGGCTAGGCTTTTGCTTTGGCGCGCTTCTGCTTCGCCCAGCGCAGTTTCTGCGCAGCGGCGATGCGGGCACGGCCCTCAGGAGAAATAACTCTCCTGGCGCGCGCGGCGGCCTTCGGCTTGGCAACGGCGACTGCGCCCTTGCGAGGGCCGCGTGACACCTTCGTCGCGGCTGTTCCCGCGATCAGGTTGCGGGCTTCGGTTAAACGGCTGATTTCTTCGTCTATGTGCTGGAGGATTTCTTCGGTCGTCATCGCAACCTTAGTGTAACTCAACCTACTCAAGTTTCCCAGTTGCGGGGTATAACGACAATTACCAGAGGTAGTTCCCATTGGGGAAACCCCCCATTTATTCGCTCAAACGCCCACCTAGGCAGGCACTTTCTCGCGAAATAAAGATCGCCAGCCTAACCCGGTCACCAAAGTCATGGGAAATTGTGATATTCCGATGGTCGATGTGCCGCGTGCAGGAGCCGAAGGCACGCGCTGTTTCTCTCATGGCGGTGCATGCCTCGGCTCCCCATGCGTACATATTGAGGGTGAGGCGCATGCCGTCGTCGTAGGCGGCAGGATTCTGCTCGTAGAAGTCTGCTACGGCGCGTAACCCTTCGATTAGCTGTTTCGTCCCCTCGCGGCCGGTTTTCATGGGCAGTTCAACCGGGGATCGTGGCCGAATTTCGCGCGCAGGGAGGCCACGAGCTGATGGTAACGCCGCTCTTCACACAGGTCGCAGCGGCACATGGTATTGCGGGTTGCGCCGCCATCGATGGCGGGCCTGGACCCAGCGCGATCTGCGGGTGTCGCGCGAGAAGTCGAGACCACAGGTTCCACCGAAGCGGCAGTCATGCGCGCCGGTGCTCTCAAAGGGCGGCTCGGGAGACCAGGCGAGCGAACGCTGCTCGTCGGTGAAACGGGCGAGTTCTCGAGCGATGTCGTCATAGGTGCGGATGGGCTGGGAAACACGATTAACATGGTTTTCCATTCGTTCTTTCTTGAGATAGAAGCAAATGGGGGATTGGTTTCTGGTTCTGTGCTGAGATTGCGGCCAGATGGGTTGAAGCGCAAGAGGGGGGCGGAAAGAATCTTGTGGAAGAAGGGTTGTTAAACTATTCGATACTAGTACGGTGACCTTTGGGCCGGGTGGGGAGGCCTGAGGAGCTGAGGCCCACATCAAGTTTGCCTTGCGATTGGCCGGGTGAACGCTTGCCCCGGCGAGTGACCCTGACCGGCGGCTGACAGCTTTTGCCGCTTATGCCACTTAGATCTCAGTTAGGATTACCCGAAGTAACTATGAGTTAACTACCCCTTTTCCCTCATGTTTTTTCGCTGGATCTCTTGCGCGGCTGTGGTTAGCGTGCCATCTTGTTGATGGCACCCAAGCGAAAGGAATCTATGAGGCACTCCGGGCATAGCACGACGTTTCATAGACTTTGAACGCAGGCAAGACCGACATTTGGATGCCGGTCTATATTGGCGACTACCTGGCCGATACGATGCACCTGAGCACCGAGCAGCACGGTGCCTATCTTCTGCTGCTGTTTCACCTTTGGCGCCGGGGCGCTCTGCCCGATGAAGACGCCGTACTCGCCAAGACGGCGGGTCTCGAAAAGACGGCCTGGCAACAGATACGGCCTGTGCTGGAAGAGTTTTTCCAGATTCAAGATGGACAGTGGACCCACCGGCGCGTAGAACGCGAACGCAGCAGGGTCAACAAAGTATCCAAATCAAACAGTGAGAAGGCGCTGCTGGCATCGCAAAAGCGATGGGAGAAGAATGCGGCGCATGCTTCTGAGGATGCTTCAGGCAATGCTTCACATATTGCTTCAGGTATTACTTCAAGCAATGCTCCAAGTATTGCTCCAAGCAATGCCCCAAGCATTGCTCCAAGTATTGCTCCAAGCATTGCTCCAGGCATGCTCGATGACGCCAAACCACAGTCACAGCCACAGTCACAAGCAGAAACAAATACAACGCGCGTTTCTAACGAAACGCGGGAACCTGACGCTCGCCACCTCGTCTTTCGTGGCCTGTTAGCTGAGTATTGGCGGGCAAAGAATCATGCTTCGCCAGAAATCCCGTGGCAAAGCAAAGATGCCAGGGCCCTTCAGGGGTTTCTTATGGCCTGCCCGCATGTGACCGAAGCCCAGTTCCGGCAATTACTGCTCAACAGGGCCCAATCGGCGGTTGCCCATGGAGATCGGGTTTACCTCTGGATTGCCAACATCACGCGATTTCAAGAACCGATGACGGTTTATAACAAGCCGGTTTCAGCAGGAGGAGGCAGCCATGCAAGCAGTCGAGCAGAAATTAATCGCGACTCGGTCGTCGACGCCGTCGATCGAGCGCTCGCAATGGCTCGAGAAAGTCTTGCCGGCCCTGGGGAAGCTGGCGCTGAGCCGGCAACTCTCTCTGACGCCGGAGTGCCTGCTGATGATGGCGCAGGATCTGGTGGACGTTCCCTGGCCTTGCCTGGAGAGGGCAATTACGGGTTGGAGGAAAGGAACTCTGCGGATGGGGAGGCCGGAACAAATGGATCGCTTCCCTACCGTACGCCAGCTGCGGGTGCAGGCGGAGCTGCTGCAGTGGGAGGGTTGGGGAGATTGAGCTCGCGGGTGCATGCGCGGTTCGATTCGGCGCGAAGCGGGTTGTGACTGCGATTGGAGAGATTGCGATGCGTGATGGTTCGATCTACTCGGAGATATTCGATGGCGCGCGGAGTGATAAGGAAGTACGGCAGGCGATTGCCCGCGCGGTGCGCGTGCTGCGCGAGGCCATGGAGAAAGACGATAACTGCGCTGTAACCGCGGCGCACATGCGCAACCTTGCAGATATCAGCCCCGAGGCGCTGGCGCGGGGTTATGCGCTGGCGGAACAGACATGTACGTTCTGGCCTACGCCGGGGCAGATTCGCGAGTTAGCCGGGTGGTCGGCAGAAAACCGGGCGGGTGAGGCCCTGCAGTGGCTGTTTGCCTATCTACGCTCGCACGGAGTAGATGGCCACGCGGGTGGCGGCGGAGTTCACTTTGGAGAGGACGGTACGGGACGGCGGGTGCTTCTGCGGACCCATCCAGTGATTGAGGCGCCGCCGCTTTCATCGGTAATCGCAGAAACGCTCACGGCGCTGGGCAACGGCACGGTGAAGCATGGGCTGCGGTTTGTAAGCCAGCACCCGGTGGTGAAAGGTTGGGATGAGTTCACGGGCGACGCGGCTGCGCGGACCGCGGAGCGAATCGAAACGCGCTGGAACCGCAGCTACCTGCAAGCAATGCGGCGGCGGTAAAACAGAAACTTTCAGCAGATGGAGGGGTGAGTGATACAGGACGCGGTGATGGTTACAGACACGGACGATACAACGCAGGAGAAGCCTTCGCGGGCTCGCCGGCGCAACCTGGGCATCGCGATCTTCCTGGTGGCCATACAGGACTATCGCCGCGTGGATGAACAGCTTCACCAGGATGCAGAACAGTTTCTGTTTCCTGTGGAGAAGGATTGGCAGGAACACTACGGCTGGGCCGCGAGCATGGCGGACGGGGTGAATCCCGATTGGCTACGGGACGCTCTCGATCGCTCGCGGGGTAAGTGGGATGCGCAGCGGCTGGTACGGAAAGCGATGCTGAAGCAACAAAACAAGCTGGAACGGAGGACGGCATGAGTATGGATCGGTTTACGGCTTCGGGACGCGTGTTCCCGATGGGCCTGCGCGCGTGGTGCATGCTGCTTTGCAGCCGGCGGGCACGCAGAGCGCTGCGCGGGTTAATGATGCTGCGCCGGGCTTACGAACATGTGCTGGTGATGGCGACGGTCGAAGGGGTGCGGCCGGTGCGCAGGGTCTATTACGACGGGTATGTGGATGCGTTGAACATTCTGGTGGCCAAGGCGGCTTCGATCGCCCGGTCATTGTAAGGGGGAAGACGGTGGACGAACCTAGCCCGAGTGAGTTTCTGATTTCAAAGATGGAAGGGATGGACGACGTGACCCAGGTGCTGATCGTGATGCGGACCGCGGAGGGCGAGATCAGCTATGACAGTTGCGGGCAACTGGCCGCAGATACGCTGGGGATGATTGAGTTTGTTCGCGTAGCGGCGGCAGAACATTTGCGGCGCGAATTGTATGGGGAGGAAGAGTGTTGAGGTTGCCTGATCTCGTGCACGCTGCTTTGACCGCACCGAGCCCAACAGGAATTCTGGGGTACCTGGGTTGAAGGGTATGGAATTTCTCCAATGCTTTTCGCTGGCGTTGTCACAGGGCGTTGGCGGAGACGGAAAGAAAGAGCGTTTGAAAGCGGCTTCGCCGTATCATTGTTCAATCACCGACGTACGCTGGTGCGAACGTGGGGCACCCGTCCAGGGGGCGGCTCCCCAAGTCACTGCGTTGTGAGAAATGCGGGCTAACTGGGGCAGCGTGTGCGGCTTTCTAAATCGTGACTCCGGCGTTCGGCGCGGTACAACGCAAAAGAAGATTGGAAGTGCTCGTGACTGAGATGGGTGAGGTGGAATTGATTGCGGCGGCCCGGGCGGGCGATGAAGACGCGTTTCGCGTGCTCTATGAACAGCATGCTGCTTATGTGCGGGCTATTGGCCGGTCGATTCTGCGCACCAAGGACCTGGATGATATGTGCCAGGAAACGTTTATGCGCGCGTTTACACGCCTGGACAGCTTTGCCGGGGATAGCCAGTTCCGGACGTGGCTAACACGCATCGCGATCAACCTCTGCCTGCTCACCCTGCGCAAAGCGCAGCAACCCACCAATGGCGATGCCCAGTTGATGCAGATAGATGCGGACATGGCGGAGGACGACATGCTCGATCGATGTGTGTTTGCCAGCCGCGACCGGATGCTCGAAAGTGTGCCCACACGTTTGTATCTGGAACGGTTGTTGACGAGGCTGCGCCCAGAACAACGCCGTGTGGTGGAGATGGCGTACCTGGAGGATGTTCCCGATCTGGCCATTGCGGAGAGGCTGGGGACCACGGTGTCTACGATCAAGTGCAGGCTTCAGCGCGCCAGGAAACAATTACGCAACATGCACCGCGACTCTTAGCCACGGAGTTGTATCTAAGCTTTGAAACCACTCAATCAGGACTGGAAGTAAGCTCTCGTACGCTTGCTTCTTTGTTGTGCTCCCAGCACGCTTGCCCCCCTGGGACTAAGTTACGAGCTGCTGGGAGATACGTGTGATCAAAGTGTGCATTCTCAATGAGAGTGATGCGCGTTCCCTTACCTATGGGGGGATTGCTCATCAATGTTCCAGCCGCCGGCATCACCACTACTCGAAAAGCAAAGCCGAGATGCTGGTGAAGGCGGGGGAGTTGATGTGGTTGGGGAAACATAAGAAGGTCGCTACGTTCAGCAATGCACGGTCATGGATCAAGACCTATACGCGGAATGCGTATGGGGAAGTGATTTCTTGCGGGATGCAGCTGGTGCGCGGCGGGGGTGGGTTTTAGTTTTTTTGTTTCTCCAGATTGACTGCGGATAGAGATGCTAAAAAAATACCTGGTTCTCGGCTTGATGTTCAGCTCTGTTGCCTCGCATGCGGGGACTGTGACTGGGAACCTGATGGGGCCCTCGGGGAACCCGGTAAAGTATGCCCGGCTTGGGTTTGCTCTGCAGCAGGCGGGGTTGCTGGTTGGGTCAGGCAGCGTGGTTCCTGCTTCCGCTTCCTGCTATACGAGTGCGGATGGTTCGGTCGTTGGTTTGCCCGATCCGCTCACTTTGCCTTCTGTCTCGGTTACGTATGGCTCGGGGTCGATGGCGGCGGGGATCTACTACGTCGCTTATAGCCTAATCGATGGCTCGGGGAATGTGACACTCGCTTCGCCTGAGTTGCAGATACAGCTTACGGCTCCTGGGACACTCACGATTTCTGCCCCGGTGAGCCTGCCCGCGAATGCGGCGGGGATGCAGGTGTACCTTGGCATGGCGAGCGGCGCGGAGACCGCGCAGGGGAACACCAGCGGCGCCACGCAGAGCTGGACGCAGAATGCTACTCCAGCTCCGACGGCGACGACTTTGCCTGGTTCGAATAGTACGGCTTGTTCGCTTGCGTTCAATGACACCATCATTCCCTACTCCGGTTATAACGTTTCGTTGATTTCTTCGGCGGGAAACGCGTATCCAGGTTGGCCGCAGGCATGGCAGCTGAATGGCGGGGCGAATGGTGTCGTGGATATCTCGAATGGCGCTCCTTTGTGGAATGGGACGATTGTCTATCCTCAGCCGATTTTGTCGCAACCGCTGAACCATGGACCGCAGAGTATTGCCGGGTTGCTGAATATGACCGGGTACAACCTGGTGAACGTGGGCGCGCTGGGTGTGGGTACTGTGACTCCGGGATGGGCACTCGATGTGCAGGGATTGATCAATTCGCGGAACGGATACCTGTTCAATGGCGGCTCGGGGAGCTTTGGGCAGTGCCTGGTTTCGAATGGGGCAGCTTTTGTTCCGGGGGCGTGCGGCGGCGCAGCGCCGGCGATGTATTACCAGCATGCACAGGCGAATGGGTCGTTGTTGGCACAGGAACCTTATCTGAATTTCTCGCCGCGGTTTGCGATTACCGATAATTCAGGTTCTACACGTACCGATGTGGATCTGGCGGCTACGGCGGTGACTCCCGGTTCCTATAGCAATGCCTCGGTCACAGTGGATGGGTATGGACGGGTTACGGCGGCGGCCAATGGCGCGGCGTTGCCGACGATCAGCAGTTTGATCATCAATTCAGGGATTTGTACGACGGGGAATACGGCGTTTTCTACGTGCAATTTCACCGTCGCTTGGCCGACGCCGTTTGTGGATGGGAATTATGCGTTGACGTGTAGTTCCAGTCCCGGGATTGGGTCGAATGCGGTTTTGTTGGGGTTGTTTGTTTCCAATCAGACGGCGTCGACGTTTGAAGTGACGTTGCAGAATGCAGATGCGTCGGGAGCCGGGCCTACTTCGGTAAGCCAGATTGATTGTATTGGGATACATCCTTGAGGGGCCTTGGGTAAACGTGAGCGGTTGAATCCGGTTGCGGATCCCGGGATGGTATGCGCGTATGAAGGGTGCGGGCTGCCTCGCCGCAGCGAGCTTTAGCCCGTACGTCAGCGATGGGAACAAAATGCGGCTTCAACCGCCGAGGGAAACGGGCTTTACCCTCAGCGGCTAAACAGGCTGCGGAAAAAGTCAAAGAAGGCCAAAACAAGGGTCAAAATCGGTGATAGAAAATCATCACCCGAGCCTCACAAATCGCTCTACGGGCTTTGTAGTGCGTTGCGATTTTTCATGCCCACGCCCAAATTGACTTTTTCCGCAGCCTGTAAAGCCGCTTCCATCGTGGGAATCAATGTACGGGCTAAAGCCCGTACCCTTCAGTTGGGAATCAATGTACCGGTTAAAGCTCGCTGCGGCGAGGCGAGCTCGTACCCTTCAACCTTTCAGAAACATACCTTCGGGATTGTGTTCAACGGATTGAGGCTTAGTTTGGCTTTGTGCGGATTCGGTTACAAGGGCAGCCGTCCCTTTGGGGTTGTGTTCAACAGATGGAGGCTTCGTTTGGCTTCGCTTGGATTCGGTTACATCGGGACTGTGTTCAACAGAGGGAGGCGTGGCTTAGCTTCGCTTGGATTCCGTTGTGGGTTGGTGTCAGGGTTAGTTCTTGTTTTCGCCCAGTGGAGTGGGTTTGTGGCACGGGGACAGAATATTGAGGGGCAGATTATTGCTTCGCAGTATGGACAATGGCAGGTGCCAGGGTTTGCGGCGGATACCTATTCGTTTGCTCCCGGCTCTTGCCGCGTGCAGGGTGGGGCCAGCTTCTTCTTTGCCTTTACCGTCGGTACCCCGGTCTCGATTGTCGACGCGAACCCGGCTTTGACCGAAACCGTCACGCCCACTGCCATCGTGGACAGCAACGTAAGTTGCAGCATCACGATTGCAGCCGCTAATACGCATCAGTTGCCGTTTCATATTACCTCAGCTACGGGTGGCCTGCAGGAAGCGATCAACGAGAACCTGCCAAGCCAGCAGAACAACACCATCATTCTCGACAGCTCGTTCTATCGACTGGTGGGCGGGGCCGCGAACGCAACCGCCGTAATTGCGGGCGTGCAAGGCAGCACGAAGCTCGGCCTGGTGGATGTGACGACGGCGCCGACAACCTGGTACCAGTGGAACGGCACGCAGTACACGCAGGTGGGCAGCAGCGACACAGGCGGCGGCAACGGCGGCGGAGGTACCGAGGGCGGCGGCGGCATAGGTGGAACGACCGGCGCGCTCCATACGCTGGTGAACGATCTGTTGGCCAATGGAGCCAATGGCAGCGGCGCAAAGGACCTGAATGATTTTGTGACCGGCGACGGATTCACTCCGCAGAATGCGGTGGATGCCGCCGCGGCTCATGGCGGCGTGGCAACGCTGACGCCCAACGCGGGCGATACTCCGTTCAGCAACACCCACAGCGCAACCGGGGTGAAGGTTGACGATCTGGACCACCTGGGCGCGACGTACCGGTCGGTGACGGAGTTTGGCGCCCAGTGCGATACACGGCAAACAGGGGTCTCACTGACCCAGGGCTCGACCTCGATCGGTATCTTCTTCGATTTCTTTTATGTGTATGACGTGGGCAAGACGCTTACCGTCGTAGGAACGGTGGGCGGCGTACCGACGGCGTTCGAGACGAAGATCGTATCTCTGGTGGGCACCGGACCCGGGTATGCCACGGCGGTGATGGCAACCCCGGCGCCGTTTACGCTGACGGGCAGCAACAAGGCAGTGCTCGGGCATGATGACACGGCGGCGATTGCAGCAGCCCTGACGGCTGTGGCGACGAACCAGCAATCGGGCGCGACCTTTTTTCAGGCGGTTCAGTTCCCTGGCGGCAATTGTTTAAGCCACACCATTGTTTACAACGGCGTGAGCATGGCGGGGATCAATGGGGGGCTTTCGCAAGTCACTGGGTTCCCGGGTGAGGATGTGTTTGCCGAGCCTGACCCGGCGAAAGGCTCTTCCGGCGAGGGCAACAGCGTACACATCCACGACATGACCTGGAATGTGGACAACCGCATTGATGCAACGCAGGCGTGGCAGATACTCGACGACACAGGGACGCATGCGAAGACCCCGGTCTACAGGCCTACGGGCATCAGGACGGCGCTCTCGAATAATCCTGTGGCGCCAGGCTGGTTCGAGGGATCGGGAGCGAATGGGAGCGGCGCCTACAACGGTGTCGCGCAGGTGAGCGACGGGTCGGCGGTGATCTGCACGCCGGCCACGCTGACGCAGCCGGTGGTGGGTAACACGATCGTGTTCCCTTACCTGGCGACGGTATTTACGACGACGGTGGCCTCGACCGCGGGCAGTTGCGCGGCCGGCAGCACGGCGCGGACCCTGAGCGCAGCGATGCCGGCGGGCTCGGCCAGCACCCAGGCAGAGTGGTTTGCCGGCACGAGCGTGCAGACGTTGAGGGCGAATGTGAGCGGGGCGGCTTGCCCGAGCTCCATCACGCTTACAAATTCAGTTCTACCCTCGCCTGCCGCCGAGTCGAACGTGGCTCCCTTTGGATTGATACAGATCGACGGTGAGCAATTCAGCTATTTCGGCAAGACCGGCACAGGCACGCTGGGCAGCGGCTACTACCTGACCATTACCGGGTGCGCGCAGAACGGCACGGCGCGCGCAGCGCATAGTGCCGGGGCTACGGTGGTTCCGCTGAACCAGTACAACCCGGCCATCCCCTGGCCGGTTGCTCCCACGGTCAACTCCAATGCTACGACTCCTCTCAATGCGGCGTTCTATCCGGCGTGGAACGTAGGCAACGCGGCCTTTGCGGCCCCGGACAGCGATGGTAACCAGGGGCTGGTCGGGATCGGATCGTTCGCAAACTCGGTACTGAATTCTCTCTACATCAACGCGTGGCCTACGTCGACGGCGATTAACAATACAGCCGGGTTTTATCTCGTTGGGCTGCCTTACGCCAGCGGGTTTGACGACATTACGATTGCGCAGACTACGTTTGGCATTCATGAGGGCACACCATCGCTCAATACGGGCGGCTCATGGGCGAACGCGCAGCCTACGGCGGATGGCACGCATTGGGAGAATATACGTATCAGTTCATGTAACGTTTCCGATTTGATCTCGGGTGGGCAGAACTCGTTCAAAGACTGGAACACTTACTCGGGCTGCACCAATACAGCCGGGGCCACGCTGGGCGCCAATACTTGTTTCCTGTTCAGCCAGGGGTGGAATGACCAGGCCAACCACCCGCAGGCAATCCAGGGCAATGTAGACCTGCACAACATGTATTGCGAGCCGGAGTTTGGATCGCAGTATGGGCTGGTGCCGGTGTTCGAGTGGGACTTGTCGATTGCCAATTGGGACAACCTGCATATGGGCGGGGGTGGGGAAACCTACCTGGGGGGCAACAACCAGCACTTTCAGGGCGGCAATTTCAACAACCAGGCGCTTTTTCCGGTAATTAACTACGGTTATGGAAATGGCTCGGACGGAACGCAGTGGCTGGCGTGGGGCAATGGAGTCGGCAACGTCTACGGAACGAACTCGTTCATCAATTACGGCCCTAACTCACATTTTTCAGGGGCGACTTCGAAGGAGAACCCCCGCACATCGCCCTACGGGGCACAGCAGATGGGCAACTCGCGTGAACCGTGGTCGGGGCAATCGAACGAGACGTTCAACACGGGCAACACGACCGCACCCTATGTGAACTCTAATGGCGGTTACATTCCGGCGTGGGAAATCGCCGTGGACGGGTTCTTCGAGTGTTGCGGATTCAAGGTGCCGTGGGCTTACGACGCATCTTCCCCGTCGGGTGGCAGTGTTGGATGCTTCATGAGCACCGACGGCGGGGCAGCCTGCTTTTCTTACCTCTTCAACGAGGCCGGCATCGCCATCGGACCAGGGCAAAGGCTGGCGGCCGGCAAGTATGTGGTCCACGTGGCATCGAAGTCTCTTACCGGAGCGGCCACCAGCTACCAGATTAAAGTGGGCGCGTGCGGACTGGGCGACTCCGGGACCTTCAACATTCCGGTCACGACGAGCTGGCCGGCTCCCGACGTGTCGTTCGAGGTCGATTTTACGGGTAAGGCGATGTGCGGCGGGGGAACGCCGTCCTCCCTGTCGATGGACTTTATCTTCCCTACGCCGAACAACGATACGATTTACGTCGCCTATGTCGATTTCGCTCCAGTCGCTGAAACCATTACGGCGCAAACGATTAACGTGACCACGATCCATATGCCCGGCGGTTCACCGACGGGGGGCAGCGCTACGGGCTGCTCGCAGTCTCCAGTTGTAGGTATCGATGGCGGATACGTTTGCCCTGTAAGCGGATGGACGGCGGATCTGGCGGCAATTGAGGGGTTGAGCGACACGGTGGTGACGCTGAACACAATTGCCGGCGTCGCCGGCGCCGGGTGCTTCGTTGTGGATTCGGAAATCGAATGCTACACAGGGCTCACCGGCATGCACCTGACCGGCGTAACACGCGGAGCTTATGGTACGGCCGCCGCCACGCACAACATGAGCGCCGAGGTTCAGTCAGAGAACGTAGTTCTGGGCGCGGTAGGCCATTTGCCGCCTGCACAACTGCAGGGCGGCGGCGGGGCGCCTGTGATCTTTGCGATTCGCAATCCCTTCCCGCAAAGCCATGCTAACCAGAGTGTTTTTTCGGTCAATGCGGGTGGCAATGAAACATGGATGGATACGTTTGGCGCCATGCATCAGACCTACCCGTTTACCAACAACCAGCTTGGCACGACGACGATTGGCGCCCTTCCGGCCCAGCCATCCATCACGAATTCTGGCTATTTGTTGCAGACCAACGGGCAGAACACTGCCTATCAACCGCTTGCGCTTGGCGGCGGACATGCGGGATCGCTGAACATTGTCGCTCCGGCGACGATCGCAGCACCCACGGGCTTTACGTCGGTGGCCTCGGGATCGAGTTCCGTGAGCTATGTGTGCTCGGGTACAGATTTCGACGAGAATATGATCCCGGGGACGACTTTCACGGTAAACGGGATTGCGTCGTCGTGGGCATTCCCCGCTTCAAACTACGTGCAGTGTCCGTGGGCTGCGGGCGTGAACACCTACCAGATTTACCGGACGGTCGGTGGCGTGAATCAAGGATTGATTTTCAGCGGCCCTGGACCTGGCGCGTATACGTACGACTTTGACGGTACGGCGAGCGCGGGTTCTCCGCCGGTGGTGAATGGTTCCAATCCTCACCTTTCTGTGGTGGGTACGGGGACTCCGGGGTTGCAGTTGGGGCCTACGAACATCAGCACGGGGGCGGGTGCTCCCACTTTGGTGTGTGGTACGGCTCCGATCGGGAGTGGTTCCCTTTGGCTGCGAACAGATGGCGGGGCAAGTACGTCGGTGTATTCGTGCGCGGGAAGTACGTGGACCGCGGTGGTGATTCCATGATGAGCGGGTGGCAGAGGAAGAGGTTCTGGTCGAAGGTTTGCTTCGCGTCTGTGGCGGGTTTGCTTTCTGCGATGCCGTCGTTTGCAGCTACTTTGACGAGCGCGATGGTGATGGCTCCTTCCCCCAGCATCAACCTTAGCGGCGCGGAGCAGTTGGCGGTTACATGCTACTACTCCGATGGATCGCATGCTGACTGCACTTCGGCGGTGACGGCGTGGTCTTCAAGTAAGCCGGCGGTTCTGACGGTGAATGGGTCGGGCGTGGTGAATGGAGTGGGCCAGGGCTCCGCTGTTGTGGGCGCCACCGTGACCGGTGGCGTGGCCGCTTCGCCTGGGGGAGTTACGGTGACCGGCTACACTACCCTGACGATCACCTCGGTTTCGCTGGCCATGACGGGCGGAGGCACTTCGTTTGGAACAGGAGCTACCAATCAGTTGATTGCTACGTGCAAGTATTCTGACGGGTCGACTACGAATTGCACGACGACGGATATTCATGGCAATGGAGCGGTGGCGTTCACTACGTCTGCGCCGGCCATTGCAACGGTCAGCGCGAGCGGCCTGGCGGCCGGCGTCGCCCAGGGGGCCGTTACGCTTTCGGTGACGGTGCAATGATGGGGATCGCGGCAAAGATTTGGCTTTTGGTTCTGATGCTGTGCGCGGTTTTGAGCGCCGGCGCGCAGACGACGGCGGCGCCGGTGTTTACACTGCCTACGGGCAGGTACGTGATGCCGCAAAGCACGACGGTTACAGATACCACCGCAGGTGCTTCGATTGTGTGGTGTTTCACGGCGGCGGGTAGCTGTACTCCTGCTACGGCTTACACGGGCCCGATTTACATCAATCCCGTATCGGTCGATATTTTGTGCGCGCGGGCTTCGGCGAGCGGGATGGCGCAGAGCCAGGTCGTGTGCGCAACATATACGGCGGCCAGCTCGACGGCTGCGGCCGCGCCTACCTTTTCACTGGGCACGGGTACGTATGCCGGTATGCAGACGGTTACGCTGGCCAGTGCTTCCCCTGGCGCTGAGATCTTCTACACGCTCGATGGATCGACACCCGACTTTACTTCGACCTTGTATACGGGGCCGATTCGGATTACCGGCACCGCCACGGTCAAGGCGATTGCCGGCGTGGTGGGCGCGCAGTCGATCGATGAAGATAACTCCACGGCTAACTGGAAGGGCGTGGAGACTTGTTTCAACGATAATCCGGGCGGATGTACGGGGACACTGAATGCGACGCGCCCTCCGGACTATAACTGTTGCACACCAACGGCTGCGTCTTCGCCGGGCGGCGCGATTGTTACCGGGGCGGCTTGCTTGCCGGGCGGGGACGGCACGTGCATGGAGTTCAGCCAGACCCCACTGGCCAACCACCAGACGAATGCACTCTGGCCGCGAACCAGCACCCAGTGCGACCGATGCACCTGGTTTGTTTCGAAGTCGCATGTGTTCTACGGACCGAACTCGGCCAAGGCTTCGGCGTTCGAGCACGACCAGCAGGACTTCGATAAAACAGATAACTACAACATGCAGTTTGGCATGCAGTGCAAGACGTGTACGGGCTCTGCGAATTGGCAGATCGGCGGGACTACGAATACTCCGTGGATCTCTACCGGCATTACGCAACAGTTTGCGGCCAATGCGTGGCACAGCATTGTGAAGGAAGATCACTGGAATTTGGCGGAGCTTACGAGTAAGCCTTGCTCGAGCGGTGGCACGCACTTCCCTTGCCAGTACTACACCAAGCTGATTCTCGACGGGCACTCGTACGACATGCAGGACCCCAGTATGTGCCCGAACCGGCCGGCTGGTTCGGCAGGTACCGGATGCACCATTACATCGGACAACCTGGAGACAGGGTTCGGCTCGAATGTGAGCGACCAGTACCAGATCGATGGCGTGCCTACGGCCACGCCGGTTTCGCTGAACACAAGGATCGATGGGGCGTCGTTCACGGCGTTCTACGACCCTTCACCGGTGAGCACGGTGACGTATACGGTGAATCCGGTGACGGCTTCGCTGCCGGTTACGGTGACGACGGCGCCACCCTCGCTGGTGAGCGTGTACCTGGGTGTGCCGGGGAATGTAACTACGCTGACCGATGGAAGCACGCTGCAGTTTACGGCCTATTGTCACTATGCTTTGGGACATGACCAGAATTGCAGCGTCGCGGATATTTATGGAGACAAGGTCACCTCGTGGGCCAGTAGCAATGCTGCCACGCTGACGATTGGCGCGGCAGGTTCGGCGGCCGCCGGCATCGCTACGGCTTTGGGTGTTGGACCGGTTACGGTTTCTGCCACGGTGAACGGCAACGTGGCGAGTTCGGCTTATGGATTGACGGTGCAGGCGCCGAGCGTTGTTTTGACCAATGTGTCGCTGGCGACGGCGGGCGGGGTTACCAGTATCGGCGTGGGCGGGACCAACCAGCTTACGGCTATTTGTACGTATTCGGATGGATCGACGACGCATTGCAATACGGCGGATGCTCATGGGACCGCGGTGACAAGTTGGAATAGCTCGAATACTGCGCTGGCTTCTGTGAGCGGTTCGGGATTGGTCACGGGTTTGACTCCAGGCCTCGTTACTCTTTCGGTCACGGCTGGAGGGCTGACGAGTGCGGCGTTTCCGCTTACGGTGAGTCTGCTTCCTCCAGGGACGTATACGATCACGCTGGAGGGGCCGGTGACGATTACAGGTACGGTGACGTTCTGATGGCAACCCGGACAGGAACGATTCAGGCGCAGATTCTTGAACAACTCACGGAGGTTATGGGCAAGGTGGACGAGAGTCTGCAGCAGGGCCGTGAAAATGGGAATGAGTTGAAGATGCTGCGCCGGGAGTTGGGCCTGGATGGACAACATGGAAGGTTGCCGATGGTCGAGGCGACGCTGGTGCGGCATGAGGCGCGTATGGAGAAGAACGAGCTGCGTCTCGATAAGTTAGAGACCGGGAGTAATGAGGCTAGCGGGAAGGCTAAGATGGTGGCCACCGCGGTGGGGTTGGTTGGTGGCGGGGCGGGTGGCGCGGTGATTGCCCTGTTGGGACATTTGTTGGGGGTTCGGTAGTAGGGGGTGTCGGCTGCGGGTTGGGGATGGGGCCCAATCGTGGGTAATCCTCAGTCGTTGCCAGGCTACTTCCGCCGTCCCTACGGGACATTGATCCTTTTGCTTCCCGAAACCCAGGACTGCGTCCTGGGCTACTTTCAGCCGTCCCTTCGGGACTGTGTTCAACAGATTAAGGCTTGGCTTGGCTCCGCCTGGATTCCGTTACGGTTGATTTCATCCGTCCTTCGGGGCTGTGTTCAACGGATTGAGGCTTGGTTTGGCCGCTCTTTTGCGGAGGAGGCTTGGTGCGTTTATGGCGGATGTCGAGGCGGCGATTGATTCTGTGCTGGGGTGGGAGGATCCTTCACTTTCAGGGGCGATCACCACGGCTCCCGATGGGAAACGGACTCGTTTTGGCATCGATGAGCATTTTCATCCGGAGCTTACCAATTGCCTCTTCTTTGCCTCCATGGGCAAGGTTGCGGCGCTACAGATTGCGCGCGGCATCTACGTTACGCAGTATTGCGAGCCGCTTTGCATTGCTGAGATCGCTGACCAGGATGTGGCCAACAAGTTGCTCTCGCTGGGCGTGAATGTGGGTGTGGCGCCGGCGGCTCGCATGCTGCAGGATGCGGTGCGGGTGGCGGGCGATGGACGTATTGGGCCACTTACGCTGCATGCGCTCGACCTGGCCGATCCGCGTCAGGTGCTCGAGGATTTGCGGGCCGAGGCAGAAAGCTATTACGACACATTAATTGAGACGCATCCGAAGCTGGCCGTGTATCGCGCGGGCTGGCTCAGACGGGCAAATGCATGAATCGAACGATGGCGGTTGTAGTTTGGACGATGATCGCGGTCGCGGCCCTGGCGCAACAGTCGGGCGGCAATGGCGTGCCAGGGGCGGGTGGTGGCGGGTCATCCACTATTCCGGCTACTGGAGCAATGCTCAAAGGGAGCGGGTCGGCCGGGTCGGCGGCGGCGGCTACGGCCGGGAGCGACTATATCTCGCCGTCAGTGAGCAGTACGCAGACGCTCGCTGGTCCCTTGAGCGCGCCCCAGGTCTCGACCGGCACGCTCAGCGCTTCAGGCGCGGCTACGGCGGCTGGATTCTTTCCTCAGTCGGTTGCGGCTGGACCCTATACGGTTCTGTTCGACGACTACTACTCGGGCGCGAATAATGCCTCGAACAACATTGGTACGCCCACGGGGGCCAGTTGTTCGGTCAACACGACTTACACCGATGTGAATCACCCGGGCAATTTGCTGCTTACTTCAGGCACCGGGGGGTCTGGAACCGGGATCACTTGCGGGTACCAGAGTGAGAACGCGGATGTGATCACGCCGGGTGGATCGCTTGGGTGGAGTTGGGAGACGGCGGTGTATGTGCCGGTGTTGCCCGGAACTACCGCAGCGGCTTACCAGGCGGGGTTGACGCATAGTCCCAATACGAATCCCTGGACCGCGGGGATTGAGTTTTACCTGTCGAGCGCAAATACAGTTGCGAATGATTGGTATTGCGGGTATGGGACTACTTATACCGATACCACGGTGGCGGCGGTGGCGGGTTCGTGGACCCGGCTTAGTGTTGTGAGCGACGGCACGAAAGTGCATTGGTATGTGAATGGGTCGCAGGTTTGCGGCACCGGTGTTGCGGTGGCGAGTGTGCCGAACACGGCGCAGTATCCGGCAAGCTGGTCGGCTACAGGGTTGAGCGCCAGTTCCGTCACCATGGCGGTGGACTATGTAGCCTGGGAGAGGGCGGTGATTCGATGAACAACTTGAAGATTTGGGCGCATGGGTTGGCGGCGGCGGGGATCTCGGCGTTCGCTTCGGCGGCTAGTGGGGCGATTGCGTTGCCCCAGGTGTTTACGTTCGACAAGGCCGGGTTTGTGAAGATGTTGAAACTGGCAGCCGTGCCGGCGATGTTGGCGGTGTTTGCGTATTTGAAGGGCAGTCCTTTGCCTACGGTTGAGTAGCTGTTCAGCCCCTTCGGGACTGTTCGTATCGAACTCTGGTTGTATCCCCTGACATTTAAGGAGAAGCATGATGGCATTTACCTGGCAGTCGGCTGGGCACGCTTTTGCGTCCCTGTTTAAAGAAGTAGTCACCGTTTCGTCCAAAGTTGCGACGGCGCTTGGTGGGTTGCAGAACGAAGAGCCCCTCATTCTTTCTCTCACTTCTCTGGTGAGCCCGCAGGCGGCGGCCGTAGAGCAGATTGCGTTTGGCGCACTCGGCGAACTGGTGGCAGCGGTGCAGGCTACGGAAGCGGCCGCGGCGACCCATGGCATCAATGTGCCGTTCGATGCGTCGGTCATTGCCGAAGTCCGCAAACTGATCGCGGACTTTCCTCAGGTTGTGGCGCAGGTTAAAGCAGAGTTCGGTAAAGCGAAAGGCTAACCATGGCTCATACACGATTGATTACGCTCCATGGCAGCGGTGGCGCATTTGTCGCTGTGTCGGCTACACAGGTAACGCGACGAGTCGAGGTAATTGAAGACGGCAGCGCGAACGGCGGCACAGGCCAGGGCGTCGCCTACCAGTTCGACGATGGGTCGGCTGCTCCTTTCACGACCGTCTATACCATCGAGCCACAGTCGGAACCGCTTGTGCTGGGCACACCGGTGCCCCAGGGCGACGGGTATGGACTGGTGCTGGGTACGCCTGCGGATAACTCCGGCGGGTACTCGCTGGCCGCAACCCTGCTCCTCAATCTGCGGTCCGCGAGCGCGAACTCTACTGTGGTTCGCGTGACCGAGTTTGATTAAGTTAGCTTCATCTGCCTTGATTAGACTGAAACCTACACCCTGGTTACACGTGACGTTCATGAAGAAACTATTTTCTGTGGTTGGCGGGATCGTTTTCTTTGTTCTTTGCCAGCCCATGGCACAGGCGCAGAATGCCGGGCAGCTGGTTGCGGCCCAGTATGGTGAGTTCAAGGTGGCTGGATCGACGGCGGGGGGATTCTCGTTTCCTCCTGCTACGTGCCAGGTGAGCGGTGGAGGCAAGAATTTTGCCGCGTTCTCTGCCGGCACGCCGATCAGGATTGTCGACGGCAACCCTGCGCTGACAGAAATAGCCACGCCCAGCGCGGTGTACATTCGCGCGTGCAGCGTCATTATGACGACGGCGTATGCCCATGTGCCGCCGTTCTATCTCACGTCGGGCACGGGTGGTCTGCAGGAGGCGATCAATGCCAACCAGACCGCCGATGGGCCGAACACCATTGTGCTGGACGCGGAGTGGTACAAGCTGATTGCTCCCGGGAGTGCGGCAGGGATTCTTGCTGCAGTGCATGGCATTGCTGACCTCGGCATTGAAGATGTGACGACCGCGCCCTACACGTTCTACCGGTGGAACGGAACACAGTATGCCGTTGTGACCTCAGGCGGCGGGTCGAGCAACTACAACCAGGGTGGGACCGGGGCGGTGACGCAACCGGTCACGGCTAAATTGCAACAGACCTTGAGCGTTAAGGATTTTGGCGCCATTGGCGATGGTGCGCACCTGGCTGCCGACACCGCCGGGTTGAAGGCAGCAGTTGCGGCAGCCGCGGGCACGGGCAAGGCAGTGTATGTGCCGGCCGGAAGCTATCTGCTGGATAACAGTGCGGGACCCGTGCTTTCGGGTGCGCAGAATGTGGTGATTTATGGGGACGGGCCTTCGTCCTCATTGGTATGCCAGACGGTGGGTGCGAGCGACTGTGTTGCTTCTACCGGGGCTGCGGGTTTTGGGCTGCTGAACCTGGCGATCTCGTTTGGGCCGACAGCTACGGCCCGCACCTCGGGCTATGCGCTCAATGTGCAGTCTTGTAACAACTGCGTGTTCGATGGAGTGACGCTGAATAACGGCGACCTGAGCGGTATGCGGCTGGCGAGCTCGGTGCATACGTCCATTCACAATTTGAGCATTTCGAACTTCTGGGCGAATGGGCTGTTCGCCATCAATAACGAGGATCTGCGGATCGAGGGTGAGAGCTGCTACAACAACCAGGATGCCTGTTTCGAGACATCGTGGTTCGACTCGCAGTATGCGGTGTACAGTATCCCCTGCCAGAACATTACGGCTTCGAACATTACGAGCAATACAGACACTGAGACGCTGCTGATCAACTCATGCAATAACGTTACGGTGAATGGGTTCAGCTCGATCAACTCGGGGCGCGAGGCGGTGTTTGTCGGCCAGGATCCGACGACGACCACGACGGTATGGCCGGATCGTATTGCGATCTCGAACGGAACGATTTACGGCAGTGGGTATGGCACCAATGCGCGCAACTCGGCTACGGCGCAGGGGCTTTATGTGAATGTGGGTGCGGCTCCAGGCAGGAGCGTGATTTCGCATATTGCGTTCTCGAATATTGTCACGACGCATGTGAGCGGCTGGGGCCTGCAGATGGCGGAGTTCCAGAACGACAATCTACAGCTCTCGAATTTACAGTTTCATGATGTGGGCCTGGGCAATAGCGCCGGGTGTGTGCAGCTGGAAGGCAATGAAGTGGATATGGACAACGTGTCGTGCACGCTGAGTGGCACGTACGCGTTGCAGATTGTGAATACCAAGCGGCTCAGCAGCGCCAACTTCAGCAGCACGGGGCCTAACCAGGTGGGTTCGGGGACGCAGGCGCTCTATAACACGTCGACCGGGTTCATCAACATGAATGGGCTGACGTTTGTCGATACTAACCCGAGCACTTACGTCAGCGCGGTGTACGACAACACGACTACCGGTGGTCCGCATCAGTTTGTAAATATTCTGTCGTCGGGTTTGGTTGCGCCTACGGGGCCTACGGCGGGCAGCGGCAGCAGCGCGGTGTTTATCTACGCCGATCCGCAGCATGCGCAGGTGTTTCGCAATGGGGGCACGATTTTTTCTTATGCTCCGCCGAATGTCTACCTGACCCCGACGGCTGGGGCCACGCCGACAAACTTTCAGCCTTCGCCGCAGTTTTATGTGCAGTCGAAGTGCTGGCTGGGCGGGTCGCAGGTTACAGAGAGCGTGGCGTGGGTGGATACTTACCCGACGCTGAGTTCGGAGTCGTGGGCGTTGACCCAGTTGGGCGGGTGCGGGTTTCCTTTGACGATGGATGTTACGGCGGCGTTGTCGCTCACGGCGAACATCATTAATGGGACGGTTATTTCGGGGACGCATTTTAGCGGCCTGGCCAGTTCGGCTCCTACGGTGGTAAGCGGGAGTGGAGCGGGTTCGGCACCGGCACTGACGCTGAATAGTAATTCGAATGATTTGTCGGGGTATTTGAGCGTAATGACAGGGTCGGCTCCGGCGCCTGGTTCTACCGTGGCTACGCTTACGTTTGGTACGGCTTATGCCACGCTGGCGAAGTGTTTGCTCGCGCCGGCGAATGCGGCGGCAGCGGCGTTGAGTGGGGCGGGGAATGTGTATGTTCCGGTAGGGTCAAATACGGCGTTTTCGATTAGTTCGGGGAGTACGGCGTTGGCGGCTTCTACACTTTATACCTGGAGTTATGTGTGTACTCAGTAGGGTTGTTTTTCTGGGCCTTTCTGGGGGACGGATGAACTGCAGATCCCTCCACTTCACTCCCCCGGAATTGCTGTCGAGCTTAGTGGCGCCTACGAAGCTCATGCGGTTTTCCTTGAGAGAATACCGCATACGTGGGACTTGCGAATTCAGCGTGGTAGCAATTCCGGGTACGCTTCGGTCGGGATGACAAAGGGCAGGGTGGTCGCTTCCCCGGAATGTTATTTCGTTGGATGTACAGCGCGCTCAGGTCACCGCTACGTTTTGCTTCGGTCGAGATGACAATTGTTTCTCGACCTGAAGGCCTCTGCTCTTGAATACGTTATGGGGAGAGAGGGTGGACCCTGGCGTCCGCTGAACTGCAGATCCCTCCACTGCGCTTCGCTTCGGTCGGGATGACAAAGGGGAGGGTGGTCGCTCCCCCGGAATGCTATTTCGTTGGATGTGCGGCGCAAGCAGAAGCAGAGTGGAGAGATCAGCAATTCTACCGGCTTCGGTGATGAGTTCCTTATGAAAGTACCTTGGATTTCTCGATCTTCGCATGAAGAGATGATGGGCCTGGTGTCGGCTCAGCTCAGTGAGCTTAAGGCGGAGCGGCAGATATTGCTCGATCGCCTCGCATCTCTTGGGTTGGGTGGGCCCTTGTTCAGCTCCGCGGCTGCGCGGGAAGAGGAGCCGGAGGAAGAGGACGTTGCTTTCGAGGGGCAGGAGCTGGAGAAGCTCATGATGTCGTGGCGGCGGCGGCCTTCGAAACTGGCCGATGCGCTTACCTCGAAGGCTCGGCGCGATCAGGCGCGGGGGCTGGCTGGGCCGAGCGTCCAGTGGATTCCCCGCGCAGATGCCGTGACCGCGGCACTCGATGAAGCAGAAGCGTTAGGAAAGATACAGGCATAAATGGCCACATATCCCGGTGTTGCTCCCCTTGAGGTTTCGCAGACGTTTGCTCCGGCCGCTCAGCGGGGAATGGAGCATACTCCGTCTGACCCGATGCAAGGCACGGCAGATGAACCGCAGAACAGCGCGCAGTTGAGCGATGAAGATCAGCAACGGCTGATCGCGCTCGTTCGCAGTTACAAAGACCAGTGGTCGCAGGACCGCATCGTGCTGATGCAACGCTGCCTGCAGAACCTGGAGTTTTTCAAGGGCAACCAGTTCATCAGCTTCGGTCCGGGTGAGACGGACTTTTTCAGCGCCGTGGACTGGATGAACCAGAACGAGCACGCGGCCGACTCCGACGATAAAGACCTGTACCAGTACTGCAACAACTTTTACCAAATGCTTGCCACCGGTTTCGTCGCGGCGCTGGCGCCGCAGGTACCCAAGTCGAAGTGGGTTCCCGAAGATGCCGAGCAGCTTACGGATGTAACCACGGCCAAGGCAGCCCAAGTACTGATCGGGATTATCGAGGGGCAGAACCGGGAGCAGTCTCTGCTTAAGCAACAGCTCTTGTATCTGTATACGACCGGGGCGGTGTTTCGGCACACGCGGTATGTCGTAGATGCGGAGCGGGCCGGCACGACGCGGGAACCGGTGTTCAATGAGACGGAGACGGAGCTTGTTCCTGACCGGTACCACTGTTTTCATTGCGGGGCAACCTCGCCGGCTGCTTCCATGGCAGGGCGAGAATGCCCGAATTGCGCGCGGCCATTGGGTGAGGACTCGTTCTTCCCTGCCGAGCATGGGCCGGTGATTCGCCAGGTGGGTGAAGAGGACGTGCCCAATGGCATGGTGGCGCAGAATTTGTACTCGCCGCTCGAGGTGGACTGCGACCCGGCGGCGCATACACTGCGGCAGAGTCCAATTCTGAATCTTGAAGTGGAAGTGCATGTGGGGGCTTTGCGGGCGGCTTACCCGGCGATGTATGACCAGATTGCGGCTTCGGCTACCAGCGAGCTTTCGACGAACGGCAGCATCGATCGCATTGCGCGGCAGCAGGTGTACTCGCAGACCGGTGCGGGTTCGAGCATTCTGCAGGATCAGCGGCCAACTCTCTCGCGGACGTGGATTCAGCCGTGGGCGTTTGACCTGGAAGACGATCGTGCGTTTGGCGAACGGATGCGGGCGGCCTACCCTTCAGGGTTGTTGCTGGTAAGCACGGGGACTACGTTTCTCTCTGCACGCGAGGCTTCGCTCACCAAGGAGTGGACGTGGGCGGGGACGCATGAGGGGTTTGGGCTGTATCCGCCGGCCATTGGCGACATCGTGGTGCCGTTTCAGAAGCGGTACAACGATATGGCGAATATTTTGCATGAGTTTATGGACCGGTGCTCATCTGGGGTGACGCTGGCCAATGCGGATTTGATCGATACCAAGTCACTGCAGGGTAAGCCGATGCTGCCCGGGGTGCTGAACCTGGTGAAGCTGAAGCGGACCGGCGCGCCCGGGACGGCGCGGCTGGCCGATGCCTTGTATCAGTTTCAGTTTCAGATGCATGAAGAGGCATTTCAGTATCTGGACAAGCTGGCTTTCAACGCGCAGATGTTTGCCGGGATTCCTCCGCAGGTGTATGGCGGGGCCGGCGATCCGCACATCGGCACGTTTGGCGGGCAGCAGCAGCAGCTCAATACGGCGTTGGGCAAGCTGAATATCTATTGGGAGAATTTGAAGGAAGAGCATGCCCAGGCGGATGAGCTGGCGGTGATTTGCGCCAAGAACAATCTCACGGCCGATATGCGGCAGGTGGTTCTGGAGCGTGGGTCAGAGTTCCGTAACGATTACATTCGACTGGATGATTTGCAGGGCAGCGTGCATGCGTATGCCGATACCGACCAGGGGCTTCCGGTTACGGCGGCGGAACTGCGGCAGAGATGGACGGATTTGATGCAGGCGGCGGCGAGCAATCCTCTGGCACAGGCGATTTTCGATGATCCGACGAATCAGGAGCAGGCGGCTTCGGCACTGGGCGTTCCGAACATGGTGGTTCCCGGGGCGGCCATGCGGGCCAAGACGCTGCAGGTGATTGATAAGCTGCTGCGGGCGGAAGCGGTTCCGGTGGTGGATGCGCTGACTGGGGTTCCTACGGGGCAGGTGCGGCCTACGATTCTTCCGGATGCTGCGATTGATGATTTTGCGGTGCTGAAACAGGTTGTGCGGCAGTATTGCCAGGAGAATAGCGATCTGCCGGATAACAATCCTGCAGGGTGGCAGAATTTGTTGGCTTATTTTAGGGCCGCGGTGGTGATGGAGGCGGCTCAGCGTGCGCCTGAGAGTGGGTTGCAAACACGTACTGAAAGCCGTTGATGGGGCTTCGCCCCTTCGTTTTCAACCCAGGTACCCCCCGAATTCCTGTTGAGCTCGTTAATTCCTCGGACCGCATGCGTCTTTCCTTGTTAGAAAGCCGCACTCGTGGCCCTTATCGACACTGCGAATCAGGAATTCGGGTCAGCTGGTGCGAACCGTCGTTTCGAATGATAGGGGCACCCGTCCAGTTTTTAAATAGGTTGGTTGAGACGCGGAGAATGACTCCTTAAGAGTTGATGTGGCCCTGAACAACAGAGTGCCGCCAACACCACTCGTACTTAGGAAAGACAAATCATTTATGACTGAAGCTACTCTTACGGCTCCCTCGCAGGGGGCCGCGGCTGTTTCTGTGCCTGCCGCGGCGCCTGCTCCTGCTGCTGCTCCCGCACCTTCCGCGCCTTCGTTTGGCGGCGGTGGGCCGGCTCCTACTTCCAATGTTGATCCGGGGAAGTTTGCTATTCGCGAAGAATATGCCGCGGCTTTGCTCAAGGAAAAACTGGGTGCGATTCCCTCCCCCGAGGATGCTTCCGCTACGGAAGAAATTGAGGTGGCGGAGCCTGCTGCGGTGGATGCTGCTTCGGCTGAGGTCACTGTGGCTGCTCCCGATGAGGCGGCGCCGGCTCCTGATGCTCCTTCTGCTCCTTCTCCTGCTGAGGAAGAGGATTTTCAGCTTGAGGTGGAGGCTGTTGTAACTCCTGAAGTGCTGAGCCAGATGGTCAGTGACAACCCTGAGTTCGGCAAGCTGCTCGAGGGCGATTCGAAACTCAAAGGCCAGCTCTACAAGACCGCTCGCGAGGCGGCCGAGCTAAAGCCGTATCGCGAGATCTTTCCCGATCTCGACTCAGCGAAGGCGGCGCTCGATCACTCCAGCACATGGGTCGATGTGCGCGAGACGTTTCTTGGCTCGACGACGCGCGAGGGCGCCATGGCCTCGCTGAGCAAGATTGCCGAGCTTAGTTATGAGCGCGATGCAGAGGGCAAAGTCGTGATGCGCGACGGCAAGCCCGTGATTGGCGCTGACTTTTTTGGATTTGTGAACAACGTGGTGGGCCTTGACCTGGAACACCGCGCACAAGATGTTTCCGCACGGCTGGCGGCGAACCATTATCGCAGCGAGCAGGATCGCCAGCGCGATCAACGTGTGAAGGATGCCTTGGATGTGCTCAGGGAAGAATCCGCGGCCGCTTCCCCCGCGTTAGAGGCACAGCCAGACACTCTGCGGCGCAGAGCCGAGGAACTCGACCGGCGGGAGCGTGCCCTCGAAGCACGCCAGCATGGCGAAAAGGTCTCGGAACGCAGAACGTTCGAGAGCGGGTTGCAGACCGAAGCCCAGACACGTATCCATGACGGTATCCACCGCATCCTGGCCAACGTGGAGAAGCAGGGCGGCGTCGTGAGCCCCTACCTCAAGAACATTTTGCCCAAGGCCATCGGCGCCAAGCTGATTCGCAAGATTCAGGCGAACCCGGCATTGCAGGAGCAGATGCACTCGCTCCAGCGGTTGCCGATCGACGATGCCTCGCGGCAACGCAGACTCGCGGCCATTGACAGGGCCGTGCAGCAGTATCTCCCCGATGTAGCGCGCGAAGAATTGCGCGAGGCCGGCGTGCAGATCGCCCATGCCTCAGCCGCACGTCGCGCCAAGGTAGACGCCCAGATCGACAGCACAAAGAAGACCGAACCGAAAGGATCGACCGGACCGTCGAGCGGCGGCGCAGCGATGAACTCGAGCGCGGCTTTCGACCAGGCGCAGAGCGAATGGCAACGCTCGAACCCCGGTAAACCCTTCGACAAGGTGGCAAAGGAATTGATTCTGCCTCGCGTTCTTCAGTTGATGACGTCTCGGTGAGGAATTGTTTCGTAGACAGCGAATCTGCCGCTATAAGGAAATCACTTCATGTCGAACGCAATTGGTACCGCATCGACCACGCAGCAGCTGCAGCTTGAGGCTTTGAATGAGGTCATCAAGCTGCTCATTGAGAAAGAGGCCAAACTGGATGCGCGCATTTCTGAGCGCGGGTCCGTCACTCCCGTTTCCCTGCGCAGTTTCCGGCTGCGCTTTCAAACGGCCTTTCCTGGCAACGTTTCGCTGTTCAACCTGGACGGAGGCATTCTGCCGGCAGGTGGCTTCAGCGGTTGGGATCAGGGCACACTGACTCCGCTGGCCACGGTGATTCCGGTCGAATACTCGCGACTGGTAGACATTATCGGTGACAGCGGCCCCAAGGTAGTTTCAGAGAACCCGGTCACCAAAACGCTGGCCGATGTTGCGGTACAGATGGCGAAGAATCGCGATCAGTTTCTGCAGCAGGCGGGCGATGGCAAGATTGGCCAAGTGGATGCAAGCTATGCCGGTGGCGGCGCAAACCCCATCGTGCTGGCGTCGTCTCCCTGGGGCGCGCGGCTTATCTCGCAGGGCCAGCAGGTTCAGGTGATGTCAAACACCTACACGCTGCGCGGGACCTGCTACGTGAACAATGTGAACAACAAGCTCGGGTCGGCGCAGTCCATAACCGTGGATGCGGTGCCCGCGGGTACGCAGGCCGGCGACTTCATCATGGTCGCGGGTGTTGCGGCTACCACGCCTGTGTTTCTGTACGGCATTCCGTACTTTCATAACACCTCAACCACGGGTACGTTTCTGGGGATTAACCGTTCGCAGAATTACGTCGTGGCCAATGGTGTAGCCGCGGGTGGAGCTCCGTTGTCTCTGCCGATGCTGCGCGCGGCGCTTAGCCGGGTGGAGCAGTCGCTGGGCACGGATGCGCTCAAGTCGCAGGTGTGGCACGCGCATCCTTCGCAGATTCAGGCATATGAGGAGATGGGCTTCGCCAAGCAGGAGATCCAGATGGCCAATGGCAAGATGCCAGGGTTCGATGGATTGGCTGCGAACGTGGGCCAGTTCACCATTGCCGGCCGCGAGGTAGTGCGGAATATCCATGCCGACCAGACGCGTATCGACTTTATGGAGTTCGGTTCGTGGCTGAAGGTGGTGTGGGGCAAGGCTCCGTTCTGGTTCAAGAACCGCAGCGGACAGTGGGTGTTTCAGATCTACGATCCGGCGAGCGGAAATCCGACGGCGAATGAGGGATGTTATTACGTTGATGCTCGTCAATATGCTGTTGATAACCCTCAAGCTATCTCAAGCGTAACCGGACTTAAGGTGCCTGTTTACAATTAATATGTGTTAAATCATCATATTAAGAGAGTCCACGGTTTTCATAAAAGATAAAAATTGATCTTATTATGGATGCCGTGGATAATCTAGCAATGAGATGCTCGAGATGCAAGAAAAATCAACCCGACGTCGAGTTTGAGGTAACGAAACGGGGCCAAACCTCAAAACGCTGTAAGGGCTGCATGGAGTATGTGCGACGCGATACGACCTGCAAGCGGTGCCTTAAGACCTTTCCGCTGGAAGAGTTCAGAGTGGGAAGACAGGGTACAAGAGTCACCTATTGTTTGCGCTGTTCCGGCATCGCGCTGGAGTCGCAGCGAAATCTTCTTGCGAGGATGCGGAAAGAGAACGAGCAGTTAGTCGCCAACGGAGAAAAGGCTTGTCTTCGCTGCCGTGCTACTAAGCCGGTCGCGGACTTCAAAGACGAAAAGGGATACATTCGCGGTAGATGCGCTCCATGCCGCGAATACATGAAGAATCATCAGGCCGGTGTGCGCAAAGCATGGTCTCCAGAAAGAGCTGAGGCGCAACGGGAGTATCGCACCGCGATACGCCGCGCACTTCGTGCGGAAGTGTTGGCCGCATACGGTGGAGCATGCAAGTGTTGCGGGGAAAGGACCCCCGAGTTTCTCGCGGTAGACCATGTCAACAACGATGGCGCAGAGCACCGGAAGATGTTGAGGCAAAAGCCGGACCCCTCGGAAATAAGATCTGCGGAGATTTACTACTGGCTCAGGGAGAAGGGCTACCCGGAAGGGTTCCAGATCCTTTGCCACAATTGCAACATAGCTAAGGGCCTTTACGGTGCTTGTCCACATATCAAACCAAGCCCGCCCGTCGTCCCGCAAATGGACGATACCCTAGCCGACAAGGAGTCGGCTAAAAGTGGGGATGGAGTCCGAGCCGGGCACCGCGTTTCATGTAACCGAGCGCTGTTTTTTCGTAAGTAACCGTTCGGTGAAGTTCTTTGCCGGTCTCCGTTCATCCGTCGAAGAACATGCAAAGCGCAAGGGATACCAAGATGCCTCAGGATCGGATGTAGCGGGCGGTATGGTTGCCGCATTGGGCCTCAGCGCGCAGCACGCTACCTGCGAAATGATCTACAAATTAGTTGAATTTAGAACGGCTCCCCGGCGCGTCATCGCTGAAAAGCTGGCTGGATGGGCGTTCAGGCTTTGGTTGACCTCGAAGGAGTAGCCATTGAATTATCGGTGTTATTTCAACCGAGCTAGCGAGTTTCCTACGGTTTGGTCCATTGACGAAGGCGACCAGTCGACAGAGATTAACGTTACAGACATAAAGATCAATAGCGGATGCACGGCTGAAACCCATTACGACCGGACGGTCAAGCCCAACAACGATACCGCAACGGCATGGTTCACCGTGCCGAATGCCGTACTCGAAATCAGAGACTGCGTGGCGCACTTCTTCCCCGACTCTAAGCGGCTCTTACTGGCAACCGTAAACATCGATGCAAGCTAACCGAAACTGGAGAGTCACCCGATGACCTATGTTTGCGATGGCGCCGGCAACCCGCCGCATGTGCCCGACCCACAGTTCCGTATCGAAGCGGTAGTTGTCTGCGATCGGTACGCCGATTTTTTGCGTGTTACCTTACCATGCAATAAACACCTGTTTGACCGGATCGTGGTCGTTACGTCGCCGGAAGATCGGGATACGCGGCGGATTTGCGAGTTCCATCATGTGCAGTGCATTCCGACCGACGCGCTCAATTCGCGCTGGAACAAGTTTTGCAAGGGAGCGGGCATCAATGAGGGTCTGGCTGCTCTCGATCGCGATGGTTGGGTGTTGCATCTGGATGCGGATATCTGGCTTCCTCCGCAGACACGGTTGCTATTGCAGAATGCCAATCTCGACCAGCGCATGTTGTATGGCATTGACCGCTTCTGTGTAAAGGGCTATGCGGAGTGGGATCGCTTCCTGGAGCGCCCGGCGCTGCAGCACGAATGCGATGCCTATGTGCATCTCAATGCGTTTCCGCTGGGCACGCGGGTTACCAGCCAGGCTGGCGGCGGGTATATCCCTATCGGGTTTTTCCAGATGTGGTCGCCGCGCGTATCTGGCGTTTGCCAGTACCCAGTGGAGCATACCGATGCGGGCCGCGGCGATATGGTGTTTGCGAAGCAGTGGCCGAGAGCTTTGCGTGGGTTCATTCCCGAAGTGGTCGGTTACCACCTGGAAAGCACGGACGCTTCGATGTCTGCGAATTGGTTTGGACGCAAGACGGCTCCGTTCACCTATGACGGCGGTGGGCGATGAACCATGTTGTTGCCCAGGGTACGAAGCAGTTTCTTAGCCGCTATGGCGGCACGAATCCTTTCGGCAAACCGCATTGGCGGTTGCTGGTGGCCAGCGATCGCCGGGTGAAAGAGTCGGGGGTCTATCGGGACTGGGCTGCGGGCTTGTCGAATGCGGAAAAAGGTGGCTTGAACTTTCAGCCGAATCCGCATGCCCCGGGGTGTAACTTTTCGCGGCATGATAACCGGCCGATTCGCGTGGTAACGGAGATGCGCGAGGTCCTGAAATATCCCCAGGCAGAGGGTTGGATTCTGGAGAAGTGGTTCCCTGCTTCAAGCTATGGCACGCAGGCGGAATGGTACTCGTACAAGGCGGTGGATGGGTTTACTCCTATGCTCGGTCCCTACCCGGAGTGCGGGGACTACGAGATGATCTATGGCCCGTGGACGAAGGCGCCGGCTACCGATGTGCTGCAGGGGTTGATTGCGAAGTACAGCGCGGGGATGAATAGCCGGCGCGGCACTGCGGAGTCGCGGGCGCAGGAGTATCTGTTGCGGTATCAGTATGAGGAGGAGCAGGCGGAGAACAAACGTAAGGCTGAGTATGAGGCCATGATGCGGGATCATGTTTCTCCGTTGCATAGCAGTAGCCTGGCGGCTAGCCGGTGGCGCCAAGAGCTGGCTCGGCGTACGGGTAATGGTAATGAGCATATTGGGATTCTTTAGCGGGGGACGACAAGGTTGTTTGGGCGCTGAGGGTTGTGGTTCGTGAACGACGGGTTCTCTCTTGCAGCGGCTGGTCCTTTGCATTCGCTATTTTCTGATTGACATTCTCCAGGGGTAAACAGAACCGCAGGTCTCTCCACTCCGCTTCGCTTCGGTCGAGATGACAATTTGGAGCTGGGTTGCCTCCCGAACTCAGTCGCGGGCGCTGCAGTCTACACCTTCACTCGCGACGAATGCCGATCGCACATCACGCAGAACTTTTTGAGCAATTAAGGAGCTCTACTTATGGCTACAGTCGTTATTACCCCCGAAATGCAGCGTGCTAATGCTGAAGCTTTGCTTGGCAAAGACCCCGGTAAGTTTCGTGACCCTGGCCAGCGATGGACGGCAAAGCGCTTCACCGAGATTCAACGGATGATCAAGCAGGCAGAGGCCGACAGGCCGGTGACTATCCTCAACCTGAATCCATTTCCGCTCAAGATCAATGGCGGTGTCTTTTTTCCGGAAGAGATTGCCGCGTGCCAGCCTGGCAAGCCCTATACCGTGCATGTGATTCGTGAAACACGCTGGGGCCACAAAGACCTGGGCTGCGATGCGCAGAACATGATGCAGATGGAACCGGTGCCCGGAATCCCGCTGATGCTGGCCGCTGAATACATTCGCGAGTATGCCCAGCAGGATGGCGGCTTCGGAGGCGTGCTCTGCTATGTCGGCGACCATGACCCCGCCACCATCAAGAAGAGTGGGACGATCCGCGTACCCGACGTGGCATATACCGATCGCGGTGAGTTCTATGTGGAGGTACACGTACGCGACTTCCATGAGGCGCTCGGCGCCGTCCGGCAGAAGCGCAATGCATCGCTGCTGCAGCGGTTGCAGTCGGCCAATGCCTGGTATGAGAACGACTCGCAGCGGATGAACGTGAACGACACGCATCGCGACATGGCGCGCCTGGCGTTTGAGGAAGGATTGATCCCTGAGCTGCCGCGCTGGGTTATGCAGGCCAACATGCTTATGGAAAAACAACCCGACCCGTGCCCGAGTTGCGCTTCCATTCCCAAGGCCGGCGCCATTCTCTGCATCAACTGCCATCACATTTTTGACGTGGTTCAGGCGTACAAACATGCGCGCATCGCTTATGACTCCGTGGAGATGGGCCGGCTCACCGCGGACGAATGGAAGATCGTAAACAAGATCAAGGCGGAGCGTGACCAGGCGAAGGGGAAAGCAGGCGTTGCGTGAGCTGGACGCTCGGCCAGGTCAAGGCGCGGGTGCGCAGTCTGCTCGACGATCCGCAGGGCTCGTACCTGACGGATAGTTTTCTCGATCCGCTCATCTGCGAGGTCTACGACGATGCCAATTCGCAACTGGCATCGACGCAGGGCTCGTGGGATATCTCGGTGGTTGAGGCGCCTGGGGTGCCGGCGGGAACACCGAACCTTGCGCCGTGGCAGGCGGCGGGCGGCTTGCTCGCTACGCTCACCGATCAACCGTTGCGCATCGATTGGAAGCCGGCCGGAGATGACCCGAGCTACTACCGGTTGGTGCGCAATTATGGCGTGCTGCCCGATCTGCAGCCGCGCGCGGGTGTGGCGGGGTGGGAGTTTCGCAGCAACGTGATCTGGCTGACGAACTCTTCCATCGCGGTCGATCTGCGGGTGCGGGGTGAGTTTGCCCCGCCGGCGCTGACTGGCGATGAGAGTGTGCTCGTGTCGCATCCGCGGATTGGTTACGTGGTGGCGTATGGCACGGCGGCGCTGGTGGCCACGGTTCGCGGCAATGCGGCGTGGACACGGCAGTATGAGCAGAAGGCGCTTGAGGGCATGGACGAAATTATGGAGCAGCTGGTGCGGGCTGAGCAGGGCCAGGTGCGTCGGGCGGGCAGGCAGACGCGGCGTTAGCTGATTTTTCAGAAGGGTTAAAGGAGAGAGACACAATGGCGGTTACGGGTGCAATCATCGACTATACAGGCGGAGCGGGTTCACGGAATGTGACCCTCTTTATTCAGTTAACATTCAGCGGAAGCTTTACGGCGGGCGGTGATCCGCTCAACCTGGCTGCGCTGAGCAACCCCAATGGGTTGGATGTGGAGGGGTTGGCCGAGCTGCCGCTCTCGCTTGGGCCTTCGGTTTACCTCGAAGATATCGGCGGGTATTATGTGCAGCCGAAGCTTTCGGGATCGACGGTGAATTCGTTTTTGATCAATGTGTATGCGCCGGGTGGGACGATTGTTTCGGGTGCGTATAACTCGGCGGTCACGAGCGGGACGGTGATTCTCGCGGTGCAGAAGCGGCGGGTTTAGGGTTCCCTCGAAGCCTCGGTTACATGGACGGGTGCCCCTCATATTCGAAACCACGGTTGCTCTCCAGATTTCCCCAGAAGGAAAGAGAGAGCGTTCGGTGCGGCTGCGCCGCTTCTTTTTCAACCCATGTACCCCCGAATTCCTGTTGAGCTCGTTGATTCCTCGAACCGCATGCGTCTTTCCTTGTTAGAAAGCCGCACTCGTGGCTCTTATCGACATTGCGAATCAGGAATTCGGGTCAGCTGGTGCGAACATGGGGCAGCCGTCCAGGGGGTGGGGCCTTGATTGGTTCCCTATGATTCGTTCCACAACCCGAGCCCAAGGGGTTGGCTTGGTTCGTGCTTGACCATTCGTTCCACTACCTGCGTTCCATCCTGTAGGTCTTAATGAATTTTGATGGATTTACTCCGCACGAGTTCACTCGCTTTGGCGGGCTCGTCGACAATGACGATGCCACCGTGTTGCCTGTGGGGGTTGCGGCTGTTTGCAAGAATTGCCGGTTTCAGCTCACGACCGTGGCTACACGATATGGGCTGCAGACGGCGTTGCAGGGCCCGAACCAGGCGCCGGTCAGCGGGCTGGCTTCGCTTACCTATACGCCGGAGAATCCAGGCGAGACGCTGTTTCAGGCGCCTATGATGTTCGACACCGATGGCTTTTTGCTTGTCGAAGAACCGGCGGGCAGCGGCCGGCTGGTGCGGGTACAGGGGCCGCTTGTTTCGCCTCCTGCGAATGCACATGCCATTGTTACCGAAGCGTACAACCGCGCTCTTATTGCCTATTCAGATTTGAAGATACCGGCAGCACCGATCAGCGTGTACGGGCTCAAGACCCAGGCACTCGACCCCTATGGGCAGAAGGCCATCGGTGCGGCGTGGCTCGCCTCGACAGCTTATCTGGCGGGTGAGTACGTGCAGCCCACCGTGACGGGCGGCAACGGGCATCTCTACCGGTGCGTCGAGGCGGGAACTACAGCGGCGGCCGAGCCTGCATGGCCGCTTACGGAAAACTCCACGGTTGCGGATGGCGGGGTTACCTGGCAGGAGCTGACTCCTGTGCTGGTGAACCGGCTGCCCGCGCCGAACAGTCCGCAGGCGGCGCGCGTGGCCAGCGCGGGCACTTTTCCGGCGGGACGCGATGTGTATCTCATCATGACGTTCGTCAATGCTCAGGGAGAGTCGATTGCTTCGGCCCCCGGGATCCTGGTCAACACAGTCTTGCATGATGCGGTGCAGCTCTCCGTGCCGGCCCTCGCCGGGGTCGCCGGTTGGATCCGTGGGCTTGCCCCGCAGTATCGGCCACTCTCGGTCAACGTATATGAAGCCGATGTGGCCACCGGGATGGCTCCACCTTCAGCGGCGAGTTATGCGCAGGTGGGTAACTTTGCACTGGGCGCTCACGTCACGGTGACGAGCACAGCGGTCGGCGCGGCTCCCCCTTCGGCCAATACGGCGCGCGTTACTCCGGGTGGATTTCCGCCTCCGGATATGCCTGCTCTTGAACGCGCCTCGGGGCTGGGCAGCTTTGCCGCGGGCCGCGACGTATACGTAATAGCCACGTTTACCAATGCCGCCGGGGAGACGCTGCCTGGGTTGGCCGGCGTGCTCATCGACACCCTGGCCGGCGATGCCGTCGAAGTGCCGATTGCGGCGACACAGTACCAGATCACTGGCGTGAATCTATACCAGGCCGACGTAGCCAGCGGTTCGCCTGCACCAGCAGTCAGCAGCTACGCGCTCGCCGGCAGTTTTCAGCCGCTCACGATCGCAACGATTACTGCAACGGCAAGTGGCCCTGCTCCTCCCCTGGTGAACACCACAGGCGCAGGGGGCAACATCGCGCCTGACTCCGGCACGGGCCTGCGTTATGCCAGCATTGCCTTTACCAACCGCAATGGAAATTTGAGCCCCACGGTTTTGTCGTTCACTTCGGTCAACGTCGATGTGCCGGGTGAGCAGTTGTATATGGCGAACATTCCGGTAGGCCCGGGCAACGTAATCAATCGGACCATTGGTTTCTCTGTAGCCGACGGAACAAACGCCGGCCCTTTCTTTTACGTTCCCTCGGCTACGGTCAGCGCGGGCATCGCGATGACGGCTACCGTGATTGCCGGCAACACCACCACCACGGCCTTCTTCAACTTTACCGATGAGTTTCTTGAGGCAGAGACCTCAACCGACATGACCGACCGGCTGCGCTGCGTTGCGCCCCCGGCGGCGGTGGATGTGTACTACTCCCCTTCTAACGATCGCGTGGTACTGAGCGGCGTGGATGGATACGGTTCAGGCCACTACATTTCGCTTGCCGCAGACTCGGAATCCTATTACGGCGACACGAGCCCGATCCAGGTGGCCAATGGCAACGGCCAGCGTTGCATCTGTGCACGCGAGTTCCAGGGAACATTGTTCTCGCTCAAAGAACGTTCGGGCTTCACGATTTCTCCTACGGCTACGGATCCATCGACGTGGTCGGTGCAGCAGCGATGGGAAGGGGTAGGGCCCTGCGGTCCGCGCGCAGTGTGCGTTACCAGTGAGTTTCTCTTCTTCGTGCATCGCAGCGGCGCCTATGCCTACAGCCCCAACGACGCGCAGCCGAGGCTGTTGACTAAAGAGATCTCTACCCTATGGTCGACCATCAACTGGGACTACCAGCACACCATCTGGTGTTGCGTAGACGAAGAGAACAGAGAACTCCGCATCGGCCTCCCAATCGGCACAGCTACGGTGCCCAACCAGACGTTGACGCTGAACTATATGGAGGGCATGACTGAGCCGATCCACTTCAGCCAGTTTGACAAGCGCGAAGTGGCCATGGGCGAGGCGCGCAAATGGAGCCTCGACGACATCGCCGGCTTCGTTGCCGTGCGTTGCGAGCGTCCGCTGGCGCCGGCCGCTTCTTCTTTTGGAGCGTTGCGGCAGTCGCAGGTGTTGATCGGGTCTTCGGCTCCCGACGGCACGGTGCAGATGATCGCCACCGGCATTTACAACGACAACGGCAGTGGAATTGCCTGCCAGTACGAAACCACCAGCCCGCAAGACATGATGGCCGTGAGCATGCTCGGCGGGGTCAGCATCAATGCCCTGGGCGAGGGGGCTATGACTGTCTCGGTCATGGTGGCGAGAACGTATGTCGACTCGCAGCAGACGCTGCCCGGGAGCAGCGCGGCGCCGACGAACGAAATTGTGCTGCCGCTTTTTACCCTCACACCCGAGAACTGGAGAGGCTATAACGGCGGGGCGCGTGGGCAGAACGAACGCTTTCGCCTGCGCTTTACCAACGGCGCGCAGCCCAATGCATGGTTCGCTTTGAAATATTGCAGCCTGTACACGCGGCCGCTGTTTACCGGCAGGACGGCCAATGGGGCTTAAGGTCAACCTGGCTCAGATCAACTCCGCAGCCGGAGGCAATAGCGATTTGCGCGAGACGCTTACCGGCATCCACCTGGCGCTGCAATCGCTCTACGCGCAGACCGGCACAGCGCCGCTGAGCAAGAGGGACGCAGGCGTCACGGCATTCGTCGCTCCGCCCGCTGCTTCGCGCTTCAGCGTTACCGGGGGCAATGGCAACTTCTATGTTTCGATCGTGCCGTCGGGCAGCGCGACGCCCCTCTACCAGGAGTTGTCGAGCTCACCGGTTGCGAACTTTACCTTTGGCGTCGTTGCTTACCCGGTCACGTCTGCTACGAGCCTTGTCTTGACGAACCCGGGTGCGGCGCTCTACTGGAGGCTGCGGTCGAGCTACAACCAAAGCAACTGGAGCAGCTATACCGTTCAACCGGGCGCGGTGAGTGCCGGTTTCATGAGCTCGGCAGCTACGGCGAGCAACCTGACGCTGAACCAGTCGAACTTTGCCATGGTCGATTCGATTGCTGCCGGGGGCTCGGCCACGGTGCGGGTGTACGGTTCCGGCGGCGTGGGCACATCGTGGATCTCCGTTGTCGGCAGCACATCGAAGGTGATTCCTGCCGGCACGATTCTGAACATACCCTATGGCGCCAACGGCTTCGTCGCCTGGGATGGCGCGAAGTATCAATTGAAACCGCAACTGGCACAGACGTTCCCGGATAGCTGGGTGCCGGTGGGCAAGGTCTCGGTCATCGCCAACGGCAGCGGGTTGGTGTTGCCGGTGATCCATGCTGTGGTGACGAGTGGGGCCATTGTGGCCTATCAGATCATCAACCCCGGCAACGGACTCACGGCCGCACCGGTTCTGACCATTACGGACAGCTCAGGCAGCGGAGCCGCGGCGACTGCCGTGGTGGTGGCCGGCGCCGTCACGCAGGTGATTCCGGCGAGCGCGGGCAGCGGCTATTCCGGCAGCCCCACGGTCACTGCGTCGGGCGGTGTAAGCGGGGGCGCGGCCGGTGGTGGTGGGGCGACCGGCAACAACGGAGGGAGGCTCTACGCCGATGTATAACCTGCACGAGCAGTATCTTGACCTGGGCAGCGGCTTCCATGTGATCGAGTTGCGCGATGAGCGGGGCAACCGGCACGTAGTGCAACTGGCGGTTGGGCATGACGCGTGCCCGGCCTGTGGCGCCGTGCACCCGAAAGACAACCTGGATACGCTGGACCCGGCTGCCGCTGTTCGCTCTGTGAACGAGGCGTTGAATTTGTCACAGAAACAGATTCTTTCTTACGCGCAAAAGCATGGGCTGAAGATTCGATGAAGCGCATTACTCTACGCCAGGCCACGCCTGCCGACTGGCCGGCGATCAGGCAGCTGCATCGCGAGCACCAGGCTTCGCAGGGCACAGATTACGAACTGCCCGATCTGTTCCACCCGATCATCTGTGTCGTATTGGCCGGCGTGGACGACGAGGGTGTGATTCGTAATTGCGTTTACGTGGAGACCATTGCCGAGCTTCGCGTTGTCGGCTGCGATCCTAAGGCAATCGCATTCGGCCGCCGTGACATCCAGGGACTGAGCAAGGCTCTTAAGAGCGCAGGCTTTCGCTGGCTGGAGTGCTTCGTTCCCCAGCCGCTGAAACAAATGATTCAGAAACCGCTCGAACGCGCAGGGTTCACCTGTGTCGATCGCGAATTGGCACACTTTACGAAAGATTTGAGGGGGCAGGGATGAGCAGAGGGCAGTCCACGCAGGCATTCAACACGGCATCGGATGAGAACGCAGCCGACTTCGGCAACCAGCAGGCGGCGTTTGGCTCCACGGAAAATGCCATTGGGAACTACAACAACCAACTGGCGAAGTTTGTATCGGGCAACCCCTTTACCAAGGGCGGAGAGTTCGACCAGACGATCAATACCGGCCTGGCCAATGTTTCCGATGGCGGGGCGAATTCGCTTGCCGGCGCGTTGCAGGCGCAGGCGCGGCGCACGGGGCAGAACTCCGCCGCCGACGCGGCTACCGCGGCGGCGGGTGCGCAGCAGAATACGCGTGACCTGTCGGCGGATCTGGCGCAGGCGCAGCAGAGGCGCATCGCCGGCGAGGCGGGGTTCAACCAGGCGGCCCTGGGCGCTTCGGCGGTGCCGATCGGCGCGAATCAGTCGCTGCTTGGCGCGTCGACCAATGCGGCCGATGGCACGTTGGGCGATGAGACGCAGGCGGCCAAGACGCCCGGTTTCTGGGATGAAGTGGGCAACGGCGTTGCCGGCAGCCTGGGTAGGACGGTGGGGACATTGTAACCATGGATGAGGATGATGATCTGGTGTTGTTGCGGCAGATTTTGTCGCCTGTTCCCGCGCATGGGTTGGTGCGGGAGTTGCCGGTACAGCCGGTTACGCAGCATGGTTTGGCGGAGTTGTTTTCGAGGCCTCAGCGGGGGCGGGAGTTTGTGAAGATTTTGTCGATGGGGCGGGTGGGGTATTTGCCCAAGGCCAACCTTGAGGCTGCGCGGTCGATTGATAAAGACCTTAAGGTGTTGGATGGGGGCGTACAGTCCCGGTCGCGGTAATGAGTGGTCCGATTCTCCAGAAGGCCTTCGTTGTTGATTAAATAGCACCCAGGACTTGCGTCCTGGGTAATCCTTAGTCGTCGCCATTCGACTGCGCTCAGGCCAGGCTCTACGGGACTGGTTCCGTTGACTCCCGCACAACGTAAGAGGCCTGACCTTTCGGTCAGGCCTCTTGCGGTCAGCTGAACAACCTTGTTTGCGGCTTAGCGGTGATGATCGTGGTCCCGGTCGTGGTCCCGGTCGCGGTCCCAGTCGTGGTGGTTGCCGTGATCTTCGTGGTCCCAGTGGCCTTCGTGGGCCTGCCAGCCCCTGGCGTAGTGGTCATAGTGAGGGTGCTCCCAGTAGGCGCCGGCGAAGGGCGGTCTGCGCCAGGCTCCGGGGACCCATACGTAACGGCCACCGTACCAATTCCAGTAGCCGTCTGCCCAGGCGTAATCGGGTCCGGGTACGGGCGGCCGCACTTCATAACGTAACGGCGGCGGAGCCACTCCGATATATACGCCAATTTGAGCAAAGGCCGGAGCCGTTAACGCCGAGGCCAGAATCGCGCTTGCTATCCACTTCGCTTTCATAGGTCATCTCCCTTACTGCACCCACATCCGGATTAAACACTGTTACGGTGAAAAGTTTCGTTACCTACCGCCTTCGTTCGACAGGCGCGCAGGCAACTCTTTGGTGAATCCTTTATGGCGACGCATCCTCTTGAAGAGCTTGGCTTTGAACCCCTGCCCCAGCAACCCCCGCCCTCGCCCGCACGGCGGGCAGTGAAAGGCGCAGTTGTAAAGGGGGCAAGGGTACGGCTGGCCGATGGCACGGTGGCCAGAGTGGTATGGGTGGATACGCAGATGCGCATCGCACGCGTGCGCACGGCCGATGGAAAGAACATCACCGTTCGTCACAACTCACTGCGCGGGAACGCAGGCTGATGCGCGACTAGCTCTTGGGTGGTCCGCCGAGGCGGCTGTCATCGCGCCTGCGGCCGGGTTCGACTTTCGGCTTCGGTTTAGGTGCCTTCTTGGTTTCTTTCTTGCCCTTATCTTTGCTTCCCATGAAAGCCAATATACACAACCAGCACTGCAAAGCGGAGAGATCGCCATGCGGGTAGTACATAAAAAGATAGAACGCGACCAGATTATGGACCGGTACTGGTATCTGGCCAATCTGGGCGCCGAAGAGACCAAGGGAAGCATCCTGGGCCAGCTCAAGGCGCTCGACACCTTGCTCGAGCTCACGCAGAAGCCCGCCGAGGCAGCAAAGAGCGCAGCCCGGCCGATGCCTGTGCCCGATATCTATCGCTCAGACTGGATGCAGCAGTGAAGGGCCACCTGCTGCAGCGAAGCCTTGCCGCGCGCTCCGCGAAGAACGGTTTGAATGCCTAGAAAGCCGCCGCTGCCCGACACAACCCATCAGTGGAGGCCGGCCACACTCGCACAGAAAGCAGCGCTCGACTCGCCCGCGGATATTCTGCTCTTCGGCGGCTCCGCGGGTTCGCTCAAGACCGAGACCATGTTGATGGACGCGGTGCAGGAGTTTGAGAACCCAAACCTGCGCGCCATTATCTTCCGCTCGTCGTTCGTCGAGATGACCGACCTCATCGACAAGACACGCCGCCTCTATGCGCCGCTGGGCGCGGTGTTCGTCGGCTCACCCAAGTGGACGTGGACCTTTCCCTCGGGCGCAACCATTCGCTTCGCCTACATGAAGACGGATGACGACGTGTGGAAGTACCTGGGTCCACGCTACAGCTTCATCGGCTTCGACGAGTCGACGCTGCATACGGAGAAGCAGGTGCGCAATATTCTCGGGCGCCTCAGTTCCACCGACCCTCGCCTGCGGCTGCGCATGCGGCTCACTTCGAACCCCGGCAATGTGGGCGCGGCGTGGCACCAGGCTCTGTTTCTGCGCGGCCGCTGCCCGGTCCACAACAAGCAGGAGGCAGCCGAACCGGCAAAACTGTATCGCGATTGCTCGTGGCCTTCCGATGGCGAAGCGATTCCCTTCTCGATCGCGTTTATTCCGGGCAAGCTTTCCGATCACAATCTGCTCGACGCCAACTACGCGAAGCGCCTGCACATGATGGCCGGCGGTGCGGCCGCTGCAATGGAACAGGGCTGCTGGTGTTCGCTCGAGGGCGCATACTTCCCGTTCATGCACGCGGGCATGGTTGAGCCGCTCGCGGAAGCAGGCGTGGAGTGGTGGCACAATCACTTTCTTTCGATCGACTATGGTTATGGCAAATCGTCATCGTCGGTGGGGCTCTACGCGCGCGGGCCGGCAGAGGTGCGGCAGGCCTTTGCTATCGACGGCGTCGATGCACGCAGGCTCACGCCGCCGGACGCGGGGCCGGATTTTCCTGAAGGGCGCATCCGCAAGATCGGCGAGATCGTTGTGCCCCATGTGCCCGCGTATGAGCTGGCGCAGAGGGTGGTGGAAGCGTTCGTTCAGCCCGATGAGAACGGACAGCGGCGGCGCATTGTGGCCGCGTATCTCGACCCGGCGAACTTCAAAGAGATTGGCGACGGACACACCATCGCCGACCAGATCAACGAAGTGCTGGAGCCGTGGGAGATTGTGTGTGAGCGCGCATCGAACGATCGGCTGGGCGGATGGCAACTGCTCTACCGCATGCTTCGCACCGGTGAGTTCACTCTGACCGATGTTTGCCCCAAAACATTTGAGGCCCTGCGCACGCGCATGCACGACGATGCGCGGCCGGGAGATATTCGCAAGATCCCGGGCGATCCGCTGGACGACGTTGCGGATGAAACACGGTATGCGCTCTATACCTTCGTGCAGCAGGCGACACAGCCGCGCGCGTTGGTGTTGCAGCAAGCCGTGCGCGGACTCGATGCAGGCACGGCGGCCATTCGCTGGCAGCAGAAAGCCGAGGAGCTCGATCGGGAGGATGAGCCGATCAGGATCCATCGGCGTCGGCCTAGCTTTTGAAATGCAATGTGAAGGCCCGTACCCTTCAGACCTTGCAGAAACATAGCTTCAGGAACGAACCATTCAGGCCTAGCATGCTTAGCCGTGCCCTTCGTTAACAGTTACTTTTTCCGCAGCCTGTTCAGCCGCCGGGTAACCTCACATATCCGCTGAAAATTTGCAGGTGCGGGCGTCGTATTGCAGATGCACCGTGCCCAGGGGGCCGTTGCGGGCCTTGGCGATGATCAGCTCTCCCTTGCCTGCCAGGGCAGGGTCGTCGCGGTGGTAGTAGTCTTCGCGGTGCAGAAACAGCACCAGGTCGGCGTCCTGCTCAATCGAGCCTGACTCGCGCAGATCGGAAAGCATCGGCCGCTTGTCTACCCGCTTGTGCAGTTCGCGGTTCAACTGCGAAAGCAGCAGCACCGGCACGTTGAGGCGCTTGGCCAGGCCCTTCATTCCGCGGCTGATGGCTGCCACCACCTGCTCGCGATTCTCCATGCCTCTGCGTTCCGCTGCCATCAGGCCGAGATAGTCCACCACCACCAGGTCGAGCCCGGCCTTGGCCTGCAGCCGCGCTGCGCGGGCCTCGATCGATGCCGCGGTTTGCGCCGGCTGGTCGTCGATATAGAGCGGCGCCTCGGCGATGTGGCTCAGCGCACCGAGATAGTGCCGCTTCTGCTCCGTGTTCAACCGGCCCTGGCGATGCGCCTGCAAATCCACCTGCCCCTGCGCGCAGCACATTCGATCGATCAATGCCTTGGCCGGCATTTCCAGACTGAAAAAAGCAACGGTCTTGCCCGACAGCGCTACGTTCACGGCGATGTTGCCCGCCACGGCGGTCTTGCCGATCGAAGGCCGCGCACCCAGAATGGTAAGCTCCTTCGGTTGAAAGCCGGAGGTAAGTTCATCCAGGCGCCAGAAGCCGGAACGCACCCCGGTCATGCGCGCACTGTGGTCGAAGATGCGATCGATCACGGGATAGTGCTGCTGCACATAACCGGCGACCGAAGTCAGACCGCCGTCTATCGCTTGGCCGGCAATTCTGCGAAAGGCCGACTCCGCGGCGGCCAGAACCTCTTCCGCCGGTTCAGCCTGGTCGCCTGCGCGCACGCTCACACGCTCGCTCGCGGCCATGGTCTGCCGCAAGAGCGACTTATCTTTCACGATGCGCACATAGTCTTCAATCGACGGCCGCCGCGGCAGGCCCTCGGTCAGTGAAGCCAGATACGCCGCTCCGCCGATCGTCGAGAGTTCTTTGTTGCGCAGCAGTTGCTCGGCCAGCGTCACTATGTCGACGCTGTGCTCGCTGTGCAGTAACTCGCCGATGCGCAGAAAGATGCGGCGATGCGCATCGAGCGAGAAGTCGGCCGCGTCGAGCCGGCCGGCGGCCTCCTGGTAATGGAGGTTGTTGAGCAATACCGCGCCCAGAATCGCCCTCTCGGCGGCCAGGTTGGCAGGTAAGCCCGCAGGCAGGTCTGGCTGCCGGGCGATGGAACGAACCGGCTGCATGGTCACAGGGCGTTCTCCCTGAGGCCAAACAACGCCATCGCCGTAGCCTGGGAATTGCGCCAGTCCGCGGTTTCAGGAGCGTCGGGCGCCAGAAAGGTAAGAATTTCCTTAGACGTATTGCAGTAAATAAACGTTATCTCCCTGCCGGCGTAATCGAGAACTATGACTGTGCGGGAGTGGGTGAGCTTACGGGCATACTTTACCTCTCCGCTGCGCACCCGCTCGACGAGCATTTGCCGTACCGCCTTGCCGACCTCTAAACCAAACCTTGCCAGGGCGCGTTCTTTCATGCGCCCACGTGTGTTCTTGCGGCCCGTTTGCCTTCTGCCGGCCTGGCTCATGCACGGTCCGCCGGTACACGGCTGCGCATGCCCAGCTTGCGCAGACCACCGGTATACCTGCCCTGGGCCGGAGTTTCGCGGCGCTGCGCAGCCGCGTAGCGCTGGCTATCGCGCGCGAGGATGGCCATCGCCTCGTCACTCAAATTGCGGGCTGCAAGACGGCGCGCCGCTTTTTCTGAGATGCCCCAGCGTTCTGCAACGTTCAGGATGGAATGGGTGGACCGGGGGCGGCCACCGCCATGTCTCCGAAGAGGACTCATAGCACAACTCCTTGGGTTCTTGGGGGAGAATCCAACGGCAAAAAGAAGGGCCAGCCGGGAGAGGGAGGGAGCCCTTCAAAACATAACTGTCTGTCACAGTTACGACTTAACTAGACGCAAGTATGCCTCACGTTGAGACATATCGCAATCGTCTATGCACGATTTCTCTTACCTCGGAAGTAATAGGAGCAGCACAACATTTGTGCTACTTTTTTCTTCGTACTCACCGCTGTTGTCTTTTATGCAACTGTGGCCGATGCGGATATTGAGACACACTCAACTGTTGCTGATCCGAAACACTTTCCACGAAGCAGCAACGCATGCGCGGCAGGGTGAGGTTTTGAAGCGGTTGAGCGGCGATGATTCGACAATCTGCCGCGTGTTGCGGATCCGCGACACGAGCGATCCGTCAGGAAAAAAGTCCCGGGGCGGGCTCCTGGCCGGCCTTCTCCCCACCCTTCTCTTTGAAGAGCTCGGGGCTGTCGTTGCGCGCATTGCCAACCGCGCTGTCCACCCGCCAGGCGGTCATTTCCTGCCCCGGGAAGGGCCGCAACAGATCGAGCGGCGGCGGTTGCTTTGCATACTCAGGGCCTTCGCCCAGCCAGCGCGCGTAGTCTTTGCGTTCGATGATCGCCGGCATGCGGTTGTGCAGCGGGGCTACAACGTCATTCGAATCGGTGGTGACGATTGAAAACGTTTCGAGGCCTTGCCGGGTCGCCGGATCTTTCCATCGCTCCCACAACCCGGCGAAGCCATAGGGTTCCCCGCTGGTGAGCGCGATGGCAAAGGGTTGCTTGTGTTTGGGGTCGAGCTTTTGCCATTCGTAGAAGGCGTTGGCGGGCACCAGGCAGCGGCGATGCCTGAGAGCTTCGCGAAAGGCGGGCGCGGTGGCCACGGACTCCGCGCGGGCGTTGATGGTAGAAAGGCCGATCCTGGTGTCTTTCGACCAGTACGGGACCAGGCCCCAGCGCATGAGCACGATTTCGCGCGCGCCGGTTTTGCGGTTCAGACGGATGACGGGTTGAAAGCTCTGGGGCGCGACGTTGTAACTCGTATCCCAGGCTTGCGCCTCGTCATCTTCGGCATCAAACCAGCGGGCAATTTCTCGTCGCGTCGACTTACGAACGTAACGGCCGCACATCTATCTATGATAGCAATCGCGGGGTTGGGGGGCCGGGTTGGGGGGTGGTTGATTTCCCCTGGCAGATGTTGCTGGATGTAGAGAACTGCAGCTCCCTCGACTTCGCTCGGGATGACAATCAACGCTACGCTTCGGTCGAGATGACAAAGGGGAGGTTTGGTTACCTTCTATTGAGAGCAGTTTCGATGGTGGTTGGGAACTGCAGTTCCCTCGACTGTGCTGGGATGACAATCAACGCTTCGCTTTGGTCGGCATGACAAGCGGGGAGGTGGTTGCTTTTATTGAGTGTGGTTTCGATGGTGGTAGGGAACCGGATCGGTTTACTTCAGCCAAGATGACAAGGGGGCAGTTACCAGCTCCAGTTAACAGTTTGGCATGAGAGCATGTTGCCGCTCCGCCCGCGCTTGTGAGCGATGTGGGCTAGGCGAATGCCTCGTGCAGGCTTTGCCCGACCTTCGGCAGCGGCCCCTTGCTTAGCGCCAGCAGCCGCAGGGGTGCGGCATGTTTCTTCACTTCGCGGCATGAGAGCACGCGCGTTGAAAATTTCTCCAACCGGGGGAAGGTGCGAAAGTTCTTGTTCAAGGTACAGACCAGCAGGCTGTGCTCGCCAAGCAGCGGCTCCAGATCGTCGAGGTAATACTCGAGCGACCAATGGAAGCCGATGCTATAGAAGCCATAAATTAAGTCATACGGACCCGGCAGCTGTGACAACGGTAACTTCTGTGCGTCAAATACTTTGTAGTGCTCTACGCCGTTGTAGTCGAGCATGGCGCGTAACAACGGCAGGTTGCCGCAAAAGGAAGATACATCGGGCCACTGCGGCGGATGGTCGTAAAATTTCTGCTTGTACTTGGTGCTGGTTCCGTCTGCGTCGTACAGGCTGATCTCGCTCGCGGGGAATAACCCCTTCTTTTGAAAGAAGACCACCGAGCGCCCGAACCCTGGACCGATCTCGAGCACGCGTTTCGGGGTTGCAACCTGCTCAAAGAGCGGCCGCAGCGCATCATACTCCGCCTCTGAGGCAGCATTGCTCTCCTGCTGCCACAACAGCCGCGAGGCTTCATCGGCCTTGAGCGGCAGGCGGGTCGAGATAAGACGAATCGCGGAGACCACTTCTTCTGTAAACAAAGGAGCGAGAAATAACTGCTCAGCCTGGTTAGCCCGGTCATCGAGGAGAGTACGGCCACGCAGCCGGTTCAGTGAAGTTTTTAGAAACAAAACAGTAACCTTTTCTCGAACACCGGGTAGCTGCCAGGTGTATTTGTTATAATAACTGTGACGACTTTTTGGGCGTCCGGAGAAACCCATGAACACTAAAGAGATCTTAGAACACATCAATGACGAAATTGAACGGCTGCAACAGGTAAAGGCATTGCTGCAGGGTTCGAACGGTCACGCCCGGAGCACTGCGTCCACCCGGAGCACTGCGTCCAACGGTACGGCCCCCACGGGCAAGCGCATTCTGAGCTTGGAAGCCCGCAAGAAGATTGCCGCGGCACAGCGCAGGCGCTGGGCGAAAGTAAGAAAGGCCGCGGCGGCATAGCAGCCCCTCCCGGCACACTCGCCGGGAGATAGGCCGGGCACCCGCAGTCGGCTCCGCCGGCATACATTCCTAGATATTCCATCCACCGTCGATGACGTGGGTCTGCCCGGTCGTGAAGCTCGACTCATCCGAGGCGAGATAGACGGCCAGGGCAGCCACTTCTTCCGCGCGCCCCAACCGGCCCATGGGCTGGCGCGCGATAAATTCCTTGCGGACTTTTTCCACATCGCCCTGCGCAGCGATACGCCCATCGAGCGAAGGCGACTGAATGGTGCCGGGGCAGATCGCATTGCAGCGGACTCCCCGGCTCACGAAGTCGATCGCGATGCCCTTGGTTAGCCCCACCACCGCCGCCTTGGATGCAGTGTAGACGAAACGGTTGGGCACGCCGCGCACGCTCGAGGCAATCGATGCCATGTTGACGATGCTGCCGCGGCCGGCCTGCAACATGCCAGGGAGAAAAGCGCGGCAGGTGCGATACATGGAGCGCACGTTCAGGTCGAAGGAAAAATCCCAATCCTGTTCGCTGCAATCGAGAATCGTTCCGTGGTGAACATAGCCGGCACAGTTGAAGAGGATGTCGGGCGCGGGTAGTTCCGCGGCAAGTTCGGTAATGGCCGCGGGGTTACGGACGTCGAGTGTGCGGCAGATGATTTGCGGATACTCAGAGGAGAGAGACTTGAGGGCGGCGGGGTTGATATCCGTGGCCCATACGGCGGCTCCTTCGCGCGCGAAGGCGATGGCGGTTGCCTGCCCGATGCCTTGTCCTGCGGCGGTACATACTGCGGTCTTACCGGCTAGTCTTCCACTCATCGTTCACCCTTGGTCTGTAGTTGGTGCAAACCTCGTTGATTTTATCCTGTGCGTTTGAGGGGACAAACAGCGCTGGTCACCCGGACCGGGTGGTAAGTAGAGAAAACGCGAGTCTCTTTACTTCAGTGATAAAGAAAATCGTATGGCACAGGTTTATCGGCGTGTCGAGTGAGAGCATTCGATGGGCTTCGCCCATTCAATTCAACCCACGTACGCTGGTGCGAACCATCCCCTCGAATATTGGGGGCACCCGTCCAGGGGGTGGGGTTCGGTTGAGGGGGTAGGGGTTGTGACAGGACTTGCCTTCCAGAAGAATGGCTCCTGCGGTTCATGGTGCAGAATCTCACCCGTCCAGGGGGTGGGGTTCGGTTGAGGGGGCAGGGGTTGTGACAGGACTCCTTGCTGCAGTTCAGTTCTCGCCCTTGCCTTCTAGCCCCATGGCCACGCAGAGGGCGGCCACATCGCCGATTTGCTCGCCAAGGGCGGCGGGCACAATGTTGCAGGCACGCAGGGTTTGCGGCAGGGCTTCGCTTTGCATGACACGCCGCATGGGTCCCATCAGGGGTTCGCCCATGCGCCAGGCGAGGCCGCCCAGCACAATGCGCTGTGGATTCAACACATCGATCAACATCGCCAGAACCTGGCCCAGCCGCTCACCCGACTTGCGCAGAACACCGAGCGCCACCGCATCCCCTGCCTGGGCGGCTATGGCCACATCGCGCGCCGTCAAGGGATTCCCGTGGGGATGCGCCAGCAAGAGGCTGGTTTTCCCCCGCTTCTTTGCCTGGGCCAGCCGCGTGGCGGCCAACTGCGCAATGCCGCCGCCGCTCGACCAGCCTTCAATCGAGCCCGCTTTGTGGTAACCCACAGGGCCTGAGGGAGTGAGCCGCACGTGACCGATCTCTCCGGCGTCTCCGTTGGCCCCCAGGTAAAGGCTGCCGGCGGCAATGATGCCTGCGCCCAGCCCGGTGCCGAGGGTAAGAAACACCATGTGGTCGCAGCCCATGCCCGCGCCGAAACGGTGCTCGGCGACCGCGCCTGCGTTGGCGTCGTTTTCCAAGCGGCATTTTGCTTGAAACGCCTCGCCCAAGAGCCGGGTGATGGGCACATCGACCCAACTACTCAGGTTCGGGGGAGCCTGAATGAGCCCGCGCACCCGGTCGAGGGGGCTGCCGCAGCTCACACCGATCGAGGCAATCTGCATCGTGCTGAAGCCGTGCCCGGCCAGCAGGGCATGCCCGGCGGCAATGATGTGCTCCATCGCCTGCCCGGGGCCCTTCTTGGGCAGGGTCGCGAACTCAATGCGCCCCAACGTAGCCGGCGGTTGAGAAGACAACACCACAGCGGTCTTGGTGCCGCCCACATCTACGCCGAGATAAACTTTCTGCATCGTACCCTGTTCATTCAGCTGCTACGCCGGGTGTGCCGGGTCGACCCGGCTACTCCATCTTGATGTATTCGCTGATCCGCTTGGAGAGCTTGGCGATTTCGTCCACGTCTTTTAGATCGTTAGGCGTCGGCTTGCTCGCCCTATCCACCTGCTTCTTGAGTTCGGCCGTCAACTGCAGCAGCCGGTCGGTATCGGTGAAGACTTCTTTCTGACGCATTTCGTGCAACCGCTTGAGCTGGCGCGCCTGCATATCCTGGCTGATCCCGGGCGTATCACGTCCATGCTGCGTATCCTGCGTGCGCACGTCAGCGCCTGCCCCCGGCGACCCGTTGAGCGGGTTCAGAGGGAACTGTGCCGTCGCCACGCCCCCCAGGGCGGCAACCACGAGCACCACCTTCCAACTCCGGTGACTCATCGGTTTTGAGTGGTTTCGCTCCATCCCTTCATCCTTTCCTTTAAGTTTGCAGAGAGCTTCCGCATTTCATCCGCCTTGCGCAGGGCCGCCAGCGAAAGGGTGTTGGTCCCGGCCTTCTCCACTTCCTGCTTCAGTTCCCCGGCCAGTTCCAGCAGGCGGTCCGCGTCCTTCCGCAGTTGCCGCTGTTCGGGGGTTGCGTTGGGGGCGAGCGGTTCCGTATCGGCCGGGGTCACGCCGGCGGAAGAGACAGGAGCCGGCGGAGTTTTCTGCTGCGTCGCCGGGCCAGAGTCGTGGGCGGCGGTGCTGGGAGAAGGCTCGGCCGGTTCGTCCGCCTCCTCCGGCAACGCATCCGGAGGCGGCGGCGGATCAGGCACCAGCACAGGAGCCAGCGGTGCATCTTGATCGGGTTGAACCGCCTGGTCGGGAGGAGCTCCGTTGTCGGGCCGGACGACATCGTCCGGCGGTTTGTTTTGGGGGCCGGTCTGTTGCGGTGGCTTGCTCGGCGGTTGGGCAGACTTACTCGGCTGCTGAGCGGCCCAACCCGCGTCCCGAGTGGGTGAACCTGCGTTCGATGATGTGGCCAAAAGGGCCGGGATGATGCCGATCCCCACCATAACCACCCATCGCTCGAGTAGCATCATAGGGTGCCAGTTTACGCCACATTTTTCCCCATCGCTCTCTTGACCGGGCTGCTTTTTCGGTCTGATCCAACATCGACGTTTGTGCGCGATCTTAACCAGCAATGGTTGCACGACGCTCAGGATTTTCTGCATGTTGGCCTGCCCAAACTGATGTTCATCGCCGTCTATGCCGCGGTGCTGATTGGGCTGGTCCATTTCGTCACCACCCGCATCATCAAAGTGGCTGAAAGGCGCGACAACCTGAGTTCGACCAACGGGGCCCAGGTGCGGACGCTCGCCACCGTGATCCGCGCTACCGGCATCGGCATCGTTATTTTTCTGGCCGTGCTGCAGATCATGGAGAACGTGCTCGGCTTGAACCTGGGGCCGTTGCTGGCCAGCGCCGGGGTCGCCGGCGTTGCAATCGGTTTGGCCGCACAGACGATCGTAAAAGACGTGCTGAACGGCACCCTCATCCTGATTGAAGACCAATACAACGTGGGCGACGTGGTCACGCTGGCGGGCATGACGGGAACGGTCGAGAGCATGACCCTGCGCAAGACCACGGTACGCGGGTTCGACGGCACCTTGTACATCATCCCCAACAGCCAGGTCACGAACGTAGCCAACCAGACACGCGGTTACTCGGTCGCCACGATGAATGTTTCGGTGGATTTCTCGGCGAACCCTGACCAGGTGATTCCGCTGTTAAAAAAGATTGCACTCGAGGTGCGCAACGAGCCTGCCTACAAGGACGTTTTCCTGAGCGACCCGCAGGTGTTCGGCGTGGACTCGATCAAGGGAACCGAGGTCATTTACCCCATCCAGATCAGGACGCTGGCGCGCCGGCAGTTCGATGCCATGCGCGAAATGCAACGGCGGATCCGGTTGGCGCTGGAGGAGCAGCATATGCTGCCCGGCAGCCCGTATCGCATATTCAACGGTTCGGCGCAAACGAGCAGGGCCGAAGGGGAGACGGTGAAGGAACCCGACCCGACGATGGCCAAGCCGAATGAGACGAATCCGTTTGCCGGGAAGTAAGGGCCGGGGTGGGTCGAATCGTTTCCTCTTAAAGGCAAGTCGTGTGACAACACCTGAGAGGTCAACAGAACCCCGCCCCTGGACGGGTGCCCCAATATTCGAGGGGTTGGGGTCTAGTTATTGCGTGGGGTTTTGTAACCACGACTTACCGTCCAGGAGTGCGGGGCCGGGTAATTGCGTTGGGTTTTGTAACCACGACTTACCGTCCAGCAGGAGGGCTTCGTGGCTCGTGAGGTCAGTCGCGTCTCCGCGTACAAGCCCGTCCAAGGCGCAGGGGCTCCGTTGCTTCGACCTACCCCTGCAATTGCGCTAGTAACTGTTCCGTATCCGTTGCTGGGGGCAGGCAGGAGGTTCCTTTGCACACCACGGCGAAGCTTTTCGTCTCTTTCAGGTTTGGCAACAGCGGCAGCGTTTCTGCCAGCACCGGTGGCAGGCTGCTCGTGACCTGAGCAGGCTTCAACCGGATCACGCTTTTGTTCACCGCATAACCCACCGTCGCTGCCGTTTCCAGTTCGTCGGCGGCTTCATCTTCACCAATCACCACCACCTGCACCGGCGGCAGCAGGCACCGCTCCAGCGCCAGCCCGTACGTGCCCGCATAGAGCCCGAAGTGCGTTACCACGCCGGCAAATGCTTCGAGCGTATCTTCCGCCTTGTCGCGGAAATCTTCACGCCCGCTCAGCGCGTACAGCCGCAACAACGCCCCAGCGGCTGCCGGGTTCCCTGCCGGCACAGGCGAATCCTGCAGCGGTTTGCGCCGGGCCGTCAATGCGCCCAGCAGTTCTTCGCCCTGCGCTGCCGCATCAAAGAATCCCCCGCCGGCCGTATCGTAAAACTTTGCAATCATCTGCTCAGCCAGGCGCATCGCGGCGCGGTAATACTTCTCGTCTGCCGTCGCCAGCCAGCCATCGACACAGGCATGGATGAGGAACGCATGGTCATCGAGCACGCCGGAAACCCACTTCGCAGCCATAGGCGCACCGCCAGAGTAGGCAATTACATGCGCCAGGCCACGCGCGCTGTCTGCACCCTCACGCAAAATGCGATCGAGCGTAAGCAGAGCGAACGCTTTCACCTGAGGCAGACGAAGCACCTGCGCCGCTTCGAGATAAGCCGAAATCGCCAACGCATTCCAGTTGGTGTAAATCGTCGTATCCACGAACGGAGCCGGCCGCTCGTGCCGGGCCGCCAGCAACTTTGCCCGCGCCGCGGCCAGCAAAGCGGCAGCCTCTGATTCCGTCTTGGCCGCGCGCGCCGCGACCGAACCGAGCGTGTGCTTCACATGCAGCACGTTCTTTGCCGGGTTATGCTGCATGTCGCCCAGGTCGCCAAGGTCGTAGTACGGCCCGGCAATCTCCATCTCATCGGCAGAGAGCACCGCGGCCGCTTCGGCCCGCGTCCAGGTAAAGTAATCGCCGTCGTCGTCGAGGTTGATGTCCGCATCCTGCGAGGCATAAAAGCCGCCCCGCTCGCGATCGCTGAGGCAGGCATCCATCCAGCGGATGATGTCGTTGGCCACCCGCCCCGCTTCCGGCTCCACGTAGCTCTGGAAAGCATGCACGTAGTTCTTCAGCAGCTCCGCATTGTCATAGAGCATTTTCTCGAAATGCGGCACCACCCACGCCTCATCGACGGAGTAGCGATGGAACCCTCCTGCCAGCTGGTCATACACGCCGCCCCGGGCCATTTTCTCTAACGTAACCGTAGCTGCTTCCTTAGAACCAGAATGCTCCGTGCGTACAGCAACATCGAGCAGCAGATCGATGGCCGAGGGGTGCGCGAACTTGGGCTGTGCGCCGAACCCGCCATGATGGCGGTCGAACTTTTCGAGCGCCGAGGCCACCATCTGGGTCACGATATCCATGCTCAGGCTGCCCGCGCGCCCGGCGAAGGTCTCGTTGTATTCGATCGCCTCAATCACGCTGCCGGCCGACTCCATCACTTCGTCGCGGCGGTTCTTCCAGGCATCCACCATGGTCAGCAGCACGCGGGCAAACCCCGGGCGGCCGTAGCGGTCTTCGCGGGGGAAATACGTCCCTCCAAAGAACGGCTTCCCTTCCGGAGTCAGCACGGCCGTGAGGGGCCATCCATTTTGCCCGCTGATGGCCGAGACGCCGGCCTGGTAGCGCGCATCCACGTCGGGCCGCTCATCGCGATCGACCTTCACGGCGACGAAGTTCTGGTTGATCACCTCGGCGAGTTCAGCGTCCTCGTAGCTCTCGCGATCCATCACATGGCACCAGTGGCACCACACGGCGCCAATGTCGAGCAGGATGGGCTTATCTTCCTCAGCCGCGCGGGCAAACGCTGGGGCTCCCCATTCATTCCACTGCACCGGTTGGTGCATGGCAGACCGCAGGTAGGAGGATGAAGCCTGGGCGAGAGGATTAGCCGGATGTGTCATCGACTGTAAGTCTACCTATCCAAGTACGCGAAGGTGGGAACGCGAAGGTGGGAGAGGGGGGGAACGCGAAGGATGGGGGTTGGTTACGTGTCTGGCATGAGGCGGCGCTGCGCCAGTGCCAAGTATACCCACACCACCACCAGGGCAAAGGTTACGACGAAGATATTGGGAGCGGTCACAAAGAAGTTGCGCACCGCCTCTGTGTGGCGCACAGAATACATGCTCAACAGCCCCATGCGCTGGTACATGGCCGCGGCGGCAAGCAACGGAGCCGCGGGAATAAGCAGCCGCCGCCAACGGACCATCCACCGTGGGGGGGCCAGCACCAGCAGGGGCAGCATGATCGGCACGAATCCGGCTGCGGCCATAAACAGGCTGAAGCCGGCCCACACGACCAGCCCTTTCGCCAGGGTGGTGGGCAGGGGCGCTCCATACACGAGCACGTAGCGCCGGGCGGTGGCCAGCTGAAACGGAAAGCAGACGGCCCAGCCCGCCACCCAGCCGGTGAGCGCGGCCAGCAGTCCATATTTCAGCCGCACCAGCCAGCCAAAGCTCGTCATTGCCTTCTCGCCATTGCCGTTATTTCTTCTCAGCTACGAAACCAGCCTCCGAAACCAAACTACGAAACCAGCCTACGAAACCAGCCGCTGCGCCACCTGGAAGTACAAATCCACGGCATCGAGCAGTTCGCGCTTGGCGATCTTCTCAAACGGAGTGTGCGCCACATGAATCGACCCCGGGCCCAACAGCAGAGGCTCTCCCCAATTGGTCAACGCCGGAATATCGGTTGTGAACGCAGCCACCATCGTCTCCAGCCCGGGAACCGCGCGCATTTGGATAAACGGAATCTCCAGCGTGAACTCCACCTCAGCCAGACCTTCTGCCGCTTTCATGATCGCCTGCCGGGTCGATTCTGAATCGCCCACCAGCCGGATCAGCACCTGCGCCGTCGCCGCATCGGCAATGACGTTTGGCGCCCGCCCACCCTCGATCGACCCGATGTTGAGCGTGCTCGGCCCTATGCCCTCGACATTCGGCAGATCGAGTGCGAGCAGGCGGTGCATCACCTCGACCAGCTTGTGGATCGCGCTATCGCCCAACTCTGGATAAGCCGAATGCGCCATCGTTCCATGGGCGCGAATCTCGGCCCGCAGAGCGCCTTTCGATGCCAGCGCCAGGCGGTTGTCGGTGGGCTCTCCATTGATGAGGAAGCGGCTGCCCCTGGGAGCCAGATTCGCGACTTTTGCGCCCGCGGAATCGCGCTCTTCGCCCGACACAAATAACAGCCCCACGGCCACCCCGGCCTCACGCAACCGCTCGGCCGCGGCTACCTGCGCCGCAATAATGCCCTTTGCATCGCAGGCGCCACGACCGTACAGATAGAGATCGTCTTCACGGAAGGGGATAAACGGGGGCACCGTATCCATATGGGTCGAAAGCACGACATCGGGCCGCACGCCCGTACCGGCGTAGACGTTGAAGCGATCGCCACTGTACTTGCTCTGTGCCGGCTGCGGCACGGCCGTTCGCTCGGTGGTAAAGCCGCGCCCGGCCAGAAACTCATCGAGCCACAGGCCCACCGCGCCTTCGTTATAGGTGAGGGATTCGATATCCACCAGTCGGCGGGTCAGGTCTAACGGGTCAAGAGGCTTCGCGGCAGGCTTCATCATTTGTCAGCATACCTGAGGCGGCCACGGTGGAACCCGCCTCATGCCCCCCTGCTCGACACCGAACGATAGGTGGAAGCAGAGCCCGAACGTTTAGGATACGTAGCAGGCAAATGAGCGAACCCTCGACCGTCTCTGCGCTCGTGCGCAGTATTGAAGATTTACGCGGCCCTGCAGGCCGTCTCGAAGCACTCCTCAACGAGGGAGCGCCCGGCGCGCGCTACGCCGTCGTCGTGGCCCATCCGCACCCGCTCTTCGGTGGAACCATGCACAACAAGGTCGTCTATCACACCATGAAGGCGTTTCAGTCGCAGGGCCTGCCGGTGCTGCGCTTCAACTTTCGCGGAGCCGGCCTGAGCGAAGGCCGGCACGACAACGGCCGCGGCGAGATGGCCGATGTGCAGACGGCCCTCGACTGGTTGCAGAAGGAATACGCGCTGCCTCTTCTCTTCGCCGGTTTTTCCTTCGGTTCTTACGTGGGCCTCAAAGCCTGCTGCGGCGACGAACGCGTGAAAGGCATCGCCGCCTTAGGGCTGCCGATAAGCGCCGGTAACCGTGAATATCAGTACAGCTTTCTCGCCCGTTGCAGCCAGCCCAAACTCTTTATCAGCGGCACGCGTGACGAATACGGCCCTGTGGCAGAAGTAGAAGCCGCCGTCGCGCAAGCGCTGCCCCCGGCCAAACTCATCCTGGTGCAGCAAGCCGATCACTTCTTCGCCGGCAAACTCGACCAGGTGCAGCACGCGCTGAACCAGTGGATCGAAACACAGTTTCTGCATGACTAGCGACGAGGCACGCCAGATCTTTCACCACGCGCTCAAGGCATCGAGCATCCCGGCCGCCTTCGACCGCAAGGTCCGGTTGCACGCACTGCAGCTTGACCAATACCACCGCATCTATGACCGTATCTGGGCCATAGCCATCGGCAAAGCCGCGCTGCCGATGCTCGAAACGCTGGCTGAACGCCTGCCCCGCCCACTCACCGGTGGAGTGTGCTGCGCCCCGCTGCTGCCTTCAGACCGCATCGCGAACATCGCGTACTACGCGGGAGGGCATCCACTGCCCAACCTGGATTCGTTCGCCTCGGCCCGCGCCGCATTGGATCTGCTCGGTCAAACCACGGCGCGCGATTTCGTCTTCTTCCTCATCAGCGGAGGCGGCTCGGCCATGTGCGAGCTGCCGCTCGATCGCAGCATCACGCTTGAAGAAACCCAGGCCCTCTATCGTTCGCTCGTAGGCTGCGGGGGAACCATCGCCGAGATCAACACGGTGCGCAAGCATTTCTCCGCGGTCAAGGGAGGCCGCCTGGCAGCCGCCTGCCCCCTCGCCGCCCGCTACTCGCTGCTGCTGGCCGATGTCGCGCCCAGGTATCTCGATGCCCTCGCTTCCGGGCCCACGCTCGAAGACTCCTCGACCGTAGCGGAGTGCCATGAGATTATCGCGCGCTACAAACTCGCGGAGCGCTTCCCCGCATCCGTGCGCAGGTTCTTCGAGGATCCCGCGCTGCCGGAAACGCCGGCACTCGAGCCCGCTCCGGTGGAAACCCTGCTCTCGAGCGACGACCTGGCAGCAGCCGCGCGCGCCAGCGCCGCGGAGCTGGGCTACGAAGTCGTGATAGACAATGACTGTGACGATTGGGACTACGCCGACGCCGCCCGCTATCTGCTCGACCGCTTCCGCACGCTGCGCGCATCGCACCCGAAGCTCTGCCTGCTCTCTGCCGGAGAAGTGACCGTGCGCCTGCCTGAGGACCACGGTTCCGGCGGCCGCAACCAGCAATTTGCCCTGGCCTGCGCGCTGGCGGGGTTAGAGGGCATGGTGGTGCTGAGCGCGGGCTCGGACGGCATTGACGGAACCAGCCCAGCCGCGGGCGCCGTGGCCGACGCAACGACGGTGGCAAGAGCGAGGGCGAAAGGCTTCGACGCGCAGTCGGCCCTGGCCAGGTTCGATGCGTATCCGCTCTTTAGCGCTCTGGGCGACACCCTGGTCACCGGCCCCACGCACAATAATCTGCGCGACTTGCGTATTCTGTTGAGCGCTTAAAGACAAACAAGTCCTTTCTCCCTGGACGGGTTGCTTGGCCTGAAATGATCTTTGTCGAATGTAATTTTTCGTCCCCAAAAAGAAATGCGCCCCTGTTTGCCAGAACTCGGTGGCGAACAGGGGCGCCTGGCGGAAGCTTGGACTTAGTAGGTGAGCTCCCAGCCGTTCGACGTCAGTACCAGCGTGGCCTCATCCACCGGCTCAGACGCCATCGATTTCGCTACTGAGGGAAACGCTTCGATGACGGGCTCCTGCTTGGCCCAGCTCGGCGGATTCTTCATCACGAAGTGATACTCCACCTTGGTCACCGGCATGCCGTCGTGATCGACCGGCGGCGTGAACTTCTCGATGCTCGTCACCTTGCGTTTTCCATAGCAGAAACGTCCCTTGCCTTCGGCGCTCGCGCCTGCGGCGGTGAGCATATAGCGGTTCACCGGGCTCCCGCTCTGAATCGTCTGGTCGCGTTCCAGCAGACCTGCGTCCGATAGCGCATCGAGCTTGTGGCGCGTTTCCTGCAGCAGCTTGTCGTTCAATGCCACTTCATAAGGAAAAGGCATCGGCTTGGCGAACAGGCAATCCTGGTTCGCTGAGTAATCGTTGTTAAGAGCCCAGGCGAGATTTTCCTTGTTCGCCGTTCGAGCGCTTCCGCATCCGGCTGCCAGCACCGTTGTCCCCGCTACCACCATCGCCACTTTCAGAGCCTTGCTCAACCGCTTCATGTTTCCCCCCGCTTCCATGCGACTGCTTACAAAACAGAGACTAAAGCAGATTCAAAAAAGCACCAGCTTACGAAACGGGTAGCGGCACGAACGACCGGTGTCACTTTAGCGCCATTACTGGAATGCACCACGGTAACCATGCGGCAATTTATTACAATCATTATTACAATATGCCGTGGCGCGAAAGTGTCATTGCCTCGTGGGAGCGTGGAAAACGGGCGAAGGAGAAAACCGGGTAATCTTCGGAACAACCCGAAGCGCGCCGGGAGTTAACGGAAACGGTTGACGACAATCTCGCGGTTCACCCGAAAGGCCGTGGAAGAAACGGAAGGAGTCCCCGTTGAGCCTGGCCTGAGCGAAGTCGAATGGCGCCGGCTGAGGATTACCCACGATGAAATCCACCATGGAATCCTGGGTGCTCGTGGACGCCAAGCAACGGTCAGAGTCAGCGGGCACTTGAATCTGCCCCCATTCCAAATGCCCGGGGGCCACCCAGGCATTCGTTACTAGGAGGGTGTACCCGGCAATCCTGGAACTTCTTTCCTTCGGGACTGGTTCCGTTTTTTTGAGGGCCTTCCAGGGTGAACTCACAACAGATATGCCGCTCGCCCGCGCTTGGTCTTTTCGCGGGAACGCGCCTGCGTTATCCTCGACATAGAGCACAGCGAGCATGCGTCTCACGACACTTCTCCCACGTCTATCGTGTAAGTGCCAGAGACTTTTACTTAAAAGGCCCAGACAACCATCGATTCACCAGCGGCCACCGGCTCCTTGCCGGGCAACCGGCTGGAGCTGAGGCCACTCCTCCCGCCAGGTCGTAACCGAAAAACCAGGCAACGGGGCGTCGCGCGCCTTCAATGCCTGCGCCGCAGCAGCCAGCAAGACAGCAAAGGACACCAGACTCATTGATGCAAGACGACAATCGCGAGACTGCCCGCCAGCCGCACATCGGTCCAGATCACCCATTGCCCCCTGCCAAACGCTCCACCGGAGTCCGCATTCTCGTCTGGCTGGTCATTCTTGCCCTCTTTGGCCTGCTCTTCTGGTGGGTTGTGAACCATCGCCAGTCCCCGGTCGCCACGGGCGGCGGTGGACGCCGGGGCGCTGCCGGAGGCACCGTCGCCCTGACCACGGCAACCGCCCGGCGAGGAGACATCGGTGTTTACCTGGAAGCCATCGGCACCGTCACCCCTGTCTACACCACGACGATTGTCAGCCAGGTGACGGGGGTCATTAACCAGGTCCTCTATAGAGAAGGCCAGATGGTGCATAAAGGTCAGCCCATCATCCAGATAGATCCCCGCCCGTTTGCCGCCCAGACCACCACCGCCCAGGGAGCGCTGGTGCGTGACACGAACCTGCTGGCCCAGGCCGAAATGGACCTGAAGCGCTACCAGGATGCCTGGGCGCGCAACGCCATCCCCAGGCAAACGCTCGACGACCAGGAGAAAATCGTTGCCCAGTACAAGGGCACCGTTCAGTCAGACGAGGGAACGCTGCAGTTCGACCAGGTGCAACTGGGCTTTACCAACATCACGTCGCCCATTGCCGGCCGGGTCGGTCTGCGCCTGGTAGACCCCGGCAACCTGGCCACCGCTACGGCCTCCACTCCGCTCGCCGTCATCACCCAACTGCAGCCCATCACCGTGGTCTTCACCATTCCTGAAGACAGCGTGACCCTGCTCGAGCAGCAGCTGCGCTCGGGCAGGGCGCTGCCGGTGGAAGCGCTTGACCGCTCAGGGCAGATCAAGCTCGCCTCGGGCAAGCTGGAAGCGACCGACAACCAGATCGACACCACCACAGGCACGCTGAAGCTGCGCGCCGTGTTCGATAACAAAGACAATGCGCTGTTCCCCAACCAGTTCGTCAACGCCCGGCTGCTGGTCGAGACCCTGCACAACGTGGTGCTTATTCCCACCTCATGTATTCAGCACAATGGCGATCAGGCATTTGTCTTCCTGATTCAGGACAACGTTGCCTACATTCATAACGTCAAGCCCGGCGTCACCGAAGGGGCCAACACCGAGGTGGAAGGGCTTAACCCGGGCGACGAGGTCGCCAACAGCAGCTTTGAGAAGCTGCAAGATCGCTCGAAGACCGTTATCGCGAAGCAGAAGATTCTTCCCTCGAACGCCGAGAGCGATGCCCCGTGAGCCCGTCACGCCCATTTATTCTGCGGCCCGTCGCGACCTCGTTGCTGATGGCCGCCATTATGCTCGTGGGCATCGTTGCCTACACGCAGTTGCCGGTCTCTGCCCTGCCGCAGGTCGATTACCCCACCATCGAGGTGGTCACCTTCTATCCCGGGGCCAGCCCTGACGTAGTCGCCACCACGATCACGGCGCCGCTCGAACGGCAGTTCGGCGAGTTGCAGGGCCTGAGCCAGATGACCTCGACCAGCTCGGGCGCGACCTCGGTCGTGGTGCTGCAGTTCAACCTGACGCTCTCGATCGATATCGCCGAGCAGGAAGTGCAGTCGGCCATTAACGCCGCGCAGAGCCTGCTGCCCGCCAACCTGCCCGCGCCGCCGATCTATAGCAAGACCAACCCGGCCGACGCGCCCGTGCTCACGCTGGGCGTCACGTCGAAGAACCTGCCCCTGTCGCAGGTAGAAGACCTGGTCGATACGCGGCTCGCGCCCAAGATTTCGCAGCTCAACGGCGTCGGCCTGGTTTCGATCAGCGGCGGCCAGAAGCCGGCCGTGCGCATCCAGGTGAACCCGGCCCAGCTGCAGAACTATGGCATCGACCTTGAAGCCGTTCGCACGGCTCTGGTTTCCGCCAGCGTGAACCAGGCCAAAGGTAACTTTGACGGGCCGCGCCAGAACTACCAGCTCGACGCCAACGACCAGCTCATCACCAGCGGCGACTACAAAGATGTCGTTATCGCCTACCGCAACAACGCCCCCGTGTTTCTGCACGACGTAGCCAGGGTGATCGATGGAGTAGAGAACACCAAGCAGGCCGCATGGATGAACCTGACGCCGGCCGTCATTCTGAACGTGCAGCGTCAGCCCGGCGCCAACACCATCAGCGTGGTCAGGTCGATTGAGTTGCTCTTGCCCACGTTGAAGGCCACCCTGCCTTCGGGCGTCGAGATCACCACGCTTACCGATCTCACCACCGGCATCAAGGCCTCGGTAGCCGACGTGGAGTTTGAACTCATGCTCACCGTCGCCCTGGTGGTCATGGTGATCTTCCTCTTCCTGCGCAACCTCTACGCCACCATCATTCCCTCGGTGGCCGTGCCGCTCTCGATCGTCGGCACCTTCGCGGCCATGTATGCCATGGGCTACAGCCTCGACAACCTCTCACTGATGGCGCTCACCATCTCGACCGGATTCGTGGTCGACGATGCGATCGTGATGATCGAGAACATTTCGCGCTATCTCGAGGAAGGCGACCCGCCGATGAAGGCGGCGCTCAAGGGCGCCGAACAGATCGGCTTCACCATCGTTTCGTTGACCGTCTCGCTGATCGCCGTGCTTATTCCCCTGCTCTTCATGGGTGATGTAGTCGGCCGGCTCTTCCGCGAATTTGCCGTGACGCTGGCCGTCACCATCATCATCTCGGCCATCGTTTCGCTGACGCTCACGCCGATGATGTGCTCGCGCATTCTCAAACACAACCCTGAAGAGCAGCAGGGCCGCCTCTACCAGGCCTCGGAACGCGCTTTCGACAGCATGATCGCGTTCTACGGCCGCACGCTCAAGGTGGTGCTGCGCTACCAGGGGCTTACGCTGCTGGTAGCTTTGGCCACGCTGGTGCTGACCATCTTTCTCTACATCGTCATTCCCAAGGGCTTCTTCCCGGTGCAGGATACGGGCGTGATCCAGGGCATCTCGCAGGCGCCCACGTCGACGTCTTTCGCGGCCATGACGAATGCGCAACAGGAGCTGGCCAGGGTCATCCTGAAGGACCCCGCGGTCGAGAGCCTGTCTTCGTTTATTGGAGCCGACGGCACCAACACCACGCTCAACAGCGGCCGCATGTCGATCAATCTCAAGCCGCAGGATCAGCGCATCAGCGCGGCCGACGTGGTTCGCCGCCTCAACCAGAGCCTCTCAAGCATCGGCAACATCAAGCTGTACATGCAGCCGGTGCAGAACATTACCGTCGACGACCGCGTAAGCCGCACCCAGTACCAATACACGCTTGAGGATCCGGATGTCGCCGAACTCGACCTCTGGACCAACAGACTTGTGGACAAGCTCAAGCAGTTGCCCCAGCTCGAAGACGTGGCTACCGACCAGCAGACCGGCGGACTGGCCGTGTCGCTTGCCATCGACCGCGTTTCGGCTTCGCGCCTGGGCATCGCTCCTTCCACACTCGATCAGACGCTCTACGACGCCTTCGGCCAGCGCCAGATCAACACCATGTACACCCAGCTCAACCAATACCACGTGATCATGGAAGCGGAGCCCGAGTTCACCCATGACCCCAGGAAGCTGGACAAAATCTACATTCAGGGCAACGCCTCGCAAGGAGCCACAGGCGCGGCCGCCAGCACTTCCTTCTCTGCTTCCGCTTCAGCCTCCGCAGGTACGAATGCGACGACCACCTCCGCACTCTACACGCCATCTTCAGGCGTGCTGGCTCCGCCGGCGAGCGGCATCGCCACCCCCTCCAGCGGAACCGGATCGAGCTCGGCCAACACCAACACCAGTTCGGCGCGCAGCAGCGCCGTGCCCCTGTCGGCTTTTGCCAAGATCGAGAACACGACGGAATCGCTCTCGATCAACCACCAGGGCCAATTCCCCGCAGTCACGGTTTCATTTAACCTCGCGCCCGACGCCGCGCTGGGCGATGCCATCGACGTCATCGAGAAAACGGTGAAAGATATGAACATGCCGCCCACCGTGCAGTCTGACTTTCAGGGCACCGCGGCCTCGTTCAAGAATTCTCTTTCGAATGAATCGTTGCTGATTCTGGCCGCGCTCGTCACCGTCTACATCGTGCTGGGCGTGCTCTACGAGAGCTTCATTCACCCCATTACCATTCTCTCCACGCTGCCCTCGGCCGGGGTCGGCGCCCTGCTTTCGCTCATGCTGTTCAAGCAGCACCTGAGCGTCGTGGCCATCATCGGCATCATTCTGCTGATCGGCATTGTGAAGAAGAACGGCATCATGATGGTCGACTTCGCGCTCGAAGGCGAGCGTCAACGCGGGCTGAACGCGACCGACGCCATTTACGAAGCCTGCCTGCTGCGCTTCCGCCCGATCATGATGACCACCATGGCGGCGTTGCTGGGTGGTATTCCGCTGGCCTTCGGTACCGGCATAGGTTCAGAACTGCGCCGCCCGCTGGGCATCTCGATGGTGGGTGGGTTGCTATTGAGCCAGGTGCTCACGCTCTACACCACGCCGGTCATCTACATCTTCTTCGACAATCTTGCGCAGCGGTTCTCCCCTTCGCGCCGTGCATCGGGTGCGGGTGGCGCGCCGCAGCCCGCAGGTGAAGCGTGAACATCTCCGCTCCATTTATTCACCGGCCTGTCGCCACTACGCTGCTGACGGCCGCGATTGCCATTGCCGGCGCCATCGCCTTCAATGTGCTGCCGGTGTCGCCGCTGCCGCAGGTGGACTTTCCCACCATCTCGGTGCAGGCCTCGTTGCCTGGAGCCAGCGCGCAGATCATGGCCTCTTCGGTCGCCACGCCCCTGGAGCGCCAGTTCGGCCACATCTCGGGAGTCACCGAGATGACCTCGTCGAGTTCGCTGGGCAGCACCAACGTGACGCTGCAATTCGATCTGAACCGCAACATCGATGCCGCCGCGCGTGACGTGCAGGCCGGCATCAACGCCGCCCGCACCTACCTGCCCGCGAATCTGCCGTCGAACCCGAGTTATCGCAAGGTGAATCCGGCTGATTCACCCATCATGATCCTCAGCCTCACGTCAGATAAGTACGACAAAGAGGCCATGTACGACGCTGCTTCCACCATCATGGAGCAGAAGCTCTCGCAGATTCAGGGCGTGGGCCAGGTATTCGTCGGTGGCGCTTCTTACCCAGCGGTGCGCGTCGATGTGAATCCGCCGCAGTTGAATCGCTACGGCATCACCATGGCCCAGGTGCAGAAGCTGCTCAGCCTGCAGAACTCCGATCTGGCGCGTGGCCAGATCTCCGACGGCACGGTGACGGCCGACCTCGTCACCAACGGCCAGCTCTCGCACGCCGAGGAATACAAGCCGCTCATCGTGGGCTATCACAACGGTCTCGCCGTCCATCTCTCCGACGTAGCCGATGTGCAGGATGCCGCGCAGAGCATCCGCACCGCCGGTTACATGAACGGCATTCCCTCGGTCACGATCATCATTACCCGCCAGCCGGGCGCCAACATCATCCAGACCAACCAGCGCATCAAAGACGCGCTTCCTTTTCTCGAAGCCGTGATGCCGAAGGGAATCAAGACCACGGTTGTGCTCGACCGCACCACCACCATCAAGGCCTCGCTGCATGACGTGGAGACATCGCTGACCCTCTCCGTCGTGCTGGTCATCTTTGTGGTGTTCCTCTTTCTGCGCAACGCTCGCGCCACCCTCATCCCGTCGGTCGCCGTACCGGTCTCGCTGATCGGCACCTTTTCGGTGATGTATCTGCTTGGCTACAGCCTCGACAATCTCTCCCTCATGGCGCTCACCATCTCGACCGGCTTCGTGGTCGATGACGCCATCGTGGTGATGGAGAACATCTCCCGCTATCTCGAACAGGGTATGGACCCGACCGAGGCCGCGCTCAAGGGCGCGAAGGAAATCGGCTTCACCGTGCTCACCATGAGCACCTCGCTGATTGCCGTCTTTATCCCGCTGCTGATGATGGGCGGCATCGTCGGCCGTCTGTTCCGCGAATTTGCCATCACGCTCTCGACGGCCATCGTCGTCTCCATGGTGATCTCGCTCACCACCACACCGATGATGTGCGCGCACCTGCTCAAGCCGCACACGGAGGAGAAGCATGGCCGCCTGTATCACGTGTTCGAAAGCGCGTTCGACGGCATGCTCAACGTCTACCGGCACAGCCTTCTGTGGGTACTCGACAACTCAGGCCTGATGCTGGTGGTTCTGTTGCTCACCATCGGGTTGAACGTGGTGCTGGTGCTCAAGATTCCCAAGGGCTTCTTTCCGCAGCAGGACACGGGAGCCATGGTCGGCGGCGTGCAAGGGCCGCAGGACGCGTCCTTCGAGGTGATGAACACCTCGATCAAGGCGCTGGTCGGGGTGATCAAATCTGACCCCGCGGTGGCGGCCGTGAATGCCTACATCGGCGGCGGTGGCGGCGGCACCAACGGCGGGTTTATCTACGCGGCCCTCAAGCCCCTGGATGAGCGCAAGACGAGCGTTATGGACGTGATCACGCGTCTGCGGCCCAAGATGAACCGCCTGCCCGTAGCCTCTGCCTTTCTGCAGCCCGCCCAGGATCTGCGCATCGGCGGCCGCGGCGGCAATGCGCTCTACCAGTACACCCTGCAGGCCGATAACGTGCAAGACCTGGCCAAATGGGGACCCGTTCTGCTGGCCGGGATGAAGAAACTGCCCGGCTTTACCGACGTGAATACCGACCAGCAGAACGGCGGCCTCGAAGAGGTTCTGGCCTACGATCGCGTCACCGCCTCCCGTCTCGGCCTCACGCCCGCCTCGCTCGATTCAGCCCTTTACAACGCCTTCGGCCAGGCGCAGGTGTCGGTCATCTATACCCAGTTGAACCAGTACTACGTGGTGCTCGAAGTAGCTCCCAAGTACTTCCAGTCGCCCGAAGGCCTCAACTACATTTACCCGGCGGCTACTTCGAATGGCGCAACACCCATTCTGGCAGCCAGCACCGCCAAGGCGGGCACCACGCCTCTGCAGGTCAACCACACGGGGGTATTTCCATCAGTCACGGTTTCGTTTAATCTCGCCCCCGGGCTTGCGCTGAGCGATGCCACACTCGAGATCAGCCGTTTGCAGACTGAGTTGGGCATGCCCTTGACTATCCGCGGCTTTTTCTCAGGAACGCTGCAGGCCTACCAGCAATCGCTGGCGAGTGAGCCGATCCTGGTGCTTACCGCGCTGCTGGCGGTGTATATCGTGCTTGGTATGTTGTATGAGAGCCTGGTGCACCCGCTGACCATTATCTCCACCCTGCCCCCGGCCAGCGTAGGCGCCATGCTCGCGCTGATGGTCTTCCACAATGACCTGAACGTCATTTCCATCATCGGCATCGTGTTGCTCATCGGCCTGGTGAAGAAGAACGCCATCATGATGATCGACTTCGCCCTGGTGGCCGAACGAGAACACGGCAAAAGCACCACCGACGCTATTTTCGAGGCCTGCATGCTGCGCTTCAGGCCGATCATGATGACCACCATGGCCGCTCTGTTCGGCGCCCTGCCCCTGGCCTTTGGCACCGGAACAGGCTCTGAGCTGCGCCGGCCCCTGGGCCTCACCATCGTGGGTGGCCTGATCGTGAGCCAGATGCTCACCCTCTACACCACACCGGTCATCTACCTCTATATGGATCGTCTGCGGCTACGCATGATGGGTCAGCATCGCGACACGTTCTCCGCCAATCCCGAAGGAGCGGTTTAGCTCTCATGAAGACAACGACAGCAACAAATCGGCGAAGCCTGATCACCGGCGTGCTCGTGTGTACGCTGGTGACGGGCTGCCATATCGGGCCGCACTATCATCCGCCGGCCACGCAGGTTCCGCCGGCATTTAAGGAAACTCCCGCTCCGGCGGCGGATACGACCCAGAGCACGCCCGACGCCGGTACGTGGACAGTGGCCCAGCCGTCTGACGCCAAGCTCCGCGGCGACTGGTGGGCAATTTTCAACGATACCGAGTTGAACGATCTCGAGAACCAGCTCAACATCGACAATCAGAACATCAAGGTCTCCTTCGAAAACTTCATGGCGGCCCGCGCCCTGGTGCGCGAGGCGCGCGCGCAGTATTTCCCTACGTTAACGTTCGGCCCCGCTTACAGCCGTCAGCGTTCTTCAGGAAACCTGAGCAACACCGCCTCCGCGAACACAGGAAAAGAGTCGCAGATCTATTCCCTGCCGCTCGAGGCCTCATGGACGCCGGACCTCTTCGGCAGAATCCGCAAAGAGGTGCAGTTCGCGCAATACACGGCCCAGGTAAGCGCCGCCGATCTTGAAAACGAGCGGCTCATCGAACAAGCCGACCTGGCGGAATTCTTCTTCGAGATTCGCGGTCAGGATGCGTTGATCCAGCTCTACACCCAGACCGTTGCCAACTACCAGAAGTCCTTGGAACTGACGCAGGCGCAATACGAGACCGGCGTCGGCGATCAGCTCTCTGTCGTAGAAGCGAAGAGCACTCTGCTCTCTGCACAGTCATCGCTGACCAACCTGGGGATTCTGCGCGCGCAGTACGAGCATGCCATTGCCACGCTGGTCGGTAAGCCGGCTCCGAGCTTCAGCCTGCCTACGCGCGCGCTCACCACGGCGCCACCGCCCATCCCGGTAGGCATACCCTCGCTCCTGTTGCAGCGCCGGCCCGACGTTGCCGCCGCCGAGCGCGCCATGGCCGCCGCCAATGCGAACCTGGGGGTCGCTTATACCGCTTTCTTCCCCACGCTCACGATCTCGGCCGGCGGCGGGTTTCAGAGTTCGTTGTTCAAGCACCTTCTCGACTGGCCCAGCCGCTTCTGGTCGGTGGGACCGAGCTTTTCGCAGCCCATTTTCAATGCGGCGCTGAGCGCGGCGCTGCACCAGTTCGTCGCCGTCTACAACGCCGACACGGCCACCTATCGCCAGACGGTGCTGACCGCCTTCCAGCAGGTGGAAGACTATTTGGCACAGACACGGATACTTTCTCAGCAGATTGCGCAACAGCGCGCCGCGGTCGACGCCGCCCAGCTGGCGCTGAAGCTGGAGACAGGCCGCTATGAAACCGGCATCGACCCCTATATCAACGTAGTCACGTTGCAGAACACGCTGTTCGGCGATCAGCAGACTGTTGTACAGCCTGCAGATCGAACAGATGACCTCAGCAGTGCAACTGGTGCAGGCCCTGGGCGGCGGCTGGGATAATACCCAACTACCCACTCCAGCGCAGGTAACGGCCGCACCCAGCAAGGCGGATTCAACGATTCAGCAGTAGATGGATTCAGCAGTAGATCGAACTTGGTCCCCGGCACCCTGTTCCGTGCTACGAAATGGGGTGCCCTTATCTCCCGGGGTGTCACGGAACCCCACCCAGACAGCTAACCCCCGCCCCCTGGAAAATCATCGATCATTGGCACGAGCCCCTCCGAACGGGACATCAGCGTTCGGCAATTGGTGCCGGGCAGTGCAGCAAGCCGGATTCATCTTCTATCTTTTCGTGAGTACAACATGCGTCGCGTGCGCCGTGGCCTCGTGCTCCGTCACAGAAAATCCCAACGCGGGCAGGTCAATGCCGCTAAGAAGTGCCTCACCTTGACCGAGGGCAACAGGTGAAAGTGCAAATTGGAGGGAGTCGATCAACCCAGCCTGCAGATACTGCCGCACGGTGGAGACACCGCCTCCAATCTTGACATCCTTGTCACCCGCTGCTTGTTTCGCGAGCCTCAGCGCCTCTTCGATTCCGCCGCTGACAAAGTAGAAGGTCGTCCCGCCTTCCATCACGAGGGGTTCACGCTCGTAGTGCGTCAGAACGAAGGTCGGCGCATGGTATGGCGGATTGGGACCCCACCATCCCTTCCACGAGTCGTCCTGCCATGGGCCACGGACCGGACCAAACATGTTGCGGCCAAGGATGAAGGCGCCAAAGTTTTCCATCGACTGCCGTGCGAACGCGTCGTCCACATCGATAGATCCGCCTTCCTTCCCTAGGAAGGCGCAGAATGTTCTGGTATGAAAGAACCACTGAAAGAGCTCTGGACCGCGCTTGCCCAGCGGATCGTCCAGGCTCTGCTCTATCCCTGCGCTAAAACCGTCTAACGAAATACCAAATCCCGCGACACGAACCTTTGACATGTATGCTCCTCGCTTTCGAACTTCTGATTAGCTCCCGCCCGTACGCGACAGACAACAACTCTTTCCGCGGCTCACTCACAAGCAGATGAACATGCTCCGGCATCACCACGTATCCGACTACGTCGAAGCGATACTTCAGCCGGGCTTTCTTGAGCGCATCTTCGAACAAATCCCGAGCCGCAGGCAAGCACAGATACCCGCGCCGCCCGGCACAACTGAACGTAACAAAATGAAGCGTCCTCGCCTTTTGATACCTCTCCAGCCCCTCTGCCATCCGGGCATCTTACAATGATCTATTCGAGGAGAACTCCCATTTCCACCCTGCCCCTGGCCGCAATTCTTGAAACCACGACCCTGCCCCTGGATGACGTAGCCACCCACGCCCCCGGCCCGCGCGGCCAGCTCCCCATCACGGCAGAGATGCTGCTCAATGCACCCTCGGGCAATCTTTTCGGACTGAGCCAGAACGCCGGCATGGGTTGGGAACCACAGAAGCTGATCGGCGAGGAAGTGCTCATCCTCAGCACCCACGGAGGCCTGCGCGCCCCCGACGGAACCCCCATCGCTCTCGGTTTCCACACCGGGCACTGGGAACTCGGCGCACTGGTCGCCGAAGCCGCCATCACACTCAAATCGCTGAACGCCATTCCCTTCGCCGGAGCCTGCACCGACCCGTGCGACGGGCGCACCCAGGGCACCACCGGCATGCTCGACTCGCTGCCCTTTCGCAACGACGCCGCCATCGTGCTGCGCCGCCTGATGCGGTCTCTACCCACGCGCATGGGCGTGATCGGCATCGCCACCTGCGACAAAGGCCTGCCTGCGATGATGATGGCTCTCGCCTCGGCCGGCGAGATTCCCACCATCCTGATCCCGGGAGGAGTGACGCTGCTGCCCGAGTCTGGCGAAGATGCCGGCAAAGTGCAAACCATTGGAGCGCGCTTCGCTCACAACCAGATCACGCTCGAAACCGCCGCCGAGATGGGCTGCCGCGCCTGCGCCACGCCCGGAGGAGGCTGCCAGTTCCTCGGCACCGCTGCCACCGCCCAGGTCATCGCCGAGGCCCTGGGCATGGCCCTGCCGCACACCGCGCTCGCGCCTTCAGGCGCACCCATCTGGCTCGACGCCGCCCGCCGCTCCGCCACCGCGCTGCTGCGTCTGCACCAGTTAAACCTGGGCACGCGCGACATACTCACGCAAGCCTCGCTCGACAACGCGATGGTGGCACATGCGGCTTTCGGAGGCTCGACCAACCTGCTGCTGCACCTGCCCGCGGTCGCCTACTCCGCGGGACTCAAGCGCCCGGTGGCCGCCGACTGGGCGGCCATCAACCGCCAGGCGCCGCGCCTGGTCGATGCTCTGCCGAACGGCCCCCGGGGCTTCGCCACGGTACAGGTATTTCTGGCCGGAGGGCTGCCCGAGGTTATGCTCCACCTGCGCCGCGCCGGTCTGCTCGACACCAGGGTAAAAACTGTTTCCGGCGAAACATTGGACACCTGCCTGGACTGGTGGCAAGACAGCCCACGCCGCCACGCCCTGCGCAAGAACCTGCGCCAGCGCGACGGCATCGATCCCGACGACGTCATCATGGACCCCGATCGCGCCCGCTCCAACGGGCTCACCGCGACCGTCTGTTTTCCCATGGGCAATCTTGCGCCCGAGGGGTCGGTGGTAAAGAGCACAGCCATTGATTCCTCCGTAATCGACTCCGACGGCATCTTTCACCACGTAGGCCCGGCGCGCGTGTTCGTCTCGGAAGAAGCCGCAATCCATGCGATCAAACACGGTGACATTCACGAGCAGGACGTGATGGTGCTGGTTTGCGGAGGGCCCGCCGGCGCGGGCATGGAAGAGATCTACCAGATCACCTCGGCGCTCAAGTGGCTGCCCGCGGGCAAGCACGTCGCGCTGCTCACCGACGCGCGATTCAGCGGGGTTTCCACCGGCGCCTGCATCGGGCACATCTCCCCTGAGGCATTAGCGGGGGGACCGATCGGTAAATTGCAGAATGGCGATCAAATCGAAATCATTATTGATCGCATCAAACTCACCGGCTCAGTCAACCTGATCGGCGATGCGCAGGGCAGCTTCACCGCAGAAGAAGGAGAACGCCGCCTCGCTGCGAGAGCCTCGCGTACCGATCTCCGCCCGCACCCTGCGCTGCCCAGCGATACCCGCCTGTGGGCCGCCCTGGTCCAGGCCAGTGGAGGAGTCTGGGGCGGATGTGTATACGATGTAGACGCTATCGTTACCCGCTTGCAGAAACAGTAACAGTATCTTGATACACTGGATGCCGTTCGTGTCTCCCGGCGGAACGGAGTCTCATCGCTTCTCGCTGCCCGCCGATGATCTAGCGAAGGGATCAGGCCAATGAACATCACCACCTCCAGACTCCCCGCCGCGGAATACACTGCGATCGTCAAACCGAAACTCACTCGCTCGCGCGCAAGAAGCACCGCGGGCGTCGTGCTCGTACTGAAGCCTCTGCCCGATGGAGAGATCGAGCAGATTTATTTCTTTTCTTCCTGGCGGTATCTGCGCGAGCGCCTGCGGCTTTTCGGCTTCGCGTCCCCGCAGGAACTGGTCACAGCCGATGTGCGCCTCTCCACCGGCCGGCAGCCCTACATGTTCTCGACGCGCCGCTGGGAAGCTCCGCTGATCGAAGCACTCGATCTTTCTTATCGCTAGGGCGCGTCGGTGTGCGTTAGGGCGCGTCGATGTGCAATGGAGTGACCGTGGCCACGGTCTTCATCACGTGCTCGTCGCCTGGCCCCAGGTCGACGCCGCAAGCGCGCATATTCGCGGCCTCGACACAGACCATGACGCGCCACTCATGGTCGCCCAGGTCTGCCATCGTTTTGGCCAGCGTACTCCAAGGATTCCACACCACGGTGCTTCGTGAATCCTGCTTGGTGACGAGGATGCGCCGCCGCAACACCGGATCGGTAATCTCAACCGAATGGGCCGTGTTGAAGTAAGCGCGATCGGTCGTGCCGGTGAACACGATATCGCCCTCTTGTTGCTTCTCGCGATTGCCGTCGGTGTTGTCGAAATATCCAACGCCGTCGAGTCCCTTGATTTTGACCGACTCAGCTGCTCCAACGCGGTAGTAGGTATGGAGAGCTTCTTCAAAACGCAGCGCCGTCGAGCCGGTGTTGCGCACCACCAGTTCCTGCGTGAGTTGAGCGCCAACACTCACCCGCAGCGACAGGTGAAACGCATGCGGCCACCAGGCAAGCGTCGATTTGTCACTGGCCGTCGAGAGGCTCACAAAGACCGTTTCGCCCGTCTTGATGATGCTGTCGAGCTGCCATTCCTTGGTGCGGACGAACCCATGTAAAGGCGCTTTGGGGGCGTCCAGCTTATTCCGAAACCAGGGAAAGCAGACCGGGATGCCGCCACGAATCGCCTTGCCTGTTTGCCACTCGGCATGTTCGCTGACGAAGATCACTTCTTCGCCGCCGGCCGGTTTCCAGGAAGTGAGGTGGGCGCCATGCAGATAGATCTCCGCGGAAGCCTGCGGCGTGTTGATACGAATGCGAGGCAACCCGCCCTGACCAGCATTGATCTCCGCCGCGCCGAAAATAGAAAACCGATGGTTCAATTCCTTAACAGTAGGCATGCTTCCCTCTTGGTCACAGCAACATTATCAGCGTTCGTTTGCTGGACCGGTCCCTTTGTTGCCATGGTCAGGGCAGGAGATCGTGGGTACTGCAACCCCGACCGCTTCCTGCGGATACTTTCCTCTTGGTCACAGCTACATTACCAGCAATACCTCGAACGGCAACAAATCCCCTTAACGCCTCGCCGCAAGAACCAAAGAACGTCCCGGCTTCCGCCCCAGGCGCCCGTTGCGATGTACCATGCAGAGGATGCAGAACCTCACAGGCAAAGTCGCTCTCGTCACGGGAGCCAGCCGCGGTATCGGCGGCGCGATCGCTTTGGCGCTGGCTGCCGAGGGCGCCGACCTGGTGCTCAACTTCCTGAGCCGACAACTTGAAGTGCAAGCCGTGGAAGCGAAGATCGTTGCCATGGGCCGCCGTTGCGCCAGCATCCAGGCCGACGTTGCGATCGGCAAAGAAGTAGAACAGCTCGCACAGCAGGCCCAGGAGCGCATCGGCTCCGTCGACATCCTGGTAAACAATGCGGGCATCGCTCGCCCGCAGCCGATCGAGCAGGTTTCCGAAACCGACTGGGACGATCTGGTCGACGCGAATCTCAAGTCGTGCTTTCTGGTAACGCAGGCTTTTCTGCCCGGCATGCGCAGCCGGAAATGGGGCCGCATCATCAACCTTTCCTCGGTGGCCGCCCAGATCGGCGGAGTCGTGGGCCCGCACTATGCCGCCTCCAAGGCGGGCATGCTGGGGCTCACCCACTACTACGCGCGCCATCTGGCTACCGAAGGCATCACCGTCAATGCCATCGCGCCCGCCTTGATCGACACTGAGATGACCCGCACCAATCTGCGCGCCAGCGTCCAAAACATCCCCGTCGGCCGATTCGGGTCTGTAGACGAGGTGTCGGATGTAGCTGTTCTGCTGGCCACCAACGGATACATCACCGGACAGACCATCAACGTCAACGGTGGTTGGATCATGAGCTGATCTCTTAACGAAACGGAGCAACTTCTTTGTTCAAAAAATGTCTTCTCCCTCTGATCCTGTCATCGCTGACTCCACTGGCCCTGGGCGCGCCCCCGAACCAGCCCGCCATTCACTCGGCCGTGCAGAAGTTTATCGACGCGCAAGACATCGCGGGAGCGGTCACCGTCGTGGTGTCAAAAGACAAAGTTCTCGAAGAGGACACCATTGGCTATAAGAACCTGGAAGCAAAAACGCCCATGGATACCGATGCGCTCTTCTGGGTCGCTTCCATGACCAAGCCAGTGACCGGCACGGCCATTCTCATGCTGCAGGACGAAGGTAAGCTGAACGTTAAAGATCCCGTCGAGAAATACATTCCTGAATTTGCCGCGCTCAAGACTCCGTCAGGACAACCTGCGCACATCACCATTCAGCAGATGCTCACCCACACGTCAGGATTAGGTGAAGGCGATACGGCGGCGATCAAAGGCGCGCATACGTTGAACGATCTGATTCCTATTTATCTTGCTTCGCCTATGCAGTACGAGCCAGGCGAACGCTGGAAGTACACGCAGTCTGGCATCAACGTAGCTGCGCGGCTGGTCGAAGTGACGAGCGGGATGCCCTTCGATGAGTTTGTGCAGAAGCGCATTCTCAAGCCGCTGGGAATGAAGCACACCACCTTTTACCCAAACAAGAAGCAGCGCGCGCGCCTGGCAACCGCCTACATCAAGAACAAAGAGACCGGGGCCCTGGCCGCTGCGCCCCCAGTCGCCGACTTCGGCGTAACCGGGCATCCAGCGTTTGGCAATGGCGGCCTGTTCTCGACCGCGCCCGACTACGCGCGCTTTTGCCAGATGCTGCTGAACGGTGGCACGTTCAAAGGCAAACGCTACCTTAGCCCCGCGGCGTTTCAGTTGCTCACCACGGTGCAGACGGGCGAACTCTCCAGCGGCTTTCTGCAAACGGCAGAATACGGGAGCCATGGTATGAACTACGGCTGGGCAATCGGTGTGTCAGTGTTGCGTACTCCGCATGAGGGAGTAGCGGAAATGCTCTCGGCCGGCACGTTCGGACATGGTGGCGCATGGGGCACGCAGGCATGGATCGATCCCGTTCGCGGTCTGGCCTACATTCTCATGGTGCAGCGCCCGGGCGTGAACGGCGACGCCAGCAAGCTTCGCCAGGCCTTCCAACAAGCTGCGTCAGATACATTTCCGCACCCGTGATGATAGCTAGACAAATGCCCGGGTGGCCCATTCAGGCCCGGTTTTGGCTTGAGTGGGGGAAAGATGGACTCCGCAATAAGGGGATATCTGCCCTGTAACGAAAGCAAGGGCATGCGCTACTGTGCGAGTAGAACTGTGGGCAGTGAGAGAACTTCCAGCCGGACAATGCGCGCGCGGCGCCTACTACGTATACGTCGAGCGCTTGTGAGTTGCCGGGCGCTAGGCTATGCTGCAGTTTCCATGTTGGAGGGAATACTCGAGTGTCCCGCAGCAACCGGGTTTGGAGACGCGTACTCAAGAAAAAGATCGGGCACGCCCACTTGTCGCGCAACATCGTCGTCTCCCAGGAGGGGCCCGCTGAGTTCAAGGTGGTGCAGGACTACGAACTAAGCCGCATGCGACGCTACGACAGCGCAAGAACCTCGCCGCACAACGCGACCGATTGCTACGAGTGGATGTATTCCACCAGAGAAGCCGCCCTCGAGCAGGCAGAAAAGTGCGTAAGAGAGAGTCAGCGGGATGCCTGGGAACTTTTGCCGATGTCTTCGTTGATCGGCTAAGGCTTTGCGGGTTTGCTCCTTCCTGAATCTGGTTCCTCCGGCTGACTGCAAGCCCTACTCCGTAGACACAAAGCCCGCAATAGATAAACCCCGTCCAGGGGGAGGGGCCTGGTTATTGCGTTGGGGTTTTGAAACCACGACTTACCGTCCAGGGGGCGGGGGTTCGGTGGCTCGCGAGGTCAGTCGCGTCTTCTCTACGTACCACCCGTCAAGGGGAAAGGGTCACCCCTGACCCATTCGTGCAGGCATCTCTCGCACGATCGCTATTGCCTGCGCGTTTCGCATGCACTATAACCAGTCCAACCGGTTTCCACTGATTCATTTCTCTGCAGGCGGTTTTTCTGATGCCCCCGGATAGGGTCGTAGTAAGTTCGGAAGAGATCGAATCGATCACGCCGGTGGTGAGTGCACCCAACGGCACGCCCGCGGCGAAGCCTTCCCCGGTTTCCCCGGTAATGTTCGAGCGATTGCCTTCCCCCATACCTTGGTGGGCGCGGATCGCTCTTTCCCTCCTGGTTTTGGCCCTGCCCGTTCTATGCGTGGTCACCGGGATTCTGCGTGTGGCTTTCCGCACTCAGCCACCGCGGGTCAAGTACGCATGGGTGTCATTTCTCTCGACCCTGCTCATCATCAGCGGGTTTCTCACAACGGCCGGCACGGTATTGCTGGTTTCGTTTGTTCCGATCCCGGCCATGGTGAACACCGGGCTGCCCGAATTGGACGAGCGGAGCCACTTCCCCTCCTTACCGGCGCCCGCCCTTCTGAACAGTGCCGATGTCTCGCAAAGTCTCAAGCCGCTGGTCATTGTTGTATCGCCCGCAGCACGGCTGTGGAACCACCAGGAGGTAGCTTCCAATACTTTCGGCGCCGGGGTGTTGCTGCACGCGGACAAAGACGGCTACCTGTTCGCCACGGCCAACCATGTGGTGGCCGGCGACGCATGGGGTTCGAACGGGCCGGGGAGCCACGCTCTGATTGCCACGCAAGCAAGTACCTGGGCAAAAGCAGACGTTGTGGGGCGCGCGCCCGAACGGGACTTGGCTTTGCTCTGGATGCCGCGCCACTCGGGTTCGGCCGAGTTCACCCAGCCGCTTGCCGATGCCCGCGATGGATCAGAGATCTTTGTGATTGGGCACCCTGAAGGCCTGCGCTATACCCTCAGCACGGGCATCGTCTCAGGCCTGCGCGACGATGCGGTGCAGATTTCGGCCGCCGTCAGCCCAGGCAACAGCGGTGGTCCGGTATATGACGATCACGGAAGTCTGGTTGGCATCGTAAGTTCCAAGTTCGATCACAATCGAGACGCCAATGCCGAGAATTTGAGCTTTGCCGCCAGGGTCAGCGGATTCCAGCAAAACTCTAACTGGACTTTTACCGGAGATGGGAGACAATTGCTCGACCGGTACATCAGCGCGGCCGGAAGGAAACGGAACTCGGGCTCCGAACCAACGAACTAAGCAGCTTTACAGGACGGCCATGGCCTATATCAATGTGACGGTGTACGACTCGACTGAAAACAAGCGCGTCCCTGCGGAGCTGCCCGATGACGCGCCCTGCAATAAGATTGTAGCCGTGCTGGTACAGAAACTGCAGCTACCCGTCAACGGGCCCGACGGCGCCCCACTCAGTTATAAGTTTCATCATAAGAACTCTGGCCGCCAGATTCAGGATGCACAGACACTGGCGGATGCCGCAGTCCACGACGGTGATATTCTTCGCCTGCAACCAGAGATCACTGCCGGTTAATCGATGCCGCCTGAGATCATCCGCGTCGACGCCGGCGAGCAGGAGGATCGCTACAGCCGGTTACGCCTGATTCCTTGGTGGGACCAGGAAAAAATCTCCTCCGCCCGCGTGCTGGTCATTGGCGCAGGAGCTCTTGGCAACGAAATTCTCAAGAACCTGGCATTGCTTGGATTCCGCCAGTTGGTGGTGGTCGATCTCGATCGCATTGAAGTTTCCAACCTGTCACGGTCCATTCTGTTTCGCGTAAGCGACGTCGGGCAATCGAAAGCCGATACGGCTGCAAATGCCTACCTTGCGCTGCTGCCGGGCGCAAACGTACAGCCACTGACCGCGAATGTGATGCAGCAATGCGGACTCGGGCTGTTTGCCTGGGCGGACGTGATCCTCGCCGGACTCGATAATCGCGAAGCACGCCTGTGGATCAATCGCTGTGCATGGAAGACGAACAGGCCGTGGGTCGATGGAGCCATCGAAGGCGTCAATGGAGTGGCTCGCGTCTTTCTGCCTGGCCGCGCTCCCTGCTATGAGTGCACGCTCGGTGCAACCGACTGGGCCATTCTCGACCGGCGCATGTCGTGCAACTTGCTGCTGCACGAGGCCAACACAGAAGGCCGCGTTCCCACCACACCCACCATCTCATCGATTATCGGCGGAATCCAGGTACAGGAAGCAGTCAAGCTGCTGCATGGAATGCCGACGCTGGCCAGCAAAGGTTACATCTTCGAAGGCCTGCACCACTCTTCGTATGTGGTCGACTATACGGAGAATCCAGATTGTCTCAGCCACTATGTCCTGGAGAAGGTTGTGGAACCTACGCAACCCTCTCACGCGTTGACACTGGAACAGCTATTACGGCGGGCGCAGCAAGACCTCGAGAGCGATGAAGCCGTGCTCGAGTTCAGCCGCGACATCATCCACAAGCTGGTCTGCCCGCACTGTGGTGCGGCAGAAGAGTGTTTCGTGCCCGTGGGCGCCATTACTTATGACCGTGGCAAGTGCCTGGCCGATGGCCACATGCGCGTCGTGCAAACGCTCTCGGGTTATCGGGGCGAAGCAGAGCTGGCCAGCCGCAGGCTCGACCAACTTGGTCTGCCACTCTTCGATATCTTCACTGCGCGTGCAGGCGAAGCAGAAATTTCGTATTGCATGGCCGGCGACGCCGAAGCCGTGCTGGGGTCACTCGCGCCCCGAAGTCCTATTGAGGCCCGGCCATGAGCACGCGCGCACAAGAGTCCACCGCAAGCCCCTTGTTCGAGATAGATAACGAGGTCACGCGCCGTATCCGTCAACATGCGCGCGCCAGCATGACCACCGAAGTTTGCGGCGTACTCATCGGTCAGACCCGCGAAGGCGCAGTCCAGGTGATCGCTTCGATCGAAGCATCGAACGCTGCGCAAGGGGGCACACATGTTACCTTTACCCAGGACGCGTGGGAGACGATCTACCGCGTAAAAGACGTGTCTTACCCCGACGAGCGAATCGTCGGCTGGTATCACTCTCACCCTGGCTTTGGCGTTTTTCTCTCAGAGCATGACACCTTCATCCATCGCAACTTCTTCTCCTCGCCAGATCAGGTTGCGTGGGTCTACGATCCGCATACCGATGAAGAGGGTTGCTTCGGCTGGATGGACGGAGAGATTCACCGCATCTCCACTTTCTCCATCGTCGATAACAATGGGGACGGGTTCGAACGCGCGCCAAAGGAAGAACCCGCCCTGCCGGGTGAAACCAGGCAGAGCCAGCCGGCGGAAGAAAGCAAGTCACGGACGAGCGAAGGGCAACCCTGGGTTCGCTGGAGTTTGACTGCCCTCACCTACCTGGTCGCAGTCTTGTTCGGCTTTGTCATCGCTTTCCTGCTTCTTCCCCAGTACATCTTTGTTCCCGTCGATCCGATCACAGGTAAACCCCTGCTGAACTTACCGCAGGCGCAGGCGTCAGCGACACCGATGCCGCAAGCCACACCCGCGCCGCCATCAGCCAAATCACCGGCCGATGCAAACTCCGGGGGGAACAAATGAGCGATCCCCAGCAGCCTCTGCGCATCACCCTTGAAGATCTGGCAGACATTGCGAAGCCTGAACCATCTTCCCTGCCTGCAACCGATGAGCACTCCACGGTCACAACCCCTGGCGGCAAAAGCTACGGCAATATCAACGCGATGCCCGAGGCCCCCATCCTGCCGCATGAAAAGCCGCGCATTCTGCTACAGGCATGGTTTTATTTAGGGTTGGCCGGGCTGCTCGGCGCACTCGCCGGCTGGGGTATTGCAGAACCCACGTTTGTCGACGGTCCCCATGAAAGATGGGGGAATGCTCTGTTGATCCCACTGGTGGTGACCATGAGTTGCATCGCCTTCGCGGTCGCGGAGAGCATCGTCGAGCGCTCCACCAGGAAAGCACTGATCCGCGGCAGCCTCGCTTTACCGCTCGGCATGGTTCTCGGTTTCATCTTCAGCGGGATAGCCAACATTTTTTACTCCATCGCGCTTGGCCTTGTTAGCGCTGCCGGGGTGCAGTCCTATCACAATCCTGCAGCGTGGCTTGCTCGCGGAATTGCCTGGATGGTGTTGGGGTCCGCAGGCGGCGTTGTCTACGGCATCATCGGGCAGTCCATGAAGCGGACAGGCTATGGAGTGTTGGGCGGAGCGATTGGCGCCGCTGTGGGCGGTACGGTCTTCGACCCCATCTCTTTTGCCACACACGCAGGTGGAGCAAGCCGTGCCGTGGGCTTCGGTCTGCTTGGTCTGGCAACCGGGGTGGCCATAGGCCTGGTGGAAAGCGCACTCAAGGATCGCTGGCTCTATGTAACCGCCGGGCCGCTCGCAGGCAAACAATTCATTCTGTACAAGCCACAGACAGCAATGGGCAGCGCGCAGAGTTGTGACATCTATCTGTTCAAGGATCCTGAAATTCTGCCGCAACACGCACTTCTCGAACTCAAGGGTTCGAAGGTCCATTTCATAGCCCAGGGTCCGGCGTATATCAGCGGTCAGCCAGTGCGCGGAGTCCGCGTGTTGGAAAACGGCTCGGTGATTCAACTGGGGCGCTACGGTTTCCGCTACCAGGAGAGACAGCGATGATGGCTGACGCTACCTGTCCTTATTGCCGAACACCCTTCGTCGAAGACGATGACGTCGTTCCCTGCACCGCGTGTGCTACGAAGCACCATGCCGATTGTCTCGAAGAAAACGGTGGCTGTACTGTTTTCGGTTGCTCGCAGGCTCCGGCAGAGGAGCCAAAAATCAGCGTTTCCAATCAGGATCTAAGGCCGGCCAGCCGCGAAGAAGCACGGCCGCCCGCACCTCCTTCTTCCTTTCTGAACTTATCGGCGGCTGAGCCGCCCTCTTCGCCTGCGCAGCGTGTCGCCACGCCACCGCCACCCCGCCCGGCGGGCGCCACGCCACCTGCAGGGGTCAGCCAGCCTGCGGTGATGACGTATCCAACCTTCGCCGGCTACGCGCCGCCACCACCTTCCCCAGACCGTTACACACCGCGGAAGAGCCGCGTGGTATTCGTATTGCTCGCGGTGTTCCTGGGCGGATTCGGAGGACACAATTTTTATGCCGGTTACATCAAAAAAGCCGTCATTCAGCTCTGTATTACCGTCTTTTCCTGCTTCATCGGTTCCTTCGTTAGTTGGATCTGGGCCATCGTCGAGGCATGCGTAGTCGATCGCGATGACGATGGAGTCGCCTTTGTTTAGCCCGCCTCATCACGAACCTGTGCGGGCACTGTCGCACAGCACCCGTCGTAGCTTTCGCCGCATTACACTTTGTTCATGAACAAGGAGACTTGAGTCAGCATGGACTACTTCATCACTCGCGACGGCCAACAGTATGGCCCCTATACGCTCGCAGATCTGCAACGCTATGTCGCTTCCGGGCACATCGCTCTCTCTGACCTCGCGCGCAGCGAAGGTATGGCCGAGCCTCTCCCCGTCTCCCAGATCATCGGCTCAATTGCCGTGCCTCAGCCCCCCGCCGCGACGGCCGCCGTGTACGCCGCCGCATACCCCGACCCGCCCGATCTGCACTGGGCTCTTGTGCTTCTCTTTGGCATCTTCAGTTGCGGGCTCTTCAACATCGTATGGAATTTCATCCAGGCGGCCTGGATAAAGAAAGTCGATCCCCAGAGCAAAGCCACGACCTACTACGTCGTGGCCGTATGCGTACTGTTTGCCGGCTTTTTTTTCGGTGGCGCGGCAGGCGCCTTTGCCGTTTACAGACACACGAACGTCACGCCAGCCACGGGAGTGATCAACCTCATCTACTTTGTGCTACTCGTTATTGGGAGATTCAATCTGAAGAGTTCACTCGAACAGCACTACAATCTCGCTCTCAGCGGTGTAATGACCTTTTTTTTCGGAGACATTTACTTTCAATACCACTTCAACGAAATCAACCGCCGAAACTATGCGGCACGTCTGAGTGGAATCTCTGCATGAAGCTCGAGACGCGCAGGTGGATTGCCAATCTCGCAGCCCTTGCAGCAGCAATGACTGCCCTGGTGCTGGCGCGTTTCCCCCCTGCTACGTCCAGTTTCTATCCACGATGTCCTGTCTTCTTCTGGTTGCACGTTTACTGCCCGGGGTGTGGTGGAACCCGGGCCATGGCAGCGTTGCTCCACGGCCATCTGCAAGAGGCTTTGCATTGGAATACAGCCATGGTGCTCTTTCTTCCCTTCGCGCTGGTCTTCTTCGCCAGGTCCTACTGGCGCGCAGTCAAAGCAGGGCCCTTCTTCTGGCCGGCGGTACCAGACTCGCTACTCAAAGTCTCGCTGTTTGCCATCGCTGTTTTTACAGTGAGTAGAAATCTGATGCTTCCGTCTTAACCTTCCCTACGTTTCGGACCGGGGACGCGAGGATGATCCTGCTCGTTTGAGATCACAGACTCTCCGGAAATCGCCAGTTCGCGCGAAAAGTCGGCGTGGCGCCAGAAATCCCGAAGGCATTGCCGGCCCGGAGGGATTCCTCGATGCTGGGACGTTTCGCAGTACATATTCGGGCCAGATAAATGCTTTTGCTCGTTGCCGAAGACTCAGTAATCGCCTAGATTGCTAGCATGGCTTTGAACGATCGTCGCTCCTTCCTCAAGATGGCAGCCTTTGCTGGCGCGTTTTCCAGTAACAGCCTGTTCCACCAGGCCCATGCCGCTGACTGGCAGGGGCGGTGGCCCAGAACGAGGATTTCTGGGGCGTGATTCAACGCGGTTACTCGGTCAGTCCGCAGATCAACACTGCGTAAAGCCGTGGACCCTTTTCAACTCATACGCTGAACCCAACCATTCAGAGAAGAGGATGCAGGATGGCGTCTCCCCGTACGCGCAGATTAGCGACAGACCACGAGCGGCTGAGCAAGCGTTTCGCCAACTGGCCAGTCATCCACCTAACCGGCTCCGCTGGGCTGCCGCCGGAGGTCTATAGCTTTACCTACGCCCTCAAGGGGTTGTACGTGAGTGCAACCGGAGAGATTCTCGAGCGTGATTCGCATGTGCTGGAAGTGAATCTGTCTCTCGAATATCCGCGCCGCGCGCCGCAGTGCCGCATGCTGACCCCGGTCTTTCATCCCAATTTCGATGATGCGACGGTCTGTATCGGCGATTTCTGGGCCGCTTCCGAAGGACTGGACGATCTTGTGATCCGCATCGGAAGAATGATCGCGTACCAGGAATACAACACGCGCAGCCCTCTGAATGGCCTGGCCGCAAAATGGGCCGCGGAGCACTTGAGTGATCTGCCGATCGATAGCCGTATCGTCGCCCCCCCGTTGGATCAAGAGGAAGCTGTCCCCTTCAGCACCATAGAAGGCGCCGTGAGCGCCTCGACGTTCGCAGGCATCGGCAAAGACTCGCAACCAGCTTGATTCGTGAGGTTGGGTTTTTGTAACCACGACTTACCCTCCAGGTGGAGGGGTTTGGATATCAGGGTGGGGTTCCGTGACACAATTTTCCAATGCTTTTCGTCGGGATTGTAACCGGCCATCCAATAAAAAACGGCCACACCCCCGTTGCTAAAGGCATGGCCAATCAGGTCTTTCGTATGTTTTCGACTAAAAGCATCATAGGGCACACGGCGATTGAAGCGAAGGCAAAAAGAACCTCTTAAGCGTGCCCCACGTACAGTGTGTGCATCAAAACGATACATATGAACATCCTATGACACTGTAACCGTTTCTATTCACGTGACTTAGCACTATTCATCTTAGATTCGCACCTGCCACAGTGTCTCAAAACGCTACAGCAATCGAAACTGTTTCATTTGACTCGTCGAGCACCGACAACTGGCAGCGACCGAAGGCAACAGCGCACTTCATCGGATCTTTTTTGGGCCACTTCTGAGTTTTCGACGCCCCCGAATCCCCGGGGGCAACCAGCATTTCAAAATGACCATGCGACCTGTTCCGCCCCCCCAGGCAGCGCGGTCCCCTGCCTCCCCCGCCCATACTGTGGAATCCATGCCACACCTTACCGCCCAAAATAATCCTGTTCCCTATTCCTGTTCCCAGTGGAACATTTTGGTACGACACGAAGAATGGTAAGCAGAAGAACTTCCAGGCGCGGTCCGTCGTGGGCGGCATATACATCAAGGCCCTGGCGGACAAAGATCTAGCCAGAAAACGGCAGCGCCGAGCTAAACAATAACAGGGGATCAAATAACGGCTATGCGCGCCGGTGATGGCGAAGCAGCCCCAGACTTGAACTTGCCGGGCGGTCCGCGTATATTCGCAGCCGCAGTGGAAACACAATCCCTGTCGACCTTCTGAGATCGGCCAGCGCCGCGCAACGAGCATCAAGAGGCGATTTGCGCGTGCCGGACGGAGACCAAACCTTTCGTCACGTAAACGCAGTTGATAAATCCAAGGAGAGTACACGCATGGCAAGCAACCGTGGAGTAGCTTATATGGGCCCCGGGGTCGTAGAGATCCACAGCATCGACTTCCCGAAATTAGCGCTCGGGAACCGCAAATGTGAACACGGCGTCATTCTCAAGATCGTTTCCACCAACATTTGCGGCAGCGACCAGCACATGGTCCGGGGCCGTACCACCGCGCCGAAAGGACTCATCCTGGGACACGAGATCACCGGCGAAGTGATCGAGGCCGGCCGGGACGTCGAGTTCATCAAGGTCGGAGATCTGGTTTCTGTGCCCTTTAACATTGCGTGCGGCCGCTGCCGCAATTGCAAGGAACGCGCCACCGGCATTTGCTTGAATGTGAATCCAGCACGGCCAGGCGCGGCCTACGGCTACGTAGACATGGGCGGCTGGGTGGGTGGCCAGGCTGACTACGTCATGGTGCCTTACGCAGACTTCAACTTATTGAAATTTCCCGACAAAGCACAGGCCATGGCAAAGATCCGCGACCTGACGTGCTTATCTGACATTCTGCCGACTGGCTATCATGGCGCCGTGAGCGCGGGCGTTGGTCCGGGGGCCACGGTTTATGTTGCCGGGGCAGGACCCGTCGGCCTCGCATGCGCCGCCGCCTGTCAGCTGCTGGGCGCCGCGGTCGTGATTGTGGGCGACCTGGTTCCGGAGCGCCTTGCGCAGGCCAAGAGTTTCGGTTGCGAAGTTGTAGACGTCTCCAAGGACGCCTCTGTGGGCGACCAGATTGCCCAGATCCTCAAGGTTCCAGAAGTGGACTGCGCAGTCGATTGCGTGGGCTTTGAAGCCCGTGGTCACGGACACGGCGCCAAGACGGAAATCCCTGCGACGGTGCTGAATTCGCTCATGGAGATTTGCCGTGCCGGCGGAGCCCTCGGCATCCCCGGACTGTACGTCACCGAGGATCCTGGCGCGGCCGATAAGAGCGCCCAAACGGGAAACCTCAGCATCCGCATCGGCCTTGGATGGGCGAAATCCCATGTCTTGACCACCGGTCAATGTCCCGTATTGAAGTACAACCGGCAACTCATGCAGGCGATCCTGCATGACAAAATCAAAATCGCTAAGGCCGTCAACGTCACCGTTGTGACCTTGGACCAGGCGGTCCAGGGGTACAAGGACTTCGATAAAGGGGCGGCGAAGAAGTTCGTGCTCGATCCCCACGGCATGATCGCGGCATAACTCTACGTCGAGGGACCCATATCCACTTTCCTTTAGTGGGCTTGGGTCCCTCGAGGTTTCATTTATCTGAAGGGTACGGGCTACCTCGCCGCAGCGAGCTTTAGCCCGTACCCTTCAAACCTTTCAGAAACTTACCTTCAGGCACGACCCACAACAGCCCAGGCACGCGAATAGCCTCGAACAGGCCTAGTTTACGTTTGCGGCTTGAGCGCTGCCGGTGGCCGCTGCCTGCTTGTGCTCAGTAATCTTCAGCGCCAGCGGAGGCGAGGCGTGGTTCGTCGAAGAATCCGACTCGACTTCGGCTACGACGTAGATTGGCTGCTCGATCGGCTTGGCCCAGTCCTCCGCCCGCAAGGTGAAGGTGCGGCTGGTTTGAGTTTCAGTCACCAGCACGCCGTTCAGTCCTATATTCACCACCTGCACTCCGTGGGGAAGGTTCTTGATATAGCAGGGCACACGGCCCTTGTACCCATTTTGACGCTCGACATGCAGGGTCACAGTCACCTGCTGCCCCGGTTCCAGAGAGACCTGCCTGGTGTCCGTCGTCACCACCACATCCGGTGGCGGAATAATGGTGGCCAGTTGCAGCTCCGGATGCAGCTCTTCATCGAGCATGGCATTGAAGTTCGCCGACCGCGCAACGTCACGCCCGTTGATCGTCGCGTGGCCCACAATTTCCATCGTACCCGGCTGCGCGTCCACGGAAGCATCCGCGGAGGCCGAGAGCACTACCAGCGTCGAATCCTCTCCCGCTGAAATCTTCGCGGGACCGGCGGTGACGCCGTGAGGCAGACCTTTCACCTCAATCTCGACCGGGCCTTCATAGCCTTGCAGCCGATTGACCGAAACCATCAAGGGCGTCCTACCTCCCTTGGGAATATTGGGATTCTCGGGAGTGGCCGTGAGTTGATAATCCGGAACGGTTTCGCGAATGGAAAGGCGATAGGCAGAGTCTTGTCCACCCATACCGCGAACGTCTGTGAGGTGAAGGAAATATTCCCCGTCGGAGGGGGCTACGAAGTCGATCCGCGAGTCTGCGCCGTATCCAGGGCCGCCGTCATCGTTCCGCCAGGTGAGATGGAAGACCGGCAGGCCGTTGGGTGGAAATTCAGCGTCGGGAGGCAGAATCTGCGCGCGGTAGACCGGCGTGTTCACGGCATGCACAACCGGAGAGGTGCCCAGAAAGGCCAGCCGCAGACCATTGATTCCCTTCGTCTCAACGTCGGCATCGGGCTGATCGGAGATGTACTCCAGCTGATTAAGCTCGTCTCCGACCATTAAATAATCGTTCACGTGAAGCCCAGCCGTGGAGGTCAGCCGGACACCGGTAGTGCGCGAATCCCGATCGCTGAGCGTGGTTGTGGTCTGGTTCAAACAACGAATGGTAGCGCGCGGAATCGCATTCCCTCGTGCATCCAGAATCTCGATCACCGAGTCCAGCGAAGAGCCGGCTCTGGCGGCCTCCACATCAATCGTCAGCCGCTGCCCCTTGCTGGCGCGGAAGCTAAAATAGTCTTCATCGCTGGCTTCGCCCGGCTTGGCTCCACGATCGATATGTCCGTTAATGCTCACGGGGAAAGATACGGCTTCTGCTTGAGCGAGCGAGTTATTCGGTTCCTTTTCCACAATTTCGGGCAAGTCGCCGACCACGAGGTTCACCTTGTTCAGCGGGAGCGCCGCATTCTTGTTCAGCGGGAGCGCCGCATTCTTGTTCAGCGGGAGCGCCGCATTCTCCTTGAGCGTGATGGGCAGGGTCTTCCCGTCCCCTGCCTGCTTCGGCGCTTCGATCTTCAGCTCGCGGATTCCCCCCAGGTTGACGCCCTCTACAGCCACCGTAGTTGTTTCGCCCGCGCGCACGCCAAGGGGGAAATATCTCGTGATGTAGGGCAAGGCCCCGGCGTCTACGCGATAGTATTCGTCCCTTCCCCCACTCCCTTCGCGGTCTGAGATGGTCAGGGTGTATTTCCCGTCTCGGGGCAGCCGGTACTTGAGTTGAGCGTCGGGGCTGTTGTCATGTCTTCCTGCTTCGGCCAGAAGCCGGCCCGAGCTGTCGCTGAGAGCGAGCAGCGACTGAAGGCTGGACCCAACCTTCGAGGCGACGACCTCGAATACCACATCCTCGTCGGCCTTACCGTCGAAATCGTAACGATCACTGTCTCCTGGCGCTGCAATCGTGCCCACCAGTGTCGCGGGCAACACCGCCGGTTGTGACGAAGCCGCGTTTGCTGACTTCTCGAGGTTCTTCACCTCGGGAAGCGATCCAATGGCCAGGGGAACCATGTTGGTTGTGCCCAGCGGCGTCTGCACGCGGAAATGGTACACATCCGGCGAAACGTCTTTGGTCACCGTGATTTCGAGCACAGCCGACTGCTTTTTGGCGAGAGGGACCGCGGCTGAAGTGGAAAACTTTTGCACGGCAGCCTCCACGGGAAGATCAGTGATCTGGGAGATCTTCGCGGTGATGCCCGGCGCATCGAAGATCACTGCTTTGGCGCCGGAGAGGTTGCGGCCGTTGAGGGTAAAGGTGGCCGTGCTTCCACGCTCCATGCCAACTGGCCAAATCTTCGAAAGGCTGGGAGGGATGATTGGCTCCTCGCCATACAGCGGCGAGACAGCCGACAGGGTCAAGGCGAGCAACGAGGCGAACGATGAGACGCCGCAAAGCAGGATCCTTACTTTCACTTGGCACCTCGCGCAGGGTGATGCGAGTCTTTACTGGCTCGCAACCTGCTTCTTTTCTTCTCCCGCAGAGGGTTGGCGCGGGGTAAAGACCGTCCATTCCCCTGCCGGCGCTTTGTCATTCTTCACGTCGTACAGGCTCAGCGTGCCGTTAAAACGGCCCGCCGCCAGCCATCTGCCATCGGGGCTGATGGCGAGCGCCTGCACCCACTCCGGCTGGTGATCGATGACCCTTTGTGGGTCGAGCGTCTTCGCATCGCGAAATCGTATGGAACCATCAGACGACGCGGTAACGATGGTTTGGCCGTCGGGCGACCAGACCAAAGCCAGGATGCTCTCCTCGTCTGCGATCAACGACTGCTTGAGCGTTCCCTCGGTCTCTCCAACGTTCCAGATATAGATGGTCTTGTCGTAACCGGCAGCGGAGACCTGATCGCCGGAAGGAGAATAGGCAATGCCGGTGAGACCGTCGAGCGCGTCGCCCAGCGTGTACAGGCGACTGCCGGTACCCACGTCCCATATCTTCACACTTCGATCCTGCGAAGCTGAGGCCAGGTGCTTGCCATCGGGACTGAAGGCCACAGCGAAGACAGCGTCAATATGGTCCTGAAGATTCTTGAGCTCTTTGCCGGACGCAACATCCCACAGCTTCACCATCTTGTCGTAGCTGCCGGAGGCGATCATCTTCCCGTCCGGGCGCCAGGCGATGGAATAGATACAGTCTTTGTGGCCCTGCATGGTCACGAGGAGCTGATGCGATTGAAGATCCCATATCTTGATCTCGCCCGAGCGCTGCGGAAGGCCGCCGCCCGCGGCCAGCATCTTCCCGTCAGGACTGAAGGCAATGGAACGGACGTAGTCGGCGTGACCGGAAAGCGTGGCGACCTCTTTGCCGGTCGAGGGATCGATGAGGCGCACCTCGCGATAACCGCCCACGGCAAGCAGTTTCCCATCTGGAGCCCACTTCAGCGAAGTTACAGGAGAAACCACCGGAACCACGGGACGGATCTCGGGGAGCGCAGCGGGCGCAAGGGCCTTGCTCGCGGCGCCGGCTACCGGGCTCGCCGCGCCTTCTACCCGGCTGGCGGCGCCGGCATTGATCCATGCCCTGATGGTCGCGATGTCGGCAGCGGGAAGCGGGTCGGCACCGAAGGGCATCCGCGGCGCTATCTTTCCTTCAAGCATCTGGATGATGCGGCTTCCGTCAGCATTGCCGGCAACGATGGGCGGCCCATGCGCTCCGCCCTTGATCAATGAGTCATAGCTCTCCATGACCAGTCCGCCCATCCGCGCACTGCTGGAGTGGCATGCCAGGCAATTCTTCTGCAGGATGGGAGCGACCTGCGCATCGAAGCCCGGAGTCTCGGCGGCCATAGCGCTGCAAGTCGCAAATCGTGCCGCACCCAACTGCGAGCACGACCAGGCAACGAACGGCGTTCATCAGGGACCGGCAATTCCACGGGGCTTTTCGCATATCAATTTCGCATATTAGTGGTTAAACATGAATTCCTGGCTGGTTAACAAAGCCCATGTCATGTCGCGCAGCGCAGCTCGGCGGGGATCATCCACCCCGGGGGTCTTTTGTTGCTCCGCCGATGCCAGCTCGCCGGTCAAGGCTGACCGCTCCGCGTCCTTCGGGTAGCGGCTCAAGGAAGACAGATAAAGATAGTTGATGATCTGCTCATCCGAGAACCCGAGCCGGATCATCATGTCGACCGAGTTATCAGGATCTCGCAGCTTATTGTTCAACGTATCTCCGTTGATGATATGGAGCGCCTGGGTGATGGTGGGCACCGAGGTGCGTTCGGTCTCTCTGGTTTGCTGCCGCACGGGCCGGCCAAAAGCCGTGAGGAAGTAAGAAGTGACCGCGGTGTCAGGCAACTGCATCGCCCGCATACCCGCGGCATAGCCATCGAATTTTTCTGGAACCTGGGTCACCTGGGAGTAGGCATCGAGCATCACCTCGGCGGGGAGACGCTTGATGACGTAGTGCGAGCCAAACTTGTCGTCGTCGGCATTTTCCTTCAGAGGCGTGGAGGAAGCCTGATAGGTGGCCGACTGCATGATGGTGCGAATGAGGTAATTCACATCGTAGTCGTGCGCGACGAAGTCCTTGACCAGCGCATTGAGCAATGCATCGTTGGTGGCCGGGTTGGTGTCGCGCATGTCGTCTACCGGCTCAACCAGGCCCCGCCCAAAGAAATTGCGCCATATCCGGTTCACAATGTTGCGGGCAAAGAATGGGTTCTCAGACGAGGTAAGCCATTTGGAGAAATAGAGGCGCGTGTCACCCGGCGCTTCATTGGCAAGCTGCTGGGCATCGAGCGGCTTGGGCGGCAGCACCATCATGAAGCGATCGTCGCTGAATTCGCCGGTCGGCGCGGAGTAGACGGTGACATTGTTGAAGAGCGGACCAACTGCGGGACGAGCGCCGCTGGGCGCGAAGGTCTTCAGCCGCACCCGCGCGAAAAGGTTGGCCATGCCGTAGTAGTCCTTCTGAGTCCACTTCGCCAGAGGATGATTGTGGCAATGGGCGCAGGTGATGTTGATGCCCAGGAAGGCCTGGGCCATGTTCTCCGAAATATCCAGAGGATCGCGGTGGATCAACCAATAGTTGGCCGCGCCGTTCTCGAGCGTGTTGCCGGTGGCGGTTACGACCTCGGTGGCAAACTGATTCCACGGCTTATCGCTTGAGACACTGTTACGAATCCAGTTGTAGTAACTCCACATCTCCTCGTTGGAAAGGTGGTTGCTTGAAACCAGCAACAGGTCTGACCACTTATAGGCCCAATAATCCACGAACTCGGGGCGCTTCATCAGGTCGTCGATCAGCCGGGTTCGTTTCTCCGGCGAGGGATCTTTGAGGAATCGCTCAACCTCTGCGGGACGGGGCAGAACGCCCGCAGCATCCAGATACGCCCGGCGCATAAGCTCGGCGTCATCCGCAGGGGGCGACGGCGGAATGTGCAACACCTGCAGATGCTTGAGAACTGCGTCGTCAATATAGTTGTGGCGGGGCGCCTTCTGGAAGATCGCGTCCTCAATCTTCGATGGGAAAGGAATGCGCAGCCTGGCAAAGGCGACGTGGCTTTGGTACCACACCGTAACCGGCGCTTCGCCGTTGCTGTGCATGGTGACGCGACCGTTATTGTCGACTGTGGCGACGCCTTCGTCGCCGCTGTCATATTTGGCCCAGCGGGTCACGTCCGTCGTATGGCCGTCGGAGAAATGTGCCGTCACCAGGAGTTGTTGGTCGGCGCCAGGGCGCAGAGAAGCCTCCCCAGGCAGCACTTCGATTTTGGTCACCCGCGGGTCAGAATCCCTGGGCGCCGGCATCGCCTGGGCAAGCCATCCGGCAATCACTTTGAACTCTGGCGAGTCAACGGGAAATCGTCTTCCCCCGCCGTGCGGGATCGTGAGGGTGGGCTTTAGCAGGATCAGGCTGCGCGCCGGCTCCATCACTTGCGTGCGCCGCGCCAGAGCCTGGTGGGTGAGCGTGTAGTAATCCACCTCGGGATCGTACCCGCGCAGGGTCAGCTTGAAGCCATTTTTTCCCGCTGCTGCGCCATGACAGGGACCTGAGTTACAGCCCATCTTAGTCATCACCGGCAGCACGTCATTGCGAAAACTCCAGGCAGGCGCGACCTCGAAGTCTTTGACGTTCACGCTTGCAACGGCTCGACGGCCCTGGAGCGTAGCGGTGATGGTCGCTTGCCCGTCACCCTGGGGAAGGGTGAAATGGTCTTTGTCGACGGTCGCGACCTTGGAATTCGATACAGCGAAGGTGGCTTGTGAAGTAAGCTCCTGCTGATGTCCGTCGGCAAAAGTTCCTTCGACCAGCAGCCGCTGGTTGTAACGCGGCCCCATGATCGAGATCGAGGAAGGCAAGATCTCAATCCTGGTGAGCTGAGCCAACGATTGACTGGATTGACCGGGGTGGGCTGCCACGGCGGTGGAGACCTTACGGGCCACCGGCTTCGAGGAAGCCGCCGCTCCAGGATGGGCAGCGCCGATTGCGGGCTTCGCCTGGCTCTGCGCGGAGACTTGAGAGGGCGTCTTAGCTAAAAACAGACAGGCGCCGAGCAGAGTCAAGGCACTCGCCAGAGCAGTAACCAGAAGCGTGTTGCGTGTCCTCATAGCCGTACCGTCCTTCGGTCACCAGACGCTCGGCCCCTTCGCGATCGGCACTCGCGCCCCGCGTGGTTGGCGCAAGCAATAAGACCAGGCCCAGTCACCCGATTACCCTGAATCAGCAAACCCCTAAGTTCAGCAAAGCGCTAGATCAGCAAATCTTTAGATCAACAAGTCATTGATCGGTTCAAAACCGTGGTCCACCACCCGCACTTCACGGCCCTGCGGCGTCTTCAATATGGTGTCGATCGGAACCCCGAGGCACTTATAAACGGTTGCCGCGATGTTGGCGGGCATGACCGGTTGATCTTTGGGCGCTGATCCGATTGCGTCCGAGGAGCCGACCACCTGTCCACCCTTGATTCCGCCACCCGCCATCACTACGGTCCAGCACTGCGGCCAGTGATCGCGTCCGCCGGCGGGATTGATGCGGGGCGTGCGGCCGAATTCACCCGTTGCCAGCACCATCGTCGTGTCGAGCAAGCCGGTCCTGCTTAAGTCTTCGAGCAGTGAGCTGTAACCGTTGTCAAACATCGGGCCGACCAGCTCGCTGTAGCAGCTAATGGGGCTAAAGGGAGCGGAGCCGTGGATGTCCCAGGTAATTTCGTTGAAAACCGTCTCGAACATGTTGAGCGTGACAAAGCGCACGCCCCTCTCCACCAGCCGCCGGGCCAGCAGACATCCCTGGCCGAACCGGTTCATACCGTAGCGCTTGCGGGTGTCTTCAGATTCCTGGGTCAGATCGAAAGCCTCGCGCGCCTTGGTCGAGGTCATCAAGGTATAGGCCTGATTGAAGGTTGCATCCATCAGCTTCGAGTCCTGGTTGTTCTCCTCGAAGTACGCGACAGACTGGTCAATCATTTGGCGCCAGCTTCGCCGGCGATCCACGCGCACGGCAGAGATGTACTCGGGTGGCAGCAGATCGGGCACCTTGAAGTTGGGGTCGGCGGGGTCGGCATTTAAGACGAAAGGGTCGTAGCCCTTGCCCAGGAACCCGGCCGTGTCGCCGTGAGGCAGGTTTCCGCCGAGCTGGCCGATCGTGTAGGGCAGCAAAACATTAGGAGGCATGTCGCCCTTTGCGCCCTTTTCAAACCTGAGCACCGAACCGTAGTTGGGTGACTCCAGTCCGCCCTGGAAGAGTCTTCCCGTCTGCATCATCTGGCAACCGGTATCGTGCACCGCGGCGGCTGTATGGTAGGCCGAACGCAGCAGAGCGAATTTATCCGCGTGCTTCGCCATGCGGGGGAAGATCTCTGAAATCTCAATTCCGGAAACGTTGGTTTTGATCGGCTTGAACGGCCCACGGATGGAAGCCGGCGCGTCCGGCTTCATATCCCAGGTATCCAACTGGCTGGGGCCACCCACCAACATCAGTTGGATACAGTTCACATCCTTGCTGGGCTCGACCGCACCCATCGCCTTGAGGCGGAAGAAGTCGGGCATCGTCAATCCCAGGAAGCCGAGCGCTCCTGCGTGCAGAAAATCTCGCCGGCTGACACCGTCACAGAAATGAACTCGCTTGTCAGCATCCAGTCGAAACATCGGCAGCTCTCCCAACCTGGGAATCGGGGGAATCACCGAACCTTCTTCCCCAAGTCTTTCCCTGCACGCGCTTTAGGTACGTCCCGCACTATACTCTTTTGCCTCTATCAAATGGAAGCTCCTGCTAGCCTATTGCTGTTTGTGGGCGTGAAAGCGTTTGATCGTCGTAGTTCAAGGTTTGACTGTCGTAGTTCAGAGGTGCGTACAAATAGGCCATGAGCGTTCTCTCACTGCTTTTGCTGGTTTCCGCCCCCTGCGCTTTCGGGCAGGACCGCAGGCCAGTGCGGTTCAGCGGTATCTTCAACGATTACGTACCCCTGAATGCGAAGATCAGTGGCAGCCCATACGAGATGCATGGAATAGTCATGGCCAAGTCTGAACGGAAAGTCAATTCATCTTCGAGCTGCTCGTCGGGGACGGTGGTAACGCTTGGGGCGGTTTCAACATCCCAAGCGTTTGCATCAATTGCATGGTCTTTCCCGAAGGTCCGCGAAAATGCCACCGGCAGTTTTCAAACTGGCAATTCGTCCAGTCAAAGTCGCCGCCCGAGTAGAACAGGTCGCACTCGCGCAAAACGCAGTTGAGGAAGAACGACTCTTCAACCGAAAATGTGGCATTCGCCAATGTCTTTCCTTCATATTTGGTCATGATTTTCAGCGGCCTCCTATGCCGCGCAACTTCTTGCCTTCTGTTCGAGTAGGCTTACCAGTTCTTCCATGGACCAGACGTGTTGGGTCAAGCCCGCCTCCATTGCCGGTGCTACACGCAGCGTCTTATGGATTCTGCAGAAGTTGTAGTGCATAAAATGCAGTGCGACGGCATGGCCATGGTTCTCGATCTTCTTTGAGAAGCCATTTGTCAGCCTAGTGAACCGGCGCATGGACATGCGCATCGTTAGATTCTGGCGCTCCCCGAACGACGTGCTTACGTGCTTGGGATCGGGTACACCGCTGATAGCCGTAAACCTTATGTAGCATCGCGTAGTTGGCATCACCTCCGAAAGCCTCTTCCACCGCCTTCAGGTATGGCTTGTGAGAGTCAGTCGTGATCTGCGGTTTGCCGATACGATCCGCGCAATCTTGCATGAAGTCCATCGCCCAATCTGTGTTGCGACCGCCTACTAAGTAGCTAACGCAGAGCTTGTGTCGGCATCAATGCCGTCCACGTCCAGACGTCTCCCCATCCCTCTTGCTTCTTTTTCCAATGAAGTGTTCTTTGCCTTCGCACCGACAAACGCCCAAATCTCGTCGCACTGAAGGCGCCGGACGGTAACGCCACGGACGTTCCGATGGTGGTACGCGGCGCAGGCGCAACCCATATCCTCGAACAGTTTGAGAATGGTATGCTTTGCGACACCCGTCATACGGACAATTGCGTTTATGCTCGTCCCTTCCACAAGGGCGGCGACCACTTGAACGCGTTTGCTGGTGCTGAGTCGGTTCGTGAATGCTGACCTGGATACCATAATAAAAATGTTATACTGCGAAGTCAAGCTTGCATATAACATTTTTGTGATTTACCATGATCAAAGCGTGGAGATTCTCGTCCGTTTGCACAGCCTCGGGAAGCATAATCACCGATTGGCTGGCAGGGGATCGTCAATTAAGGGCCAGGATGGATGTCCTCTTGAGAAGGCTTCGGATTATACCAGTTCCTTGGCCCATGCCCTACTATCGACCGCTAGGCAATGGCGTAGGAGAAATCAGGTTTGATCTTCGTAAGGAGGAGCATCGGCTGTATGGCTACTTTGCTACGGAAGAGTTCATCGTGATCTTGGCTTCCAGCGGCAAGAGAAAGCAAAATCAATCCATTCAGAATGCTAAGAAATTGAAAGAGAAATATAACCTAGCAGCACCGAAACTGGAGGATTACGATGTCTAAGTTTTCTCTTTTGGAGAAACTTGCGGACAAATTCTATCGCGATGCGTTTGTCTCCGATGAGATCGATGTTGGATTGCCAATGCAAATCCGATCCATGAGGGAGGCCAGGGGATGGAAACAAGGTGATGTTGCAGAAAAAATGGGTACCAAGCAGCCCCGTTTCTCTCTAATGGAGCGCCCCGGTTATGGGAATTTTTCCATAAACACTCTAAAAAGGCTTGCCAGTTTGTTCGATGTCGGACTCGTCGTCAGCTTCGTTCCATGGAGCGAGATGATTGATTTTGTGGAATCTCTATCCCGCAAACGGCTAGCTGCAGCCGGTTTCCAAGACGAATATCCGAGACTTTACAAGGCGTATTCAAAGGAACGGATTGCCCCCCTGAACACAGTACAGGCAGCCTTCGATTTCTCCGGTGCCTCGTCGCGTGAAACGTCAATCTCTGTACCAGCTACGGAAACAAAATATCAAATGGCAGGGAAAACCATGGTCGAAATTAGCGAGGAACTGCTCTGCACAGCCCATCTGGGCTCTATGCAATTAGAGGGGAGCGGATATGTCCGAACAAGCTTTTAAGATTAGTTCAGCGCCAGAAGCTATAAGAACGGATTCTCCCTCTAAATTCTCCGTCTACTCCAATGCTACAGAAATAGGCCTGAGTCCCTGGGATATACGGATCAAATTTATGGAGAACACCGGGACTGGGGGGCCGCTCGATTTAACGGTACATGGAACAATCGTTATGTCGCCTCTTCACGCCAAGGCTTTCCTAACTGCCCTTCAGCATACTCTCTCAATTTATGAGGAAAAGGCTGGAGAGCTCGACTTTCAAAAGGTTATTGCGAGCTTTAATCCTCAGTCTCCCGCGTAGCTTCCCTCACGATCCGCGCAGCGGCCTGGTTCACGTCCTCGCGGGTCATCTTCTTTTTGGTGGCTTTCTTCCTCGGTATTGGGGCGGGTTTCTTTTTGGGTGCCATGCCCTAATCATTCCACTCTCAGGCCAACCGCGCTAGCCTGTGGAAATTCAAACTGCACCACTACCTGATTGACCATCCACTCGACAAACTGGGATTCCTTCTAGGAACTCGTTGAAATTCGCCTGATTGAGGCGTCTTTCCTGGCGATTTTCATTTCTTCCCGTTCGAAATCTGTTTGAAGTACGGTTCTGGCCGGTGTTTATAGGTGTTTGCGAGCCTCAGGGAATGATCCCCGAGGCTCGCAACCGTTGCTCAGGCACACTTCTCCCGGAGCATTTCCGGTGGTTGAGCCATCAGCCTCGGCAGTCGGATCAGGTTGTGCGCCGCGCAACTGAAGACGAACAGCCAGTCCACTTTCTCCAGACCTCGCAGCTTGACCTGGCGCAGCGGGCCGGTCTGCTTCAGCCATCCGAATCCCTTTTCGACCAGCCATCGCCGGCTCAGGCTGATGGCATAGCCGGGCTGGCGCGTGGTTCTGCGGTCCAGGTTGCTGCGGCGGCCCTTGTCGTTCTTGGTCACGTGCGGTGTCACGTTCAACTCCCGCACCGTGCTGACGAAATCCTTCGTGTCGTAGGCCTTGTCAGCGCCCACGGTGATGCGGCGCGAACGGCCCTCTTGCTTTTCGGTGAAGCATCAACAGCGCCGCGTCGCGTTCGGCATAACCGTCGGCGTGCGTCACCATCGCCGCGGCGATCAGACCGTTGCGGTTCTCCACCAGTGCATGGCGCCCAGATAACTCAGCTTCGACTCCTTGCCGTAGCTCTTCTTGTACAGCCGCGCATCGGCATCGGTGGTCGATTCATGCGTCTCGTTCGAGCGCTTCTGGCCATGAAAATTAGCTCCGTCGCCGTCATCAGAGCCGTCCTTGCGAGCGGAAGCTCTTTTGCGAGGCCCACGCCTGGATCAGCGTGCCGTCCACCGTGAAGTGCTCGTCGCTCATGAACCGCTTCGCCTGCTTGTTCACTTCGGCAAAGAACTGCTGCGCCACATCGGACTGTCAGCAAGCCGGTCGCGGTTCTTCGAGAACACCGCATGGTTCCACACCGCGTCGTCCATGCCCAGGCCCACGAACCAGCGAAACAAGCAGGTTGTAGTCGATCTGCTCGACCAGCAACCGCTCCGAGCGCACCGAGTAGAACACCTGCAACAGCAAGCGCCCGCAGAATGTACTCTGGCGCGATCGATGGCCGGCCCGAGTCGGCATACAACGCATCGAACTCCGCGCTCAAGCGACCGCAACACCACATCCGTCACCTTGCGAACTGCTCGCAACGGATGATCCTGAGGCACACGCTGCTCCAACGAAACATAGCTGAACATCCCGTCCTGAACACGCTCGTCTCCACGCATGTCTCATTAGACGAGCAACTCCTCCGCCTCAGCCGCAGAACGGTACCTATTTCAACAAGTTCCTAGGAGGAATCATTTCCAGTGACGCGAATTTGACCGTATTCAATTTTTCCTTGACACATCCGAGATGCCGGCTCATTATTTGACCATGGTCAAAACCGATCCGGCTACGAATAAAGGCGAGCAAACACGCGAACGAATCTTCACTACTGCGCTTGAACTGTTCCGAGAGAACGGCTTCGATGCCACAACGATGCAGGAAGTCTCCAACCGCGCCCGTGTTGCGAAAAGCGCTGCTTACTACTACTTCCCCAGCAAGGAAGCCATCATTCAGGCTTATTACGAAGCTGTTCAATCCGAGCAAGAACGCCTCTGTAAAGAAGCGTTCGCAAATACCGGCGATCTCAAAAAGCGCCTGCACGTAGCCATGCAGTCCAAGTTTGATCTCGCACAGCATGATCGGAGGCTACTCGGTATTGTCTTCCGTTACACCGGAGAACCCGCTCACCCACTCTCCTGTCTTGGCGAAGGCACCGCTGCGATTCGCCGCCGCGCTACTGAAATCTTCCACGAAGCACTCTCCGTCGAGCGCCTCCCCAAAGACCTTGAACAGCTTCTTCCGCTTGCGCTGTGGTCGCTTCAGATGGGCCTGCTCGTAATGTTCCTTTACGACAATTCCCCAGATCAAAAACGCACTCGCCAGCTGGCCACGGGCTCCATCGACTTTACGGTCAAGATGATGACACTGGCGAAGCTACCAATTCTTAAACCAGTTCGCACAAAGCTACTCACACTTCTGCGTGAAGCTAGCCTTCTTCCCGAACTTAGCTGAATGATGCTCGCTGAAATGAGGGCTTATGCTCCAACCAGATGACAAGATCACGATTCCGACGGAGGAGCAGCCGTCGCTCAGCCGTGTCAACAGTGCGCAATGGATGATCGCTGCATTTCTCTTCACTGCGCTCGCGATAGGTGCATTTGTTTACAAGGTTGTTATGGGCCTAGGTCTAGGCCACACATCTCTCATGTTTATTGGCATTCCCGTGGTTTTGGCTATCATTCTCGTTCTCGCGCCTACTCCAAAATCTGCAACGGGAAGCATCCTTCGAGGCATGACGCTCGCCCTTCTCATCGTTGCACCCCTGGTAGGTGAGGGCTATCTGTGCATCCTCTTTGCTTCACCTTTGTTTCTCGTCGTCGGTCTTGCCGTGGGCCTGGTTGTCGACTCCTCACGCGCCAAGCGTTCGACCACTTTGAGTTGTATCGCCATTCTTATTCTGCCTTTTTCGCTCGAAGGCATCGTTCCACAGCTTACATACAATCGCGCACAATCTGTCGAAGCCACGCAGATCATCAACGCATCTTCCATTCAGGTCGAAGCCGCACTCACTCAGAGTCCAGACATCACCACTGCACTGCCGCGCTTTCTCCGTATTGGCTTCCCGCGACCGCTTGAAGCCAGAGGCTCAGGACTCGCTCTCAACAGCCTCCGAACCATCCACTTCGCAGGGGCTGAGGGCGATCCTCCCGGCGACCTCGTCATGCGGGTTGCATGTTCAAAGAGTGGCTACATTCGCTTCGAAGCCATCAGCGATTCGAGCAAACTCCTGCAATGGGTTCGTTGGCAAAGTTCTGAAGTTGTCTATACGTCGGTGGATCCAACTCATACCAGGGTCACCTGGAAGATATCTTTTGACCGGCAACTCGATCCCTACTGGTATTTTGCGCCATGGGAAGAGTTCGCCGTCCGCAAGGCTGCCAACTATCTCATCACTGCCAACGCCACGCCGAGGAGATGAGTGATGGACCGCGTGACAATCATTCGCTTCACATCTCTCTACCTTCCGTGTGCCTGGGCGATGCTCGTAGCATTCTTGCGTCCGCGCCGGCAGCGGATGTTTGCTGCTTGCCTGCTTAGCCTGCTTTGGACACTTCCCACGCTCCTCATCCTTCAGCGCATGAATCTTTTAACTCACTGGTGGACCTTCGCTTCTGCGAAGATCGCTCTACTCGGCATGCCCCTTGAGTTCTTTCTGGGCTGGGCCGTGCTCTGGGGAGTCGTCCCGCAACTCACCTTCCGAACACTCGATCTTCCGGAAGTCATCGTCATCATGGGCGCACTCGATCTTTGGCTTATGCCTCTGAGCAGGCCAGCGCTCCATCTCAATGAGCATTGGTTGCTTGGCGAAGCCGCGGCACTTGCTCTGGTTCTCGCCCCTGGGTTTTGCATCGGACGTTGGACACTGGACAACTCGCACCTTCGGCTCCGAGCCACGCTGCAAGTCGTCATCTCTGGCCTGCTATTCCTCTTCTTGCTCCCGGAAGTCGTTTTCGCCCTTCGTCCTGCCGCCAACATGAGTTCCGTCTGGCAGCCACTCATCCACACACCGAATTTTCTCCGTCAAGCCGCGATTCAGCTCATTGTTCTTCTCGCTGTACCGGGCGTTGCCGCGGTCACCGAGTTTGCCCAGCGCGGGCTGGGCACGCCGATTCCCTACGATCCGCCGCAAAGAATCGTTACCAGCGGCATTTATCGCTACTGCGCAAACCCAATGCAAGTCTCGTGCGCAATTGTGATGTTGCTTTGGGCATTGCTGCTCCGTAATCCATGGCTCGTCTTGGCCTCCGTCATGTCCACACTCTATTCCGCCGGCATCGCCCATTGGGACGAGGATCGCGACCTTCACGCTCGCTTTCACGAACTCTGGCAACACTATCGGACTGCCGTTCCTGCCTGGCGTTTGCACTGGCGCCCTTACCATGGTGGCTTACCTGCCCGCCTCTATATTGCGCGTACTTGCGATTCTTGCAGCGAGATTCGCCGGTGGATCGAACATCGTCATCCAATTGGTCTTGAACTCGTCGATGCGGAAACGCTACCGAAGAACTCTATCCGCCGTCTTCGGTACGACCCGGGCGACGGCACACCTCCCGTTGAAGGCATAGTTGCTTTCGCCCGCGCGCTCGAGCACCTCAACCTCGCTTGGGCCTACTGCGGCATCACCATCCAACTCCCTATCGTCCATCAGGCGCTCCAACTGCTTATGGACGCGTCAGGCCTTGGCCCTCGCACCGTTCCGGCCACCTGCGAACGATAGACTTATGAATTACGTCTCTCGGACTGCCGATGAGTCGAACGGCTGACCTTGGGCGGAGCTGTTTTCCTTTGTGTGATCACTGGCTCGAGGTAGCGGAGGATGGCATTGCGCATAGCCTGCTGCAGGCGCAGGCGGGCGCTAGGCGAGGCAGTGGTGAATTCGTCGAGTATTCCGCGGAAGATCATAAGGGCGACCTGACCGTGGTGGGCCGCTTCGGAACGCGAGAGCGTGGGTAGCTCACGCCGGAGGCGCGACGCGATGAAGTCGACGAAAACCTGCCCAAGTGCTCGCTTCTCTTCGCGCGCGTCCTCTGAGAGCGGGGCGTCGACCACGAGAGTGTGGAACTCGGGCCGCGTCCGGTTGAAACTCATGCAGACATCGATCAGCTCATGGATGGCTTCCGTGAAGCTCAAAGCGCCTTCGCAATCAATCGCCCGTTCCGCTTCGGCCATTTCGCGCGCGTACATCGAGGCGAGCGCGCTGGCGATGGCTTCCTTATTAGGGAAAAACTGGTAGAGGGTGGCCGGGGACACGCCCGCTTCCATGGCGATCGCGTTTGTGGTGGTCTCGTGGTAGCCAAGGCGGCCAAAAACCGCGGCTGCGGCGCGGAGGAGATCTTGCCGGCGATACTCGCCTCGCGCATTACGCTTGCGGTTTGGATCGAAGACGGCCACAGGACGATTCTCGCAGAAGGCAACGATACAAGTAAAAACTTGCATCTTTATTTAAATATAAGTATCTACTTGCATAGGAGGTGAACAGGCATGTTCACAATCATGGGAATTACGGGTAACGTGGGCGGGGCGGTGGCAGAGAATCTGCTCGCCGCGGGCAAAACGGTGCGCGGCGTGGTGCGCAATCCGGAGAAGGCGAAAGCCTGGGCTGATCGCGGTGTAGAGCTGGTGCAATCCGCGTATGACGACGCGGCAGGGCTCGCAAAGGCGTTCGCGGGAGCGGACGGGGTGTTCGCGATGATTCCCCCGGACTTTGCGCCGGCTCCCGGGCTGCCGGACCAGAAGCGCACGATCGCGGCGATCCGCGAGGCGCTTGAGCAGGCGAAGCCCGGCAAGGCGGTGTTTCTTTCATCCATCGGTTCGGAGCAACCGAGTGGGTTGGGGCTGATCACGTCGTTGCACCTGATGGAGCAGGCGACGCGCACGCTGCCGATTCCCGTGGCATATCTGCGCGCGGGCAGTTTCATGGAAAACTGGCTGGGAGCGTTGGACCACATACGTGCGACGGGTGAGATGTCCTTTTTCTATGCTCCGCTCGACCGCAAATTTCCGCTGGTAGCCGCGCGAGACATCGGCTTGGCGGGCGCCAAGGTCCTGCAGGATCGCTGGACGGGCGAGCGCGTGCTCGAGGTGGACGGGCCGAAGGGTGGAACAGATTTGCATGAAACAGCGGCCGCATTCGGCAGGGCGCTGGGCCGCAATGTGAAGGCCGTGCAGTTGCCCGAGGCAGCATGGCAGAACGTTCTGGAAGCAATGGGCATGCCGGGAGACCGGACCGGGCTCTATACCGAGATGGTAAAGAGCTTCAACTCTGGCTGGATTCACTTCGGTAATTCGGGAATCGAAAAGTTCCACGGGCCGACGACAATCGAGGCGTTTGCACAGGAGCTGGTCAAGTAAAGGAGAACGGGCGCACAGACATCTTCGTTGTCACGAGAATGAGCCAGGAAACTCGTCATCTCGGAAGCTAACGAACGCTTCCGAGATAACGCTTTGCCAGCTAGTCCGCAAACATCTCCGTACGCGTGGGATCGAAGACAGCTCATTCCAATCAAGGCCCCGACAATGCGTAAACATGAGCGAACCAATATCCAGTGTTGCGACGTATACTCACCCGGTACGACCCGTAGTCCCTGAACCAAAGAGCTACAAGGTGGCGCCATCATGGGTGATTTCCGGCAAGACCTCCGCTACTCCCTCCGCATGCTCATGGCGAGCCCTGCCTTCACCCTCACCGCCATCGCCGCCATCGCCCTCGGCATCGGAGCCAACACCGCTATCTTCACCGTCGTCAACGCCGTCCTCCTTAAGCCGCTCTCCTATCCCGAGCCCGACCGTATGGTGCAGTTCATGAACACCTCTGGCCAGGACAACAGCCCCGTCGGCTCGCCGGTTAACTACAACACCTGGAAAGACCAGTCCAGCGTCTTTCAGGATGTCACTGCCTACGATTTCGGTGGTCCGGGCTTCAACCTCACCGGCATCGTTCCCGAGCAGGTCCACGGCATCCACGTTTCCGAAGCGTACTTCCGCCTCTTCGGCGCGCCCGTCATCCTCGGCCGCACCTTCACCACCCAGGAAGATGCTCCCAACAGCGGCCACGTCGTGGTCATCAGCTACGGCTTCTGGCAGCGCAAGTTCGGCGGCAGCCCCAACATCGTCGGTACCACCGTCTCCCTCAGCAACGAGTCCTACACCATCATCGGTGTCCTGGGAAAATCCTTCGTCACCGATCCTCAAGCCGACATCTGGGTCCCCTTCGAGATCGATCCCAACAGCACCAACCTGGGCCACTATTTCTTTGTCGCCGGCCGCCTCAAGCCGGGCGTCACTCTCGCCCAGGCCAACGCCCAGCTCAAAATCGTCGCCGATCAGTATCGCCGCCTTCATCCGGACGATATGGACCCCAAAGGCAGCTTCGGCGTCCAGCCTCTGCGCGACTCCATCGTCGCCGGCGCTCGTAACTCCCTCCTCATCCTGCTCGGCGCCGTCGGCTTCGTTCTCCTCATCGCCTGCGCCAACGTCGCCAATCTTCTGCTTGTCCGCGCCACCGGCCGCAAGCGTGAATTCGCCATTCGCTCCGCCCTGGGCGCGGGCCGCGCACGCATCATCTGTCAGTTGTTGACCGAAAGCATTGTCCTCTCCCTCGTCGGCGGCATCCTCGGCCTTATCCTCGGCTACGCCGGTGTGCGAGCCCTGCTCGCCGTCAGCCCCGCCGGCCTGCCCCGCATCGGAGAACATGGAGCCGCCGTCGGTGTTGACTGGCGCGTCCTCGCTTTCACCCTGGGCGTCGCCCTCTTGACCGGCATTCTCTTCGGACTCTTCCCCGCTATCGGCGCCTCACGCCCCGATCTCAACACCACCCTTAAGGAAAGTAGCAACCGCTCCGGCAGCGGCTTTCGCCAAAGCAAGGCCCGTTCCCTCCTTGTCATCAGCGAAGTCTCTCTCGCTCTGGTCCTCCTCATCGGAGCCGCGCTGCTCATCCGCACCTTCATTGCTCTGCGCCAGGTCAACCCTGGCTTCGATCCCCGCAACGTCCTCACTCTCGAAATGTCCCTCACCGGCGACCAGTTCAAAAAGACCGCCGGCGTCGCCCAGATCGCTCATGACGGACGCGAGCGCATCAATGCCATCCCCGGCGTCGAAGTCTCCTCCTTCACCTGTTGCCTTCCTCTCGAAGGCGGCTACGGCCTGCCCTTCAACATCATCGGCCGCGCCCCCGACGGCAAATCTCCATGGAACGGCGGCGCCGGCTGGATGAGCGCTTCCCCAGGCTACTTCGCTGTCTTCCACATTCCCATCCTGGGCGGCCGAGACTTCACCGAGCAGGACACCGCTTCCGCCCCTGGCGTCGTTCTCATCAACGAAACCATGAAGAAAAAATACTGGCCCAAAGACGATCCCGTTGGCCAGCAGCTCCTCATCGGCAAAGGCGTCGGCCCGCAGTTCACTGAGCCCGCCCGCCAGATCATCGGTGTCGTCGGCGACATTCGCGACGGTGGCCTCAATAACGATCCCCGCCCGCTCATGATCGTCCCCAGCGCCCAGGTCACTGACGGCATGACCGCGCTCAACTCCAACATTGGCCCCATGGTGTGGCTCGTCCGCACCCATGGCGATCCCCACCAGTACATCTCCGCCATCACCAATCAGCTCCGCCAGGCCAGCGGCGGATTCCCCGTCGCCCGCGTGCGTCCCATGACCGAAGTCGTCGTTCAGTCCACCGCGCGCCAGGACTTCAACATGCTCCTCCTCACCATCTTCGGAGCCTCCGCACTCATCCTTGCCGCCATCGGCATCTACGGCCTCATGGCCTACTCGGTCGAGCAGCGCACCCAGGAGATGGGCATCCGCATGGCTCTCGGCGCCGACCGCTCCCGCATCCGTTCGCTCGTCGTCTGGCATGGCATGCGGCTCGCTATCGTTGGCGTCCTCATCGGCGTCGGCGCGGCCTTCGGCCTTACCCGCTTGATCGCCAGCTTTCTCTTCGGCGTCAAAACCTGGGATCCCTTGGTATTTGTAACCGTCCCCATCCTATTGAGCTTGGTCGCGCTCCTCGCCGTCTGGATGCCTGCCACCCACGCCTCGCGCCTCGACCCCCAGCGTGCACTCCGCATCGAGTGACCGCGCTCAGCCGTGGCGTTCCGTGGCCAATTCAAATCCCATAGGTAGATCACCGCATCCGCCGAAAACCGCACCGGCTCACTGCAAACGATAGGACCCTATCAGGGCTGCCCGGCCACGGCGCACGGATCTGCGAGATCTTTCTCGGGGCAGTTTTGATAGGGCCGTTTGAAGGAAGCCGCTGGTGTGGCGGATGCGGTGGGCTATGGGATTTGGATGGGTGTGATGCAGTTCGGCGGTGGTTTGGCCGGGATGATGTAGGCTTCTGGAGCTTGTAACGAGCGCTGAAGATGTCTAATCGCGTTGTCTGGAGATAGCCGGAGATCACGAAATCTGCCTCTGGCAGGTCCGAATGAGCATGAGTCTGCGTAGCGTCTGTGAAGGCCGCTGGTGTGGACGTTGATCAGAGCCAAGGTACGCATGTTGGAGTCAGGAACTGTCGCTGCCACGAGGCTTCGAGGCCGACGTTGTTAGGCTGCGGACAAGAAGCTGTGCACGGGTGATCCGCTCGATGATGAACATCGGCTCGGAGCACAACGGGCAACGAGGCTGGCAGCCTTTCGTAGGCTGTGGCGGTGGCGCGATGACGTCGAGGAGTGCACGGCATCGCAGCAAGGATACAGCTCGTCTGCGGTTAGCGAAGAGGCCGGAGTGGCGGATGCGAACCAGTCCCTTCGGCAGCACGTGGATCAGGAACCGTCGCAGGAACTCATCGGTCGAAACGGTCATCACCTTCTGCTTGCCGCCGTGAGCGTAGTCCTTCCAGCGGAAGGAGACGCGGTCCTCCTTGAAGGCGACGAGGCGATGGTTGGAGATGGCGACGCGGTGTGTGTAGCGTGCAAGGTAGTGAAGGACATGCTCGGCTCCGCCGAAGGGCGGCTTGGCGTAGACGACCCACTCGTTGGAATAGAGCTGGTACAGGAACTGGCGGAAGCGCTCGGGCTTGGCCAGCTCCTGAAGTGAGCCGTGGAACTGCAGCTTGTCTTGGACAACGAGCTGCTTGAGTCCAGCGATGAACTTGCCACGGAAGACGCGACTGAGAACACGGATAGGCAGGAAGAAACGCGGTGACGCAGCAAGCCATCGGGTTCCGTCGAGTGCCAGACCGCCGGCCGGAACAACGCAGTGAACATGGGGATGGTGCTGCAGGTTCTGTCCCCAGGTATGGAGCACACTAAGCAGTCCGATGTCAGCGCCCAGGTGCTTCGGGTTGCGAGCGACCTCGATCAACGTGGCGGCACTGCTGCGGAAGAGGAGATCGTAGAGCAGTCGCTTGTTCTGAAGCACAAGCGCTGATAGCTCGTGAGGCAACGTGAAGACGACGTGGAAGTAAGGCACGGGCAATAGCTCGGCGGAGCGCGCGGCCAGCCACTTGGCGCGCGCGTTGCCCTGACACTTGGGGCAGTGCCGGTTGCGACATGAGTTATACGAGATGGCCTGATGTCCACAGCGAAGACACTGATCGCGATGACCACCAAGCGCCGCCGTGCGGCAGCGGACGATAGCGTCCATCACCTTGCGATGCTGGTAAGCCAGGTGCGAAGCGTGACGTTCGGAGAATCTGCTGCCCGATGCTCGGATGATGTCAGCCACCTCGAGGGTGGGCCGGCTCATCACTTCGCGCGTCTCCTGGAGTGCTTCACCTCTTCGGTTCTGGATACATCGATCGCCTCCAGCGGACTGGCAACCGCCTGCAGGTGGCGTCGCGACAGATGCAGATACACCGCCGTATCCGCGAGCTTGGCATGTCCGAGCAGAAGCTGAATGGTGCGGAGATCGGCACCGGCCTCCAGCATGTGCGTCGCGAAGCTGTGACGGAGCGTGTGAGGCGAGACGCGCTTGGTGATGCCAGCACGCTTCGCTGCCTCGGTAACAGCGGTCCAGGCGACCTTATCCGTGACGGGTACATCTGCCCGCCAGTTGTTCTCCATGCCTGGGAACAAGTAGGTCTTGGGCTTCATCCAGCTCCAGTACTCGCGCAGAATCGCCAGCAGCTTGGGGCTCAATGGCACATCGCGATCGCGACCGCCCTTGCCTTGCTGAATATGAAGCACCATGCGCTTGCTGTCGATATCCGATACCTTCAGACGGCACAGCTCTGCACGGCGGGCTCCTGTCGCATAGAGCGTCATGATCATCGCGCGGTGCATGAGACTGCCGGCTGAGTCGATCAGCTTCGCCACCTCTTCCTGACTCAGCACGGTGGGCAGTCGCTTGTGGCACTTGGGAAACGGAATCTGATCGGGCAGATACGCTCGCCCAAGCGTCTTGACGAACAGAAACCGCAGAGCTGCGGTCTGGCCTTCGATCGTGCGTGGCGAGAGCTTGCAGTCGCGGAACAGATGAACCTGATACTCGCGGATATGGTCCGGACCAAGCTGATCTGGCGATCGGCGGAAATACTTCGAAAACTCCTCCACCGCATGAATGTAGCTTCGTACGGTGTTCGAAGAATAGTTACGACGCTGGAGCTCATCCAGCATCCTCTGGCGTAGACGGGTCACAGGAAACCTCCTTGTGACCTCACCCTAACTGGAGCTAACGCTCGTGCCCGCTACAACTGCAGCATCCGCCGCGCCAGCGGCTTCGTTCAAACAGTCTTCCAAATATGGACAAGTCATCAACGTCGTACCACTACCGCCTCCGGGCAATATCGGCAACGAACCGCACCACTGTCACCTGAATTCGAATAAGACCATCCTGGGGTGCGGCGGGCTGCTCAGTCTGCTGAAAAATCAGAATGGGATTTTTTTCTTTGACGTATCCGACGCGAAGAAACCACGGTTTATGTTTTCAACCAAAGCCGTGGAATCCAGCATGACTGACGATTTTCTGCCGCTTGAAAACGGCGGCTTTCTGATCACACAAATGGGCTCGTCTACCGGCATGGCGCCCGGTCGCGTCGCAGAGTTCGACGGCCGCATGCACTTTGTCGCGAATCACTTTGGCACCATGTCGATGATTCAGGAGTGGCCCACCGAGCCGCCGCTGGACGGGTTCAATCCCCACGGCATCTCCGCACGTCCGGATCTGAATTTGATGATGACCTCGGACTTCATCATGCCCAGCAGCACGCTGATGGGTTCGATGGGGCCGGTCCTGCGGGGCTCCGTGCGCATCTGGAATTACCGCGAGCGCAAGATTACGAAAACCGTCGACCTGTTTGCACCAGACGGCACTCCTGCGCAGGGCACGATGGACGTGAAGATGCTTCCTCATGATCCGCATGGCTACGGGTATACGTCCGGCATGTTCGATGGCCACATCTATCTGATCAATCCCGAACGCGACACAGGCACTCCCGTATTTGATCTCTCTACCGTGAAGCCTCATGTAGACACACCGGTATCCGGCGGAATGGGCCAGATCATGGCGACACCGCAATCCGGCGACCGGCTGATTGTGGGCACGTTTATGGCGGGGCAAGTAGTGATGTTGGACGTCAGAGACCGCTTCAATCCTAAGCAGATATCGGTTGTCAGCTTCGGCGCGAACGCTGGACCGCATAACATTGTGCTGAGCGACGATGATAGTCGCCTTGTGGTGACAGACTATTTCCTCAATGAAGATGCTGCGGGCATTATTCACTTTGAAGGCGACCATAAAGCCCACGTTCTCAAAGTCACGCACGATACCCTCACCGAGGACAAGCAGTTCAAATTGGACTTCAACACGGCCTTCAAAACGGGCCCGGCGCGACCCCACGGCATTGCAATGAAATAACTCCAGCGTGCTCCGCTATGGAAATACTGGGGTCCCTGGTACAACTTTTCCATCAGTAACGAAGAGTCGACTTCTCGTCAGCAAACTCCCACCATGGCAATCAACCCACATGATGGCAGCCAATCCGTATCCGACTGGATATAGCTGTTCCATTTTCTCTGCGCGGGAACGAACCAGGATGACCGCGGGCGCCGACCGCTCCCGCATCCGTTCGCTCGTCGTCTGGCATGGCATGAGGCTCGCTATCGTTGGCGTCCTCATCGGCATCGGCGCGGCCTTCGGCCTTACCCGCTTGATCGCCAGCTTTCTCTTCGGCGTCAAAACCTGGGATCCCTTGGTATTTGTAACCGTCCCCATCCTATTGAGCTTGGTCGCACTCCTCGCCGTCTGGATGCCTGCCACCCACGCCTCGCGCCTCGACCCCCAGCGTGCCCTCCGCATAGAGTGACCGCGCTCACCACCTTCTCTTAGCCCTTCTCTTGCTCGTATTTCGCTCGCCTTTCGTCGACCACATTTCGTCGGCAGTTTTGACTCGTCTCTCGCCGTGTGCCCCTTGTCTCAAGATATCGAGAGCACCTAGGGTTTCATCCTGGGTTATTTTCAGTCGTCGCCATTCGACTTCGCTCAGGCCAACCACTACGGGACTGTTCGGTTGCAATCTCGAAGTTGGTTTCGTTTGGCCACCCAAGTCTCGCAAATGCATCGAACTCAACCCCGACCGTGCAGTTGCCCGAGGCAGCATGGCAGAACGTTCTGGAAGCAATGGGCATGCCGGGAGACCGGACCGGGCTCTATATCGAGATGGTAAAGAGCTTCAACTCTGGCTGGATTCACTTCGGTAATTCGGGAACCGAAAGGTTCCACGGGCCGACGACAATCGAGTTGTTTGCACAGGAGCTGGTCAAGTAAAGGAGAACAGGCGCAAGGACATCTTCGTTGTCACGAGAATGAGTGAGGAAAACCGGCGATCTCGGAAGCGTTCGTTAGCTTCCGGATGAGCGTTTGAACGAAGCCGCTGGCGCGGCGGATGCTACAGTTGCTAACCAAAGACGACTGCATCCTTCTCCGAAGTTTAGCGAAGTCGTACAACCATCAGGCCTAGTGGAGCAACGTTAGCGCTCATTGAATGCGAAGATACTTGGACCGAGTGCTTGTCGCCGAGCAACATCTCACTTTTAGTGCAGCCTTCCATTGCAGTTTCGTTCATATCTATATTTACCTTTCTGGCGATATCGGACTTGTTTGCAAGGACAAGAACTCTATCTTGGCCTACGACGCATCCGTGTTCCAGATTTAGTCCGCGCACATAAGCAATGGTGTCCTCATCGGACTGGACTAATTGTTGCCTCCCTTCCTGCAACTCCTTGACACTATTTCGCAACGCTAAAAGCTGCTTGACGGCGTCGTGAATGCCTGCCTCGTCAGTACTTCTTCGAGCGGAAAGGAATGCGTTTGTCGAAGACTCTTGCGGTTCAAAACCACCAGGGAAGTCCCTCCGGTTATCGGGGTCTTCGCCGCCAGACATGCCAATCTCGTCCCCTGCATAGATGACGGGGGTGCCACGGGCGGTAAGAAGAATGCCGAACGCCAGCAGTAGTTTTTCGGGTGTGGCTCCTGGTTCGCTCATAAACCGCTTCGTGTCATGGCTGCCAAGAAGTGTTACTAACCGGTCGGGATGAGGGTACACACTATCTTGCCGGAACAAATTCGCCAGATCTGTCATGGGCGCGTTCCGAACAGTGACATCTCGTATGACTGAAAAAAATGGGTAGTCAAAAGGAGTGTAGAGACCTGTGTCGATGTCGGTTGTGCCACCGCTGCGGACAACGCCTCCAGCAAAGAAGGAGTTGAGCATGGGGGGCATGGCGAATGTTCCGTTGAATACCTCGCCGACCGTTGTCAGGTGTGGAAAGATCTCGCGAAGTTGAACGTGAAAATCATGCCAGAATTGACGGTCCACGTACGGGAAAGTATCCAATCTGAGGCCGTCGGCAGAGGTCTGCTGCACCCACCAGATTGTGTTTTGTATCAGATACCTAGCCGCGAGAGGATTCTCCTGGTTCATATCCGGCAACAGATCGACGAACCATCCATCGAGAACGTCTTTTCGATCGCGCGCGGAAGCATCGGGATCCATGAGAGCGCGGAAATTGCCTTGAGCGAGTCGATGTCGCGCCTTCGTTCCGTGGAACCAATCCGGCGTGGGCGAATCCTCCACCCACGGATGCGCCGGACCGACGTGGTTGGGAACGATATCCAAAACCAGCTTCATGCCTCGAGCGTGCAGGTCGTTGGCAAGCGAGGTGAGGTCGGCAAGCGTACCAAAGTGTTCGTCCACTTGGTACATATCGGTCGTACCGTAACCGTGATAGCTGTCTGGCTCGCGATTCTGATCGACCGGGGTGATCCAAACGGTGTTCACACCCAGATCCTGAAGGTAGTCGAGGTGCTGTCGAATCCCACGAAGATCGCCGCCATGCCAAGCGTGCGGATCATTGCGGTCGTATGTCATGCCTGATTGACGATTATTGCTCGGATCGCCGTCTGCAAAACGGTCGGTCATGATGAGGTATATCGCGTCTTGCGATGAAAATCCCAGTGGGTTTAGGGCGGGCTTGCCGCGAGAAGCGAGGGTGTAGGAGATGGACGAGGCGCCCGCGGAGTTTCGAGCTTCCAGGAGGAACGAGCCCGGTTTTACCGACTTGGTGCCAAGCTTTAGGAACGTCCAGTGACCATTGGGCGAGGTACGTACCAGGTCAATCGGCATGTCTGAATTTTTGATCGAAAACTGCGCCCCTTCCAGATGTTCTCCCTGGACCAGCAATACTGGGTCTGGCAACTCTGTCCACCAATTGGGAGGATCTATTTTTGAAAGCACTGGCGCTTGGGCAAGCCCGAACGGTCCCACGACACAAAGTAGAACGACGACCGCGAGTGAGAGCCTGTGATTCGACCGAAGATGCTTTCTTCCAGCAAATGAATCGACGATTGTGTCTGCGGTATGACGTGAACAACCCATCTAACGATCTCCTTCATGAGACGGCGATATCTGTTTCGAGCTTGCACTGGTTTCGCGAAGCCCATCCGTTGCCACGCATGTCGAGCCTGCTGCCTAATCGATATCTGAAATGACTGCTGCATGAGCGGCTAAATGGTCGATTCGAGGAGACTGCGCGAGCGCGGAGATGGAGCACGCGAAGACGATAAGAAGGCGGGGCATGGGAACAGACCCTCAAAAATACTCGACGGCGCGAGGAGTGAATTCGATGAAGAGAAGCGGCACCAAAGAGACGCGCTCAGTGGTGTCGCTTTCGATGGAAGCAGGCTAGAAGTTGATGTGGACCGCGAGCTCTAACTGGCGTTCGGTGTTGAGGCGAATGCTGCTAATGCTCCCAAACCCGTTGTCTGCTCCACTGCCGTTAGCACCGGTGGTAAAGATGGTGTTAGATCCGGGGATGTTAGTCCCGTCGTGGAGGTTGGTGTCCGGATTTCCGAATTGCGGGGTGTTGAACAGGTTGTAGGCTTGAGCGCGGAACTCAGCGTTGACCCGTTCGGTAATGTGGAATCCCTTGAAGATTCCAAGGTCCACCGTTTTATAGCCTGGGCCGGCAAATGCATTGCGTTGCAGATTTCCGGGACGGGTGAAGATGCCGGACGAGTTGATTGGGGGAAGGCCAAAGACACCGGTAAAGAACGTGCGGTTATTGGAGTTGTTCGATCCGCCAACGAGCTGACGCTTCACTTTGCTAAAGCTGATGAGGTCCGGCCGGTTGTCGATCGTTCCGGGACTTCCTGTGGTGCTGAAGTCGATCGGTGTGCCGCTGTCGAGTGTGACGATTGTGTTGAGCTGCCATCCTCCGAGGATCTGATCGAAGCCACGATTCATGTTTGCGCCAAATATTTTGCCTCGGCCGACCGGAAGCGAGTAGACGGCGCTGGCGACAAAGACATTTCGCTGGTCCTGATCGGAGTTGCCGTAGTTGGCGCTCAAGTCGGGACCGGCCGGGGTAATGAAGATACGTCCGTTTGTGCTTGCTCCAGTTCCTGAGCTGAAGGCTCCGTTGGAATTGTCGCGTGAATGCGACCAGGTGTACGCGACGGTCGCGAGCAAGCTCGATCCAACGCTGCGGTTGAGATAGACCTGCAGGCCGTCATACTTGGAGGAGCCGCCGGCGAGACCTTCCGTGATCGTTCCGCGGTTCGGATAGAGGCCGGCGTCCGTGCCGCCGAGAACAGGGGAGTTGGCATTGAACCAGGTCATCAGGTGATCCGACTTGTTGCCGACATAGGCGATGTTCACCGAAGTAGCGTGGTCGAGTTGTTGTTGAATCTGCAGGTTGTACTGCGTGACTGCACCGTTCTGATTGTTCGCTGGCACAGAGATGACAGTTGCGTTAGCAAGGTTGATTGCGTTGACCGCCCCGGCGCCGAATGCAGGTATGGGAAGAGCAGCGGTGGCGGTGGCGGCATTGTTCGGGATGGTGGGGCTTTGGCCAGTGAACGTAATCCGGTAACCATTGGTGGCGGCGTACTGGTTGACACCGTTAAAACCTGGCTGGTTAGACAGCTGGTTCCCTACGCCTCCCCGGTCGAGGAAGTAGAAGATGCCATAGCCGCCGCGGAGTGAAGTCTTTCCGTTTCCGAAGAGGTCATAGGCGAAACCGATGCGAGGTGCGAAGTTGTTCTTGTCGGTATTGATAAGCGAGCGCGAGTTTCCATTGACTCCGGCGACCTGGAGGGTGCCGGTCGAGAAGTCGTAGTTCGCTTGATTATTGTTCTGCTCGTAGGGATTGGTGTAGAGATCGTAGCGGACACCCAGGTTGAGAGTCAGGCGGCGATTTACTTTCCAGTCGTCCTGAACAAAGTACCCCGTCTCATAGTTGAACGTCTTGAAGAAGGTGCTTGCTGCTCCAATCTCGTAGTCCGAGAAGCCCGCAAGTATCTCTGAAGTCTCGTAGCCAGTGAAGCGCCCGGTCCCAGGGTAGTTAACGCCGCCAAGGACAAAGTAGCCCTTTGAATCATTTCCCTGGAAAAAGTCGACTTCACGACGGATGATATTCGCACCAGCTTTCATGGTGTGTTTGCCGTGCGTGTAGCTGACGCTATCAAGGTACTGAAATGTCTTTTCAGGGACAGAGTACGGGCCGCCGTCGCCGGTGTACTCGATCTGGGTGTTGCTCCCGCCGATCAGAGCGCCGCCTCCCAGCAGCGAGTTGCGATTGGCGTTGACGATACCCAGATTGGCAGAGATCGGTGTGCCCTGGTCGGGGTTCACATACGCGAACTCAGGACGAACATAGCCGAAGCGGAACTCGTTGACGAGGTTCGAAGTGAAGACGTGGGTGTAACCCGCCGCTCCGCCTCGTGGGTGATTTACGTTTCCACCCGAGGCAAATCCTGCCGGCAGGTTCGTAAAGAGACTATTGACGTCCAGGATGTCTTGACCATAACTGTAGCGTACGAAGGCCGAGTCCTTTTGTGTGACACGGTAGTCGAGACGGACGTCGAAGTCATTGAAGTTCTGGATGGCCTTCCTCACAGCAAAGTAGTTATTCAGAACACCCGCTCGGGTGGGTACATCAAAGGCATTGAGATAGCTGAGCCCCGCTGAATTGATCCGATCCTTAGGAATGATGTTGCCGGCGAATGGCTGGCACGTGGTCGGATCATAGATCGCCCCAACGACAAGCGTGGCATCAGCGGCAGGCGCTGGGCAGCCGGTGGCCGACGCGAAGGCTCCGGGATTGCTGGTCACATTCTGACCAAGAAGCTCGGAGAAGTTCCCTTGACGCATAAGAGCAGTCGGTACGGTGTAAAAGCCCGTGTCCTTCGGCTGCTTCTGACGTAGAGCCTGGTAGTCGCCGAAGATAAAGATCTTGTCTTTCCAGAGCGGACCACCGGCCGCGCCGCCGAACTGTTTCCTCTGGAATGCGGGAGCAGGGTTGCCGGGGTTGAAATAAAGAGGGTTTGCATCGAAGATCTGATCGCGGAAGTATCCGAACGCCGAACCGTGAATGCCGTTGGTCCCCGACCTTACTGAGTTTTGCAGTATGGCTCCGCCGGCACGGCCAAATTCGGCAGGGGCGACCGAGGTGGTAACGCGGAACTCTTGAATCGCCTCGGGAGGCGTAAAGAATACGATGGAGTTGACGAGGGATTCATTGTTATCTACGCCATCGAGGATGAAGTTGTTGGACTGCTGACGAAGTCCGTTCACCGCAAGCGCACCGCCGCCTGAGTCGGAGTAGCGGAAGGTTTCGACGTTGCCATTTCGGCCGCTTGCGTCTGAGTTGAACGCTCCACGTGTGACGCCGGGGATGAGGTTCGCGAGCGATGTGAAGTTGCGACCATTGAGCGGCAGGTCAGTGACCTGCTTTCCTTCGATGACCGAGCCGGTGGAAGAAGTCGAGATGTCTACCACCGGCGCCGCGTCATTGACTTCGACGGTCTCACTGGTGGCTCCAAGGGGCATCTTGAAGTCGACCGTCTGCACTTGGGAGACCTGAAGCACGAAGGCCTGATTCACACTCTGAAAGCCAGCATGGCTGGCTTTCACCTGATAGTTGCCTCGAGGCACGGCGGAAAAGGTGAAGTTGCCGTCGCTGCCGGTGGTAATAGTCTGAGTCGCTCCGGTATCTGTGTTGGTGAGCTTCACGGTGGTGTCAGGCGCCACTGCGCCGGTTTGATCTGTGACGATCCCAGTGACGCGTCCGGTGTCGGTCTGCGCTCGTAAGCTCAAGCCTGAGACTAGGAGTAAGCAAACTATAGATAGCAACAGATTTTTAATGAGAGACGGGTAATCTGAGGTGCGTGTATGCACGGTGAGGCCTCCTGAAGACAACTCAACTGAAATAGTTCTTTGAACTGTTCACGTTGCGGGTAGAACATTGTCGGTTCGCTGCAATCAATGCCATCGCCCGAACGTCTTTTATGAGCCATCTTTTCGTCAACAGATAAGTTATTGATTCTTAGGCGATTAAATGAGCGTCATCCACAGCCGAAACGGGCTTCATCTTCGCTACATGCTAGACTTATGCTTCAAAGCCCGTCATGCCGTCTCATACCGATACAGTCTCGAAGGTCAGTTTTGGATTATTTGAGGCCGATCTGCAAACGGGAGAGCTGTGGAAGGCGGGTCGCAGGGTCAAGCTGCAAAGCCAGCCATTTAAAGTACTCACCTGCCTTATCGAACGAGCAGGTGAGGTCGTCAGCCGGGACGAACTTCAGCAACGAGTGTGGGGCCCCGACACCGTCGTCGATTTCGATCATTCCATTGGCACAGCTATCAATAAGATCAGGGACGCACTGGGCGACACCGCGGACAATCCGCGGTTTGTGGAGACACTAGCCAAACGGGGTTATAGGTTTATTGCGCCAGTCGCAATTCGGACTGCGGCACTTGAAACAAGCACCTCTGGCGAAGGCTACGTGCCGGATAGCGTCGATGCGCATGCTGTTCCGGGAGTGCCCACGGCTTGCGACGCAGAATCAACCTCTACGCATCAAGACTTGCCAACTCAGGGTACGGCTCTGGCTTCGCCGAAGAGTGGAGTCTGGATGGCAGCGGCCTGTCTGGCGGCTCTGCTGGCTGGTATCGGCGGTTTTTATGCTGGCTCAAGGCGTGCCGGCCCGCTGCCACGGATCGAACGGCTTACGCGGACTGGCCGGATTGCACCGGGTACGCCGGCAACTGAGAGTTTGCCGGCATCAGCTACGGATGGACTAAGAATTTTTATCCCCGTAATCTCCGGCGGCAGGTCAGTCTTGGCACAGGTAGACGTACGTACAGGCGAGGTTCAAAAGCTCCCCCTGCCAAGCGAGATCTCCTCACCTACTCTTGGCGATCTGTCGCCCGATGGCTCAACGCTGCTCCTGCGCAACCACCTGTCTCCTGAATCTGAGCAACCGCTATGGACGTTTTCGACGGGAGGGGGCACCGCGCGGCGACTCGCCAATGTCGTAGCGCACGACGCAACCTGGATGCCCGACGGTAAAAGAATCCTGTATGCGGCGGGGAATCGATTGTCCATCAGCAGACTGGAGGATGGGGTGTCTACACCCTTTGCCACGCTCCCAGGTCGAGCCTTCTGGCTGCGCTGGTCACCCGATGGACAGATCCTCCGATTTACCTTGATGGATCCCGTGGACCACACTCTTGGTCTCTGGGAGACCAGCAGGGACGGCCGGTCGTTACGGCCTATTCTGAGTAATTGGACAAAGCCCTCTTCCGAGTGCTGCGGTATCTGGACGGGCGACGGTAAATACTTCGTCTTCCAATCCGATAGAGGCGGCAGCAGCGATCTGTGGCGGCTTGACGGAAAGAAGATCGTGAACCCTCTGCGCGTGACAAACGGTCCGTTGAGTTTTGCTGGTCCTGTCACTTCGCGCATTGGGCACCAGATCTATTTTCAAGGCGTTGAAACCCAGTCCGTGCTGCAGCGTTATGATGCGGGACGGCGAGAGTTCGTGCCCGCCCCCGGCTTCTTGTCCGACGCCAACAGGATCGAATACTCACGTGATCGCCAATGGGTTACCTGGACTGACCTTCAGGGACGCCAGTGGAGGGCGAAGTCCGACGGCGCCGAGCTGATCCAGGTCACACCAGACTCGCTTCAGGTGTTCCACGCACACTGGTCACCAGACGGGAAAAAACTCGCTTTGATGGCGCGCGAACCCGGCAAGGCATGGCAGATCTACACGGTCGCTGCAGATGGCGGAACTCTTGAGCAACCGCTTCACGAGAACCGGAACGCCGCCGACCCATCTTGGTCCGCCGATGGGCAGTCGATCGTCTTTGGGCGTATACCCGACATCATGGGCAAGGAAGACGGTCCCAGAGCTCTGCAGATTCTTGATCTTCGAACGCACAAACAAACACAACTTCCAGGCTCTGAAGGGCTCTTCAGTCCGCGATGGTCTCCCGATGGACGATATATCGCCGCGATCTCACTGGACCAGCGCAGGCTCCTGCTCTTCGACGTAGCAACAGGTAGTTGGCGGACGCTAGCCGATACTACCGTTGCGGACCCGGTATGGGCCTCGGACAGCAAGGCGATCTTCTTTCATGCCTCTTCCGCGGACATGCAGCCCATCTACCGAGCCTCGATCTCTGATGGCCGGCTTGAACAAATTGCGAATTTTTCCAACTTCAGCGGAGGTGACACAGAAGACTACTTTTTCTGTGGCCTCACGATCGACAACGTCCCTATTGTGCGATCAAGAACCGGAACAGGAAATCTCTACACGGTCAATCTCGACAGCCAATAGCAATTTGGTCTCTGTGGGACGAAGAGACGTTGTGCTTGCCTACAGCTGTCTCCATCACCGCCGCTCAATCACAGCCGACTGCTGTAACAGCCCATTTGAGTACCGGAAGTGAATTCGTAAGTTGCGAGACGTCGCCGCTGGTTCATAACATGGCGACCGTTTCATCTCTTGGGAAAGTCCGCCCGCGGCGATCGCGAAGAGGTCCAGGCTAACCTCTTCGGTGCGGCTTTGCTCATGCCGGCAAGCCTGCAGCTTCCCTTTCCCGCTACTCCATAGACTCCCAAGAAAGAATCGTGGGAATTCACTATACCCACTCAGCACTCGGGCTCAACATCGGTCGAGTAGCAGAGACCGTAAAACAGTGTGCGAAACCGCGGCCCAAAGAAAAAGACCAGGCACGAGCGTTAGGCAATTTCAACTGCATCCTGCGAGATGCCAAAAGCGGCCGGCCCGCGGGATGTAACGCCGTGAAGGATCACGAAAGCAAAATGAAAACAGCGACCCTCTACAACCCAGCCCTGAAACTATCCGCGATGCTCATGGCGTCTTGCTTGCTGATGTCTTGCGGCCCGAAAGCGCCCGCGCCGGCGGCTACGGAATCACCCAACGCATCGACCGCCGGCGCGCCGGCCTATCCGGTCAAAGTCAGCGCCAACGGACGCTATCTGGTCGACCAGAACAACACCCCATTTCTGATCGTTGGGGATACGCCGCAAGGCATGATATCCAGAATGAGCGAGAAGGAAATCGACGACTATTTCGCCGACCGGCAGGCTCACGGATTCAACACCATGGGATGGGTGGACGTACTCTGTGGCGGCCGGGACTTTATCACCAACGTCTACGCCACCACGCCGGACGGTATTCGCCCATTCACCGGCTTCCTCCCTGGAGGAACCGATCACACGTATTACGATCTCTCAAAGCCCAACGAAGCCTACTTCCAACGCCTTGACCACCTCGTCACGCTGGGCGCAAAGCACAACATCCTGATCTTCATCGATCCCATCGAAACGGCGGGATGGCTCACGACGCTACGCAACAACGGCCTTGCCGCCGCGAACGCTTATGGCCAATATCTCGGCAACCGCTACAAGAAGTTTCCCAACATCGCCTGGCTCAATGGAAACGATTTTGGTGGTTGGCAGAAAGAAAGCGATGACGCGCTGGTGAGAGCGGTGGCCAAAGGCATCAAGTCCGCGGATCCAGTGCATCTTCAAACCGTTGAGTTTGACCCGCCCTTTGGCTCCTCTCTCGATGATATGTCGTGGGCGCCGATCATCTCCGTCAACGGCGCTTACATATACGGACCGACCTATATTCAAGTGCTGCATAACTACAATCAGACCCCTGTGATGCCGGTCTTCATGGTGGAAGCGCATTATGAGTTAGAGAGAGTCGGCCGGGTGTCTGACTACGGAACGCTGCCGGTCCTTCGACGTGAAGAGTATTGGGATATGCTGAGCGGAGGTAAGGGACAGTTCTACGGTAATTTCTATACCTGGTCATTCGCGCCCGGGTGGAAGTACTACATCGACACCCCGGGGGCAGCCCAGGTCACCCTTTGGAAAAACTTCTTTTCTGCCTTACCTTGGCAGGATCTGGTTCCGGATCAGGACCATTCGGTACTCACTGCAGGACTTGGAAATTACGGAGACCTGCAAACCCCTGTCAGCGTCAGCGATTATGCCACCGCCTCCAAGACGCCTGACGGCTCCTATGTGGCCGTCTACATGCCGACCGTTCGAACCATCACGGTGAACATGGCGAGTCTGAAGGGCAATGCAGTTGCCAAGTGGTTCGACCCCACAAACGGAACCTACACGTCCATATCAGGAGAGCCATTCCCCAACAAGGGCGCCCAGCAATTTACGCCGCCTGGAAAGAACCATGACGGCGACGATGACTGGGTCCTGTTACTGAACGCTTCGAAATAGGGCCCGAGGTTAACGGTGATGAGAATGGCTGGCCCACCTCTCTCTATCCTGTGGAGAGAGGTGGGTCCGAGCACGAGGATCATGCAGCCATCAGTTGTGTCACTTTGGTCCGGGCGAACTTGCGCGTACCTTCCCGATGCCTGGTCCAGGCGGCCCTGCGCCCTGCGGAGAATGGAGTTATTCGAGAGCGCAATTGTTATTGCTTGAGATAGGGTTAGTTGCCTGGGCAGGTCTTGCTGGTCTGCAGCCGTTCCATCGCACATAGAATCTTGGACTATTTCCAGAGCCACATCGTGCGCCCTTCCGCCATATCTCGACCACTGTCAGTTTTGGCAGGTGCCGATTTTATTTGACAGTCTTAGTCTGCGAATGCGGGCAAGACTATGACCGCCGTGGCAGCACCCGAAATAGTCCGCCATCCCCCCTGCGTACATAGGGACGAGCGTGGCCTACCGCCTACGGGCAACAGGATCGATATGCCCGATGAGACATTCGCAGTTCTCACATCGCAGTCGCCCGAGAAGCACACGATTTCCGCAAGAGGGGAAGCGCCAAATGAACCGGCGCACCCATCCTCAAGAGGGAGGAGCAGATGAGCACACGCGGAGGTATGGCGCCAAAACCGAAGATAGTGAAGATGGATGCTGCAAGACTTCTCGAACAATACGGATGTGGCCCTATCCAGTTCATGGCGGGCGACGGACTATACCAACGGCATCTCCACTTCGATAATGCTGCGGATCAAAAGGATATCGGTCTACGTGAGCGCTTTGACGCTATCGCGCGCTCTGTGCGAGACGTGCTTTCACAACGATGGGTGCTTACCGAGAAAACATACGAACAAAAGAATGCTAAACGTGTGTATTACCTCTCGATGGAATTTCTTCTGGGCCGCTCCCTGGCAAACAATATCACCAACCTTCTGCTCGATTCGGTCGTGACAGAAGCGGCAAAGAACAATGCTGTTGATCTGCTTTCACTGTTCGAACAAGAGGATGACGCAGGCTTAGGTAACGGGGGCCTTGGCCGGTTGGCAGCATGTTTTCTTGATTCAATGGCCACTCAGCAGCTTCCCGCCATGGGCTACGGGCTGAGATACGAATATGGCATGTTTAAACAATTGATTGAAGACGGCTGGCAACAAGAGCATCCGGACAATTGGTTGCGTCAACCGGATCCCTGGGAAGTCGCGCGGCTGCACGAGAAGGTCGAAATCAAGCTGAACTCTTCTTTTGAGCTGCAGGGTGGGACATTGCGTCTGGTTCCAGGAAAACCATCCACATTGTGGGGTATCCCTTATGACCGTCCGATCGTTGGCTTCGGGGGCAAGAACATAAACACACTTCGGCTCTGGGCTGCAAAGAGTACAGATTATTTCGACTTTCAGAGATTTAGCCGCGGCGATTTCGTTGCTGCACAAACCGGGGACCTTGTGGCTGAGTCGATAACACGGGTTCTGTATCCAGACGACACTACAAGTTTGGGCAGATCATTGCGTCTCGTACAGGAATATTTTCTGGTGGCTTGCTCGCTGTCGGATCTCATCCGCCGCTTTCAGCGGCATAACGTGGATTGGAGCACGTTGCCGGAAAAGGTGTCGATCCAGTTGAATGATACGCACCCGGCGATGGCGGTGCCGGAGATGATGCGCATCTTGTTGGATGACGCACATCTTGCATGGGATCACGCATGGGAGCTCACGCAGCAGACGTTGGCCTATACGAACCACACGCTACTCCCCGAAGCTCTCGAGAGGTGGCCCGTTGAATGGTTTGAGATATTACTACCGCGTCATCTGGAGATCATTTACGAAATCAATCGTCGTTTGCTTCTTTCGATCGAGAACCGGTTCCCCGGCGATAGCCAGCGCGTTGCGAGCATGAGCCTGGTCGAAGAAGGTCCTCAGCGCAAGATTCGCATGGCCAATCTGGCCATCGTCGGTTCGCACAGCACCAATGGGGTCGCCGCGATTCATTCCGAACTGCTGAGAACGACGACGGTCAGCGGCCTCGCAGAGATGTTTCCAGAACGGTTCAATAACAAAACAAATGGCGTCACGCCTCGACGCTGGCTAATGCTCGCCAATCCCTCTCTCTCCGCAACCATCACTGAAGCGATTGGAAGCAGCTGGATCACAGATCTCGACCAGCTAAGCAACCTCAAGCCGCTCGCCACGGATCGCGCCTTTCGAAACGCATTCCTCAAGGCTAAACGCGAAGCCAAAGTCCGGTTTGCAGAATGGCTTGCGGCGAGCGCCGGGCAAACGGTAAATCCGGACTCGATATTTGATTGTCAAATCAAACGGATTCACGAATACAAGCGGCAACTGCTGAATGCGCTGCGGATTGTAGTGCTCTACAACCGTATTAGAAAAGACCCGGACATTGCCATGGCGCCACGAACGTTTTTCTTCGCCGGCAAGGCGGCGCCAGCGTACCATCTGGCAAAGTTGATCATCAAATTCATCAACAACGTCGCCAGGACGATCGACGGTGACCCTATCGTTCGCGGCCGCCTGAAGGTCATATTTCTACCAGACTACAGCGTCTCGCTTGCAGAGCGGTTGATTCCAGCTGCCGATGTATCGAATCAGATTTCAACGGCCGGCTACGAAGCCAGTGGCACGAGCAACATGAAATTTATGATGAATGGCGCTTTGACCATTGGTACCCGCGACGGCGCTACGATCGAAATGGTCGAAGAGGCGGGCGAGGAAAATTTCTTTCTGTTTGGGCTGACAGCGGGTCAGGTCGCGGAAAGCCGCGCCTGGTATAGCCCGCGCTGGCACTACGAGAATGAACCGGAAACGCGCGCTGCATTGGACTTGATTGTCTCTGACTTCTTCAGCCGCTACGAAGCGGGAATCTTCTCACCGCTCCTCGACGTACTGCTGACCAATGGGGACTACTACATGCACCTCGCAGACTTCATATCTTACCTTGAGGCAGACCAGAGGATGCTGAGCTTGTACGCTCAGCAAGACAAATGGGCGGGCAAAGCCATCTTGAATATCGCGAGTTCGGGCAAGTTCTCGAGTGATAGAACGATCAGGCAGTACGCGGAAGAGATTTGGAACGCCGTACCGTGTCCAGTGCTATGAACGCTGAAGCGCATGCAGGTCCGATTGCGATCTTCTCTGCGTAACGGAGAAAGGCCGAGACGAACATGCCGGCAACCGTATCTTTATCGAATTTCTCTCGCTCCCCTTCGATTGCTGCGACTACCGGGAGAGCCGCTCCCCTCGGGGCCACCGTCTCTCACGAGGGCGTTCACTTTAGCCTTTTCTCCCGCAAGGCCTCAGCTGTCGAGTTGCTGCTTTTCGACCGGGAAGAGGATGCCCGGCCTACGAGTGTGATCCGTTTCGATCCGTTTGCCAACCGCACCTATCACTATTGGCACGTGTTTGTGCCCGGCATTAGCCCCGGACAACTCTACGGATATCGTGTCCACGGTCCATTCGACCCTGGCAGCGGTCTGCGTTTCGATGCGGACAAGGTTCTTCTCGATCCATATGGGCGTGGTGTGGTTGTGCCCAAAAACTACAACCGAGAGGTTGCACGCCAGCGAGGGGACAATACTGCAACAGCGATGAAGAGCGTCGTGGTCGATCCGTCGGCATACGACTGGGAAGGCGATAAACCGCTTCACCAACCAACAACGCTGACGATTATCTATGAGATGCATGTAGCGGGGTTCACCCTTCACCCCAGTTCAGGCGTTGATGAGAAGATCCGCGGCACCTATAAGGGATTGATCGAGAAGATTCCGTATCTTCGAGAACTGGGCATCACCGCAGTGGAACTGTTGCCCGTCTTCCAGTTTGATGCCCAGGATTGCCCACCGGGGCTTGTCAATTATTGGGGTTACGCGCCTATTTCGTTCTTTGCGCCGCATCAAGCCTATAGCTCACGTAAAGACTCGCTAGGCCCGGTCAACGAGTTTCGTGACATGGTGAAAGCACTCCACCGCGCAGGGATCGAGGTGATCCTCGACGTCGTGTTCAATCACACCGCGGAAGGAGGGCACGACGGGCCCACGCTCTGTTTTCGCGGGATCGCCAATAACGCATATTACCTCTTGGACCAAGACCGTTCACGATATGCCAACTACAGCGGGACTGGAAACACGCTCAATGCCAATCATCCCATCGTGCGCCGCATGATCGTGGATAGTCTTCGATATTGGGTTGAAGAGATGCACGTGGATGGGTTCCGCTTCGATCTAGCGTCCATCCTCGCTCGCGATACCAGCGGGAAGTTCATGTCCAATCCACCCATTCTTTGGGATATCGAGTCGGATCCGGTTCTTGCCGGAACAAAGATGATCGCCGAAGCCTGGGATGCGGCTGGGCTCTACCAGGTGGGCAGTTTTGTCGGAGATAGTTGGAGAGAGTGGAACGGGCGCTTTCGCGACGATGTAAGAAGTTTCTTTCGCAGCGAGGATGGCTACTCGCAGCGTTTCGCCGACAGGATCCTCGGCAGCAGTGAAATGTATCGCTGGAAAGAACGTGAAGCCGAGCAGAGCGTGAACTTCATAACGTGCCATGACGGATTTACGCTTAACGATCTGGTCTCCTTTAACTCGAAACATAACGAAGCCAATGGTGAGGGCAACCGTGACGGCGCGGACGATAACCGTAGCTGGAACTGTGGTGTGGAGGGCCCTACCGGCGATCCTGCTATCGAGAAACTTCGGAATCGACAGGTTAAGAACTTCCTGACCACCACTTTGCTTTCGCTCGGCATGCCCATGATCACGATGGGAGACGAAGTCCGGCGCACGCAGCATGGCAACAACAATGCGTATTGCCACAATGACGAGAGTGTGTGGTTCGATTGGACATCCCTTCATACGCACGGGGATGTTCACCGGTTTACGAAGTTATTGCTAAAGAGACGGATATTGCGCGATATGGGTCCCGAGCGCGAGCGAATGTCTTTGACGCAGCTGATCAGCCGAGGCTTAAAGGGCTGGCATGGAATAAAACCCAACCAGCCGGACTGGGGTCATTATTCGCATAGTGTCGCCGTCAGCATAGAGTTGCCCGAGGAGAATCTGCTTGTCTATTTCATTTTGAATGCCTATTGGGAGGAGCTCGAATTTGAACTTCCTCTCATCGCGAACACTAAGACCGGCTGGCATCGGTGGATCGATACTTACCTGGATTCGCCGCATGATATCGTCGAGTGGCAATCGGCCCCTGCGATTCTGGACCGTACTTATAGGGCAGGGTCTCGGTCTGTCGTGGTTCTCTGGACAAGTCATGGCGCCTAGTACTCGTACGAGCGTTGTCGGCAAGAAGGGCTTCCCTGCTGGTTGCACCACCGCCACACATGAGTCGCTCCCAGACCAGCATGTGCGGACTTTCGCTACTAAGCCCTCCCATGCAGTGATGATGGCGAGTGGCATTGCATGGAGACAATTACAATCATGCAAACTCTGGCCGCAGAGACACTACATCCTGGCGGATAGCACGGGATTATGATTTCTTCTATAAGCCAACTAGGTGGAATGCGGCGGGTAGAATTGCAACTTCAGAACGTCGGTTACATACGCCTTCATCTCGCGCGTGCTGGTAAGGATGTCCGGCTTGCGCGTTCTGTCCAGTTCCAGCATCACCCAGCCGCTGAAGCCGATCTGGCAGTAGAGTTTCGCCAGGCTTTTGAAGTCGACAACACCCTGCCCAACTTCGACAAAATCACCTTTCGCTTCATCGCCAAGGTAGCCTGGTGCGGGCAGTTTCGGGTCAAAATCCTTCCAGTGACTGACCGCCAGCCGGGAGGAATATTTCTTCACCACTGCTACAGGGTCTATGCCCATAGCTGTAAGGTGGCCTACATCCGCACAGAAGCGGACATACCTCGGGTCGGTTTCATCCAGAAGCGCTTCCGCCATGTTTGCGGGAACGTCTCTCTCGGCATGAAAGGCGGTGACCAGTCCGTACTCCTCGAGCAGAATGCGGCCGATCTCATTGGCTGCGGTAATCGCCCGGTGCAGATCCTGCGGAGTTCGCTCATAGGCCTTTCCGCCGATCGCCGGGGCCGCATCCCAACCTAAAGCGACGTACTTGGCGCCCACTGCTTTGAGAAAGCGGCCGTCCGTGCGGATTTTCGCCAACATTTCCGGCAGCCTGGGTTCGTGCAACAGCGGGGATTGGTAGATACCCATCAGCCTGACGTCCGCACTCTGCGAAAGGTGGCGAAAAGCGGCGGAATCGCTTCCATACCTTTCATCGAAGCGGACGCCGCTGTTGTCTGCCTCGGTTGCGCCTATGCCCAGGGCGGCGATCGCGTGGGCCGCCTTCCAGTAGTTTGCGGTGGAGTGATCCTGCGCCAGCCAGGTAGTCGCCGCCATCCCAATCTTGAACGTCTGGGGTGGTGGTTGGCCGAATACGCTTCGCCGGCCCGCAAAAGCCAGTACGCTGCCCGCCCCGTTCTTCAGCAACGTCCGTCGATCGATCGTTAAGGACATAGGCTAATCCTAATGGGGAAGGGCGGCGCCCCGCGTTCTAGAAAGTAACCTTCAGCGCTCCTTGCATCACACGCGGCGGAACTGAGCCGATGTTGGTGATCTGTCCAAAATTTGAGTCTCCCGGATTGGAATCGGGCTGACCAAAGGATGGATGATTCAGAGCGTTGAAGGCTTCCCACCGAAACTGAACACGATAACGTTCGCGGACCTGCCAATTCTTAAGCACAGCGAGGTCCGCCGAATTGACCGGGGCTTCCTGTATCAGGAACTTCTTCGAATCTCCAGGCGTTCCCGGCGCGTTGTTGGTGAAGGCTGCGGTATTGAAGTATTGGTTCACCCATTGACTCTTGCCTCCCTGGCGTACCGCGAAGGGCTGCCCGGGCACAATATCGGCGCGGTCCTGGAATTCGTTGAAAGCGGAATTGTTGTTGCCGTTGCCTCCGTTGATGGTGAAAGGAGGTCCCGATTGCCCGGTGTACAGTCCGGAGAGCTCCCATCCCCCGAGCGTGTTCTTGACCAACGAATTGTGGCCGTTAAATTTCGAGAACGCATAGATGAAGTTTGCATGGAACACAATCGGATAATTCAGACTGGAAGGACCATGATCGTGACCGATGTCATAGGGATCGCTGACGCTCGATTCAAATGAGGGGTCGCCCGAACCGCCCACATCCAGATCGCGGGACCAGGTGATGTTGGCCTGGAACTGCAAACCAAATGACAGGCGCTTTTCCACCCCGGCCTGGAGCGCGTTATAGCTGGAGGTCGCACCGTCCTGGACTTGTTTGATTTCGCTGAAGTTTGGATAAGTGAGACGCTGGCCGCTCACCGCGGGATTGGTGGAGAAGTGGCCCGGGTTGAGATCGACCGTGGTTGCCTGGTGATAGGACTGCGCCCCGACGTACGACAGGTGCATGACAAATTGCTTGCCGAAGGTCTGATCGAGCGACATGTTCCAGCTTTGCGTGACACCGATGCGCAGGTTGTTGGCGAAGATCGCCGGCAGGAAGACCGGGGTGACGAATGCGGCGTTCGCAGGAGGGAGTTGGGAAGGAGAGGCGAAGGGCGGGAAAGGGCTCTTGCCCCCGGTCGAAGCGAAACCGGACCACGGACTGTCGAAATTGAGAGGAACGGTCCCGGTCGCCGACAGGCTGAACGAGGGCGCGAACGGAGCCGCATCCCATACCCCGTTGTAGAAAGCATCTTCCATTGGGGTGGTAAACAATCCAAACCCTGCGCGGACCACGGTGTCTGGGTGCGCCTGCCACACCACGCCCACGCGCGGCTCGAAGTAACCGTACGAGTTCTGCATCAGCCCGTTGTTCAGGCCATGATCCCCGGGAAAGATGAGGCCCAGAGGAGCATTGGGATAACGTGCGCTCTGCTGGCCGGGCACAAAACCGGCGCCCCGGCCGCCCGCCACCTGGAGAGGAAAGTTTGGATCCCAGCGAAGACCCAGGGTGACGACGACGTTAGGTCGAAGCTTGAACTGATCCTGCCCGTAAAGCCCGAGCATGAAACCTGTCACGCTGCCGCTTTCCCCGGCCCCTTGGCCGAAGGTGTTGAGGTAGCCCAGCAGGAAGTCGGACAGAGGAAAGCCGGTAAACTGGCCGTTGAAGTTCACCGAGGGGTTCACGCTTCCGCCGGCAAACTCAAAGCTGTCGCGATGCATGAAGTCGACTCCGGCGGTAATGGTATGCTTGCCGACCGTCTTGTTGATGGTGTCGGTGAACGACCAGTAGCGCCGCCTGGTGTCGTTGGGGTTGCCGGTGAAAGCCGAGAATCCCAGACCGCCGCCGTATAAGGTGTTGCCGTCGAAGGCGGAGAGGCCGCCGATAAAGCACCGGCCCGCGGGGTCGCTCACGTTGATGAAACGCGAGAGGCAGATGGGATTGCCCTCCGCGTCCTTTTCGATGGTGCCGGTGCTGAAGTCAATCTGCGCCCAGGACAACGTCGCGCTATTGACCATGCTCTGGCTTATCGTCCAGGTGTGGTTGGCCACCAAATTCAGGTAGGTTCCGTTCTGACCATTGATGCCGGCAAGAATGTTGCCCGGAGTCGTGGCGCCGGGCTGCTTGTAGTTGTAAAGGAAACTGCGCAGAAAGATGCGCTGCGCCTCATTGATGTTGTAATCGAGGCGCGAAGTATTCTCGTCAAAGGTCGCCCTGACCGCGGGGGTGAGGTAGTTGGTCAAACCGGTGGCTGGTGCTCCGCCCAGGGGCAGAGATTTTGCAATGGCCAAAGCGCCGGGGCTAAAGAGACTCGGATTCACCTGCTGGGGCCTGCCGTCTACGGTGTGAAACACTCCGGCGAGGGGTCCGTTCAAATCCTGCGGCGCAACCGCACTGAAGTCGCCGTTGAGCATCGCCTGGGTCGGCGTATAGGTCGGATTGGAAGAAGCGTTAAAGCTGTTGCGGGTTCCCTGGTAGTTGGTGAAGAAGAAGAGCCTGTCTCTCAGAATCGGGCCGCCTACATAGCCGCCGAACTGGTTGCGCTTGAGAAGATCGACTTTGCCGCTGAACCAATTCGATGCGTTGAAGTCGCTGTTACGAATGAACTCAAACAATCCGCCGTGAAACTGGTTGGTCCCGGACTTGGTCTGAATGCTCACGACCGCGCTGGGCGCGAAACCATACCGCGCGTCGAAGTTGTTGGAGATGACACGGAACTCCTGGGTGGCATCGGCGTTGGGGAAAGGCGCGGCCAGCAGAGCATTGGTGTCCACGTTGGAGACGCCGTCCAGCAGATACCAGGTGCTGCCCTGCCGCTGGCCGCCGGCAGAAGCGCCTGACTCCGTGGGGAAGGAGTTATTCCCCGGCAAAGTGGAGGCTTGCGATATCAACTCGTTGGTCACGCCGGGGGAAAGATCCACGAGACTCGACGGATCGCGCCCGTTCAGCGGCAGATCCCTCACCTCCTCTTCCCCGACGACCTGGCCGATTTCAGATGTGGTCGTGTTGAGGAGCTCAGCTCCTCCCGTCACCGTGACAGTCTGTTGTACGCCGCCTGGATTCAACATAACGTTCAATGTTGCCGCCTGCCCGATGGTGAGCGTGATGCCATTCTGAATGTATTTCTCGAAGCCCGGTCCCTCGGCGGTGAGGGAATACTGGCCGGGAGGCAGCGCGGGGAACGCGTACGCGCCCGATCCATCGCTCTCTGCTGACCGCGCCAGGTTGGTGCCTGTGTTTTGCACCGTGACGTGCACGTGGGGTACAACCGCGCCGCTGGCGTCGTTGATGGTCCCTGCGAGACGCGCGCTGTTGGTCTGGGCAATCGCGCTACAGACGACAGCCAACAAAACCCATGCAAGCGCAAAGGCATTTCTTAAGATTGTGTTCATACGAAAAACCCACCCTTCACTGGTCAATGAAGATCGGTATTCGAGCACGGCACAAGAGAAAAGCCGCCTGGTTTTGGTAACGCTTTGAGGGGCCATCGTTTTCGAGCAACGAATATGTGATTACGCCCGCTTCGGCCGTCGCCCGGGGAGTATCTCTCTCGGCAATCGACCGCCCGTCCGTGCTTCTCCTAAGCGCTTATGGACGGGTGCAGTGAAAATAGTTGGGCTATTACTAGTTTGTCAAGCCCTTCTGCTTTTCTGGGGACGCTGTAGCAGCGTCTTCCGGGATTTTGCTTGCAGCCCATTTCGCTGGCTTCACCGCGCAAACTCGCGGTTCTGTGTGGCCGCAAAATATCTGCATCGCGTCAAAACACACTGCGCCGCGCCGGTTGCCCACGCGTTTTGTCCTAAAGATAAGGCCGAAAGATAGCTGCTAAGCGCTTTGTCAAGTGATAAGATGCCCCGTCACTGTGGAGGGAGGTACGAATGTCCAGCGGCAATAGCCTTGACCGCAGAAAGCTTCTCAAATCGATGGCAGCCAGCGGAGCCCTGGCCACATGGCCCGCACTTGCGTCGGCCTCTTCGGCCGAAGATGCGGGGAAGAAAAACTACACCGCGTTCACGCCGTCGCAGGCAACCTTGATGGAATCGCTGGTGGACCAATTTGTTCCGGCGGACGACTACCCCGGCGCCAAAGATGCCGGCGTAGTTCGTTTCATCGATCAGAAACTCGCCGGCCCCTTCGGCAGTTTCTTTATCGCGAGGTACGAGGCAGGCTTGAAACAAATGGATCAATTGAGCAGGCAACGCTTCCATCGCGATTTTGCCTCGCTCCAACCCGATCAGCAGTCGGATCTGCTGCACGCCATTGCGGATAAATCCTGCGGTGCGGACATGAGCGACTTTCTTGAGCTGGTTTTACACGATACTTTTGAAGGCTATTACGGAAGCCCCGCGGATGGTGGTAACCGTGACGGCGCAAGTTGGAAGATGATCGGCTTCCGAGGTTAATTTGATGGCGGCGGAAAAAGTGGATGTTGTCGTGGTGGGATCGGGAGCCGGCGGCGGCGTGGTGGCCAAGGAACTCGCGCAAGCAGGCCTTTCCGTGGTGATTTTTGAACGGGGCAAAAAATATTCCCTGGCCGACTACAACCATTCCGAGCTCAAGAGCCAGTATTCTTTCCCTCCTGCTTATGGCCCGGCGGCGCTGCCCAATCCGCGCACATTTCGTTATACCGATCGGGAGACGGCGAGACTTGTGTACGCCGGCTTCGACGGTGTTTACGGCAAGACGGCTGCCGCGGTTGGCGGTGCAACGCTCGCCTATGGAGCAGCGGCATGGCGTTACAAGCGGGAAGATTTCCGCATGAAATCCACTTACGGCGCGCTGCCCGGAACCTCCCTCGAAGACTGGCCGATCACGTACGACGATTTGGAGCCTTACTACGAGCGGGCCGAATATGAGATCGGCGTATCCGGACTGGCAGGAGCCGATCCGTTCGCGGAACCGCGGAAGCGACCTTACCCTATGCGGCCGCTTCCCACTAACCCGCAGGGAGAGATTCTGCGCGATGCGGGGCTGCGGCTGGGATGGCATCCTTTCCCTCCTCCCTTCGCCATTCTCACCGAACCGTATCGCGGCCGCTTTGCTTGTGTTCAATGCCGTTGGTGCCTGGCTCACTGCTGCGAAATAGGCGCCAAGTCGGGTACCCAGGGCAGCATGCTGCCGCTCGCGCTCAAGACGGGCCGGTGCGAGCTGCGGGCCGAGTCTTTCGTCACCAGGATCCTCACCGATGCCAAGGGCCGGCCCTGCGGCGTGCAATACTACGACGCCGCCAGGCAGGGCCATGAGCAGTATGCGGACCTGATCGTTGTCTCCTGTTCGGCAAGCGAATCCGCCCGCCTGCTGCTCAACTCGGCAGACAAATTTCACAAGCACGGCCTGGGGAACTCATCCGGGCAAGTGGGGCGCAATATCAACGACCACACGAGCGCCGACGTGCAGGGCATCTTCGAACGCGAGATCCCGCACGACAAAGGACCTGGCCCCTCCATAGCCTTCAACGACTGGAATCACCCGCGAGGCCGCGAGATTGCCGGCGGCGGCTACATTTATAACTATTACTGCACTTTGCCCATCGAGTTCGCGGGGTCGCGCCCTCCCGGTGAAGCACGATGGGGTAAGGCGCACAAGGACTTCCAGCGAAAGTACTTCTACCGTTACATTCACCTGGGGAGTAATTGCCAGGCCATGCCCCAGGAAGCGAACCGGGTAGACCTTGACCCCAATGTTCGCGACGCATGGGGGATACCGGTAGCGCGCATTACACATTCCTACATGAAGATCGACCATGACGCCGCAAACTTCGTCATGGACAAACAGGAGTTGCTGCTGAAGGAAGCCGGGGCCATCAAGGTATGGCGCGGCGGGGTTGCCCGGGGAGGCGTGGACGACCATCAGAACGGCTCCTGCAGAATGGGAAACGACCCCAGGACCTCGGTGGTGAATTCCTACGGCCAAAGCCACGACATCGATAACCTGTTCATCGTGGACGGAAGTGTTCTGGTCACCGATGCCGGCTTCAACCCTTCGCTCACCATTCAGGCGATTGCGTTCCGCTCTGCGGAATACATCCAGCGGCTGTGGCAGGCATCCGCATGGCGGGAAGGAAAGCGCGGATGACCCACCGCGGCGCCTCTCACTTATCAGTTCAGGTGCAATGATTCCCGCCGGTAACTGAATCCGGCTTGCAAGGTTGGAGATTCGAAATGACCGGAAGCAGATACCTCATATTCGCCACATGGATGGGAATCTTCATCTATGGCTATCTCAACGCCATGCTCGGCATTGTGCTGCCCAACCTGATGGAGAAGCTGAGCCTGGATAAGGCGCGTGCCGGAATCTTCTTCATGGCAAGCGCCATCGGCCTTCTGGTCGCGTCTGTGCCCTCCGGCGTGGCTATCGATGTCCTGGGTTCCAAGCTGGTGGTTTGCCTGGGGTTGTTTCTGGTAGCGTTTGCGTTTTGGATTTTGGGCGTACTTGAAACTGCAAGACTGCTCTATCCAGTCGCCTTCATCATGGGTTTGGGCGGCGCCATGGTGGTAGCGGGCGAGAACACGGCAATTTCGCTTGCCAACCCGGAACACCGCGAGGTGGCGGCCAACCTGCTCAACCTCTTCTTCGGTGTCGGCGCCTTCGTGGCTCCGCTGGTGGTGCTGCCGGTGCTGAAGCACTGGCGCTTCTCCGGGGTGCTGAAGGTCTCGAGTTTGTTGGCCCTCGCCGTGCTTCTGCTGCACCTCGCTCTTTCCTTTCCTGCATTGGCCGCAAATCCGCCGGCTCCCTGGTTGCGGATGGGTCTGTTGTTGGACCAGCCCCGGCTGTTGCTGCTGATGCTGCTGATTTTCCTTTACGTGGGCACCGAGTTCTCCGTCTGGTCTTGGACGGTTACGTTGTTCACCACCGAACGCGGCTACTCGCAATCGGCGGCTTCGCAATTGATCTCTTTCTTCGCCCTAGCCATGATGGCCGGCCGCTGGACCAGCCAATGGACGCTGGTGGCTTTAGGCCCGTTGCGCCTGCTCTTGCTGAGCGCAGCCGGCGCCGTTGTCTGCCTGGCAGGCATGTTCTTTCTGTCGCGGCGGCCTTTGGTCATCCTGGCTTCGTTCGGCGCCGGCTGGTGCATGGCGGCGATTTTTCCCACCGCCCTCGGCTTGGCCGGAAGATACTTCCCCTCCGCGGTGGGCAGCGCGATCAGCCTGGTCACCACGGGCGGTTGGCTGGGCACGATCGTGTTGCCGCCGGCGATCGGATTTGTCGCCAGCCGCCGCGGCGCCGGCACAAGTATGCTGATTCCCATAGGTTCCGCCGTTGGGATGTTTTTAACGGCCTTGGCGCTGGCCGGCGCCCACTGACATTCGCTCGCGGCTGCGGCCGGGCCTTGAATATGGGGCGATAACGAAATGGATTCGGGAACCCATCTTATCGAAGGCCGCCATGTGCCGCTTTTTTGCGGGTAAAGGCCAATGCCCAATATGGAAACAGACACTGTGGCAATAAAATGGGTTCTCCGCACGGCGTTCGCACCTGGCGATGCGCATCCTTCTTGGGGTCGGCATGCTGCTGCCGTCGCTCACTCTACATGGGGGCGCCTCAAGAAACGGAATATTAAGTCCGTGCCTCCGCGAGCGCCATCAAGCACGGTTCGCGTACAGTTCGGCGGCTTTTTCGAGCCGCGGACGGCTTCTGTCTTCCGGCTGTACCTTTCGCTCTTGCGCTGCATGCTTCTTCTCGCGAAGGATGATGCTACGAGGCGATCGCCATATGCCCAGCTGTTTCGATCGCTTTTGTCTGCTGGTCTTGTTCGGTTAGCCTTGCTGTGAATCCGCCCGCCTGGGCAGCCGCAAGTTGCGCGATACGCAACCGGGACGGGGAGCAGGATACATAATCTACGCCTATGGACTGGAAGTACTGGATAGACTCCGGATCTCCACCATGTTCGCCGCACACACCTATCTTGATCGCTGGATTGAGCAGTCGAACGCTCTTGATTGCCATCTCCATTAGGTACCCAACTCCTTCGCGGTCAATCGTTATGAATGGATCGACCTTGAGGATGCCTTGTTGCAGATAGCTGTCGAGATAATTGCGCGCATCATCCCGGGAAAAGCCGTAGGTCATCTGCGTGAGGTCGTTTGTACCGAAGGAAATGAAGCTTACATGTTTGGAGATGGGTCCGGCGCACACCGCGGCGCGAGGCAACTCGATCATGGTCCCTATCTTGTAATCGACAGCGGGAGTAAGCCCCGCGAACACGTCGGCCGCGGTTGCATGGATCATCTCGGCCAAGACTCGCATCTCTTGTTCTGAAGCCACCAGCGGAACCATGATCTCGGGTGAGGGATGAAACCCTTCCGCTTTGACTGTGAGTGCTGCACGGAGCATCGCACGCACCTGCATGTGCAGGATCTCAGGATAAGTCAAGCTTAGACGGCAGCCGCGATGACCCATCATCGGGTTGACCTCAGTCAGCAGTTCTACCTGGCGGCGAACTCCTTCGAGGGTTACACAATGCTCCCAGTTCTCATCGCTGCGCGCGCTTGCGAGCTCTAGCTCCAACTCGTCCGCGGACGGAAGAAACTCATGCAGGGGCGGGTCGAGCAGACGAATAGTAACTGGCAATGGTGACACCGTGCGGAAGAGTTCTTCGAAGTCCCGCTGTTGCATAGGAAGCAGCAATTCAAGTGCTGCAATCCGTTCCTCAGTGGTCTTAGCCAGGATCATGCTACGAACATGATCGAGCCGGTCTGTGGCGAAGAACATGTGTTCCGTCCGGCAGAGACCGATCCCCGCTGCACCCGCTGCCATCGCCGCCATCGCGTCGGAGGGAGTGTCGGCGTTCGCCCGGACGGAGCAGGTGTCACTCCCGAGGGCCCACTCCAGCAGCCGGTCGAGTTCGGGATGATCTTCGCTCGCTGGCCGCAGCGGCAGTTTCCCTGCAAAAACTCGGCCGGTGCTGCCGTCGAGCGAGAGCCAGTCGCCTTCGCAGAATGTCCTGGTACCGATTTGCACGGTACCTGCCTTTGCGTCGATCACAATCCCTTTCGCCCCGGTGATGCAGCACTTCCCCATTCCGCGCGCTACCACGGCCGCATGGCTGGTTGCGCCGCCTCTCGCCGTCAGCAAACCAACTGAAGCATCCATTCCATGAATGTCGTCGGCTGTCGTCTCTTCGGTTAGCAAGATCACAGCTTCACCTTTGGCATGCATGCTTACTGCACGATTCGCCGAAAGAGCAACCACTCCCACTGCCGCGCCAGGAGAAGCCGGCAGCCCGCTCGTGAGCGCCTCCGCTGTTTCAGTAGTAAAGTCAAGATGAGGCGAGAGCATCTCGACAAGACTGGAAGGCTTGACTCTTCTCACCGCCTCTTCGGGTGTTATCAGGCCTTCACTCGCCATGTCGACTGCGATCTTTACGGTAGCCAGAGCAGAGCGTTTCGCGGATCGGGTTTGCAGAAGAAAGAGCTTGCCAGCCTCGACCGTGAATTCGAAGTCCTGCGTGTCCTTGTAGTGTTGTTCCAGTCGCTCCACAAGTTGAAATAGTTCCAGGTAGACAGACGGCATCTGATCTGAGAACTCTGAGATCGACATCGGCGTACGCACACCGGCCACAATGTCTTCGCCCTGTGCATTCGCAAGATATTCTCCAAAGACTCCTGGCTCTCCGGTCGAAGGGTTCCGCGTGAAGCCCACCCCTGTTCCGCTATCCATTCCTCGATTGCCGAAGACCATCGCTTGCACCGTGACAGCGGTTCCCATAGTGTCTGGAATCTGGTTCAGACGGCGATAGAACATGGCCCGTTCGCTGCGCCATGAGCGGAAGACCGCTTCAATGGCCAATGCAAGCTGTACCGAGGGATCCTGAGGAAACGGCTCTCCTGTGTGCTGGTGGATGATCTCTTTGAAAGATTCGATCATGAGGCGCAGCTCTCTCTCGGACGACTCAATAGCGCTCTCGCTGCGATGGCTTTTTCTGACTTCTTCCGATGCCTCCTCGAACGCGTGTTTGGGAACATCCAACACCACCGCGCCGAACATCCGCAGCAAGCGACGGTAAGAATCCAACGCAAAGAGTTCTGAACCGCTCCAGGCAGCCAATCCATAAATGCATTCGTCGTTCAAGCCCACATTGAGGACGGTATCCATCATGCCGGGCATCGAAATGGGCGCTCCGGAGCGAACGCTTACGAGGAGCGGATCTCGCGCATCCCCGAATCGCTTTCCAACGTTGTTCTCGAGCCAACGGAGGGAACCTGCGATATTTGGCGAAAGGTGAGGCGCCAGGGTTCCATGCTCCAGATAGAAGCGGCAGGCGTGTGTGGTAACGGTGAAGCCGGGCGGCACGGGAATGGATAACATCGTCATCTCAGCCAAGCCCGCTCCCTTCCCGCCGAGAATCTCACTCATAGATCCGTTGCCGTCTACTACGTCACTTCCAAACCGATAGATCTGCGTCGCAAAATCGCTCATAAGAGAACCTCGAGGGAAGATGCGGAGTGCGCTGCACTCCCGCTGCACGATTCCATGCTTGCAAGAAAGGTAGCGCCGAAGGAAACGGTTGACAACGCAGCCCTGTCCGTTTCGGACGAGGTCTCTGGCGGCCTATAGCTTGAATGGGCTATAGTCCGCATTATGGTCGGAAAGGCGACAGCTCCTGCACTCCTCGAACAGCTTCAACGTGCACTTGTGCGTCGCGACGTGCGCAGTGGGTTCGATCTACTGGACCATGCTTTCGTGAAGACTTGGAAGGTAGATTTTCTTGCTCCCTATTCGATCCCACTGCTTTTGTCGGTCGTGCAGTTTATTGACCTTGGATATCGTGATACTGCGTTCTTCGACAGTCTGATGACCGGTCTTCCCCAGGTCCACCGAGCCCAACTTCCGATGCTCAACTTTCTCAAGCTCAGGATGGTTGAGTCTTTCCGTCATCTCGCCGACGAGCAGCTTGAGCAATGTATCGATGGACTCGATCTCGTTTTGAGAATCGGAAACGATCTTCTGGGCGACTATCTGCTGTTTCTGGCGAACTTCTGGAAGGGTCGCGCGCACCGCAAGCGAGGCGACTACGAACAGGCGAGCCACCATCTGTCCCTGGCGCGCGCCGCAGCCGAGCGGGCAAAGGCGCCAAAACTCGTAGCTGTGACAAAAATCCATTTGAGTTGGGTTAGTTTCCAGAATGGAGATCTGTCGCATGCGTTCCAGCTACTCGATGAAGCTGAGGCTGCGCTCCGGTCAACCGCTCATGCACTGTCGCTTGGAAATATCGAGTCCGCGCGTGGCCGATTTGTTCGCCGATCGGGAGAGTATACGCGTGCGCTCGACCACTTCGAAACGGCGATCGCCATATACCGTAAGAGCTATCCTGACCATCCGAATCTGGCTCGTGCTTTGGTAAATGCCGCCTATGCGAAGCGCCTCATAGCACTTGACATGCGGCCGAAAGGAAGCGGCGGGCGTGCCCGCGGAGCAGCCCACGCAAAATCCATCAAGATCTCGCAGGAGGCTTTGGAACTGCTGGAGCAGGCCGGCAGGATCTATGCGCTCCATCACCACCAGGGCGGGTCCGGCTCTGTTCTCGTCAACTCCGCCCATCTTCATCTGGATAATGGGAACATCGATCAGGCTTCGATTGAAGGACAACGCGGATTCGATCTGGGGCAAGATAAACGAGACCAAATATTAATGGCCCGGTCGAGGATTGTTCAGTCGGCGGTTGAGCTTGCTCGTGCAGAGGAGCAGCTCGGGGAAAAACCGGATGTTGCGCTGCATGCCAATCTCGCAGTGCAGCATGCCGACGAAGCCATCCAGCTGGCGCTGCAGACGCAGAACAAGCGCCTTCTCGCTGAAGCTTACATCGCGCGTGGAGCGTCTGCGGCTGCCGACTATTTCCAAGAATGGGATGTAGCTAAGGGATACGCCGGGAAAGCTTCCGCTCTGCTCAACAAAAATGACCGTGATCATCTGTACAAGGTGCTTGGTGATCTAAAAGTAAAGCTGGCAGGAGCAACGCGAATAGAAGAAACGCTTCGCCTTTGGTCTGAAGGCCAACTCGGCAACAAGACCTTCCAGCAGGTACAGGAGGAATTTGCAGAACTTGTCATTCCCAAGGTTTGGCTTCAGAGTGGAAAAAACGTAACGGCGGTCTCCAAGAGCCTGAGCATCTCGCCGAAGAAGGTTCGGCGCATCCTCCGCAACACGAAACATGATACGAGCTAACGGCGGATCCACTGAGCGCAACTCTTAACAATCTGTTTGCTCGCCATGGACCCGTCCGAAACGGACGCGCGAAGTTGCGAGCCGGCGTGAGACTTTATTGATCTGTGCGGATGATTTGATGCCGCTCAAGTTAAGAACGGCAGGGAAGATAACTACCTCCAAGGCAACAACAGGGCATGGGACTTGATGGATGTAGCGGCTTTGCCGCCCCTGCCGCGCCGTCTCTCGCGGGACGCGGCCTGCAGAAGTTCTTTTAAGATTACATATAACTAGCTGGAATGCGCCCGAATTTTATCTTCGACATAAATCGAATTTGCAGGTACGATTCTGCAATGCCGGCGTCATAAACTAAGTCTTGGATGGCCGAGGAGCGTGGCGTCCGCAGGCATGGCTGGAACGCAGCACTTTTCACGGCCGCCGCTCTGCGCGTCGCATCCGATATCTGTAAGCTCGGCGTGTTGGCTTCTCTTATCAGCTCGCCCTTGAGTGAAAAGATCTTGCAAGAATCAGGATATCGAAGTTGCAGAACGCGACTGAACTCAAAGAGCAACTCTGCTGTTCGCAGAAAGCACCGGAACGATCGCTTTTTTCATGATGGCCACATTGCAGAAAATTAAACGAGAATCGCGCCGCGGCTCCGAGCGAGTTCCGCGTATTTACTATGGCTGGTGGATCGTGCTGGCCGCCTTCCTCAATCTCTTCTTTTCCGTTGGAATCATTTTCTACGGCTTTCCTGTCTTCTATCCAGCATTTACATCTGCGCTCGGGTTTTCGCGGAGCCAGGCAACGCAAGGTTTTCTGCTGGGCTTTCTGTTGCTTGGGCTGCCTTGCGGCCTGTTGACCGGCATCTTCATCGACCGGCTGGGAGCACGGCGGGTCATTCTCTCCGGCGTCGGCCTCGTGGGCCTCCCCCTGATCCTCATGGGGTTCATGAACAAATTATGGCAGTACGAAGCGCTTTGTCTTTTGGAAGTCGTGGGCTATACCCTCGCCGGACCGATCGCCAATCAGGTACTCATCTCGCGCTGGTTCCGGATTCGCCGCGGCCGGGCCATGGGATTTGCCTACCTGGGCCTCGGGCTCGGAGGGGTCACTGCGCCGCCCCTGGTGAACTCTCTCATCCTGCACTTTGGATGGCGCCATGCGCTGGAGGCCATAGGCACCCTGATTTTGCTCGTGCTCTTCCCCGTGGGGATTTTTTTGACCCGATCGGCGCCGGAAGAGATGGGGCTGCTGCCCGATGGACTCACCCCTGTTCTCGCGCAGAGCGACGATGCAGTACAGGGCCCCTCGTGGCGTGTATCCTCCGCGCTCGGCAATCGCAACTTCTGGCTCCTCCTGGCGGGATCTACATTGGTGATGGGCGCCGTCAACGCTGTGATTCAGCACTTTATTTATGTTCTGAAAGATCAGGGCTACTCAGCGACCACGGCGGCGCGCTTCATGTCGATCCTGCTCGCATCAAGCCTGGGTGGCCGGGTGCTTGTCGGCTACGTCGCCGATCACTTCAAAAAGAAGAATACGATGGCGTTGTTTTACCTGCTGCTGGGGTTGGCGATCCCTATGCTGTACATCGTCCACTACCCTGTCGCAGCGCTCTCTTTTGCCGTTGTCTTCGGTTTCTCCATGGGCGCCGATTACATGTTGATTCCGCTGGTGACCGCGGAATGCTTCGGAATCGGGTCGCTGGGCAAGCTGCTGGCTTTGATCATCATGGGCTATACCATCGGGCAATGGGTCGCCCCCTGGGCGAGCGGAAAGCTTTTTGACATCTATCACAGTTACCAGCTCACATGGATCATCATGGGCGTCGCGGGGGCTTTGGGCGCCGCCGCTATCTATGCCATCTCTGTACCCTCCGCGAAGAACGCGGACAATCCCGTTTCGTAGCAAAAACGGTATTTAGATTACGAGCCGATGAGAATATTCCGATTTCCGCGCTTTTTCTTCATCTATACCCTGGCGGCGCTGGCCGTGGCGATGTTCTGGGCAAGTCCGACGGCCGCTCAGGACATGAGGGACCTCAGTCTGCAGGACAACTTCTCTCCCGGCAGTCTGGACCGGCTTGAAATGCCATTCCCTGAGGATTGGGAGATTCGGAAAGATGGCGAACTTCCTTACCTGCACATGCTGCGCCCCCGCGATCCGGGTGTACCGCGCCGGCCGCTTCAGTTTGCGCGGCTAAAGGGAGTGACGGTAGGCAGCTTTGCTCTCGACGTGAAGGTGCGACGCGCGGGCCGCTCCATGATCGTGGTATTCGGCTACGTGGATACGCTGCACTTTTACTACGCCCACCTCTCTGGAGATACCGGCACGAAGGTTGCGGTCCACAACGGCATCTTCATTGTCGATGGCGCAGATCGCAGGCGCATCGCAGGCCTCACGGCTCCCGCCGCATTACCTGACCAGTCCTGGCATGATGTGCATGTTGTGCGGGATGTTGCCTCCGGTTCCATTCAAGTTTTCGTGGACGAGCAGAAAACGCCCTTGTTTTCTGTCGTTGACCATACCTTTGCCTGCGGTCAGATCGGCCTCGGCTCATTCGATGAAACCGGAGACTTCGCTCGTCTGCGTTTGAAGGGCCGCCCTGCCCAATGCGATTCCAAGGCAAACAGTAAGTGACGGACGGGTTGCGCGAGCCTCAAGTGCTCGATTCCACCTGGACTCCGGAGGCACTGATGCTTTCACAGGAAGCGGGATGGAACCAGAACTCAGCCGATTGGTCCGTCTTCTTCACTCACGGCACCGTTTTTGGGTTTGTCGTTGGCGACCGGCTGATCGCAACCGCGGCTGTGCTTCCCTATGGCGAGAGCCTTGGCTGGGTCTCCATGGTTCTGGTCACCGCCGAGTGGCGCGGGCAAGGCATTGCGACCCGTCTCGTCGCCGATTGCACTGCTGCGCTTCGCGATCGCGGCCGGGCCGCATTGCTCGATGCGGTTCCTGGTGCCGCGGGTATCTACGCTGGCCATGGTTTTGTGCCGCTATGTGAGATGGAGCGATGGGAAGGACGGGGCGGCGGTCTTGAGGCAAAATCTGCCGCCGCAGACCTCAGACTGGATCGATCGGCCTTCGGCGCTGACAGACGCTTTCTGCTCGACAACTTCTTATCCCGGCCCGGTAGCGCTGCCTTTGCCTCTGCGCACGGGTTCGCGATACTGCGGCACGGCGCCGTGGCGTCGCACATCGGCCCAATTGTCTCCACGCCGGCGGAGGCTCCTGCTTTGCTGGGTGAGGCCGTCCGCGCTGCGTCGGGAAGAGTCTTCGTCGATGCGCTGGACCGCAACACGCTCGCGCCATGGCTCGCTGCACACAGCTTCCGCCGGCAACGCCAATTCATACGCATGGCGTCTGGCCTCTCTGAGCTGCCCGGCAATCCCACGGAGCTTCTCGCCGCAGCCGGCCCGGAGTTCGGCTAAGCTCGGTTGCCACACGACTAAAGTCCTGCGCCCTCACTTAGACAGCGCTCAGGCCGGGGCCCGTCAGCTTCGCCGTGTGTAGCTTGCCATCCCTCACCTCGAAGAGGCCCGGAAATTTCTCCATCCATGCCCGATTCCCCGAGGGTACATATTCGCGTGAATTCGACTCGACCGTATCGATCTGAGCGACATGTGCAGCAATCCCTGCAGACTGGATCAGGGAAGCTCCCGGGCACGTTAGATCCTGCACCGTCAGGTACATCTTGAACTCCTGAGCTGCGGCATTCATGAGCATGGACTGGCTCTGGCCTTTGCAAGCCTTCAGCGCAACCCCGGTGTAGCCGATTTTGCGGCCACGCAACAGGGCGTCAAAACCGGTCAACGATTCGTCCATCACAACCGGCTTCATTCGAGATACCTGGAAGAGATATTGCTCCGGGCTGGCGACAAGGTCCCGTCGCGTCGGCTGCTCGATGAAGGTGATGCGCTCAAAACAGCCGGGCGACTGCTGCCTGATGCGCCGGATGAAGGCAAGCAGATATTCGACGTCAGGACACTGCTCGTTGAAATCCAGCGAATAACGCCACTTGCGAACGCCTTCCGGAACCTTGACTGCCGTAGCCACCTGGTCGATCTCTACGACCCGCGCAACATCACTATCGAGATTATTGCCCTCGAGCTTGATCTTTAGGTGCGTAAGACCGTCGGCTACGATCCATTGCTCCAGGCTCTGGGGAAGACCGTCATGTAGCTGCGCTTTAATTTCGGAGGATTTGATCGGATCCGCGGCGCCCACCGAGTGATTGCACCAGAGCCACGGCTTGGGGCTGCGCAGGATGTACTGGCTGGGAAATTTGCCCCTGAATTCCGGCCCCAGATACCGCCCCAGGTCATAGGTCATGAATTCCGGGCCGTACGTCAGATAACAACTGAGCCGATGCACTTTTCCGAATGCGTCGTGGATCGCAGCATCGACCGCGCTTGCAGTCACCAGCGTGCACAGCTTTGGAATAGGCTGGTCCAACCGCATCTCGCTGGTCAGTTCCTCAGCCGCCCGTAAATACGCGGCCTCGAGCATGAAGTTGATCTCGATCGGATGGCCCGGCTCCGTATAGTCTTCGGTGATCTTCGCGATGCGCTTCGCAAGCCGCTTCATTACATCGAGAGTCGAGTCATAGGAAAGCGTTTTCGAGGGGAAGGACCATGCATTGCCCAAAACCATGGAACCGAATCCCTCGGCCACATGGCCGTCGACTGTTTCCACCGTCGAGTAGATATTTAAAAGCGTGGTAGCGTCTACGCTACGCCCGCCAAACCGATAGGGCGTTCGATAGGTGAAATCCTGATATTCGACCCGGATACCCTTGATTCGTATATCAGACGTTTTTCGCTGCCGAGAAGCGAAGGCTCGACCCGATGCTACGGGCGACAAAGAAAGTGCGGACGCAGCTTTGAGAAAGCTCCTCCGGCTGATTCTGGAATTCGATGGCACAATCCCCTCCCTCGGGTTCAAGCGGCTCATGTAGCTTGATAGCTCTCGCGGATAAGCGACCTCAGATACTCAAGGTTTTCCTTCGCAGATTCCATGACCCGCGGTACGGCCGCGCGTGAAACCGCAATTCCCTGGTCGTCAGCCGCGCCCGCAATGGTGAACTCCTGTTGCAGCGAGATGGGCCCATGAAAATTTGACTTCGCCAGGATCTGGAGAAACTCCTTCCAGGGAGCCATTCCCTGGCCCATCGGGCAGGCATCGGCCCGCCACTCGTGAGGCCCGGCTTTCGTCCATAGAAAATCCTTCGCGCCGATCATCTTCAGGCGAGGCAGAACCAAGTTGGCATCCACCTTCCATCCATTGGTCCCGCCATCAACCATAGCGTGTCCGAGATCGAAATAGAAGCCGCAGCGGGCGGGGTCCAATGGCTCGATGACCCTCGCCATATCCCATATAGCAGCGCCTATGTAACCGTTGTGGTTGTGATAGCCGACCTGGAGCCCGTATCTGCCGGCAAGCTCCACCAGACTGCGCAGGTTCCTTCCCGCCTCCTCCAGCTCCGCCACCACGTTCACAAAACGCCAGTGGTAGTACCCAGGTTTGAGATAAGGAATAGAAAGCCGGCTGGCCGCGCGCATTGTTGGTTCAGCAACGGGATCGTCTGCGCTGAGCAACGCTGTCGTGATCATCGGAACCGCAAGGCCCTCCGCGCGAATCGCCTCAACCGCTTTGGGGAGATCTGTTTCGACCCGCTCGGGAAGAACGTGCCCTCCCGGGCGAACGGTTAAATCCACACCGTCGAAGCCGGCGACCTTCGCGTTCTGTGCAAGCTCGCGCCAGCTCAACTGCGGAACAGGCTTGGAGAAGAAGCAGATCGTTCCGCGAAAGGGGCCGGATGCCGCAGGCTCCGCCAATGCAGGCCACTCCCGGAGCCCCATCGCGGGCGCGGCCGCGGAAGAGATCTGCAGGAATTCGCGTCTTGACCAGCGTGTATGGATCACTCTCATCCTCACGGCAAAGTAAAGCTAAGAATATTTGGGCCCACTGCAATGCCCAGGAACTGCTTCCCGTCCACGGTATAGGTCATCGGCGATGCTTTGTTTTCACCACTCGTGCGGAAGTGCCACAACGCTTTTCCGTTGCGAGCATCGGCAGCAACAATATCGCCGCTCGGTTCACCGTAGAACAGCAGCCCGCCTGCAGTCGCCAGAACTCCCCCGTCGCGTTTGCCCCCGCCCGGTCCTGCCATGGGAATCTTCCACCGGACCTTGCCCTCGAGATCAAGAGCCTCCAGGTACTTCTTTGCCGGCTCCTTCTCGGCCTGCTTCCGGGCTGCGTCCGAGGCCGCGAGACTCACACTACATTTCTCCACCCCGGCGAGGTAATAGAGACCAAGCTCCGGGCTGAATGCGGTGGCATTCCAGTTTGAGCCGACCGACGGGCACACCACTCCGTTGTTCGGCAGCCGCTGCGGACGGCCATCCGCGCCGATCCCCGACGCCCAGTTTACGGTCACGAATGGCTTCGCCGAAAGAACCTGCCCGTTGGTGCGGTCCAACACGTAGAAGAATCCGTTTTTGTCCGCGTGCAGAAGGAGCTGCCGCTTCTTGCCTTGAACCCGAGCGTCGGTCAGCAGCAGCGGGCCCGTCGCGTCCCAGTCATGAACATCGTGCGGCGTTACCTGGTAGTACCACTTCAGCGCTCCGTCACTCGGGTTCAGAGCCAGGATGCAGTTGGTGTAAAGGTTATCTCCGGGACGATGCCGATCGTCCCCGTCAGGATAGGGATTGCCAGTGGCCCAGTAAATCGTATCCGTCTCAGGATCATATGAGCCGGTGGTCCAGGTGCCACCGCCTCCGTTCTCCGGTGGATCCCCTCCCCATGTCTCCGCTCCTGGTTCTCCCTTGGCAGGAACGGTCCAACGACGCCAGAGGAGCTTGCCGTCGGAGGCGCGGTACGCAGCCAGAAATCCACGTATGCCCCAATCGCCGCCCGCTACTCCTGCGATCAGCATATCTTTCACTACCAGGGGCGCAACCGTGCCGCCGTAATGCATCGGCTTATCCGGCATAACAATCTCCCACACTGGCCTCCCGGTGATGCGGTTCAAGGCGATCAGATGAGCATCGTCCGTCACCATGAAAAGCTTGTCTCCAAGGATCGCCAGGCCACGGTTGGAAGCCAGAGACGCATCGCCCACTACACCGGGCGTCCGCTGGCGCGTGTAGTTCCAGATGGCCTCACCTGTGCGGGCATCGAGTGCGTATACCTGCTGCGGTCCCGTGGAATACATGATCCCATCGGCCACCAGCGGCGTCGTCTCCAGTCCGTAGTACTGTAGGTTCTCTCTGTAGTAAGAGCTGTTGGGAAAAAACTGCCGCCAAAGAGGAACGGTATAGATCCATTGGAGTTGCAGATGCGCCGCATCGCGCGCATTCATGCCTTCGAGGTTGCTGTAACGGTTGCCCGCCAATCCCCCGTTATAGCTCAGCCAATCGCCCGGCAAAGGGTGAAGGACTCTCGAAAAAGGAATACCGCCGGGTGACGTTACGTCGGCGGAGTTTGCCCGGGGTATACCTGCGTCCGGCTTTACTCCAGTAAGACCGCTGAGATACGCAAGCAAATCCTGCAGCTGTTCCGGAGTTGCCGCCACGGCAGGCATGGGCGACTGCGCATCTTCTTTAAGCGATTGAATCTCATGACTAGAGAGCAGGTGGAACCGGCCTTGCAAATCCTGCAGCACAGTTTCGAAACTACTCTGGCTTCTCGCGAAGCCGTGCAGGAGCTGGCCCTTCCGCAGCCGCACGGTCACCGGTGTGTAGCCCGGCGCAAAGCGCGCGCTTGGCTCGACCAGAGCGTCGCGAATCTGCTCCGCCGTAAGCTCGGTCGCAATGCTCGAGAGATCTGGTCCCGTTGCCGAACCTCTGCCGTTCACCATGTGACAGGACGAGCACTGTCCTGCCGCGAAGAAATATTGTTCGCCACTCGATGGGTCGCCCGAGACCGGGCCCTTCACCGCTGGCTGGTTGAAAGACGTGATAAGCGACGCAAGAGCATCGAGTTGGGTGTCGGGCAGATCGAAGGCGGGCATTCCTCCGGAAGGGATTCCATGATGAATGATGTCATGAATCCAGGCGAGGGATTTGCCCTGCAGATCGCGATTCCGCTCGAGCGCCGGACCATACTCGCCGCCACGTGCTTCGGCGCCGTGACATATAGCGCAATGAGTCGCATAAAGGTTTTGCGCCTGAGCCAGGCTCTGGGATGCCGCGGAGTCCTGCCCCCGGAGAAGCGCGGGAAAAAGCAAGCAGGCCGTCAGAGCGCCAACAGGTTGCAACCTTGATCCAAGAGGTGGATGGAACAACAGACCGCGCCATCGTTTGCACGAGGATTTCATTTGGCGACGTTGACCGGAATGCCGCCGCGCTCGAGGCTCTGCCGCGCCGCATCCATGAAAGAGTAGATCATCAGGGTCTCTTCATTCGAAACAGGTGGAATTCCCAAGCGGACGAATTTCACGATATCCCTGACCAACGGAATGTAGCCGTCGATGTGCGTGTAGAGCACTGGCTCATTCTCTTTCTCCCGGAAGATGACAAGGCCAAAGGAGCTGTATGGCCGAATGGCGCGAACGGTTCCAACCCGGTTTCCGCTCCAGATTCCGGTCAAGACGTCGACATCCGGTGTGTGGGTTCGCGTTACCTGCTGCACATCCGGACCCATCACGGTGAATAGAATCTCGATGGAATGAATGGCATACCATGCCAGGTCCAGTTGCTGGTTTTCTTCGAAAGGACCAGGCCCCCAGACCATTGCGCCGGTGATCCCCGGAGTGCGGAGCGCCTCAACTGGGCCGAAACGCAAGGAAGATGCGCTGAACCAAGGTACTTTGGCAGCAGCGGCCAGAGCGGCCATCTGCTTCGCATCCGCCAGCGTCGAAGCCATCGGTTTCTCAACGTAAATTGGTTTCTCGCACGTCAGAGCCTGGCGGAACTGCTCGAGGTGGGCGCGCCCGTCCACGCTTTCCAGCAGAATGCCGTCGACCAGCGGACACATGTCGGTTATCCGATCCACGAATTGCACTTGCCACTTCTCGCGAAGCTCTTTAGCAAAGCCCTCGACCCGGTCGCGGCTAATCGTAATGTCCTGACTTCCGCCTTTGAATGCGACCACGACCGTGGCCCCTGGTACATGTCCCGGCTCACTGGGGTCGTTGAGCAGCTTTGTAAACACGACGACGTGCGAAGTGTCGGTACCAATGATGCCCAGACGTAGATTGCCCTCTTGTAGGGCTGCAGCCCGCACGCGGGGAACAAAAACGACAACCGCGATCAAGCAGCTGAGCCATGCGGCAGAAAACAGCTTTTGTCTGAGCTTCATCATCGTTGCCCTCTCTACAGGCTTCCTTTGAGAGTCCACGCGTACATCACTCCGTCGATACCGGTGACCACATATTGGGTACCGTCAATCTGATAGGTGATCGGCGAGACGTCGTACTTAGCGCCCCCGGGACGGGTATGCCAGAGCACGCGGCCATCGGCGGAATCCAATGCCACTAGATTTCCATTCCCGTCTGCGGTAAACAGAAGGCCTCCCGCCGTAGTTAAAATGCCGATGCTGTTCATCCCGCGACCGCTCTCTCGCTGCCAGCGTATTTTTCCGGTCTGGTAGTCGAGGGCCAGAAGCACGGTACTCGCGGCCAAGGCAATGGATCCTCCGCCCTGATGGTTCGCAGGGCGGTTGTCAGGTCCCGTGATCAGATACCAAAGGCTGTAGCCGCGCCAGGCATTGACGTAAAACAGGCCAGACCTGGGATCGAAACTCGGAGCCATCCACGTGGTTGCTCCATCTTGCGACTCGTGGATAAGCGCGCCGTCCGGCTGTGGCATTTTAGCCGGATCCGGAATGAGTGTGCCGTTGGAGCCGACTCCAGTGGCCCAGTTTGCCGCAACGAAGGGAACCGTGAGCAGGTTCTGGCCTGTGACACGATCAAGCACAAAAAAATATCCATTCCGGCTTGCCTGTGCCAGCAGCTTGCGCATCGTTCCATGAAATTTGGCCTCGAACAACACCGTGGTTTCGACAGCATCCCAGTCGTGCGTATCGTGCGGAGATTCCTGGAAGTACCAGGCGATCGCTCCCGTATCCGGATTCAGCGCCAGAATGGAGCAGGTGTAGAGATTGTCTCCGGCCCTGCCGGCGCCAGCAAGCACCGGATGCGGATTGCCTGTTCCCAGGTAGATCAGGTTGAGACTCGGATCATAGGTGGGGGTCAGCCATGCCGGTCCGCCACCGTGATTCATGGCCTCCTCGCTGGGCCAGGTTTTGGCCTCCGGGGTTCCGGGCTTCGGCGTCGTGGAGGTTTGCCACACGACCTTTCCCGTCTTCCAATCCAGGGCCACGACGAAGTGTTTTATATCTGCCGAGTCTCCTGAGGTTCCGAAGATCACCAGCCCCTTGATGATCAGAGGAGCTGCGCTGATGTAGTAACTGAACTTTAAATCCGCGACAGTGGCTTCCCAGATCTTCTTCCCATTTCGCGCATCCAGGCACAGAACATGGGCGTCCGGGGTTCCGAAGTAAATTCTGTCCTGGTAATAACCCACGCCGCGTTGCCCGATATAATTGCCCTCCGAACTGCGCTGGAACTCCCAGATCTCCGCTCCCGTCTTGCCATCGACCGCCCACACATGGTTGGGGACACTGAAATAGAGGATTCCATGTACCAGCAGAGGCGTCGACTTCAGGCTAACCGCATGCGTCTGAAAGGCCCATGCGAGCTTCAAAGAGCTCGCATTGCTCTTGTTGATCTGCGTGAGAAGGCTATAGCGTCTTCCGGAATAATCGCCGTTGAAGGTCGGCCACTCGTCGACGACCGACGGAATGGAGTTTCCGGCAACGGGTTTCTGATTGGGACTTTGCACCTGGAGACCGCGGGAGGTCACGACGGAACCGAGTAGCAGAAGCAGACCAAATACGCCTGCTTTACTTGATTGTTTCCAGATATGCAAAGAGATCATGAATATCCCTGTCTGTATATTTGCTCAGAAGCTCACTATGCGTAGCGAGTGGATTCTTCACCTCCACCTTTACCTGCGCAAGGGGCCAGGAGCGGTACCAACCATCCTCACTCTGAATCGCTACATAGAAGGCATCAAGATGCAGCAGCTTGCCTTGGAACTTTTGGCCGGAACTTGATAATACACGTGCTGTTACATGATCTCCGGGAGGAGAAAGGAACCGTCCTTCCAACTCTGACGGAGAATATTTTCCAGCAATTCCCGCCAGGTCCCCGGTCGCCGAATGACAGCCGCTGCAGCCCCCGGCGCCATAGAAATATTGCTTGCCCCGCTCCGCGTTCCCGGTCAGCATCTGCTCAAGAGAATTATCTCTAGCCAGCCCATTCGACGAGGCCACGCTGGCAGCTTTAATACGGGAATGAAGGTATTGAGCGATATCCGACACATCGCCGGAGGTCATAACGGGGAATGCGGGCATGCCCCGTTCGGCTCGCCCCTGCAAAACCACTGGGCCGATGAGATCGCCGCCACTGTCATGCCGCACCAGCGAAGACTGGATCAGATTCGGACCGGTACCGCCCATCGCGGTCGCGCCATGACACATCGCGCATGAGCGCTCGAATTGGGCTTCGCCCCGCTGAACGCTTTTGTTGCCGGCAGATTCGGCAGAGGTGGAACGATCGTTCTGCGCGCGAGCAATCAACAAAGGCACGAAGCAAATGAGCAGGAAGAACCGGCGCGCGGGACGCAGCAGACCGTTGGCCGGGAGGCGCGCCGCCAGCCTATTTGCGTCCGATGTGCAATGGCTCAACGCAGCCACGCGTCCCGATGCTCGCTGACAAAGGCATCGTCATTGAGATGAGGATAGGAGCGATAGACGCGGTCGATCTCTTCGCGCTGTCCCGGCGACAGATTTTCGTTTGGGTCGAGACACCAGGTGCCCTCCAGCAGTCCCTGTCTCCGCAGGACCTCGTGGATTCCCGGAATGCACCCGGCGAATTGATTGGCGACGTCGAAAAACGCGGCATTGGAATCGGTGATTTGCTGTGCCAGAGTCAGCAATTGCCCGTCCACCGCGCCGGAAATCCCCTTGGCCGTTGCAAGATGACTCACGGCGGTCTTTGTCCATACCGCCCAATGCCCCAGCAGGCCACCGACGATCCTTAGCTTCGCCCCACCCAGGGAAAACTCGGTAAGAAGGTCAACCAGGATGTTGTCATCGTTGCCTGTATAGAGTGCGATCTCGTCACCACGTCCCGCATCGGCGACAGCACGCGCCACGTCAATGGTCTGGTAGCGGTTGAAGGGCGCTATCTTGATCGCCACAATATTCTCGATCTCCGCCAGCTCACGCCAGTACTGGTAAGAAAACACGCGGCCTCCAGCGGCAGGCTGAAGATAGAAGCCAACCACCGGCAGAATCGATGCGATCGCGCGCACGCGGTCCAGATGCTGCTCATCGGATAAAGGGAGATCCCGATCCATGCGCAGAAGGACGGCGTCGTAACCGAGCGTCCGCGCCAGCTCCGCCTCGGCGGTGGCGGCCGCCTGCGTTCCGCACGCGCCGGCGATCTTCACCATATCGCTACCCCGTGCTTCTTCAGCCGCTAGCTCAAGAACGGGTCGCAGCAGGCCGCAATTCCGGATCGCAAACTGGGTCGTATGCACGCCGACGGCAATACCTCCAGCTCCCGCAGCGCGGTAATAGCGCGTGAGGGCGCGTTGACGGCGTTCGTCCAGTTTTCTCGCCGCAGTCAGCGCGAGCGGATGGGCCGGAATCACCATGCCGCGCCTGAGTTTCTCTCGCAACGTCATCATCAGTAGTTGCCGTCCCGGGTCTGGAAATGTGTCGGCTTGCTCAGCAGCCGGTTTCCCTTCTCAATCCAGTGAGCTGCCCAGCCGATCATCTCCTCGGGCGTCACCTTCGGATAGCCAAAGAGACGATGCTGCTTGCTGGCGTTACTTACAAGTGCCGAATTGCACTCTTCGCCGGTAAAGATCGGCTCGCAGTCGAAACGCCGGCCGAACTGCTCCGCGATCCACCGGGTGCTGATCGTCTCGGGCCCGGTAAGGTTCAGGATAAACGGGGGCGATTGGCAATAAGGAAAACACCGGATGCAAACCGAGTTCGCGTCCCCCTGCCAGATCATGTTCATCACCGGCATACTCACGTCGATGGGCTGGCGCCGATAGACCATCTGCCCTATATCGACCAGTACGCCGTAGCGTAGGTCGATCGCATAATTCAGCCGCAGAATGGCGACCCGTGTACCCCAGCGGTGCGACGCATGCTCGAAGACACGCTCCCGGCCCAGGACCGACTGTGCATACTCTCCTTGGGGGCCTACGGGAGTCTCTTCTGTCGAGCCGCCCAGATGAAGCGGACGCAGAGCGTAAACATTCCCACTCGAAAAACAGACGATGCGCGAGTGGCGATAGCGGTCGGCTACCAGTACGGGAAGCTGGGTGTTCATGGCCCAGGTTAGGTGTTCGGAACCGGTGGTGCCGAATTTGCGCGCGGCCATGTAGATGACGTTCGAGACGTCGGGCAGGTCTCGCAATGCCCCGTCCTCCATCAAGTCGCTGGTGATGGTTTCAATTCCATCTCGCTGCAATTGCCGGGGAAGAGATTTATCTGAGAATCGGGCCACGGCGATGATCCTTCTCTTCACGCCGCTTTCAGTGGTCGCCCGCTGCATCAAACGGACGAGGCTCGGACCCATCTTTCCCCCGGCGCCAAGCACCATCACGTCTCCCTCGAGCGTGCGCATAGCTTCGATGTCGGCGGTAGAAGGCCGCGATAGTCTCTCTTCTAATTGTTCTTCGCTATCGATCTGCATCTCTCTTCTCACTCCGGCGCCGGATACATTAATGCAGCAGCTCACCCATGTATGCGTCGTCCTGTGCATCCGCCAGATCTGTAGTATCGCCCAGCACATACCGGTAGCGAAACGACGAACCTGCGAAAACAACCCTGCGTACCCAGTTCGTCGGATCCGTCCACAAAACCCGCCGCGATCCCATGGCTTTCACCAAATCATCGAAGTCCCAATGGAGTATAAATCCTGGTATCGCCGCGTCCCATAGGTCGGCTGCGACTGAGTTCTCGAGCGCAGCACGGAGGCTATAGGGAGTCCGGTCCAGCCAAATTCCCTCGATCCGGGAATCGGCAGCGGCCGCCAGCAGGAGCCAGACGCCTTCGACACCGCGTCCCATACCGCGGATCGTCGCGGAGTCCACATCCGGCCGAGTGCTCAACAAGTCCACGCCCCGCAATACGTCGTGAGCTCGCAGCGCCGGCATGTTCAAGCCGATCAAGTTGGCCCGGGCGTTGATTTCCCAATCTCCGCTGTAGGGGTACTCTTCCACAGGCATGGTGCGCGGCTTCATTTCCAGAACAACCTGGCCCTGCTCGGCCATCTTCTGCGCCAGGGAAGCCTGCGGTGTCGCTCCTGAGTATCCTCGTCCTTCAACCATCACAACGGCGGGCTTTCTGTTATCGGAAACAGGCAGATAGAGGGTTGCATCGAGCCAGATGCCGGGATCGCTTTCAAATTGAAGCTGCTCCTGCCGCCCGCCAGGCCCGCTGGTCTCATGCAGTATTCTTACCGCCGGCGCGGTTCGATCGGTGGAGATTTTCAGATTCTTCAGCTCAGCAGTGAGCTCCGGAATTGTCTTCTGCCTCTCCCGGGAATGAAGGTCGGCGAGCAGGATCTGGTAGAGCTTCTTACTGCCCGGTTCGTTCTCCACATTGCCGCTCGATGTCACCTGAAGCTCATGGTTGCTGTACATCTTTACTGGCTGTTCATGGATATCTCCCTGGCCATTCTTCAGCCACCGAATCATCCATTGGTAGATCGCTTCCCGGCTGACCAGAGGCAGGCCGTGGGAGCCGGGGCCCATCAGGTAGCCGAGACTGTCTTCAGCATGATAGAGCGAATACCATTGCCGCGCTTCGTCGTAGACCAAGCGGACGCCTTCATGGCTGAAGTGGTACTGATCGGTCTCCGTCGTCTCAAGCAGCCACGGCGCCGGCGCAGACTGCTCTACGAAATCGGCCGTGTCCAGTCCACTTGCCAGAAAATTGGGAAAGATCATCTCTGCATCCGGTCCCATGGTGGCAAATAGCGCGTGAAACGAAGCGGGATAACAACCAGGGATGACGACCTTGAGTCGATCATCGAGGGCCCCGGTGAAGGTTGTCAATGCGCCTCCGCCGGAGCAGCCTGCACCACCCAGGCGAGAGGCATCGACATCCGGCCGGCTAGCGAGATAGTCCAGCGATCGCATCGCATCCCAAATGAAGTAGCGCGCCAGTCCCTGGCTAATCAGCAGCGTCTGCGCTGCCATCCCGACATGCTCTGGCACGGACCAGCCCGTCAGCGGCCCATCGATCTGCCGGCTGTACGTCTGAACCCGTTCGCCTTGCCCGATCGGGTCGAAGCAGAGCACCACGAAGCCTTTCATCGCAAGATTGGCGGCCAAACGTTGGTTCTCGGGTTTCCCTTCCTGGGTGTGCCCCGACTGCAGAAGCACGCCGGGATAACGGCCGGGTTGATTCGGACGATAGACATCTGCCGTAATGTAAAACCCGGGCAGGCTCTCATAGATGACTTTCTCGATGGTGTAGGAGTCGTTACGAATCACGCCGGTGATTCTGGCGTGGAGTGGGCCATGGTAATCCGGCAAGCCCCCAAGATCTTCGAGAAGTGTGGCGCGAACCAACTGTTTCCTCGCCTGCGCCTGGGCGACTGTTCTGATGGCGCGAATCTTTTCCCCTCGTTGGTCGAGTTGCTGCTGCGCGATCCCGTTCATCCAACCGATCAGCGGATTCTGCGAAGTCTCCTCCGCCGCGAGACCGGTCATGACAAATATCGTCACCAACACTGTAATGTATATCGATCGCCTACCCAGGAGAGTCGTGGGACGGCGAACAGCGATCCTTGAGCTATGCCGATTGCATCGCATCACAATAGACTCTCCGCCAGTTGTTGATTCGAAATGCAACGCTGGGTCTCTCCTGTAGGCGAAGCCGCCCAACCTGAAGCGAGACAGGTGCAAGTGAAGGACGCTTCTTATCCTACAGGGATAGGGTCTTGGTTTACGTCTCTTGACTCACCCTTTTCTTCGGAATGGATCGAGACATACTTTCAAAATTATTTCCCCCTGTCAATTAGTTCACGGGTAATTATGAGGTTGCTCGATCGCATATTCGGTGATTGGCGCTTCCCTGCCTGCGCGCCACTGAAAACCTCGCATTCAAGAACACGAAGCGCTGCCCCGGGAGGGGAAACCACGGATAAAGCCGAGCAGGAAGCGGCAGCAGGCAGGGTCGGTTCTACCGCGCAGGATGAGGCAACGCATGGAGGAGCAGACGCTCGATGGGAGATCGCTGCGGCATGCTTTCCAATGGCTATTGCATTCCAAGTCCTGACAGGTAAGGCAATGGTTGATAGCGATCGGAACTACACACATCCCCTGGCCTCGACAAGCCAGATCGGGAGGCTGTCACCAATGGATGCTTGGAGCAAAAGGAATCCGCAACTGCATTTCGGGTGGCCAAACCGTGGGCGATTGCAAAGCGAAAATTTGGCTTATGGTTTCGTGAGCGCGTTTGGCAACGTCCTTCGCTCCGTGGCCGTTGATTCTGAGCATCAGTGCCCGAATGTCAGCAGCCGTCACCCGATAGGCTGCTCCAGAGGCAGCTGTCCTACCATTGAACGAGGGGGCAATGCGGCAAACACAAGAAAGCCAGCAAGCGTGCCTGACTTTCCTACAGTAAAAGGACTGCCCTATACGGGGCAATGTGGCCACGAGGCGGTTGCCAGATGCTTCAGCGGCCGGACAACCCCACATGGTCAGAGGCACCGCCAAATAGCTCGCATGAAGGCGTTGTTCTGATGTTGTACTGATATTCGATCGCCAAATGATCGTTCACAAAGAGTCGCAACCGCCCGTGAACTAAATCGTCCTCAGCACGGATGCGCCGACTCGGCGAGTAATTTCCGCACGCTAGATTAACGCCTGACTGGAAGCCGCGATCTACTTCGCGGCTTCCGCAACGTCACTGTCTTCGAGCGTACGTAGAAACGCGATGACATCGTCAATGTTCGGATCGCTCCATGCCGGACTTTGGCCAGGTCCAAGGTTGAGAGGCGGGTCGATGATGTCAATGTTGCTATGATAGCGGCGCGGCAGATCGTCATATTTGAGAACCTGGCCATTCTTATCGACGGGATACCATCGCTCAGGGTTCGTGTCGCGCTGCACATAGAAGCGGAGAGCCTCTCGAAGCGTGTGGAAGCGCCCATTATGAAAGAATGCTCTGCGGATTGTTACATTTCGCAGGGTGGGCGTTTTAAAGAGACCACAGTAGGTCGGGTTTTTACTCGCCGCATCAGTGCGCAGGGGGCCGCAAAGGCCCATGTCGAAATACGTCGGATCCTGGTTTGCAGGTATTTCCAGATTTCGTGGCACTCCGAGAGCTTCAAATTGAAAATCCGTAAAGACCGGATGCGAGCCGTCCGCTCCTCGATCATCGCGATGACAGGAAGCGCAATTGCCACGGTCGGGATTATCAAAAAGCTGTTTGCCGCGCAGTTCTTGAGCCGTGAGAGACGCCTTGCCATCCATCCACGCATCGAATTTGCTGGAGTATGGATGAAAGCTCTTATCCTCGATCTCAAAACGTTCCAGTGCGTAGGTTGCTTTCTCTACAGCCAGATCGGGATCTTTGAAAATATCCTTCCCAAAAACAGCTTTGAAGGAATCTGCATAGTGCGCCCGGAAAAGCTTGGTCGCGAAGTCGGAGGCATCCCGGTTTGCCATTTCGTTGGACACGAAAAGCGGGACCATGGCCTGAGCATGCAGACCGTCGAACCTGCCATCCCACGCAAATCCGCCGGCCGGGGCGTCGTCGGTTTCCGTCAGACGCTCGACCTCGCTGTAAGCGCGGACATGCGCCCATCGCGGTGCACGGTCGAGAGTATAGCGGAGCGAAGGCACGGTTCGCGTGCCCGGGCTTTTCAGATCGGCTCCTCCAAACCGCACGGCCCGGCCATCGGGAGGGCCATAGGCAAACCGGGGATTATGACAAGTTGCGCAGGCAACCTTGCCAGAAGCAGAGAGAGAATCATCGAAAAATATCTGCCGGCCCAACGCTGCCACCGGGCTGAGAGCCTGCGAGCTATCCGAGGATAGCTCGCCAGGTGCACCGGAAATACTACGATTGCATCCAGCGGCAGCTAGGCAAAGGCAGAAGCATGCCCATAGGTAGGGCATGCTTCCATGGAATGAGCGAAACGGCATCTGAAGTCTCGTGAAGCGCAGATGCAATCGTGAACCCCTGTCAGAACTTGGTGGAGATATCGGAACCGAAGCCGGCGAGTCCAGACCGACCGGCGTAACCAAGATGCTCTTTGATGCCGAAGATATCCTCTAGGGATTTCAGCAGTGAGTAGTGGTTATAGGGGACGTTGGAGACCGTGCCAGGCCTAATAAACGGAGACAGCATTACGGCCCCGGTTCTCTCCCCGCCGAAACTTAACGTCTTTACTGTCCGGCGCTCTTTCCCGGTTCCACTTGACGAAATTTTGGGATAAGGTCCCACCAGATTCGGCCCAGGCTGTTGATTGCAGCAGGAGGCCCCCTCGACCGTCACGACGGTGCCATCTTCGCTGCGCTCAATTGCTCCGTGGCTTCCCTCATCAAAGTTGATGATCAGCAGCCCATCCCGCTTATACGCTGGAGATTCAAGAATGCGGGGAACCCATTTCCGGAGAAATGCATCCGCGGTTACGAGTCCACCGGGCCTGCCGTCGGCGCAGGGAGCGTCATGGGCATCATCACATACGGTCGGCGTGATGAAATTGAAATTCGCTGTCGTTGCAACCGTCTTAAGATCGTCCGCAAGCAGGTCCAGATTAACGACGTTCTTTTGGCATAAAGGCGAATCGATAATTGAATGAAAATATACGAAAGGGTTATGCCGCGTGGCATACATGTCTCCCTTGGGCACCCGAGTACTGGGTCCCTCGGAAGTTTCGATCATGTCTCTTGTATTGAGAACCGGATGGCCACAGGTCGCCGATTCCCGTGCAGAGTCGTTGCCCATGTCGCCCATATAGCCCCTCCATGTGAGACTGGCGGCGGTGAGTTGATCGGCGAGCGTCTTAACCGAAGCCGGATAAACACAACCCGAGCCAATCACCTGCCCGTCAGGTGCCGCACCCGTTTGACGAAAGTCCGCGAAAATACGACAATCAGCCGAAGTTTCTGGCGTGGATGATTGACCACTTAGCATGGCGATATAGTTATCTAGACTCGCATGCCCGGTACCGTAATACTGGGTTAGCAATGCTCCTTGCTTTACAAGTGTCTGTGAAAGATATGGCGCGGAGGAATCCGGTCCAAAGGTGCTGGAAAAATTCTTATTCTCTAGCGTGATGATAAAAACATGCCGAATGGTCTGTCGATGTTCATTTTGCCGCGTTTGCTGCGTGACGGCAAGAACCCCGGACTGGGCCAGGAGAAAAAGAAGCGCAGCAACCCCTGAGCGCAAATGTTGGGCAGGCCGCGCTTCTTCTGATTACATTTTTGCAGTGAATCCACTGCCCAAACGCGGCGAAACCGGTGAAAGCCGAATGACTACAAACAAGAATAGCCTCGCACACACACGCAAATATTACAGCGAACAAGTAGCGCATAACACTCCTCTGTAGGTAGCATTCTTTCGGTTCAAATACATAGCGCCCGCATTTCGCTCAGCAACCTTCCGCCAATCGGCAGCCCATAAGCGGGTAAGAGGACGACTCTGCTCAAACACGTTTCCTGAGGAACCTGATCGGTTGACTAAAGAGCTGTTCGGTACTAGTATAATCAATTACTTCTACTCTTATATAAGAAATAGTTGGATGCCCGTCGGGACCAGTTGCAATCTGGTAATCCATTTCCCGCACAAAGTGGTTTCGTTTGTTTTCCAGCGCCAGTCCCTTATCAGTAATGAATCTGAGGTTGGCTGGAGCATTCAGCGCAACCGTGAGGTGATTATTCTCTAAACTGATACGGGTGAACTGTAGTCCTGTGCCAATCATCGTTCCTATGAACGCGCCTTTGCGATATGCGTTCAGGCACTCATGCTCAGTGAACGAGGGCACAAGTAAGACATTTTTTCCCCTCGCCACCGTATGATCGGGAACGAAAAACCCTAGACATCTCCGCCCCGTCCGAAGAATCTCATCCCATAGATCCAGTGCCAGTGGTGGAGCATGCATGTGTCTGGAATAGACATCACCATCGTTGTACACTTCGATTCCCAAAACCCTGGGATCGAAGTCCAGCATCTTCGTAATTTCCCCCACAGCTAGTTGAGAAGAAACCGGATGATTGATTGTGATTCCCCCTGCATCGGGGTAAAGCATTTGATCGATCATTTTCTTGAACGCAACTTCCCATAAAAGCCCTGTTCCCCTGGCATAGCCATGCTCCTGAGTCCTATAGAAATCATCAAAGTTGCCACTGCTGTACATTGAACCCACGGCACAGGCGTGCAAGCTGCTATTGATAAAACCATGATGTTCAGCATTGGGAGAGACAATAATATCCTCGGGAACATTCTTGAAGATAAAGTCGCCGAGCTCAAATGGCAGAGTTGCCCTCAGATCAGCGGGTAATTCTTCAGCCCAAGCCCGCGGGCCCTTCATGATGATGTCATTCCATCGGAAGGGGCCTGGAAGAAACTGGCCAGCCGCCCACCGCGCATTGCCTGTCTTGGTTGAGTCAGCGTTATATACCAACCCGAAATCTTGCTCTACTTTATACTGATTGTATCGAATAGACTTGATGGGATATGTGGGTGCAGACGGATAGTAGTTCGAAATAGCAAAATGGCGCAATCCGTTCTGATAGTACAGGTCAAGTTTTTCCTGCGTCTCTACATGAACATGTGTGGTTGACGTGGTATAGGTGACTTTCTTCCAATCAATATCGGCATAAGGATTATCGATGCCGAATTCATTGGAGCCCGCTGCTTCCTCAGATTGTTTCGCTGGGTCCGTTGCGATCCCGGAAGCTTGTCCCGGCTGGGCATCTATGGGTCCCGCCGAGGCGAGCAATGTCGCTCCTCCACCGATGAGCTGCATAATAAAGTTCCTTCTTGTGCTCATAATCTACTCTCGAATGCAGATGGGTTCGACTGTCCTGGACGTGATCTTTGGGTGTAGGTAGGGGATGCAGGGCCTCCACCTGTCTGCATTTGTATGGAGGCCCTGTATATGGATTACAAGGGGCACAGGTCTAGTGAGCCTCAGAAGAACAGCCGTAGACCAAACTGACCGATTCGCGAACTTCCGGCAGACGATATCTTCCCGAATGAGGCACTGGTTAATGTTGCATTCGGTTGGGATAGATTGACGTTATTGAACAGATTGAATATTTCTCCACGGAACTGCAGCTTTACAGACTCCGCGATATGGAAGGTCTTGAACGCAGATAAATCTGTATTCACATAACCCGGTCCCACCAGAATATTCCTGTGAGTGTTGCCATATGGCACATTGGCAGGAACCTGCGCGAATGCGGCTGTATTGAAGAATTCGCTGATTTTAGACTTTCGTCCCCGCCCGCCGGCGAGCACGGGTTTTCCAATGACGTTCGGGCGGTCATTGTTGGTCCCGTTGAGATTGCTATCCACACCCGACGTTACATTTACAGGAATACCCGACTGGAGGGTCGTGATGCCGTTCAGTTGCCAGCCACCTAGTACCTGCCTGCCGAACATACCACCGTGGTTGAAGCCCGGCAAGACCCACAGATAGGAAGCGACGAAGCGTTGCGGGAGATTCAAGTCAGAGTTTCCACGATCGTAGGCCGGATTGTTATTATCAACGACGGACGATGTATCGCCACTTGCGACGTCCATCGTTTTTGACCAGACATAGCTGGCCGACATGGATAGCCCTTTCGACAACTGCTTATTCACCGTCACTTGAAGAGAGTTGTAAGAGGAGTTGTTTGCCGGGGCATATTGGTTTATTGGACCGAATGTAAAGTAGCTTGGTGTCGGTTGGTATGGACGTCGACTATTGATTCCAGCAGTCGATGTGCTCGCACCAGGACTGTAGATAGCCTGATTCTGGTCGCGGGTGAAGTACAACTTACGTGTGGCATTTCCCACATAGCCAATGGACGCAGTCCAATGCCTTGCTAGTTGGCCTTCTATCGTTAGATTGTATTCATGGGCATAAGGAACGCCTCCCGATCTCGGGATATTGGTTATGCTGGCTCCGGACTGAAATGTGGGCTTTTGTAAATCAACTACATACGGGAAAGGGTCCGCGCTGGGAGCATATGGAGTGACAAGGTTCGGCGTTTTGTTGAGCGTAATATCCAGATAGAATGGCTGTGCCTGCCCTCCCGTAAGCGTAGATTGGTTAGCTGAATAAAATATTCCATAAGCACCACGCAGAGAAGTTTTGCCATTCCCCAATAAATCATATGCAAAGCCAAAACGTGGGGCAAACGTCTTCCATGTGGTATCGCGAACGCCTTCAGAAATTCCAGGATCGCCTTCATAAATAAGCCCTAATGGTGCAGTTGGGAAGCGCGTTGACTGTACATTGGGCTCAAATGTTGTCAGGCCATCCATTCCTTTGAAGGGCGGGTACAACTGCCAACGAAGGCCAAGATCCAAGGTCAGGCGCTTTTGAAGCCGCCAATTGTCCTGAATAAAAAGTGCGGGTTCCGCCGCATGACCACGGAAGAAAGCACCTGTGTTCTGTCGGAAGGTATTCGCCTTGCCGAGTAGGAAATCCGCAAGCACATTTCCAGTAGTTGATCCTGTAAAGCCGATCTGTCCCGAACCGGCATATCCCCCAGTCTCGTTATGACTAACCTGGGTAAAAGCTGCACCCGTCTTGAGATTATGGTTTCCCTTGGTCCACTCGAATGTATCCGCAATTCCAAATATTGGCTGACGATGGTCGTCTACGCCAGAGCTACCCGATCCCATCCCCCAGTGCCAATATCCGCTGACAGTGATTTGCGGCTGCGTGGGTACGGATGATCCCTGAGGTGCCTGACTTCCCAGGTCAGACCATAGATTGGTGTTGTACATGTTACCGAGAAAAGTGTGATTAAGATTATAGAAGAGAAGCAGGTTATTCAGTTTCGTTGGTGATACTATCCAAGCTTCGTTCAATATGACGTTGGTTTGTGAGGTATATTGCGAAACACCGCTGAAGCTTAATATTGCATTGCCTCCAGCTGTAGGGCTGAGTACTGTTCCGCGCGATTGAAAGAACGTTCCTGAGAGCTTGTGACTATTTGTCAATTGGTAATCGGCACGAGCCATTCCCTGGTTGCCACTCGTATTTGCAGGTGCTGTTTGTTGTTGAACCTGCCCTGTGACGGGATCAGCAAGCGGCATAGCATTCAGCAGGTTCTGCGCAACAGGGTCTAAGAGATTTGGACAGATCTTGCCTTGTACTCCATTGCAGCTGTAGAAGCTCCCATCTGGCATCTTTGGCCACATAGACTGTAGCTGCGACGAACTGACCCCAAGGATGGAAGTAAAATCTCCCATGGCCTCAGCTGGTGTCGGAACCACGATACTTCCGGATGTAACAGTCGCAGGCGTAGAAATACGCAGTCCCTCATATGACAGGAATATGAAGGCCTTATTCTGAATGATTGGCCCTCCAAAATTCGCGCCAAACTGGTTCTGCTTTAGCGGCGTCACCCCACCCGTAATAAAATAATTCTTTGCATTGAGAACATTGTTTCTCAGATAATCGTACGCCAGCCCATGATATTGGTTCGTACCTGACCGAGTCACCAAAGCAACGACGCCGCCAGGCTCTCTTCCGTATTCCGCATCGAAATTTCCTGCAAGCAGGCGAAACTCCTGAACAGCATCAGGATTCGGAATGAGATTTCCACCATCGCGGTAAACAGCTGCATCGAGTGAACCATCCAGATAATACGTGTTCAGGGTAGTGCGTATTCCATTGACACTGAAATTTGCTCCATTTGCATCCCCAATTGCTGCCCCTGCGGAAAAACTTGTAACCCCTGGCACGAGCTGCACAAGTGAATAGGCATTCCTCCCATTAAGCGGAAGATCCCTGATGCGCTCCCGGTCTACCGTCGCGCCAAGTTGTGAGCCAGTTGTTTGCAGAATGACTTCATCGCCATTCACGGTTACAACTTCGTTTAGATGCCCTACGGTCAAGCCTAGATCAATGCGGTTCACCGTCGCAGCAAGGATCGTAATGCCGGTGCGCTCTGTGGCTTGAAAACCATCCTTCTGAACACGAATGGTGTAGGTGCCTGGCTGTAACGAAGGCACATTGTAGTTTCCAGTATTGGTGGTCACCGTATTACGATCGATGCCAGTATTTTCATTTCTCACAGAAATCGCGGCATCTGGGACGGATGCTCCTTGGGGATCGGATATCACTCCTGTTATTTCCGCGTTCTGTGCGTAAGCTACAGACCCCAGGAATAGAAGGACAAGGGCAATGACCACAAGGTGACGGACACATGTGTGCGTTCTCGAAGCATTCTTCATGTGATTCATGTCTCTTTCAGAGAGGTGTTTGTTGTTTGGGAAGAGCGCGCCGTTATTCGTGTCGGCGCAAGGTTGGGTAGTGGTGCTGTTGGAGGTCAGATGAGCAGCTCGGCTCCGCAACGTGTAGATATGCGATCATTCTCTCCGGCACACTGACAGAGCCATGCATACCGTCCCAAAGACACCTGCCCGGAAAAGACATAAGAGAGAGTCTTACTGTTTGAGATCGTGAACAGAATAGAGCACAGTCAGCCAGGGTCCTAGACGATTCAATAGCAGTATTCCGTTAGTGTGCGTCCTCTGCTGAACGGATTTTGAAATGCGAGCAGATCCGCCCATCGCGGGTACTTTTCACGGAATCGCAACATCCACTTGCTAGGCTTCTGTTATGGAGTTGGGCTGATGGCGAGCAGGTTCTTTCGGTGTCAAGGGTGGAGTGAAACGGAACCACTGTGGCGGAGTAATAGGGATCTATTCATGTCGCAGTGGTAACTTGCCACCATGACAGATGCCGCCAGAGATCGTACGATGATCGTCTTGACCTGGGCCGCCTACGCCAGCTTTTACCTCTGTCGAGGCAATATCAGTGTCATCCTTTCATCGTTGGCGAGCAATCACAAGTACGCGACCGCCGATCTTGCTGAGCTCATCCTTTGCTTCAGCGTAGCTTATTGTATCGGCCAGTTCCTCATGGGTTCACTTTCTGACCGCTTCAGTCCACGCCGTGTCGTTGCTGCGGGCATGGCTGTATCAGCGGCATGCACCGTAGCGATGGGGCTCAGCGCAAATTATCAGGAATTACTGGTCTGTCAATCTCTGAACGGATTGGCACAGTCTGTCGGCTGGTCTGGTCTGATGAAGATGGTGACCAAGTCTGCTTCGCAGAGACGACGGGGTGTTCTGATGGGTTGGTGGAGCACGAATTATGTTTTTGGTGCGTTTCTGGCTAAGGGTATTGCGGCGTGGTCTCTGGGTCGTACTTGGATCGCAGCCGAAGCATGGCGCCGTGCAGCTTTGCTTCCGGGCTTTTTGCTCTTCTTGCTCGCCATAGGGTTCTTCGTTTTCTCTCGTGAACAGCGACGAGGAATTGGTATTCGTACAACTGCTGAGGAACGGTGGACAACCAGCGTCTTCTTTGAAGCCTTGACAAACCCGCGTGTGGCGAGACTGGCTTCTGTGTACTTCTTCGTCAAATTGATCCGGTATTCGCTCTTGTTCTGGCTTCCTCTCTACCTGACCTCATTCCTAAAAATGGCGCCAGCGACCGCCGGGTACGACTCGATCTACTTTGAGTTCTGTGGGATCATCGGCGTCATTGCTGCTGCCTACGGTTCTGACTACATCTTTGGTCAACGTCGCTATCCGGTGGCTATGCTCGCAATGGTTGTCCTGGCTGTCAGTAGCCTGCTGATGTCGATGCTTACGCCAGGCATGTCTCTATGGTTGCCGATTGCGGCAATGTCCGTTCTCGGTTGGTCGATGTTCGCCGGAGATAGCATTCTTGTCGGGGCTGCGACGCAAGACGCGGCGGCTCCGGATCGCGTCGCAACGGTCGCGGGGATCGTAGACGGAGCGGGATCGAGTGGTCAGATCTTCGCTCCTTTGCTGGTGGGGGCAGTGAGCTCTCACTATGGATGGCCTGCTGTCTTCCAAGTGATAGCAGGGATCGCCACACTGTGTATCGTCCTTTTGTTCGGCGGCAAGGAGACCGAAAGATCCGTGCCGTTCGCTGCGGTCTCTCTCTCTTCTGAAAAGGGGGCGTGAGGCTCACTACGAAAGAAGAAGGGGCTGAAACATCAATCAGAGATCATCAGGATTTGCATATTTCGGGCACTCACACCCGCATATCGCCTGGAATCGGGCATTGATTCTCCTTGCAGTCTCGACCGGCCACTCGTTATGTTCAGCTCGAAGAGCAGATGAGTCTCCTTCCCACCCTTCAACACAGGCGGAAAGAGCTACCCATGGTCTCCACAACCATCATTTCCAGGATGACGCATTTTATGCTTAGCGTTTCGAAGTGGGAGTTCCTGCAGTTCTTTATTCTGCGAAACGTCGCGTGCGCAGTTGCCTTGGCGCTTCCCGTCGTAGGATCGCAGGCTCAAACGGCCAGTGACACCGCGGTAGCAGCCCAACAGCAAGCGGAAGCCTCCGATCTGGAGACTCCGGTGCGGCAGGTACCGGACCCAGGAACGATTACTACAAACCAGGCAATTAGTCCTGCGGGCGCTCAAAGCATCTTCGAGAGCCGAGTCTATGGGATCACGTTTGGCGCTTCGTCGCACGAGGTGTATGCATCGACAAAATTCAAGCGAGGAGCGCTTGTCTATAAGCTCGACTGGCAATCGAACAAGGTACTCGAAAAGCTGGTACATGAAAGGAGTAGTCCTGGGTTGCAGGGGCTGGCTTACGATCCCCCTTCTCAATCTGTTCTGATGACGGCGGTTTCCAAAACGGACGTCGAGTTGGTTTCGAAATGGAATGGCACGACACAGCCAGGGGCGACCCACCTTGGAAAGGATGAAATAGCGGAAGTCGCCGTATCGCCCAGCGGTGCTGCTGGAACGCACTATGCAGTTGTTGCGCTGACCTTCGATGACCAGGCGGCAATTCTCGACCTGAGTACGGGGACAACGCTCTCCAAGGTGAAGACGGGCATAGCTCCATTCGGCGCTGTGATCAATTTGGCAAACACTACAGCCTATGTCAGCAACTGGGGAGGACGGTTTCCACACCAAGGAGATCTGACCGCGACGACCGGCATTAAACCCGGGGCGGACAAAATTGTAGTCGATGCGCGCGGGGTCGCGGCTTCGGGGACAGTTTCGCGGATAGATTTGAAGACCGGAGCCGTGACAGGCGAGATCGAAGTGGGGCTGCATCCCACATCGCTTGCGCTCGATGATTCTCGTCATCGTCTCTACGTCGCGAACAGCAATTCCGACACCATTTCAGTGATAGACACGGAAAAGAACGCAGTTGTAGAAACAATCCCCCTCAAACCCTTCACGCGGGATGTTGCCGGAATTTCGCCCGAGTCTCTTGTGCTATCCAAAGATGGCCAGCACCTGTACGTGGCGTGCGCGGGTATCAACGCCGTGGCTGTGCTGAAGCTGACCGAGCGCCACATGACTCTGAAAGGCTTGATTCCGACGGGCTGGTACCCTGATTCGATTGCCGTCAGTCCCGATGGAAAATATCTCGGCGTCGCAACACTGCTTGGGATTGGATCGGGGTGGAAGAACGCACCGCAGCCTGCACCCTACACGACCACTGTGGATGGATGTTCTCGTGGCCTCTCTCCGAAATGCAGATATGTACATAGCTATCGCGGCACAATTCATGTAATCGCCATTCCCGACGCACCAGAACTTCAGAGGTACACCTTGGCTGTCGCGGAAAATAATCGGCTGCGATGGAAGGATTCTGCCAAGTCCAAAGAACAAACGGAAACATCGGCCAAAGAGATGCCGGTGCCTTTACGAGCAGGCGATCCCTCGCCGATCAAACATATTATCTACATCATTAAGGAAAATCGATCCTATGACCAGTTCTTTGGTGGACTAGGGAAAGGAAACGGAGATCCCTCGCTGCAGCTTTATTCTGACGACGATATTCCAAATCACCGGCAGTTAGCCAGGGATTATGTGCTGCTCGATAACTTCTTTGCCACAGGCGGCAACAGCGGCGATGGGCACCAATGGGCTACGCAGGCGAATGAAACGGATTACACATACCTCCCGGGCTACCAAGGGCGCAGCTATCCTTTCGACGGCGACGATCCGATGTCCGGTTCGCGTGGAGGCTACATCTGGAATGAGGTGATTGCTGCAGGAAAGAGTTTTAAGGATTTCGGAGAATTTGTAAAAGACGTTGGGCAAGTAGGAGGCCCACAGGAAACCCGGCAACAACTCCTGGAGGACTTCAAAAACGGAGCCACTTTTGACGGTAGGTTTTTGACAAGACCAAATCTTGCATCACTGGATCCTTACGTCGCGAAAGATTACCCAACATGGGACGGTCCAGATGTGGTTCGCGCGACAATCTTCCTCAAGTACCTGAAGCAATGGGAAGCACAAAACGATATGCCTAACCTGGTTATGGCCCTCCTGCCTTCGGACCACACCGCTGGAGCATTACCAGGGTATTCAACGGCGAAGGCCTGCATGGCGGATAACGATTATGCGTTGGGCATGATGGTGGATGCGGTATCTCACTCGCAGTTCTGGGCGTCGACCTTGATATTGGTTGTAGAAGATGACGCGCAGGGCGGGGTCGATCACGTAGACGGACACCGTACTGTTGCACTGGCCGTCAGCCCTTACATCAAACGCGGATCCGTGGATTCAACTTTTTACTCGCAGCCTAGCATGCTCAAGACGATCGAGTTGATCCTGGGACTGAAGAATCTGTCTATGTTTGATCTGATCGCCAATGATATGAGGAATAGCTTCCAGGATAAGCCGGATCTGACACCTTACACGGTGCAGGTACCCAGACGATCCATCTACGAAATAAATCCGCCCTTGCGTGCACTCTCCGGACAGGCGCGAAAAGATGCAGAAGCTTCGCTCAAGATGAATTTTTCAATTCCAGACGCTGCCCCGACGGAGAAACTGAACCGGATATTGTGGAGAGACGCTCGCGGACCCAATGCGCCATATCCAAAGGTCACCCATGCAGTCTTTGCGCCTTATTCGAACGATCTCGATGACGACGAAAAAGAAGAGTTGTATGGGAAGAAATAATTTCAGCTCTCAATTTGACGCTGCCAGTTTCTCTACGCGAGCCGGGTGTCTATGAAGAGGCTCGCTCGGAGAGGATCATTATGGACGGTCTGGTCGACCGGTTTGGTGGGAGGCGCAGCGCACATGGACGGGTACGGTCGTCGGGGTCGTCGATGGAGCGGGCTCGGGAGGAGAAGTGCTGTCTCCTGCCTTTGTCTCTGATCGCCACACTGTGGGGCTGGCCCGTAGTTTGGCGATCTTTCGCGTTCCATCAGCAATGTGCAGCCATCCTTTCGGCCTGCAGGCAGAGCTTGCAGTTCTAGTTCTTCCTCTACGCGGTCAGGAGAAATGCTCTAGCGCCGAAACGTTGATCGGACGCAAGTGTGATCGAGTCAAGAAATGGAGCGTCCAAGTGTCAGATTCCGTTCGCACTCTTGCACTGTCGCACTCTGACGAAAGGCGGTCGGCGTCATATTCCACTTCATGCGGAAGGAGTTGGAAAAGTGACTGACGCTGTTGAATCCAAGATTGAGGGCGATCTCCTTGACCGGATCGTCCGTCGTCGCAAGTCGCTCCGCGGCGTGCTGCAACGCCGTGGTCAGGTAGAAGCTGTAAGGACTTTTGCCGACAGAGCATGTAAACAGGCGAGAGAAGGTCGATGTGCTCCGATGCAAGTGCCGAGCCAACTTGTTGACTGCAAACTCGCGGGCAGGCGTCATCTGCATGAACTCGATGGAGCGCACAAACTCATTGCGGGGCAGGTGGGCTGTCTGTTTCAACTCATGGCTGCGGATCAGTGTCCTTGGCCACATGCGTAGGGCCAGCACCACTATCTGGCGTGCCAGAGCGCCCATCAACAGCGGGCTGTCCTGCTCGAGCCGGAGCGATTCGTCCTGGATCATCCTGGCCAGACGCGCGACTTCTGGCAGGTTCATTTTGCCTAATAACTTGGCAGACAAATAAATCGAGGACGCGCTGTAGCCCAGCCGCCGAAGAACAACCGGGTCAAATTCCAGGGTCACGCCGCGAGTCGGCTTGCCATCGATACCGTAACGGCTGGCGTGTGGAATACAGGAGTTGGTGAAGAGCACTTGGCCGGGGTACAGCAATTGCATGTCCCCGAACTGAGTCGATTCGAGGATGCCTTCCGTGCAGATGACGATCGCCATTTCGCTGTGACTGTGCACTGGAAAGGAAATGGCATGTTCATGGTGAAAGACTTGTATGCCCAGATCACACTCCGGGTACCGAAAGAACCTACTCGCCATCAGCCCAACTCCGTAACAGAAGCCTAGCAAGTGTCTGTTGTGATTCCGTGAAAAGTACCCCCGATGGGCGGATCCGCTCGCATTTCAAAACCCGTTCAGCAGATGACCACACTACGGAATACTGCTATCGAATCATCTAGGAACTTGTTGAAAAAAGGTTTCGAATTGACCCGTATGGGGCAGTGCTTTTACTATAGGGAGGTCAGGCGCGCCTGCTGGCCTTCTTGTGTTTGCCGCATTGCCCCCTCGTTCAATGGTAGGACAGCTGCCTCTGGAGCAGCCTATCGGGGTTCGAATCCCTGGGGGGCAACCAATTGTGGCCACGAGGAACTGCCAGGTGCTTCACAACCTCACATGGACAGAGGCACCCCTCAATAGCCCGCATGAAGTGTACGGGCTACCTCGCCGGCAGCGAGCTTTAGCCCGTACGTCAGCGATGGGAACAAAACGCGGCTTTAGCCGCTGAGGGAAACCGGATTTACCCTCAGCGGCTAAACAGGCTGCGGAAAAAGTCAATTTTGGCGTCGGCATGAAAAATCGCAACGCACTACAAAGCCCGTAGAGCGATTTGTGAGGCTCGGGTGATGATTTTCTATCACCGAGTTTGACCCCTGTTTTGGCCTTCTTTGACTTTTTCCGCAGCCTGTAAAGCCGCTTCCATACTGTGAATCGATGTACGGGCTGAAGCTCGCTGCCGGCGAGGTAGCCCATACCCTTCAAACCTTACGGAAACATACCTCAGGAAACTCCGAGGCCTTCAGATAGGCCCCCGTTTCCTTCCGTCGAACGCAGCGCCGTCTACTGCGCATCCTTCACGCATCGGAAGCCTACCGTTCCCGAGCGGTCGTAGCTGGGCGCCATCAGCAACAGCTTGCCGTGTTGGTCATTGCGATAAGCCTCGGGAAAGTACCAGATGGACCCCTGCGGCTGGTAGTGGTTGCCACCGCGCAGAATCCCGCCCCGCGTGTGGTCGTCGACATATTCGTCCGTCCACTGCCACACATTCCCCACCAGATCGGCAACGCCGAACGGGCTTGCTCCCGCAGGGTGCGCATCCACGTCATCAGGCTGGGTCAAGGTGCGTCCCTTGTCTGGCGTGGGCACATTGGCAGCGTTCCAGGTATTGCCCCACGGATACACGCGATTTTGATCCCCGCCCTGGGAAACGTACTGCCATTCCCATTCATGCGGCAGCCGCTTTTCAGCCCAGGTGGCGTAGGCGCGGGCATCTTCCAGCGACACCCAGGTCACCGGCTTGTTGCCCCACCCCTCGGGATAGGCGCCGTTCTTCCAGTCACGCAGAAAGTTCAGATCATCCTGCGGATGATAATGCGTCGCATCGAGAAATTTCTTGAAAGCAGCATTCGTCACCGGATACTTGTCCATGTAGAAGCCGGCAACGCGCATGGGGTGCTCGTGGAAGCGCCGCGGCGTGTTCTCCCACGGATACTGCACATCCACCCCAACATCGTCGAATCCTTCCACTTCAATTCCCTGCACCTTGAAGACATAGTCGCCGGCAGGAATCTTGACCATACCTTCGGGCGCCGCCGCGGCTGGCTTTGTATCCGCAATGGCGACTAACTGCTGGGGCAGAGGCTTCCACTCATGCGAAAACGATGACAGGGGCGTCGCCGTCATCGCCTTCATCTGTGACATCAGTTCATCGACCTGGTTGCCGGGCGAACCATGAACTGCCAACACGGCGCCGATTCCGTGAGCTTCCAGCGAAAACGAAAGAGCGGCCTCGCTGCCTTCACGCTCCGGCGTCAACTCGACACCGTGATACAGGTCGAAGTAGCGCACGCCTTCCTGCACGGGCACCGACATCTGCCGCCCGTTCACGTCGTATTCGTTGCGGTTCACAATTGTGTACAAAGTGCGGTCGCCAAGCGGCCAGCGGCTCGTGTAAACGCCATACAAATGCATGGGGTAGAAAGGTTCCCATCCGGTGCTCGCGAAAAAGCTCGCCACGGCGCGCTCGATCGTCGCCATGCGCCGGGTGGCTTCTCCATCGCGAGGGGTCACGCCGTTCCAGATGCCCCAAACGTTTTCCCAGCTCTCCCAACCCTCTCCGTTGAAGAATGCGAATTGCAGATCGTCGGTCTTGTCGCGATTCCACCGACCCTGGATGTTCACCTGGTGCTTCGGCTCAAGCCAGCGATAGCGATCCACCGTAGGTACGAATTGAAACTTGTACTGCCCCCAGGTAAGTACGTTCCAGGCAAGCGCCTCATCGGAGGGGCCACCCTCGGGCTCGAACACCAGCGGATGCCCGGCGTGATCCGCGGCGAGCGAATACGCCAGCGGGACGCCATCCTGCGTGTCGCCGTTGATGCCGTCGGCATTGACTTCCTTCATGATTTCGGCAATCGCATCCGGCCAGGACTTGCCCGAGTCGCGCGTGCCCTGGTCCCACATCATCATCGGGAACAGCACATGCACTCCCTGCTTGTGAAAGTCATCGATCATCTGGCGAACGCCCGCAATACCGCCGGGCATGGAACGAATCATGTCGTGTTGATTGCGGTCGTCGATCCCCATGTTCGGATACGTAGGCCAGATCAACACCGCGTCGATGCCGCCATACCTTTTCTTCAGGTCATCGAGATAACGGCCGACAGTATATTGGTGCGCCACAGGATCGTAGAAATAGCGATCGTGCACCATCATCTGTGGCTGAATAAACGCCGACTGCGTCCATGCAAAAGCGGGCAGGTGGTAGCGCGAGTCCTCGTAACCGATGCGAATCCTGCGCTCGGCTCGCCAGTGGGACACATCATCCAGCCACTCCTGGTGGGTCACGCTGGTGCAGGGGGCGTAGCCGCCCTCCCACGCGCCCTTCAGCGTGAGGCAGTTGGGCGGGGGTATCTGCTGCATCACCGGACTGTACTTCGAGTCCTGCGCTTGCGCCATAGAGGCCAATGCCGCCGCAACGATGAGTCCGGCAACGATCTGCAGACTCTGCATCTGCTTGGTTCCCATCTTCTTCGTTCTCATCGTCTTCGCTTTGAGGGTGCTTACTCCCCTGGCTCCCTTCATTGCTTTCCTTACCTCTCCCTTGTCTGCGGCGCAGTCAAAATCTTCACTCGTAGAGTGGAGCGAGCGCAACCAGCGTCAACCCGGCCAGAAACAGCACAAACATCCAAAACAAATAGCTCTTTGCCCGGGAAGAAGCAGAAGAGAATTCGCGCCAGATGAACACGCCCCATGCGGCCGACACCATCGTGGCGCCCTGACCAATGGAGTACGAAACAGCCGGCCCAACCAGTTGGGCTCTGGAGGCAACGAAATTGAGCACCGCCCCTGTGCACCAGATCGCACCACCCAGAATGCCCCACAGATGCCAGCGCCCCGGGGCCCCGGTAAAGCCGGCCATCGAAACAGGGCTCTGAGCATCGAGCGGCTTGCGCATCAGCAAGTAGTTGGCTGGAATCGCGCATAACGCGACGCCAAGCACGAAGAACAAAGAAGTGGCGTAGGGCCCCGGAGCATGAGGTCCGGTCATGGCACGCGAGACAAAGGGATAGAACGTTCCCATCAAAAGGCCGGCGATCAGACTGATCACCACGCCTCTGCGGCTCGTCGCCTGGTGTTCGCTTTCCCGCAGGCGGTAGGCAATCGCATCACACACAATGGCGGCTACCACCAGCGCAATCCCCCCAAACAACATGGCCGGATTACCGTGAGGCGATAGTACGTAACTGCTACCGGCGCCAATCACCAGCGCCAGGCCAATACCGACCGGGAAAGCAACCGCCAGTCCGGCGATCTCGATCGCCGCGACCAGTAGTAAATTGGCAACATTGAAGATCACGCCGCCAAGAAGCGCGAAGGCGATGTTCGAAGCCGGCGCCGCCGCCACATCGGCAAGGAACGAGGTGCCCGTTGACCCGGCCGACCCCAGCGTGAGCCCCCAAAGCAAGGCGCCTGCGATCAAGCCAATCACGTAGTCCCAGTAAAAGAGTTGGAATCGATACCCAGGGCACAACTTGACCGTGTTCGCCCATGACCCCCAACAGAACATGGTGAGAATCATGAAGAGAAGAGCTATGACATAGGTTTCAGGCTGGTACAAGTGGTCCCCTCCGCAATGTTCACTTCTTTGCAACGAGCGAAATGATACGCCCTTCACGGCCTCCATTTGCCTGCCCGAATTGGTAACCCGAGATCGTATTGTCCAGGGTGGTATCCGTGCTGTTCCACCGCGTGTGATGGAACGCCCATGACCCTTCTCTCTGGCCCATGGATATGAAAGCTTTCACTTAACCATCGAAGGGTTGAAGGGTTGAGTGTACCCGGACATGCGTTACGTTGTGGACCTGAGACATCCGTTACAAGCCCCTTGCGGTGGCGATGGTTCGAGTTAAGGGGGCACGAGAGACATATATCCAGTCGTCGAGGCCGTAGGAATGTGGGAATCCCGAAGGGGATTTCCAAAGAGTGTGGGAAGGGTGGGAAGCCGGCTTCATGGCTTTCCATGCTTTCCACCACCAGCGCGATGCGCCGCACCGTCAACGAAACGCTTAGCGTGATCGGTTGTCCGTGAGTGCATTGGCGATTTAACACTCGTTGAGAATTGCAGCCACCAGCAACTGCCTGTTGGTGTTTGCTATCACCTGACGAATGATAACGTCCTTTATCATTCGCTATGTGGATTGGCAAACGGGCATTCGCGTCTTTGTCCCAGACAGCGATTATCCGCTCACTGGTTTGCTCCCGCGAAATGCCCAATTGGCATTTCTAGACTCTAGCGCGTTTACCAGGACCTGAGGTCGTTCCTGGGATCGTTGCTGTTGCCATACGGCTTTATTTAGTGGAATGCCAGAGTGCCATCGGACCAATAGGGCACTTCGATTGGGACGGTCCGCAGCGGCGGCAGCTCTTTGTTCAGTGGACTATCCGGTTTGTCAGGGTCCGGGAACCACATAGACGTGGAAGAAATGGGTGAGTCCGGATCATTGGCGACCAATTCAGCAGGATCTTTTATCGGCAGGAAAAACATCACGTGGCATAAATTGTGTGAATTGCCCAAATGGGTAAGGTATGCATCCTTGGACATCATGTAGCTCATTGCCCCCGGCTCTACCGGCGGAATCTCCTTCTTTGCATACGCGTCTTGAATACCCGCGATGCGCTCTTTTACAGAGGTCACTCCAGCGAGCGTCATTTGCGTCAGCTTGCGAAAAATCGGCAGGATCGACCGCACAGCCGCTGGATTGAGGCAAATCGCCCCTCTCTGCTTCGGACTCCAGACGTCATAAAAGTCAATACTGGCCGTCCATGACGGCCCCGCCATGCACACAAAACCGTTCGTACCTTTGACCGCTGTTTCCCAGCCTTTGGGCGTCAGCACCAAAACAGACGCATCCTTTGAAATGCCCTCCGGAGCGGCGCTTCGCGCCAGCGCGATTGCCGCATTCCGGTCCATTAAATACTGCGAAAGTGGCAGCATCTTCGGATAGGGCCTTTCTGCCTCCTGTGCCCGCGTGCTCGCAGTGATGCTCAGCAAACTCACGAGCGCAAGCGCTCCCACTGCAACTCTGGCTGCAGTCTTTTCGATCTTTGCAAATCGCATCATGCCTTTTCGTTTCCTTCCTGCCGAAGATGTGTACGCAACTGCTCAAGGCTGGATGCCTAGCTTGCTCATGGCTGCCGATCCCACGGTTCAGTCAAAATACATCGCCCCGCGGACTCAACTACTACTGAGACGCGGTGCAACCGGAGGTCCAAACTCAAACCCTGTCATTTGCAATGGCTTAGGGCGACGTTGCTCTGCCGGAATTATGAGTTTCTGGATAAGTTCCGGTAAGTCTTAGTGCAAGTCGGCAAGTGTTTACTAAACCGAACGCTTCACGTGGGTTAAAACCCGCCTATCCGATCAAGGCACCAAAACGCATTGTAGGCTTGCCGACTCAAATAGGGAATGATAATGGACGTTATCGCTCCTTGTCTGCCTGATAGCAGACAAGGAGTAATAGATCTCAGTTGTAGCCAACAGTCATCTCCAGCTTCGCCTTGAGCTTCCTGGCACCCCAGGACGGATGCTTAGCCCGAGGCACGAGGATGGTGTTCTCGATCGGCTCAAGCGTCGCGTGCGAGCAACTGTGCGGGCCGACTGCTGCGATCCACGAGTCCTTCTGGTCCGGTCTCGTTGTAGCGATTGATCCAGCGGTAGGCCGTTGGACGCGAGATTCCATACTCACGGCACAGGTCCGCTACTGACATCTCCTCTTTTTGATAACTCGATAAGAATTGCAGACGTTGATCCAAGATCCGACTCTCTTTCCAGGGCATACAACATCGTCGTACGTTGCCCAAAGCTGAGGAATTGTCGCCGTCGCGCTCCGCTGTAAACCATGTCTCCGGTCTGTTTTGGAACGCAAGTGCTAAGTACGCTCAGGGTACGGGCACCTCGCCCCCTCGACGGGTGCCCCCAATATTCGAAAGAATGGTTCGCACCAGTGGGTTGAAAACGATAGGGCGAAGCCCTTTCAAAGGCTTTCCCTTTTCGCCTCCACCACTAGCCAAACGTAACCAAGGGTAACTTAATAAGCTTAGTGCGCTTAGGAAGCATATTTTCTTGGCCGATGGACCGCGTCCCCAACGGTCATCGAGTCGCGCTCTACTCTTCCCTTAATACCTGCAGCGGCTTCTGTCCCAGCATCCGATAGCTCGCCATCCAGCCGGTCACCGTCGCCAACACAGCCGTACCCGCCAGCGCAACCAGCGTCGCCAGCCACTCCATGTGAAACGCGACGTCCAACTTGTGCAGCAGTACCCGCGACAGCAGGTTGGCAAAGATCACTCCCACCACCCCGGCCAGCAGCCCCAGCACAATAAACTCCACGCTGAACACGGCGGCAATGTGATTTCGCTTCGCGCCCAGCGTTTTGAGCACCACCACCTCGCGCACGCGGCGAAACTGCGTGCTGGCGATGCTCGAAGCCAGAATCATGGCGCCGGAAAGAATCGAGAACGCGGCCAGAAAACGAACCACGACCGTGATCTGCTGCACCACACCCTGCACCGTCTCGATCACATCGGCGATGTTGATCACCGTCACCGTTGGATAGACATGGAACAATGCCCTCTGCACCACCCCGACCTGTTGCGGATCGACATGCGCCGCGCCGTACCAGATCACCGGCAGGCCGGCAAGAGCCGACGGCGTGAGGATAAACTCACTGCGCGCGTACACGTGTTGGCCGGTGTGGCGAATAATCGCCGCGACCCTGGTTTGAATGGTTCTTCCATTCGAAGTCAGCACAATACTCGAACCAACATGCAGTTGCAGCCGCTGGGCGATGTGCTCGGTCACCGCGAGCGATTGGCCATCGTCCTTGCTCCACCATTGGCCCGACACCACCGTCGCCCCCGCAGGCAAACCGGGCGACCAGGTAAGCGAAACCGCCTGCAGCAGGCGCTTGGGATAATTCTTCAGCCTGAGCCCTTCGATTGCCGTGCCATCGACAGAAACAATGCGCCCCGCGACCGAAGGAAGCGCTTCCATTGCGCCGTGCACGGCCGGCTGCTTGGCCAGCAGTTGCGTTACCCCGTCCAACTCTTTGCTGCTGATATCGATCAGGAAGATATTCGGGAGGTTCGGACCCGAGGTCAGCTTCATCTCGCCAAGCACACCATGTTGCATCAGGTAGACCGTGAGGATAAGCATCACCCCCATGCCCAGGGCAGCCAGTACCGCCGCCGACTGATTCCCCGGCCGGTAAAGATTCGCCAGTCCATGACGAAGCCACGACCGCAAATGGAGCCGGGTACGCGAAAGAAACGCCCGCGCGATACGCAGGGTGAGCGCAGCCACGCCCAGAATGACGACAAGCAGCGCGCACAAGGCGCCGGCAAACCACCGGCCCACAACCAGCGAATCAGAGAGAGCCGCCGCAATCACGCCCAGGCCCAGCAGAATGATGCCGGCCACGATCCATTGCGCTTTGTTGGCACGCAGGCGTGCCCACCAGCTTTGCTGCGTGCTCGGCTGCTCAACCAGGCTGCGCAACACCAGGTTCGGCCGCACCGTGCGGATATGTAACAGTGGTGGCAGACAAAAGAGAACGGTCGTAAGAATGCCGGTAGCCAACCCAGCCACCGCGGAGCGCCAGGGCAGATGAAGATCGGCCTGCACGGAGATCAACTTCCCCAGCAATAGGGGAAAGATCCACTCCACACCCAGCCCCAGCAGCACACCGATCAACCCACCCACCAAACCGAGCAGCACGGTTTGCAGAAGATAGATGCGCAGAATATCAGCCGATCGCGCCCCGATCGACTTCATGATGGCCAGCACCTCGACCCGTTGCTGCAGATGCGCGCGCATGGCCATCGCCACGCCAATCGCGCCCAGCACCATGGCTACCAGGCAGATCAGGCTGAGCAGGCCGGTCGAGCGCTTGAGCCCATCGGTCAGCGCGGGGTTGCTCTCGCGGAAGTCCGTCACCTGAGCATCGGGCAGCACCTGCTCCAGCCGGCTACGCTCCGCGGCGATGGTGCCGCTCCCGGGCAACAGCTTGAAGAGGAAGCGCTCTCCCGAGCGGCTCCCCTGTTGCAGCAGACCGCTCTTTTGAAGCGCAGACTGCGTCATCATCACTCGCGGTCCGAGACCCATGCCCGAGCTCATGCGGTCGGGCTCACGCGCCAGAACCGCCGCAATGCGAAAATTGGAGTTGCCGATCTTCAGGCTGGAGCCCAACTCCGTGCGTAGACGGATCAACAGGTCTTCGGCAACTGCCACCGTTTCATCCGTAAGCACTTGGCGCAAATCGCCGGCCGGTTGCAGAACGACCGTGCCATAAAACGGATAACGGGCAGGATCAACTGCCTTCAGCGAAACGAGCAGCGGTACTGGATCGCTGGGCGACGAGACCATGGAAACCGTCTCGCTGACCTCGGTACGCTCAACGCCACGCGAGGCCATCTTATCCAACGCCTTCTCTTCTTCGGCCGTCGGCTGGCGGAACATACGCGCCGAGAGGTCCGCAGCCATGATGGTGCGCGCCTCACCCAGCAGGGTTCGCTGAAACGAATCGCTGAATCCGCGCACGCCCGTCAGTGCGGCCACGCCAATCGCCACCGACAGAATCACGAAGAGAAACTTCGCGCGCGAGGCCTGCAGCTCGCGCCAGGCAATTTTCGCGGCCGAGGCCCAGGTCAACGAGGGTTTTGCGCTCAACGCCATCAGTCCGGCCTCTGCATCATGTCTTCCACAATACTGCCGTCGCGCAGAATGATGCGGCGATCGGCATGCGCCGCTACCTGCGCATCGTGTGTGACCAATACCAGCGTGGCGCCGCTGGCGTGGTTTCTTTCAAGCAGCAAGTCGAGCACATGGGAACCATTTTCAGAATCGAGGTTTCCAGTAGGCTCGTCGGCGAAGATGATGGGCGGCTTCAAAACAAACGCGCGGGCCAGGGCCACCCGCTGCTGCTCGCCGCCAGAAAGCTGAATGGGGTAATGGTTCATCCGGTCTCCCAGGCCGACACTGCGCAGCAAATCGGTCGCTGCGCGACGGCCGTCGCCCGATCCGTTCAGTTCATGCGGCAGCAGAACATTTTCAAGAGCCGTGAGGGTAGGGATCAATTGAAACGACTGAAAGACGAAGCCAAGTTTGCGGCCACGCACTTCGGCCAGCTTGTCTTCAGGCAGGTGGCTGATCTTCTCGCCGTCGATCAGCACTTCGCCCTCACTCGGAGAATCGAGCCCCGCAAGCAGCCCCAGCAAAGTGCTCTTGCCACTGCCCGAAGCGCCCATGATGGCTACGAATTGCCCGGCCGGCACCAGCAAATCGATCTGCTTGAGAATCTCGACCGTTCCGCTTCCATGGCTAATCGACTTTTTCAACCCACGCGCTTCAATCATTCACGATCATCCTTTTGCATTCCGGTTGCATGGTTCTCGTTGCATAGTTCTGGCAGGTGCCCCAGGTTCGTGCTCCAGGTTCGAAACTTGAGAAAATGCTTTACAGTGGCCTTGTGACCTATCGACTCACCTGTCTTATCGTCGCTGCCGGGCTGCTCGCCGGTTGCCAACCGAAGGCTCCTGAAATGCCCGCTTCTGTTGCGACTGCCCTGCCGGTGCAGCCTGCCGCGCCAAAAGACAACAGGCCGGTCATCATCGCCTTTGGAGACAGCCTCACCGCGGGCTACGGCGCCGACCCCGGCAGCAGCTACCCCGACTATCTGCAAAAAGATCTCGATGCCAAGGGGTACAGCTACCAGGTCGTCAATCAAGGCATCAGTGGAAACACCACCAAAGACGGCGTCGATCGTCTGCAAGACGCATTGCGTCTCAAGCCTGTGCTCGCGATCGTCGCCTTCGGCGGCAACGACGGCCTGCGCGGGCTCCCCATCGCCAGCACGCGCGAAAACCTTGACCAGATCGTTTCTACCCTGACGCATGCCGGAGTCAAGGTCGTACTCGGCGGCATCACGCTGCCGCCCAATTACGGCGCCGACTACATCAAGCAATTCAACCAAACCTACGCCCTGCTGGCGGCAAAGTATCACGCGCCGTTGCTGCCCTTTCTGCTGCAAGGGGTATACGGAGTGGCCGGAGGAATGCAGGACGACGGCATACACGCGACCGGTCAGGGCAATGCCCAGGTGGCGAAGAATCTTCTTCCCCTCATCGAATCTTTGCTCGCGCCTCTGCCCAGCAAGCAAAGGCCGTAAGCGGCCGGCCATCAACCAAGAACCACGATCGGTTGAAACAGCGTTCCAGCAACGCGGCGGGCAATCGCCACCAGGTCGCGCTGGCCTGCAAACACCTTGGCCAGGGGAGCCGTAGAAAATTCCGGCAGATTGGCGGTGTTGCCGTTTCGCAAGCGGCCTGCAACCCAGGGCTCAACCGTGGTCGAAGGCAGATCAGGCAACAGAGTCCGCGGATGAGGCAGGCACCGTTCCAGCGAACCCTCAGCGGCCTTCGCACAAATCTGTTCCAGCGTAAGTGCGTCGCCCAACGTAAACGGTCCCGCGGCCACGCGGCGTAGCCGCGCCAGATGCGCGCCGCAGCCTAGCGCCAAGCCCAGGTCGTGCGCCACTGAGCGCACGTAGCCGCCTGCAGAGATGCTCAGCGTGAATTCGGCGTAGCCACCCTCGATGTCGCCCAACACGAACTCGTGCACTATGAGCTTCACGGGCTTCAACACCACTGCTTCCCCGCGCCGCGCAGCCTTGTAGGCCGGCTGGCCATCTACCTTCTTCGCGGAAAACGGAGGCGGCGTCTGCACGATCTCTCCGCGAAACGCAGCGGCTGCCTTCTGCAACTGGTCGTCCGATGGAAGAGGCGCATCCAGTTCGGTGGGCGAGACGGGAATGCCTTCGGCGTCATAGGTATCGGTGGCAAATCCGAAACGGATGGCCCCGGTGTAGGTCTTGGGAAGCGGCCCGAAGAACTGGGCCAGGCGCGTGTATTTCCCCATCAGCACAGGCAGAACGCCGGTCGCCATAGGATCGAGCGTGCCAAGATGCCCGATCGCCGATTCTCCTGTTGCGCGGCGCAAGCACGACACCACATCATGCGATGTCATACCGCCCGGCTTATCGATCACTACGAGTCCGTTCACACTCTCTACTATAGAGATTCCGCCGAAGGCCGGTACCCGCTACGAATTCGACAAGTCCCTTGAACACAGAGCCTCATGCTTCGAAAAATTCTTTACGACAAGCCTTTACAACAACCATGCCATCATCCGGCTACAGCCCAACCTGCGCGCGCGACGACTGCACCAGCGAAAGGAACTCCGCCCGCGTATTCTGCTCGTGAAACACTCCCAGCATCGCCGACGTAACCGTCGAGGACTGCTGCTTCTCAACGCCGCGCATCATCATGCAGAGGTGCCGCGCTTCCATCACCACGCCAACACCCTGGGGCTCAATCGCATCATGGATGGCATCGGCAATCTGGCGGGTAAGCCTCTCCTGCACCTGCAACCGGCGGGCAAACACGTCCACCAGCCGAGGAATCTTGCTCAGGCCGATGACCTTCCCCTTGGGAATGTAGGCCACATGCACCTTGCCGAAGAAAGGCAGCATGTGGTGCTCGCACAGAGAGTAAACCTCAATATCGCGTACGATCACCATCTCGTCATACGTCACATCGAAGAGTGCGCCGCGCAGAATCTTCTCCGCATCCTGCTGGTAGCCCCTGGTAAGGAAGGTCATCGCCTTCTCCGCCCGCTCCGGCGTCTTCAAAAGACCATCGCGCTCCGGGTCTTCGCCCAAACGCGCGATCATTTCGGCATAGAGTTCCTCGGTGGAGTATCCACTGAGCCCCGTGCCCGCCAAAGGCTTACGAGCGACTACTGGGTGTGCCATGCTTTCCCCTTCCCGCATACTCGAAAAAATTGTTACTTGTCTCTTCCACCCTCACGCGCTCAAGATCGGCGTGAATAAAATGCTCCGCGAGCAGGCCGTGAATGGCGATACAAAGATTCTCAGTCGTGGGCACTTCGCGGGCGAAACACTCATCTACGTTCAAGTGTGTGTGATCGAATCGGTCGATCACAGTTTTCCGCACACATCCGTCCAGATCTGCCAGATTGCAGACCATCCCGGTTACCGGATCCACCTGGCCACCCACCGTCACTTCGACCACATAGTTATGCCCATGGCCGTGAGGATTGGCGCACTTGCCGTACACGGCACGATTCTTTTCTTCGCTGTATTCACTGGAATACAAGCGATGCGAGGCGCTGAAGCCGTATCTGCGCGACAGGTACGCCCTCATGCTTCACCGTAGTAGTCGGCGAAGAGATCGGGCATTTCATACACGCGGATGCGATGCAGCTTCGCCCCCGGGATGCGATGGTCCAGCCGCTTCCAGATGGCAATGGCAATATTCTCAGTCGTTGGAATCAAGCTCTTGAATTCCGGAACCTCGAGGTTCAAATGACGGTGGTCATACACATCGACGACTTCGCGATGCATGATCTCTTTTAAGGCCTTCAGATCCACCACGAATCCTGAAACCGGATCCACTTCGCCTTCGACCGTCACTTCCAGGGTGTAGTTATGGCCGTGTCCATTTCGATTCGAGCACTTGCCGAAGAGGCGCAGATTTTCCGCATCCGGCAGCTCGTCAGACCAGTAATAGTGCGAGGCCGAAAATTCAGCCTTACGCGTGAGCAAAATCATAAGCAGTCGACCGTCGCGCATCGCGCGCGCTCTTAGTATATCGGGTACCGTTGCACCCCTTCTTGGATGTCACAGCGGCGCTATCTAATTCATTATTTTGCGGTTGGTTTGCTTTCATTGAGATAGAATCCGTTTCTGCCGCCGCATGAAACTCCAGTCAGAGGAGCAAGTGCTTTTGCCGAGAGATGTGGGCAGTGAACACTTTACCCCTTAACGCCCGCTCGTCGAATAATCGCGCCCCTTCCACGCCACATTGCCCCGCACCGTGTGCTGCCACCAGCTAGCCACCAAGAGCAGACAAAACAGTGGTGTGGCAAAGACCGAAAGCGCGCAGTCGAGCGCGGGGAAATTCGATTTCGCCACCCGCGCATAAAAACGCCACAAGACCCGAATCCAGAGCACGGCCAGCGCATAACGAGGAACCGGTAGAGCAAAAAAACGCCACACCAGCAACGGCAGCCCCACGATCAACAGCAGATCGAGCCCCCGCCACGCAGCCATCATCAGGGGATAGCCAAACAACCGCGCCAGATTCTTCGTCCAACCCTCGATCATGGCGCCCACGCTTCGATACATGCGCGCGCTCAAAGCATCGGGCGCGTAGCGAAAGCGGATCGCGTGTTTTCGCCGCTTGATCAGAGAAGCCAGGTCGACATCTTCGAGCAGCGAGCCGGCAACCGTCGCATGGCCACCCACCTGAAAGTATGCGCCGCGTTCCACCATCAAAAACTGCCCATTGGCAGCGGCCAGCCGTGACGACGGATCAGAAACTTTCGCCGGAGGATAAGCCAGCGACAGCTCAGAGAAAACCAGCGGCATCAGCGCGCGCTGCCAAAAACCCGTAACGAGCTGCCGCGGGGAGTAGGAAAGCATGGCAACCCCGGCATGCTCCGCCTCATGGAGCGCCCGCCCAAGATCGCCGGGCGCATGCACTGTGTCGGCATCCGTAAACAGCAGCCATGCGCCCTGCGCGGCCCGGGCTGCCGTCCACACGGCGTTCGCTTTGCCCGTCCAGCCTTTTTTGAGTGGCTCCGGATCGAGCACACGAAGGCGAGGAGCGAACGCAAGGGCGATTGAACGGGTGGCGTCGGTGGAACCGTCGTCCACCACCAGCAGTTCCCAGTCCTCGCCCAGGGCAAAGCCCTCTTCCGATTGGGCTATCAAAGATTCCAGGCATTGCTGAAGAACATCAGCCTCGTTGCGGGCGGGCACGATCACTGAGAGACGCATGAGAGGGCAGATCCTTTACCCGCAAACCGGGTTTGAACATCCTAAGCTGTTGTAATCATTATAGAAACACCAGCCGCCGTCCGCTGGCCAAACGCCGGGTAAACTGAACTCCACTCCCTGGCGGAAAGATCGCTTTCCAGACAGTCCGCAGTGTGGCACAATACGCTCGCTTGGCTGTGCCCCTACCGGCACCCCCCCGCACGGTGAGGTGTGCTTAGCCCGCTATGGAAACGACGCCAGGAAAGGCCAACGGCGACGCCTCAGCTACGGCTGGAATCCGCACCGGGGAGCCTCCCCTCGTCTCCGTGGTCATTCCCTGCTACAACGGGGTCCGCTACCTTGCCGAAACGCTCGAAAGCGCCGTGACGCAGACGTATCCCCGGGTAGAGGTCATCGTGATCGACGATGGCTCCTCCGATGGCACCGCCAAAATCGCCCAGGCGTATCCCGTCACCTACATCTATCAGGCAAATCGCGGTATCTCCGCCGCCCGTAACGCGGGCATCGAGCACAGCCGGGGCGAGTACATCCTGTTTCTCGACCACGACGATCGCCTGCTGCCCGAGGCTGTAGCAACCGGCGTAACCATTCTCGAAGCACACCCGGAATGCACCGTCGCCATAGGAGAGCATCGTTATATCGGCGCCGATGGAAAGCCGCTGGGCTCTTCCAACAAGCGTGCCGCGGGGCGCGATCCCTACCTCGTTCTGCTCGAACACAACTTCATCGAGACGCCCAGCTCCGCGCTACACCGCCGCTCCGGCCTGTCGGCGGCGGGGGTTTTCGACGAAACGGTGCAGGGCGCCGAAGACTATGAACTCTATCTGCGGACGGCGCGGCAGAGCTCCCTGATCGCCCATGACGCGATCGTGTCGGAGTACCGCCTGCACCACGCAAGCACCTCGCGCAATGCGGAAGCCATGCTCCTGGTGAGCCACCGCGTGATGCAGATGGAGTTGCCGCATCTGGAAGGCGACCAGGCAAAGCTGCGTTTGCACCGTCACGGCGTCAAGTTCATTCAGCGCCATTTCGGGCGCCGGCTCGCGCAAGAGCTGATCGCCGCGCCCCGGCTGAAGCAGCCGGACTACCGCCGCAAGCTCGCACTCCTCAAGCGCCACTACGCCCCGGGCTTTGCCGCCGTGGTGATGAGCCGGCTCTTACCGGGCCGGGTCCGCCAAAGACTGCTCGATTTGCGATCACGGTGGGTCCGGCGAAAGCGCCCTCACACGGACAACGCCAAAGGGCTTTCCCGGGGCTGAGGCGGCCACACTTTGTTTATTCACATTTATCATGGTGATTGTGACCCGACGTATCAGCGCATTCGCCTTCCTGCTCGCACTCCTGCTTGCCTCCGGCTGCGACCGGGGCGATCACCCCAGGCAGATCGGCAAGCCCGCGCCTAATTTCACCTTGAACGACGGCAGCCGCACGGTGGAGTTAAGCAAATACCGCGGCAAAGTGGTTGTGCTTAACTTCTGGGCTACCTGGTGTGCTCCGTGCATTGAAGAGATTCCTTCACTCAACCAGCTGCAACAACAGTTGCCGCAGTTGGTCGTGCTCGGTGTTTCCGTAGACACGAATGAGGATGCCTACCGGCGTTTTCTTGGCCGGCACCGGGTCGACTTCACGACCATTCGCGATCCCGCGCAGCAGGTCAACGCCCTCTATGGGACTTTTGTTTTTCCAGACACGTATGTGATCGATCGGAACGGTCAGATCCGGCGCAAGTTCATCAACTCACAGGACTGGACCTCGCCCGAAATTCTCGATTACCTGTCTCGCCTGTAGAGCGCCACGAACCCCTTGCTATGATGACCACATGACGACCAATCTCGACGCTCTGTACCGTTATGAAATGCACCCGGCCGAAGCAGCCATGATTGCGCTGGACAAGGTCCGCGGCGTCTACGGTATTCGCAAAATCGCATTCGACGAAAAGCAGAAGACGGTGCGGGTAGAGTTCGACTTCAGCCGGCTCAACCGCGCCACCATAGCCGACCTGCTGCGCAGCACCGGCATCGACATCGCCGAAGAGATTGCATTGGCTCCGCCCCCGGCTACACCGGCTCCGCCAGCCGAAGCCGCCGGCCCACCCCCGCCCCCGCCGGCGAAGTAAGTGAGCAGAGTGAGCCAGGTCTGGCCTACTCACGCAAAATAAAGCCCATCGCAGCGAGGATTGGCCGTGCCGTATTGCGCTTGCCAGGGCAGAGTAAAGCCCGCCTCATTGAGGCGGGCTTCGCTTCAGAGAGCGGGTGCTATGCTGCAAGTGAAACGTCAGACCATTCGTTGTTATCGATCTTCTTAACGATCTTTGCTTCAGTCGTGCCAGCCTTCCAGGTGGCCAGTAGCGAATCTAAGATCGGCTTCACTTGTGGGACGAGTTCGGAATCGTCGGACGCAAGCGCGTACAAGAGCCGTATTAGCTTGTCATGCGATTCCGATGCCTGTTGCTTTTCGTTTTCATACCTGGAGAGTGTTGCTGCATCAATTCCCAAATCCTTAGCGAAATCGACAGCCTTCTTGCCTAGTCTCTTTCGAAGAAACCGAATTTCAGCTCCGCTAAGCGAGTCGGGCCTCTCAATCAAATCCCGTGCAATCAACTTCATCAATTGCTTAATTGCCGGAATTTCAGCAACGACCCTACCGTCTTCATAAACGAAATATTTAATACCGACCAGAAAGACATTCGGGAGCCCGCTGTCTTCAAAGTGGAATGGGTTTTCATCCGTCGCCAGGTGCTCCACGCAAAGCGACTTCTTTTCAATTCGGGGCATTATCTCCATCTCGTAATAACTTGAAAACTACGATTTGTCGTGTCAACGGCCACTATGATGACGATTGACTCGCCGTCAATGGATTCGGTAGCTATCCGATACTTCCATTGCCATTCATCTCGCTTAAATTCAGGGGGACGATCAAAGGTCCACGGTCGTTCTAAACCGTGTATGACATCATCGATCGAAAGGCCTCTTTCGAGATGATCGAAACGCGCATGTATGTCTCAGGGTTCGAGTCGGGCGCATTGTCTAAAGCCTCCGTTAGAAGGAGTCGAAGCTCTGCCTCCCCCAGTTGGGAAGGAATATATCCCGTTCTTGACATATTATCAAGTCTTTCCAAGTGACACAATACGGCCATTGAAGCTTCAGAATATCTATAATTATTGCCCAATCCATCAAGACAAGGCGTTCACGGAACCGTACCTCGTCTCGGATTGTGTCATGCACCGGCTTCGGACTCAGGTCCCGGCGGGCGTCAAGACTCCACCAGTCCTCAAACCCCAATCTCCAGGCTGTCAAAGTCGCGCCATTTGTAAATGGCGATCGAGATCATCCAGCTCACAACGAACAGCGCCACGATGCCATAGCCCAACATTCCGAAGTGGTCATTCAGGCGGCTCACCATATCCCAGAAGCTGCCTGTCAGGTGCAGCTGGCGCTCAAGCAAGCCCAGCGCCTCCAACCCTCCGACCGCAAACGCCACCACAACGGATACGAAAGTAATCGTGATGTTGTAGTACAGCTTGCGCACGGGCTTTACAAAGGCCCAGCCGTAAGCCCCCAGCATGAGCACATTGTCCGTGGTATCGACCAGCGACATACTTGCGGCAAACAACGTAGGAAATACCAGAATCGACCACAACGGCAACCCGCGGGATGCCTCGCCGGCGGAAAGGCCCAACACCCCAATCTCCGTCGCCGTATCGAACCCCAGGCCGAACAGAATACCCAGCGGATACATATGCCAGCTCGAGCGAACCAATCCGAAAACGGGCCGGAACAGCCGGGAAAGAAAGCCGCGCCCGCCAAGCAACAGGTCAAAGTCCTCGGCAACATAAGGTTCTCCCCGGCGAACCCGCACAAAGGCCCGGTAGATAGACACCAGCACCACCAGGTTCACCACCCCGATGCATAACAGAAACAGGCTCGACACACAGGTACCGGCGATGCCGCCGATCTCTTTCGCGGCGGCAAGACGATGCTGCAGCGACAGCGTGGCCGCGGCGATGGCAAGCGAACCCACGACCACCACGGTCGAGTGGCCAAGGGAGAAAAGGAACCCAACAGCGACAGGCCGCTGGTCCTGCTGCATCAATTTCCGCGTGACGTTGTCGATGGCCGCAATGTGATCCGCATCGACCGCATGGCGGAGCCCAAGACTGTAGGCAAGAAAGCCAGTACCCAGAAGCATGGGATAACCGCGAAGGGCCAGCAGCGCCCACGCCCACGCCGCCAGATTGAATACGAGCAGCAAACCGTAGAGGGCCATCACCCTGGCCCTGGTATGGCCCGGCTTGTCGAGGAACAATTTCTGGAGAAGAGAGGCCATCGGGCTTTCTATGGTTCACATATTTGAGGATGGCGCAAATCCACAAGGCGCGCGTAGCACGTATTTCAGAAGTGTACTACCATGCGCAGCGTCGAGGCAGTGACCAGGCAGGCAGGCCCACCGGGGGGGAAGTCTCTTTCCCGCTGGTAACACGATTCGTAAAATGTGCTACCACGGCCCGGCCCATGAATTGAAATCCGCCTGAGCGAAGTGGAATGGCAACCTACTCCAGTCTCACCAATGCTGCTTGTGGAACGGGGCCAAATCGCCGAAGAGAAACTCAACCCCTGGACGGGTGCCCCCAAAACTTCGAAAGGATGGTTCGCGCCAGCGTACCGGGTTGAACAAATGGGGCGTAGCCCCTTCGAACGTAAACCTCACCTACCACTTCGGCCGCTCCCCCGCACAATAACCCCGAATCAACTTCGATGAATTTGCGGTTCAGCCAACTCGGCCTTGCTCCGCTGGCTCAGCCTCATGGCGTACCAGAGATTGGCGGCTCCAAACAACACACAGAGCACATTTATCGTTACGTTTAATCCGCCGCGCGCCAGCGAACCCGTGTATTGGCCATGCCTGAAATTACACGCGGAGTCGAGCAAGCCGAGATAGACCATCGAGCTGCCCCCTGCCGCGGTCGCCACTCCGGCACGGGAATCGCCCACGAGCAGCCAACGGCTCGCTACCCACAACACCACGCCGATCCATAAGAGGTCGGGCACCAGGAAGCACCACTCGAAGTCAGCAATGGCCGGAGGCAAATCGCTATGATCGATCCGGAACGAGATCCAGAACAAAGCCAGCGCCAGCGCGGCGATCCGCTGCGACCAGGCCAGAGTGCGTGGGGAAAAAGTCACCGTCGATCCCTCCATGGCGATTCAATCACGGCTGATCGAATAGGAAAAGGGAGACTGAAAAGGGAATGTAGCATCGAATGGTGCGCGCGGAGAGATTCGAACTCCCGACCTTCTGGTTCGTAGCCAGACGCTCTATCCAACTGAGCTACGCGCGCAGGCGCTACCAAACAAGACTACCAAACGGGGTTAAAAACTCCAAGTCTTTCACCGTATGCGCGCCAGCTGCCGCATCCCATCAGCCACAATGCCAATTCCATGGGTTCAGGCACTTCTCCCTTGCCCGAGTGCGCTTGGCCCTCTGGTCATAGCCTGTACTGGTCAAGTTTAGAGATCTGGGCTAAAAATCATGCGCATTAGGAAAGAGAGGAAGCCGTACCGGGCTATGGAATAGATGCTCATGAAGATCGCGACGATTGTGAGAGCCACCCGTACCCATGTGGGTAGCTTGTCTATGGCTCTTGAAATCATTCCCATGCCGGCTATGCTCTCACGCCTCTAGCAGCCGGCAAAGTTGACCTCGGCCCGAGCATCTTCTAACATCGGCTTTCCCTGGGTCGCTTTTCAGGCAAAATTCAAACGCAGGTACGCTTCGGCGTGCTGAGGCAGGTTTGTATCGATACCGAAACGGATCAGGCCACCCGCGGCACCGGTCACCTGTTACGCGTGCTCGGTGTGGGCTTCGGCATCGCCATCGGCGTAGGCTCGTCGATCGGTTCCGGCATTTTTCGCACCCCTGGCGTGGTCGCCGGCCAGCTCGGCACTCCGTTGCTCATTTTCATCGTTTGGAGTCTGGGGGGCATCTACTCCCTGCTGGGCAGTAGCTCCGTCGCGGAGCTCGGCGCCATGCTGCCCCGTGCCGGTGGCTGGTACGTTTACGCCCATCGGGCATTCGGAGAGAAAATCGGATTCGTCGTCGGCTGCCTCGATTGGGTGGCGCTCACCGTAGCCATCTCTTACCTCGCCGTAGCCCTGGGAGAGTTTGCCGTCTCACTCTTCCCTGCCCTGACCGGGCACGCCAAAGCAGTCAGCGTCACGGGTTTGCTGTTGCTGACGCTACTGAACTGGATCGGCGTGCAGCCCAGCAGCCGCGCCCAGGAAATAACCAGCGCAGCCAAGGCAATCGGCATGATCGCGCTCGTCGTCGCCTGCTTCGTGCTCTCGCCGCGCGCTGGCGCCACTCTTCCCACAACCCGGCTTTTAAGTCACGGCCACAGTTTCCTTTTTGGCTTGATTGCCGCACTGCAGAGCGTGATCATCACCTACGACGGCTGGTATTCCCCCATCTACTTTACTGAGGAAGACAAGGATCCGGGGCGTAACCTGCCCCGCGCCATCATCGGTACCGTGCTGGCCTGCATGGCCATCTACCTGCTCATGAACGGGGCCATGCTGCATGTGCTGGGCATGACCCATCTCGCCGGCTCGCTTGTGCCGGCCGCGGAGACCGCGATGGTGGTCTTCGGCAGCTACGGGCGGCTGATCATCCTGCTCATCTCGCTGCTTGCCGTGCTCAGCGCGGCCAACGCAACGCTCATGATCACATCGCGCATTCTCTTCGCCATGGCGCGCGACGGCTTTCTGCCCCACTCGGTCACGAACGTAAACAAGGGGGGAACGCCGGCCACGGCGCTGTTTCTTTGCTCCGTCACCTCGATCGGCCTGGTGCTCATCGGCACATTCGAAACGTTGGTCGCCATGGCGTCGATTCTCTACGTGTACGTCTATATGTCAGGTTTCGCTGCGTTGCCGGTGCTGCGCCGGCGCGAGCCCCATCTTGCCCGCCCCTACCGGGTCTGGCTTTATCCCTGGACGCCTCTGCTGATCATCGCCGTGTCGGCCGCCTTCCTCATCGCAGCGGTGATGGGCGATCCGCAACACAGCCTCTACAGCGCAATCCTCATCGTACTGAGCTATCTCGCCGCTGTGCTGATCACGCGCCGCAGAGCGTAATTCGCGGAACATAAGCTAGTGTCTCAGTTTGAAGGTTCTGAGTTTCTCAGAATGAAGGGCTTTAGTTCATCTTCAGTCAGATAGTGTGTTCCAAGTGATCGCCCACACCAGAAGAACTCGACATCGTAGGCTCGCGGGTCATGGTCATAGGCGAATCGCACAATTCCCCTGCGGCTCGGAACTTTGAACGGCATCCGCACCTCTGGCACCAGATCTACGATATCGTCTTCGTCAAATCTTCCTTTCATCTCTCTAAGCAGCAAGGGAGGCAATCTCCTCGAGACTTCCAGATGTGATCTGCTAGCCCAGCTTCCATCGCTGGCGTCAGGTCGCATTTCAAAAACACTACCGACCATAACTTTTAGTTGGCCAACACCGCGCGGTAGCGCACATTGTTCTTCTTTACTTTGCTGACGGCGTCGTTGGCCTTGGCCATGGGAAAGCGCTCGGTAATGGCCTGGACTTTGTGCCGCTCGGCTACGTGCAGCATCTCGCGGATCATGCGTGGGCTCCCGCCAGGGCTGCCGGTGATGACCTTGCAGCCGGAGATCAGCGGGAAGACCGGTACCCCGAGCACGCCTGGGGGGGAACCCACGAAACACAACGTTCCCTGAGGGCGCAGGGCGGCAATGTAAGCGCTCCAGTCCTGGTCTGCTTCCATGGTCGAGAGAATCAGGTCAAACTCGCCGGCCAGCTTCTTGAGGCTCTTGGTCTCACGCGAATTTACAAAGTGATCCGCGCCCAGTGAGCGGGCATCGGCCTCTTTGGCCGGTGAACTTGAGAACGCCGTGACCTCGGCGCCGAAGGCCCGGGCAAACTGTACCGCCAGGTGGCCGAGACCACCGATACCGACGATGCCGACACGCGAAGCCGGATTGACCCCGCGCGCACGGATCGGGTTGTAGACCGTAACGCCCCCACACAGCAGAGGAGCCACCCGCTCGCTATCGAGGCCCTCGGGAATAGGCACGACAAAGCGCGCATTGACGCGAACATGCTCAGCGTAGCCTCCGTTGCGGTGGACGCAGGTGCCCTGCGCGTCGGCGCACAGGTTCTCTTCGCCGCGCAGGCACCATTCACACTGGCCACAGGAGTTGGCAAGCCAGCCCACGCCTACCCTGTCACCGCTATTCAAACCCAGCACCGCGGCGCCGGTGGAAGTGACCATGCCGACGATCTCGTGCCCCGGAATGAGCGGATACTGGCTGATGCCCCAGTTATTGTCGACCATGTGAATGTCGCTGCGGCAGACGCCGCAATGGGAGACGGCGATTTCTACCTCATTTGGACGGATTTCACCCGGGTCGTACTTGTACGGCAGCAGCTCGGCGCCGGCAGCATGCGTTGCGAATCCGTGAATGAGCGGCATAAAGGGATCGCCCTTGGCAGTGAAATAGAAAACGCGTTTTCCAGGGGAAAAGGGACCAGGGCCCGCACAAGAGACGTTTCACGGCATGGGGGAGATGACCGGTGAAACCGCTTCAGTCTACCTTATTCGATTTCGAGCGACACTACCTGCATTCCTGAGAGCACCGCGTCCATGGGAATCGAAGTAACGGGAACTACCGATTCGCCATTCAGCAGGATGCCGCGATTGGCACGCAAGGGCTCCAGAACATTGGCCATGGAGATGGGAATAGACGACAGCGTTCGTCCGTCGACCACTGCCTGCGCATTCGGCAACAGGAGGGTGACGTAAAGCTGGTCGTCCTGATGCACGGCGTTCATCTGGCGGATGATGCTGCTCAACTCAATCGGCGATTCGCTTCCCGGGGATGCCGTGGTCAACCGCTCCAGCGTAGCTCCGTCGCTCAGCAGGATGCGTAGCGGCCCGGGGTTCAAAGTGGGGGGAATGGGTACAGGGATGCGGATGTTTTTGGGGTCTCCGCGGAAGGGCCGCAGCGTGGCTTCCACGATGATGGTTTCGCCGGCACGGGCTGCAGGTTGGGCTGCGGCGGCTCTTTCTAACTGGATGCTGCGACGGCCCGGGAGCGAATCCACATCGAGGTCGATGCGCTCAACATTGCGCAAACGCGCGGTATTGCCGTAGACAGCTTGGAAGCGCTGGCCCAGCGTAAGAGCGGCGCGCAAGGCGGATGGCAACTGCTCGGTGGGGGCGATGAGCGACTTGAGGTGCAGCGGCGGATAGCCTTCGATCGAAACCGTGCCCCGCAGATCGTAGGTAAGGTCTTCGCTGTAGCGGTTCGTCTCCATCAACGACTCGTAGAGCGAAACCATGAGCGCGCCCGGGGTGATGCCGGGGTTATCGATCACTTCGACATGCAGGGTGCGGTCGTGCAGAGTTCCATGGGTATGAATGGCGACCGGGATCATGTGGGCCGGCTCGCCAATTAGTCCGCGTATGGCTGAGGAGCGATCTTCAGTAAACGCGCCGATGGTCTGGGTGGTGTTGACGATCTTGAAGGAATTGAGCGGGGAGGCCAGCGTGGCTACCACGTCCGCCTTGGTCATGGGGATGGAGACGCTGCCGTAGCGGGTGATGGGGTGGCCGCAGGCCAGCACCTGTTTGGGGTCAACGTAGGTAACGGTACAGGTGGCGGCGATCTCAAGATCGCCCCGGACGAGCAGTGCGCTAACCGCCGAACCGGGCACGAGCGGGGGGGTCGGGGCAGACGGGTCAGCGGTGGAGTTCCCTGCGCTGCCTCCTAAGCCGGCGGTGGGTACAAGCCCCATCATGGACACATGATCCTGGAAGAAACGGACCGACTCCGGGCTGAAACCGGAGAGCGACAACGGCGTTTCGATGGGATGGATATCAGTTGCGCCGGCAGTGGGGGTAGCGGCGGCCTCAGCGGCATCCAGCCTCCCTGGTTCTGCCGCGGGTCCTGCCGCGGCGGTGCGCACGCCGGGTGCGTTGTATTGGGTGCCGTTTACGGCCAGCATCTCAGCAATCGGGGTGATGCCGGCGATGGGCTCCTTGCTGAATTGGCCGATTCGATAGGACAACGCGCCCAGAAGTTTTCCGTCAATGTATACGGGGCTGCCGCTCATCCCGGCAACCACACCGGTGTACTCTGGTTTTGACCCTTTGAGCCGGGCCAGGATCATATCCTGTTCGGGCCCAAGGACATTTTTCAGAACCCCGAGGATTTCGACATCCATGGCTTCTGGTTGGGTGCCTTCAAATACCGTGTAAGCCACGCCATGGAGACCGCGATGTACCTCGGACAAGGGGAAAATGCCAGCCGTGGCCGACGGCGGCGGTGTCACCGGGTTGACCTGGGCAGCCACGGTGCCCGCAAAAACAAAAATTGCGGTCAAAAACGTTAAGCGGGTTGATATACGGCAGCTAGACACGTCTACAGATTAGACGTTCGGGCCGCTGGAGCATAGGGCCTTCATGGTCTGGATATTGAAGTTACTGTATTAAGCAGTTCACGAGGTCATGTATGACGTTCGATCGCATCGCCCGGCCCTCAAAGAAATTCCGGGGCCAACAAACGTTCGCCGCTTTCGTTGCCCTTCTTCTTTGTTCAGCAAGCTGGACGGCCAAGGGCCAACATCCGCCGAGCACGCCACCGGCGACCCCTCCTCAGCAGCAGCCTGACCAGTCGCAGCAGCAGTCTGACCAGTCCGCTCCCGACTCCGGGGGACCGGGCGGCGACAGCGGCGCCATCGCTATTCCCAAAAAGGGCGAGAAGAAGGATGTACCCCCACCGCCGCCCGAGCCCAAGGTGAAGAATCCAGAGGGCTTGCAGAACTTCTCGCTGCGCGTGGATGTACCTGAAGTGACGCTCGATGTAGGCGTCCTCCTGCAGAAGACGCACGAGTTTATTCCGAATTTGCAGCCCGCGAACTTCCGCGTATATGAAGATGGCGTGCCGCAGAAGGTCGTCAACTTTCAGCGGACCAAGGCGCCGATCACCGCGGTGCTGCTCTGCGAGTTTGCCTCAACCAACTACTACTTTGTGCGCGACATGCGCAACGCGGCTTACTCGTTTGCTCAACAGTTGCAGCCCGATGACTATATCGCGGTGGTGACCTTTGATCTGAAAACGCAGATCCTGACCGACTTTACCCAGGACAAGCGGCAGGTTTACGACTCGTTGAACATGTTAACGATCCCTGGTTTCAGCGAAACCGACATGTTCGACGCGGTGTACACCACGCTTGACCGGCTTAGCCGGATCGAGGGGCGCAAATACGTCGTGTTGATTGCGTCAGGGTATGACAGCTTCAGCAAGATCAACCTGGATAAGGTGCTGGCGAAGATCAAGGCAACTCCGAATGTCACGATCTTCTCGATTGGCACGGGACAAGCCGCCAGGATCACGGGCAATGCACGCACCGGGCTGTTTGGACCGAAGGAGATCGACTACCTGCAGGCGGATAACCAGATGTCCACGTTTGCCCGCATGACGGGTGGCATGTCGTTCTTCCCCAGATTCCAGGGGGAGATGCCGGATATCTTCCATTCGATCAATGAGTCGATTCGGAACAAGTACGTACTGACGTATACGCCGACGAACGCGAAGCAGGATGGCAGCTATCGCAAGATCCGGGTGGAGTTGGTCGACAATGAAGGCCAGCCGCTGAAGATGCAGGACGAAAAGCATCATCCACTGAAGTACGACATCGTTGCCCGCGACGGATATAAGGCCAGGCAGCAGGTGGACTAGGAAAAGGTTCTCATTCCTGCCTCGACGGTTGTTTGGTAACTACAAGCCTAAATCCCTGGACGGGGTGCCCCCAATTATTCGAAAGGATGGTTCGCACCGGCCCCTCGAATTTTCGTACAGAGAAAGAGAAAGCGTTCGAAAGGACTTCGCCCTGTCGTTTTCAACCCACGTACGCTGATGCGAACCGTCGTTTCGAATATTAGGGGCACCCGTCCAGGGGGAGAGGATTGGCTTCTCTCTGTAAGTTTGGTTGAGAAATGTAGGACGGGATTGGTTCTACCTGTAGGTTTCGTGACTTAATCCCCTTCATCGATTTGCTCATTCCACAAAGCGCATTTGCGAGACTTGGGTCGCCCCTGCTTCGTACAATCTGAAGAGCGCTCACACTCCACTCAGGTTCTGGATCGGTCTTGGCCACAGCTACTCTAGCTTCGCAGCAGAAACGCCTTCACCCGTCCTCGGTGGAAGGTTGGCACCCGAAGCATAATCCCTGGTTGATTGCGCTCACCGTCACCCTGGCGACGTTTATGGAGGTGCTCGACACCTCCATTGCCAACGTTGCGCTACCCCACATGGCGGGCACGCTCGGCGCCAGCCAGGAAGAAGCTACCTGGGTACTGACCAGCTATCTGGTAGCCAGTGCAATCGTGCTGCCAATCTCTGGCTGGTTGTCTTCCCGCTTCGGCCGCAAGCGTTTCTACATGACGTGCGTGACGCTGTTTACCGCCTGCTCCCTGCTTTGCGGGCTCGCGCCCACCTTGCCCTTTTTGATTCTGGCTCGCATTCTGCAAGGGCTGGGCGGCGGCGGGCTTGCCCCAAGCGAACAAGCCATTCTGGCAGATACGTTTCCCGTGGAGCAGCGGGGACAGGCTTTTGCTCTCTATGGCATGGCAGTGGTGGCCGCGCCAGCCATCGGACCTACACTCGGCGGCTGGATCACCGACAACTTTAACTGGCATTGGATCTTTTTCATCAACCTGCCCATCGGCATCCTTTCGTTGCTGTTGAGCAACCGGATGGTTGAGGACCCGCCGTACCTGGTGAAGGAACGTGCTAAGAAGAACCCCATCGACACCTGCGGCCTGGGCCTGGTGGCGGTTGGCGTCGGCTGCCTTGAGTTCGTACTCGACAAGGGCCAGGAGAAGGATTGGTTCGGTGACCGCGCCATCACGCTTACGTTCATGTTCGCCTTGGTGACGCTCGCGATTTTTGTCTGGTGGGAGTGGCGGCACCGGGATCCCATTGTCGATTTGAAGCTGCTCAAGAATCGGAACTTCGGCACGGCGGTGGGCTTTCAATTTGTGCTTGGCATGGTGCTCTTTAGCACCACGGTGCTGATTCCGCAATTTCTGCAAGGGCTTATGGGCTATACGGCGGAGCGCTCAGGCATGGCGCTTTCCGCAGGGGCCCTGGTTCTGATGGTGATGATGCCGGTCGCCGGGAAACTGGTATCGGTGATGGATGCGCGCTTGATGGTCGCCATCGGATTCTTCGCGACTTCACTGGGCTTGTACAACATGACGCGGCTCGACCTGAATGTGAGCTTCGGGCACATCGTTCTGTGGCGTGTGTTGCAGGTGCTTGGGCTGTCGTTCATCTTTATCCCCATCAGCACGCTGAACTATGTGGGTGTACCCAAGGGGAAGAACAACCAGATCGCGAGCTTTTCAAACTTTGCGCGTAACTTCGGCGGCAGTATGGGCACGGCGATGCTCACGACTTTCCTGGTGCGTACGCAGCAAACACACCAGACGGCGCTCTCGGCGAACATGGTGCCGGGTAGTTTCGCCTATGAACATTTTCTGGCACAGACCAAAGACGCATTGATGGCGGCCGGGCAAACGGCAACGCAGGCGAAGGCGGCGGCCACCGGGTATGCCTACCAGCAGTTGCTGCGGCAGTCCTCGATGTTGAGCTATAAGAACGCTTTCTGGGTGCTGAGTGTCGCGACGGCGTTTCTGGTTCCGTTGCCCTTCATCATGCGGCGTCCTCCTAAACGGAAGAAGGCTGCAGAAGAAGCAGAGGTCATGGGCCACTAGAGATCGAACCGGCTAGTCTTCGGCTGCGCCGATGTAGGGTCCCTGGCGGTGAAAGCGCGGATCGGTCAATTGCAGCAGCATGAAGTCGGCGACATCTGCCCGGTTGACGCTCAGGCCCCCGGGCGGAAGAGCGTCGGGTAGCACGCGATATTTGCCTGTAAAGGGTCCGTCGAGAAGACGCGGCGCGCGCACGATGGTGTAGTTGACGTCGCTGGCTGCCAACAGCCGTTCCTGTTCCGCTTGGTCGATAAAGGGATATTTTAGGAGCGTGTGCTTCGCGAGCCAGAATCCGATCCTGGTGAGAGAGTTCTGGTACTTGCCGTAGTCCGGGTGAACGCCGGAAGCACCCAGAACAATAAGCCGGGTTGCATACTCCTGGCGCATGCCTTCCAGGATGTGCGGAATTCCCTTGGCCAGCACATCTGTTCTTTTGAGCGAGCGAGCGCCAAGAGCAGAAATAACTACGCGGTGACCGCGAATCGCGTCGACCACGGCTCCGAAGTCGAGCACATCTCCCTTGATCACGCGCAGTTGCGGATCCTGAGGCAGTCCCTCAAGGGTGCGGACAAACGCGGTGACGCTGTGCCCCTGAGCCAGCGCCTGGGCGAGAATCAATTGCCCGGTGCCACCGGTGGCGCCGAAGAGAATGATCTTCATCTGAGCCTTGTTTTCTTTCCCTGTTTGACTGCGGGCAAGCAATGACCCGACACCATGACACTATACAAGGCTGGATGCGAGGTTGAACAACCCTTCCCGGGCATGTACATCTAATTGAAAAGAGGGTTGGAATATGGCAGACAAGCTGAAAAGGACCGAACACAATTTGAAAAACGTGATCGAGACCCTGCGCGATGGCCATCAAGGATTTATCGAACTCGAAAAGAACCTGAAGAACCCGGAAGCGCGCAGGCTATTTCGCGAAGAAACACTCACGCGCGCCGAATTTGCCGGGGAACTGGAAAACGAACTGCATCGACTCGGGATAAAGGACTTCAAGGCAACCACTTCGGCCTCTGGCAAGGTGCATCGCGTCTGGGGCGAGATGAAGGCGCGGCTCGGCGGGGGTGAAGACGCGCTGCTTGCGACCGCAGAGCAGGGTGAGGAGGAGGCGAAGGACGCTTATGAAAAAGCACTCGCCACGGAAGATTTGCCGCAGCCTTTGCGCGAGATTCTGTTACGGCAACAGCGGCATATTCTTACGTCGTACGGCAAGGTGAAGGGACTGCGATATCAGAAGGCGGCGTAGTGAGTGCCCTGCAACCAATCCATGGCTGCTTTGCTTTTAAGAAAGCTGCATGCGCCACGCGCGTGCGCGCCGTCTAGTTTATAAGTCCGCCGGCAAAGTACTCGCAGAGCAGGAAACCGGCAACGCCTGCGAAGAAGACCAGAGCCATGCGGATTCCGGGTTCACGATTCACTTCGGGAACGAGATCTGTCGCGGTGACGTAAAGAGCCACCCCCGCGGAAATCGGTAGACCTGCCTTTACCCAACCTGGGAAAAAATTGATGACGAGCACACCCGCCAGGGTGGCGGCCGCGACAATGACCGAAGAGGTGAGCGCCGCGCGACGGCTATGCCCACTGGCCAGCATCACCGAGGCTACGGTGAAGCCTTCAGGCAACTTGTGCAGTAGGATCGCTATGAAGATGACCCAGCCCAACCAGGTAGAGAGCACAAAGCCGGAGGCAATGGCCACGCCGTCGAACAGTGAGTGAGCGGCCAGCCCGGCCACCACCGAATTACTGGTGTGCGACGAAAGAAACTCGCCGTGATGCGTCTCTTCCCCAAAATGAAAGTGGGGGGTGATGGTGTGCTCGAGAAAATGGATGAGACAGTAGCCGCCCAGGACCAGCAGCGGCGTCCAGTGAAACGAAATCCGGAAACTCTCCGGGATCATCTCCAACAGGGCGGCGGCCAGCATGAAGCCCGCACCCAGGGCTACAAAATAGCGCAGGTAGCGTTTCTCCCAATGCCTGCGCACCAGGATCAACGCTCCCAGCACGTCGGCAAGCGCGGCGACCAGACCAAGGATCAGCGAAAGTGAAAAGTTGGACATGGGTGTCTTGCCGGGGAAATGCTTTAACCGCTGTGCCGAATGTGCATGACGTCGCCGTCTTCCACACGATAGTCCTTGCCTTCGAGCCGCAATGTGCCATGCGCCCGGGCCGCAGCTTCTGAACCTGCAGCGAGCAAGGTATCCCAGTGGATGGTTTCAGCACGAATGAAGTGCTTTTCAAGATCGGAGTGGATAGCGCCGGCGGCCTCTTGCGCGCGTGAGTGCACCGGGATGGTCCAGGCACGGCACTCGTCCTCGCCTACGGTGAAGAAGGAGACGAGCCCGAGAAGCTCATAGCTCTTGCGGATGAGACGGCGCAGGCCGCTCTCCACCAGGCCGTAGGAGGAAAGGAATTCGGCCGCTTCTTCATCGCTCATTTCGGCGAGTTCGGCTTCGACTTTGCCGCAAATGGCGGTGGCGCCTGCATTGGGCCGCGAGGCCACTTCCTGCAGCTTGTAGCGTTCGACCGCCGACTCCAGATCGGCGCCCAGCGTGGTGCTCTCCGCGATATTCAATACGAACAGCATTGGTTTCTGCGAAAGAAACATGAAACCGCGAATGAGCTTCTTTTCTTCAGCAGACATTTCCATTTCGCGCAGAGGCTTTTCCTGCTCGAGTTGCTGCTTGCAGCGCAGCAAAAGCGCGTTCTCTTTCTCAAGATCGGGCGTGCGCATCTTTTTCAGATCTTTTTGCAGGCGTTCGAGACGCTTCTCTACCTGCGTAAGGTCAGAAAAGACCAGGTCGAAGTCGACGTTCTTGATGTCGCGCAGCGGATCGATACCGCCGACGCGCGGAATCGACTCGTCTTCAAATGCGTACAGCACGTGAATCAACGCGTCGTTATCGCGCAGATGGGTGAGAAATGCGCTCTCCTTGAGCGCTTCCTGACCGACGGCGGCAACATCGGCATATTCTACGGTGGCGTAAACGATTTTCTTTGGGTTGTAGAGCGCAGAGAGCTTGTCCAGCCGATCATCCGGCACCTTGGCTACACCCAGGTGGGCTTCGCGCGGATTCGAGTAGGCCGGGGTCTCGACTTTGGAACGAGTAAGGATTTTGAACAGAGAAGTCTTACCGACTTGAGGTAGACCGATGATGCCAGTTTTCATGAAACTCGCCGTCCAGGCACACGGCGCTTGCGCGCCAGGGATTTTTGTTGCGTAACGGCCTTGCGGCGCACTGGGATCAGTATATCGTCAGTCTTGCTGACCCATCCTCAGCGGACTGCAGTCCCCGCCGGCTACGCTCCGAATACATGACCTACCACCGCGTCGTCAGTCTTCCCTTTACCGGAAAGAAAAGTCGTCTACAATTCGGCTCGGGGCGTGCGTGATACTCGCTTTGCATGAAAGCCTGGGCCGACATCGATCGGTTCCTGTCACGTTCAGTCCACCGTACCTGGGTGACCCGCAGCGTGATCCGCGGTAAGGCACCCGGAGCCTTTTACTGGAAGCAATCGACTTACCAACATGGAGTGGGTTCAGCGCTCACACGAGCGTTGAAAGAAAGGTGCAGGTGTCATGGGCAGAACGTTATCGATCGCCATGTCGGTTCTATTGTTGATGGCGACCAGCCATGCCAGGGGAGAGGCTTCCGTCGCGATGAGTAGCCAGGGGTGGACGATTACCGCCGATCCAGCGCAGAGCACACTCAGCATCGCGCATGAGACCCTGGGTCTCGTCTTGAAGGATGTTCGTCTCCATCTCGAGCGTGAGCATGCCCTTCAGCCGGTTACCGATTGGTCGGTCGAACGAGGCAACCGGTCCTTGACCATCCATACGAGTCACCCCATCGCCGCGTGGACCTTTCAGGTGACCGGCAATCTTCTAACGATTTCGAGTACCGAATCGAGCGCAATTCTTACCGCCGAAGCTCCCGCTCCATTGAACCGTATCCCTGTACGTCTTCTTGACCCGAAGGGCGTGCCCGTCGATTGGATTGGAACGGATGAGGCCGCGCGCGAATATGGCGGAGAAGAAACACGAAACCAGTCTTTTCTGCCCTCAAACAATCCAGAGGTCATGTATTTCTCGCTGGGGCTGGTATCGGGAGCGCCGTTTCACAACCTTTTCGATCGCGCGGCCGACACTGCCATTGAATTTTCAGATCAGACGACGCTGCGCCGCGCCAATCAGGAGGAAAGTTTGCTGGATGTGAAGATGCCGATTCCCGGCAATTCTTCCGTCCGCCTCGTGCCGGACTATTACACCAAGGTTCTCCATGTGCCCTTCTACACCCCCCTCGATGACACTTATTTCCGCTCTGCCCCGATGGTGTGGTCGAGTTGGACCGGCTATTACGCGGACGTCACCGAGAATGACATCGTGAGCAACACAGACTGGTTGGCAGCAAACCTCAAGCCCTACGGATTTCAATACGTACAGTTAGACGACGGCTATGACCGCGGCAAAGATGGTGAGCACTTCTGGAAAGAAAACTGGGACAAAACCAAGTTCCCGCACGGGCCGCGCTGGCTCACCGAATACATAAAATCCAAGGGGCTGCGTGCTGGCCTCTGGCTTGTCCCCAATGTTTATGCGGGCGCAGTCAAAGAGCATCCGGAGTGGTACCTGCGGTCAAAAGAAGGCGAGCTCGTCCCGGATTACTCAACCTCGGCTCTCGATCAAACGAATCCCGAAGTCCTGGGTCTCATCAAGAATGTATTCACCACGCTCGGCGACTGGGGCTTTGAATACTACAAATTCGATGGGGAAGGTTCCATTCCACAGGCGATGCCAGAGCTCGACAGGGACCGGCTTCACGACCCGTCCTCTGATCCTGTTCTCGTCTATCGCGATCGGATGAAGATGGTCCGCGATGTCATCGGTCCCCACGTTTTTCTCGAAGGCTGTCCGGCCGGGATGCCGCTCAATGGAGTCGGCTATTTCAACTCGTTCTTTAACGGCCAGGATGTGTACAACAACTGGCAAGGTATGTATTCGCTTTTCAGTTCGATCAATGGCAACGCGTTCTCCAATCACATCTTCGCGTATGTAACGCCGGGCGAAGGTTTGGAACTGGGCAAGCCCATGACGCTCGAGCAAGCCCGGAGCAAGCGGGCGCCAGGAGTTTTGAACGAAATTTCACACCGCGAGCATCCCTTTAGCGGAGTCGGCGTGACCGAGGCGGAGGCCCGTACGCTGGTCAGCTACATCTCCCTGACCGGAGTGGCCTACCCCGTGGGCAATGTCATGACCGATCTTCCGGCCGAAAGACTCAAGCTCCTGCAACAAACGATGCCGACCATGCCCATCCTTCCGATGGACCTGTTCAGCCGCGGAACCGATTCACGCTACAAGACCTTTCGCCAGAGAACGCCTGACTATTACATCCATAATTTTCCCGAGATCCTCGATCTCAAGGTCAACGGGAAGTCAGGAACGTACGATGTTGTGGGCTTCACCAACTGGCGCTCCGAGCCGGCCAGCCGGCGCATTTCACTGGTAGATAAGCTGGGCCTCGACGCCGGTTCCTACGTCGCTTTCGATTTTTGGAACCAGAAAGTACTCGGCGTGTTTGCCAATGAGATCCCGATCGAAATCGAGCCCCATGACACGCGCGTGTTATCCATCCACCGCGTGTTGAATCGGCCCCAGCTCGTTGGCAACTCCCGCCACATCACGGGGGCCTACTCGATTCTCGACCAGCAATGGGATAGCTCGAAGAAAAGGTTGTCAGGAACAGCCGAGCCGGTGCCCGGCGACACCTATACTCTTTGGTTCTATGTTCCCAAGGGGGTTACGCTGTCGCATCTCAGCCTTTCCATCGCAGGCGGCGGTGCAGTGGCTGAGCAGCACCGGCAGTCAGGCGATTGGTTAACCGTCAGCTTTCAAGGGCAGAAGACCCCGGTACAGTGGGAGCTGAGTTTCGGCAATGGCGCCGGAGAGCAGGCGAAGAACTAACTCACACGAAGGGGACGAGCCGGCACTCTGCAGAGAGAAAGTTTCCGTGCCCGTCCCCTTCGATGATCTGGCTCGAACATACCTAGATTTCGCGGCGTGACCAGTGAGTGGTGGCGACCAATGCACCCAGGCCGCAAAACAAGATCAGTCCCTCTACGTGGACAGAGCGTTGATGCAGGCGGTCAAAGATTTGGCGGCCCGGATTAGTTTCCGCGACCGCGTTCACATTGCCCCCAACCGATTCGCGGGCGGTATCCATGCGAGGGATGATGGAAAACTGCGAGTAGGCGGTAAGCACCATCATGGCCAAAACCAGCACAGCCTGGGGAAAGATGGTGCGGTAGTGGATTCGCCCGACAGCGATCAGGAGCAGGAAAACCAACCCGCAAAACAGACCGATCCAGTGCAGGCGAACCAGGGAATCACCTACAAGTAAACCTGCGGCATGGATGCCTGCGGCCTGATTCGGGAACAGAGGCGGAAGCTCGCTAAATGCAATGGGGGCGAGCACCGCGCCAAAAAAGACGAGCATGCCCAGCCACAGGCCAAGCGAGAGGTAAACAAGAGAGTGGTAGAGAGTTCGCATGTTCCTTCGTCCTAGTCATCGAAACGTTAGAGGAAAGGTTAGAGGGGACGGCGACCGGTGAGCCGCTCGATACGAAGGGCCATCGGCGGATGAGTGGAGAAGAGATTAGCAAAGCTTGCCCGGCTTAGGAAAGGCGCAACGATAAATAAATGGGCCGTGGAGGGTGTCGCCTGAAGGGGGACTCGTTTGGAAAAGGCATCCAGCTTTTCGAGCGCGCTGGCGAGAGCATAGGGATTTCCGGTCACCTTCGCGCCCGTCGCGTCGGCCTCATACTCTCTCGATCGGGAGACAGCAAGCTGAATGAGGGTAGCTGCAATGGGCGCCAGGATGAGTAGGAAGAGGCCGCCCATGCCGCGGGAGCGGCTGTCTCTGTCGCCACCGAAGAAACCAGACCATCGTTCGATATAGGCCAGCAGCGTGATGGCGCCGGCAAGCGTGGCAGCGACGGAGCTGGTCAGAATATCGCGATTCTTTACGTGCCCTAGTTCGTGAGCCAGCACGCCTTCGAGTTCTTCATCGTTGAGAAGGTTCAGAACGCCCACGGTCACAGCGACTGCCGCATGTTTCGGATTGCGCCCGGTAGCAAAGGCATTGGGCGAATCGTCCGGGATCACGTAGATCCGGGGCATGGGTATCGCCATACGCGGCAGAATGCGCTCTACGATCTGATATACGCGGGGTAGCTGCTCCCGGGTAACCGGCTGCGCACGATACATCGAGAGAGCTAACTTGTCGGAATAGAAATAGCTGAAGAAATTCATTCCGGCAGCAACGAAAAGCGCCAGGATCATTCCGTCGCGGCCGCCGAAAAGGCCGCCGATGAAAACGAGGAACAGGGTAAGAGCCGTAAGCAGAAATGCAGTCTTGAACGTATTCACAGCGCGAGACCTCCGCACCTACCCGTTCTTCTATTATCGCAGGATTAGTCCCGAAACTCACTTGACGCCATGAATGCGGACTGAAGTCGCTGGAAAACGGGTTTTAGTAACTTGATCTGCCTACCAGGCGACCATCAGGCAAGTTACCGATAAGCCGACTTTCCAGGCACTTCGCTTTTGACGTGGTCGCATGGCTCGTTGGGGCGCTGGAATACGACATTGAGGTCGGCAAGGGGGAAACCTACTTGCGGGTGACCCCTGAACAGTATCGAAAGCTGAGGCAGCCCCTGATTTTGGCCCCCCGAGCGGGGCCTGCCGGGCCGGCGGATGGTTAGCGGCCACACGTATAGGACGAATGAACGGCGAGGTATCCACGGGTCGATGGTCGTTGACGCGGGCGGGCTAGGGAGATTCAAAGTGTTTATTGGGCGCTGAGAGCGGGGGTAGACTCGGTTTCAATACAAAGTAGGATGGTTTCGCGGGGAGGGGCAATTTATGAAACTCCTGATATTGAGTGTTGCGATCGCATGCCAGCTTTCGCCGTTAGCTTCTAGAGCAGTATGCCAAGAGAACAGACCACAGCCAGAAAGACTTCACTTCGCGTTCTCTTTTCCCCAAGGCCACAAAGTTCTTTTCGAGTTGACCGCAACGAGTGCGCAGCACGTTCTATCGAGCTCTGTCCTCCAACTAACGGGAAATGTTGAAGTAAGGATGACCACTTGCCCGCCTCAAGGTCACGTGTGTGTTGCAAGTCCGATGCTTCTACACGCTGACGCGGTTGACTATAACGAGGCTACTGGTCAGATTGATGCACATGGCGACGTGCATACCACCTTTATCGAGCTTTCTCCAAGAGGGCATCGTCCGCAGGGTTATGAACCTGAGCCACTGCAGCGCCCTGTGCTTGCGAGGGCGGGTTCCGTAGCTACACAGTAGCCGCTACTGCGTTTAGCGCTTCTTTCGGACGCAGCAGCTTTGCAATCTGCTCTTCCGAAAGATTCTCGTCAGATCGGTACGACAATTCTGCCTCATCTTCGAGTTCATCGTGGATTACGTCGAGATGGGAGATTCCGCGAAAGCGGACCGTCACCCGTTCGCCGTTTGGATTGTCGTATTCCATGTCAGCTTCGCGACCAAAACGCAAAGCCTTCATGGATCGAAGAATAACCTACAAACGCGACACTTGTGGCGGCATTGGGCAATTTGAGTTCTTCGAGATTCACAAACCCGTCTGCAGTGTCCCCACCGGTCAATTCAAAGACTTCTGACCGCGTAGAGCTTGTCAACCCGCTGTGACGTGGAGCAAGCGAGCTGCGTTCTGATGGTAAACCTTCTGCAAGATTCCATCGGGCAGATCGATGCCTGATATTTTCCAGCGTCCTTGAGGAGGTATAGGTGCGGGAGCGTAGTCGAAGTATTCGTCATCCGTCTCTAGGAATCGAAAATAGATTTCGTAGAGGCTATCGTTGAATACCTGCTGCGGGAACTTATCTCCGTGGGGCGTAGCATCTGTTCCAAAAACAATGCGGTCCTGGTATTTGTCAAAGAATTTGCGTGCTGCCCTGGGCTGCCGGCCTAACTCGTTGAGACGGGCGGCCATGTCTACATACATGTTGGGGAAGCGATCGAGGTTTTGGGAGACGTTGTCGAGGTTTTCGGCGAAGTTACCAACGTGTAGGGCGACAAAGTTGGTCCTGGGATGGCGAGCAAAGACCCGATTGCGTGCTTCCAGAATTTCCGCGTTGGAGGGAAACCCGGGTCTGAAGTAGGACCAATCCGGATGATTGTTCAGTTCCTCGTAGCGCTCATTGAAGCGATTCGTTGGCGTGAAAAATGCCAGTGGATCGGATACGTGGATGGCGATGGGCATTTGCAAGCCGGCACAGGCCTCCCACATCGGGTCAAATCGTGGATCGTCCACTTTTACCAGGTTGCCGATGGTGGTTTGCTCGCGCAAATAGAGACCGAGGGTTTTCAAAACTTTTAGACCGCGGGCGCCCGCCTGGTGGGCAGCGAGGACAGCGTCTGCCTGCAACTGCGGATAGTTCGATTGTTGAAAGAGGTTATACGAGGGCTCGGTGAAGGTAAAAAAGCGCGTTGGAAAGCGCTTGTCATATTGGTCGACCGTACTTTGCAGGCCCACTGCAAAACCACCTGTGAGATTGGTCAAGGCAAGGATATTCCTGCGCTCCATGATGGGCAGCAGTTCTTGCGGCCGACCGGCGATGATGCGCTCTGCGCCTAGGGAAACGCCATTGACTACGTGTGCCGAGAAGGTCAGATGGGTATGGAAATCGATGACCGGGTATCTGGCGCGCGCCACTTGCGTTTCTTTCAGGTGGAGCACGCTTACCGGTTCGTAATTCGTCAAAGTTAGCGGTTCCTTCTGGCTCTCTGACGGCGTGTTGTCTGGTGGAGAATCGCTGGCCGATTCGACACCCAAGACCCGGCGAAGACCGCCAGACAAGATGCTCATTCCGGTCGTGGCCAATAAACTCCTACGACTGATCCGGCTCATTTTGCCCTCCTCTCAACGATGGAGTTGCCGATGTTAGTCTGTTTCGGCGAATCTCAAGGATATACTAGGCCGGAAATCTCGGTCGTAGAGTTGTTGCACGGCAGCTGCGATGCAAAGAAGCGGGAGGGGGAGAGCGGTGGTCGGCAGCCGAGTTCGTGGTGGGACGAGATCTGGAGGGCCTAATTGTATAGCAGATAGAGCTGCCGGTATGCAGCGAAGTCCTTTTGCCACCCAGAGGCGATGAACTCGTCATCCTGAGAGTGTGGAGAGTGGCTTGAGCGGTTCAATCACTTCGTAGCCGAAAAGGACTGGACAGGGCTCCGTTACCAATTTCCGTCGGCGGCGTTAAATGGTCCTGCGGTACAGGTCACTTCAATTCCTGCCCACTGCCTTGTCCAAGGTGACGTCAATCACCGCAAGGGGGCCAACGGCAAAGACTACGGCGATAAAGCGGAATTCCTGTAAAACGGGGTTTTCGGTAACTTGCCCCTGCCTGGGCCATCCGGCTGGGGAACATACCGATAAGCCGACTTCCAAGGTACTCCCGCGCAGTAGCAGCCACAAAAGGGCGGCTAGGCGCGTTCGGTTCAATATCGATACTCCACAACTCGATCTCCTTTGTGCGAGGTATTCTTAGCCGTCGGTCACTTGCGTTTGATGAGCGGGGTGAAGCTTTGCGAACAGGGAGAGCTATTCTGCCGGGTTTCCTCCTTTGCCTTTTGGCCGTCGTTCGTGTGCCCGGTGCTGATGGTCAATTTGAAACTTCGCAAGTTCCAGTACAGGCCACGGTGTCGTCTGAGCCTGTCAGGATGCAGGCGAACGCACCTCCGGCGGGCCTAATCCACCTCGATGTCGCTGCAACAGACCGCGAGGGCAAGCCATTTTCGGGGCTGGCTGCGAAGGATTTCACGCTAATGGACAACGGCGCGCCGCAAAAGATCGTTTCCTTCGCAGCGTCGAACCAACCCACAGATGAAAATGAGCGGCTTGTCGAAGTGGTGCTGGTTCTCGATGAAGTCGACCTTTCGCCCGTGCAGTTGGAACTGGTGAAGAACGAATCGATAAAGTTTCTTCGCCAAAATGGCGGAAATCTCGCTCAGCCCACATCTATTTATTGGTTCACAACTTACGGACTCTACGCATCGGCAAAGCCCACGACCGACGGCAACGCCTTAGCTGAGGATATTGCTCACCACCGCTCACCCCGCACGATCTGGGCGGCTCCACGAAATCATGAGCCGTTCACGACAGAGGATTCAGAGAGCAACGCACGGTGGGGCCGACCCTGGAGAGTGGTTTACTCCATCGCCGTCGAGCGAAGAGGCAACCCTGGCCGAAAGCTTTTGGTGTGGATGGGCTTCGGGTGGCCTGGCGCTCGTTGGCACAAGCAAGACAAGGACACTGCATTTTCCTCCCTGGTGGAGCTTTCAACGCGCATACGTGAGGCGCGGATGGTCATCTCCCAGGTCACAGCCCGGACTGACCCGGCGGCTTTCGATTTCAACTACACGTACAAGGACCATCTGGCGGGGGTTCGCTCGCCGTCGGAGTTGGAAGACCCGGGCGTGGATCCGTACATACATTTTGCGCTCCCGGTATTGGCCATTCGGAGCGGTGGCCTTGTCCTGGACCCAGTGTCAGACATCTGGCGCGCTATCGAACGTTGCGTTGAGGACGCGCGCGTGTTTTATACCGTGTCCTTTGATCCGCCGCATGCAGCTAAGCCGGATGAGTATCACGATCTCACCATGCAGATCGAAACGCCTGGAGTATCGGCACGGACGAACAGTGGCTATTACGATCAGCCGGTCTTTTACGATCAGCCCCGCTTCCCTGCCAGGCGAGTCAGTGTTCACGAACTCGAGCAGATTCTGGACAAAGCCAACGATGAGCAAGACGGCGAGCTGGCAAAGCAACTGGCGGGTCTGGGGCTGAGCGAACGTCTCAACAGCAACCTGCTCTCACTCTGGAAGAATCGTCTGCGCGGCAAGAAGTCGATCGCGGCACTGGTAGCTCTGGCCGATGAGTCTGCTTTCCTGGACCCTCCCGCAGCAGAGATTCTCTCCGACCCAGCACCCGATCTTGACACGCAGCGCCAGATGATCTCACGAACAGTGAAGTATCTGCAGGAAGTGATTCCTAAACTGCCGGATTTTTTCGCAATACGCACCACGACCGAGTATGAGCAACCGTCGCCCCAAAAAGCAGATACCTGGAAGACCGCCCTGGCCGATCAGTCGTTGCGCGCGGCGGTGACCCAGAAAGCAACTCTCCGCTATCGGAACGGCCATGAGGAACAGGATGCAGAGAAGAAGAAGGGTAGCCCGAGCGCCAGGAAAAAGGACCTCAATTTCACCGGCGTTTTCAGTCCGATTCTTGGCTCCGTGCTCGATGATGCCACGGTCGGCGATAGCATACTGATCTGGAGCCGTTGGGTAAAGGGCGAGCGAGGAAGGGAGGCAGTCTTTCGCTACATCGTGCGCGCCGCGAACCCTCATTACGACGTTACGTACTGCTGCCTTGTGGGTGGCGGTACCTTTCTGACGTCGCCCAGATACCTCGGAGAATTGGCGATTGATCCCAGAACCGGAGCGATTCTTCGACTGACGATGGAGGCCGAACTGGGATGGATTCGTGAGCCGAATCTGAATCCGGTACTGCCCGCAAAGGGAGCGGCCATGATGGTCGAATACGGGCCCGTCAAGATCGGCGGAAGAGAATATGTCTGCCCGCAGCGCAGCGTCGTGATTATGCGAGTCCGAACCGTGAGCACTCTGACCTTCTGGGGTCAGACATTTGATATCTATGCCCCGTACGAGACGCTATTGAACGATATGGTGTATACGGATTACCACAAGTTCGGATCGGAGGCTCGCATGCTTCCTGGATTTGACGTTGTACCGGACGCAACAGCCTCTCCGGCGGTCAACGGCCAGTCTCCCACGAAGCCGCCGTCAAACCAATGAACGATGGCCAAGATAAGAATCCCGCCAACAGTTCTTGCCGCGACTAACTCCGCGATTTAACGTCCACTGAAGATCGTGATCCTTTTTCACGTACGGTTATGGTCTCTCTAAGAGAATTATCAAGCTAACCTGTTTTCATCCGGCACAAGCACGACTCGCGGATTCTTGACACTCGCCAGTCAGCGTCGATATCGTGAGGCGATCCTTGGTTTCGTCTTATGAAGACGCACAGGGGGGAATGTATGGCACCGATGTCGCCATTGTTAATCCCTATCATGCTCCTTGTGATCGGAGCTGTTTCCCTGCAGGCATCTGCGGTTCACGAAAAATCAAATAACGATGATGCCGTGCGAAAATCAGCCATTCGCGATTTCGCAGACTCGCTGTCAGGCATTCCGGTCGAATACCAAGCCGACCTTTTATTTTCCCTTTTGTCTAGAGAGCCCAATGCGCTTTCTCAGCCACTGCAAATAAGGCACTTGAGTGAGCTGTTCGAACGAGCGCCAACAGCCCGGAACCAAACTCCTGTCTCTGAGGCAACAATATCGCAAAGTTCCACCTTCTCAAATCAGAGAGTTCTGGATTCGTACAGTCTTCCTTTCGACACACTCAATATCCAGGCGCGCGTCGTCTCGCTGTTGCGGAACAGATCACCTGCTCTCTCGTGGGAGCTGCTGCAACAGATATCTCTCCCGGCTCGACGTATAGATTGCACCGATAGCGTTACTCCAAACCTGATGCCCTATTACGCGGTCATGACCAGTTCTTTGAACGCGATCAAATCAGCCACTGTGCCGGACGGCCGAACAAAATTGGCATACCTTCTGCAGCAGATCAATGACATTAAGACGCCGGCACAATTGCAGGCCTTCGCGAGAAGCTCTTTGAATCTGGATCTGAGCCCCAGCCAGGAAATACCTTTTCTTGAGGCTATTGTAAGCAGGATCGGTGCAATCGATGGCTCCGATCGCGAAATGTTCGGCGCCGAGAATCCCGAGAACTTAAATGGTTTGCTGACGCCTGCGATCGCTGGTCTTGTGGATACCGAGAAAGCGCATGCAATATCGCCAGTTCCCTTATTGCTTGCATATCGCGCTTTTCTGATCCGAAATCTGCACGTCGCGGCCTGCGCCGACTCGACATTAGACAGAATCGCGGAAGCCAAGAGCTTCAACTCACTCGATCCTGAGCTTATAGGAGAGGACCCGAAACCAGTGAGCGCGCTCTTGCCGCAGGAACTGACACCAACCAGCTTCGGGGGTATGGCGAAGGATGAAACCCTTGAGGGTGATTGGGAAATTACGAATCAACTACGCCGGCTCGGTCGAATCTTTATCGCCAATCAGAAAGCCATGTATCAATCGAACTCGACGGAAGAATATCTTCAGCCAAACCCGTCGGATGTTCAGGATGTGATCAAGCACGAGTCAAACCTGGCGAACAACGTTTCATTGAGTGACGTCGTTCGATTTGAGCAGCAATGCGGTACACTCCAGCTGCTCGTGATAGGCCTACCACCGGGGCCTTCATTCAAGGACGCTATTGATGCAGAGGTTGCACTCCTCAACCTTAACCCTATTGAACAGGAGGCGCCCTTGTCATGGCTGAGGTACTTTCAGGAGCTTATTTTCATTAGCCGTCCTATTACGGTCGATGTGATGGCAGAGCTTCAAAAGCGAAGCAGGAGTGGGGAAATTATGATTACGCTGCCAAGTCCAGACGCAACATTCATCCAGCAGACTCTCCGGCGATATCAGTCAGACCCCATTATTTCCGCCTTTCTCGCCTACGAGGACATCTTCCATCCGCTCTACGTATCAGAGGATGAGATGGCCCGGATACCGCCCTTATAAGCCTCGTCCGGCAGTGACGATTTGGACGATGAGTGCGAGCCGTGCGACCCAACAAAGCATCATAAGCGGCAGCTCAAGCGAATTAGGCGGGGCGAACCAATTGAGAGATTGACTATTCTGCTGCCATAGTGACGAACCCGCCGGAATACCTGGACGCGGAGTTCTCCAGTCACGAGACACCAACGGAGCCACAAGACCCCTCCCCCTGGACGGGTGCCCCTAATATTCAAAACGACGGTTCGCGCCAGCTGACCCGAATCCCTGATTCGCAGTGTCGATAGGGCCACGAGTGCGGCTTTCTAACAAGGAAAGACGCATGAGGTTCGAGGAATCAACCTAGCTCAACAGGAATTCGGGGGTACGTGGGTTGAACAGGATGGGCGTAGCCCCTTCGAACGCTTTCTCTTTCCATCTGCACGAGATTCGAGGGACACCCAGGAAGAACATTCGAAGAATTCCATATTCAACCCAGGTACCCTGATGCGAACAATACTTTCGTATGCTGGGGGCACCCGTCCAGGGAATGATGCTTGTGGTCACCAAACAACCGGCGGCGAGAGATCCGCCTGAGCGAAGTGGAATGGGGAACCTGCCCAAGTCTCACCGATACTGGTTTAGGTCGGCTGAATCCAGGTCTGCTTCACTACTGGATTCCCTGCCGTGTCGAGGCGCTGCATCTGGTCTGCCGTGAGGGTGATATCGAGCGCTGCGATGTTTTCCTGAAATTGTTCGATGCGGCTGCCGGCGATGATGGGCAGTACAGACGGAGTGCTCTGCCGCATCCAGGCAATGATCGCCTGCGACGGAGTGCAGCCCGCCTCCGTGGCCACAGCTCTGAGCGCAGCCAAGCGCTCGTCGGAATCAGGACCGGCAAATTGCAGAGGCACTTCACGATCAGCGCGGGTGTAAGCTCCCTGCAGCAGCACGGCATAGCCTACGAGGGCAACGTCGTTCGCTCGCGCGTATTCCTTCAGTTCTCCACTGATACAAATTTGCGGGCCGAAGTCAGCTCCATGGCGAGGACGAAGATACGTATATCTCTGCTCGACTACGGAGTACCCGTTCCATTGATTGATGCGGCTGAGTGTATTTGCTTCGGCAATGCGCCATAACGATAGGTTGCTGGCGCCAACGGCACGTACCTTACCGGCTTTGACCAGGCCATCGAAGGCTTCCATGATTTCTTCCAAAGGCGTCTCGTAGTCGTCACGGTGCGCATAGTACAGATCGATTCGGTCCGTCTGGAGCCGCTTAAGACTCTTCTCACACTCACGCTGAATTTCGGCCCGGCTTAGTCCACCGTTGCAGCCCGGGTAATCGAATGCCAGCTTGGAAGAAATCTGTATCCGGTCACGGTTGTTTCTCTCTTTCATCCATGCGCCAATGCAGCTTTCACTCTCCCCGCCTTTGCATCCCGGCAGCCAGCAGGAATACATGTTCGCAGTGTCGATGAAAGTGCCGCCATTCTCATGGAAGTAATCGAATAACCTGAACGACGTTTCGTAATTGATCTTGCTTCCGATTAAGTCGCTGCCCATGGCCAGCGCACTGACATCAAGATTCGACTTGCCCAGTTTTACCCTTTTCACTCACTCCACTCCCTATCGATAAGTTGCCGGATGCGTTACGCGTCTACTTTGACGTATGTCGCGAGCACGACGCCACAGATCATGACAATGGCTCCGACCAGGTTAGGGATGGAAATGCGTTGGACCGGCGAACCGAGCCAGCCAAAGTGCGACAGGATCATGCCGCCAAGCACCTGGCCTGCGATCAGAGTAATGAACATGGCGCGCGCGCCCACCTGGGGCAACATCCAGGCGATGGCAAACACCAGGCACGCACCCAGCGCGCCGGCCGTCAACAAGAGAGGATGGACGTCTTTGAAGCCGCTCAGGACACCGGCGCGCCAGCCGGTAAGCCCGATCAGCAGAGCGGTTGTGGCCCCGATGCACCAGAACACCGCGTTGCCTACACGAGGATTACCCAGTGAGCTGCCCACCTTCCCGTTCATCGCTAAGTGGACCGCAAGAATAATTCCGAGAAAGATGGTGAAAAAGTAAAAAGGGACTTTCATGTTTCTCTCCAAAACCCGCAAAGTAACAAGCTGAGCCACGCTATGTTCCCATATGAACTATTTCATGGCGCAAGGCGACCGGCGACACGACAGTACACCGGGCCGGAATCGTCTGTCAAAAACTCTTAGCCCGGGCGGACCGAATGCGGCTGGTCTCTGCGCCCGTCTATTTCCAATGGGAACTGGAAGACGGAAACACATGGTTTTGCCTAGCCAGAGTTGGTCGATGCGAGCCAGCGCCGGCACCGTGATACGCATCGTTTTTCACTCGAAATAGCGATGCTGAGACGCGAATTTATACTCCTTGACAGCGCTCGAATGGCCGGTATAGTGTGCCTCACAGCTTATCTGCATCTTTAGTTCATAAGGGAACCCTGGAGCTTGGCGCTACTTCATCCAACCTTGACCAACCAACACAAGAGAGAGCGCTATCTCCGCAGCCCACAGTTCTGTAGTAAGTCAGGCAGAGTAAATTCGGATAAGTTACCCCGAGGTTGGTCCATGAAGAAGCGGTCAGAGTTCACTCCTTCTCGTCTGCTGCGGAGCGCGTGTATCGTTGCCTGCCTGATTGCGGGCTTATCCCGGGCCGCCGTGGCCCAGGCCCCCGCTGCTGCCGCACCCTCTGTTGACCCGGCCGCCGCTGATCGAGGCAAGGGCACGTTTTCGTCGAGTTGCTCGTTCTGTCACGGTTCGCAAGCAACAGGCACGGAACAGGCGCCGAATCTGCTGAGAAGCCCGCTCGTATTTCAAGACCACGACGGAAGCACGCTCGGCCCATTCCTGAAGCAGGGCCGCCCTACATTGGGTATGCCTGCTTTCGCTTCCCTCACGCCAGAACAGGTCAATGACATTTCGGCGTTTCTGCACGAACGCATTCAGCAGGTTCGCGGCAAGCGGCTGCCAGAAACGGCCCTGCTGGTCGGCGATGCGAAGGCCGGCGAAGCCTACTTTAATGGCGCGGGCAAGTGCAGCACCTGTCACTCCGCATCCGGCGATCTGGCTCACATCGGCTCCAAAGACCAGCCACTTGCGTTGACGACATCTTTCCTTACTCCGCCGGCCAAGCCGGTGAAAGTAACGGTGGTGCTGCCCACGGGCAAGAGCGCTACAGGCAAGCTCGAATATCTCGACGAATTTACGGTGTCTCTCTCCGATGATGCCGGCGTCTCTCACACGTGGCCCAGGGATCGCGTCAGGTCAGTGGACGTCGTCGATCCGCTGGCTACGCATAAGGCCATGTTGCCTGCCTATACAGACAAGAATATTCACGATCTACTCGCGTACCTGGTGACACTCAAATGAAGTACAGCCTGGCTCTGGCTTCCCTGCTGCTTCCGCTTGGTTTTGCTGCGCAAACGCTTCCGGCCCAAACTCTTGACCCGAAAGCGTTCGATCGGCCTCCGACAGACACATGGCCTACTTACAATGGTGACTACACGGGCCAGCGGTACAGCACTCTTTCGCAGATCAACGCTTCGAATGTGCATTCGCTGGGGCTGGCATGGACGCACCACGTCGACTTTGGCAGTGAATCGTATGCGCAACAGGCCAGCGAAGGCCGCAGAATCAAGTCCACTCCCCTGCTGGTGGATGGAGTGCTCTACTTCACCATCACTGACAATGTGTGGGCAATGGATGCGCGCACCGGGCGTGAGTTGTGGCACTATGCGTGGCCCAACAACCGCGCCATTCACGTAGCCAATCGTGGCGTGGGGATGTATGGCAGTTGGCTGTATTTCATGTCTCCCGACAACTACCTGGTTTCCTTGAACGCCAAGGACGGTACGGAGCGGTGGCGGGTTCAGGTTGCAGACGTCAAACAGGATTTCTTTTCCGCGACGTCGCCGCTGGTCATCGGAAACCACGTCATCGTTGGTCCCGGCAACAATGACAACATCCGCGCATGGCTGGAGTCGCGCGACCCGGAAACCGGAAAACTGCAGTGGAAGTGGTGGGTCGATCCTGACCCAGGCGCGCCTGGCTCGGAGACCTGGGTCGATGACGCCACCATGGCGAAGGGTGGCGGCTTTCCCTGGCTGACCGGCACGTACGATCCCAAGTTGAATCTCTACTATTTTGGAACCGGCAACGGAGTACCTGAGGATCGTCCGCCGCACCCTACGCCCCAGGGCGACAGCCTCTATACGGCTTCGCTGGTCGCGTTGAATCCCGATACGGGCAAGCTCGTGTGGGCATACCAGGTAACGCCGCACGATACGCATGATTATGACGCTGGACAGACGCCGATTCTTTTTGACGGAGAGTTCCAGGGCAAGCCGCGTAAGTTGCTCGCCCAGGTCTCGCGCAACGGCTATTTCTTTCTGCTCGACCGGGTAACGGGCGAACACCTGCTGACCACGAAATACATGCCCGAGACCAACTGGGCAACCGGCATCGATGCGCAGGGCCGTCCCATTCCCGATTACACCAAAGACGCGAATCCTCCGGGAGCATTGGTCTCGCCTTATCCCATTGGAGCAACGAATTGGTGGTCACCTTCTTATGATCCGAAGCTGGGCCTGATCTATGTGAATGCAGCCCGCACATGGGCTTACTTCACTACCTCGGGTTATGGCCGTTTTCGCTCGCCGCCAGATTATGTGACCATGGCGATCGACTACAAAACGGGCAAGGTCGTGTGGAAGCATGAGTTGGGCGATAAGAGCGGCGTGCTTATCTCTGGCCTTCTGGCAACGACCGGCAACCTTCTGTTTGGAGGGGATTCGTTCGGGAATTTTCTGGCGATGGACCCGGCAACCGGCAAAACCCTGTGGCATGCGAACCTGGGGCAGTTTGTCACCAATGCTCCGATGACGTATGAACTCGATGGCAAGCAGTATTTGCTGGTGGCCGCCAATGATCAGTGGTTTGCATTCTCCGTAGCTGAGGCTGAAGGCAAGAGCAGCGGTCATTTGAAGGGTCACTGAATCGTTGGTTCATGAAGGAGCAAGATTGATGAAGCGACGTGAGTTCCTCAAGTCCGTAGCAGCCGCCTCGGCGGCAGCCTCTACTACGGCGCTCTATGGCGCGCAGGCCAACCGGCCTGCTCCGAATCTGCTGGCGCAAGATACGGAACCGGCCCGGCCGCCTGACGATGCATGGCCAGGAAAAAAGAAGATTCTGGCGATCGTGGACCCGCAGGAATGGTATGCCTCACCCGGGTACCACCACGATTCCGCTTCGCATACGTTGGCTACGATCGAGAGACTTGGGCGTGAGTCAGGCGCATGGGTCACAACCATACGCACCGATATGCGCCTGCTCACCAAGCAGCCCATCGCCGGCTACAACGTGAGAAACCTGAATCACTTCGATGCGGTCTTCTACATGGGCGAGGGCCCCTGGAACATTACCGATCAGCAGAAGGCAGACCTGCTCTCCTTTGTTCACGAGGATGGCAAGGGCTTCATCGCCGGGCATGCGGGCAACGGCGGGCATCTGCTCTTGTGGCCGGAATATGCCGAGATGATTGGCGGCAACCTGATCGGCGAATTCCCTTCCGCCGAGATGCACATCGTCGTCGAAGATCCCAAATTTCCGGGAGTTCAGGGCTTTCCCAGCCGGTTCACGTTTAAAGATCAGTACACCATCGTAGGGCCCAACTACTCCCGCGGCGTAGACCACGTGATCATGCGGATGGATCCCACCAAGTTCCCTGAAGTATTTGCCGGCCTGAAACCGGAAGGCAATGGCAGTCATCACCGCTCTGCGGAAGGTTTGCAGGAGAATTTGAAAAAGCTGGCTGCTCTGCGGACGGATGGAGACTTTCCGATCGTGTGGGCCAAACAATACGGCAAAGGCCGCGTGTGGTACTCGACGTTCGGCCATCTGGAAGCGACCCTGGACGATACCCGCATCCAGCAGATGTATATTGGCGCGGTCAAGTGGGCGCTGGGTCTTACGGATGCGGATATCACGCCTCACCCCTTCCCTGGAAACCAGTGAGTGTGTTCGGGGCTTTTGATTTTTGATCTTTGATTGACGACCGGTTCAGTTCCGATATCTCCCGGCAATCAGCGCCGGCGGCTATCGGGGGCGCACGGTTCTGTTACACGCGTAGATTTCTAATCATCGAGAGGTAACACTCTATATGAAACGGCTACTGATCGTTTGTAGTTTGGCTCTATTCAGCATGACCGCGGCGCAGCCTTCCCCGGCCCAGGCGCCGGCGCACAAGATTCGCGTTCTGATACTCACCGGCAATTCCGATTGGTCGCACCCCTGGGAGGGTACAGCGCCCTTCATGCAGGCCATTCTGAACCAGACCGGCCGATTCGATGCGAAGCTCGAGGAAGAAGTCACCGGCATTACCTCGGAAACCCTCGATAAGTACGACGTGCTGGTGGACTACTACTATGGTCCACGCTGGGGCGCCGTCACGGAAAAGGCCGTTGAGGACTTTCTGAAGTCCGGTAAAGGCATGGTCGGTGTTCACGGCATAACCTACGGTCCGTTCTTTGGCCAGGCAGGCGGAAGCGCAACCGAACCACGCCGTCTCGAAGGCGAGCCGTGGGGCGCTTTCTCTGACATGCTGGGCATGACATGGAAGCTCGATAATATTGGTCACGCCAAGCGCCACATTTTCACCGTGGAGTGGACGGACACGGCTAGCCCCATTGCCCGCGACCTTCCCCCCACATTCGTGGCCAACGATGAGCTCTATCACCTGATCGATCTCAAGCCCACGGCGCACGTCATCGCGACGGCTTTTGACGATCCCAAGAACCCGGGTGGCGTAGGTAAGGTGCAACCGGTGATCTGGACAGTGCCCTACGGTCAGGGCCGGGTGGTTATGATGGTCATTGGTCATGATCTGCTGGCAATGAGTCAACCTGGCTTTATGGATGCGTTTTCGCGCAGCACCGAATGGGCGGCTACCGGCAACGTGGCGCCCGATGAGAAGGTGTTGTCTCCCTCGACCAGCCTGGTGGCGCCCAAGGCGACCCACTGAAGCCGATGAGAAACCTTGCTACCGCGATGACACTCTTGTTTACGACAGCTACGGCAGTGGCTCAATCGGGCCCAAAACCTCCGCAATGGCCTATCTCGAATGCCGCGTTGAAAGCAAACCTCTACCTCCCCGATAAGGCGACCGGCTACTATCGCGGCACTCGTTTCGACTGGGCCGGTGTCGTCGCCGGCCTGGAGTACAAGGGGCGCCACTATTACGGACCCTGGTATACAAAAACCGCACCGGATGTCTCCGATTTTATTTATCAGGGATCAGACATTGTGGCGGGCCCGTGCAGCGCCATTACCGGACCGGTAGAAGAGTTCACGCCGGCTCTGGGTTACGACGAGGCCAGGCCAGGCGGAACATTCATCAAGATAGGCGTCGGCGTGCTGCGCAAGCCGGATGAGAAAGCATACTCCGGCTACCACCTGTACGAGATCGCCGATGGCGGAAAGTGGACGGTGACTCGCGGCAGCGCTTCGGTTGGGTTCACCCAGGAACTTCACGATTCGGCGACCGGCTATGGCTATCTCTACACCAAGAAGGTCGCTCTCGTGGGTGACAAGCCAGAGATGCAGATCACTCATACGCTGAAAAACATCGGCGCCAAGCCGATCGTGACGAGCGTTTATGACCATAACTTTCTGGTCCTCGATCAGCAACCTACCGGTCCAGACTTCACGGTGACGTTCCCCTTCAAAGTCACAAGCGGCCCGCCAAAGGATGAGGGTCTTGCAGAGTTCCGCGGAAACCAGATGGTTTACCTGAAGAAGCTGACGGGCCAGGATCGCGTCTATACGCCCATTGAAGGCTTTGGTGACACCGCTGCCGACTACCACATCAAAATCGAGAATGCAAAGCTCAAGGCAGGCATGACCATCACTGCTGACCGGCCACCAAGCAAGATCTCTCTGTGGTCGATTCGCTCGGTACTGGCGGTTGAGCCGTTTATCGCGATCTCGATCGAGCCTGGCCAAAGCACGTCATGGAGCTATACCTACACTTATCATGCAGAGCAAGACAAGGCGCGGTAGTGGCTCTTGCATCGCGACCAATTTCATCGGGATGCTGAGGTAAGCGATGACTACCCTTTGTCATCACCGGAGCTTACCGGTATGCCCTGCCGCGCGTCCTTGCCACAGCCACGCATGTGGTTTTCTCTCCAGGAAAAACCACAAGAGGTTAACCGGTACCGCTACCCTCAACCAAAAATACGGGGGAGCGCAGATTGTCATCCCGAGCGTAGCCGAGGGAGCAGCACTTCTGCTTGCCACGTTTTGAAAGGGGGGAGACCGGGAAATCAAACGCCGCGTGCCGCGGTCGCGGATTTCGTCACTGTAACTATTTCGATAAGCACCGATGGCATCTCTACGCACTTATAGAGATTACCTAACCTCGTTCATTAGTTCGACTGGGAATCATACAGGCAAAGTACCCATGCAATCGCTCGCTGCAACCTTTGTTCGTTCATGATCTTGCTTATTAGGCGGAAACAGCCTTATAGTGCGTGAAGATGGACCCAGGAAATAGTTCTATGGGGAACTGTAAATCGGTGTGAAACAAGATAAGCGTTCACATCGTCTTTCGTGGCGCCGTCTTACTTCCGTGCTGCTTGGCAGCGTGGGCTTTAATCTTACTCCACTCCGGTTCGACGCAGGCCACCCCAGATCCAGGCGTCTTAGTGAGAGAGTCGGCATCAGTACTGCGGTACAGGTTTTGAGGACCTGCACGATGAAAGCATTGGTCAAATATGCCAGCGGCGCGGGCAACGTCGACATCCGTGAAGTGGAAGAGCCCAGGTGTGGTGATCACGGGGTCAAGCTCGAGATTGCCTATTGCGGAATCTGCGGAACCGATCTTCATGTTCTGCACGATAGTTTTCGCAATTATCCGCCGGTGATCCTGGGCCATGAGTTTGCGGGAACCGTCGTCGAGATCGGGAAAAATGTGACCGGTGTGCAGCTTGGGGAACGAGTCACCGGGCTCGGCGCCACGGCGGTAACTTGCGGCGAATGCAGGTACTGCCGTTCGGGATATTTTATTTTCTGTGCCAACCGGCGTGGCATGGGGCACGGAGTCAACGGGGCCTTCGCGCGTTATGTAGTGATGCGCCCGGATCAACTCTATCGGGTGCCGCCAAACTTCACGCTGGAAGAAGCCGCAATCAGCGAGCCGTTTGCGGCTGTCGTGCAGGCCGTCAATGAAGTGACGGACGTACGTCCGGGTGATACCGCATTGGTTTCCGGGCCAGGACCGATCGGGCTGATGTGCCTGAAACTGCTGCTGGCAAAAGGGATCAAGACGATCGTGGCCGGCGCCGCGGGCGACACAGAGCGGTTAGAAGCCGCGACCCGCATCGGGGCATTTGCCGTGGTCAATGTAGGCCATCGGAACTTGAGCGAAGCGGTGCATGAGTACACCTGCGGCGTGGGTGCCGACGTGGCGTTCGAATGCGCCGGCCATCCCGGATCGGTGCGCGGGTGCCTCGAATCGTTGCGCCCCATGGGACGCTATACGCAGATAGCGATCTGCGGGCAGGATATCCCGTTCCCCATCGACCAGATATTCTACAAACAGCTCACCGTTGCCGGTTCGGTCTGCTACACGGCTCGCACCTGGGAGTCGATGATGAAAATCTTCGCAGAGGGACGCGTCCGGCTCGATGATCTCATTACCGACAAACTGCCGATCTCGGAATGGCGCACGGCTTTTCGTCTTTGCGAAGACAAGAAGGCGATTAAGGTGCTGATGTATCCCGAGATTTAGTCACCAACAAAACTCGATCGAATGCTGGACCACAGCGTCGGAAAGCGATGAAACGTGATGAGCAAAACACTCGCTACTCCTGTTGCCTATAAAAGCGTTCTGCATGAGATGACGCAGACCACGCCCACCTGCCTGTGGAACGACTCCGCTACGCTGACTGAGTTGACCTACTCGATTGAGCACGGTGGGGTTGGCGCCACATGCAATCCGGTCATCGTTCTCGATGCGCTCAAAAAAGAGGCGCAGACATGGAATCCCCGCATTCGCGCCATTGCTGCCGAGATGCCGGCGGCGACCGAAGACCAGATCGGCTGGAAACTGGTGGAGGAGATTTCCGCAGCGCGCTCTGCCATGCTGTTGCCGGCTTTTGAGAAGCACAAAGGCAGAAACGGGCGCTTGTCTATCCAGACGGATCCGCACTTCTACCGGAGTACTGCAGCCCTGGTCGAGCAGACCTTGCACTTCAACACGCTCGCGCCAAACATGATCGTGAAGATTCCTGCTACGCACGCGGGTATCGCCGCCATCGAAGAAGTGATCTATCGTGGCGTGAGCGTCAATGCGACCGTGTCATTCACCTTGCCACAGGCGATTGCCGTTGCCGAGGCCGTGGAGCGCGGAATGATTCGGCGTGAAAAGGAAGGGCTCGACGTGTCCCGCATGGGCTCAGTGTGCACGCTCATGGGCGGCCGGCTCGATGACTGGCTCAAGGCCGTCGCGGAGAAGCAGGAAATCACGCTCGACCCTGGCTACCTGGAATGGGCCGGCGTTGCCGTCTTCAAGAAGGCTTATGAGATCTACCGCAAGCGCGGCTACCGCACGCGTTTGCTTTCCGCGGCCTTCCGCAATCACATGCAGTGGAGCGAGTACATCGGCGGCGACGTAGTGGTTTCTCCGCCCTGGAAGTGGCAGGTGCGCTTCAATGCCAGCGACGTAAGCGCTACTTCGCGCATTGATAAGCCGGTGGACCCAAAAATCGTCGATGAGCTAACGAAGAAATTTCCCGAGTTCCGCAAAGCTTACAACGAAGACGGACTGACGACGCAGGAATTCGATACCTACGGAGCAACGGTACGAACGCTGCGCCAGTTCCTGGAAGCGACGCACGAACTAGCATCACGCGTGCGAGATCAGATTCTTCCCGCTCCGGATGGATCCGCTTCATAGGCATGGCGCAGCGTTGAGGTCACGGCACGCGCGTATGTTTGTGGGCGCGTGAAGGGTTGGTTCCTGAAGGTATGTTTCTGAATGGTTTGAAGGGACGGGCGACCTCGCCGCAGCGAGCTTTAGTCCGTACATAGATTTACAACTGAAGGGTACGAGCTACCTCACCGCAGCGAGCTTTAGCCCGTACATTGATTCATAACTGAAGGGTACGAGCTACGAAACACGATCAAGTCCCGTTGAGCCTGTTTGGTGGCAACACGGCGATTCATTTGGACAGCAACCACTGTCCATCGTCCCGGCGGAACCAGTACCGTTGCTTCCCCCTGCCAAGACTGCACAACGATCGTGTACGCCCTGCTTCATTCAATACCCTTCCGTGCCTGCTCCAATCGCCCAGAAAATGGAGTTTCGTGGCCTCTTTTACACCGCGCGTCACGACAGCGCAATCGCTTCCATCCACTGCCCTCAGACACGAAAATCCAGCTACTGAAACGTTGCTGTAGGCGTCTCTCCGCGGGTCTTTCCCGCCCAATAGTCACAATCCCGGTTACATCAGTTCAATACGGAACTAAGATCAGAAATATTCCTTGACACTTGTCTGACGCCAACTATATGTAAATACCGCGCACAAATGCCGAGTTACAGCGTACGCAATTAGTTCTAACTGGAACTAATACTTAAGGTGTGCAGCGGACACGCAGAGAAGGCACGCCGATCGCGCATTCAACAAGTTCCACTTGAGGAGACACTGTGATTAAGACCACTAGATCAAAAAAAGCTCTGCAACACATATTGCCTGTGTTCGCGCTGCTTTTCGCCATGTCGGCAACGTCATGGGGACAGGCGGGCAGAGGCCAGATGTCAGGTACGGTACACGACCAGGCTGGCGCAGTCGTACCGAACGCGACGGTTACGATCACAAGCATTGACACCAATACCAACTACCCGCTGGCGACAAACTCGGATGGCCGTTTCGTCTATCCGGCAGTTGCCGGCTGGCAATTACAAAGTGACGGTCTCCGCACCCGGCTTCAAAGAAGAAGTACGGTCGGGCATCACGGTTTCGATCGGCAGCACCGCTACCCTCGACATCAGCCTCGAGGTTGGCCAGACATCGCAATCGGTCACAGTGACCGCGGATGCGCAGCAGATTGCGACCGAAAGCTCCGACGTAGGCACGACGGTCAGCGGAAAGTTGATCGCGCAGTTGCCACTGAACTTCAGCGGTGTGATTCGTAGCCCGCTGCAGTTCATGACGTTGACGCCTGGCTTTGAAGGCGACGCAACGGGCAACGCGCAATCGCAGGCCAGCTTCAAGCTGAACGGAGCGGGCACGGGCAGCGCCGACGTGGTGCTCGATGGATCGTCGATTCAGCTTGCATCGCCCGAACTACCAGTGGAACTTCGGCATCAGCGTGGACGCGGTGAACGAGTTCAAGGTGCAGACCAGCACCTTCCCTGCTGAATTCGGGCGTACCGGTGGCGGCTTCGTCAACGTGAGCTTCGAAGAGCGGCAGCAACGAGTTCCACGGCGCGGTATACGACCTTCTGAAGAACAAGGCATTCGACGCCAACAGCTGGCAGAACAACCACACAGGGGTTGCGCGGCAGAACGATACGCAGAACGACTTTGGCGGATTCGGCGGCGGCCCGGTGTGGATCCCCAAACTCTATGACGGGCGCGGAAAGACGTTCTGGTTCTTCAGCTACGAAGGTTTCCGCTTCAAGTCTGGTGGACCTGGTCTCACTTCCACTCCAACGCCTGCGGAATGGACTGGCGATTTTTCAGCGATCTTGAACACGCAGGTGATCAACGGCGTTACCTACCCGGGACGGCAAATCTACGATTACACGACCTGCTCTGGAGCCAACCTGGGCAAGCCTTGCCAGCCCTTCCCGAACAACCAGATCCCGGCTTCCCGGCTCGATCCCTACGCGACGGCCTTCATTCCGTATTTCCCCAAGGCTACAAATGCCAGCCTGCCGTACCAGAATCTGGCGTATACGCTGACCGCGCCGATCAATAACGATCTTTACTCTTTCCGTGTTGACCAGAACGTAGGACAGAAGAACAAGGTTTTCGGCAGCTACGCGCAAGCAGATCTGCCGATCATCGATATGTATTCTTATGGCCCGAAGGGACTCTACGATCAGAGCTTCGGCAGCACGACCACCCACTACGTTCGCATCGGCGAAGACTATACGATCTCGCCGACGCTGCTCAATCACTTCAACGTCGGATACACCCGCCGCTTCCGCATCGAGCAGGGCGAGGGTGGTGTCGGCTCGTGGGCAAACAAGATCAACTTCCACGGCTACTACCAGGACATCCTGATTCCGAACAATGGAGTTCAGTATGAGAACAACAACAACTTTCCGACCCCTCCGGGAGACAACAGCTTCTTCACGGATAACAGTTTCCAGTACGACGACTCCGTGTCATGGAGCAAGGGCAAGCACAACTGGAAGTTCGGTGGTGTGTACCGGCGCCAGGGCTTCGACGCCAACTACAACAGCAATGCCGCTCCTGACTTCAGCTTTACCAACGCGTTGACTTCGGCTGGAAACGCCGCAGGTGGCAGCCCGATCGATCCAAACTCCGGTTCGGGCGCTGCCTCGTTCTTTCTTGGCGCGGCCACCACTGGTACGGTGGGCGGCGGCCAGGCCGCTGCGATGCGCGTGCACGGCTGGGGCTTCTACGCTCAGGACGACTGGAAAATATCTCCCAAGCTGACCTTGAACCTGGGCATGCGGTATGAGATTCCGCAACCCGTGTTCGAAAAGAAGTGCAGGACATCGCAGGTCAATCCTAACCTGCCGAATCCTGGAGCCGATGGATTGCCCGGCGCATACGAGTTCCAGGGTACGGGCACGGGCCGCGATGGCCGTTGTTCTCCGATGAAACGTATTGGCAATCGTGGGGACCTCGTCTCGGTGCGGCCTACCAGGTCGACCCGAAGACCGTGGTTCGCGCGGCTTACGGCATCTACTACACCCCGTTGAAGATTTCCAACTTTGCTAACACAGACAGCCTGGGATTCTTCGCCGTAGGTTACAAGTGGGCGCAGAACGTAAACGAACAGACGCCTGCAGTCATTCCGAGCCAGGTGACTTCGTTATCCCGGTTCGATTCCGCCAACGATTTCTCCCACGGCCCTGAACGGCTTGAATGGCGGTGGCGGTGCGGCGACCGGTGGTCCCGTATTCCTGCCGAGCCGCCTTGCCCGGCCTGGCCAGGTGCAGAACTGGACGTTCGACATTCAGCGCGAATTTTCTGGGCAGTGGCTGCTCGACGTAGCCTACGTCGGCAATCATGGAGCCCATCTGCAGAAGTTGCTGCATGACCCGAACGTAGGTCCTCTGTCGGCGCTCTCATACGGTGATTGCCTCGCAGTGCTGGTTACCGATCAGGGTAGCAATCCGGCGTGCGCAGGCAAGCCGCAGGTGGCCATTCCCTACAACGCCTTCCTCAGCGACTTTGGCTCCTCGGCAACGGTGGCCCAGGCGCTGCGGCCTTTCCCGCAGTACCAGACGGAAGACCTGGACACCTCGTTCAGCGCCAACCCGTACGGCAACTACACTTATGAAGCGCTGCAGCTTCAGGCAACCAAGCGTTACGGCTCTGGCTTGACCGTTCTTGCCAACTACACGTGGTCAAAGAATCTTACAGACTCCGATTCCGATTATTCCCCACAGTCGGCGTGGAATGGCGGAGCCAGCGGAACACTGAACCCCTACAACCCCAGGGCAGAAAAGTCCTATAGCCAATTCGATCAGCCACAGCAGTTCAAAATTGCTTACACCTATGAGCTGCCGGTCGGTAAAGGCAAGAAATGGCTTGGCAATGCCAACAGGGCAGTCGACACGGCCATCGGCGGCTGGGTGATTGGCGGCGTCAACGCCTACTCAACTGGCTTCCCGCTCTTCGTGCAAGAAACCAACTGGACCTCCGGCATCTTTGCCGGCCAGGCAACGGGAGGTATTGCTCGTCCGAACGTGGTGCAAGGTGTCAATCCAAAGGGCTTCTCCGGTGGAAAGTATCAATTTGGATCGAGCACGAGGGTCAACCCCGCGGCATTTACCCAGGCGCCAAACTACACGTTTGGCAACGCTCCCAGAACATTGGGCACGGTCAGGAACTTTGCCCACAAGGAAGAAGATCTTCAGGCATCGAAGCGAATTCCACTCTTTACGGAGCGGGTCAATCTGAATTTCAGATTTGACGCGTTCAATATTTTCAACCGGCATAGCTTACGGATGCTTGAACAACACTGTGGGCACCGATACCTTTGGGCAGTTCACCTGCGGTACGGGTCCGAATGCCGAAACCAACAACAACCAGTCTGCCATCGTCAGCCGAACCCTGCAGGCTAACTTCAGAATTACCTTCTGACGCAGCACCGCCGCATGGGGAGCCAACCCGCTCCCATGCGGCAGCAAACAGTAATATAGTGGTGAAGATCAGGGGGATCGCTTAAGGCGCTCCCCCTGATTTCTTCTTCAGGTTCGTTACGCATGCGCATGCTGGTTCACGGTCACCATCGGCCCTTTCTCCGCGCTTGCGTTTGCCTGGCCTTGTTCCCTTTCCTCTCCCCTTCGATACGCCTCCACGCGCAAGACGCCGGCACGCTGGCGCAGCAGCACTTCGCCGCCGCGCGGCAAGCGCAAGACGCGGGTAACCTCGACCTGGCCGCGCAGGAGTATTCGGCGGTGACCCGATTGCTGCCCGAGGTAGCGGAGGCTTACGCGAGCCTTGGCATGGTCTTGAACGCCCAGGGCAAATTTGCAGAGTCGCAAAAGGCTCTGAGCAAGGCTGCGAAACTAAAGCCCGGCCTGCCGGGTGTAAGCCTCTATCTGGGCATTGACTACGAACGGCAACGTGAGTCTGCTTTGGCTGTTCCGCATCTGGCCGAAGCGGTTCGCGTAGAGCCCACCAACAAGCAGGCGCACATCTGGCTGGGCAGAGCATTGTGGGATGCCGGCCGAACGGAAGCAGCGCTTGAGCAACTACGCAAAACGAGCCAGCTTTTCCCGGCGGATCCTGCGCTGCTGCTCAACCTGGGCGAGTCTTATCGCCACGCCGCAGACCTGGGCATCGAGCGCGTGCTCAGCGGCGCCAGCGGTACTCCGCTGCAGCACCAGGTTTACGGAGACATCTACAAGGATGAACGCGCGTGGGAGAACGCTCTGGCGCACTACTACAGGGCCATAGAACAGGACCCGCACTGGCAGGGAGCACATTTCGGAGTGGGCGAAGTAGCCTTCCACCGGGAGAAGCTGGACAGCGCAGCGCAGGAGTATCACCGCGAGTTGGATCTAAATGCGAGCTCGGCCGCTTCGTTAGCGAGGCTGGCTGAGATTGCGCTGCTCGAAGGCAAGGTAGATGAGGCCCTGCCCTTATTCGGCAAGGCGATTGGCGTCTCGCGTTATGAGGCGGCAAGCGCGCTTGGCCTGCCTCGTCCCTACCCCGCCGGCAGCGAAGACCTGAGCGGGCAGGCACAAGGGCAACTGCGCGCCTGCCTGCCTGCGCTTACCTCTGCATCGCCGGGTGCGCCGCGCAGCCTGGCCCTCGCGCTTGTAAATACACGCCTGGGCAACGAGGAAGCCTTCTCCGCTTCATGGAAAGACTTCACCGGCGGCGTTGAGCGAGTGAAGGCAACGAGTACGCATGAGCGCGGTCTCGAAAACTTTTACCGTCAGGACTTCGAGGCTGCCGCTGCCGACCTCAGCGGTTGGGTCAAATTGCATCCAGCCGAACTGCCGGTGGACTACTTGTTGGCGAGAACCTATCGCAATCTTTCTCTCTCTACGCTGGAACAGCTGCTTGCCATGGCGCCGGATTCGTATCCCGCACATGAACTGTTAGCAGAGACCTACCAGAACTCCGAGCAGGACGCCAAAGCGCTGGCTGAGTACAAGATCGTCGAGAACCTGGCCCCCGAGCTGCCGGGTGTGCATTTCTCGATCGGTCACCTGCTGCTGAAAATGAGCCAGCAAGATCAGGCGCGCGACGAGTTAGCGGCCGAACTGCGGCTTAACCCCGACCATCCAGAGGCCAACGCGGAAATGGGCACACTGCTGGTCGAGCGGATGGATGCAGCCAATGCGATTCCTTATCTGGAGAAGGCGGTTCATCTCGATCCAGATCAATGGGGCACGTACCAGCAACTTGGCAAAGCCTATTACATGCAGAAAGACTTTCCCAAAGCAGAAACCGTATTGCGGCAGGCGGTGCGCCACGATCCCAAGGGCCTGGCCCACTATCAGCTAGGCCTGGTTTATCGATCGTTGGGGCAAAAAGAAGCGGCCAACGAGCAATTTGAAATTTCGCGCAAGCTCAAGCTGGAAGGGCTGGCGCATGACGAAACGCAGATGAATACGCTCCGATCCGTACCGCAATGAAGTCCTGTCCCGCAATGAAGTACCCTGCGCGAGCCACGGCATGGGCAGCGTTTCTTCTCTCGTTGGCCGCTGTAGGGCAAGACACTCCGCTCGAGCGCGGGCTGGCGCTGTTTCAGCAACAGAAATTCGACGAGGCGCTCGCGCAGTTTGAAGCAGCGCGGCAGTCACGGCCGGCCGACGCTTCGCTGGCAAACTTTATCGGCATCACCGAGACCAGGCTGGGCCGCGTCGGCGAAGCCAACAAAGATTACGCGATTGCCCTTCGCCTCGACCCCAAACTCGCCGATGCCCACAAAAACCTGGGCTACAACTACCTCGGAACAAAACAGTACGGCCTGGCGGAAAAGCAGTTAAAGACGGCCCTGGCACTCGATGCGGCCGATCCGATGATTCACTACTATCTCGCCATCCTTTACCTGGGCACGTCTCGGGAGGCGGATGCGATTCCCCATATCAAGGCCGCCGCTCGCGTGTTGCCGAACGACCCGGGCACTTCCCTGCTGGCGATCCACGCCTGCCTCAAGGCTCACGACACAGAGCTGGCCTTGACGCTGATCACGGCGCTCGATCAGGCCTCTCCTCTTGCTGCTCCACGGCAGTACCAGCTTGCTCAGTGGTTGAATGAACAGCAGATGTACGCCGAGTCTGCCGTTCGCTTTGAACGCATCCTTGCGCTCGATCCCTCGTCGTGGCAGAGCAAATACAATCTCGCCCTCGCATGGGTGCGGGCGAAACAAACAAAACAGGCGCTGCCACTGCTTGGTTCTCTGGTTCGAGACCATGCCGGCGATGCCGATCTTTTGGCGAGCGTCGCATCCACGTATGAATCCGCTGGCGAACAGTCTCTCGCGCTCGACGCCTACCAGAAAGCCATCGCAGCCGATCCAACGAACGCTGACCGCTATCTCGACTGCACCCGCTTGTTGATTGACCTCGATCGCTACGAGGAGGCAAAGGGAGTCGTGCAACGGGGCATTCCCCTGGTGGCTGACGAGTATCCACTGACGATTCGGCTGGGTGCAATCGAGATGATGCACGGCAACCGCGCCTTGGCGCGCGAGGCTTACCAGAAAGCGATTGCCGAGCACCCCGGGCTGGCCCTGGGCTACGTCGCGCTGGCGCAGACCTACATGAAAGAAGGCAAAGACGACGAGGCGCTGCAGATACTGACGAATGGACGCGCCGCGGTTCCACGCGACTTCGCGCTTGAATATGTCTTTGGCCTGGTCAGCTTTCAACTCGGGCAGCAGACGCAGGCTGTGGAAGCCTTGAAAAATGCCCGGGACCTGCAACCCACGGTCGTGGAACCGCACTACCAGCTAGGCCTTCTCTACATGCAGAAGAAGGAGTGGAGCGGGGCTCAGGAAGAGTTCGAGCAGGTACTCAAACTGGATCCACAAAACGCGCCCACGTATTACCAACTGAGCCGGACATATCAGCGGCTCGGCAAAAGCGACAAAGCGCAGGAAATGGCCAAAGATGCCAGTCTGCTGACCAAAACACAGCGGGAAGATGCGATCAAGACGCAGGAACTTCAGTTTGGTATTCCCAGCCATAACTGAAGGCGGACGAGAGATCAGTTCATTACGGAACTGTGCAGGATAAAAACCTCTTGACACCGTTAGAAGCGCGAATATATGAACTTACTGCAACCTGAAGACCCATCTCTTATTAGTTCATTACGGGAATAAATGACAGAGACCCCAGTCATTCTGAACGTCCACTTCCAAGCAGCTGTAGGCCATGAACAGGAACTCGGAAAGCAACTGCATGCGCTGGTTGCGCCCACACGCAAGGAGCCCGGCTGCCTTGTTTACGAGCTTCACTTCGATCCTGAGGACCCCGGCAAGTTCATGTTCTACGAAAAGTTCGCGAGCCAGGCTGCGCTCGACGAGCACGTGAACACTCCTCACCTGAAGAATTTGCAAAGTTATCTCAAGACGAATAACCCGGTCGCCGCGCAGACAGTTACGAAGTGGCGCAGCTTTGCGTGATCGGAAGTAGTCAACGGCAGGAGATTCGTCATCAGCCTTGTTCAAATGAGCCTTTCAAACGGAAGAAGAGAAAACCACACTGACCAGGAAAAGACGAATCGTCGTGTTGCCACCGAACAGTCCCGTAGGGACGGCTGAAAGTAGCCCAGAACGCAGTCCTGGGTACAAATCGTAAACAAGATCAAAGTCCCGTAGGGACGGCGGAAGATAAGGACGTCCGTCCTGGGTGCGCCTGGACCATAAACAAACGAATGGGCACGCCGCTTCGCTCCGGCCGGGATGACAAGTACACGCAGTGTTTGTCGCAGTTCCAAAAAGAGGGATCATCGGTGACATCGGAAAACGGATATACGCCCCCTAACGAAATGCCGCCTTCGCGGATAAACCCGGTGCTGGTGGGGCAAAAAGCTTTGGTTACGGGAGCAAGCAAAGGTTTGGGCCAGGCCATGGCCATCGGATTCGCTCAAGCAGGCGCCGATGTTCTGGTGAATTACAGCTCCGATGAAAAGGGAGCCCGGGAAACGGTCGAGACCATCGAACGGCTGGGCAGAAAAGCTGTCATGTTCAAAGCCAACGTGGCGCGCGAGAGCGAAGTAACCGCCATGTTCGATTGCATGTTCAAGACGTTCGGCCGGCTCGATATCTGTGTGCCCAACGCAGCCATTCAACTCAATGCCAAAGTCGATGAGATGACCCTCGCCGAGTGGCAGGGCGTGATCGATGTAAACCTGACCGGCATGTTTTTATGCGCCCGGGAGTCGATTCGCGCATTTAAACGGCAAGGCATCGATCGGTCGCGTTCCTACGCATGCGGCAAGCTCATCTTCATGAGTTCTGTGCACGACATCATTCCGTGGGAGGGCCACTCCAATTATGCGGCGGCCAAAGGCGGCCTGATGCTGTTCATGAAGAGTCTCGCGCAGGAAGTGGCGCATCTTCGTATTCGCGTCAACGCCATCTCGCCGGGTGCGATCCGCACACCCATGAACGTGGAGAAGCTGACCACGCCGGAAAAATTCGAATCTTCCCTCCTGAAGCTGATCCCGGCAAAACGCATCGGCGAACCTGAAGACGTGGCGCGCGCGGCAGTCTGGTTGGCTTCCGACGAGTCAGACTACGTATGCGGCACCACGATTTATCTGGATGGCGGTATGACGCTGTATCCGGGCTTCATCGGAGCGGGCTAACTGACGGCCGTGGTGAGAAAGATGCGGTCATCTCAGGGGGAGTATGTGAAGTTAGCGGCGTTCTTGTTTCTGGTAGCAGCGTGTTCAACGGCGGCAGCCGAGACCATCACCGTTACCATCACGGGGACTACCGGTGAAATCCAGGTGGGCGAAGGACCCATCTTCGGACACAAGTCGTACCAGCTCATTCCGCCGGGCGACCCCTTTGTGTTGACCTATGTGTTCGATGAGGCGCGAGGCAAGCAGGCGATCGCGGAAGTAAGCGACGGCCTGATCACGCAATCAGGCATAGAAAACACAGCCCACGCCTCGCCGGGCACGAGCGCCACGCTCCAGATCGGCAGCGCGGTGTGGGAGTTTGGAACTTCCGTGCGCTCGCAAGTCCTGCTGAAGACGGGAGCGGCCGGCAAGAGCGAGAAGATCGTTTTCGCGACCCAGTCGGGAGGCAATCGTATCTCGTCGGAACTTGTGCCGGCCAAAGGGGGCTATTGGCCGAAGAACGCCGACTGGCGGGCGAGCTTCATCTCTACTGCGCTCGACGCCGGTACCACGACCTTCTCAGCGGATAACGGAAGCGTCTCGGCCGAAGGAAAACTTGTGCCCGCGACCATCACGGTAACCGGCGTGGACATCGATGGCCAATGGCTGCGGTCGACAACCACCACGGGTGGCCCAGGTACGGCACACGGAACGGCGCATTGGACGAGGCAGTGGGAGCTGGCCCATGCCTCGCCTAGAGGCGGCGCCATCATCGAAGAGATAACCCGCAACATTCATGGAATGAAGGCCGACGGATCGGCCATGAGCCCGGCGCCGATTCAGTATTGGCAAGCCTGGCAGGTGACCGCCGGCGCAAGCACCCCGAGCGATTCGCAAGACACATTCTCAGATGAGGCGCTGGCGGGCAGCAGCGGGGAAGAAACTGTAACCGCCGTAGCTCGATTCTATGAAGGGCTGGCCTTGCCGTCGTCCTTCGCAGCAGGAAATAGTCCGTACGCGGCCAGGTTGCTCTCTTCTACAACCGACCCGAACTTGCCCACCTGGAACGCGACTCTACCCGTCACGGCCAGCGCCACGGTCCAATTCTGAGGAAACGATGATTCGGTCGATCTCGCCACTCGTCGCAGTGCCAGCCACCGCATTACCAGCTGCGAAAGAACGGCTTCGATTCCATGTTTTGATTCCGCCGCCTGGCGTGGCCAGAGGTGCTTAGTTCCGATAAGAACTCTGTTCAACTCATGTATTTCGGTGCTAAGATTGCGCGCGTAACAAATTCTGGATAGGAACCATGAAGACAAAACCGGAAATCAATCGGCAGGAAATCTCCCGGAAAATAGATAAGTATTGGGTGCCGATCATCGCGAAGACAATCGATCTGCTCGATTGCTTTGGATCGACCTCAGAGGCGTTGACGCTCGAAGAAGTAGTCAGAAGAACCGGGATACCGCACACCACGGCCTATCGTATTCTGCACACCCTGGTGCTGCGCGACTACCTCACGCAGACCGGCCGGCAGTATCGCCTGAATCGCCTGCGAAGGCGACTGCGCTTCGGTTTCGCCAACCTGTCCAAGCACATCTGCATCGCGACCGAGATACAACGCAGCCTTGAAAAAGCCACGGCAGCCGCCGGAATCGACCTGGTGGTTTGGGATAACGACCGCAATGCGGAAACCGCCATTCGCAACGCGCGTGAAATGGCAGAGAGCAAGGTCGATCTGGCGATTGAGTTCCAACTGTACGAGCACGTCGCTCCGGTCATCTCCGATATTCTCTCGCGTTCTGAAATTCCCTTGATCTCGCTGGTCAATCCGCACCACGGTACCGTGTATTTTGGCGTGAATAATTACCGCGCAGGTTTCTCTGCCGGTGTGGCTCTGGCAGAGCACGCAACGCGGCACTGGCAATCGAAAGTGGACACGCTGCTGCTGCTCGAGTCACCTCGGGCGGGCCGGACAATTCAAAGCAGACTCGTCGGCGCGTTGCAGGGCGTACAGGAGCGCTTGGGGCCCTTGCCAGAGAAGGCGATCGTCCACCTGGATGGCGGCGGCGACAAAGCTACTTCTCAGGCCGCCGCCATCACGGCGCTCAAATCGCGCTCGCGCAAAAAAGTGCTGGTCGTCGGCATCAACGATGAAAGCGCAATCGGCGCCGTCGAAGCGGCGAAACAATCGCCCGGTACCGATACAGCGATCGTGGGGCATGGCGGCAGCATGGAGATTATGGATATCGTGGCCAACCCTGACAGCCCTTGCATTGGCACCGTCTTCTTCCATGCCGAGCGCTACGGAACAGATCTGCTAAGCTTCGCGCTGCCCATTGTGCGGGGCCGGTCGGCGCCCGTGGTTCACTATGTTCCTCATGAATTCATGGGCAAAGAAGCTTTGATGCGCGAGCGCTCTTCGATCCTGGCGGCTGATCGTGATAGCCGTTGAGAGGCTAGCCGGTTGACCGGGTTGTAAACTTCCCACATCGGGCGCAAAGAATACCCCGCATGTGTGGCTCTTCGTAAGAAGAAGAAATACCTTGGAACGGATGATGAAAAAACTCAACGTTGCAATTTTCGGGATTGGTTTCATGGGCCGCGTGCATACCGAAGCATTACGCCGCCTGGGCAACATAGAAGTCACCGGCGTGGCAGGGCGAACCGCCGGGGCAGCGCGCACATTCGCCGATAACCTTGGCATTGAACACGCGACCGGCAACTACGAAGATCTGCTTGCCGACCCCGGGCTCGACGCCGTACATATCTGTTCTCCCAATGCTTTGCACTTCCCCATGGCTATGGCGGCCCTGAAAGCGGGCAAACACGTCTTGTGCGAGAAGCCGCTGGCTTCGACCGTCGAAGAAGCAGAGTCGATGATCGCGCTGGCAAAAGAGAAGGGTCTGGCGAATTGCACTCTCTACAATGTCCGCTCCTATCCCCAGGTGCAGAACATGCGCCGCATCTGCGAAGCCGGAGACCTGGGCGACGTTCAGGTGGTACAAGGAACGTACTCGCAAGATTGGCTGCTCTACGATACGGACTGGAACTGGCGTATCGAATCGGGCCCTTCGCGCACGTTCGCTGACATCGGGACACACTGGTGCGATCTGGCCGAGCACATCACGGCGCGCCCCATCACTTCTCTCTGCGCCGATCTCAAGACCTTCCATACCACCCGCAAAAAGCCCAAGGGGTCGGTCGAGACCTTTACCGGTAAAAACCTGCGGCCAGGCGACTATGACGAAGTGCCGGTCACGACGGAAGATTTCGGCGTGATGATCTTCGACATGGGAGCGAACACGCGTGGTTCATTGACGGTGAGCCAGGTTTCGGTGGGACGCAAGAACCGCCTCTTTATCGAAATTTTCGGCGCCAAGGCGTCGGTTGCATGGAACAGTGAATCGCCCGAAGAGCTTTGGATCGGTCACCGCAATTCACCGAATGAGATCGTCATCAAAGATCCGTCGCTGATGAAAGAAGGCTCGCAAGGCTTCGCCGGCTTGCCGGGCGGCCATAGTGAAGGCTACGGCGACACATTCAAACAGACCTTTCGCCGCTTTTATCGCAAAGTTGCGGATCGCGACGCGCCGGTAGAGTATCCCACCTTCGAAGACGGTATACGACAGTTGCGTATTCTCGACTCAGTGGTGACGAGTTCGCAAAAGAGAGCGTGGGTCGACGTCCAGGGCTGAGCCTTCATGGTGAAAAGGGGTCACCTCGCGTGAGACAAACGAGCGTGGTATTCCTCCTGGCGGCGCTTGGCTTGCTGGCAGTCGCGCTCCGGGCCGCTGGGCTGCGGACCGGTGCTCCGGCGGAACCTGCTCCTCCCGCCACCGCGCAGGCGCCTCAAACCGGGTATGCGGGCGATGCGGCTTGCGTCTCCTGCCATCATGATCAAGGCGATTCGTACCTTCACACCTCACACCACCTGACCTCACAACCGGCGAACAAAGATTCCATTTCTGGCGCGTTCCACGATGGGGCGAATGTGCTCATGATCGCGGATCCTGCGAAGGCCGGTGACGACCCGGGCCTGTATTTCAAGATGGAAGCCAGGGCCGACGGTTTCTATCAGACAGCCGTTGCAGGCTGGCCGGGACAGCTAAAGCAACGAAGCGAACGCATGGATGTTGTGATAGGTTCCGGCGTCCGCGGGCAAAGCTATCTTTATTGGCACGGGGAACGCTTGTTTGAGCTGCCCGTGAGCTACTGGACTGACGGCAATCGCTGGATCAATAGCCCCGGCTACAAAGACGGCGCCATGAATTTTTCACGCGCCGTGATTCCGCGCTGCCTCGAGTGCCACGCCACATCGATCGAAACCCTCTCCATGGACCCGTTGACCAATGCCTATAACAAGGCGAGCCTGGTTACCGGCATCTCCTGCGAACGGTGCCACGGGCCGGGTACCGCCCACATCGCGATACACCAGGCGAAGACAACTGTCCCGGCGAGTGCGGGCGGCGAAGCGATTCTGAATCCCGCAAAGTTTACGCGCGACCGGCAGGTGGACCTTTGCGCGCTTTGCCATAACGGAATCCGCAGTGAAGAACTGTTGCCTGCATTTTCTTATTTACCAGGCAAGCCATTAGACAGTTATCTGCAACCGAGCGAGGGAGAGCTCGCTGCGCATCCTGACGTCCACGGAAACCAGGTTGGGCTGCTCAAGAAGAGCCGCTGCTATGCTTCGTCGCCGAAGATGAGTTGTGAAACATGCCACGACGTTCACCAGGCAGAGCGGCCTGCGGCGGCGTACTCAGACCGTTGCCTGAGCTGCCACCAGGTGGAGAGCTGTGGCATGTCGAAAACCATGGGGCGAAAGATTGCAGACAATTGCATCGACTGCCACATGCCGGTCGAACCAACCAATGCCATCGCTTCGGAAACCGCAGGTGAGATGATTCGCCCAAAGATGCGCAATCATTGGATCAAGGTTTACCGCTGAATCAGGCTTGTAAGAAAAGACGAATCACCGTATTACCAGCGGACAGTCCCGTAGAGCCTGGCCTGAGCGAAGTCGAGTGGCGACGGGTGAGGATTACCCAGGATGAAATCCAAGGATGAAACCCAGGATGAAAATCTGGATGAAAATCTGGATGAAACCCTGGCTGCTCTCGGCCCCGCCACAAGTGCAGTCGTTTTCCAACAAGCTTCAGCACCCGTGTTTGTGGCAGGTCAGGATTTCATTCTGCTATGCGTTCAAATAGGGTTTGCTGCGAATGGGAGCAGTTTCGAGCGGCATGGCAACGGGTCGAATCGGTTCTACGAGAAAACAAGCCATCGCTTGACCAAGTTGCGCTGTAATTTCGTCGGCGATGGTGGTCATAGCCGCCAGCAAATGGTTGAAGTCGATTCTGGCCAGGTTGTTATGCAAGATGTGAAAGACGCTTGCCTGCAGAATGCGGAACTCTTCAACCAATATCGCCGCCGTGTAACCCTGTTTCAGCCGCTCGCACCCGTGCTGCATGGCTGCAATGGAATGAAGTTTGCTGGAACCCACTTTCTTATCGGCGCGGAGACGAGTCGCGATATCGCGCAAGATCGACAAGAGATGTCCGCAGCGCGACTCGTAACTCATCGGAATCGACATCAACGCTTCGTCGGCCTGTATGCGCTCGAACCATTCCCGCAGAATGGTTTGCCCGGTGCGCTCGATAAAGGCAGCAACACTTTCGGCTTCACGGGCCCTTGCAGATCGCACCGGACTATTCAGCACCCGGCGCTGAATGATCCCACTGATCCGGCCCAGGTCCAGCGGCTTTACCAGGATCTCGTCGGCCTGCAGCAGGATGGCCTGGATGGCGGCGTTCATTTCCGGGAATGCGCTGGCCAACATCGTTACCGCCTGAGGATTGGCGTGCCGCATGGCGCTGACGACGGTGAGGCCATCTCCTGCCCCAGGCATATGAAGGTCACTCAGCAGAACGTCATAGGTCTCGCCGCTGCTGATAAATTTGAGAGCCTCAGACACGTTGGCTGCGCCAGTTACGTTGAATCCACATTCTTCGAGTACGCAGCTCAACGCCATGCGCACCACGTCATCGTCATCCACGAGAAGAACCCTGATGCCCGTCACTATGACCTCTGAAGGGGGTATCGACGGATACCCATCATGCTTTAGAGGTGGGGGAAGAAAAGAAGAAGCTATCGGGCGGAAGTCTCACCCGTCCAACACTACGGAAAGGACTACGGGCTGCTTCTCTTCCCGATTTGGGTTTCGCAGGATGGGGAGGTCTTGATCCCTGGTTTTCGATCCCTGGTTTTCGATCCCTGGTTTTCGATCCTTGGTCTCGACCCATGGGATTTCAGCAAATATTCACTTTTGTTTGTTACGAAAGCGCCATGAACTGCACCAATGTTATAGAGCGATCAAGGTAAGGAGTGCTGTGTCGAACCTGTCCATTTCTGTTTCGACGGTGATCATTCTGCTTATAGCGGCTATGGCGGCCCTTGCCTGAAGATGGCAAAATAGCGTTCGCGCGGCTCTTTCTTTTCAGACAAACACCCTTCAAAAGCCTTATGCAAGCGTTTGACATCGCTCTCTTCCCTTCCCTAGAATCGGACTCATCGCAGAACAGAGGCAGTCGTTCCGCACCGCAACCTCGACGAGAGCGCTTTCACTCAGGCGCCGCCAGGTCGCGCCGCTGCCAGGTTCCGCCCGGCGCTAAAAGGGTGGAAGCGTTTCTGCCTGCTCAATCACATGAGCACATTCCCGATGAGCGACTCTATGACCCAAAGCAACAAGCCCTTTGACCTGGCGATTGCCGGCGAATTGAATCTCGATCTGATCATGTATGGTCTACCTCTCATCATGGAGACCGAACGCGACTTGCTGGGCACTGGATTCCAGTCGACGCTCGGCAGTTCCTCGGCGATTGTGGCCCATAATGCCGCGACGCTTGGGCTGCGGGTACAATTCGCGGCCGTAGCCGGTAACGATGACTTTGGCAACATCTCGCTCAGCCGCCTGAACCAGGTGGGCGTGGAAACATCGGGCGTGATTCTCGACGGCGCCCTCTCAACCGGTGTCACGATCCTGCTGCCACACGGCCCTGTCCGTCATTCTCTGACTTATCTGGGAAGCATCTCGGCACTTACCGTTGCTCACCTCAACGTTGACCGGCTGGCCCAGGCCCGCCATTTCCATCTGTCGTCTCTTTATTTGCAGATCGCGCTGCAACCTGACATCGCCGCCCTGCTGCGCCATTTGAAGAGCGTGGGAATGACCCTGTCGCTCGATACCAACGACGACCCGCGGAACGCATGGGGGCCGCCGCTCAAGGAGATATTGCCGCTGGTCGATCTGTTCATGCCCAGCGAAAGCGAAATCTGCCGAATGGCTGGCGGCTGCAGCCTCGACGAGGCCCTTAAGCGGCTTGGGGAGCAGGTACCGACGATTGTGGTGAAGCGCGGAAAGCAGGGCTGCCGGATAAAACACCGTCACGAAGTCTTCGATGTAGCGGGAGTGATCGTAACCCCGGTAGATACCATCGGAGCAGGCGATAGTTTCAATGCCGGTTTTCTGTGCGCATGGCTGAACGGATTCGATCTCCGTACCTGCGCCCGGGCGGGCAATATCACCGGCGCCCTTTCTACCCAGGCCGTGGGAGGCACAGAAGCCTTTCGCGATGCAGGGCTTCGCGAGTTATTCCTTCGCGAGCAGGGCTTTCCGCGAGCGTGAGCTGAGCAGAGATAAGTACGAGAAGGTTACGGCCCGATTTCTTCGGTAAACAGTCTCGCGTGTTGCCCTGACTCATGTAGTCTCGTAAGGTCTCTGTCTCAGCCATTGCTTGAAGGTTTGTTCCACGCCTGAGGGGATGAAAATGGCGCATACAATGAACGATGTCGCGAAACTGGCTGGGGTATCTCCCGCGACCGTCTCCCGTGTGCTGTCCAGAAGTCCGTTCATATCAGCCAAGACAGTGAAACGGGTGCAGGCCGCTGTAGAGCAACTGCACTATCACCGCAACGTGCATGCGCGCCGGCTGGCCATTGGGCAGAGTGATCTGTTCGGTCTGGTGATTTCCGAGATAACGAATCCGTTCTTTTCTGAGATCATTCGCGGCTTTCAATCGGCAGGCTGGGATCGCGGCTTCGATGTGCTGCTGCTGAACACCGAATACAACGAGAAACGCGCGGAATCGGTGATTCGCAAGCTTATCGAGAATGATGTGCGCGGGGTGGCGATCATCACTTCCTCCCTCGACGACCGGGTGATCGCTTCCCTGACGGATGAAGGAATTGCCGTCGTACTCTGCAATCATTTGACGCCCAACAAACTGATATCGACCCTCCGCATCAACTATGAGCGAGGGCTGGCTCAGGCCATTGAGCATGTTGCTTCGCAGGGGCATCGGCGCGCGGCGGTCATTGGCGGCCCACCCACAAACAAGACGGCATCGCACATTACCCAGGCGCTCGTAGAAGGCTTGAAGCGGAAAGGGCTTGATCCGCACCCGGTCACGCACAGCACCAATAACTTCCATGCCGCGGCTTCCGCTGTGCAGTTGATCCTGGCCGCGAAAGACCAGCCGACAGTTATTTTTTGCGGCAATGACTTAATTGCCATGGGCGCGATGTTGGCGCTTGAGGCCGAGGGCATTGAGGTTCCCAGAGATATTTCGATCGTCGGGATCGATGATATTCCGTTCGCGTCTTTGACGCGGCCCCCGTTGACCACGATTGGTGTGCCCCGAGAGCAGTTGGGCGTGACCGCGTTTCAGGCTTTGGATAAGATGCTGAAACTCAAGAAACGCAAGGGCAACGAATATGTGATCGAGACGGAACTGGTGATTCGTAACTCGACTGCACCCAGGCTTCACATTGAGGCAAAGGAGAAAGCTCGCCCGAGCAAGCCGAAGGCCACGAACTAAACTCTCGGGCAGGCAGAAGACCCGTGGTCACTTGCAGGAAGGCAAGTCGTGTCACAACACCTGACCGCTCAACCGAACCCCGGGCCTTGCACGGGTGCCGCCAATGTTCGAGAAGAAGGTTCGCATCAGCGTACGTGGGTTGAATAGAACGGGCGAAGCCCATCAACGCTTTCACTCGACATGCCGAATAGACTTTGCCGGTAAACGCGCTCTCCCTAATGGTTAGGAGATGGTCAGGCCGAAAGGCAGACGACAGCGATCAGGCTGCAAGTCAGGCCTAGCGCCTGCAAACGCGTGATCGATTCGTGCAGAACGAAGGGCACTAACAGGATCACGACCAGCGGATAGAGCGCAGTGAGCGGCGCTACGATCGAGGCCTTGCCTCCGTTCTTCAGTGCTGCAAACAGTGCCCAGGCGCCCAGGGCGTTCAATGCTCCACTCAAGAGAGCCCACGTTAGATTCCAGCCAGAGTAGCCGAACAGCGACTTCCCCGGATACAGCACCGGCTGCAAGAGGAGAAAGCCGACGACCAGCCAGATGAGCGACGACTCGGCGGATACGTGATTGGTAGAGAGCTTTTGCAGCAAACCGACTACGCCCCAGCTGAGCAGCGTGATGGCGACAAACCAGAACCAGGGTGCAAGGTGAATCACGGGCGCGCTCCTACAGCGAGAAGATAACGATGGCCAGGACGGCAAAGCCCAGTCCAGCTACCTGAACCACTCCAAACTTTTCACGGAGTACAGTGACAGCAAGCAAAACGGTGATCACGGGATAGAGAGAAGAGGATGCGGTAATAATCGAGGTATTGCCGTTCGTGTGGTATGCGGCAAAGAGCGCGATGCCTCCAACCGCGGAGAGCACGCCATTGAGAACTCCGTAAAAAATCCCTCTGCCGCTCTTCTCAAGTTGAAAGCGCCGCGCGATGAGCAGCCCCACAGCGACCGGAACAGATCCGATCGTAAACAGAAACTGCATGGCTTCGGGTGGTATCTCTCTCGATCCGAACTTGGCGAACAACGCATAGGCTCCCCAGCAGAGAAGGGTCAGCAGGGAGTAGTAAAACCAGCGCGCTTTCAGGGTTTCCGTCAGTGCCATGACCAGCGAAATCCTTCCTGTGCAGTGAACGCTTAGAGGGCGGCCCGCCCAGAAAACACGGGGCTCGCGCAAGCGCTTGCAAATAGGTCTGTACTCGCTATCTGATGGATTTGCGTTGGTGAAGTCAAGAACAAACCACCCGGATCATTGCCGGCAACAACCCACGAGATGTTTACCGGCAACAAAAGCCTGGACACTCACCGGTCTGTTCGTTTACCGGCGACAAAAGCTCGGGTGGCCCATTCTAGAACCCAGCCTTTTGGGTTCTAGAGTGGGGTCAACAACTGTTTGCATTATTTCTTCGCTGCCACAACCCGGCCTTCTTTGAGCAATCTGCCCAGCCAAGCCTTCCGATCCCAAAAAACTATCTTCGATCTTCCAGCCTGATCCAGAGCGCACGTACGCCAAGCGAACGTGGGACCCAATGACCACAGGCACGATGAAGTGCGCTCCGGCTATTTCTTTCCGCTGGAAACCCGAAGCAGCACGACGCCGTGCGCCGGAACATTGGCCGCAAAGGTAGCGCCCGAAACGGGAACGTCCGCATGTTTCCAGAGGTCCCTTACTTTCCACTTCTTGTTCAGCGCGCCCATCTTCAAGCTATCCCACGCCAGCTTGCCTTCGGCCGGGGCATCCCCTCGATTAAAGATCCCCACGGCCATCGACCCGTCTTGCATGGGTCTTACCAGAATTTCCATCTTGCCCTCTTGGGTCAGCAGCGTTGTCGGCTTTGCGGCCGGATCCTGATCAATGGCGATGACCTCGGCATTCATCAAAATGGATTTGGTTTCGTCGGTCATGGTCCGCAGGTCATTGCCGGCCATCAAAGGCGCCGACAACATCGACCACAGGCTCATGTGGGTACGGTATTCCTCCGCGTTCATGCCGCCATTGCCAATCTTGAGCATGTCCGGGTCATTCCAGTGTCCTGGCCGCGTATACGAGGCAATATCGATCTGACTGAATCCAATGCGCTCCATCGATGCCCATTCGTCGCGAATGTCTCCGGTGGTCCGCCAGAGGTTGCCGCCCGTCTTTGTGCCCCATTTCCAAACGTCACCGTCGCCGTACTCGCAAAGACTGTAGACGATCGGGCGGTGAGTGTTCTGCAGCGCTTCTCCCATCTTCTGGTAGAGCGGCTGCAGATCTTCCTGGGTCGACTTATAAATCAGCCGACCGCCGCAAAAGTCATATTTTAGGTAGTCAATCCCCCAGGCCGCGTAGGTATTTGCGTCCTGCACCTCATGACCGAAGCTGCCTTCATAAAGTGCGCATGTCTTCGGTCCGGGCGAGGAGTAAATGCCGATCTTCAAACCTTTGGAATGCACATAGTCGGCCAACGCCTTCATATCGGGAAATTTCGTATTGGTAGTAATATTGCCGGCAGCGTCGCGTCCAGCTTGCCAGGTGTCATCGATGTTGACGTAGACATACCCCAGCTTATCCATGCCGCTCGCTACGATGGCGTCGGCCATCCCACGCACCGCGGCGTCATCGACTTTTCCGGCAAATTTGTTCCAACTGTTCCAGCCCATGGGCGGAGTGCGCGTCAGTCCATTGTCTGGAACGTCGCGCAAAGCCGGCAGCGGCAACCTTGCCGGCGGTAGAGTCGCTTCGCGGGTCGTCTTCTCGGCCACGCCGACGAACGGCTCATGGCGGAAATTCTGCGTATGCATCGAAAGCTTTCCGTCGCTCCAGGCGCCCTCATATACGCTTGGACGAAAAGGGTAGGCGGAGGCTGTCGGAGAGAGAGGGGCGGTGGGAGGCAAGGTCTGGAATTGCAATGCACCATCTTTAAAAGTACCGGCGATCGGCGTGCCGTTGGGCCCGCGCCCAAGCAGGGTACCCGTGATCGTTTCTCCGCTTTCTTTCAATTCGAAGTACGTCTCACGGGTTGTTCCGTCTCCGTTGGGCACGCGGAACACCCAGTATCCGGTGAGGTCGGTCTGAGCTTCGGCAAACGGCGCCCACTGCGACACCAGGCAACATAGAACCACGATCCAGCTGGCATGTCGAGCACCCCGCGTCCATTGACTCGTCCCTCGACTCGTCCCCTGGCCCGTCCATTGACGCGTCCGATGCATTTCCATCGATACATTCCTCCTGCAGGTTAACCACACACAGTGCGCACTCTAATGAAACGAACCGAAGAGTGCAACCGTTCGTACAAGTGGCTCATCCTGCTCGCACTTACCCCCGGCCGCGGTATTTGCATCCAAACAAGCAGGAGATGTATCCATGAAAGCGCTTCCCTGGATGTTTGCGGGCGTTGGCGTAGCCGTCGCTGCCAATATCGCACTCGATCGGCCTGTTCCCTGGTACGCCGAAGGGGTACAAAGCCAATAGCCGGTCGAGACGATCGTTCCGAATGGTGATCTGTCACTTCCGCGGTTCTATGGAGGAGCCCCATTTACCCGCCTTTTGCGGGCCATCGGACGCTACCAATTCGCCCGATTCTCGCTGTGTATACGGCACGGGGACACCTCCGCGCATCCTACTAAAGGAAGCTCCGGACTCGATCATGGCGCTTCGACTCATAATGCGGGCACCTAAACATTTCGGTAACCTCTTTTCTGAGGCGGCCACGGGCTTCACCATCACGGATGTGCGCGGCTATATCGTGCATGCGAACGAGGCGTTCGCTCGCATGGTCGGCCGGCATCCGGAAGAGGTGCGCAAAGAGAATCTTTTTGCCTGGACCCATCCAGACGATCGAGCACGTCACGAAACCCTGCTGCAACAGTTGCTGAGTGCAAAAATTCCAGGTTTTGTGATTGAGAAGCGCTATCTGAAACCAGATGGCAGTTCTGTCTGGGTCCGCAACTCAGTGTCACTGATGAACGACGATCCGCAACGGCCAGGGCGCGTCCTTTCCATTTCTGAAGACATCAGCGACCTCAAGCGCGCAGAGCAGATTCTGGAACAGCAAGAGCAGATGGCGAGCATAGGCAGGCTCACTTCTTCTATCATTCACGAGATCAACAACCCGCTGGAAGCGGTAACCAATCTGCTCTATCTCGCGCGGAATGCATCCAGCTCGAGCGAGGCCGCCACGTATCTTTACCAGGCAGAAGAGGAATTGCGCCGCGCGTCCGAAATCACCTCTCAGGGGCTGCAGTTTCACCGGCAATCTGTCACAGCTGTGCCGACGAACATCGCTGCTCTTGTGCAATCGGTGCTGATTCTGTTTAAAGGCAGGCTAAAAGAAGCCCAGGTCGAAGTCGAGTTCGAACAAAGCGACGCACCCAAATTGCTGTGCTTCCCCGGCGAAATGCGCCAGGTTTTCGTAAACCTGATCGCGAACGCCATCGAGGCGATGCCACGGGGTGGAAAGCTTAAGATACGTGTGAAACGAGGAACGGACTGGCTTACCGGGGAGCGAGGCATAAGGATCACGATTGCCGATACAGGGGTCGGAATAAGCCGCGAGACACGCAAGCACATGTACGAGGCATTTGTAACGACCAAGGGTTCTCAGGGCTCCGGACTTGGTCTCTGGGTATGCTCGAACATCGTACGCAAGCACCAGGGACACATCCAGGTTCGCAGCAAATACGGCTCGGAATCGGGCGGCACCGTCTTCAGCCTGATCTTTCCTTACCGAGGGGCTCATGGCCGGTCAGCCAATGTCCAAGTGGAAGCGGCGTAGCGTGTGTGCAACGTTTCCGGTCCCGCGCTCACGTTCATGCACGTACCGGTGGCAACCGCAGATGGGAGTATTTAGGCGCGCAGTGGTTGCCGCTTGCCAACCAGGTGATTGCTGGGGGTGAACATGCAAAGGACGATAGCATCTCAGGGTAAACCGAAGACGACGTGGTGCCTGCTGGTTGTCGCGCTGGTGTTTATTTTTGTTGCTATAGGTGTGATCCTGTTCCTTACGCCAGGGCACTCGACTCTTCTGCGGGACGGCGGCACGCCGCCTGGCTTATTCAAGTCTCACCGCTAGTTGTTTCCGGTTGAAGTCGCCACGTAAGAATATCGTCTGGCTTGCGCCGGACGGCCGTTCGATACGTTCCCTGGCCCCTCGCCAACGATCGTCCATTCGCCGGGTGGATGGTTCACCAAAATACCAAACCAGACAGGCGTTACTCTGGCTTCCAGGGCTTGGAACGTCTGCGCCTGAGCCCTGTTGAAATCCGGACATGAGTCCAGGCTCGAAAATCGCGCCTGCCTGAGGATAGGCAAGGCCTCTACAGACCCACCCCAGCATTCACTGGACGGAACCCGCTTTTTCTACCGTGTGCGCCGGTGAAGCAGCAACTACGGGCAGCAACTACGGGCAAATTCATCATGCTCTAACCTTTAGTCCTTAAGCTCGTATCCATATTCACCGTGGGAACAGCGACAAATTGCAGGCAATTTACCTACGGACATTTTGCTGTGGCCGGACTATTATGGAGTCACCCACGTAGAAGTCGTCACCAGGTACCTTGCTCGAAGTTCGCATCGGGTAACCGGTCGTTTTGATGTCTCGTTCTGGGCCCCCGCTAAACAATCACTGTCTCCCCTCGATGGATTGTTGCTTTCATACTGTTTGACTTTCAGGAGGTAGTTCGCTTATGCATCCGTTACCTTGTTTCCGGTTGTGTACCGGAAGGCTTCTCGCCACAGTCACGGCAATTCTTCTTTGCTTTTCCGCGGGTCGCGCTGGCATCGCGCAATCCATTCAGGGCAGCATCATCGGCACAGTGCAGGACACGGCCGGCGCAGTCGTCCCAGGCGCTACTGTGACGCTCACGAATCTGGATGAAGGATCTACACGCGCGACAACCACGACGGGTACAGGCGACTACCAGTTCCTCGACACCAAGGCCGGGCGTTACTCGCTCCTGGTGACTGGTACGGGCTTTGAAAAGTGGTCCACCACCGGTGTGTCGTTGGCGGCACGCCAGCAACTCCGCATTGACGCAGCCCTGGTCGTCGGCAGTATCCAACAGGAAGTAACCGTGTCTGCGGATACCATCAGCGCCATCAACACTGAAACACCCGCCATTAGCGCCGTATATTCAGCCGCTGAAGCGGCTAATTTGCCTGTGAATACGCGCGCCAGCGCCAACGGTACCAGCGCGCTCAACATTGTCGGCACCCTGCCGGGTGTGCAGGCCGACAAAAAAACTTTTTCTCTGCAGGGCGGCTTGCCGTTTCAGACGGAAGTTGCGGTAGACGGAATTACCGTGCAGAGCGCGAATGGAGGAAATACGCCGATCGGAGACGCGTTTCCTTCCACCGAGTCCATCGCTGAACTTCGCGCCGATGGAGTGATGAACAACGCCGAGTTCGGTCAGCCCGGTGAAATCACTGTGATCAGCAAGGGTGGCAGCAACAGGATTCACGGCTCGGCATTCTGGTATCACCAGAACGCGGCCTTCGACGCAATTCCTTACACTTTTCCGGTCACCACAACCAAGGCCAAACTCATCGGCAACACCTACGGTGGTAGCTTTGGCGGTCCCGTGGTGATTCCGCACTTCTACGACGGCCACAACAAGACTTTTATCTTCGGCGCCTACGAGGGCTGGCGGCACCCTTCGCAGTCGACAGAGCTCTACAAGGTACCTAGTACCCTGATGAAGAAGGGCGACTTCTCCAAGTACGTATCTGCAGGATTCACCGGGCTTACCAATCCCTTTACAGGAGGCAGTTACGGCACTGCACTCCCGGCGCTCGATCCTTCCGCGGTCAAACTGTTGCAGTTCTTTCCTGACCCGAATGTAGGTGATCCCACCTCGTTCACCGACGATGGAACTCCGAACTACGTGGTGAACAAAGACACCAGCGGACACTCCGATCAGTTCGACATTCGCGGTGACCAGTATTTCGGGGCCAACCAGAAGTTCCTGTTATGGGGCCGCTTTACCTGGAAGAACTTTCCCACCAACACCTTCGAGCCCCTGGCCGTGCCTTCCGCACAAAACGCGAATCAGACGCGCGTGCTGAAGATCAGCGCGAACTACACCGTTACACCGCACATCATCAACGAGTTTGGCTTCGGTTTAACCTTCAACACGCAAGGCACCTCCAACAGCTTCGATGGCAAAGGGTTCACCCAGGGCCTGGGATTGAATGGCCTGCAGAATCTGTTCTACAACGGCATCCCTGAACTCGATTTCAATAACATCAGCGCTCTGAACGCAGATCGTCTCAGCTCTCTCACCAAGTCGCGCACCTTCGTCTATACCGACGCCTTGAACTGGTCCAAAGGCCATCACGAATTCAAGTTCGGCGCAGACATTCGCCAACTCGAAGCAATCACTCCGCTTGGTTTCAATGGCTCTGACAACTACGGCACCTTCACCTACAACACGAAGAACAGCGCCGGCCTTTTCACCGGTGTCGACTTCGCCGACTTTCTGAGCGGTCTGCCCTACCAGACGTTTTACGACGACGTGCAGCAGGACAACGACGGAAAATCGACCCACTACCACTTCTTTGGCCAGGATCAATGGAAGATGACTCCGAATCTCTCCATCACCTACGGCGTTCGTTATGAGCTTCACCCTGGCTATTCCGACGTCCATGGAGATATCGGCAATTTCGTTCCCATCGCCGGGTCAGGCGAATCCATCTATCCCAACGGCGCACAGAACCTGCTGGCGACGAACTTTCTGGCCAGCGCCAATGCCTGTACTCCTTACGGCTCAAACAGTGGTGGCAACACCATCAACGGTGTACCTTGCATGCCGGTTCTATCCAACGGGCAGGCGGGTTACCCGAAAGGTCTGAAAAAGTATCCCCACCTGCGCTTCATGCCACGCGTTGGCTTTGCCTATCGGCCTTTCAACAACGACCGCACGTCCGTACGCGGCGGTTTTGGCATGTACAACATCACGGTGCTTGGCTCCAACTTCTATTCTTTGACCGGAACCCTGCAGGCCCAGACAACGCAGTACACCAACACGCTGGATACGACGGCGCACACCGTTGGCTATCAATGGCCGAATATCTTCGCAGGAGCAGGAAGCGCCGGTTGCTCCACTTGCTACGGTCAGGATTATTTCGGAACAGCAAACAGCGCGAACTGGAAGGATCCTTACACCGAGCAATGGTCTTTGAGCGTCGATCAGGCCATTGGCACCGGTTACTCCCTGCGTATTTCCTACATCGGCTCTGAGACGCATGATTTGGTTTGGGCGCCGGACTTGAACTCACTGCCCTTCTCCAACACCACCTCAGCAAACTTCCAGCCGTTGAGCGCCCGCATCTACCCGAACTGGGGCCGCATCAATAGCCGTGAAACGGGCGCCAATGCAAGCTACCACTCGTTGCAGGCTGAGGTTGGGCACCGCTTCCAGAAGGGTCTTCAATTCAACTCTTCTTACACCTTCGCCAAAGCGCTGGCAGACAACCAGGGACCTGCCAACACGCGGCTTTGCCGGAGAATCCGGTGGATCGAGGGCCACGTCGATTCTGGCAAGGCACGTCGACTTCGGAAACGTCTACGGCACGCGACGCAACCGTTGGAACACAACCATGGTCTACGACCTGCCCGTTGGTCGCGGCCGGCAATTCGGTTCCTCCATGTCGCGGGCTGCCGACCTTGCCATTGGCGGCTGGCGTCTTGCCAACATCCTTCTGGTGCAGACCGGTCCGTTCGAATCACCCTATTTCCCAGACGGGCAGGGCGATCCCTCTGGCACCGGTTCAGGCCTCGACGGTACTCTGGCCGGTTTCGACGGTGGTCATCGTAACCAGTTTCCCGACAAGGTTGCCGGCGTAGGCGCAACCCCCGCAGGCCGCACGCGCCTTCACTGGACAAACACCGGAGCGTTCACTTGCCCGGGCTACCCTGGCTGGGCGCCGGGCACGCCTTGCACCACAGGCAGCGGTACGGGCCCCGTACCGAATCCGATTGGACGTTTCGGCAATGCCGGCGCTGGTTCCATCGTCGGTCCCGGAACGGTCAATCTCTCCTCCGGTCTCAGCAAGGTGTTCCCCATCACGGAGCGCGTCAACTTCCGGGTGGAAGGAACATTCACCAATGTGCTGAACCACACCAACCTGGGCGATCCGAACATACAACATCGCTTCGCCGAGCTTCGGCCTGATCACAAGCACGATCGGATCGGACTTCGGTGGGGCAAGGTCTGGCCAGATTTCAGCCAGAATCGACTTCTAACCGAGTCAACACCAGCACAAGAAGCGCGGGCCCATCGGGCCCGCGCTTTTGTTTGTGGTCAAGTTTGAACGAACAATCCCGGCTTCTCCAAATTAGCCCTTTCAAGCTAAAGAAGGGAAACCGACCTGCCTAAGAAAAGACGAATCACCGTATTACCACCGAACAGCCCCGGAGCCTGGCCTGAGCGAAGTCGATGGCGACGGCTGAAAGTAGCCCAGCACGTCAGTGCTGGGTAGGGGATGGCAGCGCGATCAAGTCCCGTAGAGCCCGGCCCATCAACCAACAACTCACCTCCCTGCAAAGCTTTCCGAGCAGGGTTCCGGCCTTCTCACCCCATCTGTTCCGTTCTCACTGAACATCCGCCTCGCTCTAGCCGGTAACCATACCAATACCATCATTGGCCGCTCGCACGCGTCGTGCGATTCTTGCGTGCCTCCCTGCGGAATTCCGCCTCTATCTCCTTGGGGTCATCGCAATCGAGTAGTTCCCTTGCCTGCTCTGCATTCTTGGGTCTCGCCAGGCGGGCCTTAGCGGGATCGAATACCTTCGAGTCTGCCGCCGCGGCTACGTACGGCGTCAAATCCGGGGTCGTCGTGAACAGGTCGCTGAGGTCGGCCGAGAGCCTGTCTTCGAGATTCAACGGACCCGCACCCAGCAGCTCATACATCGTCTTCTGGATGCTGGCCATGCTGCTGTGCCGATGAGAAATGTAACCTTTACGGATATAAGGACTCATCGCCAGCAGTACGCTGCGGTGGGCATCGACATGGTCGACTCCTCCCTGGGCATCGTCTTCCGTAACAAACACGGCACTGTCCTTCCAGATCGCGCTATGCGAGAGAAAGTCGATGATTTTCCCCAACGCCAGATCGTTGTCCGCGACGTAGGAGGCTCTGTCGGGGTAGCCGTCTCGGGCTCTCGGACTTGCGGTGTGATCGCAAGGGAGGCGAATCACGATCAACGACGGCGCGTCGCCTGAGCTGAGAATCTTGCCAAAGTCTTTGACGAATTCGTCATAGCGGAACTGATCGGGGATCCCGAGGTTGAAGGTAGGGAAGTTCCGATCGGTGGAAGTGAATACCGGCAGAGGAACAGGAGCATTCAATACCATGCGCTGGCCACTTGGTTCGGAGCCGGCAATCTCCTCGCCGCCCTCAACCTCCAGCCCTTCGCCATAGTTTCTGATGGTGAGGCCTGCGTCGGCTACGTGCTCCCACAGAGTCCCAAACTCGGGCTCGTCTTCCGGCATGGGTGCGTCGGCGCCGCCACCCAGGGCACGCCGTCCGGGCGCTTCGCTTGCAGGGTTGCCGGTCCTGCGATCGGCATAGCTTGTGGTCCAGGCGATATGGAACCACGGAGTGGGCGCTGCGCCCATGACCCAGCGATGTCCATCGGCCGATACATCGCCGTCGACAAAAAAGCGATCGCTGGTCGCGAAGCGCTGGGCCAGGGCGTGAGCGTTGGGCGTCACCTGGAGGGTCTTGTCCTGCGGTGTGCTCGACAGCCATCCATGCATACCCCAGCGGGCAAGTTTTGCATCTCCGTCGCCGCCGGCAAGATCGCCGAGTATTTCGTCGTAGGTGCGATTCTCGCGAATGATGAAGAACACATGGCGCAGATGGGGCAGGTGTGCATCCGGCGTCAGAGCTGCTTCATTGTTGCCGGCTACCGCCGCGGTGGTTTGGCGCAGATGCGACTCATCCGAGAGTGAGATCACCGAGATGCTGCCAAATTCCAGCTCTCCAATATAGCTGCCCGTGTTGACAGGGTGGAATGAGTCTCCGCCATTCGGCCCGCTTCCCTTGCCCTTGGTATTGGCCACATAGAGTGTGCGGCCGTCTTCTGAAACGGCGGCAGCGGTAGGAAACCAGCCAACCGGCAGATGACCCAGCACCTGGTTCGATGCCGTATCGATCACGGCGACCGCATTGATGCCAGCTTCGGTTACATAGAGCCGCTGCCCATGCAGGGCAAGGCCCGCCGGCATCACTCCGCGCAATGGCCGCCCACGGCGGTCGAGAAAGGCCTTCCCGGAAAACGGGCTTAGCGGGATCTCATGCAGGAGCCGGCCGCCCTTCGCATCCACAACGGCGACGGAATCCTGATGAGCCAGTGCAACGTAAACGTGCTCCCGGTCAGCCACAACTCCACTGGGCGACGCTCCGCCGACGGCGGTTTTAGCCGCTCTTTCGCTATCAGGGCCAATGGCTTCGCCCAACCGCAGACGGCCAAGCAAGGTTGCCTTGGTTGGGTCGGTCACGTTGTAGGTCCAGAGTGAGCTGCCGTGTACATCATTCTCATCGCCAAGCCCGGCAACGTCGTGGCCTTCGACGGTAGTCCCCTCTCGTGCTGCTTTCGATGGGTATCCAAAGGGCGGAAAGGTAAGTCCCGTTTTCATGATGTCGTTCTTGTCGAGGCCCCCAATCGGCTTGTACTCAAATAGCCCGGAGTTGGTGACGTAAAGCCGCGAGCCATCCGGCGAAAGTGCGATCGAGAAGGGGTTGCTGCCGGTCGCGAGCGATGCCACGCGCTGGCGGCTTTTGGTGTCGATCACCACGACCCGCCAATTACCCTGGTCGAGCACATAGAGCAGGCTTCCATCGGGACTGAGTGCGATCGCCGCCGCGAAGCTTTCCGCAAAAGACCGGCCGGCCGTTGGGCCGTTCAGCGGGATGGTGGCAACGCGCTTCCATGTCTGGGTAGAAATGATGTGCACTTCCCCCGTGTCGCCGCTGGTGTCATAAAGCAACTGCCCGTCGGGAGAATAGACAACCCCCGTATGCACCTGCACTTCAGGATCGTTCTTCCGCCCGGCGGGGATTCGTTGCACGGAAACGCGCGTGGCCGCCGTTTGCGATGCGGCCGCGGCGCCGCTCAAGCCGGGGTGGTCGACGATGTTTAAAGAGAAGGGCCAACCGATCGATGGAGCAACAAGCTGATCTCCGCCGGGCCGCAGAGCCAGCGTATAGGGGTAGGGCGCAACCTTGATCCAGGAGCCTGCTGGCGTAATGCGGCGGCCATTCGGCAGCGTAGCGGAAAGATCCTGACCAATAGCAGCCAGGCAGGCGCTTGCCGCCAGGGCGAGAGTAGCGTGTCTTACCAAACTGCCGCGCATCTTCGGGGTGGAGCATGGACACATGAGAAGTTGCCTTTCGATCCTGAGAAATAGCGATCCGCAGGCAGAGGTGATTCGCTGCCAGCGAACTCTAGAAAGATCATGCAGGAATGAGAGGGTTCTCTTGCGGAGTATTTTGAAAATTCACACAGCAGTCATAAAAAACGGCAGAGGCGTTCCCTTCCACCGGCTACCTCGCCGCAAAACAGTCTCAGGAGTCTTCCCGCTCAGGTTTCCACTCGGAAATCTCGCGATCAAGCCGGTCTTCCAGATTCTCGCGCGCTTCCTGCTCTCTGCGGCGTTCCCATTCCTCACGCTCTTCGCGGCCGTCGCTCACAAATGCTCCTGTTTGCATGGTTGCTTGCGGCAGGCGTGAGAGCCCGGCAGCAGCCATTTCGAGTGTAGCAAAAGTGATCAGATGGATCTGCTCCGCGTCCCTGGTTCCTGCTGATTCTTTGTTTGGTGACTACAAGCCTCATTCCCTGGACGGCGCCCTGCGTTCCGTCTCCTGCGGGGGCAACGACCACCGACGGCTGCATGTTGCCTTCAACGATCAGGCGATTCTGGGAATCCTTGAGACGAAAGGAATCCTCGGCCTGCACATACTCCCATAGGTACTGAGTGCTGGTCACGCGAACTACACCGTCCTGCTGAGCGAGGGAAGGCAGCTCACTCGTCCGCAAGTCGCGGGAAGCTGCAGTGAGCAGGGCGCCGGTAGGAAGCTGCATGAACGCGCGCCGGTTCAGTGGACTCAAGGATCACCTCAGAGTAAGTCATAACAACGTCCTAATGCATACATGGGAGCCCATTTGGCGGTCAACTTCTGCAGGAACCCGTGGCTGTTTCAATTGTGGGGCTGCAGCATGCCACGCCCGGGGCTTAAGGAGGCTTCAATTTCTTCCAGTGTCTTACCCTTGGTCTCGGGCAGGTAGCGCCAGGCGAAGAACGCCTGGAGCGCGGCCATGCACGCGAGAAAACTGAAGGTGGGAAGACGGCCGAGCCGATGCAGTGCAAGCGGAAACAGCAGCACCACCAGCGCGTTGGTGATCCACTGCGTGACCACGGGAACCACCATGGCGCGGCCGCGCGCGCTGTTAGGAAAGATCTCTGGCACCAGCGTCCAGAAAACGGGGCCGATGCAGGAGGCAAAAAATGCGATAAAGAGCGCCATCAAAACAAGCAGCGTGGCGCCGTCGAAACGGCCTCTGGCCAGTGAAAAGACCACCGCGAACAACGCCAGCGACATACCGAGCGAGCCGACGATGTAGAGAGGCTTGCGGCCGTAGCGATCGATGGTCCAGAACGAGACGATGGTGAAGAGGAAATTGATTCCGCCAATGACGAAGGTGGAAAAAAGCGCGGCATCGATCTTCCATCCCGCGAACTTAAGCAGCAGCGGGGCATAGTCAATAATCGTGTCGATTCCCGATACATGCACCAGGATGGCAAGGATAAAACTGATCGCCAGCACCTTTCTAAAAGCGCGCGTGTTCTGGTGTTGATTCGAAGCAGACGCGACCATAAGACTGGCCTCGATTTCGGCCGCCTCAAGCGCCGCCTCCTGCGGATTCATGATGCGCGACAACAGCGCCAGCCCTTCCTGCTTCCTCCCTGCCTTGAAGAGGAAGCGCGGCGTTTCCGGGGCCTTGAGCAAGGCAAGCAAAAAGAGCAGGCTGGGCACGCCGCCGCTGATGAACATCCAACGCCAGTTCCATTCGCCCTGGTTGCGCAGCCCGTAGTTGATGCAGTACGAGGCCAGAATGCCTGTAGTGATTGACATCTGGTAGGCAGCGCCCATGCGTCCGCGGATGCTGGGTGGCGAGACCTCCGCGACATACATGGGCGAGAGTACAGAAACGCCGCCGACCGCGATGCCCCCGGCGAATCGGGCCAGGATGAGCACGGTAAAGGTGGGAGCAGCTCCGGTGGCGATCGAGGTGACGAGAAAGAGGGCGGCCACGATCAGCAGAATGCGCTGTCTTCCGTAGGTGTCGGTAAGCCGGCCTGCCAGCACCGATCCTAGTACGCAGCCGAAGAGAAGCGAACTGTAGGCCCAACCAAGGCCCAAATCTCCGAGACCAAAATGCTGAATCAGGAATGGCCCGGCGCCGACGATGATGGCCAGATCGAAGCCGAACATCATCCCGCCCAGCGCAGCCGTCGCCCCCAGGAAAATCACGTAAGGCAGGTTCGACGTGGTTCTTGTATCCGGCATAGTGGCCTCTCTGTGAGTACTTCTCGCTGCTTGCGACCAGATCGTTGCCCACCCCAGGGCGAACAAACCTGCTCGAATATAGTCCTCCGCGGTTTCGAGCGAAACGCCTCTCCCTTTGTCATCTCGGCCGGAGCGCGGAGATCCGCGGAACGTCGTCCTCAGTCACGAGGGAACGCTCCCCGGCAAAGGCAACCAGACTGAATCCCGGCATGTGGGACAGCATAACGAAACGATATGATTGAAAGCGATATAGACACAAAGGTTGCTAATCTCAATCGAAGGTATTCGAGACGCAGTCCCGTTCCCTGTCTTTAAGACCTCTGGTTCAACAAGATCGGTTTGGCATGGAAGGCCAAAAGTGAGGAGATTTAACTATGCTCAATTCAAGTGCACGACGGCTTGCCGCCTGCGTAGCATTCGCCTGCGGCGTATTATGGACGGGCCTTGCACAGGCAGCGTCTGCCGCTGAAATTCTTATCGTTGACGCGAAGTCCCAGCCAGAGAGCTTGACTATCGCACCAGGCGGGGTACTGTTCGTCGGTAGTGCGAGCACTCCCTTCGTCTATAAGGTGCGCCCAGGCTCGACCACTCCCGAGAAGTTCGTTGATGCCAGCGCTGAGGGTGCTGGCACCTTTTTCTTCGGCATGCTCGCCGATGCCGCCACCAACACTCTGTGGACGTGTCAGCTAACCCCGGTCCCAGGCACAACGCCGGCAAAGCGTCATACCGCCCTGAGGGGCTTTGATCTCGCCACCGGCGCCGAAAAGCTTCGTTGGAACCTGCCTGGTGACAACAGCGTCTGCAACGATTTCTCGGTCGGACCAGACAAGGCGCTTTACATCAGCGACACCATCAACAGCAAGATCTACAAGCTGCCGGCCGGTGCTGCCAGTGCCGAACTTTTCCTCGAAGATCACGCGCTCTACGGCATTGACGGAATCACCTTTTTAGACGGCACGTTGTATGTGAACAATGTGTTCTCAAACAATCTCTACCGCATCCCGGTGGACGCTGCCGGCAAGGCCGGACAACCTGTCGATATCTGGATGGATCAGCCCGTGAAGGGGCCGGATGGCATGCGCGCCGTCCATGGCAAGCTACTCGTGGCTGAGAATGGCAGCGGCAAAATATCCGTAATTACTGTCAACGGCGATAAGGCCAGCGTCACGGTCATCAAAGAAGGACTCAAGACACCCACGGGAGTCGAGCCCGCGGGCGACGTGATCTGGGTCGCCGAGCGCGGCGCCGGCAAGGCCGTGTCGATTCCGATGCCGAAATGAGAGAGAAGTTGGTGAACAAATCCTGATACACGACTGCCAGGGCCGAGGGTTTCACAATCTGGAAACCCTCGGCCCTGGTCAAAGAGAGGCCACCGCCGGCCGAAAGCTTCGAGATTACTTGATCGTTGTCAGGCTGGCGTATTCGAGCTTTGGGTACCAAGTGGAGCTCATGCTGTAGGTAACGAGACTGTCCTTGTCGCCAAAGAGCTGAGAGAGGCGGACCGCGCCGTTGGGGCTTTCAAAGGCATAGTCCTCGCCTAGCGCTCACTTGCTGGGCTACTTTCAGCCGTCGCCATTCGACTTCGCTCAGGCCAGGCTCTTCGGGGCTGTGAGGTGATTGCTTTCGTTTCGAACTCTCTTGCTATGCTGCGCTGTCTCGTATCTCGGGCAGTGATTCAAATTTGAAGTCGCGTGACACCGCTTTTCCGGGGTCAAGTTTTAGTTCCTCTTCCATGTGACCGATGGTGAGCCCGGTTCCCTCGCGGAGGAGGTAAGTAGTCCGGCCTTTACGCCCATCGATATCCACCACGAGAAGTTGACCCTGGATGACGAGATGAAAGCGCAGACCTTCAATGCGTTTCCCGAGACGCGGGTGAAACGTGATGCGGCCATTCAGTTCTCGCATACCGGCTATGCCGTAAACAATCGCCATCCAGGTCCCGCCCATGGAAGCGATGTGGCAACCCTGATCGACGTTGGCATAAACATCCGCCAGGTCCATCCAGAGCGAATACCTTAGATACTCGATCGCTTTGTCCCGATAACCAAGTTCCATAGCCAGAATGCTCTGAACCGAGACCGAAAGCGACGAGTCACCGGTGGTCAGGGGATCATAATAATCGAAGTTCCGGCGTTTCTGTTCGAGGGTGAACTGGTTTCCCAATAAGACCATCGCCAAGATAACGTCGGCTTGTTTGATTACGTTGTGCCGGTAAATCACCAGTGGATGAAAATGTAGCAGTAGCGGGTACTTGTCTGGATGTGTGTTCTCAAAGTCCCAGGGCTTCTTGTTCAGGAATTCATCATCCTGGAGATGGATGCCCATTTTTTCGTCGTAAGGCACAAACATGCGGTCGGCCGCGGCCTGCCATTCTGCGATCTCCATATTGCTTAGACCGGTTGCCTGGGCTAACTGGATGAACCGCTCGGGCTTGCTTACGCGGATCCGCTCCAACGTATTTGCGGCAGCCCAAAGATTCTCCCTTGCCATAAGGTTGGTGAAGACATTGTTATTAACGACGGTGTTGTACTCGTCCGGGCCGGTGACTCCGTTGATGCAGAACTGCTGGTTGACGCGGTTCGAATAGAATCCGAGGCTTCGCCACATCCGCGCCGTCTCAATCAATATCTCGGCGCCTTCCTGGTACAGGAACTCTGTGTCTCCTGTAACCTCCACGTATTTCATGACGGCGTATGCGATATCGGCGTCGATGTGGTACTGCGCTGTACCCGCCGCGTAATACGCTGAAGCTTCTTCTCCGTTGATGGTCCGCCACGGGAAAAGAGCTCCCTCCTGGTTGACCTCGCGCGCTCGTCTTCTAGCAGCATCCAGCATCCGGTACCGAAAGAGCAGCAGGTTCCGCGCCACATGTGGGCTGGTGTAGGTCACGAAGGGCAGTACATAGATCTCGGTATCCCAGAAATATTGGCCTTCGTATCCATGTCCGGTAAGGCCTTTGGCTGGAACACCCATCCCATCTGCCCGCGCGCTGGCTTGGTATATATGGAAGAGGTTAAAGCGCGTCACCTGTTGCAGCTCATCATCACCGCGGACCTCAATGTCTGCCCGATCCCAGAATTTACTCAGGTAAACCTGCTGACCGGCTGCCAGCCCAGCGAAACCATAGATACGCGCGCGTGCCAAACTCTCTTCCACTCGCTCCGCCAACTCGTCGACAGGCGAGTTGGTTGAGGTATGGTAGGCCAATAATTTTGTGAGACGTAACGTCTGCCCGGCGATGCCGTGGGCGGAGACGACCACCCGGCCCCGCTCTCCATGCGAATGGTTCTTGATATCGTAATCACCCCTCATCTCGACTTGATGATCCATGCCACAAGCCAGCGTCATTCCGCTGGTTCGCGTCATTGCCGTGAGGATTACCTTCGCGTCGGAGAACCGCAGAGTTTGCGGCAGCAGAACTCGTTCCGCGAAGGCACGGCTTGCTCGCGGATCACCCTCTACCGCCTTGGTCTCTTCCTGATAAACCAACTCAGACGCGATCACGATCGGCGCGTCAGCGTTGAGCAGAGTCACCTCGTAGGAAATGGCGGCCACGTGTCTGTGCTCAAACGAGACCAGCCGTCGTGAACGAATTTGAATTCGTTTGCCTGAGCCCTGTTCCCAGGTCACATCTCGTGTGAGGATTCCGGTCCGTACGTCGAGAGCCCGATCGTAATTCAGCAGCGTAGCTTGTGCGAGGTCGAATGGCTCATCGTCAACGTAAAGCCGAATCAAGCTGCCGTCGGGCGCGTTTACGATCGTTTGCCCGATTTTGGCAAAGGCATAAGCCGATTCGGCATAAGGAATGGGCCAGGTTTCATGGAACCCATTGATCAAAGTACCCTTCTGGAAGACTGGCGTACCCTCTTCGAAAGTACCCCGAATACCCAGGTAGCCATTGGCTAGCGCAAATAACGTTTCCATCTGCGAAATTCGAGCAGGGTTAAATTTTGTCTCCACGAGCGCGAAATGGGTCATGCGGGTAAATGAAGGTGGGAAATGTTTGGATTTCTCGCTGCAGCATGTTGTTGCTTTCTCAAGCGCTTCTCTTAAGCAATTCTTCAAGGTCTTCGACTACCAGATCTGCGCCTTCCTTCTTTAGCTCATCGATGTTTCCAGCTCGCGCGATCCCGATCACAAGACCGAAGCTGCCCTTTTTTCCCGCCTGCACCCCGGCGATAGCATCCTCAACAACGATGGAGCGTTGCGGCTCGACGCCGAGTTCTTCGAGCTGCTTCCAGAAACATATCGGGTTCAGGTTTCCCTGCCAAAGCACGCTCTGAGGCGGTCTGACCGTCAACGCGGAGATCGAAGAGCGACTCGATCTGTGCGGCCTTGAGAACCGCCGCACAGTTCTTGCTCGAAGAAACGACCGCCGTCTTGATTCCCCGCTCTCTCAGTAAGTTCACCGCCTTGACCGATCCGGGATACGGCTCGACTCCCTCTCTGACCATGATCTCGTTGACCAATTCGTTCTTCTGGTTGCCGACCCCGCAAACAGTTTCAGCAGTGGCAGGATCAGTGGGGGCGCCATATGGCAAATGAATTCCGCGAGAGCTGAGAAAGCCTTCAACACCGTCAAATCGAGGCTTGCCATCCACGTACAAGCGGTAATCCTCATCAATGTCGAAAGGAACAAAACTCTCCTTCCTCGTCTCAGCGCGACGCTTCAAAAACGCGTCAAATGTCTGCTTCCACGCGACAGCATGCAGCTTGGCAGTCGAGGTCAACACTCCATCCAAATCAAAAAGAACGGCGTCAAAGTTCTCGCGGGTGACGGCAGGGTGCGAAGCCATACAACTCCACTCCTTTTGAACAACTTCGACTGCAGACGAGGAATTTTCTAGCTTGACCAAACATCCTGGCCTCTCGAAATCCGGGGCCAGATACGTCGTGACTCCAATCTGCGAAAAGAGAGTAGCTCCCTTTTGCGAGAGCCGAAGCTGTCAATAGCGACAGCTTCGCTCCGGGCAAATGTTCCGAATCCCCTGAGTAACGGCAACGGACTCCCGGGAGCAGCCTGTCACTATTGACAGCTTCGGACGTTAACCCAAAAAAGATATGTTCAACCTGGTCAAATTCGCGATCGTACATCGGTCGCACACCCCTTGGAAGCACCGTGCGAAGCCGTCAGCGCTGACAATAGTCGTGGAGTACGTAAATGGCACCGATAAGAAATGATCGTTCTTCCATTCGACTCGTGATTGCCGATATCGATGGAACGCTTGTAACCAAAGAGAAGCTACTCACACAAAAATCAGCACGAGCCGTTGATCGATTGAACGAAGCCGGCATCCTATTCGGTGTTACCACGGGTCGACCGCCGGCTGGCGTAAAGATGCTGATCGCATCACTCCCTCATCTGAGGTTCATCGCAGGCTTCAATGGAGGCGTAATCGTCAACCGCAATTTATCGGTATTCAGCGAGAATCTGCTGGCGGCAGACACGGCAGAAGAGGTAGTGCGGCTCATTCTGGAGCATGACATGGACGTGTGGCTCTATACCGATCAGGATTGGTTTGTCCGTGATCCGGCAGCGTACCGTGTCGACCGGGAAACGACGACCGTTCAGTTCTCACCGAAAGTAGCACGCTCGTTCGATGGTCTTTTCGATCGCGTCGCGAAGATTGTAGGCATAAGCGAAGACTATGAATCCGTCGCCCGTTGCGAGAAGGATGTTCAAGAAAAATGCGGCACGCGAGCCTCAGCAGCACGTTCCCAGCCGTATTACCTTGACGTCACTCATCCCAAAGCTAACAAAGGAGAGGTTGTACTCACCGCATCGAAGTTCTTTGGAGTTCCTACACAAGAGATCGCCACCATTGGAGACATGGCCAACGACATCACCATGTTCCATAAGAGCGGCATGAGCATCGCCATGGGGAATGCCAGCCCCGAAGTGCAACAGGCGGCTACGTTTGTAACCGCTTCGAATAACGAGGAGGGATTCGCCGCGGCAGTAGATGACTTCATATTGCCCCGGCAGGATGTTTCAGCCGCGTAAGAACTGCAGTCCACCCCTGAAGGAATGCCCCATTACGAATGGAAGACGATGCGAGCAAGCCGGGCCGGAAATGCATCAACCAGCTCTCACCCGATATGGAGAGAATGCCATGACCACCAGCGTCCCAGCCACCAAGACACATGCGACTCCCCGGGAGACGCGAGTAGAAGGTCCGCTCTCGAGGGAAGAACTGCGAAAGATAGACGCCTATTGGCGAGCCGCCAACTACCTATCGGTTGGCCAAATATACCTTTATGAAAATCCCCTGCTAAAAAAGCCCCTGACTAAGGAGCACATCAAACCTCGGCTGCTCGGCCACTGGGGCACTACTCCAGGGCTAAACTTTATCTATGCCCACCTCAACCGGATCATCAAAAAGCACGACCTGAACATGATCTACGTTGCCGGACCAGGTCACGGTGGGCCAGGACTCGTGGCAAATGCATACCTTGAGGGAACTTATAGCGAGATTTACCCCAATATTTCGCAGGATGAGGAGGGGATACAAAAGCTCTTCAAGCAATTCAGCTTCCCTGGGGGCATTCCCAGCCACGTTGCACCGGAGACGCCGGGTTCGATTCACGAAGGGGGCGAACTGGGTTACGCTTTGTCCCACGCCTTTGGAGCCGCCTTCGACAACCCTGACTTGATCGTCGCCGCCGTCGTAGGCGACGGAGAGGCTGAGACCGGTCCTCTTGCCACGAGCTGGCACTCCAACAAATTCCTGAATCCCACCACGGACGGCATCGTTCTGCCAATTCTTCACCTCAACGGTTACAAAATTGCCAATCCCTGTTTTCTTGCACGCATCAGCCACGACGAACTGGAACAGCTCTTCCGCGGCTACGGTTACACACCTTACTTCGTCGAGGGCGACGAGCCTGACAAGATGCACGAGCTCATGGCCGCCACGCTCGATTCAATTGTCGAAGAACTTGAAAAAATCAAAGGACGCACCGGCAAGGCTGCCACCCAGCGCCCCCGATGGCCAATGATCGTGTTTCGAACCCCTAAGGGATGGACCGGACCAAAAGAAGTCGACGGGAAAAGGACCGAGGGTTATTGGCGTTCCCATCAAGTGCCGATGGGAGAAATGCATGAAAAACCCGGGCACGTGAAAATTCTCGATCAATGGTTGAGAAGTTATCGGCCAGATGAGCTGTTTGATCGATCGGGCAAGCTGGTATCCGACCTCGCAGAACTGCCTCCGAAGGGCGAGCGGCGTATGAGCGCCAATCCACACGCCAATGGCGGAATCCTGCTAAGGCAACTGCGCCTGCCTGATTTCCGCGACTACGCCGTGGAGGTACCTAAACCGGGAGCAGTGGATGCGGAAGCAACGCGAGTCATGGGCAAGTTCCTCCGCGATGTCATGAAGCTCAACATGGCGAGCCGAAATTTCCGGCTGTTCAGCCCAGACGAAAACAATTCCAATCGCTGGCAAGACGTGCTGGAGGTAACCAATCGAGCGTGGGATTCCGACATGTACCCGTACGACGATCATCTTGCTCCAGATGGCCGTGTGATGGAGGTTCTTTCGGAACATCAGTGCCAAGGCTGGTTAGAGGGCTATCTTCTCACCGGGCGACACGGCTTCTTCTCCTGCTACGAGGCGTTTATCCACATCGTGGACTCGATGTTCAACCAACATGCGAAATGGCTTAAGGTAACGCGCCATATCCCTTGGCGTCGCCCCGTTGCCTCGCTGAACTACTTACTCTCTTCGCATGTCTGGAGACAGGACCACAACGGCTTTTCGCATCAGGATCCCGGCTTCATCGACCACGTTGTCAATAAGAAAGCCGAGGTCGTCCGCGTCTACTTGCCTCCCGATGCTAATTGTCTTCTCTCGGTTACAGACCACTGCCTGCGTAGCCGCAACTATGTGAACCTCGTTGTGGCTGGAAAACAATTAGCGCCGCAGTGGCTTACGATGGACCAGGCGATCAAACACTGCACCGCCGGCATCGGCATCTGGGCCGGGGCCAGCAACGATAAAGGCTCCGAGCCCGATGTGGTAATGGCGTGCTGCGGCGACGTACCAACCCTCGAAACCCTTGCAGCCGTAGATATAATGCGCCACTATACGCCGGAACTGAAAGTCCGCGTCATTAATATCGTGGACCTGATGAAGCTCCAACCCGTAAACCAACATCCGCATGGGCTAAACGATAGCGAGTTTGAAGTGCTGTTTACGAAAGACAAACCAATTATTTTTGCATTCCACGGTTACCCGTGGCTGATCCATCGGCTGACGTATAGCCGTAAGAACCACGAAAATTTTCATGTTCATGGATACAGGGAAGAGGGCACCACGACGACGCCTTTCGACATGTGTGTCCTCAATCAGATCGACCGTTTCAATCTGGTCAAGGATGTGATTGCTCGAGTACCCAAGCTAGGCGAACGGGCTGCATACGCAACCCAGGCGATCAATGAAAAGCTGATCGAGCATCGGCAATACGTGAATCGTTACGGCGACGATATGCCCGAGATCAGTGGCTGGAGATGGGGTCAGTCTGCGACTGCATCCCGTAGAGCCGCTTCCACTGAAGCCGACAACGTGTGACGCAGGTAGGAGGTATTCGTGAAAACCGGGCTGACCGTGGCGAGTGAGCGCACTCCGATTGAGAAGGTTGCGATTAATACGATCCGAACCCTCTGCATGGATGCCGTGCAGGCAGCCAACTCAGGCCATCCAGGATCGCCCATGGGTATGGCCCCTACGGCCTACGTCCTCTGGCAGCGCTTCCTCCGCTTCGACCCCGGCAATCCTATCTGGGGCAACCGCGACCGCTTTGTGCTCTCAGCTGGTCACGCTTCCACGCTGCTCTATTCCCTTCTCCACTTGACTGGAGTGAAGGCCGTCAATCCGAAGTACGAGATTCTCGGCGAGCTATCGGTACCAATCGAAAGCCTCAAGACCTTTCGCCAGCTTGACTCAAAATGTCCCGGGCATCCCGAGTACCGGTGGACCAGCGGCATCGAGACAACAACAGGACCGCTCGGACAAGGCTTGGCCACGAGTGTCGGCATGGCGTTAGCCTCGCGTTGGTCGGCCGCCACCTTTAATCGTCCCGGCTTTGAGATGTTTGATTTCGACACGTACGCCCTCTGCGGTGATGGCTGCATGATGGAGGGCATATCGAGCGAGGCCGCCTCTCTCGCAGGCCACTGGAAACTATCGAATCTCTGCTGGATCTACGACAGTAACAAAATCACCATTGAGGGAAACACCGAACTGGCCTTCAGCGAAGATGTCGCCACAAGATTCATAGGTCTTGGCTGGAATGTTACGCGTGTCGGCGATGCCAACGATCTGGAGATGCTCGACCGCGCTTTTCAGGTTTTCAAAAACACATCCGATCGCCCCACTCTGATCATCGTGGAGAGCCATATCGCCTGGGGGGCGCCGAATAAGCAGGACACGAGCGCAGCTCATGGCGAACCGTTAGGTGACGAAGAAGTGCGGATGACTAAGCGAGCTTACGATTGGCCAGAGGATGCGAAGTTTTTGGTTCCCGAAGGCGTATATGACCACTTTCAGGAGGGTATTGGCCAACGTGGACGAAAGCTATACCAGGCTTGGTATGAAAAATTTCAAGAATACCGTAAGCAATACCCTGAGCTGGCAGATCAGCTCTACCGGATGCAACGTCGTGAGCTTCCCGACGGCTGGAATCAAAATCTACCGAGCTTTCCTCCGGACCCAAAGGGCAAGGCAACCAGGGATACCTCAAGTACGGTCTGCAATGCCATTGCCCGCTCTCTACCGTGGCTGATTGGCGGCTCGGCCGACCTCGCCCCATCCACCAAGACTCGGTTGACATTTGAGGGGGCAGGAGACTTCAGTGCGGCCAACCCCGCTGGAAGAAACCTGCACTTTGGCATTCGTGAACACGCGATGGGAGCCATCCTCAATGGGCTGTCGCTTTCTAAGATTCGCCCCTTCGGTTCGGGCTTTCTCATCTTTAGTGACTATGGCAGAAATCCATTGCGGCTGGCGGCAATCATGGAGATACCGGTGATCTACATATTCACCCATGATTCCATTGGGGTGGGAGAGGATGGGCCAACGCACCAGCCAGTCGAACAGCTTGCCTCGCTTCGGGCCATCCCCGGTCTTGTCACATTGCGCCCCGCCGATGCCGCGGAGGTGGTAGAAGCATGGAAGGTGATCATGGAACTCCGGCATGAGCCAGCCGTTCTCATCCTGACCCGGCAAGCTGTTCCAACTCTGGACCGCGCGAAGTACGCATCGGCAGAGGGCCTTCGTAAGGGCGCTTACGTCCTCGCTGACGCACAAGATGGCAATCCCGACGTGCTGTTGCTGGGTACGGGGAGTGAGGTCTCGTTGTGTATCGAGGCTTACGAGCAGTTAACCGCAGAAGGGGTGAAGGCGAGAGTCGTGAGCATGCCGTCCTGGGACATGTTCGAACACTACTGCGAACAACACCCGGAATACCGTGAAACCGTCCTCCCCTCCTCTGTCACGGCACGCGTCTCTGTAGAGCAGGCATCCACGTTTGGCTGGGAACGATATGCCGGGATGAGTGGCCAGATCCTGGGGATGAAAACCTTCGGTGCCTCGGCGCCGCTCAAGGCGTTGCAAAAAAGGTTTGGCTTCGAGCCGGAACACGTCGTGGACGCAGCTCGCCAACAGCTTCAGCAGGCTGAACGTCCAAAGGCTCGGGTTGCGTAACAAAGCCTTTACGATGACGACCGTCGAAGTCGCGGACAACATTTACCAGCTTGATTGCACCGCGAAGTTTGTGAGAGGTAACCGCATGAACCTGCTCGATTCGCTGAAGCGTTACACGACCGTCGTGGCCGATACGGGAGACTTCGAGGCCATTAAGAAATACAAACCTCGCGACGCCACCACCAACCCTTCACTCATCTATCAGGCGGCCCAGATGCCTGAATACCAAGATCTGCTGCAAGGAGCCATTCGGCATGCCGGGCAAGTATCCGGCGACTCTGCGATGCGTGCCGAGGCAGGCATGGATAAACTCTTTGTGAGTTTCGGCAGTGAGATTCTCAAGGTTGTTCCAGGCCGGGTTTCCACCGAAATCGATGCGGGTCTCAGTTTTGATACTGTGGGCACAGTTGCTAAGGCGCACCGGCTCATCGGTATGTACAAAGAGGCCGGCATTGACCCCGAGCGCATCCTCATAAAGGTTGCCAGCACCTGGGAAGGAATCCGGGCAGCGGAGCAACTTGAACACGAGGGCATTCACTGCAATCTGACACTCTTATTCAGCTTCGCCCAGGCAGTGGCCTGTGCGGAAGCGGGGGTCACGCTGATCTCACCATTCGTCGGACGAATCTACGACTGGTACAAAAAGCAGCAAGGCGGTGCCGACATACCTGCCGACGCGGATCCGGGCGTCGCCGCCGTCGCACGTACTTATAACTATTACAAAAAGTTTGATTACCCAACCCAGGTAATGGGCGCCAGCTTCAGAAAAGTCGATCAGATCGTTGGCTTGGCCGGCTGTGACTTATTGACGATCAGCCCGGATTTACTGGAAAAAATGGAGGAGACCTCCGGCGAGGTCACGCGCCGCCTCAGCGTCGAGATGGCAAAGACCTCCGACGTCACGAAGATTCATCTGAACGAAAAAGCCTTTCGCTGGATGCACAATCAGGACGCCATGGCTGTTGAAAAGCTTAGCGAGGGCATTCGCAAGTTTTATGATGATGCACGCAAGCTCGAGAAATTCGCCAGGACCAAAGTGACGCAGCAGATGGCTGCATGATCGTCGTAGCTCGGCGCCGTGCCTCAAGTGAAGAATGCCCCACACGGTCGCGGCTTCCGCTGTGCTGGTCACCAAGTCTTTTTGACCTTTCGTGCGTTCCACCTGAAGTGACAGTAGCCGCAAGGGCGCACGAATAACTCACTCGGCGAGTGCTGATTCCTCAGCTTCTCGGCATTGTGCCTTTGCGGAATGGTTCGGCCACCAGTTGCCATCCATCTTCGTAGATCACATAGCCAGGCATGTCTGTTCTGATTTTCTTCATGTAAATGCCATTACGTTCGAGGATGTGGACCATCTCCCAAATACGGGATATGTGCTCAGTGGATTCGGCCTTGAACCAACAGATGCCGAGGCGGAGCTTATCACGCCCGAAGGAGGTTGGTTTTTCGAGATTCTTGCTGAACCACGCTCGCAGTTCGTTCAGTTCGTCTGCATCGGAACCTGTGATGTCCTGCCACTCCAGAGCTAGCGCTGCTGCCTGGAAAATCCCCTGCCCAACATGACTGTCCTCGTCTTTGCGGCCCACGACGAAGCGGACATATTCGCGTTTTTCCAGTGGACTCTGGCGTTCAAGGATGAAGCGTTCGTCCTCCGTCTCAACGAAGGCGAGACGCCTGGGGATGCAGGAGAGAACGGTGCCCATCCCACGCCCGACGATCTGCTGGAGGGCCTCGAGAAGCAGAAGTTCTTTCTGGTCGAGCGTGGGGTCTTCGGAGATGGCGAAGATGATGTTGGGAGAGTGCCGTTTCTTTAACTCGGAGGCGATGTTGTCAGCGAAGAGGCTGTTGCTCGGAATGGACAAACGGTATTTGGGATCGAAGTCGGCGAAGTGCGCGAGTTGATTGGTGAACTTGTGGCGCAGGCGCGGGTTGGAGACGAACTCCCGGTAACGGTCGCGTTTCTTGCGATGCATGAATGCCGCGATCAGTGATAGTTCGTGGTACACGAAAGCAGTTTAGCGCATAACCCCCGATGGTCCGGGTATTCGGAAACGACCTTCACCTTGAAGCTTCGCTTCCCGGGCCTCGTACTTCCTGCAAAACGGCGATCCCGGTAGACCTGCCAACCGGCTGTGACGGAGTGTTCTCATCCGGCACAGCCGGCGAGCACTGGTGCGGTGGAAGCGACTCAGCCACTGTTGAACCGATGGATCCTCAACCTCGCGTCCTGCATCCCTGTCCTAACGCACACTTCTACGCCACTCATCCCCCGCAAGAGCCGTATGCCCCGTAGTAGTCGTATGTATAGACACGTTTGTAACGGATCTGTGCGGGAGCGATCCGTCATGATCTTCCCTACCCCCCGCCTTTTAGGGGCGTAAATCCAAGTCATAACTTCCCTTCCAATGTCGGCCGATATTGGAAGGGAGCCAAACTCGTATCCGTGCAGGCTACATAAGTTGTAGCCGGGTTGTGCGGCTTGCAAGCGACACTTAGCTGGGGCCTCTGCGTTCCTGCTGGAAACCGGAGAACTGTGGGGACGATCTATGGGCATTGCGCAAATAAGGAACTTCGTGATCAGACATCGTAAAAGTCTCAAGGATTTTTCCATCCTCCTGGCTGTCATTCTCGTCGGCCTTTACCTCACATTCGAGTACGACATCTTCAAGAACTCGGATGGTGTGAGCGTGCACGAGAGAACCGTCGAACTCGATGAAGCTTTGCTTCTGGGCGGGCTTATGGCCCTGGGTCTTCTGGCCTTTTCGATACGGCGATACGTTGAACAGAAGCGAGAAACCGCACTTCGCGTCGCGGCAGAGCAGCATGTCAGGACGCTTGCTTTTCAGGATGCCCTGACGGGGCTTCCCAATCGGCGACAGTTTGATGATGCGCTTAAGGCTGCGGTCGCCGCTCCGCCGCGAGAAAGTGCCGTGCACGCATTAATCCTTCTGGACCTGAATGGCTTCAAACAGGTGAACGATGTTTACGGTCACGGCATTGGAGATCAGGTTCTTACCATTGTGGCGCAGCGCCTGCTCGGCGCCATGCGTGATGGCGATCTGGCGGCCCGGCTTGGTGGCGACGAATTCGCCATCCTCGCATTGCATCTAGTGGGTGCGGAAGCCGCGACCAACGTTGCTCTCCGGGTGATCGACGTCTTGAGGGAACCGATCACCGCAGGTTCAATGAAGCATCAGATCGGTACAGGGATAGGTATCGCTCTCATTCCCGGCGATGCGGCTACCCCAGAGCAGGCCCTTAGGAAGGCTGACCTGGCTCTTTATCGCGCCAAGGAAGAGCGTCGATCGGCCGTCCGCTTTTTTGAAGACGAAATGGACAATCGCGTTCAGGAACGGCAGTGGCTCGTACAGGAACTCCGCATCGCAGTGGCGAACCACAGTATTCGCGCCTATTTCCAACCATCCGTTCATCTCAGAACGAAACGGATCGTCGGTTTTGAAGCCATACCCCGTTGGATTCATTCTTCATTTGGGGAGATCATGCCTGACCGCTTCGTTCCAATTGCCGAGGAATGCGGCCTGATCCATGAACTCGCCGATCAACTTCTCCGCCAGGCGTGCACTGCGGCAGTACAGTGGCCAAATGATGTCGTCCTCTCCATTGACGTACTCTCCAGCCAGCTTAAAGACAAGAGGTTGAAGACACGGGTGATGGAAATTCTTCGTGAGACCGGACTGCCCCCGGAGCGTCTTGAAGTCGAGATAACGGAAAGTACTCTAGTCCGCAATCTTGAGGTGGCCCAGGACATTCTGGGTGGCTTGCGCGAAAGTGGTGTCCGGATCGCCTTGGATAACTTTGGCACCGGTTACTCCAGCCTTTATCACCTGCGAAATTTCAAGATGGACAAGATAAAGATCGACGGCAGCTTCATCCATAGCATGCTTTCCGAAAAGGAAGGTGCAGGAATTGTCCAGGCGTTGGTTGGCCTCGCACATGGTCTCGGTATTCCGGTCGCCGCAGAGGGCATTCAGGACCCTGCGCAGCAGGCTTCGCTGCTTCTCACGGGTTGCGAACAAGGTCAAGGGCACTTGTACAGTGACGCCATTCCCGCTGAACGCACTCTGAGCGTGATCGAAGCAGCCGCCCCAACCCTTCGAATCGCCGGAAACCAAGCATATTAGGCCAAACAGGTGGCGACTCTGTAGTGTCGACGAGTGCCCGTGAAACTGGATGATAGGTGACTTGCTCGCCCCTGCAGCAGGGGCGACCATTAGGCGCGGGCATGCCTTCGTTCCGCAAAAAGCGGCATCTCCGCTCTGCAGGGCCTGCAATACCGTCCCAGTTCGCCACTGCAATCCGTGCCATATTCCGACAGCCTGGCCGGCGATTTGCGCTTCGTGCAGGTCCGGATCTCGGGCAAGGGCGAAGCAGCGGTGATCGAGCCGAACAGATACCCATTGCGGGTACAAGCATGATGTGCGAACAAAGTTGAGCCGTGTTAGTTTAAGTGCCGATGTTGGCTACAGATAGCGCTGGCGTAATCGCATAGCGGATGGGAAACCACAGCAAACGGATTCAAAGGCGAATCATGGATGAATCAGACGGCAGGTCAGCAGCGAGTTCCTCTCTAGTAGTGAACCGTGCAAGAAGTGCAAGTCGCTTGCATTCCTTTTGATAGGGGCCCCTTCTAGTTTCCTTAGCATGAGTAAGTACGAAATGCTCTGGACTATGACCATCGTCCCCTTCGGGATCTTGTGTGATGTTGAATCCGCAAAGACGCGCCTCAGCAGCAGTAAATCGCGCGGCATTACTATTAGGGAACCGAAGCCCAAACACCGCGCGTCCAGCAATGGTGTCCTGATAACAGGATGTCTCCCCTGGCTCTCCGTCGAACACGAAGAACGCGACGGAGGAGACTCGCGTTCGGTCCTCCATTTCCTTCCACCAGTCGTCCTGTGTGAGTGCTCTCAGGAAGCCTGCGCTATCGGCGATCGACTGGTCGTCGGGTCTAACCATGTGAATTTATTTTGGCGAACTCTAGGCGTCTAACATGTCTTCAATTGCTTTTGAGAACGATTCTGACTCCGCCGCCGACATCTCGCCATCATCGACGATCTCGTCGCCATCGGACAAAACGAAGCTGCCGGACTTGTCCGGCCCAAATATGGCCTCAAGCTGTTTTATGCCAATTGTCCAAATAATCGCTACGCTTCCACCTGAGGCAGGGCATACGGCGGGGTAGGGAACATTCTCAAGCCGCACCCTATCCAGCATTGTTCTGGCGAACATAGCGGCATCAGACGATACAAAGCTACTTTGGGCATGGTGCCCAGAGGGGGATGCATGTTCAAGAGCGTGCAACTTCATAAAGGCCGTGTATTTCCAGGGGGCTACAGAGTGATATACGACAGAGTTCAAGAACGCTGCCCTCTGCAAACGAGGCAGCTCAACCCGGTCCAGAGTTGTTGCAACCGCGGCTAGGATCATCGTTTCCCCCAGAGTTTTTGTGCGGCTTCCGTAATGATGTCGTCAAAGCCTAAAATGACAGCGTCGTGGCATCGATCGAGTGCTTCCCCGATCGACTGCTCCGAATTAGAATCGGGCGCGCCCTTTGCGGTGATCGCCATTTGAATCACCTCAGATCCATCGGACTGTCTGATCGCAGATTGGACAGCGATCTGTAACGATATACCTGTATTGGTCAAGTGGTAACCTACGTTTAATGAGACGGTCCCGGCTTCGGGAAGGTAGTCGTAATGTCGCCCCGTTGTCGATACGGGAAGCCTGGGAGCAAATGGTTTAAGCAGTTTGGCAAGATCGTTGTAGGATTCCCACTCTTTACCGCGTAGTAGGTGGTTTACATACGTAACTTCACTCTGGAAGACTTGGGCTGCTTTCAACCCATTGTCTTGCAGAAAATCGCTGAACTTGCGCCAGTCAGCCTGAAACTTCGGCTTTAGGTTTTCGTAATGCGTGTAAATTTGCGTTTGCTCGGTCCGCCGCCAGTTACGTAAGAACATCGAAGATTGTACCTGCAGCAGTTCTGTGTCACCTGTGTTGGTGAAAATTGCTCGAATGGGCAAATCCTGCAGGTTAAAGACACCTTGGGCTAAGTCTCTCTGCTCCAACATAGGGGGCACTAAAGACGCGTTGGGGTATGCGTCGCGAAATTGTGCGTATAGCTGTCCGAAGTGCAGAACGTTCCACCCGGACAGACGCGCGAAGTGGACACCCATTAACGTCTCTACGGCAGGTGGAGCATCAAATTCAGGCAACTTCACTCGCGTCATGTTTCGTGATCCATGCCGGACTTCATAGTAAACGCCCTGTGTTCCGCGTGTATATGGCTATGCTGGAGCGGAATCAAACAAGCCATTCAGCCAAGAATCTCAACCAGCAATGCTTGGATACCGGTCCGCGACAAAAAGTCTCTTAACTATGGTAACGCGGGCGCTTTTCTTGAAGTTGAGCACCTCGGCGGCAGGCCGGGATGCTTGCTGTGGCGCGTCCGTTAGGATCGCGAACAGCGTGCGCCAGGTTGGTGCTCGATAAGATCCAGCCCATTTTCATACCTTATCGAGAATCGTACGCGCTGCATCGGACGGTCGGACGATCTGCCCCGGGAAAAACGTGCCGCCCCGTGTCCAGTGTAAGGATGAAAGAAATTCAAAATTTTGACCGCCTGGCGAAGCAACGGGACGATGTGGGGGGCGTGGTCGTAGCTGGACTTTGCGGACTTGGGCTTGGTAGCGTCATCGGGGATCGAACCCGAACTCTCCGCCTTGAGAGGGCGGCGTGTTAACCAATTACACCATGACGCCACGATGGGTTGAGGCAGGGGTTGACGCGGAGTGCCATCAACAGACCGTAGTATATCAAAGCAACGATGGTCAGCAGGCCTGAGGGCTGCCGGGGCTTAAATCCCCAGTTTCCTGACCTCGTCGTTGTAATACTTGCGGTAGAGGATGTCCCATTCCTGACTGCCTTCGGTAATGATCTTCCGTTGCGAGGCAATCTTCAGGCGCGCCGCCTGGTCGATCTTCATTTCTTCGGTCAGGATCTTCTCCAGGGCCTTGCGGGCTTCCTGGCGAATGGTGTTCCGATCTTCCAGAAACTCACATTCGTCCGTCTCGGCAAGCGTGTCGGCGACCACGTGCGCCAGCTTGTTCAGTTTGTCTCGCGAAAGTCTCACAGAACCGCCTTATATTTCTTCGCCAGCTCCTGCTTCACCTTTTTGAACATCTCGGCATAGCCGGCGCCGCTGCGGCGCATATCTTCCTGGTAGGCGTCGAGAATCACGCGCACCTCTTCATTGATGCGGTCTTCAAGAGACAGCTCTTCAAGGATGCCGGCGTTCACCCGCTCGGCCACCACAGCAACTTTACCCGCCCGGATCATCTTGGCTTCGATCAACTGGTTGACCGTTTGACGAGCCAGATATTGGACGTACTCCCGCGAAAAAATCATTTGATCTACCGGACTATAGCATATCCTTCCTGCTGGTCCGGGTGGCACGAACACCGGTCATTTCCCTCCAGCCGGCGCTACCCCTCCCGGCTGCGCGGCCGGGCCAGGTCTTTGCTCCGCAGATCTTCTTCTCTAGACAACGCCACCACAGCGCCGGCATCTGCGACAATAGAAGGCGCTCATATGCACCCTGACGATTTACTCTCTCTCAAAGATGACATGGTGGCCTTTATTGAAGGGCATGCCATGCGCCGCCTGCCTGGTTTTATAACCGAAGACCTGCCCACGGTCTTGTGGGAAGACGACGACAACCCCGATAGCTGGAAAGACTTCGTGGAGATGGCCAAGGCTGCCTCCGCACCCTTCGTGACCATGAGCGAAGTCATGCTGGAGAAGGAAGATATTGCGATGGTGCTCGAGCAGATTCGCGACGACAACTTCCCCGATGAGGCCGCGGCTGAGATCCACGAGGCGCAATACCTGGTCAACTACGTGGGCAAAATCGGCTATGTCCAGCTCGGTTTCGCCCACCAGGGCATCGTGTTCGTGCACGAAACCTCGACACCGTGGTACGAGCGTTACCAGCAACTGCTGGAGTTTATAGAAGATTTCGGCGACTTTGTTCTTGAAGACGATGAGGATGAGGATGAGGACGACGAAAAAAGGTGAACGCTGCCGGACTGCCAGGCCTTGATCCTACCGGCACGATGGAGGCTCTGGCCGTATCCCCTCCGGCGATGGCTCCCGGCGCCTCGAATGGCTCCGGCGCCTCGACCGTCTCCCGTTGGATCCTGCCCCCGGCCAACTCCGCCGCCGCCATCCTCGCCAAAGACGCAGGACTGCCGCTTCTCGTGGCTGAACTCCTTGCCGACCGTGGCATTCGCAGCGCGGAAGAGGCCGACCTTTTCCTCCATCCCCGCATCGAACACCTGCTCGACCCTTACGCTATGCAAGGCATGGCAGCCGCGGTCACTCGTATACAGACGGCGATCGCAGGGCAGGAACCGATCCTTATCTACGGCGATTACGACGTAGACGGCACCACGGCCATCGTTCTACTCAAAACCGCGCTTGAGATGCTGGGGGGCAACGTACGCTTCCACGTGCCCCACCGCCTGCGCGAGGGCTATGGCATGCAGCCCGGCGTGCTCACGGCGGCTGCGGCGCAAGGCGTTCGCCTGGTGATCAGCGTCGACACCGGCATACGCGACTTCGCCGCGGCAGAGGCTGCCGCGAGCCTCGGCCTCGATCTCATCGTCACCGACCACCATCTCCCGCAGAATCTGCCTGGCGCTCCCGGGCTGCCCCGGGCCCTGGCCATCCTTAACCCCAACCAGCCTGGTTGCGGTTATTCCTGCAAACATATCTGTGGGGCGGGGGTGGCGTTCAAGCTCGCGCACGCGTTGCTCGAAGCATGGGATCCGGCAAAGACGCGCGACAAAATTCTGCCGTCGTTCCTGAAGATGCTGGCCATCGCCACGGTGGCCGACGCGGTTCCGCTGCTGGGAGAGAATCGCGTATTCGCCAGCGTAGGCCTGGAACAATTACGCCGCCCGGCAAGTGCCGGTTTACGTTCGCTGATGCAGGTGGCCAAACTGGATCCCGTCAAGCGTGCCGTGACCGCGACCGACCTGGGCTTTCGCATCGCTCCGCGTATCAACGCCGCCGGCCGTATGGACGTGGCGTCTGATGTGGTGGAGCTATTCACTACGCGCGACCCAGCCCGGGCAAGCGAACTTGCCGCCAAACTCGACCGGCTGAATAGTGAGCGGCAACAAACCGAAGCCCGCATGCTCGAAGAGATCGATCGCCGTCTCAAGGAAGACAGCAACTTCGCCGCCAGCCGTTGCGTGGTCATCGACGGAGAGGGCTGGCACCGCGGCATCATCGGGATTCTTGCCTCCCGCGTGGTCGACCGCATGCGCCGCCCGGCAATCGTCATCGCACTGGACCATGGAGAGGCCTATGGGTCCGGCCGCTCTGTGGCTGGCTTTCATTTGCTCGATGCGATCGAAAGCTGCAAGCACCTGTTCACACGTTTCGGTGGACACTCCCACGCTGTTGGCTTTTCACTGCCGGCAACCCGGGTAGCAGAGCTGCGCGCCCACTTGCAATCCTGGGCTGAACTCAATGTCGAACAGGCAGAGCCCACGCTCCGCTGCCATGCCGTATTGCCTCTGGATCAGATTACAGAGGCGCTCTTCCGTTGGTTGCGCCGTCTGGAGCCTCTCGGCCATGGGAACGAGGAACCGGTCTTCGTCGCCTACAACACCCGGATCACGGCGCCCATCAGGCCCATCAAAGATCGCCACATATGCCTGCAACTGGCCCAGAGTGCCCAAGGCGCTGGTTTCTCCGCTCTGGGATGGAATTGGGCTGCCCGCGCGAAGGATCTTGGTCTGGAGCAAGGCTCCGCCGTTCACGTGGCCTACAAATTGCGAGAAAACATCCATCCCGATTTCGGCGGCCTGGAACTCGAGATCGCAGATCTCGTCCCCGCCGGCTAGTTTCGGTCACACGCACAAAGGGAATTTTTTCTTGCTCTCGATCACCAGCCTGGGTGCACGCGAAAATTTCCAGAGCCGCGTGTAAACTCCCTCCATGCAACGTGGGCTTTTCATTACATTCGAGGGCGTCGATGGCTCTGGCAAGAGCACCCAGCTTCGCTACCTCCAGCAGTGGCTCGAGACCAACGGATTTGCAGTTACTGCCACCCGGCAGCCCGGCGGCACCCGCATCGGGGACCGCATTCGAGCCCTGTTGCTTGATTCGCGCACCGACGCGCTTTCTTCTTTTACCGAACTGGGGCTGATGTTTTCTGACCGTGCGCAATCCATCGCCGAAGTGATCGAGCCTGCGCTGAACTCAGGGCAAATCGTGCTCTGCGATCGCTTCACAGATTCGAGCGAAGCTTACCAGGGCGGCGGGCGGCAACTAGGCAGCAAGATCGTGCACGACCTGCATGCAGCCTTGTGCGGCGGTCTCGAACCGGATCTGACTTTGCTCTTGCTGCCTGATTTCGACACCTCGCTTGCACGCGCACGTCAACGCAACCAACGGGCTGCGGCGGCTACAGAGAGCGACGAGAACCGGTTCGAGCAGGAGAACACAGCCTTCTATCGCCGCGTCTTCGACAAATATCACGAGATTGCCGCCCGCGAGCCTTTGCGTGTGGTTGTAATCGACAGCAACGGCAGCATCGATGAAGTCCACGAGCGCGTCGTACAGGTGGTAAGAGGGCGTTTGTTGCCTCATCAACTCTGAATCTCCCTTTCCTCTGAAGTTCTTAAAGGTTCAAGCATCCAAAGGGAAGACTCACAAGGGGGAGACGGAGACACCAAGCCTGCGGCTGCTCTCGATCTTTGCTAGTCTCGTTTACGTGGGCTTCGAAAAATTTGCGGGCAATCCAGCGACGGTTCGCCATCTGCGTGAGGCGATCGCCGCGTCACGCATGCCGGGCGCTCTCATCCTCGCCGGACCGCGAGGCGCCGGCAAATACACGCTGGCCATCATGCTGGCGCAGACCATGGCATGCCTGCAGAAGCCGGTGACGGATGGCCTGCCGGACTTCTGCGGAGTCTGCAGCAACTGCACCCGCATCGCCCAGTCCATGCCGCTCAGCGAGCGCGTAAACGAGGCCATCGCGGCCCGCGAAGATTTGCGCGAGGTCGACAAGAAGGAAACCCGCATCGTCATCCAAACGCACCCGGATGTCGTGGTCATCCCTCCAGATCCTCCGCAGTTGCTGATCAAGCTGGGCCAGGTGCGCAGTGTTGTGCAGCGCATCTACCGGCTGCCGGCCGATGCGCCGCGCGCGGTATACATCTTTACCAGCACCGCCTTCATGAAAGAGGCGGCGAATTCCCTGCTGAAGGTTCTTGAGGAGCCGCCAGCGTACGCACATATTTTTTTGCTGGCCGACAACCCTGCAGAATTGTTACCCACGATCCGCTCTCGCTCCAGCATCTTTCGCCTGGGAGCGTTGCCGCCGGAGCAGATCGAAGCCATCCTTGCAGAACGGCGCAGCGAACTGAAACCGAAGCAGCGCGCATTGGTCGCGCGCCTGGCAGAGGGCGCCGTAGGGCAAGCCATCGGTTTCGATCTCGAAGCCTACCTCACCAGCCGCCAGGATGCACTGGTACTGCTCTCGAGCGCCACCGGTGGTCTCGCAGCAGGCCCACGCGCCGCCGAGTCTGACTTTTCTTCGTTGTTCAAAGTAACCGAGACCTACCGCGCCGGTGCGGAAGGCCAGCAGAAAACCAGCGGAATGCTGCACGCGTTTGCCAGCCTGCTTGAAGATCTATTGCTACTGCACGCAGGAACCGGGCATTTGATTCGTAACATTGACCTGCTCGCCGAACTTACCCCGATTGCGCAAAGCATTCACATGGGTTGGCTTGAGTCGGCCGTGCGCGGACTCGACCAGGTAGAGCAAGGCATGCGGAGAAATTTACTGCGTTCCCTGGCGCTCGACTCCTTCGCGGTCGGGCTCGGGCGCGCCTGAAGCTGTACCAACGCAGCTGTGCCCAGCGACCACATCGTGTTGTTGGAGTCTTTATCAAGAAAAACCCATTCCTCGCCGAAGCCGGGTAGACCAATTCTTCTGAAATTGCGTCCAAGCAATTAAGAGCCGTAGTAATTTCCACGTAGTTTAACGTTTTTCTTACGTATTTTAATGTTTTTCCGTTTTGCACAGCTCAACCCGTAGTCCGCATCGTGCATCATACTTTTTAGAAACCAAATTTCTAAAATTATGAACGATTCTTCTGCCATTCCGGTTCGCCGTGGCGACGACGTGCGTCAGATCAAAGCCCAGACCAGGGCTGACGCAGCCGATCCGTCCGCCATCCCTGTCGTAAGCCCAGAGGGTCCGCGCAAATTAGTAAGACCGCGCCTGCCTGACGGGGTTGCGGCCAATCGACGTCCTCCCCGGGCCGCCACCATCTCTCCCTTGCATGCAACCCCGAGCCGCAGGAATGGAACAGCATCCTCCGGCGAAAACACGCATGCCGATGTCTTCTATTTTCAAAAACAGCTTCAGAGTCAGACTCTGATGGTTTTCGTGCTCGAAGACGGCCAACGGATCGAGGGATACATCGAATGGTATGACCGCAACTGTATCAAAGTGAAAAATGGCGGACGGATACTTATTTACAAGTCGAGCATCAAGTACCTCTACAAGGCCGCGGACCAGTACCAGGCGTAAAGAGCTAGCGCGCGGCTTTGAGCAGACGATCGCGAATGGCCACGCCAAGTCCCTCGTCCTCCGGTAAGGGGCAAAGGATAGCCGTGGAGCCCGCCGCATCCAGTTCGCGAAGTCCCGCGAAGAGTCGATGGGCGAGTTCCTCCTGATTCACCAAGTCGCCCCAGCGATAAATCAAGGTACTGTCGTTGAAACCGGTATCGATGGCGGCATCCAGCATGATGCCCACGACCTCGCCTGCGGCTTGCAGTTGCCGCACCCGCGAAAGCAAATTTTCCGGGGTGCTCTCTTTGCGGTCCAGCAAGATCAAGCGCGCACGCGGAGAATAGTGCTTCAAACCAACTCCCGGAGAGGGCATAGCGCCGGGTTCGGCCATCACCTGCCGCGGTTCGCGATAAGCAATCAGTGACGGGCACACTGCCTGCACCTGTTGAAACGTGACCATCCCCGGACGATAGAGAATCGGCTCCAATTCACACACATCGACCACCGTCGATTCCAGCCCCAGGGTGGCGTCTCCGGAATCAATGACCGCGTCGATGCGCCCATCCAAATCTTCCAGAACAAATTCCGCCCTTGTCGGGCTGGTCCTGCCAAAAGAATTGGCGCTGGGCGCAGCGACCGGGATCCGGGCCAGTTCAATGAGCCTTCGCGCCACAGGGTGACGCGGCATGCGCACGCCCACCCGATCGCGTCCTGCCGTCACGATGGACGGCACCTGGATGCTCTTCGGCAGCAGCAAAGTCAGAGGACCAGGCCAGAAGGCCTGCATCAGCAAACGGCCGTTCAGCGGTATTGCGGCAGTCACCAGTTGCAACTGTTCCTCACTGACCACATGCACGATCACTGGGTCCCAGGCTGGCCTCTGCTTGGCCTTGAAAATAGCTTCGACCGCCGCCGGATCGAGAGCATTTGCTCCCAGGCCGTAGACCGTCTCGGTGGGGAAAGCTACCGTGCCACCCATGCGCAGTATCTCGGCTGCCTGCCGTAACGATGCCAGCGATGCCGGGGAATCCATGGCATCGGCGTCTACCGGCAGCCGTAATGTCTTTTTCACTGTCACGCGCGCTCTATGCCATTTTCCCATGACGTCCCTGCTGGTATAGACTCCGGCCTATGCAGGCTATGGAAACGGAAGTAAAAATACGCATCGCCGATCGTGACGCTTTTGAGCAAAAGCTGCCCGCTCTCGGCTTCAGGCGTTTGACTGCCCGCGCGATCGAAAGAAACACGCTCTACGACATGGCTGACCGCCGGCTGCGGAATTCGCGCCAGATTCTGCGCATTCGGCAATACGGAGAGAGGTGGGTTCTGACGCATAAGAGTGTCCCCGCCGATCTCACGGTCGAAGGCCGCCACAAGCAGCGTGTGGAGACCGAGACAGAGATCGAAGACGGACCCGTTCTGGGCAAGGTGTTTGAGGCGCTGGGCTTCGATCCGGTATTTGTGTACGAGAAGTGGCGGGCCGAGTGGACCGACGCGCGAGGCCATTGCGTTATCGACGAAACGCCCCTGGGTGTCTACGCCGAGTTGGAAGGTCCGAGCGACTGGATCGATGAGACTGCACAGAAACTAGGAATCGGCGAAGACCAGTTCGTTACGCTCAGTTACGGTCGCATTTTCGAGACGTGGCGAGAAGAGTCCGGATCCCAGGCACAGAACTTTACCTTCGACGAGATTCCAGAAAGCTACCGCCGCTAGCTGCCACCCAACGCAAGCCCCTCCTTCTGGCATCCGGGCGCAATACAAGCGCGCAGCTGCTATTTTTCGCTGCTGGGCGGTACTAGCCCTTTCAGTCGCAAATAGAGAGAGAGCGTTGCGTATTGCTCGTTGTCGTGGGCGACATTGGCCCACAGAATGCCCAGGCGTGACCGCTTGGATGGGCCGGAGGCCTGCAGCCTATCGGTCATGTTGGCTTCGGTAAGACCGTCGTAGGCCTTATCACACTCCGCGAAAGAGGCCTTGAGCGCGTCCAGAATGGCACCCTTATCCGCCGTCTCCGCCGGAACCTTGGGGGCCGTGCTGGGGTCGACCTGGTTGGCTGCGCCGCAACTATGCATTTGCGCCTCGGTCACATGGTTCACGACACGCGCGAACGTGCGAATATCCGGCGTGGGCTTATAGCCGTAGGCATCAGCCGGCATCTTCTCTGCAGCTTTGATGATATTGTCTTTGAGACGCGAGTAGGCGGTCTTGACTTCGCTTGCCATCGAGCCCGCGGCGCCAGCGGCCGGCGGTGTCGCCTGGCCGAAGGCCATTCCCGAAATCATCAGCCCTGCGACGGCACACACAATTCTGGCGCACACAATTCCGCCGCACACAATCTTGGTTTGCTGCATTTTTCTTTCCTCCACGGTGCCACCCAGCCTACCCAGACATCGCTCACCGCACAAGCGCTGTCTATTTGCCTGTGTGCTTTACCGCCGGTTGCGAGGCGTAGCTCTCAGGCAGAGCCCAGGCAAACATCGTTCCGCCGCTGCTGATAATCACATACTGGCGGCCTGCCAGTTCGTAGCTGATAGGCGAGCTTCCGATTCTGCTGCTGGAACCGGCATGCCAGAGTGTTTTGCCTGTAGCGGTTTCGAGAGCAAGAACATTACCCTTTACGTCGCCCGTAAACGTAAGGCCTGAACTCGTCGTTAACACGCCCGCGCCCGGCGAGCCTTCGCCCAGTTCGTGGGTCCATCGAACCTTGCCCGTCTGATAGTCAATCGCCTCGAGCGTTCCCTTATTCCAGAGTTCGTAATCGGCTCCCGCCCAACCGTAGGTGCCGTCTTCTGGTTTTGCGAAATAGATACTCCAACTCGGCTCGGATGAGACGATAAACAGCCCGGTCTCTGGATCGAAACCAGGCGATCGAAAGTTTGCCAGCCCCCCTTCGGCGGGTGCGATGATGCGCCCGTCAGGCGCCGGCTCCTTATCTGGGTCAGGCATGGGGCGACCCAGCTTATCGACACCCTTGGCCCAGTTCACGGGGCCAAAAGGCACGGTCAGCAAGCTGGTTCCGTTGGTGCGATCGAGAACAAAAAAGTAGCCGTTGCGTGAAGCCTGCAGGAGCAGCTTTCTTCGCTTGCCCTGAAACATTCCATCCACGAGTACGGGGACCTCGGCTGCATCCCAGTCGTGCGTGTCATGGGGTGAGGGCTGAAAGGCCCATGCCAATTTTCCGGTATCGGGGTTCAGAGCGACGATGCTGCAGGTGTAGAGATCGTCTCCGGGGCGCGTCGAGGCAGTGAGTACCGGCGTCGGGTTACCCGTTCCCCAATAGATCAGGTTGAGGTCAGGATCGTAGGTGCCGGTCATCCAGGTATTGCCACCGGTGGTGGCATCTTTTGTGCCTGCGGGCGGCGTGCTATCCCACTGCCATTGTGTCTTGCCCGTCTCCGGATCGACAGAGCGGACGTAGCCGGTGAGATTGTCGAAATCGCCTGAAGTACCTACGATGACGTGGTTGCCCACGACCAACGGAGCCATACTGGTCCAGTATCCCTTGGTTACATCGGCAACCTGTACGATCCAGTGCACGCTGCCATCGTTCGCGTTGAGCGAGACGAGGTGCCCGTCGGGCGCAAGGAAGTAGATCCAGTGCTTGAACATACCCACGCCACGGCTGCCGATGTGCAAACCATTGTTGGCGGGATAGGTGTAATGCCAGATCTGGTGGCCAGAGAGCGCATCCACCGCCCAGACGTTGTCTGGAACCGTGAAGTAGAGCACACCATCGACCAGCAGCGGAGAGGATTTGATGTCTGCCCGCTGGTTGATCTGAAAGGCCCAGGCCAGGCCCAGGTTGCCGACATTCTTTGGCGTGATCTGGTCCAGCTTGACGTGCCGCTGCCCATCATAGCTTCCGTGATACTGGGGCCAGCTGTCTGCCTGCGGATGCAGCAGCATGCCGGAATCGACTCCCTGCGCGCGCAGCGCAGGAGAACAAAACAGCCCGGCCACACCGGCGGCGAGCCACAGCGTACCGCGCCTACCCTTCATGCGTGTCTGCACCTCAGGCCAGTGTGATTTTGAATGTGACACCGATGTCTGAGGTGCCCGCCAGTGGCTTCTTGATCTTCAATGCTTGATTCTCCTGCTTCCAGCGCAAGTTTTCATGTGATCCCAGCATCTGCACGTTCACGATCTTGCCCGGCCCCTGCGAACTCTTCTCTCCTAGAGGCGCGATCGACGTCTCCGCACCCGGCGCACCCATTACAAAGGCGTAGATTGTTTTTCCTTTGCTGGTAAAGCGCACGTCGTCTGCCGTGAGTTCCGGCTGCTTGCCCTCGTTGAAGCCTGACTGGGGAACAGCCGGTTCCTCCGTCGAGGGTCCCGCTCCGTAAACGTTCCATGGGCGAGTGGCATAGATGCCTTCGCTGTTTACGGTCATCCAGGCGGTGATGCCATCGAGCACAGTCTTCTCTTCCGCATCGAGCTCGCCGCTATTGGGCAGCGGAAAATTCAAGAGCAGGTTGCCATTCTTGCTCACGATATCCACCAGGAGATCGATGACCTTTTTGGGAGTCTTATAAACCTGGCCCTTCTTGTAGTGCCAATCACCGATGCAGGTGTCGGTTTGCCACGGCTCCGTCGAGATAGCGTCAGACACTGAGCGCTCGTGATCGACAACGCAGGTACCCACCGCGCAATCGCCGGCTGCCTTGCTGCAATAGACTGCCTCTTCCCTGCCGTGCAGGTTGGCGCTCACGTTGTAAAGTTCGGCAACCGCTGCCAGGCCATACTCCTCAAACGGTATGCCGCCATCGGTGTACAGCAGGTCAGGCTGATGCTGATCGACCAGATCCTTGATCCGGTTGAAGTACTGCAGCTTCCAGCTATCGGGTGCTTCACGGCCCATGGCTTTTGCCGTGGTGGCGAAGTCGGCAGCCATGCCGGTGTAGCTGTGGTAAAGATCGGCGAAGTCAGGGTTGACGCCATCGTAGGGAACCCCGGCAAGTGGGCCGGTCTTGTCACTTGTGTGCGCGGGCGCGAACCAGTCGAAACTATTCGACAGATGCTCGCTGACGCCAAACCGCAGCCCGCGCTTGCGGGCAGCTTGCTTGTAGAGGCCCACAATATCTTTTCGCGGCCCGGTGGCAGTGGCATTCCAGCGCGTTTGGTATTTCGAGTTCCACATGTCGAAATTGTCATGGTGGACTCCCATGCTGACGAAATACTTCGCGCCCGCCTTCGCATACAGGCCCATCAAATAGTCCGGATCCCACTTGTCGCCCTTGAACAGCGGGATCAGGTCTTTGAAGCCTACTTTGGAGGGATGTCCATAGGTCTTCAGATGGTAGTTGTACTGCGGAGTGCCCTGAATATACATGTTCCGCGCATACCAATCACCGTCTTCGACCCCGGACTGCGGACCCCAGTGAGACCAAATGCCAAATTTCGCATCACGGAACCAATCGGGTACCCGATAGCCATCGAGCGAGCCGCGCGAGCCGTTGAATGGGCCGGGCGTGACCGGCAGTTCCGCTACCGCCCCACGCGCACCCCTGGTTCCTGCGCAGGCCGCTGCATAGGCCAGCAATTTAAGTGTGTCGCGCCGTGTTATTCGCATCGGAGAATCACCGCCTTATTCCTGCTCATCGACGAATCAGTTCCCATCAAGAACAAAGCATTTTTTTTGCACCGAATTTGGTTATATCTACGCGGAGCCCGTTTATCAACCCTAACGGAGTTGTAGGCACCACAGATGAGCCCCTCTATAGGCGCAAGAATGCGGACGCGCCTTCCTGTCCGCTCCAGCGATAGCGGCGTGGTTCGGCTTGGCCGCTGGCTCGCCAGCGCTCGGGCGTGCTGGCCTCCAGCCAGTCGACTGGCCTGACGCCCCCGCAGCCCGCGGCCACGATGGAAAAGGCTTCTCGAAGCGCCGCCCGCTGCTCTGGACCGCGCGCAGGTGGGCCTGGAGAGACGATGGTGGCTGTTCCACTCCGCGCCAGCAAGTCGAGCCACTGCCGATCCAACTCCCAGGGAATGTCGTCCGTGATGCCGGCCTGATCGGCATCGATGGTGTAGAACGTCCCCTGTTGAGGCAGCCGGAAGGCCAGGGTGTTCACGCATACGGCGGGTTCGCTCCCCTTGGCGGCCGCTGGTGTCATCCCACGTTCGTTGTACGTCAAAAATCCCCTGCCCCAGGCAACTGACGGTATTGCAGCCATCAAGCAGTGCTTGCGGATGGGTCAGATCGTAGGCCAGCTCCCGCGCGCGATCCCTTTTCTCGCCGAACCGCGCACCCGCGGCCGCTTCGCCCGCGGCGCCTCGGCGGGGCACTACGGTGGCCATGGTGAGCTTGCGCGAACCGGGAATCACGCCGTCGCCATCATTGGTCACGTTCAACCAGAGCGACACGCCCTCGGGGTCAAGCTGCCAGAAACATAGAGCGGTGGCATCGGTTTTTACACCGTAGCCGTGGCAGGCTGCGCCGTCGTGCGTGGCAAAGTACCAGGGCATCTCGCGCCCGGGAATCAGGTCGCGCCAACCCAGGTCCCCATAACTGCGCTCCCAGGCATCGCCGAGAGCGCGCAGGGAGGCCTTCTGCGATCCTGAAGTGGAGGAAGATCGGGTCTGCGCCTCAACAACCGCGGAGGATGCGGTCAAGGCGCTCATGGCAGCGCCACCCTTATGTGAAAAGGAACGCCGCGTTACCGATACCGGCGATCTGATTGGGTCTACTGCGCTTTGCTGCTCTTGCTCGTGCTCCATGCGTCTCCGGGCAAACCCCACTTCAGGATGCCATGGGATAGGTAACGATGAGTACTCTTGCGGCGTTTCCTTCGTGCGGCTGGTAGAGGCGCTTGACGCTCCCGTCAATCCACGCGCTGTCCTGAGTTTGCAGCAACTCGGCTTTCCTCTCGGTGGAAAGCTTCAAAGGCCCTTGAATGACATAGACCAACTCGAGACCAGAAAACACCTGCGGATGAAAGGCCGCGTCCTCGGCTCCCGGCAAGAACTCGGTAATGCTGGGAACGATTCTGCAATCGGGAACGAGCAGGCTCATGCTTTCCGATAGGGGCGACGGGTCTGCTTTTTCACCGACGGGCAAGCGAACCCGATCTTTGGCTTGCGAAACACGGAATACCGTCTCGTTTTCATCCTGGAAAAAGCCGGCGATATCTTTCTTGAACACCAACGCGATGCGCGCAAGGTTCCGAATGGTGGGTATCACCTTGCCCGTTTCCAGTTGAGAAAGAAAGCTCGCAGAAAGGCCGGCTTGTTGCCCCAGTTCAACCAATCCCATGGACCGTTTCAAGCGCAGGCGCCTTATTTTTCTGCCAATCGCTTTGGCCTCAATGGATGCATCCACGAACGCTTCGCGGGCGGTGTCGAACGAGGAACCAGGTTGGAACGGTTTGACCATCAATCTCAACTCACTCCATACGGAATACGAACCGGAATCGCCGCCGTTCGTTGCCCAACCCGCTCTTTCCTTTCAGGCCCATATTAGCCCTTCGCCAGCCTCAAGCGATACGATGGAGTGCGCCACGAGACACAAGCCATCTAAAATGGAAAGCCGCGCGCACCGATAACGCGGCGAAAGGATCGCATGCAGATTGGCAGCTTGAACCCTGTGAAGGTGCTCATTACCGGAGGCGCTGGCTTTCTCGGAACCCGGCTCGCACGCACGCTACTTTTGCGTGGACAACTCTTGGACCGCCCACTAGCCCAACTGATCTTGGCCGATTTGATGCCGCCTGCTGCCGATTTGGTTGGTAACCCAACCGTTCATTGCCGCACGGGTTCTCTGATAGACCAAAGCGTTGGCTTGGGGCGCGAGGCCTTCGATGTGATTTTTCATCTGGCCGGAGCTGTCTCTGGCGAATGCGAAGCGGACTTCGATTTGGGCCTGCGTTCGAATCTGGATACGACGCGCGCCTTGCTCGACGCCCTGCGCGATGCCGGCTGCCCCCGGTTTGTATTTTCAAGTTCTGTAGCGGTGTTTGGCGGCGATGACGATCTGCCCCTGCCGCGCGTGATTCACGACGAGACGCTGCCGGTACCGCAGTCTTCTTACGGCATTCAGAAATTTATTTGTGAGCAATTGGTCGCAGACTACACGCGGCGAGGGTTCATTGACGGACGCAGCGTGCGCCTGCCCACGGTCTCGGTGCGCCCGGGCAGGCCGAATCGAGCTGCTTCGAGCTTTTTGTCTTCCATCGCGCGTGAGCCATTGAATGGCGAACCGGCGATATGTCCGGTGCCGCTCGATAGCGCAGCAGCGATCATCTCGCCGCAACGCGCCATCGATGGCTTGATCGCGGCGGCAGAGGTTGACCAGGATGCATGGGGTGGGAGAACGGCGCTTAATCTACCTGCGCTCTCGGTGCGCGTCGGCGAAATACTCGATGCGCTGGAAGTCGCGGCGGGGCCTGCCGCGCGCGGACTCGTGCGCTTTGAACCGGACGCAACCATCGCCAGACTTGTGGTTGGATGGCCGGCCGTCTTCGAGAGTGCGCGGGCGCGGAGGCTTGGCCTTTCTGCCGATCCTGACTTTGTCTCGATCATCCGCCAGTATCAGAAAGACCTTTCGAGTCCACTTATGGCGATGAAGCCTTAGCCTGGCCGTGCCTGTTGTTGCAACGACGGTGCCCCCAGTACGCGAACAGAGGGTAGAACCGCAAAGTGAGGATGCTTGTCTCGTCAGATTTCATATCGCCCGGGCCTCCCTGTGCTGGGCTGCATCGCTGATGACTTTACCGGCGCTACTGACCTGGCGAACAACCTGGTGCGCGCGGGCATGCGTGTCATTCTCACGGTCAATGTTCCCCAACAGAACGCGCGGCTCGATGCGGATGCTGTCGTCATCGCGTTGAAGTCACGCACCGTGGCTGCCGCCATCGCGGTAGAAGAATCACTCCGTGCCTGCCGGTGGCTGCGTAACCAGGGTGTTGAGCAAATTTATTTCAAAGTCTGCTCCACGTTCGACTCCACACCAGCGGGAAATATCGGCCCAGTGATCGAAGCGCTGATGGACGAACTGCATTGCGAGTTCAGCATAGCCACGCCGGCTTTTCCCGAGACGGGGCGAACCGTCGTCCATGGGCACCTCTTTCTCGGTGACGTACTGCTTTCGGAGAGCGGCATGCGCCACCACCCCCTTACTCCGATGACCGACGCGAATCTGGTGCGGGTACTGCAGACACAGTTGCGTACCGGCAGAGGACGCCGGGTTGGACTGATCGATTACCGGGCGGTCGCAGCATCCGCGGACGCTATCCATCGCCGCATCGATGAGCTCAGAACAGAGGGCGTCGCGATCGCAATCGTGGATGCGTTGAACAAACAGGATCTCGACCGGTTGGGGGAGGCGCTGAAGAGCGCTCCGTTCCTCACTGCCAGCTCCGGACTCGCCGAAAGCCTGCCGCGCAATTGGGGATTCCAGCCCTCGACACGAGTGAGCCTGCCGCCGGGCCAGGGACGCAAGGCGATTCTGGCCGGCAGTTGCTCGGTCGCGACCAATGCGCAGGTACAGCGCTTTATACGCGACGGAGGCGCGGCTTACCCGTTAAGCCCGACACACCTGGCAGCGGATATCGAGTTGGAGCTCGCGCGTGTGATCGAGTGGGCAGATGCCTTCTGGAGCAGCGAGGCAGAAATGCCTTTGCTTGTGTACTCCACCGCCGAACCTGCACAAGTGAGCGAAGCCCATGCACAGCTTGGGGTCGCGAAGGCGGGTGCGGTTGTCGAACAAGCGATGTCGACACTCGCTCGCTCATTCGTCGAACGAGGTGTCGGAAGCCTGGTGGTTGCAGGTGGTGAAACAGCGGGGATCTGCGTCCAGGCTCTCGCCATCGAACAGATGCGGATCGGCCCCCAGATCGATCCCGGTGTGCCGTGGTGCTACGCTACTCGTTCTGCCTCCGCGAACGTAGGACTGCACTTGGCCTTGAAATCGGGTAACTTCGGCTCGCCAGACTTTTTCAGCAAAGCCTTTGCCCTCTTGGGATGAACGATGAAAGAAGTTGAACTGAGGCAGGAGATTTGTCGCGTGGGCCGCTCGCTGTTCGAGCGTGGCTACGTCCACTCCACAGCGGGGAACATCAGCGTTCGCTTGCCGAATGGATTTCTCATTACTCCCTCGGAAGCATGCCTTGGTTTTCTTGCTCCCGAGGCTCTCGCGCTCGTCAACACGGATGGCGTGCAAATAAGTGGCGACCGAGCCAGCAAGACACTGGCCCTGCATCGACGCATCTATGCTGCCGATCCCGAGACAGCGTGCGTGATTCATACTCACTCCACGCATCTGGTAGCACTCACGTTGAGCGGGGTTTGGAAGCAGGAAGATATTCTGCCTCCCCTTACCCCGTACTACGTGATGAAGGTTGGTCATGTGCCGTTGATTCCCTATCATCGCCCGGGTGATGCGGCGGTGGGCGAGCTGGTGGCACAAGCGATCGAGGAGATGCGAGCGAAAGGCGCCCCCATCCGCGCGGTCATGCTTGATCGGCTCGGCCCGAACGTGTGGCATAACACCCTTACGAACGCGATGGCTGCGCTCGAAGAACTGGAAGAAACGGCGCGACTTTGGCTGCTTGCCGCCAAAAAGCCGGAGCCGCTTTCCGCCGAACAGATTGAACAACTGCGTAAGCAGTTCGGCGCCTCGTGGTAGGCGCCTCCATCTTTGATTTCAGGGACTGAACACAATGCCGCATTTCGCCGCCAACCTTAGCATGATGTATGTGGAGTATCCCTTCCTGGAACGCTTCGCCGCTGCCGCAAGAGACGGATTCATGGCAGTGGAGTATCTGTTTCCCTATGAGTACCCGGCACAGCAGTTGAAGGACTCACTCAACGCCAGCGGCCTGGCGCAGATACTCATCAATGCCCCGCCGGGAAATTTCGCTGCCGGTGATCGCGGCATGGCCAGCATTCCCGGCAGGGAGGCTGAGTTTCGCACCGCCATACAAACAGCCCTTACGTATGCGCAGACGCTCGACTGCCCCCGCGTACACATCATGGCTGGCCTGCAACCGCCGGGCGTAGATCGCGTAGAAATGCGTCGCACTTTTGTTGCGAATCTTGCGTGGGCAGCCGAACTCGCCGCACCCACAGGGATTGAATTGCTGATCGAGCCGATCAACCAGCGCGATATGCCGGGCTATTTTCTCAACCGGCAGGACCAAGCGCATGCCATTGTCGAGGAGATCGGCAACCCTAAGGTCAAGGTGCAGATGGATCTCTACCACTGCCAGATCGTGGAAGGCGACGTGAGCATGAAGCTGCGGAAGTATCTGCAAGCCGCGGAGAGAAGACTGGGCCACATTCAGATCGCGGGCGTGCCCGATCGCCATGAGCCAGACAACGGAGAACTCGATTACGAGTATTTGTTTGGCGTAATCGACGAGCTTGGTTACGAAGGCTGGATTGGCTGCGAATATCGCCCCAGGGCCGGCACATCGGAAGGTCTGGGCTGGCTACGTAACAGAAGTTGATCCCGGATTGAAAAGGCCTTGCGACGCCCCACATCTCGCGACAAATGATCAAGATGTGGAGCGCCCGTAGATCGTTGGAACGACGAACTTACAGACTGGGTTCTCCAGACTTCCTTCCACCGGGTGCGCTGGCCTCTACACGCCTGGCACGGGCGGGCAGCCGGGAAACTCCGCCAGATATCCATTCCCGATATACCCCAGGTACTGGATCCCGATCTTGCTGGTGAAGAATCCGTCGGCAGTCAGGTTTCGCAGGAACGAGAAGAACTCCACACCCTGGCCGAGGCTGGGGTCATCATCCATGTTCTTGCGATAAGCAATGAGATCGAGCATCTCGGTCTGCTGCTGCGGAGTACAGTCGATCCACGATTTGCCATAGCGATCGATACACTTTCCGTCGAGCCACATCAGGCCGCCGCCGAGTTTCAATTGAAACTCGGGGTTCTCGCTGGTGAGCAGGTCGATAAACTCCGGAGCACCCGCCTCGATGGCGCCCCCGCACTCCGTATCCGCGGGGAACGTAGCCTCGCACAGAGCCTTGAGCGTCTTGTACTGCGCGGGCGGAAAATACTTCGGCGTGTAGACACCCGTCTTGCTGACCGCTTTCTCCGTAGTGATCATGTGGTGGGCGTACTCGGCAGCCTGCAGCGGAATCACGCGCAACACCGAGGTTGCCGCCGCCGTCATACTCAGAGACTTCAATACGTCGCGCCGGGAGACTGACATGGTTACAACGCCCCTTTCTTAGCCTGATCGAGAATGTACTCTGAGGTTTTCCACGACAAGGCCGTGATGGTAAGCGTGGGGTTCTTGTCAGGGCCGGTGACGAAAACCGCGCCGTCACCCACGAACAGATTCTTGACATCGTGCGCCTGGCAATTCTTATTCAACGCCGAGGTCTTGGGATCGTTGCCCATGCGCACCGTACCCAACTCGTGGATGATCTCTCCGCCTTCTGAGATTCCGTAGGGCAAACCACCGTTGTCCTGGGCATTTTTGGGCGCCGCATCCGTCCGCTTGCGACCGTGGTAGACCGTTCCGCCGCCTGCTTCGATAATCGCGGTGAAGGTCTCCTGCATATCCTTCGCCATTTTGATTTCGTTGTCGCTCCAGGCAAAGTGGAAGCGCAGAACAGGGATGCCCCACTTGTCGACAACCGTGGGATCGATCTCGCAGTAGGTATCGGGGTTGGGAATCATTTCCCCACGGCCCGAGAAGCCGATGAACGTGCCGTACATATCACGGCAATGCTTCTTGAGCGAAGCGCCATAGCCTTCATGCTGCGCACAGATGCCTTCGAACTGGCTTACGCCCGGCATGTTCCGGCCGCCGCCGAACTCGATGTGATAGCCGCGAGGAAAATCGTTCTTGCGGTCTCCCCTCCACCAGGGCATGTACATGTGCATGCCCCCTGTGCCATCGTGATTGTGCGGAGCAACCGAAGCCAGTTGCGGAAAATAGCCCGTCACACTGCTGCCGACGGAATCGGTCAGATAGCGGCCGACCACTCCGGAGGAATTTGCCAATCCGTTGGGAAACAGTGAGGACTTGGAGTTGAGCAGCAGGCGCGATGTTTCGCATGCGCTCGCAGCAACAACGAATGCCTTGGCATGCACGCGCATCTCTTTGCGCGTCGTCTTGTCGATGTAGGAAACAGCTTGCGCCTTGCCGTCGTTGCTGACCATGATTTCGCGCGCCATCGCATTGGGAATCATGGTGAAGCGCCCGGTGGCGTGCGCCGGCGGAATCATCACCTGGCTCGAACTGAAGTTCGATGCGCTGACGCATCCGCGCCCGCATTGCGCACAGTAGTGACATGGCGCGCGGCCGTTGAGCGGTTTGGTCAGAATAGCCATGCGCGAAGGGATACAGGTGATATTCAGATGATCACAGGCCTTCTTGACCAGCGTCTCCGTGCAGCGCGGCTTGGGCGGAGGCAGGAACACTCCGTCGGGAGCGTCTGCCAGATTTTCTTTGCTCCCGTAGACACCGATGAAGGCCTCGGCTTTGTCGTAGTAAGGAGCCAGTTCCTCGTAGGTAATGGGCCAGTCGTCTCCCAGGCCATCGCGGGAACGCGCCGTCATATCGGCAGGCGACATGCGCAGCGAAATGCGGCCGTAGTGATTGGTACGGCCGCCCTCGATGCGAGAGCGGAACCAGCGAAAGGTTGAGCCCGGGGCGGTGGTGTAGGGCTCACCTTCAATCTCCCAGAATCCGTTCGGGGCCAGAAACTCACCGTTCAGCTCATGCAGAGCGCGCCCTCCGATATCGGCGCCGCGATGGGGCAGCGCATAGGGCCACACATGCTCTTTGTAATCTTTGGCGGGATTGAGCAACGGGCCCGCCTCGAGCATCACAACGTTCAATCCTCCCTCGGTCAGAACCTTGGCGGCTGTACCGCCCCCGGCTCCAGAGCCAATAATGCAAACGTCATAGACCTTCGGTGAACGAACTACTTGCGGCATTCAAATCCCCCCTGGATGGCGGTTGCAAGGCAAAATCACCCACCCGCAAATATAGACGAAATAACAGGGATTTGCGGGGAATGGGTCGCCCATGCCGGGCAATCGGCAGTCAAGTAAATTTGCCGGCGATCAACCCGCGGCTTCTGCTGCTTTCTTCTTAAGAAACTTAACCCCGTCGAAGGGGATCGATTCCGAGTCAGGCTCAATATCCCGCCAGATCGAGGCCGCGGCACTCAACTCCTTGAGGGCGGAGCCGAAGCCTTCGATCGTAACCCAGCCGTCATACTTCAGGTCGCGCAGAGCCGCAAACACTTCGTCCCATTCCACGTGCCCCGAGCCCGGAGTACCCCGATCGTTTTCACAGGTATGCACGTGCTTCAGGTGGGGGCCAACGGTGCGATAGCCGGCAGCGATACTCTTCTCTTCGACGTTGGCGTGGAAGGTGTCAAACAGAATACCGATGTTCTGGTGGCCAATTTGTTCGGAGAGCCTCGCAGCATCGGCCGCCGTGTTCAGGAAGTAGGTTTCAAACCGATTCAATGGTTCGATGGCGAAGCATTACATCGTGGGCAGCCAGAGTATCGCCGACCGACTGAAAACCCTCCACAGCCCACTGCCATTCGTCGCTGGTGCGGCGGCGGCCTGGCAGGTAGCCAACGGGGCTGTAGAGGGGCCCGGCAATGATCTTGATGCCTGCTTCCGCGGCGGCTTTTGCCAGGTCCTGCAGGTGCAGACGCGTACGTCGCCGGATGTCTGCGCTTTCGCTGATCAGGCTGAGGCCATCCACCAGTACGGTGCAGGCGTTGCACGCCAGGCCAAGCGCCTCGGTCGCCTTGCGAATCTCTGGCGCGGCAAAACCCTGGGCGCGAAACAAAGGTATCTCGACCCCGTCAAACCCCGCCTCTTTGATCCTGGGTAACAAGGGGAAATTGGAGGCATCGAAGGTTGCGGACCAGATAAATGTGTTGACCCCGAATTTCATGGTTATCTCAGTATCCTTTGCCGGCGATTAGCGTTTCGTAACAAGTATGCGCGCGCACATGGCACAGAGGCCAAGCGTGAGTATGACAAAGATGCGAGGGCCTGTCGCTATCTCCAGCGGAAGATGCGCAGAGCGACGGCGAACGGCACGACCAGCCATGCCAGCAGGATCGTTACCGGAATGGTGAGCTGAGCCAGGCTCATGCCCTGCAGCATGTTGCCGCGGAAGGCGTCGATGGCTGCCGTCAGCGGGAGCGCGCGGACGAAGGGCTGAATCATGGCCGGGAAGCGCGAGGCTGAAAAGAAGACACCCGACAAGATCCACATGGGAAACATGACCAGGTTCATCAAGCCCGACGCGGCCTCCATCGTTCTTGCGCGCGACGATACCAGCAGCCCTATTGCAGAGAATGCCAGCGAAGTGAGGATGCAGAGGAAGGCTAACTGCCAGATGGGTCCGCGAAATGGCACACCGAACACGAGGCGCGCAAACCCGAGAAACGCTGCCACCTCGATCACCAGCATCACCAGGCGCGACAACAGGTAGGACGCAAGGTATTGCCAGCGCGGCATGGGCGATGCCACGAGCCGTTTCAATAACTTCTTTTGCCTCGACTCCACGATAGAAAATCCGAGGCCCCATATCGCTGAACCCATCAGGTTCATGCCGAGAAGTCCGGGCACAACGAAGTCGATGTAGCGCGATCCTGTTTCATGCACGAGTTGATTCCGGGCATGAACGGCCTCAGACCGCCCGGCCGCTGTTTGAATGGCGCGATCGGCTATGAGGCGGGCTGTGCGTGCATCCGGGTTGGTCTCATCGAATTTGTAGACAACGCCATCCGGGGTTTGCATGGCCAGAAGGAGAATGCCACCGCTCGCCAGTTCGCGGGTTCCGTCCGCCTCGCTGATCGTGGAGGCCTTCAGGCCCTTGTCTGCGGCGAGGGCCTGTGTCAGCCCGGTCGTCGTGGCGCCTACCTGCAACACATCGGCAGGACGATTACGAAAGGCTAGTCCCAGGCCCGCTGCCAGCAGGATGGGAAAAATGAAGATCCAGAACACCGCCTCCGGCTCACGCAGAAATAGACGGAAGCGCACCATGGTCAGCTGATAGAGGCTATTACTCATCGCGCAAATTCCTTCCTGTGAGACCAACAAACACATCTTCGAGCGTGGCTGAGTGAGTCCGGAATTCGCTGAGATCGAGCCCCTGGCGCGTAAGCGTATCGAAGATGAGCGGAACGGTCGTATGCAGTTCGCGGACCGATAACTGGTGCAACCCTGCATCTACGCGATGCGACTCGACGCCGGCAATGGCAGCGAGCAACGCGGGATCGAGCGCGATTTGCCCGTTGACTGCGAACTCTACGATGTGCTCGCCTCCCACCGAAGCGATCAGTTGCTGCGGACTACCCAAGGAGATGATGCGCCCATGATCCATGATCGCCACACGGTCGCAGAGGCGCTCGGCCTCGTCCATGTAGTGGGTGGTCAGGATGATGGTGCGGCCCGCTCGTTTTAACCCGTCTACCAGATCCCAAAGATTGCGGCGCGCTTGCGGATCCAGGCCGGTGGTGGGCTCATCGAGAAACAACAACTCAGGATCACCCACGAGTGCGCAGGCCATGGCCAGCCTCTGTTTCTGGCCTCCGGAGAGTGTTCCCACACGGGCTTTCCGCTTCTCTTCCAACTGTGCGGTTTGGATCGACTGCTCCACATCAAGACCGTGGCGGAAAAAACTACGGAAGAGGCGAATGGTTTCTTCCACCGTCAGCTTTTCAGGAAACTGTGTCTCCTGCAGTTGAATGCCGATCCGCTGACGCAGATCCCCTTCGCTGGTGGACCAGTTCAGCCCGAGCAATTGGACCGTTCCGCTGTCGGGCGTGGTTAGCCCCTCGCAGATTTCGATCGTGGTCGTCTTCCCTGCTCCATTGGGCCCCAGCAGCCCGAAGCATTCGCCACGCATGACCTCGAGGTCAATGCCGTCGACAGCAACGACGTCAGCAAAGGCCTTGCGTAAGCCACGCAGCAGCAGGGATGGACTACTTGCGGTTGTCGAAATTGTGCTATCCAATACAGCGGCTCCTGCATCCGTCATCATGGCTGCCTCTTCGTATGCGATTCTTTGCAACTACATCGGGAAAACATGCATGGGCCCGGCCTGCGGAACATACAAAGGATATGCCACCCCTGATGACCCTACAAGGTAGTGGCCGGTTTCGATCGGAGTTCCGGGGTTCGCAAGACCAACACTTCAGGGGACAGGGGCTGAAAGTGCGCGAAGCCCGGCCTTCGTACTTGCATGGCCCCTTTGAGGACACGATTACGGTTCCGGATAAGTCTCGCTGTATCCCGCACAAGTCATCACACCAAGAGTGGTCAATAGGAGTTAGCCAAGCACTGCATATCTTGAAAGCATGCACTACTTTTTGCGGCGGCCTTATCAAACTACTTCACGCCTCAGCCTGGAGCTTCTTTAGGATGCAACTTCGGTGTTATTTCGCCATCGCTGTCTAACGTTTCCCGGGTCCAGGTTTGCGGGCCGAAGATATGGAACAGCCGCCGGCAAGGGTAAGTGCGGCCAGCCTGTAGATACTGCCCGATACTTAAATAATGCGACCACCTGCAAAACCAACTTCAGCCTAATGAAACGCTTTTCAGCGCCTTCTTGGGCGCAAATCCTCATGAGAGGGGTCACACAATTCCGTGTAATTGTTATCGCCCGGCTAGCCCATTTTTACCGGGTCCGTGCAGTATTTGCACGAGTGAGACAGGGCCCCGTAATGACACGGGTATTTTCTGCAGAATATTCAATCCACAGGCTTTGCAGCGCGCGTGATCTGTGTATTATGCGTTTAGAAACGAACTCGGAGATCCTGCTGGACAACCTCATGGATGAGGGCTACAGGATCGATCCGGGGAGCGTTTGCACCTGCCGCATGGAAGCCCCCCAGGAGACCATCTACTTGGCACTTGGTCTTTCTTCTCGCGGAGTAACGAATGAATAGGCCCCAACGCTGTAACCCAGAGTAATTCACTTATTCGCGTGAGAAGGTGTCGTTTTGAATTTGTCAAAGAATCTCCCACTCGTCCCACTTTGTCTGTTGATCGTGGCAACACCCGCATTCGCAGGCGTAACTGTAAGCAGCCCAGGGAATGGAGAGGTAGTCGCCTCGCCATTCAATCTCTATGCCGATGCCTCTACTTGCTCCTCGCAGCCTGTAAGTACCATGGGCTACTCGCTCGATAGCGGCACAGATACAACGGTCATCGATAACAATTCGATCAGTGCGAAGGTTACCGCCGGGGCTGGTAACCACACCGTGCATGTAAAGGCATGGGGAGCCAGCGGCTCAGCCTGCGTGACTGATGTTTCCGTTACGGTCAGCAGCATCAGCACAACAGTGGAACCTGCGGTCACCACTTCAGGATCGATCAGCGTAAGCAGCCCTGTGAGTGGCGCTTCAGTTACATCGCCCTTCAGCCTCGTGGCGAGTGCTTCGACCTGCTCGTCGTCAAGCGTGACCGCTATGGGATATTCGCTCGATAGCAGCACGAACACAGTCACGGTAAACAGTGAGTCGTTGCGAGCCTCCGTCACCGCCTCGACCGGTCAGCACACGCTGCATGTGAAGTCATGGGGCAGTGGCGCCGCGTGCGCTACAAGCGTAGCCGTCAACGTGACGGGGCAATCCACGACCAATACCTCAACTGCTGGAATCACAATCAACACTCCGGCCGCGGGTGCTACGGTTGCGTCACCGTTCGCGCTTTCCGCCACGGCAGCCACCTGTTCGTCTCAGCCGGTGAGCGCGATGGGCTACTCGCTCGACAGCAGCTCAAGTACAACCGTTGTTGGCGCTGAAGCAGTGAACGCACCGGTTTCGGCCGGAACCGGTGCGCATACTTTGCACGTGAAGGCCTGGGGAAACAACGGTGCTTCTTGCGATAAGGATGTCAGTGTGACCGTGAGCGGTGGTGGTTCCGTAACGAGCAGTTCCAGCTCTGGTCCGTCGATCCCTTCGTTTGCGAGCCGCGTCAGTAGCATCCAGACTCTGAGCGGCTGGAGGGCAAGCCACGATAAGGGCGGCCCGGGTAGTAGCAGCGGCACGATGAGCATAGTCAGTTCACCGTCGCTCAGCGGACACGCGCGCAAATTTGTCACCTCGTACTCGAACGCTGGTGACGAGCGCTATTCGGTAAGCTTCGGAGATGATGCCAGCGCAACGAACATCGTTTATGACGCGTGGGTATATGTCGTCGGTCCCTCAGGCTCGATTGGCAATCTGGAATTGGATGTGAACCAGGTCATGTCAAATGGTCAGACCGTCATCTATGGATTCCAATGCGACGGCTATTCCGGCAAGTGGGCCTACGCGGAGAATTCGGGAACTCCGACCCACTCCTCAGCTCACTGGATATCCTCGGGGGCATCGTGCAACGTGCGTCACTGGAGCACGAATACCTGGCACCACGTTCAGATGAGCTATGCCCGCAGTAGTACCGGCAAGGTAACCTACAAGTCGGTGTGGCTCGATGGGAAGCAGTCGACGATCAATGCGACCGTACCCTCAGCGTTTGCACTCGGATGGGGCGGGATCATGTCCACGAACTTTCAGGTGGATGGGCTGGGCTCAAGCGGACATGCAACACTGTACCTGGATAAACTGACGATCTCCCGCTGGTAGGAGAGGGGGCCTTCGGGCCCCCTTTATCGTTTGCAGATGCGGCCGTTCTTGGCCGGACCTGGCCGCGACCCAGGGTCAGTCCTTGTCAACAACAGGCCTCAACCAAGCATCCTCTCGCTTGGCTAACTCAGCCACGGATTGTGCCTTGGTCTGCGGCAAAATCTGGACACAATCATCGATCGCGCCCCTTGATCGTTTTCCGTCCGCATCCCAATTCCACGCTCCGAATCAATGGCCAGATCTCCCTGCCGATTGACTGGTCAGAGCCGCTCTCATACGACAAATCCCAACTTTGATCGAAAATGAGAGACGATATACCAAGACCAGAAACAGAGTGGCAGAAGAAAGGCGGCGCTGCACTGTGCCCTTACGGAGAGAGTCCATCCATGCCCAGCCTGGATCATAGGAACGTGCCCGCCGAACCGCTTCCGCTGTCGGCGGAGATGATCTCCGCGCGGCTTGACAGGCTTCCCGCTACGCGAACGATTTGGAAATTCGTCGTTCTGCTGAGCCTCGGCTTTTTCTTTGAACTCTACGATCTGCTCTATTCCGGATACATCGCGCCGGGACTGGTGAAGAGCGGCATACTAACAACCACCACGGCAAGTCTCTTCGGCATGACGGGAATTGCTGCCTTCATTGCTTCGTTGTTCTCGGGTCTTTTCCTGGGTACGATTTGTTGTGGATTTCTTGCCGACCGTTTTGGCCGTCGCGCGATCTTTACGTACTCGCTGCTGTTTTACACCGCAGCGAACCTGGCGATGGCCTTTCAGGTCACTGCGAGTGGCCTGAATTTCTGGCGTTTCATGGCGGGCCTCGGCATCGGCGTGGAACTGGTCACCATCGGTACATACATCAGTGAACTCGTGCCGAAGCATATCCGCGGACGCGCTTTTGCCTGCGAGCAGGCAGTGGGTTTCATGTCTGTTCCGGTTGTGGCCTTCCTCTCGTACCTGCTCGTGCCGCACAAGCCCTTCGGCATCGCTGGCTGGCGTTGGGTTGTGATCATTGGAGCCCATGGAGCCCTGTTCGTTTGGTTCATTCGCCGCGCATTGCCTGAAAGCCCAAGGTGGCTCGCGCAGAAGGGGCGGCTGGCGGAAGCCGGCCGGGTGATGTCGAAGCTGGAGGAGACGGTCGCAAGAGAGTGGGGGAAGCCACTTCAACTCCCCGCTGCGGCTCATCTGCAACCAGCGACTACAAAGCGGACGTTCTTCGACATGTGGAGAGCCCCTTACGGCAAGCGCGCAGCGATGATGATCATTTTCAACGTCTGCCAAACCGTTGGCTTTTACGGGTTTGCCAACTGGGTGCCGACGCTGCTGGTGAAGCAGGGGATCACGCTCACGACAAGCCTGCTGTATTCATCGATCATCGCCATTTCGGCGCCCATTGGGCCGCTGATTGGCCTGTGGATCGCCGATCGGTTCGAACGCAAAAGCATGATTGTGGCCACCGCTGCGGCCATTGTTGTATGCGGCCTCACCTTCAGCCAGGCTACTCGTGGAGGACTACTCATCGCGTTGGGCGTGGGTCTGACGCTGGCAAGCAATATGATGTCTTACAGCTTTCATGCCTACCAAACGGAGCTCTTTCCAACCAGCATCCGGTCCAGCGCAGTAGGCTTCGTCTACTCCTGGAGCCGTTTTTCGGCCATTTTCACTTCATTTGTAATTGCCGCTGTTCTCAAGAGCTTCGGCACGACCGGCGTATTTCTGTTGATTGCAGCAGCGATGCTGATCGTGATGGCTGCAATTGGATGGATGGGACCGCGCACGCGAAATCTTGCCCTGGAGGAAATCTCCCGATGATGTGCGACCTCAACCGTAGGTTGCGCACCTGGCGTCGTTCGTCCGCCGAGTAGTCGCCACTACGCGGAACAACCATTTCATCCGAGCGCCAGTGCAGCCACTCCGGCGGCGATAAGCAGCGACCCGAGAACGCGGCGCAGGATGTTTCCTTCACTTAGAAATCTGGCTCCGAAATACATCCCGATCATCATCGACATTTCGCGCATCGGCGCGACGTGGCTCACGGGCGCGAGTTTCATCGCAAAGAGCACCAGGATATAGCCAAGCGGAGTCAAAACGCCGATGCCTAAGGCCTCCTTCCAATACTTTGCATATTCCGCGCGCAGCGAATCCCGTCGAAGATAGACTCCGCTCGACAAAACAACGGTGCGAAAGAAATTGCCTGAGTAGTCGATGAGGATCGGAGAAAGCAGCAACTTCTTGACCGAGTAGCCGTCGACCAGGGTGTAGCAGGCAATCAAACATCCTGTTGCAACGCCCCAGAACAGACCTGCATGGTGAGTCTTTTGACGCAGGGCTGAAAAGCCGCCGAAGGAAAGCAGGATTCCGCAAGTGACCAGTATCGCTCCTGACGCAGCCATGAGTGACGGATGCTCGCGCAAGAACAGAATCGCTCCGCAGAACGACAACAACGGCCCTGTGCCACGCGCCAACGGATACACGACGGTCAGATCGCCAGCCCTGTAACCGCGCAGCAGACTCTCGCTGTAAAGCAGATGCAAGACACCGGTTGCCAGCAGGAAGACCGGCGCCTGCCAGCCAGAGCCTGGCCATGCACGGTTCAGGACCCACAGAACTAAGGGTGCAAACAGAAGGGTCTCAGTGACTGAAGAGAACCAGATAAGGTGCTTGCTGTGAGCTGCCCGCTTTGCCAGAAAATTCCAGGTGGCATGGGCGACAGCAGCAAACGTGACGAGAAGAAATGCTTTCAGTGGCACGCACTGCTCCCAGGCAACTGGCTTCCTCCGTTTGCTTCGCGGCGCATATGCAACGATCTTATCGGTTTCGAATGAACACTCAGGCTGGCGGAAAGAGATGAATCGTTTGAGGGACCTGCATTTTTGCTAGCGTTGGCCGGAACGAGTCGCTTTAATCAAGGTAGCGACGGCTCGATTAAGGTTACTGAGGAGCGGTCGGCCCCTTATCGGGTACCTGTTCGAAGCCGGGCAGAACTCGGGCTGTCCCGCGGAACAAATGGTACTGGTCAAAGGTGAAAACATTCATCTGCGTTTCGTAGGGTCCCCAAGTGAAGAAACCGGCATTCCACTGAAGAAGCGCTGCAGCTGAGCGACTTCTCCAGATAGTGACGCTGCGAAGCGGGACAACGTACATCTTGCCACCGATCTCCATAGGACCGTAGCTGACCATCATGTCCGATCGTTTCGTCTCAACGAACCCGGGCAAATCATATTCCGTCTGAACGCGGAGTATCGCGCCAGTCCCAGGATCGACAACAAATTCTCCATGCGAGTCAGCTGCAATTCCGACCCGAGAGCCCTTACTGCCATTCGGGTAGCAGCATCCACTGAGAGTCAACGTTGGAGCGCCCGCTAGCCGGTAACGAAATACAGCGCGGCGCCCATTGATGCCCTGCTCCCACGAATCCCAGGTGACATCGCCCGGCGACTTCGATACGAATTGCAGCAATCTTAGAATCGGGCCAAAGGTGCCATATGTTTGCAACGGCAGCACCTCGGTGCCGGTGTGCGGTGATGCGCTACCTACGATCTCTTCGCCTTTGCGATAGAGTACGGTCTCTTGCAATTGCTGCTCGGCATGAAGAGGCTGCGACACATCTGTTGTGGCAAGTCCTGGATAAGAAGCGGCCTCGCGGTAGTAAACTGCCGTACGGGTCGCGAAGAAATCGGGCAGCCTTGGAATGAGGCGGTCCAAATAATCGGCGGCAGCCGTCAGTATTCGCTGTTGCTCAGCATCATCCGGCGGCGGATCAGCGGAGAGTTCCGCAGACGGTGGATCAAGAAATGTGGATTCATCGGCGATCAGCTCAAGTGACTCGCGGAGCTTCTTGTTATGCAACTCTGCCAGGAGTGATTGTAGCTTTACTTGGCTGAGCCGCTCAGTCAGCACAATGCCTGAAAGCTGCCGCGCAGCAGAGGCGCCGCCGTGCATCGCCTGCAGAATCTGCTCGAGCTGTGATACCGTGACGCGTTGCATCCTGGGATTGGGTGGGTCGTCATAAAACGGTTGATTGTAGTAACCCTTGGATGTGTCCGCAGTCAGAGTCGGCTGATTCAACTCCACTTTCAGGGAGTGATATTCGTCCGCGTGCGCTGCGAGAGGCGGGTCGAAGGTGAAGGAGTAAACGATCCGGGCGTTCTCGATGCTGTCGTTCATCGGTCCAACCAAGCCATGGGATGAAGGCAGGATTCGACCGCCACTTTGCACTGCCAAAACGTTCTTGAATAGGTTCATCCAGCTTGCTTGCTGAGCCGAAGGAACAACTGTGAGAAACCTGCTCCAGCTGTCTGCCGCAGGCTCGTCTTCACCTATGGAAAAACAGTCGAGCGTGACACGAGCCTGGCGCAGGAGTATGGAGAACCGGCAAATCCTTTGAAAGAGATTGCGTTTTACTTCTTCCCCCTTCTTACCAGAAGTGGAATAACCCAACGGCGCGTCTGGAATGAAACGCCTTATTAGGCCTTTGCCATCGGAATCGAATGCTCCAGTTCCGCGATTACCCAGGCCGGGCCCGATCCAGAAGACTACTTTTCTACCAGGGAGGCTAGCCTCTGCACGAGCGATGGTCCATAGCGCCCTTAGTCCCGTTAAAGCGTTGACGGTGTCAAACGAAGGCTCGACGGCTGCCTGCAACGGCGAATGCACTTTTGGAGCGAGAAAGTATGCTTCCACTTTATTATCGGAAGTAACATCCGTGGCAAGTGCTTCTCCGTCAGTCGATGACTTCGCAGTAAGAAAAAATCCCGAATCTTCCAGCGAGTAAATGGTCACTGGCTGTGCCAGTGACCCGGATCGGTAACGAAGGAATTGCACTACCTGTTGCCGCTCGAAGGCAGCAAGGACCGGGGGTAAATCCAAGGTATCAAGGAGAATAATGACGGCAAAAGAATCCTCGGGGCTGGCAGAAGGGCCTGTCGACGCATGGAACGCAATGATCGTCCGCGGCTGGCCATTGTCGAGCAGTCTGAAATCAGTACGCTGAAGTCCGGCCACTGGCTTACCTGCTTGGTCAGTTACGGTTGCGTCGAGACGGATGAGCCCTTCGGCGCTGACCGCTTCACTCGAAAGCTCCTTTCGTTGTCCAAGCTCCAGATTTCCCGTGTCAATTGCAGTCGGCTTGTCCGTAGATGCGACTGAACGTTGTCCAAGAGCAGCAGCGAGGATCACTAGAAAACCGAATCCGTGCAGAGTGAATCGGTAGAATCTGCGCACCGCCTTTTTCGCCTCCAGATGCCAGGAGCGAGTATACGGCTTTCGTCTTTCGTCCAGTTCCCCTCGCTTGCCGTAAACTATTCAAAGGACGGCGCAAGGAGAACGCAAATATGGCGCAATTGATGAGGACCTCAAACCCGGTACTGAACGCGAAAGAGTTTGAGCGTTTTGGCGAACTAGGCAGTGGAATGACGCTGCAAGGGACGGTCAATAAGACCGGGGTGCTACTGCTTTGCTCGGTCGCCTCGGCCGCCTGGACCTGGCGCCTGTTTATGGAGTCGCAATCGGCGGCTGCCGTGCTTCCCTTTCTGTGGATTGGAATGATCGGCGGCTTTGTTTGCGCGCTGGTTACCACCTTCAAGAAGGAATGGGCTGCGGTCACAGCGCCTGCCTACGCCCTGCTTGAGGGGCTGGCGCTCGGCGCTATCTCGTCCATCCTCGAACTGCGCTTCCCTGGCATCGCGATTCAGTCTGTCAGCCTCACGTTTGGCACATTGCTGGTTCTCTTGCTTGCGTATCGCTCGGGGCTCATTCCGGTAACGCAAAAGTTCCGCATGGGCATCGTCGCCGCCACCGGCGCGATCATGTTGTTCTATCTGCTGCAGTTTGTGCTGGGTTTCTTCGGCGTTCACTTTTCCTCGATCAGCGGGTCGGGACCGATCGGGATTGGTTTCAGCCTGATCGTGGTCGGCATTGCGGCGCTCAACCTGGTTCTCGATTTCGACTTCATTGAGAACGGTGTACGCGTGGGCGCTCCTAAATATATGGAGTGGTATGGCGCCTTCGGAATCATCGTGACGCTGGTCTGGCTGTACCTGGAAATCCTCAGGTTGTTAACAAAAATTCGTGGACGCAACTAGCAAAATAGGCATCTCAATTCACATTCAATGAATGAACGGTTCCGGTTCCCCTACCGTCCATTCGTTTGCGTGGGGTACGCGTTGGAGCAGACCAAACGGGTCGGCCTGCACAGCGAAACCTCTGGATGGAGAGTTGCGGATGTCAAGGAACGCCAGGGAAACATTTAGTGGAATCACGCGTGCCATTTTTGCCCGTTTACGGAAGAAAGCCTCAAAAGTCGGTATCGCCGTCGTCAGCCCCACGGGCGAAGCAGTGAAAGACGGAGTCGTCATCCGATGGAATTATGACCCTGGCGCGGAGTTGCTTGAAGTCGAATGCCGCGCTCCCTTCTGGATCAACTCGGGTCGTATCCAGAACAATTTGCGTCAGGAAATCGAAGCGGTCATTCGAGCGGCCTGATTCGCTCGCGCGGTCGAGCGGTCAACCGCTGTGTAATCTAAGTCTTGCCTATGTCTGACACCCGGGCGAGACTGACCGTCAGAATCGGTTCCTGTGCCAGCCGCGCCGCAAGCATCGGCGCATTGTTGGTGCTGTTTTCTGGTTGCAATAATGCTGCGCAACCGCGCATGGAACCCAGCAGCGAGCCTGCATCGCGCCCAGACGCAAGCCAGTTTCAGCCACGCGACGACGGGAACCACACTTCCGGCGACGCCCGCAGCGACAGGCGCCGGTCACGCCGCGGGCGCCCGCGCGAACAGGCTGTCCCTGGCCAGTTCGACTTCTACCTGCTGAGTCTATCCTGGTCCCCGGAGTTCTGCGCCACCCACGGCGACAGTCCAGAGTGCGGACGGAATCTGGGATTTGTTGTTCACGGGCTGTGGCCGCAGGATGCCGGCGGCGGCTATCCTCAACATTGCAGCGATGCCCCAGGGCCGCCCAATCCGCGGATCGACACGGATATTATCCCGACGGCAAGCCTCGTAGAGCATGAATGGGAGACGCATGGAACGTGCTCAGGGTTGAGCTCAGACGCCTATTTTGGAGCAATCCACAAGGCATTCGCCGCCGTGAAACTTCCCGCGAATATGGGTGAGGGCAATGATGCGGATGGCGTCACGCCAGACGAGTTGTTGTCGCGATTTGCCGCTGCGAATCCGAGTTACCCCGCAGGAAGTTTTGCGCTCAGCTGCGGCAATAACCGGTTGACGGCGGTGGAGATTTGTCTCACCAAAGACCTTCGTCCCGAAGCCTGCGAGGGAGTGCGGTCATGCCGGGCTGATGTCGTGAAGGTCACGCCGCGGTAGAGACGCCGCGTGGTCAGCGGCCCGCCAAATCGATAGGCAGCAGAGGAGCACAACAATTTTCGATGCTCCCAACGCACCGGGGACAGGGCTTACGGTTTTGGAACAGCGGCAGGTGCGGCGGGAGAAGGTTCGGCGGGAGGAGCAGGTTGCGCAGCCGCCTGCCGGGCCAGTTTCGCAGCTTGCTTCCGCTGGTAGTGGCGAGCGATATCTGGCCAGAACTCGATGATTTCGCTGCCCACGATCGCTTCCGCGGTCACGGAAAGTCCGCGCTCGATGGTTCCACTCGCAGTGCGATCCGACTCGGGGTAATAGAGGTTGGAGACTGCGGCCCCCATGAGATTGCCCATTACGTTTGCGTAGTTCGGCCCCCAGGAACCCCTGTCCCGCTTGCACCACACGGAGCTGGTTGCGGCCCAGCCGGCGCGAGAGATAAAACTGCCCGTGCCTTTCTGGTAGTAACGCGGATCTTCTCGAAGCAGGGCGGCCAGCACGGCATTGCCCAGCAGATTGCCGGTAAAGTAGTCAGTGTATGACGCGCCGAACCGCTTGGCGTAGCCCTGCAAACCCTGTCCGTATTCAGGGAAGCTGTTTTCTGCCTGATCAATGCCGGACGAAATTGCCGCAAGCAGGAAAGGCCAGGGATCTGTGGCGCTCTTGAAAAAGAGCTGGTATTTCTGCCGAGAGCTCAGCGGAAAGGCGTCGCGATTGGTCGTAGTATTAAAGGTTGCCATCACGCCCATCACACGCTGCTGCTCTTGCTGCTTGAGCTGCTCCTGGGCTGTTTGCGGTGTGCTTTCAGCGGCAGTTTGACCGGGCGACGCCTGAGTGGGGTCCTGACCACCGGAGGAAGCCTGCGGCAGATCAGCCGAGGGAGCATTCGGAAGATCGAGACCAGATTTTATCGGCTGGGATATTGCAGATGGATCAGAGAAAACAATACATACTGCAAGCAACGCAGCCGCACACCATCGATTCTTAGCCAATTGGCTGCCTCAATCCTGCCCGCACACTCTCCGCCAATCAGACCAACATGGGCTGAGTTCGTCGCGAAATCTAAATTCTTGCCCCTGCGGTTCGATCTGGAGTCGAGTCTCCAAAGAGACAGACGAGATGAAGCGCGATCATCGCACGCGTACCTCGACCCGCTCCGAAGTTGACTCGCCCTTCGGGGGACGCGAGGAAATCCATGAGCCACTGAGAAAAGAGAAACACCCAGAAGGCGCTTTAGCCCTTCCTCCATGGCGGAAAGGTACCAACCTATTCTATGGCATTCTATGGCAAAATCGGGGATTCATCGAGCAGGCGTGGGTGTGTCGCCCCAGGTTTCTGGTGGTGGCAACGAAACTGATAGGAATAAAGGGGTTAAGGCCAATGACGAGGCATCTGGCCCTACCTCTTAGCTCTCCCTTCGGAGATTGGGCCAGATTCCTCAACCAGTTCATCGATCAGTTCACGGGCGCCGCTGAAAAATGCTGTTCGCTCCAGCTTAGGGGGCCCGTCCGCCTTCTTTGCGTTACTCCCAGAAGATCCGCGGTTCGGCGGAGGAGGAAAATTTAACCCGTGCGGGCGATGCAATCAAAGCCAACATATCGAAGTCGAAGTCCTTATAGAGATCCAGGCAGGTGATTTCAGGAGCCTTGTTGTAGGCCGACGGGTGATCGAACACATCCTTAAGGCTGGCAACGGAGTGCTGCAACGCAACTTGCCCGAACAACTGCGGCTCGAGCGCTGCGGCTACCAGCGCTACGGTTTCAGAACGCGGACCCGTGGTAACCACCTGCACCGCTGGAATCGATTTGGGGGTAGCCAGGCTGCTCGAACCCGGTGAGGGCGTTCCGTGATCGAGATTTGCGCCGAGCCAACGAATCACACCCGTGAGCTGTGCCGCTTCAAGTCCCAGTGGACGCTGCCCGAGACCGGTGAGCACTTGCGCTGCGCCGGGCACGTCTTCATCCGTGCTGCCATTAACATTCTGGCCGAAAAAAAGCGGGTCAAAAACCAGCACCCGTTGTCCGCGACTCAAGTCATTGGCTACTTCATCTACGGTCGATGGCATGCCCAGATCCGACACGAGCACCGTCGTGGCTGCTGCTTCGGGTGAATTGAGCGACTGAAACAACACTCCGGTGGCACTTAATCCATTGCTGAACTCAAAGCGGTAAGCGTGGGTTTCGACCTTGCTCTCGTGCGTTGCATTGATCAACCATGCGTGTGTCACCGTGGCTGGTTCATAACGAACCACATCATGCAGGTGTTCTCGCTGCGACTGTACCCACTGAGCACTGGGCTGCGGCGGAACATCATGATGGATAGACTTCGCGAAGGACTGAGCGAGCCCAAGGATGGTGAGATTGTCTGCAGGAAGACCGACAACGAGGTCGGAGAAACTTCTCACTTCTGTATCCGTGTCGGCATCTTCCTTGGGAGATACGTCGAGATGAAACGCGGAATCGAAAAACTCGTAAGAAGCCTCACGGCTATCTCGCTGGTAGTTATGCGTCCCCGGATCCTGATTGTCGTACCACTTCAGATTGCCCGGCTTGCCGTAAAGCTCGTAGAAAGGCTTGATATCGTTATAGACGCCTTGCTTCACCACTCCTGCGCGGAAGCAGCAATCGTCCATATCGTTGTAGATGAGTAGTGTGGGCCGGGGGGCACGCATCGCGGCGAGCTGCGCATAGTCCACTCCCTGGCGCATATCTGGCGAGTTCTGTTCCGGGTCGCCTCCGGTATAACCAAGGTGCTCAATTCCAGTGGTCAACGAGCTGAACCCAGCTACGGGAACAGCAGGACCCACCCGCGGATCGAGTGAACTGAGCATAATGGTTTGCCAACCGCCGCCAGACAAACCGGTTACGCCGATGCGCGAGCGATCCACATTCGCATCTTCGTAGAGGTAGTCGAGGCCGCGACGCATCTCGAGGTAGAACAAGCCGAGGCCATTCACACCGGCAAGGTCAAGCAGATGCAGATTGGTATGGGCGTTGCCTTCCGCAGCCAACTCGCCAAATTCGAACCATTCCAGGTTGAGCGCGATAATGCCGCGACGCGCCTGATTGATACAGCGCTTCTGCTTGTGCTCGACTGCCTTCCCACCGGGGCCGTGCCCGTTTACATTCAGGATCGCAGGCATTTTCCCAGACATGTGTTCGGGCTCATAGAGCAGGGCCGCCGAATAAAAACCGGGCACAATCTCGTAGCGCAGTTTAACGATGCGGTAGCCTTTGCCCTCGATCGTGCCCGTCTTCTCAAACCTGGGGGCAGAGTTCACCCACTCCTGCGGCCACCCATGAAACATGACCGAGAGCTCGCGCGCGCGAATCTTCGCCGCCTCCTTGTCCCATTCGTCTGCCTTGGCAGGCAGCACGAGAGGGGGTACGAGCTTCAGCATAAAGTGGTTCAACTCGTCGGCTACCACCGCGGGGTTTTGCAAAGGCTGCGCGAGCAATGGGTTGACTGACTTGCTGGCTCCCTGTCCATACACCAAGGCTGTACTGCACAAAAGCAGGACGCTCGATACGAGTGCTTTCATAAATCGGGTTTTCTCTCCACTTTCATGAGACATTTCGTAGTCGTCAGATTTTTTCCGGCACCACAAACGGGGCGCGATAGCCGCGCTCTTCTTCGCGCAACAGACGGTTCGCCTCGTCGTCATTCTTTACCAGTTCCGTCGCCGGATCGAATTCCAGGGTTCTCCCCAGGCGATAAGAGGCATTCGCAAGATGTGCCAGTCCAGAGGAGAAATGGCCTTCTTCGATAGGAGCTCTTAGATCCTGTTTCTTGCGGCTGACGACGCAGGCAATGAAATTCGCAAAATGGTCTTCCGGCGCCTCAGGTGCGGAAGGGCCCGGTTCTTGCCCTTTTCCCAGCCATGTCTGGTAACCGGCCGAATTATCGATTCCCAGATAACCCTTCGGTCCATAGAAGATGTTCCCTACCGAGTTCCAGCTTCCTTCCTTTGGACCGAGCCCTCCCTGGGCAGCTTCAGCCGCAGGCCTGCCCGCGCGGCCGGCGCCGATGCCGGCTTCGTGATTCGACATCCAATGGCGAACCTCAAACTCGAGCAGAACGCGCTTGCTCTGCGGCAAATCGTATTGGAAGGCACAGTTGAGCGTGTTAGGAGTTTCCTGGTCATCGTCGAACATGAAGTGCCCTCCCACTGCAGAAACCTTATTGGGAAAGCCCAAACCGAGGCCCCAGCGCGCAATGTCAAGCTGGTGGATACCCTGGTTGCCGAGGTCGCCGTTACCGTAGTCCCAGAACCAATGCCAGTTGTAGTGAAAATGATTTTTGGTAAACGGCTTCAGGGGCGCAGGCCCGGTCCAGAGCCCGTAGTCAACGCCGGCCGGCACCGGAGACACGGGGGTCTTGCCTATCGTGTCGCGCCACTTAAAGCAAAGACCGCGTGAAAGATACACGTCGCCAAGAAGCCCTTCGCGCAACTTTTGTACCGCCTCCATGACGGCGGGATCAGAGCGCGACTGTGTACCGTGCTGCACGATGCGGTCGTATTTTGCCGCGGCTCGCACCAATTGCCTGCCCTCCCATAAGTTGTGGGAGCAGGGCTTTTCTACATAAACGTCTTTCCCGGCCTGGCAAGCCTCAATGGCCATGAGCGCATGCCAGTGGTGGGGCGTGGCAATCGATACCGCATCAATGGACTTGTCATCAAGCACTTTGCGGAAGTCGGTACAGGTTTTGGGTTGAAAGCCCAACTTCTGCACTTGGGCAAGGCGCTCGTGCATGACGCTCTCGTCCACATCGCACAGTGTAGCGATTTCGACATTCTTCAGCGCACCGTAGCCTTGGATGTGGTTTTCGCCTCGGCCTCGCAAACCGATGATCGCGACGCGCACGCGATCGTTCGCACCCAGAACGTTCGACGGCGTTGACCATGTGCGCAGACGCTCAGCGGCGGTAGCCACGGCAACTGCTTTCGCGCCCGTCTTCAGAAACTCTCTTCTGCTCTCGTCCATCGATTCACCATCCGTCACTGGAATGCAGTCACTGCTTTGCGGAATACTTGCCGTATTGCTCTGCCACATGCGACTGCTTATAGTCGCCGTCATGAATCAAAACGCGATACCGAAACTGAACCTCTTTGCCGGCAGCTACCGTGTAGCCGCCATTCTGATGAGGATCGTGAAGAAAGAAGCTAAGCCCGAAGGGATTGGCCGAAAGTAATCCATAACCGCGAGCGTGCCAGTACGTGGGGTGATGAAAGCTTTTTGGGTTATCGAAAACGGCGACTCCGAGCGTGTGACCGTCGATCGTGCCATCCACATTCACCCAATTGGCTCGCTTACCCCAGATCTGCGGTTCACCCTTGCCGCCTTCTGAACTCACCATGATGCCGGTGGGCGCATCCAGTTCAGGAGCAAGGCGGAGGGCGAAGGTTCCTTCTTTCGTGTCGCCGAACTTGATGGGGCCGTGGGTCGCGCGGAAAGTGATCGCACAGTCAATCACCCGTTGGCTTTTGTCGCCGTTGAAGGTAAACTCCTGCACTTCTTCCGCAAACGGCTTGTGATCGGGCCCTTCGAGGTCGAAGGTTGCGCGAATCGTACCCCACGAGGGGCCGTTGCGCATTTCATCGAGCTTGCGAAAGACCATTCGCCCAAAATGCGACGGGTGGCTCGCGCCATAGAAGCCGGCAAATGCTTCTTCACTCCAGAAGTCATAACCGTTGATGTCGCCGTGCCCAAAGTACATGTCACGCTGGTGTGGCTCCAGACTGCTGTCGTGTTCGTGGCCCGCAGGCACCGTATTGCCGGTGGGAAAGCCCCTCGTAATCACCACGCCGTTTGCATCCCGCAGCGGCTGCAGAAACGCCTTCGCGATGCCTGGGTCAAAACTGTACGTTGTGAACGGCTTTCCGCCGATCTCAACCTGAATCGTGTTCCCTTGTCTCTTCAAGCTCACCGCTTCCGGCTGGCTGAGGCACGGTAACGTAATAAGAGAAATCCCAAGCAGTACAACGCCGGCTACAAATCTGGTTTGCACAGAACCTGCTCCTCAACCGCGGTTTGATGGCCCTTCCCTCCGCATCTAAAGCGTGACCCGTTTGGCGCCAAAGCAACTATGTATGAGCTGAAGCCCGTAACCTCGACAAGAAAGATGTCTCCGGAGACTTGAAGCCCCTCTGCCTGCGCTTGACGCGACCCACTACTTTCCACTTTTCGCATCGGCAGCCATTACTTGCTGCTGTGCCTGAAGAATGTTCCACATCGTCCCGGAGAGAATCATCGCTTGTGCACTCTGCGGCACCTGGCATGTATCGAGCATTGCGTGGAAGCGGGCCAGCGCATCATCGAACTCCTGTACTTCTCCTCCGAATACATCCGAGCCGAAGACTAATTTCTCAAAAGCGTTCTTGCCATTGGCGGGGGTATGCGGACTTGCCACGGAGGTCCACCAGAAAATGGAGCGGAAGAAACCGTAGTCATCCTTCTTCTTGATGAGCGACGTGCCCGAGACATCGAAATACAAATTCGGATCCCACCGTCCAATTTCACCCGCGTCCGCGTAATCGGGATTGCCCAGGTGGGCGCCAATGATCGTGAGCGTTGGCCAATGCCGCGCGATCAGGTCAAGTCGTGTAACCCTGCTCCGCTCGAAGCTGATGTCTGCCGGGGTCTCCGGGTGCATGCGATTCACGATGCCGGTGTGAAATAGCAGGATCATGTGATACTTGGCGGCGCGGTCGTAGATCGGCCAGTAGGCAGGATCGTCGTAGGGCTTGAGCGTTGAGGTGATTTCACCCAGGCCGCGAAATCCCTCCGCATGGAAGCGATCGATCTGCTGCAGCGCATGCGGATCGTCGAGCTTCACGTCGCCAAAGCCGATGAATCGATCCGAATGCGCGTGAATGAACTTGCTCGCTTCTGGCAAAGCCTTAGGTGTCGTGAGAAGAAAGCCCAGTCCATCGGCAGTGTTCAGCTTGTCGAGGAGCTCCTCGAGCACGCCCGGCTCGCCATCGAAATGCAGGTGAACGTCAATCAGTTTGGGAGCCTGCGTCTGTGCCAGCACAGGCAATGAGATAAGAAGAAAAACCAGAGCAGGCAGCGATCTCGAGCACAGCCTCATCGATCCTCCGTTGCCACCGCTCCGAGAGGTTTGCCGGAGCAAGTGGACACAATGTTTATTTCAGGCGCACCTTGAACCACTACGCCGCAAGAACATGTGCGTCACGACAATCGCCAGAATGAGCGCTTGAGAACAATGCAGAATACTTGTGACCTGGTGAGGATGAACATAATTGCTGCAAACTCGTCGCGTCAAGAGAATATTCTTACCTCAGGGAAAGTGTTTCTCGGCCGGGTTCGCGAAAACGTTTCTTCATTGCATGAAATGTGGACTCGCCCCCTTGGTGTCAGCGCAATAGAGTAAATTGCATGGCCTTGAAAACTTTCTCTTGCAGAGGAAGAAATGTTTCTCTATCTTGAAGTGTCGCGTCTAACAGATCGGCTTCCGAGCCTTCTCCCACTAGCAATCCACGCTCCAATTAAGGAAATAAAAATCGCTGAAGGAAAATGGTAGCTGTCAATCTGCCTGCTAAACGTATGAAGAAAGCGCCTCCGAAAAAAGGCAAGATAGGCCTTCGAGAAATTGCATCGGCCGCAAACGTAAGTCTGGCGACTGCGTCGCGTGTTCTCAGTGGAAACAGCCGGGTTGCGCCGGAAATTCAAAAAGTGGTTTTGGCAGAGGCCAGGAAGCTCGGTGTCGATCCTTCCCAGCGGAACAAAACCAAAAGCATTGCCTTTCTGCTGAGCAATCGAGCCATGCTGCACGCTTTCCACTCGCGCATTCTTAGCGGGGCCGAGGTCCATTGCGTCTCTCGTGGATGGGAAATGGTCTTTCTCTCCTTCAACTACTCCGCGCACGTGCCCTGGACAGAGCTTGAACTGCCGAAGGTGGTGCAGCGCCACGATGTGATTCGAGCGGTTGTTCTGGCAGGAACGAATTCCGCCAACCTGATCGAACTGCTGACTCACAAGGGCATTCCCTTTGTTGTCCTGGGTAACAACGTCCTTGGCGACCAGAAGAGGCTGGAAAAGAGCGATGTGGTGTTTACCGACGACATTCAGGGCGGCCACGACGCCACGCGCCATCTGATCAGCCTCGGTCACCGCCGGATCTGGTTTGTCGGCAACACCCGGCTGCCATGGTTTGCCCGTTGCCATGAGGGCTACCGGCGCGCCATGGACGAGGCCGGCCTTGTGCCGCGGGAGAGCAGCACGGATGCCGAAGATGAAACCGAGAGCGGATACCTGGGCACCAAGTCTCTTCTGGCACAGGACGAATTCGCAACCGCGATTCTTGCCGGTAATGACCCAACGGCGCACGGCGTCTACAAAGCGCTGCGCGACAGAGACCTGCGCGTTCCCGAAGACGTCAGCGTGATCGGATGCGACGACACCGTGGGTACGTGGCTGTATCCAGCTCTTAGTACTACGCGTGAGTTCCCCGAACAACTCGGGAAACAGCTCGTTGAATTGGTTCTCAACCGCATCGCCAACCCCGATCAGGGCCCACAGATGGTTACGGTTCCAACCGAACTGATGAAGAGAGATTCGGCAGCACCGGTCAATGCTGCACGCTCGGCAACCGCGAGTGGCGCATTGACAACAAGCCCAAGGTAAGAGAAAAGCCGAGCAAGGGTTTCTCTCTTACCAGACATGTCTTCAGCGGCGCATGACCAGCTACGCCCGCCCATATTCAGCCAAGAACCTTCTGCGCCCACGCCAGAGCAACCTCATCTGTTGGCTCCGGAACTACCCGTAAGCTGAGCTTTTCACCCTGCTTGTCCCGGGCATACGCCTGTATCGCCACCTGATAGTGCTCGCTGGTTTCACTGAGCGTAAGTTCCTCGCCGTTCGGCCCCACTGTATTCATCAGGCAAACGGGCCGCGGCGCCAGGCTGGCGCACATCTCCGGCACATCCATTTTTTGCAGAAGCCCGAAAGCCATGGCAGACAGCGGCACATCGTATTCTTTTGACGCAACAACTGACTCATAACTGACCAGCGTCTTGTTCAAGAGAAGAGAATTGATCCGCGGATCGAGCGTGGCCGCCGCCACGCACACCAGGCCACTCGTTCCCGTACCCGCAACCGCAATGCGTGAAGAATCCACGTCGTTGCGCGCAGCGAAAAAGTCGATACACCGCAATAGATCGAACGTCTGCTGGCCGAGAATCGGCGATCCAAGGCTGAGGTTCACGATCGCATAAGCCAGCTCGACTCCATGCTCATAGAAGAGCCGGCCGGCAGATGGGTAGCGAGGAGTGGCCGCACCGCATGCCCGAAGATCGATCGAACAAACAGCAATGCCGGCGCGGGCGGCTTGCTCAATCATCGGCCAGCGATGAAACAGTCCGTCTCTTCCGTCGTCTTCCAGCATGAGCAAAACCGGTAGCTTCGACGATGCGCCCGCAGGCTTCAGAAACCAGCCAGGGACGCGTATACCCGGCTCGGCGTCAAACTGGAATTCCTCAATCGTGATGTTGTTATAGGTCTTACTCGACAGGGTCTCCGCATGCAACGCGCCTGCTTCCGAAGGCAGATTCAGAAGGTCACGAAGCTCCGCCTGTAGTTTCCCTTGATCGAGCTTTTCCGGCTTCGACAAAGCCTTTGCTGCCAGGAAACGATCGTGGTTTACCTGGAATGCCTGGCGGCCGCCGAGCGAAGTCATCACCTGCCCCGTGGCTGTGCACCACAGGGACTGATCCGGCGCTTCGTCAAACGTAACTTCCCCGGTATCGTCTTGCGCCTGCATCAGCCACTTGTTGAACCACTCGTACGTCGCACAGCGGTGGAAGTAGTCATAGTCATGCGGCAGCGTCGAGGCAAAAAGAGTGACCTTCTCTTTTGCACCGTAGACCCCATACAGGGCTCCCAGTTCGTCGAAAATTTCGCGCGTACCCTGAATGTAATGCGGCGAATAAGTAGACCCGTTATCGATGGGTGAGTAGCAAATCTTCAACGGCTTGGGTGCAAACGCGGCCAGCAGATCGCCGCGATCGAGAGACAATTTCAAGCCACCGATCAGGTTCTGTTCTGCGTCTGCATATGCACCCGGCGCCTGGTAGTCGTTGCCCGCAAGATTTTCCGTGTGGCCTTCCACAACAACCGCTGCCTTAATGCGCGGTTCCAGCGCGCATAAGAACATCGCTTGCGTTCCGCCACCCGAGTGGCCGCAGCAGCCGATGCGTTCCTTATCGATCTCAGGGCGGCTTACAAGGTAGTCGACCGCCCGCATACCGTCCCAAACTTCAAACAGCGTCGTACTCGAACCCACGAGCAGCGCCGGCCAGCCAAACCGGTCATGCTCACCGGTGGGTCCGTAACGGGAATTGTTTTTTGTGGCATCCAGATATTGCAGGCGCTCACCCTGGCCCGGCGGATCAAAAGCCAGCACCGCGAATCCCTGGCGAGCAAGGTTCTGAAAAACTGTCTGATAGCTCCTGGCCAATTTGCCCTCAGGATAGTGACCGAGGGGCGCAAGGATGGCCGGGTAAGGCTTCGTACCGAACTTTGGCAGATACAAATGAGCGGTTACGTAAAAGTCGAGCTGACTTTCGAAAACCAGCTTCTCTATGCGATATTTCTCCCGATCGACCACGCCCGTAATGACGGGGTTTAACGGCGTTTCCTCGGGTTTGTCACCGACACAGTCCCACACCTGGCTGCGAATCATGGCGATGCGTTCCGCCGCGGCGCCAGGGGTCGTTACCCTGGCCAGGTCAGATTTCCGCTTCGCGCGCGCAGTCGCCATACTCGCAGCCATGCGGTTAGGTAAATCATTCCAATAGTCGCGTAGGCCGGCAGGTTTCGCGACCGATGGGGTTTCGCTCGTTGCGGTTGCAATCGTAGGTTTGGCAACAAAAGCCGCCGCGGCCAGGGGGCTTGTTTTCAAGAATGCGCGCCTATCCATTTACCCATCCTTCAAATTCGTATCTGTACTGGAAGCATTCACGCAGCAAGGAGTCAGGCCCTTGCCACGCCACGATGCCAGCAACTCTACCATGCAAGAAGCAGCCGGCGTGGATCGTTTCTCATGTTCGAGAAATATTCCACATAGAATGATGAATCTCTCATGATTTTTTCTTGACGGACGGGAATTCTTCTCATACATTCGTTCCCAAGTAAACCAGGGCCCTGCTGGATAACGGCAGTCGCCGTAAAACCAGCCCCGTCGCTGGACAAGAAATATTTCTCGGACATTTCCTGTCTACTCAAAATTCCATAAGGAGTTCCAGCCGTGATGCGCTCTCTTTCACGTTTCGCCATCGGTGCTGCGGTCTTGCTATTGGCTTTTGGCTTCAGCGATTCCCTCCAGGCGCAGTACACCACGTCTACCCTCGGAGTCAGTGTCACGGATCCCTCCGGGGCTCCCGTACCCGACGCAACCATTACCGTGCACAGTGTCGATACCGGCTTGCAAAAGGTTTCTACTTCCGGCAACAACGGAGCATTCACCTTCACCGCGATGCCCGTAGGCAACTATGCGCTCACGGTCGAGAAGGCCGGCTTCTCTACCTTTAACCAGACAGGCATTACGTTGACGGTTGACCAGACGGTCAGCATACCGGTGAAACTGGCCGTTGGTGGAGTCAGCGAGCAGGTCACGGTCGCTGCGGATGCGCAGCTCATCAATACGGAGTCGGGAACCGTGGGCCAGTTGATCGGCACCAAGAGCATCGAGGATCTGCCGCTCAACGGCCGCCAGCCGCAGGCGCTTCTCTTCCTCGCCGCTGGAACCATAAACGAAACCGGCAACTATTGCCTGGTGAACTGCCAGGGCGGCGTGTATCCAGGTGAGCAGGATGCGAATGTGAGTGGGGCCGGCCCGCGCGCGGTCAACTACCAGATGGATGGCGGCGGCCACAACGACACTTACCTTAACGCGAATCTTCCCTTCCCCAATCCCGACGCCATTCAGGAATTCAACGTAGAAACAGATAACCTATCGGCCCAGTACGGAATCGGCGCCGGAGCGGTGGTGAACCTGGTGACCAAGTCGGGCACGAACAGGATTCACGGAGATGCGTTTGAGTTCGTTCGCAATGGCGACCTGAACGCTCGCAACTACTTTGCGCCCACGCAGGACACGCTGAAGAGGAACCAATACGGCGGCGCAGCCGGCGGCCCAATTCTCAAGAACAAGTTGTTTTATTTCGGCACCTACCAGGGAACCCGCGTCCGCAGTTCTGCCGCGGGGAATGTCGCCTTTGTTCCAACGGCGGCAGAGCGCACGGGTGACTTTTCCGCTTCGGGCTTCACCGTCAGAGACCCTGTGACCGGAAACCCTTACCCTGGCAATATCATTCCGCAGAGCGCGTTGAGTGCGCCGGCGCAGTACTTTCTCAGCCACATTCCATTGCCCAATGGACCAAACGGTCAGTTGACGTTTCAGGGCGCAAATATTGTTCAGAATGACGATCAGTATCTGATCAAGATCAACTGGAACCAGGCCAAAAATACGCTCACCGGCAGTTGGTTCTGGACCCGTTTCAATGAACCGCCAGATGTCGCTCGCAGCGCGCAGAACGTGCTCGCCGCCGACGGCAACGGAAACGAAGTCACGGTAAAGAATCTAGCCCTGAACGATACCTTTTCGTTCTCGCCACGGTTGCTATTCAATTCCTGGTATAGCTGGACGGCGCAGACGGGCGGTTCCCTTTCCGGTGCGTCCTTCGGCTTCCCCGATGCGGGTATTCAGGTTGCCGCGCCGACTCCGCCTGAAATCGCAATGAACGTCAACGGATTCTTCTCGGTCAATACGAATCATCTCGGAACCTTTAACCGCGGCGACTACTCCTTCCGCGAAGACGTGACCGTGGAACGCGGCATCCATGAAATTCATATCGGGGGTGAGGCGCTCCATCTTTCGAACAATCTGGTGAACACCTACAACATGTCGGGCAACTTCACCTTTGGCGGAACCCTGTCGGGCAGCAACATCTCCGATTTCCTGTTGGGTACGGCTTCGAACTTCGTGCAAGGCGGCGGTGAATACAAGAACCTCGACGGAATCCTCTGGAGTTTGTACGCGCAGGACAATATCCGTCTGACGCCGAAGCTCAAGGCAGAGGTCGGCCTCCGCTGGGATCCTTACTATCCCTACACCGAACAAAAAGGTCGCGTGGTGTGCTATCTTCCGGGAACGTCGACGAAGTCGGTTCGTTTCCCGAACGCGCCTTCCAGCATGCTGTTCGGCTCCGATCCTGGCTGCCCGAAAGGTGGCTCGCTCAACGACGCTGCGAACTTCGCTCCTCGTCTTGGATTCTCGTATCAAGTCGATAGCAACACCGTAGTGCGCGGTGGCGCCGGCACCTACTACACGCCTCCCGGCAACCACGAGTCGAACGGCATGGTCGACACGGCTCCGTTCAGCCCGCAGTTCAATTACACCGGCGTTGTAGACTTTGGCAATCCCTATGCGAGCATCGGGATCGCCAACCCCTTCCCCGCGCAGTATGCAACGCATTCGCCTGCATCCGACGTGGCCTTTACGCTGCCAGTCTCTATTTATGGAACGTTCCAGCACAATTGGCACATGCCTGAACTCATAACCTGGAACCTGAACGTGGAGCGCCAGTTTGGGCCGTCGTGGGTTGCCAGAATTTCGTATGCAGGTAATAAGGGAACGTACCTCGCCAGCGGCGTGTTGGGCTTCAACGAACAGAATCCGGCGATTTACGTCGCGGGTAATTCGACGGAAGCGAACACGCAGCAGCGCCGCCTTAATCCAGTGTTCGGCAGCGTAGGTCTGTTTTCGTCGTACAACAACTCACACTACAACTCTCTACGGCTGAATGCAGAAAAGCGCTTCAGCCACGGACTCTCGCTTCTGGCGAACTACACCTATTCAAAATTGACCGACGACTTCAGCCCGAACGGAGCGAATGGCCAAACCGATCCTTTTAACCGGCTGTTTGACTCGGGTCGTTCGAGTGATGACGTGCCCAACGTCTTCAACTTTTCCGCCACAGGCCAGATTCCCCCCGCTCCGCTCCACGGGCTGGCGGCGAAACTGCTCAATGGCTGGGAAGTAACTGCTGTGACCAACTGGAGATCCGGCTACACCTTCTCGGTATTCAGCAACGTGGATAACTCTTTCAGTGGAATCGGTTCTGACCGGGCAGATTACCTGGGCGGCAACACCAGCCTCGATTCCGGCCGGCCACACCGGGAACTGACGCAGGAGTATTTCAACGTTTCAGCTTTTTCGACGAACGCGATCGGCACCTTTGGAAATTCCGGAAAGAATATCCTCAGGGGACCTCGCTACTTCAATACAGACACGGGGCTCATCAAGAATTTCGCCCTTCTCGAAGGCACGTCCCTGCAGTTCCGGGCCGAGTTCTTCAACATGTTCAACAACGTGAACTTCAGTCAGCCGCAGAATTATCTCGGAACAGCGTCGACTGGCCAGATCACATCGGCGAGCGATCCTCGCATCCTGCAACTCGCATTGAAGCTCGCGTTCTAATGCTGTGACATGATGTGACTCTTTGATCTGCCGTCTTCCCCGGAACCACTTTCCGGACAGTTTCCGAGGCGCTTGCGCGCCTCACCAACTGTCCGGATTTTGGTGATTCTCAACCGTTATCTAAAGATCTCCAAGCCAACGCAAGGCGCGGAGGCCTGGAAGAAAGCAATACTCTCCGCCGCGTGTGATCACAAATCGAGGCAAACCCTGCAGTCGCATTCGTACTGGCCGCCGCGGCACGTCGAATGTGCCGTTGCCGTCATGAGCGCCTGCAACGGGATCTTTCCCCGACGTAGCACCGAAGAAAGCGCTGTCGTTCATCCACTCGGACTGAACAAACTCGAATTGGCGTCCGAGATTCGCGCCTACGAAGGCGAACATCAATCCCCGGTCGATGCCATCATCTTCCAAGACCCCCTCGGGCAGTGCCGGACCATAGGACGTTCCGCGGCGGATCATCCGATGAATCCCGACGATGCCAGCCACGTCAGAGTCGCGCGGGTTCATTCGGCGGATGTGAGAGCCAGACGGGGTTTTATAGCCTATCGGATCGTCCGCTTTATAGAGGAAGTCGTTGTTGCGTTTCGGGTCCACTCCGATTGCGGGATCATCGTGCATGGGACACGAAGCAAGGGGAGCGCCACTGCGCCAGCGCCCCATCATCTTTGCGGCTAAGAATTCCTCAGCTTGGGTGTCTGAAGCGTTGGCTTTCAAATACTGACGGAACTGGGCCACACGTTCATGCAGCTTGCGAAAGGCCACATAGCTTCCATTGCGCCCCAAAATCTCCGGTTGCGGTACCCGAGGCGAATCGCTGATCTCATCGGGATAGCCGAGTACGAACTCACCCGCTTTCACCAACCGCTCGTGTGAATTACTCCCGGGAATCCCGCTGCCTTCGATTGCAGGATGACTGATGCCATCCTTGAAGCCGAATGGCTCCTTCTCGCCGGGGAGTGTATGGCAATCCTGCCGCCATATTGCTGTGATACCCGGCAACCCGCGATACGCAATCCGGGCGCGGTCGAGCGCTGATTCAAGATGCTCCGTATCTGGAGAAACCGCGGTCAATACCACGTGAACGTCTGCTGATCCGAGCGGCTTCTCCCAATGTTCGGGACTGCTTTCGCCCAGGTCTCCCAATACCTTCGCCCGCGCTGCCATTCCCTGCTGGAATTGCGGCGAAAAGCTATCGAGTGAAGCCTGCGGAACGCCAAGCGCCTTAAGTCCCTGGAAGCTAAGAGCGACACTTACCCAGGTATCTCGAAAAGGGCTGGCTGGGTGAGCAGCCGAAGCCACCACTGTGCTCAAGAGGCGCATCAGCTCTCGTCCTGCATTGCGGTCGTCAATGCGCAAAATGATATAAGTCGCCGCAAATGGACTGGGGCGCGGACGCAATACTCCACTTTGAATGTCATCGAGTTCAAGGGCTGGCGCAGTCAAGTTGGCCTCCTCTCTTTCCAGAGATCGAACAGCCGCTAGAAACTGATCGAACCAGAAACCTGCAAGGAATATCCCTGGAACGTAGAACGATTCAGGAATTCCTTGAAATACTTCAGGCCCAAACTCGCCCTGTGCCTCGGAAAGTTCGAACTCAACGCGAACCCAAACGAGTTGACTGCATAACGTTCGTTTGAAGCTGCCGGGGAAATGGTTGGTCCGGTCTTCGCAGTTGTCTGGCGTTGCTCATATCCAACGGCGCCGGTTTGGAGCTGCCATTTTCCTGGAACCGGAAGCGATCCCATAAGCGAGTAATCAAGATTGAATGTCTCTCCCGGTTGAATGCCGGTGCCTTCCTGCGTGGTATGAAATTCGTACAGCTGAAACGCAGACAGGACCAGGTGCTTGTTTCTTTTCAGATAGAAGGTCTGTCCTGAAGACAGGGTGTGGGTCCAGTAACCGGAACCCACATTGTCGCTTGCACCGGCTGCGAACCGGCCGGTTGGGGCGAGAAATCCGTAGATTGCCCGAATGGCAACCCGATCGCGATTCCAGCCTAAGATGAAGGGTAGATAGTATGAATCGGCAAATCCCCCACCGCCACTGATCTTCCCTTCGATATCCGATGTGAGGTTGTTTTTCGCAAAAGGTAGTGTCGCTGCGAGAGAGAACGCAGCTCCGCCAAGAAGCTCTTTCTTGCTCACCCAGGCCAATGTATTCATGTCCATGAGAACGTAGTTTTCACCTGTGACGGTCAACGTGTTGCCTGCATCGTCCTTAGCGTGATCTCGAGAGTAGAAGAGAAGCTGGTTCACGTACGTAACTCCTGCGCCAGGCGTGACCCCGGAGTTCGTTGCGCTCATGCCGAGCGGATAGACACCCCGATTCTGCGCCTGTGCTCTCATCGCCATCACCGCCATGCAAACTGCGACCAGGACGATGAGCCGGACTTTGCTGTCGGCCAATTCCGTCATTTCGTCGCGAGGTTCTTCCAAAAGCGCTCCAGGCTCTCGTCCCCGCCAAACAAGGTGGTGAAAATGGTCGAGTCTGCCAGCAATATGTCACCAGCACGGTTGCCGCTCGGCGGCATCCAGAGAAACATGTTGAACTCGTGGTTCCCGGCTTCGATGAAGGGATGCGGCTTGGACAAGTCGATCGGCTGCCGAGCCAGCACATGGATGGCTTTCGGATCATCGATGGTCACAGCATAGTGCGGCAGGTGCATGTGGAAGACGAAAGTATTGACGTTCGTTAGCCAACCACGAGTGTCCAGGTCCTTGGCGATCGAAAGCGGAACTGTGCGCGTCGTGCCCTGAAGAGTAGCAGGCCGTAGACCATAGCGATTTTCGACAGGAACGCCAAGCCCCTTCATCAGCGAACGGGTGTACTTTCCGAAACGCTGCTGGCGCGGAACGAGCGGATCGCCGTGGTGAGCATATTCCATGGCACGCTCTGTCTGGTCAACAGAGGCGCCCACGTCATGGTGCGGACCAAGAATCAGGCACGTGCCTTCGCGCGTGAGAAAGTCGCGAAGCGCGTCAATCTCTTCGGGAGAGGCTTCCTGCTCAGTGAGAATGTGGTCCAGGCCAAAGACCATCAGCGTGTCAGTGTCGGCGAGGATGCGTTCGTCGATCGGTAATCTTTGCCCGGCCTGGTCGATGCGCTGATAGACGGCAACGGGATATCCTGTGGCTTCGCCGATGGCGGTCTGAAAGCTCACCAGTGAGAGGTGAAAGAGTTCCAGCGTTCCGGCGATGCCTTGCAGAAACCTCTTTTCTGAATACTCGACCGACTCGAAGTTCGGCCATCCCACGCGGCGGACCTCAGTCAGGGTCGAGAATCGGTTGTCCAGTTCGCTGACGTTCCGATTGGCCTCCCACGGATAGCTCCACGTCCAATAGACGCTGAACCGGCGTTTTCCTGGCGTGTAGTTCCGCGGAACGTGAAGCTGGTTATAGGTTCGAGCTGCATTCGACGTCAACGATCACCTCCCGTGAGGCTCAGCCAACATGCTCCTCTTCTTGGGCAGACAGCAAGCGGCGCAGTCCATCAAACGCCGCATACTTGTAGGCATAACTGTAGGTCGGAGTGTTGAAAGACATATTGGCGAGGGTGCTCATGGTTCCACCGCAGCGAATAACCATCTGCCCAATTCCGACGATCTCTGAGGCAATATCACCGATACAGTGCACGCCGACAAGTTTCCGATCACTCTTCAGAAAAATGAGCTTTAGGAGCCCACCACGCCCGGCAATTGCGCCGCGCGGAGTGAGACCGAGGTCTGCACGCCCAACCTCGTAGTCGAGACCCTTCTCGCGACACTGCTCTTCCGTCAACCCTGCGCCGGAGACTTCGGGCATGCTGTAGACCGCCGAGACCGGGCAGGGATCGATCGTTCCCTCAAATTGAATCCCGAATGCGTGACAGATCGCCACTCGCCCTTGTTCCATCGCGATCGACGCCAGCGTCGGCCCCAGGACGTCACCCGCAGCGTAAATGTTCTGTGCCGAGGTGCGGAAGGACTCATCCACGACGATCCGGCCATGCCGATCGAGATCAACCCCTGCAGACGTCAGCCCGAGACCACATGTATTCGCAACACGGCCGGCTGCGAAGAGGAGCGTGTCAGGAAACAGCCTCTCGCCCGTCGAGAGGCTTACCTCCAAGCCATCGCCCTTCGGGGCAACGCTTTCCGCACTGGAACCAATCAACACCGTGACGCCCCATTTCTTGAAGAGCTCTTCCATGCAGGCAGAGACTTCAGCATCCATCATGGGCATCAGGCGTGTGCTGCGATCAATGAGCGTTACGTGTGCGCCCAGAACGTGGCAGATCGTCGCAAACTCTACCCCCACAGGGCCACCGCCCACGATGAGGATGTCTTTCGGAACGCAGCCGCGCTGCAGGATGGTATCTGTGTCACAGACTCCCGGAATCTCGAATGAGATATTCGCTGGCCGGAAGGGCCTCGAACCGGTCGCGATCAGAACCGTCTTCGCTGAAAGCCTCCGATCCCGTCCCCCATCATCGGTAACAATCACTGCGCCATCCTCGTCGAAGTGTGCAGCGCCCTGGATATAGTCCACGTTGCGCATCGCGATATTGTCGGCCGTAGTCTTTTGCAGCAGCTCGCAAACGTCCCAGGTTCGTTTTCGAATGACGTCGGTCGCAACCTCAGGAGGCGTCGACATGCGAAGGCCATACAAATCGCCCTCGCAGAAGCCTGAGAAATAAAGCGCGGCCTCGCGAAGCGTTTTTGTCGGCGCACCACCGGTCGTCGCGACCGTTCCGCCTGGTCTGGCCTTCTCGACGATCGCCGAGCGATGTCCAAAAAAGGATGCCAGCTCCGTTGCGCTTTCTCCCGCAGGACCCGCTCCAATGGCGATGAGATCGTAGGTATCGGTCATGGCAATTCCTGGCATGGCAATTCATGGCTCTCTATTGCATCTGATCGAGCATTTCTCCGAAAGCCTTCTTCACCTTGAGGGCTTTCTTGATCTCGTCGGCGGTGACAAACGGATACTCTCCATATTCCAGGAAGCTAGGACACTGGTGATCGCGAAAGAACTTGGTGACCGCCTGTACATTCGTCTTCCAGTCTTCCGGCCATCCTTCCAGGTTTACGAAAACCGTGGTGATGCCGGTCTTGTTGAAGAGCGCTATCGCGTCGTCAACATACTTATCAAAGTCGGTGTCGAAGATTCCCTGATACATGAAGTGCAATCCCGACCCGACGTCGAACAGGACCCAGCGAAGGTAGTGGAGCTTCAGCGGCCCGAGAACAGTGGGGTCCGCCTTTACCGCCTCCTCAATCTTCTTCCCGTAGTCGCGCATCGCCTGCTCCCTATCGGGCAAGACCCTTGCAACGACTGAAAATCCGTAACAGGCAGGTGTCCGTGGAAGGATGGGGCCATAGTTTCCTTGTTCATGCTTGAAATATCCCTCTTTCGGAATCGCCAATGCCTGCGGTTTGGTCCAGTCCCTTTCCTGTAAGGCCATATGGCTATCTCCTTTGCTCACTTCGGAGTAATGAGCATCTCGTCGGATCATAAAGTGAGCTCGTGTGAAGACATACTGTCAAGATTGACAGTGCAAAATGAGAATGCGCGCAATTCTCCTCACAGAAAGGCCTGAGGAAGATACCGGACGAGCCGCCTCATTCGGGCTCCGAGATCGTCTACCCGCGACCGCTTGGTCTCTCGGTGGATCCCTTGTTTTGACCCGGGTCAAATATGTCTTGACGCGAGTACCTTGCAGCGCGCATGATTTGACCATGGTCAAAACTGATCCGACTACTGACAAAGGCGAGCAGACGCGAAGGCAAATCTTCGAAAGTGCTCTACAGCTGTTTAGAAAACAGGGCTTCGATTCCACGACGATGCAAGAGATCGCCAAACATGCCATGGTGGTCAAGAGTGCCGCTTACTACTACTTTCCCAGCAAAGAAGCGATTGTCCAGACCTACTACGAGACAGTGCAATCAGAGCAGGAGCGCTTGTGCGAAGAAGTGTTCGCTGAAACCAAGGACCTGAGGACTCGCTTAGCGACAGCCCTTCACTCAAAATTCGATCTGGCAAAAGACGATCGTAACCTGCTTGGAGTCGTGTTCCGATACACCGGTGAGCCGGAACATCCGCTCTCCTGCCTTGGACGCGGAACAACGGAGATTCGTCGCCGCAGTACACAGGTCTTCCGCGCTGCGATTGCGGAAGAGAAGCTTCCCAGTGACCTCAGGGAGTTGCTTCCGGTCGCGTTATGGGCGCTCCAGATGGGTCTCCTGGTCATGTTTCTCTATGACACATCAGAGAATCAACGGCGAACACGGCGCATGGCCGATGGAGCACTCGACCTTACTCTGAAATTGCTAGCTCTTGCAAAGCTGGCGGCTTTGAAGCCAATCAGAACCAGGGTTCTTCTGCTTTTGCGACAGGCAGACCTTCTGCCGGGGGGTGAAAGCAACCCATGATTCGACTCGAAGAGACCACAATCATCGAAGCCCCTATCGAACGTTGCTTCGACCTATCCCGCAGTGTCGAAGTGCATCTGCTCGCGAACGTTCATTGTGGCGAACAAGCGCTAGCGGTCCGAGGCGTTACCTCTGGCCTGGTCGGCCCGTCTGAAGAGGTCACCTGGCGTGCCAAACACTTCGGCATCTGGCAGAACCTGACCAGCAAAATCACTGCGATGGAATCGCCCTGCTACTTCCAGGTCACGATGATTCGCGGAATTTTCCGCTTTATGCAGGCCGATCACCTCTTTCAGAGTCTGGAATCTGGTGGGACAGAGATGAAAGATGTTTTCTCGATCGCCGCGCCTCTACCGCTGCTTGGTCCGCTTGCCGAGTCTATTTTCCTGCGACGCTACATGCTGGCTCTGTTGCGTGAACGCAATGCTGTCATCAAGCGCGTTGCTGAGTCTTCGGAGTGGAAACAGTATTTACCGGGCACTTCGCAGAGCAGAACGGACGCGGCGATATGAAAGTCATTGTTACTGGTGGAACCGGGCAGGTTGGAACCATCCTCGCTCGGCACTTTCATCAAAATGGGCATAGCGTGGTTGTTCTTAGCCGGAACTTGCAAAAGGCGCCCTGGCGCATAGTTCATTGGGATGGCTCCCGGTTGGGTCCGTGGCTCGATGAACTCGATGGCAGCGACGTTTTGATCAACCTCGCAGGTAGAAGCGTAAATTGCCGCTACACCCAGAAGAATCGCCGGGCAATTCTTGACTCGCGTGTGTTGTCTACGCAGGTCCTCCATCAAGCGATGGCCACGATCAAACACCCACCTGCGGTTTGGCTCAATGCCAGCACAGCAACCATTTACCGCCACGCTCTTGACCGGCCCATGGATGAAGCGACCGGCGAGTTTGGCGGTGACGAGGCAGGAGCCCCCGATACCTGGAACTTTTCGATTCAGGTTGCAAAGGCATGGGAGAGGGCCTTCTTTTCCACGCCGACTCCTGGAACCAGGAAAGTTGCCCTCAGGAGCGCCATGACCTTCAGCCCCGATCGAGGCGGCGTATTCGATGTATTTCTAAATCTTGTTCGCCACGGTCTCGGCGGAGCCACATTGCCTGGCACTCAATTTGTCTCGTGGATTCATGAGGTCGACTTCATTCGCTCGGTTGAGTTCCTCATCCACAGGAAAGAGCTCACCGGAGCAGTAAACCTGGCCTCCCCCCACCCGCTCCCGAACCGGGAATTCCTTGCCATTCTTCGAAAAGCGTGGGGTACACGCGTCGGTCTGCCGGCCACAAGGTGGATGCTGGAGCTGGGCACTTTTCTGCTGCGTACCGAATCCGAACTGGTCCTCAAGAGCCGCCAGGTTGTTCCTGGCCGCTTGCTCGAAGCCGGCTTTCAGTTCAGATATCCAACCTGGCCTCAGGCCGCACAGGATCTGGTCGCCCGATGGAGTGAGGCCAATCCTTGAGGACTTCTTCAGGCGTTTACGAGATATGTTGAGGCGAGGTGCCGTTTTCAACCCTCACTGTGGCGCCGGTCATCGCAAACCGCCTTTCTACGGGTGACTGCACCCATACTCTATGCCCAGCCTCATCAACGACTCCTGCCTCACCTCAAGGGCACGAGGCCAATCAGAGATCGCCACGGGGCTTTCGCCATCACAGCCTCCGCACTTTTTTTTAGTGACATAACGGTCATATAGAGCAAACACGCATCCTAGGAGCAAGATACGAGGTGGCTCAGTTGAAGACTACCGAGGTTTTGCAAGCCTGGGCCGGCATTCTGGCCGGACGTAAACCGTCGCTCTCGATTGAGATCACAAAGGAATGCCCGCTCCGCTGTCCTGGATGCTATGCGTTCGACCCTGCCCATCTGGGAGGAGAGTCCGACTTACGCCAACTCTCGGACTACAAAGGCGCAGAGTTGGTGAAGAATGTGCTGGCAATCGTCGACAGGGAGAAGCCTCTGCACGTTTCCCTCGTAGGGGGAGATCCACTCGTAAGATACCGGGAACTGGAACAACTTCTTCCCGAACTGGACGCGCGGGGAGTCCACACCCAAGTCGTGACCAGCGCCTTCCGCGCCATTCCAGCAGAGTGGAGCAGGTTCACACGATTGAACATCGTTGTCTCGATTGATGGCCTTCAGCCGGAACATGATGAACGGCGCAAGCCGGCAACTTACGAACGTATCCTCAAGAACATCGCTGCAGCCAAGGTCACCATCCATTCGACCATAACCGGCAATATCGCCGCGCGCCCTGGTTACCTGGAAGAATTCCTTCGGTTCTGGAGCCCTCGTTCTGAGATCAACAAGGTCTGGTTCAGCCTCTTCACCCCGCAGCGTGGAGCGGTCGGTCCCGAGATACTCACAGCAGCGCAACGGGCCTTTGTCGTAGACGACCTATTCAAGCTGCGAGTGTTATTTCCGAAATTGGATATGCACGATTCTCTCATCCAGGAAATGCTCTCTCCGCCCAACAGTCCAGAAGAGTGTATCTTTGCGCGAACCACTCATACGATTTCCGCAGATTTGAAAACCAGGATAACGCCATGTCAGTTTGGTGGAGATCCCGATTGCGCTCAGTGTGGCTGTGTTGCTTCCATGGGCCTTGCCGCAGTCGGACATCATCGCGTGGTGGGCAATCTAACCGCGGGACGCATATTCCTAATCTCCGATCAGATCGGCAAGAGATCGACGCAGCTACGGAGCGCTTTCCAGCGGACATCTCCTAAGCCGAAAGGCTCTCTCTTCCCGATCCTGCGAAGCTAACACGAGCAAATCCCAGGAGTCAGAACAAGTTTCTTGCGGAATTGCGGACCGACTGGCGTAACCCAGCCGGCCTCGTGGTCATTTGGCCATGGAACTCGACGGATTCCGTTGATAATTAAATTGACATATTGCTACTCTTCGAGTGTCTTGTGTAGCAATATTGACCACCTTGACACTGGGAATCGGTGGAGTGCTCTGGCAGGCAAGAGTGGCCAATGCGGAACGACGCAAGGCCGCAGATCGAGCCGACGATCTGCGGCAGTTGAGTAATAGCCTCCTGTCTGAATTGGACAAGGCGATCAAAGAACTCCCAGGCTCCACAGACGTCCAGCGCCTCCTCGTTACACGTGTACTTGAGCATCTGGATCGAGCGTCCAGGGACGCTGGCGGGGATCGCCTCACGCAGCTTGATTTGGTAAACGCGTACACCTCAGCCCCTCTGAGAGGTTGAGGGAAATTCCTATTGGCGGAACGTAGAACTCCGGTAGGCTGCATGCATGCATCGAATTCGCAAACTGCGTTGGTGGGTTGCCGCGCTCCTGGCGTGTGCATCGGCGCTCAGCTATCTCGATCGCCAAAGCTTTCCCGTCGCTGTAACCGAGATCCAGAAGCACATAGCGGTATCCGATCGGCAGTACTCCGTGCTGCAAATGTTATTTCTTCTCGCCTATTCGGCGATGTATGCAGGCGGGGGCAAGCTTGCAGATTGGCTCGGGACGCGGTTAGGCTACTCCATCTTGATTGTGTGGTGGTCTGCCGCCACCATCATGCAGGGACTTGTTAGCAGCGTCTTTGGCTTCGGTGTTGCGCGTCTTTTTCTAGGTCTGGGCGAAGGAGGCGGGTTTCCTTGCTCGGCAAAGGCTGTCTCGGAATGGTTTCCTGCCAAAGAGCGGGCGTTCGCTTTTGGGGTTTTCAATACTGGTTCGATGGTGGGCGCTGTCATCGCCCCTCCGCTGATTGCGTTCATCGTCATGACACTCAGCTGGCGATGGGTCTTCTTATTAACAGGAATCTCAGGTCTGGCATGGGCTCTGGTCTGGTGGTTTTTCTACGACCTCCCAAAAAATCAGAAACTCATCACCATTGAGGAGTTAGCCGAAATCCAGGAGCCGCTTAAGGCAGAGCGCGCCGAGCGAAGACCTCCCCGCGGCGCGAACATCCTGGGCCGGCCTCTTCCGCTACCGGCAGGTTTGGGCGCTGATCGTGGCGAAGTTCCTGACCGATGCCGCATGGTTTTTCTTTATTTTCTGGTTGCCCAAGTACCTCAGCGACGTAAGGCACCTGAATATCAAACAGATCGGCTACTACGCCTGGATTCCGTTTGCCCTGGGTGGGGCCGGGAGTTTTGTCGGGGGCTGGTTGAGCAGCCTACTCATCGATAAGCATGTGACGCTCAACCTCTCCAGGAAAATCTGCCTCGGGCTGAGTGCGGCAATGATGCCCGCCTCCCTCCTCATCGCGAATTCTCCCCTTCGCCTTGCAATCGCACTTTTTAGCATGGCTCTTTGTGGACACCAATTTTGGTCTACGATTCTGCAAACGCTCTCGGCCGACATCTTTCCCTCCGCAGTCGTCGGTTCCGTAGCCGGGCTCATGGGCGCCGTGGGCTCCTTCGGAGCCATGCTGTTCGACCTGTTCGTGGGCTCAGTGCTCACTTATTCTCACAGTTACTCGCTGGTGTTTGTCATCGCGGGATTACTTCATCCGCTCGCATTTCTGCTCATTTTGCTGTTGATCCCTAAGATCGAGCCTGTCGCTGCGCTTTTGCCTGTAGCTGCAAATATCTGAACTGTTCCGCTGGTCAAGCACGGCGGTTGAAACAGGCTTGGCAAACGTTGTGCTTGGCTGCACCTTGGCTTTCAATGGATAGTTCGCAGCCTGAGCACCAAGAATTGATAAAAAGGATCGCGCAAAGAGACATCGGTAACCACCATGGTTTACTCTCACAGCCATACTGCGCCATGCCATCAGCGCAATCTATTGTGCCCTGCTCTTCGAGCCTATGATATGTGCTTGAGTTCTGGCGGTATTAGAAGCAAACCCAACCTTTGGGATGGCAGAAGATAACGGTCTGCGTAGTAGGGCTCGTGGCTATTAGGCAAGCGCCGACGGGTTTGAGGTAGCCAAAGAGCCCAGTGGGTTGATGGCGCCGGCGCCTCGATCGCGAGTGTACGATCTGCCGGCTCCGATGGTCAGGATCGAAGAAAACCATCGCCACAGAGATCGCCCACGGAGATCAATTACCTACTAAAGATGCATTGCTTCAGCGATTTCAGGTGAGCCGCATCACTGTTCGTCGCGCGATCCAGAATTTGGTTAGTCGAGGCTTGCTCGAGATTCGTCGAAATGCACCGATCAGTGTAAATTGTCTTTGGCGGCCTCAACATCCATCGGATGGAAGGCGCGGAAAGGATTCTATGAACCTGCACCACGCTCAGACATTAAATGTGGAATCCGGAAATCGTCGTTCTTGGATCGTCGCCGTCGGCAGCTTCTTTTTCGTAATCTTGCAAAGTGCTTGCACCGCGGCCATGGCCATTAGCGGGTTGCGACTGTTGATTGGGCTAACCTCCCTTACCGCGGCTTCGCTTCTTCCAGGTTTTATTTTTGCAATTCATGCCGACCGCATTCGAATTCCCATGTTGATCGTTGCCGTGGCGGGGTCGATTGCAAACCTGTACGTTCTGTGGAGAATTCGTTCTCTCCGCGCCCGGCCGGCATCACAATGGAGAGTTCAGCCTGTCACGGCCAAGCAGCGCCGTTCTGAGATGCTGCAGCTGGTTCTTTCGGTGCTTGCCCTCGTGCTTGTCATCACAGAATGCGCCATGCATCACCACCTCCGCGGTTCGATCTAATCCTCCTTCGATGAGAGCCCTTTGTTGAGAGTAACCCGCGCAACATAGCCTGCTGCGCGGGTTGAGCAATTCTGGGTAGCGGAGGGCTGCAATGCCATTGAATCCTGCACTTTTGGGAAGACCTTGAATGTCTCCCAGCTGGTTGAGCGTTCCATTGGGGTTGATCGTGTACACGCCGATGGCGCTGGCTCCAGACAGTACGCCGTTGAAGCGATTGGCAGGCATGAACACTCCAGACCCTGTGCCGAAAAAAGCCGTGTAGGACGTCTACAGGGGGGAAGACATCCTACACGGGTTCAAGTTAACTCTGCTTCGGCGGCGTGGAGCCGTCGGTGGCGCAAGCACCCTTGCCCTTGCAGTCGTTCTTACCCCAGTGCTTCTTGTCGCCACCGCCCTCGCCCTTGCAATCGTTCTGGCCCTTGCAGGAGTGCTTGGGGAGGTCTTTCTTCACGTCGGCAACGAGCACGCCGGTTATGGCCGAGGAACTGGCTGAGGCTCCCGATTGGCCGGGGGCAGGCTGAGCATTGAGGCGTGCAGTAGTGCCGCCGACAAGCCCGGCGAAAACCGCGGCCATTGCAAGATTGCTTACGGTATTGGTCTTCATTAGGAATTCCTTTCCGCTTTGGTTCAGGCTGACGCCTGAAAATTTTGCTACCGATGGCCAGGAAGAACGGGACCAAGACCTGAAAGGATGTGTCCTTACCGTGCCGCATGTTTGAATCGTGAGTGCGGGAATAGTTACAGAGCTCCTCATGCGTCAGAGCCGGATTGTTACAGCTCCTACAATTGCAGCTTGATGCGGTTGCTGGGCGAAGAGAATCAGGTGATGGCCCTTGCTGCCTCTGCCGATCTGGAATCCATCGGGCAGGCCCAGCCGAATAGATTCCTGTTCGTCGCCCCGCACCGTTGCTACTCGCGTCAATGACCGGGCAACGGAGACATGTTGAAGCAGCCTCCCGCCATTCTCGCCCCGCAACACGTTCGATCGGTCAGCGTCATCGGTCAAGACCGCAAGAACGTCGAGCGGCTTCGAGGAACCGCTTGAGATGGTAAACCTGACGCCCGATGAACCGAACGATGACGACGGCGGCCTAAAATGTTTTCTGTAACCAAATGTATCGTCATTGCTCTAACAGGGCGAAACGACAGTTCCGCGACGAGCGTGCGCGGTATTCGCGAGAGATGAGGGATTTTATGAAACGGCTGCTGAAGCTATATCGCCGCGCCTCATCGGGCCTTTCTTCCCTGCAGTCCATAATGCTGCTGGCGGTAAGACTCTATTGGGGCGTTCAATTTGCCCAAACGGCATGGGGCAAGCTGCATAATCTTCCAAAACTCGCGCGCTTCTTTGCAAGTCTCAACATTCCTTTTCCCAGTTTCAGCGCCCCTGCCGTTTGCTATGCTGGAGTTCATCGGCGGTATCCTGCTTATGATCGGCTTGCTCTCTCGCCCGATCGCATTTCTTCTTGCCTGCAATATGTTAGTCGCATACTGCACAGCCGGCCACGAGGCCCTCACATCGGTCTTTTCCGATCCCGGCAAATTCTATGTGGCCGATCCTTATACGTTCCTTTTCGCCTCGTTGATGGTCCTGACCTTCGGCGCAGCCTTCTTCGCGATCGATACTCTGATCGCCAAGCGCGTGAAAGCTAGTGAGCAGTGAAAGGGCCTCAGACCTCAAATCGCACAGAGGCGGAGGTGATCGCCGCCATTCTCGCCGGGGAGACGCAGCTCTATCACGGGCTCATCCGCCCGCACGAGCGAAGCGTGTATCTGATGGCGTTGTCGTACATGAAAAACGAAGCGGATGCCGAAGACGTGGCGCAGGAAGCGTTCATCCGGGCATTCCTAAATCTCGCCTCGTTTCGCGCGGAGTCCAAATTCAGCACATGGCTCATCAGCATCACGCTCAACGAAGCCAGGAGCCGCCTTCGCCGAAAGTCGCTCATTCCTATGAATTCGCTCGATGCCCCACCGGACGAAGACCAAACCGTTTCACCTGCGCTGCTGCGTGACTGGCGCGAAATACCTTCGGAAGCCTTGGAACGGGGAGAAGTCAGACGACTCCTCCAAGAGGCGATTGAAGAGCTCCCCGATATCTACCGGCAGGTCTGCCTCCTGCGCGATGTCGAAGAGCTCAACATCAACGAGACGGCCGAAGCGTTGAACATCAGTATTCCCAGCGTCAAAGTTCGGCTTCACCGGGCGCATATGATGTTGCAAAAGCAACTGGCGCCGCAACTGAAAGCAACGACCCAAACATCGAAAAGGAGGTGGTTTCCGTGGTTATAGATTGCAAACATGTCTGGAACTACATCTCCGAGTATCTCGATGGAACCCTCTCCGAGGAAACCCGCACAGTCGTGCAGAAGCACCTCGAACATTGCGAAATCTGCTCGGCGATCTTGGATTCCACACGGAATGTGATCATTCTGACTGCCGACGATCGCGTATTCGAGCTTCCCGTTGGCTTCAGCGAGCGATTGCACGGGCGAATCGATCTGGAGCTAAAGAAAGCCCACGGGAAATAGCAAATTGACCGGGTGGTCTCATTGGCTTTGTGTCAGTCCTCTACAGAGTGAAAGGTGACCTGGAACACATTAGGTTTCGGTGAGGAGCTTGTAGCGGTGCCGCTGCTCGCCCTTTTATTCGCGAAGCGGGCTTTGCGAAACTCGCTTGGTCACGATGGACTCCCTTTTGCTCGGATAGTGTCTGGCAGTCCGGTGCGCATTGTGAAGTCGACTATATTTGTGGATACCTGCAGAATTCCCTACAGTGGCGGGCATCTACCCGAGCGGGCTTGCCAAAGTCATTGAATTTGCGGGGATTAACTATATGGCGGCAAGGCAAGGCTCTTCGGCATCAGCAAGCGCGGCAACAGCTATCTGAGGAAGCTGCTTGTCCATGGTGCTCGATCCGCCGTCCTCCGCGTCAAGCGAGAACGATCGCCGTTCGGTCCCTGGCTCAACGCTCTTGAGCGCCGGTCTCCGGTCAAGGTAGTGATCACAGCCGCAGCCAACAAGCTTGCCCGTATCGCGTGGGCCGTTCTTTCGAGCGGACAGGACTATCGGGCGGTTCCGGACGCAATGACTGCCTAAGCAAGATTAACCATCACCGGCATCAAGTTATCCAATCAAGGTCTGCACTGGATAACTAAGACGAACGAACAGTTCCCAACGGCGTGCTCGCAACCTGCTCCCGAAAATGGTCTTCCATGACCGTCCCGTTTATCAGGAAGAGCACGCAGCGCAACTCATCATGGCCAGGAGTCTCCACTCTCCACACAAAGGCCGAATACATTTGCGCAGATCTGTCGATCCACGCTTCGCTTTTCCCTTGCAGTCAGACGGCGGACCATACATTGCGGGAAGTACGGCAGCAATCTTTGTTGGACAGTTGGCAGGATTGCTTCTGCATCGCCGCCACTCGGAAGCTGCGCCGACTTTGGAGCTATACACCGACGACTCGCCAGGGACTACGAACGCCTCTCAGACACTCATGCAGGATTCCACTACTTCGCTTGCATCATGCTCGCCAAAATCTTCACCCATCTCAACCAAAGTTAGGAACAGGATGTAGTGCTTGCCATCAATTAGATTTTTCCAACAGCTGCTCCTGTAACACGCTGGCGAGGCTCGCCGCGTAGCTTTCTGTCATATGATCACGATCCCTAAATAAGACTACATTGCCTTGTTCCGGTTCACATCGATCCCCCTTGAAGATGGCATCCGACATATCGATAAATCTGACGTTGGCAATACGGGTAGCGGCACGAGCTTCGGCTTTATAAATATCGGAATTCAGTGCGCTCGATCGAAGCAACGGACCGCAAGTCGCATGACCGTTCCATGCTCGCTGCGCCAGGCAGGACGGAGCCCGCTCGCTCCGTCGGCCATTGCCGTCGCTTGTCCTGAGCAGCTGTGTTTTCATCTGCAGTCTGCGGGGGAAAAACCCGAGTGCGCTTGGAAACCGTCGTAATGTCGAATGAGTAACTTAGCAGAATAAGAGGGCGGCTTACGCTGTATACTCGTTTCGTCCTCGCACCCCCACGAGAGTTCCAGTGATGCTCAAGCAACGGCACGAACTGCTGGGCGAGAGTGAGACCTTGTGCGCCATTTGCTGCTTGTCCCTGCCTTGTTGTTGACGCTGAATGCCCTGACTGGCCCCGCTGCCGGGCAAACCGTCGCGACCACAACCGTGAACGCCAACCCCGGCACCGTAACGGCCGGCTCCACAGTGGGCATCACAGCAACTGTCCAGCCGAGCGCAGCGCCCGGCGGGGCAAAAACCATTCCCAGACCCACTGGTACGATCACCTTTTTGGATGGAACTACCCCCTTGAGCAGTAGCCCCGTCGCCCTGGCGCCGAACGGCTATACCAGCGCAACGTTCCCTCAGACCTTCGGGACGCCTGATCCCTCGTTGACGGTTGCGGGAGAATTGGTAGGGGATCTGAACGGCGACGGAATTCAGGACCTGCTTATTTATGGTTTGCCAGCGCCGTTTTCCTTGCAGACCTTCATTAGCAACGGGAAAAGCGGCTACAACGCCAGCGCAGTGCAGACGCTTAGCTTTTCTGCCTGTTCCTCTGGCCCCTATGTAGTCGGCTCTCCGCAGCTCATCGACTTGAATGGGGACGGAAAGCCCGACATTCTATGCGGATCTCTGGTCGCCTATGGAAATGGGGATGGGACCTTTGCTCAGGCGGTTTCCGTCTCGTTTCTCGCCAGCGGGTTTTTAACCGAATACGCAGCCGATGTAAACGGAGACGGCAAGACCGACATTCTCGCTGTGCCCTCGACAGGCGTCCCAGTTGGGCTCGGAAGTGCAGGCCAGTATGCGGTCACAGTTTTCCTCAACCAGGGAGGAGGATCCTTCGCGTCGAACGGAACGTTCCCTGTTACTCCAGTCGCCGGTGGATTGTATGTGAGCTTTCCTCAACCAGTGCTCGTAGACCTGAATGGCGATGGCAAGCTTGACTTGATCACGCAGATTCAGCCGGTTGGAGCGACCCAAATACAGGGTCTCATAACGGTCGACGTGCTCCTGAATCAGGGTGACGGCACGTTCGGCGCTTATACACCAGTGACCATCGCAAACGGGCCAAACATCGGCCTTGATTCCGAATTCCCCTTGGGGATGGCTTCTGGTGATGTGAACGGGGACGGGAAACAGGATCTCATCCTGACGATATCGGACAGTGACGCAAACTGCGATGCCATCGTTCTGCTGGGAAACGGCGATGGCACCTTCCAGCCGGCTATTTATTTCATAGTCCATCAACTGGAAAATGCACAAGGCGTTCCGTGGTTTCAAACGCCTTCCGTGGTAGTCGAAGACCTCAATCTGGATGGCAAGCAGGACCTTATCTTTGGCAATGGACAGGTGGGATTAGGCAATGGGGATGGGACTTTTACTTTGTCTTCGCCGCTGTTTCCATTGCAAACAGGAACGAATTACGCCGCCTATTCGACATTCCCGTTGGCGCCGATAACGCTTCCCGGCAACTTAGTGCCATCTCTTGTGTATTCGTTGCCGACGGCCACTCCGCCGGCAGCGTCCGTCTTTACGCCGCAAACCAGCAGCTCCAGTGCGCTCTCGCTCACAACTCTCGCCGTAGGTACGCACACCATTGCTGCTCAATATTCCGGCGACGCAAACTACGGTGGGGACACCTCCGCAGCGGTTACGGTTACCGTCAACCAGGCGGTTTCCACCACTGCGGTCACTTCTTCGGCCAATCCGAGTTTGGCCGGGCAGAGTGTAACACTGACCGCCAAGGTCTCCAGCAGCGGACCTACTCCGACCGGCAATGTGACCTTTACCACTGGATCCGCAACGCTCGCCACTGTCGCACTGAGCGGAGGATCGGCAGCCTACACGACTACGTCATTCACCAAGGCGGGCACGTTAGCCATCACTGCCTCGTATTCGGGGGATGCGAATACACAAGCCTCCTCTGCAGCGCTCAGCCTGGTAATTGATGGCCCAACGCTCACGTTGTCTCCGCCGAGCATCACGTTTCCCGGCCAATACGTGGGCACGTCAGGCTTGCCGCTAACGGTCACGGCGACAAATCCAGGCAGTGCTCCTCTGGCCATCACAAGCGTAACCACGAGTGCCAACTTTGGCGTGCTCAACGCTTGTGGAGGCAGTCTCGCCGCCGGGTCCAGTTGCGCGATCGGTGTGTTCTTTGACCCGTCGAGTAGTGGGGCCGTCAGCGGGACGCTCACGATTGCCGACAACGCCAGCGGGAGCCCGCAAACTATAGCACTCAGCGGCTCGGGGCAGGACTTCTCATTCACTTCTTCTTCATCGACGCAGACCGTTACTCCGGGCTCGACTGCCACGTACACGATCGCTGTTAACCCGATTGCCGGGTTCAATCAGATGGTGGCGCTGTCGTGTAGCGGAGCACCCACAGGTTCTACCTGCTCGCTGTCTCCCAGCTCGATCGCGCTTTCCGGTTCGACGCCAGCATCGGCAACCGTTTCTGTGACGACTGTTGGTAACTCTGCTGCGGCTACTCAACCACAGGGCCCCCATGGCACGCAAGTTCCAATCTTCTTTGCCATTTGCGGCTTGCCAGGGTTGTTGCTGTTGGGCGGGGGGCGTTTTGCCCTGCGCAGGGGGAAGACTGCGGCGATCTACGGGGCGGCGTTACTGGGAATTGTTTGTTTTGCGATGGCAGGCTGCGGCGGAAATAGCAGCAGTGCCGGTGGCGGGGGAACACCAGCGAACACCTATACCTTAACGGTGACCGGAACATTTGCCTCTGGCTCCGCCAATCTAACCCACAGTACGAACCTCACGATGGTGGTACAGTAGCTCACCTCACAAAACTGCCTTTACGAACTACCTGACAAGTCTGGTTCCGGCGGATGGCCCAGGTCTCACTTTTGAGACCTGGGGCGGGTTTGATCCTGATTGCCAGACCCTTCTCGTCACCGAACTTAGCAAAACCTCTTCTCTCATTCCGTGTTCTTGGGTCCATCGCCACCAACTCGGAAGTGGCCCCATAACCGTATACTCGGCTTCCCGCACAATTGGTTTTCCTCTAGTTAAAACGCAGCCGCTGAAAAACGGGGTTATAGGTAACTTCCTTGCTTTGGGCCCCCCCTGGGGTTTATGCCCTCCCGGTCTCTCTACCCTGCCGCGCTGCTCAGCCTGCACTCTGGATTGAGGAACGCAGAATTGCGGCTGCTTAGGTGGCGCCAGATTGATCTGCTGCATCGCACAATCACTGTGGGCAAGAGCAAGACTGCAGGTGGTGAAGGTCGCATTGTTCCGCTAAGCCAGACGGCCACCCGCTGCCTGGAGGAATGGCGCAGCCAGTTTCCGGATGCTCAGCCGGCGCACTATGTCTTCCCCTCGGAGCGCTATGGACTGGATGGGGAGGAGGGTTACCAGAACGGCAGATCTGTTCCCTACGAAGTCCGGCCGGATGTTCCGATCGGTTCGTGGAAGGTGAGCTGGACGGCAGCGCGTAGCGCGGCACAGGTATCCTGCCGGTGGCATGACATGCGGCACACGTTCGTGAGCACAATGGCCGAGGGGGAAGCTTCAGATGCGACGATCATGAGCCTGGCCGGACACTTGAGCCGCAAGATGATGGAGAAGTATTCGCACACCCGCAACGAGGCGAAGCGCCAAGCTATATCAGCGCTCGACAAATCCCTGAAGGCCGCCCAGCCCTCGAGGCGCCGAGTTGAGAGGTCCCCCCAAAATCACCCACAGAAATTGGAATTGGAATCTGGTCAATTGCAGTAAGTCTTTTAGAATCTTGGCTCCTCAGGTAGGACTCGAACCTACAACCCTTCGGTTAACAGCCGAATGCTCTGCCATTGAGCTACTGAGGAGTGTCCAGGCGGGGACTGCTTTGCACTGCTCTTGATTTTAGCGCAAACCCCATCGCTTGCGTCAAAATCCCGCTCATTTCGGGACGCGTTGAACCTGTTTTTTAGTTCCGGGAGTTGCCGCTCAGGGATACCCTGCCGGGCGGATTAAGCGCCAGGCTGGGGGTCGTCTGCGGTTGGCTGGACTGCGATCCTCAATGGGACGCGCTCATCCGGCACGGAGTTTGGTCACCTACGCGGTTTTTACGGTGAGGGCGAGATCGTTTAACCATGGCCGCGACAGGCATTTTCAATATTCAGGAGTGCGTAACGACAGGTCCATCGCCAGGAACAAATTGCGTAGAGAACGGTAAAGATAAGCTTTCGCAACTTCATCCGAGCCAAGATCCGGCCCCGTGCGCAGAACTTGAATGACGTGGTCATGGCGAGTGCTGCTAGGTAGGTAATTCAGGTATGCTCTGGTTGAAAAATACTTACCCTCAGGATTCGCAGTCGGGAGGCAATTCATCGGGTAGTACTTGCGCTGAGAGGCGGACAGCTATGCCCACACAAGCCAGCGGCAGGCTTGTATTGAGGTAGCCGTTACCTTTCCCTTTGTCATCTCGACCGGAGCGTTAGCGGAGCGGAGAAATCTGCAGTTCCCTAAGCGAGCAGAAAATGCTGAGGGTGCCCCACGCCCTCTGCGAAGAATTCATCGTCTACTCATCGATCGGAACAAAGCACAATCGCTAGTACAACATCACCGCAACCTTGTAAGTTGTGAACCCCTGGCTTGGGTTGCCCGAACCGCACGCCCCGACCGCGGCTTTGCGATACTTCCCCGCCGCAATCTTTTGCTCTAACACTGCGGGCAAGCGACCCAGGTCGCTTCCCTCCCAGCGCATGATGAATCCCGGTGATGACCCTCCGGCCGCACCGTGTTCCATTTCACACGTCTGGCGCGCATCCTGCGTCATCCCCGCCGGCTGCAGGCCGCGCTGCTGCAGCAGTTGACCTATCTTTTGCTCAATCTGCTCCGGCCCGAGCAGGGCCACACTGTCGGAAAAGTCTTCGACGGCATAGTAGTTTCCGCCCCGCCGCACCAGGGCCACACCAACCGAATTCATCCTGGGATCCAGAATATTGGCGCGATGCGGAGGCGAGTGCATCCACTCCTGCTCCAGCGCCTGCGGGCTAGGCGCCAGGGCAACATTCTCAGCAATCGAACGGAAATGTGCGCCGGCGGCTGCTCCGCGCGCAACCAGGTCAGGCTCACCGGGATATTGGTGGCTAAGCTGCCTCTGTTGCGCCATCATCTGCGCATGCTCAGACGCTGCCTGTGCCAGCGCCGCATCCCACTTGAGCGGACCTAACCCCTGCGCCGAGCGATCGGCATTGGCCAAATCCATCACCTGCTGTTCCTCTGGCGTCTGTGCAACCGCAGGCATCGCGGCGATCATTGCCGCCAGCAGCATTGTCGAAAACCACTTCGTCTTGAGCATCACGTTCCCCATCGTATCAACCCCGCCACGCCGTCCTAGGTTGCGCAGCGAAAACACTAAGGTCACATCGCACCTATATGCGATCATGACCTTCGATGGCCTTCACGCGCACTCTCCGTCACCAGCCACTCGGCGTCATCGGCCTATTTCTTCTGGCGCTGTTTGTCGCCGTCGCTGTGCTTGCCCCGGCGATTACCCCCTACGACCCCGCCGCAATTGATCTGCTGCACAGGCTTAGTTCACCATCTCATGCACACTGGTTCGGCACCGATGAGCTGGGCCGCGACATTTTCTCGCGCATCCTTTCCGGTGCGCGTCTCTCGCTGATGGTTGCGGTGAGCGTCGTCGCCCTCTCGCTCTCGCTGGGACTGCTGCTGGGTGGCCTTGCCGGCTTTTACGGAGGAGCCGTCGACACGTTCCTCAACGTCTTCGTGATGAATGCCTTTCTGTCTTTCCCGAGTATTCTGCTGGCCATCGCTTTTGTGGCGTTTCTTGGGCCAAGCCTGCCCAACCTGGTGTTCGCCCTCGCCATCGGCGGGTGGGTAGGCTACGCGCGCCTGGTGCGTGCACAGGTGCTGGCGGTAAAAGAGCGTGAGTTCGTAGAAGCTGCGCGTGCACTCGGCGCCTCTGACGTGCGCATATTTACCCGCCACATTCTTCCCAACATTCTGCAACCTATCATTGTGCAAGCGGCCATCGGCATGGCCGGAGCGGTGCTGGCAGAAGCGACGCTGAGCTTCCTGGGGCTAGGGCTGCCACCACCCGCGGCCAGCTGGGGCGGCATGCTTAACGACGCGCGGTCGCATCTGGTCGATTCGCCGCACATGGTCATCTTTCCGGCCATTGCCGTGATGCTTTGCGTGCTCTCATTCAATTTCATCGGCGATGCGTTGCGCGACTATCTTGACCCGCGTACCAAGCTGCTGATCGGGCTATGACCCACGAGAGAGGCCGGCACACGGACATGGTGATCGGTATTATTTCCGACACGCACGGTCTTCTCCGCCCCGAGGCCATGGCCGCCCTTCAGGGCGTCGGCCATATTCTTCACGCCGGCGATGTTGGCGATCCATCGATTCTGGATGCGCTGCGAACCATCGCCCCCGTCACCGCCATCAGCGGCAACATCGATCTCCATGGCCCCTGTGCGTTTCTGCCTTCGACCGAAGCCGTGACCCTGCATGGCCACATCTTTTATATGCTGCACGATCGCCACGCGCTCGACCTCAACCCCGCGGCAGCGGGATTCGCCGCCGTAGTCAGCGGGCACTCCCACCGGCCGCTCATCGAGTGGCGCGACGATGTTCTTTATCTGAATCCGGGCAGCGCAGGACCGCGCCGCTTTACGCTGCCTATCTCGCTGGCACGGGTAACGATTCGTGGTGGTGCTCTTGATCCGCAATTGGTAACTCTGCTGTAGACGTCGCATCCAGCATGGGCAGAATCAGCCCCAACAGCTGGGGCGTCACCACCTCGGTAGGCGGCCGGTCAGGCAGCGACAGCCACTGTTTCACGCCGCTGCAAATCGCCGAACTGGCCGCCGCCGCCGCCAACTCCGCCGGAATGGCAGACTCTCGCGGCCCCCGAGCCAGACCTTCCGTTAGCAAGCGGCGAATGGCCGCCGTGATTGCAGCATCCATGAGCGGCTCAAAGTGCGTTTGGCGTTCACACGCCCCGCCCGAGTGCATCTGCAGGAGAAAATCGCAGGTCGTCTGGATGATGGCGGCGACCGCATAGGGGCAACCAGCGTCGTAGCGCACCTGCCGTTCATGCAGCATTTCATGAAAGCCGCCTGCAACCATGGCATCCAACAAGGCAAACTTGTCGGTGTAGTGGTCGTAGAAGGTAGCGCGATTAACCGTCGCCTCTTCCGTTATATCCTGCACCGAAATCTCGTCGAAGCTCTTTGTATGCATGAGCTTACCAAGCGCTCCCTGAAGGAGCTTGCGGGTGCGGCGAATCCGCGGGTCGCGAACCTGGCAGTCAGAAATCGGCATATTCACTTCTATTAGAGCGTATCGCAGGAAAAAAGAATCGGATAAACAACGCCCGTCGTCTAAGTTTTTAACGACGGTCGAAGCTTAACCAACGATTGTTGTTATGGAGAATTTGCTATGTCAACGCTCTTACATTTGGATACAAGCCCTCTTGCCAGCTCAGTGAGCCGCGAATTAACCCGGGAGTTCGTAAAGAATTGGAAAGCCGCCCACCCTGGAAGCAGCGTGATTGAACGCGATCTGGCCGCCAACCCCCCTAAGGCCATCGACCAGAACTGGATCTACGCCGCATTTACGCCGGCGGATGCTCTTCAACCGGAACAAAAGGCAACTCTTGCCTACTCCGATGCGGCCATCGCCGAACTCGAGCAGGCGGACGAGTATGTGATTGGCGTGGCCATGCACAACTTCAGCATTCCTTCGACGCTCAAGCTGTGGATCGACCAGGTTGTGCGCAACGGCCGCACCTTTGCATACGGCCCGAAGGGGCCAGTTGGTCTGCTCGTGGGCAAGAAGGTCACCATTTTGGCCGCAACCGGCGGCGACTACCAGGCAGGTACTCCCTATGCCGGTCTCAACCACATCGACCCCTACCTCAAGACCATCCTGGGATTTATTGGCATTACCGACCTGAAGTTCGTGACCGCCGGCGGAACTTCGGCGCTCATGTCAGGAAAGGTCGATCGCGGCCAGTTCCTTCAGCCGCATTTGGATCAAGTTCGCAGCATCGCAAACTAAAACATCGCTATAGTTACGTATCGTTGGCCTGCGCGGCTTTTCCGGCGTGAAAAGCCGTGCACATGAATCAACACATAGCCCATGCGAAAGAGGAAAGACATATGAAAATCGCCGTACTTGTCGCACGCATCCTACTGGGCCTGATATTTGTCGTCTTCGGCCTGAACGGATTCTTGGACTTCATGCACGCGCCGCCGCCCACGGGCTTGGCCGGACAATACATGGGTGCGCTGTTTGTCTCGCACTACCTGCACGTCGTATTCGCGATTCAACTCATCGGCGGCCTCCTGCTGCTATCTGGCCAGTTCATCGCGCTGGCCCTGGTGCTGCTCGGCCCGGTGATCTTCAACATCATCCTGTTCCACGCGCTTCTCTTCCCGGTAGGCTTCCAGCCCGCTCTTCTGGTCGTGATTCTGTGGTTCATCGTCTTCTACGGAGTGCGCCACGCCTTCGCCGGCATCTTTGCACAGAAGGTAACGGTCTCCTGAGCACTCTGCCTGCAACATGAGTCATGGGTGCCCGGCATCTCGCGAAAACGAGCGAGATGCCGGGCACCCATAGGGTTCGTTCGGCTATCAGCTACGAATTCTCGGGTTCGCCACTGTATACAGCAAATCCGTCAGCAGATTGACCAACACATACGTCAACCCAACCGCCAGAATGCAGCCCTGCACCAGCGCATAGTCACGATTGGAAATAGCGGAAACAGTCAGCCGGCCAATCCCGGGCCACGAAAAGATCGTCTCGGTAACGATCGCGCCGGCCAGCAAAGCGCCAAACTGCAACCCCACCAGCGTCATCACCGGGATGATCGCATTCCGCAGCGCATGCCGAAAAACCACCACATGCTCCGGCAAACCTTTGGCGCGGGCCGTCCGAATGTAGTCCTGGCTCAACTCCTCCAGCATCGCCGTCCGCACCATGCGGGTAAGGATGGCGGCCAGGCTGCCCCCCATGGTGATCGCAGGCAGCAATAAATGTGCCGGCGAATCGGCACCCGAAACGGGTAGCCAGCCCAGCTTGATCGAGAACAACAAGATCAGAATGGGCCCCAACGCAAAGCTGGGAAAAGAAAGCCCCAGCAGGCTCACTACGCCGGCCGCACTATCTTGCCAGCGGGCACGGCGCAACGCCGCCAACACGCCCGCGGGAATAGCCAGCGCCAGGGCCAGCGCCAGGGCGGCCACCGTTAGCTCAAGCGTGTAGGGATAACGGGTAAGCACCAGGTGTGAAACTGAATCGTTCAGCCGCAGAGAGCGGCCGAGATCGCCGTGCAGCACCCCGCGCCAATAATGCGCGTACTGCGTGCCGAGTGGAACATCGAGCCCGTATTGGTGGCGCAGAGCCGACAGGTCCGAAGTAGTGGCGCCCTCGCCCAGCATTTGCTGCACGGGGTCCCCCGGCACCAGGTGGATGAGCAGGAACACCATCGACACCACCAGCCAGATGACCGGCAAAATATAGAGCAATCGCTTGAGCAGCGCTACCAATTAAATCTATCCCTCGCCCTTGCCGGTATCGCGCCCTTGCTTATCGCGTGGAAGCCCAGCCACTGTTTTCCCGCCACCTTTGTCTGACTCATCCGCCGGATGATCGAGCCGTTCGACCCGCACCTGACTAATCCGATGATCACTCATCTCCACTACCGTAAACCTTCTTCCCCCAAAGTCCACCGTTTCTTCACCGGTCGGAATCTTGCCCAGCCGCGTAAGCAGAAAACCGGCCAGGGTTTCCACCCCTCCAGTGCGCGGCAAATGCCAGTCCATCTGTATTTCAAGATCGCGCAGGTTGACGCCGCCATCGAGCAGCACTGCCCCTGAGGTGGTTTGCAGGGCAGCGCGCGGGCCAATGTCAAACTCATCTTCCACCTCGCCGATGATCTGCTCAATCGCATCTTCAACTGTAACCAGGCCCACCGTTGAGCCGTACTCATCGACCACGATGGCGATATGGCGCCGCTTCTGCTGAAACTCGCTCAGCAGATCGAGCACCGGCTTGGTTTCTGGCACCACCAGCACATCGTGCATCACCTGCCCCAGCCGTACCTCGGTAAAGGGAGCGCGGGCAAAGCGGGTCTGCGCCGTCATGCGAAAGTGCATCAGGCGCGAAAGGTCTTTCGAGTAAACCACGCCGACAATGTGCTCAGGTCCATGCGCCGGGTCGTAGACCGGGATGCGGGAGTGCTGCTCCTCGACCACCCGGCCACTCGCATCTTCAATGAGCATGTCTTTCGGCAGCGAGAAGATGCGCTGCCGCGGCGTCATGACTTCGCGCGTCGGCACGGAGTTCAACTCAACCGCGCGGTGAATCAGCGACTCCTGAAAGACCGGCAGCACGCCCATTCTGCGAGACGCAGTCGCGATCAGCTTCAATTCCTCTGGCGAGTGGACTTCCCCGCCCTGCATCAATTCCATGCCGAAGAGTCGCAGAACTACGCTGGCCGACCACTTCATCAGCCGCACAATGGGGCGTGTGAGCCGGATAAAAACATCCATGGGCCCGGCAACGGCAACGGCCAGGATTTCTGCCTTCCGCAGCGCCAGATTCTTGGGAACCAGTTCGCCCAGCAACACGTGGAGATAGGTGATGCCCGCAAACGCGATGGGCACGGCCAGCAGGTGGGCATACACCTTTTCGTGCGGCATACCGCTAAACCAGTGCTCCAGCAGCGAGGCTACGACCGGCTCACCCACCCAGCCCAGGGCCAGGCTGCACAGCGTCACGCCCAGCTGCACGGCCGGCAAAAAGTCTTCCATGTTTTCCTGCAGGCGCCGCACCGCCCGCGCCCCCGGCCGCCCCATCGCAATGAGCCGCTCGATACGGGTCTCACGCACGCTCACCATGGCGAATTCCGCCGCCACGAAAAAGCCGTTCGCCAGGATCAACAAGGCGACTGAGAACAGGCGAAAGAGCAGAAGTTCAATCATTTGGCGAGGAACCCAGGCAGCCGTCAGCGCGTTCCCACACACAACGGCCTGTTTTCGCCGCCCTGAAGGAAAGATGCGTTGAAACCACCGGGCACCTGCCGCCATGATATAGCGAAGATACCGGGCTGGCCCCTGGGCGGAAACAGGTGTAGGGGCGAGGGAACCATTCTCTCGCCCCCTGCGTATCACACATCGGGGCGCCCGCGCATCGGGCGGCTTTCGAGTGAGTGCGCGCCAGTACAGCATTTTGGGGAAAGTATAGGTCGAAGCCCGAAAATGCCTTAACCGGCGAACGCTTGAGCCTGAGGAGGGCGACTATGCAATCCCGAGGTAAGTTTTCCTGCAAAGCGGCAGCCGGCGTCCTGGTTGCCATGTCCATGTGTCTTCCGGCCGCGCTGGCCGCTGAAAAATCGTTTGACCGCACCCTCTCAGTAAACGGCCTGGTGACGCTGCGGGTATCGACCGGGTCTGGTTACATACACATCACCGCCGGGTCTGACGGCCAGGTTCACATTGTCGGCCGCGTTAAAGCGAACAATAGCTGGTGGGGTGGCTCGTCCGAGGACGCAGTCGCCAAGGTAGCCGACGCCCCTCCCATCGACCAGGCGGGCAATATCATCCGCGTCGGCGACGACCACGGCAGTGACTGGGCGCGACACGTCTCGATTGACTACGACATCACCACCCCCGCCAGCACCATGCTTACTGCCGAAAGCGGATCGGGCGGCCTGCAGCTTTCCAATCTAAAGGGAACGGTCAAGGGCCACACCGGCTCGGGCGACATCAAGGTCGATAAGCTAGGAGCCGGCTCACGTCTGGAGACGGGTTCGGGAACAATTGAAGCCACCAACCTGATGGGCTTCACCTCGCTGCAGACAGGTTCGGGCGAGATCCACGCAGACCTGAGTGCCGCCGGTGACGTGACCGCAGGCACAGGTTCGGGCAGCATCCGTTTGGCCAACGTGCAAGGCGCGGTGAAGTCAGAAACAGGTTCGGGCAACATCGATATCAGCGGTCAGCCGACTTCCCCGTGGAAGCTGGAGACCGGTTCGGGCAATATTGTGTTGAAGCTAGGCCCGAATGCAAAATTCACGCTCGATGCAGAGACCGGTTCAGGAAGCGTGCAATCAGACCTGCCGCTGACCATGCGCGGATCGATGGACAAGCACCACGTGAACGGAACCGTAAACGGCGGAGGCCCCACCATCAAGGCCGAAACCGGCTCAGGAAATATACACATCCAGTAAGACCGCCGAGAGTCATCCCTTCCTCGCAGCGACCTCCTGGGTATCCCATCCTTGCCATGCCTTTCCGCAAGGATGGGATAAGACCCCGAATCACTCACCAGGGCATTTCACTCACCAGGGCATTGTGCGGCGCAGGTAGGCTCCCGCCTACAACCCATAGTAAGTGCGCATTATAAATTCCAGCACGCTATGGGGGGCCAGCCGCTTGAGTAACACGGCCACACGCTGAGCAACCGGCCCAACGGTATAGCGCAGACGAGGGTTGCGCTTGTTCACGACGGCATAGAGCAGCCGGGCAATCGCTTCCGGCCCCGGACCATTCTGCTCATCGCGCGCCGTCTGCGCCAGCGCCGCTGAAAACTTCTGCCGGTAAGCGCTCCCCTCCCCCGACATTTCCGTCATAGAGCGATTTTCAGTAAGCGCCGTCTTGTGATCACCGGGCTGAATCATTACTACCTTGATCCCAAATGGCCGTACCTCCATGCGCAACGCTTCACACATCCCTTCGAGCGCAAATTTCGAAGCGCTATACATTGCCTGATACGGAATCGCGATCACTCCGCCGATCGAACCAATGTTCACAATGACCCCGCTCCGCTGACTGCGCATAATCGGCAACACCGCGCGGCAAACACGAAAAGCGCCAAAGAAATTTACCTCAAGTTGTCGCTTCGCCTCTGCGGTCGAGGTATCTTCGACAGGCCCGGCAATCGCCATTCCAGCGTTGTTCACCAGGATATCGATTCTTCCCTCGCGATCAAGCACCGCTTGCACTACGCCATTGACTGACTGATCATCGGTAACGTCGGCGGCAAGCATGGTCACATTCCCAGTGGCCAATTCGCCGGCCGCTCGCCGCGAAGTGCCATACACCCGAAAGCCCCGGCTCGCCAGATGCGTGGCACAAGCCAGCCCAATACCCGATGAAGCACCCGTGACCAGAACAACCCGTTGATTTTCTCTTTCCATGCCGCCTTCAACGTATCAGAACTGCATCCTATACGCTTACAACTAACCCCACCGGCAAAAAAACTCCCGTTTGGGCGCAATAACCTTTAAGCTTCTTTTTTTATTGAGGAAAAACATGGCAAGACAATCATGGACCACCCGCACCGCGGCCGCGCTTGCGCTTACGCTCCTGGTGGCGGGCTGCAACAACTTTAAAAAAGCCGACGAAACAAACTTCACCCGCGCGTTAAATTTCTATTTCAGCAACAACGACGATTGCCTTTTTCAAAGCGCCGTTCGCTTCCCTTACCAGGCGAGCACCGCTCCCGGCGATGTGGACCCGAAGAAGAAAGGACTCGACGCCCTGGCAGCCGCCGGCCTGCTCCGGTCTCTCGAAGACCGCGACATCCACGTCAAGCGGTATGAGACCACCACCTACGGCGGCCGAATCCCGCCCCGCTTCTGCTACGGCCATCGCGTCGTAACCAGCATCGACAGCTTCACGCCCCCCGCCCTGGTCAACGGACAGCAGGCCTCGCAGGTGAACTACCACTACAGGATGAGGGACGTTCCCGGCTGGGCCAACTCCGATCAGATCCGCGCGGCGTTTCCTGCGTTCGCCCAAGCAACATCCAGCGACGCGCGCGACCATGCCACGCTCGTGCTGACCATGAACGGCTGGCGTGTACCGGAGTAGGGCGTGGCCGGTGGGCAGCTTCGACTAAACTAGAAAGAATGTTCAGGACACTCCGCCCCATCCCGGCCGCCTCGCTGCGCCTGCTTGTTTTCGATCTTGATGGCACCCTGGTTGATTCCGGGGACGACCTCTGCGCTTCAGTCAACGCAATGCTGCGCCGTTTTGGCCGGCCAGAGCTCTCCCAGGAAGTCATCGCGAGCCACATCGGAGACGGCGTAGCCAGGCTGGTCGGCCGCTCGCTTGGCGAACCGGACGATCCTGCCTTTCTCGAGGCCGCCGTTACCTACTTCCTCGACTACTATCGCGAACACAAACTGGACCATACCTACGTCTACCCGGGTGTGTTCGCCGCGCTCGATAGCCTCCGTCTGGAGCCAGGAGGCTCTGCCCGTGCCATGGCCGTGCTCACCAACAAGCCGATTGCCCCTTCCGAGGCAATTTGCCAAGCCCTCGGACTGAGCCCTTATTTCTTTCAGATTTACGGAGGCAACAGCTTCCTCACCAAGAAGCCAGACCCCGAGGGCCTCATCACCTTGATGAGAGAGGCAGGCGTAAGCCCCCACGAGACGCTGATGATCGGCGACTCAGACGTGGATATTCGCACCGCGCGCAATGCCGGCGCCTGGAGCCTGGGCTGCTCCTACGGGCTGTCGCCTCACACCCTGGAAGCATTGCCACCAGACTGCCTCGTCGACTCGCCCGCAGAGTGGCCGCTTGTACTCGCCGGCGAAGGCGAAGCAATGTCCCGCCAAAACTGACCAGGACTCTGACCCACAGCATTGTCCTCTCGACCGGAGTTGTCGAGAGACCTGCGGTTCTCACCCCCTCCCCATGAATGCCGATCGCTCACCACGACCTCCTAAATCTTTAGTTGACAACCATCCCCTTCCACGCATTAATCTACTAACTGTTTAGGAGATCCCCTCTTGATGCAAACCAGGAAAACCCAGACCCTCACCCCCTTGGAACTGGAAATCATGCAGGTGCTCTGGCACGCAGGGCCATGCACGGTATCTGAAATGCAGCCGAAGCTGAAAGCAGATCTCGCCTACACAACCGTGCAGACCATGCTCACCGTACTGCTGCGCAAGGGCAAGGTGAAGCGGGTGCAGGAGGGACGGGCTTTTCGCTATCGCCCAGCAGTCAGCCGGGAACGCGCCACCGGAAGCGCCCTCAGCGATCTGGTGAAGCGGATGTTTGGAGGTTCCAGCGAAGCTTTGCTGATGGCCATGGTGGACACGCAGCAGATCAGCGCGGAAGAACTAGCCCGCATCGCCCAGAAACTGGCTGCGGCTGAGAAACAGGCCACCGGAGAAAAGCCATGATGGAAACAGCACTCATTGCATACATCGTGAACGCGCTATGGCAGGCTCCCCTGCTCGCCTCCGGCGCGTGGCTATTCGTGCGGACCGCTCATCCCGCTCCACAAGCCCAACATCGTTTATGGCTGGCCGTGCTCGCCCTGGCCGTTCTGCTGCCCATGCACAGCTCCCCAATGATCCAGACCAATCAAGCACAAACCATGGGGCAGCCGGGACGAAATACCGAAGCCATTCCAGAGGAGTTACAAAGTCCAATCCCGGCAGCCCTTTCAACGAACGAGCAAACATGGTTTCGGCGGTCTCTGCCCTTCCTACCCCGAATGCATGACATCCACCTCACGGCAGACACCACGCATTGGCTTGTCGGGTTGTATCTCTCCACCGTTGTCTTTGGTTTGCTTCGCATCGCACACGGCTGGCGAACCGCTCGGCATCTGGTCAAAGATTCGAGCCCGGCATTTCTCGGCCTCGATCGCGCGTCCCTGGCCTATTACACCCAGCGTTTCCGCGTAGAGCTGCCGCAGGTGCGCGAATCCAGAGAGTTGTCGAGCCCGGTCGTCGTGGGCGCCGCCACACCCGTCTTACTTGTGCCTGCAGGTTTTGCCCGAATTACGCAAGAGGAACTCAGGGCAGTGGTGTGCCACGAACTGGCCCACATCAAGCGGCATGACTACGCAGTCAACCTCGCATGCCAAATAGCCGCGTTGCCACTGATCTGGCATCCGGTCATGCATCACATACAGCAACGGATACGATTGACGCGTGAAATGGTCTGCGACGCTCTGGCGGCCCAGGAACTGGAGTCAGATCTTAACTATGCAAGATGCCTCCTGGCTCTGGCGAACAGCATGTTGGGAGGGCACACCATCCCACACCATGCACATCTCCCTGGATTATTCAGCAAAAACACGTTGGAGGAACGAGTCATGCGATTGACAGAAACCACTATCCTCAGCGCGCGGGCAAGGTTCGTTCGCGTAGCGAGCGGAGCCGCCATCATGCTCGCCTCCTGCGCGGCTGCAGCATTTTTTCATCTCACACCCACCATGGCGGCGCGAGCAACACTGTTTCCAATACAAGCAACGGAGGCAGCACCGGTCGTCGCCCCGGCACAAGCGGATGCACCCAAAGCACCGTCTTCCCCGGCAGCCCGGTCCGCTAGCCATAGCGAACAAAAGAAGAAAAATGCCGAACGCCAAGCGGAAAAGGCAAGAGCGACAGTCAACAGCCCCGAGTTCAAAAAGCAGATCGAGGCTGCGCAACAGGAAGCATTGAAAGCAACGGAGCACAATTCGCCACTCCTGAGTTCAAGAAACAAATGGAAGAAGCGCAGCGGGAGGCGGCAAAAGCGATCAATAGCCCTGCTATCAAGCAACAGATAGAAGCTGCTCAACAGCAGGCGAAGGCCATGCTCGACTCTCCTGAATTCAAGAAGCAGATGGAAGACGCCCGGCAACAAGCATCACTTCAAGCAAAAGCTATATTCGACAGCCCGGCCTTCAAAAAGCAAATGGAAGAAGCTCAGAAGCAGGCATGGAAGGCGAAGGCCATGCTCGACACTCCTGAGTTTAAGAAGCAGATGGAAGAAGCTCAGCAGCAAGCAAAAGAGCTGCTCGATAGCCCCGCATTTAAAAAGCAGATGGAAGATATCAAGCGGCAGTTCCAGAACGGCGAGTTCCCAGGGCCCGAAGAAGGAGACACGCAGAAACCTGATTCACCCGCTGTTCCTCAATAAGAAACGTGCCAGCTCCAATGATCACGCATACCTCCACAATCGTTGCTGGAGAACCATTATGACCGAGACCACCACCAAGGTGCGCAACCAAGCGGACCGAACCTTGGTGTAGTGATGGGCACGGATTTCCCAGCCATAACCGGCAATCTGGCCCGCAACATCCGCGAGAATCGCCTCGGTGTGCTTTCCGCAGTCCTGACCCGATGCTGAACCCTATTGAGCCTCTCAAGTAAGGCCTGGCCAATGGGCTGAAAGACTGACAAGGGCATGGACTTAGGTCGCATCTGCGCTTTATTCATAGCGGAGAGCTTCGGCGGGTGGGACGGCGATGGCGCGGCGGGCGGGCAACAGGCAGGCAAGAAGTGCGCTGAGAGCGAGGAGCGCGGCGGCTGCGAACAAACTGCGTGCGGCAAAGGCGCTTTGCATCCAGTGGGCGAGGACGGCGCCGAGAAAGCTGTCAAAGCCAAGACCGATGACAATGCCCGCGGCCGCGCTGACGAGCGCGATACGCGCGGCGACCCACAGCACATGCGCGCGCGGCGCGCCCAGCGCCAGGCGGACGCCAAACTCCGTCGTCCTCTGCGCTACGCTGTACGCGACGAGGCTGAAGATGCCGACCAGCGCGAGTCCAAGCGCCATGGCGGAGAACACGCCAAACAAGATGGAGAAGAGCCGTTGGCGGCTATACTGTGCGTCGCGCTCGATGGCTTCGTTGAGCGTGAAGGTGCCGTTGAAGGCGGAGACGCTGTTGGAGATCTGCTGGTCGGAAGCGACGGATGCAATCGCGGCGCGGATGGAGTGCAGGTAGGTGAGCGGATCGCCCTCGGTGCGGACGAGGAACTGCACGTAGGCCCGCATCAGAAGCGGTGTACGGAAGGTAGATGGCGGGGACGACGGGCGATCCACGCCGTCGTTGCGCGCATCGCCGACGACGCCGATGATCTGGCGCCAGGCCGTGCTTTGCGCAGAGACCGCCCGGTAGCGCATATGAGCCGTCAGTCCGGGAATGCGCAGTTGCCGCCCCACAGCATGGGACGAGGAGAGATAGCGTGTCGCGAACGCGCGATTGACGACGGCGACGAAGTCTCCGCGGCTGTTTTCATCCGCATTCCATACGCGGCCTTGCAGCAGCGGGATGTGAAGCGCAGCGAAATAGCGCTGGTCCACCAGCATCACTCGCGCCTGCGGCTGCTCGCCATCGCCACTTCCGTCGATGATGAACGAGCTTTGAACATCAGCACCGGGCGGCGTGGCGTCGATGCCGACAGCGACCGTGGAGACTCGGGGAACGGATGCGATCTTCTGCCGGATCTGCTCGATATACGCGGCGCGCGCTTCACGCGACTGAAGGCGGCTCCACTCGGCCGGGTTGTGGACGTGCAGCGAGATGCCAAGCTGCATGACGTTGGCGGGATCGTAGCCGAGGGGCCTCTGCGTGAGCCGCAGAAAGCCGCGAATGGCCGTGCCCGCAGTAGCCATAAGAAGAAGCGTGAGCGCGACCTGCACCGCGATGAGAACGCTCCAGCGATGCCCGACAGGAGCGGCGGCAACGCCAGCTTGCCGGCCGGGGAGCGCACGCGCGGGATTGTGACGCGAGAGACGCAATGCGGGGGCGAGACCGAAGAGGATGCCGCAGAGCAGCGCGAGCGCGACGGAAAACGCGAGGACGGAAGCGTTGATGCGGATGACGGATTCGGCTGGAAAGGAATCCGGAGAAAGCAACAAGGGAAGCTTCGCAAGCCAGTACGACGCAGCCACGCCAAGGACGGCGCCCGTGCAGGAGATGACCAGGGCTTCAACGAGCAACTGACGCGCGATGCGCCAGCGGCTGGCGCCAATCGCACTGCGGATGGCGAGCTCATGCTGGCGCGTGCGACCCCGGGCCAGCAGAAGGATGGAGCAGTTGGCGCAGCCGATGATGAGCAGAAGGACGACACCCGTGAGCAGAAGCGCGAGTGTGCGGCCCAGGTTCTGCTGGTAAGGCACGATGATCGGCTGCAGCGCGAGATGCCTGTGATCGGGAGATCTCTCGGGATGCTGTTTCTTGCCCTGGAGCACGATGGGCTCGAGCGCAGCGTTGGCGGAGGCCAGTGTGACGTGGGGCCGCAGCTTGATCCACGGCAGGTAGGAGAGGGAGGGAACGTTGGCAATGCCCCGCATGAGACTAGCCGGCAAGTAGACATCGCCGACGCCGGCGATGTCATTGAATGCGAAGCTGCGCGGCATGACCCCAATGATGGTGTACTGGGCGTGATCCATCTCCAGCGTTCGACCGATGACGTGGGGATCGCCGCCGAAGTGGCGCTGCCAGAAGCGGTAGTTGAGAACTACGACGGAGTGGCCGCCGTTCTCTGCATCGGACGGCTCGATATTGCGACCGAGAAGCGGGCGCACACCAAAGAACGTCTCAGCATTCTCTGTGAGGTAGGCGCCGTAGATGTCTTCCGGCAGTCCGCCTCCGGTGATCTCCATGTGCGAGCCGTTGAAGCCAAGCACCGAATCGACCGGGGCTGCAAGGCGCACTTCATCCAACTGTGCCTTGCTCAGGTCAAAATACGAATATTCGTCGGGATATTGCGAGTCGATCATGATGGGGTTCATGATGCGGTCGGCGCCGGCGTAGGGAAACGGGTGCAGCAAGACGGCGTAGATGAGCGAGAACATCGCCGTGGTGGCGCCGATGCCGAGCGCGAGTGAGAGCACGGCAACGGCGGCGAAGCCCGGGTTGCGGCCGAGGGCGCGGAAACCGTAGCGGATGTCGCCGCCTAACTCATCGAAGAGCGCGAAGGCCGATGACGTCGCGGTAAGTTTCGTTTTGGGCGGCAGGCTGGCCGAGATCGATGCGGGCTTTGCGGCGGGCTTCTGCTTCAGAGAGGCCCTGGCGAATTAAATCTTCCTGGTAGGCGTCGAGGGTAGAACGAAACTCTTCTTCGACGTCGCTGTGGGTGCGTGGCGCGATGGAGTGCCAGAGCTTGCGAATTGCCGGCGAGGATGCTCATATCTCGTCCGCCTTCTTGTCGAGAATACCGGCGACGACAGCGGCCATGTCAGTCCATTTGGCGGTCTCGGCCTTGAGCTGACGCGTACCGGCAGCGGTGAGCGAGTAAAAGCGGGCGCGGCGGTTATTCTCCGACTCACCCCACTTGCCTTTGATCCAGCCCCGGCGCTCAAGACGATAGATGGCGGTGTAGAAGGAACCCTGCAGGATTTCGAGGCGCTCGCCGGAAATCTGCTGGATGCGCAGCAGGATGCCATAGCCATGCAGCGGACCGAGCGAGACCGCCTTGAGGATGAGCATCTCGAGTGTGCCCTGCGGAAGTTCAACCGGTTTCGTCAAAGGCTCTCCCCTATCTGGGAAAGGAGAGTACGCTCTCTCTCCTTTCTCGTCAAGGAGACTGCCCTCCAGGCTGATAGGCCTTCCGTGAGCTCAGCTGATTCGCTTTCAGGGCCTGCGATTCTTTGCTGTCCATCGTTGAATGGAATGTCATCTGGAGTCATCGGATTTTTTTGTAGCGATACGCCGCTAGTCGCCAGGACAGATTCTTCGCACGCACCAGCCGCTAAGTTTGGGGCCGGCGTCGGCAATCCGTGGGGCGCTATGGAGTTTAAGCGCCAGGTCCACGGGAACCGGCTCTACTGGAACAGCTTGAGTGCGTTCAGCGACGTGTAGTACACGCCCCATGCGGTGGGTATCGAAACCAGAAACCACGCAGCCATGACCAGGATTGGCGATGTCTTGTTCTCACTCGTGACCATGGATAAAAGCTCCTCAGGTTCCGGTCCTGCTCAACGTGCTGCTCGAACCAGGTTACTCGCGTTCTCGAGCCAATACTTCTGTGCCACCGGGCGCACCAGGAGATTGGCGATAAAGCCCACCACCATAAGGCCGGCCATGATGTGCAAGATCACCGGGTAACCCTGCTGTTTCGGCAAGTGGTTAGCGACGTAATGGTCGAGGATGCCGTTAACGATGAGCGGCCCAACGATGCCGGCGGTGGACCAGGCCGTCAGCAGCCGCCCATGAATGGCGCTCACATGGTAGCCCCCGAACAGATCCTTGAGATAAGCCGGAATGGTCGCGAATCCCCCGCCGTACATGCTGATCAGCACACCCGCAGTCAACACAAAAAGCGGGACGGAGTGCAGGGTATTCGCCGCGAATGGAATCGCCAGATAGAGCAGCATGCCCACGACAAAAAAGACGAAGTAGGTGACCTTCCGTCCGATGAAGTCCGACATCGACGCCCAGACAAAACGTCCCCCCATGTTGAATAGACTCAACAGACCCACAAAACCTGCCGCAGTGATGGCCGAGACGCGCCCGCGGAAGAGATCCTGGATCATCGGCGACGCCTGCTCCAGAATACCGATGCCCGCGGTCACGTTCATGCACAGAATGAGCCACAGCAGCCAGAACTGGGGCGTACGGAAGGCGGCGTTGACGTCCACTCTTTGCGTGGAGATCAGTGCCGACTGCGTCGCCTTGGGAGCCCATCCCTCCGGCTTCCATCCATCCCGCGGCACACGAATCGTAAAGACGCCAAACATCATGAAGAAAAAGTAGAGAAGGCCCATCGTCACCCAGGTGGCCGCGATGGGATCCGCCGACGCTTTGTAAAACATCATCAGCTTGGTCCCCAACGGAGAACCGATCATCGCACCGCCGCCAAAACCCATGATCGCGAGGCCGGTAGCCAGTCCCGGCCGGTCGGGAAACCACTTGATCAGCGTGGAGACCGGTGAGATATAGCCCAGCCCCAGCCCGACGCCACCGATGACCCCATAGCCGAGATAGATGAGCGCCAGAGAGTGTGTCGCCGCACCTGCGGCCGCCACCAGAAATCCCGACCCGAAGCAGGTAGCCGCGACAAACATCGCCTTGCGAGGTCCCGCCGTCTCCAGCCATCGGCCAAACAGTGCCGCCGAAAGACCGAGCACTGCAATGGCGATCGAGAAGATGTAGCCCACCTCTTTCAGATTCCACGCCGCGCCGTCGGCGCCCCTCAATGCCAGCAGAGGATTCTTGAAGATGCTGAAGGCGTAGACCTGGCCGATCGCCAGGTGAATGGAAAGAGCTGCGGGCGGCACGAGCCACCGGCTGAAACCGGGATGGGCAACAGACACTTCACGATCCAGAAACGACAGCATACGAGGCACACCTTCAATGCGAAGCTCGTCGAATAAATCTATAAAACAGGGCCTGAACCCAGGCCTGCTGTCTCAGTCTGTTGTCAACGGAAGACATCATTTTCTACCACATCTACGTAGCGACCGGCCACTGACCTTTTTAACTCCAGGCCGAGCAAGAACGATTGGAGATGATTCTGCAACAGAAATTCGATTTTTTGTGGAACGGCAGGTAGTGTCCAAATTAGGGCAATAATATACTTGACTGACTGCAACGGATTTGGTGCAATAAGGAAGCCGTGGCAAGGGCAGCACTGAATCGGGCCGCCTTACTGGAAACGCGGCCCGCGAAAATAGGGCCGCGATGAAAACTCGGCGAGCCTCTGCGCTAGCGTGCGCTTCTCGTCAAGCCAATCATCGACCATTCCCTCTAGTTGCGGAGCTCCAAACCACCCTCCGTTTCCGCCAGGACCTATGATCGGCGCACACGCTTTTGCTTTGAATGAATTCTTGTTCAGATGTCGTTCCCTGATGGCGTACGCCAGGTAATCGGCCGGATCGAGGCAGACGGTAGCGCACCGGGGAAGGAAATCAATGCCCTTCACCCTGCGATCTGCCCCACACCATTCGTAAACAATATCGCGCATGCGGTGCATGTCGGTTTTTCGCTTGCCCTCTTGCCGATCGAACACAAAGTAAACGTCGTCATCTCGGGCCAATTCAACGAGTACGACAGAAATCGCACAAAAGGCACACATCTGGTACGGGTTGGCGAAGCTGGATTTGACCTTTCCTTTTACGATTGCGTTGTAATCAGACCACTTTATTGCGGCAGCTACCCCCTTCAGGTTGTACTTGTGGGGTATCGTACCCAGTTGGGCGAGCGAGTTCGCAATGCGATCTGGGTATTGGTTCCAGCGCAGCTTTTTCATGTGGAGATTCTTTCGCTGTTTCAGTGCAGGAATCCAATCTGCGATCATTGCTTGCCACTGGGCATCATTGCCCAGGAATCCGGCGACGATGCAAGCATCCTGCCCATGGACTCCGCTCTCATCGAAATAGGCAGTCAACACGGCCACCTGGAACTTCTCCTTACGCCTGCGTAATCCATAGCAGGTGTGGGCGTTCGCAATAGTCGAAACAAGGTCACAAGGGACAGATTGACTTTTGGCACACATCAGCGCTACGCTCCAATCTAGGAGCACTGCGCCGAATGAAGCCGATACCTTCCGCCAAGAATGAATCCGGCGACTTCGACAAGTTCACAAATTTTATGCAGCGGCTTGTAGCCGTTCCGCACTCTGAAATCAAAGCAAAACTGGATGCTGAGAAACGGACAAAGAGACGAACGCCTAAAGCTTCCGTCTCCCGCGCATCCCGCCAAAAATCTTAGGCTTGCGTTTCTCCCACCTTGCCGGTTACCTCTTTGTAGGTAAGCCGCTTTCCTGAAACTTGCGACATTGCCAAATAAAACCGATCCGAGTCATTCAAGGGTTGTGCCTTGGTGGCGCGATTGTTGAAACGGAAGCTCTGTTCGTCCAAGTAACGGAACAGGTGGAACGGCTCAACGCTCACATAGGTGCCGCTCAAAGTGCGTTTCAGAAGCGACCAGAAGTTTTCTAGACCATTGGTGTGGACCCGGCCATTCACATACTCAACCGCGTGGTTGACCATCTTGTGAGCGTAGTCGCTTTCGAGGCCGGAATAGCCAAGCATCACATCGGTGTAGAGATTCGCTCCCTCGGTAACGCGATCCTTGAGGATCGGCCTTACGGTCTTGCTGAGCCGGTTTTCGATGACCTGGGTGTGAACTTTACCACCGCGTTCGAGGATGCCGAAGACGATTGCTTTGCCCTTTCCGCCGGTGCCGGTGATCTTTTTGGCGCGAATGTTTTTGTACATGTTGCGAGCTTTTCCGCCGATGAAGGTTTCATCCACTTCAATCTCAGCACCATCGCCGCCAAACTTGATGAACGAGCCGCTCTGCATGGCAAGACGGATGCGGTGAAGCATGAACCATGCCGACTTCTGAGTGATTCCCAGAGCACGGTGAATCTCATAGCTACTTACACCGTTCTTTGCGGAGACGATCATCCAGACCGCAGGGAGCCACTTCTCTAAGGGGAGTGGGGAATCCTCAAAGATGGTGCCGACCTTGAGCGAGAACTTTTGCTTTGGGTGCTTAACGTAGCAGCGATAGACCTTCGCGTTCGCAAGGTAGGTAACCTTGTCGGAGCTGCAAGCGGGGCACCGAACCACGCCGTCTTCCCAGCGAATTGCGATCATGAACTGACGGCAGTTGTCGTAGTCGCTGAAGAATTGAATTGCTTGCTGGAGAGTCTTAGGCGCGTTCATGATGTTTCAAGAGTACAGAAAACATCGTAGTCAGTCAAGTATATTATTGCCCGACCGCACCTGAAGCTGACGAACCTTCTTTCGGTTTTCGGCCAGGTGGAAGATCAGGGCATCAATATCGCTTGACTGCCTGCGGCATTCTGTCCGGCTATATAGCTTCTCGGGGCGTGGCAACATTGAGGGGAATGGTTACCGGCCAAGTTGCGCGACGGCTGCGCGTAAGGTGGAACTGGAGATGTGAAGTAGTCCCACATAGGGAGAGTACATCTCCAAAATCAAGAAGATCGCGCTCGAAACCGCCAGCGCGGCGGCAAAATAGCTGACGCCGACGGTGAGGTTGGCAGGCGCCAGGAGGCCGAAGCTAATGAAAATCGTAGTGAGCCACAGAATCAGCACGGTCAGCAACGGCACGGAGACCGGTTCGACTGCTTGGTCGTACATCAACCAACGTGTTTGCCCAATACTCATCGCGATCGTCAGTGCCTGGGCCTTGAGCGAGCGCTCTGTTTCGTCACTGGGCGTGAGTGCCTGTATTTTGTCGTACAGAGCTTCGCCACCCGCCGCCGGCGGCTCCAAGTGCGAATGGCCAACATTGTCTTTCGGCCATGTCGTCTCGAGAATGCGAGTCGCTGCGTCGCGCAGAAGATTGCGCTCTGGGTTCGTCTCCGGCCCATAATGGGCCAGGACGCGGTCCAGCAAGACGATCTTGCTCGACATCTCTGTCATTTCGTTGCGCTGTTGGTCGTAGGAAGACTTGGCCGAAGCAACCAGAAGGCCCAGGACAAGCGCTGCCATGGTCGCGACTAAGCCCATCCCCACCTTTACAGCATCCTACGTGTCGCCACTCAGGTGGTCCTTCGGTAGAACCGTGCGAATAGCGAGGCCCAGCACCGCGCCTCCAAAAACGCACCCAAAGGCGATCGAGCTGATCTCCAGGGAGCTCATGATCGGGCGCTCCTTGAGTGACGAGGCAAAGTATTGTGACGAGGCTGACTCTCGTGGATACCAAATGCAAATGACATCCGCGCTGAAGAATCGATCAATAAATCGGCACCTGCCGCCCCGCGCGCTAAGTCGAATGCAACCGCTGGGGATCTATCAGGCGGCGTCTCTCAGACCTACCGGTTCGCCGGGGAAGCGGAGATGGAAACGCTCGACCAGTTCCGGCACAGTCTCGGGTTTCATCTCGAGACCGTAGCGCTCGCACAGACGGCTAAGGACGGATGGCTTCATATCGGCGACACCTCCCTGATCGGAAAGCTCGCCGAAGAAGCGCTCGAAGCCGGCTGGGGCGATAATCTCGAGAATGCTGGCCGGCTCATCACTGGCGTTCCAGAATGTATGCCACTGGTTGCGAGGCTTAAACACCAGATCGCCCGGCTCGGCAAACACCACATCGTCGCCAAGCAGCGCGCCTAGACGGCCCCGGAGGACGTAGCTGTACTCGTCTTCGCGCGAATGGCGATGCAAAGGGGCGGCCAGCGCACGGGGTGACATTGGGTGTTCCACCAATGAAAACTGCTCGCCCGCCTCTTCGCCCCAGATCATGAACCTAACCCCGATGCTGCCCAGGAAGACCGCCTTGCCGTCGCGCGGACCTATCAACTTCGGCGTCATGACTTTAGGATTCATAGGATGTTCTCCTCCTAATCATTTGTGATCAAATTGCGTGCTAAGTGAGTGCGGCAAATCGGCACCGGATGGGAGAAGCTGTCAGGGTGTCTACACGCATCGCCCAGACTCACTGAGTTCAAGCACTCTTTTTCGAGGTGACAGCTGAGAAAGTGGACCAACTTTGCTCTACGTCGTGACTGCCGCAGCCCGGGCAGGCGACCGTCTTTCGCGTCATGCTCTGCGACGGTAAGAGTCTTGGTGAATTTTTTCTTGCAGGCGTTGCAGACGAACTCATAAAGGGGCATACAAACCTCCCTATAGCTAAATTCTAGACCCCTGGCTTGAGCAGATACAACTGTGCCCTCGTGAAGTCAATTTCCCTCGTACACTGCTGGGTATGGCCCCGACGATCGAAACAATTTCTGCGATCACTCTTCGGGTCTCGAACATGAAGGCTTCGGTCCAGTTTTACCGAAATGCCCTGGGCATGGAACTGCTTTACGGTGGAGAAAACGCGAGTTTCTCTTCGCTTCGAGCGAACGATTCAGAATCTGTGATCCTGAACCTCGAACGAGGTGACACAGTGTCGCGGTGGGGCCGGCTGATCTTCCATGTTTCGGACGTGGATGAGTTTTGGACAAGTCTGAAGGAGAAAGGATTTGATCCTGAAATCCCACGGGACGCGTCCTGGGGTGAACGCTATTTCCACATGTTCGATCCGGATGGCCACGAGTTATCGTTTGCCCAGAAACTTCGATGAGGTGCCCAGCAAAAAGTGTCCCCATAGGTTGTGTATGGCGAAAAACGGGACCTGTTGGCCTTCCTCGGAAACTAGTCGGCAGTCGCGTGATGCGATATCAGTGATCCGCTGCATTTGAGAATTGGTCTGAGGGATGGAGGGTTTATGTCAGAGTTGTTGCCGCAGCAGAAGCCCCTGGCCTTGGCAGAACATGAGAAGAATGCCCTTGAAGAAGTTCTGTCTTACCCGCTCACAGACGCACTCTTTGGCCGCCGGTCGCGTCGCTTTTACCGTGGCGCCAACATTCCAGATGGCACGCTGCAATACACCTCACAGCATGAGCCTCTGCCGCTCTCCGAGGTAGAAAAGCTGCTGGTGCTTTTGGCCATGGGAGGCGTGACCGGTTGGTCAAATCTAATCACGCGGCATGATCGCTATGCTCCGCATCTGTCGAACTACTCCGGCTCAGCCAGTCGGACGTACGTACGCCTCAGCCGCCGGCTTTCAGACCAGCGAAATTTTCTGTACCGACGACACCGGCACTTATATCTTCGAGACGCGCGACTTCCCCCCGCCGGTTGAGCGCATTGCTGAGGGAAAGAACGACCTGCTGCAACTGCTTACTGCACATCAATCGCGCATTCGCAAAATCTCAGACCAGCGCATTTATCTTCCCCGCCGCGAGCCTTACATGGAGGGTCACAACACCTGGGTTGCAAATGCGCCTGGCTCGTTGTTGAGCTTTCCTGTGGGCGATCTGGCGCAGCACACACTACTCAATCTCTGCTTCTATGTCCAGAATGGATTCTGCATCTATGACGACATTCACGGACGCAAAATACCAGGGCTCGAAGACTTTTCTGGTTTAGTGGATCTGCAAAATCCATATCCGCTTTCGTTTCTCGATCAGTACTCCCTGGCGGAGCTATCTGCCGAGCTGGCGATCTCATCCTTTAATGGCCAGTTGCTCCTGCAGGCACTGGGCCTGGGCGGTTGGAGCTTCGACGGCATTGACCGGCTCACGATTCTTGGAGCGAGCGGCGATCCGGAAGTGCCTGGTCTCGGATTCCGTTTCGACAAAGATCCGCGATGGGCGCTGCCGAATCCCACTGGACTCGATGGGGTATTCACGGCCTACTGCCCGCCGCATTATGCGGATATGTATGCGGCGACGGACGCTTTAATTCAGCGAAAGTTTGGCCCTGGCGGGCCGTTCCATGCAGAAACTCCAGGGCCGTGGAACGACAGCCCGCGCGTGCGCAGCAGCGCGCAATATCATGATCAACGCTTTCGTGCATGCGTCGCGCTGCAGGCTCAATATATGTACGAAACTTTTGGGAAATTTCCGGCTACCGTCCCTTCAGTCCATGTCCTCATGTATCTACAGGCACACCATTTGGACTTATCGTTCTACGACGACAAGTTTGGACCGGGTGCCTACTTGACGACGCACAAGGATCATCTGAAGAAATGGCATCCTGAGGTGAAGTAGCTAGCTACTGCACCTCGAGTCCCTACACAAATGGAATGGGAAATTCAGAGAACTCGTATTCGTGGCACGGCGACGTACCCTGCGAAAGCGTCCATCTGCCTGACAGACCACACGACCTCTCTCGACGACTCATCCGGTCTTAAGGGGAAATCTTCCTTGGCCGCTCTTCATGCAGTTCGCGATGCAATTCATCTACTTTTAATCTGGCCCTCCCAAGGGCCCTGTTTCCCGCCGCAGTAATCTTGTAGACACGTCTTCTGCGCCCCTCTACGTTCTTGAGTGCAGAACGAAGCAGGCCGCCGCGCTCGAGCCCGTGGAGCAGCGGATAGAGCGTGCCCGGGCCAATACGATAGCCGTGGTGCTCCAATTCCTTCATCATCGCCAACCCAAAAATCGGTTCGTGAGAAGCGTGCACCAGCACGTGAATCCGGATGAGTCCGAAAAAGAGTTCTCGTTGATCTCTCAGCACAATTCAAAGATACCCCTTATGCGCTATCGATGGCACGATCATCAAAATCATGTTATCGAATTTCGATGGTATGCTGAGCACACGCAGAGGTCTTATCAGGTTTTATGACCCGCTCCTCCCACATGCGTGCCGTGGTTCTGATGTGTGTCTCCGCCACCTGCATGCTGGCGCAAAAGGCGATGTATGGTCAGGCTTACGCCGGCAGCGCGCAACCAACGGTGACGCTGGCGCAAGTGATAGAAAAGGCGCGCAAAGACTTCCCGGCCATCCACGCAGCAGAGGCACAGCAGAAAGCAGCCCAGAGTGCAGTCGGTGTTGCCCGCACCGCTTACCTGCCCCGCACCGACCTTCTCTGGCAAACCAATCGTGCCACGGCAAACAATATCTACGGTCTGCTTCTGCCGCAAGGGGTTGTTCCAACCATATCAGGACCAGTGATTGGGTCTGATGTCTCACGAAGTGCGTGGAGCAGCGCCGGCGGAGCACTCCTCAGCTGGCAGCCTTTTGACTTCGGCGCCCGCGCTGCCAAAGTGAGTGCTGCCCAACAAGGCAGCGAGGCGGCCAGGCAGGCCACCGCGCTGGCTACCCTCGAAGTAAGCGCCGAAGCAGGCAGTGCCTTTCTTGACTTGGCGGCGGCACAGCAACTCGTCACCGTGGCGCATGCCAATCTCAAACGCCTCGAATCGTTTGGCCAGGCAGTACACGTACTCGTTGACAATACACTCCGCCCCGGCGCCGACGGCTCGCAGGCCGATGCCCAGCTCGCGCTTGCCCGCAACCAGTTGATCCAGGCAGAAACGCAGCAGGCGGTACGCGCGTCTGCCTTGGCAAAATACCTGGGCGCGATAGGCAAACCGGTCGTAATCGAGACGGCGCCCTTGCTCGCATCGTTACCGCCTGCCGATGCTGGCGCGAGCAACGCAACCAGCCACCCGGCCGTGATGGAAGAGGCGGCATTGGTACAGCAACAAGGAGCCCAAGAGCGTTACCTCAACCGTAGCTATGTTCCCGCGTTCAGCACGCTGGGCTCCGTGTCGGGGCGTGGAGCAGGCACAACCCTCAATGGAAACTTTCGTGGTGGCACATCGGGGCTGGCGACCGACACATTCAACTGGGCCGCAGGTGTTCAGGTCACCTTTCCTGCGTTCGACTTTTTCCTTCTGCGTGAAGAGAAAAAAGTGCAGGAGCAGAACGTTTACGCAGAACAAGCCCGCTACGCCAAAGCGGTAGACGATATCTCCGCGGCAACCGAGCAAGCGAAAGCCACTATCGACGGAGCCCGCCAGGTGGCGGCAAACACACCGGTGGAGCTAGCGGCCGCGAGGGCGAGCGAACAACAACAGCAGGCACGTTACCGTTCAGGACTAGCAACCGTGGTCGATGTTTCAGCCGCGGAAGCAGTACTCGCCCAGGCAGAAAGCGATGACGCCATCGCCCGCTTAAGCGTGTGGAGAGCAGAGTTGGGCCTGGCCGCCGCCCAGGGCGACCTCGAGCCATTTCTGCACCTGCTGAATACGCAACCATAAGAAGGAAAGCGACGACCCATGTGGCTCATTCGAGCAGCGCTTCGCAAACCGATGACCGTGTTCGTCCTGGTGGTGCTGCTCGCTTTGTCGTCGATCCTCGCCATCATGCGGACCCGCGTCGACATCCTGCCCAACCTCGATCTGCCCGTCATCTACGTAGCCCAGCCCTACGGCGGCATGAGCCCGCAGCAGATGGAAGGGTTTATCTCCTACTACTACGAGTACCACTTCCTCTATATCAACGGGATCGAGAGCGTCGAGGCGAAATCCATTCAGGGCACCGCGCTGCTGCGGCTCACCTTTCACCCCGGCACCAACATGAGCGAAGCGCTCGCGCAAACCATTTCCTACGTCAATCGATCCCATGCTTTCATGCCGCCAGGCACGGTCTCGCCTTTCGTCATCCGCTTCGATGCAGGAACACTACCCGTCGGCTACCTGGTGTTCTCGAGCCCATCGAGAACACTCGCTGAGATTCAGGATCTGGCGCTGAATCGCGTGCGCCCCGTCTTCGCCACGCTGCCCGGCGTCTCATCGCCGCCGCCTTTCGGCGGAAACCAACGCACCATCGTCATCAACATCGATCCGCAAAAGCTACAGTCGTATGGCTTATCTCCCGAAGCGGTGGTGCAGGCACTGGACACGGGCAACAGCATTCAACCCGCCGGCAATGCAGACATCGGCACAACACATACACTGGTCACCACCGATAGCACCGTCACCCAGATCGACGATCTGCTCAATATTCCGCTCAAGCCTGGCTCGGGCGCCTCGGTCTATATGCGCGATGTAGGCAGCGTATCCGACGCGTCAGACCTGCTGGCCGGCTATGCGCTCCGCAACGGCCGCCGAACCATCTACATCCCGGTCACCAAGCGGCCCGATGCTTCCACCCTCACAGTCGTGAGCATGGTGCGGCAAAACCTGGCGCGCTTTCAGTCGCTCGTTCCCGAAGACATCACCATCACATACGAGTTCGATCAGTCACAGTATGTGCGTGATGCGCTCGCATCTGTCATGCGCGAAGGCGCAATCGGAGCACTGCTCACTGGCCTGATGCTGCTGCTGTTTCTGCGTGACTGGCGATCGTCACTCATCGTCGTCATCACCATCCCGTTTGCGCTGCTCACCGCCGTCGTACTGCTGAAGGTGGCTGGGCAGACAATCAACATCATGACACTCGGCGGCCTTGCCCTTTCTGTCGGCATCCTGGTGGACGAAGGGACGGTGCTGCTCGAAAACATTCACGTCCACCTGGATCGAGGCGAAAATACAGCGCGGGCCGTGCACCTCGCCAGCCGCGAAGTCGCCACTCCCCGGTTGCTCGCCATGCTCAGCGTGATGGCGGTCTTCATCCCTTCGTTCTTCATGACCGGGGCCGCGCAGTCTCTTTTTCTGCCCTTATCGTTGGCAGTCGGGTTCGCCATGGCAGCTTCGTATTTCCTTTCGAGCACGCTGGTGCCGGTGCTGGCTAACTGGATCTTGCGGCCGGGACCCGCGAGCCCGGATCGTGACGTTCATCCTTTCGATCGATTTCGCAAGCGCTTCGAGCATGCGCTCGAACGGGCCATGCAGCTGCCCGTGTTGCTGCTTTCTGCCTATGCATTGATAAGCCTGCTGGTTCTTGGTGTGGTGGCGCCTCATCTTGCAGAAGAGATCTTTCCCTCCGCCGCCTCCACGCAGTTTCGCCTGCGCATCGATGCGCCCGATGGCACACGTGTTCCCGTCACCGAAGACCTGGTACGTCGTGTACTCTCCACCATTGAAAATGTCGCCGGCGAAAAGAATCTCGATCTGAGCCTTGGCTATGTGGGCACCCAGGGGGCGTCCTACCCCATCAACACAGTGTTCCTGTGGACCAGCGGACCGCAACAAGCCATCATCAACGTCGCTCTAAAACAAGGGACCACGGTCAAGCTAGCCGGCCTGGAAGAGCAACTGCGGCACAAACTGGCCGGGCAATTCCCTGACACGCGCTTCTCGTTTGATCCCGGCGACCTGATCAGTCAGATCCTCAACTTCGGCTCCCCGTCTCTCGCCGAAGTAACAATCACCGGTCCCCAATATGCCGATGTTGCCAGTTACGCCGAGCGTATCCGCCGCAAGCTCGCCGCCGTAAGCGCTCTGCGCGATCTGGAATACGAAGAACCTCTCCATTACCCAACCATCGATATCCGTGTCGATCGCACCATGGCCGGCCAGCTCGGCGCCACGGCCAATGGAGTGGGCGCCGCCGTCGTTTCAGCGACCGCATCGAGCCGCTTTGTTTCTCCCAGCTACTGGCGCGATCCCAAATCGGGAGTAAGCTACCAGGTGCAGGTGCAGGTACCGCCGGCGAAGATGACCTCGCTCGCCGAGATCGGCAATATTCCGGTCGCAAGCACGACCGGGGCCCAACCGCTCGTCAATCAGGTTGCCGAGCTGCGCTCCACATCGACTCCAGGTGAACTCGATCGGCAAAACGGACAATGGATGCTGGCGCTCTCCGCAAACCTGGGCAACCGCGATCTGCGACGCGCCAATCAGGCAATCGAAAAAGCCATCGCCGATGCGGGCACTCCCCCGCGCGGAGTAAAGACCGAAGTCCGCGGCCAAGCCAGTGCTCTCAAGGAAATCTTCGGCGAACTGGCCATCGGGCTCGCTGCAGCAATAGGCGTGATTCTGCTGTTGCTCACCGCAAATTTTCAATCGTTCCGCCTGGCGCTCGTAGTGCTCTCGACCGCCCCCGCCGTGCTGACAGGTGCAGTGCTAATGCTGTGGGTCACCGGCACAACGCTCAACCTCGAAAGCTTTATGGGCGCCATCATGGCAATCGGCGTTGCCGTAGCCAACGCCATTCTGCTGGTCAGCTTTGCCGAGCAAAACCGCCTGCAGGGTGCGGACTCATTCGCGGCCGCGCGCGCAGCCGCGAATGAGCGCCTGCGACCGGTGTTGATGACCAGCCTCGCGATGATCGCAGGCATGATCCCCATGGCCATCGCCTTCGGCCGCGGCAGCGAAGCGACCGCGCCTCTGGGGCGCGCCGTCATCGGCGGCCTGTTGGTGGCCACCGCGGCCACACTCTTCCTGCTCCCTACGGTGTTTGGCATCGCCCAACGCCGCGCTGGGCGCGGTTCGCGCTCACTCGATCCAGAAGACCCACGGAGCCAATGGTATGAATCAAACCCAGAGGGCCGGCGCCCGGAGACTGCACAATGAACCGACTGATCCCTGCTTCTGCCCTTCTCATGCTAGCCATCGGTTGCAGCAACTCCCAGCCTGAGGCCGGGGCAGACCACAAGCCGGCGGCCGCGGCGAATGCACCTGTGGCGGTGACGATAGTGCCGGTCATCTCCGCCAAGCTACACACGACCGTAAGCCTCCCTGCGCAGCTTATCCCTTATGAGTCCGTCGATATCTTTCCCAAGGTCACCGGCTTTGTGCAGGCAGTGACCGTCGATCGCGGGTCGCGTGTAAAGCGTGGCCAGGTGCTCGTAAAGCTGACAGCACCGGAGTTGAGCAGCCAACGGTCGCAGGCAGAAGCCGCAGTCCGTGCCGCCGAGGCGCAACTGGCTGCAGCGAAGGCCAAACTTGCATCCGACAACGGCACCTGGCTCCACATGGTGGCCGCTTCGAAAACCCCAGGCGTGCTTGCCGAGAATGACGTGATGGTTGCGGAGCAGACCGTATCTGCGGACAAGGGTGTGGTAGACGCCGCGCAGCAGAATGTATCTGCAGCGCATGACACGCTGCGCAGCGTAAGCCAGACAGAAGCCTATCTCACAATTACCGCTCCCTTCGATGGTGTGATCACTACACGCAACCTTCACCCGGGAGCACTGATCGGGCCCGCATCGGGCCAGCCGGGCGCACAGCCCATTCTGCAGATGGTCGACGACACGCGTCTGCGCCTGGTGGCGCCAGTACCTGAAGCAATGGCCGGCGAAATAAGGCTGGGCCAGCCTGTGTCCTTCTCTGTTCCCGCCTATCCGGCACAAGTGTTCAACGCGCCGATCAAACGCATCGCCCATGAACTCGATGAAAAAACAAGGACGATGCCGGTGGAGCTCGATGTAGCGAATCGAGACGGCAAGCTTTCGCCGGGCAGTTTCACCACCGTCCTGTGGCCGGTGAACCGCGCCTATGCAACGCTGTTCGTTCCCCCGTCGGCAGTGGCGACCGATCAACAGCACACCTTCGTCATTCGCGTGCAGAACAACAAGGCAGAGCGGGTAACCGTACAGACGGGCCAGACGGCGGATGGAAACCTTGAGGTGTTTGGCGCGCTCAACGCGCGAGATGAAGTGGTAAAGGCCGCCACCGACGCGATTCTCTCCGGCGACGCAGTCAGCGTCACGACCGCAAAGTAGCTCCATCGCGCGGCGCTAACGGCATAGCGCAATGGCGCGATCATTTCTCGCGATAAAGCTAAACACCTGATCCAACGCCTATCGGGCAGCCAGCGACTTCTTCTTTAACTCCGGGGAACTCATCGGTGCCTTGCTGGGCGTAGTGGTCACTTCGACGCGCGTGTTCTTTGCAAACACAACGTCATGCCCATGCGCCAGCCACAGGTCGTAGAACGAAAGCGCCGCTCCATACATACCAATGCCCGCTGCGACGTTGCGCGAATCCGCAAGTATCCCAACCAGTCTGCCCACAATGCCAAAACCATTGGAAGCAACAGTGCTGTGCGCAATCTGGCTGCCATCGTCATCGAGCGCGTGACTGGCCAGCAGCGTCAGCACCAGCGGCATAATTACGCGATTCTGAGATTTTTGCTGCACCCCGCCTTCGGAATCGAGTTCCAGGTTCGATGACCTGTTGGCATCGATGCCGGCGATCGTGCCTTGTACCGGCTGAATGAAACCACTCGGCAACTTCAGTTCACGAAAGCGAAACCGCAACTTGCCCTGGCGCCCGAACGAACGAGCCGGCTTCGTCTGCGTAATCTCGCCAACCATGATGGAGCCTTGTGGAACAGCAAGGCTGTGGTCTGCATTCCACACCGGCTCCGTCACCAATGCTTCAAATTCGTCGCCGGGCTTCTCTTTGGCCGAGCTGATCGTCTGCTGCAGGTAAGCTCGCAGGCGCCACTCATTCTTCTTCTCAGAAGAAGATTGGGCGGCGACCGGGGAAGCTTGCGGCCCGCTTCCACCGGCGTGCAGCTCGAGTGGCTGATTGAGCGTAACTGTCCACGCAGTTCCGGCTTCAATCCGTTCCGGGTGATACGGCAGCTGTGTGTAAATAAATTGCACCAGGCGGTCGCCAAACCCGGGTGCCGTGAATTGCTCGCCAAACTCCTTCAAGTGCTCTTTCTGCGCTGCGATCTGCCGGCCTACGAACCCACCCTTTGGCGTACGAGAGGGAGGAGAGAGGCGCAGAATTGGAACTCCATCTTTCGAGCTATCACTGTGCAGAAACTGGATCGAGCCATCTGGAAGCACAAATTGGTCAAACCGCACTACGGGAATATGAAACGGTGTAAAGTCACCTCGCAAGCCGGAGTGGATGCGGTGACTCCGGTCCGGTTCCAATTGCACCACCGTACCGTGAAGTATCGTATCTGCCGGCACGACGATCCGGTTATCGGCGTAGATGGGGTAGAGCAGGCGGCCTTCCAACGGCTCACCAGCTTTCATGCGGACGTGCTGCTTTAGCTCGATCGAAAGCGGCGTCGCAATCGGTAGCTGAATCACTTGGCTACCAAGCAAGGCAGGCATACTTACACAGGCCCAGATAAGAACCGCAACGCCACGCGCCCAGGGTTGGCGCAACCTGCCCCAGCACCATGATCTAGACACCCAAGTTGGCTCAATCGACATGTTTTTCTTTATTCCTTAAGTAATCTTAAACCGTTAAGATGTAACACGTGAGGCCGCAATGCAAAATAGACCGTCAAGGATCACTGTACCGACCGCAGCAGAAATGCGACTTCTGCAAATTCTCTGGGAGCACGGAGAGGCCACCGTGGAAGAGGTGGTGAATGCCCATCCGGTCAAATCGCGCCCCAACTACAAAACAACACAGACTTTACTCCGCATCATGGAACAGAAGGCTTTTATCACCCACCAGAGCCGCGGCCGCGTTTTCGTCTTCAAACCGATTGTTTCCCGTAAGGTGATCGACGATATCTCGGTGCAGACCCTCCTCTCTCGCAACTTCCGTGGCTCGGCTCCAAGCCTTTTGAGCAACTTGATGGAAGCAACTCCCTTCAGAAAGAAGGACCTGGATGATCTCGAGGCATACATCCGGGAGTATCGTAAGAAACATAACCTGACTGGCGAATAACAGGGGTTTGCGATGAATCCAGAGCTCGTGCTCGGCATCGTCTCCGCGTTTGCGGCGTTTCTCTTGAAAACGACGCTCGCGTTTGGCGTATGTGTTGTCTTGGGGTGGCTGGTCGATTCGCCCAACCGCAGATTTATCCTCTGGCTTTTGTTTCTCACCGGGGCCGCCGGCTATTGGGTCTGGACGATCTTCGGGTTCCTACCCGTCATGCCGTCACCTGCACATAGCTTCACTGCAATCGCCCCGGCCGCTCGAGCGCAACACAACGCAATCCATATGGGCGCCGGCGTAACAGCATGGCAGATTCCAGATGCCTGGTCTTTGCCGCTCGGGGTCGCCGTTCGCGCTCTAGCGATCATCTACGTGCTCATTCTCAGCTACCTGCTGGCGAACCACATGAGAAAGCAGCGGCACTTGACGTGGGTGCTCAGCTTCACCACCGAGCCTTCCGCCGAAATTCTGAACATCTTTCAGCCTCTGGCGCGCAATCTGCATGCCGGTCGCGCGCGCCTCCTGGTGCTTTCGGGAATTTCTTCCCCAGCTACATTCGGCTGCATTCGTCCGACGATCGTTGTGCCGGCAGAGTGCCTCGAACAGAATCTCTCTGAACTCGAAAATATCCTGCGCCACGAACTTCATCACATTCGCCGCTTCGATTTTGCGTGGAATACATTCGCCATGGTGTGCCGTTCCGTTCTGTTCTTTCATCCCGCTGCCTGGTACGCTCTCCGCACAATGCAATACGACCGCGAGCTGGCTTGCGATCTCGCCGTGGTTTCCGGCTTTCCAGAAAGAAAAGCTGGCTATGCGGAGTGCCTGCTGCGCTTTGCCCGATTGAATCTGGTGAACGATTCTAAAAGCTGGGGCATCGACTTCGCCGCATCGACTGAGCAACTCAAGGCTCGCGTTCAATCTGTACTGGCAGAGTCAAAAAAAACACCGCTCACGCTGCTTGCTCTGCGCACCGCCTGCGGCCTGGCGCTGTTCGCCGCCTCTCTCGATGTCGCGCCGTCCCTTGCTGTACTGCTTTCCTTTGCACCGCGGCAGGCTACGCAACCCCTCGCTCCGCAGGCGATCTCGATCACAACCCACAAGGTCGAAACAAGACCCACGAAACAACTTCGCCTGCATGCTCGCCCGGTTACCTCTCTGGCCAGTGGCACTACCAGCGCGTATACCGAGCCGCAGCCAGTTGACCACATCACCTTAGATCCACTGAACGAAACGGCCGGCGCCTCTCCGTTGCCGGCAGGTCCCGGCCCCAAACTCATGCACAGGCCCGCCAGCGCCACGCAAAGCAGCACAAAATCGCACCCTCCCATCGTCTTCGATGATGGGGGGCAAACGGTGCGCAAAAAAGGTGATCCCGGCCCAGCAGACGCGCTCCAGCAAACTGCAACCGTCGTGACTGCTCTTTACAAGAAACTGGATAACCTGAAACCAGAGAAATAGCGCCCCTTCCTCGACTCTTCTGATCTTGCGATCGCAACAGCGAGCAAGCGCTCAAACAACCCCAGCGCTTTCATAAACTGCCATGTAATTGAACTGGTTCGAAAGCGCTTCGATGGGTGTAGCGCCCAACGCTCCTGCCAGGTCAACCGGCGGCGCAATTCGTTCCGAAGGACGCGACGGAAAATCCATAATGTAGCCATTCTCTGACCGGCGAACCGTAAGAGGTCCGCTTGCTGAGTTGAACACCACCCGGGTACGCCCCGGCTGCAAGCGCTCCATCACTACAGCAGCGCTGGCGAGAGTCGCGTGCCAAAGCCGCAGCAGGCCAGTCACGATTACCTCAAAACAAATTCTTGACCAAAACATACATCGGTAGTAGATTCTCAAACATAGGTAGGAGGAACAAATTGGTCGAGCCCAAATTGTCAAAACTGGAATTTCAAATCATGGAGGTGCTTTGGACGCAAGGCGAAGCCTCTATCCGCGAGATCCAGGAAGCATTCCCAGCAAAGCGAAGGCCTGCCTACACAACCATCCAGACCACGGTTTACCGCATGGAAGTGAAGGATGTCGTCCGGCGGGTGAAGAAAGTCGGCAACTTCCACATCTTTGCGGCGACCGTCTCTCGCGGCGCCGCGCAACGAAGGCTGGTAGACGATCTGCTCGCATTGTTCGGTGGCCGCACGCAACCAGTCATGGCGCACCTGATTGAATCCGGCAAACTCACGCTCGAAGACATAAAAGAAGCAGAGAAAACCCTCCGCAAGCTGGAAAGGAAGGACAAGGCATGATGCTGAATCATTTGTCTGCAGCCGTCATGAGCATCGCAGCATCGTCCGCGAATCACGTCTGGCAATCGACCGTATTCGCCGCCGTCGTCGCTCTTCTCACGCTCTGTTTGCGCAAGAACCAGGCGCGCATTCGCTATCGCCTCTGGCTCGCCGCATCGCTCAAGTTCCTGCTTCCCTTTTCCCTGTTGACCGCTCTTGGTGGTCACCTGGCCCGGCCGCTTCACTGGTTAGGTTCGCAGGGCCACCTGCCCACAGCCATGCAAGAGGCCGGTCAACCCTTTCTCTTTGTCGTCACCGCACTGGGTCATGCAACGACGGCGACTTACCTGCTCCCGCTACTGATCGTGGCCACCTGGCTCTGTGGCGTGTTCACGGTACTCGGTCTATGGTTTTCTCGCTGGCGGCGCGTCGCGTCCCTGACGCATGGCGCATCACCCAAGCATGAGGGCCGCGAACTAAATGCACTGCGCCGTCTCGAAGAGATGAGCGGTGTCAAGAAGCCGATCCCGTTTCTACTATCAACAAACGCTTTGGAGCCAGGAATTTTTGGCATCGTCCGCCCAGTGCTGCTCTGGCCGGCATCTCTCTCCGATCACCTCAGCAACTCGCACACGGAAGCAATCCTCACCCACGAGTTGGCGCATGTACGGCGTCGCGACAATCTGGCCGCCGCAATCCACATGATGGTCGAAGCGATTTTCTGGTTTCATCCTCTGGTGTGGTGGTTAGGAGCACGGTTAGTAGACGAGCGTGAGCGCGCTTGCGACGAAGCGGTGCTGCAATTGGGCAATCCACCGCAGACCTACGCGGAAAGCATCTTGAAGACTTGTGAATTCTGCGTAAGTGCGCCCCTTGCCTGCATCTCAGGGGTTACCGGCGCCGACCTTAAGCAACGCATCGCACGCATCATGACCCAGCGTTCCGCAGCTCAGCTAAACCTGAGCAGGAAGTTGCTGCTGTCGTTCGCGGGCATCCTGACCGTTGCGGGACCTATGATCTTCGGTCTCGCGAGTGACCCGCTTGTAATCGCCCAATCGCCGCAAGCAAGCGCACCGCCACAAATGTCCGTCGAGGGGGCTCAACCACCTCGCGACATCGCCAGCAACGCACAATCAGAAATCACCACATCCGCGCCGCGCGTGTACAAGATCGGGGGAGAGGTAAAGCCACCGGAGCTCGTTTACGCCCCCGATCCCGAGTTTTCGGAGGAAGCCAAGCGAGCAAAGTTCCAGGGAGTTTGCGTGCTATCCCTAATTGTGGACGCTCAGGGACTTCCGCAAAACATTCGCGTGGTACGTCACCTCGGAATGGGCCTCGACCGAAAAGCCGTCGAAGCCATACAACAATATAGATACAAACCCGCCACGTTACATAAAGAGCCGGTCGCAGTCCAAGTGCACATCGAAGTCAATTTTCGTCGCTACTAACTGATATCGATGCTCCCTATTCGTTGGCTACCGATCCTGCTGGCGGGGTCACTGACTTTAACTTCTCCTGCGCCTCTCGTCGCCGCAGACTGCGTCAACCCAGTCGCGGCGATGCCGGCTCCTGCCTGGCACACGTTGACGCCCCCAAACCACGATGCCGAAGTCGTTTACATGTCTCCGGAAGGCTGGGTTGGCTTGAATCACATATATGCCACCGGTCAAATCCTGAAACATCGAAGGCGGGCTCTCATCCCATGGGTGATGCCCCAGGTGGTTAACGTGTTTCCGTTTGATCACGCACTTGAAGGTGTGGGGAACAGAATGCCTCTGTTCTATGTCGATCACACCGACACCGCGGCAAACATCGCTGACCTAAGCTCTCACGAGGTTCATCTTGCTCGTTTTGGATCCCAGGGGAAAACCCGCTCATTGGAAGCGTCTTCGGGAGCATCAGTTTTTGCATTTTCGCCCGGCTTCTCCTCGCACACGGAAATTCCCTTAAAGATCACCACCCTCTCGCAAACCATCTTTACGATCCAGCCCGAACAGCGCCTTGCGGACGGGCAATACATCATCGTTTTTGGACCGGTCGCAGCGGGTGGGTTCGAGTTTGCAATCACTTGCGGGCAGCAACCCAGAAGATCAACGCTCCGCATCGACGCCGAGACGACAAAGCAATCCACTCAATGAGCCATTGGTAGTTACACCCGTCCAATACCGGCCATTGGGCAACAGAGACCTCCTGACTAAGACAAAACCAAGAAGAGCCGAATTCCCAGCACCCACCGAACAGTCCCGGAGAGCCTGGCCTGAACGAAGTCGAATAACGACGACTGAGAATCAGGCCCAGGATGCAATCCTGCCCTCGGACTGCTAACAATGGCAAGGCTAGCAATAGATGCTGACCTCGTTATGTGACGGACCGAAGCCATTCCACCGAATCAACGATTCCGCCGCGCTTCGCACACGACAAACCACCCTCCATAAAACTATAATGCGCAGCTAAACAAAACCCGGTGTCGCAACGTCTTATACGAAGCTTTTCAGCTGATAACTTGACCAGCATCTGTGTCTGAACGAACGGGCCCCGATCTCATGAAAGGATTGCCCGAACCATGACGGACAGTACTGCGCGCAAACTGCATTTCCCCGCAAAGCTTCTCCTTTGCATCGCCGGCATCGCCACACTTGCGATGCCCCGCCTTTCACACCTGCCACCAATCCATGCACAAGCAACAGCAGCGACCCCGGCACCCGCCCAAGGCATCGCAGACACTTGGCAAGGCACGCTCCACGCCGGCAAAGATCTGCGCGTAGTAACCAAAATTACCAAGGCCGACGACGGGGGTTACAAGGCGGTCTTCTATAGCATCGACCAGGGCGGTGACCCCCTCCCGGTAACCGGGATCACGCTCGATGGCAGCACGGTCAAGATGACGCTCACCATGATCGGCGGCAGCTATGAGGGCAAGCTGAGTGGAGATGGCAAGACCATCACCGGCAACTGGACGCAAGGGCCCAACCCTCTCCCACTGGTCCTAACCCGCGCCACACCTGAGACCGAATGGACGATTCCGCCGCCCACTCCCAAGCTGCCGCCAATGGACGCGAATGCCGACCCGAGCTTCGAAGTGGCGACCATCAAGCCGAGCAAACCGGATGACCAACGCAAAGCGTTCATCGTTCAGGGCGGCCGCTTTCAGATCATCAACCAACCTTTGACTGCAATCCTCTCCTTTGCCTATGACGTACAGGCTAAGCAACTCATCGGCCTGCCTCCCTGGGCCGACACTGACAAGTACGACATCGACGCCAAACCAGATGGTGAAGGCGCGCCCAGCGGCAAGCAATGGAAGCGCATGATTCAGAAGCTGGTCGCCGAGCGCTTCAAGATGACCTTTCATGCCGAGAAGAAAGAGCTTCCCGTCTACGTCTTGTCCGTCGCCAAAACGGGACCCAAACTCACCAAGAGTGAAGGCGATCCCAATGGACTCCCCGGACTATTCTTCCGCGGCAAGCTTGGCGATCTGAACGTGCGCAACGCCAACATGGGCGACTTCACCGGCTTGATGCAACAAGCGGTGCTCGATCGGCCCGTACTCGATCAAACAGGACTTACCGGTAGGTTCGACTTCACCCTTCTTTGGACGCCCGACGACTCGCAGTTCGCTGGCATGGGAGCCAAAATCCCTCCACCCACAGACGCAGCAAACCAACCGGCGAATTTGTATACCGCCATTCAGGAGCAGATTGGATTGAAGCTCGAAGCCACCAAAGCGCCCGCCGACGTCATGGTGATCGACCATGTCGATAAACCTTCCGATAACTGACGCCGAAACAACACTGGGGAATGGCGACAGCGATGGCATGGAGACCAATGCAGCGAGTTCTTTATCTGCTATTCGCTCTTGCGGCATTGGCGTTCCCCAGCATGGCTGCAGCATCCGCCTATCACGGGCAAGTCACCTTCGGTGGCCTGCCCGTTCCTGGTGCAATCGTCACGGTGACACAAGGAACAAAAACGCTTACGACCGCAACGGAGCAGGGCGGCAACTATAACTTTCCTGATCTGGCAGACGGTCCGTGGAAAATCGAAATCGAGATGCTTTGCTTCTCGACGCTCCACGGGGATGTAGCCATCACGCCCAATACACCTGCAGGTAAGTGGGAGCTGACGATCCTCCCGCTCGACCAGATCACCAGGCTCGCAAGTCTTCCGCCGCCCGCGCCCAGTGCACCTGCACCCCCCGTCTTGAAAAAGCCGGCTGCACCGGCCTCCCCTGGCGACAACAACGTAGAGATACCCAAGCCACCTGACGAGACGAACCAACAAGCATCAGACGGATTCCTCGTAAACGGCAGCGTGAACAATGCCGCGACTTCGCGCTACTCGCTGGACCGCGCCTTTGGCAATCGAAGGTACAACAGCAAGAGCCTCTACACCGGCGGCCTCGCCGCCATCATCGACAACTCCGCCCTCGATGCCCGGCCCTACTCGCTCAGCGGGCTCAACTCACCAAAAGCCTCTTACAATCGCATCACCGGCGTGCTCACGCTGGGTGGGCCGATCAAGATTCCGCATGTATTACCCCACGGACCAACTTTCTTCATGGCCTATGAGTGGACGCGCGACCGTATAGCAGAAACGGAGTCGGGCCTGGTACCAACCGAGGCTGAGCGCACCGGCGACCTCTCCGGTCTACTCAATTCGTTAGGTCAACCGGTCACCGTCTATAACCCGGCAACCGGCTCACCGTTCCCGGGCAATATTATTCCTGTGAGCTCGCAGGCGCAGGCACTCTTGCAGCTCTACCCGGCGCCAGATATTGCCGGCAACTCGCTCTATAACTACCAGGTGCCGATTCTGAACAGCACGCATCAGGATGCACTCCAGTCGCACCTCGATCAAACCATCGGCCACAAAGACGAACTCTACGGCAACTTCAACTTTCAAAGCACACGGGCCAGCGGCAGTAATCTGTTCGCCTTCACCGACAAAACCGCCATCCTTGGCATCAATACCAACATCAACTGGGCGCACCGCTTCAGCCAGCGCCTTTTCGTCTACACGGGCTATCGCTTCAGCCGCCTCAGAACCAACGCTGTGCCTTATTTCGAGAACCGGCGCAATGTTTCCGGCGAAGCAGGCATCACCGGCAATAACCAGGACCCAAACAACTGGGGCCCACCAACACTCACTTTCTCAAGTGGCATCACACCGCTTACCGATCAGCAGAGCCTGTTCAATCGTAACCGTACCGATGGCTTTTCAGCGTCGGTGGCAATCTATCGCGGGCGCCACAACATCACCATTGGCGGCGACCTGCGCAAGCAGCAATACAACGACTTCTTCCAACAGAATCCGCGCGGCACATTCACCTTTACCGGCGCTGCTACTCAGGGCACGGTCAACGGAGTGGCAACCGGCGGCTCCGATCTTGCCGATTTCCTTCTCGGCGTACCTGATACCAGTGCGGTTGCCTTCGGCAATGCGGATAAATATTTGCGCCAACCCGCCTACGCTCTCTACGGCACAGACGACTGGCGTTTGCTGCCCAACCTCACCATCAACGCCGGGCTGCGCTGGGAATACGGTGCGCCCATCACCGAGCTGAAAGGGCGCCTGGTCAACCTTGACGTCGCTCCCGGCTTTACCGCAGTCGCTCCCGTGCTCGCCAGCGATCCCGTTGGCGCGAAAACCGGCAACCGCTATCCCAGTTCGCTGATCCGGCCTGACAAGCGGGGCTTTGAGCCACGAGTAGGCATCTCCTGGCGGCCCATTCCTGCGTCTACCGTCGTGGTCCGCGCCGGATACGGCATCTATGACGACACTTCGGTCTACCAGACTTCCGCACTTGAGCTTGCCCAGCAGGCGCCTCTTTCGAAGAGCCTCAGCGTGCAGAACAGTGCAACGTGCCCTCTCACGCTCGCCAATGGTTTCACTCCGTGCTCCTCGATTACGACCAACACCTTCGCAGTCGATCCCAATTTTCGCGTCGGTTACGCACAAGTATGGCAACTCTCCGTGCAGCGTGATCTGCCCGGTGCGCTCCAACTCACCGCGACTTATCTCGGCGTAAAAGGCACGAGAGGCCTGCAGCAGTTCTTACCCAACACCTATCCCATCGGGGCAACCAACCCATGCGCTGACTGCCCAGCGGGTTTCGTTTACCAAACCTCTGGCGGTGACTCCACGCGGCAATCGGGCCAGATGCAACTGCGCCGCAGACTGCGCAGCGGTTTCACGGCGTCTCTTCTCTATACCTATGCAAAATCGATCGATGACGATGCCATCCTCGGTGGTCAGGGTCACCTCACGAACAGTTCGCAAAGCCAGGGCGGGGCTGCGGGAGGACCGGGTGGATCCGGCCAAAGCTCTGGCCAAAACTCAGGTCAGAACTCGGGCCAAAACTCGTCCGGGCAGAGCTCCTCTGGAAGCGGATCGACAGGCGCGCAATCGCCAACCCCGTCGACACCCGCCATCGCGCAGAACTGGCTCAACCTGCACGCTGAGCGTTCCCTCTCCAGCTTCGATCAACGCCACCTGCTCAATCTGCAGCTGCAATACACCACCGGCGAAGGGCTCGGTGGCGGAACACTCATGACCGGTTGGCCAGGCAGGCTCCTCAAGGAGTGGACCGTTCTGTCGCAGATCGTAACCGGCACCGGCCTGCCGCAAACACCGGTCTATCTCGCCGCTGTTCCTGGCACGGGTTTCACTGGAACCATCCGCCCCGACCTGACCGGCTCCCCGATCTACAATTCCGCTTCACGCCCACACCTCAACACCGGAGCCTACACCGCGCCACTCACCGGGCAGTGGGGGATGGCCGGTAGAAACTCCATCACCGGCCCAAGCCAGTTCAGCCTCGATTCATCTCTGGCGCGCACCTTCCGGCCTAATGGACGCTTCTTTCTCGATGCCCGCATCGACGCAACCAACCTGCTGAACCACGCTGTCTTCACCGGCTGGAACGCGACGGTGAACAGCACGCAGTTCGGCCTTCCAGTTTCCGCTAATCCAATGCGCAGCATAGAAACCACGCTGCGCCTGAGGTTCTAAGGATGGGTACCGCTGAACGCGTTACAAACGACCAGGTGCCCCATCCTTCGCGTTCCCTGCGAAGGGTGGGATGTGCGACTGCGTGCGCCAGGTTCGGTCGATGGTTCGGTCGATGGTTCAGTCGGTTGCACCCATTCTTCCGGAAAGCAACGCGGAACCTGCCAGCGCTCTTTCTTCTGGCGATCATCCCAACAGCGGCCGCGCAGCAGATCGGCCAAAACAAGCCTGCCAGCGGCGATCAGCCCTACACCGTCTCAGTGAAATCACAACTCGTCGTCGAGACCGTCGTGGCCAAAGACAAACAAGGCAACTTCATCCCCGGCCTCACCGCCAAAGACTTTGCACTCACCGAGGATGGTGCAGCACAAACCATCCGCTTCTGCGAACACGAGGAACTCACCGAAAACGCTGCTCCTGTACCGGTAGCCGCACCGGGTTCCGAACAGATCAAACTCTATAAGCAACTCACACGGACACAGGTAAAACCCGAAGAGCCGGAGAAAAGCCGCTATCGTAACCGCCGCCTGCTCGCGCTCTACTTCGACATGTCTGCCATGCGCCCCGCCGATCAACTGCGCGCCCTCCAGGCCGCGGAGCAGTTCGTACGCACACAATTAACCACGGTCGACCTCGTCGCCATCCTCCGCTACCAGGGTGGCTCCGTCGACATCCTGCAGGACTTCACCGCCGATCGCAACAAACTACTCAGCATCCTCACCACCCTCATCGTGGGTGAAGGCCAGGGCAGCGCTGAAACCATCGATGACGCAAGCAGCGCCGACACCGGCGCCGCATTCGGACAAGACGACAGCGAATTCAACATCTTCAATACCGATCGCCAGCTCTCTGCTCTGCAGACAGCGGCCAAAATGCTCGGCCAGTTGAACGAAAAGAAATCGCTCATCTACTTCGCCAGCGGTCTACGGCTCAACGGCATCGACAATCAGGCCCAGTTACACGCCACCGTAGACGCCGCCATTCGCGCCGGTGTCTCCTTCTGGCCTATCGACGCGCGCGGCCTGGTAGCCGAGGCCCCGCTGGGAGACGCCACGCAGGGGTCGCCCGGCGGCGCCGGCATATACTCCGGCGCCGCAGCCCAGGCGGAGACCAGCGCTTTCCAAAAATCGCAGGACACACTCTTCGCACTCGCCGGCGACACCGGCGGCAAGGCGCTCTTCGACAGCAACGACCTCACCCGCGGCATCGTGCAGGCGCAGCAGGCCATTTCCGACTACTACGTCATCGGCTATTACACGACCAACACCGCCCGCAACGGCAGGTTCCGCCGCGTCAAGATCGCTCTCGCGCAAAACGCGGATGCCAACCTGAACTATCGCCAGGGCTACTACGCTGAAAAAGAATTCAGCCGCTTTACCGCAGTCGATAAGGAACGTCAGCTCGAAGACGCGCTCATGCTTGAGGATCCCATCACCGAACTCTCCGTCGCCATGGAGATCGACCACTTCCAGCTCAATCGCGCCGAGTACTTCGTTCCCATCATCGTCAAGATTCCCGGCCGCGAACTGGCGCTGGCCAAGCGAGGAGGCGCCGAACACACGCTGATCGACTTTGTCGGCGAAATCAAAGACCTGGTCGGTGGCACCACCGTCTCCAACGTGCGCGACAACGTCAACATCAAGCTCTCGGATGCAACCGCCGCCGAACTCGCCCATCGCCCCATCGAATACGACACCGGCTTCACGTTGCTGCCGGGCAAATACATGCTCAAGTTCCTCGCCCGCGATGACGAAACCGGCAGAATCGGCACCTACCAAACCACCTTCATCATTCCCAATTTGAATAAGGAGACAACCCACGTCCCCATCAGTTCTGTCGTATTGAGCAGCCAGCGCGTGGAGCTGAAAGATGCCCTCTACAACGCTGAGAAGAATAAGGACCGGGAGAAAGAAGAGGGCGTAAACCCGCTCGTACAAAATGGCCACAAGCTGATCCCGAGCGTAACGCGCGTCTTTCGTCAGAACCAGAACATCTATGTCTATCTGCAGGCCTATCAGCAGGCCACCACCACAGCACAGCCGTTGGTAGCTTTCGTCACCTTCTACAACGGCGACACCAAGGCCTTCGAATCCCAACCGCTGGAGGTGAAGCAAGGCCTGAGCAACCGCCTGCAAACCATGGCCTTCGACTTCACCATCCCGGTCAATCAACTCCCACCCGGTGAATACGACTGCCAGATATCCGTGCTGGACCCAACCGGAAACAAAGCCGCCTTCTGGCGAGCCGGAGTCGTTGTGGTCCAATAACGCCAACTCGTCCATCTCGACGGCTCGGTCTGTCGTCAGATAGGTGGAACGCTTCTGGAGCTAATTGACCCCCTCACGAGCATCCTTCCAAAGATCGATCTCGCCCTCCTGCGCATGACTATCAATCTCTTTCAACTCCGCATCGGTAAATTGCAGCTTCTTCACCGCATCCAGCGAATCGTCAAGCTGCTGCACGTTGCGAGCGCCGATCAACGCCGAAGTCACACGTTGATCGCGCAGCACCCAGGCAATCGCCATTTGTGCCAGTGTCTGTCCGCGTCCAGTTGCAATGTCATTCAGCGCCCGCACCCGCTTGAGGTTGTCTTCACTCAAGAAACCCTTCAGCAGCGAGGACCCTTCCGCCTTGGCACGTGAACTCGCCGGCACCCCCTTAAGGTATTTGCTCGTCAGCAGCCCCTGCGCCAGCGGAGAAAATCCGATACAACCAACACCCAGTTCCTCCAGCGTCGCCAGCAACTCCTTCTCGATCCAGCGATTCAACATCGAGTACGAAGGCTGATGAATCAGCAACGGAACACCTTCACTCTTCAGAATCTTCGCCGCCTCGCGTGTGCGCTCCGGGCTGTACGACGAAATGCCGACATACAAAGCCTTGCCCTGCCTAACAGCGTGGGCCAAAGCTCCCATGGTTTCTTCGAGTGGCACATCCATGCTCGGCCGATGCGAGTAAAAGATATCTACGTATTCCAGTCCCATGCGTTCAAGGCTCTCATCGAGGGATGCCAGCAAATACTTCCGCGATCCCCCAAAACCGTAGGGACCGGGCCACATATCCCATCCTGCCTTGGAGGAAATGAGCAGCTCATTGCGGTAGGGACGAAAATCCTTGCGCAGGATCTCGCCGAAATTCTCTTCTGCCGATCCATAAGGAGGCCCATAGTTGTTGGCCAGGTCGAAGTGGGTCACACCCCGATCGAACGCCCGCCGAACCATGGCACGGCCTGTCTCAAAAACATCTGCTCCACCAAAGTTCTGCCACAACCCAAGCGAAACGGGCGGCAACACGATCCCCGATCGTCCGCACCGCCGAAACTGTGCTCCATCGTACCGCTCGGCATTCGGTTCATAACTCATGCGTATGAATCTCCTCTTCTCATCCAGATGCAAGCAGCGCACCGACCAACCGCGCAGCAGCCTCGCAAAGTATTTCACAAGGCAAGGAATTCCGCCGCGACCGTAAAGTACCGCCGCCCCTAATCATCCCGACCGGAGGAGTTATGGGCCTTTGGCCCGCCCAAGGGGACGAAAAATGCTGAGGGTGCCATGCCATGTTATGGGATGTTTACGAAGCGGCCTGAAATATCTCCTCCCCTTGACATTCTACCTGTGCGCGCCTATATTCACCTAGAATGTCTACTAAAGGTGAACAGGAAAAGATTGAACTGCTGCAGGGAACCCTGGATCTATTGATCCTTCGAACCTTGCAGCTTGGGCCTCTGCACGGCCATGCCATCGCGAAGGCCATCGAGTTCCGCTCAGACGAAGTGCTTCAGGTCGAGCAGGGATCGCTCTATCCCGCATTGCACCGCCTCATCAAGCGCAAATGGATATCTGTCGAAGAAGGCACATCGGAGAACAATCGCCGTGCGAAATTTTATGCACTGACAGCGCTGGGGAAAAAACGGTTAAGGATTGAAACCAGCAAATGGGAAAAACTGGCCGCGGCGATTGCCCAAATCCTCCGGCCGGTTGAATAGGAGGGTCGATGACGCGCCGCAAGCGAATGCTCCAGCAGCTAGAGGAAGAGATTCGCGAACACCTCGAAAGGGAGACGCAAGACAACATCGACCGCGGTATGTCTCCGGAAGCTGCCCGTTACGCAGCTATGCGCAAATTCGGTAATGTCACGCGGGTCAAAGAGCAGACGCACGATGTTTGGAGCGCTACCTGGCTCGAACAGTTCCTGCAGGACATGCGCTTTGGCGTGCGAACGCTGGGCCGCAGCCCTAGTGTCACGATCGCGGCCATACTGGCCATCGCGCTCGGCGTGGGCATAAATGTTGGTATCTTCTCGGTAATCAACGGCCTGGCGCTTCGGCTGCTTCCTGTTCCGCGCGCCAGGGAGGTACTGAGCATCAGCCAGATTCTCCAGTTTTATGGCCAGGGCAATCGCGACATTCGCAACAATGCGGGGTACGTTTCCTGGTCGGAATATCGCGACTATCGCGATCACAACCATGTCTTTTCCGGCGTCGCAGCCTATGAGCCCGAGGCTCAGGCGACACTTGCCGCCGGTAATTCGCGCCAGATTCTTGGCACTCTTGCCTCATGCAATTATTTCGATGTGCTGGAAGAACATCCTGCGTTGGGACGCGGTTTTATCAATTCCGATTGCTCAACGCCTGGGGGCAATGCAGTCGCAGTGCTCAGTGAGGCGATGTGGCGTAACCAGTTGGGAGCGGACCCTGCAATCATCGGTAAGCCGATCGTTCTGAATCGGACGCCTTATACCGTGATAGGCGTCGCCCGTTCCGGGTTTACGGGAACAGAGTTGTTCCCGAGTGATTTCTGGATTCCTGTCACGATGCAGAATGTATTGGAGCCCGGTTGGAACCTTCTGGCGAAGGACAACGCAAGCTGGCTGGCAATGCTTGGGCGCACACGCCCCGGCGTTGCTCTCGACGAAGTTCGCGCCAATCTGGATGTCATTGCTCAGCGCATGAATCACCAGTATCCAGGCAGGAAAATTTCACTTGCCATTCGCACAGCACGTTTCTTTTCGAGCCCCGAAGAACGTAAGTTCCTCATCCCGGTTTCTTCGGTCATATTGGCGGCGTTCGCTCTGGTGTTGCTGATCGCGTGCACGAATGTCACCAACCTTCTCCTGGCACGCGCTTCGGTGCGGCAGAAAGAGATGGCGCTGCGTCTCTCTTTAGGAGCGGCCAGAGGCCGTCTCATCCGCCAGCTGCTTACAGAGAGCCTGCTGCTTTCGCTTGCCGGCGGTATCCTCGGCTCGGTGATCGCCTGCTGCCTATTTGGGCCTCTTGTGCATTTTGTTATAAGTCATCTGCCTAGCGACTTTCCTCCCATGGCCATCAACGCTGCGCCTGACCTGCATGTGCTTTTATATGCCCTTCTGCTGACGCTTGGTACGGGCATTGCGTTCGGCATGATTCCCGCCTTGCAGAGCACACGAGCCGACTTGAACGGCAGCATGAAGGGTGACGGCACCTATGTGGTTTCAAGAAAGCGAAGCGGGCGCTCCCTGCCGAAAGCATTGGTCGGCTCGCAGGTAGCTGTCTGCATGGTGTTGCTACTGGCTGCGGGATTGCTGCTGCGCGGGCTCTATTACGCACAAACCGCCGATCCTGGTTTCGAAATCAAAGGAGTGGCTGCATCCTTCCTGAATCTAAGGCAGCAGGGATACGATCAGCCGCACGCAACACAGTTCATGCGGCAATTCACTGAGAAACTTCATGGCCTTCCTGGTGTGACCGCAATTGCGCAGGCCGAGAATGCGCCCCTCGCACATGACATTAGCGAAAGCCGCTTTATGCTGCCTGGCCGGTCGGATTGGACTCCAATCGAATACAACCATGTCACGCCCGGTTATTTTTCTCTTCTGAGGATATCCATCACGCGCGGACGGGACTTCACATCGGCAGAGACGCATGCCGCGCCCAGCATTATCGTCACAGAGTCAACAGCACAGCGGCTGTGGCCCAAGCAGGATCCTTTAGGCAAGATTCTGCTGGACTCTGAAAGGAATGAGCACATTGTGATCGGAGTTGCGCAGGACGCGCAAGTGTCGCATCTCGGGGAATCCACTTCGAACTATCTCTATTACCCCTTCGGCCCTGAAGACAACGCCCGAAATTACGTTCTGGTTCGTTATGGCGCAAATTTCGGCGACACAGCCAAGAGCATGACGGTTGCCGCGCATTCCATCGATCGGAACCTGGCTTTCAATGTCACGCGGCTGGAAAACTATCTGGAAGTCTGGCGCGCACCTTCGCGGATTGTTGCCGGTCTCTCCGGCAGCCTCGGCATTCTGGCCCTCTTGCTCTGCTCGATCGGCGTGTATGGAATGGTGTCTTTCAGTGTCAGCCGCTCTGTGCGTGAGATCGGCATTCGCCTGGCTCTTGGCGCCGACAAAAGGACGGTGGTGCAACATGTGTTTTGGCAGGCTATAAAGCCAGTTTTGATCGGTGGAGCAGTGGGCGTGATTCTGTGCGGCCTGGTCTCAAACCTGCTCGCCAGCATGATGTTCGGCATTGGCGCCCACGATCCTGTCGCTTTCGTCATCGTGCCGTGCTTCCTGTTCGCTGTTGCTTCCTTAGCGGCCTTCCTGCCTGCGCGTCGAGCAACGGAGGTTGATCCGGCAGTAACTTTGCGGTGTGAATGAGATCGTGAATGGGACACCTTAGCCTTTGCAATCGGTGGAAAAGGTCGAGTACTCGCCTTGCGAACCCAGGTTCTCCCAACAAGTATTCAACAAAGGAGCGGGAATGGGCACTCCCGCCCGCGGCATTGCCAGCATCAACCGTTGAGAGAATAAACCACGTTGATGGTTGTCTTGACCTCGACAGGATCACCATTCAAGAGATAGGGTTTGTACGTCCATTGACGCACGGCGTCGAGCGTAGATTGATGAAGCTCTTTCGGACCGGAAATGACTCTCAGGTTTTTTATGAGCCCATCAGTGCCAATCACAGCCTCCACTACAACGGTTCCTTGGATCTTCTCTTTCTTAGCCGCCTCCGGATAGACTCGGCACGGCCTTCGTCAACACATTCTCAGCCATCACATCAGCGGAAACCGAGAGCTGCTTTGGCGCTTTTGAATCCTGGGCGAGATCGCCTGCCGGGACCGGATTGACATGAGCAGCCAGTGCCAGTGCCGATCCGCAAATTCCCAAACCCAATGCAGCGCTTGCAGCCACCAGAGCCACACGACGCACGCCTCGTATTTCATGATGTTTCTTACTGAGTTTCATAATTCTCCTTTCGAATGCGTTGGCATCGAAGATTCCGATGGTGTGAGGTGTCGCGGCATGCGTTCCCTCTACTAGCATCCGCGCCAGCCGCAAGAGAGATCGCGCGTAGTCCTTTTGCCCATTGATTCCGGCCGCCATCTCGTCGCATATCATTTCGCGGCTCTCCATGATCCGTATGCGCGTCAGCCAGAGCGCTGGATGATAGGCCACAGGTAAAGAGAACAACTCGTACAGCAGGTTCTTCAAAAAGTCCTGCCGGTGCATGTGAGCAAACTCATGCGCGATGACCGTTTCAAGATCCGCTTCCGGGAGTACGCCGACCATCCTGACGGGCAATAGGACGAGTTGCCGCCGCACGCCCATGGTGACGGGACCGACTACATGATGCGATGCCGCAATCGATACATTGTCGATTGCAAATCTTCTCGCGCATCGCGCCCAAAACTCCGCAGCTTTTCCCGAGAGTTCCACCTCTTGCGCTTGCCGCCGCATGGCAGAGATCGACTTGCTCCTCCACAAAAATCTCGCGGCAAAATAGGCACTGATCGTGCCGTACAAAATAGCAATCGTCATAGGCACAGCGCCAGGCAACTGAAATCCCCCGAAGCCCGCTCCAGAGCCCATCACAATCGACACATGCGCTTCACCAGGTCTGCTGGCATGGCCGCTCCAGAGCGAGACCCTCTGCAGCCACTCCCAGGGCAGCAGGGAGCAAGCCGGAAGCAGGCTCTGCAGCAGCAGGACAATCACCCACACCCGATGCTCGACCGCGGATCCTGCTGAACGGAGAGCTCGCGCCACAAGCCAGCCCGCGGCAAAAACCAGCGGAACTTGCCACAACGAATTCAGAAGATAAGAAAGAATCCAGAACTCAAGTCCTCTCATGGCTCGTTCGTCTCCTGGTTAAATTTCTCAGTAAGCGCAGCCAGCTTCTTGGCATCGATCTGCCGGCTCTTGAGAAGGCTCATCACAAGCTCTTCACTCGATCCGCCAAACATGCGATCGACCAGGTCTCGAACCCCCTGACCCAACGCCTTGGCCTCAGTAATGGTTGCGCTATATACGTACGCCCGCCCCTGAAGCTCGCGCTTAAGCTTCCCCTTACGCTCAAGAAGGTTCAGCATGGTCTGCACGGTCGTATAGGCCAGCGGCGGCTCCAGCGCTTCCTGCACGCTACCGACGGTGCATCCACCACACTTCCAGATCACCTGCATGATCTTCAGTTCAAGCTTTGTTAAGCCATCCTTCTTAGACTTCTTTGCCATCGACTCTCCTAATAAATTAGGACAATATGCCCTGGCACTTCGGCTTGTCAACTAAGAAATTAGGAGTCAGGGATATTTTTTTTGAGGTGAAAGCTGCTTCACTGCTGGCCCAGGAAGGGTTACCGAGGACGAGGCTTGCCGGGATTCAGAGGCACGACCTTGATCTCAAACACCATGGGCCACTGCTTGCCGGTAACAAACAGCCGGTCATGCTTCGTGTCATAAGCAATTCCGTTCAACACTGACTCAGCATTCACCTTCTGATCGTCTGGTAACAGGCGCGAGAGGTCAATCCACGCAATCACATGCCCGTCTTGCGGGCTGATGCGCGCGACCATGTCGGAGTGCCATACGTTCGCGTAAATCTCGCCCTTGATGAATTCCAGCTCGTTGAGCTGATCGATGATTCTATTTTCATCCTTCACCACGATGTGGCGCGTTTCCTTGAATGTCTCGGGATCGCGAAAGCGCAGTGTCGCCGTGCCATCGCTGGTGATCAACTCTTTCGCGGTGTGGGTCATGCCCCACCCTTCGCCGGAGTAGCTGAACTCGCGAATCTTTCTAAGGCTGAAGCGGTCGTACACAAACCCAATCTGCGACTGCCAGGTCCACTGGTAAAGGTTTGGTCCCCAATCGACAATCCCCTCGCCAAAGTACTGCGGCGGCAGATCCAGTTTCTGGACTGGTTTCCCTGTTTCCGGCTGGATGGCGAGCAGACTGGAATGACCCGCAATGCCCGTGCCTTCGTAGAACAGGCCATCCAGATAGAGAAACCCTTCGGTGTAACTTGCGGTGGAATGGGGATACTGCGCCACAATTTTGTATCCACAGATCGGTGCCGCCGCGGCGCCCGGCAGGACGATCAGAAAGCAAGCAAGCGCAAGGCGCCGTAAAAGGAGACTAGAAGAGAACATCGTCTTTCACCTTAACGCATGTATCTGCGGTTTTCCGTCGGGTGTAGCAAGTACCAAAACGAAACACGTCACCCGCCCAAAACCGAACAACCTTTCCCCATGGACACTCCCTTGTCACTTCTCATTCACAGACCTTGGTGTTCGAATAGCACTACTCCCCCCGAGGAACCCGTAAGATGTTTCCACGGTGCTTTGCTCTTTGCGTACTCCTTTTGGTGCCGCCTCTGCCCACAGTGGGCCAGTCATCCTGGGACATCGTCCACTTTGGGCGAGACGTGCTTGTCCCAGCGGAACAACGCGCCCACAACGCCAGCTGCATTCTTTGTTCCGCCAACGTCGAAGGGCGCGTGACCGGCAGCGTGCGTGTCTTCGCCGGACATGCCGTCATCAACGGCGCGGTGGGCGGCAACATTCTCGTCTTCGGCGGCAACGTCACCCTGACCAGCAACGCCCAAGTCAGTGGCCGCGTCGTGATCGTCGGTGGACGCCTCCATGAAGAGTCATCCGCATCGAGCCCGGCCCGCACCGTGCTGCCACCACTGATCTTTCTCCCCATCATTCTGATCCTCTTCGCAGGGTTCACTGTCCTCATCCGCCTCACCCGCCGCCTGGGGCGCGACCCCATGGCGTACCCGCCCCTGCCCCGCCTCTAGCCCTCATCCGGGGCCTTCATCCGGGGCCCTCATGCAAGGGCTATAATCAGAGGAGCAGCAACGCTCTTTACGACCTCCCGTAGCACGCCCGCCGGGACGGCTTCATCGATCACCCAGCTCAGGTATCCATGGATTTCCAGCTAGTCAGCGATTACCGTCCCCGTGGTGACCAGGGCCGCGCCATTCAGGAGCTCGTCTCCGGCCTCGCCGCCGGCGAGCAGCACCAGACCCTGCTTGGTGTGACCGGCTCAGGCAAAACCTTCACCATGGCAAGGATCATTGAGGAGTCCAACCGACCAGCCCTCATCCTGGCGCACAACAAGACCCTCGCCGCTCAGCTCTTTCATGAGTTCAAGCAGTTTTTCCCCGGCAATGCGGTGGAATACTTCGTTTCCTACTACGACTACTACCAGCCCGAGGCCTACATCCCTTCCGGCGACCTGTACATCGAGAAGGAAGCGACGATCAACGAAGAGCTGGATAAGCTCCGTCTCTCCGCTACCCGTTCCCTGTTCGAGCGGCGCGATGCCATCATCGTCTCGTCGGTAAGCTGCATCTACGGCCTGGGTTCACCCGAGGCTTACTACGGCATGCTGTTGCTGCTCGAAAAGGGCCAGAAGATCAAGCGAGAAGACATTACCCGACGCCTGGTCGAGATCCTCTACGAGCGTAATGAAGCCGATTTCCGCCGCGGCACCTTTCGCGTTCGCGGCGACGTCATCGAGGTCTACCCCACCTATGATGAAATGGCCTACCGCATCGAACTCTTCGGCAACGAGATCGAAGAGCTGTCCCAGATCGATCCCCTGTTCGGCACCGTCCGCCAGAAGTATGCGCGGCTGCCTATCTACCCGAAATCACATTACGTCGTTCAACCGGAGCGCAAGAAGACCGCCGTCGACTCCATTCTGCAAGAGCTCGAAGTATGGGAGAAGCAGTTGGAGACAGAAGGCCGCCTGGTCGAGTCACAGCGCATTCACCAGCGCACACGCTTCGATCTGGAAATGATCAAGTCCATGGGCTATTGCCATGGCATCGAAAACTACTCGCGCCATTTCTCCGGCCGGCTGCCGGGCGAGCCGCCGCCGACCCTGCTCGACTACTTCCCGCGCGATTACCTGGTCTTCATCGACGAGTCGCACGTCACCGTACCCCAGCTCCACGGCATGTGGCACGGCGATCGCTCGCGCAAGCAGAACCTGGTCGACTACGGCTTCCGTTTGCCCTCCGCCATGGATAACCGCCCCCTCAGGTTTGAGGAGTTCGAAACCCGCGCCCACCAGACCATCTATGTCTCCGCCACGCCCGGCCCCTATGAGCTGACGAAATCCTCAGGCGTAGTGGTGGAGCAGATCATCCGGCCGACGGGCCTGGTCGACCCGGAAGTCGAGATCCGCCCCATCCGCGGGCAGATCGACGACCTGCTGGCCGAGATTCGCCTGCGCGTAAACCGCAGCGAACGCGTCCTGGTCACCGTGCTTACCAAGCGGATGGCAGAAGACCTCGCCGGCTACTACACCGAGGTCGGCGTTAAGTGCCGCTACATGCACTCGGAAATCGAAACCCTGGAGCGGGTGCGCCTGCTGCGCGATCTACGCCGCGGTGAGTACGACGTACTGATCGGCATCAACCTTCTGCGCGAAGGCCTCGATCTGCCTGAGGTTTCGCTGGTCGCGATTCTCGACGCGGATAAGGAGGGTTTTCTCCGCTCCTCCGGCTCGCTCATCCAGACGATTGGCCGCGCCGCCCGCCACCTGAGCGGCCGCGCCATCTTGTACGCCGATAAAATCACTGACTCCATGCGTCGCGCGCTCGATGAAACCGACCGCCGCCGCACCGTGCAGCGGGCCTACAACGAAGAGCACGGCATCACCCCAACCTCCATTACCAGCCGCTCGCTCGACATGTCGCTGGTTCACATTCTCAAGGCCGAGTATGCCGACCTGACCAGTCAAGACGACGCCATACCAGAGTTCTCTACCCAACAGGAACTAGACACGCACATCGTCAAAATGGAATCGGACATGCGCGAAGCCGCCAGAAAGTTCGAATTCGAGAAGGCAGCCAAGCTGCGCGACACCATCAAGGAACTGCGCACGAAGGAATTTCTCTTCTCCTGATGACCCTTCGCTTGAATCGCCTATGCATGTAACAGGCGCGTGGATCCTGCTGATCTTCATCGTGACGGTGACGGTCACGATGCTGCTCCTGCTTCATCTCACCAGGCTGGGCCTGATTCTCCACGACAGCATGCCCGATCGTCCGCACCGGCGGAACTTTCTGGCCTCCATCAGTTTTTTCATCACGTTTCTGGCCGTGCGCCTGCTGGTGGCCTCCATCCAGCACCACATCGGCCCCTTCCAATACGTGAGCATGGGCGGCCGCCACATCCATCATCTGGTGTGGGGCATTCTCATCCTGCTCGGCGTTGGTTATGGCTATACTCAACGAAGTCGGCGCAAAGGCCACTCCCTCTTCCATTTTCGCCGGCCGCCTCATGGCAATTTTGTACGGAGTAGGCGCGGCGCTCACGCTCGACGAGTTCGCGCTCTGGCTCAACCTCGCAGACGTGTACTGGTCGCGCGAAGGGCGTGAGAGCATAGACGCAGTCGTGCTCTTCGGCGCTCTGTTGGCGATCGGAACGTGGGGAGCCCCGCTGTGGAAGGCGCTCTTCCGTAAGAAATAATTCGCCGCTTCCGCAGTAGCGTATCGCTTTTCCTCAGCCGGGTAGTCAAACTCGGTTCCCTCTTGCAAGTGAAATGCTCAATCCCCTTGCATCCATCCATGCCCATCTTGTATGCCAAAGAGAGTGTATTGTCTGGCCGCGCAAGCAAGAGACCGTCCTGCACTGTAATTCGAAATCACCTAAGGAAGTGCTCATGGCATCCCATATTCCAGTTCCCTCGCCAGAAAAATATCTCGTGGCCTTCGTCATCCAGGGAGACGACGTTTTCAGAATCACCTCCGACAGCATTCTGCACACCTGCGGAAATTCGGGCGAGATCGCCTTTCAGGGAGTGGCCAAGCTGCGCGCTGCCGCCGCCCTGGAGCAACTCACCGCCATCCACAACGAACGCCCTGAAGAACTGCGCAAAATGGCGCGGGAAATGGCCCGCGAGGGCATGGCCATGCTGGCCAGAACCAGCAATGCGCCAAAGCCCAACATCGAAAAAATCGCGTAAGCTGGTAACGGTACATTCGCGTACGCGGCTAACTTTAGCGCGGCTAACTTTAGAAGGAGCAGCCCGGCGATGCCGGGCTGCAAACCGTTCGCCTCCTAGGCACTCGCGAGGGCTCCGCTCTGACCTGCCAAACCTCACAACACCCATCCTCACGATGTGGCAGGCCATACGTTACTTGAGGTCTTGCATGTCCAGGTCCATGGCCAGGTCATGGTGGACAGCCATTGCGGCATCATGCTCATCTAAAAGCTTGGAGCGACCGTCGGTTACTCTCATACCCTTACTTTTTGGGGAATAAGGACACTATGCAGTTCTGGAATGAATTGGAAGGGCGAACAATCGATGGGCGCCATCCCTTGCGCCGCCTGGTGCGCTCTGAAGGCCGCAGCGCCTGGTTCGAAACCGAAGCGGGCGACCCGCAAAAAACTCCGGCGACCATTAGCCTCACCGAAGCGCTCACCGACGCCGACGAGGTCAACGATCGGCTCCGCGCTGCGGAAGGTATCAAGCACCCCAATCTGGTCACGATCCTCAAGGTTGGCCAGGTAAATCTCGACAACACCTTATTTGTCTACGCCGTCATGGAGCACATCGAGCAGAACCTGGGCGATGTACTCGAAATCCAGGCTCTATCCGCCGAAGATGCCCGCGACGTAGCCGAAGCCCTGGTCGGCTCGCTCACCGCGATCCACCAGAAGGGCATGTCCCATGGTCATGTAGAAGCAGCCAGCGTGCTCGCAACTGAAGAAACGGTGAAGCTCCGCAGTGACTGCCTGCAGGCGACCGCGGCCAGCCAGGCCGATGATGTAGCCGGCATCGGCGCGACCCTGTTCCATGCCTTCACACAGAGGAAAGGTATCTCGGCCACCGACGCGCAGATCAACCGCATACCGGCGCCGTTTGCCGAGATTGTGCGCAACACCTTCGCCCGGCGATGGACCCTGGCCCAGGTCGCCAATGCGCTGAAGCCGGCCGCTCCAATGGTCGAGCCGGCGCCTGTGGCTGCCGCCCCGCTCCCGGCAAAAGCCCCAACGCCCGCGCCCGCAGTCGCCAAGGTTCCAGAAAAGGCCGTCCCGCCGGCGCCGCGCCCAGCCTCAACTCCGCCGCCAACCCCGGCGCGCGTCGCCCCGCCGGTCGCCAAGGAGAAGCCATCGGCACCCGTTGTCGAGCCGGAACCCGATTCACCCATCACTAGGCGACCGATCCTGCCGCTCTACCTGGCTCTGGCGGTCATGGCCATACTGGCGGTTATTTCTTGGTTGATTCTGCGACCGAATCACAGCTCTGCACCGGCGAATACTACCCCGGCCCCCAAGGCCCCGCTCGTAACCCGGGCGGCGCCCAGTGCGCCTGCCGAGGCACCGGCAACCACAACGCCAACCGCCGCGCCAGCCGCCGCTCCGGCCACGAACGGGCGCGCCATCTGGCGTGTGATTGCCTACACCTACCGGCGTCAGGAACCAGCGACGGCGATGGTAGCCAAAATCGCCGCGAAGCACCCGAACGTGCAAGCCGAGGTATTCACCCCCAAGGGTAAGAGCGGCGTCTACCTGGTCTCACTCGGAGGCGGCATGGATCACGCCGCGGCCGTAAAGATGCTGGATAAAGTACGCAGCATGGGCCTGCCCGAGGATAGCTTTGTACAGAACTACTCCGAGTAAGCCCGAAACAAGCGCTCAAGGCAAACTCGTTCCCACCAACATTCGGTCCCACCAAACAAATGACGGGTGGCCCATTCTAGAAGCCGGCTTTTGGGCTTCTAGAGTGGGGTTCCACGAATGTCAGTCCTGCCCTTCCTCGTCTCCCCAAATGAGCCCGTAAAGGTTCCGCAACGCAAGCTCAACCCTCCAGCACGTCGAGGTCGCCGCTCGGCACGGATGGCCTGAAGCCCCGGTAAAGGCTATCCTGCGGAGGGAGATCGGGAGCGTGGGCCGGTTGGGCATTCTGTGGCGAAAACTTCTTCGTTTGGTCAGCGACAGTATCCCTGCTGTCGGCGCCGGCCATTGCCCAGCAACAGGAAGACCCCTTCACCAACTTGCTCCACCGCGGCTTTACCCTCCACCAGCAGGCGGACTACACCCACGCTCTGCCTCTACTGCAGCAAGCCTGGAAACTCGACCCGCGCGATTACTTCGTGAACCTGCTGCTGGGCATCGATCTGTTGCGTACGGGCAATCCGCAAAAGGCAATCGGATTCTTAACCACGGCCAGCCGCCTGCGCCCAAAAGAAGATATTCCCTATGCCTATCTCGGCGAGACGCAAACAGCGCTCGGGCATTTCGACGAAGCCGCAACGTCGTTCATGAAGGGCGTCGACGTAGCCGCACAAGATAAAGCCGAAGACAAAGCCGACGCCACCGAGGCCTGGATCGAGTTCACCCTCGAACGCTTTCGCCAACTCGCCGGCCAATTACGCAGCTCGCAAACCGGCCTGGCCGCCGAGTACCGGTTACAAGCCCGCTCCTACCCTGCGGGAGACAAGAAGCAACGAGACCTGTTGCAACAATCGGCGGAGCTCGATGCACACGCGCCGGCTATCTGGAGCGAACTGGCGCTCGCCGATTTCAAATCTGGCGACACAACCGCAGCGCAGCAACATCTCGAACGGGCGCGAACCGAAGATCCGCTCGACCCGCAGGCAAAGCAGGTCGAGGCCATGTTGTCAGGCAAGCCGGCACCGTTCAACGTAGCCACCGCCGCACACACCGATCCGCCACGTAGCGACGCTGCCGCATGGTTGAAACGCGGCGTAGTCTTCGCGCAGAACGGACAATGCCATCAGGCAATCCCGGCACTCGAGCGAAGTCTAGCCGCGCGCTTACCAACCGTCTATGCCCGCTTCCTGCTCTCCTGGTGCTATGCCGATGAGGCCGGCAAAGTAGATGCGCAGATCAAAACGTCTGGTGGAAACCCCGCCATCGCACACATGATCCGTGGTGACGTGCTCTTCCGCCTGCAGGGTAACGCCCCAGGAGCGATCGCGGAATATCAAACCGCGCTCACCATGCGCAAAGGCGATCCAAAACTGCTCGAACGCCTTGCGGAAGCACAGGTAGCTTCAGGTGATTTCACATCTGCCACGCAAAACGCAGACGCCGCGCTGCAACTGGATCCGCATCGATATGGAGCGCGACAGACCCTGGCGCGCGTCGCCATGGAGCAAGGGCGCTATGAAGATGCGTTGCCGCAACTAGCCGCACTCGCCGAGCAAGATCCAAAAGACGCCGGCACGCAGATCAGCCTCGCGACCACTCTCTCTCAGTTGGGCAAGCCAACCGAGGCATTGCAGCATCTTCGAGCCGGTGCTGGCCAGCGGCTACCCCGACCAGAAGGGCAATCTCCACTCCCTGCTCGGAGCCTTGCTCCGCAAAGCCGGCCGGCCGGCAGAAGCAGCCCAGGCCTTCGCCACCGCGCGTCAACTATCTCAGACCTATCAGCTAAGCTCTCACCGCGATGAGGAGTGAATCACTCTGACTCCCCCATGGGCTCGACACAGTTAGGACAGATAGGATGGAGAGGTGAACCGACGCGAATTCAGCCGCCTCGCCGCCGCGGCCATTTGCTGCAGACCAAGCCTCCGGGCCGCATTTGCTCAGCAAGCAACTGCTTCCCCGATCCGCATGGTGAACACCGCCCCCGCCTGCGGCATCGACTTTGTTCTGAACAACGGAGCCACCGGCAAAAAATACCAGGTAGAAACCCTGCCCGGCGGACTCGGCGTCATCGACTTCGACAACGACGGCTGGCCCGACCTCTACTGCGTCAACGGAGCCGAGCTTCCGTCGCTCCACAAAACCAACCCCAGCTTCCACAACCGCCTCTACCGCAACAATCGCGACGGCACCTTCGCCGACGTAACCACCCGCGCCGGCGTGCAGGGCCGCGGATACGACATGGGCGCCGCCATCGCCGACTACAACAACGACGGAGCCGAAGACATCTTCATCGCCGGAGTCCACGGCAACACCCTCTACCGCAACAACGGCGACGGAACCTTCACCGACGTCACGCAAGCAGCCGGCGTCTCCGGCATCGACGCGAGTGGCCGCAAACTCTGGTCCATCGCCGCCGCGTGGATCGACTATGACAACGACGGCAAGCTCGACCTCTTCGTCTCCAACTACTGCGATTGGGACCCCGGCAACGACCCGGTCTGCGGCGGTCTCGAGCCGGCGCAGCGCACCTACTGCCATCCCGACAAGTATCGATCCGAGCCCATGCTGCTCTACCACAACAACGGAGACGGCACCTTCACCGAGGTGAGCCGAGCGACTGGGCTCGCAAAGGTACTGGGCAAAGGAATGGGCATCGCCGTCGCCGACTTCGACGGCAGCGGCCGCCCCGGCCTCTTCATCGCCAATGACAACGCGCCCAATCTGCTGCTGCGCAACATCAACGGAAAGCTGCAGGAAGCCGGCATGGAAAACCTGGTCGCATACAACGCCGACGGCCACATGATCTCGGGCATGGGAGCAGACTTCGGAGACATCGACGGAGACAACCGCCCCGACATCGTCGTCACCGGCCTGCGCGGCGAAACCTTCGAACTCTTCCGCAACAACGGCGACGGCACTTTCGATGATCGCAGCGCCGCCACCCATCTGCTCAGCCTTAGCCGCCCCTGGAGCGGATGGGGCTGCGGCCTCGTCGACCTCGACAACGACGGATGGCTCGACCTCTTCATCGCCGGCGGCGGCCTCGATCTGACCGAACCCCAACCCAACCGCATCCTGGGCAACACCCAGGGCAAGTTCTTCGATGCATCGACAAACGTTGGGCCGGGTTTCGAACTTCCGCGCCTGCATCGCGGAGCAGCCTTCGCTGACTTCGACAACGACGGCCGCATCGACGTGGCCGTGAGCGCCATCGGGGCGCCACTCGAGTTGTGGATCAACCGCAGCCCCGCGCGTCACTGGCTGCAGATAAAACTACGCGGAAAACGCAGCAACCGCAGCGCCCTTGGAGCCAAAGTCATCTGCAAAACAGCAAGCGGCACGCAAACGAGAAGCGTAGCCAACAGCGTCGGCTATGCCTCATCGAGCGATCTGCGCGTTCACTTCGGCCTGGGCGATGCCCGCAAAGCCGCGCTTGAAATTCATTGGCCCTCCGGCACAGTCCAAACACTCGATGTGCCCCAGGTAGACCGGCAAATCGAACTCGAAGAGCCATCCTCCACACCTAAACCGCCCATCCCCTGAGAAAAATCCCAGGGTGCCCCATCGAAGCCTGGCAAGCCCACCACTGGCGAGAACCGTTAAACAAAAGAATAATCCTGATCCGGATATTCAGCGATCACCGAATATCGCTATAGTGCGTTCATCGACGGTCCACAATTGAGCGCACACCAGGGTTCCAGATGACGCCAAAGGACCGCTCTGAAGAGGTGCCTTTCATGGAGAACAGTACCGTACGCACGCCCCTTTCCGCCCCCCACACAATTTTCAGCGCAGCGTTTCGCGGCGCGCTCAGCCTGGCCTTGCTGCTCGGCGGCATGAGCCACATCGTGCTAGGCCAGTCAACCAACGCGCACCTTTCCGGGGTCGTCACCGACTCGAGCGGAGCTGCTATCACAGGCGCCGAAGTAAGCGCGACCAACGCCGACACCGGCGTGCCCTACACCTCCACAACCAACGGCTCGGGCGTGTATGTCATCAACGAAGCGTTGCCCGGCTCCTACAAGATGACGGTGACCAAGAGCGGCTTCGGCGACATCATCCGCACCGGCCTCCTTCTGCGCAGCGGCGATAGCCTCTCGCAGAACTTCACCCTGCAGCCAGGCGCTGTACAACAAACCGTTACGGTTTCCGCTGCTGACAATCTTCTCGCTGCCGACACCGCCAGCACCTCGAGCGTGCTCGACAACAAGATGATCACAGAGCTGCCGCAGCTCAACCGCGACGTGCTCGACTTGACCGCAACCGTGCCATCGGTGCAGGGTGCGGGCCCGCTCAGCGATAACATCGTAAGCCTCGGCAGCACGGGCTACCTCATCGCCAACCACGGCAACAGCTACTCGCTCTCTGGCGGCCAGGTCAACGGCACCAGCATCTCGGTCGATGGCAACCAGATTCAAGACTCTGAATTCAACAGCAGCAACCGCTCCGTTCCAACGCCCGACAGCGTCGGCGAGTTCCGTGTAGAGACCGGCACACTCACCGCAGACAAGGGACGCTACTCCGGCGGCATCATCACCATCCAGACGCAGAGCGGCACCAATGTTTACCACGGCCGCATGTTCGAGTACTTCCGCAACCAGCTCTTGAACAGCAACGATTGGTTGAACAACGCACTCGGCGTGCCGCGCCAGGCTTTCCATCAGAATAACTATGGCGCGTCGGTGGGCGGCCCGCTCACTATTCCCCACTTCTACAATGGCAAAAACCGCACCTTCTTCTTCTTCGGTTGGGAGGGCGAGCGCTTTTCGCAGTCGCAAAATGTCCAAAGCAGCGTGCCGACCCTGCTCAATCACCAGGGAGATTTTTCCGATACAGTCATCAACCAGCAGAATGGCAACCCCGTCTACGCCAACATCTACGATCCCTTCAACGGCGCCTATGACGGCAGCGGCAACTGGATCAGGCCGCAATTCCCCGGCAACAAGATTCCCGTGGGTTCAAACCCTGGCCTCTCGCATCAGAGCGCGTTGTTCAGCAAGTACCTGGCGCTGTGGCCCAACCCTAACCACGCACCGGCGGCAAACAGCGACCACGCGAGCAACTACTACTCGACGATCCATCTCGCCAACCCGACCGATCGTTTCTTTGCCCGCTTCGACGAGAACATTTCCAACAATCATCGCGTGAACGTGAGCATCAGCCGTTCCAACCTCACGCTCACCGTTCCTCCGCCGTTTACCCACTCGGGCGGCGCCGCAACCAAAGACACCGACTGGAGCGGAAGCTTCCTCTATAACTGGGTCATTTCGCCCACCACGATTTTCGATGTGCACGTAGGTGTCGGCACAGCCAACCTCGTCACCAACGGCGTCTCCGGTCTCGGTTCCCTGCCCGACCCCAACATCGATACCACCACCTGGGGCTTCGACTCCCTGCTCGTCAACAATAACGAGCGCTCCACCAGCCAGATTCCGCCGGCAATCACCCTCCCCGGCTATACACCCGTGGGCGGCTCGGAGTTCGATTCCTTCGTCAACCAGAACACCAACGGTTCCGCTTCGCTCACCAAGATCATCGGCCGCCACACCATCAAGGTTGGCTACGAGCAGTACTTCTATCGCTTCCATGAAAAGGGCGGCGACCACACCGGCGTCGCCTGGATCAATGCCGGCGGCGGTTCGAACAAGACCTGGAACAACATCGACGGGCTCACCGGCAGCCCACTGGCTGAACTCGTGATGGGTTCCTCCAACGTCTTCCAGTGGGGCAACTGGGATATCACGCCCTTCGGCTGGAACCAGGCAGCCTTCGCCATGGACGACTGGAAGGTAAACAGCAAGCTCACCGTGCAGATCGGCATGCGTTGGGACCATGACGGTGGCAGACAAGGCCGCCATCCACAAGGCAGCCTGCAGTACGACATCAACGCCAAGAATGTGCTCTCTGCCAACGGCGGCTTTAGCTGGGCAGATGTAACCGCTGCTGTTCCTGGCCTCTCTGGTCTCCCGAACCCCGGTTGGCTCAGCCAGGGTGCAACGGGGCGCACCGTTCTCCTCGACACCCCGGAGTATCCGCAGAAAAACCTCTACACCACCGACTGGCTCAACTTCCAGCCGCGCCTCGGCATTTCGTATGTGCTCGATGACAAGACCGTTCTGCATGCCAGCGGAGGTTATGTTTACCAGGGCCTGAACGGCCTTTCGACGGACTACTTCAGCTTCTATTACAACTCCAACACCTTCAACCAGATTCCCTCCCTCGACGGCCAGCACTGGATCAGCGAGTTGGGCGACGACCACGGCCTGGGCACCTTCCCGCTGCAACCTTCGGGCGCCAACCTCGGTTTCAATCCTCCGGTGAAGACCAACACCGACTACGGCTACCAGACTTTTGGAGCCTCAGCCAATCCCGATCAGGGCGGCTCGGCGCTGCTGCCGCACTACCAAAGCCCCGAAGACTACATGTGGGGCCTCGGTATTCAGCGGCAGGTCGGCAAAAACTTTGTTGTCTCGACGGAGTACCAGGGCATTCGCGGAATCCACTTGCTCATACCCACCGCCGGATGGAGCCTGAACAACACGCCTCTGCAGTATTACGGACTGGGCAGCCAGCTACAGACGCAGGTGCCGAATCCGTTCTATGGCCAATCGCAAACGTTCGCCAGCCAGCCCACGGTTTCCTTGTATCAGCTCCTGGCGTTGGCTCCGCAATATACGCAGTCCAGCCCTGGACAGGCCCCCTGGGGCAAGTCGTTCTCTAACTTCGCCAACATTCAGATCCAGACGCGGAACATGAATGGACTGACATTCCTGGCCTCTTACGCGATCCGCAAGACGCTGACCAATGCACAGTCGAAAGACATTCAGCATGCCGGGTCCGCCAACCAGGGCTATCTGCAGAATCCGCACAACCTGATGGAAGGCTATGGCGTGGCGCTGTATGAGAAGCCGCAAACCATGAAGGTGAACCTCTCCTACGATCTGCCGGTAGGCAGGGGCCGTATGTTCCTGGGTGCGCCAAACGGCCTGGGCGGCCACCTGCTCGACACTGCGATCGGCGGTTGGGCCGTGGCCGGCATTACCGTGTGGGACCCCAAGGGCACGCCCGTTCTCTTCCCCAATGTTGCCGGTGGCGTCACGGTTCCCGGGGCAGCGCTGCGCTGGTCGTTGGCGAATCAGCAGTATGTAAAAAACAGCAAGAACTTCGGCCACGATGTATATGTAAACGGGGCCTTCCAGAATGGAACCGGGGATAACATCTTCGTTCCCGGAGCCTTCCAGCGCACGGCTGACTACAGCCTGAGCAACGCACCGTACGTGTATCCCAATGTGCGCGGCCCGGGAGACATCAACACCGATGCCACCGTGCTCAAGAAGTTCTACGTCGGTGACAACGAGGAGCGCTACGTAGAGTTCCGCGCAGAAGCAACCAACGTCTTCAATCATCCAGCGTTCGGGCCGGCGCCCAGCACAGGCCAGCCTACGGTCGACAACAACCCCGACGATCCAACGTTCGGCGGCATCAACGGAAAGAACGGCAGCCGCATTATGCAACTGGGACTGCGACTATTCTTCTAGGTGCGGCTAAAGCTCGGCTAGGCTAAGAACTCCGGCATCTGAAGGGTACGGCTAAAGCTCGGCTAAGTTAAGAACTCCGGCATCTGAAGGGTACAGACACTAATTGAAGGGTGCGGACTTTAATTGAAGGGTACGGACTTTAGTCCGTACGTCAGCTCCTTCAAGCACGAATTCGGCTTTACAGGCTGCGGAAAAAGTCAAAGAAGGCCAAAACAAGGGTCAAAATTGGTGATAGAAAATCATCACCCGAGCCTCACAAATCGCTCTACGGGCTTTGTAGTGCGTTGCGATTTTTCATGCCCACGCCCAAATTGACTTTTTCCGCAGCCTGTTTAGCCGCTGAGGGTACTGGTAATTTCCCTCAGTGGCTAAAGCCAAGCATTGTTCGATGAATGTAAGTACGGGCTGAAGCCCGTACCCTTCAGAAACAGCAGGCCTCTTCACCCTACGCTCCGGATGGCAACGGCTGAAGCTCAACAGTCACTAAGCTCCACCTATTTTCCCAAAGAGGTCTCCTTGGTGCGTCTTTCACTTAACTACTTCGGCGTATCGATCGCCGGTCTCCTTCTCAGCTCAACCTTGTTTGCGCAGACCACCGCCTCGCTTAAAACCGCACAAACCACCATCCTGGTGCAGGCCGGCGCACAGGCTCCCAGGTTGCTGAGCGTAAAGACCGGCGCCGCGAAGGCCTGGGCCAACTCGGCTCCAGAGCAGCTGATTCCAACGGTCGAGCAAGACGGCCACAACATGCCGCTGCAGTGGAAACTCAACAAAGCCGAGAGCAAGGTAAGCGCGCGCAAAGCGACCTTCGTTTACGAGAGCGCGTCGCCACACCTCAAGCTCACCTGGACATGGGAAGCGCGCGCCACCACCGGCCCCATCGAACACAGCATCCAGATCGAGAACCTTTCTGGCGCGGAAGTATGGCTGCCCATGCAAGACAGTTTTCGCTTCAGCTTTCCTGCCGAGGCGTCGCTGCGGCACGCTTACGTCGAGAAGGGCTCAGGCCGCCCCTCCAATGAAGGCACCCACAACGTAGCCGTCCCAGCCGGTTACGCATGGACCGGCCTCTCCAGCACCTACGCCAGAAATCAGGATGAACGCGAAGTCATTCCCTGGTTCATGCTGCAGCGCGAAGACGCAGCGCAGGACGGTTGGTACGTGGGCATCGAATTCAGCGGACGCACGCGTCTTAAAGTGCAGCGCGATGCGTCTTCTGTATCGGGCGCCGTGGGCTTGAATCCCGATCCCGGCCCCTATCGCACCCGCCTTATGCCAAATGAGACCTTCACCGCTCCCACCGTGTTTGTAGGCGGCTTCACCGGCGGCATGGACGGAGCCGCTAATATTCTCCGTCCCTGGGTACGGCAGGTGCTCGGCAACCCGCTCACGTGGAAAGAGAAAAACTATCCTCCGATGGTGAGCAACAGTTGGGGCAGCGGCATGCAGATCGATGAAGGCCTGGCGCACCGCATGGTGAGCGACTCGGCCGAGCTCGGGCTGGAACTGTTCGGCGTCGATGCAGGCTGGTTCCGCGGTGTGGGCGACTGGTATCCAAGCCCAACCAAGTTCCCTCACGGCTTTGGGCCCATCGTCGATGACGCGCACAAGCATGGAATGAAGTTCGGTATTTGGGTCGACTGGTCACATGCAGGCGTGGATACGAATCCGGGCGCACTCAACGTGAACGATCCCAAAATCAAAGACTGGCTGGTCGCCGATGTTCCCAAAGGATGGCATCCGGCAGACTTTGTCGGCAGAGCGACCGACCTCGGCTACCCACCGGCAAAGGAATACGCGGAGCGCGAAGTAAACCGCCTCATCACCGGCTACCACCTCGACATGCTGGAGCATGACGGCTACCTGGTCACGAAGAACTGTACGCGCGCCGATCATCCGCACGCGCCGGCCGAGCCTCCGCGGATGTCTACCGTCGAAGGCAACGGCGTAAATATGCAGTACGCCTCCAACTCGACCGACGTGAGCTACCACGCCGTGCAGGCCTACTACGATATCTATGCCAAGATGCGGAAACAGCATCCAGGCGTGCTGTTCGAGGTGTGCAACGATGGCGGCCGCATGGTCGACTTCGGCAGCGCTTCGCATGGCGATTACTTCTCCATCACAGATACGTATGATCCCCTCTCGAACCGGCGCGCCTTTTACGACACCAGCTTTTTGATGCCGGCAGCGATGCTCGAGGCCTACGTCGAAAAATGGCCGGCTCCAAAGATCGAGAACTTTCGCTACATGCTGCGCAGCGGCATGATGGGCATGCTCACCGTAATGCAGGATACGAATGCCTGGACCCCGGAACAGCATGCCGTAGCCAAGGCGGAATTCGCTCTCTATAAGGAGAAGCTGCGGCCGCTGGTGCGCGATGCGTCGCTGTACCACGTCACTCCGCGTCCCGATGGCGTTCACTGGGACGGCATGCAGTATTTCGACTCCGCTCGTGGCACGGGTGTTCTGTTCGCTTTCCGTGGATCGACCCCTGGCGAGGGCTCCTACACCTACAAGCTGCAGGGTGTGGTGGCCGGGCGCAAGTATCGGCTGCACTATGTCGATGGAAGCGCACCCGGTCAAACCGTCACCGGCGCCAGCCTGCTTGCGGGGCTGACGGTCGCTCTGCCGATTCCGCAAAGCTCGGAAATCATTTTCCTGGATGAGGCACGATGACCGAGGGCCCCCCACCGAAGTTTGCCGGCAAGGTCGTGGTAGTGACCGGCGCCGCCCAGGGTATCGGTCGCGCGATCGCGCAAGCGTTTCATGCCGCGGGCGCTGATGTGGTCCTGGTGGATAAGGACGCAGTGCGGGGCCACAACGCCGCAAGCGCCATGAACGAGGCCGTTCAGCCCCCCATTCGGCCTCTGGCCAAACCCGGCGCAAGCCTGATCGAGGCCGACCTGGCCGACGAGGCGGCCATTGCCGAGATCGCCCGCAGCATCAAGGCACGCTACGGCCGCGTCGACGTGCTGGTGAACAACGCGGGCATCGAGCTGGACCTGCCCTTCGACCAGGTGACGGCGGAAGGCTGGGGACGAGTGATCGCGGTCAACCTGCGTGCTCCCTTTCTACTGACGCAGGCCCTGGTCCCCTGCTTCCCTGAGGCGGGCGGCGCGGTAATTAATATCAGTTCGATTCACGCCACGAACGCCTTTCCCAATGCCATTCCCTACGCCTGTTCGAAAGCCGGCTTGCTGGCGCTCACGCGAAACCTGGCCTTGGAGCTGGCCAGCCGCAAGATTCGCGTCAACGCCATCTGCCCCGGCTACATCGACACCCAGCTATGGGAGGACTATCTGAAGTCCTCCGGCGACCCAGCCCGGCTCGCAAAAGAAACCGCAGCCCTCCACCCGCTAGGGCGCCGCGGCGTGCCCGAGGACGTCGCCGGCGCCGCAATGTTCCTGGCGGATACAACCTCCTCCTTTATTACCGGCACCCACCTGGTAGTCGACGGAGGCCTCACGATCCGGGCGCACCCATAGGCACCCATAGGCCCGGGCGCAAGCCGCTCCCAAATCCGCATAGGTTGAAGGGGACGGGCCTAAGCCCAGTCCGTAACTCCACTGCAATCAATCCGGGCTTCAGGCCCTGAGGTTGAAGGGGACGGGCCTAAGCCCGTCCGTAACTCCACCGCAATCAATCCGGGCTTTAGCCCCCGAGGGTGAAGAACACTAATCCCTCTAGTCGCCCACACCCATTAGGCGATACCATGATCCGCGATCCCTTCAAACCAAATTCCCTTCCTCCTGTGAGGCGAAATGAACAAATCCATGACCACGCCCAGCAGCGCGTCCACGCACCCCATGAAGCAGGAATTTGAGAAGGATCTCGAGTTATTCCAATACATGCTCGTTCTGCTGAACGATGCCAGCCCCATCCGCAATGTGGAACTGATGTGGGCCGAGGACCTCGACCTCTTCGAGCCCCACCACCCCGTCGCCGCCTCTACCGGAGAAGCTCTGGTGCAGATCCATCCTCTGGGCCACCTGGGCACGGTGCGCACCACGCCGAGCACTCCCTTCTGCGACATGGTGCATGGCTTCGGAGCCTACCAGGCGCAAACCTGCGGACACAGCGACGAGCCGGCCAAGCAGCGCTGCCGGGCTACCGGGGCCACCCAGGTCTACCACTGCCATGTGGGGTTGACCGATATCGCCATTCCCGTGGTGTGCGATGGGCGCTATCTGGGAACGCTGTTCAGCGGGCAGGTGCTGACCGAGCCACCCACCAAAGAGAAGTTCGCCAGGGTGCGGGCCACGCTCCAGGGGCAGCCGCACATCGATCTCGACAAGCTTGAGAAGTCCTATTTCAAGGTCACGGTGGTGACCCCGCCGCAACTGGCCGAGGTGGTGCGCATGCTCGAGGTCTTCGCGCGCTACATTGCCAACGCGTGGAAGCGGCTGGAGATCATGGGTGAGTTCCAACGCGTCCGCGAGCGGGAGCTGGCGCTCGACCGGCGAGAGCTGGCGGAGCTGTTCCTCTCCGGCCAAATCCCCGGCCCCAATCATGACCAGGCCGGCGCCGTGGCTCTGGCACGCAAGGTTGGCCTCGAAAAAATGCCCAATCGGTTATTGGTTTTGCGCATGCACACGCAAACCGAAGCGACCTCGGCGCCGCCCGCCATCAGCAATCACCTGGCGCTCGACCGCGTTTCCCACATCGTGGAAGATCTGTGCCGCCGCTGGCCGAACACCTTGTGCAGCACCGTGCGGCCGGGGGAGCTGTGCATCTTTACCTGGCAGGAGTTTCGCAACAGCGCGCATGAACGCATGCATTTGGGTGAGATGGCGCAGGCCGTGCTGCGGGCGGTGGAGGCACAAGGCATCACCGAGGCGCGCATCGGCATCAGCCTGACGCATAGCCAATCGCATGAACTGCTGCGCGCGTACCACGAGGCGTGTTCGGCACTCGATTCGAGCCAGGCGGCGGTGAGCTTTTTCGCCGCTCCAACGACGCGCCGGAAAGAACCGACGGAAAGCCTGCGCAGCCTGTTCAAGGCTTTGCAATTGGGCGAGCCCGCGGGTGTAGCGGCAGCGGTGCGGGACTTCCTGAGCCAGGCTGCGCCGGCCGGGGTCACGACGGAACAGATGCAGCAGACGCGCGGCCTTCTGACCTGGGCCTGCGAACACCTGAGCCTGGAGATGACCAACCTGGGCGCGGACGCGACCCAGGTGCGGGTGGCCAAGGAGCAGGCGCTCGGTACGCTGATCAGCGCGCCGAGCCCATTTGCGGTGGCGGAGACATTCCGGCGCTTTGTGGAGCAGATGCGGCAACTGGTGGTGCAGATCTTCAGCCAGCGCGAGGAGAAGATCGTGAACGAGGTGCACCGTCTGATTCTGGAAATGGATCCGGCGCGGGTCACCATTCAGGACCTGGCAAACGCGCTGCATCTCTCCGCCGGCCACCTGAGCCGGGTCTACAGCCGGAAGACGGAGAGAACGCTGGAGGAGTATCTGATCCGGCAGCGCGTAGAGATGGGCAAGCGCCTTCTGCTCGATCCGCGGCTGCACGTAGCGGAGGTAGCCGACCGCTGCGGCTTCTGCAACCCAGCCTATTTCTCTTCTGTCTTCAAAAAGTACGTCCACTGCACCCCACGCGAGTACGCCAGCACGCCGCAGCGCTGGAGCCAGCCAGCGAACGGGGAGCCAGCTTCGGTGTGAGGGAGAGCGGACGCATGATGCGCGTGCGGAACAGCCCCGCAGAGCCTGGCCTGAGCGAAGTCGAATGGCGGCGACTCAAAGCCAGGCTTGTCCAAGTTAGCCCTTAAGCTAAAGAAGGGAAACCAACCTGGCTAAGAAAAGACGAATCACCGTATTACCACCGAACAGTCCCGAAGGGACGGCTGAAAGTAGCCCAGCACGTGAGTGCTGGATAGCGGATGGCAACCGGATCAAGTCCCATAGGGACGGCTGAATATCTCGGAGGGTGAAACCCTCTGAGCCATGCCCCATACCTACCGAAATCGCTTTCGACGTCCTACCCCAGAATTGTCATCTCGACCGAAGCGTACCCGCATTTCCTGCTAAACAGCACTTGACCAGGCCACGTATGCGGTTTTCTCTCAAGGAAAACCGTAAGAAGTTCGCCAGCGCTACCAATCTGGACAGGAAATGCGGGGTAGCGCAGTGGAGGGATCTGCGGTTCTCTTGCTCCCTATCAACCGTGTTGACCAAAGAGGTAAGCCCCTCCTTTGTCATCTCGACCGAAGCGTAGCGCAGTGGAGAGATCTGCAGTTCTCTCGCTCCCTATCAGCCGCGTTTGACCAAAGAGCTAAGCCCTCCCTTTGTCATCTCGACCGAAGCGTAGCGCAGTGGAGAGACCTGCGGTTCGTCCTGCCACCGATGCTTTGCTGCGTCCCTTCTTGGGCGACGGGCATTACGGTCGCCGGGCCACACCCATTGTGATTACCAAGACCACCTAAATATTGCTTAATATTTGGCTTGTGCGTTCCAACATAGAATGGACGGTGTTGGTACGTGCATCCGCAACTCCTCGCGATTCCTTGAGACAGGAACGGGCCAGGCAGCGTCTACCTGCTACGTGCGGAGTCCTGTGAGATCGAGTAACTCTTATGCCGCGTAAACGGAAACAAACCGGGGAGTTCCGCTTCACCATCGACGCGTTTACGCCGAGCACCATACCTCTGCTCCGCCTGGCCGAATACATGCAGGATTTTCGCCATTTTGCTGGGTAACGAGAAGAGCGTTCATCCCGGGGAATAGCGTTGTGTCTGCGCGCAACGCCCGGCTGCCGCGCGGGTCACCGAACTGGCTCAGCTTCCCTCCCGAACCGCCGAACGCTGAACGATATTGGTAGCCCAACGATGACCATATGCATGACTAGCCCTTGAACTAAGTCACGATACTGGTAGGGCCCACTTGCGTGGAGCGCAGAGAGCGGCAGAACAATCAGACGCATCACAAGCTCCACAGCAGCGCCGAAGAACAAGCCGCAGACCAGCGCGTATTCGGTTAAGAATCGTAATTTGCGACTTGCTGCAAAATAAATAGCCGCCGCTGAGAGAGCGATGAAAAAGTGCAGCAATACTCCCAGAGCGTACGTCGCCACGCCTCCACCGAAGGCCTGCGGCCCCAGCAAGCCAGCAGCGATCGCCAGGGGAATCTTGGCTCCGAATAAAACGAGAGCTTGCCCGAGGTCCAGCATTCCGGCGACTAGACCACCCACTGCTATTGCCAGAACAGCTTTACGGACATCAAAGGGCTTACGTGTAGAAACATCGGTCATCCTCGGACTCCTTCGGGGAAGCTGAACACCGCGCGAGAAGCTCTAATACTTCGTGCAATAGAAGGGCGTCTCAGCAATCAACCTATCGTCGATTCGACCCGGACGGAAAGTCAAAGGTGGTGAACCTCCGCGATTCTGCGATGAGTCGTGCATCTCATGCGCCCAGTTGGTTTTAGTCGAAGAACTCGGTCGGTAGAATGGATTTGTGCCCCAGATTTCTCCCCAGCGCCGTGCTCCTTCTTTTTGGCCACTCCAGATCGGCGGATGGACACTTTATGGATTGGCAACAGCTGTCTCGTACATTCCATTTCGCCATATGCGTGAAGCTGTGGATTACCAGCTCTCTTTCCTTTGTTCCACGTTCTTGGCCAGCTTCGTACTGTATGCCTGTTGCCATTTCCTCTGGCGGCGGTCTACCCCGTTAGCTTCTGCCCTGTTTCTATCAGTGGGATTCTCATACATCCTGGGATTTCTATGCACCGTCGTATCGGCGCTCATTGCGCTCCACTTGGTTGAGCCCCGAACACCGCTCAGCTGGAGTATGGTCGCCGCCCAAGCATTCGAAGGTGCGATCGTTCTCATCGCATGGAGCGCACTTTACTTCGGGATCAAGCATTACGGTACCGTGGAGGAGCAGAGGAGTAGATTGTTGGCGTCAGAAGCGACTGCGCGAGAGGCACAACTTCAGGCTCTCCGTTACCAATTGCAGCCCCACTTTCTGTTTAACACCCTAAATGCGATCTCGTCGCTCGTCGTAAGCAAACAGCCCGAACTGGCTACTGAGATGATCGCAAAACTCGCCGCTCTACTGCGGAATACCCTCAGCTTCCCAGAAGCTCATGTTGTGACTCTTCGAGAGGAGCTAGCCGTCACGGGGGAATATCTTTCCATCGAACAGGTTCGCTTCGGAACTCGTCTTGCCGTCTCGCTGAGCGTCAGCCCAGAAGCTTCCGAGGCACAGGTCCCTAGGTTTCTTTTGCAACCGATTGTGGAGAATGCGATCCGACACGGCGTCGCACGTTGTCCTCATGGGGGCGAGGTCTCGATCGCAGCTTCTGTAATCGAAGGACAGCTTCGAATCGCTATAGAAAATGACCATACGGAGGGCCCGCTGCAGTCCGATGACAAAGGAAATGGGCTTGGCCTAGCGAATACCAAGAAGCGACTGGAAAAACTCTACGGGGAACGAGGGAGCATTACAGTCAACAATGCTCAGAACAATCGGTTTTTGGTCTCGATTCAATTTCCTCTGACCACGGCGTCTTCTATAGTTTCTCAAGGGGCTCGACAATGAGCATTCGCGTTCTGGTTGTCGATGATGAGCCGCTAGCGAGAGTTGGCATCACTACACGCTTAGGCGTCTATTCCGACATGCTGGTCGTAGGGGAGTGCAGTACCGGGGAGGAGGCGCGCGCGAAGATTCCGCAGGTTTCGCCTGATCTGATTTTTGTCGACGTTGAAATGCCCGGTATTTCCGGATTAGACCTCCTGAGAGAGTTGCCTCGAGAGCAAGCCCGGTGCATCGTGTTCCTTACTGCGCATGAAGAGTACGCCTTGGATGCGTTTAATGTTGAAGCGCTTGACTATCTCCTCAAGCCAATTGATGATGCACGATTCGGGGCTTGTATCGAACGTGCGCGGCGCATGTTAGCTCTTCATCGCCAAGAGGCCAATTTTGAACGACTCTATGGACTTTTAGCGACCTCAGAGAAAGAGACAGATGAATGTTTGATCAAGCGGTTCCCTGTGCGCAGGGGTAATGAATTTACCTTCGTGCAAGTCGGGGATGTGGATTGGATCGAGGGGTTGGGAGACTACGCTGGATTGCACGTAGGCGGCAAAACCCACTTGATTCGCGAGCCCCTTACACGGTTGGAAGCTCGTCTCGACCGGAATCAGTTCGTCCGGGTTCATCGCTCGACGATCGTCCAGGCGGAACGCATTGTTCGCTTGGACCCGTCAGCGAATCGAGATGCAGTTCTAACGCTGCGAGACGGCAAGACGCTGCGCGTGAGCCGAACTTATCGGTCACGTTTAGAAGAACTCCTGCATTAGTTCTAGCAAAGAGCCGGCATGTGCTCGGCCTGCGAGAAATTAATTTCATTCACCAGCCAGGATCTCAGCGCGACGATACGGAATTGAGCCAGCGATGAACAAGCTCCGCGCATAGACTTTCGTAACAGTCTCGAAAAGCCCCGCAGAGCCTGGCCTGAGCGAAGTCGAATGGCAACGGCTGAAAGTCAGGCTTGTCCAAACTAGATCTAAGGGCTTGAAGGGTACGGGCTACCTCGCCGCAGCGAGCTTTAGCCCGTACGTCAGTTCACAGCGTCAAGAGTGGCTTTAGCCACTGAGGGTCGATACCGATCCCTCGGCGGCTAAAGCCGCATTCACTTCAGAGCGCATACGTATAGCCCTCTCAAGCTAAAGAAGGGAAACCAACCTGCCTAAGAAAAAGACGAATCACCGTATCACCACCGAACAGTCCCGAAGGGACGGCTGAAAGTAGCCCAGGATGAAATCCAGGATGAAATCCTGGGTGCTCTCGGTCCCACCACAAGTGCAGTCGTTTTCTAAAAAGAACCACCGTGCCTTCAAACAGACGAATCCGGCCATGCAAAATCAGGCTTTTCCCCCTGATTCGAGTCCCGCTCATCGTTAATTTGAACAGCTTGTTAAGTTAAGGCTCGCCGATCGAGCGAGCTATTCGTCCATCACATCTTCGACTTCGGCATACGTCGCGTTTCGCTCCTCGAATGCCTCTTCGTTTGATTTGGACGTTTGCTTGACGCGCCAGATAGTGGTTTCTCGCGCGCGGAAGGGTAGGGCATCTTGACCACCGTTTCATCCCACCCACCGAGCTTGAGGGCGACTGCCATAGAGGAACTCCGCAGTTCGTCGGCGAGCGCCCGATCGTCGATCGCACGTGCGACTACCATGCCGCCCACACAAAGGGCGGCGATCGCCTGCGCCGTGGGCGCCCGGAGGCGACTGTGGCCCTGCAAGTCGCGCTCCAGGAAACGGACCATTGCGCGAAACACGGTCTCAAAGGCGCGCTTCGCCTTCTGCCCGCCGCGCGCAACATCCCCCGGCAAAGCGATCATCGGGCATGAGTCATCAATGTTCTCGAAGTGCTGACGAGACAGATAAGCGCAAACGACTTGTGGCCCGATCTGCGCCGCCGTCAGATCAATGTCCACACCCTCCCAGGTGTTATTCCAATTTGGGTCGGTGAAGAAACACGACAGCGCCTCAGCGTAAAGATCGCTCTTACTTTCGAAATAATTGTAGAACCCGCCGCGTGTAAGACCAGCGTCCGCCATGATCTGGTTGACGGACACTTTCTCAAATCCGCTCCGGTTAAAAAGTTTGCGAGCCGATTGAATGATCTGTTTTCTGACCTTGTCGCGGTGACCGGATGGATAGGGCATGCGTTCCTCGTTGTGAAACGTAGTCTCAACTATGGAGCAAGCTCGTTTCTGTTGCCAGAAAAATATGATATTGATCATATTTTAGTTACGTGCTCCAATCGAAAACGTCGCCATGCGCGACCGCCCGGGTATGGGTATGCAATCCAAACAAACCTATTTACAGGAGGGATCAGAATGTCTCCAGCGATCCAAAAGGAAGTCGATTTCAAGGTGAGTCCGCAGCGTATCTACGAAGCGCTCCTGGATTCAAAACAGTTCAGCGCTTTCAGCGGCGGCCATCCGGCCGAGATTGAGCGCGAAGCCGGAGGCGCGTTTTCGTGTTTCGGCGGTGTGATTACCGGGCGAAACATAGAACTGGTCCCCAATCGGCGAATCGTCCAGGCGTGGCGCGTCAAGATGTGGCCGGAGGGTGTGTACTCGATCGTTACATTCGACTTGCAAGCGCAGGGCTCTGGGACTCGACTCACGATGGAGCATAAGGGATTCCCGGAGGACATGCGTGCGCACCTGAGCGGTGAAATGCCCGATGGCGGGTGGAGTAGACAGTACCTGGAGCCGCTGCGGAAATACCTGAGCTAGGCACCGGCAGTTGGCGAGTTTAGTGGGCTTCACTGCACCTCTGTCTTCATCGAAATCCGCTCCACAATATTCCGCCTGAACTTGCGCTGCCGGCGAATCGTAAAGTCGCGTTGTGCGCAGATCGGCGTGGCCGGCGAGGTCTTGCACGTCTTCAAGGGACACGCCCTATTCGAGTAGGTCCGTGAGTACCGCAACGCAGGACGCGTGCGGCGAGAGATGCGAAGGGCAGAGACGTGTCGGCCAGGCGGCGCTTCGTCATGCGGCAGATACCGCATGTCTCTCCTATGATGCACTAAGGCCAAGAGGGGCGTAGCGCTATCGTATTTCGCCTCTGGAATCGAACTCGCAAGTAACCCTGGCGCCATTTTCAAGCGCATTTTGGTAAAACTCTTTTATGTTATAGGCGTTCTTCGTGACTTCCTCTGCTCCCCCGAGGTACCCCCCGTAGTCCGTCCCGTCGATATGAACGTGGAATAGGGTTGTGCCATCGCTCGTCATCACAGCGTTCTTTTGGTCCACATTAGCAAAGGAGAGGCATGACTTGGTTTTGTCAGGAGACACGATGATGAAGCCGGGGACCAGGTCAACAACGAAGCTATAGGTGACGTTGCCGGTGTACTTGGCATAGGTACCGGTGTTCAACGAATCGGATTGCGTGGCCTGAGGTCGAGGTGTAATCTCCGCGTGAATGATCCTCATGGATTGGCGGCCGTCGGTCGAGGTAAGAACGGGTGCCGCAGGATATAAGCCGTCACGGGGAAATCGAACGGAATATCGCATTCTGATGCCGAGAGGTTTTCCTTGTGAATTCAAGAAAGGATCGTCGGTGACATTTGAAACCTGAATGCTGCGAAGTGTCGCGGTTGTTTCACGGTTCTCATGTTCTTCGGTCGCAACCTCGATCTGCCGCGCTGGATTTACCCACAGGGTGAGCGAAAGGGCAAAGGCGACGAAAGCGACGGTTCTGTATCTGAATGTTCTTGTTCGTATGAACAAGAAGCCACCCCAAAGGACAAGCAGGGCCGCGGCAAAACAGCAGGAAAGCCCTCTTCCACCGCCTTCTTTGAAGGCCCCAATTCCGACAGCTAATAGCTGGAGAAGATAAATCAACGAGAAAGCGATGGCGGTGATCAGAGCTTTCGGCATGTATCCTCCCATTGTGTTTTTAGCGGCCCTCGCCCTGGACAACGTAAGCCGCGTGCCTGTCACCAGTCAAACATCAGAGCCTTGCGACGCTTTCGCCGCCCATGAGAGCGGAGGGCGACATAACAAGTCAAGAAGCCTCGTCAGCCTTGAAAACGCGGACTTTTCTAGATCAGAATGCACTCCACCTCATCGAGCGAGACCAGGTCGTTGCGCCGATCGTAGAGACCCATGGTCCGGGCGCTCTCGCGGTTGGCCATCTGCTGCGCGACTTCGAGCTTGCCACCGTTGCGCAGGTATTGAGTGATGCCGGTCGCGCGAAAGGTGTGGCAACTGGCTTTTGTGCGGATGCCGAGTAGAGCGTGCTGCGCCAAAAGCTGCTCTACAGGCTGCGGAGAACTCAAACTCTTTGAAGGGTACGGGCTACCTCGCCGCAGCCAGCTTCAGCCCATGAAGGGTACGGGCTACCTCGCCGCAGCCAGCTTCAGCCCATGAAGGGTACGGGCTACCTCGCCGCAGCCAGCTTTAGCCCGTGAAGGGTACGGACTTCAGTCCGTACGAAGCTGTTGTCCTGATTCCGGCTTTAGCCGCTGAGGGACTTCTTCCCTTGGAGTGACCTGCTCCGCAGCCTCTTCTGCCCTGAAAATTCAAGCTGTCGCAGTGGAGATTTAAACTTCCCCCTATTTCCATGCCCTTGGGTGAACAGCGACATTGAAGGGTACGGGCTACCTCGCCGCAGCCAGCTTCAGCCCATGAAGGGTACGGGCTACCTCGCCGCAGCCAGCTCTAGCCCGTGAAGGGTACGGGCTACCTCGCCGCAGCCAGCTCTAGCCCGTGAAGGGTACGGACTTCAGTCCGTACGAAGCTGCTTTGTTATGATCCCGGCTTTAGCCGCTGAGGGAGTGACTCTTCCCTTGGAGTGACCTGCTCCGCAGCCTCTTCTGCCCTGAAAATTCAAGCTGTCGCAGTGGAGATGTCGGTTATTTCCAATAACCGACCAAATTACCTTTGCGGGCAACCAATGCTCTTTGTGAATATGGATGTGACTGTGGTTTGGCATCATCAAGCATTGCTTGGAGCAATGCTTGGAGCATGGCAGGCAAGCCGGACAAGCTTAACTAGTTGGTAAATCCTTCGGGCTTCTATGCAGCATGATACGCGGTAGCGGAACAGCCCCGGAGAGCCTGAGCGAAGTCGAATGGCGACGGCTGAAAATCTCGGAGGATGAAACCCTCTGAGCAACGCCCCCACCTACCGAAATCGCCTTCGCCGTCCTACCCCAGAATTGTCATCTCGACCGCAGTGGAGAGACCTGCGGTTCGAATCCCGCCACCGATGCTTAGCTGCGTCCCTTCTTGCGCCGACGGGCATTACGGTCGCCGGGTCACACCCATTGTGATTACCAAGACCACCTAAATATTGCTTAATATTTGGCTTGTGCGTTCCGAAATAGAATGGACGGTGTTGGTACGTGCATCCGCAACTCCTCGCGATTCCTTGAGACAGGAACGGGCCAGGCAGCGTCTACTTGCTACGTGCGGAGTCCTGTGAGATCGAGTAACTTTTATGCCGCGTAAACGGAAACAAACCGGAGAGTTCCGCTTCACCATCGACGCGTTTACGCCGAGCACCATACCTCTGCTCCGCCTGGCCGAATACATGCAGGATTTCGCCATTTTGCTGGGCAACGAGAAGAGCGTTCATCCCGGGGACCGGCTTGAGGAGGGCAGCACCATCCTGGTTGCCAAGGTAGAGCGGGAGGCGGAGCCGAAGGTGCGCGAGCGACTGCGGGCCGTCCGCAACAAGGACGCGAACGACCGGGCGATGGAAGCAGCAGCGCGACTGGACAATCGGCTAGCAGAGGACAACGCCAAGGGAGTCATCGCCGATCCTGCCGGCAAGAAAGTCATCGAATTCCCTGGAAGAGACCGCTTCCAGATGCCGGCATTCGGGCCCATCCAGCAGCCGGGCAGCTTCCAGGGGATACCAATCAAAGTGGGTGGCGAACTCGACCCCGTGCCGATCCATCTCGAGGACGGGAAAGAAAAACACATCGTTCAGGCAAAACGGAGTCTGGCAAAACAGATCGCCAACCACCTTTTCGCCGACGTTGTACGCGTAGAAGGCGTGGGCAGATGGAATCGGACAGAAAGCGGGACCTGGGAGATGTTGAGTTTCACGGCCCACTCGTTTCAAGTGGTCGAAGATGCGGCATTCGGAAGAGCATCGGCGAGTTGCGCAGCATTGACTCCGGCTGGAAGCGAACCAAGGACCACCTCAAGAAGCTGGACGCGATCCGTCGTGGTACCAAATAGGGCTTGAACGGACAGGTTCCAAATGGTTGCGATCGACAACACGACTCTCGCGTTGCTTCTTCATCCCATCGGCCCCGGCCAGTGGTAGGAACTGGACGGCAACAACGATAAACGAAAGCCTCTTAATTCGCGAAGCCCCTCGAAGTATATAAGTGAAGGGTACAGAGGAGATCTGATGTTGCAGGAAGAGAACTTTGAGGCAAGAGAGGATCCCACCACTCTCGAAGAGCTAACCTCGGATGGCAGAGGTTCCGGATTAGAGGTTGAAAACCCTGACAGTCAGGCGGGGGCGATTCGGGCTCCCTTTGACCCCTCAAAAATTGACGTGATCACACAAGCTCGAACCGTTGACCTGCTACTCACGCGTCTAAGAGAAGGAGAATTGGATCTCTCGCCGGATTTTCAGCGGCGCGACAACATTTGGGACGAGAAACGAAAGACTTCCCTCATCGAATCGATATTGTTGCGGATACCAATCCCTTCCCTTTATGTGTCGGAGGACAGAGATGGTAACTACACTGTCGTTGATGGGCTGCAACGGCTTTGTGCTATCGCACATTTTGTAGATGTCGCAGCCCTTAATAGAGCCGTCAGCGCGAGATTGAACCCTTTGCGGCTGACAGGTCTCCAATCGCTTCTAGAGTACAAATCTAAGGCTTTTGCGGAGCTTCCACGGCCTCTTCAGCGCCGCATCAGCGAGACGGAGTTAACTCTACACGTCATTCGCGCGAGCACGCCAATGGCCGTCAAATTCAACATTTTCTCCCGGATTAACCAGGGCGGTCTTCCCCTGACTGCTCAAGAAATCAGGAACGCTATTTATCCCGGTACGTGGCGGAAGAAGGTACGCGAGCTTGCACAAAGCGAAAAGTTCTTTAGGGCCACGGACGGCAAGATAAAAGGCGAGCGAATGGAGGACATAGAGCTAGTGCTGCGGTTCGTAGCGCACTATACCTTCGAAGGAAAGCGGCCGGACGATCAAAATCTGGACGAGTTCCTCAACGATACTGTCGAAAAACGGAGCGTTGAATGGAATGAAGATAAATGGGCTGAGATCGGTGCTGCGTTCTATCGCGCTTTAGACGCCTCATCGCGGGTCTTCGGCAGATTTGCATTCAGAAAATATTTCGGACCTAACCAATACCGACGGCCGATCAACCGAGGCTTGTTCGAAACCGAAACAGTGATCTTAGGCCGACTCACCGCTGGCGAAATAGGGTCCTTGGCGGGGCAGTGTAAGCAAGTGCTGACGGTGCTCGCTGACTTGTTTAATTCCGATGTCGACTTTATTAACGCCTCACTCTACGCAACGGGCCGCGGGTCTTCTTCGAACAAGAGGCTAGAGGTGTTAGGCGATAAATTGAAGGCAGTCCTTAATGCTTGAGCGTATTCGTTTGGAGAACTTCAAAGCAAGCCGGGATGTAGAAAGCCGCCTTGCGCCGCTGACGATACTCGCTGGGCTAAATAGCTCCGGGAAGAGCACCCTTCTGCAAGCGATTGCCAGCTTGAAGCAGAGTTACGAACAAAGTGGAAGGACAGATGGCCTATCGCTATCTGGCGAACTCGTTCAGTTGGGAAAGTTTGGGGACCTCCTAACAGAGGGCAGCCTTGGTGATACTGTATCTGTTACGATTGTCGAGGAAAAGGAGACCCACCGATGGGTATTTGGGGGAGCGTCCGATGCCAATCAATTGCAGTTTAGTGAAGTGCCTATTTATCCGCCAAAATTTGTGACTTCGGACAATTTTCAATTCCTACAGGCCGATCGCATTGTCCCACAAACCCTCTACCCACAAGCTCCGCAAAGAGCCCGCGGCACGGGGTTCCTAGGTGCACGGGGTGAGTATACAGCAGACTTTCTAAGTATGGCTGCGACGCGCTCGGTATCCCAGGCTCGCTCTTTTCCGCGCACGGGTTTGGGACTGGGCGCAGACTTGCTTGAGAAAGTCGCACCGACAGAGGGTCTTCTCGACCAGGTAGTGGGATGGCTGCAACAGTTAAGTCCCGGTGCGCGCTTGAGTACCACTCTTCTCGCGGGAACAGACGAGGTTCTCTTGCAGTACAGATTTGACGGTCGAGTTGGAGAAACCACCAGCAATTTTTATCGGCCAACGAATGTTGGCTTTGGACTAACCTACTGCCTCCCGGTACTCGTTGCATGCCTAGCTGCCCCGAAGGGCGCCTTGCTATTATTGGAGAACCCAGAGGCGCACCTACACCCGCAGGGCCAGGCGGCTTTGGGTGAATTAATGGCCCGATGCGCAAGCGACGGAGTGCAGATTGTCGCGGAGACTCACAGCGACCACCTTCTGAATGGCGTGCGCCTCGCGGTCAAAAAGGGCCTCTTAAAAGGCAGCGATGTGGCTCTACATTACTTCTCGCGTTCCATCGAAACGGGAGAGGCATCTATTCAATCTCCAGCCATTTTGGAGAACGGCAGGTTGTCAAATTGGCCCGAGGGTTTTTTTGATCAGTGGGACAAAGATGTTGATGCTCTCTTGGACTAAGACGTGAAGAACTGCATTCTTTTCTTAAATGAACTGTCATTCGCATTCGATGGTGTGATGCCAACCGCGGAGATACTTCAACGAGTGCTGTCAACACTCGCGACAATTAGGGCTGCAAAGAAAATTAGAAACGACATCGCGATAGTTGGTCAGGCGAGACTTGCCGAAATAGTTTTTGACAATGGCACACACTCATTGGCATCAGTTCTGCGTGGTGACACACATAGAGAAGAATGGCGGTTCCTAAGAGGCTTGGACCAGGCTAGCCCCTGGGAAACATACTCAGGACATATCCTCGCAGACGAATCCCAGGACTTGGTTTACCAGGGAAGAATTGCCGTGGGAATGGCCTGGGCCAATCGAACTGGCTCACCGGTTGTGAGCTTCGCGTTCTCTCCCGACTGGGCTCGCGATTCGGTTCATGGTGAATTTCGTGAAATGGACGAAACAGGGAACGTCATATCCCTGAACGTGAGCATTCCAAACCTTTCAAATCCTGAACACGCCGCGGTCCATAGACAAATTATCAAGAGTTACGGTGGCTCTGTATCCTCATCCTCGCTAGTCTACGAGGGGGTCGGATTTGTGATTCGGATGTTTTTTGACGACCACGACCCGCCCCATTTCCACGTCCTGCTGAGAAAGAATGCCTCCGAAACACTAGCTAAGTATGCGATCGAAACACTCGATCTTATGTCTGGAAGCCTCTCGGCGACTCTCCGCAGGACCGTCGAACAGTGGGCAAGAGAACGGAAAGATGCACTGAGAGAAAACTGGTCACGCTGTAGAGGTGGTGAGCACCCGCTATCTTTAGATTCTTAGTTGCATGGTGATTAGGGTTGGCAGCTGCGGAATACAGTCGTTCGCACTCGCATCCTTAGGCGCAAGGTGCAGTTTGGTTGGCCGTCCTTTGCCAGACGAAGTTATAAATAGTGTCCAAAACTCTTGAGATTTTCTCCATCGGGTGTAAGGCGGACCGGGTAAAGAGCCGTAGAGTGTGTCGATGACGTGTACTCGTACTCCCGCATGTGTACTAGACTTTTGCGTCTAGTCTTCCATAGGGCGAAACAATTCCGACTGGGAAGACAGCGCCCCTCGACTTGCCTGTTTCAACCGTTCGCAGTCAGCTTTGCTGATCTTGTTCCTAAAGAGCAGATCGAAGAGCGTCAGTTCGTCGTCTGTCAGTCCTTCTTCAGCCGCTCGGCCTTTGCCCGGCACCGAGACTGACAACCCGGGGACGGACTGACAACCCGGGGACGGGCGTAACGTAACCGTACTAGTTTTGATGGGCTCACCGGAAAGTGAGCTTCACGTCTGTCACCCTCATACGCGAAAACAGCTCCAAAAAGTTCTGTCTAAGAAGAGGGTCGTTTGATACGGCGCTTAGGTGGATGCGTTCGCTGACTCTGCTACGACGCTTTTTCATCCAAGGAAAGTTTCCAGGTGTTGCCTTAAGTCCGTCTCGTTTTTCGTCTCACACTCCCAAATGACCATGGAACTCCAGCCGGCTGCGTGGAGTCGTTGCATATTAGTACTGTCGCGTTGCTGATTGCCCCGAAGTTTCGCGTTCCAGTAATTTTGGTTAGACTTCGGCACGTGTGCAACCCTACATCCCAAGTGCGAATGCCAGAAGCACCCGTGGACAAATATGACCTTTCTTCGAGAACTAAAGACGAGATCGGGTTTTCCCGGAAGATCTTTTCTGTGCAACCGGTAACGATAGCCCATCTTATGCACTAAGCTCCGAACCACGAGCTCTGGACGCATATTCTTGCTGCGTATGGCGCGCATATTTGCACTGCGATCCACGCTACAGCTCCGAAACGATGGCCTGCTCGTAGACCTTTGGCGGGGGCAAATTGCTGGGCGCCGTGAAAGCAAGCGCAACTTGGTCAATCGTGGTGGTGGTTTGGCCACCCAGCTCAAGTGCGCGGATCTGCCCAGGGGGTTGCTCCTCCCCGACGTCATACCACATAATCGTCACCGCCCCAGCCTGCTGGTGGATTTCGCCCAAGTTGCCACCGAGGCGCTCCGCTATTTTGTTGTAGACGGGGGTTGGACAGATGAAGAATAGTCCTTTTTGGCAGAGAGGCTCACGCCGGAGTACATGACCTTTGTAGATGACCTGCGGGAGTATTCTCTTATTAACATTCTCCCAGTTGAGACCAGCCGTGCTCCTCCCCGAAAACGATCCTTGTTCCAAATAGGCTAGGCGCTCGGCTTGATAGTTCCCGGTGGTATCGATGGATTGAACTTCGATCGCAACAAATCCGACCAACTTGGACGTTGCGTCAACATGCGCCAAAATCCAATCGACAAAGTAAGCACCTCGCCTTCCGCCGGCACCCTTGGCGCGGCTCGGTAAGCGCAGCTCTTTTCCCCAACGCTTTCCAAAGACGGCGATACACGGCTTGCCGGGATTTTTTGAACGGTAATCACTGACATCGCTACCGATCACCAACTCGATATCGCCACCAAACGCCTGGGCAGCAACATCTCTCAGAACTTGGTAGTTACCAGCATACAAGCGCATCGGACAGCAAATCACCGGTCCGCTTCTCCTCGGCTTGAGTGTGCAAACGCCGCTAATGGAACCGTCGCTGAGTGTTTTGGTGCAGGTTCTGCCTTGAAATGGACACCGTAACGACCGCCGAGCCTCCACAGCCTCAGGCGATTGGTCATCTGGGCTGTAGCCAAAAAACTCAGAGATATTGCTAGCCATGTGCTGCTTCTAAAACCGACATCGAAATGGCACCGTGCGCTTCAAGGTGCCCACGAATCTGCAGAGCTAGAGCCTTCGCCATCAGAACAGGAACCGCATTTCCCACCTGCTCATATTGTGAGACACGCGGTCCAAGAAAACGATAGCTATCTGGGAAAGACTGGAAACGAGCGGCCTCCCGCACCGTCAATGAGCGATCCTGGTCAGGCAAAAATACGGTTCCCCAATGTGGGTCGCACTTAGTCATTACTGTTCCGGCTAGTTTACCTTTGTGCAGCCGGCCATAGCGCTTGGTGTGGTCCGACTTACGGGCGCGCTGCATTCCCTTCGGAAGGAGATCATGTGGAATGTCGCGCCAAGAACCACCGGGCTTTACGTGCTTCATGCGTTCCGCATTTTGCTTGGAGAGACGCGCGGCAAAGTGATTATATGTCAAGCCGACCGGATTGCGGATGGCACGCGCAAAGTCACTCATTTTTTCGCAAGTGTAGCTAATGATCTCATCACCCTCACCCATCACGAGCCGTGGCAGATCTCCGATAGCTTCACCCACGGTCACGGCCGGCGCTAGCCGGAGTTTGTCCGACTCGAGGAGTTGAAAGGTGAGAACACCCCCGCCGCGGAAGTTAGCTCGCCCGGACGCGTAATGCGTGGGCTCGGGTGGCGCAATTTCGCCGAACTTGGAACCGAGCAGAATTAGGCGCCAGCGCTCCTGTGGAACGCCGTAATGCGCCGCAAACAAAATCTTGACGCTGACTTGGTATTCAAGCCTTCTGAATTCGTTCAGAATGCGATCTAGAACTCTGCCGTCCCCTAGGGAGAGAAGACCAGGCACATTTTCAAAAACAAAGGTCTTAGGCTCGAACTCTTCGAGAAAACGGACATAATCCTTAAAAAGCTTGTTTCTAGGATCGGTTAGAAAACGATCGGGCGCGTTGATTGAAAAGCCTTGGCAGGGCGGTCCCCCCACAAGGACGTCAAGCTCTCCCTTACGAATTCTCAGTTCCGAACGGATTTCAGCGGGCTTGACCCGTTCGATATTGCGGCAGTCGGCCCGGGTGTCCGGGTGGTTAAAGGCAAAGGTTTCGATGGCTTCTGGCATGCAGTCGTTGGCATAAAGACATTCAAACTGAGCCTCGCGGAAGCCCTCGGTGATTCCACCGGCTCCGCAAAATAGATCGATCGTTTTCAGCGTGGATCGATCATCGGTAATGACATGCCTACGCTCTGAGAAGATCAACTTTGGTCCAGGTTTAACTTTCTTCATTGCTTTGCCCGCCGTTCCTGCTCAAAGAGGGGCCACCTGTCAGAGACGTACTGCTCCGCTGCATCGCGGACTACCCAAGCCAGGGACACCTTTTTTTGGTGGGCTATTTGCTCTAACGTCTTGTAGAGCTCCGATGGAAAGCTGATGGAAGCCCGAACCGAAGCGTCGTCGGTGTCTAGATTTCCTTTTAACGGCTTCGCCACGATATTCCTGCCAACGTTAGGTTTACACCACAATTCACCATAATGGTGAAGTTCTAAATTGGCAACGATTTCTAGTGAATTTGATAGGCATATTGGGTTCATGGGAAAAGACATGCCCAAGAGTACCGCCCATAATCGTCATTCTCGCTGTGGAGAATGAAGCCTCTGTGGAGAACCAGTTCTCTTTTGGTTCAAAGGCCGAAATGAACCTCGCCACCTGAATTCTCAAAAAGGTTCTGAGGACCCCGTGCCTCGCGCGCGCGAGTTGACTCAATGCCTCGCCGATAATGGCGGAGAGTTTCGGAGTTTCGGGACAGGAGTTTCGGGAGTTTCGGGACAGACGAAATTACCCCCACATTATTCTGAGCGCCCAGCCAAAAGCCAGAAGGGTTCGAAGGAGAGGGCAGCCTATTCGTAACTGGGCCGAGGCCGTCTTGGGGCTCGCCTTGGGGCGCTGTCTCACGCGTCTGCCCGCCCAGGCACGTGGCGAGGTGGATGTTGTTGATCAGCAACACCGCGCCGGGGATCTCGGGCATGTTGGAGTCACCCTTGCGCAGGCGCTTGAGGGTCGTTTCGTTCTTGTCAAAGGCCGCCAGGAACTGGAATGGGAACTCAGCGGCGCTGGGGCGAATTTTCATCTTCCGGAAAACCACAATTACTGATCGAGCACCTTCGGACGATTTTGCGAAGGACACCTTTAGAGACGCTTGCCAAGACGCTCATCCGGTACGAATCTTTACTTGAGCCTTCGAAGAGGCTCTTTGACGCGTACGACAAATTCATTGGTTTCCTGGCAGATGAACGAGAAGTCTCGGATGGCAAGTCTCCCAGGGAACACCTTGACAAGCTTGATATTGCGAGCCTGGAGACTGACCCGATCTACGTAGAGGCACGGGAGCGCAGACGCGACTTTGGAACAGCGTTGACGGAGATATTTCTCGACCCGAAGTCTGAGCTCTATAAACAGACCATTCGATACGGAGTTTTTTAATGCGACCTATTGGATTTTCGACAGGTGCTCTAGCTCTTTCCGATTTCCGTCTGGCCCTTGAGGAATTGCGGGGACAGCGAGCGAATGCGGTCGAATTGTCAGCTTTACGCTATCGAGAGTTGAGGCCTTTACTAGAGGCGATCGGAACTCTTGGGCTGGACGCTTACCAATACAAATCCATCCATGCCCCCAGTCGTTTTGACGCCGATCAGGAAGCTGAGATCATCGACCTTCTGACCCGCTTTGTGCCCAGCGACTGGCCTATCGTGATTCATCCCGACACGATCCATCATTTTGCCGCTTGGAGGGTTTTTGGCAGGCAGCTCGCTGTCGAAAATATGGACCGAAGAAAACCGAGCGGTCGTACGAATGAAGAGCTTCGCGTCATCTTTGAAGAATTACCCGATGCGAGGCTTTGCTTTGATATCGGGCATGCTCGGCAATGCGACACAACGATGACCGAGGCTTACCGGATACTTCGCGCGTACGCTGATCGGCTCTGTCAGGTACATCTGAGCGAGGTCAATACCGCTAGCCGCCATGACACTCTCTCGTTTGCCGCCATTCATGCCTTTGCTGAAGTGGCGAACCTGATACCTGATTGGGTGCCCATCATTCTTGAAGCACGCGTAACCCGGGATCAGATCAAAGCGGAAATTGATAAGGCTCAGCAGGCGCTTCCCGTCTCAGGTATGGTTGCAATTTCCGCTTGACCCGTGATCCGGAGCAAAGAAACAGGCGGGAAGTTCACCATCGGTCGTGCACCTGAAGCAACATCCAGCTTCCCAGTCACCCGCACGACGAACCTATTGTTTTCTGATGAGCTGAGTCTTACTCTTACTTGTAAGAGTAAGGAGGACGCGGTGATGTTGCCATGACTACCGATGAAATCATGGCCCTTACCCGTGGCGAATAAATGAGCGCCGTACTGGTCGACAGCAACGTTCTCATCGATCTCATGGAGTTTCGGGAGTTTCGGGACAGACGAAATTACCCCCACATTATTCTGAGCGCCCAGCCAAAGGCCAGAAGGGTTCGAAGGAGAGGGCAGCCTATTCGTAACTGGGCCGAGGCCGTCTTGGGGCTCGCCTTGGGGCGCTCCAGCGTCTCACGCGTCTGCCCGCCCAGGCACGTGGCGAGGTGGATGTTGTTGATCAGCAACACCGCGCCGGGGATCTCGGACATGTTGGAGTCACCCTTGCGCAGGCGCTTGAGGGTCGTTTCCTTCTTGTCAAAGGCCGCCAGGAACTGGAATGGGAACTCAGCGCCGTCGTACTTCGCGGACGCAAGCTCGGATACCGCCGCCTCAATCTCAACTGCGTTCATCGTGGGTGCCTGTAGATATTCGTCGACAGGATACATATTCCCCTGCTTCACTTCTGCACAAAGGGACAGCCTCGACAAATTAAGGTGAGCCAGGTTACCGCCTCGATACGCAGGTGTCTAAAGCCGATCTACTGAATTGTGGGAGTTTTACATCGATGCGACCGATGCTATTTTCAAGAATTCCGTGAGTGATCCGCGCGTCATGGAGGTTTACGTATGAAAGATGAGAAGCTACATCCCTACAACGAGGCGGGCAGGCGACTTAAGGCTGCCGTGATGAGCTACACGGTGGGGCGCGCTGGGGTGGACTACACGCTCAAGCAGATTCCTGAAAACGTCGGGGACGCATGGGCCGAAATCGCACAGTCCCTGGTTGAAGCAACGATCGGTGTTCGTCCACTTTCCTCGGTTAAACCACAAGGTCCGATTCAATGAAGGATCGGTGACACACGGGTGACAGAATCGTGGGTGAAGATCGGTTACAGAAGATCGGTTCGTGGAAATCGTCGTCGAAACTGGTCTTAATCGAAGCGTCTCTGCCCCGTCTGGCAACTGGCAGCTCGCGGGGTGGTCAAGTGGAGATTCACTCGCCATCCCTGGGCTCGCTCATGGGTGGCTCGCCCTCATGCATGAGTGCAGCTTCGACTGAACGATATCCCAAACGATACGATCGCCCGCCTGTGCGTAGGCATGGATGAGGATATTGCGGAAAGCCACGAATGCTGCGAAAGTCGGTGATTCCCTAGTGATCGCGGAATCGACGCGCACGAGTTGACTCAATGCCTCGCCGATGATGGCGAAGGCCCGCTCCACGGCCATGCGCAACATGGCATTCTGCTGATATTCGGCAAAGGATTTGCCATGGGTGAACTGGAAGGCCAGCCCGGCGGCCTCTTACTTCCTCGCCTCAAGCTGCATAGAGGAGTGCTTTGTTTTGTTCGACACTCTGACGAAAGTACGGATTGCGAATGGCAAAATCGACGACCAGATCGACTGGCCGGCCGAAGAGCTGCTCCAATGCCTCCTTAAAGGCAAAGAATGCCGTGGCATAGCCACCGGACGGCATGGGTTCAAACTCCACCAGAAAATCGAGGTCGCTGGCTTCCGGGTTGAAAGCATGGCTCACAGCCGAACCGAAGAGTTCCAACCGCTGGACGTGGAACCGCGGGCAGAGCTGGATCAATTCTGTCTGATGCTTCGCAATTGCGGGATTCATAGCTTTCGCCCTTCTTGCGCAGAATATCTTAGCGACTCCCTATTTTCGCAGATGCGTTGTTGCGGTTCGTCCCGATTGCCCGTTTGTTCCCTATCTCCTTGGCCAGAAGGTTACCAAGGGCATGCGAGCCCTTCGTTTTCCTCGATCCGGGTCTTGCAGCCGGCCAAAGCGCCTAAGGAGCCGACCCGCTACCGGATGGCGAACTATCGCAATCATGAGGCGCCGGTGCAGCTCGTCACCATTGCGCCCAAACGTTGCACATCTGGAGTGCGCTCCGCCTCGGAGACCTTCCTGGCGAGTTTCCTGCGGGAGCGTGCGCCCGGTTCAGGCGCGAAACCAAAGAGCCTGGAAGCTCCCCAGTCTGCTCATTTGCGCCAAACTCTTGGCAACGATCCGGCCCAGATGTACTCGTCGTCCGCACTGCAGCAGCGGAACGGGCGCTGCGGGTCACCCAGGCGCAGGGATTTGAGGACTCGGTTGTGCAGCCCGATAGGCATGTGGAAGAAGAGGAACAACCAGTTCCCCGCTTATCGATTACAGACAAGAACCGCGCCCAGGGAGGCGGTTTCGCAGATGTGTGGGGCCACAGGTGATATCATGCAATCGTGAGGATCGTGCTCGACACGGCATGTTTGGTAACGGCTATTCGGTCGAGCGGCGGGGCGGCTGGTGAAGTGCTGCGCGCGATTTTTCGTCGAGAAGTTGTGCCTCTGATGGACCTCAAGCTGAGCCTGGAATATCGTGATGCCGCTCTCCGCGCGGAACACGTGAAAGCATCCGCGCTCAACAGAACAGCGATTCTGGAGTTGATTGAGGCCATGGAAGCGTTCGCTGAGCCAGTTAAGGTGATCACCCAGGTTCGTCCGCTCTCGCCGGATCCGAACGACGACATGATTCTGGATTTGGCAATCAGCGGGCGAGCCGAGGCCGTGGTCACTAACAATACAAAGCATTTCTCTTCGCCCGCCAGGCGGTTTGGTATTGCCGTACTTTCGCCGGCGGAATTGCTGGAGACGTTAAGGAAGGAAAAGAAGCATGCCCACTGAAGAGAGCAAGCATACGATCCCGAAATTTCCTCTGCGGCTGATGCCGTCCGTGCGGCGAACGGCGGAGGCGTTCTCTGAAAAGGAGGGCGTCTCGCTGAACCAGTTCATCAATGTAGCGGTCGCGGAAAAGCTGGCGCATCTCGAACACGAGGAGTGGGCGCGCAACCGAAAACAGGCGACGAACGCACTCGCGGCCAGGGCGCTGCATCTGCTGGACAAGGGCGCCGGCAAACCAGTGGAGCCCGGAGACGCGCTCCCGAAGGGCTATCGACCGAAGGGTCGTTCCCTGAGTAGGGAGTAGACCGGAGGTTGTCTCCAGTTTCGCTTCGCCTGAGCTGAGTATTACTCTTACTTGTAAGAGTAAGGAGACCCACATGCGCATAACATCCAAAGGCCAAGTGACCATACCCGTCGAAATCCGCGAGCGGGCGGGTCTTCTTCCCCATACAGAGGTGACGTTTGAGTTCGACGGCAAGGCTGTGCGCATTGTGCGCACCAAGAACCGTAAGGATAGTAGCCGGGGCGCGCGCCTGGTCGCACATTTGCGAGGACGCGGCGATGTTGCCATGACTACCGATGAAATCATGGCCCTTACCCGTGGCAAATAAATGAGCGCCGTACTGGTCGACAGCAACGTTCTCATCGATCTCATGACCGAGGACCCGCAGTGGTTTTCCTGGTCAGCCCAGGCCATTGCCCAAGCCGCGGAGGTTTCGCGCCTGGTGGTCAACCCGATCATCTATGCGGAGGTCTCCATCCGCTATGCGCGGATCGAAGATCTGGATGAGGCACTGCCGAAAAACATGTTTGACCGGGAAGCGATTCCCTATGAAGCGGCGTTCCTGGCCGGCAAAGCGTTCCGCGCTTACCAGCAGCGCGGCGGAGCGAGACGCTCTCAGCTGCCAGACTTTTTTATCGGCGCCCACGCGTCCATCGCCGGCTACATGTTGCTGACGAGAGATGCCGCCAGATATCGAAGCTACTTTCCCAAGCTGTCAGTCATTGCTCCAGGTTGAGACGCGGTCCTCATGACGCGCTCTCTCTCCGTGGCAAGTTCACCGTCGACCGTGCGCCTAAATCTCATCGGGAGTTCTCAGAGGTGATTTGCAACTTATCAGCAAAGAGCGCAAGAAACTGGAGTCGGAGCTCATGCGTGCTCGTACCGATGAAGCGCAGGCGCGAATCCATTTGGAGAACTCCGAAGCCGCCGAAGAGAGAGGCCTCGCTTCGTCGCGTAAAGGGGAGCGCCTCTTGGAGCGGTTAGGCGAGCTTCAAGAGTTGATCAAGGATGCTGCATCTGCTTAGCTGATTGATTAAATCCGCTACTCCTTCATCAGGGGCACCGAGTGCATGTGAGCCGTGATCTGGCGGCGTGTCTCCCGATCCAGCGGAAGTTCTCTCTGGAGCGTAGGCCAAAGGGTCATCATTCTCTCTGCCGTCTCACGAGCAGTTTCGAGCACCAGTTGCGTGGGAACCTGTGCTTTGCGGGCAAAGCGTTCCAGTAGCGCAAAGTTCAGTTGTGTGACAGCCTTTTCTTTGGCAATGGACAGAGCCAGCCGGTCGTCGGCAATATAACGCACAGTGGATACGAAATCGTAGGCCGGTGCTAGTTGTGGCGTGCGGCCATCACGATAGATAAGCGACCAGTTCTTCAGGTGCATGTCGTTGTTTCCGATGGTGGCATTGAAGATCAGCCGACGGATAAATTCGGTGAACTGGGCCTCATCGGTCAGACGCCAGAGGTCGGAAGCCATATTGGTGTAGCTGTAGTTTTTGTATTTGGCTTCGGGGAACTGTCCATAGATCTGATTGAAGTCCTCAATATGGACTCGCTTGCCTTTGGGTTCGCGGTCGAAACGCTTGATGTAATAGGCATTCCCCTTCAACTGCGCCCACTGTGTGGGAACACCGCGAATGTCGCCGAGAGGAACCAGCCCGATTTCGGGAACCTGGATGCCTACGGCCCGCGCAAATTCCATCATGGAAAACTCATTCTCCGGCAGGCCGGGATAGGCCGGAGACGGCAGTTTGACAATCCAGCGTCCACCGACACTGGAGGCCGGAATCGAGAGCTGGCGGTGGGGATGACCGATAGCCGAGAGTTTCAACTGCACGCCAGCCAGAGAAAAGCGCAGGACATCCTTGCCCGCACGGGTGCGCACCATCGTAGGGTTCTTTTCCGTAGGCGGGAGAGTTCGACCTTCCACGTCGCGTACTTTGACAGCGCCGGGAAGATCATCGCCGAGGAGCCAGAGTAGGAAGAATTCACGCTGCGCGTCGATCTCGCCATGTTCGGCGATGTACTGCCGCAACGGACCCTCAGGCAGAAGATTGGAAAAGAACGGCGGGAGCCTGCGTGTAACGGGTCGCACATTCGTGACGAGCTGGCGATACGCATCGTAAAAGCTCAAACTCAGCACGGACCGGTCTGTGGCGGCCATGTAGGCCGGATCGAAGACAAAGATGTTCTGGTCGTTGGGCAGGTTGGTAAGGGTGCCCACGACTGTGTCCTCAAGGCTCACCTCTAAGACGGTGGGCCGGCTCGCGTTATTGGTTGTCGTCTTCGGCATCTTCCGGTGTTCCGCCTACCAGTGGCATGTTGTTTGCACCTGGGGCTTTGGAGCTCTCCCGACTCGTGACGGGTCCAACAAGGGCTTGAACCGCGGGTATCAGACTCTTGGGAACGAGCATCGGTTCAAGTTCCAGTACGCGCGCCATCTCCAACAGCGTGGAGAGCCGGAGGTCGCCGCCGCGTTCGATTCTGGAGACGGCGCTTTGCGGCTGCCCAATGCGGCTGCCCAGGTCGGATTGGGTAAGACCTTTGGCTTCACGCGCCTGCCGGATTTGATCCTGCATATATGCCATACGATATATCGCAAGCACAGAATATCATAAAACATATATTCGAGTTTGGAACGATTTCCGTCTTCAAATGGACTGTTGAACGTGATCTTAACGAGGTAGGCGATGCCTGGTTTCGAACTCATCAAAAAACTCTCGCGCCGGTCGAGTGCGACCCCGGGATACATCCTCCAATCCCTGCCGGATGCCTTCCGTTGCATCGACGCGAGCCGCGATGTCGAGTAGGCGCTGGTAAGCTTCAGCGTCCTGAACGACAGCGGCAGCCTTCCCATTTACCGTGAGCACGACTGGGCGTTTCGTCTTCTTCAGTTGCTTCATGAAGTCGCCGGAGGCCCGGCGAAACGCGGTCAGCGATTGAATGTCACTCGTGATGTCAATCATGTACACCCCTGGATGGCGAGCACCTTATTCGGTGCTCCTAGAGTACGCCGGTGGAGGGTGGATGGGGAGAGAACAGCAGGTCGCTCTCCCATGCGTCTACCGCTGGGGCCAGCGGTAGCGGGCTATGGTCTCGGGGTTCAGGGTGACTCCCAGGCCCGGGGCTTTGGGGATCTGCACGCGGCCGTCGGCCTCTACCCGGAAATGCTCCTTCGTGGTCTCCCAGCGGAGTGGGCTGTGGCTTAGCGAGAACTCCAGCATCTCTTCGTTGGGCTGCGCGGAGAGGAAATGCAGGTTCGCCGCGATCTCGATGTTGGTTTTGTAACCGTGGGTGATCACTCGCTTGCCGCGGGCATACGCGGCCTTCGCTACCTGCAGGATTCCGGTGAAGCCGCCTACCTGGGTGATGTCGGGCTGGCAGATGCTGGCTCCGCCGTGATCCATCATCTCGATGTATTCGCGGGTGTGGGTCAGGCCCAGGTCGCCTACACCTAACGGCATGCCGTGCTGGCTCATGGTGTGGTGACCTTCAACGTCATCGAGCGGCAGCGGCGCTTCGAGAAACCAGATGTTGGCGTCCTTCAACACAGGCAGCAGGCGCAGGCCTTCTTCCGCAGTGCGGTAGGAGAGGGCGGCATCCACGATGAGGCGGGCGTCGGCGCCGGCCTCCAGGCGGGCTGCTTGCAGCAGGCGGCTGGTTTCAGCCAGGTCGTCCATCCACCAGGGGTCGGCGGCGAACTTGAAGGCGCGCAGGTTTTTCTGCATGCCGGCGGCGATCTGCGCGCGGACTCCTTCCGGCGTGCGCGCCATGGGATAGATGGTGCCGTAGGCAGGGAGACGGTCGCGCACGGCCCCACCCAGCAATTGATGAATGGGCTGGTTGGCGATCTTGCCGCGCAGGTCCCACAGCGCCAGGTCGACGGCTCCGAGGGCATGCATGATCAGGCCGCGGCGGCCTATGTAGTCCGTTTGGTCGTACATTGCCTGCCACAGGTCAGGGTCAGTGGGGTCGCAGCCAACCAGGATGTCGGACAAGCAGCGGGCGTGGTTGTGAGCCGAGGGTCCGCGCACGATGGCCTGGATGGCGGGCGCCATCGATTCGGTTTCGCCGATGCCTACCAGGTCAGAGTCGGTATGGATGACGACGACGCAGTCGTCGTAGGAACCATCGAAGAGCTCGATATTGGGGTCTTCTACGCGGAGGTGAATGGCTTCGATGGCGGTGATCTTCATGGTCTCGTTCTCCAGTCAATAGAACCGATGCAAATAGGGCTGATCATAAAAGGCTGGTTGCGGGGTCACAAGGCGGGCAGGCCCGGATCACGGGAAAGCGAAAGAATGGTCAGCAAAACGAATTGGATTGGCGGCCGTGGCCGTGGCCCCACCCGTAACCTACTGCTATGCTCGGCAAACTTATGACGGAAACGAGTGCGCAACCGCGATCGCGGATTCCCGCCTGGCTGGTTTGGTCGCTGGTTACCATTGCGCTCTGGGGCGTTTGGGGGCTGGTTTCGAAGCTGGCCTCAGACGGCGTGGACGCTTACACGAACCAGTTGCTCTATACGGTGGGGCTGTTGCCGCTGGTGGCGATTGTTTGGCGGTCGTCGCGGTTAAAAGCTGACGCGCACGGAACGGCGAAGTTTCGCTGGGGCGTGTTCTGGGCTTTCCTTACCGGATTGCTGGGCGGGTTGGGGAATATTGCTTTCTTCAAGGCGTTTATCGCCGGGGGCAAGGTTTCGATTGTGACTCCGGTAACGGCACTGTTTCCCGTGGTGACTGTGCTCTTGGCAGTTACATTTTTGCGGGAACGATTAGGCAAGATCCAGATGATGGGTTTGGTGCTGGCGTTTGTGGCTATTTATTTGTTGAGTCTGTAGAGGATTAAAAATGCATCTGCCGGGTTGGCTTGTTTATTCTGCGTTGGCATTGCTGGCATGGGGCGCGACTGGGGTGACCCAGAAGCTCTCGACGAATCGGATTTCGAGCGAGCGGTCGTTTTTGTGGTTTGCCTGGGCGATGGTGGCGATCTCTGCGGTCGTGCTGGTTGCGGCGCAGGTGCAAACCCACCTGTTGTGGTCAGTAGTTGGGTTCGCGGTCGCGGGTGGAGCGTTGAACGGGTTGGGGGCGTTGACCAGCTTTCGCGCGCTTGAGTCGGGTGGGAAAGCTTCGGTGGTGATTTCGTTGATCTCGTTGTATCCGTTGCTCACAGTGGTATTAGCGGTCGCGTTATTACACGAGAGGTTAACCTGGACGCAAGCGGCAGGCGCCGTCACAGCAATCATCGCGGCGATTCTGCTTTCCCTTGAACCGGAAGCTAAGCCGGTTTGAACCGGGCAACTGCGGTTCTCTTCCCCCAGCCGGGACTTTTAGCGCTTATAGCGCTAAAAACGCCTTTTTTGCGCACGCACCCCACAAAATTGTCATCTCGACCGGAGTTGTCATGGGCCTATGGCCCACCCAAGGTGATGAAAAACGTGACCTGAGGTTTGCTTCACATGCCCCGTAACCAATGTTGAGGTAAGGGCCTACTCTCCCCTTTGTCATCTCGACCGAAGCGCAGCGAAGTGGAGAGATCTGCAGTGCGCCCCTCCCCTCCCGAATGCTGTGGCTAAATGTTTTTCGACCGGAGCGTAGCGCAGTGGAGAGATCTGCGGTTCTCTTCTCCTATAGGGCCACCCAGCTCAGGTCCAGGGGTCACCAGGGAGAATGTTTCCATCGGCATCCAAGCCTCCCACGGAGCTCAGGTTTTCCTGCAGGTTGAGACAGACGGTCGTGCTCAGGGTTTCGTTCGGCGCTAACCAGTGTTGGCGGCCGGCAGCGGCGAAGTTCATGGGGTAACCGGTCGAGGGTTCCAGGACGGCTACGTTCAGGTTGCGCCAGCCTCCGAAGCTGGCGAAGAGCCAGCAGGCGGGGAAGACTTTTTGGTCGAAGGTGAGTACCGTCGCCAGTCCACTTTTCGTGTTGGTGAGGGCGCACCAGCCGGCGGCCATTTCGCTTCCGTAGAAGAAGTGGGTGGCTCGGGCGCTCGCATCAGGAACGCGGCGAAGGTCAATCGCCTGCTTCGGAGTGGGGGCACAGGGCCAGGGGAAGCTGAGGGGTGCTTCTCCCAGCGTGCCCGGAAACCCGGGTTCGCGGAAGACCTGCATCGGCGGAAAGTCGATGCGATGATGCGGCGTTACCGCGAAGGCGGGATGCAGCTTCCATAGAAAGGGAAAGCGGGCCTGACCCAGATTCGTGAGCTTGTAGGTGATCTCGATGCTTGACGAGTGGGGCCGCAGCGCGATGGTCTTTTCTACGGCGAAGGCGCTGATCGGGGTCACAAAGGTAAGGCGCGCGCCAACCTGCTCCGCGGCTTGAAAGGGCTCGGCTTGCCAATTGCCCGTCCAGAGCTCGCCGTGGTCGGGGTAGCCCTCGCCCTCTAATGTGCAGGCTTCATCGGTAGGGAAAAGCTCGTCCATGCCTCCGCTCCAGACGTCGTCGTAGCGGGCGTTGATGACGTGGCGGGCAGGCAGGATACGGGGGTGGTTCCAGAGCAGGTCAACGTCGTGCGGCTTGTAGCGGATCTGCCACAGCTTGCCTCCCGCTTCAGGAAGGATGACCAGCTGAAGGAACCGGTTTTCGAGCAAAATGGCGCGCAGGCCGTGGAGGGTCCAACTAGTAGAGAGTTTCAGATCAGACATGCGCAGCGAGAACCCTTCACCCCATCAAGACGTTTCGTATCGTTGCACGCGCGGGTGGCGCGGGGAATTTGGTTTACGGCGAATTAGAATAACTTTGCGGCGTGACCAAATGGCGCCACGCGGCGAAGCGTCCTATCCCGCCACGATTCTGCGCATTTTCATATCTAAATTTTCCCGTTAGGAATAAGCTTAGCGCGTTGTCAAACGCGGCCTCTTCTCCCTTTCGGGTGGTATTCGATCGACCCCCTGTCATCGTAACTACCGTGCTTTGTGCGAGTTGGTATGCGGCGCACAATACGCGGGTGTGTGTGTGGTGTGCTTTCGTTTTGCTCTTCGTCTTTGAAAGGACGTGCATCTATGGCAGTGTTTTTAATCAACCCCAGCGACCATTCTTTTGGGACTGCAGTGATTACTCCGCGCTGGCTTTATGTTCTGGCAGCAGCCACTCCCCTCTCGTACGGCGATCCAATGATCGTTGATGAAACGCTGGAAGCGCTGGATCCTTCGACGATTCAGGCAGGCGACCTGGTGGGCATTGGCGTCCACACGGGGAATGCGTTGCGTGGGTATGAAGTGGGCCGCATTGCGCGCGAGCGAGGGGCGTGGGTCATTTATGGCGGCATTCACGCGACGTTGTATCCCGAAGAGGCGTTCGAGCGGGGGCAGGCCCACTCCGTAGTGAAGGGCGATGGCGATGTGATCTGGGCGAAGGCCCTGCAGGGTTGCGTCAACGGCAACCCGGAAAAGATTTACGAGGGCGGCAGAATCGATGCGGAGCAATTTGTGCCGGCGCGCTGGGACTTGTTGCCGCCGGACAAATATATGTGGGCGTCGGTGCAGACGGTGCGCGGGTGCCCGAAGCATTGCTCGTTCTGCTCGGTGTGGCGCACAGATGGGCAGAAACCAAGGCAGCGCAGCTTTACCAATGTGATCGAAGAGATAATCGAGCTGCGGCGGAAGGGTTTCCGGTTTATCGCCCTGGCGGATGACAACTTTTACCCCGTGACGCTGACCGATCTGCGGCTGGCGAAGGAGCAGGGGAATTTTGCCAAGCTGGCGGAGCTGGAGCAGATTCGCGCGGACAAGTTTGCGCTCATGGCGGAGCTGGCCAAGCTGCCGAAGAACATGGTGTTCTTTACCCAAATCACGATGGAGTCGGCGGAGGATCCGGAGTATCTGGATGCCATGCGCAAGGCCAACATCAAGGGTGCGCTGGTGGGGATCGAGGCCGTAACTCCCGAGGGTTTGAAGAACGTTTTCAAGGAGTTCAACCTGTCGGGCGAAGGCCTGGTAAAACAATTGCAGACGTTCCGCCAGCATGGGTTGCACATGCTGGGGTCGTTTATTTTTGGCCTGCCTTCTGACAAGCCGGAAACGTTCAAGGCTACGGCGGATCTGGCTGGACGGGCCGGGTTGGCGTTTGCGCAGTTCGTAATGCTGACTCCCTTCCCAGGTACGGTGGACTTCAATCGCTGGGAGAAGGAGCAGGAGAAGGATCCGGTTTATGTGGATGGCGTGCCGGTGACGCGGTACTGGCTGATTCCGGCCGCTACCCGGCCGAAGATGTTTATGCCGCATCCCTTGATGAGTTCGCAGGAGATCAGCAACCGGACGCAGGGGGTTTGGGATCGCTTCTACAGCTTCGGGAATATCTGGAAGCGGTCAGATTGCACTCCTAACTTGCGGGCTCGGCTGGCGTTTGTGTTTCTTTCAAAACTCTATCGAAAGATGTATGCCGGGACTGGCATTAGTACGGATAGCGCTCGACGGAAGAAGGCCAACTCCGCAGCTCGGTGGATGGCTCGGTATACGCGGAAGTTCTTTATTTCCAATCCCATGCCGGAATTGGCAATGCCGGTTTGGGCGGCTTCGCAGCGGGTGGTCAGTCCATTTCCGGTTTTGGAGTAGCCATGCACTCGGGTTACGAGCCCCCGGGCGCCCGCGTGGGGCGCCCGCACCTTGTTACTTGTCGCAGCCGAATCGTTTGGCGCGGCTCCAGCGTCTAAGTAACAGGTCGTCTAAGTAACAGGTATTAAAGTCGGGTCTAGAATGACGTTATGCGGCGCTGCTATCCAATTGGGCTGAGTCTTATCGCAGCAGGGCTTCTGTTGCCTCCAGGGTTGGCGGCGCAACAGCGCGTGGGCAGCTCGGTTCAGACACCCCCGACTTCCAGCGGCACGGTTCGTGTCGAGGTTCCGCGGGCGCCCTCGGCTCCGGCGCGCACTCCTTCGACGACTCCTCCTGCTTCGTATTTTCAGCATCCCGTGACTCACAACCCCTCGCTTCAGCCCGGTAAGAGTGTTCGCATCGATGCTCCTCCGGCGACCCAGCAAGGCGGCGGGGCACGGCCTTCGGGGGGCAGAGCGGATGGGCACGGCGGGCACGATGGCCATGGCAGCCAGGGACAGTATCCCTATGTTTATGGGGTGTACCCGGTAGCTATTCCTTACGGGTACGGGCAGCCTGTGGGATATTCGGAAATTGGCGTGAACCCGGACGACTACTACGCGCAACAGCAGGCAGGTTCTCAGGAGCAGGCGGCCCAGCCGGCGGTGGAGGCAGCGCCTCCTCCTCCTAACGATGTAGAGATGGCGACCGATGCCGCGGCGGCCTTTCGCCCTGAATACCAGGGGCAGGCTGCGGCTGCTTCGGTGCGGGCGCAGCCGACAACGATTTTGATTTTCAACGACGGACGGCCGGCGGTGCAGGTGCATAACTACGCGCTTACGGGCAGCACGCTTTATGCGCTCGATGGTGACACGCGGCAGGAAATTCCTCTCGCATCGCTGGATTTGCCGGCAACGATTGAGGCCAATCGCGCGGCAGGCGCGGATTTCGCCGTGCCCATCATCCGCTGATGATCCGTTGATGATCCGCTGATTTCCAAGGCTTCTGCAGTTTGTATCTGCTTCTGTTTCTATTCCTTCCACCCTGAAGTGACTGCGGTTATGCAACCGGGCAAGTATCTTGCTACAACTTTTGTAAGGTGACATAAGGTCTGTATGTGTTGCATTCTGCAACCTTTGTGCGATCAAGCCGCGTTCTGGCAGGTGCTAGCCTTGCTCTGCCATGAAGTGCCAAATACGCATACTTGCATGCTCCCTCATCTTCCTCAGCCCAGCCATTTCGATGGCTGGAAAGAAGAACGTGCCCAAACCGCAGGCCGCGCCGGCAAAGATTACGCCGGACGCCGCCGCCTTCCTTGACAACGCAATCGACATCATGAGGCAGCACGCCATCAAGGGCCAGGGCGTCCATTGGGACGAGTTACGGGTCGAAGCTTTCAAGCGTGCCGGAGCTGCGTTCAACCCGATCGACACCTACCCTGCAATCTATTGGGTTCTGTCGCAGTTGGGTGACTCAAGCAGCCATCTTCGCCTGCCCGCGGGGCTTTACCCCGACCAGATCGCGCTGATGCAGGCGGCGGAGAAGGAAGCGATGGCCAACTCGCCGGTGGCGCAGATTGCGGCTGCTCCGTCTCCATTTAGCGGCCGTCGGTTGCCGGAAGGTCATGCGGTGACGGTGCAGGGCAAGAACTTCGGTTACGTGGTGCTGCCGCGCTGCTCAGCCAAGGACAACGATGGGCTGCTGCTGTACACCGCGGACGTTCGCCGCATTTTGACTGATCTGGCGGCGCAGAGTCCGCAGGGCTGGATCGTTGACCTGCGCGGCAACACGGGTGGCAATATGTGGCCCATGTTGACCGGAATTGGACCGATTTTGGGCGAGGGGGCTGTTGGCGCGTTCGTCGCGCCCGATAACAACGTTACCTGGTTCTACAGGAACGGTGCGGCTGGTACGCGCAATCCCACGGGCCTGGAAACGGTTTCGTTGACGCTGCGGGATGGTTCTTCCCTGCCCTCGGCCAATACTCCCGTGGCGGTTCTGGTGGATGGCGGCACGGCGAGCTCGGCAGAGGCGGTTTCGATCGCTTTCCATGGGCGGGCGGGTACGCGGTTCTTTGGAATGCACACGGCCGGTAAGTCGACCGCCGTGCAGCCCTTCAAGCTGGACGACGGTGCGGAACTGTACCTGACGACAGCGATCGATGCGGACCGGACGGGAAAAGCTTATCCGGATGGTGTTACGCCGGATGAGGCGTTCCCCGCGGTGAGCAGCATGCCGCAGGAAAACGTCGACCCGGTGGTGCAGGCAGCACAAACGTGGCTGGTGGCTACGAGTACTCCGGCTCCGGTACCCACGAAGAAGAAAACACGGCGCAGGAAGGCCGTAGCGATTCACCAGGGTAGTTAGGTAAGAGATTGACGTTCTCCCCGAATGGGGAAAGATGCTTGCAAGAGTATCTGGATGAAGGCGCACCCTTTTCTGGGTGCGCTTTTTTACTTTGCGGCAGAGCGTTGCACTTTGGCGGGCGGTCTAGAATATCAGGGACATGTTTGGTGAGCTTCCAAGACGACGGTCCGTCCCCTGGCCTACCTGGGTTTCATTGGGTGGGCACGTCTTGGCGTTGATGGGGATCGTGATGGTGGCGCGTGTGCGGCCGGTGCGGGTTTTCCAGTTGCCGGGCACGATGTCGGGGACGCGTGTCGAGCTGGCGTACATGCCGGGCCGGGCGCCAGCGCCTGCGGTTCACCCGCAGGCCAAGGTTAAGCCGAAAGCTCAGGCCGTGCCTCAGATCAAGCCTTTCGCCAGCCTGTTGGCGAGTACCCCCACCCCCGCGGCTTTGCTTCCTCCGCCACCCCAGGTCATGGTGACCCAGGCTGCGCCCTCACCCAATGTTTCCTCGCCTGCCGCAACTACTCCGGATGCAAGCAGTGGATCTGACTCCTGGGGTTCCGGCTCGGTGGAGATCGCCCTGACGACCTTCTCCCCCAGTCCGAAACCGGACCTCTCGGCGCTACCGCATGGGGTGCAGGGGGATGTCGTCGTGGACGTAACGATTGATCCCCATGGTAAGGTCGCGGACCTGGCGGTTTTGCATACGCTGGGCTATGGGATCGAATCGAGCGTGATTGGGACCCTGAAAACCTGGACGTTTCGACCAGCCACGAAAGACGGTACACCGGTCACCAGCGTGCAGGAACTTCACTTCCACTTCGGGCCGGTTTAAAAATGGATTCCCCTTTTGAAATCTTTATAGAGTCCTTATGGATTTCCCACTAAAGTTACTGAATCGGTAGTAACTCCCCTAGCACTGCGCTCCTGGAAATCCGATTACGACCAAAGTTGTAGCTGCTCAACCGAAAGCTGCTTCTTTGCGTACAACCTTTTTCATCCCTGCTTCATCAATTGTCGAGAGGTACCTGGGCTCCTTGAGAATGACTTCACGCATATTATTGGTGGACGACAACCAACTACAATCGGCCACGCGCCGGGCAGTCCTGGAGAGCTCCGGCTGGGAAGTTGCCATAGCGCTGAACGGTAGGCAGGCACTCGACCTGCTGATTCATGACGCAGAAAGCTCGAATCCGTTCGGGTTAATCATCAGCGACCACCTCATGCCCGTGATGAGCGGACCGGAGTTTGTTGCAGCATTGCGGCAACTGGGTTTTGATCTGCCGGTGATCGTTCTGAGTGGCTTGCCTGACGCAGAAACGGCCTACGAAGGCCTGGATGTCATTTTCCAGCTGAAGCCGTGTAATCCCGACACACTGCTTGCACTGGTGCAGGACCTGATGGGCGAATGTATGCGCCGCTCGGCTTAGTTTTTTTGCTGAGTGCGCGGAACCGGGTGGCTCGATCCGATTGACGTTAGGTTTTCCCGCGGTGTTGAGACGTCTCGGCGGCTAAAGCCACAATGAGCGAAATCGCTTGTATCTTATATACGGATTCAAATCCGTACCCCAACGAACTAAAGTCTAAATCCTTCAAATTCCCGCCCTCACTTTGCGCTTGTTTGCGTCCTGGTATTGCCGTTCCGTGTGCGCCTCTGCGACAATCTTTTAGGGCTCGTGATCTTCTCATGCCGGTATTTGGAAGTTTTTCTCTCCTCCTTGCTCTTGTTCTGAGCGGCTATACGTTGCTAGCCGGTGGAGTCGCGTTGCGCCAGTTGGCTACCGGCTCCCGAGGACGGGTGGCGCCCGACAGGCTGGCAGAAACCGCGCGGCGGGCCGGGATTGGCAGCTTCTTTGCCGTGACCTGCGCGGCGGTTGCGCTGGTTTATTCCGCGTTTACCAACGACTTCTCGGTTTCGTACATCCTGCACCACTCCAACCGCGCGCTGCCGGGCGCTTATAAGTTTGCTGCGCTGTGGTCTGGCCAGGAAGGGTCGCTGCTGCTTTGGGCGTGGCTGCTGACGGCCTATGGTTTTGTGCTGCGGTTGCGGCACAAGGTCGATGTGACGCTGACGGCTTACGCCTCGACGATTCTGGCCGGAATCCAGATTTTCTTTCTGCTGCTGCTGAACTTCGCGGCTCCGCCGTTTGCCCTGGTGCAGGGGGCTACGCCGGCGGATGGGTTCGGGTTGAATCCGCTGCTGCAGTACCCGGAGATGGTGATCCATCCTCCGATGCTTTACCTGGGGTACGTAGGGTTCAGCGTTCCCTTTGCATTTGCCCTGGGCGCGCTAATGATGCGGTACCCGGGCGAGAAGTGGATCCACATTACGCGGCGCTGGACGATGGTGACGTGGCTGTTTTTGACGTGCGGCATTTTTCTGGGCGCGCACTGGGCTTATTCCGTGCTTGGGTGGGGCGGCTACTGGGGCTGGGATCCGGTGGAAAATGCTTCGCTGATGCCGTGGCTTACCGGAACGGCGTTTCTGCACTCGGTGATGATGCAGGAAAAGCGCGGCATGATGAAGAACTGGAATGTTTGGCTGATTTTCAGCACATTCATGCTGTGCATTCTAGGGACGGACCTGACGCGTTCCGGGCTGGTGAGTTCGGTGCATGCGTTTGCCCAGTCGTCCATCGGCGACTGGTTTACCGGCTTCCTGGTCATCGTACTTTCGATTTGCCTGTTCACCTTTCTCATGCAGCGCGATCATTTGAAGTCGGAGCACAAGCTGGAGTCGCTGGTGTCGCGCGAGTCGAGCTTCCTCTTCAACAACCTGGTGCTGCTTGCAGCCTGCTTCACGATCTTGTGGGGAACGCTGTTCCCTATCATCTCGGAGTATGTGCAGGGCAATAAGGTAACGGTCGGTGCGCCGTTCTTCAACCGCGTGGCGCTGCCGATTGGGTTGTTTTTGCTTTTCCTCACCGGGATTGGGCCGCTGCTGGCATGGCGCAGCGCGTCATTCAAGAGCATTCGGAAAAATTTCATTTTGCCGGGTGCGGCCATTGTGACGACGGCGATCGTGCTGCTCGCGGTTGGGCTTCGCCCGTGGAATGACCAGGCGACATTTTATTCGCTGGTTGCGTTTTCGCTTGGGGCCGGCGTGGTGACCGCCATTTCTTCGGAATTTCTGCGCGGGGCCAATGTGATTCGCAAGCACACGGGCAGAAGCTTGTTCGCTTCCGCGGTGCAGCTTACCCGCCGCAATACGCGCCGTTATGGCGGCTACCTGGTGCATTTTGGCGTAGTGGTCATTTTCATTGGTATTGCCGGTGGAGCTTTCAATCAGAACCACGAGCAGGAAATGAATAACGGCCAAAGCATGACGGTTGGGCCGTACAAGATTGTTTGCGCTAGCTTTACGCAGGATTCGAACCCGAACTACGACACCGAGTTCGCCCTGCTGGATGTGTATCGCGGCGACAAAAAGATCACGCAGCTTGCTCCGGAGAAGCGCTTCTACACTGCTTCGCAGCAGCCTCAGACGCTCGTGGCGAACCACTCCACGCTGGCCTGGGATCTTTATGTGATTTACGCCGGGAAGAATCCGGAGAGCGGGTTGCCGATTATCAAGGTGTTTCTGAATCCACTGATGGCCTGGATCTGGATCGGCGTGATCATCGTTGCCGTGGGCACGCTGGTAGCGCTGGCGCCTAACCTGAGCGCGGCGATGGCCTCCAGCCGGAGTCGCGAGGCCATTCGGCCCGCGGCGGCGAAGCCCCGTCTGGCCGATGAGCCTGAAGTGGCGATTGCCAGGGGTCACGATTGATCTCGCGTCGTATTCTCGCTGCGTGGTTCCCGACTGGCATTGATTTGCCTCCTCATTGCCTTCACGGCCGGCGCGACCGATACTGCCGCCCGGTCCGAGAAGGATAGTCATCAATTGATGTGCGGCTGCGGCTGCAATCAGCTATTGGGCGAATGTAACCACGTTGGTTGCCCGGTTTCGCCCGTGATGCTGCAGGAACTCTCGGCACGAATTGCCAAGGGCGACAGCGACGAGAGCATCTTGCGCCAATTCCAGGACGAATACGGCCCGGTGATACTCGCTGCCCCCATGTTCACGCGATTCAACCATGTTGCCTGGATTGTGCCGCCGCTCGTGCTCTTTCTTGGGATCGCTGGCGTGTTTCTTGTCGTGCGCAACTGGAAGCTGCGTACCGTGCCTATGCCGCCTACCCCCGATACGCCTGGCTTTAGCGCAACGCGTGACCGCATACGGCGCGAGACTGAGATATGAAACAGACAACACGCGGCCTAACGCCGCCTGAGGGCGCACGATGAGCACGATTGCCTGTGGTGTTCTCTTGCTTGCGATTTTTGCCTTCGTGTTTTTTCCGCAGCGGCATACGGCTCGGCAGATTCCCAAAACGCGGCTCGACTTTTTGCGCGAACAGAAGGACGTGCTGTACGACAATCTGCGCGACTTGAATTTTGAGTACAGCGCGGGCAAATATACGGCCGAGGATCATGCGGCGCAGCGCGCCGGGCTGGAGAACGAAGCGGCTGCCGTGCTAGCGGAAATCGAGCAGTTGGAGATGCATGCAGTTCGGGCCTCCCTGAAGTAGCAGTACAGGTCCCGCGTGCGGTGAACTCCCCGTCATAAGAAAGATGAAAATGAGACAGACCTTGATGCCGCGCAGAGCTTCTGCGCAATGCCTAATTGCCGGTGCGTTGTGTGCCGTGTTTGCCTTTGCTGCCGGGGCTTCCGCAGCCACAATCACTGGTACCGTTACCAATGGCACCACGCGTACACCTGCGGCTGGAGACACCGTGGTTCTGATTGCGCTGGCGCAGCGGATGCAGGAGCTTTCGCACACGACGACAGACGCACAGGGGCATTTTTCGATTGATGCGCCTGATCCCGGGATGCACTTGATCCGCGTGGACCACCAAGGCGCGGCGTACTTTCAGCCGGCCCCGCCGAATACGCCGAATGTGAATGTGCAGGTGTTTGACGTTGCGGTCGAGGTGCCTGGGGTAACGACTGCTGCCAACGTAATGCGCGTGGAGACGGACGGACAGGGGCTGCATGTAACGCAGAGCTTCTTTATCAAGAACGACTCGAATCCGCCGAAGACGCAGTTCAGTCCGCATTCGTATGAGTTTTTTTTGCCGCCGGATGCGCAGATTGAGGGTTCCGCGGCCATGGCTCCGGGTGGAATGCCGGTGCAGTCTTCACCCGTGCCACTGGGAGAGAAGGGCCGCTATGCGTTTCCTTTCCCGTTGCGGCCGGGGGTCACGCAGTTTCAGCTGAGCTACCACCTCCCCTATTCCGGCAGCCTTGCTTTTAACCAGAAATTTGCCAGCAATGCGGATAGCTTCGTGGTGATGATGCCGAAGAGCATGAGCTTCAAGGCTTCTGGCGGAGCTACGTTCGAACCGCTAAATGAAACTCCGGGGGCGTCTACGTACTTGGCACGCAACGGGAGCGTGAGCCATCCGTTTGCTTTTACTGTTTCGGGGTCGGGCGCGATGCCGCGCGATACGCAGGCGGAGAGCCAGGGCAATGATGGGGGCGGCGCGGGTGATGCACAACAGGGCAGCGCGGCGGCGAACGATACTCGCCCAGGCGGCGGTCTTGGGGTGCCGATCGATACACCCGATCCCTTGAATAAATACAAGTGGTGGATATTGGGCGCGATTACGCTCGTATTTGCAGTAGGCTCTGGGTTCTTCCTGAGCCGGCAACCCGGTGATGCAAAGGATCTAGGTGCGGTATCGGCTGGCGGCGGCTCTGCGGTACCGGCTAGCCAGGGCGGCGGTATGCTGGCTGCACTCAAAGAGGAACTGTTCACGCTTGAGACCGATCATCTTCAGGGGAAGTTATCGGATACAGAGTATGAAGAGCACAAGCAGGCGCTTGAGTTGGTTCTGCGCCGGGCACTTGGACGCAAGCCTGCTTAGTGCAATGAGGGCAGGTGCCTTTTAAAATAGACCGGCAGGGTAAGGGGTGAGGCTTTCTTCCATATCAAGCCAACACAACGAGAAATGGTCTACATTGGCGGCCGCGCGGGCATGGCTCCTTACGAGCGCCCACCTCTCGCATCTGCTGGAGACAGAACACAGCGCGCGCAAAATCAGCTTCTGGTACGGCGCCCGATCCAGGCAGGAAATTTTCTATGCGGACTACTTCGCAGCCCTCGTCGCCGCGCACCGCAACTTCCGCTTTGAGCTTGCCCACTCGTCCCCCTTGCCGGAGGACGAGTGAACAAGCGATGTTGGCTTCATTTACGAAGTGGCGCTCGAGCACTACCTGAAGAATCACCCCAACCCCGCTGGTGTCGAGTACCCGATGATGGAGAGGCCAGTGGAGATCTTGCGGATCCGTTTGAGAACATGCGCGCCGGCCTCTATGCGGTCCGCGATAAGTATGGAGATGCTACCGTCCTCAGTCCCTACCGCGTCCTGTGGCTGCACACGATGGGGAGCGCGGATGTGCTCGGGGTGAAAGACAAGCTGGGCAGTCTCGAGCCAGGCAAGTTCGCCGATTTCGTCATGATTGACCCTTTACGCCTGGGTGCTGTGCTGGAGGATCCCTACGCGAACCTCGTTCTCGTCGCCGGAGAGCGCGATATCGATCGGGTCTACGTAGGAGGTGACCTCAAGGTCGACCACGGCCAGATGCTCCATCAGGATATGAAAGCCGTAGAGAGAGAGGTAAGACGGCGTGTGGCAGCGCAATAACCTACGCAGCAATGCCCGGAACAGACCGTGCGGATAGGTTTCTGAGACTACTATTAAGCTCTATGATGCGGGCAAGAAAAGCAATTTGATAAGAGATGAAATGGGACGACTATCCTCTAGGAAGCACGTCGTCGTCCTGACTGTGGAGATCTCACTTTGGAAAATCGTGACCTCGGTAATTTCAGAGGCTTCGTTTGTTGCAAACGCATACGGCTTTATCCGTAGAGTGAAGTTCGGCGGAATCTGCCGGTGAGTATCAACAACGCCACCCAACTTAAAACTTTCAGGAGGGCTTGTGACCAATCGTGTTCGTTTGCCGTTGTCTGCGATTGTTTTTGCAGTTTGCGCTTTTCTTGGGTCTTCGCCTTCCGCCGGGGCTCAGTCTACTTGTTCCAATTTCGGCACGATCTCCATCGATGGCGGCGCATACCTCTATCAACAGGACGAGTGGAATTCAGGCCTGACGCAATGTGCCACGGTGAGTGGAACGGGATTTACGCTCACGACCGCGAATTTCAATCTGGCGACGAATGGCGCGCCGGCGACTTATCCTTCGATCTACCGGGGATGCCATCGGGGTGTGTGCACCAGTTCCAATCCGTTTCCTATCGAAGAAAACAACATTGCGTCCGCCGGCACCAGCGTGAGCATCACGCAGCCTTCTGGATATAACAACGACGCGGCCTACGATATTTGGTTCAACCAGACATCCACGACATCGGGCCAGCCGAATGGTACGGAGATCATGATCTGGATCAATCACCAGGGATCGCCGCAACCTTTCGGTACACAGGTGGCGTCGGCCACCATCGATGGGGCGACCTGGGAAGTTTGGACGGGGCGCCAGTCGACATGGAACATCGTTTCGTATGTGCGGCAAACGCCGGTGACTTCCGTGAGCGATCTGAATCTGCTCCCCTTCTTCAGCGATTCAGTCTCGCGGGGCAGCCTGCAACCTTCATGGTGGCTGATTGATGTGGAGTATGGCTTCGAGATCTGGACTGGCGGCAAGGGTCTTGGCATCAACAATTTCTCGGTCAGTGCAGCAGCGGGCGGCGGTGGTGGAAGTGGCTCGTCGTGCATCACGGTTCCGTCAGCGCCCAGTGGAGTGAAGGGCACGGCAGCTTCTTCCAGCGTAATCAACGTAAGCTGGACGGCGGATACGGCACCGGCCAACTGCACGATCACTGGCTTACAACGTGTTCCGCGGCACGACGAGTGGGTTCACGCCTTCTGCAAGCAACCAGATCGCGAGTGGGGTGACGAGTACGAGCTACTCGGATAGTGGCCTGAAGCCCTCCACCACTTACTATTACGCCGTGCAAGCAGCGGACACACAAGGTGTATCGCCGGCTTCGGCACAGGCGAGCGCGCAGACTGCAGCGGCCAGCACCGGTGGGGCCTGCCATGTCGGCTATTCGGTCACCAACCAGTGGCCGGGTGGCTTCGGCGCCTCGATCACCGTTCAGAATACGGGAAGCACTGCCCTCACCAACTGGACGCTGACGTGGAATTTCGCCAACGGACAGACGGTCACGCAGTTGTGGAATGGCAATGTCACACAGAGTGGTTCAAGTGTGAAGGTGACGAATATGAGCTACAACGGGAGTATTCCCGCGGGTGGCAGCCTGAATGGGGTGGGTTTCAATGGTACGTGGAATGGCACGGCAATGCCGCACCGACGTCGTTCGCGGTGAATGGCCAGACTTGTAATTAGGTCCAGGCAGCTTGGCAATAAGCCTTGCGGTCGCAGAAAACGGGAAGGATGAGGCGCCCGTATCGCTTGTTACGGGCGCTGAGCTCCGACTGGAAATCAGCCTGATTCCAAAATCAGGTTTGCGTACTGAACCGTGTCAGAAGTGCGGATGAGACCGATGGCCTGCGGTACTCGCTTTTTGAATATGACGTGTGGCTCGTAAGTCATGGGTACGCCTTTGAGCGCCGCGGCGAATGCAGCCTGTGTCTCGGACGTGTTTTCCGCCAGGAATTCTTCGGCCATGAAGGCCTGGCCCACCACGAAGTTTTCTCTTAGCGCCTTCAGCACGTCGAGCACGCACGGAATGTCGTCTACCAACGAGATGTCTACCGTCTCAATCTGTGGCCAGAATGGAAATCCCCTATCGGAGATGACCAGGGTGTTGGTGTGACGGATTCGGCTGATCAACGAGTTGATCGCTGGATTGAGAATGCCTTTTTTGAGCACGCAACTCCCTCTCTGCGGAAAAGCGAAGATCTCACAAAGAGTAAATCATGGCTCGGTTGGCACGGCGCACCTTTTGACTGTTGACAAGCGCGACGCGGCGGGTTTACTTTGCATTGGAAAGTGATTGGCCATGGATGATCTGCACAAAGCGCTTGGAGACATCAGCAGCATTCGGCGGCAGATGGCGCATAGCACCGAGTTTCGGGGCTACGGTCCTGCGACTCTTGCGGCGACAGGCGCGATTGCTGTGTCCGCCGGCGTGGCGCAGGCGGTTTGGCTGCCCGATCCCGCGAATCATATGGCTGGGTATCTGGGCATCTGGGTTTCTTCCGCCATCTTGTCGGCGGCCTTGATCGGCGTGCAGACGGTCACGCGCACACATCGCATGCATTCCGGCATGGCGGATGAGATGATCCGCATGGCGGTCGAGCAGTTTCTGCCGGCGGTAGGCGCGGGCGCGCTACTGACTTTCGTTCTGTTGAGGTCGGTCCCTTCGGCCTCGTGGATGGTTCCTGGACTCTGGCAAGTTATTTTTGGGCTCGGTGTGTTTTCGTCATGCCGTTTTCTTCCGCGTCCGATGGCGGTTGCGGGCGCCTGGTATGTCTTGACTGGTCTGATGTGCATCGCCCTCGCCGGGAATCGGGCGCTGTCTCCCTGGACGATGGGAATCTCCTTCGGGGCAGGTCAATTGCTGGTAGCGGCCATTCTCTTCTTTACCGCGAGGGAGGGCAGCGATGAAAGCTAAAGGCACTTCCGGTGAAGGCCGGTTCGCATACGAGGGTCTGGATCGTGTGATTCATGAGCGTGCACGGCTCAGCGTGCTGACTTCTCTGATCAGTCACCCCAAGGGACTGACCTTTAACGACCTCAAGCAGTTGTGCGCGCTCACCGATGGAAACCTGAGCAGGCATCTGGGCGTGCTGGAAAAAGAGAAGATTGTGCAAATTGTGAAAGGGCAGGACCGCAATCGACCGCAGACGACTTGCCGCATTACGCCCTCCGGCCGCAAACGGTATCTGGAATATCTTTCAACACTGGAACAGGTGGTGCGGGACGCCGCGAAAGGAAACAGTGATGATGCCGCTTATAGCCTGATCGGCAGCATGACTCCGCGGCAGGCGTAGTTTTTTTTGTTTAATTACTTTGCAATACAAAGTAATTTTAAGGACAAAGAGAATGAGCAACGCTTCGGTTTGGCAATACAGTCTGGACGCTGTAACGAAGTCACGTTCGATGGGGATGAAACTCATCGTCGTTTGTGGTTTGGCTCTCATGATGACTATTCCGGCGCTGTTTGTCTGGGTGCTGGTCGAGGAGCGGACCAGGAGAGCGGCCGATGTGGTTGAAGACATCAGCGGACATGTTGGCGGAGCGCAAACGTTCCTTGGTCCGACGCTTGCGATTCCCTACTCTATTCCGGCTCAATCGATGAGCGAGTCGGCAAAGCATGGTGTGTACGTGGTGTTTCCGGCGCATGGTTCGGCTCTCCTCAAGACCAGGACCGAAGAACGGCACAGATCACTGTTTCGCGTGCCCGTGTTTCAGGCGGACCTCCAGTTCGATGCTGCATTTGATTTGACGGGCGTTCCTGCGGCTGCTCCCCCAGGCGCGGAACTGGACTATAGCCGAGCGGAGATCCTGGTGGGCGTGAGCGATGCCCGTGGCGCACAAGCGGACGCATTGTTAACCATGGACGGGAGAACGGTTTCACTTGCACCGGCGAGTGTTGCGGAAAATCTGTCGATCGCTGGAACACAAAATGAGCGCACGAAGCTCGCGTTGTTCGGCGCCCGGGCAGGGGACACGGCGAAACAGGATGCACGTTTTGATGTGAGATCGACGTTGCGATTCTCTGGCGCCCAACGGATTGCGATTCTCTCCTACGGAAAGACGACCCATGTGACCGCGCAGGGTGACTGGGCAAGCCCAGGATTTGATGGGGGATTTCTGCCTGTTGCGCGCACAATCTCGAAGAGCGGCTTTACCGCAGAGTGGTCTGTGCCGTTTATTGCACGGGGTGTGCGTGCTGAAGGACAAGAGGATTCCATCACCGGGCTCGACGCGACAGCACTTGGTATTTCGTTTGTTGAGATGGCAGACCCGTATCAATCGGTCGATCGATCGTTGAAATACGCAGTGCTTTTCCTTGGACTGCTCTTTCTCACTTACTTCGTATTTGAAGTGACGACGGGAAGGCGGGTTCATCCCGCACAATACGTGCTGGTAGGTATGGCGCAGATTATTTTTTATCTGCTTCTGCTTTCGTTTGCCGAGCGAGTCGGTTTCGAATCTGGATTTGTGATTGCGGGTGCGGCTACGGTTGCACTGCTTTCATTGAATGCATCCTGGGTGTTTTCGAGCAGGCTGCAGGGCGTGCGGGCATCTGCCATCTTTACTGTGCTCTATACGCTGATCTTCTTCCTGTTGCGGCTTCAAGACGATGCTTTGCTGGTGGGTGCTACTGCCAGCTTCCTGGCTGTCGCGGCTGCGATGTATTTCACTCGCGGGATCGACTGGTATAGTTCGCTGCCCTCCGCCGAGATGCGCGCGGCAGATCCTGGGGCCAGCTAGATACCAAGTGAGGGATGGTGCGCATTTGTGAGAGAACATGAGCGAGCCTAAGACACTGCATGCGGCCATCATTATGGATGGCAATGGACGCTGGGCAACGCGCCGGGGCCTGCCTCGCGTTGCCGGCCATCGGGCCGGAGTGGAGGCGGTACGCCGCATCGTGGAGTGCGCTCCGGATCTGGGTATTCGTCGACTCACCCTCTACGCGTTTTCGTCCGACAACTGGCGCCGGCCTGATGCGGAGGTGCAGAGCATTTTTTGGCTCTTGCGGGCGTTCCTGCGCCTGGAGACAGAACGGCTTCGGGCTCGTGGCGTGAGACTTCAAGTCATCGGACGTCGGGATCGACTCAGCAAGTCTGTGCTGCGAGAGATCGACCGGGCAGAGTGTGCGTCTGCCGCTGGACGGCAACTCGATTTGTACGTTGCCATCGACTACTCTTCTCGTGATGCGATAGCGCGGGCAGCGGCCAGTGCGGCTGCTTCCCTGTCGCCGAATAACTCCGCGCCTTCGGACTCATTCGGTCCGATGATGATGCACGCGTTGACCGGCGACGGTGGTGAGGTGGACCTGTTGATTCGGACTGGTGGCGAAAAACGGTTGTCAGATTTTCTGCTTTGGGAATCGGCGTATGCGGAGCTTTTGTTTGTGGATCGGATGTGGCCGGATTTTTGCGAGGCGGATCTGGAAGAAGCAGTGAACACATTCAGGCGACGAGAGCGTAGGTTTGGCGGTTTGCCTGCGGCCGTAGAAATGACGCGATGATGCAGATTGAATCGGGTGGTCGACAGGGTGAGTTGAGAATCGTTAGTCTATTCAGACCCGTGACGGAAACCGATCACCTTCGCCGCATTCGCTTCTGGCTTGTCATCTTCATGGCGGGGCTTGTCGTTAGCGGAATTACGACATTTCCGCTACAAACCGAGCTTGGCTGGCTGGTTACCGGTCTCCATGCAAGATGGCTGGAACCCGTTGCCGAGGTTACGCATCTGCTTCCCTGGATTGAGCGGGTGCACGAAGCACTTTCGGTAACGAACGCGCATTTTCCATTTCTCGCTTATGGTACGGACTGGCTTGCATTCGCTCATCTTATTATCGCCGTGGTGTTCATTGGCCCTTACGTCGATCCAGTAAGGAATAAATGGGTGTTCACCTTCGGCATGATTGCATGTGCCGGCGTGGTTCCGCTCGCGCTTATCGCGGGTCCGTTAAGAGGCATACCATTCCCGTGGCGACTCATCGATTGCAGCTTTGGTGTTTTTGGGTTTGTTCCGCTTTGGTTGTGTAGGAAGTCTGTAATTGCGCTAGAAAAGTGAGCGGGGTGGAGATAGCGGCCTGGTCTTTCGGGTTGGATGGAAAAACTGCAGATCTCTCCACTTCGCTCCCCCGGATTTCCTGTTGAGATTCGTGGGGTCAGCGTGCTCCATGCGGTTTTCCTTAAGAGAAAACCGCACACGCGGATGTCAGATGGCGCAGTGTAGCAGGATATCCGGGTACGCTTCGGTCGAGATGACAAGGGGGAGAATAGGCCCTTACCGCAACATTGGTTACTAAATCTCGTTGTAGGGTGGACTGGCAGCCTTTTGGTGATGCTTCCCAGACGCCGGAGAATGGATTTCGACTGGCATTCCGGCCAGGCCACTTCTACCGACAAGCCCACTATACGGCAGTTAAGGGGGCGCAGCCCGAATTGCTCTTCATGAGACAGGCGGCTGGCACCGGGAAGGCAGCTGCCCTTGAATTCAGCGTCAGTCCCACGAAAGGCAGGCCATGGAAATGACAGCAAAAGCTTCAAATTAGGCCCGTCGTACCGCGAGGGACTTGTAACGGATGTCCCCGGTCCAAAGTGTAAAGGATGTTCCGGTACACTCATAGGCACTTACCTCAAAATTGGTTGCGAGGAATGTGAAGCGAACTGCAGGTCCCTCCGATGCGCTTCGCTCCGTCCCACGGCACGTCCTTGTCAGGCGAGATGACAAGTCCAGGTCCATTCTCATTGCAAGGACTTGCGGCTACCAGGGGTGTCCGGCCTTTAGAGAGTTGTCAATTTGTTTTAGGATGGCGTCGCAGGCGGCTAGATCTTCTACGACGAAGTCGGCGCCGGCTTCGTGGAGTGCAGACTCTGCTTGCGCCAGACGATTCTTCTGATCGGTTTCTGACAGGGCTGCCCAGTCTGTGGCGCTCAGGCCTACCATGTTGCCGGTCCTTGTCAGCCCGATGGTCCACATGCCGGCGTTCTTGCCTTCTTCGATGTCGCTGATCGTGTCTCCGATTTTGACGCAGGCTGCGGGTGGGTAAACGTCGAGAAGCTGCGCGTTGCGCATGAGCATCCAGGGGGCAGGGCGGCCGGCTGGTACTTCGTCCGCGCATACTGAGGCGCCGGGTTTGTAGCCTTCGCTCGCGGCCTGCGCCAGTACGGGCGTCAGCATCGTTCTTGTGTAACCCGTTGTTGTGCCAATGCGCAGCCCGCGTTCTTGCCAGGCGGCTACGGTCTCTTTGACGCCGGGGATCAATTGCGAGTGTTGGGTAATGATTTCCATCTGCAGCGGACCGAACTCCTCGAAGAGCGCAGAGACCTCGGCTGGACCGGGTTCGCGTCCCGTTACAGTAGCCCAATCGTGGCGGATGTTGGGCAGGGCCAGGATGGCCTGGATGTGATCGCGTTTGAGCAGGCCCATGTCGCGGCGCGCGTCGTTCATGGAGAGCTTCAGGCGATGGCGCGCGAAGAGTGTCTGCAGAGCGAGCACGGGGGCCAGGGAACCGTGATCGACGGTCGTGCCGGCCCAGTCCAACATGACGGCGATAACTTTCCGATTAGCTTTCATGCCACTCTCCAAAGGTTTCTGCGGCGACTCCGAAGCTGAGCGTCATGCCGGCGCCGCCCAGGCCGGTGATTACTTCTACGCCCTGCTCGGGCACGAAACGGAGATACGGTTTTTCTGGATGCTTGGCATAGACGCCGTACCAGCGCTCGGCGATGGAAAAATCGGGAGGGCTCACGAACGTTTGCAGGTGCTCGCAGATGAGCCTGTCGATTTCGTCCGCGCGGAAGGGCGATGGCTGCAGACCGTAGTCGTGCGAGTCACCCAAGGTGAGCGCGCCTGAGCACGTTTGCGACACCATGGTGTGGATACCGAAGCGGTCGTATTCTGGCGTCTCGGTCGCGATGCGCGTGCGCAGTGCTTCAAGCGATTTGCAGATGCGAAACGAAGGATAGAAGCGAAAGGTGAGACCGCCGGCGAGTGCGGGCCCAAGTTTCCATCCATGTGGCTGGGGAGGGGTACGCAGCATCTGGAGTTTGCAGCGGGTAAGACCGCTTTGTGCGAAGTAATACGGATAGAGTGATTCGAAATCAGAACCGTTACAAACAATGATACGGTCCGCGCGCCACTCTCCCTGAGGCGTGACGACCCGGGGGTATTCGATTGCATGCACTGGGTGGCCCCAGTGGATGCGCACTCCGTAGCGCAGCGTGAGAAATTCGGGGATGCGACGGAGCGTCTCGACGGGATCTACGGTCATTTCCGTATCGCTCCACAGAGCGCCGAGAACGGTCGATGCGTTCAACGCAGACCCACGAGCCAGCGCCTCATCGCGACTGAGCCATGTGCAGCGATAACCCTCTGCCGGAGCAATTTCCGCGAACTCCTGACCGACCGCAGCTTCATCTTGCCCGCAGGCAATGTGGAGTGAACCTGTCTGGTGAAAGGGGATACCTGAGGATTGCAGTATTTCGAGCCACAACTCGCGGCTGCGGAGTGCGAGCCGGAGCATTTTTCCAGGGGTTTGACCGATGGGCCAGAGCAAGCCGAAATTGGCGATCGAGGCACCGCCGGCGGCAGGGTTCCGCTCGAAAAGAGTGACCTTCTTGCCTGCCCGGGCTGCGATGTAGGCGTGGGCTAAACCAAGGATGCCTCCACCCACGATGATGACGTCTGCACGTTCTGTCTGCATTTCCGCAGGTTATAGCGGCAGATCAGAGGGTTCAAGCACTGAACGGTCAGGCGGCGACGTAAAGCCTGTTGGGAGTCCACATTAAACGCGCACAGCGCAGCGGAAACAAGGGCGACGAAGGCAAAGAGATGGGCATTTGTGCTTGACCAAAGTGGCAGGCGCTGTGTCGGATGGTAGAGCAGAAAATTACAACCCTGTAATAGGGTTCCGTTTAAATAGGGCTGGCTTTCCCTTTTCTTCTCCCCTGGATCGTGGCCTCAAACGGGCCTATGGGTGAGTCTTAACTCGGCGGGCGCCGGATACTGGGACGACCCAGGAAGAAGCGTAGTCGCACCACTTCCCACGCAGTCATTGAGGATGAAGATTTGAAGAATCTGACTGCGAGCCAGCGCAAGATTTTCGCGATCACATGGATCACGTATGCAGGGTTTTATTTCTGCCGCAAGAACTTGAGTATCGTGCTGCCCATGCTGCACGGCCTATCTGGCCTGGAGAACCTTGAGCTGGCGCACGTAATCTTCGGCTACAGCCTGATGTATTCCATTGGCCAATTTGGTTTTGGCTTTCTTTCCGACCGGATTGGACCGAAGCGGGTCGTAGGCGTGGGCCTGATCGTGATCGTTAGCTGCAACCTGCTGATGGGTATACGGGCCTCGCTGCTATGGCTGCTCGTGTTCAGCTGCCTTAACGGAGTTGGCCAGGCTACCGGCTGGTCTGGACTGGTGAAGACGATGGCAAGCTGGTTCAGTGCAGAAGATCGTGGCGTGGTGATGGCCTGGTGGGGAACCAACTATGTGCTGGGCGGTTTTCTGGCGACGGCGTTTGCGACGTGGTCGGTGTCGCAGCATGTCTTTTTGCCTCAGCTTGGCTGGCGGCGAGGCTTCATTTTTCCGGCACTCGTTCTACTGGCGGTCACGCTCGCGTTCTTTGCCTGGGACGAAGATAGCCCGGCGAAAAAGAGTCCCGCTCGTGTCGTAGACTCGGACCGTTTCGACTGGAAAGATTTGACAGGACTGCTGCGCAACCCCTCTCTCTGGCTGATCGGTGTTTCCTATTTTTTTCTGGAGCTTTGCCGTTACGCTTTGATGTTCTGGTTGCCGTTCTACCTGGTGTCGCGATTGAAATACAGCCTGCAGGCCTCGGGGTATGTCTCTTCTCTCTATGAGCTGGTGGGGATCGGGGGAGCCGTTCTTGCGGGTTATGCTTCCGATCGCTTTATGCAGTCGCGGCGTGCACCTGTATCGGCGGTGATGCTTGGCGGGTTGGGCCTCGTGATGCTGCTACAACCGGCCTTGGCAGCCTCGGGGTTGGTGGGCACGGCGATTGCGATTTCGCTGGCCGGTGTTCTCTCTTACGGCCCGGACACTCTGCTGTCTGGAGCGGCGGCCCAGGATGTGGGCGCGGTGCGAGCGGCAGCAACCGCGTCTGGATTGATCGACGGGATTGGGCATCTTGGTGCTCTGCTTTCTCCTTACGTCGTGGTATATGTGAGCAAGCGATACGGATGGGATCAACTCTTTGTTGTTTTCGCTGTGGCTGCTTTTGTATCCGGCGCCCTCCTCTTGCCGCTCTGGAATATTGGACCTGCGGATGAGCACTTGCGGCGAAAGGGAAACAAGCCTGTGGAACAAGGAAGTCTGCTTTGATGGAAAAACAACAGCACAACCAGCAAGTACCTGAGTCGGAGGGCGACGTAAATCTCTCACCGGCGCGGGAGTTATGGCAGCAAGCAAACCTGAACGAAGAAACCCGGGAGCTTCTGGCAGAAGATGCACGCTATTTTCTACACCAATCGCTATCGTCTCCATGCCTGAATGCGTTGAGTGGCTGCGATGGCAGCTTCCTGATCGATACACAGGGACGGCGTTACCTTGACTTCCACGGAAATAATGTTCACCAGGTAGGTTTTGGCCACCCCAAGGTGAGGGCGGCGGTTTACGAAGCGCTTGAACATCTGCCGTTTTGTACGCGGCGTTACACCAACAAATACGCTGTCGCCCTGGCAAGAAAGCTGGCAGAGATCTCACCGGGATCGCTGAATAAGTGCCTTTTTGCGCCCGGGGGTGCAGAAGCGGTATCGATGGCGATCAAGCTTGCGCGCATGGCTACAGGGCGGTTCAAGACGATCTCGATGTGGGACTCATTTCACGGCGCAACGCTCGATGCGATCTCACTCGGAGGCGAAGCGCTGTTTCGCAACCAGATTGGGCCATTGATGCCAGGCGCGGAACATGTTCCTCCACCTGAGCCATTGCATTGCCCATTTCGATGTGGACAGCAATGCAACATGCAGTGCGCCAGTTACGTCGACTATGTACTGCGCAAGGAGGGAGATGTTGCTGCAGTGGTGGCTGAGACGGTTCGCAGCACGGGGACCATTCCGCCTGCTGACTATTGGCGAGAGTTAAGGTCAATCTGCGATCGCCATGGAGCGCTTCTGATTCTCGATGAAATTCCGCACGGGTTGGGACGAACAGGATCGATGTTTACGTGCGAACAATACGGAATCGTTCCTGACATGCTGGTGATTGGGAAGGGACTGGGTGGTGGCTGCTTTCCTATTGCGGCGCTACTGGCACGTGAGGATCTGGATATAGGGCAGGATCGGGCGCTTGGCCATTTCACGCACGAGAAGAATCCGGTTGCGTGCGCGGCGGCGTTGGCCACGATCGAGATCATCGAGACAGAGGGGCTGGCAGAGAAAGCGCGCGTTCTGGGCGACCGATTCCTTGAGAAGCTTCGGGGATTGCAGAGGAAGTACAGCGTTATTCATGAGGCGCGAGGCATTGGGCTCTTGGCTGCGGTGGTGTTGAGGCGCTCCGATGGTTCACCAGCAGATCGCGAGGCGGAAGAGATTATGTATGCCGCCTTGAGTAAGGGACTGAGTTTCAAGGTCACGATGGGTTGCATTCTTGCATTGACTCCTCCGTTGAATATCGAGGAGAAACATCTAGATGAAAGTGTTCTGATTCTGGATAGTTGCTTCGCAGGGTTGCAGAGCCGTTAGCGCGTATGGAAGAGGCGATTCGCGGATGCGTCACCTGATTTTGAGATCGAAGTGCAACTTCATGCCAGTTCATGATCGCCAAACAATCCATTGCTAAGCCACTGATGGCGCTTTGGCGATGGAACCTCCGCAGAAAAGGAAACGGTTACACATACTCTTACCGCACCCGTCCAGGAGGTCGGACCAAGTTGTTTCGTGAAGAGAGCAGTGAGACTTCCACCACTAGAGGGAGACGCCTCGCTTCCAGGGGATGAAGTCGTTCTGGTCCAGCTGCTCGGCCTTGGTCAGGACTCTGCCGCTGGCTACTTCGATGATCGTGTTCAAGATGGATTCGCCTGCTTGCTCGATCGTCGATTCGCCGCGGATCACGGAGCCTGTGTCGATGTCGATGATGTCGGACATGCGTTCGGCGAGGGTCGAGTTTGTCGAAAGCTTGATGACCGGCGCTACCGGGTTTCCGGTCGGGGTACCTAAGCCCGAAGTGAAGAGAACTACGTTCGCTCCTGAACCTACCTGGGCGGTCACGCACTCTACGTCGTTGCCTGGAGTGCAGAGCAACGCCAGGCCTGGAGTGTTGTCGTACTCCGGATAGTCGAGGACCTGGGTCACAGGAGAAGTACCACCTTTGCGGGCTGCCCCGGCAGACTTCATGGCGTCGGTCAAGAGGCCGTCTTTGATATTGCCGGGCGACGGGTTCATTTCGAAACCGGAGTGTACGGCCTTGGCGCGGGCTGCGTAGTCGCGCATCAACTGGATGAAGCGGTCGGCATGGCTGGCATCGACACAGCGGTTGATCAAACTCTGCTCGACCCCGCAGAGTTCGGGGAACTCCGAGAGGATGGACTTGCCGCCCAGTGCGGCCATCAGGTCAGAGACGTGGCCGATGGCTGGGTTGGCTGAGATGCCGGAGAATCCGTCGGAGCCACCGCACTTGAGGCCGACGGTCAGCTTACTCAACGGGGCCGGCTTGCGCGTGAGACGGTTGGCCTCGGCCAGTCCGGCGAAGGTAGCGCGGATGGCGTCGCCAAGCATCGCGGACTCGAGGCCTGACTTTTGCTGCTCATACATGAGGACCGGTTTGCGCAGCTCTGGGTCGCGCTCGCGCAGCGACTCCATCAAGAGGGAGGGTTGCGCGTTCTGGCAGCCTAAGCTCAGGACCGTCGCTCCGGCGACGTTGGGATGGTGGATGTAGCCGGCCAGCAGTCCGCAGAGGGCTTTGGCATCCTGACGGGTTCCGCCGCAGCCGCCTTCGTGAATCAGGAACCGGACCCCGTCGACGTTGGGGAATACGCGCTCGGTGCGGTAGGGGGCGATGTCTTCCTTCGCGGTTCCAGATGTCTGGTTCTGCTGCGCGATCAGTTCTCTTACCTGCTGGCGGTAAAGCTTGGGCCGGCCGTAGCCGAGTTCTTCGACAAAGGCTTCGCGGAGCGCATCGACGTTGCGGTTCTCGCAAAAGACGAGCGGTATTACCAACCAGTAGTTACGCGTGCCTACCTGGCCATCGGCACGGTGATAACCGTCGAAGGTACGGCTGGCAAAGGCGGTCACGTCGGGCGGTGTCCACGTATAGGTGCCGGCCTTAGGACCAAAGCCAGAGGCGTCGTGCTGCACATTCCGCGTGCTCAGCAGACCACCGCGCGGAATGGCGATGCGCACCAGTCCGACGATTCCGCCATACATGATGACCTCGTCGCCCACGGCGAGATCGCGCATGGCGAACTTGTGCTTGGCCGGGATCTCGGAGAGCGGGACATACTGCTCACCGGCAAAGGTAATGGGTTCCCCGGCGGAGAGCGTCGTGAGTGCAACTAAAACGTTGTCTTTGGGGTCGATACGGAGTATTTTTTCGGCAGCCATTTCTTCTCGCCGGCGCCCTTTCGTCGATGAAACAAGAGAGTGCTCGTCTTGCGTCGCGTCGTCCAGGGTCAAACCGCTTTGATATAGACTCACTGTAGCCGCTTCCTGTACGGACGGTCAAACCACAAATTTTCCACTCTCATGACCATTGATATCTTTAACTTAGAAGGAAAAACCGCTGTTGTTGTGGGCGGTACTACGGGCATTGGCCGCGCTCTTTCACTTGGTTTGGCGGATGCCGGAGCCGACGTTGTCGCCTCTTCACGCAGGCCGGATCAGGTAGAGCAAACCGCCGCGGACATTGAGGCCAAGGGACGCAAGACGCTGCGCTGCACCTCAGACGTTGGCGATCGAACGACGCTGGAAAAGCTGCGGGACGAAACCGTGGCGGCGTTTGGCAAAGTCGACATCCTGGTGAATTGCGCCGGGATTACCAAGCGCGCGCCTACGCTCGATTTCGATGAAGCCGAGTGGGATCGAATTCTCGATACGAACCTGACGGGCACTCTGCGCGGGTGCCAGGTGTTCGGCAAGCATATGCTTGGCCGTGGCTACGGACGCATCATTAATATTGGTTCGCTTTCAACCTATGTCGGCCTTTTTGAAGTGGCCGCGTACTGCGCCAGCAAGGCTGGTGTGGGCGCTTTGACCAAGGCGCTGGCGGTGGAATGGTCGAAGCAGGGCGTGCTGGTGAATGCGATCGCTCCAGGCGTGTTCCGCACAGACCTTAACGCGAATCTGCTGGATAGCACGGAACGCGGCAAGGAGTTCAAGACGCGCACGCCGATTGGGCGCTTCGGCAAGACCGAGGAGCTGGTGGGCGCGGCGGTTTACCTGGCCTCGGACGCTGCTTCGTTTGTAACGGGCGAGATTATGGTGGTCGATGGCGGATTTTTGGCCAGCGGCGTGAACCAATAGAGCAGTCAACCCACGACCAGGAACGACACGATGGAATACAGAAAGCTTGGAAAGACAGATCTAGATCTCTCGCTGGTTGGGTTCGGAACCGCGACGCTGGGCAATATTTATGGGGGCATCGATCCCGAGGAAGCGGTTCGCGCTGTCCACCTGGCGGTAGATCGTGGGATTACATTCTTCGACTCATCGCCTTACTACGGAATTACGCTGGCGGAAGAGCGGCTGGGTGTTGCCCTTGCCGGACGGCGGGATCGTGTTGTGTTGTCGACGAAGTGCGGCCGCTATGGCATGGCGGATTTCGATTTTTCTGCCAAGCGCGTGATTGCCAGCATGGATGAGTCACTGCAGCGGCTACAGACGGACCACATCGATTTGTTCCTGGCGCATGATGTGGAGTTTGGCGATGCCCAGCAGGTGATCGATGAGACGATTCCCGCGTTGCGGAAGCTGCAGAAAGAGGGCAAGGCGCGGTATATCGGGATTACAGGGTATCCTCCAAAGCTGCTACGGCGGATTGCTGAGGCGGCGCCCGTGGATGCCATTCTTACGTATTGCCACTACAACCTGATGAACACGGATATGGATGGCATTCTGACGGAGTTTTGCCGCGAGCGGGGCATTGGATTGATCAATGCGTCGGGTTTGGCCATGGGGCTGCTCACGGAGCGTGGCGGGCAGCCCTGGCATCCAGCGTCGCAGGAAGTGAAGGATGCGGCGAAGAAAGCAGCGGCGTTTTGCAAGTCGCAGGGTGCGGATATTTCAGAGTTGGCTTCGCGGTTTTGTTTGGATCATCCTTATGTCTCGAGCACGCTGATTGGTATGTCTACCATTGCGGAAGTGGAAGCCAGCTTGAGGCTGTTGGAGATTTCTACGGATAAGAAATTGCTGGCACAGGTGGAGGCGATTCTCGCTCCAGTTTATAACGCTGTTTGGCCCTCTGGACGGCCGGAGAATCAGGCGTAGAGGTTCTTGTTTGCGCCAGCGTACGGGTTGGAAAACGCTTTCCTCGGGGGGAGCAGAACCGCAGATCCCTCGACTACGCTCGGGATGACAATCGGCGCTTCGCTTCGGTCGAGATGACAAGGGGGGAGGGTGGTTACTTACATCAACCGTTGTTACGCGGGATGTAAGGCGCAGCCCGATGGAGTCTGACGGGGTAACCTGGTGGCCATGAAAGCTTTCGTGATGAAAGAGCCCGGCGCGGTGGCCATTGAAACAGTGGCAGATGCCATTGCCACGAATGATGAAGTTTTGCTTAAGGTTCGGATGATCGGGCTTTGCGGAACGGATCTGAATTCGTACCGCGGCAAGAATCCCCTGATAACTTTTCCTCGCATCCCTGGGCATGAAGTGGCGGCTACGATTGCTGAGCCAAGCAAGGCGCATCCTGAACTTGCCGCGGGCATGGACGTTACGCTTTCTCCTTATTTCGGGTGCGGCCAGTGCCCTGCTTGCCTGCGTAACCGGCCGAATGCGTGCCAGTTTAATGAGACGCTGGGCGTGCAGCGCAATGGCGCGATGACGGAATATATCGCGGTACCGGCCTCCAAGCTCTATCCTGCTCGCCTGACCATGAAGGAACTTTGCCTGGTGGAACCGCTTACGGTTGGCCTGCATGCCGTCGGCCGCGGGCGCGTGACGGCCCAGGACACCGTTGCGGTGTTTGGATGCGGCGGCGTGGGGCTCGGAGCCGTGGCAGCAGCAGGGTTCCGGGGGGCGAAGACGATCGCGGTCGATCTTGAAGATGCGAAGCTGGCGATTGCCCTGCGCGCTGGGGCAACCCACGCGATCAACACAAGCAAAGAGCCGCTGCACGAGCGACTGCTCGAGCTGACCGGTGGCCGTGGGCCAGACGTGATTATTGAAGCGATCGGGCTGCCACAGACGTTTCGCAGCGCTGTGGATGAAGTGGCCTTTACGGGGCGCGTGGTCTACATTGGCTACGCCAAGGAGCCGGTGGCTTACGAGACTCGCCTGTTCGTGCAAAAGGAAATCGATATTCTGGGCTCGCGCAATGCTCTGCCAGAGGATTTTCGTGAAGTGATCCGCATGCTGGAGGAGCATCGCTTCCCCGTGGATGATGCCGTAAGCGCGATCGTTCCGCTGGAGCAAGCCCCGGAGATGATCAAGGCCTGGAGCGATCATCCGAGTGGGTTTTCGAAGATCATGGTTCGGTTTGATTGACGGCTTGTTTTTCTGCGCCGGAGTTGCGGCAGCAGTGAGCCAGTCGAGACAGGCGGAGCGGAGGCCGAGGAGAAAATCCTTTGACTTCAGATTCCCCTTCCCCGCAAACTAGGAACACCGTTTTGAGAGCCCTGTCCTGCTATTTCTCTGGATGACCAGGGCCTTCATCTCTTTGGCTTTCTCTCGCAGAGAGCCGCCCCCGCCACCCCGTCTGTGGCCGCGCAGTAGAAAACCGGGCCCTTCTCAGTCGCTCGTAAATTTCAGTTACTTTTGAACCAGCTTTCTGGAGACGTGCCCTCTGCCGCCCGAGCCTACACCTGTACTTTCTCCTGACACTGCCGCGAGCCAGCCTGAATATGGGTTGCGCCACAACATTCTGACGCCATGGGAAACCCTGGCGCAGTCGGTGGCCGCGATCGCGCCCGTCACCTCGCCGGTGCTCACCATCCCACTGGTGTTTGCGCTGGCCGGCAATGGCACCTGGGCGGCGTATGCACTTGGCACGGTGCAGATGACGCTCATAGCCCTGCTGATCGGGGCGCTTGGGCGCCGGTCGGCCTCACCCGGCTCGCTTTATAGCTACACCACCGATTCCCTGCCCCCTGCGGTTGCCGCCATTGCGGCGTGGGCGCTGGTGCTGGGCTACGTTGCGACGGGTTCCTCGATCATTGGGGGCTTTGTTCAGTACTCCAACATCTTGCTTAAGGCGTTTACCCACCATACGGTCTCGCCCACGCTGCTGGTTTTGATTTCGGTGATTGGCGCGGCGACGATGGCTTACCGCGATGTGAAGCTCTCGGCGCGCGCGATGCTGTGGCTGCAAGGGGCATCGGTGGCCTGCATCGTGGTGGTACTGGCGATGGTTTTATGGAAGAACGGTCTGCACCCGGATTGGCCGCAGTTGCGGTTGGAAGGTAGCTCGATCACGAGCGTGCGGTTGGGGCTGGTGCTGGCGATTTTCAGCTTTGTGGGCTTTGAGAGTGCTACGGCGCTCGGTCATGAAGCGAAAGAACCCTTGCGCACGATACCGCGCGCGGTTTTGCAGTGCGCTCTGGGCGCGGGTGTGTTTTTTGTAGTCGCAACCTATGCGGAGGTGCTGGGCTTTCGCAATGCGGGCCTGGCCTTCGACAAAAGTGATGCGCCGATGCACGTGCTGGCGAATCTTGCGGCCTTGCCGGTGCTGGGCATCCTTATTGATGCGGGTGCGGTGGTCAGCATGTTCGCCTGCGGGCTGGCGTGCATTACCGCAGCCGCACGCATTCTGCTGCTGATGGCCCATCACGGGCTGGTTCCGATTCAGATGTGCAGGACGCACCATCGCAATGAAACACCCCATGTTGCGGTGCTGATTACTTCGGCTGCGGTAGGCGTTCCAGCCCTGGCTCTGCTGCTGATGGGCTACTCGGCCACGGATGTCTACGGCTGGCTGGGATCGTTTGCAGTCTATGGCTTCATTACGATCTATGGACTCACGTGCGTCGCGCTGCCATTGCAACTGAAAAAGCGAGGGGCGCTTTCGGCGACCATGCTGGCGATCGCGGTTTTGGCGGGCGTATCGATGGTGATGACGCTGGCTGGAACCCTGTACCCGGTTCCGGCTGCACCGTATTCCTGGCTGCCGTATCTGTATTTTGGCTACCTGCTGATCACACTCGCGTTCTTTTTTGGGAAGCGGAATAAGCGGAGTGCCGTGGGTGAAGCGATTCAGGACCTCCCGTAGGATTACGAAGGACTTGTTATCCAAGCAGTAAACCACCTTGACGGGCTACCTTTCGCCAGCGTTGCTATGATGGGCGTATGAAAAAGGCTCTGCTGTTCACCATGGTTCTGCTCGTTACGGGCTCGGCGTTTGCGCAACCTCACCACCGGCATCATCGCCATCACCATCATCCACGTAATGCTACCCGGTAGGGGTGCTTCTCAGAGGCACCTCGTTTTGTCGTACGATGCTGGCGCATCAGCGGGGAATTGCCGGCGTTCTCAGGGTGGCGAGCCACCCGAGAACCGCGGCTGCCAGGGCCGGCCGCTGATCGGAGTAGACGTGGTCGGAGGGCAGATGCAGCACCTCCAACCGGTTGTTCCCGGCATTGCGCAGCGCGGCGGCGAAGGCCTGGTTTCCGCGTGTATAAGCATCGTTTGAACTGATAATGAGCACCGGCCTCGTCGTGAGTGAACTGAGCTTTGCTGCAAAGCTCCATCGCTCCGCATTCGCAAGCAGATCGTGAGCCAGGCTTTCAGCGGTGCAACCCGTAAAAGCATAGATTCCCTCCCGCTCAAAGGTAGCGCTCAACGCCTTGATCTCTGCCTGTTCTCCTTCCCGGGAGAGCGGCTGCGGGATCCGCCCGCCAAGATCGGCAGCGGAGATGAGGCCAATTCCGAAAATGCGAGGGTCGGCTGCCGCTGCCTGCACGGCCATAAAGCCACCCATACTGTGCCCAATAAGGACAATGCGCGACGGATCGAGCCGGAACATTCGTGCCATCTGGGGTGATCGCAGAGAGTCGACCGCCGCGGTTGTATCTTCGATGGCGTGGGTATAGGAAAAGTTCCCGGCTGAACCCCAGGAGCCCCGGTAGTCGAAATAGAGGACATCCCACCCGGCGCGGCGAATTTCCTGGGCCAGATCGAGATTACGTTCGTTACCGGGAAAGCCATGGAGGAGGACGACGACCGGATGCGGCCCTACTCCCGCGGCTACGTAGACAAAGGCATTGATCAGCGAACCATGGCTGGATATTTGAAAACTCTGCAGGGATGCAGGGTAGGCCCCTTGTTGCGCCCGGAGCGGGGAGCAGAGGCAAAGCGCACCCCAAACGGCGGTGACGAGAAACCTCAGAGCCACCTCCGACGGCTCATCGTATTTGTAACCATCGTGTTCTTATCGTACCTGTTTCTGATCGCTAAAGACGAAGCGGCTGCATGCTCTATAACAGCAGTATCTCCCGCGGCTAACGCTTCTGCACTCTCAAAATGCTACGTCGGCAAACTTTAGTGTGATTGAAAAATTTACTCGCCGCTCTTACCTTTTGTATGAATTAACTTGCAATTTTGTTAGCAGGAGGGAGCTTTCTGCAGTGAGGTGATGACCCTTTGGGGGGTCTCCCGTTCCAGAGAAGTGCTCGACCGTCGCCACCTCAGCACAAAGCCTTATTTATTCCACATTTCACCCTTACGGCGCTCCTCGTTGAGTGCCGCTTGCAGGCACAGAGAGATCATGCGCAGACTCCGCAATTCACCCGCACTGCTGGAAGCCGTCGATAGCCTCATGGCGCTCAACCTGGCTGTCTGTGCCGTGATGTGGGTGAAGGCGCAGGCAGTTCCCTATCATGACCTGGCAGAGTTCCTGATCATTCGTATCACTTTGCTGAATGTTTCCTTTTCAATCGTTTTCGTTGTCCTCTGGAAGCAATGCCTGAGTGCTCTTGGTCTTTACCGGCATGACCTCGACAGTTGGCGTGGTCTTGTGATGAGAACTTTGGCCGCATGCGCGATTATGACCGCACTGCTTTCCGCATACCTACAGGGGCGACAGGCTCAAGGGCCAACGGACGAGATTCTGGCGAGTTTTTTTGCTGCATCCTTCTTCTGTGAACTCTGCCGCGTGTTCTTATGTAACCACGATTGGAGCTGGCATGCCGGGCGGGCCAAGCGCGTGATTATTATTGGGAGCGGCCGGCGAGCCAGCAAGGCGTGGCGTGAACTTCGAATAAAGCAACGCACAACCACGCAGTTTCTCGGTTTTGTGGATGATCGAACTGCTTCTTCGATGGCGCCCGACATCGCCAGCCGGCTCATCTGCCGGGTCGACGAGTTGCAGACCTATCTGCTGGAAAATTCTGTCGACGAAATCATTCTCGCCACTCCGCTGCGCTCCTGCTATGACGCCGCTCAGCGCGCCGTATCGATTGCCGCGGCGGAGGGAATGCGCGTCGTTTGTTTGAACGACTTATTCACCCTGGCCCCAGGCAAGAATGAGCGCGGACGTAGTTCAGTATTCATTGAACTGGTGGCCAGGAGCCGCAAGCACCCCCGCTCAATGGCGCCGTACCCGCAATGTTTAAAAGATCCAGAGTTGTTTCCTAGGCTTTGAGGAATTTATGCGGACCGCCGTAGTGCATGATTACTTTACGCAGATGGGTGGTGCCGAACGAGTCGCCATGGAACTCGCTCGCATGATACCCAACGCCTCATTGCACGCTACGGTCGCGCTGCCAGACTATATGCCGCCCGGCCTCGAGGGCAGGCAGGTAGAAACCTCATGGATGCAGCATCTGCCGAGCATGAAGCGGTACTACCGGCTCTACTTTCTACTGTACCCGCTGGCGGTTCGCTCGCTCGATCTGACGCCCTACGACCTGGTAATTTCGAGTTCGTCTGGGTACGCGAAGGGTGTGCGCACAAACCCCAACGCGATTCATGTCTGTTATTGCCATACACCGATGCGCTGGGCCTGGAATTTTGCGAGCTACTCGGCACAAGAAAATGTGGGGCTGGCGAAACGGGTGATCCTGCCACCGATGGTTCGCGCCCTGCGTGCCTGGGATGAGCGTGCCTCCCGTTACCCAGATCACTTTGTAGCCAATTCAAAGACGGTGGCTGCACGCATTCAGCGAGCATACGGTAGAAGTGCTGAAGTCATTCACCCGCCGATTGATGTGAACCGGTTTCTCCCTGCCGATGAGCAGGAAGACTACTACCTGGTGCTCGCTCGATTAGTTTCATACAAACGCATCGATCTGGCGATCGATGCCTGCACACAACTCGGACGGCGACTGCTCATCATTGGAGATGGACCCGACCGCGAGCGCCTGCAGGCCAAGGCTGGCCCTACAGTGAAGTTCCTGAATCGCCTGTCTGATGACGAGGTGGAACACTACGCGGCTCGCTGCCGTGCTCTTCTCTTCCCTGGTGAGGAGGATTTTGGAATGGCGCCGCTGGAGTTGGCTGCCGCCGGCCGCCCTACCATTGCGTACCGCGCGGGCGGAGCCGAGGAGACCATCGTCGAGGGCGTTACGGGCATCTTCTTTGACCGCCAGGAGGTAAACGCCTTCACGGAGGCAATCAAGCGCTTCGAGACCCAGGAGTGGCCTGTTGAAGTTCTGCGAAGCCATGCCGAAGAATTCGGAATCGATGTTTTCCAGGCACGCTTCCGCCAATTCCTGGCACGTGTGGGTGCACCTCTCGATGACGGCCCATTCCTGCCACCAATGACGTACCCGTCAAGGCGCAATTCTAAATCTATCCCCGATGGGCTAGCCGGATTCGTTACTGATCCCACTTAACTTTGGCGAAGGCCTCGAGCAGCTTTACATCTTGCTTGTGATGGCGCAAGTCAGACGGGTCGATCGCCTTTCGATTCTTTTTCCAATTGGTGCTGATTTGCGCGAAGTGCCGGTAACCGACGTTATCACTTTTCAAGTTATTAGCACCCAGCCCAACGATTTCGTGAACGCTCCAGTGGGCGTTCGCAGGGCAGCGCGCGGGCACCACGGCCCACTTGGTCGGACATTGCTTTATATCTTTCGGGCGCAGCCCCTGCCAACGCCACTGCGGGAGTGCCTGGTAAGCGCTCTCTCGATGCCGGGGCAACCCATGTACCGCATGGGATAACGTGTTCACCCATCTGCCGGCAAACTGTACATAGCCGGATGGCGAAGCCGCGGCTTTCTCGAAGAGGTTTCCCTCGTCCGCAAGCACGAGCTCGTCGATGTCACAGTTGAGAACTGCTTCGGCGTGGGCAAGGAAGCGCCAACGAGCATCCTCCATTGCGCCATCCTGACTGAAGGCAGAATCCCAGGTTCCCCGCCCTACGCCCTGCGGACCATATTTATAGGGCCACTGAACGATCGAAATGACGTCGAAGCCTGATACCTGCTTCATTGCCTCAAAAAGCGCGGTTGTGGTGTATGCATCGGACGCGTTGTCATACAGCAGAACAGCATCAGCTTGATGAAGGTCGCGATGAAACCTCATCCAGTCGCAGATCCATTCAGGATGATTGTTCTTGCTTAGCGTAAACAGCACCCGTTTCTCGCGAAATACTTCGCCGGCGTTTGATCGGATCTCCATCCGCGTACTTCCGGCATCCGTTCGCAACTCGATCGAGCTTTCCGTTTTTGGAACGTCGACGATCAGGCGGCATAGATTGTGGGTTTGGCGATTCGCAAAACCCATCGTAAGTTTGTGTTCGACGTTGTACGGGCAATGCTTCTGGCTGGGTAAAGCGACGATCGTGAGTGAATCAAGTATGCCTTCGAACCTGGTCAACGGCGGACCAATCAACATGACCTGCATGTTTGTCAGTCGAAAACAATCATAGAACACGGTCAGCGCGTCGAAATCAGCGTCAAACGTGGGTTGTCTACGGTTGACAGCACGAGCCGGCTCGCGGCGGTAGGATGAGTCTTCCGCAAGCGCCCACGAACTCGTCGTTTCGATCATTTGTAACTTTTACCACGGCTTACTTTCTCTTCTCCATGCAAAAAGCGCGTGCACCTTCCAGCGGACCCAGCTTGGCAACCAGCCCTATTACTTTCGTGTGATTGATGGAGTATTTGGCGACAGGTAGCGTGAAAGCGTGCAGTAGATGACGCGATGGCTGCTGATCTCGCGTTAGCAACCCAGCCTGTCGACGCGCAGTTGAATGCATCCGGAACGGATTTTTTCGGGCTACCTTTGAGCCGCCCTCCGGGGCTGTTCCTAGCCGACAATTGATTTCTTACCATCCAGGTCTTTCACAGCTACTCCGAATGTTTTGGCTCTTATGCATAAAGAAAGAATTCTGTTTATTGACCTCGGCTCTGATTATGGCGGCATCGAGACCTACCTGAGAGGGTTGGGCAGGATTCTCGATCCTGTCGCTCATGGCTATGCTGTGTTGTCGCAACCCAGGCTGGCCGCGGAACTGCGCGCACAGGGAATGACCGTGGTCTGTTTACCTATACTGGGCTTGAAGTGGCTGAAGGCCGTACGCCTGCTGCTGGCCTGTTTTGTCGTTCCCTATATGCTCGTGCGCTACAGCATTCGCACAGTGCAACTGAACGGTTTCTTCGAGTCACTGCTTCTGGGCCCACTTCGCCTGCTCGGTTGCACAACAATTTTCACCATGCATACTCCGTTTGAAACGGACTTGTATTCCTGGTTTTGGAATCCCGCACGCTGGGTTCCCCGATTTCTTTCGAAACACTCGCTGCGATTCGCGTCCCAGGTGGTTTGTGTCTCCGAAACGATCGGGGACTTGGCACGCAGTGTTTTGCCTGAAGAAAAAGTGCGAGTGATTGCGAATTGGGTTGAGTCACCGGCTACCGTCAGGAGCATCTTTACGACGACCCGACGGCCACAGCTTCTGTTTGTTGGCAGGCTGGAGGAATACAAGGGGGTGCAATTCATCCTCGATGCGATGCGGCAAATTCCCGATGTATCGTTGCTGGTGGTCGGCGAGGGCTCATACCGGGCACAACTCGAGGCCGCAGCACAGGGCCTCGACGTTCAATTCGCCGGCTTTCAGTCTGACCTCTCGCGTTATTACAAAGACGCGACTATATTCATCAATCCATCGGTAGGACCCGAGGGCCTGCCACTGGTTTCGCTCGAGGCGATGGCGCACGGGTTGCCTTGCTTGTTCAGCGATCTGCCGGTCCATCGTGAGATTTCAGCCGACGGCAGGGCTGCGGCGCTGTTCCGTCGGGGCAATAGCGCAAGCCTGACTCAGCGATTGAGACAGCTACTCGATAACGAAACTGCACGTCAGGATTATGGCCTCGCAGCACGCGAGAGATTTGAACAACGCTATTGCCCCACTGCGGCCGCCCGCCAATACATCAAGACATTTCGCCTCGCATAGCGGCGCGACCGCTCGCTTCCCTTTCAAGCGTCAGGCAGACGATCAGGACTGGACCGTCACGTTTAGTCCATGCTCGCGCGCGGAAAGTTGTTTCGGTCGTCTCTCGCGGCAGGCTGCGGCGAACTTCCTCCCCCATGCAACCGCGGGCCTCTCCAAAGCGACATACACGACAGACGCGACGCCGAGGCTGAGCAGGTAGGCGAGTACGACGGTTGCCAGAAATGCGGTCGTCGTACCCTGGTGAATCAATTTCTCTTCCACAGCAGTCAGACAGAACGCATGAAAGAGATACATCGAGTACGTGCGCTTACCCACCCAGATACAGGCGCGCGAACCGAGAATCCTGGAGAGGAAGGAATGCTTCAAGAGCAGTACAGGCAGAGCGGCCGCCGTGCAGACGATGAAGCTTACGCGAAATGTACCGCGCAAGGATGCGAAATACGAGAGCGCCCACAAGATAAGCACTATGACTGCGGGAACCCGCGCGATGCGGGCAAGCACTGCCTGCTGACTGGTTCTCAACCCGTGCAATGCGAACGCTACACAACAGCCCGCCAAAAGTGAAAAGTATGCTACCGGCAGGGATTGTGTGAACGAGATAGACAGCGGAATGAGGGTGATGGGGATGACTGCCCAACGTGCCTTCGGCTTGCGCAACAACCAAAAGAAAAGCAGCGGCCAGGCGAGATAGAACTTTTCTTCCACGGAGAGCGACCACGAGTGCGTGAACGCGACCGGCAGCCCTCTGGGCACATATTCGTTGCGAAGGCTCAGGAAGTAAGGCAAACCATTGAGAAACTTGACCTTTAACGCGTGCTGAGAAGGAAGCTGCCCGATGAGCAGATAGGCGCCGACGGCCAGGAAATAGGGAGGAAGAATTCTGAACACGCGACGAATGTAAAACGCCGTGAGTGAGATCTGCCCCGTAACCAACTCTTCCCGAAACAGAAGCGTGGTGATGAGGAATCCGCTCAATACGAAGAAAATGCCAACTCCGAGGCCACCACTAAAATAACGTTGCAGGGGCGCCCGTGTTTTAACGTGCCCTCCAATGACAAGCAACAGTGAGAGTGCTCGCAAGCCATCCAGAGGTGCGAAGTAGGAGGTTTGCCAGAAGCTTCTTGAGCCATGCGGCTACTTTACTTTGGGCAGCAGGCGATGTGCTTCGCATGGAAGAAAGTCTCACGGCCAGCTCTGGAGATGTCATTGGTTTGCCTCCTTCCTTTGCTGCGAAGTCGCATGGCAATGCGCCGCCAGATAGAGATTTCCCGTACGCAGTCCGATTTCCACGGGCAATCAGATTGGGGGACGCCCAAGTTCGTGCTGGCTCCGAAATAAATGCCCAACAGCGTGACAGAATTAACTAGTTTGCTTGTACGGCGGCTTTCGCGGCCGAAGGGTATCGGTTCACTGCGCTTCTCACCCGGTACAGCAGTTTGCCTCGCTTGCGAGAAGAGAGGATCTTACCGATCGAGGGATAGACGCAGACATACAAGAAGCAAAGCCCGATGAGTTTTGGGGTTGGCCTTCCATACCGCCAGACCTGTTGGAGAAGACTCTTCACTTCTGACCAGGTGACGCCTTGCTGCGCGGCCGGGTTGAGGCAGTAGATGACGAGGAAGAAGCCGAAGGCCTTCGCGGAAAAGAGGGGTCGGTTGTCCATTGCCCATTGGCGACAGTACTGCCAGTCGATCCGCTTCGTTACCCTCTGCCGCGTAGTCTCGTTGTAAAAGATCGTGAGTGGCTCATCGACAAAAACGACCCGCATGCGCGGATCAGGATAGGCCCGCAAGAGCCAATCCAGATCCTGCAGAACTTTCAACCCCTTGGTAAAAGGAACTTGCAGTAGAAACTCACGCCGGATGAGCCACGTAGAAGTCTGCGGGAAGCCGGTGATTCCACCCAGGTACGATACCTCGCACCACAGGAACTCGCTGATCGCTTGCCCTGTTTTCGGGAAGATATAAGGACGCACCAGGTCATCACCTTCTGCTCCCCTATCGAGAAAACGGCTTGCCACCATCGTCGCTGGCTCGATAGACCTGGATGCGGCTGCCAGTTGCTTCTCAAGCCTCTCGGGTAGCCACTCGTCGTCATCATCGAGCAGTGCTATCCATTCCCCGCGTGCTGCCTGCGCGCCGCGATTACGTGCTTCACACCCACCCACATTCTGCGCAAGCGGAATCACTTTGAGGCGCGGGTCTGCAATCTCGCTGAGAGCGTGGCATGTGGCCTCATCGGGCCCGTCGATCACGACGATGCACTCAACATTCGGCATGGTCTGTGACAAGACGCTCAACACGGCCCGGCGCACCAGTGCGGGACGATTGCGGGTTGGGATTACGGCACTGACAAGCGGATTTTTTTCACTCATAGGCTCACCTAAATGGCGATCGTGTTCCCCATCCGCCCGATCAGACCGTCACGGAATCCGAGAAAGATCATTTTGATCTTGGCCCATCGAGAATGTTCAGCAATGGAAAGCTTGCAGAGGTCGATAAGAGATGCGCGTAGTGCGCCCCGAACCCATCGCGGGTACTGCGGGCCATAGGTTCGAAACATCCAGACGCGATTTCTGCTGATGTAATAGCGCACACCTGGACGGTAGTTCGTCGTCTGAAAAAGCTGCCGGCCCAAAATGCTGTAGTAGGAAGGAACTCCAGACACATGCAGCAAAACAGCGTGAGGGCTCAACGCGATGGAATATCCCTGCGAACGAAGCCGCAGACTGTATTCGTCATCCACGGTGTAGATGAAAAGCTCTTCCCGAAAGTAGCCGCACTTCGCAAAAGCCTCGATGGGCAAGAGGCTACCGGAGGTGATGGTAACGAACGGTCCTCCATCCTCGTCCAGGCAACAATCGCGTTCCAACCCGGTCCGGGGGTCTCTGTACCGGGGAACAAGCAGCAGAATCTTTCGCTGAGCGGCGTAGTAGTTAAAATCCGCGAGCATCTGCGCGATAAAGCCTGGGGTCACAGCGCTGTCCTGATCGAACAAAGCGACCCAGGTCGAACCGTTGGCTTGAGCCCACTTTACCCCGGCATTCAACGCAGCTGCGATACCCCGGTTTTCTCCGTTTTCGATCAGCGCGCATCCGAGCTCACGGCAGGTTTTACGCAATGCCTCAAGCGACTCCGGGCGAGACCCATTGTCGACCACCACCAGATCCTGCACCTGCGGCCGCACCCGGACGAGGTTGCCCAGATCTTCCGGGCGGGGCTGCAAGGTAACGATGACCGCACATACGCCGTTTTGGAGGATTTCGTTCATATTTCATCCCCAATGACACTCACAATTTCACGAGCATGCCCATACGGCCGAGGGCGGCATCGTAGAGGCCCCGCACAGTATTCCTCATCTTGCTCCATGACTCTTTTTCAATCAATGTCACTTTAATGGTGTCTTGCAACATATCCTGAAGTGTGCGGCAGCACCATGCTGGTTGCACCCTCCAGAAACGTCGAATCATCAGCATGCGATTACGCGTCATGTAATATCGGCGTCTAGCACTGTAATGTCTGGTGCTAATTGTCATGCCCAGAACATGGTGAGTACTCGCGGACCCAACCGCGACAATAAGCACCGCACGCCGGCATTCTGCGATCGTGTAACCCAGGGAACGTGCACGCAGACAAAACTCATGATCTACACAGTCGATGATGAGTTCCTCTTCAAACCACCCGCAGCGGCCAAATATCTCAATCGGCATGAGACTACCTGAGGTAATCGCGACGAGAGGTCCTCCGTCTCTTGCAAATCGGTGAGTCCGAGAGCGGCCTGTGCTTCGCTCCACCTGGCTCGGTGTCACCACCGCAACTTTATCGCGCAGCGGATGAGTGGCGTATTCGGCTAGCATGGCCTCAATAAAATTCTCGGTAACCGCACTATCCTGATCGAAGAGAGCCACGTACTGGTAGCCTTGCGCCTTTGCCCAACGGATACCAATATTGAGTGCCGCAGCGATACCCAGGTTCGTTCCGTTTTCGATGAGCGTGAACTGCATGTCATGAGCAGACCTGTGAAAGCGTTCCAGCAGATCCGCCGAGGACCCGTTGTCTACAACGACCAGACCACCGACCTGAGGACGCACTTTGACCAGATTCTCCAGAACAGCCGCAGTGGGGCCGAAAGTAATTACGACCGCGCAGATCTCCCGCCCTCTCATGAATAGGCCTCGTGCTCCACAGGAGCGCTCATCTCAGTGAGCTTGCTTCGCTTCCAACCCCAAAGGAGCAATACGGAATTCAATACGGCCAAGAGGAAATCAGATGCCAGGCTCGACCAGGCCGCTCCTATCCACCCGTAGACGGGAATCCACCAGAGATTCAACAAAACATTTGCCACGGCCACGACTATCTGCGCACCTGTACGCCGGTTCTGACGGCCCGAACCCGTCAAAGCACTTCCGGTGGACCGGTGAATCCCACGTAAGAGAGGAATCCAACACAGATATTTCAACGCAACCAAGACACCGGAGAAGTCGCGTCCTACCAGATGCGGGACAAGAGGGGCCAAAAGCAAGACGCCTGCGGCGATCGCCCCACCCAACAAAAGCGACGTTCCGGCTGCCTTGAGGGCCAGGTGGAGCACCTTTGACCGCGCGGTCTGGCCGAGCCGGAAAAAGCGAGGTAGAAGTGCGGCATCCAGGGCTGCTACGGGCGTGGTGGCTACATCGATGATGCGGTACGCAAGCGTATAGAACCCATTCTCTCGATTGAGGCCGTAGTGACTCAGCATCACTTTGTCCAGGTCGTTATACGCTGCCTGGGTTGTGCCGGCGAAGGAAAAGCCCAAACCCTCCCACACTCTGCTCAGCATTTGCTGATGGTCAAGCCGTGAGGGCCCAATTTCAGCCCTTACGCATACCATCGCAAGAACCGTCGCACAACCTGACGCGATCAGCACACCCACAGACCATTGAAAGGCGGTTGCGTGATGTAGCGTGAATCGCATGACGAGAAGAACCAGGAGCCTCGCCAGACTCGACACAGCACTCAACATTGCTGTCCAGCGCATTTTCTCAAACGTTTGAAAGACCAGACTCGCCAAATTAGCGATCTGGCTGAAGAGACAGTTGGCAAGAGCCAGCACGACAAATATAAGGTGGTTGTGCGTTCTGGTGAGGATCGGGCCCACAAAGAACAGCGCACTTGCAATCACAGCGGTTGCTGCAGTCGTAATGACTAACGAATTTCCCCAATACGTAGCTGCCTTTGTGCGATCCGCGGTCACATAGCGCATAAAGAGCATGCCCGCACCGAGAGCGCTATACGGCGTAACGAGATTTACGATTGCGAAAGCGCCCGCGAAAACACCATATTCCTTGACGCCCAAGAGCCGTGCAAGGAGGACGAAGTATGCGGCCTGCAGCAAGAAGTTCATGGCCTGCCCCATAAACAGCCAGGAAGCTCCCCGTGAGACTTTGTGAAGTCTCAGTCTGCCAACCCATTGCGTGATGGAGGACACTTAAAAGAAACCCCTGTTAAGCGGGCTGTTGGCGGGTCTCATAAGCGCTTCAAATGGTTCTGGAACACTCCGCACCTGATCGACGTTCCGCACGTAGTGAACTTTCACCCTGTCATAAATGCTCAGTAACACCGCGATCTTAATCATGTCCAGCAGTCTGCCGTCGAACATGACGTTGAAGCCAGTCCAAAACAGGATGCAAAACGCACACCACGGATACATGATGAGGGCAGGCGTTTTACCGCGGCGGAAGCTGATCCATAAGTAACCTGTGAGGATTCCTATCAAGAACATGTATGCAGGGGCGGCCCATCCGAGGTCTGTGTATAAAGCACCGAACACCGAATAGTAGTTAAATGCCGCGCTCAATCCCGCGGATCTGACGGAATTGATGGACGAGAACCAGAGACTGAATCCTGAAGGCCAATTGAATCGGCTATTGAAATGAAACAAACTATCGAAATATCCAGAGCGCAACATCGGGAACAGCAGGGCTCCCTGGCCTTCATAGCTGTCGTGCATGACCCCGAGCAGCAGAGCCGCCATTCTGTTGTAGGAGGCGATGGTGTAGCCAAGAAAGCCCATGATTAAGAGGTTGATACCGGTGCTGCCACGAAGCATCGACATAACCAGGAAGAGGGCCACCACGGCAGCCATAGCGCCCAGAGCACCGAGGGCAAGCTTGTAAATTCTCAGCTTTCGAGCATTGGTTCTTGCGAATAAGAGCACGACCGAGAGACCTGCGATCAGAGGCATCAGGTTCGTTCGATCGACGGTAGCGGTACATGCAAGGACATTGACAGCGATACCCAGACCAAGAACGAAACGGAATACAAAATTGGAACCAGCTCTCAACTTAAGCTCATTCGCACGGTATGACGCCCACCACAGAGTGCCTGTCAGCATCAAGAGTGATGCTGACCATCTTCCCGTTCCTAACTGGCCGGCCTGGCCGGCCATCTTGATTGCATTGCCGTCTTTCGCAGCAAGCAACGACATAAAACTGATCTTGCCCCCCAATACCTTCAGATACATGCAACAAAATAGTGTGGCCAAGAGAACGGGAACGCAGAGATAGAGTAGGGGGCGGCCAACCACAATCTCGGATTCCCGAGGCCTCGAAGTGGTAGCGAGAAAACGACTGGCTTGCACGCCAAAGAGAAATGCCGCAAAACACGCTGTAAAGAATGCGAAAGGCAGGTAGCTGAGAAACATCAAATCGGGTTCGTGAACATAGTAGGAATAAAGCTCAGGAGGAAAGGACCAGGCAAACAGGAATATGCAGTACGAGAATGCAGCCAAACCCGTCGGTGATGCAAGGTTGTGAATAATGGCTGTTCTAAAATATCGCACGGTGCCTGCTCCACTCAGGGTCTAGTAGACCCCTTACGAATCCTATTCAAAGACTGCTTGGGTCAAGCTTTCTCTAAAAGTGATAGATGGCGGCAGCAGATGTAGCCCCGATCAGACTGCCTGCACCAACAGCCATGTTTCTTGCGTAGCTGAACGGGACGTAGACAATATCGTCGGCTTGCAATGGAATATCCGGTTGCTTGCCTTTTTGCATCGCGCTCAGTTGCAGAGGAATTTCCACATGACTTCCGTCCGTCTGCTTGCGTATGAGCCGGGCGTGGGAAGGAGCCGCGTTCGGCGGTGTTCCACCCGCGAGAGAGATTGCCTGGACCGCCGAGAGCTTCTGGTCGTTGGTGACCATGGCGATGCCGCCCGGACGGTTTACATCCCCGAGAATATAGACGACGTCGGCTTTCGAAACAACCACGGTGTCACCGGGAAATACTTCCACGCTGCCGTCGAGAGCAGCGCTAGCAGAGTTGGAAACGACGGAAACGATTCTTTCTTTCGTGGCGTGGCGCTGAATCGTTACCTTGCGATCGGCCAGTTCGGTTAAACCACCCGCTAAAGCGAGCACATCAAGAATAGGGCGAGATGTGCCGATCGGGTAGCTTCCGGGAGCTCGCACCTGGCCGATGATGGTGACATTCTGTGTCGCTGTCTGCTCCGTCATCACAGTGACATGCGGAGTCAGAACGTATTGACCATCGACCAGAACGCGTTCTATGGCAAGTGCCGCGTCCGTAGGCGTTAGGCCGGCAACGCGCACCGTTCCGCCGAGAATCAGTGTCAGCGTACCGGCGTCTGTGACTCTTACATGCTGTTCCAGGTCGGCCGATTCGAGGACCTTTACGTGCAGCACGTCGCCCGGGCCAATGGTAAGGCTCTCTGTTTGCGCGGCGCAGCAAGCCACAGCGCAGAGTAAAAACAACCACGAACTGATAGCTCTGATCATGCCGTTATCCCTGCTGGTATTCGTATTTCTTTCCGCCATAGTAGCCGTAGTATCCGTAGTAGGCTGAGGAGCGGCGGCCCACAAAGTTGAGAACAACTCCGATTGCCGGGGTCGCCGGATCTTTTCGATGCATCAACAAAAGTTTGTAGGCACGTTCCAGTGCAGCCCTCGTCGTGAAGCCCACGCGAGCCAGTAGAACGGTAGCGTCGGCCATCTCCTCAAGTAGTTGAGCATCGGTAACGGGAAGAACGGGTGGCGAGTCCACGACGATGAAGTCAAACTCAGCACGCCATTCATCCATGAGGGCATGCATCCGCGGCGAGCCCAGCAGTTCGGCCGGATAGGGCGGCGGAGGCCCCGCGGGCAGTATGTAGAGATCGGGGTTATCGGGCGCGGGCACAATGGAGCTGGGAGCCTTCTGGTTCGAGAGCATCACGCTCAGGCCGCCGTCCGCACCCTCCAGGTCTACTCTCTTGCGCAATACAGGACGCCGCATATCCGCTTCGACCAGCAAGACTTTTTTGCCGTACTGAGCCAAAGAAGCCGCGAGATTGAGAGAAAGAGTGGACTTTCCCTCTCCGGGGCTTGCACTCGATACAAGAAGAACCTGGGGAGGGGCGCCGCTACGAGAGATCAGCAGCCCGGAGCGAAGCCTGCGAACGGATTCTCCAAAAGCCGAGTCAGCCTGCCGAGCGTCTAGCATGATCGTGCGCGCGTTTCCGCTATTGGCTTCAATTTGAGGCGCGATCCCCAGGAAAGGGATTTGCATGGCCTCGATCTCTTCCGCGCCCTGTATTTTATTGTCGATCGCCTCAGCGAGAAGCGCTACACAGCAACCGAAGAATGCTCCCAGGGCAGCCCCGAGGAAGAGGTAGAGCGGAACTTGCGGTTTACTTGGCCGCGCAGGCGCACTCGCCGCATCCACGACGGTGACATTGGAGGAATGGAGACCCTCGAGAATGCCGGCTTCCTTCAGCCGCTTAAGAAGATCCTGGTACAGTTCCTGGCTTTGGTCGGCTTCTTTTGACAGGATGGCGTATTCGATACTTTTGTCGTTGAGCTTCTCGGCAGCCAACCGATCGCTTTCATAAGCTGCGCGCGCGCCTTCCTCTGCTTTAGATGCAACCTTTAGATCATTCTCAGAACGGTCGGCGGTGCGGGCTATTTCATCCTGCAGCGATTGCTGCACCCCTTTCAAGGAGGCGCGCTCCTGAATGAGCTTGGGATATGCAGGACCAAACTGCGAAGCGTCCTGATCAATCTGCGCCTGGAGATTTGCTTCCTGGAGCCGCAGGTTCTGAATCAAAGCAAGGGAGTTCATGATCCCTTGACCACTGGAGCCTGCAATCGAGGTACCGCTTAGCTGGGAGATCAACTCTGCATTTCCGGTCTTGATAACCTCTGCTACCGAAGCCTTGAGAACACGGTTCATCTGCGCCTGCGAAAGTTGCGCTGTGGACTGCTGCAAGCGATCGAGCACCGGACTATAGATGACCGGCTTTCCCTGGGGGTCTGTTCCGCCGACACCGAAGATCCCGCTCCCCTGCTGCAGAGCAACGACCCGGGATTGAAGCTGTTCGCTCTGCTTGCGCAGATCTCCCAGTTGACCTTCAAGCCATTGTGAGACCTGATTGGTCGCGTTGAACTTTGTCTGGAAGGTATAGTCGATCAATGCCTGTACAAGGTGGTTGACCACCGCGGCCGCGACCCTGGGATCGCGATTTGTAAAGTCCACTTCAAGCAGACGCGTTCCGGCAGTCACCTTAACCTTCAGGTTTTTTGTGAAAGCGCTCACAACGCGGGCCCTTCGCGCGGGCGAATCCTCAAGGCTTGCATGCACAGGATCGGCCGGGCCCCTTGGGCTCACAAGGCCCATGAACCACCCGAGCAAGCTGAAGTGCGGCCTGAAGTCATCGTTATGTTCGAGGTCGAGGTCTTTTACTACCTTGAGAGCCAAGGCATCCGATTGCAGGATGCTTGCTTGTGTCTGCAGGTCGATGTTGACCGAAAGCGCGTCGGACGCACCACCCGAAGCAGCGCCCATCAGGCTATCAAGACCGAGGCTGTCGGACGAGGATTTCTCCAGTTGAATGACGCTACTCGCCGTGTATCTCCGCGTCATGAACACGCACGCGCAAACCGCAAGCAAGAACACGACCGAAGCCGTTGCAACCACAGCACGTATCCTGCGGTGGAAGATCCTGAGGAGATCGCGCAACGTGGGGTCTTTATCAGGTAGACTGCTCAATTCGTCCCACTCCCAAGTGCTAAATTAGCGCATAGCGCGGCCTGGATGATCTACGTTTTGCGAGCCCAGGGATAAGCTCAAATTCTTCGTAGCTGCGGACTTGCTGCGAGTCTGGTCTTGCGTCTTGAAGGGAGCCGCTCTATTGGCCACTTTGGCTACGCGTTCGAGCCGTCAGGTACTTCCTTCGCATGGAAGGCAACCGGGCTGCCCTTCAGTCAATCAAAAGTAACATTACTGTTACATTATGGAGATACAACTTCGGTGTTGCCCGCTGTCGACCCAGAGAAGTATTGATTCACGATCGACCCGGACTCGCTTGCGGGTACATGCTCCTTCGCCGGCAACGCGAAGCGGCCCGCCAAGTCAGGTGGGCTGAATATACTTATGCGGCTTTTTCTAAGGAACGAGCTGTTCGTGCCTGCCTGGGGGGCCAGGCGAACGACTCCCGGGACGAAGCTGCCGCGGGGAGCCTCTTCTCACATCAGAGGCCCCCGGCCGTGTGGGTGCAGTGGGTCCAGTAGATCCAGTAGATCCAAGGCCAGCGATGGCTAGTTAACCCTGAAAATGATTCCAGCCGAGAGATTTAGAGGGGTCAGGTTCCAATTTTTCAGGTAAATCGTCGAATACGAAGCCTCTCCCAAACGAGCGGCAAAGTGATGGTTGAAATGGTAGTCGACCCCGCCCAAAACAGTCCATTGCGGGCCCAAGCCCTCGACCGGCTTTGGCGGCTTTACACCCACGACCGGAGGGTCTTTGTACCGCCATCCATTCCCGGCACCCCCAAGGGTAGCTACATAGGGGGAAAAGCGCCCATGGTGGAGGGCGAATCGCGGTCCGGCGAGTATCGATTCATGATGTTCAGCATTGAGTCGCCGCTGGATTGAACCCCTCAGTTCGACGCCAAAAATCGAATGTATTTGCAGAAAGCCCCCCAACGTGTACCCGAGCACGGCGGGAGTGCCGAAATAGCGGAAGTCAGGGGTGACATTGCCGGTTACGGTGGCAAATGCGGAAAGATCTGGCTTAGCGTACATCGTTGGAACCACCTGGCCCAAGGCGCCATGCATGGCAGCGGAACACAGGAGCGCCAGGGTGCCCTTCAGAAGAGAGCACTTCCTAAAGGAGATGGATGCCATTATGCCTGAGCCCCGCTTGCGTTGGCGGAGCGCATCATTCGGGCGGGCATACTACCCCCCATTGGGTTGTCAAGCCAGGCTGTCGCCTGCGCGCGTTCGCGCCCGCTTGCAGGTACAGTCGATAGGCATCCTGAGGAATATGAGATGACGTGCATCTTCATGGGGGAATGTAACGATAACTGTCCAAATTTGGTTGTACAGAAATGGGGCAGTGGGTGATAGTCCACTTCGGTGGTATGTGCAAAATGGGGACGGAACGTCTACCATGCCGGTTGCCGGCAAATTCCCTCCTGGGCAAGGCCGGGAGGGCGACAACAAAACCCTATGCTGCAGGAGTCGGGCGCCCTACGACGGCAAAAGGCCGGGGCGATTAAAGAATCGCTGCCCGGCCCCATTTTCTCGAAACATTAGCCTACTTCCGTGAAGCAAGGTTCCCCGTTCGCAACTAGTAGCTGCATCCGACAGACGACAACGCTTCGGAGAGTTTTTCGGTTGTAAAGGAGGGTTGCGCTCCCTGTTCACCTGCATTGCCATCCAGCTGGAAGCCCAGGTGGTTGCTGCTTGAGATGCGCTCCACCCAGCGGCGGATCAACTTGCCTTGCATCAATTCAGAGTAAGGAGCCAGGGTCCGGCCTCCGTCAAGCACCGACCAGTTCTCAGGCTGAATGGTCTGCCCCTCAGAAACAAAGAGGACTCGGGTCGTAGGAACAACACTCGTAAATGAAACCGCGCTCTTCAGCAGCGGAGCGCTCGGCTCCAAAGCGATCGCGGTGATCTTTCCGCCTTTGCAAATTACGTCGAGTTTTGCCACAAGGGGTTTGCCGTCGGCATCCCTGACTTGGGACTCGGATGTAGATTGCAGCATCACAACATGTTTACTAACCTGGCTACCGCTGGCGGGGTAAATGGACCATGCGCCGAGCTGAGCTGGAGTTTCTGCGAGTCCCACGGCAGTTGCGAGCATTACAAAAATGGCAGTCTTTAATGAAGTTTTCATGTTGGCTCCTCAAACTTTGTTCTCAAGTGCAAATGCAGAATAGCAATTGCAACCGAGACGGCTACAACTTTCTGGTGAAAACAAGCGAACGAAACGGTACCCCAGAGGAGGTCCTGAGTAATGGAAACCAGTTACTCTTCGACTTTGCCTGGAACAGCTGCAGGCACAAATGGTCTCAAGTCATTCTTCCGATTGATCTTGCGCCGAGCGCCATGGAGTCTCCTCGCTTGCCGAGGTAACCACGCCTCAGAAGTCTGAGCCCTTGAAAACGACCCTCGCAGTGCTGAAATCTGACGTGACCTCACGTCCAGACGCGGCGCAAGCCACCTCCATCGGCCACTTTTAGCCCAAACGAGGATGAGAAATATCCCGCTTTGTTGAACTCGCGTGCCCGGTCCCTTCTTCAATCAAGCACCGAAGAGGGTCAAAGTGAGTACTTCGCATGGGTTCATCGTGTGGTTCTGGCGTTCGTCACCACCGCCCATGGCCGGGAGGAACACCATGGAACGCGGTACCCATGACTTTGTTCAGAGCCGTATCAGATTAGGTAAATGCGGGGCAGCGATTCTTTGATCGCCCCGGCATCCTTTATCCGCGAGTTGTGCTGCGCTTGGTAACCCGGCGAACGTTACCAATTTACAACTGAAAATTACCATTTGAAAGTCACTCTTTTTATACCGTTCCTGTAGCGTTACTTTGGTTGTATTCACTAACAGTGGCTGTACTTTAACGGTGGTGCAGGAGCGTCTTCCAGTGGGATCCGCTCCCTCCGCTTTGTAGTGATGATTTGTCTGCCTCTGCCCACGCAGTTGACTGACTGTCTAATCCAGCGAATTTTGGGAAGGTGTATCGGCATGTCTGCCTGTTCCAGTTCTCGCCGTTCTGCGGCTGTTTCTGTATGGATGCATCGCGTCGTACCCGGCTTCATCGTTCTGGGCCTGTTTTTTCCAGGACTCGTAGCGAACCTGGCGGCACAGACACCCACACCGGTGCCTGTGACGACATGGCGCTATGACCTGACCCATGCGGGCCAAAATACAAACGAGACCGAGTTGACGCCAGCGAACGTGAATGAGAGCTCTTTCGGCAAATTGTTCGCACTCACCGTAGACAGCACAACGTATGCGCAGCCCCTCTACGTGCCGGGACTGACGATCAATAACGCAACGCACAACGTTCTTTTCGTCGCGACCGAGCACGATACTATTTACGCGTTCGACGCAGACTCCAATGGCGGGGCGAATGCCAGCCCTCTCTGGCAAGTGAGCCTGCTGACATCGGCTCATGGGGCGGGTGCGGGCGCCACCACGGTGCCGTGGCAGGATGCAGGCTCGCCTGATGTCGCGCCGGAAGTTGGCATCACGGGCACACCCACCATCAACCTTGCGACGAACACCATGTACGTGGTGGCCGCGACAAAGGAAGGTGGCAAATACTTCTCGCGGCTCCATGCCATCAACATCCTCACCGGGGCCGAACAGGCGAATAGCCCGGTAGCGATCAGCGCAACGGTTGCCGGTACGGGCAGCGGCAGCTCGGGCGGGCAATTGGCGTTCAGCCCTTTGTGGCAAAACCAGCGCACGGCACTCAACTATTACAACGGCCGTGTTTATTTTGGTTACGGTGCACACGGCGACGATGGGCCGTGGCACGGATGGCTGTTTTCTTACGACGCCACGACGCTGGCCCAGCTTGCGGTGGTTTGCACATCAGCGAATGGAGTGGGTGCGGGCTTGTGGTCGGCTGGCGCAGGTCTGCCAATCGATGATGGCGGAACGGCCGGAAGGATGTTTGTTGCCACCGGCAATGGCACGTATTCCGCCTATCCTCCATTCACCAAGACGACCGCTTTTGGTGAGAGTGTGGTTGCCTTCGATCTATCGAACGGCGGACTCACCCCTATCGACGCGTTTACCTCTTTCAACCAGGCTCACCTGAACTCTGCGGATCTGGACGAAGGCTCTGGTGGTCTACTCATGGTGCCAGACCAGCAAGGATCCTTTCCGCACGAACTGGTGCAGGCTGGTAAAGAAGGACGCATCGTGGTGTTGAACCGAGACCACCTGGGCGGCTATGCAGGTTCCAGCGCGCCGTCGAACACGAACATTCCGCAGGATATTGCGAACCAGATCAAAGGGTTGTGGAGTACGCCAGCATTCTGGAATGGCAATGTATATACATGGGGCAACGGCGACGTACCCAAGCTGTTCAAAATGAACAGTGGCTTGCTGGACACAGAACCCGACAGCCAATCCACGATCACATCGGCGTTCCCGGGCGCATCGTTTTCAGTATCTTCGAATGGTTCGCAGGATGGCATTGCATGGGCAATCCGCACCGATCAGTTTAATTCGAAAGGCCCTGCAGTGCTGTACGCGTGGGATGCGAACGATCTCACTAACCTGCTATACACCACCACCTCCAACGCCAAGCGCGACACGGCGGGCGCTGCAAATAAATTTGCCATTCCACTGGTTACAAATGGCAAGGTATATGTCGCTGGAAACGCTGAGGTCGACGTATACGGCCTATTCAACGGACAACCTACCGCAGTAGCGCCGGCCATCAGCCCGAACGGTGGTTCCTTTGGCACAAGCCAGAGCGTTTCCCTTTTTACGACGACCTCTTCCGCCAGCATCTACTACACATTAGACGGTTCTGTACCTACGCCGGCCTCGACGCTGTACAGCGACCCGATCACGGTGAGCGTGGACACTACTGTTAACGCAATCGCCAGTGCGCCTGGGTATGTGCAGAGCCCGGTGAGCAGTGCAACGTTCACATTCAGCACGCAGACGCCTGCGGTCACCTTTTCTCCCAACCCTGGCACCTATAGCTCTGCACAGCAGGTAAGCCTTGCAGATACCGACAGCTCGGCGAGCATCTACTACACGACCGATGGTTCCGCGCCAAACGCGTCTTCCAATTTGTACTCGGGTCCGATTCCAGTAAGCGCCTCCACGACCATTCAGGCCATCGCCATCGATCCTGCCTTGCAGAACAGCAATGTGAGCACGGGCGTCTATGTGGTGCAAGCTGCAGGATCGTCGATTAACTTCGGCAACGGCTTCTCTTCGACCGTGGGACTACAACTGAATGGCAGCACGGTGGCCACGAATGACACCCGGCTGCAGTTGACGAATGGTGGGCAGGCCGAAGCAGGGAGCATGTTCTGGGCCCAGCCCATCGGGATCCAGTCGTTCACCACCGATTTCGAGTTCCAACTGTCGCTCGCTCAAGGTGATGGATTTACTTTTACGATTCAGAACGTAGGACCCACGGCTCTCGGCGGCGGGTATGGCGGTCTGGGATACGCAGGCATTAAAAAGAGTGTCGCGATCAAGTTTGACTTCTACAACAACGCCGGCGAGGGTAACGATTCGACAGGCGTGTTTACGAATGGGGCGACCCCTACGATGCCTGCTCTCGATATGACTCCGAGCGGTATCGAGTTAAACAGTGGTGATTCCATCGAGGCTCACGTGACCTACGATGGCACAACGCTGACGATGAACCTGCTGGACCTGGTGAACAATAGAACATTCACGCTGAGCAAGTTGATCAATATCCCGTCGATTGTGGGTGGCAACACGGCCTACGTTGGGTTCACGGGTGGCACGGGTGGACTCACCTCGAGCCAGAAGATACTGACCTGGACGTACACGGCACAGTCAGTCGCCGGGGCAACGACCACTCCAGTGTTCTCAGTACCGGCCGGTACCTATACCAACTCGCAGACCGTTGCATTGAGCAGCACAACATCGGGTGCGAATATCTACTACACAACGAATGGAACCACGCCTTCAACCACATCCACGCTCTATTCCGCACCAATCTCGGTCGGCAATGGCACGACAATGATCGAGGCGATCGCGGTGGCGAGCGCGTTATCGCAAAGCGCAGTGGCAACTGCACAGTACGTCGTAGGTGCGGCACCTGTCATCAACTTTGCTAACGGCTTCAGCTCGACGGCCAACCTGGCATTGAACCAGGCGGCGACGGTCACGAATAACCTTCTGCGGATGACGCTTGCTGGGTCTACGGCAGGCGTTGGATCTGCATGGTATGCGAAGCCGGTGAGTATCAGCTCATTTACGACAGACTTCCAATTCCAATTGTTGAATGGGACGGCAGACGGCTTTACCTTCACCATTCAGAACGACGGCGCCACCGCCATAGGGCCGGCAGGCAGCGGGCTCGGCTACGGCGCATCGAAACCAGGCGGCGGTGGCGGGCTGGCAAAGAGTGTTGCCGTGAAATTTGACCTCTACAGCAATCTGGGCGAGGGCTCTGACTCAACTGGCTTCTATACCAATGGCGCATCGCCGACGATTCCCGCAACGGACATGACCAGCTCGGGCGTGACTCTACGCAGTGGTCACGTCTTCCATGCTCACATCACGTATGACGGCACGAATCTGACGCTCGTGCTCACCGACACCTCGACGAACGCTTCATTTACCAAGACCGCAGCGATCAACATTCCTTCTGTTGTGGGATCGAGCACTGCCTATGTGGGCTTCACGGGCGGCTTTGGTGGATTGAGCGTGACCACCAACATAATTAACTGGACCTTAACCAACCCGTAGCAAAGGCCGAGTGCTAAGATAGCGGCCCTCGGCCCCAAAATAGTGTTTCTTGCAGCCTTTTGGCTGCCTGCGGTAAACGTTTGGGCTTTAGCAGGCTTCTGAGTTGCACTCCCCCACGGACCCATGACTGCCCCCCGACAGCGGTCCCGACTGCATTTCGCGCGTTTCCAGAAGAGGTCATATATGCCTGAGACTTCCAGTCGCGGCCAAAATTCCGCGTCGCCTCATATCTCGACTACTCCCGAACTCCCAGGCAATCTCGTTTTATCTGTTCTGCTCGCCCTGGTTTGTGTATTTGGCGCGTGGGCGCCGCGGATTTTGGCTCAGACGCCGGTCACGGTGCCTACCTGGCGATACGACCTCATGCATACGGGGCAGAACACCAGTGAGACGGCACTGACGCCGTCGAATGTGAACGTCAGTTCGTTCGGCAAGTTGTTCTCGCACACGGTGGATGGCAATTTGTATCCCCAACCGCTGTATGTGCCAGGACTGACGATGAACGACCAGTTGGTTCACAACGTGCTCTTTATAGCGACCTCGCACGACTCGATCTACGCATTTGACGCAGATTCCAATGGCGGCGCAAACGCAAATCCTCTGTGGCACATTACTCTTCTGGATGCTGCCCACGGAGCAGGAGCAAGCGCGACGCCCATCCCCTATCTGGATGAAGGCTCGCAAGACATGGAACCGGAAGTCGGTATCACCGGCACACCGGCGATCGACCCAGCCACCAACACCATGTATGTCGTCGCGGCCACCAAAGAAAATGGGGTCTACTTTCGACGGCTGCACGCAATCAACATCATCACCGGCGCGGAGCAGCCCAACAGTCCCACGGCGATTCAGGCAACGGTCTCCGGCACAGGTACTGGCAGTTCGGCGGGAAAATTGTCATTCAGCCCTCTGTGGGCCAACCAACGCGGCGCGCTCGATTTTTACAACGGACATGTGTATTTTGCGTTCGCCGCACATGGAGACAATGGGCCATGGCATGGTTGGGTTTTTGCCTATGATGCCACGACGCTCAAACAAACAGCGGCCATTTGTCTTTCACCCAATGGTTTTGGAGCGGGAGTCTGGTCGGCGGGCGCAGGTTTGCCGATCGACAGCGGGGGCACCGCGGGCCGTCTCTTTCTGGTAACGGGCAATGGCACGTTTGCGAGCTACCCACCTTTTAACGCAAGCAGCGAACTGGGCGATAGCATTGTGAGCTTCGACCTCGCCAACGGCGGCCTGACACCGACGGATGCGTTTACTCCTTACAATCAGGCAACCCTTTCCAGGAGCGATGTCGACCAGGGTTCCGGTGGCATTCTGATGGTTCCGGACCAGCAGGGATCGACCCCTCACGTCCTGGTCCAGGTAGGCAAAGATGGCGGCATCCTGGTGCTGAACCGGGACAACCTGGGTGGCTATGCCAGCGGCGCCAGCTCGAACACGAACGCCTTGCAGAACATAAGGAACGCCATCAAGGGGCTTTGGAGCACGCCCGCCTACTGGAATGGCAATGTGTATATCTGGGCCAGCGCAGATGTGCCGAAGATGTTCGATCTCAACAGCGGCGTGATGAATAGCTCCCCATCAAGCGCGTCCACAGTCTCGTCAGCATTCCCGGGTGCATCCTTTTCTATCTCCGCCAACGGAGCACAGGATGGCATCGCCTGGGCGGTGCGGACGGACCAATACACGACGCACGGACCGGGAGTGCTCTACGCCTGGGATGCAACCGACCTGACGAATCTGCTCTACGAGAGCGACACGAACACGGCACGGGACGGGGTTGGCCGGGCGAATAAGTTTTCGATCCCTGTCGTCACGAATGGAAAAGTGTACGTAGCCGGTGTGTCGGTGGTGGACGTGTACGGTTTGTTCAACGAACAACCAATCGCGGCCGCACCCGTGATTAACCCGAACGGCGGCACGTTTAACACCACCCAGAGTGTGCAACTTTCGAGTTCGACGGCTTCGGCGAATATCTACTACACCCTTGATGGCTCGCCCCCTACATCGGCATCGACGCTTTACACGGAACCCATCACGCTCAGTACCGACACGACGGTGCGTGCAATTGCCAGCGCCGCAGGTTTTGTGCAGAGTGCGGTGAGCAGTGCTACGTTCGTATTCTCGGGGCAGACACCGCCGCTGAGTATCCAGCCGGGCGCGGGTACCTATGCCTCAACGCAGTCGGTCACCCTGTCAGATACGGATAGCCAGGCCGCGATTTACTACACCACGGACGGATCGACGCCAAGTGCTTCATCGACTCTGTATACCGGCCCGATCACGGTTGCGGCCTCGGAAACCGTTCGAGCGATTGCCATCGACCCGAGCCTGACAAACAGCAACATTGCGACAGCGGCCTACGTGATTCAGGCCGGGGGAACGTCGATCAACTTTGGAAGTGGCTTCTCATCAGTGACTGGATTGACGCTGAATGGCAGTACGATCAATTCCGACGACAGCAGGCTACAACTGACGAACGGCCTGGATCATGAAGCTGGAAGCGTCTTCTGGAACCAACCGATAGGCATTCAGTCGTTCACAACCGATTTTTCGTTTCAGCTTTCGCAGGCGCAGGGCGACGGTTTTACTTTCACCATTCAAAATGTCGGGCCGAAAGCACTCGGCGGGCAGAGTTCCGGACTCGGCTATTCGGGAATCAATAAAAGTGTCGCGATCAAATTCGATCTTTACAGCAACGCGGGTGAAGGAACCGATTCGACCGGCGTATATACGAACGGAGCGACGCCTACCGTGCCGGCCATCGATATGACGTCAAGCGGCGTGCTGCTGAGAAGCGGTGACTCGATCCAGGCACACGTGACCTATGATGGCGCCACGCTTACGATGAACCTGCTCGATCTGGTAACAAAAAAGACCTTCACGATGACGAAGGCAATTAATATTCCCCAGGTCGTGGGAGCCAATCAAGCCTACGTTGGATTTACCGGAGGCACGGGCGGCTTGTCAGCGAGCCAGAAAATTCTCTATTGGACTTACGTGACCCAGGCGGTAAGCCCAGTGACGGCTGCGCCTGTATTCTCACCGGCGGCAGGCAGCTACAGTACCCCGCCGAGCGTCACCCTGAGTGCCGCGTCGGGTACCACGATCTACTACACAACCGATGGCACGATGCCGACCACAAGTTCAACGGTCTACAGCGGCGCAATCACCGTCGACCAGGGAACAACGACGATCCAGGCGATCGCCGTTGCTCCGGGCGCATCGCAGAGTGCAGTGGCAAGCGCACGGTATGTTGTAGGCTCGGTGACGGCGCCACCCACCTTCACTCCGGCGGCGGGCACGTATGCCACGGCGCAGAGCATCCAACTGGCAGACAGCACCCCGAACGCGGTCATCCACTACACCACGAACGGCACGGCGCCGACCAGCGCTTCGCCGGTGTATTCGTCACCGATAACCGTAACAGCAACCACTACCGTAAAGGCCATCGCCATCGCAACCGGTACACTCGCGAGTTCGACGGCAAGCGCCACTTACACGATTCAGGCGGGGACGAATACGATCAACTTTCCCAACGGCTTCAGTTCGGCTGCAAACCTATCCCTGGCGGGCGTGGCCAAGGTTACGAATAATGTGTTGCAGATAACGCTGTCGCCAGCCACGTTGAGCGCAGGGTCGGCCTGGTTCAAGACGAAGGTAAACGTCACTGGGTTTACCACCGACTTCAACTTCCAATTACCGGTGGCCACGGCAGACGGCTTTACTTTTACTATCCAGAATCAAAGCGCTACCGCGATCGGCCCTTCGGGCAGCGGACTTGGTTACGGAGGGTCCAATCCAGGTGCTGCGGGCGGTATCGGGAAGAGCGTGGCCATCAAGTTCGATGTCTACAGCAACCTGGGTGAGGGCACAGACTCTACAGGGTTCTATACCAATGGAGCTTCGCCGACGACCCCCGCGATCGATATGACCTCATCCGGCGTGGTGTTGCGAAGTGGCCATGTCTTGCATGCGCACGTTACCTACGACGGAACAAACCTGACGATGGTGCTGACCGATACGGCGACCGCAGCATCGTTCACCAGGACAGTTGCCATCAATATTCCCACGATCGTAGGGTCGGCGACAGCCTATGTCGGTTTCACCGGAGGCACGGGCGGATTGAGCATGACGACTAACATTATGAACTGGACGCTCAGTCAATGAGGAACCAGAAGGGTGGGACGCTCCGCAGGTTGAGGGTTGCGCAGTCACAAGAGAAGAAATAGCACTGCTCTAGGCAAACGGACGAAGAAATTTGTAGAAGAACTGGATGGAAAGTGCAATGACCGCATAGAGCAGGCCGTTGAGTATCGGTACTAACCACCACGCGGTACGGATTGCCCAGATCGGCGGGCATGATGCCAACATGATTGCGTACCATGGTCCATGCAGCGGTAAATAGAGGTGAACGACCGCACCCAGAATCATTACCCAGCACACACCGATTGAAACCCCAATGAAAGCAACCGTCGCGATGCGTTTTTTCATATGCCGCTCCGGTACTGCCGATGCTGCAGGTCCGCTAGCCCGCCTCGGCGGGTCTGATGCCTTCGTCTTTTGCGAATTGAGCTACCGGCTGTTCAGCTCCGGCATGGTGACTGCTTCGTAAGATGATCCAGCAGCAGCCGGAGGATTGATCTTCCCGTCATATTTTTACGATAAATCGCGAAGATGTTGTAGAACAGGTGCACGGGTGCGGATACAGCTAGCGAATCTTCCTGGATTTCGACCCACGATTAGGCATCCACGACTACAAACTACCGAACAAGTATTGCAACCTTGCAAACGTACGGTTAATTTCGGGCCTCAGTGAGCCGTGGGCGGTTGCTTGTGGATGCGGAAGATGCCGGTGACTACGGCACTGTCTCTTTTACCAGGAGAGGTGGCAAAGGCCTTGATAGTCAACCCTGAAGTCATGATGACGACCGGTGCGCCATAGACGGGTGAGGAGGAGATCGGTTGCGATGTATCCACGGTAAAGTGGATGATTGCACCGGGCGTGTTGCACTGCAAAGCGATCATTGCATCGCCGGGAAGCGAGCCTGGCCCGGGAGAAAACGTGGGCTCCGCGGTAACAGACCGGGCGCTTAGCGAGCGGGTGGTTGACACAGCGTGAGCCGCCGCGAGGGTATTCTTTCGCTTGACCGGTTGCGCGCCTGCCATGAGTGATTCAAGGTAGGCCCATTGAAACTCATGTGTGGGCCAGCCGGAGAACTCGTCGTTCCAATGCTGCATCAGGGTCTTTGCGTCACGGAACCGGCTGCTGATACTCGCCTCCTGTGCGGGACTGACTGCGGCAATAAAGAGATGCATGCGCGGCATTTTCATTTCATCGTCGACGGTCACGACGTAGAGGCCAGCAGACGGAACCGTAAGCGCGACGGAAGACGTCGTTTTTTCGAAAACGAGATGCTGCTGGGCAGGGCGCACGGGATCGAGCGGAAACAGATCGTATGTATATTTCCCGTTGGGGAGCTTGCTGGCAAGACCACCGATCTGGATACGACCGTCAGTACCAACGACAGCCACCATCTCGTCTCGAGGAAACCCCACGGGAGGGCAAATGCCGGCCGCGGCGGAAAAACCTCTGCTACCCCGCAACAGAATCGCGCGAATGTGGGCCAACACGTCTACAGCAGGCGGCGCCGGGGATTGATGCAGTGCCGGCACGCGAAAGCCACGCGCGCAGTCTTCCGCAGTGAAGCACTCATAGAGAATGCGCTGGCCGTCTGGCATAAGAACGATGATCGTGTGTTGACTGGCGGCCGAATCAGGTTGCAGCAGAGACGCCGGCGGAATCACATCTCCATTTTGAAGCGTGGCGCCTTTGCCTTCGAGTTGCCAGGTTCCCTTCACTTGCCACGCGATACCGGCGGGCTCTGCAGGTGTCTGCGCAAGCATCGATGGAGCCTGCATCGCCGCAAAGACGACAGAAAGACACACTGCAGCGAGCATGTTTCGCGATAGGTCGAACAGAATGGAATGGAATGTGGCCCGTTTTGATGGAACAGGGAGGCGGCGTCCTCCACGGCCTAGCGAACGGTTCATAAGCTGCAATGGGATTCGCCTTCTATAGCAGAATAATCTTCCGACGTGATCCAAGGTACTACGAGTGGTTACTCGTTCCAAAATGAGCTGCAAATGTCAGGTAGAACTCGCCTTGCGTTTCTGACCGCCCCTGCAAATGATTTACAGACTACGACCTTTCCTCACTTCGCGCGATGGCTAGTTAGAGGCATCGCGCACCATGCCGGTAAACAGGCTGTTTCTCCATCGGATGAGAATGGACCGAATCACAACGGAGAAGCGGAGCAGAACGCGTACGCGCGGGTCATTCTCCTTGCGCAGGAGTTGTCGATATCTTCTGGGTAAGACGACTTTTCTAAAGAGAATGAACTTTCCTCTTGCCAGGGGTTGCACTCGGCAAGTGACTCTCGATATAGTCCTCGCAGAGACACCGGCCCGCATCACACGTTTGGGTTTCCCTGGCATCTTTCCTGGGTGATCGCGAGCATGCAAATGACGAACCAGCGTTGAGGCACGAACTTTTACGCTTCGTTAGCAAACTTTCCTTTTCAGTATCTGCCCGCTAAAAACAATCCGGCTGCTCGCCCTTGATGGGTGAAGAGAATTGTGCGTGCGCTTCTACATGCAGTTCGTAGAGCCACGAAGGCAGCCGTGTATCGCGTGAGTGATTTTTAATCTCTGAGGTGGCTATTTTATGAAGTATCTCTCCCCCAACAGCGGGACCTCATTGGCGCCGACACCGCGCCCATGCTGTGCTCGGCCAAAGTCTGTCCGCACGATGCAGCACAGCAACCCTTCTTCCTTTTTCCGTCGAAAAGGCGCCCGCATTTGGCCACTTCTGTTACTCGCCGGCGCAGTCCTGCCGCCCGCCGGCAGTCACGCACAGACTCTGTCTTCCCTGTCTATTTCGCCTGGTCAGCCGACTGTGGATATCGGGAGCACCACGCAACTCACCGCCACCGCAAAATACTCCAATGGCTCCTCGACCAACCTGACCAGTGGTGTCACATGGAGTTCCACCGATCTGCGGCTCGTCAGTATTTCAGCAAGTGGCGTCGCTTCGGGTAAGGCTACGGCAACCGTTTCCATCACCGCTACCTACCAAGGCAAGAGCGCCACCACAGCGATCTCCAGTTCCGTCGGCAATATCACCTGGAGCGCTCCGCTCACCATCACAAAGGGTGGCACGTATTCAGGCAACTGGAAAAGTACGAGTCCAACCGTTCCGGCGGTGACGGTGGCAACTACGGCTGCAGTTATCATCGAGAATTCACGTCTGATGGGTCCAAACGATCTGATTTCTGACCCTTATCACAGCAACAATCTCACGGTGAAGAACGTGATCGGAATTGGAACGAACCCGAATGTCAGCGGCCAGGCCTACGGCATATTTGTGAACGCCCAGAACCCTGTTCTGCTCGATGTGGAAAATTGTTATTTCGAAAATGTCCGGTTCGGTGTCTGGGTACGCGGGTATGCAGGCAACCGCAACGGGACACAGACGATTACGATTCTTAATAATCGCGGTCATAATGTTACGGGCGTTGAAAGCAATGGGAAAAGCGGCACCTTAGCCGGTGAAACGAACTGGCAGTGGGCGCACGCATACCAATTGAGCAACGTAAACAGTGTGCCCGGGATGACCATCGCGTGGAACGAACTTATCAATTATCCGAACCAGAGCATGGTGAACGAAGTCATTAACATATTCGAGTCCTCAGGCACGTCTTCGAGCCCGCTCGAAATCCACGATAACTACATTCAGGGTGCATATGCTTACAACCCTGCGGTCGACAGCTACAACGGAGGCGCCTTCGCCACCGACGGCAGCAGCGGCGATACGGTTGCAACCGCGACAGCTTTCAATCATGTCTATAACAATCAGTTTATCGGCACAGTGAACGTCGGCATTCAATTCAGCGCTGGGCACGATAACGACGCATACAACAACCGGGTTATCTCCAGCGGCCTGCTGCCGAACGGAACCAAGATTCCATCTCAGAACGTAGGACTTTCGCTTTTCGATCTTTATGGAAATGTAGCCAAAGGCACGATGTACAACAACAACATGCACGACAACACAGTGGGCTGGATGTGCTGGGCGTCACGGTGCGCCTGGGATGGCTACCGGAACGATGAATGGTTCCCCATCAACAACAGTTACTATTCGACGAACACGTCTATCGCTGCCAACCCAATCACCTACTCCGCAGAGAACGCCGAATATACGACCTGGCTGTCTAAGGTCAGTTCCGATAGCAAGACGATCGGACCCAGTTTTGCTTCGACTAGCTCGGGTTCCGGCGGTGGCTCTGGTTCGGGCGCCACAACGATCTCAACGACCGCTTGGTATAACGTCGTCAACACGAACAGTACGCTGTGTCTCGATGCAGCTTCGTGGGGCCATTCCAATGGCACCGTGGTGCAGCAATATACCTGCGGCTCCTCCGCGGCCAACCAGGAATGGCAGTTTAAACCCACCGACAGCGGCTACTACGAGGTATTGAATCGTAACGCCTCAAGCGTGGTTGGCGCGGATGTCGTGATGAGCATAACCGGCGGGGCCTGGGCCACAGCAGATGGCGTCAAAACCGAACTATTGAGCTATGGGGCAGCGACGAATGAGGAGTGGATGCCGGTGTCACTGGGAGGCGGAGCCTACAAACTCATCGCTCGCAACAGCTCTAAATGCCTCGATGTTCCCAGTTCTTCATCCGCGAATGCGCTCCAGCTACAGCAATACGATTGCAATGGAACAGGGGCACAGTCGTGGGTACTCATGCAAAAATAACAAGTCATGGTTGAGGAGCATGTCGGCTCCTGGTCAGCAACAACTCGGGGCGGGCCTGTCGTTTATGGCCTGCCCCGATTCTTTTTCGCCGATTTACGTCATGACGGGCCAGGTAGCCGTTGAATGCGTACTACCTGCAAGTGGCAGGCGACGACAAAAAGCACGGCGACAGCGCGCAAGACCATCGACCGAAGTTCAGTCAGATAGGTTTTGAAACTGATGGGAGCGTCGCACCGCTAACCGCATGGGGGCATCCTCTATAATTTAGAGGGAAATCGAAGCATCTCGCGATGGACTTGTGAAACAGAGATTGTATCGAGAGCTTCTCTCAATCCCGCCATTGCAGCCGACGAGTTGTGTCCCAAATTCTATCTTTTCCATTACCAAAGACGAGTACTCGTAAGATTTTCGAGGGAATAAGTGCTGAAAAAATCGTTTCTCTTTTTGTTGGTCTGTCTTGCCGTACCCGCCTTTGCACGTACCTGGAATGCAAAGACAGATTGGGGTGCGGCCGGTAATGGCAAAACGAATGACACGCCTGCAGTGCAGCGCGGCTTCTCGCGAATGACCTCCGGTGATACGGTCGTGTTTCCCTTCCCTGGCACGTATTACTTGGCGTCAACGATTCTTTTCTCCACAGACGGCATCAGGGTCAAGTGCCAACCCGGCGCTGTACTGCTTGGCCCCAACAAGGGCAGCGACATTTTCGCAAACCTTCAGTCGAACACCACGATTGGCGGGTCAGCCACAACGGGGTGCATTTTTGACGGTGGTGGCATTCAGGCGTACGGAAAGGGTGGCGATGGGGGACAGACGCGGGACCAGGTAATCAGCAACCTGACCTTTACCTACAATACGTTCCGAAACATGACCTACGGCCCTAACAACTTCCGTTCGAACGGAGGGATATTCATTGGTGGCGGTTCGAGCAACGTAGTGATCCGGCACAACACTTTCGCCAATATCATGCCCTACGACGAGGGTTACCGGGCAGCAGGCGCCAACTACGATGAAAAGAACGAACCCGATGGACCTGCAGCGCGCGCCGCCATCTGGTTTTATGGCGGTACCAATTATTCCATCGATCACAACACCTTCCTGCACGATTACCACAACATCAAAGCCTGTCAGGGACAGCAGTTCCAGGCGCAAAATATTCTTATCCACCACAACTACTCTGATAGTCACCATCGAATGTTTATGGAAATCAACACCGGAAACGGATGTGGGAATCCGACCTACAACGCTGGTATCGCCAACTTTCAGGTCTATGACAATTACGACCTGAACGCGGGTGGTCAACACCCCGAGGCAAATACCTTTGGCTTTTCGGCGCCTTTTGCCGAGGCAACTCAGCCGGGGAGTTCCGTTATGACGCCCATCCCTATGAGCGGAGTGCTCTGGTACAACAACCTGCTCAAGGGGGTGGCCAACAACGAGCAATACCCCGGGATCGGCCTTGAAGTGGGAGCTCGGGACATGAAGATTTACAACAACACCATCATGGGCCAGTGGCCGACCGCGGCATACGGCTTCGTGGGAACTGCCGGTGGCTTCATGGAAGACAATTACGGCTGCATCATCACTCCGTCACGGGCCAGTAATACATACATGGGCGATTCCAATGGAAAAACGACTGTTACCTACCGGAGAAACCGCAACGCGGGGTTCTGCCCCAAGGGCCTGCCTTCCCTTGCAGTTTCGCTAGGACCGGTCAAGAACGATGCGGGCCTATTATCGGCCACCGCCACGGTGACAACAATAGAGTTCGGCATGCAGGGCGTCGTTTTTTCTATCGATGGGCGCTACGTCAGCGCCGTGATGGGCGCGGGACCTTATCAACTAAACTACGGTGCTGCCGCGCTCACCTCAGGTCCCCATATGGTTACCGCGACCGTAGTGGATGCGGTGGGCTTGCTGGCTCTTTCGGGAAGTCAAAGCGTGTCGACCATTCATGGGGTTGGGCCGGCAGGCCCGGTGAAGCCAAATGCGGACCCCGCTCAACAGGACTTCGATATTGCCGGCAACGCTGACGACCCGATCAATGGCCGGCGGCAGGTTTTATCTCAAGGCAAGTGATCGAAGTGATCCCGCCCGAGGGGCTGCTATAGGTTGCTGCCAGTCCCGCCTAGGGCCTGGAAAGCGAATCCCTGCGTTCGGCGGGCGCCAACGCTGTGTTGAAGGGGGTATGATTGTCGCCTAGTGGCGAAGGAGGCTAAGAATGCTTAGGCACTTGTCTACTCTGTTGGCAGTTTGTCTGCTAGTTAGCTCCGGGTTCGCGAAGGACAAGACAAAGAACGTTCTGCCGCCCTATGTTTTAAGTGCCCGCACCGTCGCCGTCATCATCGATCCGCATGCGGGTATATCGATCGACGATCCGCGGGCGAACCAAGTGGCGCAAAAGGATGTGGAGACGGCGCTTGCGAATTGGGGAAGATTCGACCCGGTCATAGCGACAGAAATTGCCGACTTGATCATAGTGGTGCGCAAGGGAAACGGACACCAGGTCAATGAGACGATTCCGGAAGCCCGGCAGAACAACCGAGCTGGCGTGATCACCCCAAATGACAATGGAGTGTCCATTGGTGGGCAGCATGGGCCCCGGCCGACCGTAGCGGATGACTCCGGCCTTGGATCGAGCCGACCCGGGGGTCCGCAATTGGAGGTCGGCGAGGCAGACGATTCTTTCCTAGTATACGAAGGTCGCGTCGAACACCCGCTCGACAGGCCCGCTGCGTGGAGGTATATGGCTAAAGATGGCCTTCTACCTCATTCCGTGCCCGCAGTCGCAGCCTTTAAAAAGGCTGTGGCAGACGCGGAGAAAGCAGCAGCCAAGCAACCTTAGGGAAGCTCCAGAAACCGCGACCGAAGCTTAACCCATCACAGTTTGAGCCCTCTCCGTGTGCGAGCGCATAATCTCGATTATGCGCTCGCAAAAGTCCCTGACTGTCTCAAGCTCACGCGTTGAATAGCTGCTAGCCAGTTCCGACGTAACCAACTTGCGATCCCTGGGGGTCGATGTGAAGGTAGCTCAAGAATTGTTAGGGCAGGCAAAATTCGACGCTGGTCACTTTGACGAATCGAATTTACAGAAGGTCGTCTCACTGAAGCCGAAGCGGACTTCAAACAAGCATTGCAGTTGGATCCTGACAACGAATTGGGAATGACGGGAATCGGTGCCGTCAGACATTTTGAAAAGCAATGGGCCGATTCTGCAGAATGGATAACGCATTCTAAGACCAGAGACCCTGCGATTTTGCTCGATCTGCGCGATGACTATCTCAAGCTCAGGCGCCGCAATCATGCGGAATTAGCAGCTGAATGAGTGAAGAGCTTAGGCGCAAGAGATAAGACAGTACAAGACACTCTGAATAATTTAATGCCGGATCAGTAGATTGCAGGCTGACTCCTGACTGATGTTGCCACGCTAATCCTCCGCCCTTACCCTGCTATAGGTCCGCTTCGAGGAATTGCACATGTCAGCCTGGGGACACCTCACTAAACGGAAATTTATGTACGTTAAAGCCAGCAGCGACCCTTCCACGGCTCCAGTCCGGCTGGATGAGTGCATTGGGACCGTTCTCACCGAATGCGACAGTTAAAGAGCTTGACTGCGCAAGTGGCACTGAATCGGATCGCATTTCAAGTCTGATCAATCTGACCGGAGCTTTCACGGGTCTTCCGACAAACCCATTGATGGCAATTGACGTTCTCGGCTCATTTCTGTCATAGTAGGTCATGAGTTGACCTACTATGACAGCTCAAAACGAAGAGATTCAACAGAGGCTGCCGCTCTCGCTCCCGGTGTTCCATATGCTCCTCTCGCTGACGGAAGGCGAGCGCCATGGGTACGCGTTGAAGCGGGAGATCCTGCAACGGACCGACAAACGCATCAATTTAGCTTCCGGCGCGCTCTATGGAGCCATTAACAAGATGTTGGAGCAAGGACTCATTGTCGAATCGGACGAGCGTCCCGACCCACATTTGGATGACGAACGCCGTCGCTATTACCGAATTACCTCTTTGGGACGTCGCGTGATTCAGGCTGAAGTAGTGCGCCTGCGCGAGCTCGTGCAACTTGCCCAAGTCCGCCTGGGCATCCCTGACCCGGCGTGAGGTGCTCATGCTTCAATCCACGAAGCTGTATCGGAAATTGCTGAAGCTTTACCCTGCAAGTTTTCGCGACGAATACGAGACGCCCATGGATCGCCAATTTCGCGATGAGCAGCGAGAGGCGCGGAGTTGGAACGAACGCGCGCGTCTATGGGTTCATGCTCTTTGTGATGTCGCGCTTACCGCTCCCAGGGAACTGGCCCGTGAGTTGGGGCAGGACTTGCACTTCGCTCTACGGGTTTACCGCAGACGCCCATTGAGCGCATTTCTTGCCATTAGCGCTCTTGCCATTGCCATTGGCTTAAGCACTGGAGTTTTCAGTGTGACCAGTGCGCTGCTACTGCGAAGTCTGCCATTCGTGGATGCAGGTCGGTTAGTGGAACTTCGTCTTCCGCTGTTTAGTGGGGGAAGCGGCCGCGCCGGTTTTCGAGCGTGGCAGGATCACAGCTCCTACCTGGCGGGAGCAGCGACATTTTCTACCTCCGAGATGAATTTGAATTCGGGCCGTGACGCTTTGCGGGTGCGTGTTTCCGAGACTTCGGCGAATTTCTTTGCTCTGCTCGGAGCAAGAAGCGGCTTAGGCCGCATATTTGCACCGGATGAAGACCAGACTGGACAGAACCATGCTGCGGTGATCAGCCATCGCTTATGGCTCCAGTCATTCGGCGGAGATCCTGGCGTGCTCGGCGCAACAATCCACTTAAATGGAATTTCTCTCCTGGTCATCGGCGTCGCCGAGCCTAACTTCGACTATCCAGGGAACGTCGACATTTGGACACCGACTGTCTTCAACTTCGAAACGATTCCAAAACGCGGAGCCTTTTTTTGGCAAACGATTGGCCGCTTGCGGCCGGGGATCACGATGGCGCAGGCGCGGCAGCAGTTTACCGCAGAGGCTTCTCGCATCAGTCCTCAGAGCTTTCGTGACGATGGCCGTGAGAAGCCCGAATTAGCAGGATTCCGCGATCGGATTACCTCACAGGTTCGTCAGTCGGTGCTTATCCTCTTCGCGGTTGTTCTTCTGGTTCTATTCACCGCATGTGCCAATGTTGCGCAACTGTTGCTTTCGCGAACCGCAGAGCGTCGCCAAGAGCTTGCTTTACGGGCCGCTCTCGGTGCGAGCAGATCAAGGCTCGTGCAACAACTAACAGTGGAGGCAACGGCGCTGACTCTGGCGGGGTCTGCGGTCGGGCTTATTGTTGCATTTTTCGTTGCTCGAATTGCGAGCGCAGTATTGCCCGCGCAATTGGCCACGCAGAACTACACTCTTCTGGACTGGCGCGTGCTCTGTTTCGCAATTATCCTGGCGCTGATCGTCGGAGCCATTTTTGGAGTCATGCCATCATGGCTTATCGGACGCCTCCAGCCTTCGACACAACTCGCTCGTGTGAATCCGGGAACGAGTGAGCCAGTGGCCCAGCCGTTGCGTTCGATCCTGGTCGGGGCCCAAGTTGCCTTCACCCTCACTCTCCTTGTAAGTTCCCTCACGCTGGGCTCGGCTTTCCTTCGCTTGATGGACACGGACCTGGGCTTTCGGCCGACAAACGTGATCACGCTGAATGTTTCATTGCAGGGAACGAGGTATCAGAAGGAAAGTGAGGAGTGGCAATACTATTCCGCCGTTCTGGAACGCCTGCAGTCGATTCCCGGTGTCGAATCCGCCGGCGCAGTCAATTACCTGCCGCTAACGAACAACGTGTTGATGGCGGGCACCATCAAGGTTGACTCAGGTCAGCAGGTTCAGACGGTCGTGTTAAACGGTGCGATGCCGGGCTACTTCCGAACCATGGGCACGAAGTTGGTTGCAGGAAGGGAATTCGTCATGAATGAGGAGAATGCGGCTGAGCCTCCAGTAATTGTGAACGAAGCCTTCGCGCGCCAGGCTGGCCTCGGCACCGGAATTGTCGGCCGCAGGATCGTTTCATCGTGGACAAGGCGGCCTTATCTGGTGATTGGTGTAGTCGCGACCGCGCGAATGGCAGGCCCTGAGTATGATGGGACACCACAGGCTTACTGGCCCGTTCAAGAAGAGCCGCCGCAGGCGTTGACCTTTGTCGCAAAGGGCCATGGCGATTCGTCGAGGCTGCTCACAATCTGTCGAGACGCTGTGATCGGATTAGATCGAACTGTGCCGACTTACGAAGTAAAAACACTCGATGAGCGTCTCAATGAAACGCTCGGACGTCCAAAGTTCTACACAATGTCGGTCCTCTTCCTTGGATCGTTGGCCATGTTGCTTGCCATCATTGGCGTCTTCGGTGCATCGGCGCGCGCCATCACACAACGTGAACACGAGTTGGGCGTTCGCATGGCACTTGGGGCTTCGACTGGGAATGTTCGAGCGATGATCGTGAGACAAAGCCGCACTCCCATTGGGGTAGGAATCATCATAGGTATCGGCGGGGCAATGGGATCTGGGCCCATCCTTCAGCATCTTTTCGTTGGGGCCAAGGCCCCGGGTATGTCGGCGTGCGTGCTTGCATCGATCTTTCTCCTGGCCGCCGTTGTGATTGCCGCCTGGAGCGCAACCACGAGAATCTTGGCCATTGATCCCATCGATGCCATAAGAGCCGAGTGATCTCGTAGCAGGCAGGTCAGGTGGGACGTTTAACGGTTCGGTAAAGAGTGGAGCGAGCCACGCCAAATCGGGCGGCAATCTCGGCTACGGGGATATCTGCCGTTTTGAGCAAGGCGCGGGTGGTCTTTATTTCTTTGGCGGAGAGCTTGGCCGGGCGGCAATCACACTTTGGAACACGGTCTATCTCGAAAGGGATGCCAGCCTTCTGGCAAAATACCACCCGCTGGACTCGTCCTTGCTTAAGCACGTATCTCCTCTCGGCTGGGAGCACGTCAACCTCACGGGCGATTACACATGGCACTCAAATAAAAGGGTGGCTAAAGGTGGGTTCCGCCCCCTCCGATTACCAAGAAACGGCTTCGGCGCGCCCTAACGTACATAAATTTCCGTTTCGTGAGGTGTCCCTAGCCTGATCTGAAAAGAAGCTCATGTAAACGCGATAACCCAGCTGGTCGTAGCGAGACATAAAGCGAGTATAGGCAAATAAAAGGCGAAAATGTACGCAGTTTGACAGCGCGCGGCAGGTTCCCCGCCGCGCACTGTCCTCTCGTCTCCTCCACCGGGAATGTCTATGACGTACGGCTGCCGTACGGGGCTCAATCGCTGACGCGATTAACCTCTCTAGCAACTGATTTTAAGGTCTTTATTGGTGGGCGCTGCAGGATTCGAACCTGCGACTTCCACCGTGTGAAAGAAACCCCAACCTGTAACTTATTGAATCTAGGAGCATCGGTGGCCCGAGAAAGTACCCTAGAGCACCCTAAAACCATCTTCAGCACCCTTGCCAGCACCTTCGAAGTGCAGAAAGCGGAGGTCGGCGGCCTACAGCACTCTCATGCCTGGTCCTTTGGATTATGAGCAAGTAGTACAACCGTTAAGCCGTCGAACCAATCGTGTAGTTTTCATTCTCCGACTACCAAAACGCATTCTGGCAATGAAATAGCAGTTGAATCAGCCGCACCAGACGCTGCGGTCTTCGTCGGCTTAACCCCTATCCGGTTCATCCGCATTGATCGGCAAGGAGCAGCGGCAGCCAATCCCCGGTTCGTGGTGAACTTACCGAAAACGAGACTTCACAGGCATTTCGGGATTACTTCCGGATTGGCGGTCACTCGACCAGAACTCGTGGAAATCAGTTTTCCGGCTGGGAGAATGGCATCTCACGGACGACTCGGCCATCAAGGAGAGAGAGCACGTCACCGTTCCCTGCAATAAACACCCCCTGCCCGAAATCGCCCCCATGCCTCTTCGAAAGATCGTACCGGCAAACCTCAGCGCACGTACCGCTGTCTGGCGAAAACCGAAGGAGTGCTGCTTCTGGTGACTCGTATCCGAACAGGTAACCGTAAAATGCCTCATCGACTTGCTGAGAGAGCGCGATTACGTGAAAGCCCCGAGGTGGCAGATACCGCCAACGCTCTTGCCCGGTTTCGCAGTCAATACAGCGCACTGGCCCGGTGTACTCCGTCAAGCACAGAGCGTCTGAACTGAAAACAGCGTCACTCATCGAAGGAGTGAGTCTGGGGACCGCCTTCGTATTTCTTCCCACGATTAAATAGTCTGCGCGTCTCCGGCTATGCAAAACGAAATGAGAATGTGTGCTCTCTACTACTTCGTCGACATTTCTCAGTTTGGTGAGGATAGAACCTGTTCGAGAGTCGAGGCAGTGGACCGGTCGGCCTTCGACGCAGCACCAAACCTTGTCACCCTGAGCAGAAAACCGAATCCCTTGCACCTGGCGCAGACCACTCTGATGCCATATCCTCTCGCCAGTGCGGGTGCTGTAAGAGGCAACACCACCGTCCTTTCCTTTCCTCCAGTTTGCCGCAATGTAGAACTCGCCGTCCGGGCTGAGCGCGTGCCGACTCATTCCATCGTAGACAGTCGGGAACTCTGACAAACGTTCCCCGGTTCTCCAATTCCAAATCCGGGCCGTGCCCTTAAAGAATGGATAGATTCCTGCGTGCGAAGCCGCTGAAACGATGGGCGCACTCCGCGCTGTCACAATTGCCATCTCATCACTCTCGTATTTGCTTCTTGTACCCGAACAAGCTATTTGCAAAAGTCTAGATGATCACAGGTTGATGTTCCGGTCGAATCGTGGCCAATCCGGAAGTAATCGATGATCAGGGAACGGCAACGGGAAGGCATAGCGCTGGCAAAAAAGGCAGGAGTCTACAAGGGGCGGAAGCGGTCACTGACGGCGGAGCAGGTGAAGGAGATACGCAAGCGGGTAGCGGCTGGTGACAAGAAGACGGCGCTGGCGCTTGAGTACGGTGTATCCCGGCAGACGCTCTACACGGCCATAGGAGCGCCGTGAGGGCTAGTTACCGATAACCCCCGCCCCGTTTTTGAGGAACTTCATAATTCATGTCGGCTTCCCAATTCGACGTGCTTCTGGCTCCAATGTGACATGCTTGGAGCGAGTGACGGAGGGCTTTATGAAAGCGACTATTGCAGCTGTAGCTGGCCTATGTGTCGGTTGCTTGTTGACATGGGGAACGAATGAACGTCAGAACACTTAAAGGAGTGCCTCACAAAGTACTCCCATCGAGCGTCGAACAGTATGAAGTCCTCAGCTGCAACCCTGCAAAAGAGGAGTGGGTATTCTTGCATAAGAATATGCCTGCAAAGGATGTACAGATCACGGCGCATTGTGCAAATAGTAAGGATGACTGTGACAACTATTTCAGCGTTGGCGAGACCTTTAGAACAGTCTCTTTTTCTGAAGCTCAGAATGGTGCCGACGGATGGATCATTGAGCATGGTGGTGGAGAGTTCTTGCTCTGCAGCAGATACCCGTCCACGTCACCCGATCATGCATCTGTGGTCTTCGCTATTGACAGAGAACAGGTTGTTAACGGTGACAGCAAATGACTTCAGCGTGACACCCGCTGTGGAGAGGAAGGTCGTATCGAGTAGTCACTTCTCCCGTGGGTACTCACCGTCAGGATAGGGGGTCACCTCCCTTGAAGCGTAGGCCGCCCGGCAGGAGTCCCCGGGGGAGGTACTATCACCACAGGCCGTCTCAACCCAAAAGCGTGAGGCTTGTAGCAGGTTGGTAGAAATGTTGCTTCATCAGGAGGAGAGTGATGTGGTCCAGCACCCTTCAGCACCCTGGCTGACGCAGCCAGATCCTACTAGCAATCTAAATGGCCTATTTTCATAGACTTATGGTGGGCGCTGCAGGATTCGAACCTGCGACTTCCACCGTGTGAAGGTGGCACTCTACCGCTGAGTTAAGCGCCCCGAGGGGCAAGCCGTAGTTTACACGAACCTTGGGGGCAGACCCAAGGTTGCAGGCCCGCGCCTTCCTAAAGTGGCCTGGGCTACGCAAGGGACAGCAAGGTTCGCTCCCCACCCCCAAATCTGGGTGGGACGAGTCGTCACGGAACGGTACAATCCATTCAGTTTATGGCTCTTCCTCCCCCAGAAAAGCATGGTTCCCCAGGCCCAGAACATCCACCGCCCGCGGATTCGACGCGGCCGGAAAATTCTCCGCAAAACTCTTCAGATTCCACGCAACCTTGTCAGGATCGTGGGGTTACAGAGGTTATGGGTACCGTAGCCATCACGCATAACGGGCGTCCGGCAGCCCAGACGGGTGGGGCGATCCATGCTGGCGGGGTCAACTGGACGCAGCTTTCCGATGCCGAGATTATGGTGCGGGTTCGGGAGGGGGACGACTCAGGCTTTAGCCTGCTGATTGAGAAATACCGCAAGCAGATGGTCCACTTCATGTTCCGCATGTGCCGCAATCAGGCCGTTGCAGAGGAACTGGCCCAGGAAGTATTTCTCCGCGTGTACCGCTCGCGGCAGACTTATCGCGCCGAGGCAAAGTTCAGTACGTGGCTTTACCGCATCGCGACCAACCTGGGCGTGAACCACGCGCGTGACACCAAGTACGAGCGAACAGCCCAGAACGTTTATTTGGACCAGCCGGACCCGGAGACTGGTACGACTCCCGACGTTGCCGATAGCACCATCAATGTCGAACAGGAACTGGTACGGGAAGAGCGCATGAGTGCCATTCGCAAACATGTGATGGCGCTGCCTGAGCGGCAGAGGACTGCCGTGCTCATGCACAAATATCAGGATATGGATTACAAAGAGATTGGCGAAGTTCTCAAGCTGAGCGAGTCTGCCACGAAGTCACTGTTGTTTCGGGCTTACCAGACTCTACGGAACAATCTGAAGGACTTCGCTTAGCAGAAATTTGAGGAACATGATGACCTGCCCTGAGATGAACAAGAATCTGGCCGACTTGCTATTCGAGTCGCAGCCGCTAAGTGACAAGGCCCGCAAGCATATTGCGGAGTGCGCCGAGTGTGCGGAAGAACTAGCCACGATGGATCGCACCCGGACGCTGCTGGACGAATGGCAGGCTCCCGAGCCCAGTGCATTTTTCGATGCCAGGCTCTATGCGCGATTGCGGCAAGAGCAGACGACCGCACCAGCAAGTTTTTTTGAACGTGCCAAAGCCTGGCTTCTGTACAGCAGCAATTTGCAAATGCGCCAGGTTGGAGCGGCAGCACTGGCCACCGTTCTCGTGGCGGGCGGCGGAAGCTTTGCCCTGATGGGCTATCAACAGGCGCCATTAGCCCAGTCCTCAGCCACAGTGCGGGACTTGCAGTCCTATGACGGAAACGCCCAGGTCTTTCAGCAACTAAATGCTCTGGATGGGGACGATGACGGGGCCGGCACTGCAAACTAACTTGATGAAGAAGAGGGCGATCGACGCATTCAGAAATTGAGTCGGCCTGGCGTCGCGCGGCGCACACAGCAGGAAGCGAAGGAAAGCATCATGGGAAGGCAAAACAAGCACGTACCGACGCTGCTGAGCGGAAGGCTCGCTCGTGGTGTCTACGCTGCTTCGTTGTTGCTCCTCCCTCTTGCAGCCACGCAGCTTTCCTGCTCTGCGCAGCCATCAGCACACGCACAGTTTCAAGACAACCAGCAGCCCCACCTCGGCACCTGGCTGCAACGCCATGGCAATTTGCCACCTGAGCAGCAGGAGAAGGCTCTGCGAAGTGAGCCCGGATTCAGCCGTCTGCGTCCAGAGACGCAGCAGAAGCTGCTCTTTCGTTTGCAGCAGATAAACCGTATGCCCCCTGCTCAGCGCCAGCACATGGTCGATCGCATTGAAGCCATGGAGCGCCTTAGTCCGCAGGGGCGGCAACAAGTACGAGCATCTGTACAGGATTTTCGTACCCTCCCCCCAGACCGTCAGCGACAGGTCAGGAAAGCCTTTCGCGAGCTACGCGAATATCCGCCGGAGCAACGGCAGGCGATGATTGATACGAGCCGTTTTCAGTCTGAGTTCAGCCCACATGAACTCAGCATCCTGGGCAATATTCTCGCGGTTGAGCCTTATCACCCGGTCAATGCGCCAGGGCTTGGGAATGGGTTGCGGTGAGTGTCTTGCCCTCAACGGCAAATAGCCTGCAGCCTTACGTACAAGCCCCACACCTGCCTGGCCAAAAGCAGCGCGAGATATGGGGCATCTACCCTGTAGCCGGCTTAAAAGACGACCTTCTCAGGCGATTACGCTGTAAATCAGAGGCTCGAGGGCCAGCGGCTCGGCGCTGATGGTGAAGCAGCGGTTCAGGGTGTGTGCAACGGCCTCCAGGCGCGGTTCATGCTCGGCATAGATCGTGAATAGGGTGTCACCGGCAGCTACGGTTTCTCCAATTTTCCTGTGGGTTTCCACGCCTGCGTGCGCGGCTACGGCTTCGCCTGGCACCACTCTGCCTGCGCCCGAGCGTTGCACGGCCCAGCCGATCTGGTCACAGTCAACGGCTGAGAGGAAACCTGAGGCCGGAGATTTGACCTGGTATTGGTGGGCGGGCTGGTGCAGCCATTGCGGACTCTCAAACCAATCGAGGTTGCCACCGTGCGCTGCAATCATCGTTTTAAATTTTTCGAGGGGAAGGCCACTCTGTAATAGATCCTGAGCTAGCTGGAAGCCGTCTTCGGGGTTGGGTGCTTTGCCGCCTAGATAGATCATCCACCCAGCGAGAGAAAGAGAAAGCTGACGAAGATCTTCCGTGAGCGGATGCCGGTGGTTGCGTAGCATCTCAACCGCTTCGACAATTTCTGCAGCATTGCCAGACATGCGACCGAGCGGCTGGCTCATGTTGGTGATGAGCGCTGCGGTCCTGGTGCCCGCGGCATTACCTGTCGCCACCATCAACTCCGCCAGATAAGTTGCTTCTGACCGCTCTTTCAAGAAAGCGCCCGAACCTGTTTTTACGTCGAGCACCAGCGCATCGAGACCGGCAGCGAGTTTCTTACTCATGATGGAAGCGCAGATGAGATCGGGGCTCTCGACGGTTGCGGTGCGGTCACGCAGCGAGTAAAACGTTCGGTCAGCCGGTACAAGCCATTCGGTCTGGCTAACGATGGAGAGCCCGCACTCCTTGAGTACAGAGAACATCTCCAGCTCCTGCAGGTGAGTTCGATAGCCGGGAATGCTCTCGAGCTTGTCGAGTGTGCCGCCGGTGTGACCAAGAGCGCGCCCGGAGATCATGGGAACGTATAGACCTGCTGCCGCCGCGATCGGGGCCACGATAAAGGATGTTTTGTCACCCACGCCACCGGTTGAATGCTTGTCCACTTTAGGCGCGGGTAGAGTTTCAAAATCCAAGACTGCGCCCGAGTCACGCATACGGAGTGTGAGGCTTTGCAATTCCGCAGCGTTAAGGCCCCGCCAGCAGACGGCCATGAGCCACGACGCGAGTTGATATTCGGGGATGGCATTGGACGCTGCGCCATCAACGATAAAACCTATTTCGGTTTCAGTTAAAACTCCGCCATCGCGCTTTTTTCGGATCAGATCAACTACATGCATGCATCAGGCTCCTGCTGCCATTACCTGTGCACCGCGGGATACTGTCAAGGTGCTTGTGCAAGAGCTTCCCACACTTGGCCACAAAAACACTTCTGGCGGGTGGTCATAGCCTCAGGGGCACATCCACCATTGAGGGCTTCCAGACCCCAAGGTAAGAGCCGTTTGGTCTCATCGCAAAAAACAGCAATCAGGGGAACAGGGGCGAGTGTTATGACGATGAGTTACGACTATAGGTCGCTGGGATGAGACGCAGGCGGCATAGAGGATTTCTGTAGAAGAGCTACGCTCTTTCAATCGGCGATTCTTCACCGGCGCCTTTATCGATTCCTTCTGCGGAGGGACTCGATGAAAGTGAAGAGGAGACGACGCCGTTCGTGCTTTCACCCTCTGCGCGGTCTTCCACGCGCTCGAAGACACTTTCTGACTTCATGTGCGGTGTGATGATTTTCAAGAGGGTGGCGCGCAGGCATGGGCGCCATAAAAATGCGTCAGTACACTGCTCAATCGGCTGGCAATACCTGCGTAATAAAATGGAGCAACCGCCGACGAAATGGATGCCCTGCTGACCAAGAACATCGATTTCGTGTTCAAGCATGAAGGCACGCATGACCGCGGAGAGTGATTCTTTCTTGTAGTGCAGATCGTTCATCTGCAGATCGATATAAGTGATCTTGCTCCGCCTCCAGCCGTTGAGAATGCTTAACCACTTACCGTCGGGCAGATGCATACCCATGCAGAAGAAATCTGGGTTGTCGCGTAGCAGTCGATAGCGGGCCTGGTAAAAGTTGTCGATTCGCTGCTGCGCCGACCTGGTTTGAATCGCCAACATGGTTTCCAGTGCCAGTGCCGGATCAAGCCTGGGCACAAAGACAACCTGGGTGCTCTTCTCCAATTGCTGACGCTTGCCGGCGAGGCTGCGCCTTGTTCGTGGCCCCATGCCAGCCAATGTTTCGGCGTAGGTGGCTCCCAGGGGTAGCTTGTGCTGAATGCTTCTTTCGGAGAATGCCTTGTATTGCCCCTTCGGCCCCAGAATCTCAATTGAGTCATGGAGTGGGGCACGCAAGGTCAAACTCACGCCATGGATCCTCCAATTCCTAAGCAGCGCTTCTGCGGCGCAATGGACGTACTGGAGGTGACGTTCCCTGCTGCCGGCAACAAGACACTCGCCCAAGTAGTCACCGCCGCGCATCAAGCCCAGGCCAATACCGAATTTGCAATGTTCGAAGAAAAGTACACAGGCCTCGAGTTGCTGATTCTGGCGGATCAGAACGGCGGCGGGTCTTCGCCCTTTCAAGGTATTCGCAGAAATGAAATATTCGGGATCTGTGGTGAGATCATCTTCCTGACCACAACGCTGCCGCAGCTCGCGAATCACCGGGAAAAAACGCCGCAGTCTCCGCTCACCGATTACAATTTCCGTCGTTCCCGACTCTGCAGCGATCATGCTGCTGGCTCCCGTTTTCGTAAAGACGGTTAGCGTATCCGGATTCGTATCCATCTCGGTTAACACAGTTTACGGGCCCACCTGCAATTGACTGTTTTGGTTATCAAGAAAGCTGCTCCATAACAGTTCCCGCCCATTCCTCTTTTGCCGCAAGGTTTTGGGTCGCGCCATGCCAGGAACAATTTCTCTGACAAAATTATGGGCTATTTTTGCTCAACACGGAAGTCATTCATGATTTGCAAGATCGATAGGCCACAAGAGGCGGCCGCTGCTCCACAGACTATTTTGCAGAATGGCACGTCACTCTAGTGATCACTCACAGGTTGCATTTGCAGCTTTGCACCTTCAGTATGGAAAGATGGAAAAGGAATTCACTCACCTTCTTCTGACCAGGTTCAACACGGCGATCGGTTTTGCACCGTCCCGCATGGGCTTGCAGACGGAGTGGTTGATGTCGCGACTGGCGCTTTTCGAGCAGTATTGCCTGCCCTCCATCGTGAGCCAGCAAGGAGCCGACTTCCGGTGGCTCATGTTTTTTGACGCAGAAAGCCCAGCCTGGTTCCGCCAAAAAATCGAAGCATATGGATCCCTGATTACACCGATATATATCGAGGGTGTGGCGACCGACAAGGTGATTGCCGACAGCGTAGCAGCGGCAGGCGTGGTAAGGACACCTTACCTGGTCACTACCCGCGTCGACAATGATGATGCCCTCGCGAAAGGCCACCTTGCACGAGTTGAACGATCCTTTCAGCGGCAGGAGAGAGAGTTCATTGAATTTCCGTTTGGCTTGCAGTCTTACAGGAATTGCCTCTACAGCGTTTACTGGCCTTCGAATCCGTTTCTCTCCCTGGTAGAGAGAGTGCAGAGCGGCCACCAATTTACCACGGTTCTGTGCGTGCCGCATGATCGCGTGCGTGAGGCCGGACCGGTGAAGCAGATCCGTTGCTCTGCGCAATGGCTGCAGGTGCTTCACAACACGAATCTCCTCAATGCACTGCGCGGTTGGCCTCGACTCAAAAGCCACTCCCATGCGGATTTTTCGTTGCAGTGGCCTGACCAGCCGAACGGAGACTCGATTGCGGCACGCATCGCGTTTTCTGCGGAAGCCTACAGGACAAGGGCCAACAAGCTGGCGGGGAAAGTCGCAGCGAGGTTGGGACGATCCTGATACTTACACGATCTGCTGGTGCCGCGAGTTACGCCACGAGAGCGGCTGTACGTTCTTCGCGCCGGCGGTAGTAGAGCGCGGTCAACCAAAAGACAACGACCAGCAACGCATCACAACCAAGACTCGTCCATGCGGCGCCACGCCAGGAGTAGCGCGGCAAGATCACCATATTCAAACCGATGTTGATGAGTGCAATTCCTACCTGAATCCCCGTACGAACGCGCTGCAGTCCCGCGCCAGAGAGCGCGTCTGCCAGAAAAACGTGAAAACAGCGTAGAAAAGGAATCAGGGACAACCAGCGAAGGGCTGGCACAACGGCCTCATATTTGGGCCCCAGAATGAATGGCAACAGCGGCGCGCACAGCCATAGCCCAACGAACGAGACCACTCCATACAATGCAGCCTTCGAGATCAATGCCATGGCATAGCTGTAGGTTGCGCGCATACCATTGACACCCTTGCTGAAGAACTGCGGATAGGCTGCTGAAACCAACGAGCGCACCGGAGTCATGCTTACGTCAATCACTCGGTAGGCGGCGGCGTAGAGACCGGTCGATGCTAAGTCTGATAGTTTGCTCAGCATGATCTTGTCGATGTCGTTGTATACGGTGGTTGCCGAAGTACCAATACTGAAAAACACTCCTTCGGCGACATCTTCGCGCAATACCTGCAGGTCGAGTGTTGGAATTCCCCAAAGCTGGTTTCCTTTGTGTATGGCAAACATCATGCCGAGGAGACTGCTGAGCAGATAGACCCATACCCATCGGTCGAGTGTGACGCGCGGAACAACACCCATGAGCGTTGCGATCCCGATAAGTCGCAACAAGCTGACTACGGCGCTCTGAATAGAGCCTTGTTTCATCCGATTGGATGCTGCGAAACCGAAGGATGCAAGCTCCGTGATCTTCATCAGAACCAGATCTGACAAACACACGATGATGACGATAAGTGTTGCGGCCTTGAGACGAAAAAGATAATTCACGCCGACCAGCAACAGCGAGAACAGAGTCCCCGATAAGGCGGTGAGCAGCAATCCGTTGCCCCAACAAACCGCCGGGGTACGCTTGCCCGAGCGGACATTCTTGATGAACAGGTTCGTCGTGCCCATGCCTGAAAAGGGCCCCAGAACCGCGGCCATGGCGACTACGGCCGCAAACGCGCCATACTCGTCAGGCCCTAGCGAACGCGCGATAAGAACGAAGTAAGCCGCCTGAATGACGAGTCGTAGACCCAGGCCGATCGACAAATGCGTCGCGTCCCGCATCAGGCTGCTGGTCTTCATGCGTGCCAATAAGCTCAGAAATGCCTCTCGCTTCTTGAAGGAAAACGGTTTTCGCGGTTGCTCAAGATGCACAATCCTACGCCTGGCTCAAGAACATTTGCCGCGCAACGGAGAAATCCTGGGATATGGGGCACCCGCGTTCTATGCCAACCTTCGCCCCCGCCTGCCATGCGTTTTTCATGAACGAAGCGTAATGCTACCCATGACCTCAAACTGCTCTTGAGGAAAGAACGGCTGTTCCCAACAGCTCGCGCGCTGCCCGGTCAAAATTTGAGATAGCCTGCTGCCATGTGAGCTTCTCTTGAAAATAGTTGTAGGCTTGCCAGCAGAAACGTTCGTAGGACGGACGGTCATGCAGAAAATGCATTGCCGCATCTGCCCACTGGGCAACGCTGGAGTCAAGCGGCAGCAACGTACCATTGACGTTCTGCTGCACGAGCGAGGCGTTGCCACCCACATCGGTGCTGACGAAGGGCACACCGTATGCATTCGCCTCTGCCAATGCGACGGCGGCACACTCTGCTTCCGTGGGCAGAATCAGCAGGTGGCTTGAGCCCAGCAATCGCTTCAGTTTCTCAACGCCCTCAGCAGTATACTTTGACACCTTGCCCATCAAAGACACGTAGTCAGGCGTAGCAAAACCTGCGGGCGGTTGGCAACCTACGATCTGGAGTTCCACATCGAGACCGCGCCTCTTCAGTTCCCCGGCGACCGCGATAGCTTTGGCCATGCCTTTGCGCTGCCAATCGAACCCCAGAGCGATCAATTTGATCTTCTCTCGATGGCGAAGGCTCAACAAGCGCGTCATTTCCGCTTTATCCGGAACCTGAAGAAGATTTGCTCCGTAGGTAATGACGCGGACTTTGCCCGGGTCAAGATCATAGCTTTCCATCGCCAGTTCGGCAGCCCACCGATTAGAAAAAATTGCCAGGTCGCAGGCGCTCAGCGCATCCTGCTCGACCGCGTGCGAACGATGGAGCGTCCGTTTGGAAAGAAACTGATACCGCTGATATCTGCCAATCACACCGGCCACGGTAGTATCGGCCCAGATGGCTACGGGCACGCTGGTTTTCACTTTTGCTACGTAAAACACTGAGGTGGCCAGCAACAGATCGAGTTCAGGATTTTGATCTACGTATTGCTGAACGATTGCCGGATACTGATCGGCGATCAAGCGATGTCTTTCCCAAAGCAGTTCCTTACGTGTGAGAACCCGGCGCAGACGGTTGTGCACCCTTACCAGCAGGCGGTAGCGGAGTGGATAAGGGCCTAGTATGCGGACCTCATGGCCTGCTCGCTCAAGAAAGTGGCCGAGATGAAACGGTGTCCCTGAGTAGGATCTGACGTCTGCCGGATCTTCCACTCCGAGAAGCCCAATTTTCAATTTTCCCGCCTGCAAAAGCATTGGTCTCCTGTCATAGATTTAGGTCCGGGTTCAGGGCCGAAACGATACAAACGTTGCCGGCTACACGCAGCTTCCTTCTTACCGGGGGCGGGACCACTCCGTGAAGCGTTCAGGTTGGGTCGGAAGCTTCGGCTGAGTTCGAAACAGACGGCGGGCGATCGGCCTTGAGAAACGGCTTTAACAGCGTCCTCAGTTTGCGCCAAACATCCCAGCTTGCTCCACGCACATACAATTTGATCCATGCAAGAGGAGAGGTAAGGCCGCCTTCCGTATGGACTCTGAGTCTTTCACGCTCTCGCATGTAGGCATAACAGGAGCTATAGCCTCCCGCGAAATGCACAACATCCGGCAAAACAAGCCGCCCTTCTTTCTCAAATCTGCAAGTGCCAGCCACTGCGTCAAGCTGCAGCGGACCAGGCGATGATATGGGGGTCCACATCCCTGTGCACCCCATCGAAGTGGCGCTCAGCCCATGAAGGGCCATCGCCACGGCGAAGATGGCCTCGTCGTTCGGACCATCGTTGCGAAAGTCGGGGAAGCGCAGCGCCTTGTAATCAGCCAGCACTTGCTCCACGGTTTCGAAAAAGCGGTTTGCTGCCGCGGATCGCGTGAAGTAGTAGGCTCCCCCATTAAATTTCGGGAGCTTGTCTAGAGCAAAGTGCTTCAAGATGAAATCGACATCGACATAGGGGTCCTGTTCGCCTTTACGCAGAACACGCCAGCCCGGAACCCCGAAATATTTTCCCTCGAACGCTTTCCAGAATGAGTCGAGGTTCGTCAGAACCAGACTGTCGCTGTCGATAAAGAGCGTTTCCTCAAAGGGAGTGTACTGAGGAAGATACAGCTTCTGACGTACGTCTGAACCGAACTCGCTTCTGTAGGGAACGATATGAGTAAAGAATTTGCCGAGATCCGGATCATCAGAATCGGTCACGATAGCCGTTGCCAACGCAGGAGCATGCAGCTTGAGAGACTGGCCAAGAGACTTGGCCATAGCGATGTAGCTACGATGACCGAAAGCAATCGTAAGGACTCCGCGTGAAGGCATTTTAACTTGTCCGGAGTTCATGCCGCCTCCCTCTGAGTGCTTGTGCCGATACTTGATCAGATGGGTGTTTCGAGTGATCGATTCGTATCCAGTGTGACACGGTTATCTCGCTCTTGCTCTCTTGGTATCTTCTTCTTTAAGCATGAGAACCCTGTGCAACGCTAAAGCTTACCTGCTGATTTTCCATGGCCGATTCCTTAAGGGGAGTTCGCGCTATCTCCTTCAAGCCTATGCAGGCGAGCAGGAAAAGGAACCAGACCAAATGAATCATGCCGAGAGAGCTTTCTCCTATGTTATAGACCAGGGTGCAGAGAATGGTCACAATGCACCAACGAACATACGCATCCTGCCCGCTTCCGCGAAAACAATGGAGCGCATTCCATACCGCTTGCAAAGTGATCAAGGCGACGAGCACGATGCAGCCAACACCCGCCTGCAGCCAGAGATCGAGGAAGCCGTTTTGCGCCTGGGCTAAGACCCAGCCGGAGATCAACACGATATTCAGGGACGCCCCCTGGAGGCCATTCCAGAATGCGCCATAACCGTAGCCAAGCATGGGGTGCTTGGCTATCGTGGTCCACGCGGCGGCCCAGATAATGGTTCGCTCACTGAGAGTGGCGTCTTTACCTACGGCTGGCAATAGCACGGAGGCATTAGCAATGACTGCATAGCCCAATCCACCAAATAACCCTGCAACCAGGAAGGAAGTGAGGATGCCTTCTCTCGGCGGCATCTTTTGCAGAAGCCAGAAACTCACCGACAAACTGAGCGCAAGGACCGCCAGTGCCCAGCCGGTGCGCGACTGTGACATGACGATCATGACGCAGCACAAGAGCGCATAGACCGCGCGAAACAAGTGCTGGCCACTGCCCGAGCATTTCCAGTGCAAGGCGGTCACCAGGAGAAGCGTCGATGCGGCTGCGCAATTCTGCTTGTGCGCGAAGATGCCGCGCCAACTACCGCCCGCGGCGCCAAAGGTCGGAGCAAACACGGCCAGAGTAACGCTCAGGAGAAGGGCGACTCCCCCTGCGAACATGAGTAGATCGAGTTGCCTGCTCGTTGCAAAGGTTGTGGAGACAAAGAACGCAAACAGGGTAAAGACACATAGAATCGACCCGCTCACCATGGTCTGGCTCGAGTTTTGCGACCATACGCAGGAAAGCAGAGTAAGCACCGGCAGCGCGATCAGCAACTTTGACCGCTGCACGATCTGGAATACCGTGGGAAGCCGGGTAAAGATCAACCAGGTGCACAAAACAGTGACCAGACCTACGCTTACCCGATGCGACATTGAACTGCCTGTCGCTTCAGCGGCACGAAAAGCAACATCTCCTGCTTCCGGTATGACATTCCCATTCGTCGCATAGAAAAGTATGGGGATCAACATCACCCAACTGAGCGGCTGATTCCAGATCGGGATCGAAGTCTTGGACAAACTCTGGTTCGATTCATTCATGGAGATCCACCTCTCACGAAACGCGCTGCCTTTCTTGTGTTACGTTCTATCCAGCTTAACTTGCCGCATGACTTTGGCAGATATTACTAATGGCCGCGGAAACCGCATGATAAGCAGGCTTCTCCATTAAATTGGTGTCAAGCAGGCCCGGGCGGTGAAGTGAACCATCGGCTCGCTGGAATGCCGGAGCCTTCATCGAGTTCAGCCAATTGCCTTTATCGCAGGCAGTCCAGAAGATCAACTGGTTGACCTTACCCGCAGAGACGACGCTCGTCAGATAGTCAGAGTAATACTTGGCCACAGCCGCGTCGCGCGCTGGAACATCGCCAGGCACCTGGCTGTCGTTTACGTCGAGTTCGGTGATGAGCACCTGAAGACCTAACCCTCGCACCTGCTGAAGAAATTGACTCAAAGAGTCCCCGCCAAGAGGCTGGGAGGCGTTCAGGTGTGATTCAATACCGATTGCCTGTATGGGCACCTTGCGTTGCAGGCACTGCTGCAACAGCTTCAGATTGTTCGCGCGTCCCGTGTCGTGATCGGGAATGCCCTGCTCCACATCATAAATGTTCAACACGCGAAGCGCTTTCGGATCAGCGGCAGCCGCGGCGTGAAAGGCGATATCGATATACTCCGGTCCCAGCAGGTCTACCCATTTGCCAGGGTATAGACCGTCGGGACGCTTACTCCATGGCACGACTGGCTCGTTGACAACATCCCAGGAATCAATTCGGCCCTGGTAGTGCGTCATAACCGTCGTAATGTGGTCCGTCAGATATTGACGTGCATTCTGTTTGGTCAGAGTCGATGCAAACCAGGCAGGGTTGGTGGTGGGTGCGTTCCAGCATAAGTTGTGGCCGTGGACGAGCATGCCACTTTTCTGCGCGAACTCCACCATCCAGTCTCCGTCAGCGAAGTTATAGGCATCAGGTGCTGGCCGCAGACGAGCCCACTTCAACTCATTGCCCGGAGTCAACAGATTGAAGTTGGCAGTGACTGCCTGAGCGAAGGAAGAATTTTGCAGCGGTCCCTTTTCCGCTTGAACCCCAATCTTGAGGCCGCATGAACCACTAAGCGCTTTCAGGGAATCCGATTTTGCGGCAAGAGCAAGATCCGTTAACCCCGCTGGCATCGCCGCGAGGGTACCGAGCCGCAGGCTATCCACGAGAAAATCTCTTCGCCTCATTTCAACACTCTCCGGTTTGAATCATTCATTACGTAAGCGTTTGAGTGGCGGCATGCGATGCGAACCTGCAAGGCACTTATCCATTTGCTTGGGAGCGGACTGACAACAGCGAGGGCCGTTCCACAGAAGTTGTGCGGCTTACGCCATCGGTACGCCTGAATTGCTTGCGCAAACGCTCGGTTGGCTTCTCGATGAATACGTGCGTCAACTGAGCCAGAATAACAGCAACGAGGAAAGCCATGCATGCCGCCAGGAATCGGGACACAAGCAAACGGTTCATCTCCAGCAGGATGGTTGCATGCAGAAGATACAAGGAATACGAGAGTATTCCCAATCGACCCAGCCATTGGTTGTTCAGAATTCTTCCGAATGCCGAGTCCGGCATGTGAACTACATAGTAGAGAAGCGGTGCGATGGCCAAACCCTGCAAGGTATAGCGCAGCGTTTCGCGAAAAATTTCGTTGCGCACCACGAAGGTAACAAGTAAAACCAGCAGACTGCCAGGCAGGATGAAACGTTCAAGCCGGCGGCGTGTGAATATTCGGTTACAGAGTGGCGTCTGTTCTAAACATGCGAGCACGCAGCCAAACAAGATCGAGTCTGCGCGCGTGTCGCTTTGGTCTCTTGCCCAACGAAGGCCTTCGGGCATATACGCAACAACAAAGCAGCGCCACACAAGGATGACAGCACAGAGAACAAGCAGAGCCTTGGCGATCTGAGCATAATTCATCCGCAGGCGATCGAGGAACAAGAGCATGAGGAGTGGAAAGAAAAGATAAAAATGCTCCTCAACAGCCAGCGACCAGAGTGGGCCAAGCCCAGGGATCAGACCGCCATGGTACCAGTAGTTCTGATAGTAAAAAAGTTGTGAAAAAAGTCCGCCGGCAGTAATCCCCGCGAGCTGATGCGTCATCCAAAGATAGGACAACGTGGCACAGATAATTGCGTACATCGGCGGAAAGATGCGCAGCGAACGTCGCGCGTAAAAAAGCTTGAGTGAAATCGAACCGTTTTTTGCCCACTCGCGCACCATTAGAGTGGTGATCAGATAACCGCTCAAAAGAAAGAAGATATTCACGCCAAAGCGCCCCGGCACGATCCAGTCGAGGCCGGCGTGAGCGACGAACACGATCAGAAATGAAATAGCCCGCACGCCATCCAACGAAGGAATTTTCAATGGAAGCGCGGCAGAGCCATGACCGGGAGGAGGTTGTTCGACAGTCATTCGAGTGGATCATAACAGGCTGCGTGGAGTCGCACGATATGCCTGTTTAAGAGCTCACCAGTAACTGTTTTGATAACCCTTACCTTTGACAGGCAAAAGCAGTAAAAAACAATGACGTGGATAATGAAATGAGAGACACTATAGTTGCGACGAAACTAGAAGCTGCAACGGCTTTGTTAAGGCGCGATGTTCAACCGGTAAACAGCGGACGATCCGACTCTAGCAAAGCAGGAAAAATTTTCACTGCTGACCTGCACAGAAGCCCCTGCCATGGGTGTATTTCGAGAGTACTTTACATCCAGAGGAGACCGATAACCAGGTGAATCAGTCACTAGTAATTTCTACTCACTCGCGCGCCGATATTACACTGGGTGACCTGCTGCACGTTTATCGTCGCCGCCAACGCTTGTTTTACGGCGTGATCGCGGGCATGATCCTGCTGACCGCACTCTACTGCATTGTGTGCACGAAACGTTACGAAGCAACCGCAGTGATCGAAGTCCAGAAAGACAGCAACGACGGTTTAGGTCTCGACAACATCATGAGCGGTCCCGGTGGGCCCAGTGATGCGCTCAATGCGGCACTTGATTTACAGACGCAGTCAGAAGTATTGCAATCAGACACGCTCGCGCTTCGTGTCATCCAGGAACTGAACCTTGAACAGACGAAGGATTTCAAGAGTCATTTCAATCCTGTGGGTTGGGTTCTGGGCCTTCTCTCTCCGGGTGGCGTAATTGATCCCAAAAATGCCACGCTCGAAGATTCGCCCGTGCGGCGGTCTCGCGTGTTGAAAATATTCAGCAACAACCTCAAGGTGAAGGTCGATAGCGGCAGCCGTTTGATCGACGTGTCTTACCTCAGCTCCGATCCGTCAACCTCAGCGGCGGTAGTCAATGCACTGGTACAAGAGTTGACGGAATACAGCTTCGAAACCCGGCTCGCTGCGACATCACAATCATCGAACTGGCTTTCAGGGCAGCTAGGCGAATTGCGCAAGCAAAGCGAGCAGCTTGAGGCCAAGGTTGCGAATCTGCAGAAAGATATGGGCGTGTTCAGCCTTGGCGACAGCGACAGCCAGGGCAAGCCCCAAATCTACAGCACGGTGCTTGACCGCTTGCAACAGCAGACGACCGCGCTCGCGGCCGCTGAATCGAATCGCATCATGAAGGGCGCGCTTTACCAGGTAGTAAAGAGTGGAAACGCAGACCTGATCTCAGGCCTGGGCGGCAGCAACATTGGAGCAGGCGCCGGCGGAACGAACAACTCATTCAACCTGATTCAGACTCTCCGGGCACAGCAAGCAAACCAGATCCAACAGCTTTCGCACGATCAGGCAAAATACGGCTCGGCTTATCCGGCACTGGCGGAAGAGAGCGCGGCCTTGCAAGGAGTCAATCAGTCGATCGAAGCAGAAATTTCGCGCCTCAACACCAGAGTGAAGAACGATTTCGAAATTGCGCAGCAAGCAGAGCAAAGCACTCGCGCGGACTATGAGAAGGCGCACCAGGCAGCCGACCAGTTGAATGATAAGTCGGTGGAATTTACGATCGCGCGACAGGAAGCGAACGACAGCCGCGGCCTCTACCAGGATCTGTTGAAGAGGCTGAAAGAAGGTGGCGTACTCCAGGGACTGCGTTCTTCGAACATCACAGTGGTCGATCCAGGAAGAATTCCTGCCAAGCCGAAGAAACCGAATGTACCCGTCTACCTGGCGATTGCCCTGATCGTTGGATCGTTCGCTGGCGCAGGTGCATCCCTCCTCACCGACGTAACGGACGACAAAATCCAAGGCATAGAAGAGCTCGAGCAATTGCAGGGCGCAACCGTTTTAGGCATTATGCCTTTCGTCAAACACAGGCGCAGAACGAAGGAACTGGAAGCTGTAGCCTCCCCTGCTTCGCCCTTCACCGAAGCCGTGCGAGGGTTGCGGACTTCTCTCATGCTGAGCAAGAGTGGAGCACCACCGCATGTCGTGTTGATCACAAGCGCCCTGCCGGATGAAGGCAAAAGCACGCTGGCCAAGAGCCTTGCAGTCCTGCTGGCAAAGCAGGGCCGAAGGGTGTTGCTGGTGGAGGCTGACCTGCGCCGCCCGAGAATGCAAAAGGATTTCGGCTTCTCAGGGCAGTCTGGATTGAGCAATCTTCTCGCTTCCAAAGACAAGGGCGACTCTGGATTGGGTGCTGCACGCGAACTCGACGATCTTTCCAACCTGGTGATCTTGCCTGCAGGCGCAATACCGCCGGACCCGGCTGAGCTGATCGACTCGGCACGAATGCGCATGCTGGTGGATAGTTGGCGCAAGGATTTCGATCTGGTTCTGCTCGATGGTCCGCCTGTGTTGGCAGTCACTGACGCGATTCCGCTCGCGGGCATGGCAGACACAACTGTAATGGTTGCACGATGCGGGCTAACGCCTCGCTCATCGCTACGGCGGGCATACCAGCTCATAGCGGAGCACGTGGACAAGGCGCGGGTACGCATTGTGCTCAACGGAGTGAAACCTGGATCGTATGCCTTTCACAACTACTATGGATTCGCTTCCAGCAAACCATATATGGGGGACAAACGTGCGAGCGCTTAAGACCTCTATTCTGTTGTGTTGCCTGACTGTTTTCGGCGGCGCGCAAATGCATCTGCAGGCGGAGAGTTTGTTGATCGGCGCCGGGGACCAGTTACACGTTCAGGTACTTGAAACGCCCGACCTCGAGCAACACCCACGCGTGACGGATGCAGGCGACCTGCCTCTGATGCTGGTTGGGAACGTGCGCGTAGCTGGATTGACACCAGCCGAAGCCGCAGCCAAGATTCAGCAGAGCCTCATTGCTGGGAATTTTCTCAAGCACCCGCAGGTCACCGTAACGGTTGAGCAGTATGCGACACAGAACGTAGCGGTGCTTGGTCAGGTGAAATTACCAGGGGCCTTCCCCATCACGGCGCCACGCAGCGTTTTCGACATGATCGCGCTGGCCGGTGGATTGTCGGACACGGCGGATCGCAACATCACGATTGAACGGAACAGCGATCCGGCAAAGAAGGTGAACTTCTTCTTCTCGAATAACGCGAGCGATGCCATTGACAACACCGTCGTGGTCTATCCCGGCGACAAAGTAATCGTTCCGAAAGCCGGCCTGGTCTATGTTCTGGGCGATGTAAAGATTCCCGGCGGTTATGTGATGAACAACAACACTTCGCAACTCACCGTACTGCAGGTAGTTGCGGCCGCGGGTGGAACCAACCACTCCGCGGTTCCGTCGCATGCGAGGTTGATTCATAAGGATGGACCGACCGGCTATTCCGACAAACCGCTGCCACTGAGTGCCATGCAAAAGGGCAAGCAATCCGATGTCCTGCTGCACCCTGGCGATATTGTCTACGTACCCTTTAGCTATTTGCGCAACCTGGTTGTGGAATCAAGCGGCGTCGTAGCGGCGGCGGCGAGCGCAAGCATCTATGCGATCCCCTAGAGCGATGCGCGTTTCCGGGGGAGCGCAAACGACCTAAATCTTCTTGGTCTTGCAAAAACCTGAGTTGGCTTCTTGAGCAGCGTCAGCAAATCTGACGTCACTCAACTGAATACTTCTCTTTTAGGTTAGGGTTGCATGGATTTCACAACTCCTGTTGTCAGTGCAGTGATCCCGACACGTGGCCGCCCCGAAATGGTGGTGCGGGCAGCTATGAGTGCGCTGCAGCAAACTTTTCAACAGGTCGAAGTGATTGTGGTGGTGGATGGACCCGACCCCGCCACGCTTGAAGCATTGTCTGAAATCGCGGATCCACGTCTGCGGGTCATCGCTCTCGAAGAGAGCGCAGGGGGCGCCGAGGCAAGAAATATCGGCGCTCGTGCCGCAACCGCTCCCTGGCTTGCGCTGCTGGATGACGATGACGAATGGCTGACTGACAAGCTTGAAAAGCAACTTGCGACCGCACGCTCGCATGTGAGCGATCGTCTGCTTGTCGTATCCAAGTACATCGAACGCTCTCCTGAACGCCCAGACGTGGTGCGGCCGCGCAGGCTACCCCGGCCCGGCGAACGCGCGTGCGAATACATGTTCGACTACCTTTGCTACTTTCAAACCTCTACTTTCTTCTGTTCCCGGGAGCTTTTTCTCCAAATACCGTTTCGCAAAGAGTTGAAAAGCTTTCAGGATATCGACTGGTTTCTGCGGGTCACCTCAAACCCGCAAGTGAAGCTCGAGGTTGTCGCCGAGCCACTGTCGGTTTACTACTCACCCGATCACCGCGCCAGCATCACCGGCGGCCTGAGTTGGAAGAAGCGACTCGCCTGGGGACAGCAGAATCGCAAGCTGATGACCCGGCGCGCCTACTCGCGATTCATCGTTGGGTCCTGTGCGGGAACAGCGGTTCGAGATCAGGCAGGACTACGTGCCCTTGCCCGTTTGCTCGTGGAATGCGTGTTCCACGGGTTTCCCACTCCGATGAACATAGCGATGCTGCTGGGTGCTTTCGTCGTTACCCCGAAGACGCGCCGGGCCATACGCGACCGATTCTTCTTAAGCACGCCCAAACTTTCGCGGACAGAACCTGAGGGGATACTCCCCTAGTCAAATGGATAGAAGTAAACGTGGAAAGGAGGTTAAATGAACCCAGGTCCGCTCGTCACTATTTTGATCAACAACTATAACTATGGCCGATTTATCGGGGAAGCCATTGAAAGCGCATTGTCGCAAACCTACAAGCGAATCGAGATCATGGTGGTTGACGATGGATCGACCGATGAGTCGCATGAAGTGATTGCAAAATACTCTGACCGCGTTCACGTCATCCATAAAGAGAACGGTGGGCAATCCTCTGCGCTTAATGCAGGTTTCTCCGCCAGCAAGGGAGAAATTATCTGCTTCCTCGACTCGGATGACCTGTTTTCCCCCGATAAGGTGCGAAGTGTGGTTGAGGTCTTCGAGCGTCATGGCCACGTGGGATGGTGTTTTCATCGTCTACACATGTTTGGCGCGGATACAGAAACTCGCAGTCTGGCGCGCCGGCTACCGTACAAGTTTGGCGAACTAGACGCGCGCAGGGCAACGGCTGCCGGCAGGCCTCCCTTTCTGCCTACGGCGACTTCCGGTCTGTCTTTCCGGCGGGAACTTCTGGCGCGTATATTGCCGATGTCAGAGAAAATTCACATTACGAGCGACAACTATGTAAAGTTTGTCGCACTAGCTTTGACGCCGGGCTGGATGGATTCGCAAGAACTCTCTTTGCAACGCCTCCACGGCGAGAACGCCTACACCAATCGACCAACCAACAGGAATCGTTCCTTTGGCCGGATTACGCTGTTGACCGGCATGTCTCTTTACCAGCGCGCGCCTGTGCTGCGGCGCTTGGGAAAGCATATTTTCTGTAAAGGTCTGGGACTGCTCTGGGCAACAGGAGGAATCGATCCGGACTCAAAGCCGATAGTCGACTCATTTCTGGCATCCTTCGCATTGCCAGTCCGGTCGATACTGCGCCTGAGGGCAGCCTGTAATTCAGCTTTGCAGTTGTTGTGACCCTTAGTTGGCAGTTATTTCCATTCAGTTACGTTGAATTTATGGGAGGTACTCAGAATAAATAGCTTCTAAATGTCGCGTCTGCTGGTCGAGATCGAAGTGTTCTTTCGTCCATTCGATGCCATGGGAACTTGAGCTCTGCCAGAATGCATCATCCTGTAGATAGCGCAGGATGTGTTGGGTTAAAGATTCCACGTCTTCGCTGGGCGCAAGAAGTCCAGTCACATTTTCCTGGAGTGCCTCTGGAATTCCGCCTGTTCGAAAGCCAACAACCGGTCTTCCTGTTGCCTGAGCCTCGAGAATGACCATGCCCAGACCCTCGCTATCACCGTCAGTCGCTGTGACGCTTGGAATACAGAGGACGCGTGCACGACGCACCCACTCGGTCACGGCGGAAGCTGGTTGACTGCCCAGGAACTCGCAACTTATCTGCAGTTCACGCGCAGATTGCTCGAGCCCTGTGCGCAACGGGCCGTCACCAATCACCACCAGGCGCGCGGTAGGTTCAGCCGCCTGCACTTGTTGCATGGCGCGCAGTAAGTAAATGCAGCCTTTTTTGGCAACCAGACGACCGACAAACAGCACCATCTTTCCGTTGGGCATCGGTGCCGGGCGAAACAGATCGCGATCGATACCGATCGAGTGAACACGCAGCTTTTCTTTTGGAAAGCCTGCCTCGACCGCCTTATCGCGGATGAAGTTGGAAACGCAAAGGAAGAGGGAAGCTCGTTCCCAGAGTTTTGACCGGTCGCGCAGATAAGGTTTGCCAACTCGCATCTTGCGCAGATATTCGTCTCGCATGGTCACGTCGTAGCCATGAAGCGTTACGAGAAGAGGAACGTTGAGAGCAGCGGCGAGTGGCAGCGCAGTAGCGCCATCGGGAGCAAAGTGGGCATGGATCAACAGAGGCTGAGTACGCCTTGCGTTGCGGTGAAAGCGCGGAGCGATGCCAGTGCAGATATACAAGGCCTTTCTAGCGTGAGAAGGCAGCGAGCGCGTCTGCGCCAGTCGTATGGCATCGGAAGGAAGGGGTAGATTTCGTGCCGCAGGCAGCAGGCCGATGTATTGCGGGTGAAAGGCGCGAAGAGCACCGGCCTGAGCCTGAATGAAGGTTTCGGAGATTGGTAGCAGTGTCTGTCTGTATATGAGAACAGTCTTCATGGTTCACACGATTGAAACGGTCGAGAGGGCATTCCATGCTTGCCTGTTCGGCTGCATAAACAGATAAAAATTACAGCAAGGATGTAAAAGTTTCACCAACTGTTGCTAGAAACTTCTTAGATAGTTGGTAGTCTCTATGTTAGCACTATGGTAACTATTTTTATTGCCCATATCGGGTGACTTTGCGTTAAGGTAGAGCTTCAACGCTGTCGTTACCTACAACCACTGCTGCTCATCCATGATCCGCCTCGACCGGGGCGCGGCACTGTCGCATGGCGGCGGGTAAATATTGTCGTCCGTCTATCTCAACTTGGGGGCCCTCTCTTGGCGACGCGAAATAACTTAAGCTATCAGGAATCGGAGGACACAGCGCCTTCCCTTCCCTCCTCGCTCAAGCTACTGCGCGTGGATCTGGCGGTCGAGAGGAAGCGCATTTCCGTGGGGCTTTTTGATGTCGATGCCTACCCACCCGAAGAGCTTACCGATCTTCTTGTGTTTCATTCCATCACATCTGACTTCACTCGCCATGTGATTACAGCCAACGCACAGTTCTATGTCATGGCGGAACGTTCCCGTCGTTTTCGTAGATGTCTGGAGCGGGCAGAGTACGTGTGCGCGGATGGCTTCTCTATTCAACTCGCCTGCAAATGGCTGACGAGGACGGATGTGGAGCGCTGCCCGGGTGTCGATCTGGTTCGCGATCTATGCTGCGAAGGGGCAAGTCATGGTCTGCGCGTATATTTTCTCGGTGGCACCCCGGGCTCTGCAGAAAGCACTGCGCAGACTCTCTCGGCGAACTACCCAGGCATTGAGGTCGTGGGAGTCGATTGCCCTCCGATGGACTTCGAGAAGCATCCCGAAACTTTACACCCGGTGTTGTCGCGGCTTGCTCACGCCCGCCCTCAAGTAGTCTTCGTCGGCCTTGGGGCCCCCAAACAGGAATACTTTATCGATCAGCATGTCAGGCCCCTGAGAATTCCGGTCGCAGTTGGTGTCGGTGGAACATTTGAAATGATTTCAGGCAGGGTTCCACGCGCCCCCGAATGGATCCGCAACATTGGCATGGAGTGGTTCTATCGCCTGGCGAGGGAACCGAGGAGGCTGTGGCGCAGGTACCTGATCGGCAACCTGGAGTTCTTGTTTATTCTTTCGTTGCGCTTCTTTTTGGGCAGCGATCCAGAGCAGGAGCAATAGGAGGGTTAGGGCAAGATCCCATTTGGATGGAACAGGATGTGCGGGGCTCTTCCGAATGTCGCAGCTACGCCCCCGATAAACAACTCTCTATTCGTTGTCAGGCCATGCTGGCAACGTCGGTCAGCATCCAGGTTTGCGGCATCAGTTCGGGGTAATAGCTGCCTTCGCTTATATACCACTGCTTGGGAGCGATGACGATTTTGTCCTGATATGGACTCAACCAGGCTCCCCACCACGAGAAGGTGCTGTTCGCAATGATGTGGTGACGGCAAGCCGCCATCAGCCGAAGATCCTCGTGAGCGGCAAAGTCGTCATTGGCATCGACGAAGACCACCCTCGTGTCGAGTGACATGTTCTCTTTTACGAAGGCAATTTCGTCAGAAAAGACAAAAAAGGTTGGGTCCGCCAATTGGGCCTTCAGGTTGGCGATGGCATCAGCATAGTACGAACCAGGAAGAGCCACTCTGCCCGTAGCGGCCACCACTGTGTCTCCTCTGCGGACGTGGATCGAGACCGGGTTCCGGCACTGCTCGATTTGCTTCAATATCTCAAGGTTTTTGCCGTTCGCAGGCTCTTTGAACGTAAATTCGCGACGCAACTCTTCCTCGAGCTCATCAATCATGTGGTAGGTGTGCCACCAACCGACCATGTAGAGCGTTTTTGCGAAGGACCCCAAAGGTAAGTCCTGCAAGAAGAGATAGCGACGCGAGGGCTGCTGTGAGAATACCCGAGCGCGGCGCACCCATCTCAACGGAGCAATGGCCACCTTAAGCCACGGGATATCGGTGAGTATGAGCCGTTCAGCCAGCGTGCGCTCATGCATCGGGACGCTGAGGTTGAAGTGGGAGAGCAGACAAGGTCGCGGGTACCCGTGAGACTGCGCGTTCCAGTGCGGATCCACAACGATGCGCATGGTGGCCCCATACCGCTTTGCATAATAGCGCAGTGCGGCATACTGAAATAGCTGATTTCCCAGTCCGCCCGCCTCTCTCAAAACAAGTTCCACGCAAGCCCCTTTACAAATTCTGTTCTACGTGTCTCTTTCTTACGCAACCCAGCAAGCCTATACGGCACTCGGCGTTGAATCATGCTTCCGGCAACAGTATCCAGCAAGCGTTGGGATCTTTATGAGAGACATTTGTACCTGCCACAAGCAAACAGGTAATCCCATCTATCTCTTTATAGCAACCTCGGGTTGCGATTTACTATCTTTTCTCCTTGAATGTCAGGGCTGTTGTATCACTTATGAACCTGCTTTGACCTGCCCTGTTCCGGTGATACGCCGGTAATCATAACTTCGGTACCTGTTTATCCCTTATGCAATGCGACAGCTCGTCTCGAAGTCATGTACACCTCAGGCCGCCAGGAAACGTGCTGCACTGGTAACGTCGATGACTTCCTACTTTGTGTGGGGCCAGATGCCGAACTGACGGCGGGTCCAGCCCAGGGTGTACTTCAACATTACAGTTCGCCTGTACAGGTACACTGTATATCTGTCATCATGGGAATCCATGGGCGATCGAGTAATTCTTTCTCAAGCCGAGCGTGCCGCTGCGCTTGCAGTGGAACTCCGGGCGATCTTTGGCAAACTCAAGCGAAAGTTGCGCAAACAGGGTGAGCGAAGCGATTGGACGCCTTCGCAAGTCTCCGTTCTGCTTCGTCTTGAGAAAGACGGCCCTGCGGCAGTGTCGAGCCTGGCCCGAGCTGAGGGGATGCGTCCTCAGTCCATGAGCTCCATTATCACGTCATTGCTGGAAGCCGGATTGGTGGCTGGCTCGCCGGACCCGAACGACGGACGGCAGACCTTGATTTCACTCTCCCGGAAATGCCATAAGCTGCTCAAGGAAGGTCGCGCGGCAAGGCAGGGTTGGCTCGCAACCACGATCCTGAATAGGCTCTCCGCTCAGGAGCAGGAAAAGCTTGCGGCGGCCATGGACCTGCTTACGCGGCTTTTTGAGGACTGATCTCTTCCGGTGCAACTTGACCCGCTGGCGACAAGGAGCGCTTGACAATGAACTGGCTAAATCGCGTGTCCTACTTTTTCGGAGGCCTGTTTCTGACTAATGTCGTACCGCATTTCGTTAGCGGCGTTATGGGCAAACCCTTTCAGACACCGTTCGCAAAGCATTTCGGTGATCTTCACGGAGGCAACACCCCGGAGCGTTCATGAGGAATCCTCTCTCCAGAGCTTTCCGCGCTCTGGAGAACTTCAACGGCTCATGGGATAAACCTGTTGACGATCCGCGAGCAGCTCCGACACACCCACAACCCGATTTGTTGACGCTGCAGCAACCGCAAGCCAGACTAAGTGCGCCATCTGCTGTTTGCCGGCTTTTTCGCCCAGACAGTCTATTCTCCGCCGTTCTCTTGCACCATCAGGGCCTGAAACTGCGGAGTAGAGCGCAACGCGGCAAACTCTTTATCTTTCATCAATTGCTTGCGATCGCGGAATCCCTCTTCCATTGCCTTGCGCAGGTAACCGAGAGCTTCCTCCAGCTTCCCGGCGGCGGCATAGGTCTTGGCAAGGTAGTAATTGACGGCGACAAGTTGCCGGCGCGAACTGGTCTCTTCCACGATCTGGCTCTGCTTAGGATCGAGGATATTTGGATTGAGGGCGAGGGCCTTCTGGTAGGCCTGCATGCCGGGTTTGTACTTCGCCTCGGCAAAATAGGCGGTGCCCAGGTTGCAATAGGTTATCGCAGCATCGGGGGCGTACTTGAGCGCCCGCTTGTATGTGCGTTCCGCCTGACCGAAGTTGTGCTGGCTATGGTATACCGCGGCCAAGTTATTCAGAGCTTCGGGATTTTTGGGCTCGATCGCCAGGGCTTTCTGGTAGTACTTGCGCGCCTCTTCAAAGGCGAACATGTGATGGTAAGCAACCCCAATCTTGTTCCAGAGTACGGCTGATTGGGCGGTTTCCCGCCGGTAGGCATCAATGGCAGCAGCATAGTTGCGACGAGCCATGAGCAGGTCGCCTTCCAACTCGGGTGTGATCGAGGAGCGCGTGGGCGGGTTAACCACCTCAACATCGGAGGCGGCCGGGTTGAGCGTTGCGGCAGAGGTGGTGTGCATGCACACCACCATCATTGGAACCAATAACAAACTGAGGCCGGAAGACCTGCGACGGTGAAGGTCTTTCACATTCTGCCTCCTTTCCTGACGACAGGGTCAGTTGGATGCGAACCCATCGTACTCCCGAAAAATTGGACTGATAGATCACACTTTCGCGTTAGTATCCATGACGTCATCCTTCTATTGATGGGCTGAAACCGAAATCGGGGTAGGAGATGGGAGACTGAAGAAGGCACTTAACCGGATTGCCGATGGAGAACCTGCCCTTGAGTCGCCCCCTAGTCGGCCATCCTGGCCACAACATGGGCTTTTCCTAAACCAGGGAAAAGAGGCGATTCGAGGGATCTTCCATGTGCAGGGGCGAAGTGCAGGGGCGAAGTTTCAGCGCATCCAGCCCGAATTGATGCTCGTGGGTATCTCGTCAAGCTGGCTGTTTCCACCGGCAAACATGGAAAAAGCCGGGGTCCCGTATGCGTATGTCACACGGCCACGACGCCTTTCTCGCGGAGCCAAACCGGTTGGAAGATATCCTCCGGCCCTTCCTGACGCAATCGTCGGCCGCTTCACCACTGCGAGCCGGTTGCCTCAAACTCGCGCGGAATATATGCTTGCACCGTGCCGGGCGATTCGCCGGCGAGAATAGGTTCCGTGACTGTTACGAGTCACCGTAACCAGGAGTAAGCCATGGCCGCACTCTCAGCAAGACTGAGCCCCGATCAACAACAGTTTTACGAGGCGAATGGTTACCTGTCGCCGCTTCGCGTTTACAACGACATGGAAACGGGGAACTTCCGGCAGCAGTTCGACGACTACACCGCAGAACACAAAGAGCAGTTGGGAAATATGATTCCCCGGGAAAGACGAGCCATCTACGGCTTGACCCATCTAATGCTTCCCTGGGTTTATCGCATGATCTCTCATCCCGAAGTGCTGGATGCCGTAGAAGGCGCCATAGGACCGAACATTCTTGTTTGGGGCTCCGATTGGTTCGTCAAGTTTGCAGGCGACCCCGCTTTTATTTCCTGGCATCAGGACGGAGCCTATTGGGGGCTTACCCCCCCTCAAGTCACAACAGCATGGATCGCTCTTTCCCCGAGCACGTTGGAGAGTGGCTGCATGCAGGTGATGCCGGCAACCCAGAAGATGCAGATGCCTCAACGCGAAACCTACGGACTTGATAATGCATTGTCGCGCGGGCAAGAAATTGCAATCGATGTGGATGAGTCCAAGGCCGTGGCGTTGACGCTGAAGCCGGGTGAAATGTCACTGCACCACATCGGGATTGCGCACGGCTCCAAGGCCAACACGTCAGACTATGCGCGCGTTGGTCTTGCGGTGCGCTACATAGCTCCTGAAGTGGTGCAGCACGCTACGGAGCGCCAGATTGTTCAGCTCGTTCGCGGCAAAGATGAGTATGGGAACTTTGAGATCGTTGCACCCCCGAAGGATGCTGTCACCTCGGCGGAAATTCGTAAAGAAGCTGATCGCCGGATCACTAAAAACGTTATGCCGTCCGTACAAAGCCGTTAGCGAATAACCTGGGCGAGTCGGGAGCCAACCAAAACGACCCGGCCTGGGCGCCGGGTCATTTGCCAATCAGTGCTTGAACAGAAAAATTAAGCGGGATTTCCGCACAACGAACAGAACAACTGAGCGAGGCTCTTCAGGCCGCGCGGTTTTTTCTCTTGTGGGTTTGGGTTGAAGAACTCCAGCTTGCAAAACCCGTGCTTAACAGACAACACCTTCAGACCGACATGGGTTGCCCTGCCGGAACCGTCATGGTAGCTCACATCCGTTAGATCCAACACAATCCGGCGCCCCATGGGAACGAGGGGCTTCACAGCTTGCTTCACCTGCCCCGAACACTCGGCGATCAGTCTGCCGTGGCAAGTGATGGTAGTAATTACACCTTTTTTTTCATCCCCAGACTTCTGAACTTCGTAGCGGAAGACAGCCTCTGGCGTGGTTAGCATGTGCACCCCTTGACTGAATAGTAAGCTTCGGTTTCGGCAGACCCTCATTAAAATTCGGTTACCGAGCGGCCCAACATTGCGTGACACTCGACGAAAACTGATCCTTCAGCGCTCGCCGCGTCGCGCACTTCGCGGCACGCGAACACACATACCAGGTCACTGCTTCACCGGCCTGGGTTGTGGGAGCGATGGGCACTTCCCCCATTACATCACTCCATCACACCGGGTCCACCCGGATTTTTACGTTCGTTGCAAAACTTTCCACGTGATGGAAGCGCATGCAGTGTATTCTCTGTGAGCCGCCAAATAAGCTGTGAAACCCTTCTTTTCACATCGTCCGGCGGTTGAATTTGCTATTCGTCTTTTACGCTGGTTCGCGCAGCGAAGGAGTTCGCATGAAAGATGGTCCAGTACGGGTAGGCATCATAGGCTCACAATTCCAGGCAGACTGCCATGCAGCCTCTGTCAGCATGATCCCCGATGATATGTCGGTGGTGGCCGTGGCTTCGCCCACAGCGGCGCATGCACAGGCCCTGGCAGAAAAATACAAGATTGCCAGCGTTTATAGCGATTACCGAGACCTCGCCAAAGATCCGGCGATTGAAGCTGTAACCATTACCGCGCCCAATGCCCTGCATTGCGAGATGACCGTGGCGATGGCTCAGGCGGGCAAGCATGTGATCTGCGAGAAACCGCTTTGCGTTACGCTCGCCGAGGCCGACAGAATGATCGAGGCCTGCCGCGCCAACGGGGTACTGCTGCTCTACGCCGAGGAGCTCTTCTTTACGCCGAAATACATCAAGGCAAAAGAGATGGCTGACTCAGGGGCTTTTGGGAAAGTACATCTGATCAAGCAAAGCGAAAAACACTTTGGCCCGCACGCGGAATGGTTCTGGGACGTAAAGCGAGCCGGCGGAGGAGCTTTACTCGATCTGGGCATTCACGGTATCGGGTTCGCATGGTGGTTCCTCGGGCGCCCCAGGATGCTCAGCGCGCTTTCCCACGTAGGAACCTACGTGCACGGTGACAAGACGCAGCTCGATGATGAAGCTGTCACCGTCATTGAGTTTGAGGGTAACGCAATCGGCTTGATCGAAAATAGCTGGGCTCGCCGCGGCGGCATGGATGACCGCATCGAGGTCTATGGCGAAGGCGGACTGACCATTGCCAACCTGCACATGGGCAACGCTCTGCAGACCTATAGCGAATACGGGTTCGGCTACGCGGTAGAAAAAGCGCCGACCACAACTGGCTGGAGCTACCCCGTGTTTGAAGAGTTGTGGAACTACGGCTTCCCGCAGGAGTTCCGCCACTTTGCACGCGCGATTCGCGGGTTAGAAGCACCGCAGTCCACTGGAGAAGACGGCAAAACCATACTCGAGGCTGTTTACGCCGCCTATGCTTCGGCGGGGCTGGGGCAGAAGGTTGCATTTCCTTTTAAACCAACGGCAGAACGGCCGGTCGAGGAATGGTTGAACAGGCGGAAACCATGACGCGCATACCGATGCTGGACAATATCCTCGCTCAGCCCGCATCCCACCGCGGAGTGCTGGCACGACACGAGAGCAACCAGCGTGCAACGCTGGTTGCTTGCGCGAACCTTATTCGTGAAACTTCAGGTCAAGTGATCTTCACTGGCATGGGCGGTTCCCTGTTCACCCTTCCACCTGCCGTGATCCGGTTGCGCGAACAGGGTTATCGGGTGCATGAGGTCGAATCGGCTGAACTCTTACACTACGGCAGCGCTTCTCTGCGTGCGCAGGACGTGGGCGTCGTGATCTCTCGTTCGGGTGGCTCGATCGAACCTGTGCTGCTTGCGGAGAAGATGCGGCAGGCCGGAATGAAGGTGATTGCAGTCACCAATGTCCCTGGGTCACGCCTGGAGGAGGTCGCTGACCTTACACTCCCGATGGGCGCCCAGCCAGATCATCTCATCGCGGTGCAGACGTACACGGGCACCGTACTTACTCTTCTCTTGCTCGCCGAAGAGGTGCTGAACAAAGAGAGCGCGAGGCTGAGTGACGCCTGCCACGGGGTGCTGCCCGTGCTCGCTACGCATATCGATACTTGTCTCGCGGCCAGCGACGCGTGGAAAGACCTGGTACTGGGTGGTCCCCTCTATCTACTCGGACGCGGCCCGGCACTGGGTGCGGTTCACGAAGGCGCCCTGCTGATGCACGAAACAGCAAAGGTTGCAGCTGTGGGTATGTCTTCCGGGCAGTTCAGGCATGGACCTGCGGAAATACTCTCGGGCAAGTTCAGCGCCGTGGTATTCGGGTCGCCGGCACCTACGCGAGCGCTCGATCGCGCGCTCGCCAATGACATTTTTGCAGCGGGAGGACAGGTTCGCTGGGTTGGACCCGGCGGCGATGGCGAAGGAAGCAACGCAGCACCAACGCTCGTGCCCTGGCCAGAGATTCCACTTCTGCTGGCCCCGCTGTTCGAGGTCGTTCCCTTGCAGGTTGCGGCCTACCGGCTGGCGCTATGGCGGGGTGTCACGCCCGGTGACTTTCGCTTCGTCACCGAGGTCACGGCTTCTGAGTCAGGCTTCCCGGCGGCGGCTGCTCTCTAGCCCGTTTCGCGTCTATACCAGCTTTGAAGTGCAAATAACTACCAGTTGGTGATGGAACCGTCAGGGCGGAAGTAGGTTTGTGCCCGTGCAGTCACGGGTTCAGTCACTTCCATAATCTGAGTCAGTTGTTTGTAATCCAATTCCACGCCAAGGCCAGGGCGTTCGTTGGGATACAGCTTGCCGTCTTTGAAGTCCAGGCAAACGGGCAGATGAGGCAATTCGCGTCCCTGGTAGTTGTACTCCATCAAAACGGGGCCCGAAAAAGTGCCGAGGCAATTCACAAGCGCAGCAGTGGCGATCGGCCCGGTGAAATGCGGAACGATGCCGACGAAATGCGTCTCGCACAGGGCCGCGATCTTCATCATCTCGGTGATGCCGCCGACATTAGGCAACGTGGCGCGGACGAAATCGATATCGTGATTTTCGACCAGCCGATTAAAGTCCCAGCGATTACCCCACTCCTCACCTGCAGCCAGGGGTACGTTCACTTTGCTGCGGAGAATGGGGAGATCCTGCAGGAAGGCTTCCGTCCGCACCGGATCTTCGACGAACAACGGCGCCAGATCCTCGATCTCATTACAGCCACGAATGGCGTCGGAAAGATCGAAGCGCTGGTGGAAGTCGATGCACCATTCACCATCCTTGCCCACGCCCTCACGAGCCTGGGTACATTCATCACGCAGATGGGTAATGCGCTCCCTGGTATTGAAGGTAGTGTTGGCAGGCAGATCCATGGCGCCAAAGCGAAATGCGCGGTAGCCGGCATCCATGGTGAGCTTGGCTTGTTCCTTGATGCTCATACCGGGCTTTACACCGGGGATGATCCCGGCGGTGTTATAGCACTCGCAATAGTTACGGACCATGCCATCCAGTAGCTGATGCACAGGGAGACCCTGCACCTTACCCTTGATATCCCAAAGCGCCAGGTCGAGAGCGCCGATCGCATCGGTCTTTTCGCGGCCTGCGGGATAGAAGAAAGCACGATTCATGTCTTGCCACAGGCGCTCGATGTACTGCGGATCACGGCCGATCAGTCTACCTGCGGATTGCGACAAGGTGTCCTTCGAGCCGCCCTCGCCGATGCCCGTAATACCGGCGTCCGTTTCGATGGTGACCACGACGTCACTCTGATTGAAGAGCGGGTTGGGGTGCGGCGGTAAATAGGCCCGCACCCGCGTGATCTTCATTTTGGGCATGGGCACGGCGTAGGCCGGCACAGCGCGCGTGGCGCCTGCTACACCCACGGCAGCCAAGGAACGGAGAAAGTCTCTGCGTTTCATAACGGAATATCTCCTTTTACTTGCGACCAGTTCTCACTGCCGGTGGTTCTTGAATGCTGCGACCGCCGCGACCAGGGCCCTCGCCTTGGCTTCTACAGCGTGGGCGTCGTCCCCGGGCTTATAGATCGACGAGCCTGCACCGAGACCGAGGGCGCCTGCCTCCATCCAGGGTGCGACATTGCTGGCATCGACCCCACCAACGGGAATCACGATCGTCGATTTGGGAAGCACAGCGCGTATGGCCTTGAGCATCGGCGTCCCCAGTACTTCCGCGGGGAAAAGCTTGATTGCATCCGCCCCGGCATCAAGCAAGGCAAAGGCCTCGGTCGGATTGAAAAATCCCGGGAAGGCAAATAGTCCAGCCTGCTTCGCCGCGCGCACAATCGCTGTATCGGCGTGAGGAGTCACAATCAACCGGCCGCCCGCTGCCGCTACTTCACCCACCTGCGACGGCTTGGTCAGCGTGCCTGCCCCCACCAGCATTCGGTCGCCAAAGATCCGCGACAAGATCGCAATGCTATCGAGCGGACTGGGTGAATTGAGAGGCACTTCCACGATGCTGATGCCGGCGCGTTCCAACGCGAAGCCAATGGCCTCTGCCTCAGCCGGTTGAATACCACGCAGAATGGCAACGAGAGGGCAACGTTCAAGCCATGCTCTTACGTCCATTGCACTCTCCTGCCGATTGCGATCAGGCCAAGTGCCGCTGCATCTTCGTCTTCGATCTTTGCACTGCCTCCGCAGGCTTCGATCGCCTGCGCGTAGAGGCCACAGAGCATCGCTGTGCCGACCAGGTGAACATGGCCCTGGGGCATCGCGGCACGCACGTCGTGCCCAATCAACAGGCCGGAAAGATACGATGCGGACGCCTCTTCTCGAAGCTGGCCCATCAGTGCCAGCGTGCGCACACCAAACAGATGATGAAGCAAACCGCCGGAATCAGCCGAGCGCGCCACTCCATCGTGAAACGCACTCTTTTCAATTGCCGTGTTGCCGGTCATCATGCGGCCCAGAATGGTGCAGTTGCGCAGGGCGCCGTAGATTTCACCCGTCATCGACGTAGTGAAGGCAACAATCTTGTGGTCTCTCATCCGAATCCACTTGGAGTGGGTTCCGGGAAAACAGACAAGGCCCGCGCCTGCGCATGCGTCGAGCATACCCATGGCGGCCGTTTCTTCACCGCGCATCACTTCGGGTACGCCGGCTGCGTCCGGACCGATGGCGCCCGGCACCAGCCACACTTCCGCTCCATCAAACGGCACTTGGAGTACAGAGTTTGCCAAATCCGCGATGCCTACCGGGCAAGGCAGATATTCTGCTTCGACCCATCCCTGGCGGCTCCCGACCATGCCGCACAGCAGGATGCGCTTCTCCCCTTCTGCCAGCCACGGTCCTATCTCGCTGCGTAACGCTTCTTCAAACTTTCCGGCATCGACGCGCAGAATGCCCTGCGAAGAAGAGTGCCTCGCCAAAATCTTTCCTTCCTGATCGACCCGAAATGCTCGGAAGTTGCTGGTACCCCAATCCACTGCAATCAAAGCTAACGCTCCTGGATTTCTCTCCTGACTCTGTTTGTCTATTGTGTCAGGTTCGATGCCGCGCCGCCCGGGAACGAATGATGGAACGAATGATGGAACGGATGCCTATTTAGCCGCATAGCTTTTGGTTTGCTTGCTGCCCGAGTTGAAGACAGAGAAGCTGCCCTTACCGTTTAGGGTGAGCAGAAAATAGTTGCCGGGATCAGAATCCCGTGGATTGGCAATGTATTCGGTTGCCGTGTTGTGGCCTTCCCCGGCCTTTTCCGCATAGTGCAACTGGTAGAGCGTCTCGATACCAGGGGTCTTCAGTACCTCGTCGATCACCTGCGGGGAGCCTCCCTTGGTCGCGGCATTGTTCATGATGGCCACTCGAGGATGAATACCATCGATCAGGGCATGGCTGGAACTCGCATCGAGACCGTGATGGGAAACAATCAAAATATCGACATGTCCCAAGCGATTGACAGGACACATGAACAGCAGCTCCTTGTCATAGGTGAGATCGCCGAGGTCAAGAAGCTTGAGCTTGCCAAAATTGACCAACACACCCAGCGAGTGTGAATTCTCACTGTGGTCGGCGGGTTTCTGTTCGCGCACGTTGCAGTACTGGTTGGTCTCGCCGCCTCCTGGTAAGGGGTGGGCGATCACATTGCCATCACTGCTGATGACCGTAACCTGCATCCCCGTGATCGGCAGTACCTGCCCTGGGTGAGCGACCATGTGTTTGGATTTGCCCGTTGCCAGCACCTCTTGGTACGCAGCATAGATTTTTTCTGTCGGTCCACCAGGCTTGGTATCGATGTTGGCGCCATGATCGATAAAGGTGCCGACGGGGATGCGGGCGACCAATTGCGGCACTCCACCCGTGTGGTCATCGTGGTAGTGGGTCAACAAGACGTAGTCGATCTTGCTGATGCCCGCAGCTTTGGTCGCGGCAACAATGCGCTCGGCATCGCGGCCCTCATTGTCTGGCCATCCCGTATCGATGAGCAGAGACTGGCCAGTAGGGGTTACGAAGAGAGTAGACTGGCCGCCCTCGACGTCGATGGAGTACACGCGAAGATCGCCTTTCGCTGCCCAGGCCTGGCTAGCCAGTACCGTTGTAGAAAGCGCGAGAAGTCCAACCGCCCAATTACGCCTGCTGCTTAGTCCGAGAAAAGTCATCATGATTTCCTATGGTTGTTGAGGCCGCAAAAGAAGTGGGTGTGCCCCATCCTTCGCGCTTTTGCGAAGGGTGGGCTATATGAATCTCGAGATCAAGCGCAAGAGTATCCCATCCCTGAACCCAAGGTACAAACCCAAGGTACGAATGCAGGGATGGGCGACCCGAAGATTAGTTACACCTCCGTCCACATCGGCCCTAGAAATCAAACCGGAGTGACGCCTGCAGGTTGCGCGCATTGCCAACAGTCGACGTGATCTGACCTACCTGTGAGTTCCCGATCGTCGAGTTTGGATACCCGAACTGGGGATGGTTGAAGACGTTGAATGCTTCCAGACGGAACTGGAACTGCATTTGTTCGTGTACCGGGAAGGTCTTGAAAATCGACGTGTCGAAGTTCGTACGCCCAGGCCCTACCAGAGAGTTGCGTCCCGCATTGCCGTAGGTGTAAGGAGCAGGCGTACTGAAAGCCGAAGGACTAAACCAGTTCAGCAGCGTCTTGGGATAGACAACCGGACCAATGATGTCAGGACGGCTTGATGTACCTGTGTTGGTTGTAGATGTCTGAAGCACAGGAGAGAACCAAAGCCCGCTTTGCGTGAACAAAACTCCGTTATTCTGCCAGCCGCCAAGGATGAAGTTCGCCACCCCACCCTGATTGAGGAACTTCTGGCCTCTACCGAATGGCAGCGCCCATACGTAGCTCAGCGTCAAACGATGGCGCTGGTCGATGATGGAATTGCTGGTTTCATGCGGGAAGCGCGGATCCTGTGGATTGGGGCCGGCATCGCCGCCACCGAATTCGAGTGGAACATCGTCGATGGCATGTGAGTAGGCGTAGCCGAGCAGAGCGCTGACACCGTGGCTCAAGCGCTTGTCAGCCGTGAACTGAAACGCGAAGTACTCGGCAAAACCGTCGGAGAGGTAGTCGTTCACGTCGCTCTGCAATGGATCGATGCTGTAAAGCGGACGACGCGACACAGTCGAGGTCGAACCGGGAACCGCCTGGTTCGCATTCCATGTGTCTTGCAGGTGACGGCCAAGATTGCCGACTCCGACAAACTTCAAGACCAACTGCAGCGGAACCAGCTCATGCTCCACCCCGCCATTGAACTGCTCCGCGTAGGAAGGACGGAAGTTCGGGGCGACGGCCGTGGCTGTTCCCTTGGGAACAGGAGGAATAATGATGGGCTGCAGAGCAGCAAAGCCCTGGCTCACCGTCGGGCCTACAGTTACGTCGCCCGGTGTAGTCTGCAGAGTCAAGCCGAAAGGTAGGTTACGTGCCAGACGCATGTTACCCGCTTCACTGCCAGACGCGTTATAGAAGAGACCGACACCACCACGAAAGACTGTATGCGCCGCCAGTTGATAGGCGAAGCCGAGGCGTGGGCCAATGTTCGGCCAGTATTTGAGGACCCCGGCAGTTATGCCCACGCCGTTCTGGCCGGCGACGAGGTACTGGCCGCTGACGGGGTCAAAGTTCGACCAGCGATTGAACGCTTCGCTCGGCGGGCTGAAGTAATCCCAACGGATGCCGTAGTTGATGGTCAGGTTCTTGCTGGCACGCCAGTCGTCGGCAAAGTACATGCCGAACTCATTCATGCGGATTCCAGGAAATTGATAGTTGTAATCATGCGCATCGAGCGTCGGATAGCCGAGCAGGAAACTGGCTGCCGCGTCACCGCCCTTGCCTGCTGGTTCCCGTGAATCAGTAAACGCGGCGGAAAAGTTAAATCGGCCATTACCCTGGTTGGTTTGATAGATCGTCAACTGGCGGCGGCGAAAGTCTGCGCCGATCTTGAACGTGTGCGTGCCTTTCGTCCAGGTCAGGTTGTCAAGTTCCTGAAATGTATTCTCGCGGCGATAAAGCGGCAGTGAACGCGTCTGGCCTACACCCAGGTAGGAGGCGGGAGAAAAGATCGGCAGGTTCTGTTCACGCGGGGTGACGTTTGCATTGGGTACACCAAGCTGGTTGCCCAGTGCTCCACCTGGAGTGAAGTTGATCGGTACGTAGTCCAGCCGGTAGCGGTTGAAGCCGAAGCGGAAGTCATTGACCAGTGTCGGCGAAAGCACACGTACGTAGCTCGTCGCTACATGCTGGGTGGGCTGGAAGGAGACCCCGGCGAACGAGGCCTCGTCACTCAAGCTCACAGGTTCCGAGAGACCGGGAATGGTGGTTTGAGGATAGGTGCTGGGTGAAATGGTCGTGGTGTTCTGAATCGACCAGCGCGCGAAAATAGAATCCTTGGCGGTGATCTGCTCGTCGACTCTCACGTCTCCCTGGTCATAGTTCTGCGGCTGAATGCGCGGTAAGGCGTAGTTGTTATGTAACCCGGTGCTGGTTGGTTGGGGATACGCGTTGATCATCTTGTAGGCAATGGGGTCCCAGCGGTCCTGCGGAATGATGTTGTTGGGGAAGGGCGTGCGCAGAAACGTGCCGGGTTTCGCGGGATTGGGGATCGTAGTCAAAGGATCGTAAATGATCGTATTCGGCAAAAGCTCGCCGAAGTCGCCCTGCCGCATGCGCAGCGTGGGGATATTGCCGCGTTCAAAAACTTGGGTGCTGCTGCGGAAGCCTTCATAGTCGACAAAAAAGAAGGTCTTGTCTTTGCCGTTATAGAAATGCGGTATGACAACGGGGCCGCCCAAAGAGCCTCCGAACTGATTCAGGCGAAACGTAGAAAAGGCGGTGCCCTTGGCATTGAAGTAGGTACGCGCGTCAACGTCGGAGTTGCGCAGGAATTCAAACATGCTGCCGTGCAGTTGATTGGTTCCTGACTTGGAAACAACGTCAATCACCGCGCCGGAGTTACGGCCTACATCGGCACTATAAAGGTTGGTCTGGATCTTGAACTCGCGCACGGCGTCGACCGCCGGGCGAAGCGTGATGGAAAGGGTGAGGCGTTCGTTGTTGTCGACACCGTCAAAGAGAAAGTTATTGTCACCTTCATCGGTTACCATTGGAGAAGATCTCAGAGCCGGCGCGGCGGTCGTCCGGCCGGGCGCCACCCATGATCGTGCCCGAGGCCGACCCACCGACGCCGTTTACACCTGGGCTCAGGGTCGCCAACTGCACAAAGTTGCGGCCATTGAGCGGAAGCTCGTTGACCAACTTTTGGTTGATCACCGTTCCCACCGAAGATGACTCCGATTCGAGCATCGGGGGACGCCCTTCCACGCTGACGGTTTCCGCCGTCTGCCCAACCTTCAGCGCGAGATCGACGCGCGCCTGCTGGTTGACCTGCAAATTGATGCCCGTCTGCTTGAGTTTGCTGAATCCTGCTGCCTCGACCGCCAGGGTATAGTCCCCGGGAGGCAGCGAAGGAATCACGTATTCGCCGCTCTTACCGCTCACGGTAGAGTGGGTGAGGTTGGTTCCGACATTGGTCGCGGTGATCTTTGCATCGGGTATGGCCGCGCCCGTCGCGTAAAGCACGTTACCACTCAGTTCCGCAGATGCAACCTGCGCCCGGGCCTGCGAACAAGCCAGGCCAATGATCGCCATGAAGCAAAGCGCTTTTGCCCATACAAGGAAGTTTTTCTTCTCCTGCCTTTTGACCACGGGTTGAGCCTCCTGAAATTGCGCGGAGAAATCTATACCACCGAAAATGAACGATACGCAACCAGTTTGTGAAAAGTGTTTCGCATTTTTATCGAAAGATAGACAAATCGGTTTTAGTTTCACTATCATCTGCGCATAACGCGGCCCGGGACACCGCAGCTCGGAATCGCAGGGCCGGTCCGTTATGATGATTTCTCAAACCCTTTTATGCTGAAGACAAAGAAAGCCCGCCCAGCAAAAGCCGCTGCTTCTAAGCTCGTTAAGACAGAAGGCGCCGCAGAAACACGCGGTGGAGATCAGTACTTCTCACGCGCCGTCGGCAAGGCGCTCGAAGTTCTTGAGTTTCTCCAGTCCGAACTGAAACCCATCTCCATGAACGAGATTGCTCAACGGATTGAGCTTTCGAAAACCTCTGCATTTCGTATTCTGCGCACACTCGAAACACTGGGCTGTGTGGTGGTCGACGGGCGCGGACAATACATGCTCGCGCCGGGCATCCACGCGGTCACGCCTACGCAATGGCTGGGCAAGCTGCATCGTGTGGGCGTGCCGTACCTGGAAGCACTGAGCCGTGAACTTGCGGAGACATCCACGCTGGCAGCCCTGTTCGAGAATCGCGTGGAAGTGATCGCGGTGGTCGAAAGCCCTCATGTGATCCGCATGAGCAATGTGGTCGGGCATATCTTGCCCCCGAATGCCAGTTCCCTGGGCAAGGTAATCGCTGCCTTTCAGCCATCAGAGCAGCGGGAGAGGTTGTTGCGCAGCTTCGGCACGTATCGCTTTACCACACACACCATTACCGATCGCAAAGATTTGAACCGGGAGTACGAGGAAATTCGCGCGCAGAAGTACGCCATCGACCGCGAAGAGTGCGCATCGGATGGCATCTGCTTTTCCACGCCTATTTTTGGGCCCAATGGCCAGGTTTCGGCGGCGATCAGCTCGTCCATGCCCAAGACACGCCTGCGGAGTGCCGCGCAAGAAGAGACAATTATTGCCGCGGTTCGTGCGACCGCCGATCAGATTGCTTTGGATTTGCGCAAGGCGTAGAACTTTTTATGAAACATTGGTTCACTTTTCTGGATCGTGATTCAGGATCGGCTTGACGCTCGTTTCCCCGGAATATATTCTTGGGCGGCTTAAAATGACCACCCCACGAGGAACCGATATGACGCGACGCCTTTCCCTGCTCCCGCTTTGCACACTTGCGCTCCTGCCCATGTCTTGCCTGGGTGCACAAGCCCCTTTGGCAGACAGAATCGGTCATACGGATCCGAGTAAGTACACCCGCAGCCGCTCACACAACAGCGCCGGCGACATGGCCTGCGAACTTCTCGTTCCCCCCTCCGCCATGGATGTCAACCTGAACTTCATGCACCGGTGCCAGATCATGCCCGGCGGTGGCGTAGGCCATCACTTCCACAACACCACCGAAGAAATGTTTATCGTGTTCGACGGCCAGGCGGAGTTCACCATCGACGGTCGCACCTCTGTCCTGAAAGGTACGGTGGGCGCACCCTGTCGCATGGGGCACTCCCACGCTATCTACAACCCCTCGGACCAGCCCGTCGAATTCATGAATATCAACGTGGCGCAGATGAAAGGTCACTACGACGCATTCAATCTGAACGATGCGCGCGTGGGTGCGCCCAAGGATCCTATTCCTACCTTCATGACCATGAACCTGGATAAGACCCTGCTCAAGCCCAAGCCCAACTACCTGGGCGGCAAAGGCACGGTGCAGTACCGCCGGGCACTCGATGCAGATGTGTTTCTAACCAACTGGGCCTACGTGGACCATTTGCTTATTCCGCCTGGAGCGTCAGAAGGGCAGCACTACCACAAGGGCGTGGAAGAGATTTATTACGTGCTGAACGGCGACGGCCAGGTAGAGGTGAACGGCGAAACAGCCGCTATCCACAAGGGCGATGGTGTGCCGATTCGTTTCAACGAGGCACACTCCTTCGCGAACAATGGATCGGCCGACCTTGAACTGATGATCGTCGGTATTTCCGCACAGAAGAACAATCTCGATACGGAACTGGGAGCCCTGAAACGAGAACACTGAAGCTGAGTCGACACTTCCCGCACCGCATGCCTGTGGGCCAGAGCCGCAAACGACCGTCTATAATGGCGCGTCTCCGGTTTAGCAGCGAAACACAACTCCAAGCGAAGAGGATTCATGACCAAGAGGATCGATACCCATGCCCATCTGGGCGAATGCTGCGTGTTCGGCCTGCTCAGCACCGAAGAAGACATGCTGCGCCGCATGGAGGAGTGCAATGTAGACGCGACCATCGTGCAGCCGTACCCAGGCGCGACGCTCGGCTTCACAAACACACGACCGCATTGCCAATTTGTGCGCCAAGCATCCGGGCCGCTTCTTCGGCCTGGCCAGCGTAACCCCGCATGGCAACCGTGATGCATACGAGCGCGAGATGGAGCGTTGCATCAAGGATCTGAAGTTCGTCGGCATCAAGCTGCACACCATCGGCCACGGCGTGAATCCGCTTTCGGAAGATGGCGACCGTGTATTTGCAACCGCCCATGCGCTGGGAGTACCGGCCATGGTCCATACGGGCCCGGGTGTTCCCTTTGCGCTGCCGGCCCTCTGCATTCCCGGCAGCACGCAAATATCCTGACTTGAAAATCATTCTGGCCCACGCCGGTTTTGCGGTCTTCACGGCAGAGGCCCAGGTGGCTGCCTCGGTATGCGGCAACCTGTATCTGGAAACCTCCTGGTGCATCGGCGAAGATATTCGCTGGATGATCGACACGATTGGCGCGGACCGCGTCATGCTGGGAGCTGATTTACCAAGCAACGTGCCCGTGGAGTTCGCCAAATATAAAGCGCTTGACCTCGCCCCCGAGCGTCTATGACAAGGTTCTGGGTGGTACGGCGATCGATGTATTCAAGCTGAAATGGTGAGGTGAGGATGTTCGTTCTGTTTGTCGATATCAAGCTGAAACCCGGGGCACAGGCCGAAGCTCTGAAGAAAACGTACACAGAAGTGTTTCGGCCGGCGATCACTAGCCAGGAAGGCTTTCATGCCGTACAGTTGCTGCGCTCAAACAAAGACAGTAGCGAATACAGCCTGAGCATCGCCTTCATAGAACATGCGCTGCAGCAGAAGTGGGTGGCGATAGACCTGCATCAGCAAGTGTGGCCGCAAATGGAAACTCATTTCGCGGAGTACTCTGTGAGAGACTACACCTCGGTTTAACCCTATTTGCCAAGGAGCCCCATGGAACGCAACGTTCCTGCCTACGTCAGCAGCTCAACTCCTATACCGTCCAGCGGCCGGGTGCCCTGGTACAAGAGCACATTCCCCAGCTACTTTGGCATTTTCCTTTTTGTCGGCTATTACCTCAGGCTTGCTGGGCCAACGATTGGGCTTCGCCAGCGTCGGCGTCTCCATGTGGGGCCTGCTGGTGGCGGGGCTTTTGTGTTTTGGCCTCTACTATTACGTGCCCGCCATGCTCGGCATGCAGACGGGCCGCAATCTTTACGTCGTCGGCACATCCACGTTCGGCACGACGGGAGGCTTTCTTGTTCCCGGCCTGTTGATGGGCTTTCTGCAGGTCGGCTGGGTTGCGGTGGACGCGGTGGTTGCCACGCACTTCATCATGAACGGGCTGAACCAGACGTCGCGTACGCTCTTCGCCGTCATCGTGATCATCTGGCTCTACAGCCTGGGATACGTGGCCATCAAGGGCATTCACTACGTGAGCCAGTTAGCCAAGATTCTGAACTGGGTTCCGTTCGTCATGATTCTGATTGTGCTGTGGGCCAACCGGAGCGGCATTGCCCACTATCAGCCACCGCAGCATGACTCCATGACCGGCTTTCTGAACGCGTTGCTGGTCACCATCGGCTTTTTCGCCACCGCCGGAGCGGCCGGCACTGATTTCGGCATGAATAACCGCAACCGCAAAGACGTTGTTCTCGGCGGGTTGACGGGCATCGTGGCAGGCGCGGTAATTTGCGGTGGCATCTCGGTTCTTTCCGTAGCCGGTTATCTGGGGCGCAATGGCGGTCCGCAAAGTTACGACTACACCACCACGATTGCGAGCGTAGGAGCCCTGGCGCCGGTGATGTTCTTCTTGTTTGCCGCTGCTTGCCTGGTGCCTACCTGCTTTTCTGCATTCATCGCGGCCAACAGCTTCAGCACAATGCTGCCCAGGATTTCGCGGCCTGTCTCCACCATGGCGGCAGTTACGTTGAGCGCCATTCTGGCGTTGACCGGCGTGGCCGACAACCTGGTCGGTTTCTTCAGCATTGTGGCTGCTTCGTTTGGCCCGATTTGTGGCGCCATGGTGGCTGACTACTTGCTGGCTGGGCGGCGTTGGTCCGGACCTCGGCTGGGTATCAACTGGGCCGGATACATCGCCTGGGTACTGGGTTTCGCGGTGGGCATGCCGGAACATATTCCCGGACTGCCAGCCTCGTGGGTCAAAGCGGACAATCCATCGGAGCTGTATGCGTTTGCGACCGGCTTTCTGGTCTATCTCATTCTGGCCAAGCTGGGTGTTCGGCCACCGGTGGTGGAGTTGGAAGCAAGCAAGGTAAGCAAGGCCGCCTAGCCAGCTTTAGGGGCGCAACAACTCGATGCGCCCCATCCTTCGCGTTTTTTTGCAAAGGATGGGTGACCACGAATCTCGCTCCAGACGTTTGCAAATCCCCCTTGCCGAAAAGGCACGGCAAGGATGGGGCGCCTGTCGCTTTTTAGTGGGAAAGATTTCATTCGAATTCGCAGGAGAACTTCTAATGATCACCCGTCTCGGAGTTGCATTCGTGCTTGCGACGGTGGCCAACGGGGTGGCTCAGCAGGCCCCGCTCGTTCCACCTGTGCCTCTCGACCAACGCATCGCTCATGCGGACCCGTCGAAATATCGCAACATGAAGGCGGTCCACGAGGGTCCAGGGTCGCTCGACTACCGGCCTCTCTTCGATGCGCAGTCGCTCGAAACCAACCTGTTCTTCATGCACCGCGGCGTGATCGAGCCCAAAAGCGGCATCGGCGCGCACTTCCACAATCAATGCGAAGAAATGTTCATCATCCTCGACGGCGAGGCCCAGTTCACCATCGATGGGCGTACGTCGACGTTAAAGGGCCCGGCAGGCGCACCCACGCGGCTGGGTCATTCGCATGCCATCTATAACGCGACCGACAAGCCGGTGCAATGGATCAATTTCAACGTGGGCACAATGAAGGGCGTTTACGACGCCTTCGATCTGCAGGATCCGACGGGTGGGCGCCCCGCTGGACCCGATTCCCACATTCATGACCATGCACCTGGATCGATCGCTGCTGAAGCCGGTGGAACACATGGACGGGGGAACCGGAACCGTGCAGTATCGCCGGGCGCTCGAACCGACGGTGTTCTCATTCCCCATGGTCGTACGTCGACCATGTGCTTCTACCACCAGGAACCACGATCGGCCCCGTTTCCAAGCCGGACATGAGCGAGATCTATTACGTGATGGCCGGCGACGGCAGCGTAACCATCGGCTCCGAGACGGCCCAGATCCATAGCGGAGACGCCGTTCCGGTGCGGCTCGGCGGAAACCCAGTCGTTTGCCAGTTCGGGCAGCGCACCGCTCGAATTGATGGTCTTTGGCATCGCCAGCTACATGGCGGCGAAACAGGCTCTTATGGAGAACAAACGCCGGCTTCGCTAACCCGCCCAACCTAAATTACTCATTCTTTCGCAGATACCCACCAAGGGGTTCCTTCCAGGGTACGCCACAGGTTACTCTACTTGTTTGGAATCCAATCCATCTTGCCTGGTGCCGCCTTAATGCCAAGCTCCGCTGATTTGAGTCCTAACGCGCTCCTACAACCGCCTTCTGCTCACCGGTAGCCGGTCTGGGGGGACTGCTTTACGGAGTGGATGTCGGCATCATCGGTGGCGCCCTGCCCTATCTGGAGGCGACTTCCGGTCTCAACGCCAGCCAGTTATCGATCATCGTCGCCGCGGTGTTGCTGGGGAGCGTGATCTCTACCCTGTTTGCCGGCATGCTGGCCGACTGGCTGGGACGAAAGCCTATGATGGTGATCAGCGGTGCGATCTTTGTCATCAGCATCCCCGTCATCGCCCTGTCCCACGGGTTCGTCCCGCTGTTCCTTGGCCGCCTCTTGCAAGGCGTCAGCGGAGGATTCGTGGGCATGGTGGTTCCCCTCTACCTGGCGGAGTGCCTCTCGGCTCAGGACCGCGGCAAGGGCACGGGAGCCTTCCAGTGGCTGCTCACCCTGGGCATTTTTCTGGCCGCGCTCATCGGTATCTATTACAGCTACCGGGTGGCTGGCCTCTGCCCACGTCCACCTCCGCCGGCCGACCTTTTCAGCGTGAAAGACCAGGCGTGGCGGCGCATTTTCTGGATGTCGATGCCTCCCGGAATTCTGTTTCTGGCCGGTAGCCTGTTCGTCGCTGAGTCACCACGTTGGCTGTTCCGCGCGGGACGAAACGAACAGGCCCTGAAAGCGCTTGCGTCGATCGCGAAGCAGCGAGCAGGCTGCACATGAGATGGAGGAGATGAAGGCGATCTCCGCCGCCAGCCAGAGTGCTTCGACCACGCCCGTGGCAGTTGAAGGATTCGCTGCTTCAGCGAAAGTACGTTCTCCCTTTCCTGCTTTCCTGCGTCATTCTGTTCTGCAATACCGCGACGGGCATCAACTCCATCATTGGATACAACACCGACATCCTGCTGCAGAGCGGCCTCTCTGACCTGCACGCGCATTGGGGCTATGTACTGTTCACAGGTTTGAACTTCCTGATGACCATCGTCGGCATGACGCTGGTCGACCGCAAAGGGACGCAAATTCCTGCTGACCCTGGGAACCTCCGGCATCATCGTTTGCCTGCTTTTTGTCGGCATCGCTCTTCCTGCGCACGAGAAAAGAACGGCATGATGTTCGCGATGCAATCCAGGCCCAGGTCGGGCCGGATCAAGGCGTTCGCTGCACTTCGATCAGGACATCGCCAAGTGCCGCTTCCACGCCAGGCAGTTGTTACGGGGCAGCGAGCTGCCAGACCGGCAATCTTTCTCTGTCGGTGATCTACTCCTATGGCGGATTCGACGGCAACCACCAGACCTATGCGCTCGGCGAGAGACAGGCGAAGCAGCTCTGTCACCATCGACCGGCAGAGTAGCCTTGCCTTCGAGCAAGGTGGAGGCGTTCTTCCGCAACCCTTTGGCGAATCTCGACGAGGCACGCACGGCTCCACTCAAAATTGAGCATGCCTATATCAGCCCTGTGCCCGGACGCGCTGCACGGCTGGCTGGTCGCGCTCGGGCTCTACGGTGTTCGTCGCCTTCTATGCGCTGGGACCGGGTGTGTGCGTCTGGCTCGCACTGTCCGAACTTGATGCCGACGCGCATCCGTTCCAATGGCATGAGCGTTGCGCTGGTCATCAACCAGATGGTTTCGACCACACTGGCGGCGAATCTTCCTGCCGGTGGTCGGCAAGTATGGATATTCCATGATGTTTTTCCTATTCTGTGGCTTCACCCTGATCTACCTGGTGACGGCCATGCCTTCTTTCTGCCCGAAACGAAGGGCAAGACTCTTGAGGAAATTGAGGCCCATTTTGCAGCTGCATAGAGTGCCGGCGCTCTGCGTGGAGTACACGACGACATGAGTTTCTTTTTAGCTCTGGATGCCGGAGGAACGAAAACAGACTATGTTCTCGCAGATGAGACCCGCGAGCTGGCCAGAGTACGCACCGGAAGCATCAAGCGCATGCGCGTGGATGCAGCGACCGCGAGCCACAATCTGGAAACGGCGCTTGGCCGAGTTGACGTCGCAAACAGGCGTTTCGATGGCGTCGGTGACCCGCACCTGCGTCGGAACCGCCGGCGAAGGTATTTCGCTGGTGACGGATTGGCTGCGTGAGTCCTTCACCGCAAGAGTGGGTGGCGCGCTGCTCATTCTGGGCGATGTGGAAATTGCGCTCGAGGCAGCCTTTCCCGGCCAGGCCGGCATACTCGTCATGGCGGGTACCGGCTCCAATGTGGTCGGCCGTACGACTGAAGGCGTCATGGTGCCCGCGGGAGGATGGGGCCCTGCGCTCGCGGACCAGGGTTCAGGACACCTCATTGGCAGCGAAAGTTTGCGGGCAATTTTTCTGGCCAGAGACGAGGAACAGCGAGACGCAGCTGCAACAGGCAGTGCTCGACTTCTGGCAGTTGTCCTCTTTGGAGCGCCTGGTGGAATACGCAAACAGGATTCCAGCTCCCGATTTTTCCACGCTGACAGGCGTCGTGGTGCAGTGCGCGGAACAGGGAGATGAAAAGGCCTTGGCCGTCCTGCGAGCAGCAGGCGGAAGAACTCGCGTACCTGGTACGGCTGGTCATCCGCCGCATGCGCATCGCGTCGAAGCAGCAGACCTGGACTCCACCGATGGCCTTTACCGGCAGCATTCTGGAAAATATTTCCCTCTTGCGCAATGCCTTCATCGCCGCAGTCCAGCGTGAATTCCCCAATGTAAATACACCTGACAAAGCGGTGGATCCGATTTTGGGCGCTCTCTGGCGCGCTCGCACCGGCACGTTCTCGTAGGTCAAAATGCCCTTAGCAAGAATCGTCCCCCTTTGGGAGGAGTGCAAACGTAACTAACTCAGTTTCATTCTGGATGACAATAAAAAATGCTGAGGGTGCCCCATACAAGCCAGCAGTTGGCTTGTATGGGCAAAACTGTCCGCCTCTCATTGCAAGTACTACCCCATCCATCCCCTTGCGTGGGCCGCAACTCCAGTCGAGATGGCAAAGGGAAGGCTAGCTATTTCCCTCAGTATTTGTTAAAGGGGATCTGCGCTGTGATGGTTACAAAACGAGATCGCCTGTAGCTGCAACGGCCTCCATCCTATTCACCCCTCGTCACTTTTTTTCATCCACCATTCATATTCATCTGGCATTCACATTCCCTTAAACGTCCTTTCGCCGAATATTCTTATCCTGAGGTGATATGAATAACCAAACGAAACAAGCGTTTCGCAGTACTTTTCTGGCCATTACGCTGCTCCTGACTGCGTGCGTCGCGCACGCACAGTTCGACGTGGGGAGCCTGGTAGGAACAATCCACGATCAGAGCGGCGCGGCCGTGCCCGGCGCGGCCATCACCGTTACCAATACCGCCACCAATATTCAGACCGCTACAACCAGCAACAGCAGTGGTGACTATGAACTTCCTTCATTACATGCCGGCGTCTATACCATCTCAGCCAGGGCGGCTAAGCTACGCCGAAGCACGGGCGCAAAACATTACCCTCTCCGTTGGCAGCCGTCAGCGCATCGATCTGGAGTTGCGCGTCGGCCAGACCGAGACATCCGTCCAGGTATCCGATATAGCGCTGCAATTGGAAACGGACTCGAGCCAGCGCGGCCAGACGATCACCCAGAACCAGACGGAAGCTTTTCCGCTGGTCAGCCGCAACTATTCCGACTTGCTGGCGCTGGTGACGGGCTCACGGCAGGCTCCCACCTCTGCGACGACCAGTTCGATCAACAGCCTTACGCGCCAGGGCTCATACAACGTGAACGGGCAGCGCAGCATGTTCAACAACTTTCTGCTGGACGGCATTGACAACAATGCCTATGGCGAAAGCAACCAGGGGTTTGATAACCAGATCATCGCCGTTCCACCCGACTCGGTCTCACAATGGAACGTCGTGACCAACAATGAGAGCGCGGAATACGGCCGCTCCACTGGCGCAACCATTAACGTTGCCTCTGCAAGCGGAACGAATCGGTTGCACGCGACGCTGTACGAATTTCTACGCAACACCGACCTCAATGCTGCTGGATATTTCAAACCGACGATCGTCGGCAACACCGGAAATATTGTCCCGTTCCAGAAACCCACCTTCAATCGCAACCAGTTCGGAGCGAACTTCGGCGGACCCGTGGTGAAAGACAAGCTGTTTTACTTTGTCGACTACGAGGGCTTCCGGCAGACCCTCAAGCCACTCAGCGTGCTCACGTTGCCTACGCAGAACGAACTCAATGGCATCCTCGTAGTTCCGGTGCAGAACCCGACTACAGGCGTGGTTTACCAGGCCGGCACGGCCATTCCAACCAGTGACATCAATCCCATCTCGCAGCAGATCATCGGCTTCTTCAAGCAGATCCCAGGCTTGCCGGTAAGCGGCCTGGCCTCGACGGGCCTCGCGACCAACGACTACTCCAAGCTGGTGCCCTTCACCGACAACTCCGACAAGGGTGACCTGCGACTCGACTACCAGCAGAACGCCAGCAATTCGTGGTTCCTACGTGTGAGCGATCGCAAAGAAACGGGCGTGAACCACCCCGCAATTCTGCTGCCTCTCGATGGCCAGACCAACGGTACGATTCGCGTTCTCGATCAGCAGGTGGCTCTGGGCTACACGCATCTGTGGGGAGCAAACAAAGTAATCGATGCGCGTGTTGGCCTGTCGAAGACCAAGGCCGGCAAGTTTTCCCTCTCCATCGGCGATAACGCGATCACGATTCCAGGCTTGCCCACGAACCCTACGGTGGCCGGTGGCCTACCCTCGACCAGCATCTCTGGCTTTAGCGCCTTTGGCCGCCAGAGCACCAACCCGCAATGGCAGAACCCGTCCTTGTTAGATCCGAAAGTCAACTTCACCTGGGTCAAGGGCAAGCACTCACTGAAGTTCGGTTATGAGTACGAGCACATCTGGATGGCGGTTAATGACAACAACCCGCTCTATGGATCGTTCAGCTACTCAGGTGGTTACAGCTTGTGCCCCAGCACGACGGTCGGCGGAGTGAAGGTTCCCGTGAACCCGGACTGCACGAGCATTAAAGCCGCAGTCACTGATAACTACTGGGCAGACTTTCTCTTCGGTACTACCAACAACTACTCGCTGGCCAACCTGTTCGTTGCCCACCTCCGCCAGACGATGCATAACATCTATGCGCAGGATGACTGGAAAGTGCTGCCGAACCTGACGTTAAACCTCGGCCTCCGCTGGGAGTACGGATCACCCTATTCCGAACAGCACAACCTGCTTTCGAATTTCGATCCCATCTCGCAGACCGTGTTGACCATCACCCCGGGATACGCTGCGACGAGTGCCGTCACTCCCGTGAAAGCTGGCGGAGTATACGGCAAGACGCTGGTGGACCCAGACCTGAATGACTTTGGTCCACGGGTTGGTTTCGCTTATGCGGCAACACCCAGGGTGGTTGTTCGGGGTGGATTTGGTATGAGCTACATCCACTACACGCGTGCGGGCTCGGGTGACATTCTGGCCATCAATGCCCCCAACGCATTATTCGTGTCCGTTACGCAACCAACCCCGGGCACCGCGGACTATCGCACGGTCGACCAGGGCTTCCCTACCGGTCTGGCCACTACTTTCAATCCTAAGACCGACAACATCACCTACATCCCGAAGAACACGCGAGACAGCTACGCTGAAGACTTCTTCATCAGCGTGCAGGATCAATTGGCGAAGAACATCCTTCTGGACGTAGCGTATGTGGGCAACCACGGCGTGAAGCTGCAGGGCTTCCTCAACGCCAACCAGATCAACCCCTCGGCTGGGTTCACGCGTCCGTATGCAAACTGGCCCAGCGATATCACCACCGCGTTGAATCAGTTCTGGTCGCAGTATCATGCGCTCCAGGTTCGCTACGAGCAGCGCTCGGTGCGGGGTCTGACGTTGTTGAATTCCTTCACCTGGTCACATTCCGTGGATAACGCCAGCGCTTCGCTTGAGGGCAACACCCCTTCTCCTCAGGATGGAAACAACATCGCCGCCGACTTCTCGCAGTCGGACTACAACCTGCCCATTGCCAACATCACCAGCCTGGTTTACGACCTGCCCTTCGGACACGGGAAGCAGTTCCTTGGTTCAAGCAATGGCCTGATCAACACCGTCGTTGGCGGTTGGCAGCTGAGCGGCATCAACACCATGCAGGGTGGTACTCCGTTCAACCTCACTTACTCACCCAATTCCGCGAACGCCGTTTCGCCGCAGATTAGCGCAACGTTCCGCGGCGCGAATGAATACCGGCCAAACCGCGTCCCCGGAACACCTTTGACCCAGCGGGTGAAGTTGTCGAGCGGGTATATCCAATACGTCAACTATGCGGCACTCAGCCTGCCGGCTACGAAAGATAGCAGCGGAACCCTATTGAGTCCCTTCGGCAACGCCAGCCGTAACCCAGGCCGGACCCCTGCTTATTACGCAACGGACTTTGCCTTGAACAAGAACTTCGATACGCCGATCGAGAGTCTGAAGGTACAGTTCCGTACGGAGATGTACAACGCATTCAACCACACCAACCTATACCTGCCGGCAAGCGGCCTGGGCGGCACACTGGGCGGCGAACCCAGCAGTGGCGGCAGCATCACCAGCACATTCGAACCACGCATCATTCAGTTCGGTTTGAAAGTGCTGTACTAAAAGCAATCGAAAGCAAACGAAAGATAGCCCCATGCGACCTCTTCGGGTCACATGGGGCTTCTTTTTTGCTCTCAGCGCAACACTTGTTCTCTTTCTCGGGTTCCCTCCACTGAAAGCTGTATCATCGAGGATCCGTTATGAAGAGATTGTTTGCGATGGCCACAGCGCTTGTTCCCCTTGCCGTTGCCGGATGTTCCCATCCACGTCCGTATTACCCTCCTCCGCCACCACCGCCGCCGGCTTATTCCCAGGCTGCCCAACAGGGCTACCATGATGGCGTCGAAGCGGCGCAGCGTGATATGTCGCACGGCGCGTCTCCCGATCCCAACCGGCATCCACGTTTCCGCAACCCTCCCGTACCTCCGCCACTGGTCGAGGAATACCGGCACGCGTTTGGCGATGGTTATGGTCAGGTGTTCCGTCACGGGCCAACTCCGCCACCGGCCTACTGATCGCCGTTCGTCTGTGCGCCTGCAGGAGCGGATGGTTTCGCCTTCGCTCTTGCAGGCACCGCGCACTCTAAGACAACGAAAGGCCGAGGGTGCCCCATTCAAACCTTCTGTTGGCTTGAGTGGGCAAAAAACCCTAACGTCTACCTCTCTAAGGGCAAAAGAGACCTAGCGTTGAACCTGTCCCCCGTAGCGGGTGCCTGAGGTAAGCGCCTAACCTCTCCTTTGTCATCTCGACCGGAGCGTACCCGGATTTCCTACCACTCAGAACTTGCCACGACGACGTATGCGGTTTTCTCTCAAGGAAAACCGCAAGAAGAATGCCAGCGCCACGAACCTCGATACAAAATACGGGGGAGCGCTGATTGTCATCCCGAGCGAAGTCGAGGGAGCTGCAGTTCTGCCCCTTCCCTAGTGAAGTATTTTTCGACCGAGGTTTCATCGGATACGATCCCTAACAACCATTGACAATCTACCCATAGACTATCTATGCTTCCAGTCATGGCTAAGAAACCGGATCTTTTGCCGGGAACGCTCGACATGCTGATCCTAAAGACACTAGCACGATCGCCCATGCATGGTTATGGTGTCGCGCTCTCGATCAAGCGTCAGTCCGACGATGTTCTAACGGTCGAAGAAGGGTCGCTCTATCCAGCGCTCCAGCGTTTGCTTCTGCAGGGCTGGGTGAAAGCCGAATGGAAGACGACGGAGACAAAACGGAGGGCGCGGTTTTACACACTGACAGCCACAGGGCGAAAACAGTTAGGTATTGAGCTTACGCAATATGAGCAGATGATCGCAGCGATTGGGCGCGTCCTGGGCGATCCACAGGAGGCTTAGATGAGCCAGTTCACCCGGCTTCTAAACAAGCTCAAGATTCTTTTATTCCGCAGGCGGTTCCTGAACGAACTTGATGAAGAAATGGCATTTCATCATTCGCAGGCAGAGCAGGATTTTGTCGCCAGTGGAATGACAGCCCATGCGGCGCAACACGCGGCTATGCGGCAGTTCGGCAACACGACGCGATTGAGGGAACAAAGCTACGAAATGGTAGCGTTTGAAACTGAAACGGCAGCGCAGGACCTGCGATTCGCCTGCCGCCAGATGCTCCGCTCACCCGGCTTTACCATAACGGCAGTCCTCACACTGACTCTTGGCATTGCTGCCAATATCGTTGTTTTCGGCGTTCTGCAGGCACTCGTCCTGCGGCCGCTTGACGTCCCGCACGCTGACAAAGTCGTGTCCCTTCAGCGCGGCAGAAACGGCGCAAACTTCTCCCACCCTCTTTTCCGCGACATCCGTGACGACAACTCCGTGTTTTCCGCCGTTGCCGCCGACCGCGTAATAAACTTCGGCCTCGATGCGAATGGCTCTACTTATCCCGTCTGGGGATATGAAGTGAGCGGTCAGTACTTCGAAGTGCTGAGCGTTAAACCTGTGTTGGGGCGCCTTCTCGATCGAGCCGATGATGCCCACCCCGGTGCGGCCGAGGTCGCAGTTCTCTCATGGGCCGCCTGGACGAAATACTTCAACGGTTCACCCGCCATCCTTGGTAAGACCGTCCGCATCGACAATCACCCTTACACTGTCGTCGGCGTGACTCCCAGGGGTTTCTACGGCACCGAGAAGTTTCTGCAACCGGACGTCTTTGTCCCCATGTCCAACGAGGCCCAGTTGGAAGACTTCAACTGGCTCGACCTCCGTTATAACTCGAATATCTGGGTGATTGCCCGCATCAAAGACGGTGTCACCCCGCCCCAGGTTCAGGCAGATTTGGATACCGTAGCCTCTCGGATTACAAGACAGTTTCCCAAGGACGAGGAAGGTCTATCGATTCGAGTCGTGCGGCCTGGTTTGATTGGGGATGTGCTTGGGGCGCCCGCTCGGGCATTTCTGACAGGAATCATGTTCCTAGCGGGAATTGTCCTTTTGGCCGCGTGCGCAAACCTCGGCGGCCTCTTCGCCGCTCGTGTCGCTGACCGTGCCCGCGAATTGGCCATCCGCGTGGCTATCGGATCGAGCCGTTGGCGTATCCTCCGGCAGGTTCTGACCGAAGCATTCCTGATAGCACTCTTAGGTGGTTTGTGTGCCTCCGTAGCCGGCTGGACTGCACTCGACGCGCTTAGCACCTGGCATCCAATGACCGGTTTTCCCATGCAGTTCATGGTTCAACCGCAACCGTCATTGATCCTTGTGACTGGACTTTTCTCTTTTTTGGCCGCCGCACTCTTCGGCATCATGCCACTGCGCCAGATGCTAAAGGCGGACCCGCTTAATGCGATCAAGGGCGGAATGGGCCAGTCCGTTTCTGGCCGGCGGTGGGCCCTTCGAGAAATCCTGCTCGCCGCCCAGGTCGCTCTTTGCTGCGTTACCGTCACTGCTGCTTTTGTTGCTCTGCGTGGATTGGGCAAATCGCTCACGATGGATCTTGGGTTCAACCCCGCGAACATCGTCCGCGTGCAGTTTGAACTGGCCGAAGCCGGCTATTCGAACAAAAGCGCCGGAGCATTCCAGCGCCGGTTACTCAGCGTTGTTTCTCAGCTTCCTGGTATCGAAGCTGTCGGGTATGCCAACACCACTCCACTCGCGATCGATGAGTCTGGCATGGCAATTTATTCGCATGAAGCGACCGACATGCGTCCGGCGAATGTTGCTTTTAATGCCCCCTATTACCTTGTCTCTCCAGGCTATTTCGCGGCCGCGGACACGCCTCTCTTTGCAGGCCGGGATATCAGCAGCGCCGACGATGAAAAAGCTCCCCCAGTAGCAGTCGTCAACCGGGAATTCGCACACCGACTCTTCCACTCCGATGCGGTCGTCGGCCGCTATTTCAAGAGCATCTCCGGTGCTCCCATTCAGATTGTTGGTGTGGTGGCGAACGGGAAATACACCACCCTGAATGAGGAACCCAGCCCTGCCATTTTCTTTCCTATCGCACAGCGGCCCAATACTTCCACGGCTCTCATCGTTCGTACACATTCCGATCCCACGGGCGTGACGGAACGCAACATGGCGGCTGCTATACGGAAAACAATCCTTGCCCTCGACCCTGCAATTCCTATTCAGGATTCCGGTGAGTGGAAGAACCAACTCGCGTTACAGCTTCTCCCGGCGCAGATCGCGACCGTGGCACTTAGCCTTTTCGGCCTCTTTGGCCTGCTGCTATCGATTACCGGCACGTTCGGTCTTGCGTCCTACGCTGTTACAAAACGCCTGCGCGAACTAAGTATCCGTGTCGCCCTGGGCGCCCAGGCAAGGGAGATTCTTTCTACTGCGCTCGGTCGGATGCTCATGCTGCTCAGCGTTGGGTCCATGGTTGGGCTCCTACTCGGCGTTGCAGCGAGTCGACTCCTATCAGCTATCGTTTATCAGGCTTCTGCGCGGGATCCCCTTGTTCTTTTGGGAGTTGCGCTTACCATGCTCTTGACTGGCGTGGCATCCGTCGCCAACCCTGTGCGGCGTGCCCTTCATATCGATCCAGCTTGCATTCTGCGCGAGCAATAGGCGTAATCCCCGCTGAGAAGTTCCTTACATCAACAAAAGGAGCTCGCGTGTTTCACCAACGCGAGCTTCAACAATGACTCGCTTCTCTCGGTCCGCGTGAGTGTGGTTTAATTGCCCCCATTCGGTAGCGTTCGAAGGAGGTCCAATGCCCACCATTACAGCGAAGGACGGCACAGAGATCTTCTATAAGGACTGGGGAACAGGCCAGCCCATTGTGTTCAGCCATGGGTGGCCGCTGTCGGCGGATGATTGGGACGCGCAGATGTTGTTCTTCCTCCACCATGGCTATCGCGTGATTGCGCATGACCGCCGCGGCCATGGCCGCTGCACCCAGACCGCAGATGGTCACGATATGGACAATTATGCAGACGACCTGGCTGCGCTCATCTCCGATAGCTCATTCTTTTGCGCATGATCCTGTGAACTTAACGACGAGACATGCCCGCGTGTAGAACACGGTCGATAGCCCAAACGACGATCTCAGGATCCGAACTCTCAATGAAATGCGAACTGATTGGGTCAGTAACGAGAGTTCCCTCGGGAACGTCCCGAACGAACTTGCTGAAGACCTTGATTCGGTAAGAAAGGACTGCCTCCCTCCACCGAACGTAGTCGAAGGGCATTGTTCCCGGCTTCACAGATTCATATTGCATCGCGAGCAACACCACAAGAGGGACTGGCGGCATCGGGCGCGAAGTGACGTCGGGAAAACCCTTCTGGGCAGAGTCAAGCGCCACCTCTATCTCGGCTCGAAGGGCGGGGGATGTGCCCGGCTGCTGAGAATTTTCTCTCTCAATTTGCTTTAGTTCTTCCTGACCATGCGGTAGCCCCATCGGATCGAAGATTTCTCTCTGGTCTCCAGCGTCGCTCCCATTGAAATAGGTAGGATCGACAAAAACCAGGCCCGCGACCTCATCCGGGTACATACCGGCGAACGCGCGGACACGTGCTCCACCCCAGGAGTGACCCACCAAGAGGTATGGCGGCTGTGATACCTGGGTGAGAGCGGAATGAAGGACTTCGGCGATATGCGATGCGGTAGGCGTCTGTCCGTCAGCTTCCGATTTGCCCAAACCAGGGCGGTCGTAGCTAACGAGCGAAAGGTTCCCGGGAAGTCGATCAATTACTTGAGACCAGACGGTACTGTCATTCCCAAGGCCGCTTTCGAAAACCACAACAGGCTCAGATCTTTTGGCCGCAGAGACAGCTGGGTAGAGGGTGAGACTCAGTTTATGGCCACGGTTATCCAGCGTGAGGTGCTTAGCCGTTCTCGACGTTTGCGCAGCTGCGGTGGCGGCTAGCGCTAGGAGCAGGCAGAAGAGGTAAGCGGGCATGTTGACACGCAGCATAGCACTTCAAGAAATGAGGGGCATAGGCATCGTGTCACCCCGTGACATTGAGTATCGATGAGTTCAAAGGCCATATCGCGAAGGATCGGCGCTGGCCCGCGGGTTTGCATGGTGTCATCGGAGATTCGACCGCAAATGCGACCTGATGAAGATCGGTTATGCTTCGAACCATGAATCAAACGGGGCTTGTTCGGTCACTGGCTGCTGTCTGTCTTGGTCTCACGTCTATTGCGGCCACGGCGCAACTGCGTCATGCTGAGCCGCCTCTTCACACCAGCGGCCATGACATTCTCGATACGGCGGGTCATCGGGTGCGGCTGACTTCAGTCAATTGGTACGGCTTCGATCAGCAGGACTTTGTTGCTGGAGGCCTCGACCATGCTCCGTTGGCCACCATCGTGAAGGAAATTGCTGATCTGGGCGTGAACTCCGTGCGCCTGCCTTGGGCCAATGAGACGCTGGAGCACAATCCTCAGGTACCCGATTATGCGGTCAAAGCAAACCCACAGTTTAGAGGCAAACATGCGATGGAGGTTATGGACGCGGTCGTCCGCGCGCTGGCTGACGCCCATATCATGGTGGTCCTCGATAACCATGTAAGCCGAGCGGACTGGTGTTGCAGTGAGACCGATGGCAACGGCCTTTGGTACAACGCTCAATATCCAGAGACCAAGTGGCTTACAGATTGGCAGACGATTGTCCGCCGCTACAAAAACGAGCGCTGGGTTGTCGGCGCAGACCTGCGCAACGAACTCCGTAGCAAGGCGGCCTGGGGAGGAGCGGATCCTAATCTTGACTGGCATGCCGCGGCAGAACGCGGAGGCAACGCGGTGCTTACGGCTAATCCCCTCCTGCTGATCATGGTGGAGAGCCCGGACTACTCGACCAACTTCGTCGGATTCGACAAGCTTCCGGTGCGGCTTAAAATCGCTCACCGGCTGGTCTATTCGCCTCATGCATACAACAGCGCCGATCATCCATTCGCGAGCTACGACGAGTTGAAGCGGGTCTATGACGCACGCGCTGGATTTCTGCTGCATACCGAGCCTGGCGTTCCCCTATGGGTAGGTGAGTTTGGCACCTGCCAGACACTAAGCTGCGGGGCGAACTCAGACTGGTTCGTCATGTATATCCGCTACATGAAAGAGAATGACCTTGCCTGGAGTTATTGGGCTGTCAACGGCACTCAATCGAGCGGGGTCAGCCGCAAGTACGACACGATAGAAAGCTATGGTTTGCTGTCGCCCGACTACCAGCACATCGCAGCGCCCAAGCTCGTGGAGTTGTTGCGGACGATCCAAAACCAGGAATGAGCGTATCTTGGCTTCGGTACACTGGTCAGGTTATCGACACCCGTGGTCAGTATTCCCAGGTGTCCACCGTGAAGAATGGAAAAATCGCGCATAATCACGTGATGGCAGTTCTTGAGTGCAATCGCTTTATTCGCGACGCCTGGAGCCGTCGTAATAGGACTTTGAAACTCACCCCGACTGATCCCTTTGCCCCATATCAGGCCCGCATTCCCAGCGCGTTCAGTTTCAGGGCAGCAGCGCTCACCCTTCCCCGTGCAGCCACATCAAGAACCACCGCGCCGGTCCCTTTCAAAAAATCGCGCCGGCTGTCTTTCTTATTCTTCATGAGACGTTCTCCCGAGCTTGCTTCTCGTAACGCACCGATATTTTGTCGGCCAGCATTCCTTCTTTTATGACTCCAGGGCGAAGACCTCGTTGGGTGCAAGAAAGAATGGGGGTACGATACCGGCGATGTTCGACAGCGGCAAGATTTCTTCGGGCAGTGGAATGCCCAGCACATCGGTCATGAACCTGCGTCTCTTTTGGCAGCGCGCGTAGCAATCCGGGTAGGCTTCCTGCAGTTGTTTCCTTAGATCCTTATCCGCGAGGACCACTCCATCCTCCATGCGCGTCGATTGATACACGGGTGAACTGGGGATCACGTCGACTTGCATAGCCATTCCGGAGTGCAGAGGTACATCGGAGTTTTGATAGATGGGAGAGCTTACCCACTCGTCGAGATGGATCAGATGTCCCGGGTTGAGGAAGATTCCGAATTTCTCGAAGGGCAGGCGCTCGTGAATCAGACGCCATAGGTCTCCGCCGGGCGTGCCTGGCTTGAGCAGCGCGAACCACTCGCTCATCGCCTCGAAGTAAAGGCCGGCGAAATTAGGTATGTAGTCGGCCGCTTCCTTTGGTAGGTCGTTCGCAGAAGAAGCAATCCAACCAGAGCGGCAAGCGTTGCTGCCCCAGTAGGAGATGTTGAAGCCGAGAGGGTTGCCTCGCTTGACGGTTTCGCCTCGTGGACCACAGAGACCGAGCGCTGCGCTGCGTCCGGTGCCGAACGTTGTGTGGGTGGCGAGCGGTTCTCCGCAGGTTCCGCCGAGCGCTACGACCTCGTGATCGGTCATGCCTTCTCGCATGCCAAAGATCATTCGCTTCACGCCTTCGGATGCCTGGATGTTTGTGTACTCGAAGTAGGCGATGTCCCACGGCGAACAGAAGCTGCGCAGGCCGTGGCCGGGGTGCATGAGCAAGTCAGTTGCGTTGACTACCTGGTCTTTGCCGGCTAGCATCCGCAGGGTGTCTACGAGATAGGACGGGAGCTCGATGGCATGCTTCGCGTCGGCGACTTCGTGGTCGGCGAAATACTTCCAGCCGATGCAGCCTACGGTTGCAGTTTTAGTGATTCCCTCACCCGCAAAAATTTCCTCGATCCCACGGCTCTGGTCTCGCGGTTGACTCAACAAGGAGAAGGGTTGGAAGCGTTCTCGTCTCAGCTTGCCTTCGTTGAAGAGTGGGCTGATCGCGACGTAGGCTTCGCATTCGTTGCCGACCACCAGGAGCGGCGTCGCGGCGGGCGAAAGGATGAGGACGGCCTCTTCAAAGCGGGGATCGAAGCCGGTCAGGAAGGCGAGGTTGGCGAAGTGTTCGCGATCGCCATATACCACTAGGTGGGTTAGTCGGCGTTCGTCCATGTTGGCGCGGAGTTGGTCGATTCGTTTTTGCAGCTCGGTGCTTGTGATGGGTGCAGGAAAGGCAGCTTGGCCGAAGTCGGGCCATCCGATTTGGATGATGCGGTGTTTTGGTCGTCTTGCGGCCATTCTGGTGCGCTCCTGGGGGATTGTGTTTACAGCTTAATTTGGATTTGAGGTTTGGGTGATTGCAATGGGGTTGGGTTCATACAGAGCAGCTTGCGGCTTTCCTTAAGGAAAGCCGCAAGGATCAGCAACGCATTCAGGAAATCAGGGGTGTGGGGCACACCCCTTTCCATGATGATCCAGACGGTGAAGAGGCTACGGTTTGGTTGCTAGAACCAACGGCGAGGGGCCTGGAGACTCCAGGGTGCGCGGATGCATGAAGCCGGCTTCTTCCAGCCAGCTGCTGATTTCCTCGAATGAGTAGGTATTTCCCGTATCTGTGTTCACCAGCATGTTGACGGCGAAGAACAGTCCCTGCGGTGGCCCGGTCCTCTCAGCGTTCACCAGGAATTCTGCAATGGCGATGGTGCCGCCTGGAGCGAGGGCCTCGAAAGTTTTCGCCAGCAGTGCGCGACTGCGCTCCTTGCCTTCGCTGTGAATGATATGACCGAGAGTTGCGACTGTGTGGTCTTTGCCGAAATCGGCTTCCATCAAGTCGCCCGGAACGAATGAGAAGCGGTCCGCAAGTCCAAACCTGGTGACCGTCTTGCGTGTGACAGGAATGACGTCCGGCCAATCCACTGCGGTCACACTTACCTTGTCTGATGACTGAGCAATCGCGATTCCCCATACTCCCGAGCCGGCCGCGAGATCGAGCACGCGCATGGGACCCGTCGCATGGCCCTGGAGGTGTCTTGCCAGGGTCTGCGCTGCAGGATAGCTCATGGGGAAAATATCGGTAACGAGCTGCTGGAAGAATTCGGTCCCTGGGCCTTCCTGATTGACGGCTTTGTTAGGCTTACCGGTCTTCACGATGTCATTCAGATGAAGAAATTTTGGGATCAACTGCTCGCTGCAGTGCCGAATGACTCCTCCCTGGAAGCTGGGCTTGCTGCTGACAAGAAAGGCAGCGCTTTCGGGTGTGAGTGAGTAGATCTCCTTTGTATCCTTTGCGAGAAAGTTGAGCCCTACGAGGGCGTTCATGATGGCGGATAAGCCACGCTCGGAGGCTCCGGTCTCCTTGCTGAGTGCCGCTACCGTCTGCGGACCTGCGTCCAACAGGTCGAAGACACGGTGGCGGATCGCGGCTTCCAGGACGAGAGGCGGAACATAACCCCAGGCAAATTGCATGATGCGTTCAGGTGTTACCGGTGTGGCGTTCGACGTCGTCATTTAGTTCCTCTCTCAAACGAGCGCAATTATACGCATGGCGCAGTTAAAACGACTATGGGTGCCGGGATCGACAGACGGATGTTCCGTGAGGAATTCTTCTGGGTGGTTGTGATGGAGAGAACTCGGTTGTCTTGCGCAGACGACAATACCCGCAACTCCGCACTTTCGTGATTCCGCCCTTGTGCGAAGCCAGTCTAGTCTTCTCCAGCAGGCGGTAGGGGCCAAACTGTGTTCCCTCTGTGATCGCCGTCATCGTCCCCGGCAGCACAACAATCTTTCAGGCTCAACCTAGTGCCAGCAGTCTATCAGCGACAAAGCTCTGCGGTGCTTGAGTAATTTAGCCACCCAGGCTACCCGAGCGGGGCGTGCCGCTGGCAGTTTTGTTTGTGTGCTTCGCGGGGAAACACCGTATTCTCTCAAGAGCAATGTTCTCAGGGCCTGCTTGCTTCGAACGAGGTTCTCGTCCTATGCATACATTCCGCCGCCGCCAATTTGCCCTCAAACTTTTGGTCCTGACGTTATTCGCTTGCGTGGCTCTCCCAGTGCGCGCGGAAGATGCAGCTGCTTTTAAGACGCAGGACCCAGGCAAGGGCGTGCTGGAGGTCGGTGGATTGTGGAACTTCCACACCGGCGATGATCTGGCATGGGCGCAGCCGGGGTTTAACGACTCGGGTTGGGAAAAGCTGCGCGGGGATGCTACCTGGGGCGCACAGACGCATCCGGGGTATGTCGGTTTTGCCTGGTATCGCAAGCCGATCGAGGTAACCAACGCGAACGGACAGCCTGGATCTCTTGCCATCATGGTGCCACCTATCCAGGACGCCTACGAGTTGTATTGGAACGGGGAAAAAATTGGCGGCCGGGGCAAACTACCGCCCGATGCTGACTGGAACGCCAATGCGCACGCCGCCATCTACACGTTACCCTCGGCATCGGGCGTGCTTGCGCTGCGCGTATGGAAAGCAACACTTGCGTCGGCCGACTCCCCTGCGGCGGGAGGCATGGTGGCCAACCCGCAGATTGGAGACGAAACATATCTCGACACGCTGGTAAGGATGCGCCGGCTCACACAGATTGCTACGGTGTAGCACTGCTCCGCGAGTTCTCTCGCTAGTTTTAACTCTATGACGAAGCCCTGGATCACTGGACGGGTGCCCCCAGAATTCAAAGACACGGTTCGCACCAACCACCCTGAAAAGGACCCGATGAAATTGCGCGCTCACCCCTGGTATCTGCTCCTGCTACTGATCGCTTGCCATCCACAGGGTGCGCAAGGTGCTCCTGCCAATAAATCGCAGGACACGATGAACCATGATCTGCTTGAAGTCTCCATCCCCCAACTTGAGCAGATGTATCGCGCGCACAAGTACACCGCCACCGAAGTTGTGCATTGGTATCTGGCGCGCATCGCGAGGTACAACGATATCTATCGCGCGGTACAAAACGTGGATGAGGCAGGAGCGCTGGCCACCGCTGCCCGCGAAGATGCAGAAGCCGCCACGGGCGGAAGCCAGTATCAACGCGGTCCTCTGTGGGGCGTGCCTATCGTCACCAAAGAAAACACCTCGGTGAAAGGCCTCATCACCAGCGATGGCTGGCGCGGCTATATGATCCCCGGCCACGAATTGATCGCGCCCAAAGACGCAACCATCGTCGCGAAACTGCGTGCCGCCGGGGCCATCATCATCGGGCAGACAAACATGCCGGACTTCGCCGCCAGCGACACCAATCGAAGCACAGCCTACGGTCGCACGGGCAACGCTTACGATGTGCGCTTCAGCCCTGGCGGTTCTTCCGGAGGCACGGTCACTGCCGTTACCTCTAACTTTGCCATGCTCGGCAACGGAACCGACACCGGCAACTCCATCCGGATGCCGGCCGCCACCAGTTCAGTGGTTGGAGTGTTCCCGACGCGCGGTCTTGTCAGTATCGCCGGGATCGCTCCGCTCGACTGGCTACTCGACAATACCGGCCCCATCGCGCGCAACGTGACCGACGCAACCATCGCGCTCGATGCCATGGCGGGAGAAGATCCGCTCGACCCGGGGACCAAAGGATCAACGGCGCTCGCTGAGCGCGGCCCCTATATCGCGTACCTGAAAAAAGACGCACTCAAAGGCAAGCGGTTTGGCGTGCCGGCGATCGTTCTCGACGGAACCGGTGTTGCCTTTCATGGAATTTCGGCCGCAGCGTCGAGCACCCAGGCCACAGCCGCTCGGGCCGCTGCACGCACTCCGCTCGAGCCTGCGACGAGAGAGGCTTTCATGAAAGCTCTCGAAGGGCTTCGTGCAGCCGGCGCGACCATCGTCTTCGACGATACGATTCTGCCCGACAGTTTTGCCGAGACGATCTCGGGGGTCTGCACGCTCCCCTATATCCGCGAAGGCACACAGAACTTCCTCGCGAATTATGGTCCAGAGCAATACCACTCCATCGAAGAATACGAACACGTCATCGGTTCTGCTTTTCCGGCCACGATCATCGACGGCGCGGATCCCGACGCTTCCAACGACAGACCGTCACTTGTGCAGGTGAAGTTGGAAACCGATCTGCAAGCCGAGGCAAACTATCTGGGACCGCGGCGCAAATCGATCGCGCTTTACAACGAAACGCTCGATCGGCTTCATCTTGACGGCTACGTCTATCCGGCAACACAAATGCCGCCGCCAGACGAGACCATGCCGCAAGATGGCAAGATCAGCGGGGGCCCGCACAGCAACACCGGTTGGGTAAATATGATCGGTGTTCCCGCCGTGGTTGTGCCCGGCGGGTTCTATCCCGATGGGCTGCCATTCGGATTGGAAATCTCGGCGAGACCCTGGAAAGACGGCGACCTGCTGGGCTGGGCTTACGCTTACGAGCAGGCTACCCAACATCGGCGACCGCCCGTATTGGTCGAACAAGGCCTGCTGCCGCATGCGCGTTGACTGATCGCAACTGTAAAATGGGCGCCATGCTGTTTTCTCGGGTGATGGCCGTTTCGCTTTTAGCAGGTGGACTTTTCACCACCACCTGCTTCGCGCAAGCCGCTCCCCAGCAACCGCCGTATTTCGAGATCTGGCGGCCACAACAAACAGGCATCACGTGGAAGCATGACAACGCGATGTCGACCCGCCGCTATCTGCCCGAATCGATGGGCCCCGGCGTTGCCATCTTCGACTACGACAATGACGGCTGGATGGACCTGTACTTTACCAACAGTGGGCCCGCCGACTTCTTTCACCCCGAAAAGCCACTGCGCAACGCCCTCTATCACAATAATCACAACGGTACGTTTACCGATGTAACAGCAAAGGCCCGCGTCGGCGGTCGAGATTTCGGCATTGGCGTCGAAGCCGCGGACTATGACGGTGACGGTTGGACCGATTTGCTGGTGACCACTTACGGCCACTTGATTCTCTATCACAACAATCACGACGGTACGTTCACAGATGTAGCGCAGAAAGTGGGCCTCGCCGAGCCCGGGCTTTTCACCAGCGCCGTCTTTTTCGACTACGACAACAACGGCACGCTCGACCTGTACGTCGCTCACTTCGCCAAATACAACAAATCGCTGGAGCGCGACTGCAGCACCAAAGGCATCGCACACTACTGCTACCCCAAGAGCTATGACCCCTGGCCGAGCCGCCTCTATCGCAACAACGGCAACGGTACGTTTACCGATGTGAGCGACGCTTCGGGAATCGGCAAATATCCAGGCAAATCGTTCGGGGTCGTCGCGACCGATATCAATCACGACGGACTGCTCGATCTGTTCGTTGCTAACGACTCCGTGGCGAACTTTCTCTTTCTCAACAAAGGTGAGGGCAAATTTGAAGAGATCGGGCTGCAGGCGGGCGTTGCTTACAGCCCCGAAGGCGCCGCCCGATCGGGCATGGGCGTCGATGCCATCGACTTCGATCAGGATGGCTTTGAGGATCTTTTTGTAGCGAACATCAGCCGCGAGAAATTCGCTCTCTACCGCAACGTCGGCGATTCTACGTTCGAAGATGTCTCGGGCGTGACGGGTATCGCCATGGCCACCATCATGGATACTGGCTGGGGAGTCCGCTTCTTTGACGTCGATAACGATGGGCGGCCTGACATCATTATGGCAAATGGCCACCCGGACGATCTGATCGAGACCATCTCCAGTTCCCTGCGCTATAAGGAACCGTTACTGTTGTTCCACAATAACGGCCACGGCTTTGAAGACGTGAGCGCGATGGGTGGCGAGGCCTTTGCCGCGCGCTATCCCGCTCGCGGGCTTGCCGTCGGAGATCTGGACAATGATGGACGGCCGGATGTTGTCGTAGCCAACAACGGCGAAGCCCCTGTCGTGCTCCACAATACCCTTCACAATACAAACCAATGGCTGGGCCTCGAGCTCAAGGGCCTCGCCGTGGGCGCCAGAATCACCTGGTCCGCAGGCGGCGTACGGCACAGCCTATTCCATCGCGGCGCAGGCAGCTATCTCTCCGCTTCTGACCCTCGCGATCTTCTCGGCTTGGGCAGTGCGGCATTTGCCGATTGGATCGAGGTCCAATGGCCCCCAGCCGTGGGACACACCGATCGCTTTGAACATGTCGCCGCTGGCAAGTACTATTCGCTCACACCACGGGGAGCGCTCAAGTGATCTGGCTTCTTGCTCTTCAGCTTTCGCTGTCGCCTTCGCCGCAACAGCAGAAGTACGACCATGCCAAAGATGATCTGGCCAAGATGCAATTTGCGCGAGCGGATGCAGAAGTAGATGAATCCTTGTCGATTGATCCCAACTTTGTTCCAGCGCTGATTCTCAAAGCGAGGCTGGCCCTCTTCGCGCACCGCCCCGACGTAGCGAAGAGTTGCCTGATTAAAGCAGTCTCGATTGAGCCGTCATCTGAGAGCGCGCAGTTCTATCTTGGCGTCTTCTATTACCTGCAAAACGACTTCGCGCTGGGACTTTCGCCTTTGGAAGCGGCCCGCTCCTTGTCGCCCAAAGACCCGATGCCCACGTTCTACCTGGCCCTTTCAAAAGAAGCATTGGGCGATGCAACCACAGCGCTGAACCTTTATGAAGAAGCAACCGCGCAGTCTGCGGGAGCGAAGACTCCGCAAACAGCATCGATCCTGGTGGCATATGGACGCCTGTTGTATTCATTGGGCAGATTCGAAGAGAGCGTCGCCAAAGACCAGCTCGCCATCGAAGCCGACAGCCAATCCAGGGATGCATTTTATGAAAGGGCCAAAGGGCTGGACCGCCAGCACAGGTACAAAGAGGCGGCGCAGGATGGCGAACACGCGCTTACGCTGCCAGAACTGGGCACGAGCGATAGCCAGATCCATTTCCTGCTGGGAAACATCTATCTCAAGTTGAAGCAGCCGGATCTGGCCAAGGAGCACCTGGATAAGTTCCACGCGGCGCCGCAGACTACCCAGCGATGAGAACAGCATGAGCTTTATCTCAAGCCGAGCGCACGCACAGTTCCATGCACTCTGCTGCATCGCACTCGTTGCCATCGCGCTTGTTGCGCTTGTTCTCACGACTCCGTTAAGAGCGCAATTGCCAGATGCACCGGGAATCACGGCATCTCGCGACGGCTATGCCGGTGACGCGGCATGCCGCACCTGCCACCAGGAAGCGTTCGATAGCTACGCAGGCAGCGCCCATCACCTCACCTCGCGCTTGCCAGACAAGTCATCCATCGATGGCAAGTTCACACCGGGTTCGAACATTCTGCATACGGCCAACCCATATTTCTACTTCGTGATGAACGCGACCAGCGCAGGATTCTTTCAGCGCGCGGTTGCCCTCTTCCCCCCTTCGGAACCAATCACACAGCAAGAGCGCTTCGATGTGGTGATCGGTTCAGGGAGAAAGGGACAGACTTATCTTTATTGGAAGGGCAACGATCTTTTCGAGCTGCCTGTTTCTTACTGGTCAGAATCGCATGAGTGGATGAATAGCCCGGGATATCCCGATGGGCTACCGAACTTCGATAAGCCGATCATCCCTCGTTGCCTGGAATGTCATGGCACCTACATCCAGGCTCTGCCCCCTCCGCTCAATCACTTCGACAAAGAGAGTTTGGTGCTGGGCATCACGTGCGAGAAATGCCACGGGCCAGGAGTTGCACACATCGCACACAAGCAATCGGGGAAGAAGGAATTCACCGACGCAAATGACATCATCAACCCGGCGCGGCTCTCACGTGAGCGGCAGATGGATCTATGCGCGCTCTGTCATGCCGGGCCAGGCACACCGAAAACTCCATCGTTTTCTTATATTTCCGGAGCGGCTTTGGGTAACTACGTGACTCTGCCTGCCGACGCGGAGGACACGCCGGTCGACGTACACGCGCACCAGGTTCAGTTACTGGAGCGCAGCCGCTGTTTTCGTTCCAGCAGCATGACCTGCACGACCTGCCATGATGTCCACAAAACACAACGAGACGTGGCGAATATTTCAGAACGCTGCCTGACGTGTCACAAGGCGGAGAGCTGCGGCAAATACAAAGAAGTGGGAGCGCAAATACTCCACCGATGCGTCGACTGCCACATGCCGCTCAAGCGATCTGACGTAATTGTTTTTGACGCAGGCGGGCACCGGGTGCAGCCCGAAGTGCGAACCCACCGCATAGCAATCTACTGAACCATGAGAAAATGTTGACTGACCCTGGGCCACCAGGGCAGATTTGCGTGATCGTCTCCGTAGTAGTTACCTTCCACTGTGGAAATCTCGTAACAATCCCGGTTCATTCTGACGAAAAGCAAAACAACAAATCGTTGTATGCAGCGGTATTTCAAATGTGCTAGCATCCACAGCGTTTTACGAATCAGTCGATTTGCGTCCTGAAATGAAGTGGAACTCCCGGTAGGAAGAAACCGGGAACCAACTCTGGCGAATCACGCCACACGCAAAGCATTTGTAGCCCCAACTCCTTGAGGAGACCAGTAATGAAGAAGAACAACCGTCCCAGTCTATTGCGACTGGGTCTGATCGCGATCTTAGCGATCAGTACCCATCTATGCTTGGCACAAACCGATCGAGGCAGCATTACCGGCGCGATCAGCGACCCTGCCGGTGCGAGCATTCCGGGCGCAGCGGTAACGGCAACAAACCAGGGTACCGGTGCCCAAAACCGGACAGTCGCGACAGGAGCGGGTGAGTATACGATCCCCGAGCTGCCCGCAGGCACCTATTCCGTCACGGTCGAAGCACCAGGCTTTACCAAGCTCATTCGCAGCGGCATCACCGTTTCCGTCAACCTGAGTGTGCGCCTCGACTTGAGCCTCAACGTCGGCTCCGCTTCCACAACGGTCAACGTGACCGCTGATGCCGCCCTGCTCAAAACAGAGAATCCCGAAAACAACATCACGGTCACATCGACGGATATCAATTCCCTGCCCTTGAACATGGCGGGCGTGGGTGCCGTACGTGATCCCCTGTCGTTTGCAGAGCTCGCGCCTGGAACGACAGTCGGCGGCTGGAACGATATCCATATCAACGGTTCGCCGGGAAATACCTACCGCATCATTCTCGACGGACAGGATTCTGGCAGCAGTCTTAATTCTCGCGTATCCGATGAATCGCAGCCTTCGGTTGAAGCGCTGCAGGAATTCACTTTGCAGGCAGACAGCTTTCCGCCGGAGTTCGGGCAAACCACGGGCGGCATCTTCAACTACACCAGCAAGTCCGGTGCGAACCGGTTTCATGGTTCGCTCTACGAGTACTTCGTGAATGAGGCTCTGAACGCAGGCCAGCCATTCACCGACAATGGCAATGGCGGCCTGGTAAGGCCGAAGAGCCGGCAAAACGATTTCGGCGGCAGCTTTGGCGGCCCCGTGTGGATACCTAAAATCTACGACGGCCACAATCGCACATTCTTCTTCTTCAACTACGAGATGTACCGCGATCGTGTTTCGACAAACAACGGCTTCCAAACCGTGCCGACAACCGCCTATCGTAATGGCGATCTGAGCTACCTACTGACGGGTCAGCAAATAGGCACCGACCCTCTGGGCCGCCCGATCATGAATGGCGCGATCTACGATCCGGCAACCACCAGAACCGTCAATGGCCAGGTGGTTCGCGATCCGTTCCCGAACAACCAAATCGATCCGGCCCGTTTCGACCCGGTCGCGGCCAAAGTCTTGTCCTACTTGCCTAATCCGACCAACGACAATCCGACCAAGAACTATCCGGATATTTTCCCGGCGAACAAGTTTCAGTGGATACCCAGCATCAAGATCGATCACACGCTTACGAATTCGATTCACCTGGCGGGTTACTATTCCTCTCAGGCAACCGACAAGGACAATGGTGGAGACGGATTGCCTGATCCGATCTCTGCACGCCGCTACCAGGTGATTCGCAGCCATACCGTGCGCATCAACGCAGACGATGTGCTCACCCCGGCCGTCGTGGTGCATGCCGGCATCGGCTTTCAGCGTTACCACAACCCAGACACAACTCCTCTGACCAGCTTCAACCAAGCTACATCCCTGGGCCTCAACGGCGCACTGGTGGGCGGGTTCCCGGTCATCTCGGGTTTGAACATCAATGGACAGGGCCTCCAGTTCGGGCCGTCGAATTATGGACTGTATGTTCTGAACAAGCCAACTGCGGTCGCTTCCGTAAGCTGGATCAAGGGCACGCACAGCCTCAAATTTGGCGGCGAGTGGCGGCACGAGAACTGGTTGAACGAGTCTTCTCAATCCGCACTCGGCATCTACGGCTTTGATGCCCAACAGACTGGTTTGCCTTCGACCAACGGCGCCAACTTGAACGGCGGCTCTGTTGGCAATGGCTTTGCCAGTTTCTTGCTGGGCCAACTGAATACGGGAAGCATCGGCAATGTTGTGAACCCATGGTGGGTTCGCACCACTGCCGGCATTTACGCGCAAGACAGTTGGAAGGCAACGCGGAGAATGACCGTTACCTACGGTCTGCGGTACGACATGCAGCAATTGCAGCATGAACAGCGGTATCGCACCAGCCAGTTCAACCCAACGCTTGCCAACCCCTCCGCGGGTGGTTTACCCGGAGCGGCGCAGTTCGAAGGCAACGGAACCGGACGATGCAACTGCATCTTTGAACACTACTATCCGTGGGGCTTCGGCCCACGCCTGGGCGTCACATTCCAGGCCGACTCGAAAACCGTGTTCCACGCAGCGACTGGCCTCTTCATGGGTCAGCAACCGTCGTTGAACTATGTTGGAGCCGGTAACAGCCTCGGTTTCGGATGGAACACCGTGAATTTGTCTGCCCCAGGCTTCGGTCTGCCGGCCGGGCAATTGTCCGCGGGCGTTCCCTACACTCACGCTCAACTGTACGCAAACGACTTCGATCCGGGCATTCGCCCAGACGCAGGTCAACTCGATGGACTGCCCGCGTGGAACGCGCCCAACAATGGTCACCCACCCAGAACCATCCAGACCAACATCGGGATGCAGCGCGCAATCAATCGTGACACAACCTTCGAGATGGCCTATGTCGGCGTACGCGGAATGTGGTTTGAGGCAGATGGTCTCTACAACCTTGACCAGCTTACGCAATCGCGGCTGAACCAGTTTGGACTCAGCCTGAACAATCCGGACGATGTGGCTCTGCTGGCCAGGACCATCTCCGACCCGGAAGTCACTGCTCGCGGCTTCTCGCTTCCCTATGCCTCATTTCCCTCGAGCAGTTCTCTGGCTCAGGCTTTGAGGCCTTATCCCCAGTTCAATGGCGTTAGCGTTCAAAAGGCCATGGTCGGTAACTATTGGTATGACTCGTTGCAGATCAAGTTGAGCAAGCGCCTCTCGCACGGTCTCTGGTTCCTGGGCACCTACACCTGGTCGAAAGATCTGGGTACGGTCGATGACGAGTGGGGTGATTCCGTTCCAGTGGCGGATGCATCCCTTTCGCCCAAGAGTCAGAGGACTTACACAGCAGTCGATACACCGCACATTACCTCGATTGCTTTCAAGTACGAGCTGCCAACATTTGGGCTGGCTAGCTCGGGTTGGAAGAAAACTCTGTTCGGCGGATGGACGACGGATGGCATTCTTCGCTATTCGAGCGGCACGCTCATCCAGGTCCCCAACGCGCAAAACGGACTTACGGGTGTTACGTTTGCGGCAGCCAACTTCTCCAATCGCGTGAAGGGGCAACCGCTCTTCCTCCAAAGCCTCAACAAGCATGACTTCAATCCCCGCACGCAATTTTTGCTTAACCCCTCTGCATGGTCTGACCCTGCGGTTGGCCAGTACGGAACATCGAAGCCGCGCTATTCCGATCTGCGCAATGCCCGTTATCCCAATGAGCAGTTGGGACTGGGCAAGGTCTTCACGCTCAAGGAAGGGCTGTTCTTCGATGTCCGTGCTGATTTCTTTAACGTGTTCAACCGCTGGGCTTACCCGAGCCTGAACGGTACTGGCAATGCGTTGCAACCCGTTCAATTGGGATCCAACGGTTCCATCACCAACGGCTTCGGCTACTTCGGCGACAGCATCAACAGCGCGGCGGGTACTTATCCTCCACGCAGCGGCCAGATCGTAGCGCGCATCCAGTTCTAATCCACACGAGGTGGAGAAGGAACATTGGTCCTTCCCCACCCAAAACCCCACCAGAACAAAACCGGTACTGGATTTGTCACTACGCGAAGAGGGGCACGGCTTAGGCCGTGCCCCTCTTCGCGTAGCGTAGTTTTCTATGCTCTACTTAGCCCTTAATCGGCCAGGTGATCTGGCCCGTATGCTGGTAAGCCAGGTTGGCAATTTGACCTGCGCGCGCCGCCGCAATTCCCGTCTCCACGGGCGCATTGGGTTGTTTGCGTGTCTTGACGCAGTCGAAGAAATTCTGCATGTGGGTCGTGGTGCCATCGCGGAAGCTCACTTCCGTCAGAATGGGATTCTTCGCTTCCTTCACGCCTTCACGATAAATACCGAATCCGCTGCGATTGATTTTGAGGGTTGCCTCAGTCCCGCGGAACTCCAGCCCACCATCGTCGATCGATGAGCTCATCATGCCCTCGTAGACGACGTCGAATCCGGGGTAACGCAATGCGGCCTCGACGGTATCGGGGCAATCCCACTCTTCAAAGACATACTTGCCTCCGAGCATCTGTACCAAGCGGGGCTCGTCAACCTTCATGGCCCAGTGGGCCACGTCGATCCAGTGTGTGAACAGATCGGTCATGGCGCCGCCCCCGAAGTTCCAGAACCAGCGCCACCGATAAAATTTCTCTTCGGTAAAAGCCTGCTCCGGCGCGCCGCCGAGCCACATTTGCCAATCAAGGGCCTGAACGTCCACCGGCTTCGGTTTCCAACCTGCCTGGTTGTAGTTTTGCCACCAAAAGGTGCGTACCTGAACCACGCGGCCCAGGCTCCCTCCCTGGATCAAATCGACGGCGTTGCGAAAGTGCGTCCAGCTCCGCTGCTGCATGCCGCATTGCAGAATCTGCCTGCCGGAGTGCACCGCTTTCGAGAGACTGGCGCCTTCTTCAATCGTGTGGGTCACCGGTTTTTCCAGGTAGACGTCTTTGCCGGCTGCCAACGCATCGACCGCCATACGCACGTGCCAATGATCAGGAGACGCGATAATCACGGCATCGATATCTTTCGCCAACACCTCGTGATAATCGAGATGCGTCGTTGCCAGTCCCTTGGAGCGCTCCTTTACCTCATCCCGCCGGGGCCCGTACACGTCGCTCACGGCCACGATTTCGAAGGCGCTGCCTGAAGCGTCTGCGGCATCGAGCAGGTCTCTCATCCTGCCACCCGCTCCTATCACACCAATTCGAAGGGTATCGTTTGCACCCAGAACCCGGGTCGAAGCAAGGGCGGTCATTCCACTTGCAATGAGGAAGCTACGGCGATTTGGCTTAAATGACATGTTGAACCCGTCCATTTTGTTCCCGACGATATTACCAGCGAAATACGCGACATGGCGCACTGCAGTTGCACGCCTCCGGAGCAAGCCCGGTTTTCCTACCTCACAGCACTCGCCATGACCACGGTTGCGGTTTTCTCTCAAGGAAAACCGCATGGACTTCGCCGGAGCCACTCATCTCAACAGGAAAACCGGGGGAGCCCGGCAAACGCTTCCTCCCAACCGGAACACCTTGCTTTGAGGCATCCGGCGGTCTATAACAAACCCTGTTCCACTTCAGGGGGGTTCGCGCGTGTGTAACGCTCCCTGGCAATCAAAGGGGGGATTTTTCATGCCGGCAACCAGGCGCTCTCTACTGCAGGTCATTCCCATGCTGGCGGCTTCATCGGCTCTCGCCGCAGATAGCCCGGCACTCAGTTCTTTTATCAAGTCCTACAGCGACCTGCCCGTAAAGAAAATGGGACTGAGCCAATCGAGAGCGATTCTTGATGGCGCAACTCATACGGGTGATCACCTCGAGGTCCACGAGACGACGCTGGTGCCTGGGGACTCACCTCATCCTCCTCATCGTCACGAACACGAAGAACTTTTTCTCATCGTGAAAGGTACGCTCGCCATCACCATCAATGGAACAACGTCTGCCATCGGGCCGGGATCTGCCGCCTTTGCCCACTCCAACGAACTACACGGTGTGATTAATCCAGGCCAGGAAGATGTGCAGTACTTTGTCGTGTCTGTGGGCTCTTGATTCCGCCGGATCAGGCGTAAAGGAGATACACGATGCAAGCGAACTGGACAACCATTCTTGTTGGAATAGCCGCGCTGCTGCCTACCACCATGGTCGCCGCGGCAACCGACCTTACGATCCATCTCAAAGGCAGCCAGCCGCTCTCGAGGAACACCGTCCAATATCAATGCGACGCGCACGCCGCCGAAATCGGTCTGCCCGTGACTGCCTTTTCCGTTGAATACATCGACGGAGCAGGAAACAGCCTGGTCATCGTTCCCATTCGTGACTCAACCCTGGTCTTCGCAAATGTGGTGTCCGGTTCGGGTACCCGCTACGCAGCCGGACCCTATATCTGGTGGGAGGCGGGTGGTGAGGTCATCTTGTACTCCGACTCCATCGCGGGCAAGATGCAGTCTGCTTGTCACCGTATTCACACAACGTGATCCGGAGAAGGAAACCGAGGAGCAGGCGTGAAAACGTTGAGCAACCCTAACGATTACCAGACCCTTTGCCTGCGTATCTCTACGCTGTCACCAACGGATAAAGCACGCTGGGGCTCCATGTCGGTTCATCAGATGGTCTGCCATCTTAACGATGCATTCCAGTGTCCCCTCGGCGAAAAATACGCGAGCCCTGCATCGGGCCTGCTGCAGCGGACCCTCGTGAAATGGTGCGCGCTGCACTTGCCCACCCCATGGCCAAAGGGGGTACCGACCCGTCCAGAGTTCGAACAAGGCAAGGGCGGTTCGAGCCCAGGAGACTTCGAGCAGGACGTCGCCTCCCTGCTTTCGATCATGGGCCGCTTTTGCAAAGAATTGCCCACGCCCATCGAACATCACCCAATATTTGGCAAGATGTCGAAGAAGGACTGGATGCGATGGGGACATCTACATACTGACCATCACCTTCGACAGTTCGGCAGATAAGCCTGCAAAAGGAAAGCAAAGCCTTACTGGACGCATGCAGACGCCTCTCGGGAGTCAATCTGCCCGGACGCCAAGTGCGCTTCAACAAAATTTTGGTCTTTACCTACAGATCCGTTACGTTATTGTGGATACTCTGCAAGCGGGAGGAAGTTTGCGATGGAAGCTCGCGGGACAAGCGGCGTGCCACGTTTCAAGGATCAGGCGGCATTTGTGGTCGGCGGAGCTCACGGAATCGGCAAGGCCATCGCCATGCGTCTTGGACGCGAAGGGGCCGAAGTGGTGATCGCCGATGTGGACCCGATCATGCTCGAGACTACCGTTGAGGAAATGCGCAGAGAAGGCAGCCAATGCAAGGGCATAGTCTGTGACGTACGTGAGCAGGCGCAGGTAGACGCAGCAACGAAACAGGTAATGGACTGGAACGGCCGCATCGACATCCTCATGTACATCGCGGGTATTGCGCCGGCGGCGCCTTTCCTGGAACTGGACGCAGCTACCTGGGATGACACGATGAACGTAAACCTCCGCGGGGCATTTCTGACTGCCAGGGCCGTGGTGCCACACATGGTCGAGCGGCGAAAGGGCAAGTTGGTCTTTATGGCTTCGACCAACAGCTGGGACGGCGAGGCCCAATTGGCGCACTACAACGCGTCAAAGTCCGGCGTTTTTCTGCTTGCGAAGACACTGGCTCGCGAGTTGGGCAAATACGGTATCAATTCCAACGCAGTTGGGCCTGGTCCCATCCGTACGCGGCTGTCTGAGCCCATCTTCAATGATCCGGTTTACCAGGCGAAGTATCACCCGGAAACAGGCGTCGTACCACTGGGCCGTATGGGCACCCCGGAAGACGTGGCCGGGCCAGCTTTGTTTCTTGCTTCGGAAGACGCGGCCTATGTCTCGGGCGCCCTTCTATTTGTCGACGGCGGGCAACTGGCGTAGGCAGGCAGCGACAGGCCGTCGGGGCTCGCATCCCGCACCAGCCGCTGCAATCTCGCAAATGCCGCTTTCCGTTACCGAGTCAAGATCCGCTCAGGCCTGCGCCTGACTTCGCGCCCAGAATCAAACCCGCAAGACCAAGATCGCCTTTCCGGACCACAGTCCCCACTCACGCAGCCGGCGCATGCCAATCAATTGGCCGTGACACTCCTTATATGGGGTTCAAGAATGGAAGCGGCAGACTTCCGTTTTTAGTGAGAGCAAACATGCAGCCGGGCTTATAGTAACCATATCTGTTAATGTTTCGCGTACTCTCCTCCGGCAAATGGATCGCCCATGATTTGCCGGTTTGATTCGCACACATGACAGGCTGCGCATAGCTTTCCCAACGCTCCGGGCGGTCTGGTGGCCTTTCTCGGACGAAGGCCAAGCTACGTCTTTCAGGTCACGGGATGACCCAAAAACGGTGTGACAACGCTCTGCTTTGTCGCTAGAGTACCTTGCAGGAGACGTATCCAACCTTGCGTGAGTCAGCGATGCGGCATGCAGTGTGCAATGTATTCACTCCATCCGCAGTCTTACGCAGCGGGTACGCAATGCTCGACTGATGGAAACTCAAGACATTCTGGTTGTTGGTTCTATTCTTCTGAGCTGTGCCTGCTTTGGGTTATTGATCGCCCACATGAGCAGCCCCGTACTCAAGGGTCTCGGCTGGCTGGCCGGCTCGTTCATCGCGGGTACCCTGGGCGTGGCTACGATCCTCGCTGTGCATACGCAAACGCCCGGGATCTCGCTGCTCACCGCGAATACCTTGATCCTGCTGGCTTACGTCTCGCTTCAGGTCAGCGTGTTGGAGATCACCGGAAGCGCTTCGCAATTACCTCGCCTGGGCCTGATTCTGCTGGCGATTCAAGCCACGCTCTATCCCGTGTTCCAGTGGGTTCACCGCGCCGAGCAACTTGCCCTGATCACCCTTGCTGTGACCCTCGCAGTCCAGGCACTGCAGACTGCAGCTCATCTGAAGAAGCATTGCAGAAAAGGGATGGCTGCATCGATCTGGCTAAGCATCTGCCTGCTCACCGGATTTGCCGGCTTCAATATCTTTAGAAGCATTGTCGTAATGATTCGTGGCGTAGGTGTGGGACCGCAGGGCACGAATCCTCTGGAACCGGCCGCCGGAATTATTTTTCTTGCAACGGCGCTGGGCCTCGGCTTCTCCATTTTCTGGATGACCAGCATGCAGCTTCGTCTGGACCTGGAACTGCTGGCAAGCACCGATTCTTTGACGGGGCTGTACAACCGCAGGTTCTTCCTTCTTTCCTGTCAGCAGGAGCTGATGCGGAGTGCGCGCGTGAAGGAGCCAGTGTCGCTCGTCATGCTCGATCTTGACCACTTCAAGCGGATTAACGATCTCCATGGACACGAAGGCGGGGACGCTGCATTGCGCGCAGTCGCGAACCACCTCCGAACGGCCGTGCGCGAGTATGACGTTCTGGGCCGGTGGGGTGGCGAAGAGTTCATCGTCCTGCTGCCAGGAGCCTGCGCGGAACAAGCCATGCAAATAGCTCAACGCATGCGCGTGAGTATTGAATCCATCTCGCTGTCGCGCCAGATCACAGGAGGCCTTGGGACGCTCTTATCCATTCCCCTGGCCATCAGCGCCGGAGTCGCAACCTCCAATATCCCCCTGGAAAACATCGACGCATTGCTCCGCAGTTGTGACGAAGCTCTCTATTCCGCAAAAGCAGCCGGACGCAACACCGTGATGCAACGAGAAGTAAATCCGGATACCGAGCCCAGGTTTCAACCCGTTATGGTTCAACCCCCGCAGAGGACACAACTCCCTGCACTGCACTGAGCCGGCGCGCTCTTTCTCTTGCGTGCTTCCTGAGCAGTTGCTGAACCAGAAGTAACGACCCACCACGACAGCCCGGGTGGCCCATTCAAGCCTGGTTTTGGCTTGAATGGGGTTCAGTGACTGTCCGACTGGAAGTTTCTCACTGCCCACAGCACCTAAGGCGCATGCAGCGAGCGAGAGAGACTGATCAAATTTTCCGGAGACACGCGAATCATGCCGCCACGCGGGCTGTCTATGTCGGCGATGAGAAAAAATGAAATCGACACGATAAAGGGCATAAGAATCGGAAGCAAGCGTTGTGTTCCGGCGCTGCGGGCGGCGTAGCCAAGCAACAGGTTAGACCAGGTGGCAATTGCTCCCATCAGAACCCATGCCGCAATCGGAATGCGATTCCACCAGGCAGCCTGCGTGTACCCCTGCGAATTCACAACGTCGTTCATGCCGGAAACAGCGAGTGCGTTCACTGGCGAAGGCTGCGCCGTAGCTGGAACCTGCGCCACAGACCATAATTCGCCCTCCAGTTGAGCCGTAGCCGAATTGATCTGCTCAAGCTGACCCGCGTCTCTCGATTGAAAAAACAAAATCCGCTGATTGAGATAACTCGCCAACAGACTTTTAACTTTCGCCGAATAGGCGGCCGGAAGCAGATCTGCCCTGAGATATTCCGTGCCGATGGCGTTGGCCTCTGCTTCCTCGTAGTGCTTACGCAGATCGTAGCGGCTGACGGCGAGCGAGAAGCTGAATCCGACAATGATGCCGAACAGCGTTAGAGTGAAACCCCGAACAACCGAAAAATCTTGACGAGCCTCGTCGTTGAGCGCTCCCAGCCATGCACGCAATAAAACTCCAATCAGCGCCGAGGCCCACAGGGCAATGAAAGAAACCACAAAAACAACGAGCGGAAAGTTCAAAGGATTGTTCATTCGAGACTTGCCCTTTCGCTCATTTCTATCTCTCCCTCACGCGTTTAGTCCTAGCGCTAGCGAGACAGTCACGAACGAATGAACGATCTGCAGCAGCTATGCACACGGTGGCTGCCTAACATTCGCTTTGATAGGCTGCCAACAGCCACGATCAGATGTCGCGCCCGCGTAGCTCCATAGCCTCTCATGAAGAAACATTCCGCAGTAGCTGATGTTTGTATTCTTTCAACCGAACGAAACTGTAGAACCGCCGTGGTAATCACATGACGCGAGTTCTACGCGGAGTCAGAAGGAATTGCGCCGGCCATTCGCAATCTTTCAACCAGCCTCACCACGTCTGGCAGTGAACCCGCACCGAGTTTTTGCATGATTCGGGCCCGCTGAACTTTTACGGTCTTTTCCGCGGTTCCTAATTCCAAACCTACCTGCTTATTCAACAGGCCCTGGGCGATGCGGAGACAGACCTGTTGCTCTCTCGGTGAAAGGCTGATAAATGCCATTTGGTCTTTTTTCAACTCGTCCCGCCTGGATAACGCCTGGCTGGAGAGCGAAAGCGCGGATCGAACCGCGGCGAATAACTGATAGTCGTCAAAAGGCTTTAGAAGGAAATCAACTGCTCCCGCCTTCATCGCGCGGATTGAGCTCTCAACATCAGCCTGACCGCTCATGAAAATGACCGGCAGAGCTTCAACTTCACGAGCAAGAATCTTTTGCAGATCCAGCCCATTAATTTCAGGCATCTTCAGATCGAGGAGAAGGCATGCCGGGCCAGGGGGCGGCTTATCATCGAGGAATTGCGCAGCGTGGGTATAACTCTGGACTCCGTATCCTTGCGACCGCAGCAAGCGGGTGAGCGCGCGAGCTAGATGGGCGTCATCATCGATGATGTGGACAGTAGCACTTATCATGCTGGATGGTCCCGGTAACCTCTTTCCACGGAATATAACGCAGCTGGTAGGCAGCGTTAACTGGCAGAACTAACAGTGCCCGTGGATCTCTCGATAAGGGCAAGCAAGTGGTTCTCATCAAAGGGCTTCATGAGAAGTACACTTTCCTCCGGGTGGTCAGGCAGGTCTGACGACATGTGCGCCGTAATGAAGATTCGAGGAATTTGCGGCCGTAGCGCGTCGAGGCGATGACCAAAGTCGAACCCGTTCATCCCCCCAAGGCGAACGTCAACGATGACGCAATTCAATTGCAAGAACGCCGGATCGCTCAATGCTGCCTCGGCCGAGTCATAACTTGAGCAGGTGTAGCCGTGAATGCGCAGCAGTCGACTCACCGCCCTGCGCACAGAGACATCATCATCAACCAGCCCCACGCGAATCTTGACCACAGGATCAGCTATCACCTGGACCGCCGTTCCGTACGCTGTTCCGTATCAGTGGAAAATAAGCTCGCGATGGTTCTTTGGGCAATTGGACCCTAGACCTAAAACAATCCCCGGGCGAAGGCATGCAATAAATTTCATTCTTGCCAGAGCGGTAAGGCCGGTCGCTATAGTATTGAGGCCATGCGGAAGCTGTTATTGCCGTGCATTCTGACAGCCTCGCTCGTGGCTGTCGCGTTACCGGTGAGCGGCGCGGGACCGTCCAAAACCGTGCACGTGATCTATTCCAATGAAGAGTCAAAACAGCCGCCTGAAACACAGATTGTGAACCGTGTGCCCGCCCCCTGGCAGAGTTACAAGGACTACATAAGGGGTATCGCTCTGCTGCTTACGTTGGAGGCGCTTCTTATTTTGTACCTTCTTGCCGAGCGGAGACGAAGGCGGCTCACCCAGGAACAGTTGGCAGAGCGTTTGCGGGTTGAGATCCTCGTCGCGCAGGTCTCATCTGAATTTTCCAACCTCGAGAGCGGCCAAATTAATCAAGCAATTCTCCGTAGCTTAAAAAGCTTGCAAGAATTTTCCCGATCGAGCATTGCCTGTATATGGCAGTCACAAAACACAGCAAGCAAGCTCCTTTGCACACACCAATGGCCTGAGGAGGCAGACGACAGAAAATCTGTTATTTTTCCAGGCGATTTCCGAAATACGGCGCGCAGGTTGTCGCGCGGCGAAACCGTTCTGTTCTCCGGCGAAGCCGAATCAGGCAAGCTCGAAGACAGCGAATCGTTTCGTCAAGCAGGAATCAAATCCCTCCTTGCGATTCCTATCCAGAGTGAGAACCACTTCCTTGGGGCATTGTCTTTAGTGAACCTTACTGAAGCGACTTCGTGGCCGGAAGGTATCTTGCCTCAATTAAGCACGATTGCAGACATTCTGGGGGGCGCACTGGCTCGTCAATACGCTGCGGAGGCGCTGCGCGAGAGCCAGGCGCTCACAGGCGTCATCCTCCACTACATGCAAAGCGATGTCGTGGTCATTGACCATGATGGCGTCATCCTCGAAGTGAACCGGCATTGGATCGATGTCGCGGCTAAAAATGGCGCTTCATCACAATCCAGTCTGAGGGTTGGAGCAAATTACCTCGATGTTTTCCGGAGGGATTCCGTGAGCGAAGAAGCGCTGCAGGCCCGGCTCGGAATTCGAGCCGTGTTGAGCGGCCTGTGCCAAACCTTCGAGAGCGAGTACGCCTGGCCTTCTCCGTCAGAACCGCGATGGTTCCGTATGACTGTGATACGACTGCCAGGACCCAGCGGGGGGGCGCTGATCATCCACTTCAACATCACACAGCAGAAGCTCGCGGAGCTGGAGCGAGAGAGAATGCAGGAAGAGACTGCCCAGTTGCACCGAGCCACCGAGATGGGGCAACTGGTGGCCTCCCTGACTCACGAGTTAGCACAGCCGCTAGCAGCCGTTTTAAGCAACGCGCAAGCGGCATCGCATCTCGCTGCCAGTTCCGAGCCCGATCTTGCCGAGATTCATGCCGCGCTGTCTGACATTATCGAAGATGACCAGAGAGCCCGTTCAGTCCTGAATAACGTACGGGCCTTACTCAGGAAGCATGCCATAACGCCGCACAGAGTGAATCTCAATAAGGTCGTCGAGGACGTGACTCTCATCGTAAGGAGCAGCGCGCAACTGCGGGGGGTTCAGATCAGGTCAATGATCTCAGAAGACCCGGTGTTTGTTCAGGGAGATGAGGTTCCGCTGCAGCAAGTACTTCTTAATCTGGTTAACAACGCAATGGATGCGATGAGTCAGGTTGCGGCAGAACGAAGAGTCTTGACGTTGAAGACGGCGGTCCAGCCTCAAAATGGATCGGGCCTGCTCGTGGTTGAAGATCGGGGAACGGGCGTTCCTGACAAGCTGAGGGCGAGACTGTTTCAGCCTTTCTTTACTACAAAAAGTGAAGGACTCGGCATGGGATTGGCGATCTGCCAGACGATCCTCAAATCGCTCGGTGGATCCATCCAGCTTCAAGACAACGCCGAACCAGGAGCCACGTTCCAGGTCATGTTGCCTCCAGCAGCATAGGCTCGCAGGATTCCGGTGAACAGTGAACACAGCGGCGCTTGCCTGCAGGCTACTTCGCTGGTGGAGGCGGCGGGGCGCCCGGCGCTGGCCGTGGTGCCCCGGGCGCCTTGTCGATCAGTTCCACGTCCAATTGAATGGCAATCTGATCTCCGACCGTACCCGCGTCCGCAGTCATTCCGTAATTTGCCCGGCTAATCGACGTCGTCGCCGAAATGCCCCGATGACTCGTCCCTCTCGGATCCTTGAACGGTGCGGTCGGACCATCCACATCCAGAACGACCTCCCTGGTCACTCCGTGAATCGTAAGATCTCCTGTTACCTTCAGCTTTCCTGAACCGGCCGCCTCTGCCTTCTTCGACTTGAAGGTTATGTTTGGATACTTAGCGACGTCGAAGAAGTTGTCGCTGCGCAAGTCCTTGTCACGCATTTCCACTCGGGTATCGACAGAGCTGGCATCGATGGTTACGTCCACGGAAGCCTTACTCAGATCGGGAGAATCAACCACGACCCCGGCGGTCCTGGTAAACGTTCCTCGCACCGTCGAGATGCCCATATGCCGAACGGAAAACTGCGCGGCCGAATGGTTGGGATCGAGATACCAGGTTTGCGTCTGCGCGACGGCGCGAGCCGCACCCAAAGCAGTCAAGCCAAAAAGAACAGCCAGTTGCACGATCGAAGGAGAATTTTGCCGTTTTGCCATGAGAGGACCTTGTGTTCACTTTCTCGGAATAGACATCAACTTCACCTGGGCGTTCGTCGGCCATGCGGCGGCTGCAGCACGCATAGCGATGGTTCATCATACTGCAAGGGGTGTGCCGTTCTTATTGCATGAGCACCTGGTAGAAAACCGAGGGTGCGCCGGGGAGCCGCGGGAGGTACCCTCAAAATTCGTCGTACGAAATTTGGTTTTCAGGCACTCCAAGGCCGGCAAGCATTTTCGTACAAGCGGTGATCATCATGGGCGGACCGCATAAGTAATACTCCACGCCTGCGGGATTCGGGTGGCCGCTTAAATACCTATCGAGCACAACCTCATGGATAAATCCGACGTGCCCCGTCCAGTTGTCCTCCGGTAGCGGTGAAGACAGCGCGAGTTGGAAGGCAAAGTTACGGTAAGCGCCGGCTAGACGAGAAAAATAGTCCTCGTAATAAATCTCCTGCCTCGATCGCGCTCCATACCAGAAGCTGATTTTACGTGCCGAATGACTGGTTTCGGTCAAATGCGAGAGATGGGCGCGCAGCGGAGCCATACCTGCGCCCCCGCCAATGTAGACCATCTCCCGTTGTGTCGGCTTGATGTGAAAATCGCCAAAAGGACCAATCGCGGAGACGATATCTCCCGGCTTCAGGCTGAAGACATAACTGGAACCTACGCCCGGTGCGCAGTCCTGGCCCGGTGGCGGAGTGGCGATACGCACGTTAAAGCGGAGTTGACATTCCGTCTGCTGATTGCTGGCCAGCGAGTAGTTGTTGCGGCGGCCCGCCTCGGGATTGCTTGCTACCAGATCGAATACGTGTTGATGCTCCCACACGCTCGCAAATGGCTGGGGAATATCGAAGTCGCGAAAGCGGATCGCATCGTAGGCTGGAATGTCCAGTTGCAGATAGTCCCCTGGCGTAAAGGGGATGGTTTCGGTTCGGTCCAGAGGCTCGAGAACCAGTTCTTTGATAAAGGTTGCGACGTTGCAGTTGCTCACGACGCGCAATGGATATGTCTTCTGCGCCCGGGTTCCGGCGCCTCCGGCACGGCTCGGATGGATAAAGATACGGCCGTTGCGTTCTTCTATGGGATAGGTGACCAGACCACGGCAGACAGGCACGCGCGCGGGTGAACCATCGGCCAGATGGAAACGGCCGTTGTGCTTGGAACACTCGATGATGTTCCCTTTCACCAGGCCAGTGGACAGATGAACGTTGCCATGCGTACACAATCCATCAGTCGCGTAGAGCTCATTATTCTCGGTGCGATAGAGAGCGTAGGTCTTCTTGCCATGGTCGAAGCGAAGAACGTCGGCGATACCGAGCTCGGCCGCGCCGCAAGCAGCTATCCAGCCTTCAGCATCGGGTTCGGACTGCCCGGAGTGGATACTTGGCTGACGGCGCACTTTCCTCTCAGGAAGCTGCCGCTTGACGTGGTAACCGGGATCCTTGACCTGCTTGAGAACCGTCGGAACAATCTCACACCAGGCTGCGAACAAACTGGAGTAAGGAACAGCGCAATCGTCCTTTACGGCGGCGTGCAATTTGGGCAGCGCATGATAAGGCACAAGCGGAAACATGTGGTGCTCGACGTGGTAGTTCATGTTCCAGTAAAGGTAGCGATGGATCGGGTTCACATAGACCGTGCGGCAGTTGAGACGATGATCGAGCACGTTTTCCGCCAGCCCTGCATGTTGCGTGTATCCATAAATGACCATGAGCCAGGTGCCAAAGAAATTCGTAAAGCCCACCAACAGAAGAGGCAGAAAGCTGCGGGTCACGATGGCCAATGTAATCACGGAGAGGTACAGCGCGACATAAACACGCGCCTTACGATAGATGCGGGGAAACTCGGTCTCCGGAATAAACGTCTTTTCTTCGGCTGCCATCCGCCCGGTTGCGTGCAGAAGGATGCGCGAATAAAACTTCGGGTACACCCCGAGGGCAAAGAACGACAACACGAACTTTTTGAGATTTGGCGGGCGGGGTACGGCGATCTCGGGGTCGCGGCCTACGATGATGGTGTCGCTGTGATGGCGGGTATGGCTCCAACGCCAGACGGTTGACTCACGCATGACCATGAACGAGGCAATTTCGTAGAGGACGTTGTTCATCCAATCGGTCTTGAACGCTGTGCCGTGGCCCGTCTCGTGCCAGCGGGAATCGGACGTAGAGGCATAGATCACGCTGTAGACCACATAGGGGATGACAGCCCACCAGGTACCCCAAAGCGCATAGGTGAGGTAGGCGGTACTACCCAAGAGCGCAAACCACAGAATCGTGTCGCGGATAGCCGGCCCGTCACGGCGCTGAAGCAGTTCCCGCATGGTTTCACGCGGAACAGGACACTGATACCACTCTGCTTCGGCCAGTCCCCTTTCCACTGCCAGCGAAGCGTTGACACCGGTGAGACTGTAATCCAGAGTGGCGGGGGGCGTAAGAATGTTTACAACTCCGTGGCTCATATGCGGCATCCATTGTAACGCTGGTGTTTAGCGGCACTCCGCCTTCAGATTTGGCGGCGGAATCACCGTGCCAGACCGCCTGTATTCTCTCTTCAGTTAATACAGTTGTGAGTAATGGCGCGTGATCCCCTTCCAAAGATCGCGGCCGGCCATGCCGCCCGCGATCTCAAACGATGTTGATGCAAAAGATATGAACATTGCATGAACTAAAATTCCGGTTGACAAATACTCTCGGCTCGATCAAGATAAGGCCGCTGTACGATTGCCTACTCAGGCATAACAATGCCGGGTGAGTGACGAGAGTCACCAAGTATCTATGCGGTTTTAACAGAACCACTTTGTAGTCTTTTTGTATTTTTACTGCTTCCCACCCCCCTCGGAATCAGTCATAGCCGCGTCTGCCAGCGCAAACAATTGCATATCCGGCCGGGCATCGACATCCCCCAAGCGCAAGCTTACGACTGAGTTTCGAAGGTGGAGAGATGAGCACCAATTACTGTGTGTGGTTGGCACTTTTGATAGCCTCGGCACCGGCCCTGGCGGGCGTGAGTGTCACCAGTCCTGCAGCCGGTTCCACCGTGACCTCACCCGTAAAGTATGCAGCGACAGCGACCGCACCCAGTTGCGCCAAGGGTGTGGCCTCCATGGGCATTTACGTCAACAATGTAAAGACCTACGTAGTCGCAGGGGCCAGCCTCAACTACTCGCTCACGCTGGCTGCCGGTCCGCAGCACACGGTCGTACAAGAATGGGACAAATGTGGCGGGTCCACTTACACGACGATTAACCTCACCGTTAATTCTGCGCAAGCCGGTCCCACCGTCACCATCGGCGCCAGTCCTGCTTCGATCACTGCAGGGAATTCGTCCACGCTGACCGTAAAGGCAACCAACGCGACGGCCGTCGTGGTAAGCGGAACGGATAGCAGTTCCTACAGCCTCGCTGCCACCGGGGGGACACTCACCGTGACCCCAACGGCAACCACCACCTACACGGCCAGCGCAACGGGAGCCAATGGGTCCGCTTCTTCGGCCGCGACCGTGACGGTCGGGACGTCGAGTGGCGGTGGCGGAGGCAGTGCCACGGCCGTCAATCACGTAGTCATGATGCTGCAGGAGAATCACACCTTCGACAACTATTTCGGCATGCTAAACCCGTACCGCGTCTCGAACCACTGGAATGTGGGTGACGACGGCAATACCTATACGGTGGATGGCATCGACGACAAGCTAAGCAAGAGCAACCTGGACGACGAAGGCGTTGCCATACCGTTGTTCAAACTGAAGAGCACCTGCATCGACGACGACAGTTCCGACTGGCTGGCCAGTTACGGCAGCGTCAACCGCTACGACTTTGGCGCTTCGCGAGCGATCAAGATGGATGGCTTTGTGCATACCGCTGAGGGCTTCGCCAAGAACTGCGCCAGCACGGGCGCCTGCTCCGGAGCTTTCACCGACTTGCATGGCCAGCGCGCCATGGGTTACTACGACCAGGGCTTTCTCAACTACTACTACTACATGGCCTCACAGTTCGCGGTGTCGAACCGCTGGTTCTCGCCGCTCTCGAGCAAGAGCGTACCCAACCGCATCGCGACGTTTACTGGGGGTACCACCCAGGGGCTCGTTCTTGACCCAGGTGGAAACGATCATCTGCCGCAATTGGCCATCTCGACCATCTTCAATGAGCTCGATAAAGCGGATGTCTCGTGGAAGATCTATTACACCGTCACGCAGGGCTACTGCACGAGCGACGACGAGTGCCCTACCACAGGCATGGCTCGTTACCCGGCAACGACGTTCTCTAACCTGACTTACTCCTTCAACTACTTGCGGACCAACCCGGGAAAGACAGCTTCCGGCTGCACCGGCATCCTGAAACCGTCGAGTGTTGTGGGCGATTCAACAAACTCCTTCTGCATCGACCCGGATCACATAGCTCCGCTGTCACAATACTTCAGCGATCTAACCAACGGCTCATTGCCCAGCTTCTCTTTCATTGAGGCGGGCTATGCCCGCAACGATGAGCATCCCGGATCGGGACAATCGATTCTGACCGGCCAGGCGGAGGTGGCCAAGGTGCTCAACGCATTCATGGATAGCCCTTCCTGGAACGACTCGGTCTTCTTCTTGTCCTACGACGAGGGAGGTGGACCGTATGATCATGTACCCCCCGTTGCCGGCCACTCCAACGACTTCACGGCTGCTTCGTTGAAGGCGAGCATTCCCGACATTTCGGCGATCGCGGTCAATGCCGACAGCTACAAGCCTTGTCTGCCTCCGGCTGGTTCAGTGGCCAGCACGCATTGTGACCTGCGTTCGAGTTTACCCGGCGCTAAATCCACCGACGCCCCGGCGGTGAAGGGTTTTGCCGCTCAGCTTGGTTTCCGCACACCAAACATGATCGTGTCGCCCTTTACCCGGCGGCACTATGTTGGCAATGCCCCCATGGATCACACGGCCATCTTGAAGTTCGTCGAAACCCGCTTTATTGGCGGCTCTACGCACCTCACGCCTCACGTGGCTGCGCAGCCAAACCTGCTCGACTTCTTCGACTTTACCGGCGCCCCCTGGGCAACACCGCCAAGCCCTCCGGCTCCGGTAACCTCTGGATCTCTGGGACATAACCCCTGCACGCCAGCATCGATGCAGTAGCAGTTCCACTATGGCTCCCGCTTACGGGCGCATGTCCATAAGCGGGGTAACGACCAGTAGTAACAACCCCGTCAAACTGATTGACAACCCTATCTGCTGCGGAAAGAATGGGTGCATTCCCTCTTGGTTCTAACCCCCGGCAGGACCCTGCGGAACCAGATGTGCCCTGACTTGCGCAATATCCAGGGAGACCTGGTGATAACACCTCACAATCCCCGCTAGTACCCCGGTCGAAATGGATAGCCAAAGGTAGGTTGATGAACATTCTCCGCTCTGCATGCGTGGCCCTGCTGTTCCTCGCGGCCCATGCCTTTGCTGCCGTCACGGTGTCGAGCCCCACGAGCGGCGCGACCGTCACCTCACCTGTGCACTATGTCGCGTCGGCCACTGCATCCACTTGCGCCAAGGGCGTGGCTTCCATGGGCATTTACGTGAACAACGTGAAGGTCTATGTGGTAAGCGGACACAGCCTGAACTACGAGCTGACTTTGCCGTCAGGCGCCCAGCACACGGTTGTCGAAGAGTGGGACTACTGCAAGGGAGCCTCCACGCAAACGATCAACCTCACGGTGAAGGCTCCAGCGCCGAAGGTCACCCTTTCCGCCAGCCCAGCGTCGATTGGCGCGGGCTCCTCGTCCACGCTCACCCTGGTGGCAAGCAATGCGACCCTGGTCAAGGTAACCGGAACAGACGGCAGCTCATACACCCTGCCGGTTGCGGGCGGAACACAGATCGTCAGCCCGGCCAAGACCACAACTTATACCGCGAAGGCGACCGGATCCGGCGGCACCGCTACGGCCTCCACCACGGTCACGGTGACGGCTGCCAAAGTGCTGACGGTAGCCATTACAGCCAACCCTCTATCGATCGCTTCAGGCAGTTCTTCAACGCTCACCGTGTCGGCCGCCAACGCCACACAGGTGACCATCACCGGCAGCGACGCCAGCTCATACACGCTCGCGGCAACCGGTGGCACACAGATCGTGAGCCCCAAGGCGACCACCACCTACACCGCTACGGCAACCGGCGCCGGGGGCAATACCACCGCCACGGCGACTGTTACCGTGACCGCCGCGCCTGTCGTGAATATCAGCGCGAACCCGGCATCCATCGCTTCGGGTAGTTCTTCAACGCTCACCGTGTCGGCCGCCAACGCCACACAGGTGACCATCACCGGCAGCGACGCCAGCTCATACACGCTCGCGGCAACCGGTGGCACACAGATCGTGAGCCCCAAGGCGACCACCACCTACACTGCCACGGCAACCGGCGCCGGGGGCAATACCACCGCCACGGCGACTGTTACCGTGACCGCCGCGGCTACGGTGAGCCTCAGTGCGAAACCCACTTCCATTACCTCAGGGAACTCGTCGACCCTGTCGGTGACGGCAACCAACGCCACGCAGGTTACGCTGACGGGCTCCGACAGCAGTTCCTACCTGCTCTCGGCAACCGGCGGAACAGTCTCCGTCTCTCCCACTGCGACGACAACCTATACGGCCAACGCAACCGGCAGCGGAGGGAATGCTACCGCCAATGTGACGGTGACGGTCACCGCACAGCCGGCCGCAACCGTGACCTTGAGCGCCAACCCTACATCGATTTTCTCGGGCAGTTCAACCACGTTGACCGTAACGGCAACAAATGCCACGCAGGTTACGCTGACGGGAACTGATGGCAGTTCCTATTCGCTCGATCCCACGGGCGGAACGCAGTCAGTCAGCCCAACCACCACCACGACCTACACTGCAAACGCCACCGGCAACGGAGGCAACGCCACGGCGACTGCGAGTGTCACCGTCAAGGCGTCGGCCGGAGTTCAATCGATCAATCACGTCATTTTCATGCTGCAGGAGAACCGCACCTTCGATTCCTACTTCGGCATGCTGAACCCGTACCGCAAGGCGCAGGGATGGAATATTGGCGACGACGGCAATGATTATGAGGTCGATGGAATCGACGACAAGTTGAACTCGATCAGCCTGCTCGACGATGAGGGCGCTTCCTTCTCACTCTTCAAGTTCGCCTCGACATGCATCGACGACGACAGTTCCGACTGGCTGGCCAGCTATGGAGACATCAATCGTTACAATTTTCTTACCACACGTCCTGTCAACGTAGACGGTTTCGTGCATACCGCAGAGGGCTTTGCCAAGAGTTGCGCTGCTTCCGGCAAGTGTTCGGGTAACTTCACCGATTTGACCGGTCAACGCGCTATGGGCTACTACGATCAGGGATTGCTGAACTACTACTACTTCATGGCCTCACAGTTCGCGATGTCGAATCGTTGGTTTTCTCCTATTTCCAGCAAGAGCGTTCCCAACCGTGTTGCCACGTTCAGTGGCGGCACAACGCAGGGGCTGGTGTTCGATCCAGGCAACGACGATCATCTGCCCACGCTCGGCATAGCTACCATTTTCTCGGCTTTGGATAAGGCGAAGGTGTCGTGGAAACTCTATTACACAGACACCGATGGGTATTGCCTCAGCGAGGATGATTGCGGCACGGGTGGGGTTACCGAGTTCCCTGCCACGACATTTACTCACTTCAGTTATTCGTATCAATACCTGTATGAAAACCCAACCGGCGCCGCCTGCACGCCGCCGACCCAGGCATCGAGCGTGGTGGGTGACGCGTCGAACTCATTTTGTATCGATCCGAACAAGATCGCGCCTCTGTCGCAGTATTACAGTGATGTCCAAAATGGAACGCTGCCCAGCTTTGCCTTCATTGAGGCGGGCTTCGGCGTCAACGATGAACATCCCGGATCGGGCGCGTCGATTCTTACCGGACAAGCGGAAGTGGCAAAAATTGTGAACGCCCTCATGGTTTCCCCATCCTGGAAGGACTCTGCGTTCTTCCTTAGCTACGACGAGGGTGGCGGACCATACGACCATGTGCCGCCCGTTCCCGGCCACTCCAATGACAACACCGATTCTTCGCTGGGAACGATTCCGGATATCTCAAATATCGCTGTGAATCCAGACTCGTATAACCCGTGCCTGCCGTCAGGCGGCGCTCCGACGACTCATTGCGACCTGGTCGCGAGCGACCCCGGGGCCCACGCAGGCGATGCTGCGACGGCACAAGGCTTCGCGGCACAGCTGGGTTTCCGCTTGCCCAACTTCGTGGTCTCGCCGTTTGCCCGGCGGCATTATGTCTCGAACATACCTATGGATCACACCGCGGTGATTCGTTTTGTAGAAGATCGTTTCGTCGGCAACCACCAATACCTCACTGCCCGCGATGCAGCGCAACCCAACCTGTTGGACTTTTTCGACTTCAACAATGTCCCGTGGGCCACGCCGCCCGTTCCCCCGAATCCGGTCACCAAAACTTCGCTGGGTTACGACCCATGTACGCCCGGATCGATGGGGCCGTAGCGCACCTTGGGTGAGTGAGCGTACCGCAGCAACCGTGCAATGCAGTGTTGGCGCGCAACTACTTCCCGGCTGCGGTCGTGGGATCGATGATCGTGCGGACCTCAGTGATCTTGCTTGCAGGCAAGCCACTTATCTCCGCGTGCCGACGAATGACGGCTTGGTCCTCTGCCAGGTACACGCAGAAGGTCTTATCGGCGGTAACAAACGACTGCACCCACTGAATGGCCGGCGCCAGTTTACGCAACGCCGCGTTGGATTTTGCGGCAGCGTCGCGCAACTGCTCGCGCTCAAGGCTGCCCACTGCTGGAATTTGCCGCTCAATAATATATTTCTTCATCTCTTCTTCCTTGCTGGTGTTCACCGGCAACCCAGGTGTTCCAGTGCTCCAAAAGTAGACACGAAATGTCTTCCGGCAAGAAGGCATGGATGCCACCATAGCTAAGTGGTTCCGCCACCTTGCACATGAAACCGGGGATGGCCAGCGTTACTGTCCTATTTCTGGGCGGATTTTTCCTCCCCGGCGACTGGCCACGGGGAGGTATCCGGGCATTCCGGTACGCTGTGCAAATCCGTAAGATGCAGGAACTGTTCAGACGGTGGCGCGCGCAATTCATGCCGGATTTCGTTCGAAAACCGGCTACGATCGGGCTATTATCTTGTCGACATGAGACCGAAGATCGTCTTGAGTGTTTTCTTTCCCTTCTGCTTTCCACCACATTACCCTCAACCGCACAAAGTCTGGCCAACCGCATCAAGCAGGCAGCCAGGAACAAAGCTGCCCAGGCTGCCGGCGCCGCACCAGCTGAATCGTACGCAGTGGGTCTCTCTCGACCGTGGGACGCGCAGCAGAGCTAGCCGTTTTTGGTGCGCGGCCCATCCGGATCTTGTTCCGGCTTGGGCGGGATCGATGGGGTAGTACTTGCAGTGAGAGGCGGACGGCGTTGCCCACACAAGCCAACGACAGGCTGTATGGGGCACCCTCAGCATTGTCTATCTCTTGGAGGGGCCAAGTCCTCGTTCGGCTCCTGATTCGGCCTCTTCGGGCTAGTATGGATGGGTGTTCCTTCCCCGCCGCGTCCTGTCGATCAGTGTGCTCGCTCTGCTTGTCCTATTTCCTTGTTCAAGGGTCGCGGGCGCCTACAGCCTCTTTACCCATGAGCAGTTGATCGACCTCACCTGGAAGCAGTCGATCGTTCCCCTGCTTCTCGGCCGCTATCCAACGCTCACCGCTGAGCAATTGGAGCATGCGAGAGCATATGCCTATGGCGGCTGCGTCATTCAGGACATCGGCTATTACCCGCTGGGCGACAAAGGCTTTTCTGACCTGACGCACTATGTGCGCTCCGGCGATTTTGTGGTTAACCTCTTCCGCAATGCGGGCAATGCCGACGAGCTTGCATTCGCGGTCGGCGCACTTTCCCACTACATTGGCGATTCCGTCGGTCACTCGGAGGCGACCAACCTTGCCGTACCGATCGAATTCCCTGAACTTGCTGACAGGTACGGACCCGTCGTCAGCTATGCCGAAGGCAAACGCCAGCATGTACGCACGGAATTCGCCTTCGACATCGACGAGATTTCGCATCATCGTATGGCGCCGCTTCAGTATTTACGTCATGTCGGGCTCGAAGTACCGACCCGCCAGGTCGCTCTGGCTTTTTATCAGACCTATGGGTTGGAAGAAAACCTTACCGGCAGCCGCGGGCATCGCTTGAATGTTGACGGTTATCGCTTTGCGGTGCATGCCTTCATTCCCCGCATCGCTTATGCAGTCACGCTCCTTCACCGCAAGCACGAACCCATCGATGCGCCCACGGCGGAAGTAGCGGCATTTGAAAAAGAAATTGCGAGGGTCGCGGCTGAGAATAACTGGGAACATTACCGGCGCCGAGCGGGCATCGGGACTTATTCACTCGCCGGACTTCTATTCATTCTGCCCAAGATCGGCCCCATCAGTCTTGCCGGAGTCAAGGGCCCCAATGAGGACACCCAACAGAAGTATGTACACAGCGTGCACGACTCGACTACGAGTTTGCGGCGGGTTCTCGCTCGCTTTACGCCGCCGGCCACCCGGTCTACGGCGGTCAGCGCAGCCGCCGCCGACACCCATGCTGAGCCGCCGCCTGGGCATCCAGCACACGCCGATCCGGCGGCCGAGCAGGATGTGCCGCGAGAATCGAGAGACCGCAGACATCCATTGCCGAATCGCGACATGGACACAGGCGCGGTAGTGAAGCCGGGGGGGTATCCGCTCACCGACTCAACCTATGCCGATCTACTTCACAGGCTGACACGAGAGCCAAAGCAACCGGTCCCACCGGGTATCAAAGAGGATATTCTGGCGTACTATGCCAACCCGGATGCGCCCATCACCACGAAGAAGAAGCCTGAGCTTTGGGCGCGTGTCCAGGCAGACCTGGCCACGCTACAAACCATGCCCACCAGCAACGAACCCGCGCCCTTTCCCACTTATGGGGATGACAACGCCGATCAGCCTTCGGATCCGTAACGGTCGCGCTATGGTTGATTTGTTCTAACTCAGGCAGTCACTTCTTCTTGAGCACGGCGCTGTTGTTTTCGTCCGCATTGATCACGCCCATCAGTTTGCTTACGTCTGCGGATTTCTCTGGCGCAAGGTCCAGTTCACGTACCACGTACTCGCGCGAGTAGTGCAGGACACCGCCCTCCGCCTTTACCTCGCTCTTGTAACGGGCGAAGCCAACATCGAGATCCACGGCAGCCGGCATATCGTCGACCACGTAGTCTTTCGGCAGGGCAACGTCGATGCTGTCACGCCATGTGCCCGTTTGCCCAAGATCGATGGGATAGACGCGCGGCTTGTCGTTGTAAACTTGTGCGTTGCGCCCCAGAACACGAGGACGAACGAGGAGAAGATCCCCACTTGGCTGCGCATAGCCACTGGCAGTGAGTGCGTACTGCAACACCATGCTCTTGTGCATCTCGTGAGCATTCTGGGCGCCATTGGAATCGATGGTGAAGCTGGAGAAGTCCCTCTGCAGCCGCCTCTCCATATCTTCATGCTGCCCCTTCTCTCCTTCTTCGCTGTAAAGCTGGCGGTAGTGGTGAGCGGATTCACCGGAGCGTGTCTCTGTGACTGATCCCTTGAGTGTGCCGTCTTCGCTCAGCGCGAACGAAGCAGTACGAACCATGGTATCGGCATCGGGAGCGAGGATCGGTAATTGGATGACCTGGCTGTCGTCACCCGCAACCAGAATGCCGTAGCCGCCTTGCAGATAGAACCCGAGAAGCCCAATCGGCGTGTAGGTATCTGTTGGATCGAAAATCAAGTATCGTTTGCCGCTGCGAGCTGTGACCACTGCTCGCAAGTCAGGATCGTTATAGCCGGCAGGTATTTCGATAGCGGCGATGGCGTGATTGCCACGAATCGATGGGAGTGCCGGATCGACAAAGCCGCGGTGAGTATCCACCAATACCCAGGTCGCGCGCACGCCGACTGCATTCAACATGGCAATCAGCAGCGTTGCCTTATCTTTACAGTCACCGTAACGGTATTTGAATACGTCGGCCGCGGAATGAGGCTGCAGACCGCCGATGCCGATCTCGACGCCAACGTAGCGAATCTCGCTCTGCATGAAGGCGGCAACGCCCTGAATCTTTGTCTTGAAGTCAGTGCCTGCACCAGCTTCGCGGGCTCTTGCAGCAATCTCCTGCGGAGCTTCCGTGCGGCTGGAGGCGAGCTTGTCGTACCAATTGCCGATCTCGGTCCAGCGCTGGTCGCCGGCCGGGAGCGTTGCCGCCGAGTAGTGAACCACCATCCGTTCGGCAAGCGCGTACAGCGAGGGCGACAGAGGAACGTCTGTAAGATCGATGGCCGGTATGTCGTTCAGCTCCCAGCGTAAGTGGTTGGGGGCCGCTTCGACCGGAGAAACCGGGGCGCGATGTAGCCACGCGGCATAGTAATTCCAGCCCGGGGGCAAATCGATTTCAAGAATCCGGCGCACTGCGGGAATATCTTGCTGGAAACTCCAGAGCTGTTCTCCCGCGCCGTAGCCGGCGAGATGACGCTCTACCTCGTAGGCGATCACACCTCCGGGATCTGCGCCCGGCGGTGTCACGACCTTTGCACGGAGATCGTCGTAGAGAATGCCCCACTCTCCCAGCGATTCGTCATGCACCTCTTGATCTTTGACGGTGTACTGGTGACCATCCGGGGCGATGCTCCAGGCATGGAAGGAATTCAGCTTCTCGTCTTTCGAGTACTGGGCGACGATCTCTGCATATTCCCGGCCGCGCGGATGCAGAATCTTGAGTACTTTGCGCTCCCGTTCGACAGCGCGCCCGTCGGGAGCAACGGTTACAAGATCCTCATCGAGCAATACGACGGCCACGGTGCTGGGGGAATACACCGGCAGCTTGCTCGCCGCGGCTTGCACGACCCAATCTGGAAATGGACTCGAAGCACACGCTACACGCGGCAGCATGAACCCCGCGCAAAAGAGGAGCAGAGCCAGGGATGCAGACGACCGGAGGCGCATCATTCCGCTTTACCGGCCGTGTTACTCGCCGGCGGCGTGGCGCCTGCGCCGGAGGACGCCTGTATAAACTGGAGCACAGCCGACTCCTTATCCTTCGCGTTCACCTTTTGGTAGAAGCTCTTTAATTCCGGATATTCTTCGGGCTTGTACGCGACATTGCCCAGAACGAAGACCCGATTGCTTTTCAACATGCCGGACCCCTGGGTGAACTTCGCGCGGTAAATGGCGTTCTGTGGAAAGCTGACTTCTTCATCTTTGGGAAGACTCTCGATTCCCAGGGCCGGAGGCAGCTTGATCTGCACGACGTCCTGCATGGCATAGGGATAATCCAGGTCGACCGGCAACGTCCGCTTATCCAGCGCGAAGAGAGGATGACTGGTTGCCGCAAAGAAGGTCGCAGGCAGAAAGACGCGCTTCGAGGTCGCCGTTCCCATCGAGCCAGTTACTTTGAGCATGACTTGCAGGCCTTTATCCCAATCGGTGAGTCCGAGGAAGTGATCGACTTTGACCTTAACGCCATCCGGCATCTCTTGCTGCAGGGTCTTTTCAAATTGCTCTTTGAGAGCATCTTCCTCGTTGCTTAGAGCATATTGCCGCCAGTTGAGGGCTTGGCTACCGCTAAGTGTGATGCGAATGGTGCCGTTTACCTTGCCGTCGGGCTCCATCTCGAGATACGCATCCCTCACTTCGTTCGTCGACTGATAAATGGGAACCGGCGTCAGGAAGATCGACGTTCCGTGTTCGGTCTCGCGAATGCCTTGCGTAGCTGAATGCTTCCAGTGCAGGCGCCCGTATTCCGCATAGCGTTCTCCGGGATCGAAAAATTGATCTTTGCCATCCACCTGCACGATCGCGATGTCGTCATCGAGTTGGTTCACGTTGAGATAGTCGGCCAGGAATAAATTCCTGTCGCGGTTTGTTACCACCCCAACGTACGCTTTGAAACCCGCGGCGCGAGCGAGGCCGACAAACAACCGGGTAATCTCATCTCGGTTGCCACGCTGCTGTGCCCAAATATCCGCGGCAGTTTTAACTTTGACCCCTTCCGCCTTGTTTTCTTCTCCGCTGCGCTCGCGTGTGAAACTGGTGTTTTCTATCTTCATCGTGGCGGCATACAACTTCTTCAACTTCTGTTCGGGTGTGTCTGTCGAAGCCACAATCTGGCTCTCAATCGGGGCCAACTTCCCCCCATCGATAAAGTGCTCTGCGGCTTTCGACCAGTATTTCCCCTCCGTGTTCCAGTACTCATCCGTTGTCTTGGCGACGGTGTAATAAAAGAGAGCGCGATACGTGTAGTTGTGCATCGGCGGCATGAACTCCTCTTCAGGCTCCGCCGGAATCTTTTCAACGTCCAGAGTGTAGTATTTGCCTGCCGGAGAGTACACGATCGAGGCACCTGGAGGCAGATAGGCCGAATAAGCCACTTGGCCCCGCATAACCCCGCCGTGGCCGTCATTGAGGGTACGGTCACTCGGCAAAAATTCAAAGTGCGCGTTGCGCACGTAAAGGGGGCTCTGCAAATACCAGCGCGGAGATACCACCAGTTCGCTACCGTATCCCAGCGTGTAACGAAATTCGAGGATGCTGCCCACCTGAACATCGGGTAGCGTAAAAACGGTGGCTTTGTATTTCTCTTTTCCCGCCTTTTCGATCAACTTTTGGTAAGGCTTTCCGGTGAATGGAATCACTGTACCGTCGCTATGAATGGTGCGGCCTTCTACGCCGTGAATTTCGAACTCATGGCCTTCATAGGACAATTCGTGGTCGGCATACTCTTTCCCCTTCTCGGTAAGAATCTTGATGCGAATATAGGTCGTATGAATATGGAGCTTGTCGTCTGCTCGTTCGTCGCGTAACAGGCAAATGGCAGCCGCACCGGGGGCAGCGGGGGCAGCGGTCATCTGTAATTCTTCCGAGGTTGGGGTGGTCCAGGTGCCTGCAAGCGCAGGAGCGGTGACGAAGACTGTGGCCAGGGTAACGACGAGGGGCAGAAAGCGGCGCGAAGCAGCGGGCACGAGAAGCTCCTCCAAAAAAGACAACTGTGACTGCACCAGTCACTTTAGCGTATAGGGGGAGAAAGTTGTTATTATTTGTACGACGAACCAAGTGCTCTTTTCAAGAACATTCCACTGAAGTTATCACCTAAAGTCACGTGTAAGGTGACGGACTAAGACGGCCAGCTCGTGAAGTGGCTTCGAGGTTTCCGGGCGAAAGGCCATTGGTGCTTTCTACTTTTCTATCGGCTCGCGCGAACCCAACATAATCTCCACGACCGATTCGAAGAGGCGGTTGCGTGTCTCCAGGCGCATGCCGGCTCGCGTGACGTAGCGGACCACGATATCCACGCCGCCACCGGCCGGGCGCATGTCGACAGATGGCTTCGCACTGAATTGCGGGGAACCCTGCTCGCGAGTTACGCGCTTCCACTCTTCTTCCGCCATGCTTGCATCCGTCTTCGTAGCCTTCACCGTGGCTTCGCGGATCTTGTCGATCAGTGGGTAGGCCTGCGCTCCGTCAGGAATGCTTACCGAGATCTCGTCCCACATCCATTGACCGGTCGTGGAGAAGTTGAAAAAGCGTCCGCGGATCGCGTACCCATTCAGGAAAGAAACACGGCGGCCCGTGGGGTGGCCGTTCGCCGTCCAGTTGCCCGTTTCAAGCAGCCAGGTACGGAACAGCCCAACCTCGATGACTTCGCCGCCGACCCCGTCGATCTCAACCCAATCGCCCACACGTATGCCGTTGGGTCCCATGAGGACGAACCAGCCACAGAAGGCGATGATGAAGTCCTGGAAGACTACGGTTAACCCGGCGGTGGCCAGGCCCAGAATGGTCGGCATCTGCTGCGGAGTGCCGAAGATCACCAGCAGCACCAGAAGTAAACCGATCGCCTGCGCGCCCAGGTTGAGAATGATGCGCAGGGTTTGCCTCTGCCGCCGGTCCCTCGATATGCGGTCAAACATGATCTGCAAAGCCCAACTGGCCAGAATCGTCAGCAGGACAATCGCGGCGATCTGGGTGATCGACTGCAACATCATGTGAAACACAATCTTGTGCTGCAGATCGACCTGGTTTCCCCAGCGAAGGTAGAGATTCACCAGTTGCTGCTGCGCCCCCAGGCGATCGTCAAGGACGCTGAGAATGTTCTGCTGCGCGGCGACTCGTTGCAGATCGTTCACCCGCTCTTTGCCAGCTTCGCCGGCGGCGCGGGCGGCAGCGGCCCTGGCTTGGGCTGCTTGCGCTTCAGCTTCGAGTCTTTGGTGGTCACCGAGCAGCGCCGCGACATCTGCCCGAGCGAGTTGCTCGGCCTGACTGATCAACTGCCGCCTGTTTCTCTGAGCAAACCAGGCGGAAAGTTGACCAGCCAGGGTTGTGTATTGGCCTGCGGAGACGACCGCAGTTTGGCCATCGCCCCTGGCGGCGTCCATGTCGTACTTCTTCATGGCGGCTTCGCGCGCCGTCAATTCCTGCTGGATCTTGACACGTTGATCTCCGCTGGCTCGCGCCAGGTCGACCATGGAATCGGACAGCTCATCCTGATCGAGCCCCAGTTGCGCCTTGGCGGCATCCAGGTCATCGGCGGCATCGGTCGCACCGGCGCTCGCGGTCCCCGGACCCGCCTTCGCCGTTAGCGCCGCCACCTGAGCCTGATCTTCCTTAACGGTTTGCTGCAATGTGTTGACGCGCTGCTGCAACGCCAAAGCTTCACCAGTCAGCTGGCGGGTGTCGAGGCTCGCCTGCCGCAAAGACTGCGCGAAGTTCTGGTCGACCTCGTGGTCTGCAAGCCTCTCGGCTTCACGCGCAAACTCCAGCTCCTCTGCCGAGACGGCCAGGGCAGCGAGTGTTTTCGCCGTCTGCCATGGGCGCTGGTCCACGATTCCGTACTGGGCCGGGGCCGCATTCCAACCGGTTCTCTGCCCGTGCAAAAAGGGCAGATGCTCCATCACGCCCCGGGTCATGAAAGTTCCCACAACGCACAGAACCAGCACGGCGAGGGACACGGTCACGGCGATCTTGTGTTGACGATTCATGCCAGGCTCCGCGTTTCTACATATGACTCAGCGTAAATCAGAGATGTGTGTAGACGAATCCAGACGGTCGCTCTTTGGCGCTTTTGATTCGACCCGTGTGGCGCTCGAGTCAGGCGGAATCAACATCCCATCAGGGTCGGACGTGCCGCCCATGGACGGCGGGTGGTAACTGTTGTTCCTCTCATATGTTTTGTTTGCATCAGATACCGGGTACGAAGGGAAAGGAAGGTTGCTCATGGACTCCGATGATTGCGAGCGCATGAAGCGAAAAGGCTGGTCGGATCTTATGGTGATTGCGTTTGAGCGAGCCGCAGCCTGTACCGAGAGGGATCTAGGCACACTGAAGGCGAGCCTGCTGGCGCAGTACGTCTGCCTCATCGATGCGCAGGTGACAATCTCCCTGGCTCGAGAGCGTGTGCCGGGCGCGGGGCTACACTGGCGAATCGACGACCCGCTTTGAGGAAGATGTACTGAAACCGGTTGTTTTTCAGCACGAAAGCAGGCTGCAGGCGGAACAACGCAATATCGACAATGTGGTGGAACACATGCTTCAAGGCTGCCAGTTGCCGCCGGGCTGACTGGATGCAGGACGAGAAGAGAAACTCAGGCGACCGATGGCTCCGAGGACGGAAACGACCACGCGTCCTGCCGGCTTTCCTGCAGGCAGCGCAGCGCCTGTTCGGTTGCCGCTTCCCTTGTGGGGTATGTCCACACGGTGCGTTGCAAGGCGCCCGGTATAACTGCTCTCCATTCGCCGCCCGGGCGATGCTCCTGCACAACCTTAAATACAAAGGGCCCTTCTTCAAGAATCGCGATTTCACGCCAATATTGGGCGTTATCGATTTTCTTCTGCATCAAGTGGTTCCAGATTTCGTTCCCGGCCGACATCTACTTTCCTCACTCTGGAAGAGAGCATAAGCTTCTGGCCGAGGCTGCGGAAGTGATGATAAGTGGCGTTTTATGTGGAAAAGTCCGTCCCGGCCGCCCTGTAACGGGGATTGCCTATTTTCGGGGAAAATGCATTTTTCCGGGCTTGCAGATCCACTGGGTTCGGTGGAGGGGCTGTGCGCAAAAAGTGCGTTTTTAGCGCTATAAGCGCTAAAAGTCGCCCGACACCTCCTCAGACGCGTGGTCTATTCCCTCCTCTTCAGGATTCTCCGACTCCTGTTCCATGGATTCCGCTTCTGGTTCCTCTTGTTGCGGCTCTGCCACGGATGACCAGAGAGTAGCGGGGCGTCCTCTGCCGGGCTCGCTGTAGCCCCGGATGGCGCTCAGTTCGATGAGTTGCCTGAGGGCAGAATCAATGCGATCGGTAGCGATGTGGCCATGGAAGAGCCGACGGATCTGATGTTTTGACAATCCTCTACCCGACGCCTCGAGCGCCTCGCGGATGCGGTCTGCGATGGGGTCGCCGGTGGAGAGACCGAAGAGAAGTCCGGCACTGGCCTCACAGTAGTCCCAAACGGCCAAGGCAGCATCGAGATGCGGCAGGCCGATGGCAGAGGTTCGGTCAAGAGCCGCGTAGATGGCGCTAAGCCGCAGCACCTGGGCCTCAGCGCGGCTGGTGGCTGCCCCGCGCAAGCCGGGACGCGCCTGGCTCAACGCAGGATAACGTTCCTGCCATAGCTCGCGGGCGGCGGTATCGCGTTGGAAGAGAATTTCCGGATCGGCCGTGGTCCACTCAACCGCCCGCCGAAGTTGCCAGATGAGGTCGGAAAACTCGTTGGGGTCGATGCTGCCCCCTTCGGGAAAACAATTGCTCCGCTTCACCCAGGTCCAGAGGCAACGATTGGCGAAGCCGTTGTGCGCTTCTGTGGGGTGCAGACTCTGGGCGAGCTCGCGCTGGGTAATATGGGCGATGAGGCTCACGTGCGTTCCGGTGGCCGGCACCTGCCTGTATATATCGAGCGTGGGGAGATGACCGTGGTCCCAGGCAGAACGGATCAGCGGCGAAAGTTGCCCCTTGGCGCGCTTCAGCGAATGGAGGACCGAAGCAAACTCTTCAGAGAGCACGAGGAGGCGGCGGTCCGTTGGCGGTTGCTGATCGCGCAGAGCATAGACAAGGCCAGCGGCAGTGAGGCGCGCGCTGGTGACACGGGTGGAAAGCCACCCGGGATCGACGGCTGCGAAGAGGCGGGCGATCTGGCTCCAACTGGTTCCCTTGCGGGCCTTGCTGGAATCTCCGACAAGGACGGCGAAGAGATTGAGGCCGTGACGCGTGCCGCCGACCATGCAGTGGGGTCCGGGGCCGACGAGGTTGCCGAAGGCGGCGAGAAACTGGAGCAGGAGCGCGGCGGTATGCGCCTCGGTTTGCGGGGCAAGGGTACGCGCCATTTGCCCGGCTACGCCGTGGAGGGCGCGCTCGTCCAGTATGGGTTCCGTGGGTGGGCGCGGCGGCAAGGGTCGTGTATCGCGTGGTGCGGACGGATCCGGATAGAGCGCGGAGGCCGGAGGATATTTTTCCCGCTGCGATGGCGTGAGCATGGCAAGCAGTTCGGCCCGCCGGCTTTGTATCCCGGCGAGGTTGGGCAGTTGTGGGCGCGGGTTTGTGATGTCTGCTTCCTTATCTGTGTTGGTTGGCATGATTTGAAACTATTACGGTTCCGGACATTGCGTTAGTGGGGGGGACGCATTTTCTTGAAGTCAATAGTTACTGCGCTATAAGTTACCTTAGGGGGTAAGGCAGGGATTTTTTTTGCTTCTTTTTTTGCGGTGGGAATTTGAGATGGGGTTGAGGTCAGGCGGAGGAGAGGCAGAATTGTTTCTAGATGGACATGATTGGACATCAGGCGATCGCCAACCAAATAGGGTCCAAATTCTGGACTATCTCTTCGATTCCAAATGTTTTCACCGCATGATCAAAGTCCTTTATCAAGGGGTGATTCACGCTCACGCGAAGAGTTCGGAGGTAACTGATGCGTGGAGCTGCGCGCATTTGTGTCCAATGTCTCATGGGTGGACGCAGATTTGCCTTCGGAGGGGGAGCGCGACTTCATCACGACCGCACCGCAGGCCAAGGAGTACGGGATCGTCGACGACATCATCGATCGACTGCGCACGTAGGCGGTGATCTCAATAAAATTCGTGCCGTTGCTGCCTCTTTCCCGGTGCGGCAACGTTCGCGTTTAAGGCCCACACTCGCGAGGTAAACGACAGAAGAATGACAATCGGCTGACAATCGCCTTTTCTCCGGATTGATAGCCTGAGAGCATGACGCAGGATACCGCCCAATGCTATGACACCGCACTAGCAGGCGAAGGCTCCGCAGTCGACCGCAGCCGCTTCGAGCGAACCCTGCGAGAGTGCGTCGAGTCCACCGGCATCGATTCGATGGACAGCATCCTCATCGTTGGTGGCAGCTACAGGGATGCGAATGTGGTGTACCGGGCCGGCTTCCGGCGAATCACGCTTTCGAACATCGAGCCGATGGCCGACGCGGAGAAAAGCTCCTTCAAGGAAGCCGAACTGACCGTTTTGTACGCCGATCTCGAGAGCCTATCCTTTCCTGACAGTTCGTTCAACGTGGTCCTGGCCCACGAGGTTTTACACCACTGCCGCTCTCCGCACCGCGCGCTGCTGGAGATGCTGCGCGTGAGCCGCAGGCATGTCATCCTGATGGAACCAAACGATTCGCTCACGATGCGGGCGCTGATCAGGATGCGGTTCTCGTTCCCCTATGAGCTGCCAGCCGTAACCTCCAACAACTACGAGAAGGGTGGGGTCCAGAACTCCAGCATCCCCAACTACATCTACCGCTGGGACAGGCGAGGCATCTATCAGGCGACCGCTGCGTACCTGCCGGAGTCCGAATTTACGCTGCATGTGCGGCAGTACTGGGACTTCAACGTGGACAAGCTGGAGCTCGCCAGGCGCAGCGAGACGCGCATTGGAAGCATCACAAGGATATTCGGTCCAGGCGTGTTCCTCGCGGGATTGCGTCTGTTCCAACTCGTCATGAACAGCCTTCCGAGTCTGCGCGGGGAGGGTAACAAATTCTTTGCTTGCATCGACAAGCAGGACAAGCTAAAGCCATGGATTACCCGTAGCGGCGACAAGTTGGACTTTAACCGAAATTATAAGACGGCAGACCACTAAGAACGAGAGATATCCTCGGGAGCAGGCAATGACTATGGTCGCGTACGTATTCATGTGTACGCCCGGAATCTAGTCAGGCAGTTTCGCCTGTCCCCCACCGCCGCCCGTCTGTCCCCACCGCCCCGGCTGAATTCATGACGGTTACCTCTTTAGCAACAACCGTTCCCCTTCCCTCCTTCGATGTAATGACGTTTATCGTCGCTTCAGCATCTCTAAGATCTCAGGTAAAACGGTTTCTTCGCCGCTATATCGAGTAACGAGGTGGCTTTGAGGATTTTGACACCATAGGACCATTGAGTTTCGGATTTTCTCCGAAGCTACAGCGCACTTACCTAAAGACTTCTGATATTTATCTGTGTAAATCAGCACTGCGTCAGGTGGCTGTCCGGTAACCAACCGAAACGCCTGCTCAAATTTCACGATAAACGAATTGTCGGTGCTCCAAGAATGTGACGGAGCCACGTTCCTCCAAAGAGCCAACCAAGGTTGGTCTAGGCCTGACTAAATGAATGCCGGTCGCACAGTTTTCCCCAGTATCTGCAATCCAATATTTGGCAGCTGTGACATCAAAGTTCTGACAACTCCAGCTTTTGTTACTAGATGTCATGTGCCAAAATAAAACCTCTCCACAAGGGAAGAAAAAACCGTCACACAGATGGTCTTTTATTGAGTGCGGTTTGAGCGCGAGTGACTTTTTGCAGGATGTCTGAGGCCTTGGCTGTCCAGACCGATGGTTCGAGAACCACCTTCCGAACGCAATCCAACCTCGTACTACTTCCCACACGGGTCTAAGCTCGCGATGGCGAAACAGTCTATGGGCTCAAGGCAGAAGAGTTTCTTGTCGAAGACAACGGTCTGCGCCGAAGCATACATGTTGATGAAGACTACGACATCCCCCGTGGACTTTCATTGGTGGTTGCCATCCAATGCAGCAGGTCCGCGAGCCTCGAATTCGGCAAACTTGCGGGCTTGGGAACAATGATTGAAGCAATTACCGGCGGCAGCCCTCATGAGGTGGCGGTCGTTAGTTACGGCGATGAGCCCACACTGCTGGGCAACTTCTCAAGTAGTTCCGACACCCTGCAACTTAATTTATCAAAGCTAGGAAAGTGTTCTGACTATGGGGCAGCCACACTTGACACCGTCGACTTCGCGACCCGCCTGCTCAAAGATCGACAAAATAACTATCGGCGCGCCATCCTCCTCATAGGAGAGACTCGTGACCACGGGAGCCACACCAAGCTTCAGGACGTCGTGTCGTCGCTTGGAGTCACCAACACAGTAATATACTCCGTCGTTTTTTCTCCAGGCCGAGACGAGGTGATTGCCCAGCTGCGTTCCAGCGACGATGGAATCCCGGAAGAGAGCGTTCCGCGTCGAGATCTTCAACCACCTCCGCGACCACCAATTAGTTCCACCCCAGGATCAGCCGCGGCAGGGGACAAAACCACGAGGCAACCACCGGTCCTGGAGCTACCTCCATTGCTCCTGCTGATTATTAATGCCCTCAGGAAGAATGCCGCGTCAGAACTGGCAGCGCTTTCAGGAGGGGAGTACATCAACTTCACGACCCAGAAAGGATTTGACGCGGGTCTATAGCGAATTGCGAATCGTATCCACAATTACTATATGATCAGCTTTGAGTCACCGGCCGAAGCCAACCCCACTCTACACACACTTCGTGTAAGCGTCCCCGATTTTCCTGACGCAGTCATACAGACTCGAACAAGTTACTGGTCCGCCCAAGAGAAAGCCTCGGGTCAGGATAGGTAAAGGCAGCGGAGTGCAGATTTCACTTTCGACACAGCACGGCGTCCCAAAATGCATCGTGGCCACAGTACGATGGAGTTCCCCATAAACGAGAGTTCGGTGACTTGCTCCACGGCGCGAAGTTCCAGAAAAACGTGATTGAGTGCAGCTCGACATCAGGGGATTCTTGATTCTGACGTTCCTAGAGGCTGTTCTTAACTTTGGTTAAGTAGTTTGAAGAGTTGAGCGAGCATGAGCCAAGCGAAGGCGAAGTAGTGGAAGCCAGCCAGGGAGGTGGAAAGTCGTTCGTAGTCCCTGGCGAGTCGTCGGAAGCGAGCGGCCCAGGCGAAGCTGCGTTCCACGACCCATCTGCGGGGCAGCAGTACGAAGCCTCGTTTGGCCTGTGTGTGTTTAACCACCTCCAACTGGATACCATGCCAAGATAAATCCCCCAGCAAGGCATCAAGCTTGGTGCAAAGTTAAGAACAGGCTCTAGGTCACGTAGCAAGCCAATGGAAAACGTACCTCTTCGCTTTTACAGGCTGCGGTACATAACTCCATTGCAATGAATCCGTCTTTATCACATGAGGGAGCGATTCCTCGCTTACCGCAGCCTACTTAGCCGAGCGTTGCACCAACATGTGTCTGACTTATCTTTTGCCCCACGAAATGATTTGAGATCAGAGAGATACAACCCCTGGCCAACCCGGCGCGTCAAAGCTGTGCATCGAGCTGCTTTAGGAGCTCAAGGCATCTTGCATGCGAATAATTGACACCACCGAAGAGGCGCAAGTAACCTCCTGTTGCTTTTGTTTTTTTTGATTTGTTTTCTTCTGTTTATCGCGGTTTAAATGTCGTTCCGGGCTCCCAGCACCGGTTCCAGATCCCGGATTTTCCTTTTTACGCGAGAATCTCACCGCATACGTTTCGACAGACAAACGTAGCGTTTTAAAGCGCATTCCTTTCGGAGAGGTCAATCCCATGAATCGTTTCTTCAGAGTCGTACGCAGCGCCAGCGTTCTCACGCTGGTATTGTTTGCAACCGTCGCTGTGTGGGCGGCCATCACCGGTTCGATCTCCGGCGTCGTGACTGACCCGAGCGGAGCTGTCGTACCCGGCGTGACGGTGATCGCCACCAGCGTTTCCACCAACGTGCAGAGCACGGCAATCACCGACGGTAAGGGTTTCTACAACCTGTCTACTTTGAACGTCGACACCTACGATGTGACCGTCAGCCAACCAGGTTTCGCTGACTATAAGCAGAGCAGCGTGAAGATCAACGCGAACTCCGCTTTGCGTATCGATATCAGTCTCCAGTTGGCAAGCGTGACGAACACCGTTGACGTGAAGAGTGATGCGCTGCGGGTGGAAACGCAGAGCACGCAGAACGGCGTAGTTATCCAGGGCGCCAAGATTACCTCTGTGCCGCTCAATGGACGTTCCTACATCGACCTGCTGAAGTTGCAGCCGGGCGTGTCGCCCTATTCCCATAGCACGGACAGTGGAACGTCGGGAGTCGGCGCGACGCAGGTGTCGGGTGACCTCGACAACGGCCAGCAATCTGTCAACGGCGGACGCACTGGGTCCAACGCATTCATGGTGAACGGGGCCAATGCGGAAGAAGGCGTGCACAACGGTGCCGCCATGATCCCCAATCTCGATTCCATTGCACAATTCCGCATCATTACCAACAACTTCGATGCGGAGTATGGAAACTACAGCGGTGGTCAGGTCAACGTAGTTACCAAGTCGGGGACTAATGATTATCACGGGACGGTCTTCGACTTCCTGCGCAACACAGATTTGGATGCCAGAAACTACTACGCTCCGACGCGCGGCGTTTACATCCAGAACCAATTCGGCGGAACAGTCGGGGGCCCGATCAAGAAGGACAAGATGTTCTGGTTCGCCGACTACCAGGGAACTCGCCAGATTATTGGACAGACGCAGAGCTATCCCGTACCTTCGGATGCCAACCGCGCGGGAAATCTCTCGGACTCAGTTGGTGCGCTCACCGGTACGGTCGTCGGCGCAGGCTGGGCCAACACACTCTCCCAGACACTGGGGAAGACCGTTACGCAGGGGGAAAGCTATTACACTCCTGGCTGTACGCCACAAAACCCAGTTTGCGTTTTTCCCGATGCGCTCATTCCCCAGAGCGCGTGGTCGCCGGTTGCGGTGAACTCGCTAAAGTTCCTTCCTACAGCCAATGGAATTGTCAACAACGCACCTGGCTACTCCACCTCTGCCTTCAATTCGACGTTGAGCGACGATAAGGGGAGCGGCCGGGTGGACATTCCCACCCGGTTCGGCGCTCTGTTTGGCTATTACTTTTTTGACCGATTCCATACGGTCAATCCGTATAGCCAGGTAAACGTCCCGGGCTTTGCTGCAACCAATAATGGCCAAACCCAGATGATCAACCTGGGGTTGACCACCACCTTTAACGCGTCGACCGTCAACGATATTCGTCTCGCCTATCTGCGCGATGTAAACCAGACCGGCCAACCGACCGCAGGCCAGGGTTTGGGTGTCACCCTTGCCGACCAGGGTTTTGTTACTCCCTGGGGCCCTGAGGGCGGCATCTCCCCGATCAACCCTGCATACGAAGGTGTTGCGAATTTCTTGTTCAACAACTTCAGCCTTGGTGTCCCGCCTGACGCATTGAGGCAATACAACAACACCTATCAAATCATCGATAACATCACCAAGATTGTTGGAACGCACACCTTGCAGTTTGGCGCCAACCTCCACTACAACCAGATCAACGAGCGGAATTACAACTGCTACAACGGGTGCTTTGGCTTTAATGGCTCAGAGACCGGTTTGGACTTTGCCGATTTCCTGATCGGGGCACCGGCGAGCTTTGTGCAAGCCAGCCAGCAGCTTCTCGACTCGCGGAGCAAATACTACGGGTTTTATGGTCAGGATAGCTGGCGCGCGACCCACAACCTTACAGTCAATTACGGCCTTCGTTGGGAAGTAGCTACACCGTGGTACGACACGCAAAACAAGCTCGAAACGGTTGTTCCCGGGCTGCAGTCGCTCGCTTTTCCCACTGCTCCCGTGGGTCTGGTTGTCCCGGGAGATCCAGGCATTCCTCGTACGCTCGGGCCCACCAAGTACACCAACTTCGGTCCTAGAATCGGATTTGCTTATTCGCCGGATGTGACCGATGGATTCCTCGGTAAGATCCTAGGCGGCGCGGGAAAAACCAGCATACGCGCCGGGTACGGTATCTTCTATAGCTCGATCGAAGACGCCACCGGCTTTGTCGAAGTAGGGGACGCTCCTTACGGTAACTACTATTCCGTGTCATCGACTGAGCTGGCCACTCCGTTTGTCGACCGGGCGTCGGGAGTTGGGGCTGGACAGAAGTTCCCCTTCGTCTTTCCTCCAACCAACGTGTCTCCTAAGAATCCCGATACAACCTTCAATTGGGCGGGAGCGACACCCATCGGCGGATCCGACTATTACTACTACAAAAACAAGATGCCTTATGTTCAGGAATGGCAACTCTCTTTCCAGCGCCAATTGGGAACCGCAACCGTGATCAGCGTGAACTACGTCGGTACGGTGGGGAGGCAGTTGCTAACGTTTGAGGAATCGAATCCCGGGGACCAGGCGCTCTGTCTTCAACTGAGTAACCCGGCCAATGTGGCGCCCGGTTCGACAACTTGCGGCCCATTTGGCGAAGACACGATCTATACCACGGCGAGTGGCCAGACCGTGAGCGGAACCAGGCCGACCTTCGGGATTAACTTCAACAGCAATCCGTACATGAAGACGGCGGTCAGTTCCAGCTTCAACTCGCTGCAGGTGACCCTGGAGCACACCGAAAGATACTTCAATTTCCTGATTGGATATACGTTTGAGAAGTCGATCGACAATGGTTCGGACTCCTTTGACGCGACCAATCCGTTGGATCCTGCCCAAACCCGCGCATTATCGAGCTTTAACGTTCCGCATAATCTGGTCGCCAGCTACACCGTGCAATTGCCGTTCGATCAATGGACGGGTGGGGGGGACCTTGTGAAGCGGCTCACCGCGGGCTGGGAGCTTTCAGGGGTAACTACGTTTGCCAAGGGAGAGCCGGTCACTCTCAATGAGGATGACGACAATTCACTGCTTGGCGCCTTTAATGCAAACGTAGATGTGCCAAGCTACGCGAACAACGGCAGCCCTCTTTATGGAAATCGGAACCCGCGAAAAGGGCTGGCATATTTCAACCCAAACTACTTCGTCCCGGAAACAATCGGGCAGGTAGGAAACGCAATGCGGCGATCCTTCTCCGGTCCTGGCATCGACAATTATGATATGGCTCTGCTAAAGAACACCACCATCACCGAGAACACCAAACTGCAATTTCGGGCAGAAGCGTTCAACGTCTTCAACCATACGCAGTTTAATAATCCCAGTGGCCTCGTCAACAACACCGGTCAGGGCGGATTCGGTTTCGTAACCTCGTCGAAGGATCCCCGTATCATGCAGGTAGCGTTGAAGTTCTTGTTCTAAGAAAGTGTCTTCGCAACAAACCAGCGTGCTCCCTATTTCGCAAAACCAGAGGTAGGGGGCACTTCACGCCTGGGCATGTGCGCTACTGCCGTCCACCGACAGCAGCAGAAGGAGAGGCTCGCAGGCTGCGCTCTGCCGCCGCCAGAAGACGGAGGATCGCGATATCTCCCTTGTTCAGACTTGAACTGCTTTCCTCGCCGTAAGCCGTCGCCCCTTTGCCGAACAACCCGACGCCCAAAGTAGCTGCGCCACTTGCCAGTAATCCGCCCTTCAGTAAGGTGCGACGATTTACTGGGCGGTTTTTGACTTTCGTCAAATCTTTCACGATATGCCCTCCAGTTTTCTATGGAACGCGTTCTACACAGACCTCGTCCCGAGACCGAAGATCCGTAGCAGTGTAGTGGACCCCAAAATTGAGACACGGTTACGGCAACAAAATCGGGGACATTTATCGGCCATAATGGAGCTGGCCGATGAAGAAGAAGAAGGCGAGAAGCTACAGCACAGATTTCAAGCAGGAGGCGGTGCGCCGGATGGCGCAGGCCACGAGCATCACCGGGCTAGCCGAAGAGTTGGGTATACGCCGGAAGTTCCTTTACCAGTGGCGCCACCAGTTTGAGGCCGAAGGCAGGGCGGGGCTGGAGCGGCGCAAAGGCCGACCGCCAGGAAGCACGTCACAGATCGTATCTCCGCCAAGACCCAGTGCAGCCGAGTTGCGGATTGCAGAACTGGAGCGGCTGCTAGGACGTAAGCAGCTGGAGGTGGATTTTTTAAAACGAGCCTTCGAGCAAGTCGGGGGAGCAGCATCGAGTCGTACCAGCGATGGCGGCAAGGAGTCTATCGCGGCATCGAAGTCTCGCTCTCGCTCGAAGGAGTAGCACTGACCGTGGAACAGCAATGCCAGGTGGCCGAAGTAAGTCGTGCCGGTTTCTACCGCTACTTGCAACAGACTGCGCCAAAACAGGCAGACCTGTTGCTGCGCGCTCGCTTGCAGGAGTTAGCAGTCGCCCATCATCGTCTTCGTGGCTACCGCATGTTGACCGCTCTGCTTCGACGTGAAGGGCAGCTCGTCAATCACAAGCGTGTACTGCGCTTGATGCGAGAAGACAACCTGCTTAGCTTGCGAAGGAGAAAGTATGTGTTTACGACCGATTCGGCGCATGCTTTGCCGATCTATCCAAACCTGGCGCGGCGCGTGAAACTAACCAAACTCAACCAGTTGTGGGTGGCCGACATTACGTTCATTCGCCTCCGCAGTGAATTTGTCTATCTGGCTGTTGTGCTGGATGCATACTCACGACGGGTGATCGGCTGGGATCTGGGGCGGACGTTGGAAGCTGAACTGGCGATTCGAGCTTTGCAGATGGCACTGAACGGGCGCGATTGGAAAGCTGAGGAGCTGATCCATCACTCCGATCGAGGCGTGCAGTACGCTTCGTGCGATTACACAGAAATACTGCAGCAAGGCGAGATTCAGATCAGCATGAGCCGGCGCGGCAATCCGTATGACAACGCACGCGCAGAGCGGTTTATGCGCACGTTGAAGGAGGAGGAGGCCTATGGGACTGACTATCGCGATCTGAAAGACGCACGCAGTCGAATCGGGGATTTCCTGGAGAAGGTTTACAACCGACAAAGGCTGCATTCCGCGTTACGATATCTAACACCGGAAGAGTTCGAGCAGGCCAGCGAGGCCAGCGGAATTGACGGCACTGATGGAAGCGGTGGAAAACCAAAAGCAGGTTTACCACCGCTCCCACAGGCCTTGGAAATCCCTTCGGGATTCCCACACTCCCGCGGCCAGACGACTGCTTTATAGATAAACGAAGCCAAAACGGGCCGAGGTGTCCCCCATTTAATGGCCTTAGGCCGTGTCTCAACTCAGGGGTGCACTACAGTCCGTCCCCAGGTTTCACGTCCCCAGGTTTCTTCGATGCGAAGCATGGCGCTCGAAGAGGTCTGCTTTGGGAGTCTCGACCGAGGGCATGGCTCTCAAGACCTAAACAAAAAACGGCGGTGGAGGATATTGAACTTGCGCCCCCGGCTTCGAGGTCCACACAATTTCTCCGTCTCGCCGGATGTAACTATAGGTTTTTCCAAGTTTCACAACTGCCAAGTCGCCGAAAAAGCCGAAGCATCTATCGAACCTTGACTCGATCAGCCATTTGCCTGTATCTGATACGAAGCCTGCCTTGCCATCCATTTTCGCCGGTGCCATTCCTGCATTGAGTCCCCGAAGTTCATCGAATTGACAATCGAGAACTTGCCGACCGTCGGTATCAATCAGTCCCCATTTCCCATCTTGCCGGACACAAGCACGCCCCTCTGAAAAGGGTCTGACCTCTTCGTACTCTGGCTTTATGACAAAGGAGCCGTAGCGATCAATGAAGCCCCAACGTCCGTCGATCCGAACTCCGGCAATTCCGTCACGAAAGCCTGTCGCATTTGGACCTTCAAATACTGTTGGGATTTCCAACCCTCCGTTGCGATTGATGTACCCCAATCGGTCATCGATACAAACAGCAGCCAAACCCTCACTGAAATGACGACATGGACGAAAGCCAGGATCAATAACAAATCTGCCCGTGAAGTCGATGAACCCGAAATTTTCGCCGTCTGTTGAGGCGAAGGCTCGTCCTTCTGCAAACGCGCTCACGACCAGAAATGTTGGTTCAATCAGCCAATCGCCGGAATGACTAATATACCCGCCATCAATGGCACAGACTCCATTATGGAATGTCCCAAGTCCTCTGAATTGATGAGCGATCACCAGCTTTCCCTTACCATTGATAAATCCGCTCAGTCCTGTTTCGTCAATTGCCGACGCTTTGCCCTCGAAAAAATGTGAGCATGCTGAATACGAAGGCCAGACGGCAATGTCTCCTCGATCGTCGATGTAGCCGAACCGATCCTCAACTGAATTTGGTATCGGTTCGGTAATGGGGTAAAGCATCCCGGCTCCATTTGTTCTCAAAGTAACCAACCGCGTCCAGAACCCGAGTAGCGGCACCAGTGCCTACCCGTCTGAAAGCTCCCTTGGCAAGGCCGGGGTGGGATGAAGGGTCCGCTTCCAGACACGTGCGTGTGATTGTGCAAGACGCCGCGGCGTTTGTCAGGACTAATCTCTGGATCGGTTCCTAAGCCCAGTTCGATGAGCGCACTGCCCAGTTGTCAACACTCGAGGTTCTCAGTTTCCGGTTTGCTCGTCACTTGGGAGCAGCGTCCGAGAACTGGGGACTTACTTGCGATCCCGCGGGCGCCCATTCCCAACCGGACCGCCGGGTCTATTTTGCAGCGGCAACTTTGGCTTTGAGACGATAGCGCGCGGGCGGGGCATCAAACTCGCGCTTGAAGGCGCGGTTGAACGCCGGCTCCGATTCGTAACCGACCTCACCAGCAATCTGCGCGACACTGCGACTGGTGGACGTGAGGAGTTGCGCACCCAACTGCAGCCGCCAACTTGTCAGGTAGGCCATAGGTGGCACCCCCAGAAAATGCCGGAAACGCTCCGCCAGTACGGACCGCGACACCCCAACCTGTGTAGCCAGTTCGGCAATGGTCCACAGGTAGGATGGTTGACGATGCATCAGCGCCAGCGCCTTGCCCACATGAGGATCGCGCGCTCCGGCCAGCCATCCGGTGTGGCCCGGTGGTAAAGAATCCACATAGCGCCGCAGCGTCTCCGCGAATAACGCTTCGGACAACTTTGCAACGACGATATCGCTTCCTGCCTGTGAGACAACGGCTTGCCCGACAGAGTAAAGGATGGAGTTCTTCAGCCATTGGCCTGAGCTGTCGCTGCCAATGTGGACCTTGAACACCGGCGGCAGCCCGCCCAGAAAAGCTTTACTGAGATGCGGATCACATGCCAGGTAGCCGCAAACAAATTTGGTGAGCTCACCACCGCCGCCCATACTCGCCGGCTTCAGCCCCTGCGACAGAACATCCTGCAGCATTCTCTCGTAGTCCCGCGACGCGACATCACGGCCGTTTCCCATCGTGTGCGCATCGCCGTGAGGAAAGACAACGATATCGCCGGCGGAGAGCAGGACTCGCTCACCATCCTCGACCGCCACATAAGCCTGCCCCTGCGTAAGCAGGTGGTAGAGGATCACGTGCCTCGGCTCGGGCGACAGGTATTGTGCCAGCAAACTGGAGGCTGGCGAGCGAAGGCTCCACGGCGCCGAAAACTCAGCGTTGTAGAACATGGTTCCCTCGAGCTTCACCGTCTTCAGCACTGTCGATAGGACATCCATCTGGTTCTCCACACGACTTTCCGCACTCTCAGCAAAGTTTCCCGGACGCTGGGTCAAGTGACTGACAATCATACCGCACCGTGGATAAGAGAGCTGGACGCGCGAGCAAGTGCAAGCCCTTCACTCAGCGCATAGTCAATTCAGCGTTCGGAGATGTCACAAGCACTTGCAGTCAATCCGAATGCAGAAGGAGCACGCTATGTCGAAAGTTATTAACGGTGTCAACGTCACTGACCTGATGCAAACAATAGATGCAGTCAAAGCCAATCCCACGGTCGCGAAGTTTCGCTTCCGCTCGAACAACGAATGGCTGGAGGGCGGCCACAACCGCTCGACCTTGAACGAGTTTTACGGAGCAGGCCAGCTGCACCAGCGTGCCAAATCGTTCCTAATCCACGCCGATGAGCCTATGGTTCTTCTCGGGCGCGACCAGGCCCCCAATCCCGCCGAATATCTTCTCACAGCTCTTGCGGCGTGCGTCACAAGCGCGCTCGTGTATCACGCAGCTGCGCGAGGGATCAAGATCGAGGAGATCGAGTCGCAGGTAGAGGGAGACGTGGATGTGCGCGGCTTTCTCGGAATCGACGAAAACGTGCGAAAGGGCTTCCAGAACATCCGCATGACCCTCGCCATCCACGCCGATGTCACTGACGAACAACTGGAGGAACTCGCCAGCCTCGGGACAGGATTCTCGCCCGTCTTCGACTCTGTCACAAACGGAGTGCCGGTCACAGTTCGGGCGGAACGGATGAAAACGGAACAAGCCGCAGACGCAGCATAAAAACTGACGGGAGACAGCCCGGCGCGCTGCTCTCCCGCCTCTCATCCAGACACTGTCTCCGCTCTAGCTAAGGGTGGGCTAAGGGGTTATCCCAGAAGACACGATCGCCCCTGGTTTCGACAGCTTCTGATACTTAACGACGCGTCCTCGAAGGGTTCGCTTGCGCTCGTCTTTCCGACACTCACCTGCCCCGGGTCTTGCCCGCGAGCACCTGGCCCCGAGCAGGAACCTACCAGAAGTAGCTGGCTTCCACCTTCGGCGTTCCAGGTTCGCCGTCGATCATCTGGGTGCTCAGAACGAACTCCATATTTTTCTTGTTGCCCGCCTGGGCGGCGGCACGTTCCAGTTGCGCCAGATTGCCTGAATCGGTGAGAAATTCGCCCGCAACTATGGTCCCGCCCCGGCCTATGCCAGCGGCCACCACTGCCAGCTTACCCGTAGTGTTGTCGGTAAAGCGCGCAACGATCGCAAAATCGCGATAGTTCTTGGTACTTATTTGCTGCAGGCGGTTGATAACCCAGCCCGGGTGGGCCGCGTTGGTGCTATCGACAATGCGGAATTCTGTCATGGCAGGGTCGTTGGCAAAGTGGTACCGCAAGGAACTGGTGAGTCGAAGAGTCCAGGCGTTGTCGAAAGCACCGATGAACACCGTGGGCCCACCGCGAAGATCCATCAGGTCGGTGACCCCCTCACCTTGCAAGCTGAACTTTTTCCCGTTGGATTGCAGCAGGGCGGCGAGCCGGACAACAGGGTTTAAGTCGTCAATCACGATGGCGGTTAAATCTTCCTTGAGTAGGGTTCTGCGGGAGGGGTCGGCAGCATCGCGCAGGGCAATCACGGGGTACGAGTTTTGATCAGCGACGCAGAACAGCACCGGCTCGTTGGTATGGACCACCGGACCCCAGAAAAAATTGAACGGAGCCCGTTGTGCCGAGTGCCAAAGAAAGGCCGCACCCCCACATAAAAGGGTTAGAAAGGCGACGAGGACGATAGCGGTAGCAGGTCGCCAGAGCCACCCTCGCGCGGGGACCTCTGCGATGGGCGCCTTCGAGGCCTCAACGAGAACAGGTGGGGGAAGGGTGAGGACCGCCGTCAGTTCAGTAGACTCGTTCCGCTTAGGAGCCTGGGGCCAGTGGAACTGAGGAACATAAGAGCCGGAGGGAAGCGATAGGCGCAGCTCCGTCTCGTGACCAGGTTCCTGGTAATACTGCGCGATGCGCTTGCGGATCTCCGTCGCCGTCACCCGGACGATCGGATCCGATGCGGTGTCGTAGTCCGCGTCCCGGCCAAAGATTTCGATCCCCAGTGTTCTCTCCTTGAGCAGCTCAGGGCGGCCGAATAACGTTTGGCTGATCACAAAACGAAGAAAAGACGGGAAACGACGGCTTTGGCTGAAGTGGGGGTTGCGCAGCAGCCGTTCCAGCTGCTCCTCGACCGCTTTTTTTTCCGCATCCGGAAGCTCTGCGATCACGGCGCCAGAATGATTTAGCATATGCTCCCCCTCCAACACGCGAGAATTATACGCTTACTCAGCAGCAGCACAAGCTCCATCAAATGAGCAGTTTCGCCGAGGTGCTAACGGATAAGAGCACGAACCTTAACCGCAAAGACCTTACGCGTGAAAATTCTGCAACCGTATAAGTTCAGCCGTTGGAGCATTCGATCTTCGACGTGGCCTCGGACCTTATTGCCGAGGGCTAATCATCAAAGAACCAGTTTCAGCAACTTTGTTTTGGAGGCAAGGCATGTTGTCGAAGAAACACATCGCGTATTTGTTGATTGGGTCGCTGGCATATCTACTCAGCTTGCCGGCGATGGCTCAGAACTCCCGCGGCCAGGTTCGCGGATTGGTTACTGACCAAACCGGGTCTGTACTGCCCGGAGCCAAGGTAACCCTCTCGAACAACAACACGGGGGTCATCGCTACCAAACCAACCGACAACGCCGGCATCTATGTGTTCGACTTCGTCGAACCCGGAACCTACACGATAGCCGTCGAATCCGGTGGATTCGCAAAGCATGTTCAGGAGAACGTCGTTGTGCAGTCCAGCGGCGACGTAACCGTTGATGCTATGCTCACTGCCGGGGCTTTGCAGCAATCGGTCACTGTGACTGCCGCTCCGCCCCTCATCGAGACCACCTCGAGCAACGTAGAGTTGACGATCGACACAAAGATGGCGAACGACACGCCGCGGCTCGATCGCAATCCCTTCAAGCTGACGTTAATCGAGCCGGCAGCCGTAAACACACGCGGGGAAATGGCTCCGTACGCGTCCTGGGCGGCCAACAGCGTCGATCTCGGCGGAGGCACCAACCTTAAGAACAACCTGCTGGTGGACGGCAATCCTATCGGAATCGGTCATAAGGCCGGCTATCCGCCGAACCAGGACGATGTGCAGGAATCCGTGGTTAGCCAGAACAGCGTGGAGGCTTCCAGTGGCCACAGTGCCGGCGGCTTGATCAGCCTGACAACCAAGTCGGGCACGAACGATTGGCATGGGATGGCGTTCTATCTTGGCCGCTATCCCTGGCTGAGCGCAAAAGCCGACCGTACGCGCGACGTCACCAATGCACAGCGCCAAAACATGTATGGCGGCACCTTCGGCAATCCGATCCTCAAGAACAAGTTGTTCAACTTCTTCTCCATCGAAGACTGGAAGATCAACTCGCCATACAGCTACACCGAGACGGTGCCGACCGCGCTGGAACGTGGGGGCGACTTCTCGGCAAGTGTGGACGCCACCGGCGCGCAACGCCTGATCTATGATCCGTTTATTGCTCCCACGGCCGATCCCTCGACCGGCACACTGGTGCGTACTCCGTTTGCCGGCAACGTGATCCCAGCGAGCCGCTTCGATCCGGTCACCGGCGGTCTCGCAAAACTCTTCCCTGACCCGAATAATGCCGGCCAGGGCCCGTTTCATTTGAATAACTTCTTCAAGAGCGGAAGCCAAAGCACGAGCTACCTCAACTTTTCAGATCGGGTCGATTACGTCATTAGCGATAAGTGGCGTTTATCGGGCTACTATGGCCGCTATCACTCCGAGGACAGTCAGACCAATCCGCTGAATAACGTGTTGTATCAACCAGCGGGAAGTCTGCGTGGGGCCAACCAGGTCCTGGGCGACCTGATCTATACAGTGACTCCAAACACCGTCATCAATATTCATGGTGATTGGTTCAACCTCATCGACGCTTACGTCTCCAAAGGGTTGGGCAAGGACGGCTTGTCGCAGATTTGGGACAACAGCTGGTATGCCCCATATCAGGACGTATCGGCGAACGTGCCTGTTTACTATCCCAAGATGAATATCGGTGCGAGCGGCTTCGGCGGTCCCGGCTTCTTCTGGGACCAGCGTCCGAGTGCGGAAGCCTTCGCCGTGCAGGTTGCCCAAACGAGGGGCTCACACTACCTGACCGCTGGACTCGACTATCGCCGCGGCGGTGGGCCGGTCTTTGTCAGCAACACAATGAATTTCAACTTCGACCAGGCGTTGACGGCCCGCGAAACGAGCAACCCGGACCTGACCGTTTCGGGAGATCCCTTTGCGACGTACCTGCTCGGCGCTCTCGACGGCGATACGCAAATAGTGGGCGGCCCGGCGCCGAATCCAATCACCAACCTCTATGGTCTCTATATTGGCGATACATGGAAGGCCACGCGCAACCTGACGGTCAACGCGGGTCTGCGTTACGAGTACGAAGCCGCCTGGCACGACACAAATCACCTTCTCTCACAAGGGCTCGATCTGACACAGACAGATTCAGCGATCAGTGCGGCTCCACCGATCATGCCGTCGCAAGTCAGCAGCATCGTAGGCGGGAGTCAAAGTTTCGCAGGCGTCTGGAGTTTCACCAGCGGAAGTCATCCCGGAATGTGGAACGCCCCGAAGGGTGACTTTCAACCGAGGTTTGGTCTTGCGTACCGAATCAATGACCGTACCGCAGCGCGCTTTGGATACGCCATGTATAAAGAGCCCACGGAATTCAACTTCACACCCGCGCCCGTCTCAGGTTTCGAAGACGTGAACTTTCTGGAACCGCCGTTTTTCGGCGAGACCGGATACCAGAACGTCGCGCCGCTCTTGAACGGCGTTCCGCAAGCCACATTCCAGAATCCCTTTCCGGCAAGCAATCCACTCGTGCCCATCGCGGGCAGGGCTTCCGGCGGAAATGTCGGCCGTGGCGGATCCCCGCTCTTGTGGTACCCAAAGAATTTCCAAAAAGCCTACAACAATCGCCTGAGTTTTTCTGTGCAGCGCCAACTGCCCGGAGAATTCGTGGCATCGTTTACCTTCTTCCAGAACTTATGGAAATAAGCTCTACAATCAAGCGTTGAACAACACCGATCCGGCGATTCTGCAGTCCTACTCGCCCGACTACCTCAACAACACGAGCGTCGACAATCCCTTCTACCACTATGGCAGCCAGACGTTGCAGCCGGGATCGTATTACAACCAGCAACAGTTGCCGCTCGGATCTCTGCTGACAAAGTATCCGTTCTACGGGCAGCTGTATGAGATTGGCGAGCGTGGCGCGAGCGAAAACTACAAGGACCTCGAGCTCCAGGTGCAAAAGAGATGGAGCAAGGGATACAACTTCCTGTTTGGATACATTTACATCAAAGAGAAGTTACAAATTAACACCTTCAACGACCTTACGGTGTTTAGCAATAAGCTTCAGTGGCAGGACAGCAATCAACCGCACCACCGCCTGACTTCGGCGGGAACGCTCGAGCTGCCCTTTGGCCACAACAAGTGGCTCTTCTCAAACGTGCCGGCGGCGGTGAATACCATTATCGGTGGCTGGCAGACGACCGGTTTGCTGACGTATACCAGCGGCGACTATCCACGTTTTGGCAATTTGATCGTCAACAGCGATCCCTGCCAGAACATTCCGTCGGGCTACTACTTCAACCCGGCTGCATTCAGCCCTCTGCCGGCGAATACCTACGTGCTGCGAACGAACCCGCTGCAGTACAACTGCATCGTCGGCCCCAACTTCATAAACCTCGATGCCACCCTGCAGAAGAATATCCATCTGACAGAGCGGGTGCAGGCGCAATTGAAGCTCAATGCCTACAATGCCACGAACAAACTGAATCTGGCCGATCCGGACACGACCGTCACCGACACCGGCCTCTTCGGCCGAGCGATCTACCAGGGATCGCCGGCAGGCGAGTTCTCCGGGCAAACTGCTGTGTATGGCAATCAGGCTGGGACGACAACTGGAAATCGGCTTCAAATTGCTGTTCTGAGGAGTGGGCTCAGTTCCGTGGCATCGTGTAATCGAACGTTTCATGCCCGCCGCTCTCCCGACAGGGAGTTGCGGCGGGCGTTTTTTGCCTTGCTATGCTGGTAAGCGGCCCCAATCATGCTGGATCGTAGAGAGTTCATCCAGTCGCTGCTTTCTCCGCCGCTGCACGCCTGGATGCCTCTCTTCGCGCAGACAGCGCAATCTTCGCCCCCCTTCGAATGCAATCCAGGGAATGGCTTCCCGTGGAGTGAAGGCCGGCCCTCGTCTGAAGGCGTCGGGTCTTCCGTTCCGGGCGCGCCTTACCGACGTTTCTGCGAAAGCGGGCTTGCACGCCGTGACGGTTTGCGGCCATCCGAACCATGCCGACTATGTGATCGAGGCAATGGGATGTGGCTGTGCCTTCTTCGATTACGACAACGACGGCTGGATGGACATTCTCGTGCTTACCGGTTCACGCTATGGCGATCCCGCCGGCGATGCCTCCAACCGTCTCTATAAGAACAATCGCGACGGCACGTTCACCGACGTTACGGCCCGCTCGGGCTTGTTTCGGACCGGGTATTGGTACGGTGTCGCCGTTGGCGACTACAACAACGACGGCTTCGAAGATCTGTTCCTGACCGGCTACCCGAACAACGCTCTGTATCGTAATAACGGTGACGGTACATTCACCGAAGTGACGAAGGAAGCAGGTCTACTCAATACGGAACCACGCTTCGGCTCGGGATGCACGTTCGTTGACTACGATCGCGACGGGCACCTGGATTTGTTTGTGTCGAATTATGTTCTGTTCGACACCAAATCTGTGCCGCGTGGCGGCGAACTCTCCAGTTGCAATGCTGAGAAAGTATTCTGCGGACCGCGCGGGCTCCAGTATGGCCGCCACTCGCTGTATCGCAACAACGGCGACGGCACATTTCGCGACGTGAGCAGCGCGGCAGGAATCGAGAAGGCAAGCTCCGGTTACGGTCTCACGGTGGTCGCCGCTGATTTTGACAACGACGGCTGGCCCGATATCTACGTTGCCTCTGATTCCACTCCGAGCCTTCTCTTTCGAAACCGGCACGATGGCACGTTCGCGGAAGAGGCCCTGGACCGCGGAGTGGCCTTGAGTGAAGACGGGATGGAGCAAGCCGGGATGGGCGTCGGCGTCGGCGATTTGGCTTGCGATGGCGCCCTGGACATCGTGAAGACCCACTTCGCCGCGGATACTACGGCGGTGTATACCAATGACGGCAAAGGCGAATTTCACGACGATACTTTCCGGTCAGGGCTCGGCAGCGAAACACGGTACATCAGTTGGGGCGTTGGCATTGAGGACCTGGACAATGATGGCAATCCTGATGTTTTCTGGGTGACCGGCGGAATTTATCCGGAGCTGCAGGGCAGACCAGACCAACCTTACAGAGGACCGCGTATCGTCTTCCGCGGCCTCGGGAACGGGCGTTTCGAGCAGATCACGGCCGAAGCAGGATCAGGGGCCATCGCGCAACACTGTAGCCGCGGCTGCGCATTCGGTGATTTTGACAACGACGGCGACATAGACATTCTCACCGTTAACCTGTATGAACCGCCATCGCTGCTGCGCAACGACGTTTCGGGCCGGGAGCACTGGATCAAGTTCAAACTCACTGGAACAAAATCGAACCGAAGTGCGATCGGGGCGAGGCTGACTGTGCGCTATGCCGGCAAGGTCCAGGTCCGTGAGTTGCTAAGCCAGTCATCGTACCTGTCGTCGAATGATCCGCGCGTACACTTCGGGCTCGGCAGCGCGACTTCGGTTGATCTGGAAGTGCGATGGCCGCTGGGTTTGGTCGAACGATTGACGAATATTGCTGCCGACCAACTTGTCTTTCTTGTAGAGGGTTCCGGCGTTCATAAGACGCAAAAGTTCCGTTGACCATTATGCGTAGCATCGTTCTGGCACTGCTTTGCGCGGCCATGCTGAGTGCCCAGCAGTCGAAACTCGAGCAGGCATGGAAGCTCGCCGCCAACGGTCAGCGCGGCGAGGCTATTCACGTTTTGCAGTCATTGATCGCGACTGAACCACGCAACACGGACGCGCGGTTGTTACTTGGCAGTCTCCTGATGGAAGAGGGTGATAAGCCGTCTTCCATTGCTCAATTGAAGACCGCGGTCGACCAACGCCCGCGTTCCGCGGAAGCACAGAACGCACTCGGTGAGGCTTACAACAAATTCGGCGAAACCGCCGCCGCCAAAACAGCGTTTGAGAAAGCGGTCGCGATCAAGCCAGACTACGGAGTCGGGCAACTGAATCTGGGGCAGGTGCTCGTGATGCAGGGAGACCTGATCAGTGCAGCGAAGCACCTGGATCGAGCCATCGCTCTCCTGGGGCAAGCTGACGATGCGGCCGATGCGCATTATTTCCGTGCCAGGATTTACTCAGCGCAAAACCGCCCACGTGCCGCCGCAACACAACTCGAGACGGCGATCCGCATGCGTCCGGGCTTTGCGGGAGCGTGGTCTGACCTTGGGCAGGTCCGTACGCAGCTACTGGATGATTCTGGCGCGCTCGCGGCATTTGAACATGCCGTTGCTACGAATCCGAACGATGCGGTTGCTCAGTATCGGCTTGGCGCCGAGTACCTGCATCAAGGCAAGACCGGGCCTGCGATCGACCACCTTCGTCAAGCCTACGAGCTAAACCCGTCCGATCAGTCCACTCTGAACGCGCTGCAGATGGCCCTGCGGCAAAGCGGCGATTTGGATGGGGCAGATCGCCTGAAACAGCAACTCGCGGAGCTGCTCCGCGACCGTGATCGGAACAATCAAAACAAGCTCAAGGCCGTACAAATCAATAACGACGGAGCTGCCCTCGAAAAGTCCGGAGACCTTCGCGGGGCGCTTGCTAAGTACCGCGATGCGGCCCAACTGGATCCAAGCCACGCCGGCATCCGAACGAACTATGGCGTAGCGCTTCTGCGCATGGGCAAGTGGTCAGAAGGGCTCGACGAGCTCCATCAGGCTTTGCAGCTCGATCCGCATAACGAACAGATCCAAGCAGCGCTAAAAGATGCGCTATCGCAGGCTCCGGCTGGCACGCTTCCTTCCTGGAAGGACGAAGTGCGCTAAATCAGATACCATGGCGGATCACGGAGATGAAGGAGAAGCGAGATTATACATAGTTGTCTGCCACCCAGCTTTCAAAAGGTCGCAACGAACAGCGCCTTATTGAGCGCAAGGTACACGGCAGACCAGATAAGCCTGTTCGGGGACAAACGCTAGTCATTCCTTAAACTCCGCCAGGAACCGCCCGCCCGTACCTCTGTCTACGCTTCAGCCGTCGCCCTCACGAGCAACAGCGCAAGACTCAAAGGCCAGAATGGAGCCGCTTCTCCTTTTCTGTAGGGCCCTCTCACCCCCACAATGTGCCGGTTTACGCTCTCTGTCACCGATCTCCACCTAACATCAATTGGACAGGAATGACCTCCATTCAGCGTCAAAGCCGTCATGCCAGTCTTGGAGAACCGTGTAAAACTCGTCTCCCGAGAGTCGAAGATCGCGAAGGCTACTCGGGTCATACAAAAAATCAGGAGTACCTACAAAGGCGATCAATCGAACCTGATTCTGACTTTCAACCTGCAAGACGTAGCTTCCATCGTCAAAAGCCTCGTCGCCATCGGGAGCCCAGACCAGATGGTTCGAGTAAGTGGCATCCCTGAATTGCGCAGCAGACATCCCGAAGAACAGCTCGTCTTCTTCACATTCTCCGTAAACAGCGCGTCTGAATGCAGAGGCAACACTACCCGCGTCTGCCTCCATGACCACCGGCAAGCCGTGGCTGCCGCGCCCAGCAATTCTGTGATGAACCTCATTAAACGAGGCGCCCAACATGGTTGCATTGGGCGCCCGCACCCCGTAGGAGCGTCCCATAACGTAGATGACGAAAAAACCGAGAGCCATTTGGCTCGATCGCTCCGATGCCTGAGTGATTTCGGACTCAATAGCGAACTTAAGAGGATTGCCGATGATCATTGGAGTGAGTTCCTGACTTCGCTGGGAATGTCGTCCATTCTGATTGGATTGAGGACAGGTCCAGAGTGGGATGGGCTATTGACCCAGTTCCAGGTTTGTCCTCCGTCGCCGGTCGCAAGTAGTTTGCCTGGTCTGGCGTTTCCGGCAAACCCAATATCCATCCAGCCATGCATGGAATCCAGAAAATATAGACTTGCCGGTCCAGCAAACGTCTCTTCGATCCAGTGCGGTAGCGCGGGATAGGCGAGGGGCGTTGCACTCCAGCTCTCACCACCATTCTGAGTGTGCATGACACTGTAGCTTGTCTTGCGTTCAGCAATGGTCTGCGGTGTGAGAGAGTGAAGCGCCTCAGGGAAGGAAGCCATCGCCCAGCCTTCTGAAGTATCCCGAAAGAAGACGTTGCCAAAGGTCGCCGATTTCGGCACGGCCGGCGCGCGGGGTGTGATGTCCGTCCAATGTGCACCACCATCGTGAGTCCAAAACAAGGTACTCCCATACACGATCCAGCCGGTGTCGGGGGCCAACAACTTCATCTGCCCATGAGCTTCGAGGGCTGACCCTACGGATAGAAGGATAAGAAAGAAAGCCGCAGTTCGAACGCTGGTCTGGAATCTAGTGGGTAAGTAGTACGCGGAGTTGCGCATGCAACACCTCTTTTCGTATAGCGGAGCTGGGCGCTCGCCAATGCAGGCACTCTAGCCCGCCTGGTCGTAGTAGTCAACAAAAGGAAGGAAATGCTTACCGGCGTTCGGCTATTTGATAAGTAGAGATTAACGACAGGTGCATCCGTCAACGGCCGCCTTCGTTGGCCAATGCCTCAACTCAGGTCGCCTGAAACAGCAACTCGCGGAGCTGCTCCGCGACCGTGATCGGAACAATCAAAACAAGCTCAAGGCCGTACAAATCAATAATGACGGAGCTGCCCTCGAAAAGTCCGGAGACCTTCGCGGGGGCTTGCTAAGTACCGCGATGCGGCCCAACTGGATCCAAGCCACGCCGGCATCCGAACGAACTATGGCGTAGCGCTTCTGCGCATGGGCAAGTGGTCGGAAGGGCTCGACGAGCTCCATCAGGCTTTGCAGCTCGACCCGCATAACGAACAGATCCAAGCAGCGCTAAACGTAAAATGAGATGAGAGTCACCCAAGGCCACGGACGCGAAGCGGCTCTGAAATAAGTGCCCCGTCCAGCGGCCCCATGCATTGATGAAATTTGTATAGCGACGATGAGCCTTCGTGTGTTGCTATTCGATCTCCTTGATTTTAGTCGGCTCCGCAATCGCCGCAATCGAATCGACGTCGAAATACTTGTAGAGATCCAGACAGAAGAGATCCGGAGCCGCGCGGTACTCGACCGGCGTGTCGAGCAGATAGCTTAGGGACTTCATGGCGTGCCGGCTGGTGATCGTCGAAAATATTCCGGGTGCGACCGCGGCTGCAACCGTTGCAATCATCGAGGTACGTATGCCGTCTGTCTCGAGTTGCACGGGACGGTCATTGTTGTTGTCGCGCAGCCACTTTGCCACGCCGGCGAGTTGCGCTGCCTCCAGTCCCAGAGGGCGTGCGCCGGAACTCGCGATCAAGAGCGGCCAATCTGCCGGGTTGGGCGATTCAGGGTACGCCGACCCAACGAAGACTGGGTCAAGCGCCAGCACCTGCTCTCCGCGATTTACGTGCTCCGCAATGACCTCGCCAGCGGAGGCATAGCCCTTGTCGTTCAAGACGATGGTGAGTGGAGCGTCGTCTGTCGCGCCCACCGCTTGTAGCCAGACGCCCGAGGCGCTTAGCCCGTTGCTTAGGTCGAAGCGGTAAGACACGGTGCGGATGGTCATGCGCTTGGTGTTGCTGAATCTCCAGGCATGATCGACGGAAACCGGCTGGTAGCGGATCACTTGCTTCAGCTTGTCCCTTGCCTCGCCCTCCGAAATGGCCAGGCCGGGTGTTGGCGGCCGCCAATTTCTTTGCCAAGCCGAGGATGGTCAGGTTGTCCGAGGGGACGCCGATGGCCAGTTCCTGCGGAGTTCGCACTTCCGCCGAACTCGGAATCTCGTCGGGAACTGCGGCCAGATGAAAATGCTCGTCGAAAAAGTGATAGGACTGCAGCCGGTTAAACATCTGATAGTTATGTGTGCCGGGGTCACTGCTTTCGTACCAGCCAAGGTCTTCGGCTTTGCCGTAAAGCTTAAAAAAGGGACGCACCTGGTCATAGATGTAGGGCTTGACCAGGGCGGCCCGAAAGCAGCAATCATCCTCCGCGTTATGGATCAGAAGCGTCGGCCTCGGTGCGCGCATGGAGACGAAGGATGGAAAATCTTCCCCGTCCGTCAGGTCGGTCGCGTCCTCTTCTACTTCGGAGGTGTCTCCCGGACTGGTGATGTTCGATTGCAGCGCTCCGAAACCTGCCACCTCTACGGTGACAGCCACGCGTGGATCTGTGGAGCTGAGCAGGATGGTCTGAAAGCCACCCCCGGAAAGTCCGGTCACGCCTAAGCGTGCGGTGTCGACCTGAGGCAGCGTCGCCAGGTAATCGAGTCCGCGGCGCATTTCCAGGTAAAACAATCCCAGGGCATTGGAGCCCACCAGGTCGAGGGCGGCCGCATCGTCATGGCTGTCGCCTTTGATGGCCAGTTCTCCGAAACCGAACCAGCCCAGGCTGAGTGCAAAGATGCCCCGCTTGGCAAAGTTGATACAGCGTTTCTGCTCATACTCGGCGGCATTGCCCAGCGGCTCATGTCCGAGAAGATTGAGAATGGCCGGCGCGTGCCCGGTTATTTTTTCCGGTTCGTACAACAGGGCGGTTGATTCCAGACCAGGCACCACCTCATAACGAAACTTACGCACACGGTAGCCGTTGCCGGTTTGAATCACACCCATCTCCTGAAACTTCGGATTCGAGTGCACCCAGTCCGCGGGCCAGCCATGAAAAGCGACATCATCGAGCACGTGTTTGCGCAGCCGTTGCTCCTGCTCCGTCCATTCGCTTGCGTTTTTGGGCGAAGGCGGCGCCGGGATGCGGTGGCTCAGAAATTGCTCCATCTGGAATTTACTGGTTGCGGCCGGCTCCACCCGCTCGGTAAGAAGGTTGTGCAGCACTGCCTCCGTGGTCTGCCCGTGGCCAGACGGCAGCGCTAGAAAAAGAAGGAGGGCGGTTGAGACCGCCCTGAAACATGCATTTGTTACTCGCATCGAGTTGCTCTCCCTCGGCACCCTTGTTGACAGCTTCCCTCGCGGGACTGGTTCCAGTGATCTACGTTCCGAAATTAGGCCGGGTGATCCAGGATCTGTTCTTTCGCCGGATCCCAGTACAAGCGCTTACTGCTCCAATAGGACTGCGCCGCCATAATGCAAACCAGAGCGTGAGAGAAACCGTGGTCAACGGTCGCGTTCGGTTGGGTTCGCGACTGCATCGACTGAAGCCAGTTCACCAGATGGCGCCCCTAGAAAAGCACTTTGAGAGAGAACTGCAGGATCCGCGGACTGAGTGCATAGGTAAGCTGGCCAAACGAACTATCCGTGAGTCCTGAATCAGGCATGCCAAAGTTAACGTTGTTCAGCGCGTTATAGAACTCCGCCCGAAACTGCAGCGAAACTCCCTTTTCCAGGTCTGTGTTCTTCAGCACTGCTAAATCGGTATCGAAGTATCGCGGTCCACGAAGAACATTCTTGCCGGAGTTACCGAAAGTCCCGACCGAATTGGTCTGAAAGGCAGAGGTACTAAACCACTCGTTTACTAGTTGGGCATGAGACCGCCCATTTCTTAGAATGGCGTCTTTGATTCTGGGCACCGTCAAATCGGCGCGGTCGGCGCCGATGGCGCTGAAAGAATTATCTGAGTCACTAAAGACGGTATAGGGAAAGCCGCTTTGCCAGGAGGCAATGTCGCTCAGCCCCCAGCCGTTGATCAACCTGCCGGCGAAATTGTTGACCGCAATACGCGGCATCAGGTAGTTGCCGGAGAACTTCAAGGCCTTGCCGATGTCTCCGGTATCCGGGCCGTAATCGAAGGCGCGGCCGCAGGTGCAGGTGTTGCTGCCGCTGGGGCTCTGGTGACCATTGGAGCCTCCGGGGCCAAAATTATCCAGGGCTTTCGACCAGCTGTAGTTGGCCAGAAAGCTGAAGCCGCGAGAAAAGCGTTTTTCCATGGTTAATTGGAGACCGTTGTAGTTGCTATTTACCTCAGAATCCAGAAAGTCGACGGTGCCATAGTTTGGGTAGACACGCCGTTGCTGGGTATTGCCTTCCGTGGACTGACCCGGACCCGGGATGTAGATAGAAGGATTCACTTGCAGCAAACCGGCCTCCTGATCACCGGTACCGTTCAGGTGGGTACCGGTGCTCCCCATATAAGCTGCCCGGAGCAACCAACTCTGTCCCAGGGCTCGTTCGAGCGTCATGTTCCAGGTGAGCACAGCGGGAAGCCGGAAGTTGCGGGCGAAGACGGGGACCAGGCCGATATTCTTCGGGAAGGTGGCGGTTGGTCCGGGATTGGTTGGGCCGTACTGTGCTGGGAAAGGATTGCTGATACCGGCGCTTCCATAGGGATCGGAAAGGCTTACGTCGGTCAAATTGACGATGGGGGCGAAGGGGGGAATACCGACAACATCCTGAAAGGCGACGGTGTTGGGTGGCTCGAAATAGTAGCCCGCGCCGCCGCGCAGACTGGTCTTGCCGTCGCCGGTAGGTTGGTAGGCAAATCCCAGGCGGGGCCCAAAATTCAGTGGGTTGTTGTTGATCGACGAGTTGGGGCATCCGGCATCGTGATTGTTACCGCCAAACAGCAAGCCCTGCGGCGCATTGGGAAAGCGGCTGGATTGGGCGCCGGGAACAAAGCAGGCCACCCGTCCGAGGCTGTCTTTATAGGGATAGAAAGGGTCCCAGCGCACACCTGCACTTAAGGTGAGCCGCGGAGTCACACGCCAGTCATCCTGCACGAAGAGACTCCAATCGATGCCGGTGAAGTTAAGAAACAGGCCGCCCCCCTGGGTAAAGGTGGACATCGCGCCGAGCAGGAAATCCGCTGTGTTGTCTCCGGAGAGACTGTTGGAGAAGCCGAAGATCCCGTCCTGCTCGTACTGATTGGCCATGGGAACCCTAATGCGCAGAAACTCGCCGCCGAACTGGATAGCGTTCTTGCCTCTGATCAGCGTGCCGACCTCGCGCAAAGATTGGCTGCCGCGATCGAACTCGCCGTAGTGGCTTCCGTTGATGCTGAGTCCGCCGGACACATTGAAGTCTAACCCTGGACCTTTGCCGCCGGGCATACTGGCGGGTTGAGCGATGTTGACTCCCGCCTGAGCCATGTTGAACGGGATGTTGGAGAGCGAGGAGCCGTTCTGCCGCGTGTAGCCGTAGTAGCTGTTGAGAAAGAACGTGGGGCTGATGGTGTAAAGATCGACCAGGCTGATGTTTTTGAGCTTGATCGAGGCTGCCGGATTGGTATTGATTTCCAAAATATTGTCGGACGGCGGTACAACGATCGGCACGCTGTAATTGTTTTGGAAGTAGTGGCCACTGATGTGATGACTGCTGCCCAGGTTGTAGTCAATCTTCACCAGGTATTCGTCGGTATCCTGCACGAGGGGGGCACCGTTGTACGTTAACTGGCGGCCGGCGCCATTGGGCAAGGGAACATGGTCCAGAAGATACTTCGCCACAGGACTGAGCCGATCGGTAGGTATCCGGTTGTTTAGAAAGGGAGTGCCTGTTTGCGGATCGACCAACTGTGTGGCCGGCAAAAGGTCGGAAAAATCGCCTTGACGTTCGGCAGCGGTAGGTACGAATTGTATTTGTCCGTTGGACGATGTATTGGTTCGCGTGCCCTGGTAAGACCCGAAGTAAAACAAACGATTTTTGAGAATCGGGCCGCCGATGCTGCCGCCAAACTGGTTCTGTTTTAACGGGTCTGGGGAGGTGGCGAAGTAATTTCTAGCGTCGAGCGCGAAGTTGCGAATGAATTCGAAAGCGCTGCCATGAATGCGGTCGGTGCCCGACTTGGTGACGACGTTGACGATGCCCCCGGTCGCGCGCCCATATGCCGCGCTCATATTATTTGTGTCGACGTTGAATTCCTGCACCGCGTCGGGGTTGGGGAAGGGAAGGTTCGCGTTGATGTAACTGTCGTTGAAGTCGACGCCATCCATCAGGTATGAAACGCCGTTCGATCCGCCCCCGTTCACTTTTGCATACTGCTCGGTGGAGTAGGTGCCCCCTTCGCAGTTACCGCCGCAATTCTGTGCCGTTACATTGGTTGTGCCGGGAATAAGGAACACAAGTTGTTGCACTTCCCGGCCATTGAGCGGCAACGAGACGATGTTCTGCTGATTGATCAATTGGCCGACCGTGGGTGAGTCGGTAGTGACCAGCGATGCGTTAGCGTTCACAGTCACCTGGTCGGATACTGATCCGACCTCCAGGGCGATGTTCCGGCTCGCCGCCTGACCTACGGCCAGGGTAATGCCCTGCTGCACGTAGGTGGAAAACCCCGTCATTGAGACCGTCAAATCGTAATTACCCACCGGCAAGCTGGGGAAGAGATACTCGCCTGCTGCGCGGGTCTTTAGCGATTGCTTATATCCGGTCTGCACCTCTTGGGCGGTGACAGTCGCGCCCGCGATCGCGGCGCCGCCTTTATCGGTCACGATACCGCTTAGTTGGGCGGTGGTGAACTGAGCCGAGGCCGGCGCCCCGGCCAACATAGCAAACGACAGGCTTAGCGCGGCGAGAGAGTAATGGCTTATCCAACGGTTCCCGATGGCGTTCATCCTAGCCTCCTTGGTACCAGCAGCGAGTGTTTACACGAATAGCCAGCGATGGGCATATGCCAAAGCGCTTCGCGAGATAACTTTCCAGCTAGGCCTGGCGCCTAGCCTTCAAGTTTTTTAGGGATGGGACGACTTGGTCCGGAATGGTTTTGAATATAGCGTGAACTTTTTCACATGGAAAGAATATTTTCTCTTCAAAGAGAGAATATTCTGAGGATATCGCGGTAACCGGGCTTCCGACGCTCTTTGCTACAAGCTGCAAATAGCTGAATCCAAGCAAGATGCTTTCTCCCGGGGTGGTTGTTCCTTGGGAAAATTTTCTGTATTGTCAGGGCGTGCCTGCGGATCGATGGGGGAAATGTGTCGACATGATACCTATTGCAGCAATTACCTATTGCAGCAATTTCAGCTATTCGCCGGCCAGCCCTCTGTCTACGCTTCGCTGTACTCCCTCGCGAGATCACAGGCAAGACTCGAGGCCAGGATGGAGTCGCTTCTCCTTTTCCGTAGGGCTCTCGCATCCCCTATAATGTGCCGGTTTATCCCGGCGCTCTCTGTCCCGAAACTCCAAGATGCAGCACATCTCAACTCGATGAGCTGCAGATAGGCCAAAAACCGCTGTCCGGATTCGATCGGTATAGACTCACGAGACTCACGGTGGACGCTAATTTCGGTAAATGCGGCGGAAGCCTTGAATCTTCAGCTAGATAAACTTGCCCACTGTGGCATCCTAACTGCAAAGTTCAGATCCGAAGAACACTTTGGCTGCGTACAGCCTGGACGATCTTTTCAATCGGCTAGTCATGGAGGGTATCCTTGCAAGTCATTGCGGCGCTAGTTCTATCGATAACGATCTTCTCTTGCAGTGATGCGGTTGCTGATTGCGTTGGACGGAAGGTCGACGTAGGCGGATACGCGCTGTGGATGCAAAGCAGGGGAGATGGAACCCCAACGGTTGTCTTCGAGAGCGGCGGCGGGGAGGATTCAAACGAGTGGTCCAATATCGAACCTGTCATCCGGGAACGGGCAAAAGTACGAACCGTAGTTTACGACCGCGCCGGTTTGGGGAAAAGTGATCCTAATCCGCGGCCTTATCGGATCGAGGATGAGGGTACGGCGTTACGACGCGCTCTCGATCAATGCGACATTCACGGGCCCATCATCTTAGTGGCTCATTCCTATGGGGGGTTCATTAGCGAAATCCTCGCCTCCAAGGACAAGCGAGTCAAAGGTATTGTGTTGGTAGACGCGAACATCCCTTCTTTTTTTGACGATAAAGAAGCGGCGCTCATCTCCGCGCGTTATACACCTCTGGCTGAAGATCTAATAAAGGAAAAACCCGACCTTGGCCGCAATCTATTCCGCCAGGATCAAGCCTATCCGGCTACTGCGCGTCACATGCGCGACGTACACATACCGTTGAATCTCCCCATAATCGATACACTGCACAACATACCTGGGTTGAGGCACCAGACGAGCTTGCAGCGATGCGCCGCGCGCACTCTGAATTCGTAGCGGCCTCCCCAAACCGTGTGGCGATCTTTGCTGAAGGAAGTGGGCACTATGTATCCAGGGACCGGCCCGATATCGTGATCGACGCCGTACTCCATCTCATTTCACAAACACATAAACAACAATCAGTAGGAAAGCAATAGGTCCATTGCGGTTCCACGATTCCTGCAAAGTCTCATTTGCGGCAACGACCTACCCCGGAATTCCTCGGAGCATCGATCGCAAGTAATTAGCGCATCATTTTGACGTTTGGCCTTTTCGGGGACGGGAAACCTGGGACGGAGTGGAGTGTAGTGCACCCCAAAAGTGAGACACGCTGAGAATGGTGACCACCGCGAATAACGCGGCTCGCTGATGTTGCCTTCCCACCGACGGAAAAGGGTCGGCACCCGGTTGCTTGTTTTCGGAGCTCAATCGTCCTGCCCGCCAGCCCTCTGTCTACGCTTCGCTGCCATCCCTCACGAGACCACAGGCAAGACTCGAGGCCAGAATGGAGTCGCTTCTCCTTTTCCGTAGGGCTCTCCCTTCCCCTACAATGTGCCGGTTTATCCCGGCGCTCTCCGTCCCCAGGTTTCCCTGGGCTGGAGTTTTCTGTAGGGAGTTGGCCACGCTTTGATCTTCGCAGTTCTTCAGCACTACGCAAAATTTTCATAGCGCTGGCGTTTCTTATACCGTTCGAGCAGCCAAGGATCGCAGCGGTGCTTTCGCTCTTCGCGCTCCAGGTCGGATCTCGATAATGCACTTGCAACAGTAACGAAGCATTCACGGCAGATGGAATCAATTGTGCCGTCCTCATTTAGTCGATGTAGGAACTGTAATGTAAAGGTCTGAGTCATGGTCTTTCATCCTTTTCCAAGACATCAACCAAGGCCGAGAGTATGTTCTCTATCCTTGCCGCGCCCATTACTCATGTGCAATTTGCACTCCATCTTCAAAGACTCAGTCTCAGTCGAGGCAGCGCCGCGCGAGCTTCTGAGCCTTGCCCGGGGACTGCACCCTGATGTCGAGCTCTCTTCGAACCAATGTCGTCCCGCCGGTGCCACCGCATAGGCTCTTGCACCGGCGGGAATAAGCAAAACCCGTTCTTCTAACGCCTGGGCAAGGCGAACACCAAGCCAACCGGCAAGATGTGAGTAACAAGTGCGCGCATAGCCAATACTTCCTGACTTGAGTGGACTCAGCATGACTGGGTCCTTGCGTTCCTGCAGTGAGAACAAGGAGCGCTTCAATCGCATCGGCGACTTACGCACTCGACAGCCGGTAATAGCGATGCCGCCCTTGATGCTCCACGCTAAGCAAATGACCGGCGACCAATTTGGCAAGGTGACCGCTGGCCGTCTTCGAAGAGCTCCGGCAACTTGAACAAACCCTCGGTTGGGCTGCAGAGGATGAACGCGTGCTGCGAAAGCATGCTGCGCTTTTTGAAGCAAAGTCAGAAAAGATGATGGACTCCTGGCGATCCGTCATCGCAGCGCAACCCCATCTCGCAAAGTGCTTCTTTGCGCCTGACGACAAACCGGACGAAGAGTACAAGGCCCGTGTGAAGAGCGTTTCGTTCAATGGGTCATCGACGCTGTGACGCGACCACATGATCGCTCCTGGCTTAATTATCAGGAAGACATCGGCCTGCGACACACACCTGCCAAGAAGAATAGGGCCGATGGGCGCAACACCCCATCGCTGTGCCCTTGCGCTATTTGCTCGCGTTCATCCCGGTGGTTAGCGACATAGGACAATTCTTCAAATTCGAAATTACTAAATCGCGAGAACTCGAAGCCCTGCTGCTGGCGTGGAAGAAGACCGTGTATCTGCATGTCCTGCTGTAGCCAAGGGCGTACACCGCGGATGGGCTCTGGTAAGTAGTGAGCACGTCATTCGCAAAGCATCATTCGATCTCCCACTTCATTTTGAGGGTGCCTTTTGAGTCAAACCAGAATTGCCGGTCTATGAAGCCGAGGCCAAAAAGCGCCAGATTCTGGTCGTAGTATCTGGGTGGCGCGCCGAAGAGGCCGGTTTGCGGTTTCAATTCAGAGCGAACGCGCGACATCTGCTGGTCCCGAATCTGGTTTTCGCCCAGAGCAGCGGCGTAGGGGAGCAAGGCCGCAGAGAAACCAACCGGGCCCTTGGGATCTTCAATGCTTCCGTCCGGCCCCACCTTGGCGGGGGGAATGGGGTTGGTGTGGAGATAGCTCGCCATGCCGGAAATCGATTGCAGCATGGCCTCCCGATGTGTAGAAGAGCCATCGAGCATTCCGGCCCATAGATAGACACGAATTGCGTCATAGCTCCCGACCGTGGGTTGAGAGCCGGCTTCGGGTTTGAACTCAATCCAGTCGGATGCGAAGCCATGCGGCGCGGAGGCACTTAGCAATGCAGGAATTGTGGCTGCCACTTTTTTCCACGGTCCATCTGGCTCGATTTGAGCAAGGCGAAGAATGAGCTGCAAGGGCACGTAGCTCGCGTTCAATCGATAGGAACCGTTGTGTTGGAAACCTGTAGGGCCGGGCATGAGCGCGGTACCGAGATTGGGCACTTCTACAATTTCTTCTGTCCCGATTCGATGCGCGAGCGCGGTGCCCAGCTTTGTGTAACGGGGTTCTTTCCAAGCTTGGCCCGCTTCCAGCAAGGCGTACGCCATCCAGAGGTCTGCGTCGGCAGCGGAGTTACTGTCGAGCACGCCCCACTGATTGTTCTTCGCGTGCCCCCATAACCATGCGGGAAGATGAGCGGACAGATCGTTCCCGGCGAGGTTCTGTTCTGTCCAGCGAAGCAAGCCGTCGAAACGAGAGCGGTCGTTAGCGACGAGGGCGAAGAACATCGCGTACGCCTGTCCTTCTGAAGTAGTGCGGTCGCCTGCATCGTGATCGATGACACGCACCTGGTTATCCATGAACCCGGTAACGTAGCTCTTCCAAAGCGACGGCCAATCTTGCGCTTGCGCCGCACAACTACCTTGGATGAAGGCTACCAGGAATAAAGTCAGAATTCGTTTTAGGCTCATGTCTCCTTCGCTGATGCACAAGGCCCGAACTTACATTTGGATGCCGCTCAAGATGAGGCGGTTTTCTGTTTGCACCTAATCGGCGATTCTTCTGCATATGTAATTCTTCTCTTTTGCATATGTAATTCTTTCGGATATGCATGCAAATCTTTCGCATATGTATTTGTATTCAAGAAATACAGGCTGAGTTGCATGTTTGAAAGAGGGATCAGAGCAACCAAATCAATTCAACGCGCACCACAAATACGGTCTGCGAAGAAAGGAGCAGAAAGGGATTGATCGTGTGGGGCGCTCAAGAGAGGCTCGAGAAGCGATTGTCGAGTCTGCTCGGAACGCCCTTGAGCTGATTGTCCAACGCCTCACTTTGCCATGCGTTTCGTGATTGGGTTGAGGTGACCCGCATGATCAGATCTGTACCTCCTCCAAAGCATACTTCGCGCTTCGGATTCATCCTATCGGGATTGCTGGCTTTGATGGCGGCCGCCGCACTGCTTCCACTCCTGGTTCTTCCACTGGCCTGGAAAGAACAAGCCATCTTCGGCGCGACTCTGATCGTGTTCGCGATCTTGCTGAACAGGACTTCGCGTTCACTCACAGTGACGATTCTGCTGATGACAATATCTGTCTTCAGCACTCTGCGTTATGGCTATTGGCGCGTGATTCAAACCTGGGAAGGAATCACGAGCGCAGGCCACATGCGCCGATGGGACACCGCGTACGTCGTGCTGCTTCTGGTTGCCGAATTCTTTGCGTTTTCCACGCTGATCTTGGGATATTTCCAGACGCTGCGGCCCTTGAAGCGGCCTCCGCTGCCCCTCGACGGAGACCCGGCGCACTGGCCGACCGTCGACGTTCTGGTGCCCACGTACAACGAACCCCTCCACGTGGTGCGGGCGACCGTGATCGCGGCCATGGCGATGGAATATCCGCGAGGAAAGATGAGGGTGTTGTTGCTTGATGACGGGCGGCGAGAGGAATTCCGCGATTTTGCCGCGGAGGTTGGTGTGGAATACATTACGCGCGACAACAACGCACATGCCAAAGCCGGAAACATCAATCATGCGCTTAAACAATTGCATGGCGAATTCGTCGCCATCTTCGACTCCGACCACGTTCCCATGCGCTCGTTCCTACGGATGACGTTGGGATGGTTTCTTCGCGATCAGAATCTCGGATTGGTGCAGACTCCGCATCACTTCTATTCACCGGATCCGTTTGAACGAAACCTCGGGCAGTTTCGCAAGGTGCCCAACGAAGGCGAGTTGTTTCACCGTCTTGTGCAGGATGGCAACGATCTGTGGAATGCGAGCTTCTTCTGCGGATCGTGCGCGGTGTTGCGGCGCAGCGCGCTCGACGAGATTGGCGGAATTGCGGTGGAGACGGTGACCGAGGATGCGCACACGGCTCTGCGCTTGCAGCGTAATGGCTGGAACACGGCCTACATCAACCTTCCGCTGGCGGCGGGTCTGGCGACCGAGAGCCTGGCCGCGCACATTGGGCAGCGCATTCGCTGGGCGCGCGGCATGACACAGATTTTGCGCCTTGAGAACCCGCTCTTTGCTTCAGGGCTTACGCTTTCGCAGAGGCTCTGCTACTTCAATGCCACCACGCATTTTTTGTTTGCCGTTCCGCGCCTGATCTTTCTCACGGTTCCGCTGGTTTACCTTCTCTTCGGTAAAGTGAACATCTATGGCTATACGTGGGCGATCCTGGCGTATGCCGTACCTCATCTCATCCTTTCGAACCTGACGAACTCACGCATTCAGGGACGCCACCGTTATTCCTTCTGGAACGAGATCTACGAGGTGGTACTGGCGCCGTACATTCTTTTTCCCACACTGCTTGCTCTCATCAATCCGCGTTTGGGCAAGTTCAACGTGACGAGCAAGGGCGGGATCATGCGGCGCTCGTATTTCGACCGCCGCATAGCCCTGCCTTACCTGCTACTTCTGGGAGTGAACGTGGCGGGACTCGTGATGGCGGAACGCCGCTATGTTGCCGATCCCGCCCATCGTGACACGGTGATCATGAACGCCGCATGGACGGTGTACAGCACGATGATCCTGTCCGTGGCCGCGTCTGTCGCGTGGGAGAGGAGGAAATTGCGCTCCGGAGCGTGCCTGCGTGCGAATATGCCAGCCATGCTGAAGGTTGACGGCGATCATGAACTCGACAGTCAGCGCCGGGTTGACGGATCAACGATTCTTCTTTCCCGCAACAGTGCGACGGTGAAGGTTGACGCGTCGTTGGAACTCGCGCGAGGCACGTCCGTTCTTCTGGTGCTGGGCGACCGAAGATGGAGTTGCGAGGTTCCGGCACTCGTGGCACATTCTGCCGGACGACACCAGCACCTCTTCTTCCCCGATCTCACGCAAGAGCAGGAGCAACGCATCGAGAGCATGATGCATTCACGGCGGAGGGCCTGGCGATCGCTGCATAGTTCCGAGCCAAGCGATCGGCTATTGCGCAGCTTGCTGCAGATCTTTTTGCTGTCGATCCGCGGCCTGGCGATTGTGCCGATCGGACTTTTCATGCCAGCGCCGGCGGTTGAACCGGAGCCGCTTGTGTCGAGGCGGAAGAGCTGGGCTGCATCCGTCCTCGTTCCGGTTCTGCTCTTTGGATGGACGTTGTTTCCAACGGAAGTACGATCGGAGTCTCAATCGCGTGCGCTCATCATGGCCGCAAATCAAACGGACGAAACTCAGCCGGCCAACTTTCACGATGAATTTGAATTGGGGATTGCTGGCGAGGCGAAGACCCTGTCGTTGCAAGGAAGCGGATCGTCGCTGAATTTCTTCTTCGGCGAACCGGTCACCAAGATTACGACCGACGCAACGTTGAGACTGCGCTACGCTGCGCCGAATTTGCGGGGGCATGAAGCGCGGCTCGAGTTGACGTTGAACGGTGCGAAGGCAGGGTCGATCGTGCTCGAGCCAGGGATGGGGCAACAGATCGAGTTCGCTCTACCCACCGACCTGCTAACGAATGACAATTCGCTCTCATTTCAGCTTGAGGGGACGTGCGCATCTTGTGACCCGAAGGGCGGCGCACCATGGGTGACACTCGATCCGTCCAGCACCGTCGAGATGAGTGGGACACGGTTGCCGCTTGCGAACAACCTTTCGTTGCTTCCATTGCCATTCTTCGATCCATCCGGACTGCGATCCTGGAGTCTACCGGTGGTTTTCGGCGACGCACCGGACGAGACCACCCTGCAAAGCGCGGCGCTCGTCGCTTCCTGGTTTGGTGTGCTTTCCGACGTGCGAGGCGTGCATCTACCGGTGAGTGTGAGCCAGTTTCCCAACGGGAACGCCGTCGTCTTCGCGTTGCGCGACTCGAAGCTTCTTTCCGGCTTGTCGCTTCCCTCAGGTCCGGGACCGCTTCTTGCGATGCGCGACAATCCTCACGATCCCTATGGCAAGTTGCTGATCATTACCGGCGATACCTCAGAGGATCTGGTCGAGGCCGCTCGCCTGTTGGCCAGCGACCGTCGAATGCCACGAGCGGCGAACGTTGGCATCAGCGCTGTTTCAGTTCCTGCCAGCCGGCCGTATGGAGCTCCGCGATGGCTCGATGCCGACAAACCGTCTGCGATCGGTGCCTATACAACGGACGAGCGTCTCAAACTGCAAGGAACCGGATCGATCAATCTGTATTTTCGATTGCCGCCCGACCTTTTCCTGCGCGCACGGCAATCGGTTCCGCTGCTTCTGAAGTATTCATACGGTGGAGCACCGGAGGGGTCACAAGCCGCACTCCACGTACGCCTGAATGGCAGAGACATCGACAGCATTCAGCTGAAGCCGGCTTCAGCTCCGGTAGAGCAATCGGAGATTGTCCGTCTTCCCACGGGTAGTCTGGTGGAATACACGAATACGCTCACCGTCGACTTCTACTTTGAGCGCAATCCTCCGCCGCCGAGCGTGCGATCGTCATTCGCGATTCATCGCGATTCGACCCTCGACCTGCGTGGCATTCCACACTCGGTCGTGCTACCGCGCCTGGAGTTGTTCGCGGACGCGGGCTACCCCTTCACGGAATGGCCTGACCTGAGTCGAACGGCGGTCATCATGCCGAGCGCTCCAACGAACGCCGAATACGAGACGCTGTTGGATATGGCTGGATTTTTTGGAGCTCAGACCGGAGCGCTTGCGACGGGACTCACCGTTTCCGGTCCTGATCATCTGGATCGCGTGCAGGAGAAGGACCTGGTGTTGATTGGCACGCCCGATTCGCAGCCGCTTTTCTCGGAGTGGGCAGGGAGAATGCCGCTCGATTTGACCGGCCAGGTGTTACGCGTGAATGAAAGCGAAATATCGACCTTGTTGCGGCATCCGGAGTGGCCGTTTCGCGAGTACGATGGCGGGCGACTGATGCGTTTAGTCGGCAGCGGAGCCACGATGGATGCACTCATCGAAAGCTTCGTTTCGCCACTGCGGGCAGACCGGGTTGTGGTGGCCATCGATCCCGTCGGTTCCAATGCAATGGAGGCCGTTCGCCCGCTGTTTACACCGTCGGAACGCCAAGGGCCTGTGTACGGCGGAGTGGCCGTCTCACGAAGTGGACGCTTTGAGTCTTTTCTGGTGGGAACGCTGGCGTATCACGCCGGTGAACTCGACCGCTATCAATACACCACAGTTGTTTTGTTCGAATACTACTGGCTTATTCCACTGTTTGTCCTATTACTCGCATTATTGATTGCTGCCTGGGTTCGATGGAATACCGAGCGGGTTGCCGAAGAACGTCTGGCGCCGTCGGAAATCTAACCGAGGCAAATTGCAATGACAAGATCTATTCGTTTTCATCTGCTGCTGATATTGATGTTGCTGGTTGCTGCATCTGCGCCGTCACAGACGCAGGGCGGAGTCGACATTCTCCTTTCCAAGGCGCGCTCACTTGAGGCGCGGGGCCGCATTGATCTTGCGGTGCAGAACTGGCGCAAGGTTCTGTTAGTGAATCCCAATCAGACTGAAGCGCTGGCGGGTCTTGCCCGCAGCGCCAAGGAGAACGGTCAGAGTGACGAAGAACGTTCTTACCTTGATCGTCTGCGCAAGATCAATGCTGACGATCCGCAGATCGTGGCGGTCGAGAAGCTGCGTGTCTTCACGCCTGAGGAGCGCAACCGCCTGGATGAGGCCGGGCGGCTCGCGATGCAACACAAGCCGGATGAAGCGATGAAGATTTATCAGCAGGTTCTCGGCGGCCAGCTGCCGCCTCCAGGCAAGTGGGCCCAGCCGTTCTATGAGACAGAAGCGGCTAGCACCGGCGGCAAGGAGAAAGCGCTTTCCCAGCTGCGCCAACTTTGCGTCCAGAATCCAACCCAGGAAGCGTATCGCCTTTGGCTCGCCTCGCTACTCACCTACGATCCGAAGACCCGCCTGGAAGGACTCCGTATGTTCGAGTCGATCAAGGACTCCGGCATGGTCGAGCAAGCGCGAGCCCCTTGGCGCCAGGCGCTGCTGTGGGAAAAGGAGAACCTGGATGCGCTGCCCCCGATCGAAGCGTATCTTCAGCGCTATGCGGATCCTGATTTGCAGCCGATCGCGGCGGCACTTCGCACCAAGCAACAGCAGGACGTTGCCGATGCCGATCGAGAGAGCGGCTTCAAGGCGCTTCGGAACAGAGACATGGAAACAGCGGCGGCAAAGTTCACTGAAGTTCTGCGCCAGTCGCCTAATGACGCGAACGCCATTACCGGACTCGGCTACGTTCGCCTAAATCAAAAGAGATTCAGTGACGCCCTGAGTCTGTTTGAACACGCGCACACGCTCGCTCCCCAGAGGCAGGACGTTCGCGACGGCTATGATAGTGCGCGATTCTGGCTGGCCACGGAGCGCGGAGCCGCGGCACAACAACAGAACCAGCCTGAGGTTGCCATTCTTGCCTACCAGGAAGCCCTGAGTTTGCGGCCGTTGGACAACGGCGCCTTGTTGGGAATTGCGAATGCCCTGGTGCGTGAGCGTAAGTTTGCCGAGGCGGAAACCAAATTCCAGCAGGTGTTGAACCAGGCGCCGAACAACCCCGATGCTGTAGCTGGATTGGGATTTGTGCGGCTAAACGAAGGCCGATTTGACGACGCCCAGAAACTCTTTGCGGAGGCACACAAGCAGAATCCTGCGCGAAAAGACGTCGACGAAGGCTATCGCAACGCGAAGTTCTGGGGGATTATGAACCAGGCGGCGACTGCGCTCAATCAGCATCGGACCAAAGATGCCGTTGCCGCATATCAACAGGCAGTTTCGCTCAATCCCAATGACAAGGACGCGCTGCTGGGACTGGCAAATGCTTCGGCGCGCGTCGGGAATTATCCCGAAGCGGGCAAGGCGTACTACAGGCTGACTGCCGCAAATCCCAACGATGAGGCGAGTTGGCTGGGACTGATTCAGGCGCAGATTGGGGACAAAGCCCCGCAGTCAGCCATTTCGACGGCGCAGCATCTGCCTCCCGCAGTGAAGCAGCGGATGGAGGCGCGTGCCGATTACCTGGCCGAGATGGCGCTCGTATACTACGACGCGAATCAGCCTGCCGCAGGCGATCAGGAGTTGCAGCGCGCCATGGAGATCGCGCGGAATTCCGATAGCGAGGACGCATTGAGCCTGCGACTTCAAATTGCCGGTGCATTTCTGGAGCAAGGCAAGACCGGGCGTGCGATCGAAATCTTCAGGCAGGCGACGCTAACGCATCCTGGCGACCCGAACGCGTGGGAGGGCTTGGTGGGCGCCTACACGCGCATCGGAGAATTCCCTCAGGCCATCACCGCGGTGCGCTCCATGACGCAGCACGCATACGATGCCGCGGTGAAAGATACGGGATTCCTGAACTCGGTTGCAGTGCTTTACTCGTCGCTGGGACAGTGTGAGGATGCGGAGGATTTCCTGAATCGCTCGCTTGCCCTGGACCAATCGCAAGGGCGCCAACCTGCCGAAGGCACTCAGCTTCAACTCGCCGATATCTGGATGCGGGAACGGAACTACAGCCATGCGCGCGACCTCTATGGAGAGATCGTCGCCCGAAATGCAACTTCCGCTAACGCATGGCGTGGCTACCTGGTTGTGCTTCACCAGCAGCACGCCGATCGAACGCTGGTGACGGAGATGCCACGTGTTCCGGCGGCTGTCCGCACGCAATTGGAAACGGACCCAAGCTTTCTGATTCTCGAGGCCAGCGCACATCTTGTAAGCGGGCAGCCTCAGGACGCTCTTCCGCTCTTGCAGGCGGCGCGTTCGCGCTATACCGCGGAGCGCAAAAATCCGCCGGCCACTCTGGACATTCAGCTTGCGTGGACCATGCTCGCCATTTCGCTGGATGAGCCAGGTCTCAGCGACGTTCTGCTCGATGCCAGAAGGCGTACCGACCTCACTTCAAAGGAGCACGACGCGATCGAAGAGATTTATTCAACGTGGAGCGTGCGTCGCGCCGACCGCGCTTTCGAAACCAAACCGCAACTCACCTTTTCAATTCTGACGGATGCAGGTCACGAGTATCCGGGCAATCGGAACATCCACGCCGCACTCGCCTCCATGTACCTGAAGAGGCATGAAAAAGAGAAGGCGCTCGAGGTCTTCCAGGGATGGGGGATGACGGGAGCGCAGGCAGGAGATTACCGAGTGGCGGCCGGAGCCGCTCTCTCTGCCCACAAGAATGCTTTGGCTGAGCAATTCATGCGGCAAGGACTTGAGCATTTTCCGCACGACGCGGAATTGATGCACATGACAGCCCGTGAAGACATTGCGCGTGGAGACTACGACGAAGGAGAGCGCGAATTGAAATCGGCTCTGGTGGCGGTGCACCAGCAGGACACATCGGATTCCCAAACCAAGACCCTGGCCATGCAGAACCTGCAGCAGAATGCCGAAGTCGCGAACTCCGCCACCGCTCATGATGGCGCCGGCGTTGCTTCGAATTCGCCGCAATCCGCTCCGTCGTGCAAGGCAGGTAAGGCTCAAACCACCGCCAGCAGCGCGCGCATCAGGCCGATCGCGCTGGTGTTCACTTTTTCGAATGACCAGAATCCAGGCGGCCAGGAAGCGGGCGGTCAGGTCCCAGCAGGGCAGGATAGTAATAGTCAGAATGCAGGTGGCCAGGCCCAGGATCCGAAACAAAAACGGGAACAGCAGATGGAGGATGAGGTAGAGTCGGTGGACAACCGCAACACGCCCATGATCAGTACAGGAGGGACAGGCACGGGACGCGTGGGAGACCCGGGATTCGATCATCTCATCATCAGCGACAGCCTTCTTGGCTCGGCGTATACCGCGTCCAACCGGGTGCGACTTGGCGTGGAGGGACACGGAGTCTTCGCGCTCAGCGGAACTCCGAACGGAAGTTCGACTCAGATGTTCGGTACGCTGCCGGTGGGTGCGGTGTTTGGTGAACAGTCCAAGATCGGCTACAGCGGTATCGCACAATTGTCGACCAAAACCTTCGGAATGGAGGCGGGAACTTCTCCGCAGGGTTTCGCGGTTCACAATATTATTGGTGGAATCCGCTATCGGCCGCTCAATGGATGGTTCACGCTTTTGGGTATGCGGGACAGCGTGAAGGACAGCCTCCTTTCGTATGCAGGGGCGCGTGATCCGGGGACGGGTGTTCGATGGGGAGGGATTGTTGCGAACACCGGCACCGTGAAGTTTGATTCCGCTTCGTCATCCAACGTCGGTCTCTATAAGATAACCGGCGAATACGCATCGGTGAACTATTCGTTTATCCAGGGATTGCACGTGCCCGACAACTGGAGCGCCTCGGGCAATGCCGGATTATATTGGCAAGTGGTGCAGGGTTTCACCGTCGGGGTCAATGCCACGGGAATGCACTATGACAAGAACCTGAATTTCTTTTCGTTCGGGCAGGGAGGATATTTCAGCCCGCAGCAGTACTACCTGGCATCCATTCCGATCTCGTGGTACTCGCGTCACCCCCGCTTCGAGTACCAGATCAAATTTAGCGGCGGCATACAGTACACGCGCCAGGATGCGTCGCCGTTCTATCCGGTTTTGCCCGCTAATGCCGTAGTCACTCCGGGAACCTACGCCGCCAGCAACAGTACCGCGGCGAACTACGACGCCGATATCCGCTTGGGTTACCGCGTGGCTCCGCACGTGTATCTCGATACGTTCGCAACCGCCAATAATGCCCGGAATTACTACACGCAGAGTGCCGGTTTCAATCTTCGGTTCACGATCGATCGAATTCCGACCAGCACCGATCTGCGGGTGAACTCCATTCCGGACTGGAGTGGGAAACAGCCGTTTGCCGTCCGATGAAGGAGCGCGAAACGTTCGAATATGGCCGTCTGGCCGCACAGCCTGACTTGCTTCGCCAGTAGAGGGACGCATCTGCATAGCGGAAAAGGATGCTGGCTTTTACGTAGCCGCGACAGCGAAGAGCTAAGATCGATCTGGTTCCGTTCAAACCCTTTCGGAAAACTCACCGGGCTGCGTCATTCTGCTTGGTCGGCGTAATGTAAACAACGCGTCCCACTCAATGAGCGCGGTGGCGATTTCTCGTGGATGAACTTGGCGACCAGAGGAGAAGAGCATGGTATTTTGTTGGTACTAATCTGATCCGAGGCTTCACTCAATCGAGCGCGTAGACCGACCCGTCCGCGCTGGCGATATAGAGAATTCCGTTGGCGACGGCTGGGCTCGAGAGGATGGAGCCGAGTTGGAGGAGACGATCGACTCCGATAATCGTCGCGTCGAGCGTGTTGTTCGGCTTACCATCTGCACCGACCGGCCCATAGATCACGGCCGAATTTAGATGACCGTCTTGGGTCAGCAGTTCTCTGTGATTCAGTGCAGCCTGCACTTGGAATTGGCCGCGAAATTGGCGAGAAGTTAGGTCCACGTCGTAAACAAGACCATCGAAAGTGCCGAAATATGCGTGTCCAGTGGTCACGGCAGGCGAAGAAAAGCTATACGCCATATAGGTGAGGTCGAATAGCGACCTTCCGGTTTTCAGTTCGAGAGCGCGGAACTTCATAGTATCGGACGTAGTCAGGTACACGACACCGTTTTCGATAGCGGGCGAGGAGATTACCCACGAGCCGTGGTTGCCTTGGCGCCAGAGTTCTTTCCCCGAGTTTGCGTCGAGCGCGTAGATGTTGTTATCGCGGCTGCCAAATACGACGATACCGTCGGCGATGGACGCGGATCCAGGGATGCCTTGCATGAAGTGTGTAGGATCGGTGCCGGTCACGAACTTCCACGCGAGTTTGCCCGTTTTGGCGTTGAGTGCATAGAGCGCACCATCCCAGCAGCCGATATACAAGACGCCGTTCACGATTGCGGGAGAGGAGTGGACCACATCGCCCGCCAGGTATTTCCAGCGCAATTCGCCAGTATTCGCATCCAAGGCATACACATTGTGGTCGCCGCTCCCGAAATAAACCAGCCCGCCGTCAACAGCAGGTGAGGAGAGGAAGAAATCCCACACGTCCGGAATGACTTCGCGGGATGGGGCGAGACCGTAAAGACCTGGTGCATTCAGTCTGCTTTCGCCGGCGGAGTGAAATTTCCATTGAAGCTTGCCCGTACGCGCATCGAGCGAGTACGCGTTACCATCAAGGCTCAGAACGTAAACCGACCCATTTGCGACCGCGGGAGTGCTGTTCACATTCGCTTCTGTTTGGAATTTCCATATCTCACGGCCTTTGCCTGCATCGATGGCGTGGAGGGAATGATCGTCACTGCCCACATACACAATGCCATCTGCAACAACTGGCGATGAGAAGATGCGTCCGCCGGTTTTGAATTCCCAAAGGATGTGATTGATGTTCTTTGGCGCGGCGCTTCCGTATACACCCGTGTGCGCCAGATCACCGCGAAACATTGTACCGCTTTGAGCAAACGAAGCTGTAGTACACAGGAATGCTGCGGCCAAGACTATCTCTGACGCAACAGCCATGAGCTTTAAAGACCGTATCCCAGATGGCTGACTAAACCTCTGGCGCTCGAAAGCGACACCTGGCTGTCTAACGCGCTTAATAGACAGATTCCCACCTCGAGTCGATTCGTGTTTCGTTAATCTCAATTCTACTCGGCCATAATACATGCGTCTTGGCAAGTACCCGACTCGCCTTCCGGCCTCAACAGTGAGCGACATCTACTCGCCTGATGGTTTCCCCTGGGATTTCCGGTCCCAAAGACGTCCGCTCAGATGTCTACCTTTGGCATGGTGAAATGGATGCGAATGCGCCGCTTGCCATGGGGCGCTACATAGCCGCCGCTATTCCGAACAGCCAAGCCTTCTCTTACGCTAGCGAGGGCCATTTATCACTGATATCGAAGTACCTCGACGAGATTCTGACGGTTCTGATTGCATAGGCGCTCGGCGCCAGGCTTCGACGCATGGCTTCGCCGGGCACGAATAGTACCGCTGGCGAGACTGCGTGAAGGTGGTAGCGACGCAAGTCGTAGCGCAGAGGGAGCTAGTAGATAGCGGTCATCAGGGCCGCCGCAATGTCCATAGGCCAGTGCGCGGCGATGAGAGGGGCGACGCGGCGTGTGCGCAGATAGAACAGGATTAGGAGGAGGACTCCAGGAAGAAACGTGAGGAACCGGAAGAGTAGATATCGCCAGTCGGGGACAAAGGGGAGCGCGCAGTGTTGCGCGGTCCAAAAGAAGGCAACGATCAGGAAGGCCACCCAAGTGCGGCCGGTGAGCGCCTCCAACCGGGGTAGCGCGTAGGCCTGATACGTGGTTTCCTCGGTGGGCGACCAAATAACCCACCAGAGAGTCATGCTGTACACGACTGCCCAGATGGGCAGGGCATGTCCGTGGAGAAGATAGGCGTTGGGATCCTGATGAGGAGAGCTGTATAGCAGCCGGCGCGCAAGATAACTGCCACCCATAAAGAATGGAAAGATCGCAACAAAAAAGCCCAGGCCGAGGAACAGATCGTGCCCGTGTCGTAGGCGAATCTGGCCTATGAGATCGCGGAGACGGATACCTTCTTTGCTCGTGAAATAGCGCAGACCGATAAGACAACACACGTCAACAACTGTGCCGTAGACATTCCACCAATCGCCTGCCGCCCGCCACGGGGTGCGACGATGAGCGGCGAGCAGAACAAGGGCCACGAGGGCCTGGGAGGCGACCAGCAGGACCGGGCGTGCGGATACAAGGAGCAGCGGGCCGGTCCACGAGATGCGCCCGCTCGCCACGCGCTCACGGATCTGAGGAGGCGCGTTCAACGCAATGGCAGCGGCGGGTGAGGATTCGCTTGGAGTGGACACGAGTGGCTGCCTCGGAGAGGATACTAGCACGCGGGTAGGCGATCTTCTTGCGCCGCTCGGGAGAGAGCAGATGGCAAACCTTCGCTGGCAGCACGCTCATGAGACGAGGGTGCCGACGGCGTTCATCTCTAAAACTTGAACTCTAAGTTCCACCTGCGTCGTGGTGGTTGCGCGGCAACAGCATGGCCGAAGAACAGGACTTATCACACCCGAATTAAGGTTTTGTCAGTCGATCGACTTGGGGAAATATGTCGACATGATACCTATTGCAGCAATTCCAGCCAAACGCGTCATGAACGCAAACTTAACACGATGCAAAATTAAGGGGAATAGGTATCATGTCGACGCGTTTGCCCGTGTCGACGCGTTTGCCCGGACAGGCTCCAGACCTGGTTAACACCTGCCTGATGACGAAAGATGTCAAGCAATTGGGAGGCGTCGTGCGGCCGTTTGTGCCGGAGTATCTGGCCGGCCGGACGCCTATTTCCCGCTCGCTCTGAAACACCATCTGACGTCTGTGAATCACAGGCGCCTGCTGGTTTGCACCGAAACGCGTGTCTATTTCTCGTGGGTTGGAGACCAACGCAAGCCGCCACCGAAGGTCTGCTTATAGAACTCGCGCTGCACGGGAAAGCTGGTGCTTCCGTTGTAGAACCCAAAGACTTCGTTGTTCAGGTTGAGTCCGTAAGCAACTGCGGTGAATCCCTTGGGAAGCTTATAAGAACCCTGAAGATCCATCTGCAGGTGCGAGTAGAAGAAGTTATCCCCGTTGGGCCCGTTGACGCCACCGCCGCCGCCGCCCACGGTAATTGGCCCGGCGTTACCGGTCGTGTATTGATACGCCGCAAGATTGGCCTGGTTATAGGTCATCCCAAAGCGAATGGATATGCCCCGCTTATCATAGGTCGGGCTGAAGTTGTAGCTATTCGGCGCCTGGCCGATAAGGGCCGGGTTGGCTCCCTCGGGGCCACGGTTCGGTCCGCTGATCTGGCCCGGTTGAAGCTGGGCAGGATCGATGTAAGGCGGCAGCTTCGCCTGGGATGCGGTGTAGCCGTAATTGGCAGAGACGCCGAAGCCACCGAGGGCGCCGGGAAGCGCTGTGAAGTGCTGTATATAAGCAACTTCAAAACCGTAAACGTAGGCGCTGCCGGCGTTGATGGTTTGAGTGAGGAATATGGGGCTGTTGTTGCCCGTAAGGACGGGATCGGCCGCTGCCTGGGTGATCGTGCCCACGATGGGATTGGTAAGGTTCTTGTAAAAGAACCCTGCCTGAAGCAGCCCCGAATTCGGGAGGCTGCGCTCGTAGAGTAAATCAATGTCGTCAGCGTATTCAGCCTTCAGCTTCGGGTTGCCCTGGCTGACAGTCTGGTGCGCTGCACCCCCATTGGCAGCACTCTGAAAGGGAATCAGATCCGAGAAATTGGGGCGAGACAGCCCACGCCCGTAGACCAGGCGGAGGCTGGAATCGGAGTTCAATGCGAAGCGCACTGACGCGCTGGGCAGGAAATCGAGATAGGACCCGTCGGCGCGGATCGGAGTTATTCCAACGCCGTTGGCATTCTTGGCGCCCTGATAGCCGAGATTGTTTTCGCTGGTATTTTCCAGGCGCAGTCCCAGCACCACGCGGAACCTGCCGATGTTCGTAGTATTCATGGCATAGCCTGCAGAGACTTTCTCGATCTGGTTGAATGAGTTGCCCAGGATGTCGGAGCTAAGATGCTGCGCCGCAAATGCCCTGATCTTGTTGTAGTCCACTCCGGATCCGAACTTGTAAGCTCCGCCGTAGTAACCGGGATCCTGGAAGGTACCCAGGAAATTTGTCAAGGCCAGGGTTGGATCTTCTCCGCCTGCGTTGGGGGCAAAGTTCTGCGTATTCTGGTTTTCGAACTTGTGCTCATTGCGGAATCGTCCGCCTATTTCAATCGTGCTGGAGTGACCAGCCCACGTATAGGGCGTGGCGAGCGAGCCTCCGAATCCGAGGTCAACCTCGGGCAAATACGTGAACAGTACGGTTTCCCCGACATAGAATAACTTTGTCGTATCGAAGATGTTCACGCCGTTCTGGACATTCAGATGCGGTTTCAACGGATTACTTACATCCAGGAGGTACTGCACGTTGTTCAGCGGGTTTGTAGCTGCGATCGGGGAGAAGTGCGCGGTTGAGTAGCCTTGGTCCTTTGTGCGTCCTACCGAGGAATCCAGATCCCAGTTCAGGATTGAGTTCCGCAGCACGTGGTGTCCGCCAAATTGCAGCCCGCCGATGTCCTGTACCGGTCGCCGGCGCAATGCTTGAAAGGCCACCGAGCCATCGGTGCCACCCTGGTACTGGGACAGAAAAGTATTGATGGTTGGGGTATAAATCCAATCATCGCCAAAGTTATTGAAGAGCGAGTAAAGGCCCTTGAGATAGACACTCGACTCGTCGTTGAAACGGTAGTCGAGCGTGCCGCCAAACCCACGGCGATCGCGGAAGTATTGATAATCGCGCAGGTCATAAGTGCCTGTGAGTGCCGGTCCGGGCTCAATGTCGTTGATGCCGCGACCGTTCCAGTCATATGATCCGCTGATGAGTGCGCCGAATTTACGATCGGCAAGGAATCGCTTGCCCAGTGTGCCGTCGAATTGGTAAACCGGTCGCCCGCCAATGATGTAGGTATGGCCACCGCTTCCTTCCAGGTACACCGTGGGCCGGTCCTCCGCGCTCTTGGTACGCAAGTCCACTGACCCTCCGATGCCATCGCCCTCCATGTTGGCCTGCAGCGTTTTGTTAATCTGCACGGATTCGACGAGGTCTGCCGGAATGAGGTCGAGTTTGATCTGGCGAACCGTCTCCGGAGAAGCAATGGTAACGCCATCAAGCGTAGTGTGCGTCAGACGGGGTTCGGTTCCGCGCACTTTCACATACTTGCCTTCGCCCTCATCACGCTCCAGAGTCACGCTGGGAAGGCGGCCAATGGCGTCGGCGACATTGGCGTTGGGCAGGCTCGTGATGACGTCTGCAGGCAGTACGTTAAGAATATTGTCCGCGCTGAGCGTGCGATTGATGGCTTCGATCTCTCCACCTTCACGTCCGGCATACACTTCTACGGACTGGGAAGAGGCCCCGACCTTCATCGCCAGGTCGAGGTGTGCGGATGTCGAGGTTAGATTGATCTGCTGGGTAAGGGTTTCAAAACCCGCATACTTCACGGTGATGGTGTGTTCGCCGTCTTGCAGGCCGGTAACGGTAAACTGGCCCTGAGCGTTCGAAGTCGCGATCACTTGACCGGGATCGACCGTAACCTGCGCTCCCTGCAAAACACCTCCCTGCGCATCGGTAACGGTTCCTGTCAATATGCCGTGTGCTGCCTGACCCATCGCTGCTGAAATTACGAGTGCTGGCGCCAGAGAAAACGCCCACACGATTGCTTTGTAGTGCATGGCTCTCCTTCGAAGACTCAGTGAATTGTTGCGTTTTTTTGAAGACACACGATGTTGACGCAGAAATACTCACGCCAACGTGTCTCCGGGGGATGTGCAAGGAATCCTCTATTTTTCTATATAGTCGCGATTCTAGGGAGCGCAGTGTTAGGGGATCGTTAGAGGACCATTAACATAGTGTGAATCCGAGGGTGGCCCGGTTCTCGGCCGTGGCGGAAGACCTGGGAAGAACCTTTCATTTATCCGATTCTTGGGGAAATGCGTCGACATGATACCTATTGCAGCAATTTCAGCTGTTCGCCGGCGACAGTGGGTGTAGGTTTCCGTCCGGGAGCGCGACGTGCGATGGGCCTACCGAGTAGCCGTTCAAGACCGGCTACAAACTCTGCTGTCCCGAGTGGTCGTCCACTCCCCTCAGATCGCCGGAGTTCGCCAAAGTGCTCCTCTTGGCGAGCCGATAGCAGCTCAGCAAAGTGCGGTATGCGATCGAGCACAGGACGCACAGTGACCAAGCCATCATCTGCGGAAGCTAGATGCGCACGAACACTCGACCAGGCCCAGTCCTGCGCCCGTTCCACCAACCGCGCGCGGACTGGATTCAGGCTGACATGACTGACCGCTGAAATGAGATGAGAGTCACCCAAGGCCACGGACGCGAAGCGGCTCTGAAATAAGTGCCCCGTGCAGCGGCCCCGTGCATTGATGAAATTTGTATAGCGACGAATGAGCCTCGCCTACCGCACGACCCAGCCCATCCGCTTGCTGCGGATTCAAGCAGTAGGCCCATACTTTCACCCCTGCCTTGCGCGTCTGCTCCCCAAGAAGATCACGGTAAATTTCCTGATCGCCGTCTTCAAAGAATATTGCTTCGCGACGATTCCCTCGTTTGTGTCACGTGGTGCGGAAGACCGGAGATCACTATACGAGCCAAACGCGTCATGAACGCAAACTTAACACGATGCAAAATTAAGGGAATAGGTACCATGTCGACGCATTTGCCGGAAGTCCGCGCCACTTGCATCCATGCTCGGCCACATACAGCAAGGCATTCAGAAACTGAAGGTTGGTTAGACTCACATTGCCCCGCTGCACTGGCAAGCTGCCCTTGATCCGCGCATACTGCTCTTCTGTGATTTCCATCTATCGCTAACTTACATGAGTTAGATTGAAATAGTGTTAACACGCGCCCTAGTTAGAGCGCCGTCAGGTTTCGTCACAATGTGTCCATCAGCATGCCTGGATCACCGCATGTCTTGGTGAAAACGAACTTCTTCGCTGCACGGTAGCCGAATCCACACCGCCACGGTTTTTCACGCGCAACGCGCGGCCTGGCAGAGCCCGACAAGGTCAAGAAGGAAATGGACACTCGGCGAATTAGTTAAGTAGCGGCCAGCATAGCGGTGTCGGAGGTTGCTTAAGCGAACCCGGCTTGCTGCAAAGAGACCTCCGATCGGATACAGTTACCAGTACTTTCACGCGTGGTTGCTCTACCAACTTTTTCCTCGGTTAACCATATTTCCCCGAGACAAATGGCATTCCGTGGTAGATTGTGACTCACTAGCCTCTGGAGGTCCGATGAGGTCACTTCTCTCAGATCTGCACTATACGACGCGCGTACTAAGTCGCAATCGGAAGATGGCGACTTTCGCCATTTTGACCTTGGCGCTCGGTATCGGTGCGAACACTGCGATGTTCACAATTGTTGATAGCGTCCTTCTGCGCCCCTTGCCTTATGCTCAGCCAAAGTCGTTGATTTATATCGCGCCAAAGGAAAGCAAACTGGGCTTCGGGACGACCTCCTGGTTGAACTATCGTGATATACGCGACTCGGCACGGAATCTGGACTCGCTCGGCGCCTATTCCAATGATATTAGTGTTCTTGAAGGCAAGAATGGCTCCCAAAGTGTCCTGGCACCCCGGATTACGCCCAATCTGTTTACTCTTCTCGGAGCTAGACCACTTATCGAACGGGTTTTTCAAGAAGCCGAAGGTCAAATGGGTGGCCCGCAGGTTGTACTGCTCTCTGAAGCCTTGTGGCGGCAGAGCTTCAATGCCGATCTAAGCATTCTGGGAAGACAGGTCAAGATTGCCGGCACTCCCAGGACTGTGGTGGGAATCATGCCGGGCTCCTTTCGCTTCCCGGAGGAGGTCGGGCCAGATATCGGCAAAGGAATATGGCTACCTCTGCAGCCGACGCCGGAAATGTTAGATCAACGGGGCTATAACTTTCTGGGGCTCGTAGGCAAAATGCGTGCAACCGCGAGCCTAATACAGGTACAAGGGGAATTGGACGGAATCGAGCATCAAATCCGCCGCGCCGATCCAACGAATGAAGCTGAATTGGCCCTCCTCGTCACGCCGTATCAGGATCTTTTAATGGGGCCGGTGCGGCCTGTCTTGTATGGTCTTTTCGCCGGAGCGGCCCTCTTGTTGTTCATAGCGTGCGCGAACGTTTCGAACATGTTGATTGCAAACTGTCTTAACCGCCAACCAGAGCTGGCCCTTCGATCGGCGCTGGGTGCAAGCCATCGTCGGCTACTCCAGCAAAGCTTGAGTGAGGGAGCGATTATAAGTCTCTTGGGATCCGCGCTGGGCTTTGTATTTGCAGAACTAGTAATGATCGGCGTTCATCGGCTGCCGACGGGGACGATTCCACTCGCGGACTCTATCGCTCTTCACTGGACTGTCATCGTGGCCGTTATAGCGATTGCGAGTAGCACTACGCTCCTCTCTTCCCTGCTTCCAGGATTGATAACACTGAGAGTCAATCCGTCGGGTACATTGCAGAAAGGTTCCCGTGGCCTCGCTGGGGCGGGTGCCCTCAGCGGTCGACTGGGCAGTCTCGTTGTCATTGTGGAGGTAGCGCTTTCCGTGCTGCTTCTGGTCGGCAGTGGACTTCTGTTCCATACACTTTGGAATCTACAACGATCTCGCCTGGGCTTTGATACGAACTCCGTCACTACCTTTACTGCCATGCCTGCGGATGCTGCAGGCTTTTCTGCGCTCGCCAATGCCTCTGGTGCAAATGAAGTACCCCCTTCGATAGCAACAACTATCTACACACCTGTGCTTACTGAGATGCGTAGCGCTGCTGATGTCGTTAGCGCTTCGCTGACAACAGCGCTTCCTCTCTCCGGAATTGATGTCGAGGCAAACTTCTCCATTCTCGGAAACGCAAGAGACCCGGCGAACCAACCTAGTACTCGCCTTTCGGCTATCAGTGGAGACTATGCGCGAACTATGGGTACACCCATTCTGCAAGGCAGGATGGTCAGTGACGATGACACCCTTCAATCTCCGTTCGTTGTTGTTGTAAACGAAACCTTCGCCAAGAAATATTTCCCGCAGAGCAGCCCGGTCGGACATCAACTCGATCTCGGCGGCAAGGATGCAGGAATGGTCAAACCCTACACAATCGTCGGCATCCTGTCGGATCAGGTTGATACAAGCGTCGGCCTTACAGCTCAACCGCTTCTCTTGCTTCCGCAGCAGCAGCTTCCAACTATCTCTCCGTTTTATCAAGCACTCTTGGCGACGACAGTGGGATTCGCAGTGCGGACCCATGGGAATACTCCAATCGCACCAGAGATGCGACACGTTTTCCATCAGACCGCACCGAGCCTAGCGCTAGACAATTTTCACACCATGCAGCAAGTCGTTGATCAAAACACGTTCACCCAAAGATTGGCGTTCTACCTCGTAGGAAGCTTTGCAGCGCTCGCGGTTGCGATGGTGATTACGGGATTATACGGGGTCCTTTCACAAGTGATTACCTACCGTCGTCGCGAAATAGGAATACGCATGGCTCTAGGTGCGACCCGGCGGGACATCGTCCGATGGGTCTGTAGCAAAGGGCTGGTATTGATAGGTGCGGGGGTTGTTGCCGGCATTCTGATTTCGTTTGCCGGTGGGCGCTTGCTGGTTGGATTTCTCTACCAGGTCCGCCCGCTAGACGTCTCGACATACCTCGTCGCAGTCCTTGGGCTCACCGCGCTCGGGGTCGTGGCTATGCTCGTGCCGGCATGGACCGCATCGACCATCCAGCCGACAGCGGCGCTCGGCGAAGACTCACTCTAGGTCAAAGCAAGCATTCACCTGTGCAAAGGCAATCGTTGTCCCGACGGGAATGAGACACGAAGGCTATCCCGCTTTCGATGATGCAAGGCCACGGCGCCGAGGCACCCGCATGAGTGTACGCAGACGATTAATTATCTACTGCTATGACATAGGAATGGCACAAGCAATGAATGCCGCCGCTTTCGCCGCGTTCGACCGGGGCCTTTCTGGGGACGGCCTTTCCGGGGACATGATACCTATTGCAACAATTCCAGCTGTTCGCTGGTAACGTGGGCTGCGGGTTTGCGCCCTGGAGCGCGCCGGGCGATAGGCCTATCGAGTAGCCGTTCAAGACCGGCTACAAACTTTGCTGCCCCGAGAGGCCGTCCACTCGCCTCAGATCGCCGGAGTTCGCCAAAGTGCTCCTCTTGGCGAGCCGATAGCAGCTCAGCAAAGTGCGGTATGCGATCGAGCACAGGACGCACAGTGACCAAGCCATCATCTGCGGAAGCTAGATGCGCACGGACACTCGACCAGGCCCATTCCTGCGCCCGTTCCACCAACCGCGCGCGGACTGGATTCAGGCTGACATGACTGACCGCTGAAATGAGATGAGAGTCACCCAAGGCCACGGACGCGAAGCGGCTCTGAAATAAGTGCCCCGTGCAGCGGCCCCGTGGATTGATGAAATTTGTATAGCGACGATGAGCCTCGCCTACCGCACGACCCAGCCCATCCGCTTGCTGCGGATTCAGGATCAGGTGCACATGGTTCGGCATCAAGCAGTAGGCCCATACTTCCACCCCTGCCTTGCGCGTCTGCTCCCCAAGAAGATCACGGTAAATTTCCTGATCGCCGTCTTCAAAGAATATTGCCTCGTGACGATTCCCTCGTTGTGTCACGTGGTGCGGAAGAGTCTACGATTGCCCTGATGTGCCTGCGAAAAACTCTACCAGCGATCATTGAGGGCCTTCGGGATTTGATTGGTTATCCAGCGATAAAAAGGGACCGTCTGTACTCGTTGTCGTCAGGGCGTTTGAGTTCCATGTAAACGCATCTTTTTATCAGGAGATTCGGCCCGAAAAGTGAGATTGCGTCCACTTCTTTAACAATATCCGCTGCTAATTTGCCAGCTACACGGGTCCAGAATTCTGTTCCCGCAAGAAACAGATAGAGGGATGGTGGAGTAGCGTGAAAATTCTTCTCCAGCCCTTCGAGATTAGTAAAATCTAAGCCTTTCGGAAACTCGTCAGACTCGAGCGAGAAGGCAAGCACGACGGATAATTTGCTCTTGCCGTTGTTACGAAGACCAACTGCAATTTCGAAAGACTCTAGTGCGGCTTCGATCCAGCGCGCCCGGGCCTTCCAGGCACGATCAATTTGGTCGACATGAAGATCGTCGTACCGCTCGATACCTCCGTCTTTAATGATGGTTTCCATCCAAATACGGATGATTTCTTCGTGTCTTTTCCGGCTATTTGGGAGTGCTCCATCCATTTGCTGTACCCAATCCCTTTCTGCATTTGTTAAACCGTGACCACCGTGTTTCCGCGTTCCATTCTCGTTTAAGGCGTTTTCGTCTGAGAAGTGAATATGGTTTGTTCTCTGTGAGTAACAAGTGGCCGCGGGCAGGCTGGATGCAGCTTGAAAGGGCAACCAATGGGATCCGGAGAGAAGCGACGCCACCACTCTATCGCGGCTGGGAGCGGAGAACCACTGCCTTTGCTAGCGATCCAAGCTATCGCACCTCGGCCGTCCGTTTGTGATGGCTTCGGTGCTGCAATTCCCAGTGTGAAAAAATCTGGACACTACCACTACTAAATACACGTAATCGTGGGGTTCTCGCTTGCTCAGGGTGGACTTCTTTTATACCTAAAAGTAAACCGCAGGTCCCTCCACTTCGCTTCGCTCCGGTCGGGATGACAATTCTAGGGAGTACTGACTTGAATTAGCTTCGCTCAGGCCAGGCTCTCGGGGACTGTTCGGTGGCAAGTTCTGGGGATTGGTCTTGCCTTAGTGAGTTTCTAAGTTCGTGCTTCCCCACCCTTGCCGGGATGAATTTACTTTAAGGATGGGAAAGCACAGTCTTTGCTGCTTGAGTTCATTTCCATTCCCACATCTTGGACACAGTGGAGCCGGAGGGGTCTACGTCGTATTCGAAGGCGGCGCATGAGTTGTTGAGACGGGCGAGTTTTTGGGAGGCTGTCCGGAAGAAGAGCATACCGCGGTAGCTGATGGAGCCTCCCGCCCCGAACTTGCCTACGCCCACTCCCTTCCATGTGACGGCTTCTCCATCCGCTGTCATCTCCATTCCCTGGCCTTCGCCATGGAGCGATCCATCGGCAGCGGCGACCGATGTGTATGTGCCGATGCCGCTGACGGCGACTCCGTGCAGGGTGCCGCTGTCTTCAAACGAGACCTCCGCCGTGAGGGGATCGGTGGAGAGAACCCGCCTTACGAGTCTTTTGCCTGTGGTGACGCCTATTTGTTCTCCTAGCATGAAATTAGCTCCTTCTCCCCGGGGGCCGAGGTGCAGGCCCCTCGGTAGGCCAAAGGTATACGCCTGGAGATATGCACGAGTCGAGCGATATTACGGAGAGTTTCAGGGGCCTGTTAGTGGATGTGCTTCGAGGGGGCTCCGCCTATAACCCACGGCGCGACCCTGCTCTCCGCCACGCGGTTCGCCATCCAGTTCCTCGTGGCGGCAGCCACACCGCCTGCAACAAGCATCTACCTGAAATGAGCGGTCGGTTCAGGAGGAGCAAAGACGATACCCATCTGCTATGTTGTTATGCACTCATTCTGCCGCTGATTGGAAGAGATACGCCCGTGAAAGCACAAGACCTCATCGATCGGCTGGCTGCACACAGAACCTTGAGCGCAGCACCCCGGACCGAGTTGGAGTGGCTGGTAGCGCACGGGTCCATAAAAACGCTGAATACCGGCGACGTGTTGAGCGTGAAGGGTTTTCCGGTTCAGGCGCTCTACATCATTCTTTCAGGACGGCTGGCCCTGTTCGTCGATCGTGGCGCGGGACCGACCAAAGTCGTCGAGTGGCGTGAAGGTGATGTTACGGGCATGTTGCCGTATTCGCGGCTCGTAACTCCGCCAGGGAATACAAGTGCCCTGGCCCCGCTGGAAATGCTAACGATACCCCGCGACCAACTCGGAGCGATGACACGAGAGTGTTGCGAGGTCACTTCGATCCTGGTACACGCCATGATCGATCGCGCCCGGCTTTTCACCTCGACTGAACTTCAGAACGAGAAGATGATCTCGCTCGGTAAACTCTCGGCAGGATTGGCCCACGAACTGAATAATCCAGCCTCCGCGATTGAACGTGGCGCGGCGATGCTCGAGGACCGTCTCGAAGACTCCGCAAAGGCCATACGCTATCTGGCCGCGGCGAGTTTGAGCGATGCCCAAATTGCCGCCGTAGACACGTTTCTTGGGTGTTGTATGGCGAAACAGAGCCCTGAGATGCGGTCTCCCCTGGAACAGGGTGATCGCGAAGAGGAGATAGAGGGTTGGCTTGCCAACCATGGACTGAACCCAGCGAACGCACAGACACTGGCCGACACCGAGGTGACCATCGAGGCGTTGGACTTGCTTCTTACTGCGGTGGACGGACCGGCATTCAACGCGGTGGTGCAGTGGGCAACCGCTTGTTGTGCGATGCGCAAACTGACTGCAAATATTCAGCACTCCGCGATGCGCATCTCGGGCTTGGTGACCGCAGTGAAGGGATTTACCCACATGGACCAGGCACACGTGGCCGAACCGGTGGATCTGGGCCCAAGCCTGGCCAACACGGTGGTGGTGCTTCAGTCGAAGGCACGTGAAAAATGCGTGGACGTGACACTGGAGCTTGAGGCTGAACTGCCCAAAGTGCGCGGCTTTGCCGGCGAATTGAACCAGGTGTGGGGAAACCTGATCGATAACGCGCTGGACGCCGTAGAGCATGGAGGCCGCGTCGAGGTACTTGCGATCCGCGAGAACCAAAATGTAGTGGTGCGCATCCGCGATAACGGGCCCGGGATTCCGGCGGAAGTTCGCGACCGCATCTTCGATCCGTTTTTCACTACCAAACCCCAGGGACTGGGAACCGGCCTCGGGCTTGACATTGCCCGGCGCCTGGCGCGCCATAACGACGGCGCTATCGACTTCGAATCGCATCCCGGCCGGACGGAGTTTCGCGTCAGGCTACCGATCGCGTAGGTCGATCGCGGAGGTCGATCGCGGAGATCTAGGCTTCGTGGCCGGGGGGACAGGCTGCGGCGCAGCGCGGTTAGGGTAGTGGAGGAGAGAGCGGTTCTCTTCCCACATCTGGCGCGAAAAGTGCGTGCCAGATGTGGGGGGCCCGGGTTCGTTTGAGAACGGCAGGGTTGAAGAGAGTTGCCCTTCGATAAGCGCTCTCAGGCGACGTGCTCGGCGAGATAGGCTTGGATCTCGGCGAACTCCTCGGCGGACAAGCGGAAGGTTGCGGCTGGTATTACGCCCTCCACCTGCTTGGCGTTGCGGCCGCCTACGATGGCCGCGGTGATCGCTGAGTGATGCAGCGTCCAGGCAATCGCGACCACGCCGGCACTGACTCCGTGGCGCTTCCCTATCGCCCCGATAAAGTCCGCTACCGCCAGGTTCCGCGAGAGCAGCGGTTCCTGGTAGTTCTTCGCATTCCGACGAAAGTCGTCGCTGGGGAAATTGGCGACACGCAGCTTGCTCATCGCTCCGGTCAACAAACCGGAATGCATTGGGGCATAGTTGATTACGCCAATATTGTTTTTCTCGCAGAAGGGCAAGATCTCTGGCTCAACCGCGCGGTTCAACATGGAGTAGGGCGGCTGATTCGAGGTAATGGGCGCGATCTTCATCGCCCGCTCCATCTGCGACACGCTGAAATTGGAGACACCAATCCAGCGGACCTTGCCCTCTTTCTGCAGGCCGGCCATCACACCCCAGGCCTCTTCTATGTCTTCATCTGGCTTGGGCCAGTGCATCTGGTAAAGATCGATTGAATCGACGGCCAGGCGGCGAAGGCTATCTTCTGCCTCTCGGCGAATCTGCTTCAGGTTGTTCGAGACCTGGCGATTCTCGTCCCAGACAAGGCCACACTTGGTAAAGACGTAGGGTTTGTGCGACGCCGTCTTGAAAGCGCGGGCTACCACTTCTTCAGAATGTCCCAGCCCGTAGACGGCGGCGGTGTCGATCCAGTTCATGCCGAGTTCGATGGCCTTGTGTATAGCGGCGACGGAGTCGTTGTCGTCTTGCGGGCCCCAGGCAAATGCCCAGTCGCCTCCGCCGATTGCCCATGAGCCGAATCCGATCGGAGTCAGTTCGAGGTCTGAGTTGCCTAGTTTCTTTTTTTCGATGGTGTTTGCCAAAGGGGGTTTCCTTATTCTGGTCTGGAGGGATGGATTGCTTGCTTTCTCTATCGTAACCGCACCAGGTTACAGGAGTTGAATACAACGTTTTCCGATGCTTCCAGAAGCGGTGTCTGGAGAAGAAAAAACAACGGAGTGGGCTTCGCCCGATCGTATTCAACCCATGTACGCAGAAGGCGAACGAGGGGCACCCGTCCGCTTGCTCGGGGGACGTTGGACTCGTTGCAGGAGCGACAACTTTAGATAGCGCAGTAGCCGCCGTCGATCTCCCAGTTGGCGCCGGTTACGTAGCGGGCAGCTTCGCTGCAGAGATAGGCAACCAACTCTGCGATTTCTTCGCAGGAGGCGAAGCGCTTGATCAGGTACTTCTCGAACAGGGCCGGGGGGTCGATGACTCCACTGGCAATGAGGCCCTGGGTCACGTGGGTGAGCACTGCGGCTGGGCAAATGCTGTTGACACGCACATGAGAACTCGCCATTTCCGCGGCCATTGCACGCGTCATGGCGACGATTGCGCCCTTGGTACCAGCGTACGGCACGAGGTTTGGATTGCCCAGAAGCGCATTGACGGAACCGATGTTGACGATGGCAGGATCTTCAGGCTGGTTGAGTTGCTTGAGAAATTCCTGGGCCAGGAAGAAGGGCGCTCTTTGATTGATAGCGATCAAGCGATCGAATTCCGCGGTTGCGACCTCAGGCATCGGTTTGTGAAAGCTCCAGGCAGCGTTGTTGATGAGGGTGTCGATGGCGCCAAATTGGTCTTTCGCATGATGAAAGACAGCGGCCGCTGCATCCGATTCGGCAAGGTCTTTGACCATGGCGAACATGGTCTTTTCGTCGCCCCTCGTCAGAACCACTGGATCCTGATCGACTAGTAGAACGCGCGCGCCACCTTCTGCGAAACGACGGGCGATGGCCAGGCCCAGTCCGTTGCCGGCTCCTGTAACAACCGCGGTTCGGCCTTGCATGTCTTCCGGGTATCTCTTCATGATCGAGTCATCACCTCAAAGGGCACCGTCGGGAAGCGCCCAGACAAATAGGGTCGGCCCTGGTTCTCGTAGTTGAATAGGCAGCACTCCATGATACTTCCTAATCTTCCAGTGGCGCTGGAGCATGAAGAAGTGAGTTGAGCTCCGTGCTGTAAAGTCTTTTACTCGTGTCGAAGAGCGACTAAGGGCTCGATACGGAGAGCCCGTCGCGATGGAATGAGAGCAGCCAGGGATGCGACTGCCAGGAAAAGGATCGAGACACCACCCATGGATATGCCGTCGATGGCGTGGACACCGTACAGGATATGACGGAGCAGGTACGCAACCCCACTGGCGAGAACAACTCCGGCAGCTAGCCCTGTGAGGACTGGACGGATGCTTTCGCGCAGAATGAGGTTGAGGATGTCACGCTTCTTTGCACCCAACGCCATGCGGATGCCGACCTCACGCGTGCGCAGCACTACGATGTAGCTAACCGTACCGTAGATTCCAATCGCAGCCAGTAACAGTCCGAGGATGCCGGTCGTGGAAGCTATCGCCGCCGACAATGTAGAGGCTATGAAAGGCGCGGTTACGCGGAGCAGCTGTTCAAGAGTGGACGAACGCGCGACGAGGTTTGGGTCTATTGCGGACATTTCCTGTTGGATAGAAGAAAGCAACTGCGCCGGGTTGGAATGGGTACGCACCAGAAGCGGGTAGTTGTGCAAAGAACTGTCTGGAAGCGGAAGGTAGATTTGCTCAGAGTCACTGCCATCGAAAAGAACACCTCGCGTGTCGTGGGCCACGCCGATGACGCGCCAAAACGGGCCGTCAGGAAGAGGCTCGTCTGTCTGATGAGAGAGGACGGCGGTAGCGAGACGGAGAGTTCGGCCGACGGGATTCTGCCCGGGCCATAATCTCCTGGCGGCCGACTCACTCAGAACCACCGACGGTGCCGCCTGACCCTGCTCAGACGTGAAGCCACGACCAAAAAGCATTGGAATCCCCAACGTTTGGAAATAATTCGGCTGGATCCAGGTGTAATAGAGGTACGAATCCACATTCCGGATCGAGGGTTCCTCGGCGTTCGTAGAAATGGCGGCAGAACGAAACCCACCGTCGTCGGGCGCACGCGCTGTAGTCACGCCAATCACTCCCGGCAACGCGAGCAGCCGGGTGCGGAGATCGCGGATCAAAGCATTCTTGTGCTCCGGCGTATATTCCTTAGTCTCCGGAAACTGGAGGGTGAGATCGATGACATGACTATCGTCGTAGCCAGTGTCCATCGAAAGCACACGAATGGCGCTGTGGATGAGCATGCTGCCGGCAATCACCAGAACTGCGGAAACAGCGACCTGCGTAGTGATGAGAAGGTTACGGAGACGACGGCTACGAACGGGCGATGTGGCGGCATGCGTTTTAATCGCTGAAGAAGCGGCCGAACGAGAGCTTTCCAGCGCGGGAGCAAGCCCGAAAAGAATGCCGGCGAAGACAGAAATGACAAATACGAAGGAAAAGACCTTGAGATCCGGAGCAACGTGGAAGACAAACGTTCCGTACTGATCTGGAAATGCATTCGCGATCAGTACCACGGATGCCTGGAGAAACGTCCAACTGAAGAGAAATGCAAGAACACCTGCGACCAAGCCGAGCAACGCGCTTTCAGTAAGCAGTTGGCGAATGAGTCGCGACTGACTAGCACCAAGCGAATGACGCATGGCAAGTTCATCCTGGCGCGATGCAGCACGAGCCAGTTGCAGGCTTGCAACATTGGCGCATGCAACCACCAGCACCATCCCCACGGCGACCATAACGAACAAAATGGATATCGTTACTTTATGAACCTGCCAAATCGGAAATGGGAACGGTGACCCCGGCCAGACCATGGCGTTTAATGGCTCGGAGAGTTCAGGTCCAGGATTATTAGGATTATGAAGAGAGCGAAGGTGGTTGGCGACCAGCGACATCTCTGCCTGCGCCTCGCGCATGCTAACACCGGGAGCAAGACGAGCGTAAAGATGGCAGCATCCATTTTCGCGGTCCTTGAGCCAATCGTCGCCTGGATGAACGAGGGGCTCAAAGCTGAGTGGAAGCCAGAAGTCCGGGGCCGCAACGAACGTTCCGACAAAGTTGTGGGGCGTGATACCGATGATGGTGAACGCCGCACCATTGAGCCATACCGTCTTGCCGATAATGCCGGCGTCCCGCTTGAATCGCTTTTCCCAGTAGTTCCCGCTGATGAGAACCGAAGGCGATGCAGCCAGTTTGCTATCCGCCGCACTGAACGTGCGCCCTCGCAACGCGGTGACTCCCAGCACTGAGAAGTAGTTGTCAGAGACTACCAGCGTCATTGCACTTTCTTTGTTGCTGACCTCGGGTAAGAGACCGAGTCTCCCAATCAGAGAGCCGCCATCTTCATCGCGATGAAGAGCAACCCCACCGGGAGCTGCGAGGGTGAGGTACTGTGGGAAGCTGGCAGCGACAACCCCGCTAAAGGAGCGAACCTGATCTCGGTATGTTTCATAGTCAGGGTAGCTGAACATGGGGCTGGTCGCCCCTGAATGTTTGATGAGTGCCAGGTTGACCATTGAACCTGGATCGGCCGCGTCCAGCGTTCTCTCGAAAAATGTTTTGTAAGCTGTGAAAGCTGCCGTGTTGATTCCGATCCCCACCGCAAGCGCAAAGACCGCGACGGAAGTGAACCCAACATTTCGGAGAAGCAAGCGGACCCCAAAGCGCAAATCCTGAATCAGGGATTGGGGCAGTGTCATCCTGTCGACCTGACGCAATCGCTCGCGCCACACGGTGGGATTGCCAAAGCTGAGTCGAGCTGAACGCTTGGCTTCGGGGTTCGGCATCCCTTGATCTCTGTTCCATTGCTCGCGCATAGAGAGATGAAACTGGAGTTCTTCCTCGAACTCTCTCTCTAGCGCTTCTTTACGGAAGAGTGAGCGCAAGCGTCGGGTCCATGTCATGGCAGATCCTTACCCCGTCACCTTACTGAAATTCAGGACGAGGGCAACTGCATTGGTAGTTTTCTGCCAGCGTTCCCGCTCGGCAGCCAATTGCTTTCGTCCCAAGCTGGTAAGGCGGTAGAAGCGTGCACGGCGGTTGTTTTCGCTGCGACCCCATTCAGCGGAGACCCAACGCTCTTGCTCCATGCGATGAAGAGCCGGGTAAAGAGAGCCTTCCTCTACGCGCAGAAACTCTTCCGATACGCGTTCGACATGCAGCGTGATTCCCCACCCGTGCATGGGACCGTCTTCCAGCGCTTTCAGCACGAGCAGGTCTAAGGTTCCCTGGAGATTGTCACTCTTCTTTTTGATCAAGCGAGAGACTCCCATAGCTGTCTATGGAAGAATCAACCTCTTTTGTCAAAGTGTCAACCAGGCAGTGCTATATCAAGGTTGGCCACGGGAAAGATCAGCGACGCTCTCTTTCGGTTGCATATCGACAGAGGCTAGTTTAGTCTAGGCATGTTTGAGATAGGCTATGAGCCGTTCACGGAAGTCTGAACAACGCGACCTTTTTCGCGGTGCTCTGGAAATGATGATCCTCCAGTCATTGCGGCGCCAGCCCATGCATGGCTATGCGCTCGTCCAGCACATTAAGCTGCGCTCTCGCGATCTGTTGCAGGTGGAAGAGGGTTCTCTCTATCCCGCGTTACAACGCATGTTGAAGGCTGACCTGCTCAGGGCTGAATGGGAGAAATCGGCAACCAACCGCAGGGTGCGCACATATCGCATTACCTCGGCCGGAATCAGACACCTGGAGCGGGAGGTGTCGAGTTTTGAGCAGATGCTAAAAGGCATCCACCTGGTTCTTTCTCCAGAGAGGTCTTGATAGATAACGATGCCTTGGTTTCGAAACCTATTTGCGCGACAACGGATCTTTAACGACCTGCGGGAAGAACTAGAGCAGCATCTCGCGGAGAAGGTCGATGAGCTGATGGCTGAAGGCAAGAGCCGCGAGGATGCCGAGTACGCGGCCAAGCGCGCATTTGGGAATCTGGTGCGCATTGAGGAAAGGAGCCGTGAGGTTTGGTTATGGCCCGCAATCGATAGCCTCTTCGCAGACTTGTGGTTCAGCCTGCGCCACTTTAGGAAAAATCCGACGGTCACTCTCGTTGCGCTGTTCTCGCTCGGATTGGGAATCGGCGCTACCACGATCATGTTCAGCGTGATCTATGCCGTACTTATCAGCCCTTACCCCTATCAAGGCTCTGAACGGATGGCCCACGTGCACATCATGGATAAAAGTGGGTTCGTCGGAGATCTGGCGCTATCGAGCGACCAGTTCCGCCAATTCAAGAATAACTCTGCATTGGACGGTGCAGTTGCGGTGGACCAGTGGACTGGAACGATAACGGCAGGAGATTTGCCTGAATCTGTAACCGCCGATTATCTCTCTCCCAATGCTTTTGATGTGTTCGGTGTCCCTCCTTTGTTGGGGCGGGAGTTTTCAGAGGCAGACACAAGAGATGGGTCGAACCCGGCAAATGTTGTTGTGCTGAGCTATCCGTTTTGGCAGACGCACTACGGGGGAAGCACCCATCTGCTGGGCAAGAATCTGCAATTTGACCGGAAGAACTTTACAATCATCGGCGTTATGCCGAAGCGATTCGCCTGGTGGCCTTCTGGCGATCTATTTTTCCCGCTAAAGTTCTCACTTGATTCAAATCAGACGGCGATGGTGTTTGTAAGAACGAAGCCCGGCGTGTCTCCCACGGTGGCCCGAGCAGAATTAACATCGTCTGTCCGTTCCCTGGCAAAACAAACGCCGGATCATTTTCCTAAGGATTTCCGAGTTGAATTGGTGCGGCTCAACGACATTTTTGTAGGCTCGTTTGCCGGGACACTCTTCTTTCTTTTCGGAGCGGTCGGCCTGCTGCTCTCCATTGGGTGTGCCAATGTATCGATCCTGTTGTTGGCCAGTGGCATGGCACGAAGGCATGAGCTGTCTGTACGAGCCGCGCTCGGCGCCACTCGATTTCGCGTTGTGCGGCAACTCTTGACGGAGTCAGTGTTGCTATCGCTTGCGGCCGGAGCACTCGGAATCGTTGTAGCGTATGGCGGAGTAGGATTCGTGACGCGGCTGATGCCCAGTCACACATTTCCTGGAGAAGCTTCATTTCAGGTGAACTTGCCGGTGCTTCTCTTTGCTATTTCTCTTGCATTGCTAGCTGGTATTTTTTTCGGCGTGTGGCCAGCCTTACGGTCCACCCGCCGAGACCTGGGCCATACCCTTCAAGCGGGCAGCCACAAGGTAGCTGGTTCCGAGGGGTCGATAGCCGCGCACACCTTTCTGATCGCAGCGCAGTTTTCGTTGATCGTCATTCTGATGGCGGGAGCGGGAGCCACCGTGCGATCCCTATATGCCTTGCTTCACTCTCCCCTTGGCTACGACGCGCACGACGTCGGAGCCGTCACCATCCCTTTGCGCGATGGCACATATGCACAATGGGAACATCGCGTCGCTTATTTCGACCAGCTTCGGCGGCGGACTGAAAAAATACCTGGGGTGCTGTCGGTGGCCATCGAGCAGACGAACCTTCCCCCGGTTTCAACTTACAAGAGCAGTGGCGAGATTCGTGGATCCTCGGACGCAGCAACGATCTTCACGATAGAACAGGTCAGCTCCAATTTTTTCACTACCCTGCACATTCCTTTAAAGGGCGGTCGCTTATGGACCGAAGCTGAAACGGCTCATGGGGTCCGCGTCGGGATCGTCAACCTTGCAATGGCCCAGCGTTACTGGCCCAAGGGGAACGTGATCGGTCAGATGGTTCATGTTGATAAGTTGAAGTCGCACACGAAGTGGACGCTAACCGCTCCTGGAAATGATGGCTGGATACAAGTGGTGGGCGTAGTCGGCGATACACCGAATAATGGCCTTCGTGATCCTGTTTCTCCGGCGATCTATGTACCGTATACGCTGGTCCTGAACGATGGTATTGACCTGGTCGTGCGGACGAGCGGAGACCCTCTCAGTTATCTCCGTGCGATTCGCCAGGGGATTCACGAAGTAGACGCTGACCAACCAATCGGCTTGGTGACAACAGCGCAAGAAAGGCTCAACTCAGAAGGTCTGTCTGGTCAAAAATTTGTCTCGACCGTCTTCCTTAGTCTCGCTTGCCTCGGATTGGCTCTCGGCAGCCTCGGACTCTACAGTGTCGTTTCGTATGTCGTTTCCCAGAGGGCACGCGAGTTCGGAATTCGGATGGCACTGGGCGCGAGCCGGGCTCACGTTATGCAGATTGTGGTTAGATCGACTGCGACGGCAGTAGCGGTGGGTGGCTGCGTCGGGTTAGCAACAACCTTGATACTAAACAGGTTGGTCGCACACTGGGCTCAGGGTGACGTGCGAGATCCTCTCATGCTGACGGGCGTGGTTACTGCACTTATGCTTGTTGTGGCGATTGCTTCTCTCGTTCCGGCACAAAGAGCGGCCTCGATCGATCCCGTGCAGGCTTTGCGGACCGAATAGTAACCCTGCCGGTGCCGCAGTGTTTTCAAAGTGTCAATGCGTTGTTTTAGCTTCGCGGTGGAGTTGAGGTTTCTTTGATGCCCGTGAGGTCACAGAGATGTGACTCCAGACGCATTCGGATTGCGTCCAACGGGGGCCCAGGACTTTCGTCCTGGGTTATCTTCAACCATTGCTGCGGGACTGGCTCGGTTGGCAATCGGGGATTGGTTTCGTTTTATCAGCAGTAAGCTCGCATGGGGGGCAACTGCTTAGCCGTCCCTACGGGACTTTGATCCTCTTGTCGTCGATAAACCCAGGACTTACGTCCTGGGCTACTTTCAGCCGTCCCTACGGGACTCTTCGGTTGGTAAATCGAGGCTTGGTTTCGTTTAGCCGGCCTAGTTTCAGTCGTTCTTGCGGGACTGTCTCGGTCGGACTTACTTGCTTAGCTGTGGGGATCTGGCCGCAGGCGCACTGCCCGTCCGCGGGTTATATGCCGGATTGTTCTGATCGATAGGGTTGGGCTTGCCTGGAGTTGCAGGGAGCGCGCTCTCGATCCAGGCACGATAGATAAGATCTCGCAACATACGGGCGCCGGCGGCCGTACGGCTGTAGACCATCTCTCTTGCCTCCTGATCGTGAACATCGGCGAAGGCGTTACGCTTGTCGAGCTTATAGATCGCTTCGACGCTGCTGCCTGCCTCGTTGAGATGAGCGAGGATCAAGTCGAAGACGTCTCCCTGCTGGTGGCCGGGCTTTCCTATCCGCGGGAGAATGTCCTCTTCTGTCAATGAGACGGCATCAACATACTGCGACTCGAAGCGCCCGTGGATTTTGGGGTCGCGGGTGTATCCGTTTGGGTCCGGCCCCTGCCAGCCGTCGTGATGAATCGTATCGTGCAAGGGCTGCGACCCATCGCCGATGTAATGCCCCATCCAGGCCACATAGAAGGCGCAGGTCTGTTCGAGGAAGGCGGTGTCTTTGCCATCGGCACGTAGCTTGCGCAGATAGCGCATGTCCGCAACGAGATGGCCATATACCTCGGCAGCGGCGTACGGCAGTGTGCCAGTCCAGCGCACATTCATACGGCGTGCATTCTCGGGATCGGACTTCTCGATACGGAGGTTTTCGCGATAAAGCGCCAGCACAAACTCGTAGCGGGAACGCGGAATCTCGTTCATGAAGGAAAACTGCTCGCGAAACCAGCCATGGTTTGGGTCTTCCTCAATCTTTGAAAAAGGCTCCGACGCCTGGCGCCATGTGTCTGGAATGCTGGCAGAGCCCGCGATGTAGTCTGCATACTTTCTGAGAAAGACGGGGCCGTCGTCTGGCAGCGTATCTACGGCTGTGTGATCGATGACGGCGTGCGCGCGCGTTCCCCAGGAGAAAGCCGGCTCGGGAATGCTGAGCGCTGTGATAACCAGTATCGCGAAAGAAGATCTGAGCTTCATGTTTCACTCCGGCTGCAGGGTTTTAATGCCTACGATAGCGACGCATCGGATCTTTTGCGGGCCAACAAGTCGTGGGGACGGCTGCAATCTCCGGCTTCTATGGGTCGAGCGGATCCAATGGATCCTGCTGAAGAGACTCAACCAGAGGCAGGAAGGCGAGGCTGGTATCGGAGAGCCGATTTACGATCTGGTATGGCAGATATCCCATTTCCTTAAGGCAGCGGCCGGCGAAGGGCTTGCCTGCGATGGAAGCGATCTGATTGGCATCGCTGATTACCAACGCGGGCTTGTTCATAGGTATCTGGTAGCGATAGATTTCACGCGCGGCGTTGCGCATATTGGTCGTAGTGTGCCGGGCATGCGGGTCGAGCAGGATTGCAGCCTCCGGTACGTTGTAGTCCTTGAGCAGAGCGTTCTTCATTTCCACCGCTTCGGCAAAGCGTGTCTGCGACGGATGCACATAGCCGCCGGAGACGAGTATGAAGGGCGCTTTGCCTGCGTGATAGGCCTCTGCTGCGAGCGCGGTACGTTTGCGGCCCATCTCGGAGAGCGCGACCTCGGGATCGCTGGGGCCGGCGCCGGGAACGACGATGACTGAATACGCAAATCTGTCCCACTGAATCGATGCGATCGACTTCACAGCGGCCTCATTCACACCTGTTTCCATCGGCTCCAGCCTGCCTGCTTCATCCCGGCGGTTGAGGGCGAGCAACTGCAGAGAAGCTTTGAGCGAAGGCTCGAAGAAGAGCTGCGATGCCGAGGTATCCGTGGATATCTGACGAACGAGTGTGGTGATGCGTTGCTGAAAGCCGGTGGAATTTACATCGAACGAGATGGAGTCTATTTGCGGATAGCGTGGAGAGTCGCCCTGCCCGTAGACCGAGAGGATGTCATTGAGGCCCCTGGCGCAGACTTCCCATGCATTCACCAGCAACTCTTCATCGCTTTGCTTCTGATAGAGCACATAGGCGCCGCTTGGGCGAAGACTCTGGCCGGTCAGCTCCCGCAGAGATGCATTGCTCTGATAAATGCGGGCGAGAGCGAAGGAGACAATGCGGATCTCTTCCTCGGTCCAGAGAAGAGGCTTCACGGCACAGACGGCATTTGCCTTGCAGACCTTTAGAGACTGTGCGAGGAAGCTCTGCCGCTCTTCACTGATCTGGCCCAGCTCACGATCGGCTGTAAGTGCAGCTCGAACGGCAGGGTCGGCCTGAAGCACTGAGAAGAGATAGAAATTTTTATCCTGTGTCGCGGCATGCAGCGGCAGGGGCTTTGTGACCGCCTGAGCGGTAGAAATATGAGGGAGGGCGAAGATTACGGTCGCGAGAAGAAGGCGCGGCAGGGATCGTCCGCTTGGTCGCACGGGTTGCATCGGCACGAAGTTCTCCTCTGAAAAGCAAAAGCTCGACGAATTGAAACGGGGAGGCCGGCGATGTTCACACGGCCTCCCCGTGGTGCACTTTTCAGAATGTCACGCTCAGGCCGGTCTGCACGTTACGTGAGGTGCGCGACGCTGTCTGCCGCAGAAAGTCGTTGGAATTGACTGTGTTGATCACCGAGCCGGTGCATCCGGTGGTGGTGTTGCAGTTGAGGTTGTTGGTGTTCAGCAGGTTTTCCGCTTCTAAGAAGGCGGCAATGTGAAGACGTTCTCTCACGTTGAAGTAGCGCTTGATTTGCGCATCCTCCTGCGAGAGCCCCCTTCCGGTGAGACTGTTACGGCCGACGAATAGAGGACGGTCGTTTACCACGCCATCGTTATTCAAGTCGGTACCGGCGATAGGATTGATGGGGAAACCGGAGTTCATAAAGGTTATCGAGGAGAGCTCGAAGCCATTCAGCCAGCGCATGCGTTCGTTGAATTTCGGCTGATAGAGCCCCTGGATGGCGAGGTTATGGGTGGCGTTGTTGTCGGCATTGCCGTGGTCGCGATGGACGTTGGTGGGATCGCTGACGCTGCCGCCTTCACCGATGTTATCGGCAAGGGCGTGCGAGTACATATAGTTCACGCTGAACTCAAGCCCACGGGACAGCCGCTTCTGCAGGGTGAGGAAGCCGCCGTTGAAGTTTGTCGTCGCTCCGGAGCGGATCAGGTTGATGGCGCCGAAAGCGGTGTTCGGGCGGTGGGAGGTACCGGCAAAGGTCGGTCTGCCGTCGGCCAGCGTATTGCCGGTCGGAGTGAGATTCGTGTCTGTGTAGTAGAGGCCATGCCGCAGAGCGGCATACTGGTAGCCGACCGTGAGCTGGAAATTGTAGCCGAGTTCCTGCTGGATCTGCACATTGGCCTGGTGCTGGTAAGCGTCGTGAAAGTTTTGATCGAAAGCGGTGATGTTGGGTGCGACTTCAAATGCGCCACCGCTGAGTTGCGGAACATTGGGGAAGACCGGCGCGCCTGTTGCAGTGCCAGCCACCTGATAGCTGAGGAGGCGATGCCCATTGATCTGCGCAGCGCTGTAGAAGGTTGCAAGGCCCGGAACGTCATAGTATATGCCGTACGCCGCATGTACGACGGTCCTGCGGCTGCCGCCGGGCGACCAGGTGAGTCCTAGCCGCGGCGCAATGTCGCTGTAGTCGTTCGGCACGCTGCGCGAAAGCGAATAGGGCGCAAGGTTGTCGAAGGTGGGGAAAAGGATGACCTCGTATCGAGCCCCGGCATTGACGCTGAGTGTGGGGGTAAGCCGGATCTCATCTTGCGCGAAGAAATTCAGGAAGTTGAAGGCGATGCGGACTTCGGGGTTGCCGCTGTAGCTGGTGAGAAAGGTGTAGGTATAGGGTTGGCCGGTTGCGGGATCGGTCGTACCGGCAACAGTATCGAGGTATTGGTTAAGCGGGCTGACGGCAGGACGGCCGTTCTGAACGGGAAGGCCGCTGAAACTGAAGGCGGGTGCGGTTGCGGACAGATTAGAGAACAGCTCGTGATCGAACTCGGCGCCAAACTTCCAGGTGTTGCGACCACGTGTCCATGTCAGATTGTCGAGCACGCTGCTGTTGCGTTCCGTGGTGGTGGTGGTAGTGAGGGGGCTGAAGCCAATGTTCGCGACGCTGCTGATATTGATGAGAACATCGCCGGCCGGCGAACTGTTGACTACGGGAAAGTTTCCCGTATCGCGCTGGATGATACCAAAGCGCAGCTCGTTGAGGAGACTGCTCGAGAGCACGGTGGCCAGCTGAACACCGCCGCCATTCTGGTGGTCGACGAATCTGGAACCGCGGTCGACAATGGCCAAACCACTATCATTATTCGGCTGATGGTTAGAGAAGTGCGCGAAGCGAACATAACCGCTGTTCTTCTGGTTCAAGGTGTAGTCCACCTTGCCAACGATCGTTCGATAGGTTTCGCCGAAGGGAGCCGTGCCGATCTCATCGCTGGGGAGCCCAAGCGCGGCGGCGTTGGCCGGCTTGATGGTGATGGCGTTCGGAAGTGTGTAGGGATTGTTCTCGAACTGTCCGAAGAAGAAGACCCTGTCCTTGAGGATCGGACCGCCCAGGGTAAAGGCCACGTCACTCCAACTGCGGTTGGGCTGAACGGTCGAGAGCGTGGGGATCGCCTGCAGATCGCTGGGGCGCCACTGACCGAGTGCCGAACCATGAAACTGGTTTGTGCCGGATTTCATCACTATGTTAATCTGGCCGCCGGCTGCTCTGCCGAACTCAGCCGAATAGCCGTTGGACAGGGTCTGGGTCTGCGCAACTGCTTCAGGCGTCACGATGATGAGGCGAATCTGACGGGTGGCGCCGTGCTGCGTGTCGTCGAGTCCGTCTAGATTCCACTGTGAGCGTTCGGTCCCGCCGAAGGTGAATTGGGTGGTCGAGAAGGTGCTGGTCGGAATGCCAATGACCCCTGGCGCGAGCAACAGGTAGTTATAGACATTGCGCGAGGCGATGGGCAGATTCTCGATCTCTTTCCTGTCGAGCACGGCCCCCACGGTGGAAGTGCCCGTGTCAAGGATGTCGGCGCCGGCCTCCACCTGAACTGTCTGCTCTGCGCTCCCAACCGCCAGTGAAATGTCGAGGCGGGCCTCTTGACCCACGTTGAGGACAATACCTTCCTGGGTATTTTTCTCGAATCCGTCCGAGGTAGTGACCAACCGGTAGGTGCCCACCGGCACAAGCGGGAAGCGGTAGTAGCCATTGGCATCGGTGATGACCGCCTGCGATATACCGGTCGCAAGGTTGGTCAGCGTGGCGTGTGCGCCCACGATCGCCCGTTTGGCATTATCGGAAACGTAGCCGTTTACGGCAGCGTCGACTGCATTTGCCTGCCCGAATGATGCAACGGGAAGCGCTAATAAAAGGATCAATAGAGCGAAATAGGATTTGCGAATCACTGGACTCTCCTGGTTGCAACAAGCCGGTAACGGTAATGCCCCGGAAACGAGGGCTCATTGAGACCAAAGCTAGGCAACAAGGATGCGTCCGGGAAGTCTCAGGAGCGCGTCACAATGTGAAATCACAATGTTTTAAATAGGGTAAGTATAGGATTAAGAATAGGTTGCTGGAATGCGGCCAAAGAGTGGTTTATCAAACTTTAACCATGTCAGGGTGATAATCTTTTTATCCAACCGCCATGCTGTTGAACCAAGTGAACCCCCAAACCGTGTTCGACCTGGCTGAAGATGACCGCTGGCTGCTCACTCAGCGTCTCGTTGACTCGCTGCATTTCTGCAAGTCGCCACGCTTGTCGCGCCTGCTGCTCTACCTTTCTGAGCAAACCCTGCTCGATCGCACCGAGCTGCTTACCGAGCACAACATCGCAACCAGGGTCTTCGAGCGCGAAGCCGGCTTCGATCCAGCGGTGGATACGATCGTTCGCTCCCACATGGTTCGCTTACGGCAGAAACTGGATCAGTATGCTGCGGAGGACCGGACCGGCTCATCGATGCGAGTCTCGGTTCCCAAGGGTGAGTACATCGTTCGCTTCGAGCGCATCACCCCCTCCTTGCCTGACAGCCAGGCACCCCCGGAGCCGGCGGCAAACGTCAGACCGGTGAAGACAGAGCAAACTCTCACTTCGGCAGGCAAGCAACCGAACCCTCTCGCTCGGGTTTGCTATCTGCTGGGAGCGACCATTCTTGTGCTTCTTGCTGCATTGCTTTTCGTGCTAAACCGCCCGATCCGGAGGCCTGCGGACGCGCCTGTGTCTCCCCATCCGCTGTGGAGCCAGGTCTTTCAGCCGCATCAAAGCACCACCTTCGTGGCTGCGGACAGCGGTCTGGTCCTGCTGCACCGGATGACAAAAAAGGAGACCACGCTCGCGGAGTATCTCAGCCGAGACTTTAGCCTGGAGATGCGCGGGCTCACTCCGGAGAAAGAAGACGAGGTGCTCAACATGGCAAACCGCCGTTACACCTCGTTTGTGGATCTGAACATTTTTCGCCGCCTTCAGCAGCTACCCTTCGCATCCCCAGACAAGCTGGATGTGAAGTATGCGCGAGACGTACAGATGGATGAGCTGAAGCAGGGTAACGTCATCCTCTCGGGAGCGCGCGGGGCAAATCCGTGGCTTGAGCTCTATGAGTCCGGGTTAAATTTCATAGGCGTGAATGATACAGTCGACCATAAATTCAGCTTCATCAATCGTCACCCTCAGGCAGGTGAGACGGCGGACTTCTCCGCGTCGGAAGCCGATCCAAAGCAACGCGTGTTAGGAGTGTTGGCCTTTTTGCCGAATCTGGGCGGGAATGGAAACGCCCTGATTATCGAGGGCAACTCCATGGCAGGCACCGAGGCGATCAGCGACTTTCTCTTTGACGATGCCGCCTTGCTGCCATTTCTAAAAGAGATCAAGAAAGCCGATGGCTCGCTGCCTCACTTCGAAGTGCTTGTGGAATCGAACAGCGTAAATGGGAGCGCTGGGCCCTTCCACATTCTGGCATACCGTATCCATCCATAGCGTTGAGCAAAATTGAGTTTGCGACGAACCGCATTCGGTATCGCGTGGGTTCTCATATCCAGGCTTTCTCACGATGAGAATTGGGGAAGATCGGTAGTGGAAGTCAAGTCTGGCTTGGAGAATCTTTAAGATACTGCCGCAACTCGGCAGCGTTATAGCAGTGCGAGAACGCGGTGTCGCGCGCAACGCGCCCTGATGAAACAAGCTCCGCAAGAGACTGCTCCATGGTCATCATGCCATCAGCGCGTCCCGTCGAGATGTGGGAGCGAATCTGGTGGTCCTGACCGGTTCGGATTAGATTTCGGATCGCAGTCGTAGCCATCAAAATCTCTACGGCAGGATAGCGCCCGGAACTATCGGTGGCCGGCACAAGCTGTTGCGTAATAACGGCCAGAAGGGCCAAGGACAGCTCCTGTCGAATTTGAGACTGATGCCCCGTAGGGAAAATATCAAGAATTCGCGAGATGGTTTGGGAGGTATCGTTGGTGTGCAAGGATGAGAGCACCAAATGCCCGGTTTCGGCCGCTGTGAGGGCCGCCGACATGGTCTCTGCATCACGCATTTCTCCAACAAGAATTACGTCGGGGTCCTGCCGCAGAACCGCCCGCACCGCCTCGGCGAATGACGGTGAATCATGCCCTACTTCAATTTGCTCCACAATCGAGCTGTGGCTCACGTGTTCGTATTCGACCGGATCCTCGATCGTGATGATGTGGTCGCGTCGACGAAGATTGATGAGACCGAGGAGCGCGGCGAGCGTCGAAGTCTTACCGCATCCGGTCGGCCCCGTAAGGAGTATCAAACCTTGCCGCCGCTCTGCCAACTGGCTTAGACCCGCAGGAAGGTGCAACGATTCAAGCGACGGAATCTGCGCGGGAAGAAGACGAATAGAGGCGGCCAGGGTTCCGCGCTGAAAATGAAAGTTGGCCCGGAACCTACCGATTTGTCCTCGAACGAAACAGAAGTCCAGCGACTTTTTGGCTTCCAACTCTTCCGATTGTGGGCCTGTCAACAAAGGAAGCAATAAACCACGCAAATCATCGGAAGAAAGCGGTTTGCCAGCCGATGCGGTTAAGGCCCCCTTCACTCTTAAAACGATCGCAGACCCGGCGACCAAAAGAATATCGGAAGCGCCGCGCTGGACCGCAAAAGCCAATAATCGGTCAATCGAGTTATTTTCGACGCTCATCGCTACGGATCGCGAAGAACGATTCAATTCGTCAACAAGCCGCGAAAGTTCACTCCCGAAACCGGCCATTGGCCCCTTTCCATCTGCAATTGCGGTCTATTCTAGCAAGCTCTGCCGATGGCCCGCGCCCCAACGCCCATACATTCAAGTTCATCACCCCGGCTATGGCGGGAAAATACCAGATACCGAACGCATGTGCGTCTTGCCATAAAGACAAGACGACTGTCTGGCGACGGAAGCCATGCGGAAATGGCCCCAGCAATCGGCGTGGAGGGTAAATTGGGCGTGGAAGATAAATTGAAGGATGGATGCCGCTCAGCGGAAGCTCTCTTCCGTTAGAACTTGAAACTTAAAGCAAGAACAACAGTTGGGCTCGGCCCAGCCTGCATTGAAAATATATGTTGTGTAATTCACTGTACGGTAAGAGAAACCCATGGAGAATCCTCGCTGTACGTCGAGTGGTGTCTGGTATGCCCTTGTACGTTGTGCAACCAAGCCTATGTTCCACCAGTCAGTCAGTGAGAATGTTGCCTCATTCCACGAATAAAAGAAGCTGTCATTTCTATAGCCTGTATCGAACACATACTCGCCCTGGCTAGAGAGTGCGACCTTTTTGTAGGCCAGCGATAACTCATAGCCAGGAGCGATACCGGTTGTGTTTCCAAAAACGACACCGGCCATTGGCGTTACAGACAGTACAAGATTATGCCCCGCGTTGTAGTTGTAACCCGCCCATAGCGATCCCGTCAGCTGATTCTCATAGTTGTAGCGCCCTTCAAGGTGAAGCCAACGGTGGTCCGCTGTGAAGGTAGGCGATCCGTAGGAGATGTCGTTCGGTACCAAGTAGCCAAGTGTCGCGAGAGAGAAGTCCCAATCATGCGTGGACAAATGATTAGAGGGATCGGCCGGCGCTGGCTGAGCCAAAACACGACCGGCCAGGAGAACGGCGGCCAGGATCAGCGCGCCGATCTTTTGTCTGGCTTTCATCCTCCGAGTACGGTTGTTAATCCGACCATCGCACTACCGACAATCACCATTCGAGACACGTAAAGCTCGTGTGGCTTCGTGTATCCAAATGATGGAAGCCCCACCGAAGCGTCACCAAAGCAACAATCAGAAACACGCGTACGCCAGCAAACCGGTCATCTTTACTAGGCCGCGATGGTGGAAACCGGTAATAGATTCAACTTCTGTCGAATTTCCTTAATTGTGCGGGCGATATGACGGCCGCGATTTGCGACGGCATCGCGTCAGCGATGATGCGAACTGCTCGCAAAGCAAAGATGTCCCGTCCTTTCGCACTGAAGGTAGATGATTCCCTTTGTCAAATAGCTGCGGGTCAAGAGGCTAATTTCCTCAGGTTCGCCGTAGACTGGTTGTATTCATTTTTTATCTCGGCTATGCGTGACTCCATCGCTGCCTTAGCATCTCCCTGAGCATCTGTTGCTTTTTTCTGCAGGGATTGCATCATGGCTTGGTTCTCTTTTTGAAATTGCTCCAAGCGCCGTTTTGCGTCGGTTACCTTGCCTTGTAGCTTTGTATTGAGAGCGTCGATCTTACTCTGCAACTTAGCCTTGCGTTCACCTTGCTCGCGAGCGTGCTCGGCCTTTAACCCATCGATTTCCCCTCTCAGTTTTGCCACATCTCGAGCCCGCTGCTCCGCTTCAAAATGCTCTCTCGCCGTGCGAAACACGGTTCCACCCAAGGCTTCCATTCGAGTGTCCACTGGGGTCACCCACTCCTCACTGATATCAGCGACTAACGCGCATTTGCCGGGAACAAGCAACGCGGAAACCTCCTCAACGAAGTCTGCGTTGAGATCAGCCACATTCAGATCCCCGATCGCGCCGGCGCTCGAACCAACAGCAGCGCCGATTCCCACACCCGCGGGCCCTCCTAACACACCAATCAGGCTGCCGATCCACATCCCCTCCATAGTGCCGACTGGAAAATTACCGTCGGTCTGCTTTGCTGACACTGTTCCGTCGGCATTCTTCTGGATCACCTGGGCAGCATAAACTGCAATGCTTCCCTCTGCGTCCAATTGTTTGAGAGCACGCGATCCTTCATACGCCTGCGACTCGTTATTAAAGACCACAGCCAACATTCTTTCCATGACGCTCCTCCTTAGCAATAATCAAATATTCCCTTCGACTGTGTTCTACGCTTAGCGAGTCACGCAGCTTTAGAGTCACGCGCAGGTCTCGTACCTACTATCTTCGGCAAATGACGCATTGCTGTGGCAAAGGCCACGAGGGATACGCCGTCCAGGATCAGGTCAACACCGATGGCAAATCCGAGGAACCAGACGCTGGAAACTGGCATTTGCGCAAGCAACATGATTCCGAGTGCCATCGAGATGACCCCGGAGAACACAGCCCATCCCCAGCGCGGAAATTTCAACGTTCCTGCGCCGATTGCGCGGAACAGCCCACCGACGACGAGGAATGAAGCAAGAATCAAGGTCAAACTGATGGCGCCTGCCGCTGGATAACGGATGAGCAAATATCCAGTGAAGCCTCGTAGCAGAGCACTCATCAAATAGAGGAAAAAGCCACTCCACTTGCGGACGCGAAATGCGTGAACGAGCGAGACGATTCCGCCAAACAGGAGCCACCACCCGACGAACAGCACTGTCGCAAACGTGGCGGTCGTGTAGCCTGCAATGCAGATTGCACCAAATAGGATGAGTAAGATTCCAAACGTTAAGAACCAAGCCCAGGAATTCCGAATATCATCGATGCTGGCAAGGAATGGATCAGTGAACCGATTCGTAGACATTGTTTCCTCCTAGGTTGTTGTTTAGTGCGAGCCTGGCCTAATAGGCGAACCGGTCATCATCTCTTGTCGAAACAAGTCACTACGTGGGGTTGCGATGCGAAAGTGAACCTCACCCCGGTGTAGTTTCGCCGCCACTTGTGTTTCATGTTCTGCAATTGGGCGACCTTTGCTCGGATGTACAGAGGCCGTGCGACTGGCGACTGACTTCATTCAGTTCACGGCGAAAGTCTTCAACAAAGACCTCCTCTATGCGCTCACTGAGCTTGACTGGTTGTTGGTTGATCAGCCTGAAACGTAAGTATGCTGCTTGAACCAGTCCATATTGCCTACTTTGATGCCTTGCTTATACTCAAAGATGGCCGCGCTGTAACTGTCAGAATTGCCAGTCACGATGGGCGCCTTGCTCTCAACTTGTTTGATTTTTGGTTTTTTGAGCGGACCGATGCGAGCAATAGCCGTCTAACAGTAGCCCTTGTTTTCGGTACCAGACAAATTTCAATCCGTGGTACGGGACTGTTCGGTTGCAGCCTGGAGATTGGGCATTTGGCTGGTTCTGTGTCAGGAAGCCAGACCTGCTTATTCGACACGTAACTCGACAGGTGGCTCATTCACTGCCGCCTGCTTGCCGAGCATCGCGAGCGTGGCTTCAACAAAGCCGATGGTGTGCGCCATGCCGGCGTGCCACGGGGCAGCGCAGGTCATTTGCGGCGTGTGATCGGGCAAGATCACACCATCAAAGTTATTGTTCTTCAAAATAGACAAAATGCGAATCATATCGACGTCGCCCTCGTCGATAAACGTTTCGCGGTAGTAGGGAACTTTTCCGACCACATTGCGCAGATGAATATAGGCAATCTTTCCCTGTTTGCTGTATTGGTCGACCGCGTGGTAGACGTCGCCCTCCGTCATCTCACCCAACGTGCCGACACAAAGCTCCAGTTGATTCGATTTGCTGGGCACCATATCGATCAGCCGTTGATACATACCGGGCTGGTAGACAAGCCGGGGTTGCTGACGCATCGTCGGCATAGGTGGATCGTCGGGGTGGGCGGCCAGCCTGACCCCCGCTTGTTCGGCCACCGGGACGATTTCTTCCAGAAAGCGTTGCAGTCTGCGCCAGAGTTCTTCACCTGTGATGGCCGGCAAGCTACCCGGCGCCGCATGCTGGTCATAGACCATATTCCATACCGTTCCATTCGGAATGGGCATATCGTCGACTGGGCCATCCATCCCAACGGTAACAGCGCCGCCGCGCCCGAGTGGGCCGGATATACGTCCGCAGACCCCGCCGATGCTGAAGTTGTAACCGAGAACGGGAATGCCTGCTTCTCCCATACGACGAACAATGGTCTTTATATTTTCAATATGCTGAGGCCGGTTGGGACCATCGAGCAAGATGTCGTACCAGAATGCAGGGTCAATATTCTCGATCGCAGCCAGAACCAGGCCCGCATCTTCGATTTGCTGGCGGATCGTCGATAGCTCGTTCGCTGTCCATAGACGATCGGGGTCGCCCGCGATCCCCCACGGCTCATATTTGCCCCCCGTTGGCTGATTGTTGCGCGGGTTGGCTGAGTTTTGGCGAAAATAGTCCACCAAATGGATCACGACGTGGGTACAACCCGCTTGCCGCGCGAAGTCGTAATAATCGCGCGTAAGCATGTGACGGTAGAGTCCTAAGCCGATTTTCATAGCTCTCCCAAATCCTATCGTGTTTTTGCTGCGTCTTGCTTCCCGGCATCAGGTTGCGTGGGCTCACGTCCTGTTCGACAGAAATGTTTGGCACCCCTTGGCCGGGATCGCGATGGCTGGATCTGAATGTGGGTCAAGCAGGACAATGGCGTCCGCCTGGATTGCGACATCATGAATGGAGGTAACGTGAGCAGGAACCTCAAAGAGAAAGAGCACGTACCGTGCGGTTCGTGCACCGCCTGCGGGGAGGACACAACAGGTCGGAGTATCAAAAAGAGGTCGTCGACGAAGATTCGCGTCACGGCCCAGCGGAAGAGGCGTCGTGCCGAACTCCATTCCGCGGGCTTGCGTTCTGCCGTTCCAGGGCGCACCCTGCCGGGCAAAGTTCTCTTCCCACACAGTCATCCAGGGAAAGTCTTGCAGACGAAAACAGTAGCCCATACCAAGCCGCATTTTCCAGTTGACTGCCAGCACATATTCCACGGCTCGGCCAGGATCAAGTTGGACGCCGGCCACAAAGCCACGACCTGTTGTACTGAACGGTTGCCGAAGATCGGTATTCCTGTCGACGCCTTCGCATGGCGCGTACGGCCAAACGAACTCTCGATCCTTTGCCAACAGTGAAGCATCGTCATATCCCAGTGGCCAGGTAATACCGCGCTTTGCCGATGCGATGAGCGTGCTTTCACCTTCCTTCAAGAATGGCGGACCCAAGGTTGCATGTTGCACCCAATCGAAGGCGTGCTGCTGGTCGCGGTTCTCATTGCGGACGTTCTCCTCTACGTACGCTACGCTCTCTTTTTCTCCCAAACGGATTTGACGCTGGAATGCCAGCCGCGCAGCGGGCAGCTTGATGTCCCATCGGCAACCTTGGTCTTGCTCGCTCACGTTCCACCGGGCAACAGGCGCCTCGCCGTGCGTGCCAAGACCTGCGTCGGCTTGCGCGGCAGATGGGTCACCGAAATAATCCAGACAAAGAGAATGCCCAGTGTATGCAGCCATAAACAGATTGACACCCTTGGGTCCGTACGTTTGCAGCACTTCTTCCGGAGGAGCCGGCACAGGATCGTACGTTGTCCATCTAGGTTCCCAAATGACATTTTGAGAAGGGTGGCCAGTTCCCTCCAGGAACCGGAACGAAGCAAGATGCCCTCCGCCCGTGAGAGCGATCAGTTCGACAAAATCATTCGTTAGCTGGGTGGCTTCGCGTCTCTTCCAACGAGTAGCCGGCATCAGAGGTAGCCTCCGTCGGAGCCTATTTTCATTGCTGTTTCCCTCAATTTTCGGTGTGCGCAACATCGGTTCATCTGGCAATTCACTTCTTATCTTCTGCGATAGCGATGCCGCTTGCCTCGCTGGCGAGAAAAGGAGATCGCATTCGCAACTTCTTCCGGGTCTCCAATGCGCCCATGGCATGCATTCGCCTGCAGGTATCGATTATCTCTTCCGAGAGGCTGCTGTGGCGGCTGCCTGGCGTAACAGCGACGTATCGATGGTGCCGGGGCAACCGCAATGGACACGAATGTTCTGGCGGGCATCATCCAGGCCAATTGAGCGGGGCATCACGTTACCCACCACACAGGTAAACAGCTCTCTCCCCAGATTCGCTGCTAGATTTTCGGGGCTTTCAGCAAATCATGGCTCACCAGCCGGACGGTAAGAATCTCGTGGGGATGGACGGTGAAGTGAAAACCATCGCTACCTGCCAATGAGAGTGGTTTGCCGTTTCTCTCAACCGCATCCGTCTGCCAGGCCTGGTCTATCTGTAGTAGCGGCGTGCGAACCGTAATGTCGCGCAACGCTCCACCTAAATCAAGAAATCGAAGAATCGTGCCGTTTCCATCCTCGGCCGGCTTCCAGGTCTCCAACAGCAGGCTCGGATCCTGAACGTCGAGGAAGCTGCCTTGTTTTCCATCCAGTGGTCGCGCTTGGTTGAGTGCCTTATCCTGCGAAGTGACCTCGTCGGTCTCGAGCGGGGCCATCTCTTCCCAGCCCATGCGGCTCAACCGGGTGGCATCGGTCGTTGGAGCGCTGGTCAGCACGTAGCGAAACTGGAAATGTCCGCCCTGGCCGGCGCGGTAGTTGGTAAACCAATAGTTGTTCATGACGTAAGAGAAGATGGTTCCGGTGCGCTTGCCGAATTCCGTTGGCCAGTCGCCCCGGTTGATATCGCCCAGCGTAACCAGGGAGGCATCGAGCGGCATCAGCGTGGCCGACATGCCGTCTTGTTGCGCGGAAATCCAGTGCTGCACAGAGAACCATTCGTGCCCTGCTCCGGCATACATGTCTTTCGATGGATCCACAACGCCATTCTGGATCTCATATTGAAACTGCGGCTGCTGCATCGCGAAGGGAAAAGCGAAGTAGACAGCTTCTTTTTCGTCAATCTCCTTCTTCTCCACGTCTTCGGTAAATTCAATCTTCTTCTCATGGTCGAAGAGTCGAATCGTGGTCGCGATCGTAGGCGTGTTTGCAGCGGTACTTTCTATACGAGCAATCGCGCCATCAGGAGTTCGATTCATTGAGACCAGATGTCCGCTATGCGCCTGGTCGATCTGCAGTTCCGCCTTGGGCGCGGCCATGGGGAACTGCAGCAGAGTATTGGGCTGCTTATCGCCGCCAGAAACATAAAGGTATTGGCCGAACCGATAGGGGCTTAGCTGATTGACGAGTTCGCGCTGCAGCTGTTTGTCGTAGATGCTTCGTACCGCTCCGGAGACAGGGTCCAGTTCCACACGGTAGTACTCGTTCTCAAGGCTGCCGGTACTGGCGGCTTCGGGAGAGGCCACTTGCTGCTGACTTCCCTTTCGCAGCAGGTACACCTTGTAGCCGAGGGCTGGAATATCCTGAGCGAAGAAGCGCACCCGATTAAAGCTTTTGTCGTTGTTGATGATTTGCAGTGGCACGGTATGATGAGAGGCCTTACCGGTCGGGATGTCTTCCACCGGCACCACCTGCCCGGTTGCCTGGTCCACCACCTCATCGCCCTTTATGAGATCGATCGAAACTGGCCCGCTGCGCTTCCAGTTCAGTGTGTTGAAGACGATGAGACTACCCTTGCCGGTAAAGATCGATTCCGCAAGGCTGGCCGTGCTGTTGCGCGTGAGCGAATCGGCGAGCGCTTTCGCGTCCACCGCGTGGGAATCTTTCACCGCCATCTGCTTGACGACCTCGAGGCTGGTGGGATCGGTAATGCTGTTCGACGCCGTCCATGTGTGCTCATCAAACAGCACCATGTGCGTCCACATCCGATCGAGGTCGACCTTGTCTGCCGCCAGGTCCGGATTGACCAGGGAGGTCAGGGTGGCTAGCTTTTCCGCAGACGGGCCCCGGCTTTCATTCTCTCGTTCGATTGCCGAATAGTAGGCATCCGCCGCCATGCCATCTTCCCAGTAAGGGCCGCCGTCTCCCCGAACGGTGGGAATGTTGTCGCCAAATTGATCCGCAATATTCTTGAATGCATCGTAAAAACCGGAATACTGCATTTTGGGATAAGCGTAGACGCCATTCCACTGATCGGCTAATTCCGCTTGCTGGGAGAATAGATCGGTGTTCTCCACTTGACTACCGAACACGATAGCCGCATTGGCCCGGTAACTCTGCTGCTCGTACATCTGCAGAAACAGCGGAATCGTCTCATATCCCGCTGCTACCTCTGGCGGCAAACCGAACATGAGCTGCATTTGCATGTAATGACGTGAGTACCACAAGAGAACTCTCTGGCCGTCAGGGCCCTCCCACCAGAAGGGAGAGTCTTCGTTCAGCCGCCCTTGCAGCAACACCGGGGCGCGCACGTTATCGCTGCCCGCAAGAAAATATTTGATTCCGGCCGACGCAAGAATGGATGCGTAGGACCAGGAATAGGACGGGACGTCGGTAATGTTGGCGTAGTTAAAGGGCGTGCCATGCAGGCGGCTGAAGTTGGCACTGCCATAGAACGACCGTATCAGAGTTTCTGCCGTGGAAAAGCCGGTCAGCAAGCTCGCATATTGCGCGGGAATGAACATTTGTTGCTTTTGGACAGCACTCACCATCCGTTCCTGTTCCTGGAGTGTGCGCGTCTTCAGAAACTGGGCGGTATCCCATTCGCCGTCTACGCTGAAACGGAAGTCCGGATGCTGAGCCGTCAAATCCATTGCTTCGTCGATGACTCTGCTTTGTATGGCTGCGACTTTCGCCTGATAGTCGGTGTATCCAACATCCAGATGAATATGCGGGACCATAAAGAGGGTCCACTTTTTCCCAGGGTCGATCGATTGATCTTTATGGTTTCGGTGACCAGCACTGTTCCATGTCAATTGCGCTCGCGTCTTTGCGGGAAACTCCGACACTGCGAACTGGATCTTCTCCTCGCCAAAATCCTGGTTTCCAGGCACGGTCTGGTGGTAGTGCTTACCGCCCACGACCAGATCTACGCTATCGCCCGCGATCACCGGCTTATCAAAACGGAGAAACACATCGACCAACTCTTCGAGTTGGGCTTGCTGCTGTTTATAGAAAATGCTGGGCACGATCAACGCGGAGGACGCTTGCTCATCCTTCAGGTTCGCGACCCTATCGAGTTCCACAGCATCGTAGGTAAGACCGGCGTCGGGGATTACTTTTTCTGTTTGTTCGATGGGCTGCAGCGTGATCGTGTTTTCACCCGGGTGCAGCATGCTACCCGGGAACTGGAAGAGGACATCGGCGCTTGAATAGGCCGGATTAAACGAGCTCATCAGGTTTCCCATGGCGTAGTCCAGCCTGGGATGCAGGTAGAAGATGCCATGCTTGCCGTTAATGCCAACTTGTATTGCCGGTACGCTGGGACTCTCTATCAGAAAAGAGAGATGTAGCCTATAAGCCGCTGCCGCAGCTTGATCCAGCAAGAAAGTGATGGTGCGGGGAGCGGCCTTCTTATCTTCGCTCGTCCCGGGAACCGAAACGAAGTCGGCGGCCTGGGTTGCAGGCCAATCTTTTGCGGGGTCGCTTTTGTTGACTACGAATGTTACCGGTGTGGTCGATGGCTCCTGGAGAAACTCTGTGGAAGCCCGATCAAAGGTTCCGAGGCGGAACACCGTGTCGTAGTGAGTGCCCGGCGGCGCCGCAGCAAAGAGTCTACCAGTGGCCGCGAAAAGAACGATCCACCCGCAAACGAGCGTAGCTTTCAGCTTCATTTCGACAAGGCCCTTGAGAAAAACAGATAGGTTTATAGCGAAACCAGAGTTGCTGTGTCCTTACCGAGTGCATCGATGTGCAGGTTTTCTTTGACGGAAAACCTGCGTTGGGATTGCCGGCTTCGAAATACACCTACCCTGGTTTCGCTTTAACGCGCGAAGTAGATGGGTGCCGGGTCGCCTGGGCATGCAAGGCGACCCGGCATCACCTAAAAGATCACCTTCAGGGCGAACTGTACTTGTCTACCCTGACCAGCAGCGGTGGTGATGAGCCCAAAGGTTCCAGACTGTACCGTCGTGTTGGGCAAGGCGTAATTGGTGTGATTCAGGAAGTTGAAGAATTCTCCCCTGAACTGCACCGAAAGATTCTCGCGGATGGGAAAGTTCTTGTATGCGCTGAGATCGATATCCGTGTATCCCGGACCGATCAGATCGTCTCTGCCCTCGTTGCCGTAGGTGTAGGTCGTCGGCAACGGCAGTGCTGCGGGGTTGAGCCATTGCTTGCCTGAAGAACTAGATGTCAGGCCGGAATAGGCACTTACATTGGTCAGCCTGTCTGGCCGCTGATTAGGACCACCCGTGTTCGCCAAGTCGGTACCCACGAGCGCGTTGAAGGGTTGGCCGGAATTGTGCGAGATGATGGCGCCCAGGTTCCAGTTGCCGGCGGCTGTCTGTACGAACCAGTTCGGGTTTGCAAAGAACGTCTTGCCTCTGCCAAACGGCAGTTGGTAAACACTGCTAAAAACGAGCATATTGGTCAAGCTGTAGACCGACGGTCCGTACTCCTCGTGAAAGTTATAGAAGTTCGGCGCCTCATTCCCGTAAGGGTCCGATTGTATATCCATCGACTTTGACCAGGTATAAGCGAACCTGAAAAATAATCCAGACGAGAGCTTCTTGGTGAGTTCCGCCTGGAGCGCGTTGTAATTGCCAGTTCCCTCATTCCATTCGAAGGAGAAGGGCCCTCCGTATTGCGGGAACGGCTGCCTTGCGGATATGGGGCCGGGGGCTCCATACAGCGCGGTATTCGCGAGCATGTTGATGTACTGATGCCGGGCCAGCGAGCCGACATAATCAAGCTTCATGACCAGGGAACTCGGCAACTGTTGCTGAACGCCGACGTTGAACTCCATGGCGTAGGGAATCTTGTTGTTTGGGTTGGCGCCATAGGTGGCATAGGGCGTCGTGAGGAGACTCGTCAGAATCGATTCCGAGGAAGGAAGGGTATTGAGGTAGGTTGTCGGCACACCCAGATCGAGACTGGTGAAATTTGCCGAGACAGCGGTAGGCCAGGAGAGTCGAATCCCCTGATTTGCCTGTACCAGGCTATTGTTATGGTCGTCCAGGATGGCAAACGCGGCGTGTAAAACAGTGTCATTTGCAGCCTGATAGGTTAATCCGAAACGCGGCTCCCATCCGTTATATTGCGGAGCAAAAAATCCCTTCGATCCGGTCGCCTTCGGAAACAGAGGCTGGAACGGCTGCGTGATAATGAACTCTCCGTTCAGTACATTCAAGCCGGAGACCACCTTATGATAGTTGGGCGGAGCGACGTAGTCCCACCGCAAGCCTGCGGTCACCACTAACTTCCGCGTTGCCTGCCATTGGTCCTGGCCGTAGAAACCCCACCAGTTAATGCTCTGGTCTGATCCGGTGCTGCCGATCCATGGCGAATAAGTATTGAGAACGCCGAGCAAAAAGCTGGCCGGACCAAAACCCGTGGGGCCTGCCGTTGCATCCTGCGCGGTTCCATTCTGTGTGAACCCGGTACCGGAACCCCAGCCATCGTCGTAGGTCTTGATGTGGTAGTACATGGCGCCGACGCCCAGAGTGTGGTTCCCTTTCACCTTGGAGAAGTCTGCGTGATAGTCTTCGCCCTCCAGTGGACCGAGCGGGATCGCGAATTGGGAAACCCCGTTGTAACCGTTGGAGAGTGATACCTGGGGCCCCATGTCGAGACCAGCCCTGGTCGGTACTGCCTGTTCAAAGTTGATAGCTTGGTTAAAGGCCAGCCCCGCTTGCTCATCTGTTACATCGAAGTTCGTATACGTGTATCCAAAGCGCAAGTTGAGGATGGTCGTAGGGTTGAAGAGATGCGTAAATCCAACTGCCGCCTGTTGCGAATAGTTGATGAGAAGGTTGGAATACGATTCGATGCTCTCCGGGCGGGCCACGTGCTGATTGGAACGATTGAAGCGTGCGAACAAGGTATCGTTCTGGGTGAATTGGTGGTCGATTCTGCCGCCAAAGACATCGCTCTTGGTACTGGTAACCCCAGTGAACTGGTAATTGGGAAGAACACCTTCAGCCACGTTGAGGTTCGGCAGCGGGTAATACTTTTGAATGATGAGCAGCGTTGAAGGATTGAGACGGCCGGTCGGAATAATATTGCCCGGGAAAGGATCGCGAAGGTAAGCCCCTGGGTTGTTGGGATCGGGGCGGCTGGTCAGGGGATCGTAAATTTCGTTCGCGTATTCCGGCCTGTTGAGACTATCGGTGCCAACCTGCGCGCCCAGTACACCAGAAAAGTCGCCCGCGTCCATTGCGGAGGTCAAGGTGCTGGACAATACGGTGCCGCTCAGACTCGACCGGAAGCCTTCCCAGTAGAGGGAGAACCAAGTGTTGTTCCTGGTGTCGAGTACATGCGGTACGAAGAAAGGTCCGCCAAAATACAGGCCATATTGATTTTGGTGATAGGGGGCACGGAAGGTGTCGGGAAAGGTCTGAGCATCCAGAGCATCGTTGCGGAAAAACTCCCATAGGGCGCCGTGATAGGTATTCGTGCCAGAGCGGGTTACGACATTGATGTTCGCTCCAGAGCTGATAGAGAACTGGGCGTCGGTGATGTGCGACTGGACAGCGAACTCCTGCAAGGCATCCGGAGGCGGCGCAATGGACCATCCATTGGTAAAGATGGCGTTGTTCAAGGTGCCGTCCATGGTGAAGTTGTTCTGTTGACCCCTCTGGCCATTGACCGACGGACTGATGCCACCTTTACCCAAGGCAACGGTAAAGGCGCTTTGTTGACCGGTTGTCACCGGCGCGGCCCCTGGGGTCAGCAGCGTAAGCTGGGTAAATTCCCTTCCATTCAGCGGCAGGTCGACGGTTTCGTCGTGGCCGATCACATCGGTCAAGGTGGATGAAGTGGTATTCAGGCTAGGCGGGACGCCCGTGACTTCGACCGTCTGAGCGGCGGAGGCGACCCCGAGTTTGAAGTCGAGGGTAATGCTTTGATTCACTTCAAGCTGGACATTGTCGCGTTTCTCGGTGGCGAAGCCTTGCTTCGTCAGAGAGATGCTGTAGTTCCCGGGCGCCAGTTGGGGAACGATATAGATGCCGCTCTCGATGGTCATGGCTGTTCTTGCCACACCGGTAGCCGGGTTGGTCACAGTCACTTCGACCCCAGGGATAGAAGCGCCAGTGGAATCTGTAACCGCCCCGGTTAAGAGACCATTCGTCGATTGTCCCTGTGACTGTACGACTACGAGGGAAGTAAGAAACGCTAGTAAAGCCAGTCGTCTGAGATACACCTGCAACCCCCCAAAGAAACACAAGATAAGTCTTTCCAATCGATCATCAGCATCGAGCTGATACCCTGCCGATTGATGAGCAGGGATTATTGATATCTGAACCGGGAGAATTATTGATGGCGTTTTGTCAGGCAGTCAACAGTTGTTCAGCATATAGAACGAAAGGTGACGAGCCACTTCGATAGAAGGCCTGATGGGCTACCATACCCACGATGCAGTGACCGGCAGCGCTCTGCGCCGCGGACCCCGGTCGGGTGTTGAAGAACAAGGAAGTGAAGGAGCGGTAGATCCGGGCTGGCTCAGTCAGTCACAAGCAGAGTTGCCAGATGTGCCGATGCACGAATCATCTCCCGGCCAAGGTCCGCCAGACGAGAGCTTGGAATCTGCCGGGACGTACCTCGGACAGAGATGGCAGCGACCACGACCCCTAAAGGATCAAAAACCGGGGCAGCCACCGCCCGCACACCCTGGAAGTACTCCTCGTCGTTCACAAAATATCCACAGGGCCGCACTTCAGCCAGGTGGGCTTTCAACGCTGCGAGCGACAAGATTGTTTTCGAGGTAAAGGGCGCAAACTCACGCCCGCCGAAGATCTCGCCAAATTCTTCATCTGACAATGCCGAGATCAGTGCTTTACCTTGTGCGGTGCAATGCAGATCGAGGTGACGGCCAACCCAGGCTCCTCCCCCACCAACTTGAGCAGCGGCCGCGATCGCAATCACCACCGACTCTGCCCCCCGAAGCGCCGTGAGGGCGGTAGTCAGGTCGAGCCTGGCGGCAACCTGCCGAAGGTAGGGTTTTGCCAACCTGCCAAAATCATGTTCGGCCGTACTTGTGGCAGCCAGCCTGGCAAAGCGCAAACCTAGGGTATGACGCCCGTCGGCAGTGCGCTGCAGGTACCCACGGGTCTCCAGCGTATGAATCAGATAGTGGGCTGTGCTCTTGGGCAAGTTCAGTTTTCTGCTCAACTCCGACAGCGTAAGGCCACCGTGCGAACTTGCCAAAAGTTCGAAGAGGTTCATTGCCCGGTCTACGGCCGGCTGTCTGGAGTGTTGTGTCGTCGATGTCGCCCCGGCTTTTGCAACTTCCATGTTCCCGATAGTCGCTGTACCCATGACGGCGTAACATTAGCACCAAGAGTTTGGGTCGTCAAATTCAAATGCAGTGGCTGACCATAAGCGTACACCTATTCATGTCAACGCTTTGACTGCACCCGCAGCTCACGGTTCTGCGGTGAACGTGATTCCAATGCCAGGGGTTTCACGCCTTCGTTGGAACCGCCGCAAAATCCTGCGGCCACGCAAGGGTACCGTCACAGTACGCCGCATCTACCAGGGTGCGCCCGGGCTCCCTGCCGGCGTAAACCCAAACCATTGCCATGGGTGCGTCCGATTGGTTCAGAAAACGATGGGGCTTCCCTTCTGGGACAAACGCTGTGTCATATCCACCGACCTGGTAACGATTGCCTTCAACCAGGCACAGGGCATGACCTTCGACAATTGTGATGGATTCGTCGAATTCGTGGACATGGCATGGAAGGGACCTTCCCGGTTGAAACCTTCTGTATCCGCCGCAGATTCCGGCCGAGCCAAGTCTCCCCGCAAAGAGATCGCGGAACTCTGCGCCCGGCGATAGCTCGTAGACCTCAGCATGGGCAAAGCGGACGATGGATTCAGGATTATTCTTGCGGGGATTCGCCAACCCACGATCCTCGACGCCAAAATCCTCATCGACTTCTTCTTGCGCCGGAACTGGGGACGCATATGCCCAGAGCAAGGTCACAGGAGCTTCGTGGGCACCAAGGGTGACTGCGTGTGCCACGCCGGCAGGCAGACAGATGCAATCGAACGGTTCGAGCCGGTAGGCGCAGCCCCTCTACCTGCACCTGTACCACCCCACTCAAGATCGTGAGCGTTTCACAGAAGGAATGTTTATGGTAGGGAAGGACGGCGCCCCGGCTCGAATGTCTCCGTGCCGGTGCTAAATCCACTTGCGGTACAGGTGGCGCCAAAGATGGAGTTGATGACGAGGTCGACAAAGCTGCCCCCTGAAATCGTTGTAATAGGGTGGTCGTCCGGGGACTTATGCGCGCCCACCTTTTCCCGCGGAAAAGTCGCCTCGGTGATATGTCTCACCGCGTGGCCACTTACTTAGTCGGTCGCGGGATGCGCATGCATATCCTGTCGAACCCGGGGCGTCCGGTGCTATGATCACCGGATGCCGGCGCGCTTCGGATTGCGATGCCTGATCAGCTTGCTTACCGTGAGTGCGATGGCTCAGCAAGCCGATTCGGGATCGCTTGACGGTCTCTTGAAAGACGGCGCATTGCTGAGCCGGCAGGCAGATTATGCGCACGCGATTCCAATCCTTCTGCGCGCAAGACAACTCGCCCCGCAGAACTATCTAGCCAACTTGCTTCTGGGAGAAGATCTGCTACGCAGCGGGCATCCATCCAGTGCCCTGGCGCCGCTGCAGACGGCGGCGGCGGTACGCGCGGATGACGAAACGGCCGAGGGATATCTAGGCGAAGCGGAACAGGCGCAGGGCAAGTTTTCGCTCGCAGCCGAGGCCTTCCAGGCAGCGGTTGCGCGGTCTCCGAATTCTGAACATTCATTAGTGGGCTGGGCGGATGATTGCCTCGATCGATTCCGGGCGCTGGGGTTATGGCTGCGCAGCTCACCGCGCGGCACAGCGGCCTTGCTCAGGGTGCAGGCGCAGGGGACACCAAGCGGTACGCCGGCTCGCGAACAACTGTTGCGCCAAGCCGCCGCGGCTGATCCTCAACAGAGTGGAATCTGGGGCGAGCTGGGGATGGCACAAGCTGAACTTGGCATGCACGCGGATGCGGAAGCAAGCCTCGCCATCGCCCTCAAACAACAGCCCAATGCATCCTCGACCTGGAAACTAAAAGCCCTGAAGGCGGCAGCCCAGGGTCGTTGGAGTGAGGGCGACAGCCGTCTCCAGGCCTTAGGTGGCCGTTCGGCTGTGGAGCTTCAGCGAGCACTCGCAGAGTGGCCGCGAGCCCTTGTTCCAGGGCCCGAGGTGAGCGGGGTCATTTGGCAGTGTCTCCGCGAAGGCTCGACCAGTTGCCCGATCAAAGCAGATGAGTCCAAAAGCCGATCGACCTCTAACCCTGCGATGCTCTTCGCTGAGGAACGCTGGGAACAATTAGCAGCGATGCCGCCACCTGCGACAGATCAAAGTTCCCTCTGGTTCCATCGTGGCGTTGCCTTGGGGCACATTGGCGATTGCCCGCGAGCCATTCCCGCGCTCGAACGAGGCCTCAAAGACGGCGCCGAGGCCGCCGGCTACTGGCTGATCGTCTGCTACGGCTCAGAGGCGGGGCAGGCGGCCGCACAATTGGCCGCGCAAAACAAAGAGGCCGCGGTCCATCGCATTCAAGGGGACATTTTGTTATCGATGAAGGGAGACGCATCGGCAGCACAAGCCGAATATGGGCAAGGCCTCGTTCTTCGACCCAACGATCCAGATCTATTGGAGAAGAGCGCAGAGGCATACCTGGCCCTCGGAGTTATGGAGCAGGCGCAGAAAGCTGCGCAAGCGGTCCTGGCCGAGGATCCGTACCGCGAAACCACGCTGCAGTTGTTGGCCCGCGTGGCGATGAATCAACGAGACTATCCGGAAGCGCTCAGAGTTCTCGACAAGCTGCTGCAGATGGAACCCGAGGATCCGTGGACGCGGGTAGAGACCGGGACCGCCTATGCGCAGACTGACCGTCCGCAAGATGCGGTTCGTTACCTCGAACCCGCGTTGGCTGCTGGCTATGCCGATGAGAAAGGCGCTCTGCATGCCTTGCTGGCGAGTCAGCTACGGAAGCTTGGCCGGGAACAAGAGGCAAAAAGCGCGGCCGCGGAAGCGGTTCGGCTCGCGAATGCTTTTCAGCAACACTCGCCAAAGAGCCAACCATGACTACCAACAGGCGTAGCTTTCTTCTCGGCACATCGGCGCTTTTGTCCTGCGCGACCTCACGGCGCTTAGCCTGGGCAGCTCCGTATCCGAATACCATTCGGATGATCCATGGGGTGCCCGCAAACGGGCTAGACTTTGTGCTTCGCAATGGTGCGCAAGGCCGCAAGTATCAGGTGGAGACACTGCCTGGCGGACTGGGGGTCATCGATTTTGATGGCGATGGCTGGCCGGATATTTTTTGCGTCAACGCGGCGGCTCTGCCGGCAATGACCAAGACAGGGCCGGACTATTGGAATCGTCTCTACAAAAATAACCGCGACGGGACGTTTACCGATGTCACACTCAAATCGGGCCTGGCGGGCAGTGGTTACGGCATGGGAGTGGCGGTGGGCGATTACGATAACGACGGCCATGAAGACCTGTTCGTCGTAGGCGTCCACGGAAACCAGCTGTATCGCAACCATGGTGACGGAACCTTCTCAGACGTAACCGCGCGAGCCGGTCTGCAACTGGCACCGTTGCGTAAGCTCTGGTCGGTTGCCGCGGCATGGATTGACTATGACAACGATGGCAGGCTAGACCTGTTTGTCTCAAACTATTGCGACTGGGAACCGGGCACCGATCCAACCTGCGGTGGATTGACGCCGGAAACGCGAGTCTATTGCCACCCCGATCTTTACCATGCTCAAACCATGCAGCTTTTTCACAATAACGGCGATGGCACCTTTACCGAGGTGACACACAAGGACGGACTGCCCAACATTCTTGGCAAGGGAATGGGTATCGCCATGGCTGACTTTTCTGGAGAGCACCGCCCCGGGCTCTTTGTCGCCAACGACAATGCGCGCAATCTGCTGCTCCGCGGCACCGGTCACGGCTTCGCGGAGGTGGGGGTGGAAGCAGGAGTTGCCTACAACGGGGATGGCCGCAACATCTCCGGCATGGGTGCGGATTTTGGCGACATTGACGGAGATGGACGACCGGACCTAGTGATGACCGGGCTCAAGAATGAGACCTACGAGGTATTTCTCAATCGTAGCGACGGCATCTTTGTGGATGGAAGCGCAGCCACCGGTTTGCTGGGTTTGAGCCGGCCCTGGAGTGGTTGGGGCTGCGGACTGGTAGACCTCGACAACGATGGCTCACTCGATCTCTTCGTTGCCTGTGGTGGCCTGGATACAAAGGATGCACAGCCGAACCGGGTCTTCCAAAACATTGCTGGGAAGTTTAGCGACGTCTCTGACAGTGCAGGCATGGGATCTGGACCTATTGGGCTGCACCGTGGCGTTGTCTTCGCGGATTTCGACCGCGACGGGCGAATCGACGCGGCCGTAAGCGCGTTGAATGCACCTGTTGAGCTGTGGTGGAACCGCAGCCCGGCGCGCAACTGGCTGCAATTAAGCCTTCACGGAACCCGCAGCAATCGCTCGGCAATTGGAGCGCAGGTCACGTGCAAGACTGTGAGCCGCACGCAGACGCGTTGTGTAACCAACACGGTTGGCTACGCTTCCAGCAGCGATCTCACTGTGCATTTTGGCCTTGATGCAGATAGCAAAGCAGCGGTGCATATTCGTTGGCCTTCGGGAACGGTGCAACAGCTGGACGAGGTCGCAGCAAACCAGCGATTGCGCTTGGACGAACCGGCGTGAGCGCCCGAAAAGCGATGCGCTAAGCGGAGAGGAACCCCCCATCCACGGCCAACACGTGGCCGGTTACCATGCTGGAGGCATTGGTAGCGAGGAAAATGGCTGCGCCCACGATCTCTTCGGGCTGGCCCCTCCTACCCATCGGAGTTCGATCCAGAAAGTAGCGCTGCGATTCTGGATCGGCGCGTGAGCCCGCCATCATGGGCGTTTCGAACATGGATGGCGCAATGGCATTCACCTGCACATTGAAAGGCGCCAGTTCAATCGCAAAGCCCTTGGTCAACTGAACCACTCCACCCTTGCTCGCCAGATATGCAATGCTCCCGGCATAGGCGATCAAACCCCCGATCGAGGCGACGTTGATGATTCTGCCATTGCGACGTTCGGCCATATGCCGTCCAACCGCCTGGCAACATAAGAACGTCCCTTTCAAATTAACCTGGATAATGGTGTCAAAGCTTTCTTCGGAATAATCAAGCGCGGTACCGCGGATGGCGCGACCCGCGCTATTGACCAGTACATCGATGGTTTTCCATTCTGCCAGAACTCGTTGAACGGCTCGATCAACATCTTCTTTGCTGCCCACATCAAGCTTTTCTGCGCGCGCGATACCGCCGCGCGCTTCGATGAGGCTCACGGTCTCGGCGGCCATATCCAAGGCAATGTCAGCCACGACCACTCGAGCACCCGCATCGGCGAAGCCCAGGCAAATCGCGCGACCGAGTCCGCTTCCCCCTCCGGTGGCCATGGCCGTCTTTCCTGCCAGGCCGAATAGATTCGATCCGGTAGCCGTCTTCATCCTTGCAGAATCTCCAATACTTCTCCGTCAGGCCCGCGAAAGTAGCAAAACCGAACTCCGGCGAAGAAAGGATGCTGCGGAGAAATGGTGACCGGCGTCGAAAGAAAGGTAATCCCCTTTGCTGTCAGCGCCTTCACCGTCTTCTCAATGTCGTCGACCTGAAAGCAAGTATGTTGCCACCCGCGATCATTGGCTTTGGCTTTCGCGGGGATCGGCGCTCCCGCGGGGCGAACGTATTGAAACGTCTCGATCATTCCGTTGTTCTCAGGGAGCTTGAAGAATGTCGCCTGGACCTTGGTATCAGGCAGTCCGACACCTCGGGAGAATTCCGCATCTTCGATTTCTGTTTCGAGCGCAATCTCCAGGCCCAACAGTCCGTTGTAGAACGCCTTGGTCTTTTCTTTGTCTGAGACGATGAGGTTGAAATGATGCAACGCACGAAACATCGAGTTAATCCTCCACCGAATTTAGGTTGGTAGTCGAGCCCTTACTTCTTCTGGTTCGCGAGAGGTTGTCCCCGTACACCAATCTTTGCGCGGCCGATGTGCCAACGGCCCAGGTTTGCCACGTATAACTCTTCGCCGCCGAAGGCAATGTTGGTCGGCCGAGCCAGGATTGTGCCGGCCCGGTCATACGCCAGAAGGCTCACTTTGCGATCGGGCGACACACGGTAGATATTGTCAGACGCATAGCAACTCACGTAGAGGTTGCCTGCGACATCGAAGGCAAGACCGTCAGGAATCCGTTCCAAACCAACCGCGTACACCTCGTGCTCGCCAGCCAGGCCGTCTTCGCGAATCTCGATCCTGAGGACATCGTCGCGATGACTCTGCGCGACAAAAAGGAAACGCTCATCCGGGCTGAGAGCCAGCCCATTGGGAAACGAATGGGCGACGTGCGAAAACACGGCACCGCGACCTCGACGGTCAAATCTTGCGATGCATCCGTTGCTATTTTCCCAATCTCCGGAGTCTGAAACGAAGAGGTTCCCCGAAGAGTCGAAGACGCCATAATTCGGCAACCTCAGCTTGTAGTGCCCTGCAGAGTCGGCAAACAGCTCTGACTTGCCATTTTTCTGAACCTTGATGACGGACGCGAGCTTGGCATTGCAGATATACAAATCGTCTGCTGCAGAAAAACAGAGACCGAGACAAAAGCCGCCAATATTCGTAACAGTCTCGATCTTTCCCTTCTCAGGAATACGGTAGACCTGGCCCAACTCTCCGCCAGCCCACAGCACGCCCTCGCTATCGAAGGCGATGTCCTCCGGGTGGTCCAGCCCATCCGCGTAGGTTTCAAATCGCTCGACGGGTATCTCCATCTCTCCCCCAATTCTCATCACTGCAAGCTAGACCACTGGTAGTTGGGCTAACAAACCCCCGTCGATAATGAGCCCGATGCCGGAGACGTAGGATGCCAGGTCCGAAGCCAGAAAGAGAACGACATTGGCTATCTCGTGCGGTTCCCCGAGTCTCTTTAAGGGAATGGCAGATCGCATCTCCTCCCTGGCGGCTCCCGGATCTGAACTGCGTTCAAGACTGCGATCCATCATTGGTGTTGCAATGCACCCGGGGCAGATTCCATTCACGCGAATATTGTATTGGCCAAGATCCCTTGCCATATCACGCGTCATCCCAAGAATGCCGGCCTTCGCAGCAGCATAAGGAGCAGTTTGGCCAGTGGTGGCAAGCGCCTGAACCGATGCGGTGTTGATGATGCATCCGCTCTGCTTGCGAATCATCAACGGAACCACCTGCGAGCAGCACAGAAAAACACTGCGCAGATTGACAGCGATCTGCCGATCGAAATCTGCAACGCTGACATCTACAAACTCTCTGTAGAACTCTCTGCCAACGTTGTTGACCAGAACATCGATCGTGCTGAACTTATCGACGGTCTCGCGAAATGCTGCGGCCACCTCTTCTTCTGAGCTGACGTCAGTACGAATCGGATGAAATCTGCCGCCACTGGCAGCGATCCGAGCAGCCGAGCCGCTCAGGGCTTCCGGATCCCGCTCCAGGCCCACAACAGTTGCGCCACATGCCGCAAAGCCATCCGCGATCGCAGCACCAATGCCCGCACCTGCCCCGGTGACGACAACTACCTTATTTTCGAAACTAATGCCTATCACCGGTTTCGTCATGCTTTGCTCGCGGCAGCATAATGCTTCGTCAAAGCCTCGATGTGTGAATCCCACGTCGGCTCGTTCGCCAAGTATCCGTCGGGGTAGGTCTCGACCACTAGGTATACCAATTCAGAATCACCGACGTTGCGAACGCGATGATCGGTGAGGCGAGGAATATAAACAACCCCTCCCTTTACCATTCGGCGCACTTCCCCTCCGACGCTCACTTCTCCTTCCCCCTCAAGGATTAGATAGGTTTGCTCACACTCCTTGTGCTGATGAACGGGAAAATCCAGGCCTACGGGAAAGCGCTCGAGCAGAATTTCGACGCACTCACTCCGTTCGCGAGGCAGAAGAACAGAAAAGGCAACCCCGAGAAAATTGGTTACCTGAGATTGGTCGATCGTGCTTACCATCGGACTCTTTTGGGGACTCTTTTTGATCTTTGCCATCATCACCCTCGTCTACTCCAAATTGCAGACCCGTCGCCCGATGAGCCTTAGCGCGACGCTACTTCAGATTTCTCGGCTGCCAACTGTAGCCGGAACGTTTTGATTTCGAATGGCCTGAGATCAAAATCGATGCTGTTGCTCTTAATCGGCAGCGATCGAAGCTTCTCCTCCATCAGGTTGACTTCGGCCGCGTCTGCGATGCTGCTTGCGAAGTGCATCTTCACATTTGCGGCCGGCTGACCCGCCGCTTCATAGACCCTTGCGATCACTCCGTGCCCATCTTCGGCCGGCATCAGAGCACTTAGCACCGCGTCGGGCGCCGATATCTCTAGTAACCCCCACTTTTTTGGAAGCTTGCCAGGATGTTGTTGCACCGAGCTCACCTGGAGCGGGTTATCAAATTCGAGGCCCGCACGAAACGTCTGGGCCTCTTGCCAACTGCCTGCGTGGGGTACAAGCGCGTAGTTGAACGTACGCTCCTGGCCCAGCTCTAGCCCGAGGTCGGAAGAAGAACTGCCATCGAAGCCGCCCAGCACCGGGTAGGCGTTAATCCTCGCGGATCGCATCAGCGAAAGCAACAGCGTGCCGTCAGCCACGTTGCTGCCGGGCAAACCGATGTTCAGCAGGGCCAGCCCATGTTTTCCGTCGCTCCAGTCGATCCAATTCTGCGCTGGAAACTCGTGCCGTTCCGGCCGCTCAATCGCACCGAACGGGATTTCGTCGAAGCGATGGCCAGCCTGGATCGAAGTTGGAAAGAGGACTCGGTAACGGACGAACTTGTCGTTATTGACGATCTTCGTCTCGAAATCAATGCGCTGGATGCCGGGATAAACCCGTACCCGTGTCGAAAAGCTATCGTTTCCAAACGGGTGCGATATCTTGAACTCTGAGAAGACGGGACCAACGCTGATCGTTCCACTCCCGCCTACCCACTCATTGCTTAGATGGGAGCGATCTGATTCGGGCAAACCGCTTGAGCGAGTCATGGCCGTGAGCCGGGCGCCGTTCAGGTTTCCGTAAAGCTCCCAGGAGTCGCCGCCATCTTGCTCGCAGGCAACAATGTTGCCTGGCCGCTCCTTCCATACTTGCCAGGCACCGAGCGTTGACTTGAGCTCGAGGCCCGTCATCGCTCCGCTCCACAGATCGAACGTCGCGCGATAAAACTCGTTCTCGATCGACCCGGAGTCCACATGTTCCGTGGAATTGGAAAGGCCCATGCCGTGATACGTGCGATATTCAGGTAGTTTGTGGGCAGAAGCAGCGTCGAGTGGTGCGACGTAATAAAGTTCCCAGCCCATCGCCGGCACATCACGCGCGATGAACGCAACCATGGCACGCTGAATGTCTCCCTCGGCGTCTCGATCGACGGTGAGCATCTGAGACGGCTCCGCCTCACCGTTTGGGCCCCGAACCTCGATCGCCTTCACCCCGGGCTCAGAAAAGTGGACTTCTGTTTGAGCCACATCGGTGCGAACCGAACCTAGGGTATTGAAAATCAGGACCGGCATCGCACTTTTGTCACTGTCGCTGGTATCGATCTTCGATGCGAGGATGTCCATGCGACTGCGGACCAAGGCGGTCCCCATGTCTTTTGAGGACTCATAGGTACGAATAGTGTCCTGGTAAACCTTATCGACCATGGTGCCTGAACTGAGGTCATGTGCCTGATTGAAGAGCACCGGTTCCCATGCCTGCCACCGCTGATCCTTATCGGAGGGTGCCCCGAAGGATTCAGCCACCACGGCTAACTTTTCGGCGCTGGTCAGGATCCGCTCATCCTCACGCATCCACTGCTTGAGCTCGACGCGCGTGCTGTACACGCCCTGAAAAACCGGATTCAGCTCGCCACGAATGACCGGCTGATCTGCCCGCCTTGAGACCAATTCGTCAAAGTCAGCAGGCACAGCGAAGTGTATTGCGAACGGCGTCTGGCCTTGGGCGTTGAAGGCCTTCACCATCCTGGGTAACTCAGACTCAGGCGAGATAACATCGGCCCCTGCCAGAGCAACACGATCCGAGAAGCGGGATGCCTCTCCAAGAGCACCCCAGACACCACGCGCATAACTGTCGAATTGGAAGAGGTTCTTTGGCGTTGGGTAGAAGAACCCGTATGAATACGGCAGCCAAAACGCAGGGATCGTGGTGCCGTCAAGACCCTCCCAAAGATATTCAGATGGGACTTTGTTGTCGCGAACCCCGCGTGAAAACCAATAGGAGTTGTATCCAGCCAGCATAAGCAATTGAGGCATTTGGGCGTGGTGGCCAAAAGTGTCAATCGCCCACCCTGTGGTCACGTCCACGCCGAGGGCCTGCTTGAAATAGTTCTTGCCATACAAGGCCTGGCGAATCCACGACTCCCCGCTCGGGATGTTGACATCAAGCATGACGTCGGTACCACCCACAATCTGCAGTCGGCCCTGCGATACGAAGCTCTGGAACTCTGCTTTCTTGTCGGGATACCGCTCTAGGAATGGCCTCACATACGCAGCCTGGTCGAGGACAAACCGATAGTCGGGACATGTACGGAGCAAATCGAGCGCCTGGAGGATATTGGGCAGCCCTTCCTCCAGGTACCCTTCACGCGTCAGGAATACGGCACCTTCCCAGTGAGTATGGGGAATAACCCATAAGGTCGGCTTTCTGCCAGCGGTGGCCGAAACCTCTGCTGATGGTGCTGCTTGTGCCGCTAGCGTAATTGTGCAGAGTGGGAAGGCGAGGAGAGTGGACAGCACAAGCAATCGAAACCGCATCCGCCAGCCTCCTGAAGTGTGAACGTCACGATGGTACGTAGCTCCGGCGCGGTTAACCCGTCTCCGCACAAGCAAACAAATGCAATGCACAGACGAGCAGATCGGTTGGTTCTCATTTTGCGGCAGAATCTCCCGCTGACGGTTAGAAACCATCAGGAGAGCACAGAGAGATCTCAAGACACGCAGTCCTCACTCGCCCTACGGTGGCAAATCTAGACTCTGCCGAAGAGCGTCGTCAAGAAATGTTCACCTAATTGAACGTGCGTGATCGTGACATTCCCGGACGGGGCAAACCAAGGCAATCAACACTACTGCGAGCCCTCTCCGTCGAGAGCTTTTTTTACCTTCTGGTCGCTCAGCTCACCAAGCGAATCCTCAGTCTGGGAGTTCATTTGCTTGAACAATGAATTTGCTTCTTCTGTTTTGCCCAGAGCAGCGTCGGCCCGGGCGAGGTTATACAGAGCGCTGCGTGAGGTTGAATCGATCTTGTGCGCCAACTCGAGATCATCCGCGGCTTGCTTCGGCTTCCCGCCCTCCAGAAGCAGCTTGCCTCGCAACGTTCTTGCGGAGACTGAGTTGGTGTTGAGCTGAATCGCACGATCGAGCTCACTGATCGCCTCTGCACTTTTCGTAGGGTCTACTTTTAACATGCATTCGGCGAGAAGGTAGTGCAGATCGGAATCAGCAATCCCCAGTCCAAACGCAGCCTTGACTTCAGTCATGGCTTCGGCAAACTTACCCTGCTTGTAGTCCGACAACGCTAACAGGAATTGCGCATCCGCCTGGAGTGGTGAAAGCTGGACGGCGGTCACGAAGTCGCCATGGGATGCAGCCACCTTTCCTAGCAGCATATTGGCGGCTCCACGCACGACAAGGACCTCAGGATTTTGCGGAAAGGCCCGGACCGCCTGATTGGCAATCTCGGCGGCATTCTTAAAGTTTCCTGAGTCGGCCAGAAGCGTGACGAGGTTCAGATACGCAAACAAGTCGTTCGGGTTTTGCAGCAGCTCTTGTTTCAAAATCGGATAGGCTTCTTGATAGAGGCCGAGCTTGGAATAAGAAACTCCGAGAAGGTTTGTGCCTTTTGCATCCAGCAACCCTTGCGACCGCAATCCCGTCAATGCGTCGACGGTACCGCGATAATCGCCCAGCTCAAATTCGCTCAGTGCAATCGCATACTGATGAACTGCGTGGTCGGGCACATCCGGAGGTGCAGCCTGAAAGTTTTTTAGCGCGCTCCTGGAATCGTGAGCTCTGCCATAAAGCCACCCGAGGTTAAACCTCTGGATGGGGGTGAGGTTCGGGCAGTCTTGCACCTGGTTCAGCGTCCTGGCCGCCTCCCCGTATTGTTGCGACTTGAGCAGGCCATCTGCGCTCTTGAAAGCCTGCTCGACATCGCATGCTGGACGGGGTGGAGACGTCTGCCCCAACACTGAATTGGCCAACAGATTGGCCAACAGGACGCAGTTCAAGACACACAACGTCAGCCGAATGTGTTTTGTAAGCTTATTCATCCGCGGCCACTCTCGCCTGTTTACCCTGCGCTTGATCCTCTGGGCTTCCCTTCCATTCTGTCATCGGGCTGGCGAATGTTTGGGCGGCGCACCCGTCAGTTCCTGCCGGGACACGATCCCCTTGCCTTCGGCGATCGTGACCAGTTGATCGGCAGCCACGGCTTTGATGTGCTCCCGCGCTCCATTCGGCCAGTAAATATCGATATCCGCAACCTTGACTGCGCCGAGGCCAAAATGAAGCCGGAGATCGCTCACGGAATAATAGCTCGACTGGCTCATCACAGATTGCGCCTGTACCTTCCCACCGTAATGCACCAACACACGCGCCCCGATGGCGCTGCGATTCGATGTGGTGCCCTGGAGCTTCAGCTTAAGCCAGTGGTTTTGTCCACGAAGATCGTTGCGCAACAGGGATGGTGGTTCATTCATGTTCACGATCAGTATGTCCAGATCGCCGTCATTGTCGAAATCTCCAAAAGCGCAACCGCGGCTTGAATGGGCAGCCGTCACGCCAGGCCCGGCGGCCTCTCTCAACTCCTCGAAGGTTCCATCGCCCATGTTCCTGAACAAAATGCGGGGGCTCTTATCGGGATATTGATGTAGCTGTTTCTCAACTTCGGGATAGACACTTCCGGTGACGATGAAGATATCGGGATTTCCATCGTTGTCCAAATCCACGATTCCGGTCCCCCAGCTGGTGAAGCTTGATTCGATGCTGAGACGGCTGTTTCTGGTCACATCCTGGAAACTCGCCTTGCCGTCATTCTGGTAAAGAACACAGGTGTCTTCCGCGAAATTGGTCTTGATCAAATCCAGGTGGCCATCAAGATTAAAGTCTCCGACTCCCACCCCCATCCCCGCCTGCTCCATACCATCGTCGTTCAACGCTACACCGCGAAAGACACCTTCTTCGCGGAAAGTCCCATCGTGGTTGTTCATAAAGAGCAGGCTCGGCGTGGAATCGCACGCGACGTAGATATCCGGCCAGCCGTCCTCATCGAAATCGGCCGCGACCACCGTCATCCCATAGTTTTTTCGCGGCCCTCCAATTCCTGCTTTCGCGGTCACGTTGGTAAATGTGCCATCACCGTTATTGTGATAAAGCACATGCGAGCTTGGAAAGCCGGGAGCAAGGCCACGCGGCCCGCAATTAACCGGTAAACCTTTCCAGTTACAATTTACGTTTTCGCCGGCTTTCGGTACGGTCTTGAAGTCGAATTGAATGTAGTTGGAAATGAAAAGATCGAGATGTCCATCCCGGTCATAGTCTACGAAGCAGCATCCGGCGCCCCATCCACCCTTATCCTCCGGCAAGAGGAAGCCGGCTTTTTCCGTGGCATCGGTGAACGTGCCATCGCCATTGTTGCGGTAGAGCTTATTTTGTCCGAAGTAGGTGCAGAAGAGATCGTCAAAGCCATCGTTATCGTAGTCGCCTACACAGACAGAGTTTGCCCATCCAACGTGCTGCAAGCCGGCTTTTTCGGTGACATCGGTGAAGGTTCCATCACGGTTATTTTTGTAGAGACGGTTGGTCGTACCGGGGGGCACGCCGTCGATCCGCTGGCCGGTAAGCAGAAAAATATCCAGCCATCCGTCATTATCGTAGTCAATGAATGCACAGCCGCAGCCATCCGCTTCAAGGATGTATTCTTTGCGGTCTACGCCGCCGTAAATGATGGGCGCCGTCAATCCTGCGCTTTTCGCCACGTCGACAAAGTGAGCATCGAAGGGCCGGCCCGAGGGGGCGGGCCGCGTCTGCTGCTTTATCCCGCGAGAGGCAACGCCCGACTGGCCCAACATCCGAGAGCCCAATGCGCCACAGGATAGGTAGATCCATCTGCGACGTGTGATGTCCATAGCTGACCATCATATCCAGAATTACGTCGCCCTGAAGTCACCATTTGACGATGGATCCGCCCAGAGAGAGGCCCCAGGCCCACTCATATAGCGGTGAAATTACTTTCCTGTACGCGTTGACATCCGACCCAAGCGGTGCCATTCTTGGGTCGGATGCCTTCCCGAACCAATCCCGATGACCGCGTCACGATCCTCCAGGGAACACTCTACCTGCTCATTCTCAAGATTCTCGTGCTTGGTGCCTGCCAGGGCCAGGGCATAGCGCGTTCCATAGCACGGCGCGGCACAGTCTATAACCTCGTAAATGCGCCAGGCAGCATGGCTGACTCTTGCCGGATTGAGCATCGGGCTGCTTTGCTCTCTTGCAACATCGATGCTCATGCGAGGTCTGCTCTTCGGCGTTCAGGCATGGGACGCGGCAACTTTAGTCTGCGTCTCATTGCTGCTTGGGCCGGCATCGCTGGCAGTAAGCTTTCTGCCCGCACGCCGCGCAGCAAAAGTAAATCCTGTAGAAGCTCTTCGCGCCGAATAGCTTTCGGGTGCCGTGGGATAAATTGTTGCGAAATCGCCAAAATTAGATTGAATTCGTCGAATCTTTGAATAGAACGCAGGATTGACAAGGATGGTTGCGTTTCACTAGCGTGCGTGACATGAACAGTTACAGGCATGCGTCACTCGCCGGCTCTCGTGTTCGTCCTCATTGCTTTCGTTGCTTTGTCGTTCCCGGCGCTGGCTGTCGTGCCGACGATCACAAGCATCTCGCCGAACTCAGGCCCCCAAAAACATTTCCCCTTATCCAGTTATCAAGGGAGCCAGCGTAACGAATGGCACTGTAACTCTGAACGACCGTGACGGGCTCACCCTCCTGCGTTACTAAACTCGTCAATGACCAGCGAGAACGATATACAGGTCACTGCACGCTGAAGGCGGTTCTCCTAGGGTCCAAGGAATCCATGACGAATCATTCTCAACACAGCTTACCGTGCAAGGGCATCGAATCAACCGTCAGGCGAGATACCCGAGGGGCACGCGTGACCGTCCTAGTCTCGTTCGCATGTCTGGGATTGTTCGCGGCGTGGAGCTGGGGGCAAGCCGGCTCCCAACCAGCCGGTGCGGCGACCGGCTCCGATTCGGCCCTTCATGTCAGTGATCGGGCCGTCCGGAATAACGCTCCTGGTGAAAGCACCACGGACGGTAGCGGGGAGGCAATTCCGCTCGGCACTCCACCACCGCCCGGAACCAAATGGCATGTTTTGGCAAACGATCACTTCGACGAGGACGATGCCATTGGTCAGACGCTCTGGAATGGAGGCACTGGGGGCGGGATGCCTCAGGGATTCTGCGGTACAGTTGCCACCAGTTGCGGTTACACCGGCAACGATTGTCAGAGTTACTTCGGCACGTATCCGGACCCGCCCTTTGCTGCTATCGTTCGTGGGCTCGGGCTGGTTATTCAGGCCAAACACGCCACACCAGGCGACGCCAAATACTACGACAATCAGATGGCCGACATCCAAAGCTATGGGAAGATCACCATCCATCCAGGCTCTTACGTCGAATGGGAAGTCAGGATGCCGACAGACCGGCACGGCGAGGGCGATGGCTGGCATGTCGATCTTTGGTGTTCAACCCTCAGCCGCCATCGCTGCGATAATTCATCCGAGGTGGATGTTGCCGAGAAGATTTTAAGCGAAGCGAACAGTTCAAAAGCGAGTTACATCGTTCACGACCAACCGGTGGGCGTGCATACGGTGATTGAGGCTAGCTATAGTGCGCCGGGGGGAGACGACCTGTCAGCCGACTTTCATACCTATGGCCTGTTTTGGAGCAATGATCACCTCGGCAAAGAAGGGTCGTTTCAGGCGTACATCGATGGCATGCCAATTGTGGACCGTCCTGCACCGATTGATGACCCATCCTGGGAGAGCGGGGCGTACTGCTACGCCGGCTGGATGCAGCAGGAGGTGGGAGTTTTTGGTGGCGGCGCAAAAATCAGCTCGAATACCTCCTCGAAGAACCCACTCATCATCAAGCGCTTCACAGTTTGGCAGGCATATTAACCCTCCAGGCGCCTCGACGTCTGAAGGTGAGACGAACTACGCCTTTGCCGCAGACAACGAACCTGCACGGCGAGACAAATCGAGAATGGGAAATCAGCTCTGAGCCATAAAAAGAGGAAGGGCCTGTAGAGCGAGTGAGCATCTCTACAACGCAACGCGCCAATCCTCTACGAACTCTCGCCTGAGTATTGATTCCAGTGCTGCTCCATAGTTGGAGTGGTATCGACACGCTCCGTACATTCAACCGGAAGCTGGATCTTCGCCAGCACCTGGAAAGGTGACGGCAGAAGAGTCGGTCTTACGCAATAGTGGTTCAACGAATGTCGGGTTGCCTACATCGGGTAGCCCGAGCAATATCTATGTGAGGAACTTTGGAACGACCCCAAATCGAAGTTGCACCCGGTGTGGATAGCGCAATTGACGTTCCGAATGCTGGCGTTCAGTTTTTTGGGGTCCGGGTGCGACTATTCGCATTCCACTTGCAAGCAACGTGCCAGTGTGGGAAACTTTCGTGCGCGGGAAGACTTTGAGACATGTCTGCAGGGACCAGGGTGCGATTCAAGGCAAACGCGACCAGAGAGTAAAACGCCATAGCGTTTATTGCTTCCGATGCCTTATATCCCTCGTGGAATCACGGGCAAGACTCGAGGCCAGAATGGAGTCGCTTCTCCCTTTCCGTAGGGCTCTCGCATTCCCTACAATGTGCCGGTTTTAGCCCGACGCTCCATGCCCCCTTATTACCCGATTCTGACCACGACTTCTTTAACGGTGAATCCAAGCGACCAGCAATGGGTAATACGAGCTAAACGAGTAAATCTGGCGTGGTTGCTTTTCGCTTGACGACTTTAAATAAAGGTTAACGCCATGTAATGCCCCATCGGCGTTTTCACGCGTGTAGGCCCAGATGTCTCTAGAAGGCGAAAGGACCAAGCTGCCTACTCCAAATCCTTCTGCATTCACCTCTTCTACCGAACTCACGCGCGACTGCGGTTTAGTGTATATGAAGAAATGATATGTGCGGTGACCTGGAACAAGTAACCCGTTGGAAGCAATTTTATACATTTCGGCATGAAAGACGTAAGAACCATTCGCGTCATCCCCAATCATCGTGGGCCATCTGTCCTGACCACCCTGGATGTATCTGCGATCAAAAAAGGTCATCGCGGGATCTATACGCCTCTCTCGTGCTTGATCTTCCGGCACCAACCAATTACCAACATGCGCATCACGGGGCTCGGTATCTACATCGTTGGGAGAGTCAATCTCATCTTCTTCGTCCGGGCGACTCAGAGTCACAAACAGCGTGCTCTCATCCTTGAGAAAACCGACGTTCCGGATAGGGCAAGTCGAAGAAAAGTTATCGAGTTGAAGTGTACGTATAAGAGCTCCAGTGGTCGACCCATAAACGCGCACACGATATGCACCCTTAGGATCTATCACGATCGTTCCGAGCTTACCGCCGGAAGGGCTCACAAAAATCTGAACTAGTTGCTCGCCTTCTACTAGATCGATGAACTTTTGATAATGTCTGCTTCCGTCAAGAGAAATCTCGTAAATGAACTTTGGAGACGCATTCGGATCGGTAGCCGTCGAAAAGATCGCAGCGTACATAAGCATTCGATTGGGGCTAATAACCCACTTGCCGAGGCCTAAGTTGATAGGATTGATTCGGAACGGGAGGTCTCGGTCGTCGAACACACTTGACAAGCGTTTAGAAAACAAGGAGAGGGACAATAGCTCGGTCGAAGTACCGCGAGTGGCCATGACTACAATCGCATCATCGGCAAGAGCTACACCCGATCGGCCGATGATTACGAGACATACAATGATTTTTACGAACGGCGTTTTTAGGAACATTCTAGGATTTCCTGGCACAGGGCGTACAGGAAGGACTGCTGCAGTCCTCCTCGCACACCCGCGAGATACCCAAACAGAGCACCTAGTTTTGCGAAGAAAACTCGTCTTCAACGTTAAACTTGAGGATATCCGCATCCCTTGATAAATGGCCGCCCGATTCGGCGCCGTCCACTTGCAACTCTAATGTGTTCGATCCAGAAACGAGTGGAATCTTTACTCCATCAATCGAGCCCGGGACCGCATTAAAAAGCTCGCTAATATTGTGGCCGTTTAGGCGCGCCGTAAACGATGCGGGTGTAATCGTCGCTCCGTAGGCAACTAAAAGGGTGATTTTTTTTTGCCGCCTTGGGAAGCGTTGCCACGGGGCAGCGCAGGTCGTTTGCGGCGTGTGATCATCATCGCCGTTGACTGCCGGATGGAGTTCGACAATGATTCATTTGCGCTTGGCAGTGAATTCACCCGAAACGCCTGAGGGCTCCACCGAGATGGTGCCCTGCATTAACTTGTCCTCGCCAATCAAGCCTGAGAAGGTGAGCTTGTACATTGTGCCCTCGTAATCCATGCTATAAGCCCACGTAAGCTCTTTGCCCTTCACGACTCCCTTCGCATCGACGACGTGCTCGCCGTCGATTTTGCAAGTGCCCGAAATCGACTGATCTTTCTGCGTGAAGGTGCACGTGGGTGAAACGGAGTTGTCTTCTACATCTCCGTTGACGGCCCAGACCCCAGACAAATCCTGGGCCTGACCTGACCATGTCACTAGGGCTAATAAGAGGAATAACTTTTTCATGGATTTATATTCTCGATAGAATGTGTCGAGTAATATCACTCAAAATCGCACTGATCAAGATAATTATCTCTCTGATGAGTTATTTTTCTTGCAATCGAGAGAATCTGGGAAACACTCACACTTGGAAGGGCTCTCGTTGCGCTCAACCGATCCTTACTGTTTGCAGGGTTTCTTCTAACCTCGGAGCGCCCGCATCGGACATGGATCGGCAGGAATCGCGCTTGATGAGCTCGGTCGGGATCGTAACGCTCTTCATCATAAGAAACGAATCCAGGATAAGAAACGAATCCGGGCAATCATGCTCGCCGGCTGCTAAGTCTTCGGAAGCCACACATTGAGAAAATTTTCCGATGCGCCGAATAGACAAAAAAAGGTCTGGCTGCAGCCAATTTTCCGACCGTCGAGGAACTAGGATCCGCTCAAGGCGCCGCATTCGAAAAAGTCAACAAAGGGCGATATGATTCAGCATTCGTTGCAAAGTAGAGCCTACTCTCGGCTATGTCGACGGGTTGATTTGACGCTCGAATCGTGGCGATGCGCATTCTTCGCTGGCAAGCTCGCTTACGGACGCCTTAGATTAGGGATTGGGAAAATTGATTCATTTTTTGAGAGAATTTTCTTGACATCCTTTGCCCTGATCGTTTAACGATTACCCTGCACCTCAAAATAAGTAACTGTTTGACGGCCGTTCCTCGAACCAGGCCGAGTCATTCATTCCAGAAGAGAGGTTATGGTTAGTTCAATTACGGATGTAGAGCATTTGCAGGTAGGAACTTTGAAAGTGGAAATCCACGCCACCCGGGAGGCGGCCGGCGCGGCTGCTGCCCAAGCCGCAGCCGCGACGTTGCGTGAGTTGGGGAAGAACGGAAAGTCCATCGGCGTAATCTTCGCCACCGGGGCATCGCAGTTCGATACCCTCGATTCCCTCACCAGCATCAAAGACTTGCCATGGAATAAGGTACGCGGCTTTCACCTGGACGAGTATGCCGGTATTTCGGCGGACCATCCCGCTTCGTTTCGGAAGTATCTTCGCGAGCGGCTGACGGCGAAGGTTCCGCTGCGGGAATTCCATGAGATCGACGGCAGCAACCCTGATCCGGAACAGGTGTGCCGCGCGTACGCGCAGAAGCTGAGAGAAGGGGCTCCGGTGCTGTGCCTTCTAGGGATTGGAGAAAACGGCCATCTTGCTTTCAACGATCCCGGCATTGCGAACTTCAACGATCCGCTCGATGTGAAAATGGTATGCCTTGATTCAGTATCCCGGCAGCAGCAGGTGGCTGAGGGCTGGTTCCCATCGTTTGAAGAGGCAGCCGAACGAGCGATTTCGGTCACGATTCCCGCCCTCTTCCGGGTTCCGAAGCTGATCGTGTCGGTGCCAGGAAAAAGAAAAGCGCAAATCATCAGACGAACGCTAGTCGAAGATATCTCGACCAGTAATCCATCCACGATTCTGCGGACACATCCGGATGTGACGGTGTATCTCGACCAGGATTCGGCAGCAGAGCTGGATGGACTGCGAGGCGGCGCCTAAATCCCCGGTCGAGCTGGGGAAGCGGAAACTCGGCATCACCGAGGGCGAGAACAGTATCTATGGAGGAGTTATGACGGACGAAATAAATTCTGGCGCTGATCGGCGCACGTTTCTGAAGCAGGCGGGCGGGGCCTTGCTCATAGCCGGCATGGACGCCCGCTCTTATGGAAGGATACTCGGCGCCAACGACCGTATTCGCCTGGGGCAGCTTGGCTGTGGAGGACGCAGTCAAGGGCATGTCCACATGGTCAAGCTCGCGGCCAAGGAAACACCGGTGGAGGTAGTCGCGGTCTGCGACCTATGGAGCCAAGCGCGGGATCGGCGACAGGCCCAGGTGAGAACGGCATTCGATCTCGAGCCTCAGGCGTACAAGTATTCGGAAGAGATGCTGGCGCGCAAGGATATCGATGGCGTGATGATCGCCACCGGAGACTTTCAACACGCGAAGCTTTGCACCGAAGTAGTCAAAGCCGGCAAGGACTGTTATGTCGAAAAGCCATTCGCCAATGTGCTGTCAGAGGCCAAAGAGGCGCGGGACACCACCAAGGCTTCAAAGCAGATCGTCCAGATGGGGTCGCAGCATCGCAGCCAGCCGTATCAGCTTGCGGTTCGGGACGTCATCCGTTCGGGGCGGATCGGCAAAGTGGTTCATATCGAGCAAGAATGGAATGTCAACGAAGAGCGCTGGCGCTTTGTGCCATGGGATGTGGGCACCTCGAAAGAAATGCTCCAGGATCGCAACATGGAATGGAAGGAGTGGCTCAATCACCCTTCCCAGCTGAAGGAAGAAGACACCGACTGGAAGCGCTGGTTGTTGGGCAAGCCGTACAGGCCTTTCGATCCGCACGTCTACCTGGAGTTCAGGCTGTACAGAGATTTCTCTTCGGGAATTTTCGATCAATGGATGAGCCATGGAAGCGACTTGGTCCATCTGTGGACGGATGAGACTTATCCGGAGAGCGTGGTTGCAAACGGCGGGATCTTCACGTGGACAGATGGCCGCCAAAATCCGGACACATGCGTCGCCGCAGTCACTTATCCCAAGGGCTTTCTGTACACCTATAAAACGATCCTCTGCAATAGCTACCGGAGCTTTTCAAGAATTCAGGGGAGGGACGGCACAATTGCCAATTATGGCGGCGAAGGCGCTTCTCTGTTCACGGTGAGCAAAGAGGGCGGCAGAGACGAGTTCGACCCGGGCGCCGCGGGGCTCGTGTATAAAGACGTTCCGATTGTTGGACCCGCCAAAGACGAGGAGGAAGTGATCCAGGTTCCCGGCGCGCCGCCGCCGAACTCGCTCGGTCCCGCTGACGACGACTCTAACCATTTGCGCAACTGGCTCGACGCAATGCGGACACGCAGTCAGCCGAATGCAACGGTCGACCACGGATTTTCGCATGCGATCGTAATCATCATGGCGGCTCAGTCGTATCTGACCGGAAAGAAACTCTATTGGAATCCGAAAACGGAAGAGATCGTGGATCATCCCGTCGCGAATCTCGATTGAGTAAGTAACAAAGGCCCCTGCAAAGTTGGAAAGCGCTGTACGGTTCCCCCTCGGTCTCTCCGGAGAATTCATTACTGTCCGGCAAATTGTCCGGAATGACAGTAAGCCCTCGAAGGGCTCTCCGGAACACATTCATTCATTCTAAGGAGCTCAGATGTTCGCAACTAAATTCGCACGCATAATGAATTCATATTTCTGTTTGCTCGTTCTTCTGGCCGCGACAATATGTACGATCGCCGGCCGGAGTTATGCGCAGACTGCAGGCACAGGCAGTATCCAGGGGAGTGTCACCGATCAAACCGGTGCGGTGATTCCGAATACGCGTGTCACCGCCACAGCTGTGGAAACGCAGGTGAAGCATACAGGGACGACCGACGGCAGCGGTCTTTACAGCTTTCCCAACCTGCCGATCGGTACTTATCTCGTCGAAGCAGACGCATCGGGTTTCCAGCACTATCAGCAATCAAATATTGTCCTGGACGTTGGCAGCAGCATTGCAGTGAACGTGAGCATGAGGCCGCCGGGTGTCCAGCAAGTCGTCGAGGTGCACGCTTCCGATCTTGCCCTGCAGACCGAGGACAGCACGCTCAAACAGACGGTGGACCAAAAGACTCTTACTGAACTACCTCTGAACGGCAGACAAATGACCGACCTCGTCACCCTTATGGGCGGAGCGGTCAATGCAAACGAAGGCAATGACGTTCAGGGCAGCAAGACCTTTTATAGCTCAGCCGTCATCTCCGTCGCCGGAGGGCAGGGAAACTTCACCGACTACCGGCTCGATGGCGGCGATCACAACGACTACATGACGAACATCAACCTGCCGTTCCCGTTCCCCGATGCGGTTGCCCAATTCAGCGTGGAGACCACCGACCTTGGAGCCCAGAGTGGATTGCATCCGGGCGGCCTGGTCAATGTGGTCACCCGCTCAGGATCAAACCAGTGGCATGGCTCCGCCTTTGAATTCATCCGCAATAATTACATCGACGCAACAAACTTCTTCTCGACGTCAAAGGATACGCTCCATCAGAACCAGTTTGGCGGCACCTTTGGCGGGCGAATCATTCCCGATAAGCTCTTCTTCTTTGCCGGGTATCAACGACTGAACAACAGCCAGAGCCAAGCACTGATCCCCGCCTACGTTCCTACGGCGGCAAACCTTGCCGGCGACTTTTCCGCGACCGAAAGCGCTGCCTGCCAGGCAACGCCGATCCAATTGACCAATCCACAGACCGGGGCTCTCCTGCCGGATAACCACATCGATCCCACCTACTTCAATTCCACAGCGCTTGCGCTGGATAAGTACCTTCCCAAGCCCACCAATGAATGCGGCCTCGTCACCTTTGCCATTCCGAACAAGGTGACGGAGAATCAATTCGTCACGCGCGTTGACTCAACCATCAATGCAAAGCACAGTCTGTACGGCCGGTATTGGATCGACGACTATCAGCACCCGGCCTTCTATTCGCCGACTAACATATTGATCACCGGCCAGACAGGAAACTACGAGCGCGCACAAGCGCTTACCATTGGCGAAACCTACGTCCTAAGTTCGCATCTGGTGAATACCTTCCATGCCACGGGGACGCGGCGTCGCATCAATCGCGGCCCTGCATCCACCGGTATTAATCCGGCCACGCTCGGTATCGATATATACAGCACAGCGCCCGTGGATCTCAACCTGCAGGTGACCAACAAGTGGACGATTTATTCAGGAGCCCCGGCCAAGTTCAACGTGAACACCTTCTCCTTTGCCGACGATGTGAATTGGGCCCACGGCAAGCATCAGATAGGGTTCGGTGGGGAATATGTGCGCTCGCAATTCAATGAAAACAACGTGTATCAAGGTAACGGGCAATTCAACTTCACCGGCGTATACAGCCAGTTTGGTCCGGCGGGACAAAGCACGGGCGGTACCGGCGCCGATGCCAATCTCGACTTTCTCACAGGAGCGATGAATGGTTTCCAGCAGAGCAGTCCTCAACAAGATGCATTGCGCGCGCCCATTCCGAGCCTGTATGTCATGGACACCTATCACTTGACCGGCAAGATTGTCCTGAGCGCCGGCGTTCGCTGGTCGCCTCAGTTCTTTCCTACCGACTTCTTTGGCCGCGGGTCCACGTTTCGCATGGAGAACTTCCTGAACAACACGGTGAGCAGCGTGTATCCGAATGCCCCGGCCGGCAGCCTGTTCTATGGCGACCCGGGTGTGCCTAAGGCTCTCACCAAGAATTCACTCTGGCAGTTCTCCCCGCGGATTGGCGCAACGATCGATCCGGTTGGAAACGGAAAGACTGTTTTCCGCGTGGGCGCTGCGATGGTCTACGACAGCGTGAACTTTTTCATGGGGCAGAACATGAACGTCAACCCGCCCTTCTCTGAATCCGTTACAAACAATCCGGTCAACCAGCCGCTGAACTTCTCAAGCCCCTGGTCAAACGGCACTGTGACGACAAATCCGTTCCCGGCTCCGATCAAGCCAACGCGCTCCGCCGCTTTTCAGCCCGGATCGCAGTACATCATTCTTCCCCAGCAGTATCAGCCCCCGGTGACGCTGCAATACACCGCCAGCGTGCAGCGGGAATTCGGTCATGGGTGGCAGTTCCAGATGGACTACATCGGGAACCGGACAAACCACAACAGCTACGCCCTCCCCCTAAGCGCGGCCGTTTACATTCCAGGCGATTGCGGCGGAAGTCCGTGCTCAACCCTCGGCAACACCGCGTCGCGCTTTTCGCTGACGCTTGCGAATCCGGTGGCGGGTCCATACTATGCAGGCGGCGGACAGGGCTCAACGTTCGTCGCTACAGGTGCGAATGCCAGCTATAACGGGCTGATTACAACGATTCAGCATCGCCTCTCCTCGAATTTCGAGTTGCTGGCGAATTACACCTGGTCTCATTGCATCGACATCGCCGACAATGTGGGCGATACCGAGGCCGTGACCGTGCAAAATCCCGCCAACATCAAGGCAGACAGAGCCAACTGCGGCTTTGATTACCGGCATTTGTTCAACACCTCGGTTGTCGCAACCAGCCACTTCTCGCTCCACGGTGTTACGTCCCTGATCGCCAATAACTGGGAGATTGCTCCGTTGGTGCACGTAACCGATGGAGCTCCCTTCACGGTTGTCACGGGCGTTGACAACTCGCTTACCGACATCGGAAACGATCGCCCGAATCTCACCTCCATCGGCAGTGTCTATACGCATGCCAAAATCAGGAGCGGCCAGTCCACGAATGCCCAATACGTCAACGCGACGGCCTTCACGCCGAACCCGATCGGAACATTTGGCAATGTAGCGCACAATCAGTTTCGCGGCCCGAAGTTCCTCCAGGCCGACGCTGCCCTGAGCCGAATTTTTCCGCTTCATGAGCGCCTGGCGCTGGCACTTCGCCTGGAAGCTTTCAACGTTCTTAATCACCCGGACTTCGCTACACCAGAGAGCGGCGGATATATCGGACAGACTACGTCGCTCGTTTCGTCCACATTCGGACAGATCACTGCCACCACGAATAACTACGGAGCCAGAATCTTCCAGGGAGCCGTGAAGCTAACGTTTTAACAGAAGAAGCGCCCTTCCCCAGGTCCATACTGGGCAAGGGCGCTTCAAGACAGGAATGTTTAATGGAAACCCAGATACCGAGATCATGTCGCCGTCGTGAGGTTGCCTCAGTTAGGCATTTGGAATGATGATTCAGGACATTCTCAGGCACTGGCAAGGTCTGGTAACGCAGTTTGTGCCGGGTGTCCTGGGCATTCCAATCCCTACCGCTTGTGCTAAGGACGCGCAAGCGGGCAACTGACCAAAAAGCCAAAAGGCCGGAACCCGAAGGAACCGGCCTTATTTTGCACCCCAAAACTTCAATTGACCTTTTCCGCACCTGGTCGCGGCGTTCAGCCCCACATCCGCTGAAGAGCCCTTGCCGTTGGGGCGGGATTATGCGACGCGCAGCATCCTCGGCAACTTTCGGATGGAGTGATTCCAGGATCAAGTCCTCAATCGACGCTTGCTTTTCCGAGGCAGTGGTCTGGGTGCGGTTCACTCCCAATCACCCAGGCACGAGCTATTCGAGATTTGCGCGGCACAGCGTCCCACGCCGAACTAGGCTGCCGATGCATGTGCGCATGCGTTTCTCCGCCTGGAGGCTTGCATACGTCGCGAGAGCGGCGCACCCTTACCGCGGTCAGGAAGGGTGACGCCGGCACTGCCTGCCTGTTCGTGCGAGAGGCGCTCGGGTCTACCAACAAGGCTGCTGCGCAGCACCGCTATGACTTCAGCAGGCTGCCCCAAGTTCGACGCGAGAATTGCCTAAGTACGGGTGTAGTTCAGGGAGCACACACATCGCTGGCAGATGGGATTAGCCTCGACATCAAGGGACGCGCGGAACCGCCGCGCATCTGCTCCGTTGATTACATCTTCCAGGGTTTGAATGGTGAAGTTTCCGACTTTCTCGTGAAAGAAGCACGGGCGCACGGATCCATCCACTTCCATGACGGCTGAGACCCAGGGCGCATTGCACTGCGGAGCTGTTGGCGTGAAGTCGCCAAGTTGTTCTCTGAAACGCCGGACGATGCGGCGCAGTTTCGCAGGCGATTCGACGATGTATTTGGTCCAGAAGTCTTCGGCATTCTCCTGCACTAGCGCTTCGATCTCGTTATGCAAGGCTTCTACTTCTTCGCGCGAAAGGGCAATCTCCGCTTGGCGGTCTGTCGGCCAGACAAGGTCGCGATTAAACGCCTGAGATGTAACATCCGCCGCCAGAAAAGAGATGGAATCCAGGGACAACGACTTCGCACCCGAGACGGTCTGTCGTAATACGTTGTGATTCGTCTTCTGAACTGTGCTGCGGCCATGAAACGGCATTTTCTCTTTCTTTTTGCGCACCTCTTGAATACCGCGGTCAATCAATCGATAGGCACCCTTCACTTTCCTGATCTCATTGTGGACTTCTTCCGGGCCGTCGATGGATACGATGACCTCGTCCACGCCTTGGGCGACTGCGCTTGCATACTTCCAGAGCAGCAAGCCTGTGGTGAGCAGCGTAACCTGAACGCCGCAGTCTTGAAGAAAGCTGCACAAGCCTTCGAAGTCACGATGCAACAACGGTTCGCCGCCGGTCAGGACAACCTGACGCACGCCCAAGCGCAACAGAGATTCGCGTTGCCGCGCAAAAGACGCAAGATCGAGTTCTCTGCCATCTTTGCGCTGCCATATGTCGCACATGACACAGCGGCAATTGCAGTGTTCGTGAACGTTCAGCAGAAGAATGGGGAGAACTGTAATCTTCTCCGATTCAAAGAGACCACTGTCTGGGCGCGGACCGGGCGCCAGCGTCACCAAACCGGAATCAACGGCCATGATGAGCCTCCGCCGTGACCGCCAGGGCTACGGGCTTGCCTCCCAATTCCACCTGTCCGGGACCGATGACTTCTTCCGCGGCTGCCATGAGTTCCGCAATGGGGGCGCGCAGCCAGCGGATGATTCCTCCCACACAGAGAGGTTGCAGGCCTTTTCGCGCGGCCTTTGGAAGCCGTTGCAGGATCTCATCCGAAGCAAGTTGGACGCGCCCGTCGATCATCACAAATTCAATGTCTGCGAATGACAGTGTGCGTATTCTGTCGGCAGGATTCTGATCCCCGTCGCGGACGGCGATCAGGTCCGCTTTTCCGGAGACCCTGAGAGAACCTTCTCCTTCTTTCAGATTCAGGATTGAAGCGGGGAACTCCGTTACCATTGAATAAGCTAGCTGCGGCGGGACGTCGCAGGAAGCTATTGCGAAAGCAACCTCGTCAAGAAGGTCCCCAGCCGCCGTTAGTGGCGAGTCACTTCCCAGCGCGACTTGGCGAACTCCGCCAATGATGCGCATATCCGGAGTCTCGCCGAAGAGGACGTTGTTCGAGGTGGGACAGACGACGAGCGAGGCTCCGCACCTGCGCATGATATCAAGACCCTTGTCGTCCATTGCAAGGCCGTGAATCACGACTGTGTTTCGATCGAGAACTTCGAGCCGGTCAAGTTCCGCGATCTCCTGCCGCGCTTCATCGTCGACGCCTTCACAAGCGTGCACTATGAATGGGGAGCCGGGTGGCGTTGCGGAGTGCGCACGGCGAAGGTCTCCACCAAACGCTAGCGAATGTTCCCATCCGAAATCACGAACGACCTTCACGGGAAAGTCGTCTCGCTGGAATTCTGTTTCTGAAGGATTGTGGTGGCAGACCGTTGTCACTCCGCAAAGAAGATTGCGCAGCGCGCCCCACCATAGACGCGCATTCCTGGGCACGGAGCGGTGCTTCGCAATGATCTCCGCGAATCTCTCGTGTATATCTTCGGCCCAGGCCGATGCGTTTGCGTAGGGAGGATTTGCAAGTCGCGGAAAGAGAGCAAACTCCAGATGGTCATGCGCGTTGATGAATCCGGGCATCACTAGATATCCGCTCAGATCGATCTTGAGAGATGGAGAATCCGAAATCGAGAAGGCATTGCCTGCGATCAGAGTGATTCGTTCTCCGCACACTTGCAAAGTTGCTGGAGTCGCCTCTCGCGGTCCAATCGCGCAACGCGCGCCGCTGATCGCGATCCTATCTTGTTCTTCTATCCTGGCTAGTTGCGAGTGCGGTTTGCGCAGATGAAGAAGATAGATTGCGGGTAGCTGATCGGCTTGATCGAACCCGCCCAATCGACCGGCTGCTTCGAAGACCTCGCGTTCTGGAGTTCCGAACCCGGTTTCGAGGGCCGCACAAAGTTTCCATCCCAAAGAGGCAAAGACCCCGATCACATCGCGGATATTGTGGCAGACGGCGTCGAGTTCGACCGCTTCCTGTCCGTTTTGGAAAGTGCGCTTCCAGCCTAACTTGGCCTGCGTGACCGGATGCATATCGGACAGAAACAGGTCGCAGCCGGAACGGGCGATCCTGCTCATTTCGACTGCGAACGATTCGAGGTTTTCGATATAACTCAGCACAAACGACGATAGAATCACGTCGAAGCTCTGGACTGCATAGGGCGTTTCGTCGCAGGAACATTTGACCAGCTCGACACCCGGCAGATTTTTCTGCGCGGCTATTTGGAGCATGCCCGCGGAAGCATCCATTCCGCAGAGTCTGTGTGTGCCCATCAGGGAGATTCGGCTGAGCCATCGGCCTGAACCGCACCCCGCATCCAAAACATCGCGGCCCGATAGGTCAGGAAGCATTCGCTCAAGAAAGCGTGTTTCCAGGACCAGCAGCGGGTTTCGTTGCGTGTCGTAAGAATGCGCCCATGCATCGAATGCGCGACTCCTGCGCAACTCTTCCGAGGTGCGGTCATCGCAAGCCGCGCTCCGACTGCTCATAAGCTCTCCCGCTTCGGCTTTCTAAGCTGGATGAACCGGTTGGCGAGTTGCAACTCGAATGGATAACTGTAGAACTGCATAGCGTAACGCCACGCGCTGAGGGACTGGAGCAGCTTGCGGCTCCAGCGGGGAGCGCGGATATCCTGCACGGTGGGCCAGCGCGATGCTACGACCAATTCGAAGTTATCGATGAGCTTCTTGGTCTTCTGCTTGAGCCACGGCGCACTGGTATCAATGCGCAGAGTGAAGTCCATCCACTGCTTGGTTGCCCACTCAGCCGGTGAGTCCGGAAAAGAAATCTGGCTATCGACATCGCCGTACATTGAACCGCGCTGCGGCGTCGGAGTATAGTGCTGCACGATGATTTCCGAGTCCGGGTTAATCCGCTTGATCTTACGGATGAAGCGGAGGGTTTCGCGCGTGTCGCGTTCAGGATCTTTCGGATTTCCGACCACGAACGAGAACTCGGGGATGATCCCGAATTGGCGAGCGCGCCGCGCCATGATTAGGGTTTGTTCCGTGGTGATGCCTTTCTGCATTTCCTTGAGCGCCCAATCAGAACCCGACTCCGCACCGAAGAAGATCATGGCGCAGCCTGCGCGCTTGATCGAAGCCATCGTCTCATCGGAGTACCGCGACATGATGTCGACGCGCGCCTCGCACCACCAGCGAAGGTTCAGAGGCGCCATCAACTCCATCAATTCGACGGCATGATCTTCCCGGAGAAAGAAATTCATATCGTAGAACTGAACCGAGTCCGCGCCGTATTTCGAAACTAGATGTTGCAGGATCTCAACCGTTCGCTTCGGCGTCTCCATTTTTTCGTCGCGCCCGTAGGCGGCGTGCACTCCGCAGAAGCTGCAGTTGAACGGGCATCCGATGCTGGCGTGATGAACCGCCGTGCGCTTTCCAAAGAAGGACGGACGCAGATACTGTTGCACCGGCAGGCGATGAAAGGGCGACCACGGAAAATTATCAGGGCCCTTCATTGGCCTCTCGGCATTGGTGCGGTGGAAGCCGAACGAATCTTTGTAGCAAAGCCCCAGGATCGATTCCGGCGATCTTTTTCCACGGACGGCGTCGAGCAGTTCCAGCAGTGTTTGTTCGCCCTGTCCGCGAACGACGAAGTCGACATACTTTGCATTCAGCGCTGAGTCGGGATAAATCGATGGGAAGTAGCCGCCCCAGACGATCTTCACGTGCGGTCGCAGTTTGCGTACTTCGCGCGAGGCTTCCATAGCTGCAACCATCTGGGGTCCGGGCATGCAGGACACACCGAGGAGTTCAACGTTGTGTGTGTCGATCAGATTGACGATTGTGTCCACCGGCTTGTGATCGAGGTTGCCGTCGACGATTTCGTATTCTTCCTTGCCTTCGAGTACGGCGGCCAAGGCAAGTACTGCAAGCGGAAGACGGCAGTTGCGCGGCTTTGTAGCGCGAGGATGAAAGAGAATGATCATGCGGCCTTCCGGGTGACATAGATGCGGAACCGTGAAGGTTCTCGTTTTTGGCGCAGCTTTGCCATGATGGGGCGCATCGCCCAACGCAGGCCGTAGTTCGGCGAATGCACTGTCCATCGGATTGATAGCTGTTGTTCGAGAAATCTGAGCCGGTCAGGTGTCAGGAACTCGACACACTCGATGGAGTCGGATGCAGTGCCGTAGGTGTTGAGGAAGGCGGCACGGCGCTCCTCGACCATTTGTCTGCCGCTGGTTTCTCGCGAGTACCAAGGGGTGTCGCAAATGATTACCAGCCCGTTCGTTCGAACACAGCGGAGAGCTTCGCGAATGGCAGCTTCGGAATCATCGGCATAGTGGAAGGACGCGTTGAACACTACGGCTTCGAACTGCCCGTCCTGAAAAGGCAGGTGAGTCATTTCCGCTTGGAAGCGCGGGAATAGCCGCGGCAGTGCACCTCGGTAGTGCTTCGCTGCGCCAAGACCGTCGTTGTCGCTGGTCAGCAAATCAACGGCGCAGGGCCAGTAGCCAGCGAGAGCCAATCGGAAACTCATCCATCCGTTTCCTGCACCGAGGTCGAGAATCTTTGCTCCGTCTTTCAAATTAGGTAGCAACACGCGATCTCGCAGGTGGTCGAAGCTGCGCGCGCGAATCTTCCACTGGCCGCTGTTCTTGCCGGAGCGGTCCAGATAGGGGAGGGAGAGATAGAAGTTGTCTGCGTTGCTGCCTCGGCCTTCAGAGGCGCGAATGTATTCGTAATCGGCGATGAAGCGTTCGTAGTGTACGACTCGCTCGGGGGGCAGTGCACATATAGTCCCGTTACGGTCTGCCATCTCAAACGCGCAGCTCGGGCAAAGGGTGCTGTCCATTGCGGTCCGGCAACGTGGGCAGTGCAGAGCGATGCCCCACTCATCGAGGAGGCGATTCCACTCGGCGACCTGGAAGAACGGTGCGGTCACATGCGCTCCAGATGCAGCAGAATGTGATCGCCCATTACTCTGAAGCCGGGCCAACGGGAGATCATGCGATCCGCAGCCTCGCAGATGCTGAGCAACTGCGGATGCCTGCGTGCCCAGCCTTCCATATAGGACGGCGGAACCGCGACACCGATGCCGGTCACGGATAGCAGGCGAAACGCTGGCCGCAGAGACTGCCGGAGCGAGCTTAGGGTCGGATAGTAGACGGGGAACGAGTGTTCTGCCAGCTTTGCTGCTGTGACGCCGGAGCAGCGCCGGAATGCCTTGTTCAAGTTTCCGCGGATCGAATAGTTGAGAATCTCCCACAGGCAAAATCGGGTTGATAGGCAGAGCAGGACCTGTCCGCCGGATTTCAGACGATTTGCGATCAGGCGCGACGCCTGAGGGAAGTCGTCGACGCAGTTCAGTCCGGAGAAGTTCGAAAACACTCCATCAAACAAGGCGCCCGTCTCCAACTCATCGAGATGCTCGGTGCACAGCGCGTGGAAATGGATGGGTGCGTTGGGGAATTCCTTCGCAGCCCGCTCGCGTGCCTGTTCGATCATGCGCGATGAGGCATCGCAGGCCGTGACTTGAACTCCGCGGCGGGCGAGGAATAGAGCATCTTCGCCAGTGCCGCAGTTGAGTTCGAGGATGCGATCGCCAGCGTGAAAAACCGCGGCTGCTTTTGCCCAGACCGCAGAGCGCTGCGAACGGCCAATGAGGGTTGCTGTAAAGATAGAATCGTACGAGTCTGCGATCGAGTCGAAGGCGTGGCCTGCGATGTGTAATTCAGCCGGGCAGGATGTCATTGCTCCACCTCGGAGAATGTCGCCTGCATGCCGCTTCTTGCGTCGCGGATGCCCTGCTGAAGCGCGGCCAGAGCAAGCCTGTCGGAGGCCGAATCCGCTTTCATGAGCCGCGCATATTCCACTTCATTGCGGAGAAGCTTATCCACATGCGCGTAAAACTGCCGGGAGTGCCTTCCACGAACCTTGAATTCGCGATCGGAGGTCTTGCCCCACGGTTCCAGTTGGACGAGGCGATCAGCGATCTTTTTGTAGTAGGGCGTTCCCTTGATGGGGTAGGAAACGGTGGTGAGAAAGATATCGGGATTTGACCTGCGAACATGATTGATGGTCGCCTCGATGTCTTCGATTTCTTCGCCGTCGTAACCCCACATGAGGAACATGCCACTTTGAATGCCGCGCTCACGGCTCATGTTGACGGCCTCTTGCACCTGTTCGATCTTCACACCGCGCTCCATCGAATCAAGGATGCGCTGCGAGCCGCTCTCCGAGCCGATCCAGATACGGAAACAGCCAAGCTCCGCGAGCAGATCTAGCATTTCAGCGTTCAGCCTGTCGGCGCGTGAAATGCACTCGAACGGGATGTGCAGGCCGCGACGCTTCATTTCCGCCGCATACGCGCGAAGCCATGCGTGGTTGATTGTGAAGACGTCGTCCGACACCCAGATCATGTCGGGCGAGTACTCATTGATGAGCCATTCTTCTTCGTCGACCACGAGCTGCGGATCGCGGCGGCGATGTGACTGACCGTAGACTTGATGGCTGCACCAGTTGCAGCGGAACGGGCAACCACGCGCGGTGATGAAGTTTATGGATCCGCTGCCGTGGTGGGTGCGCCATGTTTCGATATAGCGACGGATGTTGATGGCATCGCGGGCAGGCCATGGCTGCAGATCGAGGTTGGCGATCTGACCGCGAGGGGGCCCCTGTACCAGTGCGCCGTTTTCATCCAGAAAAGAAATGCCGGCAATGTTTGAGAAGTCGGAAACTTTGGCGCGTATCGCATGGAGCAACTCTTCCGTTGTGACTTCACCTTCACCGGAAACGACGAAATCCGCGCCAGCCTGGAGGTATTCGAGGGCATAGGCGCCGGGTTCGGGACCACCGACGATTGTCTTCCAACCAGCCTCACGCGCCACAGTCAGAGTTTCAATCACGTTGCCGCGGGTCATCAGGTTGGCGTAGACGCCAAGCACCGAAGGCTTCTCTGTTTTCAGGAAGGAGAACAGTTCCTGGCGGCTTGAAAATGTCGTATCGAAAACGTCGACGTCGAATCCCTGTTTGCGAAGATGCGAGCAGAGGTAGAGTATGCCCAAAGGCGCGTAGGGCTTCATGATCTGCCGCTCCTTGGGGTCCTCAAAGAGAAAATAGCCGTGTGTGAGAAGAAGATCGCGCATCTATATCTTCCCGGCCGGGCTGAGCGCCGGAAGCGGCATGATGAGGCCGGAAGAGTAAGGCCTCTCGAGAAGAGCAAAGGCGTCGCTTTGCCTGCTCACCGGTTCCAGTTCTTCGACAGTGCGCCACAGAGCGTCAATCCCGGCGGCCGTTTCGGGCCCCAAATCCGGCTCGCTCCACGAGCTGACTTCTGCGTGCAAGGCGTTGCGCACCGCGCGATAAAGATCAGTTGAGTAAGCGGCTTTGAACATGATGCAGAGGTCGTCGCTGTCGGTCCAATTGCGCTTGCCGCCAAGTTCTGCCTGGACGCGCTCGTAAAATGCGGTGCCAGGAAGCGGGTAGGAAAAGGAAATGCCCACGTCATCGGGGCGCATCTTACGGACAAACGAGATCGTTTCCTGCAGCCGCTCCCAGGTTTCGCCGGGATAGCCGAACTGGAGAAAGAAACAGGCGCGGATGCCGGTTGCTTTCAATCGGGCGCGCGCCGTAACCACCGACGAGAGAGTGAGCCCTTTGTCCATGGCGTCCAAGACTGCCTGCGAGCCCGATTCAACGCCCATCCACACTTCGGCACACCCTGCGCGCCTGAGATTCGACACGTTCTGCTCGCTCATCAGGTCGGCGCGCGACTGAATCTTGAAGGGGACCGCGGCATCGATCCTCTCGACTTCGCCTGCGAACTCCTCCAACCAATGATGGTTTAAGGCAAACACATCGTCGCCAAACCAGATGTGCTCGACGGCCGCGTCCTTCAGCAGCCGCATCTCCTCGGCAACCTTTGCTGCGGGACGGAGTTGAAATTTGTTTCCGGAAATCGGTTTCGCGCACCAGTTGCAGCGATACGGGCACCCACGGCTCGAGACCATATTTGCTGAGAAGTAACCGTGCGCTTCGGTCCACGCTCTGCGATATGGCTCAAGGTCGATCAGGCCGGGCGTCGGGATCGGCAGCGCTGCCCACGACGGATTGGCTGCAAGTCTCAGCCGGCTACGAATCAGGCGGCCGTCGGTGTTGCGCCGAACCATGCCATCGATATCGGGCGGTTGTGCGCCGCGCAGAACTGCTGAGCAAAGTTGCGCGAGTGTCTCTTCTGCTTCGCCGCACAGAACGTAGTCAAATCCGCGATCGAGAAACATTTCGGGATTGTCAGTGGAGTCGGATCCGTGCACAACGACAATCGCATTCGCAGCCCGCGCCGTTGCCGCAATTTCAAATGCCACCTCTCGCATGCGGGTCAAGCACATTTTCGAGAGGAAATTGAAATCGTCTTCGTAAACGGCCACCACTTTCGGGTGCTGCTCGCGAAGAAACGCCGCGAACTTCGCTCCCGGCTCTTCGAGCATGGAATCGAACACGGCAACTGAGATTCCTTTTTCTCGCAGGGCACTTGCCGCATACAGTGTGCCGATGGGGGCATACGGCTGCATCTTGCGCAGTTGCTTCGGGTCGAAGGGGAGGTGGTACGAGTGCGTGAGCAGGACGTCGGCCAAAGTTAGACTCCGGACATAGCTGGGTCAGCAGACACTGGGTTGCGCAGGCAACCGTCTGCCGGTAATAAGGGAGCGGCGCTTGACGATCTGCTCGGACAAACGCGCAAGCCAGATCTCCCACGGGAATGAAAAGAAGTTGGTGTTGAGACGCCAGCGAATTGGCGCCCGGACAATGAAACTGGTGAGCCTCCGTAACAAAAAGGTGTTCTGCGCGGGCTTCTGCGGCTGATTGAGCAGCAGGAAGTAATCGAGCGTGCGATTGAGGCGAGCCAGGTTGCCGCCTTTGAGCCATGGGAGCATGTTGGCTCCCAGTGGCATCGTCATCCAATCCTCCAGAGTCTTAGGCTCGGGCACACCGAGTTCTCGAAGCTGAGGCCAGATGGGTATGCCGGGATACGGCGTAAAGATATTCGGAGAAAAGCGAACGTTCTTGAACTTTCGCCGGATGTCGCTCATGGTCCGGAACGTGACCAGCCTGTCAGCCTCCGTCTCGCCGGGATAGCCGAGGATGAGGTTGAAGTTGATGCGAATCCCGGCGAGGTTGGCCTTGCGCGCGGTTTCATACATCTCGTCCACGCGCTGGTGGCGCTTGTTCATCAGCTTGAGCACTGCCGGTGAAGTCGATTCCGTGCCAAAGCCCATATATTTGACGCCGCTGTCAGCGAGAAGCTGAACTTCTTCCTGACTCATGCGGCAAATGAAGTCCGTAGATGCCTGGAAGGTCCAGTTGAACTTGACGCCGGAGTCGCGAATGCCTTTGGCGATGGCGATCGCCCGATGCACGTCAACCGGGAAATTGGAGTCGAGCAGGGCTACATCGGTAATGCGGTAGCGCGCAACCAGGTCGACTAACTGCTTGATGACGTGCTCTGCGGAATACGCATTGAAGCGCCGTTTGTAGACCACCATGTCGGTGCAGTAGTTACAGGCGTAGGGGCAGCCAACGCTGGTGGCATAGGCCAGTTCACGTTTGCCAGAGACTCGCTCATAGGCGTCGAAATCGACGATATCGAAGGCGGGAGGAGCAAAGGTATCAACCGGCTGCACGCGCCGTTCGAAGTTTTCTACAAGCTTCCCCTGCTTCTTCCAGGAGATGCCCGCGATCAGATCCAGAGGGCTCTTTCTGGCAAGTGCGGAGGCGAGTTCGACAATGGTGATTTCGCCCTGTCCGCGCACGACGACATCTACGTAGGGTTCGCGCAAAGTTGATTCGGGGCAGAGCGTCGGGTGCCAGCCGCCGAAGACCACGCACACATCAGGCGCGTGGCTCTTGACGAATTTGGCAGCCTCGATTGCTCCGCTAATCATAGGGCCTGTCAACACCGAGACCCCGAAGCAGAGAGCAGATTCGCACTCCTCTGCGATGCGGCTCAGATAATCGGGTTCGATCGCGCCATCGATCAGCACCACTTCGAAATTGGCCTCGCGCAAAGTGCCAGCGAGGGACAGCAGGGCGAGGGGCGCACCAAGCGGCGGCCCATCGTACGACGGGTAGAAGAGCACCACCTTGCCGCTAGTCAGCAAGCCGCCTCCGCGGGCGTGCGCGCCAGACGCTTTGCATCGACGGCTGGCTTCATTTCCGTAATCTTCTTCAGCTTGGAGTTCAACCACAGTTCCACGGGCATCCTATAGACGTCGTGATCGAGCCGCCAACGAGCGGGAAGCGAGATGGTCTTCTGTGCAAGACGCGTGATCTTGCCGCGCCGGTCGGCCCTGATCGGAATGCGGTCGAAGGCCACGCGAAGATAATCTCGCGTGACTTGGAGACGCTTGTGTTCGGCTCCGTCCAGCCAGGGCAGTCTGGTATAGCGCGGGAAGAAATCCGCCCAGCCTTCGAGAGAGGTCGGCATGTTGATGCCCAGTTCCGTTGTGCGCTCAAAGATCGGCGATCCGGGATAAGGCGTGAAGATGTTGGTCCAGAACTCGGCGCCAGGGAAGCGGCGGCAAACGTCCATCATGAACTGGATGGTTTCGCGGCGTTCCTTTCTTGTCTCTCCCGGAAACGCGAAAATGATATTGAACGAGGGCCGGATGCCTGCTTCAATGCACCGCGCGGCGCTCTCGTAGATGGATTCGAAGTCCTGCCAGTCCTTGTGCATGGCTTTCAGGACTGTCTGCGAACCGGAATCGACCCCCTGGCAAATCTGGTGCAGGCCCGCACGACGAAGCAACTTCAAGTCCTCGATCGACAAGCGTGACGTGAGGTTGGTTGTTGCCTGAATGCTCCACTGGTAGTGCGAATTCTCGCGCACCAACCCCTCGGCGATTCCACGCGCACGATCGAGGTCAACCAGGAAGTTGTCATCGACGATCCACATCATCTCAAGCGCGTAGCGGCGGCTCAGGTCCACCGTTTCTTCGACGAACTGCTCCGGGGGGAGGGCGTTCCACTTGCGGCCATATACGCCGGCGTTGGTGCAATAGGAGCAATTGAACGGGCACGCGAGGCTTGAGGTGTACATCGCCCAGCGGCGTCCGCATCCGCGCTCGTAGGCATCGAAATCGGCGATCTCGTAGGCCTTAGGCGGCATCTCGACCAGCGGCCGCAGAGGGCGTTCCTGGGTCATGACCAATTTACCGTCGCGTTTGAAGCCGATACCGGGAATCAGATCCGGAGCCGCACCGGCCTCGATGTGTTGAACCAATTCAAGGAAGGCGAACTCGCCTTGTCCGCGCACAATGTAGTCAAGGTAAGGAGCTTCAAGGGTTTGTTTCGGCAGCAGCGATGGGTGCCATCCGCCAAGGACGATGGGGAACGACGGATCCCATGCCTTGACGGAACGGGCGATGTCGACCGTCTCCCGGATCATGGGACCGGTTACCAGCGACACGCCAAGGCAAAGTGCATCCTTCACCTCGTTCAATACGCGCTGCTTGAAATTGGGAGTGATGGTGGAGTCGATCAGAACCACCTCATAGCCCGCCCGCTTTAACGGCGTGGCAACCGCGAGAATGCCCAACGGCGCTGTCGCCTCAGAACTGGCAAACGAAGGGAAGAAGAAAACGATCTTTTTCGATTTACGCAACAGTCCGGCTCCATTTCAGCAGAGAGTAGTCTAGCATTGACGGCCGGCGTCAGTTGTCGCTAGATTGTCGATTGAATGTAATCCTGGTGCAACGGTTTAGAGCGTAGGCAAACCCAAGAGCTACAATATCTTGCATTGAGAGCTGCTGCAGCATCGTGTACTCTGAAACAGAGCGGCGGCCAGAGCGGACGAGATACGATTCCCCCAGCAGTGGAAGCGAAGAGTCGGAACGATGGGTCGATCGATACCCCGAATCTCTTGGCGTTGAATCGCTCGCATACATTGTAACTGCCCAGTGACATTGTCAACCCCGGCGCCCGCAATCAACCAGGCTAAGCGGATTGCCTCCTTTAACTGCCATGAGCAACCAAGAGATCCATTTCACCCCCGCCAAGAACCGCGAACAGGTCGATCCTGACGGAACACCGCAATTAGATGCACCGTATTTCGACACGCATCTCGGGGCCTGGGTGCTCACCCGCTACGCAGATCTTATGGCGGCATTTCATGCAGAAAGTCTTATCCCAGGCCGTCGCGACGTCGCCACGCTGTCCCTGGTCTCCGAAGAAACTGCGCGATTGACGATGAGGGAAGAGACTAGAGATGCGCTCTCCCCGGCACGCATTCGCGCGTGGCGCGAACGGCTCAGCGCCGATGCCGATCGGCTTTGTAGAAACCTGCCTCAAGGAAAGCCAATTGACTTGTTGACTGCCTACGCGCGGCCGCTTTCCCTCTCCTTCGCAGCTACGGTCACGGGTATCTCGCAAAGCGATGCCGGCCAACTCGAAGAACTGGCGAAAATCGCCTCAGCCGCCGCCGCCAATCCTGAGAACCCCGCTTTGCGCGACCGCGCGAAATCAGCTAGCCAGGTTCTGCGCGGATATTTCAATGCCGGGCCTGAGCCTCTGCGCGATTCAGGATTCGTTGGGCTTTCGCAAACTCTCGCCCTCATCGTCAGTGCTGTATGGTACGCGCTGATCCAATCTCCCGATCAATGGTCTTTATTGCACCGGTCCCCGGAATCGATGGATCGAGCTATGGAAGAGCTGCTGCGTTACGCGGGCAACATCCGCATCCTCACGAGGACAGCGACAGAGGATATCGATCTCAATGGCGTGTCCATCTGCAAAGGCGACCAGCTCATTCTGAAAGTCGCTGCAGCAAACCACGACCCTGCCCGCTTCTCCAGGCCCGATCAAGTCGACTGTACCCGCCGCGATCCGAGCCATCTCACTCTGGGTGCAGGCGGGCATGCTTGTGTGGCAGGCAGTCTGATTCGTACGGCAGCGATCACTATGACGAGCCCCTTGCTTACCCGGTTCGCATCTGCAGCGCTGACGCGCGAGGTGGAATGGCACGGCGGCTCGGTCATGTACAGCCCGGCATGCCTCTGGGTAACTTTCGCTTGTAACTGAGCTATGGTTGAGCGGAGGAATTCTCGCTATCTGAGAAATCTCCAAGTATCACTGGCGTAAGGGACGAGAGGCGGTTATCGACAAGATTCACTTGGGTGTAATGCTGGGCATGGGCGAACGAACCAATCGACAAAGCCAAACGCTATAGGTTTGGCCACAGAAAATCATGCCCTTTTCATAACTGAAGGCCCCGCTTTCGGGGTACGCCACCGACAAAATCGGACGTGGTGGCTGGATCTCTTCCTACGCCGGGGGAGGCAGAGAAATTCTCCACGAGAGTATTGCCGCCGAGGCATGTTGAATGTCTGGGAGATGTAATAAATTTGTCACCAAATTTGGATCAGTCGAGAAGGAGCGCTATCACTAGCCAGAATGGTCTGATGATCTCAAAATGCTAATCAAGAGTGAGGTCTAAGAAGGGTGGTTGGTCGAAGCAGACCGACAAGTCATCCAATGCGCCGGGGTCGTTCCGACCTGTTCGTCTCCATTCCTCTTTTCTGGTAGTTCCCGCCCTACTTCAGGCAAACTTAACATCCCAGAGCAGTCTGCCGGGTCATCTGAGCCCGATCGCCCTGCATGGAACGACTGCCAACACACTGCGGCGTATGTGATCGTGCTTGAAAATGAATTGCTCATTGTCGTACCCAGTCAGGTACCACTTCGACGAGTCCTTGCACCCCAATAACGTTGTAAGGACCAACGCTAGGTCTACGAAAAGAGTTTTCTTCATAGGGTCATGTTCCCCCTGAGGAGCCCACCTGGCCCAGGCGGGGTGCGCACAGTCTCGAGAATGCCGCGTAGGATGGAGCTCGGGTTAGGCGGGCAGCCGGCTATCGTGAAGTTTACGGGGATGATATTCGCCACACTGCCACGACTGGCATAGCTCGTGCCAAAGATGCCGCCGCATGCTCCACAGTCGCCGAGGGCCACAACCCACTTGGGTTCGGGCACGGCATCATAAGTGCGCTTCAGCGCTTCTTCCATGTTGACCGCCACTGGCCCAGTCACCAGGAGAAGATCGGCGTGACGCGGACTGGCTACGAATTTGATGCCCGCGCCCTCCAGGTTGTAATAAGGGTTGTTGAGCGCCTGGATCTCCAACTCGCAGCCATTGCAGGAGCCTGCATCCACGTGGCGGATACAGAGCGCGCGTCTTAGGATTCTCTGAATCTCTGTTTGCAACTCCAAGGCCGGCGATGAGTCATTGGGAACGGGCAGCGGTTCGGTCAATATACCGGTGCGCAGCATGCGAGAAAGAACGTCAAACATAATTACCTCATCCGTCGTGTCCGCTATAGGACAAGTTGAACGATTTATTGATGAGCGGGAAGTCGGGCACGATGTTGCCGAGGATCGCGTATTCAAGAAGCGGCCAGTTCTGCCACGACGGGTCGTGCGCATGGCAGCGCCGGATGGCGCCGTCCGGACCGGCCTCGAGAGCAATCATGACTGGACCGCGCCAGCCTTCAATAAGCCCAACCCCAAGCAGATCACGCTCAGCGAGAGGAACGGGTATCTGGATGGGTCCAGCAAGAATCCCCGTGAGGAGCGCACGGCAAAGTCGAAGGGACTCGAATATCTCGTCAAACCGCACTTGCACTCGCGCTGCAACGTCGCCCGCGCTTTGAACGATCAAATTCGGGGCGAGCCGGTCGTAGGGCGGCCACGGATTTTTGACTCGCAGATCGAGCGGAATGCCCGAGGCGCGCGCGGCCAGACCAACTGCGCCAAGCTTCTGCGCAAGACATGTCTCCAGTTTTCCAGCTTCTCGAAAGCGATCTTGCAAGCCGGCATGTTCGGCATAGATGGAACGCAGCTCGGAGACCGAATCCTCGACAACCGTATACAGTTCACATAAGCGACGAGAGCCGTCTGGGGGCAGATCGCCTGCTACCCCGCCGGGCGTTACATAATCGAAGAGGTAGCGGGCTCCGAAAGCGAATGCGTTTGCGCGCAGCAGATCCTCTTTCAGGCGGGAAAACTGAGTGAGCCCGAAAGCGAAGCCGGCATCATTACCGAGAGCACCCAGATCGCCCAGATGATTGGCCAGACGTTCGTGCTCAAGGGCCAGCGCACGCAGGTCTGTTGCTCGGGCAGGACAGGCTATTTGGGTGATTGCTTCAACCGCTGCGCAGTACGCCCACGCGAAAGCTACGGCCGAGTCCCCGGAGATTCGTGCGGCCAAACGGTGCCCCTCGCTTTGTGAAAGCCCCTCAAAACGTTTGGCAACACCTTTGTGGGTATAGCCGAGACGCTCCTCCAGACGCAGCACCTTCTCGCCCACTACCGAGAAGCGGAAGTGTCCAGGTTCGATGGTGCCCGCATGGACCGGGCCGACAGCGATCTCATGAACACCATCGCCTTCTACCGATACGAATGGGTATGGCTCTGAGCCCACCGCGAATTGCTGGCTTCCGTCCACCTTGCGCCGCAAGGAGAAAAACTTCTCTGGCCAGCCGCCGTGGCACAACCATCCGCGCGTGTCCGCGTTTTGCTCATCTACTCCAATGCCGAGCATGTCATATACGCCACGCTGCATACGCAGCGCAGCCGGGAACAATGTCGCGATGCTCGGATACCTGGGGGCCGTCTTTACCTGAATTGGGTATTCGACCACCAGCAACATGTCGGGCAGGAGATAAGCTGCATAGATGGCAAAACAGCGGCCGCGATCGCGGTCGTCTGTTCCCCAGAGACTCAGGAGCCACGCGCCGGCCTGGTGCATTGCATTGGCGACCTCGAGCCATTGCTCACGGTCCACGCACATCCGAGCGCTTGGTATGTTGCCCGGCATCTGTGTCCGTTGTTGCTCGATGAAAGCCGGCAATTTACTCATAACCATTCACCCAATCAAACGCGCCGCGGCGCGGTACCATGCTGCCAGTGCAGGTGGCATATATAGACCAAGCGCCAGCACCATCGTGAGATGAACGAACACGGGCACCATTGCCGGAGAGTGAGGCAATGGTTGTGCATCGCTCTCTCCGAAAACCATGGGTTGGACCCGGCTGAAGATCGCGGCGAAGGCTACGCCTAGCGCAGTCAAGAGGAAGGGTGTCGTCCAGGGATATTCGCGCATCGCGGTTGTCAGCACTAAAAACTCACTGGAAAACACTCCAAAAGGCGGCATGCCCAAGATCGCGATTGACCCCAGCATCAATCCCCAACCGATCGTTGGGCTGGTTCCAACGAGCCCTCGAATCCCCTCCATGCGCTGTGTCCCAGCGGTCTGCGACGCGTGCCCGGCGGTAAAGAAGATCGATGACTTGGTAAGGGAGTGAACCGTCATGTGTAGCAGCGCGGCAAAGTTCGCGACCGGCCCGCCCATGCCGAAGGCGAAAGTGATGATGCCCATGTGTTCAATCGAGGAGTAGCCGAATAGCCGCTTTATGTCGCGTTGCCTGAAAAGAAAGAAGGCTGCTAAAACCGCAGATAAGAGCCCAAACGCCATCAACATGCGGCCTGGAATATGCGAACCGATCGATCCTTCGACCAGTATCTTGCAACGGATCACCGCATATAAAGCCACATTGAGGAGCAAGCCCGATAGAACGGCTGATACTGGAGTCGGGCCTTCGGCATGAGCATCTGGCAACCAGTTGTGGAGCGGCGCCAGGCCGACCTTGGTGCCATATCCTACTAAGAGAAAGACGAATGCAAGTCCCAGCACCCTTGGTTCAAGTTGCCCTTTCACAGCATTGAGGTGGGTCCACAGTAGGGCGGTCATGCCTTCGCGGCCAAGTGTTTGCTCAGCCGCAAAGTATAGAAGGATAGTGCCGAATAGTGCCTGGGCAATGCCGACACCGCAGAGGATGAAGTACTTCCAGGCAGCTTCAAGGCTCGCACGTGTGCGGTAGAGAGAAACCAGCAAAACCGTCGAGAGTGTGGCTGCTTCCATCGCAACCCAAAGCAAACCCATGTTATTGGTCAGCAAGGCCAGAAACATCGCGGCCATGAAGAGCTGGTACATGCTGTGATACAGGCGCAGGCGCCGCGCATTGAGGCGTCCGTGATACTCCTCGATGCGCATGTAGGGCCGTGAGAAGACCGCGGTCGTGAAGCCCACGAACGCGGTCAGCGCGACCAGAAAGACGTTGAAGGAGTCAACGAAGAACTGCTCATGAGCGGCCAGCATGGGGCCGCGCCGGATCACTCGCAGCACCAGGAGTGTAGCGGCCACGAGGGTTGCGAAGCTCATTCCGACATTCAGCTCAGCGGCGAAGCGGCGGGCTCCGAGGAGGGCGAGAAGGAGCGACCCCAGCATCGGCAAGCCCAGAACCAACAACATTTCCACTTCAGTCCTCCTTGAGTGCTTCGAGGTGATGGAGATCGAGGCTGTCGAACTGCTCCCGAATCTGGAAGAAAAAGATCCCGAGGATGAATACTCCGACCAGGAGATCGAGTGCGATTCCCAACTCGATGACCATCGGCATGCCGTAGGTAGCGCTGGTCGCGGCGAAAAACAGCCCGTTCTCCATGGCGAGAAATCCGATGACCTGGGTCACGGCTTTCCGGCGCGTGATCATCATCAAGAACGAAAGCAGAATGACGGCAAGTGCGATACCGAGCGTGTGGCGCGTGATGGTGGTCGCCAACATGCTGATCGGTTGCGCCAGGCCGAAAGCGAAAATGACCAAGACCAATCCTACAAGCATCGTCGTTGGGATGTTCACCAGAGTCTCACTGTCCCATTGTGCGCCGAGCCGTTGGATGAGCCGATGCAAAATCCACGGCAGTGCAATCACTTTCAGGATCAGCGTGAGTGCCGCGGAGTAGTAAAGTTCCGTAAGGCCGGAGCTGTGGGCCACGATGCAGGTGGATGCAAACAGGATCGCACCCTGCCAGGCGAACAGCGTAATTAACCGCTGCGTGCGCCGCCGCGATAGCATGGCGAAGGAGATGAGCAACAGCCCCGCAGCCAGGACTCTCAGCAATTCGGCGGTCAGATCAGAGTTATGCATCCCGAATCAAGCCCCCAACAGTAGATGAACCAGCAAGCCGAGCACGGCGAGCAGAAATGCTATCGCCAGGTATTCCGGGGCGCGAAAAATTCGCACCTTAGCCGATAACGATTCGATCAGCGCCAACGTAGCCCCGGCAATCACCAGCTTTAGAAGCAAAGCGGTCACGGCCAGCAGCAGCGCCCTACCTCCGTCAGCCCCATGGGTGGCGATACCCCAGGGCAGAAACAGAGCGAAGCCAATACAGGCGTAATTGAAAAGCTTCAGACTCGAGGCCCACTCCACCAGGGCGAGATGCCGCGCGGAATATTCAAGCACCATGGCTTCATGGATCATGGTGAGTTCGAGGTGGGTGGCTGGATTGTCAATGGGGATGCGAGCGTTTTCCGCCAGCAGCACCATCAAGAATGCGATTGCAGCAAAGATCACACTGGGATCGATCACCGTCCGGCGCGCGCTGTATGCGTCCACCAGATTTGACAGGGACGTGCTTCCAAAGAGGAGAAATGCATTGAACAGCACCATCAAAAGCGCCGGCTCCGCAAGAAAACCAATCATCATCTCCCGGCGTGCCCCAAGCGTGCCGAAAGCTGTCCCGATGTCCATGGCGGCAAGGGCGAGCGAGACACGCGCCGTGGCGAAGAGGCCAATCAGAGCGATGGCATCGGCCACCCGCGCGAACGGCAGGTCGGTACCCAGGGAAGGAATAATGGCGGCCGCTAACACCATCGTTCCGAACAATACGTAAGGCGTCGTCCTAAAGAGTGCAGATGCATCCGTAGCCAGCGCGGCGTCTTTGTTGAAGAGCTTGCGCAGCATGCGATACGGCTGTAGCAAGGGTGGGGCGGATCGATTTTGCAGCCAGGCACGGCATTGTGCGATCCATCCGGCAAAGAGCGGCGCGATCCCGATGGCTAACACTACCTCTCCGAATTGGCGGAACAAGGTGAATCCACTCATAGGACAAATACCAGTAGGGTAAGCAGAGTAAGAAAGCTATAAAGCAGGTAGATCGCCAATCGTCCGCCCTGCAAAACACTGACCACGTCCGCCAAGCGCTCGACGCCACGCGCAATCGGAAGATAGATCGCGCGCCACAGCCGGTCCTCGATATGAATCCGATAGCGCGGCGCGATGTCTGAGGGCGACGGCAGGTCGCGCTCCATGCGAAAGAAAGCTCCGAACATGTGCCGGATCGGTTGACCAAAGCCTTCCGCCGTGTCCTGCATGCGGGAGGTTTGCCACGGATAGCCGCAATCCCAGGAAGCGGTTCGGCGTACGCGCCCGTGGGCCAGAATGCGCACGAGCAAGTAGGTCACACTTACCACTCCGGCGATCCCGGCAAGTAAGTAGAGGCCGCTATAAGAAGCCTGCTCCGGCGCAATCGGCGTAATCCACCACACGGGAGAACTAAGTTTGACCGACTGCCCCAGCAGCTTACCGGTAACCGCACCCGCCGCTCGAAGTGCAAGCTGCGGCAGCACGCCGATCAAAATGCACCCAAAGGCGAGCCACCCGAGGCCCAGCCGTTCGAGCCAATTGGCATCGTGCGCGTGTACCAGAGAGGCTTCGCGGGGCTGACCAAGAAAAATCACGCCATAGAACTTGACCATCACATAGGCCGCTAGAGCAACGGTCAGTGCGAGCGCTGCCGCGCCAAGCGGGATGAGCATGTTGATAAAAGCGTGGGGAACCTGTGGCGTAAAAAGAAAGGACTGCAACAGCAGCCACTCGGAGACGAAGCCGTTGAGCGGTGGCAAGCCCGCAATCGAGAGTGTGCCCACCAGCGCCAGGGACGCCACCCAGGGCATGTGGCGGATCAGACCGCCGAGTTTGCCTAAGCTGCGCTGGTTGGTTGCGTGCAGGACCGAACCGGTGGCCAGAAACAGCAGGCTTTTGAAGAGCGCATGGTTGAGGGCGTGGATTAAGGCTGCACTGAGAGCGAGGGCCGCAAACAGGCGCAAGTTGCTTGCCTCGAACAGAATGGCTAAACCGATGCCGGTGAAGATGAGTCCGATATTCTCAATCGAGGAGTACGCCAGTAGACGCTTCATGTCGGTCTGCACTGCGGCAAAGATCGCTCCGAACAGCGCGGAGAACAGGCCGAGCGCTATCAACAGCACTCCCCATTGCCAGAAGCGGACGTGCAGCAGATCGAAGCTGATCCTCAGCAGTCCGTAGACCGCCGTCTTGAGCATCATGCCGCTCATCATTGCCGAGATCGGCGACGGCGCTGCCGGATGGGCCTCTGGCAGCCACACATGCATGGGGACCAGTCCTGCCTTGGCGCCGAAGCCCAAAAGGGCAAGAATGAATGCGGTGCTGGCCCAAAAGGGCGTGAGCCGGGCGTTCCGCATGGCATCAAAAGTGAACTGCCAGCTGCCGCCTTGCAGGACCCCAAAACTGAGCAGGATGCAGATGGCGCCTACGTGAGCCATCAAGAGATATAGAAAACCGGCGCGGCGGATTTCAGGAATGCGGTGTTGAGAGGTCACCAGAAAGTAAGAGCTGAGGGCCATTGTCTCCCATGCCACCATGAAGGAGTACGCATCGTCGGCTAGTACTACCGCGGCCATACTGGCAAGAAATATGTGATACTGCAGGCAAAGCAGCCCAGGCGCGGTGCCCTCCCCCGATCGGAAGTAACCGGCCGCAAAGGTTGAGATGCCGGCCCCAGCAACCCCCAAGAGGAGCAGAAAGAAGCCCGACAGTGCATCCAAGCGAACATGGAAGGGCAGATCGGGCAAGCCGAGGGGCAGCACTGCGATCTGCAGCGCGTGGCCGGGCGTTAGGGCAATTCCCCCCAAGAGCGCAACGCCGAGTGCAACCAAGGCACCGACTGGGAAAAGCAGGTGTGCTACAAAGCGCACGCTATGCGGTCGAACGAGTGCGACAAGTCCCACGACCAGCCAGCTAAGCACGCAAGTCAGCAACAGAGCGAGGTCGTTTCTTGACAGCGCTTGAATGGACGACGATGTCCAGCTAGAGAGATTCACGAAAGTACCTTTGTCGGATTGATTTCAACCATGCAATCCTTTCCACCTGGCCTGCACGTCTCCATTGAAGCCGAAGATGCGATGCTGCTTAGTTGATCTTGACCAGCTGAGGTTGCTTCCTAAACGCGGCATGTTGTTTCAACTCGGTACCTGCTTGGGCAAACGCATTCCCTTTCCCGGCGAACGCTATTTGGTTCCATCCATCGTCGCAACCAACCACAACCACACGATCCTGAAAACTCAGGCGTATTCGTTCAAGCAAGACACTATAACCACGATCAGACAGGTTAACCACCATGACACCATCCGGAGTTAATGCTTTGTAGCAGTCGTCGTAAAAACGTTGGCTGCACAATTGTTCGGGCTGGCCCGTGATGTCGAATCCATCCACAATCAAGACATCAAACTTCTTCGAATGGCGAGATACAAAATCGGCTCCATCCTCGCAAAACACCTTGAACCTACGATCATCCTTTGGGATAGAGAACTGGTCGCGGAGGGCGATCACCTCCGGGCTGATCTCAGCAACGGAGATCTTGGTGTGACGTAGATGGCGATAGCAGTGTTTCTGTATCGAGCCTCCGCCTAAACCGATAGTCCCTATGTGCCGCGGACGTTTGTTGAATTGCAGGAAGCCCATCATGGCACGTGTGTAACCAAGCATAAGGAGATCGGGCTCGTTCACATACATCTGGCTCTGCACCGAACCCATTTCGAAATACAGGGTTAAGGTGCCGTCCTCCGCATAAATAAAGGGCGCGGACGTGCGCGACCGCCTCTTGTATTCCTTGTATTCGTCGGACAACTGGTCCCCAATACTCATTCGACTTTCGCTCCTCATGCACAAGATTCTGAAGACGCTACCAGCAATTCAACGAGCCGCTAGGCGATGGCCCAAACCACTAGAAAAACGGCTCGATTCCTCATTCGTCTTGCTTCGTTGCCGTGGCAGCCCGAGGTCTAATCGGAGTACCCATCGGCTTAGGCCGGGCGGGTGCGTTCAACGGCCGTGGCACCAGTCGGGGCTTCACCTGCTGCGGGCTGGAAATGCCGAACGCCTGAGCTAACGAGCGAAGGAACGTTGTTATCGCAGACATGACCCTCCTTTCCTGTGCGTGTACTTCAATCGAGCGCTTCATGAAAGACAACCGTTTCGTATTTATCAATGAAGGAATATATGAGACGTAAACATTTATCGGATGCTGTTAAACGCGCAAATTTCCGCGGGCCGTCTTTCGAACCCTCCTGCATCGGATGGCTTAGCCTGCGGCGGCCGCTATTTGTTGAACCTCTTCTGCACAGTGGTCAAAGCCGAATAGTAGCCTTTCGGCTTTTCCTTGAGCAGAGAGTGTTCGATACCCTTTTTGTAGCCATTGGTGTAGATCGTGTACATAACGGCCAGCGCGCAGCCCACCCCCAATGCAAAGCCGAAAAAGTAGCCGATCATGATGTTGTAGAAAGCGTTCATCGTCAACTTGATCTTTATTACATGCGAATATTATTATATACTATCCCCTTGGAGGGTATGTGCAGGACTCCTTACGACGATTCAAGGCCGACATTTTTCAGGCGCTTGCGCACCCTACTCGAATTGCGATTCTCGAATTCTTGGGTGAAGGGGAGCTCTCCGCAGGCGCCCTGATAGAGAAACTCGGCATGGAGCAAGCCAATGTTTCTCAGCATCTAGCGATTCTTCGCGCCAAGCAGCTGGTGGTGAACAGGAAGGTGGGGAACCAGGTCTTCTACTCTGTTCGTGACCCGATCATTAACAAGGTTCTTCAACTGATGCGACGGTACTTCCACGCACACCTCAAGGAAGCCATGGACATGCTTGGCGAAATGGAAAAGCCCCTGGCAAGCGCAAAATGATACTTCGCGACGAGTGCTTCAGTGGGCTATGGGAATTGCGAGATACCAGATAGGGGATAGCACTCCGACTCAAGGCACAACGATTTGGAGAACAGATAGCACCACACAACGACAATGTCGTAATTCTGGGAAACCTGCCAAGTGCGATTCGGCGGAGCGAATGCGGAGAATGCGGCGATGGAAGAAGAACGAATCTTCGAGCGAAAGATTATGAACTGCACGCTCGTCCTGCTTCACACACAGGATCGGATCAAGGAATTAAACCTTGCGGTTCCGCACATGAAGGCTCGGGAAGCGCTCAAGAGACTGGAGATGCGCAGGAACGAGCTGACCGAGCAACAGCATTGCTTAGAGATGGAACTGGGCCAACTTCAAGCCGCACAGCGGGAGTCTAAGGCCAAAGGATCTGGATCAGAAGACGATCTACTGCGTACGCGCTCGTCGTGAATCTTGCGCCATGCATCGCCTGACTGTATCCTGCCGGCTAGGCTTGGCCGACGTTCCGCGAAGCATGTGTTTCCAATGCCTCCACTCGTCAGTGCACTTCGGTTGGGAAACGCGTCCGCATTCAAAGATCTACCCAGTTGTAGATTTTAAAAGGTCGTCAACAACCCGCTGTATGTGATGCTCGTCACGTATACGTGTATCCGCCGTCACATCAATCCGTGGCCGTCGGACCTACAATCTTTTGTTAAAGAACAATCGACCGTAACCCGAGGGAAGCCATGAGAGAACTCCGGAAAGCTTCGGAACACGACCAAGCAAGCACGTTCGAAGACCAGAAACAGTCGCACACTGGGTTTCCCTTCGACAAAATTGTATATGTCGGCGACCTGTCGGGAGAGGCTTCCTACGGTCTGCGCTACACACAACAGCTTGCCCACGAACGCCATGCGGAGCTTGTGCTGGTGCACTCGCTCGATCCCATCGTTTACGCATTGCCTGGTGTTATACCGCGTGGCGACGCTGCGGAAGCAGAGTTGACGACCATGCAGCACGACCCTCAGCGCCACGGCGCCAACCACGATTCCTTTGTGCAGCGCGAGCAAATTTGCGCGGAGATCCTGGGGGAGGCGAGACGCCACTCTGCATCCCTGCTCATTCTCAGCACGGCGGGACGAACAGCCGCCGGCAGCATGGCGCTCGCCACCATGGCGCGGCTTTTGCTGGCGGATACGCCATGTTCTATTTTGACCATCCCGACCCCGGCAGAGTCAGCCGCGTTGCCCCGCTGGATGTGGCAGAACGTGATCGCAGCGACCGATTTTTCTGACGCCGGCATTGCAGCCCTGGACGTTGCGCAACGCATCGCTGGGCGAGGGCTGGTGGTGCTCCACAGCACCCAATGCGGTAAGGAGCAGCAATGCAGCCACTGCATGACGCGACTTCGACTGCTCGCGCCCTTCAACGAGTCGCACACCTTGCCGGTTGAGCATCTCGTGATCGCGGGCGTACTGACCACAGCCCTCGCTTCTGTGGCGCAGCGGGTGAATCCTGACCTGCTGGTACTGGGTGCGCCCCCCGTTGCGATCGAGAGCAGCCACCTGGATGACAGCACCGTCTACCGCGCGATCATTGAGTCCCACTGCCCGGTGCTTCTGGTTCCACCCGGGATCGGCCGTGGTGATGGAACGATCGACAAAGCAATCTACGCATGGATGGAAAAGGTTCGGTGCATCGACTGCCAGCCGCCGCGCCAGGCGAGCAAGAGTGCAGAGATTTCTCATCGTGACCGGCCGGAGTCTTAAACAGCAATTCAATAGGGGAGCGGCTCTTGTTGAATTGCGTACGGCGCTGGTGTAGGCCTGCCGAATCCGTCCACCATGCGAGCGAACTTGCCAGAAACCCTGAGGACCGGAATGCTGCTTAGAGATCAATTAACGTTTGTTGTCCTTTGCCTGCTGAGCGCGGGAGATGCCTGCGCAGTACCCAGCTTTGCGCGTCAAACCGGTCTCTCCTGCAATGTCTGTCACAGCAATCCTCCCGAACTAACGGCATTCGGTCGCAACTTCAAGCTTAAGGGCTATGTGTTGACCGATATGACGGCAAAGGACAAGGTGGGAAACTCGAAGGACCTTTTGCTTTCCAAATACATCCCAATCTCTGCCCTCCTTTTGCTGTCCGACACAGCCTTCCGTTCTGATCTACCGGGTTCGCAGAACGGCGCAGTGGGCTTTCCGCAGCAGCTGAGTATCTTTCTCGCTGGCGGGTACGCATCGCACTTCGGCGGGTTAGCCCAGTTGACTTATACCCATGTGAGTGACCATTTCAGTATGGATAACACCGATTTGCGCTATGCCGACCAAGGCAAATTGGGGGGGCATGACGTGTTCTACGGGATCACGCTCAACAACAACCCGAGCGTGGAAGATGTTTGGAACAGCACGCCGGCTTGGGGTTATCCCTGGATCGCGAGCGCATCGAGCGTCCGCTCCATCGCTTCGCCTGTCATTAACGGAGCGCTGGCGCAGGATGTTGCGGGGGTTGGCGCTTATAGCATGTTCGCCGGGCACCTCTATACCGACCTAACTCTCTACCGTTCGGAGCATACCGGGGGGGCGTCGCCCGTCACCGGAATCGGCTACCCATACAACATCAGTGCGGTCGCTCCCTACTGGCGTGCGGCATGGCAGCAGACCGTAGGCGACAACTACTTCATGTTTGGAAGCTACGGCATTGTGCTCGATTCCCATCCGGCGGCGATCACCGGTCCCGAGGACCATTTTGTCGACCCAGCCTTCGACTTTCAGTATGAGAGGCCCTTCGGGGCGAACTTGCTCGACGCTCATGGAACTTACATCCGTGAGAACTCCGATCAGGCGGGAGCTTTTGCCGCCGGAACAGCGGCCTTCACTAACCATCATCTGAATACCTGGAAATTGGACAGCACGTACCACTGGGCTAGCAGGTTCGCCGCGACCGGCGCCCTCTTCGGGACCACCGGAAACGCCGACCCTCTCTTATACGCGCCGGCAGCAGTGACCGGGAGCAACAACGGCAGCCCGAACACCGGCGCCTATGTCGTCCAGGGCAGTTACTGGCCGGTGCAAAATATCGATCTTTCAGTGGCCTATACCGGTTATTACAAGTTCAACGGCGCAAGCAATAACTATGACGGGGCCAATCGCAATGCGTCTGACAACAACACTGTCTACGTTGCCCTCTGGGTAAATTTCTAGGAGATTCGATGGAAGACCAACAGGCCCTTGATCCGCAGCGAGTCCCAATCAGTACGCCGGCCATGAATCGCAGATCCTTCTTCGGAGTGCTTCTCGGCATTGGAACCGCGGGCATGGGTGCGCTTCTAGCCGTGCCCGTTCTGCGCTACGCGTTCTATCCGCTCTATGCAAAGTCGAGCCAGAGCGGCTGGTCCGAAGCCGGGCCAGCAGACGAGTTCACCAACCTGGCGCTACCGGCGCGCAAGACGATCGACTTCAAGCAACGGGATGGTTGGCGGGAAGTGGTTTCATCGCAGTCGGTGTATGTGACCCGCGGGAAAGATGGACAACTAAAAGTGCTCTCCGCGATATGTCCGCATCTTGGGTGCAGCGTCTCATGGCAACACGCCCAGGAGGAGTTCGTCTGCCCTTGCCACGGGGGACGCTTTGCTCCGGATGGAGGGCGCGTCGCGGGGCCACCGCCTCGCGCCATGGATGCACTGCCGCATAAGTTAGAGGACGGAAAGCTGATGGTGCATTTCGAGTACTTCCGATCGAATGTTCCCAACCAGGAAACGTTGAGCTAGGAATGAAAGTGAAAAACCCAGTCAAGGGCGACAGCACGCAAGCGAACAACCTGCCAACACGCCTCTTCGCTTGGTTCAACAAGCGTACAGGCCTGAACAGTTTGCTGCATGAATCGCTGGATGAGCCAATCCCCGGCGGTGCACGCCTGGCTTACGTCTTCGGTTCAGGACTGATCTTCATTTTCATCTCCCAGGTCATTACCGGTATTGCCCTTGCGCTGTACTATGTACCCTCCGCGGAGGCGGCGCACACGAGCGTTGCCTACATCACCAAACAGGTGGCGGCAGGGGCGTTTCTGCGCAGCCTGCACTACTATGGCTCAAGCGCCATGATCATTGTGCTGGCGCTGCACTTTCTGCAGACCTTTCTCTACGGGTCTTTCAAGGGCCGGAGAGAACTGCTTTGGATTTCAGGGGCCCTGCTTTCCTTTCTTGTTCTGGCCATGGGGTTCACCGGCTACCTTCTTCCGTGGGACCAGAAGGCCTATTTTGCAACCGCCGTCGGCACCAATATCGTGGGCGAAGTCCCTTTCATCGGAGAATGGCTGACTCGCCTGCTTCGGGGTGGCGACACTCTCGGAACGCTTACCCTGTCGCGGTTCTATGTGGCCCATCTATTCCTTATCCCGGCGGCAATCTTCCTGTTTATCGGGGTGCATATTGCGCTGTTCCGCAAGGCAGGCCCAGCCGGCCCCATAGAGGAAGATCCCATCGCTCCAAAGCTGCCGGCGGAAGGGTTCTACCCGCGTCAGGTGATCATGGACATGGCCTTCGCCATGTTACTCATGATCGGCCTCGGCATCTTGGCCTACTTTCATCCGGTAGAACTTGGGCCAGTCGCTAATCCGGCGGATACGCAGTTTCTTCCCCGGCCAGAGTGGTACTACCTGTCGATGTTTGAATGGCTCAAGTTCTGGCAGGGTGGCATGGTGGTATTTGCCATCGTGGTGGTTCCCGGCGTTTTGGCCTTGTTGTTTTTCCTACTGCCATTCCTGGATCGCAGCCTGGAGCGCAGGCCTTGGCGCAGGCCAATTCCACTGCTCGGGGTGGCCATTGTTCTGGTTGGGGTAATCTTCCTCGGCATCAAGAGCCGCCTGGATGACGCCCGTGACCCTACCAGCGCCGCCCAGATCGCGCTCCAGGATCAACAGGAAAAGGCATACAATGAAGCGCCCTTTGAACCCTATGTCGAGACTCCCGGCGGTGTTGGTCCCATCGAGGTGGCGGCTGGCCCGGTTGAGCCTTCGATTGCCCTGGGCAAGGGAGTCTTTGGCGCCCACGGATGTTCCGGATGCCATGGAGAGAATGGTACGGGTACCCCAACTGCTCCCAGCCTGGTTGGCGTCGGCAGCAAATATCCGGCGGATCAGCTAACCGGCTTACTGCGCGAACCGAACGCCAGAATGCGAGCCGGCGCTATGCCGGCGGTCGATCTTTCCGCAACCGACATGTCTGCCCTGTTGAGCTACCTGGGAGCGTTGGGGACGAGCGCTGCAAATGTGCCCGCGATGCACACTGCGCAGCCCCATACTGCAGCGCAGCACCTGCTTGCCGCCAAGCCAGGACAGCATCTTGCCTCGACTACAGCAACAGTAGCTGTTTCCGTTGCGGCGGGGCATGAGTTCTTTGAAGCGCACGCGTGTTCGACTTGTCATGGCGTGGCTGGAGCCGGAACCGCACGCGCCCCGGCGCTGGCTCCCCTCGTTGCGACTCTGCCGGATACTGAACTGGCAGGGCGGTTGCGCAACCCGAACGGAAAAATGCGTGCGGGAGGCATGTCTCCGCTGGTCGCCACGCCGGAGCAGGAAAAATCCGTGATCGCCTATCTGCGATCCTTGTCCCCGGCTAGCCCGGCGATTGCGCAGCAGCCGGCCGAACCTCTTTCGCCCAGCGCTCTTGAAATTGCGAGCGCCCCAGCCCCTGCGCCGCCTCCATCCAACGCCGCAACAACGGCAACTCCGGGGGCGGCGCCGAGTCTAGCGCCGGTGGGGGCAAGTACTGCGGGCGGCAGGGCCGTATTTGAGGCCAATGGCTGTGCAGCGTGCCATGGGGCGAGCGCCGAGGGGACACGCTTCGCTCCATCACTTATCGGAGTGGGTCGCCGATTCCCCGAACCTCAACTCACCAACCTGCTGCGTCATCCTGCCAAGAGAATGCGCGACGGAGGCATGCCCCCGGTGAACGTGGACGATGCGCATTTGCAATTGCTGGTCTTGTATCTATCCGGGCTGAGCTCTAACCCTCAAGGACCTGTAACCACCGCGAGCCAAGGAGTGCATCCCGCGGCAGCATCTTCTTTCCCAAATCCGGCAAGCGGGGTCCCTGCGACGTCCTCCGCGACTCCTCAGGCGCCGCGGCCTCCGCTGAGTCCAGAAGCTCTGCGCGGTAAGGAGATCTTCCAGCACAACCGGTGTGAGACCTGCCACGGCGTGGGCGGCATGCAGGGAACTGTCGCAGCCCCCGGCTTAGCTGGAACGGCGTCCATCCTTTCCGCGGCAACGCTGGAAGATCTGCTGCGCCATCACAGCAAGCGAATGCAGCAGGGCGGCATGCCTCTCACCAACATGAATGGTAAGGACATGAACGCAATTGTTGCCTATATTCGCTCCCTATCGCCGCCAGCCAGCGCGCAGTAGAAGCTCGGCAAGCCGAATAGCGGTGATATCCGTCACGGACGGAAATCTGCTGTCGAGTGATCCTGCCAAGTAAAGATATTCCCGAAGCCAAGGCAAACACCTTGGTGGAGAAAGGGTTGCGGTAAGGTTGGCCGCTCGACTCGCGAAAGAGTCTCACGCCAGGCTTTATGTGCTGCATTCGATCCTGCCTGAGCTCTATGGGGTCGGAACGCGCGGGCCGGTTCCCGAGCTCGCGCTGATGGATCTACAGAATGCGCGCGAGACCCTGCACAGATATGTCGAGCACATCCCTGATCGACGGACGGTGAAGCACAACGAAATAGTCTTCTTGGGTTCCGCCAGTGACGCAATTGAATCTGCGGCAGAACCCGATGGCATTGATTTGCTAGTACTTGGTTCTCATGGCCGGCATGGACTGGCGAAGCTGACCCTTTGTTCCGTAGCCGAATGGGCCATCCGCCGCCTTACCTTTCCCGTGCAAGAACTTTGCCTTCGTCATTCACAACGCCGACCGCGATTTTCGTTCCGCCGATGTCTACAGCGCCGATCGTACGGCTTTGCAGCGACTTCATTTCCATTCGACCACCGCCGTTGCGTACGCATCCATGTCCATCTTCCAAATTGATCCGGAGGGTGTCAGGTTGCGCGGCCCTTCCGGCGTGATCAAGCGCAGCGTGTGCACAGGCTCGTTCGCAGTGACTGTGATTTCCCTTGCGGCGGCACTGTGATTGACCAGCACCACGTAGCGCAGATGATCCCCAATCAGGGTCGCTGCTTCCACCGAAGGCTGGTCGGTGCGCACGACGGCCTTGACACCGGCCCACTCTCGGAAGGCCTCGTAAATACGCTGAGTCGTCTCGGGCCCCTCAAACACCGAAGGTGTGGCGGCGAGATACGATTCGATCGGATAAGCGGAGACTAGAGTTTTGCCTTTGCCCAGTTGGTTCGCGACCAGCGCCGGCCTCCCATCCTGGTCAACCGCGATCACTGTTCCGCCTTTTACTTCCAAAGCCGAACCCCAGTAGCGCGGGTTTGCCGCGGGAACTGTGAAGTGAAAGGTGTCGCCCGGCTTCAGGCTTCCCATAGCCGACACTACTTTCAGAGTCACGCTTGATGCCGTCACCGTGTCGAGAAGGCGCGCTCCGAACAGACTTTCCATCTGAGGGATCGCCGCGTCGGCTGCTACCGATGCGTAAAGAAAGCCACCGTTTTCAACGTACGCGCGCGCCTTTTCGTAGAAGTCGGTGTGCACGTGAACCAGGAACTTGTCTCCGGTGCTGGTCAAAGGGGATGGCATAAAGAGCATGGGCCGCTTGTTCCAGTCGCTCAATTCACGTGGAAAGTCCGCCTTCATTCCAGCGCGGCGGCCGAGGATAAACGACGAGAGAACGGAGCCCATAAACCACGTGTTTTCACCCTCCGCGCTAGAGCGCGGCTCCCCGGGAACCGCGTCTTCGTCCTTCAGCGACACGTAGGGGACAATCTCTGGTCCACTCAATCCCAAGTGGGAGAAATCGCCGTGCGGCTTGGACCACTCATCCGGAATGACGATGGCCATGTCCGCACGGGCGGCCTTTACTCCGCTCAAATCAAGTTGGCCGACTACCTTGCTGAATTTGCGGAACTCCGTCGCCAATGGCTTGTCCTGTTGGTCCCAAGTTGTCATTCCCCACTGCGTCTCCTGAGGAGTGCGCAAGTAGGGCGCCTTGTGATACTGCTGCGGAGAGGCATCCGTATAGCACCAAAGATCGAAGCCGACAGACCCGGCGCCGAGCCCGGAGTACATCATGAGCCGATCGTAGGTGGCCACTTTCTCGGGCGCGTATTGGGCCGTCGACCCTCCCATTTCGTGGATCATCGCCGTGCGCCCTGCACCGGAAGACAACGTCAGTTCAAAGGCCGCGCCGTACGTGCCGCGCTCCGACACCATCGGATCAGGAAAAAGGTCTGAGTTGTAGATGGTGAACGGATGAACGGTGAACAGGTCGACATCGTCCGCAATGTCGTCCGGGCGAAAAGGCCCATGCCCGACCTCTTCGCCACTGGTGCCGATGAGAATCGGATGCATGGTGTCGTGCTTGCGGATCGCTCCGGCAATCAACCGCATCCAGTTGATCGCCATGGCGTCGGTTGTCGATCGCACAACGATCCAGAACGGCGGCTCATCGTTGAGATCCCAGGCGAGGATGCCGGCCTCATTCGCGTATCGGCGCCCAAACTCCTCGGCAAGATTCGTCTCCAGACGCAGCATTTCCGGGTCGGACTGCGGATTTCTGCCGTGTCGCCAAGCTACGTCCCAGTAAGCCTCGCCCACTTCGCCGCCAATGAACAAGGAAGGATGCAGATAGATCTTGTATTTGTGCGCCAGCGACACGAGGTAGTCGAGTTGGCGAAATGCTTCCGGATTGTAGTCACCAGGGCGCGGTTCAAACCACGCCCACACCATGTCGATCCGGGTGATGTTGTACCCCAGATCGTGCATCTTCGCGAAGTCGGCCTCGATCTCCGCGGGGTTCCATTGCGTGGGCCACTGCATCGCCGCCTTTGCTGGCACCCAGTGAGCGCCTACCGGGATGAATCTCTTGCCGTTTGCCGTGAAGTAGCCGCCATCGATCGACACTCTAGGCAAGCGGTCAATATTTTCCTGCGACACTTGCGTCGAGCCGGTACCATGATTCGGCTTCTGCTCCTGAGCGTCTGCGCGCGATGCTCCAGGCAAAAGGAGCGCGAGGTAAACGCCCACGATGACAACGAGCAACCTTGCGGGGAGTTGCTGTCGGTTCCGTTGACTCAAGATTGTCTCTCCTAAATGACGGATGAACCGGCTTGAAACGCGTGCCGCTAGCTCGCTCTCATCGACTGCAAACGAAACTGCGCCGGCGCGTCGCTGCTAGTGGAATGGCAGGAAACGCAGGAGCGCGATGACACAGAAGCCGGCCTCGTTGTTTGATTCGCTTTTGTCAGCCGGATCGAAGCTGTGATGCACTGCGCCGGTCTTGCTGTCGTAGGTATGCGTGAGAAGCCAGCGCAGAGATTCGCCCGGCGGAGGTGACGCAAGCGCGGCGTCGGCGGCCCCCAGCATGGCGATGGTCAAGCTGTAGGAGGGCTTTCCTGGGACGGTCACGATCGAGCCGTTTGGCTTCACTTTTGATCGCATCCACTCTGTAGCGGCGCGATTTTCCCTGGTTCCACCCCAGATCCAGGTGAGATAGCCCTGAGCAAATGCGACGCTGATGCCGTCATCGGTGGATGTGACTTCGCCATTGGAATCGCGACCGAGCGCGTAACGATGCTGTCTGGAGACGAACAGCATGACGGGTGTTTTCACCTTCAGGCCTTCGGCCACTCGCGCGTAGTTTGCATCCTGATAGAGAAGTGCGCCAGCGTGCATGCCCAGATACACGTCTCCCTGATCAGCCGAATACCTCTCCTCAAATAGCGTCCATTGTTTGTCCTTTTCGCTCTGGAGCCACGAGCTCTGGCTCAAACCATCGGCGGCCAGATTCGCGCGCATAACGAAATTTAGTGCGGCCCGGCCGTTCGCCGCGTATCGATCCGCGAGGGCGCTGCTATTTGACAACCTCTTATCCAGATACAACAGATAGGTAAACAGGGCTGAGGTCGCATCTACTCCGCGGGCGTCCACCATTCCGGGACCGGGGGAAGACGGAAAGTTCCGGCCGGTCTTGGCTGAATACACGAAATACCAGCTTCCCTTCCAGCGAGGGTCGCTCATTTCTTCGCGATCGGCCAGCCACTTGATTCCTCTTTCCAAACTATCCAGATACTTGTCTTGCCTTGAGGACGCATACGCCGCTCCAATTCCAATTAGCGCATACTCCATGTTCGAATCTTCGTTGACTTTGCTTCCTCCCGGTTCGTCCACAATGGCTCCGTCCGGCGTCTGCAATGAGAGGATGAAATCGGCGATTCGAAACGCCTCCGACCTCATCTCTACCGCGGAATTTGGCACCGGCGCCGACTGTCTCTTGAGTGGTTGCGAACAGGCAATGCTGGAGCCCTGAAGCAACAGACCCATGACCAAAAAGACGACAGGTGCTTTAGCGGCAAGCTGCTTTACCGAACCCTTCATGCTTCTCCTGTGATCTCGTCATGACCGGGCAAATGATGGTTGTCACCGTCCGCTCCTGAACAAGTTGCGACCTACGATTCGATATGCCAGAGGACCGCGGACATCTACGACAGTACTCCCGGATACTCCTAGTGGCGGAACGGATTACTTCTACCACTCCACTCTGGCGCCCACTTGGCCATAGCGATGGCCGTAGACGCCCGTAACCTGACCGAAGGTCGGGCTATTGATGACCGTGTCAGGGCCGCCCCAGTGATGTCGATTGAGAACGTCGAAAAACTGCGCCCGCAGCGAAGCGTGGATTCGACCGTCAGGACCAAAGTTATGCGCCTTGATGATGCTGGCGTCTTCAGAGTAGTAAGCCCAGTTGGTGAGCGCGGTATAGAGGGTTGGCTGGTTTCCGAATTGCCCGTAGGCGGGGTTGGAGAACGCGGCCGGATTAAAGAACGTGTTGCTCGGATCGTTCAGGTTGCCAAGGTTCAGATGTTTGAATGGGTTGTGCAGGCCGACCCCGGGGTTCAAGTTGGCAAACACCGCGCGCCATCCTGGATAGTCGTTGGTTGAAGCGATGGCGCTGAAGGGGGTCCCGCTGTTGTAATGCAGCGCAGTGCCGATGGTCCATCCGCCGACAAGGTAGTCGAGTGTTCTCGAACGGGAGAGCCAGCGGCCGTCATGCCCGAACGGAACGGCGTAATCTAAATATCCCTTCAGCTGGTGCGTCATGTTGTAGTCGAGCACGTCGTGAGCGCGCATTCCAGGATCGTAGGGATTCTGGGTATAAGCGGTCCCAGGTCCCTCCTGGTAAGCGCCGCCGTCTGAGACGTTTCCTTCCGCGCGCGAGAACGTGTAGCTCACATCCGTGGTAAGTCCTTGCAACGATTGCGTCTGAATTTCGGCAATGAGAGCCCTGTAGGCGCTCACTCCCAGCGGCGGACCGACATACTTCAGTTGCTGACCGGCGGCTGCGAGTTGCGGGAAGGGGTTGATGGCTTGGTATGCGTAACCGCTGAAACCTGGATAAGGATAGGAGACGCCTGCCTGGGCCGCATCGGCACTGCTGCTCACCATATCGTTAATATGGCCAGAGTTAAGCAGAGGAAGATAGGTCTGAAGCGTCGGATAGTTGAATGGCTCAAGGCTGGCATCATGCAGGCGGCTGCCAGCATTGGCCAGGTAGTTCATGGAGAACACCGCCCTCTGCGTGAAGCCATACTGGAAGCCCAGGTTCCAGTTCTGTGTCCGGCCCATGGTGAGTGTATTCGGAGCCACATACACCGCGCCGCCACTGACATCCGTCTGCGTGATGGTCCGGGCAGCATACGTAGCTTGTCCGGGATATCCACCATCCCAATTGAATGCTGGCAAGTTCTGCGATGGGTTGAGAATGTTGTTGGTGCCGATGGATCCGACTGCGGCGCCAAAGGCCCCGAACGGTACGCCTGTGAACTGGTTGACTCCGAGCGGGACGTAGAACAAACCGTAGGCGCCGCGCACGGTTAGCTTTGGATTCACAGCATACGCGAACCCGACGTGCGGGCCAAATTGCTTGCGATTCTGCTGTGTCTCGTAGGTCGTGCCACCGTTCTGCCCGAAGACATAAGCGCCTTTTACCGGGGCCCAGCTGGGGTTCTGGGCGTTCACATCGAAATTGGTCCAGTGCCCATTCCTTTCATGGAACGGAGCGTTAACGTCCCAACGAAGACCCAGGTTCAGAGTCAGATTTGGCCGCACCTTCCAATCGTCCTCGGCATAGAGATCGAACACCTTGCGCCGTCCGTGAAGTAGGAATTCAACATTATTGCTCGCGCTCTCCACATCGCCGAGGAGGAAGTTGGCAAAAGCGAACCCGACCTGCGGCTGCACGTTCGGATCGGTGGGAACATTCGTCGTACTGGAGAAGTTGTAGGTCTCCACGCCGCCGGAAGTCCTGCTATTTACTTGCTTGCCTTTGATGTCTCCGCCGAACTTGAAGTTATGGCGTCCGTGGGTCCATGAGACGACGTCGTTAAAAATGGTTGCGTTGAACACGTATCCATCGGAATAGGGCATGCCGATGCTATGTTCTGCAATGCCTTCAGGGCTGCCGTTGAAATTGATCACGGGGAAATTGAGCGTGCCCTGTGTCTGCGTAAACCCATACTTGGTCGGATCAACTTGCTGGTCCGGCTGATCAGATGCCGCATTCTCGTTGTATGCCAGCGAGCTAAAGTTCAGGAGGTTCGGCGAAATGATGTGGGTGTATTGAGCGCGGATGGAGCGATTTTCTTGCCGCTGAAAGTCGCCCGAGTTGAAAGGACCGCCAGTAGTCGTGCCGGTCTGCCAGGGTCCGCCGGCATTCACAATGGGCAAGGTCCACCAGTTGAACGAGGATGAGAGATGATCCTTCGCGGTCAGATTGAAGTCGACCTTCACGTCGAGGTGCTCGTTGATTGTGGAAGGCACACCGATGAAAGCCGGGTAGTTGTTCTGAAGGTTGTTGTTGGTCGGCACATAATCTTTCTTATAGGTCGACACAACCTGGTTGGCGATGCTGCTGAATCGAGAGCTGGGGACTACATTTCCGGAAAATGGACTGTAGCAAGTGGTTCCGTTCACCACCATTCGGGTGGAAGGATCAAAGATCTGTCCCGCCTGATACTGTTGGCCGGTGCAGGGATTGACAACAGGTTTGCCATTCGGGTCGGTGATGGGGGCACCCAGCAATGCGCTGAAGTCACCATTAAGGAAAGCGGATGTGGGAACAGTCGCCTGCTGCTGTCCGTATTGCAGTTGCTGTTGGTTGTAGCGCTCAAAATCGCCGAAGGCGAAGATGTGATTCTTCCAGATGGGGCCGCCGGAGCTGACCCCCCAATCCTTGAACCTGTCCGCTGCACGCCCGTAGGTTGCACGGCAGACACTGTCTCCCTTTACGCACTGGGAAAGGAAGTAGTTGCTGTCCCATGCGTTCGCATTCAGATCAGTGTTGGCCAGGAAGCCATACGCGCTGCCATGAAACTTATTGGTTCCTGACTTCAACTCCATGATGAGGACTCCACCGCCGGTTCCGCCCGCCTCCGCCGAGATACCGCTGGTTTGGACCTGCATCTCCTGCACGGACTCCATTCCGATGACCTGCACGAAGCCCTGCAACCCAGCCGACGCATCGGTGCCATCGACGATCACATTTTTCGTACTGTCTTGGGATCCGGCGATATGTCCGGAGAAGTTGCCGCCGGTAGTAGTCGGCACGAAACTGTAAGCGAAGGTTGTCACATCGCGTCCCCCCGTGACATCGAGGGGGAGATCGGTCATCGCTTTGGTGGTGAGATTCGTACTGATCGTCGACTGCTCGGTATCGACAAGTGGAACATCAGACGTGACGGTGACGGTTTGCTGCTGGGAACCGACCTTCAGCATGGCGTTAATGGCCACGGTCTGGCCGATCTGCACCTCGATTCCGCGGCGCTCGAATGTCTCTAAGCCGTCCCGCTGAAAGCGCAACGAGTAATGGCCCAACGACAGGTTCGCAATGTTGTAATTCCCCACGTCGTTCGACACTCCTACCACCTGTCTGCTTGTTTCGACATTCGTGGCCGTCACTTTTACGCCGGGAATGACGGCGCCCGAGGGGTCGGTAATTGTGCCATTGATTGTCGCTACGTCAACCTGCGCCGCCGCCGGCAAAACCGTGCAGGCGAGCATTAGCAGTAATAACTGGATTCGCGCTCTGGAATTCCGGGGCATCGGCATCTCTCCGTTCAAATAAGGTCAGCACCGCTGGTCCGTTCCCACCAGTGCCTTCTCCGCTTGAGAGCCTGCAACGCGGATAAGCCGGGAGGGACGCTCCATATGATTGGCCGCCTTGGTCTTGCGCATTTTTGCCTGTTGGCCTGACAATCCCGGGGAAACTCGCTGAACTTGCCAATTATTGGCAAGGGCCACCAAACGAAATCTGCGTATTCGTTCTTGTACTACTGTCTATACAACTTGTCAACATATTTGCCGACGAGATCTGGAACAACACTGGATGCATAGCTAAGTGCATTGAAAACTGTGGCTAAGAATGGAAAGGGGGACGGGCATCACTCTGGCAATTGGTCTGGTCCAAAAGATCTATCAGCCAACGTCCAGGGACTATCGGCCCATTTCTCAATCTCGCGGATGGCTTCTCGGCTTCGCAAAGGATCATTGTGCTCAGGCTGCGCTTGCCATCGGCTTGGCCGGAGCGCGCGTTTTCATAGTTGCGTCCAACGCGCCTTGCCGGTAGCACAATGGGCTTCTGCACCGCTGTTTGTTATCAATGCGGATTGTTTCTTCACTCATCGGAAGCGGCAGTCGGCGGGAAGATGCTACAAGTGAGTGCCGGGAGAAGGATGCGGCCAATGAAGTGAAGACCGGTGTCGATCAGCAACCGCCCGTCGACGATACCGTCGCCCGAATTTAGGCGGCCTGTACTCGCTTAACGGGCGCCGAGACAAAACGATAGCCAGAGAAAGCGGCTTGATGGCGAGCTTAACTTCACCAGCGATGGCGGATTCAGGAGTTCGGCATGTGGCTGGCAGTTCACCGGGGCGCGCGCATTGTTGCCGCGTCGCGGCGCTCAGAAGCGAGATCCTTTTGCCGCTCGTTCCGTGGCTCCGAAAGGTTGATTTTCTGTTGGAAGGCGGTAGGTAATCCGGGCTATTCCGTTACCGAAGCAAAGACTTTCATGACCGCTCGATAACGATCGCCGCGATACAGTGAACGCGCGACCTCGATGGGCTTTCCATCCGCGCTGCGAAGGATGCGCGAGATCACCAGTAAGCTGGAGCGGACGGGGATGTCCAATAATTTAGCTTCCTTGCGATTGGCCGCGTGCGCTTCGAGAATCTCGTCTGCGCTGTCAATCGCCACGCCATAGCGTTCACGCAATGTCTGATAGAGCGACGCGGTTCGGAAATCGATCGTCTCAATCTCTGGAAAGCGATCGCGTGACAGCGAGCCTTCTTCAATGGCCACTGGCACGTCGTCCGCATAGCGCAGGCGGGCTAGGCGAAAGATGGGGGCATTCGGAGCGATCTGCAATTGCGATGCGATTTCGACATCCGCGTTGTTGCAGACGGCTTCAAGGACCCGTGAGGAGGCCTTCATGCCCAGGGATCGCATCTCCGCGGTAAACCCGGCAAGGTGGGCAATGTCCTTCTCCACCTTCGGTTGCGTTACAAAGGTTCCGCGGCCCTTTTGCCCCGCGGCGTAGCCCTGGTTCTTCAACGATTGCAGCGCCTGGCGCGAGGTCATGCGGCTCACCCCGTACACCCGCGCCAATTCCTCTTCGCCGGGCACTGAATCTCCAGCGCGCAGTTCGCCTGACTGAATCATCGCCAGCAGATGGGTCTGAATCTGAAAATACATGGGCGTAAAACTGTTCTTGTCTAATGGTTCAAAATGGAGCTTGCGTGTTTCGCGCTTCTGAGCGCTCGTCCCTGCTCCATTACCCTTTTGCACACTTGCCAACGCCATGCTTCCTCCCTGCAAGTTGTTTCCGTACGACGGATGGGCTAACTTGCCCGGCTGAGTACGATGATCGCTACCAACAGAAGAACGATGCTTGAATACATCCAGCCCTTTGCTTTGCGAGGCGCCTGCCTCCACTCACCGAGGGCAAGACCGATGACATTGGCCAATACCAATCCGGTAGCCAGGCTGAGCGGCCACCCGATTGCGGTGCCGAGTGTACCCAGCCGGGGCGCGGCCGCGCCGTATACAAAAACACTGCCACCCCACAGCAGCGCCATCAGCGCGGAGAGTGAGTAGAGCCGGGCGCTGCCCGGCTTGGCAAATCCTGAGACACTCCGGTTCTTGCGAAAAAGGTAAATGCAGAAGCCGAGATTCGGCAACAAGCCGGCCCCCAGCATTATCAACCAAATGAGGTTGGCGCTGGAGAAATCGCTAAGCTTCGCTGCGCGCCCGTATGCCGCGATGGGCTGAGCCATCGTGAATCCGATGTTGAAGACCCCGGAGAATACGCCCGCGCCGGTAGCCAGAAGAAGGCCGACCCCGATGGAGCGCGCCCGGCCAACCAGATCGCCGCGTTCGGCGTTCATGCCAGCCGTCTTCTCGCGCAGATGACCCGCCCAGCCGCACAGAGCAATGGCGACAACTTCAATCACTACCCCGGCAAGAATCATCCGCCCGGTTCGTTGCATGAGCTTGTCGCGATTGAGGAGCAGCATCGGCAGCAACGAGCCCAAGGCGGAACTGATGGCCAGAACCAACGTATTGGCCAGCGAAATTCCAATTGCGCTCACGCTCTGACCGAACATAATGGCTCCAAAGCCCCACGCAAAGCCCGTTAGCAAAGCGATGTGGATCGCCGGCCCGGGAGCATGCGCCAGCACCGCCCAACTGTGCGGCGCCACCGCCGTGATGATGGCGGCCGGCATCAGCAGGCAGGAAACCGTAATAAAGATGCTCCAGACGTTTTCCCACTCCCACCGGCCCAGGAAGCGCATCGGCAAGGTGAAGCTGCCATTCATCAGGCCAGAAACCACGGCCAACGTGGCTCCAATCGCAATCGTCTCTTCCATCTCTCTCCGAATTGCCTCTTCTTTAGCTCGGATCATCGCGCGACGGGGTACGCCGGTTAGGCCAGAGCCGAATGGGCTAACCGGCAAAATCCTTGCCGCTTGCCAAGTCACTATGTAGACTATACAACATACTTTCTGTACATTGTACAAACTGGCTCTTCGGGGTTGTCATGTCGACAGATGAAATAAGGATCAGAAGTCAGATGCAGAACGCGAAAGACCGGCTGAAGGGAGCGCTGGTCGTTTCTTGTCAGGCCGCTCCTGGCAATCTACTTGAAGACACCGAAATGATTCGCCGCATAGCACTTACCGCCTTGGACAATGGCGCCGCGGGCTTGCGCATCAACAGCCCCGAGCACATCGCGGCCATCCGCCGGCATACGGATGTCCCCATCATTGGAATCCAGAAGCGGTACCGCAATGGAGAGCTTTTCATCACGCCCGATTTTGAATCCGCGGCAGGTCTGGCGACCGCCGGCGCTTCCATCATTGCGGTCGATTGCACACGGCGCGCAAATGGCCACGCCAGGTCACACGAGACATCGTGGTCATCTCTGATTCAGCGCATCCATCGCGAACTCCGCCTGCCCGTCATGGCCGATGTGGCTACCCTAGACGAGGCGCGGGCCGCGGCTGCCGCGGGAGCGGACTTTGTGGGGACAACACTCAATGGATACACAGAGGAAACCCGCGGCGTCCGCTCCTTTGATTGGTCTCTTCTGGCCGCCATGGCCGACCAGCTGTCGGTGCCCGTCGTTGCCGAGGGACACATCTGTCGGCCGCAGCAGGCGCAGCGCGCCATCTCGACCGGAGCCTGGTGTGTTGTCGTGGGCTCGGCCATCACGCGCCCAGGGGTCATCACCGCCCGGTTCGTGCGTGCCATGCAGAATGGGCAAGAGAAAACTCCGGCCATCGGCGTGGACATCGGCGGCACCGCCATCAAGGCAGCCGTGGTCGGGCGCAACGGCGAGGTGCGGTTTCCGGTCAGGGTCCCGACCGACGCCGGCAGGGGCAGAACCGCCATCTGCGCCAGCCTTCTGCAGGCCATCACGCAAGTGCTGGCCACCGCTCGCGAAAACAACACAAACCCGGCCGCATTGGGCATTGCTAGCGCGGGCTCCATTGACGCTTCGACCGGCTCAATTTTTGCCGCCACTAACAATCTTCCAGGCTGGACCGGGTTCAACCTGCGCGGCTTTGCCGAAGAACATTTTCACCTTCCCACCTACGTGACCAACGATGCGCACGCCGCGGCCCTGGCGGAATTGCACTTCGGCGCCGGCAAAACCTTGTCCGATTTCGTATCCATCACCGTGGGCACGGGAATTGGCGGCGGCATCGTGTGCAACCGGAGGCTGCTGACCGGGCAGCATGGCTTCGCCGGCAGCATCGGCCATCAGACCATTCGCGTGGGCGGGGAACTCTGCAACTGTGGACGGCGCGGATGCCTGGAGGCCTATGTCTCCACGTGCGCGTTACTGCGCGAGTACAAGGCGCTGAACGGAACGCTGGATTCCAGGCTCGATTCCGCCGCTCAGGCTCTCGACATCAGCCGCTTGGCCGGGGAAGGCGATCCTGCTGCTGAGGGTGCGTACTCTGCCCTAGCGGAATATCTCGCCGAGGGCGTCGCCAACATTTTTAACATTCTCGATCCCGAGGCTGTCCTGATCTCCGGCGGGCTGATCACCGGTCAGGCCAATTTCATCGCGCACGTAGAGCGGAGAACCCGTGAAATTCTGCACTTCGGCGAGAAGCGTCAGCCGCTCGTCATGGCGGCGAAGGCTGGGCAATTTGCCGGGGTACAGGGCGCTGGAGCGCTGGCTTTTGCGCCACCGTCCGAGCAGAGCGATTGCTAACACAAGCCACCCGGTTCGCTCTCGGGAACACGCCACCGGGCGCGCAATGGAATGGCGGATCAGCACACCGTTAAGAACCGGAGCAACCATGCATACTTCCCGCTGCACGATGCACGCTCTTATTTTAGCTATCGCAATCCCCTCGGCGATCGCGCAACGATCACCGGTCCGGCTGGAGCTGATTCCTCCCTCGCCCATCACCGACAAGATCGACATCGACATTCGCGGGGCGGTTGAGAACAACTCCTCCCGAGCGCAGCAATACACCGTGCGCATTTACCTCGATCAGGAGACGAAAGCCGCTCGAATCAGTTCCGAACAAATTACAGTTCCTGCCCACACGAGCAGCGGCGTGTATGCCCGCCGTTCCGCGGCCGGGCTAGCCGGCAAACACCACCTGATCCTTGTTGTGGCAAGCCGGCAGGGGACTGCACGCAGTCAACGGCCCCTGGAAGTGCTTTCGTCTAAGACACCCTCCACGCACACCATTGACGGTGCCTGGATAGGGCTGATTCACTGGAGCAACGAAGAGGCGCGCTACTGGAACGCCGATCTTCGCAAGCTATCCGAGCAGGACTGGCAGCAGCAGATTGAGGGCATGCACAGCCTGGGAATGGATACGGTCGTCGTGCAACAAGTCTTCCAGAACCAGGAATACTACGGGCGGAATGACATCGCGAAAACTGGCTACAAGGGAATGGCCAACTATCCTTCCCAGCTTTACCCAGGACGTTCGCCGATCGCATCGCACGACGCGCTGGAAGCGATCCTTTCACAGGCCGACGCATTAGGCATGCACGTGTTTCTCGGTGTGGGCATGTATGCATGGTTCGACTACAGCGCGGCCTCGCTCGATTGGCACAAAAAAGTTGCCGCGGAGTTGTGGCGCCGATACGGTCACCATCCTTCATTCTATGGCTGGTATGTGTCCGAAGAGATTTATGGAAATCTGATTCCCGACCAGGGCGAGCAGGCAAAGGATCGCTATCGCGCGGAGGTCATCCACTTCTTCGCGGAGTTTCAAGCTTACTGCCGAAGTCTCGCGCCGGAAAAGCCCGTGATGCTTGCTCCCAACGCGCATGGATTGCTGAAATCTCAGGATGTCTGGCCGCAGGTGCTCGAACATGTCGACATCCTTTGTCCGTTCGGATTCGCACGCATGCCGAACGGCGATGTCACGGGCGAACAAGCGGCCGCAATCTTCGAGAGGCTCTGCAACCAGACACACACACATTTGTGGATGGATCTCGAAGCGTTCACCTTCGAGGGAAATGCGCTGATTCCCCGCCCCATTGACGGCTTGGCCGGAGACCTACAACAGTTCCCCGAATTCGAGAAAATCATCTGCTATCAATACCCTGGTATTTTCAATTCCCCTGAAGCACGGATCAAGCCGGGAGGCCGCCGCACGGTGACGCTTTATGAGGATTACCTGAAGTACCTGGACAGCATCGGTCGCGAGCCATCGGCTGGACGCGACTGAACTTCGTCGCCAAAGGACGATCCCGTGCTGAAAACGCGCACAACTCCACCTCTCCGACGCGCCTCCGATGGGAGTTCGCAAATCAGGATGTTTGCAGCGGTTCTGATGATCGTTCTGCTAACGCAACTCTTATTGCAAGTTCCGGCACGCGCGGTCGCACAGGCTGCCACCTCGGCTCTATCCGATTCTGCGCAGCTCGGCCAAGCGCAAGCCCTTTCCCAGGCAGGATCGCAGGCAGAGGCCGAACAGATCCTCCGCCAGTACATCAAGAAGCAGGCCCGGTCTGAGAGAGCGCATGCGCTGCTCGCATTGGTGAAATACCGCCAGGGACATCCCGACGAGTCCCTGGATGAGTATTCGCTCGCTGCAAAATGTGGCTCGCTCGATGCGGACGACCTGCGTATTGTCGCCCTGGATTACGTGCGGTTGCATGACCTGGCTGCGGCCGAACGGTGGCTTAAGGCTTCTATCGCACGCAGCCCGAGCGACTGGAGAACGTGGCGCTACCTCGGCGGCGTGGAGTACAGCGAGGAACATCCCCTGGAGGCAGCCAGCGCTTTCGAGCAATGTCTCCGTCTCGATCCCAAGAACGCACTGGCGGAAGACGGCCTGGCCCGATCGCATGAGGCAGCTGGCCAAAATGAAAAGGCCGCCGAGGAATACAGCCAGGCCGTAATCCACAACGCCCAGAGTGCAACGCCTTCGTGGCTCCCTCTGTTGCATTACGGCAGCTACCTGCGCCGAACCTCGCATTTTGCGCAGAGCATCACCTACCTGAAGCAGGCTGAACAGCTCGGCGGCAAGGACTGGGAGGTGCATGCCGAATTGGGCCAGTCATTCGAGGACAGCGGAGATCTCAAGGGCGCGCAAAGCGAGTTTCAAACTGCCATTGCCTTGGCCCCGGATCGCATTCGCCTTCACCTCATGTTGGCACGCATCTATCAACACGAAGGACAAAAAGAAAGAGCAGCGGCCGAGGTCGAGATCTATCAGGCGTTTGCATTAAAAAATTCAGGTAACCGAGACCTTCTCGACAAATGAACTGCGAGCCGGGAACCAGCCGGCGTCTAACTCAATGGGCCAACCGTGAGAAGGATTAGCTTCACATGTGGCTGTGAGCTTGGATCGGTCCGGTGGCACGCTTCTAGCCCGTACGCCAGGTTTCGCGGCTTAACAGTCAACCGATAGCAACTGCTGCTTGTGGCATCGCTCACGAGCTGAGCTGGATCTGGCTTTTTGCACCCTCGAACGTCAGGTGAAGGTCGTCGCAAACTGCTGAACCGTAGCAGGACGTAGTCGTGCACAGAACTCATCCGGAATGACCGTCTCAGGCCAGCATTGTTCCCAAACGTTTCTATCCCTGACCGGATCTGAGCCTATCGGCCTCCTGAGCCTCCAGCTTGAGCTTCCTAACTATTTGCGTAATGGCCCGCTCCATCGTGGCATTGGCATCTAAGTTCCAATGCTTCATGAGCCATTCGAGCTTTGCTACATCCTCCGGCTCCAGATCCACTGACACGTTTGTCTTCTTGGACATTGCGGTCCTCCTCACAAACAAGCCTACGACACACCGCCCTGAAGCCAGGAACCCAGCTTTTAGGATTGTCGCGTGAAGGGTGAAGTTTTACTAAGGACAGCCCGGATGACTTCCAGTCTCCACGCTTCGCACTTGTGATCGCTTTCCAGTTCCTCGAGCGCAGCAGTTTCTTCTGCCGTTCCAACGGTTACAAAACAGGTCTTGCAGATGGAGTCAATTGTGCCGTCACGGTTGGCGCGGTGAGCGAAGGGGTGTGATGTATTCGGCATGTCTCTCCTCGGACGGACTCAAGAATATCAAACCGAGAGAACTACTTGGCCCGATGCTCATAATGATTCATCGGGCCAGAAGGTTTATCCTAGTTTGGGAACAATGCTGGCCTGAGACGTCATTGGCGGTGGGCGAGGAGATCGACTCGCACTTTATGACGCCTCTAGAAAAGGTGAAGCTGTCTGCTGAAGAGCTGACGGGCTTGTCTCCCGCGGCACGAGAGTACATCGAGTACCTCGAGCAGGAGGTCTCCGGCTTGAGCGCTTCCATGGACAAGTTGAAAGGTACTCTCAGAAAGATCAACCGGGGACGCAGGCGTTAGTGCCAGCAATCCCCGGATGGATGGTCTTTTAGCAGTTTGCTGAGGTGGGTTCTCTACAGCGAAGGAAACTTGATCACATTCCCTGCCGCCCCGACTTGGCGGTAGACCACTTCTCGCGGCGCCGGTTTGACGTGAGCGAAGCTATCCGCTCGTTTTCTATAGATGCTTTTTTGGACTTTCCGTCCCTTGCGGCTGCGAACCGTTTGCACAGATGATCTGCCTTCTTGCGGCCGGGCTCGCAGCTCGGCTACCAATTGCGTGAGCCTGGTTAGCTCCGCTTGAACATCGATTACCTGGGGCATTGCCGATGGCAAGAGTGGCGTGGCAACGGCAGTCCGCTTCGATGTCCGGTGCGGTTCCTCCCGCGTTCCCGCAACACAATCGGCCACCTTGTGTCTGCTCCCTTCAAGAAGCGCCACCGCCTCGTCCTCGGCTCCTCCGCCACAAAAACAGGGTGACGACCGATGGGGGGAAAATTCACTTCCCTCGACGCGGAGAGGCGCAAAGCCTGGTTTGCGCGAAACCAACTAATCGCCTCCCAAAAAGCATCGAATTTAAGTGAGCAGCCTGAGAGCGAGCGGCTGCTCTGATCGGGTATCTTGTCCATGACTCGACACTGTGCGCACATAGAGGTTGCGCGAGATTAGAAACGGTGATCTTCCGTGGGATTGGTCGTTATCTGAATAACGTCTGTCGACCGATTCGCGTCGGCAATGGATGGGGGTGGTCCTCATCGGGCCGCCCAATATCGCGCGGCGATTGCCATGAGCTACGTCGTATCCGTGCGGGTACGTTTCGGCACAGCCTGGATCGCGAGCTGTTCCGAACCTTTAGTGCTGATTGTCGGTGCTGTTGGTCCGCGAGCCGACGGCAAAGCGAAGGTGAAGGAGAAGAGATGAAAACGATCAAAAGGATTGGATGTTTGTCGCTCGGCTTAATGCTGGCAGTGCCGGCATTCTCTCAGGAAAAAGAGGAGGACCGCGTGAAGGAGGCTGGGGAGGTCGTGAAGGAGATTCTCGATGCTCCGGACAAGGGAATACCGAAGGACCTGATCGATAAGGCGGAGTGCGTTGTCGTCTATCCGTCGGTCAAGAAGGCGGCCTTCGTCGTGGGCGGAAGCTATGGCCGCGGCGTTATGACGTGCCGCAGGGGACCAAAGTTGACCGGTCCCTGGAGCGCGCCGACGATGATGGCTCTGGAAGGAGGGAGCTTCGGTTTCCAGATCGGTGCAGAGGCGACTGACTTTGTTCTCCTGATCATGAACGAAAAGGGCGCAAAGTCTGTGTTGTCCAGCAAGGTCAAGCTTGGCGGCGACGCCTCTGCCGCTGCTGGCCCGGTCGGCCGCACTATTACTGCCGAAACGGATGTGGTGATGAACGCCCAGATCCTTTCGTGGTCGCGCACTCGGGGTCTCTTCGCCGGCGTCTCTCTCGCAGGATCGACCATCCGCGCCGACGACGGAGCCAACAAGAACATCTATGGCAAGGAGATCTCAGGCCAGGACATCGTCTTCAAACATCAGGTTCCCGCTCCACCGTCGGCAACCGTGCTGCTTAGGGAGCTCAACAAGGTCTCGCCACACCACAAGGCATGATCGCGAAATCGTGCGGGTGATCCTGAGCGGTCTTTACTCGATGACATGCACGGCAAAGGCTCTGGTAGAGTGAGCCCTGAAGGTAGATACCCGTGCCGGCCGTATTGGTCACGGTGTGTTCGCTACAAGGTTCTGCGCGGACGGCTGGCTTATCTTAGCCACGGAGATGTTGGCGCCAGCGCTGTTCGATCCAGCCGAAAAGAACGTTATCGTGGTGGGAGAGGTCAGTCGCCTGAAAGATCCGTCATCACCATTGGGCGAATGAGGAACGTCGGCGACCTGACAAACCCGGAAAGAAGCGCCCGAGCGGATCATGCGGACAAACAGAAAGTCTACTCCCGCTCCAAATTGGAGAGATGTCCTTCGCTTCGCCTGCTCCCCAAGGGTGGGAAGTTCCCGCACTTTCCTCTACCCTGAGACACGGACGGGCCCCATCGAAGGAAACAGATCGCATCTTGTCGGTTCCGAGCGCGGCGCGCGAAATCTCCGGAATCCCGACTACGCATGGAGTCTGTCTGCTTACATAGATTTCGGACGGGGGTTCGACCCCGGGCTTCTATCCATCACACCTCCCCTCATGGCAGCGAACTCCTAAAAAGGTCAACATGTTGGCTCACCCCTTCAACTCATCGAACATGTCAAGTTTTCCCACAGTATCTGCTACTACGCGGCAGCCCGGACGTCAAATACAGTTTGCTCTTAAATTCCACTTCTCGAGCCTGTTATGAACGCAGGCGAAGGTGGAGTAGAAGGCGGAGTAATGGTAGCCGGCCCGCTCCCCATCTTTCTATGCTGCGCGAAACCAACATCACTGACGCGCGGATATTACCTGCAGGTATAAAGTTCATAACAGTGTTTAGGCTTGGCGCTAATTAGGGGAAAAATGACGAGACGCGAGTTATTGCAAGCTATGGGCCTCACGCTAGCCGCCCAAGGTTTTTCACAGCCTGCAACGGTTCCACAGCCTCATACACTTCCAGAGACACAACCGCTCACTTGGGAAGGCGATTTTTCTGAAAAAATGATGGACGGCGCGCACCAATACGTCGAGCGAAAAATTGCGGAGTCCATAGAGGAGCGGCAGAAGTACTGGAAACGAGATCTTTCGTCGCGAGCGGCTTACGAGAAATCAATTGAACCCAACCGCGGTCGGTTCTTGAAGCAAATCGGAGTCGTGGATGCGCGTCCTCCGGTGATTATGGAGTGGTTTGGCGATGCTGACAATCCGGCATTAGTCGCGGAGACGGACGCGTATTCTGTTCATCAGGTCCGTTGGCCGGCTCTCGAGGGTGTGACCGGAGAGGGTCTTCTCCTAAAGCCACACAAATCTCCCGCCGGTTATGTCGTCGCGCTTCCTGACGCCGATCAGACTCCGGAACAGATCGCCGGATTGGCTTCGGGAATTGCCGCCGAAAACCAGTATGCCCGCAGGCTGGCTGAGAACGGTTTTGAAGTATTGATCCCTGTATTAATCGACCGCACATCGCGCTGGGCGGGTCATCCGGACATCCACATGACCGATCAATCCGATCGCGAGTGGATCTACCGCCAAGCCTTTCACATGGGTCGGCATATCATCGGCTACGAAGTTCAGAAGGTGCTCGCAGCCGTTGACTGGTTTCACCACAAGCGGGAGGGAGAGGGGAAGATCGGCGTGGCTGGTTATGCCGAAGGCGGCTTGATTGCGTTCTACGCCGCCGTTGCGGACACACGGATTGACGCGGCTCTGGTTAGCGGCTATTTCGATACACGCCAGGACGTCTGGTCCGAGCCCATCTATCGCAACCTATGGGCGCTGTTGCATGAGTTTGGCGATGCTGAACTGGCTACACTCATCGCTCCGCGGGGTCTGGTGGTCGAATATAGCCACGTCCCGAACGTAACCAGCCCAAGGGGTAACCTCCGAACTCCAATGTTCGAAACTGTCCAAGCAGAGTTTGAGCGAATCGCATCACTTATCAGCGTGGGATTTCAATCACGCGATCTAATCCACGGTGAGGGAGACGCACCGACCGGGCCCGGTTCGCAACAAGCTTTACAACGGTTCGTGCAGCAATTAGGCGCAAAGTTGCAAACACCGCTTTCCAATCAGCCCCTCGGCGATCGCCGTCGTTCATTCGACCCCGGCGAGCGTCAGAAAGAGCAGGTAAAAGAACTCGAGACCTTTACCCAAGCGCTGGTTCGCGAATCAGAGCATGTGCGCCAGCAGTTTTATTTACACAAGGTAATGCCCGAACTGGCGGACGAAACCTGGAATTCCGAGCTCCGTCACAAGGCTTATTCGCCGAATAAATTCATTGAGGCATCCAAGTGGTATCGCCAATATTTCTGCGAAGAAGTGTTGGGGAAATTCAATGAGCCATTACTGCCGGCCAACCCACGGACGCGTCGTATCTATGACAACCCGAAATGGGTGGGCTACGAAGTGACACTCGATGTTTGGCCTGAAGTGTTTGCTTGGGGCATTCTTTTGTTACCAAAAGACCTTAGACCAGGCGAGCGCCGACCGGTCGTTGTCTGCCAGCATGGGAGACGGGGCGTGCCCAGGGATGTAATTGAAGGCGACAACAGCGCATATCATAACTTCGCCGCTCGCCTTGCCGATCAGGGTTTCATTACCTTTGCGCCCCATAACCTCTATCGAGGCGAAGACCGATACCGATGGTTATGCCGTAAGGCCAACGGGGTGAAAGCATCTCTGTTCTCCTTTATTATCGGCCAGCACGATCAGATTCTACGTTGGCTGCAAACGTTACCGATGGTGGATTCCAAACGCATCGCGTTCTACGGTCTCAGCTATGGGGGTGAGACTGCTGTTCGCGTGCCACCGATTCTGGAAAGTTATTGTCTATCTATATGTTCCGGCGATTTCAATAGCTGGACCCGTAAAGTGGCGGCCACGGATGAACGGTTCAGCTTTATGTACAGTATCGAGTGGGAAATGCCTTACTTCAACGAGGGCAGCACTTTCGATTACGCGGAAATGACTTACCTCATGATTCCTCGCCCCTTTATGGTGGAGCGCGGCCATTGGGATCAGGTGGGAAGAGATCAGTGGGTAGCGTATGAGTACGCAAAGGTTGCATGGCTCTATGCTCAGTTCGAGCTGGCCGATGCTACGGAAATTGAATATTCGAATGGAGGCCACACCATTCAGGGACAACGCACATTCCGATTTCTACATAAACATTTGCACTGGCCAAGTCGAAACGCCTAAGGCTGAGCACTTGGAGGGGGCCGTTGTGGTTTGGCCAGGAACGGAAGACGTTAGACGGGTTCTTCGGGTTCTTCCGGACGCACAGTTGAGCGCCTTCCAGCGCAGCGCGGTCCAGGCCGCTTGCGTCGACATGTGGGGAGCCATTCCGGCAAGAATGCCCCTGGACGAGTGCACAGCACAGGATTTGCTGGATTGGTTTCAGCAAACGCTGTATCGCGAACTCGAAGACTACGTCTTCGCGGCCAACAGCAGCCGGGCGGGAAAGAAGCGCGGAAAGCAACCATTGTGGTTGTCGACCGTCATGCGCTACTACATTCAGCCGGTGGCCAAGAGACTCGGGATGTTGCTCCGGGGTGCGGCGCTATCTAGAACAACTATAGTGGCAAACTTGAGTTTAGGCGGGAGCTGGGGCGAGCTACGTTTATTTCGGTTGCATCCTTCGGGGCGGGGTGTTCCAGTTCAAAGTTCTTTCCATTGCATTCGGACTCGGCTTTATGAGGTAATCGTAAGTGAGAATCTTGCTTTCCCATGAAAAATTGTCTACAACGGGATGCCAAGAACGTTTGATCTTGTCGTCATTGTGAGCAATACACCAAGCAAACAGGTCTGCCATCTGCAATGGCGGTGTGACCTTCGAATCCGCCTCGGGAAACACGGTGACCTTCTCAAAAATCGGAACATCTTCCCTGATTTCCTTGCTGCTAATTCGGTCTACGGCATGACCGCGAAAATCCTCATTTTGGTCGAAGTGGAAATGGTAGTTCTCGGCTCCGATCTCTCTACCCCACGCGAAACAAAAACCCATAGTCTCGGAAGTCAGAATCTCATTGATGCTGTTCGGAAGGGTGACGACTTGACGCGCTCTTTTCCAGTCGTCTAAGGGAATGGTTAGGGTCGCGACAAACAGGCCGGAAGTGAATTTCTTCGAAAGGGGAAGCTGGTAGGCAATGTGCTTTTCAATTACCCGCACTCCCTCAGAGATGAAATCATCCATAACATCGTAGTCCCATCCTTCGCGGCTGAAATCCCTCTTTAGCGCAGCCGCGTCTTTCGTGTGGAGGGGCGGGGCGGGGAAATGGTCTAACAAGTCATTCCATCCCGCATTGAACCGCTGCCACTGTTCGGTGGTTCCGCAGGCCGTAGCTAAAACAACCCGGTCATGCTCGGCTGTGGGCTTGTTTGCTCCGTCAAAGTAGCACTCCAAAATCATGCCCATAAAGCGTAGCAGGTGAACAGTTGCGAGCCCTTTCCAATGGGGCCGGGGCATCTATTCTCTTGTGGGCGGTATGGCGGGTGGATTTGTCTCTAAGGCTTCCACGTACATAAGCATTGTGATTTCTGTTCGCAGCTACGAGAGAGATTCAAGGGATTCGGGCGAAAAGTCACGCTTCGGGACCGTTTCTCCCAATCGTTTGAGGCCGCGCTTTAGCTCTTCACCTTGGAAAAGTGCGGCGGCAAGCATAACAAGAATCCTCTCTTCAAAGAAGTGCTGAGGGCCGTGGTCGAAATGTGCGATGTGTGCGAGCTTCGCATACCTCTCTGCAATGCTTAGTTGTTGCTCTCTCAACTTTTGCAGTTTCCACACGCCGAAGGTCATGCGGGGGGATAGCCACAGCACAACTATGGTAGCGAGTGGGCTAAAGATGCCCACAGTCAAAGTGATTTGGTGATCCGTCATTCTCTCAGAGGGTAACAGGGGTGGATGCTGAAAAGGTTTGGGAGAATACCTGAGGGCAGTACGGGGGCCGGGGTCACTTCAACATTAAAGATTGTGCAAGGTGCTCGAAATAGTCCGCGCAACCATATAGCGGGTGTACTCCAGCAAGGGAGTTGTAATCTAAAACGGTTTTGCAATCGTCGTCTGTGGGCTGTGGCGGAACTCGGTCAAGAATCACACGGCGCAAGGCCATTGCTTCCGTCCTAATCGGCTGGAGGCGAATCATTTCGCCCTGATAAAACGAGCGCGGGATTGGACCGAGTTGACCGTTCGCGTGCGCCTGTCGTTCGTTGTTATCGTGCCAGTTGAAATAGTCTTGAAGTTCCCTGAATCTACGGGCTATATCCTTAGCACTGTCCGCAAGCTGAACGTTGTTCGGACCCATAGGGGCAGGGTTCGTGTAGTTGTTGACTGTGGGATTGTTCACGGTGCCCCCGGAAACGACGAAGCCGTTCGGTGCACTGTTGACGGTGGCGGGTGGCTGCGGATGGCTGCCCGCATGGGCACCTATCGCAATCGAAGTCGGGTCCGCGCTTGCCCCGTAGCCGATGGCCGTTCCACCCCCGATTCTGGTGCTGCCATTCGCTTCTGTCGCTCCCACATAGACGCTTCTGCCCCCGACCCGGGTACCCGGTGGGACGTTGCCGTACACGGTGCTTCCAGTCCCCACAGTTGTTGCTGGGGCGGGCGGTGCGGCTGGCTTGCTGCGAGGCTTGCGCGGCGGTGGTGCTATCTGCTGGGGCTGCTGCGTTGATGCTTGGACGGGTGGAGCGGCGGGCGCAGGCGCGGGCTTTGGCGGAACCGGGGCGGGTGCGGTGGCCGTGGTAGCAGACACTTTATGGAAATGTCTGTAGCCGAAAATTGAGGCCGTTACAACAAGCACAGGGAGTGAACAGATAGCCGCAACCCAAACCGCAGTCTTTGAGAACTTGGGCAGGCGGGTTTCGCCAATTCCCTTGTCAAAGCGATCAACCACCTTGTTCCACACCGGCCCCACGATCATTGTAAAAACCGGCAGCCACCGCAGATCCTTCAAATCATGCACTTATCACAGCGCAAATCAAGGCCAAAAGTATTGCGTTACGGGGCAGGTTTAGAACAATCCCACGTAACAGCCTTAGCCAACAACCCTTGCGACTTTTGGCAAATGTGTGACAACTTGGGCTGTTACAGATGGGCAATTTGCTTGTAAGTCTCTTATTTTCTATGGCGTCCCCGACGGGATTCGAACCCGTGTTATCGCCGTGAAAGTGGGTATTAGGCTATTTTGCATAGTTTGCAATGCTTTGCACGGATTCACCTAAAACACTGATTCGGAAAACAGATAGGGACGACCTTGCCCGGATGGGTTTGCACCAATTTTGCAGGCTTTGGTCCCCGCTTAGTCCCCGTAGCGTCCCCGACTTCAGGATTGCTTCCCGAATTCCCCATTAGCCCCGCCGGTCAATAGTTGGCTTCCCGCTGCAAACGCTGCTCAATTGCCCGCAGCCGCCGATCCATGATCCCCTCTAGAGTCTCGCTGCTTTCGTTGACCAGGCTTAACTCACGCATCCAAGCCAAAAAGACGTGTGCGTGCAGTTCTTTCCAGATGTTCCGACACAGTGATACCCTGCAGCCGGGAAGACTCCTGTTTGCAGCTGACCGCACAAGCCAAGAAAGCTACTCTGCTCTGCTCGTTTGAGGCGGAGAAAGCCTCTCCGCAGCTCATCGTCGAATGCTCGGCAATCAAGGATACTGGCGTATTCGAAATCGGCGAGCGCCATGCCTTTGGCCTTAAGCCTGCCCTCTCGATTCTGGCGAGCCGGCGCTACTGCGATCTGCGATTAGCAGTAAGGCAAAGGGGGTCGTTGACCCAGAAGAATATCGAAAAACTGGAGTTGTCTGAAAATAAGATTGGCCAGTTGAGCTTTTGTCCGCCGTATAAGGGGGATGGCATCGGCTTCTCTTCGCCAGGGGAACTTGGAGCAGAGATCTTCGTCACCAATGAACTTTTCGAGATGCTCTCAAACACTCTTCAGGCGAGGCGGAAATCGACGCAGGTTTGTCTTGAATTGGGAATGCCCGATGCCATTCGGTTTGGTTGGGAGCCTGACGGTTCGCGGAAGGTGTGGAAATTGGAAAGCACGACCGAGACATCTAGCGTGGCTATTGAGAGCTTCCACCTCTGGGCAGGCCTATTTTGAAGTATTTATGCAGGAAGTGGGGCAGCCACTGAGGCCGCCAAGCTTACCCCACTTATAGGCATAGCGAACGTATCCCCATGGGTCAGCATGGAGCTCACCTACATGGCCGGCAATCTGCAACCTCTGTTCCGGTGTCATTTGTTCGCGAGGCGTTCTTGAGCTTCGATGATGGCTTGAGCGATCGACACATTCACATTGATGCTCTGTGCGTCGCCAAACAGTTTCAGATGCTTGCCCAACTTATCGAGCGCATCCAGCTTGCTGGCCAGCTTGACCTTTTTGAGCAGCCCATACGCATGCTTCTGCTCACCGGTTCCCTCGAACAGCTCTGTTACTTCAATGCCGGCTATTGCCATGGCGGTATCTTCGTCGAGGTCCTGAATGCGCAGGAGAGAACCATCGTTCTCGAACAGCTTGCGGGGATCCAGGAATGCTAGTTTCGCTATTTCCTGGAGTACTAGATCCGAGGTGATCTCCGACCTCGCTGCCCGCCTGTCCATCGCCGCCTGAATTGCTCCTTTCACTTCAACATTTTTCAACAGCCGGTGGCCTTGGGAATATGCCGTCTTTGGGCTGTAACCAGCCCTCTCTGCCGCCTTTGTAGCGTTCAGGTCGGTTAGATACTCTGCAACGAATTGTGCTTGTCTTGGAGCCAGCTTATTCATGGGCAACTTGTGTTGTGACGATGTCCTTGGAGTTTATTTGAACGCTGCCCTATCTGGATTAGCGGGTCGAGAAGACACCGCACGATGATGCCGTTGTCGGTCGCTATGGGAGTTCCGATCATTCCATTGGCATTTCCACTGTTTACCATTTAATTAACAGAAAATTATGCGGGGGCGCTTTAAATGTGGTCTAAAAAATCCCGCTAATACGCGCAAGCGTGCCGGGAAATTCGGCATTTGTACATGAAAACCGCTACACAGATCACCACACAGCAAAGGGGCGCAAATCTAGGCTCACGCGCGCGCGCGTACTGGTATGAAAATATCCTCCGCCACGCTGCTGGGCAGGCGGAACTCTGCGCGCTGTGCGCCATGCGGGTCCCCAGGGCCGCTGGACGTGCAAAACGAACAACGGCCGCCCCAAAGGGCGGCCGAGAGCCAATGGAATAATCTCCTAGGCGACTTTAGGGGGACGAAGCTCGTACGAATCGGTGACCGACTCCTTACCGAGGGCCGCGAGCAAGCCTAGCTTATCGCTCACATCAATGGAAGGATGCTTCTTCAGCCATTCCTGTACCTCTGGACGACGCAATTCCGGTATCCGCTCTGCAAAAAATGGAAATAGATCAATGGAAACGTACTCCCTGTCATCCACTTTCGGAAAGCCGGGTAACGGTGCAAGGCTTAGTTGCCCGAAGGTCGGCAAGTACTTAAACGTGTACCAACCGTCTCGCCTGCGACCGAGAACTGCCACCACTGTTTCATCAAACACTACTTCGAGCCGCGGTGGCGGCGTCCTGAAGCGTGATTCCCATACCATCTGTCTGTATCCCCCTTTCCTGGACCACCTGACCCAGAAAACTTGACCGAACCTCTAGAACTTTTACTATTACGCGTTTTCGCAGCGATGAGAATCCCCTTTTGAAGGGAAATTTTCGCAGCAGCACACGAGCTATCCCCGCGACGTCCTTATCGGCAATCCGCGCATAAGCGCTAGCTACTTGATTCGGATAGCACTCGCAAAGATGCGAAAACAGGTCGAAGTGGTTGCAGCCATTGATTTTAGGATGAGGTTTAGCCGGCCCGATGCAGGGACGAGAACTGCGAGCGTAACGTTCCACCGCACTTGGGTCAGCATCCAGTATTAACAGTTTAGCCTCGGGGTGGTCCCACAACAAGGCCCTCGCAGAGTCAAAAAGCGGCGCTAGGCGGAATGATGCGGCACCAAGGTCATCTTTCTCCGGCCTGAGAACTCCCCAGTTTTTAGGGTGACGATCGGCCGCTCCAATAAGAGAGTCGAATACAAGCATTTCGATGAGTTTCTGAAAGACAGCTTCGGCATGCTTGCCCGTATAGTCGCGAATCGCCTGATAGATATAGTCGATCCCATAGAAATCCTGCTCGACCGAGGGCTTAATAGTTTCCAGCACTTCTTCGCGCTCATTTAGCACCGCAGCAACCACTAGACTACCGTGTACCAACATCTCTCCACGTCGAAAGTTGCGCGTCACGAAATATAGGTGTTCGTCGAGTCGTGCGATACCGCTGTGCGCCATTTCAAAGCCCAGAAGCCCTCCCAGTTGATTGTTGAAGAGCTCCGTCAGCACCTCGATGTGACCGTTCTTAGCTCCAAACTTGACGATATAAAAGTCATCTCTTCCGTCCGGGCCCTGCAACACCCACTTTGGAGCCTTCCCTCCGATCTGTTTATTTTGGAAAACGTCGTACCCGGACATAGACCGCGAAAGCTCCCATGTGATTCCGTGTGTCGCCGATCGCCGAACACGCTTCGGCGGTGTCGTCGGAGCCGGGATTCTGATCTGGCGATTCTTCGCACTCCGAGGGTCTTTTGCAAGTCTGCGGAGTAGCTCGTTCCGCTCTCGGGTTGGAAATTCGCCTGGCATGAAACCATTTTAAGTGCCGCGCCTCTCACGCCGTTCAAGAATCATCACACGAATCCTCAACAACTTAAGCGAGCAGTGATTACCGGGAGGTTGATCTTCGCGGCCTGCTCTACAATCGCCCGGCGCAGGGCTGCCCCAGTGGGCGCGGTGTCTATTTCCCTCTTCAATGCTGGCCAATGGTGCGGCCGTGCTTGACCCATGCGGAAGCGTCACGCTGACTGACATCGTTCACCATGCGAGTAGACCTGCTCCCGACGTGGAAGGCGTAATGAGAGCGACGCAGTACAATTCCGTGCATGAAAACATTGCTGCTGTGCGCCACCTTTCTGTCCCTTTTTCTCTCGTCAGCAGCTTGGGCCAGAAATCTTAGCTCCGTGGACGGCAACATCCTCCTGACGAAGTGCCACCCGGCGCAGCAAATGGCGGAAGTCTCACCTAAGCTTAGCCAAGGAGAATGGACGGCAGCATATTACTGCTTGGCATTCGTGCAGGGTGTGATGGACGCTGATGCGATATGGCAAACTGCGGAGACTAAAGCACTAGGGGCAAAGTCTCGTTCGATTCTGTTCTACTGTGTACCGCAGGATGTCTCATGGCCGCAGATTATCCGAATTCTAGTGAAGTGGCTTGAGGACAATCCGGAGAAGCTAAACCAGCCGGGGTACGATGTCATCAATTTTGCTATGTCCAAAGCTTACCCATGCCCTGCTGCTCCGTAACCGATCCTTTGTGGGGCGCGGTTTGCGCAATCAGATGGGTGCGAGCCGGTTTCGTCCAACCGTACTGAGAGGCTTCCTCCCAACTCGCCGATTCGATTCTCCATGTCTTTCCTCCATGCGAACTGCGCCAATGGAAAAGGGCGGCCCGCTCAGGAGTCGCCCTCAATACCGGATCCCCAGCCGGCGCTAGGCTTTTCCCTTTGCACGATCCAGGTAAGCCGGGGCCTCGATTTCAAGCCAATTTTCGACAGCCCGGTTCAGGATCCCGGACACAGACAGGTCTGCAGTCTTGGACAACTCCGTCATCTTTCTGACATGCGAGGATTTGATCGAAGTGGAAAGCGTGCCACCGATTAGAACGCGGGTATTCTGAGAAATAGCCATATCGTCTCCTTTGTAGGTGATCAGGTTAGCCCCTGTCCGGTGGTGGAACACCTGGCGGGGGCGTTTTGGTTTTACGGGAGCATTACCCCCGCACGTCATGCTTCTTTGCTAGCTCGCGAAGCGCCAACTCCAAAACCCCAGAGCGCTTCAGCCCCAACGCGGAGCAGAGTCGATCCAGAAGAGTGAGAGCGGTGTCGCTCAGGCGAAAACTCATCGGGTTGCTCATGGATATGAATGTATCGCAAATGCGATACAAAGGCAACCCAGAAGATTACGGCTCACGTGCTCCCCGGAAGCTTTCCGCACTGGAACGGTAGTCTTTGCTCATCGATTTACGTTCCGCTGGAAAAGGGAATAGTCGACTCCCAGGGTGTAGCTTGTCGAAGGCGTGAGCGAAACCGCCGTGTACCCCATCACTTGGTTGTTGGAAGGAAGGCTGGCAACTGGAATGTTGGAGCACCCAGCACTGGTTCCCATCCCATTGATGAGCCAACTGACCGTCGAGCCATTGCTAACCACGCTCATTCGCTGCCAAGTGCCGTTGGTGAGAACGACGCCTGTGTCCACATAGGTTGACCCATACTCGCAGTACCAGTCATTCTGCACAGCGTTGGAGGACGAGATGTAGAAGCCAACGCCCGCAGTCCAAGGGCTCGACGCGATGGTGAAACCCGAACCGACCTGATACGCGGCGGAGTTTGTCGATGGAGTACAGCAGATATAGATCAGCGATTCCATCAACCAGCCGGACCCAGCGTTAAGGGCAGGCCAAGGGCCGTGATCTGAATTAGTGGGTGAACACGATATGCCTGCCCCTGAAACAGTTCCCGAGATGATCTGTAGGTTCCCTGGGTGGTTGTAATCCGTACTGACCATCTGGTTTTCGTTGCATGCGGCCGCAGTCGGAGAACCAATGTTCTGCGCGGTGAAAGTCTCTGGGCCGTCGTATTCGTCATATCGCTGATACTGGATGGGGCCTAAGTTGCGGCTAAGTTGATTGAGGGTGTACGCCGGCGGAGGCATTGCGGCCAAGAAGGCATCGGCCAGGTGTCGATGTCCTCCAACCTGCACACCATTGCTCACGCTACCATTGGGATGCGCGCCCGGCGACGTCGACGCGATTGTAGCGAGACCGTTAGGGAGCGTGGCCGCGGACATGTCGCTGTCGAGCGTGGCGTAGTCCAGGTCAACGTAGTTGCGAACGTTGACTGGAAAGACGTATGCACCGTCGGCCGCAAACTGAGCAGCGACGGTAAGTGCCAGATTGTTGTAAAACGCCGTGTTGGCGCTCTGAGCGTCTGCCTGCTGCCGAATCACCCCACCCACGGCCATGCGCGGCGGGTTCTGCGTCTGTCCACCCAAGTTGATCGCGGACTTAGGCGCAGGGGAACCTATCCAGAGCAAGGTGAAGGCATTTGAAACACCCGCAGTTCCAACTGTGACCTTGTACGTATGGGTCCCGCTGCCGGTCAACTGATAACGCGTGCCGAACGCTACCCGCGTGGTTCCCACGCCGTTGCCAGTGAGAATAACCTGACCGTTGAACCCAAAACTATTCCAGCTATCAACCAGCACTCCGTCGATCTGGAACGTAGCGGTCGAGGTCAGTCCATCCTGAGCGAACCAGTTTGCGTAGACTGCCGGATCGCCTCCAGTAAGTGAGGTACAGGTAATGGTCGAGCCAGGGACGGTGCTCTGGACACCGAGGGCATTGCCAAAGGCGACGCTAGTCCAGGCTCCGGTGGTGCTGCAGTTCCCAGAGGCGATGGCCAACTGCGGTTGAATCTTGTACTCCAGGGGAATCGTGGCCCAGGCGATCATGGATGTCATCGCGTGGATGTAGTTGTTCTCGCATCCGAGTGTGAGTCCGCACGTCGCGGCATCGTTGGTCCCGATGAGCAAAGTGGATGGAACATTGTTGTAGCGTGTCGGGTTGAGGTTCGGGTAGACATACAGCGTATTCACATCGGTGGCCCACGCACCCGACCTGCCGTAATTTATGGCCGGCGGACCATATGCCGCACCCAGAATCCCGGCATAGGAATCGCTGTAGGTGTCAGCTCCGATTCCTTTCGTGATGCTGTCCCCGAACAAATTGACACCGTTGATCGAGTACGTGTTCGCCGCGGCCAGGCTAGATGGAGTGATGTTCGGCACCATCGCCCATGTGCCGTTGTCGCATGTGTAAACCGCCCCTGTCGAATAGAGCACCTGAACAGGAGGCGCGGCTCCGCAGGAACCTGAAGGCGCGGTGAAGACATACTGCACCGATTCGCCGAGGACCGGTGACACAGATTGTGAATGTGCGGCGAACGCCGCGAGGAAGACGAGGGATGCGAGTATGCGCTTCATAGTTTTCCTAGGACCTCAACATTTCTCAACATGCGAGAGCCCTGTTGACCAGCAGTCTTTTCGAGTCCCACTTCGATGACGGACTTAGCCAGGCCGCTCTCGTACGCCTGCTCGACGAACGCAGTCAACTCAGCTCCGCGATGTCCGCGCTCCCGGCCCAGCCTGGCGACGCGGTAGCGTTCCAGGGAGCCTTCCTCGCGCAGCTCCGGGTGAAGCGTAAAGGCGGCATGGGCGAGTCTCCGGGACCACTTCCGGCACTTGCCGTAGTAGCCGGCGTTGGCGTAGCGGGCAAACTTCTCCGACGCGGCCTCGAATTGCTCCTCGGGCGTTAACTGAATCCAATCCCTTCCGTTTGCGTTCATCCTGCTCTTCTCCTCGTTGATGTTCTGACCCCATAGGGTCGAAATCAGAGCTGCCGGTGAGCCGATAATGCCCCAACTCGCCGTCATGGCCCGGTCACGGTACCCGGGAAGTTGGGGCTCGCCCTCTATGCTTTCTGGCTCTTGCAACGGCGTGGCGCCTCTCGGTCTCATCCGCGGAAAGAATGAGCCCTGACACCAGACCGTCGGCGAAAAGAACGTCCTGATCACGCAAGATCGATTCGAAGTCTTGACGGTCGCAGGGCACACTGCCCGACTTCACGCACCACTCCGCGAAGTGGACGTGGAGCGATCCGACCCCACCGAAACACCGGTCACGAAAAAAACACTGCTCTGCCACCCACGCTTCGAACTCCGGCAACCATGCGACGTAGTTCGGGTCATGAGTTACCGCTGCGGCTTCAATGCCACAATCAATTGATGAATTTCGCTGAGGCGTTTCGTTGCCGATCTCAGGGCAGTGTGCCCGAATCCATTCGTCAGCCATGCGGGTGAAAGTGTCCATATTGCTCCTCCCAAATTTGCGAAATAAGCGAATTAAGCGAATTAAGGGTCAAGTGGAGGGGCTTATTTCGCTTTTTTCGCTTAATTCGCAAACCACATTTCCATGGAGCGGCCCTCGCTGCGCATCGTCTCGCGCCTGGCTATGCCCATGGATTCCAATTGCTTGACAGCACGGTCAAGTGCGTCGCCACTGATGTGTCGCTTGAAAATGGCATGAAGGTCGGTCTTGTTCATGCCGTTCGCGCCGGCAGCGTTTAGCGAGTCGCGAATTCGGTCGGCGTTTGGATCACCCGTTGCGTCGCCGAAGATGTACCGGGCACTCGCAAAGCAGTAGTCCCATAAGCTCAATGCGGCCCATAGGTGCTCGACGCGAATGACCGCGCTCTGATCCAGGGCTGCATAGATCGCACTAAGCTGCAGCACCTGGGCCTCAGCTCTGCTGGTGACGGCACCAAGGAGGCCGGGCTGGCCTCTGCTTAACTCGGGGTAAACCGTCGCCCAAAGTTGCCGCGATGTATGGTCCCGGCGGAATTCCCGTTCATTCTTTGCCCATTGCACCGCCTCTCGAACTTGAATGCTGAGCGCAGACATCTCTTGTTCGGGTACTGCGCCTCCCTCCGGAAGAAACTTGCTGCGCGTGACCCAGATCCAGAGAAGGCGGTTCCCGAAACCGTTATTGGCTTCTGTACCGTTCAGAAACTTCAGCAATTCGGTCTGAGTGATGTGCCCTATCAGGCTGATGTGGGCGCCGGTGGCCTTCAGTGGATTGGTCTTTACGAGCGTTTTCAGATCGCCACTATCCCAGGCGCTCCGGAGTAACGGCGAGAGCGTATTGCCTTCTCGTGACATCACCTTTAGAACCGAAGCGAATTCGTCAGAGACAGCCATCAGGCGTCTGTCAGTGGCAGCTTCTTCATCTCTCACTTCATTGATCAACCCTTCTGCACTGGAGAGTCCGCCGGTCACACGGTTAGCGACCCACTCGGCTTCGACTCGATGGAAAAGGCGACGGATGTGACCCCAACTCGTGCCCTTGCGAGCTTTGCTGGAATCTCCAACCAGGACCACGAAGACGTTGAGCCCGTGACGGGTAGCCTCGACCGTGCAGTGGGGTCCAGGTCCGATAATGTTTCCGAACGCAGCCAGAAATTGCAGAAGGATCGCCGCCGTGTCCGCTTCGGAGTGTGGCTCTATAGTGCGAACGATATTGCCCGCTGGGCCATGGAGTGCCTGCTCGGCGAGTCGTGGCCGGCCGGAGATGATAGCGCTCTCGCTTTGCAATGTCCGGGCTTTAGAAAGTCCAAGCAAAGCCGCGAAATCTTCGCCTGTCATATTGCGAAGGGGATCATCTTCTTTCCCGAACATCGCACCCAAATCGTTGGGCGGTAGACTCCGTGTGCTCATGAAGCTTTCCTTTCGAATACGACTTTCTTCGTTCTGGGATAGGCTTCCTGTTCCCATTCGGCCAGGTGAAGCTTCCAGCACGCTTGATGGAAGATCGCTGCGAACACATCACTTTCGGGTTGCCGCGCCAGCTTGGCACCCAACGCGTTAACGATTGCAGTCAACTTTTGTACTCGCTCCCGAATTTCCTTGTTGGCTTGCCGCTCCCGATTGGCCTCTACAAGCTTGGTTCGCCGCTGCCTGTCAAGCGCGTCGCGTTGAGCCTTCGTCGGTGGAGGGCCAGCGGGGAATAAGCTCTGGAAAGTTAGGCCAGCCGCTTTGAGAACTGCGGCCAGATCGCAGCCCGCCCAGCAATGCACCAGAACGCGATTCTCTCGCCCCGACGATATAGAAAGGCTCGGAAGGCGGTCGCGATGAGCTGGGCATCTCGCTAGCCAACGACCATTACCGGTCCGCCTAGCACCGAGATGCAGAGCGAGCTCTTCGGCTGTCATTTGCTGGCATCCTGAAGACGCGGACGTGTGTTCTCTGAGATCACGCGGCGAACCTCAGAGATCGGGATAAGCAGTTTCGCCCCAAGTTTCACGCTGGCAATCTTTCCCCTCATAAGCGTCGCGCCGCCGACTCCATCGGCTACGCCCCGTCATAATCTCCGCGCTCTGAACACTCACCAATTCAGGTTCGATCTTTGCAATCACAGCCATATGAATTTCCTCCTTTGCATGTCCAGCCTAACGCTGCTCCGTGATACGCTAAATCACAAAGCATGGCACAGCTATCCAATTTCGAAATTCCGGCACGGTTGGCTTTCCAGCCTTATCGCGCTCTTTGGGTTGTTGGCACGGCGGAGATCGTTGACTGGACGGACGTCGTTGACTGGCAAGAAAAACCTGGCCCAAATGCGCTGGCCAAGTCCATTTCAACTTCAACACCAAGGGGCCGTGACAGGGTGCAGGTGCGCGTCACTCGATCAACGGATACTTCGGGCATGTTGGGCTTGGACGGATTGACTGCGTCCAGCGCCTTGGAAATTGAGCGTGCAGACATTCCGTCGGACGTTTTATTGCCTCATGAGAACCGTCGGAATACTCCCGACATTTCAGGTCGAGAGTTCGATGTACTCGCCTATTACTCAGCGGAGCTTGAAACACCCTTTGCCCCTTTGCTTCTAAAACCGGGGGACGAAGAGAAAGACGCATGGAAACTGCGCAAAGAATTCTTAACACTGAAGAAAGACACTTGGGAGCTAAGTCGTTTTCTGAGCCGTTGGGGACTATCGGAATACAGAACGCGGCTACCGCGTCGGACCAACAAAGAGAATGCCCGGTTTCGCGCTTGTATTTCCGCATTTGCTTTGGGAACGGCGCGAACAGTATCGCAATGCCCTGGCAGGTAAGCCACGAGCATGGCTCAACAAGGCGGCGCATCTGAGTTTCGTCGCGATAAGCGAACCGCCATATTTTCTGGTGCAACGGTCTTATTGCCAAGGGGCGATTGAGGCCACAATCACCATTGACCATCTTTCCACTGTCGAATTTGGCATTTGCAAGCTGAAAGATTGTCGGGAGTTGTTCAAACGTGAAACCCGGCAGAAGAGGCTCTATTGCAGCCCTGAGCACGCTCACCTTGCCAACGTTCGCAAACTACGCGCAGCTAAAAAGAAGGCAGAAGGAAAATTGAAAGGAGCAAAACGCAATGCCAAGGGCTAAAGAGCGGGATGGAGTGTTTCAGCGTAAGGACCGTAGCGGCTGGTGGGTTTCGTATGTGGACGCCAGCGGCAAGCGCAAGAAAGAGAAGGTCACGGCCTTTACACGCACGCAAGCGATGACGGCCCTTTCTCAAATCAAGACGCGCATCGAACGTGAATCCATTCTTGGGGTGAAGTCTGCCAGCGACATCACCACGGCGGATCTGCTTAGGCGATTCAAGACGCACCAGAAAGCGCACTTGCGCCCGACTACGTTTGTCCGGCTGGACGGCGTTCTAAATACGCTCAAGGCCGCTCTGCCCGTCCTGGCTAAAGAGATCACGCGCCGGACGGTGGCCGATTACATCCATGAGCGGAGCGAGATGGTTGCGGCCGGGACGGTGGCGAAAGAATTTGCCACACTGAGACACGCTCTCCAGTTGGCCGTTGAATGGGAATTGCTCACGGTGAACCCGGCGCAGGGCGCGAAACTGCCCAAACAGTCGGAAGGCCGGACGCGGTATCTGTCTCCCACCGAATTCAGGGCCGCGCTTCTGCCGCACCGGATTGGATGCGCGGCCCGATGGCACTAGCTGCGTTCACCGGGATGCGCCGAGGTGAGATTCTTGGACTTTGCTGGAAAGATGTAGACCTTGAAAATCAGCGCGTGTATCTGACTGAGACGAAAAATGGCTCTCTGCGGGTACTGGCGTTGAATGGGCTGGCAGCGCAAGTGCTCAAGAGCTTTCCAGAAGGGGCGCCGGGGGAACTAGTGTTCCCTGAAGTCAACGCGGCCCACTTGAGCGTCTACACGCGCCGCGTGTTCGCTTCCGTGGGCATCGAGGATGCGTCATTCCATTCACTACGCCACACGGCGGCAAGCTGGCTGGTGATGGAAGGTGTCGACCTGTATGCCGTGGGCCGGATTCTCGGTCACAAAACGCCGCGCATGACCCAACGATACGCGCACCTTTCGCCGGGATTCATGACCGCCGCGGTGAACAAGTTGGACGGCGTGTTTGCTGGCTCGTTACCCGCACCAAGGTAGACCTGTCGGGGATTTCACGGTAGGTCCCCTTCGCCGCCAGCGGTTCAGAACCGCTGGCGACTCCCACCGTGTCAGCGAGGTGAACTAGCCGGACCTGGGCAGTCGATCCTGTTAAATCTGGGCCGCCAGCGCGCGAGGCGAAGAACGCTTTCGGGCAGATGATCGACACGGCGCGTGCAGAATCGGTGCTCAATGAGAAGCACGGGCGCGGCGTGGTCATGATCGTATTTATGACCCGACGTGATAGCTGCGCTGTCATACAGCTAACGAGGCATCTATGTTTGGATGGGGCAAAAAGGACCGTAAAACTCCGCCGGTCGGACCGGAGAAACCGGCGAATGGCATCCCCACGGTCAAGTTCGATCCGACGCGGGTAACAGATGCCGTGTTGGCGGATCTCAGGGAAAACATCCGCGCTTTACCCGAAGTTGGCGCCAACGATTTCGAGACCGTCTATCAAGCCGCCGTCCGAGCCGTCTCCGTTGGCGGCGCGCTCAACCTCATTTACGCAGCCCTGATAGACATCGAAGGGATGCCCAAGCGGCGTGCTGAAGAAATCTCGCGGTCATTGAGCTTCAAAGCCACAGCGATCATGAATGCAGAGCAGCAAACGAAGCTCGGCATAAAATACGCCACATGGCTCTATTCCGGCGCGCCGTGCCGCGTGAATCCCAAACAACCCGGTGGCGAAGATCAGGACTCAGCGCACAAGGCGGCGAACGGCAAACCTTTTTTGATCAGCAAGGGCATGTTCTTGAACGGCGAGTGGACGTGGCCGGGGCGCAACGACGGTTGCAAGTGCGCGTCGAAATCCATGATTGCCGGGATTGACGGCTACGACGGCGGTAAGCCGAAGGGATTGATGGAGTGACCCACGCACAATTGGCAGGACTTGCGTCGGCCATCCTCGGCGCTATTGGCACGGTGGTCTTGTTCTTCAACAGCTACGCGCTTCAGCCGTTTCAGGGCGGTATTTTCGGAAGCGATGCCCTGACCGCCTCGAATAACGCCATCAGGACCGCCAACGCGAAGCGTGTGGTGCGCCAGCGGATCGGCCTCGCATTCCTCTGTGTGAGCTTCGCCATTCAGGCTGTCGCTGTCTTTCTCTGACGGCAGTCGAATGGCCCGATTCTAAAACCCGTGGCAGAGACGACCTTAGTGACCGACCCGATAAAGCATCACTTTTCGCCCGTCTTCTACTTGCGCGGTTGGTGCGCCAGCGCCACCGGCCAGTTGACCGCATATTCGCGCCCGTACAAGGACGTGATCGCCAAAAGCGTCCATCCTGCGGCGACGGGGTATGAACCGTTCCTTTATACGATGGAAGGGCTGCCCGACGATCAGAAGCAGACGATCGAAAAGGATTATATGGCCCCGAAGGTGGACGACCCCGCAGCGAAAGCGCTCCGGGTGTTGCTGGGCACCGACACTAGCGCGCTAACCGAGGCGCTTCGGGGAGCCTGGACACGATTCATGATCGCGAGTCTGCTTCGTCGGCCGGCGGCGGTCGCCGAGATCGGCGAGACCTTCAAGAGCACGCTCCGACAGAACTTGTTCGCGGACTCGTCGTACGAGTCGGACAAGCAAGAGGGTGATCCGCCGACCCGCTTCGAGTGGATGCAGAAGCACCATCCGCACGTGAGCGACGATGCCGCGAAGGAGATGGTCGTCAGGGCGATCGAGAGCGATGGCGTCGGCAACATCATCATCAACATGCAGTGGTCGACGCTCGACATGTCGGCGAGCCGGCACGAGTTGCTGACCGGTGACATGCCGCATCTGCGGTACTACGGTCTGAAGACCCCGATGCACGATCCTGTTTCCGTTGACGCCGACGAAATTGTTCATCGCCACGCACGATCGAAAGGCCGAACACAACATCAATCGTCGGAACAAGACCGAGGTCGTGATATCGGTCAATGATGACGTAGCCAGGATCGCGGAGCGCTTCGTCTACGGGAGAACCGCGAGTCATCTTCGGTTCGTCGCCAATCGGCTCGGGCGTACACCGTCCCGTTTGCTCGGATCGAATTCATAGGGCCACAGCGTAGACATAGTGCCCGTCTTCATCGAGCATGGCCCCGTACCTCTGCGTTAGTCCCCGTAGCGTCCCCGCTTTTTGGGAGGACCACTCGAAAATCGTTCAAGTTGTTTGTTTTCTTGGCGTCCCCGACGGGATTCGAACCCGTGTTATCGCCGTGAAAGGGCGGTGTCCTAGGCCGGGCTAGACGACGGGGACGCTTGGCCCGTAGCCGCGGGCCGGCCAGAATTGACCAAGTCCAACTTTAACAACTCGGAAATGACAAGTCAAAAGCGGCTCAGCTACCTGCTGGACACCCGGAGCCGTCCGCTTCTTAGCCCCTAAACAGGAAGTACGATGTCTGGTCGCGGCAGAATGGCTGGTCCTGGGTTCTGCAAACTGCCCCAAATCTCTCCACCGAAGGCGTGGGGAGATATGGGGCACCCTGCCTGTGGCTGGGACGGAGGGTTTTTTCCTGGCGTTGTAGGCTAAAGCAGACTCTTCATGGCACGCTTTAAATACCTCGACACCCTCATCCTGATTTTTGTCGTCGTCCTGCTGGTATCGAATCTGGTCGCCCAAAAGGTGCGCCGCGTCGGACCGCTGGCCATCAGCGGCGCGGAATTGCTCTTCCCTATTACCTATATCTTCGGGGACGTCTTTACCGAGGTGTATGGCTACCAGGTATCGCGCCGCGCGATCTGGATCGGCTTTTTTGCGTCCGTACTGCTTTCGGCGGCAGGCGCATTGGCCGTCGCCCTGCCCGCCGACCCAGGGTGGCACAATCAGCAGGCGTTCGAGACAGTCTTCGGGTTGGTGCCGCGGTTTGTAGCCGCTAGAGCATTTTCCTAAATAGTGTATAGTTTATTTGCTGGCGAATCCGGCGACGAATGACGTATGGCGAAGCCTTACGATGATGATTTGCGGCGTAAGTTTCTTGCTGCTTTGGATCGCGGCGAGGGCACGATCGGTGAGTTGTCGGGCCGTTTTGGGGTCAGTGTGGCCTGGGGATGGAAGATCTCTGCTGCTCGCAACCGCAGCGGCCAGGCCGAGCGAGTACGGCATCGACCGGGGCGCAAGCGGCTGGTTGGAGCGGCGATTGAGCCTCAAGTCTTGAAATGGGTTCGCGAGCGAACCGACCTGACCTTGGCCGAGTTACAAGCAAAGTTGCAACAGGAGGCGCAGATAAGCCTCTGCTTGAGCGCGGTCTGGCGTCTTGTGCGCAGGCTCGGCCTGCGGCTTAAAAAAAGTCGCTCCACGCCACCGAGCGCGATACGGAAGCCAACCAGCAGCGGCGCGCTGAGTTCCTCGAAAAAATCCGTGCGACCCCGCCGGAACGGCTGATCTATCTGGACGAGAGCGGTGTGACCACGCAGATGACGAGGCTCTATGCGCGCTGTCCCGGTGGCGCGCGCGTTCACGACGCTGTGCCTCAAGGCAACTGGAAGATACTGACCATGCTGGGAGCCATGAGCATACGCGGCCTGATCGCCACTATGACAATCGAAGAGGCCACCGACGCAGACATCTTCCTCGCCTATCTGGAACAGGTTCTATGCCCGGCGCTGAAACCGGGCGATGTAGTGGTAATGGACAATCTCAGTGCGCACAAGGTGGTTGGAGTCTGCCAGTTAATCGAGACTGCAGGCGCCGAACTGCTCTACCTTCCGCCTTACTCGCCCGACTTGAACCCCATCGAGAAAGCTTGGGCCAAACTCAAGCAGCTGCTCCGCGCCGCCAAAACCAGAACCAAGCATGCCCTCGATCAGGCCATCACAGAGCTGCTACCCCAAATCACGCAAGAGAATGCCGAAGCATGGTTCAGACTTCACCTCGGCACTCTACAGTAATTAAGAAAATGCTCTAGCCAGGCCGGGCTAGACGACGGGGACGCTTGGCCCGTAGCCGCGGGCCGGCCAGAATTGACCAGGTCCAACTTTAACAACTCGGAAAAGACAAGTCAAAACCGGCCAGCTACCTGCCGGACACTGCAGCCACCCGCCTCTTGGCCCCAATCAGGAATTGCGATGTGCGGCCATCAGCGGCGCGGAGCTGCTCTTCCCTATCACCTATATCTTCGGGGACGTCTTTACCGATTCGGGGACGTCTTTACCGGAGTGTATGGCTACCAGGTATTACGCCGCGCGATCTGGATCGGCTTTTTTGCGTCCGTACTGCTTTCCGCGGCAGGCGCATTGGCCGTCGCCCTGCCCGCCGACCCAGGGTGGCACAATCAGCAGGCGTTCGAGACAGTCTTCGGGTTGGTGCCGCGGTTTGTAGCCGCTACCTTCTCGCCTATTGGGTAGGTGAGTTTGCCAATGCGTTTACCCTGGCCAAGCTCAAGGTCCTGACCAAGGGCCGATGGCTCTGGACACGAACCGTCGGGTCAACCGTTGTCGGCCAGGCCTTCGATACGTTTCTGGTGATGTCGGTTTCGTTCGCCGGGCAAGTCTCACGCGGCACGATGATACGGCTGATCATCTCGTCGTACGTGATCAAGGTGGCGTATCAGACGCTAGCGACTCCCCTCACCTATGCCGGCGTGGGCTGGTTGAGACGGCGGGAGGGTGTTGATGTTTTCGATGTCCAGACGAATTTCAATCCGTTTGCGGTGCGGGGGTAACGGTTTGTAGATCGAGTTTGGGTTCATTTGAGCCCTACCCTGCTCTTCGAGGGCGGAGTATGGAACCTTGGGATGACAACTCGGGGGGGGGTGACAACTCAAGGAGCAGCGCTTAACTTAAATTCCGTGACTTCACTCCCTTCATCGATGCGATTTGTTGACGTTGTGGCTCCCGGCGGGCCGGAAGGGCTACAGGTGGCTACCCGACCGGTGCCGTGCCCCGGCGAGGGTGAGGTGCTCATTCGTACCAAGGCGGCGGGAATCAATCGAGCGGATTTGCTGCAGCGACAGGGGCACTATCCTGCTCCCCCGGGGGCTTCGCCGATTTTGGGGATGGAGGTTGCGGGTGAAATCGCTGAGCTCGGCCCGGGATGCAGCGATCGCTGGCGGGTGGGTGACGCGGTCTGCGCTCTGCTGGCCGGCGGAGGCTATGCCGAATATTGCGTCGCGCCAGAGGGGCAGTGCCTGAGCATACCCGAAGGTGTCTCCTTGCGGGACGCGGCCGCCATTCCCGAGGCTGCGATCACCGTATGGGCCAATTTATTCGAGCCGCGCCGGCTCTTCCCTGGGGATTTGTTTCTGGTGCAGGGTGGTTCCAGTGGGATCGGGTGCATGGCGATCCAGATGGCTCGCGCCTTTGGCGCTCGCGTGGCCACTACCGCAGGCTCAGACGACAAGTGCCGTTTTTGCGTAGGCCTTGGCGCCGAAGTCGCAGTGAATTACAAGGCCGGCGACTGGGCAACGGAGATCGCCCGTTGGGGCGCGCCACACGGCGTCGACGCCATTCTCGATATGATCGGCGGCGATTACTTTCCCAAACACATTAACCTGCTGGCTACCGGAGGACGACTGGTGCACATTGCGACGTCGCGCGGAAGCCAGGTCATGGCCGATCTGCGCTCTATTATGATGAAGCGGTTGCTGGTGACTGGCTCGACGCTAAGGCCTCGGTCCGTTGCGGAAAAGTCTTCGCTGGCGCAGGCCGTGGAGCGCGAAGTCTGGCCGCTGTTCAAGAGCGGACAGATGCGACCGGTCATTGACACGGTTTTTCCGATGGAACAGGCGGCAGAGGCCCATCGGCTCATGGAATCGAGCCGGCACGCGGGGAAAATCATTCTGGAAACAAGCTAAGGCGACGCCGGGCCGGTAAGCTAGGCCGGTAACATGAAATTTTCTGAAGCAACCTTTGCGGTCCCCACATCCAAGTGTCACTGTTGGGGCTAGACCTTTCCTTTCCCTCGACAGGGAGCGGAAACAGGTTTTGTATCAAGCTGCAACCAGGAAGCGCTCGCTCGCGCTTCTGCAGCACTTTGTTGTCTGAGGATCACGTTTTGATAAGGCTCTCTGTCTGGACCAAACACTGCCTGCCCCTCGCCGCACTGGCGCTCACTGCATGCGCGAAACAAGCACCGCCGCAACAGGCCATGCAAGCGATGCCGGTGCAGACCTCGACCATTGAAGCGTCGCCCGTACCGCAATACGACGAGTACCTTTCCACGATCAAGTCGCGGCGCTCGGCAACCATCAATCCGCAGGTCGACGGCAACCTGGTCAGGCTCTATGTGCATTCGGGCGACCACGTGAAGGCCGGCCAGATACTGATGGAAATTGACCCGGCCAGGCAGGAGGCGACCGTCGCTTCTTCGAAGGCAACGGAACAGCAAAAGCTTGCTGTGTTTCAGTACAACAAGATTGAAATTGACCGGCAACGCAAACTCTTCGAAGAGGGCGTGACCAGCCGTGACGCTTTCGACCAGGCCGAACAGGCTTTCAAGAACTCGCAGGCGGATTACGAGTCCGCGGTGGCCACGACCAAGATACAGAGCAAACAGCTTGGCTATTACCACATCGTTGCTCCGTTCGATGGCATCGTCGGCGATGTTCCGGTGCACCAGGGTGACTATGTGAGCCCGACCACGATGCTCACCACCGTGGATGCTAATCGTGACCTTGAAGCTTACGTATACATTCCGACCGAACGTGTCTCGCAGATCAAGAGGGGTCTGACCGTTGTGGTTCTCGATAACCGCGAGACAGAGTTGGAAAGGACGAAGATCGACTTCGTTTCTCCGCAGGTGGATGACGGACTGCAGGGCATTTTGGTCAAGGCTCCAGTAAAGAGCGACCTGGGCAAGCTGCGCAACCTGCAACAGATCAAGGCGCGGGTGATCTGGACGACTTCTTCTGTTCCTGTTGTGCCTGTGCTTGCGGTCACACGGTTGGGCGGCCAGACGTTTGTTTACGTCGCTACGAACCAGGGCGGCAAGTTTTTTGCCAAGCAACGGCCCATCACTGTAGGCGACACCGTGGGCAACAACTATGCAGTGTTGAGCGGTTTGCAGAATGGGGACAAGGTCATCGTTTCAGGAACGCAGTTCCTGATGGATGGCGCCCCGGTTCAGCCGCTTGGCTAGGGTAGGTTGAACGGAAAGGGCACGGCTCAAGCTCGCTGCGGCGAGGTTGCTCGCGGCGTGCTCGCTGCGGCGAGGTTGCCGTGCCCTTTCGTCAAGAGGTACTGCGGCTCGACGAGCGCAACGATTGGGCAGTTTGTTTTGCAGCCTGAAATCTAAAACTTTCAAGATGTAGCGGTATGCAGGCCCTGAAGGCGCTGCATGCGAAAGGGAGCATCCTTTTGGTTGATTTCTTTATTCGCCGGCCGGTGTTTGCTACGGTATGCGCCTTGCTGATTATTCTCGCCGGAGCGGTGTGCATTCCGTCGCTGCCTATCTCGCTGTACCCGACGCTGGCTCCGCCGCAGGTGACCGTCACCAGCAACTATGTCGGTGCGAACTCACAGACGGTTGAATCTGCCGTCACGATTCCACTGGAGCAGCAGATCAATGGCGTGCAGGGCATGCGCTACATCGCGTCGACCAGTTCCAATGATGGGACGAGCGCCATCACGACGACGTTTCAGACGGGTTATAGCCTCGACATCGCAGCGGTCGACGTGCAGAATCGCGTCTCCGCAGCGCAGGGGCGTCTGCCGCAGGCGGTCACCAATACTGGTATCACGATTACGAAGGCAAACTCCAACTTCGTGTTCGCGGCGGCATTTTATTCGCCAGATAAGCGCTACTCCGATCTCTTTATCAGTAACTACCTCGACGTGTACGTAAAGGATGCGTTGAAGCGCATTCCCGGAGTAGGCGATGTAATCATCTTTGGCGAGCGCCGCTATGCGATGCGGTTGTGGCTCGACCCGGCTCGGCTTGCGGCACGCGGGCTGACCAGTGTCGATGTAACCAACGCGCTGGCTGAGCAGAACGTAGAAATTCCAGCGGGGCAGGTTGGACAGCCACCTTCGGATGCACAACAGCATTATCAGATTCCTATCCGGGTGGTGGGCAGACTTTCGGAGCCGGCCCAGTTCGACAACATCATTGTCAAGAATTCACCCGGCGGCATTATCCAGCTAAAAGACGTCGGCTATGCCGAAGTGGGCGCTGAGACTTATTCCACAGATTTGAAGTACAACGGGCAAAGCGCTATTGGTGTGGGCGTACAACAGCTCAGCAATGCAAACGCGTTGGCTGTCGACCGGCTGGCCAAGGCTGCGCTGGATGATCTGGCTAAGTCGTTTCCCCCGGGCCTGACCTACGAGGTGCCTTTTGACACCACCACGGTCATCGGTGACTCGATTCGCGAGGTAGTGCAAACCCTGGGCGAAGCAATCATCATCGTGATTGTCGTCATTTTCCTTTTCCTCCTTGATTGGCGGGCGACCATTATCCCAGCGATTACGATTCCGGTTTCGCTGGTCGGCACGTTCGCGTTCATCAAGATTTTTGACTTCTCGATCAACTCGCTGACCATGTTCGGCATTACGCTTGCAACCGGTCTGGTGGTTGACGACGCCATCGTCGTGATCGAGAACGTACAGCGCCATATCAACGAGGAACACTCGGATCCGCACACGGCAACTTCGGTGGCCATGGCCGAGGTAACGAGCGCCGTCATCGCTACTTCGCTGGTGCTGATCTCGGTGTTTGTGCCGGTTTCGTTCTTCCCGGGTACGACCGGCATTCTGTACAAGCAGTTCTCACTGACGATTGCGTTCTCGATCGCGATTTCCGCCTTCAACGCGCTCACGCTGTCGCCAGCACTGGCAGCGATTTTTCTGCGCGGTGAGAAGCACAAGCGCGGGCTGCTTGGGTTGATCGATCGCGGCATCCATCAAACGACCCGCATCTACGGCAAAGGGATTCGCCATATATTGAAGTTGCGCTACCTGGTTCTGCTGCTGTTTATCGGCGGCCTGGCAGCGACCGCCTGGCTCTATCGGACTGTGCCCAGCGCCTTCTTGCCGACAGAAGATCAGAACTACCTGATATGCATTGTGCAGACGCCTCCCGGCGCTTCGCTTACCTATACAGCTGACGTAGCCGACAAGGCGACCACGCTCATCCGGCAAGAACAAGGATGTGTATGGAACATTTGCCGTCATGGGGTTCAGCCTGAGCGGCGGCAGTTCGTCGAATTTTGGGTTGATCTTCGTTCCGCTGAAGTCGGTTGACTCGCGCAAGAAAGAGGGTCCGGGACACTCGGCCTCTGACATCTTTCATGATCTTGCGCCTAAGCTCTTCGGCGTGCCCGGTGGATTGGTGGCCATTTTCGAACCACCGGCCATTCAGGGTCTAGGTAACTTTGGCGGATTCGCGTTTGAACTGCAGGATCTGGGACGCAACACGTTGCAGGACCTGGACCGCGTGGCGCATCAGATTATTGGAGCCAGCCGTCAAGACCCGACACTCGCGAATCTGTATACCAGCTACACGGCCAGCGACCCTCAACTGCTGATCACGATCGATCGTGAGAAAGCAAAGGCGCTTGGCGTTTCGCTGAGCCAGATCAGTTCCGCGTTGGGCGTCTTCATGGGCTCGTCGTATATCAACGATTTCAACTACAACAACCGGTCGTATCGTGTGTACGTGCAGGCCAGGCAGTCTGCTCGTATGACCCCGGGAGACTTGCGCAAGTTCTATGTGCGCACGGACTCTGGACAAATGGTGACACTCGACAACCTGGTGACGATTGCGCAGTCCTCAGGACCGCAGGTGATCACCCATTACAACCTGTTTCGCTCTGCGGAGATCGATGGCTCGGCGGCTCCTGGTTACAGCACGGGGGAAGGGCTCGCCAATATGGAGAAGCTCGCCAAGAAAAATATGATTCAGGGCATGAGCTACTCATGGACAGGGTTGTCGCTCGAAGAAATAGAAGCCGGCGGCAAGGCTGCGATGATTTTCGGCCTGGGCCTCCTGGTGGTTTACCTCACGCTTTCGGCGCAATATGAGAGCTTTGCTTTACCCTTTATCATCTTGCTCGCCGTGCCTATGGCGGTGCTGGGTGCGTTGGGTTTGGTGTCGCTGCGGGGCATGGTCAACGACGTTTACTGCCAGATCGGCCTGGTCATGCTGATTGGTCTTTCGGCGAAGAACTCGATTCTGATTGTCGAATTTGCAGAACAAATTCGCGAGCAGGGCAAGCCAATTCTCGAAGCAGCGATTGAGGCAGCCGAACTGCGACTGCGACCTATTCTGATGACGTCGTTTGCGTTCATTCTCGGTGTTGGGCCGCTCTACTTCGCAACCGGCGCCGGCGCGCAAGGGCGGCGTTCGGTAGGTACAACGGTGGTCGGCGGCATGTTGCTGTCGACGATTCTGAATTTGATCTTTATTCCTGTGTTGTACGTACTGGTGAAGTCTGGCCTGGAACTCTTCAGCAAGAAGAAGCCACAGGTGAACGCACCGGCTATTCAGCGATAGTTCTTGGCGGTTTCACTTCAGGGGAACGATGAAGATCACATCGATCAAAGCAGCGGGCTTGCGCGGTAGTACGCCAGAAGGCGGATGGTCTAACGAGATCAAGCCCGAAGATTGCATCCATACGCTCATTGCGGTTTATACCGATGAGGGCGTTACGGGCTGGGGTTCTGCGTTCACCAGCGACCTGCTGGTCAAGGGGGCGCTGAGCGTACTGGAGCCGCTGTTTCTGGGCGAAAATGCGCTTGAGCCTGAGCGAGTCACAGAGAAGCTGCATGCGAATACGTTCTGGATGGGGCGTGGCGGAAGCATCACCCACGCCATCAGTGGAATCGATATTGCGCTGTGGGACATTCTAGGAAAAGTGACCGGGCAGCCCGTAGGCAGGCTGCTGGGCGGACGTTACCGCGAGCGCATTCGTCCTTATGCGTCGCTGCTGATGCAGGAGCCTGCTCCTCTTGCGGACCATCTGCTCTCAGTCAAGTCGCAGGGTTTTCGCGCGTTCAAGATTGGATGGGGACCGTTTGGCCGGCGGAGCGATGCGCTCGACGAACAGATCGTTCGCGCGGCGCGCGACGCGGTGGGAAGCGATTCGCTGCTGATGGTGGATGCCGGTGGCAGTGATGCCTTCTGGAACCAGGGATACAAGTGGGCCATCCGCGCGGCAGACATGCTGGCCGAGTACGGGGTGGATTGGTTTGAAGAGGCACTGCGTCCGGACAATTTAGACGACTACATATTGCTGCGACAGAATGCGCGCTTACCTATTTCGGGTGGTGAAGTGTTAACGCGGCGGCAGTCGTTTCTTCCCTGGCTGGAACGCGGCGCCTTCGATATTGTGCAGCCGGATGTGACCAAGGTGGGCGGCATCAGCGAAGAGCGCAGGATTGCATGGATGGCGCACGAGCATGGGGTGCGGTTTATTCCTCATGGGTGGAATACCGCGTTGGGGCTGGCGGCAGATCTGCACCTGGCTTCGGCCTCACAAGATACCGATTTGGTGGAGTACCTGACGGGTTCTCCGTTCATTGACGACATTGTGCAGACGCCCTGGAAGCTGGATGGGGAGGGGATGCTTCCCATTCCTGCGGGTCCGGGGTTGGGGATTGCGATGGATCTGGATGCGGTGGAGAAATATACCGGGGTGCGTTTGCAGGCCTGAGCTTTTGCGGCGAAGTCAGGAGCACCTTGAAGGGTATAGGGCTACCTCGCCGCAGTGAGCTTTAGCCCGTACATTGATTCACAGGATGGAAGCGGCTTTAGCCGGCTGCGGAAAAAGTCAATTTGGGCGTTGGGCATGAAAAATCGCAAGCACTACAAAGCTCGTAGAGCGATTTGTAACGCTCGGGCGATGATTTTGCATCAGCCAAAATTGACCTTTGTCCCAGCCTGTTTAGACGTTTTTCCGCAGCTTCGTTAAAGCCCGTACCCTTCAGAGGGCTAAAGCTCGCTGCGGCGAGGCAGCCCGTACCCTTCAGTGGGCGCCGCAGTCGTCCCTACGGGGCTTGTGAGGCCAGGTAACCGGTGATGGCTACGATGTCCTCGGTGGTTAGTTTGGTGACGACGCCTTTCATCATGGGAGCCATGGAGCCGTTGCGGTTGCCGTTCTGGATGTCGATGAGCTGGCGGGCCATTTGACTGGGTGAGCGGCCGGCGATCGATGGAATGCTTCCCTGCCCTTTCAGGTCAGCACCGTGACACATGGTGCAGGACATCGTCTTGCCGCTGCCGCCGGTCGTTACCAGATCTTTTCCCTTGGCCACGCTTCCCTTCGGTACGTACGCGATGAAGCCGGATGTGGGATCGCGTAGCTCGGTCCGCTCCAGATTCTCTGAAACCTCAATTACCCGGTTGCCGATGGGCTCATTGCCACCGCCTTCGATTTCGACCATCATGCCGCCTGCGGGTTTGGTTTTGGGCACCTCATCCACCTCGACGACGCGAATCCAGGGCTTTGGTTGAATGGATGAGAAATAGGCTGCTGCTGCCTTCACGTCTTCGTCACTGGTTGACTTTGCCAGCTTCACCATGTTGGTCACGGATAACATGTCGGGGTCGGACCCGTTGCGCAGGCCGGCCTTGAAATCAGCCATCTGCTGAATGATGTATTCCGCGGGGAGCCCAGCTACGCTTGCATTTTCAGGACGGCCCTGCCCATTCGGCAGATGGCAGTGGCCGCAGGAGAAGACGTCGGGTTTGCGCCCGTGTACGACTACTTCCGGCATCGCCGGGTGCGCGTCTGGATACCAATCTGGCACTACAAAAATGTCGCCAATTTCGGTCTTGGTGTAGGTAGCTTTGCTCCCGGGGAGATGCTGCGGAGTGGTGGCCGCTTCGGTATTCGGCTTGCCTTCTCCGAAATGATCGGGGTAGGCCCAGTCCGGGAGCGTCGCTGGGGGCTGCGCCAGGGCTGCTGCCGCGATGAAACCTAGGGCAAATAGAGCGAGGTGTGTGCGTCGCAAATGAGTTCTCAGGCCTCCTGGTGGGAAGCCTGAGGATAACAATGATCATGGGTCGGGACAACCGGGAACGAGTGTAAACGCTTAGGGTGATGAAAACTGTGGATTGAGCCAAATGCAACAAGGGCTTCGCCGCATGGCGAAGCCCTTGCTGCAGATACTCAGCGAGTAAGGTTAGACGCTGAAGGAAGAACCGCACCCGCAGGTGCTTTTTACCGCGGGATTGTCGAACTTGAAGCCAGCCGCTTCCAGAGTTTCAACGTAATCGACCACACAGCCATTCAGGTACATGAGGGAAGTCGCATCGACGAACACCTTCAGGTTGTCGAACTTGAAAACCTTATCCATCATGCCGGCCTGGTTCTCAAACGACATGGAGTATTGGAACCCAGAGCATCCACCGCCCACTACGCCAATGCGGAGGCCTGCCGGCAAGGGATCCTGAGTGGCCATGATCTCGTGAACCTTGGCGATGGCCTGTGGAGAAAGTGTCAGGGGCATCGATACGGGATTGAGGTTTGTTACTGCTTCGGCGACGCTTGACATATGGCGAATCTCCCTTTACCTAGCTACTTTAGTGTAGTCCCCGATGCCGGGGCAGGACAAGTAACTCGTCCCTATAAAGATGCACGGGACCCGCCCGGCGACTCAAGGTTGCTGAGCCGTGATCTTGGGGGCTATGGCTTCGAACTGCCTCTCAGTCAACACGCCGGCTTTCACCAGATCGTGGGTGTACGTGTAGGGGCGATGCTGGACGATCTGCGCGGCCTGGGCCGATGAAATTCCGGGTAAAGCGTCGAGATCGGACGGGGAAGCCGAGTTGATGTTCAGCCGTGGGCTTCCCGTCCGCATGCCTTGTTTGACCCCTGCAGCCACGTCATTCACCGTTTGCTCGGCATTGGCGGCGGCCTGCCGGGCTTGCTCAACTGCTTCTTTCGATTGCTGTTTTGCTGATTCCGTGGCCTGGGCCACCCGCTCCTGCAGGGGTTGATCAGAGACGGGAGGGCTGGGCTTGCAGGCGACTAAAAACGCCAGCCCGGCCAGGGTCAAAATTGGTGATAATTGCCGCTTCATGCTTGCTCCTGATTGGTTCATACAGTGAGAGTCGAGGGGGGCGGATGGAGTTGCCGGGATCGGTCCCAGCGACGAAAAAGCTCTAGGCAACCTGATGGCGCCAGGACTATAATCCTTGCCCACAGGACCCTCCTACCCACCGAGCCCGCCAAATCCGGACCCGCTCGGTATCTGGGACTGTACCAACCGCCTGGGGAGGACATTATGCATGCCGTTCCGATGTTATGGATAGCTTGGGCAGTGTTCGCAGGAAGTCTGTTGATTCTGTTGCTCTACCGTGGAACCATCACTCGTTACGAAGACGATCAGCTCTTCCTGGACGATATCTCCGAACGCCAGCATAAGGAAAACGACGCCATCATCCGCAAGCTGAATAGGATTCAGCCGTTTTTGCGGGCGTTGACCGGGGTCACGAGTATCTTGACGGCGACCATCGTTGGCATCTACGCGTGGGACGCAATTAAATCGTTCTACATGTAGGGTAACGTTTTTCGATCTGGCTAGACGGGCCGCCAGGAACACGCGCCTGATCCGATTCCTTCCCATATCTGGCGCAACAGGCGCGCGCCAGATATGGGGTACCGGGGCTCTTTGCTCGAACAGGGGCTCTGGAGCGAGTACTGGAGCTTTCTTACGTTACCCTTCTTACTCGATCGAGCCCTTCGCGGTCACTTCTATATTTACCTGCTTACTTATCCGGAATATAAACCTGCTCGGATTTTTCATTCCCCACTCCACGTAGGGGACGGTGAATTTTGTTGTCGCCGTGATGGTGCTTCCGGTGACCTGCACGGTCAGCGGAAGCTCGAGCGGATGGTCAGCTCCGTGGATGGTGAAGGTGCCCTGCCCCACGAGCTGCTGGGTTCCCCCTACCTGCCTAAACTCCCCTTTGACATGGCTAGGATGGAAGAAGATAGCGGGGTAGCGATTGCTCTCCAGCACTTCATCATGCATGCGTTTGTCGCGATCGGCATTGCCGCTCTCACCGGTGGTTGCATCCACCAAAATCTCGCCTTCAGCTACGCCGGTCGCCGGATTGAAGAAGAGCTCGCCGCTCTTCAGCTTGAAGGTGCCGTGGGTAGTATGCAGGCCGTCGAGTTTCCAGTCGATTCTGGTCTGCGCGGGATCAAGTTCTACCTTCAGCCCCTTATTTTTTGCGTTCGTTTGTGCGAGCGCCAGCTGCGCGCCGAGGAGGATCAAAGTTGCGATGATGGCTGATGCTTGTGTCTTGCTCACTGTCATAGCCCTTGCGTCAGGAGGCGTACACCCAGTGCGGGTGCGTCTCGAACAAGGAAATCTTTGAGTGATCGCTCTCCGAGATGCATGGAGATGAGTTGGGCGAATAGCTGCGGCTGGGCGGCAAATAAACCCATTGCACGCTTGCGCAGCCATGGCCATGCGTCCATACTGAGCATCGCCATGGACATGAGATGCGGCCTGCGCAGGATCGCCGGGTGACCGGTCTGGTACATTACCAAATTATCCGCAGTGATGGCTTCAGCCAATAACAACGCCTGACGGAAAGACAGCGCAATGCCTTCTCCGGTGATGGCGTCTACGGCACCGGAGGCATCGCCGGTGAGCGCTACGTTGGCGGCGGTTACGCGGCGCAGCTTACGGGTAGTGGTGAGCGCGCCGCGCACCCGGCTCAGTGGATTAGCTCCGGAAAGGCGCGCACGCAGTGAAGGCAGGCTTGCGAGGACGGCTTCCATGCGCCGCGCAGGGTCGCGGCTGACGGTTGCCACACAGATCTCTTCTGGACCGACAGGCGTGATGTAGGCCTCGCCCAGGTCGCCCCAGTGGACTTCTACCATCCGGCTCCAGGGCGCAACCTGATAGTGGCAGCGGGTACCGTAGCGGCGGCTGAGGATGCGGCCTGGGCCCAGGCCGATGGCCTGGCGCACTCTTGAGGATTGGCCATCGGCGCCGATTGCGTAGCGATAGATGCAGGGTTCGCCCTCCACGAGCAGCGGTTGCCCGGGCGGCATGGTCGCGCGACTCCCCCAGGCCAGACGTACCCCCAGCTCATGGCAGCGTTGGACCAGCAGATGATGGAGTTGCAAGCGGCGGATACCGATGCCGCGCCCGCGGGCAAACGGCGCTGTGACCTGGTGACGCCCGGAGAGAAATGAAATGCCGTCGAAGGGTGCGCCTTGCTGCGCAGTGACTGAAATGCCGAGCGCCTGGAGATTGCACTGCGCATCAGGCATCAAGCCTTCGCCACACGCCTTGTCGATGGGCGGCTGGAGAGCTTCGACGACGAGCACGTCGATTCCCTTTTGCCGCAAGGCGATCGCGGCGGCGAGGCCGGCGGGACCACCTCCAACAACCAGTGCATCGCAGCGATTCATTACCACTCCAGCAGTAACATCTCGGAGCAAAAGCCGGGGCCCATGGCGGCAACGATGCTGCGTGCTCCTGCCGGGGGCCGGCGATGGGTCATCACTTCGTCAAGGACGGTGAGCACCGAAGCAGACGAGAGGTTGCCGACGTTCTTCAGGGTCTCCCAGGAGAGTTGGAGTTCGCCGTTTTTGAGATCCAGCGCTTCGGCTACGGCCTCGAGCACTTTGGGTCCGCCGGGATGCATGATCCAGGAGTACACCTGATTACGAGTCATTCCGTATTGGGCGAGGAAGTCATCCACGTCGCGACCCAGATTTTCTTTCACGACTTTGGGCACGTCGGGTGAGAGGACTACCTGAAAGCCTTTCTCCGAGATCTTCCAGCCCATTACGTCCTGCGTGCCGGGATAGAACGAACTGGCGCTACCGAGAATTTTGGGTCCGCTGAGCTGTACCTCACTGCCGGCAACGAGCACGGCGGCGGCTCCGTCGCCGAAGAGGCCGGTGGCGATCAGGTTCGCTACGGTGAAGTCATCGCGCTGCCAGGTGAGGGAGCAGAGTTCCACGGATAACAGGACAGCAACCTGGCCGGGATAGGCACGCACATAGTCGGCAGCCCGAGCGAGGCCCGCGGCTCCGGCAACACAGCCCAGACCGAAGATCGGGTTGCGCTTGATCTTGGGAGAGAGACGCATGCGGTCGACGAGACGGGCGTCTACAGAGGGGCTGGATACCCCGGTGACGGAGACGAAGAAGAGGGCTCCGATCTGATCTCTGCCTACTCCGGCTTTCTTCAGGACACAGTCGATGGCTTGTTCGCCCAAGCGCTCGGCGGTTTCGATCCAGACGTCGTTGGCCTTACCCCAGGTGTCTAGGGGGGGGTATTCCAGCAGAGGCAGGGAGAAGTACCGGCCGGCTACTCCTGTGCGGTAATGGAGCCGCTCGAGGACTGCTGAATTTTCAATGCCTTTGTCCCATTGCGTTTTGAGCGCCTCTACCACTTCTTCCTGCAGGAAGTAGTGGGGAGGAAATGCGGTAGCGGTGGAGATGATCTGCATCGATTGCAAGTATACGTGGGATAAGTACGCACTTCTTGGACGGAGGGAATGGGGTTTGATACGTAAAAATTGTGTTGGGGTGTAGTGATTCGTCAGATTTTTTGCAGGTTGAGAGAAATCCAGAAATTCATGGATGGGGCTTGGCCCCAGCCCAGCCCTGACGACTGGACCCCAACCCCTGGAGGGTAGGTCGTGGCTACAAGCGCGAACTATCTTTTCGAGTGTTGAGGGCACCCGTCCCTGTTTTAACTGAGATCGGTTAGCACGACAGAGGGTTAGTCCGGGTGGATTGAGGTTGCGTTTGCTGGGACTCGCCGATCGATCCGTTCCTTGCCCACTTCCTCGCCGCATTCGGCGTTGCGCAGCAGGACGGCCTGGAATGCCTTCCCTACCAGCAAGAGGGTGGGCGCCTGCGAGGTTGGCAGGGTTGTAAGGTCACGTAAGGTCGATGGAGTATAGGCGGCTTCGGGGCGGGAGGCGCCGGTGACGACTACACAGGGCATGGTTGCCGGCAGGCCGCTGCGCCCAAGGGAAGCCGCTACTTGCGCCAGATCCTGGCCGGGCATGTAGATGGCCAGCGTCGCATCGTGCGGCAGATCGCCTGACCACAGGTCTGGCTGAGGCGCCTTTTGGGCAGCGTGGTGGCCGCTCATCACGATCAGCTTCGAACCTATGCGGCGGTCGGTTAAGGATGCTTCAAGAAGGGCGGCAGCCGAAGAAACCGCGGTCACGCCAGGCACTACTTCAAACGGGATGCCTGATTCACGAAGAGCGTCGATCTCTTCGGCGGCGCGGCCGAAGAGCATCGGATCGCCTGATTTCAACCGGACGACTGCCAGACCTTTGCGCGCGGAGGCAATCATCATTTCGTGGATCGCGGCCTGCGTGACCCGCTTGCGGCCACAGCGCTTGCCCACGCTGATGACCAATGCCTGCTTGCCTGCCTGGTTCAGAATAGCCTGCGGGACGAGGTCGTCGTGCAGCACAACACCGGCCTGCCCCAATAACTTCACGGCTTTCACCGTAAGCAGTTCCGGGTCGCCGGGGCCTGCGCCCACAAGATAGACTTTGCCTGCCCGCATGGTTGAATCTGCCTGGCTCACCTGGTCACCTTTTCCTTCGAATATGAAACTATAGCAGTGGCTAATGCGCGTGCCGGACAATCTGACGATGGGCACACTTCGCGATGCGCCAGTTCATGCAGCAATGCTTTGCGCTCGGCTCCCGCGGGCATGCTTTGCAGCACTTGCTGCCGCAGTTCGCCGAGTGCTGCGAGCCATGGGCCGAGGTCTTGCGGCAGCTGATCATCGATTTCGCGCCGCAGGCGCTGCGCGAGTGCGGGACTTGCGCCCGCGGTAGAAATCGCAATCTGCAGTTCGCCGCGCTGGACGATCGAACCGAAGAAGAAATCGCAGAGCGGTGGATCGTCTGCCGTGTTGCACAGGATGGAGAGCCGCGTTGCTTCCTGGTAGACGGCGCGATTCACTTCGCGATCGTTGGCCGCCGCGATGACCATGTCACAACCTGTTAGGTCTTCAGGCCGAAAGGCGCGGGCGAGCCATTCGATTTTTCCTTCCAGGCTCAGTTGCCGCACACCCTCGACTGCCCGGGGAGCGATGACACGAATAGAGGCGGCGCAGCGCAGAAGGCTTTCGACCTTTTCGAGGCCGATGGGGCCGGCGCCGACTACCAGGCATTTCTTTCCTTCGAGCTTGAGAAACAAAGGAAAGAGAGCCGCGCTGTGGTCATCCTCACTCAATGTGTCGTCCACCTACCGGAGCCGCGTCTCTCGTCACCGGCTCCAAAACCTCGCCGGCGAGTTGTGCGCGCAAATGCTCATCACTGGAGCGGGCAAACCAGGCGCGCAGATTTTCTCCTGACTTGCGCTCTTGAAGATATCCACCCAGAAGGCGTTCCAGAGCATCCGGCACTTCGGTTGCAAGGCAGCGGAAGCCGATCGGTCTTGCCGTTGCCTGATGGAGGCCGACGGAGCCGCCGACGCAGAAGTAATAAGCGTCTTCGAGCTTGCCGTTGTGCTTGATCTTTTTGCCTTCCATGCCGATGTCGGCAATCCAATGCTGCCCGCAACTGTTGGGGCAGCCGGTCACATGCAGCTTGATCTGCTGGTCGAACCCGGGCATGCGTTCCTGCAGTTCATCCACGACCCAACGGGTGAAACCCTTGGTTTCGGTGATAGCGAGCTTGCAGAATTCACTGCCGGTGCAAGCGATGGCGCCGCGCCAGAAATTCGTTCCCTGCACGGGCAGGCCGAGCGCTTCAAGTTCCTGCGCGAGTTGCTGTGCTTTATTCGAAGGCACATTCAGGACGAGCAGGTTCTGCATGACCGTGGTGCGGAGCTGGCCATTGCCATAGCGGCGGGCAAGCCCGGCGACGGCGTGCAGTTGAGCAGCGGTCATGCGGCCGCGGAGCACGGAAAGGCCGACGTAGCAAAGCCCTTCCTGCTTTTGACGGTGGATGCCTACGTGATCGCGGTAAACATCGTCGGGCACCTTCTCTTCGACGCCCGGATCGAGCTGATAGCCAAGACGGCGATTCAAATCGGCGAGGAAGGTTTCGGCTGTCCAGCCTTCACGCAGGAAAAGATGCTTCATGCGGGCGCGGTCACGGCTCTCGCGCAGGCCCTGCTGATCGCGAAAGAGCTCGGTGATCTTGTGGAGGACGTCGTGCACCTGGCTCTGCTGTACGAACGCATCGAGGCGGACAGCAAGATGCGGATCGGCAGACAGGCCACCGCCGACGCGCACGGAGAATCCAACTTCGCGCTCGGCGCCGTTCATGCGCACGGCCGGGGTGAGGCCGATGTCATTGATCTCAGGGTAGGAGCACCAGGCGGAGCAGCCGGTGATGGAGACCTTGAATTTCCGCGGCAGGTTGTAGAGCTCCGGGTTACCGTTCAGATCCGCGGCGGCTGCCAGGGCGAAGGGGCTGGCGTCGATAACCTCGTCATCAGCCACGCCGGCCAGCGGGCAACCGGTGATGTTGCGCACTACGTCGCCGCAGGCGCCCTTGGGCGAGAGTCCGGCGGCGTAAAGCCGGTCGATGATGCCGGGCATGGCTTCGATGGTGAGCCAATGCAGCTGGATTGCCTGACGTACCGTGATGTCGACCAAATCGCGGCCGTGCTTGGCGGCGATGTCGGCAATGATCTCGATCTGTTCCGCCGTGGCGGCTCCGTTGGGCAGGCCAATACGCATCATGAAGTACTCGGTGGCCTTGCCTTCTCCACCCTTGCCACCCAACACGCCTGCGCCGTCACCCTGGGTATAGACGCCCCACCATTTGAAGTAGGCACTCGCCCACTCGGGCAGCACCGATTCCCTGCCCGCTGCGGCGAAAGCGCGAATTTCATCCAGAGCCTCCCACGGGTTCTTTTCCCGCTTAAGGCGTTCCATGCGCTGGGCTTTTGTTTCTTTCACCTCGGCCATCGATGCGTTCTCCCCGAAATCACGAGCAAATAGATAGAAATTATGGGCTGAAACAAAAAGACCCGGACGTCGCTTGCTGCCGACACCCGGGTCTCCGAAGATTATGACTTGCTGAAGTCTCTAGGAAACAACCGTACGGCGCGATGCGGTCACGCAACAACCAACGCTACGGCGACAGTAGAGAGACATAGTATGAGCCTAATTGGGTGGCGGGGCTTAGTCAACCTGTGCGCACACAGGTCTGACGTCCTGGGAAATCTTCAGCCGCGACTTCTCTCAGGCCAGGCTCTACGCGGGGGGACCTTCGGCCAAGAAAATATGCTTCGTAAGCTAACTAAGCTTATTAAGTTACCCTTGGTTACGTTTGACCACTGGCCTTCCGTACCCAATTTGACCTGTCTCATGCATCAGCCGGTAAGACTAATCGATTGAGGCGCTTACCTGGTGGCGGATGTCGGCTCCTCGAATCCAGAAAATGACGTCGCGGGCAATGTTTGTGGCATGATCGGCGATGCGCTCCAATGCTCGCGCGATGATGATGGCGTTCAGGGCCTGGAGGCTGACGTCGGAGTGCTCTTCCATCACCTTCATCAACGCATCGCGGGCCACCCGGTTCATTTGGTCGATTTCGTCATCCATGATGACTACGGAGTCGGCAAATTGCGCGTCGGCATCAAGCAAAGCCTGGATGGCCAGGCGAACCATGCGAGAGGCGTGTTCGCCAATGGAGGCGATGTCTACAGGCAGATCGACAGCAGGGTATTTGAGCATCTCCTGCGCGCGGATGGCGATACTCATGGATTGGTCGCCCACCCGCTCGAGATCGCCGTTGATCTTGATCACGGCGAGGATAAAGCGGAGGTCGATGGCCATGGGCTGTTCCTGGGCGAGGAGTTCATAGGCCATCTCGTCCAATTCGCGCTGGGCAGCGTTGATGGCGGTCTCGTTTTCGCGCACATATTGGCATAGCCCGGCGTCACGGGTCAGATAGGCTTCGACCGAGGAGCTGACTGCTTGTTGGGCCAGCGCAGCCATGGCCAATAACTTATCTTTGAGCGCAGCAAGCTGCTGCTGGAAGTGGATGCGCGGCACGGAATTCCCCCTATATAGGAATAGTGCACTATTGTGACAGTTTGAAGAAAATATGTGGCTGGTTGGGAAATCGCTTTGGGGTGGCGGGGCTGGCGAGGCTCACGTCCCGTAGAGCCTCGCCTGGGCGTCGAATGGCGCGGCGACTGAAGCTTGCCCAGTATTCGATCCAGGATTCGATCCAGGATGGAATCCTGGGTGCTCTCGGACCATAGACAAACGCACAGGCATGGCGCGGAACCCAATCTACTTTGCGAAACATTGGACAGCTCTGACTTTCAGCCGACCCTGTGAGACTGTTTCAGTTCGACCCACAGGTTGGTTGCCTTCCTAAATGTGTGGCTTGGTTAAATCGGGTAACTGTTTGGGTAACCTTCCGGAATCAGGAATCGATCAGACTATTTTCTTTTCGTCTCATAAAACGACGCTCCTTGACGCTGCGCATCCTACAACTTGGGGGGCAATGCTCAGAAGACAACCGGCATGCCGATATACCCCGATGGTTATGCTACCTTCGGGGGTCTATCCAAAAGCCGCTTGCAAGGTATATCTTTCTTCCGGCTCTCAGAGTTGAGAGCGACCCAAGGAGTAAAGACCGTATTTATGAACACGCTTACGCATCAAGAGCAACAAACCCCTGTAGAGCTTCTGCCACTGAACGGTACCGACTACATCGAGTTCTACGTAGGAAATGCGCAACAGGCTTCCTACTTCTATCGCATGGCCATGGGCTTCACCCTGGTGGCCTACTGCGGCCCCGAGACAGGCCATCGCGATCGCGCCTCTTACGTTCTGCAACAGGGAGCTATTCGTCTCGTACTCACGACACCTTTGCGACCCGACAATGAGATCGCGGAGCATATTCGCACACACGGGGATGGCGTGCGCGACATCGCGCTGTGCGTCGACGATGCCCGGCGTGCCTGGAAAGAAACCATCCGCCGCGGTGCGCGCAGCGTGCAGGAGCCGTTCGAAACCGCAGACGAGTTCGGCAGCGCGCGCATGGCCTCGATTGCCATCTACGGAGACACGATCCACACGTTTGTGGAACGCAAGAAGTACTATGGCCCCTTTCTGCCCGGGTATGTGGCCAAACTGGAGGACCGCATGGCTCGCCCGACGGGCCTATTGCAGGTGGACCACATCGTCGGCAATGTGGGTTGGAGCGAGTTGAACCGCTGGGCGGATTTTTACGCCGAGGTGATGGGCTTCTCTTCTTACCAGCAGCCGGGAGACAAAGATGTTGCGGCATCCCTTTCGAGGGTCATGGCAAGCTTCGATGCGCGGGTCAAATTCCCTTTGAATGAGCCGGTGGAAGGCGCGAAGAAGTCGCAGGTGGAAGAGTTCCTGGAGTTCCATCATGGGCCCGGCGTGCAGCGGATTGCTTTTACTACCGACGACATTCTGTACACCGTGTCGCGCATGCAGCAGCAAGGGGTGGAGTTTCTGCGCGTACCTGACTCCTACTACGCGGACTTGCAGCAGCGTGTAGGCCGGATTGATGAGCCGATGGAAGAGGTGCAGCGGTTGGGCATCCTGGTCGATCGTGACGACAACGGTTATATTCTGCAGATCTTCACGCGTCCGGTGGAAGACAGGCGGACGTTGTGCTTCGAGATCAACCAGCGGAAGGGTAGCCGCAGTTTCGGCAAAGGTAACTTTCCGAGCACTTTTTGACGCGACCGAGCGAGCGATCTACAGGCGCCAGGGGACCACTGTGCCTCCCCAGGTCAGCCGGGGAGGAGATGTACTAGGATAGCTTGAGGTGGGTATGCGAAGGCTGCTGAGGGTGGGAGTCGCGGGGTTGATGGTGGCGTTGGCCGCCGGCGCGAAATCGCCGAATAAGCCGGACGTTAAATTGACGGCAGCTATCGATTTAGATGCCCCCGAGAAGCAGCCTATCCTGGTCATTCATATTCTGAACCAGTCGGGTCACGTGTTACGCATCCCCGAGCCACCCTTGTTGTGCAAGAGCGCGCCTGGCGCTTTTTCTCTCGACGTGAAGTTCACTCCTGAAAACTCCAACCAGCCGCAGGCAGCTACCGATTGCGGACTCGAAGTAGACGGCAGCGGCCTGCCGGACATTCGTGAGCGCGCGGCGCGCTGGCTCGCGCTGAAGCCGGGACAGAACTATGAAGCTCGGCGGCCACTGGCTATGGGCATGGTTACGAATGCTCATGGCACTTATGAGTTTCGTGTTGTTTACGATGGGCCAAGCGCGACCCCCGCGGATGATGCGAAGTTGAAAGAGGCAGGCGTGCCGGTTCCCAGCGGCCGGTTTGAATCAGACAAAGTTACTTATAAGATCAACGCCCCCAAAAACTAGGGGCGTTGGCAATCGTGGGTTTGCGGCCCTTAGCCTACGGTGTTGATCAGTGTGCCGATACCGGTGATGGTGATGTGGATTTCGTCCTGCTGGTGGAGTGTGAATTCGTCCGGCGGAACGATGCCGGTGCCCGTCAGCAAGAAGCATCCATTGGGAAATTCATTGTCGCGGTAGAGGTACTCGACGAGCGTGGCCGGCTTGCGTTTCAGTTCTGTAAGCGCCGTGGAGCCGGAGAAAACGGTTTTGCCTGCACGCTGGATCTGCAGGTGAATTTCAGTCGAGGGTTGCATGGGTTGCGATGAGATGAGAATCCCAGGTCCCAATGCGCAACCCCGGTGGTAGACCTTGGCCTGCGGCAGATACAACGGATTTTCACCTTCAATGTCGCGTGAGCTCATGTCGTTGCCTATGGTGTAGCCGATGATTTTTCCACCCGGGCTGACAACGAGCGTGAGTTCGGGCTCGGGCACGTTCCATTTGGAATCTTTTCTGATGGCAACGCTGGCGCGATGAGCGGCGACTCGATTGGGTGTGGCTTTCAGAAACAGTTCGGGGCGCTCGGCACTGTAGACACGGTCGTAGAAGTCTCCCCCGCCCGCGCTCTTCGACTCTTCCATGCGCGCGTTACGGCTGCGATAGTAGGTGACGCCGGAGGCCCAGACTTCCTGACTCACGATGGGTGCGAGGATACCCAGGTCTTCGAAGGAGGTCGCACTGAGCGGCTTTAGCTGTGGCACGGCCTGGGTAAGGTAGGCCTCGAGATCTTCACGGGCAAGGAGTTGATCCCAAGTGGCGCCGTCGCCTTCGTAGAAACGATGCTGATATTCGAGTGCGTAGCCGCTGGATGTGCGATAGAGTTTCATGCTTTGTCTGGGTGGCTCCTTGCTCATGGAAGTCTACCTTGCGCGTTGAGGGTGGGCCAACCGAACGATCCGCAAGCCACGGACAAGAACGCTTCACTCAATCCTTTTTTCACCCACGTATGCTTGCTTGGTTTGTGGAAGAAGGCCTTAAGGAAAGGGGTTGTGGGCGCGTAGCTCGGCTACGATTTCGGCGGCTGCGGCGCGGGCTTCGTCGCCGCGGTCGGGCGGGAATGAGATGGCTCCTACGCGGGCGTGGCCTCCTCCGCCGTAGCGCTCACAGAGCTGGGCGAGGTTGACCATGTCCTCCGGGCGTGCCTTGGTCCAGGGGTTGGAGCCTACGGCTACCTTGGTGCGGAAACTGGATTTGCTCAGGCCGACGCTGTACGTCGCATCGGGGTGCAGGAAGTACGGAACAAATTTGTTGTAGCCCTCGAGCGGCTGATCGGTCACGTCGAAGTAGAGCGTTCCATCGGCCAACTCCGCGCGTTCACCGATGCTCTTCAACGACTGGTGATGTCGCTCTAGAAGCGGCGGCAAAAGCTCGGCTACGAACGGCTGCTGCAGGACTTCACCGAGGCTCATCGTCGTAAGCAGCGGTATGAGTTTGGGGATGAAGGCTGGATCCTGGCTCGACTCGATGATCAGAGTCAACTTCATCGCGGGCGCGGCCATTTCTACGGCGGCCCTGGGGCTTTCGTAAAGCGCGCCGTCGACGATATCTGCCCAGTGGATCAGGTCGGCGACCGGCTGCGCGTTGAAACCGAAGCGCGTTTTGGCGATGTGGGCGATAAAGCTGGTGCAGGAAGTGTATTTGGGATCGTAGAAGTGGCGCTCGTTGCCGTCCTTCTGCTCGCCGAGAAAATGCTTCTGATCGGCTGGAGTGAGGAAAGCGCTCAGATGATGGTCGAACCACCAGGTGATGCGAGGCGAGGCACTGTACTTGAAGTCGACAATCGCGTTCTCGTCCCCGGTAAAATCGGATTCCTGAAAGAGTGCTCCGGCGCGGTGCACGAGTCCGTGGAATTCGTACTGCGCATCCGCACGGATACATTCGCGGTGAAAGCGCGTGAAGAGGGACGCAGAACAGGCACCGTCAAAGCAGCGGTCGTGATAGAAAACGCCAACGTTCAAACAGTTATGGTCCTCTCCCGGAAACGAACGGAACGCTCGTTGACGAATGACTAGGATTGCCGGGAGCCGCGGATGTGTCAAGCGGCCTGACAAAGAAAAGCCGGGGACGATGAGACAATGAGCCCAAGAAGACAGGAAAAATGATGGTCAGGGTCGAGGAAAACGCCGCAAAACGTAGAAAAGTACCGCGTATGGTGCGAATTACGGCGGGTGTCGCCATAGGTTTGCTGCTGGCGGCGATCGCAGGAACGGGAGCCAGCCTGGTATGGCTCAAACGGGCCATGCATGAGCAGTCGGCTGTGCTGGATGGAGAGGTGAAGCTGCCCGGGCTTTCCGCTCCGGTTGTGGTGCGGCGCGACGCCCATGGAGTGCCCCATATTCAGGCAGCCAACATGGATGACCTGCTGGAAGCGCAGGGCTTCGTGGTGGCGCAGGACCGCCTGTGGCAAATGGATATGGCGCGCCGATATGCCGCCGGAGACCTGGCTGAGCTGCTGGGCCCAGGCGTGGTGGAGCACGACGAACTGCAGCGTGTGCTCCAGATTCGTCCGGCGGCCGAGCGCCTCACAGCAAACATGCCCGAAGATCAAAAGCGGCTGTTCGAAGCGTTTGCCACGGGCGTCAACGCATACATGGCCAGCCACCGGGACGATCTACCGGCGGAGTTCCGGCTACTCGATTACAAACCGCGGCCCTGGCAACCAGTGGACTCCTGGCTGGTGGCCCTGAACATGGTGGCACGCCTGGACACGCTGTATCCCTGGAAACTGGAGCGGGCGAAGGTAGAGGCTAGGCTTGGTCCCACCCTGGCGGCCGATTTGTATCCAACGACGACGTGGCGCGATCATCCGCCGACGCAAACGAGCCCTGACCTGACGGCGCCTCAGCAGGAAATTCCAAATGTCCCCCTGGACGAGTCGCAGACAAGTCTGGAGGATCTTTTGCGGCTGCGGGGGATCCTCAAGCTTGGATCGGATCCCTGCACCGGCTGCCAGCCGGGCTCGAATGAATGGGCTGTGAGCGGCGCGCACACGGCAAGCGGCAAGGCGATGCTCTCAAACGACATGCACCTGGAACACTCGATCCCGGACATCTGGCATGAGGAAGATCTGCAGGCGGGCAACTTTCACGTAACGGGCGTTACGACCCCCGGCATTCCTTTCATCATTGAAGGGCACAACGAACACATCTCCTGGGGTTTCACCACGCTCAACGGCGACGTGCAGGATGTGTATGTCGAGAAGACCAATGGCCAGGGCGAGTACTGGGCAGGCAATGGCTGGCGCCAGCCGGAACATGACGTGGAGCACATTCACGTGCGCTTCGGCAAAGACGTCGTGCTCGACGTCGAGACCACCGAGCATGGGCCGGTGATCACCTCACTGTTCCCCCACGAGAAGCGCATGCTGGCGTTGAAGTGGACCGTGTACTCAGGAAAACTCGGCGGGCTACCACTCAAGGAACTGAACGCGGCGAACAACTGGACGGAGTTCCGCCACGCAATGACGGAGTGGTGGGGGCCAACGCAAAACGTGGCTTATGCGGATGACCAGGGACACATCGGCTACCAGGCGGTGGGCGCGTTTCCCGTACGGCCGGCGGGCCCTAGCGGCGTCCCGATTGTAGAAACGGGGACCGCCGCGGACAGCGAGCATGAATGGCAAGGATTTATTCCGTTCGATCAACTGCCAAGTGTGCTGGACCCTGACAGCGGAATCGTTGCGACTGCCAACTCGCGCATCACGCCTGACGGATACCCCTACGTTCTTGCGCTCAACTGGGATGCACCGTATCGCAATGAACGGATCTGGAAATGGCTTGCGGGACATTCCAAGCTGACTCCGCAGGATATGCTCACGCTGCAGACGGACACTTATTCGGAAGTGGACCGTGAACTGGGACAACGCTTTGCATACGCGATTGACCGGTCGTCGAACACCGATACCAGGCTGCGCCAGGCTGCGGACCTGATGCGTAGCTGGGACGGCGTGATTACCACGAATTGTGTCGCGGCAGAGATTGTGGATGCTACCAAGAAAGCGCTCTGGCCGCTGATTCTCAAACCGAAACTGGGCGCGGACTGGGAGCTCTACACCTGGCAAAACAAGAACTTTGTGCAGGAAGAAATGGTGGAGAAGGCGCCCGCGGGATGGCTGCCGGCAAAGTACAAGAGCTGGGATGAACTGATAGCCGCCGCAGTGCTCAAAGGGATGGCTGACGAACACGCTACCAACTCGCTCAAGGACTGGACCTACGGCAGCGAGCATGTGCTCGACGTGAAGCACCCGCTTTACAGCCTGCTGCCCTACTTCAAGGGGTGGACGAGTACAGGACCGCACCAGCTTGCCGGGGACGAGACGACGCTCAATCACGCGCGCGGGCTGCTGGGTGCAAGCCAGCGGCTCACGGTGGATTGGAGCAACCTGGATGGATCGACGGAGAATATCGTGATGGGTGAATCTGGCGATCCGGTCAGCCCCTACTATCTGGATCAGTTCCCTTTCTGGTACAGCGGCAAGACGTTTGCTCTGCCCTTTACGGAAGCGGCCGTGAGCAAGGCGACGGAGCACACGCTGCGACTGGCGCCGTGAAGCAACCACTCCCAATCAGCTCCCGGTCATTCAGCCGGGAGCGCGACCTCCCGCTTGTTAGACCGGCGCTGCCGATTGCCTGTACTGCCTTGCTGGCTTCGGGTGTGCTGTTTTTTCGGGGCGCTTCGTGCGGTCATGATTTCGACTTCCACCTGCTGTCATGGCTGGAGGTTGCGCGGGCATGGCATGCGGGCCTCGTTTCTCCTCACTGGGTGCAGGACGCTAATTTCGGCGCGGGCGAACCGCGGCTGATTTTTTATCCGCCGGCATCGTGGATGCTCGGCGCAGCGCTGGGCGTCGTGACTTCATGGCAGGTTGCGGCCACCCTGTTCGTACTGGTGGCCCTGCTGGCCGCCGGATGCAGTATGTACCTGCTGGCGCGGGAGTGGGCTCAAGAACCTGCCGCTACGTTGGCCGCCTGTCTTTACATGGCCAACCCCTATGCGATGTTTGTGGCTTATGAGCGCACAGCTTTTGGTGAGCTGCTGGCAGCCGCGTGGATGCCGCTGTTGGTTTTATTTGCGCTCAGAAGGCAATCGTCTGTGGCGCCGCTCGGTTTGACGGTCGCTGCGCTCTGGCTTACCAATTCTCCTGCCGCGGTGATCGGGAGTTATCTGCTGGCCGTTCTGGCGCTGGCGATGTGGATCGCCGAGGGCAACGCGTGGCCCGCGCTGCGCGCAGCGGGCGGGGTTGCACTGGGATTGGGACTCGCGTCGTTTTATATCGTGCCTGCGGCATTCGAACAGCGATGGGTACAAATTCAGCGCGCCATCACTCCGGGCATGCGGGTCGAAGACAGCTTTTTGTTCGCGCATACCGCGGATGCTTTTCATAACCAGGTTTTGCGGACGGCATCGTGGATTTTTGTTGTTGAGTTTGGGGTGGTTGTTGTTCTGGCATGGGTGGCATGGAAAAGAAGGCAGAGTGCAGGCCGCACGGTGCGCCTGGCGCTTATGGCTACGCTTCCGGTCATTCTGTTGCTGCAATTGCCGTTGAGTGATTGGGCGTGGAAGGTTACGCCGCATATGAAGTTCCTGCAGTTCCCCTGGCGCTGGTTAGTGGCGCTGAATGTGGCTGGGTGTGCGCTTGCAGCGATGGCTTTCGAGCTAACGATGCGCGCCGCAGGGCCAAGCAATCACGCCCGCGCCCTTGACTGGAAATCCGGAAGAGTCCGCTCGATCGCCGCATTTGTATTGATTGCAGCCATGGCGATCAGCGGTGGTTTCTTTTTCTTTCAGCCGTGCGATGAAGAGGATGCGGTCGCTCCTCAGCTGGCAGCGTTTCAGACCGGGCAAGGCACCGTGGGCACGGATGAGTACACCCCTATCGGCGCGGACAACGCATCGATTCAGCAGCATCTTCCCCTGGTGCGTGTACTGCGGTCCGCGCAGGATGACACGGCCGATAGTACCGATGGTGAGAACCCGGATTGGAAAGCCGGCGCCGACGGCAGCATTGCGTCGACATGGAGCGTCAAACAACAAGGTGGGGAGCACTGGGCGGTTGAGGTGGCCAGTTCCGCACCGGGTTATGCGGTCTTCCGTTTGATGGACTATCCGTCATGGCGGGTGCGCGTGGATGGTGTATCGATATCGAGCCGCCCTGCCCGAATGGATGGATTGATGGCCGTCTCGCTCAGCGCAGGGAGCCATGTGCTGGACGTGCAATGGACTGCCACCAATGACATTTTGGTGGGGCGCGCGATTTCCCTGCTCGCACTGTTGGCGCTCGGAGTCGTGACTGCTGTGGAACGGAGATCACGCCGCGACCGTCGAGTATGATTACGAAAATGCAGCAAAACGTACAGGAAATTTTAAGTAACGGCGCGACGCTCATCGATCATGCACTGGATCGGCTGTTACCCCCCGCGGACCAGTTGCCTGTGTCGATCCATCGGGCCATGCGACATAGTGTGTTTGCCGGGGGCAAGCGCCTGCGACCGGTGTTGTGTCTCGAAGCTGCACGCATGATTGGCGGCGAAGCGAGCCGCGGCGTTGAAGAGCTGGGCGCGGCAATTGAAATGCTGCATACGTATTCGCTGATTCATGACGATTTGCCTGCGCTCGATGACGATGATCTGCGGCGCGGCAAACCGACGTGCCATGTTGTCTATGGGGAGGCAATTGCCATTCTGGCCGGCGATGCGCTGCAAACGCAGGCGTATGAGGTGCTGGCTCGCATGCAATGCCCGGCTCCGGCGACCGTGGAGATTGTGCGCCTGATCGCCCAGGCAACCGGCACGATCGAGGGCATGATCGGTGGCCAGGTGATGGATCTGGAAGGCGAAGAGAGCAAGCCGACCGCGGAGTTAGTGGAAGCAATTCATCGCGCCAAGACCGGGGCCCTGATTCGCGTCAGTCTGGTATCGGGTGGGGTATATGCCGGTGGATCGGCCGATGATGTTGCGCGGCTGCAGGAGTTTGGGCGCAAGGCAGGATTGGCTTTTCAGATCATGGACGATGTGCTGGATGTGACGCAGGATTCTGCACAGTTGGGGAAGACGGCGGGCAAGGATGTTGCCAGCGAGAAGGCAACCTGGCCAGCAGTGTATGGGGTGGCGCAGAGCATGAAAGATGCTGAGCGATTGATCGATGAGGCATTCGCCCAATTTGACGTTTATGGAGAACGTGCTGACCGGTTGAAGGCAGTGGCCCGGTATCTGGTGGAGCGAAAGCACTGAGAGTTGCGACGACCAGTTTGCGAGGAAGAGATGGCTCTTACGGAAGAGGATGTGTATGCGGCTCTGCGGGATTGCTACGATCCCGAGCTTCCGGTGAATATTGTCGATTTGGGTTTGATCTACTCTGTTGCACTGAGTCCTGATCCGCGGTCCAAACGCGCGTTTCCGCGGCAGTGCGTTGACGTGGAGATGACCATGACGTCGCAGGGATGCCCCTCGCACGCAATGATTATGGAACAGGTGCGGAACCGGCTGGCAGGCATCCCTGAGATCAGCGAGACGAACGTGAACCTGGTGTGGGAACCCGCGTGGACGCCAGATCGCATCAGCCAGAAGGCACGCGAGCAATTGGGAATTGGATAGAGGCTTCGGACCTTTGAGCTGCGTCTTGATGCTCGAAGAACCTGGAAGCCGGCTTACTGCCGCAGAGCTTTTTCAACTACGGTGCGCAGATTTTCACCCTGGGCGGCCAGCTCACCGACAAATTTCTCAAAGCGGCCCAGAAGTGACCGGCCGTTTTCGATGTAGCCGGGGATGTCGTTCCAGACCTTTTTGACACCTGCAGGGTCTTCCACGAGTGCAACCACAGTTCCGGCTGCAGCGAGCGTCAGGCCGGCCTTGCGCTTACCTGTGGCCAACAGGATGGCTCCCGTGGCGAGCGAGCCTGCCGCCACTGCCCGCACCCAGTTCTTGCCCAGACCATCGTCGATGAACCGGCCCGGTTGCTGCAAGGCGCCGGCTGCGTTTTGCACGCTGGATGCTACTTGCTGTGGAATGTGTGTAATGCCCATCGGTGTCTCTCTTTCGCGTGAACGGGTTAGATGCAGCCCAAAAGACCTAGTCGAGATCGAATTCGCGCAGGGGGCGTCCCTCACCTGGGGCTTCTTTCGCCTTACGCAAGGCTTCCTCGAATCGCTTGTCGAACAATTGCGCTTTATTTTTTTCCGCTTCGACGGATTGGCGGAAGATATCTTCTTTGCGCTCATCCTGCTGGCGCATTGCCTTAGCCGCCGATTCGATGTCTTCGAACGTGCGCTTGCGGGGCGCGGATGAATGCGAGAGGACTGCCCGGGTTTCGGGGTCGATCTTGAGGATCGCTCCGCAATCGGGACAGGTTACGTCAAACGGCTTGCTGCGGTTAGCCTTCATTGCTGCCAACATTCTAGATCATCAGGCTAAAGCCAGAGGACTTTGTGACCCGGACATTGCTGTCCGGCCTGTTCCACCAGTGTTTCGGCAAGGCCTTCGCCGTAGCGAGAAACGAACCAGGCGGCGGCGAGCAAGCGCTCCTGGGGGTGTTGATCGGGAAAAAGATTGAGCGCGATCAGCCCGGCATCGCGGCCGAGAGACTGCTCGCGGCGAAGCTCGTAATTGGCCGCCAAACGGCGCATGCGGTTCATCTGGTAGCGCATCTTGGAGCTGCTTACGTCGGCTGCCCGGCCCAGACCCGGGTCGAGCGAATGCATATATGTGGCCAGCGCGGAGAGCTCAGTATCGAGAGCACTGCCGGCCGCGGCGAGCTTACGCTTACCAACAACGGAGATCGCCCGTGCGCCGAGGCGCTGCGAGAGCTCGCGTGGATCCTTCAGGCTGCTTTCGATCACCGCGGGCAGCGAAACGTCGTGGCGCGCGAGCAGGCCGGCGATCGCTGGCTCGATCATCGTCGCCGACAGGCGTGGCAGGACTGGGGTGGTGCGGCCCAGAATGCGCTCATAAAGTACCTGCGACTGAGCGAAATAGGCGATTTCTGCCGGGCCACCGACGTACGCGGAGGTGGGCAGGATGGCATCCTGAAAGATTGGCCGCAGAAGGGCGTTCGGGCTCAACCGTTCGGGCTCGGCATCGAGAATCGCGAGCAGTTCCTCAGTAGACCAGGGCTGCCGGCCGGCTTGCCACCCACCGTCGGCCGTTCGCTTGAGCGGCGCCCGCACACCCGAAGTTTTGTCGAACAGGAAGAGCAGGCTGCCCTGGGCGGGAACCAGCACCTGAGAGTGGTAACCTGCAGCGGCCAGTTGGTGATCGCGATAGGTGAGCGCGACACGCAGTTCGTCTGCGCGCACGATGGCTTCGCGCAGAACATCTTTGCCCAAGGCATGAAAGCCACGGGATCGAGCGTCAATGACCACCAGTCCCTGGGCGGCAAAGACCTGCGAAATGAAGTGCGCAAAAGCCTGCCCCAGGGTCTGACCTTCGCGGTACCAGGCCGAGAGCTGATCGAGCATGGGGCCAGGACCGAGAAGTTCAGCGGCTTCGGCCAGAAGCGCTTCCACGTCTTGACCCAGGGTGACGGCGCCGACCGCGCCTGAGGAGGCCTGCCCGTTCGCGAGCCTCCCGTTTGTGAGCCTAAGGGTCTTGAGCTCATGGCGGTTGGGAAAAGTTACATGATCCGCCTCGGCAAGGTCATGATCTTCCGTCGCCAGCCAGAAAATCGGTACATGCGGAGTGCCGGCGATGGACGCGTCTTTGGCCTTACGAATGGCGGTCGCGGCTTTCAGGATGGTTAAGAGCGGACCGCCAAAGAGCGTTACCTGTTGGCCGGTAACGACCACACTGGCGCCGTTGCGCAGCCGCTCGATGTTGGCGAAAACTGCCTCACTTGCGCCGATGCTCCGATTCTGCTGCTCGAGGAGATGGCAAAGGGTGGCACGATGGGCGGCTGGGAGAGGAGCCGCCCCAGCCATCCAGCCCGTTGCATAGGCACTGGCCGGAAAGAAGGGTGTCAGGGGTTCGCGACGCTCCGCGAAGTCAAGAAAAAGACGGCTCAGGCCGGGAAGGATGGCGATGGGATAACACTCGGTCTTCAGGGCCGTTCCCTCGGTCGCCATTCGTTTGTTCCCTTTCGTGACTCCGTTAGTTTCTCATGCTGGCGGCGGATGTCCAGCGATGCCGGCTGAGGAATGCTTGTTGGGATAGAGCCGACGCGCAGCTGGTTTACCGCAGTGACTTGCGCAGGGCCTTCTTTTTCGTCGAGGGTAAGGCGTCGAGCGCGTAAAGCGCCAGAGAACGATAGACCCCCGCCAACATAGGATGGGGCTTGAGGGCCTGAAGATGCAGACGAATCGTCTGCACGTCTCCCCGGGCGATGGGGCCGCTAAAGCTCCTGGCCGGGCCCTGGGAAAAGACATTGTTGAGAGTGGCCCGGACAATGGGCTCAATGATCTGGCGAGCTTCGCGGGCAGTGAAGCCGGCGAGCGCCGCTGCCTGCTGGGCTGCGACCAGGTGGCTCACCAGCAGAGGCGAAGCAAGCGTGCCGACCGCGTGGTAAAGGGCCTTGCCGCCCGCCTCGATGGCGAAGGGGCGGCCGCCCACCCGGCGGATAACGCTGTTGAGTATGCGCCGAGTGGATGCGTCTGACTCCACACCGAAGGGGACCCCCTGGAGTGGAACCGGGGTGCGGGTGGGAAAACTCATGACCGGATGCACGGACGCGACGGCGGCGCCGGCCTGGGCAGCTTCGTCGAGCACGCCGGAGCTGAGCGCCCCGCTGGAATGCACTACGATTTGACCTTTCAGGCCCCTCACGGCGACCCTTCGTACCAATTGATGGGTCACACGTGCAATCGCGGCGTCGGGCACGCAAAGCCACAGCACGCCGGCAGTGAGACGGGCGCGAGACATCGTCACGACTCGGCTTTCGAATGGGCTTTCCAGCGGAGCGCGGCCTTTGCGCAGCCGCACAATGACCTCGTCAAGGATCTCGTCGGGCCCGACGCCAGCCTCAGCGAGGGCACGAGCGAGCGAGATGCCCCAGTTGCCCGATCCAATGATCGAAATGGTGCGCTGCGTACCTCGTTGCTGGTTCATACGTCTCTCATTCGCATGCCGATGAGCATGCCGGTGACCGGATGGTACTTTAAATTATTCCGCAAAATAAGGGAGCCGCATGGCCAGCGTAAGTAAGAAAGCAATCACCAAGCGTGTGTCGAAGAAACGTGTACCGAGTAAACCTGAGCGAGCCAAGACACGCCCTGCGATAGAAGTGATCTCGTCGACGTTAAGTTATGAAGGACCTCTTTTCCGCGTGTATACGGACGAAATACGCGAGCTGGGGCGAGAGGTGAGCCGCGACGTCGTGCGGCACAACGGATCGGTGGTTGTTCTTGCGATCGACGATACCAAGAGCACGCGGGATCCCCTGGTGGTGATGGAGCGGCAGTATCGTCATGCCGCGAAGGAATATCTCCTTGAGGTTCCCGCGGGAAAGATGGAAGAGGGCGAGGATCCGCTTGCGGGCGCCAAGCGTGAACTGCTGGAAGAAACCGGGTTTCGCGCGAAACGATGGAAGAAACTGATCCGTTATTTCGCGAGCCCTGGCTTTCTGGGCGAATTCATGACCGTGTTTCTCGCTGAGGGTCTTGTGTTAGGTGAAGCACAACCTGAATATGACGAACAACTCGAGATCGAATTGATTCCGGTGTCGAAGTTGCTCACCATGATCGAAGAAGGTAAGGTGCACGACGGTAAGACACTGATTTCAGTGATGCTTTATGACCGGCTGCGACAAGCGGCTAAGAAAAAAAAGGAAAAAATAGCCCGCCTTCGCGCGGCGGGAGAGATGCCTTAAAAAATTCAAAAACACTTTGCGGAAAACCATTCACCCCCCTCATGCGTCTGTACAGGAGAGCAGTTGTTCTCCTTTGCTCGATCCGCATGAAGGAAGGTCGACAGGCAAGTGGCTCAATACAAAGGTAAGGTGAAGTGGTTCAATAACGCGAAGGGCTATGGTTTCATTGGCCGCGATGATGGTCCTGACGTGTTCGTTCATTACAGCGCGATTCAACTCGATGGATATAAGAGTTTGAAAGAAGGGGACGAGGTTGAGTTCGACATCGTTCAAGGTCAAAAGGGACCTCAGGCCGATTCCGTTACCAGAGTACAAGAAGTAGCCTGACGGCTCATCAGCATTGCCAGATTCACTTCGGTGCGCGGCAGCTGCGCAGGTGCTGTTGTTGCGCGGCGTAATGTGCGACACGTCACGGTTGCGTATAGGGTGAACCTTGGGCGTTGGAAGGACTATGCTCCCCGGGCGCGTATGTAGAAGGCCCACGTCTCATGACGTGGGCCTTTACTCTTTGGAGCTTCCTTTGGATTCTATGACTTGGGCAGGACGATGAGATCTTCTGGCCGGCTGATACGGTAGGGCGAACCGCTCACCTGTTTAACGCCAGACGGCGTGATGGTAAAGGCAAATAACTTGCCCGCCGGCCGGCTAATGGCATAAAGGTGATTGTCATTGTCCCAATAGCATTGGTCTACTTCATCTTTCGTCAGCAGCCCGGTGTCACGCGTGATTGGCTGACTTCCATTGAAATGAAAGATTTGCAGTCCAGCGGTCCCTGCCACGGCTAACAATTTGCCTGAAGGAGACATGGCGAGGTTCCGCACCTCACCTACGGCCGTCGCAGGCATATTGTCACGCGTACTATTCGTGGTCAGGCCGCCGTATTGGCCGGCTGTATAGGTAGCCAGTCTTGCGGGGCCGTCAGGATTGAAGGTCTCTCCGTCCACTGATTGAAAGGAAATCGCAACATGGTTGACAGGATCGGCTGCTGTGAGGGATGGGCAATAAAAGAATCCTTGCCTGTCGACGGGTGTAGGCGCGCTGATGTTGGCCTGCGTCAGCATTCCATCACTGTGACGCTGAAAGCCATAGATCTCCCAATACATATTGCTGAGACAAGCTGCGCCATAAGCGTAGATATTGTTGCCGATGAAGCTGAGAGGAGTGCTGAGCCACGGACTCTCGCCGTCACTACCAAGAAAAATAAGCTCACCTGCCGGCTTTTCTACACGGAATGACTGGTAGGTGTTGTTCGAACATCCGCTACCCAGATAATCGAGGTCGTAAAGAGATGCTCCGGAGTGGTCAAGGAAGATTGGCCCGGGTCCACCACAATCGCCCCCATTATATTTCTGCGCGCTCGTGGAGGAAGCCTCCGTCAGTGCTCCACTGGGCGCGATGGAATACACATTCAGATGGACGTTATCCACTCCCGCTCCGTATAAAAATTTACCAGTGACCGCCATACTGGCGATGTTGGCTGGGAAGGGAGAGCCGGCCAGCTCAACCAGCTTGCCCTCGGGAGTAACCGCAAAGGCTCTTACCTGATTCACTTGAGGGGTCTTGATTACGGAAACGTAAACGTAAGCGACCGCTGTTTGCGTCATCTTTTGTTGGGTTTGCGCTTGTGTGTACGATGGACTGAGGATCATCCCCATGCACAGCATCGCTGCAACAAGACAGGAAGACTGCAGGTGGCGTTTCACTGGACAACTCCTGATTCGTAAAAGCCCAACAACTTATTGAAGCGTGTGTGCGTCTCGCTGGCGGCGCTTTAAATTTCCTAGATGCAGGGAAGATCTACATGGTGGCCTGCACGCTCCACAGCTGCGCATTTGTAACCAGGGAGGCGCAGAATTACCGGCAAGTCTTTCAGTTGCTAGAGCGCAGTATTTGTGGGGGAGGAAAGAGAACTACAGATCTCCCCACTACGCTCCGGTCGAGATGACAAGGTCACAATCAGCGGGTGCAGGTCTGGTGCGCCTTGGGCTGGAGCGCGAGGGCGTTTTTGCCGGGTCAGCGCTTGTGAGAAAGCAAGGCTAGAGCGCTAAAGGCTAGAGCGCTAGAAGACTCTTTCGTCGAGAATGGAGCGAAGGTATTTTCCGTAGCCGTTCTTGGCTACACGGGCAATCAGGCCTTCGAGCCGGGGTGCGTCAATCCAGCCGAGGCGATAGGCGATCTCTTCAGGGCAGGCTACCTTCAAGCCCTGCCGCTTCTCGATCGTTTCAATAAAGATGGCGGCTTCAATCAGGGAGTCGTGCGTGCCGGTGTCGAGCCAGGCGAAGCCCCGGCCCAGCACCTGGGTTTGTAACAACCCACGTTCCAGATACCAGCGATTTACATCCGTAATTTCCAACTCACCGCGCGGAGAAGGCTTGATCTGGTGGGCGATCTGGGATGCCTGGCCATCGAAGAAATAAAGGCCAGTCACCGCGTAACGGGACTTTGGCTTTTCAGGCTTCTCTTCGATCGAGAGGGCACGGCCGGAGGCATCGAACTCTACCACACCATAGCGCTCCGGGTCAGAGACGGGGTAAGCAAAGACGACAGCGCCTTGCTTCACCTGCGCGGCTTGCTGAAGGCTGTGCGCGAAGTCATGGCCGTAGAAAATATTGTCACCGAGGATGAGAGCGCAGGGGTCTCCGCCAACAAACTTCTCGCCAATGATCAATGCCTGCGCGAGGCCGTCCGGGCTGGGCTGCACGGCGTATTTGAATGACATGCCCCACTGCTCGCCATTGCCCAGAAGCCGCTCGAAGAGTTCAGTATCGGCAGGGGTGGAAATGACCAGCACATCGCGAATGCCAGCCAGCATCAGGACGGACAGCGGATAGTAGATCATCGGCTTGTCGTACACCGGGAGCAATTGCTTGGAGACGACATGGGTTACGGGATAAAGACGTGTGCCCGAACCACCCGCTAGAATGATGCCCTTCATCGAGTGGCTCCCCCCCGGTGCGCATAATTCTGGTCGATCCACTGGCGATATGCGCCGCTGGTGACCTGCGCGACCCAATCCTGATGGGCAAGATACCACTCAACGGTGCGGCGGAGCCCGGTGGAAAAAGTTTCAGCCGGACGCCAGCCGAGTTCGCGCTCAATCTTGTCTGCATTGATGGCGTAACGCCGGTCATGGCCGGGGCGGTCGGTCACGAAGGTGATGAGCTTGCGCCGAGGAACGTGAGGTGAGTTGGGCAGCAGCTCGTCGAGCAAACTGCAGAGCAACTCCACCGTATCGAGGTTCGCCTGCTCGTTGCGGCCACCGATGTTGTAGGTCTCACCAATTCTGCCGGCCTTGAGCACTGCTCGCAGCGCGGAACAGTGGTCGCCCACGTAGAGCCAGTCGCGCACCTGGCGGCCATCGCCGTAGACCGGCAGTGGCTTGCCGGCGATCGCGTTGGTGATCATCAGAGGCAGTAGCTTCTCGGGGAACTGATAGGGTCCGTAGTTATTGGAGCAATTGGTCGTGACCGCAGGCAGCCCGTAGCTATGAACGTAGGCGCGCACGATGTGGTCCGAAGCGGCCTTCGAAGCAGCATAGGGGCTGTTGGGCGCGTAAGCCGTGGTCTCTTCGAAGGCCGGATCCTGAGCAAGCAACGTGCCATACACTTCATCGGTCGAGACGTGCAGAAAGCGAAAGGTCTTGCGATCTTCAGGGCTCAACCTTCCCAGATAGGCGCGGGTCGCTTCAAGCAGGCGGAAGGTTCCGTCGATATTGGTGCGGATGAATGCCTCAGGGCCGGAAAGAGAGCGGTCAACATGGCTCTCAGCAGCGAAATGCAGAATGGCTCGCGGGCTATAGCGATCGATGACCTGATCGAGAAAGGCAGCGTCACAGATATCACCCTGCTCGAAGCTGTAGGCGGGGTTCTGCTCAACGGAGACGAGGTTCTGCAGGTTGCCCGCATAGGTGAGCTTGTCGAGATTGACGACCGGCGTGCCGACTTGCGCGAGCCAGTCGAGGATGAAATTCGATCCGATGAAGCCTGCTCCGCCGGTGACCAGAATTGGTGACGAATCGTTGAGCATTCACTTTCCCTCTGCGATAGCAAACCTGACAAGAATTATCGCTGAATCGTTCAGCATCACCTAACTTCTTCGATGGTAAATCTACGGGTTGTTGGATTCAGCTATGACTAAGCTGGAACCGATCACGCCCGCCACAGCAAGATTCAACGCCAGGGCTGGCCGACTAAGAGCTGTGAATTGCCACATTTGGCTCGAAGAATGCGCCAGATATGGGGCAGTTGCCTTTTGTGGCGACCTCTGTTCAGAGTAAAAATTTCTCGCAAATAACTGTAACAAACACTGAACGTACACGAGAGCACCCTTACAGAATGCGCGTGGGAAGGCTGGAGCGGAAATACTCGAGCGACAACTCCAGGCCCTTGCGGAGCGAAATCTTGGGCTCCCAGCCAAGGATGGTTTTCGCCTTGGTGATGTCGGGGCAGCGCTGCATGGGATCATCGACCGGCAAGGGTTCGAAACGAATCTTGCTTTGCGAGCCGGTAACAGCGAGTATCTCTCGTGCGCAATCATTGATTGTCCACTCGATTGGATTGCCAATATTGACGGGAAGATGCTCTTGCGATCGAGAAAGAAGAAGGATGCCCGCAATGAGATCGGAAACGTAGCAGAAACTGCGCGTTTGGCTGCCATCCCCGTAAATAGTGAGATCTTCACCGAGCAGCGCCTGGATCATCAGATTGGAAATTACGCGCCCGTCGGTTGGCTGTAAACGCGGCCCATAGGTGTTAAAAATACGCACCATGCGTGTATTTACGTTGTAGTAGCGGTGGTAAGCCATGATGAGGGCTTCGGAGAACCGCTTGGCTTCGTCGTACACGGAGCGCGGTCCGATGGGGTTGACGTTGCCCCAGTAGGTTTCACGCTGTGGATGCACGGTTGGATCGCCGTAGCATTCAGAAGTGGAGGCATGAAGAAAACCGGCTTCGTACCTGCGTGCCAGGTCGAGGACATTTTTGGTTCCCGCAGAGCCAACCTGCAGGGTTTCGGGGCCGAGGCGTGAGTAGTCCGCAGGGCTCGCGGGAGAAGCGAAATTGAAAATGTAGTCGACGTGACCGAGGTCGAAGGGAACGCAGATATCCTGCTGAACCAGGGAAAACCGTGGCTCGTTGGTGAGACCTTCGAGATTGACGGGGCGTCCGGTAGCGAGATTGTCTACCCCCACCACATGGTGGCCTTCGCCGAGCAGGGCTTCTGCGAGATGAGAGCCAAGAAAGCCGGCGGCGCCGGTGACCAGGACACGTTGATTCGTCAAGTTACGGTTTCCCCTTCGTTCAAAGGATTGGGAGTATTGCTCCAGAGGAGTATTGCTCCGGAGGAGTATTGCTCCGCAAATGATCCATCGCCACCTAAAGGCTCGGGCTACACCTGAAGGCTCGAGCATGGATCATATTTCGGCTAACGGTTCCTCAGCGGCTAAAGCCGCATCCCTTGCAGATCATCTATGTACAATCAGCACCCTTCCACACACCGCTCCGGATGTTCTACGGCCATCGCTTGGTCGATGCGGATTCGACGGATGTGTGCTGCGAAGGCCTGCCCACGCTTAGATAAGTAAAGCCCAGTTCCTGCATGGTGGAAGGTTCGAACAGATTGCGCCCGTCAATGATGATGGGGTAGCGCAGCGTGTAGCGAAGCTTTTTCAGGTCGAGGCGAGAAAACTCTGCCCAATCGGTGAGGATCAAGAGAGCATCCGAATTGTCCGCGGCAGCATATGGATCGCCCACGTACTGCAGCGACGCGCTGGGAGGCAACTCCGCCTTGGCCCGCTCCATACCCGCAGGATCGTAGGCACAAATGGTGCTGCCCGCATCGAGCAGCATGCGGATGATCTCAAGGGCGGGAGACTCGCGGATGTCATCCGTCCCTCCCTTGAAGGAAAGGCCGAGTACGCCAAGCCTCTTCTTGCGGAGGGTCCAGAGAGCCGAGCGAATCTTCTGGAAGAAGCGCTCCTTTTGCAGTTCGTTGATCTTTTCCACTTCCCCGAGCAAGCCGAAGTCGATACCCAACTGTTGAGCGACGTAACGGAAGGCGGCGACATCTTTCGGAAAGCATGAGCCGCCGTAACCGATGCCAGCATTCAGGAACCGCTTACCGATCCTCTTGTCGAGCCCCATGCCCTTGGCTACATGCTCGACATCGGCGTCGACTGCTTCACAGAGGTTGGCGACCACGTTGATGAAGGAGATCTTCATGGCCAGGAAAGCATTGGAGGCATGCTTGATGATCTCTGCGGCCTTGGTGGAAGTCTGCAGGATGGGCGGGCGATGAGCGGCGGAGCAATGACCAGGTACCGCGCCGGGACGCTCATAGTAGCCACCCGCCGTGAGCGGTTCGTAGATGGCGGCGAGCAGCTTGGCGGCATTCTCGCTATCGGCGCCAAGGACAATTCTGTCGGGATGGAGGAAATCCTGAACCGCGGTGCCTTCGCGCAGAAATTCAGGATTGGAGGTTACGTCGAAGAGCGCACGGGAAACGCCATTCCGTTCGATGGTGCGCCGGATCCAGTCATTGGTGTAGACCGGCACGGTGCTTTTCTCAACAATGACCTTATAGGAGTGAATCGACCGGGCAATCTCACTTGCTACCGCATCGACATACGACAGATCCGCATTCCCGGTCTCGCTCTGCGGCGTTCCGACAGCGATGAAGATGACCTGCGAGTCCTGGGTCGCGCGACTGAGGTCGGTGGTGAACTGCACCTGGCCGCTGAGACGATGTTTGCCCAGCAACTCGGGCAGAAACTCTTCGTGAATTGGCACGATTCCCTGGTTAAGCTGATTGACCTTGGCCTCGTCATTGTCGACACAAAACACGCGATGGCCGATTTCGGCAAAGCATGCAGCCGCCACCAATCCAACATATCCAGATCCAACTACGGTGATTGCAATGGATTCACTCATCTCGTTCGTGGCCACCTGGGCATATATGCCGTGATGAAACTACGTTTTGCTAGGGAAAGCTATTCCCCGATTGGTGCAAGATTTACCGGCAAGAGTTGGGGTTTGGAACGCCCGGCGCAATCGAGTAAGGACTTGCTCTAAACGACGGCGCCAACGCTGTTCGCGGCTTTGGCAGGGGCCCCGGAAGCCCGTTCGTCTTTTTTCGCTTGCTCTTCATGGTATTCCATCTCGGTGTTAATCGACCAGACATTGTCTTTGTCACGGATGCCGGCAAGGATATTGTCAACGGCGGTCATGGCCGTGAGCATGGAGTGGTCCTGATTGTTGTACTTATGCATGCCATTTCGGCCCACGAGATATAGATTTTCAAAATGGTCAAGGAATTTGCGGATGACGTGGAATCGATCGTAGGTGCCGAAATAGGCGGGATAGGTCTTGGCGACGCGCACCACGTGGGCGTCGCTCACATCCCTTGCCTTGAGTATGCCAATCTTTTCCACTTCGGCGATGGCAAATTTCTTCAGTTCTTCATCTTCCATCTTCCATAGGGCATCGGTCTCGTAACAGAAGTATTCGAGACCGATCCAGGTTTTCGTGGGGTCGGCAACCAGGTAAGGACTCCAATTGTTGAAGATTTGCAGCCGGCCTACCATGACGTCGGGCTCCTGGACATAGATCCAGTTGTCTTTGAGCGGACCACCGTCGGCTTCGCGCACGGTGAGGCGATCGACCAGAAGGCCTACAGTGATGAAGTCGCGATACTGCAGGCCGTCGCTGACTTCGCGCACTTCGGCAGGAACGGGCGTATCCATGGCCGGATCCAGGGCCGCATCTATGGCATGGATCAGCTCGCGCACCGGCATGGTGGAGAAGACATAATCTGCTTCAAACCGGCGAACCTCTCCGCTGTCGTTAACGGCCTCGACCGCTGCGATGGTATTGCCCTGAACGAACAGCCGGGTCGCGCGCCAACCGAGGAGGATTTCGCCACCGCGCTCGCGGATCTGGTCAGCGGCATGCTCCCAAAGTTGACCCGGGCCGTACTTGGGGTAGAGAAACTTCTCAATCAGGGAAGTCTCGGTTCCCTTCTGCTGAATGGTTTGCTCTTTGGCGGGCGTGAAGGCCTTTTTGAGAAAGTGCAGAATGGCCGTGGTGAGTGAGAGCCCCTTGATGCGCTGCGCTCCCCATTCGGCACTGATCTGCTGGCATGGGACGCCCCATACCTTTTCAGTGTAGGACTTGAAAAAGGTGAGATAGAGCTGGCGGCCGAATCGGTTGACGAGAAAGTCTTCGAGCGAGTTCTCCTTTTTGCGGGGAAAAAGCCTGGCCAGAAGATAGCTGACACCGATCTTGAGGGTGCGGGTGATGCCGAGCTTGCGGAGGGTGTCGCCGGTGAGCTTGATGGGGTAATCGAAAAATTTACGCAGAAAATAGATGCGGCTCTTGCGTGCGCGAACCAACATGACCAGGTCGGTCGTCTCTGGCGTGAGGCCTTCGGCGGTGGCGCGGAGCATGCGCTCCTTATTTTGATGACGCAACGCATGCTGCGTATCCGCGCTTGCCTCGGGCGGCATGAGCTCCATCCACCAATTCATCACCCGGTCAGATTTTGAAAAGAACCGGTGTCCGCCGATATCGATGCGATTCCCGTTGTGCCGAATGGTACGCGAGATGCCGCCGATCTCGTGGCTGGCCTCAAGTACGACGGGATGCACATCGGAACGGCGAAGAAACTCCAGGGCAGCAGTTAGACCCGCGGGCCCGGCGCCGATAAGTATGGCGGTTTTAGGCATGAACACTCCAGACGCTTGCGATGAACAAACAGGGAACGGGTGAAGCAATAAGCAAACGGTCGATGAATACAGTCATCCTCATTATGGTAACCGGATAGAAGCTTTATGGTACGGCGCGTTAGGATTGCCGCCGAGTAAAGGTTCCTCGCGAGCACATCTCCCGAGCGGCAGGGTTGCCCGGCCTGGTTGCTCTCTCCGCTATTACCACGAAAGGTTCCGTCAGAGCGAAAAGCCGCTTGTCAACTACGCTGTGACTACAAGCGAGGAAGAGCCTGGCATGCTGGGTTTCGATCGCGTTTGCAGCCACGAGGCACGGTACCTTGAGCGCTAATTGTTTTCGCTGTTCTACTCTGCGACACCAGTGTTTCTGTTCTAGACAGATGGGTATGTTTTGATTACCCTGAACGTGCATCAGCAGAAATATTGATACAAAAATCTGCCGCGAACAAGTAGTTCGCTGTTGCGTGCCGGGTACTGCCCCAGCAGCGTCACGAGCGGGTTTTTGACAACTATCAGTCCCGGATTGGGAATTACTCCCCTATCCGCCCGCATAGAGCATCACACTTGTAATGGCGCTGCAACTATTGTTGGATTTGTAACCAGTGAGGTTACTTGGTAGAACAAGTGGATGCAGCGCATGGTTGATTTATGTCTGTACTCTGCGTCACGAGATGAAAGCCTGAACCCGGGGAATAAATTGATTTATCTCGGACCTGAGCTTGCTGACATCTTCAGATACCGAAGGGATCTACATTGATTTCACGGGCGGGTAACATGCGACTTGTCTCTAGGGCACTTGCTCTCGCAGTTCTGGTAGCGGGAGCCACCCTGCCGAACGCATTGCAGGCACAGGTCGTGCCCGCGGTCAAAGGCGGAGGAAGCCAGATCAACGTTTATGGGCTCTACGCCCTGGTGAAGCCCGACTTCAATGCAACACTCAACTACCCGCCCGTCAAGCTTCCTCCTCAAGATCAAAACGGCGCCAACGGCTGGAACTACAAGGGTGTTTCCGGAGGAGCCGATTTTCGTCTCGGGCGATTTGTGTTTGGTCAGCCCTCACTGGGTGCGCGCTTTACGTACAGCACAGGCCACTATGGCAGCCAGCGCACTTTCCTCGCCGGGCCGGAACTGCATTACATTTACCGCCGGTGGCATCCTTATGGCGACTTCCTGATCGGGACGGGCAACATTACTTACAGCCAGGGCCAGACGGACAGCAGCATTGTGTATGACTTCGGCGGCGGCCTGGACTACCGTAAAACGCATCAGCTGATTTTCCGCGTGATCGACTTCCAGTATCAATTTTGGGATCTGGGTAGCCACTATTACCCGCCCGGGTTTGTACCTGGACAGCCCGGTGTGACAATCGACACCAAACTCAAGCCTTATTCGATCAGCGCTGGTCTGGTGTTCCGCGTCAAATGAAGCAGCTTCGCGGGTCATCGCGAAAGTCAACGGCGGATTCGTTTGCGCGCTCCTGTTGTGGGGGCGCGTAGTTGTTTGCATAGCTCTCTTTCATTAACCGATGACGTTGTGAAGTAAAGATGTACCGCTCAAACCAATTCGCGGACCCCTACCTCAGACCCTCGTTTTCATTGTCGAATCGCATGGGCAGGGCTGCATGGTCTCTTTGCTATGCGCTCTTGTTTCGTCCATCGCCCCGGCCTTTTCATGCCTGGCGGGCGTTTCTGCTGCGCTGCTTCGGGGCTAAGCTTGGCCCGCATTGCCACTTCTATCGGAAGTCGCGGATCTGGGCACCGTGGAACCTGGAGTGTGCCGACGGTGTGACGCTCGGCGATGACGCGGAGATCTATAACCCTTCGCTCGTGCTCATGGGCTCGCATGCGATTGTTTCTCAACACGCTTATATTTGCGGGGCCACGCACGACTACGACGATCCTGCGTTTCCGCTCATCTCCTTTCCCATGAGCCTGGGCGCTTATTGCTGGGTGTGTGCGCGCGCTTCTGTTTGTCCAGGAATCAATCTGGGCGAAGGAGCTGTGCTCGGTCTGGGCTCCGTGGCCACGCGAGATCTGCAACCATGGACGGTCTATGCGGGTGTTCCGGCGAAACCGGTGAAGCAAAGAGTGGCGCGTGAGCAAGGCAGCGCGGTCACGTAATGAGTTGAACTCCACACGAAGAGTCCGCGTGCGTTTCGTCCAAGTCTCCTGTTACTGTGATGACAAGGGGCGCGACCGGCGGCTCCGCTTGTAGTTGAAACCTTGCTGGCGCGAGGTAGTCACCAGCTCCCGGGGTCTACAGGAGAAATGCTCTTAGCGATGCAGCATGTCTTGCGAAATATGAATGTGACCATGGACGATGCTGCTACGGCTAGCGATCCCGCTCAGGCAAGACCTGGCGATGGCAGGAGCCCCAGGGCCATGCGGCCACGGATCACGCGACGCGCGATCACTGCGAGGGTGTGTGCGGCGCTCTGCCTTCTGCAGCTCGGGGTTTGCGGAATAAAGGCACGTGGGCAGGACAACAGCCGCGGGTCTTCTCAGGATTCGGGACCGGTGGTGATTACGCCGGCGCCCAGCGCTCCCTCTTCCGCGCCGCTTGAGCCCATCTTTCCGCAAGCGACAGGATCCTCGGCCGATCGCCCAACGCGTATTCAGGGATATGCTAACCCGACCGGGCCCGCCCTGGGAGCGGGCCTGGGCTACGGACCGATCCGCCCCGGAGATATTGTGGACGTACAGGTGTTCGAAGCGCCCGAGTACTCCATGCGCATGCCTGTTTCTCCCGCTGGCGAGATAGCGCTGCCGTATGTGGGCTTGTTTCACATCGAAGGAATGACGTCGATGGAAGCGGCGAAAGCGATTGCCCAGCGGTTTGAGCAGGAACAGGTGCTGCACGATCCGCGCGTGATTGTGACCACGCAGCAGTTCGGTTACAGCGTGACGGTGATGGGTGAGGTGAAATCACCCGGGATTTATACGCTGGCGGGTAAGAAGCGGCTGATCGACATGCTCACCGAAGCCGGTGGAGTCACGGACCGGGCAGGACACGTCATCGAGATCTTTGCACCCGGCTCGATGAAGGATCCGCAGACGGTCTTGTGGGATCCGACGCTGCGCGAAAATGACAATGCCGAGTTGGAAATCAAGACCGGGGAAACCGTCCTGGTGAGCCGTTGCGGGGTGGTCTACATCGGTGGCAATGTTGGCCGGCCAGGCGCGTTTCCGCTATGCGAGTCGAATCACACCACGCTCTCACAGGTGATTGCTCTAGCGCAGGGGACGAAACCCGCCAGCTGGGCACAAAAAACTCTGTTGTTGCGCACAACCGGAGACGGAACGCGCGTGGCGCAAACGGTAAAGCTTGATGATGTACTGCGCGGGCGCAAAGTAGACATCACCATGCAGCCGGACGACATCGTCTTCGTTCCGCCCAGCGTCCTCAAGGCTGCCGGGAAGACTGCGTTGACCGCCGCCGTTGGGTTTGCTACGCAAGCTTACTTCTTTACGCGCTAGTGTGTTGCTTCAGACACTTTTTCGCAAAGAGCCTTTGGTCCAGAAATTGCCGATGAAGTTCAGCATTGTCACCATCTCTTTCAACCAACGCCAGTATCTCGAAGAAGCCATCACTTCTGTGCTGACGCAGGACTATCCTGCGTTTGAACATATCGTGGTTGATCCAGGCTCGACGGACGGAAGCCGGGAGTTGGTCACAAGTTTTGCCGGCCGCATTGCGAAAGTGATCTTCGAGCCGGACCAGGGAGCCGCAGACGGACTGAATAAGGGATTTCAGCATGCCTCCGGCGATATTTTCGGATTTCTGAATTCCGATGACGTACTGCTGCCGGGCGCGATGCAGAGCGTGGCCGAGGCTTTCTCGGCGCATCCGGATTGCGGCATTGTCATGGGTAATGGCTTCACGGTCGATGCGAAGGGGAATCGCCTGCGACGCATCAGGGCGGCTGGTTTCACGCTGCCTCGCTATTTTTACGGAGGGGCAACGTGGCTGCAACAGGCTACGTTTTTCCGCCGCGGCGCGTTTGAGGCCGCGGGAGGATTCAACGTACAAAACCGCTCTTGCTGGGATGGTGAACTGGTGGTCGATATGATCCGGCAAGGCGCCCGGGTGAAGTACCTGGACCGGGACCTGGCGCTGTTTCGCATTCATGCAAAGTCGATCACAGGTTCGCGACGCCATAGTGAAATGATGAAGGCCGACGCGGATCGCATGTTTGCCCTCTCGCGCGGCCGCAAGTGGACGGCGATGGATACACTGCGTGGATATCTGTTCCGCATCGAACGCGTACTCACCCATCCAGGGGCCGTGGAGTCCGCCATCCTGGCGAGGGTGCGCAGAGGTCAGCAATAGCTGGGTTGGGTTGTACGGCTGCCGAGTTCGCGCGGCAGGGAAAAGAGTTCGGCTCAGAAGGTGAGCCTTGCAGCCTTTGCGTTGAGATCCGAGAGTACCCAGGATTACATCCTGGCAATTTTCAATCGTCGCCATTCGACATGAAGGGTGCGGGCTAAAGCTCGCCGCAGCGAGGCAGCCCGTACCCTTTAGCGATCGTGTTTTTGCCATACCCCACCACTGCCTCGTGGGCTACTCTGAACCGCCCCTCGGGGCGGTTCAGTTGCGCGCTAGTTACGCTGGTTCCTCGCGTTGAGAAAGATTGGTGAAGCATATGGCAGCACTTTATAATCGAGAGTCAAACCTAAGGAAACCCGAATTCTTTATGGCAGGCAGCGGCAGGGGCCACAGGGCGGCAAACCGGCAGACCGTTCTTCGTGGCCATGCTTCTGCCGTTCCAGCACTGAACAATTCGACTTACCGATTCGGTGAACTTCCAAGCGCATGAGCATTTACCCCCCACCAGCGGAACCGGTCGTTGTTCCCGAATACAGCGAGCCCAACGGACGAGAGCGCTCGTTCCTCAGCCTTGGCCTCAACGATGGTCAGACCCTGCAACATTTTCTGCTGATTGGCAGAAAATATATCTGGCTGGTGCTGGTCTGCTGCCTGCTGGGTATTGGCGCAGGTTTTCTGGAAAATGCTAGCTCGCCCAAGCAATACCGCTCTGCGGCCAATATTGAGATTACCCAGGACACGGCCGATCAGTTCCGTATTGACTCCAGTGGAGGCTACGACAGCGGGTACATTGACGCCACCAAGCTGGATACGGAAATTGCCATTCTGAAGAGTTCGACGCTGGCAATGAAGACCATCCAGTCGCTGCACCTCAATCAGAACAAGGACTTTCTACCGCTTGGATCGAACAAGGTCTGGGATATGGACAATATCCGTGACCGGCACGCGCTCATCGGCATGTTTGAAGGAGGCCTGGCAGCAGAGCGTTTCGGACACACGAATATTCTCGATTTGAGCTTCACGGCGCGTAATCCTGAACTGGCTGCGACCATCTGCAATACCCTGATCGACAACTATGTGCAGCACAACTTCAGCGACAACTACGCCGCGACCCAGGAGGTTTCGGTTTGGCTGCAACAGCAACTCGGCGACCTGAAGACTCGCCTGGAGAGAAGCCAGGAGCACATGCTCAATGTGCAGAAGGATATCGGCCTGGTGGGGATCGACCAAACGCAGAGCATCGTGCTGTCGCGCCTGGTCGACATCAGCCATGATCTCAGTACCGCGGAATCGCAGCGGCTGGTCGCGCAGGCCAAGCTGATTACATTGCAAAGCGCGCCGCCCGATGTGCTCGCGACCCTGAGCGGCGACTCGGTCCTGATGGGACTGAAACAACGATTGACCGCGCTGCAGGCTGAGAATGCGAGTCTCGGCGCTAAGTACGGACCCAAAAGTCCCCAGTTGATGCAACTGCGCGCTGAGCTTGCTGAAGTCGAGCAGAGCATGAAGGTGGAGCAACAGACGGTCATCGCGCGCGCCCAGGAAGAAGTGAATGCAGCCAAGCAGAATCAGGATGCGCTCAAGGAGAGACTGGACCAGGAAAAGAACTCGGCATACATGGGGAACTCCAGGGCCGTGGAGTACTCTCTTGCTCGCCGCGAATACGAAGCAAATCGCGCCTTGTACGATGGGCTGCAACAGAGACTGCAGGAAGCGGGCATCATTGCCGGCTTGCACTCGACGAATATCCGGCGTATCGACCCGGCTGATGCTCCTGACCTCCCCAGTTCACCGCGTAAATCGACCAACCTGATGATGGGCCTGCTCTGCGGGCTCGGACTTGGGCTTGCCCTCTCATTCGTGATCGAAGCCCTGGATACGAACATCAAGACGATCTACGACATTGAAGAGCGTCTTGGCTTGCCGATGCTTGGCGTCGTTCCCCAGGTTGACACCAAGCTCCTTTCTCCTGAAGTCTTTGTCAGGGATGCAACATCATCGGTTCCGGGCGCCTGGTCGCGGCTGGCCGAAGCCTATCGCGCGCTGCGCACAACCGTTCTGCTTTCGCGCGCCGGCACGCCCCCGCAGGTCATACTCATCAGCAGCGCGAAGCCTTCAGAGGGCAAGACCTCCATCAGTACCCTGGAAGCGATTGTCTTTGCGCTGAACGGCGCGCGGGTGCTGTTGATCGACTCGGACTTGAGGCGGCCTTCTGTGCATCTTCGCTTCAGGGTTGCGAACAAGGTCGGGTTGACATCGGTGCTGACAGGCAAATCGACATTGCAGGATGCCGTTGTTCCCGTCGCCGCCGTACCCTCCCTGCATCTGCTGCCTGCAGGCCCCATCGCCCCGATGCCGGCCGAGTTGCTGGGCTCACCGCAAATGCAGCGGCTGGTGGAAGGCTTGCGTGGGAGCTATGACTTTATCCTGATCGATACACCGCCCGTGCTGACGGTCACGGATGCGGCCGTGCTGGTGTCACTCAGCGACGGTGTCGTTCTGGTCCTACGCTACGGACAGGCATCGCGGAACGTGGTAGCGCGCGCCAGCGAGATTCTGCTGCGCTCCGGCGCTCACCTGTTGGGCGTGGTGCTGAATGCTGTAGATCTGGAATCGTCAGATTACGCGGAATACTATGGCCGGTCGTACAACGACTACTACCAATCCCGTGTGGATGTTGAAGAGTAACGTTGAAAGCAATCATTGCCACGGGATTCGGCAAGCTTCACTTCCACGAAACAGCACGTGCCCTGGCCGCCGCCGGGGTTGATGTAAATTTTCTTACCGGCTGGGTCCCCAAAGACAGTCAAACAGCACTGGTGAATCTTCTGGGAGGATTTCTCGGAGAGAGACATCTGGCTGCGCGTATGGCAGCGCGAAAGATTGGGATTCCCGGGGTGTCTGTGACGCCTGTAGCCTGGACGGAGTTCGCGGGAACGCTCATCAAGCTGGTGCAGCGCTCCCGTGTGATCCCGCTCGACCTGGCGTATGGGATGGAGTTTCGCCTGGCTGCCTGGGGCAGCAGGAAGCACCTGAAGAATGCCGATGTGCTGTTGGTGCGCAGCGGAGCAGGACAATCAGGAGCCATCAGGAAGGCGCGCAGCCGTGGCCTGGCGATCGTAACGGATCATTCGATTGCTCATCCTGCTTTTATGCACCAGGCCCTGCGCGAAGAGTTTGCACGTTTCGGAATGCCTGCCGGGTATGACCCCAGGGCGGACCTTTGGAAGCTTGTGCTGCGTGATTGCGCCGAGGCTGACCTGTTGCTGGTGAACTCAGACTTTGTAAAGAAAACGTTTGTGGAACAGGGCTACCCCGGGGACAAGGTGCGCGTTGCGTATCTGGGGGTACGCGAGGAGTTTTTCGGCCTGAAACGCGAATACCGTATCGACGGACCCATACGGATTTTGTTCACCGGAAATTTTGATGTTCGCAAGGGTGTGCGGTTATTGCTGGAAGCGGTTCGCCGCTCAAGAAGGACTGGGCTCGACCTTCGGCTGGAGTTAATGGGCAACCTGGATAATGGCGCGTCTTGCCTGCAACCGGACGATGCCGTGTTTTTTACGCACACTCCGTTTGTCCCTCGCGAGCAGGTTGCTTCGGCTATGGCGCGTGCCGACCTGTTTGTCTTTCCTACGTTTGCCGAGGGGTCTTCGCGCTCAGGCATGGAGGCGGCTGCAGCGGGATTGCCCATTGTTACAACAGAGAATTGTGGCCTTCCACTGAGACATGAAGAGAGCGCGATCTACGTGCCCGTGGGGGACGCGGATGCGCTTGCCGACGCCATGGAGAGACTGTGCTCAGATGAGGCATTGCGTGCCAGGATCGGCAGAAACGCCATGAGTACGGTGACGGGAAGCTTTACTTGGGTGCAGTATGGGCGCCAGGTTGCTGGTTATTTGCAGGAAGCGGTCGCGGCTAAAGGGATATGAATACGCGCGGTTCGTTTACAGGGAGGGTGAAAGCATTGGAAAGGCTTCGCCCAATTACCACCGAACCCGTGCAGAGGTTGGGGTCTGGTGATGGCGCCTTGGACATCTTCGAGAATCAGGGTCTGAGTTTTAAATGTTCTTCGACGGCTTGCAGTAATGAGATGGCTACGGCATCGGCTAGTTTTGCTGCTGCTACAGAGTCTTCTCTCTGATCGGATTCTCCGTCGATGAAGATCGTCTTCATGCCCACTCGCTGACCAGCCTGAACGTCGCTGAGGGAGTCGCCGATGAGCACACTGTTTCCGGCATTGGCTTCCGGGAAGCGTTGGAAGGCCTGCTCGAACATGCCGATGTCTGGTTTGCGGCAATGGCACGCATTCCTGTCGTGAGGGCAGTAGTAGATTGCATCCAACTGCGCTCCATGTTGCGACAGCTCGCTCTGCATGTTGGCGTGCATGCTCTCCAGTTGCGCGGAGGTGTAGAGGCCGAGCGCAATACCTCGTTGATTCGTTACCAGGATCAGGGTCAAGCCGGCACGCTTCATGCGAACAATGGCGTCACATGCTTTGGGTGACCAGTGGAATTGGGACCAATCGGTTACATACGCCCCTTCGGGCGGCTTTCGATTCAAGACCCCGTCGCGATCCAGAAAGACGTAGCGCACCTGCTTTGTATCCATCGCTATAATTATGACGGCTAACATCGGAGATCCCCTGAGATTCATGTCCGGCCCCGCCGTCCAGCGCGTTACTCTTCTCAGTTTTCGAACGTTTGGCGATTACGTTCTCAAAGCGCCGTTTTTGTTTGAGCTGTTCCGTCGGTATCCCCACGCCAGAGTCAGTGTCGTTACCAACCGCAAGGGTGGGCAGGTTTATCCATTGCTGGACGCACGCTTGAATGTAGTCGTCGTCGACCACGGCGACGGCAAGATGCAAGTGCTCAAGAAGATCCTTGGTGTGCCTGAGGCAGATCTGGTTTTCGCTCTCGATGACAGCCGCACCACGCTGGGGCTCTCGCTTTTGATCAGGGGGAAGCGGAAGACAGGGTGGGTGCAAGGGTTTAGCTTGCTCTACGGAGAAGGCGGCTTCTTCCAGTGGAAGAGCGTGCGGCCGTGGCTTTCGAGCGTAGTGAAAGCTGTCTATCGCCCGGGACGGACTCGACTGCCGGAAGACAGGCATGACGCCGAGGTAGAACTCGAGCTTCTCGATATCGAACCCACGGGGCAGACACTGGCGTCGTATCGGAGCGAGTACGCGATGGCTTCAGCGCCGCGAGCAAATACCGGTTACATCTATTGCGCGGCTGAGGCGGGGTGGCGTGCACGGCAACTCACCGGGGAACAGTGGTCCGGAATCATCAGCGGTCTGCTGGAAACATTTCCTCAACATGCGATTGTGATCCACGGCGCAGTGACGGCTGTAGAAGCGTTTGCCCAGAACGAGCGGGTGGTTGCTTTCCCGCAGGGGACGGTTCGGGAACTCTTCGAGAAGATTTCGGCGGCTGACCTGGTGATCGCTCCCGATAGTTTCGCGTTGCACCTGGCTTCGCTCTACGGCGTGCCGGCGATCGGGTATTTTGGGCCAGCTCATCCCCATCGCTTCCGGCCGACAGGTCCGAGGAGTAGTAGCCTTTTTCATCAGCCGGAGTGCTCTCCTTGCCTGCAGTTGAGAGGGGATGCTTCGTGCCGCAAGGGATTGGCTCAGTGCAGTTCGCTGGGTGTCATGACGGCGAGTGAGTTCATCGGTGCTGCGGAGAGAGCGCTGGGGTAAGGAAGGGTTGGGGTGTTTGGACGATGGCGATTATTGCCCTAACGCTGGAGCTCCATATCGAGCATGCTCACTCGCTGAAGGACCGCCGCCAGGTGGTGCTCAGTCTGAAAGAAAAGCTTCGTCGCGGCTTCAACATTTCAGTGGCTGAATTGGATGAGGCGGTCACCTGGCAATCGGCGACGATCGGGGTTACGGCCATCTCCGGCTCGCGTGACTATCTTTCTGGTCTCATGCGCCAGGTGGAGGATGCCGCCGTCCGCATCGCGAATGACCTGGGCGCGCAGGTGTCTGATTCCTGGTGCACTTTCGTCGAGGACGACGGCCCAGACGAGTCTGGATGATCAGGGCCAGGGGGACCAGGATTTCTGGCTATTTCTGTTATTCTTAGGAGTTTAGCTAAGGACTTTTTCATGGCAGAACCAAGGGCACGAAAATACCATCGGGATCGCGTTGCAGAAACGCTTCGCGAAGAGATCAGCGGCATGATCATAGGCGAGCTGTCTGACCCGCGTATCAGCTTCGCTTATGTCAGCGAGGTCGTGCTCAATCCCGGCGGCAAATCTGCCCGGGTCTACATCTCGGTCGATGGTGGCGAAGTGGAAGAAGAGAAGACCCGCGAGGCACTTACGGCGGCACGCGGTTTCATTCGCCATGAATTGCTCGAGCGCATGGGCGTACGTCACGTTCCTGAGTTGTCATTTCAGATTGACAAGTCAAAGCATCTGAAGCTGCGCATCGATGAGTTGCTGGGACGCACCAAAAAGGTGCAGAAGACGGACGCGAAAGAAACGAGCGCGAAACCCAGGGCGGCCGCGCCAGCCAAGGAGTAAGAGTGGCGCTGGGCACCGGCGTCTCGCCATGCTATCCACAGACCCAATCGATACAGTATTGAGCGCCATCGCCAGGAGTGAGCGCCTGCTCCTGACCGCGCATGCGCGGCCCGATGGCGATGCCGTGGGTGGTCTGCTTGCATGCTGGATGATGCTGCAGCAGATGGGCAAGCACGCGGAAATGGTGCTCAGTGATCGCGTTCCCTACATTTACAGGTCGCTTCCGTGTGCGTCGCAGATAAGGCAAGTAAACCGGGTGGAAGGCGACTACGATGCGGTGATTCTGCTGGAGTGCGATAGCGTTGCGCGCACTCGTCTGGAAGGGCTTGAGCATCACCTTCTAATCAGCATCGACCACCACACCAGCGGACGGCTATTCGCAGCGGTGAACTGGATCGACAGCAGAGCCTGCGCGGTGGCGGAAATGATCTACAAACTTGCGGGTGCGGCAGGGATAGAGATTACCGCAGAAATGGCGACTTGCCTCTACACGGCCGTGCTCTCGGATACCGGCTCATTCCGGTATGAAGGAACCGATGCCCAGACTTTCGAACTGGCGCGGGACCTGGTGCGCAAAGGAGCAGACCCGGTACGTATCGCGCAGGATGTCTACTTTTCAAATCCGGCAGCGAAGATGATGCTGCTCGGTGCGGCACTGGCCAACCTGCACCATGAGGGCCCCCTTGCCTGGTTGTGGGTGTCGGAGAAAGATATGGCTCGCAGCCACGCGGTCGATGAAGACTGCGAAGGCATCGTCAATTATGCCGTCGGTGTTGAAGGCATTGAGGTGGCAGTCTTTCTGCGGGAACTGCGCGACCAGCGAGTGCGGCTGAGCCTGCGCAGCAAGGGCCGGGTGAATGTGGCCACCATCGCCGAGCGCTTTGGCGGCGGTGGTCATGAGAACGCCAGCGGCTGCACGCTTGACGGCCCGCTCAGCTCTGCCGTCTCGCGCATTCTTGATTATCTGCGCAATGAGTTGGCGGGTTAGGCATAGCTAAGCACGCTGGGTCTGAAGGGTTCGTTCCACCTCGCCGCAGCGAGATTTAGCCCGTACATTAATTCACAGGATCGAGGTGGCTTTAGCTGCTGAGGTAAAGCCGGTTTCCCTCAGCGGCTAGCCGCGTTTTGTTCCCATCACCTTACGTACGGGCTAAAAGCCCGTACCCTTCAGCGGGCTAATGCTCGCTGCGGCGAGGTAGCCTGTGTTTTCTTGCGTTAACCAAAAAAGTATGAGGCGAACTGGCAACGGCTCGCTTCTCATGGCGCTCGATCACATGGCGCAAGGATGCTTCGCCAGCGCGCTGAATCTGATAGCCTTATGGCCGGAGCACCCTGTTCGACGCCTGAACGGTTTGGGGTGATTTCCACCGAGCGGGCAAGGCTGCCCATGCGCCTATGGTGAAACAGTGACCGCTCCAGCTTCTGAAGTCGTAGTCCCACTGCCTGGCAGAATCGATGGCTGAGAATCAAGTGAACCCGGAATCGCCTCGCTCGCTTGTTCGGTCACGCGCCGGTCTCAAGGCTTTGGAAGCGCGCTTCCCTGCCCTGCATGACACGCTGGAGGCGATCAGCCTTTTTATCTTTACTCCTTTTTTTCTGTTCTACGGGCTAGTGCCGGTCTTCGGCGGAGATGGGCTCGGCCTGGTCGGCGCGGACGAACCCCGGTATGCGCAAATTGCCCGCGAGATGCTCGCGCGGCACGATTACGTCACGCCGGTGCTGTGGGGTCACCCCTGGCTGGAAAAGCCTGCGCTTTATTACTGGCGAGCCATGTTCGCCTTTCTTGAGTTCGGCGTGCACGATTGGGCTGCACGTCTGCCGTCGGCGAGTTTTGCTTTCATCCTGGTGGCCTTGATCTATCTCCACCTGCGCCGCTTCCGGCCGGGAAGCCAACTGGATGCTGCGCTCATTACCGCTTCCTGCGCTGGCATCATCGGCTTTGCGCGCGGCGCATCGACCGATATGCAGTTGGCGGCGCCGTTCTGCATCGGCATGCTGGGCTGGTATGCCTGGTATGAAACGGGCAAAAAGTTCTGGCTATTCGACCTGTATTTTTTCGTGGGCGTGGCCACGCTGGCAAAGGGGCCCGTGGCGCCCGTCATGGCGCTCATGATTATCTTTTGCTTCGCAGGTCTGCGCCGCGAGTGGTCTCTGCTGCGTCGCACCATCTGGATTCCGGGGCTGCTGCTCTACTTCGCCATGGTGCTGCCGTGGTACATCGCCGTGCAGCGGAGGAACCCGGACTTTCTGCGCGTGTTTTTCCTGGAACATAACCTGGAACGGTTCGCCACTAACCGATACATGCACCAGCAGCCGCTGTGGTACTACATTCCCATCATGCTGCTCGCGCTGATGCCCTGGTCGATCATCGCGATGCGCGCGCTGTGGGAGGCCATTCAGCAATCGATCGCAGAATGGCGGGCGCGCTTCTCAAAGAATCGTTACGTCGGTCATTCTCGATGGGGCGATGCTTTCCCTGAGTTTCTCGTCCTGTGGACTTTGTTCCCGATCATCGTTTTTTCTCTTTCTGAGTCCAAGCTGCCGGGCTACATCCTGCCTTCGATTCCGCCGCTCACCATTCTCACCGGCGACTACCTGAACCGCATCCGCAAGAAAGGCCTGAGCACGTGGCTGCTGCTGCCGCATGCTCTGCTCTGTGCGGTAACGATTGTTCTGGTGCTGCTGTTTCCCTGGCACATTGGGCATCCTGGGTCCAGACCGCCTGCCGGCATCCTGCTGCCGGCGATCTCCAGCGGGCTAGCCGCGGCCATGCTGATTCTCATCGTGGTGGCCCGTTTTGGAGTTAGGCGACTGCGATTCGTGACGCTGGTTCCGTTGGTCGTGATGCTGCTGTTCATCTTTGGCGTCGGCCCTTTCTTTTTCCTGCCCGCACTGTCTTCCACAAAAAAGAACATTCGCCTGCTGGATCTTGCCTATTCCGCGCGCCCTTTGGCCGCCATCATCAGCCAGATCTCACGGCCTAACGAGGGTGTCGCGGTGTATAAGGTTCGGCGCGATGTCGAGTACGGGCTTTCGTTCTACCGTAATCACCGTGTGGACGACTACGACCAGGATGGCGTCCCGGCCGGGCAACATATTCTGCTTACACGGGAAATGTATTCCGAGCAATTGCACACTCTGCTGGCGGGGCGGTCGTATCAACCACTCTTTTCTTATCCGGCACAGAGCCTGGCGGTTTATCGGGTTTTTGCCAAGCCCTAGATTTTGCCAGGCGTTTGATTTTGCCAGATCTTCGCTTTCGAACTGCCTCGAATTCGGACATTCCCCCCTTAAAAACTATTTCTCTTTCCGAGTGCCGGAGGGCGGCAGGCGAAGATCCGCGTACTGCCCACCTGTCGCCCAAAACGGGCGACATATGGGGCACCCGATATTGGTTGCAGGGAAAGGTTGTTGATTGCTGTGCTCCGCTCCAGTTCCCAGGGGATGGTCTTGTGCCGTACACTCCTGTTCAACGCTGCGGGCAGGTGAGTCGCTCGCAACACCAAGGATGGGCCTGGCAGCAGGCCTGCATAACGCAGAATGACTCCAGCCCTTAATCTGGAAATACTTGATTTGCGCCATTTCGCCTCCGGCCACCTCAGGCCGGTACTCGATGCGGAAAGCCGGGTATGGAACGATCGCCTGCGGTGGGACTTTCAGGCGGCTGCCAAGCTGCTGTTGCAATACCTCGATGCGCATCTTCTGCCGGGCTATGTAGCCATGGAAAATGGCCGGATTTGTGGCTACGTTTTCTGCGTTTACGAAGGGGAAAAGGCATTGGTGGGGGATGTTTTTGCCATGCCGTCGGCCACCGGCCCCCAGTCGGGTGAGGATATCGAACGCTGCCTGCTCGAGCACATGATCGAGACACTGCAACACTCCCCGGGGGTAGACCGGATTGAGTCGCAGCTGCTGCTGCGTCCGCACGGTACCCACACCGAGATTCTGCGCAAGTTTGGATTTCAGATCTATGAGCGCCTGTTTATGGAACTGGACCTGGCTTCCAGGAGCCTGTTCGACATGCCGGCTGGTTTCCAGATGGACGGGCTGGAAGTGCGCTCCTGGCGAGAAGGCGATTTTGCCGCTGCCGGCAATCTCATCGCCGAGGCCTACGAAGGCCATCTGGATGGCGTAATCAACGATCAGTACCGGTCTGTTTCCGGGTCGCTGCGGTTTCTGCATAACATCGTCCGTTTTCCAGGTTGTGGACTGTTCGATCCAGCCGCCTCACGCGTTCTTGGCCATCGTGGTAGCGAGGAGATTGGCGCCCTGCTACTTTGCTCGCGTGTGCGCGCGGATGTGGGCCACGTGACGCAGATCTGCGTCAGCAAGAAATATCGGCGGCGAGGTCTGGGCGCGTGGCTGTTGACCGACTGCTCGCGCGCACTCCGCAGCTCTGGATTCAAGGCCCTGACGCTGACGGTTACACGGCAGAATACGGACGCGGTCGCACTCTATGAACGCAGCGGATTCGTCACGAGGCAGACGTTTGACGCCATGGTGTGGGAACGCCGCATGCGGAGCCGGGCATGACGAACAACCCCATCCCCGAACACGCCGTCCTTGTGTATTCTTGAATGATGGCGCATGCGGCGAAGCAAACAACAACGAAGGAAACCCGGTTGGGGTATATGGCCCTGATTGCCGGTTGGCTCATCCCCGGGGCAGGACATCTGATGCTCAAACGCTGGGGCCGCGGCGTTCTGATTCTGACGTCGATTACATGCATGTTCGTGCTGGGCCTCATGATGGGTGCGAAGCTCTATGCACCGAATACGGCGGACCTTCTGGACATGCTGGGTTTTCTCGGTGATCTCGGATCGGGATTGCTGTACTTCATCGGTCACGGGCTGGGATTTGGTCAGGGCCCCGTGCAGGTGGTTGCGGCGGATTATGGCGCAAAGTTTGTCGTGGTCGCCGGGTTGTTGAATCTGATTTCCGCAGTGGATGCGCACAGTATTGCGGTTGGGAGAAAGCCATGATGCTGACGCCTTCTCATTTCACGACGGTCATTCTGTTTGCGACGTTCGCTTCGATCATCTTCGGGATTACGCAGCGGAGCACCCCAAAGGCAATGGTGCGGTATGGGGCCTATTGCTTTGTGCTGTTTGTTACGGCTGTGATTGCTGCCAGCTGGATTATGTTTTTCATTCGCCACTAGCATTCACCACCAGGGCGGCGCACACACTCTTGCCCATTCGAATGGCCTTCCACCCGCGATTGGGGGAGAATCGAGCTTTCCGATCCTCCCCCGCGAGCGGCATCGCGAATCACCCTGGATGGCCCCATCCAACCCCCTCGAGTTCGAATGAGCAGCATTGTCAACAAGCTGTCAAACTAGGCCGCTTTCTCATCTTTTCTCCCGGCCGCCTCGGGTCCTTTGATGAACGCGGCCTCCTTGCCCAATTCCAGGATCCGCTTGGAATCCAGAATGCCGTAAAGCTGGATGAGCTTGGCCACCATTCCGGTCCAGCCGGTTTGATGGCTGGCACCCAGTCCGGCGCCGTTGTCGCCGTGAAAGTATTCATAGAACAGCATGTAGTCGCGCCAGTGCGGATCGTTCTGGAATATCTGCGCGCCGCCATAGACGGGCCGCCGGTCCTGCTCGTCGCGAGTGAATATCCGGGTGAGCCGGTCCCCAATCTCTTTGCTCACCTCGAAGAGGTTCATCATCTTCCCTGAACCCGTAGGACATTCGATTTTGAAGTTGTCACCGTAATAGAGATAGAACTGCAGAAGCGCCCGGATGATAAGCCCGTTTACCGGCATCCAGATCGGTCCCCGCCAGTTGGAGTTACCGCCGAACATGCCGGTGTTCGACTCGGCCGGCAGGTAGTCCACGCGGTATTCCTGGCCGCCTACGTTCAAGACGAACGGGTGCTGCTGGTGGAACTTGGAGAGCGAGCGGATTCCATAAGGGCTCAGGAATTCGTTCTCATCGAGCATCTTGGTCAGGATCCGGCGGAGCCGATCCGGGTTGACCAGAGCCATGATCCCGCGCTCGGCCACCCCAAAGTGTCCCGGGCCTGTGGGGTGGATGGTCGCAAGGAGTTCGGGCATCCGGCGCAGGCGATCATACATGTAAGCCATCGTCTGCGGAATCTCCTCCCTCTGCCACTTTTCGATTACCGTGACAGCGCACAGGGGCAGGAGCCCAACCATCGAGCGCACCTTAAGCCGCCTGGCGCTACCGTCGGGGAGCCGCAGCAGATCGTAGTAGAAGCCGTCCTCCTCGTCCCACATACCTTCTTCACCGGGTCGGTTCATGGCCGCTCCGATGTAGAAGAAGTGCTCGGCGAACTTCGCGATCATGGGTTCGTAGTTGGGGTCGTAGGCGGCGATCTCGAATGCAAGTTCCAGCATGTTCAAACTGAACAGGGCCATCCACGCCGTGCCGTCCGCCTGCTCCAGATTTCCTCCTGTGGGAAGCGGGGCGCTGCGGTCGAAGACGCCGATGTTGTCGAGACCAAGGAAACCGCCTTCGAACACGTTTTTGCCAAAGCGGTCCTTGCGGTTCACCCACCACGTGAAGTTCAGCAAGAGCTTATTGAAAGTGGATTTGAGAAATCCCAGGTCCGTCTCGCCGCGTATGGCCTGCTCGGTACGGTGCAAGAACAGAGTGGCAAAGGCGTGTACCGGTGGGTTCACGTCGCTGAAGTTCCACTCGTAGGCAGGCATCTGCCCGCTGGGATGCAGATAGCGGGCGCGGAGCATGAGATCCATCTGATGCTTGGCAAAGTCAGGGTCCACGATCGAGAGTGGGAGCGTGTGGAAGGCCAGGTCCCAGGCCGCATACCAGGGGTACTCCCACTTGTCGGGCATGGAGATGATGTCCTCGTTCAGCATGTGGTACCACTCCGAGTTTCGGGCATTTCGATATCCGGTATGGAGCGGGTTGGAGTTGTGCTCATCGAGCCAGTTGTTACCGTCGAAGAAGAAGAACTGCTTGCTCCAGAGCATGCCGGCGAGAGCCTGACGCATCACCCTGGCCTCGTCTTCTCCCACCGATGGCGGCGTGACCGCCTTGTAAAACTCATCGGCTTCACGAATACGCTCTGCGAAAACTTCGTCAAATTGCTTGCCGAAGGGTTTGCCCTTCTGCTCGGAAGCAGCGTTGACGAGCCGCAGGCGAACCACTTTGGTCTGACCGGCACCTATATTGAGCTTGTAGTGCGGCGCGACCTTGGTGCCAGTCTTGCCGGGGTTTACCGCACCCTGGTTGCCTTGCACCACGTAGTTGTCGATGCCGTCTTTGACATAGGGGTGCTCGTTCTTTTGCCCGGGGAAAAGCCGTTCGTGGTTTGTTTCGTTCTCGGTGAAGAGCAGCGGCACATCGCCTTCGCAGAAAAGAATGTATTTACCGAGCCGCGGATGCGTTACCTCGACCGCGCTCGTACCCGCCGCGGTCTCGATCTGCTTGAGAACTGGTCTCTCGGAAGCCCTGTTGGATTCGGCAATCCACGCCGACCAGTCGTTGCGGAACCACAGCGTCGGCAAGAGATGCAGTTCAGCCGCTTCCGGCCCCCGATTGACTGCTGTGATCCGCACCAGAACGTCTTCCGGACCGTCCTTGGCATACTCGACGAAGACGTCGAAATACCGGTTTTCATTGAAAACGCCGGTGTCGAGCAACTCATACTCAAACTCGTTCCGCGAACGGCCGCGGTTCGTCGCCACCAGGTCGTTATAGGGATAGGCCGCCTGCGGATACTTGTAGAGATATTTCATGTACGAGTGGGTCGGCGTACTGTCCAGATAGAAGTAGTACTCTTTCACGTCTTCGCCGTGGTTGCCTTCGTTGTTGGTCAAGCCGAAGAGCCGCTCTTTGAGAATCGGATCCTTGCCGTTCCACAGCGCGAGCGCGAAGCAGAGGCTCTGTTTGTCATCGGAAATACCGGCAATGCCATCCTCGCCCCAGCGGTAGGCGCGCGAGCGCGCCTGCTCGTGGGTAAAGAAATTCCAGGCATCACCGCCTGCGCTGTAGTCCTCGCGAACCGTGCCCCACTGTCTTTCACTCAGGTACGGTCCCCACATCTTCCACGCGATATCGAGTTCGCGCGCATCGTTCAATCTTTTCTGCTCGTTGGTTTCGATAGATACAACTGGAGTTCTCTGGGTCGGGTTCATTCGTTTCTCCTTAGCGCTTGTTGAATGTCCGACTGATCATAGGATCGAGAGAATGGTGAGAAAACTGTCAATGATGACAGTAGCGGCAGCACTTCGAAGTAGCGGGATGGACTGATTTCTTCAGCAAAGTGAAAACACTAGAATGCGCGCCAAATACCTTTGCGCCCGGTGAATTCCACCTCATGCAACGCGTCACAAATATGGTGCGAACTGATAGTTTTGCCAGTATGCCCCGACACCCCAGACTGCCTAAACTGATTTTCACTATCGCTGGTCCTATGGACAGCGGGGAGGAAAATGCATGTTGAAGAAAATGGCATTAGTAGCCTGCTTCGCGATTGCTTCGCCACTCTTTTCCGCGGATAAGGAAAAGATGGACGATCGTCTGAACGAATCGACTGCTGTTCTCAAAACCATTGTCACGAAGCAGAACATCCCGCAAAGTGTTCTCGACAGGGCGGTGTGTGTTCTTGTCTATCCTGGCGTAAAGAAAGTTGGCATTGGCCTGGGTGTAACTTACGGGCGAGGTGTGCTTAGCTGCCGCTCCGGAAAAGACATGAGCGGCCAATGGAGTGCACCGGCCATGTACACTCTCGACACCGGAAGTCTTGGGGCCCAACTGGGCAGCACCTCTACAGATTATGTGCTGTTGGTCATGACCGAGCGGGGCGCAGACAAGGTGCTATCGGGCAAACTGAAACTTGGCGCGGATGCTTCCGCTGTAGCAGGCCCGTCAGGGGCGCAGGCAGTCGGAACCAATGACCCCAATGTCGACCTGCTTACCTACTCTCAGGCGAAGGGCCTGTTTGCCGGAGCCTCGCTAGGCAGTGCCTCACTTGCTTCGGACGACGATGCAAATAAGTCGCTGTACGGGAAGGACATCAACGCCATGGAGATCGTCCGGGGCGCTACAGTTCCGCTACCGGCTTCTGCCCAGGGCTTTGTGCATGAGCTCAACACGGCGTCACCGACGCACACCATGTAGGCGATTGAGGCAGTATGCACACCTGCCATGGCGACAAGACATGGAAGGCTCGATCTATGCATGACTCTATTTCTGGCGAATTACGCTAGATGCGAACCAGCTCGGATTGTTTGGGTCCGGTGACTACGGCAAGGCCAGGCTCTGTGAGCATGTTGACTTCGCTGCGCACGCCGAACTCGGGGAGGTAGATTCCGGGCTCGACGGAAAAGCAGGTGTAGGGCAAGATCAGGCGATCGTCGTGAGTTTCGAGATTGTCGAGGTTCGCCCCGTTGCCGTGAGTTTCGGTCGAGATGCTGTGGCCGGTACGGTGGGTAAAGTAGCCGGCGAATCCGGCTTTGCGGATCACTTCACGGGCTGCGTCATCGGCTTGCCATCCTGCTATGGGCTGACCCGCGGTGAAGGCATCCTGCACCGTCTTGATGGCCGCGTCTCTTGCCTGTGCGACCGTTGAGAAAACCTGATGCTCGCGTTCGCTTGGGCTTCTTCCGATCACCGCGGTCCAGGTGATGTCGTAGAAGCAGGTTTCTGGACGATTCATGCGGCCCCAGATATCGATGAGCAGGAAGTCACCTTCGGTGATTGGCCTGGACACAGCCGATGTCGGCTCGTAATGAGAGTCAGAACTGTTCGCGTTTACCGAGACGTTCGGTCCGTACCCTTCCGCAATGCCGGCGCGACGCATCGCCTCCCGCAACCAAACCATGACTTCATACTCATTCAGCGGCGCGCCCGTGGAACGCAGGCGTGTTGCCATGTGCTTCCAGGCTGCCGCGACGATTTCATCGATGTGGCCCTGGGCCTCGTAATGACTGGCGATTTGCTCCGCGGTCAGGACGGCTTCGAAGCGGCTTACCAGGTCGGCTGAGCTGATGATGATCTTTCCCAGATCGCGCAACACTTCGATGGTTCCGGCATCCACGAGCGACACGTACATGATGGCGTTGCGCGGGGAGTATTGCATCGCCAGTTCCCGGTACGGCGCAAGCATGGTTTTGAGGCCGCTTTCCAACTCTTGCCAGGATGAGTAGACGTCGCCGCTTCCCGGAAGAGTGGAGAGCTTGCCGCTTTCTACACGGTGGGTCAGTTTGCGGGGTTCGCCTTCAGCAGGGATGAGGTAGTACCAGCGCCGGGAAACGTGGAGAGAGTCACTGAGGCCGAGTATGCGGTAGGCGATGGGATCGCGGTGATGATGGTCGTAGAAGAGCCAACCATCGAGGTTTTGATCACGAAGGGCTTGCTGGATCTTTTCCAGGTTCATGTGCAGGAGGAAGAGATATGAAGGTTAAGGTTCGCGGCGTCCCATCCTTCGCGAAAAGCGCGAAGGATGGGACACTCGAGTTTCAGTTGATAAAAAATTGCTTGCGTACTTACTGCGCAGTCAACTCGGCAGCTACACGCTCGGTCACAAACGCCTCGACCGTATCGCCTACCTGGATGTCGTTGAAGTTGGAGATACCCATACCGCACTCCATGCCGTTGGTGACTTCGCGCGCATCATCCTTGAAGCGCTTGAGCGAAGAAAGCTTGCCCTTGAAGACCTGTGCGCCATCGCGCATGAGGCGAACCTCTGCGTCACGCTTGATCGAGCCGTCGACTACGCGGCAACCGGCAATCGTACCCACCTTCGGAATTTTGAAGATGTTGAGCACCTGTGCGCGGCCAACATAGTTCTCCTTGATGGTCGGTTCGAGCAAGCCCAGCATGGCTTTGCGGATCTCATCCTGCAGCTCGTAAATAATCGAGTGCAAGCGAATCTCCACACCATCCTGCTCTGCCAGATCGGCAGCCTTGCGTTCAGGACGCACGTTGAAGCCGATGACAATTGCGTTCGAAGCAGAAGCCAGCAAAATGTCGCTCTCGGTAATTGCGCCAACGCCCGTGTGCAGAACCTTGATGCGCACTTTCTCGGTCGACATCTTCTGCAGCGAGTCGGCCAATACTTCGACAGAACCGGTCACGTCGCCCTTAAGGATCAGCGGCAGTTCCTTAACACCAGCCTGCTTGATCTGCTCGGCGAGGCCTTCGAGCGATACACGCGAAGATTTGGCGAGTTGCGACTCGCGCTCCTTCATCTTGCGGTACTGCGCGATGCCCTTGGCCTTATCACGATCGGCGACGACCAGCACGGTGTCGCCTGCATCAGGCATGCCTTCCAGTCCCAGAATTTCTACAGGAGTGGATGGCACGGCTTGCTGGGTCGGGCGGCCGCGGTCGTCGAACATGGCACGTACTTTACCGAAGGTGTTGCCCATGATGAAGCTATCACCCGCGCGCAGGGTGCCGTTCTGCACCAGCACGGTGGCGACTGCACCGCGTCCACGGTCGAGTTTCGCTTCGATCACGGTACCTACTGCCGGCCGGTCAGGGCTGGCCTTCAGGCTGCCAAGATCAGCGACCAGGCAAATCATTTCGAGCAGAAGATCGAGATTCTGCCGCTTCTTCGCCGAGACATCGACGAACACCGTAGAGCCGCCCCATGCTTCCGGCACGAGGCCGCGATCGCCCAGCTGCTGCTTGACGCGATCGGGCTGTGCGTCGGGCTTATCGATCTTGTTTACGGCAACAATGATCGGTACACCGGCTGCCTTCGCATGGTCAACTGCTTCCAGCGTTTGGGGCATCACGCCGTCGTCTGCGGCAACCACGATGACAACGATGTCGGTGACCTTGGCTCCGCGGGCACGCATGCGGGTAAACGCTTCGTGACCAGGGGTATCGAGGAAGACAATCTCACGGCCAAAGGCCGGCGAGTCAGCTTTGCTGATGCGCACCTTGTAGGCACCGATATGCTGCGTAATACCGCCGGCTTCACCGGAGGCTACGTCGGTTTCGCGGATGGCATCGAGCAGCGAGGTCTTACCGTGGTCGACGTGGCCCATCACCGTAACGACGGGCGGCCGGGTCACTTCGATCTCGCTGACATTCTCATCGCTCATGAGGTTTTCAAGAGCCTCATTCGCCATTTCGTCTTCGAAAGTGATGACCTGGGTGTCCGCGCCAAACTGGGTAGCGACATCCTTGACCAGCTCCGCATCGAGCGATTGGTTGACGGTGACAAAAACACCGCGCATCAGGAGCGAGGCGATAAGGTCTTTGCCGCGCACTCCCAGCTTTTCTGCCAGGTCTTTTACGCTGATGCCTTCGGTCACAGTAATGGTGCGCGTGATGGGCAAAGGCTCATGGGGAACCTGCGCTCCGCCAAAACGCGGCGGCGGCGCAAAGCCCTTCATTGGACCTTCTTTTGTCTTCGGGTACTGCTGGCGTCCGCGGCGCTGCTGCGGCGCTGCCCTCTGTGGTCGTGGAGCCTCACCTGGCGGCGGCGTCAGGCCAGCTGCACCGCCTGCGCCTGGGCGCGGAGCGCCAAAGCCGGGACGGGCACCAAAACCAGGCCGGGGCGCGCCGAAACCCGGACGGCCACCGGGGCCTGGAGGACCACCCGGGCTGCTGCGCGTGGGATGCATGGGACGGCGGGCATCTCCAGGTCCACCCTGGGGACGCGGGCTATAACCCTGGCCACCCGCTCCGGGTCCACCCGAAGGACGGCCACGATCGAAGATGGGCCTGCCACGCTGGATGGGCGCTCCCGGAGGTGGGGGGACACGCGAAGAAGATACGGCCGGCTGAACCACAGGCGGCGGCGGTGGCGGAGCCAGATAAACCGGACGAGGGCCGGTCTGTGGCATGATGACGCGCCGTGCTACGGGCGCGGGAGGAGCAGGCACAACCGGCTCTACGAGCGCGGGCGCGGGTTCTGGCGTTGCAGAGACCGGCGGCAGTTCAGGTGCGGCTGCCTCAGGCGCGCTCGCCGGAACCGGCGGAGGCGCTGGCGGCTTGGGCGGCACAGCGACTACAGCACTCACAGGGGAAGCTGCCGGCGGACGGACTTCAACGCCAGAGACGGGCGGTTTTGCTGCAACCACCGTACCTGCCGGCGGACGGACTTCGACGCCAGAGACAGGCGGCTTTGCGACCACAGGTCCAGCGGGTGGCTTGGCGGCGATGGCAGGTGGCGGCGGCGGCGCTGCGACCACAATGCGAGGTTCCTGCCGAGGCTGGGGCACGATTCTCCGTGGCGCGGGCGGCGGAGGAGGAGCAGGACGTTGCGGCTGACTGCCCACGCCGGGCCTGAGCGGAGCCTGCGAACCTTGCCCCGAAACCACAGGCGAGGCGGCGGGCGCGCTGGGAGCGGCGCTGGCGGGCGGTGCACTGACTGCCGGACGAACCGCGGCGGGCGCTGCAGCGGGTGCAGCTGCGGCAGCGGTGACGGAAGTGGAGGCAGCCGGAGCCGCTACCACGGGTGGGCGAGCCACTTGCGGCGCAACAGGCGCAGAAACCGAGGACCGTTGGGCGCTTGCCGCAGCTTCGTCTTTTCTCTGCTGGATTGCCTTGAGCACGTCGCCCGGCTTGGATACACGGGACCAATCGATCTTCTGTTTCGGCTCGTTTTCTACTTTCGTCGTGCTGGCGCCATTCTTGCCGCTGCTCCGTTGAAAGTACCCACGTACCCGCTCGGCTTCGTCTGCTTCCAACGAGCTGGAGTGTGTCTTCTTTTCGGTCACGCCGACGTGCGTCAGGGAGTCAAGGATCGCCCTGCTCTTCACTTCTAATTCGCGTGCTAGATCGTTAATCCGAACTTTGCTCATCCGTCCCTTTGTGTCGTACCCGCTGCCCGCTCAGATTCTCATTGCACCCTCACGGCCGTGGGAATAACAGGTCTTATTATTATCCTCTGAAAACGTGGAATGTGGGTTACCCAACCACGCGATGGCGCTCATTTAAACGCCACCTTCATCTACTTTTGCTTGCCGGGTCTCCTCGCTGGCTTCTTCCACGTTGCCCTCGACGACGGATTCCGACTCGTAATTCGGTTTGTGACTGGCAAGAACCTCACTGGTATCTTCCCGCCCGGGTGTCTCCGGTATTGCCCCCATGTCGCCGGCATCCTGGCCCGATTCGGTGAGTTCATCCATCCGCTGGGCGGCAATGCCGTCGCTCATCAACCCGGAACCGTTCCGGCTGTCAGGGCTATCCTGCTCGCCTTGCTGGTCGAGTTTAAGAGCGTCGAGCTCCTCAGAGTTCTGGGCCGCTTCGACGGCCGAAGCCTGCGCCACCGCGCTCGCATCAGACTTTGCCGCGAGCCGCTCCTCACCCGGCTCGTATTCGCCGAAATAGTGGCGTACAGCCAGCGTGATCTTCTCCAGAGTTTTTTCGCCAATACCGGGAATTTCTTCGAGTTGCTCGGGCGTCATATCTGCCAGGGCTTCCACGGTCGTGATACCGGCAACCACGAGCTTCTGGATGATCTGCTCGCCCAACTCCGTTACCTGCTCGATGGGAGTCGAAGGACCGCCGCTCATCGCCTGCATCTGCTGCTCGACTTCCTGGCGCTTCTCTTCCTCGCTCTTGATGTCGATCTTCCAGCCCAGGAGCTTGGCAGCCAGACGGACGTTCTGGCCCTTCTTGCCGATGGCCAGGGAGAGCTGGGAGTCGTCGACGATGACTTCGATCTGCTTCTCGCCAAGATCGGTGATGCTTACACGGCTCACCTTGGCCGGCTGCAAAGCTTTCTCAGCGAAAGTGGTGATCTCTTCACTGAACTCGATGATGTCGATCTTTTCGCCGCGCAACTCGCGGATGATGGACTGCACGCGCATGCCCTTCATACCTACGCAGGCGCCTACCGGGTCCACATCCTTGTCGCGGGAGAGCACGGCAATCTTGGTGCGCTCGCCCGCTTCACGGGCGATGGCCCGGATGACCACGGTGTTGTCGTAAATCTCAGGCACTTCGCTCTGGAAAAGGCTCTGCACCAGCTCAGGAACAGCGCGGGAAACAATCACCTGCGGTCCCTTGGCGGCGCGGTCGACACGCTGCAGCACGACGCGCACGCGCTCACCGATGGCGAACTGTTCGAGGCGCGACTGCTCGCGCTTGGGCATTCTGGCTTCAGCCTTGCCGAGATCGAAGATCACGTCCTGCAATTCGATGCGCTTTACCGTGGCGTTAAGAACCTCGCCCAGACGGTGGGCGTATTCCTTGTAGACGGTGTCCCGCTCTGCTTCGCGGACTTTCTGAAAGATGACCTGTTTGGCCATCTGTGCGGCGATGCGGCCAAGCACGTCGGTCGGCTTGTAATAGCGTATTTCGCCGCCCGTCTCTACTTCCGGAGCCAGGGCGCGCGCATCGTCCAGCGTGATCTGGTTGACAGGATCTTCGAGCTGCTCGGCAGCTTCGACTACGGTCTTGTACACGTAGGCGCGAATCTCACCCGACTCCCGGTCCAGCTCGGCGCGCATGTTTTCCTGGGTCTTGTAGTACTTGCGCGTGGCCAGAGCAATCGCATCTTCCACCGCGGACACAACAATCTGCGGATCAATTCCCTTGTCGCGGCTCAGGGCCTCGATACTTTGATAAAGAACACTTGCCATGGTTTCTCTCTTCTACCTGTTTACCCTTCAAGCGTTACACAAGCTAGACTTCGGGAGCCAGGTTCGCCTTTTCAATATTGTCAAAGGCAATTTCAACCGTCTGCACGGCGACCGGACCCTTTTTCTTGCTACCCTTCTGCTTCTTCGCAGTCAGGTCGAGCACGATTCCCTCAGTCTTCACCTCTGAGAGCCTCCCCAGCCAGTGGCGGTTGCCCGCGACTGGAGTAAAGGTCCGCAGTTTCACCGGACTGGATTGAAACCGCTCAAAATCGGATCTGGTTTCCAGTCTTCTGTCCAAACCCGGGGACGAGACCTCGAGGGTGTATTCGGCCCCTGGAACCAGATCCTCCACATCGATGACGGTGCCGAAATCCCGGCTGAACCGTTCACAGTCCTCGTGCGTGACCCAGGCCAACTGATCGAGCGCGATCCCTTCCTCGGCGAGATGCTTCAGTAGACTGATATCGTCGTCTTCGGCAGCCGCGCCGGCCCCTGTTTCCGCCTCAATCCTGGCCATCGCTTCTTCGGCCCGCTGCGCCCTCTGCTCAGCATTTTGCTCGATAAATACCCGTAAAACCCGGTGCTTCGAGCCGCCCAGATACTCTATTTCAACCACACTCAGCCCGTGCGATGCCGCGACCCGATCCGCTGCCTGGCGGATTTGTTCAAGACTGAGTGCCATAGTTGCCTAAAGTTGGTTCGCCAGCAGACTGGGCCCAACAGGCTGCGGAAAACTTGATTCTGGAAAACTTGATTCTTTGGTTCGGTGCGGGCTCACTCGCGGCCGCGAGCATGAGTCCACACGTTCACCGGAACGATACCATTCGTCGTAGGCCCTGAGGTTTGCTCTTATCTAGCCCGGACCTACCGCAAAGCGAGCATCACACAAACCGGCTGCAGCCCGCAGCCTTCTGACCAAAAGAAAAGTGGGCTTTCGCCCACTCATTTCTCCGCGTTTCTCCGCTCGTGCGCTGAAGGCGAAGCCAAAGGACAAACTCGTCTGCTTTTTAAGAGTACGCCGTTTTTCAGAGGATTTCAATGAGGCGCAGCAAAGGCAAAAAGAGGCGCTTTTACTGCAACGAAAGGCGTCTGGCGAGCATTTCTCCTGTAGGTTATAGGATTAACTGTAACGCTCAACAGTCAGAAACCGCGGCCGAGCCCCTCTAATCATGATCGAGACACCCGTACCCGAAGCTCTTACCTTTGACGACGTCCTCCTCGTACCTGCCTATAGCGACGTAGTCCCCGCCCAAGTAAGCACCCAGACCCAATTGACACGCAACATCTCCCTCAATACCCCTTTGCTCTCAGCTGCCATGGATACCGTTACGGAATCGCGGTTGGCCATTGCCATGGCACAGCAGGGCGGCCTGGGCGTGATCCACCGCAATCTCTCTATCGAACAACAGTCGAGCGAGGTAGACAAGGTCAAGCGCTCGGAGAGTGGGATGATCGTTGACCCGGTCACGATTGAGCCACAGCAATTGATCTCGGAGGCGCTGGATGTCATGCGCCGCTACAAAATCTCCGGTGTTCCGGTGACCCAGGGGAAGAAGCTGGTCGGCATCCTGACCAATCGCGATCTGCGTTTCGAAACGCGGACGGATATTCCGATTGGCGATGTGATGACGCGGGAGAACCTCATTACCGTGCCGGTGGGCACCACGCTCGAAGAGGCAGAGATCATCCTGCACAAGCATCGTGTAGAGAAACTGCTGGTCGTCAATTCGCAATATGAGCTCAAAGGGCTCATTACCGTGAAGGACATCCAGAAGAAGCTGAAATACCCCAATGCTGCCAAAGACAACAAGGGACGCCTGCGGGTCGGCGCGGCCATTGGCGCTACGGGTGATTTTCTTGAGAGGGCCGCGGAACTGGTTCGGTTCCGTGTGGACGTACTGGCGATTGACTCGGCTCACGGGCACTCTTCGCGCGTTCTTGAAGCGGTGCGCGCAGTGAAGAAGCAATTTCCCGACGTGGATTTGATGGCGGGCAATGTCGCCACTTATGAGGGCGCGCAGGCGCTGATTGACGCGGGCGTGGATACGGTCAAGGTCGGCATCGGACCGGGGTCCATCTGTACAACGCGTATGGTCACGGGCGCAGGTATGCCGCAGATTACGGCTATCAGCGAATGTTGCCGGGCAGCGCGTCCGCATAACATTCCGGTGATCGCCGATGGCGGCATCAAATACTCGGGCGACGTGACTAAGGCGATAGCCGCTGGGGCGAGCGTCGTGATGATTGGATCGCTGTTCGCGGGTGTGGACGAAAGCCCAGGAGAAACGATCCTCTTCCAGGGCCGGAGTTTCAAGAGCTACCGCGGCATGGGTTCGCTGTCGGCAATGTCGCAGGGTTCCGGCGAGCGCTATTTCCAGGGGAAGGGTGACATGGAAGAGCGTCCGTCGAGCGAGGGAGTCGTGGCCCGGGAACGCAGCGGAGAAAACCGGCTGGCGAAGTTTGTTCCGGAAGGCATCGAGGGTCGCGTGCCGCATCGTGGGCCGCTCGAAGCGATGGTTTACCAGTTAGTGGGCGGCCTGCGTTCAGGAATGGGTTATGTGGGCTGTAACAGCATTCAGGAATTGCAGGAGAAATCGCGGTTTATTCGCATCTCGAGCGCCGGCCTGCGTGAGAGCCATGTGCACGACGTGATCATCACGCGTGAGGCGCCGAATTACCACGTGGAGTAGCTGCAGAGCTGAAGGATCCGGCGGCCCATCCCCGGAGAGCATTCGACTCGTGGGCATACATGGGCATATCGGCGCCATGACAAGAGCGGCACAGTATCCGTTCAGGAGACTGTGCCGCAAAATCCAACTGCTTACGAACTAAGCGTGGCTGCTACCGCTGCCGTCGGCCGGCGGGTTCTCTGACATTGCCTTGTCGAGTTCTTCGCGGCGTTTTGCGCGTACTTCCGCGCGCTTCTGGCGCTTCTCGTCCAGTACCTGCTCGGAACCCAGAAGCTCGATGAAAGCCTTCTCGGCTCCATCGCCCTTCTGGAAACCCGTACGTACGATGCGCAGGTAGCCACCTGCACGATCGCCGTAGCGCGGCGCCACGGTATCGAACAGGCGGGTGACGGCTTCCCGCGTCTGCAGATACGACAAAGCCAGACGGCGCGAGTGCACGTCGCCCCGCTTGCCCAGAGTGATCAACTTTTCGACGTGAGGACGCGCGGCCTTGGCCTTGGTAATGGTCGTCTCCACCCGGTCTTCGAGGAGAATGGACGTTACCAGGTTCCGCAGCAGTGCGCGGCGGTGGCTCGTGTTCCGTCCTAGTTTGTATCCTGCATTGCGATGGCGCATGAGTATCTCTTTCTTGCGAAATTAAGCGGCGGCCGGTGAGTCGCCTCACCGGCCACTCTCGAACTAGAAGTTCTCTGGCTCCGACTGTTGCGGAAGGTCAATGCCATCGAGATCTTCGTCTTCGTCGTCATCATCGTCGTAGCGGTTGTAGCTCGCCGCCAGAGTCGCGGCCGGCAGTACGCTGGTCGGGCCAGGCACTGCATTGCCGTGCTCATCGATCTTCATACCCAGAGACAAGCCCATCTGCGCCAGAATCTCCTTGATTTCGTTCAAGGATTTGCGGCCGAAGTTCTTGGTCTTGAGCATTTCGGGCTCGGTCTTCTGAACCAGTTCACCGATCGTCTGGATGTTCGCGTTCTTGAGGCAGTTGTAGCTGCGGACGCTCAACTCCAACTCCTCGACGGAGCGGTTGAGGTTCTCGTTGCGCAACTGCATTCTGCCTTCGTCGTGCGCGCTCTCGGCTTCGATCTCTTCTTCGAAGTTGATGAAGATGCTCATGTGGTCCTTGAGCAGCTTGGCCGCGAGGCCGAGCGAATCAGCGGGCAGTACCGAGCGATTGGTCCAGACTTCAATGGTCAGCTTGTCGTAGTCAGTGATCTGACCCAGACGAGCTGCTTCCACGGTGTAATTCACTTTGCGAACCGGGGAATGCACGGAGTCCACAGGGATGAAACCAATACCGAGATCGGAATCGAAATTCTTATCGGCGGAAACATACCCGCGGCCACGCTTCAAGCGCATTTCCATGTCCAGCTTGCCGCCTTCGCTTACCGTGGCAATGTAGACATCCTTGTCCAGGATTTCGACGTCTCCGTCTGCCTCGATCATGCCCGAGGTTACGACTCCGGGCTGGTCTGCGCGCAGATAAAGGGCCTTTGGACCTTCACCGTTGAGCTTGAACGGAATCTGCTTGAGGTTCAGGATGATGTCGGTCGCGTCTTCTACCACGCCGGTGATCGACTGAAACTCGTGCAGCACACCCTCGATCTTGACTGCCGTGACAGCCGCGCCCTCGATCGAGGAAAGCAGTGTCCGGCGGAGTGCGTTGCCGATCGTGGTGCCGAAGCCGCGCTCAAATGGCTGAGCGCTGAACTTGCCGTACTTTTCGGTGAGCGTCTCCGTATCGACTGCAAGACGTTTTGGCTTTTGAAATCCTCTCCAAAGCATATCGGTATTCCTTTCCATGCACGGCAAGCGTCGCGAAGCATTCTGCTACGGCCGTGCGCGTTTCTCCCTCGTTTGTTGAAATCTCGAGCTATCGAGAATTACTTGCTGTAAAGTTCGACGATCAACTGCTCGTTCACCGGCAGGTTGACGTCTTCACGCTTCGGCAGCGCGAGCACCTTGCCTGACAGATTGGCGTGGTCCACTTCGAGCCAACGCGGTGCGACTTGATGGCTGGCGAATTCGGTAGAGGTCTCGAGCACGGTGAGCTTCTTGCTGCCCTCACGAATCTTGATCTCATCACCAACGCTTACCTGGAAGGAAGGAATGTTCACCTTGCGGCCATTCACTTCGACGTGGCCGTGGCGCACGATCTGGCGGGCCTGGCGGCGCGAACTGGCATAACCGAGGCGGAAGGCCACGTTATCGAGACGACGCTCGAGCTGCTGCAAGAGCAACTCACCGGTGACGCCCTGGGAGCGCGATGCCTTTTCGTAGTACGCGCGGAACTGGCTCTCGAGCGTGAAGTAGATGCGCTTGGCTTTCTGCTTTTCACGCAACTGCAGGCCGTAGCCGACGATCTTGGGCTTACGGTCGCGGCCATGCTGGCCAGGAGCAAAGTTGCGCTTTTCAATCGGGCATTTCTCTGAGAAGCACTTGGTGCCCTTCAGGAAAAGCTTGGTGCCTTCGCGACGGCAAAGACGGCAGACTGGTCCGGTATAACGTGCCACGTAGTTTCTCCTTACTTCAGAGGCCGACCGGTTTACAGATCGTCTTCCCGTGAGGGAAGGCTCCTTCGTCCCGGTCCAACCGATTGCGATTGGCTGCTATTGTTTCAGCAACTGTTACTTACACGCGTCTCCGCTTGGGAGGGCGGCAGCCGTTGTGCGGAATGGGCGTGACGTCGCGAATGGAACGGACATCAAGACCCGCCGCAGCCAGGGCACGGACCGCGGACTCACGGCCGGAACCCGGACCACTGACACGCACATCGACCGAGCGCAGACCGTGGTCACGCGCCTGGTTGGCAGCGTTCATCGCAGCCTGCTGGGCCGCGAATGGGGTGCCTTTACGCGATCCACGGAAGCCGAGCGAACCCGAACTCTTCCACGAAAGCGTATTGCCCTGGCTGTCGGTGATGGTCACGATGGTGTTGTTGAACGACGCCTGAACGTAGACCAATCCGTAGGGAACGTTCTTGCGTTCGCGCTTTTTGAACTTCTTGTTCTTGCCGGCTTTGCCGGCACCCGCTTTTTGTTCCTGCTTCGCCATTAGGTCTTCCCCGTCGCTTTCTTCTTACCTGCGATTGTGCCCTTGCGGGGGCCCTTACGAGTGCGCGCATTGGTGTGCGTGCGCTGGCCACGGACAGGCAGGTTGCGCCGGTGGCGCAGTCCACGATACGACTGAATATCAATCAGCCGCTTGATGTGCATGGAGACATCTTTGCGCAGATCGCCTTCGATCTGGCCTTCAGCCTCAATGACCTGACGGATGCGGTTAACCTCGTCTTCGCCCAGATCCTGGACTTTCTTGAGCGGGTCCACATTGGCCGCTTCCAGAATGTGCTTCGCACGAGGGTCGCCAATCCCGAAAATGTAGGTAAGCGCGATTTTTGCCTGCTTGTGGCGGGGCAGATCGACGCCAGCAATACGTGCCATGCTTAAGTCCTTTTACTTGCATGCTGCGAGCAGCTTCGCCGCTGCAGCGGTTTGGGGTGAAAGCGACGGGAAAGGTTCAACGCAAGCCTCTTATGAGCAAAACTGCTCGGCTAACTAGCCTCTCCGGTGCTGTTGTTTTGGGTTTCCCTGGGCTCTTTGGGAGATTTGGGAAATCCATGAATCTGACATTTGCTTTATCCCACCCTTCGCAAAAAGCGCGAAGGATAGGGCACCCGATCTTTTGTGGCGCCTACAAAGTGTTGCCCTTGCGGCGGCTGGGATTAGCCCTGACGCTGCTTGTGCTTGGAGTTTTCGCAGATCACCCGCACCACACCGCGGCGATGGATGACTTTGCACTTGTCACAAATCTTCTTTACCGATGCACGAACCTTCATTACTGCTCCTGACTGGTGAAACCTACTTGTAGCGGTACACGATCCGGCCACGGGTCAGATCGTAAGGGCTGAGCTCTACCGCCACCCGATCGCCGGGGAGGATGCGGATAAAATTTTTGCGCATACGCCCTGAAACATGCGCCAGAACCTGGTGCTTGTTTTCAAGCTCGACCTTGAACATCGCGTTTGGCAATGTCTCAACGACCGTTGCCATGACCTCAATCGCGTCTTCCTTCGACAAACGTCATCCCGATTCCGCCCACGATTCGTGTCGCGCGGGCTGTATTCCCTACTGCGTCAAAATGGCAGCGCCTTCGGCCGTCACCGCGACGGTATGCTCGAAGTGTGCGCTTAGGCTTCCGTCCTCAGTTACCGCGGTCCAGCCGTCGCTCAGTACCTGCACGCCCGGCTTTCCTACATTCACCATGGGCTCAATGGCCAAAACCATGCCGGCGCGCAGCCTGGTGCCCGCACCCCGTTGCCCATAGTTGGGAACCTGCGGATCCTCGTGCATCCGGGTTCCGATTCCATGGCCCACAAATTCCCTGACAACGCTAAAACCGTCCGCTTCTACTACTTCCTGCACCGCCGCGCCGATATCACCTAGCGTCGCGCCGGGCCGAACCACCTTGATCGCGGTTTCGAGCGAAGCGCGGGTTACATCGAGCAAACGCTGTGCGTCCAGTGAAACAGCCGGACCCACCGGAAGCGTGATTGCCGAATCGCCGTAATATCCGTCGACGACCACGCCGCAATCGATCGAAACGATATCTCCATCACGCAGTACGCGATTGCCCGAGGGAATGCCATGCACGACCTGCTCATTCACCGAAGTGCACAGAACGCAGGGGTAACCACGGTATCCCTTAAACGCGGAGGTGGCGCCCAGGGCTGCCATTTTGCTCTCTGCCGCCTTTTCCAGGTCGAGCGTAGTCACGCCGGGCTTCACATGCGCCTTCACATGCTCGAGCACCTCGCGAACGATCGCACCGCTGCGCCGCATTTTTTCAATTTCCCGCGGCGACTTAATCATGATGGCCATTGGCCTTATCTGCTCTCTCTACCTAAGTCTGGGACCTGAGTCGCGCTACTGCGGCCATGATGCCCGCCATCACCTCGCCGGCCGACTGCTCGCCATCGACTTCAACGAATCGGCTGCTGGCGCGATAATGATCCACCACCGGCGCTGTTAACGCCGCATACGTCCGCATCCGCTCATGGAAGACCGCTTCCACATCATCCGCGCGCTGGATAAGCGGTGTGCCTTCCACATCGCATACCGTATCTACTTGCGGCGGCTGCAGGTAAACGTTGTAAATACGCTGGCAGGTTGGACAGTTGCGCCGACCCGTGATACGACGCAACAACTGAGTATAACTTACCTGGATGCTTACCGCAATCAGCGGAAGCCCGGAGGGATTGGCCTCGGCTAAACGCCGGTTGTTAGAATCCCGATCGGCTAAACGCCGATCATCATTGGAATCCCGATCGGCTAAACGCCGATCGAGCCACTCTGCCTGCGCCAGCGTTCGCGGATACCCATCCAGAATGTACCCCCGGGTGGTATCGGGCTGGTCGAGACGATCCGCCACCATCTCGTTGACCAGATCATCCGGAACCAGTTTGCCGGCGTCCATCAGCTGGGTAGCCGTCTGCCCCAGGGAAGTGCCGCGCAATCTGTGGTCCCGAAGCAGGTCGCCGGTTGAAATTTGAGGAATCGACCAGGCGGCCATGATCGCCTTGGCCTGGGTCCCCTTCCCGACACCCGGGGCTCCCATAAGGAGAATGGGGCCGGGAGTGATCGTTTTCCAGTCTTCCAGTTGGCCAATCGGCCCGTTCATCTCAGCCGCTGCTCTCGGATTTACCACGACCGCCTTCCGCGAACGCGTCCGCTACGGGGTGAGAAGCCATCGTAATGGCGCATGATCAATTGTGACTCCACCTGGTTGACCGTATCCATGGCCACGCCCACCACGATCAGCAGGGAGGTTCCACCAAAGTAGAAGCTCACATTGAGACCGTGTGTGACCCAGGTCGGCAACTTCTCGAAGAACGCACCCACCAACCAGAGGTTTTCGAGGTGAATACCGCTGATCAGAATCTGCGGTATCAGCGAGATCACGATCAGATACAGCGCACCCACCAGGGTGATGCGAGTGAGCACGTCATTGACAAAGTCGGACGTACGCTTGCCAGGACGAATGCCGGGGATGAACCCACCGTACTTGCGCATGTTGTCGGCAATGTCATCCGGCCGGAAGACGATCGAAATATAGAAGTAGGCGAAGAAAACGATGCCCACCATGTAGAGCAGTTCGTACCACGGTTCCCCGGGACGCAGGCCGTCGAACACGCGGCTCAAAAAGCCGCTGTTCCGCACAAAGTTGGAGCCGGCGAAAAGCAGAGGAGCCGACAAAATCGAGCTCGCGAAGATCACCGGCATCACGCCACCGGAGTTGACCTTCAGCGGAAGGTGTGTGGATTGGCCACCCATCAAGCGCCGGCCAACGATCCGCTTGGCATACTGTACCGGTATGCGCCGTTCGCTGCGCTCCACAAATACGATGAAGGCCACGATGGCAATCATCATGGCAACCAGAATGACCAACGCAGGGACGGTGAAAGAGCCCCATGCCTGGGTCTTGGCCTTGTCGATCAGTTCCTGAATTCCTCGGGGCAGGCCAACCACGATACCGGCAAAGATCAGCAAACTCATGCCATTGCCAATGCCTCGATCCGTGATCTGTTCGCCCAGCCACATGATGAAGGCGGTGCCGGTCGTCAGGGTCACCATGGTCATCAGGATGAACCCGGGGCCAGGGTTCAATACATAGGAAACGCCGCCTGCGCCATGAGAGAGCGTCAGCGCGATGGCCAGGGACTGCACGGCGCCCAGGACGACGGTGACGTAACGAGTCCACTGGGTGATCTTGCGCCGCCCCAGCTCGCCTTCTTTCTGCAACTTGGCGAGTGGTTCATACACGACGGTCAGCAACTGGAAGATGATCGAAGCGGTGATGTAGGGCATGATGCCCAGGGCGAAGATGGTCAAACGGCGCAGGTTACCGCCGCTGAACAGATCGACCAGGCCCAGAGCGCTCCCCGCCTGCTGGTCGAAGAACTGCGCCAGCAGCTTAAGGTTCACACCCGGAGTAGGAATTTGCGAGCCCAAGCGGTACACCGCGAGGATGCCCAGCGTGAACAGAACTCGCTTGCGCAGGTCGGGAATGCGGAAGATATTACGGATCTTCTCAAACATAAAAATTGTTCCCTCATGGGCTAAACAGGCTGCGAAAACTCGTCCTCTTGAAGGGGACGGGCTTCAGCCCGTCCGCAACTAAACTTCAATCTCTCTCCGGGCTTTAGCCCCTGAGGGACCTTCTGATACATCAAAGGACTCTTTGTCGCACCCCGTGAAGTCGTGCCCTTCGTCCAGGCCGCTTTTAGGCGACCAGAACTGCCTTACCGCCGGCTTTCTCGATCTTTTCCTGAGCGGACTTGGAAAACTTATGCGCATGCACGGTGACGGCCGCCGTCAACTCACCATCGCCAAGCACCTTGACCAGGCCATTGCGCTTCTTGAGCAGGCCCTTCGAGGCAAAGGCCTCTAGCGTCAATTCTACGTTGCCCAGCTCTTCCTGGAGTTCCGCGATCTTGCTGAGGTTCACAACAGAGTATTCGGTGCGGAAGATGTTGGTGAAGCCACGCTTGGGGAGGCGGCGATGCAACGGCATCTGACCACCTTCAAAGCCACGCATCATGTGCGAACCCGAACGGGAGCGCTGTCCCTTGTGACCGCGGGTAGAGGTTTTGCCCATGCCCGAGCCCATGCCGCGGCCGACACGCTTCTTGCCGGTGTTCGCCTTTTTCGGCGCCCGGAGATTGGAGAGATTCTTTGCCATACTATCCTCGCTCAACGCCGGCCTGGTCTCTCTGGTTGAGCCAGCCGACTCGCTTTTAAATAAACAACGGGTACTACTTTACGATCCGTACCAGATGCGGCACGGCCTTGACCATGCCACGGACTGAAACCGTATCTTCGCGCTCGACGATCTGATTCAGCCGGGTAAAGCCCAACCCCTTGATCACCCGCTTGTGCTTCTCCGGAGTGGAGATGGCCGACCGGTAGTACTCAATGCGCATCATTGTCTTTTTTTGAGTGTCAGCCATGTCAGTAAAGCTCCTGTACCTGCTTGCCGCGAGCGGCAGCCACTTCACCACGATCGCGCAACTGCACCAGCGCATCGAAGGTGGCCTTGACCACGTTGTGCGGGTTGGCGGTGCCCAGGCTCTTGGTCAAAACGTTCTGCACGCCGACCGAAGTCATTACCGCGCGCACCGCGCCGCCTGCGATTACGCCCGTACCTTCAGGCGCCGGCTTCAACAGCACGTGCCCGGAACCGAACCGGCCCAGAACCTGGTGAGGAATCGTCGTCTCCGACAGGTTCACATGCACCAGATTCTTCTTGGCGGACTCGATGCCCTTGCGAATGGCTTGCGGCACTTCCTTCGCCTTGCCTGAACCAAATCCCACCACGCCGGCAGAAGGATCTCCGACGACCACGAGAGCCGCGAACGACATGTTCTTGCCGCCCTTGACCACTTTGGTGACACGATTGATGGACACCACCTGATCTTTCAGGTTGTACTGCCCGGCGTCCAGTTTCCGCTTGAGTGTTGCCATGCTCTTATCCGATCCTTCTGCGCTGCCCGGGAGCGGCGCGTTCCCCGAAAAACCTTAAAACTCCAAGCCTGCTTCGCGTGCCGCATCGGCCAGAGCCTTGATGCGCCCGTGGTAAAGGTAACCGCCACGGTCGAAGACTACCTTCTTGATTCCCTTTTCGATCGCCCGCTCGGCTACCAGCTTGCCGACTTCTTTGGCTGCAGCCACGTTGCCGCCGGTCTTGAGCTTGGCGGCGAGCGTGGACGCGGAGATCAGGGTTTCGCCCTTGGCGTCGTCGATCACCTGGGCATAGATGTGGTTCAGCGAACGATAAACATTCAGACGCGGACGCTCCGTGGTGCCCTGCATCTTCTGGCGAATACGAAAGTGCACACGCTGGCGAATTACGTTTCTCTGTCTCTGCGGAATCATTGATTCTTCCCTTTCCTAAAAGCGGAGCTGCCCTGCAACCCCGTCCCGGAATTCCTGCTTCGCTGCTCCATTTAGATCAGCTTGTGCGGCTTTCTTCAAAGGAAAGCCGCATATATCTCCCAGTCCCCGCGAACGTCATCAGGAATTCCGGGCGTTCGGTTAACTTACTTGGCGCCAGTCTTGCCGACCTTCTTCTTCAAGCGCTCGCCCGCGTAGCGCACACCCTTGTTTTTATAAGGATCTGGCTTGCGCAGAGAACGCATATCGGCGGCTATCTGGCCGACCTTCTGGCGATCGATGCCGCTGATCGACAGACGCGTCTGCTTGGGATCGATCGTTACCTCGATGCCGGTGGGCAAGGGAAATTCGATGGGATGAGAGAAGCCCAGGGTGAACACCACCATGCCTTTACCCTTCAACTCGGCGCGATAGCCGATGCCGACGATATCCAGTTCCTTGGTCCACCCCTTGGTGACACCTTCGACCGCATTCGAAACCAGCGCGCGCGTCAAGCCATGCAACGCCGCCAGCGACTCCTTCTCGCGCACGGCGATCAGGTGCCCGTCTTTCGTTTCGAGCTTGATGCCGGCCGGCACCATCGCGGTCAATTTGCCCTTAGGCCCTTCCACCAGAACAGTGTTGCCCTGCATCGTGTACTTGACGTTTGCAGGCAACGGAATCGGTTTTTTACCAATACGTGACATACGCTTCTCAATCCTTCACGGCTTGCGAGTCGCGGTGCTGTGTCTCAGCCACCGTTCCACTGCAGCCAGGCGCAACCTGCGTTGCGCGCAAATCCTTACCAGACTTCGCAGAGAATCTCGCCGCCGACGCCTTCGCGCCGTGCCTGCCGTCCGGTCATGACGCCTCGCGGCGTGGTCATGATGCTGATGCCGAGACCGCTCTGTACGCGCTTGATCTCGTCCCGGCCGACATAGACGCGGCATCCGGGGCGCGAAACCCTAGACAGATCGCGGATGGCAGCTTCGTTGTTGGCGCCGTACTTGAGGTAGACGCGCAGGACTGCGCGGCCGTTCTCTTCGGCAGCCTTGTAGTTGGCGATGTAGCCTTCTTCCTTCAGGATGCGGGCAATCTCGGTCTTCAGCTTAGACGCCGGAACATCCAGCTTTTGGTGGCGCGCCCGGATGGAATTGCGGATGCGCGTCACAAAGTCGGCTACTGGATCGGTCAAACTCATTCTCTCTCCTCCACTCCCCGTTCGCTCCGGCCTTTTTGCTGTCGTTAAACGGCAGGCCGCAGAACCAGCGGGAGTTCTTATACAGGGACTTTACTTACCAGCTGGACTTGACTACCCCGGGGATCTCGCCCCGAAGCGCCAACTGGCGGAAGCACAAGCGGCACAGGCCGAACTTGCGCAGATACGCGCGCGGCCGACCGCAAAGCTTGCAGCGATTGTGCTGGCGGCACTTGAACTTCGGCTTGCGGGCGTCTTTAACTCGTTTTGCTGTCGTTGCCATAAGTCTCTCTTGAATCCTCTCTTCTTCCGCAGCCTATGCAGTCTGGCGGAAGGGTATGCCGAACTGCCGCAGCAAGGCACGCGCACTATTGTCGTCCTTGGCTGTCGTCACGATGGTGACGTTCATGCCCTTCAACTTCTCTACGCGCGCGTAGTCAACTTCAGGGAAGATCAACTGATCGCGCATACCGAGCGTGTAGTTGCCGCGCCCGTCAAAGCTCTTGGTCGACACACCGCGAAAGTCGCGCACGCGGGGCAGCGCCACAGAAATCAAGCGATCGAGAAACTCGTACATGATGTCTCCGCGCAGGGTGACCATGGCTCCGATGGGCATGCCTTCACGCACCTTGAAGGCGGCGATCGACTTTTTCGCCCGCGTTGTGACCGGCTTCTGTCCGGCTACCGATGCCAGATCGGCCACCAGCGGATCCATCAACTTGACGTTCTGCGTAGCTTCGCCCAGGCCCATGTTGATGACGATCTTCTCCAGGCGGGGAACAGCCATCAAATTCGCCAAGCCGAGTTCCTTCTGCAAGGCCGGCCGGATGTCCTCGTGGTACTTAGCTTTCAATCGCGCGTTTGTTTTCGCTGCCATAAATCCGTCTCTTTCTTTTCACGGTCCCGGAGTGGGCCTGCCAGGCTGCCCGTTTACCGTTGCGTGACCAAATTCTGTTTACTTCTTTTTAGGGGCCAGTGTGGCGCCGCACTTCTTACAGACGCGAACCTTGGTGTCGCCTTCAAATTTGTGACCGACACGTACCGGCCCGCAGGAGCCACAGACCAACATGACGTTCGAGATCTGAATGGCCGCTTCCTGCTCCGCGATACCGCCCTTGATGTTGCGCTGCGGATTGGGATGAACGTGCTTCTTCACCATGCGGACGTGCTCGACCAGTACCCGGTTGTTGTCACCGAGCACGCGCAGCACGCGGCCCCGCTTGCCCTTGTCGCTGCCGGTAATCACTTCCACCGTATCGTTGCGTTGTAGCTTCAATGCCATGATTCCTCGCTTTGGCCCTGACTTTTAGATAACTTCCGGGGCCAGTGAAACAATCTTCAAAAACTTCTTGTCGCGCAATTCCCGGGCGACCGGACCAAAGACGCGTGTGCCTACCGGCTCTCCCGCTTCGTTGATCAACACCGCCGCATTCGAATCGAAGCGGATATAGGTGCCGTCGCGGCGACGGTATTCTTTGCGCGTGCGAACGACGACAGCCTTGACGACGACGCCTTTTTTCACTTGCCCGTCCGGAGAGGCTTCCTTCACGGCCGCAGTGACGACATCGCCCAAGCCGGCCTTCTTTCCGCTTGAACCGCCCAAAGGCAAAATCACCTGCAGCTTGCGAGCGCCGGAGTTATCGGCTACCTCGAGCATGGTTCTCATCTGCACTGCCATACGTATATCTCCTTACTTCGTCGCCCTGATGCTTCGTTGCCCGAATTGCTGAAGCGCCAACCGTGCGCTAAACAGCGGGATTTGCGATCTCTTCCGCCAGGGGCAACGAAGAGCGGCGTACCACCTCTTCGAGCGTCCAGCGCTTGAGCTTGCTCAGCGGACGGCTTTCGCGAATCCGAACGACATCACCCACCCGGGCGGAGTTTTGCTCGTCGTGGGCATAGAACTTCTTGTTGATCTTGATGACGCGCTTGTACTTCGGGTGAGTCTTGCGCATCTCCACCTGAACGACAATGGTCTTCTGCATCTTGGTCGACACGACGCTGCCGATCTTTTCTGTACGCCGTGACTCAGGCTGAACCGCTTTGGCATCCGTCATGGACTACGACTCTTTTCCGGCCGGCTTGGCCTTCTTGGTTTTGGTTGCGCTCGCCGCCTTGACTGCCTTCTTGGGCTTGGCGGGCGCGGCAGCCGCAGGCTGAAGCGATGCGCCATGCAGACCGAGGGCCCGCTCGCGGGCAATGGTCTTGATGCGGGCGACATCCTTGCGCAGATCGCGCAACTTCTTCACACCTTCGTTCTGCCCCAGCTTCATTTGGAAGCGCAGGCGGAAAAGCTGCTCGGCGGACTGCTTCTCCTGCCGGACCAACTCTTCATCATTCAGGTTACGAATCTTTTCCGTTTCCATGGTTCTTCTTCTCTCTGTGCCAGACAGGCAAATGCCCGTCCGCTATTTGGCTACCGCTGCCGGCTTGACGTCATGCCGCATCACGAAACGAGTCTTCAAGGGCAGCTTGTTCGACGCCAGGCGCATGGCCTCGGCCGCGATCTCGGGCGTGACGCCTTCCATCTCGAACAGAACCTTACCTGGGCGAACGACGGCAACCCAGTGATCCGGAGCGCCCTTACCCTTGCCCATACGGGTTTCGGCCGGCTTCTTGGTGACTGGTTTGTCAGGGAACAAGCGCAGCCAGATCTTGCCGCCACGCTTGATAAAGCGGGTCATGGCCACACGGCTGGCTTCAATCTGCCGGTCCGTGATGTAGCCGCACTCCATCACCTTGAGTCCATAGTCTCCGAAGGAGAGCTCAGAGCCGCGCCACGCCTTGCCGCACATACGGCCGCGCTGTTGCTTGCGGTACTTGACCTTCTTGGGCATCAACATAACAATTCCGCCTTTAACTAAACTTGCCGCTAGAGCATTTTCGTCATGGGTGTAGACCGAAGCTACCGGCCTTTACGTGGTTTTCCCTCAAAGAAAACCACACCTCGTTGCTCTTACCACACCACGGTAATTGCGAAAATGCTTTAAAATACGCCGCTGGTCGTGCCTGCCGCTTGCGGCTGACGGCGCTTTTGCTCGTAAATGTCACCGCGATAGATCCAGGTCTTAACCCCGATCACGCCGTAGGTGGTGCGCGCTTCGGCAAAACCGTAGTCGATATCGGCGCGCAGGGTGTGCAGCGGCAACCGCCCCTGCAGATACCACTCCGACCGCGCGATTTCGTTGCCGTTCAAACGGCCCGATACGCGCACCTTGATTCCCTTGCAACCGAAACGCAGTGCGGAGTCAACCGCCTTGCGCATGGCGCGGCGGAAGCCGACACGCTTCTCCAACTGCAGCGCGATGTTCTCGGCCACAAGCTGAGCGTCGAGCTCCGGCTTGTTCACTTCGAGAATATCGATGAACACGTCGCGGTTGGTGCGCTTCTGCAAGTCCGCCTTTAGCTTTTCGATTTCGGCGCCCTTGCGGCCGATCACGATGCCCGGACGAGCGGTGCGAATGATGAGGCGCAGCTTATTGCCGGGGCGCTCAATCTCGACCGAGCTCACGCCGGCTGCCTTCAGCTTCTCTTTCAACTCTTCGCGCAGGTGCACGTCTTCGATCAGCAATTTGTCGTAGTCGCGCTCGACGAACCAGCGTGACCGCCATGGCTTGTTGACACCGAGTCGAAAGCCGTAAGGATGAACTTTTTGTCCCATAATTTCCTCGAGCCTACTTCGCGGCTTTCTTCCAGTTTTTTGCTGCGCTCTTCTTGGCTGGGGCCTTCTTGGCCGCAGTCTTCTTCGCCGCTGCACCCTTTGCCGCGCGCTTTTTCGGAGCCGCTGCTTCCGGCTCAGCCGTTTCGACCAACCCAGCGCGCTTGCGCTCTGCGACCGCGATGACGATGTGTGCCAGGCGGCGCTGATAGCGGAAGGCCCGGCCCATCGGAGCGGGGCGGATGCGCTTCATGCGTGGACCTTCGTTGGCCAGGGCGGTCTTGACGTAGAGGTTGTCTACATCGAGATCGAAGTCCTTTTCCTGGCTCAGATAGTTGGCGTTCTGAATGGCGGCGCGCAACACTTTCTCTACCAGCGGCGCAACGCCCTTCTTGGTGAACGCCACGGTGTCCAGTGCATCGCCCACACGGCGGCCCTTGATCAGTTCCAGCACCAGCCGAGCCTTCTGCGGCGATACTCTCTGGAACTTCGCTTCGGCCCTGAATTCTCTTGTTTCGAGTTGCATTGGCTTCTTCCCTTAAACTCTGATTAACGGGGCTTCGCGGAAGACTCGGCAGACTTTGCCGAGTGACCCTTAAACGTCCGCGTGGCGGAAAATTCGCCCAGCTTGTGTCCGACCATGTTCTCCGTCACATAGACCGGAATGAACTTTCTGCCGTTGTGCACCGCAATGGTGTGACCCACCATATCCGGGTGAATGGTCGAACGGCGCGACCAGGTGCGAAGGACTTTCTTGTCATTCGTCTGGTTCATCGCTTCTATCTTCACCATCAGGTGTCCGTCGATGAAAGGACCCTTCTTTGTCGAACGTGCCATACTTCGATGCTCCTGAACTTCTGCGATTAATTCGCCGACTATTTTTTGGCGCGGCTGACGATAAAGGTGTCGGTCCGCTTGTTGTTACGCGTCTTGTAACCACGGGTCGGTTGTCCCCAGGGAGTGACCGGATGCCTGCCGCCCGAGGTCTTGCCTTCACCACCGCCGTGCGGGTGATCGACCGGGTTCATGGAGACGCCGCGGTTGGTGGGGCGAATACCCTTCCAGCGGTTGCGTCCAGCCTTGCCGATCGATACGTTCTCGTGATCGGTGTTGCCTACCTGACCCACGGTCGCCATGCACTCTACGAGCACGCGGCGGGTTTCGCCGGAAGGCAGTTTCAGCAGAGCGTAGTCGCCTTCCTTGGCGACCAACTGCGCCGATGCGCCGGCCGAGCGAACCATCTGCGCTCCCTTGCCGGGCCGCAGCTCAACATTGTGCACCGTTGTGCCGGCGGGAATGTTCTTAAGCGGCAGCGCGTTACCGACGAGGATGTCGGCCTCGGGGCCGCTCATGATCGTCTGCCCAACCTTCAAGCCTACCGGCTGAATGATGTAACGCTTTTCGCCATCGAGGTAATTCACCAGGGCGATACGGGAGGAGCGGTTGGGATCGTACTCGATCGAGGCAACTTTGCCCGGCACGCCGAACTTGTCGCGCTTGAAGTCGACCAGGCGAAGCTTCTGCTTATGGCCACCGCCATGGTGCCGCATCGTCAAATCGCCCGAATTGCGGCGTCCCCCGGTGCGCTGCTTCACTGCCAGCAACGGCTTATGGGGGCGATTCGTCGTAATGTCGTCGTTTACAAGAGATGTCTTGAAACGCAGCGTGGGCGTAATCGGTCTGTATGTCTTGATCGGCATGTTCAACTCTTAGCTTCTACAGCAGCTTCCCAGTTGCTGTGGTGTCACAAGGATCGTGCAGCGCGCTATGCGCGCACGGCACTCTCTACATCGCGTTGACGTAGTCGGGCATTTTCTCGCCCGGCTGCAGACGAACGTAAGCCTTCTTCCAGTCGGGGCGGAAACCGGAAAACTTACCCCGGCGGCGCTCCTTGCCCAGAAAGTTAGCTGTCCGCACGCTGCGTACCTTCACCTTGAACAAGGTCTCTACCGCCTGCTTGACCTCGGTCTTGGTTGCGTCGGGAGCCACGTCGAACACCAGCGTGCTTTCCACTTCCTTCACGCCCAGTCCCTTTTCGGTGATCAGGGGGCGCTTGATTACGTTATAAAGAGTCGGCATTATGCCACCTCCGCATCGGCCGCCAACTTGCGGCGGGATACAGTTTTCTTCAACGTCTCCTGCAGTTGCTCAATCGCGGCGCGGGAAAAAATCGCGCGCTCGTAGCGCAAAAGATCGTAAGGATGCACTTCCTTGGTCACCATCAACTCGACGCGATCCAGGTTACGAGCGCCGAGAAACAGGGCGCGGCCTGGTTGCTGACCCGCTTCCACCAACAGGGTGGTGCGTTTGGCATCGAGCGTATCGAGGGCTGCGCGATAGGCCTTGGTCTTGGCGTTCGCCAGCTCAAGGCTCTCTACCACGGTCAGCTTTCCGTCGGCCAATTTCGTAGCCAGCGCTGAGCGCAAAGCGCCGAGCAGCTTCTTACGAGGAAAGGCGTAGTCGTAACTGCGGGGCTGAGGTCCGTGAACCGTGCCGCCATGCCGCCAGATCGGTGAACGTACCGAACCCACACGGGCGCGACCGGTACCCTTCTGCTTCCACAACTTCTTGCCGGAACCGGAAACCAGCTTCTTGTTCTTGGTGGCGGCCGTGCCCTGCCGCATCGCTGCGCGATAGTGCTTTACTGCTTCCCAGAGCAACGCTTCGTTGATCTGTTCCGCCGCAAAGATCTCATCCGCAAGCTCGAGCGAGCCGACTTTCTTTCCACCGAGATCTACTACATCAATCTGTGCCATCTTTTCCTCTGTAGGCTTCGCGGTAAAACCGTTCTCGCCTCTTGCTTTGCGTGCCGGGTCAGGCTCGCTCCGCGCTTATTTCTTCTTGCCGCCTGAGGGCTTGCCACCGGAAGCCTTTTTCGAGGCCTTCAACGGATCGACCGTGCCGCCACCGCCAAAACCACGACGCTCGCGCGGCGGAGACTTGGACTTGGAAATCATGACGTAACCATCGCGCGGCCCAGGGATTGCACCCTCAACCATGAGAAGGTTCTCGTCCAGATCTATGCCGCGAATGCGCAGATTGCGCACCGTGACGCGCTCTGCGCCGTAGTGACCCGGCATACGCTGCCCGGGAAACACGCGCGACGGGAAAGACGACGCACCGATCGAGCCCTGCACCTGGAACATATGACCGTGTGCCTTGGGACCGCCGCCAAAGCCGTGGCGGCGAACAACGCCCGAGAATCCGCGACCTTTGCTGGTACCGACCACGTCGACGTACTTGGCGTCTTCAAAAATATCGACCAGGACCTTGTCGCCGGCCTTGAGTTCGACCGTCTCGCCATCTTCCGACTTGACGACTTCGAGGGGCACTTCCCGCATCAACTTCACGGGAGGAACATTGCTCTTGGCGAAATGACCAGCCTGGGGCTTGTTGACCTTACCGCCCTTGACGAACTCGATCAGCCCGATCTGCGCTGCGCTGTAGCCGTCGCCGGCCAGCGTCTTGAGCTGGGTCACTACGCAGGGACCTGCCTGCAGCACGGTGACCGGGTGAACATCACCCTTGTCATCGAACAACTGCGTCATCCCGATCTTTTTGCCCAGAATTCCTCTTACCGACATCTTGCTCTCCTTCAACTACTCAGCGGCTACTTCTCGATCGCCTACTTCTCGAATGCTTTGATCTCAACATCGACGCCGGCCGGAAGATCGAGCTTCATCAGCGCGTCAATGGTCTGCTGCGTCGGTTCGAGGATGTCGATCAGGCGCTTGTGGGTGCGAATCTCGAAAGCCTCGCGCGATTTCTTGTCGACGTGCGGGGAACGCAGCACGCAATATTTGTTCTTCACTGTCGGCAACGGAATCGGACCCGCGACCTGGGCGCCTGTGCGCTTCGCCGTTTCGACGATTTCTCCGGTCGAGGTATCAAGCACACGATAGTCGTAAGCCTTGAGCCGAATACGAATTCTCTGTCCAACCATTTCAAAATCCCTTCGTGCCGCGTAGACCTGCTGTTTCCTCCCTGCTCGTCTTGAGCAAGGAGGAAACGATACTTACTTGATGATTTCGCTGATGGTGCCGGCGCCTACGGTGCGTCCGCCTTCGCGGATAGCAAAACGCAGTCCCTTTTCCATTGCGACCGGCGTATGCAGCTCAATCTCCAGCTGCACATTGTCGCCAGGCATCACCATCTCCGTGCCTTCCGGCAACTTCGCCGTGCCCGTTACGTCCGTCGTACGGAAGTAGAACTGGGGACGGTAGCCGTTGAAAAACGGCGTGTGACGGCCGCCTTCTTCCTTGCTCAAAACGTAAATCTCACCCTTGAACTTGGTGTGCGGCGTGATCGAGCCGGTCTTAGCCAACACCATGCCACGCTCCACGTCTTCCTTGGCAATGCCACGCAGCAACAGACCTGCGTTGTCGCCCGCCAAACCCTCGTCCAACTGCTTCTTGAACATTTCCACGCCCGTTACGACCGTCTTGCGCGTGTCGCGGAAACCTACGATCTCCGCTTCTTCGCCCACCTTGATCTTGCCGCGCTCGATACGACCCGTGACCACCGTGCCACGGCCGGAAATCGAGAAAATGTCTTCGATCGGCATCAGGAACGGCTGATCGATCGCGCGCGCTGGCAGCGGCACGTTCTTGTCCACCGCATCCATCAACTCGTCGATCTTGGCTTCCCACTGCGCTTCCCCGTTCAAGCCACCCAAGGCCGAGCCGCGAATCACCGGCACGTCATCGCCAGGGAAGTTGTACTTCGACAGCAGTTCACGGACTTCCATCTCCACCAGGTCCGTCAACTCCTCATCTTCCACCGCATCGCACTTGTTCAGAAACACCACGATGTAGGGAACCCCTACCTGGCGAGCCAGCAGCACGTGCTCCTTGGTCTGCGGCATCGGACCATCGGTTGCCGCCACCACCAGGATCGCTCCGTCCATCTGCGCCGCGCCCGTGATCATGTTCTTGATGTAATCGGCGTGACCTGGGCAATCGACGTGGGCATAGTGACGGTTCGCCGTCTCGTACTCCACGTGGGCCGTCGCGATCGTGATACCGCGCTCACGCTCCTCAGGCGCGTTGTCAATCGAATCAAACGAACGAAATGTGATCTTCGGATTGTGCTTCGACAATACCTTCGTGATCGCTGCCGTCAGAGTCGTCTTGCCGTGATCGATGTGCCCAATCGTGCCCACGTTTACGTGCGGTTTCGACCGGTCAAACTTTTCCTTCGCCATCTCGTCCCTCTCTCCTGCTTAAAGCAATTCGTTCGCAAACTTTGAGGGACCTGATCCCTCAGGGGCTAAAACCCCGTATCTTCTGGCTGCTTGCGTACGGGCTAAAGCTCGCTGCGGCGAGGTAGCCCGTACCCTTCAGCGCGTACCCTTTATCCCGTGCACTTCACACTTCATGCCGTGCACTTCAAAGCGCCAGGGCTACTTACCCTGATTACGGCCAATGATCTCTTCCGACACCGACCGCGGAGCTTCTTCATAGCGGTTGAAGTGCATGGAGTAGTTGGCGCGGCCCTGCGTCGAAGAGCGCATGTGGGTGGCATACCCGAACATCTCGCTCAACGGCACATTGGCCTTGATGACCTGCGAACCGGCACGATGTTCCATGCCTTCAATGCGGCCTCGACGGGAGTTCAGGTCGCCGATGATGGTTCCCATGTATTCCTCGGGCACCACGACTTCGACCGACATCACGGGCTCGAGAAGAACCGGGCTCGCCTTGCGGGCTGCTTCCTTGAAGGCCATCGATCCGGCGATCTTGAACGCCATTTCGTTGGAGTCGACATCGTGGTAGCTGCCGTCAAACAGGGTTGCCTTTACGTCGACGATCTCGTAGCCGGCCAACACACCGCCCCCGAGTGCTTCACGAATGCCCTGCTCGGTCGGCTTGATGTATTCCTTGGGAACCACGCCGCCCTTGATGTCGTTGACGAACTCGAAGCCCTTACCAGCCTCGTTCGGCTCCAGACGAATCTTCACGTGGCCGTAGTTACCCGAACCACCGGTCTGACGGATGTACTTGCCTTCCGCCTCAGCCGACTTGCGGATGGTTTCGCGATATGCAACCTGGGGCTTACCAACGTTGGCTTCGACCTTGTACTCGCGCATCATGCGGTCGACGATGATTTCCAGATGCAACTCGCCCATGCCGCTGATGATGGTCTGGCCCGAATCAGGATCGGTATGCACCTTGAAGGTGGGATCTTCCTGCGCCAGCTTGGCCAGCGCCATGCCCATCTTTTCCTGGTCTGCCTTGGTCTTCGGTTCCACGGCCACATGGATGACGGGCGCCGGGAAATCGATCGACTCGAGCACGACCGGGAACTTGTCGGTGCAGATGGTATCGCCGGTGATCAGGTTCTTGAGACCCACACAGGCGCAAATGTCACCGGCATAGATCTCGACAATCTCTTCGCGCTTGTTGGCGTGCATCTTGAGCAGGCGGCCAATGCGCTCGCTCTTGCCGGTACGCGGATTGAGAACCGTATCGCCCGTCTTCAAGTGACCCGAATAGAGACGCACGAAAATCAACTGGCCGACAAAAGGATCGGTCATGATCTTGAAGCCAAGCGCGGTCAAAGGCTCGGTATCGTCCGCATGGCGGAGGATGACCTCTTCCATGTTGTCAGGATTGTGGCCTTCGATCGGAGGAACATCGAGCGGGCTGGGCAAAAAGTCGACGACTGCGTCCAGCAGCGTTTGCACGCCCTTGTTCTTGAACGAACTGCCGCAGAGCACGGGGAACAACTTCATCCCGATGGTCGCTCCACGCAGAGCCTTGCGCAGCTCAGCCGGAGTAGGCGTCTCGCCCTCCAGGAACTTGTGCAGCATCTCATCGTCGTTCTCGGCGACCGACTCCACCAACTGCATACGGAAGGCTTCCGCCTTCTTCAGCATCGACTCAGGAATCTCTTCGACCGAATACTTGGCGCCCATGGTTTCGTCGTGCCAGAGAATCGCACGCATCTCGATCAGGTCGATGACGCCCTTAAAGGCGGCTTCCTGGCCGATGGGGATCTGAATGGCAACAGGCCGCGCATTGAGGCGCTTGCGGATGGTATCGATGGCATGCTCGAAATCGGCGCCCATCTTATCCATCTTGTTGATGAAGCAAATGCGGGGCACGCCGTACTTGTCGGCCTGACGCCACACGGTCTCGGACTGCGGCTCCACGCCGTGAACTGCGTCGAAGCAGGCGACGGCGCCGTCGAGTACGCGCAGGCTGCGCTCTACCTCGGCGGTAAAGTCCACGTGGCCCGGGGTGTCGATGATGTTGATGCGGATATCACGCCAGGTGCAGGTCGTGGCAGCCGACGTAATGGTGATGCCGCGCTCCTGCTCCTGCTCCATCCAGTCCATCGTCGCCGTGCCTTCATGCACTTCGCCGATGCGATGGGTGATGCCGGTGTAAAACAGAATGCGCTCCGTCGTTGTTGTCTTGCCGGCGTCGATGTGCGCCATGATTCCAATATTCCGACAACGTTCGAGTGGTACTTGACGAGGCACGGTATTCTCTCACTCTCGCGCGAGATCGTAAGACTCGCGATTCTTCTTGCTGCTTTTGTTGCGCCCCCTACCTTCCGGTAGAAGACCCTGCCTGACCCTTCAGCCCGCTACGCCAAGCGAAACTACCAGCGATAGTGAGCAAATGCCTTGTTCGCCTCAGCCATGCGGTGAACATCTTCCTTCTTCTTCATGGCTGCGCCGCGGCCGTTGGCCGCATCGAGCAACTCGGCGGTCAACTTCTCGACCATGCCTTTTTCGCCGCGCGCCCGGCCGTATGTCACCAGCCAGCGAATGGCGAGCGAGGTGCGCCGCTCGGGATTGACTTCGATCGGCACCTGGTAGTTAGCGCCGCCTACACGCCGGCTCTTGACTTCGAGCAGCGGCTTGCAATTTTCAACTGCCTTCTTGAACAGCTTCAGGGCTTCGTCTCCGCCCTTTTGTTCGAGGTTGGTCATTGCCTCGTAGAAGATGCCCTGGGCGGTCGACTTCTTGCCGCCCCACATCATCGAATTAACGAACTTTGTGACCAGCGACGAGTTGTACACCGGATCGGCGGCAACTTCCCGTTTCGCAATATGACCTTTTCTCGGCATAAAACCTTGTGTTCCCTTCTGCTATTCGTTCCGCGCCCGCAGGCGCTAATCTCTACGACTGCCGCGCTTGTCCTACTTGGCGGCGCTGGTCTTGGGGCGCTTGGCTCCGTACTTGGAGCGGCTCTGCTTGCGGTTGGCAACGCCGACCGAGTCCAGGGTGCCGCGGACCACGTGATAACGCACGCCCGGCAGATCCTTCACACGGCCACCGCGGATGAGCACAATCGAGTGCTCCTGCAGGTTGTGGCCGATGCCTGGAATGTAGGTCGTGACTTCCACACCGTTGGTCAGGCGGACACGCGCAACCTTACGGAGCGCCGAGTTCGGCTTCTTGGGGGTTTGCGTGTAAACGCGGGTGCAAACACCGCGCCGTTGCGGTGATCCCTGGAGTGCCGGGGATGCCGTCTTGTAACGGGCCGCCGCGCGGCCTTTTCTCACGAGCTGACTGAATGTAGGCAAACCTAAACTCCTTAAAAACTTCACTGCGCACGCGTTCGCGTGGGCGAGCCGTAGCGCCCGCTGAAAACCACTGCGCCGCACATCTATCACCGTGGCAGCGCCCATGTACCTGGCGCCACTGGTGCACGAAGCCTGCGGCTGCTGCTTCGCGCCTGCTTGCTACATACCCGACAAGAACATCGACGGTGGCCGCGCGTTTCTCTCTGGTTCCAGTCTTGCGACGGGCACATTGCGCTTACGCGCTATTGCGCCTCGTGCCGAACCGGGCACCAGTAAAGTAGCCAGCTCCGTTTCGAAGTTCCGGCCCGCATAGTCTCCCCAGGTGGGAGGTGTCGCAAAGGCCGATGCGATTTGTTCCCCTGCATGACGCGAACGTTATGGAGGGACCCGAATGAAAGGGCCGCCAAGCCTTACTGCCTGCCTGAAGAGCGCCTTACGGTACGCACTTCTACAGGCACATGCGGAACCTTCTCAAGATATCAAGAGGCGTTCGCGGCGTCAATGGCGTTCGAGCTACGCTCGCCACGGACGCTCTCTCTGAAGGATATCGCAGGGGCGTCCCGGACGCGAAACCGGTGTGTCAGAGTTCGCTCCAGCCAGATTCATCCTCGGTAATCACGAATCCAGGCGCAGTCCAAATGGGATTTTGGAACCGGAGCGAAATTGAGTACGGAGGGCCGATGGCCAAACGTAACCAAGGGTAACTTAATCAGCTTAGTTAGCTTACGAAGCACATTTTCTTGGCCGATGGACCGCGTCCCCTTCGGTCAGCGAATAGGCGTCCGGGTGGGGTTCCTTGACACGATTCGCTGGAATTTTTCGAATGCTTTTCGCCCGGGATTGTAACCCGCGTTGGTGGAGACAGGAAAGAGAAAGCGTTTGAAAGGGCTTCGCCCGATCGTTTTCAACCCACGTACGGTGGCGCGAACCGTCTCTTGTACATATTGGGGAGCACCCGTCCAGGGGGTGGGGTTTAGTTACTACGTCGGGGTTTTGTAACCACGACTTACCGTCCAGGGGTTGGGGTTCAGCTAGAGCAGTTTTCCCCTTAGTCTGGTGTGCTAGCATCCCTGCTACATGTTCGCGCTCCTCCCCTCAGCCTCCTGCCGCGCAACCATGCGCTTACTCGCTACGTTTTCGCTCACCGCGGCTGCTTTGGCTGCGCAGACCCCTCCGGCCCCAACAGCAGCTACCGACCCTCGCTCTGCCGATCCGCGGATTGCCAACATCCTTGCGGAACTGGAGAAGACCCGCGACATCTATCAGACGGCCCTGTCGCCGGACGGCCAAATGATTGCCTGGACCATAGAGGCAGACAACGGAAGCGAAATTCAGGTTGCCCTTGCCAGCGACCCGGCCCACGCCCGCAGAGTCACCGCCGGGACTGGCGCTGCTATCTGCAGGGAGCAGAGTCTGGCCTGGGCGCCGGATAGCAAGACGCTGGCCTTCACCTCCGACTGCAACGCCGATCCAAATGCCATGGGGCAGGCCGATGTCTATCTCGCAACGCCAGCCGTTATCGGAACACTGCCCCGGCGCTTGACCCATCTGCACGGCGGCGTGAGCAGTCTGGAGTTTTCTCCCGACGGCCTCTATATCGGCAGCCTCTACATTGAAGGAGCCACGCGGCCCGCCGGCGCTCTCGCGCCAATGAAGCCGCCGGCAGGCGTGATCGGGGTGGAAGGGCTGGAAATTCAACGGGTTGCCGTCATCGAAACGGCGTCGGGCGCATTTCGCCAGGCGACTCCGGCAAATCTTCATGTTTATGAGTACTCCTGGGCGCCGGATTCACGGCAGCTGACCTATACAGGCGCGGCACCGCCAGGGGAAAACAACTGGTGGGTAGCCCAGCTCTACACGCAGCCGCTGACGGGGAGTGAGCCGAAAGCCATCCTCGATCCGGCACACACACCGGGCCCCCTGCAAGGCCTGCAGATTGCCGTGCCCCGCTGGTCTCCGGACGGAAAGCAAATCGCATTCATCGGCGGCCTGATGAGTGACCAAGGCGTGACCGGCGGCGACATCTATTTGATTGCCGGTGACGGCGGAGAGCCCAGGAATCTTACGCCGCATACCACCAGGTCAGCGGCGTGGATCGACTGGCGCAAGACTGGATCCCCGCATCCACAGCTATTCGTGTCCTGGATCCTGGCCGGGGAGGTCCAGTTAGCCGCCATCAACGCCACCGACGGAACCGCGGATGCGGACTACGGAACCATTGCCGCCACGGTGAGCGACGGACGCCTCGAACAGAGTCTGTCCATCGCTAAGAACCTTAAGGTCACCTATATCAAGAGCTCCTATTCCAACGGCCCCGAGGTGTATGCCGGGCTTTTGGGAGCAACCGCCCAGCCCCTCACCCACTACAACGATGCCCTCACGCCCCTGTGGGGAAAATCGGAATCGATTCATTGGACCAGCGACCAGTTCGATGTGCAGGGTTGGCTCCTGTATCCGGCACATTATGACCCCACGAAGAGATATCCGCTGGTCGTGGGCGCGCACGGCGGCCCTTCGAGCGAGGTGCAGCCCCGCTGGCCGGATCTGGGATACAACCCCGTCGCATTTTCGGCGCTCGACTATTTCGTTTTACTTCCCAACCCGCGGGGAAGCTACGGAGAGGGGGAGGCCTTTACTCAGGCCAACCGCAAGGATTTTGGGTACGGCGATTTGCGCGACATTCTGGCCGGGGTGGATGCGGTGAGCGCTAAACTCCCGATCGACCAGAAGCGCATCGGGCTGACCGGGTGGAGCTATGGAGGCTTCATGACCATGTTTGCTGTAACGCAGACGCACCGCTTTCAGGCAGCCGTTGCCGGCGCGGGCATTTCGAACTGGAAAAGCTACTACGGGGAGAACTCCATCGACCAGTGGATGACGCCTTTCTTTGGCGCAACCGTGTACGACGACCCGGCGGTGTATGCGAAAAGTTCGGCCATTGACTTTATCCATAACGTGAAGACCCCGACGTTGATGGTGGTCGGGGACAGAGATGGCGAATGCCCGGCTCCGCAATCGTTCGAATTCTGGCATGCTCTGCGGGTCGAGAAGGTGCCGACGCAATTAGTGGTTTATCCCGATGAGGGCCACCGCTTCCAAGCGCCACAGCATCGGCGAGATGTGCTGGCGCGGGCGCTCTCCTGGTTCGAGGAATATATGCCAGCGCAGAAGTGACGGTCTGCCTGATCAGGCATAGGATCGTCTACGATTCCATCGCGCCACATCGGACACCTGGACCCCCGGATAAACGTTTTGACCTTTCGTGGGTCAAATATTTGCTCTTGGTTGGGTACAGGGGCGTTGCCTCGAATAACGGGATGCGGGTGGGACGGGCGGTGGCTAAGTGGGAAGGACAGGGGCTCGGTTGCTGGCTGGCCCTGTTGCCTCATAGCCAAGTCCCTTCTACACTTACACTGTTGACCACGCACATCTCTGCGCGCGCATCGCGCCCGTTACCCGCGATGCCAGCGATCAGGCAACGTAAAGTCAAGCGAGTTGGCCCTGGGCAGAGTTTGTTCCTGGAACAAAGGCTCAAGCAATTGGCAGTTCATCAACCGCCGGGAGCGGCGACACCCGGCGGGGAGGTTTCATGCAGCGTTTTTTGACTCTTGTAATTTTGTCACTTCTCACGATCCCGGTCGGTCTTTCCATTCAGGGCTGCGCTAACAAAAATTCACAGTATTGCAACGGGCAAGGCTACGGTTACCTCAAGAGCCAGCCGGTCTCGGTGTCGCTGCAGCCTGTGACCACGGGTCTTTCGGTTGCGTTCGCGCAAACCACCCAGCTGCAGACTCCTTCGGCGCAGAATTGCAATGGCGGTGCGGCTTCGATCGGCAGCTACTCCTACGGCACCTCAGACCGCACCATCGCCGATGTATCACCGACGGGCGCTGTCTGCGGCGGAACCTGGAACCTGCACACGCCGGCCGTGGCCGACTACACGACCTGCCTGCCCACCAACAAAACCGGCATTGCTTACATGACGGCTCAGGGTGGCGGATTCACGAGCAACCAGGTGGCGGTGTATTCGCACCCGCCGATTAACAGCCTTTCCATCCAGGGTCCGACCAACGGAGGGGCGCCGGTGTGCCTCTCGCAGGGCCAGACCAAGCAGCTCGATGCCACGGCTTATTGCTCGTCAACCGGCGCGACGGGCGTTTGCCCGAACCCGACAATTCCCCAAGGCCAGCCTGTGCTTCTCTGTGGTCCTGTGGCAAGTGTTCCCGCAGGTATTCCGGAGTGTAATAACCTGATCGGCCACCTGACGTATGCGCCTTCGAGCGCGGGCATCGTCACCATCGACCAGAACGGTGTCGCCACCGCTCAGGCGCCGGGCTCGACCCTGATCACCGGCACCATCGCGCAGACCAGCAGCAACGCGGGCTATTTCTATACGTGCCCACCGGCCAAGATTGACCTGAGCGTGGCCTCGACCGGCGCTACCAGCGCCAGCGTCACCCTGAACACGCCGCTAGCGCTCAAGGCCACGGTAACCGATACCAACGGCAACGTGGTCAACGGCCTGGCCCTGAGCTATGTTTCGACGAACCCTGGCAGTATCGCCGTGAGTTCTACCGGCGCCGTCACGGCCAGCTTCCCTTCGAACTCCGCCATCACGGCCATCTGCCAGCCGACTACATGCAACCCGGCGGAGATTAACGAGATGGGAACGCTGGGCACGGGCGTGCCCGCGCTCAGCAACTTCGTGCAGATCTCCTCACCCGGCCAGAACAGCAATTTCATTTGGACTGCGAGTCCGGGTTCGCCCTACTTTGTGCCCATCGATCTTTCGACCGGAACCATCGGCACGCCGATCAAGCTGCCGTATTCGCCCAACTCGATGGTGCTCGATCCCACCGGGACGACGCTTTACTTCGGCAGCTATCGAGAGTTGATGACCTATAGCGCTACGAGCAACAGCCTGACGGCAGAGACACCCAATGTCCCCGGCGTTGTGCTGGCGGTTTCGCCCACCAACTCCTCGCTGGTCGTCAATGACCAACTGCGCGGCATTATTTATCTCTACACGCCATCTTCGAGCTCTTACACATCCTTTGCCGGGATCGCACAGAAAGCGGCCTTCACCGCCGATGGCCAGACCGTCTATATCGTCGGCGAGAATGTCATGTACATCCACAACAACTTTACCGGCTGGTCCGTCGAGCCCCTGCCGGTCAATCAGGCTACCAGGACGACAGGCATCTGCCCGGCGACCAATACCACCAGCCCAATCCCGACGGACCCGACGAACTATCCGCCAAACACCACGGACAATCCCAACAACACGTACAACATCTTCTGCTCGCCGGATCTGGCGGTGACCATTCCAGCAGCGGCGGTATTCCTTTCCGGGACGTCCACAGCGGCTTATGGCGAGTGCCCCGACACCACGGTCACGCCGGTGGTGACTTACCCCGAAGCGACCACGGTGGCGGCACTTTCCGATCATGTGGCCTCGACGACAGACGGCAAGCACATCATCGGTGCTTCCGCGAACCCGGCGACGCTGACGGATTTGTCGATCACCGTGCCCATCAATGCCTGCCCCTCAAACGGCAGCGGCCAGACGACGGGCATCACCTTTAACCCGGCGCCTGTGATCAATCAGGTGTCGTTGGGCGCCTATGGCATCACCAACATCGATGAAGTGGTCGCCGCGACCAACTCGGTCGAGGCATTCGTAACCTACAGCAGCAATGCCACGACCCCACCTGCCGGGGGCGCGTTGCTGCCGGTCTATAAGCCTTCGGCCACAGCAGGCGCGGCAGGAACACTGAGCAGCGTCACGCTGACCGGGAACGCGCTGGCTCCTGTTTCTGGGATCTTCTCCCCGGACAACACCATCTTTTTCGCCGGGACGACGGGTGACAACCAATTGCACCTGATTGATACGACGACCCTGCTTGATACGAAGCAGATCGATCCCAAGCTCACGGACATTAACGGAAAGCCAATGCCGCCGGTTTTCCTGGCCGTCAAGCCAAGGCCGACAACCTAAAGCGCGACGCAGCAGGCAAGCAAAGTGGCCCATCCTTCAAATCAGGATGGGCCACTTTGCTTGGTTTATCGGTTGTGAGTTGGTTGTGGGTTAGCGTGAGTTAGTGTGCGTTGGTTAATTGTTGGTTGAGGGTTGATTGTGAGTTGGGAAGCGAACCCGATGATTCCATTCGCCTCAGGAGAGAGAAATCGAGCCGGCGGATCCGGCGTTGTAAAAACTGTCTCGTTCCCATCCGAGAACGCCGGAAATCTGATCGGCCAGCGTCAGCGGGTCGAAGGGCTTGGAGAGAATCGCAGCCGCGCCCAGTTCATCCAGCTTGCGCCGGTCCTGTCCCTGCACCTTGGCGGTGAGCAAGAGAACGGGGATGTGGGCGGTGTGCCCGTTCTGCTTGAGAATCTGGTAGGTCGTGGGACCGTCGATATCGGGCATCATGACGTCGAGCAAAATGGCATCTGGTTGCTCGAGGGAAGCGCGCCGGATACCCTGTGCCCCGGAAGGAGCCAGGATGACCTGCCATCCGGCAACCGTCTCCAGACTGAGCGCAGTCACCTCGCGGATGTCAGCTTCGTCATCGATGATCAATATGCGTGGGATCATACCGGGCTCGCTCCAATGTTGTTATCACTGTAGGTTCACGGGGCAGAACCGTACATAACACTTGCTAAGCATTACCTTGATACCAGACCGTTTATGGCGTTTCCTGGGGGGCGGCTTTAGCGTACTGTAGCGGTTACTTATTGGCCGCCGGGCCGGCGGCCTCGCCCATCGGTTATGCTAGCGGTGGCCGGAGAACGGCAGAAACGCGAGGAACAGACATGAACAGATGGCTCAATATGTGCCTGGGAACGGCAGTAGTACCGGCTCTGCTGGCACTACCAGCATCGGCGGCGCTGCCCACAATGCATAAGGACAAAGGCGTCGAAGTGGCTTTCAAGACCGCGAATGGTCAGGATGCCGGAACTGCTCTTCTGACTCCAGCGGGCAATGGAGTCAAGGTAAAACTGAATCTCTCGAACCTTCCCGAAGGCGAGCATGCTCTGCACGTCCACCAAAACGCGAAATGCGACGGACCGGATTTCAAATCGGCCGGAGGACACTTTAACCCGGGCGCGAAGGAGCACGGCACCCAGAATCCCAAGGGACCGCACGCAGGCGATATGCCGGACAATCTGCACATCATGGCAGATGGAACCGACCATCTCACATTCGTAACCCAAAGCATTTCTTTGAAGAAAGATGCAAGCAACTCAGTGTTTGCAAATGGCGGCACGTCCTTTGTTATCCATGAAAAAGCGGATGACAAGATCACCGACCCAACAGGCAATGCCGGTGCACGCATTGCCTGCGCGGTGATTGTGGCTCCGTAGTCCGGGCCGTAGGCAGGCTTGGCGTAAGGACGAAGCTAAGGGCTTGAAGGGTACGGGCTACCTCGCCGCAGCGAGCTTTAGCCCGTACGTCAGTTCACAGCGTCAAGAGTGGCTTTAGCCACTGAGGGTCGATATCGATCCCTCGGCGGCTAAAGAGTTTGCGGAAAAAGTCAAAGAAGGCCAAAACAAGGGTCGAAATTGGTGATAGAAAATCATCACCCGAGCCTCACAAATCGCTCTACGGGCTTTGTAGTGCGTTGCGATTTTTCATGCCCACGCCCAAATTGACTTTTTCCGCAGCCTGTAAAGCCGCATTCACTTCAGAGCGCATACGTACGGACTAAAGCTCGCTGCGGCGAGGTAGCCCGTACCCTTCAAGCCTGTACCCTTCAGAAAAGCTGGCTTGGGGCGCCGCACGCGGAAAGAAAGCGGCTTCCCTCAAAGCGCGCTTAGTCCGGCGTCAGCTTGCGTTCCGAACCATGGGCGGCGTCGCCGGCACGAGATATTTGGCCACACCCGCGGCGGGCAAGGCAGGCGCCAGCAGATCGCCCTGTAGGAAATCACAGCCCAGGGTGTGCAAACATTCCATCTGATCGGCTCGTTCCAGGCCGCCGGCGACCACCTTCAAAGAAAGGCCGTGGGCTCGCGCGATCATGGCCTGCACGATACTGTAGGTGCCGTTCGGATCGGAAATGCGCTCGACAAACGAGCGGTCGATCCTCAGCGCGGTGACCGGCAACTGATGCAAGTGACTCAGGCAGGAATAGCTGGCGCCAGAGTGGGCGACGGAGAAATGCACGCCCAGAGCCGCCAGGCTGCGCATCTGGCTGGCCACCTCGGGGTTGTTGCTCATGACCGTGCTCTCGGTAACGATCAACTCCAGCAGCTGTGGGTCGAGTCCGCGCTGCATCACCGCACTGAGCACGCGGGCGGAGAAATCCCCGTGCAGAAACTGCAACGGAGAAACTTCAAACGAAATGCGCTGTGGACTAAGCCTCTGCCGCTTCCACTCCCAGCTTTGCCGGGAGACCTCATCGAGCAGCCAATTGCCCAGAGGTACAACGAGATTGCACTCTTCCGCGATGGGAAGAAAGCGATCCGCAGGGATGGCGCCCAGTTGCGGATGATTGAGCCGTAGCAACGCTTCCAGGCCACAGAAGCTTCCTCCCATGGAATATTGCGGCTGGTAGCGAACCTCCAGGCCACCGTCCTTGAGCGCACCACGCAGGAATCGTTCGAGTTCGTAGACCTTGCTTGCAGTAGCACCGGGATGCGCCGGAACCGGCAGATACCGGTCGCCGCCGGATTGCTTGGCGCGATACATGGCAGTGTCTGCGGCACGGAGCAGTTGTGATGAGTCTGTGCCGTCGTCGGGATAGATAGCGATCCCAATGGAGGCGGAAACATCGAAGGAGAAACCATCCCCTTCGATGGGCTGGCTGACGCTCTCGAGCACACTGCGCGCGACCATCAGAGCACTTTTCTTGTTGGCTAACTCGCCCAGGACAATCACAAACTCATCGCCACCGGTGCGGGCAAAGGTATCGACGGAGCGTAAACGCGCGCTGATGCGTGTGACCACTTGTTGCAGGCAAATATCACCCGCGGCGTGCCCGTACGTGTCGTTGATCTGTTTGAAGCCGTCCAGGTCGAGGTAAAGAACCGCGGCCTGTTGGCTGTGGCGGGCGGCCTGCGCCAGGCTTTGCTGCATACGATCTTCGAGCAGCAGGCGATTGGGCAGGCCGGTCAGCAGATCATGGTGCGCCTGATGGACCAACTGCTCGTGCAGTTGCTGGCGATCGGTCACATCGTGTACCAGCACAAAGCTGCAGGGGCGGCCCATGTAGTCGATGCTATGGGAGGCCGTATCGACCTGAATGTAGGTGCCATCCTTCCGCAAGTGACGCCAGGAGCCAGCGAGCTTGGTCGACGCGGCACCGCGGTTTTCCTTAAAGATTGCTGCGGCATCTTCAGCCGGCCGCAGATCGGGGAGCGTCATGCGCACAAATTCTTCACGCGTGTAGCCGTAGTGGGCGACCGCGGCGTCATTGACCTCGAGGATGCGGAGCGTCTGCGGATCCTGCACCCACATGGGGTGCGGATGAGCCGCGAACAGCAGCCGGTAATGCTCGCTGGCCCGCGCCGCCGACAGGAACTCGTCCTCCAACAACGTCATGACCATGCCGAAGGCGACGAAGAATTTAGGCACGTTCCACAGCCCGGGAGTAATTTGCGCGGCGGGAAATAGGAGTTCGCAGAGCAGCCCGGCGGGAAAGACCCAGGCCCACGCCACCAGACCCAGGATCGCGGTCAGTACGCCGGTCGAAAAACGCTGGAAATCGAACCAGTAAAACGCGGCAAAGGCGAGAAACAGCTCGAAGAGAAGAGCCAGGATGCCGCGATCCGGCTGATGCCGCGCTACGGCAAATGCGGCACTGAGACCGCCTACGAAGAAGGCGCCGGCTATGACCTCAGAGATCTTGCCGGGCGCGCGATAAAGTCTGCCGGCGAGCAGGATGCCGGACACGGAAACTACCAGAACGGCCAGGTAGAGCGGCCATTGGCGCACACCGCCGAAGACGACATAGTTTACAAAAAAGATCGCAGGCAAGCCGATGCCATAGGCCACTAACGTCTGCGCCGGCGCATTTTGGGAGATGGGCGAGGCTGAGAACAAAAAGCACAGGGCACAGAGCAGAAGTGCGCTGATACTCAGACTGTCGACCAACGCCTGCCCCCCAGGGGAGGCAACAGGAAGGAGCAATACCGCAAAATGCAGCAGAACCAGAAGCCAACCGGCTACCCAGCAGCGAAGCCGGGAAGTCGCGCGCTTGCGATGGATCGATGCGAACAGCACCACGAGCAAGCCGAGAATCAGTATGTCGAGCGCTTCGTTTTTCATGAGTGGCTTTAGACCAGGCAAAAAATAGTGCAAAGCGAAACAAAGTGGAACGAGAGGGATGATCAAAAGACCGGCCCTTCTTTGCATGTAAGTATCGCTGAAAGAGGGAAACACTCAAGGTCACCGAAGTTTGACCAGAGCGGGAATGGAGAATATACAGGCTGCGGAAAAAGTCAAAGAAGGCCAAAACAAGGGTCAAAATTGGTGATAGAAAATCATCACCCGAGCCTCACAAATCGCTCTACGGGCTTTGTAGTGCGTTGCGATTTTTCATGCCCACGCCCAAATTGACTTTTTCCGCAGCCTGTATAGCCGAGATCGCCCGGAAATCGGACTTGCAGGACGGGAATAGGTTGTAGGGAAAGGGTTTACAGGAGAAACAGACAGGAGCATCGCCTGCCGAAACTAAATTGGCAGGCTTGTTTTCGCATAGACGAAGACCAGGATTCGAGATCGATCCCGGAGAGGAGCGGATCGGTCACCTACGCCTGACTTACGATGCGGTCTTCAGTTCCCGTTCTGCACGGAGCCAGTCTTCTTCCGGCGAACCCTCAGGCCAGCCGCGCTCCGCCCAATACTTCTCTGCCAGAGAGGCAATCTCCTCACGCGTAGGTTCGGGGACTGCTGCCTGCTTCCTGGCTGCCGGTTTGCGCCGCTTTGCGGCGGTCTTTGGCGTCTCGGTCGTCATCGATGTCTCCTTAAGGGATCCAGCGGTAGATCTATCATAAAACAGGTCTGTTTCATGGCGCTCAAGGAGAACGTGAAGGGGGCAGCCCCGCGTTAGTAACTTTTGGGTTACCTGCGCGGACGCCTTTGTATCGAAGGATGCGCCTAAGCGCCCGAAGCCGGACTGTCGAAACGCTCCTGACGCCTGGTAATGGAGTTGGCCAACGAGATGGGCGGTTCAGCATGCAGGAGCTGGATACTCCATTCCTTCATGGCCGGCTTTGCCTGCTGCAATTCCGCCAGGTCGGCTCTCCAGTTTCTGAGGTGAACCTTGGTGTCGAGCATGCGAATCCAGAAGGCGCGATACTCAGCCAGATTCAGGCGCTCGACGTTCGCAAACAGCTGCTCATCGCTCAGCAGCCACTGCCACAGGAACCGGTCCTGAGAATTCGGCTGCCGCGCGGCAAGCGCCTCATCGGCCAGCTCCTCATCGGTCGGAAAGGAGTTCAGCGCGTAGCCGAAGTCAGAGAAATCGCTCTTTTCACCGGTCTGCTCGGCAATCTGCTTGAGAGCGCGCATCAGGTTTCGCCGGGCAGGGCCGCGGTACTGTTTTTCTTCGATCAATCCCCGATAGAGACTGACCGCGCGCCGCAACCCGCGTACGGCGAGGTCGCTGCGCGAGCCGTTATCACCCTCGGGCGTGGTGTAGAACCGGCTGCAGAGCATGGCCTCGACAAAAGTCGAGTGTTTCCACTCGGGGTCGAGCAACGCCGCATTCGAGATATCGGCGAACGCCTGCTTAGACAAGGAGTCGACCTGGGCGCGCTCCGCTTTGCGCAACCAGGAGGGTTCTTTATCCTGCGCTTCCAGCACCTGATATGCGGCCAAGGCCCGGTACGAATAGCCCTGCGCGATGCGGCGGTGGTCGATGGCATCGGGAAAGCGGGTTAGCTGAGAGAAAAACTGATCCAGGCGGCTGAAGGCCGTCCAGGAGTCGAGACGGTTAAGATGGGCAACTGCGGAAAGCAGCAGGCCATTCAGGTATACCGCCGCCTCCTGCTGTGAGGGGAGATCGAGGAAAGCAAGTTTTCCCTGGCCTACATAGGCCAGGTGATCGACGTCCTCGATCATGGCCAGCGCTCGAGGAGAGAAAGCGGTGCCCTCTTCCTGAAACCCGAGCGGCTGTTCTCCGACCTCCTGCAGCAGTCCAGGAAGAGCGTTGCGCGCCTCTACCCGGGCGTCGCGCAACACATTCAGTTGCGCCGAGACAGCTTCGACTTCAGCTACGGCGTGCCCGGCATCGCGATCCCAGGCACGTGCCTGCAGGTAAACCTGGGTAACAATCAACCCGGCAATCACGGCAAACACGGCGAGAAACAATGCCGAGGCCAGACGGATCCTGCCCTGGGCGGCGACGGCTTCGCGCAGGTTTTCGCGAGATTGGTTCAGTTCCTCACGAACCGCATCGCGCTGCGCCTGCCACTCTTCCGCGGCGGCATTCGGCTGCGCAGGAGCAGTCGCGCCCTGCCCGGCAGCAGGCAGCGAACTGGATGCCGGCGCCACCGGCGGGCGGCGATAGGCCGGAGGAACCTGAGCAGGCGCGGCAGGCGGCGCTGCTTGCGGGGTATCGTAGACTACCTGCGCAGCCGCGACTCCCTGCGCTGCCGCCGGAGTTCCAACCAGAACATACAGGCAGGCGAGCAAGCCAATGACAAGCAGACCCAGCGCAAATATGGTGATCCAGCCGTTCGCATGTTTCCGCGGAGCCGGGCTTGCGGAATCATCGAGCATTCTGCCTCCTCATTACGAAAGGTCAAGTATCTGCAACTTCGAGCGACGTAGCAATGCCACTTCCGCGACAGCGGGCAGGTAGCAGAAAGATACGAAGCGAGAAAATCGAACTGGAGGGTCGCCCCCCAACCGGAAAGGGGGGCGCATCGGAAAAGCCTTAACGGGGTTCTTTGGTTACAGTGATGGGCGCCGACAGGGTGAACGTAACCGTGCTCTCGGCCGGAATGGAAACATTCTTGTTCCCGGTAAATGCACCGGCCGCCGTACCGCCGGCCGCACCCAGCAGACCACCGATCAGAGCGCCCTTTCCGCCCCCCGCGAGACCGCCGATGAGCGCACCGCCACCGGCGCCGCCGCCAACCATGCCTGCGGTACGTTTGCCTTTCCCTTTCACGCTTTTCTCATAGGAGCTGGTTTTTACCGGATACTTGCCGACGCGGTCAATGGAAATTCCCAGGGCTCCATCGCCCTTGAACCTTCCCTGCCCTTTGGAAGCCACGACCGTCCCGGTGACCGGCGCACCTGCAGCCAGCACGGACACTCCCTTGACGACCACGGATTGTGCCAGCGTTCCAGAAAAGGTGTCACCCACACTGTTGTCTTTGGCGCTCACGCCCTGCCCCATGCGCACCACAAGGGATGTGCCGGAAGGGACGGTGTACTGCTGCGGAGGAGGCGGTGGCGGTGGAACCGCGGGCGCAGCAGATGGAGCCGCGGCTGTATCCGCAGGGGGCGCTGTGCTGGGAGCCGGAGGCGGCGTGGGTGAAGGCGCGGTTTGCGCTGTGGGCGTTGGTTCTGGAGCGGGCGCAGCGGGAGGCTCAGATTTCTTGCATCCCCCGAGGAACAGCAAACCGGTCAACCCAATCGACAGCAAGCTGGCAACTGCGCCGCTCGACGCCCGCCCGCGTGTGGAATACTTTGCGCTCAGTAACGTTTGCTTCTTCATCGTCTTTCCCTCTCAATGAAAACTTTCTGCTGCGCCTCGGGCGGTCCCGCCACGGGAGCCCGATCAACCCAGATGGACGGCCCCGTCGAAAAGTGAACCAAGGTTACACCAACCTCTATACTCCTTACGATGCGGGAAGCGTGCTAAAGCAGCAGCAAGATGGCCGGTGTTTTTTTTGAAGTATGTTGGTTGCCTGAGAAGGGCGTGAGTTTCGCGGCCACTTCCGGATATGGCCTGCATCGCTCACAAGTGCTGAGTGCAGAGCTTGAGACAGGCTTGAGACAGATTGGGGGGTTCTCCCTATCTCTTGCTGTTACGAGATGTGGGATACGACGGCTCTTGATCGAGCATTCTTCCGTTGACTGGCACCCAGGCGGCTGAGGTCTGCGTAGCCCCATATCTGGCGCGACAACGCGCGCCAGATACCCCGATTCCTGCACACGGACGCGTTCAGAGCAGCGTGTACGGCTTTCTTCCAAGGGAAGCAACGTGAAGTTCCGGAGAGGCGCCGGCTGCGGCTTCGGTTCGGTTTACTGCAGGGTCGAGGGAAAGACAGGTTTCGCCATGACGCCGGCCGTGCCCTCCAGCCTGCGACGCAGCGAGCCGGCAAGTTCGGCCACCAACGTCAGCTTGCCAGTGAGCCTCGGAGTCAACGCAGGTTCGGCCAGAGCGAGTTGTGACTGCAGCAGCAGCCCGGTAACGGTGGACTTCAATTCATTTTCCAGTTGAGACGCGGCAGCACGCAAAGCGTGAACCTGCTGCTGTTCGCGGCGCAGGATCGCCGCCTGTACCTCACGCGCAAGCCGGGCGCCGCCGGCAAACGCGAAATTCGTGTAGACGGGGACCGCCATGCCGAGGCTTTGCCACAAGAGGTCGGCTGCTCCCGGATTCGTTTCTGCCATGCAGTCGTCGATGACTACGACCGAGAATTCCCGGTGACGAAGAGCGATCACTCCAGCCCGATGGCCGGCCGCCACCTGGACCAGGGATCCCAACGCGCGACTCAATGTAGCCGCTAAACCCTCCGCCCCGGCCATCGAGCTGACGATCAAGACACTGTGGTGTACGGGCGAAGACACGATTGCCTGTTTCACGAATTCCTCCTCAAGTGGTTGCCATGCTGGTTTTTGTCATGGGTTGCAACGATGGTTGCAACGCTGGGCTGCAACGCTCATCGGCCGTCAGACGGGAGAGCGCGCAGCCGATGCGGTCTGGACTCAGAGCTCAGGCCTCAGGTGTACTGATGCCGTACTCCTTCAGCTTGCGGTAAAGGGTGGTCTTGCCGATGCCCAGCAGCCGCGCGGTCAACAGCTTATCGCCGTTCAGCTTGCGCAGGGTTTCGAGAATGGCTTCCTTCTCCAGTTGCGCCAGCGGTAGAACGGATCCGCGCGCAGCGCCGGAGGGAGCTAGCGATGGCGCGGAGGCCGCCGCCGGCCGCCGGTTCTGGAGATGAAAGTTCTGCAGCTGCGTAGGCAGATCGCCCAGATGCAGCATCGGCCCCGAAGAGAGGGTACATGCGCGATCGAGGGAATGCTCGAGCTCACGCACATTACCGGGCCAGTCGTATTCCATGAGGGTGCGCAGCGCATCGTCGCTCAGTGTGTGCGATGTGCCGGCTTCCCGCGCGATGCGTTCCAGGAAATGTGCAGCCAGCAACGGAATGTCCTGCTTGCGCTCACGCAGCGGAGGGATGCGCAGGTTCACTACACTCAGCCGATAGTAAAGATCCTTGCGAAAGCGTCCCTGCTCTACCATGGCCGAGAGATCGCGGTTCGTCGCCGCGAGAATGCGAACGTTGATGGCGATACGATGGTTGGCGCCTACGGGACGAACCTCTTTCTCCTGTAGGGCACGCAACAGCTTGGCCTGCAGGTCGAGGGGCAGTTCACCGATCTCATCGAGAAAGACAGTGCCCCCCTCGGCTGAAGCCAACAAACCATCCTTGGAGCGGTTGGCCCCGGTGAACGCGCCCTTGACGTAGCCGAAGAGTTCGCTCTCCATGAGGGTGGGCACAAGCGAGCCGCAATCGACGGGAACAAACGGGCGGTCTGCGTGAGAGCCGTTGGTGTGGATCGAACGCGCAACCAGTTCCTTGCCCACGCCGCTCTCGCCCAGGATCAGGACCGGGTGCGAGCTTTGCGCCACCTTGGCCAGGATGCGGTAGAGCTTGTCCATCTCAGGGCTGCGGCCGATCATGTTGCCCAGGCCCTTCGCGGAGCGCAGCGATTCACGCAACTTGCGGCTTGCCCCTTCGACGTTACGGCGTTCGATAGCGCGCTCGAGCACCACTGCTAGTTCATCGAGGGCAAACGGCTTGGTCAGATAGTCAGTGGCTCCGGTACGCATCGCCTCGACCGCCGCGGGAACGGTAGCATAGGCCGTCATCACCACCACGACCAGGCCAGGATTAAGCGCCTTCATCTCGTTCAGGAGATCGAGGCCCTCACCAAACTGGGAACTTACATCGAGCAAGAGAACGTCAACCGCCTGATCGCGCAGCAGGGCACGCGCCGTGGCCAAATTGGATGCAGCCTGGGGAACAAGACCGAGGTCGATGGCTATCTCAAAGCAAGCCGAGCGAATGGCCGCATCCTCGTCCACCACGAGTAAATGCAACTTGCCGGTCCGTTCCACGGGTCGCGACATAGATTCCAAGGGGAATGTAGTAATAGGAGTAACTGTCATTGTACGCAGATTCCTTCCTGACCGGATAGGGGAACTTCGCTGCCTGATTTATCGACATACATCGCCCAAAATTTCAGTGGCTCGCCGAGAAAACCCGTGGCAACAGGTGGAACGTTGTTGTGAAACGCCTCACACCTCACGTCCAGATGCTCGATATCACTCGGCGTGGAGTACGGGCGAGCGTGTGTCCTGCTCGCCTTACGCAAATACTCATCGTGAGATTTGCCACGATCGTGCTGTTTTCCCTCATGCCGCTCTCTCCTTGCTCCGCTGCCTTCGCGCTGCTTTCACCCGTGCCGAAGGTTTTTCATCACACTTCAACCGGCAGGCAAGCCAGACTCAGAATCGAGACTCCAAAGCTGAACCCCGAATCGAGACTCCGAATTGAGGCCATGCCTTTCTTGTGAGGGTTAAAGCACGTATCGCTCCAAACCGGGAGTACGGCCGTGAATCTACCTGCAACTTATTGAAAAAAAACAACTTGAATGCAAAACGCGCAGCCGGGCTGTGTTCAACCACCAGGCTTCTTCCCAAGGCGGAGTTCCAAAATGGCCCCAAGGAAAGGAACCCGGCAGCGTTAAGTCATTCATTGTGTGTCTTTTACGCCCGCAAGTTCCGTTTTGGGAATGGTCCAAAATGGGAATGGCAGCACGCGGCAGGCCAGCAAAGCCCATACAATCAAAGCAATGACTTCGCAGGAAAAATCAACGACAGCCTTCTTTCGCCCGCATGACCGGGCTCCCATGGCGATGCGCACGGTGCGCCTCACGCCTCACTACACCTCGATGGCAGAAGGCTCGGTTCTGATCGAAGTGGGCCACACGCGCGTGCTGTGCAACGCAACCGTTGAGACCGGCGTGCCCGGATGGCTGAAGAACAGCGGCCGGGGATGGGTTACCGCGGAATACGGTATGCTGCCCCGCGCCACGCTGACGCGCACGCCTCGCGAGTCGGAGCGCGGCAAGGTGGGGGGCCGCACGCACGAGATCCAGCGGCTCATTGGGCGCTCTTTGCGGTCTGTCGTCGACATGAAGGCCCTGGGCGAGCGCACCGTGATTCTCGATTGCGATGTACTGCAGGCCGACGGCGGCACGCGCACCGCAGCCATCACCGGCGCCTGCGTGGCGATGGCCATTGCCTTCCAACGACTGGTGGATGCGGGCACGCTCAAGAAACTCCCGCTCACCCAACTGGTAGCTGCGACCAGCGTAGGCATCGTAGAAGGAGTAACTTTGCTCGACCTGGCCTATGAAGAAGATTCGCAGGCAGAGGTCGACATGAATGTCGTGATGACGGAAGCCGGCGGATTGGTGGAAGTGCAGGCAACGGCGGAGCGTAACGCCTTTCCCCGGCAAAAAATGCTGGAGATGATGGACTACGCGGAACGCGGCATCGATGAACTGGTTGCCGCGCAGCGGGCGGCTCTGGCACGCTGAGCGCGAGGTTCGGCACCCCAGCGCTGAGCGCGAGGTTCGGTTCTCCAGCGCTAAGCGCGAGGTTCGCTACCCCAGCGAACTGCACTGCGAACTACACTGGTAGTAGAGCGCAACCGTAAAACCGCTGCGAACGAATGCTTTAGAATGAGCGCGGGAAACATTGGCAAAACTGAGAGGAAACAAGCAATGACAAGCAGCAAATTGACACCTGGAAAACTGGCTGGACTCAAGGCCGTCTCGGATGCGCGCGGAGTGATTGCCGCCGCCGCGATGGATCAGCGGGGATCGCTGTTGAAGTCGCTAGCGAAAGAGAAGGGCGTTTCTGAACTGCCGGATTCGGCCCTGATTGAGTTCAAGGAACTGGTCACCGACGTACTCACCCGTTATGCCTCGGCCATCCTACTGGATCCCGAGTACGGCCTGCCTGCATCCAAGAAGCGCAATGGCAAGGGTCTGCTTCTGGCCTATGAAAAGACGGGCTACGATGCGTCGGAGGAAGGGCGGTTGCCCGATCTTCTCGACCACTGGTCGGTGCGCCGATTGAAAGAAGCCGGCGCCGACTGCATCAAGATTCTGCTTTATTACACTCCGTTCGAGAAGAGCGAGATCAACGATCAAAAGCATGCCTTCATCGAGCGCATCGGTGACGAATGCAAGGCCCATGACATTGCCTTCTTCCTGGAGTTTGTCGGTTACGACGTGCACGGCAACAGCGAGAAGTCGATCGAGTACGCGAAGAAAAAGCCGGAAATCGTATCCGGTTCGATGGCGGAATTCGGCAAGGCGAAATACCTGGTCGACGTGCTGAAGGTCGAGGTCCCGGTACAGATGGAATTTGTGCAGGGCACCAAGGCATTCAAGGGTGAAGCGGCTTACACGCGGACGGAAGCGCTGCAGCATTTCCGCGATTCCGCTTCCGCGACGCACAAGCCTTTCATCTATCTGTCGGCCGGCGTCAGCAATGCCGTTTTCACCGAGACGCTGGAACTGGCGGCGGAGAGCGGAACCAGCTTCAACGGTGTGCTTTGCGGCCGTGCTACCTGGAAGGATGGTATTGCCATCTATGCCAAGCAGGGCGCCCAGGCGTTTGAAGACTGGCTCAACGATCAGGGCGTGAAGAACATTCAGAATGTAAATCGCAGCCTGGAAGCAGCCCACTCCTGGTTCCCCAAGATCGGGGTCACGGCTGCGGAAGTCCTGGCACTCGCGTAGGACGGCACTCGCGTAGGACGGACTCACAACCTGAAGCGCCGGGGATCTATTCCCACTCAATGGTCCCCGGCGGCTTGGACGTAATGTCATAGACTACGCGGTTTATGCCGTGGATCTCGTTGACGATGCGGCTGGAAATTTTCTTGAGCAAATCGTAGGGCAAGGGTACCCAGTCAGCCGTCATTCCATCTTCGGAATGCACGGCGCGGATCGCGCAGGTGTAGGCGTAGGTACGTTGATCGCCCATCACGCCGACACTCTTGACCGGCAGCAATACGGCGAAGGACTGCCAGATTTGCTGGTAGAGGCCTGCAGCTTTAATTTCCTTTACGACGATGTCATCGGCTTGCTGTAGCAGGGCCACTCGCTCGGGCGTGACTTCACCCAGGATGCGCACGGCTAATCCTGGACCAGGAAAAGGCTGACGTTCGAGAATTTCGGTGGGCATGCCCAGATCACGGCCGATGCGGCGCACTTCATCCTTGAACAAATCACGCAGGGGCTCGATCAGTTTCAGCTTCATGGTGGCCGGTAGCCCGCCCACGTTGTGATGGCTCTTGATGGTCTGCGACGGACCCTTGACCGAAGATGACTCGATCACGTCGGGATAGAGCGTGCCCTGGACCAGCCAGGTTGCGCTTCCATTCTGCTCCTCTAAAATGCGCTTGGCTTCGTCATCGAACACGGAGATGAATTCGCCGCCGATGATCTTTCGCTTCTGCTCGGGGTCGGTGACGCCGGCCAGCAGCGAAAGGAAGCGGTCGCTCGCGTCTACGGCGACCAGCCGCAGGCCGAGTTTGTCGCGCATGTTCTGCTGCACCTGCAGGAATTCGTTTTTGCGCAGTACTCCGTTGTTCACGAAGACGCAGGTGAGGCGGTTGCCGATGGCTCGTTCCACCAGGACCGCGGCCACGGAAGAATCGACACCACCGGAAAGCGCGCAGATCGCGCGGCCGTCACCCACCTGTTCGCGGATGGCCGCGACGGAGGACTGAATGAACTGAGCCGGCGTCCAGTCGGGTTTGGCATGGCAGATGCGGAACAGAAAGTTGTGCAGCAGTTCGCTGCCTTTCGGCGTGTGATGGACTTCGGGATGAAACTGTACGGCCCACATATTGCGCGCAGGGTCGGCGATACCGGCGACGGCGTTGGCGGTGCGCGCGGTCAAGGTAAAGCCCGGTGGCAGTTCAAGGGCTTCATCGCCGTGCGACATCCAGACGTTGAGCGAGGCGGGCAGGCCGGCGAATAGCAAATTGTCGAGCTGCCCGGGAACGATCGAGACTTCTGCAGGGCCGTATTCGCGCTTCTGCGCCGAGCGCACTTTGCCGCCCAGATGGTGGGTGAGGAATTGCAGGCCATAGCAAATGCCCAGAATGGGCAAGCCGAGAGCGAGCATGCCCGGATCTGCGGTCGGCGCGTCCTGATCGTAGACCGAGCAGGGGCCGCCGGAGAGGATGAGGCCGATCGGGTGATGCGATTGGATCTCGGCCAGCGAAGCGGTGCACGGCAGCACGACCGAGAAGACGTTTTGCTCGCGAATGCGGCGAGCGATCAATTGGGTATATTGGCTGCCGAAATCAAGGATGACGATCGAGGAGGTATCCACCCTTCAGTTTTTCAGGGATTGCGGAAGTGGGCAAGGTGTGGATTTCTGGGGAGTTGTGGCGTTGCCGACCGCGCGGACAATGACTCCATCGTGGGTTGCACAATTTCGGCTTTCCGGACTTTTACCCGGGTTAGTGCTGCGAGCTGTTCGAGGGCGGGGAGGATGGTTGAGGTGACGGTCATCAGGTGATAGTTGCCGTAAGGAATCGATGGTGGAATCGATGGTCGAATCCCTCTCGATATCGGGAACACCCTGCTTCGAAGGAGCGCTGTACGCGGTGGTCAGGCTCGACACGACATGCTCATCGGCGAAGAAGTTGGGAATGGAGGATAGGTATCCGGCAAAGTTGTCCCACACGCGGAGGAGAAGCTCGCCGGTGGCCGGATCGGAAGCTGACCGCTCGACCGCTGCCTGTATCGGGGCTTGTAGCGGGAGCAGGTGGCGAGAAATGATTCCACATTTGTCGTCACTATTCTTTGGCGGTTATCGTCGGATCCGTACATCGGCAGCTACGATTTGACCGTTCTGCAATCTCTCCACCGCTACGCGTATGGCGGCGGTCGACCCGCTATCGCGTTTCCGCAGCTCGCCATCGCATTGATCTCATGCGGAGCGGCTTTGAATTCCAGTTGTATCGAGCACGGCTCTTACCTCGCGCATGAGCGCATCGGGTGAGAATGGCTTTTCCAGGTAGGCAAATTCTGAGGAGACTTCATTCATCTGTTCCAGCGAACGGTCTGCATAGCCTGAGATATAAAGGATTTTCATAGATGGGCGGATAGCACTGAGCTCGCGAGCCAGCTCGCGCCCGCTCATCTGCGGCATCACCATGTCGGTGATCATCAGATCGATCTCGGCCATATATTTCTCGGATAGCAGCAAGGCCTCGCGACCATCGCGCGCAGGGAAGACGGTGTAGCCCTTCGTCTCAAGAATATGGGTAAGCAGACTGCGAATGGCATCCTGGTCCTCTACCAGCAGAATTGTCTCCGAACCTGCCACTGATCCTGCATCTTCCGAGGGTGGCGCCGGTAATGCCGTTGCTTCTTCTATTTGCGGCATGTAAGTGTGAAAGCTGGTGCCAAACCCCGGCTCACTCTCAACTGCAATCATCCCCCCGGCCTGTTCCAACGTTCCATATACGGTGGCGAGTCCCAGACCTGTGCCCTTTCCCGGCTCCTTGGTCGTAAAAAATGGTTCAAAGATACGCGCCTGCGTCTCGGCATCCATTCCGCAGCCCGTATCGCTCACCGATAAGCGAACATATGCTCCCATCTTTATTTTTGGGTGCTGGCGCACAAACTCTTCATCCAGGAAAACATTGGAAATGGATAGCGTCAGTTTGCCTCCTGTCGGCATCGCATCGCGCGCATTGATGACAAGATTCAAAATGGCCTGTTCGATTTGTCCCGGATCAGAACGCACAAAGCTTGGGGCTGCGTCTGTTTTCAGGATCAGCTCGATATCTTCACCCACCACACTTCGCATCATCTTCTCGAGTCCGCGAAGCAGCAACTGGAGCTCCAGCACTTGGTGTCGGGGCATCTGACGACGGCTGAAGGTCAACAAATTTCGCGTCAGCGAAGCCGCCTGCTCCGCGGCCTTCGAGATTTGCTCCACTTGCTCCAACTGCGGGCCATTGCTACGAAGCGTATTCTTCAACAACTCGCTATAGCCAATAATGATCCCCAGGAGATTGTTGAAGTCATGCGCTACGCCCCCAGCCAGACGGCCGATTGCCTCCATCTTCTGCGACTGACGCAGCTCATCCTGCGCCTTCCGAAGCGCTTCTTCCGCCTGTTTCCGCTCAGTGATGTCCATGGTCGTCCCGATATACTCCTCTATTTCTCCGGCTGGACGGATCACAGGGCGACCGACAGTGAGGAGAATTCTGATCGAGCCATCCGCATGGACGATTTGATATTCGAGTGTGAATGCCCTCCTCTCCTGAGTTGCATTGTCAAGATATTGCTGAACGAAGGATCGATTCTCAGGGGGAACCCTTTCCCAGAACATGTTGAACGATAGTTCGGCCGTCGTGGGGTGAAAACCCAGAATCCGATAGTGCTCGTCCGACCAGAAGATCTTTCCCGTAACGAGGTTCCAGCCCCAGCTTCCCGTGTGGCTTATTTGCTGCCCTTCTGCCAGAAAAGCTTCACTGCGTCTCAGTTCCTCTTCCGCTCGCTTGCTCTCGGTGATATCCGTCACCGCTCCCACGAATTCAAAACCGCCCGATTCATAGCTTGTTGAGGGATGACACTTAACTCGAATGTTCTTCACCGAACCATCCGGCATGAGCAGCCGATGTTCACAGCCAAAAGCCTTCCTATCCCGTGCTGCTTGATCGAGCGTTTCTTGAACGAAGGCTCTGTCCTCTGGATGTGTTCGCTGGAGTATGACTTGCACTGTAGGTTTGTTTGCAAGGTCGTATTCAAGAATTCGCAACGTTTCGTCTGACAAGACGATATGCCCACTGGAAACGTTCCAGGCGAAACTGCCGGTGTGGCTCACTCTTTGTGCTTCCGCTAAATAGGCCTCACTCCGCAGCAGCGCCTCCTCGGCGCGTTGACGTTGGAGTATCTCCTTTGTCAGCTCACTGTTGACGGAGGTTAGTTGGCTGGTCCGTTCTCGGACACGTTCTTCAAGTTCTTCATTCAGGCGTTTAATTTCAGCCTTTGCTTGTTTGTGTCCGGCGGTTTCGATAACGTCCCAACTCCCGCGCCGCTTGGTTACAGCAAACTGATGTGTTCGCACCACATCCAGGATTTCAGCAGCTCCGCACGCAGCGAGCGGGTAGGTGCATAGCACCGCCAGACTCTGATCGGCGACTGCCTGATTGAGTGACTCTTCGTATTCACAGAAATTCTTCCAGTCCTTCTTTTCGAGCCAGGCAGTATCGCCCGTCACCCTTACGCCGGCGTAACCTCTGGCTGATGCGCGCGCGAGTTTCTCGTTCCAACCGCCAATGACTCGGTTGAGATCAAATGTTCCATCCTGCAAATACCAGTCGCGAGCTGCGACAATCTCTATGCTGTGGTCAGCGAAGTATCGGTCAAAGTCAGGTACGGCTCGGTGCAATGCATGCTTTGCGTCTTCTACAATAAGGGGTTCGGCAACTACCCACAGGCAGAACTCCTGGTTCTCCAATCCAGCTTTGCAGTAGGAGACCGTTATTTCGAGGAGATCCGCTTTCGTTTCATAGAAGAGACAGAAGTGAGTACCCCAAGGCATGTCCCCGACGATGTCGACTCCGGTCTTCCGCAACTCGGTGGTCATCGCGGTAACCTCTCAATTTTTTGGGGTGAGTGCTTCATGCTGCCGCAGCCAGGACTCTGCCGCCGGAATGCAAATCACGGGGGCTAGCGTCTGTGATGAAGAGTCGCGCGCCTGGCTTGCCTCACCCCGATCACGCACATCCTCCGTAATAACTTTACCGCGTCGTGGACGGAGTGACAAATGAGTCCGCCAGGCCTTTCGGGCAATCGACAGGAGGGTCGTAGTGGAAGGTGAGCGCGCGCCCGCGTAGCGCTGCTCGCGGTGGCACAGGATATCGCTGAGGCGGCTCGCTGCGATATTGAGTGGCCGATGCAAGTCTTCATGTTTCGCCGGCGGAATGGAAAACCGCTGATTAAAATGCTCCAGGAAGTCAACAAGGAAAGTGTTGCCGGCATCGATGTCACGGATGCCAGCCATGCGAAGCTCCTTCACCAGCCTGTCCTGCAGCGTTCGGTTGGCACGTTCCACACGGCCCTTCGCCTGGCTGGAGTTCGCACAGAGGATCTCGAGGGGCACCCGTCCAGGGGGTTGGGTTCGACTACTTCGTTAGGCTTCTATGACTCGATCAGCCTGGTCCAAACTGTGCGGGCCCTGGTTGCCTAGCGAAGCGCGAGAATTCGATGAAAGCGGCTAGCCGGGCTACCTGGAAGAAGTCGTTCGCCACCAGGTAGAGCACCGTCACAAACGCCCACCAGAGGTAGAGCGCGGTTCCTGTCATGTCGGCTTCAAACGGTAGCGGAATGGCAGAAAAGACCATGGCCAGCACAATCAGCGCCAGCCTTACGATGCCCAGCACCAGGTTCACTTCTACCAATTTTCCCGTCCATGGGCCGAGGCGGAGACTGCGGGCCAGGCTGCCGAGGACTCCCTTCCCTTCCATTACGGCGAGCACGGGGGCGATGGAAAAAATCCAACCCAGCAAAGCCCATAGGACAAAGGTGCCGAGCGAAAGGCAGATGACCCATGCGCTGTAGCCAACAATGTTGGGCGATGCCGTGCTTAGGGTTGCGTTCGCGGCCCAGCCAATGGCGTGATACCAGCCCAGGCATATCGTTACCAGTGCAACAACCTGCAGCAGTTGCAGAAGGATGAGGGTCAAGTGCGCAGGATGCGGGGCAGCGGCCAGCCGCTTGAGCACAGCCGCGCGGCCAAGCCCGGAGGCGACCGCCCAGGAAAGCACGAGCAGCGGTCCCAGCCATACCGTAACGTGGGCTACCGCCGGAGTCAGCACGGCCGCGGAAGCAGCCAGTTGCTCCGTCGCCGGCACTGGATCGCTCAAGGAGAGCCCGGAGACATTGAGCGGATGCGAGGCTGCGATGCGGGAGGCCTGGCGATAGACCAGGGCCAGTGCGGGAATGCCGAAGCTCCAGCGCCACAGAACCTCCCACGCCAGAAGGCTGGGACGTTGCCAACAGGCGGCACAGATGCGGAGCAGCGACTGGGTTCCGCGCACAGGCTACTTCACAACGATGCTTCGTGGATTGGTTGCATGGGACGGATTGGTTCTCACCTCAAGTCGCATCATGCCTACTTAACCACGATGTTGATTAGTTTGCCGGGCACGATGACCGCCTTGACGACCTGCTTGCCGGCGATGGCTGCCTGTACCTTCGGCTCAGCCAGCGCAGCCTGCTGCATGGCATCGCCGTTGGCATCGGGCAAGAGGCGCACCACGGCGCGCAGCTTACCGTTAACCTGCACGGGCACTTCCAGTTCTTCTTCCTTTGTCAGCTCGGGGTCGAAGCCCGGCCAGGGCTGGCGCAACAGCGCGCCGCTGGCGCCGATTTCTGCCCACATCTCCGCGGCGAGGTAAGGCGCGAAGGGCGCAAGCAGCAGAATGAGCGCGGGCAAGAGTTTACCAAGCAGCTTTGCGGACTCCTCCGCGGGCATGGCTGCCAGCCCGGGCTCGGCGGCGACGATCTCGTTGACCAGCTCCATGATGGCGGCGATGCAGGTATTGAAGTGCCAACGGCCGGCGAAGTCCTGCGTGATCTTGCGGATTGTCTGGTGCAGCTTACGCAACAGCGACTGCGTCAGAGGGGAGGCAGGCGCCTCGAGGACAGCACCGGCAACACTCCGCACCTGATCACGCACATGGTCACGCACCTGGTCACGGTAGCGCATGCCCAGGCGGTACACGCGGCCGAGAAAGCGGCTCACACCTGCTACTCCATCCTCCTGCCACTCCAGATCGCGGTCGGGCGGGGCAGCAAAGAGCGAGTACATACGCGTAGCATCGGCGCCGTAGCGCGCGATCATTTCGTCGGGAGACACGACGTTGCCCTTGGACTTGGACATCTTGGCGCCATTGCGAATGACCATGCCCTGGGTAAAGAGCCGCGTCGCGGGTTCGTCATTGCCGACCAGGCCCATGTCGCGCATGACCTTCGTCCAGAAGCGGGAGTAGATGAGGTGCAGAATGGCGTGCTCTACTCCGCCAATGTACTGATCGATGGGGAACCAGTAGTCGACCTTCTCCCGGCTGAAGGGTGCAGTGCTGTTGGCCGCGTCAGCGTAGCGGTAGAAATACCAGGACGAGTCGACGAACGTGTCCATGGTGTCGGTCTCGCGCCGGGCGGGTCCACCGCACCTGGGACAGGTCGCGTTGACAAACGACGGAACCCTGCTGAGCGGGGAACCATCCTGCTGCGTGATCTCAATCTGCTCTGGCAGCAGTACCGGCAACTGATCGTCGGGTACGGGCACGATGCCATCGTTGGCGCAGTAGAGCACCGGGATAGGCGCGCCCCAGTAGCGCTGGCGGCTGACGCCCCAGTCTTTCAGGCGGAAGGTAACGGTTGGGCGGCCAAAGCCATGCTCCTGCGCAAACGCGGCCAGCTGGTGTTGGGCCTCCTGACAGCCGAGCCCATTGTAGCCGCCGGAGTTTATCAACAGGCTGTCTTCTTCGACGTACGGCAGTGCCTGCTCCTCCGGTTGCCCCGGAGCGGGAGGCTCGCCCGTGCGCCGCGGCAGAATCACGATGCGTACTTCCAACCCGAACTTTTTCGCGAACTCGAAATCGCGCTCGTCATGCGCGGGGACAGACATGACGGCGCCTTCGCCGTACTCCACCAGTACGTAGTTGGCCACCCAAATAGGCAGCCGCTCGCCATTGAACGGATTGACGGCATAGCGCCCGGTGAAGCTGCCACGCTTGTTGATGCCGGCCTGGTCGCCCGCCTCTCGCGCTTGCTTCTGCTCTTCGACCAGGGAAGCTACTTCGGCAGCAAGGCGTTGATCGGATTGGGCAAATGCCTGCGCCAGCGGATGCTGGGGCGCAAGCTGCAGGCTGGTAGCGCCGAAGATCGTATCTATGCGGGTGGTGTAGACGGGGATCTTCCTGGCATCTTTGGCGATAGCGCCGGCGGCAAAGTCCGGTGGCGCGGGCAGAACGGTTTTACCGGGGTTCCGGCCGTTATTCGCTTCCGCGGGTGCTGACTCATCAAGAACGAACTCTACGGTCGCGCCTTCGCTGCGGCCGATCCAGTTGCGCTGCATGGTGCGCACCTTCTCAGGCCAGCCGGGCAAATGGTCGAGCCCGTCGAGCAGTTCCTGGGCGTAGTCGGTGGTACGCAGGAACCACTGTTCCAGGTCGCGCTGTTCGACGATGGTGTCTTCGTGGCGCCAGCAGCAGCCATCGATCACCTGTTCGTTAGCCAGCACCGTCGCGCAAAGTGGGCACCAGTTCACCTTGCTTTGCTTGCGAAAGGCGAGGCCGTGCTCCAGCATGCGCAGGAAGAACCACTGCGTCCAGCGGTAGTAATCGGGAAGGCAGGTGGTGATCTCGTTCTGCCAGTCGTAGCTCAGGCCGATGCGCCGCATCTGCCGGCGCATCGCCTCGATGTTCTTCAGGGTCCATTCGCGGGGCGGCGTGTTGTTCTTCAGCGCCGCGTTCTCTGCCGGCAGACCGAAGGCATCCCACCCCATGGGGTGCAGTACGTTGTAACCCTGCATCCACATGTAGCGGGCAAGCGCATCGCCGATGGCATAGTTGCGGACATGGCCCATGTGCAATTGGCCTGACGGATAGGGCAGCATTTCAAGCACGTAGTACTTGGGCTTACCGCTGCTGGCAGGCTCGGCGCGGTAGAGTTCGGGATCGCTGTCCCAGCGCTGCTGCCAGCGCACCTCGATTTCTGCCGGGTCATAGCGCTGTTCGCGCACGGGGACGGCAGGACTTTCGATCTCAGGCTGAGGGCCGGAGGCGCTCCCAGGATTGCTCTTGGTATCGGGCATGGTCCTTTCGATTGTAACTGGGCCAGCATGAGGTTCGGGCCAGTTCAGTCGCCGACAGTAGGCGGTAATTGGTTTGACGATATGGGCTTACCACTTATCCGCAGTCCCTTGGCTTTTCTATCGGATTACTTGCTTTGGTTGCCGGTATTCATTTCGTACCAATCTTTCCGCCCCACAGCAACGCTCGACGACCCCCTAGGGCACGCTTTCAGGTTCTGGCGGTGGGCTTTTCAGGATCTTCGACAGGACGTTGATGTTGCCGTCGACCTTGGGTGCGTTGAGGCCGAGAAGGTTGGCTACGAGGGGATAGACATTCACGTTCTCGAAGGGCTCGAGTGTAGACTTCGGCTGAATGTCCGGGCCAAGCGCGATAAACAGGGCTCGCATGGACTTCACGACCCTTGGGTCGAAACCGTGCATGCCTGTTTCCGGGGGACGATCAGCGGCCCCGGCCGCGGCCCCCTGGGCTCTTATGGCGTACGGACCATTCGCCACAACGACGGGATCGCCTTCGCGGGCGTTGCTGTCGAAATGCAAAGCGGCAGGGACTCGATTGCGGCGATAGACCGTGAAGGCATCCGTCTTGATCTTTAGTTCCTGGTACGCCTTTTCGGCGGCGGCTTCTGAGTTAGGGTAGAGCAACGCGCCTACGGTGATGAAATTTGCCAAGTTGGTGTATTGATCGAGATCGATCCATGGCCCCTGCTCCTGCTCCATACCGTGATCTGACAGCACGATCAAATCGACCGGCAATTGCAGGCGGCTGAGTTGCGACCATAGATTGCCCATCAACTCATCGACATGCGCTACGGCCGCGGCGATCTGCGGACTGCCGGGTCCGTAAGCATGGCCGGCGTGATCGACCGTGGAGTAGTAAAGGGTGATGAAATGCGGACGCTGCGCAGGCGGCATCCTCAGCCAGGCGATCACCTGCTCGATTCGCTTGTCATCGGCAAAGCTGTCATCGAATTTCAGATAGTAGGTGGGCCGCTCACCATCGATCTTTGCCTCAGAGCCGGGCCAGAAAAAGCAGGCGCTGCGCATGCCCTGTTTTTCTGCCAGCACCCAGAGGGGTGTGCCCCCATACCAGCTTCCGTCGGCGTTGGTCGCTGGGTCGTAAAAACTGTAACGCTGCTTGCGCATTGGGTCGTAGAAGCTGTTCGCCACGATGCCGTGGTGCTCGGGATAGAGGCCGGTCACCAGCGTGTAGTGATTGGGAAAGGTCAAGGAGGGGTAGGACGGAATCATGCCCTGCGGGGCGGTTGCCCCCTGAGCGGCCAGCGCCTGCAGATGTTTGGCGTTGTACTTCTGCAGGTAGTCGTAGCGGAAACCGTCGACTGAAACCAGGACGACATAGGGTTTGGACTGCGCTGACCCGGTGTTGGGCCCGTGGTCGACCGTGATCACGGGCCCAACAGCCTGCGCAGCCAGAGGCAGGGAAAGAGCGAGGAAAAACCAGGCTGCAAGGCGTCGCACGCTCAATCCAATCATGGTGGTGTTCAGCTACCCAGGTTGCGCAAACGTTCCGCGGCCGATTCCGGCGTAATGTCGCGCTGGGGCATGCCCAGCATCTCAAAGCCGACCATGAACTTCCGCACCGTGGCGGAGCGCAGGAGCGGCGGGTAAAAGTGACAGTGAAAGTGCCATTCCGGGTGAGACTCTCCATCGGTTGGCTTTTGATGAAAGCCCATGGTGTAGGGGAAGCTGGTGGCAAAGAGGCGATCGTAGCGACCCGTGAGCTGCTTGAGAATGTCTGCGAGCCCACGCTGTTGCGACTTGCTGAACTCATCCATGCCACCGGTATGTGTGCGGGGCAGCACCAGGGTCTCGAAAGGCCAGACGGCCCAGAAGGGTACGAGCACCACGAATTCATCGTTCTCACAAACGATGCGCTGTTGCTGCTCGAGCTCTACGCGCAATGTTTGGCAAAGCAGACAGGCGTGGTGCTGCTCACGCCAGGCGCGTTGCGTGGCAAGTTCCCTTGCCGGTTCGTCAGGAATGTGTTCGGTGGCCCAAATCTGGCAGTGGGGATGGGGATTGCTGGCCCCGATCATGGCGCCTCGGTTTTCAAAGATCTGCACATGGCGAATCTCGGGCCGCGCAGCGAGAGTTTTGAATTCCTCAGTCCACGCCTCGACGACCAGAACGATGTCATCGACGGCCATGCCTGCGAGCGTGAGGCTGTGGTCGGGGTGGAAGCACACGACACGGCAGATGCCACGCTCGCTCTCGGCTCGCAGCAGGCCGTCGCCGATTTCCGTTGTGACCTGAGGGGAGTCGGGTAAGAGCGCAGCGTAGTCGTTATCGAAGGTAAAGACGTGGGGGTAGGGCGGATTTTGCTTTCCGCCTGCGCGCACATTGCCGGGACACAGATAGCACTCCGGATCGTAGTGGATGGCGGGCGTCACATCCACGCGGCTTACCTCACCCTGCCAGGGCCGCTGGGTACGGTGCGGGGACACAAGAACCCAGCAGCCACGCAATGGGTCGAAACGGCGATGGGGAAACTGCATACGCTCGTCCGTCATGTTTCCTTTAATTCTTTTTCTGGCCTGGGGAAGCCGGCGTGCACTTGGCACAAGTCTCGCCGGTCACTCCCTTGCCTTCTTCGACGGTGAAAATGCGGTCGACTCCAGGCAGGTTTACTTTTTCTTTCACTCCGCTGGGCCAGTGGATTTCCACGGCTTCGACGTGATCGGCATCGCCCAGCCCGAAATGTACACGCTGGTCGTTGGACGAGACAAAGCTGCCGCCGCTCATTACGTCTTCGCGCCTGCGAAGACCTGAGGCGGTAAGGTAGACCGTCGAACCCACGGCATCTTTTGGACTCTTCACTCCACCGATCAGGCTGAGTTCGACCCAGTGGTGATGATCGGGATTTACGTTACGCAGAAGGGTGGGCACGCTGTCCATATTGTTGATGACCACATCGATACGGCCGTCATTGAAGAGATCGCCCACCGCCGCACCGCGCGCGGGGATCACCAGGGCGAGCCCGGTTCCTTCGACCGCCGGAAGCAGTTCAAACTTCTTGCCTAGCTGGTTGTGGAACAGCAGCGGCCGCTCCGCGTAGCTGGTTCCCCAGTTGTTCTGGTCGACGGTGGGGTAAACATGGCCGTTGGCGACGAACAGATCTTTCCACCCGTCGTTGTCGTAGTCGATAAAGTCCGTTGCCCATCCGAGGAAGGGCACGGTGACTTCGGCTACGCCGGCCGCATAACTGTCATCGGTGAAATTGGCATCGCCATCGTTACGATAGAGCACATCGTAGTCGTCGGAGAAGGTTGTGTTGAACATGCCTGGCCGGCCGGTATTCTGGTAGTCGCCTACGGCGACCCCCATGGATGCGGTTTCACGGCCATTTTCGTTCAGAGCGTAGCCTGAGGCGTAACTGTCATCTTCGAAGGTGCCGTTGCCTTTGTTGATGTAGAGGTAGTTGGGCGTGGAGTCATCAGCGACCAGCAAGTCGACTTTGCCGTCGTTGTTGAGGTCGAGAAAGATGGAAGTGAACCCGTAGTAGCCGTTGGGGTCGCTCACGCCCGCTTTCTGGCTGACGTCGGTGAATGATCCGTCTCCGTTGTTGTGAAAGAGATGGTCCTGCTGCCCCTTGAGGCCGCGCGGCCCGCACATAACCTTGACGCCACGGAACTGGCAGGCGTTGGTAGCGGTATCCGGCCCCGGCGCCTTGGCCTCGTCGACGTGGACGTAGCCGGAGACAAAGAGATCGAGGCGTCCGTCGCCATCGTAGTCGCCGAAGGTGGGGCCGCTCGACCAATTGCTCAGTTGTACGCCTGCCTTTTCTGCGGTGTCGGTAAACGTTCCATCGTGGTTGTTGTGATAGAGGCGGCTCTTGCCGTAGTTGGCTACGAAGATATCGGGCCAGCCATCATTGTCGTAGTCGCCCACGGCTACTCCAAACCCCCAGCGGTCGTTGGTGACCTCGGCTTTTGCGGCTACGTCGGTGAACGTTCCGTCATGGTTGTTGTGGAAGAGGGCGGCGTGGGGCGCGGGTGCTTTGCCCGCTAACGCCTCGTAGGTCGAGCCGTTGACCATATAGATGTCGAGCCAGCCGTCTTTGTCGTAGTCGAGCAGGGCCACGCCTGAACCGGTCGCTTCGAGAATGGCTTTCTTCTCTGGCGTGCCCATGGTGTGGCGCCAGGTGGTCAGGCCGGCCTTGGCGGCTATGTCCTGAAACACGATGGGACCGGTTTTTACGAAGCCGCCTGCGGTGATCGGACGCTTCTCAGCGTCGAGGACCGGGGCGTAGGTTCCGCCCGTATTGACTCCCATGGACTGCGGCGGCGACGTTGGGGTTGGACCCGATTGGGGTGGCGGGGCGGCCTGGGCGATCAGGCTTGGTTGCCAGCAGAGCAGCGATAGCGACAACAAAACGAGAATACGGGGGGACAAGAATCACTCCTGAAGGGTCACGCCAAAGGATAAAGGATTTGGCGCGCGCATGCCGGGAGACGGGCGGGAAACAGAGTTAGAGACCCTGACAGGCAATTCTTTCGTACAACGGAACTATAGGGATCTTAGGCCAGGAATTTCCGTTACCGTATCTCGCAAAACGCTGAGAGATATGGAGCCTTGGCTCCCGGAGAAAAGACGCGGGGACGCGCTGGAACGGCTCGTATCGCGATGTGTTCCCAGAAGGCCGGGCCGATCAGAGGTTCCGCGATTCGGGGGGCGTGGCAGGAGCACAGGCTCTGCTTAGGGCGCCTCAGGCGCTATCGAACTTCACGGTACCGATTCGCTGCATCACGGTGTCGTTCCGATTTGATAGTTGAGATTGGCAAGGCTCAAGCGGTACTGATACTGCGCGTTCGTGTTGTCGATGGCGGCACTGGTCTGCTGCAATTGCGCCTGGCTCAGCTCGACAATCGAGCTCAGGCCAAGCTGGTAACGGGTTTGCGCGAGTTGCATACTTTTATTCGCTTCATTGAGCAGTTGCGTCGTGACTGCGATTCGTTGATAGGCGGTGTTCGCCTGCAACCAGGCCGTGCGCACGTCGCGAACGATTTGGTTGCGCAGGTCTCTTGATCGCTCGGCATCCACGCGCGAGCGATAGGTTGCCTCTCTGGCTTCGGCAGAGTAAAGAAAACCGTTGAATATTGGAATGTTCATGTTGACGCCAACGGCTCCCCACCAGTTGGAAGTGAAGTATGGATCGGTGCGAATGGGCACCGATCCGACGCTGCCGAGCGCACCGACAGAAGGGAGAAGCTGATCCCACTGCGCGCGGGCGAATTTTTGCGCAGACTGTTGCGTGAGAACACTCGACTGCAAGTCCGGACGCTGGGCGAGCGCCGCTTGAACAAGCTGTTCGTAGCCGGTAGGTGGGGCAGTGTTTTCCGTAGAGTCATCCACCAGGTCATACAGGATTTCGTGGTCAAGACCGAGGACTGCATCCAGCGCAGCCATGTTCGCATCGGCATTGTTTTGAGCGTCGAGCAACAGCAATTGTGACTGCGACAGGTTTACTTCTGCAAAACTCTGATCGAGAGTCGATCGCAACTTATTCTGTGCCATCTGGCTTACCTGGTTCCTGGTTGCCTCGCGGGCAGCAACCGTTTGCCTCGCGACCTGAAGAACCGCCTGCGCGGTGAGTGCGTCGTAGAAAGCCTGATCGGTCGCCAGAATGATCTCGTACTGGGTGGCCAGAGCGCTGGCATCGGCAGCTCTCTCCTCCAGCTTCCGGGTGAGAACCAGGTTGCGCGTTCGGCCGAAGTCCGTAATCAGTTGCGAGACATTGGCTCCCGTCCCGGCATGGGTGAGCAACCTGGAAGCGGTGAGTGAACCGGCAGAAATACGGCTCCCATCCAATGCCTTCTCTGCGGTGATGGCTCCCGTCGCCATCGGCAATTCGGCCGAACGAGCTTCCCGCACCACCTGGTGCTGGGCAAGCGCCAGCAATTTACTGACGCTGATGCGGGGGTTGTTTTTAAGGGCCATCTGCTCGGCCTCAGCGCGTGTCAGTTGTTCCTTTTTGTCAGTATCACGAGCAGCAGCCGAAGCTGAAGCCTGGCTTTGTACCCGGCCAGCCTGCATTTGCAGGCCAAGGGGAACGGGAGCGCTCGGCAATTGGGCTACACCTGCTCTGGACTGAGCATGGACATGCAGGGAGAGCACGGCAACGACGATGAATACGAATGCTTTTTTCACGCCTGTGCCTCCTTGGGTGCTCCCAGGTTGCGTTCAATGTTGCGTTCACGGCGGGTGTGGATTACGAGATAGACCGCGGGGACGAGAAATACCGTAACGACTACTGAGACGCCGAGGCCGCCGATGATTGCGCGAGCAAGCGGGGCGTATTGCTCACTGCCGGCCTCATAGCCGAGCGCCATGGGAATCATTCCCAACAGCGTCGCCAAAGAGGTCATGAGAATCGGGCGAAGGCGAACCTTGCAGGACTGGACCGTGGCCTCAAGCAGGGGTAGGCCTTGCTCATGCAGAATTCCGGAAAATTCCACAATGAGAATGCTGTTGGAGACGACGATGCCGGTCATCATGATGATGCCCATCAGCGACATGATGTTCAATGTGCTGCCCGTGAAGACCAGGATCATCACCACCCCGGCAAGCCCGGGAGGAATGGCCATGAGGATGATGAAGGGATCAATGAAGGAAGTAAACTGGGCCATCAGGATGAGATAGACCAGAGCAATTGCTATCAGGAGTCCAAGGCCAAACTCCTTGAACGACTGATTCATGCTGACTGCCGCTCCACGCATCCTGAGCGTCGTGTTCTTGCCGGTTTTGGTATTGGCTATCAGCTTATCGATATCTTTGCCGACCGTTTGCAGTGCTTCGCCGCGCGTCGTGACATAGATATCGATCACTCGGCGAATCTGATAGTGGTCGACCTCAGTGGGAGTGTTGATTTCCTTGATATCGGCTACAGAGCCCAGCGGCGTGTAACCCGAGGTGTGTGCGCCCACCCATAGGTTGCTCGCTGTGTCACCTGCACCTCTCCCTTCCTCCGATGGGGTGTAGCCTGCGGGACGTACCCCACGGAGCGGAATATTTTTGAAATCCTCCATGCTCATGTGGTTGATGGTGTGGTTGTCGTACTGGACGGTCACCAGATAGTTGTTGCCTGTCCTGGGATCGATCCAGTAGCTCGGCGCAACCATGCCATCTGAAGTGAGCGCCGTGATCACGTTATCGACGACGTTGCTGGCTGAGAGCCCGATCAGGCTGGCCCGCTCGCGGTCGATGTTCAACAGGAGCCCTGGGTAGTTAAGATCTTGAGGAATATAAACACCGCTTACGTTGGGGATCGCCTTGATCTTGAGCGACAGTTGCTGTGCCAGATCATAAGCGCCCTGCATATTCATCGAACTCACCTGTACGTCGATCGGCGCGGGCAGCCCTTGGTTGATGACTGAATCGACCAGGCCTCCGGCCTGGAAATAGGTCGTTAATTCGGGCATCTCACGCGAGAGCCTCCTGCGCACCCTTGACATGTATTCATAACTTCCCAGGCTGTGATCTTCTTTCAGACTGGTCTGCACGAATGCGGTGTCCATGGATGCATTTGTGGTGTAGATGGCTGACAGGTCGGGATAGACGCCGATGTTGGAGACAACCATGCCAAGATCTTCGGGCTTGACTGTTTCCCTGATGATCTTTTCAACCCGTGCCATGTATTGATCGCTGACCTCGAGACGAGAACCGCTCGGCATCCGGACCTGGATGACAAACTGTCCCGGGTCAGTACGCGGAAAGTAGGCGCGGCCCAGAAAAGGAAACAGAACAAGGATGATCAGAACGACGCCGGCAAGAATGACCCCGGCCGTGAAGCCAGGCCGCGCAAGCACGCGCTTGGCGAGCACTTCATAGCGCTCGAGCATGCGCTGAAAGTACCCGTTAAAGCGGTCGACAACGCTGCGGAAAAATCCAGGCTTTCCATGGCCCGGCCCGGTTTCTTCATGAGGAACGGTGATAAACGTAGCGCAGAAAAGCGGCACCACGGTCATGGCGAAGAGGTAGGAAGCAAAGATGGAAAGCACAACACCCAACGCCAGCGGAGTAAAGATGTATTTGCTCACGCCTGACAGAAAGGCCACGGGGAAAAAGACGATCGAGGTTGTTGAAGTTGCGGCCAGCACCGCCAGCGAGACTTCCATGCCGCCCTTTTGCGCAGCTACGCGAGGCGATTCGCCCATCTCCATAAAGCGGAAGATGTTTTCGAGTACGACGACAGAGTCGTCGATGAGCCGCGAGAACGCGAGCGCGAGACCACCCAGGAGCATGGTGTTGATCGAACCACCCAGTGCATTGCTCAGCAATAAACAAACCAGCGCCGAGAGTGGAATGGAGAGCAGGACGGCGAGGGTTGCACGCGGACTCCCGAGGAAGAGAAGAATCATCAGGCCTGTGAGAACAAGACCGATCGATGCCTCTTTCACCAAATTCCTGATGGCAAGTTTTACAAAGATCGATTGATCGAACACTACGGCAGTCCGCAGGCTGTCGGGAATATCGACCAGATGTTTAATGGCGGCCTTCATGCCATCCACGATGGTGATGGTGTTGCTGTCGCCGCCCTGTTTGAAGACCGGAACATACACCGACCGCTGACCATCGATACGGACGATGTTGTATTGCAGAGCTCCTGCGTCTTCTGCATGGCCCACATCAGCAACCAGCACCGACGAGTTGCCGTAGGATTTGAGCGGCATGGAGTTCATCTGCTTTGCATTGGGAAACTGACTGTTCGCGTAGACGTTGAAGTCTTTGCTACCGATACGAACGTCGCCCGCGGGCAGGATCAGATTCGAACTGTTCACCGATTGAACAACGTCATTCAGGCTGAGGTTGTGGGCCTCGAGCTTTACAGGATCGACATAGATCTGGATCTGGCGATAGGTGCCGCCGTAAGGCTGCGGAACGGAAGCCCCGGAGACATTCGATATCTGGTTACGCACCTGAAACTGTGCGATATCTTTCAGTTGCGTTTCGTTCAGGCCCTGTCCTTTCAGGGTTACCAGGCAGACCGGTTGACTGGAAGCATCCATACCCAGTACGACAGGAGGCAATGTACCTGGCGGGAGACGGCGCAAATCGGCCATGGCCAGGTTGGCAATATTGCTGAGTGCGGCATTTGGGTCCGTGCCCGGCTTGAAGTAAATTTTGATCAGGCTGACACCGGTGAGTGAACGCGACTCGGAGTGATCGATGTTTGCACCGAGAGTAAAAAAGCGCTCAAAGGTGTTCGTGATGTCCGCCTCGATCTGTTGCGGAGGCATACCGTTGTAAAACGTAGCCACGACAACAACGGGCATATCGATTTTCGGGAAGAGATCCACCGGCATGCTGAAGACGTTGAACACACCGATCAGCATGACCATGAGGCAAAGCATGATGACAAAGAAGGGATATTTGAGAGCAAAGGCTGGCATTACTGCGCTCCTCCCTGATCGTCGCGCATATCGATCGTGCTGTTGAGCGCGCGGGCCACATCGCTCGCCGGGGACGATATGAGAACCGGCTGCACCCGTTCACCCTGCTGATACTTGTTCTGGCCGCCTACGATTACATGTTCGCCAGCCTTAAGGCCGCTTTTAATCTCGGCCAGGTTCGATCCCTTGAGCCCTACCTCGACGTTCTGGAGGCGTACGCGGCTTTGCTCGTCGACAACCAAAACCTCTTCCTTGTTGTTGCGCAAAACAAGCGCCTCCACGGGGATGGTGAGCACATTGCCGGCATGGGCGAGTTGGAGCTGGGTGTTGGCATACATCCCGGGAGAGATGGAAAGATCCTTATTTGGGACGTCGACTTCTGTTTCCATCGTTCTGGTTTCGAAGTTGACGCTGCGCGTGAAGCGAACGATTTTCCCAATGAACGAGCGTCCCAGCGCGTCCACGCGGATTTGCATTTGATCCCCGGCCTTAATGAAGTGGATAGAGTCTTCGGGCACCGGCATGCGCAAACGGAGTAAGCCGCTCTCAGAGAGCTTTACGATCGGAAGAGCCTGATCGTTGGAATTTGTACCTGATTGAATCAGCGCTCCCGTATCCGCGTAACGCCAGGTGATCACCCCATCCAACGGAGCGGTCACTTTCGTGTAGGACTGAACGGCCCTGACCCTGTCGGTATCCGCTATGGCTACCTGAGTCGCTCCGCGGGCTGCTGCCAGAGCGGCTTTCGCAGCATCCACCTGAGAGGCCGCAGCAAGATCTCTTGACTGCACGTCATCCAGTTCCTGTTGTGCGATCAAGCCAGGCTGGGCTTTTGCTGCCTGTTGCATGCGGACATTGTTTGCGTGCAATGCGGAATATTGAGCCTCTGCCCTGGCTACATCGTGCTGGGCGCGCACCATTTCGTCCTTGCTTTGCCCGACCCGCGCGACCGTACCTTCCAATTGCGCCTGTAACTCAGGGACTTCAAGGTCGGCAATTGTTTGTCCCGCGTGCACCTTGTCGCCTATGTCGACATAGATGTGCCGGATAAACCCGGAGACCTTTGGATGAACGTCAACCACCTGGTAGGGCTGGAATTGACCGGCCATCGCCAAGGAGTGGGTGATGGCTCCTCGCTGCACAACTGCTACGGTTGCCGACGCAATCTCGGCGGCGCTTGCATCGGGGCTGCTGCTTTTGCAGGCAACAGTTCCGGCCGCAGTAAGCAGCGCCACGCTCGAGATGAGAATGGATACATTTCGCTTTCGCATGCCTGGATCACCTTTTCGTCAAAGTTTGCCGTCGAAGGTTGTCAGCAAGGCAGAGCCAGCTGAGGGATGGAAGACACGCCGCGGGAACGAGCGGCGGAAACCAACCCGGCAATTCAAATCACTGTTGAGATTTGGAACTAGACGAGGGTAGGAGGGGGCCTGAAGAAGAATGCGGAGAAGCTGGCGCTCGGTAGCGCCTGCCACGCCCGGGTTAGATCCCGTTCCGCGCGGCGACATAGGGAAAATATAAAGAGCGGTTGCACCAACAGCAAAAGGAACACAGTCTGCGGTAGAAGCCCAGGACGTACCGCATCGCTCGGGAACTTTGCCGGGCTCAACAACAACGTGTCCGGTGGAGTTGCTTGCTCATTTCGCGAGAGCAACTTCGCCTCTGGAACCTGGTGATATCCGGAGTGTGGGGGGTAGTACAAGGAAAGCTTGTATTGCAGTCCCCAGGTGAACACAGAAATCGCCAGCCCGATGAATACAAAAGTCAACCTTGACAGGGCCGGACGGATTGTAGGGGTGCGATTCAAGTGAACTCACCAGTGCCATTAAAATTCTAGCACTTGGCTGGACGAGCGTTGCAGTTGTGTCAACCGTTCTATGGCGAAGCAAGAAGCGTCCAGTGCTCGCATCCGGCGACACAGGTTCAATACCGCTGCCGCGCATAAGCGAAACTTAATGCGGAGTTCAGCGGGAGGGAGCTTATATTGACGTAAATCCATCTCAAGTTTTCGTCAGCAGCCGTGCCGTAAGGAGGTGCGTTGTTGGGACTTTCTGCGCACACTCAAAACGGCGGCCTGCTTAAGGACACGACGCACCTCTCCATGGGGCAGGGGTTCCGGCTCGTGATTCAGGCGGCCTATTTTGTTCTTATCGCCCGCGCGCTGGGACCGGAAGCGTACGGCGCATTTGTAACGGTCGTGGCCATGGCGGCGCTGCTGGGCCCTTTCTCCGGGATCGGCACGCAGAATTTGTTCATCAAAAATGTTCGCTCAGGCAAGAGAGAAGCCGCCTATTGCTGGGGTAACGGAATACTGCTCACCGTTATTTCGGGAACTTTGTTCTCTGCACTTGCAGTGGGGCTGAGTTTGCTGCTGAGGCTCAAGACCGCTGCTTCCGTGGTCATGATCGTTTGCCTGGCAGACCTGGTTTTTCTAAAAGTAACCGAGTTAGCGGCTTTCGGCTTTGCGGCACTGGACCGCATGGCACAAACCTCGATTCAAAATGTGGCTGTGAGCCTGCTGCGGCTCACGGGCATATTTGCACTGACCTTAGCGGTGCCCGAGGTTACGCTCGGGCGATGGGCGGTGGTATATCTCGCAGCAAGCCTGCTGGGCACGATCTATGCCGTGTGGCAAGGGTCGCGGCTATGGGGAAGGCCGCGGATAGACCTAAACGCCCTCCGGGAGGACAGCGCCGAGGGAGTGTTCTTCAGCATCGCCGGTTCTGCCACCACGGTCTACAACGACATTGACAAGATCATGCTCAGCAGGCTGGCCGACCTGACCTCGACTGGTGTTTATGCCGCGGCCTACCGGATCATCGACGTGAGCATGACGCCGGTCCGCGCTTTAGCTGCCGCTGCCTACCCACAGTTCTTCCAAAAGGGTTCCGGAGGAGTGCAGGCAACTTACGCCTATGCACGGTCACTGGTAACAAAAGCGGTCGCTTATGGGACGCTTGCGTCCACCGGACTGTGGCTCCTGGCCCCCATGCTGCCCATGATGCTGGGACCAAAATATGCGGTTGTGGTTCCCGCCGTCCGATGGCTGGCCCCGATTCCCCTATTGCGCTGCCTGCACTCGTTCATGGCGGATGCTCTTTCGGGTGCGGGCTTGCAACGGGCGCGGACGGCCATCCAGGCTATGGTTGCGTTTATTAACATTGGCTTCAATCTGGCGGTGCTGCCCCGCTACGGATGGCGCGGGGCCGCATGGACGAGCCTGGGATGCGATGCCCTGCTGGCGGTAACCTTCTGGCTGACGGTGCTGCACTACCGGGGCCGGGTGGAAGATTCGCGTTCTTTGCTGGGGTCATGCGGCTCTTAATCAAGGGCTTACATCTCCCCTCAAAGGGGCAGGCGTTTTCCGGTTTTGCCCTAATTCCGAGTGCTATACTCGCTTTTCAGTGGTAGCGGAAGCACCACCATCCCTCACGCCAAAGGTGCGGAATAGCGCTGAGGCGAGCGCGATGATAAGAACCGATGGTACCCCTTGTTGTACTTTTCACGGTCCGTTGCTACCCCACTCCTCCTGCATAAAACGTAACAGGACGGCTTGACGGCCATATGTTAGGGACCCACAAAGTGAGCTCAAGCGAGTTGATCGATAATTGTCACCGACGGGGTGACAGCACAGTGCTGAACGGTTCGAACGTTGACTCCATGTTGAGTGACTGCGCAAGGGCAACTCGTGTAGTGGTCGGCAACCGCGCGTTGCAAGCCTGCCTGACAGAAATTCGTCAGTTGCGGCGGCGTTGTGGGCAAGAAGACGACCTGACCACCGACCCTGAATATTTCATTGCCGCCAATGCCCTGGAAAACAGACGCTGTGCGGCTGTGCTGATTCGCCGCGACGATGAATTGGAAGCCTGTGTTCTTTTCTATGAACACACCCGGTTTGGCATTGGTCTTGGCCTGTTCCGCGGAGGAGACTACATCGGCGAAAGCCTCGTCGCCGGGCCGGAAGCGTTCCGCGTGAATTTTGTCCATCTAGCCACCGAAGCCCTGCTCAGACAATGGCGCATCCACGGCGTAAGCATCAGCATCAAGGCTCCCCTGGAGCGCTGTATCGAAGTGATGGGCCCGGCGAGCAACTTCAGAAGATTCCTGGGTACGGAGGTACGGCACAAGCTCGCTCTCGAAAGCACCTATGAAGGCATGTTGGCCAGCCTGGGACCCCGCACACGGCGCAGCCTGGCCGGGAAACGCCAGCAGTTGGAGAAGAGCACGCAAGTAGACTTTCAGCCTGCGCTGACGCCAGAGCAATCTTTGGAAGGGATGCTGGCGCTGGAAGCGAAGGCAATGCCCCAGCGCATTCGTAAATTCTTCTATGCACGAGACCAGTTGGTCCGCACCCATGCGGAATTCTTTTCCATGGGTTTGCAGTTGCCCGATGGCACATGGTTGAGTGTGCTGAGCGGCTGGCGGCGGAATCGCGTGACGTATGTCGATTTGCAGATGAACGACAAGCATTACAAGAAAGAATCGATCTCTGCGGTCATGCGCGCATTCATGCTGGAGCACGAAATTGGGCTCGGACAGCAGTCGATCAACTTCGTCGGGGGGTCTTCCCTGTTGCTCAGAAGGTATTGCGAGCCGATCGAACCCTGCACGGATTTTTTTGTCTGGAAGCCCTGTCTGCGCGCGAAGTTCTTTGAAATGGTCGCGACCCGCGCGAAACAAGGCAGCGTGTACGAGCGGTTGAGGCCTGGAGCCGAGATGCAATCGCGTTCTGAATCGGAAGGCTGAGAACCCGACCCTCTCACGAACTTACTTCTTCCCCACAAGATCCCTCCTTCTATTCCGGCCGAATCAGCCACTGTTCGCCTTGCCGGATTTCCTGTTGAGGTTCGTGAAGTCAACGTGCTTCATGCGGTTTTCCTTAAGAGAAAACCGCACACGCGTATATCGGATGGCGCAACGTAGCAGGAAATCCGGCTGCCAGGCGGCGCGGAAAGGGAGTCCGCACAATAACTCCTTTTGGCCTCACGAAAATACCTCCGCATCATCGCCAAGATGGCCTATTGTGTTGCATAGAGGGAACAGGAGACCCCATGAGACGAACGGCATTTTTGGGCTGGATCTTCATGATGACGCACCTGCCGATGCTGTTCGCGCAGAGCATAGTTTTTGCCAGCCCCAGCACGAGGGGTCTCCAGACCATGTCGTGCACGGAAGTCTCGCTGGATTCGTTCGAACAGATTCACTACCTTGCAACTGCGCAGTTCCTGGCCGAGCACATATGCCAGCAGACGCGCATCGACGGAGGCGTAGGAATCTGGAAAGGCCGGGCGCAGAACTCCGGCGTGATCGATGGCTGCCCGAATGACAAGGCACGCACTCTGGGCGCCCTATTGGGCAGGTACTACCACCAGGCTGAGGTATTGGTATTCGACCGCAGCAGCGGTGGAAAGAGTACGCTGGTGAGTTTCCGCGCTTCGCAGCCGCTCGGGGTCATCGCCATCGAAATGGAGCAGGCGAATGTGACCGGGGCTACGGTGATTCCCAACCCCAACGGCAATCTGGTGATGGTCGTGGCGACTGGCGCCGAACATCGGGCTCGGGCATTGAATCTATATGCCTTGCTGATGGCTCGGGGGTTAAAAGAAGAAGAGGGGAACGCGGAGTTGGTGGGTGATCAGGATCGTCGCAAGGCTCGTGGAGTTTATGCCGATATCCTTTCGCATGCGCCCACGGACGTGCGCCAACTGATCGATGAAATGTATACGGAGCAGTTCAGCGATTTAGGAATGGTTTACAACACCGCGCGTTAGGATTTGTGAACTTCCGGCATCTGAGGCTCGGAGCACGCGCCAGATACCCTGATTTCCCGCGCGCAGCCCTATCAAGAACACCTTGTGCGGCTTTCTTCAAAGCGAAGCCGCATAGGACGCAACCACGCCACCAGACTTCACAACAAACCAAGGCTTCACAGCAAACCAGGGAGTATGGGGCACCCGCATCGGTTGCCTTCAGCGTTTGGCTGGGATGAGCAGCTCAGTTCCCTGCGGGACCTTGTAGATCTCTGCGAAGTCACGCTGGTTGATGCCCAGGCTTAGCCTGCCTCGTGAGTCGATGTAAAACAGCGGCGAGCCGACAGCTACATCGCTGAAGGTTTTGACAAAGGGAAAGGTGTAGCCCTTGCCGCCCAAGGTGATCGGGACCTGATCGTGGAGGGCATAGCCGAGCTTGGCGAACGTTTCTGACGTAATGTTTAGCACCAGGTTCCCAAAGGGGCCGTCTACTCCGAGCACCTTGGCATGCAGGCCGGCGGAGTCGATCGTCGCGGAGCGGATATTGAGCCGCACCAGCTTGGTGACGTCGATCGAAGGGCCCGCCGTGGTCCAGTCATCTCCTCTTGCCAGGTGCGCCCCGGCGGGAGAGAAAATGTCCCGGCCATGGAAGGTCGATGACAAAGCTGCGCCGATCATCCACGACGGGTTCGTGATCTCACGAGCGGCCACGATGCCGTCACGGTCCGCAACCAGCGTAAGCAAACCGTTATCTGGCAAAACAAAAAACTGGCCTGTTTTGGACTGAGCGATGATTGCCTTGCGCGTACTGCCAACGCCGGGGTCTACCACCACGACGAAGACTGCATCGCTGGCGAAGTAGGGTGCCGATCCGGCGAGGAACCGTGCGCCCTCTTCGATGTCGAATGGCGTTACTTGCTGGGTGATGTCGATGATCTTCACCCCGGGAGCGACACCCTCCATGACGGCCTTGCAGATGCCGACGGCGTCGTCTTTGACGTCGAAGTCGGTCATGAAACCGATGGTGCGCAGGGGAGCCTGGGCGAAAGCGCCCAGTGCGCTGATGAATACAAGGACAAGGGCCGCGAATCGATAGGTCTTACAGCGCAATGGTACTTCCTCCAATCGAATTGACAATGGGTCTCGATGATCCTCGGGATGCCGGACTGCAACGAAGCTGATGCGAAGCGTTGCTTATCCCACCCGCCCCGAGAAGCGCGAAGGGTGCGGCGCCCGCCGTCTTGCTACCGATACAAATCCAGGACTATTTGGGCGCGGGCTTTTCTATGTGCCCACCGAACCCGAAGCGCATGGCTGAGAGCAGTTTGTCGGCAAAGTCCGCTTGGCCGCGCGAGTTGAAACGCTCATAGAGCGCCGCGGTGAGTACCGGCGACGGAACGGCTTCGTCGATCGCAGCTTTGATGGTCCAACGGCCCTCGCCGGAATCGGAAACGTGACCGGAAAAATCGGAGAGCGCCGGGCTCTTGGCCAACGCGGCTGCCGTGAGGTCGAGTAACCAGGAGGAGATCACGCTGCCGCGCCGCCATACCTCGGCCACGTCTGCGACGTTGAAGTCGTATTGGTAGTGCTCGGGGTCGCGCAAGGGCGTGGTCTCGGCGTCGATCTCGGCTGTCTTCTTGCCGATGTTGGCGCCATGCAGGATGTTCAGTCCCTCGGCGTAGGCGGCCATGAGGCCGTACTCGATACCGTTGTGCACCATTTTCACGAAGTGGCCGCCACCACTGGGACCGCAGTGCAGATAGCCCAATTCCGCAGTGCCGCTCTTGTTGTCGCGGCCTGGCGTGGGCTCGACCGCTCCAAGCCCAGGGGCGATGGTTTTGAAGATAGGCTCCAGATGCTCGACCGCCGCGGTAGGGCCACCAATCATGAGGCAGTAGCCGCGTTCAAGACCCCAGATACCACCGCTGGTGCCTACGTCGATGTATTGGATGCCCCGGGGCGCCAGTTCCTCGCTGCGCCGGATGTCGTCGATGTAGTACGAATTGCCACCGTCGATGAGCATGTCACCCTGGTCGAGGTGCGGCGCGATGGCGGCGATGGTTTCGTCGACGACGGCGGCAGGAATCATCAACCAGATGGCGCGCGGTTTGGCCAGCTTGCTCACCAGGTCTTCGTAGGAGGAAGCTCCTACGGCGCCGCTGCTCTCCAGATCCTGAATCGCTTTGGCCGAGCGGTCAAACACCACACTGGTGTGGCCGTTGTTCAGCAAGCGCTTCACCATGTTGGAGCCCATTCTGCCCAGTCCTACCATTCCTAGTTGCATCGACTCGCTCCTCATTCGGTTTTGTGTTGGTGGTGAGTTATGCCGGTTTTACTTGAGCTTGCGATAGCGGCTGATGAGATGGTTCGTGGAAGGATCGTGCTGAAGCACCGGGTCTGCCGGGCTTTCGATCTCAGAGATGATGTGCTGGGCCAGAACCTTACCCAGCTCAACGCCCCATTGGTCGAACGAATCGATTTGCCAGATGGTGCCCTGGGTAAAGACGGAGTGCTCGTAGAGGGCAACCAGCTTGCCCAACGCTTGCGGGGTGAGGCTTTCCGCCAGCAGAATGTTGGACGGGCGATTCCCTTCAAATACGCGATGAGGCACCAGCCAGTCGGGCGTTCCCTCAGCCTTTACCTGTTCGGCGGTCTTGCCGAACGCCAGAGCCTCGGCCTGCGCGAATACGTTGGCCAGAAGCATGTCGTGATGGCGGCCCAACGGATTGAGCGACTTCTCAAAAGCTATGAAGTCGCAGGGAATGAGGCGCGTGCCCTGGTGGATCAACTGGTAGAAGGAGTGCTGCCCGTTGGTGCCGGGCTCGCCCCAGTAGATAGGGGCAGTGTCGTAGCTGACGTGCTCGCCTTCGAGCGTGACATGCTTGCCGTTGCTTTCCATGGTGAGCTGCTGCAGGTAGGCAGGAAAGCGCTTGAGGTATTGCTCATAGGGCAAGACAGCGATGGTTTGCGCGTCGAAGAAGTTGGTGTACCAAACGGTCAGCAGTCCGAGCAGAACGGGCATGTTGCTCGCGAACGGAGCGGTTCGGAAATGCTCGTCCATCTGGTGAAAGCCATCGAGCAGGGCGCGGAAGTTGTCAGGACCGATGGCCAGCATGGTCGAGAGACCGATGGCGGAATCCATGGAGTAGCGGCCGCCGACCCAGTCCCAGAAGCCGAACATGTTGGCCGTGTCGATGCCGAACTTTGTGACCTCGGCCGCGTTGGTCGAGACGGCGACGAAGTGTCTGGCAACGGCGCTTTCGTCTCCCTTGAAGCCGGCCACAGCCCAGTCGCGCGCGGAGTGGGCGTTGGTCATGGTCTCGAGGGTGGTGAAGGTTTTGGAGGAAACGATGAATAGCGTTTCGGCAGGGTCAAGATCGATGACGGCTTCAGCTAAGTCGGTTGCGTCAACGTTGGAGACAAAACGGAAGACCAGTGAGCGATCGCTGTAGAACTTGAGGGCCTCATAGGCCATGACTGGACCGAGGTCAGAGCCGCCGATGCCGATGTTGACGATGTTGCGAATGCGCTTGCCGGTGTGGCCTTTCCATTCGCCGCTGCGGATACGGTTGGAGAAGGCAGTCATCTTGTCGAGGACCGCGTGCACGCCTGGCACGACATCTTCACCGTCGACCAGAATCTTTTCACCCCTGGGCGCGCGCAGGGCTACGTGCAGCACGGCACGCTTCTCGGTGATGTTGATCTTCTCGCCGCGGAACATGGCATCGATGCGCTCACGCAGTCCAGATTCCTCGGCCAGCTGGAGAAGAAGGGCGATCGTTTCCGGGGTGATGCGGTTCTTTGAGTAGTCGAGAAAGAGGCCGGCCGTGTCGATGTTTAACTTCGCTGCGCGGTCGGGGTCCTCGGCAAATAACGAGCGCAGCGTGGTGTTCTCAAGCTTTGCGTGATGGGTTTCGAGGGCCTTCCAGGCGGCTCGCTGCGTTAGAGGCTGCACCTTCACTGCCATATGCGATTGCTCCATTCTTTCCGCCGTTCTTTCATCCGGTGTAGCGAAATCAGGGTAGCTGCCAGTTGAAACCCCGGCATTCAACAGGGTCTTTCATCATGAAAAGCCTGCATCGGAACCGCCAGATATGCCCGGCACCCTGATTTTGACTTGGATGCCCGGCCGGACACAAAGTCGTTCTTTCCAGGAATTGATTCTCTCAGAAGTTGGCGCGACTCAGACAATCTGAACCCTGGCGGGGCGGTGGCGGGAGGAAAAGAGGGAGAACTCTGGGGGATTATCCGAGATCTGGAGTGCCAGGAGCCTTCCCCCTCAAGTTTCTGGCGCCAGGAGAATCCGTCGTCGATTTCCGTGGTGCCCCACATCTCGTAACAGCACGAGATATGGGGCAACCATCGATCTGCTGGCTATCCATTACCCGGCATGGAAACCCATTTCGGCAATGAACGCACGCAGCTCTGTTTCGCTCACCAGGTCAGGACGGAAGACGATGGTCGTCTTCGCTTCTTTGTAGTCAGACCGGGATCGCACCACGCCCTTCTGCTGTTCGAGAAGCGTGTCGAGCCCAACGGCACAGGTAATGCAGGTGAAGCCCTGGATGCGCCAGGTGACCGTCTTGCCCTCGGCAGCCACCGCGCTCAAGGCCGAAAGGCCGCTTGCACCGGCCAGGGTCGCCATCTGAAGAAATTTGCGACGAATCATGCGTTGCTGTCTCCTTAACCCGGAAGTTAGTTCGCTACCGCGATGCCGGCCTGATACTTCCAGGCGGTTTGAATGCTTGCCTTGTCTGAGAATCGGGTGTCAACGTAGTCTTCGAATTCAATCTTCTTGTCGAGGATGCCGGTTTCCATCATGAGATCTCGCACCAAATCGAAGTCTGGCTTGCGTGGCGCCAGCGGCGCGTACATGACGCGGTCCATGGGTTTGGTGAGCGCCCACCGCAGCAGTGCAGGCTTTTGGTTGTAATAAAAGCGGCCTACGAAGTCGGCTGCATCCTCACGATAGGGCTTGCCCTGGTCGAGCCACAGGCCAGAGCGGGCGATGCCGTCGACCAGTACCTGCACTGCATCCGGACGCTTGTCGATCAGGTCTTGCCGCACCACGAGGATGCACGACATGTAGTCGGGCCAGTAATCCCGCGCGTTGAAGAGGACGCGGCCGAAGCCGGCCATTTCGGCCTGGGAGGGGAAAGGCTCTCCCATCGAAAAACCGTCGATGGCTCCGGCAGCGAGCGCAGTTGAAACATCAGGGGGCGCCATCTCGACCATCTTGATGTCACCTGGTTTCATTCCCCAGACTTTCATGGCACGAAACAGCAACAGGCGTTCGTCGGAGAAGCGGCTCGGAATGGCGATCGTGCGGCCCTTTAAATCGGCAACGGTTTTGACCGGACCGTTCTTCTTGACCACGACGGCGCTACCGTAGCGATGGCCCAGGTACACCACTTTGATCGGAACGCCCTGCGATCTGAGGGCAATGGCCAGGGGTGCAACAACGAAAGCGGCCTGCACCTTGTTGGCGATCAGCGCCTCTTTGATCTCAGGGAAGCCCTGGAACAAGCGCGGCAGAAACAGCTCGCCATTGTCAGAGAATTTTGAAATATAGTCGGTGACCGGGCAAGTGAGCTGGCAGGTGACGGGCAGATACGCAACCGTGATCTTTTGTTTGGCGACGGGACGGTAGTCATTGAAAATCGCCGGCCAGTTCAGATTCAAGTAGCCGTGCGTCACGGAGATGAGCACGAGCCAGCCGAAGACTGCGAGCAGCATCTTGCTCTTAAGAGTCATCGCGGAATCCCCATCGAACGGATTTGATTCTTTCCAGGCGCCGGAAGCAGATGTCGAGAATGAGGCCGATCAGGCCGATCATCAGCATCGCAGCGACTACCAGATCGTAACGATTGCCTGAGTTGCGCGAATCGATGACCAGGTAGCCGAGGCCGGAATCGACGGCGATCATCTCCGCTGCGACCACGACGAGCCACGCGATGCCGAGTGCGATCCGCAAGCCAACGATGATCTTCGGCAGGGCGGCCGGGAAGACAACCTGGGCAAGCATGCGTACGGGACTGAGCCCGAAATTGCGGCCCGCGAGGCGAAAGACCGAAGGCACATTGGAGACACCATCGACGCAGGCGACGAGGATGGGAAAAAACGCTCCAAGAAAAATGAGCGCGGTGGCCGCATGATCGCCAACGCCGAGCAGGATGATGGCAACGGGAATCCAAGCGATGGGGCTGATGGGGCGAAGAATCTGGAGGACAGGATTTACGACCTGGTTTGCAGCAGGATACCAACCGAGAGTGAGCCCCACCGGAATACCGATCGCAGCCGCGGCTCCAAAGCCGATCGCTACACGGCGAAGAGAATCGACGATGTCGTGCCAGAGGACCTGCTTGTGGATGAGCCCGGCAATTCCCTTCTCCACCGCTTCGGGCGAAGGAAAGATTTTGGTCGCCGACCATACGATCGAGAAGTGCCACAACGCGAGAACGAGCGCGCTGGCAAAGATGGGCCAGAAAAACTTCTCCCACTTCTTGGGTTCGGCCAGCGAGTTCATATCTTGTGCGCCAGCCCGATCTGTTCGAAGATTCCGTCGCGTAGTTCTAAATAGCGGGCAGAGCTGATGTCGCGCGGATGAGGGATATCGATCTCTACGATTTGCTGGATGCTGGCAGGACGCGCGCTCATGACCACCACACGGTCTGCCAACTGCACGGCCTCGTCGATGTCGTGCGTGACGAAAATGATGGTCTTTTTTTCTGCTTCCCAGATGCGCAGCAGCTCGGCGCGCATGGTGAGGCGGGTGATCGAATCCAACGCGCCGAAGGGCTCATCGAGAAAGAGCATGTCTGGGTCGACCGCTAATGCACGCGCAACTTCGAGCCGTTGCTTCATGCCCCCGGAGAGTGCGGCGGGAAAGGCCTTTTCAAAGCCCTCCAGGCCAACCATTTTGACGTAGTGGGCGACGCGCTGGCAACGCTCGGCAGCCGTCAGGCGAAAGAGGCCGAAGGCAATGTTTCCCTCGACGGTGAGCCAGGGAAAAACGCCCCGCTCCTGAAAGACGAAGATGCGGCGTGGATCGGGACCGCTCACGGCGTGGCCATCGATGTTGATCTCTCCGCTGGTGGGGGAGAGGAAGCCGGCCATCGTATTGAGCAGCGTCGATTTGCCGCAGCCCGAGGGCCCGAGGAGACAGACGAACTCACCTTCGGCCACATCGAGGCTGATGTCTTCGAGCACCGGTGTACTTTTGCCGTCGCGTGTAAACACTACGTGGATGTGCGCGGCTTCGAGCTTCGCGTTTGCCAACTAATCCTCCGAGTAACTCCAGCGCAGCGACTGAACTTGCTCCAGAGAGCGCATGCCCCTATCGAGAAGCAGGCCGATGAGCCCAATGATGACCATGCCGGCGACCACGAGATCGTAGCGGTTGCCGGCGTTGCGCGCGTCGACAATGAGGAAGCCCAGGCCAGAGTTTACCGCGATCATTTCTGCCGCGACCACCACGAGCCAGCCGACACCCAAGGTGATGCGCATGCCGACGATCAACTGCGGCAGGACGGCGGGGAAAAGGACACGGGTGACCAGCGCGAACGGACCGAGACCGAAGTTGCGGCCGGCATTGAGATAGACCGCTGGGATGCTGCGCACCGCATGGATCGCGCTCAACAGCAGGGGGAAGAAGCAGCCTAGAAAGATGAGGAAGATGGCGGAGAGATCGCCTACGCCAAACCACAGAATGGCAATCGGTATCCATGCCAGAGGCGAAATGGGGCGAAGGATTTGTATGATGGGATAGAACGCCATGTCTGCCCGGCGGTTCCAGCCGATGATGAGCCCCAACGGGACAGCCAGCAGGACGGCCAACAAGAAGCCCCAGGTGACGCGAAAGAGCGAGGCAACGACGTACTTGAGCAGCAACCCATGCTGCATCAGGTCGCCCATTCCCTCTATGGTTTCCCATGGAGTCGGAAGAAGGTGCACCGGGTGACGGGTGACGGCGAAATGCCACAGATACCCCAGGAAGATCAAGAGTGCGATGGGGCGTAAACGAGCCATGCGGGCGTGGCGACCTTTTCCTCTCCGAAGTGCAATCGGATTCTACCGCGGCCAGTCCAGATTCGTCGGATAGGGCGAGACAAGCGGCGGAGGCCATGCCGGCTGTTTGGCCTGGGTGGCGCTGGCTCTCGCTTGCCACCGGGAAAAGAAGTTGTCTTCAGAGAGTAAAGTGCTGGTTGTGGCCACCAGAAGTAGGAAAAAGGTCAGAAATTTTCGTTTCATGAGCTTGGCGTAGGTTGCTTGAATAACCCCGAAGGGTCAACCACCGAAGGGATGAAATCGAAGTCCACCTTTGGATTGAGGACGCCGGGAGTAGGTACCATGGGTACGCTATCCTGAACCGGAGGAGTGATGAGGCTATGCAGCACCAGTATGTAGAACGTGTTGTCGATCTCACGGAGCCGGATGCAAACCAATTTTACGGTCTTTCGGTGGAAGCGGCCAGGGAGATTCTGCTTCATGGAGCCGCCGATGAGGTGGGCCGCATGGCAGGCTCGTTTGCTCTGATTGCTCGCGAAGGCAAGACGGTGAGAATGGCTCGCTCGCTCGATCGTCCGCTGCGTTACTTTCTGGCTAAACGCTCCGAAGGCCCGGTGCTGATTGTGGCGGCACGGATCGACACCATTTATCAATGGCTAAAGGACGAAGGGCTTGCAGGTCAATTTCACCCGAACTACACGAGGATGGTGCCTGCCCATCACGTGGTCGAGCTGCAGTTGATTGGCTGCCCTGATCCCGACCCCGTTTATAGGCGCTTCTTCACACCTTCCATGGGCGTGTTGAGTACCGATCTGGATGAGATTGGCTCGGCTTACGTCGGGGCGCTGGCAAATGAGATTGCGCGTTGGCTTCCTACGGTGCCGGCAGGTGAACCGATTGGCGTTTGCTTCTCGGGCGGTATCGACAGTGGAAGCGTCTTCCTTACTACCTATCACGTGATGCTCAAGCTGGGGATGAATCCGTCGAGGCTCAAGGCATTTGTGCTTGAGGTTGGCGATGGTCCCGATGTGGCCCAGGCACGGGCCTTTCTCGATGGGCTTGGGCTGGGTTTGTTTCTTGAACCGGTAACCGTAGAGGCGGCCGCGCTCAATGTGGATGAAACCATCCGCGTGGTCGAGGACTACAAGGCGCTCGATGTGCAGTCTGCCACCATGGCGATGGCATTATGCCGCGGTATTCGCCAACGTTATGCAGACTGGAAGTACCTGATCGATGGTGATGGGGGGGATGAAAATCTCAAGGATTACCCCATCGAGCAGAATCCGGAATTGACGATTCGCAGCGTGATCAATAATCCAATGCTCTACCAGGAGGGTTGGGGTGTGGGTAAGATCAAGCACTCCCTGACTTACAGTGGAGGACTCAGCCGTTCATACAGCAGAACCTACGCCCCGGCTCACCATTTCGGGTTTCGCGGGTTCAGCCCCTTTACGCAGCCGCCGGTGATCGCGGTAGCTGAGGGAATTCCATTCATCCAACTCACCGGCTATGACGTGGAGCGGCTCTACTCATTGAAGGGCGAGATCGTATCGCGCGGGGTCAAGGCTGTGACTGGCTTTGCTATGCCAGTCTTCTCGAAGCGGCGCTTCCAGCACGGTGCGGTTTCCGAAGACAGGATGCACTCTTTGCTTCCGTTGCGCGAGGCGGAGTACCGCCACAAATTTCTATCTCTGTATTCATGAGCGATCTGTTGCCAACTGCATACCCGGACAAGGCGGTGGAGCGTGACGCGTGGATCGTGAGCCGCCGGCCGGCACGCAATCAGCTCGACCAATCGGTTCCCTACGAATATTTTGTTGAAGACGAACGCAACCACGAGGGTGTCGTTGCGCCGGTCGCCACGGTCTTTCTCACCAATCGAGAGTGTCCGTTTCGTTGCCTGATGTGCGACCTTTGGCGGAATACGCTTACGGATACGGTTCCCGTGGGCGCCATCCCTGCACAGATCGATTTTGCACTCCAACGCCTTCCTCCGGCCCGCCAGCTCAAGCTCTATAACAGTGGCAGCTTCTTCGATCCGCGAGCGATTCCTCCCGGCGACTACGCAGCCGTTGCGCTACGGGCCGATCGATTCGAGCGAGTGATCGTGGAGAATCATCCTGCATTCGTTGGCAATGCTTGTTTACGCTTTCGCGACCTGCTGCAAGGAAGCTTCGAGATCGCGATGGGGCTTGAGACCGTTGACCCGGACGCGACGGCGAAGCTTAACAAACGCATGACTCTCGATCAGTTTTCGGCGGCGGCTGGTTTTCTGCGCGCGAACGAGATCGGCCTACGCGTTTTTATTCTGGTGCAGCCTCCGTTCACCCCGGCGTCTGAAGCGCTCTACTGGACGGAACGCTCGCTGGATTTTGCCATGGAATGTGGCGCGACTGCGGCGACCCTGATTCCCACACGCGGGGGCAACGGTGCAATGGAAACGCTCATGGCCAACGCTCGATTTGCCCCGCCGGCTTTGCATACGCTGGAGTCTGCTATGGAGTACGGTTTGCGTCTGAAGGCGGGTCGAGTTTTCGCCGATCTCTGGGATCTGCGCGCGTCTTGCGCGCACTGCCATGCCGCGCGAGCAGAGCGGCTGCGGCAGATGAATCTGCAGCAGTTGATTCTCGACCGCATTGCTTGTGTGCATTGTGGCGGTGTGCGTTGAAACGCGCGTTTGACCTGGCGATTGTCGGGGCTGGTTTCGGCGGCAGCTTAATGGCGATGGTTGCACGGCGGCTTGGACTCTCTGTCATGCTGCTGGAGCAGGGCCGTCACCCTCGTGTGGTCATTGGTGAATCGACGACGCCGCTTAGCAATCTTCTACTGGAGAGGCTGTGCGCGACTTACGATCTGCCGCGGATTGCGCCTCTCGTCAAATGGGGTAGTTGGCAACGCAGCTATCCGGAGATTGCTTGCGGCCTCAAGCGCGGGTTCACTTTCTTTCACCATAAGCCGGAGAGAAGCCCGCGTCGCGAGGATCAACTACTCGTCGCTGCAAGCCCGCGCGATGCAATCGCCGATACGCATTGGTACCGCGCGGACGTGGATCAGTTTCTTGCTTCAGAAGCACGAGGTCTCGGTGTTGCCTACCTGGATCGGGTTTCCGTTGAAACACTGGATTTTGCAGCAGACGGTGTGACGATTACCGGTCGCGCGGGCGATGATGCGTTTCATCTGCATGCACGGTTTCTGATCGATGCAACCGGGCCCCGTGGTTTTCTGCATCGCAGGCTCGCGTTGGGTGAGTCTGCGATGCCCGGTTTGCCTTTGACGGAAGGGCTCTACAGCCACTTCACGGGCGTCGCGCGTACTGCGGTGGATGGTCAACTGCCCCCCTATCCAGTCGATGATGCAGCGGTTCACCATGTGTTCGATGGGGGTTGGGTTTGGGTGCTTCGCTTCAACAATGGGGTTACCAGTGCAGGGGTTGCAGCTACGCGTGCTGTTGCGGCTGAGCTGGCGCTGAGTGAAGGTGAACCGGCGTGGCACAGGTTGCTTGAGCGTCTGCCCGCGCTCAAGTTGCAATTTCAGGATGCTATTGCATGCCAGCCGTTCCGGTATATGCCGGCGGTTAGTTTTCTCAGTACGACGATCGCTGGGAAACGTTGGGCTATGCTGCCTTCTGCGGCGGGTTTTGTCGATCCTCTTTTTTCGACGGGTTTCGCGCTCAACTTGATCGGGATTGAACGGCTTGCTCGGGTTCTCAGTGGCGGGTTCGAATCAGTCGATGTCGCTCGCTACGTAGAAGATACCGAGAGTGATCTGTTGGCCGCCAGCCGGATGATTGGCGCGATGTATGCCACCATGGGGAACTTTGAAGCTTTTATCGCTGTATCGCTCATTTATTTTGCTGCGGTCAGCTTTGCGGAAACTGCGCATCGGTTGGGTAAGCCGGAACTGGCTTCTGGATTTCTTATGCATCGGCATACGGTGTTTGGACCCGCTTCGCGGACCTTGCTGGAACGGGCACACGCAATCGACGGTATGGGTGGAACGCAGGCGTTCGTCGCAGAGGTTCGGCGCGTGATTGAACCGTTTAATGTGGGTGGGTTCGGCAATCCGGGGCGTAGGAATTGGTATCCGGTGATTGCTAATGATTTATTTGACGCGGGGCACAAGTTGGGCGTTAGCCGTGAAGAGTTGGTTGCCATGCTGGAGCGGGCTGGGTTTTATGCGTCGACGGATAATTCCATCGGCATTCGCTGCTCATAAAGTGAACCGCAGATCTCTCCACTCCGCTCCCCCGGATTTCCTGTCGAGTTTCGTGGCTCCTTTGAAGCTCATACGGGTTTTCTTTGGGAGAAAACCGCATACGTGGTTGGTGCGAGTTCTGTGTGGTAGGAATTCCGGGTGCGCTCCGGTCGAGATGACAATGTGTCTGTAGTATGCGCGTTTGTGGATGACCGGGAGAAGACTAGTGAGAAGGCTTGGATGACGCAACTTTCGTGAATGCAATCACGTGCGCGGTGACGATTCCCTTGCCTTCCAGGATTGTCAGCGATTGGTTCGGCTTGATGTCTGCGATGGTTTCTTTGTGTCCGCTGGGCCAGGCGATGGTCAGGCGCATTCTCCTGTTGGGATCGGGTTTGCCTAACCCGAACGTTACGGGAAATTCGCTTTGCGATAGATAGCCTGAGCCGGTCTTCACCATACGTAACAGTCGAAGCTGGTTATCCACTTCCAGGGTGAGTTTTGCTCCGATGGCGTCGTGGTTGGAACGTGTGCCGGTCAGCTTTACGCGCAGCATGTCGTTCTGGTTTCCGTTTTCGTTGCGAAGCAGCCGGGCTGGACCGTTGCCTTCCGTAATCACCAGGTCGAGATCGCCGTCGTTGTCGAAGTCGCCATAAGCAGAACCGCGCCCTACGACCGGTTGTTGCAGCGCGGGACCAAGCTTCGTAGACACGTTTTCGAACAAGCCTTTGCCCTGGTTGCGAAAGAGCAGCGCGGGCTCGGCATACTTCAGATGCGGCTGCGTCACATTGATGTCATCGGCTACGTGGCCGTTCACCGCCAGCACATCGAGCATGCCGTCCAGATCGTAATCGAAGAAGAAGGTACTGAAGGTGAGTGACTGCAACGACCAGCGATCGATACCCGTTGCCTCGGCCGCTCCGCTGTAGAGGCCGGAGCCGTCGGTGCGGTAGAGGGCCATGCCCTCGTTGGTGAAGTTGCCGATTACCAGCCCGGGGTGGCCTGAGTTGTCGAAGTCGCCGGCATCCACTCCCATACCTGCGCGGGTGGCGCCGGCATCGCTGTAAGCAATGCCAGACTGGACGCCGACATCGGAGAACGTCCCGTTATGGTTATTGCGGTAGAGCTTGTTGGGCTGGGTGTCGTTCGTTACCAGCAAATCGATCCAGCCGTCGTCATCGTAATCGAGAAGGGCGATACCGAGAGCCTTGCTCGTTGTATCAAGCAACCCGGCTCGTTTGGTGACATCTTCGAACGTTCCGTCGCCGCGATTGTGGTAGAGCCTTGCGCTTTCTCCCTTATAGACCTGCGGTGTGCAGTAGGACTTATGCTTGGTGTCCAACGAACAGACCTGGTCTTTATCGATGGTCCAGTCGACGTAATGTGCCACGTAGAGGTCAAGCTTGCCGTCGTTGTCGTAATCGAACCAGACGGCCCCGCTGGAGAATCCGCTGCCGGCGACACCAGCCTTCGGCGTGACGTCAACAAAGCGGCCGTTGCCCAGGTTCCTGAAGAGATGATTGGAGCCGACCGCGGTGATGTAGATATCGTCTTTGCCGTCGTTGTCGTAGTCGCCGACGGCGCAGCCCATGCCGTAGAGTTCAATAGCCAGGCCTGACTGCTTCGTACGATCGCTGAACGTTCCGTCTCCGTTGTTGTGGTAGAGGGCAGGGTAGGACTTCGACGAGCCATGCCCCGGCCAGTCCATCGAGTTGATGAACAGCAGGTCTTCTGCGCCATCGTTGTCGTAGTCGAGAACGCAGACGCCGCTGCCCATCGTCTCAGGAAGGTACTTCTTGCCGAAGGCTCCGCTGTGATGGCGAAACGTGATGCCAGACGCAGAGGTGGCGTCGACGAAACGGATGGGACCGGAAGGCCTTTGCTGCGCCTGCGCCGGAATAACGGCGGTGACGCAGCAAAGAAGCAGAATGCCGAAACGATTTTTTGATGGAATGAGGGTCACTGACTTTCAGGCATGCGCCACAGCCAGGCGGGCACGGCGCGCATCCATCCACATCTCCAGCAGCATGGCCGTGGGGCCTACCAGGAAGAGCGCATAGAACGGCGCATAGACCACTTGATTGAGGCGTAGAACCATCTCCAGGGCGGCTACGCAAAAGACGACGACGCATTGGCCGGTCTTGCTGCGCACCGTTGTTTTGGGATCGGTCACCATAAAGAAGATGAACAGCTGATACATCGGCCCGGTAATGGGCGAAACTTCCGCCTGCCAGGGATTACCGGTGATCCAACTGCGCAGGAAGGCAAAGGCGAGGAACGAGACGACATACGTGGCGCTGATGTGGAAACGGCGCAACCGCCAGATGATTACGGAACCCAACGTCCAGATCACGATCATCGGCCAGACAAAGTTGCCCCACTGAATGCTCAGGCCAGCCACGGTGCCCGAAGCCAGAAAGAGCAACACCGTTAGACCGAAGTTGGAAGGGTTCCAGATGTGCCGGCCATGCACGCGAAACACGTACTTCGACATGATGGAGATGAGCGCGCAGAGAGCATAGGGCCAGAACGCAGGGGAGCGGACCAGGATGCCCACACTGATGCCGCTAATGTAGGCGCTGGCGAGGTGAGGCCACTTGCCCAGGAACATGCGCCCAAGAATGAGCTCGGAAATCAGGCTTACGCCGATCGCCAGCAGCGTGCGCGTGTAACTCTCAAGGATGCCGTAGGAGAGCTGACCCACCAGCAGGATGGTGGTGATGAGCAACGGCGACAGGTAGCGATTGCTCGGACTGAAGAATCGCTTCAAACCATCCCACTTTGCCGGCTGCGTCGTGCTGGGTACAACCGCCTGCTGACTCATGGTGCCTCCTGAACATTGTAGAGCTTGCCGGGGACCAGGTTCTCGATTGTTTCTACTTTGCCTGAGGGCCAGCGAATCACTGCTTTCTCTAGCCGCGGATTCTTCCCTAACCCGAAATGGAGCCGCCGATCGTTCTGCGAGGCAAATCCACTTCCCCCTGAAACCTGTTGCAATTGCTGCTGACCGTTCCAATACAGAGTGACCTGGGCGCCAATCGCACTGCGATTACTCTTTGTGCCTTCGAGCGAAAACGCCAGCCACTCATTGGCCGGCTCCACGGTGTTCTTGTAAATCAGCAACGGACCGCGCTGGTTAGCAACCACTACGTCCAGCACCCCGCGATTCCACAGATCAACCAGGACTACGGAACGCCCATCGTAAACATCGGTCGCTCCCACGGCCTGGGCCACATCCACGAATTTAGCCGCGCCGTCGTTGATCCAGACCTTCTTCTGCTGATAACCCGATAAGCTGCGTCCATTAAATGCCGGCCAATGGTTTGCGTCGGCGATGATCTTGCTGTTGCCACCGGCCACTTTGGAAAAGTCGTACCAGTAGCTTTTGGTTCTACTCAGCGAGATATATCCGTTCGTGAGATAGAGGTCCAGGTTGCCGTCGTTGTTCAAATCGCCAAACTGCGCTCCGAAACTCCAACCGCCCAGTTCTACCCCCATGTCGCGAGCGAGGTTCTCGTACTTCAAGCCTGCCGCGGAATCTCCTTCCCTGGGGATCCAGAGGTTATTGCCCTGGATCAACACACCCTCTTCAGAGATGTTGGAGACATAGATGGCGTACTTGCCCTGATTCAGAATGTCTCCATAGGAAACGTTCATGCCGCTCTTAGGAGCAAATCCGACGCCGGTCGCCTCGCCTGCCTCCTTAAAGTGGCCGCCCTCGTTCAGATACAACTCGGACACACCATAGTCGTTGGCGATGAACAGGTCAGGGCGCCCGGTGCCGCGCAAGTCTGCCGCCCCGGCAGCCAGCGCCCAACGGTTGCTCTTTATCCCTGCCTTTTCGCTGACCTCCTCAAACCTGCCACCGCCCAAGTTGTGAAACAAGTACTTTCGGCCGCCGTTTTTGGCATACTCAAAACTCTCGGGCATCATGCGTGTGTTGTCTAAATGCCAGAGGTCGAGTTGGGCTGGGTAGTAGCCGCCGACGAACAGGTCGAGCAGGCCGTCGCCGTCGTAGTCGAACCAGATGGCGGTGTTCGCATTGATCCAGGACGGCAACCAGGAAGGACGTCCGGCCTTTTCAGAGACACTCGTGAACCCATGACCCTGATCGTTGTGAAAAAGTTCAGGCCTGCCCCACTTGATCAGAAACAGATCTTCGTAACCGTCATTGTCATAGTCGCCCCAGACGGCTCCCATGGAAACGCCGGTTCCCTGCTTATTCACGTCGGCCAAACCTACCTGTGCGGCAACGTCCTTGAAGGTGCCGTCGTGCATGTTGCGATAGAGCGCGTTGAGGCTGCCGGTCTCGCTGTTGGTCACGTACATGTCGGGCCAGCCGTCCCGATCGAAATCAACGATCGATACAGAAGCGCCCATGGAGGTAACTTCAGGCATGATGCCTGCAAGCTTCGCATCGAGAGTCGGTGCTTTGTGGACGAAACGCACACCAGCCTGCTCGGAGACCTCTTGCAGATGGAAACCATAGCGCGCTAAAGCCTGGCTCTCATCGACCTTGGTCTGTGCTGCTTCGCGGCGCGCAGAAACGCGCTTGATGATTACGGGGACGGCGATGAGCCCTGCAAGAACAATCGCCAATAGAACGCGCGCGGTGATGCCTGCCTTCATTGCGCTGCACCACTCCTGAGTGCCTGGTCGAGGGGTTCGGATGTTACGTATCGGGTGTGGTAGTTCTGCCAGTCTTCGGGATGACGACGGTAGACCCATTCGTCCTCAAGCTTGCCTGGCGCTTCGTTGTATTCGTTCTTCGCGTGGTAAGGCAAAGGCTGTACGGTTCGCGAGTACGTTGAGTTATAGTCTCCGTCTTTGATCCAGCCATCGCCGGCGATGACGTAGTCGCGCACCCAGCCGGCGGGCGGTGGGGGCTGCTCGGCAAAGTGCAGGCTGATTTCATCACCGGCATTCATGATGACGTAGCGGTCGTCGGTGCCGGCTAACAACTCGCGCACGTCGCCGTAGCGCGTGTAGTAGCCTTCGAGGTCGCGCCAGATCTGTTGGCTCGCGGCGATGCGGTTGTAGTCGGGTAGCTCAGGCGACGATGGATTTGCCTGGTTGACGACGGAATAACCGCGATAGTGGAGGTCCGCTTGCGATGGGTCAAGGCGCGTGACCTTGAGTTGCGTGCCGGGCAAGCCCTGCGCCCACTCGATCTGATCCCAATAGACTTCGAGATTGGTGCGGAGGCGCAGCTTGCGCGGCGTTCCGGGGAGGAAGACGCCTTCGAGATTGATGAGGCATGTCTTCTTTCTGCCTGCGGGGAAGCCCAGGTTTGCACGAGCCGCGCGCCATCCGCCGTGGCCATCGGGCACTTCGAGGCTTAGCGGACGCGTCTTCTCGTGGCTGCCCTGGCTGAGCGCGATGTTGACCGAGGAGTCGGTCGGGTGCAGCCAGCCTTTCGCCAGCAGCCAGAGCGGACCAGTTGACGGTGCATCGTTGCCCAGATCTATTTCGACATAGTGATCGCGCGTAAGTCCCTGATACTGGCCCCGCCCGAAGGTATCGAGGTATTGGCCGTCGAGTTTGCTGACAATCGCAGTTACATCGAGACCCTGATCGTCTGTGGCGCGCGCGATGGCGCGCGGCGGCGCAACAGCGGTGATGGCCAATTTGACCGGAGGAACGGCAAAGCGCTCATCGGTAAACACTTCGGTTCCGGCCGGGTGGTCGACCACCATCAGCTTGAGATAGTCGTAGTAGTAGGTTTCCCACAACTCGCCGGTTAACCTCAAATCGTAGTAGCCGTTACGCGGCTCCAGTTGGTCACGGCCGATTTTGTACCACTCCTCGGTGGCTGCGATTTTGGGAGAAGCCACGGAGTCAATCTGCAAGCCAATGGCTGCGCCCCATGGCACGGCATCTTTCACAAAGCTCATCTGCTTGCCGTTCCAGGCAAACAGAAAAGGGCATGAGCCTTTCAACCGCTGCTCGGTCAGGACTTGCTGATCGGCCTTCAATGCAAATTCTGCATTCTCCATGCCATTCGGCCATTGGATTCTTACTACGTCGGCGATCTGCTGTTCGCCGAGACCAAAATGCAGTTGCGGTGACGTGATGGGCTGCTTCTGCACCAGTAGACCGGCGCGCAGTTCCATTTCGCCGCCGATGCCGAACGAGTTGATGCGCTGATCGCCCGTTGCCTGGCGCGCGCGGGGGCGAAGAATCTGCCACTGATACGTTTTGCTCCCCTGGCTCAGCGCTTGCTGCTCCTGCCCGTCCGTGGAAAGTCCCAGCAAATCGAGCCGGCCGTCGGCATTCAGATCGGCCACGGCAAACACACTTGCCGGGGCACTGGCTTGGGGTAGGAGCGTGAATTTTTGCTGGCCGCTGCCCAACCATATCTTCGTGTTCCCAGGGTGCGTTGTAGAAACCGAGGCGAGCAGCAAATCGATGGCGCCGTTGTTGTCGAGGTCGGCGGCATACAAGCGCATGTCTCCGCTGACACCCGGTGCGCTGCCCAGTTGGCTCACATGCCAGGCATCATTCGTCTGCGTGATCGCGACCAGGGCGCCGGTCTCTTCCATGGCCACCAGGGCTAATGTTCCCGCGCTGCTCACGTCGGCGACGGTGACTGCCGCGATTTGAGGCAGATTCGCAGGCAATGCCAGTTCATGAAATACGCCGGCTCTCTGGTTTTGCATCACGCGCAATCGGCCTGCGCCATCGATCATGGCTACGTCAGGATTGCCGTCAGAGTTCAGATCGACCCAGGCGAAGCCGCGCAGGCCCGTGACTCCGGTAAAAGGATGCTGCGCTGTGAACGATCCGTCGCCATTGTTTCTCAGTACCAGCGGCGCGCCTTGCGGTGTAGCGAGCAGGATATCCATGTCGCCGTCGGCCTCGACATCGAAGGCCCATGCAGCCGTGTAAGCGGCGTTGAGCAATGCGGGCGGCAGCATGGTCTGCGCGGTTACATCGGTAAAGGATGCAGGGGTCTCCTGACGCAGAAAACGAACGCCGCCGGCCCCGGCCAGCACGAGGTCTGTCTTGAAGTCGTAGTTGAGATCGACGGGCAGTATGGACTCGGGCTGTAACGCGGCGTTGGATGACCCACCGGGGAATGGAAAGGTGGCGCCGGTGGCGAGCTTTACTGTATGGGCATTGGCAACGGCCGTTACCGGGGCACCAGCGCCGGTGAGCGAGATGGCTCCGGCCCAGGTCCATCGGCCTTCAGTGGCTGGTTGCGAGCCAGAGGGAGTAGCCGTCTGAAAGTGGATCGACGTATCGGGCGGCGGCGGAGTGAAATTGGGATTGGTCAGGAGGAGGAACTTGTTAAAAGGTACTGCCTCGGTACCGGCGGCCGGTTGTATGACGCTCAGGCTTTGGCGAAAGCCGGGCGCGCGCATCAGCGAATTGCGAAGAAAGGCGATGCGTACCGCTGCGGATCGTGGGTCCGGGCCGGCGGAGGCCGCCTGCAAAACGGTCCATTGCTGTTGCACTTCTGGCGGCCAGGTTGCGGCGGCCTTGCTCAGTTGGGCCACGACGGAATGCAATGTTTCTCCGTCGCCGCGCTTGGCTGCCACACGGCCCAATTCCAACAGGACCGCGGGATTGCCTGGCTGTATCGCGAGGATTTTCCCCAGCAGTTGCTGACATTCAGCTTCGCTGTTGGCGTCTCCCTGGCGCTCGACTTGTTGCGCCAGCAGATACATGGCTCGCAGGTTTTGCGGGTCCAGCTGCACGGCCTTGCGAAGTTCGACAATCGCCTGGCCAGGGTTGCCGCGTTTGCTTTCGAGTACTCCGGCCAGGAAGTGGATCTGACCGTTATCGGGCGCCAGTTTTTGCGCTTGTGTCAGGCGCTGCGCCGCTACTTCAAAGTTGCCCTGGTGTAACGCGAGGATGCCCCAGTTCGCCCAGCCTGCCGGTTCGCCCGGGGCAAACTGTGTAGCGCGTTCAAGCGTACTGTCGGCGCGCACGTCGTCTCCTACCTCGAGAGCGGCAAGGCCCACATAGAACGCGGTGACCTCGTCCTGGTAAACCGGGGATGCGGGTTTGGGCAGGCCGGACCCATGGCATCCGCTGAGCGAAAACATGAGGGCGGCGGGCGCCGCCAACATAGCCGCCACTCCGCACCAGCCCCTCCAACAATCCATTGCAGTCCCCATATGGCCCTACACCTGTGAGCAGATCATCCACGCTAGATTACGTTAACGGCTCACCGGCTTCCTACCCGGACCACGGGCAATTTGACAGTCTGAAGCTATCTCAGCGGGAGCGGGACTGTCACGGTGTCCCGGGTGGAGATCGATCTCCACCCTTTGGCTGAGTGCCGGAATGAATAGGAGCATCTCAGCTTTTGACACCAGACGTGAGGTGCCCACATCGCTTGCTTTCTGCAAGTGATATTGATAGATTGCTTTCGTGCCTGCAAAGCGAAAGTCGAAGCAACGCTCCGGCTGCCCGGTCAGCATTGGGCTTGAGGTCTTTGGGGATAGCTGGTCTTTGCTGATCGTTCGCGATCTGATGGTTCGCGGGTATCGAACATTCAAGGAATTTCACCAGGCGGGCGAAGGCATTGCAACCAATGTTCTCTCGAACCGCTTGAAGAAGCTGGAAGCCGCAGGGATCATCTACTCGGAACCAGCCGAGGACGATGGACGTAAGGTTCATTACCGGCTCACGGAAAAAGGGATCGACCTTGCGCCCGCGATGCTGGAGCTTTTGATCTGGGGATCGCGCCACGAGAATAGTGGGGCACCCTGTGCGGTGGTCGACATGATGGAGCAGCATCGCGAGAAAACCATCACAGAAGTGCGTCGGCGATGGAAAGAACGCGACCTGACGCCGATCCTGCCAAGGTCTGGCGAGTGGCGCTGGCAATGAACGGCTACACAATCCGAATGCCACGAGAGGAGGAATGGGAGATGAGCAAGGTACGAGTGCTGGTGGGTACGCGCAAGGGTGCTTTCGTTCTGGAATCGGACGGAAAGCGGGAACAATGGGATGTGCGGGGTCCCCTCTTCGGCGGATGGGAGATCTACCACCTCAAAGGGTCGCCGGCGGAACCGAATCGCCTGTTCGCTTCCCAGTCCAACGGCTGGTTTGGGCAACTGATTCAACGCTCCGAGGATGGCGGCAAGACGTGGGAACCGGTCGATAACAAATTCACCTACGAAGGCATCGCGGGAACGCACCAGTGGTATGACGGCACACCACACCCCTGGGAATTTAAACGCGTGTGGCATTTGGAACCGTCACTGACCGATCCAGATACCGTATACGCGGGCGTGGAGGACGCCGCGCTCTTCCGCTCCAAGGATGGCGGCCTGAGTTGGCACGAACTTGCCGGACTGCGCGGCCACGGCTCGGGACCGCAGTGGCAACCGGGCGCGGGCGGTATGTGCCTGCACACCATCGTGCTTGACCCCACCAATGCGCACCGAATATTCATTGCCATTTCGTCCGCTGGAGCGTTCCGCACCGATAATGGGGGTGAGACCTGGACACCCATCAACCGTGGGCTGCGCTCAGAACATATTCCCGATCCCAATGCGGAGGTAGGCCACTGCGTTCACCATATTGCCATGCATCCCTCACGCCCGGGCGTGCTGTTTATGCAAAAGCATTGGGATGTGATGCGCAGCGACAACGCGGGTGACTCATGGCAGGAAGTGAGCGGCAACCTGCCGACAGACTTCGGATTCGCCATCGATGTACACGCACACGAGCCGGAGACGATCTATGTGGTTCCGATCAAGAGTGACTTGGAACACTTTCCACCCGAGGGCAAGCTGCGGGTGTTTCGCAGCCGTACAGGGGGTAATGAATGGGAGGCACTGACGAAAGGCCTTCCACAACGTGATTGTTACGTAAACGTGCTGCGCGATGCCATGGCCGTCGACAAGCTCGATACCTGCGGAGTGTACTTCGGCACGACGGGGGGCCAGGTCTATGCCTCGACCGACGCTGGAGACACCTGGGCGTCGATTGTCCGCGACCTTCCCGCAGTGCTCTCAGTCGAGGTACAAACGCTCTCATGATCCGCGTAGTGCTTCCGGCGCATCTGCGCACGCTGGCGAAGGTGAGTGGTGAAGTAAAGTTGTTGGTCCCAGGGCTGGTGACGCAGCGGTCGGTGCTCGATGCCCTGGAAGCCAGCTACCCGATGCTGCGGGGAACCATCCGTGACCATGTAACCCTACAGCGCCGCGCGTTCCTGAGATTCTTCGCCTGCGGAGAAGATTTATCTCATGAGCCGCCCGATGCTCCGCTGCCGGATGCGGTGGTGAGCGAAGCGGAGCCTTTCCTGGTGATTGCAGCGGTGGCCGGCGGTTGAGTCGGGAGCAGCGTTAGTCCACCATCAACATGATTTCGGTGGATTTGATAACCGCGGTCACGTCATCGCCGACCTTTAGACCGAGTTCTTCCACACTTTGACGGGTGATTACGCTTTCGACAAGGTTCTCACCCACGCGAACGCCAACCTTCGCCGTGACGACACCAAGGGTGACGGTCTCAACTTTGCCTCGCAATTGATTCCGTGCCGATATCTTCATGCGAGAGATTGTAGGCACGCTGAGGCGCCTGCGCAAGATAAGCTGCTGAGATGCCAAACGCATACAGGATTGTGCCCGCACGCTGGCCCCAGGATACGGAAACGGCGCGGACGCTTTTGGGCAACTATCGACAATTCCTGGCGGACTCGCCACTGGGTGCGGCCGGAATATGCCTCGCCGGCTATGACGCGGAGATGAAAGATTTGCCAGGCCGCTTTGCGAGCGACGAGGCAGATCTGCTGCTGGGGTGGGTTGAGAATGAAGTCGGCGGCTGCGCTGCGATTGGAGCCAAGCTCCTGCCCGATGGCACGCATGCGGCGGAAATGAAGAGGTTATGGGTCGAGCCACGTTTTCGTGGGCTTGGATTAGGACGCGGTTTGATCGGCAGTGCTGTTGAGTGGGCGCGCGCTCACGGTTGCACTGCGGTAGTGCTCGATACCGTTGAAGAGGCGATGCCCGAAGCCAGAGCGCTCTACCTCTCGATCGGCTTCGAAGAAATTGAGCCGCTACAACGACAATGATGTGCCTGGGATCACGTTCTATCGACATGAGATTTGAGGCAGGTCAGATTACATACGGAAGGCCACTGGCCAAACGAAACCAAGGGTACCCAAGATCACCCTGGAAAGCTTACGCCGCACATTTTCTTGCCCGAAGGACCACGTAGAGCCTAGCCGCGCTATCCAAGAAAGCCTAGATTGTTACTGCTGAAGTTGCCGATGTAAGGCAGCACGTAGGGCAGGTCGCTGGCCGGGAGCCCGAACCACTGCGCCAGCGTTGCGGCGTATTGCGCCGAGGCGGTCGTTGGAATCCACCGGCCACTGGTTGAGGCATCGTCGGGGCCTCCCAGGGCCAGGGTGGGGAATGTCCCGTAGATTTTGCCGCCCTTCACGGCGCCCCCGACGATCAGGTGATGACTTCCCCATGCATGGTCGGAGCCAGCAGCGGAGTTCGGCTGCAAAGTACGGGCGAAGTCGGAGCAGGTGAACGCCGTGACGGAATCCGTCAGATTCATTTCCTCGAGCGCCTGGTAAAACGCTCCGATCGCCGGGCTTACCTGCGAAAGCAGCATGGCCTGCATCGGCAACTGGTTGCCGTGGGTGTCGAAGTTACCCGCGCCTACAAAAAAGATCTGGCGGGTTACGCCGAGTGCTGCGCGCACCTGGATGAGTTTGGCGACTTCCTGCATTTGAGCGGCGAATGGATTTCCCGACGTAGGAAAAACGGTCTTGAGCGGCGACGCGGAGCTCAATGCGCTGGCGAGCGTTGTGTTGTAAGAGAAAGCATTGTTGGTGATAGCGTTGTCTGCCTGCACGAGGGAGACACCGCTGCTCAGAGTTGAGAATTGTTGCGCGGTCTGCTGACGGATATCACAGTATTTGTTGGCCGTGCAGGTAGGGATACCCGGCCCTGCGTAAGTAATGGAGACAGGCGCAGTCGTTGTTCCATTGCAGAACAAGGCTTCTCCACTCAACGATGTGATCATCGGCACCAGGCCACCCGGGTTATATTGCGTGGTCAACTTATCTGCCATTCTCCCCGCCCAGCCGGAACTTCCAGTGGCATACTGCATCTGGTTCTGCCACTCCAACTGCTGATCGGGATGCGAGAAAAGATTCGATGGCATGGCCACCTGTCTTGCCTGATACTGTGCCTTCGTCGTCGGCGAAAGCAGCGTGCCAACGTTCGCCAGAAAAGCTGCATTGCCGTTGTTGAACAGTGCCTGCACTTCAGGCAGGCTGGGGTGTAGAGCGAACTGAGGCTGCGGAGCCAGCTGCAGCAGCGTGTTCTGAGGCAACGCGAGCGGACCCCGTATGGCGGCGTAGTTCTGATAGCCCGCGGAGTCGAATGGTATCAGCATGTTGTTGCCATCGTTGCCGCCGAGCATGAAGATGCACACCAGGGCCTTGTAATCAGACGAGGTCTGGGCCAGCGCATTCAACATGCCAAAGGGCCGGAATCCCAATGCGTTCCCGGCGGCCAACATGGAAGCATTCGCGAGAAAGCTGCGACGACTCTGCATAACACTCCTTTTTCTCCCCCGCTCGATCGCGAGTTAGTGCATAACCTTGTACTGCGAGGACGTAACGACGAGAAAGACGCCGACCAGGGCGCGCTGCTGCAAGTCTGTCGCGGGAATCGCCGAGATCGCCGTGATGAGGCTGCTCCGCATGTCGGTCGGCATCTGGCTGTGCATGAACAGCATGCTCAGGTAGTCAACCAGTTGCGCTGGATCATTCGCCTCCTGCCCCAGGGTGCTGGTTGGGCTCAAATCGACCGTGATGCCCGGAACGAGATTGTTGAGAAAGTTGTTGGCATGGTTCAGGCGTGGAATCACGGCCCCGGTATTCTCAAGACCAAACTCAGGCGAGTTGATGTTGGTAAGCGGCACCGTATATTCCGGTGAAAAGTAGTTGAAGACGTCGCTCTGGTTGAAGGGTTGCTCCTGCATGTAGCTCAGAGGCTGTGTCACAAAGGTGATGAACGGATAAGGGTCAGACGGATTGGTCTGCTTTGCATTGAGCGCGCGGATCAGATTCATGGTCCAAAGCAGAGGCTCGCGCAGATGGCCACCATCGACGGCGGGACTCGATTCCGCCTGATCGCCGGTCTGGGCGTCGCCAGCGCGTGCTTCCTGGTCCATGAGGATTGCGGTGATTACGGCCTTCATGTCTCCTCGTACACCGCTGCCGTTGTTCGCGAACACGGCGGCGACGCGCTGCACGTATCCGGGGCTTGGATTGCCGGTGACGAGGTGTTGAATCAACTGGCGGGAAACGAAAGGGCCAATGTTGGGATGAGCAAAGATGTTGTCGAGTGCGCCCTTCAAATCCTGCTCCGCGCTCTGGCCCGCGGGCAAAGTGGTACCGTTCAGCAGAATCTTCTGCGTCATGTCGTGGCGGTGTTCGATCGGCACCATGGGGTGGTTCCAGGTTGGGGTCCAGATAAAGTTTTGCGGGGTACTGCCGTCCGGGTTGGCATAGGTCCAACCGGTGTAGGCGCGCGCAAAGGCATCTACCTGTAACTCGGTGAAGGTCGGGATGGTGTTGCCGCTGCTGTCGGCCTGCGGTGTGCCGTCGGAGTTGAGCAGATTGAGACCCAGACAAAACAACTGCATGATCTCGCGCGCGTAGTTCTCGTTCACTATCTCACCGGCGGGCGCAGCGCCACTGCCCACCATGTTGAGATAGTTGCCCATCTGGGGAGAGAGGGTAACGTCTCGCATGATGGTGCGATAGTTGGTGAATGCATCGTTCGCCAGGGTGTTGAGATAAAACGGCATCGCATTGTCGTACTGCATGGGCGCTACCCATAACTCGCCGAGCGCCATGGCAACGCGCTGACGAAGCTGATCATTGCCCCAGGCAGAAATTTTCACGAAGTCCGATTGCGAACAGTGCCAGTTCGACGAACCGCACTCCGGAGCCGGGGAGGGTGGTTGCGTATAGGGCGTGGTGGGCTGGTTGAACTGCTCAGCCAATGCGGCGGGTAGGCCGATCTGTTGCACATGCGCGATACTGGCCGCTGTGGGACCAAAGGTAGCCTGATCGAGGAAGCGCGCGGCGGCCGTGGCAGTCGCTACGGAGAGCAACACGTTAACCTGCATGCTCCCGGAGATGCTGGGCGTGATGGCACTGGTCGCGGTGATGGTGATGGCCCCGTTGCCCGGTACGGTGGAAGGCGGAGTATAGAGGCCGCTGGCAGCGATCGTGCCCACGCTCGCATTGCCACCAGCAACACCATTCACCGCCCAGGTAACCGATTGGTCCGACGAGCCAGCAACAACAGCGGAGTATTGAGCAGCTGAGCCGATGCTCACTGTTGCCGGACCGGCCACCGCTACGGCGGTGGCTGCGGCCGGCGGCTGCAGGGTAACGCTCACAATTCCAGACACCTTGGAATCTGCTGCGCTCACCGCAGCGATGACGATGGTGGACGAAGACGGCATCGTCGTTGGCGCGGCATAAAGACCAGTTGCGGAGATCGTGCCAACCTGCGCGTTACCGCTTCCGCTCTGGTTGACCGTCCAGGTGACCGCGTGGTTGCTTGAGCCGGCGACTGAGGCGGCATATTGAGCGGTCGTACCAAGCGCAACGGTCGCGGAACCTGTAACCGATACGGTAATGGAAGGATCAGATGACCCGGGAGAGCCGCTTCCGCTGCTGCTACCTGAGCAAGCGACAAGAAGCGAGAGAATGCTACCGGCAGATGCAGCCACTAGGAGATGACGGAGCTTAGGGTGCATGGCGTGATTCCCTTATCTCGGCGTGAGGTCACTGCCTGACTTGTATCGCGTGCAAGGCGATCGTTCGCACAACACGCAGAGCCACAAGATGACTTACGGCCGCACGCCAGAAAACGTTGGTGCAACGCACACGTATGCACATGCGCCGGCTGGCCGCACACGAAAAGGTAGTGCAGGAGTAAAACGAACTTTCCTGATGTTTGCCCGCTGCGCGCAGTTGGCTTGCGGTTCGTGCCTGCGCTTGTTTCAGGCTGATGGTGAAAGCAGCGGAATATGTTCTCTCTGTGTTTGTTTATACCGTACGAATTTGAGTCAAACCCTACAGCTTCGGTGTTATCGATGTGGCGAGAAAGTCATCTGCCGGTTTGCAACCGTGTGGATTTCTTATTACGGCGCCCTGGTGGTGCTTGATCTGCATCGCGCAACTTCATGGTTACTTGCGTGTAGTTCGGCACCGGAATCCAGGTGCCCCATGTCTGACCCGATGTCTGCCCCGATGTCTGCGCGATGTCTGGCGCGACTTGCCGGAGAACTCCGGGTCAGCGTTTTTTGCCTATGGTTTCGCCTGGGGCATCCATGCGGGACTTCTTGATCGAGCGAAGTATCAACCGGTCGGCGAGAAGGCATGGAAGGGCTTGCTGACTTACATCTATCAGGATGGCAGGCTGGGTTCGATCCAGCCGATCGGTGCGGCTCCGGGTGATTTCACGGCGACCTCGAGTTATGTGTTCGGCACCGGGGCGTTTATGCTTGCCGGCTCAGAGGTCTACCCGGCTCGCGCATTAAGGGCAAGTGAACCTTGCATTGAGTGCGGGGCCGCGCGCTTATCATCGTGCGGCCCCCCTCAATTGATATGCCACGCTCTTAAGGATGGAGCGATTTGCCGCGGAGCCAGAGGAGCAGGGCTTCAGGGTCATCGGTGATGATGGCGTCTACCCTGGCATCGGCCATCTTCTGCCAGTCCTCGGGTTTGTCGACCGTGTAGGGGGCTACCTGCAATCCGGCTGTGTGAGCAGCGGCCACGTTCTCTGGCGTCACCAGTTCGAAGCTTGGGCTCAGAATGTTTGCTTCCGACTTGCGGCCCAGGGAGACGAAGTCCTTATCGGGATCCGTGAGGGCCCATCATGGAATCGTATTTGCCGTTTCCGAAGAGTGCGGAGCGGCGAATCGCTGGGTCGAGCGCCTTCATGGCGCGCAACGTTCGAAAGTCGAAGCTTTGCAAAATCACTCGCGATTGCAGGTGATGCCGCTTCACCGCCTCATCGATCATGGCGACGAATTGCTCCGGACTCGGAGACAGTTCTGGATGATTGGGAAATATTTTGGTCTCGACGTTGAAGTCGAACTTGCCCTGCGGAGCCAGGTCGAGTACCTGATCGAACGTGGGAATGTGTGTGCCGGGTACGGCCACCTGCTTAGGAAAGGCCGGCAGAGTATGGGAGCCGCAGTCGTATTGTTCCAGCTGGGCCAGCGTCAACGTGTGAATCGGTGTGTGCGGCGGCACCGGCGGACCCACGCAGACGCGCTCCCCGGGAGAGTCCGCGGTGATGAAGGGAAAATGCGAGACGACGAGGACATTATCCTTCGTGACAGCAAGGTCCAGCTCCAGAACGTCTACGCCGTGTTGAATCGCGTACTCAAAGGCCGGGATAGTATTTTCGGGCCGGGTCGCGCGAGAGCCACGGTGACCATGCACCAGAATGGTCTCTGCAGAAGCGAAAGGCAGGAGAAGAGAGGCGAGGGCGCAGCAGATAAACGGACGCAACATCTCCACAGAATAATGCAGCGACAGCGTTGCAGATCGTTTGGATTGGATGAATTGTTCAGTGATCGCCTTGATTACGCTTGGCCTGGTGTTCTCCGCGGCCTCCATCGCAACGTTCTGGTGTAATTTTTCTCTAGTCGTTGCGGCTGGCGTTTGCGGCTGCGGAAAAGAGATGACGTGAAACGAAGTCTTTGGGTGTGTAGTGCTTTGCTCGTCGTGGGGTACGTTTGGGCGCAGAAAGCAACAGCGGCGGATAAGCCGGATGGCGAACAGGTGCAACGTATGCAGGCGCAGTTGGCAGACTGGCCCAATCTTGCGCGCTACCAGGCCGACAATGAGGCGCTGCCGCCTGTGAAAGAGGGTGAGCAACGCGTGGTGTTTTTTGGCGATTCCATTACCGATGCCTGGGGCCGGTCAGAAAAAGCGGGCGTGTTTTTCCCCGGTAAGCCTTATGTCAATCGCGGGATCAGCGGACAAACGACATCGCAGATGCTGGTGCGCTTCCAGCAGGATGTCGTCCAGCTTCACCCGGCGGCCGTCGTCCTCCTGGCAGGCACCAACGACATCGCCGGAAACACGGGACCGACCACGCAGCAAATGATCGAAGACAACTTTACTTCGATGGCCGAGATCGCGCGGCAGAGCGGCATCAAGGTCGTTCTTGCCTCAATCACTCCGGCGTCTGGGTACCCGTGGAAGTCTGAGATTCACCCCGTTGCCCGCATTCGCGAGATGAACGAGTGGCTCAAGGGTTTCTGCGCGAAGAACGGGTTTGTCTATTTGGACTACTACACTTCCATGGCGGACGAGAAGGGGGCGATGCTCCCTGGTTTGGCTTCGGATGGAGTGCACCCTACGGCTAAGGGTTACGCTGTGATGGCGCCGTTGGCGGAGCATGCGATTGCGCAGGCGCTGGGCCATTGACTCGATGATGGAGAGTTGCTGATCAGGGATCTGTTTACTGCCCACATCTGGCGCGAAACGCTGCGCCAGATGTGGGACACCCGATGTGTTTGCCGATACAAAGTGCAATCAGGATTTGGGTGCCGGCTTCGGCAGGATGAGGGTCTTCAAGGCGCTTTCATCGCTCGGTAGCGGTGTCTTGCCTGCAGGAAATTGATTGAAACTTAGAATGTAGGCGGCCAGGTCAGCAGCATCGGTGCGGCTCAGCGAGCCTGGCTGATCGGCCGGCATCAGTTTCTGGATCATGTTGTAGAGCCCCAGCGCGGGCTGCCCTTGATACATGGACAGAAACTCGCTGTCGCTCAATGCAGGATAGGGGCCCGTACCATCCAGGGCGGCACCGTGACACGATACACACTTCGCCTGGTAGAGCGCCTCGCCGTGATGCGCCTGCTCCGCGGTAAATACGCCATCGCTCGAAGCCGTACTGGCCTGGCCATGGAGCAAGGGATAAGAAAGTCCACTGAGCATCAGCCCAAGACCAAGAAGAAGAGTTCGTTTCGCAAGCACCAAAAGGGTCTCCTGAGAAAAATTAGACTGCTTTCATCGTACTGCAGATCGCATGGAGAGAGGCTTAAAGCCGTGGGCACGATGGAAGGATCTCAGACCGGATGCGACCCACGCGCGGGCAGGCGTACTATCGGGTGGGAGCAAGTGAAGATGAACCGTACGACCGCTGTCTGCATCGCCATCCACTGCATTTTTCTCCCGGCAACGACCGCGCTATTCGCCCAGCGGCCCGCACCTGCGAACTGGACGCTGGGCCCGTTTGTGCGGCCAGTCGACGCACCGGTCATCTCGCCCAACCCCAGTTCCCTGTTTACCGATCCCATCCTTGAAAAGCCGGTGCAATGGGAAGCGCTGCACACCTTCAACCCCGCCGCGATCGCGCGACAAGGGAAGGTTTACGTGTTCTACCGTGCTGAAGACAACTCCGGAACCATGGTGATTGGTATGCACACTTCTCGCCTTGGTTTGGCGTCGAGCGAAGATGGCATTCATTTCAAAACTGAGCCGGCTCCGGTTTTTTATGCTGATACCGATGCGCAGCAGGATCGCGAATGGCCGGGTGGCGTGGAAGACCCGCGCCTGGTTGAGAGCGAAGACGGCACCTACGTGCTTACGTACACGCAATGGAACCGGCACTCTACGGATATTGGAATTGCCACTTCCACGGATCTGATTCACTGGACGAAATATGGCCCCGCGCTTCAGGGGGAAAAGTATCAGCACTTCGACTACAAATCGGCAAGCATCGTGACCCGCCTCTCCAATGGCCGCCTAATCGCCGCGAAAATCGATGGAAAGTACTGGATGTATTGGGGAGAAGTGCAGGTGCGGCTGGCCACCTCGACAGACTTGATCCACTGGACGCCAGTTGAGGGCCCATCAGGCAAACCTGTTGTGCTGATGCACAATCGGCCGGGGCATTTCGATAGCGCCTTTCCTGAAGTGGGGCCGCCTTCGGTGCTGACCGATCATGGGATAGTGCTCATCTACAACGGCAAAAATGCGGCGGTGCATGGCGCGCCCGGTATTGCTGGCGAGGCCTATGCGGATGGACAAGCGCTCTTTGCGGCGAAGGATCCGCGTAAGTTGATCGCGCGTACCGACACGCCTTTCTTCAAACCTGAGCGGCCGTGGGAGCAAAGCGGCCAGTACGTGGCGGGCACGACGTTCGCCGAAGGGCTGGTCTATTTTCAGGACAAGTGGTTTCTTTACTACGGTGGCGCCGATTCTCTCGTTGGCGTTGCTGTGTACGATCCGCGAAAGCCCTAGGCAAAATCACGGTAAACGTTTGACTCGACCTAATGGCAAGAGCCTTCGAAGGGCTTCGCCCATCGTCTTCAACCCAGGTACGCTGGTGCGAACATGGGGCACCCGTCCAGGGGAGAGGCTTGGTTATTTGCTCCGAGCCACTCCCCACTTTCAGGCGCTTTTTATTGTTTCGCCACGAATTTTCTTTCGTTCCGAATCAGCCACTGCAGCCATGTCCTTGGCAAGGACCGATGCTGGTGCTACCAGTGAGGATGTCTCAGAGCAAATCCCGCATGCCGGGATGAAAAGGTAAAGCCTCTCTTTTGGCCGGTACAATCTCTTACGGACGACCCGTTTTTAAGAACACAGGGGATCATAGAGAGGGCGGCATACTGTGGGAATTCTCGATAACTTTCGTCTCGATGGAAAAGTCGCGCTGGTCACGGGGTCTGCCTCAGGGCTAGGCGCGGCGATTGCTGTCGCACTGGCTGAAGCGGGCGCATCCGTGGCGTGCCATGGCAATCGGCGCCCGGCGGAGGCGACCAGTGAAGCCATTCGTTCGCTGGGACACAACTCACAGAGCTTCGCGGCCGATCTAAGCAAGCCTGACGGCGCTGACTCACTCTATGACGCCATGGTGAGCAGCATGGGTGCACCCGATATCCTTGTGAACAATGCCGGCACGATTTATCGCGAAGATGCGGAGAGTCATGACATGCAGGCATGGATGACGGTGGTCCAGGTAAACCTGAACAGCGTTTTCCGTCTGAGCCAGCTTGCCGGCCGCAAGATGCTTGAGCGCCAGCAAGGCAAAATCGTCAACATCGCTTCCGTGCTTTCCTTTCAGGGTGGCGTTCGCGTCCCTGCCTATGCGGCTTCGAAGGGCGGCGTCGCACAGTTGACCAAAGCGATGGCGAATGAATGGGCGCCGCGCAATGTGCAGGTGAATGCGATCGCCCCGGGCTACTTTCGTACAGAGAATACCCGTGCGCTGCGTGCGGACCCAGTGCGCAACGGCCAGATCCTGGCGCGCATTCCGGCTGCGCGGTGGGGCGAACCGGAAGATATCGCGGGAGCCGCGTTATTTCTGGCTTCGCGGGCAAGCGACTACATAACCGGCGAGGTGCTGGTCGTCGATGGTGGCTGGATGGCACGCTAAGCACAGCGCACAACAAACAACCGCGGTTACCTTCACCGGAGAATTCATGTCATCCGATACGATGCATCTGGCCCACTCTCAGGACGACTCGATGACGCACCCTGGGCCCGGCCTTCGACGGCAGGTCATGTCTTATAGCCAGGAAATGATGCTCGTCCGGCACAGAATGAAGAAGGGCTGGGTGGGTACCCGGCACAGTCATCCGCATGAGCAACTGGTGTATATCGTCAGCGGCCAGCTCACGTTCGAGCATCCCGGCGGCGTCTTTGAGGCAAAGGCCGGAGACAGCTTTCTGGTCCCCGGCAATGTAGAGCACCAGGCATCGGCACAGGAGGAATCCGACGTGCTGGACGTCTTTACACCCTATCGCGAAGACTACGCACCGCGCAGCGAATGATGGGCAATTTCTATTACAGGCTCGAAATAGTCAGCCTTAGCCGACCCGAGGTCTTTGGCTCTGCGGTCTTCAACTGAATGCGGAAGATCTGGTTCCCCCAGTTGCGCTTGAGCTCATCATCTTCCAGAGGGATGGTTTCGACGTTCGCGGTCAGCAGGCCGGAATCGAATGCAATCAAAGTGGGTGGCGCTCCCTGAGAAGAGGTCAATACGAGCTGCCCTTTCCTGCTCTCGGCTACGCTGCACGCCGTCATAAGACTCAGCCTGACATTCGATACCGGCTCCATGAGAAAGTAACTATCGATGATTTCGATTACGTTTCGTGTCCGGTCAAGTTTCACGACGCGACGCCAACTCTTAACATGCGCCTCGGGCGGATAAGCAGTCGCTAACTCCATACTGAGTTGCGCCCCGCGATCATTCGATTCGTAATCAAGCTCTGTGGCACGAAACTGCTTGCCCACGCCCTGCTGTACACCTCCGATGGTGGGAAGGTTGTGGTAAGCGGATTGCATGGATGGAATTTCGTAGCGATGAGCATCGAAGCTCTTTTTCTGGTAAGTCTGCTGCCCCATGTCGATAAGCACGGGCCGCCCCTGAGAGTAGACCCAGAAGCTGCCCGTGTCGTTGTGACTGTGGCTTTTTCCATTGTCGGCCGCGATGCACGCCAAGTAGAGCCCCTCGGCCGACTCCGCTACGCTTCTCGCCGCCATGATGTGCGTATCCGGGAGCCAGACATCGCGCAGGAGCCGTGCCTTTGCCGGTGGCTGCGCGCGCAACTCCGCTTCGTTAAAAAGGGCGGGCAGCGTGTCGGGCAGATAGCGCGTGGGGGTGCTCGAAACCGCGAGTGCTATCAGATCCTGATTCCCGAGCCTTCTGCCCATGCGATACATCTTGTCGACGTCAAGCGATATAACCGGGCTGGCATCGCCCTGGTTCAGGTAATAGTCACCGGCGATGTGAACGCGATTCATATACAGGGCCATATGGGCGATAAGAGGATGGCTAAAAATATCGACGGCCCCCGAAGTTGCCGAGTCGTAGAGTTCGAGGGCGTCGAACATGGCTCCCACGGCGACATTCCAGTAGCCAGGCCCTTCGTCACAACCACCGTCATCGGAGTAAGAGTTGATGAATTGATCGAGGCAAAGAGAAATCTTCTCCACGCCTTTCGAGCGCCGGTCTTCATTTCTGTCGACCAGCAGCGCCGTCGTCAACCAGTTCCAGCAAATCCATGCATCCCAGTTGTTCACCGGCTGCACCCTGGCGCCGGGTAGCCCCATCCATGGGAAGTTGCCGGCAAGAAGAGGATCGAGTATGCGGCGCTCGCTTTCGAAGTAAACCCGCTCGCGGATCAAAGGCGAAACGGCATCCAGGTTAGTGTCGAGCAGGTACACCGTAGTTGCCAACAGGGCCGAGGTTTCGGCTGCAAAAAGATCGACGATGGGTTCTCGTGGATCTGGTAGCCCGAGACCGGCCTTCTGGAGGAAGAGGTGCGCGGGCACGCCCCAGAAACTTTCCTCGCAGACCGCCCATATTCCGTTGGTAATGTCATCCAGAAAGCGGCCTTTGTTTTCGACACACTCGGCGTACACCAGGGCATGGAGAGCCCCGATACGAGCACTCCGCAGTTGCTGGTAATCGGTCCTGTTCCCATTGCGTGCAAATTCGAGGAAGACGGTCGCCGGCATCTCAGGCCATTTGAAGTGCAGGAAATTTGCCCCTCTCGCAACCAGGCTTTCGCGTGTTTCCGCACGCAACAACTCCCACGCGGTGCGGTCGTGAATGGTGGGGAAGGGACGATACTTCTCCCGCGGAATCAGAGATTGTTTCAGCTTCCCTGGGCTGCACGCGTTTGCCAGCACATTGCGCGCCTTCCCGCGTGGGGCAACAAGGGCAGCCTGCGCCTGAGGGACGTTGCGTGCGAACAGAGAGTGAGAGCCGACCCAAGCGGCCGAGCCGGCTAGAAACATTCGTCTGGACAGCAGAGAAAAATTATTTCGCTCCCGCACAATGGGTCCTTTTTAGCTGCTGCTCCGAACTCCTACAACTGATAGAGTGGCATACTTTTGCGTGGCAATCATCCAATTTGAAACAGTGGTATCGAATGACCGAAGTACGACGGCAAACGCTGAGAGATTATGTGGGCAATGAACTGCAGGGTGAAGGCGGTGTAGCGCTGGTTCCACAGGGCCGGGTCATTTCATCTGTGGTGGTGAGAATCAACTTAAAAAATCATCTCAAGGGCGCCATGTACGAGGCACGAGCTTTCCTTCTGCTTTGCGGAACGACCAGGGTTTTCAGTAGATGGAGTGATCGTGCTTATCGTATTCCTGCCCGTATTTATTGTCATGCGAAGCCACACGCGGCGGCTGGGGCAATTCGATCGCTCCGAGGTCGGTACGTCCAGCAGAGACGTGAACCTTGCGTGGCGCCATACTCGGCGCGGCGGGGTCAGCGCCCTCCACCCAAATGTGCAGCATATAGTCATCCGCCGGCACATTGGCGATGTGAAAGCTTCCTTGAGCATCTTCGACCGCGTAGAACGGCGTGCTTAACGCGATCACCACCGCGCCCATCTCAGGATGAATATTGCAAAAAACATACGACACGCCTTCCTTGCCGAAAATTACTTCTTTCGAAGAGCCTGCCTCGTATAACCCCAGATCGAAGCGGCTGCCATTGAAGAGCGAGAAGACGTTATGAAAAAACGGGTCGGCATTCGGAAAATGAACCACACTGCCTACCGGCACAATTAAAAGGTGTGGCGAAAACTGCTTGTTCTTCTGCAGAAGGGTAAATTTCTTCACCTCGGCCGGAACCAGTCCGTTGCCGTTGCGTATCGGCATCAACCAGATAGCCGCGGGCCTGGGCATGCGGTGCTTATCCTGCTTTGGTGAGGGCGGCGTAACCCCCTCCGCCGTTACATCAAACAACGGTTGGGCCCGTACGGTTAGCCCCATCACGACCAAAAAAACAGCAACTGTGACCTTTAAACAACCTGCGCGATGGATGCGAGTCTTCGGCATCGGTCAGAACCTGTATCCGGCGGCTGCGCCAACTATGTCTGCAATCGAGTTCGGGCCAATGGCATAGGAGCTGTCAATCCTGCGATACTCCAGCGAAAAAAGCGTGTAGGCAGTTGGGCTGTAGATTACGTTTGTATAAAATGTCGCATTCCGCGCAAGAGCCAGGTACTTTGCGTTTGGATCCACGAGGTAGGGACGTAATTCATGCGAAAAAGCGTTGTCGAGTCCGTAGGCGGCGTTAAACTCCACACGCTCTGTTGCACGCGCTTTCAGTTGCGCCCACCCTCCCACATCGTCAAGCGGTTTAAAGTAATCTTGCTGATTACTTTCTGCATAGAGATAGTCTTTGTAGGTGCCGGCGCCCAATCCCCCTAGAGCAGAGCCGCGATAGAAGTTGCCGCTCGCCTCCAGCCGGGCGGGGAGGGGGATGCGATAGTCAAATGTGGCTGCCCAGGCGTCGAAATGCACGTCGCTACTCGTCCCGTGTGGGCTGAAATATCCTCCGGCCCCGAGTCGCAAACCGGTCATTCCATCGCCCCGCGCGTAGCCGATGCGGGCCTGACTTCCAGGCCAACGGCTCTGCTCTCCCAGGCTCCCCGTAGAAGTGGTGGCAGCATTCGCCTGGGGAGAGACGGCATTTGGAATGTCGGCAATCGCGCCCTGCAGGCTCATGCGAGAAGAGCCGCTCAGGCGCAATGTTTGCTCCACGCCTACCTGGGGCACCCAGTTCCACAAATTCCCAGACCACGCCAGGGCGGGCTGTGCGACAGCCGTAAGCGACGTTGGCGCATTGGGGTTGATGATGGGGCGATCAAAGGCTGCAAAGGCCCGCGTTCGGTTCCAGGCGAGTTCGGCATGCGCGGTGCGCAGTCGCAAAGTTCCACCATTCTGCCCATAGCCCGGCTGGCTCCCCCCGCCAAAGAAATCGACGCGAACGTCTGCCGATGAATCACTTCCAAAAAGATGAGGGCCGCGTGCATCGAGCCCAAGCACAGTCTGGCGGAGGGTAAGGCCGGTCGTTCCTCCATAGCCCGTGGACAGTGCCGGAGACTGGATGATATCGACTGCGCTGCTGTTGGAGAAGGCATTGAAGAGAATCAAGCCCGTGAGCTTTACCGGATATTTCGATTCGCTCTCGACCTTGGCTTGCTCATGGGTGGCAATCTCGTTTTGCTGTATATCCTGCTGCTCACGGAGACTCTGAAGACTTGCATTGAGGCGAGCCACTTCGTCTTCTGGCTGCTGTTCTACGACAGGCGGCTGCTGGTTGCCAGCAAGTTGCCCTTGCAGTGCAGCAATCTGTTTGCGCAGGAGTTCGATCTGGCGTTGCGACGACTCAAGCACGGCCTGCTCGCTTGCCAACATTTCGGCAAGCTTATTCACCTGAAGTTGCACCGCCTCCGGGGATGGAGCGGGCTGCACTTGTTGCGCATGCGCTACGCCTGTCGTGAGGAACAGAATGAATATGATCCAGCAGCCTTTGGGAGTGTTCACCGTAGCACACCTCCCGATGTGGGGAATGGTGCGCCTGGCTCTTCTCGCGTTAGGTCTGGAACGACTCCAGTGAAATCTGCGCATAGCGAGAGACGAAAGATCGTTTCCCCCGGCTGCGTACTTAACAGCGTCACCGCTCCGCCGTGTTCTTTGGCAACTGAATTGGCAAGCGTCAGACCCAGGCCTGTTCCGCTATGCTTGCCGTCGCTCACAAATGGCTCGAAGAGCGAATCACGAATATGTTCCGCAACCCCGGGACCGGAATCGATAATGGCCAGCGAAATGTTGTTTTCTGACCGCGTGATCGCTACGACTACTTCGCGGACGGTCGTCGAGGTGCGGGCTGACTGGCAAGCGTTAAGCAAAAGGTTGTAAATCGCTCTTTGCATCTGTTTCGCATCTACCAACGCGTACGATCCCAACGGATTGCTACACTCCCAGCGCGTGGTGACACCTTGCGCTTCGGGGTGGGCCTTGAGCAGGGCAATGCATTGCTCCACAATTTTGATGATTGAATGGCGCTCGCGATGATAGACAGAGCCGGTCTTGCTGAAGATCAACAACGACTCGAGAAGTTCCGTAGCGCCCTGTACGGCGATATGGATATCTGCAAAGAATTCAGTACGCTCTCGATGAGAGAGACGAGGCGAAGAAAGAAACTCAGCGTTGGCATAAATCGCTGCCAGATAGTGCCGTAAGTCGTGAGATACAGAGCTGGCCATGCGTCCGATGGTCACCAGTTTTTCTGCTTCCAGCAACGCTCGGTTCGTAGCGAAAATCTCACTGCGCATGCGGGCAAACGCAGCACTCAACTCGCGCACTTCTCGCGTTCCATCATCAGGCAGTGGGCGGGAATTATCTCCAAAGCCAAACGCGCGCACGCCCTGGGCCAGCAGTTCGAGCGGCCGAGTGACAATCCGCGAGAGCAAAAGCATCGGAACTAAACCAAGAACGATGGCGGCAATGCCGAGCAGCAGCACCAGCCGATTGGTATCGTGAATGATTTGATTGGACTGGACAAACGACTTAAGCACGACCAAACGCAGGGCATGCGCCGCTTCCGCGGAAAGATCAGCCTCTGTACCGAGAAACTGTTCTCCCCCGAGAACCATCTCTTTCGTATGTCCATTGCCAAGCGAGGTGAGCTTTGCGTACTTGCGGGACAACTCTCCCTGCAATTGGGGTGGCAGCGTACTCGCCAGGATCTCGTTGCCCGCTAGAAATGTGACTTCGTTATCAGACGCTCTACTCACCAGGCCAACCACGTTGCGATCAATGACATAACCGCTCACCACGTAACCAAGCAGGGTACCCCCGCCCGCTTCGCCAAAGTAAAGCGGCCGCACGGAGACGTCGAAGAGGCGGCCGTCCGCAATCAAATAATGCCCTCCGGTCCGCGCCATTGTGTCTTGCAACGCGCTGGCAAGATCGGGGGAAGCAGACTTGCCTGAGGTGTACACGGTAAGAACGCGCCCGGATGCGTCGGCCAGCGCAAAAAGATCGCTGCCGCTCACCTTCCAGAATTCAATCGCACCATCTTTTATGGTGCGCTGGTCGTGGGTCGTCATCAAGGCCTTCAGGCTGGCCAGGTCGGCAAGCAGTGCGTTCTCGTGAATGAGAGCGTCTCTGCGCTGCTGCTGCAGGCTCTTGAGAGTCGACAACGACCGGGTGAGGTCTGCAGCGAGCTCTCGGCCGACGTGTTCCCGAATGCGGTTGCGAATGATGAGCAGACTGCCGACCGTCAGGGTGGTAGTGACGGCTATGAGTGCCGCGATCAGCAGTACGCGTGTTCGAACACCACGGAATGGCGGCATGGGATCGCTGGATCTTCAGGGAGTGAATTTATAGCCGGCGCCATAGATGGTCTGAAGATGCCGAGGGGCTGCAGGATCCGATTCAAGCTTCTGTCGCAGCTTGAGTATCTGATTGTCGACGGTGCGCGTGGTTGGGTAGGAGTTGTAGCCCCAGACATCGCTGAGCAACTCATCGCGACTCAATACCCGCTCGGGGTTGTCGGTAAAGAAGCGCAGGAGCTTGAATTCATGCGCCGTAAGAGAGACCGGCCTGCCACTCTTTCTGGCGGTCATTCTGAGGTAGTCGATCTCACAGTCTCCGAACCGGCAGGTCGCAACCGGACTAGATTTGCGCCGGCGGCGGATGGAGGCCTGCACGCGCGCCAACAATTCACGGGGGCTGAAGGGTTTCGTGACGTAGTCTTCGGCGCCGAGCTCGAGCAACAGGACTTTATCGACCACTTCGCTTACGGCACTCAGGATGAGTACCGGCGTATCCGGTGAGGCGCTCTTCATCCGCTTACACACTTCACGCCCTGACATTTGCGGCAGGATCAAGTCCAACACGACGGCGCAAGGCGTATGCGCGATAAACGAATCGACCCCCGCGCGTCCGTCGGAGACCACTTCCACCCGGTAGCCTTCGTCATGAAAGATACGGTGGAGCACCTTCTGCATACGAGGGTCGTCTTCAACAATAAGAATTGTGTCTTGCTCTTCCGTCATAGTCGATGCGCTCCAACTCGGCCCTCGGGTCGCCTGCGCCACGTTCTATCGTCCATTGCAAGCCCTGGCCAAACACAGCTTTGTGCCGAAAAATGACATTGTAATGACACTATCTGAACTGCCGCTTCTGCCACCAGGCGGCAGCTTGTTGCAATCAACCCATTTTATACTCCCTTGTATACTCACCTATTGTGCAATGCGGACGTTTGCCTGAAATAAAGACTGTTTTCGGGAGATTCACGCGTGAAAGCCCCTCAAAGCGCACTTTTTTGAAGGCAGGCACCGCAGCAATGGCAGCGGCCGCAGGTAGAGCGACGGAGCTAACCGGGAGGGCCCAGGCCCTACCTTCCAGGGGGCAAAACTGCTGGCTGTTCGCGTCCATCAAGGTGGGCATCGCCTCGAAACCGAAAATGGCGAGCCTTTCTTCTGGCTAGGCGACACTGCCTGGCAACTGATCGATGGCTCCACGCGCGAAGAATGCTCCTACTACCTGCACACGCGAGCATGGCAGGGATATCGAGTCATTCAAACCGTCGTACTGGCAGAGTAACGATGGCATCCACCAGGCCAGTGCCCTTGGATTGCGTCCCTTCACCGGTGATGACCCGCGGCATCCCGATGAGGCCTATTTTCAACGCGTAAAAGAAATTGTTCAGCAAGCTGCTTCTCTCGGCTTGTATGTCGCGCTGGTACCGGCATGGGGAGACAAGCTTACGGCTCCCTAGGAAACAGGCCCACGGATTTTCGTAACGACAACCTACCGGTTGCCGAAGAGTATGCTCGCTACTTCAGTGCCGATTTGCGCGATCAAAGCAATGTCCTCTGGATTCTGGGAGGAGACCGGCCGCCACGGCTCGCCGGAGCGCGGAGCGCTTCGATGGTCAAAAGAGCGCAGGATACCGGTTTTATGAAACAGTAACCGTGGCTTTTGGTGAACGGCATTCAAAGCGGCCGCGGAAGTGGTCATGACACGGCGATTTGGGATCTTGTCGCGCGGGACTACACAGCGAAACCAACCAAACCGACGCTCGATCTTGAACCCAACTAAGAACACGATCCATTTAACCCGTGGCCGGCTTGGGATCCCGCGACCGGATATTTGCGTGACCATGACGTACGCAAGCAGGCGTATCGATCGCTCTTTGCAGGAGCATGCGAAATCACGTATGACCATCATGCCGTGTGGCCATTCGCAAATGCTCGCAATGGCAGCCTCAACCATGCTGATCGTGGCTGGATCGACGCCATGCAGCGGCCGGGCGGGCGCCAGATGTTTTTCTTGAGAGCCCCTCGTAGAACCGCGTCCGTTCTTCGCGCGGATTCCTGACCAGGCGATGATCACCACGCCGGACACGCAACCTGCTTTGCATGCGCAGGCCACGCGTGAAGTCGAAGGGAGCTACGATTTCCTCTACATACCCACGCAGCGACCAGACAATCACCCTGCATCTCAGCAGGTTGAGAACGTTACGACTGAGGAGTTGGTGGTATGACCCGTGGACTGGCATCGCATCACTGATCGGCATGAAGCGCGGAGTTCAAAACTCCCTCGTACAGCCTTGATACAGTGAGGAAACATCCGGGCCAAAGCCCGCACCCTTCGGTTAAAGGTCGTGCATTTCCCATTGGAAGCCGCGCCGCGCAACACAGGGTTTCTCTACCAAACCTGTCGAGGGCGAAAGTTTGACCGGTTAAGGTCAGCGACCTTTTTTCTGCAGTACAAACGGACGCATGTAATTGCAGACTTGAGGTGATCGACTTCTTCGCTGCCTTCGTTGCGCGCGTTCTGCCATTATGCGGCCGAGCAGCGTACTGAGCCGAACGGCCGGCACACATGCTCAGTTTTCAACCCTTCGGCAGGGCGTTGGGCCGCCATCGAAGCTACCGAAGCTACCGTGTCGAAGCAACGTAAGCAGATCACATCCACCGTACCGTCGGGATTCTGTCTTTGAGCAAATCCAACCACTGGTCTGTCCAATAGCATGGAAGCTTCTCCTTTGACTCCCTGCTATTGCCGGAGCCTGGCAACTACAGACATAGATAGGAAACACTCGGTCACCATTTGGTTGGCCGGTTAGCAGTCCAAAAGTAACACTTAAAGTTACCAGTATGTGAGGCTTATCAAGCAGAGCTTCGCTGGTTTTACACAGGCAAACATGTAAATTTGTTTAGCGATCGGCAAGATATGCTCACGCAGAAACAAGCAAAAATGAGAGGTAAGCATGCGCAGCATTTCGAATCAAGACTTTCCAATGTTGTCCCCGTGCTCACTTTCGTTGGGCACGCCCGTATCACCGGAATATATTTCACTGTACCGGCGAAACCTCGCCTCCACGGCGCGCACATCGGTTGGATAGTATCAACAGGCAACGGTTCGCCGTGACTCCGGGTCAGAGACGGGAAGAGAACCTTTTCGATTTATTGAGGTTGAGCTTGTGTCGAACTAGATGCTGTAGCAACTGATCCGATGCACCTCAGAATCGATGGGCGCTGGTATTTTTAACAGTATTCCCCATCATCATCCAACCTCATGCGATAGCACAAACCAGCGCAGCTTAGTGACCGGCCGTTTGTTCACCCAGGGCTGCGAGCAACTGGGTACTGGTCACCGTGGGCGCCCAATACCTCTCGATGTATTCGATGACGAGTTCTACCCCCTCCCAGTGAGAGACATAGGGCTTGGAGCCGGGCTCGTACATGGCGTCAGTAAGATCGCGCACGAGGATGCAGCGCAGACCCCAGCGGGTCATCTGGCGTATGCCGAAGGTCCGGTTCAGGATGCACATGTTGGCATGCACCCCCATATAGAAAACGGTTTGAATGTGATGCTGCAGCAGCACGTTGTAGATTTCCGCACCGCTATCGGAGATGACATCGCCGGGGCCGATCGTAAGCGCCGCGGTCTCGCGGCTCCAGGCGCGATGCTCCTTATCGCCGGGCGTGTCGCAGCCGCCATTGGTGTCATCAATGGGTAGCGGCGGATCGTGTACCACCAACTCTTTTGGCGGTGTGGCCTGGGGCGCGCCGAGGGCAAGCCGCCTGCCGGGAGCATCCGCGTAAAAGCTCATCGTCTCAGAGGGCGCGTGGATGATGAGTATGCCCGCGGCCCGGGCGTTCTCGATCAAAGGCTCCATTTTTTTTGCAATTTCCCCGACGCGGGCCGTGGCGCCACTGCACCAGTGCTTATCCCACATGTCGGTAATGATGATGGCCGAGTAAGCAGCCGGAACACTTTGCTCGAATGTAGCCTCGACCGGGGCGCCGGCAGCAGGAAAGGGCTGTACCCGGGTGCGCAGGGAAAGATGCATGGATCCACCTGTTGCCGCCGGCCAGGACACTGCCGTGCAGATAAACGCGAGAAGCACAGAAATCCGGCCAGCTACGAATAGCGTTCTCATATCGATGTGTCCGTATCATAGCGCCGCCCGGGGCGAGGCACGCGCGTGAAAAATCCTGCGTGTATGCAGGGATCGCCGTGGCCGCTTTCGCAGCCAACGCATCTTTTAAAAAAGTGGCACAGAAAGCGGAAAGACACGAAGGGATTACAGCATGGCAAAGCACGCGTTATATGTTCATCTCAAGGTAAAGCCCGGCAAGTCAGCGGAAGTGGAAACTTTCCTGAAGCAGGGGCGGAGATGTCTAAGGCAGAGAAAGGTACGGTGAGCTGAAGGGTCTCGCCCTGTCTCGGGCAAGAGTGGGAATAACGCCTTCACACCCGGTGCCCTATGTAGACCTCTGACATCTGCGGAAATGTTTTCGAATGATCCATTTTTTCGACGTATTCAGGAAAATATGTCGAAGCGTACCAGCCGGTCTGCCAGCACCTTCAACAAAGTGACATCTCCCCAGTCTCACCAGCACTCCTCAGTGACGAACCCGTCCTATTCGCCCGAATCAACCAACCAGATGGAACCTAGTTCGAAGAGAATCAATATGGCCACCATCGGCTCTTTTGAGGCGAAGACACATCTTGCCTCCCTTTTAGACCGCGTCCAAAAGGGTGAGCACATCACAATCACCAAGCGAGGTGTTCCTGTGGCAATGCTGGTGCCGGCACAGCTCGATGCAGGCAAGGAGCGCAGCCTGGTTATAGCCGAAATCAAAGAATTTGGGCGAGGCCGAGCCCTTCCCCCCGGATGCACGGTACGAGATCTGATCGAAGAAGGCCGTCGCTTTTGATGAAGGGACTTGTCGTCGACGCCTCAATCACTTTGACCTGGTGCTATCCCGATGAACATGCCGAATTCGCCTATCGGGTTCTCGACGAGTTAGAGAGTCGACCGGTTCTTGTTCCGTCTCTCTGGGCAGTTGAGGTTGCGAATGCCCTGGCCGTCGGCGAGCGGCGGCAACGTCTCAATGCTTCTGACATTGCACGCTTCTTCTCGCTACTCAGAGGATTACCGGGCACTCACTGATACATTGCAACTTGCTTGTACGTATCGTCTTTCAGCCCATGACGCTACCTACCTTGAACTTGCGATGAGAGCAGGGCTGGAGTTAGCGACATTGGACAACGCGCTGATGGCTGCCGCAAAGGCCGCCGGCGTGAGCGTTTTTGTCTGAGGGGTTCGCCACTTGGGGATTTGCCACTTACCTTGTTATCTGAAAAGACAATTGGTGGACGCGGGTGGAATCGAACCACCAACCTGTCGATTAAGAGTCGAATGCTCTGCCAGTTGAGCTACGCGTCCGTGAAGAGAAGAAGGCCGAATGTTGAGGAACACTCAGAAAGGCCAGGAGCACGTTTTTCCGTGCGCCCAAGAAAAAATATAACACACGCACGCCGGCCTTTCAGGGCTGCACGGCCTGCCTGAGAGAGCAAAACGCTCTCGCACCCGATTCCCTTGCCGAGCAAAGATTTGTACGGGCGTTGTTGATGCCCTTGCACCCGAAAAGCTGGGCCAATAGGGAGCGCCCGTCGATTTTGTTACTGGTAAATGTCCAGAAGGCTCGTCTTCCACTAGAACGAGAAGGAAAGGCCGCCCTGAATCGAGCGCTCATCCTGCGCGAAGTAGAGTGTTCTGCCGTCGCGGGTCAAGAAGGGACGATAGCCCTCCGCCAGCAGATTCCGCACATCGACCAGTGCTTCCGTTCCGTTGGGTAACAAACGGCCGCAATGAATCGGCTGGCGCACCACAAAGCCCAGATACGCTCCATGCCCGAATCCGTCATACAACGCTACCGGAGTGATCGTATTCGCCGGCTGCCACCGATACGACGCGCGCCAGGTCGTCCCGGTGCGATCAAGATGGCCCTTCAGTGAGGCGGTGAGCGCCTGGGCGCGGCGCTGGCTCACACCACGCACAGCCTCGTCCATGGTGAGCGAAGACTGGGGAGCCTCAAAGGCGAGCGCTTTGCCGTCAGCGTAGGCAAGCGTCGCCCAGGTTTCACCCGCCACCTTCTGTGAGAAGGCAGCCTCGAAGCCGCCCGTCGAGTAGCCCTGGCCGGTCATGCGAAAGACCTGTGTGACGGGATCAAATAGAGTGTTGCCGCCGACAAGGTCCTGCGGCGCTAAATCGCCACTGCCCGCAACGATCGGGTTCCGCACCTCGTCGGCATAGAAGGCCACCATGGCTCGGCGCCGGGCGGACTCACCCTCCAAACGAAGTTCCTGGTGCAGACCATGCTGGAGACGTACCCGGCCACCCACTTCCGCGAACATGGGGGCAAGTGTGGGCGCGTCCGCAAGATCTCCGGCGCTCTGCAGCTCCGGCGAGGTAGCCAGCCTGTAAGAAACACGGGCGCCTTGGTCGTGCCAGGAAACATTCATGAAGGGAAGGCTCGACGTGATGGCATCCGCGCCCTGGATCAACTGCACTTCGTTGCCCAGTTCCATGGATGCGTTCGGGCCAAGATTTACGGCCTCGGCACTGCGCAGACGGAAAGTATAGAAGCTTTGGTTCGTACCACCCTGCATGGCCGTCATCTGCTGCACCGTGGCCATGTTGTAAATCTGCCGTTCCGGGCCCAGCGCCAGTTCGTACCCAACGGTGTAGTCGGAGCTTTGCTGCGGCTGGGGGCTCAGGTTGACACGGAGAATCAAATGCCCGCCGGCCGCACTCGAGCGTTCTACTGCGAAGGCGTGATGCGGTCCACCCTGTCCAAAGCCATTTGAGGAACTCGTGACGGCAACCCGGGCTGCCAACTGGGGAGCCGAGCCATGATCGTCACCGGAAAGTACGACCAAGGGACCATCCTGCAGGAAGCGCAGCAGCGGACGATTGCTCGAGGAACGCAAGGTCCACTTCCAGTCGTCGTTCGGCTCACCCGGCGTTCGCGGTTGCGCAGGCAGCCATTGAATCGCTTCGAACAGCGTGCTCAGGGTGAGATTCACGATGATGTTGCTACGGGAGCGGAGGCGGAGATCCTCGCGGAGTGTGGGGAGAAAGGAATCTCCTGTCGCCTTGACCTGATAGGTACCGGGAAAGAGGTGATCGAATGTGAAGGCGCCGCGCGCGTTGGTATAAGCCCGGGCGACCACGGTTGCATCCGCGGCGAGCAATTCAACCACGGCGCCCATTTGAGGAGTGCCGCGCCCGTCACTCACCACCCCACTCACCGTTGCGGACGAGGGCGAGGCCGCAGCAGGCAACCACCCTGCTACCGCTACCACCATAAGAGCCGCGAGTTGGTAATAACTTCTACGCACTCAATATGCTACTCACTCAAAATCCTGCAGCAATCCAGTTCGCTCTTAGCCGTTGGCAGTTTCACCACCGCTGTACATCGATGCAGAAACGTTTTACCAGGTTTTCTGCGGTGGAAAAGCACGCCTTGCGACTCTGGTGACGAATCGTAGCCGTGAAACTGCGCTCTCGTTATCCGTTCCAGCCTAACAGAGGGCCTAGTCAACCGTAAACGGGGCCGATTGCGCTACTTGCTGCTTCGATACGTGGTCATTCACGGTGATGGTCACCTGATACTTACCGGGCTGCAGGCTGGCCAGAGGCACCGATCGCCTTACCGTTAATTGATCGGAGTTAGCGCTGTTATCTCCCAAAGCCGCACTGGGCTCTGAACTATCGAGAATCGCTTTGTTAGACGCCAGATCAGTGATTTGGTACTGGATCGTGGCGGCATTTTGTTTGCTCTTTCCGTCGATCTGCAAATTGTAGACCTGCATCCAGAAGTTCAGCTTCTGACTGCGATGGAAGCTTACCGCAACGGCCGGTCCCGAACTTACCCGGGGACGGACGTAAGTATTGCCGATAATGAACTGCCCGGCGCCAATCTGCTTGGTCGGCACCTGCTCCATCTTGTCGGCCAGAATCAGCGACGAAGCCGAGAGCCTTTCATCGTCATACTTGGGCACCATGATGCCCTGTGCCCAGGTACCGACGTGATCCGGGTTGTTTACATCCTTAATTGCAATATCGACGCGATACCGGCCGGGCTTGAGCGGCAACGCCCACCAGTGGACTGAGGCCTGATCGAGCGCCTTGCCCAGCAACTCAGACGGCTGTTCCACTTCGAGTGTCTGCTCGAAGGTCTGCACGACGTGGTCGGTAATGGTGGCTACGCGGCCCAGAACATTCACCTCGCCCTTGGCCACGCCGTCCTTCGTGTTGAAGGTGATGTCGCGGTTCCTGATCTGCAGGGTCAGCGGAACCAGCACCGTATCCTCGGTGACTTTTACGTAGTCGGTGCGCACTTCAAAGGGAAAGAAGGGTCCACTCAGAACCTTGTGGTTCACCAGGAACGATTCGAGATCCTTGAACTTGACGGCAGGTGGGGCCTGCAGCTTCGAGAACTGTTCCAGCCGGTCGAACTCCTTCGCCTGGTTCGAGGCCCCCCCCCCGGGTCCGCTGCCCAGGTGCTCGAGTCCGCCATTGAAGCGGTCGGTCCTCTTCGAGGTGCCCATCTGCTCGCCCAGGGTCGCTCCGGCGCCGGGAACGTGGAGCAGCGCGTCCTTTTCTGAACGATCGAGGGTCATGTGGTAGTCGCCGCACATGCAGGAATCCACGAACTCAATATCGATGTTCTCGCCAATGCCTTCGAGATAGCGGTAGTGCCAGGTCTCAAAGGGATAGGTCGACGTTTCGCCGCCACCCTCTTCTATGGGGCGCTCGTAGGAGCCGCCGCTGGGGTGCGATTCTATGCTGTCGGGCTTGCCGTAGGCGATGTACATGTGGCCGCGGTCGGTCTTCCAACCTGGCTTGCCGGCGGCAAAATGCTCGTTGGCGTATGCGATGCGGCGATAGTTTTCTTCACGATATGAATTCTCAGGAGAATCGGGATCGGGATTGCGCCGCTGCCAGAACGTCTCAATGAAGTTATCGCGCTCTTCGTCGTTCGACAGGCTCTTGAACGCCTTCAGTTCCTGGTCGGTGATGATCCAGCGAACGTCCTCTTCAATCCACTTCTTGTAGGGGCCTTTAAGTTCTTCCCTCAGCCCTTTTTGCCGCTGGAACTTCTCCTTATCGCTGATGGGGCGGTGGAGCGGGTCCTGGGTGGTGCTCGGCGTCTCCTGCGTCGCGTTGGCGGGCGAATTTGGGGCGCTGCCCTGCGATTGACTGGCCGCGGACTGCGCGATCAGCGTAGGTGACAAAGCCAACGTCAAAAACAAAGAAAGGGTGAAATGAACCCTTGGCATAGGTTGCGCGCTACTCCCCGTACGGCGTTCTAAGTCTAAATTTTGGTCAGGACGAATTCAAGCGGCGAATCGCCCCATGGCCTTTATCTTCTGGACCGTAGACGACGGCAGTAACCCGGCGTTTAGACGAAGGGCACAGCATTTTGGTTACGAAAGTCTGCGGACATCGGACGAGGAATGCTTCAGCCGGGGAATTCTGCCCAGGAAGGGAGTGCTCCTGACGATTGACCTCGACAGGTTTGGGAAAAAACATTGTGGAAGAAACCGTGCCCTTCCTCCAACAGTGGCTGCATCTTTGCGCAAGGGATTTCAGTCGGCTCCTTCGTCCCCTGATCCAAAGTGCAGTTACTTCGCAGAACCCTGGAACCCGCGCAATAGGTTCCACGTATGATGAGAAGAAGAGTTGCGTTGGCCGACTTACCCATGAAACTTAAGAAGATCTTGCTCATCTCTGGCGGGGTTGTGCTGGTGGCAGGTATTGCCGGTGGTGCCTACATGCGCGCCCAGTCTGGCTATACCAAAGTGCTTACCTCCAAGGTCGTTCGAGAAAACCTGGTTTCCATTGTCAGTGGAACGGGCCAAATCAAACCCAAAACCTACGTCAACATTGGCGCTACCTCCTTCGGCAGAATTACCCACCTGTATGTGAAGGAAGGCGATCACGTGAAGAAGGGCCAGATTCTGGCGGCCGTCGAAAGCGTGCAGGCCAAGGCAGGCGTCGATGCCCAGAAGGCCAGTATTCGCTCCGCCGGCACGGATATCTCGTCTTACCTGGCTGCGGAAAATACCGCCCAAGCCACCGTTGAGCACTCGCAGGCTGATCTCAACCAGAAACTGCTCGACTGGCAGAGGGCGCAGGCGCTGTACAAAGCCGAGCTCATCGCCAGGTCGGAATACGACTCGAAAAAAGCCGCCTACGACACCGACGTAGCCACTCTAGCGCAGAGCAAAGCCGCGCTGGTGCAGGCCCGGGCGCAGACGGCCTCTGCGCGGGGCAAGCTAAGCACCGCCGAGGCGACCCTTGTGAGCAATATCGACGCCCTGAACAAAACCGTCAGCATCGCGCCTTTCGATGGAATCGTGACGAATATGCCGGTGCGCGAAGGAGAAACGGTTGTTGTGGGCATCCAGAACGCACAGGGCAGCACCTTGATGACCCTGGCCGATCTTTCCGTAATCACGGCGGAGGTTAAGGTGGACGAAACCGATATCGTGAACGTCACCATGGGCCAGTCCGTCGATGTAACGGTCGATGCCCTGCCGGGCAAGGTCTTCAAGGGGAAAGTGACCGAGGTAGGCGACCAGGCCATTCTTCGCACCACGGGTATAGCCACCAGCCAGAGCACCACCGGTACAGAGGAGGCCAAGGATTTCAAGGTCGTCGTCACGCTGACCACGCCTGCAGTCGAGTTGCGGCCCGGGCTCTCGACCACGGCAAAAATTACCACGGCAACCCGGCAAAACGTGCTGGCCCTACCGATCCAGGCTTTGGCAATGCGGACGGCTGCCTCCCTGAAGCAAGGCGCCACCATGCAGACCGTGAATGCCGCCTCGACGCCGGCCGCGCAGGATGCCCCGGTTCAGGGCGTTTTCGTCATGGTGTCCAACCGCGGCAAGCTGCAGTCCAGGTTTGTGACCGTGACCACCGGCATCACCGGCCGCACCGACATCGAAGTCACCAGCGGCCTCAAGCAGGGGGACGAGGTGGTGATTGGGCCCTATAAAGTGCTACGAACGCTCAAGAACGACGTCAAATTGAAGCGGGACAATGAGGTGGCCGCGACCCAGGAAACGGAATCGTCTTAGCCAGCCGTTCCATCTCATCTGCAGACAGGCGCAGTTACTTGAGCAACACAGGAGCGGAAGATGGCACTCGATACCAACAGCGCAACGCAAGCCGGGACGGCCCAAACAAGCGCCCAGGGTGAGGTCATCGTCGTTGAAGATCTGTGGAAGACGTACACCATGGGCCTGGATCAGCTGGTCAACGCGCTGTGCGGCATCAGCCTGAGCATCCGGCACAATGAGTATGTCGCCATCATGGGGCCGTCCGGATCGGGTAAATCGACCCTGATGAACCTGATTGGCTGCCTGGATACACCGACCAAGGGCAGGTACTGGCTCAATGGCCACCTGGTGAGCGAACTGAACGACGACGAGTTGGCGCGTATTCGCAATAAGGAGATTGGGTTCGTTTTCCAAACCTTCAACCTGCTTGCGCGCGCCACCGCCCTGCACAATGTGGAACTGCCGCTGATCTATAACGGCACGCCGGCAGGCGAGCGTATCGAGCGTGCAAAAGCGGCGCTTCGCTCGGTCAATCTGGAAGCGCGCATGAACCACAAACCCAACGAGCTCTCGGGCGGGCAGCGCCAGCGCGTGGCGATTGCGCGTGCACTGGTCAACCGGCCCTCGATCATTCTGGCCGATGAGCCCACCGGGAATCTCGACTCGAAGACCGGGGATGAAATCATGGCGCTCTTCGATGAACTGCATGCCCGGGGCAACACCATTATTCTGGTCACGCACGAGCCGGATATTGCCGAATACGCGCATCGCGTCGTGCATATTCGTGACGGCATGATCGCTTCGGATGCGGTCTCTGGACGCGCCCGCGCAGTGCAGGTTTAGCCTAGGTTTACCCTTGGTTTAGCCTGCATTTCTCGCAAACACCGGATGCATGTCACCGGGTGCTGCCCTTTACCTTTGGATTGACAGGAGATCGATGGGTGGCCCGATCTCGTGTTGTTACGAAAATGCGGGATGCCACGGCTCCTGACCCAAGATCCGTCAAACTAAGATCCGTCGAATCAAGATTTGTCGATTGACCTGCTTGCCAGGGAAGAAGTTTGATCGAGCACTGTTTCCGCTCCCTAAGCATCACCCTCCCCTCAACTCTTCGCTTACACCGCCGATATAGCGCCTAAGAGGCGTCCCCGCGACATCGTGCATGCATGCGCGATGCCGCTTCAACGGCAAGAGAAGCGAAAGGTGTGGATGGATGAATCAGCCTGCAGAACAGAACCGCGAAATGAATCGATACGCACCTTCTCGCCGGGGCTCAAACAGCCCACTGCCTGAATTGGTTTCCCGCTCCCTCGCCATGCGCCGCGTATGCGACCAGTTGCAGCAGGCGGGTCCGCGCATCCGCGTGGCCCTGGTGGAGGGCGAAGCCGGCACCGGAAAGCACCTGCTGGTGAGGCACATCTACGCGCGGCACGCGGCGCAGGGCATGCTGGCCGTCGAAGAATCCATGGCACTGTTCTGTGCAGACAATGGTCTCAACGACGAACCTCTGCGCGCCGCTATACGCAGGGCCACCGACGGGGTTCTGCTCATCCGCAATATCGATGAACTGGGGACCGAAGCCCAGGGTCACCTGCTGCGCTTTATCCGCTGGTTTGAAATGCAACTCCCGCAGGAAAGGGCGGCCATGTCGAACACCCCGGCTCCCTATCCGGTGATGGTCATCTGCACGGCTCGCAAGTCTCTGCGAAGCCAGGTGCTGGCTGGCACTTTTCTGCCGGAAATCTACTATCGTCTCAGTGCCATTTCCTTTACTCTGCCTCCGCTCCGCGATCGCAAAGAAGACATTCCCGCCCTGGCACAGATGTTCATCGATTCCGTATCGAGGGAGCAGCAACGGCCGTTGCAGGGCCTTGGACCTGGCTCACTCCCCATTCTTTTGCGCCATCCCTGGCCAGGCAATGTGCGCGAGCTGGAAAGTGTAATTCGGGGTGCATGCCTGAATGGCGAAGGCCAATGGTTGCGGCCGCTTGACCTGGTCATCCTGCCGCTCGAACCCGCCGGCGCAAGAGAGGGCGAGCCGGCCCTTCCTGAAAGCATCACCCTCGATGGTGTGATTCGACGCCACATACTGCAGGTGTTGAAGGCATGTGACGGCAACAAGGCGCGCGCCGCCCTAAAACTCGGCATCAGCAGGTCTACGCTCTATCGCATGCTCGATAGCGACATCGCCTTGCCCATGCCCAGGTCTGACGTAAAGCAGGACGAGTTGCACGTCTGAACCAGCTTCCAGTAAAGGATTCCTGCGCGAGACCGGTCCCGAACCGTGGCTACCACTGTTCGCCCGCACTGTTCGCCCACGCGAATTGCCGGTAAACTGCGCTTACTAACTTCTTGCCGGTTCAGGAATCCGCTTGCTGCGCATAAACGCCTTTCGCTCCGCCCTTCTTCTCGTCTCCGGCGCCGTCCTCGTCTCCGGTGCCGTTTCTGCCGCACAAAGCACGCCAGCGGCAGCGGCGCAGGACCTTTCCCTCGCCCAGCGCGTGAAAACGCTCAACGCGATCTTTACTGACTACTGGGAAGATCAGCTCAAGCACAATCCGGAGTTGGCCTCCTCCGTCGGTGACCCGCGTTACGACGACCAGCTCTCGGACTACTCGGTCCAGGCCTACAACGACTCCCTTGCGCGCGACCGGGCTTTTTTGGCGCGCCTGGCTGCCGTAGACACAACGGGCATGACGGACCAGGAGCAACTGAGTAAAGACATCCTGGTACGCGACCTCGTCGAGGGGCAAGAGGAGGCGCGCTTCAAGCCCTGGGAGATGCCGGTCAACCAATTCACAGGGTTCCAGGTAGACTTGCCCCAGCTTGTGCCGCAGCTCAGCTTCAAGACGGTGAAGAACTACGACGATTACATCGCCCGGCTGAAGAAGGTTCCTCTCGCTTTCCAGCAAATCACTGACAACATGTCGATCGGCATGGATGACCACCGCGAGCCGCCAGCGTACCTGATGGAGAAGGCGCTGGCGGAGGTAAATCAACTTTCAGGGCAAAAACCGCAGGACAGCCCATTCGCTGAGCCAGTGAAGAAGTGGGCTGCCGGCATCTCTGCCACGCAGCAGGCGCGGATCAAAGAAGAGCTGTTTGCCGTGATCGCGGGCCAGGTACTGCCTGCCTATACGCGATTCGGAAAATTCCTGAAGGCGCAGTACATCCCCGCCGGCCGGAGCGATCCCGGCCTGTGGGCGCTCTCCGATGGCGATGCCTATTACCGCTTCCGTGTGAAACAGAGCACCACCACTGACCTGACGCCTGACCAGATTCACCAGATCGGCCTCGATGAAGTGAAGCGCGATGAGGAACAAATTCTGGCCATCGCCAAAAAGTTGGGTTTTGCCGACATCAAGGCGCTGGAGGCTGCAGCAGCGAAGGATCCCAAACTCTACCCCACCAGCAAAGAACAACTGCTCGATAGCTATCGTGGGCACATTGACGACATGCGGCCCAAGCTGCCCCAGCTTTTCGGGCGTTTGCCCAAAGCTCCTCTGGTGATCAAGCCGGTGCCGGAATTCGAAGAGCAGCAACAGGCAGCCGCCTATTACTACCATGGCACGCCCGATGGTTCGCGGCCAGGTTTGGTGTACGTCAACACATACAAGTTTGAAACCCGCCCGTTTTATGTAACCGAAGCGATTGCATATCACGAAGGTCTGCCCGGGCATCATCTGCAGATTTCCATTCAACAGGAACTCACCGGGATTCCCGAGTTCCGAAAATTTGAGGACTACACCGCCTTTACCGAAGGGTGGGGACTTTACTCAGAACGGCTGGGCAAGGAGGTCGGATTCTATCAGGATCCCTACAACGACCTCGGACGGCTGGAAGGCGACATATGGCGCGCCGTGCGCCTGGTGGTCGATACGGGCGTTCACTCGAAGCATTGGACGCGCCAGCAAATGGTCGACTACTTCCATGACCACTCGGCAGTACCCGAGATCGATGTACAGGCTGAAGTAGATCGCTACATCGCGTGGCCGGCGCAGGCGCTGGGTTACAAGATTGGCCAGCTTAAATTCATTGAACTAAGAGCGAAGTCCCAGCAGGCGCTGGGAGACAAGTTTGACATCCGCGCCTTCCACGACCAGGCGCTTGATTCCGGAGCGCTGCCGCTCGATATGCTCGAGCAGCGCGTGGATACCTGGATTGCGATGTCGCTAGCAGAACAAAAGACAAATAAGTAAGAGGGAGATTCGATTCAATGGGTGCATATTCAGCCAGTCAGCCGCTTGCCGGCCTTAAAGTAGCCGTACTCGGCGCGGGAAAAATGGGCGGCATTCTGCTCCAGGCCTTTCTCAAATCAAAGGTGCTTGAGGCGGATCAGATTCTCGCCACGGTGGAGCATGCGGATCGCGCCGGACAGCTCTCGGCTCAGTGGGGCGTGGATGTCTCCACAGACAATGTTGCGGCGGCGGCAGAAGCAGACCTGATCCTGATTGGCGTCAAGCCGATTACCGTTCCTGAACTGGTCAAGCAGATTCGTCCCTCGCTCACGCCGAACAAGCTGCTGATTTCGATTGCGGCCTCGGTGCGCACCACGGCCATTGAGCAGGCGGCGGGCATGGATCTCGGTGTCGTCAGAGCCATGCCGAATACACCCTCGATGCTGGGCGCGGGCATCGCTGCTCTCAATCGCGGCAAGTTTGCCACGCAGGAGCAAATGGATTTATCCGCATTTCTCTTCAGCACGGTGGGTCGCACGGTGGTCGTCGAAGAGAAGCACATGGATGCCGTAACCGGCCTCTCTGCCAGTGGGCCGGCGTTTATCTACATCATTCTCGAGTCACTGGCCGAAGCCGGCGTGAAGGTTGGCTTGCCGCGGGATATTGCGACGCTACTGGCGGCTCAAACCACGTTCGGCGCGGCCAAGATGGTATTGGAGACGGGCTACCATCCCGCTCTGTTGAAAGACGCGGTGACTACGCCGGCCGGGTGCACGATTGACGGCATCCTCGAGCTTGAAGAAGGCGGCCTGCGCGTAACGCTGATCAAGGCGGTCATGCGCGCAGCACAACGCGCGAAGGAACTGGCGGGTTAGGATCAACGTCCCACACTTGTATGTTGCAAATCGAGGCGTAATGATGAGATTGCGCTTCGGCGGAAAGGGCGTCCCCACCTGGCGCCAGGAGCGATCCTGAGCCTGTCGCAGAGAACGGCCACCGTCCCTCTCTTATTACGGCTCGAAGCGACCACGATGTTGCGTCCGCTACCGTTTTCGCCGCTGCGTCAGGGCTCCGTGCACAGCAGAGGCTTTTTGATGTATTGCGTAGGTACGGACAGGATTAGCGGATTGTATCGCTGACATGGACGCGTAGTCGGCGATCTGCGGCCCGCGGTGTTTCCCAGTAAGATACAGAAAGGGAAACACCGATGGGTTCCGCACACACACTTCCGGCTGCCGTCGCTCCTATGAACATGGAGCGGACTTCGCCATGGCTCCCTCGCTTTGCCTGGGGCGTGCTGGCCTATAACGTCGTCGTGGTGCTGTGGGGCGCGGTGGTACGTGCCACCAGCTCAGGCGCAGGCTGCGGTGACCATTGGCCTTTGTGTAATGGCGTTCTATTGCAAAGAAATCCTGGCCTGGCCACGTTGATCGAGCTTGCTCATCGTGTGAGCAGCGGTCTTACCCTTCCCCTGGTTCTAATCCTGCTGGTGTGGGCATTCCGCGCAACGGTTTCCGGTCATCTGGCACGATGGGCCGCGATTGCCGCCACGGTGTTTACTTTGAACGAAGCGCTGCTTGGCGCTCTGCTGGTTCTGCTGCGGCTTACCGCGGACAATCGTTCGCCGGCGCGCGCAGCGTATCTCTCGCTTCACCTGGTCAACACCCTGTTGCTGCTGGGCGCGCTTGCACTGGCCGCACACTTCGCGTCACGCGGCGACGCATATGCCCGGCGCGCGGTTCGCTTCACGCAACTGCCATTAGCCATCACGGGCCTCGCCGCAACGCTTATCGTGGGCGCAAGCGGCACACTGGCTGCGTTAAGCGATACGCTGTTCCCGGCAACATCACTGCGCACTGCATTCGCACAAGACTTCTCCGCGGCAGGCAGTTGGCTGATCCGGCTGCGCGTTCTTCACCCTTTCACCGCGGTTGTCGCTGGTGTCTTTATCGGCTGGCTGCTGTTGCGCAGTTTCACGCGCCCCTCCGACCGCCCGCTCGCATACGGAGTCTTATTCCTGCTGGCTCTTCAGTATGGTCTTGGCGTGGCCGATGTGGCGCTGCTCGCCCCGGTATGGATGCAGATCCTGCATCTGCTGGGCGCGGACCTGATGTGGATCACATTGGTCCTGCTCACAGCAAGGGTTTGCGTGCAAAGCGCAGCCTCTCGCTAAAGGGGTCTGTGGCAGAACCCGCCCTGAAACGATAGGGACCAACTACCCCGTCTTACTGCGGCGGGCAGGTTTAGCATCTGCCGTGGTTGCAGATGCGGGCCTCTTCTTCTTAGCGGGCTCCGCTACTTCCGGAGCGGCACTGGCACCACCGCGCTCGGCGATGCTTTTCTTGAGCGCCTCCATCAGGTCGATCACCGGAGCCAGCTTACGCTTTTGCGGCTGGCCGGCGACAACCTGCCCGGCGCGCTTGGTTTCGACCAGATCGAGCACGCGCTGTTGATACTCATCCTTGAACCGCTCAGGATCGAACGGCGCGGTCAGTTGCCGGATAAACTGCTCCGCCAACTCGATTTCCGGCTTCTGCAGGTTCATGCTTTCCGTCTTGCCGTATTCGGCGATCTCGCGCACCTCGGCGGCAAAGTAGAGCGTGTGCAGAATAATTCCTTTGTGATAAGGGCGCATGAGCACAATCTGCTCGCGCTGATGCAGCGTGACCTTGGCAATCGCTGCTACCTGCAGCTTTTCCATCGCCTGCAGCAGCAGGCCATAGGCGCGCCGGCCCGGAGCTTCTGGATCTGAGTAATACGAGGCCTGGTAGTAAATGGGATCGACTTCATTGAGGCTGACGAACTGTGCGATCTCCATGGCTTCCGATGAGGTGGCCTCTAGCGTCTTGAGCTCGTCGTTGCTCACCAGCACATAACTGTCGCGATCGACCTGGTATCCCTTGGCTAGTTCATTGCGCTCCACGACGCGCTCGCAGACGGGGCAAAAGAGCTGCTGCTTAATGCGCGAACCGCACACCTCGTGGATCTGGTTAAAACTGACATGCTGCTCGCGTGCCGCGGCATAGAGACGAACCGGCACCGAGACAAGACCAAATGAGATGTAGCCCTTCCAAACCGTGGCTGCCATTGTGGCTCCTGAGAGGGATATTTTTCAGGCAACGAACCCGGGTTCCCCAAACACCTGCCCACCCGCTTACTTCCCGTTATCTGCCTCGCCTGCCAATACCGTGCTCCGCTCGGTTGCGCCACGCATGCGGCGCAGAATCATGGAAGCGACGTAGGCGGCGCCGAATCCGTTGTCGATATTTACCACGGTTACATTGGGCGAACACGAGTTTAACATACCCAGCAAAGCCGCAAGACCTCCGAAGGCCGCGCCATAACCCACGCTGGTGGGCACCGCGATGACCGGCGCCGCGACCATGCCTCCAACGACGCTGGGCAATGCGCCTTCCATGCCTGCGCACACGATCACGACTTCTGCTTCACGCAAGACTTCGCGATGCGCCAGCAGGCGGTGCAACCCGGCAACACCCACGTCATAGATGCGCCGCACATGGGCGCCCAGCGCCTCGGCGCTCACAGCAGCTTCTTCGGCAACCGGCAGATCGCTGGTCCCGGCGCAAAGAACAGCCAGGGAGCCTTGGGCGTCTCTGCCGGCAACCGGAGTTCGCCTGGGTTCTCTGAGTTCGATGATGCGAGCAACCGGATGATACTTCGCCTCTGGCACGAGGGATGTTACCGCGGCATATGCTGCTTCATCGGCCCGCGTTGCGAGCACATCGCCGCCCATGGCGGCCATACGGAAAAAAATTTCTCCCACCTGTGCCGGGGTCTTACCCGCCGCATAGATGACCTCGGGAAGCCCGTTGCGCAATTGACGATGATGGTCAATCTTCGCGAAGCCGGTTTCTTCGTAGGGCAGGTTGGCGAGCCGCTCCATGGCCTCTTCCGGCCGCAGGCCTCCGTCGCGAACGCGTTGCAACATCTCGAGAATGGTTTCCGTCATCATGATCGTGAGCCTGGCCTTAGCGGTGCTTGTCCAAGGGACGCCGGTTCCTGGCGCGAAGCCTGACGCGTGCGCCACGCAGACATCGCCGCCTGCATCACCGTCTTGAGAGGAACATCGAAGGCGGCCGCGGCGCGGCGGCACTCCTCATACTCTGGCGCGGCGTTTCGTTCCTCTCCCTGCCAGTTGCCGGTTTTTATGTGGATCACGCCGTAATCGGTCTCGACCGGCGTAGTCTCACGGGCAAGAAGGACGCGACGCTCTTCTCGTACGCGAATACCCAGGGTCGTGGTCTCGCGGAATATGAGTTGCTGCAGATCCGACGCATCCTCGGCCTTGCAAAGCACGGTAAGGAGCGTTCCCAGACGGCCTTTCTTCATCGTGACCGCTGCCGTCATCACATCGAGTGCGCCCTGCTCCAAAGCAAGCTGCGTGGCATGCGCTAATACCTGGGGGCTCAGATCGTCTACAGCGCACTCAAGCACGGTTACTTTATCTTCACTGAAGGTTCTGGCAACGGCGGCCTGGCCGATGCTCACGCGCAGGACGTTAGGAAAGCCCTCAGGATTGCGTGTTCCCGCTCCGTAGCCAATGGCCTGGGTCCGCATCACGCCTAATGGCTCGAATCGGCAATCGAGGGCACGCAGCAATGCCGCCCCGGTCGGCGTGACCAGTTCCTTCTGGATATGCGCCGAATACACGGGGAGGCCCTTGAGCAACTCTGCCGTCGCTGGCGCAGGCACGGGGAAGCGCCCGTGTGCGCAGTGCACGAAGCCTCCGCCAACATTCACCGGCGAGCAGTACCATGCATCCATGTCGAGCGCGTCGATGGCGGCGGCGCAGCAGGCAATATCGACGATGGCGTCCACGGCGCCAACCTCATGAAAGTGAACGTCTTCTTCGGGCACTCCGTGGATACGTGCTTCCGCCTGGGCCAGTAACGCGAATGCCCGCTGGCTGAGAGCGCGGGCACGCTCGGTAAGATCCGCCCGCATGAGCACTTTGCGAATCTCAGTCCATCCGCGGCCATGCTCATGTTCACCGTGCGTGTGGTGTACATGCTCGTGCTGATGGTCTTCGACGGGATGCGGGTGGTCGTGATGCGAGTGAGGGTGGGTGTGCGCGTCGCCGTGCTCGTGATGATGGCCGGCATCGCCTGCTTCCTGCTCCAGCGGCCCGGTTTCGGCTGCGGCCTCGTGTACCTTGCCGCCCACCATGACATCCAATTTTGCAGCTTGAATGCCGCTGCGGTTCACACGGCTCACACGTAATTCAGCTCCGAGACCGAGTGAAGCCGTGGTTCGCTGGAGCAGTTCGATAGGCGCGCCGGCATCGACCAGCGCGGCCATGAGCATATCGCCGCTGATCCCGGCGAAGCATTCCAGATATCCAACACGCATGCGTTATTGTCCTGCGCCTGAGTTCACCGCGGGGGTGCGAAAGCCGGTCAGCACTTCGACGGGCAACACTTCATTCATCGAGCCGGAACGATATCCCTCGCAGTCGAGCGAGACATAGCGAAATCCAGCGGCGCGCACGACCGCGGCCATTGCTTTCATCCTGCCGACGGCCAGCACGGAGCTCATCTCTTCTTCCGCGATCTCGATGCGGGCAATCGTGCCATGATGGCGCACCCGGAACCGTTTGAGACCCAGGTCGCGTAACGAGTCCTCTGCCTGTTCGATCATGCGCAGTGCTTCTGGAGTCACTCGCCGGCCGTACTCCATGCGTGAAGAAAGGCAGGCCGAAGCCGGCTTGTCCCATACGCGCAGATTCGCCCGCTGCGCCAGGGCACGCACATCGGCCTTGCTCAGACCTGCTTCCGCCAGGGGTGCGGCTACGCGGTGCTGAGCTGCCGCCTTGTGGCCGGGGCGAAAATCCTGACCGTCGTCGAGATTCAATCCATACGCCAGGGCCTGGAACCCGGTGCGCTCCAACTCCTGCTCGAGCACACTGAACAGTTCGTCTTTGCAATGGAAGCAGCGATCGGCGCCGTTCACCGCATACTGCTCACGCTCCAGTTCATGCGTCTCGACGGCAAGCAGGGGAATCGCATGCTCTTGAGCGAAATCGCGCGCATCGTTGAATTGTGAGCGCGCCAGGCTGGCCGAGTCGGCAATCACCGCCAGCATCTTCGACCCCAGCGCCTGGTAGGCGGCATAGGCTAGGTAAGCCGAATCGACGCCCCCGGAGTACGCAACAATGACGCTTTCTAATGAGCACAGCCGTGTATGCAGAGCCGCTTCTTTGTCGGTGAGGAGACTTTCTTGTGTCGCAAAACCGGCTTGATCGTTCATGCCTGCTTACACTCCCGGTACTCGAAAAAAGCAGGGCGAAATCTTGACCGGCGTCCAGCCAAGGCGCCTTCGGCCTGCCACGTCAGATGCCATACCGGCCCCGACGGGCTGCCTGTTCACGACAGTGGCACATTTTGCCAACAGATCAACACCCTTCATCTCAATCACTTCTACCTAACAGCCCTGGCGCCGTTTCCCAAGTAGACTAAAAGACGATGTCGTTCTTCGCTTTCAAGATTCCGCTGTCTGCCAGTGACCGAATTGAGCGGCGCCGTCTCATCTTCGCAGACTCGCTGGCACTTGTAACGCTGTTCGCGGTGACCGCGTTGTTGGCCGTTCTGACCAACTATCTTTACCAATCTTACGCTTCCCACCAGATCACTCTTGCCAACCGCTGGCTTGAACGCGGGCGGCAGGCGATGCAGGCGGGCAAGCCCAAGGTCGCAATCGACGCCCTCAGTTCCGCGCTGGCCCTCAACCCAGGCCAGCGTAATACAGAGATTCAACTGGCGGAAGCACTCGCCTCCGCAGACCGCGTTCAGGAAGCAACCGTATACTTCAACAACCTGTTGGAAGCCGAGCAGGGGAACGGCCTGATCAACTTGCAACTTGCCCGGCTGGCAGCCCGCCAGGGGGATGAGAAACAGGCCATCCAGGACTACCAGAGAGCCATTTACGGCAACTGGGAAGGGGACGGCTACGTCCGGCGCCGGTCGGTGCGTTTGGAGCTGATCGACTACCTGGTTGCCCGCAAGCACCTTGATCAGGCCCGAAACGAATTGCTGGTTGCGTCAGGCAACGCCCCCGATGACGACCTCGGCGTGCAATTGGACATTGCCCAGACCATGGAACAGGCGCTGGACCCCAGCAACGCCCTGCGGCTCTACAAAAAGATCCTGCGTCACCATGCATCTCTGCGCGAGGCACTGGAGGGGGCAGGCCGTTCCGCCTTTCAGTTGGGCTATTTCCAGCAGGCAAAGAGGTACCTGACGCGGGCTCTCGAAGGCCCCGCCGTAGACCAGGAACCGGCGCCGGTGGTGCAGGAGACGCGCGCCCGTCTTGGCGAGGCAACCCGTCTGTTGCAAATGTATCCGTCGCCACGGCTGAGCGTCGCTGAGCAGGCGGCTCGCATCCTGGCGGCCCGCAAACTGGCTATGGCACGCCTGGGTCGATGTACGCAAGACAACGCCGCGGCACAGGCCAAAGATTCGGCCATCGGCCGTGCGGTGGCCACCCCGCAGAAGCCGAATTCTCCATCGCTGGCGAATCCGTTGGCCGGTTTGGCATCTCGCTTGAGGGGCAAACCCGCCGGTTCTACGACGGAACAACCTGCTCCTGCGGTTGACCCACTTCTGGCTCTGCGGCAACGTTGGCAGCAACAGCCGGCCCTCGTTTCGTTGAGCAGCCTGGAAAAGGACCGCGAACTGGCTCAGACCCAGATGCAACTCGTTTACGACACGGAACTCATCACGCAGCAGGTGTGCGGAACACCTGCCGGTGACGATGCCCTGTTGATCAAGATTGCCCAGGCGCCGAACCTGGTGGAGGAAGAATGAGTACGGCCACGGGAACGACCGGAATCGACCCTACCGTGATTGCCGCCGAACGGCGCTATCACCCCAACCCGGCCGATGTGCAGAGGTTGGCGCCTAATAGGGACGAGCGCCTGTTTCTCGTTCTTTCCATCTTTATTGGCGTGATCTCTGGCCTTATGGTGGTTTGTTTCCGGGTGGCTATCAACTGGATCCAGATCCTGACCCTGGGGTCGTCGCTCCACCCGGGGCAGTGGCGGTTGTTTTTTGTACCCATGGGGGTCGGCCTGCTGGTAGCTGCGCTGGTGCAAACGGTCTTTCCGTCCGCGCGGGGCAGCGGCATCAACCAGACCAAGGCAGCGCTGTACATCTACAACGGCTATATCTCGTTCAAAACGGTCGTCGGCAAATTCATCACTTCGGCCCTGGCCATCGGGGGCGGCTTCTCGCTGGGACCCGAAGACCCGTCTCTGCTGATCGGCGCCGGAGTAGCCTCCATGGTCAGCCGCCGCCTGAACCTATCGCGTGAGCGGCTGCGCATGTTTGCCCCCATTGGGGCCGCCGCCGGCCTGGCGGCTGCGTTCAACGCGCCGATCTCGGCCATTCTGTTTGTCGTGGAAGAGGTGATCGGCCGGTGGAGCGCGGCGGTGCTCGGCTCCATCGTCCTCTCGGCTATTTCGAGCGTTGTGGTCGCGCGCTGGTTCTGGGGCGCGGAGCCGATGTTTCGCATCCCCTCCATCACGCTGAAGGGCCCGAGAGAACTGCTCGCCTACACCGTGCTCGGCGTTGCAGGTGGTATCGCATCGATCCTTTTCTCCAGGGCGCTCGGCTACTCGCGGCCGCGGTTGCGCGCCCTGCCTCGCTGGACCTGGTACATCCAACCGCCCATCGCCGGGCTGATCGTGGGCGCCATCGCCTTTTTTGGCGCACCCCAGGTGATGGGGCCGGGCTACAACGTCATCGACCAGGCCATGCACGGCCAGTTCACCTGGAAATTTCTGCTTGCCCTCGCATTGCTGAAGATTCTGGCAACCACCATTTCTTTCTCCAGCGGTACACCGGGCGGCATGTTCGCCCCGACGCTCTTTATCGGGGCGATGCTGGGCGCCTCGATCGGCACCTTTGAGAAGCTTTTCTTCCCTACTCTCCCCATTTCGATCGGCTCGTACGCTCTCGTGGGCATGGGAGTTCTATTCGCTGCGTTTCTGCGCGTGCCGTTCACCTCGGTTTTCATGGTGCTCGAGGTGAGTGGCAACTACTCCATTGTGCTGCCGGTGATTCTTGCCAATACGATCGCTTACCTGGTTTCACGCAGCCTGCAGCCGTACGCTATCTTCGAGACGTTTACCCATCAGGATGGCCTCGACTTGCCGTCGATGGAGGAACAGCGCGAGGAAAGTGTTCTCCACCTGGAGGATGCGCTGCGCCCGGTAAACGTGCCCATCTTCTCCGGGACTGCAACCTTGCACGAGGTTTCCGCAAGGCTGTCCGTAACCGGAGCGCACGCCCTGCTGGTGCAGCTACGCGACGAATCCTGGTACGCAATGAGCAAAACCGAATACACTTCGATCGCCGCGATGCAAACGCCGGGAACGCTGCTTGAGACCACGCTCAAGCCGGAGCGCACGCCGCTGCTCTTCCCTGACCTGCCGCTCGACAGCGCGATTCCCTATCTGGATCGCTGGCCTCTTCTCCCCATCCAGAACCGCGCCAGCAAGGGTACGCTTGAGGGCATCGTGTCGCTCGAAGATGTACTCGGCAGATACCAGCGACACTAGGTTTGCGACTGGGGAAACCGCAGATCCTTCGGCTGCGCTCAGGGATGACAATCGGCGCTTCGCTCCGGTCGAGATGACAAAGGGGGCGGGTGGTTACTTCTCTCCGCATTTGTTCCGGAGGTGGTAGCGCTAAATAGATCTCAACCGGAAGGCTTCACTGACTTCCCATATCGGTCGCAAAAGAGCACACGCCAGATGTAGAGACCTGAGCTCCTGGCAGGGCAAAAGGAAGAGATCGTGAAATCATAAGAGCAAGTGCCCAAAACTGCCTTGTCATCTCGACCGGAGCGCAGCATCGATCGTCATCCCGAGCGTAGCCGAGGGACTGCGGTTTCGTTTCTCTCCCGGCAATCGGTCACAAGGCTAGCGATACTCACGCCCGTGGTGCTCGCCATCCATGGCTATCATCCGCTTGCCGACGACGGCGCCGTATACGTGACCGGAATCAAAAAACTGGCCGATCCAGGCCTGTACCAAACAGATGCGGTCTTTGCCCTGTCTCCCACACGTCTGTCGATTTTTGCGCACGTTCTTGCCGCCGCGGTTCGAACCGGACATGTTCCCCTGCCCGCTCTCCTGCTCGCTTGCCACCTGGCTTCGATCTTTCTGTTTCTTCTCGGCTCCTGGAAAGTGGCAACACAAGTTTTCACGACTTCAGCTTGTCAGTGGGGAGCGGTTTTACTGGCAGCGTGCTGCTTCACTCTGCCGGTCGCTGGCACCTCGCTCACCATCATGGATCCCTACGTCACGGCCCGCTCCTTTTCTACTCCGCTCGCGCTCTTTGCCCTGGCGGCGGTTTTGAAAGAAAAGTGGCTATGGGCCATGCTCCTGCTCATTCTCATTGCGCTTCTGCATCCCTTAATGGCCGGTTACACAGCAATCGCCATGCTTATGCTCGCAACCGCGAGGCACAGGATGCATGGGGCTCTCGCCGTATTCACCGCGGCCGGATGGGTTGTGTGCGCCGCAATCTTTCTCATCACGCGCGATGCAGACCCAACCCTTGCCTACAACCGGGCCGCGCTCAGCCGGTCGTATTTCTTCCTTTCCAGTTGGCAATGGTATGAATACCTGGGCCTGGTGATGCCTTTGCTCTTGCTGGGATTCGCAGCACCCCGCCTTAAAACCCCGTCGCCCGCACACGCTCTGGCCAGGGCTGCCACCATCGTGGGTGTGTGCGCTCTGCTCGCGTCCGCCTGCTTCGTTCATCGCAGCGGCAGCCTGCTGTTGGCCCGCCTGCAGATACTGCGCGCGTTTCACCTCGTCTACCTCGCCGGAGTGCTGCTATCCGGCGGCCTGCTCGGTAGGCTGGCACAAAAACAGAGGCTTGCCGCTGCTGCCCTCTACCTTCTAATCGCATGCGCCCTCTTCACCGGCCAACGGCTCACTTACGCGGAATCGAACCACGTAGAGTGGCCTGGCCTTGCGCCGCGCAACCATTGGCAGCAGGCATTTCTCTGGATCCGGGCCAAGACCCCCAGAAACGCAATCTTCGCCCTCGACAACGACTACATCGAAAGCGCAGGGGAAAACTCCCAGGGTTTTCGCGCCATGGCAGAGAGAAGCTCCGTTGCCGATTGGTTCAAAGACGGCGGCATAGCCAGTAATTTTCGCCAGGCGGCAGCGCTTTGGTGGCAAGGCTCGCAAGCTACCTACAAGCTCAATGACGCCCCAGATGCCGAGCGCCTGGCACGGCTACTGCCTTTGGGGGCTACATGGATCGTATTGCCTGCGCAGGCAAGCACCGGGCTTCCCTGCCCATATCGCAATGCGCGCGTGCGTGTGTGCAAGCTAAAACCGCAATAGGCGTTCGGGCTTTTGCGCCCAAGCATCGAGAGACCAGGCGCTGCGAGAGCTTTGTTTCATCGCACAGAAGGCGCAAAATAATAAATCGGCAGCTGTGGGAGTGTTCGTCCATGTTGACCCTGTATCAACGGCTCATTTTCGGCTACGTGCTGCTGCTGGCCCTGCTGCTAGCCGTGGGCCTGCATGCTTCCCTGGCTCTGCGCAAGGCAGCCGCGCTCGATCATCAGCGAACGACCCCCGCCGCCGAGGTGACCGCGATGCGCGAAGAGCTTGCCCACCGAGCCACCGACATTGCGGTCATCTCCACGCTTGGCGGCGTTCTGCTCGCCGCCGGATTCCTCTTCTCCATCATCCGGCCCATTCGCCGCACTGCTGCCGCCGCCCGCCGCATCGGCCAGGGCGAGTTGCAGCAACGCATCGAATGGCGCAGCCGCGACGACCTGGGAGCCATCGCCACCGAACTCAATCGCATGACCGTTCGCCTGCGCGACCTGCGCGACACAGAATTCGGGCGCAAGCAATTGGAGCAGCAGCTTTCTGACGCGGTCGTGCAGTCCATCTTCGAGCCCGTGATTGTTACCGATGCCAAAGGTCACGTGCTGAAACTGAACCAGGCCGCCAGCGAGGTGCTGGGCGCCGCCGCCGCCGATCGCATGGCGCTTACCAACACTCCGGGTGGCGAGAGGATTCTGCGGGCCGTCCGCGATGCCGTTTCCATGCGGCAGTCCATCGCCAGCAAAGACGAGGCGGCCATGCTGCCGATGAAACTCGGCGAAGGGCAACGCAGCTATCGCTTGCGCACTACGCCCATGCGCGACGCAGAAGGCAAATTGCTCGGGGCCGTCAGCGTGCTTGAAGACATCACCGAGATGCAGGACATTGACCGCTTCAAGACGCGCTTTCTCGCGATCGCATCGCAAAAGTTGCGCCAGCCCCTGGAGCAGTTGCGCCTGAGCCTCTACACGCTTACCTCAGGCTTCGCCGGCGAACTGCGGCCCTTGCAGGTAGACGTACTGCGAGGGGCAGGAGAAGAAGCGGAGCGCATGAACGATCTCATGTCTGACCTGATCGAGGTTTCAGAAATCGACACTGGACGGCGTGAGATACGCATGGATCGCTTCCGGCCAATCGACATTCTTCGCGATGCCTGTTCCCGGGCACGGGATGACACTCGGGCCAAGAACATCGACGTGCAGATTCAGGCATTCGCCGATCTCTCCTACGTCAACGGAGATCGCCGCGCCCTGCGCAGCATCATGGACAACCTCATGACCAATGCCGTGCGCTACACGCCGGAGAACGGCGCCATTCTGCTACAGGCAGTGGAACAAAAAGACAAAGTCCAGTTCCTGGTAAAGGACTCCGGCCGCGGCATCGAGGCCGACCGGTTACCTAATATCTTCAGCCGGCTCAATGCCGCGCATGACCATGGAACCGGTCTGGGCCTCGCACTGGTACGCCGCCTGGTTGAATTGCTCGGCGGCCAGATCTCGGTCGAAAGCCGGCTCGGCCACGGAGCCACCTTCAGCTTTACTCTCCCGGTAGCAACGGCGGTCGCCACCCGGCATCCCATCGAGATAGGTTAATCTTCGCAAGGGCCCATGACAGACCTCTCGACCGACATCCCAGCCACCCCGCCTGAACAGGCTAAGTTGCGCATCTATCTAGGCGCCGCACCGGGCGTCGGCAAGACCTTCCAGATGCTCGAAGACGCGCACCGGATGAAGAAGCAGGGCGTCGATGTCGTGATCGGGTTGGTCGAACCGCACGGCCGCAGTGAGACCGAAGCCCAGGTCAAGGACCTGGAACTGATTCCCCGCAAAGCGATCCCTTACCGGTCGGTCGTGCTCGAAGAGATGGATCTCGACGCCATTCTGGCCCGGCACCCGAACACCTGCATGGTAGATGAACTGGCGCACACCAACGTGCCCGGATCGAGAAACCGCAAGCGCTACGAAGATGTCTTGGAACTGCTCGACGCCGGCATCAACGTGATGACCGCGGTCAACGTGCAGCATATCGAGACGCTAAACGATTCCGTTTCGCGCTCCGCGGATACACAAATCCGCGAGACCATTCCCGACAGCTTTCTCAAGCGGGCGGATGAAGTCGTCAACGTGGATGTAACCGTAGATGAGCTGCGCTCGCGGCTGAGGCAGGGCAAGATCTACTCCTCTGAAAAGATCGAGCAGTCGCTGGCCAATTTCTTTCGCAAAGGGAATCTCAGCCTGTTGCGCGAACTGGCTCTGCGCACCACCGCGGAAGAGGTGGGCTCGCGCGCGGCAGAGTACCGCCGCAGCCAGGGTTTGGAACAGGCGCCCATGCCTGAGAAGGTGATGGTCTGCCTGTCTCCACGGCCGGGAGCGGAACGCTTGTTACGCGTGGGCGCGCGCATCGCTGGCCGCCTGGCGACCAACTGGTACGCCGTACGCGTGGAATCGCCAGACGAAGATGCACGCCATGGTGACGCCGAGGAGTACCAGCGCATGGAGGAATACCAGCGGCTGGCGCGAGAACTCGGAGCGCAGGTCGTCGTACTGAAGGACAAGAATGTCGCCGATGCCCTGATTGAGTTTGCCCAGCAGGAAGGCATCTCCCACGTGGTCTTCGGACAATCGGCGCGTTCGCGCCTGGACATCCTTTTCCGCGGCTCGGTGATCAATCGCTTTCTGGCGGAGATCCGCGACGCGACCGTGCAGGTGGTGCCCATCAGTAAGACCAGGCGATAGCCCGGATTTCTTAGCGCGAAAGCTAAAAAGCAGCTGAGCGTCTCGTGCAGGTCTTTGAGCTCAGTGCTTCGCTTGGTCGCATTGCTGAACGTTGTTGCGGTAGAGAGGGTTGCGGGGATAGTCCGACGCCAGTTCGTTGAGCAAATTGCATCCGTGCGTGTTGTCCTTGTCGCGCAATGCGGCGACCGCAAGCAGAAGCTTGGCGAAGGGCTTCAGGAGATTGCCATGAGCAGCCGTCTGCTGCAGGTCACGGATGCCCTGCTCTTTGTCAGAGTCGATACCTCCCAGGTTCAACATCCAGCGCACCGGTGCGGGCTTGATTCCGGTCATGTAATTCTCGATGCCGACGGCGAGAAGCGCATCGTAGGCATCGGGCTTTTGCTTGAGCAACTGTTGCGCAAGAATGCGACCTTGCTTCATATAGCGCAACGCAGCGAAGTCCTGCTTGTCGATCATGGCTGCATAGTCGGAGCACAGACCCAGCGCCAGCACCTTGGCAAACATGGAGTTGCTATCTTCAGGATGCTTCTTCAAAACAGCATCCGCAAGTTGGTTGCCTCGATCGATCGCCCCGTAAAACTTCACTTTGACTTGAGGATCGGGGGAGAGTTTTGAGCGGGACTCAAAATCCTTGTCATTGGTGAATAGCTGGCTTTCCAGAATGTTGAGCCGGGCAAACTCGCCGAAGAGATAGCCGGCCGCCTGGGAAACAGGCCCCATGGGGTCTTCAGGATGCATCCTCTCCCAGGCGGCAAAGTCCTGGTGGGCCTGATCGAATTCGAGGTTGTACATGCTTTGGAAGCCGCGCTCGATCTCTGTCGTTGCAACCTCTGTCGTTGCGACCGCTCCGGCTACAGGTGTGGGCAAGACCGCGAAGCACACGACGAGGAGAGCGCACAAGCTCACACACATCGCTCTTCGGCCGTCACGTCTTTCGTGATTTGCTTTCATGAGACCTTAGGTAACAATATTGGTGTTGCAAGCAGCAAAGTAGCCTATCCGTGGGGTTGATCGTTGCCGGGCACTGCACTCGGGGAGAGACTTACTTCCATCGCGCTTGGATTCTAAGACGTTGCTGCATGGGGTTGCGCGTCCAAACGCGGGATAACTCATTATTTCCGGTTCTCGCCTGACTCGGCGCTGAAGTGCCGGCAGGCACCTCTGGAGTCCGGTGACCAACCGATAATCGAACTCATACCGAAATATCCGGCCCCAAACGATCGAGAGGCCTCTTCAGGATAACGCACCTACAGGCTACACCCCACATCATCTTCCACGCCAATTCGCATTGGCATCGGTGATGCCCACCTGACCGAAGATACCCAGCCCACACCCGGCAACTTCCCAGAACCATATTCTAGTCCTGCAAGATGGATTGTCCTGTTTGTCAGTACGAGTTGCAGCCCCCTTGTCTTTCTGCTCGCAGGGCCTAATTCGCGGCAGCTGGCGCCGAATTTTCCCTGAACTTGCGGCGCTGCCGGAAGATGTAAGGGACCGAGAGTAAAACATTCAGCACGAGGTAAAGCAGAATGGCGCCTACCACATTGTGTTCCTGAGGGATATTGGCGGTTGCGATCGCGAGCGCAAGTGCGGGATGGCGGCATGCGGTTGAGAGCGCAAGCGTTACCCGCTCGTCGGGACCGGGTCCACCGAGAAGGTGGCCCACAATCAGACCAACCACGATAAACGAGATGAAGGCCAGTAAGGTTCCGTTGCCGATGAGGGACAACGATTTTGGGAAAGCGAATAGGAGGATCACAATGACGCACAGTATGAGCAGCACTCTCGCTACGAGACCCGCAGGCTTTGCGATGCGCTTGGCGAAATCAGGTGCTACTCTCTGCAACACCATGCCAGCCGCGATTGGAAGGAGTACTGAGAATACGATGAGTTTCGCCACTGCTCCTGGCCCCATTGCAAAGGGCTTATGGACGTACCGCCCGATGAGATCCACCGCCAACGGTATGTACAGTATCGACAGCGTCCCGGCCGTAACCATTAACCCGAGGCCATAGGGCGCCAGGCCGCCGGCTGCCGTCACTCTCTGAGGTAGGAGAGGAGGCACTGGTGAGATCGCAAGGACAATGAGCGCAATCGCGACCGGTCGCTCGAACTGGAATAAAGTCGTCAACAGGATGGCAAACAGCGGCATGATCACGAACATCGCCACAAGTGAGCGCACCAGCACCCGAGGCCTTCGCAGCACGTGGAGCAGGTCGTCACGGGTCGCTTCCAGCCCGAAGCCGAAGACGGTGAGAACGATGCTTACTTTAAGCGCGAGAACGACGAGTTCTTGAGCATGCATACGATCACCTGATTGCTCGATATCGCATGATCACGTCCTATGGCCTTCAGCAGCGTCTCCCGGCTGTGCCCAACTGTGGCATGTGGGATTGCTAGAGTGAATGGACGTGCACGCATGTTGAGTCAGAGGCAGGTCCGCAGTCGATATGTCTCTTCGGATTTCCTGATCCTCCCATACTCGCAAAGCGTGGGAGCCAGTCCGAGTCTAGTCGGCCCTGGAGTGGCGCAGAACTGTAAGTATTAACAGTGCGGAGAAGACAAGAGGTCGATGGCGTCAAGGCAGGGCTAAAGTCAGACCCTGGCTTAGCCAGGCAGCCATTCCACCGTTCATGCTGCTCACATCGGAGAAGCCATGCCGGGCCAGAATGCTCGCGGCGATGCTGGAACGGTAGCCACTGCCACAGATCGTAATGAGCGGACGATCCCTGGGCAATTCGTCAAGACGCCTGGTGAGATCACCCAACATGATGTGGTGTGCGTTGGCGATATGGCCGTCGCGCCACTCGCTATCGCTGCGTACATCCAACACCACCGCGCCGGTGGCACAGCCTGCAACATCGTGTACAGAACGCTGGCGGATGTGGGCAAACTCCAACCCGGCGGCTATCCACGCGGACATGCCTCCGGCGAGAAAACCCTCCACCCGGTCGAGCCCGACGCGCACCAGCCCGCGACGCGATTCCTCGCTGTCTCCGTGCTCGCCCGCAAGGACAATGCGCTTGCCGGCATCGATCAGCCAGCCAGCCCAGAGCGACAGATTTTGCCCCTCGCCGATGTTGAGTGCTCCTCGAATGTGCGCCCCGCCAAATGCCTCCGGCGAGCGCAAGTCGAGCACCACCACGTCCGCATCTTCTGCGAGGACCTTGACTTCATGGGGCGCGAATGCGCGGTCACCGGGGATTGAGCGCAGCAACGGAGCCCCGCGCGCGTTGAGATGTTTCATGCGCGGGTAGTAGTCCGGCATGGGCGGCACGCTGTTGAGAATCTCTTTCACAAAATCGTCTTCGCTCAGCCGGAACAGATGATCCGTATTCCGCTCGTACCCCAGTGTCGACTCGGAGCGAGCACTGATCCCCGCTCCGCAGAGCGAGCCAGCACCGTGTCCTGGGTACAGAATCGTACCCGCCGGCAGGCGCGCGATGCGCTGGTGCAGACTGCGGTATAGCTCGTGGGCCAGCCCCTGCTTGGCCGCGTCCCCCAATAAGTCCGGGCGTCCCAACGACCCAACAAAAAGAAAGTCACCTGAGAACAGAGCCAGCGGCTCGGTTCTACTGCTTGCGCTATCGAACAGGATGAACGAGAGATGCTCAGGGGTGTGGCCCGGCGTATGAAGCGCCAGCAGGCGCACCGATCCGCATTCGATCGCGTCGCCGTCGTGCAAACAGTGGTGTGGCATGGCATACCGGTAAGTTTCGCCCTGATCGTATGCGCTTAAGGCCAACCGGGCGCCCGTTGCATGCGCCAGAGCCATGGATCCCGCAGCAAAATCCGCATGGATATGGGTTTCAAGAATGTGGGTAACAGAGAGGTTGTGCCTGGTTGCATAAGCGAGGTAGCGATCGATATCGCGGATGGGGTCAATGACGACCGATTCGCCGTCTGAGGAAATCGCGTACGAGTACTGGGCAAGACCCGCTACTTCGAATCGTTCGATCTTCATGCCTTACCCCCTTGGGGCAGATCGGCCATTTAGCTCCTCGAATTGTCGCTTGCTCTTGCGCGTCTCGCTCCTGCATACCAGGCGGCACAGTTCAAAGATCATCGGATCACTGATGAAGTAGAAGATTGACGTCCCCGCCTTGCGACGGCTCACCAGGCCGGCGCCATGCAGCAATTGCAGATGCTTGGAAACATTCGGCTGATTGCCATCAAGGCTCGCCACCAATTCCCCGACCGATTTCTCGCCTGACTCCAGCAGTTGCAGAATGCGCAGCCGGTACGGTTCCCCGAGCATGCGAAATCGCCGTGCTATCAGTTCCATCATCCGGTCGCTCATGATCTGTCTTGCCACAAATTGACTATATCACCATACAAGCATATATTCCATGAAGGGGTGGGCCCCAATGAATCGTGTAACGATCGATGTGCGTGAGTATCGTGAGTTTGCTTCGGGCCATATTCCGGGCTCGCGCCTGGTGCCGCTGGACACCCTCGGCCAGGCCAGTACGCACTGGAATAAGACAGAGCCGCTACTGATTGTGTGCCGCACCGGGCGCCGCGCGGAGATCGCGCGGCAACAGCTCGCTGCCTCAGGCTTCCACTCGGTTGAAGTTCTCGAAGGCGGCGTGGAAGCATGGCGCCTGGCCGGCAAACCCCTCACGACGGACGATCGGAAGCCCTGGTCTATCGAACGCCAGGTACGCATCGTGACGGGCTCTCTCGTTCTGCTGACGTTGGGTCTCGCCTACGCCGTTTCCCCTTACTTTCTGATCGGGACAGGACTTATAGGCGCAGGGCAGGTGTTTGCCGGGGTCAGCGACATCTGCATGATGGCATCGCTGTTGGCGCGGCTGCCGTGGAATCGGCCGGCCCAATGAGCTCAATCGCGATCGGCGGAGCGTTGCTGCTTGGGGTGGCGATTGGTATTGTCTCCGGACTGATCGGTATCGGCGGGGGTGCGTTTCTCATTCCTGCGTTGATGTTCTTTTTCGGCATGTCGCAGATCAACGCTCAGGGTACCTCTCTCGCAACCCTTCTGTTGCCTATCGGAGTCTTTGCCTTCTGGTCCTACTACAAAGCAGGGCACGCGGATGTGAAGCTGGCTCTGCTCATCGCGGTGGGATTCGGGGCCGGTGGCTATCTCGGCGGTGTGTGGGCACAGCATCTGCCGGAACTGGTGCTGCGACGGGTCTTTGCTGCTTTACTGTTGCTTCTGGCGGTCAGAATCGCGCTTTACTGAAACCTCTTTCTTTCGCGCCAACCCCAGCTGCCCCTTCACCAAAGAAGTCGCAGTTCACCCTCTCTTCCAAAGGCGAAAAAGAGTTCCATGCTACCCAGGCCGAAGAGGGTGAGGTTTTCGTCGTAGTACGTGACCGGGCGGCAACAGAGGTGAGCCGCCGCGTCCATATGCTCGGTGACCCGCGTTGCCTGCGTGGCAAGCGCCGCCTTGGCGCCCAGGGCGTCAAGGTACGGCAACAATGCCGCCGAAAAGCCCCCGGGGGCGTCGTGCTCCACGGCCACTCCAGCACTGTTGATGCGCTCCGGAGGAACAGGATGGGCGCCCAGATAGTCGGCCATGCCTGAAACGGCATGGAGCATTTCACTCGCTCCCGGGGTTTCCGCATGCGTGAGACCCGCCCACAGATAAACCCTGATGGCGTCGTAGCTGCCGCCGGCAGGAGCGGTGCTACCAGGCAGGCGTGCCGGCTGAAATCCGTCTTTCGGGCGATAGATCAGCCAGTCCATGGCGAAACCGCGGCGTACGCTTTCTTCAAGGAGTGTCGGCAAGCGGCCGGCAATGCCCAGCCAGGGTCCTTTGGGATCGATATGCCCAAGCGCCGTCAAGACTGGCAGAGGCAGATAGCTCGGATTCAACACCCAGGTATCGGGCGCCGGATGAAATCCGCTATCGCCGGGAAGCAGCATCGCTCCGAAGCCGGGCAGCTCGGCAACCTCCTGTGCGGCGATCAGGGTCAGAAGACGGTGACCGAGTTCCGAATACTTCGGTTCGTGCCAAAGGCGTCCCGCCTCACTGAGGGTGTAGGCGATCCAGAGGTCGGCATCCGCGGCGGAGTGGTGATCGAGCGCCGTCCATTGCCCGCTGGAATCCTTACCCCAGAGCCAGGCAGGCAAGCGAGCGCCCAAGTCGCCCCCTGAAAGATTGTTGGCCGTCCAGTGCAGCAGCCGATCGAAGCGTTCGCGATCGTTGGCGACAAGCGCGAAAAAAAGCGCGTAGGACTGCCCTTCCGAAGTCGTGCGATCGTTTCCCTGGCGGTCAACGACTCGGCCCTGGCCGTCAAGAAACGATGAGGCGTATGCCTCCCACAGCGGCCAGCCCTCAGCGCCGGGCGCTGCGGCCGGGCCGGTATCTGCCATAGCCAGCGCTACCGTGGCTACGAGTCCTCCCAACATCCACACGAGTAGGCTGCGCAAACGAATGACCTTTCCCTGGCCCCTCAGTCGAACGATTCCCTCATTTGGATTTGAGCCTTGCATTATGCGGTTTATCGGCCACGGTTCGATGGCGCAACAGGCCCCTTACCTTTTTTGGGGGATGCGGAGAAATCCCAGCACCGGGGAGTCTCCCCATGAGCCCGGGAACAGGGGTCGCGACGTCCCTCCGGGCGTAGCGCTCCAATCGGGATCACAGGGCCGTTCCGCCATTCCGCACCCTCAGGCGCCTGACTCTTTGGTTTTCCTAACATACCTCTCAATTTGCTCTCTTGCCATTGTTCTCATGCCACCCGGCCGCTTGTTTTTGCTTGCTTATGATGGCTGGTCGGCAGGGGTGGATGCTCAGCGCGCTTCCCTCAGGAAACAGGCTGCCCAGGCTCGACCGCCTCACCCCGGAATGCCGTGCCTGGTGTGTTACTTTTGAAAGAGAAATGAGCTCGTAGCTCAGTCGGTAGAGCAACGCACTTTTAATGCGTGGGTCGTGGGTTCGATTCCCACCGAGCTCACCACGTCTGGGAGCTACCTGGGCGTGTCCTGAACACCATCAACACCCGCCGGTCCAGAGCAGCGCTCAGGTTCGACCCCGGTGAGAGATCATGCCCACAAACCTGCCCGGCCCAACCTTCAGTTCGTCACAGCTTGTTTCCCTTCATGACCAGTACACGGCTGGCTGGCATCAGGGCTCACTCGCTGTGCCCGCTGAGCTTACCGGCCTTGAGCGCACCGTGACAGAACAACACCTGGCAAATTTCGAGCTGTGGCACGCGGAAGACGAAGCGCGCACTCCGGGGGCCAGCGACTGTGACGTTGCGCGGGTGAAACATTTCATCGATCGCGCCAACCAGCGCCGCAATGATCTTTCCGAACAATGCGACGTGTTTCTCTTGAATTTGCTCAGTCAGCATGATTTGCCGGCGCCCGAGGCGGAGCTGCACTCCGAATCGCCCGGATTGATTCTGGACCGGCTTTCGATTCTTTCGCTCAAGCTCTTTCACACGCGCGAAGAGATCGGCCGCCCTGACGCCCCCGAGGGACACAACGAGCGCAATCTGCGGCGTCTGCACATTCTCACCGAGCAACGGGACGACCTGGCTGGTTCCCTCGACCTGCTGTGGCAACAGGTCCTCCAACGAAAGCGCAGGTTCAAACTCTATCGCCAGCTCAAGATGTACAACGACCCGGCGCTCAACCCGGCGGTCTACAGCTCACGGTCAAGGCTCACCTGATCGCGGGTTCAAAACCCGCCCGTGCTACAGTTCTTGCCAAGGATGCGGTGACCTTGCCCAGTTGACGTTCGCCTCGTCTGTGGGTATAAAAACGATTCTGACAGCCAGTAAGGCAGTTTCCCGGTGGCTATGCATCACCGACTCGCGACGTGTGGTTTTCTTTGGGAGAAAACCATGTTGAGCGATCTCACTTTGGTGTACTACTGCGAAACTGCTGCAGGGGCTACGTCTCAACATCAATCTATTTGAACTCCTGTGCCCTAACGGGAGAGAAGAGTGGGTTATGCAAAATGCAGGTCAGGGTGTCCCCGCTCGGCGCAACCCCAAGATCATTGAAGGAAAGTCTCGTCCTATGCCCAATACCGGGCACCAGAAGTCTTTAAACGAGTACCAGAGCGCGCTGCAGTGGATGCATGAAGGCAAGTACGAGAAAGCACGCATTGTTTTCGAAAAACTCAGCCAGGATGGTCCGGTCGAGATTCTGGAACGGGTGCGTGTCTATCTCGCCGCCTGCCAACGGCATGCACAACAAAGCGGCCTTTCGTTCGACAATACGGAAGAGCAGTACGACTACGCCATTTCACTGCTGAACACGGGATTCTACGAAGAAGCCCGGGATCAATTCCACCGGATCCTCAAGACCAATCCCGCGGCCGACTACGCCTACTACGGCCTGGCCATTCTCGAAAGCATGACCGGGTTGGCTGAACCATGCCTGGAGCATCTGGCCAGGGCGATTGAACTCAGCCCTCGGAACCGCATCCAGGCGCGTAGCGATTCCGACTTCCAGGACATGGCGGACGATCCCCGCTTCACCGAACTTCTTTACCCGGAAGTTCCATAAGCGTAAAAACCAGGAAGGCTCGTTTCTGCTTTTCAAGGGCGTTTGCTTTCCTGGTTAGTCTGGTGACTGTTCTCTCGTGAAAACCATTTCCCCCACCATCGCCAGGCCCGCCCCCGCAAAAGACAAATTTGCCGCCCGCAGGAGTACCGACCGCTCCAGTATCCGGGTCGTGGCGATCGGCGGAGGCACCGGACTTTCTACCCTGCTGCGCGGCCTGCGGCGCTATGTCACGTCACCGCACCAGTCCCCCGCGGACCGCGAATCGGCGCCTTGCCTCATTTCCGACCTGGCTGCCCTGGTCACCGTAACCGATGACGGCGGCTCCAGCGGCCGGCTGCGCCGCGGGTTCAACATGCTGCCGCCAGGCGACCTGCGCAACTGCATGGTGGCTCTGTCTGAAGACGAGCATTTGATCTCGCGGTTATTTCGCCATCGCTTTACCGCGGGAGAGGGTCTGGAGGGGCACAGCTTCGGCAACCTCTTCGTCGCCGCGCTGTTGGAGATGACTGGCGATTTCGCCCAGGCGATCAAACTCTCTTCCCAGGTGCTCGCGACCCGGGGGCATATCTACCCGGTCACCAATGCCAATGTCTCGTTAGCCGCCCGCATGGACGACGGTTCGCTGGTGAACGGAGAGACCAACATCACGGCCAGCCGCCAGCGCATTGTGGAGCTTATGCTGGAGCCGGCAGACGCGGCACCGCTGCCGGAAACGCTGGAGGCAATCGAACGCGCCGACCTGATCACCATCGGCCCGGGGTCGCTTTACACCAGCCTGGTCACGAATCTGCTGGTAAAGGGCGTTTCCGAGGCGCTGGCTTCCTCGAAAGCGGTCCGCGTCTTCATCTGCAACTTGATGACCCAGGCCAATGAGAGTTTGCAGCTCACCGCTTCGCAACATATTGAGCGCATCTACGAGCACTCACGGCAACCAATCTTCGATTACGCACTGGTGAATACGGCGCCGGTGACCCAGGTGCTGCTCGACCGTTACGCCGTCGAGGGCGCATCTCCGATCGTGGCCGATATCGAGGCCATCGAGGCACTGGGCGTTGCCTGCGTCGCGGGCGACTTTGCCGCCGAAGGCGACGTACTGCGCCATGCCGCCGATCGCGTCGCGGAAACGGTGTTGCGGCTGGGTATCAGCGGGCGCAGGTAGCGCCAGCTTCCTCTGAGAATCAAACGAAAATGGTAAGTTTCCCCACGAAACAGATGGTCGAACCGGCCACAACGCAGATCTGACCGAAGGGGATGCGGTCCATCGGCCAAGAAAATATGCTTCGTAAGCTCACTAAGCTGATTAAGTTACCCTTGGTTATGTTTGGCCATTGGCCTTCCGTAACCAAAAAGTACGGGTGAGAATTACCTCGCCGCAGGTTGAATTTCAGTCACGGTGCGCTTCAACTGGCCGCAGGCAGCGTAAATGTCTCTTCCCCTCGGCCGCCGGAGAAACGCCGGTACTCCGCGCGCGATGAGCCGCTGCTGAAAGGCGGCGACTCGCTCCTCCGGAGGCATTGCATAAGCGATGCCCGGCCCCGGATTCCACGCGATCAGGTTCACCTTCACCGGCATGGGAGCACTCCGAGCGAGCGCAATCAGTTCGTCGGCATGCTCAGGGCCATCGTTCAAGCCACCCAGCAACACATATTCGAACGTGACCCGTTCCCGCGGCCTCAAAGGCAGTTGGGCGGCCGCCCGAATCACGTCTTCGATTTTCCACTTGCGCGTGATGGGCATGATGGCTTCGCGGATCTCATCGTTCGGCGCATTCAGGCTAATCGCCAGCCGGGGCCGGACCGGCTCTGCCGCCAGGCGCAAGATACCGGGCACAATACCCGAGGTGGAAACCGTCATTCTCGACTCAGCCAGCCCAGCCTCGTTCACCAACAGCCGCACCGCCGCCATGAACTCGTCATAGTTGAGAAACGGCTCGCCCATCCCCATGAAGACCAGATTGATGCGGTCGCGGCCCACCTGCACCGCCTGCCGCTCGAGCACCGCAATCACCTGACCCGCAATCTCCCCGGCAGAGAGATTCCGTTGCAACCCGAGCTTCGCGGTCAAACAAAACTGGCAATTCACGGCGCAACCCACCTGGCTGGAAACACAGATAGTGGCCCGCCGGGTGGCCGCCTCAGGTGTCTCACCCTCTCCCTGCTCTGCCCCGTCCCCATCCGGCATCCAGACGGTTTCGACGGTCTGCACATCTTCCCCAGCCACGAGGTAGCGTTCGGTGCCATCGACAGAGCGAAAGGTCTCGATAATTCTGGGCGGGGTCAAGGTCCACCCCTGGTCAGCCATCTCCCTGCGCAGGCTGCGGGGCAGGGTCGACACCTCTTCGAGCGAAGAGACGCGCTGCTGGAACATGGCCCCCAGAAGCTGGCCGGCCCGGTAAGGAGGCTGCCCAAATTGCTCCATGATGACCGTAAGTTGTTGACGGGAAAGGCCGAAAAGATTTCCAGCGGCGAGGCCGGCTTTTTCGTCTAACGGATAGGCGAGTTTTTCCCTACCAGGCATTGTTACGGCACCCAAGCCTCTTTTCGCAGCATAGCATCCAGCTGGCAAGCACAGTTCTAGCCACGGGAATGCCTGCCTCAAGTTCGCCGGATTTCCTTGTCCGGCGCAAGGAAATCCGGTTGAAGCCGGGGAAAGCCGATACACTGACATGGTGACAGAACGCAGCATTCGACGCACGATCCTACCTTCCGGCCTGACAATTCTGACCGAGCGCATGGAGCATATCCGGTCGGTGGCCATGGGTGTGTGGATCAGGGCCGGCTCCCGGCATGAGCTGCCGGAAGTGAACGGCATCTCTCATTTTGTCGAACATATGGTGTTCAAGGGAACGCAATCGCGCTCCGCAAAACATATTGCACGCGAAGTCGATGCCATCGGCGGGAACCTCGACGCGTTCACCGGTAAAGAAACCATCTGCTTCAACCTGAAAGTTCTCGACGAGCATGTTCCTACGGCGCTCGATGTTCTCTCTGACCTGGTGCTTAACCCGGTCTTCAACAACGAAGACATTGCACGGGAACGCGGCGTGATTCTCGAAGAGATCAAGATGGACGAGGACAACCCCGACTACCTAGTCCACGAGATCTTCACCCAGAACTTCTGGAAAGACCATCCACTCGGCAAACCGATCCTCGGCACCAAGGAGACGGTGCGCGGCTTCGAACAGAAGACGCTGTTCGATTACTATGGACGGCGCTTCTCCGGCAACAACATGGTTTTCTCCGCCGCCGGCAATCTGGAGCACGATGCGTTTGTCGAGATGGTCTCCCGGCGCTTCGATCGCATTGGGCTAAACACAGATGACTTGCCTGAGACGGCTCCGCGAACTGTTTCCAAGATCGTGATGCGCAACAAGAAGGCGCTGGAACAGGTGCAGCTTTGCCTGGGTGTGCCTTCCCCGCCGCTGGCGCATGAACTGCGCTACGTGACTCTGCTGCTGAATACCGTCCTGGGCGGCGGCATGAGTTCGCGGCTTTTCCAGACGGTGCGCGAAGAGCGTGGTCTGGCCTACTCCATTTTCAGCGACCTGAATCCTTACCGAGATACGGGTTCCTTGTGTGTGTATGTCGGAACCTCGTCGGCCCATTGCCTGCAGGTGATCGACCTGATCATGAGCGAGTTTCGCCGTCTCAAGAGCGAGGCGCTGCCCGAAGAAGAACTTCGCCGGGCCAAAGAGCAATTGAAGGGCAACATCATTCTCGGCCTGGAGAGCTCCATGTCGCGCATGTCGAACCTGGCCCGCCAGGAAATGTACTTCCAGCACTTTTTCGGCGTGGACGAGATTATGGACAAGGTAGAGACGGTGACCAGCGAACAGGTGATGGTCATGGCCAACACACTGTTCGATCCCGAAAAGGTAGCGGTAACGTTGCTGGGCCGGCTCGATGGTCTGCGCGTGAGCCGTACTCAACTCGCCTGCTGATCGGCAGGTTGAACGTTTTTACGCCCGGCTGCGTCCAACACTATGGATAATATCGGTAACTGGCGTTGCTCTTCCTGTCGACTCGCAGCGGCCAGACCTTGGTAGACTTGGAACGCCAGAAGCAGGGGCGCCGCAGCCCCGTTTCTACGGGAATCGAGAAGAACATGATTGAGCTCAGCAAGATCGTTTGCGTCCTCCGGGAAAATTCGGCGAAGGCCCGCCGCAATCGCCAGCGCGGTTTCACCCTGATGGAGTTGCTGATCGTTATGTCGATCATGATTATTCTGATGTTGATCGCCATTCCGAACTTCATCAGCATGAAGGCCCAGGCCGACGAGACCTCGGCGATCCAATCATTGCGCGCCATTTACCAGGCACAGATCCAGTACCAGACGAACTTCCCGGCCAACGGCTTCGCTTGTTCTCTGGCTGCACTCGGTGGTGGCAGCGGCAGCGCAAGCGCGCCCACACCTCAAGCCGCCGGGGTTCTGCAGGGCGATCTGGCCACGGGGCAGAAGTCGGGCTATACGTTCAACATCGTCAACTGCAACAAGGTCACGGTGAACAACCAGGATATGTACACCTCCTACGAGGCTACGGCGGTGCCGCAATCGATTGGGAAGTCGGGGCATCGTGGCTTCTGCATCGACCCTGCAGGTGAGATCAAGGCCGACCTCTCGGGCGGAACCAACTGCAACCAGCCGATTCAGTAAATGCGGGATCTAGGTTGCATGATGGGGAGCGGCCTTGACCGCCTCCCACGCATAAGCCGGTTTTCTGCTGTCGCTCTATGTTCACTTTTGCTGGGCACCGGGGTTGCTGCCCAGACCGTGCCCCAGCCGCAGCTCACCCCCCAGCAACTGGCCGAGCGCGTAGATAAGCACTACAACCGCCTGCATTCCCTGCGCGTCGACTTTACCGAAACGTTTCGTGGCATGGGCATCGACAGGGAGGAAAGCGGCACGCTGCTGCTGCGTAAACCCGGAAAGATGCGCTGGGACTACGCCAGCCCGGCGGGAAAGCTCTTTCTGCTCGATGGCAAATACGCTTGGTTCTACGCTCCGGGGAGCGCCCAGGTGCAGCGGGTGCCGGCCGCGCAACTGGACGATCTGCGTTCGCCGTTGCGTTTTCTGCTCGGCCACACGCAGCTGCAAAAGGAACTGGAAGGGTTGACCCTCACGACCTCGGCTGCCGGCCTGCAACTCTCTGGCGTACCGAAGGGCATGCAGAACCGGGTGGCAAAGATTGTTCTGGGGGTAAGCGCCGAGGGGGAGATCCACTTCATGAGCATCAGCGAAACCGATGGCGCCGAGACCTCATTCCGCTTCAAGGCCAGCCAGGCGGATGCACCAGCTCCGGACGCGGATTTCGTCTTTAAGCCACCGCCGGGTGTCCCGATCGTGGATGGCTTGCCGCCCGTCTAGCCCGGAGAAAGACCCGTTCCGGATTTGGGGCGCCCATCGACTGGTTACTGGGACAGAACCGGCACACCAAAGTGCGATGGGGAATCTTAACCACATCACCGATAATGCCACGACGATGCGATTCTCTGGCCTCTTTCTCCCGGCCGCCCTGCTCGCCGGCGCCCTGCTCTCGGCCGCCGCGCAAGCTGCCACTTGGCAGCTACAGCCGAGCGGCGCCGGCGCAGGGTTGCGCGGAATTCACTCTGTAAATGGTGTAGTCGTATGGGCGAGCGGCACCGGCGGGACCGTTCTACGCAGCATGGACGGCGGCAGCCATTGGCAACACTGTGCCGTACCGCCTGAAGGCGCCAAACTCGACTTCCGGGGGATCTGGGCCTGGGATGCAAGGACGGCCCTCGCTCTATCGAGCGGACCAGGCGAGCTGTCTCGCCTCTACCAGACTAACGATGGCTGCACCGCATGGAAACTCGTGTTCACCAACCCAAATGGAACAATCGGATTTTGGGATGGCCTGCTCTTCCTCGATCGAAAGCGTGGTTTGATCTATGGTGATCCAGTACCGGACGGTACACGTACCGATGCTGAGGAGATTCCGCTGTTTGTCACTCATGACGGAGGTAATACCTGGGGCCGGGCGTCCACGCACTTGCCGTCACTGCCCGGCGAGTCGTCTTTCGCTGCCAGCAACAGCGCCATGACGGCCAACAGAGGCCGGCTGTGGCTGGGAACAAGCAAGGCAAGAGTGCTGAATAGCCGGAATGGAGTAGATTGGCAAGCCGCCGAGACCCCACTGGCAAGCGGAAACGACTCATCCGGCGTCTTCTCTTTAGCGTTTCGCGATCACCAGCACGGAGTTGCCGTGGGTGGAGATTACCGCAAGCCTGAGGCAACGGCTGGCACGGCAACATACACCTCCGATGGCGGTCTGCATTGGACCGTCGCCGCCAAAGCTCCCCACGGGTATCGATCAGCCGTCGCCTGGGACGAGACGGCGAAGGCCTGGATCAGCGCCGGCAGCAACGGATCGGATATTTCGCGCGACGATGGCAAGACGTGGCAATGGCTCGATGCGGGTGATTGGAATGCTCTCAGCCTGCCCTGGGCCGTTGGTCCAAAAGGAAGAATTGGCAAGCTGGGAACGCTCGCAGCCACATTGGCCGCAGGCAAAGCCGTATCCCAGTAAACTGAGAAGGAGCGCATGGCAGAGTACGTAATCAAGCTGGCAGATGAGCGGGGACGCATTCAGGAGCAGGTTCAGGTAGCCGGCTCCGCCGATGAGCTGCGGTCGCGCTTCCTGCAGGCCGGCTACTACGTCTACTCGGTGCGGCCGCGCGGGATGCGCGGCGTGGGAGGCAGCCGCAAGCGTGCCAACCTGGAAGCCTTCATCATCTTCAACCAGCAGTTCCTCACACTGATCCGCGCCGGGTTGCCTATCCTCGGCTCGCTCGACATGCTGGTGAAGGGGCAGAAGAATCCGAACTTCCGCGCACAACTGGAGAATGTAGCCGCGCGAGTGCGCACCGGCGAATCGCTCTCCGCTGCCTTCGAAGCTCAGGGCGGCTTCCCGCTGATCTACACCACGACCCTGCTGGCCGGCGAACGAAGCGGCCAACTGGAAGACGTGTTGTCGCGTTACCTTGCCTTTCAGCGAATCTCGCTCTCGTTCCGGAAGAAGCTGCAGGCTTCGCTGCTCTACCCCATCTTGCTGATCACGATGGTGATTGCGCTCTTCGTCTTCCTGATCAGCTTTGTGGTGCCGCGTTTCGCCATGCTCTATGACCAGTTGGGCACCAACCTGCCCGCTGCCACCCGCATGCTGCTCGCCGTTGGCAATAACTTCCAGCACTACATTCTCTGGGCCCTTGCGGCCATCGCGTTGATTGCTTACCTGCTCTACCGCTACAGCCAGACGACGGCCGGCACTGCGCGCATCGACCGCATGCGTATCAACATGCCGATCTTCGGCAATATCTGGCGCAAATACCAGGTCGCGCTGTTTGTGCGCACCCTCTCCAGCCTGCTGGTGGGCGGCTTGCCGCCTGTGCCTTCGCTTGAAACAGCGGCCCGCTCCATTTCGAGCAGCACCATCGCCGCAGCCGTCATGTCTTCAGTTGCCAGCGTGCGCGAAGGCAAAAGCCTGGCTCAGAGCCTGGAAATGACAAGCGTTTTCCCCGATCTGGCCGTCGAAATGATTGATGTAGGTGAGTCCACCGGCGCCTTACCGCAAATGTTGAATTCGGTAGCCGAGTTTTTCGAAGAAGACGTCCAGACGGCATTGACCGCCGCACTGGCGCTCATTGAGCCCGCCATCCTGATCGTGATGGGCTCCGTTGTCGTGGTGATCCTGATCGCGCTCTACCTGCCCATCTTCTCCCTGGGGCAGGCAAGCACCATGGGGGGCCACTGAGGAAGACGGAAACCCATCCGCTCGATGGGTTCGATCTTCCGCTTTGCGCATTTCGTCTTTAGGAGTTTTTGAATGGCTGAAAGCACCGTACTTGTCACAACCGCGGTATCGGAGTTAGACGAGGCAGCGCGCGCCCAAAATCTCGCCCACCGCTACCGGTGCGAGTTCGTCGACCTGAAGAACTTCCGCATCCAGCACGAGCTCTTCCGCAGCGTGCCGGTGGACATGATGTTCCGCTACAACTTCGTTCCGCTGGAGCAGCAGGAAGACCGCCTGATCATCGCCGTGAGCGACCCCAGCCGCCTGATGGTGCTGGACGAAATCAGCGGCCTGCTGGGACAACGCATCATCACCCGGGTCGCGACCCTCTCGCAGATCACCGACTTGCTCAAGAAGACGGAGCAGTCGCAGCGCGTACTCGACGAAGCGACCGAAGGACTGACCTTCGATGTAATCTCAGCCGAAGACAACGCTGACGAGAATATCTCGATCGAGAAGCTCACCTCGGAAGAGGACATCAGCCCGATCATCCGGCTGGTGGACACGACGATCTTTACCGCTCTCGAGCGCCGCGCGTCAGATATCCACCTCGAAACGTACGACGACTCGCTGGTGGTTAAAGTACCGCATCGACGGCGTGCTGCAGGCAGCCATGGCGCCCATTGCGCGTGAGCACCACTCGACCATTCTCTCGCGCATCAAGGTCATGAGCGAACTGGATATCGCCGAACGCCGCGTACCGCAGGACGGACGCTTCCGTGTTCGCTACAAGGGCCGGTTGATCGACTTCCGCGTTTCCATCATGCCTACCGTGCACGGCGAGAACGCCGTATTGCGTGTACTCGACAAGGAGTCGATGAGCGAGAAGTTCCGCAAGCTCACGCTCGATGTGGTGGGTTTTGGCGAAGACGATCTGCGCCGCTTCCGTCGCTATATTCGCGAACCCTATGGCATGGTGCTGGTGACTGGGCCCACCGGGTCGGGCAAGACCACGACCCTTTATGCCGCACTCAACGAGATCAAGAGCGACGAAGACAAGATCATCACCATTGAAGACCCGGTCGAATATCAGATTCGCGGCATCACGCAGATCCCAGTAAACGAAAAGAAGGGGCTTACCTTCGCCCGAGGATTGCGCTCCATTCTTCGTCATGACCCTGACAAGATCCTGGTTGGTGAAATCCGCGACCAGGAGACGGCGCAGATTGCGATTAACTCCGCGCTGACCGGTCACCTGGTGTTCACCACCGTCCACGCCAACAATGTGGTCGATGTGCTGGGGCGCTTTCTCAACATGGGCGTCGAGGCCTACAACTTTGTCTCGGCGCTGAACTGCATCCTGGCCCAGCGGTTGGTGCGTACCATCTGCGAGCACTGCACGCGCGCGGTGCGCTACGACGATGAGTTTCTGCGTAACAGCGGCCTTGATCCGGAGTTGTGGCGCAGCTTTGACTTTCACGAAGGCGCCGGCTGCATCGAATGCGGAGGCACCGGTTATCGCGGCCGTACGGCGATCCACGAACTGCTCGAACTCAACGATCCCATCCGCGAGATTATTCTCGAAAAGAAGCCGGCCTCGGAAGTGCGCAAACTGGCCCAGAAACAAGGCATGCAGTTTCTTCGTGAATCGGCGATCGACCGCGCAAGCCGCGGCTTGACTACACTGAAAGAGATCAACAAAGTCACGTTCATCGAGGCCTTTCGCTAGACATGCTCGCGCATATTGCCAACCGCATCTTCCCGTCTCAAACCGCCGCTCTGCGGCCGCGCCTGGCCTGCGAAATCACCAGCGCCGGCGTAGTCGCGGGCCGGCCCGGCGACGCGGAACAGCAGATAGTGTCGTCGTTCGCGGCTCTGCGGCCCGGCGTGCTGGCCGCCGGCCTCAAGACGCCCAACTTCAGCGACCGGTCAGCAGTTGCCGCCGCGCTGCGCCAGGCGCTCGATGAAATCCGCGTGAAAGACTCCCAGGTCACGATCGTTATTCCCGACGCGGCCGTACGGGTTCTTTTGCTGGATTTCGACACGCTGCCGGCAAAAATCGCGGAAAGGCTCCCCATCATTCGTTTCCGCTTGCGTAAGCTGGTGCCTTTTGAAATGGAGGATGCCGCCGTCAGCTACCAGATGATGCCCGGCAAAGCGGGCCTGGAGCGGGTCATTGTCGCGGTTTCTCCCGCAGGGGTGCTGCATGAGTATGAGAGCGCTGTTCGCGAAGCGGGCTATGAGCCCGGAGTTGTGCTGCCAAGTACGCTGGCTGCCCTGGCCGCTGTGAACACAGGGGAACCGGCGCTGGTGGTCAATCGCAACGGCAGCTCAGTCACCACCGCAATTACCAGCCAGAATGAGCTGCTTTTGCACCGCACGCTTGAGCTCACGGAGAAGGATTGGTCGCCTGAAGAAAACTTATACCACTCGGCCGAGGAGCTGCAGCAATCGGTAAGCGTAGCAATAGCTTATTTTGAGGATACGCTCGATGCCCCCCCGCGCCAGCTGCTTTCCTGCGGCCTGGGCGGGCCAGAAGAGCTGATCCGGATCCTGGGCGACGACAGCATCCCCATACGTGACCTTGTACCCATGCCCTACGGCAGCAAAGCCATGCCCGGCGGGATCCTTGCCGGGGTGGTAGGAGCGCTCGCCAGCTAATGCGCATCCAACTCAACCTCGCGTCTCGTCCCTTTGTCGAGCTGGGTCCGCTCTACACGCGGCTGCGGATGCTGATCGCCCTGCTGGCCCTCATCGCGGTGCCCCTGTGGCTCTTTCTTTCCACGGAAAAACGGAAGGCTGCCGAAGCCCATGCGCGGCTCGCCGCGGTCGAGCAGCAGATCGAGCACATCAACACGCAGCAGGCGAACTTCGAATCGCAGATGCGCGAGCCCAAGAATGCGGCGATCCTGTCACAGTCGCAGTTTCTCAATCACATGTTTGCGCGCAAGACTTTCTCCTGGACGGCCGTCATGATGGACCTGGAGACTGTACTGCCCAACGGCGTGCAGGTCATGAACATCGACCCGGTGATTTCCAAGGATGGTAAGGTGACCGTGCGTTTGCGCGTGAGCGGAGCACACGAACGGGCCGTTGACCTGATTCGCAATCTGGAGCACTCCCACCGCTTCCTTTCTCCGCGCCTCGCGGATGAATCGGCTGAGAGTAGTCAGAACGGCCAGGCGATCCAGCAGGTCAGCGCGAACTCCAATGTGAACTTCGACCTGCTCGCGGAGTACAACCCGCTGCCCGATCCCGGCAAAAAGGCGGCGGCCACCAAGGCAAAACCCGCCAAGCCCGCGACTGCCGACAAGCCGGCAAAGCGCAAACCACATGCGGCCAGCAAGGCGGTGGCTCAATGAAGCTGAACCGCTCCAATCTGTTTAGCCTGCTCAACCTGCACTTTGCCGGCGTTGCAGTCTTGTTGATTCTGAATCTCGTCCTGGGCATTCGGCTGTTTCTTGCCTGGAACACCTTGCGTGCTTCGAGCCCAGATGAACTGGCTCGCCAGCAGATTGCCTACCGGGCACTCGAGTTGCAAACGCGGCCGCTGCATAACCTGCCGGCGAAGGTGGTATCGGCACGTACGCAGGCTGAGGACTTCTACACTCAGCGCTTTCCGGCAGCCTACTCCACCATCACGGCGAATCTCGACGAACTGGCAACAAAATATTCCGTGCGTCGCACCCGAACGTCTTATGTGCAGACGCCGGGTGTTTCCGGCCTTGCCGAGGTGAGGATCGATACGAGTCTCAGCGGGGAGTATGCCCCGCTGATGCACTACATTAATGGCCTCGAGCGCAGCAAGACCTTCTTCATCGTCACCGGGCTTACGCTCACCGGGCAGCAGGGAGGCCTGGTGAATTTGCGCCTGCGCCTGACCACGTATCTGCACGCGGCCGATCTTGACCATATCGTCCCCCCTGTTTCGAATGATGCGGCCCCAGCGCCAGAAGAGGGGGATGCTCAGTAATGGCACTTAAAGCCGGCACCGAAGATAAGAAAAAGGTCTACATCGCGAGTGGCCTCGGCGTGGTCATGCTGATCCTGCTGGTGCACTTTTTGTGGCAGACCTTTGGCCCCTCCAATACACCCACGCCCGCACCCGCGCCCGCTGCGGCCGTGACCCAACCACGGCCGGCCACTACCAGCGGCGAAGGGGCAGAGGGGAACAGCGGCCCTATGGCGCTTCCACACCAGGCAGCCAAAGTGAGTGGACTAGCCTCGCTTGACCCAACCCTGCACCCGGAAATCATGCGTCAGACGGAGTCGCTCGAATACACTGGAAATGGCCGCAACATTTTCTCCCAGTTCTCCGTGGCGCCGACGATTCCGAAGCCGGTCGCTCCGATTCGCCAGGCGGCTGTGCAAACCGGGCCGCCCCCTCCGCCTCCACCTCCGCCCATCAACCTGGGCTTTTACGGCTACTCTGAGGCAAAGGCAGGCCAGAGGAAGATCTTTCTGTTGCATGGCGAGGATATCTTCATCGCCTCGGAAGGCGATATAGTGGACCGCCGTTATCGTGTCGTGAAGATCGGTCCGGCTTCTGTCCAGGTGGAAGACATTCCTTACCACAACACGCAAACACTGCCGCTGCTCAATTGAGTGCTGTCATGAAAAATCTTTATCCGTCACCATCCCGGTTACCGAGGCAGGAAGGCTATCTCCTGCTCGGCGTCCTGGTCATGATCCTGCTGCTTCTGATCACGCTGGCAGTAGCGGCTCCTAAAGTCGCCGAAGACATTCGCCGCGATAAAGAAGCGGAAACCGTGCATCGAGGGATGCAATACGCAAGGGCCATCCAGGTCTACTACAATCGGTACGGCCGCTACCCGAACACCATTGACCAGTTGATGAAGACCGATAACCAGCGTTTTCTGCGCAAGCGTTATAAGGATCCATTGACCGGCAAGGATGATTGGCGCATCATCCACAACGGAGAGCAACAGGTGCCCACGTTGGGCTTGTTCGGCCAGCCTGCGCAAGTCGGCACGCCTCCAGGCGCGCTGAACAATAACAACGGTCTCGGTAGCAGCAACCCTTCGTCGCCTTCATCGTCCTTTGGCTCGCGGGAACGAACGCAGGCACGGGAGGAAGTTCTAACTCAATTTTTGGGAATAGCGGTTCCTCTTCCTCGTCGAGCAATAGTGCGAACTCCAGCAGCCAATAGTGCGAACTCCGGCAGCTAATAGTGCAGACTCCAGCACGAGTGATGCGAACTCCGGTTCCTCCACCGGCCTGAACACCCCGGCCACGCCTGCCACAGGCATTGGCTCTTCAACCGGCATCGGCGCTTCGAGCGGGCTCGGATCTTCGACCGGCCTCGGCGGCACAAATAGCGCAGCGGGCACGAATGGCCTCAATGGCACGACCACGACGGGCGCCAGCAGCGCTTTCGGTTCACCTGGCGCCACCCTCGGTGGCGCACCGATCGTAGGTGTTGGCCTGACCAGCAAGAAACAGTCGATCAAGATTTACAGGAAGCAGAAGTACTACAACAAATGGGAATTCGTTTTCGATCCCAACCAGAATGTCATTGAGGCGCTGAACGGCACCGGAAATCAGAACGGCGGATCGGCGTCGGGCCTTGGCCAGCCAGGCAACAGCAACGGCACCAGCAACGGCCTTGGCGGCAGTGGCACTTCTCCAGTTGGCACGGGTAGCGGTCCAGGATTCGCCGGTTCTAATAGCGGTTCGGGCTTTGGTTCGGGCAGCGGTTCGGGCTTTGGTTCCAACAATGGGTCCAGTTCAGGCTCCGGGTTTGGCAGTTCCCCCTCGAGCCCATGGCCAAGCCCCTACCTCGCCGACGAATAACACAAACCCGTAGCGCAAACCCCGTAGGGCAAACCCGTGGCAATGCGTCGTAGCTTCGGCAGAGCCTTGATCGCCTGCAACCCCTTGGCAAGATACTGCACCCAACTATGCAACTGCTCTGTATTCCGCTCATGGAGTGCCTGCAGAGGACTCGCGCGTTGCGTTTGCGCCAAGGAGAAATACATGTCGCCCACCAAGGAAATGGCATCGACAATCACGCGTGAAAAATTGATCGACCTGCTCAATGAAGATTTGTCCCGGGAATACCAGGCCATCATCGCCTACGTGGTCTATTCCCAGGTGCTGAAGGGCGCTGCCTACATGAACATCGCTGGCGAATTGGCCCAACATGCCATCGAAGAGCTACAACATGCCACGATCGTGGCCAATCAGATTGACTACCTTGGCGGCATGCCTGTGGTTGTTCCCAAGCCGGTCAGTATCTCGGGTAAGGCCGAAGAAGTGCTGCGCCTGGACCTGGAAAACGAGAACATCACCATCCGCAACTATCGTGACCGCGTGCGTCAATGCGAAGCGCTGGGCGAGTACGCCACCGCGGAGCTCATCCGCGAAATCCTCGTTCAGGAGCAGGACCACCAGATTTCCCTCGCCACGGCCCTGGGCATCGATGTTCCGAACATCGGCGAAAAGGCACAGGCTGCATAAAACCAGGCTCCAAACCTTGCTAAAACCGGGGTAAGCCGCGGATACCCGTCCTCCCTCCCGATACTCCGGTTAACCCGGCCACATCAGTTAGACTTGAAGAAACGCCATGTTCGAAAACCTGTCTGACAAGCTGCAGCGAGCCTTCAAGACTCTTCGTGGTCAGGGCACCATCACCGAAGAAAACATTGGCGAGGCCCTGCGTGAAATCCGCGTTGCCCTGCTCGAAGCCGACGTTAACCTGAACGTCGTCAAGGAACTGATCGACCACATCCGCGAGAAGGCTGTCGGCCAGCAGGTAATGACTGCCCTTTCGCCCACCGAGCAGGTCATCAAGATTGTCCGCGACGAACTGGTAGCGCTGCTGGGCAAAGACACGGCGCGCTTCAACTTCGCGTCCCGCCCGCCCACCGTGATCCTGATGGCCGGCCTGCAGGGTTCCGGTAAGACCACGACCTCAGGCAAGCTGGCCGCCTGGCTTAGAAAAGGCGGCCACCGCCCCCTGCTGGTCTCCGTCGACGTTTACCGTCCCGCTGCCCGTGAACAGCTCAAAGTGGTCGCCAACGCGATCAAGATCAACTTATACGAGGGCGACATTAAGGGAGAGGCGCCGGGCAGAGCGCTCGTCGAGCGCTTAGCCAAGGAAGCGCGCCGCGAGGCCATCAACTCCGGCTGCGACACGCTCATCGTCGATACCGCCGGCCGCCTGGCCCTGGACGAAGAGCTGATGGCCGAAATGCGGGGCCTCAAGGATCTGCTCAATCCACAGGAGATTCTGTTCGTTGCCGACGCTATGACCGGCCAGGACGCCGTCCACTCCGCGGGTGAGTTCCATAAACAACTGGCGCTTACCGGCACGGTGCTCACCAAGATGGATGGCGACGCCCGTGGTGGTGCTGCGCTCTCCATCCGCCACGCGACCGGCCAGCCGGTCAAGTTCATCGGTACGGGCGAAAAGTCAGACGCCTTTGAGCCTTTCCATCCTGACCGTATCGTCGGCCGCATCCTGGGCATGGGCGATATGATGACGCTCATCGAGCGGGCCGAAGAGACCCTGGATAAGAAGAAACAAGAGGATTTCGCCCGCAAGGCCCTCTCCGGCGACGGCTTTTCGCTCGAAGACTTCCGCGACCAGTTGCGCCAGATCCGCAAGCTTGGCTCCATGCAGAGCATCCTCAAAATGCTGCCCTCGGTCGGGCCTTTCCAGGGCATCCAGCAGATGGCCGGGCAAGTGGATGAAGGGCAATTTACCCGCATCGAGGCCATCATCAACTCGATGACGAAGCAGGAGCGCGACAAGCACGAGATCATCTCTGGCAGCCGCCGCAAGCGCATCGCGCGCGGGTCCGGCACCAGCGTGCAGGAAGTGAATCAACTGCTGCGCCAGTACGCCCAGATGCGTAAGATGTTTAAAACAGTGGGTAAGGGTGGCGGCATGCAGCGCCGCATGATGGGGGCTCTCGGCGGCATGCGAGGCATGGGCCGGTAACGGTGAGTGCGGACTTTTCCTCACCAGGAAGAGTCAAATTTTACTGAAGACCTTTCGATTTGTTGGTCGTCAAAAGCTCGGGCCTGATCGTGGCAACTAACCTTCCAGCCTCCAGATAGAACGCTTTTATGTCGAAACTGCAAGATCAACTCGACCAGATCACTGCAAACACGCGAAACCTTGTGCAGCCGGAGCGCCTCGAAATTAGTGAGCGCGCGGTGGCAGAGCTTTACGCTGCGGGTGTGGAAGACCAAATCTTGCCGGTTGGCTCTCAAGCCCCTGAGTTCATTCTGCCTGACGCGGCCGGCCGCCTGGTACACAGCGCCGATTTGCTGGCGCTGGGGCCGTTGGTGATCAATTTCTTTCGTGGGCGTTGGTGTCCTTACTGTGTGACCGAGCTTGAGTCCTGGCGAGATCTTTACAGTGCGGTCCGTAAAAGGGGCGCGCTGCTGGTTGGCATCTCTCCGCAGACCGTTCGCCAGAACGACTTCACTGCGGTGCAGCATGGGCTTGGCTTCCCTGTGCTTACGGATGCCGGCTGCCAGTTGGCTGCCCAGTTTGGCCTGGCCTATTCGGTTGCGGCGTCGCAGCAGCAATACTACCGCAGCATCCTGGTGAACATTCCGCTGGTGAATGGCGATGCGAGCTGGCGTCTGCCGCTCCCAGCCACCTACATCATCGGCCGGGATCGAACCATCCTGTTCGCCGGAGCCCACGCTGACTTCCGCGTTCGCCCAGAACCGCGCGACGTGCTGGATGTTCTCTCGGCGGCGACTAGTAACTCCTGACTCTACTGAGGCTTAAAGCTGTTCAGCATGGCCTTGAACGTCGGCTGCAGGGCTGCGAAGTCTCTTTCCGGGGCTACGAAGATGATGTAGTGAAGGTCTCCATCGCTCGACGGCGTGGCAATGAGCCACTCCCGCTCTGGCAGAGTCGTTCCGTTTTCCACCAGCGGTGATCGTCCACGCAACTCCATCGCATTGGCAAGCCGCCCGTTCAGCTTCATCGGCTGAATCTGGGTAAGTTGGCGAAGCCCTCCGTTCTGTTGGCTGATCTGCTGGGTCAATTGTTGCGTGGCACTCGCCAGCGAGTCTTCATCTGTAACGCCGTCTGTCTGTGCGGTACCGATTAGAGCGCCATACACAAGTCCGAATGCACCCGAGCCCCCAACCGGAGCCAGAGTGGCGCCCCCATTGGCTTCGCCGGTCGCCTGCCAGTTTGCGGGCAGGTTGATGCTAAAGTTCGGTCCACGATGGTTCACCAAGGGTGAGCCAATGCCAAGCTGCGCATGGCTAAGAGCAACCGGTCCCTGCGCACCATATTGCCCGCTGAACTGCCCACTGGCCGCACCTGCCTGCTGGCTGGCGTTCTGGGCGATCGCGGCCGTACTCTGAGCATTCGGCCCCGGCCCCGGAGAATAATTCGCGTTCTTCCACACTCCATCCTTGATCTGCTGCGCCGTAAACACAGGTTCTTTCATGGCGATATCGTGTACGCGTTTGAAGGCGGCAGACGAAACAATCGCGTCGGTGCGGCGAGGGAGCGTGGCAATTTCTTCCGTTACATACTCGGTCCGGTTGCCGGGGTTCGGGTGGTCAGCCAGCCACTGTGCCCCGCCGGCGCCATACTTCCCCTGGATGATCTCAAAGAACTGTGGCATTCCCCGCGGGTCGTATCCCGAGTTATACAAAATATCGGTCCCCAGCAGGTCAGCCTGCTTTTCGTCGTCGCGCGACATGCGAAGACCGTAAAGTCCGCTGCTTCCGCCGATGACCGCCTGGCTGATCTGCCCGGCTGCGCCGCTGCCCAGCAGAATCTGCGACGCGATGCTGCCGAGGCCCGCAAGCAGATTCGTCGTCTGCTGCTTCTTCATGTTGCAGGTGGCGTGCCGCAGAACGACGTGCGAAGTTTCATGCGCAAGCACACCGGCTAGCTGCGCCTCGTTCTCCGCTGCCCGCACCGTCCCCACGTTGACGAAGATCGCTCCGCCCGGCAACGCAAAGGCATTGATATCGGAACTCGCGACCACCCGAAAGGTAAACGGCCATTTGAGTCCGGGAGCGTGAGAGACCAGGTGGCTCCCAAGCTGAGCCACATATTGAGATACGGGATCGCTCTCGGGCAGCACCGGCATCGCCTGGTACACCTGTGCGGCCACCTTGGAGCCTTCGGTGACTTCCTGCTGCGGAGTGAACGGATTATTGCAGGGTGGCGGCGGTTTGTAGGTCGCCCAGACAGAACTGGGAGTCACCACAAGAGCCACTCCTATGGCCAGAATTCGACCCCGGATACCACTTTTAGTCATCAAGGTTCTTATCTTCACGCGTTCACCCCGATACCACCGTGCACTCCTTCCGCCTGCCGGCAGCGGGCAGCTCGCATAGGCAGACTTAAGAAGAAGACGTATGCCACGGCATAGTCTAGATAACTTAGATGCTCCAAGAACGCCATGTCCTGCTTTTTAACAACGGCAGAAACCAGGCAGTTCAGATCCGTCGAGGGTTCGAAGTTCCAGGAGAGGGCGCACCCCATAGCGGTTCATTCCGTTTAGGACGAGTTGAATCCAGTCAAGGGGCGCGGAATCGATAGCCGACATAGCTATCGGTGAGCAGGTAAGCCGGGTTCCGCACATCCTCCTCTATCTTCTTTCTCAGTTGGCCAATCAATACGCGCAGGTATTCCCGATCGACGGCTGAGTCTGAACCGCGTAGTACTGAATGCAACCGGGCATGGGGCACCGGCCGGCCGGCACATGACATGAGCAAGTGCAATGCCTCGAACTCGTGCGGCGTAAGGTGAATTTTGATTCCCTGCCGTTCGACCAGCCGGCGGCCAGCATCAAGCGTCAGGTATCCGATAGTGATCGGGGCTCCCGAAGGTGATTCGGGAGTCCGTTGCCTGCGCACCGCAGTGCGCACTCTGGCGGCGAGTTCTCTTATTCGAAAGGGTTTCGTGATGTAGTCATCTGCACCGGCTTCGAGTGCCTCCACCTTGTCATCTTCATCGTCCCTTACGGTCAACATCAGGATGGGCAGCCGGGCGAACGATGCACGGATCCGTCTGCAGGCTTCCACTCCGCCCATGCCTGGCATATTGATATCGAGCAGCACAGCTTCGTAATCCATCATCCGTAGACGTGTAAGCGCCTCTTCTCCGTTCCTGGCTTCGCCGATATCAAAGCCCAACGCGTCGAGAGTCGTCCGCAAACTCCGCCGCATCCGCGCGTCGTCTTCGACAATCAGCACCCGTCCCTGTGATTCATTCAAGCGGGGCCTCCCTGCTCACCTGCGGTAGGGCGAAAAGAAATGTCGTGCCGGCGCTCCGCTCGCTTTCAACCCAGATACGGCCACCATGCGCCTCGACAATGCGCCGGGCTACGGAAAGGCCGACACCATTGCCAGACGCCTTGAATTGCGACCCAGGCGCGCGATAAAACAGGTCGAATACCTTGCTTCTCTCTTCGGGTTCGATGAACGATCCTTCGTTATGAATTGCGAAAACGACCTCGGCACCCTGTACGCGTCCACTGAGAGTGATAGGTGAATCGGGGTCGGAATACTTGGAGGCATTGTCCAGCAACTGCAAGAGCATGAGCTGGAGCAGATGGATATCCGCGGAGACCGAGGCGTCGATGGTTAAGTCGACACAGCGAATCGGATGGTCGGCAAGAATGCGGGCATATTGCCCACGGCACAGCTCGACCAGCAGCTCAAGAGAAACCGGTTCCCGCTTCACCATCACCTTACCCTGCTGCAACTTTGCGGTGTGGAGCAATTGTGTGGTCAGGTTACCGAGGTGTTCTGCTTCCTGATCGATGAGTGAAAGTAGCTCCCGTTCCGCGTCTCCCAGGCGACTGATTTCAAGAAGCCCGGAACTCGCACTCTGAATGACAGCTAGCGGGGTCTTGAATGCATGAGCGAGTCCGTCCAGCACGGTGGAGCGAAGCTGCTCACTGCGCTTCGCCGCCTCGGCATTTCGCTCCGCGACAAAGGAATGAGCTCTTTCAAGTGTGATGGCCGATAACGAGGCGATTGTGTCCATCGAAGCCGCATCGAGAAAATCATTCCTGGCGCCAACAATCAAAACAAGTGCGCCCACTGCTCTATCTCCCAGGCGAATCGTTCGCGCGAATCGGCCGTTCACAACATCATTCTCAGAAAGCTCGCTGAGGAAAACGGCCCGTACCTCCTCATCGTCGATACAGTCACCGCCAACCCGGTCTGCGCGCAACTCTTCGGCATCCCAAAGGGCGACAGCCTCCGCCTCAAACGTTTCGGCGATCAGCTGCACAAGCTGAGCGCCCACTCCACGTTTGCGGTGCATCAGGAGGATGTCACGACTCATCCGATAGAGTTTCTCTGCTCGTGCGCGCTCCTGCTTTGCCTCAACGACTCTTCGCTCCAGATGATCGGCAAAAAGGCTCGTGAGCAGTGCAAGCACTTCAAAAAAGGCAAGCGCTATCCAATCCTGGGGATCCTGCTCGTAGAAAGTGAACCGCGGCTCGGTGAAAAAGTAATCCAGACATCCTACTGCAAAAACTGACGCGATGGCAGCTTCCAGAAAGCCCCAGCGAAAGCCAATCAGCATGACAGGGACCAGGTAAATAAAGCCAGCAGTAAACGACTTGGCGTGGCCCACATACGCGAGCAGCGTAATCACACCAACGATAGGAACCGTGGCGGCGGAACGCGCCACACGCTGCAAGGGTTTCATGGGGTCTTCTTCCGGCCTCCATCATGACAGGATAACTATCGGAACATTAGGAAGGCATAAAGAACGAAATGCTTCGTGTTAAACCCCTTCAAAGCGTGTCGGGCCGGTTCGAAAGTGATAAGGAAGCTATAAAGAACGGCTTCCCACTTACGCCATACTCATGGGCCTCGCGGTCTGCTTGAAGAGAGGCTAAGCGAAACCAACGCCTCAGCGATCGGAGAGCCATATGCAAATACATACTTCATATATTAGTCCCGCTGATCAGCCGGAAAATTCCAGACGTCCCGCGGGTTTTCCGCTCATCTTGATCCGTTCGATGTTCCTTGCCCTGACTGTCATGGCACTGTTGAACACGCAACTCCTGGCACAATCTACCCTGGGCAGTATCCGTGGCGTCGTGCAGGATGCGTCCGGCGCCGCGTTGCCAGGCGCGCAGATCACCTTGAACAACATCGACGAAAATACCGATCGCGCGTTGAAAGCAGACGATTCCGGTCTGTTCGCGGTGGAAAACGTAAAGCCTGGTCACTACCGCGTGGTCGCGCAAGCAACTGGCTTTGCCCAGACAGTTCTGAACGGTATCGCCCTGGATGCTCGCCAGGATTTGCGCGTCACCCTAACTATGTCAGTTGCTGCCGCCGAAACAACCACGGTCGAAGTAAGCAGCACGGCAGATCAGATCAATACAGAGAATGCCTCCCTCAGCGATTCAAAAGACAACATGCTGATCACACAACTCCCGCTGAACAATCGCGCAACTACCACCAGCCCCCTTGGCTCCCTCACGCTGTCTCCAAACGTGCAGCAGGACAGCTCAGGCAATATCGCGCTGGGTGGCGCAAGCTCTTCGATGGTGAACTTTTCCGTCGATGGCATTTCGACCGCCAACGTCCGGCAGAATGGAGCATTGCAGGATGCGTATCCTTCTCAGGAGGGTATCTCCGGCGTAAAGATTACAGCCTTCAACAATAGCGCTGAATTTTCGCAGGTAGGCGACGTGACTTTCACGACGAAAAGTGGCACCAATACCTACCACGGCAGCATCTTCGAATACTTTCAGAACGATGCGCTCGACGCATCTCCCTACGGTTTCAGCGGCAAGGCTCCCAAGCGCTTCAACACCTTTGGAGGGGCGCTTGGCGGACCTGTCAATATTCCGCACATATATGATGGCAAGAACCGAACGTTCTTTTTCGCGGACTATGAGGCAAACCGTAGAACAACTTCTGTAGCACAACAGTTTCTGGTTCCAACAGAGGATGAGCGGAACGGTAATCTTTCCGGTCTCGGTTCCAATGTGGTAATTCCTGTGAACCAGATAAGTGCAACTGCGAAAGCTCTTTTGGCCTACTACCCGCTGCCCAACGTCACTGGCCAATCCAACTTCAACTATGAGAACTTTCAATCCACCCCGGCGAGAACGGACGGAGCGGATATCCGTCTGGATCAGACCATTACTTCGAAACAATCAGCCTATGCACGCTTCAGCCGCAAGAACATCACCTCAAACTATGCAAACCCACTTCTGCCGAATGACATCGATAGCGTCCACAACCGCAGCCTGCTGGTATCCCACACCTACATCCTCACTCAGCGGCTGCTGAACGAAGCTCGCTTTGGCTTTACCAACGTGAGTACAAATGTCAATTTTCCGATTGCCGGCGCCAGTGCGCTCTCGCAGTTGAATTTGCAAGGCGTGGATATCAGTCAGCACCCAGACACACACGCGTTTCCAACGTTCAACTTCAGCTCCGGCACCAGCCTCACGCCGATCGGCCGCGACAAAGCGGGAACTACCCTTTCGAAGACGCTACAGTTCAGCGACAACCTGACCTATACATTCGGCAAGCACACCGTGAAGGGGGGCATCGATATTCGTCGCGTGCGCTACTTCGACCTGGAAAGCTTCGCGCCCGCTTTTGCTTCCGACGATTTCGGCAGCTTTATCTTTCAATCGACCTTCACGGGCAATGCCTTTGGAGACTTTCTCGAAGGAGCACCGACCACTCTGAACTTTGCTGTTTCCAGCCCGGACGTGGGGGGTACGGCAACACAGTTCAGCTTCTTTGGCCAGGATGAATACCAACTAAATAGCAGGCTTACGCTCAGCTATGGACTGCGCTGGCAGCTTTTGCCCGGATTCCATGAAGACGGCGGCAACCTGGCGAACTTCGACCAGAACAACAACGCGATTGTCGTGCCCGATGCCCTCGGAAAATACCTGGCGCAACAGAATATTGAAGGCTCAAACCTGGCGTTTCAGCAATCGTTCAACGCATGCAATCTGGAAGTGAGCACTTTTCCTTGCACCCGCTTCCTGACGGCAAGCCAGGACCATCTGCCGCAGAGCTTGCGACATACATACTTTGGCAATTTTCAGCCTCGTCTTGCAGTCGCGTACCGTCCCTTCAACGACACCAAAACGGTGATCAGAGCTGGCTTTGGCGTCTACACCATGACCAACCTGGGTCCGCTGTCGTTTAACAATAGCGGTAACCCAACCTCGAACCTGCACAGCTATGCAAATGCAAACACAGCCGGACCGAACACTCCGCAGATCGTGTTTCCACAGACGGCTCCGGCCACCATCGGCGTACGGTACGGGGGCGGCAGTCTGGATCAGGGTGTGGATCCGAATTACCGCGACCCGCAATCGAACCAGTGGAGCCTGACGTTGGAGCGCCAGTTGGATAACAATACGACGTTCCGCGCCAGCTACGTTGGGATGCATACCTATCGCCTCAGCATTACGGAGGATTTGAATCAGCTACCGGCAAGTACGACGCCCTACGCAACGGCGGCCGCGAGCCCCTATGTAGATCCGCGCGCTCCCTACCAGAACTGGTTTTCGCTGCTGAGCACGTTCAATGCCGGCAAAGCAAACTATCATGCTTTCGAATTTGAGGGAACGCATCGCATGTCAAACGGCCTTTACTTCGATGCCAACTACACTCTCGCGACCAACCAGGCCGATAACCAGGGTGACGCGCCAAGCTACTTTGCAGGCGAGGTGAACTACGGCCTGCCCGTCGCCGACCGCTTCCACATCTCGCAAAACTACGGCAACTCGGAAGGAACCCGGCGTCAACGCTTTCTGCTGACCGGCGTTTATCAACTGCCGTTTGGTTCAGGGCGCCGCTTTGCCAATGCCTCCGGCTGGCAGAACCTGCTGATTGGCGGATGGGAACTGACCAATGTAAGCATGCTGCAATCCGGACCATGGCTCACACCAAGCATCAGCGCCGGCGGATGCCAGGTGGCCCTCGCCCCGGATGGCAGTTGCCCACAGCAAAGCACCTACGACCAGTCGAACACCAACGTCGTGAATCGCGGTGCAGTATTGCGGCCAGACGTTGTGTCGCATGACTACGCGTCAGGACGGTCGCGTGATCACTACTTCAACGCAGCCGCGTTTGCGCCCACGCCGGTTGGCGCGGGCCGCTTCGGGAATGCTGGTGTCGGCATCCTGCAGGGTCCGGGTACGGCGGCGATTAGCCTTGGCCTCGGCAAGAACTTTACCGTCACCGAGCATGTGCGCGCCCGCTTTGAGTCAACGTTTACCAACGTGCTGAACCGGACAAACTTTGCTCCGCCGACAACCCAGGTAGACAACACGGCAGCCTTCGGTGTGCTCAGTGCCCCACAAACGGCTGAAAATTCCGGCAATCGAACTGGACAGGTAGCACTCCGATTCGATTTCTAGCAGGCTGTGGGCTTGCATAGGCCTTCTCCGAAGTGCTCAATGACTGAGCGCGCCCCACCCAAGCCTCCCGGCTTGGGTGGGGCAAAATACCTTGAAGTAGTAAAAGAACTGCCGTTTCGACAAACTCAACAGCCCTCCAAAAGACTGCGATTGCACGACCCTTCGGGGGCAGATCATGATCGGCCGCTATTTGCCAATTTGGACCGGGCCCAATTTCTTATAGTGCGTCGCGGGTTTGCCGGTGATGGTTGCGAATGGTTGGGGCTTATTCGCAAAATCGGATCGCGTGAGAAGATAGGACTCACCTTTACGCACCGGGAACTCAAGAGTCGAGCCGGTGCTGGTCATCACCGTTCGCCCACGCGCATCGACGACCTTTACCGGCTGGCCAGGCCAGGGGTTGCGGACCCGCAGAGTTTCGCTTGCCCCAGCATCCATTGCAACTGTTGTAGGCACACCTTCGTGTACCTGCACATCGACGCGGGTGCGATTGCGCACCCAGACGCTGCCGTCGACGTTCCAATCGTGAGGCACCGCCGGGGCAATACGTATTAATCCGTCGTAGTCCTGCGCCAGCGCCTCGGGCAGCGCAAGGGCCACAACGCCTTCCTGCTCCACATAGAACTCTCCGGCGGGGCCTCCCCAATTGGCGAAGCCATTCACGTAGTTCTGGTAGTGCTGGGTCAAGGCGATCAAGGTCGACCGGACTTCTTCGGCGAGGCCTAACCTCGCTGCCTGCACCGGATCGAAACTCCAGTCCTGATGAACCGGATACGGCCGCGTGGCATACGTGCTTCTGGCTAAGCTCAGCGTCGCAGAGTCATCGCCGATAAGGTTGTACGGCCAGACCGGCTCAAGGCCAACGTTCTCTTCGTTGTGCTCAGCCGCTACCGGATCGTACGAGGCGGCAATCACCTGCTGCGCCGCCTTTTCAGCGCTTGGTAATGCGGGAATCTGTGCGATCTCCCTTCTGAGTTGCTTTACCAACTCGTCATCTTTATGCAGAAGCGTGGCCGCCTCAATGACCGCGGGAAACAACGCCGATCGCGCCGAAAGATCTGTCGTTGGATCCGTAGTATCCCATTGCTGCTCGTGCGCATTCGAAGGATGGGTGTGCCTTTTTCCATCCGCACCTTGCGTCTCATAAGCCAGCAGGAATTGCGCACTCGCCACCATCACCGGATAGTTCGCCAGCAGAAATGCACGATCGCCAGTCGCCTGGTATTGCTGCCAGATCCAGAGCGACACCTCAGCTCCGGTGGAGAGGGTGCGCGCATTGTAGTAAGGCGTGGAGGCAGCATCACAGTTCAGGCCGACAGCACCCTTGCCATCATCCCAATCCGCCTCGTACTCGATACCCTGCCCATTGAAACGCATGGTCTCGGGCACGCAGATACCAGGCCGCCCACCCATGCGCCTCGTCGTCCAGTCTTTGATGTTCGCCAGATTCTCGCGGTAGAGCCGGAAGTAAGGCTCATTCAATTCCGGAACACCGGCATCGATATTGGCTGCAACCTGCATACGAAGATTCCAGTGCCAATAAGCGGCCGGATCCCAGCGATGCACATCCTGCACGGCAGAGAAGAGATCGGCGATGCCCGCCTGTGAACCCGGGAAGCGACCGCCGCTCTCCGCGGCAGCGGTGTAGAGGTAGAGATTGCGCAAATTTTCCAGGTACTCGCCCGAGCCGTCTGAGGAAGTGATTTTTATCAGCCCTGCACGTTGCCAGAAGGCGTTCCACCACGAAGCGTGCTCTCGATCATCCACGTTCGACAGAGCGTGCCCGATGCTCGCCTCAGCCGTCTCCCCGCCGTTGTAGTGAGGGCAGGCGACGATCACCTGAAAGTGCCCATCTGGCGCAGGCTTGAAGCTCACCGTCACCTCACGCGGACCAGTTATGGCCGCAGAGACATCGCGCCCCGTGGCCGTGATGGCCGCTAACGCTCCGAATTTTTCTCCCGTGGCTCCCGGGCCGTACTCGTCGGTCCAACTTTGCGCCAGCAGGCCGGCCTTGCCCGAAACAGTGGCGTCAGGCTTACGTGGTTCCCACAGATAGAGCTTGGCCGTCTGCGTTACGTCAGGATTCGCACCCCGCACATCCACAACCAAAGTATCGGTCGAAATCTGCACGAACGCAGTAAGCGTGAGTCCGCCTCCGCGCTCAATCAGCGTTCCGTTAAACAGATCGAGGCGACCCTTGAAATCTGCGGCCGAGGTCAGCGCGGCCAGGCCGGGGATCACCACTTGGCCGGGCGAATCCCGGTGCGGCAGAGTATCCCCGCGATTCAGTTGCGCCGTAAATCCCTCCGCGGACCACACCGAGACACCGAGACGTCCGTTGCCCATCGGCATGGCTTCCTCTGGTTTTACATTTGGCTCACCGAGAACGATGTCGGACCTTCCAACGACACCGGAAGTATCCATGGCAAAGTGCCCATCCTTCCACGCGGTCGTGGGTGCAGCTTGTTGCGCCAGCAGAGGAAGCGAGTTGCTGAGACTGAGGAAGAACACCAGGCAGTAAAAACGCATCCATCTGGTGTATCACTCTCTTGATCACATCGGCCAGTATGCCGTTGATTTGAGCCGCTTTGACCCCGGAAGCCGATCCCGATACACTTTGGCTCGGAGATTGCAGGCTGCGGCGGCTGGGCCTGCCCCGGATCGGGGCTGTCGAATGTCTTTTCTTCTAAAAATGCGAGTTCCCTCTTTCAAACTCATTGCTTCGGCAGCGCTTGTTGCCGTGGCTGCTCCCCTGTTCGCACAAGCCACGCCCGAAGCGAAGCCCGAGGACACGGAAGTGTTCGAGCCAGTCCCCGCGGTTGTGACCCCGGGAGCCACCTGCGGAGCAGCACCTTCCGATGCCATCGTCCTTTTTGACGGCAAAAGTCTGAACGAGTGGGTCACAAACAAAGACAAATCACCCGCCACCTGGGATGTCGCCGGTGGCGTCATGACGGTCAACAAGTCCGGGGGAAGCATCGAGACCAAACGGAGTTTCACGAACTACCAGCTGCACCTCGAATGGAAAGTACCCACGAACATCACCGGCAGCGGGCAGGCTCGCGGCAACAGCGGCGTATTCCTCGCGTCCACCGGCTCCGGCGACGCAGGATACGAATTGCAGGTTCTGGATTCCTACGAGAACAAGACCTATGTAAACGGCATGGCGGGCAGCCTGTACAAGCAGGCCATCCCTCTGTCTAACCCGACGCGTAAGCCAGGTGAGTGGCAGACCTATGACATCGTCTGGACCGCACCCACCTTCAACACAGACGGCTCAGTAAAAACGCCCGCCTATGCGACCGTGTTATTCAATGGCGTGATTGTTGAGAACCACTTCGAGTTGCAGGGAGAGACACGCTACATTGGAAAGCCGTTTTATAAGGCCTACACCAGTGCTCCCATCAAACTGCAAGCGCACGGCGATAAGAGCGAGCCGATCAGCTTCAGGAACATCTGGATCAGAGAACTGAAGTAGCATCCGGGTTTTCTTTCTCTGCTTTTGCGGCGCTGGACGCCTATCCAGCGCCGCCGGTCCCCCCAAACCTACGTGCAGACTGCGTCGTTCGACAGCGTTCGCTCAAGCAAAACCAATCCTCCAGCTACGAAGACCACCCATCCACAGCTATGCTCCTGCCGCTGTTACAAAATGAAATGGATGGCACGTTAACGCGTGCCATCCATTTGTTCCCGACTTATCTTTTGAAGCCAGAACCCGGCTACGGCCCCAGATTCTTTGGCGTGCAGGGATTGTATTGCAGCGACTGCGCCGTAACCGGGTTGGGCGGGGTCGGCGGTGTTGCCCACGGAACATTGTCGAAGTCAAAGAAGTCGGTCAGATCCGGCTGTGCCGCATCCCGCGCAGTCATGTGCGCGGAGGGACCGATGAACCGGTTCTCCACGAACTTGATGACCGCCGTATGATCCATCGGAATGTGCGACACGTAATGCCGCCGCGTGAACGGTGAGATCACAAAGTTCGGCACGCGGAAGCCAATCTGCGCGGCAAAACCATTTACCGTCGCTGCGTCCCCAGGGTGAGTTCCGGGATAATTCAGACGCAGGTCGCAATGCTGCGTTGCTGTTCCCGTGTCAGGCAGGCATGGGAAGTAGTTATCCGGATTGACCGAGATGGATTCAATATCCGGAATCGGCAGCATGGACTTCGCCGTAAAGTCATTCGAGTGGCCAGGAACGGGCGGCACGTGGTCATAGGGGCCTCCGCCTTCGTCGTAGCTGAAGAAGAAGACCGAGTCTGACCATGACGCACTGGTCATGAACGCGTTAAGGACCTGCGCCATCTTCGCCTGCCCGTACAACACCGATTGACCCGAGCCAGGATGCTCGTCATTGATGGAACCGGATTCAATGTAGCTAAAGCTGGCCAGCGTTCCATTTGCCACGTCAGTGTAGTACTGCGTGAGCGGAGCAATGCGGTTGGGATCGATGCAGAACGAATTCGTTGTATCCCCTACTACGCTCGAAGGCTGCGTCGTACCCGTGCACTTGGCCTTGCTTGGGTTCTGATAGAGATACTTGTCGTCGTAGTACATGTACCCCAGGGTCGTTGCAGGCTCCGCTTTTGTACTCGTACCGCAGTCATCGCCAGCCAGGCATGCGCCCGCGGTCTGCGTGTAGTACACCCGCCACGAAACACCGGCTTTATCGAGTGCCTGGAAAATAGGCGCTGCGACAACGCCGCCCAATTTATCGTCGCCGGCGCCCGGGTCACGAACCAGGCCCTGCGTGGTGCCTCCCGTAAGGGTCGCGATGCGGTTCGGTGTGCTCTTGCTGGCCAGGGGCGAGAACCAACGATCAGACACTGCGAACTGCGACGCCATGTAGTAGTAGTAATTGAGGAAATCTTCGTCGTAGTAGCCCATGGCCCGCTTGCCGGCCAAGTCGCTAAAATCTCCGTTGCAAGTGCCTGAGTTCGCGCAGCTTGTGGCAAAACCCTCGGCTGTGTGAACAAAGCCATTCTGTTGAATCGGTCGCGACTTAAGGAAGTTGTAACGGTTGATGTCGCCGTAGCTCGCCAGCCAATCTGAACTATCGTCGTCGATGCAGGTGCTGCGTAACTTGAATAGCGAGAAGGAGTCGCCCTCGTCGTTCTGGTTGCTGGTCTTCAGCTTGTCGTCAATGCCGTCGACCTGGTAGAGGTTTCCGTCGTCGCCGCGATCGTAGCCGTTCGCGCTGCGGTAGTTGTTCAACATGCCGAAGTAGTTATCGAACGTATGATTTTCCTGCAGCATGAAGATGACGTGGTTGATCGACTGAATGCTGCCCGGCGCCTTGACCGTGACCGTGGTGAATGCGGTTCCATTGCCGCCCGTGCCTGTCGCGGTGGCAGTGTATGTCGTAGTCGAAGACGGGGTCACAGATTGCGTTCCCCCGGTGGCCGCAAGGGTGTAGTTACTGCCGTCGGATCCGGCCACGGTCACTGCCGTGGCATCGGTGGCCACCACCGTCAAGGTGGACGACGCGCCCGGAGCAATGGTAGCGGGGCTGGCCGAAATAGTCACAGTTGCTGTGACCGGTGGCGGCAGAACCGTCACCGTTGCGACTGCGGTCGCATTGCCACCATTCCCGTTCGCGGTAGCCGTGTAGGTGGTCGTCTTGGTTGGGCTTACAGATTGCGTACCACCGGTGGCGGGCAGGTTGAATCCGCTACCGTCTGAGCCGTTCACCGTGACGGTAAGAGCATTGGTCGCGACTACCGTCAGCGTGGAAGGACTGCCGGCGTTGACCGACGTCGGGTTGGCCACAAGGGTCACGGTGGGCGGGGCAGGAGGCGGTGGAGCAGCCACCACGGTCACGGTTGCAGTCGCAGTCGCGTTCCCTCCCGCGCCGGTTGCGGTGGCCGTATAGGTGGTCGAACCGGCCGGGGACACAGTCAGCGTGCCACCAATGGCCGACAGATTGTTGGTACTGCCGTCTGTACCCGTCACCGTAACTGCGGTGGCGTTGGTAGCCACCACCATCAGGGTGGAGGCGCCACCGGCGGTGATCGATGCCGGATCAGCCATGATGGTCACGGTCGGTGCAGCGGGCGGCGCCGCTACCACCGTTACCGTGGTGACTGCTGTCGCATTGCCTCCCGTTCCAGTAGCCGTGGCCGTATAGGTTGTAGTCGCGGCCGGGGTAACGGCCTGCGTGCCGCCGGCCGGCGAGAGGGTATAGCTGCTGCCGTCCGTGCCCGTCACCGTGACTGAGGTCGCATTGGCCGCTACTGCAGTCAGCGTCGAGGCGCTGCCGAGGCTCATCGATGCCGGGTTAGCCACCAGGGTTACGGTAGCCGCAGACGGCTTGCCTACGGTGACCACAGCCGTGGCTGTGGCATTGCCTTCTGCAGACGTTGCCTTTGCGGTATACGTCGCGGTCGCTGCCGGGCTGACGTTTTGCATACCGCCCGTTGCCGAGAGGTCGTAGCTGCTGCCGTCAGAACCGGTCACGGTGACGGCGGTGGCGTTCGCCGCAGTCACCGTCAAGGTTGAAGAGCCACCGGCGGTGATGGCAGCCGGGTTGGCTGAGATGGCTACTGTGGGTGAGCTAGGCGTTGCCATAGTCACGCTCACGGTTGCTACCGCAGACGCCTTTCCACCTGCACCGGTCGCGGCAGCGGCGTATGTCGTGGTTGCCTTCGGGGCTACGGCTTGGGTGCCCCCGCTGGACTGCAATGTATAAGTGCTGCCATCGGAGCCAGTGATGGTCACCGCGGTTGCATTGGTCGCAACCACCGTCAATTTAGATGAACTGCCCTCAACAACGGACGTGGGGTTCGCAGTGATCGTTACCGTGGGAGCCGCTGCTGGAGGCGCGGCGGTTACGGTAATGGAAACGACCGATGAGACGCTGCCGCCGGAGCCGCTGGCCTTTGCCGTATACGTCGTTGTCGCAGTTGGGCTGACCTTTTGCGCGCCGCCGGCGCCCGGCATGCTGTAGCTACTGCCATCGGAACCGGTCACCGTCACGCTGGTGGCATTCGTCGCCGCCACAGACAACATGGAAGAGCTGCCCGAGGCGATCGAAGTGGGGCTGGCCGCGATGCTCACCGTGGGAGCTGGCGAGGGCGTAGAACCGTTAAACTTGGCGCCGCCGCAACCACTGAACAACAACAGAAGCGGAAATAACAATAGGATCGCCAACGGCGAACACATCAAGCGGATAGAGCGGTGGGCGCGCGCCTTCATGAACCGTCTTTACCTTCTCATTCCAGGGGAGTGAGCTCAGCTCTCTCGATTATTCGGTCGACGAATCGATCACGACACAAAGCAGAAGTTGTTGAGCGGCGGTCCATTCTCTACTGGAACGGCTGCTACAGCATGAGCATCGTTTGCGCCATGCTGCGCCGCGAGTCATCTCTATTTTCCGGGGGAAGGGACACCAGCGCAGGGGGAACGCCGGAGCGGTTGCTCTGTGAGCACCTCTACTCCCCCTCTATATGTACCCTAAACGAACGATTCCCGTCCATGAATTCGTAGTCACCCTACGGTCTATTTCTCACGTTTCCACAGTACCCATGCTTGGGACCGAGGATGTGCGTAGCGCGGTAAACTCCTCACTTGGCCGCCGGCGGCCATTTGTAATGAAAGCGCTATCTGCCTCTTGCGCCTTGATTTACGGGCTTCCGCTTGCCGCCAGATTGCCCATTCCCTCGCAAACTGCAGGTTCCCCGTTGGGGGCAGCCTCCGCGCAGGTTGCCAGGGGGCAGGGTTGTCGATTTGATCATCGGCGACCTCGACGCAGGCATGCCAATGGCTTAACAGTTACCGCAAGCTTGATCCGCCGATTCTTCCCTGCCATCCTAGGGCATGTCCATCCGCACTCTCTCTACCCGTGAGGTCTATCGAAACAACTGGCTGCGTCTGCGCGAAGATGCGATTGAGCGCGACTCTGGAGAACGAGGTATCTATGGCGTAGTCGACAAACAGGATTGTGCAGTCATCCTGCCCATTGATGGGGACCACATCTGGCTGGTCGAGCAGTTCCGCTACACCATAGGCGAACGGGCGCTCGAGCTACCGCAGGGCGGATGGGAAGCGGATAACGTCGATCCCGAAGAACTCGCCCGGGGTGAACTGAGTGAGGAAACCGGCCTCATCGCTGGGCGTATGACGGAGCTGCCCTGGATGTGGATCGCTTACGGCTTCACGAAACAGCGCCAACACGTCTTCGTGGCAGACGAACTCGTCCCCGGACCTCCCCGAGAGCGCGATGCAGAGGAGTCCGATATGGAGATTGTCCGCATGCCCATTATCGCTTTTGAGCAGAAGCTGCGCACCGGGGAGATCCGCGACGCCTGCACGCTCGCGGCCTGGTCACACTACCGGCTTTGGCGAGAAACTCCTGAACAGGCAAAGTGATTCTCTAATGAGCTTTGAACGAAATAACTAACGGGTCGAGTGGCATCGCCTGCCTGATGACCTGAGGCGGCGAGAAAGGCGTGACCGCAAGAACGGTTCCGTTCGATTCAGCTTCGTCGAAAGCCGCGGTACCGGGGGTCTTGCCTGTTACTTCAAAATCATTGATCTCATAGGGAAGGCCGTTCGAAGCAAGAGACAATGGGGCATCCATGACATGGAAATGTAGATGCGGCACGATCGAGTTGCCAGTATCGCCGGCCAACCCGATCACCTGCCCCAGGCTCACCTTCTGCCCCGCGCGGACCTTGATGCTGCCCGGTTGCAGATGAGCGTAGACGGCATAACGCCCCTCACCGAGATCGAGAATGATCGAATTGCCATCCATCGAAAGGTAGAATGAAGCATCATGCAGCTTGGTTTCGTCAGCGCCATTCTCCCCGAACTCGCCCTTGATGAAGTATTCACGCTTGGCAAAGAGACAGGCTATTCCTGTGTAGAACTGATGTGTTGGCCACCTGGCAAAGCCGACCGCCGCTACGCCGGCGTGACTCATATCGACGTAACCGCCTTCGATCAGGCGGAGGCGTCCCGCATTCGGAGTCTCGCCGAGGCACACGGCATGAGCATCAGTGGCCTGGGCTACTACCCCAATCTGCTTACGTCCGACCAGGAAGAGAGCCGGGTAGCTGCCGCGCACCTGAAGCGCGTGATCAGTGCAGCGAAGATGCTTGCATTACCAGTCGTAAGTACGTTTATCGGCCGCGACTGGAGGCGGTCTGTCGAGGAGAACTGGCCTCGGTTTCTCGCCGTCTGGCGCGATTTGATGTCTTACGCTGACGACCAGGGAATTCGCATCGCCATCGAGAACTGCCCCATGATCTTTACCGCCGATGAGTGGCCGGGCGGAAAGAACCTCGCGAGCAACCCCACCATCTGGCGGCGCATTTTCGAGGAGATCCCGAGCCCGAACCTGGGACTCAACTATGATCCGTCGCACCAGGTCTGGCAGCAGATGGACCACATTGCTCCGCTCAAGGAATTTGCCTCTCGCATTTTCCGCGTTCATCTCAAGGACGTAGCGGTCGATCGTCAGAAGCTCGACCAGGTAGGAATATTGGCATACCCCCTCGATTTCCACTCGCCTAAGCTTCCCGGACGTGGGGATATCGACTGGGCGAAGTTTCTGCAGGCTCTTAAGGCATCAGGCTACGATGGACCTGTTTGCGTGGAATTTGAAGACCGGGAGTTCGAAGGAGGTTTAGAGCTTCGCAAGCAAGCCCTGATTGCCACCTCTCGATTTCTCGCACCGTTGATTCATCCCACAAAATCATTGGTTACCTAGAGAATTCCTTACGATCCAGCGCAGTGGAACGCAGAACTTGCGTCGTTACGCGGGCACAGCTTCCCTGCTTACCTGCCGCCCGATAAGTCTCTCGTGAACCATGACATGATTGCTACTCGAGCCCACCCATGCAACCCCGCCGGACGCTGGTTGCAGCGAGGAAATCAGTTATAACTTGCATGAGTTACAATTGCGAGTTCATCGTTGCGGACGAGGGCCATTTACTTTTACCTACGCTCAAAAACTCAGGTGGAAGCTACTTACCGTGACTGAGCTACATCCGGCAGGCTTTGATCTAAGGGATTTTCTCGCGCGTCCCGGAGTCCCGGGAATAGCGATCCGTGTGAAGCCCAAGCATCTTTTTTATCGGCAAGGTGCTGCTGCTCACTTTGTCTTCTATTTGCAGATGGGACGCGCTCGTTTAGCGGTCGCTGCCAAAGGTGGCAAGCAGGCGACCTTCATGCTTCTTGCCCCTGGAGACTTTTTTGGCGAGGAATCGCTCACCCGGACGGACGCGCTGCACCTGGCCTCGGCTGCTGCAATCACCCCCTGCACTGCACTCAGGATGGACAAACGGGAACTGGTCCGCGTTATGCACGAAGAACCCGCCTTTTCAAGCTCGCTTGTAAACTACTTTCTGGCTCGCAGCATGCGCCTCCAGGACGACCTTGTAGATCAGCTTTTCAACTCTACGGAGAAGCGGCTCGCCAGAGTGCTACTATCCATAGCGGCCAATGATCAGCCCGGGGAACGAGAGGTCTTACTCCCGAAGATTACTCAGGAGACGCTCGCAGACCTGGTCGGAACAACGCGATCGCAGGTAAATTTCTTCATGAACCGGTTTCGCGCACAGGGATTGATCGCTTACAAGGGCCGGATTCGTATTGATCGACCACTCCTCAAATCCATTCTGCACGACTGATTTGGTCTCTCGAACCCAGGCGTCTGTAGTAAGTGCGGTTGCCTCTCTCTCCTCCCGTTCATAACTTCCTCGCGAGCCGTGTTTGCCGTGACGACTCTGCCGCCGGCTTATTGTTCCGGCTTAGTTCTACTTATAGCTCTTGCCGCCTCGAAATGCGTGGAAAGACCCGCCCGCTTATGACGCGCAGGCGGCGATGCTGGCAGCGAAGCTTGAAAAGACTGAAGTTTGTTGAAACGGACAGAACGAGCGTTTGAAAGGGCTTCGGCCTATCATTTTCAACCCAGGTACGCTGGTGCGAACCGTCGTTTCGCATGTTGGGGGCACCCGTCCAGGGGGTGAGGTTTAGTTGCCCGGGTGGGGTTCCGTGACACGATTCGCGGTTTGGTTGCGGAGGCTTGGGACCCGTGGGTTTGTTCCTTCCTGAATCTGGTTCCTCCGGTTGACTACAAGCCTTACTCTCTGGACGGGTGCCCCTAATACGCGAAAGGATGGTTCGACGGGGCGGATAAGCCTCTTAGTACATCACCCAGCCGCCATCCACATTGAGCGTTTGCCCCGTCATTGCGTCGCTTAGTTCCGAGGATAGAAACAGGCACACGCGCGCAAGGTCAAGCGGGGTAATACGCCGCTTCAGGCTCTGTACGCCTAAAACAGTATCGGCTTGCTCCTTCGACATGAGCTTTCTCTCTCCCTCGGTTTCGATCGCACCGGGAGTGATGCAGTTGACGCGCACGCCATGCTCCCCCATCTCCCTGGCGAGAGACCGGGTAAAGCCGATGATTGCTCCCTTGGAAGCGATGTAGTGAGTGAGTGGCGCGAGCCCGGTAAAGAACGTGACGGATGAAATGTTCACCACCGCGCCAGAACGTTGCTTAACCATGTGCGGCATCACCAGCTGGGTGCAATGGAAGACACTCTTGAGGTTAACGTCCTGCATGGTGTCCCACTGCTCTTCTGTCATTTCCAGAAAGGGCTGTCTCGGGTAGATGCCCGCATTGTTAATTAAGACGTCGATACGTCCGAAGCGCGTCACCGCATCATCCACCACTTTTGCCATGGCCTTGCGGCTGCGCGCGTCGGCCTCAAAACCAAACGCTGAACCACCCTCTGATTGCAAAGCCGAGGCAAGAGCTTTTACCTGGGGTCCATCCAGATCGACGAGAAAAACATGAGCACCCTCGGCGGCAAACAGGCGTGCCACGCCGCCTCCAATTCCAGCGGCAGCCCCGGTCACGATGACGACTTTATCCTTCAGCAGTTTCATCAGGTCCCTTTCGTACAAGGGCTGATCTTATCAAAGGCCGCCGATCCGATTGAGCGTCTTCTTATCCCGCCGGGGATTCAGCGGTCTTGCAATTCCCCGGGCCCCACTTCCAGGCCGAAGCGCGAGAGGTCGCGCTTCGGCAGGTGGTAGTCGATGAGGAGGAAGCCAACGCCGATGGCCAGAGGGATCAATCCGACGGAGGCGCCGGCCAGAACCTCGTGCTCGGTCAGTACGCCGGCCTTTCGGCATGACGCACTCACCTAACTCATCTATTCTTGAAGAACCTGGACCTTGGAGTGCCTGCATGGCCATAAGGATTACCCGCACCGATCCGCGCTATGCCTTGTTGCATCGCAGCCGCAATCTTCGCTGGGACGCAAATGCAGCGGAAGACGCCGCGGAAGTCTCATTATGTGAGACCGCCGAGCAGGCGGCAGAAGCGCTGCAACGTGCCGTCAGCGCGGGCATGCGGCCCACCATTCGCAGCGGCGGACACTGCTACGAAGATTTCGTGGTCAACAATCCCGGTGGAGTGATCCTGGATCTGAGCCTTTTTAAGGCGAGTGCCCTGCCTGCCGATGGAGACCGATACCGTATAAGCCCGGGCCAGCAGTTGGGCGAAGCCTACATCGACCTCTACAAGCGTAAAGGGGTCACCCTCCCTGGAGGCACTTGCTACAACGTAGGCGCCGGCGGCCACATCAGCGGCGGTGGCTACGGAGTGCTTTCCCGTTTGCACGGCTTGACCGTCGACTGGCTTTCCGCCGTCGAAATCCTCACCGTCGATCACAAGGGGCATGTGGAACTGAGGCACATCGACAAAAATCATGATGCGGATCTGTTTCGCGCCTGTTGTGGAGCGGGTGGGGGCAACTTCGGTTTGATTACCGGCTATCTCTTCGAAAAGCTACCCGTTACGCCTTTCGAAGTGGCCAATGCGCATTTGTCGTTTGACTGGGCCACGATGACCGAAGATAAGTTCACGGCGATCCTGCAGACCTATGGAAACTACTGGGCGCATCGCGGTTGGGAACCGGACACGTGGGGCATGTTTTCCGTACTCGGACTCTCGCATATCTCTTCTGGCCGCCTGGGTGTCTCCCTGCAATTCTGTAATCCTGATGGAACCTGTGACGACTTGAAGCCCCTGGACGAGTTTCTCGATCTCTTTCAGGAGTTCGGTCCGGTGGAGAAACGGGCCTCGACTCCGGGCGACCAGCGCTTTGCGCCGCGCAGCCCAAACGCTCGCCAGCACACGGGCAAGTACCCAATCGATCGCATACTGTGGCTCGATGCAGCGATCGGCGATAGCGGCAGCGGCCACGCGGGGCGCGCTGCCTACAAGTCCTGTTACATGAAGCAGAACTTCACCCAGCGAGAAGCGAAGTGCATCTTCAAGTACCTCACGCTCACCCCGCCCGGCGTGGACCTGCGGGGATCGATCATGGCTGTCGACTCCTATGGCGGGGCCGTCAACAAGAAGGGCACGGCCGAGGCGAGTTCCGTGTGGCAACGTGCCTCGATCATGAAAGTACAGTTTCAGCAGTATTGGGAACGACCAGAAGAAGATGCGGGCCGCCTGCAGTGGATGCGCGCGTTCTACACCGATCTTTACTCGCAGGAAGTAGATCCGCGCTACGCCGGCACTCCTTACCCGAATGACTATTACGAGGGCTGCTACATCAACTACCCGGATAGCGATATGCTTGCGTATTCCTTCTGGCCGCAGGTTTACTATGGCACGGGCGATCTCTACCCATTTCTACAGAAGGTGAAGCAGCGCTACGACCCGAACAACATCTTTCATCACAAAATGTCGATCCGCGCGTAGACCACTGTCGGCGCGGTAAGCATGACACGATCCAACTCATAAAGGAGCAAGTCGATGAGCATACAGTCTAGAAGAGGTCTGATCAAGAATGCAGCCAAGGCAGCAGCGATCGCAACCGGGGGCACGATGCTTGCCAGCAAAGCGGAAGCGAAACCATCCGCCAATATGGAAAAGAAGGCCTATTCGTGCCAGCCTGTCGCCGATAACGCTCCCAGCGCACCGCCACTGTTCTCGAGCGCGGTTTCGTATGGCAATCTGCTGTTTCTCGCCGGCGTCGGCGCCCATTTCAAGGGAACGATCGAGGAACATACCGCGCATGTGCTCGACGAGTTGGAAAAGAATCTCAAATGCGCTGGCTCCTCCATGGAAAAAGTCCTCAAGGTCAACGTCTATCTAAACGATATTGCCGACTGGTCCAGAATGAACACGGTTTATGCGGGCCGCTGGGGTAAGGTTCCCCCTGTGCGCACCACCATCGCACCGGCCGGCGGCATTCCTGGTAACTCCCTGGTCGAAATCGATCTGATTGCTTATATCTGATAGGCAGTCATTGAAACGGTGCGCGCCGGCTCAACGCGGCGCGCTCAACCTGTTCACCGCTGTTTCGAACACAGGTCAGGACACATCATGCAGACGATGGTGCGTGGTCTCTTCTCCCGCTTTTGTATGGCACTCGCCCTCGCTGCCGGCATGCACGCCAATGCGCAGCCCGCAGCCCCAGCCTACGATCTTCTGCTCCGTGGCGGACACGTACTCGACGACAAGAACCACATCGATGGCCTGATGGATGTCGCCATCAAGGATGGCAAGATCGCCCGGGTGGCAGCACACATCTCTCCCAGTGAGGCGCTCAAGACGGTCGACGTAAAGGGCCTGTACGTCACGCCGGGGCTGATCGACATCCACGTGCACGTGTACGCCGGCACGGGTGAGCGCGGCTCCTATGCAGGCGATAACAGCGTGCCGCCCGATGGCTTTACCTTCCGCGTGGGTGTCACCACCGTCGTTGATGCCGGCTGCTCGGGCTGGCGCAACTTTGAGGACTTTAAAGACAAGATCATCGATCGCTCAAAAACGCGCGTGCTGGCCATGCTCAATATCGTGGGCGCCGGCATGCGCGGCGGCCACTACGAGCAGAACACCGAAGATATGGATGGTGCAGCTACGGCGGCCATGGCTCTGAAGTATCCGCAGACGATTGTCGGCATCAAGACCGCTCACTATGAAGGCCCGGATTGGAAGCCGGTAGAGCAGGCGGTCATCGCCGGCACCAAGGCCAACATCCCTGTCATGGTGGACTTCGGCGTCGATCGTCCGACACGTCCCCTCTATGACCTGCTGACCCAGAAGCTGCGGCCGGGTGACATCTACACCCACATGTACTCCGGGCTGCGTCACGAACAGGATCCCACCACGATGGGACCCAGCGCTGCCATGATTGCGGGGCGCAAGCGCGGCATCTACTTTGATGTAGGACAAGGCGGGGGCAGCTTCAAGTGGTCGCTCGCCGTGCCCATGATCAAGGCGGGGTTTATCCCCGACTCCATCTCGACTGACCTCCACATCAGCAGCATGAACGCGGCTATGAAAGATGAGTTGAATGTCGCCGACAAGATCATGGCGGTCCATGTTCCCCTGAAGGATGTGGTCGCCGAGATGACCTCTCATCCAGCACATGAAATTCATCGCGAAGAACTAGGCAATCTCTCCGAAGGTTCAATTGCCGACGTCGCCGTGCTCCGGCTTGAAACCGGCACCTTCGGCTTCACCGACATGGTCAACAAGCGGCTGGATGGTACAAAGAAGCTCCTCTGCGAACTCACGATCAAGGACGGAAAAATCGTCTATGACCTGAATGGCATGAGTTCTGATCTCTGGAATGCGCCCCCCGGCCCCCACGATGCGGAAGCCAGCAAATGGACAACCTTCGCGCCCCACGTACATACGGAGTCGAAGGAGATGCCTCACTAACCAGTTTGGGTGTGCGCAAAAAGTGCGTTTTTAGCGCTATAAGCGCTAAAAGTCTGACTCTCATCCACGGAGGGCACGGGCTTTAACCTGTACACCGCTTCACTAGGATGAGCGTGGCTTTGGGCACCGAGCGAATACGATGCCCTCAGCGGCTAAAGCCGCATTTATTTCATCATTTATGTACGGACTAAAAGTCCGTACCCTTCACTAAAGTCCATACCCTTCGACAATTGTTATCGGCGAGGATTTTCGCACTTGTGTTACTGTTTTAGTGTGACTTCTTTCGTCAACCACCTGCGTTGTTGCCGTGCCGCCCTGGCACAGGCCTGTTGTTGTACGCGATAAACCTCGCAACCAACGGTCAGCAACACCTGTCTCTACTCAATTTTTCCATTAGGACTCGCGCATTCCGAGCGTCGCTATGTATTTAGGCAGTTTTGTATTTAGCGCCTTCGTCTCGCCGCAACCCCTCCGGTTGTGTTGTCGCCGCGCCATCACGTTTTCCTAGTGCATTGGGCCCGTGCGGCTCTTCTTCATGAAATTTCAGGAGTTAAGTTATCTATGCGTGACCTATATCGTATTGTTCGCTCGTGCCTGTTCTCGCTCTTGTTTGTGGTCGCAGTGTCTGCACCGTACGCAACCGCACAAATGGTCGGAGGCACGATCTCTGGTGATGTCGTGGATACGGCTGGCGCCGCAGTGCCCGGCGCCCAGATACTGATTCGGAACGAAGAAACCGGGAGCGAACGCAAACTGACGACCGCAGCCACCGGCACGTTCTCCGCGCCTTCAGTCGCCGTGGGAGCTTATACGGTATCGGTTTCGCGTGATGGCTTTGCACCACTCACGCGCACAGGAATCTCGTTGACGGTAGGGCAGAACGTACAACTACACCTTGCGCTTACCGTCGGTACGGTTAGCGAAAGCGTGTCCGTGGTAGATCAACCCTCAGTGGTTAATACATCGACCCTGCAATCCCAGGGATTGGTCGATGAGCGCGCGGTGAAGGAGCTACCCTTGAACGGTCGCAGCTTCGATCAGTTGATCGAACTGAACCCCGCATCGGTTAGCTATACCACGGAGCGCTCTGGCGGCGTGGGCACCTCGAACTCTTCCGTTGGCAATATGTACTCTGTTTCCGGGCGCCGCCCGCAAGACAATCTCTTCCTGCTGAACGGAATCGAATATACCGGCGCTTCGCTCATCAATGTGACGCCGGGCGGCACCAGCGGTCAACTCCTTGGCGTGGATGCCGTTCGCGAATTCAATGTGGTGAGCGACACCTATGGCGCAAACTACGGCAAGCGCACCGGGGCACAGGTATCCATCATTACCGCGTCGGGCGGAAACAAGGTCCACGGCTCGGCGTATGAATTCCTGCGCAACAGCGCACTCGATGCCCGCAACTATTTCGACCAGGCAAAGATTCCCGCGTTCCAGCGCAACAACTTTGGCGGCGCATTCGGCGGCGCCCTGCGCCATGACAAGGTTTTCGGTTTCGGAAACTATGAAGGTTACCGGCAACATCTCGGCTTGAGCGCCGTCAGCTTCGTTCCCGACGATACCTCGCGTGCCGCGGCTTCAGCAATCGTGCGGCCCCTGCTCGACTTATGGCCGGTCGCCAACGGTCCCGAACTCCTCAATGCGAACGGCACGCCCAGTGGAATTGCAGAAGCATTCGCGAATCCCCCACAGTATGTCCGCGAAGATTTCGGCACCACGAGAATCGATGCCAATCTGACACCGAACGATCTGCTTTTTGGTGTCTATACGGTGGATGACAGCGACGCGAACACGCCGTCGCAGAATCCTTACTCGACCATCTACGAGCGGCTTCGCGAGCAGGTAGTCAGCGCACAGGAGCAGCACGTTTTCTCGGCCAACCTGCTCAACACCCTGCGCTTCGGCTATTCACGAGCCGCGTATTACTTCACAGGTCAGGCGCCTACATCCGTGCCTGGGTGGGTGGCTGGCAAACCCGTCGGTGCTGTCGTCATCGCAGGAAGCACTGCATCAAACGGTGCATCTCAGGTAACCCTTGCCGGCGCCAACACGGGCAGCAACAACCGGACAGCGCGCAACCTGTTCACCGTGGATGAGCATATTTTCTGGACCCACGGCCGCCATCAGCTCGAGGCCGGAGTATGGCTGCAGAGACTCCAATCGAACGACAACCTGGCGCAAAATCAGTATGGCCAGGCCTCCTTTTCTACCCTTAGCAGCTTCCTCAAAGGCAACGTGGCCACATTTACGGTAGTGCCATCGCCCACAGAACTTGGTTGGCGCTCACTCTTTGGAGCGGGCTTCATCGAAGATGCGTGGAAGATAACGCCTCGTCTGGAGCTTCGCGGCGGTTTGCGCGCGGAATCGAGCAACGGCTGGAATGAGGCGCACGGCCGAGCCTCGAACTATGGCTTCACCGACGGGGTCATCAACACCAACCCCACCATCGGCAGTTCGGCGCTCTCAGAAAATCGCGCAAAGTTTATGCCGGAGCCACGCGTTGGGATTGCCTACGATCTGTTTGGCGACGGCAAGACCGCTCTGCGCGCCGGCTTCGGCCTGCATCGCGCACTCCTCGACACTCTCGATTACCGGCTCGACCAGACGGCGCCCTTCAATACCACGCTATCGTTCTCCAACACGACGGTGGACCAGCTGCCCAGCCTGGCAAGCGGCACGACCACAGGCAGCGGGCAGATTTCCCCCAGCAACGTACAGCCCGACATCCAGACGCCAACCGTACTGGCATGGACCCTCAAGATTGAACAGCAGATCGCTCCGTCTACTTCGCTCACCATCGGCTATGTCGGTTCGCACGGCTACCATCAAATTCTTTCCGAGGACCAGAACACTCCACCCACAGTCATCTGCCCGGAGTCGCCGTGCCCCGCTTCCCTTTCTGCAGGAACTGTCTATTACGCAAGCACGACCAAGGCAAATCCGCGCGTGGCCAACACGACCTCCTGGGCATCCCAGGGGCTCAGCAACTATAACGGCCTCGAAGTAGATGTGCGGCGCCAGTTGTCACACGGTTTGCAACTACGCGGTGTCTACACGTTTGCCAGCAACCTGGATAACGGGTCGGCGTTGAACACCAGTGTGTCCGCGAATACTCCAGCGTTTGTGATGTATCCGGGCAATCCCTCGCTTGATTATGGATTGGCGGCGACCAATATCCGCCATGCCGGCGCCATCCATGGCACATGGGAGCTGCCCTTCAGCCGCCTGTCGTTTACCAACGGCATCGCGCAGCAAGCAGTCGACGGGTGGTCACTGAGTGGTATCGCGACACTGCAGAGCGGCTTCCCTCTTTCGCCGCAGCTTGGCTACAACCCAACCGGCAACGGAGATACTCGCAACCCGGTGCGCCCTAACCACGCCACAGACTTCGGCGGGAGTCTCTATCCCGGGACAGTGAAGCAATGGTTCAACCCGGCTGCCTTCGACGCGCCTGCTGCGGGCACCTTCGGCAACGTGGGCCGCGACACGCTCACCGGACCAGGGCTCTCAGAACTGGATCTTTCTTTGGCCAAGAGCACGACCATTCACGAACCGCTGCGCGCACAATTCCGGGCGGAGTTCTTTAACGTGCTGAACCACTCCAACTTCACCACACCCAACCCAGTGGTCTTCAGCTCTGGTCCAACTCCGAAGACGCCAACGGCCGCCGTTCAGGCGTCTCCTACTGCCGGAGTGATCAGCGCAACAGCTACCACATCACGGCAGATCCAGTTCGGACTGAAGCTCCTCTTCTAGAGGAACCCAGTAGCTCGTTCTGCCTGCCCCCAAAATCGTAACTGCCCTATCTGGCACGCATATTGCACCAGATAGGGACAGCTTGCGAGTTTTCGTATGTCAGCGAGCGCCCACGACACCAGCGTCCTTGAGCGCATGTTTCTCGGCATCCAACGACGTAGTGTGCAGTTGCACCACATGCTGCATCGCCGCATCGGCTTCCTGAGTGTGCCCTTCGGCGCGCAAGGCGCGGGCGAGCAGGTAATACGATCCCGCATCCTCAGGATTCATCTCCACTGCCTGGTGCAGTAAACGCACCGCCGCAACCGTGTCGTGCTGCTGAAAGTGCGCTTTCCCCATGTAGAAATAAGTAGCCCAGGAATCGGGTGTCATCCCCTGCGCTTTTTCCAGATAAGGAAGGCCTTCTCGATAACGCTGCAACTGAACCAGAAGTGCACCCAGAAAATAGAAGGCACTGGCGTCCTGCGGATCCGCCTCGATCGCCAGCTTCAATTGCTTCTCTGCTTCCTCGTTTTTCTGCAGGCTAATATAAACCTTCCCCAATTCACGATGTACGCCCGGCAGTGCCGGATCCGCGTGAAGCACAGCCTGATAGGCCTGCTCTGCTTCAGCAAACTTTGCTGCGTCATAGTAGGCGTGGCCGAGCAGGAAATTGGCTTGCGCAGGCGTTGCGCTATCGGCAAAGAGCCTGGTAAAGACTTCCTGCGAAGGCTGCGCCTGCCCCGCGCGGGCATAGGCCACGCCCAGTAAGTAGAGAGCGGCAGGGTCGGGCTCTTGCCCTTCGGTCAACGGCTTCAGCAAGCTGAGGCCTTGCTCGGGCTGTCCGCTGTAGGTAAGGCAGGTGGCCAGAAGCAATGTGGCCTGATGGTCAGACGGCGTACGGCTGTGTAACTGCTGAAAGTACGGAAGTGCGTGAACATAATCTTCCTGCTTGAGGTACGCGAGGCCCAGGTCAAGTTGAATTTCACGAAGCTCTGGACGGAGGCGTAGAACCTTCTTGTATGCTTCGATCGCCTGCCCGTAGCGATGCGTCTTCGCGTACAACACTCCCAGGTTTGCAAGAGCGCTGACGTTTCGCGGATCAAGCTTGAGAACCTTATCGAAACCCGCCTCAGCCGCGGAATAGTCGCCAGCGTTCAACGCTTGAGTAGCAGCCTCAAACGTTTGCCGGCCCGTCTCCGGCGCTACCCCCAAGGCACCGAGTGGAATCAGGAGAAAGCCGAGAACAAAAACGGACGCGAAAGGTTTCATGAAGAATACTTCTGCATCAGTTTAGATCAAGCGGTAGATCGTAACGTTTCCACACAAGAGAAAGGCCGGCCCCATGGACTGGGTCCGGCCGATGAGAGTGAGTCTAGAAGTAAAACTTACCAGCCAGTTGCAGCTGACGAGGATCGCGAGCACTCGTGATCTGGCCAGAGCTGCCTGCGTTGGCACCCCCGAAGGAGGTTCCGGGTTGCGGCGCCGACAAGCTCGTATTGATATTGGCCCACTGCGTATGGTTGAAGACGTTGAATGCTTCTAACCGCAACTGGATGCGAGTGTTTTCTGTGAAGTTGAAGTTCTTAAAGAGGGACATATTGAAATTGAGAATCCCAGGGCCGTAAATGGAGTTACGGTGGAAGTCGCCGAACGTTCCATTTGCCGGGGATGAGAAAGCAGCCGGGTCGAACCACATAGGATTCTGCCCAGCGGGTTGATTGTGACTGTGTGGGGTCTTGATCGCACCACCGGCATAATCTGGACGAATGTGGCCAAAGCCACCGTTCCCGAGATTGCCGCTGGAAGTAAGATCGCATGAGTCGGCTGTCGGACTGCTGCCGCTAAGGCATGGACTTCCACTCCAGAGTTGAGTAACTCCCGAGTATTCCCAGCCGCCCGCAGCGAGTTGAACCAGCTTGTTTGATCCCCTGAATTGCGGGAGATTGTAAACGTACTGGAAGTTAAACACATTGCGGCGATCGAAACCCGCAGGAGCATAAAACTTCTTCAACTGGGTTTGATCCGGAATTACATCGGCTTCATTGTCCTGGTCGAACAGGTCAATCACCTTCGAGAAGGTGTAGTCCGTGTTGATGGTCAAGGTGTTGCTGAATCTGCGAGTGAGCTTTACCTGGAGCGCGTTGTAAACGCTGCTCGCTCCGAAGCGCGTGAAATGAATGGAGCTGTATCCCTTATACGGCAGGATGGCATTGCCGACGTTGTTGACGGTGGAGAGAATCGGCGTACTCGTAGTCAAACCGAGTGGCAGTTGTTCAAGCTCATCGACATACACCTGGTGACGGCTGGCGTTGCCGACGTATCCGATTTCGAAGACCAGTTTGTCAGGCAGCTCCTGCTGGACACTGAGGTTATAGCCATAGGTAGTGGGTATTTGCGCGGCACGATCTGCCGAAAGAATGCCACCAGAAGGCGTCAGAGGAGCGCCGTTGGCCAACGCGGGTGAGATATTGCCAATATTCCCGCCGTAAATGGTAGGAGTGTAGACGGTGGGAGGGTTGCTGATACCACCGAAATTGAAAACGTTTTGTTGATAGCGTTCGAAGAAGATACCAGCGCCGCCGCGAAGGGCGGTCTTGCCGTCTCCGAATACGTCGTAGGCGAATCCAACTCGTGGGCCAAAATTATTCCAGCGGAAGTTTTGTCCCCCCTTGGGCAATCCCTGAGTTCCCTCCTGGACCAGGCCGTTATAGGGGTTTCCTGATCCGGCAATGATCGTTCCCTGTGTCGGCGTCTGCCCCGGAATATTCGGTGCGATGTTAATCGATACCGCATCGGCTGCATTGTAAGCACCGGGAACAAAATAATACTGGTGGTACTGGCCCGTGGTGTAGGTGGGGCCAATGAATTCATAGCGAAGGCCCAGGTCCAGCGTGAGCCTCGGACTAGCCTTCCATGTGTCCTGCACATAGCCTTCGTACTGGAAAAAGTGGAAATGACCGAATGCGAAAATGTTTGACTGGCTTACTGTGGTGTAGTTCCCAAGCAGCGTGTTTCCGATTCCCGAGTTGCTATTTAACGGGTTCTGGTTACTTGCCTGGAAGTTGATATTTGGATTCTCGGTCCAGTTTCCTTCCTGACCGTTTTCGTTTAGATCGGCAAAGAGGCCGAACTTGATAACGTGGTTACCCTTAATCTTGGTCACATCGTCGGTAGCGACCACGGTATTGCCGGTGGAAGTCCATCCGGACGGAAAGGGACTGATATTGATGTACCCGTCGCCCGTATTGATATTCGGGGCAAGGTTGTGAGTATTCGTGGAAGGGTAGATATCTGTGAAATTAAAGCCGAGCGCGTCCTTGTCATACAGGTCTTTTGGCGTTCCTGGAACGATGTCTACCACCTGCGTCAAATGCAGCCAACCGACCGTGGCTTCGTTTGTGAGCGTGGGTGAGAGCACGTTCACCAAGCTCCAACCGTAGCTTTTACCTGGCTTCTTACGGAATTGCGGAAGGACCGGGAAGCTATTCCCCGAGAAGATGCCGTATCCGTCACTTTCCTGCTGCCGGTCATCTACATAACGGAAGAAGGCATTGGCCCTGGGGCCGAAGTTATAGTCGACACGAGCGACATACTGATTCTTTGTAAACGTATATGTGTCCTGAAAGTCGATTTGCTGCTCGTCTCCGAACCCGTTGTTATAAGTGGGATGCGTAAAACTACCTTTATAAGCAGGCGTGAAGTATTTGATTATGGCCTGATACTGACTGCTGAATTGAGAAGCGGGAATGATGTTTCCCGGAAAGACAGTGCCGGTCAAGATTTCGCCATAGGAGTTGTACTTAACTGTCCCGGGAACAAAGACCGACCCGTTCCGAACAGGGTTGCCACTTGTATCCGTGATATTTGAAACGCAACTCCCAGTACCGTTCGTTACGCATTGATTCCCAGCTCGATATACAGGCGACAGATCCGCTTGCCCGTTGGGGGTGCCGATGCCGAGCATCGATGGCTGAGGTACGGTGTAATACGTCGCGCCATTGGGCCGATTTGCGCGAGTCCCTTCATAGTTAAAGAAAAAGAAGGCTTTCTTATTGCTGCTGGGCGAGATTTTCGGGATGGGGATATACCCGCCGATATTGCCGCCGAATTGATTGAATTTCAGAACCGGCCTGGCAGATCCCTGGTGGTTGCTGAACCAATCATTTGCGTTGTAAGCGGTGTTGCGGTTGAACTCATAAGCCGTGCCGTGGAAGCGTTGACCGCCGCTCTTGGTGTTGATCAGAATCATGACGCCCGGGCTGCGCCCGTACTCGGCATTGAAATTCCCGGTAAGTGTCTTGAATTCACCGACGGCATCCAGGCTCAATGCGGTGTATTGTCCGTCGTTCGCGCCTACGTCGGTATTGATGATGCCATCAAGAAAGAAATTGTTGGCTGTACCGCGCATGCCGTTCACATAAAAGTCGTCCGTCTGGTTGAATACGAGGCGGAATTGCGAACTATTGTTCGTGACCACACCGGGCAGCGTTGTCAGCAATGACTCGAAGTCGCGACCGTTCAGCGGTTGTTCGGTAACCTGACGCCTGTCGACGACGGCTGCATTGCTCGATGTCACCGTGTCAATCAATGGAGTTTCGGTGTTGACGGTAACGGTTTGCGATGTCTGCCCAAGCGTTAATTGCAATTGGCCCAGACCCAGGCTCTGATCCTGATCCAGGTTTACACCGCCACGCTCCAGCTCTTGCATGCCACTGGCGGTCACTTTAACTTTATAAAGGCCGGGAGGAACGTTCAGCGCGCGAAACACACCCGCATCATCGGAGGTCGCTTCGCGGGTTACGTTGCCTGTTGCCTGGTCAGTGATCTGGATCTGCGCTCCGGGAATCGCTGCGCCGGAGGGGTCAACTACGGTGCCGGTGATCGAACCGGTCTGGGCGTGAAGCCTGGTTCCAGAGAAGGCGGCAGCCAGGAGAGCCCACAGAACGATCTGCAAAAGAAGGCCTGGCGTACCTACGCGGCATTCACGACTAGTTTTCGAATAGGAACTCTCGAAGGAATTACATTGGATCGGACAGAAGGCAGCACTCTGCCTCAACTGCGGATGGCGTCTCACGGTTCCTCCAAAGGACACGGCTTTTGAGCGTTGTTAGTGCCTTAGCTGCCTGAAGCTGCTTGCGCAGTTAGGCAGTCCTTTCGGCGAACGTTTCCGCGCTCAAAACTTGATGGAGCCGCGCGTTCGACCGCGACCGAGAATATCGAACGCCAAACACAGCTGTCAACGAAACAGAAGCGTTTCTGTGCAAGAAAGAAACGATTCTGTAACCGTGCGTTCACTTATGAAGCGGTGTAGCTGAGCGGCCCCGATTTGCGTTCGAAGTGGCGCATTAGACGGAGGGCAAGGAGAAAAGGACGCATCATTCCATGCCTTCCGCGATTTTGTTTTTGACAGGGCCCAACTAAGATGCGACACTCCGTCAGCGTTTTTTGTACAGAAACTCTCTGGTCGTCACTCGTGAACAGCAAAAAAGCCACAGACAAAAACGAGCGCGTAACGCTCCGTACGCTAGCCAATCATCTTGGGCTATCGCTCACGACTGTCTCTGTCGTCGTAAGCGACTCACCCGCTGCAAAGGCTATTCCAATCGAAACCAGGAATCGCATTCTCGCCGCAGCCACTGAGTTGCACTACCGGCCCAACTACTTTGCGCGTTCGCTGCGCAAGAGCCGCAGCATGTCAGTCGGAGTTCTCGTATCGGAAATGAGCGAGGGCTACTTCACCCTGGTGATGAATGGCGTAGAAGAATATTTGATGGCAGCGAAGTATTTTTACCTTCTGGCCGCACATTACTGGCAGCCGGCGCTGCTTGAAGAATATCCAAAGATGCTGCTGGAGCGGTCGGTCGATGGGTTACTCCTGGTGAACACTCCGACGCCACCTGGTATTTCAGTGCCCGTTGTTTCCATCTCGGGGCATCAGACCATGCCCGGTGTAACCAATATCCAGCTCAACCACAAGCGCGCAGCGCGTCTTGCTCTAAAACATCTTTCCGACCTCGGCCACAAAAGAGTCGTCTTCATGAAAGGCCAGGAGCAGACCGTCGACACGGACTATCGTTGGCAGGAAATCATGGAGACAGCGCGCAGCTTCAAGATGGAGGTTCACCCCGAGTTGATGATCAAGCTCACGGAAAATAGCTGGTCACCCGCTCTCGGATACGGCCCGGTGAAAGCATTGCTCTCCCGAACCAGAGACTTCACAGCCCTTTTTGCATTTAATGACATCGCGGCCTTCGGCGCCATTCGCGCACTGCACGAAGCCGGCCTGCGAGTACCCGAGGATGTATCCGTCATCGGCTTTGATGACGTTTTGAGTGCGCCCTTCGGCATTCCGAGCCTGACCACGATACGCCAGCCGCTCCGTGCCATGGGTCAGGCAGGTGCGGAATGTTTGCTGAACCGGATTAACCATCCAAAGACGCCCTGGGCCGACCGAGTCATCATGCAACCGGAACTAGTTGTCCGCGAGTCGACAGCGCGCGCTTCGTTGCGATCCTCATCTCACGCGCAAAAGCGAAGCAAAAAAACTACGCGAGCGCGGGACCGGTAGCTGAACAGGCTTCTGCCACAACGGCGAAAACATAAGTTGATTTCTGTCTTGAGCAGCCTGAGGCAGCGCCAGGTTCAGGCAGGTCAGGGAGGCGTCGCGAGACTACACTGAGTCTGCAAACCTGAATGAAAGCGCGAGGGACAAATGGCCAAAAAGCATGGCATAGGTCGAAGAGATTTTTTCAAACAGGCCGCGGGTGCGGTCGGGGCTGCCACCCAACTTCCTCGCTGGTCTCTCGCCGAAGCAGAAGTAAAGATAGAGAACGCCCCCGCTCCGCACGCGGAACACGTTGGCAGACCTGCCGAGAAAATTTCTTACCCGCGCGTCTTTACCGGCGCGCAACTCAAGATGCTCGCATTTCCCCTGGGTGGAGTAGCCGCAGGGAGCCTGGCGCTCGGCGGCCGAGGGCAACTACGCGATTGGGAAATTTTCAATCGGCCGAATAAAGGCTACTCTCCGGCCTATGCGTTCCCTGCTGTTTGGATCAAGGCCGGCAATGCCAAGCCCATTGCGCGCGTACTCGAGGCGCGCATCCTGCCGCCGTTCGAAGGGCAGGATGGCCTCGGTTCAGCCAACGCGCCCGGGTTAAGCCGCATTGCAGCCGCCGAGTTTACTGCGCAGTATCCGCTCGCGCATCTGCAGTTCAAAGACACCAGCCTCCCGGTCAAGATCGAGCTCGATGCCTTTTCACCCTTCATTCCGCACGACCCCGATGCATCGGGCCTGCCAGTCGCCATCATGCGCTATCGCGTGACCAACCCTACCCATTCCAGCGCGAAGGTAGCGATTTCTTTTTCCATCGACAACCCTGTTACGGCACCCGTGGTGACCGATGTAGCCCGCGGCTCACAAGATGCCCGCGTGAACGAGCACCGCACTTCCACCGGTCTCGAAGGTTTGCTGATGACCAATCCGGATTTGGCGGCCGGAGAGCCGATGCAGGGTAGTTTTGCGCTAGCCGTCCTCGATGAACAAGGCGCACAAACGACCTATTGGCGCGGCTGGCCCAAAGGGCGTTGGTGGAACTCACCCATGCTGTTCTGGGATGCCTTCTCGCAGAGCGGAGAGCTGCGCGATGAACCGGCATTGCGCGGTTCCGTGGGCGCAGTTTGTCAGCAACAATCGATCCCTGCGGGTGGATCGGCTGAATTCACTTTCCTGCTGGCCTGGCACTTCCCTAATCGCACTCCGGAGTGGTGCGGATGGGACGCGCCCAAAGGTGAAGAAAAGACCGTGATCGGCAACTACTACGCCACGCGATTCAAGGACGCCTGGGAAGCCGCCGCATATACAGCAACGAACCTCAAGTCGCTGGAGTCGCGCACGCGTACCTTCGCCAACGCATTTGCTGCCAGCACCCTGCCGGCAGCGGTAAAGGAAGCGGCAAGCGCCAACCTCTCTACCTTGGCTACCACCACGTGCTTCCGGACGGCCGACGGCGAATTTCACGGATTCGAAGGATCTGACGATCAGAGAGGCTGCTGCTTCGGAAACTGCACGCACGTGTGGAACTACGAGACCGCAACGTCGTTTCTCTTTCCGTCTTACGCGCGATCGCTGCGCGAGGCCGCCTTCGGTTACAGCATGGACGAGCAAGGCGGCATGAGGTTTCGCCAGTTACTACCGGATGGCAAGGAGCGCTACCACATCGCCGCAGCCGACGGACAAATGGGCCAGATCATTCATGCGTATCTCGATTGGAAGTTGTCAGGCGATGAGGCCTGGCTCAAGACGTTGTGGCCGCGCGTGAAGAAAGGGATCGAATTTGCCTGGGTGCCCGGCGGATGGGACGAGAACCGTGACGGCGTGATGGACGGTGTGCAGCACAACACGTATGACGTTGAGTTCTACGGGCCCAACCCGTTATGCGGTATCTACTACCTGGGCGCCTTGCGTGCAGCCGAGGAGATGGGTCGCGCTGCCGGCGATGATGCTTCTGCCAATGAATACCGAAAACTGTTTGAACAGGGCAGCCGATGGATCGACGCGAATCTTTTTCGCAATGAGTTCTATATCCAGCAGGTACGAGGCTTCCGTGCCGACCAGATCGCGCCCCAACTCCGCAGCGGCATGGGGAGTGACAATACGGAACAGCCAGAGTATCAGGTAGGCGAGGGCTGCCTGCAGGATCAGTTGCTCGGACAATACCTCGCAAACATCGCCGGACTGGGACCTCTCGTTTCTCCAGAGCATGTGCGTACGACGCTCGATTCCATTTATCGCTACAACTACAAACGCAGCCTGGTCGACCATGACACGGTGCAGCGCACCTATGTATTGAACGACGAAGCTGCCGTCCTGGTATGCGACTACGGCAAAGCGCCCCGGCCTCATATTCCCTTCCCCTACTATGCTGAAGCATGGACAGGCCAGGAACACTCCACCGCCGCGTTGATGTTCTCCACCGGCATGATTCCGCAAGGAGTGGAGTACGTTGAGAATCTGCGCGCGCGTTACGACGGCATCAAGCGCAACCCCTGGGACGAGGCCGAGTGCGGCCATCATTATGCACGTGCCATGTCGTCGTGGTCGAGCGTCGTGGCCTTGAGCGGGTTCCATTATGAAGGGGATCGGGGCCATGTGATGGCCCTGCCCCAGCTGCCGCATGAGAACTTCCATTGCTTCTGGGCGACAGGCACGGGCTGGGGTACCTATTCTTTGAAGCGCACGCCGTTAGGCGGCGTTCGCTTAACACTCCAGGTACTGGCCGGCACCTTGCCGTGCCGGTCGTGCACTCTCGCGGCGCAGGGGCGGCGCGCAACCGCAAATGTAGGCACCCAGGCCATCACCACGCGCCTCGAAAGCAACAACGAACAAGTGACGGGACAGGTGACCGTCCACCTTACCGACGCGATCAAGCTCAGTGAGGGTGACCCATTGGAGATCACAATCGCCGGATAAAGAGCTGAACAAATCGATCTTCCGCAGGGCACCCCGGATTTGCTGATCCTCAGAACCCTTGCCCTCGAATCTCAACAATCTCCCTTCTGATCTCGTGAACTGCGTTTCGTAACAGCCTCTAATACGCCATACCCAACCCAACGATATTAGCCGCCGCAATGATCACCAGCATGCCCGCCCAAAGGAGCCGGACGGGTCTGTAACCCACACCTGCCCACTCGCTCAGCGCCAACCCGATGATTCCGCCAAACAAGACATATCCGCTCATGTGCAGCATCCAGTTCACGTAGGCGAAGCTGGCGGGGATGCTGGCCGCTCCCCAGGCGTAGAAGAAGAACTGCAGATACCACATGATGCCGCCCGCCGCAGCGAGCGAGCTATTCTTGAAAAGCGTCGCCCCGGGTAGCGCAAGATCAGCCGTCAGCGAAAGCTCTTTCTTGAAGTAGAGCCGAATGAAGCAATAAGCAAAATTCACGAGGCCGCCGCCGCCCATAATAACGACATAGCTTGGCAGCGCAGCGTACAGCGGCTTCACCCCAAGAAGAAGCGCAGAAGCCTGCATCGGCCTGGCCGCGTCCATTGCAAACGACATGCCGGAAGAAAAGATGCCGCACAAAATCGCGAGCAGCAGACCCTTCTTCACGTTGAACTCGCGCGTCTGCGCTCCCAGGGCGACTTCCTTCCGGTGCCCTGCGACAGACACAGTGAAGACACCGCACAACGCCACAACGATGCCAAGCAGTGTGAGCAAGCCGCCTCGCGTGTGTAACATCTCTGCGGTCTGACCATGAACGATGGGAGGGATCAACGTTCCCACGATCAGGGTGACGCCGATGGCCACACCGATTCCCAAAGACATACCGAGATAGCGCATCGTGAGCCCATAGCTCACGTTGCCCACGCCCCACATGCAACCGAACATAAACGTCCAAAGCAAAACGGAGGAGTCCGTCGAAGCATAGAACGCGCGCAAATCAGGCAACAGAACGGCACTTATGATCAAGGGCAGGAGAACCCATGAAAACAAGCCCGCCACTGCCCAGGTCGATTCCCAGGTCCAACGTTTTACCTTGCTGATGGGTGCGTAAAAAGAAGCGGCTGAGGCCGCTCCAACCATATGCCATGCAATTCCGGTGATGATGCGCGTCAATGGTTCTCCCCTGGACCTGGCCGGCTCACATTTCGGAGCCGGCACAAGTATAGCCGCGACGCTTGCGTTCGTGACGCGAGCCGCACAAGAAACGCAAAGCCGTCCTGGACGAAATGGAATGGTGGGGTGGGAATCGGGGTGAAATGCCCTGGCGCCGGTTGGCTTTTGCGTAGAGCCTCTGCCTTTGCTGACGGTCGCGAGGCACCCAGGATTGCCGGATTGCATCCTTGATGGCACCCTGGGGAATCCTCAGTCGTCGCGACTTCGCTCAGGCCAGGCTCTACGGGACTGTTCGGGTTGCTATCCCCTACTCAGCATGAAGGGTACGGGACTGTTCGGTGGTGATACGGCGATTCGTCTTTTCCTGGTCAGGTTGCCTTCGCACTCGACGAACGAACAACCGGTCTGATGAACACAAAGATGCATATGGTCGCGAGGACCGGCATCAGGCCAGCAGCAAGGAACGCCGGCCGGTAGGAAAAACGATCCACGATCATGCCGACCACGAACGTGAAGCCTGCGCCCACGAGTCCCGCGGCCAGGCCGCTCAAGCCCGTGACCGTGGCAACTACATCCTGAGGGAACAGATCGGATGGCAGCGTTAGTCCCATGGTGGACCAGCTCGCGTAGCCCCAGAGGGCAATGCAAATCAAGGCGAGTGCCGCATAGACGCTATGCACCTGCGCGGTCGGGATGCCTGCAAGAATCGGCACACAACTCACCGCACATACCCAGGTGCGCGCCTTGACTACGGAGACACCGCGACGGATGCAGTAGCCGGAAATCCATCCTCCCGTGAAGTTGCCAAGATCGGCAGCGACAAACGGCATCCAGGCAAACAGAGCAATGCGCTTCAGGCTGAATCCACGCGCGTCACTCAGGTACTGCGGCAACCAGAAGAGATAGAACCACCAGATAGGGTCGGTCAAAGCCCGGCCGAGCACGATACCCCACACATTTCTGTTTCCAGCGAGTTGAAGCCAGCGGCGAACACCGCGCGCGGGAGAGACTTCTGGAGCATCCTGGCCAGCGCGAATCAGCGCTACCTCTTCCGGAGTCACGCGCGGGTGTTTGGCTAGCGGATGGTAGATGCGCAGCCACATGAACAGCCAGATGAAGCCGAGCAGCCCGGAAAAGACAAAGGCCGATCGCCAACCGAATGCGATCGCAATCCAGGGAATGATGAGAGCCGCCAGTGCCCCGCCGACCGACGAGCCGCTGTCGAAGATCGCCACAGCCATGCTTCGTTCCTGGCTGGGAAACCATTCCGCAACCGTCTTGCTAGCTCCGGGCCAGTTGAAACCTTCTCCAATACCGAGCAGAAACCTGAATGCAGCAAAGCTGAAAACTGACGTCGCAAAGCCGGTGAAGATGTTGACCAATGACCAGAACACAACCGCAATCGCTAAACCAATGCGGGTACCGACCGCGTCAAGAAAAATGCCCCCCAGCAGCCAGGTGATCGCATAAGAGATTTGGAACGCGCCAAGAATTTTGGCCAGATCGGTGTGGGTCAGGTGGTATTGCGCCACGATCATCGGCGACAGAACAGAAAATGTCTGGCGGCTGATGTAATTGGTCACCGTCGAGAAGAAGAGCGTCCAGACGATCCACCAGCGTACGCGACCTCGCGTCTGAGGCTTCTGCACTGCCGATACTGCCAGGCCGGTATTCAATGGTTCCCTTTCTACTCGGCGACGAATGATGCCATCGGTTGCAGCACGAAAAGACGAACGACACGGCTTAACAGGTTGCGGAAGTGCCGATGCCAGGTAGGTCAGAGCTGGCTGCGGTGAGGCAGCCCTGACCTACCACCGCAGACAAGGCTACGCAGAAACCGGCTGATCCACAATCTGCTCTGTCTTCGGATCCCAATACAAACGCTTCCCACTCCAATAAGACTGGGCAGCCATGATGGTCACGAGTGCGTGAGAGAACCCATGATCTACGGTCGCGTTAGGCTGGGTCCGCTTCTGCATGCACTGAAGCCAATTGGTTAAATGTCCCACATCGTCATCATCGGGACCAAGGGAGTCAGGTGGAGGCGCTCCAGGCACATGCACAATCTCTGCCCCATCTTTCGCTGGCCCGACGATGGGCAACTGCTTGTAGACAGGCCCTGAAGAGGTGGGGTCGAACTCGTGCCTGCCGCCCTCGCGCGTGACGCAGAAGAGCGAGGCTCCTTCGCCACCATAATTCTCGATCGTGCCATCGCGGCCCATGATGCGCGAGAAGCTGCGATAGCTGTTCCCGAAGACGGTCTTATAGGTGTAGAGAAAGCCTTTGGGATAGGTAACGGCTGCGACGCAAGTGTCGGGATTTTCACGTCCATCTTTCCACGTGAAGACGCCTCCATTGGCCACGACACTTTCCGGATAAGTTTCATCCGTCCAGAGGTGAACGAGGTCGCAACCATGGCTCAACCATTGATCGAAGATGCCTGAAGAAAAGTCTTTGTAAAGCCGGAACTCAAGATAAACATGAGGGTCGAAGGGGCGATCGGGCTTGCCCATCAGCCAGCGCTTCCAGTCAGTATCTTCCTCACGCAGTTTCGACTTGCGATCATGGAGCCACTTCTTCCACTCCATGTTCTTGTCAACAACCATTTCATTAGACTGGCCGATGTCCATGGGTACAAACCGCCAGCGCTCCTCGTTCACATTCCATTCCTGTTCAATGTGAACGATATCGCCGATTCTGCCGGAACGGATGATGTCGCGCACCGCGAGTGGATAGGCCTGACTGCGATGCTGCGTGCCCATCTGCACAATCTGTTTCGACTGCTTCACCGTATCGCGCGCTTCCACGGCCTCAGAGAGAACATTGGCAAACGGCTTCTCAACGTAACAGTCTTTGCCGGCTTTCACCACCTCGGTACACAACCTGGCATGTTGAAAGTCACCGGTCGCGATCATGACGCCGTCGATATCTTTATTCGCCAGCATCTCTTCTGAGTACTTGTAGGACGTGGGCTCCAGGTTGAACGCCTTCTTCACCTGCGCCGCTCTGCGTTCGCGGGCGAGGGTCCAGAGATCGCAGACGGCGATCGTCTCCACCGGTAGCTGCTTGCTGGCAAGTTGCGTCATGTGAACGTGGCCCTCGCTGCGGTCCCCACAACCGAGCTGGCCCAGGCGGATGCGATCATTGGCGCCGAGCACACGCGCATACGATTTGGCGCTCATGCCGGCCGCCAGCATTGCGCCTCCGGCCTGTTTCATAAACGTGCGGCGATCTATTTCCTCATTAGCCTTATCACTCACGGCATTCACCTTTCAGCATCAGGTTCTCTATCGTTGGGGCAAATCACTGCGGCAGATCAAGACCATTCAACTCGGCCGCAGACTCGACGTCGAGGTAGAGGGTGACATCAGGGTGCGTACGCAGAAGGGTCGATGGGCACGCGGTCCCGATCGGGTCTTCAAGCGTGCGGCGCACGGCTTTGGCCTTTCGGCTCCCGGGCACGGAAGCAATCAGCCTGGGAACCCGGAACAACGTGGGGATCGTGAGCGTGAGCGCTTGTGGAGGCACATCTTGCCACGTAGCGAACCAGCCTTCGGCGGCCTGCTGCTGCCGGCATGCCTGGTCGAGATTTACCACCTTCATCTCTTCGGGATCGGTGAAGTTCGCCTCTGCCGGGTCGTTGAAGGCGAGGTGTCCGTTCTCGCCAATCCCAAGCAGGCAAAGTTGTGGCTTGGCCATACTCAGCTTGCGAACGTATTCCTTGCGCACCGCATCGAGGTCAGGCGCGGTGCCGTCGATCTCAAGAAACTCCTGCAACTTGACGCGATCCGTCAGCTTTTCGCGCAGGTAACGGCGGAAGGAGGCAGGATGGTTCTCGTCCAGTCCTACGTACTCATCTAAATGGAAGCCGCGCACGCGATCCCAGGGCAGGCCGGGTATTGAAGTCAGCGCGGCAAGTGTGTCGAACTGCGAGGCTCCTGTGGCAAAAATGACAGCAATGTCTTTCTCGTGCTGCGCTAAACGATGAAGCTCATCGGCTGCAGCCTTTGCGGCGGCTTCGCCTGCGCTCTGCCTGTTGGTATAGATCTCCAGCTTGATGGTTCCCGCCGTGAATCTGATGACCTGGTTCTCTGCTTTCAACATCACGTTATTTCGCTCCTGCGAGGCTCTGGCCGGGAACGCATACGACTGCAACGCTCCCGAAAACGGAGTTTGAATTTGGTTTGCCCAAGATCCTTAATAAGGCTTAACAACCTTGAGTGACATTTGAAACATTCGCGAACTCCGGGCACACGTAAGTTGACCAAAGGCGCTATCGGTTGAGCCCGAGTGCGGCATGCCGAAGTTTACGTTCATCAATGCATAGTAGAATTCCGCTTTCCTGAGCCGCATCGGGAATGGGAAGTGGCAGGTTCGTATGGAGCCAGGAGTTATTGAAGTCCACTCCATCCCTGCGAACGAGCGCTCATCCTCACGCCTTCGGCTATGGCGCCGGCCGACAGGATCTGTTGCTAAAACCCCCCATAAATCTAACGGCCTATGTGGCTTTCAGCAATAACGGCGAGCGCGCGAAGCGGATCATAAAGGCAATCAGAATGAATGGATCGTAGCGTACGTTCCTCAGAATGTACAAGAAATATTTCACGTCAAATAGGAATTATTTCCTCGATTTACGCGAGGAAGCTCTTCACAAGCGGAAGACGGTTCCGCAATGACTTCTGCCAAGTGCTTTCAAATCGGGCATGAGGACGGTCCGGTATGCGGCACTCCCTCCATTTCATGGCTTTTCGTCAGGGAGGGCTTTGGCTGAAGATACTGCAAAACCGCCTTTATACAGGTGCTTGTGAAATTTTTCCCAAATAGCGGTTGAGAGCTCTCCGGTTACGTTCTTCGGCCTGATTTCAACCGTGCCCCGTGGGTGCGGTCGATGGGCGATTGTAAAATCATCGCACCCGCCGCGTCGGCGTCTCCCGGTAACGTTCCCTCGAAGCGGGCAGATCGAGTCTAATCCCCCCGTCAAGGCATTTCGATAGGCGCAACAGCAAACTCCTCGCCCGTGGTGTTCGCCATGAAGCAGAGCTCTCTGGAACAGCCCGATTGGAAAAGCTGGACTCTCTTCCTGCTGACGATTGGCTTCGTGGTTCTTTGCTGGATGATCTCGCTTCCATTTCTCCCGGCACTGGTTGGCTCCATTACTCTCGCAGTGACCACACACCGCCCCTACCTCTGGTTGGAAACCAAGTGCAAGAGTCCGACGCTTGCGGCCTCCCTTGGAATTCTTGCGGTCACTCTCAGCATCATCACGCCCGCTTTCTTTCTGGTAGCGGAATTGATAAGACAGGCATTGCTGGGTGCGAACATGCTTCGCAATGGAGTGCCGCAGCAGCGGCTGGCGGATCTGCTCACCAGGCATTCCGCACTTGCTTCACGCCTGGAAAGTGCGGCAAATCTCGTGAACCTGAGACAAGCAATCCAGAGCGCCGCAAGCTATCTGGCGAGCCATCTGGGAGGTGTGCTAAGCAACTCTCTCGGCGCTATCACACAACTTGTCTTGATGGTCATCCTTCTGTTCTTTCTTTACCGTGACCACCGGCTGGCTATCGCCGCTGTACGAAGGCTTCTGCCTCTTGATGAGCCTGAGAAGGACTACTTGCTCGACGCCAGCGCAGGGACCATCTACGCCACTGCGCTCGGGCGCTTCGTTGTTGCCGCTGCGCAAGGCTCTCTTGCGACGCTTGCCTATTGGGTACTTGGCATGCAGCACCCAGCGTTATGGGGGTTCGTAACCGCCCTGGTGGCGATTATCCCCGCAGTGGGTGCATCCCTGGTTTGGTTCCCCATCGCCGTCTATCTTGCAGTCAGCGGCCACTGGGTCAAGGCGGCTCTCCTTCTGGCCTGGGGCGGTCTCGTGGTGAGCCTGATCGACAATTTTCTTTACCCGATCCTCATAGGATCACGCCTGCAGCAGCACACGGCCGCCGTTTTGCTGTCTGTGTTAGGCGCAGTCGGGTTGTTTGGCGTGACAGGGCTCATCCTTGGACCTGTCATATTGACGATCATGAGAGTGTTGCTGGAAATCTGGAGCCGCAGAACACGGACAAACGGTGTTGCCAATTCGCTTCCTTAGGGGAGGGTGGACACTTTCCTCAACAGTTGTGGAGTGAGTAGAGAACTGCAGCTCCACTCGGGATGACAGTCTGCGTTTCGCTTCGGTCGATATGACAAAGGGTGCGGCTTTCATTACGGAAAGCCGCACAGAGGTCAACGATCCCACCCCGGGGCGTGGCGCTACTTACTGTGCAAAGCGGCGACTGGGGGTGGGATGCCGAGGGTACTGGCGGCAGGCATGGTGTTCGTGCTTTCCCACTGCAGTTGTGCCGCTGACACCTGGTCGATGCGCTTGAGCCACTGTTGGGTGGCGAGGTCGTAGCGCGCGAGATTGTAGCTCAGGAAGAATGGCCGGTTGCTCTTGAGCCAGGCCTCCTTGTAGAGATCGCCCAGCAGCGAATAGGTCTGGCCGATATCTTCCATCCTTCGTTGTATCTCTTCCAGCTGCCGATCAGCCTCTTCTCGGTCTTCCTTTTTCGTTGAGGTGCGCAGCGCCCAGGCGGTCGCGTAGCAGTTAGCCATTTCATCGGAGACCTGAAATTTGAGACCTATAAGGTCGATGCGGCGGGCTCCTAGATCGAGTGCATCGAGGGCATCGGTTTCACGGAGAGCCGGGTTTGCGTTACGGGCGTCGGCCACAAGGGCGATGGCGCGCTCGGCGTGAAGGCGGACCTCGGAAACGACGGGACGGATCTGGACTGCTTTCCGCTGGCCTTCGGCCGACCAGGGATCGAGCCAGAAAACATAGTCCGACTCATCGGCATGAACGAGCGCGTTGCTAAGAAGCTGAACGGCTGCCATGATTTCTTGCTGAGCCTGATCGAGTTTTCCCGTCAGGTCGCCGTGAAAACTCGCCCCATACGAGGACTGGAAGACGGGGATGGACGCCTCTCCTTGATGCCACGCGGCTTCGGCGCCAAAGAGAATGCCATACCAGTTGTTGCCGGCAAGGGTTTCCTGATCGTCATCCCAGATGGTGTTGAGCTGGCCAGTAGCCCCTAGCTGCTGCCCCTGCGCGGTGAACTGCTGCATGTTGCTCAGTCCTTTGTTGTAGTTGGGATAGACACGCGACCAGTTATTGATGCCCGGAGCGACCCATGTCTCGATGTGGGCGTCGGTGAACGGGGTGATGAAGGGGGCAAAGCCTTCAGGATGTGGCTCGTACTCCCAGGCAACAGCGATGGTGTTCTTTTTGAAGTTTTGCGGGAGTTGCTTCACGAGGGCGGGATCGTGCATGGCGATGTCTCCCCAGAAGAGGAGCTTGCGCTTTAAGGGCTCGAGGTCGGTCACGATCTGCTCAAGATAGTCGAGGTAGACGGCCCCGATACCGCGAGCCTGCACCTGCGACCTGGTCTGACCTCTGCCAAGCTCGAAGGTTTCATCGGCTCCGATGTGAAGGAAGGGGCCGGGATAAATGCCGGCCATCTCGGCGAACATTTGGTGCGTAAGCTTGAGACCGTTGGGCTGACCGGGCGCGAGGACGTCTCCGTGCGGAGTTTCGGCGAGCGGAAGGTATTGTTCCCAGTTGAGCAGATAGTGAAGATGGCCGAATGACTCCTGCTCGGGGATGACGGTGATGTGATAGCGGGCAGCATAGGCAACGATCTCGCGCGCCTGAGCCTGGGTGAAGGTGCCACCACCAGGGGGCCCCATGAGTGGGATCGCCCGGTATTCCATGGCGTGCTGGAAGTAAAGCGAGTAGATATTGAGCTTGTACGCAGCCATGATGCGGAGCTGCTTTTTCTGATAGTCGACGGTGGGGAGCGTACTGCGCGCGAAGTCGTCGCTGATACCGCGATATCGCATCGCAGGCCAGTCGCGGATCTGAGCCGTATGGAGCGTAGCGCCGGCTCCCTCGCCTTCGATGAGTTGCTTAACGGTCTGCGCCCCATAGAAGACGCCTTCTGCGGTAGCGCCAATTACAGTGAGCGATGAGGGCGTGGCGGTGATGACGTAGCCCTCGGGCTTCATCTCATCGGAGAAGCCAGCGACGGGATGGTTGGCCAGGCGAGTGAGTTCAATACGGAAGCCGTTGGCGGCCGCAGTGGGAATGTTGCGGGACTGGAACGTTGCAGCGAGGTCGTCGACGGTGAACTGGTCGTCTGAGTTGGCTGCGCAGCCTGAGCAGAGAATCTGGACACCGCTGGCCAGGGGTGAGGCTGCGATGGCGTGGACTTCCCTCGGGACAGGGATGAGATGCAGCGGGGACTGCGCCGAGGCGAAGGGAACGGCGACCAGCAGGATTGCACAAAGGGTGAGAGTGCAGCGCTGCCTGGAAGCAACGTGAAAGGCATTTTTCAGAATCGAGGAACACCAGTCTCTCCTAATTGCTACGTGCGAATGTTGACGAAGGTGATTGAGAGGCAAGCATACCTCAGGGACTCGTGCTCGTTGTGGCTACATGTCATACCCTGTCACTCTCAGACTCTAGTGGGGCGAAAGGTTATCGTCCATTCGAAGGTCAGTACGATACATTTCACAATTCGAGAAAATCGAGAGCAGACCAATCGGGTTTGTGAACCATGGCTCCGCGGCCCAATCGACCTTTGCCGCAGCAAGGTGCCTCGCACCTGCCTGTGGGCAGTGCGATCGAGCCGATTGCCCGGACGAGCCGAGCAAAAATGATGAATGACGGACGGTCTGCTACATGGCCGCAGCGGCTGCGAAGAGCAGGCAACGAATTCAGGAAGGAAGCCATCTTCGTCCATAGTCCGAATGCACCCGCACTCGGATTCTCGTTCGGAATCAGGGGAGGTAATTATGCGTGCTGAGACAATGCAGGAGCTGTTGATCGAGGAATTGAAGGATCTCTACTCGGCCGAAAAGCAGATAGTAAAAGCCATACCGAAGATGGCGCAAGCTGCTTCTACGCCGGAATTGCGGGATGCGCTTCTCAGCCACCTGGAAGAAACAAAAGACCATGTGAGCCGCCTGGAGAAGATTGGTGAACTGGTCGGAAAAAAGCTAACCGGGAACACGTGCGACGGGATGAAAGGTGTCCTTGAGGAGGGTTCCAAGGTCCTCGACGGGACGAAACAAGGAACGGTTCGTGACGCCGCTCTTATCGTGGCTGCCCAGCGTGTCGAGCACTACGAAATGGCGGGTTACGGCTCCGCGCGCGAGTTTGCGGAAACTTTGGGATTGTCGCAAGTCGCTAAATTATTGGAGGAAACTTTGAGTGAAGAGAAAGAAGCGGACAAGAAATTAACCTCGATCTCGACGCAAGTGAACTCGACGGCAAAGCGAGCTGCTTAGGATTCTCAATTCTCGCGGGAATCGTTCGACGTATTCGCAGGCGCCCCGCTCTAGCGATCTCCGCTGGAACGCCAAGTCTAGGATTCTAATCCGCAATGACTCGATGAACGCCGGGATGCAGACCTTTCCCGGGAGAATAGGAGTTCTGCGCAGAATCACGTGCGGCAACCTCTTCGTCGAAAACGACCTCTTATTTGCTTAGAGAGGTAGCTATGAAAGAAGCAGGTCGTTTAAGTTTCTCTTTCAAAGCCTTAACGCTGCCCGTGGCGAGCGCATTGATCCTGACACCAGGCTTGGCCTTCGGACAAGCACCGGCCACCCCCAATACAGACAATTCAAGTAGCAACGCGGCGCAAACAACCACCGCTGATCAACAGTCGGAAGCGACTTCTGACCGACTGCTCACTCAGAAAATTCGTAAATCGATCATGGCTGACAAGTCGCTTTCGACGTATGGCCACAACGTAAAGATCATTACGAAGGACGGCGCGGTCGTATTGAAGGGACCGGTTCGCTCTGATGAAGAAAAGCAAAGCATTGGCGCGAAGGCTGCAGAGGCAGCCGGCGGTGCGGATAAGGTCACGAATCAGCTCACAGTAAAGCAGTAGTAAGTAGTGGACGCGGCCTCGAAGGTCGCGAGAGGAGAATTTGACAATGGCTGGGAAAAATACAGCAGCGTTTGGGATTTACTCTAACGAAGCAGCCGCCGGGACGGGTGTAGACCAACTCGTTGCAGCGGGATTTTCAAACAACGATGTTTCGGTGCTAATGCCCGACGTAAGAGGAACCAAGGATTTCGCGGCAGAGAAGAATACCAAGGCCCCTGAAGGTGCTACGGCGGGGGCGGGCGTTGGGGGAGTCGTGGGCGGAACCCTCGGACTTCTCGCTGGTATAGGTGCGCTGGCGATCCCTGGCGTTGGGCCTCTGATTGCCGCCGGTCCCATCATGGGCGCGCTTGCAGGTCTAGGCGTCGGTGGAGCAGTGGGTGGTATCGTGGGAGCTCTGGTTGGGATGGGCCTTCCTGAATACGAGGCAAAGCGCTACGAGGGTCGTGTGAAGAATGGCGGAATTCTCGTCTCAGTGCATTGCGACTCATCGGAAGAGGTTTCGCGGGCTAAGAAAATACTGAAGTCCACGGGTGCCGAGGACATCTCCTCCGCGGGCGAGAGCAGTCGTGGCATTGAGTCCAAGGCGGCCGCTGCCGAAAGGGCGGAGCCAGTAGAAGCCCCAAGATACGATGATAAAGACCAACGCAAAGTGGGCTAGCGATCCGCGGTAGAATCGACATCTCTCAAAGTGCCCCGGCCTATCGCCGGGGCTTTTTTATTGCCGAAAACAAACCTCGATTCCTCAGGTGGAACGTTCATTTGTTAGAGCCTTGCGATAGGCCGGCACGATGGTCGCGTTCGATCGTAGCTTCAATGCTCCGATCTCCACAGTTTCAATCATCCCTAGCCCATCGGCAGGGGGAATCGACCCGCACTTATGCATTGTCGGTCTCGATCTTGAAGCACCAGGCGAATTCGCAAGGACGATGTGCAGAGTCCTGCAAATCATCTGGAATCGAGATAGAGAGTCCTCGGGCTGAGTCAAATTTCCACTGCAAAGGCTTTGGATAACCTAGCAAATGAATCTGTGAATGAAGGCGCGGTTGTACTTTCGTAAGCAGGAGTTCTTGTCCTGGCCAGTGCAACGCGATCGCATAGACACACGTCTTGTTCTGGGCACGCGTGTACCTGATCGATTCACCTTCAGACCAGAATTCATTACGGGGACGCGTTGCGTAGATCGCCTCACCATTGACTTTGAGCCAGACGCCAGCAGCACGCATCTGACGGGCGGCCTCTGGATGGATCTGGCCATTTGAGCTGGGACCAACGCCCACCATAAAACCGCCGCCCTTTGCAACAGAGTCTGCCAGGTTGGAAATAATCCAGCCGGTACCTTTGTGCTTCGAGGCATCAGGCTCGTAGGAGAAATCTGTTCCTAAGGGATAGATCACAAACCAGGGAATCCCGGTTGAGGGCTTCCCGTTTGGCACGACACGCTCAGGAGTGTAGTAATCACCATAGTTGCCAATGCCGCGGTTACGCAGCATGACGTTGGGCTGCAGTTCTCTCATTTTGAGAACCGTCTTGCGGAGTTCCGGCCAAACCGAAGGTCCCAGATACATATCGAGGCAAAGCATGTTGATTTCGCCGTAGTTGGTCAGCAACTCGACCAATTGCGCACGATGGCGTTCCATCATCCGCTTTACCTCGGCCGGCGACGGGTCCGGCACGATCACGGGATGGCCGCCATAGCTTTGCTGTGTACGGTGGAGGTCCAATTCTGAGAGCAGACTCGCAGAAGAAGGAACTTGCAAAGGGTGCTGGACATAGGGCCGGAAGTCGGCGTCATACCAATCGGGATGTGAAAAATAGAGGTCGACTTTGATGTTGCGCTTGTGAGCTGCATCACAGAGCTCCTTGATTACATCGCGGCGGAAGGGGGTCTCCATGATGCTGTAGGCGAGGTCGCAGGATTCGATTTTCGGACCACCGGTAGCTGTCCAGTTGACGCGTTGGCGCACCCGCGTTTTGGTGTCAAACATCGACAATCCTTCATGATGCTTGCTCGTGAAGGCAAACATTTTCATGCCGCTTTCGTTGAACAGGTTCATCCATTCATCGGCATCGAAACCCACTGGATTCCAGGTCTTATAAAGGTCGTTATATTGCTGGCGGTCTTCGAAAGACATTTCCAGATATGGCCAAGACTCTTTTCCACGGTGCCAGATGGAATAGAGTCCCCAATGAAGGCGCACACCAAACTTCATGTCGCGGAAGGCATCATACGCACTCGTGGGAGCCCAATGGTATTCGGGCACAGGGACTTCCTCAATGTATGGGACGGCGCGAAGCTCATATGGAGGAAACTGATGCGCCGGGTGAGGACCTTCTGCTCTGAGACGAGAAGACGACGCTACCGCGAGAGCGCCGGCGGATAGGACAAATGTTCTTCTGTTCATCGTTCTTCTGTTCATCATGGATGACAAGTCCTCGTGGGCATGAGCTCAGTGAGTGCGTTTAATGCGCAAAGCAATATCGACCGTGTGCTCGGGCGTGCTCAGTGTTTTGTTGCCGCCTTGATGGGTGAAGACCAGAGAGTTGAGCACCGACCCCGATGCGGGGTCGACCCAATCGGCTTGATAGGCGCCCCCGGGCAAATCGAGCACCAGAGTTTCTGCGTATTTACCTGGAGTCGCAATATAGTAGTCCTTGGAGTCTTCCAGCACGCTGTGGTGATGGTACAAGGCGTACTGCTCTCCCGGCTGGCTGATACCTCGACAGTAGGTTCCGCCTGGAATCCCGCTGACCACAAAGTTCTTGTCTGGAAACATCTTTACGAAGTCGAAGCTGTAAATGAAATTCTTCAGATTTCGCAGAGCGCTCAGGATTTGAGCGTTATCGGGAGTCTTCCCCGCCGGGTCCTGAACCGTGTAGCGGGCGTTCAGATGATTGAAGCTTGCCCCGCCTCCCACAATAAACTCCCATGCTTCCACCCGGGATGCTGCGATGGCATCACCCCTGCGGTACTGAAATGGGTAGTAAGAGGTTTCGTTGAACTCAATCGGCTTGTTATGGCCGTATTCGTAATCGAGACCTTTCATGCCTCCCATCTCTGCCGACGACCCCGTTTCGGGTCCCCACACATACTGTCCAACAATGATGGAGAGCAGAGGACTAGCCGAGTAATCGATTGGACCTCCGATTCCCCCTTGCACCTCCTGCGCCACAAGGTGCTTTTTGGGCAATTTGCTTTCCGTGTTGTGGACGACCTCCAATAGTCGACCGACCCAAGGACCGGCTTCTGCAGCCTGAGTGAAGTTGGACGGCTCGTCGCAAATCTCCAGAATGACATTGTCATAGCCATTCACTTCCTGGGTGATCTTGCTTACATATTCGCTCTGTCGTTGGACAAGGTCCGGGAGCTTTAGTGTTTGGGCGTCTTTGAAATCGCCCTTTCCGACGCCCTGGACATTGTTTTCGTAATACAAGGGAGAAAGAGGCCAACGGTGGGTGTACTCGGAGTTGAAGAAGCAGACCTCAACGACGATGCCACGCTCGCCCGCTTTTACAATAAAGTCCTTGAGGCGCGTGAAAAACTCGGGATTCCATTTGTCGAGATCGTACTTGTTCCCACCGTAGACATAGCCCGGTTCATTACTGCGCAACCAGGGCACGATCGTTCTATCGGGTCTCGGACCCATCGTGTTGTCTTTGGTAAACTCACCCACCATCTCGAGCAACGCGCCCGGCCAGACACGCGTGTAGTTCAGTCCGTAGGCTTTTAGCGCATCGAGGTACGCAACGTAGTCAAAGTCCAGATTGACCACGGCGCCGTAATGCTCGGCGGAGGTGATAAGGATCGTCTGTTGGCCGTTATACGTGTAATAGTGCGGATTGGAGGGGTGCAGTTTAATTGGTTCAGCCGCGACCTCTGTAACGAGCAGCAGCGCAATCACCAGACTACGGATGGTATGAGACATGCCATCTCCTTTTTCAAAGTACTGCTAACACCTTCTGGCCGCCAAGGTCCAATTCTGCTCCCATTACTGAATGACTTAGTACATTTGAACTCCGCACTTATTGTTTAAACGCCTTGCCGTGCTAGATGGAGATGGGAGGGATAGGCGGCACAGGAGTCTCCGGTGTCAGCGGCGGCGTTCGCTTGTGCCAGTCGGTAGCCTTCTCATACGCATTAGCCAAGGCCAGTACGCGGCTTTCTGAGAAGTGCGGCCCGGCGATTGTGAGCCCGATCGGTAATCCTGTGCTGCTGAAGCCACATGGCACCGAGATGGCGGGCAGCCCATAGACATTGAAAAAAATGCAATCGGGGAAGTCCGTCTCCGGATCCTGGGGTTTGGTGTTCACCTCTCTCCTCAGGAGTTCTTCGATGGTCGGCGCCACTACACGCGTCGTCGCCAGCACCACAAGATCGACATCGGTGAAGCAATCGTCCACCGTGCGCCGCAGTTCCTGGAGAGTCTGCAGCGCGTGGATATAATCGATCGCGCTGACATTGGCCGCAATTGCGCTTGCCAGGCTGCGTCGCACCGAGGCCATGTACTTATCGGGGTGTGCCTTGAAGTACGGTTCATGCCAAGCCAAAAATTCGGAATCGAGGTTGGCGGCGACTCCCAGGGGAGGAAGCGTCATGTCCTTGACGCCCTTGGTCATGGTTCCCAACAAATCGATGGCCTCCATCACCGCCTTCTGAACATCCGGCTGCAAGGCATCGAAATGCCCCACAGGCATGCCCAGGCGAAGGTCCTTGACCGGCTGCCGCATGCCGGTAACATAGTCTTCCCTGGGATGTTCCACGCTGGTGATGTCGAGCCGATCGTAACCCGTCATGCTGTTGAGCATGATCGCCGCATCCTCCACCGTCCGCGTGAGCGGCCCGCAGTGGTTAAGCGATGAGTTTCCTGGGATGATTCCGCGAATGGGTACAAGGCCGTAAGTAGCCTTGAAACCGACTATCCCGCAGTAGGCGGCAGGGATACGCACCGAACCGCCGTCATCTGTTCCAAGCGCCCCGTAGCAAAGGTCTGCAGTGACCGCTGCTCCCGAGCCCGATGAAGATCCACCGCTGTAGTGCAGAAGGTTCCATGGGTTCCGTACTGGCCCCCAATAGGAGCTATTCGATGCTCCGATGGCAAACTCCATCAGGTTGGTCTTACCCACGAGCACCGCACCGGCTGCCTTCAGACGGCTGATGACCGGAGCATCCTCAGCAGGAACCCGGTCCTCAAAAAGTGCGCTGCCTCCGGTGGTACGAATACCCGCCGTATCGATGTTGTCTTTGACCGCGAAGGGAATTCCGTGCAGCGGGCCGCGATATTTGCCGGCCTTGATTTCGGCGTCCGCCTGCCTGGCCTCGGCCAGCGCCTGCTGCTTGGTCAAGGTGATGAATGTGTCGAGTTTGGGATTGTAGATCTCGATCCGCTCCAGGCACGCTTGCGTCAGTTCGACGGAAGTTACCTGACGCGCGCGCAGCCTGGCTGCTGCTTCGGCCAGCGTTAACGACGCGAGTTCAGTGTTCCCGCGGGCCACCGGCGCACTGTTGCCCGCCTGCCCTTCCACAGGGAGTGCAAAGCTCTTTCCCGGCAATGCCTGCAATGCCATGGCCCCGCCTGTAAGCAGGTTGAATTTGCGCCGGGTTATCTCCATCGGTCGCCCTCCAGAAGTCTTCTGCGGATGACAAGCCCACGCCAGCTTAGCACTTGGTTAGACTCTGATGTCCTATGCCCATGCGGGTATAGTAGATTTCTACGATTATTTCTTGATATCGCACTAAGAATACGGCCGTCCGGGTGGATGCTCTCCTAAGTTTGTCCCGGGGCGCATTGAACTGCACTCTCGTAAACGGCACCGCCATTGATGTCTATCTCAGAACTCTGCTGGGGATGAGCGGCCTGGCTCGAGAATCTCAGTAAGCGAGACACTACGCCGCTCCGCTATGCTCCGATACGCAGCCTCGACGGCAGCAAACGTACGCAGGTAGGAACGTCCCTCGGATTCGAAGGGAGCACCATCCTGCAGGCAAGAAATGAAGTGTGCCAGCGTCGCCTGTACGCTGTTCCCCAGGCGGCCGGCTGTGACCTCGTTCTTCCAAACTCGGATATTGTCCCGGTAGACATCTCCGGTCGCGAGAATCGAGAGGGTGCCACGCTCTCCTTCGAAGAAGGCATCGCCCATCGCCGGGCCATCCGGATTGGGGTCCAGAAACCGATGACCGTCGACCCAGCCGTGAGTCCCACTTTTATGGGTTAAGGTGACGATGGCTTGATCTTCGGCAACGATGTGAGGGTTCCTGCGGCTTGCTTGCGCATACACAGAATCAATCTCGCCAAACAAGAACCGGGCAGTATCGATATGATGAACGAGCGTTACCTGAATGATCAACCTGGGCTCTTGCCTGAAATAAGACTGCTCTGTGTACGGTTCGTCTCCAAGCCCGTCCCGCCTTCGAAAGCGAAATCCGTAACCGATCGGAGCGCCAATGTCTCCGCGTGCGATCATTTCATGCGCCACACGGTACCATGGCTGCCAGCGCCAGTTCTCATGAATCATCAGGCGCACACCTGCCGCATCGGCAGCATCGACGATCTTTATTGCCCCTGCCCAGTCCGGCGCAATTGGCTTCTGGCAGATGATCGGAATTCCTCTTTGGCAAGCAAGCGACACCAGATGAAGATGTGATGCCGCATGGGTGGCTATATCCACGAAATCGAGTTGTTCACAGTCGAGCATCTGCTCGGCCGAACGATAGGCTTTGTTCGCGAATCTTTGCGCCCGATCCAAGCTTAGATCTGCCGCGGCAACGATTTCCACCCCAGGTATCTGCAGCCAAGCTTGCCTGTGATTCTCAGCAAACCAGCCACACCCGATCATGGCCCCTTTCAGGCTGCTTGACATATCCGCCCCCAATGAACGGTGAGAGTTTTTTGTGCAGACAACGTTGTGGACGGACGGTCGCTCATTCCCTCTTCTCGACGAGACTCAGGCGCGAGACCAGGCTTCCGAGGAATCAACCGCATAAGTGGAAGACTTTCTCGACCTGACCATTTCGGGTCCCATAAATCCGATCGTGAAGGTTGACAGTGGCATCGGAGTAGCGGACCCAGAATTCGATCTTGTCCCCAATTTGCACGGGAGATGAAGGCTCTTGCAGGTCAAGGATGCCGTGCTCGGCGTTGAACCTGCAAACTGTAAGCCCGCTCAAGTCCTTGAGGATGGGGAGACCGCGCTCGCAACTTAGTTTTTTCAACCCGGCATCGACAACGACGCGTTCCCCCTCGGTTTTGCTGACCACGCTGGCTAACACCGTGAGAGCGAGATCAAAATCAGTGCAGCTTTGCCGATAGTTGGTATCCATGAGCAGGTACGAGCCTGCCTGCACCTCGGTCACACCGGGATAACAGCCGGCGGAGGAATAAGTGCCCGTGGAGCCGACACTCACAATCTCGACTGGAACGTCCTCGCTCTCGAGACAGACTTTCGTTTCTATCAGAAGACGCGTGGCCGCAGCGACAGCCTCTTCTTTCTCCGGACCGGGCAGTTGGTGCGAGAGGTGGCCCGCATATCCCATCAATCCACGGAACCGCAGGCCATTTTCCACCACACGATGAGCGAGGCGCACAGCGGGTTTTCCAGGTGGCGCGCCGCAGCGGTGCTGGCCGACATCAACATCGACCAGCACGCTGAGCAGCGTTTGGCGGTCTCGTCCCGCGCGGGCCAAGTCGTCCGCGGCCTTCTCGCTATCGATGCAGACGATGACTTCTGCCTGGCGTGCCAGTTCGACAATGCGACGGATTTTTGCCGGGTCGACGATCTCGTTCGCCAGCAGGACGCTGCGTATGCCGTGCTGAACTAAGCACTCGGCTTCGTGGAGTGTGGCGCAGGTGATACCGATGGCGCCGGCATCCATTTGCCGTGCGGCCAATTCCGCGCACTTGTGGTTCTTAAAATGAGGCCGAAGCTTCGAAGGCGCGGTTCGGAAAAAAGCAGCCATGCGCTCCAGGTTGGCTTCCATTCGGTCGAGATCCACCAGAAGAGCTGGGGTCGCGATTTCCTGCTTGATCACTTTGCACTGTCCCCCATGTTAGAAGTGGAGAGCCATCGGTGTCGGAGAGACTTCGCCGGATTTGCCCGTGCAGGCTTGAAGTGAACATGCTCTAGCTATACAAGGGAAAGCCGTCTACGCCGACGTCGAACGCCTCCAGCGCACCAAGTTCATTCTCTGTTACGTAAATTCTTTTGTCTCCCGGCAAGCCGAAAGCAACATTGGTCGGTTTCAGCCCGCGAGTCGGAATGTGCTCGATGACCTGGCCATTCGAGTCCATCACGTTCACGCGGCCTCGGCCGAAAATCGCCACAAACAGTCTTCCATCCTTGCTGAACGCCATGCCATCCGGCCCCTTATAACCCGGAATGGGATCGGGATTGCTCTGGCCGAAGCACTCACGCGGGCCCAAACTCCCATCTTCCCTCCACAAGTAGCGGTAGACCATCCCTGTCCTGGTCTCGTTGACGTAGAGGTTGCCGTCGGGCCCGAAAGCAAGTCCGTTCGTGAAGCGCAGCCCGCTATCCAGTTGTTTGACCTGTTTCGTTTCGCGGTCAATGCGGTAAACCCGGCCATCGAGTTTTATGCTCTCGAAATCGGGCCGAGGCGCTGTGCCGACCTTATAGTCTCGAACCTTGACGCCCGAATCCGTCAAATACACGGCGCCATCAGGACCGAAGCAGAGATCGTTCGGCCACAAGAATGGTTTACCTTCACACTCCGTTGCGATGACCTCGGTCGTGCCATCCAGGGTCATCCTTAGCAAGGCAGAATTTGCCGATTCAGCAACCCAAACGAACCCGTCCTTATCCACAGCCAGACCATTGGGCCGTTCCATATTCGCGATCACCCGCCTATGCCGGCCGTCGGGGCTGATCTGCGTAACACAGCCCGGCTGCGCCTCCATTTCGACTACCAGCCAGCTTCCATCAGGGAGCACAACTGGACCTTCTGGGAAACTCAGGCCCGAGGCAAAGATCATTGGATGGGTTCTCCTGGCTTTTGATTTGAATTGGCTTTGGGTATAAGTTCTTGGCCCTGGCTACGCGCAGATGGTTGACAAACGGATGACCGGTCATGCTCTTAGAAAAGTGGATAAGGAGCGACTTACTCATATCAACCATCGCAGCCGCATCCCTGGCAGATGCTGCTGGACGTGAGGAGGTCTTAGGGTCACAGGAATTCATAACATCGATCGATGGCTCGCCTCTTCAGCGGTCTCAACCCGCTCCTGGGTGATGCGTCCCGCCTTGATCAACCAGTCCTCTTTGCCCGCAAGCTTCATCACCAGCAATACGAGAAGACCCAGAGCGAGCCAGATCGCGAGAACCAAAGGGGTATAGCGTATCGGTGGTGGGGGCAAGGGCCGTAGTGAGTAAAAGGCGACGAAGAAAAGGGCGAGTGTCCCGAGCAGCGGAAAGATCGCGTGCAGAACCGTATGGAATTCGTCTCGACGCTCACGGAAATAGTAAAGGAATACACCGAGATTCGCTGCACTGAAGGTAAGGATCAGGGCGAAAGTCAACAAAGTCCCCATGAATTCGAATTCCTTCTCCGGACCGATCCACCAGCCGAGCCCCCACCCTACGGCGAACGTGAGCAAGATTTGGAGCTTGACTCCATTCACTGGGGTTTTGTACTTGGGGTGTACTCTCGCAAAGACTCGCGGCAGTGAACCGGATCGGGCCATGGCGAACCAGACACGAGTCGCTGCGGTGTTGCCGGCTATCGCGGCCGCTATCACGGAATTGAGTAAGGCCAGTAGCACAATCACCCAGGCGCCTCCCCAGTACTGCCGGGCCAGGACAAAGGTTGGATTTTCACGAGAGTTGATAAAACCGGGGAGCTTATCCGTACCCCAGCCAACCAATAACCCCCATGAGCCGAGAACCAGGAAAACGGCCATTACTAAAATTGAGATAAGGATCGCTCTAGGAAGATTTTGGCGTGGATTTTCGCTTTCCTCGGCAAGCGGTGTAACTGACTCCCAGCCATTGAACGCAAAAATCGAGAAGATTACCGCCAGATACAAGCCGCTGCGGCTTGAAGCGTTGGCCGGATTAAAGGCAGAGAAATTGATGCCTCCCGGCCCGGGCCGCAAGAATCCCCAGAGGCTAAGGACCGTCGCGATCGCCACTCCGGCCGCTCCCAGAAAGACCATCCACTTCGCTGAGGCCCTGATGCCCCTGTAAGTGATGAACCCTACGAATGAGCCAGCCAATAACAAGAAAAGCCACCAGGGAAAAGTGACGCCGTATGCCGCCTTTAAGGCTTGTTCCAACACCGAGCCGATATACGCGAGGATGAAGCCGGCAAGCATCGGATCGTACAAGAAATAAAGCCACGCAGCGAGAAACCCCACGCGGGGGTCAACAGTCCTGCTTATGTAGGTGTAGTAGCCGCCGGCAGAGGGCAGGTGCCTGGCCATTTGCATAAGGCAAACGCCCAGCACCAATACGATTGGAAACGCGGCGAGATATGCCAAGGGAGCGACGATGCCGGCCTGCGATGCGGTGAATTGAATCGTGAAGAGCAGGCCCGTTGCCGGAGCCATGTGGGTGAGGCCCTGCATCAGCACTCCCGGCAAACGTAATGCGCCGGCGTGCAGTTCAGTATCCGCAACCATCACCGGATGATCCGCGAATCCTTTTGTCTCGTCCTTCGATTCGGTGCCGCGTCCGGATCGATCCATTCCTTCCTTTGCAGTCCGTTCGTGGTTGCGCAGACCGGTCTAGCTTGAAGCATCCAGTAACAGGACCCAGTCGGTGTCGCCGTCGTGGTTTTTTCCGGGCGGCGTAAATTGCCGCGTCCCGGTGTTCGCAAATGGCTGTCCAGAGATGGTTGTGTACGCGCCGTTTGTGGGGTCAAACCACTTGGCCTTGGCGGGTGCCTTGAGGCTCGCCATGTTGACAGTGATCGTCCTCGCGGTCGGCATATACGCGACGACAAATGCGCCGTCAGGCGTCTTCGAGGCCGTAGTGAAATCGCTCTTGCTGACGGGAACCTGGAGGTCCCCATAATTCCCAAGCCCGGCGGTGACTACCGAACGGTCCTGGTCCGGAGTAAGATCCTGCCACGGTAGCGAAGCAAAAAAGTCCTTCCAAATGGTAAGCTGCGCCACTCCAGGTGTGTCGATGTGGCTCTGCCATCCGGGTTCGAATGACCACGTATAAAAGTTGCCGTAGAACTGCCCTTTGCCGCCGCTCAGCATCGTCCAATACTCCTCGCGTCTAAGTACTGAGGGCGTCCCGAAATCGGGGGGATTTCCTACTCTTTCCAACTCATAGTGCGCTTCAATCAGGAAGGTCGGAGCAGTAGGTTTCTGGTTGTAGCTATGCAACATCTGAATATAGATAGGCGAATCGGTGTAAGCATTGTTGATCGCCGAAAGCGGGATCCAAGCCGGATCATCGAACGCGGAGCTTGTGTAAATTTCGCCCTTCGTTCTCCACGGAGGTGTGTGCGGGGTGGGAAGCAAAAATTCGACAGTCTGAATGTGATCTGGGTCAACAGACTTGATGCCTTTTGCTACAGCCAGCACCAGTTCGTTATCGCCGGGGGTTCGCCAAGGGGCGAAGTCATTGCCATTCAACCAGGCGATGTTGCTGAAATGTTTGTACCTATTCCCGACATATTGTCCATAGGCGTAACCAGCGGATGCACCGTTGTTGCGCAGCGTGGGAAGCCACCCCATCGTCTCAATGGGAGCAATGAAGACCAATAAGCCGTGTTTCGCCGCGAGGTCGATCACGTGGTCGAGACGGGTAAAGTAGGCTTCGTTGGGCTTGCCGAGATCATAGTGAGTGTAATCTGTCCCGCCGGGGAGGAGTGCGGTGAAGGGGCGAATTCCGTCAGGAGTGGTGGCATTGACGTTGGCAGGAAAATTCTGGCCGGCATTGGCCACGTTTATCCATCCCATCGTGTTGAATCCGTGAGCCTGCCGGTCGGCAAAATAAGCCTCCGCTTCCTTCTCGCTCAATCTTCCCATCAGGTTCTGCGGAGTATCACCGACGATCAGGAATGGAGTGTTGTTCTGGTCAACCAGATAGCGTCCGTTGGCGCTGACTTTGACCGGATAGTCGGGAGAACCTGAGGCAGGGACTGTGGGCGATACTGTGGCCACTGGCGCCTTCCGCTCACAAGATGTCAGCAATGTGAGGGCTATGAGCATGGCGGATAGTTTTAGGGTTGACCAGAGAGTCGTGCTCTTCATTTTTGCTTTTCCCGTTGCCGTTGGCAGGTTCTACTCCCTCTACATTCGGAGGGCGATGTCGAATCGCATAGGAGTTCATTACGCGGGTAGTCGTCGAAACAATTGAGTCGTGGTTAATATTGAGCCGGTGTATCCAGTCGTTATAGTGAATTCCCATGATTCTTTATTGAAAAAACCTACAGGTAGCCAGGGATGGTCTGCATCTCGATTGTCAGCTTCTCGATTGTCTCCATCTCGATTGTCTGCATCTCGATGGATACGATTTTCCTGAATTGACTCAACGGCGACCCACCCAAGCGATTTCTAGCCGAATTGGATCCAAGTCTCTGCGGTCTCTACGGTGGATGAGTCAACTTCTGCCTCTGCCAGGAAATTGCTCAACCCGACGCCAATCAGTCGATAGAGTTGTTGAGGTTTCAAACCGACACGCTCGCAGAGGCGGAGCGCAATCTCTGTGAACTCCTCGCAAGAGCGCGGCGGCGCAGGAGGTGTCATGCTGCGGGTCAGCGAGCTGAATTCTTTGGTTTTCAGTTTGAGCACTACCGTTCTGCCGCCGCGAACGTTTCCACGCGATGCGGTCCAGACCTTTTCGGCGAGTCTTCGGATGTGCGGCTCGCACTGGGGCAAAGGCATATCGTCCTGAAAGGTGTCTTCCGCAGAAATCTGCTTTCGTACCCGGTTGGACACTACGGGGGTGTGGTCAATACCGCGTGCAAGTTCATAAAGACGCAAGCCCCAGCGTCCAAATCGCAACTCTAGTTGCTGTGTATCCATGTTGAAAATGCCGCCGACCGTCTTTATCCCAATCTCCGCCATGCGGGCTTCGGTGACCTTGCCCACACCTGGTATGCGCCCAACCGGCAGAGGAACCAAAAAGGCTTGTACCTCATGCGGCTGAATCACAAACAAACCGTCAGGCTTCTTCCAGTCCGAAGCAATCTTCGCCAGAAACTTGTTGGGCGCCACGCCGGCTGATGCGGTCAGATTCAGCTCCTCCCGAATCTGTCGCCGGATCGTCTTCGCAACGAGAGTGGCCGTCGGCAATCCTGTCTTATTCTCCGTCACATCCAGGTATGCCTCATCCAGCGACAAGGGCTCGACAGCATCGGTGTGACGCTGAAAGATCTCGCGCACAGCGAGGGACACCGCTTTGTAGCGCGTGAAGTCGGGAGGGACAAAGATGGCATCGGGACAAAGACGTTCGGCGTGGACCGCGGGCATCGCGGAACGCACTCCATAACGCCTGGCCTCATAGGAGGCCGCGCAGACGACAGATCGCTTTCCTTTCCATGCGACCACGACGGGTCTTCCACGCAACGATGGATCGTCCCGTTGTTCAACGGACGCATAGAAGGCGTCCATGTCTACATGCACGATCTTGCGGGTGCCCAATGCGTCGAGAGCAGGAGGACAATCCGGGCTGGCAGTACTGCGATCATGCATTGCAAGACTCACAGGACGCGTAGTGTTCAGCAAACGTGCCCCATTCGGGGGCGCTGGTGAAGCCAGAGTTGCGCAGGTCAACCATGTCCTCCGGTTCAAGAAAGGCAAAGTCCGTGGGAGATGTTTCGGCAAAGCGGCGCAACAAGACCGTGCCAAAAGGACCTGGAGGACCGTCAAAGATCGCGCATAGCTTCTCGATGGCGTGGTCGAGTTCAAGATTCTGAATTGGCTTCGTCATGACGCCTCAGCCGGCAATTGCTATTTTGCCATGTTCGCCGTTTCTTCGCCTAGCGCTGTTTCGCATGCGCTGCCGTAAAGCGGCTGAAAACGGCTGGCGATCACTTCCGCACACACGGGACAATGATGGTCGGGCTTTGAATGAAGAGATGCAGCTTGCTCAATTCTGCGCAGGCTCTTCGACATGGTCGATCACTATGGTTTCGACCTCGCTCTTCTCTGCCTTCACCTTCAGACCAAGCTGCTCCTGCAGTGCCGTGAATAGCGATGGTCCATCGTCATGCACAGGCTGCGACGATTCACGATCAGGTGTCCAATGCATACTGTAGTTAAATCTGCCGTTCAGACCCGTTCGATCAACCACGCTGCGGCCTTCCATTTCCGGTTGATTAGCGAGCGCCTCGGTTAACACGTCGATGGACTCTCCAGTCGCCGTCAACGCAACCCCGGTAGAATTCGAGCTCATTGAAAATCCGATGCGATTGGCGGACGGAGTGGCTGGATTCGCTGAAGCCTCAATCGTCTTTGGCTGCGGTACGTATGGCTTGAACTTCGGACCATCTTTAACGATGACGAGGACGTAGACCGGCAGCTCTTTCTTCTCCCAACGGGCCTTCAGCATAAACCGCTCGGCAAGCAAAGATTGCAGCATCAGTGCCATCTGCCTTCGTTGCTCTTCCGGACTCATCTTCCTTATCGCCACTGCTTGCTGATCTTCTACTTTCGCATTGATGTCGAAATGCTGAGACAGAAGAGCGTCGGGACCACCTGACATCTGAGCGTCTGACTGCAATTCATAGGCAATCTTGATGATCTGCTTCAGGGTGAGGTTTTCGACTCTGTATCGACCATCCCTGCGCCATACGCTTGTCGAGCCGTCGCCGGTATGGTTTGGCTTCACCGTCGCGACCTCGAAAGACGGTGGAGGGTGCGGTATTTCTGCTCGAATTTGCTGAATGCTTGGTAAGGCAAATTGCAGAAGCCCGAACACGACCCAGGCAACTAATCTCAACGTGCGAGGAAGGATTTTCATGAGCTTGCCCTCACTCAACGCAGCCTCGCCAACACTATATCGCAGGTCGGGGCCGACCCTAGAGGGCTTCTAAGCCCAGCAGGGGAAAGACTCGGATTGTCGAACTCTGTCAGCGGGAAAGGAAATTGCCCAAGTCATAAGTCGAGACCGAGACCTCGCCTCAAGGCGGCTTCTTCATTAAGGTCTTTTGTACCCGCACGAAGCTTCGCGAAAACTAGTTCTTGATTAATTGTTGGAATTGCCGATGACAACTTAAATTCGATTATTGCCGCCCTTACGATTACGTCATAACTTAGGGCTGCAATCTGACAGCAAACACCGTAAAGGTGTGGGAACCATTCAGGTGAGCGATTGACACTTCCTTCCAGCCCAGAATGAACCTGCCAGCTCAGTTGCTTATAAAGGGATTCATAGACCTCTTCGAAGGGAGCCCCGAGTGTCTTTGCACGATTCCGTAACGTTTTCTCGGACCAGTGATTCGGCAATTTCTTCGGCCAGAGTTTGTTGGCCTCTGCAAGAATGCCGCTTTTTCGGGAGGTGATAAACAGATGGTATGTCGATAGGTCGGTGGGAAATTCAAGGGTATGATCAGCCGCATACGCGGTCGCCGACTCAGCAGCTCTCAGCCTTTCAAGACGTTCGAAACCTTCCATTTTCTGGACCGCATCTGGGATGACGCCGATCAGTTTAATATCTATCGCTAGTTCAAATAATGCTCACGCCACCATAGTTATCGCCTGAACCCCTTGGACACCAGGAAGGCGGTCGGGGACCGCACACGCGCCTATTATTTCCCTGCATACAGCCCTGGCATCCCCCCTGATTGACCTTCTATCATGACCCACATGCGTATCAGTACGTCTACTATCCTGCTCACTGTCGGGCTTTGCATATCTTGCAGCTTTCACCTTTTTGGCCAGCACATGAACGCGGCTGATGCACCCTGCCGGTCTGCAGGGTCAGGTGCCGATACCACTACTTGCTTCTACGAAGCGGCCAGGAAGGCCGATGCGCAGCTCAACAACGTTTATGCCAGAGTGCGAGCCAAGCTGGCCCCTGATGAGCGTGAACAACTACAAGCCACACAGCGGCTATGGCTGCGATACCGTGCTAGCAATTGCATAGCCGAACGCAACATTTACCAAGGCGGAAGCGCTGCTTCGATGGCGTATGCTGCTTGTCTCGAAGCTGACACGAGAGAGCGTACGCGGGAACTCAAAATTCTGTATGACTGGGTGCCATCCCAGTTGCACTGAGTCTCCGATGAGCCATCAATGAACCTACTATTTGTGTGCAGCCGTAACCGTAGGAGAAGCCCGACCGCTGAGGTCATCTTCTCAGGTCATGAAGGCTACTCAGTGCTATCAGCAGGCACTAGTCCCGATGCAGAGACGCCCATATCCGCAGACCTGATCGAGTGGGCTGACATGGTCTTTGTTATGGAAGCGGTGCATCGGCGGAGACTGAACCAGCGGCTTGCCCCGCTCCTGCGAAACAGGCAGATCATCGTGCTCGGCATACCGGATGATTACGGCTACATGGACCAGAGACTGGTCGACGCCCTCAGGGCAAAGGTCTCACAGCACCTCACCATCTGATACCTACGTGATACGCCGTGGCCAAGCGGACAAGTTGGGATACCCCATGAGGGATGCTCTCTTCCCTTTCAGTGGCCTCGGGTGGCAGCTTAACTGCTAAAACTGAAACGGCTCAGGAGTCATCATTTCCTAAACCATTGAAAAGAGCGTAATTGCGACTTGGTTGTAGGGCTTGGAATTGAACCAAGGACCTTTGGGTTATGAGGGGAAATCCACCCCAGTTCCGAACAACTCCCCCAACCAAGTCCACCAAAGATTGAAAATCCTCCCGTTTTTTTCGCCTCATTTTGGCTGCTGTTGGCAGCAGTTCACGGACAGAAAGCGGACAGCCTGCTAGCCCTGGAGAGTCATTAGGACGGCAAAGTGGCAGCTTGGAAACGGGTCGCCTTTAGGTGACGTATAGACTCTAAGCTGCATACTCGGGAGCGATCATAGAACTGATGTCACATCTCGTCATCGAGTCGTTCAATCCATATTCGGAGCAATATCCGAACCGCAGGGTCATCTCGCGCAAAGAACTCGAACTTCTCAAGCTTCTCCGCGCGGAAGGGCTCGACATCCAGGTGAGCGGCGATCCCTCACATGAGCTGAATTACCTCGGCAGGAAAGGCGTTCATGAATGGCTTTCTGACCCCGTCATTGTCCAACTGGTCGGCATCCCGTTGTCCATCGTCTGCGGGATGGTCTCGAATGCGCTTTACAACATGTTCGCAAGGAAAAAACCCAATCACACGGATGTGGTGTTAGAACTCGACGATAACGGAAACCGTGCACGCTATGCGTGTGACGGCACGCCGATTGAGGCTTCTCAATTCAATGCGCTGCTGAGCGCGATGCAAGAAAGACGTAAAGTTCATTCGAGCGTCCTGCAACTCAGTTCGCCGTATCCCACTAGACCCGTGCCTCTATTCCTTGAGCATACGAGTCAGGTTGTGGGCTGGGGTAGGGTTGTGGCGAACGACGATATCCGCGGTCTGTACGTTGAGGATGCTGTCATAACGGATGCCGAAGTATCTAGACGAATCAAAGACGGATCTCTCAAGGGGTTCAGTATCGGCGTGCTTGTCAGAGAGGCGCGCTGTGAGATTTGCGGCGAGTCATATTTCAAATGCAGCCATATCGCCGGCCAGTGCTACGGGGGCACGGTGTGTCTGGTCAGCCTGACAAAACTGGACCTATGCGAGGTCAGCATTGTGGCGAATCCAGTGCAGCCGGCCGCAACCATTCATTGGAAGAGTGACTAGAATTGGCTGATGTTGAATGCCGAGCGCCTCCCGCAGATTAGCGCTTCCGCAGAAGGTGGACAGTGCTCGGACATTCAATCCAAAATCGAAGAGACCGCTCAAGGGCGGCCTCTTCTAAGTTCCTTGTAATCCTAAGCTTGCTTGGTTGCGGGGCTTGGATTTGAACCAAGGACCTTTGGGTTATGAGCCCAACGAGCTACCGGACTGCTCCACCCCGCAGTTCGATAGTAACAACCGCAGAGCACAGGGTCAAACCGCGTGAGCCCGGAACGGGCTGCATACTTCATCTCCCCAAAAGCGGGCGAAATAAGGGCCAGTTTCGTTGCCGGCAAAGCTTTCTCGCCCGAGATGACACGGCACGCGTAGAGTGGTGGGGGCTGAAAGTCTCTTTGCGGGATTTCCTTGCGCTTCTTTCCATGCACCATGCCCATCCATCTTCCGTGCCAGGCCCTTCCCGGTTGCTGGAACCGTTGCTTCACCTTGGCTTCGCTTTCACAGGCGTTGGCACCGTGCTGCTGGGGTGCATCCTTCCCCAGCTTTCGCTCGAATGGCATCTGCGGGATAAAGATGCGGGGCTGCTGCTACTGATCCAGTTTGCTGCTTCAGCCTCGGGCGCGCTCGGCGTGCGGCGCCGTTTGTTCAGGACTTTGAGTCTGGGATATGGGCTTATGGGCGCGGGCGGGCTCGCTATTTTTCTGATGCAGCAGCAAGCGTTTTTTGCGCTGGCGGTGATGTTCGCCGTCTTCGGGCTTGGACTTGGATTGGCCATGACCTCTACCAATATGATCGTTGGCCAACGGCACGCCGACCGTCGCGGCTCGGCGTTGGCGGTACTGAATTTTTCGTGGAGCGCAGGCGCGGTCGCCTGCCCTCTGCTGGCCGCCCAGTTCCTGCGACATGCCAGCGGCGGGACTGCTTTCGCGTTGCTCGGCCTGGTGGCGTGGCCGTGCGCATGGCTGCCACGGCTCGCAGGCCCACACGGTTTATATCTGCCTTCCATGCTGCAAAAGCCGCCCAGCGGGCTGAAAGAGACGAAGACGATTGCTTACTTTGCCGTGCTCGCCTTTCTCTATGTCGGGGTCGAAGCTACGCTGGGAAACTGGATGAGCAGTTATGCTACGCGGACCACGCATTGGCATCTGGCCGGAGGCAGCCTGGCGGTTTCGCTTTTCTGGGCGGCATTCTTGCTCGGGCGTGCTACTACGCCAGCGATGCTGGCATGGATGCGGGAACGTGTGCTGTACTCCACGGCCGCGCTGGCTACGCTTGCGAGCATCGCGGTGCTGCTTTCTGCACATAGCGCGCAGGCGATTGTGGCGGGGGCGATGGCTGCAGGCCTTTCTCTGGGGCCGCTGTTTCCCCTGACGCTTTCTCTGTTTCTGGCAGCGATTGGATCGTCGGCGAAGGCGGGATGGGTATTCTCGATCGCAGGTTTGGGCGGAGCCGTGCTGTCATGGCTTACTGGCGCCGTGTCGAGCCACACAGGTTCATTACGTATTGGGCTGCTGGTGCCCACGTGCGCCACGCTGCTGATGCTGGCAATGATGGCGACGATGCGGGCGAATGGAAGCCAGGAGACGGTGCTACAGATTTCGACGAGCGAAGAGACAGGCTAGAGCCGGGGAAAGATTCCCCTGCGCTTTTTCTTCGCCTACAAGAGAGATGTGGCGGTTGGTCTGTGCTGCCCGCGTACTTGCACCATAGCTGCGGCAATTCACCAAGCGCGCCGGTTCTGCAAAATCATGGGTTTGCGTTATGCAAACGAAAGTCAACTGTCCTTCGCCGGATTCCGCATCCATACATGCAACACATTCAACCCGCGTGGAAGATGACTACTTTCCAGGCGGCAGAGGAGATACGCATGGCAGTCGCAGAGAAGACCGAAGTGAAGAGCCACAAGGCACCGAAAAACATTGGCCAGTTAGAGCACAAGGCGGTGGAAGAGATTTCGCAGGAGCTGCGGGCCCTGCTCGCTGACATTTTTGCGCTTTATCTGAAAACGAAAAACTTCCATTGGCACATGACGGGCAAAGATTTCCGCGACTACCACCTGCTCCTCGATGAGCATGCGGACCAGATTTTTGCGATGAGCGACCCGGTGGCTGAGCGCGCGCGCAAGTTGGGTGCACCCACGCTCCACTCGATCAGCGAAGTGAGCAAGTACCAACGGCTCAAGGACAACAACGGGCACGATATGTCACCGAAGGCGATGTTGAGCGAGCTGTTCACGGATAATCGCGAGCTGATTGCGTCGCTTCGCGCGGCGCATGATGTTTGCGATGGCGCCAAGGACGTAGCGACCACGAGTCTGATCGAGGTTTGGATCGACGAAACGGAGCGCAGGGCGTGGTTCCTGGGCGAGATTGTCAATAGCCTTGACTAAGGCTTCCTGAACTTCCTGTCTTCGCACGGATAGATCTTGATTGTTAAGATCAACTGCGCAGAGCTTGACGCGCGAACGAGGAGACAGGGAATGAGGAAGTTGTTTTTTGGATTGGCTTGCTGCCTGCTTGGCGCAAGTGTGGTCAATGCGCAGGCACAGGCAACAGCCGCCTCCTCTAATAACGGCATGGCGATCGACCCTGCTCTGGGTATTACGATGTTGCCCTTGTGGCCGAGTGGGGCGCCCGAGGTGGCAGGGACCGATGCAGCCGATTTGCCGACGCTTACGGTGTTCGTTCCGCAGAAGGGGAACGGAACCGGTTCGGCGGTTGTGATCGCACCCGGTGGCGCCTACCTCGGCCTCGCGAGCAACCTCGAAGGGCGCCAGGTGGCCGATTGGTTTACGTCACGCGGCATGACGGCTTTTGTTCTGAAATATCGACTGGGCGCAAAGTATCTGTATCCGATTCCACTGCAGGATGCGCAACGGGCTGTGCGGCTGGTGCGGTCTATGGCTTCGGCGTATGGGTTTCAGCCGGACCGTGTGGGTATGGTTGGCTTTTCTGCAGGAGGCCATCTGACAGCGACAACGGGGACGCTTTTCGATGCGGGTAAACCCGACGCCAGCGACCCGCTCGAGCGGCTCAGCGATCGGCCTGACTTTCTCGTGCTCGGATATCCGTGGCTCAATGCCATGCAACCGAGTGGAAATTACATTACTTACTGCTCGGTCATCAAAACCATTCCTGCGGATGCGTGCAAAGTGGATGAGCAGAAGTACACTCCCAGCCTGCATGTGACGTCACAAACGCCGACGACATTTATCTACAGCACGACGGACGATGACACGGTTCCCATCAGTGCGAGCGTCAATTTCTACAGTGCGCTGGCGGCTGCGGGTGTTCCGGTCGAGATGCATATTTTCCGTCATGGCGATCACGGCAGTGGCATGGGATCGGGAATAGCGGCGCTCGATCAATGGCCCGTGCTGCTTGATCAATGGTTGCGCGATCAGGGTCTGCTTACGCCTGCCGGCACACACTAGAAGACGCTTTCTTATGATCTCCGGCTCCGTGTTGTCTTTCTCGGGCCGGACTACGTATGCTGGCTAGACGGCGCATCGCCGATGGCGGGGAGAGACCGAACGTGGAATTGGATTGGGCGGGCATGCTGGCAGTAGCTGTGCGCGAAGCCAGAACAGGCCTTGCAGAAGGCGGTATTCCTATCGGCGCCGCCATGTACAGCGCAAAGGGCGAATTGCTCAGCGCAGGGCATAATCGCCGGGTGCAGCAAGCGGACCCTTCGGTACACGCGGAGACGGATGCTTTTCGCCGCGCCGGCCGCCTGCGCTCTTATCGCGACGTTGTGATGGTGACCACGCTGGCGCCCTGCTGGTATTGCAGCGGACTCGTGCGCCAGTTCGGCATCCGAACTCTGGTTGTGGGAGAAAGCAGAACGTTTGCCGGTGGTCTCGACTGGCTGCTCTCGGCAGGCGTCAGGGTGATCGATCTCGACTCGCAAGAGTGCGTCACTCTGCTGCAGAGCTATATTCGGGAACATCCTGAAATCTGGTATGAGGACATTGGGGAAGACGATGAGCCGGCTTAGGAGCCACGCAACACGTACCTGTTACGATTGCTTATAGGAACGTTGCATTCTATTGGGCGAACCAACGCGGCTTCTTAATTAGGGCACAGAGTGCCGGAAGGGCCTGCGGATTTGAACGTCTTCTGCCAGATGGAGACAGAAGATGTTGCTCCGGCAGCCAGCCCATACCAGTCGGCAAAGGAGTTGGGTGACGTATAGGCGGCGCCCGCATTTACGCTGAAAGCCATGATGTTGGTCTGGCAGGGAGCAGGGTTGGCTATTCCGTTCGTGACGATGCCATAGGAACCAATAAAGTTCAGATAGCCGGCCGCCGGCCCCAGGGTGGGTGGCCAGCCCATCGCCAACTCCACCCGAGGCGCTTCCGTCGCACCACTAAAGCCTACGGGCCCGCCAGAGACGACCCGATTATCGTGCCCGGTAACATTTCCCTGCACCTGTATTGCGCCGGAAGGGCTCGTATGACCGTCAATAAAGGTAAAGCCGCCGCTCCCGCGGTAAGCAACGAGCTTGCTCCCCTCAATCACGCTGTTCTTTGTGGTGAATGCCGGAATAAAGCTGAAGCCCAAGGATATACGCAGGTCAAAGGGTAGTGGCCCAAGCAGGATTGGCACATGATAGGCAGCTTTTGCGAGCGGCGCGCTCTTCAACAACTCAGCCGGCCAGGATGGAATCTGTGGAATAGATCCGGCTTTCAAGGCATCGTTCGCCACGGCAAACCACTTCAACTCTACTTGCCCGTTAAAGTTGGAATTGATGAAGTCGAGCCTGGTCAACTTGCCGTCTTTAATCTGCATCCTGATCGTGGAAACGAAGTTGCTGAGGTAGCCCACTCCCTCGTAGGCCAAAGTCCCCTCGTCTCCGCCGAACTTGATAATGGCCTGCACGGCGAGGCGGTCATTGGCCGGCAGGAACTTGACGTGATAGTTGTACCCGGAAAAGTCGACATCGAAGTCTGCTACGCCCTGTGTCGCCGTTGTCTCGGTACGCGCTGCGTAGACGGCGCCAAACGGTGAGAAGCTCGCAGGCAACCCATTGCCTCTCGCAGATGATTTGCCATTCTGCATCCTGCTGAAGTCGATGTGGTAGGTGCCCTCTAACCGGCCTTCCTTAATCGCATCCGTCAGCTTCGCAGGCTCAGTCTTGAGCACGTAACCGTCACTTATCTTTTTCAAATCCAGCACGGTACAAAGTGCCAGGCCCGAGAGCAGCAGCACTCCACCTGGTTTCACCTTGGCGATCTGCTCGGCTGATGAATCGAAGACATAGCTCCCATCCGCCTGAATGGTCACCAGATGCCGTAGCGTATCGTCTTTGCTGATGACCGTGACCCCCTTCTGGTAAGTCACGTTATAGGCAGCCGTACCATCTTCCATGAGAGAAGCACGCGGAACATACACCGGGCCAGCAAAATGACGGCCGTGATAGCCGCCCGCCCGTACTGTCAGATTGGGATCCTGCGGTCCGGAAGCGCTCGCTCTTGCTGCCATTCCGTTCGGCGGGTCCTGGTTTCTACACGATGAAACGAGCATGCACACGGCCACCGCCCCAACAACCCACATCCGCTTCAGAGGCGTTCTTCCGCAGAGCATTGGACCTTGTGTTAGCGAACCGGGTGTTTGCAATCCTTCACTCCTCTTTGGCGGTTCGATGCAAGCTGCACTACCCAGGAAGGAGGCGGAACAGCGGGTTGCGCCACTCCGCTCCCACGGCACGGCGGGAAACGCGGAATCACAATTCTGTGGGCTGCCCGGGAGATCGAGATCTGTTGCCGGTGTAGAGACCCCCCACCGCCCTTTGCCCACTCAAGGCGAAGGCAAGTTCGCAGGGGCACCCCCGGATTTTCATCCGGCCAGGTTTTCCTATTCCTTCTTCTTGAGCAGGTGGTCGTTATCGCGCAGAAATGCTTCGATAGTGCTCGCCATGCCGAGTATTTTGGCCCATTGCTCTTTGTAGAGCGTTACTGGAAAGCGACCGATGCCGTACAGCGATACGGCGCCTTTCTCGCTGACCTTCAAACTCAGTCCGCGCACGCTCTTGCTTTTTAGCAGATCGTTTTCTGCGCGCAGCCGCTCAATCTCCGCTTTCAAATCGTCGTCAGACATGGTGCACTCTCCTTGCCCTGTAGATTGGCCTGATTAGTCTATAGCGTTTTCACAAATACTGTGATGCGTCGAGAGCGGCTGGGTGCAGGTGTTCTTTGGCTGAATGCCTGCGTAGAATGCCGCTTGGACGCTTACACCGTTTGTGAAAACGATTTAACTCGAAGGATGCGTATATCCTAATGGGAACCTTATGCCTCACTGTGACCACCTGATCCGGAATGTACGCGTGCTCGACGGCAGCGGTAGCGAGCCTGAACTAGCAGACGTAGCCGTCGATGGCGGCCTGATCTGCGCGATCGGCCAACTCTCGAAGTACGGCACGGACCAAACCACCGAGGGAGAAGGCAGGGTGCTTTCTCCCGGGTTCATCGATGTTCATACGCACGATGACACCAACGTGATCCGCACGCCGCAAATGATGCCCAAATTGTCGCAAGGCGTCACGACGGTGATCGTGGGAAATTGCGGCATCAGCGCCTCACCGGTGAAATTCGCAGGCGACCCGCCCGACCCGATGAACCTGCTGGGAGAAGCCGATGCCTTCTGCTACCCAGGCTTTGCGGACTACGTCGCGGCCGTGAATTCGGCAAGACCCGCGGTGAACGTGGCCGCACTCGTGGGCCACACGGCTCTGCGCATCAACCATATGGACCGCCTTGATCGCGCCGCCACACCAGCTGAGATCGAAGCCATGCGAGCGCAGTTGGTCGATGCCCTGAGCCACGGTGCGCTGGGCCTGAGTTCCGGCCTGGCCTACCTTTCGGCTTACTCGGCTCCGCCGGAGGAGATCTTCTCCCTGGCCGAACCCCTTGCCGCCGCCGGCGCGGTCTATGCCACCCACATGCGTACCGAGGCGGAAGAGATTCTCGCAGCCATGAGCGAAGCGTTCACTACCGGCCGACACGCTCACGTGCCGGTGGTTATCTCTCATTTGAAGTGTGCGGGCCTAGCGAACTGGGGCAGGAGCGCGGAGATTCTTGATCTGCTGGATAAGGCGCGGGCCGAGCAAACGGTGCATTGCGACTGCTACCCCTATGCCGCCTCTTCCAGCACGCTCGACTTGCGGCAGGTAAAAGACGGAGTCCGCATTGTGATCACCTGGTCGAAGCCCCACCCCGAAGTGGCCGGGCAAACCCTGGAGCAGATTGCGGGCGCCTGGGCCATGGAGCCAGTTGCCGCGGCGAAGCGCCTGCAACCGGCTGGCGCCATCTACCACTGCATGTCTGAGGATGATGTGCGCCGCATCCTGCAGCATCCGGCAACGATGATTGGCTCCGACGGCCTGCCCAACGACCCGCGGCCACACCCTCGTTTGTGGGGAACTTTTCCACGCGTTCTTGGTCACTATTGCCGGGAAGAAGGTATCTTTCCACTCGCCCAGGCCGTACATAAAATGACCGGCCTGCCCGCGCAGCGCTTTGGCCTGTCGGGCCGCGGCCGCATCTATGAGGGTGCTCACGCCGACCTGGTCCTGTTCGATCCAGCAACGGTGAAAGATACCGCCACCTTCACCGACCCTGCGCAACCCGCGGAAGGGATTGCCGCGGTCTGGGTCAACGGTGTGCTCTCTTACCAAAACGGACAAGCCACCGGCGAACGTGGTGGCCGATTCGTAGCGCGCCCCACTCACTCGACTGCGCGCCACTGAGCCTGAGTTGACTCCATTGCCCATTCTCGACAGCCATGGCCTTTTTTTGTTGCTCGCCGCCGCTAGCTCGGTGGTTGGGCTGATCCTGCTCATTGCTGCAGGCAAACTGAATCCATTTCTCTCGCTGCTCATGGTTTCGCTCGCCTTGGCAGTCGCAACGGGAATGCCTGTGGAGACGATTGTCGGCTCGTTTGAACGAGGCACGGGCAATACTCTGGGGCATATTGCCATTGTGGTTGGCCTGGGCACCATGCTGGGAAAAATGATGGCGGAATCGGGCGCTTCCGAACGAATCGCGGAGACGCTGATTCAACTCTTCGGCGAGAAGCGCATAGCGTGGTCGATGATGTGCGCCGCGCTGGTCGTCGGCTTGCCGGTGTTTTTCGAGGTGGGCTTCGTACTGCTCATACCGATCGCTTTTACGGTAGCGCGGAGGACGGGTACGTCTTTGATTTTGATCGGCCTGCCCATGGTCGCCGGGCTTTCCGTTGTACACGGCCTTGTGCCTCCGCATCCTGCGGCCATGCTGGCGGTGACGATGTTCCACGCCGATGTGGGGCGAACCATCTTGTATGGCTTGCTGATTGGCGTTCCCGCTGCTGTTATTGCGGGGCCGCTCTACGCGAAGTGGATCGCACCCATGATTCACCTCGATGCTCACAACCCGATGGCAGAGGAGTTCGCGGAGCACGATTCGCAGCGCGCGTTGCCGGGCTTTGGCATCTCGGTAAGTACGATTTTGTTGCCGGTGTTTCTCATGCTTCTGGGCAGTTGGGCAGGGCTTCTTGCCGCACCCGGCAGCAGTTTGTACCGTGGGCTGCAATGGGTGGGGAGCGCCGACATTGCCTTGCTGGTCGCGGTGCTGGTGAGCTTTATCACACTGGGCAAGATGCGCGGTTACAACCGGCAAACGATTCTAAAGTTCACCAACGAGTGTCTCGCTCCAACAGCCAACATCACGCTTGTGATCGGCGCGGGCGGCGGGTTTGGACGCATCCTTCAGGATAGTGGTGTGTCGCAGGCCATTGTTTCCGTCGCCCTGCATGCTCATGTATCGCTCCTGCTGCTCGGATGGATGATTGCCGCGCTCATTCGCCTGGCGACCGGGTCCGCCACCGTTGCTCTGAGCACGGCGGCGGGTATTCTCGCCCCCATTCTTGCGCATACGGCGAATGTACGCCCAGAGCTGCTGACGATCGCCACCGGCGCAGGCGCGCTCGTTTTCTCTCATGTGAACGATGGCGGCTTCTGGCTGGTGAAGGAATATTTCAACATGAGCGTGACCGATACGATGAAGACCTGGTCGATCAGCGAAACTTTGATCTCGGTGATTGGGCTGCTGCTCACGCTTGGCCTGGCTGCTGTGATTTGATCCTGCTTCAGTAGCAAATGACCTGGGTACCCTGGTCCACTCCTGTGGAGGCCTCTGGGGATGACCAAACGGAATAGCTCGATCCGCAATCTTCATCACTCCAGAGATAGCACTGCCACGCTGTCAGGGCCCAGATTCAGGTGTGCGCCGGTTAGCTCGATTGAGTCATCGGATGCCAACAGCACCTTCGCCCCTTCTCCAATTTCGAGGCCGATGAGCGCTTGACCCAGGTTGCAGGCGACGCGGATCGGGCCGCGTTCCAGGACCAACCATTGCGTTTCTTCATCGAACCTGACCTGGACTGCGTTCAGGTTGCCGTCTGACAGTTCGTTCCTGCTGTGACGCAGTCCAATCAGGTCTTTGTGCCACTGCAACAACTCGGCATGCGGTTGTTCATTCAACTCAGACCACTTCAGCCTGGAATCGTTGAACGTCTTCTCCGCCTGGGGATCGGGAATCTCATCCGGCTTCCAGCCGAAGGCAACGAACTCTCTCTTTCGTCCTTCTGAGATCGAGCGCCCCAACTCGGGATCGTCATAATCAGTGAAATACAAGAAGGCAGAGGAAGCACCGAATTCTTCGCCTTGAAAAAGCAGAGGAACAAAGGGCGCGGTCAGCACCAGTGCCGCGGCTATTTTTGCCCGGCCCACGCCGGCTTCATGGCTGACTCTTTCTCCCCTGGCGCGGTTCCCTACCTGGTCGTGATTCTGCACGAAGCCAACGAAGCGGTGCCCGGAGAGGCCAACCACAGGGCGGCCATGGTTGCGCCCACGATGTTCAGAGTAGTTGCCGGCATATACGAAAACAGAACGCAGGGCTTTGGCAAGGTTGGCGAGCGAACCAAAGTCCGCGTAGTACCCTGCGCGCTCACCGGAAACTACAGAGAACAGCGAATGATGAAAATCATCGCTCCACTGGGCGTCAAGGCCATAGCCGCCGGCTTCCTCGGCTTTTACGATCCTCGGATCATTCAGATCGCTTTCAGCAATCAGGACGAGGTGCCTGCCGAGCGCGGCTTCAAGCGCTCTTACTTCTCCCGTTAGCTGCTCAAGAAAATGGATGGCAGAGCGGTCATTGAATGCATGTACCGCGTCGAGACGCAGTCCGTCGATGTGGTAGTCACGTAGCCACATGAGCGCGTTGTCGATGAGGTAGCGCCGCACTTCGGCGGACCCGCTCTCTTCAAAATTGATGGCGTCGCCCCACGGAGTGGAATGGTTCGGAGTGAAGTAAGGCCCGAACCGGGCCAGGTAGTTGCCCACGGGACCAAGGTGGTTATAGACCACGTCGAGCAGGACGGCGAGGCCTTTTCGATGGGCTGTGTCGACAAAATGCTTGAGGTCGCCGGGGCTGCCGTAAGCATGGAAGGGTGCATACAAATTGACGCCGTCATAACCCCAGCCACGCCGCCCGGAGAAATTTGCCACTGGCATCAGCTCAAGGTGAGTCACACCCAGGGCTTTCAAGTAATCCAGGTGCGCTTCAGCCCCCCTGTATGTTCCTTCAGGAGTGAACGTGCCGACGTGCAATTCATAAATCAGTGCGCTCGAAAGAGGCGCCGCCTGCCAGTCGTGGTCGTTCCACGCGAACGCGGCATCATCGACCACGCATGACGCGTTGTGAACGCCGTTTGGCTGCCAGCGCGTGCGAGGATCGGGCAGCGCAGGCTCCGCGCCGTCGATCACGAAACCGTACTCTGTGCCGGGACCAGCGCTCTGCACCTTTGCCGACCACCAGCCTCGTACATTCGACGCCATGGCAAATTTTTCATCGCCGATTTTTACGTCGATGGTGCGGGCGTTCGGAGCCCAGACCTCAAAAAGATGCATGACCTTCCTCCACTGCTTATTTTGACAGGGGCTCGCCCCTCAAGATCATTGGCCAAAAACAACGTTCTCGAAACTGCCCCTGACCTGCCATGGCCACTCAGGGTTGATCGCCATGCACGCTCACTATTTGCCTGATAGATGCCGCAGAAGATACAAAAGGCCACCTCGAAGCCCCTGCGACCTGGACGAGGTCTATCTCCCACAACAAACGTGTCCTGCATAACGAAGCCCTGCCCACTGGTTGGGTGCAGGGCTGCGATCGAAACATCCATTGCTCGATGGGGATTATCTGTCATGAGTCTGCGCGGTAACTCTCTCTGCAATGGGTCGGCTGAAGCCCCTGTCAGCACGTTACGCGCGATGGTACATTCAACCTGAGTCGGACAAACCGACCGCCTGACCAGGAGGGCCAAAAATGTCATCTGCACGGTTTCGCTTCGCCAGCCGCAATTTCGCAAAAACATTCCTCTCCATTGCTCCCTTGTTTGCCCCGTTGTTGCTTGGCGCGATCATGAGCCTCTCCGTTTGTCTACCTGCCGTTGCCCAGTCAGCAAGCCCGACCATCCTCAAGTCAGACGAATTGACCAAACTGGTGCCGGCAACGGTCTTCTTTCGTGGCCAGGTCGCCAGCGTACAGGCGCGCAATGCGGGTGGCGTGAAGATGCCGGACGGTATGCTGGTGCTCTGCGCCCTGGTCGACACATCGGGTTACTCGACAGCGGTGCAGCAGAAATACCAGGCTTACTTCATCACAGAGGCGCCACTGACCATCGGCGGGCAGGTGCTTAAGCCGGGGGCCTATGGCGTTGGATTTGTTGCAGACAACAAATTCCTTGTGATGGACCTGGGCGCGCATGACCTGTTGACGACGGCCAGCACGCGGGATGCGGAACTCAAGCGGCCGATGCCCTTGCAGATTCTTGCGGGCGCGACGCCCGACCAGTTTCGGTTGTACGTCAACCGTAACTACATCGTTTTTTCCCGCGCGACCGGGCAGTAGACCGGCAATCTCCTGGAGGTTTAGAAAAAGGCACCTCCGCACTAAAGGTTGTAGATTTTAAGCCAGAACGGCCGGGCGATTCGGTGCATAATCTCTTGCAACGGAAAGAGATATATGGTCTCCCACGCCAACCCGCCACGATCCGCGCAACAGCCCTCAAGCGCCGTATGGCAGCGTGGGGTGCGAAATACCCCCCGATTCCTTCGGACCTACAGCATTCATTTGCTTGCGGCCATGCTGGGCATCGCGCTTGCATTTATGTAGCCTTCACTGGTGTGCCCGGCCCCCCGGGCGTGCAAGTATTTGCCCCTCCGGCGGTCCCCTGCCCGTTCTAAACTTGTAACATGCGTTGGACTCCCGGTGGTCTCAGCAGCGACGTTGAGGATCGGCGAGGCGAGTCGGGTGGTGGTGGCGGCTTTGGCGGCGGCGGTCTGGGCATTGTAGGGTTAATCATCCTGGCGGTGATCAGCCTCATAACGGGCCGCAACTATATCGGCGCTTATTTTTCGAGCGGTGGTGGAGTGCCCAACGTGCAGCAGAGCGCTCCCGCGTCGCCGCAGGAGGATCGTTCGGCGCAGCTTGCATCGTTCGTACTGGGTGACACGCAGGATACCTGGACCAAGATTCTCGCTCAGGAAAATATCCGCTACCCCAGAGCTCGGCTGGTGCTTTTCCGCGACTATACGCGGTCGGGTTGTGGTGCTGCGCAGGCGGCAACCGGGCCGTTCTACTGCCCTGCCGACCAGAAGGTATACCTCGACCTTGGGTTCTGGGATCAACTGAAAAGCTTTGGCGCCTCAGGAGACTTTGCCCAGGCCTATGTGATCGCGCATGAGATCGGCCATCATGTGCAGAATGTGCTCGGCATCGAGCGCAAGGTACGCGCGATGCAGGAGCGGAATCCGCGTGCGCAGAATCACCTCTCCGTAGCCATGGAGTTGCAGGCAGACTGCTTCGCCGGCATCTGGGCGAACTCGACCGAGCAACGGAACATTCTGGAACAGGGCGATGCGGAGTCTGCCTTGCGAGCCGCCGCTTCGGTGGGCGACGACCGGATGCAGAGGATGTCTCGGGGGTACGTGACTCCGGACTCGTTCACTCATGGGTCGTCCGCACAACGCATGTTCTGGTTCAACCGCGGTTTCAATAGCGGCCAGGTGAGTGCCTGTAACACGTTTGCCGGCGGTCAGTAGGGCGCGCCTAAGACGATCCGCCTTTCCTGGTCAGGTTGGTTGCCCTTCTCCCGTTTGAAAGGCTCATTTCGACAAGTCTGACTTTCAGCTTTGCCTCAACCTGGGCGCGATCCGTATTCCACAGGCGTGGTCAGTCTTAACAATCCTTTAAATGTTTGTTAACAAGTTACGGGCATTCCCTCGCCTATCGTAGTTTACATAAGCGGTTAGCATGCGAACCACCGTCGCTTACGACACCAAGAGAAGACTACTCCGAGGAGCGCCCCCGTGCACACAATGGAATCACGCCTTTCGAACTTCGTTCACTGCTTCCGGCAGTTGATAGACGCCGCGTACAAGAGCTTCGGCATTGTTGCCGCATGTTTACTTCTCTCTAGCCCTTCAGCACTGCTCGCACAGGTGAATACCGGTTCCCTGAGTGGGTTGGTGCTCGATTCGAGCGGCGCCGCGATCGCCGGTGCTGAATTAACGGTGACTTCCGCCGACACGGGTTATTCCCGTACAGGCAAGAGCCTGGGCGATGGCGCTTACTCTCTGCCCAACTTGCCAATCGGGCTCTACAGCCTTAGCGCAACCGCAAACGGCTTCTCGCGCATTCAACAGCCCGTCAGTATTGGCGTAGGCGAGCGTATCCGGCTTGATTTGAAGTTTACTGTGGGCGCAACCGACCAGACCGTTGAGGTCAACGCGCTGGGTGTGGAGCTGCAACGCGACGATGCGTCCATCGGCATGCTGGTAAACAGCGATGTGATTGAAGAGACGCCTCTGTACCTGCGCAACTGGGATGATCTGCTGCGCGTGGTGCCGGGCGTGCAAATCGCCCGTTACACAAACCAGAGTGGCGCTACCTCTGCAGGCCGCACAGGCGACTTCAACGTAAACGGAGTGCACTCGCTGCAGAACAACTTCATTCTCGACGGAATTGACAACAACACTTTTTCAGAAAATGTGCAGGAACTGAGCTCGGAAGCAACGCATCCTTCGGTCGATGTGATCTCGCAGTTCAATGTCATCACGAGTCCATATTCCGCGGAATATGGGCGGTCGCCCGGTGCGGTGGTTTCGGTGAATACTCGCAGCGGTTCGAATAACATTCACGGTGCAGCTTACGAATATCTGCGCAACCAGTATTTCGATGCGTTCGACTATTTCACCAAGCAGACGACGAATGTAAAACCGGAGAACAATCAGAACCAATATGGTGGGAGCTTCGGTGGCCCTATCAAGCATGACCGGATCTTCGGATTTTTCAACTACGAAGGGACGCGCATCAAGCAGGGGCTTTCGCGCATATCGACCGTGCCTCTCGACAACGAACGCGTAGGAGACTTCAGCGCCAATGCGGCTGCGGTTGCAGGGGTACCGGCGTATCCCACGATCTACAACCTGTCGACGTGCTCTGCGCCGTACACGGCGGCCAACTGCACCCCTCTGGTCAACAACAGCTTTCTCTCCGACCCGAGCGCGAAGGTCGACACAGCAGTAGCGAAGCTGATCGCGCTTTTCCCCGAGCCCAACAACAAGCAGGGCGGCGCGACCTTTCCTGAGTACAACAACTTTTCGCGAACGGGTTCGGCTACGGATTTCAATTCGAGCTACGATGGCCGCATCGACTGGACGCCGTCGCAGAACAACACAGTGTTCGGCCGCTTCAATTACTTCAATCGCGCGAGGCAAATTCCTGGCTACTTCGGCGGCCTGGCTGACGGGACCGGGACATCGGCGTGGGGTAACCAGTTTCTAAAGGGCGTCAGCTTCGTGCTTGGCTGGACGCACATCTTCAGCCCGAGCATTGTGAACGATTTCCGGCTGGGCTGGGTGCGCGACACATCCTTTGGACAACAACAGCCATTCAATCTACAGCAGACAGCGGGCCAGTTTGTTCCCGGAATTCCGAGCGACCCGGCGATCGGCGGCGGTGTATCCCTCACTGCATTCACCAACCACACTTACCTCGGGTCGCCTGACTTTCTGCCCAAGTCCCAGGTGCCGATGGTGTACCAGTTCGATGACACGCTTTCATGGACGAAGGGCCCACACAGCCTGAAGTTCGGCGTCAACCTGTTTCTGCCGATGCGCAACATCTTCCAGGATGAACCGGGCACGCGCGGCGATCTTTCGTTCTCCGGTGTGTTCTCAGGACTCGGCAGCCCGTCGAGCGTGACCGACTACGCCGATGGCTTGTTTGGCGCGCCCTACTATGTGCAGTTGACCAACCGTCTCCTGGTAGACCAACGGCTGTATATGGCGGCGGGATTTTTCGAAGACGATTGGAAGGTGACGCCGAAGCTTACGCTGAACCTGGGTCTGCGCTATGACTTTGCGTCGCCGCCGTACTCTGGCGGAAACAAGCTGGCCAACTTTGATCCCGATGGCGCCGGTTCGTTAGTGTTCGCCAAGGGCGGCTCGCTTGGCGATCGCTCCCTGGTGAGCCCGAGCACGACGAACTTTGGTCCGCGCATCGGCATCTCCTACTCGATTGATCCCAAGACTGTGGTGCGCGGCGGATACGGCGTGTACTACACGCTGCTGGAACGTATCGGCAGCGAAAACCAGTTGGCGTTGAATCCTCCTTTCCTGGTCAACAAGACGCCTTCGAGCACGACGGTGCCTGTGTTGCAGCCGGAGGTCGGCTTCCCTGCAAACTTCCTCAATCCTTCGACGATCGACCTGAACGCGCTGCAGGCCTTCCACGTGCGCGCGGTCGATCCAGAGAAGAAGGAACCGATGGTGCAGCAGTGGAGCGTGGGGGTGCAGAGAGATTTCGGCGGCAACTGGCTGGGTGAAGTGGATTACGTCGGAACCAAATCCACGAATAACAACCTGATCTATGACTACAACCAGCCTCTGATCGTCAATAATCAGGTAACAGCTCAAGTGCCTTATCCCAACTTCGGGCAGGTGGAGTATACGGCGCCGATCGGTTACGGCAACTACAACGGTCTGCAAGCCAGCCTTACGCATGCGATGAACAACGGTCTGAGCGTACATGCTGCCTATACGTACTCACGCAGCCTCGACAACACGCCCGAGGAGCTTGAGAACAACCCAGGTGGTCCACCGAACGGCCGCAACGAACAATCGTGGTATGGTCCGAGCGAATTCAACACTCCGCAGAGGGTTGGTGTGAGCGCGGTGTATGAGTTGCCTTTCGGTAAGGGCAAGAGCATGTTGAATACGGGCGCGCTTGCATGGGCCCTGGGCAACTGGCGTACCTCTGGTGTGTATACGTACTACAGCGGGGTTCCGTTTACTGCGACCTGGGGGAACGAGAGCAGCCTGCTCGATCCATACGGCTACGCAACCGCGGTTCCCAATGTCGTGGGTAAGGTACATTACATCAACAAGCCTTCTTGCTGGTTCTACTCAAGCGCTACCAGCGGCTGCAGTCAATACGGCTCGGGTCTTAGCGATGCGTTTGCTGATCCCGGCAACGGCGTGATTGGTAACGGTAGAAGGAACTCTCTCCGCTCGCCCGCTACGGACGTGGTGGATGCTTCGCTGGTAAAAGATATTCCGGTTACGGAGAAGCTAAAAGCAGAGTTTCGCTGGGAAGTGTTTAACGTTCTTAATCACCCGCTGTTTGCCGCACCGAGCGGCGACGTGAGCACGGGCGCTGCTGCCCAGATCACATCGCTTTCGGGGGATCCTCGCGTGATGCAGTTCGCATTGCGACTGGATTTCTAAAGTTCGGTTAGGTTTGGCAGAAAAGTAGTACGGACAAAAGGGTGCCCCGCTCTCGATTGGGTTCGAGGGTGGGGCACAGAAGTTTTGGATGAAGGGCTGTGGCCTCGCACCCTTCGCAAAGGGTGCGAAGGATGGGGCGGCGCGTGGAATTGGTTTAAGGGATAGATCTTTTATTTCGGAGTTTTTTTTGAAATTTGGCAGACGGTCTTTTTCGTGCTTCGCTGTTGTATCTCTTTCGTTCGCTTCATGGGCTGTTGCGCAACAGTCAGACACCGCGCATGCTGCACGCGCAAGTATGCCGCCGTCACTGGTGCTGACTGGCGATGTAACGGGGGAGCAGAACAAGACGTACTTCGAAGTTCCCTTCACTGTACCGGCCGGGGTTCACCGGATCAGCGTTGACTTTCAATACACGGGCAGAGAGCAGCGGGCCACGCTCGACCTGGGGATCGCCGATCCAGAGCGGTTTCGTGGAGCGAGCGGCGGGAATAAGAGCCACTTCACGATTGCGGAGGCAGACGCGACGCCGTCCTACTTAGCCGGGGCTATTCCCGCTGGACAGTGGAAACTGTTGATTGCGGTGCCCAATATGCGACCGAAGGTTGTGTCTCATTTTCGGGCGGAAGTCCGTTTCGATGATCCCGTAGAAGATTCGAGCTTCAGCGCGCAACCGCTGGCTACCGGTGTTCGCTGGTATCGCGGTGATCTCCATATGCACACGGCTCATAGCGATGGAAGCTGCCGAAGCCAGAGCGGGCATGAGGTTCCTTGCCCTCTGTTTTTGACGGTTCAGGCAGCGGCTTCACGCAGCCTAGACTTCATTGCGATCACCGACCACAATACGGATTCGCACTATGCGGAGCTGCGGGAGCTGCAACCATTTTTCGATCATCTGCTGCTGATTCCCGGGCGCGAGATGACCACCTTTCACGGGCACTTCAATGTGTTTGGGGTTACACAGTTCATGGACTACCGGGTGAGCCAGGGCGGCCTCGATTTAAATGGCGTGCTGCGCGATGCGCATTTGAAAGGTGGAATCGCCTCGATGAACCATGCGGAGGCACCCGAAGGCGAAGACTGCATGGGGTGCCGCTGGACTCCAGACAAGGGTGCGGACATGGGGCTGTTCAGCGCCATCGAAGTGATCAACTACGGCGCGATCATGTTCTCAAGCGCAAAGTACTGGGATGAGCAGCTGCATGCGGGGCATCGGCTTGCGGCGATCGGCGGGAGTGACAACCACAATGCGACGATTCCGCCGGGCGCTGTGAGCGCAATTGGGTGGCCGGTTACGGCGGTCGAGACGGATGAACTCTCTGTTCCCGCGATCCTTCAGGGCATCCGCAGTGGGCGTACATTTGTGGACCTAACTGGTTCTCGGGATAAGGTGTTGGACTTCGACGCAGAGGCAAACGGTGTCACTGCGAAGATGGGCGGGACCCTCAATATTGCAGCTGGAGCCCGCGTTGCGATCCATGTTCATACGGTGGCGGCCGAAGGGTCTGCAGTGCATGTGTTTGTGGATGGAGAGGACTCCGCGTCTCCGCTTGCTGTCGGGGGCTCGCTTACCACAGCATCCACTACGGTCATGATAGGTGCCGGGCGGCATTGGCTTCGTTTGGAAGTGCGTGATCGCAGTGGGGCCAGTGAGTTGATCAGCAGCCCGATCTACATTAACTTTCCGCAGGAATAAGAGGAGCAGCGATGCGCAGTTTTGGTTTCCCGAAGATGATCAAGGTTTTGGTGGCTCTCACGGTATTCTCCTGCTCGCTGGGTGCGCAGCAAATCGCTCCCGGTTCGCGCACAGTCATGGATGCACATAACTGCTATCCCTATTTTGAGTGGTGGGGCGACCGCATCGATCGAGCGCTTTCTACAGGCATCCCTCTTGCGATTGAGCAGGATCTGGCCTGGCATACCGATCCTAAGTCAGGGCGCAGCTGGTCTGTGGTGACCCATGGCGCACCGACCTACGGGAATGAACCAACCATGGACGCATATTTCTTCAAGCGGGTTCGTCCGATTGTGGAGAAGGCCCTGCAGGAGGGTAACCATGGCGACTGGCCGCTGATTACGCTGAACCTCGATTTCAAAGACAACAAGCCGGAACATTTGGCCGCGGTATTGCAATTGCTGCGGCAGTATCAATCATGGCTGACGACGGCGGTAAAGGGCGCGAGCGAAGACGATGTACAGCCGTTGGATGTGAAGCCGATTCTGGTTTTGACGGGTGAGCCGGATGCGCAACAAACCGTTTTCTACGATCAATTGAAGACGGGTGATCGGGTGCTGCTGTTTGGAGCGATTCATACGGAGGATAAAGATCCGTTGGCGGCGCCGGAGGTTTTGGATCCGACGAAGGCTACGAACTATCGGCGGTGGTGGAACAATCCGTGGAAGGTTGTGGAGGCGGGGGGGCAGGCGAACGCGGGTGAGTGGACTCCTGAGAAGATGACGCGGTTGCGGTCGCTGGTGGAGCGGGCCCATGCGAATGGACTTTGGATTCGCTTCTATACGCTGGATGGGGCTACTAAGGAACAGCTCAGTTGCAATGGGTGGTTCCATGATTACAACTTCGGCACGCTGGCTGCGGCGCGGGTGCGGTGGCACGCGGCGATTGGCGCCCATGTGGATTATTTGGCTTCGGATCAGTATGAGGTTTTAGGGCAGGAGATTCATAAGGGATTGCAGGCGGCAAAGGGGAAGTGAGGGTCGACTCAGGAGGACAATTCATGGGGTAGTACTTGCAGTGAGTAGCGGGCAGCGTAGCCCACACAAGCCAACGGCGGGCTTGTATGGGGCACCCTCAGCAGTTTTTTATCGCCTTGCGTGATAGTGCTGTTGGTTATTTGGGAATTTGAGATCTGTTGGAGGAGTCACCTGAAGATGAGGGTAGGTTGCTATCGGCTGGGCTGGATGCTTGCTGCACTCGTTGTCGCACAGCCTCGTTTGCCAGGGCAGACGGTGATGGCGACTCTGCCAAATGGACGGCAAATTGCTCCTGTGGGAGATTGGGTTTCCGTCGCGCCATTTCCTTCTTCCCTGGCGCTTCGACCGGATGGCCAACAACTGGTTGTGCCGTCTTTGGGTTTTCCGTTTGCTTTGAATGTGATTGGCCGGCCTGCTTCCTCAAGTCGCACGGTTGCCCAGATTCCTCAGGGCTTTTTGAGTAAGCCGGAAGTGGAAGTGTATGCGGGGGTAGCTTACTCGCCCGATGGGAAGTTGCTTTATGTATCTACGGGCGACAGCGGGGCGGTTGAAATACTTTCTGGCAGTGACTGGCACCGGCTTGGTCGCATCAGCCTGAATGGTGTAACGAATGGCAAGGTGTACCGGGAGAGTTTTGCCGGGGCACTCGTGTTAGGCAACAAGGGGCGCACCTTATATGTGATCGATCAGGCTAATTGGCGGGTTGTGGTGATCGACACGGTTACCCGAACGAGGCTGCATACGCTCGCAACAGGTGTGAATCCGATTGCTTTGTGTCTTAGCCCCGATGGCAACAGGCTTTACGTGGCGAACTCTGGACTCTTCGAATACAAAACGATACCGGGTGCGGATAAGGACGATCGCCTGCATACTGGCTTGCACTTTCCGCCATTTGGTTTTCCGTCGCAGGCTGCGCAGAATGGCGTGCCGGCCGAAGGGAAAGAGATTCCTGGTCTGGGTGATGCGAACGATGCGCGGGGCAGTTCGCTGTGGACCTACGAGGTGGGCGAACGTGCGCGGTTTCGGCATACAGCTTCGCTGCGGCTGGGCGCGCCGATCGAGATGGCAAACAATCATGTCGTTGGGGGCGCGGCTCCTTCAAGTTTAGCGGCGAGTGCAACACAGGTTTATGTCGCGCTGGCGCATGAGGATGCCGTCAGCGCGATCCGGGCGGATGGACGTGAGTTGCAGGCGCAAATTCCGCTCAGCCCTTTTACCGGACCGGGGTTTATGGATCGGGCGGGCAATCCGCTGCGTGGTGTTATGCCGAGTGGGCTTGCTCTCACGAATAACCGTCTGTATGTGGCCGAAGCGGGCATCAATGCTGTGGGCGTGATCGACACGGCGAGCAACCGCGTTCTTGGGCATTTGCCTGTGGGATGGAGCCCTTCTGCGGTGTTGGCTTCACCGGATCATGCCACCATTTATGTGGCAAATAGTAAAGGGAAAGGGAGCGGCCCCAATGCCGGCGCGAAGTTCAATCCGGCTTTGCATGGCGCATATATTGGAGAGCTTGAGTTGGGCAGTATCTCGGTGATTCCTGCTTCGGTCGCGGAACATGCCGAGGAGATGACTGCCGAAGTCATCCAGAATAATACGGCTGCTCAAGGTGAGCGTGGCACATTGCCACATTTAAAGCATATCTTTTTGATCATTCGCGAGAATCGTACGTTTGATGATGTGTTTGGCGATCTTGCCGGCGCCGACGGAGATGCCGCTGTTGCACGGTATGGCATTCATGGGCGCGTGAAAGATAACCCTGCGATGCAGGAACTGCGGGTGTCTCCAAACGCGCATGCCATGGCTGCGCGGTTTGCGACCAGCGATCGTTATTTCACGGATAGTGACGTTTCAGTGGATGGGCATCGGTGGGCTTTGGGCATCGCGCCCACTCCATGGTTGTCGATGGCGTGGCCTTCGACCTACGGCGGTCGCAGGCATGGAAATGCGTTCAGCACCGCGCCCGGCAGGCGGGCTCTGAGCGGCGCCACGGACGGACCCATGCCGGAGGATGAACCGGAGTTCGGCTCGCTGTGGGAGCATGTGAACAACAGCGGACTCAAAGTGCTGAATTATGGCGAGTCGCTGGAGGTGGAAGGCATGGACGAGATGGTTGGTTCGGAGCCGGAGGGGCAACGCTTGTTTCTGAATTCCCCGATTCCGCAGCCGGTCTTTGCGGCCACCGACCATAACTTTGCCACGGCCAACATGGGGATTCCCGACATTGTGCGTGCGAAGGAGTTCATGAAGGACTTTGGCGAACGAGTGGCAGGCGGTGATGTGCCTTCCATGATTGTGATGCGTTTGGGAAACGATCATACGGCGGGGCCGCGTCCGGCGGACGGATATCCCTTGCTGGAATCGTATGTTGCCGACAACGATCTGGCGCTGGGACAGATCATCGATTTTCTTTCGCACAGCTCGATCTGGAAAGACTCGGCGGTATTTGTCACGGAAGATGATCCGCAGAGCGGGGTGGATCATGTGGACGCTCATCGCAGTATCTTGCTGGCGATGAGTCCGTGGGTGCGCACGGGGTATCTCGCCCATCGGCACAGCAGCATGGGCAGTATTCAGAAGACGATTTATGAATTGCTTGGGCTGGGCCCGCTCAATCTTGAGGATGCGCTTGCGTCGGATTTGAGCGACATGTTTGTGAGTGAGCCGAATTTTGCTCCTTATGACGTGTTGCCGACGGATGTGCGGGTATTCGATCCGGGAGCCGCAAAGATTGCGCATCCAAAGACGGCTAAGGAGAAGGCTGATTTAGCGGATATCGATGATAGCCAGAAGATTCGGAAGAATTTTGTGAAGGGGCGGCCGGTTACGTCTCAGAAGTCGACGGCTACAACGACTCCTCGGTAGGGTGCAAGTTTCTGCGCTGCGCTCCGGTCGCGATGACAAAGGAGAGGGCTATCGCTTCCCTCTCCAATTGTTTCGAGGGTCGTAGAGCACGGTAGGTCCCTCCATTTCGGTCGGGATGGCAGTTCAAGGAACCTGCATTTTTACAGTTAGTGCTTCATTTTGAGGGCGGCGGCGTCGAAGGTGGTTACCTGGGCGGCCATGTAGCCGTCTTTTGTTTCGTAGGCGTCGGCCCCGCGGTAGGGCTCGGCCAGAAAGGGTGCGTCTGCGCGCCACTGGACGTTGATGGTGTCGCCCACGACGAATGTGCGCTCCGTCGTGATCTTCAGGCCGCAGGTGCCCCCCTGGGCAGGAGGTTTGACCACCTGGGCGAACATCTCACCCAGTGCCTTGCGCCCGATCACGGTCTGACCGTTGGGACCGAAAAACTCTACATTGTCGGGAAACTGCTGCATCAGGCGCTTCCAGTCGCATGCGGAAAATGCAGCCATGTGTTCGGCTACCACCTTCTCAGGCGTCGCCTGGCGAACCCGTGGCGGGAGTTGGTTGGACTGGGCCAGGGCTGGCGCATCGATCATCGCGGCAAGCCACAAACCGCTTAGCGCAATCAGACCCATTCGCGAATACACTCTACGTAGATTCATTTTGAGATTATTACACTGGCCAGGAGCTTCCTGGCAAAAGCGAAAATACCGGGGGACCTATGCAGCGTCGGGCGTTCATCCAGTCTTTGCTGGGCAGCGTGGTTTTGTGGAGCGGGGCCGAATCCCTGGGGATGCAGGCCCCGGCTTTACCGCCAGCCCCCGATCCTGACGTCAAGCGCGTGCTGGTGATGTTCAAGTGCCACTTCGATGCGGGGTTTGTCGATACCCAGGCGGTCGTGGTGCAGCGTTACCTGAAGAACTTCTTCCCGCTGGCCATGGATACGGCGACAAAGCTGCGTGAGGCTGGGAGCGAGCGATATGTGTGGACGACCGGATCGTGGCTGCTTTACGAATACCTCGAGCAGGCTACGCCCACCGAACGCGCACGCATGGAAGCGGCGATTGGCCGGGGCGATATCGCGTGGCATGCACTGCCCTTCAGTTGGCAAACGGAGATGATGGACCGGTCGATGATCGCCGGAAGCATCGGCCTTTCCAGGACCCTTGACAAGCGCTTTGGCCGCACCACCACGGGCGCCAAGATGACCGATGTGCCTGGCCATACACGGGGTTTGATTTCTCCGCTTGTTGCAGAGGGAGTGAAGTTCCTCGATCTCGGCGTGAACGATGCCAGTACGCCGGCGCAGGTTCCTCCGTTGTTTCTCTGGAAGGCTCCCGGTGGGGCCACGCTCATGGTGATGTACCACCATGGCTATGGCGGGGTGATGCGCGTGCCCGGCTCGGACCTGGCGCTGGCCATGGTGGTAAAAGATGACGACCTGGGCCCGCATACGCTGGCAGAGATTCAGGAGACTTATGCCAGCCTGGGCAAGCGATTCCCTAACGCCACGATTACTCCGACCAGTCTTACCGAGATGGCGAACGCCGCAGACCCTTACCGCAGCGGGTTGCCGGTGGTGACTGGGGAAATTGGAGACAGTTGGATTCATGGAGTGGCGAGCGACCCTCTCAAGGTTGCGCGATACCGCGAGGTGGCGCGGCTGCGCGAGCAGTGGATTGCGGAGAAGCATTTTGCCGTAGGCGATACGACGGACCTGGCTTTGCTACGGTACCTGCTGCTGGAAATCGAGCACACATGGGGCACGGATACCAAGACGTGGCTCGATTTCGACCACTACACTCCGCGTGACCTGGCTCCGATGCTCGATACGAAAAAGTACGAGGTGGTGCAGTTTAGTTGGGAGGAGAAACGTCAGGACCTTTTCACGGGGATCGCCACGCTTCCCTCACCTCTCAATGAGCAGGCGTTGGCTGCTGTCGGCAACCTTGCTGCGACGCCGCCTCGGCTCGAAAGCGCCAGTGCGCATCCAGAGGCAAGGGAAGCGGCAAAGGATATTGAGACGGCACACTTTGTAGTTGGCATCGATGCGAAGACGGGAGCGATTCGCCGGTTGCGCAATAAGACGACGGGCCGGGAGTGGGCGTCGAGCGACCATCCGTTGGCCCTGTTTTCGTATCAGACGTTGTCACAGAAGGATTATGTTCGGTTTTTCGACAGCTATGTCGAGAGCGAAGAGGATTGGGCGAAGAAGGACTTTGGCAAGCCCAATATCGAGCGGTTTGGCGCGCAGAGCCACACATGGTTGCCAGCGGTTACGGACATGCAGGCCGAGAAAGATCAGAAGGGGCATCGTGTACTGGTAAGCATGGAAGTGCGCGATGCGCGGGCTCTGGAAAGTGGGCGGGCTTCGTTCCCACAGAAGCTTTATCTTGAGCTCGTATTGCCTGACGCTGAGCCCGTTGTGTATATGAATTTTTCGTGGTTTGGGAAGCCGGCGACTCGGATGCCTGAGGCGCTTTGGCTTACGTTTCGGCCGGTCGCAGCTGAGACTTCTGGGTGGATGCTGGAGAAGTCGAGTGAGTTAGTGTCACCTTCGGACGTGGTGATGTCGGGCAATCGTCATATGCATGCTTTGTCGAAGGGGTTCAGCTACAAAGATGCTAATGGGGAATTCGTTGTCGATACATTGGATGCTCCCGTGGTTGCGTTGGGGGTGAAGTCTCCGTTGTATTTTTCGAAGCAGTTGCCGGATCTGTCTGAGGGCGTTCATTGCAATTTGTTCAACAATGCGTGGGGGACGAATTACATCATGTGGTTTGGCGAGGATATGCGTTTTCGGTTTGTTGTTCGGGCATAGGGGGTAGCGCATGATGAATCGCCGCTCTTTTATGAAGTCGCTTAGCCGCACGGCTTTGGTTCTTCCTTTCAGCGAAGTGCTGATGATGGCGACTCCTCCGTGGAGGCGCATCCATGCTGAGAGTCAAGCGCAGAGCGGGATGACGCGTGCGTACGATGCCACTCCCGTGGCTCCGCCCCCGGGGCCTCCTTCGCCGATTGCGGGCACTCCGCTGGGAGTCAGCTTTCTCGATGTGGCGGCTTCTGCAGGACTGCAAACAAAAACTATCTACGGTGGAGTTGGCAGCAATAAATATCTGCTTGAGACTACGGGGTGCGGCGTCGCCTTTTACGACTACGACCACGATGGCTGGATGGATATTTTTCTGGTGAATGGCTGGCGCCTGGAGGGGTTCGCCAAGAAGGATGAACCCACGTGCCACCTTTTCAAAAACAATCGCGATGGTACGTTTACCGATGTGACTGCACGGGCCGGGCTGTTGCGTAGCGGGTGGGGACAGGCGTGTTGCGTGGGTGACTATGACAATGATGGTTACGATGATTTGTTTATCACCTACTACGGGCAGAACGCGCTCTTCCATAACGATGGGAAGAGTACCTTTACCGATGTAACAAACAAGGCTGGCTTAACACAGGCGACGTTGCGCTGGAATAGCGGCTGTGCGTTTGTTGACTACGACCGGAACGGACATCTCGATCTGTTTGTCGGCAACTATATCGACCTGGATTTGAAAACGGCTCCGCTTCCGGAGTCGGGCCCGTGCACGTACAAGGGAATCATGGTGGCATGTGGGCCTCCGGGGCTCGCGCCAGGAAAGAATCTGCTCTACCACAACAATGGCAACGGTACATTTAGCGACGTCTCTGAGAAGAGCGGCATCTGGAGCACGATCGGCAACTATGCTCTGAGCGTTGCGGTTTCTGATTTTGACGAGGATGGCTGGCCCGATATCTACGTAGCGAACGATTCGACAGCGGCGACGCTCTATCAGAACCAGAAAGATGGAACGTTTCGGGACATTGGGATTGAAGCCGGAGCGGCGCTTTCTCCGGATGGCAAGCCGCAGGCGGGTATGGGGGTGTCGATTGGTGACTACGATCGTGACGGAAAGCTCGACATTGTGAAGACCAACTTTGCCGGGGATACCGATTCCCTCTATGCCAACCTGGGTGACAACAATTTTCAGGACCGCACCTATGCCGCGGGCCTGGGTATCAATACGCGATTTCTGGGCTGGGGTGTTGGTTTTTTTGATATGGATAACGATGGGTGGCTGGACATTCTTGTCACCAATGGCCACGTCTATCCCGAAGTCAGCCGTTCTAAAACAGAAGCGCCTTACGCGGAACACAAGTATCTTTATCGCAATTTGCACAATGGGCGATTCGAGGATGTTTCGGACAAGGGGGGGCCTGGTATCACGGCCGCGGTTGCGGGGCGGGGGTGTGCGTTCGGCGATTATGACAATGACGGGGATGTAGATGTGGTCGTCAATTGCGTGAATGCCCTGCCGCAACTTCTGCGCTGTGATGGGCAGGGGAAGCGTTCGTGGATCAAGGTGAAGACCATCGGGGTGAAATCAAACCGCACCGGGATTGGCGCCAGGGTGCGCGTCGTGGCCAGGACGCAGAAGGGTGTTGCGGCTCCTTTGCTGCAAGTGGATGAGGTGCGTAGCGGTGGGAGCTACTATTCGCAGAACGATTTGCGATTGCACTTTGGGCTTGACCAGGCTGAAACAGTGGATTCGCTTGAAGTGCGTTGGCCTTCCGGGCAGGTCGACCGGTTCAAGAATCTTGCGGTGAATCGGCTTTATGTCGTTACCGAAGGCGCCAAGGCTCCGGAGGTTGTTGTCTTGAAGCCGGCTTCGGTGTGAGGATGATTTGCCTGGAACATGCATGAAAGCGTTCGCAGGGGCCTCGCCCCGACTTGTTCAACCCACGTAGGCTGGTGCGAACCATCTTTTCGAGTATTGGGGCACCGTCCAGAAGGACGGGATTCGTTGTTTAGGTTAGCAGCTGTGGCCACCGAAACTACGTTATATCGACTCGCGAGGAGAGGGCTTGCTGGATCGGCTCGGATTCGCACTCTGCTGCGATCACGACCAGAGGGCTGTCGGGCGCTTGCTGAGGCAGGCCGGAAAAGATGAGTTGGCGGCCTTTTTGTTGGAAGGTTACTTCCTGGTTGGTTGCGAGCAGTTTTGCGGAGCGGACCTTCGCAGTTAGGCCGCCGATCGTCACTGTGTCACCCGGCCAGAAGTAGACGTGCGTATAGAGCGTGTTGCCCTTGCGCGTGAAGCCGCAGATGTCTCCGTGCAGGAACCGGCACTTATCCGTCGCGTAGATTGCCTCGCCGTTCCTGTTCATCCATTGACCTACTTCGCCGAGGATGCGGACACTGGGCTCGGGCACGGTACCGTCGGCTTTGGGTCCGATGTTTAGCAGATAGTTGCCTCCGTCTCTGGCACACTCCACCAGATTCTGGACCAGGCGATTCGATGGTTTCCAGTTGTTGTCTTGGGTGACGTAGCCCCAACAGTCGTTCATCGTCATGCAGGACTCCCAGTCACCTTTGGTGGCCTGCGTGTTTTGCTCTGGAGTGGAGAAGTCGCCGGGGAGCAGGTTTCGGTTGTTGACGATGATATCCGGCTGTAAATCGAAAACCATCCGGTTCATTTTTTCCGATTCCCATCCGCGAGCGTCGAGAGCGACGGGCATGTCGTACCAGAGAATGTCGATCTTTCCGTATTGGCTGAGGATTTCGCGGATCTGGCCATGCGTGTACTGAATGAAACGCTTGCGCGCTGCCTCATCGTGCTGCGCTTTGCGCCAATCGGGATTGTGCCAGTCCATGAGCGAGTAGTACAAACCCACACGCAAGCCCTGTTCGCGTGCAGCGTCGACATACTCCTGCACGAGATCGCGGCCGGGGCCCTTTTTCGGTGCGCAATAGCCGGTGAGCTTTGAGTCAAAGAGGCAGAAGCCTTCGTGATGCTTGACGGTCATCACCATGTACTTCATTCCGCTTTGGCGCGCGAGCTTTGCCCATGCGCGCGCGGCATGCGGTTGAGGATTGAATTGCTGGGCGAGCTGTTCATATTGCTCCAGCGGAATATCCTCGTCGCCCATGGCCCAGGCATCGCGACAGAGAAGGCTGTAGAGGCCGAAGTGGATGAACATGCCGAACTTCGCTTCTCGCCACCAATGGATCCTTCGCTCGTGATCGGGCGGCGGGGCAGGGCTCGTATCTGTAGCCGGCGATGCGCCGTACATGGCTTTGGTTCCGGCAAACATGGCGGCGGTGAGGATCGATTTAAGGTGGTCGCGTCGGGATAAGTTGATCGGTGGCATTGGTTTCAAAGACTTTCTAGTGGGTAACCATTTGCTCCATCGTGTCTTCTTCCAGCGTGTGCTTTTCGACACTCATGGAACGCTGCAGTGCGAATTCACGATTGGCGTCTTCGGTACGGCCCAGCTTTTGATACGCGCGGCCGAGCGAGTAGTGCACATAGTAGTTGCGTGGATCGAGTTTGGCGGCACGCTCGAGGAAACCGCGGGCTAGTTCGGCATCGCCTTTTTGCAGCTCGATTTCGCCCAACATGAGATAAGAACCGGTGAAGGATTCGTTTAGCCACAGTGCCTGCTTCAAAGCTTTCTCAGCTTCGTCATAGCGCCTGAGGCGCATGTAGCTATCGCCGAGCCGCCAATAGACGAGCCAGACTGTGGGGTTGATCTCCAGCTCCTTTCGAAATTCTGCGAGTGCACGCTGGGCATCACTTTTATAGAGGTAGATCTCGCCGAGGAGGAAGTGAGCCATGGGCAAACGGGGGTCGAGGGCCAGGGCTTTTTCCAGCTCCGGAGGCGCCTTATCTTCAAGCTGTAATCGCACCAGCATCTTGGCGAGCATCAGGTGAGCCATGGGGCTTTCAGCAGAGACGCCAAACATGTCGGCAAATGCCTTGCGCGCATTCTCCCATTGCTCGGTGCGCACATAGCAAACGCCAAGGATGTATGGCGCATCGGCTTGTCCCTGGGGAAGATGCGGAACCACTTTGTTGAGCAGTGGCACCGTCTGTTGGCATTGGCCCAGTGCGTAGTAGCTAAGCGCCAGCAGTTGCAGGGATTCCCAGTCTTCTGGTGCTTGTTGCATGGCGAGGTTTAAGTGAACGATGGCTTGTTGGTAGTTCTTGCTTGTGAAGTTGGCATTGCCTAGTAATTTCTCAAGGCCTTGCATGCCGGGTTGGTTTTGGGTGAGCGGCTCCAGGAGAGCGATGGCTTCCGCAGGTTTGCCCTGCTTGATCAGATGGTCGGCTCGCTCCATTACGGCACGAGGCGATTCCGCTGGGGCCGGTGTTTGGCCAAGCCCCGCGGACACGAAGACGAGAGAAAGAAGGCATGAATAGAAAATGGTGCAGTGGGAACGAACCACTCGACGCGTTTGAATGTGGTTCGTTGACATTCCTAGTTTCTAACCCAGCGCGGGTTGGCTGGGCAAATGGATGTTGCTTTGCCCTCGATCAAAGTAGATCTCTCCACTTCGGTTCGAGATGACAAAGGAGAGGGTTGTCACTTGCTCTGTGTAGTGGTGAATGTACGCGGGCACCAGGTCTGGTGCCCGCGACTGGTTTTAGAATTCGAGTCTGAAGCCGAATTCCAGGTTGCGCATAGCGCCGTTGGGCGCCTGGCTTTGGATGACGCCTGCATTGCTGCAGTCGACGCACCCGCCCGGGTTGCCCATGTTTACGTGATTGAACAGGTTGAATACATCCACGCGGAATTGCGCGTTCACCCGTTCAGGAACGACAGCGAATGCCTTCATCAGTGTCGCGTCCGTTTGCTTCCAAAGCGGACCCGTCAGAGAGTTGCGACTATCGCTGCCAAACGTTCCGATCTGCGGACGCCGCCACGGACCGCTCGTCTGGCCGTTGTTTACGAGAGGCGTTGCTACCTGATACCAGTTGGACCGGCTGCGGTTGGAGACCCCTGCGCCGCCGATACGATCCGGATGGCAGCTGCCCACGTCGTTATCTGAACTGCATTCGGCGTAGCTGGTATTGAAGCCCTGGGGGCTCATCCAGACGGTGTTGCTGCTGATGCGCCACCCACCCACGGCCGCGTCGACGATCCTTGGGCTATTGCCCATGAATCGCTTGCCGGCGCCGAAGGGGAGCTCGTAGATGTTGGAGACGACCAAGACATTGTTTCTCTGCCAGTCTGGGCGTCCATACCAGAGGTTGCGGTTAATGTCGAAATACGGCTGATCATGGCTCTTGGCGTGGGAATAGGTGTAGTTCGCCAGGAGCTGCCAGCCACCGCTGAAGCGCTTTTCTACCTTGCTCTGCAGTGAGTTGTAGTGGTTATCGGTGTTATTGCCAAAGTAAAGAAGTGGTGAGTTCCACCCGAACTTTGCGAAATAGGGGCGGCGGTTATCGGTGGATATCCCATTGGCAAAGCCTACGATCGTCGGCGCGTTTTCGTCGTTGTACGGGCTGCCATCAATGGTGACGTGCGTGCCCTTATTGCCGACATAGCCCGTCTCGATTGAAATGGTGCGCGTGAGTTGATGCTGGATCGTCGCATTCCACGCATCGACGGTGGGCAACCGCATCTTCGTCGGATAGACCCACGCTCTTACGCCGTTGGGATAGAGGTGGTTGCCGTCCGGTCCGGTTGGCTGGCTATCGAGAACGGTAGCCGGATCCAGGGCAGGCGGCCCAACTGCAAGGTTGAAGACGCTCTGCCAGGAGTTGGATGGATTGATGCTCTGTACGCCGAGCACCGGCAGGTTTTGAGTAACGCTGTGACCAAAGATGGAGCCGAACGTTCCGACGTCGAAGGTACGGCCATAACCGACACGCGCCACGGTTTTGGGACTGATCTGGTAGGCAATCCCTAGCCTCGGAGCGAGGTTCGTGTAGGTATTTTTGACGCCGCCGTTGAGCGGCACGCCATTCACGCCGGCCACCTTGATTTCGCCGGTATCGAGTTGCAGCCAGCCACCGTTGCGGGCGCTGGTAACGGTTTGCGGGTTATAGATTTCCCAGCGCAGACCATAGTTGATGGTCATTTTCGGTGATAGGCGCCAGGTGTCCTGTGCGTAGGTGAATGTTCTTGTTTGTCGCTCACCGGCGTGCAGAGAGCTCGAGACATAGCGGCTGAAGGAATTCACTTCGCCCAGCAGGTAGGAGGCGATCGGCAACCCACCGGAGGTGGGGCCGAGGGTAATGTCTCCGGTGAATGTAACCTGGCCGGCACGATGCTGGTCGCTTGGCACGCGCAGGTTCTGCAGGCGCCGAAGATCGCCGCCCACCTTAATCGTGTGGTTACCCTTGGCGAACGACCAGTTATTGATGAACTGGAACTGCTGCATTTTCTCAATCAATGGGCAGTTGCAGTTGTTATAGAGCGAAGACCCAAATTGGAAGCCGCCCTGGCCGTTCAGGTTAAAGTTCGGCATGTTGAGCGTTGTGGAATCACTCGGGATGTTAAGCCCCAGTGCACCCGCCTCGGTGGCGAATGAGCCATTGACCAACGGACTGACAAAAATGCGCTGCCTGTACCAGCCGAAGCGGAAGTCAGTGAGGATCGTTGGCTTGAGCGCGTAGTTGAAGCCAAGAGCATTGCTTTGCGGCCGGGTGGAACCGGAGCCCGTGTACCCGATACCGTTCAGCTGAGGCCCGCCGGCCAGCGCTCCAAAGAGCCCAGGCGCCGACTTGAGGAACTGGGTGAACGTGTAGCGCTCGAAAAGGGTCAGCTTCTCATTCGTGAAGTAGTCGATACGCACGTTGACCGAGTCGCCATGGAATACGTCGTGGCCGCCACCGGCGTAGTTGTTGATTCCGGGAGCAACGTTAGCAATGTTCGGCAGCGGAATGTATTTGAGGAGATTCTGGGCCGGCGTAGAGAGGTACCGTGCCGGGATGATGTTGCCGGGAAAAGGCTGGCGCAGCGACGGATCGATGATGTTGCCGCTGGCGTCGTAAGGGTTATAGATGATTTGCGGGTTCGGGCCTTGCAGCCAGGCGCTGAAGTCGCCGTTCCGCTCGGCTGCGGTTGGCACTACGCTGGTCGCCGATCCGCCGTCTTTGGCTCGGGTGCCCTGGTAGTCGCCAAAATAGAAGAGCTTATTCTTCCTGATGGGACCACCGATGGAGCCGCCAAACTGATCCCACAGGCTGTGCGGCAGGAGCAGTCCAGTGACTGGGTCCGGCGTGGACTGTGTAAACGGATCCCTGGCCTGGAAGATGTCGTTGCGACGGTACATGAAGGCACTGCCATGGATCTGGTTGGTGCCAGACTTGGTGGAAGTCGTGACCACGGCCGCACTGGCCGAACCGAATTCCGCGTCGTAGTTGGAACTGGTGATCTTCGCCTCGACGACCGAGTCAAGATTGGGCACGATGATCATGTTGCCGTACATCATGTCGCGGTTGTCGGTGCCATCGAGCTGGCCACCCACGCCCACAAACATTTGCCCGTTTACGTTGACTGCGATGCCGCCCTGGGGATTCTCAGTAGAAGTATCGTTCCAGTTGAACTGAACGGCGCCTGGAGTCTGCAACAGCAGTTCGGTAAAGTTTCGGCCAAAGGTAGGCAGATCCTGTACCTGGACTTCGCTGAGTGTAGTAGCGACGTCCGTACGTTCCGTCTTGAGCAGCGGAGCTTCTCCGGTGACCTGCACCGTCTCCTGCACCTGCCCTGGCTTGAGGTGGAAATCCACCGTACTCACGGTGTCGATGGCGAGTTCAACGCCCTGCTGCACGTCTACGTTGAAGCCGGCAGCCTCCACGCGCACGTTGTAGTGGCCGATGATGAGGTGGGTCTGGGCATAGTTACCAGAATCGTTGGTAGTGACCAAATAGGAGGTATTTCGCTCCACGCTGGTCACGGTCACGGCGGCATGTGGAATGGGCGCGCCAGAACCGTCAAAGACGGTTCCGGCAATGCTTCCATAGACCGCCTGTGCCGACGCAGCGACGGTCGACAAGAGGCAGACAGCGATCAAGAGGAAAAGTCCAACCAAGCCCGGCTTGGTTTTTCTTGAGAAGCAAATCGGTTGAGGCGAAGGCTGAAAATTAGGCTGCTGGCAAACCAAACCACGTTCAAACAGATCGCGGCGGCTTACTTGACCCCTGGATTCTTGTAGCATACGGCACCTCCAAGAATACGGCGGTAACGATTCTAAGCGATTATTCGAAGTATGATGCCTTCCTCGCTTCGCCACGTCAAGCATTATTATTTTGGAAGCTTATTTCCTGTGTTCTGCGATGATTCTGTTCTGGAAAAACAGGTTAGCCATTGCTTGCCACCGATACTCGATGTTTTAGTACTAGCAACGAAGTAAGTGCCGTAAGTTCGGGCGCAAGAAGCATAGGCGATCCCATGCTTCGGAGAAAGGGAATTTTAGCTGGAAGGCCCTACAAGGAGTTGTGTTCATTCCAGTTGCTCCCCAGTTGCTCGCTGGACTCGCGTCCGGGTCATCCGCAGCCGTTTCCTGCGGGGCTTTCGCCGTAACCAGCCCTGCCAGGGCTCGTCCAAGACTCAACCAAGACTCGTCCAGGACTCGTTCAGGGCTACGTTCAGGGCTACGTTCGGCCTTCCCTGCAGGACGTTTCTACAGGCGGCAGATTTTCCTTCGTCCATGTTTGCATCACCACAGCTCTTAAAGATCGGGGCGGAGCCCATCGAATCTTCGAAATTGACCGGCTGGAAGCCTTGGCATCGCCGGCCAGGATTGAGACTTGGACGAAGGCGGTGCTGGTCAAGCCGGTGCAAAATTGGGGTCTCCACTTTGGTCTGGATAGCAAAATTCAGGGGCTAGTACTTGCAGTTTGAGGCGGACTGCGTTGCCCACACAAGCCAACGGCAGGCTTGTATGGGGTACCCTCAGCAGTTTTTTAGCCCCTTGGGCGGACCGCCGGCCCATGACAACTCCGGTCTTTCATTACGGCTTGGGCTGCGGCAGCGAACACACCCGTTTACCTTAGAGTTCGCGGTTCGTTGCCTGATCGATTTCTGTGTCGGGAACGGGCTTGCTACGAAAGATGGAGATCTCGGAGACGTCTTTGAGTTTGAAGACCGGCTCGGATTGATCTTTGGGTACCTTCATTTGAACGAAGGTCGCGTCGCGTACGTCTTCAAGCAGGAAGCAGGGTCGCGCGTCGGGCTGGGCTACGTTGATCTTGATTTCGTTCATTTCTACGCCCCTGGCGTGACGGATGAAAAAGCCGTGTGCGGGGGTTGCGCCGAACATCGTAGGCTCGGGATAGTCCTTCTCCTTTTCCGGCAGTTGAATCGCCGCATCCTGCTTCGTGCCTCCTCCTGGATGCTCGACTACGAAGTTGCTGAGCTTGATGTCTTCGATGTCGTGGCCAGGAACGCCGATGATCAATGAGCAGGCCTGCGAACTACTTTCTGAGCAAACAATGTTGTTGATGTTCAGCCTGCGGATAGCTCCGACCGCGGTTCCTTCGGGTGCGCGCATCCTCGACCCCAAACGCACGAAGAGCGGCGCGCCGATGATGTTGCGCATGGCGATGTTGGAGACGGTTACGTCTTCAATCAACGCGCCATCGACGGAAATGATGGCAAGGCCGAAACAGCCGTCGAAGACGCAGTTGGAAATGGCGATATTTTGATAGCCTCCGTTCGATTCGGTTCCGAGCTTGATGCGGCCATTGCGATCAACCTGCACGCTGTCGGCAAAACGCTTGTACGTGCCATCGATCATGCTGCCTTCTTCATAGATGCCGGTTACGTAGCAGTCACTAATGGTGACTCTCTCGGTCGCGCGCGCGTAGCCCAGTGCAAATGAACTCTTGAGACAGATGGCATCGTCCCACGGGGAATTGACGCTGCAGTTCGAGATGCGCACGTTCTTGCAGCAGTCGACGTCGATGCCGTCCCGTTGTGTATCGATGGTGAGATTGTCGATGGTAAGGTTATCGACTCCGGTTGCCAGAATGCCGAAATGGCCGCCGTGCAGGATGGAGAAATCACGCAGGAGCACGTTGTGGCAGTTCTTGAGTGCGATCGCCTTATTGGCGACTCCCGGCTTCTCTGCGACGGGTCCCCATATTTCTCCCCGGCTCAGTCCTCTGCCCCAGATCAGGCCAGGGCCATAGATGGAGAAGTTATTGAGGTCTTCGCCCCATATGAGGCTGTTGTGGAAGTGGCTGTGACCGTAGTCCTGGTACTTGTCCCATTGGGGATTCGGTTCGGCGAGATCGTAAGCGTTCTTTCCATCTTCCGGCGTATCGGCGCCAAGGATCGTAGAACCATCAGACAGGTAGAGCGAGACGTGGCTTTTGAGATGGATGGAATAGCAGAGGTAAGTTCCGGCGGGAAATATAACCGTGCCCCCACCGGCGGCCGCTGCAGCTTCGATGGCCTTGTTGATTGCGGGCGTGTCGACTGACTTGCCGTCGCCTTTTGCTCCGAAGCCGGTGACGTTAAAGGCGTGCGGCTTTGCAGGTTTGGGGGCCTCGGCGGCAACAGCGCGGTTCGACGCAAGCGCGATGCCTCCGGTGAATGCTACGCCTGCTGCCTTCATGAAGCTTCGCCTTGTCTCTGGGTGCTTACTCACTCTGTCTCCTGCTACCTGTCTCATTACGATCTTTGCGTCGTCTACCTGGAAACTCTTGCGGGGCGCCTCCCCGGGCGCTCTTCCGTCACGCCAGATGTACCAATTACGACGGATCGATGTGCGTGAAGATGCGGAATCTGCAAACCAGCGATGTTGGCTGGAGGTGTGATTCATCACGAGATCCAAAACAATACGAACCCCGTGCTGCCTCGCTTTGGCCTGCAGACGATCGAAGTCGGCGAGGGTGCCAAACATGGGATCCACATTCTCGAAATCCGAAATATCGTAGCCAAAATCGACTTGCGGTGAGGGGTAGAAAGGTGTGATCCAAACGGCGTCCACGCCGAACCGTCTCAGGTAATCGAGCTTCGACGCAATCCCCGCGAGGTCGCCGGTCCCGTTGTTGTCAGTATCGGCAAAGCTGCGAGGATACACCTCATAAAAAACGGCATGCTTCCACCATGGATGCCCCTGGGCGTCCATGCCGGAAGCCTGGGCGTGCATCACTGGCGATTGAAAGCAGCAAGCTATGAACAGGAGTATCGCGGTGGTGCCTTTGCCAAACATTTCTGATCCACGCTCCCCGATCAGCGATCTAACGGGTCAGCGAAAATAGATGGCTAACCGCTTATTTCCATAATACCTGCACCTCGGCGCCCGTCAAGCCGAAACAACTGAAGGAAAGGTTGGGCTTACGCGAGTTTGCCTCATAGGCCGAGCGCAAGCATCGATCTGGGAACTTGGGAACTATGTGTTACGGTCTATCAAGTTCCGCAGCCTTCTTGTTTTCGCTCTCCGCTTCATCGGCGCGGCCCTGCCGTGCCAACGCGATGGCCAGGGCGCGGTGAGCCTCTGCATAGTTTGGGTCGTTGGCCACCGCCTCCTGGTAGCGCTGAACCGCATCAGCTACCTGTCCTTTTGCCAGCAGCATGTTGCCGCTGTTGGTGGCGAACGTGGCACGTTGATGATTCACCGCGGCGCGGGTAAGACTGGCAGCGGTTTTGCGTTCAGCGCTGGCTTCATCTTGCTTACCCTGTTCAGAGAACACGCCGGCAAGTGTGATGTGTGGTCCAGGCTGATTCGGTAAGAGACGAATGGCCTGGGTCAGTGCTTCCACAGCTTGTGTCAGTTGATGGTTCTGGTGGTAGACGGACCCGAGTAAGGCCCATCCATCGCCGTTGTCTGGCCGCAGTTGCAGTGCGGTGTGCAGTTGGGCTGCGGCATCGGCGAAGCGGCCTTGCTGCATATACAAAATACCGAGGGTCAGCGGAGCATCTGGAGCACTCGGATCGAGGCTGGCCGCCGTCTCGAGTTCAGGAATGGCGCCGGCGACGTTGTCTTTCAGCTTGTAAGCAAGACCGAGGTTGTAGTGAAGTTGCGGATCGTCGGGACTCAGCTTGAGTCCGGTTTGGAACTCGCTGATAGCATCATTCAGGTTGCTCTGCTGCAGGTACGCAACCCCAAGATCTTCATGGGTTGAGACAGCGTCGGGGGTGAGCGCCAGAGCCTGCTGAAAGATGGGGATCGCATCGTTCGCGTTCCCCAACTGCACCATATCGAATGCCAGATTGGTCAGAAGGGCTGCATCCGATGGCTGGACTTTGGCTACGTCCTGGAAGAACGGCAGCGCTTCCTTTGAGCGCCCGGCCCCCTGATAGGCCAGCGCGAGCTGGTATTTGCACTCGTCACTGTGTCTATTGAGAACAAGAGCTTGTTCCAGCACTGGAATCGCCCGCTCATGCTGGCCCGCCGTGACCAATGCTTTACCGAAGGTAAGTTGGGCTAGCGGATTTTGCGGTTCAAGCTGTGCAGCCGTCGCTAATTCCTGCAGAGCCGCATCCGTTTGCAGTTGCGCGAGAAGCACGACGCCGAGATGGAGATGGGCGCTGGCAAGACGGCCGTCGATATGGAGAGCGGTTTCAAATTCCTGGCTAGCCTGGGTCCACTCCTTTTGTTGGGCATACAAGGCTCCCAACGCGTCGTGCAGGTTTTGATCGTCTGGGGCCGCGGCAACTGCCGCACGCATCTTTGCCGTGGCCGCCGACACCTGCTGGGTGGCAGCCAGGGATTCTGCATAGACAATGAGGACATCTGGAGGCAGCGGGTCGTGGCTCGCTTGCTCGAGTTTCGCGAAGATCGCGATCGCAAGTGCATCCTTACCGCTTCTGGCGTAGGCCATGGCGAGATTTGTCTGGGCCGATACGTCAGCAGGCTTGAGGCGGACTGCGGTCTTGAGTTCGATAATCGCCTGAGGGTACAGGTTCATCTGGAGCAGGACTGCACCGAGGGCGCTATGCCCTTCTTCAATGCGCGGCTCGAGCGCCACCACTTTTTCAAACTCTTGACGGGCGTTATCGAGGTCGTTGGCCGACAGGGCTGCGTACCCTGCATGGAAGGCTGCGTCTGCGCGTTTGGCTGTATCTGCAGGACCTTTCGCCTGTGGTCGGGCGACGTGTAGCCCCAGCACAAACGTGACACAGAGGACCCCCTTGGCGAAGCTGCTGCGTCTCCTCGTCCCTTGTGTCGTCATGCGATCTGCTCCGGGGTCACGGCCCTGTCGTTCCGGGGTAAACGCGGATCCAATGGGTGCGCATGGTGGCGCGCGCGACATTGCCTGCGGTTCTTGCGACGATCGCGTTTGTCGCCTGCTCTGGCATATGGCAGTCGATGCAATTGGCTGCAATCTTCCGACCCAGCGTTTTCGACATGTTACAGCTTTCTACTCTGTGGCAGCTCAGGCATCGGCTGGAGTACGCTGCGGCCGGTGGACCGGTTGCATGGACGTCATGGCAGGTGGAGCAAGTCATGTTGGGCGAGGAAAGATAGCAGCGGCTCCGCTTGAGTAGTCCAACCTGGTTACCATGTACCTCGGGTTGAGTGGACGAATCTGCCGATGGCTGTTGCAGGTACCCCTCCAGCGGTTGACCAGGTGTGTAGGAGAATGCCGGTTTCAGTTCTACCCGCTGTGCTCCACTGTGGCAGAGCGCACACAGGTCCACCTGCCGGTCCCTGGAGAATCGAGCCGGGTTGAGGATTGTTTTATCTGCGCCGTTCGACGGCGCTAACCGCGCCGAAGCATGGGTAGCAATATGGTTAGCACCCTGGCCATGGCAGGTTTCGCAGGATATTCCTGCCACGAGAGATCCCCTGTCGTAATGATTGGACAGGGGATCGGTGGAGAGCGATGCGATGTCGGTGGCGTGGCACTCCAGGCAGCGCGGATAGATGGCGCGCGAAAAGTTCGCGGTCTTATCTTTGAATCCAGGACTGTTGATCCATTGGTGGCCGTCGGACCAGTAGCTCAAGGGCAGTTCGAATAGTTGATCACCCAGCCAGTAGAGATAACTCTGTCCGCGCTTTCCGGAGCCGGTTACCACGTCGATGCGCGCGCTGTGTGATTGCTCATGGCCCGGTAAGCCCGCGGTCACGGTCTGCTGGTAACCGCCGTCTTTGATCTCCATCTGAAAAGAAAGGCCAGGAAGATCCTTCCCGAGGTCGGGTTCGAGGATCCTAAGCTTGCTGGCGCTGCCGATAAACGGACCAAGAATCGACTCCTGGCTCGCCAGCTGGGAGGTGAGGTGGTGGGATGTTTGCCGATACTCATCGCCGTACTGCTTGTGGCATGGCAGGCAGGTTGCGTCTCCCGCCCATTTCGGAGCTGAGGCTGCGCCGGGTTCGCCATAACGACTTGTTGCCTGTTGCTGTGTCGTTGAAACCTGCTGCGCACGACCGCTGCCTATACCGAGGAGGACAGCAAGGGTCACAGGGAGTCCACTTAAACTGACCTGGGCCACGCCGTACAGCGTCGCGCAAAAATCGCTCAGGCTGGATAAGCGCTTTGACATTCTCACCTTTTGACTTTACTTTAACTCTGTTCTTCTGCAGAAGCTCCGGGTGCAAACAGATATTGAGGCTTTGTGGCTACCAGCCAACCCTTACATAAAACGCAGGATCCCCTCAGCGACGACCAGATGCTGGAGCAGTTTGGGTATCGCCAGGAACTGAAGCGAAGCCTTGGCTACTTCTCAGCGTTCGCCCTCAGCTTTTCGGTTATCTCGGTCACTACTGGACTATTCGCCAACTATGGCTCCGGCTTGCAGGCAGGTGGGCCTGCATTCATCTGGACCTGGCTCATTGTAGGCGCGGGGCAACTCCTGGTAGCACTCGTGTTTGCGCAGTTAGCGCGTAAGATTCCGCTCTCTGGCTATGCCTACCAGTGGACGCGCCACCTGGCGGGCGAAAAGCTCGGCTGGTGGGCAGGCTGGATCATGATCGTGCAGTTTATTGCCGGCATGTCTGGCGGTTGCTATGCCATGGCCAACTACCTGGCCCCCTACCTTGGTGTACCCAACACCGGAGGCAACGTAGTTGCTATTACGATCGCGATTCTTTTCGTCATTTCGCTGATCAATCACTACGGTATCCGGCTGGCGAGTTTGGTGAACGACGTCTCTGTGGGCGCTGAAATTCTCGGCACTGTTTTCATAGGCTTTTTGCTGCTGGCGCTGGCACTCATGCGCAAAGCGCACCCGATGAGCTTCTTGCTCAGCCACCCAGAGCAACCGAGCGGGGTGGCCTACCTGCCGGCATTTATTTCTTCGTCGTTGATGAGCGCGTGGACGATCGGAGGGTTCGAAGCCGCCGCGAACATTGCGGAGGAAACGGTACTGCCGCTGAAACGTATACCCCTGGCCATTATCGTTTCTGAGGTTGCGGCGGTGCTGCTGGGATTTCCCGTGCTGGTCGGTTTCACCCTCGCCATTCCCTCGCTCAAGATAGCGAGTCATCATGCCACGCCGCTGCTGTACATCATGAACGAGAATCTGCCGCCGTGGGCGACGAACTGCGCCATGCTGCTCGTATTTCTCTCCATCTTCGCGTGTGGCTTGGCCAACGTTACTACGCTCAGCCGCATGGTTTGGGCCATGTCACGGGATGGACAACTGCCCGGCTCGGCTTGGCTCTCGCGTGTGAGCGAACGGCAGGTGCCGGCGAACGCGATCTGGACGGTTGCCCTGATTGCAGCGATTTTCACTTGTTGGGCGCGAATAGAAACAGTGATTACCGGGGTATGCACCATCACCATGTATCTCGATTACGGCATTGTCGTTGCCGCGGCCCTGTGGGAATCGACACGCAGTGAAGACACACTTGGCAGGCATCCGGTGAAGGCTTCTCGTGGATTGTGTGTGGCGGCTTTGCTCTGGATACTCCTGCTGCTGGGGATGATCAGCGTTCCGCGATCATCGTGGATTAATGTTGGTGCTACGGCGTTCGCGCTGGCATTGGGAACTGTTTGGTATGTGTGGGGGCGGCCGAAGACGGCTTGATCTCGCCGGCTCGGCGGAGGCGAGGAAAGAGCATGCCTCCAGGGGTCAAAGCCCCTGTTCGAGGAAGGAGCTTTGGCCCCTGTGAAGGCAATCTCTTTCGTCTGATTCTCTCACCGCTACTCGTTGATTAGTTGCTTTTGGGGTTAGTTGCTTTTGGCGGCGCCGACAGTTTGCAGTGTGGAGGATTGATACGAGGCTTGTGCGGCTACAGCGATCTCAACCGCGCGCAGGCCGTCTTCTCCGGTGACTTTGGGCGCCTGATCGTTCAGGATGGTGTGGACAAAGTCGGTTACTTCGATCAGGTATGCATCCCGGAAGCGCGAAAGAAAATGGTCGGCCAATTCGTAACTCCCACCATTTGTCTTGAGGAAGGTGGCTGAATTCTGGCGCAGGCCGCCGAGCAGAATGGAACCCTTCGATCCTACAATTTCTGTGCGGACATCGTAGCCGTAGAGGCTCTGGGCATACGACTCAACATTGCCAATGGCTCCGTGGGCAAAACGAAGATTGACCGAGCCGGCAACAACATCGTCGTATTGCGCGAGTTCGGGCCGAATGGCAACGGTCGTGAAGGCGTGCACTCCGGTAACCTCATCCTGCATGAGCCAGCGGGCGAGGTCGAAATCGTGAATGGTGCTGGTAAAAAATAGCATTCCGTTGATGCGCGATGAGTATGCGCCGATGGGCGGCATGTCCTTGTCGCGTCCGATGGACTTGAAGATGACGGGTTCGCCGATTTCTCCCGCTTCAATCTGTTTCTTGGCGGCCACGTGTGCGGGATCATAGCGGCGCATAAAACCGACTTGCAGCCGCACGCCTGCTTTCGATACTGCCTGTAACGCGGCTTGGGCACTCTGCAGGTCAAGAGCGAGCGGCTTTTCACAGAGAATGTCTTTGCCTGCGCGCGCGGCGGTCTCTACGGCAGCAGCGTGAAACTTGTCTGGCGTGGCGATCAGAACAGCCTGAATCTCTTTGTTCTCGAGCATCGCTTCGAGGCTGCCGTAGGCGTGGTCGACCTCAAGCTCGGCTGCCACTTTCTGCGCACGCGCCGCATCGACATCGGCTATGGCGACCAACCGCGCCTCAGGAACCAGGCGGCGTAGATTCTCCGCATGGCGTTTACCCATTTCACCGACACCCAGTACACCGATTCCTAATTTGCGCATGTGCCTTATTCTCCCGGAGTTCCCACATGTTACAGCAACGCGAATGAATGGCTGCGTTGAGGCGAAGCTCTCCGAAAGGGCTTGACGAGATCCGGCCGCCGCTGCAATGATACGAAATATAAGCGCTTAGCGAACGATTTTCAACTTTCGTGTATCTGCCATCCTCCAAATACCTTCGATGGCGCTTAAATCTTCGTAACGAGGTTCTATGATGTCGACGCTTTCCTCGCGTTTCAAATTTGCCTCCGCTCCCGATAGCTGGGGTGTTCTCGACTACCCCGGCCCTTCGTGGGAACAGAGCTACCAGAAGATGCTGGATGAGATGGTCTCTGCGGGTTACGCAGGCACCGAGCTTGGTCCTTATGGCTTTTTCCCCACGGACCCAGCGGTGCTGGGGCCTGAATTGGCCCAGCGGAAGCTGAAATTGCTGGGGTCGTTTGTTCCGGCGGTGTTGAGTGACCCGGCTTCAAGCAAGGTGGTGGTGGACCACGTTCGCAAGGTGGGCGGATTGCTTGCCGCGTTGGGAGCGCCCTTCCTTGTGCTGGCGGACGCGCAATCTGAAGCACGGGACCGAATCGCGGGGCGCGTTCCTGCGGACGGGAGCAAGGGATGGAGTGCGGAACAGTGGAGGCAAGTGGCCAAGGTGGTGGCGGAAGCTGCCGCGGTGACCAGTGAGTTTGGTCTGGACCTGGTGTTCCATCCGCACATCGCGACGTATGTGGAGACGGCGGCCGAGACAGAGATTTTTTACGATGTGACTTCGGGCACGAACATCGGCCTGTGCCTGGATACAGGACACAGCTTGTTCGCAGGGGATGACCCAATTGCGGAAGCGGAGAAGTATCGTGACATTCTGCGGTTTGTTCACATCAAGGATGTGAATGAGAAAGTCCTGGCGGAGGCGCGACGCAAGGAGATGACCTTCGATCAGGCGATTGAAATCAATGCCTTCACCGTGATTGGTGAAGGGTCGATTGATTTTCCAGCGTTCTTCCGCGTGCTGGAGAAGAACAAATACTCGGGCTGGTTGGTGGTGGAGCAGGATGTGAAGTTTGGCGCTACGGTGAGGCCGCCGGTCGAGTGTGTTGCTGCCAGTTTGCGATACCTGGAGGGCGTGGTAGCTGGGTTGGGTGTGGCTTAGCCGCACCCATAGCCTTTACCTCAGGGTAAAATCCGTGGAGCGAACAGTCTTTCCTGCTCGAAGCGTTCTTATTCGGCGCGCAACGCCTCCATAGGGTGCAGTCGAGTGCTACGCCATGCGGGAAGAAATGCGGCCAGGGTGGTTACCATTCCCAGAACTGCCACCGCGAATACAAACGTCTTTGCATCGAAGGCGTGGACTCCGAAGAGTAGACCGGATATTAGCCTGCCCATCAAAAGGGCTCCCATCCCTCCTACTGCTGTACCAGCGAACGCGAATCGCGTTCCTTGTAAGATGGTCAGCCGAGCAATATCAGCGCGTGTCGCTCCGAGGGCCATGCGGATGCCCATTTCCCGCGTCCGGCTCGTTGCCAGGAAAGACACCAAACCATAGGTGCCAAGTGTGGAGAGTGCGAGAGCGGCCAACGCGAAAAAGGTGAGAACCAGAAAAAGAAAATGGCGCGTAGAAATTGAGTCCGCAATCACCTGCTCCATGGTCTCAGTGAAAAATACGGATTGATCGGCATCTACTCCGGCCACGATATTTTGGAGCATGCGAGTCGTATCTCTCAAGGAAGTACGGCTCTTCACGACCAGAAAACTACTCCGGCCCGATCCCTGGGAAAGAGGAAGATAGACCGAAGGGCGGGGTCCCGCGTCGAGCGCATAGTCTCGGGTAGACGAGGCAATGCCGACAACCTGGCGCCATACCGCTTTGTCGGAATCGTCCATCCTGACCAGCTTTCCCAGAGGGTTCTGATTCGGCCACAAGCGCGCTGCAGTGGAGAGATCAACGATGATCGTCTTTGGCGCATCGACAGTATCCGTTTCGCGGATCGACCTTCCGTTGATGATTGTCAGGCCCATCGTCTCAAGAAAGCCGGGGGTCACTTCATTCACTGCGACATTGATTCCTGAAGTCTTGTCCTGGGCTCCCATTTCTGGGGTCTGGAGTTTGGCGCCGTTATACTCGCCGACAAACGGAAGAGCTGTGGAAGCCGCTGCAGCTTCAACCCCGGGACTGACGCGTACCTGGTCCAAAATCTTGCTGTAGAAACGCTCCATATCCTGGTGTTCCGGGTACCGCGACTCCGGCAGCACGGTGATGGCATACGTGACGCCGCTTGGCCGGTAGCCGATATCCGTAGCAATTAAGTTGAGGAAGGTGCGGAGCATGAGCCCTGCCGCACATACCAAAATGACTGCGAGCGCAACTTGTCCGACCACCAGAGAACTCCGCAGGCGGGCGCGTGGCTGTCCAGGAGTATTTCTCGAACCTTCGGAAAGGATGTCTCTTGGGGAGCGCCGGACAACCTGCGAAGCATGAATCGCGCCGACAAAAGCGCCGCTCATCGTAGCCATAACAATTGCAAAACTCAAAGCGTGCAGGTCAATTCTTGCCTCGTCCAGACGCGGAACATTCACGGGAGCCAAAGCTATCAGGGTATGCAACGCGGCAACCGCGAGAGGTATTGCGAGCACGCACCCGCAGAAGCAGAGCACCCCTGCCTCGATGATCGGTATGCGGGCTACCTGCCAGGCACTTCCGCCCAGCGCCATGCGCACAGCCATCTCATTCAGTCGCGATTCCAACCGGGCAAGCAAGAGGCTTGTAATGTTCGCGCAGGCCAGAAGCAAGATCAGTGCTGCAGAGGCGAGCAATGCCATCAACGGCGCTCTGACTTCACCGACTGCATGCTGACGAAGCGACGATATCTGCGCGCTTAGACCTTCGTTCGTGGTTGGGTACTCTTGCTGCAGCGTTTCGCAAGCGATCTGGAGTTGGGTCTGAGCCTCTTTGACCGATACGCCATCATTCAGCCTCGCGATAACACCGGCATTTGGATTGCCGTGCTTTTCCTTGGCCAGGTCGGCGCCCAGCGGCACCCAGAATTGCTTCTGGTCCGTCGGACGATGAACATTTGAACCGCCCGAAGGTGGAAAGTTAAAACCTCTGGGCATGACTCCAAGAACCTGATAGGGGTCGCTGTCAAAGTGGATCGTCTTTCCCAGGATGCGTGGATCTGCATCGAAGCGACGGCGCCACAGATCGTCGCTGAGAATCACCACTTGGGTGTGACCCGGTTGATCATCTTCTGCTGAGAACCATCGCCCCATCAGCGGTTCCACACCCAGCATTGGGAGAAGATTTGCAGTAACGCGCAATCCATAAAGGGCTTCTGGGTGACCATCTGTTAGATTCACCAGGCTAAACCGATACATGGCAACGTCGTGGAAGGCCGGGACCGTGGACTTCCAGTCCACTGCGTCGAGCAAAGGAGCGCTCCATCCATTTTGATCCCCGGTCTTCGGCCAACGACTGACGATCTGAACTAAGCTTTCAGGATTCTTGTACGGCAGGGGCTTAAGAAGAACTGTGCGTACCGCACTGTAAATGCAAGTGGTCACACCAAACGCACCGGCGAGTATGAGAATTGAAGTCAGTGCGAAGCCTGGCGACCTTCGCAAGTGCCGCAGAGCATAACGCAGGTCCTGACCAAACTGCAGGATGCTGCCTCCGGCGCGTTGATCGCGCACTGCCTGCTTTAGTTGTTCCATGCCGCCAAGTTCGACAATCGTGACCCGGCGAGCGTCTTTCACAGACATGCCCGCTGAAATTCTTTCGTCCGTGACCATATCAACGTACGATTGCACCTCTTCATCGAGTTGACTCTCGACTCGGCGCTTCTGGAAGAGGTTGCGAACGCCGCTTTTGATGCGCGCTCCTATTCCCATCGCTTTTCTCCTATGTCGACTTCAGGGCGTTCGTCATAGCCAGAGCGATTCTGGTCCACTGATCGGTTTCGTCTCCGAGTTGGCGGTGCCCGGCCTTGGTGAGACGGTAAAACTTGGCGCGGCGATTGTTTTCTGATTCTCCCCAAAACGAACTCAGCCAACCCGCCTCCTCCATGCGATGGAGGGCAGGAAATAGCGAGCCCGGCTTAACCTGGAATGTGCCTTTGGTGATCTGCTCAATGCGACGCGAAATACCCAGACCATGTAGTTCGGCTGGGCCGAGCGCCTTCAAAATCAATAGATCGAGGGTTCCTTGAAGCAGGTTTGTCTGGGTAGGACTCATCAAACGGACTCCTATCGATTCACTATAGGAGTGTGCCCATCTTCGTATAGAATGTCAATAGGAAGTACACCTGAGAGCATCTTTTCGCGCCAGCCACACCGGTGGTAAGGGGGCGAAACGAGATTCATGGAAACGGGCTTTTCCGAAATCTGAGAGCTTTCGGACTTTTCAGGTAGTTCGTTCCCGTAATGACGTAGCGGGCCACTAACGTTTCGCCTTCACCGATGAGGTCCTGCACGATCACTTTTGCATCTGGAAATACTTTCCAGAAGGCATAGTAAAACTTCTTCACACTCTCCAATCCTGGCTCAATCCCCTGATATCCATGCAGGATTATGTCGTCTGAATAGAGGTGAAAATAGTCGTTTCGCTTTTGCGGATCAGCAAAGCACTTGATCGCGTGAGTGAAACTCTCTCGGTTGGACATTCTCTTATTCTAACGACGGTCTCTCATCGCGTGCATCGAAGAGCGCTCGGATGGTCGGTACTCGGAGGTTGGCCCGCCTGGCGAGACACCATTTCGGCCGAGGGTTCCGATGCCAAATTGTTGTTGATTCTTTGGTGGAGCTGAGCGGGATCGAACCGCTGACCTCCTCGTTGCGAACGAGGCGCTCTCCCAGCTGAGCTACAGCCCCACAAGACCGGAGAAATCAGTTTAACAGCCAATCATCGAATTGAAAAAGTGGGGTGGGGAGCGGGAACTGCAGATCTCTCCACTGCGCTCCCCCGTATTTCCTATCGAGGTTCGTGGCGCTGGCATGCTTCTTACGGTTTTCCTTGAGAGAAAACCGCATACGTTGTCGTGGCAAGTTCTGAGTGGTAGGAAATCCGGGTACGCTTCGGTCGAGATGACAAAGGGGAGGTTCGATTTCTTCTATTGAGAGCAGTTTCGATAGTGGTTGAGAACTCCAGATCCCTCGGCTCCGGTCGAGATGACAAAGGGGAGGACGGTCGCCTCCCTCAGCATTCGTCCTACAGGCGGTAAAGAGGGGCAGTCAGCCCTGTTTCAGGCGGGCTTCCAGCGTGGTGAAGAGCGCTTCCAGGTCGGCTTTGGGGATTTGCCCCTGGGCCATTTTGGGGGAGCCTCCGCCTCGTAGATCGTAGGCTGCCAGTGCCTCGCGCAACATGGCGCCGCAATCGAATTTTGCGTCGGCGCTGGCAGCTATGACCACCTTGGCTGGATCGTCTTGGGTCTCAGCCAGCAAGGCGCAGGTCTGGGTCGCGGTTGCTACCAGACGCGAGGCCAGTAACTTCAGGTAGTTCGCGTCCCGATCGGCAAAAATCAGGCGCAGTATGCGGAGACCGCCTTGCGGCGGGTGCTCGGCCAGAAGGCTTGCGGCGTGGAAGGATGCCAAATCTTCGGTCATCTTCTGGCGAGCCTTGTTTGCTGCCTTGCCTTCTGCTAACAGACGATCTACGGCTTCAGGAACGTCGATCCGCCCTACCGAGAGCACGCTGGCGGCACGGGTCAGTGTGGACAGGTCGAGTCGTGCCACGGCGGCGGCGCGGATGCCGCATACGAACTCGATGCGGATGCCCTGGCGGGTGCGTTCCGTTCCCCGGATGAGCAGGCTGCCGATCTGGCCAGTGGCCTGGACGTGAGTTCCCCCACAGGCGTTGAGATCAATCTCTTCGATTTCGATCAGGCGGATGCTCCCTTCCCTCTCCGGCAGCTTGAGGAGAGTTCCGGCGGCGAAAAGCATTTCGGCTTCGGCCCGAGGGACGGTGCGTATGGTAACGGGGCGGTTCTCCGCGATGATTTCGTTGGCCGTGTCTTCGACCTTTTCCAACTCGTCCTGTGAGATGGTTTCGCAGGCAATATCGATGGTCGAGCTTATCTCGCCAAGATGGAAGGAAACGGTGGGTGCGCCGAGCTGCCGATAGATCACTGCAGACAGCAAATGCTGGCCGGAGTGTTGTTGCATGTGGTCGCGGCGGCGGTGGATGTCGATGTATCCGCGTACGGCTGTTCCGGCGAGGAGCGGTTTCGGGGTGGTGTGCCAGACTTCTCCGTGCTCGTCCTCTTCTACTGCGAGGATCGGGGCCTCAAGTAGCGCGCCGCCCGGCGAGGTGGCCGTGAGGGTACCCGTGTCGTGCGGTTGGCCACCGCTGGAGGGGTAGAAAGCACTGCGGTCGAGGGAGATTTGCCACAAGGACCGGCCTTCGGTCCGCGAAGCCAGGCGGATATCGGAGACCTGTGCCTCGAAAATGGCCAGGGATGGGTCGCTGTAGTAGAGCCGGTCAGACATCCTGACGCTATTCTATCCATGTGGGGGCTGCGGGCTCCCAGCGAACCGTGGCACGACCGTTTCGCCAAACCTTTTTGGGAGATGCAAAGTGCCTTTCTTCCGGTCTTGCCTTCGAGGGGCTGCAGTTCTGCTGTGCTTCGCGGCAGCGGCCGCACACGGGCAGTTCATCGCACCCACGCCCTCATGCACAGACCTGCTGCAAGCGCAGAGTATGAAAGCCGTCCCGGTGTGCAAGGCAGAGGTCGATATTGCTGAAAATGCTCCGGCCACGGAGTACCTGGCCCGCATCATCGCCAGCGACAACTACGGAGTTGCCTTGCTTGGGGTCGCGCATCAGCCAAAGGAGTCGCTGGCGCCGTTTAACCGGGCCGTGTCGCTGCTGCCGAAAAGCACGGTAAAGCCCAATAGCCTTCAGTGGGCGGTTGTGTTCTGGCATCGGGCCACGGCCTACCAGCAGCTCGAGCAGTGGGAGCAGGCGGCAAGCGACCTGAAAACGGCCGAGGACACCCTGAGTAAAGGCATTGCGGCCGCGGGAAGCGACACCGTGCTCACGCAGCACTTCACTGAGCTTCGCCAGCGCGTCAGTAAGCAGCGCGCAGACGTATTGGCCCATTTGGGAACGCACCGCGAAATCTAACTACACAAAGGTGCTATAAACCACGGCACACTCGCGCTCCCCGGCGGGTGGAGCATCCGGCATAATCGATGAAAGCAGTCGTATGTGAGACGATTTTCGACCCGGGGGTTCTATGCGCGTTTGTACCTATTGCTGTGCCGCTCTGCTTACCCTGGCCAGCCAGCCGCACATTTCGCTCGGGCAACAAGCGGCCGGCCAGCAAAAGCCGTTACCGCCGGCCACGCCGTTAGCGAAGCCGGGCGATGCGGCTGCGCCCCCGGGCATGAGCGATGAAGACAAGGCGAACGCGCTCAGCGACCAGGTGGGCAAATTGATGGTGAAGTGCGTGAATCTGTTGAGTGCGCGGGATCCGATGTCGCTCGACCTTTGCAAGCAGCAGCGTGATCTGGCGGATCAGTATCCACCCAAACTGCGCATGGTCGATAAGATGATGGCTCACGACGAATACGGCATTGCGTTGGCTGCCTTTGACCACAAGCAAGAGGCGCTGGAGGAGTTCGATCGCGAGATTGCCTTGGCGCCCAAGGCCGTCAAGCCTGGCTCGCCCGAGTGGAGCACCGCTTACTGGCATCGCGCGATGCTCTACACGCAAATGGGGCAAGATGAGAAGGCCGACCACGACTACCGCGCGGCCGAAGAGAATTTCCGCAAGCCTGCCGAGACGGATGACCCACGCGCCGCAGCGAAAAAGCGGCGCGCGATTCTGCGCCAACATGCTGCTTTGCTGCAAAAAGAAGGAAAGACAGAGCAGGCGCAGAAGTTGCTCGAGGAGGCATCGAAGTGAGCAAGAGAGTGGTGGATGACAGAAGAAACCTCGCCTAAAGAGAAGCCGCGCATGCGGGATATTCCCCGTGATGTTGAGCCTTATTTCATTGCCTTTTTGCTGAAGGGCGATCGTTGGAACGATACGGATGGCTCAGACGCAGCTGACCTGGTGCCTCGCCAACTGGCGTTCATCCGGCAACAGGTGGAAGCGGGCCGATATTTGTTGGCTGGGCCGATTACGGATGATGGAGCAGTGGTCGGCATTTCGATCATCGCGGCCGGAAGTGCGGAAGAGGCTCTGGGGATTGCCAGTGCCGACCCGGGGGTGCAGGCAGGGCGGTTGAAGGTGGAAGTGCATCCGGCCTATTTGCCTTCATTGAAGACGTTGAAGATTGGTTATTTTTGATCGCAACCGAAACCGCACCGAATCTCCAGACCGGTTAAGTCTTGAGGGGCGGTTGTTTTTCGGCTTTGCGGAGAGCGGCGGCCAGTGCCTGCTCGTAGGACTTTGGCTTTTGGGGTTCCAGGCTGTGTTCAATAGCCTTGCGGTAGCCGCCGGAGTAGATGGCGTAGAAGACCGCCAGCGCGCAGCCGACCCCCAGTGCGAAGCCGAAGAAATAGCCGATCATGATGTTGTAAAAGATGGCCATTTCTAAAGTTTACTGAGCGTGGGGTGCTTGCGTCGCGCGGGTCCATCTGAGCACGGGTGGTCCTTTGCGGCCCCACTCGCTGGGATCCCAGTGGATGGGGCTCAGCAGGTGACCGTGATGACGAAACGTGATGGGGCGGGGTGGCCGGTTCGGTCCCATCGCGTCGAAGGTAAGAATGACCTCGCTGCCGTTTTTCGTCCAACGGCCCCGTTGGGTAGTGTCGCCTTTGCCCAGATAGAGCGTGTCGAAAATTGCCGTTCCATCCTGCGCCAGTTGCAGCGTGAAGACGCGGCGCGATGCATCCGCTGCCGGAGCCTTTCCCTCATAGGTTCCAGCAAGATCCTCCGCCCAGATGGGCGCACAGCCTGCCGACAGCAAACAGAAGACTGCCAGCAGGCGAAAGAGATGCCGGGCAGGGGTTTGGGGGCGTCGCGACGACCGGGCTTGCATGACGAATGATCATAGATGCAGCCTGCATTCCTGGTCTATTCGGTCGAGGGGGAATCGGCGGAAGCCGAGCGCAAACGGCGTATCATGCGTCTTTATATACGACACTTTCTCGTTCGGCATACGGCACCACTCAACAGATGCTATGGGAACCGTTGAAGGACAATTCGTCGGATGGCTGGAGGCCGAGCAAGTGGCCAGACGAGAGCAGGATGCTCACGCCCAGGTAACCGCGCTGGTAGAGGAGTATTCCACTACGATTTACCGCGTGGCGTATTCGGTCACGCGCAACGCAGCCGACGCGGAAGATGTGGTGCAGGAGACTTTTCTGCGCGTGCTGCGCCATCAAGACAAACTGGCCGAAGTACGCGACTACCGTGTGTGGCTGGTTCGCATCGCCTGGAACCTGGTGCTTGACCGCAAGCGGCGGGCCAAGACGCGCCCCCAGACCGATGATTTCGAAGACCTCGCACGGGTTCTGCCGGCAACCAACCTCAGTGCGGAAAAAATGGTGATCACCGAGCAGCGATATGCCCGGATTCTTCGCCTCATCGACACGCTGCCAGCCAATGAGCGCGAAGTGCTGCTCTTGTCTGCAGTGAAAGAGTTGTCAACCGTCGAGATCGCGCTGGTTCTCAAGACCACCGAATCAACGATCCGCTCCCGCCTCTACCGAGCGCGCCATGCGCTGGCAGCCATGCTGGAGAAGGAAGGGACATTAGAATGACCCCCCAATCAAACATTGAATCGCACATCGACGAAACGCTTGATCGGCTGGGAAGCGCTCAGCCTCCCGCCGGCCTCGACGAGCGCGTTCAACAGCACCTGCTGAGCCAGGGTAGCCGGTTCTCACTTTCGATCGTGCACTATGTGGCCGGAGGAGCCCTGGCGGCGGGGGTTGCGCTGTCGGCGGTTATGCTGAATCCTACGGTGCGGAGCGCCGTGTTTCCTTCGCATTCCTCGGTGCAGAGTGCGCCGTCCGTCAGTGCGCCACGCGTTGCCATCCCTGCGGGCGGTGGGTTTGGAGCAGCAGGAGTTGTGCATGTTCCGGAGCAGCCGGTTGCGGTGCAGCCTACGCCTGAGAACCAGGGTCGCGGACGGGCCAGGTCGGGCCGGGCGGTGTTGCCGAAAGGAGCAGTGGCTCCACTGCCGCGTGGGGTTGCGACCCCTCATGTTCCGGCGGGTGTTCCGGCTGCTCAGTGAGGAAGCTTGCTGCAGGCAGCCACGGTAACGAGTGTGCCGTTCGTCTGGAGTAGCGTGTCCGCTACAAAATCGCTTCGATTGCCATGTGGACTACGGCTAAGACCACCGCTCCGATGAGGGCGGCGCCGAAGCTGGCGATTTGCAAACCGGGAGCGATCTTGCTTGCGAGCATGAGCATGAGTGCGTTGATGACCAGGAAGACCAGCCCGAGGGTGAGAATCGCGAGGGGAAAGGTCAAGACCTTGAGGATCATGCCAAGCGTCATATTCAGGAAGCCGATCACCAGGACTGCCACCAGGGCCGAGGGCAGGCTCACTACCCGGAATCCGGGGACGATGTAAGTAACAGCTAACAGTGCCAGAGCGCCCAGGAGCCACTTCAAGAGCAAATGAACCATCGCTGGATTTCCTTTCAAACGGATCAACCCACCCGCGCGACCCCCGTCGCAGCCCTTTGTGATTGATCTGGTGGTAATTAGCCTACGCTAAGATTGCATTTTATGAGGGTCTGCGAACGATGCGCTTGAATTCATGGATCGCCATGGGTGCTCTGCTCGCTTCGCAGGCCTGGCTTCTTCCCGTTTGCCCTGCCGATCAGCAAGCCCCATTTCCCGATGCCGCGACCATGTTGCGTGACGTGGAGGCGCACCAGAAACAGCTGGATAAAGCGCGGGAGAACTATACCTTCCGTGCCGTGCAAACCACGCGGGAATTGGATAAGAACGGGAACGTCAAAAAGGTTGAGGCGGAGGAGCATGAGGTGTTTTTTGTGAACGGGCACCGCGTGCAAAAGCTGGTTCGTAAAGATGGGAAGGATCTGACGGAAGATCAGGCCCGCAAAGAACAGGATCGGGTGAACAAGGAGGTCCTGAAGATCTCGCAGCCGGGTTATAGCGATCCGGAAAAGGATGAGATCACGGTTGGGCGGCTGCTGCAGATCGTCGCGTTCACAAAGCCTCGCAGGGTTCAGTTGAATGGGCGCAGTACGATTGCGTTCGATTTCGCCGGAGATCCGCATGCCAAGACCCATGGCCGGGGTGAAGATGCGCTGAAGAAGGTGAGCGGCACGATATGGATCGATGAGGCTGACCACGAAGTGTCACGCATGAGCGGGACGCTCGATGAAAACTATCGGGTGGGGTTTGGGCTGCTGGCATCCGTGGCCAAAGGGACGAGTATGGTGTTTGACCAGGCGCTTATTCGCAATGAGGCTTGGCTGCCTACGGCGATTGCTTTGCATCTGCAGGGGCGGGCGTTGCTGGTGGCGGGGTTTCGGGCGGATATCGATATTCGGTTCGATCAGTACAGGAAGTTTCAAACAGATGCCGTGCAGCAGCCTGGGGTGACTACGCGGAACGCTGAAGGGCAGGATGAGCGTTACCTGGTCATTCTGACGGGGCGAAGGCTTTGGATCGCTGTTCTGTGAACTTCCCCATGTCTGGCGCGAAAAGCGCGCGCCAGACATGGGGCACCCGGGTTGAGACAGGACTTAACACACCCGTTTTACTTTTGCTGGAGTTTTTGCGTAGCTATCTGGCCGGCGGCGGTCTTTTCGCTCTTCATCTGGGCGTAGATTCGTTTCGCTTCGCCCGGATTGGTCTTTTCGTAAAGCTCGGCTAGTTGTAGCTTGGCGGCATCGACGGGCACGGTGTTGGTGGGCTTCGCGATGAGTTGGTTGTAAAGCACGACGGCCTGGCTGCTGCGGTTGGTCTGCTCGTAGAGATTCGCCAACGCCAGCTTCGCGAGTGAGCCGAGAGCGCTGTCATACCCGTCGGCTACCTTAGCCAGGTAATTTTCTGCCGACCCCGTCTGGCCGAGGTCGATTGCGGTGAGCCCGGCGAAATAGCGAGCGGTCTTGCCCGCCTCGAAGAGGCCGTATTGATCGGCGACGCTTGCGAATTGCTTGTTTGCGATGGTCGCCCTTTGGGCGGCTGTAGCGAACGTCTTCTGCCCTGGAGTGGGCGGCTGCCCCGGCTGGGTCAGGGGCGCATTGTAGGTATCCATGGCCTCACCAAAGGCGAGGGCGGCGGCGGCTGAGCGCTTGTTGTAAACGATGGCGCCGGCCACAACCATGGCCAGAAGGATGACAAGAGCAACACCCGCGCGGATGACGGTGGAGCGATTGTCTTGAAACCAGTCGACACTGGTCCGGGTGGCATCAATTAAAGCGTCTTGTTTGAGGGCGTGACGTGTCTGGGTATCCACTAAGTTCCTTCAGAAGCCATTCGTAGGCGGGGTCGCAGATTCAGCAGCTACAGCAAGTTTTCCAGTAGGTGTACACCGAAGTGAGAGAACTTCACGTGGTTTTCTCCCAAAGAAAACCACACTTCGCGATCCAGGTGGCGTATAGCGACTGGGAAACTGCCTAAGACCTCGCTGTCTGGGCAGGCATCTAAAGTTTAGCAGCGCCGAAGTTTGCGGGTCAAACGGCGGAAGTTGGGGCTGGCACACTCAGGCGCCGGGTCACTTCCGGGTGCCCACCCTGCGCAAGAATGCAAAGGGTAGGCACCCGGGGTCCAGCTACCAGTAAGAACTGGCAAAACTTAACCGGCCGCCAACTCAGGCGGCAGCAACGGGATCTTCGATTTCGCCGTTTTCGATCTTTTCCCTGCAGTCGATGCAGTAGGGGGTCCAGGGAAGAGCTTCCAGGCGCTTGAGGCCGATGGTCTTGCCACAGTGGAGGCACTCGCCGTAGGTGCCTTCGTCAAGCCTCTTCAGAGCGAGACGGACGAGCGAAAGCTGCTCGTGCCCGCTGGTGCTTTGGCTGAAAAGCATCTCTTTCTGGTAAGACTGCACGGCTTGGTCGGCGGCGTCGATCGCACTGTCTGCTGCTACTTCACGGCCCTGCTCCACCGCTGAGAGCATAGACTGCTCCAGCTGCTTTTCCTGGCGACGAAGCGATTGTTCGAGTTTCTGAATTGTTTCGGGATTATGCACCAATTTTCCTTGCTCCTAGACACGGTGGAAAGTTCGCTCAGCTTTCTCGGTGGACGTTGAGGAAACCACTTCTACGCGGGCAGCCGTTCCGTCAGAACGCCTGTACCCCCTCAAGAGTTGTCCGCACCAGCGTAACCGTGAAAACGCTTTATAGTGTCGCCTAATTGGACGCAGATTATCAGTGAAATCATCTTATTTTTTTGATTTTTTCCGCCTTATCGTTCTGTACCAGGTTGCCGCCTGCAGGCCCTCCTGCAGGAAACACAAGGAAAGCCGGCCCGCGGCCCCGTTTCAAAAAGACGCAGCCAGCGTGGAAATGGTCTAGGCTAATAGCCATGTACGAAGATTTCCATGTAACCGACCACTGGACTCGCGAAGATCTGCACTGCCGATGGAAAGCGAATGTAGTCGCCATCGCAACCCGCCACGCGGACGCGGTCGACGTCCGATTCGACGTCAACGGACGCCCGGTCTCGATCGCGATGCCTTCTCAGGCCTGGGTGGAACAGAAACAACGTTCCGGGCATGTCATCACAGATCGCCTGGCCGCCCAGGTGGCCGGCCGCTATCTGAAGCAAGCGGCGGAAACCGGGTACGACAACGGACGCGAAATGTACACCATGAGCGTACCGGAGGTGCTGGAAGGTGTTGAAGCCGTGATGCGCGAGGTGAAGCACTCCAGCCTGCTACCCGAACTACCGACCATGCCGACGGCCTAGCCGGGGATCAGCCAGGTTCCCTGGGCTAAACGGCCTATGCGGAGATGGTGGCGCTTGGGTACACTCGTGCCAACCTTTTGTGGCCGCCCTGGAGGTGGATCGAGTGGATTCAGTGAAAGCAACGACGACCGGGAAACTGGTGGAAGGCGCCCACGTCCACCGGAACCTGTCGACGCCCCAACTGGTAGAAGCTGCGATTGCAAGAGGAGAGGCCAGCCTGGCAGACCATGGCGCGCTGGTAGCCCTGACTGGCGCGCGTACGGGCCGTTCCCCGCGAGACAAGTTTGTCGTGAAAGACTCCATCACCAGCGATGCGGTGGATTGGGGTAAGGTTAACCAGCCGTTCCACCCAGATAAATTTGAAGCCTTGCTGGGGAGAGTCGTCGCGCATATGCGCGAGCGCGATTTGTACGTGCTCGACCTGTACGCGGGGGCGGATCAGCAATATCGCCTGCCGGTGCAGATCATCGCGGAGTACGCGTGGCACGCACTGTTCGTAAAACAATTATTCGTGCGTGTGCCGCAGGGGGAGTTGAGCGGCCACAAGCCGGAGTTTACGGTGATTGCCGCTCCGGAGTTTGAGGCGTTACCGGAGCGCGACGGCACCCACTCCAGCACCTTCATCATCACGGATTTCACGCGTCGCATCATTCTCATCGGGGGTACGAAATACGCCGGCGAGATGAAGAAGTCGATCTTCGGCGTGATGAATTTTCTGCTGCCTGCCCGGAATGTCTTCCCCATGCATTGCTCGGCCAACCTGGGTGAGGCGGGGGATACGGCGCTGTTTTTCGGGCTTTCGGGTACGGGCAAGACGACGCTGTCGGCCGATCCACACCGGCGGCTCATCGGCGACGATGAGCACGGCTGGAGCGAAACAGGAATCTTCAACATCGAGGGCGGCTGCTACGCCAAGTGTGTTGATTTGTCGGTGGAGAAGGAACCGCAGATCTTCCACGCGATTCGCTTCGGGGCAGTGCTCGAGAATGTGGTGATCGATAGCAAGACGGGCACGCCGGATTACAGCGATATCCGCTATACGGAAAATACGCGGGCAGCGTATCCGGTTGAGTTTATCGACAAGGCGGTGATTCCCGGGGTCGGTGGTCATCCTAACCATGTTCTGTTTCTTGCAGCCGATGCGTTTGGTGTTTTGCCGCCGATTGCGCGCCTGAATCCTGCGCAGGCGATGTATCACTTTCTTTCAGGGTATACGGCGAAATTGGCCGGCACGGAAGCGGGATTAGGAAGTGAACCGGTTCCGGAATTTTCTACTTGTTTCGCTTCTCCGTTTATTCCGTTGGCTCCCGCGGTGTATGCAAAGATGCTGGGCGAACGACTGCAGCAGCATGGCGCCGAGTGCTGGTTGGTGAATACAGGGTGGACGGGTGGCGCGTTTGGGACCGGAGAGCGGATGAGTTTGAAGTACACCCGCGCCATGGTGAATGCGGCTCTGGATGGGCTGTTGAGCCAGGTTCCTTTTGTTACGGAACCGGCGTTTGGTTTGAGTATTCCGGTGAGTTGTCCGGGGGTGCCGGCGGAGTTGTTGAATCCGCGAAATGCGTGGAAAGACCCGCTCGCCTATGACGCGCAGGCGGCTATGCTGGCAGCGAAGTTTGAGAAGAATTTTGCGAAGTTCGATGCGCCGCCCGGCGTGCGTGAGGCGGGTCCCGTGGCTCGTAAGAAGTAGGAGTGTGCAGGCGCTTGTCCGGAGCAGATCCGGATTACATCGCGTCCTTGACCGGAACCTAGTGAACCATGACCACAGGCACCCTGGGGGCTACGGTGCGGCCGTCGTGGTAAACGGTCACGATGGAGCGGGTGTTGGTAATGTCGTCCAGAGGGTTGGCGGCGAGCACGATCAGGTCCGCGCGTTTTCCGGGTTGCAGGGTTCCGCGCCTTCGTTCGATGTGCAGGAGTGCGGCGTTATTCTTCGTCGCGCATACGATGGCCTGCATGGGCGAGAGACCGGCCTGCACCATGTCTTCCAGTTCGCGATGTTCTGAAAAGCCCGGAATGCGGGTGGGCATTGCGCCTGAGTCGGTTCCGAAGCCAACATGTGCACCGGCGTCGTAGACCGCCTTCAGATTGTTTCCCGTCCATGGCGAAGTCTGCTTTGTGCTGGGCTGTCTTCGGATCGGCGTTGATTTTTTGGCTGTAGGCATCGCTGGTCAGTGTCGTGAGCAAACTCGACGGGGTGGCAGCCTTGAAGAAATCAAGCTGCATGAAGCCAGGCTGTTGGGCGTAGATGTAAAACGATTCGTCGACGGTGAAGGTGGGAATGTACCAGATGCCCTTGCGCTTGATTGCGGCAAGCAACTCAGGGTCGATGGCCTTGTCGCGCACGCTGTGCGCCAGTACGTCGATGCCATCATTCACAAGCGATTTGGCGTCTGCGAGGTAATAGACGTGTGCGGCCACGCGCAGGTGGTGCTTGTGGGCTTCATCGATCACCGCCCGGTAGACCTCAGGCGACATGGCGGGTTTGGTGCCGCTCACATCGTCGACCCATATCTTCACGATATCGGCGTGGCGTTTGGCCATCGCGTCCACAATGGCGCGGGCTTCTTCAGCAGTGGCGGGCCGCGTGATCTGATCTGGGGCTGACGGCAATCCAGGCGCCGCGTTGGGAACGCCAATGCCGCGGTCTGCGGTCAGCACGGTCGCACCATCGAGCTTGCCTTGGCGCTGCTGCTTGCGCAAGTCGTACAGTAGATCGCGATTGACGCCAAGAGAAAGCATGGTAGTGACACCATAACTTTCGTATTGGCGCAATTCGGCAAGAACATTTTCGGCAGTGTAGGCGGTAGCAGAGTTCTCTCCATTGGCGACGAGTGCCAGGTGGCCGTGCGCATTGATCAGACCGGGCATGACGGTATCGCCATGCAGGTCCTGCACCTGCGCGCCAGCCGGTACGGGCGCGCCGGCTGACTGTACAGCAACGATGCGATTGCCCTTGATGACCACCGTTGCGTCTTCGAGTGGTGTACCGCCGTTACCGTCGATCACTCGCACATGGGTCAGAGCGGTCACAGACGAAGGCTGTTTTGCTGCGGCGTTCAGCGAGATGGGAGCCAGGGCAAGCGACACTGCAACCCAACACACCGCCGAGCATGGATGGTGCGATCTCCGCAAAAGCATGGCCGTTCGTTGCTCCTGTCTTCGAATGCTTCGGTGAACTTTCGATAGTGTCGGTCTCTCAGGCGATTCCATGGGCAAGCAGGGCTATGGAGTGCAACAGCCGTGCTTACCTACTCGCTGTAGTGCAGCAGACTGAATACGTCGTACTCCTTGAATTTGTCGCGGCCGCGGAGGAAGTCGAGTTCGATGGCGAACCCGAGCCCAGCGATTCTGGCTCCCAGCTGGCGCACCAGTCTCACGGTGGCCTCCATGGTTCCGCCTGTGGCCAACAAATCGTCCACGATGAGAACATTCTGGCCTGGCTCGATCGCGTCGAGATGGATTTCGAGTGCGTCGGTTCCATATTCCAGGTCGTAAGTCACGCGCGCGGTTTCCGCGGGCAACTTGCCGGGTTTGCGCACGGGCACGAAACCGGCGTTCAGCCGGTAGGCGAGGGCGGGGCCAAAGATGAATCCTCGCGCCTCGATACCCAGAACCAGGTCTACATCCGTCCTGCCAATGTAATGCGTGGCGAGTGCATCGACGAGCGTTGCATAGCCCTGCTTGTCTTTCAGCAGGGTGGTGATGTCGTAAAAAAGAATACCCGGCTTGGGAAAGTCAGCAATGGTGCGGATGAGCGCCTTCAATGGCTCGCAGTTAATTGGTTCTTGGGGCATGCGAAGTTACCAGGCTCCTTCGATCTGAAATGATTCGAGATTGGCGGCCAACGAGTCGTCCATATCGGTTTCAAGGACGCTGTCTACGCGGCTTCCGCGCGATCCGCGTTCGAGTACGGCGCGAAGATCCGCGAGTTGCACTTCTGTTCCGGCAGCCATGACTTCGACGTCACCCTCGGCGGTATTGCGCACCCAACCCTTGAGTCCGCAGGCTCCCGCTTCGCGATGAACGAGCCAGCGAAAGCCGACTCCCTGCACACGGCCTCTGACGATGTAAAAGCGGACCATAGTTTGGTGTGTGGTGAAGTTGTGTGACGGCTGAACGAGACCCGCTGATTCTACGCGCGAGACATATACGCGCCTTCTGCGGTATCGACGCGAATTTTTTCGCCTTCGTTGATGAACGGCGGCACCTGCACGACCAGGCCGGTTTCGAGCTTGGCAGGCTTGGTGACGGAAGAAGCCGTCGCCGATCTGAGACCGGGCTCAGTCTCAATCACCGTCATCTCCACCGTTCCCGGCAACTCAATGCCTACGGCGACTCCGTCGAAAAACGAAACCTTGATTTGAAGATTAGGGATGAGGTACTCGATGGCATCCCCCAGGGTTGCGCCCTTCAGGTGGGTCTGCTCGTAGTTCTCATTGTTCATGAAGTAGTAGTCGTCGCCATCGGAGTAGAGAAAGTCCATGGCCACCTCGTCGACGATTACGCGCTCGATAGGGTCGGGAGAACGAAAGCGGTGCTCGAACATGGCGCCGGTACGCAGATTGCGGAGCTTGGCCTGGATGAATGCACGCAGGTTTCCAGGGGTACGATGCTCGACGCTAAATACCGTGTGCAGCTCGTTGTTGTGCTTGATGATCATGCCTGGACGCATTTGTGTGGCGGGAATCGCCATAAAAGAAGAGCTCCTTCATCTCTTGCTGAAATAAGTGAGGCGAAACTCGGTTGCCCCAACTGTCGATTGTACAGGGTGGGAATGGGATGAGACGGCTGACCGCGGAGGGAACATACCCGGTCCCCCAGCGGCTAAAAAGCCGCTCTTATTCGAGACCAGTTTCCTATTCGGCGAACATTCGCGAAAAGAAGTGGCCGATGCGGCGGAAGAGGTTGCCTCCGCTGGGAGCAGGCTTGGCAGGGGCGGCAACGGGTGCTGACGCAATCTCTGTCGCAGGTGATTCCGGTGAAGCGTTCGCAGGGTCTGGCGTTGCCTGGACGGGGGCTGCTGTGGCGGGCGGAGGTGTCGGGACGCTGCCGGCAGCCGCAGCAGGTTTTGGACTGGCCGGGGCCGCCGGCGCTGGAGCTGGAGCAGATTCTGAGTCGGGCGGGAGTGCTGGAGGGTTCTCGCCGTTGTAGGTGAGGGGAACGGTGACCTGCGCCTGCGGCTGTCCGGTCGGAGGGACAGGTACATTATGCGGCGTCGGAGGTGCGGCCAGCCCTTCGCTGACCGCGATAGGGAATGTCGTGTCGGCGGGCGTGGAAGAAGGGCCACCAACCGGCTTCCCGGGCGCTGCCGGATTGGTTCCAGGATTCCCGGTGCTGGCTACGGAAATTGCCGGCGCCGGCGGGCATCCGCAGGGTTCCGGTTCATGATCGACCACTTCGCGCAGGCTGCCATGCTGAAAGCTGACACGCTGGTCAGGCAGCACCCGGTAAGCGCCTCCCTCGAACTGGCTGCTTACCGTGATGTACGGCGCATCGGCGCCGTGATTGTCGATGCAGGTGTCGCCCTTGGTATTCACGCGGATACTCAGGTCGGCACGACCCGGGCCAGAGATGAGAATGCGCAGGTCGGCGGTCATCAGCACGTCAGAATACTTGCCCACCGCATAGTTGGCCTCAACTGCGCCATGGTCCAGGGCCATCATGAGGGCGCTGCTCGCCGGATCGTCAACAGAACGATCCTTAGCCAGGTGAACACTGCTGGTAGAGCAAAGGCGGAGCGCACCACCACGCTGCAGAGAGATATTCACGGGTTGGGCTCCGGCGGTGATTTCGCTGCCATTGCCCAGCAAGGTCTCCCCGTGAGAGATGTCCACGGCGCCAGAAACCTGTACTTCAGCGGCCGTGGTTCGTCCGATGGGCTGCTGAGCATGCAGAGGCGGCAGATAACCGCATACGGCTATGGCTCCGATCAGCAGTGACGGTAATTTTGACGGCATGTTCCCAACCAAGCTCAAAGAGAGAGGAAGTTCCGAATCAAGGTCTTGCCGTCTACGGTGAGCACGCTCTCGGGGTGGAACTGCACGCCCTCGATGGGAAAGCGGCGATGGCGTAGTCCCATGATGGTACCTTTGCCATTTCCGTCCTTCACGCGCGCAGTGACTTCGAGGTCCGCAGGTAAGCCTTTATCGGCCACGATCAACGAGTGGTAGCGGGTACAGGTCATCGGGCTGGCAAGGCCGGCGAACAGCGTCTTGCCATCATGCTCTACCAGGCTGGTTTTGCCATGCATCAACTGCGGTGCGCGGATGACCTCGCCGCCGAACGCGGCGCCGATGGCCTGATGACCGAGGCAAACACCGAGGATGGGAATTTTGCCTGCGAAATGGCGAATGAGCGGAATGCTGATGCCAGCTTCCTGAGGGGTACAGGGTCCGGGCGAGATCAGGATGCGCTCGGGTTTCAGGTCCTCGATCTGCTCCACGGTCAATTCGTCGTTGCGGCGAATGACCATCGTCGCCCCTAGTTCGCCCATGTATTGCACGAGGTTGTAGGTAAACGAATCGTAGTTGTCGAGAACGAAGACCATGTGCATCTAGTGTATCGTCCGAACCGATTGGGCTTCCATCCTGGGTTATTTTCAGTCGTCCCTACGGGTTTTATGCCTACGCATGACGTCCTGAGCTACTTTCAGCCATCCCTACTGCCGGATGTAGATGCGATAGCCGGAAGGCGGCACGGTTCGGTTCCACCAGTAAATGTCGTGCGGAGGCATGCGCTCCGCATAGAGGTGGTAGTGGGTAGCCAGCAGAGCATTCATCTCGGGCCAGCGGGCCAGCTTGCCGTAGCCATCTGGCCCGGTCTGGCAATACTGGTTGGTCACAACAAAGACCCTGGGCGGGTTTTGCTCGATCGCCTGCATAAAGTCGGCGCGATAGCGATCGATGGTACCCATCATCTCCGCTCCGCGCGGCGCGTAGGCGTAGCAGTCGTAGATGAAGCCCGTCGCCTGGACCAATTGATCGCGATACAGCGTGTTGATGCAGCCGGCAATGGTGTCGAGGCATTGCACGCCACCAGACAGCTTTGGGCCACCCAGGTCTCTCAGGTCACCGCTGAGCATGGTGATGAACTCCTGGTTGCGCCAGTCAAAGCGGGCTGCTTTGAGCGCAGACTGCGGAGCCAGAATGAGCAGGGCGTAGACTGCTGCGGCCGCGGCGAAGTAGCGCATGACCGGCCGCCGGAACGCCGCCATGAAATCGAGGGCCATGAGCAGCAGAAGAAAACACAGCAGCGGATAGCGATGGTAAGGAAAGCCGCGCGCCTGTCCACAATAGGTAAAAAGACCAAAGATTACCCCGCCCGCAACGACACGCCTTTCCCAGTTCCCTTGCCACCGTGTGAAGATGAGTGGCAGCCAAAGCAAAACCAGCGCGCCAATCGGGGAGATGCTGTGCCGCAGCAGAAAGCCCAGGGGCCTGCGATACATGCCATTGTAGTAGCGCGTCAGGCCAAGCATCGTGGCCATGAAAGCGCCGGCCGCGTGCTCATGCAGCAGCCAGGCGTAGACGGCCAGCAGTGGCAAGAGAAGCCCAGCGCAGCCATAGAGCGCCACTCGCAGGGAACGCGTTTGTTGGCTTCTGCGATGGAGTATCGCCAGCACGACCAGCGCAACGCCGGCAGCGATGGTCAAAGGCTTGATCGTCGAAGCCAGACCCGCGCATAGAGCCGCGACCCCGGCCAACCACTCTGCCTGGCGGCGCCAGGACAAGATGAGCAGCGCGCAGGCCCAGGCGAGGAGAGCGGTCATGATCAGGTCGCGCTCGCCGGGAAACGCCACGCCATCCTGCCCGTGAATCAAAGTGAAAACACCGCCGGCGGCAAAGCCGGCGAACCAGCCATAAGGCCGGGCGATGAGGATCATTGCGGCGCCAATCCCGGCCATGAGCGTGAAGTCGAAAACTCGCCACGCGATGGGGCCGCCGCCGAAGGTATGCACGATGAGCCACTCGGCCAGGTAACTGCCGGGCATATTGATTTCGACGATTTGCCGGTAAGGGGCGAAACCGTGGTCCATAAGAAAGGCCACGTAGTGGTAGAGCGAGGCATCACCGACGATTGGCCAATGCCGCGTGCTATATACGAAAACAATCAGGCTGACGGAGAGCGTCACGCCCAGCGACCAGTAGGCAACGGTCGCGATCAGGTTTCGTTGATTCGATAGGGCCGGCTGCAAAGGTAGCTGCGTCTGCATGAAAACTCGTGCCTTTCGTCGAGGATGCCGCAGACTTACCGGCTTAGACCGGCGCGCGCCTTTTCGACGGCCCGAACCACGGCCTTGGCCTTGTTCACTGACTCCTGATATTCGTCTTCGGGCACGGAATCAGCCACGATGCCTCCACCGGCCTGGATGTAGCCCTGCTCTCCTTTGAGAAGCATGCTGCGGATGGCGATGCAGGAATCGAAGTTTCCAGAAAAGTCGGCGTAGAAGACGCTGCCGCCGTAGATGCCGCGCCGCGTGGGCTCCAGTTCTTCGATGATCTCCATGGCGCGAATCTTGGGCGCGCCGCTCAGGGTGCCCGCAGGGAAACAGGAACAGAAGGCATCGACGGCCGAAAGGCCTTTCTTAAGCGTTCCTGTGAGGGCGCTGACAATGTGCATCACGTGGGAATACCGCTCGACGTGCATCAGGCTCTTGACGCGCACGCTGCCATACTCGCACACCCTGCCGATGTCGTTGCGGCCGAGATCTACCAGCATCACGTGCTCGGCGCGCTCCTTTTCGTCAGCCAGCATTTCCTGCTCGATACGCAGATCTTCTTCCTCGTTGGCTGCGCGGGGGCGCGTGCCGGCAATGGGACGGTACTCCACGTTGCGCCCTTGCACGCGCACCAGCAACTCGGGTGACGAGCCTACGAGGCAGGCCGATGAGAGTTTCGCTTTGGGCTGCGGTTTTGACCGGCCGGGCTTTGGTTTTTGAGCTGAGGCGGCGACTAAGCCGGCCCACTGCTTTTCCAGTCCGAAGCGCAGAAAGTACAGGTAAGGCGAGGGATTGACGATGCGGAGCGAGCGATAAATGGAAAAGGGGTCCACTCCGGGCTTTACTTCGAAACGTTGCGAGAGCACGGCCTGGAAGATGTCTCCGGCCGCGATGTATTCCTTGATCTTCGCGACCGAGGCCAGAAAATCTTTTTTGAGGGTGTGACTGACCACGGCGAGCTTGCCGCGCGGCGCAGTCTTGCGTGTTTTCGGGATGGGGCGAGCCAAACGAGCTTCCAGCTTGGCTAATCGTGCCTTTGCGTCAAGGTATGCTGCAGAGGGCTTCTGGCTGGAGACATCCGCGGTGACGATCAGCGAAATCTGCTTGCGAACGTGGTCGAAGGCCAAAACCTGGTCGAAGAACATGAGGCAGGCATCGGGAACGCCAAGGTCGTCCTCAGCCAGTGTGGGCAGGCGTTCAATCTTGCGCACGACGTCGTAGGCGAAGAATCCGACGGCGCCTGAGGTAAAGGGCGGCAGGCCGCTGATGTGAGCCGGTTTTTGGCCGGCCAGGAGCTCCTTCAGGAGGGCGAAAACGTCTCCTTCCATCGACCTCGTCTTGCCTTGCTCGTTGATAACAATGGAGTTTCCACGGGAAAGGATGGTCCGATAGGGCCGGATGCCGATAAAGGTATAGCGGCCCACCTTTTCGCCGCCTTCCACCGACTCCAGCAGGAAAGATTGAGACTCGTCGGAGGCAAGGCGCAAGAAGGCGGAAACAGGGGTCTCCAGGTCGGCCGTGAGGGTACGGTAGACCGGGACCAGGGTGTGAGTTTCGGCCAGCTTGAGAAACTCGGCGCGAGAGGGCGAGATGGTAAGGTCAGACGGCATTGCTGCTCATACTAAATGGCCATAGCCTTACCCCGGTAATGGGTAGAGCATTCCAGCTGAAGATCGGTACCCTGGGGCCCCCATCAGAGTCAAAGAGAGGGGCTGGGCTTGCTTGCCCGGGTTTCTTGGAGACACCTATACTCGACAGGCTTGAGATAGGGCGAGAAACAGGTTCCAGCCAGGCAGGCGCACAGTGCGCGACCCAGGTTGTGATAGCCCCGTCGCAGTGCCTGCGTCGTCCCGCCGGGCGCGCGCGACTTAACCGCGGTGGGACCTGGCCGACTGCCAGTTGCAGTCCATTGTTTGGAGAAAGTTATGCAAACCATGTCGCTCGAGCAGGAAATTAACCCCTGGGAGGCCCAGGCTGCTCGATTTGATTTCGCAGCAAAGAAACTGAATTTGGACGAAGGGCTCTGGAAGGTACTGCGCTACCCTGCGCGAGAAGTGATCGTACATATTCCGGTCATGATGGATAACGGAAGCATTGAGGTATTTACCGGCTTTCGTGTACAGCATTCCATCGCTCGCGGACCGGGCAAGGGCGGAATTCGTTATTCCCCCGACGTAACGCTCGATGAAGTGCGCGCGCTGGCAAGCTGGATGACCTGGAAGTGCGCAGTGGTGAACATTCCCTTCGGCGGCGCCAAGGGCGGCGTCATCTGCGACCCCAGGAAGATGTCGATCGGCGAGTTGGAACGAATGACGCGCCGCTACACCGCGGAGCTGATTGAATTCATCGGGCCTGAAAAAGATGTACCCGCACCCGATGTGAATACCAACGAGCAGACCATGGCTTGGATTATGGATACATATTCCATGCACATGCGCCAGACCGTGACCGCGGTGGTCACCGGCAAGCCGCTCAACATTGGCGGTTCCCGTGGCCGGCGCGAAGCCACGGGCCGCGGCATCGGCGTGGTTTGCGATGAGGCCCTGCGCTATCTGCATATGCAGAGGGAAGGCTGCAGAGTCATCATTCAGGGCTTCGGCAACGTAGGTTCAAACGCGGCCAAGCTGATGATGGAAAAGGGCTACAAAATCATCGGCATCGCGGAATACGATGGTGGGCTCTACAACCCCAACGGGATCGATATCCACCTGCTGCTCGAATATCACCAGCGCAATGGTACGGTTCTGGGCTTCAAGGGTGCGGAAGCTGTCGACTCGGCTGAGCTGCTGGTTTCTGACTGTGAAATTCTGATTCCTGCCGCAACAGAGAACGTGATCACCAGCCGCAATGCGGACCGTATCAAGGCACGCATTGTGTGTGAAGGAGCGAACGGCCCAACGACAGCCGTGGCCGATGAAATTCTGGCAGATAAGAAGGTCTTTATTATTCCGGACATCCTGGCGAATGCCGGGGGGGTCACTGCCTCTTACTTCGAATGGGTGCAGGACCGCCAGGGATACTTCTGGAAAGAAGCGGTAGTGAATGAGCAATTGGAAAGCATTCTCACCGAGAGCTTCGGCGACGTGGTGCGGTACGCGGAGGCGCACGCGGTGAACAATCGCATTGCTGCCTACATGCTGGCGATCGACCGGGTCGCGTTCACGATCAAGCAGCGCGGCATTTATGCGTGAGGGTGGTTTTTCTTAAGGGCTTCGGTCAATGGGCTGGTGAACTTCCCCTTTCTCCCCAACAGAAAACGTTGGGAATGAGGGGGCACCCGCATTTACGGCTGAAACAGGTCGCCAAATCGAGGAGTGAAACGTGCTGGTGCATAATGATGAGGAGACCGAACGCGGGTCCTTCTACCAGCCGAGTCAATCGTGAACCTGCCAAACTCCATCACGATGAGCCGCATCTGCTGTATTCCGCTGCTCATCTGGATGCTCTCCAGCTACTTTCCCTTTCGGGGTCACGGAGAGCAGGAGATCGCTGCGTCCCTTCTCTTTATCCTCGCTTCCATTACTGATGGCGTCGACGGCTACCTGGCCCGCAAGCGGGGCCAGATCACGACCATGGGGATGCTGCTCGATCCGTTGGCCGACAAACTGATGGTGACGGCGGCTTATATTTGCCTGGTCCAGTTCAATCCCCACCTGATGAAGGCGTGGGTTGCGGTGCTGGTGATTGGGCGTGAATTTCTGGTGAGCGGCCTGCGGTCGATTGCCGCGTCAGAGGGATTCACCATCGAAGCGAGTGACCTGGCTAAGCTCAAGACTGTGATTCAGATTGTTTCCGTGGTGGCCGTGATTCTGGCGCACGGTTGGTATGAGTGGCATTTTGGATTTTTCATCATGCCGGTGGAGTGGATTGCGTTTGCCGCGATCTACTTTATGGTGCTGGTTTCGATCATTTCGGCCGTGGATTATTTTGTGGCCTTCTGGCGGAAGATCGATCATGCTGCCGCGGACCGGCGGTCGGGGAGTTTTGTGTTGAGCCGGCGGAAGGGTGTTCCGGCGGCTAATCAATAAGGTTGGCTAACTGTCCCCTTGCAAGGAAAACCCCGGCCGAGGCCGGGGTTTTGTTTGCTTCGAATGCATCGATCTTATGCAGGTACCGCATGGACGTGCACCGGGCGAGTGAGCCGCTGCACGAAGTGATAGGGAGGCCAGGGGCCGGAGAGCTGCATATGGCAGTCCTTCAACTGCTGGCTGGCGCTTGAGTACTTGTTCTGGTAGCGCTCGATTCCCTTGTGATCGATGAGGTGAGCGATGTCGAGCAGCATCTTGCCGGAATCCATTCTGCGGCAACTGATCTCTTCATCCAGTGGGCTGAACATGCGGTGCATCTGCACCGAAACCGCCCGGGCTTTGGTCTGCCGCTCACGCTGACGTGTGGCGTTCTCTCGCAAGCTGGACAAGTACTCCTTGCCCACCCGATCCATGGCAACCGGACTGCCTTGTTCACGGCAGCAGTCGTCGAGAAGAACTTTGAGGTGCATCTCCGCTTTACCGCGCAAACGCTCAACATTGGCCAGAAACTGGCGCTGGTTTGAGCGAATCGACTTTCTAAGGGCTTCGTCATCTGCAAAAACAGTGCCAAAGCGGAAGGGGAGAACGGTGGATAACTTGAAACAGTCCGCGATCACGCGCGCGTGCTCGACAGCTGCTTTCTGATCTAAGTTTTCCAGGGGATGATGTTCGCTGACGATCACTGCTAGGTCGCTGGCTGGATAGAGGAAGATCTGATTTCCTGAGATTCCCAACACCGACTCCATTGGAATAGGTTTTCGGTGGCGGCTGAGTTCAGGAAACGCCTGCTTTTCACTAATACAATAGGCATACCATGCCATAGAGAGGTCACTCCACACACGCTGACGCCGGGAAGCCGCCAGCTTTCTTTGCAATCGTGAGCCTTGGAACGACTTCGAGGAAGATCTGGCACGTCCCGGAGCGGACTGCACCGACTTACCGCGTATCCTAGACCCGCATAAATACAACTGGCAACAGAAAGGCGTATAGGACAGGGTAGAAAGCGGCTTATCGGCCACATTGAATTGACGCAGCAAACATTTGTTTTTATCTAATCAAAATAAAAACGCTCTCTTATAGCCCCAAACTCCAACCTTTGGATGACCCCGCGCTTCGTTTCCGGTCGAGATGAATGAACAGCAGCCTAGGGGTTCATGACCAGAAACGAGACCATTCCCACGGATACGACCAGCAGCACGACGATCACGACAGCGAGTGCAATCGTCCAACGGCGGAACGACCTGATCTCCGCCACAAGCACGCGGGTCTCCTCCATGCTGCTCTCGTGCACAGTGCGCAGACGGGCGAGTTGCTGCTCCATTCGCTCCATCTGGACTGCCTGATTCTTGACCTGTACTTCCAATTCACGGCTGCCGGTCTGGATGGCGGCCATTCCCCTATGTAGCTCCTTTACGTCTATGCCGGGGGCTGCCTTGGTGAGGGCGTGATCGAGCAGGGGGACCAGGCGGACGAGGTAGGGCAGCAGGGCACGGAGTTGAAGCAAGAGTTCCCACATAGATCGATGCGAGCCTTTCTCGACTGTTTCGAGAGCGAGTGAGGGTATGGCTTCTTCGGCGGCAGGTTCGGGGGTGCGGTTTTTCATCATGAGGATAGGCAAGGGCCATCTTCATTCATGGTACGCAGTTGCCGAAAACTTGCCTAGCTGGCCACGCAGTAGTAAAAATGTAGGGTTAGGCTGGAGTTTTTCGTGATATCCCATTTTCGGGAACCAATCCAGTCATTTCTATGAAAAAAAGTGTTGACCCTCAGTTTCGATCGCGTTAACTTCTACATGGCTTAACCGACTTTCAGGGCATGAATCCGATGCCACCCGTCAGTTTGACTCCCTCTTCCCGGTCAAGGTGAAAACCATGATTTAGGAGAAGCCAGGCAGTTTGCTGGTCTGGCGCCTTCCTGTGGTCCGTAGTGCAGGAGAAGGCATCAAGCGGCTTGAATATAGGTGCCGGAGATGGACGGGTTAAGTGCAGAAGCGCGACCGTGAGTTCGCGCGAATAAAATTCCACCGGAAGCGCTGTCTTTATAGGCGCGGGAATCATTGCTATTACCCCGGTTGGACAACTTGAAACCCCAGACGAAAAAACTACTCCGGAAGGGGGGTTTTGCGTCTAACAGACAGGAAAATCGACCGACGCTGCGTAAGGGCAGGATGGCTGCCGTAAATAAAGCGCACATGGACGGTCAAAGGATGAAGGAGAATAGAGATGCGCTCTGATCTTATCTTTGGGGCACTTGCCCACGTTGAGAATCGTTACACCCTATGTCAGCTTGCCTCCAAGGCCACCCGCAAGCTGCACAAGCCCAATACCCGTCTACAGGACACAGCGAATGAGGTTTTCGAACGTTTCCATCACGAAAGCCCGGCGGCAACAGGCGTTGTCCCTCAGGAAGCAGCTCAGCGCCGCGCAGCATAAGCGCGGCCCTGTCCTGGGCCTCCACCCACTTCCTTCCCCAAATACCAGAAACCTGCTAAAAACCAGCTAGATTCCTTCCGGTTAAACCCCTCCACAGCTTCCTCCCGTAGGTGAAAATGACTATTTCCGAGTTGAAAGAAAAAAATATAACGGAGCTCAGCCGCATCGCGCGCACCCTGGAAATCCCCGGTGCCAGCGGCCTCCGCAAGCAGGATCTGATTTTCAAGATCCTCCAGGCCCAAAGCGAAAAAGAAGGCCACATCTTTGCCGAAGGGGTATTGGAAATACTTCCCGACGGATACGGCTTCCTGCGCTCGCCCGATTACAACTACTTGCCTGGCCCAGACGACATCTATGTCTCGCCTTCGCAGATCCGCAAATTCGACCTCAAGACCGGCGATACAATCAGCGGCAACGTGCGGCCGCCCCATGAAGGGGAGAAGTATTTCGCCCTGGTCAAGATTGAAGCCATCAACTTCGAGTCTCCTGAAGAGACGCGCAACAAGATCCTTTTTGACAACCTGACTCCGCTCTACCCGCAGGAGCGCGTGAAGCAGGAGACGGTTCACGAGAACACCAGCGGACGGGTCATGGATCTGCTGACGCCGGTAGGCAAGGGCCAGCGCGGCCTGATCGTCGCTCCGCCGCGTACCGGTAAGACGATGTTGCTGCAGTCGATCGCGAATTCGGTGACGACCAACCATCCTGAAGTGGCGTTGATTGTTCTGCTCATCGATGAACGTCCCGAAGAAGTCACGGATATGCAGCGGTCAGTCAAGGGCGAAGTAATCAGCTCGACCTTTGACGAACCGGCGGCCCGCCACGTGCAAGTTGCCGAAATGGTCATCGAGAAGGCCAAGCGACTGGTGGAGCACAAGCGGGATGTGGTGATTCTGCTGGATTCGATTACGCGACTGGCCCGTGCTTATAACACCATTGTGCCCCCTTCCGGCAAGGTCCTTTCAGGCGGCGTCGACTCCAATGCGCTGCAGCGCCCGAAGCGTTTCTTCGGAGCGGCGCGCAATATTGAAGAAGGCGGCTCGCTGACGATTATTGCGACGGCACTGGTCGATACTGGCTCGCGCATGGATGAGGTCATCTTTGAAGAGTTCAAAGGTACCGGCAATATGGAAGTCATCCTGGATCGTAAGCTGGTCGATAAGCGGGTCTTCCCGGCGATCGATATTCAGCGGTCTGGCACCCGTAAGGAAGAGTTGCTGATTCCCAAAGAAGACCTGCAGCGGATTTGGGTTTTGCGCAAGGTGCTTAATCCGTTGTCGCCGGTCGAAGCCATGGAGTTGTTGGTGGACCGCTTGGGTAAGACGCGCAACAATGCTGAGTTCTTGCTGAAGATGAATTCTCTGTAGGCCGGTTGGACCGCAGATCCCTCGGCGACGACCGGGCAGCACAAAGGGGAGGCTTATCGCTTCCCCTTTGTGCTGCCGCCGGGAAGCGAGGAAACTGCAGATCTCTTGTATCTAGTTTAGATAAGAGCGACGTTTTCGGAAGAAGATGTTGTCAGGGGAGGGACCGATGAGCAGTCGGTCCCTCTCTGGCGGAGGACGGCGCCGGTCGTCTCTCTGGCGCATAACCGTAGTGGAGCGTAAGGGCCCGCCGCCGCTTTGTCACGCGGGTGCCCAAATCTCCACTAGAACGCCAACTTGTCCTTCTTGGCATCAATCTTCTTCACATCCACATCCGGGACTTTCTTCAGGTCATCGATCGACTTGAAGTCCCCGTTCTTCTTCCGGTAGTCAACGACTGCCTCGGCTTCAGCACTCGTCAGCCCCAATCCACTCACCATTTCCGCGGCCGTTGCCTTATTCACATGGATCGTCGCCACAGTACCCGGAAAGTTCTTCACCAGATAATCAAGAATCGCAGTAAATTCCTCATCCGTGCCTTGTGCCCCAAACCCCGCCATTTTGGTAATTTCTTCTTCCCAACCCGCGCGGTCGCGGCCATTGGCGATCACGTTGTCCGGGGAATGACACTGGGCGCACACCTTGATCAGCGAGTCTTTGCCGGCACCGTCAGGCAGCTCGGAATATGCATGCGTGGCTTGCTGTGCATCGGCGGGTACACCGGCCAGAAGCCAACTACCACCAAGACACAATCCCAACGCTGCCGTTCTCCGCCGCGCGCTCAAACCAAATAGTCTCGTATTCCGTTTCACAAAAACTCCTCGTCCCCGCATAAGTATATTCGGCCACAGCTCCAACCACCCGCACCTTAAAACCTAAATAGAAACCCAGCGAGATTCGTATTTTTCATGCGCCACCGGTACCTCCAGGGGGTAGCATTATTATCAATTCCCCCCCAGAGCTACCTTTGGTTGAACGCACAGACCAGGCCCCAGCCGGCGTCGCTCGAAGCGGCTCGCCGCGCGAAATCGGCGTATCGTGGTGGTCGCTATCGCTCGCGGCAGGTAACGAGACCAACGGAGGAGAAAGACAATGGCTAGATTCTGCGGGCAGTGCGGTTCGGCTCTGAACGAAACGGCGAACTTCTGTGGCGCCTGTGGCGCGCCCGGGCGAAATACCAGTGCTTGTGACCAGTTACAGCGCGGGTAATGCCCGATTCGAAATGAAGCTGAACCGGGGAGTGTTTCAACAAATGATGAGGGGAGCCGGTACAGCAAGGAGCAGCGGGAGCGGCAATCTCGACGGTATCGGGAGTGAAGCCTACCTCGCCGGCGGGAGCATGATTATGTTCCGCAAAGGTAATATCGCGGCTCGCTTTATGTACACCAGTTGTCCTTGCAATACAGGCAGCATCAGGCCGCTGGCTCAATTGGCGGCAAGCCGGATGTGAGCATGAACGACACGCCCGCCCGTAACCGCGGCGTGGAGCCAACACGAGAACAGATACATCAACAGTTACTCAAGGAGAACACCATGAAAGTCCTATGGTCCACACTCATCTCCGGAAGCCTTTTTCTGCCTCCCTTTGCCTTTGCTGACATCAGTTACCAGGAGACCACTCAAATTACAGGTGGATCGATGATGGACATCATAAAGATGGCAGGGGCCTTCAGCTCCCAGGCCAAGCAGGCTACCGCACCCATTACTTCAACCGTCATGGTGCATGGTGGCCAGATGGTACGCTCGAATCCACATTCGACGTCGATTATCGATCTGGATCAGCAGACGTTTACCAACATCGATCACGACAAGCACACCTACTCGGTCATGACCTTTCAACAGATGCAGCAGGCGATGGCCGATGCTGCTGCCAAGGCAAAGTCGCAGGGTGGGCAGCAGGCAAATTCCGATGGTGCGCAGATGAGCTTCCACGCAAATATTTCCAACAGTGGAGCAACACGAGACATAAACGGACAAACCGCTAAAGAGGCATTGCTGACCGTTACCATGACGTCGACCTCCAATGATCCCAATGCCAAAGGTGGCATGGCCGCAACGAGCGAAATGTGGCTGATCACCGACGCTCCTGGCATGGCCGAGTTGCGCCGCTTCAACGAACGTATGGCCAAAGAAATGGCCGTCGATATGGGTTCTGGAGGAATGTCCGCCCTGCTCTCAGCTCAGCCAGGTGGTCCGCAAGCACTGGATGAGCTCAGGAAAGAAGCCAGCAAGCTGAGTGGAATCCCGGTGCTGCAGGTGACGCGGGTGGGGGTGACTGCCGACGGCAACCCGCTGCCCGCACCTTCGGTCGCGCCGCTGCCAGCGAGCCTGGACCAGAATGGCGCTACCGCAGGAACAGTGACGAAGGACGCGGCCACGGGAACAGCCACCCAGCAAACGAACAATCAAATGGCCAAGCTGGGAGCTTTCGGCCGTGCGCTTGGCGGTTCCGGCATGGGTGGGCTGATGAAGCACGGTGGTAGCTCGCCCGCACCTGCGCCTGCTCAGCCAGCCAACTCAGACCCAGCGACCGCGGGTGTGTTGATGGAGAGCCAGACGCAGACCTCGGGCTTTTCTGTAGCGCCCGTGGATACCAGCAGCTTTCAGGTGCCTGCCGGCTACAAGCAAATCACGTCGCCCATGACGCACAAGTAAGAAGAGCAAGACAGAGCGAGGAAAGGCCATGGCGGCTCACCTTGAACTCGCCGTGGCCTTTTGCCTTCAGCCCTCTCGTAAACCACAAGCCTCGTTTACTGCACGGGTGGGGTTCGGTTGCCTACGGAAAATTAGGGAGAACCACGGGGCGCGCTCCCATCCCCGACGTAACTGCATTCGGCATGGGTGAGAATGCATTAAACTCACTCGATACATAATGATTCCTTCTGTTTTCCGACGCTGGTTCCGTGATCCCCTTTTCCTGCTCGCTCTCGCTGCCGGCCTCCTTGCCTTTGTGGTGCAGTCAGGGGAGCTAGGTACTTCCGACACAACCCATCGCCTGCAGGCCGCGCATTCCTTCTGGACGGCTGAGCCGCCCGTCTTTCCTGAAGAGTATCCGGAGTTCGGTGTTCGCGGCCGCGATGGAAAATTGCAGAGCTGGTATGGCATCGGCCAGTCGCTTCTCATGTTGCCTGCGGATATCGTGGGGACCTATGTCGCAAGGCTGGGAGTCTTTGCGAATTATGAAGATGATCCCAGCGTAAGAAGCATCATCGTGAGCTACAGCACCAACATGCTTCTCGGCGTGCTCACCGCACTGGTCTGCTTCCGCTTCCTGCGCCAATTGGATTTTGAGGTAAAGCAGTCCGTCGCGGGCGTACTCGCGCTATTGCTTGCGACGACGCATCTCCATTACACGCAGAATCTGATGGAGAACAACTACATCTTTCTGCTCACCCTCACCGGGCTCTGCTGGCAATATGAGTGGTGGCAAACCGGCCGCCTGGGAGCGCTGTTGGCTGGCTGCTGCGCATTTGGGCTGAATTTGTTGACACGCCTGACGACGGGCCTGGATCTTTTGGCAGGAGCTCTCTTTTTAATGGCCCTTGCCTGGCTCGAAGGTGTCGACGAGCGATGCTTTTGGCGAAAGTGTCGAACTTACGTCGCGACTGCCATACCCGTTTACGCGCTTTTCGGCTTCCTCGATCGGCTCTATCAGCACCATCGCTTCGGCTCCTTCTTTAGCAATTACATGAGCGTTTCGGCACGCGAACAAAGATTGCGGGACCCGTCCTTACCGGCAAACTTTCCTTTCAGTACACCCTTCCACGTTGGGTTTCTGGAGTCGCTCTTTGCGCCGGAGAAGTCGATCTTTCTTTTTGATCCATTGCTGTTGCTGATGATCCTGCTATGCGCTCTTGCGTGGAAGCGGTTCAGCCCGGTGGTCAAGGCCTATGCGATCATGGCTCTTGCCTTGCTGCTGGCCTACATCAGCTTCTACGCGCGCTTTGCGGTTTGGTCAGGAGACTCTGCGTGGGGCGACCGCTACGTTTCCACCGCCGTCGAACTCGCGGCGCTTCTGGCGATTCCACTCCTGTTGCGTCATCGTCACCAGTTGGGCAAGCGGGTTTGGATCGCGGGCCTGGTGCTGTTGGCAGCCGGCACGCTGATCCAGCTGGCCTCACTCGCTTTTTGGCTATCGCTGGAGCTTTATCAGATGGAGACGCTCGGCCACCCGACCTTCGTGGTCCTACTCCGGATGAAGAACATCATCGCCTTTGCCACGGGCAAAATGGACGCCTGGGGACTAAACAACCATGCGATGACCGAAGATCCCTGGGACTACGTCCACATCACCACCTGGAATTTCCTGCCCTTCCTGCTGAAGCGAGTTGGCGCCGCACCTATATGGGTTGTGCGTCTTGCGTTTGTGGTTTGGGGTGCAAGCCTCGCCGCCTTGACGGCGACGCTCATGCGACTCCACCGAGTGCTCAAAAGCTTGACCTGGCCGGAGGTAGATTAGGTTAAGAGCTGCTGGTCCTATACCCTTCAATGCTCTACAGTAGTTTGACGGCGGCTCTTGCGTCGCTTACCTTTTGCATGAACCCAAAACATTGGAGTGCTGATCGACATGGAAACGCTGAAAGGGCGCACTGCCCTGGTAACTGGAGCCTCGCGCGGGCTGGGCGCCGCCATTGCTCAGGAGTTGGCCAAGCGCGGCGCAAACGTCGCCGTCAACTATTTCGCCAGGCCTGATCGTGCTGAGCAACTCTGCGATCAGATCAAGCAGAAGGGCGGAGAAGCCGCTCCTTTGTACGCGGACGTACGCCTCGAAGCAGACGTAGAGAAAATGATCCGCGCGATCGAAGAAAAGTATGACCACATCGATATCGCGGTGATCAATGCGACTGGCCCGCAACCTTTCCTCACCATCGAAGAACAAACCTGGGAGCGCTATCTTGACCAGCTGGAGTTCTTCGTAAAATCTCCGCTGCTCATCGTGAAACAGATCATCGCCGGCATGAAGAACCGCAACTATGGCAGGATCATTCAAATCGGAAGCGAAGTCTTCGAACTCGGTAACCCGATGTTCGCTAATTATGTGGCAGCTAAGGGAGCGCAATTGGGGCAGACACGATCCTGGGCGCGCGAGCTCGCCCCGGCAGGCATCACCGTAAACCTCGTTGCCCCAGGCTGGATCCCCACCGAGCGTCACCTGCACACAACCCGGGATGAGATGGAGGCCTACATGGAAAGAGTCCCCATGAAGCGCATGGGAACGGCTGAAGACGTAGCCAATGCCGTTGCTTATCTGGCCAGCGACGCAGGAAGATTCATCACCGGGCAAAAAATCTCAGTCAACGGCGGCCACACTCTCGAATAGGTTCAATGCATGATGCTTAGCGTGGGGCTCACGATCAAAGGAGCCTCAGTCGCGGCCTGCACCTGCTCGACAGAAAGTCCCGGCGCTATTTCATCCAGCGCCAATCCTTCAGGCGTCACGCGGATCCACGCCATTTCCGTCGCGATCACGTCCACTACGCCAACCCCGGTGAGCGGCAATCGGCACGCGTTCAGTATCTTGGGGCGTCCGTCACGGGTCGTGTGTTCCATGGCGACGATCACGCGCCGTGCGCTCGCCACCAGATCCATCGCGCCGCCCATGCCTTTCACCATCTTGCCGGGAATAATCCAGTTCGCCAGGCTACCCTTGGCGTCTACTTCCATGGCGCCGAGAATGCTGAGATCGATATGGCCACCGCGAATCATCGCGAAAGCATCGGCGCTTGAGAAGAACGACGTTCCCGGTAGTACGGAGACGGTCTCCTTGCCGGCATTGATGAGATCAGCATCCACTTCCTCTTCCAGAGGGTAAGGCCCGATACCCAACATGCCATTCTCCGATTGCAGCACCACTTCCACTCCTGGGGGAACGTGGTTTGCGACCAATGTGGGCATGCCAATGCCGAGATTTACGTAGAAGCCGTCGCGCAGCTCCTTCGCCACCCGCTGCACGATGCGGTTCCGCTTTTCCTGTTCCTGCGGCTTATCGTTCATTGCCCGACTGCCTTTCTCACGGTCCGCCGTTCGATCCTCTTCTCGCTGAAGGCGCATTGAAAGATACGCTGGACATAAATGCCCGGAGTCACAATTGCGTCGGGATCCAGTTGCCCAGGTTCGACCAGTTCTTCCACTTCGGCAATCGTGATGCGCGCGGCGGTCGCCATCATGGGGTTGAAATTGCGCGCCGTGCGGCGGTAAATCAAGTTGCCTTGCCGGTCGCCCTTCCATGCCTTCACCAATGCGAAGTCGGCCTTGAGCGCGGTCTCGAGCAGATAGCTGCGCCCGTCGAAGGTGCGTTGTTCCTTGCCCTCGGCGACCAGGGTGCCGGCGCCGGTAGGTGTATAGAACGCAGGAATGCCGGCGCCGCCGGCGCGGATCCGTTCTGCCAGCGTACCTTGCGGAACCAGCGACACCATAAGGGTGCCGGCGATCACCTGCTTCTCCAGAAGCATGTTTTCGCCAACGTAGCTGCCGGTATGCGAAGCGATCATTCCCGCCTCAAGCAGCAGGCCCAGTCCAAAGCCGTCGACGCCCATGTTGTTGGAGATGGTGTGCAGGCCGGTCACTCCGCGCCGCACCAGCGCAGCGATCAGGTTCTCGGGGATACCACACAGGCCGAAGCCCCCGATCATCAGGGTTGCCCCCGCGGGGATGTCTGCAACCGTTTCGTCGGGGCTGGAAAACACTTTATTCATGGGTTAGAACTCGTTGAGCAGCGCTTCCTGGGGAGTGCTGGTGCAAAGGCGAGTCTACCCATTCCGCCCGGGGAAAGCCAAGCGCGCCGCAACCATTTAAGATTTAAGTTTGCTGCACCCCGTTGCGTCGCAGAGAGAAGGAACAACGTGAGCACACAAAGGCAATCCTCCCCGGGGGCGGCCTTCCGGTCCGCAGTCAAGCAGGAGCACCCTCTCCAGGTGATCGGCGCCATCAACGCCTATACGGCACGCATGGCGCAGGCCACCGGCTTTCGCGCTCTCTACCTTTCCGGTGGAGGGGTCTCCGCCAACTCGCTTGGCATGCCCGATCTCGGCATCAGCACCATGGAAGACGTACTCATCGATGCTCGCCGCGTCACCGACGTCACTACGCTGCCCCTGCTGGTTGACATCGACACCGGCTGGGGAAGCGCTTTCAATATTGCACGTACGATCCGATCCATGGAGCGTGCCGGCGTCGCGGCCGTACACATGGAAGACCAGGTAGGCGCCAAGCGTTGCGGTCACCGCCCTGGCAAGGAAGTGGTTTCGGCGGCGGAAATGGCCGATCGCATCAAGGCCGCGGTCGATGCCCGCACCGATCCTGATTTCGTCATCATGGCCCGCACCGATGCTCTCGCGGGCGAGGGGCTCGCGTCCGCACTTGATCGCTGCGCCACCTATGTTGCCGCGGGCGCTGACATGATTTTTGCTGAAGCCGTCACCGAACTGCCCATGTATGCGCGCTTTAAAGAAGCCTCCGGTGTCCCGATATTGGCAAACATCACAGAGTTTGGAAAGACGCCGCTCTACACGGCTCAACAGCTTGCCGGTGTTGGCGTCGACATCGTTCTGTATTGTTGCGCGGCCTACCGCGCCATGAATGCGGCCGCCCTCAAGGTGTATGAATCCATCCGCACCGAGGGTACACAGAGCGGCGTTGTCAGCCTGATGCAGACCCGCGCCGAACTTTACGAGTTTCTTGGCTACCAGGCCTACGAGCAGAAACTCGACGAGCTTTTCGCCGCCAACAAACGCAGTTAAGCCGTTGATCCTTTGTGGGAGCAAACATTCGATATGGCTACTACGAAAGAAACACAACAGATACCTTTCAAACCGAAGAAGTCCGTTGCGCTGTCAGGAACGCCGGCCGGCAATACGTCCCTATGCACCGTGGGCCGCACCGGCAACGACCTGCACTATCGCGGTTATGACATCGCCGATCTCGCCGCACACTGCGAGTTTGAAGAGGTGGCTTTTCTCTTGTTGCGTGGCAAGCTGCCCAACGCTCAAGAGCTTGCCGCCTACAAGCAGAAGCTGACGCGCTTGCGCGGCTTGCCCGCCAACGTGTATGAAGTCCTCGAGCAGTTGCCGGCCGCGACGCACCCTATGGATGTGCTGCGCACCGGTGTTTCAGCACTGGGTTGCACACTGCCGGAAAAAGATGACCACAATCCCGCAGGCGCGATCGAATGTGCCGACATCCTTCTCGCGACGACCGGCTCCATGCTTCTCTACTGGCATCACTACAGCCGCAACGGCCAAACCATCGATGTCGACTCGGGAGAAAGCACACTGGCTGGCCACTTTCTTTCCCTGCTTCACGGCGAACCGCCCAGCAAAGAGTGGACTCGCGCCATGCAGGTCTCGCTTATTCTCTACGCCGAGCATGAGTTTAATGCTTCCACCTTTACTGCGCGCGTCATCGCGGGCACAGGCTCCGATATATATTCCTGCATCACGGGAGCCATCGGTGCGCTCCGCGGGCCTAAACACGGCGGAGCGAATGAGGTTGCGCTCGAAATTCAACAGCGCTACAACTCTCCCGACGAAGCCGAGCGCGAAATACGCGCGCGCCTCGAAAAGAAAGAAGTGGTGATCGGTTTCGGCCACCCGGTCTACACGGTCAGCGATCCGCGCAACGCCATCATCAAAAAAGTAGCGCTTTCGCTAGCCGAATCCAGTGGGGATCTAGCCATGTACCGCATCGCCGAGCGGTTAGAATCCGTGATGTGGGAAGCAAAGCGCATGTTCCCAAATCTCGATTGGTTCAGCGCCGTCTCCTATCATCTGATGGGCATTCCCACGGCAATGTTCACGCCGTTGTTTGTTCTCGCGCGCACAGCGGGCTGGTGCGCACACATCCTCGAGCAGCGAGCCGACGGCAAGATTATCCGCCCCTCTGCGAACTACATCGGGCCTGAGGATCGACCCTTCGTCCCCCTGGCCCAACGCCCATAGGCACGGCAACAAACCTGTGACCCGCAAGTGCTCGCGGCTTCGCGAAATGTGGCACAAGCGCGAAATGAGCAAATCTTCGACCGTAACCTTTCCACGGAGAAAACATGTCCACCCACACGAGCGGAGATCGCCCCCCTTACGACCAGGTGCTGATCGACATCGCCGACTACGTCTGCAACTACAAGATCGAAAGCGAACTAGCCTATGCCACCGCCCGCAACTGCCTGATCGATACCCTGGGCTGCGGCCTCGAAGCATTGGAGTATCCCGCATGCACCAAGCTCCTGGGTCCCGTCGTTCCCGGAACCATCGTGCCCAACGGCGCGAAAGTCCCCGGCACATCGTTTCAACTTGACCCGGTTCAAGCTGCGTTCAACATCGGCGCCATGATCCGCTGGCTCGACTTCAATGACACCTGGCTGGCAGCCGAATGGGGCCATCCTTCCGACAATCTGGGCGGCATCCTGGCCGTAGCCGACTGGCTGTCACGCACCGCGGTGGCAAATGGCGCGCAGCCGCTAACCATGCGCTCAGTGTTGACCGCGATGATTAAAGCGCACGAGATTCAGGGCTGCCTGGCACTCGAGAACTCGTTCAACAAGGCCGGTCTCGATCACGTGGTTCTCGTGAAGGTGGCCTCGACCGCAGTCGTCGCACACATGCTCGGCCTGACCCACACGCAGATTCTCGATGCACTTTCCCTGGCATGGGTCGACGGCCAGAGCCTGCGCACTTACCGCCATGCTCCCAACACCGGCTCACGCAAGAGCTGGGCCGCGGGCGATGCGACCAGCCGCGCTGTGCGTCTCGCGCTCATGGTTCGTGCAGGAGAGATGGGTTACCCCTCCGTACTCACCGCGAAAGTCTGGGGATTTTATGACGTGCTCTTCCGCGGCCGGCCCTTTGCGTTCCAGCGTCCCTACGGTTCTTACGTGATGGAGAACGTTTTGTTCAAGATCAGCTATCCGGCGGAGTTCCACTCGCAGACTGCTGTTGAAGCAGCGATGACGCTGCGGGCGAAGCTTATCGCCGCCGGTAAGTCTGCGGAAGACATTACCTCCATCGAGTTGCGCACGCACGAGGCATGCCTCCGAATCATCGATAAGAAGGGCCCGTTGAACAATCCCGCGGATCGCGATCACTGCGTGCAGTACATGGTGGCGGTACCCCTCCTCTTCGGCCATCTCACTGCGTCAGATTATGAGGACGCATTTGCAGCCGATCCGCGCATCGACCAGCTGCGCGCGAAAATGTACTGTACCGAGGAACCCTCATTCACCGCCGACTACCACGACCCCGATAAGCGATCGATCGCCAACTCACTCACGCTGACGCTGGCCGATGGCAGCACCATGACGGAAACCGTAGAGTACCCGCTCGGTCACCGTCGCCGCAGGAGTGAAGGCATTCCACTGCTCGAACAGAAATTCCGAACCAACCTGGGTCGCCGCTTCAGCCTCGATCGCCAACAGGCAATTCTCAAGACCTCTCTCGACCAGCAAGCATTGGAGAACATGCCAGTGCAGCACTATGTGGATTTGTACGTGATCTAAACGCAACCGCAATGATGGCCGGCTTCAAGCCAGTCCAAACTGGTTATAATCCCGCCATGTTCAAGCCACTCTCGCGCCGGGCCTTCGTTTCCGGTATGCTGGCCACCCCCTTGGCCGCCGCCTATTCCTCCCATGCCGCAATGCTCGCGCCTATGAAGATCACCCGGGTCGAGACCGTTTACTGGAAGTCGCCGAACGACGCCGCCTTCCAGCCAAACTGGACCTGGTTAAAGATCGATACCGACGCCGGTATTTCCGGCATAGGAGAAACCTATCCGCGGAACTCGGTCGAGGCCGCCATGGTCCACAACGTGGCGCCCTCGCTGATCGGCCGTGACCCGCGTGATATCGAACGCATCTGGGCCGATCTTTACCGCACATTCGACTTTCAGATCGCCGGCGGTACTGAGATGCGCATCCTGAGCGCCCTCGATCTCGCACTCTGGGATCTGCTGGGCAAATCACTGAACGCCCCGGTTTACCGGTTGATCGGCGGCAAAGCCAACCCCAGGGTCCGCCTCTACAACACCTGCTTTCCCTACAAGTACGACTTCAACACGGAGCCGGAAAAGATCATGCGCGAGCTGATCGACACACGAGGCATCAAGGCCATCAAGATATGGCCCTTCGACGGAGCCGCGCAACGTAACAAGAACGAGTACATTACCTGGCAGGATATCGACCAGGCGATCGTGCCGGTAAAGAAGCTGCGCGACACCTTCGGCAATGAGATTGAGATCGCGATCGAGTTCCACGCGCAGTGGAACCTTACTTCTGCCATTCGCATCGCTCATGCGCTCGAACCCTACAAGCCCATGTGGCTTGAGGACATGCTCATGCCCGGCAACTTCAACCAGTATCACGAACTAGCGGCCGCCACGCCGTTACCACTGACCGTGGGCGAACGCATGGCCGGCAAGATGCAGTTCGAGCGACTGCTTGAATCGCGCACGCCCAAATACGTAATGTTCGATGTGACGTGGTGCGGAGGCCTGACTGAAGCGCGCAAAATTGCTGCCCTGGCCGACGCGCAGGAACTGCCGATTGCCCCGCACACTGCGGGCGGCCCGCTGCTTTTCTATGCATCCACGCACCTCACCACCGCGACCCCGAACGTGTGGATCCAGGAAAGTTGCCAGAAGTTCTACGAGCGTGACTGGCATCACATGCTCGAAGATCCCATCGCTCCCAAGGATGGGTTCATCCAGGTACCTGAAGAGAGTGGCTTCGGCATGCGTATCAAGCCCGAAGCCTGGAACCATCCGGCCTCGATCCACGCAGTCACTGATCATGCTTAGCCCGTAGGGAGCGTGGCGTTTCGCGCCATCACCCAAATCCGCTGATGACCACGCACCCTAGTGATCAGACCGGCATCGTTGGGCGCTTTGATCTCACACTACGATGGACGCCTGCTGACGCTTCGCTGGAAGATGCCTCTGCACCCCCAAATTTATTTACTGCGATCAGGGAGCAGCTTGGCCTGAGGCTGCAAGCGACGAAGGCCAATATCGATGTGTTCTTGATCGATCGCGCGGAACAACCTTCAGAGAACTAGGCCGGTACTGTTGGAAAATAGGTTGGCTCTTTGGGAGAACGACTGCATTTGTGGCGAGCGCCGAGAGCACCCAGGATTTCATCCTGGGCATCTTCAGTCGTCGCCCTTCAGCGATCGTGTTGCCATCCCCCACCCAGCACTAACGTGCTGGGCTACTTTCAGCCAGTCTTGTCCAAATTAGGTTTTTGGAGGCGGCGGAAAGGCTGCTAGGTTGAGGTTGAGATTTTCCAAGAAATCAATCTTGACTAGAAGGAGCTTTCCGCCATGAGTGGAGTATGCAGTATTTTTTCGCGGGTTTTAGGAGTTTTTTCGCGAGCTGAGTTTGAGCAGGCGGTTTTGCAGCATAAAGCGGAGCATCATGCGCGGGGTTTTAGCAGTTGGACGCAGATGGTAGCGATGTTGTTCTGTCATTTGGGTCGAGCGCAGTCGTTACGGGAGATCGGTCCGAGACGAATGCCGACGAGATCAAATCAGCGAACGTCCGCATCGAACACGCCCGTCTCGACTGTGTTCCCGTGCTTCATTTGAATGAAGATGCGATAGCGCCCCGACGACGGAAAACCGTAGGGAAATTCGACCACAGGTGGGATGTTTTCGACTCCAGCCATGTCCATGCCGCCCATCGCGCCGTCATCCGCCATTTCCCCTCCACCCCCATTGGCCAGCATCAAAGCCTGCATCGCGGCTGAGCCCTCAGGGTGCGTGTGGGCGAAAACCGTGCCATCCGTTTTGACGAAGGCTGCGTGGCCGGCCATTCCAAGGTAAGGCCGCGCATCGGGCGCGGGCTTGCCGGTAGCGTCGATCAGACGAAAGCGAAATGCATAGGCCGTATTCGCGCTGAGATCGGCGGGCCGGTCCCAGACCATCGTGTAGCCGTCGGGCAATTTGTACGCGGCGCCCAATTCACCTTGCGAAAGAGCCGGCGGCGCGGCTGAAGCATCTTCCGCCGCCAGCGGCGCGGGCGTCATGCCTTCCGGCACCGTTAGATCGGCGGACAGCGTTTCAGGGAAACCGTTGTGGTGAACGATATCCGCGTAAAGCCGGTAAGTGCCCGGGGGCATAGCCGGCAGGGTCATCTGCAGATCCCCGCTTGCAAGAAGCTTGGGATGCAGATGGAACACGGCGTCCATCCCCGGCTGGCGAATCGCGTAGAGGTGCATCACGTGGCCATGATCGGGCAGCAGGTCGTTGTTGACGCGTCCTTTTAGGGGGTGGAACGAATCGGTCTGGTGGCTTCCGATTTTCAGATCAAGGATATTGTCTGTCAGCGTCGGCGTCAGGCTCAGCGGATGGTAGACGTCTGCGGCGTAGGCCTTGGCTTCGGAGTTCCACCAGAAGTGGCCGCCATAGACAATCAAACCGCTGACCGCCAGCGTAACAATACTGGCGATCAGTGCGCGGCGGCGCTGTTTTGCGGCGGCAGCGACACCGGGCTTGATGCGTGCTTCAGTGATGGCTGCCGCAACGATCCCTGCAATGCCGATCATCAAAACTGTACCCAGCAGGGCCAGCATGATTCCCATCGAACGCTGCATGGGCAGAATCGAGAGGGGCATCGCCGGCACGGGTACACCCGCGCTCGCTTTTCCTTGAGCACCGTCCACATCGAAGTGCACTTGCCACGAACCCGCGGCCATAAGCCACAGAGACCCGGTAAAGTAGGCCGGGTCGACGGTAGAAGACTGCATGGCGTCTGAGCTCGGCGGGTGCTTCGCGGCTTCTCCCGTGAGCGGGATAGGCGTAATGCGCATCGAGCGAACGGCCGCGCCAGAGCTTCGCACCTCTACCGTCGCGACCCCCGGAATCACGCTGGGCGTACGGATGGTGACAAAAAGCTTGTATGGGCCGGCATTCACCTGCTCATACACATCCTTGCTGCCGATGTGCGCGTAGGCAGGCGCCGCCATCACGAGCGAGAGCAGAAAGGCGATCCATCCGATCCACCCGCGGCGACCCGCCAGCTTCATCGCTGTACACCACGCATCCAACGTCCGAACAGCAAGCCGAACCATGCGGAGATAGATGCGTAAACCGCGGCACGCAACAGACCCAGGTAAAGAATCATTCCATGATCGGGATAAAACCACTGCCGCATGCGGTCAAACCCGTCCGGACGCGAGTTGTACTGAAAGTAGATCGTGCCGAAGAACCGGTTCTTGCTCGCGTCCGAAAGCAGGAAGTGAGCAAACGGCCATTCCACCGCCACCAGCACTGCAATGAACACAACGCCTGAAACCAGTGCGATCTGCCACAGCTTCCAGTTCTTTACCCGGCGCCAGAGCAGATCGAGAGCGAGCGCCGGAAGCACGACAAGGATGGGGAACTTCGCCGGCACCATGTGCGTGACGGCGGTAAACACCGGTCCAAGTTTCGGTTGGGCAGGGAAGAGCGGCAGAATCAGAATCTCGGCAATGATGAACGACATGTAGATCGCCGCCGTGACGGTCGAAGCCCAGCGAGAGCGCGATGCCTGGGAAATCGCGGCGAAGAAGAAGGGCAGCCCAATGCCCATCGCGATATAAGCGGCCGCCTGGTGCAGTTCCACGTCCCAGGTGTATTCCTGCAGAAAGAACATCTGGCCGATGATGGCCAGGCCGCCTACATAGAGAAAGAGCCACTGCAGCCGCTTGAATGTGTCCGAGTCTGTCTCCGCAGCGCGATTCATAGCCGCGAGAATCAGGAACATGACCCCCGTAGAGATGCCTCGCAGTCCGAGAATGAGCAGGGCATGCGGAGGACTGACGATTTTTACGTCGAGACCGTAGGCGTTGTGCCACCAGTTGTCAAAAGGGGCCGAGGTGAGCATGGCCACCCCTCCCCAACCGGCAAGGAATACGCCAAGAGGAGCCCGCAGTCCGAAAATATTGACCGACCCGGCCAGCAGCTCAGGGTCGCGCAGAAACGTGCACCGGACGATGAACCACGTGCCAATCACGCCGGCAAGCAGACCGCAGGCATAAATTGCCATGTGAGCGGGGGTCCAAAAGGTATCGCGGCCAATCGACCGGTGCCATGAAACATCCCACGCGCCGCCAATCGCAGAGGAAGTAATGGCGAAAACGCCGGTCCAGATGTACCAGGGAATCGCCGCGCCGCGGGATCGAGCCTCAGCGCGACTTACGGCTGTGGGAGACGCGAAGGCTGGCGGATGATTGGCAGCTGTGGACATGCTTCCTCCATGGGAAATTGGTTTCGGAATCCATCTTGATAGCAAATCTCCGGGTGCCCAACATCTCGCGCCCCTAAACGTCAACCTCATGATACGACGGCTGGCCGGCGCAAAGTTCCCTCCGGCACAAAGTTCAGTCCGGCGCAAAGTTACCTATAGGTTTTTTTGGCGGAGGGTGTTAGTGTTCCCTGCGTGAAGGTGCTCTCGATTACAGCGTTCATTTGCCTCGGTTTCGCAGCCTCAGGGTTGCTCGTGGCTCAGACTCAAGCCCAGTCCACCGAAGCTGCGGAGTGGCCCACCGGTAGTTTCAACCAACAGCGCGACGGCTGGCAGCGGAGCGAAACCAAGCTTACCGTCGACAACGCCAAAAACATCCGTCTGCTTTGGAAGGTGAAGACCGACAACAAGACCATGGGCATGCAGTCGTTCCGCGAGCCCGTGATTGTCGCGGGGGCCGCTGAGGCTAAGACGCTGGCCATCTTCGCCGGCAGTTCAGGCGACGTGTACGCAATCGATACTGCCAACGGCTCGTTCGCCTGGCAGAAGCATTTGCAATGGGCGTCAGACAAGCCTCAGGAACCGGGCGAGGGGGAAGGGTTCATTTGCAACAACGCCTTGACCGCGACCCCTGTGGTCTCGCCGGCCGGGTCATCCCCTCGGTCTATCTATGTGCTCTCAAGCGACGGCTACCTGCACACGCTCGATGTGGCGACGGGTGATGAAAAAGACCCGCCGATCCAGATGCTGCCGGGCGTTTATGGCAAGGCTTACGGTCTCAACCTGGTGAACAATGTCGTCTACACCGTGACTGGCCAAGCCTGCCATGGTGTGCCGAATAAACTTTACGGCGTGAACCTCGCCAATAAGAAGGTCTTCTCTTCGGCCGTTCCTCAGGGTGGGGTTTTTGGTACCGCCGGCCCCGCCATCGGCTCCGATGGAACGATCTACTTTGAAACAGGCGATGGAGCCTTCGACGTGGCGGAAGGTAAGCTCTCCACCACCGTCCAGGCCTACACGTCGTCAGACGACACCCTTACCCTCAAGGACTACTACACACCGAGCAATCACGCCTGGCTGACCAAGCGAGACCTCGACATGAACACCACGCCCGTCGTCTTCCCTTATAAGGGACGGGATCTGCTGGTGGCTTCAGGTAAGGAAGGCCGCTACTTCCTGATGGACAGCAAGTCTCTCGGCGGAGCAGATCACCAGACGCCTCTCTATCGCAGCCCTCTGGTTTCGAATAAGAACGTCAACTTTCAGACCGAAGGCACCTGGGGCAGCTTTGCCAGTTGGGAAGGCCAAGATGGTACGCGCTGGGTGCTGTCGCCGATTGGCGGCCCCGTCGCCGTAGACTTCCCCACAAGCTACGGGCCAACGCCCAATGGCGGCGTCATCGCGATGAAGCTGACAGACACCGGCGGAAAGATCGAACTGAAGCCGGCCTGGTTGTCACGCGACATGATGTCTGCCGAGCCTCCTGTGGTAGCGAACGGCGTTGTGTATGTGCTCGCTGCAGGCGAATTCACAGCCCAGGCGAACGATGAGGAAGGCGGCCTCTACAGCGCAGAAGATCGCATCAAGCATTCGATCCCCGCAAAACTGTATGCGCTCGATGCACTGACCGGCAAAGAGCTCTACTCCAGCGGAGACCAGATCCGTTCGTTCCTGCATCAGGCAGGCATTGCTGTTGCCGGCGGACGCATCATCTTCGGTACATTCGACGGCACCATTTACTGCTTTGGCCTGGAATAGGAACGGCTGAGAATACCCCAGGATTGCATCCTGGGTGCTCTCAGATGGCGAGCAAAGGCAGAGGCTATGTGCAAAAGCCTCCAGTTCTAAGAACGAAATGAGCCGTGGCGCAGAATCAACAATTCGATCTGCTTCGCGCTCGTAAACCCAAATACTCTAGACAGCAACCGTGGGTGAAAGTTCACTGATGCGAAGACTCCTCGGCCCGTTGGCCCTCTGTTTCACTACCGCTGTTCTCGGTTCAGGAATAGCACATGCGCAAGGCGCACCCCGTGGTTTCTGGCCTGTCGCCGATGGCGATGCCACGCACAACGGCTGGCAGCGGGCCGAAACTCAGATCACCGGCGAGACGGTGGCCAAAGACTTCAAGTTTCTATGGAAGCTCAAGCTCGGCACTGCACCAGCGAAGTCTTCGTTCAGTGAGACGCTTCTCTTTCCCGGCATGATTACCGGCAAAGGCTTCAAGGATTTTGCGTTCGTGGCCGATGGCAACACCTTGTACGCCGTGGACTCAGAACTTGGAGACATCGTTTGGAAGAAGGACTTCCCTTCGGCCAACGGGAAAACGTGTGGCAATCTGCAGGTGCTCACCGAGGCTCCGCAGGTCATACACTTCGGAGCTCGCAAGCCGGGCGCTCCTCGACCGAAACCGGTCCGCGAAGAGCCGGTGCCTGCATCGCAGCGTCGCGTAGGCGGGCCTGCAGGCGGTGGCTATTTCGGCCTGAAGGGTGTCTATGTGTTGACCGGCGATGGCTACCTGCATGAGCAGATCATGGCCACCGGCCTCGACTACGCCAAGCCAATCAAGTTTTTCCCGGAGACCGGGGGAAGCTCTTTCGGACTGAACATGAACGACCATGTCGTATACACCTCAACCGGCTCCGGCTGCCACAATACTGCGGATGCGCTCTGGTCGATCGACCTCAACACGCCCGAGTACGCAGTGAACAGCTACAAGACGCAAAAGGTGACCCTCGCCGGACTAACCGGCCCAGCCATCGCAGCAGACGGCACAGCTTACGTAGTGACAGGCAGCGGCGCCGATGATGCAACCGCGGGCGTCTATGCCAACTCTGTCGTTGCTCTGAACGCGAAAGACCTCAAGGTGAAGGACTGGTACTCCGCTGGCGGAAAAGTGTTGAATGCCAGCCCGGTGGTGTTTACCTATAAGGACAAGGAACTGGTCGCCGCACCCGGCAAAGACGGCAGCATCGTCCTGTTAGACGCTGACTCGCTTGGTGGCGCCGATCACAAAACTCCGCTGGCTCAAACCGCATCCTTGTCAAAGCTCGGGAAGCACAGTGGATGGGAAGGTCTCGCCACCTGGATAGACAAGGCGGGCGACGTGTGGCTGTTTGTTTCGATCGCCGGTCCGGTCAGTGCGGAAGCCAAATTTGCCGGCGACAACGGAGCAGCATCGCACGGCACCATCGCTGCATTCAAAGTGGAAGAGAAAGACGGGCACACTGTCCTGACGCCGAGTTGGATCTCGCGCGACCTCAGAAATCCGGCGCCCCCAGCCATCGCCAATGGAGTTGTCTTTGCACTCGATGGCGGCAGCTCTTCTACGCACGCGACTCTCTACGCACTCGATGCCGCGACCGGCAAGCAGCTATACGCGAGTGGAGACGAGATCGGCAGCTACGCAACTCTGGCCGGCATGTCGGTTGGCGATGGCCACGTCTTCTTTACGACACACGACAATACCCTTTACTCCTTCGGAATTCCGTTGGAACACTAAGCAGAGCAGTTCATCCAGCAGAGGGCAACACAGGTCATGCTCAGTAGATCCCAGGTAAAAGAAGTAGTCGACGCAGGCGAAGGCATTCTGCGATTGGAACCGTGTTGGGTTCCGCGTTCGTTCATGATCCCCGGGCGCAGGTTGAAGCTGCATCCCGATGATTTGTACGCCTTTGGTGGTCATCGTGGTGGAATCAACGAGCGCTGGTTCTCATCCACCACCCATGCTTCGAACGGCCCCGATGCTCTGCCCGATGAAGGTCTGAGTTACGTCCGCCCTAAGAACGGCGGCAAGTTTCTGTTGAAGGATGCTGTCGAGAGCGCCGGAGATCTGTTGCTCGGCGCCGGCGTGATGCAGCGCGAGGGTGGCTGGAATCTGCTCTGCAAATTCTTCGACAACATGGGCCCTATTCCGCATCACCTGCACCAGAGCGACGCATTCGCGAAGTTGGTGGGGCAAAAGGGAAAGCCTGAAGCGTATTATTTTCCGCCGCAGTACAACCAGATTCAGAACAACTTTCCGCACACCTACATGGGCCTCGAGCCGGGCACAACCAAAGACGACATTCGCCGCTGCCTGGAGAAATGGAACCAGGGCGACAATGGGATTCTCTTCCACGCCCGCGCCTATCGTCTGGAGCCCGGCGCAGGCTGGCAGATCGACCCCGGCATTCTGCATGCCCCCGGTTCGCTCGTGACCTACGAACCGCAGGTGAACAGTGACGTCTTCGCCATGTTCCAGTCAGAGGTCGAAGGCCGCATCGTCGGCTGGGACCTGCTCACCAAAGACGTTCCCAATGAATACAAGAAAGATCTGGACTTTCTGATCAGCATGCTCGATTGGGATGCCAACGTAAATCCGCTCTTCGGCGAAAGCAACAAGACCTTTCCACGGCCCGTGAGCCCGGTGGATGAGACGGCAGCCAACGGCTACGCCGAGAAGTGGATCACCTACGGCACACCCTACTACTCGGCAAAAGAGCTGACGATATTGCCCAAGCGGGCGGTCACCGTTAAGGACAGTGCAGCCTACGGAGTGATTCTTACCCAGGGCTACGGAACCATGGGCAAGCAGGCCGTGTCGACTCCTTCCATGATTCGCTTCGGGCAGATGACTGAAGACGAGGTATTCGTGACCGCCGACGTTGCGAAAGAAGGTGTGCGCATCGAGAATCTCAGCGCCACCGATCCTCTCGTTCTGCTCAAGCATTTTGGGCCGGGCAATCCAGACGCACAGCCACTGCTACGGAAATAAGCCGCGGGGATGGTGAAGATGGCCACACAACATAAACATCCGGCAATTCACAACGCCATGTGGCCGGGGCTGGTGGGCAAGGGGCCAGACTCGGAACCATTCATTCCCCTTGAAACCATGCTCGACCTGACGGCGAATGCAGCCGTCGATGGCATCCGGTTCGACGGCGTCGATCTTTTCCTCTCGTTGCCTCATACCGATATCGATTCAAGCGCCGACGACCTCAATCGCCTTGCGGAAAGCATCGCCAGCCGGAATCTCGTCGTAGGTTCCCTGGTCGCTCCCGTATGGGCGCCTACCGGCGGCGGTTCCGCGATGGGTTCGGTCGAAGAGCGCCAGAATTTTCTCACCCAGGTGAGAAAGGCGTGCGCCATCGGCAAGCATCTGCGCGAGCTTGGCATTCGGCCCTATGGTGTCGTCCGTATCGACTCTGCGGCGTCCCCGGCCGAGTGGGCCAAAGACCCGGTGAGCAACACCAGGCTGATCGCTCAAACCTTTCGCGAAGCCAGCATCATTGCTGAAGATAACGGCGAACGCCTCGCGGCCGAAGGAGAGATTTGCTGGGGCGGCATGCACAGCTGGAAGAACATGGTCGAGCTACTGGAGATGGTGAACAGGCCGAAGACCATGGGGTTCCAGGCCGACATGGCGCACTCGCTTCTGTACACACTCGGCTACAACGCACCGGAAGATCGCTTGTTGCCGTCCGGCTTCGATTGGTCGCAGAAGCCAGTCTTGATGGAGTCTCTGCGCCAGTTGACCCATGCCCTTCGTCCCTGGACCATCGACTTCCACGTAGCCCAGAACGATGGCACCGTGAGCGGCTCCGGCACGCACGACAAAACCGGCCGCCACTGCGTAGCCGGCGACCCAAACGGGAAAATGGATATCGTCGCCGTCGCCGGTCTTTGGATGCGCGATGAAAGCGGAGCGCCAACCCGTGCATACGAGCACATCTGTTGGGACGGCTGCATGTTCCCCAACGCAACCATGCTGGCGCCAAAGACCTGGAACGACATCTTGGCAACCCTCATCGCCGTGCGCAACGCCCACGGCTGGGACGCATAAAACCATGACACCACGCAAGACTCTGAACATAGGCCTCGTCGGCTACGGCTTCATGGGCCGCACTCATTCCAATGCTTTTCTCCAGGCGCCCCGCTTCTTCGACCTCCCGTATCAGCCGGTGTTGAAGGCCGTCTGTGCCCGCAGCGCAGACCGTGTGAAAGGCTTCGCAGAAAACTGGGGCTACGAGTCCATAGAGACTGATTGGCGAGCACTGGTCGCGCGCAAAGACATCGATTTGATTGACATCGCCAGCCCCAACGACACCCACGCAGAAATCGCCATCGCCGCCGCCCGGGCGGGCAAGATGGTGCTGTGCGAAAAGCCGCTCGGCCGCACCGGGGCCGAAGCGAAGGCGATGGTCGACGCCGTCAAGGCCGCCAACGTTCCCAACATGGTCTGGTATAACTACCGCCGCGTACCGGCAGTTGTGCTGTTAAAGCAGATGCTCGACGAAGGCCGCTTCGGCCGCGTCTTTCATTACCGCTCCCAGTTTCTACAAGACTGGACCATCTCCCAGGATCTGCCGCAAGGCGGTGAGGGTCTCTGGCGCCTCGATGTATCCGTCGCGGGCAGCGGAGTCACCGGTGACCTGCTCGCACACAATATCGATATGGCCCTGTGGCTGAACGGGCCTATCACCGAAGTTACGGCCATGACCGAGACCTTCATCAAAGAGCGCAAGCACAGTCTTACCGGCAAGGTAGAGCCCGTGGGTATCGATGATGCCTCCGCCTTCCTGTGTCGTTTCGCTAACGGATCGATGGCGACCTTTGAAGCGACCCGCTATGCGCGCGGGCACAAGGCTCTCTTCACACTCGAGGTAAACGGAGAGCAGTCTTCCGCCGCGTGGGATCTGCATGACCTGCATCGCCTCGCCTATTTCGATCACCGCGATGAGAGCCGGCTGCGAGGCTGGAAGAGCGTGCACATCACCGATGGCGATCATCCTTACATGAAGCATTGGTGGGTGCCTGGTCTGCAGATTGGCTATGAGCATACCTTCATTCACCAGGTTGCCGACTTCCTGCAGGCTATTGGAAAGAACGAACAGGCCGCGCCTACCTTCGCCGATGGCATGGCTACGGATTATGTAACCGACGCAGTGCTGAAGTCAGCCCGGACCAAGCAGTGGGAAAAAGTTCTGGCATCCTGAGGAGGACGTGTGTCACCTAAATCTGTGAGACAACCTGGCATCGCTTTACTCTGCCTTCTGCTGGCGTATCCATTTCAGGCCAACCAGCTCAATGCGCAGGCAGCATCTGCTCGTCATTCCGGCGGAGGCTTTACGCAGCCGGACCCCATCGACTTCAATGACCACAATGGATGGACGCAGATCTTCGACGGAAAGACGTTGAACGGCTGGGACGGGTCCACCGAAGTCTGGCATGTGGAGAATGGCTCGCTCGTTGCCGAATCGAGCCCCGAGCATCCGTCCGGCACGACCAACATCATTTGGAAAGGCGGCCAGCCGGCAAACTTCATGCTCAAGGTAGAGATGAAGCTGGAGGGTGCCGGCGCCAACGGAGGCATTCAATATCGCAGCCTCGCGACTCCGCCAACGCCCATGCAGATCCAACAAGGCCAGAAGTACGCCAAATGGAACATGAAGGGCTACCAGGCCGACTTCGACTACGGCAACAAGTACACCGGCCAACTCTACGAGCAGAGCAGTCCCCGCGGCATCGTTGCCTGGCGCGGCCAGATGGTCGAAACCGATCAGGGAAAGAGTCACCGGCTGCTGGCGAGTTTGGCCGGCTCAGACGAACTCAAGTCTTTCATCAAAATCGGCGACTGGAATCAGTATGAAGTCATCGCCGACGGCCACACGCTGGTCCACATCATCAACGGGCACGTGATGGCGATCCTGGTCGACAACGACCCAACCTTCAGGCAATCCAAAGGCCTGATAGCCTTCGAGATCGAAGGCGGAGGCATAGTAAAAATCTCACACCGCAACGTCTGGCTAAAAACGTTGCCATAGCTGACGAGGTCTGGAACAAGCCATCGCCGAGCGGATCCAGGCCGGTCCTTTATGGCAGCGTATGGAGGCTCCACTCCGCTGCCCCATATTTCAATTCTTTGAAGGGTACGGGCTACCTCGCCGCAGCGAGCTTCAGCCCGTACGTATCTGCTTTGTTGTGATTCCGGCTTTAGCCGCTGAGGGAGTGATACTTCCCTTGTAGTGACCTGCTCCGCAGCCTCATCTGCTCGTGCTGAGTGGCAGGAAATCCGGGTACGCTTCGGTCGAAATGACAATTTTGGGGAGGGGAGCACTGGCCGGTGTCGCCGGGGCAAACAGGGGGTACCCTCCAGGGTGCCAGGACCAAGTTCGCTACCAAGCCAAATGCGCCGTGGTCATGACGGAACCGGGCACTGTAATCTGTTACTTACACGGGGGTTTGACGGATGGGAACAGAGGGCCAACACCGCCGTAGTGCGGTCGTAGCGCTCGGCGGTGGCATGTTGCTGCTGGTGCTGGTGCTGGTCGCGCTCAATGCATTCAATCCCCTGCCCAGCTTCATGGATCCTCACGGTTCCGGCCAGATCTTCCTGTTTACCGCGCTTTCCGTAATTGCTTTCCTACTGCTGCTTACCGTGCTTGTCCTGCTGTTCCGCAACATTGTGAAATTGCTCGCGGACCAGCGCAGCAGGGTACTCGGCTCGCGCATCCGAGGCCGTATGTTGGTCGGCGCACTGCTGCTTTCCTTCGCGCCGGCAGTATTCATGTTCCTGTTCAGCTTCGGGTTACTCAATCGCTCCATGGAGCGGTGGTTTTCGCTGCCAGCTTCTCAGCTGCGTCAGGACTCGACCCACGTTTCGCTTGAACTCTCGCAATACGCCGCGGCCAATGCCCGGGCCGAGGCGGAATCGCTGGCCAGCTCACTCACCCTCTCCGTAGAAGACGGAAACACGGAAGCATTGCAGCGCGAGATTGGCACCCATCGGATCACGCTCGAGGGCGGCTTTGTGGTTGTCTTTCGTAATGGTGCAGCCATTGGCCAATATCAGTTGCCTCGTGACAATGGCCGGGCGATTATCCGCTCATGGATGGATGAGGCGGAAAGCGATGTTGCACAAGGGCAGGAGACGTTGACCGCAACCGTACTGCAGGCTGCTCAGCGCAGTGATGTGCCCATGCTGGTCACTGGGAAGAACGAATATGTGTTGGGAGCAGCCAGCATTGGGGAGGGCGGCATCGTGGTCGCTGGCCTGCCGCTCCCGCCCGGACTGAGCGCTACGGTGCAGGATATCCGCTCGGGCTCGCGAGACTATCAAACGCTGTACCGTGCCCGGAATCGCATCCGCAGTACTTATCTGCTGCTGCTCTTCCTACTGACCACCCTCGTATTTTTTGCGAGCAGCTGGCTGGCACTGTTTCTTTCCAAGCAGGTGACGCGGCCGGTCGAAGCATTGGCCGATGCGATGGATGCCGTGGCTGCCGGACATTACGGTCACCGCGTCAGAGTGGATGCCACAGAGGAACTGGGCGAGCTGGTGCATTCCTTCAATCGCATGGCGGCCGATCTCGAAGAGAGCCGCACCCTGGCCGAAACCTCGACCACGCAGCTTTCGGCCGCCAATCGCGCACTCGAAGAACGCCGCAGTGAACTTGAAACTGTGCTGGAGACAATTCCCAGTGCAGTGGTGACGCTTGACCCGCAGATGCGCGTGTTGCAGGCGAATCGTGCTTCGCGCAATCTGCTCAGCCCCCGCGAGCATCATGAACTTGCCGGCATGCCCCTGGAATCCATTCTGCCCCGCGAGATTGCCGATGAGTTGATTGTGCTGTTACGGCGCAGCAAGCGGATGGGCCTGGCAGCCACAGAAATCGAGCTGCCCGGTCCGCGCGGCGTATTGAACCTCACCGCTACGGTCGCCAGGCTGGAATTGGGCAAGGATCGCGAGGGATGCATTCTCGTACTCGAAGATGTTACAGATTTTCTGCATGCCCAGCGGCAGGTGGCCTGGAAGGAAGTAGCGCAGCGCGTGGCGCACGAGATCAAGAATCCTCTGACGCCGATCGCCCTTTCGGCAGAGAGAATTCGCAAGCATGTGGATCGGCCTACACCGGATTCAGACTCCGTGATTCGCAAGTGCAGTGAAGTCATCCTCGGCTCGGTGCAGACCATGCGCAGGCTGGTCGATCAGTTCGCCTCGCTGGCGCAGTTCCCTACCTCGCGGCCGCAGGTATGCGATCTGAACTCGATTGTGGAGAGTGGGCTGGCTTTATTCGCCGGCAGACTGCACCACATTCGCATCGTAAAACGTCTGGGCGCCGGCATCCCTCCGGTGCTAGCCGATCCCGAAGCGTTGAAACGCGCGCTGGCCAACCTCATCGACAACGCGGCTGAAGCCATGCAAAGCAGCCTGCTGCGTGAATTGACCATCGAAACGGGAGTGATTGAAGGCCATACCACTGCCGAGATCGTCGTCGCCGATACGGGTCATGGGCTGAACGACGAAATGCGCGAGCGTCTCTTCCTGCCTTATTTTTCAACCAAGCAACGGGGCACGGGGCTGGGGCTGGCGATTGCTTCGAAGATCATTCAGGAACACAGTGGAGCCATTCGTGCGGAACAGAACACTCCTACCGGGGCGCGATTCATCATTGAATTGCCGCTGGCCGACGCCAGGAGCGCACAGGAGTCAGCAGCCCTGGTCGGATCGAACGGCAGGACGCAGTCATGAATCACATTCTCATCGTCGACGACGAGGCGGAGATCCGCGAGTCTCTGGGCGAGATCCTTAAAGAAGATGGGTACGCAGTGACCAGTACAGCCACTGCGTCTGAGGCATTGGTGCTGCTGCAGGATGCGTCTTATGACGTGATGCTGCTCGACATATGGTTGCCCGATCGGGACGGCCTGGATGTACTGATGGAAATCCGTTCCCTGCCCATGGAGAGTACTCCGGAGGTTATCATTATCTCCGGGCACGGGACCATCGAGACCGCGGTCCGCGCTACCAAACTGGGAGCATTCGATTTTCTCGAGAAGCCGCTCTCCATCGATCGCACTTTGATTCTGCTGAAGAACGCTGTGGAAGCGCGCCGGCTGCGCAGCGAGAACCAGGAATTCAAACGCCAGCTCCTGATGCGGGTTCCGATTACGGGCGAGAGCGTTTCGATCAAGGCGCTGCGCCAGCAGATCAAGCTGATGGCGCCTACCAATGGGCGCGTGCTCATTTATGGCGAATCCGGTTCAGGCAAGGAGTTGATTGCCCGGGCGATTCACAGCGAAAGCCTCCGTAGTGATCGTGTGTTTGTGGAGTTGAACTGCGCCGCGATCCCTGAGGACTACATCGAAAGCGAGATCTTCGGCTATCGCCACGGAGCTATTCCGAACGGCCCGACGGAAAAACTGGGAACATTTGAACGTGCGGATAACGGGACGCTTTTCCTGGATGAAGTGGGAGACATGAGTCTCAAAATGCAGGCCAAGGTTTTGCGCGCGCTCGATGAACAGCGGTTTACGCCGGTGGGCGCGACACACGCTTTGAAGGTAGATGTGCGTGTGATCGCGGCCACGAATAAAGATCTGGAAGAAGAAATCGCAAAGGGAAATTTTCGCGAGGACTTTTTCTATCGCCTGAATGTAATTCCTTTTTATGTTCCGCCCTTGCGGGATCGAAAAGAGGATCTTCATCTGCTGGTGCGGGAATTTCTGCAGGAGTTCGGCCGCCAGTATGGACGCCCGCGCATCGAGATGAGCGATGAAGCGATTGCTGTGCTCAAGCAATACCACTGGCCGGGGAATGTGCGGGAGTTAAGGAACGTAATCGAACGGGTAATGATTCTGAATCCGCAGACGGTTCGCATTGAGCGGAAACATTTGCCGATGCTGGTTCTCCGGGGGAATAGCCGCAAGGGTGAGGAATTCAGTACGCTGCATCAGGCGCGGGAAGCCTATGAGCGAGACTATATTTTGAAAAAGGTGGATGAGTGCCGCGGGAATGTGAGCCGCGCCGCGGAGGCGTTAGGGTTGGAGCGGAGTCATCTTTATCGCAAGATGAAGAGTTTGGGGATTAGTGTGCGGGAATAGGCTTTCGCCTTTAAAGCCCGGCTTTGGATGGCTTTGCTTTGCTTGCGGGCGCCTCTTCTGTGCCGGGTTTGGCCTTGGCAAGGTCTTCCAGCTGCTTTCGCCAATCGAGTGAGTCGACGAAGTAGCGTGATTCTCGCCAGTTTTCTTCGACGATCACGTGCAGTTCAAGATAGACTCGTGTGCCCAGCAGGGACTCGATTTCTTTGCGCGCGGAGGCTCCGATGCTTTTTAGCTTGGTTCCGCCTTTGCCGATCAGGATTGCTTTCTGGCCGTCGCGTTCGCAGTAGATCACGGCAGAGATGCGGGTCAGCGGCAGTTTAGCTTCGCTTCCAGGACGTGGGGGCCTGGCCGCAATCTCCGGCTCTTCGAAACGCTCTACGACGACTGCGGATGCGTATGGGACTTCTTCGCCTGTCTCAAGGAGAATCCGCTCACGGATGAGCTCGGCAACCATGAAACGCTCAGGCTGATCGGTAAATTGCTCCTTGGGAAAATAGCGCTCACCTTTGGGCAGATACTCGACGATTTTCGCCAATAACGTGTCAAGCCCATCTTGCTTCCGCGCGGAAATCGGAATCACTTCGGCAAAGGGATGCAGGGCGCTGAACCGCTCGATCATGGGGAGCAGCTTGGGCCGTAAGACCAGATCGATTTTGTTGATCACCAGGAACACAGGACAATCGAGCTTCTGGATCAGTTGCAGAACGAACGCGTCTTCACTCTTTTCGCGTTCTGCGCGAGCTGATTGTTTTTTCTTCGAGATGCCCAGGCCTTCGAGTTCCTCTTCAGGCACTTCACTGTGCCGGGCCGCATCGAGCATCAGGATGACGATGTCACGGCTTTCCAGGGCCTCGTAGACTTCCTGCATCATGCGGCGGTCGAGTTGCGAGCCCGGACGGTGAACACCTGGGGTATCGACAAACACGATCTGCGCAGCATTCTTGCCCTTGCGCGCCGGTACTTCGACAATTCCCTGAATTCTGTTGCGGGTAGTCTGCGGTTTATTGCTGACGATTGCGATCTTCTCGCCGATAAGCGCGTTCAGCAGCGTTGACTTGCCTGCATTGGGACGGCCAAGAATGGAAACGAAACCAGATCGCACACTGCACTCCCCTTGCTGAGACTCTTATCTAGTGTAGCCCTGCCAGTGCTACCGGCCGGCAGCTTCGATGGCGGATACTCGGACGCGCTCGATTCGGCGGTCGGTCGACGCCACGACCTCAAAGCGCAATGAGTCGGCAACGATGACCTCACCGGGGCGCGGAATACGGCCGGCAATTTCGCTGACCAAACCGGCAACCGTTGCTGCTCGATACTCCTGCTGGATCTGGTAGTCGATATTTACCAGGTCTTCCAGCCTGGCTACTTCCAGATCGCCTGGAACCAGCCAGGTACCGCCGGCTTCATGGATCGGTGCATTGTGCTCACTGTCGTATTCGTGCTCGTCGCTGATACGGCCGACGATCTCTTCAAGCAGATCTTCGATGGTGACCAGGCCGGCGACACCGCCGTACTCGTCGATGACGATGCGCATGTGCTGCTTCTCGCGCTGCATCTCGCGCAGCAATTCGTTTACGCGCTTGGTTTCCGGCACGAACGCGGCCTTTCGCTGGACGCTGGCGACGGTCTGCGTGCTGGCGGCTGCATCCGCGACATGAAGCAGGTCGTGGGCAAAGACAATTCCGGTGATTTGGTCGAGCGTGCCTTTGATGACCGGAACGCGCGAATAGGGATGCTTCTTAAGGCCGGAGATAAAGTCCTCCAGCGTCATGTCGCCGGGCACGGCAAATACATGCGGCCGCGGGGTCATGACTTCGCGCACGACTTTGTCACCAAATTCTACGGCGGAGCGAATCAGATCGCGGTCGCCCTCCTCGATGATTCCTTCTTCTTCCCCGGCTTCGATCAGAGCTTCCACCGCAGCCTCGCTCGGATCCTCCTCTGTATTGCCGGGCCGTGGCTCAGCGAGATCGGCGATCGAAAGCAGAAAACCCAGCAGCACCGTTACTGGGAACACAAGGTACACGAGCACGCGGATGACAAAGGTCAGGTGCACTACCCAGAGCCCGACCGTGCGAGTGAAGAAAACGAAAGGCAGGAACTGATTGAAGAGAACGATCACCAGCACGGCGCCGAGCACGGCCTGGGCGACCTCTGCCGGACTGGGGCGAGCGCTTGCGTTCTCTGTAAAGAGCAGGACGCCGAAGTAAAGAGCCAGCAAGGCAAGCGAGAGCTGGGACAAGACGTTGGCAGAGAGGGCGATTCGATCCCGGGTCAGGCCCAGCCGTGGCTCTACTTTCGACTCCCAGACGTCGATGTTTTCCTGGAAGGCCCCGGATAGGAACTTGCCCATCTCGGCGTACAACCTTGCGATGTAAGAAGAAAGCGTGAGAATGGCGAGCAGCAGAGCGATGACGATGCCAGAAACGATGGTCATGGCGTGCGGCTCCGCGCTGGGGTGCGAACCGGCCTGACCGCACTTTTCTTGGCTCGGCCTGCAACGGCGCCTGTACGTGGCTTTCGCATGCTTCGCTCGACCAGGCCCGCGGTCAAAGCGAGGCGCTTGCGGAGCACCGTTTCACGACGGCGCATCTGGCCTTGATCGGTCTCGTGGTCGTAGCCTGAAAGATGCAGTAAACCATGCAAAATCAATATCTTAACTTCCATTTGCAGGGTGTGCCCGTGTTCCGCTGCCTGCACGGATGCGGTCTCAAGCGAGATCGCGAGATCGCCCCCCTGGCCGGTGCCGCCAGGCTCGGGTAGTGCCGGAAAGGAGAGCACATCGGTAGCCTTATCCATGCCCCGAAACTGAAAGTTCAATGCGCGCAGACGTTTGTCTCCCGTCAGGAGGACGGAGAATTCGCCAATGAGGCCGAGCGCCTCCGTAGCGGAGGCGAGAAACCGGTTCAGGTCACGCTTGCCCAAAGCAGAGACAAGCTTAGCTCTGGGAGCTTCGATAACGATCATCTTGCCAAGCCGGTACGGGTTCGGCACATCAAGGAATCTGCCGAACCCATACTCCATTGTAGAGCACGCCACTGCACGTGTATTGCGCCTAACCACGCGGGTATTGCGCGTGTGTGCGCGCAACGGCCGGAGTTTACTGCGGTTTTGGCACTGTCTGTGCCGGGCCGCTCTCCCGCATGTTGAGTGGCAGTTCCCTCTGCGCCTTGCCGAAGCTGTCGTAGGCGCGGATGACCCGTTGGACGAGGTGATGACGAACCACATCGCCGTCTTCAAAATGGCAGAAGCGAATACCGTCGACCCCCCGCAGGATTTCGATGGCCTCGACCAGTCCACTTTTTTTAGGGTTGGGCAAGTCGATCTGGGTTACGTCACCTGTGATGACAGCTTTGGAGTTGTTCCCCAGACGGGTCAGGAACATCTTCATTTGCTCACTGGTGGTGTTTTGCGCCTCATCCATGATGATGAAGGCGTCGTTCAGCGTGCGGCCGCGCATAAAGGCCAGCGGAGCCACCTCGATCACATTGCGCTCCAGCATCTTATCGACGCGTTCCTGTTCAAGCAGGTCATACAGCGCGTCATAGAGCGGGCGCAGGTAGGGATCGACCTTTTCCTGCAGCGTTCCGGGCAGGAAGCCCAGACGTTCGCCTGCTTCCACGGCAGGTCTCACCAGGATGATGCGGCTCACCTTTTTGGCCAACAAGGCGGCGACAGCCATGGCGACAGCGAGGTAGGTTTTGCCGGTTCCGGCCGGACCTACGCCAAACACCATGTCGCACTCCTCAATGGCTTCGAAGTAGCTCCTCTGGTTCATGGAGCGGGGCTGGACCATCCGCTTGACGCCGGCAGAGCGCTGCTTGCCACTCTCTACCAGGTTGCGCAGAGTGACGGCCGGATCGGCCGTCACCATCTTGAGCATGGCGTGCAGCTCCCCATTAACCAGCTGCGTACCGTTGCGCCGCAAGTATTCATAGTCGGCAAACACCCGTTCAAACCGGCTGACTGCCTCCGGGGAACCCTCGACATACAGGGCATCGGACCGCAAATCGACGCGGATGTGCAGATTTTGCTCTAGGAGCCTGAGGTTCTCATCGCGAGGCCCGAACAGGGGCTCCAGGTTGGGCGTGATTTCCAGCGCTTTTTTCATCAAGCGGTGAAATAACCTCCTATCAGATCCTTGCGGACTGACATGGTTGATGGGTGGGTGGATGAAGAATGCGAACGTTGGAGGGGCACCGGGGCAGGAAGCTGCTTGTGCGGGAAGTGCTTTACCGGGTTGGCGATAATCACCAGATATTTCCCGTTGATGGGCACAGACTAGCGTTTGGCGGTCACCGCGTCAACGCCTAATCCGTAAACTCTTGTTGAATTGGATGCGGCGCAGACACGAGGGGCTGCAGGCTTCGGCAAAATTGCTAAGGCGCATTTTGCCTTTGCGCCGCAGTCGGCTTGGACGAACGGCCTTTAACCGCTAGGTAAGATTTTGATCGAATTTCCGCTTAGCTCCAGACAAAAGGCCGCCGCAGCTATCATTCTCGTCATGCAACATCTCTGGTGTTGGCGGTGCCGGGAAATCGTTCCAATGCTCGAAGATGGCGAATACGCCGAGGTCTGGCGTCTTTACAGCGACGCGATGAGGTCAACTAAAGAATTCCGCCAGCGTTGGAATATTCCGCTAGAAGACGCTTCCATCGAAGAGCGATTTCGTCCCGTGAGAAGCCATTACGAGCGCCTGACGGGAATGAAGGATTGCCATCAGAACGCGATTCTTCATCACAAGCTCTCTCTTTATGGGCCACCCTGTAAGAACTGTCAAAAACCGTTACGAACGCCCAACGCCAAGCTGTGCGGAAATTGCATGACCCCTGTGGATTCAAACTGACCCACTACCTGCCCACGAACAAGATTGACCCCAGCCCCCAAAGCCCGTAAACTTGAAGTTTGCGGGCGAGCTCAAGATTCCTTCCGCCTGCTTCAAGTTTGAAGAAAGTTAAGGGTTTACCATGGCAAATCATGTGTCGGCGCTGAAGCGCGCCCGTCAGACAGTCAAGCGTACCGCAGTCAATCGTTCCAACAAGAGCCACGTTCGCAAGTCACTTCGCGCCCTGCGTGAGGCCATTACCAACGGCGATTCTACGGCAGTTGCCAAGCAGTACAGCGAGACGGTATCGGCGCTCGACAAGAGCGTTCAGAAGGGTGTTCTGCATAAAAACACTGCTTCCCGGTACAAGAGCCGCCTGCACGCGCGGGTTAAGGCACTGACGACCAAGGCTGCCTAGTTCTTTTTTCCCTTTAGGGAGATGTGTCCAGGGGTGATTCCCCCCTTGGCTTCCTGCCGGCCGAAAAGCAATTCCCCTCGGAGTCTGCAGAACTGCAGCTCCCTCGACTACGCTCGGGACGACAATGGGCGCTCCCCCGGATTTCCTGTTGAGATTCATAGGGTCAACGTTCTTCATGCGGTTTTCCTCAAGAGAAAACCGCACACGCGTATATCGGAAGGCGCAGGGTAGCAGGAAGTTCGGGTACGCTCCGGTCGAGATGACAAAGGGGAGGGTCGTTGCTTCCCTCAAGACCTGTTACGCGGGACTCGACGACCACATGTTACGCGCGGGATGTGCCGATCCTGTGAGTTCACTTTTTCTTCGGGTTAGGTGGGGCGCTTTGGGCTACTTCGGTGGCAGATGGAATTCGATAGACCTCGATCGCTCCCTCTCGCAGCACCGCCAGGTGCTCACCATCCGGTGAGAGCGCGAAGTTATCGCCCGCGGACAGAATGGGCGTCGCATTCGTCGTCATCAACAGTGTTCCCGTGACTGTATCGAATACCTGCACCAATTGGCCGCGCACGTCTTCATCATTCAGGGAATCTGCAAGATTAATGGTGTGCGAAACCTGCAGCAGGCTCTCGGCATAGCGTTCGCCCGTCGTGGCGTGAGCGTATGTGGGCCAAACCAAACGGCCGTCGCGGCGGCCGCTCCATAGCTTCTTTCCTTCAATCGTCCATACATCGAGAAACACGTCGGTTGACTTAGGGCCACAGCTTTCAATCACTAGCGCCTTCTCGTTAAGAAAGTTCTCGTGCGGCGTGCAGGTGGAGGCTACCTTGCCCAACAAAACGGGCTCGCCCTTAAACGGAATAAACCGCAGAACGAAATTGTCTCCCTCGTCTTCCTTTACGCCGATGTACCCGCTCGAAGTGAAGGGCACTTTGACCGGCAGATCCGTTCGAAGCGCGGTGAGCACACGCTTGGTTGCAACATCCAGAAGCGTAATCTGTGTGCCCTCGGCTGGCGGTGCCGCGCCATACTTCTCCGCCTCCTGCTGTAACCTGCTGTGCTGGTCGGGGCTGTGCTTTTCATACTCATGCTCGATGACCAGAGTACGACCAACTGGACTCACTTCTGTCTCGAGTACCTTCGTGGGGACTTCAATGTAGGGGTTCAACTTCAACGACGCATCGGTGACCATATACGCGTTGCCTTTGCGGACGATGAACATGCCTCCGCCGATTGGCCACAGATAGCGCGAGCGGTCCTGCATGCGCCACTCTGTAGATGCCACGACTTCCCCACCGGGCAGGCTGATCACCATGGCGCGAATCATCTGGCCGTTCTCGGATTGTCCCTGATTTACTTCACGCTGCAGAAGCCGGGGTTCACGGAAGGTGAAGAGCAAGTGATGTTTGTCGATGAAGTCGAGCGAACTGAAGACGCGCCGCGAGAGCAGGTAAAACTGACCGGGGGGGCGGTATCCGAGGGGCTCTACCGGCACGCGCGTTTCGGGCCCTGCGCCGGCGGGCGGTTTCGAGCGGTGCGCTGCAGCGATCGTCGTCGATGCACCGGCCAGGTACAGGGCGATCACGACAGACGAAACAAGGGTCTTCAGCAGCATTCCGGGGTTCCTTCTGCAGACAAGTGTAGAAGAAATGTAAGTGGCTCGGGTGTGGATGGTGGCATGGTGAAAATGGGGTTCCTCGACAGGTTGCGGCAAAAGTCCTGTTGCCATTACCTACGGCCCCAAGCGGCTTGCCGCCGCAATCAAACGCACCGGCGTTCAGTCTGTGGCCGTTTCGCTGTGCCGCAAATGGATCGCCCACGGAGGCCTTTAGGCAGACTTAGCTGGGGATCTCCGCTGCAAGTGAGAGAAAAACCCTACCAGTCCATTGCGTATTGAGCGTTCGCAATGGCCGAAGCGCGCGCCCGGGGTTCGCTGGCCAGTTCCATGATCAGGCGCTCGAGGACGAGGCGTTTGTCAGGCGGCGAGGAGCGCAACTCCAGGTCGGCCTGCGCGATCAGGCGGAGCAGTTGGATGAGTTCCCTACGCGAGTTGTAGCGACGGGCCTGGCGGATGAGATCCTCGGCGGCGAATGGCGGCATACGGAAGCCTTGCCAGAGTGCCTGCCAGATGGCCCGTGAGTCGCGCACGTTCTTTTCCAGGATGACCACCATTTGACGGAACGTACGCGCGAGCATGTAGAGGTGGCCAATCGCAGAGTCTTCCCCACCGTCTGACGCGTTGAGGAGGCCGTGCAGCAGCGCCAGGGCGCGCGGTTTGTCGCGCGCGGTAATGGCGTCGGTCAGTTCATAGAGCGAACGCTGCTTCGCGGCCAGCACCATGGTTTCCACGTCACCCAGGGTAATGCGCCTCCGCTCAGAGCAGTACAGCAACAGCTTTTCGAGTTCGCTCGAGATCAGCATCATGTCGGCGCCGAGCGCGTCGGCCAGTTCGCGCGCGGCGTCGGGGTCCAACTTCATGTCGCGAGCGGCCACAGTGGCCATGAGCCAGCGTACGGCGTCGGCTTCATCCACTCGGGCCAACTCCACCATGCCGCAGTCGTCGCCCAGCGTCTCACGGATGCGCTCGTAGCGATCTTTGTCCTGCATATCCATGCGTCGCAAGTCAGCGGGCAGCCGCAGGTGGTCGGCAACGAAGATCAGCACCGCCTGGGGATTGGGCGAACGGAAGTAGTCCTTGAGCGCAGCGAACTCTTCCTTCTTGGCGCCGCGCGTGTACAGGTTCTTCACATTGCGGATGAAGATCACCTGAAAGGGCGCCATGAGGGAAGGCGTTTGCGCCAGATCGAGTACGTGAAAAATGCTGGTCTCCGCCAGGTCGAGATCGCTGAGAGAAAACTCACGCAGAGCGGGGTCGATCAGCGAATCCACAACAACGCGGCGGCAACGTTCGTAGAGGAAGGTTTCATCGCCGGCGAGCACGTAGCCGGGCCGCAGGGGTCCCCCGGAGGAAGCGGCATGCTTCACCTCGGCAACGAAGCGGTCCGAGGAAGAAAAGCTGCGGATTTTGCTTGCGTCGTCCGTTGGCATGCGTCTTAGAAGGATTCCAGAATATCGCTCACCAGTGCCTGCGCAAAGTCTCGCGAGAGCCGCTCGACGGCGGGGGAATCTTCCTCAATAAAGCTACCCGTATCTGAAGTGGTTTCAAACTGATCGTGGAAAACGTAATTGTTGTGCCGATAGAGCACGCGTTGATCGCGATCGGTGACCACAACGTTCACATTGATGGTGACCAGGAAGCTGGAGGTGACGCTCGTCATCTGTCCCGCGGCCTGCGCGGTTGTGGTTTCGGTTCGATAGGTGAGCGGCTGAACCGATTCGGAGAGGATGGTTCCGGTAACCGTGGCGTCAGCGCCTTCAGTTGAAGCGGAGCTGACGTTCAGCCGGGTTCGGCCGGTGAACTCACGAACCACGGCCTGCGTCATGGGAACTTCGGTGTGGTAGAACTGCGTCTTGTTTTTAAAGATGGGTACGGAGAGCGTGTGGACGGTGTCTGGAATATGAGCGGCCGCCCCGAGGGTGTGGTATCCGCAGCCCGCCATCGCAGGCAACGCTAACAACAGGAGAGTAGGGCCGCGCATGCTTTGCTTATTGTCGCATCTTGCGCGGGTTCCTCGAGCGAATGGCATCTCGCCATTTAGACGACGTAGAAAGGCGTTCGAAAGAGCTTCGCCCCTGTCTTGTTCAACCCATGTACGCTGATCCACGATCTGTTTTGATCTGTTTTGCGACCGGATACCAAAGAAAAGCCCCCGTTTCTAAAGAAACGGGGGCTTTATCTAACTGACTGACTATGCCGGTGAGGGCTGTTCGCCGCCAAAACCGGGTGCCCTGCCGGGCTCTGGCTTGATGACGTGCTGCACGTCACCGGTCAGATTGCCAGACGGTGGCAGAGGAGGCATCGGCGGAAGATCCTTGCCTTCGATGATCATGCGGATCTCGTTGGCATCCAGGGTCTCACGGTCCAGAAGGGCCTGCGCCATGCGGTGCATGATGTCCTTGTGGTCGCCGAGGATGGAGTAGGCCGACTTGTAAGCCTCATCCACCAGGCTGCGGACTTCCGCGTCGATCTGGCGCGCCGTCTCTTCAGAGAAGTCGCGATGCTGTGCTATTTCACGGCCGAGGAAGATCTGTTCTTCTTTCTTACCGAACGTCAAGGGACCCATGCGGCTCATGCCGTACTCGCAAACCATCTTGCGCGCCAGGTCGGTGGCTCGCTCGATGTCGTTGCCCGCGCCGGTCGTCTTGCGGTTCATGAAGATTTCCTCGGCGCAACGGCCGCCCATGAGGATGGCTAGCTGGGTTTCGAGGTAATCCTTGGTGACCGTGTGCTTGTCTTCTTCGGGCAACTGCATGGTGACGCCCAGAGCCATGCCACGAGGAATGATGGTTACCTTGTGCAGCGGGTCCGCGTGATCGCGCATCGCTGCGACCAGAACGTGCCCTGCTTCGTGGTAAGCGGTGTCACGCTTGTCATCCTCAGACAGCAGCATGGACTTGCGCTCGGCGCCCATCATGACCTTGTCCTTGGCTAGCTCAAAGTCGAACTGGTGGACTGCCTTGCGATTGGCCCGCGCTGCGTTCAGCGCCGCCTCGTTCACCATGTTGGCCAGATCAGCACCAGAGAACCCAGGCGTTCCACGAGCCAGGATGCGGAGATCGACATCTTCAGCCAGAGGAACTTTCTTGGCATGCACGCGAAGCACTTCTTCACGGCCACGCACATCGGGCCTGCCAACGACGACACGGCGATCGAAACGGCCGGGGCGCAACAACGCGGGATCGAGCACATCGGGGCGGTTGGTGGCGGCGATGAGAATAACACCGTCGTTGGACTCGAAACCGTCCATCTCAACCAGCAACTGATTCAGCGTCTGCTCACGCTCGTCGTGACCGCCGCCCAGACCGGCGCCACGGTGACGGCCAACCGCATCGATTTCATCGATAAAGATGATGCAGGGCGCATTCTTCTTGCCTTGCTCGAAAAGGTCACGCACGCGGCTTGCGCCGACGCCGACGAACATTTCGACAAAGTCAGAACCGGAAATGGAGAAGAACGGTACGTTCGCTTCGCCGGCAACCGCGCGGGCAAGCAGGGTCTTACCTGTGCCTGGAGGTCCGACAAGCAGAACCCCCTTAGGAATGCGGCCGCCCAGCTTCTGGAACTTCTGCGCTTCGCGCAGGAATTCAATGATCTCCTTCAGCTCTTCCTTGGCCTCGTCGACTCCGGCCACGTCCTTGAAGGTGATCTTCTTCTGTTGCATCGAGAGCAGACGCGCGCGGCTCTTACCAAACGAGAGTGCCTTGTTTCCACCGCTCTGCATCTGGCGCAGCATGAAGAACCAAAGAGCTGCGATCACAATGATGGGAGCGAAATTGAGCAGAATGGGCAGCCATGAACTGCCTTGCGTGTCCTTGACCGTGATGCTGACCTTGTTGTCCTGCAGGATCTTGAACATGTCAGGATAGTTAGCCGGCACGGTGGTATGGAACGCTTCGCGATCGGTGGCAAAGTGACCGTGCACTTCGCTGTTGACGACCGTTACATCGCTGATCTTGCTTGCTTGAGCATCCTGCATGAATTGAGAAAATGAAATCTCTCGGTCATGGCTCATGCCCGTACTCTTCTGGACGATCTGCCAAAGAAGAACCAGGCAAGCCAGGATGAAGACCCAGAAAATAATTGTCTTGACCGTCGAATTCACGAAAAAACCTCTTTCTCCAGCGTCTCAATTAAGAGAAGGGATCGTTCCGGGCAAAAGCAACACCTCACCGGAACGCTCTTGCAGACTCGTATAACTAAACTATTGGATGACAATAACCTGCCTTGGATTCTTGCGACCGGGTGGTTGGATACGGCAAATAGCCGTATGGGCACCACGCTCGTCCAGGCACCCCTTCATTCTACTCCCGGCAGGCGGCAAAGAACGGCCAAACCTGGCGAAAGCATGTCTGAAGTGACACGCCGAGAGTACTGATGTACCAAGGTACTCTTACATACCTAATTATTTCAGCTATTCAGGGAGAAACTCGACAGTAAACCGGAATTCGGGCGCTTCGACTTCGACGCCACGCATCCAAAGTATCTTCCCATCAAGCTCGACGACCGGCCACCCCTCCCGTTCCGCCCCGATCACCTGGAGCCGGTCCAGCACTTCGGTCACCTTCTTTGGACCGTGGCTGTAGCGTAAGGTCACCCGGTCTCCGGGCCGCCAGGCGCGCAGGGTGGCGCGTAGCGCATGAGATTCCACATGATTCGGAGCTACGCGCTCGGCCTGCAGGTTCAGGCCATACTCCGGCGCACTGACTTCGCCTGGGACAAAAAATACGTAAGCCGGGGTGGGCGGGGGTGGTCCTGAGGGTCTGCGGGTGAGGCGGATCTCCCGCAGGCTCCGTTCGACGGTGATGCCGCCGGGGAGATCGAATTTGGCTTTGCGCCCGACAGCGCGCGACGCCGGCTCTGTCGTTTCTGGCTGCAGCAGAGCCATGACGCGCTCTGTGTGCTCAAAGCTGAGCCGGCTGCCCAGACGCCGCGCGGCGGCACGCAACACCCTACGCGCCACGGCGGGGTGTAACGAGCGCAAGCGCGCCTGCTCCATCGCTACCGTCTCTTCCTCAGGATGCGTGCTGATGGAACGGCCGCCCCCCCTGGTGGGCTTGCCAGCCAGCAGAAGGGGAGGGAGCAGGCGCTCCAACTCCCGTTGCCAATAGGCTTCTTCATCTGCGGAAATCGATGCTAAACGCGCCAATTGCTCAGTGATGCGCGGATTGAAGGTGCGCAGAAGCGGCAGCAGTTGATGGCGGATGCGGTTCCGGGTATAGGCCATGTCCTGGTTGGTTTCGTCTTCGCGCCAGGGTTGCTGCAGAGCCTGCAGCCACAATTCATTGGTTGCGTGACTGGTTTCGAGGAAAGGGCGCAGGATGGTCGTGTTTTCGACTTCGAGGACAGGGTGGATACCGCTGAGCCCTTCGGTCCAGGCTCCGCGCAGCAGTTTGTGCAGCACGGTCTCGGCCTGGTCGTCGAGGGTGTGGGCGGTGACAATGGCATCGGCTTTTCCGGCCGTCAGGAGTTCACGGAAATAGGCGTAGCGGAGGTTGCGGGCGGCCTCTTCCAGGGTTTCGCGCAGAGCTTCGGCGGCGGCTGGAGCGTTGGCGCAGTGCAGGTGGAAGGGCAGGTCGTAGGTTGCGGCGAGGGCCCCTGCGAAGGCAGCGTCTTGTTCGGAAGCAGCTCCACGAATGCCATGGTTCACGTGGACCACGGAAAGGGTGATGCCGAGCGTGTGCCGCTCTTCGAGCAGACGTCGTAGCAGAGCTACGGAATCGGCGCCTCCCGAAAGGGCCACGGCGATGCGCTGACCGGGACGGAAGAGGTTGGTTCGCAAATGGGGAGGTTGGGCTTGCATGCCTGAGGTCATGTTAGCGAAGGCCGTTGCTGTAGGTAAGCTTGGAACGGAGGGAGCTACAAACGGCCGGACCGATCGCCCTCATCTCCGATCGGGACGACCTTTCGATGGAGATCGGACGTATTTATCCCGCGACAGTCCGGAGAATTGAAGTCGTCCTGCCGCCTGAAGTCGTGCGGCGCGTCTATACTGCGGGCATGTACCAGATAAGAGTTGCGACGCCTGCAGACGCAGCGATCATTACGCACCATCGGCGGCGCATGTTTGTCGACGCAGGGCGTCAGGACAATCGCGTCCTCGACGTCATGGCTGAGAATTTTCAACCGTGGGTGGAAGCCAGACTGGCGGACGGCAGATACCTGGGTTGGTTAACCGTGAACGATGGAAAAGTGGTTGCCGGGGCGGGCTTGATCGTGCTCGATTGGCCGCCTCATCCGCTCGATCCGCGGCAGGATAAACGTGGATATCTGCTAAACGTCTACGTCGAACCGGAGCATCGCCGCAAGAAATTAGCCAGCCACCTGATCGATCAGGCACTGGCGGCAGCTCGGAAGCAAAAAATTCGCGTGGTTGCGCTGCACTCCACCGATGCCGGCAAGCCTCTCTATGAAAGCAACGGCTTTCGCGGGACCAATGAGATGTTTTACGTGGAGCAAGTAGAGGGCTGAGCCTCTCTGGCCGGACGGGTGGCTTGGGCGTTGCTGTATACTCCAATGTTTATGCGGGTTTTCGTAATCCTACCGGCTGCGGGCATGGGCACACGCATGGCTCCCGGCCTCGCCAGTCCCAATGCTCCCAAGCAATTTCTTGCGCTCCAGGGCGTACCTGTCCTGGTGCATACCCTGCGCGCCTTCGCTGGCATAGATCGGATCAGTTCGATCTACGTGGCTGTTCGCAAGACCGAAATCAGCCGCATGCAGGCGCTCATTGCCGAACATGATCTGGCTTCGCGGGTCCAGGTGGTGGAGGGCGGCGATACGAGGCAGGGGTCGGTGAGCCAGGCGCTCAAGGCTCTTTCCGCTGCAGACGACGACATCGTCCTGGTGCATGACGCCGTGCGGCCGTTGATCGATCCGGCGACGATCGAGCGAACCATCGAAGCCGTGGAAAATTACGGCGCGGCTATCGTGGGGCTACCGGCAGTGGATACTATTAAGCAGGTGGAGCGTACGGCCCACGGGGCGATTGTGACCGCCACGATTCCGCGGGAGTACATGGTGCAGGCGCAAACCCCACAGGGTTTTCGCTGGAGCATTCTGCGTAAGGCCTTCGCCGATGCAGAAGCGGATGGATTTGTCGGAACGGATGAAGCCAGCATCGTCGAGCGATCAGGCGCACAGGTCGTGGTAGTGATGGGGTCCCCGGCAAATCTAAAAATCACTCACCCGAGCGACCTGAAGCTGGCTGAGTTTTACTTGCAAGATCGGTCCTGAACGAGAAAGCCATGAGCATGAGAATTGGGTACGGCTGGGACTCGCACGCATTCCAGACTGGCGTGCCGTTAAAAATTGGCGGCGTTGCCATCGAACATCCAGAAGGCCTGGCAGGCCATTCGGATGGTGACGTGCTGCTGCACGCCATTACGGATGCGCTGCTCGGGGCGCTGGCCGTGGGCGATATTGGCAGCTTCTTCCCTCCGGGGGATCCTCGCTGGAAGAATGCCGATTCAGCTATTTTTCTGGAACTCGCCCTGGAAGAACTGCACACCGCCGGCTACCGCATCGTGAACATTGATACAACGCTGGTGCTGGCGGCCCCGAAAATCGGGCCCATCTCCGGCGATATCCGTCAGCGCGTGGCGGAGTTGTTGGATATTGCTCCCAATACTGTCGGCATCAAGGCGAAGACGCCTGAGGGGCTCGGCCTGGATCACGTGGCTCAGGCGCACGCGGTTGTGCTGCTTGAAACACTGGATGCCAAGAATGAGCTGCGTACGCTCGAGGCGCAAATCGACGATGACGAGAGCCTCGACGAGATGCTTACCAACATGGGAACGAGCCAGGGAATCGGAAAAAACCGGCGTTCGGTCCCGCTTCCTATCTTCGATACGGAAGACATCACGTAGCTATAGCGGTTGATCGTGGTAACAAATTGGGGTTCCATCGCTTGCGTCTTTCGCAGCAGACGGAACCCCAATTGTTTTTTGCGGGCTTTGGTTGATCCCCGTTCAAGAACCCAAAAACCGGGTTCTTGAACAGGCCAACCCTTCTTTTGTTGCTGTGCTGACAATCGGGTTCAGATGCGAAGGAAGAGCTTTCTCTTGTACATCCAGTAGAGCACCAGCCAGAAGGAGAGCATGACTGCGACGCCCAGCAGGAAAGGCTCTAGTCCTGGTCCGAGAATCTGGAAGATCTGGTAGCGCAAATGGATGTGCAGGCTGCTGATGATGAAGCGCTCCCAAAGGTGGGCAATCAGATAGGCGGCGATGGAGTTGAGACCAACGACCACCAGCGGGAATGCCCAACGGCGATATCCCTTTACATCAACCACCCAGGAGAAAGCCGAGAGGAACAGGAAGCAGACGCCACCACTGAACAGCGTCCAGGCGGGAGTCCAGATGCGCTTGACGATGGGGCAGATACCGGTGAAGTGGAGAAGCAAACCCGCGGCCATAAGCAATGCCGCTGCAATCAGGAACTTCTTGATGGGAATCGCAGGTTGCGCCGCGCGAAACCAGCGTCCCGCGAACAGGCCAAGCAGCATGGTGCCGAGCGTGGGAATGAAGCTGAGCGTCAGATAGCCGCCCTCATTGAAGACAAAAGGCGATTGGCGGCGGAACAGGTTGAGGAACCAAAGATCGAAAGCCTGGCCCAAATTGCTGTTCTTGTTCCAGTGCGAAGCAAAGCCGGTGAAGTTATAGTGCCAGTCCGCGGGAACGCCCACCGCGGCATAGTTAAACCCTGGTCCCGGAGCCGGATAGAGCGCCCATGAGAGCCAGTAGCCAAAGAGAATTGCACCAAACGCGGTCCACTGCCAGCGTGGGCGGCAAAACGCGATCAGAAAGGCGAAGGTGTAACCCAGGCCGATTTGGCTTAGCGTGTCTTCAAAGGTGAAGTAAGTGCGGGTGCTGTAGGTGGAGCGGAGGAAGACACCGAGCGCAACCAGCAGGAACGACCTCCATAGGGTGTGCGCGAAAAGCAGTTTGAAGCTACTGCCCTTTTGCATGCGGCTGGCGATGGAGTAAGGCATCGCTACACCGACCAGAAAAGTGAACGAGGGCTGAATCATGTCATGCAGAGACATGCCCGCCCATTGCACGTGGTCCTGGTTGTACGCCAGCACACGCCAGAACAGGCTGTGGACGTAGGCCCTGTGCACTGCGGCGAAGTTCATCACCTCGCCCATCATCAGCAGCATGACCAGGCCGCGATAGGCGTCGACAGCAATGTTGCGCTTTACAGGTTTGGCGGCAGCCACACCGGTGGCGAGCTTTTCCTCGACCGTTCCCGACTTCACCGCTGGAAAAACTACTGGCTCAACGACGGTTGGATTCATGTGTTACCTCGAATCGAGATGGCTTGCCTGGGTCTGTGAGAGCTTACGCTTTATTACCGATTTCTTCTCTTTGCAGGGGATATTAGCACGGGTTTCAGCATCTTGGCTTCACTTAGTTAGACCGTTGCCTGGGCTGCGTCCACACAGCAAGGGCGATAGGAGGGCTGCGTTTCGGCGAACCCCGTGTTTATGCATGGTTTCCGGTTGAAAGATTTGTTGACACAAGAAAAGGTAGAAAATAGACTCGACCCACGAAACAAAGAAAAAGAATAAGAAACAGAAGCGTTCCCAATTCAACGTAAAAGGAAATCTCCCTATGCGCTGCTCGTTTCCACGTTTTTGTGTAACGATCGTTCTCGCGTTACCGGCTCTTCTTTCCCCCCCGCTTTTGCTGGCGCAAAAAGATACCGCTTCGATCACTGGCCAGGTGCTCGACGGTGCGGGAGCGGCTGTGCCCACCGCAGTGATCGATGCCGTCAATCTGGAGACGAACTACACCTATCACGCCCAGGCAAGCGCAACCGGCGAGTGGACGATCAGCCCTGTGCGCATCGGGACTTATCGGGTCGCAGTTACGGCCAACGGCTTCAAGAAAGCAGAACTGGGGCCGATCACGTTGAACGTGCAACAGCGGCAGCGTCTTGATGTGTCTCTGCAGCCAGGCGAAGTGACGCAGACAGTCGAAGTAAAAGACAGCGCTCCTCTGCTTGAATCGGATAACTCTGAACGGAGTCAGCTCGTCGACAGCCGAACCATGCAGACGTTGGCCTTGAACGGGCGCAACCCGGTGCAGTTGGCGCAGCTGACAGCAGGCGTGACCGTCAGCGAGCCCGGTGCGCGCGATGAGAGCGGATACGGTTTCAGCGCCAACGGCGCGCGCTCTTTGCAAAACAACTTTCTGCTCGATGGCATCGACAACAATTCAAATCTGGCTGATCTGCTCAACGAAGCGAACTACGTGGTCATGCCCTCGATCGATGCCTTGCAGGAGTTCCGCGTAGAAACCAACTCGTACGCCGCAGAGTTTGGCCGCGCGACAGGAGCTGTGGTCAACGCGACCATCAAGAGCGGATCGAACAGTTTCCACGGGGTGCTGTACGAGTTCGTGCGCAACCAGATGTTTGACGCGCGCAATTTCTACGACCAAACCCTCCCCCCTTACCATCAGAATCAGTTCGGTGCGACGCTCGGCGGGCCGATCCTGCATGACAAGCTGTTTTTCTTTGTCGATTACGAAGGTCTGCGCGTCAGCCAGAGCCAGACGGTTACCTCGCTTGTACCGACCGACGCGCAGCGGACAGGCGACTTCAGCAGCCAACTCGATCTCACTTCGCCCACTGGGGTGAATGATTGCAACGGCCACGCCACCTATGCGGGCGAGCTATTCGATACCACGCAGACGCAAGCCAGCGCAGCGAGCCCGAGCGGCTTTTGCGGCGTCCCTTTCGGTTACATCGGCAACGGAGCACCCTCAAACGTCATTCCGCAGGCGAAGCAGGACGCGCTGGGAGCCAAGCTCGCGGCACTCTACCCTGAGCCCAATGTGAGTGGAGCAGGCTACAACTACTTGTCGAACCCTCTGGATACGCGTGAGCACAACCAGGGAGATGTACGCATCGATCAGGTGATCACTGCCAATGACAACGCGTTCTATCGCTTCAGCATGGGGCGTCAACCGGCGACTCTGCCCGGCCCCTTCCCGGGATTCGCGGATGGCGGCGGTTTCTTCAATGGGATTGAAGAGAACAACGGCTATAGCTTTGCGGCGAGCGAGACCCATATCTTTTCGCCCAAACGGGTGAACGAGTTGAGGCTTGGGTATAACCGGCTTCGTTCCAGCCGCGTGCAGTATTTCTCGAATCAGGACGTGTCGGGCGAGATCGGTTTCCCTGGCGTCCCCTACCTGGCGGGTACCAACAATGGCGGCCTGCCGCAAATGACTTTCAACGATGCCTCCACTCTGGGCAGCCCTACTTTTCTGCCTTCGATTGAGGTACAGAACACCTATACCGGTTCGGATACCTTCACCCTCATCAAGGGCAATAACAGTTTCAAATTCGGGGGCGAGTTCCGGCCGGAAGAGTTCACGATCTTCCAGCCTGCGGCGCCGCGCGGTTCACTCAGCTTCGGAACGCAGTTTACTGACAATCCCGCGGCCCGGGGAACCGGCGGAAGTGGCCTTGCTACGCTGCTCGCCGGCCAGCCCGACGGTGGCAACATCAACAACCTGAATAACGTAGATTACTTCCGCCATGTCTACTCGGTCTTTCTCCAGGATGACTGGCGCGTGACCCCGAAATTCACCGTAAATGCCGGTCTTCGTTACGAATTCTTCTCGCCGATCACCGAAAGACACAACGCCCAGGCGAACTTTAACCCGCTGACTGGCTACCTGGACATTCCACACAACAGCAATGTCTCGCTCACGCCCACGTTGGCGCAGATCTTACCTGTGAACCACGCGGCCTCTGACCAATTGATCCAGTCCGACCACAACAATCTTGGTCCGCGTTTTGGCCTGGTATACCAAATCTCGAAAAAGCTGATTTATCGCAGCGCTTTCGGTGTGTTTTTCAATGGAGATGAGAGCGGCCCGTACAGCAACCCAAGCCCAGGCTTCAATCCGCCATACTTCTCTACGCAGAGTTTTGTCACCAATTGCGGCCTGCCCGACGATGTGAATTGCTCGGTTCCCGGGTTGCAAAAGCTTGCTAACGGCTTTCCTGCAACTTCGCTGACTGATCCCAATACGCCAAGCTTGTTCTCCCTGCAGACGAATCTGAGCACTCCTTATGTGTTGCAGTGGCACGGCAGCCTGCAGTACGAAATGGGACACAACACACTGCTCGATGTGGCGTACGTAGGATCGAAGGGCACGAAGCTTTACACCTTCTACAATCTCAACCAGGCCTCCCCCACGGCGAACGCCTCTTCGCCTTACGCGGATCGGCGTCCTTTCCCCAACGTGAACTCGTCGATCAGCTACCTGAACTCGGGTGGGTACTCCAACTACAACGCATTGCAGATGAAGGTGGAACGTCGCCTCACCGCCGGCATCAGCGCACTGGTGAACTATACGTACAGCCATGCCATCGGTGATTCTTCCAATGCCAACCTCGGCGCACAAAATAACGACGGCTTCCGCTACGGCAATCATCTGCATGAGTACGGAAACCTTGATTTCGACGTTCGCCATCGGCTGACCTCCGCCTATACGTGGGAGCTGCCGTTTGGCCGTGATCGTCACTTTGCGGCGAATGCGAACTCGGTGGCCAATGCCTTGATCGGCAACTGGGAAGCATCGGGGATCGTGACCTTATCTTCCGGCACCTGGTTCACCGTGACCGACTCCAATGCCAGCTTTGCCAACTCTGACGGGCAACAGCGCCCCGATGCAGTGCCCGGCCAAAAGTCCAACGGCAAGCCCTGCATTGCGGGGACGTTCTTCAACACATGCGCATTCCAGGATCCGCAGCCTGGCTCGTTTGGCAATGTTGGGTTGAATACCCTGCGCGGACCGGGCGTCGAGAATTGGGATGCATCCCTGCTCAAGTCCTGGCCTGTGGGTGAGAGCCGGCGGCTTCAGTTTCGCGCAGAGTTTTACAACCTGCTCAATCACACCAACTTCCTGTTCGCCGCCCCCGGGCCGCAGAATGGCAACAACAGCACCGTTCTCGGCTCCTCCACGTTTGGGTTTGTGACCGCATCACGGCCCCCGCGACAGATGCAGCTCGCGCTCAAGTTTTATTACTAGAAACAGCGTTTGATCCCCGTCGGATATGATTTGCAAGTCTGCGGAAAAACCGTTACCGGGAGAAGCAATGACAGAAGATTTCAGTGATAGCAAAGGCGTTTCCAGAAGAGACCTACTGCGCCTGGGCGCGTTAGGTGCAGTAGCGGGCGCGGTTGGATCGTCCGCTGCGGGTGCGTCGGGCTCGCCGAGCCCGACGGGTGCGGCGGAAAAGAAGTCGGGCGCCGCCACGATGATCAACGTGCCGTACACGGCCACTCCTGATGGGCCGCGCATCGGCATGATTGGTGTGGGCGGACGTGGCACCAATCTGCTGGGGAATCTGCTCGGCGCCAACGCGAAAGTTCTGGCGATCTGCGACCTGGTGCCGGAAAAGGCTGCCCACGCACAAAGCCTGGTAGAGAAAACAGGCCAGAAGGCGCCTACGCTTTACACGGCCGGGGAGCATAACTATGAGGCGCTCACGGCTCGTGACGACCTCGACCTGGTCGTGATTGCGACGCCGTGGAACTGGCATGTGGAGATGGCGGTTTCCGCCATGACGCATGGCAAGCACGTAGCGGTGGAAGTGCCCGCCGCTACTACGATCGAGAACTGCTGGAGACTGGTCGACACCTCGGAGCATACGCGCCGCCATTGCACGATGCTCGAGAACTGCTGCTATGGGTTTAACGAGACCCTGATCCTGCGTATGGCCCACGCCGGACTTTTCGGCGAATTGCTCTACGGCGAAGGCGCGTATCTGCATGACCTGCGCAGCGAGCTGTTCTCTGGAAAGGGAGAGGGACTTTGGCGGCTCGCGATCCATACCGAGCGCGATGGCAACCTGTACCCGACCCACGGACTCGGCCCGGTGGCGAACTACCTCAGCATTCAGCGCGGCGACCGATTCGATTACATGGTGTCGATGAGCACTCCGGCGCGCGGGCTGGCGTTGTATCGGCAGCAGCATATTGACCAGTCCAATCCGCACTGGTCAGATCACTATATTGCCGGGGATATGAATACTTCCCTCATCAAGACAGTGAACGGCCGCGCGATCACGCTCCAGCACGATGTGTCGAACCCTCACCCGTATAGCCGGGTGAATACGCTCGCCGGCACCAAAGGGATTTTCGCCGATTACCCGCCCCGTATTTATTTCGATGGAGAAGCCAAAGAGCAATGGGGCTCGATCGATAAATACAGTGAGTATCAGCATCCGCTTTGGAAACAGGAAGGCGACATCGCCAAGAAAATCGGCGGCCACGGTGGCATGGACTTCATCATGCTCTATCGTTTGCTGCAGTGCATGAAGCAGGGAATTCCGCCGGATATGGATGTCTACGATGCCGCGGCGTGGTCGGCCCCGGGTCCGCTGAGCCGCCAGTCGGTGGAGCAAGGGAGCGCGCCCATAAAGTTCCCTGACTTCACGCGCGGTCACTGGCAAGCTCGGACGGCTTCGGCGATTGCTACGCAGTCGTCATAAGTCTGCTTTTCGCGTTTCGCGCGGAAGAGTGGCCTTAGTCTTTTGAAGGGTGCGGACTACCTTGCCGCAGCGAGCTACCTCGCCGCAGCGAGCTTTAGCCCGTACCCTTCGACAAGCCGATTTGTTCCCCAGACTGTTTAGCCATCCAGCCTGTTTGTGCTTGCCCCGCATAGGTCTGCGCGGTAAGCTTGCCACCACCTTATCGTGGAGGTACAAGCCATGCAGGCGTCCTATGGAATGGACCATACACACTCTCCGATTTTCTTTATGTTTTTTGCTCTCTTCGGCCTCATGGTCATGCTAGCCGTGCTCCTGCCCTATTGGTTTATTTTCAAAAAGGCAGGTTTTAGCCCGTGGCTGGCCTTGCTGATGGTTGTGCCGTTTGCCAACATCGCCATGTTGTATGTTCTGGCGTTCGCGCCGTGGAATGTCGTTCCCGTATCCCAGGTTTACCCGGCGCCGCCGGCTCCCTATCCCCCGCAGGTTTAGAGCCTGGCAGCACACGGACTTGGTCAAATTGTTCTAGCATCGAAAGTGAATGCCAGACAATTCACAAAAACCTCGTGTTCGTTTCGCGCCCTCGCCGACCGGCTATCTGCATGTAGGCGGCGCGCGCACTGCTCTTTTCAATTGGCTTTTTGCCCGGCATTTTGGGGGCACACTCATTCTGCGTATCGAAGACACCGACTTCGGACGCTCGTCGCAGGATATGGTGCAAGGCATCCTCGATGGAATGACCTGGCTCGGCCTTACGTGGGACGAAGGGCCGTTCTACCAATCGCAGCGGCTCGACCTCTATCGGGCGACAGCCGAAAAGCTGCGCCAAAGCGGCCACGCCTACTACTGCTTTTGCACGAAAGAAGAGCTGGAGCAGCGGCGGGCCCAGGCGGTGGCTGCGGGTAAACCTCCGATGTATGACCGGCGCTGCCGCGCCATCGATCCGGTAACCGCCCGAAGCCGGGTCGAGGCCGGTGAGGCGGCCGCGCTACGTTTTGCTGTGCCTGAGGGCGGGTCCACCGCATTCGACGATGCGGTATTCGGCAAGGTGGAGTTCGCCCATGCGGAGCTGGAGGATTTTGTCCTGCTGCGCTCCGACGGCATACCCACCTATCATCTAAGCGTGGTTGCTGACGATGTGGATATGCGTCTCACGCACATCATTCGTGGCGCCGACCACATTTCGAATACCCCCAAGCAGGTTTTGCAGTACCTGGCTTTAGGAGAACCTCTGCCGGTGTTCGCGCACCTGCCACTGATTCTCGGACCTGACAAAAGCCGCCTCTCGAAACGCCATGGCGCCACCAGCGTGATTTCTTACCGGGATATGGGGATCGTGCCCGAAGCTTTTCGGAATTTCCTGGCGTTGCTCGGCTGGACGCCGGGCAGCGACGCAGCGCAGAAAGATCGGGAAATCTACGGCTCGGAGGAATTGATCGAGCTGTTTTCGCTCGATGGAATTTCACGCTCAAACGCGGTGTTCGATAACGACAAACTGGCGTGGTTCAACACCGAGTGGATACGCCGCTACTCGCCACAGCAGTTGTTGCCGCTGATTCAGCAAGAGTGGGAGAAGGTGGGGTTCACCCCAGACCGGTCGCAAGAGGACACGCTGGCGGCGATTGCGTTGCTGCAAGCGAGAGCGCGTAATTTGAAGGACTTCGCTGGGGCGTTTCGCGGATATTTTAGCGATGGGTACGAATATGATCCTGCTGCTGTAACCAAATTTCTGGGTGATGAGGCCGGCCGGGCGCTGTTGGTAGAACTGGGCGAGCGATATCAGCAACTGGACGAGTTCTCAGAAGCGTCTGCCGAACAGTCGTTAAGGGCATTTGCCGAGGAGAAGGGGATAAAGGCGGGCGCATTGATCAATGGATCGCGCGTCGCGCTCACGGGGCAGGGTGTGGCGCCGAGCCTGTTCGCGGTGATGGCATCGCTGGGCAAGGAGCGCGTGGTCAAGCGGCTGAAAGCGGCGGTCTCGATTGCCGTTTCGCCTGAGACATCGCGGGTGGGGTAGAGAGAACGCAGATCAACATTGGTCAATCGGCAATTTCACTACGCATCATCTCCTTCATAAGGAGGTGCGTAGTCGCTTTTTCGTGATTGACCCTCTATGCCCGCCGACAGATGGGACCCGCCTCGGGAGTCCGCGTGGAGGAACTGCTTTGGCGTAAACCGAGGCGAGTTCAACCTGCCAGTCTTTCAAGCTTGGATAGGACTTGAGAATTCGATTCATGGGTGTTGCTGAATCGACTGCGGCAGCAATGTCGTAAACCGGAACCCGCGTACCTTTGATTACAGGAGTTCCGCTGAGAATTTCAGGGTCTTCGATTACGATCTCGTGCGCCCTCCTCAGCTGAAGAGGCTGGGAATTTGGCGGTTTGCCGTTCGACTTACTGCGCAATGATGCTCACAGCTACTGGAATGGTGTGGGGGGGCATGCAGGCGTTGGCGTCGCAGGCCTGGTAGTGTAAGCCTCCGTTTAGCAGGTGGCTGCCGGGTTGGGCCGTGACGCGCGCGTACAGTACGAACTCGCCCGTGTACACGCTAAGCTTTTCTTTCGGGGCTAGCTGCAGCGCGTAGTCAGTGCCTGGCGGGAAATCGACTGCGGTGACATGAAGACCTGGTTCTTCCACAACGGCGAGCCGTGCCGGGATCAGTGACTTCTCCAACGGTGTATGTGAGTTGATGTGCAGCCCATCGGCCACGCGAAAATGAAGTTCAATCCCGGTCGTCTGACGCGCAGGCACTGTTACCTGTTCGGGGTAGAGAAACTGCACGGCTGCGGCGCGATCGGCCTGAGGCTTGACTCCTTCCGGCAGCGGCAAGGGCTGATTCTTCAGCACCTGCGCGGCGCAAAGCGACGCGCCGATCATGAGAATAGCTGCAGCCCGGCAGAACACGCTATTGCCCCCCAGTGGCCAGTGCCTTCTTGATGTTGTTTTCCACGTCATCTTTTGAAATAAGACCGGCGGTTTCTGCGACGATCTTTCCATCGCGTCCTACAAAGTAGGAAGTAGGAAGAAACTCAACGCCGCCGTATTTGCGCGACACTGCGTCATCTCCCACGAGTAACGGATAGTTGAGTCCCTGCTCCTGGCCGAATTTCACCAGTTTGGCACGAGGAGTATCGGCATCATCTTCCGAAACACCCAGAATTTCAAAACCCTGGCTGGCGTACCGCTCACGCAACGCAACAAACCATGGCATTTCGATCTTGCAGGGAGCGCACCATGTTGCCCAGAAATTGATCAGCACGGCCTTTCCCTTGTAGTCGGAAAGAGAAACTTTCTTGCCATCAACCGTCTTCAAGGTGAATTCAGGGGCGTGTTTGCCCTTCAGATCCGGCAAGCCTTCGTCTGCGGCGACATCCTGCTGCACGGTCTGGTTATTCGCATTTTCAGGCACCAGTGTGCCTTGCGCCTGATGCTTTGCAGCCTGCTTGCGGCGCTGGTGGTTGGCATAACCCGACCAAACCATGAGCGCGAACACTGCCACGACCAGAACAATAACCCATTGATTGCGCTTCACGCTGAGGATAACCTTTCCACCACTTGCACCGGAATGTGTCTACTCCATTCTAATGGACCCCGGCGGCTTCCCGGGGGCTCAGACAGGAATGAGGCTGATACCATCAATGTTTTCACCCTCAGGGACGGATGAACTCACCAACGCCTGCTCAATTAATACGCATTGAAGCCGAAGCGCTGCTTCGACTTGCGGCCCGCCTGGAAAACGGCATGGCAGCCGACTTCTCTCGCGCCGTGGAACTGGTGGTGGAGTGTGGCAAGCGGCGGGGACGTGTCGTCGTGACCGGTATGGGCAAGAGCGGCATCATCGCGCAGAAGCTGGTCGCGACCTTCAACTCCACGGGTACACCGGCGCTGTTTCTGCATCCAGCCGATGCCGTGCATGGCGACCTCGGCATGCTGGCCCAGGGCGACTTGGTGCTGGCTCTCTCGTCAAGCGGGGAAACAGAAGAGATTCTGCGGCTGCTGCCGGCGTTGAAACGAATCGGCGATAGCCTGATTAGTTTCTGCTGCGCCATGCGCTCCACGCTGACCCTGGCGAGCGATGTGGCGCTGGATTTGAGTGTGGAGCAGGAAGCTTGCGGCATGAACCTGGCGCCAACGGCTTCTACGACGGTCATGCTTGCCCTCGGTGATGCTCTGGCTATTGCGGTGTCACTCAAGAAAGGTTTTCGGGCGGAGGATTTCGCCGAACTGCATCCGGGCGGGAAGCTCGGTAAAAAGCTGGCCAGGGTTGGTGAGCTGATGCATGCTGGCGACGCCATTCCGCGTGTGTCCACGACTACGCCGATTCCTGCTGTCATTTATGAGATGAGCCGTAAAGGGTTGGGCATGACTACGGTGACCGAGGGCGAGACGCTGGTCGGCATCATGAGCGACGGCGATTTGCGGCGCCTGCTGGAAGTAAAGGGGCCGGACGCCCTGGCTTTGACGGCTGGGGATGCGATGAATCCTTCGCCAAAGACAGTTGGACCGAATGAGTTTGCCGCGCGGGCGCTGGGGATCATGGAAGAGAAGAAAATTACCTCCCTGGTGGTCGTGGATGCGGAGAAGGCTGTGGCCGGGGTGCTGCATCTCCATGATTTATGGGGACTTGAGCTGATTTGAGATGCGGATGCCGGTTTGTGCAAAAAACAGGCGCGAGATATGGGGCATCCCGTTTCGCTGGCGGAGAGCGAAGAGCTGAGTCTTATTCAGTAGCGGATTCGGCGGCTTCCACGGTCTCGTAATTCTTGACCAGGGTGTTGGCGTGGGTCAGCTCCAGGAGTGCGGCTACACGGTAATTGACCGCTACCAGGCGGATGGAGCGGCCTTGGCGCTTGCAGGAGACGTAGTAGTTGAGCAGGATGCCCAGGCCGGCCGAGTCCATGTAGGGCGAATCGGTGAAGTCGAGGATGGTTAACTTCTCCTTGCCCTCGGCGAGAACCTTCTGAAACTCGAACATGTTGTTCAGGGTGATGGGTCCGTGCAGACGGAAGACGCGCGTGTCCGGTGTTTTGCCGCCCACCACATCGAAAGTCAAGGGTCCGTTATACATAGCATCCGTGATTGTAAGAAGGATGCAGCCCGGTTTGATGACAATCCGGTGAAAACCGCCCCGCTCTGCCGGACCTGTACGTGCCGGCTACACCCTCCGAAACCGTGTGAACTCTCGCTGAACCATTTAGAATTGGGAGTCTCTTACCAGGAAAGTGCCCCCTAAGAATGTATCGTTGGTCGAAGCTGTTTATTCCTACTCTGCGTGAAGCCCCGGCCGATGCCGAGGTAGCCAGCCACAAATTTCTGCTGCGTGCCGGATACGTACGCCAGTTGGGCGCGGGCGTCTACTCATACCTGTTCCTGGGGCAGCGCTCCATTCAGAAAATTCAGGCCATTGTGCGCCAGGAGATGGACCGTATTGGTCAGGAATTCCTCCTGCCGGCGCTCAACCCGCGCGAGTTGTGGGAAGAGAGCGGGCGCGCGACCAGCATGGGGCAGAACCTGTTCCGGCTGCAGGATCGCAAGGGTGCCTGGCTGGTGCTGGCCATGACCCACGAAGAGGTCATGACCGACATTGCCCGCAAAGAGCTGCGCAGCTACAAGCAGCTGCCTCAGATCTGGTACCAGATTCAGACCAAGTTTCGCGATGAGCCCCGGCCCAAGGGCGGGTTGCTGCGCGTGCGCCAGTTCATCATGAAGGACAGCTATTCCTTCGATCTGGACGATGCGGGGCTCGATATCAGCTACAACAAGCACGACGCCGCGTATCGCGCGATTTTCAACCGTAGCGGGCTTGAGTTTGTTGCCGTGCAGGCGGACTCGGGCGCCATGGGCGGCTCCCAGTCGCAAGAATTTATGGTCTACGCCGAGGCAGGCGAGGATCTGATCGTGAGCTGCGCTGCCTGCAACTATGCGGCGAATCTGGAAAAGGCTACTTCGCGGTTGCCCATGGTCGAAAATCTGGCGCCGTCGAGTGACGGATCGCCGGAGCTGGTACATACACCCGGACAGCGAACCATCGAGGATGTGGGTAAATTTCTCAAGCTTGAGCCGGTTCACCAGGTGAAGACCATGGCTTACATGGCCCTGAGCGCCCCGGCGAAGGCCGGCGGCTCGGAGATTGCGAGCCCAGTGGTCGTGCTGCTGCGCGGCGACCACTCGCTCAACCAGGCGAAGCTCGCCGGCCTCTTTCCAAATGCCCGCGAACTGCGGCCGATGGTTGCCGAGGAGATCGTGAGCACCTTTGGGGCTCCTGCAGGTTATCTGGGGCCGATCGGGCTCGATGCCGGTAAAGTAACAGTGATTCTAGACAAGTGGCTTGAAGGCCGGCAGAATCTGGTCACCGGCGCCAACAAGGAGGAATACCACCTGCGCAATGTAACGCCGGGGCGGGATTTCACGGCTTCGAAGACGGCGGACGTGCGCAATGTGATCGAGGGAGAAAGCTGCCCGCAATGCCCCCCTTGCAATCCGCTGAAGGTCGCCAAGGCCATCGAGGTGGGGCATATCTTCAAGCTGGGCTATCGCTATTCCGACGGCATGGGCGTCCGCATCCTGGACCCTCATGGTAAAGAGGTTACCCCGATTATGGGCTGTTACGGAATCGGTATTGAGCGCATCCTAACAGCAGCCATCGAGCAGAATTACGACGCGAATGGATTCTTTCTGAATCGGTCGATTGCTCCGTTCGATGTTGTCGTGACCGTGACGAACATGGGCGATGCGCACCTGGCGGCGACGGCCGAGCAGGTAGCGCAGCAGCTGGAAGATGCGGGTTTCGATGTCCTGCTGGATGACCGTGATGAACGGGCCGGCGTCAAATTCAAAGACGCGGATTTGATAGGGATTCCCTACCGGATCAACGTAGGCAAGAAAGCGGCGGAAGGACGGCTGGAGCTGGTTACCCGTTCTAAGGCGGCTAGTGAAGATGTTGCGATTGCGGAGATTGCCCAGCGGCTACAAGAGGTCGTCGCCAGCGTCTAGTGTATAGGCCGGTTGCGGCTGAGCCGCGAACAGGGTTGGTTTAGGTTTGAGGTTTGCAGTCTCCCACCCTTCGCAAAAGGCGCGAAGGATAAGGCCCCGGTCGTTGGCGGCTTAGGGCTTAGAGCAACACCGGAGTTCGTGGTGCCCTATATCTCGCTGAAAAATAGTGAGATATGGAGCATCCGGGCTTTGATGTTGGTTTAGGAAAAACGCGGGGTTCTCATTTGGCAATCAAGATCAAGGTAGTTCGTGCCAGCCTGCTCAAGCACCCGGTGCGCAATATCGCCCTTGCGGTTGTGGGGGGAACGCTTGTGCTCAGCTTCCTCATTTGCTGGTCCGTCTTCAGCTACTACTACCTGAAGTACGAACACATCGTTGACGAGCAACTGCAGAAGCCGCTCTTTCAGCAAACTGCAAAGATCTACGCGGCACCCAAGGAAGTGCGTATTGGCCAAAAGCTGAGCTCGCGTGCAATCGCCCAGCAACTGCGCGATGCCGGGTACAGCATGAACGGACAAGGCGATAAATCGCGCATGGGCTCGTACTCGCTGAACGAAGCGAGCATCGCGATCCAGCCGGGACCACAGTCATACCACTCCGAACAAGGCGCGACCGTTACCTTCAACAAAGGTCTGGTCAGCAAGATTTCCGGCGATGGCGGCCAGGATCTGGACGCCTACGAGCTCGAGCCACAACTCATCACAGGGCTCTCTGACCAGACCCGCACCAAACGCCGCCTGGTTAACTACAACGAACTACCACCCAACCTGGTCAATGCGGTTACTTCGATCGAAGACAGACGCTTTTTTGACCACGGGGGCGTCGACTATTTCCGCCTGGTGGGCGCTCTGCGCGACGATCTGCGGTCCGGGCGGCGGCGCGAGGGTGGATCGACGCTCACCATGCAGTTGGCTCGCGGCCTCTTTCTTTCGCCGGAGAAGAAGCTAAGGCGCAAGATCATTGAGATCGCCATCACGTACCAGCTGGAACACCGTTACACCAAGCAGCAAATCTTTCAGATCTATGCCAACCAGATTCCACTGGGGCAACAGGGCAGTTTTGCCATCAACGGATTTGGCCAGGCGGCGCAGACCTACTTCGGCAAAGACGTTCAGCAGATCGATCTCGCCCAGTGCGCGATGCTGGCGGGCATGATCCAACACCCGAGCTATCTGAACCCTTACCGCCACCCGGAACGCGCCACCTTGCGCCGCAATATGGTGCTCGACGCCATGGTGGAAACGGGCAAGATCACCAAGCAGGACGCCCTCCGCGCCAAGGCGGAGCCTCTGAACCTGACGCCGGTCGCCATTGATGGCGGCGAAGCGCCCTATTTTGTGGACCTGGTACGCGACCGGTTGGCGCAGCACCTGGGTGACTCGGCATACAACAGCCAGGGTTTACGCATCTACACATCGCTCGATCCGGATCTGCAACAGGTCGCCTCCGATGCGGTAACGGAGGGCATGAAGGGAGTCGATGCGCAGGTAGACAGGTTGCATGCGCGCAAGGTGAAGCAGGGTGACAACTCGCCCGTTGTTTATCCCCAGGTTGCGTTGATTGCACTGAATCCTCATACAGGCCAGGTACTGGCGCTTGTAGGCGGCAGAAACTATGGGGCCAGCCAGTTTAATCACGCAGTGCAGCATCGTCCGCCCGGCTCTGCTTTTAAGCCGTTCGTCTACGCCGCGGCCTTTAACACCAGCCTGGCGGGAAGGATACTGACCCAGCCACCGGCGCAACCACAAGGCGTGGAGCAGGTTGCAGACCCGGCGGAGCCAGCTCCTGCAGATCCCGGCAGGCCGAGCGGTATTTTTACGGCAGTAACAAAACTCAATAACGATCCGACCACATTTGAAGAAGGCTACGCACCGGCCAATTACCACAATGACACACGCTACCTTGGAAACATTACCGCGCGCACGGCACTGCAATGGTCTGAAAATAACGCGACCATATCGCTAGCGCAGATGGTTGGTTACAACAACGTAGCGGCGTTGGCCCGGGATGCCGGGATGAAATCTGCCCGCGGAACACCCTCGGTCGCGATAGGCACATACGACGTCACCCCACTTGATTTGGCAGGGGCGTATACCGTGTTCGCCAATGGTGGTGTCAAGATCGATCCCTGGCTGCTGGCTTCAGTCCGTTCGGCTACGGGTGATGTATTGAATGACTACACACCCAACTCCAAGCCAATTCTCGATCCTCGGGTGGCTTACCTAACCGTCTCTTTGTTGGAGAATGTCATCAACGCGGGAACGGGCGCAGGTGCACGTGCGGCTGGTTTCAGAGCCCCTGCGGCCGGAAAGACCGGAACTGAGCGCGACGCCTGGTTCGCCGGCTTCACCAGCAATTTGCTCTGCGTGGTCTGGGTTGGAAATGACGACTATAGCGACCTGAAGCTGGACGGCGCCAGAGCGGCTGTGCCTATCTGGGCCGAGTTCATGAAGCGTGCTGTGCAGTTGCCAGAATACTCAGATACACGTGACTTCATTCCTCCGCCAGGGGTTTCGATCGTCACGCTCGATAAGGTGACTGACCTGCTTGCGGATGCCACTTGCCCAACGGATTACGAAGTAGCCTTTCTCGACGGTACGGCACCGACTCAAACGTGCGGTCAGGCGGCTGGGGACCAGCGGAACGTGTTCCAGAAGCTGTTTGGGATCGGGAAGGAGACCACGGTTGCTCCCGCGCCGGCGAATGGGGCGCCTGCTTTGCCGCAGCCTTCGACCGGCGCACCGGCTGCAACCACGGGCGCGGTGGCAGGAAACAACGAGCCTCCTGCGGAACAGCAGCAGAAGAAGAAAAAGGGATTCTTTAGTCGGCTGTTTGGCGGGAAAGATAAGCCACAGCCGGAATCTGAGGAGCCTCACTAGAGGCGCCAGCCCAACAGGCAACTCTGCGAAGCCGCCCATCTATCCCTTTTAACAGTCAGGGCCCTTTTTGACAGTCAGGGCACCAATAGGTGGAGCGGGCGCCGGGACCTTGTTTGCGCATGAGTATGGGTGTTCCGCAGCGGCGGCACGACGAGCCGGAGCGCGGATGGACCCAGAGCCTGGCGGAGGTGTCGTCGACCGCGCGTCCTGCTACAGGGCTCTGATCGTTGACGCTGGCCAGCGGCGCATAGGCCGTCTCAAACAACGTGATCGTTTTACCGGCCAGAGCCGCCGCAGTGCGCGGGCAGAACGGAAAATGGTATCGCCTTCAGGCACGAGAGAGCCGCTCCCTTACTGCATTTTCGTGATACCGCCGTCACCGGATTCGATATTGGATGGCGGCAGAACGGAAGGCAAACCGCGACGGAAATTGAGTCCCGTGGGCGCGACATGAAAGCCGGCGTCCTGAAGAAATGGAGCGAGAAAATGATGTGCGGCCGGCTGGCCATTCAAAGTAGTGATGAGCATGCCGCCACGATGGTCCTCTCGGCGGTCCATTTCCTGCTGAGCCACACTCGCGAGAAATAACCCGAGGTCTCGTGCCGTGGCGGAACGATCTGGTTCTTCGCTGGGCAAAAATACCTGCAGGTTGGGATTGTTACGGCGGAAGTAAGCGGCCAGTTCTCCGTTGCGCAGTATGACGCTCGCACCTGCGCTACGCGTGAAGGTACGCGTTCCTTCTTCGCCGGAGTCTTCGCTGAGGGACGGCCAGCGTAATACGGCGCCGTATAGATTGGCCGGATCGGTGGCCGCGAGCATCACCATCTCCGGTTTATCGATCCGGGGGGCCATTGCGCAGCGAACGAAGCAGATCGACCGCCGCAGGCAATGCGAATTGCGTCGCGCCCAGTCCGGCAACAAAATAGCCGCGGCGTATGCGGCCGCTTTCTTCGAGCGCCTTCAGTACGTCGTAGATGGCGCTGAATCCACCGGGCAGGTTCTCGTTCGCAGCCGATTCCCGGGTAAGCACTCCATAGCGGTTGAGCAACTGGTTGGCAAATGCGTGGCTCCATTCCGTGGGTGTCGCGAGGTTGGCCGGCACTAAGCTCCAACGCCCTTGTGCGCTCGGCGGAGTGGTGCGGCGTGAGCGAAAAGCGGGCAGGTTGTGCTGGCGCTTTGGCTGGCGTGAAGAGGTGGGCCGAGCGACATAGGCGCGCAAGGCATGGAAGGTGTCATTGGTGACCAGGCCGCGCCAGACCAGGCTCCACAGCGCGTCGAGCGTCTCACCCGGATAGCCACCGCCGACCGCATCATGCAATTGCGCGAAGAAGGCGGCGCCACTCTTGCCCAGTTGCGCCAGGACTTCCATTTCGCGCGGCCGCAAGGGATTATCCGGTGACGGAGCCGCGCGCGGCGGTAGGAGCGTCCTTAGCTTGTCTGAGAGGAACAGGCCAACGCGCCCGTCGTGTTCGCCGAGCGAATCGAGTCCACACCAAACCACTTCCCCGGCAGCGATCAGTGTGTCAAGACTGCCAGGGGTGTAGTTCGCGAGGCGTGCAGGCAGAATCGCAGTTTCGAGCAGCGATGCGGCCAATGGAGCACCCTGCAGGTGTTCAATGGTATCGAGCAAAGCGTCGAGACCGCGCCTGCGTTGCAGCACTCCCTGCCAGTGAGTCGCAAGCCGCTGCAGCGCCTGCTGGTCAATCGGCTCGACTTCACTGCGCAGGCGGGCCAGCGATTTACGCCGGATCAGGCGCAGCACTTCGGCATCGCACCACTCGCGGTAAACGCCCCCGGGGCGGAATCCGCCTTCGACAATACGGCCGTCGAACAGCAATGCCTGCAGGGCGGTTTCGACCTGGGGTGCATCGAGTGCGAAGCGCTCGGTGACTTCGCGCAGGGTGAAGGGCCCGTGAGTTCTCGCGAAACGGCGGACCAGTTCGAGTACAGGCTCGGCTACAGATTGCAACAAGGCGGTTGCGATTCCAGGAGGAAGCGGAATACCCAAAGCGTCGCGATAGCGGGCCGCATCTTCCATAGCGATCAAACGTTTGGTGCCCGCGATCTTGATTTCGAGCAGGCGGCGCGCGCGGATCAATCGCTGAAGTTGATCGATGAGCTCGGGGCTGGCAAGACGGCGCATGAGCTCATCGCGTGATAAATCACCGATGCGCAAGAGCAGATCGTGGATGCCATCCGCGGAGCGAATGCGGTGGGTTTCGAGCAAGCCCTGCAACTGCTCTTCTACTTCGCTGATGGCTTCGGCATCCAGCAACTCGCGCAGGTCGGCATCGCCGAGCAGTTCACGCAATTGCTCCTGATCGATGGAGAGGGCCTGCGCTCGCCGTTCGGCCAGCGGTGCGTCGCCATCGTAGATGTAATTGGCCACGTATGCGAAGAGCAGAGAGGATGCAAAGGGTGAAGGCGTGCGTGTATCGGCCACATGCACGCGCACGTTGCGCTGGGTAATGGCGCGCAGGGTCTCGAGCAGCGCCGGCATATCGAAGACATCGCGCATGCACTCGCGATATGCCTCAAGTAGAATCGGGAACCCCGCGTAGCGCGACGCGACTGACAGCAGGTCAAAAGCTCGCTTACGTTGCTGCCATAAGGGGGCGCGGCCCTGCGCGCGCCGTCGGGGCAACAGCAATGCCCGTGCCGCACTCTCGCGGAACTTTGCAGCAAACAGAGCCGTACCGCTGAGCTGTCGCAAGACAAGGTCAGTTGCTTCGCCGGCATCGATAAGAATCAGCTCGGAGTCTGGGGCAACGTCGCTGTCGGGAAAGCGCAGAACAAAACCGTCATCCCCCCACATTGCTTCTACATCGGCCCCACCGCTGGCACGAATACGGCCAGTAATCGCCATGGCCCATGGGGCGTGGATGCGGCTGCCGAAAGGCGTGAGAACGCAGATGCGCCAATCACCCATTTCGTCGCGTGTGCGCTCAATGACGATCGTCCGGTCATCTGGAACCACAGTGGTAGCAATTTCCTGGTCGGCGAGGAAGCGGACCAGATTTTCTGCCGCCAGGGTATCGAGATCGTGCTCGCGGGTGAGGCGGCTGAGCGCAGCGTTGCGCGGCATGGCGCGCAATTCGCGAATCAACTTGCCAATACGCCGGCCAAACTCGAGCGGCCGGCCGGCATTGTCTCCATGCCAGAACGGCGTCTTGCCTGGCTGGCCCGGCGCGGGCGAGACGAGAACGCGATCATGCGTAATCTCATCGATACGCCAGGTGGATGCGCCGAGAATGAACGTGTCGCCTGTGCGGCTCTCAAAGACCATTTCTTCATCGAGTTCGCCGACCCGGATAGCCTTGCCTTCGGCTCCGGAGAGAAACACGCCGTAAAGCCCACGATCTGGAATGGTGCCGCCGTTCAAGATGGCTAGCATCTTCACTCCTTCGCGCGGAGTGAGCGTGTCTTTGCTTCGGTCCCAGGTAATGCGCGGTCTCAAGTCGGCGAATTCATCGGACGGGTAGCGCCCCGCCAGGAGATCGAGCACACCGGTGAAGGCGGCGCGTGTGAGGCTGCTGAAGCCTGCAGCTCCGCGGATCATGCGGAAGACTTCTTCGACGCTGATCTCGACGGGCGCGGCCGGCTTTTGCTTGCGCTCCGCCGATGTCAGTTTTGAAACCGCGGGTGGTTGCGCCACGATGGCGACGATCTGTTGCGCCAGTACGTCGAGCGGATTGCGCAGATAGCGCGTGGATTCAACAAGCCCTTGGTGCATGGCCTGCGTGACGGCGGCACACGCAACAAGATCTGCACGATATTTCGGAAAGATCACGCCTTCGCTCGCGGCGCCCACCTGGTGACCGGCGCGGCCGATGCGTTGCATGGCGCTGGCGACAGAGGGTGGCGCCTCAATCTGGATGACAAGGTCGACTGCACCCATGTCGATGCCCAATTCCAGCGATGAGGTCGCTACCAGCGCGCGCAGTTTCCCCGCCTTGAGCTGCTCTTCGATTTCAGATCGCTGTGCGGCTGCGATGGAACCGTGGTGTGCGCATGCCAGTTGTTCGCCCGCAAGCTCATTGATTGCGCCGGCCAGCCGCTCGGCGATGCGGCGGCTGTTGACGAAGATGATTGTAGAAACGCGCTGGCGAATGATCTCCACCAGGCGCGGGTGGATCGCCGTCCAGATCGAAGTTCGCTTGGGACCCTGCGAGGCCGCGCCGCTGGGCAGCTCTTCTTTCTGCCCTAACCGGGCCATGTCTTCCACGGGCACTTCGATGCGCAAATCAAGCTTTTTTGGTGCGCTGGCGTCGATGATGGTAACTGGCCGGTAGGCGACGATGGGAGAATCCTGTTCAGCCGTTCCCGAGGCTACTTCCAGGGCGTTGCTCGCAGCAGGTTCGGCTCCGTTAGAGGCTCCTCCAAGAAAGTGGGCCACCTCTTCCAATGGGCGCTGCGTTGCGGAAAGACCGATACGTTGCACTCGGCCTTCGACAATGGCCTGTAGGCGCTCGAGAGACAAAGCCAGGTGTGCGCCGCGCTTGGTAGGCACCACGGCGTGGATCTCGTCGATGATGACTGTATCGACACGGCGCAGGCTGGAGGCAGCGTCCGAAGTAAGCAGCAGATAGAGCGATTCCGGGGTGGTGATGAGGATCTCCCCCGGATGACGCCGAAAGCGGCTGCGGTCCTTTTGCGAAGTGTCACCGGTACGGATACTTATTTCCGGCGTTTGAAACGCAACCCCGTTCTGCCGAGCCATGTTGGCGATGCCGGCGAGGGGCGCGCGGAGGTTGCGTTCTACGTCTACGGCCAGAGCCTTGAGCGGGCTGAGGTAGATGACGCGGCAACCTGGAGTTTCTTCGGGAGCCCGGTGCAGCATGAGCCGGTCGAGACACCAGAGAAAGGCAGTCAGGGTCTTGCCGGTTCCGGTGGGGGCGAGGATGAGGGTGTTTTCGCCGCGCGCGATCGCAGGCCAGCCGAGGCGCTGCGGGGCGGTGGGCTGGTCGAAGACGGCACGGAACCAGGCGGCGGTAACCGGGTGGAACAGGCCGAGTGCGTCTTCTGAAGACGATTTGGCCGCCGATCGAGTTTTATTCTTCACCGCCATGTGTGCTGTGTGAAGGATATCTGTTGCGTGACGCCGGGTTGCATCGGGCGTTTCCATGGACCTGAGAAAGCGGAACTGCAGCTCCTTCGGCTGTGCTCGGGGTGACAATCGGCGCTACGCTCCGGTCGAGATCACAAAGGAGAGGGTAGCCGCTGCCCTCTACAACCCTTGGGCCTTTGGCCCATGAGAGGGGATGAAAAATGCTGAGGGTGCCCCATACAAGCCCGCATTTGGCTTGTGTGGGCAACGCTGCCAGTCCCTAAGCGGCAAGTACTACCCACGGAATCGTCATTCCCGACCAAAGCGAATCTGGATTTCCTGGAACGCGCCAGATACCGCAACATCTGGGTTGCGTCGCTGCCCCGCTCCCTTTACGCTCAGGGACAATGGATCAAGGTGAGATTGGCTTTACCCCGCAGTTGCTGCTGCAACTGACGAACCTGGCGACCGCCGTCGCCGGGCAGGCGTACGCGCCTTATTCCAAATTTCGGGTGGGCGCCGCGTTGCTGCTGCAAGACGGATCGCTGGTGACGGGCGCCAACGTGGAAAATGCCTCCTATGGCCTGACCATTTGCGCGGAACGCTCGGCAGTCATGCGCGCGGTTGCGGAGCATGGACCGGATATCCGCGTGCTGGCGTGCGCCATTACCAACCTCAACGATGCTGCGAGCCCTCCTTGTGGCGCTTGCCTGCAGGTCTTGAGTGAGTTCATGCTGCCGGCTTCGCGTGTGATTTTTAGCGGCGCATTGGGCTGGGAAGATTACCGCTTCGAAGAAGTATTTCCTCACCGTTTCAAACTTAGTCGCGCGTAATAAGGAGAACCGTTTGGAACGATTGACCGGTCTGCTTGGGTTGGCAGTCATCTTGTTGTTGGCGTGGCTGCTTTCAACCAACCGCAAGGCCATTCGATGGCAGACTGCAGCCTGGGGTCTTGGGCTGCAGTGGGTTTTTGCCGTGCTGGTATTGCGCTTCGATGCCGGTCAGCGTGCCCTGGCAGCAGCAGGCAACGCGATCAATCGGATGCTGGCCTATGCCTTTGTCGGCTCCGGCTTTGTCTTTGGCGACCTGGGCAAACAGCACTCCTCGTTTGGGCTCATCATTGCTTTCCAGGTGTTGCCGACCATCATCTTCATCTCCGCTTTTTTTGCTGTGCTCTATCACCTGGGCATCATGCAGATCGTGATCAAAGCCGCGGCTCGGCTGATGCAGGTCACCATGCGCATCAGCGGCGCGGAGTCACTGAACGTGGCAGCCAGCATTTTCATGGGCCAGACAGAAGCTCCGCTTAGCATTCGACCCTTTCTGCCGGGGGCGACGCAGTCGGAGTTGATGACGATCATGACCAGCGGTATGGCGCACGTCTCCGGCGGCATCATGGCGGCTTACATTCTTTATGGAATTGAGGCCAGGCATTTGCTGGCTGCCGTGATCATGACGGCTCCGGGAACCGTGCTGGTTTCGAAGATGCTCGTGCCGGAAATGCATACACCCGCCACGCTAAGCCGGGTGACGATGCCGCTCGATGAGCAGCACGAGAAAGAAAATCTGCTGGGAGCGATTGCTCGCGGCACGATCGATGGCGGGCGGCTGGCGTTCAATGTCGGCATTATGCTGATTTCGTTTCTGGCGCTGATTGGGTTGTTGAATGGAATGTTGGGCGGCATGAGCGGCTGGCTGGGCGGCCACCATATTCCCTTCCCTTCCAGCTTGAATGTAATTCTGGGGTTCGTGTTTGCTCCGGTTGCGTGGCTGATTGGGGTGCCATGGCATAGCGCGCGCCTGGTTGGGAATTTGCTGGGTACCCGTACGGTTACGAATGAGCTGGTAGCTTATTCGTTGCTGGGTGCGCAGAAGTCGATGCTTGATTTTCGTTCGTTTACGATTGCCACATTTGCGCTCTGCGGCTTTGCTAATTTGGGGTCGATTGGTATGCAGATTGGCGGCATTGGTGCTCTGGCTCCGAATCGGCGCAACGACCTCGCTCGCCTGGGGTTGCGCGCGATGCTGGCAGGAACGATGGCCAACCTGATGTCAGCGGCGATTGTCAGCGTGCTGCTGCGGTAGGGGCTGGCAGAACTGCAGCTCCCTCCATATGAATCTCCAGAACGAGGACAACGACTTGCCGAAGGGCGTTTTTGAAAAAGCGGAAGAGGCGGCGGCGGCCATCCGCAAGCTTGTTCCCGTGGCGCCGCGTGTCGCGATTGTGCTCGGCTCGGGACTGGGTTCTTTTGCGGATCGCATTGAGCAGCCGGTCGCTATTCCTTATGACAGCATCCCCCACTTTCCGCGGCCTACGGTGGAAGGCCACAGTGGACGCCTGGTGGCCGGTTCACTTGCCGGAACAGCGGTCGCAGTCATGCAAGGACGCGTCCATGCCTATGAGGGATATTCACCGGAAGAAGTCACGTTTCCTACCCGCGTTCTGGGCCGGCTGGGAATCACTACTCTGGTTGTGACCAATGCCGCCGGTGGCATTCGCCTCGATCTGAAGCAAGGCCAATTGGTTCTCATCTCCGACCACATCAACTTGACCGGCCGTAATCCGCTTGTCGGACCGAATGACCCGCGGTTCGGAGAGCGCTTCTTCGATATGAGCCACCCTTATGCCCCAGGGCTGCGTTTGCTGGCACGTGCGGCTGCCGAAAAAGTAGGAATCTCCTTGCCCGAGGGTGTGTACCTCAGCGTGTCGGGCCCCAGCTTCGAGACACCCGCCGAGATCAGGGCTTTTCGCGCCTGGGGAGCAGACTTGGTGGGCATGTCGACCGTTCATGAAGTGATCGTGGCTCGGCACATGGGGATGGAGGTGCTTGGAATCTCGTGCGTCACCAATATGGCTGCCGGTGTGCTCAATCAGCCGCTCAACCACCAGGAGGTGATGGAGACGGGCGCCCGTGCCCAGGCTGAGCTGACCAGCCTTCTGGTGGCCTTGCTGCCCGTGCTGGACCATCGAATTTAGCAAGCGGAAATTAACAAGCCCAGGGGCTCGGAAGCGGCCACGCTTTGCTATCCTGAAACTGTTATGCCTACGAAAAAAGAGCTTCTCACCTCGCCAATTCAGCACGTCGACATCAAGCAGCACAATGTCGTTCCGCTGGTTGATGCCATGCAATCCATGGCTTATAGCTCCCGTGACCTTGCCCGGGCGGCTTCGATTTACGAGCGCATGCTGCGCGACCAGGACTGCGGGGTGATTCTCTGCCTGGCCGGATCGCTGATCAGCGCCGGACTGAAACAGATTTTCGTCGACCTGATCCGCAACAACATGGTGGATGCCGTGGTTTCTACCGGCGCCAACATCGTCGACCAGGACTTTTTCGAGGCTCTCGGCTACAAGCACTGGATCGCCGACGATCTCTACCGCCAGGGTACGGAAGACGCCACCCTGCGCGAGTTGATGATCGACCGCATCTACGACACTCTCATCGACGAGGAAGAACTGCGGATTTGCGACGACACCTGCAAGATCATCGCTGACTCGCTCGAACCGCGTCCCTATAGCTCACGCGAATTTATCCGCGAGATGGGCGCTTACCTTGAGAAGCAGGGCAAAACCCCGGAAAAGGGTGGGGTCGACAGCATTATCTTTGCCGCCTACCAGATGGATGTGCCGATCTTCGTGCCCGCCTTCAGTGACTGCTCGGCCGGCTTCGGCCTGGTGGCGCACCAGCACGAGCGGGGCGACAAGCCCAAGGTCTCCATTGACTCGGTCAAGGACTTTTACGAGCTGACCCAGTTGAAGATTGCCAACTCGACGACCGGCCTGCTGATGATTGGCGGCGGTGTACCGAAGAACTTCGCCCAGGACATTGTGGTTTCGGCGGAGATTCTCGGCGTCGATGCTCCCATGCACAAGTACGCGATCCAGATCACGGTCGCCGATGTGCGTGACGGGGCACTTTCTTCGAGCACGCTGAAGGAAGCCAGTTCGTGGGGTAAGGTGGACACAACTTTCGAGCAAATGGTGTACAGCGAGGCGACCCTGGCTCTGCCGTTGATTGCGAGCTATGCCTATCACAAGAAAGCACACGCAGAGCGGAAGCAGCGCCGCTGGGCGCGCCTGCTGGAACCCGTAACGGCATAACTCCCCGAAACAGCCATAGATTAATTTAACCACCTTATAATCAAATATTTACGATTAACACCACAACGCCCTCCTCCTTGTGACGCCGGGGCTTCGGACGATTAGGGCGCAAAAGGCGCCTTGCTGCAAGGCCGAAACCAGCTTGGAAAGGCTGGCGAGCGGCCTTCTCCTTCTCACGCCGGGAGGACTGTGCGAGACATGGGGCACGCGAAGTGGTGATCGATCGAGCTCAGGAAAAGCGCTCCCTTCGTTACGTCAGGGGTCACCCCCGCGTATCACTAAAGTGTCTGGATCATGCGGGTTTTCTTTAAGGTCTCCTCCCCAACGCCGATATACTTCGAGGCATCCCCCAATAGACGTACATAGACTTTGTCCCGGGGGGTCACCTTGTCACTTATCCTTGGTGTGGTTGGTGTTAGCTACGTTGTCCTGTTTCTCGGTTTCTTGTCGCTTGGCAGAATGTCGTCGATGTCAGACAGGTTCGTTCAGAGCCGCGCGAACGTGATTCCGTTCCATCGTAGCTAGTTGAAGAAGAGCCAGTGCGTCGGCGACGTCACACACGGAACGCACTGCTCAATCAATGCAGGCACTGCAGGTTTTCCCCGATCAGATCCGTTGGAGATGCGCGAGCGTCGCGTTACGAGGCATAGGCATACGGTTAGTCACTTCATAGACTTAGCCAGCCGCCCTATACTCCGTACAGTTAACGTTTAGCATGGGCTAGCTTTATCCCATTTTCGCAGATGGGCCTGCCCATGCGAATCGCTTACAAAACTAAACTCTCATCGATCGGCTCCGTGTGACCTGGCTACGAGATAGGCTTCCGTCCACCATATTTTTCGCGGTAGCTCTGCTGCTCTCGGCCTATGGCGGCCTGGTGCTGCTGTTGGGCCATAGCGGCGACCTTTCCGCCGCTGTCATTACCTGGGCCTGCGCGCAGGTTCTCCTTATCGCTCTTTGCGTCCACAGTTTTCTCGACGCCGGACGGCAGGACGAAGCCGAGTGGCAAGTGCAGCAAGTTGCCCAACTGCAGCGCAGCATTCTCGATTCCGCCGGCCCCATGATTCTGGCGACCGACCTAGCCGGCAACCTGCTTATCTTCAATCCCGCCGCTGAGCGCATGCTTGGCTACCGCTTCCACGAAGTGGTTGGCCGGCTCAACGCGCATGACCTGTTCCCCGAAGGCGAACTGGAGCGTGTAGGGCAGCTACTGGTTTCGCGGCTCGATCGCTCACCGGCGATCGACCTCGAAAGCGTCTCGGCCGAACTGAAGCACTACGTGCAGTACGTGACCAGCTTCCCGGTGAGCCGGGTGCGCGGTTTTGAAATCCTGTGCCGGCGTAAAGACAGCAGCACCTTCCCGGCGATGGTGTATCTCTCCGCCGTGCGCAATGCCGAGGGAGCCCTGACCGGGTTGCTCGTGATCGCCACCGACCTTACGGCCACCAAGCGCGCCGAGCACGCCCTGCGTGAGAGCGAAGAGCGCTATCGCGACCTGTTCGACAATTCGCAGGAAATGATTGCCACGCTCAGCCCGCGCGGCAAATACCTCTACGTAAACCCTGCGTGGCAGATGTGCTTTGGCAAGAGCGCAGCCGCTTTTGAAAGCCTGATCAACTTCGAGGCTGCCTTTCCGCCCGAGATGCAGGTCAATGCGGCAGCACTGTTCGATCGCGCATTGCGTGGGGAGCGGCTCGACCATGCCAACCTGCGCGTGCAAGATGCCAACGGAACCTACCGCGAGTTAGAAGCCAGCCTGAGTTGCCGCCAGGATCGCGGCGAACCGGTTTCGGTGCGTTGCATTTTCAGGGACGTGACCGCGCAATACCAGCGCGAACGCAGACTGGCAATGCAACTCGCCGTCAGCCAGGTGGTAGGTGAGTCCACCACGTCCGACGAAGCGCTTCCGGCAATGCTCGAGTCGCTGGGAACCAACCTCGGCTTTGATATGGCGGGGCTCTGGTTTGTGAGCAGCGACCGCCACACCCGCTACCTCGCCGGCTGGTATGCCCCGGACCGGGCCTGCGTCGAGTTCCATCGCGACAGCATCGGGCGGGTATTGCAAAAGGGCAAAGACCTGCCCGGCCAGATCTGGGCCGCGGAGAGCCCGTGCTGGATCGAAGATCTGCACGCAGACGGCAACTTCCTTCGCGCTGCCTCGGCCAAGGCGGATGGCCTGATCACCGGATGGGGCGTTCCCGTCCGCGTGGGCAACCAGGTCATCGCCGTGGTGGAATTCTTTAGCCGCCAGAAACAGCGGGAAGATAAGGAAATGATGGCCACGGTGGAAACCGTGTGCGCTTCGATTGGCCAGTTCATGGCACGCTCGGCACAAGAGAGCAGGCTCGAAGAGCTGAACCGGCAGAAGGAATCGATTCTGAACTCGGTGGCAGATGGCATCTTCGGCACCGATTCCTCCGGTCGCATTGTTTTTGTGAACCCCGCGGCCGCCACCATGATGGGCGCCAACGCTTTCGATTTAATCGGCCGCACCGTGCATTCGGTGGTGCACGAAGAGAACAAGGGCAAGGAAAAGTGCTCAGACCAGTGCCGCGCAGGACGCGCCTTCCTGGTGCGTGAAGGGAGCAGCGGACAGGATGTGTTCTACCGCAAGAATGGCGCTTCATTCCCCGTTGAGTTTTCTGTAACACCGATGGTTGAACACAACGTAGCCGTGGGCAGCGTGCTCAGCTTCCGCGATATCAGCCAGCGTTATGCGCTCGATCGCATGAAAGACGAATTCGTCTCCACGGTGAGCCATGAGTTGCGCACCCCGCTTACTTCCATCCGGGGCTCACTGGGTCTGCTCTCGACGGGACTGCTGGGCGAGATGGGAGACAAGGCAGCGAACCTGTTGCGCATCGCGGTCTCGAACTCAGATCGGCTGGTCCGCCTGATCAACGACATTCTCGACCTGGAGCGGATGCAGTCTGGCCGCGCGCCGCTTACCTATCGCAGTGTGGATCTGGAAGAGCTGGCACGGCAGGCGATCGATGCCATGGCGCCCATGGCCGATGCGGCCAAGGTACAAATCCTGCTGGATTCCGGCCCGGTGCAGGTTGAGGTCGATCCTGACCGGTTGCAACAGGTGATGACCAATCTGTTGAGCAACGCGGTCAAGTTCTCGCCTGCGGGTTCTCAAGTAACGGTTTCGATCGAGCGGCTGCTCGATGGTGTGACCATCAGCGTAATCGACAATGGCCGCGGTATTCCCAAGGACAAGCTGGAATCGATCTTCGATCGCTTCCAGCAGGTCGACGCCTCCGACGCCCGGCAGAAGGGTGGCACCGGATTGGGGCTCGCCATCTGCCGCACGATCGTGGTGCAGCACGCCGGCCGCATCTGGGCAGAGCGAAACGCGGAGCGCGGTTCGACCTTCCGTATGTTCCTGCCCTCGGTGACCCGCGATGCCGACATGTTGCGGCTGGCTGGCCCGAACGGCTCCAACACGGTGAACGCTACCGCGATTCTGGTGTGCGACGAAAACCCGGAGAGCCGGGCCATGCTGGCAGAGAAACTAAGGCAGCATGGCTACTCCGTGGCAGAGGCATCTACTGGCGATGAGGCCGTGGCGGTGATCCGGCAGAATGCTATCCAGGCAATCCTGCTCGATATGAGCCTGCCCAGCCTGCATGGCTGGGCAACGCTGCACCTGCTACGCGACGATCCACGCGCGGCGGTGATCCCGGTCGTGGTGCTGAGTGCCTTCGGGGCACTGAATGATCCGGAAGTGGAAAAGTGGGCGGACGCCTGGCTGGAACAGCCGATGGATACCGAATCGATGCTGGCGGCGCTGTCCAAAGTGCTGCGCGTGGAACGGCAGCCGCCCCGAGTGTTGCTGGTCGAGGACGATGCCGACCTGGCGAAAGTTATCCTGGCCACGTTTGAGCGGGCCGGCGTGCAGGTACACCATGCCTCGACACAGCGCCGAGCGATGGAACTTTGCGTGTCTTCACCGCCCGATCTGCTGATTCTCGATATCGGACTGCCTGACGGCGATGGGTTTGGACTGGTCGATTGGCTGCGGCAGCAACAGGAAATGAGAAACCTGCCCCTGGTAGTTTATTCTGCACAGGATCTGAGTGAAGCCGAACGCAAGAAGTTGCGCCTGGGGAGCACCGAGTTTCTGACCAAAGCACGTGTGCAGCCGCAAGATGTGGAGACGCTGGTGCTCGCCATGCTGCGCAACCAACAGGATGTGAGCGAAGTACAGTTGGGGTGGGACGGCGACACTTCTACCACCGTTTAATTTTCATCGCAAAAATCGCAACAGTGATTGCGCATTGGGCTTTGTGCCACTACATTGAACCAGGTATTTTGTAACCAGAAATTTGTAAACGGGATCTGCACATCTATGAGCCGCCGCATCCTCATCATCGACGACGAAGACGATATTCGCCAGGTAGCAGGCATGAGCCTGGAAACAGTTGCGGGGTGGGACGTGATCGAGGCAAACTCCGGTAAGCGGGGCATTGAACGCGCCGGTGCGGAGCAGCCAGACGCGATTCTGCTGGATGTGATGATGCCCGAGATGGATGGCCCCACCACGTTGCTCAAGCTGAAGGCCAGTAGCAAGACTGCTCACATTCCCGTCTTGCTACTGACGGCAAAAGTGCAGGGCCCTGACCAACGTAAATTCGCCGCCATGGGCGTGGAGGCGATCCTGTTCAAACCCTTTGACCCACTCGCCCTGGCACGACAGATTTCTGCCGCATTAGGCTGGAAGGAAGGGGAATAAATTATTGAGCACAAAAGACTCGACACCCCCGGCACTGGAAACTCCCGAACAGAAGCTGCAAGCCATGCTCGCCTCTCTCTGGGAGCGGAGCCGTCATACCGTGGCCGAACGCGCCGCCTTGCTGCAAGAGGCGGGCACGCTGTTGGCGCAGAACCGGATGGACGGGGCAACCCAGCTCCGTGCAGTGGACTCTGCCCATAAGCTGGCAGGCGTTCTGGGTACGTTCGGCCTGCCCCGGGGCACCGATCTGGCGCGGGAAGCGGAAGTGCTGTTTGGCCAGCATCAACCTTTCGCCAAAGTAGAAATTGACCGGCTGCAGGTGCTACTGACCGAGTTGACCACCCTGATTGCCCATGGTCCCGCGGGGCAACGATAAGAAGCCGTCTCTACCTCTGCATGCTGTTCCCTCTACCAAGGCGGGCGCCCCATATCGCGCCTGATTTATGCGAGATATGGGAAGATCGCTGATCCACGCCCCGAAGCTCCATCGATTCCCACACCGCCGGATAGGAGAGCCCACATCTGTGGCAACGGCCACGATCTAAAATAGAACGATGAATGACCTGGGCCGGGTGCTGGTCGTTTTGGGATTGGTATTGCTCATCGCTGGCGGCTTGCTGTTGCTGCTCAGCCATATCGGTATCCCGCTGGGTAAGCTTCCTGGAGACATCTCCTATCGGGGCAGGAATGTAAATATTTATGTGCCATTGGGGACGTCGATCCTATTGAGCATCCTGCTCTCCGTAATCTTCTACGTAATCTCCCGCTTCCGGCGGTAGCGTGTAGACTCGACGTTTGGTGGAGGCATCGTGCCCAATCCGGAAGATTCCCTGAGCCAGATGGGACTGGTTTTCCCGGAAGCCCCTGCGCCGGCCGACCTGCGAAGGGTGTGGCGGGTAGGCCAACTCGTCGGCGAAGTAAGAAGCCATATCGAGCGCCAGTATGCCGATGTTTGGGTGGAAGGCGAGGTCTCCAACTACCGCCCTGCCCCATCCGGTCACGTTTACTTCACGCTGAAGGATGGCGAAGCCCAACTCCCGGTGGTGCTCTTTCGTCGTCAGGCTATGCTGCTGCGCTTCCGTCTGGAAGATGGTCTGCAGATTCTGGTGCGCGGGCGGGTCTCGGTCTACGAACAGCGCGGGCAAATGCAGTTGGTGGGCGAGTTTATCGAACCAGTGGGCGCAGGGTCGTTGCAGGTTGCTTTCGAGCAGTTGAAAGCGAGGCTGCAGAAAGAAGGGTTGTTCGACGCAGAGCGCAAAAAGGCGCTGCCTGCTTTTCCGCACTGTATCGGCATCATTACGTCACCTGCCGGAGCGGTGATTCGTGACTTTCTCAATGTCGCGGGGCGCAGGCACCTGGCGCTCAACGTGCAACTTTACCCAACGACGGTGCAAGGCGACATAGCCGCCATGGAGATCGCGGCGGCCATCGCACATTTCAACGAGGCGCGGTCGGTCGATGTGATTGTGCTGGCCCGAGGCGGTGGATCGCTCGAAGATCTGGCTCCGTTTAATAGCGAACTGCTGGCGCGTGCTATCGCTCGATCTGAGTTGCCAATCGTATCAGCCATTGGGCACGAAACCGATTTCACCATTGCCGACTTCGTGGCAGACTTGCGGGCGCCCACGCCTTCTGCCGCTGCAGAACTGCTGACCGAGGCGCAACACAAGGTAGAGGAGCGGCTGGAGCAACTGCACCGGCGTTTGACCCATGCCTGCCGCTACGTGCTGATGCGCGCCCAGGAGCAGTTTGCGCGGCTTGCCGTGCCGGCGGCCTTCGCGCGCATGCGCAACGCATGGACGCGCCGCCAGCAACAGGTGGATGAGTTGCAATACCAGATGGACGCAGCCTGGCACCGCAACATCCGCCAGAGGGCAGAGACGCTGCAGAAACTGGAGTCGCGACTGCTGCGGCAGGATGTGAGCCACCGCATGCGCATGGTGCGCGATCGCCTGACCGCGCTCGATGCACGCATGGGCCGCGCCCAACAGCAATTGCTGCAGCGCGCGAACGCCCGGCACACGCGCGCGGATGGGCTGCTGCAAACGCTTTCGCCTTTAGCGGTATTGAACCGCGGCTATGCCCTGGTGTTCGATGAGACAGGAGCGCTGTTGCGCGATGCTTCGGCTGCCCAGGAGGGTAGCCTGATCACCACCCGATTCGCACAGAGCACGCTTACCAGCCGCGTGCTCGAAAGGAAGTTGCCTCCAGGCAAACCATGAGAAAGCTTTTTGGAACGGACGGTATCCGCGCAGTTGCCGGAGAGGCCCCACTCGATACCCCAACCATCTTCGCCGTCGGCCTGGCGTTGGCTTCTTCGTTGAAGCATCTCTCCCCCATTCCGCGAGTATTGCTGGGGGCTGATACGCGCGAATCCAGCCCATGGATTTCTGGCGTGATCGCCGCCGGCCTGCGCAGCGGCGGTGCTGAGGTGCGCAACGCCGGCGTGATTACGACGCCGGGCGTGGCTTACCTGGCGCGCAAACATGGTTTCGCCGCGGGGGTCGTGATCTCGGCCTCTCATAATCCCTGGCAGGATAACGGAATCAAGGTATTTGGCGGCGATGGTTACAAGCTGCCCGACGCAACTGAGCTGGAGATCGAGGCGGAGATTTTCCGCCACCTGAAAGAGAGTCCTAAGCCGAATGGGAACGAGTTGAGCGCGCCCCCCGTCGATACGGCTTTCCGCCGGGAGTACGAGACTTTTCTCCGCAATGTGGTGCCCGATCTCGACCTGACGGGGAAAAAGATCGTGATCGACTGCGCCAATGGGGCTGCGGCGGTCATCGCTTCTGAGCTCTTCCCTGCCCTGGGTGGCCAGATTCACCTGACGCATGTAAGCCCGAACGGCCGCAACATCAACGAAAAGTGCGGCGCGCTGCATCCCGAGGTCGTGGCCCAGGAGACGAGTGCACTGGGTGCTGACCTGGGTATCACGTTCGATGGAGACGCCGACCGCGCCCTTTTCGCTGACGCGCGCGGCCGGGTGGTGAACGGTGACGGTGTATTGCTCGTGGCAGCGCGCGATATGCAGGCCAAGGCGCAATTGGCCGGTGACCTTGTTGTGGCGACAACCATGTCGAACATGGGGCTTGAAGCGGCCCTGCGCACCCATGGCATCCACATGCTCCGCGCGCCTGTGGGTGACAAGTACGTGCTGGAGATGATGCAGAAGCATCAGGCCAGCCTCGGAGGCGAACAGTCAGGCCATATTCTCTTCCCTGGCCGCAGCACTACGGGCGACGGGCTGCTGACTGCTCTGGTGCTGCTCGATACGATTGCGCGTTCTGGGAAGCCACTGCATGAACTGCTCAGTGACCTGCGTGTGTTTCCCCAGGTGATCGTCAACGTGCGCGTGAAGGAGAAGCGGCCGCTGGAGCAGATTCCCGCAGTGGTGGCGAGCATTCAGCAGGCGGAGACAGACCTGCATGGCAACGGCCGGGTGGTGGTGCGCTATTCGGGGACCGAGGCCCTTGCGCGGGTGATGATTGAAGCCGAATCGGAGAAGCAGATGCGCGAACACGCGGATCGCATTGCGCAGGCCATCCGGGTCGAGATAGGCATCTAGCCCGGAACTCTCACAACCGCTGGCCGAGGCCGCATGCAGGAAATCAGGCTAACTCGCCTGCTTTTTGCGAGATGCGGGACGCTCGGCCCTTACCCTGGCTGCCGGTGACAAACCTGCACCCGGTCTTCGCGAGAAATGCAGGCTAAAGAACCATTATCATCAAGACAGAGGAAACTTCATGATCGCCACTCTTCTTTTGCTCGCAATGTTGCAGCCGCAAGCCCCAGGCTTGGGTGCACCTGCCGGGTCCGATGCAGCTGTGCCTGCAGAACGAACAGAAAAGCTAACCCCGGCTGAAATGAAACAAATGGCCGATGCCAACAAAGCTGTTGCAGACGCCCAACAGAAACTCATCGAGGCCAAGGCCGGCCTGCAGGGTGTAACCGAGGGCATCGAACAGGCCCACCACGCCAATACAGACTGTGGCTGTTACGTAGAGAGCACCGGCCGCGACTACGATAAAGTGGAGTTCAAAGGCGACACGATGGTCATCCACCACATTCATGAGGGGCCGGGTGGCTTGAGCAACAAGACGACGCCGTAATATCCGCCGGCGACTTCGCCGCGATGCCGGCTCATGTACACGCGCCGGCGCCGAATTTCATCACTTCACAATCGGCAGGCTGAGGAAACTCGCTGACCCCGGAGTGTGCCAAATGCGCTGGGTAGCTTTCTGGTAGTCCGCTGGCTTGGCGTTGAAGATGTTGTCTACGAATGTCTGTGGATTTCGGTCATAGAGCGGGTAAAGCGTAGACTGCACCTGGATCATGATGCGGTGGCCGGGCTCAAAGACGTGGTTCACCGTCGGCAGAGCAAATTTGTAGAGCAGAGGCTTATCGGGCTCGATGGCCTGTGGATGCTCAAAACTGGTCCTATAGCGCCCGCGAAAGATATCGAGCGAAATGGGCAGTTCATACCCGTCCATCGTGTAGGGCGGCACGTAGGAGTTCGGGTAGACGTCGATCACCTTCACCACCCAATCGCTATCTGTGCCCGTAGTTGAGGCGTAGAAATTCACCTCGGGAACTCCGCTGACGCGAACCGGCTCTGTAAGTGTTTCGCTGGTATAGGTGAGTACGTCCGGGCGGTCGTCTGCGAATCGCTGGTCGAGCACGAGCCAGTTGTCGAAGCTTTCCCATTCATCCAAATTGACGGGGCGCGGCCTGTAGGGCACCGGCTTCTTCGGGTCAGAGATGTATTCACTCCACTTCTCGCTTCCCGCCGTGGGCGACTCAAATGAGAGCTTGCCATCCGCAGCAAGGTAGAGAGGCTTGCTCTTGTTAGGGCAACCGTCGGCGCAACTGAGCGGCCATGCGTTGAAGCGCTCCCAATGGTCTTCGCCGGTGTTGTAAATGTAGACAGGTGACGTGTCTGCCTGGGGCGCGCCGTCTTTCAGGTACTGATTGAAAAACGGCAGCATCACGTCGCGACGAAAATCTCCTGTCGTGTCGGTATCCCAATGCAGCGGCCCCAGTGCCCGGCCTTCCTGGTTGATTTGGCTGTGATGCCACGGACCCATCACCAAATAATTCATGCGATTGCTGGTGTCCTTCGGTTCCATGAGTTGGTAGGAATGAATCGCGCCCCACATGTCTTCCTGATCCCAAAGCCCTTGCAACCACATAGTCGGCACCGTGAGGGGATGCGTAGCCAGAACCTTGTCGAGTGCCTGGCTCTGCCAGAAATCATCGTAGGCCGGGTGCGCCTCTATCTTGCGCCAAAAGGGTAGCTGCTCCTGGCCCTGGGCCCGCGCGAACTCGCCGGCAGAGCCCTGGGCGAGAAAATTATTGAAGTCATCGCGGTAGGGCCGGTGAATCCACTGGCCCTGGCCGTGTACCGAGGTCTGACCGACGAAGTAATAAAACATGTGCTCACGAAAGGCTCCGTAGTGAAACCAATCGTCACCCATCCACCCATCGACCATAGGGCTCTCAGGCGCCGCTACTTTGAGCGCGGGGTGGGGATGAAGCAGCGCCATCACAATCGTGAACCCTTCGTAGGAGGAGCCGATCATGCCGACTCTACCGTTGCTTTCGGGAATATTCTTGCTTAGCCAATCGATGGTGTCATAGCCATCGGTCGTATCGTCGGCCCCAGTGGTGTTGAAGGGGCCTACAGGCGGCGGCGTCATGAGATAAGCGCCTTCCGATCCATACTTGCCGCGCACGTCTTGATAAACGCGAATGTAGCCGGCCTTCACGAACACCTCGTCGCTCAGTGGCAGCGTCTCGATCATGCGCGGAGAATCGACCCGTGTGGCGCGGGCTGCCGCGTTGTAACAAGTACGCGTCAGCAGGATCGGGGCATGCGACGCACCCTTGGGGATCACGATGACGGTGTAAAGCTTAACCCCGTCGCGCATGGGGACCATCTCGACGCGCTTGGTGTAATCCTGAGGGATGGCAGGCGGTTTGAACGTCGCCGGAATGTCGTTATCGAAGGTTGTTGTCTGGGCTGAGAGTACAAGCGGCGACCACGCAAACGTCAGAACCGCCAATCTGAACCAACAAAACCGGTGTCCACTGCTCTTCCTCATGGAACTCATCAAGCCTCTGTTCACGGAAACTCACATCGCGCGATCGTGGGTAGACGTTCGCTGCACAACGCTTCATGACTCGCGAGATTAGGGAATAATACGACGCTACACCGGCTTGCTTCTGTCGCAATGAGAAAGAACGGTGAAAATTGGGGAGTCTTGCCCGACGCGGCTCAGTTTAGGTTTTCACCGGCTGGCAGGGGATTCTCGGGCTGACGGTGAGACCGCCTTCAGGACGATTCCGCGCTCGAACTTCGCCGTGATGCAGCCGTATTGCCCGTTCAGCGATGGCCAGGCCAACTCCAAAGCCGCCCGTGTCGCGTTCCCTGGCCATGGGGCCACCTCCGGGCGGTGGTGGACGTGGACCTGGAGGCGGTGGCCCGCCAGGTGGCGGACTCGGGCCAGGAGGCTTGAGCAGCGGTGGTGGCAGGCCGCCGATGTTCGATCAGCAGGTGCCGCGGCGCTACTCGCTGAACTTTACCGCGATCGGCAGAAACATCTTCAACAACGTGAATCTGTCAGCGCCGGTTGGAGTTTTGCAATCGCCATTGTTCGGTAAATCAAACGCTCTGACGGGTGGGTTCTTTTCCTCGCCCTCATCCACTCGCAGTATCGACCTTCAGGTGTCATTCAATTTTTGATGAAGCGTGAAATGCCATCGAAGTCCAGCGAGAGATGCAGGGTTAGCCATGAAACATGCTCGTTCCGAAAGTTTACGGCCGGTGTCTAAGTGACTATCGGGCCGAAACATTGAGGTGCAGCAATGTTCGAAGACTCGCTCACGGAGTCCAGCAACAGCATCAAGACCAGCAGCAAATACTGGTCTTTGCTCACATTCGCAATCAATTGTGCGGTCGTGATCGGGCTTGCCATCTGGCCACTCTTACATCCCCAGGCATTACCCAAACAACTGATCGCTGCTCTGCTTGTCGCCCCTGTCCCGCCTCCTCCGCCGGTCGCGGTTCAGTCGAAGCCGCAGGTTCGCGCCGTCACTATCGAAAGCGATTTGCAGGCACCGAGTCGGATTGCCAGCAAAATCATGTTGCTCAATGAGGATACTGCGGTACAACCAACGATGGTCAGCAGTGTCGATGGGTCGGTTGGCTCACCTGGCAATGGACTGCCCGGCGTGTTAGCGGAAATAGAACGGGGCCGCACTCAGGTCGCTGTTGCCGCGCGTCCGCAGAAGGTGAATATCTCTTCCGGGGTCATGGCAGGAAACTTGCTTGAGAAGATAAGTCCACAATATCCAGCGATTGCAAGAACGGCGCATGTACAGGGAACCGTAGTGCTGCAGGCCACGATTTCCAAAGACGGTACGATTCAGAACTTGCGGGTCGTGAGTGGTCCGCCTCTGCTGCGGCAGGCTGCTTTAGATGCGGTGCTTTCCTGGCGCTATAAGCCTTATTTGCTGAACGGCGAGCCTGTTGCGGTGGAGACGACGGTGAATGTTGTCTTTAATCTTGGTGGTTGACGCGCTAACAACGGGTCAGACGACGGCGCCCTGACATGCAAAAGAAATACAGGCTAGATCTACTGCATGTCTCGCCAGTTAGGGCCTACTCCGCAATCCACCAGAATGGGTACCTTGAGTTCAATCACTGTTTCCATTTCGTGGCAAACCAGGTCTTTCACCTGCTCAACTTCCTTCTCTGGAACATCGAACAGTAATTCGTCGTGGACTTGCAGCGTCATCTTTGCGGCGAAGTTTTCTTCTCTTAGCCGGCAATCAATACGGATCATGGCGAGCTTGATCAAATCGGCTGCGGTTCCCTGGAGCGGTGTGTTTACCGCGGTGCGCTCTGCGAACCCTCGTAGATTGGCGTTGCGGCTCTGCATGTCGGGTATCGGCCGTACGCGACCGAAGAGGGTGCGAACCTTCTGCTCTTTACGCGTCTCCTCCAGCAGCCGATCAATGTAGGCGCGCACTCCGCTGTAGCGGGCAAAATAGGTTTCTATGTAGAGCCGGGCGACACTTTGCTCAATGCCGAGCTGTTGGGCCAAACCGAACGGAGAGATTCCATACACGATGCCGAAGTTGACGGCCTTGGCTCGATCTCGCGTTTGCTTGTCCATGGCCTCGGGGGCAATGCCAAATACTTCTGAGGCGGTCAGCGTATGAATGTCCTGGCCCTCGGCGAAGGCGCGCACCAACAGGGGGTCGCCACTGAAGTGCGCCATCAGCCGCAGTTCAATCTGAGAGTAGTCCGCGGAAATGAGGACGTTGCCCGGCGCCGCGATGAACGCTGCGCGAATCTCGCGGCCGAGGGCGGTCTTGATGGGAATGTTCTGCAGATTAGGATTCGTGGAAGATAACCGCCCCGTGGCCGTGCCCACCTGGTTGAACGTAGTGTGGACACGCCCCTCGGCATCCGCCAGCAGGGGGAGAGAGTCAATGTAGTTTGACTTGAGCTTGGCCAACTGGCGATAGTGCAGAACCTGGCGCGGCACCTCGTTGTGCTGTGCCAGCTCTTCCAGCACATCCACGGCTGTCGAAACAACTTTGCCCTTGCCATACTTCATGGGCTTGGGCAGATTCATCTTGTTGAATAAGACGTCGCCAAGCTGCTTCGGCGAGTTGATGTTGAAGCGATGACCTGAACCCTGGAAAATTTGTTCGCTTACCTGTTGCATGTCCGCTGTCAACCGGTCGCTCATTTCCGCGAGAACGGCACGGTCGATGCGCACCCCTGCCTCTTCCATGCGCAGCAGCACCGGCACCAGGGGAAGATCGATATCGCGATACACGTCGCCGGTACTGAGCGACGCCACATCTTCCTTGAGCACAGGCGCAAGTGAGCGAATAGCGTCCGCCGAAGCGGGCAGGAGCTCATCGCCGGATGCCGGTAACGCGCGGTTGCTGAAGCGCGCAGCGACATCGCTCAGTCGATGCGTGGTGTGGGTGGGATTGATGAGATAGGAGTAGAGCATCAGGTCATCGATCTGTCCCGCCAGTGTGCGACCCTGGCTCACGCCGTGCGGGCTCAGAATGCGTAGCGCCGCCTTTAGATCGTGTAATGACTTAGGTGTGTTTTCGTCCGCAAGCAAGGTGAGCAATGGCTGCGTGGCAGGGCTATCGAAGGCTGCGGCATCGAGCGAAAAGACCAGCACCCGCCCCGGCTCCGCAGAGACTGCGATACGCAACGTGCGCGCCGCGGGTTCTTCTGCCCCCCCAGCAGGAGCATCGAACAGCCCGAGCGACATGTTCCTGAGCTGCGGCTCTTCTTCCTCGATCGCCTCGGTCTCCGCTTCGGCTACCTGCTCCGCCATGGTTTCGAGCAGCGTGGTATCAAAGGCCAACGCGAAACCGTGGCCTCGTGCAGCCTGCGCAAAGCGGCTCACTTCTTCAGGCGTGGGATCGAGTACGACCGAGAGCGATGTTGCCTGCTCCTCGGGCGCCAGTTCCTTCAGCATGGAGGTGAACTCCAGCTCGTTGAACAGGGCGCGGCAGGCGCTTATGTCGGGCGCCTGGGTGCGCATCGCTTCGAGATCGAGGGCGACCGGCACTTCGCAATGGATGGTTACCAGTTCTTTGCTCAACAACACGGTATCGCGATTGTTTTCGAGCGACTCGCGATACCTCTTTCCCTTCACTTCAGAAGCACGGTCCAGCGCCGCCTCGACGCTGCCGAATTGCTGAATCAACTCCACTGAGCCCTTGTCGCCGATGCCCGGCGCGCCCGGAATATTGTCAATCGAGTCTCCGCGTAGAGCCATCACGTCGATGACCTGTTCCGGAGCTACGCCGAGCACCTCGATAACCTTATCGCGATCGAGAATCAGGTTGTCCTTGACGGGATTGAGCACCTTTACCTGGCCCGTAACCAGTTGCAGCATGTCTTTATCATTCGAAACGACGAAGACATCGTGGCCCTGCTCGGAGGCCTGCCGAGCCAGTGTGCCGATAACATCGTCGGCTTCAAAACCTTGCGATTCCAGAATGGGAATGCGAAAGGCTTCGAGTGAGCGGCGGATGAAGGGCAACTGCTGCGCCAGGTCGGGCGGCATCTCGGTGCGATTGGCCTTGTAGCCGGCGTAGTCGATCTGGTCGAAGGTCTGGGTCTTGATGTTCCATTTACGGATGGTGGCCATGCTGCGTGCACGTTCATCGCGAAAGACGGCTCCGCTCACATCGAACACCGCGGCAAAGAACTCCGGCTGAAAGTCGCGGCGGAGCTTATTGATCATGTTGACAAAAACGAAGGTGGCGGCTGTAGGCACGCCGCTGCGCGTAGACATAGGGCGCTGGCGCTGCATGGCGTGGTAGGCGCGAAAGATGAACGACATCGCGTCCAGCAGGAAGACGGGCTTGTTTGCCGCGGTATCTTGTTTTTCAGGCGACGATTGGGTGGGTGAAGCCATGGTTTGAAGAGTTTAATTGTTTTGGACGCTCGCCGTGGCGCCCAGGCGCGTAAGCCGTTGGTTTCATACAATCGAACGTGTGCTGGTCACCGACTTCGACTTCGAGCTTCCTCCCGATCTCATCGCGCAAGAGCCGCCCACGGAACGGGGCGGTAGCCGCATGCTCATCCTCAGCCGGGAATCGGGTGCATGGCGTGACTCCTCCTTTGACCAGCTACCTGGACTGCTGCGAGAGGGCGATGTGCTAGTTCTCAATGACAGCCGGGTCATCCCCGCCCGGCTGTTCGGCGTGCGGCAGAGCAAGGAAGGAACAGGCGCGGCCGGGAAGGTGGAAGTGCTGCTGACCGAGCCAGTCACCGAATGGGAGTGGCGGGCCCTGACCAAGCCGGCTCGCAGGATGCCCGTGGGGCAGCCACTGGCATTTGCCGCGCCGGATGGACATACCCTTCTCCAGGCCACGGTCGTTGCCGCAGGCGAGTTCGGAGAGCGCGTTCTTCGCTTCGCAGCCGTGGATGACTTTTTCGAGCGGCTGGAGGTTCTCGGACATATCCCTCTGCCTCCCTACATTCACCGCCAGGATCAGGCGCTTGATCGGGAGCGCTACCAGACAGTGTTTGCCCGGGAACGGGGTTCTGTGGCGGCGCCTACTGCCGGGCTGCATTTCACCCCAGATATTCTTGAGCGGATTCGCGATCGGGGGGTCATCGTGACCCAACTGACGCTGCATGTCGGGTTGGGGACGTTTCAGCCGGTACGCGTGTCCGAGGTGGCAGAGATTCAGCTGCACTCAGAACGTTATTCGCTGCCTGCGGAGACAGCGGAGGAGGTGAGCCTGGCTCTGCGTGAAGGCCGGCGCGTTGTGGCTGCCGGCACGACCACCGTACGCACGCTGGAGCACTGTGCACAGATCGGCCGGTGGGAAGCACATAGCGGGACAACAAGCATTTTTCTCTCACCCGGATCGAAGTTGCAGGTCGTGCGTGCGTTGCTTACCAATTTTCATCTGCCGCAATCGACGCTGTTGATGTTGGTGAGCGCGTTTGCCGGCCAGGAGAAAACGCTCGCCGCTTATCGTCACGCGGTCGAAGCGGGGTATCGGTTCTTTTCTTATGGCGATTGCATGTTTATTGAATGAGCAGCAACCAACCAACGCAAAGCGCCTCAGGCGACCGCCCACCATGGGTTGCCCCAACGTCGCTACAGGGAAAAAGTTCTAGGCGAAGTGCTGCTCGGCGTTGAGGCGCGCGCGTTCCAGGGCGGCTTCCACTTCCAGGATTTTTGCTTGAATGACCTGCGGATCGTCAGTCGAGGGCACCTCCACTTGCCTGCTCCAACTGATGGCCACCCGGGAAAAGGGTTTGGGCACCAGGAAGCGGTCCCAGGAGCGCAAAATCCATGCTTTTTGCGGATGCGCGTAAAGGTTGCCGATGGCGTAGCCCGTAAGCTGGGCCAACTTTATCGCACCGGGCTTTACCTTGTAGATCGGGCCGCGCGGTCCGTCGGCGGTAAACACCGCGGGGTTCCCACGCTCAACGGCCTTGACGAGCGCCCTCAGCCCGGCCCCGCCCGCGCGCGTACTCGATCCCCGGGCGGTTAAATAGCCAAGCCTCTCGATGGTGCGGGCGATCAGTTCGCCGTCGAAGCTCCGGCTGATCAGCACGGCAGGCTTGATCTTTCCCTGAAAATAGCATGCGCATGGAAGGAGGCTGCGATGCCAAAGGCACCAGACCTGCAGAGCCGGCGGCTTTGCAGCTTCGGCGCCCGGTTCCACGACCGTCTCGTAACGCAGGGTCTGATTGAGCACCCACAGCAGCGGCGCCGCCAGGCGCGGAACGATCGCCAGGGCGAGCCGCTGACTAAAGGTGTAGCGCTGCGTGGAGCCGGTCACCGAGCGATTCTACAGGTTACCCGCTCCATGGCCCGTTGGTAACGGGCAGGGGTCTTGGATTCGCCACATGTTTTGTTGCAGATACAAGTCTCCCTGGCCAGAAGGTCACGTTCGACCGTAAGGGGTAACCGGGGGGACCATTCCGATGGGGGTATGCGCTCCCCCCTTTGGGTCGAGGTAATAGTGAGATTGGCGCATTCCCGGTCCGTGGGCGCTCACGTATACACATACTCACGATGAATACCCACAAGGTTGTTGTTCCTTCACGGACGTTTTCTATGCCTCGCACGGGAAGCAAGCCGTCCCTCGAGGACAAGCTCGACAAGGTATTTCAAATGGCCGAGCACATGGATGCTCGCTGCGTTTACTTGCTCGACACGGCACATCAGCGGCGCCGGCCGGGTTTGTCACCACGATAGCGGTGGCCTGAGCTCTGCCCGAACTCGGTTCCTCTGCCCCGAACTCGCTTCTCCGGGTACCCCATCCTTAGAAACCGTCTTTCCGGTTGCGAGGGTGAGATAAACAGAGTCGAACATCCGTTTATCCCACCCTTCGCAGAACGCGCAAAGATCGGGGCGCCCGTCGCGTTGTTAACCGGGAACACCGTCTGGGTTGTTACCGGGACCTGCCAGTCTGGGGTTGTTGCCGGAACAAGCGGCCGCGGCGCTGATAGCATCGCTGATGTGCCCCTGACTCTCGAGACATCCCTGCAGTTCGTCAAAGGCATCGGGCCGCGCATTGCCGAGACGCTCGAGAACAAACAGATCACCACCGTTGAAGACCTGCTCTACCACCTTCCCTTCCGTTACGAAGACCGGCTCCGGCCCCAACTGATCGAAGACCTCGTGCCCGGCGAGATGGCCAGTCTTATTGGCGAAGTACGCGGCATGGCCCTGCTGCGCACGCGGCGCATGCCCATCTTTGAAATGACCGTCGGGCAGGGCCTGGGCAAGGTCAAGTGCATGTGGTTCCACGGAACCTATTTAAAGGACCGCTTCAAACCCGGGCAATGGGTCGCCCTCTACGGCAAAGTGGAAGCCTCCCGCAGCACGACCAGCTTCAAGATGATTCAGCCGCAGGTGGAAATTCTGCCTGACGATCACGATGACGAAGAATCGAAGCTGCTTGAAGTAGGGCGCATCGCTCCGGTCTACGAAACGCTGGGCAACAAGCTGGCTTCGCGCTGGCAACGCCGTATTGTCTGGCGCGTGCTCGAAGAGCTGAAAGGCCGCATCCCTGAGACGCTGCCCCAGGCGATGTGCCGCCGTCTGCAGTTACCCAGCCGGGAAGAGGCTTTGCGCTGGGCACATTTTCCCGAGGCGGGCACGCCGATGAACCAGCTCCAGTCCTGGTCAACGCCCGCGCAGCAGAGGCTCGTTTTTGAAGAGCTCTTTTACCTCGAGCTTGGGCTGGAGTTGAAGCGGAAGAAACTGCGCCAGCGTCAGGGCATTCCCTTCACAACCAATGATGCGGTGCGCTCCGCATTGCGGCAGGTGCTTCCCTTTCACCCCACCAAAGCGCAAAAGACGGCTCTGGGCGAGATCGTGACCGACATGCGCGCGCCAGAACCCATGCGCCGCCTGCTGCAAGGGGATGTGGGCTCAGGAAAAACCATCGTGGCCCTCCAGGCCATGCTGGTGGCCGTCGAGAACGGCTACCAGGCAGCCCTCATGGCGCCGACCGAGATCCTGGCTACACAGCACTTTCTGGGAGCGCGCAAGCTGCTGGAGCGATCGCAGCAGCGCTACAAAGTGGTTCTGCTGACGGGGTCGCTCGACGAAGACCGCAAGCGTGCCAATCGCAGCCTTATCTCGAGCGGTGAAGCGCAGTTGGTCATCGGCACCCACGCCCTCATCGAAGAACGCGTCGACTTCGCGAAGCTGGGCCTGGTCGTGGTGGATGAACAACACCGCTTTGGCGTGTTGCAACGCTTCCGCTTGATGAAGAAGCCGAACGCCGGCGAGCCCGATGTGCTGGTCATGACCGCCACCCCCATTCCACGCACGCTGGCGCTTTCTCTCTACGGCGATCTCGATCTCAGTGTGCTCGACGAACTGCCTCCCGGCCGCACGCCCATCGTTACCAGGCAGGTATCGGATGCCAAAGCCAGCGACGTCTGGAAGCTGGTGCGCGACCAGGTGAGCATGGGCCATCAGGCATACGTGGTCTATCCCGTAATCGAAGGAGCCAAAGAGGACCAGCCGGAGCTGGACTTTGCCGCCGGCGAAGCAGAGACCGAGCCGGCTCCTGCCAAACGCAAGTCCACCACCAAGGCTGGCCTGCTCTTCAAGCCGGTGAACGCAGCGAGCGGACCGTCGCTCAAAGCCGCGACCGACATGTATCAGGAGTTGAAGGCCGGGGCTCTGAACGGCCTGCGCCTGGGTCTGCTGCACGGGCGCATGGATGCGGACGAGAAAGAGATCATCATGCGCCGCTTCCAGAGGAAAGAAGTGGACGTGCTGATCGCGACGACGGTGATCGAAGTAGGTGTCGATGTGCCCAATGCAACCGTGATGGTAATCGAACACGCGGAGCGGTTCGGCCTGGCGCAGATGCATCAACTGCGTGGCAGGGTCGGGCGCGGCAGCGCCAAGTCCTACTGCATTCTCATGACCGGCGGCAAAATCTCACCCCAGGCAGAGGAGCGGCTGGCGGCGATGGTGGGCACGCAAAATGGCTTTGAACTGGCCGAACTGGATTTGCAACAGCGCGGGCCAGGAGAGTTCTTTGGCACGCGGCAGGCAGGCATCCCGGACTTTCGCGTTGCCAACCTGGTCCGCGACCGCGCCATGCTCGAACTGGCGAAGGTGGAGTCCGCTTCGTTCGTGTCGACCGTCGCAGAAGTGACCGACGAGGAAAAAAGCAAGGTCTGGACGCGGCTGCGTGATGCCTGGCAAAGACGCTATGGGCTGGTAGATGCGGGGTGATTCAGATCGCGGCCACGCAGGCTGTTTGAAGGGGTACGGGCTTTTGAAGGGTACGGGCTTTTAGCCCGTACATTGTTCACAAATCGACATCGGCTTCAGCCGCTGAGGGAACTTGCCGGTTCCCCTCGACTAGAGTCAGGCAGCGAACCACTGGCTACCCGCGGGTTGTGCTTCCAACTCTTCTTCTTTCACCATCCAGATCTGCAACTGCACCTTGATAATTTCCAGTGAGCAGATGTAGCGAGTGGCGGCGTCCAGCGTGGCGCCATCCACGGCCGGGAGCTTGCGCGAAGACATATCGAAGACGTGCGGCGTACAGCGGCACAACTCAGTCAGCAGCATGTGCGAGCCAGACGAGAGCTGCAGGCCGACGGAGACCAGGGCGCTATAGATCTCGACGCAGATGTCACGGGGAAACTCGAACACCAGCCGAGCCGTGCCCGGCTCGACATACGAGCGACTGCGAATCCAGGCGCCACAATCAGGAAGAAGCGCGCTGAGCCGAGGCACCACAAGCAGCTGATCTTCCTTCAAGAGCGCGGTCAAATAGAGAACTTCACCTGCAAGCATGTCAGACATAAAGTGTCGTTTGTTACCTGAATTCGACTATATCTCGCCTGCTATTCTGATCGGCTCCCGAAAGGAAATCTTCAACCGCGAAACCGGTACCACGGTAAGCGCTTCCCGATTACCCGTTAAACGTGCAAAGGTGACCTGAATCGACCCATGGTAATGTGATCAGCATGCTGATCGGCACAGGCGTCGATTTGATTGAGATTGAACGGATCGCCAGATCGATCGAGCGCTACGGTGTCCGCTTTCTCCATCGCGTGTACACCCAGGACGAGATCGCTTATTGCCAGTGCAAGCGGTCAAGCGCTGAGAGCTTCGCGGCCCGGTTTGCAGCGAAGGAGGCGGGTGCAAAAGCACTGGGCACCGGCATCAGCCGCGGCGTCACCTGGAGCGAATTGGAGGTAAGGCGAGAGCCGGGGGGCGGCCCTCCCTTGCCTTGAGTGGACGGGCTGCCCTGCTTGCCAAGGAACTCGGCGTCAAGAAGATCGCGCTCTCTCTTACACACACGGGCACCACGGCGATGGCCATGGTGGTGATGGAAGGTTAGAGCCTCTTCTTTAAGGAGGAGACCCGAATCACGCAGGCCCGCAACACCCTTCCGCTGAAGCGGGTAGGGGCGCCATTTGATATGCTCAGTCGCACAGGCATTCGCCTGTCGCGCGTGCTTCAACCCGAGGGGGTCTGTGCCAAGCCAGCAGGAAGTCCAGTGGTCACAATTAAAGGTGGGCGTCCTGGTCCTCGTGGCGTTGGCAGCCTTGACGGCTCTCATCTTCCTCATGTCAGGCAGCACTGGCGGCCTGTTCACCGGGAAGATCATCCTGCGTTCCTACTTCGAGAACGCGGCCGGCATCAAGGTCGGCGCCCCCGTCAATCTGGAAGGCTACACGATCGGAAATGTGTCGAAAATCGGGATTGTGCCGGCGCGCAAACTGACCCCGGTCGAAGTAACCATGAAGATCGGTTCCAAGTACAGAGAAGCCGTGCACACCGATTCATCGTCCAGTCTCGAGACAATCGGCGTTCTCGGCGACACGGTCGTCGATATCAACAGCAAGACCGCGACCGGACCGCCCGTCCAGAACAACGCGGAGCTGCAGACCAACGAGACCCCGAACCTCTCCGATGTCATCAAGTCCAGCCAGGGCACCATCGAGCAGTTAAACACGATTCTGGCCAAGGTCGACCACCTGGCCGACTCGCTCAATTCGAGCAAGGGCTCGATCGGCGCGCTCATCAATAATCCCGACCTCTACAACAAGGCGGTGTCTACCTTGAATGAGCTGTCGCAACTGGTGGATTCCGTTAGCAACGGCAAGGGCTCGATCGGCAAACTGGTCGCGGACGATTCCCTGTACAACCACATCAACGAGACGGTGGCCAAGTTGGATAAGATGTCCACCGAAATCGATAACGGGAAAGGCACCATCGGCAAGCTGCTGAAAGATGAGCAGCTCGCCAACAACCTCAGCCAATCCCTCGCCAGCGCAGATAAGCTGCTCGCCGACATCAATGCAGGTAAAGGTGGCCTGGGCATGCTCGCCAAAGATCCCCAGTTTGCCGCCCGGCTGAGGGACACCGTCGACAAGCTCGATTCGGTGCTGAACCGGGTCGACAGCGGCCAGGGAACCGTCGGGCAGTTGGTGGTCAACCCCTCTCTTTACAATAACCTTGAACAAACCCTGACAGAAACACGAGGGCTTGTTGGGGCCATCCGCGAGAATCCCAAAAAATATCTGACCTTCCACGTGAAGATTTTCTGACCAGGTACCGAGAATATGAAGCCTGTCCTGATAGTGAGCACTCTCCTGTTCGGCTCCGCGCTGGTTTACGCACAAAAAGAAGCCGTTCCACCCGAGCCGAAAGCGCCGCAAAGTTTTGACTTGACCGCCATCGACAAGGCGGCTGACCCCTGCACGGACTTCTACCAGTACGCGTGCGGTAACTGGGCGAAAAACAATCCGATCCCTGCCGACCAGGTTCGCTGGGGGCAACTCAGCCTGTTGAGCGAAAGAAATAACTGGCTCCTCTATAAGGAGCTGGAGAAAGCCGCCGTCCCCAGCCCGAACCGGTCGCCGCTCGCCCAGAAATACGGCGACTTTTATGCCACCTGCATGGACACGCAACTCGCCGGCGAGAAGGGTGTGAGTCCGCTCAAGCCAACGCTCGACGCCATCGACGCCATCAGCGACAAAAAGCAACTGGGCGCCCTGCTGGGCACGCTGGAAATCAAGTATGGCGCTGCCGGGGCGTTCAGCTTCGGCGTAGGCCAGGATCAGGTCGACTCGACGCAGCAGATCGCGATCGCCAGCCAGGGCGGCATCGGCTTACCCGATCGCGATTACTACCTGCTCGACAATCCGCGCCAGCAGAAAATTCGCGAACAATACGTGGCTCACATCACCAAAATGTTCGAGCTTGCCGGCGACACCCCGGAGAAGGCAGCCAGCGGCGCCAAAACGGTGATGACGATGGAAACAGCGCTGGCCCAGGGCTCCATGACCCGGCTCGACCGCCGGGATCCGGCCAAGCGCTACCACATCATGACGCTCGAAGCATTCAAGAAGCTGACGCCGGATTTCGACTGGCAGGCCTATCTCGACGGCATCCAGATGGGTAAACTCAAGACGCTCGACGTGAGCTACCCCCAGTTTTTCACGGCCCTGAATGAGCAAATCGACACGCAGAGCCTGGATGCATGGAAAACCTTTCTTCGCTGGCGCGCGCTGCATGGTGCGGCCCGCTGGCTCTCAGCGCCCTTTGTGCAAGAGAATTTCAAGTTCTACGGCGCGGAGTTGACCGGGCAAAAGGAACAAGCGCCCCGCTGGAAGCGCTGCACGATAGCTACCGACGATGCCCTGGGCGAAGCCGTGGGACAGGACTGGGTAGCAACCTACTTCAGCCCGGAGAAGAAAGAAAACACGCTCAAGATGGTGCAGGCTCTCCAAACCGCAATGGGCCAGGATATTGCGCAGTTGCCCTGGATGTCGGAAGCCACGCAAAAGAAAGCGCAGGAAAAGCTGTCGCAGATGCGCATCAAAATCGGCTATCCCGATCACTGGCGCGACTACTCGACGCTCGTGGTCAAGCGCGGCGACCTGCTGGGCAATATGGCGCGCGCAGGCATATTTGAAGACCGTCGCAATCTTGACAAGCTGGGCAAGCCGGTCGATGAGACGGAATGGGAAATGACCCCGCCAACGGTAAATGCGTATTACATGCCGCCGATGAACGATATCAATTTCCCCGCCGGTATTCTCCAGCCTCCGTTCTATGACTTTTCCAAAGATCCCGCGACGAACTTCGGCGGCATCGGGGTAGTGATCGGGCATGAAATGACGCATGGTTTCGACGACCAGGGCAGTAAATATGACGCTCTCGGCAACGTCAGCGAATGGTGGACTCCGGAGGATCGCAAGGCCTTTACCGAGCGCACCGACTGTGAAGTGAAGCAGTACGGCGACTTCGAGACAGTACCCGGTCAAAAGCTGAATGGAAAACTAACCCTGGGCGAGAACACGGCAGACAATGGCGGCCTGCGCATTGCCTACCTCGCACTTATAACCACGCTGGCCAGCTCGGGGCAGCCTGCCGCACAGCCGGTGATCGCTGGCTACACGCCGGCGCAGCGGTACTTTCTTGCCTTCGGCCAGACGTGGTGCGAAGACGTGCGCGAAGAGGCAGCGAGAAACTATGCCATCACAGACCCGCATTCCCCGGGCAAATGGCGGGTGAATGGCGCGGTGCAGAATTTTGACGAGTTTGGCAAGGCTTTCAGCTGTAAGAAGGGCACGCCGATGTATCCGGCGAATGCTTGCCGGGTTTGGTGAGCGGGTTGGGGAGAGGCGATTTCACAATCCTGCGATGGCGATCCCTTCTCGTTCCGCTGGGGCCGGAACTTACTTACTGACCAGCTCAACGTTCACCCGCAGACGCTTGTTTCAGGTACCGGCCAACGCAGAGCTGTTTCTGGAGACGCTGCAACGGTATCGCCGAGAGGGTTTTCTCTGGATTTTTCCGCTGGTGCGCAGGCCAAAATACGTACTTCGGAGGCTGAAGCCCGTCGAGTTTTGGCCCATTTACGGCACGGCTAAACCCACACCCTTCGTCTGCCCAGTCGGATAGTCTCAATAAACATCCAAATAGCAAGTGCATCCGAGCACTAGCCCTTGAGAAAAATCGGAGCAGATCTGGCAGAGAAGACTACCAATTAACAATCAACCGCGGTCTAAGGATCACGGAACTGCCCTAGCCGAAAGTGGTTCTAGCTTTTACAATTAGCGCTAGGATCCAATTTTCATACAGTTTAGCTGCACAGGCAGCCCTAGACCGCGATAGCGACCAGGATGAAGGAAACGCATGACGTTCAGGAAATTCGGCCGGATCACCCTGGCCTTGGCAGTGTCCCTGGGAATGGGAATAGGAGTGAACTCCTGCAGTACGAATCAAACAGTCGGTTATTTCTATGTCACCGCCACGCAATACAATCAGATTTCCGCCTTCAGAATCGATAGCAATATCGGCAACCTGACGGCTGTTCCGGCCTCGCCCTTCGGCTCCGGCGGCATCAATCCGATCAAAGATGTAGTAGCCAACGCCGGTCGCTTTCTTTATGTGCTGAACGCGGGCTGTGGTTCGTCGTCGCAGTATCAATGCCCTGCGGGTACGGCGCCGAGCGACAGCGGTGCAAATATCTCGCTGTTCACCGTCGGCGGAAAGGGTTCTCTAAGTTTTCAAGCGGCCTACACCAGCCAGGGCAACAACCCCGTCTCGATCATCACCGATTCCGCCGGCGCGCATCTCTTTGTGCTGGATTCGACTGTCCCTGACCCGACTACATGCGTAGCTTACGTAAGCTCGAACCCCGCCAGCGTGTGCGGCGACGTCACCGCCTTCAATATCGACCCGAACACCGGCCGGCTTTCGTTGATCACCAATCTTCAGGTGAAGGATTCGCGCGGAACCAACCTGACTTACTTCCCAGTAGGCAGTGGGCCGATCAACTTCTACCTGACGCCGAGTAACTCATTTCTCTACACCATCGAGAAGGGCAGCGGCGCCACCTCCGATCCGACGCAGGCTGTATTTGTGTATGGACAGAGCGGCGGTCAGTTGACGCTGACGCAAAATACGCCCATCCCCACTGGTGCTACGAGCCTGAGCTACATCTACGCATCGACGAGATACGTGTACCTCGTCGACACGGAGAATGGCGTAAACGCCGGCCAGATTCTGCCCTACACGGTCGGAACCAACGGCGCGCTGCAATCGCTGGTAGGCGGCCAGGTGGACAACACCGGGAATACTGCTAACCCAGGCCCCATGATCGTAGACAATAAGGGTAAGTTTATCTACCTAACCAACCAGGGACCGAACCTCACTGAGAGCACCCCGGCCAGCACGGTGAGCGCGTTCTTCATCGATCAGACGACTGGAAGGCTCACCTCACTGTCAACAGGCGCGAACGCAACCAGCACGCCGTTTGGCACGGGGTCGTCTCCACGTTGCATTGCGGAAGATCCCTCGAACCAGTACATCTATACGGCCAACTACTCTGACAGCACGGTCACGGGCGCGATCATCAATACTTCGACGGGAACACTGACCACGCTGCGGAAGCGCACCTCGTTCCCTGTGGCTGGCCAGCCAACCTGGTGCGTATTCAGCGGCACATTATTCCAGTAGACAGATCAGTATTCGTGCTGGGGTGGTCGAAAGCCACCCCAGCTTTTACAATGCAAGTGGGCCTCAAAAAAACTCTCTATCCATAGCTCTGCTGCGAGCTGCAGCCCTGCTCCATGTTCGTTGGGCCAGGATGAAGGAAGCGCATGAAGTTCAGTAAATTCGGCCGGATCGCATTGGCCTCTGTTGTATCCCTTGGAATTGGATTCGGTGCTACCGCGTGCGGACCCAGCAATACCATTGACTTTCTTTACGTCACTTCCTCCAAGGACAACCCCGGGAGAATCAACGTCTACAAGGTAGACAGCCAGGCGGGAGATTTGGTTCCGATTCCCGACTCACCCTATCAGTCCGGCGGGCGCAATCCAGTAGCCGACGTTACTTCCCCCAATGGCAAGAATCTGTACGTGATCAACCACGACGACAATTCAGTCGTTGAGTTCGCTATCGGTACGGACGGCAAGCTCTATCCGCAGCAAACCTGCAATATGCCTGGCAGCTTTCCGATGCAGCTCGCGGTCAACAAAGCCGGGACCTTTCTCTACATCGTAGAGACGTACCAACCGAACTTCAGCATCAGTGTCCCGGGTCCCGGAGCAATGGTGGTGTTTCCCATCAATGCCGATGGCCAGCTTGGGGCGAGCGGCAGTCTCTGCACGCCTGTGGCAAATGGCACCAAGGGCTTCTTCCCTCTGGGGAACAATCCGGTAGCCGTGAATGTAATCGCGAGCGGTGGCTTTGTGTACGCGGTCAACGAAACCGACGCTACCCTTTCAGCATTCCAGGTTGGTTCGAGCGGTGGACTTACCCCAATAGGTACCTATCCCGTCGGCGTGGCTCCGAATGCGATTGCCAGCGACCCGACGAACAAATTCCTATACGTGACCGATGGCGCGGCGAACCAGATGGTCGGTTTCCTGATCCAGGGCAACGGAACGCTCATCAATATGCAGCTTCCGTTTAAAACGGACAACCTGCCGGATGCAGTGCAGGTAGATGAGCGCGGCATCTATGTCTATGTTGCCAACTACAACGCCAATAACGTAAGCGCCTATACGATCGATCGCGCCACGGGCAATGCCACGCAGATTTCTGGCGCGACGACATACGCCGTCGACGCGGGGCCAACCTGCCTGCTGATCGAAGCGGCGAAAGCCCGCTATTTGTATACCACTGGCTTCCTGGGTAATACGGTGTCGGGCTTGGCTATCAACCCTTCTACCGGAGCGCTCTCGGCAGTGCAGAACACCCCATTCAGGGCTGCAGGACAGCCAACTTGTGCCGCTGCCATCACCCACGGCAACCACTCGGTTGAGGTTGTACAGCCGTAACCAATCACCGATCAGGCAAAAAGGCCACACGCATGAAGCGTGTGGCCTTTTTGCTGGCTGAACGAACGTCCAAGGACAGTAAACCATCCGAAGGCAACTTGTTAATGTTCACGTATCCTAAAAGTTGGTTTGCTTATCAGGAGCTCCGGTTGTTTAACGTGAAAGAAGAGAAGCGCTGGACCGTTTCTTTAGCCGCAGTGCTGGCGATAGCCGCAGTCATCTACCTTACGAGCATTCTTTCGCCTCCGTCCTTAATGGACGACTCTGACGCCGTCGAAGCGCAGATCGCTCGCACCATGCTGATCTCCGGTGATTGGGTAACAGCCCAACTCGACGGGGTCAAATATCTTGAGAAATCGCCCCTGTCGTGGTGGCTTATGGATATTTTCTATAAGCTTTTTGGCTTTCGTGATTGGGCCGGACGCATCGCGTTTGCGCTCACAGCCATTGGTTTGGCTTGGTTGACCGCAGCGATAGGCAAATGGGCTTTCGACAGGCGATCTGGCTCGCTTGCCGGACTCGTCATAGCAACATGCATCGGGCTGTGGCTCTTTACACGCGTCCTCATTCCCGACGTGATGCTGACTTTTGCTATTACGCTTGCCATGTGGGCGTTTCTACGTGTTTACGACGAGAATGAGGTGCATCCCGCCAGGTGGGCCAGAGTATTCTTCGTGTGTCTCGGCCTAGGCCTCCTGCTCAAGAGCCTCATTGCGGTGGTGTTCCCTATCGGTGCAGCCATGCTGTTCTTGCTGGTCAATCGACAGTTATTCACCTGGGACGCCTGGAAAAAATTACGCCCGATATCCGGGACAGTGATCATGTTCCTGATCGCGGCTCCCTGGCATATTCTGGCGACGCTCCGTAATCCGCCGTACTTCGCGTGGACATTGAAGAGCATGCCCGGTCATTACCACGGCTTTCTCTGGTTCTACTTCATCAACGAGCAACTGCTCCGCTTTCTCAATCTGCGCTATCCGCGAGACTATGACACCGTACCGCGGGTCTGGTTCTGGCTCTTACACCTAGCTTGGCTCTTCCCCTGGAGCGTTTATCTTCCAGCGGCCGCCAGGCTCTCCTTCAAGCCAAACGACCGCGCGGGAAAAACAAGACTCCTCGCCCTCTGCTGGATTGCGTTTGTGCTGGTATTTTTTACTTTTTCTACAACGCAGGAATACTACTCGATGCCCTGCTATCCAGCTCTCGCGCTGTTGCTTGGTGCAGCCATGGCAAAAGAAGATGGCTGGATTCGAGGAGGTACTCGCGCGCTCAGCATTGTGACTGGCATTGCAGGTTTCGCATGTTTCGCAATCCTGATCTATGTGCGGCATATACCCACGCCTGGGGACATCACGGCAGCCCTGAGCGTGCACCCAAATGCGTACAAGCTATCGCTCGGTCACATGGAAGATCTCACACTAGAGTCCTTTGCTTACCTGCGTGCGCCGCTTGCCATCGCGGGTTTGGGCTTCCTTATAGGGGCAATCGGGACTCTCAGAACCTCCGGGGCGCGAGCGTGCCTTCGTGCCTATGTCGCGGCAGCCTTTATGATGATGATTTTCTTCCAGGCAGCTCGACTGGCGATGGTGAAGTTTGACCCATTACTCTCATCGCGGGAATTTGCGGAGGCAATCATCAAGGATCCGCCGGGAGAAATCGTCCTCGACCATAGCTACTACTGGTTTTCGTCTATCCCGTTCTACACCGGGCGCCCCGTTCTTCTGTTGAATGGTCGAACGAATAATCTTGAGTACGGATCCAATGCCCCGAATGCTCCAGACGTGTTTCTCGATGATGCAAAGCTGAGAACGCTTTGGTTCCAGCCGCAGCGCTTGTATCTTGTTGCGCGAGCGAACCAAAGGCAGCGCTTCGATCAATTGCTCGGTGAGCAAAATATTCAAACAATCGGCCGTAGCGGCGGAAAGTTGCTCATGACGAATTCGCCATGCTGCAACACAAGATACTAGTACGGGAACACGCGAGAGCCGGCCGCATACATGCAGAGTTGCCGAATACGTGGCGGGGAATTGAGAGGTGGGAATTCGCAGTATGGATAGCAAGCTGGCGGAGTCTACAGGAAAGGGCGGTTTGGCGCGCGTGACACTCGTTATCGCGGTCTCGCTGGCTGCTTTCGCGGGTCTTTGCCTCATACCGCCCGTCCCGCTCGGTCCCGAATATCATGTATTCGCAGACACTCGTCCACTGTTGGGTTTGCCAAACTGTCTTGATGTTTTGTCCAACATCCCATTCATGCTTTCCGGGATCGCGGGAATACTCTGGCTAAGCAGTCGAGCGAGTGTCCATGCGTTCCGTACCAGTTTCGAAAGACTTGTTTTTTTTGTATTCTTCTTAGGTGTCGCCGCAACAGGCATGGGATCATTTTGGTATCACCTGGCCCCGGACAACGCCCGGCTGCCGTTCGATCTACTTCCGATGACCTGTTCATTTATGGCCATCCTGACCTCAGTCGCCATCGAAAGAATCGGCGTAGCTTTCGGCAAGTCGACCTTCGTTCCCCTCCTGCTTCTCGGCTGCGCCAGTGTTGGATACTGGTACTTCACCGAGGGGCAAGGGCAGGGAGACTACCGCTTCTACCTGTTTGTCCAGTTTTTCCCGCCAATATTGATCGCGATGATAATCGCTCTTTTCCCTGCTTCTTACAGCGGCATGAAGTACCTCGTGATCGCCTTCCTGCTATTTGTTGCCGCAAAACTCTTTGAGCTTTTTGATGCGCAGATTTACCAGAATGGCCACATTGTCAGTGGCCATTCCTTGAAGCACGCCACGGCTGGCGTGGCATGTTACGTGATTTTGCGAATGCTGCAACGTCGACATGCCGTGAAAGCTACAATTCTGGTTGCATAAACTATCTTTTTTTCCGCAGAGCGCAAAAGCTCAACAGAGGTACGCTCGGAGTCGAATATGAAACAAGCTGTGGTTGATCTACTCGTATGTCCTGCGTGTCATAGCAGTCTCGAGCTAACGGTACAAAGCCGGAACGCAGGGGAGATCCTCGAAGGTCAGTTTCGATGCCTGAATTGCGCCGCTGCGTTTCCGGTTGTCGGCGGCATCCCGCGCTTTCTTCCGCCAAATCTGACCGCGGATCAAAAGGCTACTGCAGACGCTTTTGGCTACGAATGGACGCACTACACCGCGATCACCGCCGAAGATCGAAGGGAGTTTCTCGATTGGATCTCACCTTTGGGCCCGAAAGATTTTGCAGGAAAGACTGTGCTCGACGGCGGCTGCGGCAAGGGGCGCCACATTTTGCTGGCGGCACAATTCAATGCTCGCACAGTCGTCGGCATCGACCTCTCGTCCGCGGTTGAGTCTTCCTATCGCAACACGCTTCATCTTCCGAATGTCCACGTCATTCAGGCAGACATGGCCTACCTTCCCTTCGCGCGGCCCTTTGATTTGGCATACAGTATCGGGGTTCTGCATCACCTGCCGGTTCCCAAGGATGGATTTGCCTCTCTAGCAGGCCACGTGAAGCCGGGGGGACGAATTGTTACCTGGGTCTACGGCAAAGAAGGAAATCTGTGGATCGAGAAGCTGGTCGATCCCGTCCGAAAGAATATTACTTCGCGCCTGCCCCGCGTCGTGACTCGCATCCTCTGCGTCCCTCCCGCGGTCTTCTTATATGCGGGTCTGAAGCTGCTATATCGACCTGCGAAGAAACTCTCCGGGTTAAAACGGCTGCTCCCTTATTCTGACTATCTTTGTTCCATCTCCAACTATTCCTTCGCAGAGAACTTCTGGAATGTCTTCGATCAACTGGTAGCTCCCACAGCTTTTTACCATAGCCAGGAGGAGATGGTGGATTGGTATCACTCAATTCGTGGGCGGGAAGTTTTGATTTCAAGGCACAACAGTAACAGTTGGCGCGCGACTGCGGTGGTTCCTGACCCGTTGGCTTAGAGCCTAAAGGGTGGAAAGCGGATTTGGACAGGTCTGAGGCTTCCCTGCTGAAGCTCAAATCCATCGCTGTGGCTTATTGTGCTGCAAAATCGACGATGGTGAGATCTATCGGGAATTGATCGTGCCGTGGGCCGGGCGCAGCGGCGAGGGCCTGTCCAGCCGTCAAGATTTACCTGGGCTGCAATTGCCGGCTGATCCAGTTTCTCCCTGTGCGCTCGATGAACCTTTTCGTCAGGAGTGCTGCGACGATGAGGAGCAAATAAGAAATCCAGGGATCGAAGACGATCAGGCCGCTCTTCTCAAGCACATGCGAATCGTGCAGCAGGGTCCATAGATTGAAGTGCAGCAGATACAGGCAATAGCTGGCCTCACCGATGGCGATAAAGGGAAGCAGGCCAAAGAACGCTGCGATCCGATTACGGCCGGCCAGGCATAGAATCACCCCGGCGAACAACGGCATCAACAGACCGTCGTGCAACATGACGTACGGCAGCCGGTCGCTCACGCACAGGATCAGGTAGAGCGCGACAAAGGCAAAGACGCCCATGGCCGGGCGCTTGCGGCTTTCCGGCTGAATCTTCTCGTTCAAAAAGCCCAACATCATGCCGAAGAGGAACGAAGGCAGATGTTGCAAGGGCATGAACTTCAAAGCCTGGATCCAGACACCGGTAGAGTACCGGTCGGAGTGAAGATCCCCATCCGGATGGAAGTACATGTAGAGCGTGGGCAACACCAGGCTCGAGAGCCAGACCGCACAAAGGATCAGCAACATCGTCCGCACCCGTTGCGGACGGCGGCGCGTGATGAGCCACGGAAACAGGACATAGAAAAATGCTTCCGTCGACATGGTCCACGCCGGCGTGTTCCAGAAGGTGGAGAGAGTGGGATGCCAGCCCTGCAAAAGCAGCGGGGTGAGAATCACGCCCAGACCAAAGTCGGCTGCGGTGTGCGCATGCACCTCTTGCATCAGCATGCCGGCCGAGAGCAGCAGACTAAATGCATATACCGGATAGAGGCGGGAAAAACGGGCCGTCCAGAAGCTCCGTGCTGTCAGTTTCCCGAGTTCGGCGCGATCCGCATAGTTGTAGGTGAGGATGAAACCGGAAAGAAGCAGGAAGAAGCTGACCGAAATGTAACCGCCATTGACGATCGGACCCAGCGGACCGAAGCTATGAGGATCGGCGAAATGAAAGAAAACGAGATTCAATGCGGCGAAACAGCGGATGCCGGTAAGCGCCGGCAATTGTGGCCGCCGCGGCGCTGAACCCGGTGCTGAACCCGGTGCTGAAACCGAGACAGACTGAACGCGGGTCGAAACTGAGGAAGCCTCGACTGGGGGACCCGGCAGGGAAGATGCGCTTTCCGTTGCTTCCAGTGCGGTGGGGTGTTCCGCGAGTGTGCTCCTTGGGGTCAGGCCGTCACCAGGGAACCGACCTTTTCTCCGCTGACGACGCGCAGGATATTCCCAGGCCGGTTCATGTTGAAAATGATCATGGGTAGATTGTTGTCCTTACACAGACTCACAGCGGTGCTGTCCATGACCTTCAGACCCAGCTGGAGGATTTCCATGTAGGTAATCTGCTCGAACTTGACCGCGTCTTTCTTGATAACAGGATCAGCGTCGTAAATACCTTCCACTTTCGTGGCCTTGAGCAGTACATCAGCCTTTATTTCCATGGCACGCAAGGAAGCAGCTGTATCCGTGGAGAAGTAAGGATTGCCCAGGCCTGCGGCAAAGATCACGACGCGGCCTTTTTCCAGGTGACGGATGGCGCGACGCCGGATGTAAGGTTCGGCCACCTGATTCATTTCGATAGCCGACATCACACGGGTCTGCACACCGCTCTTTTCCAGGGCATCCTGCAGCGCGATCGAGTTGATGACGGTTGCGAGCATGCCCATCTGGTCGGCGGAAACACGATCCATCATGCGCGCCTGATCAGCCACGCCGCGAAAAAAATTGCCACCGCCTACGACAATCGCGACTTCTACGCCGAGATCGCGTACTGCTAGAACTTCTTGGGAAATCTCATGGAGGCGGGCGACGTCCACACCAAAACCGCGGTCGGCCGCCAGCGCTTCTCCCGACAATTTGAGAAGGACACGCTTGTACATTCATGCAAAGTATCGCACATCTGGGAGGGTTGACTTTCGGTGCAAATCTGTATCGACGGAGTCAGGCACGAAGCCTCCTCATCGTTGGACTTCGAGTGGACAACGACACGTTCTGCAATACCGGGAATGCAAAAAGGACCAGGAAGATTCCCGGCCCTTCTGTGTATCAATTGGTAACAGCGTTATTCCGCGGTTGCCTTGATCTGGGCAACGGTCCAGACGGGGTCGCCGACCTTGAAGCGGGCGAAGCGGCGCACGCTGAGGTTCTCACCCAGCTTGCCGATCTTCTGCGCGATCAGGTCCTTGATGGCGAAGGTCTGGTCCTTGATGAACGGCTGATCGAGCAGGCAGACTTCCTCGTAAAACTTGCTCATCTTGCCTTCCACGATCTTCTCGATCATCGCCGGGGGCTTGCCTGTGGCTGCAGCCTGCGAACGATAGATATCCTTCTCCCGCTCCAGATCCTGCTCGGTTACGTCTTCGCGACGGATGTAGCGAGGGTCGGTCGCTGCGATGTGCATGGAGATGTCTTTCAACAACTCCTGGAAGTCCTCGGTACGGGCGACAAAGTCGCTCTCGCAATTGATTTCGATCAGCACGCCGATCTTGCCTCCGGCGTGGATGTACGTGCCCACAGCGCCCTCAGACGTGCTGCGTGAAGCCTTCTTGGCGGCTGACGCCATGCCCCTCTTGCGCAGTACGACGATAGCCTGGTCGAGATCGCCCTTGGCTTCCGCAAGCGCGTTGCGGCAGTCCATCATGGGGGCGCCCGTCTTCTCGCGGAGCTCCTTGACCTGTGCGGCGGAGATATTTTCAGTCACGGTTGACATCCTCTTGCAGTTCCTTTGCTGGCCAGTGAAGGGGCCCTGAATCTCCAGTGGACAACTGGAGAAGGTATACGGAGCGCAGAAGACAAGTACGGTGTAAACCGTTGCTTGTCTCTGGCACGAACGTTTGTGAACTAGAGTGTGTTTTCGGCCGCTTCCGGCTCGTCGATCGCAGTGATCACACCCGGGGCCTTACGAATACCGCCGCCCAACGCAGTTTCCAGGTCGACGACTTCCAACTCTGCCGCAGGCTCGTCGGCGCCGGCTTCCAGACCGGCAACCTCGACAGGAGCTGCTTCGAGCTGCTCGTCCGCCGATACTCCAGCCTCGCTGGCACGCTTGTCGTTCACCATCTGCACGCCCTCGACAACCGAATCAGAAATCTTCGAGGTGAACAGGCGAATGGCGCGCAGCGCGTCATCGTTACCCGGGATGACATAGTCAACTACAGTCGGATCGCAGTTCGTATCGACGACAGCAACCACGGGGATGCCCAGTTTGCGGGCTTCCTTCACGGCAATGGCTTCATTGTTCGAATCGACGATGAAGAGCGCATCAGGCAAGCGGCGCATGTTCTTGATGCCGGCCAGATTGGCCTGCAGATGCTTGCGCTCACGCTCCAGCTTGATGACTTCTTTCTTGGTCAGCAGCTCATAGCGGCCATCGGTCGCCATTTCGTCCAGTTCCTGGAGGCGCTTGACCGACTTCTGGACGGTGATCCAGTTGGTGAGCAGACCACCCAGCCAGCGCTGATTGATGTAAAACATGCCGCAACGGTTTGCTTCTTCCGCGATCGCGTCCTGGGCTTGCCGCTTAGTCCCGACAAAAAGGATAACTTTGCCCTGGCCGGTCAGATCGGTGACAAACTTGCTGGCTTCCTTGAACATCTTCAAGGTTTTTTGCAGGTCGATAATGTAAATGCCGTTGCGCTCGCCGAAGATGTATTCCTTCATCCGCGGATTCCAGCGTTTCGTCTGATGCCCAAAGTGGACGCCCGCTTCGAGCAGTTCCTTCATAGTGATTGTGGCCAAATTACCCCCTCTTGGAATGCATCCCAGCGTGCCGGGATTGATTTCCCTCGCCCGCACCGCAAAATGCGGGCGGGGAAGATTTTGTACTGCGACTCAACACACGTCGTACGTCAACTACAAGTACTAGCGCTTGCTGAACTGGAACCGCTTACGGGCACCCTTCTGTCCGTACTTCTTGCGTTCCTTGATGCGCGCATCACGCGACAGAAGGCCATCGGCCTTCAGCGTCTTGCGCAGCTCGATGTTGAACTCGAGCAGGGCGCGCGCAATGCCCATCTTGACCGCATCGGCCTGGGCGCTGACTCCGCCGCCCTTGACCGTGGCCAGAACGTCGAAATTAGCGGCATGCTCGGTCAACGCCAACGGGCGCTTGGCGGAAACCCGCTGCTGAAAGGTTACGAAATAGTCCTCGAAAGGTTTCGCATTGACGACAAAGTTGCCGCTGCCGGGGCGCAAGAAGATGCGCGCCACACTCGACTTGCGACGCCCTGTTCCGTAGTACTGAACCAAATCTGCCATGACCGTCCTATTCTTTGCTCTATCTCACTACAGGCCGACGACCGCTCTTAGCGAGCCGCCAGCTCCAAAACTTCAGGCTGTTGCGCCTCGTGGGGGTGCTTATCTCCCCGGTAAACCTTGAGCTTGGTGGCCATCTGGCGGCCCATCTTGCTCTTGGGCAGCATGCCCTTGATCGCGTCTTCGACGATCTTTTCCGGACGGCGCGCCAACAAACGAACGAACGACTCTTCGCGCAATCCACCGGGGAAACCGGTGTAACGGCGATAAACCTTCTGCTCGCTCTTCAGACCGGTCAGCACGACCTTATCCGCGTTCACGACGATGACGTGATCGCCCATGTCAATGAACGGGGTGTACTTCGGGTTCTTTTTACCGGCCAGCATGCTGGCCGTTTCGGTCGCCAGGCGGCCAAGCGTCTTACCGCTGGCGTCAACGACGAACCATTTGCGGGTGATATCGTGCGAGCTCGGAAAATACGTAGACATCGTTCCAGTTCTCCCAGGAACCTTTCGTTCTGGATGCGCCTTATGCCGCGAACATCACACGGCCGGCAGTCGCTCTCCCGCAAACGAAAAATTCAAAATCGCTTGAGTGGCGAAGAATGAATATTTGAAAGCGCTTCTTCGGGTTCGCTTTCCTGGCAGGCTGCCTGGGCTCGCTCAATCTTCAGATCGGTTTCCCGTGAAGCGGCGGCTTACCGGCCTTCACTTCTCTCGGATCAGACGGCGGATACAGAGGCCGGACACGGCACTGCGCAAGAGCTTCAGACTAACGCAATCAGGCTATGGCGTCAACAATCCGGGGGGTACTGATTGCGCACAAAAGAGGCATTTCCCCTTCATTACTAACATCATACGCTCTGACTGCAAATGTTCCGGAGGTTCCCCCGCTATGCCCCGACGCGCCTCTGACTCGCTGGTGGCGGTTCTCATTCGCATTGGCCTGTTGCTCGCCCTTGCCATCCTGCTCATGGCGGAAAACGCCCAGGCCCAACCACAGCACGCCCCCTACGCTACCCAGTCGGGCCTGTCATCAAGAAGCATGTCTTCAGCCATGCCTTCCGCCACGTCAGGGACGGTTCACCTCCCAACCCTCCAGCAGGCATAACCGGCTGCAGGCACTCGCTCTCAACCAGGCTAGCCTCTGAATCAGGCTAGGCTCTCAACCAGGCGGCCGAGCAGGCACTGCCCGGTTTGATGATCAAGAAATCGAAGGTAACGGTGCTCACGGCTTCCATTTTCGAAATGGACACACCCGGCAAGTCCGGTGCTAGTCTGGGGCAGTGAGCCAACGGTTTCTAAACCTCATCCGCGCAGGTGAGACGGCTGAAGTCGCCGCCGCAGTCGAAGAGGACCCTTCGTTATTGACCAGCAGAGACGCCCAGGGCGTCTCTGCTTTTTTGTGGAGCATTTACAACCAGCAGCCGCTGATCCGGGATTTCCTGGTGACCAAGCTGGAGTCGCTGGACATTTTCGAGGCCTGTGCGCTGGGCGATTGTGCCCGCATCGAGCCGCTGCTCGAAAAAGAGCCGATGCTGGTGCACCAGGACTCGGCTGATGGCTGGTCTGCCCTGCATTTGGCGGCCGCCTTTGGCGGGCCGCAGGCGACCGCTCTCCTGCTCTGCCATGGCGCACATGTGCATCGCTTCTCACACAACCCCATGCGGAACCAGGCGCTGCATGCATGCATTGCCCTGAGCCGTGATGCTGAGACGGTGCGACTGCTCATTGCCCAGGGCGCGGATGTAAATATGGAGCAAGCCGGCGGATATACGCCTCTGCATCAGGCAGCCGCCGCAGGGCTGGAAAATTTGACGCGGATATTGCTCGAAGCCGGCGCGGATCGTACGAAGGTTTGCCATCAGGGCAAGACGCCGGCCGACTATGCGCGCGATAAGAAGCACGAAGGCGTGGTGCAGTTACTCACATCCGCTTAATCATGCTTGTCCCCAAGTCAGCCCTCTCGCGTTCACCGCAAGCCCCAGCCTCTGGACGGGTGCCCTAGATTCGCACCAGCGTACCTGGGTTGAAAACGATCGGGCGAAGCCCGTTCAACGGCTTTCTCTCTTCTCTTCCACGAACCTGTGCGGAATTCGCCTTCCACAGGTGCAATCCACCTATTCGTAAGCCAGGGCTTCGATGGGATCTTTTCTGGCGGCCTTCACGGCGGGATAGCTTGCTCCGACAAGTGCACCGCCAAAAGCAATCAGCGTGGCGCTGATGATCCAACCCGTGCTGACAGGGAAGGGCAGCGTCGGGAAGCGCACATCCATCCCCGCCTTTAATGCGAAAGTGACGCCAATTCCCAAAGCGATGCCGACCAGGGCAAGGACCGCCGTTTCCCGCAACACCAGGCTCACGATGTAAAGCTGCGATGCGCCGAGCGACTTGAGAATGCCGATCTCCCGCGTGCGCTCGAGAACCGCCGTATACATCGCCTGGAAAATTACGATGAAGCCGACCACGACCGCGAGGCCGATCACTACGTGCAACGCATCGCTGAACGCAGGCAGATGGTCAGGAGTCATTTGGGCAACAGCGTCCGCTACTGTCTGAATCTGGTACTGAGACATGCCAGGATGGGCGTGGATTGCCTGCTCGATCAACTCTTCGTTTTTCGGATCGTCAGCCTTCACGAAGATCAGCGATGCATTCTCTTCTGCTCCTAACAAACCACCGAGGGTCCGTATGGGCAGGAACTTGCGACCACCCTTCCCGTGCTCGACAATGCCGCAAATGCGGAATGAGCCCTCGAGCAGCGGAATCATGTCTCCAACGGCGTGGTGCTTCCCCGTACGGGCAAAGATATCGTCGACGATGACGTCATTCGGCCCCTTAAAAGGTCCCCCGGCAATAAAGACAAAGGGCCGCAGTGCGTTAAAGCTGGCATAGTCGATGCCCCAGATCGTCTCCACAGCCGTCTTCACTGAAAGCTGCTGAATTGCCGGAGAAGCCACAGCCACGTGCGACATTTTCGCGACGATGTCGGCCACCTTCGCGGGAATGGGAGCGCCGCTGACGCCGGTAAGAAAGCTTGCATTCGGCGGACGAACGATCAGGTCCGCACCGATACCGCTGGTCTGCTTACGAGAGCCTTCGATCTGGCCAACCATGATGCCGACAATCGACAAAATCATGGCCACTTCAATGGCTACCGCGAGAATACTGATCGACGAGCGTAGCGGCCGATGCAATAGATTACCGATGACTAACCTATTCATGTTATTCGCCTGTTTGAGCGAGTGTAGCAAAATCAAGAGCGTGGTCTGATTCACTGAGGCCAACGGGTGGTGCTTTGCAGGCGATGGGAGCACAACCAGCGAAACACGCGTCCAGTAACTCAAAAGATGCTGTAGCGCGCTCAAACAAAGGCCTACGGAGATTTGCTTTTGACCTGTTATTGGTGCAGCCTTAAGGTGGAGAAGGTTTCGAAGCGAATCCTCTCCTGATAAAGCCATCGCGCTATGGGTGTGATGCATGGGTAATTTCGGCGACACATTGCGGCAGGAACGCGAATTCCGCGGAATCACGCTGGACGCTATTACGCGAGTAACGAAGATCAGCAACCGCCACCTCGTGGCCCTGGAAGAAGAGCACTTCAACGCCCTGCCGGGTGGAGTCTTCAACAAGAGCATGGTGCGGGAATATGCCCGCGTCGTGGGTCTTGACCAGGATGAGTGGGTCAAGCGTTACCTTTCCGCGGAACAATTAACCGGCGCCGTACCGGATGAAGACGGCTGGATGCGGTTCGCTGAAAATGCGAGCAAAGCCCGCGGCGGCGGCGGTAACCGCCCCGACCAGCGGCTGCGCTGGACAGGTATCGGCCTGTTGCTCCTGCTGGTGGCCGGTCTGAGCTGGTTCGTCTACAGCTATGTTCACAAGAAAATTTCACTCACCATGCCTGTCGCTGTGACCCGAACCGCAACAGCAACCGTACTCGACAGTTACCGCATGGATCTTCCTTACCATCACCCCCGTCTCCTTCGTGGTGCATAGCCTTTGCGTGGCTGATTGCCCTCTGATACCGTCATAAAAGGTTCACAGAGCCGCGGCTCGCGGCGACTCCTGAAGGCGTTCTGTACCAAGTTGGTTTCTGGGCTTGCGCATGAGTCGTCTGCGCTGACCGCGGCCGATAGGGTGCACTCGATCCATGCAGGGTGACCCGGGCACTCTGGAACAGGAGGAAGTTGCATTGCCACAGCATGATCGATTCTTATTTACATCCGAGTCGGTGACAGAAGGCCATCCCGACAAAATCGCCGATCAGATTTCCGACGCCATCCTCGACGCATGTCTCGCTCAGGATCCCTTCAGCCGCGTAGCCGCCGAAACACTCACCGCAACCGGTCTGGTGGTCATCGCCGGGGAAATCACAACCAAGGCCTATGTCGACTTCCAGTCTCTGGTACGCGGTGTCGTGGCCTCGATTGGCTACGACAACGCACTCTACGGTTTCGACTCCAACACCTGCGCAGTCATCTCCAGCATTAACAAGCAGTCTGGTGACATTGCCATGGGTGTCGATACCGGTGGAGCCGGCGATCAGGGCATGATGTTCGGCTATGCGACAAACGAGAACGCCGACCTGTTGCCTACGCCGATTTCCCTTGCCCACAAACTCAGCCAGAAACTGACCGAAGTACGCAAAAGCGGGCTGCTCTCGTATCTGCGTCCCGATGGCAAGAGCCAGGTCACGGTGGAGTACGACAAGGACATGAATCCTGTCCGCGTGGATGCCGTGGTTATTTCCACGCAGCACTCCGAAACCATATCGACCGAAGAATTGCGTGCCGACATTCTCAAGCACGTCATTCAGGCGACGCTGCCCGCGAACCTGCTCGACGCTGACACCAAATACCACATCAACCCCACCGGACGCTTCGTGATCGGCGGCCCCATGGGCGATACCGGCCTGACCGGACGCAAGATCATCGTGGATACCTATGGTGGTATGGGCCGTCACGGCGGCGGAGCATTCAGCGGCAAGGACCCGACAAAGGTGGATCGCTCGGCAGCCTACATGGCCCGCTATATTGCCAAGAACATCGTCGCAGCCGGCCTGGCCAAGCGTTGCGAAGTCCAGTTGGCCTATGCCATCGGCGTGGCTGACCCGGTCAGCGTGCTGGTAGAAACCTTTGGCACCGGAGAGGTCGATTCCGCAACTCTGCAGAAGCTGGTTCGTGAGCACTTCAAGCTGACGCCGAAGGGCATTATCGAAAGCCTGAACCTGCGCCGTCCCATCTATCGCAAGACCGCCGCCTATGGCCACTTCGGCCGCAGTGATGCGGACTTCACCTGGGAAGCGACCGACAAGGCACAGGACCTGCGCGAAGCGGCAGGTCTCAAGGGCAAAGCTCAGCTCGTGGGCGCTGCCAAATAAACCCGCCGTATCTTGCCGGCGAAAATGAATTTGCCGGCAAGATACGGATAGATACAAGCTCGGCCGGGGTCCATGATTCTGGCATGTCAAGCATTCGCCAACTCGATCTCAATCCAATCCAGGCCTGGCAACAGGTACTCGCCCGGGACACAAGCGCCAGCTTTGTTTACGCAGTAGCCAGTACGGGTATCTTCTGCCGGCCCAGCTGCCCCAGTCGCCGCCCATCCCTCACCAACGTACGTTTCTTCCATGACGCCGCCGGAGCGATGACGGCGGGTTATCGCGCGTGCAAACGCTGCGCTCCGCTTGGAGAGCAGCGCGAAGCCGCGACCGTGGCAAAGCTCTGCCGCTATCTTGACCAGCATCGTGAGCGCGTGGTGTCGCTGGCCGATCTCGCCAAGGTGGCTCGCAGCAGCCCGTTTACGGTCCAACGCAAGTTCACTCGCGTGCTGGGCATTAGTCCGCGGGAGTATCAGGCCCAACTGCGCATCGCCGGGGTACGGCAGAGCCTCGCGGTGGGCGGAGCAAGCGTAACGGAAGCTATTTACGACGCGGGGTATGGCTCCTCAAGCCGCTTTTACGAGCAGGCCGCGGGAAACCTGGGCATGAGCCCTACCCGCTTTCGTGACGGCGGCGCCCACGAGACGATTCGCTTTGCCACGGCAAAGTGCGACCTGGGTTTGTTACTAGTCGCAGCCACCGAGCGTGGCGTTTGCAGTGTGATGTTGGGCGAAAGGGCAACGGAATTAGAGCAGTTGCTACGCCAACAATTTCGCGCAGCCGAGATGATGCGAGATGCCAGCGGAATGGAGAACTATTTGAAGGCTGTACTCGCGGCGATGACCGCCCATCCTGCAGCCGGTGATTTGCCGCTCGATGTGCGCGCCACGGCATTTCAGGCCAGGGTGTGGCAAGCGTTGCGACAGATTCCTCGTGGCGAAACGCGCAGCTATGCCGAACTGGCAAAGTCGCTCGGGCAACCGACCGCGGTAAGGGCGGTGGCGCGGGCCTGCGCGACGAATCCGGTTGCCATTACTGTCCCCTGTCACCGCGTCATCGGCAGCGACGGTTCGCTCACCGGCTACCGCTGGGGCGTGGAGCGCAAGAAAGCCCTGTTGGAAATGGAACAGAACGAGAGCTAGACTAAATCTTTCCATTCGCACTCTCGAGCAACCACCCAGCGAGACAACCACCACAAGGCCCAACCCCCTGGACGGGTGCCCCCAATACTTGAAAAGATGGTTCGCGCCAGCGTACGTGGGTTGAAAACGGTTCGTTTCGAATGCTTTGAGCCCGTTGCGTAGCGGATCTTATCTGTTCAAGCAAGAGTAGGCAGCGAACACGGGCACAGAGATTAGGCTTAGCTGTGTTCTGATGGTTTGTTTCCCGAGGCCAGCACCGTTTGGAAGAATGGCGCTTCGGTTTCCTTGTGCACGACGGCAGTGTGTACGCTTCCGAAACCTTGCTTGCTGAGCAGCATCTCCAACTCAACTTCGCTGAAGCCCAGCCAAACATCTGCGTACAGCTCCCTTGCTTCGGCGAAACGGTGTTGTACCAGGTCCAGCACCACGATGCGGCCACCCGGCTTCAAAATGCGCCAGGCTTCAGCCACCGCCCGCGGTGGGTGGATTGCATGATGCAGCGATTGACTGAATAACGCCAGGTCGACCGAATGATCTGCGATCGGAACGGCTTCCAGATCCCCCTTGCGGTACTCGAGCGCCGCGACCCCCTGCTTCCGCGCCAGGGCGCTGCCCAGTTCCACCATTTTGTCGGAGTTATCTACCGCGATCACTTTGACCGCGCGCTGGGCCAGTAAGAGCGAAAAGGCGCCCTCACCCGCCCCGAGGTCAGCGATAACCATAGGAGGCAGCAACCGCAGCAAAGCCTCGGCAATGCTCTTCCATGAGCGCCCGGGGACGTATTCGCGGCCTAGCCGCCCGGCCATGTCGTCGAAGAATGCGCGTGTCTTGTCCTGGCGCTTGCGCAACACCAGATCCAGGGCAGCCTGGTCGTGCTCAGCCTCGGGAAGCTCCGCCGGGGCCTGCTGCAACCCAGCCAGCAACTGCGAGACGACCTCACCCTCAGACTTGGCCCGGTACCAGATGTTTTTGCCCGTCCTCCGGTCTTCCACCAGCCCGGCATGCTTCAACTGAGCCAGGTGAGTGGAGATGGTGCTCTGCCCATGGCCCAGGATCTCCTGCAGTTCGGCCACAGACAGCTCTTCCCGCGCCAGCAGTAACAACATGCGTAGCCGGTTTGCATCTCCTAAAACACGCAGCGATTTTACGATTGACGCCATAGCTCTCTGGAATTATTGTATCAATATATTCTGATGTATCGATGTGAGGATCTAAAAACATGGCAACAGCATCCATCGCCCGCACTGCAGCCACCTACAAAGTAGCTGACCTCTCCCTGGCCGACTGGGGACGCAAAGAGATTTCGATCGCCGAGCACGAGATGCCCGGTCTGATGTCCATCCGCCGCAAATATGCCGCCGCCAAGCCTCTGGCCGGTGTGCGAATCACCGGTTCGCTGCACATGACCATCCAGACCGCGGTGCTGATCGAGACCCTGGTAGATCTGGGCGCGGACGTGCGCTGGGCAAGCTGCAACATCTTCTCTACGCAGGATCACGCCGCGGCCGCCATTGCGGCAGCCGGCGTTCCCGTCTTTGCCTGGAAGGGCGAGTCGCTCGAAGAGTACTGGTGGTGCACGGCGCAGGCGCTGGATCACGGCGAGGGCAAGGGACCGCAGCTGGTCGTGGACGATGGCGGCGACGTCACCCTGCTGATCCACAAAGGCTATGAGCTGGAGGACGGCGATGGCTGGGTTAACACGCCATCCGGAAACCACGAAGAGCAGGTGATAAAGGACCTGCTGAAAAAGATTCACGCGGAAGACCCCAGGCACTGGCACGAGGTCGCGAAGGCCTGGCGCGGTGTCTCGGAAGAGACCACGACCGGCGTCCATCGCCTCTACAAGATGAAGGAACAGGGCAAGCTGCTGGTTCCGGCCATCAACGTGAACGACTCGGTCACCAAGTCGAAGTTCGACAATCTGTACGGCTGCCGCGAATCGCTGGCCGACGGCATCAAGCGCGCAACCGATGTCATGGTGGCCGGTAAGGTAGCAGTCATCTGCGGCTACGGCGACGTAGGCAAGGGTTCGGCTCACTCGCTGCGCGGCATGGGCGCACGGGTTGTCGTCACCGAGATCGACCCCATCAACGCTCTGCAGGCTGCAATGGAAGGCTTTGAAGTCACCACGGTGGAAGAGACCCTGGGACGCGGCGACATCTACGTCACCTGCACCGGGAACCTGGACGTGCTGACCCTGGAGCACCTGTCGAAAATGAAGGACCAGGCGATCGTCTGCAACATCGGCCACTTCGATAACGAAATCCAGATCGATCGCCTCAACGCCGCCCCTGGCGTAGAGAAGATCAACATCAAGCCCCAGGTAGACCAGTACAATTTCGCTGCAGCCAAGGGAGAGCCAGCGCACACCATCTACGTGCTGGCCGAAGGCCGCCTGGTAAACCTGGGTTGCGCCACCGGTCACCCCAGCTTTGTGATGAGCAACAGCTTCGCCAACCAGACGCTGGCTCAGATCGACCTGTGGAGGAACAAGGACACCTACAAGGTGGACGTATATACGCTGCCCAAGAAGCTGGACGAGGAAGTAGCCCGCCTGCATCTGGAGAAGATCGGCGTGAAGTTGACCACGCTTACCCCGGTTCAAGCCGCCTACCTCGGCGTGACACCGGAAGGTCCGTACAAACCCGAAACCTACCGCTACTAAGGGATCGCAGTAAAATCAAAAGCCTCACTTTCAAAGGTGGGGCTTTTCCTTTTCTGAATCGTCTCATGAACGTGAAGCCAAAACGCAGTGTCGCCATCCTGCTCTTGTGCGTAGCCGAGATATCCGGCGCACAAACCGCTGTTACGCCTTCTACCGCGGCAGCGTCCACCACCGTCCATCCGGCCGTTGAGGTGATTCAGGCGATAGCCCAGGATGCCTCCGTGCTCAAGGCGCGCAAGAGCTCGTATTCCTTCACGATCGACGGCAGCGATTGGAATGACACGGGGGTCATCGTAACCCCGGGCGACCATCTCAACTTCACCGCTACGGGCAACCTCACCCTGGCGGATGGACGGTCTGCACCGCCCGATGGCCTGGTGCGCGGATGGAAAGACCTGATCCGCATGTATCCCCTGAACTCGGCCAATAGTGGCGCCCTGATCGGCCGTATCGGAAATCAGGACGCCATGGTTCCCTTCCTGATCGGCGCGAGCAAAGACACGGATGTATCAGCGACCGGTCATCTTTTCCTGCGGCTGAACCTCAGCTCCGACCTCTCTGGAACCGGCAATATCGCGGTGAAGATGAAGCTCACCAGCCAGACGGCGCAGAAGACGGTTTCTGCTCCCGACCTGATGAATCTGCTGTCTCCGCAACTCTTCGCCAACATTCCGCGGCGAGTGGGCGACCTGCAGGGCAATCTGGGCGACATGGTGAACTACGCACTGATCGGCACCGAGGACCAGGTGACCAAGGCCTTCGCTGCCGCCGGGTGGGTGAAGGTGGACAAGACCACGCAGGACGCTGTCGTTCACGGATTGCTGGCGACGCTTTCGCACGCCGCATACACCGAGATGCCGATGAGCACACTCTACCTTTTCGGACGATCGCAGGATCTGTCGTTTGCCCGTGCTGATCCGCTGGCCGTGGCCGCAATCCGGCATCATCTGCGGGTGTGGAAAACGACCGAGATGGTCGGGGGCCAACCCCTGTGGGTCGGGTCAGCCACGCACGATAACGGCTTTGAGAAAGATCAGCGCAACGGCGGAGTCACTCATCACATCGACGCCAACGTCGACCAGGAGCGTGACTTCCTGCAGCAGAGTTTCTCGGGCGGCGGTGTGGAGGCCGGGGCCGCCTATGTGCTCCCGGCGAATCCGCTGACTACTGCCAGGACGGCGACAGGGGGTAGCTTTGAGTCGGATGGCCGAATCGTGGTGATCGATCTGAAGTAACCACCAGCGGCGCTGTGGGCGGTATCCTGACCTTGGGCTTCTCGCCGTCTTTCGCGACAAGAATGTTAAGCCGTAGTAAGGCTACGAAATCTCGGTTTCCTTGATGGCTCTGGGCGAAGCGAGGGCTCCGGCTTTTTTCTGCTTGGCAATCGCATCGAGCACGCCGTTGAGGAAGTTCAATGACTCTGGAGCGGAGTAGCGGCGGGCAATCTCCAGCGACTCGTTGATCACGACCGGGACGGGCGTGTCAGGAAAGCCGAGCATTTCGGCGACGGCCGCCCGCAGAACATTGCGGTCAACGGCAGCCATGCGGTTCAGACGCCAGTTCGCGGAATGAGCCTGAATCAGATCATCGATCTCTTCATTCCGAGCGATGGCGACACGAAATATATCGTCAGAGAAGCCGCGCGTTTCCGCATCGATGTCTTCTCTGGATTCCCAAAAGGTTTTCGTTACGTGCGCGGGCGTGTGCTTGCCGACATCTGCCTGGAAGAGCATCTGCATGGCTAGTTCGCGGGACTTCCGCCGCTTACCGGTGGCGCTCATCGGCATCTCATCTTGCGAACAAGCGAGACCATTTCGATAGCGGCTATGGCAGCCTCAAAGCCCTTGTTCCCTGCCTTGAGCCCGGCCCGATCGAGCGCCTGCTCCAGGGTTTCGCAGGTGAGCACTCCAAATGCGTGGGGAATGCCAGTCTCCTGCTGCGATTGGCCGATGCCGCGTGATACCTCGTTGTAGATTGCCTCGTAATGCGCCGTCTCTCCGCGTAGCAGCAGACCCAAGGTGACGACTGCGTCGACCTGGCCCGATTCTGCTGCCTTGCGAGCGGCCAGGGGAATCTCCCAGGCGCCTGGCACGCGGATGATCTGTACGTCGCGCCGGGCTGCTCCACTGCGATAGAGCCCGTCGAGGGCTCCCTGCAGCAGCCGGTCCGTGATCACCGCATTCCAACGGGAGACAACGACGGCGAAGCGCATTCCCTCGGCGCTCAGATCGCCCTCCACGGCGACTGGTTTGGCTTTATGCGGGTCATCCCACTCCCAGAAAGCGATGGAGTGTCCAGGCGCCGGTTCCATGGTAAAGAGGCGGGTCTTCCAATGGGTGTCGCTGACCGCGCTCAACCGCTGCGCGGTATCCTGCTCACCCCAGGTGCGTACCATCCAGTCACGAGCCACGGTGTGTACGGCGTCGAGGCTGGTCACTTCCACCATGATCTCCGCGGGAGCGGGAGCTACGCCCTCGGAAAATTCCAGATTGCCAAGCGGCGCGAGGAAAGACGCCCCGCGGCTCAATTCCTCTTCCCAGCCCTTACCGGCCTCAAAGCCCAACGCGGAAAAAAAGCTGCTCAGCCGAGCATAAGCCTCGGGCGTTCCGGCCGGCCGCACGATCGTGATTCCCTTAATCATCTCTCTGACTTTACCATTCGCGCCCCCCTCCTCCCCCTTCCTCCCGGCGACCTCGGCTGCCCCTGCACCCCGTCAGCAGGTATGGTTATCGATGAGATTTAGGGAGTGGATGGACCATGGAATTACAAAATACTGAATTACAAAATATTCGCTACGAGCTGCGCCCGCCCCTTGCCGTCGTGACCCTTGACCGGCCCAAGGTGCTGAATGCTCTCAACCATCGAAGCATGAACGAGTTGGAACAGATTTTTCTCGATATTCAGCAGAACGCCGACGTGCGCGCGGTTCTCATTACAGGAGCAGGCGAGAAAGCCTTCGTTGCCGGAGCCGACATTACCGAGCTAGCCCCCCTTTCGGCGCAGGAGGGTGAGCGGGTCGCAGCCCGCGGGCAGGAGGTCTTCGGCCTGATTGAAAACTGCGGTAAGCCGGTGATTGCCTGCATCAACGGCTTTGCACTCGGGGGTGGCTGCGAACTCGCGCTGGCCTGCACGCTACGCATTGCAAGCACGAATGCACGGCTGGGCCAGCCGGAAGTGAAGATCGGCATCATTCCCGGGTATGGGGGCACGCAAAGGCTGCCGCGGCTGATCGGCAAGGGCGCTGCCCTGAAGATGATTCTTACCGGGGAGCCGGTGACTGCGGCCGAGGCTTTGCGCCTTGGGTTGGTCGATGAGGTGGTCGAACCGGATCAGCTCATCGCCCGCGGCGAGAAGATTGCGCAAACGATTGCTGCCATGGCGCCGCTCGCCATACGGGACTGCATCCGAGCCGTAAATGCGGGGTTCGATTTGCCGCTGGCTAGCGGACTCGCGCTGGAGGCTTCACTCTTTGGCCTCGCCTGTTCCACAGACGACAAAGGCGAGGGCACGCGCGCGTTCCTTGAAAAACGTGCCCCAAACTGGGGCGGAAAGTGAACCATGATCACCAACCAGTGCCCGCAGAGTCCACAGCAATAGGGCATGTGCCTTGATATGCTTGATCTCGTGGCCCGGCCGCATTTGTTCACCTTCTCTCTCCTCCGTTGGCAACGGCGGGCGACAGCCTCGCCTCTCCAACTAGCGCTTCTCAGTGCCCTCTGCGCTTCGGCGCTTGCCATCACGAGCTGCAAGCAAGCCCATCCCACCGCTGCGCCCTCGCGGGCTGAAGTCAGGCAGGAACGAAAAGCTGAGCGAAGCAAGATGGACGCTTACCGGCAGGAGCTGGAGCAGATTCCGCCCCCTTCAAAGAATCAGTACCTCGACGTGCGGACCCAGGACGCATACGCCAATCCTTTTCTTGTTGTGCACCCGCAGACCGTTACCCTGACCATTATTTTTCGTGACCAGGATCCGAATGCTTTCTCGGCTGGAGGTCTTTTGCGTCCGGCCAAAGCTCGCAAGCAGGAGGTCGATATACGGCCCGATGACTTGCCCCAGGCGTTGGCGGCTCTTTCCCCCGATGTGTGGCCCTACGGTCGTGTGGTAGCCATCGAGGAATCTCCCACCGCGCCCAGATCCGAACGCGTCGCGATTCGGCGCAATGTAGAGGCCACGATCGATACCCTCAACAATCTTGGGGTCGTGGTGGATGAATGGACAGGGTCCGGTGGTGCGCTGCTCCGCTAGCATCCATTGGGTCGCCTGCGTTGGTCTCAGCTAGTTCTGTCGCGGTACAACTTTCTCCACACACGCCTATGAACATTTCTCTCCAACCCGTCGCGCTGGCAGTATTTTGTGCTTGTTTCCTGCTCGTGACGGGCGCCGGGTTCTGGGCTGTGCGGTGGAGACGGTCAGATATCTCTAATCTCGATGAGTGGGGGCTGGCGGGACGCAAGTTCGGCGCCGTTGTCACCTGGTTTCTGGTGGGTGGTGACCTTTATACGGCCTACACGGTCATCGCCGTTCCCGCAGCGCTTTTTGGCGCCGGCGCGATCGGCTTTTTCGCCATTCCTTATTGCATCATCAGCTATCCGCTGATGATGCTGGTGCTGCCACCGCTCTGGCGTATATGCCGCAACAACGGTTACGTGACGCTGGCCGATTACGTCCGTGGGCGTTACCAGAGCCGCTGGTTGGCGGTGGCCGTGGCGGTCACCGGCATTCTGGCCACCATGCCTTACATCGCGCTGCAGTTGATCGGCATGCGCGAAGTGATCGCTGCGCTTGGCGTCCGAGGGGAATGGCCGCTGATTGCAGCCTTCATCATTCTCGCTGCCTACACCTATTCGAGTGGCCTGCGTGCGCCGGCGCTGATTGCGATTGTGAAGGATGTGATGCTCTACATCATGGTGCTGGCGACGGTGATGATCATTCCCGCACGCCTGGGGGGTTACGGGCATGTGTTTGCGGCCGCCTCCTCCTCGCTTGCGCTCCACAAGCCGCCGGTATCGATCATCCTGCAACCTGCACAGTACTGGAGCTACGCCTCGCTTGCGCTTGGTTCAGCGATGGCGCTGATGCTGTATCCGCACTCCATCACCGGCACACTCAGTGCGGCCAGCGACCGTGTGATCCGGCGCAATGCGGCCCTGATGCCGGCCTATAACTTATTGCTTGGCTTTGTTGCGCTGATGGGCTTTGTCGCCATTGCCGCCGGCATTCACACGGCCAACTCGTCGAGCACAGTGCCCCTCTTGCTGACAACCGTGTTCCCTTCCTGGTTTGCCGGTTTCTGTCTGGCTGCGATTGCCATTGGCGCTCTGGTGCCGGCTGCGATCATGTCGATTGCCACGGCTAATCTGTTTACCCGCAATTTGTACGGAGAGCTGTTGCACCGTTCGTTTTTCTCCCGCGCTATGACGGGTGGGCAGGAAGCGGCGACCGCAAAGGTGATTTCCCTTCTGATCAAACTGGGTGCGTTGGCGTTTGTGCTGATGGCGCGCTCGCAGTTCGCGATCGAACTGCAACTGCTCGGTGGGATATGGATTTTGCAGGTATTTCCAGCGGTGGTGGGCGGGTTATTTACCCGCTGGTTCGATGGACCTGGGCTGCTTTTCGGCTGGATTGCGGGCATGGCTGCCGGCACAGCGATGGCGGTTTCTCTTGGACTGCGAAGTTCAATTTTCCCGATTCACTTCGCAGGGCATGTCTTTCCCATTTACGCTGCGCTGCCCGCGCTCGCGATCAACCTATTGGTTGCTGGCTTTTTTTCGCTGATGCCGCGAGCGACAGGGCGTTCGCAGGCTGAGGACTTGTCTGCTGGAGTGACGGCGGGTTGACGTTTTAGAAGACAGGAACCGCGGATGTCCTACCTAGCCGCCTTCAGGCGCGAAGGGAACGCCTGTGTGCGCCTGTTTCGCCTCTTCCTGCATAATCAGAAGCAATGACTCTGCTGTGGAAACCGGAGAACTGGTCTCTTCGCCTGGCTGAACTCGAAGCCCGGACGAGCGATATTAAGGAAGCGCCGCTACGACGCGACGTGCGTTCCCTGGGCATGTTGCTGGGCCAGGTGCTGCGCGAACAGGCGGGCGAACCGATGTTTGCCGAGGTGGAACAGCTGCGGCAGATCGCCATCCGCCGCCGCGAGGAAGCGCAAAGTGAAGCCGGACAGGCCTTCGCAACCGGGCTGAGCTCGGTTGCGTCGCTCGATCTGGACCAGGCCTATCGCCTGGCGCGCGCCTTTGCTTTTTATTTCGAACTGATCAACCTGGCTGAGACAAACCACCGCAAGCGGCGGCGACTCTCACTTCAGCTTTCTGGCGAGGCGCAGCGTGGTTCCTTGCGTGGTACTCTGCGGGCCATGCGCGCTGCCGGTATTTCCGGTGAAGAGGCTTTACAGTGGCTGCGCTCGATCACGATTATTCCGGTGTTTACCGCGCACCCTACCGAAGTTGCGCGGCGCGTGGTGATGTTCAAGCGGCGGCGCATCGCCGATCTGCTTGAGCAACTGGACCGCATTCCGCTCTCTGACGAGCAACTGGCGCGCTTTGAAGAAAGCCTCGTCGCGGAAATTACGGCACTGTGGGAAACCGACGAGGTCCGCACCCGCCGGCCGACGGTGCGCGATGAAGTGAAGATGGGGCTCGATTACTACGACGCTTCGATCTATGCCACCCTGCCCGGTCTTTATGCAGAAGTAGGAGGCGCGTTCGAGGCGGAGTATGGTATCTCGCTGAGCCTGGCCGAGATGCCCGTGCTGCTTTCGTTCGGATCGTGGATCGGTGGCGATCGCGACGGCAACCCATTTGTCACGCCGCAGGTGACGCGGGAAGCAATGCAGATGGCGCGCGAGCATCTGCTGGCGCACTATCAAAATTCGCTGCAACTCGTGCTGGACTTGCTCACCAGCTCGGGGCAGCAAGCTCCGGTGAGCGCAGCGCTCGAGGCACGGCTGCAGTACTATCTTGAGTTGCTCAGCACGACGGGCCAACAAGCGTTCGGCGAGCGCTTTGAATATGAGTACTACCGGCGCTTCCTGAGCTGCGTTCGGGTTCGCCTCGCGGGTGTTGGCGCCACACAGGGCGACGCTCCGCCTCAATTTGTTTTGGACGCAACCCTGGCGGGCCTGCCTGCCTACAAGTCGGCGCAGGAGTTTCTCGGCGACCTGGAAATTGTGCATGCGAGCCTGGTGGAGAATCGTGGTCCCCGGTTGGCCCGCGACCTCATCGATCCCCTGATCCTCGAGGTGCGCACCTATGGACTGCATCTGCAGACGCTCGATATTCGCCAACATGCGCGACTGCATGCCGCGGCGCTCGAAGAGGCTTCTGCGTGGAAGTGCGATCCGGCGCGCAGCTCCTCGGTGCCTGCACCGCTCAGTGCAGCTTCTGCCGATGTCATCGATACCTTCCGCGCGATTGCGGAACTGAAAGCGTCATCCGCGCCGGAAGCCATTCGCCACTATGTGATCAGCGGCGCGGCGAGTGCGGAAGACGTGTTGAACGTGATCTGGCTGGCTCGGCTTGGGGGCGTGCGCGTCCAGGGCAGCGGCGGTAAGGGTGGCGATCCTGGCCTGATGCCGGTTCCTTTGTTCGAGTCGATTGAGGACTTGCGGAATGCTCCAGCTATTTGCCGTGAGCTCTGGCAGTCGCCGGGTTATCGCAAGCTGCTTGCATCGTGGGACAACACGCAGGAGATCATGCTGGGCTACTCCGACTCGAACAAAGACGGCGGCATGCTTACCAGCACGTGGGAGATTTTCCGCGCCCACCGGTCTCTGCATGAGGTAGCGCGCGAGTGTGGTGTGCGTCTGCGTTTGTTTCATGGCCGTGGCGGCACAGTCGGCCGCGGCGGTGGACCGACGCATCGCTCGATCTATGCGCAGCCGGCCGGTGCGTTTACCGGGCAATACCGCATTACCGAGCAAGGCGAAGTGCTCAATTGGAAATATTCTGATGTGATTCTGGCTGAGCGCAACCTGGAGTTGATGATCGCGGCTTCACTCGATGCGTTGGCTCGTCCTAATGCGCGCAATCCTGAAGGGCATTTCACCGGCGTGCTTGCACCGGAGTGGGAGGCCGCGTTTGAGGAACTCTCCAGGGTATCGTTTGCGTTCTACCGCGAGCATATTATGAACGACCCGGATGTGGTGCAGTACTTCGAAGAAGGAACGCCGGTCGCGGAGCTGGAGCACGCGAAGATTGGATCCCGCCCTTCGCGTCGAGGCGGACGGCGGAGTCTTTCCGATCTTCGCGCGATTCCGTGGGTCTTTGGCTGGATGCAGAGCCGGCAGCTCGTTCCCGCGTGGTTTGGCGTGGGATATGCCCTGGACGCCTATAGCCAAAAGCCAGGTGGGGCTGAGGTACTGGCGACGATGGCTTGTGAGTTCCCTCTCTTTATCGACCTCGTTCGTAACGTGGAAATGGCGCTGGCGAAGTCAGATTTCGGTATTGCTCAGCTGTATGCTTCGCTGGTCAGCGATGCCGGGGTGCGCGATCGCGTGTTCACCAAGCTGGAAGCGGAATACCATCGCGCCCGGCGCAGTATTCTCGCGATTACCGGTCAGTCGGAGTTGCTCGAGAATAACCAGGTACTGGCTCGTTCCATTCGGTTGCGCAATCCTTATGTGGATCCGATGAGCCTGATTCAGGTGGATCTGTTGCGGCGGAAACGCGCGGGAGACGATTCCGACGAGATCAACCGGGCGATTTCAGCCACGATTAATGGGATTTCCGCGGGGCTGCGGAATACGGGGTGATTGGCGCTGGGAATAGGCAGGATCGCAGGACTGCAGATCTCTCCACTGCGCTCCCCCGGTTTTCCTGTGGAGATGAGTGGTGCCGGCGAACTCCATGCGGTTTTCCTTGAGAGAAAACCGCAAGCGTGGTCACGCCGAGTGCTGTGAGGTAGGCAATCCGGGTACGCTTCGGTCGAGATGACAAAGGGGAGGGTGGGCGCTTTCCTCAGCAGTTGCGTACGGGGAAGTAGAGGCCGCCTCGACTGACCGGAGCGAAGCGAAGTGCGGTTCTCAGTGTTTGCCGAGGGTCAACTTGGCGATGGTTGCTAGCTGCATATTGGACGTGCCTTCGTAAATCTTGCCGATTTTTGCATCGCGGTAGTACTTCTCTACCGGATAATCCTTCACAAAGCCGTAGCCTCCATAGACCTCTACTGCGTGGCTGGCTGTGCGCTCAGCTACTTGTGAAGAAAAGTATTTGCACATCGCCGCTTCCTTGAGGAAGGGGAGGCCGGCATCCTTGAGGCGGGCGCAGTTGTAGACCATGAGCCGGGTCGCTTCGATCTCGGTCGCCAGTTCCGCAAGGGCGAATTGCACTGCCTGGAACTCTCCAATCGGCTTGCCGAATTGCTTACGCTCAAACGCATAGCGCGCTGCGTGATTCCAGGCCCCCTGGGCCAGACCGAGCATCTGGGCTCCGATGCCGATGCGGCCTTCATTCAGCGTCTCGATCGCGATCTTGTAGCCCTTGCCCGGCTCACCCAGAACATTGCCGGCAGCCACCTTGCAGTCTTCGAAAATGATTTCGCAAGTGGAGGAGGCGCGAATCCCGAGCTTATCTTCCTTCTTGCCGATGGAAAAGCCGGGCGTGTTCTTATCAACGAGAAATGCCGTGATGCCTTTGTAACCGGCCGCCGGATCAAGCGTCGCGAAGACAATGAACAGACCAGCCTCCCTGGCATTGGTGATCCACAACTTTTGCCCGTTCAGCACGTACTCGTCGCCGCGCTTTTCCGCGCGCATCTGCAACGCGAAGGCGTCGGAACCGGAAGCAGCTTCACTCAAAGCGTAGGCGCCGACGGTATCGGTTGCCAGGCGCGGGAGATAGGTTTTCTTCTGCTCGGGTGTACCCCAACGCAAGAGCGCATTGATGCAGAGCGTGTTCTGCACGTCTACCAGAACGCCGACCGAGGGATCTACCGCAGACACCTCTTCCACCGCGAGGATCGCTTCGAAAAAAGTTCCGCCGGACCCGCCATACTCGACGGGAATCTCAATACCCATCAGGCCGAGGTTGAAGAGCTGCGCAATGATCCCGGGTTGGAAATATTGCTCCTCGTCCATCTTGTGGACCAGCGGCGCGATGGTTTCCTGCGCGAACTGGCGAACCGTCTCGCGAAACAGTTGCTCGTCTTCAGAAAGACGGGTCAGCGGGGAGCCAGTCTGGGATGCAAGATCGGTGTCAGCCATGGGAATTGCCTCGGAGAAAGCTCCGGTTCAGTCTATGGGATTTTCTGCGGGACTGAATAGGAGCCGGAGATGCTGGGTTGCGTGCGCAAAAAAACAAAAAAGCGCGCTAAAAGCGCTATAAGCGTTAAAAGGTGGCCAGAGCCGGCCCTTTGCTGGACTTACATGGGGAGCATGGGTTTAGCGATGGAGAGACGGGTAGGCACGCTGCGCGCGCGGCGGGGGTGGTAGTCGTAACGGCCTGAAGAACCGCGATGCACGATGGATAACTTTTCGCGCTCGAGGATCTTGCGCGCCTGCGCCCGGGCGTGGTTCGACCATGGGCCGGTGGGATCGAGCTTGATGTAAGCGGTCCAGTGACGCAAGGCGGCTCTGCGATCGCCCGCGCGCTCATAGGCCAGTGCAACGTTATAGTGCGCGTCGCCATAGTGGGACACCAGACGGATGGCCGTGCGGTACGCTTCGATGGCTTCTGGCAGGCGCTGCAGTTCGTCGAGAACGTTGCCCAGATCAAAAAAGGCCAGGGCGTAGTTCGGATCGGCGATCGTGGCCCGGCGATAGAGTTGTTCCGCTTCGATGAACTGCCTGCGATTGTATTGAATCGTTCCCAGGTTGATGCACGCCGGCGCATGGCAAGAGTCGAGCACAAGAATGCTCTCGTAGAAGGACACTGCATCGCTCGGCTTACCGCGCTCTTCCAACCGAACGGCTTCAAAGAAAAGCCTTTGCACCTGAGATTCGCGTGCGGCCTGATGGCTCGCGGCTGAACTCACTTCAGCCAGCTGATTCTTTCGCGGCAAGTCGAAGTCGAATACGAACTGGCGCGCGATTGGCTCCATCATCGCTCCGCTCAAACGGAACGCGAGTTTTGTGCCGTTGCTCACTGCGCCCGCTTCCAGCAAAGGATTCGCAATGCCGCACACCTGCCGCATCGCGTGAATCCCTGCTCGAATGTTGGCGACGGAAAGACGCGTGGCGCGCAGGTCGCGCAGCTTGCGCAGTTGCACGAGGTCCTGGAAGGAATAGGTCGCGCTATGGCTGACTAGCCCGGAACGCTCCCACACATTAAGTTGCTTGTTCCGGATGCGCAAAATCCGAAGAACATCTTCCCGGCTGTATTGGGTAAGGGTGAAGTTCTCGCTACCGACCGACACCTTCGCGCACCTCAGCTTCTGAGGCGATTATGAGGACGGTTGGCAAGCACCGCAAGCGCATGCAGAAAAAAACAGTGGATAAGCGGTACCAAACTCGGTACGGAGAATGCATGCGCAGGCTTGTGGTGTTGTGGTGAGAAAGAAGCGCAGCTCCCTTGACGGGATGACAATCAATGCTTCGCTCCGGTCATTCTTTTTTGTACTGGCGGTAGCTGCGAGCGAAGTTGACGCGAAGATTGCTTCCCTGAAAATTGCCTCGGCCGCCGGGAGAACTGCAGATCTCTCCACTGCGCTCCCCCGGTTTTCCTGTGGAGATAAGTGGCTCCGGCGAACTCCATGCGGTTTTCCTTGAGAGAAAACCGCAAGCGTGGTCACGGCGAGTGCTGTGAGGCAGGAAACCCGGGTACGCTCCGGTCGAGATGACAAAGGGGAGGGTGGGCGCGTTCCTCAGCAGTTGCGTAGAGGAAAGTTGAGAATCGCAGGTCTCTCCACTGCGTTCCCCTGGTTTTCCTGTGGAGATAAGTGGCGCCTGCGAACTCCATGTGGTTTTGCTTGAGAGAAAACCGCAAGCGTGGTCACGGCGAGTGCTGTGAGGTAGGAAACCCCGGGTACGCTTCGGTCAAGGTGACAAAGGGGAGGGCGGTCGCTTCCCTTCAACGTCTTTTCGAAGGTGGATTTTTGGGAAGGAGCCTGGAGCCGACGATCGGACTTGAACCGATGACCTGCTGATTACGAATCAGCTGCTCTACCAACTGAGCTACGTCGGCGGGTGTGTTTTTTGCACGCCTTTCTGGATTGTATCTACCCTGTCAGCAAGCGTAAAGAATGGCCATTTCTGAGGGCCGAAACAGGGCCGGCGCAGAGGCTACGGACAAACGAAAAGGCTACCCGGCAACAGGGCAGCCTTTTCTTTAGGGAGAATAGTTCCAACGGAGGCAAAGCCATCAGAACTTTCTGGCGAAATCTTATGGTTGCCCCCCGAGGGTGTCAAGGCAAAATCAAGACGACCATAAGTGTCTATTTTTGAACAATTTACAGCGATATGACATTTCGGCCCGTACCATCATCGACGCGGCTGCGGCAAGCGAAAAATGAGGCCAAGCCGCTGCAAGGTGACCACTTAGGACCGGGTGTGCACTATGGATGGTTCAATTTGCGCGAACCTACTCGCGAGTCGAAAGGGTAACCCCCCTGCTCACCCTCGGCTTCCCTCTCGTGTTCCCCAAAAGGGTTGAGCGGGGCCTGTTGCCGCTCAAGCCAAAAGCGAGTTTGAATGCGGCACCCTCGGCTTTTTTTGGTCCCAAGGTTCAGTCCTTGAGGTTGAGGCGGATAAACTCGGTTTCTTCCTGGAACCTCGAGGCGGGCTTTCCGCGAAGAACCCGATACAAAGCCCTACCACCACCCAGGAAAAGGCCTAGAAGGATCGCTGCACCGCCAAGAATGCCCGTCAGGGTGAAGATACCCAGGATCAGGCGGGCCACCTTGGAGCCATCGCTGACGTAGCCCTGGGGATTGTTCCAGACAACGTCGGCCTGGTAGTTGATCTGGTTGATAAGCTTCTTTGCCGTTTCAGCTGGCAGCTCCCCGCTGACAACAGCGATCATCGGACCGCTGCGGCGCGTCAGCAACGAATCTGGATGGCTCTCGGCCAAGGCCTGCGGCCAGGTACCCTGCGCGTTGCCGGCTTTGATGAAGTTTTCGATCTCACGCAGCCGGGCAGCCGCCAGTTGCGGCGTGGGGTACATCAGCAGGGTGATCTGCCCGTCACCGTAGCGCTCTGAATAGTGGGCGGTGACGGCTTCGGCGCTGCTACCGCCAAAATCGACGAGCGAGACAGGCAGCACCCCACCGCCGCGGGTGTAGGCTTCGGGGCCAAGCGAGTAGTGAGTGAGACCCAGATCGAGATTCTTCCGCGGGAGATAGCCGGGGAGCGGAGGAGCGACATTGGCTGAGCCGGCGGCTTGAGGCAGATCCTTGGCCAGTTCGCGCAGCTCGGACGCGGTCATCGGGGTTACGTGATCAAGCATGCCGTCTACCAGCGTTGCTCCGTTCCAGAACAAAACGTGGCTGCCATCCCAGGCGCCGGTACGTCCGATTTGCTCTGCAACGCTTCCTGCCCGGCGATAGAAGGTGAAGGCACCGTAGGCTCCGCTCGCATCCTGAAAACGGATCGCGCGAATCGTGAGTTTGTTATCTGCGTTGGCGTAGTGGGCAGAGACGAACTGCTGGAAGCCGTATTCCTTGAGGATGGAGCCGTTCGCTGCATCGGCTGCTTCGGGCTTGGTGCTGTCTTCCACCGAACCGGTCTGGCTCCAGCCGGCGAAGTCAGTGGGCAGAAGAGAGGGTGCGGGTGTCGGCGGCGCGGCGGGTGCTGCGAGCGCCGGGGCAACCAGGACGGAGAGACAGAGAACCGAGACTGGGAGCGCGCGAAGCATAGGACGAAGCATACGACGGAACATAGGAAGAGAATGCGAAGTGCACCGAAGCATACGCAACTGTTCTGAGACTAGAGCATTTGGTGCGGGAGTGTCGAATAGAGAGGTCGCGGATTTTTGGATAGCCAGGGAATTTGGATGCAATTCCTCGCGTTCCAGACCAATGCCGTTGGGATCAGCCGGATTTTTTTGCGGGTACAGCAGGCTCTATCCGAGGACTCGTGCGACTACGGAGACGTTCCGTCGTTGCCGCTCGGGCGGGTTCCAGTCTGCGCCAGGCGAATGCCGCTCAGCCCGCTGATGTAGCGGGATACTCCGCGGTACAACGACTCGGCGATGCGCTGGCGGTAGGCTGCTTGCCGCAGTTGGCGCGCGTCATCGGAGTTGGTGAGAAACGAGATCTCGGCAAGGATCGACGGCATGTTGGCGCCGATCAGCACCACGAAGGGAGCCTTCTTTACTCCGCGATCACGCATTCCCGGGTTTCCATCTTCGAGATCGTCGTAGAGTGACTTCTGCACGTCTGCGGCGAACTCGCGGGACTCGTCAATCTTGTCTTTGAGCGTGATCTTCTTCACCAGTCCAGAGAGCTCGTGGATGGACTCGTCGGAGACGGCGTTCTCGCGGGCTGCCACTTCCAGCGCATCGGGTGACGTGGTGAAGTTCAGATAGTAGGTTTCGACGCCACGCGCCGAGGAGTCGGAGCTGGAGTTGGCGTGAATGGAAAGAAAGAGATCGGCCTGCGCCTTGTTAGCGATGGCGGTGCGGGTCTCCAGCGGAATAAACGTGTCGTCGTCGCGCGTGAAGATCACGTCGGCGCCGAGACGCTGCCTGAGCAGCTTGCCTAGACGCAGGGCTACATCGAGAACGACTTCTTTTTCTTCGATGCCTCCTGGACCGAGGGTTCCCGAGTCATGCCCGCCATGACCGGCGTCGATTACGATGCGGCCGATTTTGAGGCCGAGGGTGCGAACCAGAGAACGTTGCCCGGCAGAGGTCGGTACGGCCTCATGCGTGGCAGGCGGAGGATTGTCGTCATCGTCCGTAGGGGCCGGGACCACCGTGTGCATCGGACTTGGCTTCTTGCGACTGCGGGTGGTGACTGGCGGCGCAGCCGGCGATGCGAGCGAGCCATCATCGGCCTGCGGCGCGGGGGTGGTTCCGGCAACGGACGCTGCGATCGGACGAGTCGTGGGACTGCTGGTGGCTTGAATGCGATCCGGTTGCTGACCGAGGGACGCGATCTCCTGCGAACCGGCGCGGCTGTCAGCCTGCCTGGTGGGCGCAATTGCCACCTGGCGCGGGCCGGCTGTTTCAGCCCTGGTTGCCGGCGGCTTGCCCGCGGGTGGTGGCTGGAGAGCGGGAGTGTTCGGGTTTGGGGTCGCGCCAATGTTTACCGGAGGCGCAGATGGCGTGTTGCCCGCCGGATTCGTAGCCATCTCTGTATCCGGCTTAGGCGCAGCGGGCTTGCGGCCATGCACGTCGATAATCAGGCGCCATGGATTCGGCAGCAGGAAGGCTGAGTAATCGGAAACCGAACTCACGTCGAGCACAATGCGGGTGATGTTGTTGGAAAACTGTGCTACGCGGATGCGCTTGAGAAAGCCGTCATCGATCACTTCGACCGACTTGCCATTCAACTTCGACTCCAGGTGCGCGCCATGCAGGTCGAAGTAGATGCGGTCTGGCCCGGGAACACGAGCAGCTTCGTAGGAGACCTGGTCTCCCAGATCGATCGCAATCCGGGTGTACACCGGCGTAGACCAATGGCGGATGCCGCTCACCACCGCGACTTTGCCGGGATGCAGCGGGGGCGATGCCGAGACTCCGGGCAGGCTTTGCTCGGTGACGAGCGTGGCCGGTGGTGGAGAGGCTGCGCTTATTGTCACCGGCGTCGTTGCAGTCTCGGGAACAGGTGGGGGACTGGATGGCGGCTGCGTTGGCTTTGCCTGGGTGGGCTTTTGCTGGATGGCGGGTGGCGTCGACGAGTTCGCCTGCTGGGGTGGCTGCGAATCGATCGCGGCGGCCAGCACAGGATTTTTCTCTGCACGCCGGGAAGTTGACTGCGAAGCGGCGGCACGCTGGACTTTCCGTGGACGCTCTTCCTTACGGATTTCATTCAACTCGGTTCGGGCCTGCTCGGCCAGCGGGTTTTCCGGATAGCTCAGGAGGAACTGCTGAAAGGTTTGCTTCGCAGCTTCGCGGTCGTTCAGATCGTTGCGGTAAATATCGCCTTCGGCGATGAGCGCGGAGAAGCGAAAGCGGCTGGCAGGATACTGCGTCCGCAAAAATTCATATTGGCCGAGAGCGGCGTGGAGAAGTTTTTCATCGCCCCAGAGCCGGCCTTCTTCGGCCAGGAGCTCAGCAACCGCGTTGATGCTGGCATCGGCTTTGGTAGATGCAGGGTCACCGTGATAGATGGCGCGATAGGCGTTGAGCACTTGTTCGTAGTCAGACCGCGTTCGTTGCGATTCAGGGCGGGCTTCAAGGACTTCCTGAAGATGCTGTGCGCGTGGAAAAGGAGCTTTCTTAGAAAGTTGACGGAAGGTGGTGGTGGCCTGGGCGGAAATTGCGAGGAGGCAGATCACACTCCAGGTGGCGCGGCGGAGCCTAACCGGAGTCACGCGGCTTCGGAGGGGAAACGCACGGAGCGAACGCGTGGCAAGGGCCATAGTTGCTTAAGCGGATCGAAACCTATTTCCTGGACGGCGCGGCGCCGGTGTGGCTCGAAAAAACCTGTCCTCTCGCCCCCCACGGTCAAAACAGTTCGTACGCCAAAGCTAACCCGATTATAGGGGGGTGAGTTGCGGGCAGCAATGAAGGATGCAGTGGTAGTACCTAGTTGGCAAGCGGGTCCGGGTGCCCCATACCCCGCTGGTGGCCTGTATCGACAATCGCTTCCATGGGTAGGGAGGCGGAACTGCAGATCTCTCCACTTCGCTTCGCTCCGGTCGAGATGACAAAGGGGAGGAGGGTCGCCTCCCTCAAAATTTGTTTCGTGGGATGTGAAGAGAACCGCAGGTCCCTCCACTTCGCTTCGCTCCGGTCGGGATGACAATTCAGGGGTTAGCGGGGGGATTTATAGCCGTTGCTGGTAAAGAGTAACTGCCCGTCCTTTCCCTTTCCCCACAGATGAGAGAACATGCTGCGGTCATACATGTCGCTATTTTCAGGGCAGCTCCCTCGGCTACGCTCGGGATGACAATTCCGGGGTTAGCGGAGTGGTGTTGTTTCACCACTTACGGAAGAGGCCGCTGCGAAAGGTCCGGGGACTCCCCAGATCTCGCCGAAAGAAGGCGAGAGGTGGGGCACCCGAGTTTGTTACAGGGCGGATTAAACGCCCAGGAGTTCGCGGACTACGGCTGGCGCCGTCGCGAGCGCGGCGTTCAGCGTCGATGCGTCTTTGCCGCCGGCCTCAGCCATGTCGGGGCGTCCGCCGCCGGAGCCGCCTACCTTCTGGGCGATCGGTCCGATGATCTTTCCTGCTGAAAGCCTTCCGGTCAGATCCTTGGTGACGCCGACGATGAGGGCTACCTTGCCGTCTTCTTGCGCAGAGCCCATCACCACGACGCCGGACCCTAGTTTGTTGCGAAGATTATCTACCAGGGTGCGCAATTGGCCACGGTCGAGCGCGTCGACGCGCTGCGCCAGGACTTGAATGCCTTCGACTTCGACTGCCTGACTCGCAGCGGAGGCGACCGACGATGCGGCCGACTTCATCCTCACCTGGTCGAGTTCGCGGCGGAGCTTCTTGATTTCTTCTTCCTGTGCGGAAAGCTTGCCGCGCAGCGCTTCCGCCGGCGAGCCGTTTTCTCCGGCTGGTCCGGCAAACTGACCCGCTACCTGTACGACCTGCTGGCCACGCCGGAACTCGCTCAGCGCACCAAGACCGGTCACCGCCTCGACGCGGCGAACGCCCGAGGAGACGCCACCTTCACCGAGCAACTTGACCACGCCGATTTCACCCACTGCGCCGGTGTGGATTCCGCCGCAGAGCTCAGTCGAGAAATCGCCAATCTTGACTACGCGTACCTTCTCACCGTATTTCTCACCGAACAACGCCATGGCGTGGTACTCGTTCACCGCGACATCGATGGGCACATCTTCCAACGTTTCTACTTTGGTGTTGGCCAGCACCTGGCGGTTGATCATCTCTTCCACGTCGGCCAGTTCTTCCTCGGCGACGCCTGTGAAATGTGAGAAGTCAAAGCGCAGATGTTCTGGATCGACGCGTGACCCGGCCTGCTTGACGTGCTTGCCCAGCACCTCGCGCAGGGCGGCATGCAGAAGATGCGTTGCCGTGTGATTGCGGCGCGTGGCGTAACGGGTTTCTGTATCCACCACGGTATCGACATGGCTACCGAGTACGATGGGCTGGCGCACATAGACTTTGTGTGCGCGGATACCTTGTACCGGCTGCACGCAGCCCAATACATCGGCGACCACAACGTTGTGATCGTCGGAGTAAAACCACCCTGTGTCTCCCACCTGGCCGCCCGCGTCGGCATAAAACGAGGTGTGGTCGAGCACGATCTCAACGCTCTCGCCGGGATTTGCGCTGGGCACGCCGACGCCGTCTTTCACGATGGCGAGTACTTCGCAGTTCTGCGAATCGAGCTGACGATAGCCTTCGAAGATTGTTTTAGGCAGCGTGCGGAACGCAGGGCTGGCCGATGCTTTGGCGCCGCCCTTCCAGGAAGCACGAGCACGAACCTGCTCTTCCGTTCGCGCCTGCTCGAAGCCGGTGAGATCGAAGACAATGCCCTGATCGCGGGTTGCGTCGAGCATGAAGTCGAGCGGCAGTCCGTAGGTTTCGTACAAATGGAACGCCGTTGAACCAGGCAACGTGGGGGGCAACGTGGGGGGTAACGTGGGGACGCTTTCGCCTGCTTCTTTGCGCAAGCGTTCGATTGCGGAATCAAGTTGCCTGGACCCCAGCGCGAGTGTTCGGCCAAAGCGTTCTTCTTCGGCACGAACCACTTTGGCCACGCGGGCAGCGGTCTCCGCCAGCTCGGGATACGCGGCCTGCATCTCGGCGCGAACCGCGTCGACCATGTGGTACATGAATGAATCTTCTTGCCCGAGGGCGCGTCCGTGGCGAATGCCTCGACGCAGAATCTTGCGCAGAACGTAGCCCCGGCCTTCGTTCGCGGGCAGTACACCGTCGGAGATGAGGAACGTTGCGGCGCGGGAGTGGTCGGCAATGATGCGCAATGAGGCATCGGTCGTAGCGTGACCGTCCTGATAGCGGGTATGGGTCAGCTCGCCGGCACGCTTGATCAACGGCGTGAAGAGATCGGTTTCGAAGTTTGAAACTTTGCCTTGCAGCACGGCGGCCATGCGTTCGAGTCCGGCGCCGGTGTCGATCGAAGGCTTGGGCAACAGATTGAGTGTGCCTTGCTGGTCGCGATCGAATTGCATGAAGACGAGATTCCAGATTTCTACGTAGCGCGCGTCATCTTCGCCGAAGGGTTTGTCTTCTCCGGTCTCGGAAGCTTCGATGCCCATGTCGTAGAAAATTTCGGAGCAGGGACCGCATGGGCCGGTGTCGCCCATGGCCCAGAAGTTGTCTTTCATGCCCAGCGCGTGGATGCGCTCCGCGGGTACGCCCTGGCCACGCCAGAACTGGTATGCTTCTTCATCTCGCGGGACGCCTTGCTCACCTTTGAATATGGTGACGTAGAGCTTGTCTTTAGGAATTGCCAGCCACTCGGGCGAAGTGACCAGTTCCCAGGCGAAGGCAATCGCGTCGCTCTTGAAGTAGTCGCCAAAGCTGAAGTTGCCCAGCATCTCGAAGAACGTATGGTGACGCCGGGTGAAGCCGACGTTTTCGAGATCGTTGTGCTTGCCGCCGGCACGCACGCACTTTTGTGAGCTGGTGGCGCGGTTGTAGTCGCGGCGCTCGACGCCGAGAAACACGTCTTTGAATTGATTCATCCCCGCATTCGTGAAAAGCAATGTGGGGTCGTTCGCCGGAACCAGCGAGGAGGAGTGCACGCGACGATGACCCTTCGACGCAAAAAAGCGCAGAAAAGTCTCCCGCAGTTCAGAGCCAGAACGATACTGCATGTTTTCAGTCTAGCTTGAATTTGAAGGGAATGTGTCGACTGCGCCCGGGGCGAAGATCAACCTACTCAGCAGTACGTTGATCTTCGGTTTTGTAGACGACTTCTCCGTGGTACAGGGTCATCTCACACTTCAAGTTGCGCAGCTCTGCTGCTGGAATGGTGTAGAGGTCTTTGTCCCAGACGGCGATGTCGGCTTCTTTGCCGGGTTCGATCGAGCCCACCTTGTCTTCCAGAAACAACTGACGGGCGGCCCATGCGGTGTAGGAACGCAGTGCGGTGTGGATGTTTACCGATTCTGCCGTTCCGAAGGGCTGCGCTCCGTAGACGCCCTTCTCGGTCTTGCGCTCGACCGATGACCAGAGGCCGTAGCGGGCCGGCAGCGGCGTTACGTAATAGTCCGAGCCTCCACCCCAGATCATTCCCCGGGACAGGTAGGTGCGATATGGATTCAGACGCAGGTTGCGCTCAGGGCCAAAGTTGCCGGCGTAGGTATCGCCGATCCACCAGGTGAACGTCGGCTGCGTTTCAGGGTATCCGGCGTCGTACTGCTTCTGCAGTGAGGCCATGGTGTCGATTGCGTGGCCGGTGGGGATGTTGGCGTGGATGATGCTGTGACGCAGGCCCGTCGTTGGCTTTTCTTTCAATGCGGCGGCGTAGCTATCCACTGCCCAGTCGATGGCGCGATCGCCGATGGCGTGAGTTCCTATCGAGATGCCGGCCTGATGGAAGAGACGCACCTGCTGACGGTAGATACCGGGCTCGGTCGCTGGATATCCGCGGTTGCCGGTGTCGATGCCGGTCAGGTTTTTGTCCCAGTCTTGGTAGAGCCAGGCAGTACGGCCGCCTCCACTCCCATCCATGTAGAGCTTGACGCCGCAAGCGATGAGATTGCCATCGCCGAGTGAGGCCGGAGGCCGCGGCAGTGCCTCCAGGTGCGTCAACGCTTCGTGCGCCGACTCCATCGTGGCGCCTCCATGCCACAACACGCAGACGTGGATCGGCAACTTTTTTTCTTTCATCAGTTGGCGATACGCATTCCAGATCGGCTCGGTGATGTCGGGATCCTTCACACCGGTCATACCTTCCCGGTGCATGGTGTCGACCATTCTGAGAATGCCCCTTCGCCATTGCTCGGGGGTGGTCGAGGGAATAAGCAGGTTGACGGTTTCCATGGCCGACTCTTTCAGCACGCCAGTCGGCTGACCTTGCGCGTCGCGGTCGATGGTGCCGGCGGGTGGATCTTTCGTCTCGGCGGTGATGTGCGCGAGACGGAGAGCTTCGTGGTTGGCGACACCGTAGTGGCCGGTGGTGTGCATTAACCAGACGGGATTATGCGGGGCGGCCTGGTCGAGATCGGACGCTGTTACATAGCGGTGCTCGGCAAGCTTGCCTTCATCCCACCCTGCGCCAGTGATCCACTCGCCGGGCTTTAACTTGAGGGCCGCGGCCTGAACACGGCGCGCTATTTCAGCTACGGTGGTGGTATCGCTCAGGGGCACCGCGTAGAGTTCATCGACTCCGCCGGTCGCGATGTGTGCGTGGGTGTCGATCAGGCCTGGGGTGGCGGTTTTTCCCTGCAGATCGATGACCTTCGCTTTGCCTGCGGCGAGCACGAGGATTTCTTTGTCGGAGCCGACGGCTACGATCTTTCCCTGACGGATGGCAACGGCTTGGGCTATTGAGTCTTTAGCGTCGACGGTCAGGATTTTCCCGTGGATCAGAATGAGATCGGGCATTTGTGCCGATGCGGACAGGGTTACTAAAAGGCTTGTGACGAGCAGGGCTTTGCGCATGGGAGTGAGTAACACTTTAACGAATCTTGTTCGGGAACGGGGATGGTTGTTCGTGGGACCTAGTTGGTGGGATCTAAATGTTATCTGGTCCCGAGAGGGCACCGCGTAGCACGGAGAGCAAGCAATCGAAGGGCTTCGCCCATCGTTTTCAACCCAGGTACGCTGGTGCGAACCTTCTCTGCGCATTCTTGGGGGCACCCGCCCAGAGTGAGGGGCCGGGTGAGTAGGGTTGAATCTGCTTGAGGAATAAAGACCTCGCCCCGCTTCCACGAGTTCTCACCGTCCTCATTCATCTTCGGGGAGTGAGAGGTCTGTCTCGGCGCAGTCGATTTGCCAGGTCTTCAGAAAGCTGGTGATGACGGCGAAGGAAAACCCTGCTGCTACGAGACGGCGGATCAGCCTGGCAGTTTGCTTGTCGTCGCTTGGTTTCGCGATGCGCTTGCGCTCTACGTAGCGGCGGACGAGTTCTGCTTCGCTTACGTTGGCATAGGCAGATTCCAGTGTGCTGGCAACCAGGTCTGCGTGGATTCCCTTACGGGTGAGTTCCTGCTGCACGCGGCGCTTGCCGAAGTTTTGGTTCTCCTGGCGCAGGCGGGTGTAGGTTGCCGCAAAGTTAGGGTCGTCGAGATAACGCTGGTCTGTGAGGCGAGCGATCACCGCCGACATCTTGGCTTGGCCGATTTCTCCCGGCTCCACGCGGCGGCTCATCACCCGTTTGAGCTCAGCCACAGTGCGCATTTGCCTCGCAAGCGCCCCAACCGCGTACTGATACAGCTCGTCCTCGTCGAGCGGTTGGGGGATTTTGCGCGGCTTGAAGGCCATAGGAGCTCAAAGACCAAGCAGTCGTCGATTGGTTTCGCGATCGGCCTGGCCGCCGGCGAAGTCGTCGAACGCATGCTCCGTTACCCGGATGATGTGGTCGCGAATGAAGGGCGCACCCTCGCGCGCTCCATCTTCAGGATGCTTCAGCGCACATTCCCATTCCATGACGGCCCACCCAGGGAAGCCGTACTGCGCGAGCTTGCTGAAGATGCCGCCGAAGTCGACCTGTCCGTCGCCAAGGGAACGAAAGCGCCCGGGCCGATCGATCCAGGCTTGATAGCCGCCGTATACGCCGGAACGGCCGCTGGGATTGAACTCGGCATCCTTCACATGGAAGGCGCGGATGCGCTCATGGTAGATGTCGATAAAGGCCAGATAGTCGAGCTGTTGCAACACGAAGTGGCTGGGGTCGTAGAGAATGTTTGCCCGCTTGTGGTCTTTGACCGCAGCGAGGAAGCGCTCGAAGGTGACGCCGTCGTGTAGATCTTCTCCGGGATGAATCTCGAAGCAGAGGTCGACTCCGTGCTCTTCAAACACGTCGAGGATCGGATGCCAGCGGCGGCCTAATTCATCGAATGCTTCTTCGACCAGGCCGGCCGGCCGCTGGGGCCACGGATAGAGGTACGGCCAGGCCAGCGCTCCAGAAAACGTTGCGTGCGCCGTCAGCTTGAGATTGCGGCTGGCTTTGGCGGCCAGTAACAGTTGCTTTACCGCCCACTCCTGCCGGGCTTTCGGTTTCCCCGCGACTTCTGGCGGAGCAAAGCCGTCGAATTGCAGATCGTATGCCGGGTGCACGGCCACCAGTTGCCCCTGCAAGTGTGTGGAGAGTTCCGTTAGCTGCAGGCCGAGGCCTTTCAGCATGCCCAGCAACTGATCGCAATAGTCCTGGCTCTCGGCGGCCAGCTTTAGATCGAACAAACGCTTATCCCAGGATGGGATCTGGATGCCCTTGAAGCCCAGGCCGGCGGCCCACCTGGAGATGTCTTCGAGAGTGTTGAACGGTTTGGCGCCGCCAGCGAACTGGGCCAGGAAAATGGCCGGTCCCTTAACTGTCTTCATCGTAGGCCCTCACTTATATCGTTTGTCATTAGCACAACTTCACCCAGCCCTCGCGGTTGCGGCTGCTCACTACGGCACGTTCCACGAAGGCCATGCTGCGTACACCTTCGTCGATGCCGGGCACCAGGTCGCTGAGTTGCGCAGCAGAATCATCGAACCGGGCGCGCATCGCCTTGCCGAAGTCGCGATAGATGTTGGCGAAGGCCTCGATTAACCCCTCGGGATGGCCCATGGGCAAAAGGAAGTCGCCTCGCGTTGCAGGCGACAGATAGCCGGCGGCTGCGTGCAGGGTTTGGCTCGGCTGGCTCAGCCAGTTGATGTCGAGGTGGTTGGGGTTCTCTTGCCACCAGTGCAGGCCGCCTTTCTCTCCGTAGAGATGGAGTTGCAGATCGTTGCGATCGCCGGCTGCGATTTGCGAGACGAAAAGAACACCCGGGGCGCCGTTGTCGAGCTTGAGCAGTACGTTGCAGTCATCGTCGAGCGTGCGGCCTGCGATGACCGAGGAAAGATCGGCGCAGATTTCGGAGACGCGGCATCCGCTCACGTATTCGAGGAGGTTAAAGGCGTGTACGCCGATGTCGCCGATGGCGCCGCCCAGGCCTGACTGCTTCGGGTCAGACCGCCAGACGGCTTGCTTCTGCCCTTTGGTCTCGGGAGAATCGCTCAGCCAGCCCTGCGAATATTGCACGACTGCTTTACGGATCTTGCCGAGAGCGCCGCTGCGGGCGAGTTGGCGCGCCTCGCGCACGAGAGGATAGCCGGTGTAAGTGAACGTAAGCCCATAGAGCAGGCCGGTGCGCTTGACTACCTCATGCAGCGTTTGCGCTTCTTCGAGCGTGGCCGTGGCCGGCTTGTCGCTCATGACGTGGAAGCCGTTCTCAAGAGCAGCCACGGCGACCGGCAGGTGAAGATAATTGGGGGTTACGATGCAGACGAAGTCGATGGGATCTTTCCGTTTCTTCTCCTGCTCCATCATGTCTGCGAACGTTGCGTACGCTCGCTCAGGGCTTATGCGATAAGTGACACCAGCCTCGCGTGAACGGACCGGATCCTGACTGAAGGCGCCGGCTACCAGTTCGATCGACCCATCCAACTCGGCCGCCATACGATGCACAGGGCCGATAAATGAGCCGGCGCCGCCGCCGACCATGCCCATACGAAGACGTCTCATTTGTTGCTCCATTGTTTCCTCTTGCCTTTCGTGCTGACTGGAACGCTCCCAGGATTTCACTCAGGATTTCAATTTGGATTTCAATTTGGATTTCATTCTGGATTTCAATCTTGGTTATTTTCAGCCGCGCGACCCGCGCTCCATGCTACTGCATTTTCGGTTTTTGGGGCTTGGTATCAGGGTTGAGCGATGCCCCGTTTAGCTACGGCGATGCTGCCTCGGGAAGTTTTCTTGACCAGGTACATCATTTCGTCGGCGGCAGAGATAATCTCCTGCGTTGAGGCGCCATCTTCCGGATAGCTGGCGACGCCAAAACTGGCCATCACGCGCAGATCGAGCCCCTCTTCTAACAGATATTGCGTTTCGCGCAAGGCGTGCAACAGTCGTTGGGACACTTCAAGCGCCGCGTCCTTGCCTGTTTGCGGCAAGAGCACGATGAACTCGTCTCCGCCGTAGCGAAAAGCGGAATCGATGCCCCGTACGGTGTGCTTGATGGTGCGGGCAACCTCTGCCAGCAGACGGCTGCCGGTCAGGTGACCGTGCAGATCGTTGACGCGCTTGAAGTGGTCGAGGTCAATAAAGATCAGGCTGAACGGCAGGGTAAAGCGGCGCGAGCGCTCGAGTTCGCTCTCCATTACGGAAAACAAGTGGCGCGAATTGAACAGCCCGGTGCAGTCATCGGTGATGGTCAATTCCTGGATGCGTTCGAAAGCTCGAACATTCTGGATGGCAATGGCTGCGTAGTCAGAAAGCACCTGAAGAAAAGCCATGGTTTCGCCGGTGAGCGTGGCGACGCGGTAGTTCAACAGTTCGATGACACCCAGGGTGTGTTCGCGCGAACGCAACGGCAGGCAGATGGCCGACCGCAGGGAGGAAATTGGCTGCGCGCCTGTGTGCGAAAGAAAACGAGGGTCGTTGCCGGGATCGGAGACGATCAACGGTTCACCGTGTTGGGCCACCCAGCCGGCGATGCCTTCTCCCACAGCAACACGCTGATCGCGATCGTCCGCGGATTTACCCGCCGCAACCGCGTAGTACAGGTTGTGTTGTTCTTCATCCACGATGAGCAGAGACCAGGATTCGGGCTCGAAGAACTGCTCCATCTGTTGCATGATGGCGCCCAGAATCGAGTCGAGATCGAGCGATGAAGTGAGGGCGCGCGCGACGTCATGAAAGACCTGAAGGTCTTTGCGCAATGGCTGCCGCTCTGGAAAGGAATGATCGACCATTTCTAGACAGAGCCGCGAGCCGGGCTGTTCATCCTCCGATATGGACCATGCTGCGAGAAGGTTTCAAAAACCCAGGCTCACCGATGTGGTGGCGCGCCTCTTTGGTTTCTACCGTCTTTTGAATAAAAGCGGCCATGTCTTCGTCAGACCCTCCGCGGGCCAGCACGCCGTAAAGGTCATGGTCGAAGTGGGAGAAAAGGCAGGTACGAATTTTACCGTCGGAAGTAAGACGGATGCGGCTGCAGGCTCCGCAGAAAGCCTGCGAGACGGGCGCGATGATGCCGATCTCGCCTATACCGTCGTCGAAGGTATAGCGGCGAGCGGTTTCCCCAGGGTTGTTGGCGGGCAGGCTTACCAGGGGCCGAAACGTGTTGAGCTGGGCCACGACCTCAGCCAGAGGGACGACCACATCCGGGGTCCAGAGGCGATCCTCTTCCAGAGGCATGAACTCGATGAAGCGAACGATGACGCCCTCTTCGCGAGAAAAGTGGGCGAAGGGCACGATTTGATCGTCGTTGAAGCCGCGCAACAGAACGCAATTCACCTTGACTGGCCCCAGACCGGCACGATGCGCGGCGCGAACGCCGGCCAGCACTTTATCGAAGCTGCCTGGCACCCGCGTAATGCGCGCAAAAGTGACGGGGTCGACGGCATCCATGCTAACCGTAATGCGGCTCAGGCCGGCCTCAGCCAGCGGTGCGGCCAGCTCAGTCAGCAGATGCCCGTTGGTGGTGATGGCCAGATCGAGTGGCTGGCCGCCGGTGACCGACCTGAGCTTTGCCAGTTGCGCGACGAGAGGCACCAGTCCCCTGCGCAGCAGGGGCTCTCCCCCGGTCAAACGAACCTTTTCGATACCCAGCCCGACGAACACCCGGATGATGCGCAGGTAGTCGTCGATGGCCAACTCGGCAAACTGGGCACCCTCAGTGCCGGTGCGGCAGTAGACACACTTGTAATTGCAGCGATCGGTGATGGAAACGCGGAGGTCGGTGATGGTGCGGCCGAACTTGTCTTGTAAGCGGCCTGGGGGCAGTATGCCCGGCCCAAGCGCCCCATGCGAGCTCGGGTTGAGTGTGGCGGCCGGACTATTCAGACCATTGAATGACATGCTTACCCAGCTTTGCCCAGCTTATTTACCGGGCCTGGCATCTCTCTTGTGCCCGAGAAGAAAAAAGGCCTGAAGCCCACTCAGCCAACCGCCGGCTTGCATGGGGCACCCTCATTTCGGGCACCCTCATAGGGGACGGCTCGGAGCCGATGCTAATACTTTAGTTTAGAGCATTTTTCGCGTATTTTCCGTTTCCCGGGGAGCGGACGCGGGAAATGCACGTTTCTCTCACGAAAGTGGCATTGGATGGCTTCTGGATGCAGAAGACGCGGATTAAATGCTCTCAACCTCGCCCGGACCGAAACTCCAGACTTCCCAAGCCCTTAAGAGTGCACTATAGTCAGTTAAATCCATGGATACTCCGACAGAAACGAAATCACCAGTTCACAACGGAACAGTAGGATTTCCCTCGTCTTCCGGGAAGTCTTTCAACGGCTATTTCGACCGCGAAAAGCGCTGGAATTTCCGGAAGACTGACCTTCTCGACGCGCGCGCGCGACGTCTCTTCGAGACGACCGCCTTTGCGTGCAAGCACGACGCCTACCCGTTTCAGATCCCGTTGCAGGGGCGGACTGGCCCTCAGATTGAGGCCGACGGGCACACAATGCTCATGCTGTCTTCCTATGACTACCTGGGATTGATCGGCGATCCACGCATCGATGCTGCAGCCATTGAAGCCATCAGGAAATACGGAACCGGTACTGGCGGCGCCCGCCTGCTGACGGGAACAACCGACCAGCATGTCCAGATGGAAAAGGATATTGCCGAATACAAGGGCACCGAGGCGGCTATCACCTTTAGTTCTGGATACATGGCCAATGTGGCGGTGCTAGGAGCCCTGCTCGGGCCGGCCGATCGCGTGATCATGGATTCGCTTTGCCATCGCAGCCTGACGGATGCCTGCCGCTTTGCCGGCGTTCAGTTGCAGCGCTTTCGGCATAATGACGCCTCGTCTTTGCGTCAGGAGCTGCAGAGCGGAGCGCAGGCAAACCGCACCCTGGTGATTGCGGACGGCGTGTATTCGATGGACGGCGATGTTTGCCACCTGCCTGAGCTTCTCGAGGTTAAGAAGGAATTTGGATTTTTCCTGCTGGTAGATGAGTCGCACGCTTCGGGCGTGATTGGGGCTTGCGGCCGCGGGACGGACGAGTATTTTGGGATCCCCACCGATGAGGTCGATATCTGGACCGGTTCTCTGGCCAAGTCGATTCCGTCGACCGGCGGATTCGCGGCTGTGTCGCAGGAACTGGCTATTTATCTGCAACATGGCGCGTCGCCTTATATTTTTTCCGCAGCGCTGAATCCGGCTGCGGTGGCGGCTATCCGTGAGGGGCTGTCCATTCTGAAGCGCGAGCCGGAACGGGTTGCGCGGATAAAGCACAATGCGGACTTTTTGCGCAGCGGCCTCTGCTCGCTGGGCTATGACACCGGGCTTTCGGAGACGGCGGTCATCCCGATCATCCTCGGCGACGAGACCAAGACTGGCCTGTTCGCAAGGCGGTTGCGCGATCACGGGATCTTGGCTGCGCCGGTATTGTTCCCCGCGGTTCCGCAGGACTCAGCCCGGCTCCGCCTGTGCGTGACTGCGGCCCACACCCAAAGCGACCTGGAATACGCCCTGGATGTGTTTGAAAAGATGGCTCGCAACTGAAAGCCTGGGATCTCAAACAAGACCGCCCATATTCCTTCCGCCCTTATCCTTCACAGATATGGGCGGTCTTGTTTTGCCGATGAACAGTCTCGTAGAGGCTGGCCTGAGCGAGTCGAAGGGCTATTTTCCAGACCAGGCGCGGAAGGCGAGAACGGCGTTCAGGCCGCCGAAGGCGAAGGATTGGGACAGGGCCACTTCCGCACTCTTAACGCGGGCTTGATTGGGAATCACGTCCAGAGGGCATTCAGGATCAGCCTCGATGAAGTTCGCGGTCGGCGGGAGAATTCCGTTGCGCAAGGCCAGGACGGTGGCCACGGCCTCGATTGCGCCGGCTGCACCCAGCGTGTGCCCGTGCATGGACTTGGTTGAACTGACGGGCAGGGTTGCTGCGCGGCTCCCGAACACATCATGGATCGCTGCTGACTCCATACGGTCATTGGCCTCAGTGGCCGTTCCGTGAGCGTTGATGTAACCAACCTGCTCTGGCGCTATACCACCGTCACGCAAGGCAGACCGGATGGCCCGGGCTGCTCCTTCCGCAGATGGCTGGGTCACGTGACAGGCATCTGCCGACATGCCGAAGCCGACGATCTCAGCCAGCGGTGTCACTCCACGAGCGAGGGCGCTCTCGAGCGGCTCCAGAACCAGCACCGCTCCTCCTTCACCCAGAACCATGCCCGAACGATTCTTCGAAAAAGGGCGGCAGGTGTCGGGGCTGACGACGCGCATGGCCTCCCAGGCTTTCAAGCCCCCCAGAAAGAGCGGCGCTTCACTGCCGCCGGCGAGGGCCATGGGGGCCGCCCCGGACCGTACCATCCAGAGCGCGTTGCCAATGGCATGCGCAGAGGATGAGCAGGCCGTGGAGATGGTGAATGCGGGCCCGTGCAGCCCGAACTCCATGGAAATGTGACTGGCGCCGGCATTGCTCATGCCCAACGGAATGGTCAACGGATGAACGCGGCTACGACCATGATGGAAGAGTTCCCAATAGCCGATTTCTTCGGTGAACCGGCCGCCCATGCAGGAGCCGGTAATGATGGCAGCGCGCTCGCACAGGTCTTCTGTCCATTCGATACCGGCCTGGGTCACGGCCTCACGGGCGGCGATGACTGCGAACTGTGCGAAGCGATCCATGAAGCTGAGCGTCTTGCGGGGAAAGTATTTTTCCGCGTCATACCCGACGACGGCAGCACCATTTTTGAAACGCACCTGGCTCATGCCCATTTCCGGGCAGGGGCCGACTTCCTGCTGAATGGGCCCAATGCCCGGATGACCACTGGCCAGTGCTTGCCAGAATCCGTGCTGCTCGTGCCCCAGGGCGCTGACTACGCCCATTCCTGATATGACGACTCGCATCTACACCGTTTTCATGAAGGAGTGTTGCTTGTCCGAGGGTAACAAACTCCGGCAGTCCTGGGTCAAAAGCGTTCACTCGCACTCGACTCAGGCATGGGTTGCAAAGTGCGACTTCTCTTGACGAAAAGCCGCTCGGGATGGGGTGGTGCTGCCAATGAAAGAATTGGAAACGGCTTACTCGGTCGCGGGCTGCGCGGGAGGGTTTTGTTTGGAATCGACCAGGAAGGTGACGCCATCGATCATTTCGCGGATGGTCTGGATCTTTTTGGCGTCTTCATCCTTGATCTCGATATCAAACTCGCTCTCGAGATCGAAGAGAATATTGATGCTGTCCATCGAGTCGATGCCCAGCTCCTCAAAGGTGCTTTCTGGCTTCACCTTCTCCAGCGGAATGCGCTGGGTCGTGGCAATCACTCGAAGAACGCGTGCTTGGATCGTCTCAGACATAGGGAGCCTTCATAGAAACCGCAACTCTACCCTGGGAAAGCGCTTCCAGAGGGTTGCGGTACTTCAGTAACGTTAAACCGGCGGCTAAACCGCTGGCAATAGTTTGTCATTGAAAGCATTTTTTTCAAACCTATCGTTTGGGCAGTTTGGACAGGGGCATTCAGACCGCCTCGGCAACCGCAAGGCGGCGCGCGGTTCGCCACGCGTAGTGTACGGCGGAGACGATCGTAAGCGACGCAGTAGCATACAGTGCCCCGGTTCGCAGCATCACCAGCGGGCGGGGTGCAAAAATCTGGCACAGCAGCACGGCACATAGCGCCAGAATTTGGGCGCAAGTATTGGCCTTGCCCCAGATACTGGGGCGGAAATCGCGCATGCCCAGGCTGATGTAAAGGAGTGAGGCAATGATCAGGATGCCGAGATCGCGGCTGAATACCAGGACGGTGACGCGGCGGGGTACGAGACCCTCATGCATCAGGACAAGGAAAAGGGTGCTCAGCAGGAGTTTATCGGTGATGGGATCAAGATATTGCCCGATCTGTGTCTGCTGGTTGAGCAGGCGCGCGGCCAGGCCATCGAGTCCGTCGCTGAGCCCAGCCGCCACGAAAAGGCAAAGAGCTGTGACGTAATGAGCCTCAAGAACCGCAATGACAAGAAAAGGGATTAAGCATAGGCGCAGAAAGGTAAGGAGGTTGGGCGCTGCGCGTAGTTCTTTCAGCAAGGGATTCCGATCTTCATGGCCGCAGCCCGGCACCTTGATGGTACATGAGCTTTTGGTATGATTGCTTGAGACACTGCGCAGGCGCGTAGCTCAGTTGGTTAGAGCGCTACCTTGACACGGTAGAGGTCAGGAGTTCGAGTCTCCTCGTGCCTACCATTTCTTCTTCAATCATTTAGAACAGGCTCCTCGCGAACACCTGCCGGGGAGTTGTTGTCTCGTTCACTGCTAAGAAGCATTCATACGCCAGTTGGAGACCCTCCTCCGCCGGGATCACCCAGGCTTGCAGGCGCGATTCGGGCCTTTGACAAAAAGGCCCTCGGCGTCAATCACCGTTTCGTTTGACTTGCCGTCAAGTTCGAGACCAAAGCCTCGCAATCCTTTGCAGACTATTTTCCGCACAAAGACACCATTCTCCGCGATACCTCCAGCAAAGATAACCGCATCAACGGTCCCGAGAGCGGCTACGAAAGAGCCCACGGCTTTTCGGACACGGTACGCGAACATGTCCATAGCCAGTTTTGCATTTTGATTGGAACCATAGTTCTTCATTAGGACACGGGTATCGAGAGAATCTCTCAGACACTTCCACGAGTCCGGACTTCTTATTGAGAAGTGTCATGACATCATCGACTGTCATATGCTCTTCACGCATCAACAATGCAGCGATGGACGGATCGACATCTCCCGAGCGAGTGCCCATCATGAGGCCCTCCAGAGGAGTGAGGCCCATCGTATTGTCGATAGACCCGTCCCTGCTTCACTGCTGTCACCGAACAACCACTTTCAAGGTGCATCGATACGATATTGCAGTCATCGGGGTCTTTGCCGACGAGATGTGCATAGCGTTCGAGCAAATGAACTGAAGATTCGACCTCATAGAGGCTCGTGTCGAACGAGACTGCTTCTGAAGCGTTTCCAGGAAGAGCGGCCTCGCCGCGGCCGCCCCACAAGTCGCTGCAATTTGTACACGTTGCAGGAGCCGTGGATGATCACAGGCGAAGGGTCGACTAGTACAAATGCCAGTGTGAGCCTCGTTGCGAACGGTGTACTCTCCGCAGAAGTTCAGTAGTGAACGCCACGCTCGAGCTACGACAGCAAAGGCTCCGATAGGACATCAACAACCAGCGCTCATTCTGGCTCGGGTGTTTTCAAAGAAGCGGAGAAGTGGGATAACCCGTCCTCGGACTCACACTCCGGCAACCGTTCTGCCAAGCCTAGGCTCCACCCCACTCAAGGAGAAGGAGATGGATCACAGCGGCGAACAACCAGTTTCTCCAACCGCTGAGCGACTTCGTATAGAGCTTCGTCGGCTCGAATGGGCAAAGGAACTCGGTGAGGACACTTTGACGGCAATCACGAATGCGGCTGATTGGGTCGCGTTTGACGCCGGAGAGATAGTCATTGAAGCCGAATCAGAGGTTAAGCACGTCTCCTTCCTGATCACGGGCCGGATGCAGGCAACGCTCTACGATTTGATAGGCAAGGAAATACAGCAAGATACTTTTACTCGAGGGTCCGTCGCCGGGTTATTTTCCCTTGGTTTATCGGATCGCTCTCACTTGCAGGTTCAGGCTACTGAACCTTCTACAGCGATACGGCTGACGCTATCGAGCCTGCTTCAGTTGACTGCAAAGCATCCAGAGTTTCAATTGGCTATGTTTCGCCTGGCGGCTAGCGTCTTCAAACGATATGTGATGGTCGATCGTTCGCTTCCAAAGCCGTCCGTCGTGGGTGTCGTACATCACACTGCGGCGAGTCGCCCGATTGTTGGCCGATTGGCACGCCGCCTTCGAGACCTGGGCGAGTCTCCATCTATTCTCGGTGACGACGAGCGATGGAAACCCGCCGAGGACATCCCCTTTCGGTTGCTTGTTGGAGAAGTCGAGGAGCGGCAAGACCTTATTAAGGAATGGGACTCGCATAGGCGACTTCTGTTTGATATTCAAGCTGATCATCCAGAAAAAGTAATGACGCGATTTTTGAGTTACGTCGACGTGGTGCTTTGGTGTGTCAGGCCACAGGATGCGTTTGCAGCGGTCCATCTACTCCAGGCGCTGGTGAAGAGTGTCCCCAGATGGCGGGACAAGATCCGGATTGTGTGGCTGCTCGACAACAATACGCCGATCGCTCCCTATGTACCCGAGTTGTATGAACTCGCCGAACGAGACTTCAAGCTTTCATTGGACGCCCCTGGAGAAAACCAAGGCAGCTTACTGCAGCACGGATTGGAGCGCATCGTTCATCATTTGCGAGGCGTCCAGATCGGTTTGGCACTAGGAGGTGGCGCCGCGCGCGGCATGGCTCATCTTGGAGTGCTCAAAGCGCTTGAGCAGAATGGCATCTACGTCGACATGCTGGCGGGTACGAGTGCTGGGGCGATGACCGGAGCCATCTACGCGGCTGGCCTAGATCCTGAGTATGCTACTAAGGTCTTCAAGGCCGATTTGAAGCCCTCGTGGTTGTTTCGACAGCTGCCCGGTGGCGGCTACTGGTATTTGCTCTTGAAGTACAGACGAAATCAGTTCGAGTCTATGCTGCGGAAATACTTAAGTCGAGCCAGGATGGAACAGCTCGATCTTCCGATGTTAGCGGTCACCGTCGATCTCGTCGAAGGAGAATCCGTGGTGCGTGAGGTTGGCGATGCGACCATGAGTATCCTCGAAAGCATCAATCTTCCTCCCCTTTCAATGCCTATCTTTGAATCAAATCGAGCGCTGGTGGACGGCGGGTTGCTCAACAATATTCCTGCCAACGTGCTGGTAGCCAAGGGATGCAACTTTGTTATTGCATCGAGCGTGACGGCAAAGCTAGAGAAGGACTTTGTAGGAATCCGCTCCGGACGTTCGCTCAGTCGCCGTTTCTTCTCAACCATCCAGGTGATCATGCGACAGACCATGATCCAGAACTTCAACATGAACTCCGTTGGGGTGCAGCCGGCAGACTTTGTAGTCGCGCCCGACGTGACATCCTTTGATATATCGGAATTCACTCGGGCTGATGAAATGGCAATCATCGGGGAAAGGACAACCAATGCAAGCATTGGAAAGCTGCGCAAGATGCTCAGCAAGCTTGATTCCCAACTGTTCCCGAGTTCATGAATGAGACTCTTGTGGCTTACTTTATTGCCGCGCCATGGCGATGTGCACAGCTTCTTCCGGCGAGACGAGGTGATCGACGCTCTCAGCGTCCTCGGCAATGGCGAGTTGGACGCCCTTGACGCGACCCGAAAACTCATTCCCTCGCGACCCGTAGTCCGGTGAAACAGGAGATCCCGTGTCCACCCCCAGGTCGCAACCATCGTCGGCAGAAAAAATCATAGCCGCCGTGGCGCCAACCTTGCCCTCGCCGACTTTTTTGCCATCCACGTACAACGACGCGGTGCCTCCCTTGCCAAGGCCACCACCCGCGTAGGCAAACTCCATGCGGACCTGGTGGTCGCCCGGAGACAGCGCACTGCTTGATTCGGCATAGAAGTACTGGATACCAAGCAAGTTGTAACAGTATTTGAGCTTGCCGCCCTTCGCGTAGAGGCTCCAGCCGCCAATGTTGCCGCCTTGCGCGACGATGACGCCCTCGGCCCCGGTGGTGGGTACAACGATCTCAGCGGTCACCGAGTGCGACTTGTTCTTCAGATTGAGGACCGAGTTTTCAGAGAGACGCCCCATGCCGCCAAAGAGAATTTGAGATTTGCCTTTGATCAGCACCGGTCGCCCCGCCGTGTCTGAGTTCATCCGTTCAGCGATTCGATCATCGAGGGGTAGTACGTTGCAGCGAGTCGCCTCAATCAGCCACAGCCGTTGTAGCTCATGCGACTTTTCAGGCATCTGCTTGGCCAGGTTCTCCGCCTGGCTCCAGTCTTTGTTGGTGTCATAGAGTTCCCAGGTGTCGTCGTCGAATGCCGGGGTCTTCTCGCCTACCAGGAGCCATGGCGTCTTATGCCGCGTCACCGCGGTCCACCCCTTGTGATAAATGCCGCGGTTGCCAAACATTTCGAAGTACTGCGTCTCGTGCTGCTCGGCCGCCTTGGCATTATTGAACGAGTACGCCATGCTGACGCCTTCGATCGGGTGCTGCTGAACTCCGTTGACGAAGAGCGGCTCGGGCAGGCCGGCCAGTTCAAGAATGGTCGGAGCGACGTCGATCAAGTGATGGAACTGGCTGCGGAGTTCGCCCTTCCCCTGGATTCCTTTGGGCCAGTGCACGATCGTCCCGTTGCGAGTGCCGCCAAAATGCGAGGCGACTTGCTTGGTCCACTGGTACGGCGTATCCAGGGCGTGCGCCCAACCCACGGCATAGTGGTTGTAAGATTCCGGGCCGCCCAGCTTGTCTAACCGCGCCATCAGGAACTCGGGAGTCTCCAGTGTGGACGCGCCGTTGAAATTAATCATCTCGTTGTATGTGCCGTGCAAGGTTCCCTCTGCAGACGCGCCATTGTCGCCGATGATGTAGTAGATCAGCGTGTCATCGAGCAGATTGAGTTTTTTCACCGAATCCACCAATCGGCCAACATGGTAATCGGCATACTCCATGAACCCGGCATAGATCTCCATCTCTCTTATGAGCACGGGCTTGAGGGCATCAGGCATCTCATCCCACGCCGGGATTTCTTTGTGTCTTTGCGTAAGTTGACAGTCCTGCGGAATGACGCCTAACTTTTTCTGCTTGGCGAAGATTTCTTCCCGCAGCTTATCCCAGCCCTGATCGAATTTGCCTTTGTACTTGTCGGCCCATTCCTTTGGGACGTGGTGAGGCGCGTGGGTTGCGCCCGGCGCGAAGTAGGCAAAGAAGGGCTTATCGGGCATGAGCGCTTTCTGCTGCCCTATCCAGTTGATGGCCTTGTCCGTCATGTCTTCCATCAAGTGGTAGCCCTCTTCGGGCGTCCGTTTCACCTCCACCGGCGTGGTGCCTTCATAGAGCGACGGATACCACTGGTTCGCCTCACCACCGATGAACCCGTAGAAATACTCGAATCCGCCTCCCCCGGTTGGCCACGCATCAAAGGGTCCGGCAGGACTGGTCTCCCAAACCGGCACTTCATGGCACTTGCCGAATTGCGCCGTCGCATACCCATTGAGCTTGAGGGTCCGGGCAAGTGGCGCGCAGGTATTCGGGAGAATCGAGTTATATCCGGGCGACCCGCTGGCGATTTCGGTAATTGCTCCCATACCCACTGTGTGGTGGTTGCGTCCGGTCAGCAGGGCCTGTCGCGACGGCGAGCAGAGCGCCGTGGTATGAAAGCGATTGTATTTCAGGCCATCTGCCGCTAAGCGTTCTGCCGTCGGCGTGTTACATGGACCTCCGAAAACGCTGGAAGAGCCAAAGCCTGCGTCGTCCATCAAAACGATCAGGACGTTTGGCGCACCTGTGGGTGGGCGCAGCTGCGTGATCGGCGGAAACTTCGTGTCCGGATCCTTGGCATCATAGGTGACCAGGCCCATGCGCGGCTGATCCGGGATGGGAAGGACTGTCCGGTGAATTTTGTCTTGTTCATTCATAGAGAACTTCCTTTTCCGCTAAGAATCCGGGTGTCCGCGCGACGAGAAAAATTAGGCGGCGCACACGTCTCGATACCGGCACAGGTTAGAAGTGCCGCCTTAGCGAAACAACTGGCAAAACTAGCAGCTTCGTCTCACCGCAAAGACAAGGGCGAGCATGCAGGCATCTAAAACACACCTCGAGGTGCGCATATGCCTGCATAACAAGGAGCAACACCTTTCGTTCCGGAAGAGCGGACGTTAGCTGTTCTCGGCGAGGCGGTAAAGAAATGTCACGGTTGCGATCTCTATCGGAACGCCACGCAAGCGGTCTTTGGTGAGTTGGAGACCGGGACCAAATCCACGGAACAGAAAGAATGGCGCCGGATCGGGTCCAAGGCCTCGAGGGGAACTCTTATTGTGCAAGGGCGCCAGTTTCTCGAGTTGCGCGATTTTTTTTGATGACACGCGCATCGATGAGAACAGGCTTCACGAAGTCCCGCGCACCATGTACGACCCGAAGCGCGATCGCATCGACGCTTGTCAGCGAAGGGAGTTGATCCTGGCGAGCACGATTCTCCCACCATCTCAGAAAACCAGCCGAGGCCTGCTCATAGTTCTCGGCGATTATTGGCTCGCTCGCTATCTTTTCTTTACCATTCAGCATCGATAGCTCGGGCGTCTTGCCAATACCCTCAATACTCCGCTGTTGGCCTGCATGGCCACACCCCAAGCCCTCTTGCCCCGGAGATCGACTCAGCATGATCGGGTCGACCAGAGATTTACTGCGTTTCTTTATCGCTCCTGGTGGGTAGGACAGACTCGGGCGCGAGCTCAGCTGAGTTGTTTGCCGCGGCGTGGGCTTGTTGCACGCTGTAGCCGGCGCGGGTGCGCACGCGATACTTCTGCAGGTCTTTTCCCACGAGCTTGACCGTGATGTTGCGCCAGCCGCGGCTCGGATTGGGCTGTGGGTAGTAACTGAGCGCGTAAAGGTGTGCTAGATCGGCCTTGATGTACTCGAAGGCTTTCTTCTCGTCACCCCAGTTTCGCGCGAAATAGGCCTTGCCACCTGTCGCCTTGCTCATGCGCTCAAACACGGCGGTCGAGATGGGCTCCAACTGCGCCTCGCGCGTGCTGATCATGTAGATGATGGTACCGGTGGATTGCGCCAACTCGGCCACATCTTCGGGGGGCACCAGGCTGGCATTATCGGGGCCATTGGAAAACACGACGATTACTTTGCGGCCCGTGTAACGAGCCGCGTCCTCTACGGTCAATAGCAGGCAGTTGTAGAGAGCGGCGTCGTCACCGGCGACGGTGCTGCGTACGCCGCGCAAAACCTGTGCCCGATCGGCAGTAAGGACGGAGTTGCGGGAAAGATCGCGACTGTAGGAGTAGAGAGCCACCCTGTTGGCACTTTGCAGCGAGCGCACAAAATCGGTAATAGCATCCTGCGCAAAGACGAAGCCACGGTACATATAGTTGCTGGTGTCAAACAGCACGAAGACATTAGCGCCTGGAATCTGGGACGAGAGCGACCCCATCTCTGAACCGGCCTCGGGCGGTGCGCTTTTGTGCGACGCTTCGCCGGCGTGCTCGTGTGCCGACGGTTTCGATCCTGAAGACTTCGCCCCGCCGGGCGCACTTTCCTGTAACACCTGACGAGCCGGCTCGTTGCCTTCCTCAAATGTGGCGAGCCGCTCCGGGATCTTGTCTTCGTAGATTGCAAAGTCTTCCGGGCTAAGGCCGGAGATGTAATTTCCTTTGCTATCTGTCACGGCGACGTTTAGCTGGACCAGGTCGACATTGACGCGGATGTTCGCCGTGTCGTCTTGCGCTGAAGTCAGGCGGGCGCTCAGGCACAGAAGCGCTACGGAAACGGGAAGGAAAGAAAGAAGTCGTTTTGCCATGATTGATCCTATGTCTGGTTTGATCGGTGGCCGGCTACTGTGGGTTCAACCGAGACTGCTCTTGCGTTGCTGAATTCTGGTGAGCCGGGAGGGAGACTTCTGTCATCTGCGGCAAGACGACCTTGCCCTGGCGGAACTCATCGCCGGTCAGTTTCATGGCGCGGGTCAGTGCCACCCAATCTTCAATATCGGTGGCAAAGATGTTGGCCACCATGCGCCGGGTCAGTTCCGGAACAAGGCGATTCATCACGACTGGCGAATATCCTTTTTCGTCGACCAGTCTTGCCCAATAGAGATTGCTTGAATCCCACGACTCCCCTAACAGCCGGCTGGAAGTACCCGAGAAGGCCGGGAAAGGCGGGAGGTTCAGAAGCTCGGGAGTATAGTTTTGCGCCAGTACCGGGTGCGGGGTACCAAAGTCGCGTGAGAGACGCTGGAGGTTTACCTCCGCGGGATATTGCCGATCGAGCGCATCGAGCTCCGCGGAGGCCGCACCCGAGACCGTAGCCGTGTGACCTGGATTACCGCGAAAGCCGGCAGCAAGATGAAATGTGTCTGCCGGCGTCACAAGAGCAAGACTCGCATTCGCATCACCGGCCTGCATGGCCTGCTCGAGCCGGCCAAGCCGATGCGGCGACATGCGTTCGGAGAGAATCTGCTCTACCTTGCCGCGCAGCTCCGGATTGGACGCCGCGGCAGTGACGATCTCTTCCCCGGAACGCTGGTAGAGGGCTACGGCATGGAGCTCATTACGGGTGACGCCCCACCAGCGAGGCAGCGTTGAACTGGCAAGAAGGTTCGCGGCCACTTCTTTCCAGATAAGCGCCTGAATATTCCTGGGGGCAATGAAGTCCTCTTCCGTGCTTGCCAGCACGTAGGGCAATTCCGCCAGAGAGCCGACCAGGTAGGCGCCGCCACCGGCAGGAGACCCCTGATTGAATAATTCAGAAGCCTGCCAGAGCTGGGTGACGCCCATGATGGTCTCTCCGGAAAAGTCATGCGAGCGCACGAAAAGCGGATTGTTGTGCAGAATCTGGGCGCCCGGCGGCTCGTAGTACGCGTAGTTCAAACCGACCAATGTGTCACGGAGAAACGGCGCCAGCTCACCACGAGCGGCTTCCAACTGCGCGCGGTCACCGGGCGACTTGAGTGCCTTGGTGATATCGACATGTACCTGTAACTGAGCGTGACGATTGGCATAGACTCCAGGCGCCCATTCCGTCTTCTCGCTCTCGGTAAAGATGGGGCGAGGCAATTCGAACTGCTTTAATTCGGCAGCCTCGGAAATGAACGCACTGGTGGCGGGCGTGCCTGCCTCCATCTGGGTGAGTCCGGCGCCAAGTGAAAACAGGGTGTCGAGCGAAACCAGGCGCTGATCGTCGAGAACGGTCCGGATCCTGGTTGCAATCTCGTCACGGATGCGCTGCCCTTCAGGCGACTGCTGGGTGGGGCCGGCGAGCAACTCGATCCATTCGCTCTGCGAAAGATCGGGCTTGCCACTGGCGGCCGTCATCAATGCTCGGGTCGAAGTGTGACCCGCTTCGAAGAGCTGTGCAGAGGAGGTGACGGAGACAAACGGAGTCATCGCTTGTTGCCACGACCCATTCAGCTGAGCGGCAGCAATCTCCCCCTGGCGCGCAAGAATTTGCCACAGACCGAGGTTAGCCTGAAACACGCCCATGGCATTGCCGCGGAGCGTGTGGTCGGAGATAGCGTCGATCGAGTCAGAAACCCTTACGAAGCGAGCGATCGAATCGTTGCTGAGACTAGGAAACTCTGAGAACACCAGATACCAACTGCTGAGCTCGGAGAACTTTCTGGTCAGCAGCACCACGGTTTCGGGAGTTAGCTTTTCCTGCGCGCGGCTGCTATCCATCTCGCTGAGCATGAGATACATCTGCAGTGGACCGAGGTCGGTATCGATGCGCGACATGGCGGCCATGCCTTCGACTAGCTGGTCGGGCCGCCTCCACGAGCGCGCCCTTTTCGCCCAGTCGCGCACGATGGCTGAGTTGCTCTTCTGCGCCACGACCTGCTTCCATACTTCGAGACCGCCGGGGACGATCGGTTCCCCATCGGGACCCCGTTGCAAGCGGGTGAAGAGCATCAACAAAGCAGGCGCCCGGCGGAAGACCCCGCGCGCGGCATAGGCTTTGGGATCTGGATCGCGAAATGCTTCGTAAAAACGCCTTAAACGCGGCGTTGCCGTGAGATAGGCCTGCTGGCTCGCGCTCACCCGCGCAAGGCTATCGTAGTAAACGGCGAGCCACCCATTGTCAGCATCGACGAGATGCAATAGAAAGTCCCCTGGCGACCTGGGACTTGCCCCTACCAGGTCCCTCCAGCCGGCTTCTGCCGCGGTTCCCCCGGGCACGACGACGCGGCCGTTGCGAATGCAAATCTGGGTGCCGTAGAAGTCGAGAACCGGTCCATAGGGCAGCAGTCTTTGAAGCCCCACGGAGCGCTTCAGAGCGTTCCTGGTTTCGGCATCCGTATTGGCCATGGCCCAGTAGAGACGATCGACAGAGGTATCATGCAGCAGTATGTCGAGAAGATTCTGTTGACTTCGGCTTTTTTGACTGATGTGTTTCCAGTCTTCTTCGCTGAAGAGAACGGGTACCCGGGAAGCAGGGTAAGCGTAGGTGAAGGTTGTACCATTTTCGAGCGCTTCCTCGAGGTTGGTGAGCGGGAAACCTGAATCCGACGTCAGAAAGGCGCGCTCGGGATCAGCGGTCGTCAGCACCGACCCCGGTTGCCCGCACGCGGGCCGCGCCCGGTAGCCAAGAATCAGAAGCAAAGGTTCGGCGTCGGCACAGTTGGCAACACGGATGGTCTCGCTCGGGCCTGCCAGCATCTGCAGTTCACGGGCCTGGTGAAGATAGCGCTCGATCAAACGCAGGTATTCCGTTGGCACGCCGGCCCGGTAGCCTGAGGAGTAGGCGTTTCGGGCAAACAGAGGCAACACATCGTTGACCGAAACCTGCTGGCTGATGCCCGCCATGCGGAGAAGCGATCGTAGTGGCCCAGGGACAACGGCCGTGTTCTCGGGAGTAGTCACAAGTGTGACCGCTCGCACTGAGGTAGTCTGTGAGGAATTGTGGTCTACGGCACGCGATACCTGAGCCCCCTGAGCCCAAGATGAGCCTTGGCAGAGGACGCTAACGGCAAGAACGGCGAACAAGCGGATAACAGGATTCACGACGGGACGCCTCTTTAGGAAGTTCGAGACTTCAAATAACACCCGATGAATGAAAGCTGGCCTGACTGAAGTGATTAACCCCGATATCGGGACAAAAACTTTGGCTTAAGCTACGCCTTTACGGCACCCGTTCCGAGCTAATCGCTTGCGTTAGAAAACGATACACCACCGCCATCTGCGCGTCATGAATATCGCTTCACAACATCAAAAGCTGAAGCCCCAGAACTGCGCCATGCACCGCTTATGGTGCAACCATCAAGGATGGTTTGCCCCAAGGCGGGCACGGAAGATATGGGTGGCCACGAATCGCGCCGAAGAGTCTTTGGCGAATGCCGATCACTCTATCATTGCTGACGTGTTTTGCGTCTGAACTTTATAAATCCCTAACAAATCCTCATCTCTTTCTTTATGAGCGAAGGTCTCTCATAAAGGCATTGGCGTTTGTCGCCAACCGAGGACTTGATCATGAGTTCATTTCGTACAGTTCGACCGCTGGTTGTAGATGCCACGCAGTGTGAACAGGCCAGAACCATTGCTACCGACACCGGGTTCTGCAATGTGTCAAAAGGTGACTGGATAGTGAAGGGTGAGAACGGCGAAACCTACGTCGTGGATAACACCTTTTTCCATCGGACGTTTACCCCAGTACAGGCGTACCCTTGGGAGTTGCAAGACCAGGAAGGCCGCCACTACGGCAGCTAGTCTTCTACCTGCACGCTAAACACTTCCCGCGTGTCATTTCCGAAAATATCAATCACTCGTACGAGAACGCTGTGCTTACCCGGCTTTTCGTACGAGTGAATTGCAGAAGAGAGCGCGAGCCTTCTCTCTTTCCGTGTGCGGTACGCGGCCCATCCGTGAACAAAGACCTCGTTTCGTCCGCTCCAGTCGACCGCCCAGTAGTCGATGTAGTCTGACCAGGCGCTCACCCTGCTCCGCACTTCTTCAGAGATCGATTCCGCATGCGAGATCGCGAAATCGGTGAGGCAAACTCTTACCATTCGGTTCCCTGTCTGCTCGATCTCCACTTCGAAGTACGCATGCGAAAGAAAGCGAGCGTCACCGTTGTTGGAGGTTCGCGCATCCATCACTTCCCGAGGAATCTGCAGGAGCCGCAGCGATACACCTTGTTTGCCGGCCTCATCAGCCATCCTGTCGCAGCGTTCGGTTTGCCACTCCCACCCGAGTACATGGAGCTCCGGCTTCTTTTGAACGATGCACTCAGCCACCGCAGCTTCGATGATGGCGGTTGTAACCGGCGTATCCGCCGCGCCTACGTATATCAGGGCGCTTTTCTTGCTGCCGTGAATATGGGTGAACCCCGAGACCGGCAGAGCGCCGTACAACTCGAGTATGTAGTCGACATAGTCACTTAGCGCAGCAAATGTAGTGGACTGCCAGAACCGGCGTTCCTGTTTGCCCGGATCGAGTATGGAAAAGGAGCTGCATTCCGGAGTGGCGAGGAGGCGTTTCCGTGCAGCGTGTATTGCCCAGCGGCCAAGGTCGCAACCGATCCAACGGCGCTTGAGTTTCTCTGCGACCGCAAGCGTGGTGCCGGAGCCACAGAAGAAATCGGCTACCAAATCACCCTCTGTTGATGCGGTCTCGATGATTCTGCGCAGGAGGGCCTCGGGCTTTTGCGTGGGATATCCGCAATTCTCAGTTCGATCGGCGGGTTGCAGCATCGAGATGCGCCATACATCGTCGACAGCGCGTTGATCCGTTTCCCGATAGATCACTTTGCCATCCGCGCCCTTTGCGTTGACGATGGAACCCTTTTCCTTGTCCCACTGGCGCTTGAGCTGCTTTACCGTTCCTTCGGGTCGCGCTTCCAATTGCGGCTTGAACTGGTAGCCGGGTCCTTTGCGGTACCAGAGAACCACGTCGTGGTTTGCGGCGAAGCGCTTCACGTTACCTTGAAATTTGTTGTAGTAGTACCAGACGATTTCATTCAGAAAGTTCTCAGGCCCGAAGATTTCATCGCCCATCATTCTCAGCAGGTGGCCGACGTGCCAGTCGCAGTGCAGGAAAAGGCTGCCTTTGGGGGAAAGCAGTTCCCTGATGAGCCGGAGCCTTTCCGCCATCATCGCCAGGTAGGAACCTGTTCCCAACTTCCACGTATCCCGATAAGCCTGTTCTTCCGCGCCCGAAGCCCGCCGGGTCACTTGCGGATGGGTGTCTCCGATGGCCGTGGTGAATGCGAAGTCGCCGCCGGTGGCAAACGGCGGGTCGATGTAGATGAGGTCGATTTTTCCGGCGAATTCTTCGAGCAGTGAGCCGATCACCAACAGGTTGTCGCCCCAGATGAGCTTGTTCTGCCATCCGGGAACGAGGCCGGCGGGGCGATGGTGGAAGGATTCCACTACCGGGAGTGACAGTTTTGGCGGTGCGGTGATGGCAAGCTCGCCGTCTTCACGGTACTTACCTGGCCAGATGAGCTCCGTATGGGTGATGTCGATCTTTGCCATCGCGCGCCGTTTCTCCCTATTGAGTATGCGTTATGAGGGGAACTGAGAACCGCAGCTCCCTCGACCGTGTTCAGGATGACAATCAACGCTTCGGTCGAGATGACAAGGGGGGAGGGTGGCCGGTTCCCTCGGCTTTTGGGACGGGGGATGACGGGGTCAGGCATGCCGCGCGAAGATCACAGCCACGTTCGATAAGCCCGGGGCTAAGATACTCTTTTTGGGGTTCAATGACGACATTCAAAACTGGCCTCTGTGATCCTGGGCTTCTGCTTTCTGTTCTTCCTGCCAGAAGACAACTCATCCATTTATCCGCGGTCGACGTGCTCATCATTGCCGTCTACTTCGCCATGGTTCTCTTTATCGGCTTCTACGTGAAGGGTTCGGCGCGAACGAGTCATGAGTTCTTCATGGCCGGCCGGGAGATGACGGCGTGGATCGCCGGCCTGAGTTTTATTTCCGCGAACCTGGGCTCGCTTGAGTTGATGGGTTGGGCCGGCTCGACTTATCAGTACGGCATCCTGGCGCTGCACGCCTATTGGGCGGGCGCCATTCCGGCGATGCTGTTTCTTGGCCTGGTGATGATGCCGTTCTACTACGTCTCAAAAACATATTCCGTACCGGGATACCTGCACCTCCGCTTCGGCAATGCGGCACGGGCCTTTTCTGCCATCAGCTTTGCCTTCATGACGATTCTGATGAGCGGCATCAATATGTACTCGATGGCCCTGGTGATGAAGGTGGTGCTGGGGTGGGATCTCCATTTCAGCATCTGGCTCTCTTCGATCGTCGTCGCCACCTATGTCGCGCTCGGTGGCCTGCGGTCGGCAATTTTCAACGAGATTCTGCAATTCCTGCTGATCTGGGCGGGAGCGCTGCTGGTTCCTATCCTTGGCATGATCGAAGTGGGTGGCTGGAGAAACCTGAAACACCAGATCGAAGGCAATCTCGGACGTTCTGACTACACCCATCTATGGAGTACGCTGGGACATTTCCGCGACAACCCCATGGGGATCCACTGGACAGGCATCGTTTTCGGGTGGGGCTTCGTTCTGGCGTTTGGTTATTGGACGACCGATTTTCTGGTTGTGCAGCGTGTGCTCGCGGCAGACAGTCTGCGTTCCGCGCGCCTCGCGCCTATTATCGGCGCAGCCTTCAAGATGATGGTGCCGGCTATCGTGATCATCCCGGGGCTTCTGGCGTTGGCCGTGTTGCCGTTTCACCTGCTGCCCGAGGGTGCGGCGGTGGCAGCCAATGGACACAGCTACAACGAGGTGTTGCCGCTGATGCTGGTGCGCTACTGCGGGCCCGGGTTGATTGGGCTTGGCGTGACAGCGCTGATCGCCGGCTTTATGTCGGGCATGGCCGGCAACGTAAGCGCCTTCTCGACCGTGTGGACCTACGACATCTACGGAGCGTTCCTCAACAAGAAGGCCACCGACCAGCATTACGTGGCGATGGGCCGCTGGTGCACCCTGATTGGCGTGCTGGTGTCGGTGGGTACGGCTTACCTTGTGCAGCACTCCGCCAGTATCATGGACTACGCAGTCCAGCTCTTCAGCTTCTTCATTGCTCCGCTTTTTGGCACAGTGATTGTCGGGATGCTGTGGAAGCGCGCGACCAACCGGGGCGGATTCTGGGGCCTGATGGCGGGTACGCTGACCTCGATTGGGTTGTGGATCTGGGTGATGAAAGACCCCGCGGCCTTGCGTTACGTTGCGCTCTCTGCCGACGCGAAAGGCATGGCGGAAAATGTGTATCGTGCCCTATGGGCGTGGCTGGTGTGCGTTGGTGTGACCGTGTTGGTCAGCCTCGTAACAACGCCTCGGCCACTCAATGAGTTGGAGGGCCTGGTGATGGGTATATCTCCGCTGCCGGCCTCGGAACGTGGCCGGTGGTATCAGGAGCCGGTCTTCTGGGGTAGCCTGGTTGCCGTTGTGTTTATCGTTTTGAATATAGTGCTCTGGTAAAGCTGGGCTGGAAGATATACCCGGGGGGATGATGCGTAGACGGTGGCAAAAACTGTGGATGTGCTGGGCGCTGCTCTTGCCCGCCAGCTTTGCGTGGGGCGCCGAAAACCCGGACTGGACGACGCCGATTGCGCCTTTCCAGATTGCGGACAATCTCTACTATGTCGGCAGCAAAGACCTGGCCGCCTACCTGGTCGTGACTCCAGAGGGCGACATCCTGATCAACTCGAATCTGGAGAGTTCGCCGCAGCTGATCCGGCAGAGCATCGAGAGGCTCGGGTTCCAGTTCAGTGCCGTGAAGATCCTGCTGATCAGCCACGCGCATTTCGATCACGATGCCGGCAGCGCAGAAATCAAGCGGCTCACGGGCGCTCAGTACATGGTGATGGATGGAGATGTGCCCGTCGTCGAAAGTGGGGGCGCCAAGGACTTTATCTATGGGAAGGACACCTACCCGGCAGTGAAGGTGGACCGGGTATTGCACGACAGCGATGAGGTGCGGCTCGGTGGCGTCGTTCTGGTAGCGCATAAAACAGCGGGACATACACGCGGTTGCACCACCTGGACGATGCAGGCGAAGATCAACGGACATCTTCGGAATGTAGTGATCGTGGGGAGCTGGAACGTGAACTCGGGCTTTCGTCTGGTAGCGCGCGGAGGCAAGCCGGCTTCTTACCCCGGAATCGCGACAGACTATGCCCACACCTTCGCCACCCTTAACAAGCTTCCGTGCGATGTGTTTCTCGGCGCCCATGGACAGTATTTCGACATGCTGGCCAAACTTGCGCGTATGCAGGCGGGCGCGGGAGAGGGTGTTTGGATCGATCCACAGGGCTACCATGCTGCTGTGGCGGAACGGCAAAAGGCATTCGAGACAGAACTCAAGCGACAACAGGCGGCAGGCTCATAGAGCATCGATGCTGAAGGGTTGGTTCCTGAAGCTAAGTTTCTGAAAGGTTTGAGGGTACGGGCTACCTCGCTGCGGCGAGGTAGCCGCTTCCCCTTCGGTCAGCTGGAACCGTTTCCCCGTTGCGCTCCGCAGGGCTCGAAAGGTTGCACCCAGTATGCCGATAGGACACTCTGATAGGAATGGCATCCATCGAAAGAGCGCGGCGCGCTGGTAAGCAATATTTGAATCCGGTGCCCACTTCGGTTGGCGAGTGGTCGACGTTCGCAAAGGTTCTGTGGCTCTATTTGACCAACAGAGACGAGCGTACGCCAAAACAGACGCCTGGGCCGTTCCGTACCGACGCGCGCATCTACGAAAACCCGCCCGCCAGTGGACTGCGCATCACCTGGATGGGGCACTCCTCCACACTGGTGGAGATCGATGGATCGCGTGTGCTGATCGACCCCGTTTGGGATGAGCGGGCAGCTCCCTCCAAATGGGCTGGGCCGAAACGCTTTTTCCCTCCGCCGTTGCCATTGGAAGAAATGCCGACGATCGACATCGTGCTTCTGTCGCACGACCACTACGACCATCTCGGCGCCGAGACGGTGCGACGACTTGCACTTCTGCCGGCAACGGCGAGCGCACAGTGGGTAACAACGCTCGGCGTGGGAAAGATTCTCAGTAAGTTGGGAGTGAACGAGCCCCACGAATTGGACTGGACGCAGAGCCTGCGCGTGGGCGACCTGGAGGTGACGGCACTGCCGGCGCGCCACTTTTCGGGCCGAAGCCTGTTCAATCGATTTGAGACATTGTGGGCATCCTTCGTCTTAACCGGCCGAAAACATCGCGTGTACTACGGTGCGGATTCGGGAGAATGGCCTGGGCTGCGGGAGATTGCTCGGGCCTATGGTCCATTCGACCTGACGATGCTGGAGATCGGAGCGTTCGATCCCTTGTGGGCAGATATCCATATGGGACCGGAGGGCGCCGCGCGCATGTTTCAGGGCATGGGCGGCGACGGGCTTCTGATGCCGATCCATTGGGGACTGTTCGATCTCGCGCTCCATGCATGGCGGCAGCCGATAGAACGAATACTTGCCATTGACGGGTTGAAGATCTGGTCACCTCAGCCGGGGATACCGACCGAGGTGATCGCAAATATGGAATTACGTTCAACGTGGTGGCAAGGCTGATCTATCGGGTGCTGCGTGGGTATGGTTAACTAACAACGCATGCGCCCCCAGTGGATTGGCTTCACTCTCTTACTCTCAGCCTGTTTTGCCGCTCGTCCTCCGATTGCTTACCCGCAAACGTCGACCAAGCCAAGCGCGGATGCGCGGCGCACCTGGAGTGTTTATGGCGGTGGCCCGGACAATATCCACTACTCCAGTCTTGACCAGATCAACCGCGATAACGTGCATTCGCTCAAGGTTGCCTGGACGTTCGATAGCGGCGACCAGCATCCGCAGTCGGAGATGGAATGCAACCCTATCGTCGTCGATGGCGTTCTGTATGCCACGACACCCAGCGGAGCCGTGGTGGCGCTCGATGCAGCTACGGGCGTGCAGCGCTGGCGATTCGACACCAACGAAGGCCTCAAGCTGATTGGCAAGGTGCGCAACCGGGGCGTGACGTACTGGGCGGACGGGAAAGACAAGCGGATTTTCGCCGGCGGGCGCCAGTATGTTTTCGCGCTCGACGCACAAACAGGCAAGCCGGTCCCCAGCTTCGGCAAAGCGGGCCGCATCGACCTGCGCGAAGGCCTGGGCCGTGAACCGCTGAACTGGGTCACGATGACCAGTCCCGCGGTCGTCTACAAGGACCTGGTCATTGTGGGCGGCGGCATGAGTGAAGTGCTGCCCGCATCTCCGGGCGACATCCGCGCCTTCGACGCGCGCAGCGGCAAGCTGCGGTGGGCATTTCATACCATCCCTCACCCAGGGGAATTCGGCTACGAAACATGGCCGAAGGAAGCCTGGACGTACAGTGGCTCAGCGAATAACTGGGCCGGCATGTCGCTCGATGTGAAACGCGGCATCGTTTTTGTGCCTACCGGCTCGGCTGCTTCTGACTTTTATGGCGCGAACCGCACCGGCGACGATCTGTTTGCCAACAGCGTGATCGCGCTCGATGCGGAAACCGGCAAGCGGATCTGGCATTTCCAGCTTGTGCACCATGACATCTGGGATCGCGATCCCCCGGCGCCCCCAGCGCTGGTTACGGTGAAGCGCGACGGCAAAAGCGTCGATGCGGTTGCACAGACCACGAAACAGGGATTTGTATATCTCTTTGATCGTGAGACGGGCAAACCGCTCTTTCCGCTGAAGAGCCAGAAGTACCCACCCTCTGATCTGGAAGGGGAGATCACGGCGGCAGAGCAGACCCTGCCCTTGCTGCCGGCTCCTTTTGCTCGACAGAAGCTCACCGCGGATATGCTCACGACTCGCACGCCTGAGGCGCACGAGGAAGTTCTTGCGCGGTTCAAGACGCTGCGCAGCGATGGGCAGTTCATCCCCGGCAGTACGCAAGGAACGATCATTTTTCCTGGTTACGATGGGGGCGCGGAATGGGGCGGTGGCGCGTTTGACCCAACGACCGGTCTGCTTTACGTCAATGCCAACGAGATGGCATGGATTCTTCGCCTGGTTCCGCAGAAGGCGCGCTCTGCCGAAGCGAACGGACGAGACATTTTTCTGCGGAACTGCTCGGGTTGTCATCGCCCCGACATGACCGGAGCTCCGCCCGAGTTCCCTTCCCTGATTGGCGTTGCCGATCGCTACGAAGAGTACACGGTAAAGCACCTGATTTCTCAGGGCGCCGGCCGCATGCCCGGCTTCTCGAATCTGGGTGAGGATCAACTCGATGCCGTGTTCGAGTACGTGTATTACGGCAAAGAAAAGACCGTGAAAGACAATGGCCCCTCGCCGCTGGACGCGAAATACATCAGTGACGGATACAACAAGTTTCTCGACAAAGAGGGATATCCGGCGATTCAACCGCCGTGGGGAACCCTGACGGCTATCGACCTGAATTCTGGCAAGACCGCCTGGAAGATTCCCCTGGGTGAGTATCCCGAACTGGCTGCGAAGGGAATGACGAATACCGGCAGCGAGAACTACGGTGGTCCAGTGGTCACGGCAGGTGGGCTGCTCTTTATTGGAGCCACCAGCTACGACAAGGTATTTCGCGCGCTGGATAAAAGCACGGGGAAGGTTTTGTGGCAGACCACGCTGCCCGCGGCAGGCAATGCTACTCCGGCCACGTATGAAGTGAATGGCCGGCAGTATATTGTGATCGCTGCCGGCGGAGGCAAGTCTCCGGCGCCTTCGGGCGGCAGCCTGGTGGCATTCGCGTTGCCTAAATAGGGGGGACGGGTCGTCGCTTCCCTCGGCATTTGGAGCGGAGGACGGCATACTACAGATCTCCCCACTTCGCTCCCCCGGTGTTTTAGGACACCCCCAAAAGCGACGTGAAAGGGCCTATCCGTCCCCATTTTCCAAGCAGGGCACCATGTTCTATAGTCGAGGATGGATTAGTCGCGATGGATCCCGTTGGATCATCGCAGCCGGAGCAGAATGCGTCTGCAAGCTCTTATTTCCCCGTCTCATCGCCCCTTCTCGCAGCTTGTTCTTTTTTCCGCATTGCTGTTGCCGGCATCCGCCGGATTTGCGGACACTACCAGCGCCAAACAGGCAGAGGCCGCCAAGCTGAACAACCTGGGCACGGCCATGATGAACCAACAGTTGCTGGAAAAAGCCGTGGCCAAGTTTGCAGACGCTTACCAGCTCGATCCGTCGCTGGCCAAGGCTGAAGTGAATCGCGGCATTGCGCTGATTTATCTGCAGAAGATGCCCGAAGCAAAGCAGGCGCTGGAGCAGGCTGCGGCACAGGACCCTAAGGATCCGCACATCTGGTACGCGCTCGGGATCTTGTATCGCATCGAAGCGGAGTATCCGCAGTCACTGGAAAACTTCCAGAAGGCCGCTGCGCTCGATCCAGAAGATGCGGACACGCATTACTTCATCGGTTCCGTCTATCTGGAACTGCACCAGGCGGACCAGGCTCTGAGCGAATTTCAGACCGCGCTGCGGATCAATCCGATTCATGCCTCGGCGCAGTTTGGTTTGGCTAAAGCCCTGCAGCGGGTGAACCGCCGCGACGAGGCCACCAATGCCTTTCAACGATTCCAACAACTGAATCAGGAGAAGATCGGTTTCCCGCTCGCCCATACGTACGGCGATGAGGGCCACTATTCGCTGGTGCAGGATGCCCGGGCACTGCATCCGCAAGTGGGTCCTATGATTCCGCTCACGTTCGCCGCAAAGGTCATTGACCCTATGGCCGCCCCGGCAGATTCGGCGGACAAGGGACCCCAGGGCGGCGCGTGCCTGGTAACAGCGGCGGGCGAGCACACCTACTTGTTGATGATGGTGCCGGGCGAAGATGCCATACGCGCCTACACGCAGGGTCCGGGGGGGAGCTTTGCCCTCGTGCCCAGCGCACAGACTGGTTTGATAGCCAAGGGTACCGCCGTTGCCTGCACGGCCGGCGACTTCGACGGCGATGGCCAGACCGATGTCGCGGTGGCCATGAGCGACCGCGTACTGCTGTTCAAAAACAGCGGCGGTGGCAAATTTACCGAGGTAACGGCGGCGGCCGGGGTGCAGCCCGCGAATCATCCTTCAGGCATTACATTTGTCGACTACGATCACGATGGCGACCTCGACCTTTTTGTGACCGGCCAGCCCTCGGCCGCAGGTGCGAAACCTAACGTTCTATGGCGGAACAACGGTAACGGCACCTTCACTAACTGGACGGAGCAAGCCGGGCTCGGGGGAGAAGGCACGACGGCCGCAGCGACCCTCTCTGACCTGAACAACGATCGGGCTGTCGATCTGGTGGTCACCGGTTCGGCTGCAGCGCCGACCTTCTTTGCGAACCCCCGTGAGGGTTTGTTCAAACCCTCTCCTCTGTTTGCCGACCCCGGCCTTTCGCCGACGGTAGGCGTGGTTGTGCTCGACTTCAATAAAGATGGGTGGATGGATGTAGCACTCACCCACTCCGGCAACCCCGGCGTATCCCTGTGGCGCAATGTGCAAGGCAAGGGTTTCGAACGCGTTGACCTGCCACTCAAGGACGCGAGCGCTGGTTGGGGACTTACGGCAATCGATATCGATAACGACGGATGGCTCGATATTGTCGCGGCCGTGGAAACGCCGCAGGGGCCGCAATTGCGCGCGCTACGCAATATGGGTCCGGCCGGATTCGACGATGTGACCGCGAAGGTAAAGCTGGATCAGGTAAAACTGACCAACCCGCGCGCGCTCATTGCCGCGGATGTGGATGGTGACGGCGCTGCCGATCTCATCGTCATGCAGCCAGGCGGAGGCCCGATGCTGCTGCGCAATGAGGGCGGCAGCAAGAATCATTCTCTGCTGATCAGCATGAAGGGTGTGGCGGATAACAAGTCGGGCATTGGCGCCAAGGTCGAGGTCTTTGCCGATGGAGTTTGGCAGAAGTTTGAAATTACGGGCGCTTCGGGTTATCTGAGCCAGGGTGCACAGCAGCTTCTTGCCGGAATCGGCAGCTCGGAGCATGCGGACCTGGTGCGGATTCTGTGGCCCACCGGCGTTCCTCAGGATGAGACCGAGGTTGCCACGAAAACCTCTCTGACCATTACGGAACTGGATCGCCGGGGAAGCTCATGCCCTACTCTGTTTGCGTGGAACGGCAGCAGGTATGAATTTGTTTCCGATGTGATTGGAGCAGCCGTCGTTGGGCACTGGGTTTCGCCCACGGCCAGGAACCAAGCCGATGCTGACGAATGGACCAAGGTTGATGGTTCGCAACTTCGCCCGCGCGATGGTTATCTGAGCCTGCGCTTCGGCGAACCGATGGAAGAGGTGAACTACATCGATCAGGTTCGCCTGCTGGCTGTTGACCACCCGGCGGGGACCGAGGTTTACCCGGACGAGCGCTTCATGAATGAAGCTCCCTTCGCATCGGGCCGGCCGCTGGTGAGCACGCAGGCGCGCCCGGTCGCTGGCGCGTGGGACGATCAGGGCCGCGATGTGAGCGAGTTGCTGCGCACACGCGACCACCAGTACGTGCGCGACTTTACCAATCTTCCGTTTGCCGGCTTTGCGAATCTGCACACGCTGACACTCGATTTGGGCCGGTGGACAGCGGCGAATCCTCTGCGGCTGCTGCTGCATGGCTTCATTGAATATTTCTCGGCCAGTTCGATGTATGCAGCGTGGCAGTCTGACCTCACACCCATGGCGCCGTATGTGGAAGCACAATTGCCGGATGGGAGCTGGAAGCGGGTGGTCGATGAGATGGGCTTCCCTGCGGGTTTGCCGCGCACCATCGTGGTTGACCTGAGCGGCAAGCTGCCTGCGGGTACGCGCCGCATCCGCCTACGGACCAACCTGCAGATTTACTGGGATCAGATTCAGGTCGACAACGGACCCGATGCGCCACAGCTTATTCGTCACACGGAGTTGCCGCTGGCTTCCGCATCGCTGGCTTTCCGCGGTTATCCGGAGCAGGTGGACGGCAAGACACCGGGCGACCTGACCTACAATTACGAGCACATCAGCCAGACTGGTCCGTTTATCCGTTCGCGCGGCAACTACACGCGCTATGGAGAAGTGGCTCCGCTGCTGAAGTCGATCGACGAAACGTTTGTGATCTTCGGAAGTGGCGAAGATATCGACGTGGAATTCGCTACGGCTTCACTGCCTCCCCTGCCGCACGGCTGGAAGCGTGACTATTTCTTCTATGCCAACGGGTTCGTCAAAGATATGGATTTCTACGAGGGCAGCCCCTTCACGGTCGCGGACATGCCATTCCATGGAATGAGCACTTATCCTTATCCCGAAAGCGAGCACTACCCGCTGACTGACCAGCGCATGCAATATCAACTGGAGTGGAATGACCGCTTCGACTCCGGGCGTGGCGCACAGCACTTCGGCTTTCAGTATCAGCCGCGGGTGATGCAACCTCCACCGGTGAAGCCAGCGCTGTGAACGGCCTTACCGTACTACCCGCGGTCGAACTTCTGTCGATGGTGAGGCGGGGGCAAATCTCCGTCTTAGAACTCGCTAACGAGTACATCGCGCAGATCGAACGGCTCAATCCTCAACTGCGTGCCCTGGTCGATTTCGATGCGGACCGTGTGCGGGCGCAGGCACGGGCGCTCGATAACTCGGCGGGCGAACGAGGACGTCTCTTCGGATTGCCCATGACGATCAAGTCTGCGATCGCCACCGCCGGCCACCGGTGTGAGGTTGGCAGCCTGTTGAAGCATGGGCATGTTCCCCTTGAAGACGCGGCCGTCGTCGAGCGCGCAAAGCGGGCGGGCGCGCTCATTTTGGGAACTACCAATTGTCCTGAGTTTCTGATGGCCTATGAGTCTGACAATCGGATCTATGGGGCTACGGCGAACCCCTGGGATTTGACTCGTACGGCCGGTGGATCGAGCGGGGGTGAGTCGGCCGCGATTGCGGCGGGCCTTTCTGCGTGCGGCATCGGTAGCGATAGCGGAGGATCTGTGCGCGAGCCGGCACACTTTACTGGCATCTGCGCGCTTAAACCGACGCCGGGCCGCATTCCCAGCCGCGGTCATCTCGCCGCGGGCGATGGACCCTTTGCAATTCTTGGGGCAATGGGGCCGATGGCCCGTACCGTGCGGGATATTACGTTGCTGTTCATTACACTTTCCGGACAGGACACGCTGGACCCGGTGAGCCCTCCAGTGTCACTCAGAAATGAGTCGCTGGAAGATTTGAAACGGGTGCCGATTGGATTTTTTGAAGATGACGGCCTGATTCCGGTGACCCCGGAGACGCGTCAGGCGGTGCGCGACGCCGCGCAGGGACTCGCGGCCCAGGGGTTTACCGTGCGTCCGTTTCGCCCCCAGGCGCTTGAAGAGGCGCGACAGTTGTGGTGGAAGTTTTTTGTCCGCGGAGTCGCCATGCTGCTCGAACCGCTGATCCATTTGCGGCATGGTGACCTTAGCCCGACGTTTATGAACTATCTTGAGATCGCCCATAGCGAGCCTCCCCTCTCCGTGGAAGAATTGTTTTCGGCCTGGATGGATCTGGATCGGGTGCGGCGTTTGCTGCTCGCGGAGATGGAGAGTTTCCCGATTCTGCTTTGCCCGGTGTGTGCGATTCCGGCGTTTCGTCATGGGGAACGCGTTTGGGATGTGGAAGGGCAACAAGTGCACTATCTGGACGCGATGCGGTTTACACAGTGGTTCAATTTGTTGGGTGCTCCGGCTGCTGTTGTTCCGGTCGGACGATCGCCTGAGGGATTGCCGATCGGGGTGCAGATTGCCGGGCGTCCGTTTGAAGATGAACGGGTGTTGGGGATTGCGGCTGCGGTTGAGGCCGGGTTTGGGTATGCGCCTCCTCCTCTTAGCTGAAGCGCGGGTTGCTTCGGTGCGGTGGGTGGTGGCTGAGGTCGGCGGTCGTTGCTGATAGAGAAAACGCAGATCTCTCCACTGCGCTCCCCCGGTTTTCCTGTTGAGATGAGTGGCGCCAGCGAACTCCATGCGGTTTTCCTTGAGAGAAAACCGCAAGCGTGGTCATGGCGAGTGCTTGACGTAGGAAATCCGGGTACGCTCCGGTCGAGATGACAATTTGTTTGTTATACGAGCGTTTGCTACGGGCGAGATGAGAACATGGGCACCCGTCCGGGGATTAGGGTTTCGCTTGTTGGCGACGAGTTCTAGGTGCTTAGGTGGTGGCGTACGTCGGCGCCGCGGACCCAGAAAATTACGTCCTCAGCGATGTTCGTTGCGTGGTCGCCTACCCGCTCCAGGTTGCGGGCGATCATCAGGGCGTGGAGCGCCTGGGGCGTGAACCGTGGCTGTTCTTTAATCAGATTCGAAAGCGCAAAGAAAGCGGCATCGTTCAGCTTGTCGACGTTGTCGTCCATGGTCAATACGGTGGTGGCCATCTCGGCATCGGCTTCAATAAAGCCCTGCAGGGCCTTGCGCACCATCGCGGAGGCAAGCGACGCCATGCGTGGAATGTCCACCGGCAGATCGACCACGGGAAAGGCCTGCAAGTCTCGCACGCGGTCACTGATGCTTACCGCCTGGTCACCCACGCGCTCGAGATCGGCGTTGATCTTGATCACTGCCAGGATGAAGCGTAAATCCACCGCCATGGGCTGTTCCATGGCGAGCAAATCAAGCGCCATCTGGTCGATTTCACGTTCGAAGCTGTTGATCGACATCTCGCTGCGCACGACGAGATCACAAAGAGAAAGATCGCGGACGCGGTATGCCTCGACCGCTCGCTGAATGGCCTGCTCAGCCATTCCCGCCATCACCAGCAGCCGCTCCTTCAGATCGTCAAGTTTCCGATGGAACCGAATGCGCGTCATCCGAACCTACCTGTAATGTAATCCTCGGTTCGCTTGTCTGTCGGGTTGGTGAATATTTTGTGGGTCGCGTCGAACTCCACCAGCTTGCCGTTGAGAAAGAAGCCGGTATTCTCGGCGACACGAGCTGCCTGCTGCATGTTGTGAGTCACGATCACGATCGTGTACTGCGACTTGAGCTGGAAAATCAGATCTTCGATCTTCGCCGTCGAAACAGGGTCGAGCGCCGAAGCCGGTTCATCCATCAGCATCACTTCAGGGTCTACCGCCAGGGCGCGCGCGATGCACAGGCGCTGCTGCTGACCGCCGGAAAGGCTCGCGCCAGACTTCTTCTTGAGATCGTTCTTTACCTCGTCCCACAGGGCGGCCTGCTGCAGTGAGTGCTCCACCACCTCATCGAGCACCTTGCGATTGCGGTACCCGTTCAGACGAAGCCCCGAAGCGACGTTGTCGTAAATCGACATGGTGGGGAATGGGTTCGGCCTCTGAAATACCATGCCGATGCGGCGGCGAATCTCTACCGGCGAAGCCTGCTCGTAGATATCGACCTGGCCAACACGCACAGTTCCGGTGACACGCCCCACGGGATTGGTCTCGTGCATGCGGTTCAGGCAACGGACGAAGGTCGACTTGCCACAACCAGAGGGGCCGATCAAAGCCGTGGCATGGTTCGCCGGAATCTTGAGACTAATACTCTGAAGCGTATGGTTGGCGCCGTACCAGGCGTTCAGATCGGACACTTCAATTTCTACGCCCACTAACTTGCCCCTTTCAGAACTCCGCGGCCGGCAACATACCTGACGAGCGCGACGGATACAACAATCAGTACGATCAGCACCAGGGCACCTGCCCATGCAAGGCGATGCCATTCGTCGTAAGGGGAGATCGCATACACGAAAATCTGTAGCGGCAGCGCCGCGATCGGCTCGTTCACGCTGGTGCTCCAGAACTGGTTGCCGAAAGCGGTAAAGAGCAGTGGAGCCGTCTCACCGGCGACGCGGGCGAAGGCGAGCATGCAGCCGGTGATCACACCCGGCGATGCCGTGCGCAGCGTAATCGAAAGCACCGAGCGCCAATTAGGCACACCCAACCCGAGAGCGGCCTCGCGCACATTCAGAGGCACCATCAGCAGCATTTCTTCTGTCGTGCGGGTGATGGTGGGAATCATCATGATACCCAGCGCCACGCCACCCGCCAGGGCCGAGAAGTGCTTTTGCGGAACCACGATGAGGGTGTATGCCGCAATGCCCATGACGATGGAGGGCACGCCATTCAAGACGTCGGCGGTAAACCGGATCATGTTGGCGAGACGCTTGTTGCGGCCAAACTCGGCGACGTAGATGCCGCCCGCGATACCGATGGGCACGCCCATCAGGCTGGCGATGACCAGCAATATCCCGGAGCCAAGGATGGAATTGGCCATACCGCCGCCGGCTTCCCCGACAGGCTTGGGTATCTGGGTAAAGAAAGCAAAGTTGAGCGAACTGGCGCCCTTGTAAAGCAAATAGACGAAGATGGCGATCAACGGAGCCATCACCAGGATCGTGCTGCCTATGGCGGCTGCGGTCGCCAGGTGGTTGGCAAAGACGCGCCACACCCGATTGGAGGTCCGGGCACGGAGCGCTGGCGTATTCGAAGCCATACGCTAAGTCCCCCTGACCGGCGCGCCACGGGTTACTGCCCATACCAGCACCCGAGCCAGGGCATTCACAATGATGGTTACGATGAACAGCGCCAAACCGATTTCGATCAAGGCGCTCAAGTAAAGCTCATCCGAGGCTTCGCTGAACTCGTTGGCGATCACACTTGCCATGCTGTAGCCGGGCGCCAGAAAGGACCGGGCAATCTCTGGCCGGTTACCGATCACCATGGTGACCGCCATGGTCTCGCCGAGGGCGCGGCCTAAGCCGAGGATGACTGCGCCCACGATACCGATGCGGGCGTTGCGCAGCACGCCCATACGGATCATTTCCCAGCGCGTAGCTCCGAGGGCCAACACCGCTTCCCGTTGTGCGTGAGGCACGGCCGACATCACTTCCCGGGTGAGAGAAGAGATGATGGGCAGGATCATGATGGAGAGAATGACACCGGCGGCCAGCATGCCGATGCCGTAGTTGGGACCGGCGAAGAATCCCGACCAGCCGAGCGTCTTCATCAGCAGCGGATTCACGTATTGGCGCAGAAGAGGGACGAGGACAAACACGGCCCAGAGGCCATACACCACGCTGGGAATGGCGGCCAGCAATTCGGTAAAGAAGGCCAGAAACCCGCGCAGAAATGCCGGGCACATTTCCGTCAGGAAGATGGCGACACCGACCGCCAGGGGTACTGCGATCACCAGCGACAGGATCGAAGAAGCGATCGTGCCGTAGATAAACGGCAGGGCGCCAAAGTTGCCGTTGACCGGATCCCAGGCCGACCGGAAGAAAAACGACATGCCGAACTTTTCGATGTTGAGCTTCGAGCCTGAAATGAGCTCGAACAGGACCAGCAGGACGATGCCGAAGATCGTGAGAGCGCACAGCAACATCAGTGTGCTAAATGTGCGGTCGGCAAACGACGAGGAGCCCCTGTTGAGCAGGAAGGCCCGTACCGGGGACATCTCCGGCTCAGCGCTGGGTGACAAACGATTTTCTGGTCGCTGGGACACGTCAGTCTGGCCAGCCACGCGCGGCACCTGGGTTTCTGATTTCACCACCATATATAGACTAGTGGGCTTTAGTGAATTTGAGGTTAAACCAACCTACGGCGCAAACCTTTTGAAATGAAAAAGGTTATCGCGTGTACGGGTTGAGGTGAACGTTGGTCCGCCGGGTCAGAATAACATCACGAGGATAGATAGTCCTTGACGACCATGCTGTTGTGGGGCGCAGCGTGAAACCTGGGGTTGGTGAAGCCGTCGTTCGTGAGACTGGGATGGACATCCGCGGCGCACCCCACCCTCCGCAAGAAACGCGATGGATGGAGCGCCGCGGGTTTAGCTGCACATTCGGCTTACTGGGCTGCGGGCCGGGAGTTACTTGAGCGTGTTGATCGTGGCGGCCACCTTCTGCGCAACCGACGCCGGCAGCGGAGCATAGTGGAGGGCATTGGCCTCGTTCTGGTGCTCAAGCATCCACTTGAGGAAGTCGACGATGACCTTGCCATTATTGGCGTCCTTGGCAGGGTTAGGAATCAACAGCCAGGTGAAGCTGGAGATGGGGTAAGCATTGCCGGGAGCATTGGTGATGGACACGCGGTAGTCCGCCGGCATGTTCTTGACGCTTGCCGCAGCTTCGGACACACCTTCGATCGATGCCTTAACCCAGGTTCCGCCCGCCGTCTTCACGTAGCCGTAGGGAATATTGTTCTGCATGGCGTAGATCAGCTCCACATAGCCGATGGCGCCGGGAGACTGACGGACAAAGCCGGCAACACCCTCGTTGCCTTTGGCGCCAATGCCCCTGGGCCAGCTCGGCGCGGCACCCTTGCCGGGGCCGGATGCCCAGTCTTTGCTGACCTTCGACAGGTAGTCGGTGAAGATGTAGGTGGTGCCGCTGCCGTCGGAGCGATGAACGACGAAGATATCGACCGAGGGCAACTTCACGCCCGGATTGTCTTTGGCGATGCGAGCATCGTCCCACTTGGTGATCTTGCCCAGGTAGATGTCAGCTAGAACGTCAGGCCCGATGCGCAGGTCATTCACGCCCTGCAGATTGAAGATCGGCACCACGGCGCCAATCACGGTAGGAATGTGCTGCAACTTTATCTTGGAAGCAGAAAGCTGTTCATCCGTCATCGGCCCATCGGTCGCGCCGAAGTCGACCGTGCCGGCAGTTACCTGACGAATTCCGCCGCCGCTCCCGATCGGCTGGTAATTGATCTGCACCCCGGGATGGGAAGCGCTGTACTCGCTAAACCATTTGGAATAGATAGGATTCGGGAATGTAGCACCCGCCCCATTCAGCTTTTGCGCTTGACCGGCCAAGACGGTTGCAAATAGTGCTGCAGCTACGAACAAAGTTGTCTTTCTCACATTCCACCTCAGGCAAATTATCTTTCGATCGTCGGCCCCCACGATGAATGGATATTTACAGGATGATGAATATGGCGAGAAAAGGTAGCCTTGAAGGAAGAGGTAGGCTTTATTTTTCAACTACTTGCGTTGATGATGGCAAGTCTGCGGCGGCGGCTGGGGCAGCCGGCGTCACGGCCCCCGGGCCGGCAACGCAGGGCAGAGAGAACAGGAACGTCGCACCGAATCCCAGCTCACTTTCGCAGCGAATGTCGCCGCCGTGGGCATGCACGATGTGCTTGGCGATCGCGAGGCCTAAACCTGTGCCACCGGATTCACGCGAGCGCGCCTTGTCTACCCGGTAGAAACGCTCGAAGATGCGGGGCAGGTACTCGTAGGCGATGCCGGGGCCGAAGTCTTGCACGTAGAACTCGACCACCCCTTCCTGTTTACGCGCTCCGGCCCGGATGCGGCCACCGGAGCGGCCGTACTTCATGGCGTTCTCGACCAGGTTGCCAAATACCTGGCTGAGCGCGTCCAGGTCTGCCATCACGTACTCGCCGGTCGTCTCACCCACTTCAAGTGTCAGCTCGGAATCGAGCACCAGTCCGGTGAGTGAGCCGACTGCTTCTTCCACCAGTTGCGCAGCCTGGATTTTTTGCAGACGCAGCTTGTAGTCGCCAGACTCGACGCTGGCAAGGGCCAGCAGGTCTTCGGTCAGGCGGTTCATGCGCGATGCGTTTTTGAGGATGATCTGCAGAAACTCCCTGGCCTGGTTGCTCAGGGTGGGGTCATCGAGAAGGGTCTCCACGTAGCCGGTGATGCAGGTGAGCGGCGTGCGCAGTTCATGGGATACATTGGCTACGAAATCGCGCCGCGTGGTCTCAGAGCGTTCGATTTCCGAGACGTCGTGGAGCACGGCGACCGCTCCTCCGCCCGGCATGGGAGCGGCGTTTACTTCGAACACCTTACCGGGAGAGACGGAGATGGCCCGCCGCCGGCTGGCCTGCCGCCGGGTAAGGGCCTCGCCCATCGACGAGAGAACCTCGGGGTCGCGGACGGAGTTCACCAAGGCACGCCCCTCCTGCACTGGGCTCGGGGCGATGCGCTGCATGACGGCATTGCACCAGCTCACTTGGCCCTTCGCGTTGATGGCAATGACTGCTTCCTGCATGCTGTCGAGCAGGGCCGTGAGCTCGCTGCGGCTGCTCTCAAGGGCGTGGAAGCTCTGTTCGAGACGGCTGGCGGTCACGTCAAGAGCGTGGGCCACTGCGGATATTTCGTCGAGGTTGCCTTCTTCCACACGGGCTGACAAATCGCCCGACGCGATGCGCTTGGCAAACACCACAATGCGGCCCAGGCGGGCCGCAAAGCGCTGCGCCAACAAGGCGGCCAGCAGGGTGGCCACCAGCAGCGAGAACAACGAGGCCAGCACAATGCCACGGCGCAACACGTGGATGGCGCCGGGAACGTCGTTCAGGCGATAGGCTAGCCGCACGACCAGCGGACCAGCGGGAACGGCGACATGGAGGACGCCCGCGCGCTCGTCACGGCCTACAACGTCATGCCGGCCACGATGCTGACCAATGACCGTAGCAACCTCTACCGGCAGTGGGCTCACTGCCGGATGGTCTACCGATGAGGCAACCAGCGCTCCCTGGGTGTCGAAGAAGGCAACGTCGGCGCCCGTGGCCCTGGCATCGAGACGGGCTAACTGTTGCAAGGAAGAAGAATCAGGACTTGCAGCACCGGAACCCGCGATGTGGGCGGCCAGCAGATGGGCTTCGGCCACCAGGGATTCTTCAGCCTCCGCGCGCAGCGACTGCTCCATCACGTGGCGCAGGGAGAAGTCCAGGACCACCATCCCTACGAACAGGACCACGACGAAGGAGAAAAAAAGCTTGGTAAAGACTTTGCCCGTCACAGGCTAGCCTCTTTCATGACCCGGAACATGGCAGGCGATGCCGAGAACTCCTTAGGAAGCGGTCTTGCGCGGTTCCTCGGCAGTCCGGGGAATCTCGAAACGATAGCCGGCCCCACGGACAGTCTTGAGAAAACGTGGGCTTTCGGGGTCGGTTTCAATTTTCTCACGGATGCGCCGCACATAGACGTCCACCGACCGTGGCGTCACGAAGCGGGCGTCGCCCCAGACTGCATCGAGCAGGTGGTCGCGGCTGAATACACGGCCGGGGTGGCGGGCGAGATAGTCGAGCAACCGGAATTCTGTAGCCGTGGTTGTCGTGAGCTCGCCGCGTACCTTCAATTGCATGGCGCTGGCGTCAATGATGACCTCATCGAAGCTGATGATCGAGGGCGCCGTAGGCCGCTCGAAGCGGCGCAGCACGGCCTTGACCCTGGCTACCAGTTCCCGGGTCGCGAAGGGCTTGGTAATGTAGTCGTCGGCGCCGAGTTCAAGACCCAGAACGCGGTCATTTTCACCGGCTCGCGCGGTAAGAAAAATGATGGGAACGGTACTGAGAGCGGGATGGCTGCGCAGGCGGCGGCATACATCGAGGCCGTCTCCGCCGGGAACCATGATGTCGAGCAGGAAGAGAGATGGCGGCTGCTTTTCAGCGTCGGATACGACGTTGGCAGGAGTGCCGTAAACGGATACGCCGAAACCGGAAGCTTCCAGATGGTGCTGCACCAGCCGGGAAATATCAGGATCATCTTCGAGGACGCATACTCTTTGACTCAACTCGTTCTCCCTGAGGCTCTCACCGCGCTTCTTCGCAAATACGGGGCGGCCACCCTCACATAGAACGCCAGCCGGCACTCCGCGGATGCGTTGAATGCAGTTTCCCAGTTACGGTACACCACCGGCATCGCGAAGGTGTGGTTTTCTCCGGAGAAGACCACAGAAAGCGCGTTCGCTTGGGCGTAGGTCGCCTGTGAAACTGCTCTAGCGTACCCCAGTTGGGCTGGAGCGATTGCAAAACTACGGTGAATCCTTGGAATTTTGCCAAAATAGGGGGGCGGCGACCAAGAAGTGCCAGACATTGCACTCACTTGCGGCACCGTCACGGTTGTAGAGTAGAGTTTGCCCCGCGTTTGCTCCCTTCGCAACCGCGATCAAGGACGGTAACCGTGTCGCGGCCAGTCATCCTGTGTATCGACGACGAAGAGCTCGGCCTTGAGATCCGGAAGATGGTTCTGGAGCGCGAGGGGTTCACGGTGCTGACAGCCCGGGATGGCGCCACCGGCATCTCTATTTTCGAGGTAGAACACGTCGATGCCGTGGTGCTCGACTACGCCATGCCCGAGTTGGACGGCGGTAAGATCGCCGCGATCCTGCGCCAGCGCCGGGCCGATATCCCGATCGTGCTGCTTTCCGCCTACGTGGCTCTGCCTGCAGAGGTGCTGCAGGTGGTGAGTGTCGCCGCAACCAAAGGGGATGGGGCATTCACCCTGGTCGATAAACTGAAGGGGCTGCTGCAGGCGCGGCAGACTCCCGGAGGCGACTCCCATTGAATCTTCATCAGTTCCGGCAGATTCTCATCATCACCTTGCTGCTTCCCCTGGTCTTGCTGTTGCTCTTGGCCCTGGTACTGGTTTTGCAGATCCAGCGCACCCTGCGTGAGCAGCGGCGCATCGACCACACCGATCGCATCACCGCCCAGCTGAACGAGATGGAAAGACTGGTCGTCGACCAGGAGACCGGCCTGCGCGGTTACCAGCTCACCCAAGATCCGAACATTCTTGAGCCCTATCAGAGTGCGGAAGGCTTGTTGCATGCCTCCTTCGACAGCCTTTCGCATCTGGTCAGGGACGACCCCGACCAGATGCTGCGGCTGCGCCAGGTGCGCGATAGCCACGATATGTGGATGGGCTTCGCAGGAAGAGCGCTCGGCAACCAGCACGCGGGGAAACTCTTTGGAGACACGGGGCTCGACCTGAGCGGCGCGCAACTCATGGCTACCCTGCGTACCCAGATCGCCGGCATGACCCTAATCGAAGTAAAGCGGCGCGACCAGGAGGTGCAGTCCACCAACTCGCAGGTGCGTAGGCTGATGACGATCCTGATTGCGTCTTCCATCGGGATCGGCTTTTTCCTGGGCATCTTCACGTACCGCAATTTGAAGAAGGTCTCGGCTGCATTCCGCGCATCGCTCGAAGAGGCGCACCAGCGTGCCGATGATTTGGTAGACAGCCGGCAGTGGCTGCAAACTACGCTTGATTCAGTAGGTGACGCTCTGATCGCCTGCGACCGCTATCGACGGGTGGAGCTGATCAATCCGGTTGCTCAGCAGCTCACCGGATGGACGCTCGAAGATGCCAAGGGTCAGGACCTCGACGCGGTGTTCCGTACAGTTGACGAAGAAACGCGCGAGGCAGTGAAAAGCGCCGGCGGTGAAAAGGAAGGGAAAAGCCCTGCGCCGGCCCATTACTCGATCCTTATCGCGAAAGACGGCACGGAGTACCGGATCGACCAGAGCGCTGCCCCCATTCGCGGGGCTAATGACAAAGTTGCCGGCACGGTGCTGGTATTTCGCGATGTCACCGATCTACGGCGCAGAGAAGCAGCCCTGATGGCGCAAGAGAAGCTGGCCATTGCCGGGCGCCTTTCAGCCAGCATTGCGCACGAGATCCACAATCCGCTGGACTCTGTCGTCAACCTGCATTACCTCATGGCCAATGAGACCGATCCTGCCCTGCAGCAGCGTTACCTGTCTATGGCGCAGCAGGAACTGAACCGGACTCTGCAGATCAGCCGCGCCATGCTCGGACTTTATCGCGAACCCAAGGCGCCGGTCGAAGTGGATCTGCGCGATCTGCTTGCCAGCGTGCTGCTGCTGCTCTACCGGCAATTGAAGGATCAGTCCGTCACATCCGAGATAGATCTGGCCGAAGACATCGTCGTGCAGGGATTCCCAGGAGAGTTGCGGCAGGTGTTCACCAACCTGATCACCAATGCAGCCGAGGCTGCCGGCCCGGGTGGACGGGTAAGAGTTGTGCTCGCATACGCTGCCGCCGGTGACACACCCCAAGGCGCGACCGTGACCATTACCGATAGCGGACCCGGCATTTCTGCCGATACTTTGTCGAAGCTTTTCCAGCCGTTCTTCACCACGAAAGGCGAGCGCGGCACGGGGCTTGGCCTGTGGGTCAGCCGAGGCATCGTGGAAAAGCATGGCGGCAAGATCGAGTTGGGCAACAGCACGGACCCGGCATATTCCGGAGCCCTGGTCCGCGTCTACCTACCCGAACTTGGACCGGCCACCGCTACCGCAGCTCAAGATACCTATCGCACCCAGCCCCTTTCCTAAGCGCCGCGCCATGAATCGGAGCCGCGCGTAGTGGTAGGAAATCCGGGTACGCCCCGGTCGAGATGACAATTTTGGTTTGATCGAGGAACTTAAAGCCAAACTTCAGATCGAGGCTACGGGGATCATGGTCAGGTCGTCGACCAAGCCGACTTCCTTCTGCACGAAGGGCTCGGCGTAGCGAACGCCGCCCAAGAGACCGTAATGCCGCGCCAGGGAAAAGGTCCTCTCGCGGATTTCATCGTGCGGCACAAACAACTTCCCGCCCGAAGGCTGATCGGTGTATTGCGAGCGATATGCGATCAGTGACTGGAAGCGCTCTTCGATATAAGGCGTGATGTCGACGACGAAAGTGGGCCGCACATCCGCATAAAGGCTGGCATACAGGATCTTGAATGGCCGAAACGGCGGGTCGCCTGTATCGATCTTCGCCAGGCCGGAAAGGAAGCATGCCTCGTAACCAAGCGTCGAAGAATTGTAGTGATCGGGGTGCCGCCCCTGCCAGTAGGGCAGGATCACCACCCGGGGCCGCAACTGGCGCAAGGTGCGAACGATTTTGATGCGGTTTTCCCAAGTGTTCTCCACCCGCCCATCGGCAATGTCGAGTGCTCCGCGCCAGGAAACCTGGAGGATCCGCGCAGCCTCTTCGGCCTCGCTCGCCCGCTCCTTCGCCGAACCTCGAGTACCGGCCTCGCCCTGAGTGAGGTCGAGAATCGCGGTGCGCAAGCCCTGGGCATGCATACGCAGAAGCGTGCCGCCACACGTCTGCTCCACATCGTCCCGATGGGCGGCCATGGCGAGAACGTCGACCGTGCTGTTCATGCCGCGGATGGTTCAGTACGTGGTGTTGTTGTCATCGCTGGGAGCGTCCATGTAGGCCACATCGTACGCTGTACCAACCACCGTCACCTGGGAGTTATCCATCGCGTGGCCGTCGACCGTGCTGTAGATGTACACCTGCCCTCCCTCGGCGGTATAGACCTTGTGCAGCGTCGTGACCGCGGCAATGCCGGTTGCGTCACCCTTGTAGGAATCGATCATGGTGACGGAATTGGTCGAGGTGTTGAACATGGTGAGACAACCAAGGTTGAGGTTTGAGCCACCTTGGGACTGGTGGTAGCGCTCGCCCTGGGTGCAGAGCGACGACCCGATCCACAGTGTGTTGTCGTCGGCAAACAGCATCTTCAGGTGGGTTCCGTCGGCAATCGGGTATGAGCCTGTGACCTGCTTCGCGCTGGTATCGAGGGTCGAGAGATAACCTGAGAAATAGCCGTCGGGTTGTAATTGCTGGCCGGCCAGGTAGAGCAGATTCCCATTGGCAATTGCGTCCGTGACACCGCCGGGGATGGGCACCGTGGCGGTCACATTGGTCGGAGCGCCCGGAGGAACAGGGGCGCCGCTCTGGATGATGATGCCGGCCACGGGTAGAAAGCTGACGCTCGCCTGCTGGCCACCACATTCCGGACCGCAGTTCAGGATGAAGGCAGTGGTTCCGTCGGGCGAGAAGATCGCCTTGGTGGGCCGGTCAAAGTTGCCAGGGACTGGCAGAAGGCAATAGACAGGAATGTTCTGCGGTTCGCAATCGAAGGCGTTTGCAGGCGTTTTCTGGTTCGTCTGCAGCTTGTAAACGCTGTATACGGCGTTGCTGTCTTGCACAAAGGCCAGTGCGGCTGAACCACTGGGGTTGGTGGAAACGCGATAGACGTTGGGCAAATTCAAGGAAAAGGTTCCGCCGCCCAGACCACGATCTTGCACGGTAAGCGCATTCGCCTGCTGGTTGGCGGCAAATATATATCGCTGGTCACGAGAGATATACACGCTCGAAGATGCACCGGGCAGACTCACCGTGCTGGTTTGCTTCTCCTGCCCGTAGTTCAGCAGGGCATAGCTTCCATCGCCTGAACCGTACACCGCCCCGGCCTGTTCTTCGGGCATGTTCTGGATCGTAACCGGATCAGCTCCCGAATACCCTGCCAGGTTAAAGGCTGCAACGTTGCCGTTGAAGCTGTGGCGGATGTCGTAAAAGGCATCGACGATTTCAAGGGTGCCTTTGGTCAAGGCGCCCGGGTTCTGGACGGCAATTAAAACGCGGTTCAGTACTCCGCTGGGCGGCAAAGCGCGGCCGCCAAAATAATAGCTCTTGCCGCATCCGGCCAGAAGTACGACGAAGCACGCTAACGCAGGAAGGACACACAAAGACCGGAGACTTCTCTTCTTCAACTAAGACCTCACCAGAATCACCACGCGGCGGACATGCGGGAAAGGCCAAGTATAACAAAGCGGCTGCTGGCATTCGCACCGCGGGTGGCTTAGCATGGTTAGACTTAGTGTATGAAGAATCGGCTCACAGAGATCTTCGGGACACGGAATGTGCTCTGTGATGGGGCCATGGGCACCAGCCTGTACGACCGTGGCATCTTCTTCAACCGCTGCTACGACGAACTGAATCTCTCCCAGCCGGAACTCGTGCGCACCGTCCACGAGGAATACCTGCAGGCCGGCGCCCAGATCATCGAAACCAATACCTTTGGCGCCAACGCCCTGCGTTTGCAGCGTTACGGCCTTCAGGACCAGGTGGCCGCCATCAATCGTGCCGGGGCGGAGGTTGCGCGCAAGGCGGTCAACCAACTCGCCGAAAAGCAAAGCGGAGAAGCCTGGGTCGCCGGGGCGATCGGTCCCCTTGGCGTTCTGCTCGAGCCATTGGGTAAAACCGGCCTCGACGAGGCCCGCGCGGCTTTTGCGGAGCAAGTCCGCAGTCTTGCCGAGGGTGGCGTCGATCTGTTGTTCATCGAGACCGTTTCTGCCCTGAACGAAGCCGAGCAGGCCATTCTGGCTGCCAAAGCCACTGCCCCCCAACTGCCAGTGCTGGTCATGGTGACGGTGGACGAGGACGCGAATTGCCTCGACGGGTCGACTCCAGAGTCGGCCGCTGCCCGCCTGACGGCGTGGGGCGCGGACGCCATCGGCTGTAACTGCAGCACGGGCCCGGCGACGGTGCTCACGGCGATTGAGCGTATGGCCAGCGCGACCGATCTACCCTTGATCGCCATGCCCAATGCCGGCATGCCTCGCGCCATAGAGGGACGTAACATTTACCTGAGTTCGCCGGAATACATGGCGAGTTTCGCCCGCAAATTTATCAAAGCAGGCGTTCAGTTCATCGGTGGATGCTGCGGCACCAATCCGAGTCACATCCGGGCGATGAAGTCTTCGCTGCGCGCGATTGGAGCCCAGCAAGGGGCGCACGCGGTGGCAAAAGGAGCGCCCGCGGCCTCGGAGATTCAACCAAAGCCGATGGCGGAGCGGTCAAAGCTCGGCTCGCTCATCCAAGAGGGCGCCTTTGTCACCATGGTCGAGATTGTCTCGCCCAAGGGCATCGATTGTACGAAGGAACTCGACGGTGCGCGGATGCTGGTGCAAAAGGGCGTCCACATCATCAACGTGCCTGACTCGCCACGCGCCTCGGCGCGCATGAGCGCCCAGAGCCTATGTATCCAGATTCAGCAGCTGACAGGCATGGAGACGCTGCTGCACTACACCTGTCGCGACCGCAACGTGTTAAGTATCCAGTCGGACCTCTTAGGCGCGTCGTCCATCGGGTTGAAGAATATTCTTTGCCTCACCGGGGACCCACCCAAGATGGGCAATTATCCCGATGCGACCGCGGTGTTCGATGTCGACGCGATCGGCCTGGTGAACATTGTCCGGCGCTTGAACCATGGACTGGATATCGGGAGTAACTCGATTGGCGCTTCGACCGGCTTCACCCTGGGTGTGGCCGCCAACCCCGGCGTGCCCGATCTGGATAACGAGATTCGCCGGTTTGCCTACAAGGTAGAAGCGGGCGCGGAGTACGCGATTACGCAGCCGGTCTTCGATCTCAAGCTACTGGAGCTTTTCCTAAAGCGGATTGAGGAGTTCCGCATCCCGGTGATTGCCGGCATCTGGCCGCTAACGAGTTTGCGGAATGCAGAATTCATGAAGAACGATTTGCGGGTCTCCGTGCCTGACGAGGTCATGCTGCGCATGCACCGTGCAGATACGCCTGATCTGGCGCGCGCTGAGGGTATCCGCATCGCGCAGGAGATGCTGGCTGCCGCGCGTCCCATGGTGCAGGGGGTGCAGGTGAGCGCTCCGTCTGGGCGCTATGCGAGCGCGGCAGAGATTCTTGAGGTGGTCCTCACTCCGGAGTTACAAGAGAAGGCGCAGGGGAAACCTCTGCCTGCCGCAAAAACGGAGGGGTCTGGCGTTGGCAACGTTTGAAGAATCACTGAAGAAGCTCGAGGGAATTGTCTCCCAGCTTGAACGCGGGGATTTGCCGCTCGAAGACTCGATCAAGATGTTTGAAGAAGGCATGCGCCTCTCGGCCAGTTGCAAACAGGAGTTGGATAGCGCTGAGAGTAAGGTGCAGATTTTGCTCAAGCAACGGGATGGGTCGGTTAAGGCGGAGCCTTTCCCCGGGAAGTAGCTGCGGATCCGATCGCTACGGTCGGGATGACTGAGGGGCGGACAGCGTAGCCCACAGAAGCCAACTACATGTCAGGCTTGTATGGGGCACCCTCAGCATTCTTTAGGGGTGGCAAAAGGCCGGGCTAGCCGCTGCTTTACGAAGGCCACCAGGTCGTCCCCGATCATGTCGGGTGGGGTAACAAGGAATTTTGGTTTCCCCTCCAGCAGCCGCAACGAGACCTGATTCCAGTGCGGCATCAACTCCTTGCCTGAAGACCGCAGCAGCACGGCATCGGCACGATCGAGGAATAAGCGCGCCGAATCCTTGAAGTCGGCTGTTCCATAGTCCAAGACGGTCAAGTAGAGATCAGGGCGCAGGAACTGCAGCACGCTGTTGGACTCGACGATCATGTTCTCGGCTGTGGCAATCTCCTGACGAATGCGCGGCATGGCTTCAGCCAGCCGGCCCATCCTGGTCCGCACCCATAGAGACCGTTTCGCGCCAGCCGCCAGAAAGCGGGCGCTGTCAGTCCCGGTGCCGGGATCACGTTCGGCGCTGATCGCAATGGCGTGCTCGTCTGTCTGACAGTCGCAAGGGTCACCGTTCGCTGTGCAGAATCCATGGCCGAATTGGGTGATCTTGCAGGCGGTCCAGTGGAATTGCGGCAAGCGCGCGATCAGGTTGGCCACGACCGAAGTCTTGCCAACACTGCGCGAATGTCCGCCCACGACGACAACGGCCATTTACTTACTCATCCTTAGATCCTTACTCATCTTTGATCGCGCCCTTGCTTCGGGCAGCAAGCCGGGCCAGAGCACCTAGAGACCTGAGGTAGTCTTTGACCGGCTTCGCCGGGGTTCCCCAGAACACGATTCCAGGACCAAGCAGCTTCTTCTTGGGCAGGATCCCAGCCTGCCCCCCGAGAATGACCCCTGGTCCCACGGCGGCATGATCGCCCATGCCGACCTGGCCGCCCAGGATTGCCCCGTCGCCGACCGTGCTGGACCCAGAAATGCCGGTTTGCGCGGCGATGACGACATTGCGCCCGATGCTCACGTTGTGGCCGATATGAATCAGATTGTCCAGCTTGGTTCCGCGGGCAATCCTGGTTTCTTCGAGCGCACCGCGATCGATGGTTGTGTTGGCCCCGATCTCGACATCGTCCTCGATGATCAGCACGCCCTGCTGGGGAAACTGGGTATATTCCCCGGTGACGCGATCGCGCACGTAGCCGAAACCATCTGCTCCCAGGACGGCGCCGGCGTGGACCACGACGCGATCGCCCAGAGTGGTTCCCGGATAGATGACGACACGGGGGTAAATATGGCAGTGGCTGCCAATCTCTACCCCGGCGCCGATCACGGCTCCGCTGCCGATGATGGTAGCCGCGCCGATGCGGACACCCTGTTCGATCGAGGCGTGCGGGCCAATCGAGACATGCGCCGCAATGCGAGCATCGGGCGCCAGGACTGCCGTGGAGTGGATCGAGGGTGCAGGAGGGGCGCCACGCAATAGTACAGCCGCCCGGGCGAAGGCCAGACGTGGTTGCAAGGCCCGCAGAACCGCCTTTTGAAGCGCTGGTGGCGCAAGGTCCTTCCCGATCAGGATCGCGGTCGCAGACGACGCCAGGGCCGCGTTCAACGAGGCTGTGTCTTCCGCAAAGACAAGGCAGCCGGGGCGCGCCAAAGGGATACTGGCGACGGCGTTGATGAGTGGATCGGACGCCAGGGCGGGATCGACCTCCGCGCCGAGCTGTTCAGCCAGTTGACTGAGTGTGATGGTCGCAGGCAAGCATTGCTCCTGTTCCGGGCTCTCTTATTCCTGGTTCTCTCACGGCCAGCACCCGATGGTGACTCTTCAAGTTCCGTTCCGCTCCGCTCAAGTGTAGATGCCCGGTTCACCCGGCGGCCGGGTCTTCCAACGCCGGTGGACCCAAAGCCACTGATCAGGGTACTGCCGAATGTAGTCTTCAATGACCCTGGTGAACAAGGCGGTGTTGGCCATTGCATCGGCTTCCGCGTCATCCCCGATAGATAACCTGAGCGGCTCTGCAAAGCGCAGCACGTAGCCTTTGGCCGCCTGATCCCACAAAAGAAAGCCGGGGAGCACCGCGGCGTTGGTCTTCGCGGCGATGCGTGCCAGACCAGAGCCGGTGCAAGCGAGATGCCCAAAGAAGTCGACGAACGTTCCCTGCGGAGGGGTCATATTGGTGTCCATCAAAATGCCGACGGTCTCACCGCGCCGCATGGCGGCCAGCAAACCGCGCGCGAAGTCGTCTTTGTGCAATACCTGGTTACCGTGCAGGCAGCGAATCCGATTCACAAGGTTGTCAACCAGGGGATTGTCTAGCCGGCGGATCACGATGCTCATGGGATTGCCCATCAGCGAGTGATAGAAGCTGGAGAGTTCCCACGCGCCCAGATGGCCGGTAAGGATCAGTACGCCTTTGCCCTGATCGCGAGCTGCCAGATAATGCTCGAGGCCGTCGTAGCGGATAAAGCTTTTCGTCTTCTCGGGTGTATAGCCGGGCATCTGGCAGAACTCAGCCAGCAACCATCCCAGGTTTCTGTAGAGCTTGCGCAGAATTTGTTCCCGCGCTGCCTCAGTCTTCTCAGGAAAGGCCAGGGCGAGATTACGATGGCCGGTACGGCGCAAACGCGGAGTGAGCAGGAGGGCGACCCGGCCAATCAGAGCGCCGATGGAGCGGGCAATCCCTCGTGGCGGCAAGCCGAGCAGCCTGACCAGGGTGCAAACCAATACGAATTCCAGTCGTCTCTGCATCCACTCCAAAAGCCAACGGTCCAACTGTGGAAGTTGGCCTGCACGGTTGCGTTTTCAGGTAGTTCTGTTCAGTTTAAATCGCTTTCCGGGCAATGGATGCGGGCGCCCCATATCTCCGTATTTCCCGTGACACTCGGTGAGGAACTCGGTGACGTGGAGACGGGGGGACTGGCGGCTTGCTCCGAGGTGTCTGGCGGAAAGAGGGTTTAGCAAAAAACTGCCCGGCGTGAGCCGGGCAGCCTGGAGCCAGAGGGATCCCTGAACTCGCTACTTCCTCACGTCTGCGAAGTATTTCGCAACCGTGCGAACAAACGGACGCGCATCCGGTGGGGTCACGACAGAGCCCTTCAGGATCTGCTCGCTGGGATGTGCTTCGCCATAGAACAGGCGCGTGGCATCGCCATTTTCGTCCACCACCGCTCCGGAAAGATCTATACCAGCAAACAGTCCCTTTGCACGGGAGTAGGTCAGCAGTTCGGCATTGAGCTTCCAGTCCGTTGCTGCCTGGGAGTCACGGCCGACCGGGCCTGCCGCGGCCGAAGCATCGCCGCCAATCTTGAACTTGCTCTTCAGCAAATCCTGAAAGCCCTTATCGTTGACTGCTACCAGAACCAGGTCGGTCGCCTGACCACCGATCTGGAAACCGAAGCTTCCGCCTGCAATCTTGATAAATGCTGGAGCACTCCAACCGTGGCCGGTGCGGCAGGTTACCACGCCCTGACCATATTCCGCGCCAAAGAGGAATGCTCCCTTCTTCACGCTGGGCACGACACCCACGCAGGTCGCCTGCGACATGATCTGATTAGGAATCGCCTGATCTGGTGTTGCCATGATCTCATCCAGAACCGATTTCGCGTTGGTGATGCGCTGTTCAATCGTCGCCTTATCGTCGGCCGCAAGGGCGGACATCGCCGTGAACGACATGCCAACCACACAAAGTAGCGCTAGAAAAGATTTCATGCTTTTTCCATCTCCCGGTGGGACATTTTGTCCACACCTTTTAAATTCGCTGACGTTGGCGCGGCCGTTCTAAGCAAGAAAGCCGCCCTTAGTGTACTTCTGTCTCCGATGCCCTGCGGGATCAACAAGAGGAGTATCACGCTGGATACCATAGCTACAAGCAGCCGCTCTGCTCCGGTGCAGAACGGAGTTTCTGGGATGGAGGGAATGAGAAGGGCGAGGGATGGACGCGATTCGACACGATGAGGTTAGCAGCGGGCAAAAAATGGGGGCCGCTGATTGCAAACTTCGCATCAAGAGCCCCGTCCCCAGATCTGCGTTGTTTCTAAAGTAACTCTCCGCCATGTTTAGTAACCGGACAAGGGCACCAAAGTACTATGTCCTAAAGTTACTTCGTTGACGAATCCGGATTCGGGGGAACAATGGCATGGGTCACGGCAAAAATAGACAGGGCGATTCGGTTTTCAACGCCTACTTTGCGCATGAGCTTGGCTACGTGCGCTTTGACCGTTCGCTCCTCGATACCCAAGGTATGAGCAATTTCGCGGTTCGATCGAGCGGCGACCAAAAGCTTGAGCACCTCAGTCTCGCGCGAGGTGAACTGGGCCCACGGGGGTACAGACGCGCGTGTTGGCCGGGTGGCGCGATCCACGAAGATGGAAAGCACCCGGCGCGGAGCCCAGATCGAGCCCTGGCTCACAATTTCCAGCGCCTGCTCCACCTGTAGCGGGGTGGCGCTGGCTTCCAGGTAAGCTTTGGCTCCGGAGCTGATGACCTTGAGAATGACCTCGTCATCGGCATCTGGTCCCATAACAACCAAGCGAACATCGGGCCGCAAGCCGCGGATGGTGCTCACCAGCTCGAGCGTAAGCGCCTCGCCATAGAGACCGACCAGGGCCAGGGTAAATTCCTGATCCGCCAGAAATTGCGCTAGTTCGAAAACGACAAACTCGATGCGGGGGTGGTCCTGGAAGAGCGTGACAAAGCCCTGCACGCGGATGGGCTCCGGTTCGAGGAGCGCCACCCGCAGGCGGCCAGGTGTCTTGCTTGCATCGAAAATCACAGTTTTGGCAGCACGATGCCCTGTTGGTTTTGATACTTGCCCTTGCGGTCCGCGTAGCTGACCTCGCACAGTTCATCCGACTGGAAGAAGAGGATCTGGCAGAGGCCCTCGTCGGCGTAAACCCGGGCCGGCAACGGCGTGGTATTTGAGATTTCGAGGGTCACGTAACCCTCCCACTCCGGTTCAAAGGGAGTGACGTTCACGATAATGCCGCAACGGGCATAGGTCGATTTGCCCACGCATATGGTCAGTACATCGCGGGGAATCTTGAAGTACTCAACCGATCGGGCGAGCGCGAAGGAGTTGGGTGGAATGAGTACGGTCGAAGCCGTGACGGTGACGAAAGACCGCTCGTCGAAATTCTTGGGGTCAATGACCGCGCTGTTCACGTTCGTAAAGATTTTGAACTCATCGGAAACACGAAGGTCATAGCCGTAAGAGGAGAGGCCATAGGAGATGACACCCTCTCTCACCTGCTTTTCGCTGAATGGGGTAATCATCCCTTTCAGCGAGGCCTCGCGAATCCACCGGTCGGACTTGATTGCCATGCAACTCCTTAAGATAAACCGCGCTGGACAAGGCCCGGCGCACCGAAATAAACGAAATTCCCTTTAGCCGGAAACTGCATCTTACGGCAGGCTGGGTTGCTTGACAATCATTTGACGGCACCCCGGCTGAAAGCGTATTCGCAGATACGGCGGTCCGTTGAGAGCGGACGTTTCTATGGCGAACCGCCGTTTGTGAAAAGGCGTCAAGCCGCTGGACCATCGGCGGAACACGCTATACGATGAGGACGTAGGCGCGGTCCGCTGCAGTTACCTAGCGCTCCCTCGGGGTAAAGGCATTGATTAAACAAGACATCATTCATCACGTCATTGCGAAGACCGGGCTGCCGCGCAACAAAGCGGAAGCCGCTGTCGATACGGTTTTCGAAAGCCTGAAGAAGGCGCTTGCCTCAGGCGATCGCATCGAACTACGCGGCTTCGGCGTGTTCAACGTGCGGCCACGCAAGACCGGCATTGGCCGCAACCCGCGAACCGGCGCGGAAGTGACCATCACTCCCGGCAAGGCCGTTCGCTTCAAGCCAGGCAAGGAATTGCACCTGCTGGATTCGTAGCCCCGCCGCCTGAAGGAAAACGCCCGGCCCATGGCAGCACCGATTACTCCACTGCGGTTGCGCCCTGAAGGCTACCCAGACTTCTCCCTGGCTCGCCTCTCGATCGCCTGGCTGCCCCTCTGCCTGCTGCTCATCAGTATCGTCACCACGGCCAGTACGGGCGCGCTGCTCATGCAGAACTTCCGCCAGGGACTGCCGCCCCTGGTCAATGAGGGTGACCTTGTCCCCTTGCTCTGGATCTGGAATCATCCGGGCGCTCTGGCCTCCGGCTGGTCTTTCTCGGTGACGCTTCTGGGCATTTTGTTAGCGCACGAGGCGGGCCATTTTTTCTACTGCCGTTACCACGGCATTGCCGCGTCGTGGCCCTATGTACTGCCGGCGCCGACCCTGAGCGGCACGGCGGGAGCGGTCATCCGCATTCGCTCGCGCATTCCGTCGCGACGGGCGCTGCTTGAGGTCGGCGTGGCCGGGCCCATCGCCGGCTATGTGGTGGCGATTCCCGCGACTATCATTGGGATCCTGCTCTCGCGTCCCGTCGCCGCAGGCGCGGCTCCCGCACTGGTGCAGTTTCATTACCCACAGACGATCGTCTTGCTTGACCGGATCCTCGCAGCCTGGGCGCCCGGAGTGCCGGGGATGGAGAATCTGCTGCCGCACCCGATTCTCATCGCGAGTTGGGTCGGACTTTTTGTCACGTCGCTCAATCTGATCCCGGCGGGTCAGCTCGATGGCGGCCATGTTCTCTATGCAATTTCGCCGCAGTGGCATCGACGCATGACCTTTGCTATGCCCGTTGTCCTGTTGATCATGGGGCTGTTGCTGTGGACCGGCTGGGTGCTGTGGGGAGTGATCCTGCTGATCCCTGCTATGCGGCATCCGCATGTTCCCTATTTCCCGATGTTGCCGCGGAAGCATCGCTGGCTTTGTGTCGTGGCGCTCGCGTTGCTGTTGCTTACCTTTCTGCCTGCGCCGTTTTCCGGGACCAGCATCATCGATCTGTTTCGGTAAGCAGGGTAGTTGGGTTCGGCGCCAGGCCTGTGCGTTTGTTTGTGCCCCAGGACTGACGTCCATTCGACTTCGCTCAGGCCAGGCTCTACGGATCGTGTTTCGTAGCCCGTACCCCGCATGAAGGGTACGGGCTACCTCGCGCAGCGAGCTTTAGCCCGTACATTGATTCACAGGATGGAAGCGGCTTTAAGCCGCTGAGGGTAAATCCGGTTTCCCTCGGCGGCTGAAGCCGCGTTTGTTCCCAGCACTTACGTACGGGCTAAAGCCCGTACCCTTCAGCGGGCTAAAGCTCGCTGCGGCGAGGGCCCGTACCCTTCAAACCTTTCAGAAACACACCTTGAGGAACGAACCCTTCAGACGGGACTGTTCGGCGGCAACTCGGCGATTCGTCTTTTCCTGGTCAGGTTGGTTTCCTCTGGCAGCGGCGTCTTTTTCAGAATTTTGCGAGCAGCAGGCGCATGAGAATCGCGCTGCCCACGGAAGCCAAGAGCGCTGTCGGCATAGCGATGGCGCCAATCTTGAAAAAGTCCCATGCGCTTACATGCAGCTTCTCCTTGCGCAGTTCGATCAGCCACAGGATGGTGGCTAGCGAACCGGTGACCGATAGATTCGGTCCCAGATCCACGCCGATGAGCACGGCGTTCACAATCAATCCCTGTACGCGCGACGCCTGCACGGTTGCACCTGCAATCAACCCAAGTGGCAGGTTGTTGACGATGTTGTTGGCTATACCGACGACCAGGCTGGTGACGAGTGCGCGCGATGCAGCGGGAAGCGTTTGCGCCCAATGCAGCGCAGCCTCGGTGTACCGCAGAACCCCTGCGCTCTGCACTGAATCGACCAGGATGAATAGTGCGGCAACCAGGGCAATGGTTCCCCAACTGATCTCTTTGAACAGATGGAGCGGATGCTCGCGCGCCTTGATACTAACCACGGCCGTCACCACAAGCGCCGCAATACATGTGGGCAGCCCCAGATCGTTGCCGAGAGCCGATGCGCCGAGCAGGACGGCCACCATGAGCGCGATGCCACCAAGGACAATTTTTCCATTGGCGGATAATGGACCGGCCGTCTCACCATCCCCGGTTTCCCCTGCCAGTTGTTTGCGGAAGATCAGTCGCAAAACCACATAGGTGGCGGCAATCGAAAGGATGGAAGGAACACCGAAGGACAGAAGCCAGCGCCCCAGCGGCGGCATATTTGTGTGAAAGACGACCAGGTTTGCCGGATTCGAAATCGGCAGCACGAACGAAGCTGCGTTGGCGACCATCGCGCAGGCGAACAGGTAAGGCAGCGGCGTTACCCTGGCTTTGCGTATGGCTGCAAGAATTGCCGGCGTCAACACGACTGCCGTTGCATCGTTGGACATGAAGATCGTGACCAGCGTTCCGATGCCGTACACGAGGGTAAATAACCGCACCGGGGAACCGTGTGCCTTCTTCAGCGCCGCCGAAGAAAGCCAATCGAAGACACCGTGCTCTCGGGCCAACTCCGACAACAACATCATGCCAATGAGAAAGAAATAGACGTCAGCGCCTTCTGCTGCCGCTTTGCCCGCCAGCTTCAGTGGGATGAGGCGCAGCACGATCAGCACGAGCGCACCTGAACCGACCCAATAGACCTCTGGGATTGCGCGCGGACGAAGCAACATCAGCAGGATGCTGATGCCGACGATCAAAAGCAGAAGAATGTGGGGGAGAAGAATGTGGGCTGCGCTTGCAGAAAACATCTACGATTTTCTCCCGTTCTTGTGGTTGCCCGTGCGGGCACGCTACATCAGGTTGACGGCATCTACATCGACGATGAGATTGCGGCGTGGAATGCCGGCTAACTCCGCCTGTGCCAGCAGGGCGCGCAGCGTCCTCGCCAGGACTTGACGGTTCTCTGCCTTCAACAACAGATGGAAGCGGTAGATTCGCTTGATCCGCACGATCGGCGCGCTTGCCGGACCCAGCATGCGTACTCCTTCAACCGGCATCGCGGCAAAACACTTACCCAGACTGGTTGCCCAGCCTGCCGCTTCCTCCAGCCGCTGACTCTGGATGATGATATTCGTCAGCACGGCATGAGGCGGATAGTGCATCCACTTGCGGTACTGCATCTCTTTCTTCACAAATGCCCTGAAGTCATGCTGTGCGGCGCATTGAATCGCGTAGTGCTCGGGATAATAGCTCTGCACCAGCACGTTGCCCGGCAGATCGCCACGGCCAGCACGGCCTGACACCTGAGTGAGCAACTGGAATACACGTTCCGCGGCACGAAAGTCGGGCAGACCGAGAGCATGGTCTGCGCCGACCACACCTACAAACGTGACGCCGTGAATATCGTGCCCCTTGGCGATCATTTGCGTGCCCACCAGCAGGTTTATCTCTCCATGATGCAGGCGCTGCAACAGACGTTCCATGTCGAAGCGATTGCGGATTGTGTCGCGATCCATACGGCCGATACGCGCCTGCGGAAATAGCTCCTGCAGGCGCTCTTCCCCTTGCTGTGAACCCGCGCCAAGAAAAAACAGGTGCTCGCTCTCGCACTTGGGGCAGCGTTTGGGTACCGTTTTCACGTATCCGCAATAGTGGCATTTAAGCCGCTGGCCCGAAGGGTTGGCTACTGCTGCGCGCGGATCTGCTGGAACGATGGGCTTGTGGTGAGTGAGTGCGATGGCGCAGTTTTCGCATTGCAGTTTCTCTCCGCAGGAACGGCACAGCACTGCGAACGAGTAGCCCCGGCGATTGAGCAGAATGATCGCCTGTTCTCCGCGATCCATGGCGGCTTTCGCGCGCTCAAGCAGGACGCGCGAGAAGATACTTTCTTGTCCCGTGTCCTGAAACTCCTGGCGCATATCGACCAGGTCCACCACCGGGAGTGGACGCTGGTTGACTCGCTCCTTCATCTCGACCAGGGCGTATTTGCCCATTTCCGCATTGCGCCACGATTCAAGCGAGGGAGTGGCTGAGCCGAGCACAACCGCGGCCCCACCGATCTTTGCCCGCATCACGGCGACATCGCGGGCGTGGTACCGGGGAATCTCTTCCTGCTTGTAAGAAGAATCGTGCTCTTCGTCGACGATGATGAGACCAAGATTCTCAACCGGCGCGAAGACCGCAGAACGGGTGCCGACAACGATGCGCGCTTCTCCTCGCCGGATGCGATACCACTGCTCGGCGCGCTCATCTGGGGTGAGCGCAGAATGCAGCAACGCCACGCTGTCGCCGAAGGCGGTGTGCAATTGCCCGGCCATGGCCGGCGTGAGACCGATCTCAGGCACGAGCAGAATCGCGGAGCGCCCGGCGTGGAGCACGCGTCGCATCGCAGCCAGATAAACGGCCGTCTTGCCGGAGCCGGTCACGCCATGCAACAGGCCGACACTGAACTTTTCTCCATCGAGCACAGCCGTGATATAGCCCAGCGCAGCCTGCTGTGCATCGTTGAGCGTGTACTGCGGCGGCAGGGAGTTGGCACTAGAAAGATGGAAAGCGGCGGCCCGCTCTTCGATCGTTACCAGACCTCGTTTGACCAGGGTCTGCAAAGTGGTCGAAGGCAGTTCGAGGCGGCGCAACGCCGGCACCGGAAGCGCGCCGCCTGCGCCGGCAAGCTCGGCGAGAATAGCAAGCTGGTTTTCATTCAGCTTCGGCGGCCGCACATCCGGAACCAGTACGGCGAAACGCGCGAGGCGGCGCGCATCGCGAGGCGCTGCTTCGGTTTCTCGCAGCAGCCACTTCTTGCGCAGCATGTTGGTCAACAACTCCTGCGTAGCTCCTGTGGCATGACGCAAGGTTCCAACCTTGGCCGGCTGCCCGTCGGAAAGATAGTTCAACACCGTGTATTCGACATTTTGCTCGTCGGGCGAGCGGCGCGAGCGGCGCGAAGAGCCCTGCTGGGCTCCTTCAAACAAGATCGCCTGGCCGGTTTCGCTGATGCGATAGCTGGTCGAACGGCGCACCTCAGCCATGAGAGGAAGCATGGTGCGCAGCACTTCACCCAAAGGGGCAACGTAGTACTGCGCGATCCAGGCGGCAAGCTCCATGAGTTCTGGATTGAGAATGGGCTCCTGGTCGAGCACTGCTTCGATGAGCCGCGCTTCGACAGGCGGAGCCTCGTCATGCAGCCGCGTAACTACGCCGATCATTTTTTCGTTGCGAAAGGGCACCACGACGCGGCCGCCCACCGGCGGTTCAAAGGCCGGTAAGAGGTCACTCTCGCCCTTCAGCCGGTAGGTAAAGGCACGGTCGAGAGGTACCGGCAGCGCAACGTCACAGAAGATTGTCATAGGCGGGAGCTAAGCATTTTTGAGACCGATACTGTGCGGCCATTCATCGACGGAGGGGCCGCGTCAAGTGTAGTTGCCAGGTCTGCACCATCAGGTCTGTACCATCAGATCTGCACCATCAGATCTGCACCATCAAGTCTTCACCATCAAGTTTGCACCATGAGGGAAAATGGTCTAGCGCGAGGGAATGGGTAGTCCCAGTTGCGCCATGGCCAGCTTGAGATCTTGCCACGCTTCTTTTTTCTGGTTTGGGTCTCGCAGCAGAAATGCCGGATGATAAGTGACGATCAATTTGCTACCGCGGCAGGTGTGGACACGCCCGCGCAAGCTACTCAATGACGACTTCGCGCCGAGCAGATAGGTCGCTGCCGTGGAACCCAGGGCAACAATCACTTCCGGGCGCACCACATCGATCTGCTGGAAGAGAAACGGCGAACAGGTGTTGGCCTCTTCCGGTTCGGGCACGCGGTTTTGCGGTGGACGGCACTTGACGATGTTGGCGATGTAGACCTGCTCCCGCTTCAATCCGGTGGCCAGAATCATGTTGTTGAGAAGCTGACCGGCGCGGCCTACGAATGGCAGCCCCTGCGCATCCTCGTCGGCTCCCGGCCCTTCGCCAACGAACATGAGGCGCGCGTTTGGATCTCCGTCTCCAAATACGATCTTGTTCCGGCCGCGGCTCAATGCACAGCGGGTACAGTCGCCAATTTCGTTACGTATGGCGAGCAGCGCTTCAGCACGATTCGCGGGAGAGATGAACGGCCCGATGGTGGGTTGGGGAGAGACAGGCTTGCGTGCTGGGATGACAGACTCCTCTGCGATGGGCTCGACGACCGCTGGGCTTGCCGCGACAGGTTCGACGGCAACGTCAGGCCCGCTGCGTCGATAAAAATCGAAGATACCAAGATCGCGCAGATACTGCATGTGCGCGGCGATAGCTTCCTGCGTCTGGAGATCAAGCGGCATGCTGAACTATAGGTTACATGGCTGGGAGGGTGATACTGCCGGACGCCGATCGCCTTTGAGCGCAGCCTAGGAAGCTGCGGTTTCTCTTCCCTTACTCCCGCAGCTTGGAATTGCTCGATATCAAGCCGGTCTCCGCGACCATCAGCGCTGGCCTGCGCAACGCCACGACTTCATCGAGGATGCGGCTAGCCAGTTCGTGTTTGGTCATTTCCGGGAGTTCGATCGCTGTTTTGGGTGTGAGGAATGTTGCAGCATTGAGGTCGGAATCGAATCCCAACCCGGGGCGCGATACGTCGTTTAAGACGATCGCATCGGCTCCCTTGCGCAGAAGCTTGCCGCGCCCATGCTCGAGAAGGTTCTCTGTTTCGGCGGCAAAGCCGATGACCAGTGTGCCCGGCCGTTTCGCCAGCACCACTTCGCTCAAAATATCTTCGGTCGGTTCGAATTCCAGGCTGATGGGCCCGGTGCGCTTCATTTTTTGCTCTGCCAACACTTTTGGCCTGTAGTCGGCAACCGCGGCAGCTTTCACCACGATGGTGCACTGGTCGAGATGGCCAAGCACGGCGCGGCGCATTTCTTCAGCACTGACCACGGAAATCAGCTCGCAGTTGGCAGGCGGGCGCAGCGAAGTAGGCCCGCTTACCAGGATCACCCGCGCTCCACGCTCCTGTGCCTCTTCAGCCACGGCGTAGCCCATTTTGCCGCTCGAACGATTCCCAATAAAGCGCACCGGATCAATGGCTTCTCTGGTTCCGGCCGCGGTCACCAGAACCGTTTCGCCGGCAAGGTCATTGCGGCCATGCAATTGGCCCAGCACAGCCTGCACAATGGCGTCGGGCTCAGCCAGCCGGCCGCTCCCGGTCATGCCGCAGGCTAATGGACCGTCATCGGGAGGAACGATCGTTACACCGCGGTCCTCGAGGATCTGAAGGTTGTGGCGGGTAGCGGGATGCTGCCACATGTTTACGTTCATGGCCGGCGCGACGATCACCGGCGCGCGCGTAGCAAGAAAGAGAGTGGTCAGAAAGTCGTCTGCCAACCCATGCGCGAATTTTGCCAGGACGTTGGCGGTGGCCGGAGCCACGATCAGCGCCTCGGTCGATTGGGCTTCACCGATGTGCTCGATGGATGAGTCGAGTTGTTGCTGATCACTACCTCCCCCTCCCTCATCTGGAGACGAGGGCCAGAGACCGGTGATTACGTTATGCCCGGTAAGCGCTGCAAAGGTCAACGGGGTAATGAACCTCTGGGCTGCTTCCGTCATCACGACGTGGACGTCGAGCGCCTGGCGCTGCAATGCCCGCACCAGCTCTGCCGCTTTGTAAGCGGCAATGCCCCCAGAGACACCAACGGTGACCTTCATAGCATAGATTGTACGCCGCGACCCGGTGTTATGAGCCGAGATCGTGTGGCGTTTCCGGCTCGGAAACAGCCTCTTCGATAGCGTCCGTTCTGGGCGGCGCCGCCTTGACCTTGCCGGCAGCAATCTCATCCTGCGCTACGCGACAAGCCTTGGTGGAAGGTGAATCAATGAGCGGCTGGGAACCGTTCTGCAATTGGCGGGCACGGCGGGCCGCCATGACTACATAACGGAAATGATTATCGACTGGCTGTGAGTTCATCTTGCCTCCTGACCGAAGTATCTCGTCCAATTCACGCGCGAGTGGCATGCATGTCGAGCAGTCCGAACGAGGCAAGCACTGGCGCCAAACGATCGGCTGAATTTGCCTGCCGGCATTTATCAGCGAGCTGCATCATGCGTGCAGTTTCCGGGTCTTGCGGCGCTCCGTGGCGCCTTGCCCGTTCCGCGATCACAATTGCTTTCAGTGACTCAACTGCGTAATCAAGAATATCGTTAATCAAAATGTAGCGATACTGATGATATTTTTCGATTTCTCCGCGTGCTTTGGCAAGCCGCCGGGCAATCTCCTGCTCGTCCAAACTGCCTTCGGCAAGACTGCGGTTGCGCAGGCGGGCCTGCAACTCCGCAGGGTTCGGAGGAAGCACGAAGATACTGACCGCATCGGGCATCTTCTCCCGCACCTGCGCAGCACCCTGCACATCGATGTCGAGGAGTAGATCTTTGCCCGCGGCTTCCGCGTCGATCAGAGACTGGCAGGCAGTCCCGTAATAGTTGCCGAAAACACTAGCCCACTCGAGGAATTCTCCACGCGCAGCCATGCTTTCAAACTTTTCGCGCGAGGTGTATTGATATTCACGGCCCGCCTGTTCAGAACCCCGTGGAGCGCGGGTGGTGTAGGAGACGGAGAAGTCGATATCCGACACCAGCGAGCGCAGCTGGTTTACCAGGGTCGATTTGCCCGAACCAGAAGGCGCCGAAATGATGAACAGAATTCCTGCCACAGTCGTGTCCTGATGATACAGCGGTCTGCCAGATTCGCAGTGCCGCGCAGGTGTTATTCAAGATTTTGCACCTGTTCGCGGGCTTTTTCGATCTCCGATTTCATTCCAAGGCCCAAATCAGTAATGCGCTGGCCGTTCCCGCTGACCCCACCGGTTTTGGAAAGGAGGGTGTTCGCCTCACGATTCATCTCCTGCAGTAGAAAGTCGAGCTTTTTGCCAACTTCTCCTCCAGCCTTCAGAAGAGATTGAAAATGCTGGACATGCGTACGCAGCCGGGTCACTTCTTCTTCCACATCGCTGCGCTCCGCCAGCATGGCTGCTTCCTGCAGCAGGCGGTCACGATCGACGCCCGCGTTGCCATTCAGCATGCCGGCGATCCGCTGACTCACGCGCTCAAAGTAAGCCTTCTGCACATCTTGACGCATCAGGGCGACCTGCGATACGGCCAGATCGAGGCGATCCATGCCGGCACTCAGGTCAAACGCCAGCGCCTCGCCCTCCTGACTGCGCATGCGATTCAAAGCCTCCACCAACGGACCCATTTGGATGATCACTTCTTCTTCAAGCTTCTGCATCTCTTCTTCGCTGACGCGCGATTCGCCGGACAGCACTCCGGGTAAACGAAAAATTGCATTCAGATCGGGCTGCTGCTCCAGACCACTCTCGGTAGCGACGGAGCGAAAGGTCGCGAGATAGTTCTGCAGCAGCTCGCGATCAAAATGCGCGCTCGCCCGCAGGCCGCGGTCGATGGTCAAGGTCACTTCGAGGTGCCCACGCAGAAGTTTTTCCTTGAGCCACCGGCGCAGCCGCATTTCCAACTGCTCGGCACCGGCCGGCATGCGCATATGCAAATCAAGGAACCGATGGTTGACGCTCTTGAGTGAAAGGGTCCAGGAAAGGCTATCGCTGACACGGCCGTTGACGCGGGCAAAACCTGTCATCGAGTGAACTGCGGAATGACCGCTCACGCTCAAAGCTCCACCTCTGCGCTCAGAGCAGGTTCAAGGGCCTCCACAGCGATCGCTTCTTTCGGAATTACATTGCCAGGGAAATCCGCCGGATCCATGAACTGCAACTGGTACAGGCGCTGGTAGGTGGGTGAAATACGCAACAGTTGCTCGTGCGGACCAATGGCCGTGATGAGCCCATCTTCGATGACGGCGATGCGCGATGCGCGGCGCACCGTCGACAAGCGATGGGCAATCACGAAGACGGTGCGGCCGGCAATCAGATTGGAAAGCGCGGTTTGCACGAGCGACTCACTTTCCGAGTCGAGCGCCGATGTGGCCTCGTCGAGAATGAGAATCGGCGCGTTCTTGAGGAGTGCACGGGCAATGGCGATGCGCTGGCGTTCTCCGCCTGATAGCCGAAAGCCTTTCTCTCCAATGACTGTGTCGTATTTTTCAGGAAGCCGCTCGATGAAGTCATGCGCCAGCGCCGCCTGGGCGGAAGCGATTACTCGTTCTATGGGGATACCCGCTTCCCCGTAAGCGATATTGTTGCGTACTGTGTCGTTGAAGAGAATCGTCTCCTGTGTCACGTTGCCGATCTGGCGGCGCAGCGACGCAAGACTTACATCCCGAAGGTCGTGTCCATCGATGACGATGCTGCCGGCGGTGACGTCGAAGAAGCGTGGAATCAGGTTCACCAGCGTGGATTTGCCCGCGCCGCTTGGTCCAACCAGGGCCACTACTTCACCACGCGGCACGACCAGATTGATATCGCGCAACACCTGCCGCTCACCCTCTTCGCCGCGGTAGTCGAAGCAGACATGTTCCATCCGGATTTCTTCACGGAATTCCTTGAGCACGTGAGCATTCGGCTTCTCGAGCACCTCATCCTGCGTATCCATGAAGCGAAAGATCTCAGAGGATGCACCAAGCGCCTGTTGGAAGTTGTTATAGAAGAGCGTGAATTTGCGCACCGGATCGTACAGCTTGAAAACGGCGATGATGAAAGCAAAGAAGGTTCCTGTTGTGAGCGTGTGCGCCTGAATGCTGTTACGCCCAACCCAGAGCAGCAAGGCAATAGCAATCGCTCCGATGGCATCCATGAGAGGCGAACTGATAGCCTGCGCGCGTACGGAGCGCAGGTTGGCCTCGAAGAGCCGCCGGGCTGCCTGCTTGAACCGCATCATTTCCCAAAGCTCCATGTTGAAAGCTTTTACGATGCGGTTGCCGGTAATGGTTTCGTGCAGAATGTTCTGGATTTCAGCAAGCTTGTCTTGTCCGCGCCGCGTTGTCTGTCGCACTTCGCGGCCAATTTTGCGCGCGGATGCCAGCACCACGGGAACGAAAAGCAGGAGAACCCACGCCAGTTTCCCACCCAGAGCAACCACGACAATGGCAGTGAAAATGAGGGTGAAAAATTGTTGTAGAAACTCTGCGAGCACGGAAGACATGGCGAACTGCACGCGCTCGATATCGTTGATCAATGTCGAGACGATGGTGCCGGTGGCATGCTGTTGGAAAAATGAAACGGAGCGCCGCAGAATCGCGTCGTACAGATCGTCGCGGAGATCGGTGATCATGCCGAAGCCGGCATAGTTCACCAGGTATGTTCCGCAGTAGTCGCAGATACCTTTCAAAAGAGTCGAGACAACGAGGGCGAAAGCGACGATGGTCCATGCATTGTGGAAGTGTGCGGGAACAATCTGTTCCAGGCTGATGCTGAACCGAGGGCCAAAAAGGAGAATCTGCCGATCGGGGGCGTTGGGATTGAGTACGCGATCGAAGATCGGGCCGACCAGCAGGAGACGGAAGGCATCCAGCAGGCCCACGGCCGCCATCAGGATGACCGAGGTGATCGCCTGCAGCCAGTATGGCCGCGCATAGCCTACCAGGCGCAGCAACTTTTTCAAGCGGAAACCCCGCAGGAGAGGTACTGCTTTCGCATCCCGCTATTGTAATCTGCGGCGAAAATAGGTTGGGTTCCGCAACATGGATGTGCGTTTGTTTATGGTCCAGGCGCACCCAGGACTGACGTCCTGGTAATCTTCAGTCGTCGCCATTCGACTTCGTTCAGGCCAGGCTCTACGGGACTCGGTCGTGTTTCATAGCTCTATACCCCACATGAAGGGTACGGGCTACCTCGCTGCGGCGAGCTTTAGCCTGTACGTCAGTGATGGGAACAAAACGCGGCTTCAGCCGCCGAGGGAATCCGGATTTACCCTCAGCGGCTAAAGCCGCTTCCATCCTGTGATTCAATGTACGGGCTAAAGCCCGTACCCTTCAAACCTTTCAGAAACACACCTTCAGGAACGAACCCTTCAGACGCAGCATACTTAGCTCGCTGCGGCGAGGTAGCCCGTACCCTTCGAACCTTCTGTTCGGTGGCAACATGCCAGTCGGCTTAATGAGGCATGTCTCGATGGACTGACTTCACCCGATACCCCTCTTTGGCTAACCGCTTACGCACTTCCTCAGCGATCATCACCGAGCGATGCTGGCCGCCGGTACAGCCAAAAGCTACCGTCAGATAGCTCTTGCCTTCCTCGATGTAATGGGGCAGCAGAAAGAGCAGTAACTGCGTAATCCGGTCCAGAAATTCGGCTGTCTGCGGGAACTCCCGAATATACTTGGCGACTTTGGGATGCCGGCCAGTCAGGTGCCGGAATTCCGGCACAAAGTGCGGATTCGGTAAGAATCTGACGTCGAATACCAGGTCCGCCTCGAGAGGCACGCCGTTCTTGTAGCCAAAGCTGATCGACGACACCAACAGGTTCTTATCCGTATCTCCACGTGCAAATTTTTGCAGAATGTAGGCACGCAGCTCGTGCACGTTGTAGCTGGACGTATCGACGCTGATGTCCGCCAGGTTGCGGATGGGATCCAGCAGCTTTCTCTCTGCGTGAATTGCGCGCACCACCGTTTCGGTGCGCCCGAGGGGATGCGGCCGCCGGGTCTCGGAGAAGCGCCGCACCAGGGAAGGGTCTGACGCATCGAGGAACACTACGGTGGTCGACAGCACTTTCCGCACCTGGCGAAGGATTGCAGGAAAGCGGTCGAGGTGCTGGCCTTCACGTACGTCTACCACCAGGGCCGCGCGGTTGATCTCAGCGGATTGGCGCACCAGGTCGGCGAATGCGGGGAGCAGCTCGAGCGGCATGTTATCGACCGCGTAGAACCCCAGATCTTCAAACGCTTTCAGTGCGGAGGCCTTGCCGGAACCAGACAGGCCAGTCAGGATGACCAGCTCAGAGGCGACTGCGGGAACCGCAACGGGCGCCTTCTTACCGCCGCCTGGGTTCTTCTTTGCCTTCCTGCTCTTCTGCGCGGGCTCGCGTCTGGGTGGCATGGGGCCATCGTAGCACTCCACGAGACCTGATCTTTCACTCGCTGGAGGCTTTATGCTGCTATGCGGGGCGAGAACGATTTTCAATCTAGATGCGCCAGCTACCGCTTTCCAACAGCAGTTGCGCTTTTTCCTGCGGAACTGGCGGCGAAAACAAATGACCCTGGCCGAGGTCGCAGCCATAACGCAGCAAGGCATCCAGTTGTTCCTTACGCTCGATGCCCTCAGCCAGCATGCGTACCTGCGACGCGCGGCCCAGGTCGAAAATGGTCTGCAGCAGCGCTGCCTGCTTGCCCGGAATCGCCAGGTAAGCGATCAAGCGGCGATCGACCTTGACCAGGTCAATTGGCAGCCGGATGAAGTGGTTCATTGAGCCCAGCCCGGCGCCGAAGTTATCGAGAGCCACACTGATGCCGAGATCTGCCAGGGCCCTGAATACCGAGATGGCGCCCTCTGGATCCTGGTTTACGACAGCCTCGGTCACTTCCAGGCGCAGTCTTCCGGGCGGCGGCACTTTCCATTTCGTCAGCAACCCTGCGAGATAGCTCATCAGCTTCGGATCTCTGAATTGCCGCTGGGAAAGATTCACGGCGATGCACGGTGTCTTGTCGCGCATGGTCTCGGCCCAGCGGCCAAGGCGCTGGCAGACCTGCTCGAGAACAAATTGGCCGATGGGCAGGATGAGTCCGCTTTCCTCCGCCGTCGGTAAAAAATCTTGCAAGGGCACAAACTCGCCATCGGGGCGCCGCCAGCGCAAGAGCGCTTCAAAGCCCTCGATCTCACCGCTCTTCAGCCGATAGATCGGTTGATACCAAACCTCAAACTCTTTTCTTTCGAGCGCGGTCTTAAGGTCGTACTCCTTGCGCATCTTCTCAACAACGTGCACGTGCATGGAGCCATCAAACACTTCGTGACGCTCGTGGCCGTTGGACTTGGCCTGGTACATGGCGAAGTCTGCATCGCGCAGAATCTGTTCTGGACTGGCGTGGTCGAGCGTACCGAAGGCGATGCCGATGCTGGCCGTGACAAAGACTTCATGGCCGTTGACCTCCACCGGTAGCCGAATATCCTTCTGCGCACGCTCGGCGATTCTGGTTACATCGGAAATATTGGTGACGTCTTCGATCAGGATGGCGAACTCATCGCCAGCAAAGCGGGCTACTGTATCCTCTGGCCGGAAGCAGGCGCGCAGGCGCGCAGCCATCCGCACCAGCAGATCGTCACCGCATGCATGACCCAGGTTATCGTTCACCGTCTTGAAGCGATCGAGGTCAAGAAACATCACGGCGAAATTGAGCTGCGAGTGCCGCTGCTGCCGGGCCATGGTGAGCTGCAGGCGATCGATAAACAATGCGCGGTTCGCCAGCCCGGTCAGCGGATCGTGCATGGCATCATGCTGCAAGCGGGCATCCGACTGCTTTTTCTCGCGGATGTCGCGATAGCTTACGAAATTGCCCACGTCGATGCCCGACAAGTTGATGGGTGCGGCCAGAATAGAGACATCGATCAACTCGCCGGACTTGTGCAAGCGCACCGTCTCCATCGATGCCCTGCCATGCAGATGCATGGTGTGTTCCAGCATGTCGAACTCGTGCCGGCGCGTCTCCGGGATGAGTATGTCGTATGAGTTGCGGCCCAGCGCCTCGTCTGCATCGAACCCAAACAGGGACTCAAACTCACGATTGACGTGCAGAATCTTCGAACCGCGCGTAATCATGATGGCTTCGGGAGCTGCATTCAACAGATGCTCAAGAAAATTCGAAGTCGATGCCTGCTCGCCGGCATTTGCGGCGTGTCGCGCGGGCTCATGATCTGCGTTGCGCTGCGACCGCAGAGCAACGATCAGCAGCTCCGGCTCAGGGGCCCCACGCAGCATGCGAAAGCTTCCGCGAACGGGAACGGCGGGATCCAGAGCTGTGCACATCAGGCAGTTGAAATCGGAGGAGTAGGCGAGCGCGCCCGATCCGAAGATATTCACCGAATCGCGCGGTACCGTACCATCGCCCGCATAGGCAAAACCGGGAAATTGGCCGCGAAAGAGATTCTCTACAGGGAGTACGGAACCTTCGTCGATATGGAGCGTCTCCCGCGCAATACGATTCGCGTAGACGACATTACTGCCGCGCTGCACAAACACATAGCAAGGCAACGCTTCGAGTAATGACTTTTGCTGAGCCGAAAGTACGGCCACATCAGCTTCTGAATTCATAAGGATCGCCGCTGCGGAGGAAGCTCCCACAGGCATGAGTATCAAGGCCGCCTTGCAAAAAAAGTATGCCCTGAAAGAAGTACCGGCGGGCTCCGAGGTCGCAGTTACCAAGGTCTCTTTCGCAGGCCAGAGGGAGCGCACGCGAGCTATCTCTGGCCGATGCGAGCCTGTTTGCGACTGTCACAGCGACAAATTGCACCTGCGAGACCTCAGGGAGCTTCGATCAGTTCCATCTTGCCATCACGCTTGCGATGCAAAACCTTCACATTACCTTCGTTATCTCTGAAGACGAAAACATCGCGATCGCGAAACTCTGCTTCTTTGACCGCCTCGTCGAGGGTCATGGGCCGCAAAGCTACCGAGTCGTGCGAACGAACGACGTGGGGCTCGGCAATGGGCACGCGGGCCGGGAAGGAATGCACAGTTACGGGGATCGCCGGCTGCACATGAGTCTTCGACCTGGCGATACCGTTGGTAGCCACGGCCCTGGCCGCTTTGGTCTCGGCGCCGATGCCGCCCCGCCCGGTGCGAACGATGCCCGGCTCACCCACTTGCTTTTCCTGCTTGGGTTTGCGTTTGCGAGATCGCTGCCTGTCTTTGTAGCGCGTTGCCTGCGATTCGGCCTTCATCAGCGCGTCGTGCAGCGCGACTTCCATACCGGCGCTCGATTCGCATAAAGCGACCAGCGCGTGGGCCCGGGTCTTGATCGTGACTTCAGCGATCTGCCGGTATTTCTCCGCTGTGAGTACCACATGGGCACTGGTGATCTTGCCCAGTATCCTCGTGATGCGCTCGACTCCCGCTTCTGCTAGCGTACGAAGCGGCCTGGTGACTGTCACCTGCCTACCGGTGCATTCAACCGCCATGCTTAAGCTCCTCAAAAAAAAATTGATGGCTCCGCAAGAAGCCCGATTCTATAGCATTTTCATTCTGCCTGTGTGATGCAGGCTGGCGGCCCTGAGTTCCAGGCCATGTCTCGCTCCGCGGATTGAGTGCCCACCCTTGAACTCAACTTCATGGTACGAGGGCGCTTGCGTATGAGGAACTCTTTTAGTTACTTGATGATGAGCACGGCTTCACAGGCTGCGAAAAATTCGAACCTGGGTGAAATTGCCGTAGAAACGCGGTGCTGACCTTCTTGAGTCTGGCTAGTCGCGCACGCGGCGCTGATGGGTGCTTGGGATGCGCAGATCTTCACGATACTTGGCTACCGTACGGCGGGTCACTTCGATCCCCTGCGTCTCGAGCATGCTGGCGATCAAATCATCGGTCAGGGGCTTGCGGGGGTCTTCTTCGTCGATCAACTTCTTGACCTTGCGCTTGAGCAGCATGAGGGGGGTGCTGCCACCCTCCGGTCCGTGAACGCCTTCAGAGAAAAAGAAGCGCAGTTCGTAGACGCCCTGAGGCGTATGCACATACTTACTCGAAACAGCGCGGCTGACGGTCGACGGATGTACGCCAATCTCTTCGGCAACTTCCTTAATCATCATCGGTTTCAGCGCGTCTACGCCCCGCTCCAGAAAGTCACCCTGACGGCGAACAATCGCTTCGCAGGTTCTCAGGATGGTGTTCTTGCGCTGCTCGATGTTGCGCATCAACTGCAGCGCAGAGCGGTAGCGCTCTTTGACGTAATCCTTTACGTCTCGCTCTGTGCCTTGCTGAGAAAGTAGTTTGCGGTAGCCATGGTTGAGGCGCAGTGTCGGCAGATCTTCCTCATTCATGACCACGACGAACTCGGCGCCCCGCTTCACGAAAGCGACATCTGGTTCAATCAGCCGGGCATCGGAGCGGTTGAAGCGCTGGCCAGGACGAGGATCGAGACTGCGGATAAAGTCGATGGCTTGCTGAATCGCGTCTGACTGCGTGCCCAGAACCTTGGACATCTCACGCAGGTCACGCTTCTGCAGAAGCGCCAAGTGCTGGCCGACAATGCGAGCCGCCAACGCAAAGACTTGCTGACGCTCGTCGCACTGGCCAGCCGCTGCTTCACTATGCGCGACTCCTGCGCCATTGGACACTGTCTTTTTCCGCGCGATCTGAAGCTGGAATTCGCGGTGCTGGGCTTCGATTTGCACCAACAGACATTCGCGCAGGGTTCGCGTCGCTACGCCCACAGGGTCAAGATTCTGCACCAGGTGCACGGCCGCGGCCAGGAGTTCGGCTGCGTCGGGCACAGAACCCGCAGCGGCGGGATCGTACTCGCGCACCAGGCCTGCCAGCAACTCGTTATCCTCGGCTAGAAGATAACCGTCCTCATCCAGATTGCCTACGATATATTCGGCAGCGGCACGCAGGTCCTCACCCAGGTTGAGCGAGCCGAGCTGCCAGAAGAGGTGGTCGGCAAGGGTACTGGGCTGGGAAAGAAAATTCTCGAAGGAAGGCTTGTCGCTTTCCTCAAAGCTGTTCGGAGTGCGAAATCCAGGATCGAGATAGTCCTGGAAATACGATCCAAAGTCGATTTCGTCGAAGGGATCGCTCTTTTCGCGTTCTGCCTGGGCGGCATTGTCTTCCACGCTTTGATCGCGGATCGCTTCCTTCTGCGCCAGGTCGTCGATCAGCGGAACGTTCTCTTCCAACTCTTCCAGGACCGGATTCTCGACGATCTCGGTGTTGATCAGGTCCTTCAGCTCCAGCTTGTTCAGCGCCAGCACGCTGACCATCTGCATCAGGCCAGGCGTCAGAATCTGACGCTGTGAGACCTTTAGGCTGAGCTTGGGTTGTAGAAGGGCCATGGCAGTTTACCGCTACAAAACAGGTAGCGGCCTTAGTTTACCTTTTCCGCACGCTTCTCGTTGCAGGCTTTTTCTAATCGTCCGTGCGTGACTAAAGTCACGGACGAGAGAAGATTCGTGTTGTTTGGACGGGAAGAGCGAGGTTAGGTCGCTTTCCAAATGCAAGTGACCCAGCATGAACGGTACGGGCTGCGGCGAGGCAGCCCGTACCCAGCAAACCTTTCAAAAACATATCTTCACCAACGAACCCTTCAGTCGTTCCTACGGGACTGTTCGGTGGCGACACGGCGATTCGTCTTTTCTTGGCCAGGTTGGTCTCCCTTCTTCCGTTTTGAAGGGCCGGACGGGCTTGAAAAGATTTGGTTAATTTAAAGAGAAGCCTTCGCCCAGGTAGACGCGCCGCACCTCAGGGTCTTTGCCCAGTTGCTCAGGCGTGCCAGTGCGGAAGATACGGCCCTCGTTGATGATGTAGGCGCGATCCGTCACGGACAGAGTTTCACGGACGTTGTGATCCGTGATCAGTACTCCGATACCGCTCGCCTTGAGATCGAAGATGATCTCTTGCAGGTCGAGCACAGCGATGGGATCAATTCCTGAGAACGGCTCATCCAGCAAAATAAAAGAAGGCTGAATGCAAAGACAGCGCGCGATCTCGACGCGACGCCGCTCGCCGCCCGAAAGGGCATAGCCGCGAGTCTTGCGTATGTGGCCCAGATTCAATTGATCCAACAGCTTTTCTGTGCGTGCGCGACGCACTTCCAGCGGCAGGGACTGCACTTCAAGCACAGCGAGGATGTTCTCTTCCACCGTCAGCTTGCGAAAAACCGAGGGTTCCTGGGGCAGATAACTGATGCCAAACTGACGCGCGCGCAGGTACATAGGCACGCGCGTGATATCTGTCTCGTCGACGAATACCTGGCCGGTGTCGGGGGCGATGAGCCCGACGATCATGTAGAAGCTGGTGGTTTTACCTGCGCCGTTGGGGCCAAGCAGACCGACCACTTCCCCCTGGCAGACCTCGAGATTGACCCCACGTACGACCTGGCGGCCCTTGTAAGATTTGCCGATCTCATCTGTGCTGAGTTTTTGCATTTATCTCGTGACATGGGTCTGGGTTACCGCTTTGGAAGGGCCCCCATCTACGGTGACGCTATCATCGCGATCATTGAAAATCAACGCGGCCCCCGTTATCGTTCCGCGTACCTCGTCCACCAGGCGTGGAGCCGCAGCGCTCGATCCTGTGAGCACAAATTTGCCATCCTGCGCGGTGTAATTCAGCTCTTCGCCGGTTCCCTTTCGGCCCGGCTGCTCGAGCACAACGGCGCCCCGAGCAACGATGCGTGAGACTTGACTGCCTTGTTGGCTCGCCTGTGGGCCCTCTGCCTTTACCCCTGCAGCCGCGCTGAAGTAGATATCCATAAAATTCGAACGCATGAGTCCACTGGGAGCCTGGGCGGTTACCCCACCGCCGAAGACCGCCTTGCGGCCGCCCTCCGCATAGAGAAGAGTTTTGCTTTGCAAGCGAACGACGGAAGTACCAGCCGTTTTGGCAGGCATGGCGCCCTTGGACGGGCTGGGCGAACTGGTGAGGACAGCGTTCACCCCGGCCGCTTTTCCGTCTTCTGCATGCGCCGATAGGGTCTCACGAGCTCGTGACAGCTCCAGGACCGGCGCCGCGATGGAATCGCTCCCTTGCCAAAGCCTCGCCTGTTCCCGGGCCGTTCCATAGAACGTGGTTAGATCCTTTTCGTGATCGAGATGGGCATGGTCCGCGATTACGTGGATGGGGCCTGTTCCGGTGAAGGAAAAGCTTTGGCGCCCGCCCTGGCGATAGGTTGCCTTGACACCACCGGTGGCATTGGCATTGCCGGTGGCACGGTCAACCTCAATTGATGCAGCGCTTAGCTCACCGTTCGTGTCTTTGATCCGCGGATTCCCGGCCAACTGCACGATTTGGGTTGCGGCGTCGTACGCTGCCCGGTCGGCGGTGGCCGTGCTTACGCCAGCCGAGTTTCTACCAGGCCCCTCCTCATCCGCCTTGGCTCCGGCTTCCTGAACCAGGGTGACGCTGCCCGACTGCACGGCCAACTGCAACTGCGCAGAAGCCTGCTGCGCCGCGTTGGATGCCTTCACCCCGCCCGTCTTACCAGAGGAGCCCACAGGCGCAGGGGAACCCGCAGGCGCGGCAAAGGTTAGCAGCAGGTTCTCGCCTGTGCTGCTCTGCCGGGCCCCACTGGGGCTTGCCACCACAAGGCTGGTGTGACCGGTTCCTCGCAGACTGGAGAGAACCTCACCATCGGTAAGCGTTGCGAAAAGCTGGTCGCCCTGGACGGTTGTGTCTTGTGGCGGTGTCTTTGCGTAAATCTCGTGCACATTCAGCCGCGCTTGACCGACGGCAAGAATGTGGTCTGCTACCGTGGCCTGGTCCGCGCCTGTCGAGAAGTCGATATCGACTTTCGAAGCCTGTAGCTGCCGGCTGGTCGATTGGGGCGCGCTCTGTTTGCCGCTGCCTGCGCCGGCGGCATGCGGCAGATACTTCTCCTCAGCCACCAGTGATACTGCATCGCGCAACTGGGCGTGCCGAATGGTGGTCTGCGAACCGAAAAGCAGGGTTGCGGACGACGCTGACCCGTGTAGAAGGCGTCCCGCTTGATTGGCCGTGTAGAGCAGGCCGCCGTTCACCAGCGCCTGGCGCGGTTCGCTCCTGGGGCCCAGGTCGATATGCACCTTACGGGTGTGAATCTGTTGACCGCCATTGCCGGCAAGGACCACGTTGCCCTCCGCTAGCATCTGGTACGCGGATCCGTCGGCGCGAAACCAGACCGTAGCCTGGCCGGATGATCCGTGACTGTCTGCGTAGTCGGTTACGTCTTGAAGCAAGTAAAGCTGCCGGCTATCACGGTCGAACTGGGCGTGATGAGCACGCACCTGCAATGGGTTGCCGCTCACGCTGGAAGTGAAGGCAACGTCGGCGGCCAGAATTACCACGCCACTTTGTGAATCGAAGCTGGCGCCGGTCGCGCTGCCGGCAGCCTGCGCCAGGCGGAACTCGATCTTTTCCGTGGTACTTGCCAGCCCCGTCTCCTTGTTGAAGACCAGGCCTGACGTCTTTACGTGCACCGTGGTCTTGCTCTCGCCGTCGTCCGCGGTGAACTTTCTAGCCTGCTGACTCGAAGCAGCATTTGAACCGAGGCCGGGTGCGGCCGAAGACCCCTGGAAATCGATCTGTACCTCACCTAACGCGCGCGCAATACCATGCACCGGATCCCAGTCGAAGGAGTTGCCGTAGATACGGTTTGCGGGGGCGCCCTTTGCGTCGTAGAGGGTGATGCTTACGTCGTGCAACTCGGCATGGCCGTCTTTCTTGAACTGCACCGCCTTCGAGGCATGCAGCGTATAGAGCGTGTGGCCGCCGCGCGATTCCGAGTGGGTAAAGCCCTCGGTAGACTGCTGGATCAAGGTGGACAGTTTTCCGGGGAGATCACGGCCCAGGCGGCGAACCTGCCAGCGCCCGTACATCAGGAAGAACGCGACGGCAGCCACCAGGCTTCCACCCAGTATCAGTATCCAGGTGCGTAAGTGAGCCGGAGTCACGCCCATGCGTCCATCTTCTCACCCCTTCACTCCCCGTCCATCAGGCGCGGCTCGCAGAGGGCTTAAAATGAAGAGATGGCCGACCGGCTGTATTTGAATCTTTGGTTTCCGAACTTTCGCCTTGCAGCCCTCGCTCCCGCCATTGTCCTGGTGATGAAGCAGTTCGCCGGGGCCAACGGGACGCCGCGCATCCACGCGGCCGCTGCTTACCCTATCTCATGGAATGAACCACCTGTTTACCAAAGGATCTACGAGGAAGACGAGGTGAAGGAGTCCGCGCCCGAGCTGGCGGTCGCCGAGGCAACCGAACTGCTGCATGATGACTTCGCTTATGAGTTTGAATTCAAGTGGGACCTGTGGGTCGCGGAAACTGTGGGAGGGCTGGACCCGACCTGGAAGCTGGAACCGGTGATGGTCCACGTGGTGGGTTTCGGACCGTACTTCGATGAAGGGGCCTATGAGCAGAATGGACAGGTCCGCGTCGATTTCGGCCTCGATATACCGTTCCTTCTCGAGGAGATTGAACTCGACAAGCTGGCCGCGGAATATGTGAAGCGGAATGTGCAGAAGCTGGTCGAGGTGACCAACGCGATCCAAGACAACTGTGGCATCAGCAGCCGCCTATTGTGGTCGGACTCAGGCGAGAACCTGGCCCAGAAATTGATCGCTCGCCTGCAGCGAGTGAACTAGGACTAGCAGGCTTCTTCCCAGCCTGGCGTTTCGCAGTGCAACTGAGGGTGCGCCTTACTGGGCCTGCAAAGCATTGCCGTGCCGGACATCTGCTCCGCGTAGCCAGAAAATTACATCCTCAGCCATATTCGTCGCATGGTCGGCGATGCGTTCCAGACTGCGGGAAATGAACAGCAGGTTGATCGCCGATTGCGCGGCCGACGGATCCTGCGTGATGCACTCGAGCAACTGCGCCTTGGCCCTGCGATTCATCTCGTCGACAGCGTCATCCATGGCCAGTACGCTGGTCGCCAACTCGGCATTGCGGTCGGCCAGCGCCTGCAGCGCTTTGCGGACCATCGTCATCGACATTTCCGCCATCCGCGGAATATCGACGGGAAACGCGCACGGCCGGCTGCCGGCAAGCTCTTCGGCCAGCAACGCAATCGCCATCGACTGGTCGCCTACGCGCTCCAGATCGGAGTTGATCTTGATCGCGGCAAGAATAAATCGCAGATCCACCGCCATGGGCTGCTCCATCGCCAGAAGATCAAGTGCCATCTGGTCGATCTCACGCTCTGAACGGTTGATGATGGCCTCGTTCAAGCGAACGTTGGCACATGCAGAGAGCTCTCCGCGGCAGTGGGCATCCATTGCAAACCGGAGTGTCTGTTCAGCCACACCGGCCATTTGAAGAAGGCGCTCACGAAGGCTCTCCAGCTTTTGATGAAAGGAGATCCGGGTCATTGGTCAGGCCCCTTGAATGAACTTTCCTCCCGGGCTGCACACGACAGATCTATTTCTGCGTTGGGCAAGCTAGATGAGGAGGGTACGGACTGCGAATCGCACTATGAGTAGTGCTAAAAGTCTGAGGTCCGCTAAAAAAATATACATCTTTTAACACACTATTAACATAAGCGTTTATTGCCGGGCCAAAAAATGGCGACAAAGTTGTAACTTGTAACCGGCACGGGCTTGAGGATTGGCGGCAGAAGAGGCCGCGGAGCAGGTCACTAGCAGGGAAGAATCATTCCCTCAGCGGCTAAAGCCGGAGTCACAACAAAGCAGATACGTACGGGCTGAAGCTCGCTGCGGCGAGGTAGCCCGTACCCTTCGCGGGCTGATGCACCCTTCGCGGGCTGATGCACCCTTCGCGGGCTGATGCACCCTCGCGGGCTGATGCGCCCTTCGCGGGCGAAAGCCCTTACCCTTCGAAGAATTCGAGCCCTCCGCGCAACTTCGCGTGGCTTGAGTTCTTAGCCGGGGACAATCTCCGAGAAGTCCGCGATGCGAGAGAAGTCGCTCAGCACGGCCGCAATCAACGCCAGACGGTTCTTGCGCAGGTTTGCCTCAGGCGCCATAACCATGACCTGGTCAAAAAATCCGTCGATCACTGGCCGCAGCGTGGCAATGCGCTCCAGAGCCTCGCTATATTCCTGGCGCGCGCGCAGCGCTTCTACGTCGGGCGCGACGCGCACCATCTCTGCATGCAGGATTTGCTCGGCTGGCTCAACCAGATCGGCGCCCACAATCGACTCACCCTGCTTGTCCTGTTTCTCCGCTGCCTGACGCAGGATGTTCTTGATCCTCTTGAATGCCGTGGAGATGGCCAGCAAATCTTCTGACCCGCGCACCCTGGTCAGAGCCTCAGCTCGCGCTATCGCATCGGTCACCGTCGTGAGCCCGGCTGAAAGAACCGCATTGACCACGTCGTAGGCGTAGCCACGCACGTCGCGCAGATAGAAGTCGAGGCGCTCCTTAAGGAACACCGCCACCGCTGCGCTCGACTGCGCAGTGCGAGCGCGTGGCAGCGATTCCACCGCCATCGCCCCAAGAGCCGCAAGCGTGAGAGGAAGACCCGATTCGGCCAGAATCTTCACCACACCGTTCGCTGCGCGGCGCAGTGCGAATGGGTCTTTCGATCCGGTAGGCGCGAGCCCAACGGCGAACATCTCGGCGATGGTCGCCATGCGATCCGCAAGGCCGAGCACCTGGCCTTCCACGGTTGCGGGAATCTCGTCTTCCATGCCAGCCGGCATGTACTGGGCATAAATCGCCCTGGAGACCTTCTCGCCCAGTCCCTGAGCGCGAGCGTAGAGGCCGCCGACAATCCCCTGCAGTTCGGTAAATTCCTTCACCAGCTCGGTAGTGAGGTCGGTCTTCGCCAGCCCGACTGCCTGCTCCAATGCCCCATGATCCAACTCGATGCCCTGGGCAGCCAGCGACCAGGCGACTGCTTTGGCCATGAGCAGGTTGCTCTCGGTCTTGGCGGCATAGCTGCCAAGATCTCTTTGGAAGGTGACGGTCTTGAGCTTGTCGAGCCTTTGCTCAAGCGGGATCTTCTGATCGTAGTCCCAGAAAAAGCGGGCGTCGTTGAAGCGGGCGCGCAACACGCGCTCATTTCCATGGCGGATGATCGCCGGGTCTTCCACCGCGGTGTTGAGCACAGCCAGAAAATGCGGAGTCAGGGCATGCTGCTCGTCTTCGACCGCAAAATATTTCTGGTGATCACGCATCACCGTGACCAGCACTTCTTCGGGCAGGGATAGGTATTCAGGCTGGAAGCTACCGAGCAGCACGCTGGGCCATTCGGTGAGATGGGTCACTTGTTCCACCAGCGCTTCATCTTCGCGCCAGCGGGCTTCAGGAACGGTGCGCGTAACCGCATCGAGTGCCTTGCGGATGCGTTGTCTTCGCGCGGCAACGTCCGCCATGACGAAGGCCTTTTCGAGCGCGGCAAGGTAGTCCGCAGGCCGTGCAATCGACACCGGCGCGTCTCCATGCAGCACGCGATGGCCGTACGTGAGCTGGCCGGCCTGAATGCCCGCGAACTCCAGGGGAACCACCGCTTCATCGAGGAGGCACAGCAACCAGCGCAGCGGACGCACGAAGCGCTCTGGCTTGTTAAGACGCCAATACATCGTCTTGGGCCACGCTAGCCCGGCGATCTCCTGGGCCAGTCCGTCGCTCAGGACCCTGGCTGCAGTTTGCCCTGGCCGTTGGACGGTGGCGCCGGCGTATTCGCCTTTGGGCGTGGTGATCTTAACCAGCGCGTCAACGGACACGCCTGCCTTCCTGGCAAAGGCTTCGGCTGCAGGACCGGGCTGTCCATTGGGGAACGCCGCTTTCCAGGAAGGTCCGGTCATCTGTTCCTGCATATCGAGTTGCTGCGCGAGCACACCTTGCACCCGCACTGCCAGGCGGCGTGGGGTGGAGTAGCCGGCAACCGCCACACCCTCGGCGGCAAGCAGCCGCTGCCGCGTGAGCAACGCCTGGACGCGGGTGGCCAGTTCGGCCTCCGCTGCAGCGATCATGCGCGCCGGTATCTCTTCGAGCCCTACTTCCAGTAGCAGTTCAGCCATGCGATTCCATCGATCTTTCCCGCCAGGTCATTTTGCCGGCGCATTCATGCGCGCGTAGGCCTTGGCAACGCCCACCGCGAGCACACGGATGCGGGCAATGATGCCGACACGCTCGGTCACCGAAATGGCGCCGCGGGCGTCGAGCAGATTGAACAGGTGAGAGCACTTGAGACAAAGATCATAGGCAGCCAGAACCGGGAAGCGGCGCTGCTCGGTTGCGCTCAGATTTTCCGGCTGGGCGGCGACGCGGCTCAGCAACTGCTGGCACTCCGATTCATAGAGGCGCAAATGCTCCCAAAGCTTCTCCACGTCGGCGTCTTCGAAGTTGTAGACAGAGAACTGCACTTCTTCCAGGTGGCGAACCTCACCGTAGGTGACCACTTGCGGAGTGCGTGCCCAGACAATGTCGTAGATCGAGTCGACATCCTGCAGGAAGGCCGCGATGCGTTCGAGCCCGTAGGTGATTTCTCCGGAAATGGGATCGAGGTCGATGCCCCCGCACTGCTGAAAGTAGGTGAACTGGGTGATCTCCAGACCATCGAGCATTACTTGCCAGCCGATACCCCAGGCTCCCAGAGTGGGCGATTCCCAGTTATCTTCCTCAAATTTGAGGTCGTGCGCGCGCAGATCGATGCCAATCGCTTCCAGTGACTGCAAGTAAATCTCTTGAATATTCACCGGGGGCGGCTTGAGAATGACCTGAAACTGCGTGTGCTTGAAAAGACGATTGGGATTTTCGCCGTACCGCCCGTCAGCCGGACGGCGCGACGGCTGGGCGTATGCGACCGAAAAGGGCTTTGGATCGAGCACGCGCAGGAAGGTCTCGGGCGACATAGTGCCCGCGCCCACCTCTACGTCGTAGGGCTGCTGCAACACGCATCCGCGCTCGGCCCAAAAGGTTTGCAGGCGAAAGAGGAGATCCTGAAAGGTAAGGGCGCTGGAAACTTGCGAAGCCACGGTTGGATTCTAAACCAAACTCTCGTGATGCCCTCTTCCGGTGTCTTGGTCTAAACTAATCTGCGCCCATCAAAAAGGAGGCTTTCCATGCAAAGCCGGATCGTCGGCACCACCCTACCGGTTCTGGAATTTGTTCTGGAACCTAATGAGACCGTGATCTCAGAAGCCGGTGAACTTTCCTGGATGAGCAGTTCGATCCAGATGACCACGCACACCCAGTTTGGCGGCGGAGGCGGCTTCCTCGGCGCTCTGAAGCGGGTAGCCGGCGGTGGCAGCCTGTTCATGACCGAGTACAGCGCGATAGGCGCTCGCGGTGAGATCGCCTTCGCCACCCGGGTTCCTGGCCACATTCAGCCCGTGCAGATTGGCCCGGGCATGGAGTACATGATCCACCGCCACGGATTTCTCTGCGCGACTGCCCAGGTGCAACTCGGGGTTGGATTTCAGCAGTCCCTGGGCGCAGGCATTTTCGGCGGAGACGGATTTCTGCTGCAGAAAGTAAGCGGCGTGGGCGCCTGCTGGATCGAGCTGTCAGGTGAGCTGATTGTGAAGGATCTGCAGCCGGGAGAGACGTTGCGCGTCCATCCTGGGCACGTAGGCGCTTTCCAATCGAGCGTCGCCTTCCAGATCACGCGTATTGCCGGCATCAAGAACATGATCTTCGGTGGTGATGGCATCTTCCTCGCTGCTCTGACCGGCCCGGGCCGGGTGTTCCTGCAAACCCTGCCGATCGCCAAGCTGGCACACCAACTCCAGCCGTATCTGCCCTCGTCGGGCACAAGAGAGCGCAACGAAGGCGTGACGGTGGGCGGAATTGTAGGTTCGCTGTTGAACGGTTAAGCCTTGAGTGCGAAGGGGGGCGGCTCGGTTCACCAGTCGGCCACCTGACATCGGAGTCGCGAGGTTGCTTGTCCCAGGACTGCTGCTCAGCCGTCCCTACGGGACTTGATCGTGTTGCCATCCGCTACCCAGGACTTACGTCCTGGGCTACTTTCAGCCGTCCCTTCGGGACTGTTCGGTGGCAATACGGCGATTCGTCTGTTCTTAGTCAGGTTGGTTTCCCTTCTTCTGTTTGAAAGGCCTTGAACCCAACTGCATCAGCAGTCCAGTTAGGAGCCACCCAGCCGGGCTAACGCCGCCACGGTCTTGAGCCTACGTTCCAGATGCCTCTCCAGGCTCTGAATTGCAAATCGGCGAAGATCCGCCGCGCGGCTGCGGGGCCACGCCTCTTCCGCAAACGCCGAGGCCGGCGAACGGAAAACGCGCACCGCCAGCAGTTGCGAGTCCGGCGACAACGGTGCGCCCAGGGTGCCGTTGTCGCCCACTTGCCTGTGTACCGCGCAGACGAGGCCATCTGAAAATGGATGGAAAAACGCCGGCTGACCGGCAAGGAGATCCCCGCAAACGAGGCAACGGGAGAGATCCGGCAGCCAGCCCATCAGGCGCGTCGTCCACAGCGCGAAATACGTGATCGGCATCCAGATGTGGTCGACCCGCGTCTGCTCCAGCACGGCCAACAGCAGGCGAAACACCGCATCGTGCGGGTCGTGGTCAGGCAGCGCCTGCTCCAGAACCTCGGCGAAGAACGCCAGGGCCGCAGCCCGCGCATAGTCGACCGGCTCAGCCAGCGGTGAATGAAGAATGTCGAAAGAGTCGAGGCGCACCAGCTCCTGGCTGGGCTTTTCCGCGTAGTGGGCGCGGACATGAGTCATGGGCTCAAGCGCGCCGCCGAATCGGCGCCGCGACTTGGCCGCGGACTTGGCTACCCCTTTGATCTTTCCATAGTCCCGAGTGAAGAGCGAAACGATCTGGTCTGCTTCATGGATGGGCCACGCGCGGAGCACAATCGCTTCCGCCTGATGAGCAATCATGGTTGGGGAACTGGGATCAGAACACCAGCCGCAACGCCCCGCAGACAAGGGCCTGCGGGGCGCGGGAATTGCCAGGGAGCTATAAGGAAAGGAGCCTTAGCGTCCGAAGTGCGTGGAGTTTTTGTCTGCAAAGTGCGCCCACTTTTCGGGCAGGTCATCGCCCGCGAATATGGCCGACACCGGGCAAACCGGAACGCAAGCGCCGCAGTCGATACACTCCACAGGATCGATGAAGAGTTGCTCGCTCTCACCGTACTTGGCTTCATCTTTCTTGGGATGAATGCAGTCTACCGGGCACGCATCAACACAGGCTGTGTCTTTGGTTCCGATGCAGGGTTCCGCGATCACATAAGTCATAAGTACCGTTCTCCCAAAACAACTAACTGAAAAGAAATTGTAGCAGCCACGAGCAGAACAAGTCACCGCACGCGGCGATACCGGCATTGACGCCACGCACTGTTCAGGATCGCGTCATGATCGCGTCATGCGAAGCGCGGCAAACTCCGCCGGAGTAGGCACGGGCTCGACCCCGCGACCCGCGAACATGTCTTCGAAAAAGCGCCGAACCTCATCGGTGATGGAACCGTTGGTCGCCAAAACCTCATGGCTGTCGAGGAGGAAAGGAGTGCCATCGAAGCGAACCATGGCTCCGCCGGCCTCCAGCACCAGCAGCGCGCCGGCCGCCGTGTCCCAAGGGTTCAGATGAAACTCCCAAAAGCCCTCTATCCTGCCGGCCGCGCAATAAGCCAATTCGAGGGCAGCGGCACCTGCCCGGCGGACCCCATGCGAGCGCAGCGTGAGCTGCTGGTAGAAGTGAATGTTCGGATTCGCGTGGCGTTTCTGACTGGGAAATCCGGTGGCCAGCAAGCTCTCCTGCAGCCACTTCGTCTTCGAGACATGCAGCCGGCGAACGTGCCCCGCCGGCCCCTGCAGCCAAGCGCCTTTGCCTTTCTCCGCCGCGAACAGTTCGTCATGGACTGGGTCATACACGATGCCGGCGATCAGCTCCCCATCCTGATCGGGCGCCAGACCCGGCGCGCGATGTTCCAGACCAAGCGACACGTTAAAAAATGGGAAACCGTGGGCAAAGTTCGTCGTGCCATCCAGCGGATCGACATACCAGCGATAGGCGCTGTCGAGGGCCGAGCGGGTTCCTTCTTCGCCGAAAATGCCGTGGTCAGGAAACATCTCGCCGAAGCGGCGTACGATCAGCTTCTCGGATGCCCGATCGGCTTCCGTCACCAGGTCTACGTCGCCCTTGTATTCCGCGGTGACGCCACGCTCAAAGTAGCCACGCAGAAGTTCGCCCGCCTCCAGTGCGATGGCGGCCGCCCCTGCGGCAAAGCCAAGATTCAATTCTTTCGGAAAATTCTTCAAGATGCAGTTCTCGCGTTGCCGTCTGAGCTGCGCACCTTGCCTGCGTCGCGACGGCTACGCTCACTGATCGTGCGGATCTGGTGCTTGTAGATGAAAAGATTGGGCCGCCCTTCGCGGGTCAGCCGAATCATCGTGTCGTCGAAATACTCAATCCACCCAGAAACCGTCTCGCCATCGCGCAGCTTCACGTTTACGATGACCTGTTTCTCACTCAAGAAGCGCAAATAGAGCGTCTCCTGGCCAGTTTCGCCAAGCGGCGGCGGCTTCTTGCTCCGACGGGATGGATTTTGTGGTCCCATGTTGTGCATGATACAGAGATGCCACGAATGAAGGAGTGGGTGCCTCCTTGTACACGCGTGACTGGCTGTCTTTTCTGAGAGTTAGGGCAGGGGCGCTGGATAGTAACCCGGCCGATTGCGAATGGTGTACCCCGCATCGCCGGCCTGGCCACACAGTTTGACCTGTATGGCGCGAAAGCCGCTTTCCTGCCGGTTCGTCGGATAGTAGCCCAACAGATATTGCGTTCGCAGGTCTTCAGACACCTGTGCGAACGTCTTGTCGAGCGACCCGGAATCAGCATAGTAGTACTTGCCGCCCGTCTCCTGCGCCAGGGTGATGAGGGCGTGTTCCCCGGCAAGGTCACGGCCGGCACTCGCCGTGATCGGCACATCGATAATGGGATACACCATCACCTCGCCTCGCAAAGCCTGTTCCAGCGCCTGGTCGTAGCTTGTGCCTTTCACGGTATTGCCGCCGTCGGAGATAACCACCAACACTTTGCGGCCCGATCGCACAGCCAGGCTTTGCGAAGCGAGATACACGCCGCTATACAGGGCGGTAGCAGCCCCTTTGACGATATCGTTTAGACCACGATCGATGCGGCCTACGCGATTGGTAAAAAACACAACCTCGCGGACGTTGTCAGAAAACTCCATCAGGTCGAGATGGTCGACCGGGCGAAGCAAAGAGCGCACGAAGCGTTTCGCAGCTTCCTGCTCGAGCAGGAGGTCTTTATGCACGCTGCCACTGGTATCAATGGCGAGTACGATTTCAAGAGGTAGCTCGGACTGGCGCTCGAACACAGCGATCTTCTGCAGGTGGTCATCTTCATAAAGCGCAAAGTCATCTCGCTTCAGGCCAGGTACCGGAGCACCCTTATCGTCTGTAACGTTGACGAATACATTCACCAGGCGCACATTCACGCTGATGGTTGGCGTCTCAGAACCTGGGGCCGGCGAGGACGGCGCCTGCGCCTGCCCGACGACGCTGCAGAAGACAAGGCTGCAGAAGAGAATCGCGCAGCATGCTAATCCGCCAAGAGGCTTCAAGCGGCGCCTGTTCCCTTCTGCGCCAGGGCGGCGGGAAAGGGTTCGCCATCGGCCCAGACAGCTCCATCTTCGAAGTATTCTTTTTTCCAGATGGGTACGGTTTTTTTGAGGGTGTCAATTAGCCAACGACTGGCTTCGTACGCCTGAGCGCGATGGGCCGATGACACAACAATCAGCACGCTGGTTTCGCCTACCTCGAGCCGGCCAAGGCGATGCACGATGGCCACCTGGCGCACCCCGTGCGCGCTGACGGCCTCTGCAGCGAGTGCCTGCATCTGGCGGAGCGCCATCTCATCGTAAGCCTCGTAGAGGAGATACTGTGTCCGCCGCCCTTTGGTGTTGTTGCGGACGATACCGTCAAATACGACGACGGCACCATCTTCCCCCTGTTTGAGCGCCGCTACCAAAGCAGCGGAGTCGATCGGCTCTCTCACCAGCGCCACCGCCGGCATGTGTTCCACCCCGGAACCGCCACTCACCGGGGGCAGGAGGGCAACCTCATCCCCTTCGCGGAGTGGGCAGGCGTGGTCCGCGTAGTGCTGGTTCACTGCAACTGCGAGGGAAGGCCACAGATTCTGCTGCCGCGGTAACTGGGCGCGGTAGTGCTCCAAGACCGCAGCCACTGTCGCGCCCGCGGGCAACTCGACGGTCTGGCCACGGCTCGCCAGCATCTCCTTCAGCACTCCAAAGAACAAGACGTTGACGCGCATGGGGAAAGGATATCCGAAAGACTGGCCGCCGTTAGGTGAAAGCAAATGCCCATCGGGCGAACATGGGGGCGGACATGCGGTTAGACGCGACCGCTATCGAAAGGGCGTCTCGTCGAAGCCTGCTTAAACGATGACTGGGATATTGGCCACGCCCGCCGTGCCAAAGACCTTGCGATAGCGCGCGATTTCCGATCGCAACCCGGTCGCCTTGTTGAAATTATCCGACAGTTTCACCGCCGGACGGCCATCCGCCTCGGTCATTTTGCAGATCAGGCTGGCAGGATGGAATCCGTTTTCGCCATTCGGGTGGCAGCCGCGAAAATCATTGGTCAGCAGGGTGCCCCATCCGGCGCTGAACCGAATGCGGCGTCCCGGAGTCCACTTTGCCGGATTATGGAAATCCGCGGCACTCTGAAAGTCCTTTGGCGTAAGGCCGGGCGCCATGGTTCCCATAAATTGGGCATGCAGGCCAAGAATCTCCTCGACGTCTATGGCGTCGGAAGCGATCATCAGTTTTTTTTGGGGGTCGCGTCCCCGCGCGCGCAGCCAGGCAATGTATTCTTCACCCGCCACATAGGGGTCCTTGCTGTCGATGCGCTGGCCGGTCCAATCCGCTGTCCACTCCGGGGCATCCGCCAGAAACTGGGTCGTACCGTAGGTATCGGGCAGCATGATACGAATTTCTCGGCCGTAGGTGCTTTGCCACATCTCCAGGATGCGGTACTGCGAGCTTTTCAATTCCTCATCGCTGGCCGCCGTGGCCGCCAGAGCCATCGGCAGCTCATGCGCGTTGGTTCCTACCGCTTCCAGATTGTGTTTGTAGGCCAGGTAAGTGTTCGACGTGCCGGTGAAGTGCTCCTCGGTGAGCGCCGTATTCATGGCCATCACCACATATTCCTGCCACAGAAAGCTGTGCCGGCGCCGGGTGCCAAAGTCAGCGACCTTGAGGTCAGGAACGCCAGTCAGCCGTCCAATCTTGCCCCACAGTTTGGCCTTGGCCTGCGCGTAGAGAATATCGAGCTGGAATTCACTCATGCCCTTGAACGCGGTGCGCGACTTGAGCTCGTTGAGGATGGAGAGCGCGTAAATCTCCCACATGGTCGCCTCGGTCCAGAGTCCCTCAAATTCGAGGTGGAACTCACCCTCTCTCACCGTGAGCTTGTAGTTGGAGAGGCGAAAGCCCTGGCCCAGCCACTCGATAAAGTCCGGCTCGAAGATCCCGCGGCGGCCGAAGAACGTGTTACCAGCCAACCAGATCAGTTCTGACTTGAGAAAGCGAAGGCTGCGCACGTGCTCGAGCTGTTGCAAGACTTCCTCACGGGCGATCACGTCAGCCAGGCGCAAGGAGGATGACCGGTTGCTCACCGAAAACGAAACCCGGGTCCTGGGGAAGTGTTTCCAGATGAACTGGAGCATCAGCAATTTGTAGAAATCCGTGTCCAAGAGCGATCGCACCACGGGGTCCAGGTCCCAATTGTGGTTGTGCGCCCGCTCGGCAAAATCAATGATCAATCGATGTCCTTGCAGAGAACCCTGGGCGGGTGCTCTGAGTCAGTTGTCAATTTTACTTCGGCTGAAGGAAATGACGGTTAAGAGGGCTTTCGATGGCCGTAGTCATTGGCCGCAATCGTCTGCATTTGCGTGGTGTCCGGCGGCGCCCAGGCTCAAGTCCCGTAGAGCCTCGCCTGAGCGAAGTTCGGTTGCAAGCTTGGGAGCGGCTTTCTTCCCATGTGATCTGTCAAAAGCAACACCTCCTGTGTCTGGCAACAAAAAGGCCCGCCGTTCCGGCGGGCCTCTTTGTTGCGGCGTAGGGACCAGCAGCAGTGTTAAACACCCGCATGTTCGATGATGTTTTCCCGAACAGCCTCGTCCTTCTTCTCTTCACTGACCGACTTGGGCAGAGCCACCGCGAGCACATCTTCGATGCGGCTGGCGTAGTGAATCCGCACATTCTCGATCTGATCGGCAGTGAGATCCTCTTCCACGCTCATCCGGTTTTCCGCCGGCAGAATCACGTCCTGCACGCCGGCCCGCTTGGCGGCAAGGAACTTCTCCTTAATGCCGCCAACCGGCAGCACATTGCCGCTGAGCGTGATTTCACCAGTCATCGCGGTGAGCGGACGAACGGGCGTATCGGTCATGAGAGAAACCAGGGTGGTTGCCATGGTGACTCCGGCCGACGGCCCATCCTTGGGGATCGCTCCCGCCGGTACGTGGATATGAAGATCCAGGTCCTTGGTAAAGTCCTCTTCGAGGCCGAGCGAAGCGGCATTTGAGCGTACCCAGGTCAACGCGGCCTGCATCGATTCCTGCATGACTTCGCCGATCTGCCCAGTCATCTTGAAGCCGCCCTTGCCCTTCATCCGGTTGGCTTCGATGAACAACACATCGCCACCCGCCGGGGTCCAGGCCAGGCCTACGGCTACGCCCGCGCGCTTGGTGCGCTCAGCCAGCTCAGTATCGACTCGCACCTTGATACCGCCCAGGAACTCCTGGATCACGGCTTTGTCGACGACCAAAGTCCCCGTTTTGCCTTCCGCGATCCGTCGTGCCTGCTTGCGGCATACTGTGCCGATCAGCTGCTCCAGTTTGCGCACGCCGGCTTCCCGAGTGTAGTGGCGCACGATGTAGCGCACACCCTCTTCGGGGAACTCGATCTCGGGCGCGGCACCCTCTTTGGGCTCGATGCCGTTCTCCTTGATCTGACGTGGAATCAGGTAGCGGAACGCGATGTGAGTCTTCTCATCCTCGGTGTAACCCGACAGGTCGATGATCTCCATGCGGTCGCGCAGCGGCTCCGGAATGGGATCGAGCATGTTCGCAGTGCAGATAAAGAGCACCCTCGACAAGTCGAACGGCACATCCAGGTAGTTATCGCGGAAGGTGTTGTTCTGCTCAGGATCGAGCGTCTCCAGCAAAGCTGACGCAGGGTCGCCGCGAAAATCGCGGCCCAGTTTGTCGATTTCGTCGAGCATAAACACCGGGTCATTGGTTTCTGCCCGGCGTAGCGCCTGGATGATTTGTCCTGGCAGCGCACCGATATAAGTACGGCGGTGGCCACGAATCTCAGCCTCGTCGTGCATGCCTCCCAGCGAAATTCGCTGGAACTTGCGGCCGAGAGCACGCGCAATGCTGCGGCCAAGCGAGGTTTTGCCCACCCCCGGAGGTCCGACAAAGCAGAGGATCGGCCCCTTCATGTCGGGCTTGAGCCGGCGCACGCTCAGGTAGTCGAGGATGCGATCCTTTACCCGCTTCAGATCGTAGTGATCTTCGTCAAGAATCTCTTTTGCCCTGCTAAGGTCGACTTCGCCGCCCGTGGACTTAGCCCACGGCAGCACGGCTAGCCACTCCACATAGTTGCGAGTGAGGGAGTAGTCCGCCGCCATGGGAGACATACGGGAGAGCCGGTTCAGCTCCTTCGTAGCCTCTTTCTTGACGTCGGCAGGCATGCCCGCGGCCTCGATCTTCTGCCGCAGTTCTTCGATATCCTTCTGCCCCTCGTCCAGTTCGCCAATTTCTTTCTGAATGGCTTTCAACTGTTCGCGCAGATAATAATCGCGCTGCGACTGCTGCACCTGATCCTGCACTTCAGTCTGGATCTTGCTGCGCAGCTGCTGCACCTCAGCCTCTTTGGCCAGGTGCTTGTTGATGCGCTCCATGCGCAACATCACAGCCGGCGTTTCTAACAACTCCTGCTTGTCGGTCGTAGCCAGAAACGGCAACGACGAAGCGATGAAGTCGACCAGACGGCCCGGGTCTTCAATATTGAGCGCAATCGTCTGCAGCTCATCGGAAAGGGTAGGCGAAGTGGTGACAATTTGCTGGAACTGGGCAAGTACGTTCCTCTGCAGAGCTTCCAGCTCAGCGCTCTTGCCCGGATCGGCCTCGGGCAGATGATCGACCGTCGCCATCAGGAACGGTTCGAGCTGGGTAAACTCATCTAGCTTGACCCGTTCTGTCCCCTCGGTAAAGACGAAGAGGCTCTGGTTGGGCATTTTTACGACTTTATGAACCGTGGCCAACGTACCTACGGAATACAAGTCGCTGGGTTGCGGACTGTCCATGCGCTCGTCGCGCTGCGCCACGACCACAATGGTCTTTACGTCTCCCAGGGACTGGATGAGCTGAATCGAGCTTTCCCGGCCAACGGTAAGGGGCAGTACGGCGTGCGGAAACAAGACCGTGCTACGAACGGGCAAAACGGGGAACACGCTCCCTTGAGAGCCACCCTGTTCCCGTTGATTGGGGTCAGTTGGATTGATGATGCTTAAGAAATCGCTCGCCATGAGTATCCTTCTATCAAATTATCGACTATAAGATGCCGCAGATTCGGGGAAGGTCGCAAAAGCACCCGAATCCTGCCTCTCGTCCCCGCGTTGTTCCCAAAAAAGGGCGGATTTCCGGGTGTCATACTCCGGTTGATCAACTCCACCCCCTGGGCAAATAGCCGTCCCCTGATCTATCGGCGAATCTTCACGATAGTGGCCGGGCTGCCCGATAATGACCCAGCTCTTTTACCAGCAGGCATTGACGCCGAAGTTGATCGAGAGCGGCCACGGTCGAAGCCGGGCCGGTCACCTGGTAGTCCACGTAAAAGACGTACTGCCACGGTTGCCCCTGCACTGGGCGGGATTCTACCTTGCACAGGTTGGTGTTGTGTTCGGCAAATACCTGTAAGGCCGACACCAAGGTTCCTGGCCTATTCTTGACCGAAAAGGCGATGCTCACTTTGTCAGCATCGGCGACCGGCTGCACCTTGTCTTCGCTGCGAATAAGGAAGAACCGTGTGTAGTTCGCGGCATTGTCTTCAATACCGGCGGCCAACACTACACCACCATAGGTGGAAGCCGCTTTCTCGCTGGCAATGGCCCCCATGGCGCGGTCACCCAGCGTGGTTATGTGTTTGACGCTGCCGGCGGTGTCATAGAAAGCCGTCGGTGTCATCGAGCGATGCTCGCTGAAAAATTGACGGCATTGAGCCAGCGCGACCGGATGAGACAGCACCTGACGGATATCGTCCAGCGCGGCGCCTGAAACACCGATCAGATTGTGCCGGATGCGTAACAACGCTTCGCGTTCTATCTGCACCGCGCACTGAAACAGCAGGTCGAAGTGCTCGGTGACAGATCCGGCAAGAGAATTCTCGATGGGTATAACGGCAGCACTCACCTCGCCGCTCTCCACCAGTTTGAACACCTCGGCGGAAAGGGCGCAGGGCACAACGGTTGCCTGCGGCTCCATGGTAAGAGCAGCCTCATGGCTGAAAGATCCGAACTCTCCCTGAATGGCGATCCGCATCCATCCCCCACAGACTAAGTTTCAGATGATACGGCCACCCGTCGCTGGCGGACGCATCAGGCTACCAGGGTAGCAAGACTTTGTGGTGAGGAGAAATGAGCTGCTTTGGACGATTGTTCTGGTGTGACCAATGCGTGGGCTTGTGCCCTTTATCGAAGTTCACGCAGTGGGTGCATCGATCCTATATTCCGCCATGATTCCGCCATGTATTCCGGCATGGATCGCGCTGGTGCTCTGGTCACGCGAGTGGGATCACCGACGACGAGGCTCGCGCGTAATTTTCCTCTGCGGTCAGGGGTGCCCCGAACAACCGGTAAGCATCTAAACCGGCAAGTGCCAGTGGTGTTGCTGGCACAAGGAGAAATATCATGAACAAGGACCAGGTAACCGGGAAAGTAGAGCGGGTAGCGGGCCGCGTGAAACAGGGTGTTGGCGAAGCGATCGGCAACCAGAAGATGGCCAATCAGGGTGTAGCCGATCAGGTGAAGGGTGCCGCCCGGGAGACATGGGGAGACGTCAAGGATGCTGCTGCCGCGACCTCTGATCGTCGCCGGAGGGAAGAGGAACAGAAGGCGAATACAGGTCGCGCCGATGTTCGCGATAAGGTGAAAGCGATCCGCGACAAAGCGCATGAAAAGATCGATGCGCACAAACCAGATGAGCGTAAAAAGCCGAAGACAGCCTAGTCCTTGCCATTTCCTGCGGTCAAAACGCACCCAGCCTGTCAAAACGCACCCGGCCTGAAGCTGGGCGCGTTTTTGTTTCTAGTGAATGGCCGGGCGATGGATGAGCAGCGAAGCCGCGACAAACAGGAAAAATATCATGGAGATGATGCCGTTCATGGTGAAGAACGCAGCGTTTAACCGGCGCAGGTCTTTGGGTGAAATGATCAGATGCTCATAGAGCAGGAGAATCGCGACTGCCGCGACTCCAACCCAGGCCAGAGCATTCAGCGCGAATAGCTTCAGTAGCCAGCACAATAATCCAAGCATGACCAGATGCATGGCGCGTGCAATCCAGAAGGACGCGTCGATTCCCCAGGTGCTGGGAATGCTGTTCAGGCCAACTTCCCGATCGTGTGCCATGTCCTGGCATGCGTAAAGCACATCGAATCCACCCACCCAGAAAAGAACAGCCACTGTCAGCACGACGATGCGCGGGTCAAGCGTGCCTCGGACGGCGATCCAGGCAGCGGATGGCGCCATGCCCAATGCAAGCCCAAGGACCAGGTGAGAGAAGCGCGTGAATCTCTTGGTGTAGGAGTACAGCAGCAGGACCCCAAGAACGACGGGAGAAAGCAGCAGCGTCTCGCGATTCAGCCGGGATGCCGCGAAGACAAAAAACGCCGACATCACGACGGTGAACCCGGCTACAAAGTTCCGCGAAAGCAGCCCGGCAGGAATGGCGCGCGACGCCGTGCGAGGATTTGCAGCATCGAGCCCGGCATCGGCCCAGCGATTGAATGCCATGGCCGCCGACCGCGCCGTGACCATGCAGGCCACAATCCAAAACAACTTCTGCCATGGTGGCCAACCACCGGCCGCCAGCATTGTGCCCGCGAGAGCAAACGGAAGCGCAAAGATCGAATGCTCCCACTTGATCATTTCCAGCGTAGTGCCCACGTTCCGCAGCAAAGCCATGATTCAAGTGTACTTCGCGGGCGGCTCAACTCGATGAGGCCTCTTCCCTCCGCGGTTTCTCATGGGCATGGCCGAGGCCGTGCCTTTTGTCCGGGCCGGGGGCAGGATATGGATTCATCCACTGCTGTCCAAAGCTCCGCCCCAAACAAGAAGCCCCGTGTACGCCTTGAAGCGTACGCGGGGCTCAACAACCGATCGAATGTTACTGCTCCTTCTGGGCGCCAGCTACCTGCAGGTCATTCGTCACCTTGAAGATGCCGGGGACCCCGTTGGCACGGATGTTCGCCGTATCTTTGTCTGCCTGGCTATCCACCACGCCATTCAAGGTGACATTACCATTTACGACCGTGATGCGGATCGTCTGCGCTGGATCGATCGAATATTTGTTCAGGCTCGGAAATCCATAGATCGCCCGGTACAACTGCAGCCGTAAACGATCATCCACCGGCGAAACAGGATCCACCTGAATGTTGTTGATCACGTCCTGCACGCCGCGAAAGCGGCTGGCCAGCGAAACCGCTGAATCCGCAGCAACCGGCTCACGCGCATTGCCAGCCAACGTGACCACACCATTCTGCACGTTCACACTGATCGCATTGAACGCATTGCCATAACCCACGCGATCATACTGCAACTTCTTCACGAGGGCCTGCTGCAACTGGGCATCAGACATTTCGCCTGCGCCGGCAACCTGGAGGTTGTTGCGAACAGCAACCACATTCTTCGCCCGATGCGCCTTCTTATCAAGCTCTTCCTTGGTCGCGAAGTTGACGATCGAGCCTTCCAGATCGACCACTCCATTCTTCACCGAAATCTTCACGTCCTTATATTTCTTAAAGGCGTTCTGCAATTCGGCCTGAATGTTGTTGTCGGTTTGCGCGCTTTGCCCCACTGCGTGTGCCGTTTGGGGAACGACCACCTGAGAACCCAGAACAAGAACAGCAGCGAGCGCCAAAGTAAGTCCATGTGATGCGCGTTTCATGTCTTCTCCTGTTTCTTCGCGCCACGGTCCCTATGCTGGCTGTTCCTGGCTGCGAATATTGCTGCCTATAAGAACCCGAACATAATTCCTTAGTTGCACCAGACCTTGTTACTTCAACGTTAAAACGCCGTTAATGGTAGCGCTTATGAACCTTGAGCACAAGGCTGAAGACGCCCGATTCGTCGCGTAACGCCTGCACCGAAACGCTGCTGGTTACATTTACCTGCACCTGGATAAGCTGTTGAGCCGTCGCATTGACGTTGGTGGCGTAGGTCACCTGCACGTTACGCGAAAGATTCTGCTGTACGGTAATGCGGGCGCTGGAGCTACCGATCGTACCAACGTAGGTCGGATCGATCTTCACGCTACCCACGCCAAAGAGCCGCTGCACGCGGGTGCCTACTGCCGCATTGAGGGCGCCCCCCAGCAACGCATTCGTGGTCGAATCCACTCCCACGGACTGCTCCTGTTGCGAATAAAGCGCCTGCTCTTGCTGCGTGCGGCCCAGAGCGAGCAGGGAAATAACGTCTGCCTGTGGCAGCGGAGGCTCCGAACGGAAGGTCGGCGTGAGCTGGCTGGCATTGCCATGCAGCCCGATGGTTACGTCGTATTCCTCCACCCGGGTGGTAGCGTCGAGGTCGATGATGGGTTCAATCCGGACGGGGTTGGTAAAGAAGATTTCGCCACGCTGCAGGCGGTAGGTGGTGCCGGCAAAGTTGGCGGTGCCATCGGTCACGCTGATGCGGCCCAGAATCGCCGGCTGGGCGATCGTTCCGCGTATGCGTAGATCGAGACTGCCGGCAAGCTGAGCATATGAGTTTTGAAAGTCGAGTTGCGGAGCAGAAAAGATGCGCACATCGAGCCGGACGTGACTGGATGGCGCGTTGGGATTGGGCGGAACATCCGCCCCAGGACTCGGAGCAAAGCTGGCAAAGTCGACGTTGGGACCGATGATGAAACGCGTGATCTGAATGTTGCCGCTCAGCGACATGTTGTTCTGTGAGCCCTGCAGGTGCAGAGTGGTATCGGCCGTTGCGCTGATGCCAAGGTAGCGAACCCTCACGTCCTTCCCGGTAGCCGTGAAGTCGCCATAGAGGCCCTGCTGATAAGCGAGGAAGCCCCCGAACTTGAGTTCCCCCCCGCCTGTCATGCCCGTCAGTTCCTGCACTTGTAACCGGTTCTGATCGAAGATCAGATCCCCATTCAATTTGCTGATGCCGTTAGGCAGATCGTTCAATGCGAGGGCTACATTGTTCAGGTGGAGGTTGCCGGAGAGTGCCGGTTGGGGGATCGTTCCTCTGGCGTTGACGTTGAAGTTCACCTGGCCAGACGAGGTGATGTCGGCATCGAATGTTTGCGCCAGCTTCATATTGATGGCGCCGTTTCCGGTAACTGCGAGCGCCTGGTCCCCCATCAGGGCCGCCGTGCCCGTGATAGCCAGGTTGGTATCCGGCCCGGTAATGTGTGCCTGGGTCAGGTGCAGCACGCCGTCATGCAACGAGGCGCGCAACGGTTCCGCAGCCTGCAGAGTAAGGCCCTGCAACGTAACCTGGAACCGCGTGATCTCTGCATCGCCACTGAACTGTTTCGGTTCGCGCAGTGGACCAGCCACGTTGATCGTTCCTCCGATCGACGAATTCCCACTCACGCTCTGCACATGAAAAGCCCTCATAAACGGGGCGATGTTCAGGTTCGTCAGCACCAGATTGGCCTGCGTGGCGAAATCCCCATGCAGAGCGGTCTGGCCTTTGATCTGCAGCCCCGCGGATGCCAGGCTATTTTGGGCAGTGAAAAGTGCGGTGCCGCCCTGGGTATGTACGATCGCTTCAAGCGAGCCGGCGGGCTGGCCCCCCAGCTCCAGGTTGCGCAGGTGTATCCCAGCCAGCACCGACAGGGCATCGATCGTGCCGGAAGCGTGGGCGTCAAACTTCAGGGCGCCGGCGACTGCGAGCCGCGGATCTTTGGACTGGGGGAAGTGTGCCAGCTCAAAATTTGTTCCATCCAGATTGCCTAGAAACTGGCGCGTCTTCAGGTTGTAGTTGCCGTTGCCGATGACCGTGCCACCATCCTGCAGGAAGGTCAGTTTCGTAAGATCGATCTCCTGACCAGACAGGGTAAGACTGGCAACCAGGCTGTGATAGGGCTGGCCTGCGATGGTCCCGCCCTGGAGGTTCAGCGTACCGCCACCGGCCAGGTTGTCCAGGGTGCCTCCAACGTGTGCTTGAAAGTTCACGGCGCCGGTGACGGGAAGAGTCTGACCGGCAATGGCCAGCAAATCCGTCACCGGCGCGTCCTGCACCTGGGCCGTTGCCTGGATGGCCGACACATCGTCAAATTCCACCTTTTTGCTGTTGATTCGATGCGCCTGCAGTTGACCCGACGCATGAATGACCGTCTTGCCCCGAGTCAGGGTCGCCCGTTCCACCGCGATCAGGCTGGAGGAGTAGCTGGCGAGGGTATCCAGCCGATCCCACGGGATGGTGAGGACCGCGCTGCCCGGGGCGGCCTGCTCATTCGGGCCGGCAGCCGGGACAGCGACCTGCTTTGCCGAGGGCAGAGGATGAGGCTTTGAAGCAACCGCTCCGGCGGGAACCGGTACGGGTGCGGTTGCCTGGGTTGCCGGTGCTGGAAAGTCGGTAGAAAACTGGTTCGCGATCAGATGCCCTTTGAACGATGGATCGACCAGGGAGCCGCCCGCCGAGCCATCGAAGGTTGCCTCTCCCGTGAGGTGGACAGGCAAGCCAGCAATCCCTAACTGACCGTTGGCCCCCAATCCCAACACTTTGAGCACACGATCGAACTCGCCGAGGTTGTGGTTGACCAGGTGGACCGACAGGTTGGATGGCTCTTCGAGCGGATAGACTCCGAGCGAGCCTGTCACGTCGAGCGTGGTTGCCGGGGAGCGCGCGTTCAATTGCCTGATTTCGACCCGGCCGCCGCGCTGAAAATATTCGGCATCGACCGTGCCACTCAGTGGAACCTGGCCAGGGCCAACGAAGGGTGGGGCACTGGTAGTGAGCACAGCGCCGACCGTGAGATCGTCGGCTGAACCCGCCCAATCGACGTTCACGAGGCCGTCGCCCTGGGTGTCGAACCCCAAGTCACGGTAAGGGCGGTCGGCGACACTCTCCAGTACGGCGGACAGACGTACATCCTGCACGCGGGCGCGAATGATCATCCGTTGGGTAGGAAGGGCAGAACCAGCAAGCGCAGAGCCAGCGGCACGCTTCCCACGCTCCACCGCCTTAGGCGCCGGGCGGTCCGGCGCGCTCCAGTTCAGGTAGCGCAGCGTGGCATAGACGACGCCGCCCTGACGCGGGCGGCCGACCAGATCGGTCAGCGCGATCTCGTCGGGAGTGACGTGTACACGCGTGGTCAGGTTCGCTCCGTCAATCCAGAAGTACTCCATGGCGTAGCTGCCGTTGGTGATCTTCGCCTTGCCATCCACGGCAAACTGGCTGCCCCCGCTTCCCTGAGCGGTCAACCCGAGATCCACGCTTCCACGGGTGAACCCATCGAGCACGCCCATGGCGCTCACCTCGGCCAGATCCACTTTACCGTCGGCTGTCGCTTTCCACTTCGGATCGGCAAAATGATCCAGACTTCCCGTGGCCGTCAAACTGGTTTTTCCGGTGACGAAATGGAGGGCTTTCAACTCCACCGCATCACGAGCCGCTTCCACACTCAGATCCAGCTTGCTGTTTACGGCCGCCATTTTGGCCTGTTTGACGGTGATACCGGAGCAGGCAAATTTGCCCAGGTAGTGATCCGTGACCGGCGCGTAGGTGATTACCAAACCCAGGTCATTCGCGGTGAGAGCGAAAGGGATCGCACGCTGATTGAAAAGCGCCAGTCCGTTGCGAATTTCGACCCGGCCCGCCTGCAAGTCGAAGATCGTATTGACGGCCTGACCATTGTTCGACTGCGAAGCCGCTTTCGGCTTAGGTTGGTTCGTGCTGCCATCCGGGTAGACGATCAAATGGACGGCGGGACGGTCTACTTCGAGATAGTCGAGGCCAAGCCTTGCGCGAAACAGGGAGAGGATTTTTGCCCGCGCATAAAGCCGGTCAAAATGGGCGTACGGCAATTCGTCCGGCCCCTCCAACCCGTGGATCGTCAACCCTTCCACGTCGACCGACAGATGACGCACACTCCACTGGAACGACTTGAGTTCTACGCGGCCGCCGGTCGCGTCTTCGAGTACAGCGATGAGCTTTTGTCGAACCTGGTTCGAGAAGTGACCCGTCGAAGCATAGAAGAGCAGCCCGGCGATCACCAGAACGAGCAGTAAAAGCAGACCGCCGCCAGCCGTCCAGACATAGGTCCACGCTCCAGGTTGCGGAGTGGCCTGGGGAGACGGCGGAGTGGGCGTGCTGGGCGTGCTGGGCGTGCTGCTCATGGCTGTCCTTCGGAATCCTCGTCACCGGAACCAGTGGTACCGACTTCGCCGTAGGCGGGATCCCAGATGCTGACGCTGCCCTCACTCTTGAGGCTTTGCAACCATTCAAGCAGCAGCGAGCTGACTCTCCGTTGCAACAGGATTTCTTGAATGCGGGCAGAGACGCTCTCGAGTGCAGGGGCCTGCAATGACTTGGCCTGGAATTGCGGAACGAGTGTCTTGTTGTAATAGCCGGCTACCTCAGCCGGGGTGATGCTCACGCCGGCGCCAAAGCGCGACTGGATAAACGAAAGAATAATCATCCGCTGCCGCCAGTGCGCTTCCACCTCTTGCCTGGTCAGGCCTTTTGCCCGTAGAAAGGCATCCCAGCCCACATCTGTCTGGCAATGATACTGAGCACACTCTGGAATCACGCCTCGCAGTTGATCGATACGCTGCTGTACCTCCGCAGGCGCAGGCGGCGCAACCTCCTGTGCTATCTCCATCTGCTGCGAAATCAGATCCCGGTCGATGAGGCGCTGCAATGCTCGCTGCGGTGTATTCCTCGCGCTGTTGATGCTGAACGGCTGCAACACCGCATACCCCATCTCTTCATTGATGTCGCTCTGAAGAATCACACTGCCGTTGATGACAGCTACTACGTGATCGAGCACCACTGCACCCCCCGGTAGCGGCGGAGGAGCGAGCTGCTGTGCAAACGTAGCCAAAGATGCGAAAAAGAAGAGGGTCAAACCCAGAAGCCAGTATGGCAGTTTCACGCGCGCCATCAGAAGCTCTGCCCAATACTGAAGAAGAAGTTGAAATGCCCCGCCTGCCCTACATGCGGATTTGCAGCTGTAGAGGAGGTTGTGTAGTCATAGAACACGGGGTAGATGGGCGGATTCAGGTTATAGCTAAGATCGAGGCGCACGGGCCCGATCGGCGTGTGATAACGCAAGCCCAGCCCCAGGGCATGAGAAAAGTCATTGAAGTCACATGTATCTGGCGTGTTGTATGTCGTGTACGGCGCAGAAACATTGCGGCAGGTATAGCTATGCGGCTGCTTGATTCGCAAGGCACTCGGCCAGACCTGCGATGACGTTTGAAACGCATTGCCCATGTCGTGGAACAGGACAAAGCTCAAGTCAGTCCCTACCCACCGCAAGGGAGGCGGCGGCGTGCGCAGTTCGAGCGTGTTGACGAACACACCTGCTCCGCCCACGGGATAACCCGTCTGCGGATCGCGCGGCCCGGCAGAGTTAATGGGGAAGCCACGGTGCGACGTCGCGCCGCCAGCATAAAGCCGTTCCGGCAGCGGAATCAGTTGCTGATCGCCATTGCCGAAAGAACGCTCCTGGCCATAGCGCGTCTGCCGGGCGATGACCCAGTGGTCCCGCCCAAAGTCATAGTAAGTGGCGTTGCTGAGATCCAGCCGGCTGAAGTTGGCCTGCGAGCCGAACTTGTTACCCGCAAGAAAAACTTCCCCGGTGGTGAAGCTGCCATGGTGCGCGTCGAGCGCTACGTCGCGTGTATCGCGAATGAAGGTGGTTCCGGGCCCGCCGACCCGCACCGGCTGAGCCAGCAATGGAATCTGCGCAAGGCTTACCTGCAGCGTATTGGCATTGACCGAAACCCGGCGGTAGGAAAGCGAATAGATCAAGGTCGTTGGCTTGTTTATCCGCTGCGAAAGCCGCACCGCGCCGGAAAGAATCGCGGCTCGATAGGTGGTAATGACGGCGCTGTTGTTATAACCCCCGGAGAGTGTGAAATTCAGGGCCGGCTTGTTGAGAAAGTGCGGGTCCTGATAGCTGAGCATAGCGATCTGCTCCAGCGTGCCGTAGTTGGTGCGCAGCGTAATCGACTGGTCGGTGCCCCCGAGGTTGGTGCGGCTTACGTTAAACAGAACCCGCGGACTGGCTCCGGTGTGGCCATTGGGATTGCAGGAATAGCTGTTGGCGATGCCCAGAAGAATCTGCTCCGCCTGGGAAAGACAGCCCTGCGTAGGCGCCCCCGTCTGCACTTCGAAACCGAAACCATAGCTCAGATCCCAACGCCTGGCCTCGGTCAAATTCAGCAGTACGTTCTTGTAACTTTCATCTCCATTGGGATTCTGAATAGCGGTATTGACCTCGTTAAACAAAGCCAGGTCATACAGCAAACGCTGCATCTGCAGCAGGGCGGTTTGATTGAGCGGGTCGCCCGGTTTAAGCAGGACGTTCTGCTGCACCACGGATTGCTTTGTCATTTGCCGGCCGGAAACGATGACCTTGCGCACAAAAAACTGTTTGCCGGGCACCACCTTCATGGTGAAGTCCACCAGATCCGGATGGTCCCGCTCGTCCTCCTGAAAGAGGCTTACCTGCGCATTGTCATAGCCCTTGCTGAAGTAATAGGTCTGGACCAGATCGCGATCTTTGTTGATGTTAACGACCGAATAAGGCTGTCCGGCCACCGTATTCAGGTTGGGTTGGAAGCCACTCAGTTGCTCGGCGGTCGCTCCCTGGATCTCATATTTGCCGATGCGGCGCTGGGCGCCCTCGTCGATCACGTAGTCGATTTTGAAGTGAGAGATTTTCCGCGGTTTTTCGGCGGTCTTATCGCTATCGGTGTACTGCGGCGTGACCGTGACCGCGCTGTATCCGTTGCTCTGGTAAAGCGCCTTGATATTCGCGACATCCTGCGCAACCAATTGCTGACTGAATGCGCCGTTGTGATCCAGTATGTTCGCCGGACGAACAGCCAGGCGCTGCGTGATGAGCTGCGTGCTGAAGTATTTGTTACCGGTAATGGTGACGGTATCGACCACGTGCTGTTTACCCAAGTCCACCGTGTACAGCGCTGTCAGGTGCTGGGCATCGACCTCGATGGGCCGGTGAGAAACCTTTACCTCGAAGTAACCCTGAGACTCAAAGAAGTTGCGGAGGTTCTGGGCCCCCTCATTGAGCAGGTCCTGATCGATGGTGCCCTCTTCGAAGACCGGCACCAGCTTCTCCATCTGGCTCTTGCTGATCTTTGCGCCTTCGACCTTCACCGTCACCATGGGCCCCTGGTGCGCAAGAAAGGTGTAGTTCAGACGGTTGGCCGGCAGCACATACCCTTTTGAGGTAAGACTTACGGTTGCGGCCAGCCGCTCCCGCTTGTTGTAGTGTTTGCGCAGATTGCTCAGGGCCCGGCTGACGGTGTTGCGGTTGACCTTGGAATTGCGCTTGAGCTTTCCCTGCTCGCGGAACTGTGCTTCGGTGATGCCGCTTTCACCGGTCACGTTTACGTCGCCTACCCGCGCAGGATTGCCCGGCGTGACTTCAAAATTGAGTTCGACCAATGCATTTTCCCGGTCGAGCACGGTCGTCGTGGCGATCTGGCCCCGATAGTATCCGTTGTTCTGCAGGGTTGTGTTCACTCCGGGCACAGCCTGGGCGGCTTTGCTCGCGGAATAGGCCGTTCCAGGCTGCAACTCCGTGGCGCTTTGCAGCACCGAAGCCAGGCGGTCATCTTTTACGCCGTTCACGTTGACCCGGCCTACAAAAAGCCGTGGCGTTCCAGAGAAAATAAGAGATACGTTGTCGCCGGCGCGTACGGCGGCCGCCTCGATTGTCTGGTAAAGGCCGGTGGCGTAGAGGCTACGCAGGCTGGCCCGTACCTTAGCCGGGTCAAGCGGAGTTCCCGCTTGTTGCTCCAGTTGCCCGGGCAGTGGCTCCAAGACCGCCGCGCTCACGCCTGCAAAGGAAATGCTCGCTACCTGAAGCCCAGCCCAGTCAAGCAGTAAGCCTGGCCGCGCATCCCGTGGAATGGGGAGGGGTGTCTCAGGCGGAGAGGGTGTGGGCGGCAACGAAGAGGCTAGTACCGCCTGCGCACACGCCACCGGAGATGAAGCTGCCACCATGCCCAGCACAAGCGAAGCGTAGAGCGCGAGCCGCGCCGATGGAAACAATGGTGTCAAAACCAACAAAAAACCCTTTCACATGGACGTCCCATGCGCGCGTACGCCATACCCCTACATCGAACACTGTACAGGCTGCGGCCTGCATCTTTTTCCTATCTAACTATCTATACTAAGACGTGATGCGCGAACAGGACGTTATGGGAGAGAGCGCAGTGGAACCGGTCAAGGAACCGATCAAGGAGCTGATCAAAAAACCGATCAAAAAACCGATCAAAAAGTCGATTAAAAAGTCGATCCAGGAACCGATCGAGGAGCGCTACTCCCGCCAGGCGCTTTACCCCGCGATCGGCGCGCGCGGCCAAAGGTTGCTGGCCAGGGGCCACGTGGCCGTGGTGGGTTGCGGAGCGACAGGCGCCGCGGCCGCGGCTCTGCTGGCGCGGGCCGGCGTAGGCACCCTGACGTTGGTCGACCGCGACGTTGTGGAAGAAAGCAACCTGCAGCGGCAGGTCCTGTTCGACGAGGCGGATGCCCAGCAGGCCTTGCCTAAGGCCGAAGCCGCGAAGCGCAAGATCGCGCAATTCAATAGCCGGACCATCGTGCATGCGCACATTGCCGACCTGGTGCCTTCGAACATTCACGCCCTGCTGAACGACGCGGTCATCCTGCTCGACGCCACCGATAACTTCGAGACGCGTTACCTGATGAACGATTACGCCGTTGAGCAGAACCGCCCCTGGATTTATGCGGCGGCCATCGGGGCTTATGCAGCCACCATGAATATCCTGCCCGGAGAGACCGCGTGCCTCGCCTGCCTGTTTCCCAAGCCGCCGGCAGGTACGGTCGAAACGTGCGATACGGCAGGGATCCTAAACACTGCCGTGAACTTCGCTGCCTCTGTCGAAGTGACTGAGGCGTTGAAGTTTCTGGTGGGCGCGCGTGACAAGATGCGGCGCACCCTGCTGGGCCGTGACCTGTGGACCAATGTTCAGGCCGAAGTGAATGCAGCCATCCCGCGGGCGCAATGCACAGTCTGCCAGCAGCGAGATTTTGCCCATCTCCGCGGCGAACAGCGGCCACAGATCACCCTCTGCGGCCGGAACTCAGTACAGATCCACGAGCATCATCGCCCGGTAGATTTCGCTGAAATGCAGCAACGCCTGGCGCCCCACGGCAAAGTAAGCTTTAACCAGCTACTGTTGCGCTTCGCGCGTGAGCCTTACACTTTCACCGTCTTCGCGGACGGCCGGGCTCTGGTTCAGGGCACCACCGATATCACCCTGGCTCGCAGCCTGTACGCCCGCTTCATCGGGAGTTAGCCCGGCGCCGAGACCGCCATAGGCCAGGGCGGCGCCAATGGGCTGGCGCCAATGGGCTGGCAGGGTGGGCTTTACCGGCTAAAGGCGGTATCGTGGTAAGCCAAGTGCCTCAGGCGGCAAGAGCGTAATCCGTTTCGAGCCTCCCAGCCGATGAACCCGGTATGGAAGCAACTCCGCCCTGCCGTTTTGCGTCGTACTGGAAACGTTCCGTTTATTTGCTTTGTATGGGTGCTTCCCGATGCTGAGTGCGAACACCCGCCCGCCGGCAAGGGTCAGTGGCGGCCATGGAACTTCTTCTGTAGAGGTGACAATGTCTATACCCAGCAAGGACTTGGCGACGACTCCGGGACCAACCGCGCCTGCCAAGGCACCAAACCAGCATTTGCGCCGCAATCCGCCGATCGCTGGTGAAGCCGAAGCCATAGCGAAGGCCCAGGCTGGTGATGGTCCGTCCTTTGAATTGCTGTACGCGCTGCACAGACGCCGGGTATATTCGCTTTGTCTGCGCATGTTGGGCAACGTCGCAGAAGCCGAGGATCTTACCCAGGAAGCCTTTCTCCAGCTCTATCGCAAGATTGCTACGTTTCGGGGAGATTCCGCATTCTCCACATGGTTACATCGACTGGCAGTGAACGTTGTGCTTATGCATCTACGCAAAAAGGGTCTCCCGCAGGTATCACTGGAAGAAACGCTCGAGCCGTCACAGGAAGACGGGCCGCGCAAAGATATTGGCGCTCGCGATCTGACGCTTTCCGGTTCCGTGGATCGCGTGACCCTGGAGCGGGCGATTGAAAATTTACCCCCCGGATATCGGCTCGTATTCGTTTTGCATGACGTTGAAGGATACGAACACAATGAGATTGCGGGCATGCTGGAGTGTTCGATTGGAAACAGCAAATCGCAACTGCATAAGGCGCGCATGAAACTACGCGACCTTCTGAAGTCGGGTCTGAGGAAAGAGGCGGTCCTATGAACCATGTCCGGAAAGCCGCGAACGGAACAACCGTCGATTGCGCCGTTTTTCAGGACCAGTTGGCCAGCTTGATCGAATCGGGCGAAGATCTGAGCGCGCACCCCCACCTCAAGACCTGCAACAATTGCTCCTCCCTGGTACGAGATCTGCAGTACATTGCAGACGCGGCCAAACTGCTTCTGCCTATTCACGACCCGGGTCCCCAGGTCTGGGAGAGAATTCAGACGGCCATCAAGGAAGAAGAGCCGAACGGCGTCAAGTAAGGGCTTGATGCGGTTGGGGAACAGGTTTCACTGTCTCCACAATTCCGCGCGTCTATAATGAGATGCTGAATCCGCAGATGCTATGAGCGAACAGACGCAACCAGAGAACGCCCCGGCGAACGAACAAGGGAACAAACGCGCGGTCATTGAACCGCCAGGGCCCAATCGGCTTTCCCGGCTGATTCTGACCGGCTTCATGGGCGCCGGTAAATCCACTGTTGGAGCGATACTGGCCCGTGACCTTGGCTGGCGATTTATCGATCTGGACGACGTGATCGAGGCGTCGGCCAAGCGAACCGTTGCGGAAATTTTTCGCGAATTCGGTGAAGCCCATTTTCGTGAGTGTGAGCGTCAAGCGGTTGAGCAGTTGGGCCGGGAAGAAAAGATCGTGCTGGCGCTCGGTGGCGGTGCAGTAGAGAACGAATCCACCCGTACCTTATTGATCGATTCCCCTGGAAACTGTCTGGTTTTCCTCGACGCCCCACTGCCGGAATTGCTCGAGCGCTGCGCTATAAATGAAAAGACAGGCGACGAAAAAACAGGGGAAGTGAAAGTACGCCCCCTGCTGGCTGACCCGGAGGCACTCGAGGACCGCCACAGCCGGCGCCTGCCGCACTACCGCGCGGCTCATCTCACCGTGGAAACTACGGGCCTGGCGCCAGAGACAGTAGCCGATCGAGTCCTCGAGCGCATTTCCATCGCATGGCAGATCGAAACCAAAGGGAGGTAAGACACGCATGGTAGCCCCCCGGTCCGCCGTGGAAAGCGTAAGCCCTGTCCCCGCACCTGTACAGGAAGAGCGCAAGCGCTCCGTCCGCGGCTACATTGTTTTCGGCTTTGTGATCGCTTTGGTCGTGCTGCTCGCATACTTCATGCGCGGCATCCTGATGTTGCTCTACGTGAGCGCCCTTTTCGGAGTTGTTCTGACGCCAGTGATCCGCGGCATTACGGGGATCCAGATCGGTAAGTGGCATCCAGGCCGTGGGCTGGCCATCTTCTTCCTGCTGCTCTGCGTCGCTGCCGCGGCCACGCTGTTTTTTGCCTTTGCTCTACCCCCGGTCTTGAAAGACGTGCAAGCACTGGTCACGGAGATGCCCAGCCGTGGACCTCAACTCCTCGATCAGCTCCATAGAGTGCCGTACATCTCTCACATTAATCTTGCCGGTTTGAATGCCAGGCTGCAGGGCTTCGCTTCCAACTTCGCGGAATACCTTTTCCATTCCATCAGCAGTTGGGCGAGCAAGGTTGCCGACATCGTCGCAGTCATCTTTCTGACCATTTACTTCATGCTGGAAGGCGATGAGGCCTATCACTGGGTACTGTCTTTCTTTCCCAGGCCTGAGCGGGAGCGGCTGGACAAAACGCTCATGCGCGCTGATGCCCGCATGGGTAAGTGGCTGGTGGGGCAGGGTGCGCTCATGCTCATCCTGGGCGTCTGCAGCCTCGTTGTTTTTGTCGTATTCAAGATTCGCTATGCCTACGCGCTGGCGGTGCTGATGGGTGTGTTGAATATCATCCCCATCGTCGGAGCGATGGTCTCGATGGCTTTGGTGGTGCTCGCTGCAGCGACCGATTCCTGGGAGAAGGTAGTTGCTGTGGGTGTCTTCTATGCCATCTATGCCCAGGTAGAAACGTCTTACCTGACGCCGCGCATCATGAAGAGCAGAGTCGACCTCTCGGCCCTCGGTGTTCTGATTGCCCTGCTGGTCGGCTCGAAGCTGGCCGGCGTAGTAGGCGCGATGATCGCCGTACCGACGGCCGTGCTGGTCTCGGTCCTGATCCAGGAATATTTGGTCCAGGACGACGAGAAGAGTGCAGCAACCTCTGCTTAAAGGACTTGAAGGGCGGCTGCCGTACCCAGCCCTGCTGGCTGTCCCTACTTGCTATCCCTGCTTGCTATCATGGAAGGGACAGCCCCACCCAAGGCGCAATTGAAGAATCCTCACCATCCCGCCCTCAGGACTTTACTCCTGTGACGCCAACCGCACAGGCGGCTACGGGCCTAGTCGGCCATTCGCCCGGCCGGACAGCTGCTGCTGCCCAGGGCAGGACTCGTCATTCCCGCCTGGCCGACTACCAGGAACTCTTCAAAGTCCGCGTGACCTCGATGGTCGTGCTCACAGCGTGGGCTGGGTTCTACCTGGGGTCGATGCGCTCCGGCATTCCCAGCATCCACTGGGGCCTGCTCGAAGCGCTTCTGGGCATTGCCCTGGTGTCGTGCGGAGCCAGCGTGATGAACCAGGTCATCGAGCGCAGGGTTGACGCCCGCATGGTCCGCACGGCCCAGCGCCCACTCGCGGCCGGCCGATTCAGTCTGCTGCAAGGCGTGGCACTCGGTCTGGCATGCTTCGCGGCTGGCGCCCTGGTGTTGGCCTGGTATACCAATCCCGTCACCGTCGTGCTCACCCTGCTGACCGGCTTTACCTACGTTGCTATCTATACGCCGCTCAAGCGCTACACGACCCTGGCGACCTTCATGGGCGCTTTTCCCGGCGCCATGCCGCCCCTGCTGGGCTGGACCGCCGCGCGCGGGGTCATCGAATGGCCTGCCGTAGCCCTGTTCGCCATTCTTTTCGTATGGCAGTTTCCGCATTTCATGGCGATTGCGTGGCTCTACCGCGAGGACTACGCCAAGGCAGGCATCCGTATGTTGCCGGTGGTGCAGCCCGATGGATGGTCCACCGCATGCGAAGCCCTGGTTTACGCCGTGCTGATGATTCCCGTGAGCGCCGCTCCCTACTACCTGCACCTGACCGGCCCGGTCTATCTGATCGCAGCCATTCTGCTTGGGCTGGGTTATCTGGCCTATACGATCCGCTTTACCCGAATCACCCGGGCGTGCACCACCACTGAGTCGCGTGGCTATGCACGCGATCTGCTGCGCGCCAGCGTTATTTACCTGCCGCTGCTACTGACGGTGATGATGCTGAACGCTACCGGAAGGAGATAACGATGGCGACGCTGAGTGAACACCCCGCTGCCAACCTCGCCGGCAGTGCCAGCGGGCGGATGCCGATCGAGCTCGAAGGTCTGTCGCACAACTATGGCGACCGGCTGGCGCTCAACAACCTGAGTTTTGCCGTACAACCGGCAGAGATCTTCGGCTTGCTGGGCCCCAACGGCAGCGGCAAGACCACGCTTTTTCGCATTCTCTCGACGCTCATGACGCCTACGGGCGGCGCAGCGCGGATTCAGGGTTACGATGTGGGCCGCCAGCCTACCCAGGCACGGCAGCAGACCGGCATTGTCTTTCAGGCACGCAGCCTGGACCTTAAGTTGACCGTGGCCGAGAACCTGAAGCACCAGGGACACCTGTATGGCCTGCGCGGCGATGCGCTCAAAGCGCGCACCGCAGAGGTTCTGCAGCGGGTCGGCCTGAGCGACCGCGCGCAGGAATACGTCGAAACGCTTTCCGGCGGCATGCAACGGCGCGTGGAACTGGCCAAGGGGCTCATCCACTCCCCGGCTGTTCTGCTGCTGGACGAGCCATCGACTGGTCTCGACCCAGGCGCTCGCCGCGATATGTGGCAGTATCTGGAAACACTACGCGACGAGGAAGGCGTATCCATTCTCGTCACCACGCACCTGATGGAAGAAGCCGAGCATTGTGACCGTCTTGCCGTTCTGAACCAGGGCGAGTTGGTTGCGCTCGGTTCGCCTTCGCAATTGAAGTCCGCGATCGGCGGCGACGTGGTGCTGTTTGAGACCGCCAGTCCCGATGCCGCGCGAGGACTGGCGGAGCGAATGGCAGGCCGTTTTGCCGTGCAGCCCGTGGTGATGGGGAGCACGGTGCGCCTCGAGCGCAACGAGGGCCATCGCTTTGTCACCAGCGTGATCGAAGCCTTTCCCGGCGAAATTGAGGGTGTCTCTGTGGCCCGGCCCAGCCTTGAGGACGTGTTTATTCAGCGCACCGGACATCGCTTCTGGGCCGATGCTGGGGAGAAGGAGGCATCATGGCAACACTAGCCGCCACTGCACCCAATACAGGCAGAACCGCGTCGCCGGGCATCTGGCTGCCGGCCTACACGCTTTGGCAGCGTGAGATTGTGCGTTTCTATCGGCAGAAGGCCCGGGTTGCCGGCGTGATTGCCTCACCGCTGATTTTCTGGGTGGTTCTGGGTGCGGGCTTTGCGCATAGTTTTAGCGCGGGAACCGGGGCCGAGTCCTCTTCGCGCTACCTGGGTTACTTCTTTCCGGGATCGGTCGCGATGATCGTGCTCTTCACCGCGATCTTCAGCATGATGTCGTTGATCCAGGACCGCAACGAGGGGTTCCTGCTCTCCGTATTGGCCGCACCGGTAAGCCGCTCGTCCATTGTTCTGGGCAAGGTGCTGGGCGGCGCGACTCTCGCCGCGGTCCAAGGGATTATCTTTCTGGTATTTGCTCCGCTGGTAGGCGTACACATCACTCCACAGGCGGTAGGGCTGAGCGTGCTGGCAATCATTCTGATCAGCTTTGAGTTGACCGCCCTGGGTTTCGCGATTGCCTGGCCGATGGATTCCACCCAGGCCTTTCACGCCATCGTGAATATCTTGCTGATTCCGCTGTGGCTGCTCTCCGGCTCACTGTTCCCCCTCAGTGGGGCCGCGGGCTGGATGCGTTTTTGCATGATGCTGAATCCTCTGACCTATGGAGTGGAAGCCCTGCGCGGCGCCCTGTTTCCCGAGGCACCCACGCAGTTTGGGTTGACGGTCAACCTGGCGGTGACTGCCGGCTTTTGCCTGCTGACCTTTGCCGCGGCCTGGGCCATCGTGAACCGGCGCACCAATCGCCCTTCCGCCTGACCCAGCTCACCTGACCTGCTCACTTGAAAGGAACCGAAGATGCCCGTCGCGGGAGCCCAGCACCAGCATCGATCTTTAGCGCTGCCCGTGGCCCTGATTGTGGCCGTGAGTGCAGCTGCTGTTTGTTTTCTGCTATGGCTGCTGTATCTGCATCATCCCCTCGACGCATCGGCTGCGCGATTCCGCTTTCTTCCCGCGCTCAATGCCGTTCTCAATGGGCTCTGCACCATCGCTCTGTTGACTGGGTTCTACTTTATCCGTGGACGCAGGATTGCAGCGCATCGCGTTTCGATGATGGTTGCGTTTATCTTCTCTTCCCTGTTCCTGGTGAGCTACATCACCAACCACGCGCTACACGGCGAGACCCACTTTCCAGGGACAGGCATTGCGCGGACGGTCTATCTCTCTATTCTGGCCAGCCACGTGCTCTTGTCTGTGGTCGCGCTGCCTATGGTGCTGACCACTTTCTTTTTTTCTCTGAGCGGCCGCTTTCAACAGCACCGCAAGATCGCGCGTTTCACGCTCCCCATCTGGCTCTATGTATCCGTGACCGGCGTGGTGGTCTACGCCATTCTGGCTGCGTGGCGGTGAGGCCGACGCCGTGCCATCCACCTTGCGAGAACCGCTCGTGAAGCAACGACCTCTCGATCAGCCGGGCGCGGCCTTGCCGGACGACGGCACGGCGCAACTGCTGCGCGCCGGTTTCTGGATCCTGCTGGTGGGAGGCCTGGCCGCGTTGGCGACCGCGACCGTCCTGGGTGGCATCGGGCAGCATGGCCCTTACACCAACTCCGGTTGGCTTGCGCTCTTGCTCGCCATGATGTGCCTGCCTTTCGGAACCATGCTGACCCTGCTGGGCGCGGCCAAGTGGCTGCGTAACCGCCGCCTCGCAAGACCAAAGCGCTCGTCAAGCTCGTTGCCCGGGTGACGGGGCGTCGCTTAAGCCTGAAACCTAAGCGAACCTTCATCCAGACAGTCTCAGCAACCCCGCAGTTCTGCTATGCTTCAGCCTTACCCAAAACAGAGGGAGCACCATGCCAAAGAGCGTTAACAAAGTCATTCTCCTGGGCAACGTCGGCAAAGACCCGGAAGTTAAATTTTTACCCAGCGGTTTGCCTGTGGCCAATCTCACCCTGGCCACATCCGATCGCTTCAAAGACAAAGCGGGCGAGTGGCAGGACCGGACCGAGTGGCACAACCTGACTGCTTATCAGCGTATTGCCGAAATCATCCGCGACTACGTGAAGAAGGGCAACAAACTCTATGTCGAAGGCCGCATCCAGACCCGGTCGTGGGATGACCAGGCCTCCGGCCAGAAGAAGTACCGCACCGAGATCATCGTCAACGAGTTGGTGTTGCTCTCAGGCCGTGGAGAGGGCGAGAGCATGGGCGGCGGCGGTTCCCGCTCGAACACCACGTCGTTCGACCAACGCGCGCCCGTGCAGCACGAAGAGTTCGCCGGAACCGAAATCACCGACGACGATATTCCTTTTTAGATACGGCCATAAGCAGGGCTCTCTGCGGAGAGTTCTGCTCTCTGCGGAGAGTTCTGCTTATGGATACAGTCGCGTCGAGTTCCACTTCCCTGCATCGCGCGTAACCAGAAAACGATTGTGCAGGCGATTCTCCCCGTCCATCCAGAACTCGATCTGTTCAGGGTGAATGCAGAATCCGCGCCAGTACTCCGGTCGAGGTATCTCTCCTGGGTGAGCCGCGGCGAACTGCTCCACTTTTGTTTCCAGTTCCTCGCGGCTGCTGAGCGGCCGGCTCTGGTCTGAAACAGCAGCACCGATCTGACTCTTGCGTGATCGGCTGTGAAAATACGCATCCACGTCGGCCGCATCCAACTCCGTGACCGGGCCCTCTACCCGCACCTGTCTGCGCAGTGTCTTCCAGTGAAAGCATAGTGCTGCCCTGGGGTTCGCCTGTAGCTCCTTGCCCTTTTGGCTCTCCGCGTTGGTGAAGAAGCAAAATCCACGCTCGTCCACACGCTTCACCAGGACCATGCGGATGCTGGGAACACCATCGGGAGTCGATGTAGCCAGGGCAGCCGCAATGGCATCGTTCGGTTCACTGCTCTCCGCGTCTCTTAACCACTGGGCGAATAATTCAATCGGATCGGTGAACTGTGATTCGTGCCGCGGGTCCATCTCTCGATAGTAGCCTCTGCCAATCAAAAAGCAGCCGTCCCATGGATCTGCATGGAAATCCAAGGCGCGTATCATTTGGCCAATAGCAAAAAGCCATGTCAAGAGATATTTACATCAGTGAAAAAGAAGTGCGGGCAGTGCTCTCCTACGATGAGCTGATCCCCGCAATCCGGCAGGCGCTCATCGACTTTTCCGCCGGCCGCGTACAGCAACCCGTCCGGACCATGATCCCGGTGACCTTGCATGGCGGCTGGTTTGGTGTCATGCCCGCGGTTTACGGCACAGTGATGGGCACCAAAATGGTCGCTTTCTATCCTGGCAACGGAAGCCTGCGGAAACACACTCATCATGCGGTCATCCAACTCTTTCGCAGCGATACGGGAGAGCCCCTGGCGACCATGGATGGGCGATTGATCACCGAAATGCGCACAGCGGCTGTATCCGCAGTAGCGATTGACCATCTCTGCGATCCCGGCGCCAGGATCCTTGGCATCCTGGGCAGTGGCGTGCAAGCGCGCTCGCACGTCCGAGCATTGGCGGGTATTCGCTCCTTCAAGGAAGTCCGTGTCTGGAGCCGCACCGAGGAGCATGCCAGGCAATTTGCGAGTGAGATCGGCGCCCAGGCAACGACGGCGCGACAGGCAGTCTCGGATGCTGACGTTGTACTGGTCCTGACCAGCTCCCCGGCGCCAGTTCTTTCGGGACGCTGGCTAAAACCAGACGCGGTGGTTTGCGCCGTGGGCGCCGCCACGGCGGAACGCCGCGAGCTCGATGACGAAGCCATGCGCGGAGCAGTGATCGTCGAATCGCGCGAAGCTGCGCTCAAAGAGGCAGGAGACATCATCCTCGCGCGCGCACAGGTCGCCGCCGAGATAGGTGAACTCCTGAATGGTGCAGAGATCGAGCGCGGAAACTATCCAACGATCTTCAAGTCCGTCGGCATCGCGGTCACCGATGTCGCAGCCGCCAAAATCGTCTACGACAAATATATTGCCCGGGCTAACCGATAGTGGCTCTGAACTGCACTCCGTTTGGGATGACAATTCATGGGGTAGTAACGGCAGTGAGGGGCGGACAGCGTTGCGAGCCAACGGCGCAGGCTTGTATGGGGCAGCCTCAGCATTTTTTATGCCTTGGCGGGCAAAGGCCGGTTAAGTCTCAATCGACTGGCGTTTCTCTTTTCCAGTTGAAGCGACGGCCAATGATGGCCTTGATGATCCAATGATCGGTACTGGCCGTAGGCCCCACTCCCACGCCGACATTGATCTCCCATCGGGGAGATACATTTAGATCGGTCACTGCAAAAATCTGCTGCTGCTGATCGTGCAGAGAATAAAACGAGCCCAGCCGGCCGTAGTCGGCATAGTATTCGAAACCTCCACTGATCTTTTTACTGAAGTCATAGCCGATCTTCGCGGCTGGAGAAAACTCCACCCCCTGGGCAACACCGGGACCATGCAACGCGCGTTCGAGCGCCGGATTCACGGCCCAATACCATCGGCCGATGTACTGGTCGACGATTGGCCGAATCTCCCAGGTCCAGGTATCGGGGGAATACACCGGCCGTTGATACCCCACCTCTGTCGAGAGGCTCACACCCACCGGCCAATGCCAGGACTCAGGCACACGGACGCGGGGACGAATATGGTCGCCCACCCACTGCACACCATGCCCGTCTCTGCGTGCTGGTAAACACGTAGAAACCTACTTCCGACCAACTGGTAAGTCCCTGGGTGATTTCGAGGGTTTCGTGAAGCTGGTGGTTGGTGGGGTAGACCCCGTCGACCTGGTATTTCTGCCCGTCCAGCGTGTAGTTGGAATGGATCTCAACCATGGTGCTCTTTGGTTCGACCGTATCTGCGCCGTAAACCTGGATCTCATAATTGCCTTGCGCGCGCGCTGCTGCCGAACTGTATAGGACTGCACCCACAGCAAGCATCCAAACCCAGGACTTTGGCAATTGCAGGGGGAAGTTATGCATAGCGAAACAGCATCATGAAGCCCGCATCCATGTGGTTCTGCTGGTGGCAATGGAACAGCGTCGATCCAGGATTGTTCGCGGTAAATTCCACCTCGACCTGCGTGTTCGCCTCCACCAGCACCGTATCTTTGACAATACCGTAGAGCTCCGGGTGGTGGGGCACGCGGCGCAGCTCAAAGCTGTGCCTGTGCAGATGCACAGGATGGTCATTGTTGCTGTGATTGATCAGCGAGAGACGATAGCGTTGGCCTGAAGTCAGCATGGGGCTGACCGTTTCCGGGTAAGACTTGCCGTTGATCGTCCAACGATCCATTGCGCCGTGCCCGGCAAACTTCGATGCGAAGACGAGAGGCATAGCCGTTGCCGTCGCCTGCTGCTGCGGTGGCGGACCGACGGAGGCCCTGATGGCAGCCATCACGGCTCAAGCGCCGGCATCGCATGCAACAACGCAACCGCATCCAAGACGCTCAGGTTCGATGGAACCGGCTGAAATGCCGAGCGCACTTCTCGCTGGTCTTTGCTGATCGCCTTGAAAAACACAATACGCCCGGAAACATGCACGTCGATCACGCTGGTCTTCCACCGGTTTTCCCCGACCTGCTGCCGCCGGATCTGGAACGTGCCACCCTTCTCGATCCGGCCGAACAGTCCATAACCAAAGTCAATTTCGTTTGCAACACGGCCATCGACCTTCACCAGCCGCTTAAGTTGAGGTTGTATCCAGATCTCGCCCGCCAGGGCATGGTAAACGCGGGCTTCGTAGGTCTGCGGAGTGTAGGCGGGGTTCGGCCGGAACGAGAGCCGTAAATTCCCCTCAACCATGCCGTCGTAGCTATAGGTAAATGCGTCGGGCATGGCGCCGATCAGGCGCTGCAAGCGTTTTTCCTCGGCATCGTAGTCCTGTTTCATGCGGGCCTGGTCGGCAGGGTTGCGCAACAGACTATTGAGGCGATCCGATTCTTTTTTCTGCGCCGCCGCATCAAGCGGCTGACCCTGGCGCGCGAATACGCGATGTACCGGTCCAGCGCCCGTCTCCACTTGCTGCTCAATCGTCGTCTGGGTAAGCACCCGTTTGTCGACACGGTATTGCCACAGGCTCGCCTCGCGGCGCTCCTGCAGCTCGTTGTAGACCACGTCTTTTACCAGGTCATGCGCAGATTCGGCTGGGCTTTGCCCACGGAGTGAAGGGCCGGCACACAACAGCAAGGCCCCGGTCAGGGCGAAGAGGAATCGGATCATGTGCCTTGTTACACTCAACTCATGCTAGACGAGACGACGTTCCGCCGCCACTCGGATACCGCGATGGATGCCCTCAAGAAAAGCCTGATCGAAGCCGAAGAAGAGGGCGGTTTTGAAGTCGAAGAACAGAGTGGAGTACTCAATATCCTGTTCGACGACCCACCAGGCAAGTTTGTCATTACCCCCAACGCCCCGGCCCGCCAGGTCTGGATCTCGGCGCTCTCTACCAGCTTCAAGCTAGACTGGTTAGATGCCGCCAACCACTTCGTACTGCCGAAGACCGGCGAGACTTTGCCGGCCGTCGTCGACCGAGTCATCAAAGAGCATCTCGGGGCTTAGCCGGTAACCCTGCACTGAAGGGAATTTTGAACGAGCCGGCCGATGCGTAAAACGCTCTCCGTCGCCATCATCACGCGTAATGAAGAGGCCAACCTTGCCCGCACGCTGGGCAGCGTGGCCTGGGCTGACGAGATTGTGGTGGTCGACTCCGGGTCGAATGATCGCACCGAAGAAATTGCCCGCAACTTTCGCGCCCGTTTCTTCCTGGAGGAATGGAAGGGCTTCGCCCCGCAGAAGAACTCCGCGCTCGAAAAATGTACCTGCGACTGGGTGCTCTCGCTCGACGCAGACGAGGCCTTGAGCGACGAGTTGGCCAAGGAACTCTGGGAACTATTGGCAACCGCCCCGCCGTTCGACGGATACGTTCTGCCCCGCCGCAATCTTTTTCTGGGACGATGGGTGCGTTTTGGCGGTTTCTATCCCGACCGCAAGCTAAGACTATTTCACCGCGGAGCGGCCGAGTTCGAAGCGCGCCCTGTGCACGAAACGGTTCACTTTGAAGGCAAAGCCGGCCGCCTCAAGGGTGACCTGGTCCACAACGCCTACCCTACCCTGGCCGAATACATCGCTCACATGGACCGCTACAGTACGCTCGGCGCGGACCAGGCGATTTCTGCCGGCAGACCCGTCCGCAGCCTGCCCGCGTTTCTGACCAACGTTGTGCTGAACCCGGTAATGACCTTTCTTTACAACTACATACTGCGCCTGGGTTTCCTCGATGGACGCGAGGGTCTCCTCTTGCACCTCTACCATTCGGTCTATGTGAGCTGGAAGTATGCCAAGGCCTGGGAGCAGGCGCGCCGGCGATAGAGCCGTTACCTCCGGCCGGGAACCGTAGTTACCTGCGGAGGGATGGAACTACTACCAAAGAGTCATAGACCCGCAACCCGTTCTTCCTTTTGGGCATCTCACCGTGTTCAGCTAGCACAGTAAGAAATCACCCTAACTCTCCCGCAAAGGTGCCTATGAATAATGACGACGCCACACTCTATTCGTTGCAGTTGCGGCTGGTGAAAGAGACACCAGGCGAACATGCTGGACAGAGGGTTGAATTGACCGCCCTGCCGGAGGGTCCGGGCGAGCCCCATCAGGCTCACTTCGATCATTGGGACCTGCTGTCACAGCGCCTTTCCGCAGTGACCAGCAACACTCCCTTCCATCTGAAAGCGATGTATCGGACGCTGCATGCGGGGTTGACCGCCTCGTTTATCGACCGTGCAACGGGCGCCCGGAGAACTTTCTCCCTGACTCAGTTGCGCGAACTGGGTCTGGCGAACTAACCAGCCTTCTACGACCGTAAGAAGCGTGTAACAGCGGAGGGCTACCTCGCGGTAGCGAGAATTAGCCCCCCGGGTTGCCTGAAGCTACGTGGAAATTTGAGAAAAATACTTCCCCGGCGGTTTTGCGGGCCACAAGAGATTCTGTCTGCCAAACCTCTGCCCCACTGCTCACAACTGTCTGCTCAAAATCATAGGAAAACATGGAACCAGCAGGCGGTACGCCCCTTCTCGGCGCTCTTGCCATCGCGAACCAGCAAAAGCTGCTTTACGTCCGCTTCGAGACAGATTATGGTGGCTCAATTACGCGCGGTGGCCTCACAGGAAAGAGTGGATGCCAGACAAGCAGCCGAGAGTGCTGGAATACGAGGCGGCCGGTGCGTCCGATCAGGGGCGAACCCGCAAGACCAATCAAGATGCCTACGGGCTGAACCTCGGCCAGGAAGAGGGCGCCTGTAACTTTGTCGTCTGCGATGGTATGGGCGGCGCGGCCGCCGGCGAAGTCGCCAGCCGTATGGCAGTCGATGCCATGCTGCAGGCCATGAGCCACGGACGGTTAACTCACGAAACCCTGCAGCAGGCCGTAGATGCGGCCAACACCAGCGTGCATCACAGCGCCGTGCAGGACCCGGCAAAAGCCGGCATGGGCACCACCCTGGTGGCCATGGCAACCCGCAGAAACCATGCCTGGGTAGCCCATGTGGGTGACAGCCGCTGCTATCGATTCCGCGGAGGCAAGCTGGAGCGCCTCACGCAGGACCATTCTTTAGTCGATGAGCAAGTGCGGTTGGGGCATTTGACTCCGGCTCAGGCCGAGACCTCACCCATGCGCAACGTAATCACCCGCGCCGTAGGCACGCAGGACGAGGTGGACGCGGACCTGCTTGAATTTGACGTCTCTGCCGGCGACCTGTATTTGCTTGCTTCCGATGGCCTCATGCGAGAAATCGATGACGGCCACATCGCAAAGATCCTGTGCTCCGCCGGCGACCTCGCACAAACCTGTGCCCAGCTCATCCAGGCCGCGAACGATGCCGGCGGGCGCGACAACATCACCTGCATCCTGGTGCGGGCACGCTAGCGGCATGCATTCCATCAAAACAGTAGGCGTTGTGGGCGCCGGGACCATGGGCAACGGCATCGCCCATGTGTTCGCCCGCAGTGGGTTTGAGGTTCTGCTTTGCGAGATCGAGCAGCGCTTTCTCGACCGCGGGTTGGATGCGATTCGCAGGAATCTCGATCGCGAAGCGGCCAAGGGCAAACTGACCTCTGCCGAAGCCGAAAAAGCTTTGCAGAGGATTCGCGGCACCCTCGAAGGACAGGATCTGTCGGTCTGCGACTTTATTATCGAAGCAACGCCGGAGCGCTTCGCTCTGAAGCAGGAACTCTTCATGAAGCTGGATGACGCGCTCAAGCCAGAGGTGATTCTGGCTTCAAACACCTCGTCCATTTCCATCACCAGGCTGGCGGCGCAGACCCAGAGGCCGGGGCAGGTCATCGGGATGCACTTTTTCAACCCGGTGCCAGTGATGAAGCTGGTCGAAGTCATCCGCGGCCTTGAGACCACGGATGAAACCTTTGCCCAGGTGAGGAGCCTGGCCGAAGCACTGGGCAAGTCGCCGGTCGAAGTACACGACGCAGCGGGCTTCGTCTCCAACCGCGTTCTTATGCCGCTGCTGAATGAGGCCATGTTCGCCGTGATGGAAGGCGTGGCCACCGCGGAAGCCGTCGACCAGGTGTTCGAATTGGGCATGGCCCACCCCATGGGACCTCTCAAGCTGGCGGACTTTATCGGCCTCGATGTCTGCCTGGACATCATGCGCGTGCTGGTCGACGGCCTCGGCGATCCCAAATACCGCCCCTGCCCGCTGCTTGTCCGTATGGTCGATGCCGGCTGGCTCGGCCGCAAATCCGGACGGGGCTTTTACCAGTACTGATCCATCCCAGATTGATCAGGCCCAAATTGATTCACCGGGAGTGCCGCGGCAAGCACCTATTTCCTGCGAATGCCCCTGTTATCAACCGCCCACCAGCGTATGCTTTTTTTATGATGCGGATGACAGTGCTGGCCTCAGGCTCAAAGGGCAACAGCACCCTTGTCTCCAGCAGCACTACGCGCATTCTGGTCGATGCCGGCCTCTCCTGCCGCGAACTGCTCAAGCGCATGCACGTAGCCAATGAAGACCCGGCAGCTATCGATGCGCTGTTGATCACTCATGAACACCAGGACCATGTTCAGGGTCTCGCAGTGTTGGCTCGCAAGCTTGGCGTGCCGGTCTACTTTACCCAGGCAACTCACCGCGCCTGGATGCGGTGGATGATGCCCCAGAAGCGCATGACCTACGCCGCCTGGCTCTCGCAGCGGCAGCAGGACCTGGCTCAGAAGCAGGCAGTCGAAGCCGCGCCGGAGGCCGGGCCTTATGCGCCTCCGATGGACGAACCCGAAGGCGCGGAGATGGAATGCGTCGACGCCTCCTCGGCGGCGGCCCCGGGTTCGGCGCAACCAGAAACGCAACCGGAACCGCAACCAGAACCGCAACCAGAAAAAGCACAGGAAGATCCCTGCAGGCTTCCGGGGGTGGAATACTTCGCCGCCGGCAATGGGTTCTCGATCGGCGACATCGGCATCACCCCTTTCACCATTCCCCACGATGCGGTGGACCCGGTCGGTTTCGTTTTTGAAGCGGAAGGCGTGCGGATGGGGATCGCTACCGATCTTGGGTACATGCCGCCCAATGTGAAGATGGCGATTCGCAACTGTGACGTACTCATGCTGGAAAGTAACCATGACCTCGAGATGCTGCGCGACGGCCCCTACCCCTGGTCGGTAAAGCAGCGGGTCATGTCCCGCGTAGGGCACTTATCGAATGAAGCCGCGGCCGATTTCCTTGAGAAAAACTACGATGGAAATGCGTCTTACGTCGTGCTCGCGCATCTATCAGAAAGTAACAACCTGCCGGAGCTTGCAAGAGTTACGGCAGAGAGGGCTCTGCGAGACCGTATGAGCCTGCTGGCAAATAAGCTTCTGCTTGCGGAACAGAGTACGCCGCTACAGGCTATTTGCTTATAATTGAATAGGTTCCATGGTCTGTCACGTTTTGACCTGCGATTTCAGGGGTCGGAATAAGCTCGAAATGTTAATATTGGTTGAAGCGGCTAACGATAAGAATGCAAACGACAGCATGCAGTGATCGGGTGGTAGGCGACATACTCTCCAGCTGGAGATATGACATTTCCGGGATTACTCCGGAGATGCGCCGTGATTACGAGCAGCATCTGGTAGAGTGTGCGCGTTGCCGTTCACGGCAGCGTTTGCACCGTACCGTCGATGTGGTTCTGATCAGCTTGAGTACGGTATCGATCGCAGCTTTTCTTTTGGCCCTGGCAGTCATTCACCATGTGCAGCCTCTGCAACACTGGGCGCTTGTGAATCTGCACCTGTGGCAAATGCCCATTGTGCTGAGCATGCAGGCAGCCGCCATTGCGGGCCTTCTGGTTTCGCTGCTTATCTGGGTACTGGTAGCGGTCGCTACCCCCGCGCCGGTTTACCTGGCAGAGGTAGCCATGGCTCAGGCTCGTGTTCTGCAGGATCGCATTCCTGAAGAGCTGCGCGAACGCCTGATGCGCAACGTTGCTTAATTAGGCCGTACGAATGTAAAAGCCCCTGCTCTTGAAGGAGAGCAGGGGCTTTTACATTTGGACGGGTTGACAGGACAAAGATTCAGCTGCCCAGCTGCACGCCGCCCGTCAACTCCGAAACGCTGGCGACGCGATGCCGGGAACACCATCGCTCCAGGGAATCTGCGATTCGCTGCACTGCTCGTGGATCGGCGTAACTGGCGGTTCCAATCTGCACCGTGGTCGCGCCGGCCAGCAGGAACTCTACTGCATCCTCGGCTGTCGTAATGCCACCCAACCCGCAGATGGGAATCGAAACCGCCTTGGCCGCCTCGTACACCATGCGTACAGCGATCGGCTTAATGGCCGGGCCTGACAAGCCTCCGGTGACATTGGCGATACGGGGCTTCCGCGTCTCCACATCAATGGACAGCGACACGAACGTGTTCACCAGCGAAAGCGCATCCGCGCCCGCTCCTTCCGCACAGCGCGCCATCGTCGCTATCGAGGTTACGTTGGGGGAGAGCTTCACGATCAAAGGCCGGCGCGAAACCGCTTTGGCGCGAGAGACCAGTTGATCCAGGATCCCGGTATCGGCGCCAAAGACCATGCCGCCGTGTTGCGTGTTTGGACAGGAGGCATTCAGTTCATAAGCCGCTATGCCGGGAGCGTTGTTCAACACCTCGATGACGGCAATGTAGTCACGAATTTCGTAGCCGAAGACATTCGCGATACAGGCGGTACCGGAGTGTGGCCGTAGCGCGGGTAACTTCTTCTCGACAAACGCGCGCACGCCAATATTCTGCAGTCCGATGGCGTTGATCATGCCACCCTGCGTCTCGATCAGCCGCGGAGCAGGGTTTCCGGCCATCGGCTCGAACGACAACCCCTTGGTGATAAACCCACCAATGCGATCGAGCGAGACAACATCTTCAAATTCAATGCCATAGCCGAAGGTTCCGCTGGCGGCAATCACTGGATTGCGCAGCAGAAGACCGGCAAAGCGAACGCTCATATCGGGTTTCACTGGGTGGCAGAGCCTTCCTCGATATCTTCCGTTGCACCGGCATGACCGCGCCCACTCTTCCCTGTACGTGGAGCGGGCGCGGCAGGCGGGATATGGATCGCCTGGGTGAGCACCGTTCCCACCGCTGCCGATGGTTGGTTGACCCCGAGCAGAGAGGCCAGCGTCGCGGCCAGATCTACCGGCTGCACCCTGCCGCGGTAGATGCCGGGGGTAAAGGGGGCGCCGAAAAACGCCAGCGGTACATGCCGGTCATAGGACCAGGGACTGAAGTGAGTTGTCCCCTTGCCGACGTTCTCCATCTGGTAAGCGGCTGGAATCACCATCACGTACCAGCCGCCATTCGGGCTGTAACTATGCGCCAGGAGCTGGCCCCATTCCGAGGGAGGCAGTTGGCCCGAGGCGAGCTGTTGGCGAGTGTATGTGTGCACCACGACCGGCGTGGCCGGCAACCGCATCGGAGGAGGTGGCGGCGGTTCCGGCGGCGCTACCGGCGGCTTGGCCGCGGCAGCGGCGGCAGCCGCACTCGCCCGTGACTTCGAGCGCGATTTCGATCCAGCCGTAGCAGCAGGGGGAGGCGCGGGCACCGCGGCAGCAGACGGAGGAGGGACTTCGGCGGCCGGCTTAGGCACCACCTGCCTGGGAGCATCTGGATCAAACGCGGGCGCCAGCGCAGCCACAGCATCCGGAATCGCCAATTGCACGGCCTGCTCAGCTTCCTGCTCGTTGATTCCGGCTACATCGAAGGAGGGGCTGTTGAGCGCCAGGTAGGGTAGCTCCTGCTTTGGAAGCAAGTAGCTCACTTTTTCCCCGGGGGAGAATTTCGCGTTCAAGGTGTCGTTGATGCTGGCCGTGAACTTGCCCATGTCGATGGTCGCGGCGGGCAAGCCAAGCGCGAGCGCATCTGCCGGGACTGAGTTAACGCCGTGATCGGCAGAAAGCGCAATCCAGACATTTGCCAGGCCACCGGGAATGGTCTTGTCCAGCCAGGTAAAGAAGCCGTCGAGTTGTTGGTCGAGGCTATCGACCATTTGCCGGGACTGGGGCGAGTCCGGGCCGTAGCGATGCCCGACGATGTCGTTGGCAGAGAGGCTGAGCACCAGCATATCCGTCACCGGATGATTGCCAAGCTGCTCGCCGGTGATGAGGGCGCGGGCAAAGTCGAGTTCGTAGGCATTCGAAGCCGGCGTAGATCCCACCTCCTCGTAGAATTTCCTGGTCCCCGGAAACCCCGCCTCCTGCTCTGCCTGGGTCGCCCGGTCGCTCGCATTAAACTCCGTAGCCCAGTCGGGAAGCGAGTCCATGTAATAGCTGGACGTGATGAAGGCGCCGGACTCGTGGTCGATCCAGAATGCGCCGTTTGCCGAGTAGCCGGCAGGCAGAATCGCCGCCCGATCCTTCAGGGAAACGCCAAACACCCGCGACTGGCCGTTGGTCGCCAGGCGGAGCGAATCGCCCACGGTGGAAGCGCGCAGGTTCAGCGGCGATGCGCCGCCATCCCTGGTGGGGTGAATCTCACCCACGACGCGGTAGCGATCGTCTTCTACCGAGCTGATGGCCCGCTGCTTGTTGCGGCTCAGATCCCACCATTCGTTAGAAGAGATGCCATGACCGTCGGTGTAGGCGCCGGTGCCGATGGTGGCGTGGCCGGGGGCCGTCTTGGTATTGGCGTAGTCGTAGTAGCAGTCTTCAAAGTAGGCGCCCTTATCGAGAAAAAGGCGAAAACCCCGCCCCTTGAAGTCGGCGCGATAGCGGTCGAGGTAGTCTGCCCGGAACTGGTCGATCACCAGAATGATGACCAGCTTGGGATGAGCATCATAGGCGCTGGCTTGCGCCAAGGGCGTCGACGGGATGACAAGCAAAGCGATGAGCAGTCGGGAGACACTATGCGTGAACTTGGACATGGCGGCTCCAACTAGTATCGCAAACCCTGACTGAGGAGACTGATCAGGAGAAAGGTCTCGCCATTGCGCAGGGATGCAAGTGAGCACCCTTGGCCGCGTGTTGCCGAAGCCACGAACCCGGGTGCCCCCTGGCACATCTCGCGCAAAGACCGCGAGATGCGGGCACCAGAATTTGTGACCGGTACAGGGTTTTGAACGATCTTCCTATACATATACTTTCAACTATGCATCGGAAGCTTTGCTTTCTTCTGGCCACCCTACTCGCCAGCTCTCTCCCGCTCGCCGCCCAGATCACCGTCAGCTTCCCTGCCAGCGCATCGAACAAACCGCTCGATGGCAGGCTTTTCTTCCTGCTCTCGACCGACCCCTCCGGCGAACCGCGCATGCAGATCAACGACTCGCCACGCTCGCAGTTGATCTTTGGCACCACTGTCGACGGTATGGCCCCGGGCCATTTGGTCACCATCACCAGAGAAGCCGCCGGCTATCCCATTCGTTCGCTCGATCAGGTGCCCGCGGGCGACTACTACGTGCAGGGGCTGCTGAACATCTACCAGACCTTCCACCGCTCCGACGGAACCACCGTGAAGCTGGCGCCCGATCGCGGCGAAGGTCAGCACTGGAATCTGGCTCCGGGCAATCTTTACTCCAAACCGGTCAAGGTCCACATCGATGGCCATACTCAACTCGCGGTATCGCTCACCGAAACCATTCCGCCCATTGTTCCCAAACCGGATACGAAGTACATTCGCCACATCAGCATCCAGAGCCAGCTTCTGACAAAATTCTGGGGTACCCCGATGTACCTCTCTGCAGTTGTCCTGGTGCCTGAGGGCTTCGAAGAGCACCCGAACGCCCACTTCCCCATTGCCATCTTCCACGACCATTTTGTCGACGGTATGGACGACTTTCGTGACACTCCACCCGACTCCGATGTCAAGCCGGACTACTCCGAGCGCTTCCATTTGAAGGACTATGCCCGCATCCAGCAGAGGGAAGCCTACAACGAGTACAAGCAATGGATCAGCCCGGGCTTCCCGCGCATGCTTGTGGTCAAGATTCAGCACGCGAACCCGTTCTATGATGACTCCTACGCGGTAAACTCCGCCAATCTCGGCCCCTACGGCGATGCGATCGAGACGGAGTTGCTGCCGGCCATCGAAAAGCAGTTCCGCGGTATCCCCGATGGCTGGGCGCACTTTCTCTACGGCGGCTCGACCGGCGGATGGGAGTCACTGGCGGTGCAGATCTTCTATCCCACGCACTACAACGGAGCCTTTGTCGCGTGCCCTGATCCGGTTGACTTTCGCGCCTATATGACGGTCGATCTCTACGAGCAGCCAAACTTCTTCTACCTCGAAGGCGCGCACAAACAGATTGAACAGCCCACCATGCGCAACTATCTCGGGCAGACGCTGATGACGGCTCGCGACAATACCGCCTACGAGGCAGCGCTCGGCGACCACGGCCGCTCAGGCGATCAGCTCGACATCTGGCAGGCGGTTTACGGGCCGGTAGGCCCGGATGGCTACCCGGCGCAGATCTTCGACAAGCAAACTGGAGCCATCGACCACAAGGTCGCCGCCTACTGGCATGATCACTACGATCTCGACGCGATTCTGCAGCGCGACTGGGACAAGCTGGGACCGCAACTGCAAGGCAAACTCCATGTCTACGTCGGTTCCGCCGATACGTATTTTCTCAACAATGCTGTCTACCTGTTGCAGGATTTTCTCGACAAAACCGGCACCCCGGGCCATGGCGTTCCCTATGACGGCGAAGTGAAATATGGCGAACGCGCCGAACATTGCTGGAATGGCGACCCCAAGCTGCCCAACGCGCTCTCGCGCCTGCACTACAACACCATGTACGTGCCCAAGATCATGGAGCGCATCCAGAAGACCGCGCCCCCTGACGCCGATATGAGCTGGAAGTACTGATGCAGATATTCGTCCGGATATTGGTCTGGATATTCATCCGGTAAACTAGACGCTTATGCTCGATTTGAATTTTGTGCGGGCCAACCTGGAACTGGTGGAGGAAAAACTTCGCGCCCGGGGTATGGATCCAGCAACGGTTTTGGGAGACTTTCGCGCGCTCGACGTAGAGCGGCGCGCCCGCATCACGCAGGCTGAAGGCCTGCAGGCTCAACGGAATAAGTTGAGCGATGAGGTCGCGCGCAGCCGCAAGGCCGGTGCTGACGCTTCTGAGGTTGCAGCTCTCATTGACAAGACGCGTGAACTGAAGCAGGAGACGGAGGAGCAGGAACGCAGCGCCGCCAAGGCAGAAGAAGCAATGCGCGCGCTGCTCATTGCCATTCCTAATCTGACCCAGGACAGTGTTCCCGCGGGAAAGAGCGAAGCCGACAACGTGGAAGTGATGCGTTGGGGCCAGCAACCAGCTTTCGATTTCACCCCGAAGCCGCATTGGGAGTTGGGTGAGAACCTCGGCGTTCTCGACTTTGCGCGCGCCGCCAAAGTTTCAGGAGCACGCTTTGCCGTCTACTGGGGCGGAGGAGCACGCCTGGAACGGGCCCTGGCCAGCTTCATGCTCGACATTCACACGCGTGAACACGGTTATCTCGAGGTACTGCCGCCGTTTCTGGTCAACAGCGATTCCCTGTTTGGTACCGGCCAACTACCCAAGTTTGAAGCGGACCTGTTCCGGTGCAAAGACCACGATCTGTATCTGATTCCCACGGCTGAGGTGCCGGTCACCAATCTCTATCGTGACGAGGTCATCGACGAAGCACAGTTGCCTGTGAGCCTCACCGCCTACACGCCCTGCTTCCGTTCCGAAGCCGGCTCCTATGGCAAGGATGTGCGCGGCCTCATCCGTCAGCACCAGTTCCAAAAAGTAGAGCTGGTCAAGTTTGTGCGGCCCGATCAATCGAACGCAGAACATGAAAAACTCACCAGCCACGCCGAGGCCATTCTGCAACGGCTTGAGTTGCCGTATCGGAAGATGCTGCTCTGCGCGGCGGACACGGGGGCGGCTTCCTCCAGGACCTACGATCTCGAGGTATGGCTTCCGGGGCAGGGACTTTATCGTGAGATCTCTTCCTGCTCCAACTTCGAGGCCTATCAGGCCAGGCGCGCCAATATTCGCTACAAGCCTCAGGGAAAGAACAAGACTGAGTTGGTGCACACGCTCAACGGAAGCGGTCTCGCGATTGGACGCACATGGCTTGCGATTCTAGAGAATTATCAACAAGCCGATGGTTCGGTTCGGGTACCCAAGGCGTTGCTGCCCTACATGGGCGGCGAAGAAGTGATCCGTAGAAAAGAGCAATAGATGCAGCGAATTCTCAAGAGCTACTTGTTCTGGACCTACCCACGCGGCAGTTTTCATTACGACGTGATGGTGACGCTGATCCTTATTTTCCTGTTCGTGTCGCCCCGGCTGATTAATTACCGGGATCGCCCGCAGGAGACTTTGACGTCTACCAAGGACATACTCGTCCGGTCCAATGGTCCGAATGCGTGGACCTACCAGATCGGCGCCGATCAGGTAGCCGAGAGCAGCGACGAAGCAAAACTAAAGGCGGAGCTACAGCAGCGTATTGAATCCATCTCCGGCACCGTGCAAATGGATCGCTATCGTGCACAAAAAGACGCGAGCGGAAACGTAACCCTCTACCAAATTTGGGCGCATCGCTAGAGATCGTTTCTGAGCAACGAGCCGGGTGCCCTATCTTCCCAACGTCTTTTTTTGGGAGGGGCGGCCTCTTCGTTAGCTATCGTTACGACGGAGGGAGGGAACTGCAGATCTCTCCACTACGCTTCGCTTCGGTCGAGATGACAAAGGGGAGCGTAGGCGTTTACCTCAACATTGGTTACAAGGGATCCGAAGCGGCTACAAGGGATGTGAAGCGAACCTTTCACCCTCCGATTGACCTGCTTGCACCATAAACACACCTGGAGTAGGCGCAGAGAACGCGTCCGATGTGGGTTCCTTTGCCCAGACAGTGTTAAGGAAAAAGAAACCCGGAGCCACTCCGTGGCGTCCAACAGCGGAAAAGGGAGAATCATGGTTGATGTAAGGAAGTTTTTTGCGCTGCTTTGCCTCGGATTGATGTTTTCGCTCACAGGCCAGGCCAGCGCTCAAGCGCCAGCGCCCGCAAGCGCAGATTTGCAGAAGGTCCTTTCGCAACTGAACACCGCCGCCAGTAAATTCGAGAGCGCGCAAGCTGATTTTTCATGGGACCAGTACCTGGCCGTGGTTGAGGAAAGCAGCATACAGACGGGCACTATCTACTTTGAACGCAAGAAGTCGGTAACCCTCATGGCTGCGCAAATAAAAAAGGAGAACGGCAAGGACGCGCCCAAGACCGTTGTTTACGATGGCGCTCAACTCGACTTCTACCAACCTGCAATCAAGCAGATTACGAGCATGCGCTCGGGCAGCAACCACGGCCAGTTCGAGAGCTTTCTTACCCTCGGTTTTGGCGGCAGCGGCACCGATCTCGAAGCCAATTGGAAAGTAACCTTTCAGGGCACGGAAACAATCGATGGAGTCTCTGTAGCCAAGCTTGACCTGGTGCCCATACAGCAGAAAATACTCGACCTGTTTACCCACGTAACCGTATGGGTTGACCCCGCTCGTGGCATCAGTCTGAAGCAGATTTTCTACCAGCCCTCAGGCGATAAGCGTACTGCGATCTACAAGAACATACGTTATAACGAAAAAATCGCGAGCAACGTGTTTCACATCGATGCGGCGCCGGGCACAACCCGCGTTGTGAAATAGTCTTTGCGGCAACGTGCCAACGCGGCTGCGCCGAGCACGAACAGCACGGGAAAGCACTCCAGCGTATAGCGTGTCTCCGGAGCCTCGATCGTGGCCAGTAACAGGCTGCGCACAACGATGAATGCCACCAAGGCGCCGGCCAGGCGCGGCCAGCGTAGAACACCTGCGAACGCCGCTGCGAGGTAAGCCAGGTTTGCGGCGCCATAAAACAGCGCGAAGGCCGTCTGCGCCGGATGCTTTGCATACTGCCACCAGCGCAGTGGGGTAATCAGCGTCTCGACCCGTGGGCGCAGCCACATGTCGGCGAGCCGCAGCATAGGTAGCTGCACATAATAGCGAACAGGATGAGCCTGGATACGCTCGGCTGCAAGTTGGTCAAAGCGCGCGTCCAGCTCAGGCGTCAGCGTGGTGACACGGTTGTAATCCTCGAGCAGGCGTTTGGTCTCTTCGTATTGGCCCGGATTGTCGATGGCGCGCGCGGGAAGATTGGCGAGATCGATAGCGTCACTGTTGCCGTTCCAATAGATCTCACTGGTCGAAGTAAAGTCGACCGCCAGGCTTCTGACCCAGCGGACGAAACCCGGGCCTGCAAACTCCCCGGGGTCGTTGGCGTATCGCGGTGCAAGCGGCTCAAACACATGAAAGGTGCGCGCATTGCGCACAGCCCATGCGACAAAAGGCAGTACCGAGACCAACCCAGCGACCACGGCGAGGCGAACTGCAAAGGCAAGCCCAAGTGTGTGCCTTCCATAGACAATGAGCGCCGCCCATAGCACCACCGCCAGCAGCGCCCCATCGGGCCGGAGCAGTGCGGCATAGCTCCAAGAGAAGGTCAGCGAGAAAGTCAGCAATGCAATCCAGGCTGGGCGCGGGCGTTCGAGAATCTTTGCCAACGCCCAAAACCCCAGGGCGACACAGAAGAGAGAAAGCGTCTCGCTAAGGGGAGCGGCGACATAGTTTGCGGTAAAGGGGCAAAGAGCCGCCAGCAATAAGGCAATACGGCCAGCGCGCGGGCCACAGATCTGGCCTGCCAGGCCCGCGACCAGCAGGCAGGTGCCCAGGTCGATGACGGCCTGCAGAAAGAGCACAGCGTGATAGTTGCCGATACCGAAGATGGCAAAGCAAATCGCCAGAAACGCGGGGTACCCGGGAAGACGCGCCAGTGTGGGCACCACTGCTATCTGACCCGTTGCCTGGCTGACCGAGTGCCCATAGATTCCATGGGTAAGCCAGTTGGTGGCGATGTCTCCGTAGAGGAGCGAATCACCCTGTACCAGCGGGTGGGCGTGGATCATCCAGAAGCGCAGGGCTGCCCCCACCGCTAAAACGAACAGGGCAAAGAGCCAAAATCTACGGTCACGGGGCAGCATACTTCCAGAATCCTACAAGTAGCCTGCTGTCGGCCAACAAGTGGACTGAGGATTCTGCTTCAGGGCTGGCCGTTTAGAGGCGGCAGTGTTGCCCGCACACAAACCAACCGAGGGCTTGCATGAGGCGCTTTCAAGGATTTTTTGCCTTCCCTGGGCGCTAAACCCATGACTCCTGCGGGTCTGTGGCAAGCCGGACAGGCGCGATGACAATTCAGGGATTTTGACCTGGAGGAAGGAACCTTGAACCTGGGTCACCGTGCTGCGCCCCCCAAACCTTAGTTCCTGTAAGCTTTGAGAAGGCATGGATCGCCAGATTTTTTTCGACCCGCAGCGCAAGCGCTGGAAGCGCCTCAGACGCATTCTAGATGCGGTAGCCGTCGTGTCGACCATCATTCTCGTTCTGTTTTTTTTGAACGTGGTGAAGAACCAGAAACTGCCCGAGCTGCTGCTGCCGGCACCTAAGCGGAACTACAAAGCCATCCAGGAACAGGCTGCGGCTATCAAGGCCCGGTACCTGAAGCCTGCGCGGCGCCGGACCAATCGCAAGCCTTCGGAGATCTCGTTCAACTCCGGGGAAGGCCTTCGCGCGGGCTACTATGTCGATGATGACGCCGGCAGCTATGCCTCGCTCAGAAACCATATTCATCAGATCGATATACTTTTCCCCGAATGGCTCTACACCACCGACGCCGCCGGCACCTTGCTGGGCGCTTATACCGTGCAGGCGCCTCTGCGCACGTTCAACGTGGTGGATGCACACGGCGTCCACGGCGTCGACCCGCAAAATAAGATCCGCGACCTGATCTCCGCGACCCACGAAGACACAGAGATTTTTCCCCTGATCAAGAACTTCAACGTATTGACGCAGCAGTGGGATCTGTCGGTTGCAGACATGTTGAAGAATCCTGCGGCGCGCAGCCATCTGGAGGAGCAACTGGGTAAGTTCCTCGCGGCGAACCCCAGTTACCATGGCCTCAGCCTGGATCTGGAAAGCCTGCCCGATGACGCAATCCCCGGCTATGAAGCTCTCATCGGCGAACTCTATGAGCAGATGCATCCCAAAAAGCTGCGGCTCTTCGTCAACCAGGGCGTAGGCGCGGACGACGACCAGTTCAGATTTCTGGCTCAGCACTCCGACGGCATCCTGCTGATGAACTACGACGAGCACGAGGAAACGGGTAACCCTGGACCAATCGCCTCGCAAAACTGGTTTGAGAACAACCTGAAGCGCGTGCTCAAGCTCGTGCCCAAGGAAAAAATAATCTGCGCTATCGGAAACTATGGGTACAACTGGACAGTGTCCTTACAGGAAAAGGACAAGCACGGTGAGCCGAAAGTTCTGGATACCGAAGATATCTCTGTGCAGGATGGATGGCAGCTCGCTTCCGATGCCGGCGCAGATCTGGGGCTGGCGGGCGATGAGCTGAATCCGCATTTCACCTACGACGACGAAGACAACCATGTGCGCCACCAGGTGTGGATGCTGGATGCAGTGACCGCGTTGAATGAGTTGCGCGCTGCGCGGCAGATGGGTCTGCAAACCTTCGCGTTGTGGCGTTTGGGCGAAGAGGATCCGTCGCTGTGGTCGATTTGGGATCATCCCAGCAACCCTGGTGCACCGCTTTCTCTGAAAGAAATACCACCGGGCGATGACGTGGTCTCCGATGGAGAAGGCGATATTCTGCACATTGCCGGTGAGCCGCATCACGGCGAACGCACCATCGACATGGATTCCTACAACTGGACCGTGACCGATGAGCACATGCTGAACTATCCGTCGCCTTACTCGATCGAGTACTACGGTTACAAGTCGAACACGGTGGCGATCAGCTTCGACGACGGGCCCGATCCAAAATGGACCCCGAAAGTGCTGGACGTTCTGAAAGAAAAGGACGTCAAGGCAACGTTCCTGATGATCGGCGAGCAGGCTCAAGACAACGTAAGCCTGATGAAGCGCGTGATGGCCGAGGGACACGAGATCGGCAATCATACCTGGAGCCATCCTGACATCAGTGAGGTCTCTCCTCGCCAGTTGGAATTACAACTGAACCTGACCGAGCGTTTGTTTGGCAGCAAACTCGGGGTTAAGCCGTTGTACTTCCGGCCACCCTACTCGATCGACCAGGAGCCCGATACCAACGATCAGACGGCGGCCGCGTATCTCATCCAGAAGATGGGCTACACGATCATCGGCAACAAGATCGATACCGGAGACTGGGACGAGCGTCAGCCCAAGTCGCCGCAGGGCATTCTCAAAGACACCCTCGAACAGTTACAAATCATGAAGTCCAAGCCGCAGTTCCGCGGCAGCATCATCCTGATGCACGACGGCGGCGGTAACCGCAGCGAGACGGTGGCTACGCTGCCGGTGCTGATCGATGGGCTGCGCGCCCACGGCTACAACATCGTGCAGGTCTCTGACCTGATGGGCAAGACGCGGGCTGAAGTGATGCCGTCGTTGAACCCGCACGAGCGTTGGGTGGCACGCGTAGACTCCGTGGCATTCTTTGCGTGGGCCTTCTTCAATCACTTCGTGGTAAGCCTGTTCTTCATTGGCGACATATTGATGAGTGCTCGACTCATCCTGATCGGCGTGCTGGCGTTCATTGACCGGCTTCGCAAACGCCCTGTTCCGGAAGTCGCCGGTGGCTTCTTCCCGCGCGTCGCGGTGCTGATCCCGGCCTACAACGAGGAGAAGGTGATCGTCCGCACCATCCGTTCGGTGCTTAACTCGGACTATCCTCATCTGCGCATTATCGTGATCGATGACGGCTCTCCGGATCGCACATCCGAAGTGGCGCGAGCCGCGTTTCCGAACGAGATTGCCGCCGGCATGCTGACGGTTGTTCGCAAGACAAATGGTGGTAAGGCCGAGGCGCTTAACTTTGCCGTCGCTCACCTTGAAGAAGAGTTTTTCGTTGGCATCGATGCGGACACGGTGATTGCTGCCGACGCCGTCTCCAGGCTGGTGCGCCATTTTGCCGACCCGAAGATAGGCGCGGTCGCGGGCAATGCCAAGGTGGGCAATCGGGTGAACCTGTGGACGCGCTGGCAGGCGCTTGAGTACATCACCAGCCAGAACTTCGAGCGGCGCGCGCTCGATCTGTTCAATGTGGTGACGGTGGTGCCGGGCGCGATTGGCGCGTGGCGTACTGACGCGGTGCGCCGGGGTGGCAGTTATCCCGTCAACACCGTGGCGGAAGATGCCGATCTGACGATGAATTTGCTGGAGCAGGGCTACAAGGTAATTTACGAAGACCACGCGCTGGCCTTTACCGAAGCGCCGACGACCGCGGGCGGCTTGATGCGGCAGCGTTTCCGCTGGTCGTTCGGTACCCTGCAGGCCATCTACAAGCACCAGGGTGCGTTCCTCAAGAATCGAGCCATGGGGTTGTTTGCCCTGCCCAATATTCTGGTGTTCCAGATTCTGCTGCCGCTGGTCTCGCCCTTTATCGATCTGATGTTTGTCGCCGGTGTATTTCACTACCTGCTCGACCGGCACTTCCATCCTGAAGCGGCGAATGCTTCAAACTTCGAAAAGCTGCTGACGTTCTTCCTGGCTTTTTTGATCATCGACTTCGTTACGTCGGCGCTGGCCTTTAGCCTGGAGCGGAAGCATGCAGCGAACAAGGGCGACGGGTGGCTGCTGTTCCACATCTGGCTGCAGCGGTTTGCCTATCGCCAGGTCTTTTCCCTGGTGCTGTTCAAGACGGTGAAGCGGGCGATCGACGGACGGCCCTTCAACTGGGACAAACTGGAGCGTACCGCGCAGATGTCAGAACATACCGAACGTCTTACGGCTGTGCGGTGATGAAGCGCCCCAGGGGCCCCAGGGGTTGGGGTTTAGGCTAGAAACGTAATCGTGCTACAAACTCCAACTGCCTCGAGGGATCGGTGTTGGTTATGCCGGCTTGTGGTTTCAGGAAGTTGCTTCCCGGTTGTGCTCCATTGCCGTAGGTGTTGTTTACGACGAGGAAGTTTTTGCTGTTGAGCACGTTGAGCGCCTGCACGCGGGTTTCGATCCGCAGCCTTTCGTAGATGGGGAATTGCTTCGCGAGAGATACATCGACGGTTTTCTGTGATGGGCCCTTGAATGAGTTGCGGCCCAGGCCGACCGGGCGGTCCACCGTATAGCCATCACCATTGTTGTCAATTCCCGTGATGGGATTCACGGGCAGGCCGGACCCCAGGTTGCCTACCAGGGAGAATGTCGTTTGGTAAGGCCCATGCAGCACAGCGTCGGCGACGAATCTGTGCCGCTGATAGAAGTCGCTCGGACCACGCTCGTAGCGATCGTAGTCGGGGAGCCACTCGCTGGGAACGCCGCTGTTGTAATCGGCATAAAACATGGCGTAGGTGTAGGAGCCGGAGTAGACGTAGTGAGCGTTGATTTCTCCGCGACGCGTGAAGCGGGTTTTCACAGCGATGTCGAACGATTGATAGATGCTCGAGGCGGTGTTGTCGATTTGGTCGATTAAGGTTACGCCATCAACGCCGTCGTAAGACGTGTAAGGCCGGGTTGCGTTGGCTGCGGCGACGCTTCGTACCTGTCCTGGCTCAGTACGGAGGAAGGGGGCGGGGTGATTGATGTCGGACACGCGCATCTGCTTCAACGTGTGGCTATCGAGTCCGCTCAGGGTCAACACAGTGTTGCGCCCAAGCTGGCGTTCGATGGACACGGAAAACTGCAGCGCGTACGGATTCAAAAGCCGGTCGCCAGGGATGTAGAGGTAGTTCACAAAGCGTGACGTGCTGCCGCTGGAAGGCGAAGCCACGGCATTGGGATAGGTCGGGCATGGATTCGGTGTTGCCGTGCAGTCCCAGGTGTAATTGAACTGTGGTGAGTTCGGACCGAGGGTGATGAAGCGCCGATTCAGATACATGTAGTACTGATCGAAGTAGGTACCGCCGCCGGCACGAAGGATCGTTTTGCCGTCTCCAGCCACGTCCCACGCAATCCCCACACGGGGCCCAAAGTTTCGGCGTGAATCGGTAATGGATTGGAACTCGTAACGCAGGCCGAAGTTTGCCGTCACACGCGGACTAAGGCGAACGTCGTCCTCGACGAAAGCGCTCAGGGCTTTCTGGCCATATCGGATATACGCTGTGCCGTAGGTCTGCGTGTATTCGTAAGCATTCAGGTTGGCGAAGTCTGCCGCTGTGTGGAAGTAGTAGGTGCCCAGAGGCGAGTCGGAATAGTCCTTGACGTGCAGGTTCTCGAACTCGGCGCCGAGCTTCAGGTCGTTGCTCCCATGACGAAAGACCAGTAGATCGGCGGCCGTCTCCGATTGCGCATGCACCCAGCTGTACGTGGAATATCCCTCCTGAAGATAGTTGGGTACAACCACGGCGGAGGTAGTAGCCAGCGGTGTTGCGCTGTCTGGGGTGTAGTTCGTGTAGGCGAAGCGCGCGACGTTCACTTTGTCACCGATTAGTGCCTGATCGGAAATCTGGCCTCCCCAGGACTGAACGCGCGCTGTTCTTCCATAAGTAGGATTGCTGATGCCGGCCACGCGGTCGTCGGCGTTGTTCGTCGCGTAGTGATCGCCGTTCAAACGAACTGTCAGTAGGTTTTTCGTCGTAATGTCGTTGTCGATCTTCAGCAGTCCCGAGTACTCGTTGCTACGTCCGTCGAAGAAGCCCGGCGTTGGACTGGTGATGACCGCTCCGCGATCGACCTGGACGCGTTCATAGCTCGCGAAATAGCGGGTGCGCTCCTGCGTGAGATTCTTGAAGAGCGTGCCACCTTGCGATGCGCCCCAGTCGAGCCTCTGGTTGGGAATATGAGATGTGGCCAGCGCAGGAGTTGCCTGCAACCCGCTGGGGCGAATGTAGGCAAAATAGTCGCCGTGTTGGGAATCCGTGCCGGAGCTGGTGGTGATGGAGATAATGCCGTTCGTGGAATTGCCATACTGCGCGGAGTAGTTGCCGGTGAGCACCTTTACTTCATCCACGCTGGCCGCGGCGACGTTTGCTTGCGGCGTAACGGCGTAGACCCAGTCGTAATTGATGAGGCCATCGAGTTCGTAACTGGTATGCCGATAGGAGCCGGCATTGATGGAGAGCCGGTTGGAGTCGTCGTAGTTCGCTCCGAGTCCGAGGGTCTGGCGCACGTGCGGGTCGAGCAGGGCAAATTTTGCTGCGGAGCGGTTGACGCTGGGCAATTCCTGTACTTCCGTTGGATCAATGGTCTGACTGATTTCGGTGCCGGTGGTCTCCATGCTGACCACGCCCTGGGTTACGATCACGTCTGAATGAACATCGGCGAGTTGCAGGTGGACGTCGGCCCGCTGCGCCTCGCCCTCCGCGACGGAGACGTTCTCGTTAAGGAAAGGAATCAGACCCTGCGCCTCGACAGAAAGCGAATAGACAGCACCCACCGTGAGCGAGTGGAATTCGTAGTTGCCCTCAGCGTCCGAGACCGTGGTGAATCGACCATCCGGGCCCTTCAGCACAACTTTCGCATTCGCAATGGCTGTATTGTCCTGCCCTGCAGTGATCGTTCCGCGGATCGAGCCGCTTGCGCCATATGCCATCGGAGAGAGACTCAAGAGGAAGAAAAACCATACGAGGAGTTTCTCTTTCATTGCTCTGCGTACTCCTTGTAGGCGGCTGCAACGTCTGCGCCTGCAGGATGAATGAATACACGATAACGAACGTGCACTTCGTCTCCGGGCTGCAGACTCACGCTTCCATCCTGCCGCGACCGGTCATAAAAGCGCTGCGCGAATGGATTCGCGAAGAACAGGCCGAAACCCACGGCTCTCCAAGTGGTTGGCGAGTGGAGATTCGCCGGGTTGTTCATCAACGTGACGCCAACCTTCTCTCCGTCGAGGTTGGCTTGCCAATCAACCCACGCGGAATGCGAACCCTCGATCTTCTCCACGCTACGCAGGCCTTCCGCGTTGACGGCGATTCCGCCGTTCTTCTCGTCGAAGGCGGGAGCGAGGCGAATACCGATGATGCCGTCGCGCGCATCTTCGAACGTCGCCAGCTTGATTGCTTTCAGCCGCAGGTCGATATCCATCGTCCTGCTATTTTTTTGCTCGGCATAGACGGTTAACGACAGCGTTTCATCGATGAGCGGCTTGTTGTCCTGATCTAACCACTGGGCGGTTGCGGTGAAGCCGCCGCTTTTGGCGCCGTCGTGCGTCTCCAGAACTTTTTGAAACTGAATGGTGCCTGAATGGGGCTTGGGGTCGGCGGGATCGATCTCCCAGAGGTTCATGCCGCTCAGGTGCTCGCTCCCCATCCATATCCCGCGCTGATGCGGGTGATCGGTGGGCTCGCCGGGAATTTTCTCCATGGGAAAGCTGCGTACGACACGCTTGCCGGAGGCGGTGGTCAAAGGCCACAGGTAAGGCTTGTTGGCGTCAGCGCCTTTCTGCAGCGCCGTGAACGGTTGACCATTGATGCTGATGGAAATCTGCTTGTCTTCTGCCTGCACGTGCACCTGCGCGGATAGGACCGGGCCGGTGGCCAGACTGAGAAGAAAGGCAAGAAGAGGAAGATGGGTCCTTGTATGGAAGCTCATGTCTTAAGCAATCCTACAATCCGATTCACTCGTTCATAGCGTTGGTCACACGATATTCATTCGGACCGGAGGTCTGTTCAAAACAGCTTATTAATTGAGCGGAAGGCAGGAATGGTGCCTGTGTTACTTCCAGGTTACAAAGGCTGGATAATTGCGATTTCTACCTTTTCAGCGAAGCAGGTGAAATACCTATTTGTACCTATAACAGTGCAGGCCACTGCTGACTCTGACCGTTGCTTGGCGTCCAGAAGCACCCAGGAGTGGTGACGCGGGCGGTCAATTGTTATTCACTGCTGTCAGGAAAATGTGCAATACGTCGCATAGTCTACGGGTGGAAGGAGAACCGCAGGTCTCTCCACTGCGCTCCCCCGGTTTTCCTGTTGAGATGATTGGCTCCGGCGAACTCCATGCGGTTTTCCTTGAGAGAAAACCGCAAGCTTGGTCATGGCGAATGCTGTGAGGTAGGAAAGTCTTGTACGCTCCGGTCGAGATGACAATTCTGGGCAGGAGTAAACTTGAATTGCCATGTCTACTGCTCAGATCAGCACCGTTATTCAGCCTGTTGCCCCTCAGGGTGCGTTTCGCAATGAACCTTTTCTGGATTTCCGTGACCCGGCGAATGTGCATGCCATGCAGGCGGCGCTTACGCATGTAGGCGATATGCTCGGGCATGAGTATGAATTGGTCATCGGCGGGCAGCGGGTGCGGACCAAGGACAAGATCGAGTCGCTGAACCCGGCTCGGCCGGCTCAGGTGGTGGGCCTTCATCAGAAGGCTGACCGCGAGCATGCCGAACGAGCCATGCAGGCGGCTTTGCAAGCCTATGCGACCTGGCAGTATGTGGCTGTCGAAGAGCGCGCTTCCCTGCTGCTGCAGGCGGCGGCGATCATTCGCAAGCGGAAGTTTGAGTTCAATGCGTGGCTCACCTACGAGGTGGGCAAGAATTGGGTGGAGGCGGATGCCGATGTTGCCGAGACGATCGACTTTCTCGAGTTCTATGCTCGCGAGGCGCTGCGGTTAGCACGGGTTACGACCCCTATTCAATTGCCGGGCGAGAAGAACCAGTTGCTCTATATCCCCATGGGTGTGTGTGCGGTCATTCCACCCTGGAATTTCCCTTTCGCGATTATGGCAGGCATGATCGCGGCTGCGATTGTTACGGGGAATACTGTCATTCTCAAACCCTCAAGCGATTCACCCACGATTGCTGCCCGGTTTCTTGATGTGCTCGAAGAGGCGGGAATTCCTCCAGGGGTGGTTAACTTTTGTCCAGGATCGGGCTCTACTTTCGGCAATGCGATCGTTGAACATCCGAAGACGCGTTTGATTGCATTTACCGGATCGAAGAAGGTGGGACTGGATATTCATGCTCGCGCGGCGCAAACCCAGCCGGGGCAGATATGGATCAAGCGCACGATTCTGGAGATGGGTGGCAAGGATTCGATCATTGTCAGCACCGACTGCGATCTGAACGTCGCGGTCGAAGGCGTGGTTGCGGCGGCTTTCGGGTTTAGTGGGCAGAAATGCTCGGCTTGTTCGCGGGCGATTGTGGAAGATGCGGTCTACGACGTGTTCCTGGAGCGGGTGCGGGAACGGGTGGAAACGCTGCGGGTGGGTGATCCGTCTGGGAATGCCAATATGGGTCCGGTGGTGAACCGCTCAGCCATGGATACGATTCTTTCCTATATCGAGATTGGTAAGAGTGAGGGGCGGTTGTTGACTGGCGGACATGCCGTGGCCACGCAAGAGGGCGGGTACTACCTGGAGCCGACCGTGATTGCCGATATCGCTCCCGATGCGCGGATTGCCCAGGAAGAGATTTTTGGACCGGTGTTGGCGGTGATCCGCGCTAAAGATTTTGAGCATGCGCTGGAGATTGCGAACAATACCGAGTATGGGTTGACGGGGGCGGTTTACTCTGGCTCGGGCGAGAAGCTGGAGCAGGCTCGCCTCAGGTTTCATGTGGGGAATTTGTATTTCAACCGCAAGTGCACCGGGGCTATGGTGGGAGCTCATCCGTTCGGCGGATTCAATATGTCGGGAACGGATTCAAAGGCTGGGGGACCGGATTATTTGCTTTTGTTTACCCAGGCTAAGTCGGTGGCAGAGAAGATTTAACTGCAGATTTCGCTTTCGCTTCGCGCTATTTTCCTGAGAAGTATTTCCGGAAAAGTGAATGCATTTGAAGAGGCTTCGCCTCATCGTTTTCAACCCATGTACGCTGATGCGAACATGGGGCACCCGTCCAGGGGGCGGGGCTTCGTTGGTCTGCAGGAAGTCCGTTTTCGACCAAAGTAGAACCGCAGGTCCCTCGACTGCGCTCGGGATGACAATCGGCGCTTGGCTCCGGTCGATGACAAAAGGGGAGGGCGCATTGCGCCCTCCCCTTTGATTTGTTCCGAATGCGGTAATAGCAGCGTGGTCCTGCAGCTTTGTTGCTGCTAGCCTAGGGCTAGCCGGCGTTGGTGGTGCGGCGGGGACGGCGATTGGCCTGCAGAATCTTCTTGCGCAGACGGAGCGACTTGGGAGTGACTTCGACGAGTTCGTCTTCGGCGATGAACTCGATGGCCTGTTCCAGATTCATTGGCTTGAAAGGCACCAGGCGGATGGCGTCATCGGCGCTTGAGGCGCGCATGTTGGTGAGCTTCTTTTCGCGCACGACGTTTACGTCGAGGTCGTTGTCGCGGGAGTGCTCGCCGATCACCATGCCTTCGTAAACTTCTACGCCGGCGGTGAGGAAGAGTACGCCACGGTCTTGCAGTCCGTTGAGCGCGTAGGCGGTCGTGAGGCCGTTGCGGTCGGAGATGAGGGCTCCGCTGGGGCGCTGCGGAATTTCTCCCTGATAGGGCATGTAACCGTCAAAGAGCGCATTCATTACGATGGTGCCGCGAGTTTCGGTCAGCATTTCGCTACGGAGGCCGATGATGCCCCGGCTGGGTACGCGGAACTCGAGGCGCACGCGACCGTAACCGTGATTGTGCATTTTGAGCATTTCGCCACGGCGCGGCCCAAGGCGCTCGATGACCGTACCGACGAAATTGTCGGGAACGTCGATGGTGAGGTGTTCAACCGGTTCCATGATCTTGCCGCCGGTCGTTTTCGTAACGATCTCGGGACGGCCGACCATGAGCTCGAAGCCTTCGCGGCGCATCATTTCGATGAGGATGGCTAATTGCAACTCGCCGCGGCCGAGCACCTTGAAGCTATCTGGGCTGCCGGTTTCTTCGACGCGGATGGAAACGTTGGTGAGGAGTTCCCTGTCGAGGCGCTCGCGCAGATTGCGCGAAGTGACGAATTGCCCTTCTTTGCCCGCCAGCGGCGAGTTGTTGACGGAGAATTGCATGGCAATGGTCGGCTCGTCGATGACGATGAGCGGCAAGGGAGCAGGATTTTCAATGCCGGTAATGGTCTCGCCAATCGTGATGCCGGCGACGCCGGCGATGGCGACGATGTCGCCGACCTGGGTCTGCTCGGTGTCGGTACGCTTGAGGCCGTTGAAGGTAAAGAGCTTGGTGATCTTGGTTTTGAATAGCGAGCCGTCGCGGCGGGAGATGTTTACTTCGTCGCCGTTGCGCAGGGTTCCGTTAAATACACGAGCGACGGCGAGGCGGCCCAGGTAGTCGGAGTAGTCAAGATTGGTCACCAGGATTTGCAGCGGGCCTTCGGGGTCGCCTGCGGCCGACGGAATGGTCGAGATGATTGCCTCGAAGAGGGGCTGCAGACTTTCGCCGGGCTCGGTCAACGAGGTGCTGGCGGTGCCGATCTTGGCGTTGGTGTAGAGCACTGGGAAATCGAGCAGGTCTTCGCTGGCGTCGAGATCGATGAAGAGGTCGTAGACCTCGTCGAGTACTTCTTTGGGGCGAGCGTCGGGGCGGTCGATCTTGTTGATGACGAGGATCGGCTTCAGCTTGGCTTCCAGGGCCTTCGACAGAACGTAGCGGGTCTGGGGCAGGGGACCCTCGGAGGCGTCCACCAGAAGCATGACGCCGTCGACCATCTTGAGGGCGCGCTCGACTTCGCCGCCGAAATCGGCGTGGCCGGGGGTGTCGACGATGTTGATTTTAGAGTCTTCGAACTGGATGGCGGTGTTCTTGGCCAGAATAGTGATGCCGCGCTCTTTTTCGAGTTCATTCGAATCCATCACGCGTTCGGCGACGGCTTCGTTGGCGCGGAAGGTGCCGGCCTGACGCAACATGGCGTCCACGAGTGTTGTCTTGCCATGGTCGACGTGGGCGATGATGGCGATATTGCGGATGGGCGTGCTCACGGGCGCAAAATTCCTATTCTTCCGGGTCGCGGAAAGGCTTGGTTTGGATTGTTAGCCGTACGTTGACGCGCTGGCTGGAGATGACAGGCAGGACAATCGGGCAATGCCTTGCTTATAGTCTACCAGTTTGGGGTTTACGGCTGAACCGCAGGTCCGGCCACTTCGCTTCGACGGGAGGACAATTTTGGCGGTCCTGGGGCACCCGTCCACGGGGGAGACGGTTGCGGGGCCTGCCCTCGGCTTCTGCTGGCGCAACAGTTGTGAACTTTCTACTGGGGTGCTGGGCCTCTTACTACCTGCACGAAGTCGTCGAGGCGGACCTGGCGGGCGAAGGCAGCCTTGACCTGGTCGGCGTTTAGCTCGAAATACTTCTTAGCGGCGATGGTGGGTTCGTTCAGTGGCAGGCCGATGATGGCGCGGCGCAGCAGACCCTGAGCTACGCTTTCTTCGCTTGACTCGCCTAACGGAATCGAACGCAAGAGCAAGGCTTTGGCCAGATGTAGCTCGTCGGCAGAGACTTCCTGGGTGCGCATCTGCTCCAGGTCGCGCTGGACCAGAGCCCTGGCCTTCGAGACGTTTTGCGGATCGCAGCCGTAGGTGACGGTGTAGCTGGCGCGGGTTTTCGAGGCGCCCATGCTTACGTCTACGTTGTAGACGTAGCCGGCTACCTGGCGCAGGTCATGGTAAAGCCGGGTGGCGTAGAAGCCGCCGCCCAGAACGTGATTGCCCAACTGGATGGGATAGTAGTCCGGGTCGAAACGGTTGAGATTCAACTGCTGTGCCAGAGAGACGGAGTCCTGCACGGCCTGGGGATCGGGTACGTTCGCAGCCGATGCTTTATTGACCGGGATGGCTGACAGGGTTGTTTCCGGCTTGGGCCCATCGGCTTTCCAGCTACCGAACCACTTGGCGATGACGGCCTTGGCTTCCTCGGGAGTGACGTCGCCGATGACCACGATGGTGGTGAGGTCGGGACGCATGGTGGAGGCATGGTATTGCTTTACGTCTGCCAGCGTGACCTTGCCGAGAGTGTCGGGCGTGACCTCGCGCAGCGAAGGGTCACCGGGAGGCACCAGGCCCAGCTCCAGGGCGCGGGAAGTGCGATAGCCGGGGCTTTTCAGGTTTCCAGCGACAAACTGGGTGGTCTGGTCTTTGACGACGGCGAAGGCTTCCGCCGGCAGCGCGGGATGGAGTTCGTTGTCGGCGAGCAACTCGACTCCGCGGGAGAAGTGCTCCTTGAGTACCTGGACGGAGAAGCCGTAGCCAGCACTCTCGTTGGCGGCAATGTCGTCGAGCGCCTTCTGGAAGGCAAGGCGGTCAAGGGTAGTTGTGCCGTAGGAGTAGAGACCGTCGAGAAGGTCGGAGACTCCCTCCTGGCCTTTGGGGGTCTGCAGGTCAGCATTGTTATCGACTTGACCGACCACGGTTACGGTGGGGCTGGTGCGGTCGGTCTTGACGATGAGGCGAAGACCGTTGGGGAGCTTGGTGTCGGAAGCGACGACGGAGTCGGCGGGCACCTTCAACTGCGAGAGAGAGGCGGCGGCCCAAGGAGGTAGCACCACCGGCTTGGTGGGCGCGGAGGTCATCTTCTCGCTGCCGCCGAAACCCTTGGCGGCTACGGCTTCTCCCGAAGGTGAAGGCTTCAGGGTCGCGGTGATGGAGTTGTTCGCCACCAGATACTGTTTGGCTACGCGGTTTACGTCGGCCAGGGTGACGTTCTTGATGGCCTGGAGATCGTCGTCGGGCGAGTTGCGGCCTTCTGCGGTGAGGGCCTGCGACCAGACAGAAGCGAGGCCGGGGATCGAGTTGCGCTGGAATTCGGCGGAGGCGATTTCGCTGCGCTTGGCGGCATCGAAGAGATCCTGCGGTAAACCTTTTTGGGCATAGCCTTCGACGATCTGGCGCATTTCGTTGATGGGGCCTGCCGCGTCTACGCCGGCGGGCAGAGCTACCTCGCCGAAGCCAACGCTGGCCTTGGGGTAGCTCTCAGCGATGCCGAAGCCTGCATAGAGAGCTTTGCCCGCGGGGACCATGCCGTAGAGATTGCCGCGCTGACTCGACAGAACGTCGCCCAGAATTTGCGCTGCTGCGTAGTCTGGCGAATCGGTGCCGGGCGTGCGGTACGCGATGAAGCCGAGGACGTAGGGCAGGTTGCTATCGAGGGTAAAGGTTTCGGGCTTGACCGGCGCGAGGTTGATGGCCGGGTGCTCGGGAAGGGGGCGGTTTGGAATGTCGCCGAAGAGTTCCTTGATTTTGGCCAGAGTAGCGGTTGGTTCTACGTCGCCGACGATCACGAGGATGGCATTGCCTGGGGTGTACCACTTCTTGTGGAACTCATCGAGAGCGGCGGCGGTGGTGGCCTCGAAAGAAGGACGGGTGCCCAGCGGGTCGTGAGCGTAGGGGGTGCCGGCGAACATGGCCTGATTGAGGCGGTTGATGAACTTGTAGGTGGGGTTGGAGAGATCGCGTGAGACTTCCTGCTCGATCGCGCCGCGTTCGTGGGCCCACTCGGCTTCGGAGTTGTCGACTCCGCGCAGGCAGGCGGCCTGGGCATGGAGAGCTACTTCGAGATCGGCGGCGGGCACGGTGCTGTAGTACTGGGTGAGGTTTTGCTGGGTGTCGGCGTTGTCACGACCTCCCAGTTGGGCATAGATGGCTGCGGTTTGATCCGCGGACATGCCGGTGCAGCCCCGGAAGGCCATATGCTCTTCGGCGTGGGCCGAGCCAGGGAAACCTTCGGGGGTTTCGTCTCCGCCAACTTTAAAGTTCAGCTCTACGGTGACCACGGGGGCGAGCGCGTTTCGGACGATGACGACCTGGAGGCCGTTGGGCAGGGTTCCTCGGGTGACGTTGCTGGGGTCGGCCGCGTAAGAAGGCAGGGCGGTGAGCAGCAGGAGCAGGGGTAGGGCAGATTTGAGCTTCACTTCGAATCTCCAGGGGCACTGACGGGTTGCCATCGTTAAATGTGTTGTTCTTAGTTTGTCATGACGAGGGTTCTGGTGGGTGGCGTTCCCGCGGGAGTTGTTGGAGTCTCCTCCGGTTCCTGGGATGGTTTTTGGTTATTCGAGGGGCAGGATGGTTGTTCCAGTAGTTCACCATGCCGCGGAGCAGGCCGGGGCGGCGCAGGAAGGCGCTGTCGTCGGCCGTTGGTCCTCCAATGACCAGGTGGTTGCCGCCCCCGGTGCCGGTGTGCTGGCCGTCGAGGAGAAACTTTTCGGTTCCCAGGCGGGCTTCGCGGGCGAGGTCGTACAACGCCGTGGTGTTGGAGACTCGTTCATCCCAGCTCTCGGCGGGTTGGATGTTCACCTCGATCACCCCAGGGCCAGGGGTGACTTTAGACCTGGATGCGGGATGGCGCCCTTTTAGTCACATGCGCGATTGGCCATAGCCTCCGCTGAAGATGGGGATGCCGTCGCCCTTATGATGGTTTTTATGCCGACACCCACCTCCCTTGCCCCTGAGATTCTTGAACGCGCCCGCAAGATCAAACTGTTCCTGATGGACGTGGATGGCACCATCACTGACGGCAGCGTAAACCTTATTTCCCTTCCCGATGGCGGCGGTGTGTCGGAGATGAAGGCGTTTAACTCGCAGGATGGGATGGGGCTAAAGCTTGCAAACACCATGGGGATACGCACAGGGTTCATTACGGGCAGGAAGTCTCCCGCGGTCTCGCAGCGCGCGAAGGAATTGAACGTGGAATTCGTTTACCTGGGGCAGGAGACGAAAATGGCTGCCTTTGAGCAGTGCCTGGAAAAGGCCGGAGTTGGTGAAGAGGAAGTGGCTTACATGGGCGATGACTTGCCAGATATGCCGGTGGCCAAGCGTGCCGGACTCGCGGTTGCCGTTGCCAATGCAGCTCCAGAGCTTAAGGAAATTAGCCATTATGTGACCCTTGCGGGCGGTGGCGAGGGGTCTGCGCGGGAGGTTGTGGAGCTGATTTTGAAGGCTCAGGGACGTTGGGAAGAGGCGATTCCCAAAGCCCTGGCTTAGGGTTATGCCGCCAGGCAAAGCGCAGATCTCTCCACTTCCCCGAATTTCCTGTCCGAGGTGAGTTGTGCTGGCAAATCTCCTACGGTTTTGCTTGAGAGAAAACCGTATACGTGCCCGTGGCAAGTGCGGCGTGGCAGGAAATCCGGGCGCCGCGGTCGAGATGACAAGTTATTTTTGGTGCGGACAGTTATTGACGTCCCGAAGAGCCTGAAGGATGACAACTCATCCTTCGCTAGTAAGTTCCGTTGCATACATGGGCTTGGCACCCGTGTGCGCGGCGCCCAGGGCCTGGCTAGCACGTTATACTTGTAGAAATGCGCCTCAGGCCTGCCACAGATCGTGTGCTCCACCGCTCTAGGGTTGCCCTGGTTCTTTGCTGCGTCCTGCTGCTGATTTTTGGCGCTACAGTTCAGATCGCTCACGTTCATACGGGTGCCGATGTTTCGCATTCGGGGTGTGCGCTTTGTGCGACTGCTCATGTTGTGGTTTCTCCGGCTGCGCCTGCCGCGGCACCGCTCGTCGCGCGCGCGAAAACGGCACCGATCGTCGAGCTGGAGCCAGCATTTGCGCACCGCCTTCTAAACTTTTCGCTGTATACGAGACCCCCGCCTGTTGTGATTGCTTTCTCCTGACGCAGTCACCATAAGCGAATCGGAAACAGGCCCGGGGGGTCACTGTATGCACACCTTTTCAAGACGTTTCGTCTTGCTTTTTTGCCCATTGCTTTTTCTTCAGCCCATTGCCAACTTGCAGGCGCAGACTACTGCCGGCACGATTACGGGTATCGTGACCGACGGTTCGGGTGCAGTCGTACCTGACGCGACAGTTACGATCGAGAACCCTATCAGCGGCTTTTCGCGGTCTGCCAAGACCGATGCGGCTGGTCACTACCAGTTCACGAACCTGCCGCGCAACCCATACCACATGGTGGTGAATGCAACCGGCTTTGCGACATTTACGTTGGATGTCTCGGTGCGCTCGTCGGTGGCGGTGTCGCCGACCATCGCTCTGCAGGTGGGAGGAGCGTCGACGACTGTCATGGTGAATGCCGGCGACCTGGTGGAGAATGATTCTTCGCTGCACACGGATCTGGACCGCAACCTGATCGAGAAGTTGCCCCTGGAAAGCTCTTCTTCCGGGGTCAGTTCGTTGGTCACGCTTTCCTCGCCCGGCGTTTCTGCTGATTCCAATGGCCTTTTTCACGGGCTTGGCGATCATGCTTCGAACTCGTTCTCGATCGACGGCCAGCCGATTACGGATCAACAGAGCAAGGTCTTCTCCAATCAGATCCCTTCCAATTCCATTCAGTCGATCGAAGTGATTGCCGGGGCACCGCCTGCCGAGTATGGAGGCAAGACAAGTCTGGTAATCCAGGTGACGACGCGCTCGGGCCAGGGCATGAAAAAGCCAACGGGCAGCCTGACCGGGTCCTATGGATCGTTTGGCTCGGCGACGGGCGGATTCGACATTGGATACGGGTCGGACACCTGGGGTAATTTTTTTGAGCTGGATGGCTTGAATACCGGCCGTTTTCTCGATCCGCCGGAGTTCAAGGTGTTTCACGACAAGGGCAACGAGCAGAATGTGTTTGACCGCTTGGATTACCAATTCACTCCGGTCGACGCCCTGCACCTGAACCTGAACTACAGCCGGTCATGGTTCCAAACGCCCAACAGCTACGACAATCTGAATGTGCTTGATCAATTTGGCAACAACGTTGGAGATGCCGATCAGCATTCGAAGATCGAGACCTTCAATATTGCGCCGACGTATACCCGGATTATTGGGAGCACATCGGTATTTAACTTCGGGCCTTTTATCCGCAAGGACGGATACCAATACTTTCCCAGTGAAAATCCGCTGGCAGACCTTGGGCCACCCAATCTGCAGAGCCAGTCGATCTCGCAATACCGCACGTTGACAAACGCGGGGGCACACATGGACCTGTCCTATAGCAAGGGCAGGCATGTGGCTAAAGGTGGAGCGTTGTATTCGAACACGTTTCTCCGCGAACGCGATGGTCTCGGCATTGTGGCGCCCCACTTCAATGCGCCTTGCGTGGATGCGAATGGAAATGCGGTGAATGGATTTTCCGCTCCCGCCCAGTGCGCTGCCGCGGGCTACCAGCCGAATACAGCCTTCAACCCGGTGTTGCTGCCCTATGACCTCACGCGTGGGGGAGTTAACTACAACTACTTTGGGCATGCCGACATCAAGGAGTTGGCACTCTACCTTGAAGACCAGATCAAGGCCGGCAACTGGATGTTCAACCTGGGCATACGCGGAGACTTTTACAACGGCCTTACCAGCGCGCGCCAGGCCGAGCCGCGTATTGGTCTCACGTACAACGTGAAGCGAACAAGCACGGTGCTGCGCATTTCATATGCGCGTACGCTCGAGTCACCGTTCAACGAAAACCTTGTGCTTTCAAGCGAGGGTTGCGGCAATGCGGTGCTGTCTCCCCTGCTGCTTTGCTCACCTGGTGTGGGGAGCACTTTGCAGCCTGGATTCCGCAATGAATTTCACGCGGGTCTGCAGCAGGCGTTTGGCAAGAATGTAGTCTTCAGCGGGGACTACATCTGGAAGTACACGCATAATGCTTTCGACTTCAGCGTGCTCGGCAATACGCCGATTACGTTTCCGATCGACTGGCACAATTCGAAAATTCCTGGTTACGCGTTGCGTGTTGACGTACCGAACTATCACCACGTTACGGCTTTTGCTGTTATGTCTTCGGTGGCGGCTCGCTTCTTTCCGCCGCAGGTTGCGGGCGCGGGCGCCACGGTGGGCCAGCCAGGTTTGCCGTTCCGCATCGATCACGATGAGCGGTTCAACCAAACTACGCACGTTCAGTATCAGTTGCCTTTTCGCACGAGTCCGTGGATAGGCCTCAACTGGCGCTTTGATAGTGGCATGGTCGCCGGATCGGCACCCTGCTACAACCCGCTTTCAAATGATCCCAACAGTGCGTGCGCCGACACTTCGACTTTGCTCAACGGCCAGCCGGCGGTTGACCTGAGTGGTTTGACGGCGGACCAGGAATTTGAAGCTGGGCTTACGTGTGGAGGGATCAAGGCTACGCCGACGACTCCGCTGCCTACCCCTTGCCCGGCGTCTGAGTATGGATCGACCCTGCTGAAGATTCCTGCCCCGGGAACAGGAACTAATGACCACAACCCCTCACGGATTCAGTCGCGAAACCTTTTTGATGCTTCGATTGGCGATGACAATCTTTTCGGTGGGGATCGCTTTAAATGGAGTCTGCAGGTGACTGGCGTGAATTTGGCTAATAAGTATGCGCTATATAACTTTCTGTCGACGTTCAGTGGCACGCACTACGTTACTCCGCGAACGCTGTCCGCGGAGCTTGGGTTTCACTTCTAGTTGATAGAGGATTCTTCTCTATCGCTGGGCGCCGTTGTTCAGGGCTTCTTCGGCTCGGAGAGCCAGGCCTCGAGCTACAGAGACAAATTCATCGCCGGTTCGGATTCGGTCCTCGCCGAAGCGTTCCTTGAAAATGTGGCGGACGGCGGGTACGAACGAGGTTCCTCCGGTGAGGAAGACGCGGTCTACCTGGCGGCGGCTGATGCCCGAGCTTTCGAGCAGTCCGTCGACGCACCGTTCGATGGTCTGCAGGTCTTCGGCTATCCAGCCTTCAAAGGCTTCGCGGGTAACGCCGATGCTCAGATCCATGCTGCCGTCACGAAAGTGGAACTGTGCCGACTTCGCGTGGGACAACTCGAACTTGAGCCGCTGCACGGCCTGGTGGAGGTGATAGCCGAGGTCCTCGTCGATGAGAGTGATGAGTGCTTCGATTTTTTCAGGCTCAAGGGCGCGGAGACGCGCACTTTTCAGAATTTCGACCACGTTCGAGGTGCGCAGGAACGATAGATAATGCCAGCGCTCGAGGTTGGCATAGATCCAGGCAGGTACGGCGGGCAGGAGCTTGTTCAGAGAACGCGCCAGCGATTCTGAACCGAGCGCAGGGGAAACGAGCTTGCGTACGATTCTGGCGTCGAAGGCGTCGCCGGCGAGCCCAACGCCGCTGTTTCCAAGCAGGTCTTGCGGCTTGCGGCCACGCTTGCGGATACCGGGGCCTACATGGAGCAAGGAGAAGTCACTGGTGCCACCACCGAAATCACCAATGAGGATCAGTTCGTCGTGGTCGAGCGTGGATTCGTAGGCGTAAGCCGCGGCTACCGGTTCCATTTCGAAATCGACGCGAGCGAAGCCTGCAGCAGTAAACGCCTGCCTGAGACGATCGAGGGCGAAGAGTTCGTCTGCTTCGTTTTCTGCGCCTACGAATCGTACGGGGCGGCCTACCATCGCGTATCCCACGGGCGAATGAAACTGAGTTTCGGCCCCGCGGCGCAGGTCAACGAGGATACGGGAAATAAGGTCTTCGAGGGTGCGGTGCCGGCCGAAGACGGCGGTTCCGGTAAGCGCGCGATCAGACAAGTAGGACTTGAGTGATTGAATCAGGCGGCCTTTGTTCTCGGCGGCCAGGTAGTGCTCGATCGCAGACGGCCCTGTGGAACTATGCGTTCGCAGACGGCCTGCCTGCTTTGTTTGTTCCAGATAAAGTACCGATCGAAAAGAATAGGTCTCGCCTTTGCTCGTTGGGAAGGCAACCACTTCGACATGCGAGTTGCCACGCGCGCGCGCAACGGTGCTGTTCGTGGTGCCAAAGTCGATGCCTATGGCGGCCACATGATCCTGTTTGGGTTGCATTGTTTCTATTATTTCAAAGGCTCTGGGAAATTTCCTGCCCGGTTGTTCCGAGAACGCCCTATATGTCACTATTGTAGTGACATATAGGGCGCCCTACCCGAGGTTGCCCGGGCACCACGGCCGCCAATGCCCTGCGTTTGCTTGAGCTTCCGGCACAGTGCGAGAATGGCGACATGCAAAGATCATGTTCTACGGCGGTCACCCTTCTCGCTGCCAGTCTTCTTCTGCTGGGGAGTGCCACCGCCCAGCAAACGCCTGCCGCGAGCACTGCTCCCAAACCCAAGCCCCGAACCAGCGCGGGGACGACAGCACACCATACAGCCGCCGCGGCCAAGCCGAAGCCTCTCGAGCTCACCACCGAGAAGGATAAGCAGAGCTACGCCATCGGTTTGAGCTTCGGAAAAAACCTGCACCGGGATTCCATCGACGTGGATCCGAAGATCGTTATGCAAGGGCTGGTTGATGCCATGGCGGATGGCAAAGTGCTGTTGACCGATGAGCAGATCAGGACAGTGATGGCTGACCTGCAAAATCAAGTACGGCAAAAACAGGAAGAGAAGAGGCTGGCGGCGGTGGAGACCAATAAGAAGGAAGGCGCTGCGTTTCTGACGGCGAATGCGACGAAGGAGGGCGTTGTTACGCTGCCGAGCGGCTTGCAGTACAAGGTGGAGACCGCTGGCACCGGGCCCAAACCTACTGCGGCCGATTCCGTCGTTTGCAACTACAGCGGGAAATTGCTCGATGGCACGGAGTTCGATAGCTCGTACAAGCGCGGTGAGCCAGCGACGTTTCCAGTGAGCGGGGTCATCAAAGGATGGACCGAGGCGCTGCAGTTGATGCCTGTCGGATCGAAGTGGCAATTGTTTATTCCTGCCGAGCTTGCTTATGGAGAGCGCGGGCAGGGACCGATCGGGCCGAATTCCACGCTGGTGTTTGAAGTGGAGCTGATGTCGATTGCTCCTAAGACTCCGTAGGGGTTTGCAGGGCTGTCAAACGTCATCTATCGATGCGAGCTTGGGGTATGGAGAGAGGACCGCGGATCTCTCCACTCCGCTCCCCCGGATTTCCTGTCCGAGGTGAGTGGTGCTGGCAAATCTACTACGGTTTTCCTTGAGAGAAAACCGCATGCGTGCTCGTGGCAAGTGCGGCGTGGCAGGAAATCTTGGTACGCTTCGGTCGAGATGACAAGGCGGGGTGCACTCGCTGCTCCGCAGTCCTACCCGACCAATGGTCTGCAGAACAGGCCGCCAGTGTCTCGCCCGTTTGAGCTGGGGAGATTCGCTTTCGAAGACACGAACAAGTAGTGTCGCGCGCTTACGGCATGGGTAGAGACATCTTCAACAGAACCACGGGGTCCACAGACATTCCCTGCCAGCGGGCACTCAGGTGAAGATGCGGGCCCGTCACCCGGCCAGTCGCGCCGCTTAGGCCGAGACGTTCTCCCTTGGTGACGTGTTGGCCCACATGCACCTCTATTTTGGAGAGGTGCATGTATGAGGTTGAAAGCTGCTGTCCGTGATCGACCACAACCAGATTGCCCTCGTAGAACATGCGCTTGGCAATAATCACCACTCCCTGGTTGGCGGCCAGCACCGGAGTACCAGAAGGCGCATGGAAGTCGGTTCCGCGATGGATGCTGGCCAGCGTGCCGTTGAACACGCGGCGCGTTCCGAAGGAATCTGTGGCGGTAAATGGTACGGGGGAACGAAAGCGGCCTCGCCACAAGGGTTGGGGGATCTCGCGAGCAAAGGCGGCGTCTTTGATTGCCTTGTCGGCGGCGATGATCTCAAGCGTAGCCGCATCGGGAGCTACAAACTTCTGCTCTACGTGCAGCGTCGTGGTTTTGTACTGGCCTGGCCTGATTGCGATCGGCCGGGTGGAGTGAAGCGCGCGGTCATTGGCGCCTTTGGTGGTGAGTTCCAGGGGATAGCTTGCCGGCACCTGCTCCACATCGATGCCGGCCAGCACATACCAGGTATTGCCTTCAAGACTCTTCGTGAAGACCAAATCATGGTTGAGCCATTTGCCTCGTAGCTCAGTCACGGCCTGATCCGTTTTGGCAGTGAAGAGCACGGGTGAGCCACTCTCCAATTGAGCCGGCAGCCAACTGACGGATGTCACCATTTGCGCTTTCGCCTGGAGAGCCAGGATGGAGATAAGGAGAAGTGCCCAATTGCATGGACCCCGGAAGGAGAGAACGCAGCGAGAGATCATGTTCACCTTGTGAGCATAGAACCCTGCTGCCGGATGACCGGGCAAAGATGTGCAGGGTGCACCTTGAAGGCCACGGGCACCGGGAGCATACTGGTCTGCGAGGATCGACTATGCGCCGCAGAACCTTTCTTTCTACTTCGATCGCCGCGGGACTGGGCAGTTTGGCCCTGGGTTCCAAGACCGTGCAGGCCAAGGCGGGAGACATACCGAAACGGACTTTCGGGAAGACTGGGGAGCAGTTGACGATCATTGGGCAGGCCGGCGGACGGTTTCCTATGATCACGTTCGAGGAAGCGAAGGCGGTTACGATGCGCGCGTACGATCTCGGCATCAATTATTTCGATACCGCGCGTATTTACTGGGATGGGCGATCGGAAGAAGTGTATGGAGCGGTACTGCCGCCGTTTCGCAAGCATATTTTTCTTACGACCAAGTCTCCGGAGCGGTCGCGTAAAGGTGCTGAAGCGGATTTAGAAAAATCATTGCGTGCACTGAAGACCGACCACGTCGACCTGTGGCAGATTCACCAGGTTGGGTCGCTCGATGAGGTCGAGCAGATATTCGCGCCAGGTGGGGCGATTGAAGCATTTGAAGCTGCGAAGAAAGCGGGCAAGTGCCGGTTTATTGGGTTTACCGGCCACCATGACCCGCAGGTTCACCTGGCGATGCTCAAGAAGTACGACAAATATGACACCATCCTGATGCCGTTGCATGCGGCGGATCCGGGCTACTTGAGCTTCGAGAAGAATGTGCTACCGATCGCGGTGGCGCGTGGCATGGGGATTCAGGGGATGAAGAGCACGGCGAATGCGAAGCTGCTGCAGTCGATTGCTTTGAAGGAGTGCCTGTCTTATGTGCTGAGTTTGCCGGTGCATTGTGTTGCGATGGGGTGCACTACGGTTGGGCAGGTGGAAGATGATGTGCGCGTTGCGCAGGAGTTTAAGCCGCTCGATGAAGCGCAGCTCGATCAGCTTCGTGAGCGCGCGTCGAAATTGAAGGGGCCGCAATTGGAAGATTGGAAGTTGAATACGGAGACTGCGGCTGTGAGTGGTTATCGGGATGGCGCTTGCGGTTGAAGTCACCGAGGCTTGGGTTGAACTGCAGATCTCTCCGCTGCGCTCCCCCGGATTTCCTGTCCGAGGTATCTGGCGCTAAAAGCGCGCGCCAGATATGGGACACCTGCATTGTCACTGGGCCATTATTTGACTGGCTTGTAGGTGCTGCCGATAAATGCCGCTACCCTATCGTGCAGTTCTTTCAGCGAGTCTTCGTGGGCGTAGACCATGTGCCCTGACTTGTACCAGGAGTATTGGATGTTTTGGCGCAGGGTTGCCGGAATGGGCAGGTGATACATCTCGTATCTGGCCGCGAAGTACGGTGTAGCGAGATCGAAATATCCCCCGTTCAGCATGACCTTGAGGTTTGGGTTGTACTTCATGGCTGTCGCCAGGTCAGGCATGGCGTTGGAGTTGGCAGAATCCCCGGGAGCGTCCGGAGCGCGGTGCTTGACTTCCCAGGCGTTGTTGATGGCATCCGATTCCGGCAAATAGGTGAGCCCATCGCCGAACTTCAACTGGCGTCGCACATAGTCATTGAACGAGGCCGTGTAGGCGGATGAAATTGAAGCGGCCTGGGGATCGTAGGCTGCCTCTTCGGCGAGCGGATCGAAGGTGGGGCCAGAGAAGCGGCTGTCAAGACGGCCCGTCGTGAGGTCGTCACTGCCTTGCAGATTGTGGTTGAATTGCCCGACGTTTACGCGCAGGTCAGCCTTGAGGATGTAGGCCACCGGCAAACCGGTGTACTGGTGCAGTTTTTCGGCTACGGCTTGGCGAGTTGCCTCAGGCAACTGAGAGCCCTGAGCCAGGGCGGAGGCATAGTCGGTGATGGCAAAGTGCTCGACCTCGGCAAGCAAGGGTTCAACTTCAGCCGGTTGCACAGGCAGGCGCTTGTGATACCAGGCCGTCGCGGCAAATGTAGGCAGGGCCAATACGTACGGGACATCGATACCAGGGTTGTACTGCGGCGCATCCGCACTGTCGTCGTAGTTCAGTATTTGCGAAAGCAGGATGACGCCGTTGAGGTCGATGTTGCTTTGCGTTTCCAGGATGCCGGCGACGATGGCTGAGCGCATGGTGCCGTAACTTTCGCCAAACAGATACTTGGGCGAATTCCAGCGTTGGTAGGTCGAGAGAAAGCGCGCAATAAAGCGGGCGAAGGCGTGGGCATCGGGGTCGACTCCCCAAAAGGCCTTTTCTTTGTCTTTGCCGTAAATGCGACCAAAGCCGGTGCCGGGTGCATCTATGAATACCAGATCGCTGGCGTCGAGCAGGCTGTAAGCGTTGTCGACCAGTTGATAGGGGGCAGGGACCGTGTGATGGTCATCGGCGGTCACGATGCGCCGAGGACCGAAGGCGCCCATATGGAGCCACATGGTAGAGCTACCCGGGCCGCCGTTGTAGATAAACGTGATGGGCCGTGATTCGGGCGGAACATCTTTCTTGAAATAAGCCACGTAAAAGATGCGCGCTGTGGGTGGCGCGTCGGCGATTTCTTTGGGGGGTGTGGTGCTCATGCCAAGAGCGGCATCGGCATCGTTGGTGGATGCCACCAGGATGGTTCCCGCGACTGCCTGGTAGTTGATGGTGTGACCTGCGACTGTTACCGACCCTTGCGTGGTGGAGTCTTTGGGGACGATTGGTGTGGTTTCGGACTTGCTGGCATCTTTCGATCCAGTGTCCTTGGAGTCGTCATCGGCGGCTGCGGCGCCGAGGGCTAACGTGAACAGTAAGACAGAGCAGGGAGCAAGGCGGGTAAGAAACGAGCGTACGGTCAGCAAGGTGTCGAGTCCTTCGGGTGAAGTTGGTCTGCTCCGCAGGGCGGAGGGCGTAAGTAGCCGGTAATGCTTTAGTTTAGCTTGAACCGGGCTGTTTCTTGCCTGGCGCGGTCTGCCTGGATTGTGAAGGGAGATGTAAGGCGCAGCCGGTGTCTTATGGATATTCATTCTCCCTGGCAAGCATCACGCCATTTAATGACACGGTTGTTGCTTTGGCGTAGACTCGTCTGCACTGTAGCCCCAAATCAGACTGCCCTGGATGTGGTGGAAACCCAACGACCACAGTTCTGGCGCGAGACGGAAGGTTTCAGTGGATGCGCCGGGCATCGCAACTCGCTACCTATCCGGAAGAACATTGCGGGTCATTCTTCCGCAAGTTGTGCGTGCTACGGGCCATCTATCCATTTCGCGTTACACCAGAGTGAACGAATCCGAGGCAGGACCGCGTTTTCGATACCTGCATACGAACACCCTGACCGCTGTGCCGAGTTCATGTCGCACCAGAAAGGGGGCCCCTCATGCAGGATCCTCGACTTAACGTTCTACCGAGTACTCCGTCATCGCCTCCTCCAGTCCCCGCGCTGCTGCCAACGCCTGCTCCGACGGTATTGCATGAGTCGAACCGCGCGACCTTCGCGCCCCTTGGATCGAATGTGAGGGTGCTGATGGTGTGGCCAAGTTTCCCGCCATCCTTTTGGGGATTTGAGGGTGTGCTGGAGATGATTCCCGAGCGTGCCATGACGCCACCGCTCGGCCTCATCACGGTGGCGGCGCTTTGCCCGCCTACCTGGCAAATTCGGTTGATTGACCACGCTTTCGAAGAACTGCGTGATGAAGATCTGCAATGGGCTGACCTGGTGATGGTGAGCGCGATGCATGCGCAACGCGCCGATGCGCTTACGGTGCTCGATCGCGCTCGCGGTTTTGGCCGGCGTACCTTCGTCGGCGGCCCGTGGGCTAGCACCGACCCTGAAGCTGTACTGCGGGTGGCCGATCATGTCATGGTCGGCGAAGCCGAGGAAGCGTTTCCGGGAATCGCCGCCGCCCTCGAAAACGGTACGGCACATGCGCTTTACCATGTCGTCGACAAGCCTGACATGACTCATAGTCCGGTGCCGCGCTTCGACCTGCTGCATCGGGACAAATATACGTCGATGCCGATTCAGTTTTCGCGTGGATGCCCGTTTCAGTGTGAGTTCTGCGACATTATCACGATCTATGGCCGCAGGCCGCGAGCCAAAACACCGACCCAGGTGATTCGCGAATTGGATGTGCTGCGGGGGCTGGGGTGGCGCAATGAAGTGTTCATTGTGGATGACAATTTCATTGGCAACCATGCACAGGCTTTGCAGCTTTCGCGTGAGTTGATCGAGTGGCAGAAGCTGCACCACCAGCCATTCTCGTTTTATACCGAAGCATCGATTGATCTCGCGGCTCGTCCGGAGCTTATGGATGCAATGGTAGCGGCCAACTTCATGTATGTGTTTATCGGGATTGAGACGCCGTCTGCCGACGCGCTGAAGGAGTCTCGCAAATTTCAAAACCTGCGCAAGAACAATGTAGAGCAGGTACGGATTATTCAAGAGCGTGGGTTGTGGGTGCTGGCCGGGTTTATTGTTGGTTTCGATTCTGACGATGAGACGATCTTTGCGCGGCAAATTGAGTTCATTAACCAGACGGCGATCGCGTGGGCCATGGCCGGGATTTTGATGGCTCCTCCCACTACGGCGCTGTTCGACCGCATGAAGCGGGAGGGGCGGTTGATCGAAGACAGCCCGTCTACATCGAATTTTGGCTTGCCAAATTTCAGGACGGTTTTGCCGCTCCCTGTGTTGCTGCGCGGGTTGTGTACTTTGCTGGATGGTTTGTATCAGCCAGAGGCGTTTTTTGAACGCGCTTACCACTCGTTGGAAGTGTGGCAGCCTAAACCTTCGCAGAAGCCTCCGAATCTTGGGATGTATTACAACCTGCGGGTGCTCTTCTCAACGACATGGCGGCAGGGGCTGCGTTCCTATTACCGTCGCAGCTACTGGAAGTTTTTGTTCCGGATGCTTTCGCTGGTGTGGCGTTCGCCGGCGAAGATCTGGCTTGGGTTTACGGTGTTGTTGTCGGCTCACCATTTCGTTTTGTATTCGCAGGTTGTGATCAAGCATCTGGAAGAAGAGATTGCGAAGATTGCGCATTGTGAAAAGACGGAACGTGGTGCGGTATCGGCCACGACAGATGAGTTGGTTGGGGTGGAGGCGGTGGGGTGATTGGGTTTTCCGACAGCGTGCTGTTTGGGAAAGTGGAGCGCAGATTCCTCGGCTCCGCTCCCCCGGTTTTCCTGTCGAAATGAGTGGTGCCGGCGAACTCCTTGCGGTTTTCCTTGAGAGAAAACCCGCAAGCGTGGTCATGGCGAGTGCTGTGAGGTAGGAAATCCGGGTACGCTTCGGTCGGGATGACAAGGGGGAGGGCGATTGCTTCCTCAAGCAGTAGCGTCAATGGACGAAGAGAACTGCAGATCTCTCCACTACGCTTCGCTCCGGTCGAGATGACAAAGAAGAGGGCGGCGCTCCCATCTGAAACAGTTATTATGGCTTAAGAGCACGGTATTCAGCTGGTACCGCAGCATTTCCTAGCCTGCGAAGTCCAGGGCGAGCACTTCGTGGATTCCGATCGAGGGTACGTCCAGTTGGATTGCTCCGTGGTCGTGATGGTAGGGAACGGGGCGGCCGGCGACTAGTAAGGTTGCCTTGTTGACGCGACGGCCTTCCGGTAACAGGACGCGGACTCTTTGATTAGCGAGCGGGATGACTTCACGGATCGGCCCCTTCATCATCATCGGATTAGTGAGGTTGACCAGGTGTACCGTCATTGAGTTCTTCTGACCCCAGACGGAGATATCAAGAACTCCCTTGCCTTCTACCGTGACCGGCGTTGGCTCATTCGTGGCCCATAGCACCGCGTTGCGCAGTAGCCTTGCCTGATCAACATCGAGTACCTCCCAGAAGGTGCGATCGATGTCTCCCGGGAAATAGACTACGCGCCCCTTACCGACTTCGCGCACCAATACACCCGGCTGCGTGATCGCCGATGGCCGGGTGAATACTTCCTCCATGGGTAGGTCAGGGTAGGACGGAACCAGCTGGAGCGGAGTATACGTTTGCGTGCTGGATGGCGTGACGGTTACACAATGAGCCCCATTGATGATTCGAGTGGCGCTGTCAAAGCCTGTCAGCAAGGGATGGAATTGCCCGGTGGCTGGATCTTTCTCCAATGACAGGTATGAATTGAGTAGCGGTCCTTGTTGCTGCCCACGAAACGATGTGCCAAAGAGCTCGGCGAGGCCGAAGTCTTTTCGCTGCGCCCCCCACTCGTCATAGAGTGACGTCTCGTACGTGGCGACGACGCTACCTCCCCGCTCTACAAAGGACCGGATCTGGTCGCATTGCGCGGTCGAGAGGGCTGCGATGTTGGGAAGAACGAGGGTTTTGAAATGGTTGATGTGCTCCGGGTCGAGTAGACGATCGTGCACCATTTCAAAGGGAATTCTGGCTTCGATCATTGCCTGATAGAAGCCCAACGCCGGATCTTCGACCTTGGCGCGGGCGTCTTCTCCACCGTAAAAGGTGGCCGTCTGCTGGGAATAGACCATGGCCACGCGCGCGAACGATCGCTCGTTGCGCAAGTAGCGCTGGTTGGCGTAGTGCCATTGATAGATCTCCTCGACCACCGGCAACCAGCGCCGATCGATTGGCTTGGCGTTGAACTTCACGAACCAGGGACGAAGATCCTGAGCGATGCCGTCAGCCACCCAGAGACGAATCTCATCGCCGCTCTGCACGGAATCTTTCCAGCGATATTTTTCTTCAAGCCCAACGCTGAAAATGCCAGCGATCGCTTTGTTTCCCAAAGTGGCGCGATACTCCTTGCCATTTTTTCCGTTGGCCCACGGAGTCATGAGCCCACTGCGTGCCTGGCGATCGGCGAACAGGGTCGGCGCCAACGCTCCAATGGTTTTCATGTCGAGATCGCTCAGCGCCCCGCCGCCAGCGTTGGCCAGATAACTTGCGTTGGGGTTGATGGCCTGTATTTTTTCGTTCCAGAGACGCCATAGCTCGAAAAGGCGTTGCTGATGCCACAGGATGTATTGCCGCCCCTCCGGGTCGCGGGGATCGCGGGTAAGGGGGAGGCTCATCCCTGAAAAGGCATGAAAATTCTGCTGGCAGTGCTCGCAGTAGCACATGCCGGAACCGGCCCAGCGGTTGGTAAAAATGCCGTCGGGCATGTATTTGGTCATGATCTCTTCATGCACGCGAGTCATGAAGTCGAAGTTGTAAGGGCCGAGGGCGCAGGTGATCCAGAAGTCGGGGTCTGAGGGGTGACGCCGCTTGTTGCCTTTCTCATCGACCGCGATCCAATCGGGGTGGAGGTCGTAGACCTCTTGCCGGGCGGCGTGTGCGTCGGTACGGGCGACAACGTTCATGCCCAACTGGCGGCAACCCTTCATGATGTCTCCGAAGGAGTCCATGTTGCCGAGCCACTTGCTGCGATAGTGGAGGGGAATTTCTGTGGGATAGAAAGCGACGCTGCCGCCGGCGCTCAGACAGGCCGCGTCGGCATGGATTCTGCGGAAGTAATCGAGCCAGAAGGTCAGGTCGTAATTGCCTGGGTCGTCTTCTACAAAAGCCAATTGTGCCCAGCGCATCGGCCGGTCGTACCAACCTGGGTTACCGACTACACGACTGCTTTCCGTACGAGGGGTCGCGTTGGCTGCGAAGCCAAAAAATTGGGCGGCGGTGACGCCCGCCGCCTGTTTCAGAAATGCTCTTCTGCTGTTCGCCATGCACGACTCCAGTCAAAACGCGGCAAAACCACCCTAGGCAGGATTTTTCGCCGTGCTGACTTCACATCGAGCGAGCTCTTCCAGAACGCGGATGGAACCGCAGATGTCTTGTTCCCCATATCCCTTGGCCATGGCAGCTTGAAAGAGTTGTTGCGTAAGGCCGGTGAGCATCAGGGGGACTCCGAGTTCAGAGCCGAGGTCTACGGCGAGACCGATATCCTTCTCCAACCACTTGACGGAGAAGTTGGTGGAAAAGTCGCGCTTGAAGACCATGGGCGCCTTGATGCTGATCAAGCCTGAGCGGGCCGCACTGTTGTTGAGAATGTCGAGCATGAGCTCGGGCTCTACGCCAGCCTTGGTGCTAAGCACCAGGCCCTCGTTAAAAGCCTGCAGAAGGTTGCCTAGAATCAGGTTCTGGGTCAGCTTGGCACGCAGGCCCATGCCCGATTTGCCACAGTAGTAGAGAAGCTTGCCCATGGCCTCAAAGAAAGGCTTGGTGTGCTCGAACACTTCCGGCTTGCCACCGATCATGAAGGTGAGCGTTCCCCCTTCGGCGCCCGCCTTGGAGCCGGTACAGGGCGCATCGAGGAATTCGATGCCGAGCGCACCCAGTTCCTCTGCGATCCGAGTGCTCTCCGAGGGAGAGACGGTGCTGCAATCGGCGATGACGAACCCTTTCTTCGCGCCCTTGACCAGACCCTTCTCGCCGAGGATGACCTCACGGGACATGGCTGTATCACCGACACAGAGAAAAGCACATTCACTGTTCTTGGCCACCTCTTCGGGTGTGGCACAGAAAAGCGCGCCGGTTGACGCAGCGAGATCTTTCGCTTTTTGCCGGTTGTGCGACCACACGGCCACGGTGTGGCCTGCGGAAACCAAATGTTGCGCCATGGGGCCGCCCATGATGCCGAGTCCTAAAAATCCTAACTTTGCCACGTGATGTCACTCCTGATCAGTTTTGCTAACGAGCATGGAAGAGATAGGCATACAGCATGACTTCGATGCCGATGGCGGTTGCCATGACGATGCTGTGCCGCAGAGTGAAGCGAAAGAGCTTTGCCTGGTCGGAGACGGACATGGCCGTGGCAGCCGCTGCCACAGCGATGTTCTGCACGCTGATCATCTTGCCGACTACGCCGCCGGCGGAGTTGGCTGCGGCCATGAGTATGCCGTCAAATCCCAGACGGCCGGCAGTGACCACCTGCAGGTTGCCGAAGAGCGCGTTTGCTGAAGTATCGGAGCCGGTAAGAAACACGCCCAACCAGCCGAGTAATGGACTGAAGAAAGGAAAGAGCACGCCGGAGGCGGCGAAGGCGAGCCCCAGCGTTGCGGTTGCGCCACAGTAGTTCATGACAAAAGCCATGGCGAGTACACCGGTGACGGTCACGGTCGGCAGAATGAGCTGGCGGCACACCGAGAGCAGCAGACGGCCGAACGCGAGCGGGGACATGCGCAGCAGAAGAGCTGATAGCAATGTCGCAAACATGCAGGCGGTGCCCGAGGCGGAGAGAAAATTAAGCTGGTAGAGCGCCTTGTAGAGGGTTGGCTTGACGACGACCGGAGTCATCATCTGCACGTGATTGTGCAGCAGCGGCCAGCCAACACTGATCGTGGCGTGGTTTAGCAACGCCGCGAATGGTTTGACGCCCCACAGGAGCACCGTGATGACAAGGAGGCCGTAGGGCATCCAGGCGACCAGGATTTCTCCGGCAAGATGTTTCCGCTCATTCACATCGCGCGCGACTACGGAATATTTTTTCTCCGCTCGCGCCACGCTGTCGGGCACTGTCACGGCTTCCAATTCCCTGTCCCACACGGCGGCTGGGCGCCAAAAGCGCAGAAGCAGAAGAAGCGCGCAAAGCGCGGAAAGGGAGCTCACGATGTCGGTGAGCTGCGGGCCTACAAAGTTCGACATAAGAAACTGAGCTGACGCAAAGACTCCGCCGACTACCGCCACGGCGGGCCAGACTTCCCACATGCCTCGCCAACCAACCATGATGCAGACGATGTAAGCGGGAACGAACAATGATAGAGGAGCACACAGGCGACCGACCGCGCCGCTCAACCTGTCTAGCGGAAGGCCGGTGATTCCGGCCAAAGTAACCAGCGGAATGCCGATCGAGCCGAAGGCTACCGGGGCGGTGTTGGCGACGAGGCAGAGGGCTGAGGCATAAAACGGGGAGAAGCCGAGGCCGACGAGCATGGCAGCGGCGACGGCGACGGGTGTTCCGAAGCCGGCTGCCCCTTCGAGAAAGGCGCCGAAGGCAAAAGCAATGAGGAGCGCCTGCAGGCGGGCGTCGCTGGTCAGGTTGCCCATGGAGGCTTTGATGATTTCGAAATTGCCCGTTTCGACGGTGACGCGATAAAGCGTGATTGCCCAGAATACGATCCACGAAATGGGAAACAGACCAAACGCTGCACCGTAGCCAGCGGCGGCGAAGGTCAAAGAGGGTGGCAACCGGTAAGCAAAGAGTGCTACTACGACCGCTACCACGAGTGCGGAAAGCGCGGCGATCCATGCTGGTTTGCGCCGGATACCCAGGAGAAAAAGCAGGGTTAAGACGGGCAACGCTGCGATGAGGGCGGAGAAGGCGAGGCCGCGCCCGAAGAGGGTGTAACTTTGGGACCAAACTGGGCTCATGCGGGCGGTTCTCTCTGGCGATTCGCAGTTCGCATTCTACGACGGCTGGCATGGGGCGTCTATGCACGGGGGACTTCCAGCGCCTTGTGTGTCCTAGCCGAGCAAACGTACCTCTACGACCCCTGGCCCGTTGCCCACTCAAGCCCAAAGAAGGCTTGAATCACCTCTGGTAAGCGCCCATGGTGTGGGGCGAGATTGAGACACCGGGCACCAGCGGATTAGGATGGTAGCACATGCTTTCTGCCGCAATTCTCGCCGAGTTACGGGATGCCGTGGGCGCCGATGGCCTCATCGTCGAGCGCAACCAGTTGCAGACTTACGAGTGCGATGGCCTGGCGGTGCTGCGGAGCCTGCCAGCGGCGGTGGTATTGCCGCGGACGAGGGATCAAGCGCAAGCCGTTGTGCGCGTGTGTGCAAGGCACCGCATTCCGTTCGTTGGCCGTGGCGCCGGTACAGGACTTTCCGGCGGCGCCCTGCCGGATGACCGGGGCATCGTCATCAGCTTTGCCCGCATGACTCACATGATTGGCGTCGATTTGCCGAACCAGCGCGTAACGGTGGAGGCGGGCGTGATTAATGCGCACGTGACGCAACGCGTGGCGCCTGCGGGCCACTTCTATGCGCCTGATCCCTCTTCGCAGTCGGTTTGCACGATCGGCGGCAATATCGCAGAGAACTCTGGCGGCGCGCATTGCCTGAAATATGGCTTTACTACCAACCACGTACTTGAACTTGAGGTGATTCTGCCGGATGGTGAACTGGTCCATCTGGGCTCGCCTACGCTCGATGCTCCTGGATACGATCTGGCCGGCGTTTTTGTTGGCTCGGAAGGAACGTTGGGCGTGGCAAGTTCGATGACGCTGCGCATTGTGCGGCGTCCGGAAACAGTGCAGGTTCTGCTGGCTGCTTTCAACTCGATCTCGGCCGCGGGACAAACGGTGTCGGACATTATTGCCGCGGCGATTCTGCCGGCGGCGATGGAAATCATGGACCGCCTGGCCATTCGGGCGGCAGAGGCCGCAGTGCATCCTCACTATCCAGAGTGCGCGGCTCTTTTGCTTGTAGAACTGGATGGTCCTGAAGCGGAAGTCCAGCTTCAGATGCAACAAGTGCGCGCACTGTGCAAGCAGAATGGCGCGTGGGAAGATCGGCTGGCGCAGAGCGAGCAGGAACGGCTTCTCGTGTGGAAAGGCCGCAAGGCGGCTTTCGCAGCTGCAGGACGGCTTTCGCCCGACTACATCGTGCAGGATGGGGTGATTCCGCGCACCAAGTTGCCGATCGTGCTGGAGCAGGTTGCGGAGATGGCCGCGGCTACGGGACTTCGGGTGTCGAATGTGTTTCACGCAGGGGATGGCAATCTGCACCCGCTGGTACTGTACGACCGCTCTATTCCAGGCCAGGAGGAGATCGCGATCGATCTCTCCATGCGCATTCTTTATCTGTGCGTTGACCATGGTGGCTCCATCACAGGAGAACATGGGGTCGGCCGGGAAAAGCAACAGGCTCTGGGCTATATGTATTCCGAGCCAGACCTGGATACGATGCAACGGGTTCGCTGCAGCTTTGACCCGGATAATATTGCGAACCCAAACAAGGTTTTCCCCCGTACTCGACTGTGCGGGGAGAAGACGGGGAAGTACACGCCTCATCCGCTGGAAACAGCGGGGGTTGCGGAATTCTTTTGATCTGCCTCTGAGACAGAGTCGTATACCAACATGGCCGGTACTCTGACCAATATGCAAGACATCGCCACACCCCTGGCAGCTATCACCGGGCCTGAGCATGTGCAGGCTCTAGATGGAGCCGTTGAGATTGCTCCTGCCAACAGTTCGGAAATTGCGGCGATTCTTCGCTTCGCCCATGAGCATCATCTGGCGGTAGCGCCTTATGGAGGCGGGAGCAAACAAGGCTGGGGCAATCGGGTAGCGGCGGCGTTGGCGCTCAAGATGCATCGCCTGAATCAGGTTCGCGAGCATACATGGCAGGATATGACCTGTACCGTGGATGCGGGTTGTGCGTGGTCATCGATGCAGGCGGTTCTCGGCCAGCATGGGCAGCAGGTTGCGATCGATCCGCTTTGGAGTGACCGTGCGACGGTTGGCGGGATCGTCGCTACCAACGACTCAGGAGTGCTTCGGCTGCGATACGGCGGCCTGCGCGATCTGATTATCGGCATGACGATTGTGCTGGCAGACGGCACGATCGCCAACACCGGTGGCAAGGTTGTGAAGAATGTTGCCGGCTACGATTTGCATAAGCTGATGATTGGGGCATACGGGACGCTGGGCGTGATCACTTCAGTGAATTTTCGCCTGCATGCGGTGCCGAAATGCGCGCGGAGTTTTTCTGTGAGTACGGCTACCGCAGAACCGCTGGGCAGCCTGATGCTCAAGCTGCTTCATGCTCAACTCAGTATTGTGGCGGTTCAGTTGCGGAGCACTGGCGTGGGCTTCACGCTGGATGTGCAACTTGCTTCGCTTGCCGAGGTTTTGGAAACACAGGGTGGTGCTTTGGAGGCTCTTGCGCGGAGCGAGGGTCTTACGGCCGGGCATGCCCAGGATGAGGTTTGGCAGGCTCGCGGGGCTTTGTTTTCGCGGGAAATTGTTTGCAAGGCCACGATGTTGCCTTCAGAGGTTGCCCGTTTCGCTGAACGTGTCCGCGGGATGAGTGGGGAGTCGGTGACTCAGGCGACTGGGATCATGATTGCTGGTTTTTCTGCGGGTGCAGAGGAACATGTCTTGCAATTGCGACGTGAGGTTGAGGGCGCCGGGGGATCGGTGATGGTGTTGAAGCAGCCGGCGGTGATGGATATCGATTGCTGGGGAGCGCTGCCTGATAGCTTCTCGCTGATGCGGGAGGTTAAACGCAGGTTCGACCCGGAGAATGTTCTTAATCCGGGACGGTTTCTTGGCGGGATTTGAAGTGCTTTTGGACGGATTCGGGAGTGGGAGGGGTGCACCGCAGATCTCTCCACTTCGCTGCGCTTCGGTCGAGATGACAAAGGCGGAAGGCGATTGCTTCCTTAAGGAGTGGTCTCGAAGGACAAAGGGGAGCTGCCGAAGTGATTGAATCGACGCAGGTGAATTTGGCGCGATTTGAAGTGCTTTTAGATGGATTCGGGAGGGCATAAAGGTGCACTGCAGATCTCTCCACTCCGCTACGCTCCGGTCGAGATGACAAAGGGGAGGGCGATTGCTTCCTCAAGAGTGGTGTCGAAGGACACAGAGAACAGCCCAGGCGATTGAATCGGCTTCTGCCGGGCGTATGTGAATTTTATGTGTGTAAGCTACTGAGGAACGCAGACATGGCCCAACTTACGCAGCTCGAACCCGTTAAGCCCTCGAATTTTGATGCGCATAAGCCGCCGGAAACGGCGCTCATCGATGACTGCGTGCATTGCGGCTTTTGCCTGCCTGCTTGCCCTACCTATGTGCTTTGGGGCGAGGAGATGGATTCTCCGCGTGGCCGTATTTACATGATGAAGAAGTCGGCCCAGGGTGAGGCTCCGCTCGATCAGCGGTTTCGTCGGCACATGGACAATTGCCTGGGTTGCATGGCGTGCATGACTGCATGCCCCTCGGGCGTGCAGTACAACAAACTGATTGAAGACACACGGGCGCAGGTGGAACGGAACATTCCGCGCACCACCGCGGATAGTTTCTTCCGCAAGTTGCTCTTCGCGACGTTTCCTTATGTAAAGCGGCTGCGCCTACTGGCTCTGCCCATGCTGGTTTATCAACGCTCTGGTCTGCAACGACTGCTGCGCGCCACCGGGCTACTGCGGCTCCTACCCAAGCGGTTGACGCAGATGGAAGCACTGCTGCCCCGCGTGCCCACGCACTTTATGCAGGGCCTGCCTACCCACGTAGCTGCAGCAAAGCCGCCCGTGCGGCGCGTGGGCATGCTTGCTGGGTGCGTGCAACAGGTCTTCTTTCAGCATGTAAACCTGGCGACGGCTCGGGTGCTCGCGGCGGAAGGCTGCGAGGTCGTCATTCCGCCGGCACAACAGTGCTGCGGTGCACTTATGCTGCACTCTGGACTCGATGAACAGGCAGCAGCACTCGCGCGCCAGATGATCGCAACCTTCGAGGCTGCGAACGTGGATACGATTGTGATCAACGCGGCCGGCTGCGGATCGACCATGAAGGAGTATGGCCATCTGCTACGCGATGACCCAGCGTGGGCCGCCCGCGCTGCTGCGTTCAGCGCCAAGTGCAAGGATATTGCGGAGATTCTCTGTGAATTGCCCGCGCGCGCGCCGCGCCACGCTCTCAACATGCGGGTCGCCTACCATGATGCTTGCCACTTGCGGCATGCTCAGGGAATTCACCTGGAACCGCGGCAGTTGCTTGCCGGGATCCCAGGACTTGACGTTGCGGAGATTGAAGAAGCTTCTCTCTGTTGTGGATCGGCCGGAGTTTATAACCTGCTGCATCCTGAGCCGGCGAATCAATTGGGAGACCGCAAGGTGGAGAACCTGCTCGCGACGAAAGCGGAAGCGGTGATCTCGGCAAATCCCGGTTGCTTGTTGCAACTGATGAGTTCCCTACGGCGGCGCGGGCTTGCCACCATGCCTACGTTTCACATGGTGGAACTACTGGACGCTTCGATACGCAACGTTCCTCTGGCTGGTATGCGCCAGAAATAGCTGCGTCAGCAGGCTGGAACCGGATGCCGTAAACTACTGCTTGAGCATTTGCAGGCTGCCTGGCCTGTTTCTCTATGCGCATCACCCCGCACACAGATCGAGAGGAGACACTATGACACACTCCACGGTAACGGTTCCCACAGTCACGACCCCACATACGAGCAGGGGCACACCGGGAGCCGCGGAAGCGGAGATCCTCACTCCGCAAGCGCTCGAATTTCTGGGAGCACTTGCGAGCAACTTCGAAGGAGAGCGGCAACATCTGCTGGCGGCGCGTGTTGCCCGGGCTGAGGCTCTGCGCGCAGGCAGGCTCTATGACTTTTTGCCGGAAACAGCTTCTGTGCGTGAGAGCGAGTGGCGAGTTGCCCCCATTCCAGCAGATCTACAAGACCGCCGTGTCGAGATCACTGGCCCGGTTGACCGCAAGATGGTGATCAATGCGCTCAACTCCGGCGCGAATGTGTTTATGTCGGACTTTGAGGATTCGACTTCACCGACGTGGCGCAACGTGATGGATGGTCAGGTGAATTTGCGGGATGCTGTGCGACGCGAGATCAACTTCACGAGCCCTGAGGGCAAGCAGTACAAGTTGAACAAGGAGACCGCTACGCTTTTCGTGCGGCCGCGTGGGTGGCATTTACCCGAGAAGCACCTGCTGGTGCAGGGTCAACCGATGTCTGGTTCGCTGGTCGACTTTGGTTTGTACTTCTTTCACAATGCGGCGGAGCTTAGAAAACGGGGCAGCGGGCCTTATTTCTACCTGCCCAAGATGGAGAGCCACCTGGAAGCTCGCTTGTGGAACAGCGTGTTCCATTTTTCTCAGGATGCGCTGGGCATTCCGCACGGGACGATCCGCGCTACGGTGCTGATCGAAACGCTGCCGGCTGCTTTTGAAATGGATGAGATTCTCTTTGAGCTGAAGGACCACTCGGCCGGGTTGAACTGCGGCCGATGGGATTACATCTTCAGCTTCATCAAGAAATTCAGCTATCGCAATGACCTGAATCTGCCTGATCGCTCCACCATCACGATGGACCGGCACTTTCTGAAGTCTTATGTGCAGCTACTGATCGAAACCTGCCACCGCCGCGGTATTCACGCGATGGGCGGTATGGCGGCGCAGATCCCCATCAAGCGCGATGCAGCGGCCAACGATGCAGCCATGGAACGCGTGCGACTGGATAAGCTGCGCGAAGTGACCGCGGGGCACGATGGAACCTGGGTGGCGCACCCCGGGCTGGTACCGATAGCCAAAGCGGTGTTCGACGAACATATGCCGGGCCCAAACCAGATTGCTCGGCGTAATGCCGCTATCCACATTCAGGCTTCGGATTTGCTTGCCGTCCCCGAGGGGGATATCACGCGCAAGGGTTTGGAAATGAATATCGATATCGGGTTACGCTACATGGCAGCATGGCTCGACGGGATGGGCTGCGTGCCGATCTACGACCTCATGGAAGACGCGGCGACGGCTGAAATTTCGCGGGCCCAGTTGTGGCAGTGGGCGCACAATGGGGGCCGCATGACTGACGGAATTACGCTTGATGTCCCTGTGGTGTTGTCGACGCTGCCAGTCGTGCTTGAGCGCATCAAGGCGGAGCTTGGCGCAGAGCGCTTTGCCGCGAGCAAGTTCACTGCGGCGGCTGAACTGTTTGCCAAGATGATCGAGGCCAAACAAATGCCTGAGTTCCTGACCTCGGTCGCGTACGACTCGATCGATTGATTGGCCGGGGAACACACTTTCCTAAGATGGGCTCATTCGAGCTTCGGTTCACTTGATATCTGGCGCGCGGAGCACGCGCCAGATATGGGGCACCCAGGTTTGTTGCGGGGACAGAGTTACTTGCCTAAGGCGGCTTCGATGGCTGAGGTAACCTCCGGTGAGTCGGGGGTGACGGCTGGCTCGAAGCGCTGCACAGGCTTGCCTTTGCGGTCGAAGAGGAACTTAGTGAAGTTCCACTTGATGTCGCCGGCGATCTGGGGGTTTACCGCCTTATCAGTCAGGAAGGCGTACAGGGGCGCCTTGTCTGAACCTAGTACCGAGACTTTCGCCATCATGGGGAAGGTCACGTCGTATTTGTTGCGGCAGAAGGTCTTGATTTCTGCGTTTGTACCTGGCTCCTGCGAAGCAAAGTTGTTTGCTGGAATGCCTACGATCACGAGGCCGCGGTCCTTGTACTTCTTATAGAGAGATTCGAGGCCGGCATATTGAGGCGTGTAGCCGCACTTGCTGGCGACGTTGACCAATAGAAGAACCTTGCCACGGTAGGTGCTGAGGCTGACCTGCGGCCCGTCAATGGACTTAAGGGTAAAGCTGTATACGCCATTTGCCGGTATGGCCATGCAGACTGCGGCGACACAAAAGGTGAGAGCTAGAGCTAACTTACGCATTGATTCCTCCGAAGATAGGCTGATGTTGCAGCGGCTTTGACCGTAGATTAAATGTCGCAGAGGTCAACGGCCTGCAGAAGCGAGGCTCGCGGGTCTCCAGTGGGGACGAACTCGTGGGCGACATAGCCCTTGTAGCCGGATGCCACGATTCCACGCATGACGCCATCCCATTGCACTTCCTGCGTGCCATTTAGTTCGTGGCGGCCGGGTACTCCGCCGGTGTGGAAGTGGCCCAACCACTCGATGTTTGCCTGGATGGTGGCAACCAAATCACCTTCCATGATTTGCATGTGGTAGATGTCGTAGAGCAGCTTGATGTGAGGAGAGTTGACCTCCTTCATCACGGCAACGCCCCAGGCGGTGTGGTCAGCCATGTAGTCCTTGTGGTTGACCTTGCTGTTTAACAACTCCAGGTTCAGGATGACGTTGTTGTCTTCGGCGATTTTCTTCATCCGATTCAGACCAATGATCGTGTTCTTTGCGCCTTCTTCGTCGGGCATGCCGCGACGGTTGCCGGAAAAGGTGATGACGTTAGGAACTCCTGCCTTTGCAGCCAGGGGAATGTTCTTGCGTAAACCAGCCTCGATCTTGTCGTGATTTGCGAGTACGTTCAGCCCGTCGGGGATGGTGCCGCCATCGACGTAGCCCATGGTGCAGATCAGACCGTATTTCTTGGGAACCTCAAAATCCGCGGGTTCCAACAGGTCGATGCCCTTTAGCCCGATCTGCGCTCCGTAGATGCAAAGCTCGTCGAGGGTCATTTTGGGATAGCACCAGCGGCTCACCGATTGCTTGATGTTTCCGTTCCGTTTCCTGGGAGCTTCGGTTGAAGGAGTGGGGCTCTGCTGGGCAAACATCGAAGCAGTGGAGGCAATGGCGGTTCCGGCAATTGTACTTTTGAGCATCTTGCGACGGGAAATGAAAGACATGTTTGAGATACCTTTCGAACCGGCTTCGGTTCACTCAAGCATTTAACCATCTTTTTGGGGCGAGCGAACCCAGGACTTGCGTCCAGGGTTCCTTTCAGCCGCCCCTGAGACAGTGTCGGATACATCTTGCGGAGGCTCTATTTGGCTGCGGTTGGGAAGAGATCGGGGAGCGGCTTGTCTTTTTGCTCGAGTAGCTCAGGTTGCGGGAGCGGCTTGCGCGGCATCATCTGGCCGCGCATGGCGGCGTTATAGACAAATATGGCTTCTACGACGGCAAGTTGTTTCATATCCGATGGCCGCAGGCGCTCGTAGGTATCCATATTGGAATGGTGGGTGCGGGTCCCATAGTCCATTGGATCCTGAATGAACTGGAAGCCGGGGATGCCTACGGCGTCGAGGGACAAATGGTCGGTGCCGCCTGTATTGCGATTGCTGATGGTCGTGACGCCGAGGTCTTTCAACGGGGCGATCCATTGCGCAAAGATGGGACCTACGGCAGAGTTGCTTTGGGTATAAATGCCACGAATTTTGCCGGTTCCGTTGTCGACGTTGAAGTAGGCGGAAATGAGTTTCTGTTCGGGCTGTAAGGTCAGCGGGCCGGCGGCCTTGCGCAGAAATTCGGGCATGGCCATCTGCTCAGGAGCCGTAGAGAGGGGATAGCTGCCGAAGTGCTGGGTAGCGTAGCCTCTGCTGCCGAAGAGTCCCTGCTCTTCGCCGGTCCACAGAGCGATGCGAATGGTTCTGCGTGGCTTCACCTTCAAGGAATTGAGAATACGCATCACTTCCAAGGCAACCGCAGAGCCTGCTCCGTTATCGGTCGCGCCGGTGCCTGCGATCCAGCTATCCAGGTGTCCGCCGACCATGACTACCTCATCCTTCAGCTTTGGGTCGGTTCCGGGAATTTCGGCGATGGTGTTGAACCCATGTTCATGGTCGCCGGTGAACTTTGTTTCGACGTTCATTTCGATCGAGACAGGCACGTCGTGCGTCAGCAGGCGATAGGCGCGGCCGTAGCTTTCAATTTGCGCGACGACCACGGGGAATGGGACCGCACTGTCGCGGTGATAAGGAGTGCTGCCGAGGGCGGCGCTGTTATCGTCAAAAATGATCCCCGTGCCGCCTCCGCTTTCTCCATCGCGGCTGGGCACGATCACGCCGGCAACCTTCTCGCCGGCGAGGAACGGAATGATGATTTGGTTGAGCTTTCTGCGCTGGAGGTAGCGTTCGATGCGCGCCTTCATTTCCGGGTCGCCCGGCTCCACTGGAGTGGTCTCCAGTTCCCTGAGTTCGCTGTCTGTGTAGCGCTCGAAGAACGGCTTGTCAGGCACGGGGACTTCGCGCATTTCTCCCAGCAGTACGATTTTGCCTGCGAGCTTGCCCTTGTACTGGTCCAGGTCTTTCTCGTCTTTGATTACGACGGAGATGGCCTGGGCGGTGATGGGTCCATGGGTGGCAGACGACCACGGCGTAGCCTGGGCGAGGAAAACAGAGGTGTCGGGTTCCGTCATGCGCACCCAGGTGTTGAGCTGCTGCCACCCTATTCCGAATTCGCCCCAGTCCTCAAGATGCGCGTTGACGCAGCCCATGGCGGTGAGCTGGTCGCGCGTCCAGGCATTAGCCTTGGCCAGGTTGGGTGAACCGGTCAGCCGGGGACCAATGCCGTCGATCAGACCGCCGGCGTAGTCCATTACGTGGGAGTGTTGCAGGCCTTCTTCGCGAATCTCGTTGTAGGCATTGAGGTCGATTTGTTCGACGGAGGGTTGCTGCATCTGGGCATCCGTCCAGCCGGGTCGTGCTTGTTCGGCAACTTTTGCGGGCTTTTTGTCTTCTGCGGCGTGGGAGCGGGGTGTACCACCGGCAAGAATTACGGCTGCGGCAACGACCAGGGTGCATCTTAAAAACATAATCCTCCGAAATGGATGGGGCGAACTTGGTGGAGCGGCTGCATTCTCTGGATTTCAAGGGAATTTAGCTTTCTCGTCCGACGAACAAAACCAGCCAAGTCGTGCCGAGACCGCTATCATGATACCGATATCCCAGCGCTCACCAACCCCGCGACCACGCCGACGAGGAAAAAGCCAGCCGGGCAAAAGGCAACTGGAGACCTGTATGACGAACCAGAACCAACGACAAGAGGATGCGGAAGTGCAAGTTGTCTCAACCGGACGCGTCAGCCGACGATCGTTTCTCTCTTCGCTGGGAGCGGCCGGCGCCGCCGCGACTGCGATTCCGATGGTAGGTGCGGCGCAGGCAGCGCCCCCGGTTATGGAGAGCAGCAGCAGCCCCATGGAAACGATCGCGGGCTCGGCGCCAGTTAGCCTTAGGGTAAACGGGAAGCAGCTGAATCTTCATGTCGATCCGCGAGCGTCTCTGCTCGACACACTTCGCGAGACAGCCAACCTGACCGGTACCAAGAAAGGCTGCGATCACGGCCAATGCGGAGCCTGCACGGTACACGTGAACGGCCGCCGCATCCTTTCGTGCCTGACGCTGGCAGTGATGCATGAGGACGATGAGATTACGACCATCGAGGGCCTTGGCCAACCGGGCGATCTGCATCCGATGCAGGCGGCTTTCGTGAAGCATGACGGCTACCAATGCGGTTACTGTACCTCTGGCCAGATCATGTCTGCGGTGGCTCTGCTGAAAGAGAAGTGCGGACCCACGGATGCGGATGTGAAGGAACTGATGAGCGGGAATGTCTGCCGGTGCGGCGCTTACTCCAACATTGTCGCGGCCATTCAAGACGTTCGCCAGCAAGCATAGGAGCTGCAAGATGGAAATGTTCAAGTACTCCAGGGCTACCGATGTATCGCAAGCGGTTCAGGCAATTGCCGGTGAACCGGGCACCCGCTTCATTGCCGGCGGAACCACCCTGCTTGATTTGATGAAGCTGCATGTCGAGCGGCCCAGCGCGCTTATCGATATCAATCGGCTTCCGCTTGACCAGGTAGAGAAGCTGCCGGATGGGCGGCTGAAAATTGGCGCGACGGTGCGCAACTCCGATCTGGCTCATCATCCGCTGGTTCAAAGTGACTACTCCGTTCTTTCCCAGGCTTTGTTGGCGGGCGCCTCTGCGCAACTGCGTAATATGGCCACGACGGGCGGCAATCTGCTGCAGCGCACGCGGTGCGTTTACTTTCGCAATGACGCCATGGCGTGCAACAAGCGTGAGCCCGGGTCTGGTTGCTCGGCGATCGAAGGCGACAATCGCACGCTGGCGATTCTTGGAACCAGTAAGGACTGTATCGCGACCAATCCGTCTGACATGAACGTCGCGCTTACCGCCCTCGAAGCAACGATCCATCTCCAGAGTTCCAAGGGTGAGCGGGCGGTGCCGATCGGCGAATTCTTCCTGGAGCCGGGCAATACGCCGCAGCGCGAGAATGTTCTGGCGCCGGGCGAGCTGATTACGTTTGTTACCCTGCCGGCTCCAAGGTCTAACAGCAAGCACGTCTACCTCAAATTGCGTGACCGCGCTTCTTACGAATTTGCTCTTTCTTCGGCAGCGGTGGTTGCGGAGGTGAGCGGGGGGAAACTGACTTTTGTGCGCGTGGCCCTGGGTGGTGTCGGCACCAAGCCGTGGCGTTCGCTTGCGGCGGAGAAAGCTCTGCTGGGGAAAACCGCGGACGAGAAAACCTTTCGGAATGCGGCTGAAGCCGCGTTGCATGGCGCGCAACCGCAAAGTCAAAACGGCTTCAAGGTTCCACTGGCCAAGCGCTGCATTACGCACGCGCTTACGCTCGCAACCAGACCAGCCACACAGCCAGCGTAGCCAAACCAGAGGAGATAGACCCATGGCGTCGACACTGTACACTCCGCCCCCAACCAATGCCGGGCTTCCGCGAGTCGATGGACCGCTTAAAGTAAGCGGCGTCGCAGTTTACACGTCGGACCACAATTTACCCGGCATGCTGTATGCCGTACCGGTCTGCTCCACGATTGCGAAGGGTACGATTGCAACGCTCGATACCAGCCGCGCGCAGGCGATGCCCGGGGTGAAGGCGGTTTATACCCGGCAGAATATCGGCAAGATTTTTCGGACAACTCCCTCCGATGGCATGTCGGCCTACCTGGACGAAAAGCGGCCGCCGTTCGATGACGATACGATCCGCTATTACGGACAATATGTAGCTGCCGTGGTAGCGACTACGTTCGAACAGGCCGTCGCCGCAGCCAAAGCGGTCAAAGTAACTTACGCCACGGAAAAGCCGGACGTGCGCGAACATCTGGAAACGGATGAGAAGCCCAGTGTCGATAGCCATCGCGGGAACCCGGACGAGGCGTTTCAGTCTGCTGCCGTCAAGGTTGATGAAACCTATGTAACGCCGACGGAGACACATAATCCGATTGAGCTGCACGCCAGCGTTGCCGTTTGGGATGGACAGAGTTTTACGCTCTATGAAACCACGCAGGCAGTGGTGAACCACCGTGACGTGATGGCGCAGATGCTTGGTGTGCCCACGGAAAACGTGCGCGTGATTTCACGTTTCCTTGGTTCGGGATTCGGCGGCAAGCTCTGGCCATGGACCCACTGCATGATCGCGGCCTCTGCAGCGCGCAATTTGAATCGCCCGGTCAAGCTAGTGGTGACGCGTGACATGATGTTTCAGAATGTGGGCCACCGGCCGCGAACGCAGCAGCGGGTGCGATTAGGCGCGGCGGCGGAAGGCAAGCTGGTCTCGGTGATGCATGACTCGCTGAACCATACGTCGATCCTCGACGATTACTCGGAAGGCTGCAGCGAAGCTACTGGCTACACCTACAGCACGCCGAACCTGCGGGCGACTTCGGGACTGGTTCGCCGCAATGTGGGCACGCCAACTTCGATGCGTGGCCCCGGCGCGGTTCCAGGCCTGTTTGCACTTGAGTCTGCGATGGACGAGTTGGCGATCAAACTCAACATGGATCCGGTGAAGCTGCGGATCATCAATGAGCCTGAGAAGGATGAAGGGCTGAACCTGCCGTTTTCGTCGCGCCACATGGTTGAGTGCTATCAAGTGGGCGCGGAGAAGTTCGGCTGGGCCAAGCGGACTCCGCAAGTAGGCTCGATGAAGAAAGACGGCTTGACACTGGGCTGGGGGGTCGCTGGTTGCTCGTGGATTGCCGAGCGCATGGCTACCGAGGCTACCGTTGATCTTCGCGCCGATGGTACGGCTCGCGTCACGTGCGCTACGCAGGATATTGGCACGGGCACTTATACGGTGCTTTCGCAGATTGTTTCGGAGAAGACCGGGATAGCACACGACAAGATCGAGGTGGTGTTGGGTGATAGCGCACTGCCCTCGGGACCTATTTCCGGCGGATCGTGGGCGACTGCGTCGGTCATCCCAGCGGTGATCGACGCCGTGGAGAAGGCACAGCAGACACTTTTCAAGGTTGCCGGCCAAAGTAAGGATGCGGGATTGGGTGGGCAGCAGCCGGAGGCGATGGTGTTTACCAGCGGCCGTGTTCACTTGAAGGACAAGGCCCCCGGGTCGGGCGTTCCGTTTGAGCAGATTCTTGTGGCGAGCAATGTTCGCGCCGCTTCCGGCAGTGGAAAATCTGAAGGTACGATGGGGAACCCCAAAAAGGAGTACTCCACCCATTCGTTCGGCGCTCAGTTTGCCGAGGTGACGTGGGACCCGGAGACTGCCCGGCTGCGAGTTTCGCGCGTGGTCACGGTGATTGATGCCGGGCGGATTCTTAACCCCAAACCGGCTCGCAACCAGATTGAGGGTGCGGTGGTAATGGGGGTTGGTATGGCGTTGTTTGAAGAGACGGTGTATGACCCCCGGTTCGGAGCGCCGATCAATAACAACCTTGCTGATTACATGGTTGCGACCCATGCGGATTCACCCATGATCGATGTCACGTTCCTTGATTACCCAGATAAGGTGCTGAACAGCCTGGGTGCGCGTGGGGTGGGGGAGATTGGTCTGGCCGGGATTGCGGGTGCGATTACGGCTGCGGTTTACCATGCGACGGGTGTGCGGGTGCGTAAATTGCCGGTGCGGATTGAGGATTTGTTGGGGTAGTGTTGGCCCGGCCTCGGCTACGCTCGGGGTGACCATCGGCGCTCCGCTCCCGTCGCATTTGAATTTGGCTGGATTTGAAGTGCTTTTGGATGGATTCGGGAGGGCGTGGAGGCGCACCGCGGATCTCTCCACTCCGCTGCGCTCCGGTCGAGATGACAAAGGGGAGAGTAGGCCCTTACCTCAACATTGGTTACGGGGGATGTAAAGGGTAGCGGCTTTCCTCAACATCGGTCCGCCGGGATGTAAAGTGCTCATCGTTTCCTATCTTGCGTGGTGTCCCTTTGGGCTGCGATCATGGCTGCGATTCGAGAGGTTCCTTCGCACATGCGCCTTCTGCTTTCCGCCACCTTGTTGGTTGCTTCCGCTTCTCTGTTCGCTCAAACTCCGGCTTGGCCTCCGTCTTTTGAACATATGACTCTGCCGCTGTGGCCCAACGGGGCTCCCAATGCTCAACCGGCGGCGGGACCTGAGGGCGATATGACGACGGCTAAAGACGGCAGCCCGGGTGGCAAGGCGGTGATCCGGATCGGGAATGTGAGCAGTCCTACGCTTACGCTCTATGCGCCCAAGGGTGCGAATACGGGCGCCGCGGTGGTCGTGTTTCCGGGAGGCGGGTACAGGATTCTGGCCATCGATCTTGAAGGAACGGAAGTATGTGACTGGCTCAATTCGACGGGAATCAACTGCATCCTGGTGAAGTATCGCGTGCCGGTGGCGGGCCCGTACCCCAAGTCGTCTGCTCCTCTGCAGGATGCTCAACGCGCTGTGGGTATGGTGCGGTCGCACGCGGCCGAGTGGCATATCGATCCCAACCGGATCGGGGTTCTGGGTTTCTCCGCCGGAGGCCACCTGGCTGCCGCATTGAGCACCCACTTTGACCAGAGGCTCTACGATCTGATAGACGCGGCAGACAAGTTGAGTTGCCGGCCTGACTTCGCGGTGATCGTGTACCCCGGCTATCTTGCGGTGGAGGAACAGAACTTCGCGCCGAACCCGGAGATCCACCCCACCGCACAGACGCCTCCAAGCTTTATCGTGCAGGCAGAGGACGATCCGGTGCACGTAGAAAATGCTGTCGTTTACTTCATGGCACTTAAGAATGCCAAGGTGCCGGCCGAGCTTCATATTTATGCTCAGGGCGGGCACGGATATGGGCTGCGGCGCACTGCGTTGCCAGTGACGAGCTGGCCGCAGTCTGTTGAAACGTGGCTGCATACCATTGATGTGCTGCCGTGCGGCTCGAACCAGGCCGCACGATCGGAATCATGCCACTAACAGCAGCCGCCATTTAAGGTAAGCCCTGACAAGCTCGATCATGTCTTCCGCCAACTCGCGCGGATCCTCAGTCTTCTTCTCAGGCGAGAGAAGGTGTAGCCGGACATGATCTTCCAGTACCTCAGCCATGAGGCTGTTGACGCCGCCCCGTTTCGTGCAACCTTGGATGCGTGTGATGTCGAGATATCCAGTTCTCGGACATCCTCTCCCGTCCGGATACCCAGGCGCAAAAAGTGTCCGGCGATGGACATGAGAAGCGGTTTCCGGACAGTCCGTTCGTTGCAAGCGCAGCAAGTTATAGAAAACATGACGCGCAGACGTGCTACGGAATGGAGAGCTACGTGCTTTATCTCCTAACAGAGTGCTCACGATGATTGCGAGCCTGATCCGGGATGACGCGCTCTTCTCTGCGGCAGTTGCGCAAGACGCCAGGATCCGGCTGTTTTCGCCGGTCTGATTCCAGCGCGACGTGCCGCCTCCACCGATCCGATGCTGGCCTTGCGCTCCGAATAGCGCTTCCACCCAAAGCATCAAGAGGTAATTAATATGTTACGTAGAATGTTTGCTCTCGCTCTTATTGCTTATTCGGTGGTGCTGCTGAAAGGGAAGGAACTGGGAGCGTCGGTAGAAGCTCCTCCTGGTGCGACTTTGATACTCGTGGCAGAGGGAAATGGCACGCAGATATATGGCTGCACCGACGGGCACTGGACACTGAAGGGTCCGGACGCGCACCTGCTCGATGAACACGGGCAGGTGATCGGTACGCATTTTGCCGGACCGACGTGGCACCTTACCGATGGAAGCGAGGTGAAAGGCAAAATGATTGCGATGCAGCCCTCACCCGACCCCTCGTCAGTGCCCTGGTTGTTGCTGCAGGCCGTGCCGGGTAGTGGCAGCGGCAAACTCGGTAACGTGGATTACATTCGCCGAAGCGAGACACATGGCGGTGCCGCGGGCAGCGAGCCATGCACCAGCGGGGAGAAGCGGGTTCCTTACACGGCGACGTACAGCTTCTATAGCGCCAAGGTGCATCCGTGAGCACCGTTCATCCGGCGGCTGCCGCAGGGTTTACGGCAGGTGCGGTCGCTTACGCGGAAGGACGTCCGGAGTATCCGGCTGAAATCGAAGCGTGGCTCCATGAGGACCTGGGGCTCAGTGCCGGCAAGACGGCGATGGACCTGGGAGCAGGTACGGGCAAGTTCTCTCGCAGCCTGCTGGCTACCGGCGCGGCGGTGATCGCAGTTGAGCCAGTGCAGGCGATGCTGGAACAACTGAGGCAGAGATATCCTCGCATGGATGCCATGAACGGTTCGGCCGAAGCCATACCGCTCGCGGACGCATCCGTCGATGCGGTTGTTTGCGCGCAGTCATTTCACTGGTTTGCTACACGGGAGGCGCTGCGCGAAATTCATCGTGTGCTCAAACCGGGTGGCAGCCTGGGGCTGGTTTGGAATGTTCGCGACGAGAGCGTCCCGTGGGTGGCTCGCCTCAGCCGGCTCATGGCGCCTTTTGAGGGGGACGTTCCTCGATTCCAGTCTTATGAATGGCGCAGGGTATTTCCTGCGGAGGGATTCGGTCCGCTTAGCGAGAAATGCTTCGAGAACCGTCATACCGGTTCTCCTGAGAGGGTGATTATCGACCGCATCTTGTCGGTCAGCTTCATGGCGGCGCTTCCTCGCGATCAGCAAGAGCAGGTTAGGGCGCAAATGTGGGAAATCATCTACCGTTCCAAGGAACTTGCGGGTCAGGACGAAGTAACTTTCCCTTACCGGACTATGGCTTTCGCCTGTACTAAGATGCTGTAGCACTTATCGCTTTCTTCACCTGTACAACGGCACAAAAGATGCTCTAAGCTTCTCCGCAGATTGGAGGAAGTGCATGTCTGAGGCAAATAAACAGCTCGTTCAACGCTGGTTTGAACAGGTATGGAACCAGAAAAGTGAAGCCGCTATCGACGAAATACTGAGCCAGCAAGGTAAGGCTTACGGCTTTCCTGAGACTGACTCGGTTCATATCGGGCCCGAAGCATTCAAGACGGTCCACCGAATCTTCTGTGGCGCCTTTCCCGATGTTCGCGTCGAGATAGAAGACATCGTTGCTGAGGGTGATCGGGTTGCGATTCGATGGAACGCATCGATGACCCATCTCGGGGATCACCTTGGCTTTGCCGCCAGTGGCAAAAAAGCCGTGATGCCCGGCTCCTCATTCGTGATCGTTCAGGACGGCAAGATCGCTGAGGGCTGGAACTACATGGACTTTAAAGCCATGATGCAGAAGCTCCAGGCCTGACGGCGGAAGGCAACGTGGCTCGAGGGGTGATTGCTGTTTGATACCCCAGGGGGTACTGCCAAAAAATAATTCGCTTCCATTGTCGATTTTGTGTCACTCGGACGTCGTGATGGCAGGAGGAAGAAGATCATGCAATATCTGGTCCTGATTTACGAAGATGAATCGCGTTTTGCCAATGGCTTCAATGAGTCGGAAATGGGTGAATACGGAGCTTTCGGCAAGAAGAATGCAAGCGCCATCAAGGCGGGGCATGCACTACAGCCTACGGGAACGGCGAAAACAGTGCGGGTGCGCGACACCAAGGTGCTCACGACCGATGGACCTTTCGCCGAAACGAAGGAACAGCTTGGCGGCTTCTATCTACTTGAAGCAGCGAGCATCGAGGCAGCCGCATCCATGGCGGCGGGCATTCCGGCTGCGCGTTATGGCTCAGTCGAAATTCGGCCCATCATGATTTTCAGCTAGAGGACGCGCAGCGCTTCGACTGTCGTGGCGCTGCTACCTCTGTTTCTGTTCAAGGGAGGCATCTTGATTGAGACAACATTGACCGTTACTGCCGAGCCTGAATTGACGACGGAAGGGATCGCACAGGCCTTTCGCCACCTTTCGGCTACACGTGACCACTTGTTAGAAGCCGTAACCGGGCTTTCGCTATCGCAGTGGAGCTTCAAGCCTGATAGTGAAACCTGGTCCATCGCTGAGAATCTGGAGCATCTCGTCATGATCGAGAGCCGGGTCCACGCGATTATTCGCAACATGAGCAATGCGCCCGCGGCGCCGGAAGGGAGCAGCCGAAGCGATATGGATGGGTTCATTCTGAGCGAGGTTGCAAAGCGCTCCATAAAGGTGAAGGCTCCGATTCCGGTTCGTCCGGAGAATCGTTGGAGCGGGACTGAGGCCTTGCAACAATTCATTGCGCTGCGCAACGAAACGCTCCAATTGCTAGGCGCGCCTCTCCTTCGTGGACGTGTGCTCCCGCACCCATTCTTCGGCCCGTGGGATGGGTACCAATGGTTGCTGGCGGTTGCATCGCATAGTGCAAGGCATACGGACCAGATCCGCGAAGTGAAAGATGACCCGAACTTTCCTTTGCAATCTGCTGTTGTGCCGACAGAAGGACTGAGGTTTTGAGATGCGCTACATGTTGTTGATTTACTCGCAAGAAGCGACGACTGGGGCGGCGGACGAGGATCGGAGCACCGTCGCGGCGGGGCACCGTGCGATTATGGAAGAGACGCAGAGACGCGGCATCTTCCGCGCGGCCGATCCTCTTCAACTCAGTACGACGGCTACCACGGTTCGACGTCGTCGACGGCAAGACGCTGATTACGGACGGACCCTATGCGGAAACCAAAGAACAGTTGGCTGGATATTACATTCTTGATTGCGAAGACCTCGATGAGGCTCTCGCCTGGGCCAGCAAACTTCCCACCGCGTGTGCCGGCTCCACTGGGTGCATCGAAGTAAGGCCGTTACGTGAATTGGCAGTACCTGCGTCCGTGAATGGATGAACACTATGCTGTCGTGGAAGCTGTTTTTCGCAATGAGTCAGGCCGCATCATTGCCGGCCTGATTCGCGTTTCGCATTCGTTTGATCTTGCCGAAGAGGCTATGCAGGACGCGTTTGCCGCAGCGGTTGCCAGGTGGCGGTCCGACGGTATACCCGATAATCCCGCGGCCTGGATCACGGCAGCGGCACGCCGCAAGCTGGTCGACTACGCGCGCCGTGAACAGACGCGCCGCAACAATGAAGATCAGTTGCTCTATGACTACGAATCGCGCAGTGTCACGATCGATGAAGAAATGAGCCGCCCATTTGAAGACGATCGTCTGAGCCTCATCTTTACCTGTTGCCATCCGGCCATCCATCTACAAGCACAGATAGCACTGACGCTCAGGACTCTGGGTGGACTGACCACACCCGAGATCGCTCGTGCGTTCCTGGTGCCCGAAGCGACGCTCGCGCAACGCCTGGTTCGCGCGCAGCGCAAGATCCAGCAGGCTCGCATTCCTTACCAGGTTCCGCCCCCCGATGCGCTACCCGAACGCCTGTCTGCGGTGCAGGCGGTTCTCTATCTCATCTTTAACGAAGGGTATGCCGCCAGCTCTGGCGACAGCCTTGTGCGGCGAGAACTTTGTGCGGAAGCGATTCGTCTCGCGCGCACGCTGGTCGAACTCATGCCTGACAATCCTGAGAGCATGGCGTTGCTGGCACTCATGCTTCTGCATGATTCCCGACGGGATGCCCGATCTACGGAAGATGGCCAACTGATCACGCTCGAAGAGCAGGACCGCACGCTTTGGCATCGCAATCAGATCGTTGAGGGAATCGGACTTGTGGAACGTGCACTGGGACGACGCAGTGTTGGACCGTATCAACTGCAGGCGGCAATCGCCGCGATCCATGCCGAGGCTCCAACAGCAGTTGAGACCGATTGGAAGCAGATTGCAGCACTTTACTCCATTCTCAGTGCTGGAGAGAACTCACCCATCGTCTCACTCAACCATGCCGTAGCCGTTGCCATGAGCGTGAGCCTGGAACGCGGCCTGGAAATGATGGAAGAGTTGGGCCATAACGGTCAACTCGATTCCTACCATCTTTACCATGCAGGCCGCGCGGACCTGCTGCGCCGCATGGGGCGGAACCGGGAAGCCCTTGAGAGCTACCACCGTGCGCTTGCGCTCGCGACCAATGCCGTTGAACTTCGTTATCTGCAACGCCGGATCGCTGAGGCCGAGAAGCTCTGATGCGCGCGGTGCTGGCTGCTGGTAGCTCGGAAACATTCCATAACAGCTGGTGTTCGTGAAATAAAAGTGGGCGCTCGGATCATGATGATCCGAGCGCCTAAACGTGCCTGGAATCTTTCTTCAAGACTACTTCATTGCCATTTGTCGACCACGTTTGTCGCGTTGATGGTGTCTATTCCGGTTGCAAAATCCCAATCTTCGCCGGTGGGATGGGCATCTTTCACCAGATGGCGGAGTGCCTCTGGTGGGTCTGTGCGGATGCTGAGAGAATGACCAGGACACCCTTTCCCGATCAGGAGTTTTAGATTCATGCGCTTTGCACGTTTGCTGATGCCTGTTTCTGTTTTTCTGGTGATGGCCTGCGGGATGAGCGGGGGACCGGCCGTTTGGTCACAGAAGGTCGCTTCCGCAACCACCTCTCGTCCGAGGAACCTGTATGACCCGCGACTGACCTTTGCGCCGCTGACTCTGCCAGATCCGGTAAATATCTATCGTTCGAGCAACGGTTCGCCCGGGCCAGCATACTGGCAAAATACCGCGGACTACGAGATGCATGCTTCGCTCGATACGGCGGCGAAGGAGTTGCGCAATGACGAGGTCATCACTTACACCAATCAAAGTCCTGACTCACTCAACAGCCTTTGGATTCACCTGGAGCAAAACACCTATCGCAAGGATGCTCGCGCGCGCATGGTGAGCAGTGGACCACGACCGAAGAAGCCTGTTCCTGATACCGAAGACAACCCCAATGGGCGAACGACGGAAGGGTTTGTGCTGGATGTCGTGGAAATCGCCTATGGCAATGAATGGCAGAAGGCCGATTCCCTGGTTGACGATACGCGGTTGCAGATACGGCTCCCTGAGCCTGTGGCCCCCAAAGGTGGCGTAGTAAAGATCCACCTTAAGTACCACTACCGCATACCAGGCGTGTGGGGAGGGCGAAACTCGTGGGCAGCTTCACAACAGGGAGACATTTATGACATCGCGCAATGGTATCCGCGGATGTGCGTTTATGACGATCTGCGTGGATGGGACACTCTGCCCTCGATCGGAAGCGAGTTTTATCTCGAATACGGGCACTTCGACTACTACGTAACGGTGCCGAGCGAGATGATCGTTGTGGGATCTGGGGAATTAGTCAATCCACAGGAGGTATTGACGCAGACGCAGAGAGCCCGCCTTGAGGAGGCCAGCCATAGCGACAAGATAGTGATGATCAGGACAGAAGCAGAACTGAATGACCCCGCCAGCAGGCCTAAGGCCGGGGGCGTGCTGACCTGGCACTTCAGAATGGATCACACGCGCGACGTGGCATGGAGTGCAAGTCCTGCGTTCGTATGGGATGCGGCGCGAATCAACTTGCCTGACGGAAAGACGAGTCTCGCGCAGAGCGTGTACCCCGCGGAGAGCGCAGGCGACACAGCGTGGGGCCGCTCAACCGAATATGTAAAGCACGCGATCGAGCAGTTTTCGCAACAGTGGTTCCCTTACCCTTACCCGGTGGCCACGAATGTGGCTGGATTCTCGGAAGGTATGGAATACCCCGGGATTGTTTTCGACGGGATCGAGGACAAGGGCAAGACCCTGTTCTGGATTACGGCACATGAGATCGGACATACCTGGTTCCCGATGATCGTTGGCTCGAATGAACGACGAAACGCGTTTATGGATGAAGGGTTCAACACCTTTATCGATATCGACGAGTCGGCTGCATTTCAGGGTGGCGTGTACGGCCCGAAACGCGACTCGGAATACTCGGCGGATGGCGAACCGCCCGACACAATTCTTAAAGTACTGCGCAACCCTGCGGTTCCTGTTCTGCTTATGCCGGCCGACGCATATACGACGCCGATTCTGCATCCAGTGAGCTACTTTAAGGGGGCGTACGGAATGGTGTTGCTACGGGAGCAGATTCTGGGCAACCCGCGGTTCGACTGGGCGTTCCGCAAATACATACGGGATTGGGCCTTCAAGCATCCCTCCCCTTCGGACTTCTTCCGCACCATGAGCAGCGAAGGGGGCGAAGACCTGGACTGGTTCTGGCGCGGCTGGTATATGAACAACTGGCGATTTGACCTGGCGGTGACGAAGATTTCAGGCGATCAGGTGACGCTCGTCAACAAGGGGCAACTGGTGCTTCCGGCAACCGTGGAGGTGCGCTATACCGACGATACGAAGACCCGTTTCCGCGTACCGGTCGAGACCTGGGAGGCCAAGGGCGAAGTTATCTGGACCGGGGATCAGCCGGTGGCTGCCGTCAAGGTTGATCCGGATCATGTGCTGCCGGATGATAACCGCGCCAATAACTCGCTGAGCGTAAGGTAGGGCGGCGCTCTACTGGTAAGTGATTTGCCAATCGTCCCACCCAAAACCGTTCTTCACGGGAATCAGGGCGAAGGGTGGAAAGGTCATGGTGTGTGATCGATTTGCTACGGCCAACGTTAGGAGCGCTTGCTCTCGGCCGTTGATCTCGACGGCTAAAAGAGCGTTGTTACCGTGGCTCTTGACGTGGCGGATCTTGTGGCTGGTGATGCGTCCGTAGTCGCCAGCCATACCCCAGTCCGAAACAAAGCGACCGTATGAATAGCCGGCTTGCGCGTATTGCTGGGCGTGCTGCTGCCAGTTCGGGTCGCCATTCCAGATGCCAAACGCCTTGGGGAAATCCTGTGCTTCGACGGCGGCGAGGAATCGGTTCACGGTTCGCTCCGCCGGTAGATTCCAGCAGAGGAAGATAAACATCGCGGCAACTCCGCAGAAGCAAAGTGTGCCGATAAGGAGTCTGCGGCGTTTTTTGGAACGAGTCTGATCGAAGATGGGTGCATCAAGCAGGGTCATGGATACCACCGCACTTCCCTTGCGAGGAAGCTTCCTCTTTTAAGACACCGACGTCTGCATGAATGTTCCAGTCGGCGTGTAGAACCCGAGTGTTACTTAGGTTGAGGCGCTTGGGAAAAAACATCATTTGAGTCTTCTCACACAAGCGATAGTGAGAAGCATGCGCGGCGACCAAAGCAGAGAGACTAAGACCGAAGCAGGTAAGGGCCATTTTCTTGAAAGTATCCGTCAGGATCTTCGTTTCGCACTGAGGCAGTTGAGCAAAAGCCCTGGATTTGCGTTCACGGCCATCATGGTATTTGCGCTGGGTATTGCGGCGAGTACTGCCATTTTTGCCTTTGTGGATGCAGCCCTGGTCAAGCCGCTGCCTTATCGTGAGCCCTCGCGGCTGGTTGGGCTCTTCGAGCGTCTACCGATTGGCGACCGATACCATCTTTCGTTGGGCGACTACCTCGATTGGAAGAAGCTTAATCGCTCATTTTCTTCGCTTGACGTGTACCGGCCTGATCGGTTCACGCTCAGGACAGGGTCCGGCGCCGAGGAAGTACCAGGAGCAACAGTAAGCGATGGCTTCTTCCAGACACTGGGTGTCGTCCCATTGATTGGCCGCGACTTTCTGCCTGGAGAAGACCAGGCGAGTGCTCAGCAAACTGTCATTCTCAGCTACGAGATTTGGCAAAGAAGATTTGCCGGGAGCAGAGCCGCACTGGGGGAGACGGTCGTTCTGGATGGTGTCCCTTCCGTCATTATCGGAGTTCTGCCTCTGGAGTTTCATTTTGCGCCAGTGGAACCAGCGAGCTACTGGACGACGCTTCATCCATATCCTGGTATGGATCTCCGCATGGGCCACCCTTACTATGGTGTCGCGCGGCTGAAGCCGGGAGCTTCCGTTGTAAGTGCCTATGCGGACCTAGCATCCATTGCGCAACAGATCGCGTTGGTGTATCCCCATGCCAATCGTGACCGGACCGCGACGGTGCTTCCGCTTGCAGAGGTAGTCGAGGGAGATATCCGACCGACACTCCTGGCCCTGCTGGGAGGAGCGGCACTGCTAGCAATGATCGGATTCGTGAATGTGTCCAGTCTTCTTCTGGTAAGAGCGGAGAGCCGCAGGCGAGAGATTGCGGTGCGCGGTGCACTCGGAGCTTCTCGCGCCAGGCTCGTTCGCCAGTTTGCGGTAGAGAGCTTCTTGCTTGCCGGCTTCGGGTGTGGCATGGGGATCACTCTTAGCTATGGCGCGATCAGAGTCCTGATCGAGCAAGTACCTGAGCGATTGCGGGATACGATGCCCTACCTCAAGGCGCTCCATTTCAACCTGCATGCATTCCTCTTCGCTTGTATCGTTTCGCTACTTGGCTGCCTGCTCTTCTCGGCAGGGCCTGTGATGCGGCTCTTGCTATCGGATTTGCGTGATGGGTTGATGGAAGGAGGGCGTACGGCTGCCGGCCGCACCTGGCGCAGAGCGGGGGCGGGGCTTGTTGTGGTCGAACTGGCCATTACGGTTGTTCTGCTAACCAGCGCGGGGCTGCTTGCAAAGAGCTTCTATCGCTTATTACATGAGGACATCGGCGTCTCTCCCGATCATCTCGCGGTGCTCCATGTGATGGATGAGGATGCCAAGACTGAGACGCAATCGTTGGCGACGGAACACAATATCAGGTATGCCATGGCGGCATTGCCGGGTACACGCTCTGTGGGAGATTCGGAAGAACTGCTCGTGGATAGTGGAGAAGGGTACGCACATACATTCGAGCATTTTCGGGTGGCCGGGAAGTCTTACCTGGGTGAGGGCGACGAAGCGAACAGGCTTGGCATCAGCGCCGGGTACTTCGAAACACTGCAAGCCCGGTTGCTTGAGGGGCGATACTTCACCGAAGCGGATGACTCTACAAAACCCCTTGTAGGGCTCATCAATCACACGATGGCTACGCAATTCTTTCCTGGAGTAGACCCCATAGGAAAGCGCATCACGAGCGAATATGACAAAGAACATCCCATTCAGATCGTTGGTGTGGTGGATGACATCAAAGACGGCCCGCTGGATAGGAAGCCGAGCCCGGCCGTTTATTTGCCGCTCGACCAGAATTATCCCAGGAACGATTTCTATGTGACGGTTCGTACGTCGACGTCAGAAGAAGCTATGCTCTCTGCGATGGTCCGCGCGATCCATCAGATAAATGCCGGCCTGATTGTGGATGGCGAGGACACGATGGCCGACCGCATCAATAACTCGCAATCGGCGTACCTGCATCGCTCGGCAGCGTGGGTGGTTGCCAGTTTCGCGTCGCTCGCACTGCTGCTCGGCACGGTGGGACTATTTGGCGTCATCTCCTATTCGGTTGGACAACGAAAGCGTGAGATTGGGGTGCGTATGGCGCTGGGGGCGCAGAGGTCATCGGTGTATCAGCTGATTTTGAAAGAAGCCTGCTGGCTTGCCGCATTGGGCATCGCCGGTGGAATGCTTTGCTCGGTGGCTGCGAATGGGTTGCTACGGCGCCTGCTGTTTGATGTGAGTCCGTGGGATACAGGGACACTACTCACCGTAGGCGTGGTGCTCGTCGCGGCTGCTCTGAGCGCGAGCTTCATACCCGCGCGGCACGCTGCATCCATCAACCCTACGGAGGCCTTGCGGACCGAGTAGTTGCGGCGGGAAACAAGAGCGCGACTTCTTCCTTCCGCTGCTGGCCGCATAGCCGGCAGCAACGGGCAGAGCAGATTTGGCGTCTCTCCCTGCGCCAAAGGCCTTGCTGGTGAGAGAATGGCAGGTCGACGGTCACAGTAGGTTTCAACGATTGACCGCCACCTAAACAATTCATCCAAGAGGAAGGTATCGTGAAGCGATTGATTGGGGTCGTATTCCTGGCTGCGGGTTTTTCACTCGCGGCTCAAGGCCAGAGTCCCGGATGGCAACCGGATCTTACTCACCAGCAAACCTATACTGCGCACCGGGCCTCAAGCGCAGACCTTAGCGGCAAGAATGCGGATGCGCGGGAAGTAAACCCAGGAGCAACCCTCACCCTGCTGGACACCGATGGCCCGGGTGCGGTTTCTCATCTCTGGTTCACCATATCGGCGCCTGAGCGCTACCACCTCAAGCTCATTGTGCTGCGGATTTATTGGGATGGGGAATCCACCCCCAGCGTGGAGGCGCCGATCGGTGACTTCTTCGGGCTAGGCCTGGGCGAGTATCACTCGTGGGAGTCGCAATTGCTCTCTGTCGGCAGTGAAAAGAGCCTTAACAGTTTCTTCCCCATGCCGTTTCAGAAACATGCTCGCATCACGGTTACGAACGAAGGCAAAGAGCAAGTGGGCAGTTTCTACTACAACATCGATTACCACACCGACACGCAACCGCTACCCGCAGGAACTCTTTACTTTCATGCCCAGTATCGCCAGGCGCAGCCGAACCAGGGATGGACGAATCAATGGAACTCGAATGGGGATGATCTGGTGAACCAGAAGCCGAACCTGGACGGCAAGGACAATTATGTCTGGATGGAAGCCAAGGGGAACGGACAGTTTGCCGGCGTGACCATGTCTGTGATCCAGAACCAGGATGAGTGGTGGGGAGAAGGCGATGACATGTTCTTCGTGGATGGCGATGCATTGCCCACCACGACTGGCACCGGCTCAGAAGACTACTTTTTAGGCGCCTGGGATTTCGGTGGCAAGCCTTTCTCCTATCGACTGTACGGTGCTCCGGTCGTGGGCACAGAACTGGCGGGCAGCCGGTCGAGTGTCTACCGTTTTCATCTGGACGCTCCCATTCCTTTCAAGAAATCGTTCAAGGCAACGATCGAGCATGGACACGCCAACCATCGCTCAGACAATTACTACTCGGTCGCTTACTGGTATCAAGCAGAGCCACATGCTCCGTTCCCGCCCATGCCGCCGGCCGCGGATAGGCTGCCTGCGTTGCAACATGTCGGTGGGCCTGGAAACGCAAACGTAGCACCGGCGAAGTAGTTTCATCCCGATCCTCTTGATCAACTTCCCACATCTGACGCGAAAAAAGCGCGCCAGATGTGGGCACCCAGAGGGGTTGTGGGAACAGTTCTGGAAGAGGGGACCGGTTTGATCTTAGATAAGGCCACGCAAGGTACCACCAATATCGAGGCTCGAACCCGTGATGTATTTTGCGAGGGGCGAAGCGAGAAACACGATGGCATGGGCTACGTCTACGGGCTGGCCGATGCCCAGGGGTAAGTACCTATCCTCAAGAAAGCGCTGCAGCGCGGCGTCCTTGTCGAGGCCGTAGCTGGCGACGAGTTGATCGACGATGCCGCCAGGCCGGGTCCACATTTGTGTCCAGATCGGACCGGGAAGAATAGCGTTGACGCGAACTCGAGGCGCGTATTGCACCGCCAACGCCTTGGTGAGATAGAGCAGTCCCGCCTTGAAGGTTCCGTAGTCCATCAGCGTTGGCTCGGGTTGCTTGGCGAGATCGGACGCCGTATTCACGACCGAGGCCGTGCCTGACTCTGCCATTTTGGGAATCAGCACGCGGCAGATCCTGACACAACCCATCAAGTTGATCTCAAAACTTTTTGCCCACTGCTCGTCCGATAGGGCTTCAAACGACGCTGCATTTCCAAGGCCCAGATTGTTGATCAGAATGTCGGGTGCACGCTGCCCACAGATCTCGAGCACCTTTGCGACCGTAGAGTCGACACCTTCGGCAGTAGCCAGATCTGCAACGATCACAGCCGCCCACCGATGAGCCTTTTCACGAAGCGCAGCTCCATCACGGTCAGCTACGATGACATGGGCTCCTTCTGCGGTGAGCATATCGGCGGTGGCCTCACCGATGCCGTGAGCGCCGGCGCTTATGAATGCGTACTTGCCTTTGATTCGATAGTCCATGCAATCTCCTCTGGATGGATGCTTCTTACTGGTGAACGCCGCGGGCCGATATGGACAGAAACTGCGGGACGTTCGATTGTCTTTACCCCGCGCCCAAAGGTAGAGATGGCCTGCACTGCTGTCAACCAGTAACGAGATGCTCCGCACTCCTGGTTGTCTGCCACGCGATCAGCGCGCAGGTCATGAGGTTTACCTTTAGCTCAGCTTCTCGAAGTCATTGACAGGTTCGAGTAAATGTTTTCTCATGATGCCCGTAGACCTTCATTCTGACCGGTTGCTTCTTCGAGGGCGTTCATGCAGCGACGCAGCTTTTTGAAAACCAGCGCGTTGGCTGGTTCTGCTTTTCTGTTTTCCCGCAAGCTCACTTCCGCCGCAAACATTTCTAGTGACGCAACGATCGAGGTAATGGTCGATGAACCTCTCGGCACCATCTCGCCCTTAATCTATGGCCACTTCACCGAAGAGCTCGGCTCCGTGATCTACGACGGAGTATGGGTGGGCGAGAAGTCAAAGATTGCGAATACTGGCGGCATCCGTACCGCGCTCATCGAGAAGATGCGGCAGATCAAAGCACCCGCCATTCGGTGGCCGGGCGGATGCTTTGCCGATAGCTACGATTGGCGCGATGGCGTGGGACCGAAGGATAAACGTCCGCGGAGAACTGACTTCTGGGTCGATGACCCGGACTCGAAGGGGATGCCCAAGAAGGGCCTGCCAAGCTTCGACCCTAACGAATTTGGAACAGATGAGTTTGTGCGTTTGTGCAAGCTCTCTGGAGCAGAGCCGTACCTTGCGGCGAACGTACGCAGTCTCAATGCTTATGCCTTCGACCAGTGGATTGAGTATTGCAACTCACCCGCTGGAAGCACCACCTGGTCTGACGTGCGGGCAGCGGGTGGATCGGCCGAACCTTACAACGTGCAGTACTGGGGTGTCGGCAACGAGAGTTGGGGGTGCGGTGGCAACTTTACGCCTGAAGAGTACGCGACCGAGTATCGCCGCTATCAGTCCTGGCTCCCGCGTTACGGTGTCGACCTCAAGTTGATCGCTTCGGGTCCGAACCAGGACGATGTGGATTGGACCACGCGCTTTTTTGAAAACATCTTCCACTCGGGCCGATCGATCAAACCTCCCTTCGGGTGGTCGATGCACTACTACACAGACCTGCCCGAGGCTCTCAAATATACCGATGAAGATGTCTATCCCGGCTACGAGCTCGCCGATCGGATGGAAAAGATCATGCTCGACCACTGGACCGCCATGGGGGTTTGCGATCGCGAGCATCGCGTCAAGCTGGTGGTGGATGAATATGGTCCCTGGTATCGCTTCAGCGATACGAAACTTGATCCGACGCATGTGCTCGGCCAGCAGCTTACTGTCCGCGACGGCATCATGACTGCTCTTACTCTGGATACGTTTAACCGGCATCCGGAAAAGGTAGCGATGGCGGCGTGCGCGCAGCTTATCAACTGCATCGATTCGCTTTTCCTCTCGCACGAAGACCACTTCATCACCACGCCCACGTTTAACGTGTTCGATATGTATAAGGGGCATCAAGGCGGTCAGGCGGTGCGGGTGCAGTTTTCTGTACCCGACATTCGTTTCCCGCGGAAGGCTGTGAAGAAACATCTGAGCGCAACAGGAGAGGAAGCGATTGCGGGTGGGTCCCAGTCGCGGCTGTGGGGAATGAATGGTTCGGCCTCAGTGCGTGGGAAGACACTGACGCTTACGGTGGTGAATCCTCATTTGACTGAGTCTCACGCGACACAGATTCTTTTAAGAGGCACGGCGAGCGCTGCTGCGGCTGAAGCGGAAATACTTGGCGGCGATGATGTGCATGCGCACAATACGTTCGAGGAGCCGAACGCAGTCACGACGAAAAAGGGAACTGTAACGGTTTCTGGTAAGACGGTGCAGATTACGCTGCCGCCGTCTTCCGTTACGCGGCTTACGATTACGCTTGTTTAGAGGGGAAGCCTGGTTGCCACCCTGTGCGTCGCTCGGTGGAAAGAAGTTTGCAGGAGGGACCTCGGGATCCCTTGCCCACGCAAGCCAACAGAGAGGGCTTGATCAACTCTGGCCTGATTTCATGACCTAAAGCGTGGCGGTTGCGCCTTTGCGAAGCTGCGACTTGCCTGCTCTGGGTACGCCGGTGGATTCGCGGACGATCAGGCGGGTGGGAATTTTGTAGTTGCGCTGGGGCTCGCCTCCTTGTTCGCAGTGGGCGCGCAAAGCCGTAACGGCAGCGCGGGCTAGCTCGAAGCATGACATTTGGATGGTGGTGAGTGGCGGAATGGTCACCTGCGCGATGTGAATGTCGTCGAAGCCGATCACCGAAAGATCGTCGGGCACCTTAAGGCCAGCCCGATACAGCTTGTGCAACACTCCGATCGCTGTCATGTCGTTGGAGCACATCACTGCTGTCGGCGGACGTTTCAACCTGAGCAGGCGATCCATGGCTTCGATACCGCCTTCCATGGTGTGGTCACCTTCGATAATCAACGATGGATCGATCGCCAGCGCGCACTGCTCGAGAGACCGTGTGAATGCAACAAGCCGCGACTGTGCTGAGTGCAACCGTTCGGGCCCACTGATGAATGCAATCTCCTTATGTCCCAGGGCCGCAAGGTGCTCTACGCCCTGCTGGATGCCGAGACGGTAGTCTACCCGCAGCAGGCTGATGCCCGGCCTCTCGGGACCGAGGTCTACGAACACCAGCGGTACTTTGCGCTCTGCAAACTGTTCGAACAAAGGCTTTTCCACGCCAAAGGTCATGACGGCTACGCCTTCGGCGCGTCGCTCCAGCATGCGCCGAATGCACAATGACATACGCTGCGGATCATGGTTGGTTGAACTGATCAGTATCTCGTAGCCGTGCTCGACGGCAATATCTTCAAAACCTTGAATGAGCTCGGGAAAAAAGGGGTTGGTGATTTCTGAAACGATCAATCCCAGTAAACGGCTGCGCCCGGAGACCAGGGCGCGGGCCTGGGTGTTAGGAAAATAATCGAGTTTTGCGATTGCCTCCCAGACGCGCTGGGCCATCCTGGGATTGACTGTCGATACCCGGTTGATGGTCCGCGACACCGTAGCGATGGACACGTTGGCTAACTTGGCAACCGTGCGGATGTCCATTTTGCCGGGCTCCTTCACCGCCGGTGGTCTGCCCCTCTTACCCACTGGTTTCGCCATCGCCTGTATCCACCCGGAATGCTTACAGCATACCCCAGCCAACCCAAAGGTCGATTTTGCCACCGCTATCCTTCGCGCATTGAGATCCCTGCATGCAGGCCAAATGGCGTTGCCTGTGAGAGTATTTAATGCAATTTAGAACTGGTTGGAGGGGCGTCTTTATGCCAGACAAACAGAGCTTTCAACGTTTCCACTTACACGAGGTTGCCCGGTCGTTTCCCGAGACCGCTGAATCGCTGCTGCTCGATACCTATCTCACCGATGAAGAGTCCGCGAGCTCGCGCGTATTCCGCGTCTACCGGGCAACGCCGCCACACTATCACGAAGGCTCGGACGAGTATCTTTATGTGCTGTCGGGCAAGGGGACATTCTGGATGGGAGACAGTTCCAATGGAGCGGAGTTTGCTCCGGGGGATTTGCTCTTCTTCAAGCGCCGTGTCGTTCATGCTTTACCCAGGATCCTCGAAGGGCCAGTCGTGTTTCTTGCCATCGATACACCACGGCGAAATCCGAAAGACATTGTTTTTATCAATGCTGGTGACGGCACACCGGAAAGCTTCGTCCGCAAGCTTGAATACTGACGCTCATTTAGGCCAAAGCACGCCTTCATGAAGCTGGCTTGACTGGCGGGCAGGGCCGCCATACTATCGAATTTCAACCCGTCGAAGCATCCACCAATAAGGAGAAACAGCTTGGCCTTGAAATTGGAGCGGCGCATCGCAGTGATCACAGGAGCCGGTTCGGGCATTGGCCGTGCAGTCGCCCAAAGCATGAGTGCCGAGGGCGCCCGGGTCGTGATCGTAGATATCGACGGGGAAAAGGCCGAAGCGGTGGCTGCCGGAATTCGCGCACAAAGTGGAGATGCCCACGCGTTCGCCAGCGATGTTGCCGATCCGGCATCCGTAGGCCTGCTGAGAGATTTCGTGAATAAGGCACTCGGCCCGCTGGAGATCCTGGTGAATAATGCAGCCATCCAGGTGAACAAGCGGATCGAAGATACCACGCCAGAGGAATGGAATCGGCAGATGGCCGTGAACGTAGGGGGCGTGTTTCTATGCTGCCGTGTATTCATGCCTGACCTTCGGCAAACTCGTGGTGTGATTTTGAATATGTCTTCTGTGAATGGCTTTTTTGTGGAGCCTTCTTGCGCCGGATATTGCGCGACCAAGGGAGCGATTCTGGCATTTACCAAAGCCATCGCGATCGACCACGGGCGAGAAGGGGTTCGCGTGCATGCGATTTGCCCTGGCTACATCAATGCCGGCCTGGCGGAAGGCTACTTTGAATCGCAGGCAGACCCAGCGAAAGCAAGGGCAGAAGCCGGAACGTTGCATGCTTTGGGAAGAATTGGGCAACCGGAGGAGGTCGCGCGGGCTGCTGTTTTTCTCGCCAGCGATGACGCCTCGTTCATGACGGGTTCTGCTCTGATTGTGGATGGTGGATTCAGTGCTGGTCTTCCACCGAAATAGAAGCTTTTACTTCGACTCGTTCGCGGAAAAGATTTTTGAAACTCAGGTGATTCTTATCCGTTTGAGGGCGCCGGTGTGTGTTTCCGGGGCTCGGTAGGTTGTGCAGCGCACGGTCACAGAGAAGGTCGCACCCGGAGCGAGTTGGCTGTGCCGGCCTGCAGCAACGGCCTCTGACAGGGTGACCGGGTAGCCAGTCCAGGGTTCTACGACTGCGCTGTAGTAACCGCGCCAACCACCATAGACAAGCCAGAGCCATAGATGTGGGCACTTCTCCAGGGGAAACTCGTAGAGAATGCCATTTCCATTGGTCTCCACGGCGAACCAACCATCTTCCAGATCTGTGGCGTAGTGACCGCAGTGAATCCCTGCAGAGATGTCGGGAACCACGCTCATGTCTGTACTGTTGATATGCGGCCAGTCGTAGCGGTCGCCGGGCGTGCCCAGCGACGGGTGGGTCGATTGCGCAACGATCCCTGTCCGCGCTGGTAATAGCAGACGGGTTCCGGCTTCCACGGCGAATGCTGGGTGGGTTCCCCATAGGTAGTCCACTGGAATCGGGCCCACACTCTGGAGATCAAACTGCATCTGGAGTTGCTCGCCGATCAACGAGACGGTCTTGGTGGCTTTCACTGGACTGATAGGCCCATACGCGGAGAGCTTCGCTGTCGCGCTTTTGCTATCGGCCTTAAGCTCTTCCACTTTCCAGCTCAGGGAGCGTAGCTCGCCTAAGCTGGGAATCGGTTCCCCGTTGTAAACGCAAGCATCGGCCGATGGATAGGCATCGTCCCATCCGCCGCACCAATAATTATCAAAGTTGGCATCGATGGGATAGACCTGCGGACGGATACGAACATTCTCCCAGAGAATATTCCGGCCGCTCTTCTTGTCAAAGAGAGTCAGGATCTTCGCGCCGACTTCGGGCAGAATCGAGACGGAGAGGAACTCATTCTCCAGTTGCAGAAGGCGAAGCTTGTCGAGCGTTGTATCTCTTGCATCTGCCATATGTTTTCTCCACTGAGGCAAGCGACGGTTCGCATCGAGACCGCACTTATTGTGCGGTTGACCTCTCAATGCTTGAGCGACATCATCATCTTGAGCACCGCACCGGGGGAGTGCGTTATTTTATTGAATGCGATTTGCCCTTCTTCCAGGGGCACCTGCTCGACGAAGGGAGAGATATCGATTTCTCCGCGGACAAGCAGGTCGACGGAGCGCGCGAAGTCCGCGGGGGTGTAAGCAAACGACATGATAACCCGATGCTCTTTCCGTATGCTGGTCACAAAATCGACTTCGCTGCGCAGGCTCCCCATTCCTAACAGGGCGACTTGACCGCCCGGCCTGCAGAGATCAAAAGCCATTTGCCGTGCCGCGGCCGCTCCACTGGCATCGACCACCAGGTCAAAGCCCTCTGCCTTGGCTGCGCTTACTTCTTCCTGACCTGCATCGGTCTTCAAATCAGCAATCGTGGTTGCGCCTAATCCTTTCAACACGTTCAAGCGCTCTCGATTGAGGTCGGCGATGAGAATGCTGCGCGCCCCGAGACGCTTGGCCGCCAACAGGATGAGGGCACCCATTGTTCCGCCGCCCACGATGGCGAGGGAAAAGAATGGCTGCGGCGCGCACAGCGAAAGCAAGTGCACGATGTTAGCCAGCGGTTCAGCAAGCACTGCCTGGGTTGCGGGCATCGCGTCTGGAATGGTGACGACCTGCGCTTCAGGCAACGTAACAAAATCAGCGAATGCTCCAGGCGTGCGGTCCATACCGAGTAGAACCCAGGACTTGCAAAGGTTTTGCCGCCCTGCAAGGCAGGCAACACAGTGATTGCACGATACCAGGGGATTGGCCACGACACGTTTGCCATTCGGCAGATAGCCGACGAACTCGTGCCCGAGCACAAGCGGCGGCTGGCGCCTCGGGCTGTGTCCTAGAAAACCAGAAATATCTGAGCCGCAAATACCCGCGTACTCCACGGCAATCTCGACATGCCCCGGCGCCACGATCGGCCGGGCTACATCCTGGATCGCAACTGTTTCCCGAGCTGTGTAAACAAGTGCACGCATACTCTCTTAATCTCCCCTGAGTCCCTACTTCGATTCCGGGCGCGGCAGTACCAGCGTGAAGATGGAGTCTTTATAAAGATGCACCTTGGCCTCACCCTTGCTGGTACGCTCTGTGCCTGTGCGCTCACAATTGAGCCTTGGTGTGGTTTGGAATACCTGCCACTCGCCTTCATACCCCGGCAGAGCAACATTCAGTGTTTCCGCTCCGCCCTCCTGCACGCCGACAATCACCACTGAACCATCATCTCCGTTGACGAAGCCGGCCATGGTCATGCCTGCAGGTCCTTCAACTTTGATGCGCTGCGCTCCAGGATGGACGAAGTGATAAAGCTGCCTGGCAGCGTAATAACGCTTTTTGGGCGCGTATTCATTATTGTGATTGGCAAAGAGCCCGTAATACGTGAAGCGGGGGTAGTGCTCATGATAGTTGTCAAAAGCATCCCAAAAGAGCGCGGCGGTTACGCCTGCATTCAATGTGCGTAGAACCCTTCGCGTGGAAGCAACGGAAAAACCTTTCCACTCATTGTCGGGGGATTGATCCAGATCCTTCAGCTCGCCGTATTCCGTAAGCCACACGGGAACATTTGGATAAGCGCTCTGCTGAACCGCCTTCACATGCGGGGAGGCATCGCTCTTATCGTCATACAAGTGCAAGGAGAAGGCTCCGACACTGGACATCAGCGCGGGCTCTTTCAACATTGGTCCAATGTAGTTGTGCCCCATACTGCATTGTTCGGCGACCACCAGTTTTACGTCGCCCAGGCCCTCTTTTTTGAGGCGTGTGGCAACCGTCGCCAACACGGTGGGCATTTCCTCGGGATCGATGCGTGGTCCCTCGTCAGGATAGCAATCTGTCTCATTGACGGGTCCGAAGTACTGATAGTCCACGTGGGCGGTGTTGCGCGCATACATGGCGAGGGAAACCACGGTCTCGGCGAACTCGCCATACATGGCGTGGTTGAGGTGGGTTCTTGTGTTCTCGCTGTGACCGTTCAGCGGCGTTTTGGGGTCGTCATCGAGCATCCACTTCGGGGGCACTCCACTCAGTGTAAGGTACGGCCGAATGCCCAAACTATTGAGATAGCGCCCTGCGGCCCAGGCCGCCTCAAATTCCGGGATCGAATACCGATCGTTGTAGTACAGCCAATTCATCTTTTCCGGGTCATCGTTGTCGTTGGCTGCTTCCCAGTTGATGAGCCCGTACGGATCGAGGCGGAAAATGGTTGCTCCAAGATCCTTCACCAGCATATCGATCATGGGTTTCTGTGAAGGCCGGAAGTAGGTCGCGTTGAAGTTGACGCCGAAGCCGTCGATCGTTTGATAGCGCTGCCCAGGATCAATCGCGATGCGCGGCGACACAGCCTGGGCTAACGAGAATGGTTGAAACCCTGCTCCGAGAAAGATGACCAGCAGCCAATACAAGCACCACCTGCAACCAAGGCGAGTTTTGTCTTTGGAGTCACGAGCCGCGCGAAATTCTTCTATACTGAAGATTGTTTCATTACGCTGTTGCATGGTGAATCTCCTTTATATAGAATTTCGGTACCTTGTCAACCTATTCAAATCGTTAGCACAGGCAGCGCTTCTTACCTCCGGTTCCCCTGACCTGCCAGTCCTTACCTAAGGAGTTTCGGTGTTCTCTGCTGAGCGTCTTCGCGACTGGGTGCTGCTGCTTCTCTGCAATCTCATGTGGGCAAGCCAGTTCGTGCTGGTCAAGATTGTTCAGCAACAGATGGGTCCCGTGGCAGCTACCGCTTTTCCCATGTTGATTGCCACGATTCTGCTGTGGCCGATCGTGCGTTGGGAATCGCGGACCGTTCCCAAAGAGAACAAGGTAAAAATCGATACCAAAGACTGGCTTCGATTCATGCTCATTGGGGTGCTGGGCCAGGTCGTGGCCCAGCTTTTCATTACCTGGGGGCTGCGCTTCTCGCTTGCTTCGAATGCTGCGCTGCTGATGCTGACGCTGCCTATCGCCACCACCATCATGGCCTATTTTCTTCTGGGCGAGACGATGTCTCCCGTTCGGTGGCTCAGCTTCGGCCTGGCCGTGGGCGGCGTGGTGGAGTGTTCGGGGGTCGACTGGAGGGCTTTGGACTTTACTGGCAAAGGCTATCTACTGGGAAATTTTCTGATCTTTGTCAGCGTCTGCGGAAGCGCCTTTTACAACGTCTACAGCAAGAAATTGCTGGAGAAATATACCCCGCTGCAAGTGCTGCTCTATAGCTACTATTTCGTGAATCTATTCCTGTTGCCCATTACCCTCTATACAGAGCCGGGAGCGTTCCACGAGATAGCTTCTTACACCGCTCAGACCTGGTTGGGCATCGCTTTGCTTGCGGTGTTCCAATACTGTCTGTCGATGGTCATCTTCCTGACTGTTCTGACAAGGCTTGATGCGACCCAGGCAAGCCTCTCCAACTACATGATCCCTTTCTTTGGGCTCGTGATCGCAGCCATCGTGCTGCACGAGAAGCTGACGATCTTCATGATGCTTGGCGGGGGATTGGTATTACTAAGCACGCTATTGATTACGGTGTATGAAGAACACCAGAAAAAACAATCAGCCAGTGTAACGGTGGCGTAGGCACCCGCCTTAGTCGTGGGCCCTGGTACCTAACCGGGCAGACATGGCATCGGCAAATTGTATTACCTGAGCGCCAAAGCTGGGAATTTTTTCGTCGCGAATCTGATGTGTTGTTCCCGTAATGCTGACCGCAGCCAGCAGGATACGATCGGGGCCATAAATAGGCGCGGCCACACAAGCTACTCCGGGTTCGCCCTCATTCACTTCCCACGCGTAGCCGACCCGTTGAAAGTGGCGCAGCTGCTTTTCCAGTTGGGCACGAACCGTAATGGTGTATTGCGTGAGCTTGCTGAGAGGTAGATATTTCAACGTCTGGACAAGTTCCTCTTCGGGCAGGAAGGCAAGCAGCGCCTTACCCACACCGGAGGCATGCAAAGGCCAACGCATCCCGACATACGATGAGAACTGCATCAGACCCGAGCCCGGTACACGATCCACGTACATCGACTCGCCTTCGCGCATCACGGCAATGTGCGCGGTGAATCCACTCTCGGTCGCAAGTTGCTCAAGCAATGCATGCGAGCGGCCGACCAGATCGAACTGATCGCTCATCTTCCCTGAGAGGGAAAACAGCTTGGTGCCCAGCGTATAGCGGGATGAGGCTTCATCTTTCTCGATGTAGCCAAGAGCCTGCAACGTATACAGGATGGCAGCAGCGGAACTGAGTGGCAGATGAAGGGTGCGGTGAATCTCGGTAACGGTCAGCCCTTTCTCCTTACCCGCGAGTAAGTCGATCAGGTCGAAGCACCGCTTGATGGCGGGGACCAGATAACGTTTCTTGACTAGCTTCGGCATTACACGTTTCCTGATTGCAGGACGAGGAACTATCTCCAATTTAACCCAACTGAGTCTACCAGCGTTTTAAGGCCGTTTCCCACTTGCTTTGTAGCATAAACGTCGCGAGGTCCTGGTTTTCCTTGAAGGCAAACTACCTGGAGTTCATCCCTTCTGCCGACAACTGGGAAACTGCTAAAGCGCCGGTGCACATTTCGGAATGAACGACTATCGGTGCTTTGTTGCCAGCCCAGAGACTCGCTCACACGCATCTCAGCTTCGTCCGACAATCGGAGGAATAAACTCCAATGCTTCGGGGCTGCCGGGGCGGAGAAAATCAAAATCGCATCCCTGGTCACACTGCAGGACGTGGTCGACGTACAGTTTCGGGTAGCCTCTCAGGTGCCTGCTCTTATGTGGCGTTTGGTTCGCTAGACGCTCGCTTATTTCTTCGGCAGACAAAAGTACATCGAGACGGCGGCCAGGCACATCGAGTCGAATTTTATCCCCCGTCTTCACTACGGCGAGCGGGCCGCCCGCAGCAGCTTCCGGGCACGCGTGCAGAACGACAGTCCCATAGCTGGTTCCGCTCATACGCGCGTCGCTGATGCGGACCATATCCTGTACCCCAGCAAGCTGGAGCTTACGTGGGATTGGGATAGCTCCCCACTCGGGCATGCCCGGAACGGCCCTGGGACCGCAATTTTTAAGGACGAGCACAGAGGCGGCTGTAACGTCGAGTTCAGGATCTTCGATACGCGCCAGCATGTCTGTGTAGTCCTCAAACACAAGTGCCGCACCTTCATGCTCGAGCAGATGACTGGAGGCCGCGGAAATCTTCAGGATTGCTCCCTGGGGTACCAGGTTGCCCCGCAGCACAGCGATAGCGCCCTCGGCACGCAGTGGCTGGGCCAGGGTGCGGATCACACCCGCATCATTGCTGGCGACGCCGGCCAGGTTGCTGGCAACACCGGCCAGGTTGCTGGCGACGCCGGCCAGGTTGTCGCCCACTGTCTTGCCTGTGACGGTCATACAGGTTGTGTCGAGCAGTGACTCGATCTCCTTCATCACTGCGGGTATGCCACCAGCGCGGTGAAGCGCATTCATAAGGAACCGGCCCGACGGCTTGAGATCGGCCAGACACGGTGTCGTGCGGCCAAGTTCGTCAAATCGTTCGAGTTGCAAATCGATGCCAACCCTGCCCGCCATGGCTACGAGGTGAATGATGGCGTTGGTTGATCCTCCCAGTGCCATGCAGAGGCGGATCGCGTTATCGAAGGCCGCCCTGGTCATGATGTCAGACGGTCTGAGGTTCTGCTCGACCAGGGCCACGATGCGTTTGCCGGTCTCCTCGGCAACGGTCATCCTTCCCGGATCGTCGGCGGCATAGGTCGATGATCCGGGCAACATCATCCCCAGTCCTTCCGCCATCGCCGACATCGTGGACGCCGTTCCCATGACATTGCACGCGCCGGCGCCGCAAGACATGCACTGCTCAAGATCTTTCCAATCCTGTTTCGTGATTTTTCCGGTTCGGTACTCGTCCCAGTATTTCCAGAGGTCGGTGCCGCTGCCCACTTCCATACCTTTCCAATGACCGGGGCTGCGCGGACCGCCATTCGCCTGGATGGCAGGAAGATTGGCGCTGGCTGCGCCCATGAGCTGGGCGGGACCGGTTTTGTCACAGTTCGAAAGAAGGACAACACCATCGAGAGGATTGGACCGCAGCGTCTCTTCCACATCCATCGCCATGAGGTTGCGATAAAGCATCGCGGTGGGCTTCATGAACTCTTCGCCCAGCGAGATCGTAGGAAACTCCAGCGGCAGGGCGCCCGCGGCGAGAATGCCGCGACGCACCGCCGCGGCAACATCGCGCAGGTTCATGTTGCAGTTATTGAGCTCGCTCCAGGAGTTGGCAATACCGATGACCGGCCGGTCACGATATTTATCGAAATCAATGCCCATGGTACGCAGCGCACTGCGGTGCTGCATGCCCAGTTCGTCGCGCCCTTCAAACCACTCATGGCTGCGATACTTCATTCGATCGACCTCCGTGTGTCAGGAGAGAGAATATCGTGAGATGCGGTTGCCGTGTGAGGAGTGGTCATGCACGGCCGCGTCATACGCCCGCTCAATTGCAGCTTTGGCAGATGAGTCAGTGGCAGCTCGAAGCGGTGGAAGAATGAAGGCTGAAGCCGTGCCGTTGTCCCAAACTTTCCAGCAAGTAAAGATCGCTTCGGCGCTACGAACGTGCCGCGATACTTGAAACTTCGCTGGCGGCCAGACCGAGCCTTTCTACCAACGCAAGCATCTTGCGATTGAGGAACTGAATGTGGGCCTGATCATCGGGCCCTATGGTCAGCGTGGCTTCACGCACCGTCGCATCGGGAAGCACCCCTCTTGCCACAAGGAGAGCCTTCTCTGCATGGTGAAAGAATTCGAGACTCTGCAGGCTGTAGGTAATCTGCGGCAGCACTGCGGTGAATTCTGCATATGCTCCGTCCTGGTCACCCTGCCGAGCTTTCTTCCAAACAATCTGCAGAATGTCAGAAACGGCCAGGCCGGGCATGACGCCGCAAATACCTGCCTTGATCAGCTCGATCATGTACATACCGCCCCAACCTTCGAGTACGCCCAGTTCCCCACCGGTGCCATCGACGATTTGACGGACCCGCTCGGCCATGAGCGGCTCTTCCAACTTGAGGTAGCGGAAGTGGGCGTGCTGGCCGCGCAATTGCTTCACGAAACTAAGACTGAGTGTAGGACCCCCTGGGTTGAAATCCTGAATGAGCAGTGGAATGGAGATGGACTGCAGGATGCGATCGAAGTAGCGGAGCAAATCCCGTTCTGGCAGGCCGAACATGCGAGGCACGGCGACAGAAATTGCGGAGGCGCCCGCCTTCTCAAGATCGCGACCAGTTTCAGATACGTACGCCGTAGAAACATGGTTGACCTGACCAATGACCGGGAGCTTACCCTGGATCAACTCGACTGCATGAACAACCATGTCTCGCCGCTCAGAATCTCGAAGTTTGTAGAACTCGCTGGCATAGGCCGGCAGGCACACTGCGGAGACACCTCCGCGTACTGCGAAATTCAATAAGCTCTTGAGCGAGACCCAATCCGGGGTTCCCTCGGCAGTAAAGGGGGTCGGAATAATTGGGACCACCCCATCAATTTTCAGCATTGCCATGAGTCGTTCTCCTGCGCGACCGTTGGATGGGTGTCGAAGTGACCATGCGGACAGCAGACTCCTGCTTTGCCCGTCAGCCGGTCACGCGCACTTGTTTTCCAAATAGGTGTCGTTTGCGCACCAGGTAATCACCACCCTCAAGTGGGGTTACGGTATAGCTGTTTGATGCAAGCCTTGCACTGACCTTGAGAGCAGGACCCGTTATCAATTGCAAGCACGACGGGGCCTTGCGGGGGAGAGCAGCTTTAGTTTCAACCTGCTGTTACGCTGTTCCAAGTAATGTAACCCATGCTTTCTCGGCATCGCAACAAGATTTTCCGAGGCGCTATCTACCGTCAATTACAGGGGTTAAGTCGATATCACTTCTTTTTGACCGCGCTAAGCGACCGGTCAGACACTTTCTATGGGCTGATGTACTAGCCAGCTTATCGGACGGAAGACGGGGTGCCTCATCTCTATCGAAAACGAAGCATTCGCCTCCGCAGCACCGCTTGTAAGAGATGCGGGTTGACCTTACCCAAAGCGGGGCGAAATGAGTTACCAAACCAACGTAGCGATGGAGTTACCGGGCATGGAAAAGGAGAGCTGCCGTCCTGCAGCAAGAACCTGCAGGTCTCTTCCCATGCCGGGGTTTGTCACGACGAGGGCGAACGTGCCGTCGGGATTGCGGACAGCAACATGGCGCACTCCCGCAGCATCGCTGGCACTGGCGACACGCACCCCGCCCTTTTGCAGATGCTGCGAGAAGTGCCGAAGCGCATGATATTGGCCACTCTTCAGCAGACTTCCGTCATCGTTCAGTGTGACCAGGCCGCCGCAGGTGTAGGGACCGAGGTTTGGCTTACCGCGCGGATCGAGCATCAGGTTCCAGGCAATTGCACAGCGGCACCAGTTTTCCAGCACATCGGTAAACATGCCACCCCACTTCGCCCAATCCCTGGCGTAGGCCGGGTCATCGATAAACGGACCACCTTCCGTCCAGTAGAAGGGGACGGAAGGAGCTTTGGTGTGCAGAAGGCTCATCTGGTCAGGGGTTCCCGTGTAGCCGTGCCAAGCCACACCGTCGACATACTTGAGCAATTGCTGATCATTGAGTTGCGCTTCGAGGCGCTGGTACAGATCGTAGTTATGATCGAACAGCCAGATCTGCGTCTGCTGATGTTGCGCTCGCAACAAGGGGCCGAGGTGATCGCGCACAAACGCGGCCTCCACCAGGGGGGACCAACGGCATGCGGGCATTCTTCCGCTTTGCGTAGTCATGATTTCGTTTTGCGTGGTGACGGCATTTACGGGAACACCCGCTTTCGCGTAGCCCTCAAGAAACTTAGCTATATACCGGGAATAGACTTCGATATATTTCTCCGACATCCATCCGCCGAACATGGATCCGTTCGCAAGATCCCAAAGAGAGTGGGCATAGGGGTCGAGATAGTTCTCTGTCACTCGACCACCCAACGATGTTCCGTAGGTCTTCATCCAGCCCGGAGGACTCCACGGGCTGGCGAGAAGAAACAGGCCAGGGTTGATGTCTCGAATCTGACGAAGCACGGGCAGAATATAAGCCTCATCAGGCTTCAGGCTGAAGTGATCGAGGCTCATGTCATCGACTACATCGTCATACGAGTAGACGCTGCGCGAGTAGTCACTTGCCCCAATGCAGCAACGGCCTACGTTCAGGTGCAGACCGGAAGGCGAATAAATCTCGCTCAGAAAAGCCTGGCGGGCCGGTGCCGGCATACCGCTCAACAGGTAGCAAGCTGAATCCGTAAGCGCGGCGCCAAAACCGAGAAGAGTCTGATAGGAACGCTCACCATCTACTTCAATCGAAGCCCCGGAAACACGAACTGCTGCCTTGCTCCAGTGCAAAGGTGCTTGTTCTGCATGCTTTTGCGTCGCATCCGTAACGTAGATCGCGGCCTGCTGGTTGGCGGCAGACTCAGCGCGCATCCAATGGGGAAAGAGACCAAGAAGCCCGCTCATTGCCGTGCCGTGCAAGAATGCGCGGCGGTCGAGTGTGGATAACTGGCTCCCCGGGATCGTCTTCAGCATGCTCTTCCTATAGGACAAACTGCGGTCGTTGCGCCTTCTACGTCTTCATATCGGCTGCGCGTTGCGCGAGAGATAGTCGTTCAGAGAGGGATCCGGGCCGATGTAGTGAAATTCTTCGGCGTATTCGAGGCCGTATTTGCCGCCGGTTGCATGATCGCGGGTAACGAACGCAGCTTGTATGAACTCTTTGCTGGCCGTATCCATATTGCCGCTCAGGGCAGGCACGCGCAGACTGCGCTGGGCCAGGCTGTCCTGAAGATCTCTCACCATATGTACGATCATCGTCTCACAGGATGAAATCGCGGCGACCTTTTGTGTAAGGAACGGGCTGATATCTACCACCCGGTTCACCTGGTGCGGGCCGCGGGCAAAATAGTACTTCTCTGAAACCGACTGCGGCTTCAAACCCACCTCAAACTGCTCGGGAAAGTCCAGCAGGCCGCCGGACATCCAACAAGCGGCCTCCGCTGCCTGGGCGGTCACGTAGTGGTCGGGATTCTCCTCGTAGTGGCCCCAGGGGTCGTAGCTGAAGACCGTGTCCACTTTGAGCAGGCGGAACAGAAACATCAGGCGGCCGCGCAGTTCGGTTCTCGATACATCGTCAAGACGATGATTGCGATACCCGAGATCGTAGGACTTTTTGAAACCGAATGCTTTCACCACTTTTGCGGTGTCGCGCTCATTGGCAAGTACGGTCTCCCCGATGGTCAGGTGGTAAGAATCCTTTTCATCATTGCTGGTGCGGATGAAGTAGCCGGTGTAACCCTCGCTGAGCAGTTTGGCCAGCGTGCCCCCAGCAAAGATGGGGCCATCGTCGAGGTGGGGCGTGATGAGCGCCAGTACTTTGCCGCGATGCGGCTGATCGTTTCTCGCGCGTTCAATGACCACTTGCTCGGGGGTACCGGTGAGGGCCTGGGCCTGACCACTCCCCGCCATGGCTGCTGCCGCCATGCCCAAAAAGTCTCGACGCCGCATCAAACCCTCCCTGGCTTGCCAGGCTAAGCCAGCTACTCGCAATGGATTCTACATCGCGCAGGTATCACCCATTTCGTTGACTTTGAAAAGAAACAGTGTCAAGCCCATTTCCACAGCTCCAATTTAGGCGACGGAACTTGGCCAGATAACCAGCACGCACATCAACAACCGCGAGTTGCAGTTGGCAGTCAAGTACTTCCTCTTAAAAATGCCTCCGGCGCCACTCCACAGGCCCCAGGGCTCAAGTCCAAGGCTCAAATCCCGGGGTCTTTGCCCTATCTAGAGCGAAATTCCCAAAGTGTGCTCTGAACGGAACGGGTGCAATGAAGTAGCTGAGAAGAATCCTGACAGGTGTAGTATCTACTTCGGACATGGCAATTCAGGACAGGATTTTTGGCAAGCCGTTAGCGACCAGTGAAGAACGCGCCGAACAAATTGGAGTCGGCACAGGAATTCCGATTTTCGGGCTTGATGCATTAACCAGTGCGGCCTACGGCCCGGAGGCCGCACTCGCCCTCCTCATCCCTCTCGGGATGTTCGGCACGCAGTACCTGCTCCCGATCATTACCTCCATCCTGATCCTGCTGGTCATCGTCTTTTTCAGCTATCGGCAGACGATTTCTGCCTACCCGAACGGTGGCGGCAGCTATACGGTCGCTACAGAAAACCTGGGTGAACGAGCGGGCTTGCTGGCTGCCGCCGCGCTGATGATCGACTACATCCTTACCGCGGCGGTAGGTATCTCCGCGGGTGTCACGGCAATGACGTCGGCGCTACCCAGATTTCAACCGCACACGTTGGCGCTTTGTCTGGTGATTCTGGCGATCCTTGCGGTCGTTAACCTGCGCGGCGTGAAAGATACCGGGACTGCGTTCATCGCGCCTACTTTTTTGTTTATCGGCACGCTCCTGATATTGATTGGGGTAGGCGTTTACAAAACGATTGCCGCCGGCGGGCATCCCATGCCGGTGTCGCCGCTGCCGCATGCTTTGCCGCAGACAGTGAAGTTTCTCGGCATCTGGATGCTGATGAAGTCATTCTCGAGCGGTTGCGCCGCCATGACGGGGGTAGAAGCAGTCTCGAACGGCGTGATGGCTTTTCGGGAGCCGCGCTCCAAGAACGCGCAGTACGCCCTGACCGTCATCATCAGCATTCTGATTGTGCTGTTGTACGGCACAGCGTGGCTGACCAAGCATTATCAAATTATGGCGATGGATCCAGACGCCTCTGGCTATCAGAGCCTGCTGAGTCTGTTGGTGACGGCCGTGTTCGGGCGCGGCTGGTTCTACTTCTTAACCATGGGCAGCGTGCTGCTGGCCCTCGCTCTCAGCGCAAACACGGCATTTGCCGATTTCCCTCGCCTGACCAGGGCCATTGCTTTGCATGATTATCTGCCGCACGTATTCATCCTGCGGGGCCGGCGGTTGCTGTTCTCACACGGTATTTATGCCCTAACCGGCTTTACTGCCGTGATCCTGATTCTGTTCAAGGGTGTGACCGACAGGCTGATTCCTCTGTACGCCATCGGCGCCTTTTTGGCATTCACGCTGTCGCAGGCAGGCATGGTCGTTCACTGGAAGAAAGAAGAAGGCGATCATAAAGGCCGGACCTGGCACATGCTCGTGAACGGCACGGGCGCGCTCGCTACCGGGCTCACAACGCTGGTGGTGCTGGCCTCAAAGTTCCGCTCGGGCGCATGGGTGACGGCATTGCTCATTCCGACGCTGATTCTGCTGATGTATTCGGTGAAAAAACACTACACTCGCGTGCATAACGAAGTGCGAGATATGGACCGGATCAACCTGGAGAATCTTGAGTCTCCGGTGGTAGTTATTCCCATGGCTGGCTGGAACCGCATTTCAGAGAAAGCACTGCGCTTCGGCCTGCTTTTGTCCAAGGAAATCAAAGTCGTCCACATTCACTCCGAAGATGAAGCGCACGGCATCGACAAGGACTGGGATCACAAGATCCTGGCCCCTATTCGCGAAGCAGGACTCTCTGATCCTGAGCTGATCACTATTCCCTCAAGCTTTCGCTACATCCTTGCACCGTTGTTAGGCTACGTCCTTCAACTCGAGACGGAAAATCCCGGCAGAAAAATCGCGGTCTTGTTGCCTGAGTTGGTGGTGCGGCACTGGTGGGAAAACCTGCTGCACAATCAACGGGTGCAGTTGTTGAAGATCATGCTGCTGGTACGCGGCAACCAACGCATCGTCGTGGTGAATATTCCCTGGTATTTGTAGCAGCGACGCGCGGTGAAATGGACGGCCCGCCAATCCGGGACGATTCGGTCGAGTTTCCGTGAACTGCCCACATCTGGCGCGAGAAGCACGCGCCAGAGTGTGGGGCACCCGCATTTGTTACCGATACAGAATCAGGGACATTGAATGGAATTGGATCTCGGCGGAAAAGTAGCGGTCGTTACCGGAGCAGCCAGCGGCATTGGGCTCGCCTGCGCTCGTGGTTTGGCGCGCGAAGGGTGCAGCGTCGCGTTATGGGACCAATCGACGCGGGCACAGGAGGTCGCGAATGAGTTCGGTGCGTCATCGTTCGGTGTCTCCGTAGACGTCTGCGATTTTGCCGCGGTGCAAGAAGCGGTGCGGCAGACAGAAGCTGCGCTGGGACCTGTCTCCCGTGTGGTTCATGCCGCGGCCATAGGTTCAGGAAAATTTGGTTATCCCTTCAGTAATCTGGCGCCGGCTGACTGGCCTCGCGTGCTGGAAGTGAACGTTCTGGGCATGGTCCACGTGGCCCATGCCATCACGCCCGGCATGGTCTCGCGCGGTGAAGGCAGCCTGGTCTTTCTGGCATCGGTTGCCGGGCAAATTGGATCACAGACCGACCCACCCTACAGTGCAAGCAAAGCCGCCAACATCAACTTTGCGCAGTGCCTCGCTAAGGATCTGGCACCCCAAGGAATCCGCGTAAATGTGGTGAACCCAGGCATGGTGCGTACGCCGCTGAACGAGCGCATCTGGAAGGCGTGGAACGATCAGCAGCCAGCGGAAAGGCGGCGAACCTATGATGAATGGGCTGAGGAAAAGATCCGCGCCGTGGCGCCCCTTGCGCGTTGGCAGCAGCCCGAGGACATAGCCGACATGGTGGTGTTTCTCTCCTCGGCGAGGGCCGGTCAGGTGACGGGCCAAACCATCAATGTGGATGGCGGCCAGGTGATGCATTGGTGACGCTGACCGGCCGCAAGTTGGCTTGGCACTGCATTCATATCTTTTCGGCAATGACCATCGCGCAACCGTTTTTCAGAGGTACGCGGAGGGTAAGCGTGCCGTGCTCCCAGGCAACATCGATAGGTTGTTGCTGGGGGACGCCAGGAAGCAGAGCGGTAAAACGCATTCCCTTTGCCATTCCAGGTACATTTCGGATTTTGAGCGTGACCGATTCCGCGCGGCCGCCAAACACGACCGGTGCTGCGTAGCCATCTGGAACTTCAAACAGATTTGCCTTCGCTATCGAGTTCTGCACCTCAATCGCATGGGGCGCCAGCACCCATTTCTTTCCGCGTAATGCGCTCATGAGAGGACCGTATTCCGCATACAGCCGGTCCATCAGCGGATCGGGCTGGATTGAGTGATCGTTCTCTGGATAAGGCGCGGTTGGATAGACTCCCAGAAATAGATGCCGCTGGAAAAATGCATCCGGGTCGTCTTTGACCCAGGAGGAGTTGAGCGTCCAAAGGATCGCGGGCTTATGCAGGGAAAGAAACGCAAGCCCGTTCAGACTGCTGAAAGCTCTCTTGCCGTTTCCAGGCCATGCTTCATCGTAGAAGCCGTCTACCTGGCGCTCTAGATCGAGGCGATACGCCATGCAGGTATTCACAAAAACGACCTTGCCCGCCGCGTGCATCAGTTGCGCGAGTTTTGAGACGGTATCGCTCCACGAGACGCTGAAGTGACGCCCCGGTCTGCCGTCGTACCAACCGATGCCGTCATCCGCCCCGTAGTTGATTGGGCGAGTTCCTTTTTCATCGAGACTTACCGCCCACCACATGCGGTCGATGCCGATGCCTGCAGAATCTGGAACCTTTTCGATATGGCGCCGCGCCTGTGCCAGCAGGTACGCCTGGTAGTGAGGTGCGCTTGGGTCCATGATGTAGGCGTGGCTCCAGCCCGCAAGGGAGGCTTTGCCTTCTTTGTCACGCCAGATCCCATCCGCGATTTTTTCGTGAAGAAGGCTCGCGGGGTCCTTCCATAAATCCTTCGCGGACAGGCTCGGGTTGACTTGCTCAGAACCTGTCATGTTCGAACCGAATTCTCCAAAGCTGAAATAGCTCAGATGAGTAAAGCCAGCCTCGTGCACGCGCCGCGCGCATTCGTTCAATTTGCGATACGAGGTTTCTGCGCCGGGACCAGGAAGACTGTTCCCTCCACTGTCCAAATGGGCTGCCCGCCAGGTTTCGTTGTCTTCGACCCACGGCAAATACATGCCCAGATAGGGGAAATCGAACGATGCTTTCCACAAAAGCTGAAACGACATACGCTTCAGCTTTTCAACCTCAAAAGGACCACACCATCCTGAATAGGCCGCAGTCCCACCCATTTGCGCCGCCAGGGGGTTCGGCGGATCGAAGAACTGCGGGTAGCGCTCCACCATCCAACGCAAGCCGCCGCGCCAATCAGCCTCGTGCGCTATCAGATCCATGCTGAAACTCTGCGTTCGCCCCGCACCGAGCCTGTTATTCGACCGCCGAAATGACACGGTTGCGCTGTCTGTGGTCGCGAGCGTGGTGTTGAGGATGGAGTCTTCAGGAGAGAGCGCCAGGCTGAGGCCGCGATCCTGATCGTCGTAGAGGACGGTCGCGAGTGGCAGTGAAATACCCGCCCCGAAGTAGGCTCCATAGGCCCAGGAAGCCTGCGCGAAGGGGCGAGCAACCAGCGGATCCTCCCAGCGATCGTCGCCATGCATCCAGGCGGTCCAAAAACGGACGTGCCGGGCATTCGGCAACGTCATGGTTGTCTGGATGGGCGTGCTCCATGGGGCGCCGTCGAATACGAGATCGACGGTCCACCGGATGCTATTCAGCGTCGGATTGAAGCGTTGAATCATCTTTCCCTGACGCTGGTTGTCGCAATGCAAGCTTGTGGCGAATTCCATCCCGCCAGCCGGAAGGCGACGAGCGATGGTAAATCGATCCGATCGGCACCCATCCAGCCCAGTGCTTGCAGTTACTGCTTGCGGCAATGGTTTCTCGCCGAAAGTTACGGAGATGATCTGGCCTTGCCCGCTAAGAAGTATTTTCAACCCCTTGGTCTGCACCCCGTATTGCTTTCCGAATGCAGGTTGAAGAGGCGCGAGTAGCAGAAACGCGATGGTCAAATTGCGGGTCGTTCGCCTCTTGGGCACAAAAGTGAAGCCGGAAAGTTTCATATTTGCTTCCTTGATTTTTGGCTGACAGTGCGGCGCATTCCATGGATAATCTGGCCTTCGGCTTTTCTATCCGCCCGCCGGTCGATGCTACATCGATACCGGTGACACCGGCACGGACCAAATTTAAGCGGAAGTGGTTGGCGGTTTGGAGCCTGCCCGAAGCTAGGCTCCTCAGCGCCACTCGCACCCGTGTACACTCAGGCATCACGCCATCTGAACAATGCAGTCCCCGGCATTGAGGGGCGTGAATCTGAATGCTTTGGAACGGCACATGATCGCTGCTGGAACTGTCTTTGGCCCCTACCGAGTCATAGAAAAGATAGGCGCGGGCGGCATGGGTGATGTCTATCGCGCGCTGGACACCCGACTGGAACGCGAAGTCGCTCTCAAGCTCATCTCAGACGGCTTTCTAGCGTCAGAACCCGGAGCAGGCAGCCCTGCGCCCGGGACGCCGCATTCCCGGGTCCATCTCTCCCATGAGCGTTTCTTGCGCGAGGCACGCGCGGCTGCAACGTTGAATCACCCCAATATCTGCGCGATCCACGATGTCGGCGAACAGGAAGGGCAGCCTTACCTGGTCGTGGAGTTGTTGCGCGGCGAGACGCTGAAGCAGTATCTCAGCAGCCGCAGCCTCTCGCCCTCCGAGGTGATCACGCTAGGCCAGCACGCAGCCAGCGCCCTCGCCGCCGCGCACGCGAAGGGCATTGTGCATCGCGACATCAAACCGGCCAATCTGTTCGTGGTGGAGAGCGGCCGCGACCGCAAGCAACTCAAGATTCTCGACTTCGGGCTGGCCAAGAAACAGGGCCTTGAAGCATCGCCAGACTCCCGCTACTTTGGTGAGACCTCAGACGGAGCGACGGCCACGGGGATGCTCGACCTTACCACCCCAGGCTCAACCATCGGCACCGCGGCCTACATGTCACCGGAACAAGCCAAGGGTGAGCCGCTCGATACCCGCACCGACCTCTTTAGCCTGGGCAGCGTGCAGTTTGAGAGCGTACGCCATGGCGGGGGATAAGGCGAATGCCAAAAAGGCCTACGACGTGTTCTTCTCTGAGTGGAAGAACGCCGATGCCGACCTGCCCGTCGTTGCTGGGGCGAAGAAAGAATACGCTCAGTTATAGGTACGTTTTTGGGGCTCCCCCAAAAATAGAGGCGCGCGGACGCCGGATAGCGGCCGCGCCTTTTATTTCCCGCTTTACCGGCGGGAAGTCCCGAATTGCTGGGGCACGAACTTTGAGCCCCCAAGATCCGAGTCAGTAAAGCTGAACACGAAGAACTGGTTTGGATTTGCCAGCAAATTGCCGTTTGCATCAGGAACGGTCTGCAGAAAATCGTTGTCGTTGGCTATCCAGAGGGTATGCAGTGTTGTCCCTCCCTGTTTCACGTCCGGACCAAAGGTAACGCCTTCGATCTTGGCCGGGATTTCGCTTGCGTCGATACCGGTTGCGGTGAGCGACTTTACCACATCCAGGAACAAGGTTTTGCTTACAGCGTGCGTGGCTGCAGTGAGTCCATCCATGGAACTTACGTCGACCGCGCCATTCAGATCGATCTTGAAAAGTTGCTTGACCTTGGCGTTGTTGGCGCTTACGCGTCCCTTTGCATCACGTTCATCGACCAGAAATTCATGATCGTTCAGCGCGACGATTTCACTCACTCCCGAACCCGTGGTCAGCAGGTAGGCAAACTGGTGGGTTGTGCGGCCAGATGCAATGTCCATGGTGACGATACGCAGCAGGTTCGCAGCGGCGCCGCCCTGGTTTGCGTCCTGAATGAGCGCGTTCTGCATGATGCCGACGAGCGTGCGGCCATCGGGTGTGATGGCGAGACCTTCCATTCCCTTGTTGGCGGTGCGGCCGATCGTATTACCGCTGATCTCGTTATTGCCAATCGGGCTGAGGTTGGTTACGAAAAACGATTCGGGCAGCTTGAACGAACGGATGCGTAAACCAGTGAGACGATCGAACTGGTAGACATAAGGACCGTACTCATCGGAGATGAACACGCTCAAGCCGTCGTTCGAGAGACGCAGGCCTTCGGTGTCGAAACGTGCATCGTTGGCGTCTCCGGAGTTGTGCCGGATATCGAAGTTGTCTGAGCGACCGGTGAAGAAGTGTTGCAAGAAGTTGTTGATCTTCGGAACGCCGGAGCCCACGCCCAGGCCATTTCCGCTGCCGTAGACGAGGGGAGTCAAACTCCAAAGTAACGTCGTCGCGCGAAGAGTGGGTGTCAGCGTATACGGTAGACCGGTGCCGGTTGTGTTGGGCACCAGAGTCATCTCGATTGTGTGGAAGCGGTTTACGTAGCTGGCGGTGTTATCAATGGCATCGTCGAACTCGATTGCATTCGGTCCGCGATCTGGCAAAGCGAGAAAGGTGTTGCCAGATGCATAGGTGATCGCCGAGCCGAAGCCACCTAGCGAATTTGCAGGCGCTCCGTTCTCGAGGTTGTACTTGAGGCCGGACAGATCCGCAAACGAACCTGCACGTGACTGATCGAGTGTACCGACTGCAATCAGAGGGAGTGTTTGAGCCTGGGATCGTGGCGCGGACAGCAATGCTGGCACGAAGGCAATCATGGCCAAAGAAGCAACGACTCTATTCACGGGGAAAATCCTCCTCGCGGATTCTATTTGCGAGAAGGTATTTCTTTGTTGAACAGAGCAAGACACTCAGGTCAAAAGTTCGTGAATGATTCGTCTGCTATCTGGGTAGATTTGAGATCGCCGCTTGTGATTCAGGAAGAACTTGTCCGCCATCGACCACAATCGTTTGCCCTGAAATGTAAGCAGCTTCATCACTGGCCAGAAAGAGTGCGGCATACGCAATATCTTCGACCGAACCTAGCCTGCGGAGCGGAATCGCGGATGTGATTCTTTCGATATATTCGGGACCCAGATCCACCAGACCTTCGGTAAGAATGTTGCCCGGAAGCACGGCATTTACGGTAATGTTCAGCGGCGCCAACTCAATCGCAGCGGTGCGGATAAACCCGAGCTGCCCGGCCTTACTTGCAGCATAGTGGCTCCAGCCAGCACTGCCCGTGAGGGGGCCCGTGATGGAAGAAGTCACCACGATGCGTCCCTTACCTCGAGACTTGAGCGCCGGCAGGCAGGCCTGAACTGAGAGAAACGTTCCCTTCAGGTTCACATCCATCACCTGATCCCAATCAGCCTCAGTCATGTCAAAAAGTTTTGCATCAGGGAAGATGCCTGCATTGCAGCAAAGGATATCGATACCACCGTGACGTTCGATTGCAACCTGCGCCATAACGGCGTTGTCAGCAGCTTTCGCAACGTCGACCGCGACCGCACTCGCTATGCCGCCGCTGTCTCGAATCTCTGCCACGGTCGCCTGGGCCTGCGAAAGGTCCCTTGCAGCGATGAGTACTTGTGCCCCTTTGCTGGCGAATACGCGGGCTATCCCTTTGCCAATTCCCTTACTTCCCCCGGTCACGACGACCGAACGTCCTTTGATCGATGTCAGCATGGACCCATCATATCTTTGCCGCAGAGAGAGGAGCGTTCGGGGTGTTCCTGCATGACCTGGCCAGTTTTGCCGGCTACGCCGTGGTGTTCCGAACCCGCTCCACCGGCAATCGACATGAATGCATGAAGCCCATCATTCTGCTTTCAATGGGAAGATAAGAGACAGTAGGTTTCCGGCCGTCGTATTCGAGGTCGCGGGTGAGTTGGAGCATGGTTGGTAATCAAATGCCCGAGAATGAGTTTTGTCTTGTCATCGTGACTGAAGGTCCGTTTATTAGAAAGACTTACAGCACGATGCATAGCCCGTCGCGCACCCCGGAACAACAGGATTGAACCAAAGAGAATTGAACCAAAGAGATATGACTTCCGCCTCCAATCACTCGAAGCCGATCAACAAACCCTGGCTTCTTTGGCTGCTGTTCGGAGCTCTGCTCACCCCTCTCGCTGCGGAAGCAGCTCTCAAGCCGGAAACGAAAGCAGCGTACCAGGAATATATTGCGGAACTCGATACGAGGCTTTCGGCACAGAACCATGCAAGAACCAGCTTCTTATGGATCGATAGCGACGCCTCTCGGCAACAAGCCGTGCGCAAAGGAGAGATTGTCACCCAGAAGGTCAAAACTTTCTCCGTGCCCGACGGCATGGTTCAGCACTGGATTGGTGGGGTCTTCTTACCCGGCGCCACGCTGGCGCGGGTCGAGAAGGTAGATCAAGACTATGCGGACTACGCAAAGTTCTATGGACCTGACATTTCTCGCGTGAAAGTGCTCTCGCGCGATGGAGACCACTACGTCGTCGCCTATCGCATCACGAAAAAGAAGGTACTGACCGCGGTTCTCGATACGGTGCAGGCGATTGACTACAGCCGGCTCGGACCGAACCGGCTCGCCATTCGATCCCAAAGCCAATCTGTGCGGCAGGTAGAAGATGCGGGCACCGCTTCAGAACATGACCTTGCGGAGGGAGAGGGTACCGGGTTCTTGTGGGAGATGAACTCGTACTGGCGCATGGAAGAGCGCGATGGCGGGGTGTATATGGAGTGCGAAGCGATGACCCTTAGCCGGGATGTTCCGTTCGGCATGGGAACGCTGATCAATCCCATTCTGCAGTCGTTTGCAGAAGAGTCGCTGAAGAAGACGATTCAACAGAAGCGGCAAGCCTTGGCTTCGAACAAGTAGAGATGCTATCGAAACTTATGCTCGAAGGTATGGCTTGAGATAAGTATCGAGTGCGCGCCTGATGTCGTCCGCCCCTGGACTGTTGCGATGGTTGGCCGCGGCGCCATTTGCCGGCTGAGCGACACGCGCCGTCGTCCCGGGGCGGAAAACCCCTCGCGCTACCAGGACGTTGATATCGCTCTGCGGAAACATCGAGCTGGCTGCCTCGATGCGTCCGAATTGATCGAATGCTTCTCGAACCTTGCCTGCGTGCCAGGAGTCATAAGCGGAAGCATAGAGATCGGCCAGACTTACGAAGGGACAGTGGCCAACAAAGCCTCTTTCCATCTCGGTGATCATGGTGGCGACTCCATTGCCAGAAAAACAATTGAGTTGGCCGTCCGTTCGTTTTCTGATTTCGGTCACCCGCTCCAGTGGGTCGCCGGCCTCATCTTTCACATAGCGGAATGTCGGAATGGTTTGAAACATCTCGACTACACGGTCGACACTGAAGTCCCCGCCCGTTTGCGCAAAGAGTGGCAATCCAGTTACCTTGCCGAGCCGCTGGTAGTAGGCAAGCAATTCTGAGGCGGCCGTCACCCCAGGTGGCGCAATGGAAATAATGGCATCCGCGCCATGCTTTTGCGCATGCAACGCATAGCGCTCAGTCTCCTTGAAGTCCGCCGCGCGGCTTTGCACGCCGATCACAATCGCCGTGGAACCGCCCCTTGCAGCGGAGAGGACTGCCTCTGCTCCATGCATCCGTTCTTCTTCGCTCAGCGTCGTCCATCCGCTGGCAATCTGCGGCCACGCTAGGCCATGGACTCCACCACGCCTGCAAAACTGCACTTGTGCCGCCAGGCCATCGAAATCGACCTCGTTGCGTTCGTTCACCGGCGTGAAGCCTATCGGGAACACGCCTGCCAGGCGCCGGGGCACAGTCTGTGCACGTATCACCGGTGGCACAACTGATGCGGCCGCTGCTAACGAAAGGGCGCCAAGAAATTGCCTGCGATTCAAACGAACGCCTGTCATCAGGGTGACCTCTCCACGATGGGTTGCAGATTCATTTGAAGAAAATGAACCGTGCCTTTGCATCCATGGCTGCTGTGCTTACACCGGGAATGGATTGCAGATCAGCCAGATCGGTGAACCTTTGCGTGCTCCTCCGCGCAACGATTGCCTGCGCCACTGTTTCCGGTAGATCCAACACAGTCCTCAATTCGTCTTCGTCCGCGGAATTCACGTTGATGGTGGTCATGGTGCGGTGCAGGTAGTCCATGATGTCATCGAATTGGGCGTCTGTTCCGGTTGCACCGTGATCCACCATGGTCTGCACGGTGTCGTGCCACTCATCGAAGCTCTTGGGCGTATCCATCACAATTTGCAGAGTGTGGCACTTCGCGCAGACTGCCTTTACGGACTGAGATTCCCTTGCTAAATCAGAGGAAGTTTGGGCCGGGTTTGCGGCCGGCGCCACGGCAACGATCGCGGCCAGGCCGAGCAATCCGCTGAGTCTGATTGCCGATTCGATCCGTGTGGACGCTCGGATCCTTGTTGTCCATCTTGTCCATCCTGTCCATCTTGTGCATCCTGTCAAGGCGATCCCTTTGCATGGACGGCGCTCACGCCTGTCAGCGTGATGGGTGCACTCCCGGGCATCGGTATTACATGCGGGCCCACGCCCAATTTTTCAGCCGTTACATAGTCTCCGTATCCGTTTGCAAACTGGTTGGAAACTCTTTGGGCATGCCCATTGTCGAAGGTCATGTCCAACAACTTCTCGCTGTACATGGTGCGTCCGTATTCATCTTTCAACTGGCCGACCACCTTGTGCGTGGCCACTTCGATGATGTCGCCGGACGAGGCGTAAGCATACTTGCCATCGAGACCGAAGGTCATCCAATATGTGCCTGCCGGAGTGTCGATTGTATCGATCTCCTTAGGGTCGTCGGTATTCGAGAAGATGTGAATCTTTTTGAAGATGCCATCGGCTAGCCAGATTTCTTTCTCGTCCGGGGTCAACGCAATTCCATGACTAGGGCAGCCGTGGGGAATGTGCGGACGGGGGCTTGCGTTCCAAACCGATCTCCAGTCTACGCTTGTTACTTCGACCGACTTGATGACTTTGCCAGTCGCCACATCGGCAATCAAAAAGCCGAGGAAATTATTGTTGTTGGCGTAGATCCTGCTCGCATCCTTATTCAGGACAAAAACGCGTACATTGTCGGGGAATGGAATGGTCTTGATGACCTTGCGTGACTTGACGCCGGAAATGGTCATCACCTTATTGTTGGGAGACATAAACGCCGTTTTGCCGTCAGCGCTCAAATTCAGGTTATGCGAATTCGGACTCTCGGGTGCTTCCAGCTTACCGATGAGTCTGCCGGTTTTGGCATCGACTTCGTACCAGTAATCCTGCAGGTCGCCACCAACCACGACAATTTTTCCATCTGGAGTCACCTGCGGGCGCTCGCAGCATTTGCCGTCAAGCGTGACGGACCACACCATCTTGTCAGTACCCATGTCGAACGCACCCAAACGGCCACGGGCAGCGACGTAGATGAGGTTCGTAACCGGACTCGCTGCCACACCCGAAACCTGTTCCGGACTCATGCTGGCGGCATACTCCCAGGTGGGGATACGCTTCACAAAGCGGTAGTGATCGTTGGCGTCGAGCACCACGATGCCTGTTCCATTTGCCCAGCCAGGCTGCTCCAACGACCCGGGTAGCGTGACATAGATCAGGTGCCGGCCACGAGGACGGAAGCTATCATTCGGCTGGGTAGCGGTCGCCCGGGGTGCCTGGGCCGTCGCCATCAGGGCCGTGACCAGCAACAGAACAGCCGCAATTTTCGATGTGTGATGGAATTTGATGGTCATTCTTCCCCAGAGACAATTTCGCGCCGAAGTTTATCACGGCCATCTTGCGGGTGGCCCGCACGAAACAAAGGTATGAGCATTGACGTAAGGAGGCGCCGTGGGCCTTCCATCGCGGCTCACATGTATTGCGAGATCGGCCTGTGGCGAGCACATGAGATTCCTGCAGCGCCCTCTCCCGGCGGCCTTTTCTGCTCTCACGATGAACGGCGTCTAGGTTTTTGCCTTGCCCGTAGTGAACCCTAACTCCTGGAGTGGATCACCAGGACTCTGCAACTGGAGGACGAACGCCTCGGCTCGCTTGTAGCCGCTTTCGAAACCTCGAAACGCTGCCACCTGATCCTGCAACGCGTAGTACCGGTCGGGTGTTTGACTGGCGTGGGCGTAGCAGGCCGCGCGCTTTACTGCTTCGGTGCCGGTGATGTCGACGTAGAGAGTCGGAGAGTATTGCAGCGTATCTTCTCCGTCTGACACTTCGTAGTAATAGAGAGAGAATGCCTTTTTCGACTGCCGCCACGCATCGTAAGTAAGCATGGAGATGGCGCGATGGTCGCGATGGTTGTCCATGGGCCATTGTGTGAAGAGGACATCGGGCTTTTCGGCGCTTATCACATGTGCATACGCTTCATAGTGCTCATTGTCGACGACGGCGTGCCCGTTGTGCTGACCCGCATAGGCTGGTCGAGCCCTGAGGATTTCGCAAGCGCGTTTCGCTTCCGCGATGCGCGTGGGAGCGGGCGTCGGGGGCCAGGCTCCGTCATTTAAGATAAAGCAGAACCACCTCGTGGCCGAGGGCAGTCAGCCGAGCAACGGTACCACCGCAGCCGTATTCCGGGTCACCGGGATGGCCACCGGTCACGATCACCTTTAGCTTTTTCTCTGGTGGAGCATTCTGCGCATCTGCGAGAGCATTCCCCAAGGGGGAACGCAGAACAAGGCCAGAAGCCAGAGTACCGGCGCCGATCAAGAGATTTCGTCGTGTTACGTCCAAGTTGCCACCTTCGTCCTGCTGGAGCGCTCTCTTGCCGAGTGCTGAGATTCGCGCGATCAAATCTCCACCATTCATCAGCAGATGCAGGTGAGATCGAAACTACCACCGTCATCGACTTCTGTCTTTCCCGCGGTGGGTGTGTTGGCCGCACAGGCTTTCACCAATTTGTCGCCTCTCGCGCCCCCAGAGCATAATCATTCCATGGTTCCCGAAATGATCGAACACACACAAGAAGAGCGCCCTATTCTTTCTCGTCGCAAACTGTTGAAAAACTCTGCTACGTTTGCGGCGCTGGCGGCAGTGATCAAACCTCTCCGCGGGGCCGCAACCGATGGTCACAAAGTATTGGCCTACGTGGCCTCGGACGAGGATCAAAGCGGGAAAGGGATATTCCTCTATGAGATGAATCCCGCGACCGGTGAGCTGATCTTGATCAAGCTGGCCGCAGAACTCCGCCATGCGTCCTGGCTTGCACTCGATCCTTCAGGCCGATTTCTCTACGCTGCCCAGGAGGTTGGGGGCTCCGAGGGCAAAAGTGGCTCTGTCATGGCTTACGCGGTGAACCGCGCGAATGGAGATCTGCAACCACTCAACTCCGTTCAGTCAGAGGGAGCCGGACCGGCTCACCTGAGCGTGGATGCATCGGGGAAATACGTCTTCGTTGCGAACTATGCCGGCGGCAGTATCGCCGTACTGCCTATTCGATCATCGGGGGCGCTTGGCCACGCCACCTACGTTCACAAGGATACCGGCTCCGTGGGACCACAGACGGCCGCAAGCGCACCACCGGGTAGTTTTGCCATCAGTGGCCATGATGCCCCGCATGCGCACATGATTCAGGCGGATCCAGGAAACCGTTTTGTATTGCAAACCGATCTGGGTCAGGATCGTATCTACGTGTATGCTTTTGATCCCGGCACAGGCAAATTTGCTCCAGCCCAGACTCCCTACGTTCAGCTGCCTCCCGGGGACGGGCCGCGTCACTTCGCGTTCCACAGCAATGGGCGGTGGCTTTACTCACTTCAGGAAGAGTCGTCGACGATTGTATTTTTTCATTTCGAGCCCAGGACTGGTTCGCTTCACGCAGAACAAAGCCTCTCATCCCTGCCTCCAGGCTTCAAAGGAACCAGCTTCAGCTCAGAGATACTGCTCTCGGCAGATGGCCGCTTTGTCTATGCCGCCAATCGGCTGAACGATACCATCGCCATATTCTCACTCGATGGGGAGGGCAAGCTGCATTACGCCGGCGCAGCTTCGACCATGGGCGATTATCCACGGCACACGGCATTCGCTCCCGGTGGCAACTTTTTCTATGCGTGTAATCAGCGCAGTGACAATATTACTGTCTTCAAATGCAATAAGAAGACGGGCCTTCTGACGCTCACCGGACAGTATTTTGCGGTGGGCAGTCCAGCATGCATCGTCTTTTTGAACTGAGCAGCCTCAATACAACCGCAACCAGAAGCTCCACAACTGCCTTCATGACCCACAGAAGAAGGTAGCAAGAGGCCATTTATTGCGCGGAATATACATATTTCCGCGTATTTCTTCCGCAGGATCCATTGAAAGCAAGCCCGTGAAACACAACCGCATGACTTCTCTGAAACTACAGTTACTCGAAAGTGGCCTTAAGCCCCGTGCTGCGCGACTTTGAAGGGTTCTCGATATAGGATTTTGATAATGCATTTGAAACATTCGGCCTTTCTGATGGTTCTGCTTGCCGCAGGGTCCTTAAGGGCGCAGACCGTCGGCATGCCTTTGACCCTGCAGCAAGCGATCGGGCTGGCACGCGCGAGCAATCCGTCGCTTCTTTCCGGCCAACAGCACGTCATCGCGACCAGGGCCAGCGAAGTCACCGCGGGGCTGCGCCAGAACCCGAATCTTACTCTCGCGGGAAGCGACGTGACGCTGGCGGCCAACAATCCTGGCAACCCTTACTCTTATTCGGCCAACCTCTCACGTCTCTTTGAACGAGGGCAAAAGCGACGGTGGCGCCTCGACCTGGCCCATGCGACGACCGATGTTACCCAGAGCCAGTACAAGGATTCTGAGCGGCAGACGATTCTCTTGGTCAAGCAGGCATTCACCCAGATGCTGGCCGCCAAAGCTGCATTGAAAGTGACCGAAGACAACCTGCAGGGCTACAGAAAGACGGTCGAGCTGAGTAAAGTTCGACTGGATACGGGTGACATAAGTGCCACTGACTTCGATCGCATTGACCTGCAGCTTGCCGAATTTGAGGCTGACTACGATAGCGCTCATCTGAATCTGGTTCAGGCCGCTGACCAGCTCAAGATGCTGTTAGGGATGGACCAGCAGACGGCCGGCTTCGACATCAGCGGTGTGCTCGATCCTCCGCAGGTGACCCTCACGCTTGCTGACGTAGAACAGCAAGCACTGGCAGAGCGGCCCGACTACCGCGCGGCACAGCAGTCTCTACGGCTCGCGGAAGCGAACGTGAAATTGGCGCAAGCCTACGGTACCGCGGACCCAATCCTCGGCGGGGAATACGACCGGTCGGGCAACGATAACTCTGCCGGATTTCAGGTGAACTTCCCGCTCCGCATTTTCGATCGTAACCAGGGCGAAAAGGAACGTACGCGTTATGAAGTACAGTCCAGCCATTTTGCCGAGATCGCCGCGCGTAACCAGGTGATCAGTGACGTGGATCAGGCATGGGCTGCGTACCAGACTGCGCTGGCACAGGCACGCCGATACAACGCTCACTATCTTGGGGAAGCCTCGCGGGTACGCGACAACCTCGAGTTCAGCTATCGCCATGGAGGCAGCACCCTGCTCGACTACCTCGACGCCCTTCGCGACTATCGTCAGACCAATCTTGATACGCTCAATGCCAACGCTCAGGTCTGGCTTGCTCTCCATCAACTCAGCTATGTCGCCGCAACGGAGATGCTGCCATGAGCCGTGGACCCGCGAGGTATGCAACCCGGTACGCAGCCTGGTACGCAGCTTGGATCACTGGTGTACTGTTTCTCTCCTGCCTTGGCTGCCAGGACCATTCGGCCAGCACGGGTGAGCCAGCTCCGCAGAAAAGCCCGGTCGAGGTAACCACCGTTCATCCACAATCGGTGACGGACCGGCTGGATCTCGCAGCGCGTGTTACTCCCGATCCTACGCGCGTCGTGCACGTCTACTCTCAGGTTACGGGCCGCCTGGTTGAGTTATTCGTTCGCCCGGGGCAAGAAGTAGAAAAGGGGCAAACGATTGGAACCGTGCAGAGCAGCGACATCGCCGGCGCGCGCGCGGATTACGATAAAGCCACCATCGAAGCCGCACGCACCGGCCACCAACTCGATCGCGCCAAGCTGTTGCTGCAACACGAGGTGATGGCGCAGCGCGATTACGACGACATTGAGGCTGCAGACCGGGCAGCACACGCTGAGCTCACGCGCAGCATCCAACGCATCAAAATGTTGGGATTTTCTCCTGAGGGCTCATCCGACACGGTGGCCCTGCGTGCGCCGATCAGCGGCGCTGTGCTCGAGATTGGAACCGCGGGCGGTGAGATGCAGCGCTCGCTCGACAATGCCACCCCCATCGCTACGATCGCTAATCTCGACTCCGTCTGGATTCTTGGCGATGTCTTTGAACGGGACCTGAGCACGATTCGCGCTGCACAATCGGTCGAGGTGACTCTTCCGGCCTATCCTGGGGAGACGCTGCACGGCCCCATCTCCAATATTTCAGACGCCATCGACCCAAACAGTCGCACCCTCAAGGCGCGCGTGGTCATGGCTAATCGTCAACACCGGCTCAAGCCCGAGATGTTTGCCACACTTTCGGTTGCACGCATGACCGCACAGCAATTCATTCTGCCTACGTCCGCCGTCATTCACGAGGGCACTGCAAGCTACGTTTTTCTTGAAACGACCCCGGGCAAGTACGAACAGCGCCAGGTAACCACCGGGGCCATTCGCGACCAGACGGTTGTAGTGTCTACCGGCGTCAAAGACGGTGATCGGGTCGTCACCACAGGAGCCGCGCTGTTGCGTGCGCCCACCGGAGACTGAGCATGAAGGCATTGATTCGAACGCTGTTGAATTACCGCGCCATCGTGCTCATCGTATTCGTCGTCTCGCTCGAGGTTGGCGTCTACGCGTTCGTAAAGCTCGATATTGAGGCGTACCCTGACCCGTCTCCGCCGCTGGTTGAGATCATCACGCAGAATCCCGCCTGGTCTGCTGAAGAGATGGAACAGCAGGTTACCGTTCCGGTAGAGGCAGCGCTGAACGGCACTCCGCACCTCGACCAGGTTCGCTCCATCAGCATTTTCGGCCTAAGCGATGTGAAGCTGTACTTTAATTTTGACAGCGACTACTTCCGCGACAAGCAGGAAGTGTTGAATCGTCTGCAGACGCTCGCCCTGCCCAACGGCTTGCAGCCCCAACTCTCGCCCTGGTCGCCTATCGGCGAAATCTACCGCTATCAACTATCTGGCCCGCACTACACCCTGAATGAACTCAAGGCCACGCAGGACTTTCTTATTCGCCGTGAACTGAAGCAGGTTCCGGGCATCATCGACATCACGACCTTCGGCGGCACCACCCGTCAGTACCAGGTGGAAGTTGACCCGAATAAACTGCTGGCGATGAACGTTACGCTACCGCAGGTGCTCAACGCCGTGCAGAGTAGCAATGCCAATGCCGGCGGCAACTATCTCACGCTGGGCGACCAGAATATCAACATACGCTCGCTGGGCTTGCTGAAAAACACAGGTGACATCGGCTCGGTTGTAGTCGCAGAACGGAATGGCGCCCCCGTGCTGGTTCGCGACCTGGGTGAAGTGAAAGAAGGATTTCAGCCTCGGCTTGGCAAAGTGGGACGCAATGGCGAAACCGACGTTGTGCTCGGTATTGTTTTGCTACAGAAAGAGGAGAAGTCTCTCCCTGCCCTCGAGGGTCTAAAAAAGAAAATTCATGACTTGAATCATGGCGGCCTGCTACCCCCTGGCATGCACATCAGCACGGTATATGACCGCACCAAGCTCATCGATACGACCACGCATACCGTGCGCCACGTTGTGTTGAGCGGGCTGATTCTGGTAACGCTGGTGCTGATCTCCATGCTGGGTGATCTACGTATCAGCTTCATTGCCGCCATGACCATTCCATTCGCGGTATTGTTCGCCTTTTCCATGATGGTGCTTACCGGGCAATCCGCCAATTTGATATCGATTGGCGCCATTGACTTCGGCATTCTTGTGGATGCGTCGATCGTTGTGCTCGAAAGCATCTACCGCATGCTTTCACGCCGCGGAGAACACGATCAGACCCGCGACCTCATCGTGGAAGGAGCAAGTAACGCCGCCAAGCCAGTACTCTTTGCTACGCTGATCATCCTTGTGGCCTTTATTCCCTTGTTCACCATGCAGGGGGTTCCGGGCAAGATTTTTGCTCCCATGTCGGTTACCTATGGCTTCGCGTTGATTGGCGCTCTGCTCTTTGCGTTGATTTTTGCACCCGTCCTGGCCTACTTCGTCGCCCCTACTGATATCGGCGCGGAGAATCACGAAACGCGCCTGGGAGGCTTCCTTCTGCGCCGTTACGACCGAGCACTCCCTCATGTGCTCGCCCATCGGGGCCTCACATGGATGGTGGCCCTGATATGCCTCGTTGCCGCCGGCATACTCTTCACCTTCGTGGGTGGTGAGTTCATGCCTCCCCTGGAAGAGGGGAATCTCTGGATCCGCGCCACACTTCCGCAAGATATTTCTTTCCAGGCCGCTGCAAACGTAGCTGACGAATTACGCGCGCAGCTTGGCAAATCTCCCGAAGTGACGCAGACGGTTTCACAGATGGGCCGGCCCGATGACGGAACTGATGTGGTTACGTTTAATGACGTAGAGGTCGGCGTTACTCTCAAGCCGCCCAGTGAATGGCGCCCCGGGATGACGAAAAACAAGTTGATTGACGAGATGAGTCATCGGCTCTCCCACATCCCGGGGGTGAATCTCAACTTCTCCCAGAACATTCAGGACAACGTCGAAGAGGCCATGTCCGGGGTCAAAGGGGAGAACTCTCTCAAGCTATTCGGCGACGATTTTGAGGGGCTCTCTCGCCTGGCCGATCAGATTACGCAAACCATGCAGTCGGTAAAGGGCGTTACCGATGTGGGCGTTTTTCGCGTCGGCGGACAGCCCAGCCTGCTGATTCGCATCGATCGCGCCAAGGCTGCTCGCTACGGTCTGGCAGCAGCGGACGTGAACGCCACGATTCAAGCCGCCGTCGGTGGTGCGGCCCTCACACAGATCATCGAGGGCGATCGCAGATTCGATCTAACGGTTCGGTTTCCTGAACAGTTTCGTAATGGCCCGGAGGCCATTCGCGGCATCCTGCTGTCAACGCCAGACGGGAGCCGCCTCCCCATTGGCCAGATCGCCGATGTCGAGACGCGCGACGGCGCGTTCATGATCTACCGGGAGAATGGCCGCCGCTACATACCGATCAAGTTCAGCGTTCGTGGTCGCGATCTTGCCACGACTATCCAGGACCTGCAGGAGCAATTGATGAACAAGGTCAAGCTGCCCGCAGGCTATAACTACACCTGGGCCGGAGAGTTCGATAGTCTTCGCAAAGAACAGCGTCGCCTTTCGTTCGTGATCCCGATCAGCCTGGTGGCTATTCTTGTGCTGCTCTACATTCAATTCCGTACCTGGAAAGATGCGCTCATCGTTCTGGGCACACTTCCGTTTGGAGCTGTCGGTGGCGTGCTGGCACTGTTTGTTACCCACACCAACTTCAGCATCTCGGCCGCGGTTGGCTTTACGTCCCTCACCGGTGTAGCCACGCTGGGCGCGGTCGTGTTTCTGTCGGGTATTCGCCGCGCACAAGAAGAGCAAGGCTTCGACAAGGGGCTGACGAAAGGCTGCAGCGACGAGATGCGGCCGGTGGTCATGGCTTGTATGGCAGCAGGCCTTGGCTTGTGTCCTGCTGCCTTTGCCAACGGCATTGGCGCTCAGGCCCAACAACCGCTCGCGCGCGTGGTTGTAGGTGGCATGCTGACCACCGTCATTGCCATCCTCTTTGTGATGCCGGTGTTGATTCGCACCCTTCGTACCAAGGCAGATGTCGAGAGCCAACCAAGAGAAGCAGAGATGTAGCTGTTCGGCCTGACGACGTGCGCCGCCTCACTTGAAGCCACGAACTTGAGCAGCGGGTCGCTCCACTTCGATGGTGGGGTAGACAATTCATGGGGCGGACTTGCAGTGAGTGGCAGGAAACGTAGCCCACACAAGCCAACTGCAGGCTTGTATGGGGCACCCGCAGCGTTTTTATCCCCTCTATCGAAAACGCTGACTTTTTTCTATCTCTCCCACCAGGACGGAGTTTCGTCTTTAGTTGACCATCACGGTAACGGTCGTCTTGGCGGTGGTCGAACCGCTGGTACCGGTCACCGTGACGGTATAGCTGCCAGCCGTCGTACCCAGGGTCGCCTGGGTCTTCATGCTCGATCCGCATCCGATCCCTGCCCCGGCGAAAGCGACAAGCAGAAGCAGACTAAAGAGGATCTGCCACCTGCGCCGCCGGGCAGGGAGGCCGACAAGGAAGAATGCAGCGAGAGTACTTCCTCCACCGAAGGTGAATATGCGGCGCAAGGGATCGATGTGGGCCGTATTCGATGGCGCGGTCGTGTGCAAGGTGAGCGTCGAGGTAACCGCGCTCGTTCCTGAAATTGCAACAGGGGCTGTCGCAGAGCATGTCGGTGGATTGGCTACACCCGCCGGGCTTGCGGTCAGCGCACAGGTAAGAGCCACGCTGCCGGTAAATCCACCGCTCGGCGTGATTGTAATCGTCGAAGTCGCCGAAGCACCCGCCGTAATCGCCGCGGGTGAAGTAGCGCTCAACGCGAATGCCGGGGGGGTAACCGGCAAGTTGATCGTATAAGCGGCCGTAGCAACGGCACTCGGTTGCGCATTCGACGCAATGGCAAGTGCTTGCAACGTTGCCGTTGCCGAAACCTGAATGGCCGCAGAATACACCGCTGATGATTTCGTTGGAATGGTTCCGTCGGTTGTGTAATAGATCACAGCGTTCGGCGTGCTATCTGCCAGCGTGACGCTCTGCGCCGAAGTGTAGGTACCGGCGGCCGGGGTAAAGCTGGGGGTAGCCGTTACCGGGCTTACGGGTATCGTCACCACGTAGGTTGCCGTCGCCGCTGCGCTCGGTGTGAAGCCGCTGGCGACGGCTATCGCCTGAATCGTCGTCGTACCCGCACCTACGGCAATGGCCCCGGCGTAGGCTGGAGAGGACGTCATTGGTGCGGTTCCATCGGTGGTGTAGTAGATCGCCGCACCCGGCGTTGCGCTACTGATAGTTACACTCTGGGCTGCGTTGTAGCTTCCCGCCACCGGCGAGAAGGTAGGCGTGGCGGCGGGGGCCTGGGTGGAGTAAGTCCAGGTCAGAATCTTCTGGCTTGACGTGAGACCACCGGTGCCTCCCGTGAACCCAACGTAGGCTGTATTGCCGCCAACGATCTGGGGAATGTTGATGGCTTGCGTGAGAGTGAACGTCTTGTGGGCTATCAGATCACTGAGCAGCATGGTGAGCGTCGTGCCGTCATAGGTGACGTGTGCCTGCATCGCGTCGCCACTGGTCAACTGGATGCCACTCGGAGTCAAATCCACGGCTGGGACCGTCGGCAAAGCTCCATTTGTATACATACCTGTCGAATCGTTGCCCTCACCGGCATCGTTATAGAAGTCGAACTTGATAGCCACGCTTTTTTGAATGCCGGCATAGCCAAGCCCGCCAGAGTTCCCACCCAACGCAGTGGGCCCAATGTTCTGAATAGTGAAGGTGAAGCCGTCGCCTTGCGGAGTCGATAACTGAAATTCGAAATCAGTGGTGAAGGCCTGGATGCTAATTGGCTGATTGCAGAAGACGCTCCCCGCCTGATTCAGGCCGCCGTTGGTCAATTGCAGCCGGGTGTCATCTGCGTTCACCGTACTGCCATTCAGTGTCAATCCCGCGGTGGAAGCGAAGCCGCTGGTGAAGTTGATGTTGCAGCCCGTCGGCTGAATTGTGTAGGCAGCGCTGGCCACAACGCTATTCAACAAGCTAGGGTCGATGGCAATGGCGTTGATCGTTGCCGAGGTTGCTACCGTGACGGGTCCAGTATATGCGGTCGAAGCAGCCGTGGGCGCCGAACCGTCAGTCGTGTAGTAGATTTTGGCATTCGTATCTGTGTCTGCAAGAGTGACTTGCTGCGTCCCGGTGTAAGCACCGGCTGCAGGTGAAAAGGTCACCATCGGTGTTTGCGTAGTAAAGGTGAACACTGCGCTGCTTACGGCACTCTGCAGGTAGCCGGGAGCGCTGGCAATCGCCCGTACGGTTGTCCCGGTGCTAACGGTGATCGGACCCGCATAAAGAGTCGAGGCTGTCGTGGGTGCAGAGCCGTCGAGAGTGTAATAGATACTGGCAGAAGCTGTGGTCGTAGACAGGGTGACGCTCTGGCTCGCACCGAAAGATCCGCCATTGGGGGTGATCACAGGCGCAGCCGCAACAGACTCGCCGTTAAGTAACCCATACACATCCACTTGACCATACCCGGCAAGGTAGACTTTGCCGTTCGTGACCAGAGGAATCGCAAATCTGTTGGCGGCCCCGGCGGTGTCGCGCTTGGCGTTTGTGTCACTCTCGTACAACAGAGTCCCAAGATTGAGCGCATCCCAGGCATACAAAACGGCCGGGCCATGCGAGTCGAACTGGTCCGTCCTCGCAGCCCAGGCGATTCCTTGGTTGTCCCCATCGGAAGAAATGGAAAAAGAAGCGCCCGGGTATAAAGAGCTGACTGGTGACTGGCTGGACGGTGTTGCATTGATGACGCCGCTATCGAAGTCGAAACGCTTGGGCACGTCCTTACTGCCCCACATGTAAACTCCGCCGTGCCAATACGCGGGCGTACTCCACAGTCCTTTCACACCGTCGGGAATATCCTGCATGGCATTGGTGTTGGATGTGGCGCCATTGGCGACCAAACCGCCCAGGTTGTCACGGTTTAGCACCAGGATCCGGCCCTCTTTGCCGACCTGCACCAGAACACGCGGAACGGCCCCCTGCTGAGTAGGCAGCATCAGAATGCCGCCAGATCCCAGATCTAGATCGGCGGTGTTGATGGTGTCGTAGTTGAACGTAGTAAACGCATCGGTCGCTGTGATTCCACCGTTAGCAAGACTGAAGTCGACAATGCTCTCGCCCAGTCCCGTATTTGCGTTGAAAGGCGGATATTTCGTAACCGGGCCGTTGGCCAGGGCGGCAAACATCCGTCCGCCAGGTGCGCCGTCGTCGATCGGCATGCCCGCACCAGCCATCCAGATGCCGTCGCCCGTCCCATTTGGCGCGAAACAAAACACGGCAGTCTGGGCGAGCGTCGTACCGTTATATGCGAAGAGCCAACCGTGCCACGAGCCGATGTCTCCGTGCGCAGCAAACGCAAAATACACAGAACCGTTGTAAAAATTGAGAGCGGTGCGCTGGTTCTCAGACAATGGATCAAACGTAATCTTGCCACCGGAACTGCCGGCGCCCGTACCCGCTACCGTTGCAGTGACCACCACTGGGCTGTTCGCCTGCTCCGCGCCGGTGAGGATGTTAATGGCATGCAGCCGCGAGAAGTAAACCCCATTCTCCTTGGTCGCTCCGACGACATAAAGCGTATTCGTTGCTGGGTTGATGGTAGGTGTGCCGGTGATGCCGATGAAGGGCGCCACGTCTGGCGATTGTGTATCCTGCCAAGGTATGGCTGTTGCATTTGCACCCGCTCCGTGGGCTGCATCCAGAAGGGTCACCTGCCACAGAGGCTTTGCATTCGTACCGCCATTGGAGTCGGCGTCGAATGCGTAAATCGAGTCTTTCCCAGTGGCGACAAATAGAACATTATGCAGCTGGCCGTCACCCATGGTCAGACCCGGAACATACAGCGGTTGGGCATAGGTCGTGCCATCTACCGCGACTGAGAACAGCTTGCCAAAAGTGGTTGGATTCACGTTGGCGGGAGTCAGCGCGGTTTCGCTGGTGTTTGCCCCGGCATGAGTCAGGTCGTAGCGCCAGGTCAACACCGGTACCGGCGTCTGGGCTAACAGCTTAGCCATGGACAGGCATAAAACTAGGAGCGAGAATAGGCCGAGCGCGAGAACGCGACTGAGCGCTCTTCTACTACGAGCTACCCTTTTCCGATCGAACGAACCCTGGCAGATAACTTGTTCACACATACAGAGAGACACCTTCACCGCAGCTAGGTTTTTGGGCGAGCGATACTTGCGGGGGGAAGCAGAAGCGAGCAGTCAACCTTTCATCCGGTGCAGCACCGTTACCAGGAGTATCAGGCCGGAAGGAAGCCCTTCTGCCCTTTCAAAGGGAAACTGCTCTGCCATGCAATAGTCACCCTAAAGCACCGTCAGATAGGATGCTGCGAAAGCGGAAACCCTGACCACCCCATGGTAATCATTTATTAGTTACTAAAGGCCAACCCGTGTGGAACCGCTACCTTCCTTGAGGCTAAGTAACTGACAAATAAAATACTCGATGAAAAGCCGGCGAATCAACTAGCGACTTTGTCAGACCCCGCCCCGGAGCGCAAAGAGCGTGTTTGCGAGAATCTGCAAATCCAGAGAAAACGTCCGGTTCCGGATATACCAAAGGTCGTAGTGAAGGTTGTGGTGAATGGGCTCCATCCGGGCGGAACTCAGTTGCCACAGACCCGTAATACCAGGAAGCGCTCGCAATCTCTGCCTCTGCCGAAAGTCATAACCGTCTACGATGAATGGCATCTCTGGGCGGGGTCCAACCAACGACATATTCCCCAGAAAGACATTGATCAACTGAGGGAGTTCATCCAGACTCCTTGCACGCAGAAACCTTCCGACGCGGGTGATTCTGGGGTCACAGGCACTTGTTGGCGATCTTTCATATTTAGGCACGCGAGTGTGCATGGACCGGAATTTATAGATGTCGAACAGTTTTCCGTTCTTTCCCACCCTCCGCTGAATAAACAACGCTGGCCCGGGCGAATCAAGGCATACCAAAAACCCAATCAGAATGAGCAGTGGGGCAAACAAGACCAGCAGGGATGAGGACACCACCAAGTCTACGGTGCGCTTGGCCAGGACATAGCCCATGGTCACTTCGGTCTCCACTTTCGCTGGCCTCCAATCGCGACCTGTCGAGTTAGTCCATTGTGACGCAGGCAGCTTGACCGCGACCCTGCTCCTGCGACTACGCGCGGTGCTGCGTTCGGCCGTTCTCATGGCAACTGCCGTTCTGACGCTGCATTGAGCGAGGCCGCAAATCCAGTTGTCTCGGCCAGGCTGGCTGGTGCAATGAGCTTTCGATAGAGACTCAAATACTGCTGGGCAAGAAGCGCGGCTGAAAACTGCGGTAAAGGGATGGGCTCTTTCGCTGGTTCACTCAGTGCCATGACAATCGCCTCTGCAAGCGCCGCTTCAACGTCTCCATGCAAAGGAACGAAGCGGCAGTGCTCACCACCCACTTCGCGAAAAGCCGGTATATCTGAACAAACAACCCGGCACCCGGCGAGCAGCGCCTCGGCGACCGGTAAGCCGAAGCCCTCGGTCTTCGATGGAACCACCAGCGCTTCGCATCGCGCATAGCACCATTGCAGCTCTGGCTCAGAGAGACCTTCCAGAAAATGAACCTTGCCTTCTAAATGAAGTTGGGACACCAGACGGTGAATAGGCTCCGTCTCAGGGCCCGAAATACCAATGACCACAAGTTGCATGCCGCCATCAACCTGCCGTCGGCTCAGCAGGCGGGCAAACGTGTGAAGCAGCAAAGGAATGTTCTTGTTGCGGCGGTGTTGGGCCACGCAAAGCAGGAATGGCGCGCCCTGCAGACCCGGACCTGGCGCCTGGATCGCACCGATCGGCCCGGCCTCGATACAGTTATAGATACGTACCGCTTTTCGAGATGCTTTGGCGGGGGCATAGCGCTTAAGGAGAACCCCTGTAATTTCAGATACGCAAGCGATCGCATCGGCATTGCGAAGGCATTGCTGCAAGACCACCCTATTAAAAATGAATTTTGGAAAGCCAAAGTTGAGAGGGATTTCGTAAGGGTATAAGTCATGCAGCGTAACCACGGTCGGGCAATGGAACGACGCGGCCGCAATCGGCATGGGGTAGGTCAGGTGGACAACGTCAGCCTGCAGACGGCCGGCGAGCACGGGCAACTGCCGGTAGTACCAAATATTCCGGCTCAACGAGGTTTGGTCCATCGCAGCAACGTGAGCGGTAAACCGGGCGTCCGCATCGAAGCCCGCGGATGCCACAAGAGCACGTTGCCACGGTGCAACAACGAGGTGCACAGCAGAAATTTCCGGAAGCTGCAGAAGGCACCGTACCACGTTGAAGGCGTGACGCTGCAACCCCGAGATGTGCGAGGAGAAAGAAGCAGCAGCGAGCAGAACTTTCATAGCCTTGATACCTCCTGGAGCAGCGGCCTTCTCATGCAACACCTCGCCCCAGGACTCCCATCGAACGAGCATGTTTGCGCATGGTCAGCAGGACTTCGTTCGCGAAAGCCTTACGGGGATCGTTCGGATCGACTCTTGACCAGTGATCTCGGATCAGAATCTGCGCTGCTGTCGCGATCAACGCGATGCCTGTCAGCGCAAGGGCGATCAACAAGCGATGAGGAAATGACTTCTTCTCCGGAATCCCGGGAGGGTCAATCACGCTCACCACGGGAACATCCTTCGCCTCTTCGATCCGGGCCATCTCGTATTGCTGGGTGAGCAACTCATAGACGGTCTCTTGCACGCGCACCTGACGGTAGAGATCGGCAAAGGGAACCGCCAGTCTTGGAAGCTGGCGCAAGGGAGGATAGAGTTCACCCTTGTCATCTGCTTCCGCGCTTGCGCCGTACCCGGCACCTGCCTTTGAAGAAGCCAGGGGGGCTGAGGACCCAGTCATCTTTTCCAAATCATGTTTCAGGCTGGCGATGCGCGCTTCTGTCTCGCGAACGCGCACATTCCCGTCACCGTAGATCTGCCGCAGGGAATCCAGGCCAGACTGCGCAACGAGTAACTCGCCTTGCAGGCGCGCCCCTGCATCGACCATGGCATGAGTTTGCTCCTTGATATCGATGGTGCTGTTTTTACTTGAGAATTCGCTCAGCCCAAGTTGTGCGCGCTCGAGGTCGGCTGCGACGGAATGGAGCCGGCGCTCGATAAAAATGCGCTCACGATGGGCGGTTGACGTGTTGGTCTGTGTGACCAGCTTATTCAGTGCATCAAGATAGGCCTGGGCCATGTCGCGGGCTCGCGTGGGATCCTCATCCTCGACCTCCACCGTAATGACGCCACCTTTTTTATCCTCGAGAATGGTCGTGCGACTGGCAAGTTGCTTGGCAGTATCGATGCGATAGCGCTTGTGATAGAGATGCTGCAGATTGAAGCGGTCGATAAGATGCCCGCTTACGGTCGCGCTGTGCAACAGATCAATGAAAAGTGCAGTGGTGGTGTGTCCCCCGAGCAGATTCCCTGCCAGGCTACCCAGCCCTCCCAGCGATCCGGACCGCGTAGCCAGGGCTGCCAGCATCATCGCGCCCGAGTTCTGCTGGTCGGGTGGCATGATGCTGGCACTGGACTTGTAACGCTTTGGCACCATGAACGCGAGGCTGAGGGTTGCGACGAAGGTGATCACCGTTACGCGTGCAAGCAAACGCCGTCGGCTCCACAAGATCGTTGCTCTCGTGGCCCAATGCTCCTCGATCGGCATCGGCTCGCCACGGTCGAGCTCCGTAAGCGTCGTTGGCGGGATCATTGTCGTGAAATTGCGCGGATTCGACATACTGCCTACAGTGCCGCTACCGAAGCGGTAATCGCGATGGAGGAGGCCAACTGGGCCGCTGTGAGCAGGTTTCTCCAAAGCAGAGAAGCCCCGATGATCTTTTGTGGTACCACCACTACATCGCCCGGATTAAGCTTGGTTGCAAGCACGTCGGGATCGAGCCAACCTCCGGAATGCCGCCCGATGACCGAACCGTTGGCACGAATGACGAATATCTCTTTGCGATTCGCGGTCGAGTTCGTTCCCCCCGCATGACTCAGATACCAGCCTGCAGTCTGACCCGGAGCGAAAGTGAGAGCAGTGGCATTGTAAACCTGTCCGGTGACCAGCACAAAGCCTGGCTGCTTGGGTATCGAAAGCACGTCGCCCCGGCGCAGTTCGACATCGGCTGGAGTATTAGCCCAGCTATCGATGTCGGCAGTGATGTGAATCACCAAGCGACCGCTTGGCGGATGGCTCTTCAACTGTTGCAATACCTCATCCTGCTGCGTCTTGATCAGTTGCAACGTTCCGCCATCACCGCTGCCCGCGAGATTGGGTGAAAGTCGCGCAGCCGCCGAATTGGCCTCGATCTGACGGATAAGTTCCTCACGACTCTTCTGCTCCAGTTCGCGCACCTGTTCCCTAACCAGCACTGCACCCATGGGATAGGCAGCCTGCAAAAAGCCGCCCGCCCTCCGCAGGACTGAGCTGAGGCGCTCGCCATCGTGAAAGCCGTAGCTTCCAGGAAATTGAACCTGGCCTTCGATGCTTACCGATTCGCCGATGTCATTCCATCCGGTAATTTGGTGAATCGTAAGGATGTCCCCGGGCTTGAGAACCAGGTCTGCACTCCGGTCCGTTCCGTCGACCGCCCCTCCTATATGCATCACCGCAAGGGTCTCCGCAATGCGATTGCCGCTCCTCACATCGTAGCTGGTCAGATCTGCGCGTTCAAGCAAAGCGTCGCGCTTGAAACCGCCCGCCATACGCACAAGTTGCGCAGCCGTCATGCCACGCGAGAGAGGGTATGAGCCAGGACGCAGCACTTCGCCAAGCACACTCGCCTTGGGGGCGTCAACCTCGTAACGCCCAAAAATGTGAATGGTATCGAACGGCTGCAGAGCGATGTTACCGTTTCCGATCAATACATCAGGCACCTGGAAGTCGATGGTCTCAGCGTGGAGATCTGGGGGCACAAGGCGGACAATCTCTCCATGGTCCGCGGGCTCAGGAAGGATGTCGCGATAGCTGCGGATCACGTCGCTCAAGCGCATGCCATCGGTAAAGGACAAGCGGCCCGGACGCGCTACATGGCCTTCGAGATAAATCGCCCGCTCACTGTACGGCAGAATTGGTTCTACGCGAATGCGGTCGCCATCCCGGACCTGGAACGCGGCCATCGCATCACGGTCCGCCTGCGGATTTTCTCCACCCGCAAGATTGAGCGTGACCGTTTCGCGCTGACGATTGGCATCGATACGTTCAATTGTGATGTGCCCGAGAGAGGCAGCGGCCGTATAGCCGCCCGCGTCGTTAAGCACTATTTCGAGCGATGTTTCGCCTGCTTTCAATTCGTAAATAGCGGGACGCTTGACCGCGCCGGAGACCGCAATCGCAGAGCCAGCAGGAGGCACTAGCAGGGTGTCTCCGCTCTCGAAGTGACCGCTCGCGTTGCGTACTCCATGAAGCAGAAAATCATAGAGATCTATTTCTTCGACAACCTGCTGTCCGCGAAGGTGACGCAATGTACGAAGAGAACCTGCTGACGTGGGACCGCCGGCCGCATAAAGAGCACTCAACGGAGTTGCCAGCGAGCTGATGTCGTAGCCACCGGGACGCTGCACATCGCCCACGACATACACGCGTACGGACCGCAGTTTCGAGACCGTAACCGCGACCTGCGCATTGCGATACTGCTGCTTCAGTGCGCTTCCGATGAGGGTCTGTACCCTCGCGAGTGGTATACCAGCTACCTGTAGAGAACCAGCTTCAGGCAAAAGAATACGGCCATCGCGACCGACCAGACGCGTGATGCCCACGGTGACGCCACCCCACATGTCGACGCTGAGCGTGTCTCCTGGGCCGACAACGTAGTCTGGGCCAAGAGGCACATCGAGGGCCGTATCCCGGGCGGAGACACCGCGCGCTGTAGGGATATCGCGACTAACAAAAACTTCAGACCCGAATCGTTTCAAGTGAGCTGTTTGATCTGGAATTTGCGTATACAGGTCACGCATCGATCGCAGGTTGTAGGGCGCCGGTACACGCAGCACCTTAGGTATGTCGGTCGATGCATTCGACTCTTCATGCCCCTTTCTCTCGCGAAGGTTCTGGCGCTCAACAGAGGAATCTGCCGGTTGAAGGGAGGGGGTTATCTCATCAAGGCTTGACTGTCGCGTATTGAGGCCTGACTGTGCGGGGAACTGCAAGGAGTTCGCGCCACCCGTCTGCGCCAGCACGCGCTGCGCAGAGGAAGCGCTCGTATCGCCGTTCGCCATACCAACGCTGGACATCTGGGTCTGAAGATCGGCGTCCGTTACGTATCCCCGCGCTCGAAGAAACGTTGTAATGTTCGCGCGCAAGCCGGCGTTTGTGGCAATCTGCTCGTAAAGCATCTCGTCAGAGATATCGTTTGCGTCGATCTGCCTGCCCTGCTCCTGCAGGCGATCTGCCACCTGAGACTTCAACTCCAGAACCAGATCAGGATTTTGTTGCAGAATGTCGATGATCTGGTCGGAGGAAAGCACAAAGGAAGACGTTGAACTGCTTACTCCCGAAGAAAGCGCGCGATCATCAACGCTTCGTTCGCTCCCATCGGCCGGTGTCGTCACCGAACTGCTGTCGGCGCCATCCGGTGGCTGTAAAGCGCGCTGCGTGGAAATCGAGGAACCCAGGGTCTGCCCATTCGCGGCGAAGCCGGTAAACGCCCAGACGCCCGGGATGAGAACCATGTAGACAGGAATTCTTCGAGCAAAAAAGCGCAATACCGCCAAGAGTAAGTGCTGACCCCTGATTGATCGCTTTAACCCGGCTTGAATGAAAGGTAGAGGCATGGATGTTTACTCTAGAACTTGAACCTAAGGAAGCCGGGTCGTGGAGGTGTCATGCCCCCGTCAGTGAATTGTCATTCTCTTGTTGTACTCGAAATGTGCGCTGCTCCAGCGGCGCCATTCCCAGATATAGCGAATCCCTTCTATGACATGAAAGCGCAAGCGGAAGCAGATGAAACGAAGCTGCGACCGGTTGCGACGGAGACGCACCCGTAAGCTTTCGTTCACGGCGGCGGGTAAATTTTGCTGAGGCAGGCGGAGCGGTACAAGCGACTTCCGGAGGGTACGCTTCGCCGGGATCCCTGCGGGCGCGAGCCCTTGCTGAAGAAGAAGGTACAGCTTGGTGCCGGGGAAGCTGGCGAAAACGGAACGCGCTCCATACATTTCGATCCAACACTGCGCAGAATGAGGAAGTTCGTCTACCGTCCAATTGGTAAGCGATTCTGGAGCAAAGTCACCCATCACCCGCGTAACGAGTGATGTGACTACGCCCAACTTCAGGGCAGCCGAGGAATTCTCTTCGGCGACCAAGCGTAGCTCGGACCAAAATGCTTTATCGTCGCGACGAGCGACCGCGTGGCGGTAGAACTCGAGCACATGCGCTGTACGCGAAAATTCGCTACAGACATGCTTGTACAGATGTAGACCTTGTCCAAGAAAGAGATCCGCGGGCGAAAGCGACGGCACACAGATTCCATGGAACCGGCGCTTCACTGTGCGAGCCAGCAAGCACGGGCGGCCTTCGATATTGGGCTCGACATGCAGTTCGACGCAACGGCTCGGCGTATTTTTGTAAAGATCCTTCAGCGAAGCGCCAGCCACTGTGGGCGTCTTGAACTCCCAACTTCTGCCAGAGATCGCATGGAGGCGATAGCCTCTGCGCTCCAGCAATCGCCGCGCCTGCTCTACGCTCTCCTCGGCCACCAGGAAATCCAGGTCAAGTTGCGAGCGAAGCTGCGGCTTCGGCACAGAATGCGGCCAGAGTGAAAATCCTTTGAGCGTGGCATAGGAAAGGTTGGCGCTCTGAAATTCACTATGGATAGAGATGGACTCGTCGATCATGCCGCGCATGCGTTCGGTGTTATCGATCAAATTCCGCTGCAGACGTGCCATCACCATGTGCGGCAGTAGATCGTTCAGTTGCAGTTCATGCACGCGATCGAGAAAATACAACGCCAGCCCACTCGTATCCAGCCAATGCAAGAGGGTTGGCCATTCCCGGGTTGAGAGTTGCCAAAGCAGCGCATATTGCTCGGGGAGAGGGTCACAGAAGGTGCGCAACACGGCCTCGCGCATTTGCAGTTGTCTGCTCAACGGCCTGGGCCCCGGTTTGGAATGAAGTGTATGCATGGAGCCAGGATTGACCTCTCCGAACCGCGCCGCCTGCGACCACGCAGCAACAACTCGAAGGAAAGCCACCGATGCCAACTCTAGCCGGGTCGCACTCGGGGAATGTCATATCGCCGTAAGGCGATTGTCATTGCTTTGTCGGGAGAAACAATAAAACTGAGAACGCACAAGAGCGCCTTACAATCAATTGACAAAATACAGACCATCGCGAGACACATCGAACGGCCAGGATCGCTACTGTCATTGGTATGCCGTATCCGATGCTGCGTTCTCTTCTCTCCAGGCGTGAAGCGAGACGTACCGCCTACGTTCTGGCCTTGCTTTGCTCTGCGCTCTGCGGAGCAGCACAGAATACGCCGCTCCTGTCTGGCGGTGTAGGCTTCCTGACCAACACCAACGGCGGCAACACAACCTACACACCGATCATCGAGCCGTTGCTTGCGGCTCCGATCGGCCAGCACCTTTTGATCGAGTCTCGAGCAGCGCTGCTTGAGACATGGGCGCCCGGCGGGAGTAGCAACCCCGGTTACCATGGTAGCCACTTCGTAGGTCTCACCTATCTTCAGGGTGATTACATCGCTTCACCACACATCACGGTTGTTGGAGGTACCTTCCTGCTTCCGTTCGGCTCCTATATAGAACGGCTCACGCCTCTCTGGATTGGCAACTTCCAGGACGCCCCGCTCAGCTTCAATATAGGCTCCATGTCTACCGGGGCGGGCACAGGTGGTCAGCTTCGCGGATCCGCCATCGCAAGGCCTAAGTATTCAGTTGCCTACGCCGCATACTTCTCAGCCCGTGTTGGCAATGAACAGTTCGCATCCCAACGCTCTACCGGAGGGCGCGCCACCCTTTATCTGCCTTCTCGGCGTCTGGAGGTCGGCATGTCGTACAACCGGCGTCTTCAGGATATGCGCGAGAATTTCTTCGGAATCCACGTCTGGTGGGAGCCGGCCAACACAGCCTTCCGCCTGCGCTCAGAGTTCGACCGCGGTGAGCATTCGCAGGGCTACTGGACGGAATTTGACTACCGAACTCAAAGGTTCGGCGGTTTGAATAGTTTCGTCGGCCGCTTTGAACCCGTGTTCCGCATGCAGCAAACGTTCCGCCTCGACAACTCGCCGAACACCGATGGCGTACCTGGTGTAAATACACAGCGCGCGGACTTTGGACTGGATTACAACCTGCCGCATAACACGAGAATTCTTACCAGCTACTCGCGACAGTTCTCTTCCTCCGGCGACCGCAACATTTGGAAGACCGGGATCGTCTATCGATTTCTCTTCCCAGCCTGGAAAGGAAAATGACCATGAGCACCAAGCATCTTCTGGTTGCATTTGCTGCGCTGGCAGCAGCGCCCTTGTTTCCTCAGACTGTCTCACAGGAAAAATCTGCTTCCGTGGATAACAGGCCGGCGGCAGTAGCCCGCGTTTCGCCCACGCAGCAAGAGGAGCGCGAACAGCTGCGTACGCTTCTTGCGCTTCTCGGAGCGCCTCTGCTGCCAACGGATATCGCGCAGGACAACCCACCTGCAACACCGGCAGGCCAGAAGCCGGCGACCGGAGCGCACGCATCCCGGCAACAGGCAAACGAAGGCGAGCGCATTTTCGAGCAAAACTGCAGCCGGTGTCACAACGCGCCGGAGGGGTTCTCGCCCCGGATCTCGGGAACAATCGTTCGACACATGCGAGTCCGCGCTTCGCTCAGCAAGCATGACGAGGACGAGCTACTCCGATTCTTCAACCCTTAACGCTCTCCCAAGGAGCGAGCGACGTTTTCGCAAGCCCCATTCCAGGTCAGGGCTTTAACCCTGACCTGCCTTAAGAGAGACAAGAGCGACGCCTCGCGCAGGCTCTAGTCTAAACATCTGACCACCGTGATACACGCAAGCGTTGAAGTGAGCGCGCAGCCATCTCCCAGCAACAAATTAGGGCGCCCCCTATCTTCCTAGGTTTTTTGTGGGGGGACGCAAGAAGTACACAGACATCCGACAACTTTTAAGTGGGCTTATCGAAATCCACTCGCCGAATTTGGCGTACCTCTATACGTCACATTTTCGGATGAAGACTTTCGATCTTTTCGATGGCCCATTCCGCGAGCGAGGTCGCATCCGTGTTGGTTTGGCAGATCTTCCGAAGCGTCTCCAGCGCGCCACTGTCTCCCTGCCAGGCCACGATGCGTATCGCGCGGCGCTGCACTTGCTGGTTCTCACTTGTGAGAGCGCTGCGTACTTGTGGAAGAACTGCCGGGCCAGCCTTTACCAGGACCCACTCTGCCCGGTCGGCCACCTGCTGATCGTTGGATGACAAGGCTTCAACGGCAAAGGACGCATCCGGGCCAATACGATCCCATAGTTGAAACCCCGCAATGATACCGTTGTAGGACGAAAACGCCTCTTGGGAGCGAAAGGCTTGCCTCGCCAAAACACGTGCCGAATCCTTTCCTCCAACAAGCACAATCGCCCGTAGCATCTCCATCTGGCATTTGAAAGACTGCATAATTGCGTCGATCTCGCCCTGAGTAAAATCCGACTGGCCACGCCTCACATGCTCTTCGCGCAACACCTGCGCGCGAGCAACTTCCTTTTGCAATTGCTCCGGAATCGCTTTGATAGCAGCGTCCGGTTGATGCCGCGCAAGCGCTATGGCCGCGGCGCCTCTTACCCCGGAGTCCTCGTTCGACAGCAGAGGCAGCAACGTCATCGCGCTCACGTCACCAGAGTCGCGGCCTAATGCGAGCAGCGCTGATTGCAGTATGCGCGGGTCTTTGTCCTGCAAGAGAGGAAGCAAGGTATCCGCCGGTGCGGCAAGCATGCCCAGCGCCCATGCCGCATTCGCACGCGCATCGGCATGGTCAGACTGCAACGCGCCGCTGAACAGCGATACGGGTGGTTGAGGATGGGCATTCACGAGGGCCAGGGCAGCCGCCCGTGAAACATGGCCGTCGATGTCGAGCAACCACCGCGCGAAGTTCGCTTGCAGCGGGATTCCGCTGTAGCGACTTAGCTCGAAAATGGCCTTTGTCCGAGCCTCGCTGTCACCGGAATCAGCCTTCTGAATTAACTCGCCGACCTTTCGCTCCACTGGCCTGCCAACCGCATCCGCACCTAATCGCGGATAGTCGACATTAATGCCATCCACTCCCGCAGCGACCGCGGCTTTCATTGCTGCCAGATCCATCTCGTGGTCATTTGCCGAGAAGTTCGCGACCACGGCTTTACCCTGCCGGTGATACTCGCTCACCTGGTCTCGGCTGACCCCCGGCTGCGCCCACACTGTCTTGTCGCCTACATTGATCGCCGCGGGGTATAACTTCTTCACATCGTCCCATTCACCGCCGAACTGAACCCGCTGCAGCATGCCTTCGCGCGCAAGAATCTGCAGTACATCCGCGGCGAGACCTTTGTCTTTCAAATCCAGAACGAGCCGAATATCTCGCTCGCGCGCCAGGCGCACGGCATCCTCAAACAGGGCCATATGCAGGTGCGCAAATCGGTCGGCCATCCAGGAGCCCGCATCACGCAATTGCAGATCGCCATAGTAGCTTGTTTCTACCTCGCCGATGCCGTCGGTCAGCCGCTCGAGAACGCCGTCGTGGTTGAGTACAATTTTTCCATCCAGCGTACGCCGCAAATCAATCTCCACAACGTTGCAGCCGAGTAGTGCTGCCTGGTCGAGTGACTCCAACGTATTTTCTGGAATGTCCTCATTGGCCGTTCGATGACAAAGTAGCTGCACACCCCCAGGCAGAATGGTTCCGGCGCGCGCATGCGGCAGGGCGAACGAAACAAGTAGCATGGCGATCATGCTTCTCATGCGTTACCTCCAAGACGATCCCTTTCTCTGGAAATGCGCGTCGAGTTTCAAGCTATGCTGTGGCGTTCTGACGCGGTGACGCGAGGAGAAAGCGAAAGAGCAATGCAATCGTCAACGCAACGGCAGCCAGCAGAAGAAGCACGGGCGGATATCCGAACCTTGTGAATAGGATGCCGGCGCCCGCAGTGGCTGCGGACCCTAATAATGCGTTGCTGAACAACGTCATCGCGGCAGCGGCACTGCGCTCCGCATCTGGCGTCTCATTCATGAGCAGGTTAGATAGACCGGGCGAGCCCATCCACTGCGCAGCAGAGAAAGTAAGGTAGAGGGCAACCGCGAGTCTTCCATTTGTGACGCCGGCCATCACACCGAGCACAACGGCGGCAATGATCTGGGTGGTGGTGATGCCCCTAACCAAACCAAGCAACCGAAATACGATTGGGGTAAGCAACCCCATGCACAGCTGTATCACCTGCACGGTCGAGAAGATGAGTCCGATCTGCGTCATCTGAATATGGAGATGACGCGACAAATAGACATTCGCAAACGGGTTGAAGGCAGCCAGAAATGCGGACCATAGCGCCATCAGAGGAAGAAAGCGCAAGAGAAACGGATTCAGTTTCCATGCGCGGAGCCAGGTCCAGCGACTTGAAGGGGCTGCATCCGTCCCTTCCTGCGTCTGCTCCGGCAGCCGAAGACGCATCACTGGAAGCAGCCCCAGAAACGCAATAGCGCAGGAAAACAGAAGAATGACGCGCTTCACCTCAGCGGCCTGCATGGCGATTCCTACCATACCAAGCCATTCGCGCAAATAGCCAGATACGATGCCACCCAGCATGCTGGCACCCACACTCGCCGAAAAGAGCAGACTAAATGCCGAAGTACGATTCTTCTCCGTGGTGAGCCGAGCGACTGCAGGAAGATAGCAAACGCCCCAGCCAGACATGACGAGTCCTGCAAGAAAGGCCAGCCCGATCTGGGCAGGCTCCCAAATCCACAGAGCACGCATCGCATTCACCGCTGGGGCGGCGACGAAAAGGGCAGTGAGGGTTGACCGCAAACCGACTCGTTGCGTCCATGCGCCAACCGGCAATGTGCCGAACAAAGAACCAAGCGTCAACGCGCCACCTATCCATCCCATGGCGCGCTCGTTAAAGCCCTTGTCCAAAAGGTACAGATTGAACAGAAAAAAGTAGATCGCGAAGCCGGCATCAAAGAAAAAGGCAGCGGAGAAAAAGATCCAATAGCCACGACTAAGGCTCTTCTGCTTAAGCCACACAAAGGGATTCTTCCAGAAAGAAACACCCGCCGGCGCGCCACGTGTGGCATCGAAAGCGAGTTCTATCATTGTCCCTCCCTCACCAGCTTCCTCAGCCGACCGACGGCCCAATCCAGATCGGTGTATCGCAGCTCCAGCACTTCCGCTGTTAACAATTGTTCAATGGCTCTGTACTGCGTCGAAATCAGCTGTTCCGACCCGTAGAGCATCTGCCGCATGAACCGGTGGGCTACATCACGGCGATAGGGTACAAGCTGCGGCGGACAATTCGATCCTCGATTAAGAAAAACGATAAAGTCTACGCGTGTGGTTTGCACACTCGCGATGTGGCTGATCTGCGCGGTAGGCAACTCGATGGATGGTTTGCCTGCCGCCCGCGGCGTAATCTCGAGCCCTTCAATCTCTGGAAACAGTTGGGCAGCCGACGGGCGAAAGCGGAACTGATAACAGTTTCCGGTGACCTGCCGGTTCGTTCCACCGTTCAACAGAAAGGTCGAGTCGTCGCTGATATAGGTCCAACCGGCACGAGCGCTGGCGTAGGCGAGAGACGATTTGCCCACCCCCGAGTCACCACACAGCAACACGCCTCGACCATCGAGCGCGACACATGCGGCATGGATCGGAGTTGTATACCGGGTACCAATGCAGCAGACGGGCGTTGCCAGCAAAAAATACTGACTATAAAGCGGGCTTTTCAGCGTAGCGCGCGAAATGACGATCTTGGCGTGGCAAAGCTCCAGATCCACGATGCTGTAGTTATGCCCATCCGCCACGCTCATGATGAACGGCTGCATATAGCGACTCGTGGGCTCGGGGGGACACTCGGTCGCATCACTTTCAACCACCTGCACCTCCACACGCAGTGGCTCGGTATCGTGCTGTTTGCTGAACTTTCCCCAGATCTGTTCGTACTGTTGCAACACATCTTCAGAGTTCGATGTAACCTCGGCCGGAAAGCCATAAGGATAGTACGTGGCGCGGTGTGGAAGCTCCGGTGGATCTACCAGGGGGTGCCGTTCCCGCTCGATGTGCTCAGCGGCATTGGGTGCGGAATCGAGATTTGCCATCGATAAACTCATCCATCTCCATCTTTCTAAGTTTGGGAACTACACATCCGTCCAGTCGGAACGCGCGTACTGAGACAAGCTTCAGAAGACATACTTCACTGCGAATTGGATGATGCGTGGGTTCGTCACCGTCCCGGTAATCTTACCGAAGGTCGAACTGGCCGACGGATTCAGCAGCGTGGGATCGCTGTAGCCCAGAGTGGTGGAAGGGTTGGCGAACTGCGGCGTGTTGGTAGCGTTGAAGAATTCCGCGCGGAAGCGGAAACTGCTACCTTCGTTCACCGGGAACACACGTTCCACCGCCATATCCAGGTTGTGCTGCCCCGGTCCACGGATAAAGCCAACGCCACTGTTACCGAAGTCCTGATCGGCCGGGCTTGTTCCATTCGGCGCTTCAGGCGCGCGCGTAAACGCCTTCGAGTCGAGGTATCCGTTGATCACGCGTGAGAACAGCGAACCGTGGGTTGCCGGGTTGCTCCCGGTGCGCTGCGCTCTCGCCTCACCGCCAAGCAGCCCGTAAACCGATCCGGCATTGCCATCAATGACACTGAGGGGAATACCCGACTGGAGCACCGCAATCCCTGAAAATACCCAATCCGTGAGGACGATGCGGAACGGTCTTTGGAGCGAGGCGAACTTCGGTGCTGACCAGAAAAAATTCGCAACGAACCTCTGGTCGCGATCCGTTCCGGCCGGCCCATACGATGAGTGTCTTAGGTCATGCTGATTGTTGGTCGGAAGCTGCAATTCGAACAGGTCTGTTCCGACCTCTCCATTCACCTCGTCGAGGTTCTTAGACCAGGTATAGCTGGCCTGAAGCTGCAGGTTATGAGTCAGCCGTTTAGTAATGCTGGCCTGGAGCGCATTATAGTTTGCGATAAAAGGTGAATCGGTATAGAGCGATCCTTCGCTTATGCCCTGAATAGGCATCCTGTTTGCTACATTGCCGATTGAGTTTGTGGTCTCACCGTTTACCGGGTTCTGCCGACTCGCCAGCAACGCCTGATCGAACTCAACCTGGCCCGATCGGTGCACCGATTGTGTTCCCACATAACCGACCTCAAGCAGGTAGCCTAGCCCCAACGCATATTGCAGATTTAGATTGTACTCCTGTGTTCTTCCATCCAGGATATTGGGATTGGTGGCCTCGATAAAGGGAGCGGTCGTAGATGTGAGCGGCGAATAAACCGGGAAGCTCGAGCCTGACGGCAGCCGGGGAACGAAGGGATTTTGCAGCGAAGCCCCGCTATTTTGAGCGCCGGCGCCAATCTGCGTGAGCGTGAACGGTTGATCACTGATTGTTTGCCCTGCCAAGGTCGCTGAATGGCGATCGAAATACACACCGTAGCCGCCTCGCAGGACGACCACTGGCTTGGCCAGAATCTGCCACGCAAACCCGAGCCTTGGCGCAACGTCGCCGTACGGCGTTCTGTAGAGCCCCGGGTACGACGTCCTGAGTACGTCGGCCGGCAGCGTTCCAGGGAAATTTGAGGGCAATGTGTACCCACTCAGGGTTCCCGCTACCGGAAGAGGACCCTGCAAGGCGATATTTGGATCAAAGTTTGAAAGACGCCCATCTACTTCTATCGGCGCCCCGAAGATTTCGTAGCGCAGGCCAACATTCATCGTCAATCGCCTGCTCAGTTTGATATCGTCCTGCGCGAAGATGGCGAGATCCGTGTAGCGCTCGTCCTTGCGAAAATTGCCTGCGCCGGCGAAGCTGACGCCGATGTTGCTGAGGCCAAATGGACTGCCATTTTGTGCAGCGCTCTGGCCAACGAGGAAGTCATCGAAGGCTCCGATTTGCAGCAGCCCATCGGTCTCCTGTGGATCGTTCTCATCCACCTGATGACGCTTGAGCTCTATCCCGAATCGCAAATTCTGCCTTCGTTGGGTTCGGGCCAGAGTGTCTTGCCAGACAAACGAGTTGGTGACTTGCCACGCAGAAGGGGTGCCTGCGTCGCCTATGGTAAAACCGCCTACGGTAAGGCCTGGAGCGTTCGTGGTCGTTCCGTTCGGCGTACTTTGCCCAATAGCGGCTGCCGCGAGCGGATTCTCGACCGTCGAAAATCCATCGAAGCGAATGTATCCAAAGCGCGCGATGTTCACAGTATTGGCATTGAACACATGCGTGTCTGACAAGACAAACATTGTGTTTCGATTGAGTTTGTCTGTACCCCAGCCTGGAACATTCGCGGCATTGGGAGAGAACGGCTGCGTTGTTGTAGCGCGCGCATAGAAGAACCGCCCAGCCAAGGTATTGCTCTGGGCCAGTCTTTGGTCGATGTCGATCGTGAATTGGTCCTCTCGGAAACGCGCGGGAATTGCAAAAGTTGATTGACCCATCGGTACCTGATCAGATGCATCCGCGCCCGTGTTAGGCAACGTGACCTGCGGGCTCGGTACGGCGAATTCGCCGTTCGGCAATTTGGCATTTAAGATAGCCAAGGCGACTGGATTGATGTTCGATCCATCGCACGCCACCTGCCCAGGTCCGTAGAGGGTTCCGCCTGCCTGCGTCAAATAACCCGTCGCTGGCTTCCCTTCGTTGTTCAGGTGACCAGCTGGGCAGAACTGTGCTCCCAGCGTTGCGGCCGAGCGATCGGTGGTCAACAGCGGCAAAATGGGATGCTGCTCGCCGCCCAAACCGTTGACTTCAGTCAATCCCTGGTAAGCAACAAAGAAGAAGGTCTTGTCTCGCAGGATCGGGCCACCGGCCGCTGCCCCGAACTGGTTATGCTTCAGGTCTGCGCGTGGCTGACCATCGAGCTTTGAAAAGAAATCATTCGCATTGAACACGTTATTGCGGAGAAACTCCCATGCGCTGCCATGGAACTTATTCGTGCCGCTCCGGCTCACCAGGTCGACGTTTGCTCCAGTGCCGCGCCCATATGCAGCGTCAAAGTTCGCCGTCTGCACGCGGAACTCCTGAATCGTGTCTGGCGCGGGAATCGCCGTCCCGGCATCCGTCAAAGCGTTGGCCGCAGAGTTCTCTGCGAGATTGTTCGCGTCGATGCCATTGAACTGTATGTTATTTGCCGTCGGTGTTGCTCCATTGGAGGCTACATTTTGCGTTCCGCTACCGAGGCTTGTCGCACTCGGCAGGTCAACGACTATGCCCGGTGATAGGCCAAGAATCTGCGTGTAATTGCGGTTCGAGAGCGGCAATGTCTGAATGGACGCTTGATCGACAAGACCGCCCAGCGTCGAACTCTCGAGATCAGCGATCTGCGCCTTTCCAGTGACCTGCACCTCTGTACTTGCACCGGCAACAGCCAGAGTCATGTTGACGGAGTTGGTCAGACTCACCGTCACGGGAACGAAATGCAATGTACTGGCAACAAAGCCTTGCGCGCTCACGGTGAGCGTATACGTTCCGGGTAGCAGCAACGGAATGCGAAATGCTCCCTCCGCTCCGGATGTCACGGAGCGAGAAAATCCCGTCTCTTCGTCAACAGCCAGGACAGTCGCGTTCTGCACTACCTTGTTGGCAGGGTCGTAGACGATGCCTGAGATCGCACCCGTACCCGGTGTCTGCGCCCAGGTACACGTCCAGAATGCGCTCGTCAAAAAGAGGGAAATCGCCGTGGATGCAACCAAGCAGGCCCGCGTCGAAGGGGATTTCATAGTTCTCATTTCATCATTTAAAAGAACAGCGCATTGAGGCTAAAAGAACAGCGCATTGAGGCTGAGTATGAAGAGATTACCCTCGTTACTTGTTATCTACTTGTCATTCCTTTGTCGCGATGTGAGCAAAACCGAGGATCGCCGCAGTCTCCGTGAGGCCGCGACAAAAGGATGACAATTAGCTGACTGGCACACGACAACTCCTTCGCGCCCACCCTTTAGGGTGAAGCCTTAAGGGAGAAATGAATGAAAAAAACCTCAAGGTTCGTGGCGCTGCTGGTTGCAGTTTTTATGGAAACCGTATTGTCTCCGTATGCAAGTTGGGCACAGCCGGAGCCCCACAGAATAGAGATTACCGCTCATCGGTTTGCTTATGAACCGGCGGAGATCACCCTGAAGAAAGGTGAGCCCGTGGTGCTGGTAGTGAAGAGTGAAGATGTGTCTCATGGCCTACGCATTCGTGAGCTGAACGTTGACCTCAAAGTGCCTGCCCATGGCACAGTTCAGGTGCAATTCACGCCGAACCAAGCGGGCGATTTTGTTGGCCATTGCTCCGTGTTCTGCGGCGCCGGGCATGGTTCGATGGCATTAGACGTTCATGTTGTGGAATAAAGATGAGCTATTTCACTGTGATTTTCGGCGCCTTGCTATTGCTGGTTGGCTGCAAGGCTAACCCTCCAGGGCGCCTGGAGACGGCAGTCATCACTTCTGCCAAATACCATTTTTTTATAGGCAACAAGGGTCAAAAGAACCCGTTGCCCGATACGCCCCAGACCGTGGCTGATGGCAAGCAGGCCTTCTCCTACTATTGCGTTGCATGCCACGGAAACGATGGACAGAGTACAGGCGTTCCCTTCGCCGCTTCTATCTCGCCTCCAATTCCGTCGCTTGCTTCACCCGAGGTGCAGAGATACACAGATGGCCAATTGAAGTGGATTCTCGACTACGGTATTCGGCCATCCGGAATGCCGGGGTCCAAGGGAATTCTGAGGGATGACGAACTCTGGTCGATCGTTGTCTTCATGCGCCATCTTCCCCCGGCCGGAAGCCAGGGAGTTTCAGACATCTATGCCCACTAGCTTCGACGGGTTTTAAAGAAACGGGCAGGGAATTTATGAGCGCGGCCACCGACATGCAAACGTTTCAGTTCAGCGAGCCTCCAGAGGCGACAGGACTTGCATTTGCGGCAGGGTTCTTCTTCGCCTCCCGCATCATGGTGGTGCTGATCTCGGTGCGTGTGCTGGGCACAGAGCCGCATACCGGGTCGGAGATGAATCTCGCTCTGGGCCTACTGCTACTAATTCTTGTCTGCTTCCAGTCTCTTGGACATGTTCGCCGCACGCTTCGATCCATGTTGCGCTTGTCTAGTATTCGCTGGGTTCTCGCCTTTCTTGCCTTTTCCCTTTGCAGTCTTTCATGGAGCGCAACGGTTTCGCTATCCACTTCCCTTGCCTACTGGTGTGGTTTAGCCGTCGATGTCACGATCGTTTTCCTGCTGCTGCGTGCTGGGGCATTCAGCGAAGTATCTCTTTCCCTGTTGAAGGGTTTTGTCTCGGGTACATGCTTTCTGGCACTCGTCGCCTGGATCATTCCCACGCGAGCCGATCTCCGCCTCGGCGATGAGGACTATTTCAATACCAACCAAATCGGCAACCTTTGTGCGGTCGCGATCTTCCTGGCCCAATATCTGATGCGTCGCAAGGCGGGGCGGTGGGGAATCACCATTCTCTTCCTGGCGCTGACGCTAGTCCGCAGCTTAAGCAAGACGACGCTTGTAGCATTCCTGTTAAGCGAAGGTTTTCTCATCATTCGAGACCAGTCGATAAGCAAGCAAGCAAAAGTGCTCCTAAGCATCTCGGTGATCCTGGTCATTCTTGTCTTCTGGGGTCTGTTTGCGGCTTACTACGACATCTATACGAATGCCGGCAACCAGGCTGAGACACTCACGGGCCGAACTGGAATCTGGGCATTTGTTCTTAATGCGGCTCTGGAACAGCCGTGGATTGGACACGGATTTGATGCCATGTGGAAGGTGATTCCTCCCTTTGGTCCTGACCGATTCGAAGCAAGGCATGCGGAGAACGAACTGCTCACCCAGTTTTATGCTTACGGAGTGGTCGGCGTGTGCCTGCTGGTGTGTATATACGGAAGCCTATATCGGCAAATTCGAAAACTTTCAGCGAGTCCAATTAAGATCGTCTTGCTCAGCACACTCTTGTTCGTGGTGATACGCGGCCTGGCTGAGGCGGACCCCTTCGATCTGTTGTTGCCCCTATGGTCCATTGTTCTCTTCAGCCTGCTTATAGAGCAGGCGAAGGCCTCCGATGATCGAGTAGCCATGGGTCTGTTAGCCGGCAAATGGAACGCCGACAGAACACCACAATCGCTGCCCATCATGGAATAAAACCTTTTGTAAAACCGCCGGCTCGGCAATGCCTGGTCCCACTCAATTGCGTTAAAAGCACACGAATGACCCCGCAGTGACAAACGCGTGACAATTAACGCCCGGTATTCGATAACGATTAGTTGTGAACGCTCGACACGATCATCGCATCATCTTCTGGCTTGAGCGCGGGGTACTGCTTGTAGCGCTCTTCTATTTGTGTGTGATCACCTTGCCCCGGGCCTGGAACAAGCTGAACACAGATTTCCCCAATTACTACCTGTCGGCACGACTCGTACGCGAAGGCTACGATACGACGCGCATGTACGAATGGATCTGGCTGCAACGCGAGAAGGACCACCGCGCCATCGACGCCAGGGTCGTTGGACTCGTACCGATCACTCCCGTTTCGACGCTCATCATGTGGCCGCTGGCGGCGCTACCGCCGCTCACAGCCAAACACTTTTGGATGGTTTTCAACATCGCCCTGTTGATTCCAATCTTCAGGATACTGCGTTCGATGTCCGCTCTGCCGTACCGGCGAATTGCCCTGGCATTCGCGCTTAGCTTTCCACTGCATCGCAACTTTCTGTACGGTCAGTTCTATATTCTTCTTCTGCTCTTGATTCTGGCGGCCTGCTGGGCCTACCTGCATGAGCGTCAAGCTCTCGCTGGCGCCCTGATAGCAGTTGCCGCAGCTTGTAAGATTTTTCCAATCCTGTTCTTCTTCTTTTTTCTACGAAGGCGTGCCTGGCGATCTTTGGCCGCGGGAGCGTTCGTTGGACTCGCCGCCTTCGGGCTATCTGTCGCGGTCTTCGGTTGGAATCTTCATCACACTTACTTGGAGGAGATTCTGCCGTGGACGCTGCGTGGCGAAGGCCTGCCGCCGTACGCGACGGCGAGTGCTTCGATCTCAAGCGTTCTTCATTATTTATTTCTTGCCGAACCACAGTGGAATCCTCGGCCATGGCACGATTCGCCGCTGGCCTACGCTTTGCTGCAGCCTACCTTGCAGTTACTGGCACTGGCCCCGGCAATTCTGCTCATCGAGAAGGAGAATCGTAGTCAGACGCGGATCCTGATGGAATGGTCTGCGCTTCTGGTCGCTTCCCTTGCCATCTCGACCATACCGGCATCGTACAATTTTGTGCTCATCGCGTTCCCCGTGTGCGTGTTGGCGGCAGAGCTGCTGCGACGCAAATGGTATGCGTGGCTTGGAGTGATGTCGGCCGTCTATCTCGGAATCGGATTTCCCATGAGCAGCTCGACCGCTGCAGCGGGGTTGAAAGTTCTTCTAAACGTTCCGCGTTTGCCCCTGATGTTTGCACTTCTTGTTGGAATCTACATCCTTCTGTTGCGTGATCGATTTGCCGGCCAGCGCTTCTGGGACTGGACGCGCACAGCCTGGGCGGCAGCCTTCGCTGTAGCTCTCGTCTGGGGTGTGTATTCCACTTTTCATCTGCAACGCCTGATGCGACAGGAGTACGCATATCGCGTGCCGTTGCGGATGAAAAGCTTGATCGCTGCACACGCAAGCTCTCTCGAAAGCGATGTTCGCTATGTTGCATTGACCCAGAGCGGATATCACCTGGTGAACGAGGCTAAGGGGAGCGCCTCGGTTGATTCCTTTTCGGATGACGATCTTTCTTTCGCGAACAACCCGGGGCAGATTTGGGTGGAGCGGGGGCTGAGCCCTCACTCCAAGGTGGAGAACCTAAGCGAACCATCCGGCCGGCTTGTCGAAGACGCGCGTGAGCCCATGCTCTCCGTCGACGGAAGAAGCCTCGCCTTCGAACGTGATGACCATGGCAGAGGGCAACTAGTGACGCGCCCGATCTTTGGCCCTGCTGTTGGCATCGAGGCCACGCTCACTCCGCGAGCGCTCAATGTTTTCGAAGCATCGTTTCTTTCTGACAAGCTGTACGCCGTATCCGCTGTAGCAAACGGGCATTCGCCTCAGATCTACCTCACCGATACGACACACACGAACGCCGCTGTTCTTCCTGACGACTCTCGCTATCCCGCGCTGTCGCCTGACGGCCATTGGATGGCCTACAGCCATCTCGAGCATGGCGCGTGGAATCTGTGGTTGCGTGATCAACTCACCGGAGCGACGCATCGAGTCGCCCACGTGCCGTGCAATCAGATCCAGCCAGCATGGGAGAAGGATTCGAAAACGTTGCTCTATGGCACCGATTGTGGCCGCAGTCTCTGGTTTACGGCGGTTGCACGCCGACGCGTGATTCCGTGAAACGCAGCGTGATGCTGCGTGCTCGGATACTGATTTCCACTGAGGGGGAGTGATCGATGGCAAGTCTGGAAACGCTCAAGAAAGATTGGGACGATTTCGCTGCAGGCGATGCCCTTTGGGCCATTCTGACCGACGACTGCAAGCGGGGTAGTAAGTGGAGCGTTGGCGAGTTTATGGAAACCGGTATCGCAGAGATAGACACGGTCATGAATCACCGGTATGTCGTCAACGACAGTGAGGACCTACCGTTCGCAGACGGAAGGTTTTCATTCATCTACAGCAACATTGTTCTGCAGCACATGCCGCAGCGTTTTTCAAAGCATTACCTCAGGGAGTTCATCAGGCTGCTCGCGCCGGCCGGCATGCTAGTTTTCAGCGTGCAGGATTCGTTTGCTGTTTCGAAGATCTCTTCCTTATTTGTGCGCATCCGCCAGAAAATCCGCGCTCGATCCAGACTCAAAACAGCACTGGGGCGCGGGACCAGGAACATGCGAATGTATCGCCTGCCAGAAAGCGTGGTGCGGCGAACACTCGCATCTGCCGCCGTCCTGGATGTTCAATTCACGACTTCAATGGTGGATTGTCTATTTAACCAAAGCGCCGACATTTGGCTTTATGGGGAAGCAATACTGTGTGGCTAAGATCACTGGAAAATGAAGGCCGATGCGGATCCTGGCGGTCTTACGCGGATTTGGGATGCTTGATGATCGATATACAGGGTCGAAGGTGATTCCGCATGCTTAAGAGAGCGTTCTTCACCTTACTCAGTTTGTTATTACCCGCGGCCCTCGCTGAAACAAGCGTTCCCTGTAAGAACCTTTTCCCCAGCGGAGACTTCTACAACAACGCTGCGGGCTCAACCTACATTCCCTTAGATAACTGGATATACCCGGCGCTGGATCGTCTCTACTCGCTTGGCCAAGTCGATACCGCATACCTGGGAATGAGACCCTGGACCCGGTTGAGCGTCATACACATGCTTGAGACTGGGTCCACAAAAATGGATTCTGTGCCCGAGGACGGGGATGCATGCCGTATCTATCACTCCTTACAGCAGGAGTTGGAACCAGATGTTCGCAGATTGGCAGAGCCAACGAAACCATCCGCCGAGCTAGAGAGCGCCTACACGCGCTTCGATGGCATCTCTGGCATTCCGCTCCGCGACAGCTTTCATCTTGGGCAAAGCATCGTCAACGACTATGGGCGCCCCTACGCGGAAGGGTTCAACAGCATCCAGGGGTTTAGCACGCGCATGGGCTTCCGGCGCTTCGCTTTCTATTTTCGCGGCGAATACCAGCATGCGGCGGCAACGACCGGCTACTCGTCCGCACTCGCCGAGTTGCTTTCAGAGAATGATGGCATCTCTTTCAGCAGCAACCCAAAGCAGGACACGATTCCTGAGGGGCCGATCGCCTCCATCAATCAAGCGCACGTGGTGAATGCAAGTGTCTCCTACCTGCTCCTCAATCATGAAATCTCGTTCGGAAAAAACGACCACTGGCTCGGCCCAGCCCGTGGCGGGAGCTTTGCCTGGAGCAACAACGCCGCAAACATCTACGCATTCCAGATCGATCGCGTCGAACCTCTGCGCATTCCTTTCGTGTCTCGCTATACCGGTCCGTTTCGATATCAATTTTTCGTCGGCAGCCTGCAAGGGCATACCGATCCAAACGCACCCTGGGCCCATGCTGAGAAGTTCAGCTTTAAGCCAACCGTCAACCTGGAACTTGGTTTCGAGCGCACTGTCATCTGGGGCGGAAAAAATCACGCCCCCATTACTGTAGGCAGTTTTCTCAGGAGTTTTTTCAGCCTTCAGGCTGGGTCGGCTGCGGAAAAGGTCTCGCGGAACGATCCAGGAGCGCGCTTTAGTACGTTTGACTTTTCCTATCGTCTCCCTTACCTGCGCGATTGGCTGACGCTGTACACGGACTCACTGGTACACGACGACGTGAGTCCGATCAGTGCGCCGCGGCGCGCCGGCTATCGTCCCGGATTGTACCTGTCACACTTTCCGAGATGGCACGCGCTTGATTTTCGAGTGGAGGCAGCGAACACCGACCCACCGACCCACCGAAGCAATGGCGGACTGTTTCTCTACTGGGAACAAATCCAGAAGCAGGGCTATACGAACAAAGGAATCATCTTCGGGGACTGGATCGGTCGCGAGTCCAAAGGTGGCCAGGCGTGGCTCACCTATCACCTGTCACCCAAGGAACAAGTGCAGCTGAGCTACAGAAACGCAAAGGCCGCAAAAGACTTTATTCCCGGCGGGACCACTCAAAATAGCTTGCAAGGTTCCATAAGAAAGAGAGTCACGAGGCAGGTGGAAGTACAGGGCCTGATCGAAGTGGAAGAATGGAAGGCCCCGATCTATCTACCTCAGAAGCAGAACGACATCCATGGATCGCTACAGGTGACCTGGTATCCGTAACGAAATGTAAATTCCTGCTTACCTCGGTAAGTGTTCTCTCTCGAAGGAATGCGCCACGGGCAATCTGCGCACCTCGATCACAACAGATCAGGCAGTCGCCGTAAACCGCATTTGGGTGCCGGCGCTTTGTGACGGAAAACGATGAAAGAATCAGACTGTGGCTGCGACAGCTGGGCAAGTTTCAGCCGTTATCATGGTGCGGATTGAATCGATCACTCTAGCGGTAGCCAAGGCGTTCTTGTTCGTGAGACACGCATGACCCCTGTGTAGAACCGGGTATTAAGATGTCACAACTCAGAAAGGCAGAAAAGCTGTATGAGCGAGAGTAGGCCATTGAGTGCTCCGACGGAATGGTGGCAGCCTTACGTCGCCGATTGTGGTTCTGAGAAACCGTCCAAGCTTTCCCAGGTTCTCGCAGAAACCATTCCCGTCGAGCCACGTACGAAAAAGCTACTGGATATCGGTTGCGGCTCCGGAATCATCGGTCTCTACTGCCTTCTTGAAAAGAAGGCCCGCTCCGTCACCTTCATTGACCTTATGCCCGACTGGATTGACATAACTCGTACGAACGTCAGGCTTAAAGTTGAGAAAGGTGCCATCATTTCATCACAAGTTCATGTCATGGATGCAATGCCCTTCGCTCGAATCTCTCCAGCGGTCGTTGCCCAACACGATATGCTTATTTTCAACCTCCCGCAGTATCCAGAGGACTATGCAAACCCAAGTGACTTGTCCAAATTCGAAGCCGATCCTATTAAAGCTAATTACCGTTTAGCTGGCCCAGACGGGTTAAAGTTGGCGCGCGATTTCTCCCTATGGTATTCCCGTCTGAAACAGCCAAGGCCTGACGCGGTATTCGTCCTGTGGTCGATCCTCGGCAAGCGACAGATCATAGCAGCGCTCGAAGCGGATCGTTTTCAATGGAAGATTATTAAGGAAACGCCAGTTCCTCTGAAACCTGAGTTTTCTCGCGTCGCTGCGCAATTCTTTCAGGACACTGAAGAGAAAGACAATAGGATGCTTGAGAGGGATGGGGATGGCTGGACTAATAAGGTGTTAACAATTAGGCTCACGAACATCTGAAATTGGTTCATCAGAATGGATAACATCCAACACGCTATCGATCGCGGCTGACTGTACTCGGGGCTTTAGCAAGCTCGCCGCACCTACCCAGCAGGAGACGGTGGCCGTAGTGCGAAACATGTCAGGGAGGGTATCGACGGCCAGCAACATGGCCATGCCTTCGAGCGGGATACCCGCGGAGGCAAGCATCGGCGCCATCACGATAATGGCGCCGCCGGGTATGCCCGGGGCGGTCATGCTAACCACGATGGCGTTCAGAGTCAGGACAGCGAATTGTGCGGAGGAAAGAGATACTCCATAAAAACCCGCCAGGGCGCAGACCCCAACCATTTGCTCGATGCAGCCGCCCACGTGAAAGATCGATGCGGCGAAGGGAAAGAAAAAAGCGGAGACGTCATCTGGAAGACAAAGGCTTTCGCGCGCCGCCTTGTACGTAGCAGGCAGGGCGGCGAGCGAGGAGCGCGAAGTAAAAGCAATCGCCTGCGCCGGAGCGCTTGCTCGGGTAAATGCGGGAATACTCAATGAGCTGAGGATCGCGATACTGGGATAGAGAATGACCAGGATGAAGCTACCGCTGATGAAGCACATGGCGACCACGTAACTGACAAGAAAGCTCGCACCACCCACTCCAACGCTTGCAGCTAGGCCTACGGAAAGACAAAAGACTCCAATCGGAGCCGTTCTCAAGATCCCACCAATGAGGATGGTGAAGCCATCCGCCAACGCACGGAAGAAGCGGGTGAGAGGAACGCGCTCAGCGTCTGGCAGGTGCGAAATGGCGATGCCCAGTGCGACGGAGAAAAGAACCAGGGAAAGAAGGGCACCGTCCTCAGCGGCCTTGAAGATGTTGGCGGGGAGGAGATCTTCGAAGAAGGGGCCAAATGTGGGAGCCGCGACCGCGGGGCTAGAAAATGCGGCGGTGGCCAGGGAACCGTGGCCTGTGACATGTGACAAATAGCGGAAGAGAGGGAAGGCGACGCCCCCCGCAAAGAGAGCTGACGCGACAAGGTAGAGGAGGATGATTGTTAGCGATCTGCCGGCGAGACGACCGAGTTTGGCAGAGTTGGTCGAGGCACATCCAGCTATGAGACTGGTGGTGACGAGCGGAATGACGCAAACTCGGATCGCGTTGATGAATAGCCGCGCGAAAGGCTCAATCAGCGTAGGGATATGGTGCAGTAGGGGGAAGGGGCTGCGTCTACACACGTATCCCAGAAAAGCGCCGAACAGGAGGCCCATAAAGACGCGGAGGGGAGATCTCATGCTCTACGACTCTTCATAAGGCAGTCAAACCGAGTTTGAGAGCGTCAGCAGGCATCGTGTGCGGTTCCTTGAGCCCGCATATAAGGGCCACGAAGTCCGACCATGACTTCACTTTAGAAACTGGGGTCGTTCAGAACTTAGACATCTTGCAAGCACAACCGGAAGAGAGCAAAGTCGCCATCCAATAAAATGGGCACGATTTGGGCACACGGGCAGAGAGCGCCAGCAAGAGATCGAAATCGGAGCACTTTGATGGCGGAGGGAGAGGGATTCGAACCCCCGTTACCTGTTAAGGTAAAGCGGTTTTCAAGACCGCCTGTTTCAACCGCTCACACATCCCTCCGCAAGAGCAGCCACGTTTACACCAATCTATGATACGACGGCCGCCTGCTCAAATGCGTCAAAAAGGGCAAGCCGGCGGCTCGTGGCCCGGGACAGGCTGACCGGCCGGATGCGGTTTACCATAGAGTCACCACGATGATCGCCGCCCGAACCGCCAGCCGAAGGTCCTTCGAACGCACGCTCGCCAGCGCCAAGCGCACGATGGTGCTGAGTGAGATCGTCAGCCTGGCCATCGACAGTTTTCGGACAAATAAGGTTCGTGTCATGCTCACTTCGCTGGGCATGGTCATCGGGTCAGCCTCGCTCATCCTGGTGGTAACCGTCGGAATGACAGGCAAACAGTACATCCTCCATCTGATCGAAGCCATCGGTACCAACATGATCGAGATAGAGTACTCCGGTGGCGGACCGGGCTCGACGGCCCAACACGACTTTCGCAACGACTACCTGACGCGCGAAGATGAAGCGGCCGTGGATGAGCAGGTACCCTCGGTCGCTTACTCCTCGCCGATGTTGCAGATGCATGACCGCATCAGCTTCGGTAACGGCGTGGTAAAAGACATTCTGGTGCTTGGTGTCTCACCCCAATATAAGCAGGTGCGAAATCTGATCCTGATGACCGGGCGCTTCTTCGATGACGAAGACAATGTGCGCCACGCCAAGGTTGCGGTCATCACTGAGCCCTTTGCGCGGCAGCGGTTTGGGAGCCCTGCGGCGGCCGTGAATCAATCCTTTGAGATCAGCGGCATACCCTTCACCGTCATCGGCACATTCAAGGAAGCAGTCGATACCCTGGGGCAATCTGAGGTGGCCGATCAAACCATCCTTATTCCCTATTCGGTGGCGCGATACTTTACCGGAACAAACGATGTAAAGCAGATCTTCTTTTCCGTCCGCGATACGGGCGATGTGGAACTGGCGACCAAGCAGATTTTGAAAGTCATTCAGTCACGGCATCAGCCCAGCTCGGTTTACCAGGCACAAACACTGACGGAATTACTGACCACCGCTGCCGCCATCGCCAATGCGCTGACGATCGTGCTGCTGCTGGTATCGTCCGTGACACTTGCGGTTGGTGGCATCGGCATCATGAACATCATGCTGGCGAACGTACGGTCTCGCATTAGAGAAATCGGTATACGTAAAGCGCTCGGAGCAACCTACCGCGAAATCAAGCTGCAGTTCCTGATTGAAGCCGTTTTCATCTCGCTGAGCGGCGGCGTGGTCGGCACGATTCTGGGGCTGTCCGTACCTTACTCCGTACGCCTATTCACCTCCTACCGCATTCCCATCTCGGGATTGTCGGCGATTATTGCCCTGGCGGCGGCCACGCTCGTCGGCGTCGTCTTCGGTACTCTTCCCGCCACGCGTGCAGCACAGTTAGATCCGGTGGAATCATTGAAATACGAGTAGCGCTCGCATGCACCGGCATGGAGGGCTATAACCGGGCGGTGACGAAGCGAGCGGCGGTGCCGCGCAACGCGAGTTGATCGGTACGTCCATCGAAATAGCGAGCGTTGATTCCCGCAGCTCCGATATCTTCGATGCTGCGGAAGCGTGAAAGCTCGGTGGCCATTGCATCCGGCGTAAAGAAGAGTTGAAAGGGCTCACCTGCCTTTTCAACGCGTGATGCCAGGGAGTCGTGCGCGAGACGCTCGAGCAAGGGAAGCACATGGCGCGGTTGCGAATAGTCCAAGGCGACGCCGCTTCCCGCAGGTTGCGCGGAAATAAAGTTCACGGTGGAGCGGAACGCCTCCAACGTGAGGTAGGGGACAACACCAAGCCACGCGAAAAAGCTGGGAATACTTTCATCGAATCCAGAATTGCGCAGCTGTAGCGAGAGCGATTGACATTCGAAATCGACTGGCGTGTAGGTCGCGCGGTCTGGAATCGCAATACGATTCTGTTGCAATAACTCATGTTTCCACGCTTGCGTGGCAGGGTGGTCCACCTCAAATACGTGCAGATGGGCATAGGGGTTTCGATAGGCGAACGTGTCGAGCCCGGCACCCAGCAGCACGTATTGACAGACTCCGCTCTGTACCGCGTGTCTCAAGTGATCTTCCGCATAGCGGCTACGCGCTACGAGAAAGGCACGAAGCCCGATCGAAAAGGGCCGGTCAGCGCGTAGAGGGGTTCGCCGCAGTTCCTCGGCATAGGTCGCACCAAGGATCGGAACAGCCACAGGATCATCAAAGACAATCGGCGAGTCGTGAAGCTGATGAGCCGCGCGCCGCAGGGCTACACGAAGCGCGGTTCTCGATGGAATAGCCTGCTGCATGGCGGGAGCTCCACCCTCCCAACTCTATCGAAAAATGTCGTTTACGACCTCAACGTCCCTCGCCCACCCAAGCCAAACCCAGGCCTCAACGGGCACCCTCGGCTTCTTATCGTCTTAGGGGTAGGGCAGAAGAACGAATCTGATACTTACGCCAGCTATGGGCACCCTTTACTCACGGCCGTGCCTACCACCGCAGCCGATTGTAGCAGCGCAACTGTGGCGCTCTGCAGAATATCGAGCAAGCGGCGACTTCGCATTCACAAACAACGAGCCCGCTCCCATGGGAACAGGCTCGTCGTTTGTGCTTCTTCTTCTGTTTAGACGCTTGCCCAACTCATATCTGTCGAACGCGGCCGCGCGTGATGAGCCGAAGCAGCAGTGTGAGAACGACTGCACCGATTACGGCGACAATAATTGTGTAGATGAAACCACCAGACCCGGCAAAGCCAAGATGCGACATGATGAAGCCACCAGCCAGTGCCCCCAGAATGCCGATCACAATATCCATCAGTGGGCCATAGCCTCCGCCACTCATGATCTTTCCTGTGAGCCATCCCGCAATCAGGCCTACGAGAATCCACCAAATAAAACCAACCATAGTTGCCTTCCTTTATGCTGCTACTGGAATGTTGGTCCGGGAGGCAGGAGCGGGTGAGCGGGTTCCACGTAAATAGCGCGCCCGCCTCTAAACCCTTGAGAGGCATTCTGATTAATCCAAGTTGTAATGCTTTTCACTTATTTCTTTCCTTTTAAGACAGTTGAGTACTGGTTGTATCCCAGGAGCTGCGAACGATGAAGATTCGGTTCTTTTCCCTCGTCATGATCTGCCTATTCACCGCCCACTTGCGAGCTGAACTGCAACTCTCCAGCGTGATTACCGATCACGCGGTTTTGCAGCGGGATCGCCCGATTCATTTGTGGGGTCAAGCCTCGCCGGCTGAGAAGATTAGCATCAAGTTTCACGACCAATCCGTGGTCACCACCGCAACCAACGAAGGGCTTTGGGAAGCCTGGCTGATGGCAGAACCCGCCGGCGGCCCCTTCACCCTCACGGTAGAAGGCAGCGCGAAGCTCACCCGTTCGGACCTGCTGGTCGGCGATGTTTGGTTTGCCTCCGGTCAATCGAACATGGAAATGCCGCTGGCAGGGTTTGGATCACAGGCCCACGTCACCAACTCAGCAGAGGAGATTGCCCATGCGAATCTCCCCCAGATACGGCTGCTGCGTATCGAGAAACTTTCATCCCCATCGCCGGTAGCCGGCATCTCTGCGGCATGGCAAGTGTGTACTCCAGAAACGGCCAAGGACTTCTCCGCCGTCGCTTACTTTTTCGGACGGGATATCCAGCGGCAGGAAAAGGTGCCGATCGGGCTGATCGATTCGTCATGGGGAGGCACTCCCATTGATGCATGGATCAGCCTGGACGCACTTTCTTCCGATGCTTCGCTGATGCCGGCCTTCGCGAGCCGGGCACATTTCGGCAACACGCAGACGTATAGGAAGCTCATCGAGGCGGCAGAGAAGCGCGCGGACGCTGAGGCCGCCGCGCATAGCCAGCCTGCACCTGTACACCCCTGGTATCCTGATCCCGACTCCTGGATCCCGGCTGCGCTTTATAACGGGATGGTTGCTCCGATCACGCCTTACACGATCAAGGGCTTCCTGTGGTACCAGGGGGAAACAGACGCCGTCCCCGACCGCATGAACCTGTATGCCCGGCTTATGCCGGCACTCATCGGCGATTGGCGGCAGCAGTGGCACCAGGGCAATTTGCCCTTTTTTATGGTGCAGATTTCGAGCTTTGGGTCGAACGGAGAAACCTGGGGCGTGGTTCGCGACAGCCAACGTCGTACCCTCGATGTTGCCAAGACGGGTATGGCCGTTTCTCTGGATGTGGGTCAGCGGGACAACATTCATCCGCCAGACAAGCAATCGGTGGGCGCGCGTCTCGCCCTCGCGGCGCGCGCTGTGGCTTACAACGAGCCGGGACTTGAATTCAGTGGCCCGCTCTACCGTCAGACCACCCGTGAAGGGCAAGGGTTGAGAATCTGGTTCGACCACGCAGAGGGCTTGCAAAGCAAGGGAGCGACTCTGCAGGGTTTTGAGGTGGCTGGGCCGGATGGCCATTTCGTACCCGCTACTGCCAAGGTAGACGGCTTATCGGTCGTTGTCTCGGCGGCGCAGGTCGCGCAACCAACCCAGGTGCGATATGCCTGGCAAGACTTCACCGAAGCCACCCTGTACAACAGCGCGGCACTGCCGGCCTCGACGTTTATCGCGGATGTCCCCTAGAGAGATTGCGAACAAGCATCGTCGTTAAATCAAGAGAGGCGCGGCCTTCGCCGCGCCTCTCTTCTCCTATCAGATTATTGGTAAGAGTCAGTCTTAGTGATGGCCACCGGCGCCCCCGCCGCTACCCGAGGACATGTGTCCGCCGCCCGCGCCACTGCTGCCACCTAGCGTTCCTCCACCGCTCGAGTAGCCTCCTGATGAGGCGGAGCCAACGGAGTGTGAGGATGCATTCGAACCGACCCTGCTGCCACCCTGAGATTTGCCCACCATCGTTGCGCTGCCCGGCCCTCCAGACGCGCCATGCTGCGCGGCGTAGTATACGTTCGTTGTTGCTTCGCCACGCTGCTGCGTCTGCCCGGAGAAGTGGCTGAGATTGCCCATCGTACCGCGCGGCACGCCTAAGCCAGCCGAGCCGTTGCGAAACACAAAGGTGTCATTCTTACCCAGGCCGGAAACGGGAGCCGCCTTCAGGTTGACCGGAACAAGGGACGACTGCAGGGGGTGCTGTGGAGCGTAAGCCGGAGGATGAGGGCGCGTGGGCACAGAGGTGAACGAGTTATTCGCTAACCCCATCCAGGCTCCGCCTGGCTGCCATCCCCAACCGACGCCTGGGCAAAAAGCCCAGCTTCCGTAGTGATACGGTGTCCATCCCCAGGGATACGGGGAAACCCAGGAGTAGCCGGTATTTTGGTAATAGGCCCAGGCTCCGCTGCTGTAAGGATCCCAGCTCGCACTGGCAAAATAAGGGCGCCACATCGACATTCCACAGCCTGAGCCGAAGCTGCCGTAGTAATTCATGTCGTTCACCCCATAGGAGTAGGGCAAACCGCCATACGAGGTCGCATTGGCATAGTTCTTGTGATACTGAACGGCTTGGTGGTCCCAGTCATCCAACTGATCGTCGGTCACATTCTTGGCGATCACCGGCTCACTCTGCCCGGCGAGGCTGAACGACATCGTTTTGTTCTTGCCAACCTGGGTAGGGGCACCTTCGCCCTGCACCATGACGTCGCCGTGCATCACGGCCAATTGCGCCTGGTCCTTCGTGAGCTGCAAACGGACGTGGCTGTCGGGTGGAAGGTTGATCTTTTCCGTGCCGGCCGTCACGGTGAACTCGTTGCCCTTGGTATTCATCAGGCTTACATAGACCATGCCCTGTAGAACGTTGATTCCCGATACCTTAGCGCCAGAGGGCGTGAGCTCGAGCTGCGTGAACTCGATCATGGAGTTGGGCGCAACGCGCACCGTGCTGTTGTCTTCAAACTCAACTTCAGCGACGCCCGTGCCGGTTTTCAACTTTGCTCCCTCAATAATAGGGAGGTTCGCCATGGCGCCCTCAAAGCCCTTGCCCGTCATGCGATCGAGCTGCACCTCACCCTTGGATTCGCTCAGGCGCACGATGCGTACCTTTGAATTCGCGGAGACGGTGGCTGGTGGCGGTGCAGCAGACGTCACAGTCGCGTCATCGCCGCCGGCGGCGGGGGCGGGCTCCTGCGCCCTTGAAGATATTCCTGTAAGAACGAGTGCCAGAAGAGCTGCTGTGCCAATTCCATAGGTGGTTTTCATGCCCCGCCTCCTCTCAACTTCGGCAGGAGTACTTCACACACTCTCGGTCCGGGAAAGAAGCTTTCCCCGCTGGTCTCCTGCGTACCAGCTGGACGTTAGGAGAGTAGCACCTTAAATCAGAGAAGGCGAGAACGATGTTTCATGTGACAAATAAGTGACAATTACGCCAGGTAAGTCTCCGGGAACTATCTGGGCGCGAAGGTTGATTCCAACTTTTCCTGGCCAATACCGCCAAAATGGGCGCTTGCAAAATGTGACAACACAGTTCAGTGGGCCGAAAAATCGGCTCCAGAAAATCAGCTCCAGGAAAATCAGCTCCAGGAGAGCAAACCTCATCCCCAAAGACCCGCCTGAAAGTAGATTTCGTCAGCAAACTGGCACGAGCAGCCACGCGCCTTCACTCACTGCCAGATCGAGCGCCTGTGCAGATGTTCTTCCGGCGATCCTGGAAGTCTTCCTCTTCTTCCCAGTTCAGGACAAGAGTTGCCAGCTACCGGCGTGACAGGGATCACAATTTCTCGCAATCACGCATTCGTTCATGTTCGTGTGGATTCGAACCACTGGTTATTGAATGATCGGCACGGCAGAAGCGATCTGCAAATCGATCAGCAGGGTCAAACGGTTGTCTACCTGAAGGAACTTGGCCGCCTGCTTCGCTCCGATTGCTTTCTTGAACCTTGGGTAGTATGTCGCCCTAAGTTTGGTTCTTGCGTCATCGAACTTCATCATGCGGGCTTCTAATTCGTCGGCCTTGGTGTCATCAAGAGTGTCATAGCTGTCAAGGTAATCCTTAATTAGGCTCACCCGCTGATCTCCAATGGTCTGCTGCTGATTGGCAAATTCGCGATAGAGCGGCCAGAACGCTTGGCTTTGAGCATCAGTGAGCTGCATGGTTTGCCTGATGATGTCGACCTTTTGCGTCTGAATATCTGATCGCAACAACGCGATGTCACTATCAATGCCTGATTGGGGTTGTGTTGTGGCTTGGGCTAGCATGCCGGACGTCACCGACAAAACAGCTAACATTGCTAGAACACGTACTTTCATGGTGTCATCCTCCTCGGTTGCTGCACCGTCTGGTTGCTGCACCTGGGGCTACTTGACGTTACTCACTTAGCGTGTGCGTGCAGCGCGGCCGACACGCCCCAGATTTTTTTCTATTCACAAAGAGCGGGTGAGCAAACGTCAAGACGGGATTGGGAATCCGGCTCGTGGCCTTGTGCCCGTTCTTGACTGGCTTGGTTAGACCTGACCATCTCTCTCTTCGCGCCGGTCACGAAAGAATACTCGGCGTTCACACGAGCATCATCGTAGCGTTGGCAAATCAAGATCAACTGGTAAAACTACCAGCTTCATTTCATGCTTATGATTGACACGTCATTCAACAAAATCGCAAGTTTGATAGAGTTGGTTGCCGATACGAGCAGAACCTGCCGTGCAGCCCGGTTCTGTGTTGCCCTTGAATTTCGGTGTGAGCGAAGAAGGGTTCGCCCCAGCAGACACTCAAGGCCGGCGTGTCGCAAGCCGAAGCGCCCGTTACTGCTTCTTTCTCTTTAGGACCCGGGTGATTTCAGGAGCGAATTCCCCAATCCAGTTGATGCCAGCCCCGATAAAGACCTGCGTGATAGCCGCCTGATAACCCTTGATCACCCAATCGGGATTTCCTGGCTCCCACTGGGTTGCCAGCGCCGAAGCTCCAAAGGCTCCGAGATAAGGCATGACTTGGGGTCGCAGCGATTTTTCCGTTCGACCGTATGTTACAAAATTCCTCACGACGGCATGCCGGGTGCGGGGCCAGAATCCTTCGCAGTTGCAGCGGTCGTACCGCGGTTCCCACCCGAGTACTCCGTCTCCCAATGATATGACTGAGTTTTGGATCACAAATTGAACTTGCCGGTTTCCTAGACGCTTCGCAAATCCTCCGAATCCGTCTCCCCACTCCGGGTAACTGTCTTTGATCTGGTCGTGCAGGGCAAAAAGCGTGGTTTTAACATAAATGCCGGGGGTTGTGTACGTCTGCCTGACATACAGCCTTGCTCGCTGGCTTCCATTTAGATCTTGCCGGGGAACATTCTTCGGGATGTATGACCCGTAGAGCCAATTTACATCCATTTGGTTTGCCGCGGTCTGCGATTGCGACGGTGTGGGGCAGATCAGCCCTTGTGCCAGACACCCTGTCGCTAAGGTGACCAGAATCATCATTCTTGACATGCATCACCTGCCAGCACGTGTATCCAGAGTCACGTATGCGAAGGAATCTCAAAGAAGACAAGGCTGCCCTGAATTGATACATGTTGCTACTGTCATTTTGTTCAGTCGAACCTGCCTGCCTGTCACTTTTTCCAGTTGATCTGGCCAGCAGGACACTTATCCTAACCTGCACACGAAGGCGGATACCTCGCGGATTCTAGAGAATGTCAGTAGCAGTCAACGAAGGTGACCGGCGCGAGACTTGTGGATGGATAGCCGCCGATGCGCTCCGCGATCTTGACGGGACGCCTGCCATTTCGCACCGGCTGCTACAGCAATCCGTTGCCTTGGCATCGGTCGACGATGATGTCGGCCCAGCGGCATCGAGGGTTTCGCGCAGAATCAGATCCAAACTAGGGTGGGCGCACTGGTTAGCCTGTTTCCCAGTTCTGTGCCCCGAGGGATTGCTGGCTCTATGCCGAGACTTGCGAGATCGATCACCGCAGAAGTCACTATCGGTGTCCCGGTGCTCAAGTTGGCAGGCATGCTTTCGGTGTTCGTGCTCCTCTCGCTGCCATCCGAGGCACAAACCTTTCAGGTCTGGCCCGAGATTAGCACTTATGCGAAGCTGAACTCGAAGGTAAGGCTGGACTTCATCGCAAAAACAACGCGCGAGAATGGCCAGACCACGAGCGGTGAGATTGGACCGAACGTCGACTTCTACCTCAAGCCCCTGCTCAAGCTGGAAAGGCTCGCTATCTTCCAGCTGGATCCATCCAAATCCAGGCCATTGTTGCTTGGACTCGGGTATCGCTATTTACCCTCTACCGATGGCACCTCGGAGCAGCGAGTCGTGATAGACGCGACCCCGCGGTACCCGCTGATATCTGGGTTTGTGATCTCCGACAGGAACCGAGGTGAACTCCGATTCATTGATGGTGAGTTTTCATGGCGCTATCGCAACAGGCTCACGGTCGAAAAAACAGTCTCCATTCGGTCCTACCACCTCTCACCCTTCGTCCGCGGCGAAGTGTACTTCGACAGCAACTATGAGAAATGGAGCAGAACCGCAGAGATCATTGGCGCCACATTTCCTATACACCGGCATACCGAGTTTGAACCCTACTATGAACATCAGAATGACACCAGCAAATCGCCTAATCGCCAGGTCAATGCCTTGGGACTTACGCTCAATCTGTATTTTTGAGCGCTGTGGATAAGCTCCGCGCACTCCGTGATGCGTTTCAAACAATTTGTCCGGATATGTGGGACTAATTCCGGCGCTAGCCGCCACAAAGTCACTTTAGATTGAAAGTAACGCCGAGCAGGAAGCCGCTTTGAGCGGAGTCGTAGACAAAGCTCGAACTGGGGCGATAGTCCACATCTAGATAGCGCCAGCCTGCCTGCAGTATGATGTTCCGTTTAACCTTGTACCCCAGTGCTCCGACCACCTGGTAGTCAAGATTGGCGCCGCCGCCGCCCGCATCACCGAGGACCGTAATCTCGGCCTTGCGTGAAAGCGGCATGATGAACTTCGCTCCCCCCACTACATCTACCCAGTTGGCAGACTGCGAGTAGTTGCTCAACAACCCGGATGGTTGAAGGCTGAGGTTCTGGGTCAGATGCCAGTAGTTGATCCCTACCAGAGCATCGGCCTTAAGTTTTTCCTTATCCACAAACCGGTAACCGGCCTTGGGCGCCAGGAACGTCTGGGTCACTTTCATCTTGATCGCGGTTACGCCAGGAAAAGGGCTCTCTGGAAGGGCACGGTCATCAGAAAGCTTGATCCACATGAAATCTAGTGGCAACACGATGCGTTTCTTGCGAGCCTCGAACGCTCCCATGAATCCGATATTGAACTTCGAAAAAACATCGCTGGCGCTGGCATGAACGCTGACTTCACGGCCCAGCGCACCTACCGTGCCATGGACTCCGGCAAACCACAGATAGGGAGTGATTCCGAAGTGCCAGTTATCGTCGGGAGCCGCGGCTGATGTTTGCGGAACGGGAGCGCTCGGCGTCTGACCATTCGAGCTCAGATCTGCTGATTGTTGAGCAAACGCAGTCATGCATAGCGGCAGGGCCAACACCGCTGCAAATGCCCCAAAAGCTCGCTTGCGGTTTGAACTTCATCTTGCCTCCTTTCATCCCAGGACGCGTCATCACCTTAACAATCACCTGGGCGGTTGAGTAACTGGCAGAACTATCAGTTATGCGGGTGAAAAACGGAGCGCCGACGCACCCCACAAACCCCCGGGGTGCCCCAGCCTATTTTCAGTCTTCACTAGCACTATTGACAGTTTCGATTGCCTCGGAAGGCTAATAGATTCCACGAAGTAGAACTTAGTACGGTCGGCGCAACCCGCGCTCGCAAGGGCAGTTGCAGGTCACACCAGAGCCAGGGCCGTAGGAGGCAGCGACGAGAACGCTAACATCCAACCCCGGCAGGAGGGTCCTTAGTCAAAAGTCCGAACCAAAGCATCGCCGAAGTCAAGTAACTAATCATTGTTAACTGGCCGCACCATCCAATGAGCATTTCTGATTTGGCTTGCTGCTCATGATTGTGTCTCCGGTTCCTTCAGTGAATCGAAAAGAAGGTGAAAGATGTCGCTCATAACCGACAACGCATTGCCAACCAATTCGCCGCCGTGTTTCCACCTGCTGGCAAAGCCAAGCGGGGCAACCTGCAATATCGACTGCAAGTATTGCTTCTTCCTGTCTAAGGAGGCGCTGTACCCGAACGACAAGCAACGGATGTCAGCGGACACGCTCGAGACCTACATCCGGCAGCTGCTGGAGTCGCACCGCACGCCGCAGGTAACAGTGGCATGGCAGGGTGGCGAGCCGACGCTGATGAAGCTCGATTTCTTCAGACGCTCCGTCGAGTTCGTCGAGAAGTATCGGCGGCCCGGCCAGGTGGTCCAACACACATTCCAGACCAATGGCATCCTTCTCGATGACGACTGGTGCGCCTTCTTCAAAGAACACAATTTCCTGGTTGGCCTGAGCGTCGATGGCCCACGAGAAATCCACGACACCAACCGCGTCGATCGCGGCGGCCAGGGCACCTTCGACCGTGTGATGAAGGGCTGGCGGCAATTGCGCAAGCACCGGGTCGATTTCAATATCCTGTGTACTGTCAACGCCGCTAACGAGAAGCATGGCCGGACAGTCTATCGCTTCTTTCGCGACGAACTAGGTGCCGAGTGGGTCCAGTTCATCCCCATCGTCGAGCGCGCAACCGCGGAGACGATCCAGATCGCCAACTTGGGCTGGAGCGAGCAGCCCGGCCACAAGAGACTGCTCTACACACAATCCGGCAACCTGGTAACGAAACGCTCTGTGGGGAGCGAACAATACGGCCGCTTCCTGGTAGATATCTTCGAGGAGTGGGTGCGTCGCGATGTGGGTCGCGTCTACGTTCAGCTTTTCGACGTAACGCTCGAAGCGTATTTCGGCCGTCATCTGCTGTGCATCCATGCACCAACCTGCGGCTACGGACCAGCCCTGGAGCACAACGGCGATCTTTACTCCTGCGATCATTTCGTCGAACCACGTTATAAGCTGGGCAACATCCACGAGACGCACATGCTGCAGCTCGTCTCCTCGCCCGAACAGCGCAAGTTCGGAGACGACAAACGCGATTCGCTTACCGCGCAGTGTCGGAGTTGCGAGGTCAGGCCGCTTTGCAATGGCGGATGTCCGAAGGACAGATTCACCCTCTCGCGCGACGGCGAGCCCGGCCAGAACTACCTCTGTGCTGGCCTGAAGCTGTTCTTCACCCACACGCTTCCGGCGATGCGGACGATGGCACAACTGCTCCAGCAGCGCCGCCCGCCTTCTGAAGTGATGGCGTTAACCGCGGCTGAGGACGCCAGGCGCGGGCGGCATGAGCCATGCCCTTGCGGGAGTGGGCGGAAGTTCCGCAGGTGTCATGGCGACAACGCGCCGGCCTCTCCTTTCAGTGGCGTGAGTCCTGCGATGGATACACCGCAGGATGGACAAAATATGCCCGTGCACGACGAGTCACAAACTGTGTCCAGCACGGCGGACTAAGCCGAACTTGTAAAAGAAGGAGTGAGCACATGGCCACAAAGCAACCAAATATTTTGATCCTCTGGGGCGATGACATCGGTATTTGGAACATCAGTCACTTCAGCAAAGGCATGATGGGCTACCAAACACCAAACATCGACCGAGTCGCCAACGAAGGTGTCACCTTCACTGACTTTTACGGCCAGCAGAGTTGTACCGCTGGACGTGCAGCCTTCATCACCGGCCAGAACCCGCTCCGCACCGGCCTGACCAAGGTAGGCATGCCCGGCGCCACTGTCGGACTGCAGCCGGAAGATCCGACCATCGCCGACCTGCTTAAGTCAGTCGGTTATGCCACTGGCCAGTTCGGAAAAAACCACCTTGGCGACAGGAATGAATTCCTGCCCACAGTGCACGGATTCGACGATTTCTTTGGCAATCTCTACCACCTGAATGCCGAAGAAGAGCCAGAGTTGCCCGACTACCCCAAGGATCCTGCGTTCAAAGCGAAATTTGGCCCCAGAGGGGTCCTCAGGTGCAAGGCCACCCCCACAGAGAATCCGGCACCACCCGATCCGACTTATGGCCCGTGGGGAAAACAGACCGTAGAAGATACCGGCCCCCTTACTAAGAAGCGCATGGAGACCATAGACGAGGAGATCACTACAGCAGCTCTCGACTGGATGGAAGGGCATGCCAAGGCGGATAAGCCTTTCTTCCTCTGGTATAACTCGACGGCAATGCACTTCAGAACTCACCTGGCTGCCAAGAACCTCGGAAAGAGTGGTCAGGACCCCTACAGCGATCGCATGGTGGTCCACGACGAACAAATCGGCATGATGCTCAACAAGCTTGATGAGTTGGGTATTGCCGACAATACCTTCGTGATGTATTCCACCGACAATGGCCCAGAGAACGACACCTGGCCGGATGGCGCCAACACACCATTCCGCAGCCAGAAGGATACCAACTGGGAGGGCGCATGGCGCGTACCGTCGTTCATCCGTTGGCCGGGCAAGATCAAGGCGGGTTCGGTGTTGAACGGCATCGTCTCCCACCAGGACATGCTGCCCACGTTGCTGGCTGCGGCAGGCGACCCGGATATAAAGCAGAAGCTTCTCAACGGATACACAGCCGGTGACAAAACATTCAACGTATGTATCGACGGGACCAACATCCTGTCCTATATCACAGGCGAAGTGAAGGAGAGCCCCAGAGATAACTTCTTCTACGTAAGTGATGACGGCGATATCATGGCGGTTCGAACGGGCGATTGGAAGTTGGTGTTTGCAGAACAACGTGCTCACCGGATGAATGTCTGGGCAGAGCCCATGGTGAAGCTGCGGGTTCCGCATATCTTCAGCCTGCGTCGCGATCCGTTCGAGCGCGCCGATGTCAACTCCAACACCTACTGGGATTGGGTTGTCGATCACATCCCACAGCTTTATCAATGTCAGGCGCTGGTGGCCGCCCAGATCGAGAACTTCGTCAAGTATCCGCCTCGCCAAAAGGCAGCTTCGTTCAACCTTGACGCGGTGATGCGGTCATTGGAGCCAGCTCAGGCTGCAGCGAAGATGAAGGCAGCCAGTAAATCGCCACCCACCAAGGAGCACCCGGAAGCAGCCTAACTAAGAAACCGTCGCAAGAGAGGTCGACAAGACCTCTCTTGCGATAGGGAATACACGAACAGAATTCGGAGGCGCTCTCCGGTGCAGGTTGATCGACAAACTCTCCGGCGGACAATGGTTGTCCGCAGAATCCGTAGAAATGCAGCATTGCCATGAGCACCCGTGCAGAATACCCGTCGTCTTCGCTTGGTGCATCCGAGGATGTCAGAAATTTCTACGACCGATATCCCTATCCCCGGCCGGTCGATAGCCTTGAACACTATCGCCGGCTCTGGGAAGACCCGCACAGACGCCGCGCGGATTATCATCTTTTCTGGCCCGACAGACCCTACAGGGAAGACCTTTCTATTCTCGTGGCCGGCTGTGGAACTTCTCAGGCAGCAAAGCATGCCTTGCGTTGGCCCGCAGCTCAGGTTACCGGCATCGACATCAGCTTGAAGAGCGTGCGGTGTACGGAAGAGCTCAAGCGCAAACACGATCTGAAAAATCTTCAGGTCCACCAGCTTGCCATCGCGCAGGTACACCAGTTGGGGACGTTGTTCGACCAGATTGTCTGCACCGGAGTTCTCCATCATCTTACGGATCCCGATGCGGGGCTTGCAGCCCTGCGTCACATGCTCAAACCAGATGCAGCAATGCATCTGATGGTGTATGCGCCCTATGGACGGACCGGCATCTATATGCTGCAGGAGTTTTGCAAGCGCATCGGTATCCGTGCCACCGATGAGGGAATTCGAGATCTTATCATTGCACTCCGGGCATTGCCGCCCGCTCATCCGCTCGAAAGCCTCTTGCGCGAGTCCCCTGATTTACGGCATGAGGCGGCGCTCGCCGACGCGCTCCTGCACCCTCAGGACCGCGCGTATTCCGTGCCGCAGTTATTCGATTTCATCGGGAGGGGGCGACTGACATTTGGTCGCTGGGTAAAGCAGGCGTCCTACATCGCGCGCTGCGGCGTGATGGCACAGATCCCGCAGGCCTGCCAGCTCGCCCGCCTGCCTTTGAAGGAGCAGTACGCCGCCGCCGAGCTCTTTCGTGGCACGATGGTTCGCCACAGCGTCATTGTCTACCGAAACGATCGATCCGACGGCACTCATCCCATCGGTTTCACAGGGCACGCGTGGCCACGCTATGTGCCTATCCGAATGTCAGACACCATTTGTGTAGAGGAACGACTGCCTGCCGGCGCCGCAGCCGTGCTGATAAACCGCACCCACAGCTATAGGGACATTTTTGTAATAATCAACTCAGCAGAAAAGCGCCTATACGATACTATCGACGGGAATCGTACGATCGACGACATCGTAAAGAAAACGCTGCAATTCTCGCCAGAACAATCGCAACTGAACATGGCACGCACATTCTTCGAACGGCTCTGGTGGCACGATCAGGTGGTGTTCGATGCATCCCGAAATTGAGTGCATTCCTCACTCGGCAAAAAGTCCGCTCCTCAGCAATGCATTATGCGGATTCAATAAGAGCGATCACGGGCCAATACGCGCTGCCCCGTTCAAGCCCCATGCACTTAGGAGTCTAACCCTGAGACCGCATCGGAGTAGTTTTGAATTGAGTTAGGCGATCGACGAAACGAGACGTATGGACCCTGTAGAGCCCAAGACGACGAACGAGTTAGCCACAGCCAGGACACTCATGGCCGCCGATCGGACCTTGATGGCGTGGATCCGCACGAGTCTATCTATGTTGAGTTTCGGCTTCACCATATACAAGTTTCTTCTCTATGTTAGACAAAGTCTGTCGAACCATGTCTTAAAGGCGGAGGGCCCGCGGCGGTTTGGTATTGTCCTGATTGCCCTTGGCACGATGTGCATGTTATTCGGCCTCATCGACTATTACAGGACGTTCAAACAATTCGGAAAGGAATACGGCAAGAACCCCTGGAGTTTTGTTTTCGTTACGGGAATTATCACAGCTACTTTAGGGCTCTATCTTCTCATCGGCATCCTCATTAACCGAGAGGTCTTCTAGCTTGCCGGGATAAGGTTTATGGACAGTAATCTAGCTATTCGGATCATAGAATTTACCGCGCGCGGGCTTGAATTTGTTGGCGTAGCAGTCATCGGAATCGCCTTTATCTATGCGGGATTCAGGGCACTCACACACCATAGGCAGAAAAGACCGGATACCTATAAACGCCTGAAAGGCTATATCGGAAGGGCATTGCAGCTGGGACTGGAATTTTTGGTCGCTGCGGACATCATCAGCACCGTAACAGTCGAGCCAACTAGGCAAAAGATAGTGTCTCTTGCGTTACTGATTTTCGTGCGAACTTTTTTGAGCTGGTCAATTGCAGTGGAAATCGAAGGCTGCTGGCCCTGGCAGGTCGCGAAGAGCCGGAAGGATTGAGACTATGGTGGACTGGCAAAAAAATATTGAGGATCTTTTCATTCGGTTAGCGGCTCGCCTCATTTCGTTGCTGCCGGACCCGAACCCTGCGCTGTCCACGACGGCGCGGCTAGCCGTCTCGATACAGGGGTCCACTCCACTGAACTGTTGACTGCACCCCTAGTGCTTCCCACTGGCTTTCGCCGTGTTGCCCGATTTTAAATCGGGGATCTATGGGCTTTTGCGTTGCGCAAAGGTCCTCGTTCAAGGTTCCTGATGATCATCCGCAGCCCTGGAGATATGAATGGCAGGTCAATGATCATTGGGCGGAAACGAGCAGGCGCTTCCGGGCGCATGGCTTCGGCCGGAGGCCGACGCCGGTCTTTTCAGGGCCCCTGCCAATGGACCTAACCGACGTGGAATCAGCGGACCCGACTGAATCGAAAGCTGTTGGTGCGGCGCCGATTTAGGATCGTTTGGGATCGTTTAGGCCGTGTTCCTCCCTAAGTTGTTCCTGTATTGTTCCCGCCGGCGAAAACCGTGTTGCGCATGAGATGAGAACTCGTACTCCTGGAGAAGCATCGTGGCGGAGCAGCCTACGGCACAGCATCCGAACAGGTTCCAACCAAGGGCGGCATCAATCTGGTGATCGAGTACACAGATTTTTTTTATAGACCTCTTTTCTGTTTTCTGAATCTATGTCTTTGAGAACGAACCCTGGCCTTGACGGTTTGGGGCAAGTCGTTGCCGGGACCAGAAGTCGCTGTAGATTTTTCGATATTTCACGGGTCGCATTCTCGAACGCTGGTTTTCCCAGTTACCCCTGAGCTTGCCCTGCTGTTGGTCAAGGTCAAAGTAGGAGGCACCTATGGGTGCTCAAGAAGCGTTTGAGTCGGACCAAACGTTCCGGCTCGATGTTCCACTGCACACCTTACTGACACAACCCACGGCTCCGCCGCCAGGTCTGCGCCCGGCCGGTGAGCCGCAGACATTTCCGGCCCCGGTCTTTCCGCAGCATCCGGAGTTTTCCACGCTGAACCACATCCTTGGCTGGTGTTACAACGACCAGCGCGTCATCAAGTACTTCTTCAAACAACTCGCGCACGGATTCCAGGGGATGAAAGGACAGATGTAGGGACGAGATTTCTTTCATTCCGCGACAACTTGCAGCCAATCACCTTGCCAACGGGAGACGCATATGCCGGAAGTCGTCAATGAAATCGTTCAGACTGATTTTGAAGTGGAAATTCAGGCCCGCATCGAAGCCGAGCGGGCACGTCTTCGCGCAGCGGCCGGCCTGGCCCGGATGCGCGAGTTCAAGAAACCGGTAGAGCGCACCTTCACAGCCGCAGAGCGGAACTACGTCACGATTCTCTTTGGCGGGCTTACGTGGAAGCACGAGGAGATGATCAAGGCGGTCTTCCATGGCAGCGGCTACAAGTGCGAGAACATACCGACGCCGGTAGTGGCCGACTTCCAGGCTGGCAAGGAGTACGGCAACAACGGTCAGTGCAATCCTACGTACTTCACAGTCGGCAATCTGGTGCGTTATCTGCAGCGGCTGGAACAGAAGGGCCTGACGCGCCAGCAGATCATCGACAACTACGTTTTCTTCACCGCAGGCTCCTGCGGGCCGTGCCGCTTCGGCATGTATGAGGCGGAGTATCGGTTTGCGCTGCACAATGCGGGCTTCGACGGCTTCCGCGTGCTGCTGTTCCAGCAGACTGACGGCATCAAGGCGGCCAGCGGAGAGCCGGGCCTGAAGTTCTCCGTGGACTTCGGCATGGGGATGCTGAATGCGCTGAACCTGGGCGACGTACTGAATGAGCTGGTCTATCAGATTCGTCCGTTCGAAGTGAACACGGGGGAGACAGACAAGGTGGTTCAGCAGGCAGCCAAGACCCTGACCGACACGCTGCGCGACCGTAAACGTTGGCATGTAATGGATGCCGCGCCGTCGTGGACTAAACCTTATCTCGAAAAGCACAAGAAGGTCGAATCGATCACGTGCACTTTGGGCAAGATTGCCGACAACCTGTATGGCAAGCAGTATGTCGATGCGCTGCACGCCTGTCGCGATAGCATCAACGCGATCCAGGTGGACCGCCTACGCGTGAAACCCGTAATCAAGATCACGGGCGAGTTCTGGGCGCAGACGACAGAGGGCGACGGCAACTTCAACATGTTTGCGTTCCTCGAGAAGGAAGGCGCGCAGGTACTTGTGGAGCCGATCGCTACGTGGATCTCGTACATGATGTATGTGGCGAAGGAAGGCGCCAAGGCTCGCGCGGAGGTCGAGGCTCCGTATCGCGATCCGAAGTGGTACGAGCTGAAGAAGCGCGCGGTCAACGAGCTGCGGCTCCACAAGAAGACCGGCGGCCTGACGGTTGGCAGCGGGATGTGGACGTACTTCTATCACCGCACCATTAAGCACATGGGCGACACAGCGCATCGTCTTGTTCCGCAGAAGGAGCTGTCGCGCCTGGCGCATCCGTTCTATCACCAGCTGGCGCGCGGCGGAGAGGGCTTCATGGAGGTGGGCAAGAACGTCTACTACACCGTGAACCATCTGTGCCACATGGTGCTGGCTCTGAAGCCCTTTGGCTGCATGCCTTCGACACAGTCGGACGGAGTGCAGTCGCGCGTGGTCAACAAGTACAAGGACATGATCTTCCTGCCGATCGAGACCTCAGGCGAAGGCGAAGTGAATGCCCACAGCCGCGTGCAGATGGCGCTGGCTGAGGCAAAGGCCAAGGCGCGCGCGGAGTTTCAGGGAGTGCTCGACAAAACCGGGAAAACACTCGATGATCTGCGCGAGTATGTTGCCCAACATCCACACCTGTCACATGCTCTGTACAAGGTTCCGCATCAGGAGGGCCTTGCCGGAACCGCCGCGCAGTTTGCCGTGCATGTAAGTGAGCTGATGGACAAAGACAGAGCGTATCGTCGCCTGGCCCAAGTCTCGGTTCCGGAACAGCGGGTTGCGTGAACGTTTCACTCGTTGGAAACAGTCTGATTTCTATCTCCTGAGGTGACGAGTGATGGAACAGCTTCTGGTTGGTCTGGATGTGGGTTCGACGACGGTGAAGGCAATTGTCGTCGATGCGGCGACGGATGCGATTCTTTGGCAGGACTACCATCGGCATGAGACGCGGCAGCCGGAGAAGGTGCTGGAGTTTCTTCGACGCATGGAGTCGGAGGCCGGAATCTCTGCGGCTAACACGCGGATCTTCGTCACAGGATCGGGCGGAGGCACGATTGCGGAGATGATCGGGGCGAAGTTCGTGCAGGAGGTTCACGCCGTCTCGCTTGCCGTCGAGAAGCTTCACCCCGAGGTGTACTCCGTCATCGAACTCGGCGGACAGGACGCAAAGATCATCGTCTTCAAGGATGACGAGGAGACGGGGCGCAAGAAGAAGATTCCGTCGATGAACGATAAGTGCGCCGGCGGAACAGGGGCCGTGATCGACAAGATCAACGCGAAGCTGAAGATACCCGCCTCCGAGCTTTCGAACCAGGGCTATCACGGCGTCAAGCTGCACAAGGTGGCGGGTAAGTGCGGCGTCTTTGCGGAAACGGACATCAATGGGCTGCAGAAGACTGGCACGCCTTCGCATGAGTTGATGGCCTCGCTCTTTGAGGCGATTGTGCTGCAGAACCTAAGCGTGCTTACGCGCGGCCACACGCTCCGCCCGCATGTGCTTCTGTTGGGCGGCCCCAACTCGTTCATCCGCGGCATGCGTGAGGCGTGGCAGGCGAACATTCCGCGCATGTGGAAGGAGCGGAAGGTCGAGATTCCGGAGGGCATGACACCGGAAGATCTGATTAAGGTTCCTGACAATGCGCAATATTTCGCGGCGCTTGGGTCCGTTGAGTTCGGCAAGGACGAAGAGGCATCCGTCGGGCGTTATCTGGGAACGGACAAGCTCGCGTACTACATCGACTATGGGCGTGCGCAAGAGAAGGCTGCGTCAGGAACGAAGGGTCTTGTCACCGACAATGCCGAGCTCGATGAGTTCAAGTCGGTTTACCGGCGTAAGAAGTTTGTTCCGGTGGACTTCGCACCCCAACAGACGGTCTCCGGCTTCATCGGCATTGACGGCGGATCGACGTCGACGAAGGCGGTTCTGCTCGGCACCGAAGGTCAGATTCTCTGCAAGACGTATCAGCTCTCTAACGGCAATCCAATTCAGGATGCCATCGAGATGTTTGAGAAGCTGCGCGAACAGGTCGAGAGCAAAGGCGCAACGATGGAGGTACTCGGCGTAGGAACGACTGGATATGCTAAGGACATCCTCAAAGATGTGTTGCATGCCGATGTGGCGCTGGTGGAGACCGTAGCCCACACGGAGTCGGCGCTGAAGTTTTATGATGACCCGCACGTCATCATCGATGTCGGCGGCCAGGACATCAAGCTGATCGTTTTGAAAGACGGCCGCGTGAAGGACTTCAAGCTTAACACGCAATGCTCCGCCGGTAATGGCTACTTCCTGCAATCAACCGCGGAAGGCTTCGGCATGAAGGTGGAGGAGTTCGCCGATATCGCCTTCGCCGCGAAGTCGATGCCTTCGTTCGGCTATGGCTGCGCTGTGTTCATGCAATCCGACATTGTGAACTTCCAGCGTCAGGGCTGGCGTTCGGAAGAGATCCTTGCCGGACTTGCCGATGTGCTTCCCAAGAACGTCTTTCTTTATGTGGCTAGCATCCCGAATCTCGCCTCGCTGGGATCGCGCTTCGTGCTGCAGGGCGGGACGCAGAACAATATGGCCGTCGTGAAGGCAGAGGTTGATTTCATCAAGTCGAGCTTCCGCGCCAACGGCAAGGAGCCGGAGATCATTGTGCATGAACACTGTGGCGAATCGGGAGCGATTGGCGCAGCTCAGGAGGCACTGCGGCTATGGAAGAATGGCCGGCAGACGTCCTTCATCGGCCTTGAAGCGGTGCGGAACATTCGCTATCGCACCACGCGCAATGAAGATACGCGTTGCTACTTCTGCAAGAATAACTGTCTGCGCACGTTCATCGACGTGGATGTGAACGGAGCAGTGGCGGAGACAGACCGTGCTAGCGACGCCGGAGGAGGTTGCACGCGCCCAGAGCCTTCCCACCCTGGAGCAGGTTCAAGCCAACCTTCCTGCAGCCGAGGCGCACGGCTCCTCCTGCAGCACGGGTGGCGGCTGCGGCACTTCGTCTCCGTTCAAGGCAAAGGCAGAGCCGCTAGTCCAGATCCAGATTTCACCTGGCTCGAGCAAGGTGATCGAGCTGCCGAAGCCGGTTGACTTCCAGCCGCGCAAGACGAAGGTTCCGCTTCGAGTGGGAGAGCAACGGCTGATTATCGCAACCTGCGAGAAGGGCGCCGTCGAAGACCTGGCCGACATGAAGGAAATCAAGGCCGATATCGACAAGATCAAGGAATTAAATCCCAACTTCGTCGATATCGCAGCGCGCGACGTCTTCCGTCATCGCGAAGTGGAGACGATCGCAGATGCCGTTCCGAGTGGGAAGGGCTTCTTCGTTTCGAAGAGCGTGAAGGAGCGGGCTGCTTTGATGGAAAGGCGCAAGCACTTCCGTATCGGCATTCCGCGTCTGCTCAATACCTACACGTACGCTCCGCTGTTCAATGCGTACTTTGCGAGCCTGGGGATCAAGGCCGAGAACATCCTCTACTCCGACTACACGACGCCGGAGCTTTACCGCGCCGGAGCGAGCCGCGGCGCCATCGATCCGTGCTATCCGTCGAAGATCGGCATTGCGCACGTCTACAACCTGCTCGCCACGAAGCACAGCAAGAAGCCGCTGAACGCCGTGTGGTTCCCGATGTACGACGTGCTGCATACGCCGCTGGTGAACCTGACGGGATCGAACGCCTGTCCGACCGTAACGGCAACGCCTGAGGTCGTAAAAGCCGCGTTCACCAAAGAGAGCGACATCTTCACCGAAAACAACATCACTTATCTTGACCCGATCCTGAACCTGCAGGACCAGAAGATCTGCGCGGACCAGATGTATAAGGCATGGTCGCCGCTGCTGGGCCTCTCTCGCGACGAGAACGATCGCGCCATCGTTGCCGGGTTCAAAGCGCTCTCGGACTGCGAGGGCGAGATTCGCCGTCAGGCGCGCGAGACGCTCGATCAGCTTGAGCGCGAGGACCGCATCGGAATCGTGATGCTCGGCCGCGTCTATCACCACGATCCCGGATTGAATCACGAGATCATGGAAGAGTTCCAGAAGCTCGGCTACCCGGTTTTCTCGCAGAGCACGCTGCCGCTGGACGAGGATCTGCTCGACCGGCTCTTTGGCGATGAGGTGAAGGCCGGGATGATCACGCACCCTCTGGATATCAGCGACGTGTGGAAGAATCGCTACTCGACCAGCACGAACCACAAGGTCTGGGCGGCGAAGTTTACCGCGCGTCATCCCAACCTGGTTGCGCTTGAGGTCTCGAGTTTCAAGTGCGGCCATGATGCTCCGATCTATGGCGTGATCGAGGGAATCATCGAAGAGTCGGGAACGCCGTATTTCTCCTTCAAGGACCTCGATGAGAACAAGCCGTCCGGCTCAATTCGCATTCGCGTGGAGACTATCGACTACTTCCTGCGCCGATACCGCGAGGACGTCATCAAGCGGCGCAAGATCGAGGCCGACATCGAAGCGAAGCTCGCAGAGTACGCGCTTCAACTGGAATCGGAGCGGCTTGCCTCCGCTTAGCCGTCTTCTGCCTGTCGTCTCAGGGCGCGGCCGGTTTCAGACAAAGTTCGAGCAGTGAGTGTTGCCGGCTTCTGCTACAGTGCCGAGCATTCGGTATGGAATTGCAAACAGCCGCGAACGTGAGGCAAGAAACACTCCTCCCGCAGATCTTCCTTCCAGGCCCTCAAGATGGCTATTAGGATTGATCCTTTTCGTGACCTAAGAAAACGATTTGCTGACGCGAACAATACGGGAACTTCGGCGACGGGAACTTCGGCGGTTCAGTATTTTCAACCATTTGCAAGGGAGGAGTAAGAATTGTTTTCGACCGTACGATGGTCGTGTATTGGTCGCGTCAACTTCTGAAGCTGCTATTCCAGCCCTTCCTCAAAAAACCGGCGTAGTCGAAGAAACGGCACCTCGGACTGGGTGCCGTACCGTTAGCTCACCGACGGGGTGAAGAAGACCACCGTCCGCCGAGTCGGCCTTGCGCCGAGCGAACCATTAGACCTAAACTACTAAATAGTACGGAATCGGTACTATTTAGGATAAGAGAATGATCCGGCTCGGAAAACTCACGGATTACGGTTTGGTCTTGATGGCCTGTATGGCTCGAAAGCATCACCATACGCTACACACAGCGCGGGGCCTTGCTTTGGAGTCAAAGCTACCGCTGTCCACCGTCAGCAAGCTCCTGAAGATGCTCCTGCAGGGTGAATTACTGATTTCGCGGCGGGGCGTCAACGGCGGATACGTTCTTGCGCGGCAGGCCACCGCTATTTCCGTGGCGGAGATCATCGTGGCTCTGGAAGGGCCGATTGCGCTAACACAGTGCAGCAGCGATGTTTCGGGGTTGTGTGAGCTCGAGCGATACTGCGCCATTAAAAGCAATCAGCGAGCCATCAGCCAAGCGGTGCGTGGAGCGCTGGAGAATGTGATGCTCTCCGACTTAGTTCATCCTATACAGCTCATAGCCATCAAAAACGGTAGGGGCCAACTCGTGCCCACCATTGATGTTCTCGCTGGGAGGGTTCAATGAGCAGCAGCGTTGCTACGATTCGAAATCTGGCGGAACAAGAATACAAGTGGGGCTTTGTCACCGAGATCGATGAAGATCGCGTTCCCAAAGGATTGAACGAAGACACCATTCGCCTGATCTCGGCGCGAAAGAACGAGCCGGAATTCATGCTCCAGTGGAGACTAAGGGCGTATCGTCACTGGGCGTCACTGGAAAAGGCGCAAGCTGAGCCGAAATGGGCCAACATTCATTACGAACCCATCGATTATCAGGATATCGTCTACTACTCGGCTCCGCGCCAGAAGCCGGTCCTGGGAAGCCTGGAAGACCTGGACCCCGAAATTCTACGCACTTACGAGAAGCTTGGAATACCCCTCGAAGAGCGGAAACGCCTGGCTGGCGTTGCCGTCGATGCCGTATTCGACAGCGTGTCGGTGGCTACAACCTTCAAGGAGAAGTTGCAAGAGATCGGGGTGGTCTTCTGTTCCTTCTCGGAAGCGGTACAAAAGCACTCCGGCCTGGTGCAGAAGTACCTGGGATCGGTGGTCCCTTTTACTGACAATTTCTTCGCTTCACTGAACGCGGCGGTCTTTACCGACGGCTCGTTTGTGTACGTGCCGAAGGGCGTCCGCTGCCCGCTGGAGCTTTCGACGTATTTCCGCATTAACGCGGCGGAGACAGGTCAGTTCGAACGCACGCTGATCGTGGCGGACGAAGGCTCATATGTCAGTTATTTGGAAGGTTGTACCGCTCCGATCCGAGACCAGAACCAGTTGCACGCAGCTGTAGTGGAACTGGTTGCCCTCGACCACGCAGAAATCAAATACTCCACTGTCCAGAATTGGTATCCAGGGGATAAGGAGGGCAAGGGAGGCATCTACAACTTTGTCACCAAGCGTGGAAAGTGCCAGGGCGTGAACTCCAAGATCTCATGGACGCAGGTGGAGACGGGTTCCGCCATCACTTGGAAGTATCCCAGCTGCATCCTGCAGGGCGACAACTCAATTGGGGAGTTTCATTCAGTAGCTCTCACCAATAACTTCCAGCAGGCCGACACCGGCACGAAGATGATTCATTTGGGAAGGAACACGCGCAGCACGATCGTGTCGAAGGGCATTTCCGCCGGCCACGGCCAGAATACCTATCGTGGCCTGGTAAAGATCATGAAGGGGGCGACCGGCGCGCGTAACTACACCCAGTGCGACTCGCTGTTGATCGGGGAGAAGTGCGGAGCGCACACCTTTCCCTACATTGACGTGCGCAACGCGACAGCGCGAATGGAGCATGAGGCCTCGACCTCGAAGATCGGTGAAAATCAGCTTTTCTATCTGCGCCAGCGAGGTCTCAAAACCGAGGAGGCCGTTTCTATGATCGTCAACGGCTTTTGCAAGCAGGTGTTCCGAGAGCTTCCCATGGAGTTCGCGGTTGAAGCGCAAAAGCTGCTCGGTGTCAGCCTGGAGGGCAGCGTCGGGTAGAACTGTCTCGTGAAGACGGAAGGAAGGAAGACGGTATGAGCCTGCTCGAAATTAGAAATTTGCATGCCCGCGTCGATGGCCACGAAATCCTTAAAGGCGTCGATCTGAACATCAAGGCAGGCGAGGTGCATTCCATCATGGGCCCGAACGGTTCCGGGAAAAGTACGCTGGCTCAGGTGCTGTCGCGCCGCGAGACGTATGAAGTTACCAGCGGCGAAATTTTGCTTGACGGTAAGAACCTGCTGGAGATGAAGCCGGAAGAAGCAGCCTGCGAGGGTGTCTTTATGGCCTTCCAGTACCCAGCGGAGATTCCCGGGATCGGCAACGCATATTTTCTCCGTTCTGCCTTGAACGCAAAGCGCAGGTATCGCGGTGAGGAAGAAATGGACGCCATGGATTTTCTTCCTATGTTCCGGGAAAAGCTGAAGTTGCTGGAGATGGATGAAGCGCTCCTGAATCGCTCTGTCAATGACGGATTCTCGGGTGGCGAAAAGAAGCGGAATGAGATCCTGCAAATGGCAGTGCTTGCGCCTAAGCTCGCCATTCTGGACGAGACCGATTCAGGTCTCGACATCGACGCAATGAGGATTGTGGCGAACGGCGTCAATACGATGCGCAGCCGGGAGCGCGCCATGCTGGTGATCACCCATTATCAGCGCCTGTTGACCTATATCGTTCCGGATTTCGTTCACGTGCTGGTAGACGGCCGCATCGTCCAATCGGGCGGTCCCGAGCTCGCTGTCGAGCTGGAAGAAAGAGGGTATACCGGGACCGAACATGGCACGCAGCAGGCGCTGTCTGCTTAAGGGCAATCATGTCCACGACCATCGAACAACTCGAAGGGCATGTCGTCGACGCCTACGCCGAGTTCAAAAAGCGCAGAGGAGAAGATTCCCCCTGGTTGCAAGGGTTGCGGGAAGAGGCATTTGAGCGCTTCCGCAATACCGGGTTTCCTACCACGCATGAAGAAGCCTGGCGGTTTACGAATGTGTCTTCGATCGCCCAGACTCCGTTTCGTCTGGCATCAGAAAACGACTGCGCAGTCTCTCAGCGTGATCTTGAAAAGTATCGTCAGGTAGAGTTTGCCTGCCAGCTCGTCTTCATCAATGGATACTTTGCAGCGGACCTTTCGTGGCTTGCGGGCCTTCCTACGGGGCTGGAAGTAAGTGGCTTGGCGGGCAAGATCAACGAAGATCCGGAAAGCGTCGAGCCATACCTGGACCGCTATCGCAGCGCGCCGCTCGACTCCTTTGAAACGTTGAATACGGCATTCCTGCGGGATGGAGCGTATGTACGTATTGAGAGGGGATCCGTGATCAGGGATCCCATTTGCCTGCTTCATGTTTCCGCATCCCACGACTCGCCGATCATGAGTCATCCACGCAACCTCATCGTCGCAGAGGAGGGCAGTCAGGCGGCGGTCATCGAAGAGTACGTCTCTCTAGACCAAGGCGTTGGATTTTCGAATGCGGTGACCGAGCTGATTGCCGGGGACGGCGCAATCATCTCGCACTATTTGGTGGAACGCGAGAATTTCAAATCATTTAACGTGTCCACGCTCCACCTTCGGCAAGGGAGAGATGCAAGCGTCTGCTCCCATTCCGTCCTCCTGGGAGCGGGCTTGGCGCGCAACAATGTGCATCCGGTTCTTGCAGGCGAAGGAGCGGAGTGCACGATCAACGGTCTCTATATTGGCAGTCAGCGTCAGCATCTCGACAACTACATGTTGGTTGAGCATCTAAGCCCGAACTGCAACAGCCGCCAATTCTATAACGGAATTCTCGATGAGCAGGCACACGGGGTCTTTCATGGACGGATCGTGGTTCACAAGGAGGCGCAGAAGACGGATGCCAAACAGACCAATCGCAACCTGTTGCTTTCTGACGATGCGCGGATCGACACTAAGCCGCAGTTGGAAATCTATGCCGACGATGTGAAGTGCACACACGGAGCCACCATCGGTCAGATCGACGAGGATGCTCTGTTCTATCTGCGAACGCGCGGAATCGACGAGATCTCGGCCCGCAACCTTCTATTAGGTGCGTTTGCCGGCGAGTGTCTTGATCGTATGGATGAACCGGCCCTTCGCCGATTCATCGAAGGCTTGATCGCCCAACGCCTCACGGATATTGCGCAATGGAACCCTCGAAGCCCCGGCAGCGATCATCAGGAGACAGGGGATCTCATTTGGGAGGAAACCGGATGACAAGCTTGATGACTCAAACGTCGCGGCTGTCGGCCGTGCACGGGGCCGCCGGTCCTCTCGATGTCGACAAGGTGCGCCGGGACTTTCCCATTCTCGAGCGCAGAGTCCACGGCAAAAGACTGGTGTATCTTGACAACGCCGCCACTTCGCAAAAGCCGAGGGCGGTGATCGATGCGATTTCACGCTACTACGAGCAAGGGAATGCCAACATCCATCGGGGCGTGCATTTCCTTTCCGTACAGGCCACGGAAGCACACGACGCGGCGCGAACAACGGTTCAAGCATTTCTCAATGCCAGGGATGCCCATGAGATCGTTTTTGTTCGCGGCGCGACGGAGGCGATCAACCTGGTGGCCCAGAGTTATGGCCGGACGCATGTCGCGGCAGGCGACGAGGTTCTCATAACCGCCCTCGAGCACCATTCCAATATCGTGCCCTGGCAGATCCTCTGCCAGGAAAAGAAAGCGCAACTGAAAGTTGTACCCATCAACGATCGCGGCGAGTTGGTGCTGGAGCAGTTCGAGAAACTGCTCGGGCCGCGGACGAGAATCGTTGCGGTAACGCAGGTCTCGAACGCACTGGGAACAGTCGTCCCGGTACGGCAGTTGATCGAGCTTGCCCACAGCAGAGGGGTGCCCGTGCTGGTCGACGGAGCGCAGGCGATTCCCCACTTTTCCACGGACGTGCAGGCTCTTGACTGCGACTTCTACGTATTTTCCGGCCACAAGGTCTACGGTCCTACCGGGATAGGCGTTCTCTACGGCAAGGCCGCGCTACTGGAGGGAATGCCGCCCTACCAGAGCGGTGGAGACATGATCAGTTCAGTGAGCTTCGAAAAGACAACGTACAACAAGTTACCGTACAAGTTTGAAGCGGGTACGCCCGATATTGCCGGCGCAATCGGCTTGCATGCGGCGCTCCAATACCTGAATGAGTTGGGCATGGAAAATATCGCGGCCCATGAAGATGCCCTGCTGGCATACGCCACGGAAACAGTTGCAGCAATTCCCGGGGTGCGCTTGATTGGCACTGCCGATCAGAAGGTCGGAGTGCTCTCGTTCGTGCTGGAGGGGGTTCACCCCCATGACATCGGAACGATCCTCGACCAGGAAGGAATAGCGATTCGCACCGGGCACCACTGCGCACAGCCCATCATGGAGCGCTTCGGCGTTCCTGCTACGGCGCGAGCATCGTTTGGCCTTTACAACACTCACGCGGAAGTGGACGCTTTGGTCGAAGGGATCCAGAAAGTGCGGGAGGTATTTGTCTGATGGCCGACCTGCGTGAACTCTATCAGGAGCTGATTCTGGAGCACAGCAAGGCTCCACGGAACTACCGTGAGCCGGCGACGGCGAACCATAAAGCCGAAGGTTACAACCCGTTATGCGGGGACCGCTTTACGGTCTTTCTGGATGTGGAAGGCGATCGCATTCGTGACATCGGTTTCCAGGGCGCCGGCTGCGCAATTTCAAAGGCATCTGCATCTCTGATGACGCAGAGCGTCAAAGGCAAAACCAGGGCGGAAGCGGCGATGATCTTCGAGCAATTTCACACTCTGGTCTCAGGCCAGGCCGACAGCAAAGGAGATATTTCCGGTCTGGGAAAATTGACCGCCTTCTCCGGTATCTCCGAATTCCCTGCGAGAGTGAAGTGTGCCACTCTGGCCTGGCATACGTTGCAGACCGCGCTCAGGGGAAGCCAGGAAGTCGCGTCAACGGAATAAGTAGGAGTGAATTATATGGCGATCACGGGGCCAATCACGCTAAGCAGGGATTGCGACGTCATACAGATTCCCAGTGGCCTGCGCGCCAGTCTTCCCGCCGGTACCACGGTAAGAACCGTGCAGTCTTTGGGAGGCAGCTATACGATCGCGACCGGCGCCGGCGTCATGTACAGAATGGATGCGCGAGACGCCGATGTACTTGGGCTCTCTCCCACGGTAACCGAAACGGTTACACACGAAGAAGCGTTTGAGCCGGAGATGATCTGGAAGCAATTGAAGACGGTCTATGATCCTGAGATTCCGGTGAACATCGTGGATCTGGGGCTGGTCTATTCGGCCGAGATTACACCCCTCGAAGATGGGAAAAAAAACATCGAGGTCAGGATGTCGATGACCGCCCCTGGATGCGGCATGGGCAACGTGCTCAAAGCAGACGCGGAAGGCAAACTTTCAAGATTGCCCGGCGTTAACAAAGTACAGGTCAATATCGTTTTTGATCCACCCTGGAATCCCGGACTGATGTCGGAAGCTGCCAAGCTACAGCTTGGAATTGATTCTGACTTCGGCGCGCCTCGGTCCCGGACGTCGTTCGTTACGTTCAATAGATAATATTCATCAGATAACGACCGTGGCCGCACAGACTAGCGTCTCAGATAAAAACGCCAGACCTGCCCATTGCAGGAACGGCCCCGCCATCGGCAAAATGGCTCGCAACCCTGGTTGACTCGCGCAAAGCATGCAAAATTGCGCAAGATGAGATTGCCGAGGTGAGCTAAGTAAAGGGCGACACTCGGTGCATAAGCCCGAGGTTGCAGGCGTGGACATTCCCAAGTTTGCGATTTCTTGAACGTCCTAACGTTGAAGGCTGTGAAGGGAAGGCCCTGTTTTTCCGTTTTACCTGTAGCCCTTAGTGCTTAAACACTTGCATCATCAACTCGGTCTGTACCTGATCGAGTTGATTCAAAGTGGACAGAAGGGTTGGCCGGTCTTCCAGCGAAGCATTGTGAAGAATCTCATTCATGCGAAATGCTGTGTCGCGCATCAGGATTTCAGCATTCCTCAACTTTCGCTTGTCGTTTGCCATACCTATGTGAATTTTCTGGGCATAGGTCTGCACGGCTTGCAGTGTTTCAGACGCATGCTCGAAGTCGCCTGAAGACAGCTCCTGACCGGCGATTTCCGTCATGTCGTGGACGATCTCCGAATACAGAAAACACTGTTCGTTAGGGGCGGCCTGGGCTGCTTTCGCCTCAAGCTGAAGGAGTGCCTGAGGATCAGGAATCTTTTTATTTGCGCCGTCCGCATGCGTGTAGGGGACCAGTAGAACTGCTGCGGCTGCGATTGCTACGAATCTCATGGGGGGCCCTCCTCAGGGGCGACTGGGAAAGTTTATTGTCCGAACTGAAGATCGAGAAGGCGGGAGCACTGTGACTCACGCATTACCAGGTCCAAACCAGCGAGCGGGTCCTGGCAGAGAGCTTCGCAACCATACAGTTGATCAACAAACAATGGGGTGTTGCGGTACTTCCCTATCCCATAGAGCTGCAATCGCTTGTGTGATGATCATGTTTCGAGCGTTGTGGTAGGTAAGAAGCGGTTGGGAAGTATCGAAAGGAATGTCGTCAAGGGATTTCAGCGTTCGCCGGATGACACATTCGACAAGCTGGCTGTCCGCGACGAAATACCATGCGAGTGCTGCAAATTCGTTTAGATGCTCAAGCAGGAGGCAACACCATGCGATTTGTCGTGGCGCTTCGAACAGCGCCATCGATAGAGATGTCATGGTGGCCATGAGGGTCTTACTCCGCTTGTCACAGAAGGCAGACATGTTTGACCTCTGACAGTTCTGCCCTCAAGCAGGGCGGCGTTGGAAGTGTGCAGATTGTGGCGCAATCGGCAGAATCGGGTAGGAGTGACGTAAGCGCACAAGCACATCGTTCGTCGTCTCTTGCAAGCGAGCTTCCGGTACATGAAATTTGCGGGTGGCCTTACAGGCCAACCGACGAAGATGATAGCGATTCGAAATATGGGCAAGTGCCCCGATTACCAAATCAGAGCGCATACTCTTTTCAACTGGATCTACCGTTCATCCCCTTCTACCGATAAGAACTGAAGTGGCGTAGAATTATTCCCTGATTCCAAGCAAGAGAAGGAAATATGTATCCTTCTGGTTAATCTCCAGCTGGTTAATCTCCAGGAACAGCCGCTCGATGTGAGACTGGGTCGACACTGATCAAGTGGCAGGGCCCGTGGCTCACAGCTATACCGAAATGCAACTGATCCGCCCAAGCGTCCAACAATGGCTCTCTCTTTGGTTCTACCAACAACGCAGCAAAGACTTTGTTCCCCCCGTAGAACAAACTTTGCCGGCCGGGAATATTTCGTTGGCCTCTCAGTTAGGAACAGCAGCGGTTGACTCAGCATCGAGGCCCAAATGTTCTCCATGTCTAAATTTGCCATGGAAGCCAGCCTGGGCGCATCAGAAAGGAAGCACCCGAATGATGAAGGTATTACTAACATCCTCACTACTTTGCGCCAGCCTAATGGCTCAGGTAACTACCTCAACCAGTCCACTCACTGAAAAAACGAACGAAAGTGCGCCAAGCGTAGCACCTCAGCCGCTCGACCCTGTTGTTGAGTGGAACCGGACGCTCCTGATTATCGTGCGCACGCCTGGCGCTCAATCTCCAACGGTTCACCCTACCCGCAGCTTTGCCATGATGCACGCCGCAATCTACGACGCGGTCAATAACATCGACCGAACGCACAGACCTTACTTGGTGAGATTTGCGGGAGTGTCACGAAGAGCTTCGGAGGCCGCCGCAGCGGACGCTGCAGCCCACGCTGTGCTGATTGCACTGTATCCGGATTTCGAGGGGAAACTGGATGCACAACTGGATCAACTGCTGTCTCAGATTCCCGACGGCGTCCACAAAAATCAGGGAATCAAAGTTGGCGAAATGGTTGCCGATACCATTCTCGATGCTCGAAGCGGTGACGGATCCACTGCTCAGCCTCCGCCATTTGTCTTTGGGAGTGCGCCGGGCGACTTTCAATCCACACCCCCGAATTTCCCAAAACCGCAGTTCACCGAATGGTCCAGAGTCACACCATTTACTCTGGAAGCTGGAAACCAGTTTCGTCCTGGACCGCCGCCGGAATTGACGAGCGACATTTACACCAGTGATTTCAATGAAGTGAAGTCATTGGGAATAGCGAAGAGTATAACCGCAACAGCGGATCAGGCTCTAACTGGCCATTTCTGGAATGGGGCCATTCAGAATTACTGGAACGAGATCGCGCAGACTGCGACCCTTGCACATGGACTTTCGCTGCCAGAGAGCGCCCGGCTCTTTGCCCTGTTGAACCTTGCGTTCGCTGATGACGTAATCGCATTTTATGATGCGAAGTACACGTACAACCTCTGGCGACCAGTCACCGCAATTCGGGCCGCGGGCACGGACAACAATCCTGACACGACTGCGGATCCAAATTGGCTCCCCGAAGTCGGCAACACTACACCTGATCCCTCATATCCTGGAGCACACGCGGTGATTAGCGCAACCGGCGCATTTTTGCTGGGGTCGTTCTTCAGGACAGATCGATTCAATTTCACCGTAACATCTGAGGTCTTACCAGGAGAGGAACGCTCATTCACAAGTTTCTCGGCTGCGCGGCAAGAGGCAACTCAGAGCCGAATCTTCGCTGGAGTGCATTTTCGCTCGGACTTAACTGCAGGAAGTAAACTCGGGGGAAATATTGGAGAATTTGTCTTTGATCACTCCTTGCGGCCGGATGATCAAGGACCTGACCACGACTAGTGACGCTCGCATTGCAGTCGAACAGCAGAGGGCTTACCACCACCAACTGCTTTCATGAAGGTTGGGAAGACCATGATCGCAGCGGCACAGAAGCTGGGCATACAAGCTGTATATCGCGCTCAAATCAGATCGTCTGCCCAAACTTCTGCCGCTGCGGTTACCTCGAAGAGACGTTGGGCGATCTTCCGTTCTCTCATGCATTTTTGTGCCCGCTGGTTCTTTGAGAACTCAGCCGGTGACGTAGCGGAATGTACTTCGACGACGCGCAGGCACAAAGCGCCGTCGATGCCCATATTCCCAGAGACAGAGCCACGTTACTCCGTGAGGAAAGAGCACACGGGAAGGCAGTCTTCGGCAGTTAAAATCCGAGAGGAGCCAATTCATCGCCGCGTGCTCGGCGCTTTCCCATCCATCGCAAAAGAGGGCGTTCCACTGCGTAGTAAACGGCCATTCCACTAAAGACCCCGGTGAGAATAAGCAGCACCATCCAGCCTGCGATGGGGATGGGAAGTCGCCGCAGGTGCGCGAAGGAGAACCGCGCGATCACGGAGAGAACCATGAAGTGGACGAGATAGATCGAGTACGAAGCATCGCCAAGGCGTGTGAGCCAGCGCGGAATCTTGAGGCTGCCCCTGCGCTCCAGAAGGATCGCTCCCAGTAGCGCGAAAGCCGCACCTAGTCCCGCCAGCAGACGCATAGAAACACCGCGTTGGAACGGACCTTCGATCACAACAGCGGCGGTAAAGACAGCCATCCCCAGCCAGAAGAGTAAGACTGAGGGCATGGGCCTCTTGACTTCCAGTGCAAGCGCGACGAGTATCCCGAGGCCGAAGAGAAGGTGATACGGCGAGAACACAACAGAGCAGTACGCGCTGGACGGTGCTATAAACAACAGAGAGGCTGCCAGCCACAAACCGAGTGCCGTAAGGCCAAGCCGCCGATGAACGATGCAGAGAGCAAAAATCAGGTAGAACTGGATTTCATCAAACAGAGACCATGCTTGCACCATGATGGTCTGGTAAGAGAACAGATGGAGCAGTAGGTAGCTGGAGACGATGACGCTCGAGGCATGCCTATACGCTCCATCGTGGCTGGTTACGTCGTGATGCTTCAGTAGCGTCAGGGACAGGCAAATCCAGTACAGCGGATAGAGGCGGCGAAAGCGCTTCCAGCAAAAGCTTCCCGCTTTTTGCGCATGGCCGAGATCGTTTCGATGAGCGCGAAAGATGACGATCCCGCTGATAACGAAGAACAGTTGTACTCCGAGCGCCGTACCGCGCAGCCAGAGGTAGACTGCGAACCGCTGCCAGAGCCCTGGCTCCAGCCGATGAACGCCGACGCATGGCAGACAACGACCAGAGTGGCAGCGATGGCTCGTGCCGCTTGCAAGGACTCAATTTCCCACGGCCGTGCCGACGTCTTGAAGGATTCTATATCCGATGACAGCTCAATAAAAGCGATAGAAGTGGTCTCCAACGCGAGATGAAATCTGCCTCATTTCAACTTAACTTTACGCGGTTCTCAACAGGAGTAGATGTCATCAGATTGTCACCTCAAGCGCAGCGAATTAAGAGGATGGTCGTGACCTGCCCCTAAAATCTCTACCAGTGTGTTCGTGCCGACGGCTATCTAAGACTCAAAACCCAAAAACTAAGCCATATGGAAGTTGAGGAATCGGGCTTGTGTGGTTCTCTGGAAGATAGGAGAGGAGAACAGGTATGGGCAAGCGTTGAAACTCGGCACTCACGCTTGGCTCCGAACAATATCCGAACATCGCAGGGCCTAAATCAGCCAAATCGGGATCGAACCATCCTACTAGGAGCGCACGTGAGATTACGAACTGGGCTATCAATGCCCCTATTGTGTGAGGCAGGTGCAAGACTTCGTCGAGAATGCCAGCAAGTTCGCGGCTGATGGGGCATGGGTTCTGCTCGTTTATCCGGGACCGCCTGCCGAGCTCGATCAGCACGCGAGTTCTTGACCAAGCAGAATCCTCTGCCGGAGAACGTCCACCTTGTCATCGACCCTGACTACAAATTCAGCCGAATGGATGGGCTCGGCAGTTAGAAGCTTCGGAGCCCATCCATTCATATCATCGTCTCTATTTCCGCGCTCACCCAAATTTTAAGAAACACGATATGGGAAGTCCGACAAACGAGCCGAGCCATCTACAGCCGGCTCAGCTCGTTCGCGACTCTTTCAAATGCAGATAAGCTAGAAGGCAGCCAGCCCGTTAGTTCCGGAAAGCTTGGGAAGGCCAGGAACCAGAGCGACCTCCTTGAGTGATCCATCCGAGTTGACTGACCAGACACCGATAGTGCCAGCGGCGGAATCCTGCGTAAAGACAAATTTGCTATCTCCGCTCACAGCAATATCCACGTTATGGCTTCCGGCGGGAAGGGCGGCTACAACGCCGTTTCCGATCGGGGTTAGAGTTCCATTCTGAGCAACATTGAATCCAGAGATGTTATCAGAACCAGAATTGGAGGTATAAACCCATTTACCATTTGGCGTAATGGCCAGCCAGCAATTAGCTGCGCCTTCGGTCGGAACAGCATTGCTAATCGCAGCCAGGGTTGCATCACTGTTGACGGTGAACGAGGAGATCGTAGAGCCGTTCGCCACGCCTGACGGACCCGTCTCCGAGACCAGCAACTGGCCACCGTTGGAGAAGATCGCAGAGAATCCGCCGGGGTTGGGATCCGGTGTTGTGGTGATTGCCGAGAGAGTCCCGTTGGGAAGTACGTGGAAGACGTCGATGTTGTCGGTCAAGCGTTCAACCACAGCAAGCAGTTGCCCGTCAGGGCTAACAGCGACTGATGAGCCTCCAAGGCTGGTGGCGGAGAGCAGGGTCGTTGAATTCGGAACTTCCCTCAGATGACCGCTGTCGTCAACGGTAAATACTGCGATACTGCCATCGCCCCCTTGATTCAGAACGTAGACGAAATGACCGTGCTGTGCCACCGATACCGGCTCGGTGCCGTCGGTCGGTTCCTGGTCAGCTAGCACCAGGCGATCGCCAACAATTCTGAAACTGGAAACTGTGCCGCTTCCTGCATTTACGGCAAATAGAAGCGAATGATCGGCACTGACGGTAAGCGATCCTTGGGACTCCAACGGATCACTGACTCCTCCGCTGCCTCGTCCACCGGTCGCAAAGTTGCCCGTGGATTGGAAGCTCCCATCGTTGCCCTGAGAAAATACCAGGACCTCGTTTTTGGTTGCGTTGTTTGTCATTGCATATACGCGTTCAGGCGCCTGTGAAGCCAGCAAGGCATAAGCGTGGAAGGCCGGGATGGTGGCGCTCATTGCTAGCAAAGCGAGAGACGTGTTGCGGACACAGGATATCATCAAAAAGACTCCTTTTCAGATTGTGGCTACGCGACGAAGAAGGAAGCTCTGCCCTTCCCCTTGGCGTCGCTGTTTGAGTAGTAATCGGAACAAAAGGTTACATGGCGCCTGAAGTCTCTTGCCTAGAAACTCAACACAACGGCCGGTTTTGAGCGTTAACGATTATTGTTGATGCATCACGGTCGAATTGGGACGGTTCGAGAGGTCGAAGCCCGAAGGGCGCCTTCCATTTGACGGCACAACAACGTGTCGCTGGATGCGGATGCTATGACTGTTGGAGCGGCCAAGTCAGTTTCTCGAACCGCAAGGCCTCCGGGTGCATGGAATGGCGAAGGCGCGCTGGTCTCGCGACTTCCTCAAGCTGTTCATTAAACGCGGCATGTTGTATTCCTGCGTTGGTCTGAGACGGGCCAACCCGGCGCCGATTACGTGGAAAATAGAGAATCTCGGTGTAACCGATCTGGAATTGGTCCGTCTCATCAACAAAGGCGCAAAGCTGTCGGACAGGGTCCGCTACCAACAACGCCTCATTCTCAAATTAGCAATCGGATTAAGACAACGTGGAGTGATCGTCGCCGCTGTTCAGGCAGGAGATGCGATGCCTTGTCAGCAACCTCGATCTGTACGACCGGGCCCGATTACCGCTTGGCTCTCGGCATTACTGGCAACCACAAGGATGCCGAGGCCATGCTGCATGAAGCTTCGGATGAGGCTTTCGGTTTTCAAGCATCTATGTAGGTGCATTCTATTCATAGGGAGATTTTCATGCGATCCGATTTGATTTTTGGAGCCATGGTCCACGTGTCCAATCGCTATCTGCTTTCAAAGCTCGCCGCGAAGGCAGTTCGAGAAATGCATAAACCTGGAATCCGTGTAGAGGAGTCTATCAATGATGTCTTCATGCACTTCAGGCGCGCCAACCCAATGGCAAACGTGCAGACGGGACCAGCTGTGTCTCTTGCCTATTTGTACTCCGGCGATCATAGGGCCGCCGCATAGTTTGTGCCGGGCATCTCATCTTGCTCTGCTACTTCCATTTGACAGTACGACGACGCTTTGTCGTCTGCAACCTCGACGATATTTGGAGCGTCTCAAGTGGAGGCTCTCGAACTTCATGACGCTTCACACCGCATTTACGTTCTTTCCATTCGGCTCTATCGACCATTCTGTATTCGCATTCGGGGGTCAAACCAATTTTATGAAGCGTGCGGCCAGCGAGTCCTTGCAATAGCGTAGTCGGTGGGTTCACGAGTTCCGTCAGCTGCTCATTGGACGCGTCAGGTTTTCTTGCGGGGGGGCCGGGATGGACCATCCCGGCGCAGGTTAGTTGGGAAATTAGTTTGTTTCGCTATACCCTCTCTAGAATTGGTCCATCTGAACAACAAGAGTTGTACTTCACCGGAAGGGGTCTGTTAACGGCAATGCCTCATTCCCCGAGTACGCCGTCACATTTAGACAACGAGGAGTCCATCGTCGCTGCCGCCGCCCAGGCAGGAGATTCTGATGCGTTTATCGACAGTTTGGGGCATAGAGATTTCTCCAAGCCCATCCGGCCCAGAATTTCCAGATGTGCTGGGAGACAGTAGCTTGACATGTTAATTGCACTGACCACGGTAGCAATCTGCTCCTTGATGAGCTTAGGAAGGCCACGTTCGATGAACATGGCCTTCGTATTGACAACAGCTCGCTTGGGTCTCCCGGTGAATAACCAGCAATTGATAGTCGAGTCTCCCATCTCCAAGGTGGCTGCCGACACCAAATCGCGGACCTCCCGATCCTTTCTCCATGCAGGGGGAGCTGAGATTGAGATCGACATTGAGTTGGAGAACTCTGCCATCCGAACGGACGATGTCCTCGCATGGGTACGAAGAGCAACGGCGGCTACTACGACGTATTACGGGAGATTTCCGGTTCGACGTGCTCGAGTGAGTGTCATTCAGAACAATGATGACGATCAATCGATTCACGGAACGACGTGGGGGGATGTGGACGGGTTTCAAGGTGTCTCAAGGATGCGCCTCGGTCGAGCTGTGTCGCGAGCTGATCTTGAGGCAGACTGGACCATGACACACGAACTTGTGCACATGGCGATCTCTTCGCTTGCCGATGAACATCACTGGCTTGAGGAAGGTCTGGCGACCTATATTGAGCCAATCGCCAGGGCGCAAGATGGTCAACTGCCCGCAGCGAAGGTGTGGGAAAGCATGGCTTCTGGCATGTCGGAGGGGGAGCCTCAAAAAGGTGATCGCGGACTGGATAAGACACACACGTGGGGCCGCACATACTGGGGAGGTGCTTTATTTTGTCTGATCGCTGATGTTGAAATCCGACGCGCAACTGCCAATCGAAAGGGGCTGCAAGATGCGCTTCGCGCCATTGTTGAGGAAGGGGCTACGATCGATACTGAATGGCCGCTACAGCGAGTGCTCAGCGTGGGCGACAAAGCCACTGGCACAAATGTGCTGACCAATCGGTACAACAGTTGGAAGGAGACGCCTGTTCCGGTCAATTTGGATCAGCTCTGGCTTCAATTGGGCGTTCAGGCCAATCGTCATGGGATAGTCTTCGACCCCAACGCGCCTCTTGCCGATCTCAGACGATCTATCACTGAAAGGCCGAATCGCTAGCCCTCACCTATCAGGGCATTTCTCGTAATCGGCTACTCTGTGGCTCTCTTCCTATAGAGCGAGTGTCCTCGCTCGACTAAATCGGAAGATCATGTAACCTTCGCATTGAGTCGCCATTCTCACCAACGAAGCGCTCACGCTAGTCAAGGCGCGTCGAGAAACCCGGTTGCGCTGTCAAACCGTTGAGCTATCGGGCTGGAGACTAAATGTACAGATCAAGAATGCACGCAGTTCCTTTAGGCCTCGCTTTCCTCATTGCGACAGCCGTACTTGCCCAAACTGGTGAGGCCCCTCGTAAGAATGAAATCGGGCTCGTTATCGGAGCTACGCAGACGCCAAGCATCGGCCAAACCTCGGGCGGTTCGATCAATCTGAACTCTAGTCTCGCGCTTGGTGCGGAGTATGATCGACGACTGCTTGGCGAACACACAGCCCTCTACGTAGGCGTGGACTTTCTCGCGTCGCCTAACGACGTGAAGGTCAGCCATCCTCCCTCGGCCGTGAGTCCGGAATATGCGTATCTATTCCTTTCTCCCCACATCAAGGTGAAATTCAATTCCACGCACACGTTCCAGCCATGGTTGTCGTTCGGCGGCGGGTATGCCGACTTTGCTCCAGCGTCACCAAAGAGCGGAAACGTAAACGTGAAGGGGCAGGGTGATTCCGGGACGCTCGAATTCGGCGGCGGCGTCGACACCCGCCCCTTAATTCAATTCAAAGGTGTTCCTCTGCTGAAGAACTTACCGATCGGTGGAAGATTCGAAGTCCGGGATTTCTACTCCGGTCAACCCCATTATGGTGTCGATACCCGCGGAACTCTTCAGAACAACCTTTCATTTACGGGAGGATTGCTGATTCGATTCTAGGGAGCGCCTTTCAAAACGAAGTCGCTCACTGATGCTGAGCATCCGAAGCGTAATGATATGCACGCCTTTTGAGAATATCTCCTGAACATCAGCCCGTTAGTCACACCGACGGGCTGATCTCCGAATGTGAGAAGCGGAAGACGTCGGGACGGGAATAGTGACCAGTCACGTCCAGGTTCATGCTCTCCCGGTCAATCATCGCAAGATCCAACTCGGCGACGATGAGTTCGTCGCGATCGAACACTGGCTCCACGATATAGGTTGAGTCCGGCGCAACGATACAGCTCCCTCCTCGTTCGACCCACTTGTGTGTGACGTTATGGGATAACTGATGTGGAACATCGCTGGCAGGCATCATGAGACCAACGGCCATTACGAAGCATCGACCTTCGAAAGCGTAGTGGCGGCTTGCGAGTTGTGCCACCTCATTCACCGTAGGCCAAACGGCGACATGAATATGTTCCCCAGCCTGATGCATCGCCATTCGCGCAAGGGGCATCCAGTGCTCCCAGCAAATCAACCCTCCCACTCGTACCTGACCAACATCAACCGACTTCAGCCCACGGCCATCGCCGTTCCCCCACACCAGACGCTCCGTGAATGTGGGTACGAGTTTAGGATGATGATTCGCCAAGCGGCCATCCGGTGAAAAAGTAATAAGGCTGTTATACAGCGTTTTAGAGCCGGGCCCCTGTTCGACGCGTTCATTGATTCCGATGACAATTCCGATTTGGAGCTCGCGTGCGATTTTCGACATCTGAGCGACTTCCGGCCCGTCAATAGCAATGCTGTTCTCTCGCAGCTCCGCAAAGACCTCTTTCGTGGGTTCATGATTCCAAAGCGCGGCGTTTGGGCAGATATCGAGCCAAACGGGATATCCGGGGATCCAGGTCTCCCCGAAAGCGATCAATGTGGCTCCTTCGCTTGCGGCCCTTCGAATTAGTTCGAGAGCCTTTGCGAGGCTTGCGGCTTTGTTGTGAAATACGGGTGCCGATTGGGCAATCGCAACACGCACGATAGAAGTTGATCTCACAGTCACACATTCACCATAGAGCAACCCTGGTCTGGCGCCTTGAGTGTGGTGTCAGCCAAACGAGAGCCAGGAGACGTTCGTTGGATTTCCCCACATCTAGATCGCAACAATAAATCATCAAAAGGCCTGCGTTCACCGCGTCTATTGTAGCGGAGATGCTGTGGCCGCAATCTGTGGAATTGGGACCGGCTCATCTGATCACAGCCTGTAACTTTCGAGGCGGTGCCCTCGTATCCGTAGTCTATCAATGGATCAAGCGGTAGTCTAAAAAGCACCGAATACTGCATTGGCCCAAGGGAAAGCCGTCGGCGCCGAATGAGGGAAGCACCGACAAGACGGCGAGGAGAAAAAGGAGACGATTGTAAAAGGTTTCCATGTTGGACCTGCGTGCTTGCGGGAAAAGAAGCTGCGCCGGCGGTTCCCGGCACAGCCCCGCGTTAATTCGTGGAAATGTGGTCCAGTGCATCCTGTGCAGACAGGCGATCGCCGTGGCGATGGCTAATCTTCTCGAAGACGACCGTTCCCTTTTTGTCGAGAACGAACGTGGACGGATACGCCGTCTCAAGCCACGCGTCCCAACGTAGTCCGTACAGATTCGTGACCTTATAGTCAGGATCCGTCACGAGAACGATATTGGATGGCAACTCGGCCTGCTTTTCAAGGAACTTCTTCGCGTGGTGATCCAAATCCGCCGGCGGTCCCGGGTAGACCAAAAGCACGCGCGTATTCTTCGCCTTGAAGTCAGAGGCATGGTCTGCGAAATCATGAACCTGCCTTACGCAGTAGGGGCACTGGTAGCCAGGAAAGCCTCGTAAGATCACGAGAACGAGATCGTGTCCACTCTGCTCGGCTGAAAGCGTGACGGCCTTTCCTGTTGGCGTCGCCAGCGTAAAGTCAGGCGCCTTTGCGCCCACAGCCGGAGTCTGGCCGAGGGCCGATGCCCCTACAAACAACGCGCAGGTAATGGCGAGGAAGGATTCCCAAGCTCGACTCAGGTGAACTCCGGAGGCCTTCGGGGCTCCACCGGACGAAAGGACAAAATCGAACATGGCGAGGTATTCCTCCTATGGAACGCCCATCTGACAAGCGGGTTCAAAAAAAAGTTACAGCACTTGCCCTTACTTTAGGGCGTGTTAACTCTATCTGAGTGCCTCGACGATGTTGCCTTCGTAAGCACGATCCATGATCACGGCCATACCGGGGAAAGAGCCCAGATCGCGAAGTAATTCGCGACCCTCCGGCGCGTCATGGGCATTGCCTGCAGGGAGTGCGAACGTTATTGCGGTTCGAGCATCCGCGGCAACCATATGAATCTTGGTAGTCCATCCGCCGCGCGATTTGCCGATCGACTGTGGTCCGTTTTTTTTAATGCTCCCGTGCCGTCCGGATGCACCTTGACCGAAGTGGAGTCCAGACCGAAGGCTTCGATGCGAATGCGCACGATCTGCTCCAGTTGCAGTTTCTCAAAGACGCGGTCCATGGCCCCACTCTTGGACCAGCGATTCATACGCGTATAGATGGTGTGCCAGTTACCAAACCGTTCTGGAAGTCCGCGCCACTTGCATCCATGCTCGGCCACATACAGCAAGGCATTCAGAAACTGAAGGTTGGTTAGACTCACATTGCCCCGCTGCACTGGCAAGCTGCCCTTGATCCGCTCATACTGCTCTTCTGTGATTTCCATCTATCGCTAACTTACATGAGTTAGATTGAAATAGTGTTAACACGCCCTAATCACTTTGCGATGAATAAGAATAAGGGCGGGTCCGAGTTTGAGCGTTACTAGCGCCATTTGAGGGGAAACGCCTTGCTTCACATTGGATCGTTGAAAGAAAAGAAGGGATCGTTCAAATCTGACCACTTACATCTGAACAATCCCACAGGGAACAAGGGCTGTTGATCAATCCAATCTTTGTGGGTTACATAACAAGGACTTCGAAATTGTTATCGCTCTGGGGAGGGCAGAACCATCCCAATTCGGAAGCATGCGCAAAGCTCTCGCGCAACACGGTCACCTGCTCTTCGGCGTAAAGTTTGGTTTTCTCAAAAGCCTGTGTCACGGCCTCTGCGACTGAGGCCCCGGAACGCAAAGCACTCAGCAGCAGAAGCGTTTCTCGATCAATCCGGCGATAGCCAGTATAGCTGCTAACGTTTTCCGGAGATTCTTCTTATCTGGGGCTTGTTTCCGCGCCCGATCTCGCTCCTGCTGGCCGGCAACATGTTCGTTGCATATTGGGCCGCAGACCGTGAGGCGCTCTCAGCGGTCTTCTCCGACCCCGGAAAGTTCTACGTGGCGGATCCTTATACCTTTCTGTTTGCATCGCTGATGGTTTTGGCTCCCGCTTTTCCATGTCTCATGGAGACGCACAATTCAAGGCATCGTGGCGCTATTCCTTATGTCAATAGCAATCGGAGGACTTTACCAAGCCGTTTCTCTATTCCGTGAACGAAGTGCATTTCCGATGCCCGGCCGTCTTGTGGATCTAGGTGGTTACAAGATGCACATTTACTGCACTGGCCAGGGGGCACCAGCCGTCATCCTCGACTCGGCGCTTGGTGATTCGTTCATCTCCTGGCAAAATGTGCAACCGAAAATCGCCAGTTTTGCTCGCATATGCTCTTACGATCGCGCAGGTATGGGCTATAGTGAGGCGAGCCCACGTCCTCGCACAAGCATTGCGTTTGCGGAGGAGCTTCATCAATTGCTCCTCAATGCTGACCTAGCTCCGCCTTATATCCTTGTCGGTCACTCGATGGCTACTTACAACATCCGGCTCTATGCTTCTACTTCAAGAGCGATGTGGCGGGAATTGTGCTCGTCGACGGATGCCATCCTGACCAACTGAAACGCTTTCCTCGCGCACTCGATGCCATGAACTCGGGATGGATTCGCCAGGGGAAGTTTCTCGAATTCACAACGCCGTTTGGCGTTCCTCATCTGCTGGAATACTGCGGAAATAGTGAGGCACTACGCGCTGCTGAATGCACGTTCAACGATGCTCGCGAAAATGCCGCCGAACGCGAGACATTTCGTGAGAGTGCTCCACGGGCTAAGAACGTCCAATTCTCCCGTGATCTTCCGCTCATCGTCATCTCTCACGATCCCGATCTGCGGGACGAGAGTCTTCCCGTTAATGTCGATCGAGCTACCAGCGCGGCATGGGAGCAGATGCAGGAGGAGCTTAGACATCTTTCAGCTAGTGGAACACGGATCGTCGCCAAGGGGAGTGGGCACTATATCCAGAATGACCGACCGGATGTCGTGATTCTGGAAGTACATGAGATGGTTGAACGGGTGGGGCGGAAGTAATCCCGGTCGCCAACAATTCACCGGAGTGGCATCGGAGACCATCGCGGCGCCGTCGGCTGCCCTGAGAAATTGTGCGGTAATCAAATGCCGAAAGCTGTCGTCACAATGGCTCCCAAAGCCCAAAGCGAGATGCAGACGAGTAATCCCAACAGTATCGTCTTGACGTTAGAGAAGGCAAATCGGAGAAATGTTGCAAATACGCCGCAACGGTGCGACTGGGAACTCTCGTTGAACTTTGCCAGTTACGTATTCCTTTTCAACTGGAACGAGCTGGCCACAGAGAGAGGGCTCGATAAAGCAGAGCGTCTCGGAAGACCGAGGCGCTCTTATCATGCACCGGAATGTCTGCCGCATTCGTTGTGTCGGAGAGCGCAGTCTATCGTAGCCCCCATAACCCGTCTACGGTCAGCGGTTCGTAGTTGAAGGACGTTAGCCTAGCCGCCGGGCTGCATCTGCTTCCTCTGCCAAGCTAAACATCAGTTTCAAGAATTCTGGATTCTTTTGGCCGATGAAGAGCCCATCATTTACAAAGCCCTGGAGCGACGTTACTGCTCCGCTGTTCTTTGTGGAGGTAGGACGGATGATCGCCACCGGGGGGAACTTCTGGTTGAGGAAATGGGTCGGCTCGGGCATGATCAGATTGGCCTGCAACGTGTCTCCCTTGAGAGACTCTGGATCTGTTTCGCCCTGGGCCTGTGTGAGATCGGTAAAGGTGACTGTTGCGCCGGTTGCGGGATCCACGTTTGTCAGAGGAAGCGCGTTGCCTGCCTTGTCCTGCCAAGTCTGGAAGTGCATGGTCTCGCTGGGTCCAATGCTGAGCAAGACCCGCAATACTTCGAGATTCGTCACCTTCTGGGCGAGTGTCGGATACAGACTGGTGCCACCTTGCTCAATAAAAGCGAAGTGAAAGCCCGCCGTGAAGGCAATCGCCTGGAGGTGCGTGCTGATGCTTCCCGGAAGATTGTCGCTAATGGAACTGCCGTCAGTGTCGGCATTGGTTCTTGGAATTGCGGTATGTTTGCCTACATTCAGGCTGGGGACCGCTTGAACGAACGGAGAACCTGGATCGAAATCAGGGTTGGTTATGCTGCGGTACCGAGACCAGAAACTGGTGTCGATGGTGAGCTGCATGAGGTTGGTGAGGCGACCCTTTCCGGTGGAACCCGTTGCCGTGCTACCGGGAATTGTGGCGAAGGGACTTAAGTCAACTGCATCCGATCCCTTCGACTCCAGATATGCTTTCAGGAACGCAGCGTGGCTGATTTCATCGTCGGTATTGTCATGTATATACTGAGCCATGTCACCGTCGAGTATCGTCAGAGCGGCAGTATAAAGCGGATTGCCTCCGCCAACTCCCGAGACTTCGTTGTCCTGGGTTCCTCCGAGTTCGGAATATTGGATCCACAGATCGGCTTCGATCTGTTCAAGAGCGTTCAAGAATTTGAGAATTGCAATATCGCCTTTTGTGACCTCTCCGCCACCTTCCTGCTGACCTTCGCCGAAAGCGGACAGACTTCCGCCCAGGAGCCCGACTGCACTTACGGCCATTCCGGTTTGTAAGAATTTGCGCCTGTTCGCAGCCGCACCATTCGAGACTTTGATTTGTGACATATCACTTCTCCTTTGGCTCATGTTTATGAGTTTCCAGTTACTAACAGCGTGAGCAGAGAATAGATGCGTTGCCGATTTATGTTGTCAGTACGTTGTCAATTGAATGTCACTCTTCCATTCTTACTCGTTGACAACTTCGAGATAGATACTATGACCTTCCGGGAGCGCCATTCATATCCCGAAGGGGCCGCTGCGTTTATTTGTAGAATTTACCAGGAGTTACGAAATTGCATAGGTGGTCGATTACGAAGCTGCTACTGTGCGTGGATCGGTCTTTATGGCTTCCAGTGGCCGTAAATCAAAGGCTTTTCGAATCGACTCCTGGCAGGGTCGATATCACGGAGATAGAGAATGTAAATCTTCTTATGGTCGAGCGCGGCAAAATCCAATCATTGACGCAATGGCGGCGCACTTTGCGAAACCTGTACTGACCTGAGTTCTAATGCCGAGCTCACGAGTGAGGTCTTCATCGAGCCCACAACCAAGCCGTGTTTATTCGACAGTTTCTAGCATTTTTCGATCAGTCCAAGCAACCGCCTCGCTAAGGTCGACATGGAGTCGATTTAGAGGTAAATTTTCGACCGCCGTGATCTTGATCCGCATTCTGCGCCGGATCGCGAAACAATTCAAGAAAAGGCGGCGACTGGGCTTTGGATGCAGGTGGGAAGGCTCTGGGAGCAACTTGGCCAACGACGGAAGAGAGACGCGAAATAAAGGGGAAGTCCATGTGCAACACAGAAGCCTTGGAATTCCCCCTGAATTAGCTATTACTTTCCAACGGTGATGGTGCCAAAGAGGCCGTTCGCATAGGCATTCGGACCAGCCGTAAAGAATAGCTGGTTCGTCGGTCCGTTGGCTGTGGCGCCTTGTCCAAACTGGAGGGCCCAGACGTTATCGATCTCAATTGCCTTGCCGCGGGCATCGCGAAGCGCCCCCAGGAACTTGCCAGTTTCGGGATTGAACGCGTTGATCTGGCCTTTGGGCGTATTGTTACTAATCAAGATCGCATTGCTCATGGGACCAAAGTTGGCCGGAGCCAGGGCAACACCCCAAGGCGAATGAAGCGGTCCATTCACCGCGAAGTGCTTCACCAAATTGCCTGCGGTGTCGAAGACGTCTACGAATCCGCTCTGAGCCTTGGTAAGAGCCGTATAGGTGACCCAGATTTGCCCCTTAATGGCCTGAATGCCATAGGGAGCAAAGTCTTTCGGGATCTCTGGATCATCGAAGGACTTAACCAAGTTGAACGAGCTGTCGAACATGTCGACCCGGCGGTTCGGGCCGTCATCGGCAGCATACAGAAAGGCTTCCTTTGAATCGTTGACGGCAATGGCGAGCCCCGCGTAAATGGCGCCAACGCCCGATCTATCTGCTGTGATCGTGGAGTGACCGGTGGCAACGGCGGGGCTCCAGGCGCTGATCGTACCGTCAAAGGTCGCGAAGATAAAAAGTGCCTGCCCAGACTTGCCATCTCCCGAGACCGTAAAATCAGTTGGATTTGGGCTGATGTTTCCGACCACGCCGGTTGGCATGCCGAGGCTTCCGGCAGGGCTTGAGGGAGCAGGAGGAACCGTAACGAAGAGCGGAACCTGCGCGCCGGCCGCGGTATACAGTGTCGAGAATCCCGTGCCGTTATCGCTGACCCAGAACGGAGATGTAGGGAGTGAAACGAGGCCCCATCCATTGACTAGGTGTTGATCCTGAAGAGGCGCCACTCCCGCCTGATTGGATACGAGATCTGTGCGCTGATATTGGGCGTGGGCTGCCGTTACGAGCATCGAGCAGCACAGTGCTGCGGCAGCAGCACGTGAACCACCGAAGAGAGAACGGGCGAACTTGCAGGGCTCGCGAAGGACTGGAAACATTGTTTGCTCCTTTGGGGAATTGGTTTGCTTCAGCGCTCAACTTTATCTCGGTCGCGCATAGGACACGATTTTCTATAAGAGATTGACCCGCAGATGACGATAAGCCCGGCCGGGGATAGCGCTTGTCAGGGAAATGTCAATTGAATGTAATGCGTTATCCCTCGTGCGATCTGATCTTTCACAAATCAAGCAAAACCTGTCATTTTGCTAGAGCATTACTCTCCCGGTTGGTCGCGCTGACTTGGCGATGGCGCAAGAAGGGCCACTACAAGGGTACTTCATGACTCGCGACGAATATCGATGTGACTGACCCATTCACGATCACCGATGATGCGCACAGCCGGTTCCTAATCTGCTGTCAGACGATCGCACGCATGGACCTGGCCCAGGTAGGCGTGGCCTGCGATGCGGCCATGCGAGAGTTCGGCATGCCCGAACGTCTCCACGTTCACGCCGCTTCGTTTTGCCAATGCCTGAATACGACCGCTCCGACCTGATCGTGGTGATCATCGTCTTCCTCTTCCATTTTCGTTCCGCGTTGATCGCGATTCTTGCCTTGCCCATTGCGGTTCTTATGTCGTTCATCCCGATGTACTGGCTGGGCGTGACCTCGAACATCATGTCGCTCGGCGGAATTGCTCTGGCGATTTGGAGTGCTCGTCGATGCTTCGATCGTCATGGTCGAAAACGGCTATCGTCATCAAGACCCTGGCACGTAGAACACTCCGGTTCGCTGACACCATTTATTTATGCCTAGTAGACCGGTACAACCACCAAGAGCGACTTCGAAGAATCTCTGAACGGCTCTCAGTCCGCAGTCTGCGCCAGAATCCGATGCAGTCAGCGTCTCGACGCGCATGCCCTCTCCTCCGCCGCAACACGCGGCCATGCCAAGCCAACCAGGCCGAGCAAACGTTTTGGGTCGACTGAATCGGCAACAGTCCGAGCCAGTCGCTCGAATTCGTTTTCCCGAAGCTACTTCCAATTGAGGAGCGTGTCCGGGGGCAAGCCCGCATGTTTTTCTTGCCGCACGTAGGAACGCATGCCTGAACTCGTCTTCATAAAAGATCCCGTGCAGATAGGTGCCAGCGACACGACCGTTCGGGCTCGTACCCCCGACAAGTGCGTATTTCCTGGCCCCGGTTCGCAGAACACAACCGACCAACAAGGAGAGCGATCTTGAAGAGGCTGGCGTCGACCGTTCTAAGACCTCCACATCTTGCACATTCCAATGGGGTTGGAAGGTTGCTTCTCGTCGGCAAGGCAGCGCACGACCAATACACGACCACATCCGAAAACCGCCATCTTATTCAAAACAGGTGATTTAGCCAAAACACGTGAAAGCCTCCCGATTGGGAGGCTTACGATTCAGCACTTGTAAGTTGTTGATTCTAAATGGTGGCCAGAGACGGGATCGAACCGCCGACGCCGGCCTTTTCAGGGCCGCCTAGCAAGCGAACTAAGTGGACTGGAATCAGCGGATATCATTGAGACGATTAGTGTTGTGGGCTCCTCTTTTTAGGATGGTTTAGAACCATTTGGGCTGGTTTCGACCGTACGATGGTCGTGTATTGGTCGTGTGCCTACCACCTTCAACTCTGACTTCTTCCATACCAAAGAGCCAAGGCTAAGTACTATAACCCGTGCCGAAGCAGTGCCAGCACACCTTCCGGCGCCTGCCCAACGTCCCCGCTCACCAGTGACTCTATGGCTCGCCCGATCAATAGCAGTAATGGCGCCGGCCCACACACCAACTCAGCAAAGTCGGCCAGCCTGCAGGCCGCGTAACTCTGTTGTGCCGTCGCTACGTGTGACACAGCACAGCAAGGCATATCCGCCTTCACGCCTGCAGCGATAAGCTCCTTCGCAATCCGACCGAAGTCACGCCCCGGCGTATAGACGACCAGTGTCGCATCCTCGGGCAAGGGGCCACTCCAGATTGGGGTAAAATCAGCTTTATTCGCCGCATGATGCCCCGTGCAAAGAATCAGCTTCGACGTACTCTTCCTGTCCGTGAGCGGCGCCTCTAATACGGCACCCGCCGCGAGCGCTGCGGTCACACCCGGCACAACTTCAAACGAAATCCCTGCCCCGCGCAAGGCCTCAATTTCTTCCCCAGCGCGCCCAAATACCAGCGGATCCCCACTCTTCAGCCGCACCACCGACCGCCCAGCACGCGCCGATTCGATCATTAATGCATTAATCCCTGCCTGCGTAATCTTAGGTCGCCCAAAACGCTTTCCCACACTCGTCACAAGCGCGCACTGATGTACCAGTCCGAGTACTTCGTCCGACACCAGGTCATCGTGAAACACAACATCCGCCGTCTCCAGCAAACGAACAGCGCGCACCGTCAACAGTTCCGGATTACCCGGCCCAGAGCCAACCAAATAAACCTTGCCTTTCTCCGCCAGCCTCATATCCTCCTCTTCATTTACGCTCGCTGACTTCGCCAGCAAAACTGTAATGACTGGGCTACTGCTCCAACAAGCTTGTCATTTTCCTCCTCCGTGCGTATCGCCGTGCGTAAGTGTCTGGATGGCAAAGTTTCATAGTTTGAGCAGTCTCGCAACACCATATGGTGTTCAGTGATCAAGCGTCTCCAGAGCCGCTCTGCAGAGGCGCCCTCAGGAAGACGAAGGAGTAGGAAGTTTGCGGCAGAGGGGTAGGTGTGAATGCCGAGGGCATCAAGGTCACTGCTCAGATGAGTTCTTCGCCCGTCGTTGTGTAGCTTGGTGTGCTCCGCGAAGGGATGGTCGGCTAACGCGGATATAACGGCGCATGAGGCTAGAGTTGTGATTGGCCAAGGTGGAAGGTGTTCATCAAGTGCTCGCGCTATAGCTTCGTTGGCTACTGTATAGGCCACTCTGAGGCCCGGAATTCCGTGGAACTTGGTCACGGAGCGAAAGACGATCAGGTTTGCAATTCGTTCAACATCCAGCGTCAATGAATCCCAAGGTGCGTAATCGATGAATGCTTCATCGAGGAAGACGGTGATGTTTCGCTCCGCGCACGCTGAGACAAACTGGAGCAGAATATCCCTTATTGTAAGGACGCCCGAGGGATTCTGGGGATTGGCAAGCAAAACAGCGTCGTGACTACCATTCACCAAGACATGGATGTCATAACGGAAATTGGAATCCGGAGTTAGGATATGCGGTTCGATCTCTACTCCAGCACGAGCAAGGCTGCGACGATACTCAACGAAGGCGGGCACTGGGAGAAGGCAGCGTTTGACCCTTAGCGTGCGGAGCGCAGACTCCAGTAGCGGGATGAAGCCGTTAGCGACTACGAGGTTTTTGGGGTGAACTCCGGCATAGTCGGCTATCGATCGCTTGAGTCCGATCTGTTCGAGATCGGGATATGCGGTCAAAATTGAGATGTCTTCAAGGCTCGTTCGCAAGTTGGATAGGACTGCGGGCGGAGGTCCGTCGGGATTGATATTGGCACTGAAAATCGATCAGTTGCGACGAGGGGATATTGAAGCGCTCGGCTCGATCATCGGGTCGGCCCTGGGGCTTCACGTGGCTGAGCACAAGCTGAGAGAAGAACGCCGCAGGCCACACCAAGTAGCGTTACAACTGAGACCAGCCCGCGAACAACCACTTGCGATGTCATGTTTCCAGCAGGTTTCAGAAGGATGGGATTCATGTGGACGGAAGCGGGGATGCGGGCTGCCTCCGCCTGCAGAGCCTGCGCGCGGCCGATTTCAAGACCTTCCAAGGTCGCAGATGAGTTGAGAGACATGTTCTGCGACTTAAAGGGTGCGACGCTCACTTTCTGATCCGCAAAGATTCGACAGAGCGCAGCCGTGAGAAGCGATTTCCCTACGTGGGAACTCGTTCCAAGCACCATGATTGCGCGCGCCCTCATGGCTGTTCCGCCTTAGGGTCAGCGCTGTATCGATCATAAGAAACAACCCCTTCGAGCGTTATCCTACTCTCCCACCCGAAGCGCTCAAGTTCCGGCTCTGAGGCGAAGCGGTCGACATAGCCCAAGCAAAGATAGGCCACCGGTACGATATTTGCGGGAATGTGCAGGATCTCGCGCAGACGATCCGGATCGAGGATGCTGACCCACCCGACACCCACGCCTTCGGCCCGAGCGGCGAGCCAAAGATTCTGTATCGCACAGACGGTCGAGTAGATCGCAGTCTCGGGCATTGTATGGCGGCCAAGTTGATGGCCGCGCTCACTGTGCGGATCGCTTAGAACGCAGAGGTTTTGTGGCGCTTCCAGAATGCCTTCGAGCTTCAGACTTGCGTATTGCTCGCGACGCTCGCCGGTGTATGTTGCCAGGGCCTGTGCGTTTGCCTGTAGAAATGCTTCATGGATGGCTCGGCGGACGCCGTAGTCGCGGATCAAAACGAACCGTGACGGCTGCATAAGACCGACAGAAGGCGCGCAATGAGCTGCAGACAGCAAGCGTTGAATCAACTCGTCAGGCAGAGGCTTTTCAAGAAAGCCTCTGCGTACATCGCGCCGGGTGGCAATAACGCGATAGATAGCATCGCGCTCTTGCACCTCAAACTCAGCGCGTTCCTTCATCACCATGCCCTCGACCACTTGGGCCCTGTCTTCGTCTCATCGCGGAGGCGCGCATCGACTCCCGCATTGAATTCGATGAGTCTACCGAAAAGCCAGATGACGTCGGAGAGCCGGTTGAGGTAGACGATGATCTCGTGTTTGACCACTCCACCGTTCTCAACAAAGCGGACAGCGTTTCGCTCGGCCCTTCGACAGACTGCGCGCGCTATTTCATAGGCTGCGGATTCCGTGTGTGCCCCGGGCAGAGACCAGTCCGACAAGATGCCCTCGATCGCTTCAATTTTGTGGACGAGTTCGGTGAGCATGGCAACGTCTTCGACAGAGATGACTGGCGGCTGCTTCTTGCTCTCGGGAGGGGTGGCCAGAGCGGAACCGAGCCGGAACAGTGTGCGCTGGATCGTTTCTGTCCATGCCTTGATCTCAGGGCTTTGGCAGATGCTGCGGGCGAAGCCGAGGACGGTGTTGAGTTCGTCGACCGTGCCATAGGATTCGACTCGCAGATCGAGCCTTGGAGACGCGGATGCCGCCCGCGAGTCCCGTCTGGCCGCCGTCGCCGCGTGTGGTTGAAATGCTCATTGTTGCTCTCCTGAAATTGCTATTGGAAGTGGGAATGTGAAGCTCTCTACCATCGTGATGCGTAGAGTCTTGATGATTGGGTGACGGTCGTATTCGATGGTTAGGGATTCATTGAGAAAGTCGCGACGAACGGAGGGTGCTCAGAAAGAAGAATTGCCTCTGAGAAAAACCGTGGTTGGACGGCTCCGAGTTCTTTGAGAGTTCGGGCGCGGACGATCACCGCTGGAAGTCGACAAATGCCTGCACGGAGCAGATTGTAAGCGCGGTCTGGAAGGATTCGCCATCTGGTGTCGCCAGGTGCGGAAAGGCTTCGAGCCACCGCGGAGCGAAGGTCGAGTCAAGCTTCTCAATCTCTTCCCAAGTCAGACCCTCCCACTTTCCAAAATCGATTTCACGCAATGCTGGACGGGTAATGCATGGAATGGCGAATGACTCAGCGAGAGTGCGTGCCGTCGTCACAGAGCGTTGCAGATCGCTCGTGAAGACAGCTGCAATTGGTTCGGTGCGTAGGCTTTCAGCGAGTTTTTGGATTTGCCGATGGCCTGCGGCGTTCACAGTTGGGTCGGATTGACCGCAAAGGTGCCGGCCATGTCGGTCTCGGCGTGGCGAATGAAGAGAAGAGAGTTCATGCGATCCACGCTCCGGTTAGGTAAACGGCTATTTCTGCGAGTTGATTGGTGGCGCCAAAACAATCTCCGGTTACACCGCCGATCCTCCGTTGGAAGTAGAGACCGCTCAATAGCGTGACCAGAATTGTTGCGACGATGGCAACAGCCGAATGTGTTTGCAAGAGCCAAATGCAGATCGCTGCGCTAAAGAGGGAGCCAATAAGCAAGGTTCCGCGCGTGGTGAGACCGGCGATCCGTGCTCCCTGACCGACTCCAGCCGCGTCTTGTTGACTGCGGGCCGGCGCCAGATAGTAACTCAACGGGAGAGTAGTCCAGCGGCAGAGAACGTGGGCTACGATGAGGTACTGAGGGACCTGAGTCAAAGGCAGCGAGGCAAGCAAAAGGACGCGGGCCAGCAGGCTGAGCGTGAGGGCCACACCGCCATAGCTGCCGATACGGCTGTCTTTCAGGATGGCGAGAACCTGTTCCCGGCTCGAACCACCTCCGAAGCCGTCGGCAGTGTCGGCCAGACCGTCCTCGTGCAAACATCCAGTGATCGAAACCAGAAAGGCAATGACGAGAAGAGCGGTGACGAGCCTGGGAAGGTGTGGCGTAAAAAGCCGATGAAGCAGCGCGGCAGCGCTACCGATGACCAGACCCACGACCGGAAAGAACTTGACCGCCCGTGAGAGCAAATCTGGGTCATAGGACAGGTGGGGCATAGGGATCCGGGTGAGGAACTGCACAGCAGCGAGAAAGTCTGAGCCTGTTCCTTTCACAAACTTCCAGCTGCTCATCTTGAGGCCTCGCTGACGCCAGCAGAAACGAAGGTGGCCATCTGCGAGTAGAGACCGATGGCGGACTCAAGGATGGACATGGCAAGGACGGCACCGCTGCCTTCGCCAAGGCGCATATCGAGGCTCAGGATGGGAGTTAGTTTGAGGTAGTCGAGCAGCAATCTGTGACCCGGCTCCTCGGAGCGGTGGCCGGCGATCAGATATCCCCCCACCTTCGGTTCGATGGCAACGGCAAGGGCCGCTGCTGCAGTGGATATAAACCCATCGGCAACGATAGCGACACGGTTGCGTGCTGCCGCCAGGATCATGCCGATCATGGCAGCAATCTCCAGGCCACCAACACGGCGCAGTACTTCGAGCGGATGGGGAGAAGTATCGTTTGCGAAGTGCTTTTCCAGAATCGCTTCGACGATTGCAATCTTGCGCGCATGGGCCGCATCGCCCAACCCCGTCCCGCGCCCGGTTGCGAGTGACTCAGCACAGCCCGTGATGGCGCAGGTAATTGCACTGGCGGAAGTGGTATTGCCAATGCCCATTTCACCGACGGCCAGCAGCACATGCCCGGCAGTCGCAGCTTCATCCGCGAGTTGTGCGCCGACGAGCAGCGCCCGCGAGAGCTCTTCGTCGGTCATTGCCGCATCGCGCAGCATGTTCTTTGTGCCGTTCGAAATTTTGTAGTGGAGCAGACCCTCGATATTGTTGAAGTCAGCGTCGACCCCCACATCGACCACATGCAGTGTCACGCCATGCAAACGCGCAAGGGCATTGACAGCGGCTCCTCCAACCAGGAAGTTGAGTACCATTTGGTGCGTGACTGCGCTCGGGTATGCGCTCACGCCTTCAGCAGTGATGCCATGATCCGCGGTGAAGATATAGGCAGCTTTGTTGAGAGGCAACGCAAGATGTTCGCGTCGGATCGCCACCAACTGGGCGGCGAGGTCTTCGAGCCTGCCAAGACTGCCTAGGGGTTTGGTGAGCGTGTCTAGACGCGCGCGAGCGCGAGTTCTCCAGGTCTCGTCCGGAGGCTCAATTCCGCGGGCCAATTCGGTCACTACCCCTGCACTGAGCTGCGTCATTGGGGCACCAAATTTGAAGCTCGATTGGCGATGGCTGCCTCGACGAAACTGCGAGCGATGGTCGGCTCTGTGCGAAAGTGCAGATGCACGTAACTCGCCAGTGTATTGCCCACACGATAACCTTCACTCTCCATACGGCCCGAGAGTGAGTATTGTAGGTGGTAATTCGTCGCGACTTGAAATTCATTCGAGATGCGAGAGTAATGGAAGCTGTGTCCACGCAGCACTGTGCCTGTTTTACCGAGCAGGCAGTCATTGGTCAATTCCACATTGACATATCCGAAGTCGACGAGTCTTCCAGTCATCTCGATTTCGAAGGGCAGTATACCTGCCAACAGATATGTGGTTCCGTCGCGCGTCGTGAGTTGCTGGGACAGGAAAATCATGCCTCCACATTCTGCATACACTGGACGGCCGGACGCGACAAACTCGCGAATGGCCGAGAGCATTAGGGCATTTTCGCTGATTTGGGCGGCATGAAGCTCTGGGTAGCCCCCGGCGAGATAGAGAGCATCGAGGTCTGGTGGCAGGCATCGATCGTGGATCGGGCTGAACGGCACAAGAGTGGCGCCCTGCTCCTGAAGCAGATCGAGGTTGTCTTCGTAGTAGAAGGAAAATGCCTGGTCGCGCGCTATTCCGATGCGAATCTGTTTTCTCGTTTGACGAAGCACTGGAGGAGCTTCAAGAGTCATCTCCAGTCCACATTCCAAATCCATTAGTTGGGGTATATCCAGGTGTTTGTCCGCGAGGTTGGCAAGAGTATCGATTAGGGATTCAAGTGCTTCACCTCTCTCGCCTTCCTCCGCTGTTTGCAGCCCGAGATGTCTCTCGGGGACGGCGATTGCAGACTCTCGAGGCAGCCAACCCAGTACCGGCGTCTTGCAGGCTGATCTGATTGCCGTTTCCAACATGCGAAAATGGCGATCACCTGCGACACGATTCAAGATAACTCCGGCCAATGGCAGCTCAGGATCAAAGAGTTCAAATCCAAGCACCACGGCTGCGATACTCCGAGCTGTCTTTCCAGCGTCCAACACCAGCACCACTGGCAGCTTTAAAAGTTTCGCGATCTCCGCGCTGCTGCCCGACTCGTTCGTGCCGTCCCTGCCGTCGAACAGCCCCATCATGCCCTCCACCAGCAGGACATCGGCACCATGCAATGCGTGACGAACCACGTCGCGGTTTGCTTGGGCAGATAGCATCCACGTATCGAGGTTACGTGCTGTGCGGCCTGCGATGCGGGTATGGTGGCCAGTGTCGAGGAAGTCGGGACCGCCTTTGAACGGCTGAACCGTGAGCCCCCGACGGCGGAGCGCTGCGGTGATTGCAAGAGTCACGGTTGTCTTGCCAACTCCGCTGGCCGTTCCGGCAATAAGGAACCCTTTCATCGATGGCCTCCTTCGAGCGAACCTTTGAGAGGAATCGGAAGTCCGGCGACCATCAGGACTACGGTATCGGCCACAGCCGCAACGCGCTGGTTGATCTCGCCAACTACATCTCGGAAGCGGCGTCCGAGCGCATAAGCTGGGACGACACCGCTGCCGACCTCGTTCGAGACCAGGATTACCTTGCGGGAAGTCGTCTTCAAAGCCCCGCAGAGGTCTTCGACGCATGCTCCCAGACCCGCTTCATTGCTACCGTATTCTTCCATAAGGTTGGCGCTGAAGAGCGTGAGGCAGTCGATAAGAATGGCATCGCAGTCGTCTTCGCTGGTTTGAACGACGCGGCCTAATGCGATAGGTTCTTCCACAGTAGTCCAGTGTGCGGGCCGGTCTGCGCGATGGCGTTCGATCTTTCGGTGCATCTCCTCATCATCGCGACGCTCGGCTGTCGCAACAAACGTAACCCGTCCGAACCGCTCGGCCAACTGCTGCGCATAGCGACTCTTTCCGCTTCGAACGCCTCCCAGAACGAGGATCACCGAATTGTCTTGGTTCTTCTGCATGCTAAGCTCCCTGCGCTAGTGGCTTGAGCGGTTCGACCGCGATCAAAACATTCTCACTCTGCGCAAGCTCCTCCAGCGAGAGGCAGCGAGCGCCGAGCATCTTCGCTAATTCCTAGCATTGGCCTAGTCGCTGTGCGGCAATCTCTGTATCGACGACGATCGTCGGAAGGAGTTTTTTATCGGTTTTTTTGGCAGGCTTTACGCTGGGGCCGTGGTCCTGGGGCTGGCCCCAGAAATCCTGCATCCGGCGCGCCGGACGGTCAGGGAAGACTGAATATATTTTCCGATAGGCAGCTCGCGAAAACCGCATGGCCCGCGCCGGATCGAGCGGGTAGTTGTTATCGTAAGTTCCGCGCCCAAGCAGATCCTGCATCAGTTCATCGGCAGTCTCAGGCAGCTCGGCGATGCCATAGCGACGTGCCCGCATCGCATGCAACGTCGTAAGCAGGCTGGCTGGAGTATCGAGGCCAACCGCTCCGCCGACCTGCGATGCCTTGGCGGCGGAGTTCGTCAGTACAAAAGCTATGCGGCGGTCGCAGTTCGCCTTACCGCGAAGTCCGGCAAGACGGCTCGCTATTCCAGCGACGCGAGCAGCCCGGTCCTCGTTCACAACATACAAACTCTCCGCACCATTCTTACTGCGTTCCTTGAACGACACCGGTACGGAAATGATGCGTCCATCGAACTCCGGAATCGCGACATTGACTGCTGTATCGACTGCATTCAGCCCACGGCGCGAACCCTCCCAGGCACCTTGCGGCATCTGGCACGCAATTGCCTGAACGACTGGGATACCAAGTCTTTCAAACGAGGAAATCGCCTCACCCTGCTGGGTAATAGAGCCTGTGTTGACCTCACCGAGCGCGAACGACAGCGTCGTTACGAGTACGTCTGCACGGGCCTCGATGTATTTGAACGCTGCCGGAATCCCTTTCTCCTTGGCCTTCAGGCTTGAGGTAAAGATGCAGAGCGGATTCACCCCCTTAGTCTCCAGCGCCTGTGCAATCGTGTCGATGAAACCGGTATTGCCGCTCATTCGGTGTGCGCGGTAGAACAGCACAGCGACGGTCGGACGCAGAGGATTGGCCTGCCGCTCCCAGTCCTCAACCGTGGCGACGTCCCCGCTCTCTGCTGATGGGTTGGGCAGATAAATGCCGTACTCCGGCATCGGGGTGGGCGGCGCATAGCCATAGCCCGTCAGCATCAGACGATCGGAAAGGAATCGGAACAATTCGGCAAAGTTCTGCACCCCGCCGAGCGCGAGATAACCGCCCGTGCTTTGCATAACGTCGGCAGGTACATTGATGGTCTCCGAGAACTCAGAACTGTTCTCTCCGCAACCGCTGACGAGCACCAAGGACTGTCCACGCTCGATGCAGGCTGCGCGCAGCCGGTCGAAGCCTGGAATGCAACTAAGTGGCCCGTGGCAACGCACAATAATCACTCGTGCCCTACCCATCTCACCATTAATCAGCACGTCCAACTGGTCTTCGTTACGCAGTGCGTTTAGCGAGAAGGCACTCACACGAAGCTCTTCCGGGAGTAGTTCGGAAGCTTTGATGAGCGTGAGCAGATCGGTATCAGCATGCGATAGCAGCATGATGGCGCCGGTTGCATCTGGAGCACTCTTGACGAGCGTGGATGCAGCAACGATCTCACTCGGCTTGCGAACGTCCCAGTCATAGTAGTTGAAGACAAACTCACTCAATCCGGCTGGCGGCTGAAGAAAGCGATTGGCAGCCAGCATTGCGTCGATGTAATCGAAGATCTGACGCACCTGCCATGGGCTGTTCACCGAATGGAACCAGATCGATCCGCCATCGAAGACAAGGCTCACCACATTCGCGAGCGCGCAGGGGCCAAGGCAACCACCCTTGGTGAGATGAACATGATTGCGAATTTTGCGTCCGAGCCACTCCTGCGTATAGATGTCCGCAGGAACTGCGGCGTAACCGCGCTCGGTGATGCCGCAGCAACAGCCGGTGTAGCAATAGGTCAAATGCGCCCGGTGCTGGACGATGTTGAAGGCACGGCCGTCGGCGCGGATGACACGTTGTCGAAAAGAATCGGCCACGGCTACACCTCACCCTCTGGCGCGTGGTCGGAACTGATGACGGGAAGATGACGAGTTGAGAGGGCCGGGGTCAGGCGCATGGTTTCTGTTCTCCGCAGAAATTGCTATCTACCCCGGGCAGGTCTCCTGGCTTCGAAGTGGCACTTTCTTCCTGGTGCCGAGCCCCCTCCTTCCCCGGCTTAAAGGCCGAGTGGATATTTGGCGACTCATCTTCGTTTACAGTGGCGGGACCGCACCGGGATTGCACCGGACTTCCCTTTTCAGCCCTTGCGGGCACCATGGGTCTGACACAGTTGTACCACGCCGCCGGTTACTCAGCCGCAGGTTGCTCTAACTGACCAGCGTGTGCTCGCTCCGGTCGCGTTCGGTCAACCAGCCGAAAAGTACCCCGAGCGTGCCCCAAAGCAGCAACTGCATCTCCAGGGACGCGATCCGGAATTGCCAAAGTAAGCTCGCAGGGAAGCCTTGTGGCACTTCGTCGATCGCTGGCAGAAAGCTCAAAAGCATCACAGTTAACAACGCGAATAGAGACGCCGCCAGCAAAGAACCGTTCCAGACTCCAAATCGACGAGTGAAGCGACGGCCCAGTTGCAGCGAAAGCGCCATAGATGCCAGGGACAAGGCAATTGCAAGAAAGTACGCCGCGGTCCGCATTCCTATTGTCTCCGGACTGCCAACAGACGGTGGACTCGCCGGATATTTGAGAGAGGGGACCAGCGCTACCGATATGAATCCAAGAATTGCAATGCATAGTGCCAGGGTGCGAGGGCTGGAAACGCTGAACCGACCCTGCGAATAGGCGAAGACAAGGCCGAAGATGCCCCCCGAGAGCTGAACTGTAGAGCGCGGCACCGGTCAGCAGGCCGATATTTCACTGAATCTTGCGACTCACCATCTTAAGCTCGGGGCTTTCACCCTTCGCCTGATCCATACTGGCTTCAAAGGCGATCGCGCTGTCGACCTGTGGCTCCGCGGTCCAACGTGCGAATGCAAATACAACAAGGCCAGCCACAAGGCCTACCAGCATCCCGCGAAGAAGCAGCGTACGAGTCATCAATGGTTAACTAGTGGCACGGAAAGCCAAGTAGATGGCGACCGTCGTGGACAAACTCGTGAACGATGCGGCCATGAATGATGGAAGTCGCTCCTTGTTCCGCACCCACGAAATAGATCAGAAGCAACATGAGCAAACCACCGAATAAAGCCCAGGGCATCAACTCCCGCAGGGGAATAACCGGTATAGGTATGGGCCGGGGAATTGTGCCGACAATCGGCTGAGTTATGGAAGTCTCCTGATCGTTGTTTGACTCCGAGCGTAGTGAACCTCTCAGGGAGTGTCAAGCCGCCATTTAGCCACGATGGTAGCCTGTCTTCGGGTGACGCTTTGAAAGAGACCGACCTGCCGCGACGAATCACGTTTATCAGCCATGCGCCCACCGCGGCTTTGCGTAGAGCGGCGTTTCCTCTTGACGAATCCGTCGAATCCGGTGAACTTGAGAAACTTGTATCGATCGGCTGGATTCCGCCGCGAGTTCATCAGGTGTTCGCTGGACCGGAGTTGAGAACGAGACAGACCGCCAGCGCCCTCGGACTGGACCCCATTCTCTCCGCGGAGCTGAAGGATTTGGACTACTCCTCTTGGCGAGGTAAGTCTTTGGACGAAGTGCAATCCACGGACCCGCAAGGCGTTGAGCTATGGCTCACGAATGTCGATGCCGCTCCACATGGCGGCGAATCCCTTGCCAGCCTGCTCGCGCGCATCGAACATTGGCTGGGTGGGCAGAACGGCTCTGGACACACCGTTGCCTTTACCCACCCCGCGGTGATTCGTGCCGCAATTCTTCTGGCGCTGCAGGCTCCCGCGCAATCGTTCTGGCGTATTGATATCCCACCAGTTTCGATCACGGACCTGCGATGGGGTGGCAGATTCTGGACCCTGCGACGCAGTGGTTGCACGCTCTCGCGGCGTGAAAAGTCGAACCTGGTGAAATGAGTCTGGTAAATTATGTAAAGATTCTGGGGTGCCCGCGAGGGCATAACAGGGAAGCCGGTGTAAGTCCGGCATGGTCCCGCCACTGTGTTCAGGAGACGGACTCTTCGTAAGCCACTCGATCACACCGAGGAAGGCGAAGATTCCAGAGCGTCACAAAACAGCGCTCAACCTGTGAATCAGGAGACCTACCTCAGATATAGTCTTGATTCCTGTCCGCGTGGAAACGGAAAGCAATCGCTCATCGGTCTTTGAGCTTTGTGCCTCCTTTCCCGCTTTGGTGAGGTGCACTTGTTCAGACCGAAATCGATCCCGTCCGCTATTGCTGCAGAAGCAGGCGCTCCATGAGAGTCGGGGAACATTTCTGTCCAGGTGTCCTTCATGCAGTCCAGGCAAAAGATGGTCTACTCCTTCGCATCAGGGTACCCGGCGGGTTGATAGAGGCAAATCAACTCAGGACCATCGCCGATCTGTCCCGTAGCTTTGCTGACGAAACCATCGAAATCACTTCGCGGGCGAACCTTCAGTTGCGAGCGATTCGGAATCAAGACCTAAGCCATATCGTTGCAAGCATTTCTTCTGCAGGCCTCCTGCCTTCGCCGCAACATGATCGAGTACGCAATATCGTCACAAGCCCCATTGCGGGGCTTGACGCCGAGGAGTTCATGGATCCGCGACCGCTGATCCATGAACTGGATCGGCAATTGCGGGCGGAACCGATCTTTGCAAACCTACACCCCAAGTTCAGCTTCGCAATTCACGGCGGGCCGAGACGCTTCAGCCGCGATCTCGACGATATCTCTCTTGAGGCAGTGGACTCCAACTCAGTACCTCATTTCCACCTTTCCATCGGCGGAGCCTCTTCGGGTTTCGTCATCAAGCGCGCGGATGCCGTCACTTGTATGCTGGCCGCGGCCAAAATGTGCATCGAACTGGCGCTTGAATCCAATACGCATGTTCGTGCGAAAGCCATACTGACAATCCCCGGAGCGAGGGGACATATCGTCGATGCACTCTCACACATGTTGACTCCGTCCCCCGACTCGCCTCCTACACACACAGTCAACGAGGCCCTAATCGGCATCCATCCTACGACTGAAGAGAGCCGCGTCAGCATCATTCCTTCTGTCCCTCTCGGCACACTCACCGCACAACAGGCCTATTCTCTGGTCGATGCCGCCATCGAGTGGAAGGGCGATCTTCGATTCGCTCCCTGGCGTGGCGTCGTCCTCGGTTCTATCCCAAAGAGCGCAGCGGACAAGATAGTCGGTCAACTTCGCTCCATTGGCTTGTCCTGTGAAGGCCGAGATGGCTTTCAAGGTATCGCGGCTTGCGCCGGAATCACTGGTTGCGATGCGTCGCTGGCGGATGTGCGTCGAGACGCAGCTTCGCTCGCGCAGCGCTTTTCAGGCCACGCTGGGCCTTCCGGATGGACAGTGAACCTATCCGGCTGTGACAAGCAATGCGGGCGTCGGCATGGCGCGACCGCCGATCTAGTCGCCGGCATGGCGGGGTACACCCTAAATATCGCGGGACGTTGTGTTTCGACCGACTGCTCACCTGAATTTGCACTCGATGCGGTTGCCGCGCTGCATGCAAATCTGCTGTCCGAGGTGGCTACCCGATGAACTACGTCAAGGATGGCGCGGCCATCTATCGCGAGTCGTTTTCCATCATCCGAAGAGAGGCTGATCTTTCTGCTTTCAAGACCGATCTTGCTCGCGTCGTCGTCCGTATGATCCATGCGTGCGGCATGACGGATCTTCCGCAGGACGTCCACGCATCGCCGGATGCAGCCGCCGCGGGCATCGATGCACTGCTCGCAGGTGCGCCCTTGTTGTGCGACGCAACAATGGTGGCGAATGGAATAACGCGTTCCAGGCTCCCACGGAATAACGAGGTCATCTGCACGTTGAGCGATGCACGAACGCCGGAACTGGCGGCGAGGCTACAAACCACCCGAAGTGCAGCCGCGGTCGAATTATGGCGAGATAAACTAGCCGGCTCCGTCGTTGTCATCGGCAACGCTCCCACCGCACTCTTCCATCTGCTCGACATACTCGACGAGGGAGCGCCGCGGCCAGCACTGATCATTGGCATCCCTGTCGGATTTGTAGGCGCCGCCGAATCCAAGGCAGCACTTGCAGCCAATCTGCCTGGAATTCCCTTCCTCACCGTTCGAGGACGCCGCGGTGGCAGCGCCATTGCAGCGGCAGCAGTCAATGCGCTCGCGAGTGAGAAGGAATGAGTACAGACGCAGGAATTGGACGCCTCTTCGGAGTCGGAGTTGGTCCCGGCGATCCAGAACTAATTACCGTGAAAGCGCAGCGTGTGCTGAGGCAGGCGCACGTCATCGCCTATCCCTGCGCCAGACACGGTAACAGCAATGCACGTTCAATCGTGTGCTCGGAACTGATTCACGGCCAGATCGAACTCCCAATGATGTACCCCGTTACGACAGAGCAGACTGAACATCCCGGAGGATACGAAGTCGCGCTGTCGCAGTTCTATGACAAGATGGCCGAACAGATCGCGGAGCACCTTGCAGGCGGTCGGGATGTGGCCATCCTATGCGAAGGCGACCCTTTCTTTTACGGCTCGTACATGTATCTCCACGACCGTCTCGCTCATCGCTTTTGCACCGAGGTAATTCCTGGAGTTGCCTCAATCATGGGTGCAGCTGCCCAGCTCGGAACGCCGCTCGTCCGCAGAGATACTGAATTCACGGTCTTACCTGGAACTCTCTCCGAAGACGTACTGATCGCAAAGCTAAGCCAGCAGGGCGCCTTTACCATCATGAAGCTCGGCCGAAACTTCGCAAAGGTAAAGCGGGCTATCGATACGGTCGGCCTTGCGGACAGAGCACTCTTCATCGAACGAGCGACCATGGCTGCCGAACGCATCATCCCGCTCCGCGAAGTCGAGCCTCTCCATGTTCCCTACTTTTCCCTGATCCTGATTCCCGATGCGAGTCAGGCCCAGCGGGACGAAACCATTCGCAGTGTCGGTTGGATCTCCGTTGTTGGCCTCGGCCCGGGTGCTACTGACTGGATCACGCCCGAGGCTCAGCAAGCGCTGACCGAGGCGACAGATCTGGTCGGCTATCATACCTATCTTGATCGAGTCCCCGTGAGATCAGGTCAGCGCCGCTTCGGCTCCGATAACAAGGTGGAGGCGGACCGTGCACGGCACGCTCTTTCGCTTGCCGAATCAGGCAGCCGCGTTTGCGTCGTCTCATCTGGCGACCCGGGCATCTTTGCCATGGCTTCGGCTGTTCTGGAATGTGTGGACCAGGGACCGCCAGTCTGGCGCTCGCTTGATATTCGCATCCTTCCCGGATTGTCGGCGATGCAGGCAGCAGCTTCAAGAGTCGGCGCTCCTCTAGGGCACGACTTCTGTGTCATCTCGCTCTCCGATCGACTCAAACCCTGGGAGATCGTGGTGAAACGATTGGAAGCAGCGGCATCCGCCGACTTCGCGATCGCAATCTACAACCCAATCTCATCGGAACGGATATGGCAGCTCGCCGAGGCGAAGACAATCATCGCCAAACACCGAGGTTCTGAGACGCCCGTCGTCCTTGCACGTAGCGTCGGCAGGTCCGACGAACGAATTGAGATGACGGATCTCGAACACTTCGATCCTTCGCAGGCCGATATGCAAACCATCATTCTTATTGGTTCCTCAACAACTCGAGGGCTTGCACTGTCGAACGGGAGAAAGCTGATCTACACTCCACGCAGCTATGGTGGCAGGAGTCATGGCGCATGATTGCCGCTGAGCATTGGCTGTCGATCATAGGCGTCGGCGAAGATGGCTGGGATGGTCTGAACCATGAGGCCAAACGAGCAATCACCTCCGCCGAGTTGCTCTACGGAGGTGCTCGACACCTGGCCCTCATCGCAACTTCCGATTCTTCTGCAACCCGTATCTCTTGGCCTTCTCCGATGGCTCCAGCCGTGCAGCAAATCCTCACGGAGTATCGCGGAAAGATGAGAGTAACTGTACTCGCCAGTGGCGATCCGATGCTCCACGGTGTTGGTGTACCTCTCACCCGCGACCTTGTCGCAACCGAGTTTCGCGTAATTCCGCAGGTCTCCGCTTTCTCTCTCGTCTGCGCACGACTTGGTTGGCCGATGGCGGAGACGATACTGATTACACTGGTCAACCGACCGGTACAGCAGTTGCTTCGCCACCTCTCTCCTAGCCAACGGCTTGTCATCTTTTCAGAGGATGGCAGCACGCCGGCGACCGTAGCTCGGCTCCTGACGGAATCTGGATACGGAGCAAGCAAATTGGATGTCTTCGAAAATCTGGGTGGTTCCTCAGAGCGCAATACCACAGGTTCCGCAGCAATCTGGTCAAACAAGCAGTGCGGCAAGCTAAATCTGATAGCCGTACTCTGCGCTTCTGACGCGACAGCCAACCCACTATCCATCACGCCAGGTTTGCCCGACGACGCCTTTGATACAGATGGGCAGTTGACCAAGCGCGAGGTGCGCGCCGTTACGCTGGCGCGGCTCGCTCCGCTTCCAAACCAAACCCTCTGGGACATAGGCGCTGGTACCGGATCGATCGGGATCGAGTGGATGCGTCTTCACCCCTCGTGCTCCTGCATCGCCTTCGAAGCGCGAGAAGATCGCGCAGCTCGAATACTGGAAAATGCCGTGCGGCTCGGTGTACCAAACTTGAGGGTCATCCAAGGGACTGCGCCAGCCAGCTTTGCAAGCCTGCGCTCGCCAGACGCAATCTTCATCGGAGGAGGCGTCGGCAACGATGACCTCTTCGACGCTTGCTGGGCTAAACTTGCCCCCGGTGGCCGTCTGGTTGCGAATGCAGTCACTCTCCAGAGCGAAGCAAGCCTTGTCGCGCGCCATACAATCTACGGAGGCGATCTGATGCGCATGTTGGTCTCCCGTGCTGATCCGATCGGCGGCTCCTACGGATGGCGACCCATGATGCCCATTACGCAGTGGACGGTGACCAAGCCATGACCGACACGATTCAGCATGAGCATCTCTCCATCGGCTTTGGCTGCTCCTCCCGCGCTTGTAGTGGCGACATTATCCGCCTCATCGAAGCATCCCTGGATCCAATCCCTCCCGGCACCACTATCGCAACGCTCGATCGTCGCGCTTCGATAGGAGAGATCGTAGCCTCGAAGCTGTCGCTCCGCCTTGTGCTCTTCCCGGCGAGCGCCCTTGCAGGCGTCGCAGGAATCACCACACACTCCTCGTTGGCTCTTTCGAAAACACGCACCGCCAACGTTGCAGAAGCATCCGCCATGGCCTCGCTTGGTCCCTCTGCGCGTCTCATCGTACCGCAAACGAAGGGCCGTTTTTGCACCTGCGCAGTTGCGGCGCTTCCCATAGGGGTGCATTCATGATTGTCCACTTCATCGGCGCAGGCCCAGGAGCCGCCGACCTCCTCACCCTTCGTGGCCGCGATCACATCCACAATTCACCTGTCTGCCTCTATGCCGGCTCGCTCGTGCCCAGGGAAATACTTGCCCATGCACCACTCGGCGCCCGCATCGTCGATACGGCCGAGATGAACCTTGATGAGATCATCGCGGAGATTGTCGACGCGCACGCCAAAGGCCTCGACGTTGCTCGCGTCCACTCTGGCGATCTCTCCATCTGGAGCACCATGGCAGAACAGATTCGCCGCCTCAAGGTGCTTGGTATTCCTTACGATGTAACTCCAGGTGTTCCTGCATTTGCCGCCGCTGCCGCCACTCTCAACCAGGAACTCACGCTGCCGAACGTAGCTCAGACCCTAATCCTCACTCGCACCTCGACAAGATCCACACCGATGCCTGCCGGAGAAGACCTCGCAACCCTGGGCCGCACTGGCGCGATGCTCGCCATTCACCTCTCCATCATGAACCTCGACCAGGTATCCTCGCAGTTGTTACCCCTCTACGGCGAAGACTGTCCCGTCATCGTCGTCTTCAGGGCCAGTTGGCCCGACCAGCGTATCCTGCGCGGCACGCTGTCGACCATTCATCGGATCGTCCAGGCAGCCGGTATTGATCGCAATGCCCTCATTCTGGTTGGGCGGTCTTTAGACCAGTCGCCCTTCGGCGAAAGCTACCTCTACTCCACAGCAAGGGATCGCACGGATACTTCCGAGCAATAGCGCTATGGACGCAGACAAGGTCATCGAGATGCAATGCGTTACAACCCCAACTCGAACTCACGTGCCGCGCGTTCTCATTCTGGGTGGAACAAGCGAGGCATCGGAGCTTGCCACGCACTTGGCTGCCAGATCCGATGTGACCGTGATCTCATCCCTCGCCGGCCGAGTGAGCCAGCCCAGGCTGCCCGCCGGGATTGTTAGAGTTGGGGGCTTCGGCGGGGTTGCCGGATTGATCTCTTATTTGGTCGATGAAAATATCGGAGTGGTCATCGATGCGACCCATCCCTTCGCCTCGAAGATAAGTGGCAACGCCGAGTTGGCCTGCAATACCTTAAGCCTTCCGCTCATCGCGTTGGAACGCCCACCGTGGGAGCCAAACGAGCACGATTGCTGGTGCACGGTACCCGATGCACAAGCCGCTGCGTCAATGGTGAACTATCAACGCAACCGTGTATTTCTCTCCATTGGACGGCAGGAGATTGGCGCATTTTCCAACTGCGAAGACGCATGGTTTCTGGTGCGTGCCATCGATGCCCCCAGCGAAACGTTGCCCGCCAACTCAAAACTGATTCTGAAGCGTGGCCCGTTTCATCTCAACGATGAACTGCAGATGCTTCGCTCTGAATCGATCAGCCTCATCGTGTCCAAAAATAGCGGTGGCACAGCAACCTATTCAAAGGTCGAGGCGGCGAGAGCCCTCCGGATTCCAGTCGTCATGATCGATCGCCCACGGAAACACAACGTCCCGACTGTACCCCAACCGGATGACGTGCTTCAAAAACTTGCACAGCTACTGTGAATGTCCCCGACTGCGATGTTGTCTCCCACGGAGTAATGGTTCCTATGAGAAAGCTCTATCTAATCGGCATTGGTGCCGGCAATCCCGAATACATCACAGTGCAGGCGATCAAAGCACTGAACCTCGTAGACGTATTCTTTCTCATGGACAAGGGCGAAGCGAAGCAGGACCTCGTCAACCTCAGAAAACAGATATGTGAACGATATATCGAGAACAGGTCATATCGTGTGGTCGAAGCAGATGATCCTGTTCGTGATCCGAACATATCGGATTACACAACTCGCGTTGAACTCTGGCATCGACAAAGAGCCTTGATCTATGAAGAGATGATCGCACATCAACTGGAAGAAGATCAGTGCGGCGCTTTCCTCGTCTGGGGTGACCCATCACTCTACGACAGCACCCTCAGAGTGATCGAACACATCATGGCCCGTGGAAGGCTTTGTTTTGAGTTCGAAATCATCCCAGGCATCACCAGTATTCAGGCCTTGGCCGCCCGCCACAAGATCTCTCTAAATGGGATAGGTGAATCAATCGCCATTACGACAGGCCGCCAACTCGCTGCTGGCCTCAGTGGCGCTGCGGAGAGAACAATCGTGATGCTGGATGGGCAATGTTCCTTCAACACTCTGCTCGATGAAGAGCTTGACATTTTTCTGGGGTGCTTATCTCGGAATGGAACAAGAGATCCTCCTATCTGGAAAGCTCAGTGAAATTGCGGGCATGATTGAAAAAGTTCGCCACGAGAGGAAACAGAGAAACGGGTGGATTATGGACACTTATCTGCTTAGCAAACCAAACAGGGCCGCCCAAGCTAGATTACCTCGCACCGGCAATTCCTGCGATCACAACGATTTGTAACGGCAGGTGACCTCGTGCAGTTGGCAACGCCCTTCCGTCGGTGATTCGTTCGAAGAAAAACAATGAACGGATCCTCCACTAGTTCATCGACGTGTCGCTGGTGCGTTTCCTCCGTTGGTAGGCGGCTACTTTGAGCTTGTTGCCGCATATGTTCATGCTGCACCAGCGGCGTGAGCCTTTTTTGCTTGTGTCGAAGAAGTGAACGACACACGATTCGCACTTGCGAATACGCGACGACTCTGTCTCTGCGAGAAGATCTGCCGTGGCATCCACAATCGGCGCCCAAAGATCGGAGGGCTTACGAAGCTCGAATGTTGTCTCCCGAATGACCTTCCCGTCTCGCTTGTGGAGCAAAGCAGGAAAAGGATACCGAAGCAACAGGGGGTTGACTTCGGTAATGAAAGCGTCTGACGGCGTCGATCCACTCTCTATCCGAAGAACGGCCTCCCGCAATTTCTCCCTGAACGCGATGAGCTGTTCCAGGAAGGCAGCAGCTTCGGTTGAATTGCGCCAGCTTCGAACTGTGGCTTTAGCCTTCGCCGAAGTCACCGTCCCCGAAGCGATCAACCATCTTTCGAGAGCGCGAACATCCGGGAGGAGTTCCGTGGGACCGTCTGCGAGGACAGGTTTTGTATTCAAAAAGTCCAGAATTGGCTTGTTCGCCACGAATAGGAATCCATCAATCCATTCGTTAACCTCTTGAGAAACTTGCATGAACCCTCTCCGCAAAAATATCTGAAATAATTGTAACACCGTTAATGAAACTTTTACTGGTGTCATGTAATCTTATTTCCTGTAAGCGGGACCTTGCGTCACCGGGAAAGGAAATCACCATGACAACGTTTCAACACGCGACCGTTCGCGGCCTCAGGATCTTCTATCGCGAGGCAGGCTCAAAGGCGTCTCCAACCATCGTTCTGCTGCATGGCTTCCCAAGTTCGTCGCATATGTTCCGCGACCTGATCCCGCAGCTAGCGGACAAATTTCACGTGATTGCTCCGGATTACGTTGGCTTTGGCTACAGCGATGCCCCGGACGCAGGAAAGTTCGACTACACCTTCGACAATCTCGCTGCTCATATCGAGGAGCTACTCTTCGGAGTCCTCGGTCTACAGAAGTTCAGCATCTACGTGCAGGACTACGGCGCACCCGTTGGCTATCGCATCGCCTCCAAACATCAGGATGCAATCGAAGGGATCGTGGTGCAGAACGGGAATGCCTATGTCGAGGGCATCGGGGCGGCTTTCGATCCAATGAAGCCGTTCTGGGCAAATCGGAATCCAGGAACCGAGAAGCCGGTGCGGGACCTGCTCAAGAAAGAAACCACCATCTTTCAGTACACCCACGGGGTCAAAGACGTTTCGCGTATTAGTCCGGACTCCTACACCCTGGATCAGCTCTTCCTTGATCGCCCCCGCAACGACGCCATCCAACTCAGCCTGCTTCACAACTATCAATCGAACCTCGCGCTTTATGACGGCTGGCACGAATTCTTTCGGAACAAGCAGCCAAAGACGCTGATCGTGTGGGGAAAGAACGACCCCTTCTTCACCGTCGAGGGCGCGCAGGCCTATCTGCGAGATATCCCAAAAGCGGAGCTGCACCTGCTCGATACGGGCCACTTTGCGCTTGAGGATTCATGCGAGTTCATTGCGCAGCAAATCGCAAAATTCTTTGCTTGACGGCAGAGGCCCATTCTCTTCGTATCTTTCACTTTCAACTACCGGAAAGGACGAGCATGATGAAGTTTCCAGAGAACGCTACAGTAGTGGTGGTCCACGGAGCGTGGGCTGACGGTTCGAGTTGGCAGACAGTTGTACGTCCGCTCGAGGAGCGCGGCTTGAATGTGATCGCCGCACCGATCCCCTTGACATCACTGAGCGACGACGCAGCCGCTTTGAAGCGAACCATCGCAAGGACTCAAGGTCCTGTAATCGTTGCAGGTCATGCTTACGCGGGTGCGGTCATTGCCACCGCTAACGACGAGCGGGTCAAGGCTCTGGTGTATGTCGCTGCTCTAGCGCCGGACAAAGGGGAGACCGTTGCCCAGGTCTTTTACAAAGACGAAACTCATCCAAAAGCGCCGCGACTCGCTCCGGATGAGGACGGCTTTATCTGGATGCCGGACGAAGGCTTTGCCAACGCCTTTGCCCAGAATGCTTCGGCTGAACAGATTGCGTTGTCCAAAGCCGTGCAAAGACCCATCGCGCTCAAGAGCATTCAGGAGCCTGCCCCCGTACCAGCCTGGAAATCTAGGCCGACGTGGTACCTGCTTGCAGAAGAGGACCGAATGATCAATCCAAAAACGCAGCGCTTCATGGCAGAACGTATGAATGCGACAGTGAGGTCTTTCGCAGTCGATCACACTCCGCTGCTCACCGCGCCGGACAAGGTGGTGGACATCATCCTTGAAGCGGCTGAAGCGACGCTCTCTTAGACAATCAAAGCACTAATGGAGGAGCATCATGAAGAATTCTGTCGCAATTGTGACTGGAGCTAGCCAAGGCATCGGACGCTCCACCGCTATCCGATTGGCACGCGACTTCTCCGCCGTTGTGCTGGTTGCGCGAAACAGAAAAGAACTTGAAGAAGTTGCCGCTGCGGTCAAGAAAACCGGAGCCGAACCGCTTCCCCTTGCGCTCGACCTGAGCCAGGTAGAAGCATCCAAAATTGTCGTCGACACCACACTTGAGCGTTTCGGGCGAATCGACGCACTGCTGAATATTGCCGGCGCGGTGCCACAGATCGATCTCTTCGAGATGACCGATGCGCAGTGGAAAGCCGGCATGGAGTTGAAATTGCACGGGGCTCGTCGTTTGACGATTCGGGCATGGGATGCGTTAAAACAGGCTCATGGTTCCGTGGTTTTCATGTCCGGAAGCGCCGCGCTCGATCCTAAGCCTGCCTTCGCCGCCGTTGCCACGACGAATGCTGCAATTACGGCTCTCGCCAAAGCGTTCGCGGAACAAGGTATTAAGGATGGCGTTCAGGTGAACAGTATCGTGCCCGGCGCGGTCATGACTGGGCGTCGCCGCTCGTTCCTCGAGAGGTGGGCTCCAGCGCACAACGTGAGTGTTGAGGAAGCGATAAAGAAGTTTCCGGAGGAAGCCGGTATCAGCCGCTATGGGCAATCGGAAGAGATCGCCGAACTCCTCGGTTTTATGATCTCTCCGGCCGCGAAGTGGATGACGGGCACATCGGTCCGCATGGACGGTGGCGAGATTAAAGGCATTTAGAGTCAAGTGCGAAGATTCGTTTGGCATAGGTAACGACGCTCTTCGCGCATCTCGTCGTTCACTCCCGCAAAGTCGGCATCTCGGACAAACCGGAACCGCAATTTCGTCAAACCACTTCTCCATATAGCCCGGTTATCGTCCATGTGAGTCATCGGGGGTTCTCATCGCCTCCGCAGTTCTCGGGGACTGGGGCTGTGAGGTCATACTTGCGATGCCCTACTCACAGAAAGGAGCACTGATTCAGTGAAGCGCAGGAATTTCCTCACGTTTTGTGCGATGGCTGCTGCTGCAGCATATGACCGAAGGCCGTTGCACGCTGCTGAGAATAACATTCAACTTCCCTCGTCAGACACAGTACATGTAGGAGGCTCAAAACGAATCGAAATTGGCAGCGGACATTGGGTCTGGACGAAGGATGTTTTGGAAATTGAGTTAGATCACGCAGGCTTTGCCGAGTACCTCTTCCAACCCGCTAGCAGACCGGGGATTGGCGCGGGGCTGGTGTGCGTGAGGTGCAGCGAACCGTTGACGCTGACTGCTCCAAGGGTCTGCTCTCCTGCGATGCCACGGAGTGCACATGGTGCCCAGAGGGTCTCGAGCTTTAGCGGTCCGAATGTGCTGTCGAATGGGAGGCGGCCGAGGTTTGAGAACATGACCTAGGCGTTGAACGCGTTTCGCTTGAGTTGAAACGCCTGTTCGACGGTGAGGTTGGAGGAGACGGCTCCGGATTGGAGATCGATCATCCTGAAAATATTCTCTTTGCTCTTGACGGCAGAGAGCCCGTGCCTTTTATGCATGGATTTTCTAGTTTCTTTGGCTAGCGGTGTGAACACACGGCCGTTACTTCCGCCCGCTGTTTTTCCTGTTTTTGAAATACCCATCTATCGAGAAGGGGCCGGAGCCACCCAGGACTAAGGCAGCGATGCAGGCAATGTACAGAAGGTCAGTTTCATAGCCCGGCGGTCCAAACTGGGCGCGGCCATTGGTCACACTCATAATCTTGATCGAGCTGAATCCGTAGGGCAGATGCACGGTTATCATCGCTACGAATAAGACCGCGGCCATTGGCAGGCTGGCAAGCGACAAGAATGCGCCCAGGATGACAGCCAGACCTCCGAAGATCTCGACGAGGATGGTCAACCAAGCCATCAGATGGGGATCGGGCACACCAATCGCGTGGAGGATACCTGCGAAGGCGTCTGGCCCCTTATTCAACTTGGCAAGACCATGCTCCATGAACCCGTACCCAACGATAAGGCGCAACGGAATAGGAGCCCAGCGGGTGAACGAAACCCTGTTTCCAACGGACGATGCTTCTTCGGGCGCTTGGCGCAATGTGTTCATATGCTCTCGATTCTTCCAATTATTTGATTTCACAAGTCCTGTGACTTGGCATTGCAGGAGATCTACGCTGCTCGTCACCGCTTAACGATATGATGTTATGATCTCTAAAAAGTTACATATTTTCATGATTTTTCGAATTCTCTGTTTCCCGATGTGGGGCACCATGGGAATGGCCGACGTGAGGGCGTCATTAACGTAAGGAGTCTAAGGAGCTGATTCTGTGGACAACTACTTCGCGGGGGGTGAGACTCAGACAATATAAGCTTATGATGTATTAATGGCTGCCACTCAGTATTCTCCGCTCTATTCACGGGTTGAAACGGTGCTTGCCTCCGAAATTGGCAACGGGGCGTTGGGCGTTGGCGAGCAACTTCCAACTGAAGATGAACTGATTCAGCGGTTTGAGGTCAGCAGGATCACGGTTCGACGTGCAGTTCAAAACCTCGTCGGTCGCGGCCTCGTCGAGATTCGCCGTGGCAAGGGTACGTTCGTCGCCAAACCTCGGATGACGCAGGAACTCACTGAACTGAGCGGATTTGTCGAGGATATGCAAGCGCTCGGCCGCAAGCCGTCAGCTCGCGTGATCTCAAAAGAAATCATCGTTGCCAATGCAAATGTTGCGAAGCAGCTTGCTCTGACCAAAGGGGATCGCGTCGTCAGAATTCGTCGGGTGCGCCTAGCTGATCGCGTTCCTTTGTCTTTTGATGAGACCTACCTTCCTCTCGAAATCGGCAAGAAGATCATGAAAGACAATCTCAAAGTTGAGCCAATCTTTTCTCTGTTGGAACGAAAGTACAACGTGCCCCTCGTTGAGGCCGAATACAAGCTGGAGGCAGTTTTGGCGGAAGCCGAGGTCGCAGAGGCTTTGAAAGTGAAGGTGGGCAGTCCCATTTTTCGAATCGAAAGAAATTCCTACTCAAGGAACAATCAACCAGTCGACTACGAGAGCCTTCACTACAGGGGTGACTTGATCCGCTTTGTGACGCGCTTGGCGAGAAAGGCCGCGAAGTAGCAAATTCACATTCCCGCAGATTGTCGTAAGCGTACGGTTTGGGAGAAGCGGACGCTTCCGCAAATCTTCTTCTATTGGAGCGGGAAGCTTCGGCGCAAGGAAATCCAGAAATATCGAAAGCTTCTCCCCGGGCTGCGTTTGTGTAAGGCTAAATCGATGCGAGGAAATCATAGGTGCGGGCGAGGACCTTGGACTTTCCTTTGAAATCAACCTGTCCGTCTTTATCTAATAGTTTGCATACTGCCACCCTTCCCTCCGCAGCCCCAACTTCGCGCTGGAGCCAGCGATTGTTACTCCGGACTTTGGATATGGCACCTCTCATCTGGGAGCCAGAGGGACTTCAACTTTACTGGACAGTGCGCTGTTCTGCGCACACTTCCTGTTTGCCGACCAAGAGGAGCTATGCACGGTTGTTAAAGGCCGGACAAATAGCGGATCATGCCGACCCCAATGCTCAGCAAGATCAGGTAAATCACATTAAGTTTGAATCTTCGGAGTAGCACCAGAGAAAGAACCACCCACCCCACGGAGATTGCATCAAGCTGTCTGAGGGTCACTGTTCCCGAGGGGAAGATCACGGCCTTCCCGAGGAAGAGTGTCAGGTCAAGGATCGCGCCGACTACGACAGCAGTGATTAGTTGCAAGACACCCTGAATCGTCTGGCTTTCCCCGTGTTTGCTCTACTAGCGGCGCACCGGCGAAGACGAAGAGAAAGCACGGCAACAAGGTGTAAAACGTTGTCGCCAGCAGACCTAGCGTGCCCATCCATAGAGAGCCGTGGAAGTGGTTATACCCGGCCATGAATCCAACGAATGCCACCACGATAATCAGAGGCCCCGGTGTTGTCTCGGCCAATGCGAAGCCGTCCGTCATCTGAGAACTAGTCAGCCAGTGCAACTTCGATACCGTGACCTGCGCTACGTACGGAATAACTGTGTACGAGCCTCCGATGGTCACGAATGCGGTCTTCGTAAAGAACAGCACCAGGGTCTTCCAGAAGTGGAAGTCCCCAGCGAAGAAGTAGAAGGCAGTCAGCGGCAGAAGCCACAACAGCAAAACGATCGAAGTCAGTTTCGCCGCTGGCTTCAGGAGGGGCGCAGGCTCCGGCGTCACCGAGTTTAGGTTAATGAAATAGCCTCTTTCGTCCTCTTCGGCGCCTGCCTCGCTCGGTCTGTGAAGGAGACCCGGCCACAACCTCCCGAGAACGATTCCAAGGACAACGACGCCAAGCATCACCAGCAGCAGCGAAACATCAAAAAAGAACATGCAGACAAACGCCGCAGCTGCGACACCACTTTGCACAGGCCCGCGCAGAGCTCTTTTGGCAACTCTATGGAGGGCGATTATCACTAGAGCAATGACAGCGGGCTTGAGTCCGTTGAACATCGCCGCGATCCACGGCAGGTTGCCCAACTGGACATAGATCACGCTCAGCGCCAACAGCACGAACATGGAAGGCAACACGAAGAGTGTTCCAGCAACAACTCCGCCCCACTTGCCGTGCAGCTTCCACCCGATATAGATGGCGAGTTGTTGCGCCTCTGGTCCTGGCAGGAGCATGCAATGGCTTAGCGCATGGAGGAAGCTGGCGTTGCTGATCCACCGCTTCTTCTCAACTAGATCGTCATGCATGATGGCGATGTGGGCAGCCGTTCCGCCAAAGCTGATCCATCCCAGCTTGAACCAAAACCGCAGCGCTTCCCTGAAGGCAGGTCGCTGCACCGGAAGGAAAGGGCCATCCCGCGGCATTCCGGGTTCTGAAAGCGGGGTTGTTCCGTCGACACAAAAATTTGGCATATCCCTGTAACCATTATGACATTATAACATCTCTGGGGGACTGCGCATCTATTCCTGACGGAAACGGCGGCTTTCACCCGCCCACTGCTCAGCATGCGCTGCGCCAGGCGAGGACCGCGGCGAGAAACCTGGTTGCTTCCATACGAGGCGAAGCTCTTAAGCCATTTTCGTTCAGAACGATCGGCCAGCTGGCCGCAATTGGACGTCGGACGGGGGTCGGCCAGCTCTTTGGTCGACGTTTCTCAGGTTTTATCGCTTGGTGGATGTGGAGGACGATCTATCTCAGCAAACTGCCGGGGCTCGAAAAGCGTCTTCGCGTGGTTTTGGATTGGACTCTCGATCTCGTCTTTGCAAAAGATACGGTCCAGTACACGTCCTTTCGTGTATTTTCACAATCCACTCGGTCGGCGCCATTCCATGATCCGGAACAGTCGCCGCATGAATCTGAACCGGATGATCCGCCGACAAGCGTTGGGTTCGTTCCAGGCAGGTCCACAATCTGGAAAACAGAGCCCATAGTCGCGGAGCTGAGTGGAATTGATATCCCTAAACACTAAGGATTTCAAGGGTCGCCGAAGAGTTTGCAAGGCAAATGGACAGTATGTGCTGAGACCCTCTTGAGCGGAGTTCTTATCAGAACTCCACCGAGCAACAAAGGTAGAGTGGCCTTGAAAAGGGCTGGCGTCGCCCATTCTGCAGTATTCGTATTTTGCACATTCCAAAAGAGTTGGAAGATCGCCTCTAGTAAGCAAGGCAGCGCACGACCAATACGCGACCACACCCAAAAAGTGTCATGTTATACAAAACAGGGTATTTACCCAAAACACGTGAAAGCCTCCCATTCGGGAGGCCTATGTTTTACTCCTCGTAAGTTATTGATTCTAAATGGTGGCCAGAGACGGGATCGAACCGCCGACGCCGGCCTTTTCAGGGTCGCCTAGCAAGCGAACTAAGTGGTCTGGAATCAGCGGATATGATCGAGATTATTAGCGTTGTGGCCTCCCCGATTTAGGATGGTTTTGGACCATTTGGGATGGCTTCGACCGTACGATGGTCGTGTATTGGTCGTGACGGGCAAACTACCACGTTCCGATTCATTACGCCCCTATCTCTCCCCGCGAATTCTGTGCCAGTTGGTATGAGGTAAGCTGGATTAGATTGAAATCGCAGAATTTAGTAATAAACGGCAGTTGCAGGATAAACTGGCATTCGATTCTCCGCGAACTCGAACACGATAGGACGAACCTCAACCGCATGGCCTCTAAATTGTCGTTCGCAAGATTTGCCCGGAAGGATTTTGGGCGCCTACTTCTCCGGACACTCATGAAATTCTGCGGGGCAAGTATGGCGATCGGCGCATTTGTTGGTCTTGTGGGCTTTTCTCGCGCGTTTGAAGACGAATTGCTGGGCATTGCCATGCTGGCCGGACTGACTGTCGGAGCATTTCCAGCCTGGCACGGCGCACGCCTTTCCCCGGTTTAGGCGCTGCGCCATGGCTAGTCCCATTCTGGCAGTACGCAACCTGCGCAAGGACTACGACGAAGGACGAATCGAGGCCCTCCGCGGTGTCGATCTCTCCATCAACGCTGGCGAATTCGTTGCCATTAGCGGACACAGCGGTAGTGGTAAATCTACCCTGCTTCACCTGCTCGGCGGGCTTGATACCCCCACCAGCGGCGATGTCCTGTTCCGCGGTGCGCCTCTGGGCTCCTCTATTAGCCTCGACACGTATCGCTGCCATCATGTTGGATTCATCTTCCAGGCTTTCTACCTACTGCCCACCTTGTGTGCTGTCGAAAACGTGCAGGCCCCCATGCTCGCTACGAGAAATGGCGTCGGCAATCGCGAGGAACGTGCCGAGGCACTGTTGCGTGAAGTGGGGCTGGGGCACCGAATGCGCCAGCATCCGAATGAACTCTCTGCGGGAGAACGGCAACGCGTAGCGATTGCTCGGGCGCTGGCCAATAACCCTTCGATCCTGTTGGCAGATGAGCCCACTGGGAATCTCGACAGCACGAACTCCGCGCGAATTATGGAGATCCTCACTGGCATTCAGAAGACCCGCGGCATGACACTGATTGTCATCACGCACGAGGACGAGATTGCGAACTCCGCGCCAGGTCACATCCGCATCCATGATGGAAAGATCGTGCCATGAGACTCGCCTCTGTTGTGGCTGCGGCAATGCTGCTCATTGCGACCAGTGCGCATGCGGCGGATGCGCGAGCGGTGATTGCCGTCGCGCGGCAGCGCATTGAGACTGCGGATTTTCGCGCCACCGGACGCCTGGTGCGGGTGGATGCAAGTGGGAATCGAATCAGCAATGCCATTACCATCAAGGCACACTGGTTTCCAGGCGTTCTGCGCGCACTCGTCGAGAGCGTCCCACCCGGGACGCCGGCGGGAAAATCGCGCAGGGATGCGCGCGTCAGTATTTTGCTTGAAATGCGGCCCAACGGCCAGAATACGATCCGGATTTTCAATTCACACGAGTCCGCGCCAGCCTCGTTGCCTTTTGATAAGTGGAGCGAGAGTGTGTTCGGCAGCGACTTCTCCTATGAGGACTTTCTCCAGCCGGAGGATTACTGGCAGGGCCAGACGATTCTCAAGAGTGCCAGATTTGGCGCTCGCGATTGCGATGTACTGAAGAGTATACCGGGCGCATTGGATCATTCGCACTATGCCGAGGTCCAAACGTGGCTCGACCACACCATCGGCTACCCCGTCTATGTGGAGAAGACGCTGAAAGGTGGGGGAATCGTGAAGGAATTCACATACTTGGGTTTGAGCCAATCGGGCGGAGTCTGGTCAGCTAGACAGGTGGAAGTGAAGGTACATGGCCGCCCCGGATCGACCCTCCTGCTTATCGAGCGCGGAAGCACAAAAGCAAACCTCAGCATCAGGGACTTCAGTCCCGAGCAGATCAGCCAATTTGAGCATCGCCCATGACCCTTCTATTCGTATTTTCGGTTGCCGTTGCGGCGTTACTCGTCGCGGGATTCCTCTATCAATCCATCGGCGGCGGTCTTGACCGAAGGCGGTATACCGGTCCGGGTCGTTGGGTGGAAATTGAGCGAGGGCGAAGGCTTTACGTGGTCGAGAAGGGATCGGGCGGACCTGCCGTGCTCTTCGAGGCCGGCATCGCGGCCACCAACTTGAACTGGCATCACATACAGGAAACTGTTTCTCGCTTCACTTCCACAGCGTCTTATGATCGCTGCGGCCTTGGCTGGAGCAGCCCATCCTCCACTGTGCGCACGCCGGGAAACATCGCAGCTGAACTGCACACCATGCTGCAATCCGCCGGCATCAAGCCGCCCTACATCCTCGTGGGACATTCCTTCGGCGGGTTGGTGGTGCGCCAATACGCGGTCACCTATCCGGAAGACGTCGCAGGCGTTGTGCTGATCGATCCAATGCGCTGCGATGAGTGGCCGCCACTCAATCCAGTCAAGCAATCCATGATCGATCGAGGCAAGAAACTCTCTGGTTACGCGATTCCAATTGCGCACTTTGGACTGGCCCGACTCGCCGTAACCTCCCTGCTATGCCGTTCTGGGCGGATCTCGCGGCATCTCGCTGGTGCCGCAGGGGACGGGGGGCTCCATGTTCTGAAACGGGTCACCGAAGAAGTGGGCAAGATGCCCAGGGAGGTGTGGCCTATCGTCGCCGCACATTGGTCGCGGCCGAGCTACTACGCCGGAATGCAGCGCCATGTGGAAGCAGTCCCAGAAACCGTTCGTGAGATGGAGGACGCCGATCCCATTCGCGATATCCCGGTACTGTTGCTGACGCCCGGAAAGTCGACCCCTCTCTCCGACCTGTGTCTCGACCAAATCGGGGACAATGTGCGGCAGGTGATTGCGTCGGCCAGCGCGCACTGGATCCATCTCGATGAGCCGGAACTCGTCGTTGATTCGATTCGCGAGATGGTGTTGGCCGCAACCCCCGCGGAGATCCCAGTAACAGTCTGACTCCGTTGCGCTATTGCGGAAGGACTCGAGCAACGGGTGAGGCCGCAACGGCGACTTCAGTCCATCAACTCTGAAAATCGCTCCTGCAGCACCCGTCGAAGATACTTGCCGCTGTGATTCTGTGGCAGGTCGCCGGGGGCGAGAATCCAGATGCGCCGCGGCGCCTTATAAGCCGCGAGATTGCTGCGGCACCAATTCAGCAGGTCAACTTCTTCGGAAGAAGAACCTGGCTGCAATTCAACTGCGGCCACGGGGATCTCGCCCTTCTCCTGGTGACGCAGGCCGAACGCGACTGCGCGGGCCACAGCAGGATGGGCCAGCATTGCTTCTTCTAGTTCGCGAACGTACACTGAGTAGCCGCCCGACTTGATCACATCCTTTGTGCGCCCCACAAGCCGGATAAGTCCAAGGCGATTGCGCGTGGCCAGGTCACCGGTACGCAACCAGCCGTCGCCGGTAAGAAGGCCCTGAGCATCGCCCTTGTCCTTCCAATAGTGCGGAGCGAGACCGCGACGACGAATCTGGCATTCGCCCGCTACACCCGCTGGCACGGTCTGGCCATTCAGATCGACCAGGCGGATGCGAAACGGCGGCACGGGGAGACACAGGTCGCCACTCCCGCGCAGCAACGGCAACTCAATGCCCATCATGGCGAGGCCGCCCAACTCCACCATGCCATAGCCGTTCAGCAGAATGGGTGGGATACGCCAACCACCGAGCCGGAATAGGGCTCCGAAGTGACGCAGTTGCAGTCGAACTGCGGAGGGAAGGTGGTCGCTGGCGGAGAGCCAAACACGCACACTCGCCAAGCGCGCAGGTGCGGGGTTGCTGTTGACCAGGCGGGCAAACATGGTGGGCACGCCAACAAAGGCGGTGATGCGGAAGCACTCAACAAGGTCCAGCGCAGCATCGACCTCGAAGCGATCGAGAAAACATCCGCGGATACCCGCCATCAGGCCGTACAGGGCAATGCTCACAGCCATTATGTGTGACCAGGGCAACGCTACGAGCGCAAGGTCCCGTGGGCCCAAAAATATCCCAGAGAGTACCGTGGACGCGCGCGCCCCAAGCAATGCGTTGCTCGACAGGGCTGCGCCCTTGGGAAATCCACTCGTACCGGAAGTATGAAAGATGGCAACCGTCGCGGCCGGATCGATGGTGACTGGTGGTGACGGCACATCAGTCTCGGAGACGCGCAGGAATCCGTCGAGCGTCACCTTCTCATCATCTGCCTGTATCCAAGTGCGCACATCAAGGGCCTGGCGATCGCCGATGGTCCGTTCAAATACCACTCTGTCCGTAACGAGAATCTCTGTGCCGCTATCGGCGAGAATCCTCCGCACTTCGGTAAGGGAGAGCTGCGGATTCAGCGGAACAGCAATGCCTCCCGCGCGGATAATGGCAAGAAACCAATGGAAGCATTCCCGATTGTTGCTGCGATAGATGGCAACAGGCTGGCCCGGGCGAAGCGCGATGGCCTGACGCAGAAAAGCATCGATGGAGCAAACTTCTGCGTGCAGATCGGTAAGATTGTAGACGCCACTTTCGTGTACGGCGACTTCGCAATTCCCTTTCCGACGAACCAACTCATCCACAAGATTAGCGACCGTGACTCCGCGGTCCCGCGCGAGTTGATAGCGTTGGATAATACTCATTGCGCAGAGTCCGGCTTGCGGCCCCAGTCGCTGGCCACACAATAATGGAAAAGGCGGTCGAGATAATCGAGTACCGGTGGCGGACTCACCCCGGCAGGCTGCAGAAGACGTTCGGCATTGCTGGTGTCAAACTGCATGCGCATGGTGAAGTAATCCCGGTAGGCGCGGCCGTCGCGCAGCACACGACGTTTGCGTCCCCACAGAGAGAGAAACAGAAGCGGCCGCACCACGGCGAAGAAGAATCTCGGATCAACGAATCGCGGCTCGGGACCGTTGAAGTATTCCATTGCGCGATGGGCAACTTGCTGGATAGTCGCGCTGGCGCGCGGTCCGGCACAGAGATGAACTGTACAGCCCAGGGCGGCTTCATCAAAGAGGAGTTGAGCAACGGAACTGGCGACAAAATCCACGGGCACAATGTCGAGTACCGCGTCGGGATAGCCAGGAACGGTGCGCCAAAGGCGTCGTGCGTAGATCTTCAGCGGCCAGTACATCATCTTGAAGCTGGAGGTAACGCCGGTTCTGGAGTCCCCCACGATGATGCTGGGACGCAGTATGATGCCGGGAAGCGAACCGAGACGCGATTGTACAAAGGCCTCAGCCTCGGCCTTGGTTTGTTCGTAGGTGTTGCGATAGCTCTGGCCCACTGCAAGCTCGTTTTCGCGCACCAAGTCCGAGCGCTCGCCGGCCACGTAGGCTGTACCGACGTAGGCGAAGCTTCGAAGCTGGCGCGCGCCGCCCGCAAAATCGAGAATATGCCGGGTGCCCTCGACGTTAATGCGGCGTGCCTCGTCGAGCGAATGATCGAACCGCACTGTGGCAGCGGAATGAATCACTCGGGTTGTTTCAGCCGAAAGGTGCCCGTAGGCGGCTGGATCCAGCCCACAGTTAGGCTGACTGACGTCTCCAGAAAAAACCTGAACGCGCGACCGCTCCGCCAAAGGAATGAATGAATCAGCGCGCTGCTGACCCGATTGCCCGGCCCTGTTGCGGATGAGCAGCGCCAGCGTGGCGTTCGGCTTCCGCTCCAGAAGTTCGCGCACCAGCTGCACTCCGAGGAAGCCGGTTGCGCCCGTAACTAGAATGAGCTCTTCGTTGTTCATTTCAAAACCGGCCTTAGTCCGCGAACAATAAGAAGGCCGGCGAATCATGACCGCTGGGTGCCTGTGCGACGGGCTGCGCTACCGCTCATTATAGACTGCGAGCAGTGTCGAGTTAATTGTCTCCTCGGGGCGGCGTGCGAATAACTTTACTCGAAGTACCCGGAATGGAATGACCGCACTAGCCATGGGGTCAGAAAGCGCTATCGGTTGAGGCGACCTCTACCGCCTTCTTAGGCGTCTGCATGGTGCGGAGTCCAAGTCTTCAATCCGGACCCGGCTGAGCTGTTGGGATACGTTGTGCCGGAACGCATCAAGTCCGGATGGCTGCAGGGGGCAGGGAAAAGTCGACAGAGCGGAGGGCATCTGGCGGCCGGAGGTCGAAAATTGGAAATAACACCCTGGACCTCTTATTCTGAATGGGCGCATCGAATACCGCCGCGACAAACTCGCAGCTCAACTTTCTTCAACGCGAAGACAAAAGGACGCATTCCAACTTCATGGCCAAATCATTGTCGTTCACGGGATTTGTTTTGAAGAATCTGCGGCGCCGGCGGCTAAGGACTCTGCTCACGCTGGTTGGAATCGGAACGGCGGTGGGCGCGTTTGTAGGCCTGGTAGGCTTTTCGAGCGCGTTCGAACAGCAGTGGTTGCGTATTTACTCCAGCAGCGGCACTGACATCGCCGTGATTCAGGGGACCTTCCTGAATACTTCGCTGGACGAATCGACGACGGCAAAGCTCAGAGATTTGCCCGATGTGGCGCAGGCCTCGCCCACGATCTTTAACCTGATGGACCTGACACCGGACGTGAATGCGCTGGTATACGGCTGGAAGGACGATGCATTTCAGTTTGGTTCTCTGCAGATTCTTGCAGGGCGGCGATTCCGCGACGGCCGCACCGAAGTCATTCTCGGCGATATGCTCGCTCAGGATCTAAAGAAGGCCCCCGGCGACATTCTTGAAATTCAGGGCACGCCATTCACGGTAACTGCCATTTATCACGGCGCTTCAACGCTTGAGGCGGCCGCGGTTGTCATGCCGCTGGACCAGTTGCAACAGCTAAGCAGCTTGCAAGGCAAAGTTTCGACGATTGATGTTCGGCTGCGCCCAGCGCCTCGCGGAGACACGTCGGAACAATACTTGAAGCACGCGCAGGCTGAGATCGAAGCTGCTCTGCCGGGAATGCGCGCTGTTCCCGCGGCGGAGCGCGCCAGCGACAATCAGTTTGTGAAGCTGGCCCACGCTTCCGCCTGGGGCACCTCTTCGCTCGCCATCCTCATCGGCATACTGGGAATCGCCAACACCATGGCGATGTCGGTTTTCGAGCGCACGCGGGAGATCGGCATCCTGCGCGCCCTGGGTTGGAACCGATGGCAGGTGCTGGCGCACGTTGAGATTGAAGCAGTCACACTTGGCCTGGGCGGGGGATTTCTCGGTATCGCTTTAGGATGGTGTGCTCTGAAGGTGCTGGCGACTTTGCCACGGACCGCGAGTCTCGTTTCGGCGTCACTCCACTGGCAACTTCTTGCCGAGGCGGTGGGAATCGCGGTGTTCGCCGGGCTAATTGCCGGAGCGCTTCCGGCGTGGCGCGCAGGGCAACTCTCACCCGTGGATGCGCTGAGGCACGATTAGAGCATTTTCACTTCTACTCTGCACAGGAGAGTGCGGCGAAGTACGGCTTTTCTTGATGAAAAGCCGCGTTGGGTGCGGTCGCTCTGTATGCACCAAAAGTGAAAACGCTGTAGCCGATCTCGCAGGAACCGTTCGCCCAGTGCTCGCCGTGGGATCTTGCCATTGCGATGGTGTGGCAAGTTGCTGGGGCCAAGAACGCCGATGCGGCGCGGCGCTTTGCCCGCGGCCCCAGCAGATCGCTCTCATCGGCGGGCGCACCCCGCTGTGTAGTTCGACCTCTGCAGCGGGAATCGGGACACCTGCTACCGTAACAGTCTTTACTGGCACCTGAAATCAATGAATTATTGAAGAGGGCAATGGCAAGATTTGGGGCATTTTGTTTTCCGGGAACCGGTCATCTCAATCCGATGACCGCGCTGGCGCATTCCTTGCAACTGAGAGGCCATGAGGTAGTGATCTTCGGGATCGCGGACACCGAGGCAGGTGTGCGTGCCGCGGGTATCGAGTTTCATCGGATCGGCGCCGAAGACTTTCCGCCCGGCACCCTCAAGACGCTGGACGAGCAATTGGCGCGGTTAAAGGGGATCGCGGCTTTTCGATTTACGTTGGAGCGGGTGAGGAATTCGACGCGGATGATCCTGCGCGACGGGCCGGAGGCGGTGCGGACAGCCAACGTAGAAGCCCTGCTGGTCGACGAGGCGGAGTTTGCTGGAAACGTGGCAGACCATTTAGGCCTGCCCTGGATCTCCATCGCCTTGATTCCTCCCCTGCTTCCCGACGACCGGTTTCCGCCCTTCTGGCTCGGCTGGGCGGCGGGACAGGATCGGCTCAGCCGTTTGCGGAACCGCCTTGCCATTCATTTGCTGTTGCGGATCGCAACCCCCATCTTCAAAGACGTGAATCGGCAGCGGATCGCATGGGGACTGAAGCCCCTTTTGCGACCCGAGGATGGACTATCGCCTCTGGCGCAAATTACTCAGTTGCCTGAAGCGCTGGAATTCGAAATCCGCGGCGAAAAACCGGCCGGGCTTCACTATACCGGGCCGTTCTTACACGCTCGACAGCGTTCTGCCGTCGACTTTCCCCGGGACCGCCTTGACGGACGCCCGCTCATTTACGCATCGCTGGGAACGCTCCAGAACGGTTCGGAAGGCATCTTCAGAACGATCGCGGATGCCTGTGCCGGACTCGACGCACAATTATTGATTTCTCTGGGTGGCGGACTCGATCCGGCGAGACTGGGAAAGCTGGCCGGCGATCCACTGGTGGTGCGATTTGCTCCCCAACTGGAAATTCTGAAGCGGGCCGCGCTGGTGATCACGCATGCCGGCCTGAACACGGTCCTCGAGTCGCTGTCCGAGGGAGTCCCGCTGGTGGCCGTGCCTCTCGGCAACGACCAACCCGGGGTGGCGGCGAGGCTCAAGGCACGCGGAGCATGCGTGGTGGTTTCACGGCACAGGCTAAACCCGGCCCGTCTTCGCAAAGCGGTCATGCTTGTGCTTCAAGATGCCAGATACCGTGAAGCGGCCCAGGTCTTGCAGAGAGCTATCCAGCAGTTGGATGGACCAGATCGCGCTGCAGATCTCATCGAACAGGTGCTGAAACTCCGTTCGACTCAGCCCCTAGCCTGAATCAATTGACACAGTCACTTGTCCGAGAAGCCGGTTTATACGTCCACTTACCGAAGACATGGTCGATCTGAACAGCTGACCCTGAACGGCTCAGGGCAGCCAGATCGGCTAGTCTCCATTAGCCCCTTTGGGAATCCATCGGTGCGCTTGCCTCGCCGGAGCCCGGTATAGACGGACATCTGAAGCTCCACCTGATCTGCTCATTGCGCTGTTTGCTTGCGGTCATCAACGGCAGTTCGCGAGAGCCGGATTCCAAGCCTCTGCATCCTGAGTTGGAGCGTCGAATGCTTGACTCCCAGACGAGCTGCGGCTCCGTTCGAGGTTATTACGAATGTCTTGAATGCTCCGATCCAAGCCTCGGGCTGATCGGCGCGCGCCGAATTCAATGAGTGTGAGGTCAGCCGAACTTCATGGAATATGGGTTGCCGCTCTTGCGTGAACATCCTTGGCCTGTTCCTTCAAGAGATCCAAGAACGACTGGAGAACCACTGATGGGGCACCCTTGCGCCATGTAGCGATTAATTCCACCCGCGCATGGTCTGGTACGATTCGCAAGAACTTCACTCCATCGGCACGAAGGTTCCTCACGCACGCAGGCACAATGGCCGCTCCGGCCTCGGACGCCACCAGCGAGAGCACTGTCTGCATCAAATTTGGCTCGTGTTCTACAAGCGGGACAAATCCTGCTTCGTTACACAAGGCAGTGATGGTGTCATAGAGGCCGGGCGCACCACGACGATGAAAGAGAATAAGCGGCTTTCCGTCAAGATTTTTCAACGCGACACTCTTTCCCCGCGGAGCGCAGTGATCGGGCATTGCAACCAGCAGCGGCTCTTGGTAGAGAGATCGTGTGTCGAAGAGCAGTGACTGCTCGTGAGAGAGTGGCCTCGTGAAGCCAAGGTCGAGCTCCCCGCGCGCGAACGCCTCATCCTGCTGCAGCGGCGTTAGCTCCTCCATCACCAGCTTCACGCCGGGGTAGCGCTGCCGATACAGACGAATGAGACCAGGCAAAAACGAGGCGGTTGCCGATCCCAGGAAGCCGATGCGCAACGTGCCGATCTCACCACGTGCTGCGCGGCGCGCGGCCTCCACAGCGTGTTGTGCCTGCTTCAAGACGCGCATCGCTTCGGTATAGAAGACCTCGCCTTCGGGTGTGAGCCGAGCGCGACGTTTCTCGCGAACGAACAGCTTCAGGCCAAGCTCTTCCTCCAGTTCGGACACTGCCTGGCTGAGGGCCGGTTGTGCGACATTCCGGCGGCGCGCGGCTTCGCGGTATCCGTTCCACTGAACAACAGCCGTGAAATAGCGTAGGTGCCGCAGCTCCAAGGTGAACGCTCCTTCTTATCAACGTGATCGTATCTTATTAGGAATCATATCAATCTCTCCCTCGATCTACTCCTGTAACTGACGGTTAAGAACCGCGCTAAGGAGAAACAAAGATGTCGACCGCTACCGAGACCCTGTTCCAGCCGCTGACTGTTGCCACGGCGCCCGAGGCTTCCAAGCCGATTCTTGAAAACATCCAGAAGGGTTACGGCTTCGTCCCTAACCTGATGGCCACGTTTGCAAACAGCCCTGCAGTGCTGCAGGGATATCTGGCCATGGACGCCTCCTTTGAGAAGGGTACGTTCACCCCTGTCGAGCGTCAGTTGATCTTGCTGGCCGCCAGCGAGGAGAACAAGTGCGGCTACTGCGCAGCAGCTCATTCCACCATCGCGAAGGCCTTCCTGCATGCGCCGGCAGAGACCATCGACGCGGTTCGTGTCGGAAAGCCGCTGGCCGACAAGAAGCAGAACGCGCTGGTGAACCTGGTGCGCGAGATCGTACGCGAACGTGGCTTCGCTTCCTCTGCGACGGTCAATGCCTTTCTGGCGACTGGATACGAAAAGCCCCAGGTGATGGAGTTGCTGCTTGGCGTCGCACTGAAGACAGTGTCGAATTATCTGGATCATCTCTCGCCGGCAACTCTCGATCAGGCGTTTGCGGCGGAAGCTCGGTAAGAGCTTCCGCCTCGCGCGGACCACAGCAGCGATACATCCGGAGAAAAGACGATGGCCACTCAGGTTCTTCAAACGACGCATGAGCTCGATGAAGCTCGCAATCACTATCGAAACGATGTCATCCCAGCCGATAGGCTGGCGATCATGGACCGCGCTACCAACGAACTCGTCCGCAGCGGGGCCCGTTCGGAATCGCTGAAGGAAGGAGATCAAATCGAAGACTTCATCCTGATGGATGCGCACGGCTCCCCCGTGCGGCTGCAGCAGCTGCTATCAGAGGGGCCGGTAATTGTCGCTTTCTATCGCGGCGGATGGTGCCCCTACTGCAACATCGAACTGCGCGGGCTGCAGCGCGTTCTTCCGCAGATCCGGAAGCTCGGCGCTTCGCTGGTCGCGATCTCGCCACAGCTCCCAGATAACTCACTCTCAACCGAAGAGAATAACAGTCTTGAGTTCCCGGTACTCAGCGACCTCGGCAACACGGTAGCGCGCCGCTTCGGTATCGTCTTCACCCTACCCGACGATCTGCTGGAGACGTATGAAGTCTTCCAGCATGGTTTGCGCAAATTGAACGGTGAAGATGGTGCGACGGAGCTTCCTATCCCAGCGACGTTCGTTCTGGATCGCAATGGAGTCATCCAGCTCGCCCATGTTGACGAGGACTACACTCGGCGCCTTGATCCCGAGCTCATCTTGGACAAACTCCAGGAACTCGCGCGCCCCAGCTAACAGGATCGGAGAACACCATGGAAAAGCTACTCTTGCCCCTCAGTATCGGGCCGTACGTCCTTCGGAACCGTATCGTCATGGCACCGCTTACGCGCACGCGGGCCGGAGAGCACAACGTGCCGCGCGATATGAACGTCAAATACTACCTCCAACGTGCCTCGGCTGGACTCATTATCTCGGAGGCGACGCCGGTGTCGCCGTTCGGACATGGCTATCGCGGCACGCCTGGCATTCACACGGAAGAGCAGCGTGGCGGCTGGCGTGCGATCACAAAGGCTGTGCACGAAGAAGGCGGCCACATCTTCCAACAGCTCTGGCACGTAGGGAGACTGTCGCACCAGGATTTGCAACCGGGCGGTGTGCTGCCGGTTGCACCTTCCGCGATTCGTCCCTCCGGTGATGCTCTGACGCCCGAGGGGCCAAAGCCCAGGCCCACGCCACGTGCCCTGGACGCAGCAGAGATTCCGGCCATCATCGAGGAGTTCCGCCGGGGTGCGCAGTTCGCGTTGGAGGCGGGCTTCGATGGGATAGAGGTACACGGAGCGAACGGCTATCTGCCGGATCAGTTCCTCAACACCGGCTCCAACCAGCGCACCGATGAATGGGGCGGCTCGCTGGAAAACCGCGCGCGCTTCCTGCTAGCCATCACGGATGCTGTCATCAGCGTCTGGGGAGTCGACCGGGTCGGCGTGCGTCTCTCGCCAACGAATCGGCACGGCGACATCGAAGACGCCAACCGGCTGGAGACCTACAGTTACGCAGTCGAGCAGGTAAACAAGCGCAAGCCTGCGTATATTCATCTCGTCAGCCCGCGGGTCTCCGGCAATCTTGATGTGCAGCCGGAACTCGACCTCGGTCCGGATCGCTTCCGCTCGCTGATCACCGGCAACACGCGGCTCATAGCGGCCGGCGGGTACACGCCTGCAGATGCAGAGACCCTGCTGCAGCGCGGCGATGCGGACGCCGTCGCCTTCGGCCGCCTCTTCATCGCCAATCCGGACCTTCCACGCCGCATCGCTCTGCGAGCTGCGCTGAATGCTTATGACCGCAGCACTTTCTACACACGCGGCCCCGAAGGCTACCTGGACTATCCCACGCTGGAGCAAATCGAAGCGGCATCCCGCCAGAGCGCACAGAGCGAGACGGAGTACGTCGAAGCGGAACGATAGTCGCCATCACGGCACGAGCCATCACCGCATGTTTCCTCTTGCTCAGGATGTCCCAACAGCTTCGGGTGTCCATTAGCAGGTTCAATCTGTCGGAAATAACTCAACTCAGGAGAGTAACTCAATGGAAGCAATCGGATTGTTAGTCACGCTCGAAGCACGCCCTGGCAAGGAGGCCGATGCCGAAGCATTTCTGAAGTCGGCTCAGCCCCTCGCGCTCAATGAAAATGGGACCCTGAAATGGTATGCGATCAAGCTTGGGCCGGGGAAGTTCGGCATCTTCGACACCTTTGCAAATGAAGGGGGCCGCAACGCCCACCTGAGTGGCGAGATTGCGAAGGCGTTGGGGGCGCGGGCCAACGAACTGTTCGCGACTCCTCCGCAGATCGAAAAAGTGGAGATCCTTGCAAGCACACCTTTGAAGAACTAGGTGGGAGCAATTCGAATCGCAAGTCCGTTTGATTGCGGTACTCGTGCCCACCACGCAGAAGATCTGCACGAATCGTTCTTGGCCTCCGCGTGAATTCGCTAAAAGCCCGCGAATTCGCGCGGAGAATGCCACGAGACTCAACAACTTCTGAAGCAATGGAAGCTGCGTTACCAGGTATGTCGCCGAAACGAACGAATGGGCGGTTTTCCCGTGGAACATGGCGATCGCAAGTAGAACTTCCACGGCGGAGTTGTCTCAGGCGATGGGCATTCATCCGCCCAGCATCCTTCCGAGGCTTCATCCTTGCGGCGGTCGCTCTCAGACATCTGGACATTGAAAAGTGAGCTAACCGGAGTGGCGTGGCGGTCCGAGAACAAACGCCCTAGTGTTTTACTGACTCCAGTGGGTGACTCTCCAGTTGGACGAAAAGTCGCCTTTCCGGACAGATGCCTCCCATCCAATTGTTGACCTCAGTGCACTGCTCATAGAAATCATGCTTATAGGGCCGCACTGTGACCGTCGGAGTCCAATATGGACCAGCCCTACTCGCGATCTTGAAATTCTGGAAAGCCTAGTACGACCAATACGCGACCATCATCGGAAAGTGTCATGTTATTGAACATATGATATTTAGCCAGAACGAATAAAAACCTCCCGAATGGGAGGCTTCTGTTTAGATTCTCGCAAGTTATTGATTCTAAATGGTGGCCAGAGACGGGATCGAACCGCCGACGCCGGCCTTTTCAGGGCCGCGCTCTACCACTGAGCTATCTGGCCTTGGGGATTCCAAGGAGCTGCTTCCGCTTACGTTGAAATCTGAGTCTGCAGCTTCAGGCGGAAGGGCCCGGCCAAGGTCAGCAACTACGCACAAGCAACAAGCGTAAGTATAGCAATCACATCGCCCGGCGCAAAACCCAGGCTGGCAAATTTCCATTCGGGGGCATTCTCGGGAGGGGTCGAGCCAGCCGAACGATGGCGTACACTGTTCGCTCGCACCTGACTTCTGGAAAGACGCCGCTACCTATGTCCTCTTCGTGTGTCAAGTTCCGCTGGGCCCAAATTGCTGCCTCCACCGTCATTTCGATTGCGATGCTTGGTCTCGCGCCGGCTCCTGCCGCACAAACACTTGCTGCGCCGCCGAGTGCTGAAGCCCGCGCAGCTAAAGCGCTTGAGCGCGCTCGCCAACAGGGGCCGCTCGCCCTTTACTCGTTCTTTCACGACATGCCCAAGGGGGCTGACCTGCACACGCATCTGGCAGGTGCGGTGTACGCCGAAAGTTTTATCCGCGAAGCGGTGGAAGACAATCTATGCGTGCATTCGAAGACGTTGACGCTTTACAAGACCATGGCGATGACGCGCAGCATCCCGCCGCAGCCGGTGTGCGGTGAAGAGGGCGAGGCAGCCGCCCATGCTCTAACCAATCAGAAGCTGTACGACCAGTTGATCAACGTGTTCTCCATGCGGACGTTCGTTCCCACCACCGCGGAGTCGGGGCACGATCACTTTTTCGCGTCCTTCGATCACTTCATGGCGGTGGAAGATCCCAAACATGAGGGTGAGTGGGTGGACGAGTTGGTCACCCGGGCCGCCGCGCAGAATGAGCAGTACCTTGAGATCATGAGCACGCCCAACTTCCGGCCGGCCCTGGCCGTGGGTGAGCATGTGGCCCCCATCGACGCGCAGACTGATTACGCTCAACTGCGCCAGCAGTTGCTCGACGCCGGACTGAAAAAATATTTGCCTGCACTGCGCGCCGAGCTCGACGAAAGCGAACACCAGCGCCGCGAGTTAGAGCATTGCAGTGCACAGGGAGAAACACCCGCCTGTAAGGTGCAGGTGCGCTTCCTGTACCAGGTGCTGCGCGCACTGCCGCCGGAAGCTGTTTTTATTCAGCTACTCTGCGGTTTTGAGTTGGCTTCGGCGGACCCTCTGATCGTTGGCATCAACATGGTGCAGCCAGAGGACGATCGCGTCGCCATGGCGAACTATGCGCAGCAGATGCTGATGGTGCATGCGCTCCATATCCTTTACCCGAAAGTGCATATCACCTTGCACGCCGGGGAAATTGCTCCCGGCATGGTCACACCGGATGGTTTGCGGTTTCACATCCGCTCCGCGGTAGAAGAAGCAGGCGCCGAACGGATTGGCCATGCTGTCGACGTGATGTACGAAGATCGGCCCTATGATCTGCTCAAGGAAATGGCCAGTAAGCATGTGATGGCTGAGATTAATCTCACCAGCAACGACGTGATCCTCAATATCAAAGGGGCCGATCACCCTCTGCCCATGTATCGCCTCTACCACGTACCGGTGGCCCTATCGAGCGACGACGAAGGCGTTTCGCGCATCAACCTGACCCACGAATACGTGCGTGCAGCAACAACCTATCCGCTCACCTACAGTGATTTCAAGCAAATGGTGCGCACCGCTCTCGAACACAGCTTCCTGGCCGGAGACAGCCTTTGGGAACAGACCGGTCCATGGGAGAGCTACAGCCGGCCAGATGCTGCATGCCGCACGCAGCTAGGCAAACAACAAGCTACAGGGGCCTGCGCCTCTTTCCTGGAGACAAGTGATAAGGCGCGGGAGCAGTTCGAGCTGGAACACCGGTTTGCGGTCTTCGAAAAAGCGTTCTAGTGGTGGTTCAGTGGTGGTTCAGTTTTTTGTTCGGTCGATCCATTTTGTGAGGGATCTAGCTAGATCGTGTGCCCAAAAGAGGCTGAGACCGCGCTCTTGCGCATAGCGCTAGCCTTCGTTACCCAGAAAGGGGGTTCAAGGATAGACGAGGTATCACTGGTCTTTCAGCAGGCCTTGTACATCATGCTTCAGCTGCTCCAGATCAGCGGTGCCCTGGTAGCGAGCCTGAATGATTCCCCTGCGGTCGATCAGGAAGGTGACCGGCAGGCCCAGGATGCCCCCGTAGGCCTCGCCGAGGTTTTCATCACCGATCGGCACTGGATAGTTGAGCTTCAGCCGTGAAACCGTAGCGCCCACCGGGCCCGCATCGTCGTCCATGGAAACACCAATCACCTGAAACTTGTCCGGGCCGTATTCCTTTTGCCATTCCACGAAGGAAGGCATTTCAATCAGGCACGTAGTACACCAGGTTGCCCAGAAGTTCAGCAGGACGACCTTGCCGCGATACGAGGCGAGTGTGATCTTCTTCTTGCTCAGGGTCGTGCGCGAAAAGTCCGGGGCAGCTTGACCCGGAACGGGCGTTGAGGCTTGCGCTATCAGCAGTGACGGATCGATGAGAGGAGCGGAAAAAAGAACCCACCACAGTGGCAAATACCCTGTGAAGCGCCCTTTCGCAGTCCGAGTGGTTTCGCTCATTGGCATTCTAGCGGCCCTTGGCAACTGGATACTCCTTGTCCACCCAATCGGCGCCGAAGTTGTCTGCTACATAGAGTGCCTTGACCTTGGTAAAGCCGAGGGACTGCAACTGCATGTAGGCGGCGCGAATATTTGGGCAACGGTCCCAGGGGCAGCATCCGCAATAGATTACGATCGGTTGGTCCTTCTGCAATTTGGAAACGCGATCGCTCAGCACCTGCAAACCGGCTGCCGTATTCGCGGACCCCGCGTATTCTGATCCGGGAATATGCGCCTGAGCAAACAGAACGCGCGAGCCAACCTGCAGGATGAGCACTTTTTCCTGTTTGCTCATCAACTTCACGAGTTCGGCGGGCTGCAATAACGCCTGCGGAGGGATGGCCGTGACCACCGGGACTGTTGGTTGTGCCGCGGCCTTTTGAGCGTGGAGAGCAATGCCGTTGGTTGTCATGACAGCCAGTAGGCTAGCCGCGAAACAGATTCTGCTTGAGCGAAGTTTCAAGTGGTACCTCATGGATGGGGGGGGCAAAAGCTGAACTGGCAGTAAAGGAATAGTTGCGTCGTCCCCTTGGGTGTTTGGTGCTCTACGTTGGCACTACGAACGAGTTGGAACTCCGGACCCAACTCAAGCAGCAACGACTCCGCATCGTAGCGAATGACTTCAAGGCCACTACATTTCAGGGGTCCTTTCAGACCAAACGTTGCCATCACAACCTGGCCTCCGTGTTTTAGAGACGAAGTAAGCTGGCGTACGTACGCAGCGCGCTGTGCAGGTTGCGTAATAAAGTGGAAAACGGCTCGGTCGTGCCAAAGGCAATAGGTGGAGGCAGGCAGGGCAACGGTCGTGACGTCCCCCGCCAGCCATTGAACAGAAGCCGCGGCCTTCCCGAGGCGCTCCTGCGATTTCCTGAGGGCAGCCTCCGCAACATCCAGAACGGTGAGATTGCGGTAACCGGCTTGCAGCAGGTCATCCACCAGGGTCGATTCACCGCCCCCTACATCGATGATGGCGTCGGCTCTGTTTTCAATAGCTTCTGAGATCCACGAAAGCGAAGTTTGTAACCGGGGCGCATACCAACTCGTCTCCTGGGGAGACTTGCTGGTGTAGATCTGTTCCCAGTGCCCCTTTATGTCCACACATGCATGCTAATCCTGTATTGGCGATTGCGCGTTTACACTTCAGAGGCGCATGCGCATTGTTCTCTCAAGCTTCGGAACCCTTGGCGACATTCATCCCCTGATCGCGCTCGCGTTGGAGTTGCGCCATCGCGGCCACGTTCCTGTTCTGGCTGTTCCTGAACTATTTCGCCCGAAGATCGTCTCGATGGGCCTGGAATTCGCCCCCGTCGGCCCCATCCTCGACCCGGAAAACAACCAGCTCGTTGCCATGTTGATGGATATTCGTAAGGGGACGGAGCGGACGCTACGTGAAATCCTTTTTCCTGCAATCCGCCAAAGCTACCGCGAATTGCTGGCCGCGGTCCAGGCGAACGGCGGCGCCGACTTACTGCTCGCCGGTGAGCTGGTTTACCAGGCTCCCATTGTTGCCGAGGTCACAGGGGTCCCCTGGGCGTCCTATGTATTGGCTCCGCTGTCCTTTTTCTCCCGCTATGACGCGCCTGTTCTGCCGCCCTATCCGCTGTTAGCCCGCTTGCAACCGGGGTTGCCCGGAATGGGACGGGTGATCGCCCGTTTTGCTCGCTGGGTCACGCGAAGCTGGCCGGAGCCTATCTATCAACTCCGGGCGGAACTGGGGCTGGACCGAGGGCCGGATCCCATCTTCGAAGCCAAGCATTCTCCTTATCTGGTTCTCGCCATGTTTTCGCCGCTGCTCGGTGAGCCCCAGCCAGATTGGCCGGCTGCCACCAAGGTGACTGGTTTCGTCTTCTACGATGGCGACGCAGGTCATCTGGATCTTCCCCCGGCCGTCGAGCAGTTTCTCGATCAGGGGCCTCCACCGGTGGTTTTCACGCTGGGCTCGGCAGCCGTTCTGGACGCAGGCGACTTTTACCAGCAGAGCGCCCTGGCGGCTGGGTTGATCGGCCAGCGGGCTGTGCTGTTGGTAGGGAGTGACCCTCGCAATGTGCCTGCAGGGGTTGCAGAGAGCGTGTGCGTTGCCAACTATGCGCCGTATTCCAGGCTTTTTCCGCGCGCTTCGGCCATCATTCACCAGGGTGGCGTAGGCACAACGGCGCATGCGTTGATGTCGGGCAAACCCATGCTGGTGATGCCTTACAGCCACGACCAGCCGGACAATGCGCGAAGGGTGCGGCGACTTGGCGTGGCCGGTGTGATCCAGCGCCGGCGGTACACGGCTGAGGCGGCCGCCCGCAAGCTTACGCTGCTCTTGGAGAACGCTGCCACGAGACAGCGAGCGAAAGCAATGGGCGCGCAGCTACGCAAGGAAGATGGCCTCAAGGCCGCTTGCGACGCGCTTGAGGCACTGGGCAAGAGCCGAAACTGACTACCGAGGGTAAACTTTCAGAGCTATGTCTGAAGATCTAGCGTTGCGGCTGCTCGCCGGGGCGTTACCCCAACTCGAGGCATCCTTCCGCGATCTGCCGGAGCCGTCATCCGCTCAACCCGCCTCTGAAGACGCGATGGCCGCGATCATGCGCCGTGTGGCCGAGCGCATGGCGGATAACTACCCCTACTTCCATCCTCTCTACGCGGGGCAAATGCTCAAACCCCCGCATCCCCTGGCGCGCGCCGCATATGCGCTTGCCATGAGCATCAACCCCAACAACCACGCACTCGACGGTGGCCGCGCCAGCTCTCGTATGGAGGTGGAAGCAGTACGCGCCATCGCCGCCATGTTTGGTTGGACTGGCTATTTGGGTCACCTCACCAGCGGCGGAACCTTCGCCAACCTGGAAGCACTCTGGATTGCAGGCCAACTCGCTCCGGGCAAGCGCATCGTCGCCTCCGATCAGGCGCATTACACCCACAGCAGAATCAGCGCTGTTCTTGGGCTGCCGTTTACCAGCATTGCTGCCGACACTCGGGGCCGGATGGACATGACGGCGCTGGAGCGCGCGCTCAAAGCAGGGGATATCGGAACCGTGGTCGTGACCCTGGGCGCTACGGCAACCGGAGCAGTCGATCCACTCCACCAGGTGCTCGGCTTGCGTGATCGCTACGGCTTCCGCATCCACGTTGACGCGGCCTACGGCGGCTATTTCACCCTGGCCGCAAACCTCGGCGATGAGGCAAAGCAAGCTTTCGCCTGCCTGGCGCAGGCCGACTCGATCGTTGTCGATCCACACAAGCATGGTCTGCAACCCTACGGTTGTGGCTGCGTGCTGTTCCGCGAGCCCGCGGTTGGGCGCTTCTATAAACATGATTCTCCCTACACCTACTTCACTTCGAACGAGTTGCATCTAGGAGAAATCAGCCTGGAGTGCTCGCGTGCCGGCGCATCGGCGGTCGCGTTGTGGGCGACTCAGCAATTGCTGCCTCTCGTCCCCGCAGGCGAGTTCGCTCGTGGACTTGAGAGCGGCCGTACGGCTGCCATGACCCTGCATCAGAAGATATCGGCAGACCCGCTCTTTCTCGCACCCTTCCCGCCCGAGCTCGACATCCTGGTGTGGGCGGTGCGAGCTGAGAGTGTCGCAGCCTCTTCCCGCCTGGCTGAGGCCATCTTCCACGCGGCAGCCGGCAACCATCTCCATCTCGCTTTGGCGCAAATGCCCTGCAGCTTTTTCCCTCATGCTTCCTGGCCTGATCCATCCGAGGCCACTGTGACCTGCCTGCGTTCCGTCCTCATGAAGCCGGAGCATTTGAATTGGCTCGATTCCATTTGGGATCGGCTGAATCAGGCGACCGAGGAAGTTCTCGCGCCGCGCTCCTAGTGGTACCCACTTCATCAACCCCTCGCTTGGTCACACGCCGAACAATCAAGGAGTCTGTAGCTGCGCTCCCACGTAAGCGCTACAGGCTTCGACGGAAGTATCAGTCTGATTCGTGACAAAAGCCGGGCGGTCGATGGTTAGAATAGGAACACCCCAAGCCACAAAATAGGGCGCATTCGACGGGCAAGAGTTGGTGAAGGCACACGCCGCAGTTTGGGTAGGGAACCCCCAGGACTCAGTGCCCGGTGTGTGCTTAGAGCATGGCTGGATCGTTTGAGGATTCCGGCTAGCCAGGGAGATAAAGCAGGATGCATTTTTCGAGTCAGCAACACGATTTTTCTTCGATGGGCCTCTCCGACCAGGGCACGGTGGCTTACTTTTCGATGGAAATCGCCATAACTCCCGATATGCCCACCTACAGCGGTGGACTCGGCGTGCTTGCAGGAGACACCATGCGGTCGGCAGCCGATTTGGGTCTGGGGCTCTGCGCCGTCACTCTGCTCCACCGCAAGGGATACTTCCGGCAACGTCTTGATGCCAGAGGCGTGCAGATCGCAGAAGACCAGCCCTGGCCGATTGAGAAATTTTTAACCCCGGAAGATGCGATCGTCGACGTATTTATCGAAGGCCGTCCGGTCAGTATCCGCGCGTGGCGTTACGACCTGGAGGGCGTCACAGGCCATAACATTCCGATCTACCTGCTCGATACCGACATGCCGCACAACGATCCACGCGACCGCGATCTGACCGATCACCTCTATGGTGGCGATACGGACTACCGTCTGCGCCAGGAAGCCGTGTTGGGCATTGGCGGCGCGCGGATTCTTGCGGCCCTGGAATACGAGGTTCATGCCTACCACATGAACGAAGGCCATGCGGCTTTGCTGACCGTTGGCCTGATGGAGCAACAACTAGACGGTCGACTGGACCGCCCGATTGAGGAGCGCGACAGGCAGGCTGTGCGCGAGCGTTGCGTATTTACCACCCACACCCCGGTACCGGCCGGCCACGACCGCTTCACGATGGAGCAGGCTTACCGGATTCTCGGCCCTGATGTGGCAAGGCTGCTGGAGCGAATGGGCGGCTGTCACGATGGCATGCTCAACATGACCTACGTGGCCCTGGCTTCTTCCCGCTTTGTGAATGGCGTGGCCATGCAGCATGGCAAGGTCTCTCGCAAGATGTTCCCTGAGTATTCGGTAGCGTCCATCACCAATGGTGTACATGCGGCCACCTGGACAGCCGAGCCGTTTCAGGCGATTTTCGACCGCGCCATTCCGCTCTGGCGCACTGACAATTTCCAGTTTCGCTACGTGATCGATGTAGCGCTGCGCGAGATTGAGAAGGCGCACAGCCAGGCGAAGCGTGCTCTCATCGACGCCGTGGCCGAGAGGGCCGGCGTCACGTTGCATAGCAACGTGTTCACCATCGGCTTTGCTCGCCGGGTCGCGACCTACAAGCGCGCCGATATGCTGTTGAGCGATCCGGAACGGCTTGTGCAGTGTGCGGAAAAGTTTCGTGGACTGCAGATTATCTTTGCCGGTAAGGCTCACCCGCACGACGAACCCGGAAAGAAGCTCATTCAGCAGATTTATGAAGTTGCTGCCCGCCTGGAATCCGGCGCGCTCAAGATCGTCTACCTGGAAAATTATGAATGGAGGCTTGGCGCGATGCTGACCTCCGGGGTCGATCTATGGCTTAATACGCCGTTGCGGCCGTTTGAAGCTTCAGGCACCAGCGGTATGAAGGCGGCACTGAACGGCGTTCCCAGCCTGAGTGTTCTTGACGGCTGGTGGGTCGAAGGCTGTATCGAAGGCGTGACCGGCTGGGCGATTGCTGACCGGGATACTCAGGAACAGGAAGTCGCCAGTCTGTATGACCGGCTGGAGTCAACCATCCTTCCTCTCTACTACGGCAATCCTGAACAGTGGCGCACCATCATGCGTTCCACCATTGCGCTCAACGGTTCCTTCTTCAACACCCACCGCATGCTCCAGGAATACATCTCCAACGCGTACCTGCCAGAGAAGCGGGGAAGCATGTCGCGCATTGCCCTCGAGTCCGCTCTCGCCAAATAAGCGGGCTGTCGTTTGCGGAGCCGGACAGAGATGTCCGGCTTTTGCTCTTTGTGAAACAAATGCCCAGCCGCAATCGTCACTCACTGTAACGAAGCCTTTCATAGAAGCCGGTCCTGCCAGCATCTGCGGAGTTCCTATGGGGAAGACTGCTTGCTGACCGTTTGATCGACCAAAAACGTATAATTTGAATGTGACCAGGTAATTTTCTCTAAAACCCCACATTCAGCAGAGGGTGCGGGAAATTCCTGTCGAGCCTGCAATTCCACAGGACGCTTGCGCAACGTTCACTTGTTCTTCCGCCCGAGCCAGGGCTGGCTCGTCAACGCAAAACCAGGGTTAAGGTGGAGTGCCGGATGATCGCTGTGTAGGTCTTTTCCTGATGAAAAGCCTGTCGGGTGGCGCGGCTCCGAACCAGATTTACTCTGTTTTTGCTGTATCCGGATATTTTTCCCTCTTCCCGGGTCGCCTCGACTCCTGGGAGAGAGCGTCCCAGGAGTGAGTTAGCAAATGTGGATTGTTCGTCTTGCGCTGCGGCGGCCGTACACGTTCGCCGTCTTTGCACTGCTGCTGTTGATTCTTGGGCCGCTGGCTATCCTCAATACCCCGGTCGACATTTTCCCGAACATCAATATTCCGGTCGTCAGCATTGTCTGGCAATACCAGGGACTCTCAGCGCAGGATGTAGCCAACCGCATCATCACGCTCACAGAACGGACTCTCACCACGACGGTCGACAACATCGAGCATGTGGAGTCGCAATCGCTCGATGGCATTGGCGTGGTGAAGGTCTACTTCCAGCCGCACGTGACCATCGCGACCGCTCTTGCGCAGATCACTGCCTCATCGCAGACGCAGTTACGTTTTTTACCCCCGGGGACTACGCCCCCCCTGGTTGTCTCCTACACGGCTTCGAGCGTGCCGATTCTGCAGCTTGGTCTTTCCGGCGAGGGGCTCTCAGAGCAGCAGTTGAGTGATCTCGGCCTCAACTTCATCCGTACGCAGTTGGCAACGATCGAGGGCGCTGCCAGTCCTTTCCCATATGGCGGCAAACAGCGGCAGGTGCAGATCGATCTGGACCTAAAGGCGCTGCAAGCCCGGGGTCTCTCACCCAATGACGTGGTCAATGCCGTCAGCGTGCAGAACCTGATTTTGCCTTCCGGTACCATGAAGCTGGGTTCGTTCGAGTATCAGCTCGCCACCAACAGCGCGCCAGACAGCATCGAAGGTCTCAACAACCTGCCCATCAAGACGGTGAATGGAGCCGTCGTTTATGTGCACGACGTCGCTCATGTGCGCGACGGCTTTCCCCCGCAAACCAATATCGTTCGTGTCGATGGCAAGCGCGCCAGCCTGATGAGCGTGCTGAAGAACGGCAATACCTCCACGCTGCAGATCATTGCCGGTATCCGGCACCTGCTGCCGATCATTGCCCAGTCGTTACCTCCGCAACTGCGCATCACCGAGCTTTCTGATCAATCGATCTTCGTGCGCGGTGCCATCACCGGGGTCGTGCGTGAAGGCATCATTGCCGGGTGCCTTACCGCCATCATGATCCTGGTCTTCCTCGGCAGTTGGCGCAGCACCCTGATCATTGCCGTCTCCATTCCGCTTTCCATTCTCGTTTCTCTCATTGTGCTGAGCGCCCTGGGCGAGACCATTAACATCATGACTTTGGGGGGGCTGGCTCTTGCCGTCGGCATTCTGGTCGACGATGCGACGGTAGAGATCGAAAACATCAATCGAAATCTGGAAGAAGGGAAGGAAGTGGAGCAGGCCATTCTCGATGGCGCTGCACAGATCGCCATTCCTGCCTTTGTCTCGACCTTATCGATTTGCATCGTGTTCGTGCCCATGTTCTTTCTCGGGGGCGTGGCCAAGTTTCTTTTTGTGCCCCTGGCCGAAGCCGTGGTGTTTGCCATGCTGGCCTCCTATTTTCTCTCGCGCACCGTGGTTCCCACCATGGCCAAATATCTCCTGCATGAGCACGATACCGAGAGGGAGAAGCAGAAGCAGAAGAGCCGCAATCCTTTCGTTCGTGCCCAGCTCGCTTTTGAACACAGGTTTGAGCAATTGCGCAATTTCTACTTTGGGCTTTTGCAGCTTGCCCTCAAGCACAGCACGGTGTTTCTGATCTTGTTTTTTGCGTTTACCGTCGGTTCTTTCGCGCTGCTGTATCCCTGGCTTGGTCAGGACTTTTTCCCGTCCGTCGACTCAGGCGCATTCAAGCTGCACCTGCGCGCGCAGACAGGCACGCGTATTGAGGAAACTGCCCGTCTGTGCGACGAGGTGGATAATGCCATTCGCCAGGAGATTCCCAAGGATGAACTGGTCAGCATCATCGACAATATCGGGATTCCTTATTCCGGTTTGAATCTCTCCTACACCAGTACGGGTGTCGTGGGGGCTGGCGATGCTGACATTACCGTGGCGCTTGCCGAGAAGCATCATCCCACCGATCACTATGTGCAAGAGCTGCGGGTCAAGCTTGCCCAGCAATTCCCGGGAGACACGTTTTATACCTTACCCGTGGACATGGTCACGCAGATTCTTAATTTCGGTCTGCCGGCCCCGATCGATATTCAGATCATTGGACGCAATGTCGCCGCCAACCGCGACCTCGCTGACAGGCTGATGAAGGACGTGAGCTACGTGCCCGGCACGGCGGATGTGCACATCCACCAGCCTTTCGATAATCCACACCTGGTGGTCGATGTAAACCGTTCCAAGGCCCAGGATATTGGTCTAACGCAACGCGACGTTGCCGGCAGCCTATTGGTGGCCACCAGCGGCAGCTTCCAGACAGCACCTTCCTATTGGCTCGATCCAAGCAATGGTGTCAGTTACAACATCAATACCCAGACGCCGCAATATCACTTGCAGTCGCTCAACGACCTCGAAAATATTCCGATTACTAAGACTGGCGCAACTGCCTCGACCGTGCCCAGTGCATTCGTTCCGGTAGGTGCCTCGAATCTTGCTCCAGTAGCCGGGGGGGCCGCTCCTCCGCCTCCCGCAGCCGTTCAGCCGATCCAGATTCTGGGGAATGTGGCCAATCTGGTACGCGGCGCCGAGCCCGCCACGGTCAGCCATTACAACATTGCCCCGGCCATCGATATTTATGGCAACGTAGTCAACAGTGATCTCCGTAGTGTCTCCGACAAGATTTCTGATATTGTCGAGCGCCATCGCAAAGAATTGCCCCGCGGCACGCAGGTCCTGATTCGTGGCCAGGTACAAACCATGAACTCCTCGTTCATCGGCTTGACCAGCGGTCTGGCGTTTTCCATTCTGCTGGTCTACCTGCTCATCGTGGTTAATTTTCAGTCATGGCTTGATCCTTTCATGATCATCGCGGCGCTGCCCGCTGCTTTGAGCGGTATCGTGTGGATGTTGTTCATCACTGGAACGCATATCAGCGTCCCTGCTCTCACCGGGTCCATCATGACCATGGGCGTGGCCACGGCAAACTCGATCCTGGTGATCAGCTTTGCTCGTGAGCAGATGGAGATGAACGTGGGTGATGCCCGCGCCGCCGCACTCTCTGCCGGCTATACCCGCTTCCGCCCCGTGTTGATGACGGCGCTGGCCATGATCATCGGTATGGTGCCAATGGCGCTCGGGCTCGGCGACGGCGGTGAACAGAATGCTCCGCTGGGCCGGGCGGTTATTGGTGGACTGTTGTTTGCCACAGCGGCCACTTTGTTTTTTGTACCGACTTTTTTCGGCGTGATCCATGAGCGCCTTGAGCTCCGCCGCAGGCGCGCTGCAGCATCGGCGGAAACCAATCAGCTGGAAGACTAGTAAAGATAGCATCGCGTGGAGAGCGTTTGAGATGAACCAGGAACGAAGTGATGATCAGCCGCGGCCGGTGAGCCATGAACATGCTGCGCTGCCCGATGTCCCACCAGCATCTCCGGCCAAGGCGATCCTATTCCTGGTCGTGCTCATGATCGTCACTGTAGTGGTGGCGATTATCGGCATCGTGCCCCGCGTGCGTGCCCGCGCCGCATTGAGGCAGCAGACCAATGTACTGGCCGCGCCTACCGTGCTTGTCAAAGCGCCGGCGCAGGGTCAGGTTGGGAGAGAGATCGTCCTGCCCGGCAATAGCTACGCGTATACGGATGCGTCGCTTTTTGCACGTACCGATGGTTATCTCAGCAAGTGGTATTTCGATATTGGCTCACACGTCAGCAAGGGGCAGCTCCTCGCGGTGATCAGTACGCCCGAGGTTGATAAGCAGCTGCTGCAGGCAGAGGCGGACTTAACCACGGCAGAAGCGAACGCAGGCCTGGCAAAGACAAACGCGAGCCGGTATCAGGGCCTGCTGAATGACAATGCAGTTTCCAAGCAGGATACCGATACCTTCACCAGCCAGGCTGCCTCGACCGGTTCCGCGGTCAGGTCGGCCCAGGCCAATGTACAGCGCCTGCAGGAGTTGCAGTCGTTCGAAAAGATTTATGCGCCCTTCACCGGCGTGATTACCGCTCGTAACGTCGATGTCGGCCAGTTGATCAACGCAGGGGCCGGGACACAGATGTTCCGCATCTCAAACATCGACACGCTGCGTGTCTACGTGAACGTGCCGCAGATCTATTCGCAGGTTGCCGTTCCAGGAAGCACCGCCCGGCTTACACTTTCTGAGTTTCCTGGGCAGACGTTTACCGGCAAGTTGGTGCGTACGTCCAGGGCCATCGACCCCAGTTCGCGTACGTTGCTGGTCGAAGTGGACGTGGACAATCGCAACGGCAAGCTCATGCCTGGAGCCTATGTCGAAGTTCATATGAACGTACAGGATGCGACTGTGCCATACATCATCCCTGTCTCTGCGTTGATCTTTCGTACGCAGGGTTTGCAGGTGGGCACAGTGGTGAAAGGTCCGAATGGAGATCAGGCAAAGCTCGTACATGTGACGCTTGGTCAGGATGACGGGTCCACCGTGCAGGTGCTCGATGGTCTGGACTCCAATTCACAAGTCATTCAGAATCCGCCGGACTCGTTGATCGACGGGGAACCCGTACAGGTGGTGAATCCCAGCATGCGCCGCCGCCCGGGGGCATTGCAGGAATGACGCTGCGCAAGTCACATCTGAGTGGAAATGTGTGCATTGCGGCGGTGTTGCTGCTCGCCGGTTGCACAGTAGGACCCAGGTATCAAAAGCCGGCTTCCGCGACGGCGCCTGCCTTCAAGGAGAGCGCGGTCGTTCCTCCTCCCGATCTACCGGGTGGAGGGTGGAAGCAGGTTGCGCCCAGCGACAGCGCACTCAGGCCGAACTGGTGGGAAATTTATCAGGACCCGCAACTCGACAAGCTCGAAGAGCAGGTAGCGGTTTCGAACCAAACGCTCAAGGCCGCGTATGAACAGTACGTGCAGGCGCGGGCAGCGGTTCAACAATTCCGCGCGCAGTATTTTCCTACCGTGGGGGCCGGCCTATCCGCTACGCGCCAGCGGACATCGCAAAATCGCCCCCTGTACGTAACGAACGGCAAGACGACCTACAACGACCTGTTGTTGCAAGGTCAGGTTGCGTGGGAACCCGACCTTTGGGGCAGCATTCGCAAAGCAGTGGAATCGCAACGTGCGACAGCACAGGCTACGGCTGCCGACCTCGCAAATGTCGAGCTGAGCCTGCGCTCGGAGTTGGCCACCGATTATTTTGAGCTTCGGGGACTCGATACGCAGCAGCGGTTGCTGGACAACACGGTGGTGCAGTACGAGCAATTCCTGGTGTTGACCAAGTCACGGCTTGCTGGGGGCGTCAGCACCGAGTCCGATGTGGCCCAGGCGCAAACGCAACTTGACCAGACAAAAGCCCAGGCCATCGATGTGGGCATCGCGCGCGCGCAATTCGAGCACGCGATCGCGACGCTCACCGGAATGCCGGCATCCAGTTTCTCGCTGGCGCCCGCGCCGCTTGATCTGCAACTGCCACAGGTACCGGTGGGCGTGCCCTCGCAACTGCTCGAGCGCCGTCCGGATGTCGCCGCCGCGGAACGCCGCGCTGTCTCGGCCAATGCCCAGATTGGGATAGCGATAGCCGCGTATTACCCAACGGTTACCCTCACCGGCGCCGGCGGTTTCGAAAGTGCGGCGCCAACTACGTTGATCCAGGGGCCAAGCGCCCTCTGGTCGCTGGGCGGCTCAGCGGTCGAGTTGCTCTTTGACGCCGGTCGCCGGCGTGCCGTGACCAATGAAGCGCGCGCTACTTACGAACAGAATGTAGCCTCCTATCGCCAGACAGTTCTGCAGGCTTTTCAGGAAGTTGAGGACAACCTCTCTGGCCTGCGCATTCTGAACAGTGAGTCGCAGGAACAGCAGCGAGCGGTTGCTTCCGCGCGCCACTCGCTTGATCTTTCGACGAAGCGCTATAAGGGTGGCGTCACGACTTATCTGGAAGTAATTACCGCGCAGGCGACGCAGTTGGCAAACGAGCGCACGGCAGCCGACATAACGACGCGCCAATTTGCCGCAAGCGTGCAGCTCATCAAGGCACTCGGCGGCGGCTGGGACAACACCAGGTTGCCAACTCCCTAGCCTGTGCAGCGCAGTGGGGAGATCTGCCCTGAAAATTGGGCAGAGCTCAACTCTGCGAGCTTGCCAGCGATCCTGTCGTAAATACCTGCTCCGCCTGTCCCCCAGCGATGCGATAGATCACGAATTCACGATCGTGAGCTCTGCGCAATTCAAACACCAGATCTCCGCGATTGCTTGCCCGCGCGTCCACAGCGTCGACCAGGCGCATTTTCGGAGTCTGGTCGAGGTGGTCGTCGTCGGTAACAGACGTAAATAGCACTCTCGGAACGCCATTGAAGTCCGGCTGCGCGATCAGGGTCACGTACTTGGTTTTGCCCGCGCGGCTTTGGGTTTCCGCAGTATAGACCAGCGTGGCTCCCCCGCTGTAAGTCAGCTCAAATGCCTTGAAGCGCTCATTGGTAAAGACAGCCTTCGCGGGCGCCGGTGCGGTTGTGCTGGCGCTGCGCGGCCTGGTCGCGGTAGCCGTACGCGCCCTTGTTGCAGTTTTTGCCTGAGGCTCCGTGGCCCTGATCGCGGCGGTCGCAGCCATCTGTATCTGCTCCTTCATCTTGTCCGCGTCCCCCGGTTCAGACCACAGGTACACAAAGGGATGCGACGCGCGATCGCTGGCATCGGATACCGCGATCATTTGCTCCAGACCGTTGGGAACCGCGGTGAGCTCCGTAGGTTGAAAGTCTGCATTGGTTGGGTTCTGTTGCCCACGAGTGATGTGCGGTCGGTCGGGATCCGCACCCGCAATCGCTGTCTCAGGTGCGGGAGCCTCGGGGCTGCTGGCACTGGCTGCAGGAGTGGAATCGGCAGCATCTGGCCGTCTGCGCAAAGTCGGGCGGTCTGGATCGCTGGAAGGCGCAGGTTTGCTTGAAGACGCAGACGAAGATGACTTCGAATCCGCAGACGTCGAGCTGTCCTCGCCGGCACCGGAATCGCGAACCTTGAAATGTGGCCGTCCGTCGTTTACCTCGTTTACGACCTGAGGCATGTGGGTACCTTGTTTCGGCTTCACTCGCTTGATCGGGGTAGTCATGGGTTTCCATGCACCGTAGCCGAACCAGTAGCCGTCCACAGCCTGCGCGTGGTTAATGTCGAAGTACCCGCGAGTCACCCCTGCATCTTGCAATACGTATTCCGTGCCGGGCTCAAGAGCCAACGGCTCCGGCTTGGCAAGGTACAGGCCGCCTGGCTGATACTGTTCGCCGTCGAAGACTGAGATGGGGATGATACGGCTGGCACTCGGTTTTCCCTGTTCACCCGTCCATTCAAGAACCGCCACTGCGCGCACGGTGGGAGCCGCTTTCTTTGCTGGATCGATACGTCCCGGGTATTGCCCATGCGCCGGCAAAACAAGCGTCGCCAGCAAGGCGAAACCGAGCGCTATGTGCCTCATAAACGAACGCCGGCTCGCCGCCGCTGCCCGGTTCATCCTCATGGAATAATCTCGTGGAGGGCTCATTTGCGTTCCGGTATCGCATTTCGTTGTCAGGAAGGAATTTTTCATGGAAGTGAATGACACAGTGGCCGACTTCACGCTTCAGACCGATGAAGACAAAACCGTTCATCTGAAGGATTTTGCCGGCAGTCCGGTCGTGCTTTTCTTTTATCCCAGGGCCGACACTCCAGGCTGCACCATCGAAGCCTGCGGCTTCCGTGACGTCTTCAAAAAGATACAGCAGACGGGAGCCGTTGTTCTGGGTATTTCACGCGACACACCCAAGGCGCAAAAGAAATTTCGGGAGAAGTTCGACTTGCCCTACACCCTCCTTGCAGATGTAGACGAAGTAGTCTGCAAACAGTTTGATGTTCTTAAGGAAAAGAACATGTATGGGAAGAAAGTGATGGGGATTGAGCGGACGACCTTTCTGATTGGTCCCGATCGCAAGCTGCTCAAGATCTTCCCCAAAGTGAAGCCCGAAGGACATGCCGAGGAAGTTCTTGCCGCCGTCAAAGCAGCCAAGGGCTAGGGTTCCGAGGGAGTTCTACCTCGACGATCCCGGTCAGGTCGCCCGCAAGCTGCTGGGCAAATTGCTGGTGCGCCCCGGGATCACCCTGGGTGGCGCGGTGGTCGGCCGGATCGTCGAAGTAGAAGCTTATTTTGGTGACGACGACCCTTCCGCGCACGCCTTCGCCGGCAAGACGGCTAGAAATGAGGTTCTTTTCGGGCCTCCCGGCCATGCGTACGTTTACTTCGTTTACGGGATGCACTATTGCCTCAACGTTTCCTGCGAGCCGGAGGGCAGGGCCGGTTCCGTGCTCTTACGCGCTCTGGAGCCGGTAAGTGGCCTGGAAACCATGGCTAAGAACCGCGGGGTGCACGGGTTGAATGGCAAGCCAGCATCCTCTCTGACTGCGGGCCCAGCTCGCCTCTGTGAGGCCTTCGGAGTGACCCGCGATCGAGATAACGGAGCTGATTTCACTGCGCGTGCATCGGAACTGCAGATACAGGACGATGGCTTCGAGCCCGGTGAAATTATTGTCGGTCCCAGAATTGGCATAAGCAAAGACGTGGACCGTCTAGCCCGATTCCTGGTCGCCGGCAATCCCTTCGTCTCCGGCAGAAAACGCTGACCCAACACAGGTCAAATGAAGCCGTACCCTTCAAAAAAAATCTTGAATTTTCAAAGCAGATCCGACCGAAGAGGACGCGGTCCATCGGCCAAGAAAATATGCTTCGTAAGCGAGCTAAGCGTGCTAAGTTACCCTTGGTTACGTTTGGCCATTGGCCTTCCGTACTGTACATCCCGTGAAGGGTACGGTCACCACAAGGGAAGAATCGCTCCCTCAGCGGCTAAAGCCGGAGTCAGGACAAAGCAGATACGTACGGGCTGAAAGCCCGTACCCTTCGCGGGCTGAAGCCTGTGCCGTTCACGGGCTGCCTGGCGGTCAAACCAGAAGATTGTCAATAAGCCTGGTGGCGCCCACATGCGCGGCCACAGCAACGAGGGCGCCATGGCTCACGTCGGCGACATCCTCAAGCGTGTCAGGGTCGACGATGCGGCAGTAATCCACTCTGACGGCGGGCTCTTCGCCGAAGATCTGCAATGCATCGGCAAGGAGTTTTTCTGCGTTCTGTTCACCCGCCCGAATACGCAATTGAACGGCGAGCAGAGCACGCGAAAGAACGAGCGCCTGCCGCCGTTCCTCTGAGCTCAGATTGCGGTTGCGCGAACTCAGCGCGAGACCGTCCGGTTCGCGCACCGTGGGACATACATCGAGCTGCACAGCCAAGCGCAGATCCCTCACCATTTTGCGCAGCATTGCTACCTGTGCGGCGTCTTTCTGGCCAAAGAACGCACGATCGGGGGAAACGATGTTGAATAGCTTAGAAACCACCGTCGCTACGCCACGAAAATGGCCCGGCCGCGAAGCCCCGTCCAGGCGATCGCTGAGTCCGGTAACCTCGACGATCGTGGAGGCGCCCACCGGATACATTTCATCCACGCTGGGAGCAAACACCAGGTCCACTCCCGCGGCCTCGAGCGCACGGCAATCCTCCTCGAACGTTCGAGGGTAGGAAGCAAAGTCTTCTTTGGGGCCAAACTGGGTGGGATTTACAAAAATGGAGACAACCACGGCCCCACAGCCTGTCTGTGCGGCGCGCACCAGGGAGAGGTGCCCTTCATGAAGGGCACCCAAGGTTGGAACCAGCCCGATCGTCTTGCCCTCTGCGCGCAGGCGGTTGCAGGCAGCCCGGGTTTCCGCGATGGTCTGAACTACGCGCATCCCCTATGCCTTACGTCTGGCCGTGCCTTCTTCCTGGAGAAGGGCCAATAGCGCTTCCTTGCCCAGGTGGTAGCTCTCTTCTTCCGCTGGGAACTGGCGACTTTCTACATCGTTTCGATAGCAATGGACCGCGTCGGTGATCAAAGCAGCGGCATCTCCATACCGCCGAACAAACTTTGCCGGGGTCGAGAACGACAAGTTGACCAGGTCGTGCAACACGAGAATCTGCCCGTCACAATGAGCGCCGGCGCCGATGCCAATCACCGGGATGTGCAGGGCGGCGGTGATGCGTTGCGCTACTTCTGTCGGCACGCCTTCGATGACTATGGCAAAGGCGCCAGCCGCTTCCAGGGCCAGCGCATCCTTAACCAGGCGATGGATGGCCGCGATGGATTTGCCCTGTACTTTATAACCGCTCATGCGGTGAACCGACTGAGGGGTAAGTCCGAGATGCCCCATCACCGGGATTTCGGCATCGACGAGCCGTCTCACCAAGTCAAGCCGGGCTGCTCCGCCTTCCATTTTGACTGCCTGGGCGCCCGCTTCCTTGAGGAAGCGGGTAGCATTTGCCACGCCTTCCGCCGTGCTCACCTGGTAGGAGCCGAAAGGCATATCCGCAATCACCATCGCGTTTTTGACCGCGCGGCGAACGGCTCGCGTGTGCAGCAGCATTTCGTCCATGGTGACAGGGAGGGTGTTGTCGTAGCCCATCACCACCATACCCAGCGAATCGCCCACCAGAATAACGTCGACGCCGGCCTCATCGACCAGGCGTGCAGTGGCGTAGTCGTAGGCCGTCAAGGCGACGATGGGGCGGCTTGCGGCTTTTTTGTCCTGAAGTGTCTGAATGGTGACCCGAGTGGCCCGGGCAGCGGTCGCGGAGGAATCCGCGCTGCAAAAATGCGTGAGACTCATGGAACGCTCCAGTGCAACTCCCAGAAGGATGCTGCCCGATCGGTACCCTGGTCTCCGGGGGGCTGCCCGCCACAAAACAGGCATCCGGCGGAAGGCACGATGTACCGCAGCCGAGTATACGCCTACGCGCGTTCCTCCGGCAAAGGTCAGTCAGGCGGGTTTTTCAAGCGCCGGTTTCCTGCGCGGGAGGAGGCAAAAAGTATTGCTTCCCCTTGACCGGTTCCGAGAGCCGTTTAAGCAGGAGCGCCAGATCCTGGGGGCGGTTTACAAAGTCGATTTCCGAGGTATCGACCACCAGCAGGTCGCTGGCCGTGTAGTGAAAGAAGAAGTGCTCATAAGCCTTGGCTACCTGCTCGATGTAGGCGTCGCTGATCTCTTTCTCCTGGGTTAACCCCTTTCGTTTCAGACGCAGCTTGAGGACTTCAGGGGATGCCTTGAGATAGATGACAAGATCGGGCGCGGGTACTTCCGCGCGAAAGATCTGGTAGTAGCGGTTGTAAAGCTCCAACTCGGCATCGGATAAGTTGATGTAGGCAAAGAGCTTGTCTTTTTCGAACAGGTAGTCGGCCACCACCGGCCAGGGCTCACTGCCTGCCAATTCCCTGGCCGTCTCACGCATCTGCTCAAAGCGCTCCACCAGGAACCACATCTGCGTGGCCAGCGCCATACCGTTCCGTTCCTGATAAAAGCGGTCAAGAAAAGGATTGTCCTCAGGTTCCACGACCCGTTTTGCGTGCAGGGTTTCCGCCAGAATCCTGGCCAGGGTTGACTTGCCGACGCGCAGCGGGCCTTCGATGGCAATAAATTTGGGAGCTTCAAAAAGGTCAGTCATGAAAAGCGAAGGAAAGCCGAAGATAACACGAGCCGACGAACAGGTACACTCTTTGATCATGAAGAATAAGCTCGCCTCTGCAGGTTTGCTCGCTGGCGCCGCTACTGTTGTCTATGCGTATGCGGCGCAATTTCCCACGTCACAGATATTTGGGCGTACCGTGCTCGCTGGGTCCGATCCGCGGGAGATCGCGCTTACGTTCGATGACGGGCCGAATGATCCTTACACTTATCAATTACTCGAGATCCTCGCTCGGCACCAGGCGCGCGCGACCTTCTTCATGGTGGCCAACTTTGTGCGCCAGCGCCCTGAGATTGCGCGTGCTGTGCAGCAGGCGGGGCATCTGATTGGCAACCATACGGTGACGCATCCTTCGCTGATGTGGTCTTCGCCGTCACGCGTACGTGAGGAATTGACTACATGCACCGCGGTGATCGAAGACGTCACTGGCGCGCGGGTGGGCTATTTCAGGCCGCCCTTTGGGACCCGCCGGCCCGATGTGCTGCTTATCGCCCGGGAACTCGGCTTGACGCCGGTGATGTGGAACGTCACCGCGCATGATTGGGACGCTACGGACCCTCACGCGCTGACAGCGAAGGTGCAACGCATTGTCGGCCGCAACCAGGAAATCGGCCGAGGCAGCAATGTGCTGCTGCACGATGGCGGCCACAAGCACCTGGGCGTGGACCGTTCCGTCACTGTCGCGACGACGGGAATGCTTCTCGACGGCTGGGCCGGCAAAGGCTTCCGTTACGTGACGGCGGATGCCTGGGGTTGATCCTTCAACGCGGTGAAACCCCCATCTGTGTGACGGATACCGCTAGCGCGTTGCGTGCCGCATTTCGTTGGGCATTTCGTTGCGCACTTCATTGATCGACGCGAAGGCTCTGCGCGCGGCCTCTACGGTCGTAGCAATGATTTCGCTGGTGTGAGCGGCGCCGAGGAAGGCTGCCTCATACTGCGACGGCGGCAGCCACACGCCTTGATCGAGCATTGCCCGGTGAAAACGGCCAAAAGCTTCCGTATCTGAGGTTGCCGCAGTCTGCCAATCCGTCACCGGCGTCCTGGTGAAGAACCACGTCACCATCGAGCCGGCACGGTTGGTCTGCGTTGCAATGCCCGCTTGCTGGGCCGCTTGCGCAATGCCTTCAGCCAGCGCCGCGGTGTGGGTCTCCAACCCCGCGTAAATTTCTTCCCGGTGGTCTGCCAGATAGCGAAGCGTGGCGATCCCGGCGGCCATCGCCAGCGGATTGCCGCTTAAAGTGCCCGCCTGATACACCGGCCCTTGCGGCGCCAGCATTTCCATCATCCTGGCTTTTCCGCCAAAGGCGGCGCAGGGGAGTCCTCCACCGATGATCTTCCCCAGGCATGTGAGGTCGGGATCGATTCCAAACACCTGCTGAGCTCCGCCAAAGGCCAGCCGGAAGCCGGTCATGACCTCGTCAAAGATGAGCACGCTACCCGTTTCCTGCGTGATCCTCCGCAGGCCCTCGAGATAGCCGGGCGCGGGCGCCACACAACCCATGTTGCCCACCACCGGTTCCACAATCACGCAGGCAATCTCGTCAGGATGCCTGGCAAAAGCTTCTTCCAGCGCTGCCAGGTTGTTGTACGGCAGCGGAAGCGTCCAGTGAGCAATTTCCTGCGGCACGCCCGCTGAACCGGCAAGGCCGAAGGTGGCGAGGCCTGAGCCCGCTTTTACCAGGAGCCCATCGGAGTGGCCGTGATAGCAGCCCTCGAATTTGATGATGTACTTACGGCCGGTGAAAGCCCGCGCCACGCGGATCGCCGACATGGTTGCTTCGGTACCTGAACTCACAAAACGCAGTTTCTCGATCGAGGGCATGGCGGCCACAACCAACTCCGCCAGGTCGGCTTCCGCCGCCGTAGAGGCGCCGAAGCTCGAGCTTCGCGCTGCCGCCTTCTGAATGGCTTCAACCACCAGCGGGTGGGCGTGACCCAGGATCATCGGACCCCAGGACCCGAAGTAGTCCAGGTAGCGATTGCCGTCGGCATCCCAGAGGTATGCTCCCTCAGCCCGATCCAGGAACGGTGGATCTCCGCCTACCGCCCGAAAGGCACGTACAGGAGAATCGACGCCGCCAGGCAGGTACTTCTCGGCGCGTTGCTGCAATTCTTTGGAACGATTCAGTTCTCGCAAGAGAAGCTCCCTCAGGAGTTCAGTATAGGGGAGCTGTTCACAGGAAAGGTCTGCAAGCAGTCGGCTTTCGGGCGATGGGCGATGGTAAACTGGCAGTTCTCGCGGAACCATTTCCATTCAATCCACCTACGCCAGCCCTACCGGGCCGGTATCCCCGCGAAGTTGGAAGAGACTTGCCAGAATCGAAGCGTAAATCGACCAAGCCCCCTGTGACCTATGCCTCGGCCGGCGTGGACCTCTCTGAAGGTGACCGCACCAAGCAGCGAATCAAGTACCTTGCGCAAAAGACCTTCAATAAACAAGTGCTGGGTGAGATAGGCGGCTTCGGCGGGTTGTTCCGGCTCGACGTTGCCAAGTATGCGAACCCCATCCTGGTTTCGAGTGCCGACGGCGTGGGCACCAAACTCAAGATCGCGTTTGCCCTTGGGCTGCACCATACGGTCGGCGCTGACCTGGTCAACCACTGCGTGAATGACATTGCCGTACAGGGTGCTACGCCACTGTTTTTCCTCGATTATCTGGCCATCGGCAAGCTCGAAGGCGAAGTTGCTCAGACGGTTGTGAGCGGTGTAGCGGAGGCGTGCCGTGCCAACGGCTGCGCCTTGATCGGTGGGGAAACGGCGCAAATGCCCGGCTTCTATTCCGATGGCGAGTATGACCTGGCTGGCTTCATTGTCGGCGCTGTCGACAAGGACAAACTGATCACCGGCAGCAAGATCCAGCCCGGCGATGTATTGATCGGCTTCCCATCGACGGGACTGCACACGAATGGCTATTCTCTGGCGCGCAAGCTGTTTTTCGAGGTCGCCGGATACGCACCGAATCAGTACGTGAACGATTTAAAGGACAAGGCCGGCGCTGCACTGATGAAGGTGCACCGCAGCTACCTGGCAGTGATCAAGAAGCTCACCGCCGCCGATCTCGTCGTGGGTATGGCGCACATCACCGGGGGAGGCATTACTGAAAACCTGCCTCGCATTTTGCCCAAAACGGTCAGCGCGGTGGTCGAGACCGGCTCGTGGACTCCGCCGCCGATCTTTAGCCACCTGCAACAACTAGGCAACGTCGATCATGAAGAGATGCTGCGCACGTTCAACATGGGGGTTGGCCTGATTGCCGTCGTGCCAGCCGACAAATTCCGGCGTACGAAGTCGATGCTCGACCGCGCGGGGGAAAAATTCTGCGTGATCGGTCGCACCGTCAAGGGAGACCGCAAGGTCATCTACGCATGAGCCGGTCGTCGCGTCCTTACCGCCTGGGAATTCTGCTTTCCGGGCGAGGATCAAACTTCCTGGCGATCGCCGAAGCCATTGAGCAGGGGCGCCTGCCCAACGCCGAAATTGCGATCGTAATTTCAAATCGCAATGACGCCGTGGGCATCGAAGTTGCGAAAAACAAGGGGTTCACGACCAGGGTGATTGAGCCCCGCGGACGCCCACGAGCCGAGTCCGACGCCGAGATCATCGCCAGTCTGCGGGAACATCAGGTGGACCTGGTCTGTCTCGCCGGCTATATGCGGCTGCTGTCAGCGGATTTTATCCGCGCGTTTCCGCAGCGCATTCTCAACATCCATCCGTCCTTGCTGCCGGCCTTTCCTGGCTTGAACGCACAGCGTCAGGCTATCGAATACGGAGTCGCCGTTTCCGGGTGCACGGTGCATTTTGTCGATGAAGAGCTGGACCACGGGGTCATCGTGCTACAGAAGACTGTCCCGGTGCTTGCCGAAGACGACGACCACAGGCTCTCGGCCCGGATTCTGGTAGAGGAGCACGTGGCCTATGCCGAAGCCATCAGCCGCGTACTTTCCGGTGAATACCATTTTGCCGGCCGGCGCTATCTACCTCGGAAGAGTGGCTAGAGTTACAGGATTGGTGCAGTCATCGAGCTCAAACGTGAACGGAACCCGCTTCTCCCAGGGTCAGTTTCACGGTCATTTTTTTTGATCCGCGGAAGAATGTGACGGTCACGGTGTCGCCGACTTGATGGCGATCCATGATCTCGGAAAGATCCTGCGGGTTCGTGACCCGGACATCGTCGATCCCGACGATCAGGTCGCCACCAAGATAAATCGGTGTATTTCCCAAGTAGGCTTTCTGCGTGCCGCCATGCAATCCAGCTTGCTCGGCGGCTCCGCCCGGGATGACCCGCTGAATCAGTACACCGTAGTCAGCTGGGAGGCCGATCTGTTCGGCCAGGTCTGGCCCAATCGCGAGAGAAGCAATGCCCAGGGAGGGCCGGCGTACCCTGCCATATTTGGCTAAGTCGGAGAGGACGGCTTTGATTGTGTCGACCGGGATGGCGAAGCCGATGCCGGAACTCTGTTCTGCCCCGCCGGTGGCAATCAGGGTGTTCATGCCGATGACATCACCGCGGGAGTTGAGCAACGGGCCGCCCGAATTTCCGGGGTTGATGGCCGCATCCGTCTGGATCGCGTTATCGATGGTCGCGCCCTGGGGCTCACGCACCGAACGGATGGAGCTGATGATGCCTGTTGTCATGGTGCCGTTCAAACCAAAAGGATTGCCAATGGCGTAAACGTTCTGGCCTACCTGCAGGTCACGCGACTCGGAAAGCACTGCCGGCGTAAGGTCTTTTGCTTCAACCTGCAGCAGCGCCATGTCATGCGACTTATCCTGCAGGACGATCTGCGCCTTGTACTTGTGCTTGTCGCTGAGGGTTACCTCGACCTGTTGCGCATTTTCGATCACATGGTAGTTGGTAAGGATGCGTCCGTCTTTGGTGAGCACAAAGCCGGATCCCTGGCCCTGTTGCGGTACAACTCCGTAGAAAAAGTCGAACGACAAAGCAGATGAGGTGACGTTCACCACCGAAGGCAGGGCTCGCTTGTAGACAGCGGTGTTGGTCAATTCTTCTTGTGTATACGCTGGCTGCGCGTCCGCCACGGTCAACTGCAGGGCGGATCTATCCCACAGTCTTGCGAGTGGCGATCTGCCGGGGCCGCGGAAGTTGCTGTACGAGATGAGATAGACGAAAGCGCCTACCAGCAACAGGGTCAGAATGATCGAGCGAATCTTCATAACAAGCCAGACCCCTATTAGATCATTTTTCAATGCCAGGCAAGACACCCGACGGCCCTTGTATCCCCACAGGAATGAGGAGTGCTCTTCATAGGACGTCTATTGCGCGGCCCGCACAAGCTCGCGGTAGATCGCTTCCACCACAGTGCGGGTGTGCTCGATCGAGCCGGTATTGTCGATGATGTAGTCGCAACAGCCAGACTTTTCCTGATCGGGAATCTGCGCCGCAATACGAGCCTCGGCATCACGCGTCCATGCGCCTTGCAGGTTCTCCTGACCAGTGCGGGTTCTCTCGCAGGTCATCATGCGCGAAACAAAGCGAGCGACCTTTACTTCGTCGGGCACGGTGACGAGGATGAGCTTGTCGAATCGCTGCATCCATCCTGGTGCGGTGCCCCACTTCTCTACTTCGAAGATAAGCGCAGATTCCACGATCGCTACGCGCCTCGGATCGACGGCAAAAATGCCTTGCATCCATTGCTCTTCCGCGGCGATCACGGCAGGATGCACGATGTGGTTGAGTGCATCTGCCTGGTTCTGTTGAAACGCGAGCTCTGCGAGCGCGCTGCGGTTGAGCGAACCATCGGCGCGGACCACAGCCATGCCAAACGTCTGCACAATGGCTGTAAACACCGGCTGCCCGGGCTGCATGAGTTGGCGGCCCAGCTGGTCGGCGGAGATGACCGCGGCACCCAGTTGCGCGAACGTATGAGCCACGGTGCTCTTGCCGCTGCCCAGCCCTCCGGTCAATCCAACGCGTAACAATCCACTCCTCCTGCTGCGGGCATTAAGCGGGCAGTCCGCGCCGAAGTTTGGCTGCGCGTACGGTGTTGGCCATCAGCATGGCAATCGTGAGGGGACCGACGCCGCCGGGCACAGGTGTATACGCCCCAGCTAACTCGAATGCCTTGGGCATGACGTCGCCGACAATCGTGGAGCCTTTTTGCACGAACGCTTCCTCACGCTGCGAATCCCCGGCGAAGTAGCGTTCAAATTCCACCTGATCGGTTACGCGATTGATGCCCGCGTCAAGAATGGTTGCGCCCGGCTTCACCATGTCTGCGGTCACCAGCCCGGGCTTACCAATGGCAACCACCAGAATGTCGGCACGCCGCGTGAAGGAAGCGAGATCGTGCGTCTTGGAATGGCACACTGTGACCGTCGCATTCTCTGCGAGCAGCAGAATTGCGGTGGGCTTGCCGACAATATCGCTGCGCCCAACGACGACGGCATTTTGCCCTGAGATGGGTACTTGGCTACGCTTGAGAATCTCGATGATGCCTTCCGCCGTGCAGGGAGCAAGTGCCGGCTGCCCGGTCTGCAAGCGGCCGACGTTGACGGGGTGAAAGCCATCCACATCCTTATCGGGACTCACTGCTTCGAGCAGGAGCTTGGTATTCACATGCGGGGGTAGCGGTAGCTGGATCAGAATTCCATCGATGTCTTCGCGCGCATTGAGCTGGGCGATGAGTGCCAGCATCTCCTCCGTAGTCACCGTCTCCGGCGGAGTAATCATTTCGCTGAATAGGCCGAGGGCTTCGCATGTCTTGATCTTGCTGCGCACGTAAATCTCTGACGCTGGAACATGCCCCACCAGGACGGCAGCCAACCCAGGCTTGATTCCCTCACCCGCTAACCGTGCAACTTCTGTTTTAACCTCCGCCTTGATTTCGGCAGCAATCGCGTTTCCGTCCAGAACCTTAGCCATGCCCTATCCCTTCTCCGCTCATGTTAAATGGCGCGGTCCCCGTCGCGGTCCTCGAGAGGAGAGGGAAGCATCTAAACTGGAGTCATGGCTAGTGCCGTTGTCTCTGAGACTCTGCTCAGCATTCTTGTTTGCCCTGTTTGCCATGCGGCTGTTACCGCTGGGCCGAGCCCTGCCGCGCACGAATGGCTGCGTTGCACCGGCTGTGGCCGTTACTATCCCGTACAAGACGGGATTCCCGTGATGCTCGCGCAACGCGCGACCGCTCAAGCGCCCAATGAGGCGAAGTAGCCGATTGCTTTTCGAAAGGCAGAACCCTTCTATTGCTCACGCGTGGCGCGTAAATCAGTCTATTGATCAGTGGAGATCGGTGTTTGAATCAATGGCGTTACCGTTGGTTACCACTGGTGTACGCAAGATCGGACAGGGTTTCCCACAATACGACGGACGGATCGCAAATCGGCGATCGCTTATGATGCAATCCTCGCCGAAATGATTCATACGTCGATATGATGCAACAGAGCGTTGCAGTCAAATGAGCGAGTCGTGGTTTGGATTTTCGATTTCTGCACCCTCCAACATCCGAAAGACCGCAACCAACGGAACCCCGCAGGGTTCCTGTATAGGTAGAGAGGGCGCTCCATCGGCTTCTACCGCAGAGATTCCGATGGCAGATCGCAGCGCATACCTTCTGTGACCGTAGCGAAGATTGTTGAGGTTTTCGATCGGACGAAGCCGGAAGCAAATGATTTCTGTTCGGAAGAACGAAGAGTTCAAGTCGTCAAGAGAGGGAGTAGAAAATGGCTGCAATGTCGAAAATCGAGAAATTCTCTCCGCGCGAGTTGCTGAATTTGCGCAACGAGCTCATGCAATCGGGGATCGATTCTTGGCAGGCAGCTGAGGTTCTCAGCGGGTTCCTCACCGGCCGAGGCTATGGGGTAAGCTCCGAGCATGCCCGCAATGCTGTGTCACGCCTGGAAGAAATGGGCTGCAATCTCGAGTGCATGCAGCAAGAGTTGGAGAATCTGGCCTTCGTGATGTAGTGGCCGCCTTGGCGCCTCAGCCAGGCAAAACCTTACCGCAAAACCCGTCTCAAGACTCTGGCCCGACCATAATGATCGGGCCAGTCGTGCGTTTCAGGCGATGAAGGTTGTATCGTTACAAACGGCGATAACTTCAAGCCCGAGGGATCCTGTGCACGAATTCAATCGTAGGAACTTTCTCAAAGTAGCAGGGGCAGCGGCAACCGCGAACACGTTGCTCGGATCGAGAATGCTGTTCGGGGAGCAGCAGGCGGAGTCTGCAAAACCGGTCGCGGCGAACGATCACATTCAGATCGCACTGATAGGTGCGGGCGGCCAGGGTCAGGGAGACACAAAGGTCGCCGTGCAGGTGCCCGGCGTCAAGCTGGTGGCCGTCGCCGATTGTTATGACGGAAGACTCCAGCACAGCAAGGAACTCTGGGGCGACGACATCTTCACCACCCGCGACTACGCCCAGATTTTGGAGCGTAAAGACATCGACGCCGTGATCGTCGGAACACCCGATCACTGGCACAAACAGGTAGCCGTCGACGCCATGAAGGCTGGCAAGGATGTCTATTGCGAAAAGCCGATGATTCATCTGTACGCCGATGGGCCACAGATGATCGAGACGGCCCGCTCGACCAACCGTATTCTCCAGGTTGGCAGCCAGCGTGTAAGTTCGGTGGTTTACGCCAAGGCGAAGGAGTTGCTCGCCTCCGGAGCCATTGGCGAACTGAATATGGTGACCGCCCGTTGGGATCGCAACTCCTCGATGGGTGCATGGAACTATACGGTGCCCCTGGATGCCTCGACGGAAACCTGTGACTGGCCGCGCTTCCTGGGCACGGCTCCGAAGATTCCCTTTAATGCCGAGCAATTTTTCCAATGGCGCAAGTGGAAGGCCTACGGCAGCGGGGTAGCCGGCGATCTGTTTGTACACCTCTTCAGTGGCACGCATTTCATTACGGGCTCGCATGGACCGACCCGCGCCATGGCCACAGGCGGCCTCCGCTTCTGGAAAGATGGCCGGGATGTTCCTGACGTCATGCTCGGCCTCTTCGACTATCCCCAGGGATTCAATCTGAGCCTGCGCGTCAACTTTGTTGATGGAGGCGAAGAGAGTGAGGGGCTGATCTTTACCGGCTCAGAAGGCACGATGGAGATTGCCGGCAATACGGTGAGCGTAAATCGCGTACCCCGTGAGAAGGATCCAGGTCTTTTCATCGGATCCTTTGCGGAAGCCATGCAGGAGCGCATGCGTAAGGAGCACGCAGAGAAATTTCCGCGCGTGCATCCGGCGGGGCCGCCGACACCAGGGTACGAAAAGTACGAAGCAGCGGCGGGATACAGTGACAGCTACGATCACTTCAAGAACTTCTTCTCTTCGGTTCGCTCACGCCAGCCAGTAGTAGAAGATGCCGTGTTTGGCTACCGCGCGGCAGGCGCCGCCCTTCTGAGTAATCTCAGCATAGAGCGCAATGCCATTGTGGGTTGGGATCCCGAAGCGATGAAGCTGACCTAGTGCGGGTTGGTGATGAAGTGCAAGGTCGAACCGGTTGCTTGAATGAGCGCGTCCGCTCTTTCAAGCAACCGTCGAAGCTGCCGAGCGGTACTGGATCGCGCCTTCACGGAGGACTTGATGTCTCAAGGCCCGACGCGGGCCAGCCGTCTAGTTCATGTTTTCCTGATCCAGCAATTGCTGGAACTCGGGCATCGTTCGCAGGGATGAAAAATCCTTGTCTTCGATGAGGCGTTTGCGATCTTTGAAGCCCTCATTTATGGCCTTGCGAAGATAGAGGATCGCCTGCTCCTTATGGCCTGCGTTGGCAAACGTTTGCGCGACGAAATAGTTCATGGCCATGCGCTGCTCACGCGAACTGCCAGCCTCTACCAAGGCTGCCTCACGGGGCGAGAAGACATTCTCGTCGAGTGCGAACGCCTTGCGATACTCTTTTATGCCCTTCTTGTATTTCGCTTCGGCAAAGTAGGCTGTACCCAGGTTGCAGTAGATGGCCGCACTTTCCGAAGTGTGCTTAAGGGCACGCTTGTACCAGCGTACTGATTGGGAGAAGTCTTTTTGCGCATAGTACACAGCGGCAAGATTGTTGGCGGCCGGTGCAAAGCGTGGATTGATCGCGAGTGCGGTCTGGTAGGCTTTGCGCGCTTCGTCGAGAGCAAACAGATGATGGTACGCCACCCCGATGCTGTTCCAGACAACGGCGGATTTTAAATCGGTGTGTTGATAAGCATCAATGGCTGCTTCGTATTGTCCTCGAGCCATCAGAATATCGGCACGGATCAGGGCCGGAGACTGTTCCAATTCGAGTGTCTTGCGATTTGCCGGCTGGGTCTGTGAGGTGGTTGTGGTTTGCGGCGAACCCTGGGGAAACTCTGCATACGCACACGCAGGAACTGACGCCAACACGGCTAGCGTAAAACATCGTTTCACGCGGAAGAACGGCATCCTGGGACCCATTCGGGCCTCCTTCGTAAACGGCGCTCGGCTGATTTTGCGACGACGCAAGCCGGAAAGGCACGCTTACGGCATCATTTTGCTCGCATCTTGAGTAAAAGGGCAAGATCTTAAAATGCAAGGCGGTGCGGGCGTTGGAGGTTATTGAAAAGAATGCCCGAACGCTCACTTCATAAGTTGGCAAGCGGGCCGAGTGGGACAAAACCTGGCCTCAGGGAAGCTCAGGAGAAGCGTAGCTGGCCCCCGCTGACGATCTGCTCGTGCGAAATCGTGGATGCGGATAAGTGCTGCCCATTCAATGTGATGGTCTTCACGGTGCTGTCGGGCGAGCCCTGGATTCTCAGCTCCTTGTTCTGGGCAAGGTGAACCGTAGCTGAGGGAAACAACGCGACCCCCAGCGTATATTCGGCCTTGCCCGGGCACAGTGGATAGAACCCGAGCGCACTCAGGATGTACCAGGCGGACATGGAGCCGGTATCCTCATCGCCGGCGAATGTTGTGGGCGTGTATAGCTCGTCCATGATCTTTCGCACCCAGTAGCGTGTTCGATCGGGCCTGCCGGCCGCCGCGAAGAGGTAAAGCAAGTGATGTACGGGCTGATTGCCGTGATCGTACTGGCCGAAGGGAACGGCAGCCATCTCTGACATTTCATGAATCTCCTGCCCATAGACGCCCACGTTGAAGATGGCAGGCATCGAGAGCATGGTCTCCAGGGCTGCGACGGCTTTGGCCTCTCCGCCGAGATCATGGATAAGACCCGCAATGTCATGCGGTGCATCCCAGCGATGCTGCCAGGCTGCGCCTTCAACATAGGGATCACCCCAGGTGACGGGGTCGAACGGCGTGGCCCACTGCCCTTCGGCAGTTTTGCCGCGCAAAAAGCCGGTTTGCGCATCGAACAAATGCCGCCAGCTCTCTGATCGGCGCATGAACATTGTGTAATCGTCATGGTGGCCGAGCGCCTGAGCTACCTGCGCAATACAAAAGTCTCCGTAGGCCGCATCCACCGTTTCGGCTACGGATTGTTTGACCAGCCCCATGGGCGCATAGCCGTAGCGAAGATATTCTTCGAGCCCGCGCCGTCCGTAGCCCGCGTCTGGATCACCAGGTTGGGTCGCATGCTTCTTCAATCCCGCATAGGCTTTCTCCAGGTCGAAGCCGCCAAGCTTCTTTGCCGCGGCGTCGCCGAACACTGAGTCGATGAGGCTGCCGGTCATGCAGGCGCGATAGCCAGGGCATGGAAACTGCGGCAGCCAGCCACCTTCTTCATATGCGTTCACCCAGGCCTGCAGAATCTCAGAGAGGCGTTCCGGAAACAGGATCGTCATCAGCGGATACCAGGCGCGATAAACATCCCAATATCCGTGGTCGGCATACATCACGCCGGGCAGCACTTTCCCGTTGTAAGCACTCCTGTGCTGCATGGCTCCGTTGGCATCCGGTTCATGCCAAATGCGCGGAAACAGCAGGGTACGGTATAGGCAGGAATAGAAAATTCTCTGCTGATCCGCGGTTCCGCCAGAGATCTCGATGCGCTGCAGGTGTTTGTTCCAGACGGCTTCACCTTCGTGGCGGAGCGAGTCTGCCGTTTTCGTACCCAACTCAAGATCGAGATTACGTTGGGCCTGTTCAAACGAAATGAACGATGTTGCGATGCGCATCTCGACGGTCTTGGCCTCGGATGCGAACTGCACGATGCCCACGCTACTAGTCTTCAGTCGTTTAAGCTCGACCTGTTTCCAGGGCTGGTTGAATTGCACCACGTAGTAGGTAGCGAAGCCCTCCGGCACGCCCCCTTCATTTTGTATGGAGGTGAAATGGATCGCGCGATGATCCTCATCCGCCTGCCAGGCCGGCGGATGCTCGCCGGGAATATCGATGATCCAACCCGCAGATGCAGCGTCGTCGAACTTTGCAGTCAACAGGGCGCTACGTTCCGTAGGGATCAACTCGGCATCGATGGAATATCGCAGCAGACGCAGTTGCAAGGAGTGCGGCGCGAGCCTTGCATCCTCTGGCCGATAAGAGCTTGCCCGCGTAGTGGCCTCTGGATTGACTGTCCCGCAAAAGGGCAGGAACACGGCGTGGCCATAATCTCCCAACCACGGGCTCAACTGATGAGTCGATCGAAAGCCCTGGATGCGACGCTGGCCCGGCGCAAACATCCATGGCGTATTGGCGTCGGACTGCAACGTCCAGTGCACCATGCCGAAAGGGCGTGCCGCGATGGGAAGCGTATTGCCGCGGGAGAAAGTAGAGACGGAGTCAGTGCCTTGTAACAGATTGACCAGGGAGACGGGACTGCTCACCGTATTGGATTCGGTGGCGGCCGGAGCGGAAGCTGCGACGGGATTTGCTTCGACCTGTTCAGCGCCAACGACGGCTGCTCCCAGAGCCAGGCCTCCGGCCTTGAGGAACGAACGGCGATCAAAAGCGATAGATCCTTCGGCAGGCTTGCTCACGATGCTTACTCCAAAAGCAATCAGAGTGGGGGCGAAGGTTGATGGCAGATCAGTGGTGGGCGAGGCGGGGCTTGAACCCACAACCCCCGGCTTAGAAGGCCGGTGCTCTATCCAATTGAGCTACTCGCCCGTTTTCGTCATTGTATCGTCTGCGGGCTTGGCCCGCAGAGCCGGATGTCCCTTGATGGTCACCGCCGGCCGGCTTCAGGGCCCGCCGAAGACCTCTTTAAGCAGGGGGGTTGAGCGCGCTGAGGGGTTCTGCCGAATGTCCTTTTCCTGCTGAGCCAGCATATAAAACAAACCATTCAGGGCCTGGTTGACGACGTAGGTGTTGATGCCCAGGCTCGAGGACTTCATGAACGGCAATTGCGGCAGATCTGCTATGAGTTCCTGATACTGTTTCGTGACATCGTTTTCGGCCATGGCCCTTTCGACCGAAGGCCGGAATGCCATAGCCAGTTGATGAGCAGTCTTCGCCTTGAAGTAGGCGGTGATCGAGGTATCGCTGCCATTCAGAAGCTTGCGTGCATCGTCGATCGCCATGGCGGTCAGGGCATCGGCAAAAAGCTGTTCCGCCGCAGGGGCCGCGCTCTCGGCCGCATGATTCATGCTGGCGACGAAGCTGTCGATCTTTGGTCCTTGCCCGGCACTGCGCAACATGCCTTCGACGGTCTGCAGGTCTTTGGGCAAAAGAATCTTGATGGCCTGGTTGTTGAGGTAGCCGCCAGGTTCGTCGACAAGGTTTACGGCATTCTTTGTTCCTACGAAAAGTGCCTCCTTCAACCCCGAGGCGATCGTGGTATCACTCAGGCTCGAACCTCCGTCCAGGCGCCCCTGTTTGCCAGGCTGTGAAAGCGGGTCGCTCTGCGCTTGCAGAGCGGAAGAGACGAACAGCAAGAGCAGCGTGGCGAAGAAGACTCGGAGGAGACGCTTCATGGTAAGCCTCTCGGCACCAGGGCTTGAGTGTATTCCCGGGCAAGCACTTTGGGATACCCGCGATGCGCGCGCCCTCTGCTTCTCTACGGACGAGTTTTCGTGATCGCTTCCAGGGACAGGTGGAGTGCTTCGCACCAGCTTTGTTCGGCACGTTCCGCAGTTGGACCACACGCCGCTACAAACCAGGTTACGCCGAAACCAGATACTCCATCCACGGACGCGCGACGCAGCACAAGGTCTATGCGCGCCGCACGAACAGGTATGCTACTCAGCTTTGCAACCAGCGAGCGCATCCAGCACTCGCAAGACTCGAAACTTGCGAGCAGTACCCTCTCGCGTGGTAGCAGATCGATGTATGAGCCGGCGCCAAACGCTGTCTCCCCGGGGTCGGCATCCATTTCGTAGGGATCGCTGGCCTCATCACCCTCTTCGATACTGCTGTTCCATGTATCGCACTTTGCAGTCCACCACTGCGAACCGGAACCATTGAGCGCGATGAGTGCAGAGCGTAGCGCCGGTGTGCGCCGAGCCTCGTCAATTTCGTCGATGCGGTCCGATCCTTGGCGCAGGTCAACAAACCTGCACAGGCTCGCGTCCTCAGCCGTGGCAGACCAGGGCACTACGATGACTGGATCATCGGCTGCAAGTGCAACCTGCCAATCGGCTTCCATCAGGCTCTGACGACCGAAAGCAAAAACTCCAGCAGAGCTTTCTCGGCCCAGTAACCGTCATACCCGATCGCAGGCGCAAGGAAGGCGCAGTGGCCGCCGTGCTTTGTCTCTACCAACCGAACTCGTGGATTGGCCATGAGAGCCGCGCGCGTGTCGGGCAACATCCTGATGAAAGGATCGTCGAGTGAGTGCAGAACAAGCGTTGGTATAGCAATCCGCGAAGCTGCCCGGGCGCTCGATGCGCGGTAATAATAGTCATCCGCGCCCGCAAAGCCGCAATAACGAGCGGTGATTCTGTCGTCAAACTGGCGCAGGGTGGCGATCTTCTCCAGGCCCGCACTGGAGTAGATGGCAGGGAAAAGCTGGGCCTTGCGCCGAAAGCGCCGGCGCAAGCCAAGCAGAAACTTCCATTCGTACACACGGTTCGCCGGATTGTGCAGCGCGTCAGCAGAAGGGGCCAGGTCTATCGCTGGAGAAACCCCAACCACAGCTTTCAAATATCCGGGCGCGCTTTCTGCCAATTCTCCTGCCAGTTTGAGCACCAGGTTGCCACCCATGGAATAACCGGCCAAAGCAAACGCGGTGAGCCCTTTCTCAGCAACGAACGTCTGCATCACCGTTGCTACATCCATGGAAAGCCCGGAATGATAAAGAGTTGGCGACAGGTGTTCGGTACCGCCGCAGTTACGCATATTCATGCGGACTACGTTACAGCCCGCGGCCCAGGCTCGCGCGGTATTGCCAAGCACATATTGTGAACTGGATGAGCCTTCCAGGCCATGCACCAGCAGCAGGGTAAGACACTGGCTGGGGTTGGGCTGCCAGTGGCAGTGACACAGCACAAAGCTCGCGCCACGAGTTTGCGTCTCCGATTCCGCATTGGCAAATGTTTCAGTCGCTGACGAACCTGCTGGCGGCAAGCCGGGCTCACCCGTGCCGGGATCTACCTCAACGAGGCATGCCTCAGCCGGGGGTAATACACATTGCCTCCGGCTGAAGTTGCCCATCAGCGTCTGCAAGTGGCTGTTACGCAGAAAGCGCCGGGGAACAAACGCTTCGAGGGCAGCCATTGTCTGGCTGTTTTCGGTCTCCAGGTCGCTCGTGTTCATCCATGCGCTCGCAGGCTGGTAAGCAGGGAGGCGGCTTGCAGAGCGCCCTGGGGCGTCTCTTCATGCTTCATATAGGCGAAGACTTCCCCGTGAGCAGCGTTACCGCCAAGTTGCTTCTCGATTCTCTCCAAATCGGCAGGCCCGTAGTCGCTTTTCCGCAGCCGGTAGCAATGGAAGGGTGCTGTGGTTACATCCGGCGTTTGCAACTCGTCGCTCTCGGCCACACACAAAGCAGCCTCATGCTGCCTGAGCAGCCCATAGACCTCGTCAGCAAACCACGAAGCATGACGGAACTCGAAGGCGATCCGGATTCCACCTGCACCCTGCGGAGCCGCCTCTTGGAGAAACGAGCCGAGCCTGTCCAGGTCTACCTTGAAATTCGGTGGAAGCTGAAACAGAACCACGCCCATGCGTCCTGCGTGGACGACGGGTAGCAGCGCTGCGTAGAAGGTAGAAAGCGCCTCGCCAGCCTCTTTCAATCGTTTGATGTGCGTGATTCGCTGCGGCGCCTTGAAAGAGAAGCGAAAGTCCGGCCCCGTCTGCGCCAGCCACCCGTCGATCGTGGAGGCGGATGGCAACTGCCGGAAGGTATAGTTCACCTCGACGGAGTTCAGTTGCGTCGCGTAGTACTCCAGCATTTTCTTCGCAGGTGTCTTGACCGGGTAGAAATCGGGTATCCATGTTGGATACGCCCAACCGGAGCAACCCATCCACACCTCTGATCTTTTTGCGGCATCTGGTTTTTGAGAAGAAGTTTTTTTCAAGCTCGCATCCCCTGGTAGAAATTCGGTCAGGGCCCAAACACGATGGGTGCCCCATATCTTGCCTGTTTTTAGCGAGATGTGGGAAGTAAACCAAAACCTCGACCGGCTACTCTCAATCAACCGGCATTTCCCTCCCAAACTCGGCGCAGAAAAGCATGTCAAGACTTAGCTTTGAAAGTTGTTCGTAAGGATGGAAGGGGAATGTAGCGACAGGACTGCGATTGGGGTGGCTAGTGGGGGTCGAATTTGGGAGTCTAAGGAATTACCGGGATTTAGCGTCATGGGGGGCACCTCAGAACGTGAAAAAAACCAATTTCAGCCTGAGTGACACAGACTGACACAAAGCATTCTAGCTTGCCGCGGGTGAATGGCGGCAACCGAATGCTGGGCTGCTGCGCCAGTTGATGACCTTCTGCTAAACATCCTATCGTCTGGCATCTCCAGCATGTTTTCAACAGGAGAGCGCCTATACATGCTTCTATAGAGCAAGCACGCGATCTCTACATTTCTGGCTTAAATGATCCTATTGGCGATTTCCCGGGCTGGCAGTCACGATGAACGGACCGCCTGAGCTGCCCGACTACTTTCAAGCCATGTTCAATTGGCCTGCTCCGACTCTATTGCTCTCCAGCGCACTCGGTTGTGCCTAAGTTCTCTCGGAGAATATGCCGCGATGCTGGGCGCGCTGAAGATTGCATTGGCTCACCACAGCATTGACATCAGCGAGGCGGCGTGAAAATATCTAGCCCATTATTTTCACACGGCATGCAAGAAAGTGTCTTTTCGGACCTCTCAAGCGAGTCGCCTGCCGATTCCTTGTCGTTCTTACCTATGCGTTGCTTGAGGAATCATCATGCGCAAACTCGACTTCGCTCTCTTCCTGTCTGTCTCGCTAAGCTCCATGTTGATTAGCCCTCAGCTGATGGCACAAACCATCGACACATCGATCAGAGGCACGGTGACAGACAGCAGCGGGGCAGTTGTTCCGGGCGCCACCGTCAGTGTCGTGTCATCCGTTACCGGGATCAAAAAGCAGACCGTCACCGCCTCCACTGGCGATTACGGCGTCACTTATCTCACTCCCGGCACGTACGACGTGACGGTCACGGCCCAGGGATTTGGTTCGTCCATCCAAAAGGGCATTGTGCTCGAGATCAACCAGCAGGCGAAGGTGAACCTGGTCTTGCAGGTCGCCAGTGAACAGCAAACCGTGGAAGTAGCGAGCGCCCAGCCTTTGTTGCAGACTGAGGACGCCTCCCTTGGCGTGGTTGTCGGTGCGGATAGTGCCGAAAATCTTCCTCTCAACGGTCGCAAGTTCAACGATCTTGCCATCCTCACGCCGGGCGTCACAGTCTACAATCCGGACAATCACTCCTCCAGCACAGACGGCTCCGCCATCAGCTCCTATGGCTCCCAACTCACTTGGTCCCAGGTGAACGTAGACGGCGTGACGATGGTCAATAACCGGCACGCCTACGTCAACGTCTATCCTTCCATCGACGCTATACAGGAGTTCAAGGTGCTCACCGGGAACGCCGAAGCTGAGTACGGCGGCGGCGCCGGTACCGTCACAAATATCCAGCTCAAGACCGGCGGCAACGCATTCCACGGCGACGTATTCGAGTTTCTTCGCAACACCGCGATGGACGCACGTAACTTCTTCCTTGTCGCCCCGGTGCACAAGCAGGTGTTGAAGCAGAACCAGTTCGGCGGAACAGTTGGCGGCCCAATCATCAAGGACCGTACCTTCTTTTTTGGCAGCTACGAGGGTTTGCGCTCCATCGAACAGAGCGCGAGTATCACCGGCGTACTAACCCCGGCTGAAGAGAATGGCGACTTCTCTGCTCTGCTGCCCGGCGTTCAGCTGACCAACCCCTACACCGGCGCCATTTACCCCAACAACCAGATTCCTGTCGATCCAGTTGCACAGCAAATTGCCCGCAAGTACATGCCGCTGCCAAACACGAATCAGAACGGCCAGAACTATGCCGGAGTTACATCGGGCAACGAGACGGTGAACCAGTATCTGGTACGCCTGGACCACAAGGTGAACGATAACAATCAGCTCGCCTTCCACTTTCTGTATGCGTTGCGCGATTTTCCGTCCAGGGATCTCAATCCAAATTTCTCGTACGTCGGCACTTATCCCATTTACAACACTGGCTTACAGTACGTCCATACCTTCAATGCCAGGATGGTCAACGAGCTTAGGCTCGGCGTCGATCTCGAACATGTTAAGCAACTGAGTACGCTGGCCAACACCGATTTCACCCCTGCCTCCATCGGCATCAACGGCTTTGTACAGCCAAACGGCGCACCCTGGCCAGCGCCCGATCAAGGCTTTCCTGTAATCTCCAGCTCCGACCTAATTGGCCTGGGAAATGCCATCGCCGCATCCAATCTGGACGATAGCCGCACCTATCAGATCGTTGACAACTTCACCTGGACCAAAAACAGGCACACGTTAATCTTTGGCGCCGACATTCGTCACGTTCAGGACAACGCCACGACTGACAATACGCCTTATGGGCAAATCTTCTTCAATGGTGCCCTAACCGGCTACGACGGAGCAGATTTCATACTGGGCGTCCCATCTAGCGTCATCACGCCGGAGGGTGTACCGCTCACGATGGCTCGACAGTGGCGCGACGCAGCTTATTTCCAGGACGACTGGAAGGTAAATGCCAAACTGACCGTCAATCTTGGACTGCGTTACGACCTTTGGGTACCACCTCACGACAATCTCAACACGTCGCGAACTCTCGATTTCTCCACGCCGACCCCGAGCGTCGTGAACCTTCCCAATCCTCTCTGGAAAGTTACCCATAAGGATTTTTCGCCGCGGATCGGGCTTGCCTATAGCTTTCCGCAAAAGCTGGTGCTGCGCGCCGGTTACGGCATCACTTTCTTCGGCGGCCAGTTCGACAACATCAATATCCTGCAACTCAACCCGCCCACCGATCCCAGCTTCACGCTCACCAACGGTACAAACCCAAGCAACCCGCCGACGGCCACCATTGAGAATCCGGTTTCCCCGTCCCTGGCGGCTGCGAATGCCAATGTTGCCACGCTACCCGCGAACGATGAGCACCCAGATCTGTATCTTCAAACCTGGAATCTCACGCTCTCCAAGCAATTCTGGAACAACGTTATCGACGTCGCTTACGTCGGCGTGAAGGGGACTCACCAGGACACCTCTGCCTATAACTACAACAGTGGACCGCCGCAGCCCGCCAGCGGCAATGTCAACTCCAACCGGCCCTTTCCAACATTCGGCACGATCCGGCTCATTGACTTCGGTGGAGCGTCTATCTACAACGGGCTAAATGTTCATTTCGAACATCGGCTTTCGCGCCAGCTGGAGCTCACGGCTACGTATTCATGGTCGCACCTCCGGGACAACCAGGGCGGGGATATCAATAGCGCCAGCAGTCAGACGCAGGTCCCGAACTCTAAAGAATGGGCGAGCGGTCTCACCGATCAGCGCAACTATCTGACTTTAGCGTTTGTCTGGCAGTTGCCCAAGTTCTCCGGCGGTAATGCCGCGGCGAGGGCGGTTCTGAATGGGTGGGGTCTGAACAGTATCTACCAGTACATAAGCGGAAGCCCGCTCTGGATCAGCCAATCGGCCGATGGCGAAAATAATGGCAACCAGAATCAACGTCCTGATCTGGTGCCCGGCCAACCTTTGCACCTCGCGCACAGAACCAACGCCGAGTGGTTCAATACAGCCGCCTTCACTGAAGCCGTCGGGCACTATGGCAGCACGCCCCGAAATCCGCTGTCGGGGGTTAAGAATGACCCTCTCACTCTCGCCGTCAAAAGAGTCTTTCCCTTGCCTTTTGAGGGCCAGCACCTGGATTTTCGCCTGGAGGCTTTCAACGCTTTGAATCACCCGCAGTTTGCTTCCCCTGGAACGACCCAGGGCTCGGGCAACTTTGGGGTCATTACCTCTACCCATTCCGATAATCGCGATTTGCAGGTCGCTCTGAAATACGTATTTTAGTCCCAGGCGGCATGGATGCCCCCGAACGGGGTAGGTCAGAGCCTGACCTCGGTGCTAGACTCTCGGGCTGACATTTCTTTTTGAGAAGGATGTGCAATGCAGAGATTTGGATTAAATCGTCGAGGATTTTTAGCCAGCTTTGGCATGTTAGCCGGATCGTTATTCGGCAGGCAGCGGATGTTCGGTGTTGTTGGGTCATCGACCGGCAAGCAGGGATCCTGGAAGGGCAAAATGACTGGGCTGGGTGAGAGCGGGAACGTATACAGCGAATTAGGCCTGACGACAGTAATCAACGCTCAGGGGACGGAGACGGTTCTTGGTGGTTCGCTGATACGTCCAGAGGTAAAAGCGGTTATGGAGCTGGCATCCCGGCATTTTGTCGTCATGATGGACCTGGAAGCGGCGGCCGGTAAGCGAATTGCAGAGATGCTGAAGCTACCGCAGGGATACGGAGCAATCATAACCTCAGGTGCCGCGTCAGCGATCCAAAATGGATATTCAGGAATTCTCACCGGGAATAACGAAGCAAATATAAGACAGATCCCAGACCTAACCGGGATGAAATCGGAAGTGATTATTCAGCGGGCACACCGCAGCGGTTGGGACCATCAGATTCGAACGACTGGGGCAAAGCTTGTAGAAGTTGAGACCGTAGAAGACGTCCACAGAGCAATCAACGAACGCACCGCCGCCATGCATTTTTTGAATCTCAGCGATAAGGCCGGCCAGATCAAGAGGGCTGATTGGGTGAAGCTGGCGCATGCGGCCAACATGCCTGCATTTCTTGATGCCGCAGCTGACGTCCCGCCGAAATCGCGCTTGTGGGAGTATGCGAATTTAGGTTTTGATTTGATCGCGTTCAGCGGGGGAAAGGCAATCAGGGGGCCGCAATGTACAGGTTTGCTGATCGGGCGGCAGGAGATGGTGCACAATGCATTGCTGAACATGAGCCCCAACGAGGACACTATCGGACGCCCGACAAAAGTAGGTAAGGAAGAGGTCGTGGGGCTGCTCAAAGCGCTGGAACTTTTTCTGGCTGAAGATCAGGAAGCACTCGACAAAGATCAGTGGAGGCAATTGGATACGATAGCCAACAAGGTATCAAAGATAGCTGGAGTGACGGTGACTCGAAACGTGACCGAGATCGAAAATCATTTTCCTGCGCTTCAGATACAGCTTGACGGGACCCGTTTCTCTGCCAAACCTCATGACATCGCAGAACAGCTTGCGGCCATGAAACCTTCCATTATCGTCACGGATGGCGCAAGCACAATAGAAATGACTGCGATAGACCTTCAAGCTGGTGAAGACAGGATCGTCGGCGATGCGTTGGCAAGCATCCTTACCGCGCATTCGGTTTAACAATCTTCGCAACCTGTTGAACGGAAGATAGAGGAGAATTCCAGCGCGGAGCCTGCCGGACATCCGTGGCCGGTAAATTTCAGGGTAAACTTTGGCGGCCATGGCGTCACGAGCCAAGCCAAGTTATTGCATCATTGGGGCGGCTAGTGGGGGTCGAACCCACGACATCCGGAGCCACAGTCCGGCGTTCTGCCTCTGAACTATAGCCGCCATATAGACTTAGATTGTAGCATCCGGATGGCCGCTCACCGCGGTCTGGCCGCCCTGGCGGGGCCTGTCAAACATCCACGTTTCTGCCCTATGCCCAGCAGGCCCCAACCCGAGGTTCTGCCCCCTCAGAAGCCAGGCGCAGCGCCTCGTTTCCGGAAGGCGAGCGGTCTGTTCACGGACGAAAATCTCGACTTTCTGTCGCATGTACTGGACGATTGGTTTCGCGTTCCAGGAACGTCGATTCGCTTCGGCCTCGACGGTCTCATCGGCCTCGTACCGGGCTTGGGAGACATCCTTGGCGGGTTGGCCTCATCGCTGCTCGTGGTGGCCGCCTGGGTGCGTGGCGTGCCCTCCATCACCCTGGTGCGCATGGTGGTGAATATTGGCATCGAGGTACTGCTGGGCACCATTCCACTGCTCGGCGACTTGTTCGACATCGCATGGAAGGCCAATCGCCGCAACTACGCGCTCATCGTTCGCCATTTGGAGCAATCGCGAAGGCAGACCTGGAAGGACTGGGTCTTCCTGCTGCTCATTGCCGTGACCTTGGCCGCCATCTTCCTGGCCCCGATACTGCTGCTGCTTTGGTTCCTGGAGTGGCTCGGCCACTACGGCCTGAGCAGGCCTTTAGCCAGCTAGGTGCGATACAATCCCATCATCGGGGCGTAGCGTAGCCTGGTAGCGCATCTGCTTTGGGAGCAGAGGGTCGGGGGTTCGAATCCCTCCGCCCCGACCATTTCATATCAAATCAATTAGTTAGCGAACCATGGTTTTCCCCGTTTGGCTGTGGGGGAAATTGGGAGACCTGCGTCTGCCTGCTGGATATTGTTGAGGATGAAAATGCCGCTCCGCTTCGTTGCAGGGCTCAATCATCCTCGGACTCATCCAGCCCGCCAACGCTTGGATGGTCCCGTCGCTTACCGAACTCTCCTCAAGCCGACTTAATGAGCGTATGGCCTGGTTCAAGCCAACGAACTCAATTTGCTATTTTGTTCGCGCTGCCCGAGGTCCTTTTCCAGCTACCGATTGGTTGCTCGGCGCAAAGCGCTTGCCTTTGCAGCGGCTGCTCATCTGGCGAAAGGGTGTGGCAACGCCGCGCCGCTCTTTCAGCATCATCGGCGGTGCACATCCACAACTTGTGCTTATGCATTATGGAGACACGCGAGCGATACGTCTGTGTTTATGCTTCACGGTGAAAATTTCTCTTTGGGCGTATACATTGGTAGCAACAGTTGTTCGCCGCCGCCTGTCGGAAAGAGACATTGTGACAAATTGCGGCACTAGGTGAGCGATTGAGCTTCGATGCATTGCGCGAGCTTCCGGTAACCAGTTGGGTTCGCGAATCGAGGAGACAGGTTCGGGCGGGCTGTAGTGAAATGAAGCGGCTTAGCCGCTATTTCCAGTCCACCCGTATTCATCTCCAGCCTCATCAGACTGCAAATCTAAAGTCAATGTCCCTAAAGTGGGATAAGCCACCTAGCGCCACGGCCGCACAATGTCGATCGTACTAACTATCACTGCCCTAAAGCCGTCTATGATACGAAAGTTCGAGAGGAGTTTCGGTCGCCAAAAAAAGCGGGTGGAATTTTCTGTTTGACGATGAACCAATAATTGCTGACACTCTCGCGATTATTTGAAAAAAGACAGGTTCATGTCACGTAGTTTTCGCACGCCGGCTCTGGCACGACCCAACATCCAGTCGCTACCTTTTCAGGTCACTATTGTTGTTCCCGTATGCATGCCATACGAGGCGCTGTTTTTTGGGAAGGGTCGGTAGGTCATGTATCCCGCAGGAGAGAAATGGCGATGAAAGCCGAGGCAAAGCAAAAAGTAAAATCAGCTAAGAGCAACGGAAACCTCTTGGTACACCACCAATCCATTCCCGATTCCACCGCGGACGACCTCGCTACGATTCTCTCCAGCCTCCAGACGATGCGAGACGGCGACTTCTCGGTGCGGCTACCGGTGGCCTGGACCGGTCTGAGGGGCAAAGTCGCAGATACATTTAACGACATCATTGCTGCTAATGAGCGTATCGCCGCAGAGTTGAAGCGCGTTGGACAAGTGGTAGGAAAGGAAGGCCGCACTCGTGAAAGGACCCGGTTTCAGCATCTGCGGGGTTCCTGGGGCGAGATGGAAGTCTCTGTCAATACATTGGTTGAGGATCTATTACGACCGACTACCGAGATGACACGCACGATCGCTGCCGTGGCTCAGGGAGATCTGACGCAGACGGTACGGTTGGATGTGGGTGGGAGACCCCTGGAAGGAGAATTCCTACGGTCCGCCAGGATCGTAAACACAATGATTCAGCAGCTCGGCGTGTTCACCGCCGAGGTAACCCGCGTGGCGCGCGAGGTGGGCACCGACGGAAAACTGGGTGGACAAGCAAAGGTCCCGGGCGTCGCTGGAACGTGGAAGGATCTGACGGACTCCGTCAACTCGATGGCCAGCAACCTGACCGGCCAGGTGAGAAACATTGCTGAGGTTGCGACGGCAGTTGCCAGCGGTGATCTTTCTCGCAAGATTACTGTCGATGTTCGCGGCGAAATTCTCCAACTTAAAGAGGCCATCAATACGATGGTCGATCAACTGCGTTCGTTCGCATCTGAAGTTACTCGCGTGGCTCGCGAAGTCGGCACGGACGGAAAGCTGGGCGGCCAAGCGGTCGTACCCGGCGTCGCTGGAACCTGGAAAGATCTTACCGATTCGGTCAACGCGATGGCTGGAAACTTGACTTCCCAGGTTCGCAACATCGCGGAGGTTACCACGGCGGTGGCGCGTGGCGATCTCTCCCGCAAGATCACCGTGGATGTTAAAGGTGAAATTCTCGAATTGAAGGACACCATCAACACGATGGTGGATCAATTGAACGCCTTTGCCGGTGAGGTCACGCGCGTTGCCCGTGAAGTAGGTACAGAAGGTAAGCTTGGTGGCCAGGCACAGGTGCTCGGGGTCGGCGGCACCTGGAAGGACCTTACAGAAAACGTCAATTTCATGGCCAGCAACTTAACGGGCCAGGTTCGCAATATTGCAGAAGTAGCAACGGCAATTGCAAATGGAGATCTTTCGCGAAAGATTACCGTGGACGTACGCGGCGAAATCCTGCAGCTCAAAGAAACCCTGAATACCATGGTTGACCAGCTCAATCGCTTCGCCGGCGAAGTAACGCGCGTAGCCCGAGAAGTCGGAACCGAAGGCAGACTCGGCGGCCAGGCGAACGTACCCGGGGTCGCAGGAACATGGAAAGATCTGACTGACTCCGTTAATTCCATGGCAGGAAATCTAACGGGGCAGGTTCGCAACATCGCAGAGGTCACGACGGCGGTAGCCCGCGGCGATCTTTCACGAAAAATTACCGTTGACGTCAAGGGCGAAATTCTCGAGTTGAAGAACACCATCAACACCATGGTCGATCAACTCAACGCATTCGCAGGCGAGGTAACACGCGTCGCTCGCGAAGTGGGAACGGAAGGTAAGCTTGGAGGTCAGGCACAGGTGCCGGGCGTCGCTGGCACCTGGAAAGACTTGACCGACTCGGTCAATTTCATGGCCGGCAACCTCACAGCGCAAGTACGCAATATCGCTGAGGTAGCAACTGCTGTTGCTCGAGGTGATCTGTCGCGCAAGATCGCCGTTGACGTGCGAGGCGAAATCCGCGAACTCAAAGACACACTGAACACGATGGTGGACCAGTTGCGGTCATTCGCCGGTGAGGTCACCCGCGTCGCCCGCGAAGTTGGTACGGACGGTAAGCTCGGAGGCCAGGCGCAGGTTCCGGGCGTGGCCGGAACCTGGAAGGACCTTACCGACAACGTCAATTTCATGGCCGGGAATTTAACCGGCCAGGTGAGGAATATCGCAGAAGTTGCCACTGCAATCGCCAACGGTGATCTCTCTCGAAAAATTACGGTGAATGTGAGCGGTGAGATCCTTCTTCTCAAAGACACGCTCAATACAATGGTCGACCAGCTTAACGCGTTTGCCGGCGAGGTGACCCGCGTTGCTCGTGAAGTAGGTACGGAGGGCCGCCTGGGTGGCCAGGCGAACGTGCCAGGTGTCGCCGGAACATGGAAGGATCTAACCGATTCGGTCAATTCCATGGCGGGAAACCTGACCGGTCAGGTGCGCAACATCGCGGAGGTTACGACGGCGGTCGCCCGTGGTGATCTTTCCCGCAAGATCACGGTGGATGTCAAAGGTGAAATTCTCGAGCTGAAGAACACCATCAACACGATGGTTGACCAGCTCAATGCTTTTGCCGCGGAAGTAACACGCGTAGCCCGCGAAGTAGGAACGGAAGGCAAATTGGGCGGCCAGGCACAGGTACCTGACGTTGCTGGAACATGGAAGGATTTAACCGACAACGTCAACGTGATGGCAGTAAACCTGACCGAGCAGGTCCGTGGCATCGTCAAGGTGGTGACCGCTGTTGCCAACGGCGATCTGACCCAAAAATTGACCGTCAATGCCAAGGGCGAAGTCGCGGCGCTTGCCGAAACCATCAACAACATGACCAACACCCTGGCTACTTTTGCTGATCAGGTAACAACGGTTGCTCGTGAAGTTGGTGTGGAAGGCCGTCTCGGCGGACAGGCGAACGTGCCGGGCGCTGCCGGCACGTGGAAGGATCTTACAGGCAACGTAAACCTCCTCGCTGACAACCTTACAAACCAGGTCCGCGCGATTGCTGAAGTTGCAACCGCGGTTACAAAAGGCGATCTCACTCGATCCATTCAGGTCGACGCCAAGGGTGAAGTAGCTGACCTGAAAGACAATCTAAACACCATGATCGATAACCTACGGCTCACGACCGATCGCAATACCGAGCAGGACTGGCTTAAGACCAATCTGGCGCGATTTACCAGTATGTTGCAAGGCCAGCGTGAAATCACAACCGTAGGACGCATGCTGCTTTCGGAGCTTGCCCCATTGGTCAATGCTCAGCAAGGGGTGTTGTATCAGATGGACTCGGACACCCCGGGCAGCATGACGCTGCTTTCTTCGTTCGCAGGTTCGCAGCATGGGCAACATGAAGTAGTGACACTAGGGGAAGGCCTGATTGGTCAATGCGCGCTCGAAAGACGTCGTATGCTAATCACCGACTTGCCAAGCAATAGCGTCCCAATTCGATCCGGCCTTTTCGAAGCCGTACCGCGCAACGTCATCGTTTTGCCTGTGCTCTTCGAGGACCGCGTCAAAGCCGTGATCGAGCTTGCGAGTCTAAATTCTTTCACCCCTTCCCACCTTGCCTTCCTCGATCAGTTAACTTCTGGCATTGGCATCGTGCTCAATAGTATTGAAGCCACCATGCAGACGGAGGGTCTGCTCAAACAGTCGCAGCAACTCGCCGGAGAGCTGCAAACGCAACAGAAAGAGTTGCAGCAAACCAACGAACAGCTTGCGCAAAAGGCTAAACAGCTCGCTGAGCAGAATGCCGAAGTGGAGCGCAAAAACAGAGAAATCGAACAAGCTCGCGGTGCACTGGAGGAAAAAGCGAAAGAACTCGCCCTTACTTCCAAGTACAAGTCAGAATTTCTTGCGAATATGTCCCATGAGCTGCGAACCCCGCTCAACAGCATCCTCGTACTCGGCCAGCAACTCGCGGATAATCCGGACACAAATCTCACGCCAAAACAGGTTGAGTTCGCTCGCACCATCCATGGAGCGGGAACCGATCTCCTCAACCTCATCAGCGATATCCTGGATCTTTCGAAGATTGAGTCCGGCACCGTCTCGGTTGAAGCTGAGGAAGTGTTTTTCGGCAGCCTGATCGAGATGGTGGCACGGCCCTTCCGGCACGAAGCGGAAAATCGAAAGCTAGCATTTGAAGTAGATACAGATGCTCGTCTTACGCGCAGCCTGGTGACAGATTCTAAGCGCCTACAGCAGGTGCTCAAGAATCTTCTGTCGAATGCATTCAAATTCACGGAACATGGTGGAGTTCGGCTTTCAGTGTCTTCTGTGACGAGCGGTTGGGCAGGTAGTCACCAGATCCTCAATGGTGCAGCCTCCGTTGTGGCGTTTGAAGTCTCGGATAGCGGCATCGGCATTCCCACAGACAAGCAGAGGATCATTTTCGAGGCCTTCCAGCAGGCAGATGCCGGAACCAGCAGAAAGTATGGCGGTACCGGGCTCGGCTTAGCCATTAGTCGCGAACTAGCCAGTCTATTGGGTGGCGAAATTCAGCTAAGGAGTACACCCGGCAAGGGCAGTACGTTCACCCTATACCTTCCGCAGACCTATGTCGGTCCTGCCACACAAACCGTCGGCATGGCGGGTACGCCGCACCATGGTCCTCGCCTTGAATTGTCGACTTCCGTGGTCACGACCATCGAGGATCCTGTCGAAATGCTTCAGGACGATCGCAACGAGATTGAGGCGGGTGATTCCGTTCTTTTGATCGTTGAGGACGACATTCGTTACGCACGTATCCTCTGCGATCTCGCCCGCGCGGAGGGGTTCAGGGCGCTCGTTGCGCTGCGCGGAACCGAGGCGCTGGCCTTGGCGAGAGAGTTTCACCCAAGTGCGGTCTCGCTTGATGTCTCACTACCGGACATGCTTGGCTGGACGGTATTGAATCATCTCAAGCAGGACCCTGCGACACGTCATATCCCGGTCCAGATGCTCACCCTGGATGAAGACTGGCATCACGGTCTATCGCATGGAGCCTTTGCATTTGTCACCAAGCCAACGACAACCGAAGGACTGACCGCGGCGATTTCCCGAATCCGCGAATATGCGACTCCGCGCCGTAAGCGGCTTCTGGTTGTGGAAGATGAACCGGCGCAACAACTCAGCATCCGGGCGCTCCTGGAACACGACGACATCGATCTTCACATTGTTTCGAGCGGATCCGAGGGGCTCACTGCGCTCAATGAGGAGCGGTTTGACTGTGCCGTTCTCGATCTCCGCTTACCTGATATGACAGGCTTCGAGTTGCTTGAGCGATTTGGAGAATCTGCTGCTGGACGCGAATTACCGGTCGTTGTATTCACCGGTCGGGATCTCTCGGTAGAGGAGGACGCACGCCTGCGTACGCTGGCCCGCAGTGTCATTGTCAAGGACGTTGAGTCGCCCGAGCGCCTCCTCGACGAAACGTCTCTCTTCCTGCATCGGGTCGTCGCCGATCTCCCGGAAGAGAAGCGAAGGATGCTCGATCGCCTGCACCGTTCTGATGAAGCGTTGGTGGGACGGAAGGTCCTGATTGTGGATGATGACGTGAGGAACATCTTCGCGCTGAGTAGTGTTCTGGAACGTCGCGGCATGCTTGTACTCACGGCAGGAACCGGCCGGGAAGCCATTGCTACGGTTGAATCGACGAGCGACCTTGCCATCGTTCTCATGGACATCATGATGCCGGAAATGGATGGCTATGAAACGATGCAGGTGATCCGGCAGAATTCCCAATTCCGCCGCTTACCGATTATTGCGCTCACAGCCAAAGCAATGAAGGGGGATAGGGAAAAATGTCTTGAAGCCGGTGCTTCTGAGTATCTGGCTAAGCCTGTCAATACCGAACAACTCCTTTCCGCCCTTCGCATGTGGCTTTACAGATGAACGATAAAGATCAGGCAAACATTCTGATGGTGGATGATCAGCCGGGAAAGCTGATGAGCTACGAGGTCATACTCGGGTCACTTGGCGAAAATCTGATTTCGGCAAAGTCGGCCAGGGAAGCTCTTGATCATCTCCTTCATAACGACATAGCTGTTGTGTTGATGGACGTGAGTATGCCCGAGATCGACGGTTTCGAACTAGCGGATATGATGCGTCAGCATCCACGCTTCCAGAAGACCGCGATCATCTTCATTTCCGCGGTTCACTTGACCGATCTGGATCGTATCAAGGGGTATCAGAGTGGAGCTGTCGACTATATTTCTGTTCCGGTCGTTCCCGAATTGCTCCGCGCCAAGGTGCGTGTGTTCTCTGAGTTGCATCGCAAGACACGTCAACTGGAGCGTCTCAATGATGAGTTGGAAAGGCGTGTAGCAGAACGAACAGATCAGCTTCGTGAAAGTGAAGAGCAATTTCGTACTCTGGCAAACTCAATCCCCCAGCTAGCATGGATGGCAAATGCCGAGGGCGTGATCTTTTGGTACAACCAGCGCTGGTATGACTTCATCGGCAACCTGTCCGAAGATGTGGCCGTGTGGGGATGGCGAAGCGTTCAGCATCCAACTCATGTCGAGCGAGTGATCCAGCAGGTCTTATACGCGCAAAAAAGTGGAACGCCCTGGGAAGATAGCTTTCCGCTGCTCGGCAAAGATGGACGCTATTGCTGGTTCCTGTCTCGCGCCGTACCTATCCGTGATTCCCAGGATCAAATCGTGCGATGGTTCGGCACCAGCACTGACATAAGCGCACAAATCACGGCCAGGGAGGAAATTCGCAGGCTCAACAGCCAACTCCAGGATCGCGTTGCTGATCTCGAAACCATTATGCAAGTCCTCCCTGTCGGGGTTGCGGTCTCACAGGACAAAGACGGGCATGTCATTTCAGCAAACGCAGCGCTCGCCGCGCTCCTGGATGTCATGCCCAACCCAGAGGCATCTGCGGACTTTCCCGAAATTGAGGTTTCGTCATTCGAGATTTATCAAGCTGGTAAGCGCCTTGCAGACGAGGATCATCCCTTGCTCCGTTCCGCGAGAACAGGGCAGCATTTGCAAAGTGTCGAACTGGAACTCAGGCGGCCCGGCAAGGAACCTTCCCATCTTCTTGCGAGTGCCAGTCCTCTGTTCGACGACGGAGGTAATGTTCGTGGGGCGGTAAGCGCATTCATCGATGTGACGGAAAGGAAGCAACTCGAAGAGCTCCTGAGAGAAAGAGCCGATCTACTTGAGCTTGCCACCGAAGCAATTATGGTGCGGGATTTGAACGGTATTCTCTCATATTGGAACGCCGGTGCTGAGGCTTTGTACGGCTGGCATCGTTCCGAGGTGATCGGTAAGCCCATCCACGAAATTCTTCAAACGAAATTTCCGAAAGGTTTTTTTGACGTGCAGGCAGAACTCGCTCGGACCGGTTCATGGACGGGGAACTTGCAACAATCAGCTCGTGACGGCCATGAGGTGGTCGTGGACTGCAGAAAGGCAATCAGGTCGGGAGGCAACGCAATCCTCGAGATTAACCGCGACATTACCGCACAACTCAAAGCAGAAGATGCCCTTCGCAATGCAGAACGCCTGGCGGCTATGGGAAGAGTAGCGGGAATTATTGCTCATGAAATTAACAACCCGCTCGAAGCCATCACCAACATGTTTTACCTGTTACGGAACCACCCTTCGCTAGACAAGCAAGGTCGTTATTATGCTCAGCTCGGCGAAGAAGAACTTCGTAGGGTATCCCACATTACGCGGCAGACGCTCGGCTTTTACCGTGAATCGAAGAATCCGATCCAAATATCCATCTCCGCGCTCCTGGACGAGATCCTTGAATTGCAAACGCGGCGAATGGAGTTCAACAAGATTGTTTTGGAAAAGCAATACCGAAGCAAAGGAATGATTTGCGGCTTTCCCGTCGAGTTGAAGCAGGTATTCCTCAATCTGATTGGAAATGCTGCTCAGGCGATGCCCGATGGTGGGCGATTACGATTGCATGTCTTTGAATCGCCGCTTCGTATCGATGAGCGAAGTGGCGTCTACATTTCCATCTGCGATACCGGAACTGGAATTGAAGCCAAGCACGCTAAGCATCTGTTCGAGCCGTTCTTCACGACAAAGTCCGTCAAAGGGACGGGACTTGGCCTTTGGATTAGTAAAGGCATCGTACAGAAATACGGAGGGTCCATCCGATTTCGTAGCTTCTCACTCGGGCCTCTCAGGACGACCTGCTTTCAGGTTTTCCTGCCAGAAGCAGACATCGAAACTTTTAAGACCCAGAGCGAACAGGTCTCTTAACGAGTTCGCAGTTGATTGTTTGGGGGATATCTCTTGCGTGACGACAGTATCACTATTCTTTGTGTTGATGATGAAGAAACTCAACGAATCCTTCGTAAGCTGGTTCTAGAAACACAAGGCTACAAGGTTTTAGTTGCGGCTTCCGGCGCCGAAGCTTTGGCGTTGCTTGATCAAGGCGGAATCGATCTTGTTCTCTCAGACCAGATGATGCCGGGAATGAGCGGTTCCGAACTCACCAAATTCATCAAACATGACAAGGCCGACATGCCAGTCATTATCATTTCAGGGATGAACGAGATACCGCCGGAAGCGCACCGCGCTGATCGGTTTGTGAGCAAGCTCGAAGGCCCAGAAGTGCTCTTCGATTCCATCACCCAGGTTCTTCGTGAATATGGCCACGCCGGCGAGCCAGAGGCCCTAAAGGTTTTGTAACTTCGGCCTCGACTACAAACCTCCAGCAGTGAGCCTGCGCAAATGTCTTCCCTTGATCCCGGCAGCCAGGCCGGGGTCGCCGGCGTTCGGCCGCGCCGCGGATTGCCGGCGGACAACGCAGCAGCGAGAACTACCCATCACATGCCCGAACTTTTTCCACCAGGAAAAGAAGCTCCGACCCCTCATCCCGGCCTCTTCTCTGCCGATTACCCTATGGTTACCAAATGGAAGCCATAGGGTTACTCAATGGGACATGTTTATTCCGGGCGTTCCGGGTATGCTCATTTCCAAGCCGCGATTCTCCAAGGGCCTTTCATCGATTCTTTCGGGGGAGGGACTTTATGAAGGGAACTTGGAGGATCGCAGGCTCGAATTTTCAGAGCCGCCCGGCTTTGCATTTGCCTCTATGGTTTAAACTAGTTCATGTAACAGTTTGATCCTAAAGACCACAATTTGAAACGTTGTGAAAGACGGCGCGGAACCCAAAAAGAAAAGGGAAAGGTCTGCAAAGCCTTATTTGGTGGTTCAATTCCATCCCGCGCCTCCACCTTTTATCTGAATAGTCTTCCTCAGCCCTCCCGTCACACGTCCTTGCTGCAGCGTGAACTTTTCAACCGCCTTGCCTTTATTTTTCAGTACTTTGTAGCGATTCTGCAGCCAGCATAGCTGCGACCTTTGCTCGGCGGATTCGTTCGCGCAGTTGGGCCGTAACCGCGCGATGACAACGAAGACACAGCGTGCGAATGTTATCCAGGTCGCACTCGCCCCCGCCTTCCGCCACCGGAAGAATGTGATCCGCATCCCACAAACTCTTTCGTGTGCGTGTGTTAAGTCCCCAGTGCTGCATGAGAGCCAGCCGCGCGGCGCCCCGGGAGCGCTTGAGGCGAATCAACTCCGACAGGGTATTCAGGCCGCAATGCGCACACACGCCGCGGTCGCGGCGCAAGATGTGCTCCCTTAAGTAACCGGGCTGCGAGCGTAATTTCCACTCGTGTACGCAGAATCCTGAGCAAAAGGTAAAGCGCCGCGGGGGTACCTCGAGGGAGCACCATCGGCACAAACCACGTCCGTTCGGTCCGCGTGGAATGTTCTTGCGGTCGACCCAACCTCCGCGCATCGCGCGGGCGGGCAACGTTTGGGCAGCACTCATACCTTTGTTTTAACGTGCAAGCAAGTTGGATATAAGTGCCTGCCGAGGCGACCGGGCCTCCTTGGCTGGGGAAATTGCTTCCTACTCTTTGAAGAGCAGGAGTAGAATTTTGCGCCTCACCGGGATGCCCGGTTTCTCGAGCCTCTACCGGTCCGCCGCGACCCTAGACTTTAGATAGAGCCGCCCTCGAGGCTGACGATGAAATTTCCTGAAAAGAAAATTCTGTTGGTGACGCTGGCCGCTGCTCTCTCCTTGCTTGCCGGCTGTGAGCGTCACACCAAGTCTGAACAATATATCTTGATCGCAACCAATATCGACCTGCCCTACTGGCAGTCGGCCCACGCTGGCTTTACCAAGGCAGCGGCGGTGTATCGCGTGAATGAAGCAATGCGAGGGCCCGACACGTTCAATACCGCGGTCGAGGTGGATGAGTTTCGCGCCGCTGTCGCCCGAAAGCCCGCCGGCATACTGGTATCGGTAGCCGACCCGAAACTCATGGCGCCCGAGATCGATAAGGCCATCGCAGCGGGTATTCCGGTCATTACCATCGACTCCGATTCTCCTGACAGTCAGCGCCTCTTCTTTATTGGCACCAACAACCTCCAGGCGGGCAGATTGGGTGGCGAACGCGTTGCGGCTGAATTGAATGGCAAGGGAAACGTCGTCTTCTTTACCATGCCCGGCCAGCCCAACCTTGAAGAGCGGTTAAAAGGCTATAAGGACGTATTTAGCAACTACCCTGGTATCAAAATTGCAGAAGTGTTCGATATGAAGGGTGAATCCAAGACCGCCATGGACAAGGCGCGAGAATACCTGGGCCGCACCGGCACCTCCCAAATCAACGCTCTCATCTGTCTGGAAGCCTCGGCCGGGAAAGACGTAGGCGAAGCATTCAAGCGCGCAAAGCCGCAAGGCACGATCGTGATTGCAATGGATGTAGATCGCGCAACGTTGCAGTTAGTAAAAGAAGGCACCATTGTGGCCACGATCTCCCAAAAACCTTACACCATGGCTTTCCTTGGGCTCAAGGCATTGAACGACCTGCACCACTACCCGCTCAAGCCTCTCGGCCGCGACTACGTATTAGACGCACAATCCCCCATTCCCTCCTTCGTCGACACCGGCGTTTCTCTGGTAGATAAAAGCAACGTCGATCAGTTCCTGTCTCCACAGGGCAACACGCCTTAGGAACTTGTTGAAATAGGTACCGTTCTGCGGCCAGGCGGAGAAGTTGCTCATCTAATGAACATGCGTGGAGACGAGCGTGTTCAGGACGGGATGTTTAGCTATGTTTCATTGGAGCAGCGAGTGGCTCAGGATCATCCGTTGCGAGCGGTACGCAAGGTAACGGATGTGGTTTTGCAGTCCTTGGGCGCGGAGTTCGATGCGTTGTATGCAGACTCGGGCCGGCCATCGATCGCGCCAGAGTACATACTGCGGGCCTTGCTGTTGCAGAACAATCGGCAGGGCAGCTCACTCTTTCCCCCGAACGCGCGCGAGTCATAGTCGTCAAACCCGTAGTCAGGGACAAGCATCTACGATCAGCTAAAGCCGGCCTGCCCTTCACGCTGCTTTAGAGGTTCAAACACATGCCGAAGTCGAGGATTGAAGTTACAGAAAATGCAGGCGTTGCAGGTCTCACCGCACACTCCATGAAAGCCCTTGTCTTTCGCGCCCCCAACAGGATTGCTGTGGAGGAGCGCGCGATCCCGCAGCCGAGCTTCGGAGAAGCGGTCATCAAAGTCTCAGTGACCACCATCTGTGGGACGGATGTGCATATCTTGAAGGGTGAGTATCCAGTGAAGCCAGGCCTGACCATCGGCCATGAGGCTGTCGGGACCATCCACGCACTCGGCGCAGGCGTTACCGGATACAACCTTTGCGACCGCGTGCTGGTCGGTGCCATAACACCATGTGGCCAATGCGGATACTGTCTCGGCGGTCATCTCTCGCAGTGCGGAGGCCCCATCGGGGGCTGGAAATTCGGCAACACCATCAACGGTGTTCAGGCAGAGTATGCCCTGGTCCCGAATGCACAAGCGAACATGGCGATAATTCCTGATGAATTGCGTGACGAGGAAGTGATCTTGCTGGCTGACATTGCAAGTACTGGATTCTCGGCTTCGGAAAGCGCACCCGTCATGCTTGGTGATTCCGTCGCAGTCTTCGCCGCCGGACCCATCGGGCTATGCGCGGTGCTCGGAGCCAAGCTCCACGGTGCCGGTAGTATTATCGCTGTCGATGCAATTCCGCATCGTCTGCAAATGGCGCTTCAGATGGGGGCCACCCACACCATTGATGTCAGGAAACAGGATCCAGTCGCTGAGATCCTTCGTCTTACTGGCGGTCAGGGAGTGGATGTTGCTATCGAGGCGCTGGGCCTCCAGCAAACGTTCGAAAACGCGCTCCGTGTAATCAAAGCCGGGGGCACCCTCTCTAGTCTCGGAGTTTACTCGGGCAAGCTGGCCATTCCGTCGGAGTCGTTCGCTGCAGGACTTGGCGATCATAAGATTGTCACCACGCTCTCTGTCCCGGTGGAAAGGAGCGGATGCGTAGGCTCATGGAACTCGTTCTCAATCGCCGGATTGATCTGACACCCTTGCTCACCCACTCCTTCTCACTGGACCGAATCCTCGACGCTTACACCCTGTTCAAGGAACAGCGTGACGACGTCCTGAAGGTGCTCATCAGGACAGAGCCAACTCATATCTGAACGGCAATGCAGCATCTCGTGCAGTCGTATGAGGTACATCATGACTAACTCCGAAACCATCAGTAACTCCGCTCACAACGAAGGGCTACATCTTGCCACCAGCGATGCCCATTTTGCCAGGATCATGGTTGCAACCGACTTCTCTAAGGCAGCCACTATGGCATTGAAGATGGCCATAGCCATTGGTGAGATCTTTGGCTCCGAGATCTTGGCCGTGCATGCAGTAGCGCCGTTTATGTATGCGACCGGTGACGGTCCGGCCATACCGGAGATGATGGATACAGCGCTCGATGATGCGAAGAGAAAGATGAAGAAGCTTGTTGCGAGCGAGCAACGATCAAATGGACTTCGACTCCAGACAGTCGTAGCCTGCTCCAGTGCAATCGAGCTCATTGAGAAGATCGCCAGCGAGCAAAAGGTCAATCTGATCGTCGCAGGTTCGAATGGTGCAAGCGGGCTCAAGCGGCTCTTACTCGGATCGGTTGCAGAAACCATATTGCGCAAGGCAGCTTGCCCGGTGCTCATTGCAGGGCCACATTGCCGACCCGAACAGTATCCCCTCCGGTCTATTCTGTTCGCCACTGATCTCGAGACCACCGGGTTGCGCGCGGCCCAGTATGCCTCAGCTCTCGCGGAGCGCGTCAATGGTCATCTCACCTTGCTTCACGTGATCGACAAACACCAGAAAATCCCCGAGATTCAGTCTGAAAGCCTCGAGAAGAACCGCCAGCAGCAGCTTCGCAGCCTCCTTCCTGCCGATGTCGATCTCTTCTGCACACCCAAACTCCGTGTGGAGTATGGTCCGCCGGCCGAAGTAATCTCAGCAGTTGCGGAATCGGAATCAACGAGCCTCATCGTGGTTGGACTGCAACATCGATCCGCTCTCGCCGACCATGCTCCCTGGTCAACCTTGTCTCATGTCATCCGTGAAGCGAAATGCGGCGTGTTCGGCGTTCGGAGCCATCTGCCCTAATATCTCAAGAAGGTCTCCACACCGGGGCCCGATCGCAACAGACCATCGCGGCTCTCCGACAACCACCCCGCCAAAGCCACTGCGACAGCAACAGGCGTATAGACTGTGCAACCCAAACGATCGGCCAAGCAGCGGATCCTGGGAGGATGCTGCTCAGCTGTCTGCATCACCTCCATAATGCGCGTGTAGCGCGAATCCACGGCAAGCTTGTCTGCAATGACCGTGAGCGCGGAGTCTTCGTTGAGCGCACCGGAGATCACCTAGGAGCCCGCGATTTTGCGCATATGGAACGGTTCGCCTGTCAGGAACGATTCATCCATTGTTCCCGCCCCAGATTCAACTGTCCCATCCACCGGACATATTTCGCACGGGAAGATGATGAGACGGTCGCCGACAGCGGCGCCTCCATTCCCCATAAGCGATCTATGGCCTTCACAACGCTTATGCTCTTCCAATTGTTCAATTCGCTCAGTGCCCGCTCTGATTCTGACAGCTCGTTTTGTAACATGTTCGGTAATCATTGGCTCTGGGGTTCTATCCTGCTATCCCATTGGACTCCAAATAGTTGTTCTCCATCTTCCTTATCTCCAGCGCGCATCAGGTCATCGGCAAAGGGGACTATTTGACATAACATCCTAATGAACCGATACCTTCGCACTTTTGCCTGGTTCATTTCTCTTCAGCAGAAATGAGGCGACAAACATAATCAACGAGCCCATTGCCAGCAGCCAGTACATATCGATGTAAGAGAGAACTGCAGCTTGGGCCTGAACCATAGCGTACAGGCGGCCCAGGGCCTGTTGTTGAGCAGCATGAGCACTCAAGCCGGAGCGCTTCAGTCGTATTGCAAGAACTGTGATAGAGCTGTGAAACCGGCCAGAAGCTGTGTATTCCGCCAAGACGGATTGATGATACTGACTGCGTCGAGCAATCAAGGTCGTGACGGCGGACGTCCCAACGCTCTGCCCCATGTTGCGAAAGAAATTCATCAGCCCGGCGGCAGCGTTGGTTTTTTCAGGGGCCAGGCCGACATATCCGGCAAGCGTGAGGGGGACGAACAGAAAGGCCACGGGAATGTACTGCCACACCCGCAAAAGGGTGGCCGAGCGGAAACTCATAAGGAGATCAATCTGTTTGCTCGATATGTACATGGCTGCCGCCAGACCTATCCAACCAAGGGCGATGATATGACGCGCTTGAAATCGGGTGGTGAGTTTGCCTACCATCGGGAGCACAACCAGTACCACCAGGGCGCCGGCAGAAAGCACCATCCCTGCCTTTTGTGCGGTGTATCCCATAAGAGTCTGCAGCAGTTGCGGCATGAGTACCGTGGAACTGAATAAGGCCGCTCCCAGCATCAGGAACATCAGATTGGTGGTCGCGACGTTGAAGTTCTTGAACAAACGCACATCAATAAGGGGCTCTTTCTGAAGCCATTCCCAAACGACCAGGGAAACGAGGCCCACAACGGCGATCACAACCAACGTGGTAATGAAATGAGATCCGAACCAGTCGTCTTCCTGTCCTTTGTCCAGGACGATCTGCAATGCGCCGACGCCCAGGGTCAGCAGAGAAAATCCGATAAAGTCGAAGCCGGAGAGCCTGGCCTTCAGGCGGGCTATGTACGGTGGATCTTCGACCAGCTGATAGACCAGTATGAGTGCCAGAATGCCGACCGGAACGTTGATGTAAAAAATCCAGCGCCAAGAGTAGTTGTCTGTGATCCAGCCCCCGAGCGTTGGACCGATGGCAGGAGCGCAGATGGTCGTGATTCCATACAGCGAAAAGGCTAGTCCTCGCTTCTGGGGAGCAAAGCTATCGCCCAGGATGGACTGCGCCATCGGCTGCAAACCGCCTCCAAACGCGCCTTGCATGACGCGAAACAAGAGCAGAAACCCGAGGCTGGGTGCGATGCCACAGAGAAAGGAACTCGCTGTAAAAAACGTAATGCAGATCAAAAAGAAGCGCTTCCGCCCAAGCGATGCGACCAGCCATCCACTTAGCGGTAGAACGATTGCATTGGAGACCAGGTAGCTGGTCAGCACCCACGTGCTCTCGTCATTGCTAGCCGCCAGGCCGCCAGCGATGTGTGGCAGGGCCACATTGGCGATGCTGGTATCAAGCACCTCCATGAACGCGGCCAGTGAAACCGCAGCCGCAATGATCCAGGGGTTGACTTTGGGCTGCCAGAGATCCTCTCCAGCGGCACCAGATCCGGCAGTGCTCATCGCACCCTCACCTCGGATTCAACGGACAAGCCGGGCTTCAGCAGTCGTTCCGCGTTGAAGTCTGGTCCCGCAGAGCGATCAAAATCGATGCGCACTGGTATCCGCTGCACAACCTTTACGTAGTTTCCAGTGGCGTTCTCGGGAGGTAACAGGCTGAACACCGAGCCCGCGCCGGCCCCCATGTTGGTTACATGTGCTTTCCATGTGCGGCCGTAGGCGTCCACCTTGATTTCGACGGGTTGCCCGGGCCGCATGTGGGCAAGTTGTGTTTCCTTAAAGTTGGCCGTAACCCAGACATCGTCGAGCGGCACTACTTCTACCAATTCCTGCCCGATGCCAACGTTCTGGCCTACTTCGACTGTTCTCTTACCGACAATTCCTGTGACTGGAGAACGAACGACTGTATAGCTAAGGTTGAGGTCTGCTTGATCGAGCTCTGCCAGGCGCTCTCGCGCCTGGGCATCCGCTGCGTCTGCCTTGGCGAGGGTCATCGAAACCTGTTGCGGTGCGGTCTGAGCGCTGCGTAAATCGGCCCTCGCCTGCAAGAGCTTTCCTTGTGCCTGGCGCACTGCTTGTTCAGCCACCTGTACATTCGCTCGGCCTGACACGACGCCGGATCGATTTGCTTTGGCCGCGGCGACTGCTTGATCGTACTGCTGATGTGAAATATCTTCCTTTGCGACTAGTTGTTCGTAGCGCACCAGGTCCGCGTCGCTCTTCGCCGCATTCGCCTCGGCTTGTTCCACAACGGCTTTCGCAGACTCCAGATTCTGCTCGGCAGCCTTGAATCCCGCCTCTGCGTTTGCCACCGCAGTACTTGCTGAATCGACGTTGCTTTGCGTGGTAACGGAGATGATCGGTATGTTGATGCGAGAACTTGCGGCACTGGCCTGCGCGTCCTCGAACGTCGCCCGGGCCTGCTCTCGCGCGATCTTATAGTCCTTAGGATCGATGGTCACGAGCACATCACCAGCATGCACAAGCTGTCCCTCGATCGCTGGAACTTCGAGCACGTATCCATTGATCCGCGCGCTCAACGGCATGATGTGGCCATTCACTTGTGCGTCGTCAGTCGACTCCCACGCCAGGCTATTCCGCAAGAAGAGCCCTCCAGCTATGATCACAACGGCGAGTAGCAGCAACGCTGCGGCCCGAGCGGCCACTGGATGTTCGTTGAAAACCCGGCGGATCCCCTGCTTCCTTTGTTTTTCGTCGGGCAGTTCTGGCTTCGCTGTCGCCAGCGGAGTGGAATTTGTTTCCTTGAACTCCGTCTGTTGTGCAGACATTTAGCGTCCTCCGAGATATTGGCTAAAACTGCCTCGCGCAATACCGAGGGCACGAGCGAGTGCCAGTTTTGCGAGATTGTGGCTATAGAGGCTGGTAATGTATTGGTCGTTGGCGCTGGCCAGGGACTGCTCGGACTGCACCACCTCGACGCTGTCGGTGACGCCTGCCGCAAAGCGTTCCTTGGAACGAGCGACGTTGTCGTTGGCCAAGCCCACATTCTGATGAGCGACGTCCACTTGCTCCCTGGCCGCATTCAGATTGAGAAACGCAGTGCGAACGTCGTAGTCAATTTGCCCGCGGATGTTCTCTGCTTCCGCCTTCCTCTGGTGCAGAGTCGCTTCCGCTTGGGTTATGTCGCCTTTGATCCGGCCACCGGTGTAGACCGGTACATTGATCCCCGCCTGGAAACTGAAGATTCCGTGGGACTGACTGAACGTTGGTCCTTGGTCGCCGTAATCGCCACTTACAGCCACGACGGGGTAACGTTCGCCCTTGGCGGCAGATAGCCCCTGCTCGGCTGATTTCTCCGAATTGAGAGCCGAGCGGAAATCATTGCGCGAGTCATAAGCCATCTTGAGGGCGTCTTCGACGGTAGGCGGATGGATGTCCGCGTACGGAAGCTGGTCCGCAATCTCGAAGGTCTGGCCAAGAGGCAATCCGATGCCGCGGGCGAGGGTGAGTTTCGCGACTGCGAAGTTATTCCGTGCAACGCTCAGGTTGTACTCTTCGGTATGAAGTTGAACTTCTGTCCGAGTCACGTCGATCCGTGGTTTTGTACCGGCCTGGAACTCGTTTACCGCCTGATCGTAAAGAGCCCTTCGCATTCTGCACTTGCGCCTCTTCGGCTTCAATCCGGGAGCTGGCTTCGATGACTTGCAGATAAGCGTTGCCCACGGTGAGCGTGATTACGTCCAGCGTGTCTTTGTAGCTGAGTTGGGCGGCCTGCTCGGAGGTGCGCGCAGCACGGAAGCGCTGGATTGATTCGTAGCTGAACAGGCTTTGGCTGAGACTTGCACTCGCCGTACTGTAACTGAACGGGCCAACAACGGCAGGGACGCCGGGTATCTTGACTGCGCCGAGGCCCAGGGCTGTGAGATTCACTTGTTCAACGTTCTCATTCAACCCCAGCACTTACCTGGGGAAGGAGGTGGCTTAACGCGAGCAGCCGTTGCCCGCGAGCCGCCCTGGTATTCTCGTCACTCTCGATTGCCCCCAGGTTGTAGCGCACCGCCTGATTGATAGCTTCGCTCAGCGTGAGCCGTAGAACCAGGTTGGTGGCGGGGCCGCTGGGAACACTTCCGTAATTTGGTGACACCACCTGCGCCCGGGATGCAGTCGTCGCGACGGCCAGCAACAGCATTAAGCTGCACAATTTCGCGATGCCGAAGGCTCGCCCGCTTGAGGGGCGAGCGCCAACCGAATCCACAGTTCGTAACATGCTCACAGCTATTGAGGCTCCGCTCTCGGTGTCCTAAGTGAACGTGGAATACTTCCCGGACTCAACGGCATGTTGGCCGCGGCGGTCCCCCACAGGCTTTCTCTACTCAAGCAGCGCAATGCCCACGGCTCGCACATCTGTATCCGCATGGGCAACGCCGGCACCGTTCAAAAACATACTGTATCTGAAATCGTATTGCATGTAAAGATGGGTCAAAGACGGAAGGATCGCTATGCCTGATACAGCCGAGTGGCGGGGAAGGACACTCCCTCCCCGCGCACAACTGGTCAAAGGAGGACCACAAATGAGAGGCGCTACTGAGAACTATCTGATGTTCGTGCTCTACGCACTCGTGATAGTTGTTCTTGCCGCTATTTTCCTGCTTTAGCTTTTTTGGCTCATTCGCTCACATGGGGAAAGTGGAGCGTAAGCTTTCTCAACGAATTCTCTGACTGGTGGCGCTTGTGTTTACAGAGGCCATTGGGGAAATATCCACGTTAGTATGAGACGGGAGTGCCGGCCGCGGAGGCAGGATTTAATTTGCGGCCTTCAGGTACGGGTCCGATTTGTCCCTGCATTCCCCATCGCGAGAATTATTTAAACTGATTTGGCAGACAAGACACCAGGTTCCAGATGCCCGTGACAACCCCTAAACCACGAAAGCGACTCACGCGCGAGGAGAGTAGAGCACAGACCCGTGCCACACTGATCGCCGTAGGACGCACGCACTTTCTGCGTTACGGGTTGGGCGGCGCCGTGGCGGAGAAGATTGCGGAGGACGCCGGTTATTCTCGGGGCGCCCTCTATGCCAATTTCGATGGCAAGGAAGAGCTGTTCCTCGCTGTAATTCGTGAAGAGCAGGCGCGCCACCTGAATGTCTTTCGATCTCTTCTCAAAGAAGAGCCCTCGAGCAAAAAGCGGTTGAAGAAGATGCGGGACACGATCGCCGATCTGATCACAGACCATGATTGGATCGTGCTTCGTGCTGAATTCGAGGCGGAAGCGCTTCGAAGCGAACGTATCCGGCAAAGCTTTGTGGAAGTACATCGGCAGCAGATTCGCGATGGAGGAGATCTTGTGAGGGATCTCTTGCGATCTCCTGAAGTCACTTCAAGCCTGAAGCCGGATGATTTCATCACGGTTATTCTCAATCTAGCGCAAGGTCTGGCAGTGACCCAGAGAATCCTCGGCGCAGAACTTTCACAGAAGAGCACGCGCACCTTGATCCAATCGCTGTTTGATCATTTGATCTCGTCCGCATAGAAGTTGTTGTGCTGACGATGAGAATTTGAAGAGCTTGAATTACATCTCGTAAAAACGAGCATCGAGCGGGTTCGAATCCTAGATGACGGGCTTATCCCACGAGGTCAAATAATGCGATGCGTTTCAGAGTTCAGGCGACTTTGGGCCGAGTAGTAACCGCTTTGGTAAAGGGCGGCGTTGAATTCCTTGACCACGGACGGGTTTCCGACGTATTCGGCTGTACACAAGGTACTCGGGCTTCAGTTGGCCGGAAGGACCTGGGGCGACAGCCTCGACCGACAAGGGATGGGGTCTCTTGCCAATTGGGCCATGACAACGGCTATCCGTCGATCGCCGGATTTATCATCTCCGGCGAGCGGGACAAGCCAGCGGACGGATATTTCAAGTTCTACGGGAAAGACCCCAACGCTGATGAAGGGTGGTGGCTTTAGTTGTGCTTGCAACGGAGACTGCTCGTAGCCGATTCCGGAATCAGTTGTTTCGTCCTGAACTCCAAAGTAAGATATCGCCAAAGCTGGCTGCATTTTAGAGGCTTCCGGGCGGCCTAACACGGGGCTGTGACCCGCTCGGAATGCTACATTCGGCGATCGGAGTTCTCCGTGGATACTGCACCCTCTTCGATTACCAGGCTGCTCCACCAGTCGCGAGAAGGGAACAAGGCCGCGTTCGATGAGTTGGTCCCGATGGTCTACGATCAGCTGCACCGGCTCGCCTCGCGCCGGTTGTCGGCCGAACGGAGCGGGCATACGCTCCGTACCACCGAGATCGTCAACGAGGCGTATCTGCGGCTCGTCGATTCGGATGTAGCTTGGAACGACCGTGGACATTTTTACGCAATCGCCGCGCAGACGATGCGGCGCATTCTGATCGATTACGCCAAGGGGCGCAATCGCGAGAAGCGCGGCGGCGAATACGAGAAGATTCCGCTCGATGCGGCGTTCGAGATCGGTGCACCCTCCAGCTCCAACCTTCTCGAAGTCAACCAGGCACTGGAGCGGCTCTCCGCAGTCGACGCGCGCAAAGGCAGCATCGTCGAGTTGCTTGTCTTCGGCGGACTTACCTATGACGAGGCCGCCGCCACGCTCAGCATCTCGGCCGCCACATTGCATCGCGAACTCAGGCTGGCCAAGGCATTTCTCTATCGCGAGCTCACCGCGGTTCGTCCTGGGGTGTCGGGCACCGGCCAAGGTGATGCGCCTTGACAACTGGAGTCGTCGATGCGGAACGCTGGAAGCGCATCGAGGCGCTATTCCAGCAGGCGTCTGACCTTGACCCGGAGCGCCGCGCGGCGTTTCTGGACCAGGCCTGCGATAACGACCCCGAGTTGCGCAGTGAGTTGGACTCTCTGCTCGCGGCCTCGGGCAACACGCTCGCCGATCTCCACAGTTTTGTCTCCGCGGCAGCGGGCGATATCCTCGGCGCCCAGAGTCAGATCCGGACGAGAATCGGTGCTTACCGGCTGGTTCGTATCCTGGGCGAAGGCGGCATGGGCGCGGTCTACCTGGGGGCGCGTGACGACGACCAGTACCAGCGGCTGGTGGCCATCAAGGTCATTCGAGCAGGCCTGGCGCACAGCCCGGCTCTGCAGCTTCGTTTTCGTGGGGAGCGGCAGATTCTTGCCGATCTCGACCACCCCAACATCGCCCGCATGCTTGATGGCGGCATTACCGACGATGGACTGCCGTACCTGGTGATGGAGTACATCGACGGCATCGCTCTCGACGTGTTCTGCCGCGAGCGCAAGCTTTCGCTCGATGCGCACCTGCGAGTCTTTCGCACCCTCTGCTCCGCAGTCGATTACGCGCATCGACACCTGGTCATCCACAGAGACATCAAGCCATTGAATGTCCTGGTCACGGAGGATGGCTCGCCCAAACTGCTCGACTTCGGCATCGCGAAACTGATCGATCCTTTCCAGGGCGATGACGGCGACTCGACTCCTTCGCTCACCGGACAAAGGCTGCTCACTCCCGACTACGCCAGCCCGGAACAACTGCTCGGGAAGCCGGTATCAGCCGCAACCGATGTGTACGCACTTGGCTGTTTGCTCTTCGAGTTGCTTACGGGGGAGTTGCCTTTTGCTCTGGAAGACTCCCGCGCGCGCGCCCACGCCATCTGCGAAGAAGAACCCGAGAAGGTCAGCATCGCCTGCCAGCGCACTCAGCATCTTCCGGCGAAGGAGGCTCGCAGGCTGCGCGGCGACCTCGATTGCATCCTGCTGAAGACGATGTCGAAGGAGCCGGAACAGCGCTACCCGACCGCCTCACTGCTTCTGACCGAGATCGACCGCTATCTGGCGGGCTACCCCGTTGAAGCCGCCCGGCCTGGAATCGCTTACAGATCGGGCAAGTTCGTCAGACGCCACCAGCTGGGCGTTACGCTTGCCACGCTGATCGTCCTGCTGATTGTGGGCTTCGGCATCAGTATGGCAGTGCTGGCGCACAAGGCCACCCTTGGCGAAGCCAGGGCGCGGCGAGAGGAACAGTTCCTCGAAAGCATCTTTGCAGCGGCGACGCCCGAGGCTTCCAAGGGCGAAACCGTGACCGCCCGGGAGTTGCTGGACGTCGCGGCAGGACGAGTCAACACCGAGCTTGTCTCCGACCCGCAACTGCAGGGACCGATGGCAGAGAACATCGGCCAAGCCTACGTCGCGCTGGGGCTCTACGACCGGGCACAGCCTCTGCTGGAGCGCGCTCTCAGTCTGGCGCAGAGCAGCGCCGGGGAAGCGAGCCCGGACTACGTGAGTGATCTCTCCAATCTGGCTACCAACGACCGGCTGCAGAGCAATTTCAAGCAGGCGGAGCCGCTCTTCCGCCAGACAATCGCAATGAACGAAGCCGCTCACGGCAGCAACAGCCTGCCAGTCGCGCACAGCCTCAGCAATCTTGGCGAGGTGCTGTACTTGGAAGATCGTGATGCCGAGGCTGAAGCCGTTCTGCGACGGGCGCTCGCCGTAGAGCGTCCCCTCGGGGACACGGCCCAGGACGGCACACGCAACTATCTCGCCCTGGTGCTTGAGCGTAAGGGCGCTTACCCGGAGGCTGCTGGCCTGCTTCGCGAACTGACCAGCATCGCTGCGGCTACGCGCGGACGCGAGAGCCAGGATTATCTGATTGCCATGCATGATATGGCCGGCGCCCAGATCGACATGGGCGACCTGGAGAGCGCAGCCGCTACCGAAGAGCAAGTGCTCGCGACCCGGCGAAGGATCTGGGGTCCCAACCACCCAGACACCGCCTACTCGCTCAACAATCTCGGTTGGATCTTCCTCGAACAGGGTAAATGGCGGGCTGCCGAACCGCTGTTGCGAGAGACCGTCGCCATCACCCTGAAAGAAGGCGACGGAACAGGACCGCGCTACATCATCGCACTGTCGAACTGGGGGCGCATGCTGCAGCAGAAGGGCGACCTGTCCGGAGCTGCGGCCACATTCGATCAGGCGCAATCCCGTCTCGCGGCCAGCGGGCGGGGCGAGAGCTGGATCGCGTCCAAGCTGCTGGTCTACCAGTCGCTGCTCGCGCTTGACCGCGGCCATCCGGACGAAGCGGTCCGGTCTGCCACGCGCGCCGTCGACTTGCAAAGACAGCTTGGTGGCGACAGCAATCCGCAGCTTGCCACCGGGCTGCTTGCGCTCGGCCAGTCTCAGTTGCTTGCCGGCCAGCCTGCTGCAGCGGAGTCCTCGTTTCGGAGCGCACTCGCTATGCGCCAGCACGCCTACCCGGCGACGCATCCTGAACTACTCCTGGCGCAGGCTCGTCTTGCCGAGGCGTTGCTAGCCGAGGGACAGCCGCAAGGCGCACTCGAACTGCTACAGACTGCCATCAGGAACGCGGATACGGCCCCGTTTCCGCTTCCTGCCTGGCGCATGGCCGAGTTGCACATCCTCGACGGTCTGGCGCTTCGCGCAACCGGGCATCAGGCCGAGGCGCTGATCGCGGCGAATGCCGCCACGCTCGCGGGGTACAACCAGGCCGCAATGCGGCGCTACCTGTCAGATCAGATCAAATCGGCAGCGCACTCGACCCCATCAAATAAGAGATAGCCGACAGCAAGGAGCCGGTTAGGAACAAGCCTCCAGGCAGGCTCAGCCAGCCTCCTGCGCCATACCGAGGGCGCACCCTTGATTTTTTTCATGCTCATGAGGGAGTCCGTCAAACTTCGTCGCTAAAGGAGATGAAGCTACAAGGAGACAACATGAACCCCGCGAAACTCTCTCTCGCCGCGCTTGCAATGGCCATTCTTTCATCGGTCGCCTGCATCCCCGCGCTGGCACAAGCCCCAACCACAAAACCCACCCCGCTCGCTGCGACCGCACCGACCACCGTTCCCGCCCTGGTCTCCTACTCCGGACAAGCCCTCGAACACGACGGCAAACCGTTGTCCGGTGAGATCGGCGTTACCTTTCTCATCTTCAAGGACCAGACCGGCGGAGAGCCGCTCTTCACCGAAAGCCAGATGGTCAGCTTCAACGCGAACGGACGCTACAAAGTCGAGCTCGGCGCTAGTCTCACCAACGGACTGCCAGCAGAGTTGTTCGCTTCGGGTGAAGCTCGCTGGCTTGAGGTCCAGATCGCCGGCCAGGCGCCTCAACCGCGCGCACTGCTGGTGAGCGTGCCCTATGCGCTCAAAGCTGCTGACGCCGCGACGCTTGGCGGACTGCCCGCCTCGGCGTTCATGCTGGCTGGCAGCAAAGTTACGCCGCGGGTTGCAGGTGAGGTTACGCCGCTAGTTACAGGTGCTCTCACGGCAGCCACAACGACGGGTTCGAACGTCACCACAACAGGCGGCGCCAGCGGCAAATTGGCTATCTTCACTGGCGCTGCGACGATAGCGAATTCGAACATATTTGAGAATGCAACCGGCACCGGCATCGGAACCACCGCTCCAGCAGCTCCACTCGATGTGAACGGTGCAACGGACCTGCGCGGGGCAGCCACCCTGTTCCCAACGGCAGTCGCAACCGCAACCGCCGGCAAGAATTCCAACCCACTGGTACTCTCAGCAAACAGCTACAACTCCAGCACACAGGCGGCAGTTTCACCCAAGTTCCAGATTCAGGCCGAGTCAGCCGGCAATAATACGGCGACCCCTACGGCGACGCTTAACCTGCTCTACAACAATGGCGCAACCACTCTTGAAACTGGCTTCCACATCAACGCGAACGGTACGCTGCACTTCGCCAACGGCCAGACCTTCCCCGGTGTTGGCACCATCACGGGCGTAACTGCAGGCACGGGCCTCACCGGCAGCGGCGCCTCAGGCGCGGTTACCCTCAACCTCGACACGACGAAAGTACCCCTGCTTTTCGCGGCGAACAATACCTTCACCGGCAACCAGAACATCGGGGGCAGCCTCTCTGTCACCGGCGGAGAGACGATCTCAGGCGGACTGAACGTAGGCGCGGCAGTGACCGCTGCCCAAGTGCAGTCCCTGACGGGCTCCTTCACCCAAGGCCTGAACAGCTCCGGTTTAACGCTACCCGCGACCGGCACCTCGTCCTTCACTGCCAACTTCAGCTCCTACCCAATCGACTTCCATGCCTCAGTGCTCGACTATTTCAGAGGTGGGGTTTCCGGCACCGCTGACTATCGTCTGCAGGCCGAAACGCAGGGTACCCAAGGCCAATCCTCCAGCTCGCTCAATCTTCTGTATGGCTACGGCGACGGTTCCGGCACACCGGCGTTGGTGGAGACTGGCGTCTCGTTCTCTCCCAACGGCACCATCAACGCGCCCCAGATCAACACCCCCAGGCTTAACGTATCTGCGCCCGCCGGCACAGTAACCACGCCGACACTCGTGGTGCAGGCCGACGAAAACGGCTTCGCCCGCAGCGGAGCCCAGCAACTGGTCATCCAGGGAGCGACCATCCCCGGCCAACAGTTATTGATGGGATACATCTCCAACGCCAACACCAATTCCAACGGCGGCCTGGCCACGATCCAGGCTACCTGGAACGGCGTCACGAATACCGCGCTGGCGCTGCAGCCCAACGGCGGCTGCGTCTGCATCCGTACCGGGGTGAATGGCGCCTTGAGCTATGCAAATAACCCGCTTGTAGTCGGGCAAGGAACGGGAGCGGCGGTTGCCGATGGTTGGTACACCTACAGTTCACGACGCTTTAAGACCGAAATCCAGACGCTGCCGAATGCTCTGGACAAGGTGGAAAAGCTGCGCGGCGTCTCCTATACCCTCAAGTCAACCGGCAGGCATGAGATTGGCGTCATCGCCGAAGAAGTGGGCAAGGTCGTGCCGGAAGTCGTGCAGTACGAGGCGAACGGCGTAGACGCGCGATCGGTCGACTACACCCGTCTGACCGCACTGCTGATCGAGGCCACCAAGCAGCAGCAGGCCGAGATCACCGAACAGCGCGCGACCCTCTCTGGCGCCCTGAAGCAGATCAAGGCGCAGCGTGCGCTGATCCAAAGCCAGCTGGCGCTCGGGCGCAGGCAGGTGGCCAGCATCGCCGCACTCAAGGCCGAGGTTCATGCGGAACAGGAAAGTCTGCGCAAGGTCAATCTGCAACTCGTCGCTGGCCACACGGCCAGCTCGGAGGCTCTGATCGCCGCGCGGTAACTGCTCGTCTGACGACCCTTCCCTAACAACCAAGGCGGCCCCTCGCGGGGACTTCAGCGAGGGGCCGCTACCAGAGAGGCTCACACTGGTGGGTGGCGCATGGTTCAAATCCGACCGAGAATCAGGAGAATGATAACGATCATGAGGACCAGCCCCAGTCCTCCAGTCGGGTAATACCCCCAATTTTTGCTATGCGGCCATCTTGGTAGCGCTCCAAAGAGTGCTAAGACTAAAACCACGATCAATATAGTTTCAAGCATGTTTCACTCCTTACTTTCCTAATTCGGACAGGAACCTTCACCATGGTGCGGCCCTCTCAACGAGGCTGCACCGGGTACATCGCTACATCGAGATGCTGATCGCAATTCCGACGGTGGGATGTCTTCGGTTGAATAAGTAATAGCCATTGTCGACATAGGTGACATAGACGTCGTCGGTGTCGTACCAGTCGTTCGCCCAGGATCCTGGCCATGGATCAACGAGGCTAAACCAGTAGCCACCGTACTGGAAGCGCGGGTATCCGCCAACAACCAGGAAGGGCAAGCCCTCGATTCGGAACCCATGCGCCGATCCAAAGTAGCCATGGAACCGATCGTCAGGAATGCGGTAGCCATTGTAACCGCCACGTTGTTGCCAGGTGCGGTGGTCTGATTGCCAGTTTTCTACGCGATGCTGCTGCCAGGCACTCCGCTCGACGCGCTGCTGTTCCTGAGTGCGCTGGGGTTGTTCATGGCCCCGCTGTTGCTGAGCGACCTGTCGCTGCTTGTTCTGGTCTTGCCTCTGTTGTTGTTGACCATTTCCCCCAGGCGTTATTTTTGGCAAAAAGCAATCGCAGAGTAATCGACGTCCATTGGCCCTTACCGGTAAGGGCTTCTACAAAGTGGATGCTCGACTTCGTTACTCTTGGTCCAGAAGGAAGGATTCTTTGCTGGCTCTGCCTCTAGCCGGACTACGGCAAAGTCTTCTGCGTCCACCCAGATTCGTCCGCGATAAAGGAACCTATCCTTCGTTTTGGGCTCTACGATAAGCACGTACATTGAACCGAAGGGCGTGCTCTCGAATCCGACCAGGGTGAAGTCATAATTATCACCGTTCAGGGCGGTGTGCCTTTGCGTTTCCGCGGCCAGAGCCTCCGTTTCGGCCTCCAAGAGCTTTTTAAATACCTTGTCGATGATCATCCTGGATCCGGTCGCAGACTGAATCGTGAATTCTTTCGTCCCGGGTGATTGGTACTTTACGTCCACGACCATCTCCGCGCTACGGGTACCTGGAAAACCGCGGTATTCCACTCGGTAGATTCGGGTCCCGTGGTAAGCATGCAACGCCTGGGCCCGCTCGATATTCATCCGAACCAGGTTTGCTACAACTTGCTCTATGCTGAGCGGGGCATTTGCAACCGGGACTGAGATGCCTGGTCGTTGTGCGCTTGCAGGCCACTGTAGTCCTATGCAGAACAGGAGTAGCGGTATCAACACAACAGTACGGCCCGGCAACCGTGTGTTTATTGAGGAACTCACTCGAATATCTGTTTCATATAGCTTCATTGTCCCGCCTTTATCGAGTGCGGAGCCCTGCCATCACTAGTATGGAAGTTTAGACTCGCGAAACGCTGGTCAAATATGACCAGAATGTCCTTGCTGTGCTGTCGTGCCTCGCGGCACCACAAAGCGGAGCTGGATACGAGCCTGCGTCTGGAAACTGGCACGGGAGAGCTACGTGGCGAATCATTTTGTGAGCGCTATTGACCAGCAGATCAGGCTATTGAGCCAGTAAGCTCAACCTATTGTTTGGGGGCCTCGTCACTTCTGGAGCCATCTATGGCCTACAAAAATACTCTTGCTTTTGCGCCTCTGGATTTATTCAACAGGACGGACATCCAAACGACCACTCGGGACTACCGAAACAGACAGACTATCTTTGCGCAAGGCGATAAGGCTGACGCGATGTTCTACGTCCAGAATGGCAACGTGAAGCTGACGGTCGCGTCCAAGAGTGGAAAGAAAGCTGTAATCGCTATCTTGCGGAACGGCGACTTTTTTGGCGAGGGTTGCCTGGCTAGACAGTCGCTGTGGACGTCTACCGCAACGGCAATTCAACCCTCCACCATCGCCAGGGTGAAAAGAGCGGCCATCGTTCGCATCATTCGTCAAGAGCCCCCTTTTGCGAAGCTCTTTATCTCATATCTTCTAGTTCGTATCGGACGAATCGAAGACGAGTTAGTGGACCAAATCTTCAATTCCAGCGAAAAACGATTGGCTAGAATTCTTTTACTGCTGGCTGGCTTTGGCCTGCAATCAAAGCCGGAGCCGATCCTCCTGAAGGTGAGCCAGGAAACACTGGCAGAAATGGTTGGCACCACACGGTCCCGAGTAAGTTACTTCATGAACCGATTCCGGACAATGGGGTTCATCGACTACAACGGCAGCCTACGAGTGCACAAGGCGCTGCTCACCTTTCTCCTCAACGAGTAAAAGACACTCAGTTTCATCAGCACTCTCAGAAACGCTCGACAGGGCGCACACGTGTCGGTGACTCAAGGCCAGAGCAGCAACGGATAGTGGGCTGCCATCCTGTAAATGACACAAACAGCCATGAGAGATCGCACTAATGGCATGCGATTTCAAGGTAGGAGACCACGTTGAGTGGAACTCGGAAGCGGAAAAAGTCCGAGGGACGATCAGGAAGAAACCGCCTGCCAGATTCACTCGAACGTGGTCGCAGATGCTTGAGATGACAATGTGAGCAAAATGGAACAGTCCGGAGATTTGTGCAGTGGGATACTTCCTGCAAGCCTTACATGTCCAATATTCATCTATCCGAGTGGGCGATCTATTAACCACTTCGAGCTTCAGCCCTTCGGCGATCACTCCGGTAGTTCAGTGTTCCCTCGGCGCGCCATTAGTTGTCGCTTGGCATACCTCCCCTCTCTTTCCACCCCAATGGCGGGTACAGTTTACGAACCTACTTCGACGGCAATGTTTAGTAGTTCTGTTTCGGCCAAGACAGTGTGGGTCGCATACCGCTGGGATCTCTGATGAAACGAGCAGCAACTCTGTATTGCCATTGCGCCTCTAATGACCGAGGCCCAAATCCTGAAGGAAGGCGTGTTCACTCTCAGCTTGCGCAGCCATGAATAACTCGTTTCCTTCTTCCGCGACAGAGCCGGGCCGCATCACGCGGCATGCAACGCTGGTGAATCGAACCGGTTGGATGCGCTGGCTTCCCGGGCTTAACACTCTGCGCCGATATGAGTTGCCTTGGCTGCGGCACGATCTTGTCGCCGGCCTTGTCATGACGACCATGCTCGTGCCGGTCGGTATCGCCTATGCAGAGGCATCCGGTGTGCCAGGTATCAACGGCCTTTACGCAACGATCGTGCCGTTGCTCGCATACGCTCTGTTTGGCCCCAGCCGCATTCTCGTCCTTGGCCCTGACTCGGCGCTTGCGCCCGTGATCCTTACAGTTGTGCTGCCGCTCTCGGCAGGCGACCCACAACGCGCGGTCGCGCTCGCCGGAACGATGGCAATTGTTTCCGGCACCGCATGCGTCGCCGCCGGCCTGGCCCGGCTGGGCTTCATCACCGACTTGCTCTCGAAGCCAATTCGTTACGGCTACATGAATGGCATCGCGCTGACGGTGCTGCTCAGCCAGGTCCCGAAGCTCTTCGGCTTCTCTGTCAAAGCCAAGGGACCGCTGCGCCAAGCTTGGGGGATCATCGAAAAAGTGCTCGCAGGCGACACAAACATCATGGCGCTCGTCATCGGAGCCAGCACGCTTGCTCTCATCCTGTTGCTGAAGCGCCGGCCACGTATCCCGGGAATTTTGATCGCCGTCGTTGCAGCTACTGTCGTCGTCGCGGCCTTCCACCTCAAAACCCGTGCCGGTGTGTCCGTGCTCGGTCCCCTGCCGCGCGGATTACCCCAACTGCGCCTCCCCCTCGTCGGCGCCGACGACCTGCTACCGATTCTCACCGGTGGCCTTGCCGTTGCACTGGTGTCCTTCGCAGACACGAGCGTGCTCTCCCGGACCTATGCGGTGCGCCTGCATACACCCGTCGACCCCAACCAGGAGATGGTCGGCCTCGGAATCGCCAACCTCGCCTCAGCCTTCTTTCAGGGATTCCCCATCAGCAGCAGTTCCTCTCGCACTCCCGTAGCCGAGGCCGCGGGTTCCAAAACCCAACTGACAGGAGTTGTCGGTGCACTCGCCATCGCTCTGCTGTTGGTGTTCGCACCCAACCTTCTTCAGTTTCTGCCGCACACTGCCCTGGCTGCCGTCGTCATCGCCTCGGCCATCGGCTTGATCGAGGTGTCCGACCTGCGCCGCATCTATCGCATCCAACGGTGGGAGTTCTGGCTTTCGATGGTCTGCTTCACGGGAGTAGCCGTGTTCGGCACCATCCCGGGCATTGCCCTCGCGATCGTGATTGCCGTGATCGAGTTCCTCTGGGACGGTTGGCGCCCGCATTCGGCCGTCCTCGGCCATGTCGAGCGCATTAGCAGTTATCACGACATCACCCGGTATCCGGAGGCACGCTTGATGCCTGGCCTCGTGTTGTTCCGCTGGGATGCACCGCTGTTCTTCGCGAACGCCGAGCTTTTCCATGAACGCGTGCTGGATGCCGTTGCCAGCTCACCGACGCCGGTCCGCTGGGTCGTGGTCGCGGCAGAGCCGGTCACCAGCGTCGATGTCACCGCCGCCGATGCACTCTGCGAACTCGACGATAACCTTCACGCCGCCAGCATCGAGTTGTGTTTTGCTGAAATGAAGGATCCCGTCAAGGACAAGCTGAAGCGCTTTGGGCTCTTCACCCGCTTCGGCGAGAAGACCTTCTTCGCAACCGTAGGGGAAGCGGTAACCGCCTACCGGTCGACCTATCCCGTTGAGTAATCGGCTTGAGCATCGGATTCGGAATCGCACGCTGGTTGATTCACGTGTAGCAATGGCACTTGTCATGAGAAGTCAGCGTCACTTAGCTTCGGTTTTGCCTGTCATCCTCCCAGAATCCGGCGGCGCCATCACTTTTCGGACCCGGACGGGAGACCGGATCCCTCAGAGCCAACCCGACTCGTTCACCAAAAAAGGGGCAACATGGCTCAGCTACTCTCAGTGAATGTCGGACTCCCGCGCGACATCGAGTGGAAGGGTCGCACTGTGCACACCGCGATCTGGAAGGACCCAGTACTTGGCCGATGTCGAGTCGGCCGGTTGAATCTGGACGGTGACGGTCAAGGTGACCTGGCCGGGCACGGGGGTGAGCAGCGCGCCGTCTTCGTCTACCAGATCGAATCGTATCGCTACTGGCAGCAGCAACTGAGGAGGGCAGACTTCGTCCACGGACAATTCGGCGAGAACTTCACGATCGAAGGATTGCCCGACGACGCAGTGTGCATCGGCGACCGTTATCAAATCGGTAGCGCGCTGTTCGAGGTCACGCAACCTCGCGTTACTTGCTATCGTGTCGGCATTCGGATGGACGAACCCTGGATGCCGGCAATGCTGACATCGAGCGGCCGGCCGGGGTTCTACCTGCGCGTGCTGCACGAAGGCGAGGTCGGCCCCGGCGATGAAATCGTGAAGGTGGGAGAGGGGAAGGAGCAAATGACTATCGCAGAAATCAACGCGCTCCTCTATTCGCCCGATCATGCGCGCAATCGACTGGAGCGCGCCCTGCGGATCGAGGCGCTTTCTCCCGGATGGCGCTCGTCGTTTGAGGCGTTACTGCAGAGCCAAACAAGCGGTAATGCGGGGCTCGTACCGGAAGCGGCTGCGCATCCGGCTTCACCAGGATTTCGGCCGCTTGCAGTGACGGTGATCGATCAGGAGTCTGCGGACGTCCTCTCGCTGACGATGCAGAGCCCGAACGGTCAGCCGCTGCCAACCGCGATGCCCGGCCAGTTTGTGGTCGTGCGTCTTCAACCGATCGCTGGCGGACCGCCGCTCTTTCGCAGCTACTCGCTTTCGGGTCCCCTCTCAACGAGACGCTATCGGGTCAGTGTGAAGATCGAACCAAATGGGGCAGCCGGAACTTACCTGCGCGAGAACGTGCGGGTGGGTGATGCTCTCGATGTTAGCTCGCCGCGCGGAAGCTTCATTCTGCAGTCCGGAGAGCGGCCAGTGGTGCTGCTAAGCGCGGGAATTGGAGCGACGCCGGTTCTGGCGATGCTCTACGCGCTGGCGGAGGCGCACTCAACACGGCAGGTCTTGTGGCTATACGCAGCTCGCGACGGGGAGCATCATCCCTTCGCCGCCGAAGTCCATCGCCACATGCTCGCTCTCACGAATGGTCACAGCTACGTTTGTTACAGCAGGCCTAGCTCGCACGACGAAATGGGCAAGGATTTTGACACGACCGGTCACCTGTCGCGATCGGCCTTCGACGAGGCAGGCGTTCCGCGAGAGGCCGATGTCTACCTTTGCGGGTCGAATCGCTTCATGGCAGACATGAAAGAGGCGCTGAAAACGTTGGGCGTTGCTCCGGAACGGATTCACGCTGAGATATTCAACGGCAGCGAGTCGATGACCCCTGGTGTCGTTGGCGTAGCGGCGCCAGCGGCGCATCTGCCCAAAGACGACGCCAACACCGGTCCACTGGTATCGTTTGCGCGCAGTGGCATCGCCGCACATTGGAAGCCATCGGCCTACCAGAGCATTTTGGAACTAGCCGAGGCGTGTGACGTCCCGGTTCGTTGGTCGTGCCGAACCGGTGTTTGTCACAGCTGTGAGAGCGGTTTGGTTTCCGGGGCAGTCGCCTACGGACCGGAGCCACTCGAAAAACCCGCCGACGGCAACCTTCTCGTTTGCTGCTCACAACCCATTCGCGACGTCGTCATCGATCTGTGAAGCCTGACGGGGATTCGATCTCTAAGCCGAGCTCGCGGTGCGCAAACGCAGCGCTCTATCTCCCTAAGGTTTTTCTCTCAATCGAGCGCTTTCGTCATTGTCTCTTACACTGGATGCGATGCTCTTGACGATTTCCACCACCCATCAACCCGCGACCGATCTGGGATTCCTCCTCCACAAGAACCCGTCTCGGATTCAGACGGAGGAGTTGCCCTTCGGGAAGGCACACGTTTTCTACTCGGAGGCCGAGCCAGATCTCTGCACGGCGGCCCTACTAGTCGAGATCGACCCTGTGGCACTCGTACGCGGTCGCGGGCCGGCCGGCGAAGGTGGCCAACTTGAGCAATATGTCAACGACCGCCCTTATGCGGCAAACTCCTTTCTGAGTGTCGCGATGGGCCGTCTCTTCACGACCGCCATGAGTGGACGGAGCAAAGACCGACCGGAGCTTGCTCAGGCGGCAATCCCGCTCGTCGCGCATCTTCCGGTCATTGCAGCGCGTGGGGGCGAGGACCTGGTAAGACGCCTGTTTGAGCCGCTTGGCTACATAGTCGAGTTGCAGGGCTCGCAACTGGATGATCAGTTTCCTGAGTGGGGCGATTCGCCTTACGTTTCACTCAAGCTTCGCAGCACGGCACGGCTACAGGATTTGCTGACCCATCTGTATGTCCTCATCCCGGTTCTCGATAATGAGAAGCACTATTGGGTCGCCAATGACGAGATTGAGAAGCTTCTGAAACGGGGCGAGGGCTGGCTCAGTAGCCATCCGGAGAAGGATCTTATCGTCTCGCGTTACTTGAAGAGGCAGCGGAATCTCACGCGTGAAGCACTCAGCCGGCTTCTGGCGGAGGATTCTCCGGAGGCCGAAGCGCAGGAAGCCAATCCGGACGAACAGGATGGAGAAGCACGAACGCCGTCGCTCCATCTGCAAAGACTCGAGACGGTTCGATCTGTTCTGCAACAGACGGGAGCCACGCGAGTCGTTGACCTGGGCTGTGGAGAAGGCAAGCTGCTCAGGCTTCTGATGGCCCAGAAGCAGTTTCAAAACATCCTGGGAATGGACATCTCGTGGCGTTCGCTTGAGCTTGCCAAGGAAAGGTTGAGGCTCGACGAGATGCCGGAGCGACAGCGCAGCCGCATCCAGCTTATACAGGGTTCGCTCACTTATCGAGACCAACGGATTACGGGCTACGACGCAGCCGCCATAGTCGAAGTGATTGAGCATCTCGACGCTGCAAGGCTCGCTGTCTTCGAACGTATCGTCTTCGAGTTTGCACGCCCCCGCCATGTCGTCCTGACCACGCCCAACGCCGAGTACAACGCAGTCTTTGCAACGCTGCTCGCCGGCGAGTTCCGCCATGGCGACCATCGTTTCGAGTGGAAGCGAGCCGAATTTGAAGAGTGGGCCAGCAATGTTGCCGAACGATTCGGATATGCTGTCCGTTTCGAACCAATCGGCCCCCAGGATCCGGCACTCGGTGCCCCTACTCAAATGGCGGTCTTCTCGCTTGCATGATCGCAATGCACCTTCGCTGGACTTGATCGTTCCCTTGGGAACGCAGGTAGTCTTGCGTTCTGGGGCCAACCGGGACGCGCCGAGCAACTCACTGGCGAGCGGCGCTGTCGCCGAGATCATAGGCACGCCCGGTGATGCCCAGCATGCTTACCGGCTTCGATTTCACGACGGAACAGAAGCTAGCCTGCGACGCAGTCAGTTTTCAATCCTGAAGCAGGTGAAGACAGGTCCTCTGGGCGACCCCGAAGCCGCCCACGCGGATCATGGACTGGATCGATACATAATCTATCGCTGTGTCGTTGGCTCGCAGGCGTACGGGCTCGACCGGGAGGCGTCGGATGTGGACCGGCGTGGCATTTACCTGCCGCCGGCGGCTCTCGAATGGTCTCTCTACGGTGTTCCTGAACAACTGGAAAGACCGGAGAACGAAGAGTGTTACTGGGAGCTCAAGAAGTTCCTGATACTTGCACTCAAGGCGAATCCCAACATTCTCGAATGTCTCTTTACTCCTTTGGTAGAGCAGAGCTCGGAGATCGCCGACGCCATCCTGTCTAAACGGCAAATCTTTCTCTCGAAGCTTGTCTACCAGACCTATAACGGCTACGTTATGTCGCAATTTAAGAGGCTAGAGCAGGACCTGCGAGCGACGGGCGAGCTGAAGTGGAAGCATGCCATGCATCTCGTTCGGCTTTTGCTCCAAGGCATCGGCGTCCTGGGGCACGGGTCTGTACCCGTGCTAGTCACCGAGCATCGGGATGCCCTTCTTGCAATCCTTGACGGCAAAGAAACGTGGGCCACAGTGAACGCATGGCGCCTCTCCCTCCATCGCGAGTTCGATGCAGCCTTCCAATCGACTTCGCTGCCTGAAACACCGGACTATGCCGAGGCAAACCGATTGCTGGTCTGGGCTCGCTCAAAGATGGTGGAGGTGTCCAAGTGATTCCCGAACAGGTTAGGGCAGCGGCCCGATTTCACCGCTATCCGCTTGTCTTCGCAACAGTCAGCGGGGCCCATCTCTACGGTTTTCCTTCTCCCGATTCTGACTGGGATCTTCGCGGGGTACACGTCCTGCCACCGGAAGAGGTCGTTGGTCTTCTGCCGCTTGAAGAAACGCTGCAACTCACTCAGGACGACGTAGTCGAGCTTGACCTTGTTACGCATGACATCCGCAAGTTTTTCAAGCTGCTTCTTCGGCCGAACGGCTATGTCCTCGAACAGTTGCTATCCCCGATCGTGGTGCACACGACGCCTGAACACGAGGAAGTAAAAGCAGTGATCCCAAAGATCCTGACCAGGCGCCATGCCTATCATTACCTGGGCTTTGCTGATAGCCAGTGGAGGTTGTTCCACAAGGAAGAGCAACCAAAAATTAAGCCTCTGCTTTATACGTTTCGTGTGCTTCTCACGGGCATTCACCTCATGCGCACTGGCACAATCGAAGCCAATCTCGGCCTTCTAAACCAAATTTATAAGTTGCCGTTCCTTCCGGACCTCATCGCCAGGAAGCTGGAGGGAGCGGAGCAGCAGACAGTAGCGCCGAACGATCTGATGTCTTACGCGCACCAGTTCGAAGCACTACGGGAACGGCTTGTGATGGAAGCTTCGCAGACCTCACTCCCCGAAGCACCCACCGCGCAGGCAGCATTGAACGATATTCTGATTAGAGTGCGTCTCGGCAACAGAGCATGACGGAACGAAAGCGAATGGCATGAAGATCGGTATCCCAGAACTCTCACTCGTCCTGCTCATTGGACCCTCCGGTTCCGGCAAGTCGTCTTTTGCACGCAAACACTTCCTCCCCACGGAGGTCATCTCGTCAGACTTCTGCCGAGCACTCGTCTCCGATGACGAGAACGATCAGTCAGCCACGAGTGACGCCTTTGATCTGCTTCACGCGATTGTGCGCAAGCGGCTCACGCGCGGGAAGCTGACCGTCATAGACGCGACGAACGTGCAACCCGAAGCCCGTAAGACCCTGATCGAGCTGGCAAAGGAATACCATCTCTTCACTGAGGCCATCGTCTTCGATCTTCCTGATCGTCTCTGTCAGGATCGCAATGTGCTTCGGCCTGACCGGCAGTTCGGACCTCACGTCATCCGCAACCAGTCGCAACAACTTCGGCGGTCTCTGCGTGGATTTGAGCGGGAAGGGATACGACACGTCTTCAAACTCTCCACACCGGAGGAGGTCGAGGCGGTCACGATCGAGCGCCAGCCCCTGTGGAACAATCGCAAGGCCGTGCACGGCCCATTCGACATCATTGGCGACGTCCATGGGTGCTATGACGAGTTGATCGAGCTCATGGCGAGGCTCGGCTATACAGTCGAGCAACAAGACCAGGAGTACACCATCTCTTCTCCGGAAGGCCGCATGCTGGTCTTTGTCGGTGACCTGGTGGATCGCGGCCCGCATACCGTTCAGGTTCTAAGGCTCGTGATGAGCATGGTTGCGTCCGGTCAGGCATTCTGTGTTCCTGGCAATCACGATATGAAGCTGGTTCGAGCGTTGCGCGGTAAGGACGTCAAACGCACCCATGGTCTTGCTGAAACTCTCGAACAACTCAGCCACGAGTCCGACGCCTTTCGCACCGAAGTCGCGAAGTTCCTCGACGCGCTGGTCAGTCATCTCGTCTTCGACGACGGCAAACTTGTCGTCGCGCACGCCGGGCTCAAGGAATCTATGCATGGCCGTGGCTCCGGAGCTGTGCGTGAGTTTGCCCTGTTCGGCGAGACCACAGGTGAAACGGACGACTTCGGACTACCGGTCCGGTACAACTGGGCTGGAGATTATCGCGGCAAAGCGCTCGTGGTCTATGGTCATACACCCGTTCCCGACCCGCTATTCCTGAACAATACCGTCAACATCGACACTGGCGCCGTGTTCGGTGGGCAACTCACTGCTCTGCGATATCCCGAGCGCGAGATTGTTTCCGTCAAGGCACACCGCACGTACTACGAGCCTGCACGACCGTTCCTGCCGGAGAAGATTGGAGCAACGCGCACTCTCCAGCACGCTCAAGACGATGTACTTGATCTTGCTGACGTCGTCGGCAAGCGCCTGATCGATACGAGGCTCAAGCCGAAGATTACGATCCGCGAAGAGAACGCGATCGCGGCGCTTGAAGTCATGAGCCGCTTCGCAAGCGATCCCAAGTGGCTGATCTATCTGCCGCCCACCATGTCCCCAACCGAGACCAGCAAGCACGAGAACCTGCTTGAGCATCCCGACGAGGCGTTCGCTTTTTATCGGAAAGAAGGGATCTCGACCGTCATCTGTGAACAGAAGCACATGGGGTCACGAGCCGTGGTTGTGCTCTGCAAGGACGAGAGCGTGTCCCTCAAGCGATTTGGCGTGGTTCAGGCAGGGCTCGGCACAGCCTACACAAGGACTGGGCGGCGGTTCTTCACCGACGAATCTCTCGAACGCGAGTTTCTCTCCCGACTCCAAGCAGTTGCTGACAAGGCAGGACTATGGGAGGAACTCGCGACCGACTGGGTCTGTCTGGATTGCGAGCTGATGCCGTGGTCGACTAAGGCTCAGGAACTGTTGCAAAAGCAGTATGCTCCAGTCGGGAACTCTGGCGTGCATGCACTTCGGGCCGAGCGCGATATCCTCGCTTCGGCCATGCGCCGAATACCCGGACTCGAACAGCTGTCGGAACAGACGGCCAAGCGGCTCGATGCAGTCGAGAACTATACGCGTGCCTATCGCCACTACTGCTGGCCCGTTAGTTCAATCAACGATCTGAAGCTTGCTCCCTTTCATCTCCTAGCCAGCGAAGGGGCAGTTCACACCGACAAGCCCCACACCTGGCACATGGAGATGATCGGCAAGCTGTGCGCAGGCGACGAAAAACTGTTGCTGGCTACTCCGTTCGAGATCGTTGACCTGAATGACGAGCAAAGCACGGCCAGTGCAGTGACCTGGTGGACAGAGATGACAGCTCGGGGCCGCGAGGGTATGGTCGTCAAGCCCTTGAACTTCATCGCAGAAGGCCGTCGCGGAGTCACCCAGCCGGCCATCAAGTGCCGTGGAGCCGAGTACCTCCGCATCATTTACGGTCCTGAGTACCTGCTTCCCGAGAATCTGGAACGGCTCCGTTCGCGTGCAGTTGGAGTGAAACGTTCGCTCGCGAGCCGCGAATTTGCACTCGGCATCGAGGCTCTGGAGCGCTTCGTCCGCAAAGAACCTCTTCGGCTCACTCATGAGTGCGTCTTCGGCGTACTTGCCTTGGAAAGCGAGCCGATCGACCCCAGGCTCTAAAGGCCCTCATATTTTCTGTCAAACCATTTCTTTTAAACAATATGTGAATGGACGCTGTGGTGGGTGCAAAAAGGCTGGCATTGCTTATTAATTGCTTGATTCGACAAGCTTGGAGCGATTCAAGGTTCGCTTTCAATATGGCCGGCTAGTCGAGTCTGATTTTGCGGCAGGAATACGCACAAGTTCTGGCATCGTTCCCGTGATCGGCAAGTGGAAGCATCGGTGAACAGAAAATCACATTTCAGATACTATCGTTCGTCGACCGATCTGTCAGAACGCCGAAATTCTCCCGACAGCAGAATAGCGTCCGCGATCTCTCTCATTGATTTACGGCGTTGTCTGCTTTCCCGGTGCATCATCGGGACTACGTTTGCTCAGCTCCGCAAGGAACTCAGGATTCGACGCTCCATATTCCTGAACGGCAACGCTCATCTCCCCCAGCGAATCTCCAAACTCTGTATCGATCGCCGATAACAGCTCCCGCCATGTGCTCGGCTTCAGATATCAGGTGCACCGGCACCTTTAATCCTCTCAGCGCGGTTGTCGGCTTTGCTCCTCTCGCTGCGATCTGGGTCCACCGCCAATCTTCTTCGCGATGGAACGTAGGATACGATCATCCTCTTTAATTTCCGGCAACAGCAAGTTAGCAAATTCCCGAAACCTTTGATCATCATGTCGATCGCTCATGGCTTCGAGAACCTCGATGGCGACCTGCGCGCCGCCGAGGTCATCGTTTAGATAAGTGGCGAGTGGCTCGAACAGGATGGATGCCTCAAGTTGAACGAAGGTGCAGTAACTTATGCACTCCAACGAGTTAGATGTCAGATGTATCTCTCGTGGAGATATGCATTGCAGAGGACAATGCCTTAGATATGGAGCAGTTCGAGCGAAGTGACCAGCTTCTCAGCTTGATAGACACTGCTTCAGTAAGCCTCATCGACACAATTCCGCGCCACCTGCGATGATGATCTGCGAATGGAACGATCATCCATGACCGATACGGACGCAACAGCCCGGTGGAAGGCAACCGATCGCCTGCGGATTCAGGTGCGTGGTGTCGTGCAGGGCGTCGGTTTCCGACCCTTTGTCTTCAAGCTAGCCCATGCCCTTGGGCTTTCCGGCCATGTTTTCAACTCCAGCGCCGGTGTCACCATCGAGGTTGAAGGTTGTCAAACTGCCCTCAATGATTTTCTAAAGATGCTGAGGAGTGACTCCCCGCAACTGGCAGAGGTGCAAGAACTCACCGTTTCGAGCATGGTCACGCTTGGTGCCACCGGCTTCTCCATTCTTCCAAGCCGCGAAGAGGAGGGTGGCATTGCTCTCGTTCCCGCTGACGCCGGCACTTGCGATGCCTGTTGGCAAGACTTCGGCGATCCGCGCAATCGGCGCTTCGGGTATCCATTCACCAACTGCACTCACTGCGGTCCGCGCTACACCATCATCCGGGGCATCCCCTATGACCGCCCTACGACAACCATGTCCGCCTTCACAATGTGCAACGCCTGCGCTGCCGAATACGCTGACCCCAACGACCGCCGCTTTCACGCCCAGCCCAATGCCTGCAGCGTCTGCGGTCCCTCGCTTGCACTTCTTCCGCGTGGCGCCAAGCCTCCGGAGTCTTTTACCGACAAAGAAGCACTCCCTATTCTGCATCGCGCCCGCGCTCTTCTCAGCGAGGGGAAGATTCTCGCGGTCAAAGGCCTGGGCGGCTTCCTACTCGCGTGTGATGCCACCAATGAAACCGCAATCGCTGAACTTCGCCACCGCAAACACCGTCCACATAAACCTTTCGCTCTGATGGTCCGCGACATCGACGCAGCTCGTGCTCTTTGCGAGCTTTCTGCCGAAGACCAATTTGCGCTCCGTCATCTTCGCCGTCCCGTCGTCATTCTTCCGCGACGTCCCGGTGCAGAGCTCGTTCCCAACCTGGGGCTTAGCGTCGCTCCGGGTAACAATACCCTGGGCCTTATGTTGCCCTACACGCCGCTCCACTATCTGCTGTTCAGCGATTCGCCGCAGGCGGACTCCCACTTTCCTGCACTGGTGATGACCAGTGGCAATATCAGCGAAGAGCCAATCGTTATCTCAAACTCCGAGGCAATGCTGCAGCTTGGCGGCGTCGCCGACTGGTTCCTTTTGCATAACCGTGAGATTGCTACTCGTGTTGACGACTCCGTTGTCCGCACCTTCGAAGGCAGCGAACGCGTCCTTCGTCGCTCTCGGGGGTTTGCACCGCAGACGATTCAACTCGATTCCGCAAAGGAATCAGTTCTCGCCTTTGGCGCCGAACTGAAGAGTACATTCTGTCTCACTAAAGACAATCATGCCATTCTTAGCCAACACATCGGCGATCTGCAGAACTACGAGACGATGCAGTTCTTTGAGGAAACCCTGGAGAAGATGACCCGTTTATTTCACGTCACTCCTCAGGCCATCGCGCATGACATGCATCCACACTATATGAGTACCCGCATGGCCCTTGCCTCAGAAATTGAGCACAAGATGGCCGTGCAGCATCACCACGCGCACATCGCCAGTTGTATGGTGGAAAATCATCTACGTGGTGACGTGATCGGCGTCGCGCTCGATGGCACCGGCTATGGAACCGACGGCAAGATATGGGGTGGAGAGTTTTTCACCGCCAATCTTGCCGGCTTTTCTCGGCGCGCGCATCTTCGCTACGTCGCGCTCCCCGGTGGTGATGCGGCCATTCGTCAACCCTGGCGCATGGCACTGAGCTATCTTTGCGACACCTTCGGTTCTGCGGTCCCCGACGTTCCTTGCCTTCGCGCCATACCGCCAAAACAACTCGACATCGTCACCGCGATGATTTCCAGCCAAATTCAGACCGTCGAAACATCCTCTTGCGGGCGACTTTTTGATGCCATTACCGCCCTCGTGGGTCTTTCCTCAGAGGTCACCTTCGAAGGCCAGGCCGCCATCGGACTTGAATCCATTGCTTTCCCAGGAATCACCGAACGTTATGAATTCGAAATCCACGATGGTGATTCCATGACGATCGACTTTCGTCCTGCCATCCGCGCAATCGTCGACGATCTGGCTTCCGGTATAGCCGCAGGTGAGATATCCGCCCGATTTCATAACACTCTAAGTGCCGCCACGGTTGAAACCTGCTGCCGAATTCGAGATACAAGTGGGTTAGATCGCGTTTGTCTCAGCGGGGGAAGCATCCAAAACATCGTGCTCCTGCATCGGACAGTACTGCAGTTACGCCGTCACGATTTTCAGGTATTTCTTCATTCCTTGGTTCCGTCGAACGATGGTGGCATCTCGCTGGGTCAGGCTGCCATAGCCTGCGAGCGGATTCGAACGGGAGCGTGAACTATGTGTTTGGCCATTCCGGGCAAAGTCATAGAAACGTTCGATAAGGCTGGAATGTCGATGGCACGCGTGCAGTTTGGCGGCATAACGCGGGAAGTTTGCCTCGAATACGCTCCTGAAACGGTCGTGGACGATTACGTGCTTGTCCATGTGGGCTTCGCCATCAGCCGTATCGATGAAGCCGAAGCCGAGCGCACCTATCAAGCTCTCAGGGATCTGGATCAGCTTACTGAACTCGAATCTCCCATCGTCGAGGAGGTTCAAGAATCGCCGCCAGTTGTGGGCGAACCCGCTGTGGCTGGGAGTAAGACCCATGAAATACCTCGATGAATATCGCGACAGCGACGTAGCAGCAAAGATCCTGGCCGAAATGCGTCGCATCCAAACCCGCCCTTGGGTGCTTATGGAGGTCTGCGGCGGCCAGACGCACTCCATCGTGAAGAACGGTATCGACCATCTCCTTCCCCAGGGGATCGAACTTGTCCACGGTCCCGGATGCCCCGTCTGCGTTACACCGCTTGAGATGATCGATCGAGCCCACGCGATTGCGCGCCGCCAGGATGTCATCTTTTGCTCCTTCGGCGATATGCTGCGCGTTCCCGGTTCTGATGGTGACCTGTTCACCATCAAATCGCTAGGCGGCGATGTTCGTATCGTTTATTCGCCACTCGACTGCATCAAGATCGCGCGCGCGAATCCTGACAAACAGGTCGTCTTTTTCGCCATCGGCTTTGAGACAACCGCGCCGGCCAATGCCATGCTTGCCTGGCGCGCGCGCGAAGACAAGGTAAATAACCTCTCGTTGCTCGTCTCGCACGTCCTCGTCCCACCCGCTCTCGAAGCGATCCTCAACTCGCCAGACAACCGAGTGAGCGGGTTCCTGGGGCCCGGCCATGTCTGTGCCATCATGGGCTACAGCGAGTATGAGCCCATCAGTTCACGCTTTAACGTTCCTATCGTCGTCACCGGTTTTGAGCCGATCGATATTTTGCATGGCGTTCTGATGACGCTACAACAACTCGAAGAAGGGCGTGCCACGGTCGAGAACCAGTACTCCCGCATTCTCGGCCGCGCCGGCAACCTGGCTGCGCAGAATCTTATCGGCAAAGTCTTCGAAGTCACTGACCGAAAATGGCGTGGTATCGGCTCCATTCCACAGAGTGGCTACCGTCTGCGCACGGAATTTGCCCGCCACGATGCCGAAAAAATATTCAACGTCGCCGAGATAGCCACGCTCGAGCCAGCCATCTGTATCAGTGGCGAGATTCTCCGCGGCATCAAGAAACCGCATGATTGCCCTGCTTTCGGGACACAGTGTTCCCCGCAACATCCGCTTGGCGCCACGATGGTATCGGCGGAAGGTGCCTGCGCCGCCTACTATGCCTATGGCCGGCATCTCAATCCGCATGACATGGCCCTACACAAGATAGAGCCCAGAGCTTTAGCCGTCAGGTAAGAAAGCGAGACAGTTTGCCCATGGCGATCGCACCAGAAATAGCGCATCTACAGGGAGAAGAAAACATCTCGCCGGCGTTCGGCTCCTGTCCGCTGCCCATCTTCGACCATAAGCAAATCGTGCTCGGCCATGGCAGCGGCGGCAAACTCAGTGCTGAACTCATCGAAAAGATCTTTCTTCCCGCATTCACCAATCCCATTCTCGATAAGCTTGATGATCAGGCTCTGCTGACCATCGGCGGCACACGCCTCGCCTTCACCACCGATTCCTTCGTCGTCACGCCTATCTTCTTTCCCGGCGGTGATATCGGTCGCCTGGCTGTTCGTGGCACCGTCAACGATCTTGCCATGAGTGGCGCGCGTCCGCTCTATCTTTCGGCAGCCTTCATCCTTGAAGAGGGTCTTCCCGTTGAAGATCTCCGGCGTGTCGTCGAATCGATGCGCGCTGCTGCCGCCGATGCCGGGGTGCAGTTCGTTACGGGAGACACCAAGGTTGTCAATCGTGGCAAGGGTGACCAGATCTTCATCACCACCACTGGCATCGGCATCGTGGAGCCTCATGTCAACATCTCGGCCAGTCGCGCCCAGCCCGGCGATTTGATCCTTCTAAGTGGCACAATCGGCGATCACGGCATGGCCATCATGTCTCAGCGCGCGAACCTCGAGTTCGAGAGTGAGATCGCAAGCGACTGTGCCTCCCTCCACGGTCTGGTCGCCGAGATGCTTGCCACTCCCTCGGAAACTTCAGACTTCCTCCACTGTCTGCGAGACCCGACCCGAGGTGGAGTCGCTACCACGCTCAACGAAATTGCAAAAGCCAGCAACGCCGGCATGCTTCTGCGCGAACAGTCCATTCCAGTGCGGGAGTCCGTACGTGGCGCCTGCGAGGTCCTTGGGCTTGACCCGCTCTACGTCGCCAATGAGGGCAAGTTGCTCGCCATCGTAGCTCCGGAGATGGGCGAGACCGTCCTCGCCCGCATGCGACAGCATCCGCTCGGGCGAGACGCCGCCATCATTGGCGAAGTCTTTGCTAACCCATCCTGGAATGGTGTTGATGAAGACTGGCATCGGGGGGACTCGTGTTGTCGACGTTATGTTTGGTGAACAACTACCGCGTATCTGTTGAAAATATTTCTCTGAATTTATCTGTGTGACAGAAAGTTCATTCAGCGAAAAAGGAATTTGAGAACACTTTGACAGATCGATCCTTTGACGCGTAGCGTTTGATCCGCTTGAAGCTGGCTGTAATTATTTTCGTTGAAGTTCTAGTCGGAAAAAATCCTTCCGATGTAGTTATCCTTTCTCAGGAAGTTAGCATCGGAAAAGCACATACGGTTTGGGATTTTGCACACTGAGTCATACCGTTAGAGCCCCGTCCCACCGGGGCGGCTCCCGCAAGTTGGCACCGCGAAGGAGAATGCAATGGCTGAAAAAGTAAGCGCTATCACCAAGGCTCCCGCCGTTTCCGATGTTCATATTGTCTGGATCACGGCGGGTCTCGGCTGCGACGGCGACAGTGTCTCCGTCACCGCTGCCGAGCAACCCAGCATCGAAGATGTCCTCCTCGGTGCGATTCCCGGCCTACCCAAGGTTCACCTGCACAATCCAGTCCTCGCTTACGAGAACGGCGATGATTTTATGAAGTTCTATTACGAGGCAGAGAAGGGCCAGCTTGATCCCTTCGTGCTCGTAGTGGAAGGCTCCATTCCCAATGAGAAGATTAAGGAAGAGGGTTATTGGGCCGCTGTTGGCACCAATCACGATACCGGCCAGCCGATCACTACCTGCGAGTGGATCGATCGCCTTGCACCCAAGGCTTTGGCTGTCATCGGTGCTGGCACCTGCGCCACTTACGGCGGCATCCATGCGATGGCCGGTAATCCAACCGGCTGCATGGGCCTCGCCGATTATCTTGGTTGGGGTTGGCGTTCCAAAGCCGGCCTGCCTATCGTGAATGTGCCTGGATGTCCGGTGCAGCCCGATAACTTCATGGAGACCGTTCTCTACCTCCTCTATCAGGTCGCGGGCCTCGCTCCCATGATCCCGCTTGATAAGCAGCTTCGCCCTACCTGGCTTTTTGGTAAGACGGTTCACGAAGGCTGTGATCGCGGCTCCTATTACGAGCAGGGTGACTTCGCGCACAACTATGGCTCCGCCAAGTGCCTGGTTAAACTCGGCTGCTGGGGTCCGGTGGTGGACTGCAATGTCACCAAGCGCGGCTGGATGCGCGGTATCGGCGGCTGCCCCAACGTCGGCGGCATTTGTATTGGCTGCACGATGCCAGGCTTCCCCGACAAGTTCATGCCATTCATGGACGAGCCACCCGGCGGTACGTTTTCCTCCACCATCGTCGGCACCTATGGCCGCATGATCCGTACACTCCGAGGCATCACGAACACCACGCTCAACAAAGAGCCGAAGTGGCGCCATCCAAGTCTGGAGCTCACCACCGGCTATCACTCCGACAGATCCTAAACGCACCGTAAGGACAATGCCATGGCGACGATTCCTGAAACGCTGGCGCATGAAGCGCAGAAGAAACGGACACTTGTCGATATGAATTGGGATCCGATCACTCGGATCGTCGGAAGCCTCGGCATCTTCACCAAGATCGACTTCGAAAACCGTGAAGTTGCCGAGTGTTACAGCACGTCTTCTATCTTTCGCGGCTACTCCGTTTTTATGAGGGGCAAAGACCCGCGCGATGCCCACTTCATCACCAGCCGCATCTGCGGCATCTGCGGCGACAACCACGCTACCTGCGCCGTCTATACGCAGAATATGGCGTTTGGTGTACGTCCTCCAGCGTTGGCGGAGTGGATCATTAACCTCGGCGAAGCAGCTGAGTACATGTTTGATCACAACATCTTTCAGGACAATCTCGTCGGGGTTGACTTCTGCGAGCAGCTAGTGAAGGAGACGAATCCTGAGGTCTGGGATAAGGCGCAGTCCACGCCGTCGCCCAATGCAGACAAGCATGGCTACCGAACCATCGCCGACATCATGACGGCGCTTAATCCTTTCACCGGCACCTTCTATCGCGAGACACTCGCAATGAGCCGCCTCACGCGCGAGATGTTCTGCCTCATGGAAGGACGTCATGTTCATCCCTCCACGCTTTATCCGGGTGGGGTCGGCACCGTCGCAACTATTCAACTCTTTACCGACTATCTGGTCCGGTTGCTGAAGTATGTAGAGTTCATGAAGAAAGTCGTGCCGTTGCATGATGACCTCTTCAACTTCTTCTATGAAGCTTTGCCTGGTTATGAAAAGGTAGGTCTTCGCCGTACGTTACTTGCTTGCTGGGGTTCTTATAATGATCCCGACTACTGCGACTATCAGTACAAAAACATGGCCGAGTGGGGCAAGAAGATGTTTGTCACGCCAGGCATTGTCGTGGATGGCAAGCTCGTAACAAACAATCTTGTGGACATCAACCGCAACATCCGCATCCTGCTCGGCAGTTCGTACTACGAGGACTGGGGGGACAAGGAGACTTTCGTCAAGAAGGATCCGCTCGGCAACTTGATCGATAAGCATCATCCCTGGAATCAGACCACCACGCCGCGTCCGCAAAAACGCGACTTCCATGGCAACTACACCTGGGTTATGTCGCCGCGCTGGTATGACGAGCGCACGGGGGATCACCTCGCGCTCGACACGGGCGGCGGTCCCATCGCGCGCCTCTGGTCCACCGCGATCTCCGGACTAGTCAATATCAACTACGTGAAAGCGACCGGTAACAGCGTTCAGATCAGGCTTCCCAAAACGGCCCTACTTCCCGAGGTGGAGTTCGAGTGGAAGATTCCGCGGTGGAGCAACACGATCGAGCGCGATCGAGCCCGCACCTACTTCCAGGCCTATGCAGCGGCCACTGCATTGCACTTCGTTGAGAAAGCTCTGGCTGAATTACATGCCGGGCGTAGCGCAACATGGTCGGAGTTCAAAGTTCCCGATGAAGCTATCGGCTGCGGCTTCCACGAAGCTGTCCGTGGGGTTCTTTCGCATCACGTAGTTATCCGCAACGGAAAAATTGCAAACTATCATCCCTATCCACCTACACCGTGGAACGCGAACCCGCGCGACATCTACGGCACGCCGGGTCCCTATGAAGACGCAGTGCAGAATACACCTATCTTCGAGCAAAACGGTCCGGACAAGTTCAAGGGTATCGATATCATGCGAACCGTGCGTAGTTTCGACCCGTGCCTGCCATGCGGCGTCCACATGTACGTTGGGGGCGGTCGTGCCATCGAGGTTAAACACTCGCCCATGTTCGGTGCAGCGAGGCACGAATAATGGCCGCCACAGCAGTCGTCGAAAGAATTGCAGAAGCTCCTCGCGGATCGCCTGTACCGCCTGAACCGCGCAAGCCTCGCGAGTTCAAAGCCCAGACAGATCGCGTTGAAAAACTCGCGGCGCGTCTGGAACAGGCGAACGATCCAGAGACCAGGGCGACCGCACTCGAACTCGTGCAATCCGTGATCGAGTTACACGGCGCCGCGTTGCAAGCTCTGATCGACCACTGCGTCGCCACCCCGGAAGGCGAACGCATTCTGAGCGAAGCTTTGCAAGACGATCTCGTTTCCAGCATGTTTCTCCTCCATAATCTGCACCCTGACGACCTCGAAACTCGTGTCCTTCGCGGCATCGAGTCTGTGCGTCCCTATTTGCAATCGCATGGAGGAGACTGCGAACTCGCCGGCGTCGACAACGGTGTGGTGCGGCTGCTTCTTCACGGAAGCTGCGGCAGCTGCCCGTCCTCATCCCTTACGCTGAAGAACGCCGTTGAAGAGGCACTCTTCCAGGCCGCACCAGACATCAAGGAGATCATTGCCGAGAACGCCGCAGCCGAACAAACAGTTGCCGCGAACCTGGTGATGATCAAGTAAAGGAGAGCTATGGCTCATGATCTAGAGAAACCGCACAAACCCTCGCACACGATCGGCACACCAAGGGGCGAAGATCGTGCCATCCCCCTCAAGTATCGAATAACGCGCAAGGCCGACGACTCCACCGGTGTTAATGTTGCCGACCGCAAGCCCATCCATCCGAACATGCCAAATCTTCCTCCAGCGTAAGAACGAAGCATAGGGCAGGCCATGAGTGAAGCGTCCAACGACGTACCGGAGAGAAGCGCCGCCTCTTCTTTTCTCCGCCAGTTTGCGCGCCGCCGCGCGTCCTCTGAGCCGGAAGAGCGTTGCGAACTTTGCAGTGCCTCGCTCAATCCTTTGCATCAACATCTTCTTGATCCGAAGAAGCGGCAGATTCTTTGCGCATGCGACGGCTGCGCCATTCTCTTCTGCGGCCAGGCCGGGGCGCATTATCTCCGTGTACCGCGCCGCCTGCGCCACCTCGTCGACTTCCAGATGAGCGATTCGCAGTGGGAGGCTCTGATGGTTCCCATCAATCTCGCCTTCTTCTATCGTGATACCGCCGCAGACAAGGTTGTCGCCATGTACCCGAGTCCTGCTGGCGCGACCGAATCTCTGCTCAGCTTCGAATCCTGGCAGGAGATCGTCGCACAGAATCAAGACCTGCAGACCATGGAGCCTGACGTGGAAGCTCTTCTTCTTAATCGTATTGGCGACAGCGCGGAGTACTACCTTGTGCCCATCGACGAGTGCTACCGCCTCGTCGGCATGATCCGCATGCACTGGCGCGGACTTTCTGGCGGCACCGAAGTCTGGAAAGAGATTCATCAGTTCTTCGAAAGTCTGCGCGCACGCAGTACTGAAAGCCGGAGGCATGCTCATGCCTGAGTTACAGTTTCAGATTGAAGGTGCGGAGGCCGTTCCGCACGCAGCTGCGCCTTTGCTGGCTCTCAAGCTTCGCATCACCAACCTTCCGGCAAGCGAACCCATCCACACCTTGACGCTGAAGTGCCAGGTGCAAATCGAACCTGCCAAGCGCCGCTATCTTCCGCCCGAGCAGGAAAAGCTTGCTGATCTTTTTGGTGAGCCCTCGCGGTGGAGCCGCACTGTCAAGCCGCTGCACTGGATGAATACCAGTGTTGCAGTGTCCGGTTTCTCCGGCAGCACGCTTGTTGATCTGGAGCTACCCTGCACCTTCGACTTCAACGTTGCTTCGACCAAGTACTTCCACGCGCTCGATGCCGGCGATATCCCGCTCTGCGTCATGTTTAGCGGAACCGTCTTCTACCAGTCCCAGCAGACCACGCTGCAGGTTGCGCAGATACCGTGGGACCGCGAGGCCTATTTCAAACTGCCGGTATCCGTGTGGAAAGAGATGATGGATGCACATTTTCCCAACAGCGCGTGGCTTTGTTTGCGCAGGGATGCGTTCGAACAGCTCTACGACTACAAAGTTCGCAATGGCCTTCCAACATGGGAACAAACCATTGCGCGCCTGATCGCCACGGAAAGATTTGTCTCCGAATCTCCCGAAGGGGTATCGGCATGAACTTCGAAAGCGCAGAGAAAATTGCCGCTGCCATTCTGTATGAGGGTTACATTCTCTATCCCTATCGCCCAACCGCGATCAAGAATCGCCAGCGGTGGAACTTCGGCACGCTCTACCCACGCGTCTACGCCGAAGCACAAAACCCGCAGGAACCATTCCGCCTGCAGGCCGAATGCATCATCATTGCTGATGAAAGCGCTACTGTAGATATAAAGATTAGGTACCTTCAACTCATCAGCCAGGGGCGCACCCGGGAGAGCATCGAAGATCAGACAGGTCAAAAAATATCATCTGAGCTCGCCGACTCATCGCTTGCCTGGGAAGAGGGAGTTGAGCGCACCTCAGAGCATTCGCAACTACTTCTGCGCGATCTTCTCGGCCATCCGCGGCAACTCACGCTCGATCTCAGTACGGCAACCTCGCCTGAAATCGAAACCAGGGGAAGCCTTGAGGCTTTGTTTACCATCCGCGCCGAGGCTATCTCTCCAACGGCCCGCAAGCTTCATCTCGAGCTTGAAAATATGACTCGTCTTCCGAGCGGCGCCGCCGCTAAGCGCGCCGAGGCTCTTCCGCAGTCTCTCGTCTCCGCACACATGCTCCTTGGCATCTCCGGCGGTGAGTTCGTCTCGCTGCTTAACCCGCAAGAGGGCTACAGCGAGTCCGTCGCCGCCTGCACCAACTCCGGGGTCTTTCCTGTTCTTGTCGGCATCGAACCCGAGCGCACCATGATGCTCTGCTCGCCCATCATTCTTTACGACTATCCCCAGATCGCACCTGAAAGCGAAGGCGATTTTTTCGACGGCACAGAGATGGACGAGATGCTCACCCTTCGCGTGCTCACGCTCACCGACGCGGAGAAAGAAGAGGTGCGCAATGGCGACCCGCGCGCTCGTAAAATCCTCGAGCGTACCGAAAACCTCACGCCAGAAATGATGCTCAAAGCCCACGGTGTCGTTCGCTCGCTCCGCCAGATGCACGGCGTTCGCGACGAGCCTTTTGGCGAGTGGAACCCATTCGTGGAAACCAAGGCTCCGCCGGAAAGCGTCACCGTCTTCGGTGTTTCGTTGCGAGTTGGCGACCGTGTCCGTATCTGGCCACAGAAGACCGCGGACGTTATGGATATGGCTCTCAAGGGCAAGGTAGCCGTCATCGAAGCCATTGAGCAGGACTTCGAAGACCAGGTACAGTTTGCCGTCGTTCTCGATGACGATCCCGGCCGCGAATTCGGCATGATGCGTCAACCCGGTCACCGCTTCTTCTATTCACCCGAAGAGGTCGAGCCCTTCACCGAGGGAGAGCTCGTATGAATTCTTCGAACCAGTCAGGCATGATCCTCGTCGCATGCGTCGGAAATATCTTCCTTGGCGATGACGGATTCGGCGTCGAGGTCGCCCGCTCGCTCGCCAAGCGTACCGTGTCGCCTGACGTAGTTGTGAAGGACTATGGCATTCGAGGCTTCGATCTTGCCTACACTCTGCTCGAGCCCTGGAACGCCGTCATATTTGTCGATGCTCTCCCGCGTAACGATGCGCCCGGCACTCTTTATATTGTCGAGCCCGATCTATCGCACATGGGAGACCCCGCCGCACCAGGCATGGAGATGAATCCGCACGGCATGGATCCCGTCCGCGTTCTCAATCTCGCGCTTACTATGGGGCCCATTCCAGGAGCAGTCTTCGTCGTCGGCTGTCAGCCCAATGATTTCGGCGATGAGCTCGACGGCCGGATGGGTCTGTCTGCGCTGGTACAGTCTGCTGTCGAAGAAGCATCCAACATGGTGGAAGAGTTAGTAGCCAGAATCAGGGCGAGCGCGCCTACAAAAGAACTGCGGGAATTGGAGACAACACGATGAGAGAAAGATGTGAGGGAGGAAGACCAATGATAGGCAAATTTATTTTGGGAGCGGTCGCTTTAGCCGTCGTCGTTCTCGGAGTCGTAACGGCTCCAGATCTGGCTCGCTATATGAAGATCCGTTCGATGTAGGAATTGATGCACGAGCTGTCCATTGCAATCAGCATGATCGACCAGATCGCCGAGGAGTCCGCGAGCAGGGGTGGCCTCACCGTAGAGGTCGTTCACATGCGTCTCGGGGTCTTTGCCGGGGTCGATAAGGACGCGCTCCTGTTCTCCTACGAACTCGCCTGCGAAGGCACGGCCTTGGAGGGATCGCATCTCATGATCGAAACGGTGCCGTTGTTGGTCTATTGTCCCGCCTGCAAGCAGGAGTGCACACCGCCATCGATCTATCAGATTTGCTGCCCCGTGTGTTTTACGCCAACACCTGAGATCTTTACCGGTCGCGAGATGGAAGTGGCGTCATTGGAGGTTGCTGCATGAGTACGCGCATGGTGGAGGTTCGTGCAAAGGTGATGAAGCAGAACGATCTGCTGGCATGCTCGCTGCGCGAACGTTTTCAGCAACACAACACCTGTGTCGTCGGCCTCGTCTCCAGTCCGGGGTCGGGCAAGACAGCATTCCTTGAAAAGCTCCTCGCGGGTCTGGCGCGCGATCACCGTGTTGCCGCCCTTGTCGGCGATCTCGCCACTGAAAATGACGCCGCGCGCCTGCAACGTGCCACTCCGAACGTGAAGCAGATCACCACCGGCACCATTTGTCATCTCGACGCATCGATGATCGAGAGAGCTTTGCAAGACTGGGATCTGGAGCTTATCGATTTTCTATTCATTGAGAACGTCGGTAATCTCGTCTGCCCCTCCAGCTACGACCTCGGTGAAGAGCTGCGCTTTGTCTTGCTGTCCGCCACAGAAGGCGAAGACAAGCCGCTGAAATATCCCACCATCTTCAACAGCTCAGACGTCGCGATCATCTCCAAGATGGACATGGCCGAAGCAGCTGAGTTTGACCTCGCCGTGGCCCGCCGAAATATTGAGAGCGTACGTCCGGGCATGAAGATTTTCGAGGTCTCGTCGAAGACTGGGTTGGGCATGGAAGGAGTTCTTAGCTTTCTTAGCCGCCAGCTCGCGCAGTCACGCATTCCTGCATCGATCGCCGAGCAAGTTGCACTGTGAACACTCCTCTGCAGATCACGCTCATCTCTTGCGCGATCCTTGGCTGCCGCCATGGCTTGTGCATTGTCGCAGAGCGGCGACCGCGCGCGCTACGAGCTTTTAGTGCTGCACGACGATGGGGCGCGCGAATATGCCTACGGGCCTGCAAAGGGATTGCCGAACGTACAACTGGTCGCTTTCACGCAGGCGCTTTACGATCAGGCGCAGAAGGATGACTGGACCGTTGTCATGAAGAATGATTGGAAGCGCATTTTTGCGTTTGAGAAATAGTGAGGGCGCGCCGGCGGGCTCCTCGATTTGTGTTTCAGGAGGAAAAGAATGGCGAAAGCATTTGGCGCGACCTCTACAACGGAAGATGTGTTGTCTGATATCAACCTGCAAGGCAAACGGATTCTCGTTACGGGCGTTTCGGCCGGGCTTGGTGTGGAGACGGTGCGGTCACTTGCCGCGCATGGAGCGCGGGTTGTAGGTGCAGCGCGGGACTTGGCTAAGGCGGACGCGGCGACCGTCCAGGTGCGAAAGGACGCTGCGGCCCATGGTGGAAGCTTGGAACTGGTAGAGCTTGACCTGGCCAGTCTAGCGAGCGTGCGAGCCTGTGCCGATGGCCTGGTCGCAAAGAGTGAACCCTTTGACGTTGTGATTGCCAATGCGGGAGTGATGGCCACACCGTTTGGATACACGGCAGACGGATTTGAAACCCAGTTCGGCACAAATCACCTGGGCCACTTTGTTCTCGTGAACCGGATTGCGCCGCTGATCCGTGAAGGAGGACGGCTGATCTCCCTGTCGTCCTCTGGTCACCGCTTCTCGAACGTCGATCTTGAGGACCCCAACTTTGAGCGAACGCCCTACGAACCCTTTGTTGCATACGGTCGATCCAAGACTGCGAACATACTTTTTGCAGTCGCGTTCGATCAACGCCATCGGGAGCGTGGTGTAAGGGCTGCGGCCGTGCATCCGGGAGGCATACAGACCGAACTGGGGCGCCATCTGGAGCCAGTCCAAATGCAAACGATGATCGACCAGATGAATCATCAGCTTGCAGCCGAGGGTAAGGGGCCCTTCCAGTGGAAGACGATTCCGCAAGGAGCGGCAACTTCAGTGTGGGCCGGCGTTGTAGCATCGGCCGACGAGATCGGCGGCCGCTATTGTGAGAATTGTCACGTCGGCAAAATCGTAGCGGACGACGTGACCATCAGCCCCATCAGCGAAGGAGTACGTGGGTATGCTCTGGATGCAAATGCTGCTGAAGCGCTGTGGCGAAAGAGTGAGGAGATGGTCGGAGAGTCCTTCCAGCGCGAAGCGTAGTGGAGGGATCTGCAGTTCTACTTTCCCAGGAGCCTTACGAAACGATCCTTGCAGACTACAGCTCCTGCCCCAATAATTCCGGCGTCATTTCCCAGTTCAGCGTGGATGATTGGCAAATCACGTGATGATTCTGCCCAGATATGTCGGCGCGTGGAGGCGACAAAAGTATCCCAATAAAGGCCGCTTGCCAAACCTAGCCCGCCGCCAACGATAATCGCCTCGGGATCCAGTGCGTTGATGAGAAAACCCACACTATTGCCTAGGGCTCTCCCGGCAGAGCAGACGATATCTTGAGCCACCAGGTCGCCTGACGCCGCGGCAGCCGTTACTTCTTGTGCAGTTGTAAGAGAACAGTTCATTCGAAGGTTGTATCGGGCTACCAAAGAGGGCCCCGCAGCAAACTCTTCGAGAACCTGATCCTGCACGGCGCCACAGCTCTGGCATTCTGAAGTAAGGGCTCCGGTAGCAACCATCAGGGCGTGACCGTGTGCTCCTGTATAGGGCTTGCCTTCAATGACGAGGGTGTAGCTGATACCAGTGCCAATGGTGAGGAATACGAAGTTACGGTAAGATCTGCCAGCTCCAAACAGTGCCTCTGCCAATGCCGGAGCCCTGGCATCCGATTCAAAGCTTGTCGGGGCAATCTGAGAAAGAGCTTCTCTTGCCTGCACACTACGCCAATCCAACAGATAATTGCTGGTGATTTCACCGCGCAGATTGACAAGCTCAGCTATGCCCAAACCGATTCCGTGCACGCTGACGCCAAGCTCGCTCGCTTGTTGCATAAGCCTGCGGGCCAAAGCCAGGACATCGCTGAGGACCGCCTCGCCGCCGCGTGCCGGCAAGGTGGGGATGATCAGCTTGCCGAGGACTTTCGCAGATGGAAAAGAAACCAAACCTGCGGCAATCTTGGTGCCCCCCAGGTCAATACCCACGGCGACCATTTCGTCCACGTTGCACTCTGCTTCTTGATCAATGGATGTGCGCATCAGTAAGTGGCGTCGCTACTCCCGTCTGTGGTCATGAACACGGTGCCCTGGTTCCGCGTGGCGGTTGCCAGAGGAGGCGTGATCTACTGCGCTAAATGTACTCTCCAGTATTTGCACAACGCCCGTACGGCCAGATTCCTGTGCCGCCAGCATGATCTCCAGCACATGGCACGCATGCTCCGGCGTGACCGAGGGACGCTCCCCACTGTGAATACAGTCAACCAGATGTTTGAGGCCCTCCGTCCACTGCCAGTGCGGATCCGTCTCATAGTACTTCTGCCATGCTCCGATGCTGTTTTGCCAGATTTCGTATCCTTCAGGAGCCCAGTCGTCACCGAGCATTTGGATCGTGCCCTCTGTACCGTAAAGTTCCAATGCGGGAGATTGATACTTTTGTATCGTGAACCCGGCAGTGATCACGGCTAGCACGGCATGCCCAAAATCGAGAAGAATCTGCGCATTGTCTTCCACTTCCACCTTGATGCTCTTGCCATGGATGAGTCGTTCAGGCTGAGCGGTTCCGGTCATAGCCGTGACGCGCTGTGCCGGGCCCAAAATGCCGGTGATGGTCGTGATGCAGTAAACGGCGAGATCGAAGATCGGTCCGCTGCCGGCCCGGTAGAACCACTCAGACCAGTCGGGGCCAGACCATCCATAACGAGCTCGGGCCAGACAGACCTTGCCTACATCGCCAGCGATGACTCGATCTCGAATGATCCGGTAGGTGGGGCTTAGTGTTACAAATGGCGCAGCCACGAGGTAGCCAGGTGAATCTCGGGCGATGGTGGCGAGTTGACGAGCTTCATCCAACGAAACCGCCAACGGCTTTTCGACCAGCACATGCTTACCTGCGACAAGAGCTTCGCGTGCGATTGCGCCATGCTCCTTCATCGAGGTCAGGATAACGACAGCGTCGATATCGGGCGCATTGCACAAGTCTTTGTAGTTTTCGAAGTAAGCCGGTATGGCCCACTTCGTCAAGATGGACTGGCATCGATCTCTGCTCGTATGTGAGGCACCCACTACCTCAACCTGGCCTTTGAGCTGAAGCTTCTGCATGAGCGGCATATACGCGCCATCCATCACATTGCCGCAGCCTACGATACCGATCCGTACAGGTTTGACTCTTTTGTCAGTTTGAGACGGCTGGTTCACGGTTGTTCCTTCGACGTTCCAGAATGGTCCTCCCAACCAACAAGGCCAGAAGGAAATATGCTGTTGGACTATCTGGCCTTGCTCCTCTTAGCTTGCGAGAAGCAGAATCGCCCCCAAGCCACACGCGATACCCACTCCCTGAGTGCGAGTGATGTGCTCAAGCAGAATGAAAGGCGCCAGCAGACAAACGACCATCGGGTACACGGCAGTCATTGGCACCACCACAGAAGCTTTTCCTCCGTTCTTCATCGCTGCCAGAATCGCCCAACTCCCAAGTGAATTGAGAACCCCAGCAAGCAATATGCAAGCGATGCTGCGAGCGGAATACTGGAACATCGCGGACCCAGAGTACAGGAATGGTTGCAGAAGAAGAAAACCGACAATCAACCAAACAAGTGCAGACTCTGCTGAAACAAGATCCGTCGAAAGCTTCTGAAGAAGGCCGACGATACCAAAACACACCAGCGCAAGCACGGTAAACAGAAGCCATGGAGCAAAATGCATGAATCACGCTCCTATAACGAAAAAATTACGATCGAAGCCGTGGCGAGAAGAACGCCTAACGCCTGAGATTTGGTGATCTTTTCCCGAAGTAAGGGAACGGCCAGCAGGAAGGTGACGAGAGGATAAAGAGATGTCGTCACAGATACTACCGAAGTGTTTGCTCCCTGGCGATACGCTGCTAACAGAAACAGAATGCCACAACCAGTGATGGCTCCATTCAGCAGGGAGTAAAAGATACCTTTCTTGCTTTGGGGACCGCCGAGCCTGCCTGCAAACACGAGCAGCAACGCCAGAGGAGTCATACCGGCAGTCTGCAAAAAAAGGGAAGTCTTACCTGGTATTTCAGCCGATCCGATTTTCAGCAAAATGGCCCACCCCGACCAACCAATGATGGTGAGCAGTGAGTACCAGAACCATTTCGCCTTCCACGCTTCGAACAGTTGTTGCAACATTGGCGCCGGCACCTCAGGCCGGTCAGTTCTCGTTAGCCGGCACGATAATTGGGAGCGACGCCGAAAAGCACGACGGCCGGCTTGTCTGAAATATTGCAATACCGATGCGACGTACCCTGCGGCAAATAGAAACCGTCGCCTGGCTTCAGTTCGAACCATGGCGTTGCGTTCGGGTCATCGACGCAGAGCGTGAGATTCCCCTCGAGCAGGTACAAAGACTCATCTCCAGCATGAGCTTCCATCTCGGTCTCTTGACCGGGCAACAAGAACAATTTTCCTACGGTCAGATGATCCGTGCTTATCAGCAACCCGGTCAATGCCTGCTTCTCCCGGCCTTCCATGCGCCACATGATATCCGAATCACGTACCACTCTCATCGCCTGCTGTTTTTCGATCTCTGCTTTCGCCATGGGCCAATGTCCTAACCACTGATCCTGCGTATAGCGGACATCGATCAGGTTGGGCTTGGTCTTTGCGTACGCACTGGAAGTACCCTGAGAGGGTGGAGGCGCAAAAAACTCGATGACACGCAGGGGCTCTGTACCGTAGTTGAAGCCATGATGCCACGTGTCTCGGCGGAAGAATGCAGCTTCTCCTTTGTTCACACGATGCGCTTCGCCGGTCTCAGGATTGGTCATGACGAAGGTGCCGGATATCACGTAGTACAGCTCATCAGCCGCAAAAATAGTACGGTGCTTGTCAGAATGCGAAAATTTTCCTCCGAAGGGCATGGAGAAAACCAACTGGTGAATCTTGGAGCTTGAAACATATATCCAGTCGATAACTTTACCTGAGACTTCATCTCCCCAGACGTGGCGGGTAACTTGCTCATAAGGAATATAGGTTGGCCGGTCGAACGATGGCCTAGGCGATCCGCTCATTATTTCTCCGTAGATGATTCGTCTGGTTTGTCACATCAAAAATATGTGCGATTCGAGAAGGTCATATCGGATAGCTACCCGAAGGCCGCAGCGCAAGCACTCGCCCAAAAGCAGGTTGCTCGCGCGCGCTTGTCCCTTCCCATTGGTCCAAGCCCCGGTTGGAGCTCCAACTGGGGCCCCAGTTGCGCTTCGGGCTTACAACGTCATGATCACCGACCAACACATGTTACTTCTAGCCGGGCGATTAGAACGACAGTCTGCCCGACACCTGAAGGCTTCTTGGCCGCGTTACAGTGCCGTTCCATAATCCAAAGTTCGGGTTGGCGAGATCCGTGGTGAACGCGCTGCCGCCATTCCCCCCACCTTGTAGCGATACACCTACCAGATTAAAGTGGTGCCCGTTGACAAGATTGAACGCATCTCCGCGGAGTTGGAACGTTACCCTTTCGGTGATATTCACAACTTTCTGCAAGCCGATATCGAAGTCGTTATAACCCGGCTGACGGAAGTTCTGTGCCAAGCGCCCGGAACCGGTATAGAAGTTAAAGCTGCTTACAGGCTCGAAAGCATTGGGATTCAGCACTGACTTGTTCACGTCAATCGAAGACGACGATTGAGCAAACGGATTAGCTCCCGGTAACAACCCTGGGATAACAGGAGGCCTGCAGTTCACTCGGTACATTGCAGCTTGAAGAAGTAATCTGATACGGAATTCCTGACTGCGCACGGAACACACCGGAAAAGCTCCAGTTGCCGACGAAGCGATTTGCCAGGTCATTTTGGTTGAGCCAAAGCTTGCCACTCCCTAGCGGTAGTTCGTACGTATAGGCAAAGTTGATCACCTGGGGTACATCTTCGAGTGCCAGGCTCTTCCGTCTTTCTGGTTGATAGGGAGATATGACGCTACTGGCGGTTGTATTCTCCGCACTGTTCGCATCCGTGATCAGCTTTGAATTCGTATAGGTAAGGAGCGCCCACAATCCCTTTGAAAATCTGTGCTCCGCGTTGAGTTGGAAGGAATGGTAGGTTGAGCTGCCCTTGTTCTCATTACGCCCAAGGATGCCGTTGCAATACTGTGGATACTTCACCAGGGCCTGAGCTACCGATGGGGCACAGGCTGTCATGGTGCTTGCATAATTAGAAAACGGGAGGTTGACGCCATCGAGCGTGCCCTGTCCCGGTTGGAACACGTCATAGAGTGCCGGTCCCAACGACGAAAGATAGGTGGGGTCAATGGCATTCAAAGGAGCAAGCTGCGAAAGCAGTCGGGTGCCTTTGCTGCCGACGTAGGCGACGGATACGTAGTTGTTGGTTGAAAATTCATGCTCGACCGTGACATTCCACTGCTGCGAATAAGGCAATCGATTTGCATCGCGGGGACGGTAGATGGGGGCATTCAGCCCATTATCGATGGTCGACCTGATTTGTGGTGGTACAGGGTAATTTTGCGGGACCCCCTGGTTGAGGACGAAAGCAGATTGGAGCCCTCCCAGAGAATTGCCGAACGAGGCGTACGTGTTATAGCCATCCTGCGTGATGCCTCCGTCGAATCCAGGCATATTCACATCGTCGATGTAGATGCCGTAGCCCCCGCGAACAACCGTGCTTCCGTTGACGGCATAAGATAGGCCCAGGCGCGGAGCCACGCCTTTATACCAAATTGCTTCTGGATAGCGGACGCCTGATCGACCTGGGCCTGATCCTGCATAGGATACGCTGCCTGGCAGGTTACCAGCGTCTGCGTTAGGCACGTTTGGATTAAAGTAAGCAAACTTGTTATTCGCATCATAAGGTGGCAAGGAAACGGTATACCGGACCCCAGGCGTGACACTCAGCTTAGGACTGGCGCGCCATGTGTCGCCAAGAAACAGAGCAAAGCTTTGTTGCCGCGAATCAATCGTCTTGGCGGTGTAATAGGTCACGCTGGCCGTGTCTACCTGCTCAAGAAGAAAGCTGGCGATGGGGCTACCACTGTTCAATCCCAGCAAGCCGGTCTCGGTGGCCGCAAAGCTGAACTGTCCAGCCTGGTTACTGATAAATGTTGGTGAGTTCTGTGTTGCGCGAAAGTCACCCCCGAAACTGAGGGTATGCTTTCCCCTGGTCAAGTAGACGACATCATTCACCAGATAGGCGGGTGAAAGCCACGGTTGCAGATTTGGATTTCCCTGCCCGGTTCCGTAGCCGGTAAAGCCGCTCAGTAGGATCTGCGGAGGATAGTCATGGCTGGCGACACCCGGAATCTGGGGCAACTTGGCCGCTGAATTGCTATCGATGCCGCCTCCATAGAACTTGTCATTCTGCCACCCAAAGCCAAAGTGGTTAACGATGCGCTCGTTGAACGTGTGGTCGTAGTTGAGGCGGAATACCGGGGTACGTTTATACGACGTACCGCTGTTGCTGATGGCCACCGGCAGTTGAGTAAAGGTGGTTGCTGGCAAATACTTGTAGAAGAACATTTCGGAAAAGTGATCCTTCGCTCCGAAATAGGCATCCACCTTTTCCAAATAGGTATATGCATTCGTCCCCAGGAAGTTTGGTACCGGGGGAGCAAGATAATTGGACACTGGCCCACCCGACGTGGGTGTAGGCAGCAAGGAGAACCACTGATTAGCGAGGGAGTTTTGTAGCCTTGGATCTGACGCGCAAATTACGTTCGGCGTGTTGCCGTCGCACCCCTTGAACTGGTCGCGAAGATAGGGCAGATTTGCGGGGCCAGTAGCTTGACCAGGATCGTATGCGGGATTGACACGCGTTGTTGCTGGATCATAGATCGGGATGAGGCCACCGGAAGAATCCGTCCAATCTCTAAAGTCACCCGAACGTTCCAGCACAGAAGGCAATGAGAGCGTTTGCCGTGACGCGCCGCCTGCAATGGTGAATCCTTCAAAGTTGCCGAAGAAGTATGTACGCAGTAGACCCTTCCTCACGAAGGGAACCCGGAACGGACCTCCGAGGTTTCCGCCGAAGTCGTTCTCCACGTCCTGCGTCTTGCCTGATGTTCCCCATTGCGTCGCGTTAAACGCAGTATTCCGGTTGTATTCATAGGCGGTCCCGTGGAATTTGTCTGTTCCTGAACGCACATGTTCTACGGTGACGCCTGAGCCGCCGGAATACTGCGGCTCATAGTTCGAGGTCAATACCTGAAATTCACTGATGATGTCCGGCGACTGTGGAAAATCAAGGACTGCGCCCGTGAGCCCCTGAACCCCTGAGGGGTTAAAGAGAGGTGACCCGTCGAGCACGACCGTTCCGGTTTGGGATTGCCCACCGTTGATGTGGGCTCCCGTAACGTCGCCAGTCCCCCGCGCAACACCCGGCATGATAGATGCGAAGTTGGCCGCAGAACGAATGGAACCAGACACCAGAAGCGGAACCTGCGTGATGACTGCGGGATCGATACTATTGCGAAGCTCGGCATTTTCGAAGTTAAGAGCCGAGGCATCGGCCCTCACTTCCACTTGCTGCGTCGTGGCGCCGACCACCAGAGTGGCGTTGATACGAACGGGATATCCCACACGAACAACGATGCCGTCTTGCAGGTAGTCGCCAAAACCGGAAGCGGTCACTTTCAGTTGATAGCTGCCGGGGGGCACATTGCGGAACGAATAGCGTCCAGACTCGTCTGAAACGGATTTCAGACTCGTCGCCCGGTCGTTCGAAATCAGCTCCAGTTGAGCGCCAGGAATAACCGCGCCATTTGGGTCGGCGACTTGTCCATCAATCGCTGCATTCGTGCCCTGAGCGCCCGCCATACGGATAAACAGCGCGGTAATAAAAAACATCACGATGGTGAGCAACCACTTATTTTTGCTGGTCATGATTTTGTCTTCGCCTCCCCAAAAAAATTCAGTGCTGGCCCTCGAATTTTGCATTTCGTACACGAGTCTGTCTGGAACCTTGGAACTCGCTTACACGCGTTTGTGGACTCCCGTGCTGAAGTTGTTCAGCATGTGATCGCACGTCCGCATGGCAAATGCGATGATGGGCATGGTTGTCGTCTTGTCCGTGGGCGTGGGAAAGATGCTCGCGTCGCAGATGTAGAGATTCGGAACGTCATGCGTTTGCGCCCATTTGTTGGTGACGTACGACTTGGGGTCGTTACCGAATCGACAGACGCCTGTTTCGTGGAGACTTGTGCCCGGACGGTTGGGCACGCTGTCGACACCCCAGAGCTCCCCACCAGCAGCTTTGAAGAGATCAACCATCATTCGCTTCGAGTGTTCCCACATCATCAGTTCGTTTTCGCCCCACTCGAAGTGGAAGCGAAGTTCAGGAATTCCGAATATGTCTTTCTTGTCGGGATTGATGTCCACATAGTTGGTGGGGCTCGGAAGAGAAGGGGCCTGGATCTGGGAAGATATAGGCGAGGGATAGTAACGCTTCATGGTTCGCTTGTATTCCGAGCCAAACCCCTCGAACTGGCGATAGTAGCCGGGAAAGCCCTCGCAGCCCCCGTATATATAAACGGAATAGCCGCGGATGAATTTCTCTTCGTGGGGATTGTTGAGGTTTTGCCAGCGCGGCATCCAGGCTGTGGTTGAGTCCGCGATGTTATCGGGAGTTGGAGCACGACCCACCAACTGGGGAAGATATCCATACCCCGGATTGCCGTAAAGGTGATCGCAAAGGTTGCGGCCAAGTTGACCGCTGGAATTGGCGATACCGGTCGGCCAATGGCGTGAGCGCGAGTTCAGCATGATGTGCGCAGTCTCGACACAGGAGGCGGCAAGCACTACGACCTTCGCGTAGACTTCAACTTCCTGTTTTGTATCTCGATCGATGTATGCCACACCCTTCGCTGCGCCGTTTTCGTCCACCAGAACTTCGCGGACCAGGGCATTCGTGAGCAAGGTCAGATTTTTGGTTTTTTCGGCATCCGGAATCGTGAACCAGGTTGGAGAGAAGAACGCACCCACGTCGCAGCCCTGGCTACAATTACCGCAGTAGTGGCAAGGCGGATGCCCGTTATGCCCCACCGTAAGCTGCGCGCACCGGTCCGGAAGATAGGGCACTCCGATTTTTTCGCCGGCCTTTTGAATGATGTAATCGAAACAACGCCAGGGCATAGGCGGCAGATATTCGCCATCCGGATTGCTCGGGCGATTCTGTACAGTACTGGCCACGCCCATATAGCGCTCTGCTTTCGAAAACCACGGAGAGATCTCCGCATAGTCGACAGGCCAGTTCTCACCAACTCCGTCAAGATCCGCAGCCTTGAAGTCGATATCTCCGTATCGAGCTGAGGAGCGGCCCCAGAAGTTTGCTTTGCCTCCGGTTCCCTTACAACGCTTCCAATACCAGTCCGTACCGGGAGCATTGGTGTAAGTGACGTCGTGCTCCCATAGGTGTGGGCCTTGATTGAACTCGGTCTCTTCGACGGTGTAGTGCTCCTGATGAGCACAGCCGGCGAGTATCTGAGGATCACCGTAACCGCGGTACTTCAGGTCATAGACTTGCCTGTGGTGGCGGTAGTCTTTGGATGGCTGCGTCCGCGGTCCCGAATTGAGCGCCAACACACTGAGACCTGCTTCACAAAGGAGCTTCATGGCCATACCGCCACCCGCTCCCGTACCCACCACGATCACGTCATAGATTTTTGTCGCCAATGAAGTTCCCTCGTTAGTTTGCGATCTTTAGTTGCGCGGGCCTTTTGCTATCCGGGTCTGCCAGGTGGGCGTGTTCCGGATCATCGTGGTGCTGGCAACCCGGCATGGATGCCCAAACCATTTGCAATCCCGGATAACCAATCGCCTCCAAACCTGTCTTGCTGGTGTAATAGCCAACCACGGTGTAGTCGCGCATGAGCTGGAAAAACTCGCGTCCGGTCTCGGTGGTTGGCTTGTATTTGGCCTTAAAGGCAAACTCTTCGAGCAGACTATTTTGCTGCTCGGGAGAAGCTTCCATAAAGACATGGGCAAACTGCGACTTGCTATATGCATTCAGCCAGTCCAGACCCTGAAGGAACTGCACCTGAATATCTGTGCCCGCGCGCATGGCATCCTTCGGAGTTCGTACATCCATGTTGGTGCTGACCGGCACACGATTCGCCACCATGAAGTCGATGAATTCGGCGACGCCGGCCTCCTTAGCGCCGGGGGTGTCATCGGTGGGAATAATCAACTCCGCGAGATGGTCGACGAGGCGGTAGTGCTCAGTAGAGAAGAAAAGAGGTTCGTAAGATTTCGCAGTGACTGCCGATGTTGCTTCCACAGCTTCGTGGCTACAGGCGAAGGCCCATCGTTGGAAGCCCGGAAAGGTTGAGGCCGCTGAAGCAAGGCCAATAAAGCGGAGCACTTCCCGCCGTTCGATTCGCTGTCCACCCATATCTCTCCAACACCTCTATGGGACCGGTTTCTGGGAGCGGTTCCATGATTAAGAAGACTACGGCTAATCTTTTCCAGTCAGACCGGAAAAATACACTAGGCAGTATGGAATGGTCAACACAAAAGAATGTGGCCGCGCTTGCTTCTTCATAGCATTGGACATCGCGGTCCCACTGCGCTATTTTATGGTACCGGTCCCACCGAGTTGTTCAATCCCATGGAGGATTCACCCATGCGCGCGCTCGTTGCATCCAGATTTTCCGCTCCCTACAGAATGGCAGCTCTTGCGGGAGTAGCTACGATCTTGTCTTGCATGTCAGCCTATGGTGCCTCGCGGCCCTTGTTCAATGGCAAGAATCTCGATGGATGGCAACAAGTCGGGCCCGGTTCTTTTGTCGTGCAGGATCACATGATGAAGACGACCGGCGGCATGGGACTCCTCTGGTACACCCGGGAGAAGATTGAGCATGCAACCGTTCGGGTTGTCTTCAAAATGACTGGCGCCGAAGCAGATTCGGGGGTATTTATTCGAATACCTGAAAAGCCGGCCGATCCCTGGGCGGCCATTGATCGGGGCTACGAGGTCGAAATCGGTGACTGGCCCGATGATTATTCCTGCACGGGCGTGATCTACACTTTTTCCAAGGCCATGGCCCGGCCGCTGAAACCTCTGGGAGAGTGGAACACGATGGAGATCACCATCGACGGGCCTCGTACAGTCGTCTACCTCAACAACGTCAAGGTGACCGACTACAAGGAAGGTCAGCCCGTACCCCCCAGGCACCCGAACGTAAGGGATCCCGCCACAGGTCCTCGCATGGACTCAGGTTACATTGGGTTACAGAACCATCCCGGATCGGAAGTGTACTTCAAGGAAATTTCTGTAAAACCACTCAAGTAGCGCGCGCGTAGGCGATCAGGACTTCTTCACCTCCGACGGTTCCTCGATGTGGTGGTAGTGGTTGACAGGCAAGGCGTGCACCGCCTGGATCGCCCCGCTTGGCCAGAGTATTTCCACATCGACCGTGCTTCCTGCTGGCATATCTCCCAAACCAAAGAGAAGCCGCTTGTCATGTGATGAAAGGTAACTCGAACCACCCGTAATCCATCGGACCATTCTTCGGTCAGCACGATGGAGCGTAACCTTCGACCCAATCGCGTCACGGTTGCTCTTTCCTTTGGCGCCGATGAGCTGAACCCCGATCCACGCGTGCCCTCTGGCGTTGTCATTGCGCAAGAGAACGGGCTGATCACCGGTCGAGGTAAAAATGGCGTCAGGCCACCCATCATTGTTCCAATCTGCGATGGCCAGACCACGAGCAAGGTAGCTCTTTGAGAAAGCTGGCCCTGCACTTGCAGTTAAGTCTTCAAAGACCGCGTTGCCGTTATTGTGCAGGAGCAATGGTCTTTCCTTGTAGGTCACCTGGCCCAGCGATGCTTCAATCCCTTCAATAACATGGCCATTGACGATCATAAGATCGAGAAGCCCGTCGTTGTCATAGTCCAGAGTGTGGATACCCCACCCTACATAGGGCCGAGTGATCTCCGCCAGATGGGAAGAGCGAGTGTGGTCTTCAAAGGGAAAGGTATTGCGGCCAAGAAGAAGAGAGTGGAATTCATAGTTGAAATTGGTGACCAGCAGATCGGGCAGGGTGTCGCCATTGATGTCGGCCGCCTCGACGCCCATGCCCGACTTTGCATCACCGTTGCTATCGAGCGCCACCTCTGCTTCGAAGCCTGCGTCGACAAACTTGCCGTCGCGTTTGTTCATCAACAGCAGGTTTGGTGAAGCGTCGCGGGTAATGAAAAGATCACTCCAGCCATCGTTATCCAGATCCATTGCAACCACGCCCAACGCCCGGCCGACAAACTTATCCAGGCCCGATTCCTTGCTCACGTCGGTGAAGGTTCCATTGCGGTTGTTGCGATACAGGGTCAGAGGCATTCCCGTATATGCGCGCTGCTCGCAATAAGTACGGTGGTTGGCGTACTCGCACCTGGGCGCAGTACCTTCGAATGAGAACTCAACATAGTTACATACAATGAGATCGAGAAAGCCGTCACGATCATAGTCAAACCAGGCAGCGCTCGAAGCCCAACGTCCTGCATTGGCAACGCCGGCATCCGCGGTCACATCGGTAAATGTGCCATCGCCATTGTTGTGGTAGAGAATCGATGTCGGATACCCGGTAACGTAGAGATCCTGGTGACCGTCATTGTCAAAATCTGCTGCCGCAACGCCCATACCGTAGTTCTTTACAAGGTGAAGGCCCGAAGCCTCGGCAACATCTTCAAATTTTCCATTTCCGAGGTTGCGATACAAGGCATTGCGGAGCGGCTTTTCACTCTTTCCTCTTGGCGTTTCTCCGCCGTTGAGCAGAAAAATATCGAGCAGTCCGTCACCATCGAAGTCGAGCCAGGCAACCCCGCCACCCATGGCTTCGATCAGATAGCGGTCGGGGGAGAAGCCATTGAAATGCTTCCATGTAATTCCAGCTTCAGCCGTCACGTCGGCAAACAGGGGCTTCGACGGTTCACTCGCATGCAGAGCGAGCTGCGTAAGCATGGGAAGGGAACTCGTTGCCAGCAAGGAGGAGAGAAAGCGGCGGCGCGACCAGAGGTCACGCGATCGACACAGAGTCGTTGCGGTTGAAGCTGCCCGTGAAACCGGGCCAACACTCTTCACGGAGTCGTGTCCGAAGAAAGCGTGTTTTTCGGTCCACTTTCTTCCGCCTGCTTGAGCGCCTGATACTGGGCAAACTGCTTCTGGGCATCCTCCTGCCGTCCCATCCTGCGGTAGACCAATGACATAGCGTAGTGCGCTTTGCTGCGACCGGGATCTGCTGTGAGGGCAGAAGTAAACTCTCTCTCGGCATCCTGCAGCCGTGCTTGTCGCATCGCGATTTGGCCTAGTTGATAGTGGGCTTCGGCCGATGCAGGAGCCAGTTCAATCGCCTTGCTCAAGAGAGTTTGCGCGCGCGTCTGCACATCCGTCGAATCCTGCTCTCCCAGCAGTGCTTCGGCATACGCTATGTAAAAGCGAGCATCGGCAGGAAAGCGTTTCACGCCGGTTTGGTAGTCCGCGATGGCTGCATCATTTTGGCCCGCTAGAAACTCCACTCCCCCCACGAGCAAGATGTAGTCAGGATCCGACGGATCCGACTCGTTGGCATGCCGGTAGCTCTGCAACGCATCCTTATATGCGTTCAAGCGCAGTTCGGCATTCCCCTTCAGAACCCATGCTTTGGCGTTGTTCGGCGCGACCTCGATGGCGCGTTTCGCTACCACGAGGGCATCGCTTGCCTTGCCTGAGTCAATCTCGAGCGAAATCAGGTTGTCATACGCTTCCATGTTCGACGGTTCAATCGCAAGCGCCATGGAATAGGCTTCGATCGCAGCCGCGTTTTTGTGTTGCAACTGGAGGCAGTTGCCGAGAAGCCTCTCGGCGTCGGCGCTCTTCCAGCCCTCTGAGAGCAATGGTTGCAATAACTGCTGAACCTGCTCTACCTGGCCATTATGGTAGAGCAGTACTGCAAGCGAAAAAGCAGCAGACTGGCGGTCTGGCTTGTCTTCCAGAGGAAGCAATCCATACAGCAGGTATGTCGTATCGAGATCGCCATCCTTTGCAGAAATAGCGGCGCATCGGCTGATGGCATTAGCCCATTGCGTTTCATTCGCATGGGAGTGCATCACATCCATGACCTTACCCAGGTCTGCTTTCCTGCCACTTCGAAGCAGGGATGTGAATAGGGCAACCACGCGATCGGGCTGAGCATACACCAGGTCGGGCTGGGAACTTAGCAAGGTGGCCGCGGACTCGTAATTGCCTCGGGCCGCCGTTACGAGACCCAGCAAGAGAGTGGCGCCCGGATCGTGGGGCAATCGCTTCAGTACAAAACGAAGATTCCTCTCCGCATCATCCAGCGCGCCGGCCCGCAACTGTACGGCAGCAGCTTCACGCCGAAAGCCAACATTCTGCGGATCGAGTTGAACTGCTTTCACGAAATGAAGAAGAGAGTCATCCCAGTTCCCGTTCAGTCCCAGGATCGATGCGAGCTGGGCGTGATAAATCGCGACCGTTGGGGCGGCCGCTACCGCCTGTTTCAACTCCTCCTCTGCGAGCGCCCACTGTTGCGAATGAGCGAAGGCGAGGCCACGGCGCGCATGAGCTTCAGCCCCCGTGGGTGCTTGGCCCAGCAGGCACGACGGGGGCATACAGAAAACCAAAATCACGGCAAACGTGAGAACCGGCGAGCAGCGCTGAGACGCAGGCTGACCACGGAACGGGCGAGCGCGCATCATAGACGTCCTACTCATGTTGGGATACAGTGTAATCTCACTGAGCGGTTAGTGGAACCGGTTTCAGGGATCGCTCCCATGACAAAGTCAGCAGTTCAGGACTGTGGGAAGTGTGGGGTTGATTCAGGTTGGTATGAAGAGCATTTGCAAGAGTTGCATGGCGGAAAATGCACATGAGTTCCTCCCCAACGAGAGGCTCATCACATGACCTACCGCATCATCGATGTCGCGCATGAAGCCGGTGTATCCAAATCCACGGTCTCTCGAGTTCTGAATCAGTCGAGCTCGGTTGACCCGGAGACCCGGCGCCGAGTTGTCGATGCCGCACGCAAGCTGAACTTCTATCCGAATGCCAGCGCGCAGCGTCTGGCCAGAGGCAAGAGCGATTTCTTTGGACTCCTGATTTCGGATATCGAGAATCCCGTTTTCGCTGAAATGATTAAAGGGTTCGAAAAAGCCGCAGCTACCAAGGGCTACAACCTCTTTCTTTGTGCGACCAACTATGACCCTCATCGCATGGAGTCCGCAGTCCGGAAGATGATTGAGAACGGAGTCCGTGGGGTTGCGATCATGACCTCTTCGGCCACCGAGGAGATCGCGCAGCAACTAGCGGTGAGGCAAATCGCAGTTGTGGTGGTCGATCTTGAAGTCACACGCCGCCACGTCGGGAGTATCACGATCGACTATTACGGCGGGGTCTCTCAAGCCGTTGAGCATCTGGCGCAACTAGGTCATGAGCGCATTGCGTTTCTTTCCGGCCCAGATGAACGCCGGTCTGCCCGTCGTTATCGGGAGACCGTTCTGAAAGTGTTGGCTGAGCATCGCGTGAAGCTGCAACAAATCATCGAGTGCGACCAAACGCTCGAGGGGGGCAGAGCCGCCGTATGGAAAATGTCTGCCAGTCCTGAATTGCCTACGGCTCTCATTTGTATTAATGATCTGACGGCGATCGGGGCGATGTCGGCGCTCAGGGAAATGGGAATCCGGGTTCCCGCTCACGTATCGGTCCTCGGCTGCGAAGACATTTACATGGCCCGCTTCGTCAATCCTCCTCTCACGACAGTTAAACTCGATCGCTCGGCCCTGGGAAAAATGGCATTTGACGCACTCGAGCGAATGTCGCGCGCAAAGCAACCGAAGGGTACCGAAGAGGTTCTACAGACTCAGTTGATCGTGCGCAGCTCCACTGCCGCCAAGAACTCCTGAGCCCATTGCCTGGAACCGCGACTGATCATCTTACCTAGGCGTTTGGTCCCCAAGCCAACTTAGCACCGGTCAGATTCACGAAGACGGATTTCGCTTTGGTGTAGGTATGAAAGGCCTCCATGCCGAGGTCTTCGCCGAACCCGCTTTGCTTGTGTCCGCTATAGGGCACAGAAGGCTCCCAATATTCAACATGGTTGACCCATAGGATGCCGGCCTGGATGGACCGGGCCATCCTCATCGAACGGCCAAGATCATTGGTCCAGACCGATGCTGCCAGGCCATAACTAATGGCATTCGCCTTCGCGACTGCATCGGCCTCATCGCGAAAGGTCAACACAGAGAGAACAGGACCGAAAATTTCTTCCTGAGCAATGCGCATGTCTCCGGCAACTGACGTAAAGATCAGCGGCGCAACGAAAAAGCCACCGTCAGTGTGTGGAAGCTGGCCCTTGTAGAAGACATGACCGCCCTCTCGCTCTCCCAGTGCTACGTAACTATTCACCTTCTCCATTTGCCGGCGGTCTACGAGGGGACCAATGTCTGTGTCCTCCAACGCGGGGTCGCCGATGCGCAAAGCCTGCAGTGCCTTGGCCAGCCGCTCGGTAAATTCATCAGCGATGGATTCTTCAATCAACAACCGTGACCCGGTTGTACAAATTTGCCCGGCATTGAAGAAAGCGCTGAAGAGTACACCGGCCACTGCCTGGTCGAGCGAGGCGTCTGCAAAGACGACGCTGGGACTCTTGCCGCCAAGCTCAAGCGTCACTGGCAGAACTCGTTCGGCGGCTGCGTGCAGAATCTTCTTGCCGGTTTCAGTACTGCCGGTAAACGAAATTTTGTTTACCTGAGGATGACTGCAAAGCGCTGCGCCGGTTTCTGAGCCACCATTCACCACATTCACAACACCGGGTGGCACGCCCGCCTCGAGACAGATCTTCGCAAGCTCAATCGTGCTGAGCGGCGTCTGCTCCGCCATCTTCAAGACAACTGTGTTGCCGGCCGCGAGTGCAGGCGCCAACTTGATACAAGAATTCATCAAGGGATAGTTCCAGGGGACGATGCCGGCCACAACACCGTAGGGTTCACGCAGAGAGAAATTGAACATCCCTCTCTCCGACGGGTAAGTCTTACCGGTGTATTTATCAGGAACACCCGCGTAGTACTCAAAAATGCGCACGCAAAGAGGCAGATCTCCGTACTTGTTATCTTTGATCGGCTTGCCGCAATCTAACGCATCCATGAGCGCGAGATCATCGGTCTTTTGCTGAAGGAGCTCAGCAACCTTTCCCAGGATGCGGCCGCGTTCCCACGGCGCCATGGTTTGCCAGGGCCCTTGATCATAGGCCTTTCTGGCACTGGCAACCGCAAGGGCAACATCTTCGGCCCCTCCCGCTGCAACCTCCGCTATTACTTTTTCGTTTGCCGGATTGATTGATAAGAAGGTTTTACCGCTTGAAGAAGAGACTTCTTTCCCGTCGATTACATGACCGCGTATCTGCATGCCGATCCCCCGCCCGTTATAAGGGTTTGTCACCCATGAATTCGTGAAGCGTGCGAATGAGCCTCAGGCCTCAGATAAGTCTGGATGCGATCCACATGTGCAAGGACATGCCGGCGCAGAACCGCAACGCATCTCTCTGTATCTTTCTGCTGCACAGCCTCGTAAATCTCTTCAAAGTCACGAATGATCGGCTTGAGCGAGGCTTTGCCATCCGTTGTCTGCCCCCAGAACAGCACCGCCTGGCGGCGGAGAAGCCCAAGATGTTCGGCCAGGACTGCATCTCCCCCAGCCTCATCCATCAAGTGATGAAACTCTCCATCTTTTTTCATCAGGCTACGCAAAGAGAGCGTATCCCAGGTCTTCTTGCAATCGTTGAGCCATTCCGCAAAGCGATTCAGCCACGCATCTGTTCTTCGATCGATGACAAGTTGCGCGAGACACTCTTCCAACACCAGCCGCAACGATGTGACCTCGCGCGCGCGGCGCAGCGTGGCCTCTGCAACAAAAATTCCACCTCGCGGAACAATCCGGACCAGGCCTTCGAGGCGCAACCGCAAAAGTGCTTCGCGTACTGGTGTGCGGCTTATGCCAAGATCAACAGCAATATCTTTTTCCGACAAACTCGCGCCTGGAGGATAGTCACCCATCAAAATCCGCTCGAGCAGTACATCGTAAGCGCTACTGCTCGCGTGAATGTCCCGGGATAGTCCTGGCCGATGCTGTCTGACCACGTTCACTGCCTCTCACCGGTGGAAATGATGCAACAACAAACCACCACCCTGTGATATATCGCACATATGCCTGTAATAAGCAAACCATCACTCCATCGACAACCGCTCACACTTACGCGCGAGATTCTTGCTTTCGAAACCATCAACCCGCCGGGAAATGAACAGCCACTGGCCGAGTACATGAGCGACCTGCTTCATCGCTCCGGATTTCAAGTAAACATCTTCCCGATGAGCCACGGGCGCAGTAATGTTGTCGCTCACTTCGCAGGAAGTACCTCAGAACCTCCCCTGATTTTTTGTGGTCATCTCGACACCGTACCGCTGGGCACGGCTGCCTGGAAATGCGAGCCCTTCGCCGGCCAGGTAGAAGCTGGCCTTGTGTACGGACGTGGCTCTTCTGATATGAAGGCCGGCGTCGCGGCAATGGTTTGCGCCGCGATGACGTATGTAGCAGATAGAAAGCCGAAGCGCGGGCTCCGCATCGTTCTTACTGCCGGAGAGGAAACAGGATGCATAGGGGCTGCTCATCTGCGAAGCCAAACAGATCTTGGCCTTGCGAGTGGAATCATCATTGCCGAACCGACCAACAACTATCCCGCCCTCGGCCACAAGGGCGCGCTTTTTCTTAATTGCAGTACCGAAGGCGTAACTGCACATTCGTCGATGCCGGAGGAAGGTGTGAACGCCATATATAAGGCCGCAAGAGCCATCATCAAGTTAGAAGAATTCCGCTTCGATATTCCTGAACACCCTTTACACGGCAGCCCTACTCTGAACGTTGGCATGATCAAGGGAGGTATGAATGTCAACTCAGTCCCCGATCGAGCAGACTTCACCATCGACATCCGCTCTGTAGCCGGCATGGACCATTCCGCACTCATGAAAGATCTACAAACAAAACTGGGCGACGAGGTCACGCTGGATCCGTTCGTCGATCTTCTCCCGGTCGCGACCGCCAGCAGTGAACCCTTTGTGCAACTCGTCTGGTCCACAATGCAGGCCAAACTGAAAACAAGGATGGAAGCGCGATCTCTTCCGTTCTTTACCGACGCCTGCATTCTCTCTGAGGTGTGCTCATGTCCCATCGTCATCATGGGACCCGGTGAACCACAAATGGCACACAAAACAGATGAGTGGTGCAAGATCGCAAACATCGAAGAAGCATATGAAAGCTACCTGCACATTTTGGCCGCGTGGTGCTCATAAGCCCTTAACGCAATGGGGCAGTTCCGCCTCACGAGCACCCCAGGCTGGAGTGCCCGAGAATCATGCGCGCCAGACCTGCTCGAAAAGCCGTAGTACGTTGCCACCGAGAATTTTCCTGATCTCGTCCTCCGCGTATCCTCTGGTCATCAGCGCCTGGGTAAGATTGGGCATTTCATCCGCCCTCGTAATACCCCGGGGAAGTTTGAGAGGAAGTTCGAGCGGCGTCACCATCGAGTCCTTCCTCTTGCCCGACATCAACCAGTGGAACCACTCGTTGGTCTGGTTCTCGGTGAAGTCCAGACCTACCGATACGTGGTCGATGCCGGCAACTTGCACCCAATAGTCGAACACTTCAACAACATCTTCCAGCGTTGCATCGGAGCCCTTCTTCAGAAACGGAGGGAAAATGTTGACGCCCACCACGCCCCCCTTGCTCACCAGAAACTTGACCTGTTCGTCGGTCTTATTTCGAGGGTGCTGTTTCAACGCCATAGGGTTTGCGTGACTGAACCAGACTGGCTGCGTCGAAGTCTCAATGGCATCCATCGTGGTTTGATAGCCCACGTGCGACAGGTCAACCACCATGCCGAGGCGATTCATCTCTCTCACCAGGTCAACCCCGAATTGGCTCAAACCTACATCCTGTCGCTCATAGCAACCAGCGCCTACAAAGTTCAGATCGTTATAAGTGATTTGAATGACTCGTACACCGAGGCGATAGAAAACCTCCACCAGATCAAGATCGTCTTCGATCGGCGAAGAGTTCTGGAAGCCAAAAATGATGCCGGTCTTCCCTTCTTCTTTCGCCTTATAGATGTCAGCCACCGATGTCACTGGGCGAATGAATTGGTCAAAGTTCGCAAAGTCACGGTAGAAGCGCGCAATATTCTGCATTGTCTGCCGGGCGCCCTCCCAAACTGCGACACTCGCGTTGATGGCTGTAATGCCACCTTCTCTCAAGTGACGGTAAACTTCCTCGTCGCTCCAGTGGCTGATGTTCAATCCGTCAATGACAACTGCATCGGCATGCAACCTAGCTGCTTCCCGGGAAATGGGCGTCACGGCTTCTCCTTTGATCGCTATGGAGTGACAGATATGTAATACGCGGTTTGCCCTTGATCGGCGCCGGGAATCTCACGGCCCTCTACGTGGCGGGCCGGCTTGTAAGGCCCGGTGAGAGTCTTTTGCAGGAACACGATCGACCCGAGCATCGCTCCCTCCCAGGCCAGATTCCCCGACGGGATCGACGAATCAGCCTGCAAGGCAGACTTGGTGAGGAGAACTTCCATTGTGCCTCGCTCTGGATCTAACGATTGAATGGAAAAGTCGCCCCATCCCCGGATGCTCATCTCATCCAGATACCCGACAACGGCCTCCCGGGGTGAACATGCATGATTTCGCTGAAAGACCTCGCAGAAGGAGACTGCTCCGTCATACCCGGCCTGCCAGTAGATTTTGCGGAAAGTCTCTGGCGCGACGGCGCCGTGCACCTCTCGCAGGATATAGCGGAAGAAGTGCCGGGGCATCAACACCATCTGCAGTCCGTTCAGGCTCAGACTACCGGTGGGGTCCAACTGCAATTTCGTTCTTAGTTCTTCGAACTTCTCGCTCTTGTCTGCGTTCATTCGTTTATCTCTCCGTATCGTCAGATGGCGCGAGCGTACTTGTAAGCTTCAACAATGGCATGGTGCAGAGACCGTGGCGCGAAACTATCACCAATGTTGTAAAGCTCTTTGACTTTACCTTCAAGGCTTCTGGCAAGCTCATCGACCGAACGGCCGCCATAGGAATAAACAAGCACGTCGATATCGTCACGCTCGATCTCATTGCCGGCAAACATATTGCGCAAGCGAATCAATCCATCCTCTACGCCGGCCAACTCCCAGGTCGCCTGCATCTGTGCACCCTTGGCATAAAGGCGGGCATAAACAGGCGGCTTGTTGGTCGGGCCCAGATCTTCACCGACAGAGTAGTGAGGCGTTACGATCTCGACCTGACGTCCTTCATCGAGAAGAAACTCTGCGGCGCCCGTGCTCTCCTGCCCACCCTGATCATCGATGACCAGCACGCGGTCGCCAGCAGGTGCTTTACCGAGAAGCACATCCCAGGCGGACACAGCGAATTCACACTCTTCCAGGCCTGCAATCGGCGGCACAAGTGGTACTGCCCCAGTTGCAACAACGACGGTATCCGGATTCTCCGCCAACACAGCTTCGGCAGTGGCCTCGGTATTCAAGCGGATCGTCACACCAAGCTTATTGACCTGGAGCTCAAGCCAGCGTGCAACGCCGTCATAGTCTCCACGCTTGGCAGCAAGCTTTGCGATGTTGAGCTGGCCGCCCAAACGATCGGATTTCTCAAATAGAACAACCTGGTGTCCGCGGGTCCGCGCGACGCGGGCTGCCTCGAGTCCGGCGGGTCCACCGCCAATCACCACAACTCGTTTCAAAGTCGTGGCCTTGGGTAGCTCAGCCCACTCGGCCTCATAGCCGATGACGGCATTCTGTACACAGCCGACCGGAATACCGCGATATTGCCGATCGATGCAGCCCTCGTTGTAGCCCATGCATTGACGTATGTCATCCAGCCGGCCTTCTCTGGCCTTTTGTGGAAGATAAGGGTCTGCAATTAAGGCACGCGTCATGGCTACTATGTCGCCTTGCCCATCGGATAGCAGCCTTTCAGCAACCACTGGATCATTGATGCGGCCTACTGCAATGACAGGCTCTTTCACAACCTCGCGAATCTTTCCGGATAAATGCTTGAAACAGGCAAGTGGAAAATTCATGGAAGGAACGCAGGCCGCCTCCGCCGGAAGGGTCTCACCGCTTCCGCCGATGACGTTGAAATAGTCGAGCATGCCGTGCTCACTCAACCTGCCGGCAATATCTGTCATCAGATCGCTATTGAGACCGCCCTCGACAAAGTCATCGCCGGTGATTCGGATGCCTACGATGAAGTCGTCTCCAACGGTTTCCCGGACACGCTCGATGACCATGAAGCCGAACTTCATTCTCTTTTCCAGGTCGCCACCGAATTCATCGTCACGGAAATTTACATGCGGTCCCCAGAACTGATCGATGAGATGGCAATGGGCTGCCGATATCTCGACACCGTCGAAGCCGCCTTTTTTGAGCCGCAATGCCGCATCGCCAAAGGCTTTCACAATCATGTCGATATCATCGCGTCTTACAATCCCGGGAACTTCACGGTGATTCGGCTCCTTGACATGGGAGGGGCTCAGCAATCTTTCCCAACTGAGATTGGAATGTCCGCGCCGGCCGCGGTGGGTGATCTGAGCGAGCACCGCAGCACCATGTTCGTGCATCGCGTCTGAAAAGCGCTGCAGATGGGGAATGACGCGATCGTCATACATTTCCACTGCTTTCCAATCCATAGCAGGCGAAGTAGGATGCACACTGGAAGAGCCAAAACAAATCAACATGCCGGCCCCTCCTTTCGCCTTCTCAACGTAATAGCGGCGCTCGCGATCCGCGGGCATTCCGTTCTCCGCAAAAATGGTCACATGCGCGGTTGAGGCAATGCGGTTCTTGATCGTCTTATTACGAAGTTGTATCGGCGAAAACAAGAGTGGAAACTGTGTCGACATGATTCCTCCATCCACTACATTTCTTGAAACGGATCTGGGCGGATTTGGGCGATTACAAAAACTCGTGATGCTTCAGAAAGCGATAGAGCTGATCGCTTACGTACTCAGCGTCGCCCTCGATCACCGAAGATTTTGACTTTGATTCTGGAGTCGCCATGCCGCCCGCCATAATCAGGCGCATCCGTTCGGCCGGCGAGATTTTGGCGTCAGGCGCAAAGGCTTTCTTCACGCGCGCTCGCGGAGTTACCTGGGCCTGCCGCTCCGGCCATTGAGGTAATTGCCATTGCCCCTCGCGATACTGGCAAAGCTGCGAAGGGATTTCCTGAGCTCGCGCCTCCTCCAGTCTGCGGTAGGAGATATAGGTCGCGTCGATCCCTTCCGGCTTGACCGTGATGAGACCGGGCAAATCCATCTCCACCAATTCCCGGTTGCCCCGTTCGAGTGAGCGCTCGACCAGTAGCTGCTTATCCGTGCTTCCGTGGATGCGGACAACACCCGTAACCTGGGGAAGATCGAGCATCTCTGCAAGCAGCAGGCCAACGATCGCTGAGGAATGATCGAGGGTCTCGTCGCCGCAACAGATGAGATCGTATCCTTCCGGCGCTAGCCTCGTCGCCAATAGGGCCGCAGTATAGGGTGCACCCGTCATGGCGACGCTGCTCTCCAACCGCTCAACGTAGTCTGCGCCACGCGCCCGGGCAAACCACAGCACTTCGTTACTCGATTGGCCGCCCACGGTAAAGGCTTCGACACGCGATCCTGGGCTTGCCTGGCTCAGCTGCATGGCCGCCTCGAGCGCCCTGCGATCGGCCGGGTTCAGAGTCAACACCTGCTCTGGCGCCGTTTGTGTCACGCGACCGCTGCCGGCTTCTACCTTGAGAGGTAAACGTGCATCGAGCACTTCTTTGAGGCACACAGCAATCTTCATCGGACGATTGCCTCACTCACAAGTTCGGCAATGTCTTTGATCTGTACAAGGTTGCCGTTGGGTGAAGTAGACGATGCACTCTCCAGCATGATCTTGCAGAAAGGGCATCCGGTGGCAACGATCTGGGCTCCGGTCTTTTCGGCTTCAGCCAGGCGCATGCCCTCGATACGCTGGCCGCCGCCACTTTCCAGCCACATCTGCGAACCGCCGCCACCGCAGCAGAATGAGTTCTCACGGTTCCGTTCCATCTCGTGGAGGGTTACACCTGGCAACGCCTGAACAACTGCGCGCGGTGCGTCAAACTCACCGTTGTGGCGCCCCAGATAGCAAGGATCATGAAAGGTCACTGGCCTTGCTTCCGCATTCGGCTCCAGAGTGATCTTGCCTTCCTCGACCAGGGTATTGAGCAGTTGTGAATGATGCACGACCGTGAACTCGGGCTTACCATCATCCGTGTACTCATTCTTGAGCGTGTTCAGGCAATGCGGGCAATGGGTCACAATCTTACGTGCGCCTTGACTGCGCAAGGTTTCAACATTCTTCTTCTTGAAGCGCTGGAAGAGAGCCTCGTCGCCCATACGGCGCGCCGGGTCTCCGGTGCAGCGCTCTTCACAGCCGAGGGTTACAAAGGAAACATTTGCCTGCTTCAGAATATCGACCATGGAGCGGCTGATGGATTGCGCGGAGGCTTCAAACGATCCCGCGCAGCCGATCCAATAAACCCACTCAGCGTCCGGTGTGGTATCGGGCTGCGGCAGTTTGAGGCCTTCGCTCCACACAGTGCGTTGCGAAGGCGAGTAGTCCCACGGATTCTCTCTTTCGCGAAGACCATCGAGCGATGCTCGTGCAGCCGGGGATACCCGCCCAATCTCTACCAGTTGGCGTCGCAGATCGATGACCTTGTCGTAGACCTCAATATTGACCGGGCACTCGAAGACACAGGCTCCACACGTGGTGCAGTCCCAGAGTGCCCGATCACTGATCGTTTGAAATGCCGAAGGCGCGGCCTCTCGGCCCTGCTTCATCTGCTGATCGACAAGGCTCGACAAACCCAGGACGATTTGGCGCGGATCGAGCGCTTTTCCTGCCGCTGTTGCCGGGCAGACCGATGTGCAACGGCCGCAGGTGGTGCAGGCATCGCCGTCAAGCAGGTCCTTCCACGCAATATCGAGCACTGCGCCTGCGGGAGTTCGCTGAGGATGGGGAACGTAGTTGCGTAGTGCCGCTGAGGGACGGGATGGGCGCAAAGCGACGACCACCATCGACAGCACGATGTGCCGAAAGAAGAACACGGTTCCAACCGCAAAAAACAGAATACTGAGTGCGGCATGCAGCAACCAACTTGCCCGATGCAGAAGGGGCAGCGTAGCGGGGTTAAACCACTGACGCTCAACCAAGGCGAGCCCGTATCCTACGAATGACACCTTTTCAAACGCAGGCAGGGCTACAGCGATCCGTGACCCTTCGATCAAAAAGCCCGAGACGCCGATAGCGATCAACAGCAGAAGCAGTGCGTCGGCCCATGCCGACGACTTCAATCTCACCTTGCGGTGAAAGTACCGGCGATAGACCGCCATTCCCAGACCCGCCAGGTACGCAAGGCCGCCCAGGTCTAACAACGCGGAAGCCACGAGGTAGAACGTTCCGTAGTAAAAGTGCAATGGAGTTTGGTGTTCTAAAAACACCATCGTCGTACCGATAAACAGCACGATGAAGCCCCAGAGAATGAGGGAGTGCATCAGAGCCGCGTATCGATCGCGCGGCATCTTGCTCCGGTTCACTGTCCACCCAATCACGTTGGTCAGTGCCTGCCCAAATGAGACTTTCACCTCATAGGGTCGGCCGCGCTGCCACACCCGCACACGCTTTAGAAGGCGCCAGCCACTCAAGCCGATGGCGAGAAAGCTGCCCAGGTATAGAAAGGCGAGCATCCAGCGCGAGACGTTCCATTCGATTTGCCGCGTGATCTCTTGCACCTGTTCGCTCCGTACCTGACTCGCAGGTTGAATCTGTTATTGCGACGATTGCCCGCGTGCGTCCTTATCTCGCTTGATTCGTTCGGTCAGGCGAGGTACTACGGCATGCAAGTCTCCCACTACGCCGAAATGGGCCACGGAAAAAATGGGCGCCTGTTTGTCCAGGTTGATCGCAACAATCTTTTCGGACTCCCGCATCCCCATCAGGTGATGGCTCGCGCCTGAGATGCCCGCAGCAACGTAGAGCCGCGGTGAAACCGACTTCCCGGTCTGCCCGACCTGACGCTCATATTCGATCCATCCCAGATCGACCGCCACACGACTCGCGGCTAAACTTGCGCCCATTGCATCGGCGAGCGAGCGAAGTAGTTCAAAGTCCTTCTTGCCACCAACACCGCGGCCGCCTGCTACCAGCCGCTCGGCCTCGCGAATATCGAGAGCCTTTGGGTCTGCGGCGATGCGCGTCTTCAATCTCGTCCGCGACGGAGGAATCGAGATCGCATGCCGGCGAATCTCTGCATCCCCTCGCGGCCTCTTTTCTGCGGCCGGGGCGTCTGCCACTCCAGCCTTGATGGTCAGGATCGCGGGGCTGGCAGTCGGCCAGCTCGCCTGCACGTGAACGCGGCCACCGTGGGTTACCCGGGTCAAATCCATCTGTGCTCCTCCTCCCGACGACTTCACGAGGAGGCAATGAGGAAAATAGGCCCACTGCAATCGTGCCGCGAGCCGGGGAGCTACATCTCGCCCGTTGGTTGTTGCACCAAGAAATACGAGGTTCGGCCCTATGCTCTTGAGAATCTGCTCCAGAGCGGCCAAGCGGGTTTCCGTTGAAAACTCCTTGAACGCGGCATCTTCCGCAAGATGGATCACTTCGCGAACATGCACACCAAGCTCGCTGAGAAGATCTGCGGTCTCATCCGGTGCGCAGAGAAGTACTACTTCGACCTTCCCTTTCAGCGTCACGGCCAATTTTCTGGCATCGGCAAGTAGCTCGAAGCTAACGCGATCGAGTTTGCCCCAGAACGCTTCAGCAACCACAACAATCAACGGGTTCGGGGAAGCTTGGGGGGGCGGCACGCCAGGGTCCAACGCAGGCATAAAGGCTCCGGCTCCGATCTAATATGGTAGTAATATATCAATGATATTGTGCTGTCAAACTTGTACGTCTTGCCCGGGGTAAGCACAATCATTGGCAGGTGTATCGAACAAGACATCGAACGAAACCAGGAACGCAGCTCGGTGATCAAGTGGCGGAGAGCTGCGCCGGGAAGTCAGGAGCCTGAATGAACGCGAGCTCAGAGATGCTTCGCCTGCTGCAGCAACGGCGAGAGGGGTACAGCCTCGACCAGAAGTTTTATGGCGATCCTGCGTTCCATCAACTCGATCTAGAAAACATCTACTATCGCGAGTGGCTTTTCGTCGGACACGAGTGTGAGCTCACGTCACCCGGCGAGTATTTCACCGTACAAATCGGAGCCTATTCGATCATTGTGCTGCGTGATGAGGCAGGCGCGGTGGGAGCTCTGCACAATTCATGCAGGCATCGCGGATCACAGGTTTGCCGCGAACAGAAAGGCAAGCTTGCGCGGCGAGTCATTTGCCCTTACCACCAATGGACCTATCATCTGGATGGCCGCCTCGCGACCGCTCGCCAGATGGGACGGGAGACCAACCCCCAGGAGCTTGGCCTTAAACGGGCACACTGCCAGTGCATCGCTGGTTACATCTTTGTCTCTTTAGCCGAAGTGCCCCCAGACTTTTCTTCATTTCGTAAAGACATCGAACCGTACTTTCTGCCCCACCGGCTGGGCGAAGCCAAGGTGGCAAAAAGCGTATCGATTGTGGAAAAGGGAAACTGGAAACTCGTCTGGGAAAATAATCGGGAATGCTATCACTGTGCCGTGAATCACCCGGAGCTTTGTCTCACCTATCCCGAACGTCCCAGCGCCACAGGAGTTCGTGGGGCACAGCATGACCCGGAGATGATCGCTTTGTGGCAAGGGTGTGAGCATGCCGGTTTGCCAAGCAGATTCTTCATTTCAGACTCAGGCCAGTACCGGGTAACAAGGCTACCCCTCGTCGACCAGGCGGTCAGCTATACGATGAATGGCGCAGCTGCGGTTTCTAAAGCGCTGAGCGCAGACGTCGTCGGACTCTCCATCGGCGCCATGGTCCTTTTCAACTATCCGAGCACCTGGAATCATGTGCTTATCGATCATGCTGTCACTTTCAGGGTTCTCCCGCTGAGCCCGACTGAGACACAGGTGACCACTAAGTGGTTAGTAAACAAGGATGCTATCGAAGGCGTGGACTACGACCTGACCCGCCTTACCGAGGTTTGGACCGCCACCAACGATCAGGATCGGTGGATCGTGGAAGGCAATCAACTCGGCATCGACTCTCCAGCCTATCAACCCGGCCCGTATTCCGCGGAACACGAAGGAGGGGTGATGCAGTTCGTGGATTGGTATACCAGCCTCATGCAAGCGCGGCTTCGCTAATCGACAAGTCGGCTCACAGGGAGACTCCTAAGGCGCGTTCGCTACCGTTACTGATACGTTTTCAGCTTCCGGTGTTTACCAATCAGCTAATAGGCATTGCCGAGGCCGCGTACTATCCAACACTTTCGATCAGTGCGAGCGGCGGCTTTCAAGGAACCTCCGCACTCAACTGGTTCACCTGGCCAAGCCGGTTCTGGGCCGTGGGTCCATCGTTATCGCAAACGCTGTTTGACGGCGGCCGGCGTAACGCTACCAAACGAATGACGGTCGCCGAATATGACTTAACGGTTGCTGACTACCGCCAGACAGTGCTGACCGCGTTTCAACAAGTGGAAGACAACCTGGCTGCTCTGCGCGTATTAGACGAAGAGGCGCAGCAACAGCAGCAAGCAACTGCCTCTGCGATACAGTCGCTTGATCTATTTGAGACGCGCTACGAGGGCGCAGTCGACACTTACCTGCAGGTCGTGACCTGGCAAACCGCGGCGTTGAACAATCAGCGCAACGATCTCGATATTTTGCAGCAGCGTCTGGATGCGAGCGTTCTGCTGATCAAGGCGCTCGGCGGAGGTTGGGATACGACGAAGCTGCCTGCGTCCTAAGCAAGAGTGCCTCCCGGCAGTAAGCTGAACTGCCGATCTCTCCGCTTCGCTACGCAGCGGTCGAGATGACAAAGGGGAGAGCGGTCTCTTCCCTCAGCGCTTGTGCCAGAGGCGCATGATGCCAGCCAAGCAAGAGCTCCATCGTCCCCCTACGATCGGCCGCCCACACCTCAATGTTTGTCTACGGATTAGCTGCGAAATCTACTCATTAACCGACAACGACACCGGTACCGATTCACGCCGTGAAATAGAAAGTGGCAAGAACATCCTTCCCGTCAGCCGCCTGTATCATCGATCGCGGAGCGGCATAGGTACCTTCCCCCTGCTTTCCTCCCAAAGGATAGCGTTGAGCATCTTACTATCCGCAGCATCCGCGTGGGTAAAATCCATAGCCGCGGATGCGGCTGCATTTGGGCTGTCCTTCGTATTTTGCCGATAGATCAGTCCATTTCGCTGATTGCTGAAGTTTGCTACAAAGGGTGGTTGAGTAATGCGCCCTGAGAAGAGTGGCGCTATGACGGGTGCGTGGGCATCGTTGTTATTCATGGGCGGCAGACCGAGAAGTACCTCGGCAGTGTGGATCAGGCCAACGGTGGTATAGAAATTATGGTCGACGAATGGCTGGTTGAGTGATCCGGGCGAGTAGCGGCTTATGACGAGTACCGGGCTGCGGTGAGCGTCCACGTGGTCAGGGCCGTTCTGCGCGTCGTCTTCAACAATTAGAATAGCTGTATCGGCCCAATAGACACTGTGCGATATCGCGTCGACCAGCCGGCCCACGGCCAGATCGTTCTCCGCAATCGAGGCGGCGGGAGTGGGTTTTCCAGGGCTTGTCCCTGCAGTATGGTCGTTTGGTAAACGCATAAGCACGAGGGCCGGCAAAAGCCCTTTGCCCCGCCCCTGCTTTCTCGCACGCACAAAGCCACGGAACTCGCGCAGGAATTCGTTCAACCTGAGCTGGTCGGGATAATCAATCCGAAAATCGGGAAACGCCGGATCGAAGTGACCGAGAATCTCGGGCTTGGTCGCGACGTTTCTGTACAACTGTGGGATTTTCCACGGCCAGGGACTCGGTTGGCCTGGCTGTTCACTTAAGCCGGCAGGCAAAGGCTCTCCGGGATTGATGAATGATTTTTGGCAGACGGCCCCCTGAGGGAGAGGATGGTTTTCTTTGGCATCGGTCACCTCGATGCTGCCATCGCACCACTGGCTTTCTATGTATTCGGCGTAGTTACGATGGCTCAAGCCGTGCCTGGCTGCGTTCGTCCAAAGATATCCGGTGGATGGCTCGTCGATGTCCGGGATTTTCTCGTTGATGGGGTAGTCATGGTCGACATCGCCCTCATAGTCGTAGGGGCGTTGTTCGCCGCGCTGCATTACCTGCCACGTCCGCTCGGTATAATCGCTGGAGATCGCGGCAGTCGACCAGACATGGCCATCCCCCGAGACGTTGCCGCTGCAATAAAAATTATCGAGAATCCCGAATTGCCGCGCGAGAGCGTGTTGATTCGGGGTAATGGACTCGCCATACATGGTCAGGTCCGGATCCGCGTCCCCGGGTTGCAGATCGCCAAAAATCTGATCGTAGGTTCGATTCTCTTTGATGACATAGATTACATGTCGTATGGGATGAGCACTTCCCGCGAAGGCTAATGAAAACGACTGCTGATCTATCAGGTTTGTTCTCTGGACATCGTCTGTGAGCGAAGACAGACTTGCCTCGACCTCCCGCAGGCCCATACGAGCGATGGAGCCGTACAAGAGTCCTACGACATACGGGTGGATTCTCTTGCCGCCGGGCGAGACCCCATCCGGCAGATAGCCTTGATTCGGTCCGCTTCCTTTGCCCTTTCCGGCAGCAACAATCAGGGTATTTTCATGGACCAGCAGTGCGGTCGGGAACCACTCGGTAGGAACAAAACCCAAGAGCGCCGGGTGAGAGGATCCGTTCAAAGCAACCACCGCGATAGCGTCAGAGCCTGCATTCGCCACGTAAAGCCGAGTACCTGCCGTATTGATCGCCAGGGCGTTTGGATAGGAGCCCCCGTATTGCTGGCCGGGCAGGCGAGTCGAAATCCGGCCTACCATGCGCCCACTTGCTACGTCGACAATGGCTACTGCATCTGCGTTTGCCAGAGATACGTAAAGCTGTTTCTCTCCGGGTGCGAAGCGCATGGCGGTTGGGTGCGAGCCTGACCCGGCTGCGGTTTTGGGGGGAAGAAGCGACACTCGGCGAAGCACGCGGCCGTGCACCAGATCCAATTCAGCTACGGACGAGTCGTTCCAGAGAGAGCAATACCCGTGGGTACCATCCGCAGTCGCAATCACTGCATAAGGATACGAAGCTGGAACATGGCGGCTGGACTTCAAATCGAAGGACATTACAACGTGGCCGTCCTTGGCGTCGAGCAGCAGTGCATTGTCGGCAAGGTTATTCGCAACCAGGATCCTCTCCCCTGCCGGTTGGTTGGTCTGGACCACCGCAATTCCGGCGGGATAAGGAATTGCTGAATGGGGCGGCAGACCTGGCAATGCGGGGTTGGGTAAGCGGTCGGCCGCCAATCGCTGCAAGGGGATGGGCAGGAATCTATCAGGTGTCACGATACCATCATGAAACCGATAGATCGCGATCCCGTTGCCGAGATGCCCTGCCGCTGATCCGGTCGGGTCGGTGTATGAGGCCACTGAAACATAGATCAGATCGCCTCGCGGGTTGAAGGTTATCCCTTCGAAATAGGTTTGCTTTGCCTCCACGGCAAAGCGCTCGTCGGGAAAGTCCTTCAATTGGTTGGTGACCAGATCGAGGATGGCGATGGACTGGCTGAAGCGCGATTCCAGCGTGCCAAAACCATCATTCAAGATCGCAATATAGCGACCTCCGGGATCGAGCGCCATTGCGGCCGGAAAACTATTGGACGCACGCGGAGCGCCGGGCACAGGCAATTTGAGTAATTTGCTGGAAGGCAGCCCGATCACCTGTGGCTGGTGCTCTTGGGCGCTCCCCTGCGCCACCAGCAGAATACAAGCGACCCACGTCAACATCGAAAGCCCTAGCTTAGCCAAAATGATTCTCCCCGCCCAAGTGAGTCAACACTAGAAGTTGTACTTAAGGCTGAACTGGATCTCGCGTTGATTGTCGGGCAGGGTAGATGTTACCGACGCACCTCCCGGAACATCAGGGGCAGCGTTGGGAAGCTGGAACTGCGCATGGTTGGCGATGTTGAACGCTTCCGCACGAAACGTAAGAGTCTGACCTTCGAGGATTGGGAATTGCTTCATTAAGGCCACATCGAAATTGAGCTGCCCTGGCCCGACTACCTCGCCGGAATAGCTATTCCCAAACAAATGCGCAAACGTCTGACCCGGAGCAAGTTGCGGGATGGCGAAAGCGGCGGGATTAAACCAGCAGGTCAAGTCCCGTTTACCAGGGTTGCAGCCCAGCGACGCCTGGCCGCTCAGGTTGAAAGAGTGGTCGGCGGGATTATGGAGCAGGTCGGGACGCGGTCCAAAGCTGCCCGTATTGGTGTAGTCGTTGGACGTGTAAGCGGTCTCGTGCTCGCCCGTGCGCGCGGTAATTATCCCGCTTACTTCCCATCCTCCGATAACAAGATCGGTCGCCTTGTTCGGATTTGAGGCAAATTGGCGTCCGCGACCGACAGGAAGCTGATACGTGTAGCTCACGGTGAAGCGGTGACGGAAGTCAGGCTCCACGTAGCCGCGCTCAGCCGCGGTGTTGTAGGTATCCTGCACAGCCCCCCCGGGGGTTCCGGGGCTGGTTCCAATATCCTTGCTCCAGGTATACGCGGCGAGAACAGATAGACTCGCGGATAGCTGTTTTTGTAAGCGGGCCTCCAACGCATTGAAGTGCAAGTCGAATCGCGGGTAGTCGATGGTAAGAATGTCGCTCAAGCCCGGCAGCGTGTTGTAGTAAGGTCTTCCGTAGTTGGGCGCAGGACCGAAGTTCGAGTCCAGGGGAGTGGGCGCCTGATCGAAATCACTCGCCTCGTTATCCCAGAGATGTTGACCTACGGTGCCGACATACGAAATTCCGGCAACCCAGTTTCTGCCTAGTTGCTCTTCAAAGCCGGCATTCCACTCCAGGATGCGCGGGATCCAGCGTTGCGGGCCCGTAGTTTTGACCTGGCCGGTAGGATGCAGCGGATCGATCGAAGGTAGCGCCGATGGGAAGCCCGACCTGAGCAGCTGGGCAGTCTGGGGAATCTGACCAGGATTGTACGCGGACGAATACAGCTGTAACAACGGCGGATTTTCGCCCAGATCGTTGAAGATATTTCCTTCGGGCGAATAGAAGACCCCAAATGCCCCATGGACTACTAACTGCCGCTGGTTGCTGGGTGAGTAGGCGAAACCGATCCTTGGTCCAAGGTCGAGCTTGTCGTAACTTACGCCAGCATTCGATAAGGCATTCGGACCATAGTTATTCTGCACAATCCCTGTCTTGAGGTTGAAATTTCCAACGCGTCCACCCACGGGCGAAAAGATTTCATAACGCAGGCCAAGATTAAGTGTGAGCTGCGAGGTCACGTGCCAGTCGTCCTGCACGAATACGTCGAACTCCTTCGTGTTGGTCTGATCCATGCTCGCCAGGCCATCCTGCAGCTTGTATGCGGGCACCCCCAACAGCAAATCGGCGATCGAGTTTCCTCCGTCAGAAGTTGCCAGGTTCTCGGTGTATTGTCCGGAAAAAGCGAAGGTACCGAAAGGCGCCTGGGCCTGGTAGAAGTCACGTGAGAGAAAGCGATAGTCGCCGCCAAACTTCAGCAGGTGGCGGTTCTTGGTCCAGGTCAGTTGATCCGACACCTGGTAGGTATTGTCCGTCGCTATTTCAGGCACGTAATGGGAATCACCGAATTGGGTATATCCGGACACACTGAAGAGCGACAGCCCCGAAGAATGGGAGTCCCCGCGGTTCGCATTGGGAATGCCGAGTGCTTGCGAACGATTCTGCCCTGAGTCGACATGCTGCGTATTGATCTGCCAGCGGAGGAACGCGAACCGGCCATCGTTGGTCAGTTTAGGACTGAAGGTGTGATACTCGCCGGCGGCATAGCTCTGCTGCCGTCCGTCGATGTTGCTGCCAAAGCCCTGGCAGCAACCTCCGGCGCTACCGAGAGGGGCCGGCTTGAGAAAGCGCACGTCCTGCAATGCCGAGTGTGCGAAAAGTTGGTTCGAAGAATTAATCGTATGGTCAAGCCGGAAATCGTACTGATCTCCGTTCGTCACCTGCTTCGGAGTGTAGACAAAGTTATTCACCGTGCCTGGAAGGTTGGGTTGCGGCAACACGTTTACAACGGCCTGGCCTACAGAATCGATACGACTGCTGGGAATGACATAGGGGGTGGATGGATTGAGCAGAGTTCGCTGGTGGGTCACCGGGTCAGTCGTATAAGGATCATAGAGATTTGTCTGAATCTCGCTGAAGTTTCCCTGGTGCATCAGCGCCGTGGGCACGGTGCTGATGTAAGAGACACCCTGGCGGATACGCTCACCCTCGTAGTCCACAAAGAAGAAGGTACGATTGCGCCAGATAGGACCACCCAAAAGGGTTCCGTACTGATTCCTTTGAAAGGGTGGGCGCTGGGGATCGAAATAGTTCCGGGCGTCGAGCACGCTGTTACGAATGAACTCGTATGCGCCTCCATGAAAATTGTTGGTTCCGGACTTCAGCACTACGTTGACAGCTGCTCCTCCACGCCCGAATTCAGCCGGCATGGAGTTTTCTTCGACGCGAAATTCCGAGATCGCATCCGGTGCGGGCTGGATAACCAGTGTGCCCTGGCCAATCTCGTTGTTATCGATCCCGTCGAGCAAAAAACTGTTATCGAAGCTGGTGAGTCCGTTGACGGCCACCTGAATACCGGGGCGGTTGTTGTCCGTCGTGCCGCGCAGCGGTCCATTGTTTTGTGCTCCCGGGTTGGCTCCTGCGCCGAGCCACGCAAGTTGCACAAAGTTACGGCCGTTGAGCGGCAGGTCAACAATGCGCTGGGCGGTTTCTATGGTGCTGAGTGAAGATGTAGTTTCGTCGATGACGGGGATTTGCGAGCTGACTAAGATCTGTTGGGCCGAATCGCCCACTCTGAGTTCGACGCTGAAATTTAGCGACTGACCCACATTCAGAGTAAGGGCCTCGCTTGAAGTGGTCGTGAAGCTGGTAGCCTGAACGAAGATCTGGTAAACGCCTGGGATCAGAAAGGGAACAACATAAATGCCGTTAGAATTAGTGATCGTCTTTCTTTCCACACCGGTTGCCTGATTGACCACACGCACCTCTGCTCCCTGAATAACCGCTCCTTGAGAATCCTTCACGGTCCCGGAAAACTGTGCATTTTGAGCTGCTGCGTTCAGTGCGGTTCCGGCGAGAATAACAGCGATGACGCAATAACACACTTTTAGCAACATGACGGAATCTCTCCTGATCGTTTGGCGGGTCTATTGTTTACTCTTGATTGCCCATCTCTCGGATGAGCGATTCAAGAGCCTGGTTTGTGGCATTCGCGGTGGTGATCATGTCGGAAGCAATCGATCGCGCAGGACGCTGTGAGGCAACAGAGGATGAGATCAGTTCTTTGCACAATTCGACAACGTGCCCACCCTCAAAGCCAAGGGAGAGGGCCGAAGAAGAATCGGGGGACTTGCTACGCATTTCGTCGGTTAGTTGAGGGAAGAGGCGGGTGAGTAGCACTTGCTGGCCGCTGAGAGCGGAGCGCAGAGCATCTGCGTGGCTGAGCATCAGGCGGTTCAATGCATAGCGGCCGTTCTGGGTAAGGTTTTCATTTTGCCCGAAGCGCTGGGAAAGTTCCTTGATCGCACTACTCTCTCGCTGCGCGGCGAGGGCTGAGGTTAGCAGCTGTCTGGAAACCTCGCTCAACTCGTCCGCGGTTCGCCCACTCTCATGAAAGAACTTCTCCAGCGGCGCCGGACCAGCCGCGTATTGCTCCACCGTTTGAGCGTCTGATGTGGTCGACCTGCGGGCACGTAGTTCCTCTACGCTGAACAGAGAAGGCACAATGTGGGGTACTTGGCGCAATACCCTATCCAATTGAAGCTTGCGCTGCGTGGTCTCGACGACGCCAGTGACCTTGACGGCGGTCTCCGATCGAACAATTTCGATCTGTTCAGAGGCATCGGCATGGAAGTGGTTGAGCGCCAAGCGCGCGCCTAGTTCCGCTTCGTCCAGCTGCCCACCGGTCAAGGTTTGTAGGGCTGGCCGCAGCGTCGCATGAGGGATTTCAGAAAAGCTTGTATTTAACTGACTCCACGAAAGTGGTGTGTAGCTCAGCTCTGCAATCTCAAAGTGATCATCATCGCGGACATCCACCGTACGGCGAACGGGGTGCAGATCAGAAGTGCGTAGTGTGAGCGACTCTTTTGCGATCGTGCCTGCCGCCAATGTGGTGATTACGGTAATCAATCCGTCTTTACCTCGCTCGACAGAGTCCTGTGCACGACTCTGTGCGGTCCGCCATCGGCTGTAGTCAACCGCGGACAGGGGTGAGTCCCAATTCAGCCCGGCGGACTCAAGCGCGTACTTGAGGTGTTGTGCCCGTGCATCAAGATGATCCAGCCGGGCCGGCCGTCGATGTCGTACATCGTGATAAAGCGTGCGTTCAAGTGCCCCCGATCGGCTGCTGATCACTACCCTTTGACAGATCACGTCGGCTAGACCGAGTTCCGCTGCTGCCAGCTCCCGCGCTTGCGCCCGGTTCAGGAGGTCTTGCCCATCGATCGTTGAGGGGTTGCGCTGCCAGATCATGAACAGCAAACTAACGGCAAAAATAACCACCAGGGCGGTGGCGACGATGGGGTTCATGGCTTCTAAGGTCAAATGGCGGAAGGCGCCACGTAGTTGCACTGTCCAACAGCGCGCAATCGCCTTCGATTGCCGATCGATGTGGAGGCGCAAACGCTCTTCTCCTCCTGATGAAAGGGGCAAGAAGCTTGCCGTGACCTGTTTTCTTCGCTCCACCAGGGCAAAGATTGTGCGTTCCATCTGCTGCCGCCTGGCCAAGCATCGCCAGCATGATTCCACGTGATGTTGTAGAGAGGTTTGCTGCCGGGCACCCAGCTGGCCGTCGATCAGCGCTACCAGTTGTTCATCTTTAGGGTGCGCGTCGGGCCCTTCCCCTCGCCATCTCTTCCAACTAATCATGGAGGGCTCCACTAAGGCGGACGATGGCTCGCTGTATAAGTTCAGCGACACTCGAAACACCAATGCCCATGATGGAGGCGATCTCGCGATATTTGAGCCCTTCGACTCGCAAATGGAGGCATTGGCTCTGCTGCTCGGTGAGCTGCGCCAATCCAGTCTCCAACCTTTGCAAGGATTCCTTTTGCAGGTAAAGATCCTCGGGATTCAGACGCTGGTCCACCTGCTCAGGCCACAAGGGTGCCTCGTTTGCATTGTCCGCTGGCTCGGGATGGACCAGCCTTCGCGCCGAACGGTGAAAGCTCACCGAGAGGTTGTGCGCGACACGAAAGAGCCAGGGTCTCGGCTCTGCAATCCTGGTCCCTTGGCACAACTGCTCATGCAGACGTAGAAACGTATCCTGGATGACGTCTTCCGCCTCCTGTGGCTGAACGCCGCTACTAACCAGATATCCGTAGAGCGGCGTTCTAAGCTCGCGAAACAAGTGCATGACTTCGGCCCGTTGCGCCGGGTGCTCACGTTCCGCACCGGTGCAAAGATCCAATGGCTGGCCGAAAACGGCACTCGTCTCACCATCAAGATTGGGGAAAAGATTTGTCATAGCGCGCCGTCGTACCACCCGAGCCTTTAGTCAGCATCCCTTTGTGATGGAGTGAAGACGACTGGACACTGAAAAACTTCGGACCCACGCACGAATTTTCATAAAGCGCTAAGAAATGAAAAGTGTTCGCTCCCCTTCGCGACGGATGTCACCAAAAATTCATCTGGGAATGCCAGATTTGGATGGACGCGTGCGTGTGACGGGAAACCGAGGAGGACGAGGAGTACGGTGGTGCAACCGCGTGAAACATTCGTCCGTCAGGCATATCTTCATCGCCCTGCAAATGCAGAAGGTGAGCACACAAATCCACCCCCGCTACAGATCGGCGGTACGGGATCAGGCCCTTTTCCTTCAGAGTCGCAAACGTGGATCGCAGCCGTCATTGGCAGTAAGCAGAACTGCAGATCTCTCCACTACGCTCCCCCGAATTTCCTGTTGAGATGAGTGGCACAGGCGAACTCCATGCGGTTTTCCTTGAAAGAAAACCGCATGCGTGGAGGTGGCAAGAACTGCGAGGTAGGAAATCCGGGTACGCTCCGGTCGAGATGACAAAGGGGAGAGTGGTCTTTTCCCTCAGCGCTTGTGCCAGAGGCGCATGAGAACTCGGTTCCAGGAAAACAATCCTCAGCACTCGATCACATTAAGGGCGAGCCCGGCCAACGAGGTTTCTTTGTAGCGCGCCTGCATATCCAGGCCAGTTTGGTACATCGTCTTGATCACTTGATCGAGAGAAACCTTATGACCTTCTGACTCGTTCATGGCCATACGGCTGGCGTTGATCGCTTTGATGGCTCCCACTGCATTACGCTCGATGCAGGGAACCTGCACCAGGCCCCCGATCGGGTCGCAGGTCATGCCGAGATGATGTTCCATACCAATCTCTGCGGCGTGCTCGATGCGTCCATTGATCTCGGCCACCGACAGTAAGGTACTTTCCGGGGCGTTGATGGCCGCCACGAGCCCTGCTGCTGCCATGGAGCATGCGACGCCTACTTCTCCCTGGCAGCCAACCTCCGCTCCTGAAATCGAAGCGTTTTCCTTGTAGAGAATTCCAATGGCTGCGGCGGTCAGAAAGTAGCGGAGAATCCCTTCTTCGTTTGCGCCCTCGACAAACTCCAGGTAGTAGTGGGCGACGGCCGGAACCACCCCTGCAGCTCCGTTTGTAGGGGCGGTGACGACGCGGCCACCAGCAGCGTTCTCTTCGTTAACGGCCATGGCATACACGGTGATCCAATCAAGCTGCGAAAGCGGATCTCGCGATGTGTTCGCGCGTAATCGCGCCGCCAGCTTCGCGGCACGCCGGCGGACCTTAAGCCCCCCAGGAAGAATGCCTTCGGTTTCGATACCGTGACGAGTACACGTGCGCATCACCTGCCAGATTTGCAGGATCTTGCGGCGAACTTCTTCTTCTGTGGAATCGAGCGCACATTCATTGGCGAACATGAGTTGTGGAATCGTAAGGTGAGCTTCTTCTGCTCTCTCCAGGAGTTCGCTCGCACTGTGAAACGGATAGGGAACCGATCTTACGTTGTTGACAGCAGGTGTATGACCGGCTTCCGCGGCTGCGCGTTCCTCTTCGGTTAAGATGAACCCACCACCAATCGAAAAAAAGACCTGCGCGGTCAGCAGATTCATCTGGTTATCGAATGCGGAAAAGCGCATGCCGTTGGGGTGCGAGACGAGATGCGGATCGGGATACATCTGATCGCGATGAAACATCAGATGCCTTGGCTCTTCGAATGCAATCACGTGATGGCCCGGTAGCTGCAATCGCTGGGCGGCACGGATTGCGGCGAGCCGCGGTTCAATTTGGTTTGGGTCGATCCCTTCCGGTGTCTCCCCAGAGAGTCCAAGTAGAATGGCGCGGTCGGTGCCGTGGCCGTGGCCAGTCAACGCCAGTGATCCATAAAGATCGACCTGTATCGACCTGGTTTGCGGAGTCAGGTCCGCCAACTCGAGTTCCCGAACAAAGCGAAGCGCGGCGCGCATAGGACCCATCGTGTGCGAACTCGATGGACCGATGCCGATCTTGAACAACTCGAAAAGGCTATGCTTCATCGCAAGGACCTCGCCCACAGAACGCTTCTTAGCTAAGCTTAAGCTGCAGGCCCAGGTAGCCGTATAGGAGGAAAAGCGAATTGTCCTTTGGATTGCTACGCCACAGATACAAATGTCTCAGCTTTCCACAACTGCTTTGCCTTGGCCTCAGCCTGTCAGGGACATGTGCGCGGGCGCAGGATCGCCCACCTGAGATCCGGCTCGACGTGGACGCGACCACTCTCTCGAGAAAAATCCTGTCGGCTCGTGAAACCTTTCCCATAATGTTCCAGGCAGCTCACACCGTCGACCTCGTATATCCGAAGTGGATTCCCGGAAACCACGCGCCCACGGGGCCCATCGCCGATCTGGTGAACCTCCATTTCACCGCTGACGGAAAAGCACTCGCCTGGACACGCGATCCTGTGGACATGTTCCGCTTTCACATACCGGTTCCTGCGGGCAGCAAAACCCTGATCGCTGAATTCAGTCTGGTCGGCGCTTACGTTGCAGACAATGATTTTGCCATCGGCAACACCTCCACTCCCGTGCAGGGAGACGTGAACTGGGATCAGATGGTTCTGTACCCAGCCGGCGCAAAGGCCGATCAGGTGACGATCGCCGCCTCCATCAAGCTCCCGGCGAGGTGGTCTTTTGCCACCGCGTTGCCCCATCCATCCGCGCAGGGTGACGGAATTCACTTCGACCCTGTCTCGCTGACCACTCTGATCGATTCCCCGCTCATGTGCGGCTCGGTCATGAAAGAGTTCGACATTACGCCGAAGGGTGTGACCCAGCCGCATTTCCTCGATCTGTTTGAAAAGTCTGCTGAGGGACTTAATCTGCCGGCCGAGCGACTGGAGGCTTTTCGCAACCTCGTATCTGAAGCCGGCGCCTTGTTCCATACGCATCATTATGTGAGCTACCACTTCCTGGTCGAAGCACAAGCGGAAACCAGTGACGGCCTCGAACACCAGCAATCGAGCGATGAGCAGATACCGGAGCTCGGCATGGTGAGCCCGGCCTTCTCTGCCGAGGCCGGAGATTTGCTGGCCCACGAAATGATCCACTCGTGGAATGGAAAGTTCCGGCGACCGGAAGGGCTGGCCACACCCGACTATCAGCAGCCAATGATCGGCGACTTGCTGTGGGTTTATGAGGGCCTTACCAGCTACTGGGCCGGCGTACTGGCGACCCGCGCGGGGCTCGAAACCCCTGCCCAGCTAAGAGACCGTTTGGCGATCGACCAGGCGGAAATGGAAACACGCGCCGGGCGCAGTTGGCGCAACCTCGAAGAAGTCTCGCGATCGGCGCAGTTGCTCTATACCGCCTCGCAGCAGTGGACGATTCTGCGGCGCGGCACGGACTATTACCGCGAAGGCCCACTGTTGTGGCTACAGGTCGATAGTGTTCTGCGGGAAAAGAGCCATGGAACCCGCAGTCTCGACACCTTTGCGGCCGAGTTCTTCGGGCCGCCCGATGGAGTGACGACGGTCAAGACCTACGACTACCAGGATCTGCTAGCCGCTTTGAATCATGTCGTAGTTTTCGATTGGGACGGCCTGCTCAAGGGCGACCTGCTCGCTGAGCGGCCCACTCCCGTCTCACCCGGCCTTGAAGCCGCAGGCTGGACGGTCACCTATACGGACGAGCCCAACCAGGCTGCAGTGGATGCGGAAACGGTCTCTCAACAAGTGGACTTATCGACGTCGATCGGACTGGTCCTCGATCAGGATGGAACGATCGCGGACATCGTTGCTGACTCTGCCGCAGGCCGCGCGGGGCTCACGCCCGCAACAAAAATCGTGGGTGTCAACCATCGGATCTATTCGGCGGACTTACTCCGCCAGGCCATTGTGAGCGCCGAAACCACGCAACAACCGATCGACTTGCTCACCCTCACCGATGGCTACTATGCCGAGACTTCGGTGCAGTATGTGCAGGGCTTGCGATCGCCGCATCTAACTAGAATTAGCGGTAAGCCGGATCTGTTGGCCGCCATCCTTCAGCCACGCAGAGCCCAGTAGCGGACGATGCTAAAATTCGACAGGCTTGATCCTTCCGGTGGCTGGATCGGGGAAACGAAGCATGGTTGATTCAGCACGTGGTTCCAGGGCGTCCAAGCGCAAGACGCCGACCATCTATGATGTGGCGCGTGAAGCCCGGGTTTCTGTCTTCACCGTATCGGCCGTCATTAACCACAAGAGTCACGTAGGCGCACCGCTCAAGAAGCGTGTGGATGCGGCGATTCTCAAGCTCAACTATCGTCCAAATTCTCTCGCGCAGAGCCTTGCGAATGAACGTACCCGCACGCTGGGGGTAATCGTCCCCGATGTTTCGAACCCCTTCTTCCCGATGCTGGTGCGCGGCGCTGAAGATGTTGCGCAGAAACGCGGATACAGCATCCTTCTCTGTAACAGCGATGGACTTCTTGAAAAGGAAGAGCATTATCTTGATTTGCTGGTCGCTAAGCGCGTAGACGGAATCCTGCTTACCAAGTCGCCGGGCGAGTTGAATCCGCAAACGATCAGTCTGCTTGCCAGCATGAATGTGCCTACGGTGCTGATGATGCGCACCTACCCTGGCCTGACCGGGGACGCGGTCATTGCCGACGATCTGCAGGGCAGCTACGAGGCGGTTTCGCATCTGGCGCGCATCGGCCACAAAAGAATAGCCATGGTGGGTGGTCCATTGACCGTCAGCAACGGACGAACCAGGCTTCAGGGTTTCAGGAAAGCACTCAAGGCAAGTGGGTTGAAGTTCGATCCCGGGCTGGTGTTTGAAGGAGACTATCGAATCGACTCAGGTCACCGGGCCGGGTTGTCGCTGCTCCCGCACCGTCCCGATGCGGTGTTCGTGGCAAATTTTCTAATGACTGTCGGCTTTCTGCAAGCCGCCCTGGAGATGGGCATGCGCTGTCCCGAGGATTTCGGCTTGGTCACTTTGGATGACTATCCGTGGCTGCGGTTGTTTGATCCTCCGCTCACAGCCGTGGAGTTGCCGAAATATGAGGTTGGCTGCCTCGCGACCGAGCTACTGATCGACCGGATCGAGGGTAAGAATATTCCTGCGGTTACACATAAGATCGCCCCGCAGCTTTGTGTGAGAGAGTCGTGTGGCTTCGCGTTGCGGAATGGTTCCTCAAGCGCCAGCGCGATCCCTGCTTTGCCCGCTCTCGCGGGCAAGACACGCCGCAAGTCGAAGTGATCTGCCCCTGATTTCGTCTGGCGGGGAAATTCATACAGAAAGCCCTTGCGCTTCCCATATCTGGCCCGAAAAAACGCGAGCCAGATATGGGGCGCGCCTTCGTTGCACGCCGACAACGGTAGACTTCAGCCCTGCACCATTCAACCCTGGACCAGAGGCAGGCGCGGGTCGTGGCGCTTCCAGGTTGAGCGCAGCCAGGCGTGTTCCGGGTCTTCCGTCACAGTCATTGTCCGTGCCGTGCCCGCCAGGAAATTGAGGTAGTAGATGTCGTAGCCGGGCCCAGCAACGACCGGGTGGAAGCCATCCCTTACCAGAACCACGTCGCCATCGCGCACCTTCACAATCGCCTCACGCGATCGATCCGATCCATAAAGATTCTGCAGGGCAAACCCTTGCCCATCCCGCATCCGGTAGTAGTAAATCTCATCCAGATCCACCTCGATCGGGGGTGCATCGACATCGTGCTTGTGAGGTGGGTAGCTCGACCAATTGCCGCCTGGAGTATAGACCTCGAAGATGACCAGTTTGTCGGCTGGAAACGAGGGTGAGATCACGTCCACAATTTGACGAGATGCATTCTCTCCGCCGCGCAGATTTGTTTCGACGTCCTTCGGCGTGATCAGCATGGGTTCCAGTTTGGCCCTGGAGGGCACACGGCACTCAGCGATTTCACAGACGGTCTCAGCCTTCAGCGTCACGTGACTGCCGGCGGGCAGATAAAGCGTATAGGGCAAGCCATCGAACACATTGGCCCTGGAACCGATTGCCTGCTCGCCCACGCCCCAGTTGGCAACACAACGGCCACCCATGATTACGAGCGCCATTTCCTCGTCTACGGTGGTCCGCTCGATAGACTGCCCGGGCAACAAACGCGTTGCCACAAAACTCATCCATTCCCACCCGGCCTGCTTGCGGGTGAAACCAACCATTTCGCCTGCTTGATCGCTGGGCAGATTGTACGCGCGGACTACGCTTTCCTGCTGCATGCCTGCTCACCCTACAGGTTCAACTAACCGCTTAGTGAATATTACAAGCTTCGTCGAGGCAACGCTAGGTTTGGCCTAAAAGGGCTTAGGAACTCTGCCCACTGCCGTGAAATGGTTTAGATTGAAACTCGACCCTTATTTCATGTCCACAACCGATCTTCCAACGTCGTTTGGCGAGCCCACCCCAGGCATCACCGTATCCCTGCCCAAGAAGTTTGGCTTGCTCAATGCGATTTCCATCAATATGTCGAACATGGTGGGCACCGGTCCGTTCATCACGGTGCCGGCCATGCTGGCTACGATGGGCGGCCCGCAAGCCCTCTTTTGCTGGTTCATTGGAGCGGTAATCGCCATCGCTGACGGCCTTGTGTTCGCCGAACTGGGTACCACTTTCCCCAGTTCGGGCGGCTCCTACACCTACCTCCGCGAATGCTTCGGACGAGAAGGACTGGGACGCCTGATGGCGTGGCTCTTTGTCTGGCAATTCTTGTTTAGCGCAACCCTGGAGATTGCTACCGGCACGGTAGGCATGGCGCTCTACACCGGTTTCATTTTCAAGGGGCTGGTCGTGCATCCCTGGACGCTCCGCCTGCTGGCGGCTGCTTTCTCTCTGGGAGCGATGGTCCTGCTCTATCGCAAGATTGGCGATATCGCGCGCATCATGATGATTCTCTGGATCGGTCTGCTGCTGACCAGCTTGTGGGTCGTCGCAGAAGGCGCACTGCATTTTCACCCGCACATGCTCTTCGACTTCCCGCCGGATGCGTTTCATCTGAATACGGCGTTCATGCTGGGGCTGGGGAATGGCAGCGTGCTGGTGATGTACAACTTTCTCGGCTACTACAACATTTGCCATCTTGGCGCGGAAGTGCGGCAACCGGAGCGAGTGATTCCGCGGGCAATTATCTGGTCGATTCTGATTGTTCTGCTCCTGGATGTAGCCATCTCCGCGTCCTTTACCAGCGTGCTGCCGTGGCGCGAGATGATCAAACCGGGAACCCTGATCTACGACGCGGTGGGCTCGGTGTTCATGCAGCGGGTGGCCGGCTCCTGGGCCTCGCGGGGGCTGACGTTCATGGTGCTGGTGACGGCCTTCGCCTCGGTCTACTCCCTGATGCTGGGCTATTCACGCATTCCCTATGCGGCTGCCCTTGACGGGACCTTCTTCCGCTTCTTTGGCAAGACCCATCCCACGAAGGGTTTCCCGCACCGGTCTTTGCTGCTGGTGGGCATTTTGTCGGCCATCGCTAGTTTGTTCGACCTTGTGCAGATCATCACAGCACTGGTCCTGGCTCGTATTCTGCTGATGTTTGTCAGCCAGATCGTCGGTCTGTTGCTGCTTAGAAGCAAGCATCCAGAGGCGCCGCGACCCTTCCGCATGTGGCTGTATCCTATGCCCGCATTGTTCGCCATGGCCTGCTGGATCTACATCTTCCTGGTGCAGGCTTTTGAGCCCCAAGGCTGGAGGTACATGCTCTACGTACTCCTTGTGATCGCTAGTGGAACGGGCTTGTTTCTCATTCTGGCCCGGCGGCAACGGTATTGGCCTTTCCTGCCTGTTGAAAATCCGGACAGATCGGTTTGAATGTGTAGCTGACGGGTCACCCAAAGTGCGCGCCGGATACCCCCTAAAGGTATGCGCTGCCCCTTAAGGTCGTATTTCCCATCGCATATACGCGTGGCAACATCGTCACCAATATGCGAGTAAACATTCGAGTCCGTATGCCCCACCAGCAAGCCAGCGATTTTCGCAGTCTTCCGCTGGCCGTGACCATTGAGACCGCGCGCGGCCTCAAGGCGAACTACCAGCACGCGACCACCGCCGCGGAACTTCTCCTGCTATTGGACAAGCGAACCGATCTCAACGCGGCAGTGCTGGACCGGTTTCGCGAAGAGCTCAAGATCACTCATACCGCCAAGCTGAGCAACATCGAGCTGAGCGAAGAAGTCCTGGAGCATATCGGCTTCTTCGTTTAGCCGTTCAGGGCCTATGCCGCTGACTCAGCAGCATCGGCCGTCGGCCGGCCGTGTCATACGCACTCACTGTTCCATTGCGTCCGTTTGCCAGGGTTCTCATTACGATCGCCGCCACAGGGGCAAACCGTGGCGGCGATCGTCGTTGTGGAGCATTTCGTTCGTTGCTATATCCTTTGCAAAGTGTTTGAAACAGACAAAGACTCAAGGCGAGCGAAGCACATGACCAGCACAATTACGGCGCGGCGGCTGTTGCGGGGGAACACGGTGGTTGAGTTTCCGCGGATCACCGTCGATGACGGCCACATCACCTCCATTGTCAGCGGAGAGCCCAGGATCGCCGGCCCTTCCACGTATGCGTTCCCCGAAGCCTTGCTGGCTCCGGCCTATCTCAATATCCACGTTCACGGTTCAGCGGGTTTCGACGTCATGGAAGGCACACCCAGGGCAGTGCACGCCGTCGGGGCTTCGCTCGCCAGCCACGGGGTAGGGGCGTACTATCCGACGACCGTAACCGCCTCGATCGACGACACCTTGCGCGCGCTGGATATGATTGCCGCGGTCATCGAAGGGGGACCTTCCGCCGATGCCGCCGTGCCGTTGGGCATTCACGCCGAGGGTCCGTTTCTTTCCCCGGCGAAGCCTGGCGTACACCCGACCGCGCGCCTGGTGCAGCCGTCGATCTCGCTGTTCGATCGCTTCTGGCAGGCTGCGCGTGGCCTTATCCGCATCATGACCATCGCCCCCGAGCTGCCGGATGCATTGGAGCTGATCGAGCACGCCAGCGCTCTGGGCGTGGTGTGCAGCATGGGCCACAGCGACGCCTCGTTTCTGCAAGCCCAGGCCGGCTTTCACGCAGGCGCGCGCACCGCCACCCATACGTTCAATGCCATGCGCCGGCTTGACCATCGCGACCCCGGCGTTGCGGCTTATGTTCTGGATAACGACGCGCTGTTTGCTGAGATGATCTGCGACGGTATCCATGTAGACCCTGCCATGGTCCGCCTGTACTTCAAGTCAAAAGGCGAAGAAAAGGCCATCCTTGTGACCGACGGCATGGCTGCTACCGGGATGCCGGAAGGAAAATACAAGCTGGGCGAACTCGACGTGGAAGTAGCCAACGGACGCTGCATGTCAGGCGGCGCACTGGCGGGCAGCGTGCTGACGATGGATCAGGCGGTGCGTAACTTCTGTGTCTTTACCGGCGCCCGCCTGGAAGTCTGCGCCCAACTGGCTGCCCGGAATCCGGCTACCTTGATGGGGCTTGACCAGCATTGGGGCCGCCTGGAAGAGGGACGGGAGGCCAACCTCGTAGCCCTTTCGCCGGAAGGCCGGCTGCTTCAGTCCTTTCGTGCTGGACGCCCGCTCTTGGGTTGAGTCAACCATACGATCACGTTGAAGAGGGCTCGCCTTGCCATCCAAGGGCATCGGCGACCTGAGTTGCCAGTCGAAACGGATCGAAGGGCTTGAATAGAACCCCGGCAACGGGCAGGTGAGAAAATTTTCCGCTGCGGGCGGCCTGCACCTGACCGGTCAGCAGGACGATCGGGATATGGCTTGTGGCGCGGGTTGACCTGAGCTTGTTCAACATGGCGGGGCCGTCCATCGCCGGCATCATTACGTCAAGGAGAATGGCGTCGGGTTGATTCCGCGTAGCGCTTTCGATTGCCTGCGCTCCACAGTAAGCCTCGGCAACCTGCCACCCTGCCATCGCCTGCAAGCTATTCACCGCTGCCTGCCGCGCTGCGTCATCATCATCTACAACCAGAATGCGCCGATTCACAGTCACTCTCCGGGTAGGTGGGGCCAGTGACAAGGTAACGCAAGCAGCGCCGATCGGAGCTTCCACTTTCAGGCAATTACTATTGGGTGCTGGGCGAAGGGCTTACGCCGGGGCGTAAAAGACACTGATATTGTTTGCCTTATGGCCGGCGAACAGTGTTGATTGGATTGTCTTCAGCGACGGTAAAAACTGCGAGACACGAAGGGCACGGATTCGGAAGCGGCCGAATACAGCTTTTCTGAAGGGTACGGGCTCTGAGCCCGTACGTTGATTCACAGCACCAATCCCGCTTTAGTCTCGCTTTAGCCGCTGAGGAAAATACCCGCCCCCTCGGCGGCTAAAGCCGCATTCATTTCAAATCATTTACGTACGGAATAAAAATCCGTACCCTTCAAAAGTAGCCGGCCATTTTCAGCGGCTTAATATCATCCTCGTCATCATCCTCTTCTTCTTCATCTTCATCGTCCTCGTCGTCTTCATCCTCGTCTTCTTCGTCGTCTTCATCCTCGTCGTAGCTGTCGTCCAGATCGTCCTCGTCGTCTTCGTCCTCGTCATCAAGGTCGATGTCGTCCTCATCGTCCTCTTCACCCTCGTCGTCTTCGTCCGTTTCTTCGTCCAGTTCGTCGAGGGACTTATAAAGTTCATATTTGGGAAAGCTGGAGGAGGAGTCACCCATGGCCGGGGTGTCCCACAGGGCGATGGTCTGGTCAGATGGCTCGGATGTTACCGGGCCGTTCGCCATGGAAATGGCAGCGAGGTAGCAGGCATAGCCTTCGATTGGGGGTATGGGGGTATGGGACATTCGCACGATTTCTCTTCTCCTATGCCTTGAATGTACATGGCGCACTCCTGCGCGCCCGGTTTCTGCAACTTGTTGGATGCCGCCAAACGCCGGCGGCGGCTTGTCGGGTTGTCTGTGGTAGTTTTCATAACATCAGCCCGGTGATCGTGGCTAGTGTAATCAACCTCTGGAGCTAACTGAAAGGCGCCCCTTGGCCGAGACTATTCCAGCCACCACGCTGCTGCTGATCGACGATACCCGACAGGAGGAGATCAACGTAATACACACGCCCTTCACGATCGGGCGTCTGCAGGACCGCGACCTGGTGTTGTCGCACGCCTTCATCTCTCGTGACCACGCCGCTGTTGTCTACGAGAAAGGCCAGTTTTATGTGGTCGACAGCGGTAGCCGTCATGGCACATTTCTTAATGCCCAACCCCTCGTGACCCGGCAGGCGCTGAAGCCGGGCGACGAGATCCGGCTGGGCTCGCTGAATGGCCCGTCGCTGCGTTTTGGGGCGTTCAAGGAAAATACTTCGACTACCCATAAGCTTCTGGATGAGTTGCATGCGATTTCAACTCCAACCTCGGATCTCGAAAAGCTGAGCTGGTTCCTCGCCGCGGCGCAGCGCCTGAATACTCTCGGGGCAGTGAACGAGATCCTGGCGACGCTGGTTGAAGCGACTCTGGAGCTGACGCAGGCTGGAGCGCGGATACGTTTTTCTGCGGGACGAAAAGGGGAAGCTGACTCTGGCTGCAGGGCGTAGCCTCAAGGGCGATCGTCTGGAAGACGATTCCACTATTTCGCATAGCGCCATTGCGCAGGCTTGCAAAGCTTCAAAATTCATCATCACCGATACCCTGTCGGCCGAGGCCAACACACGCACCGAGAGCATGGTGCAGCAGAGTATCCGCATGGTGTACTGCATTCCGCTGCGCAAGCGCTCGGCCGGAACCGATTTCCATGAGAAGGACATTCTGGGAGTTCTCTATCTGGACAGCCGGCTCCAGGCCGGCAAACTAAGCCAGGTGGACAACGATTTGCTGGAGACGATCTCGACCGAAGCGGCTGCACTGGTGGAAAATGCCTTTCTCGCCCAGTCGGAAGAGTCGGCACGCCGCTACCGCGAAGAGCTGAATATCGCCGCCGCCATCCAGCAGGGGCTCATGGAGTTTGCCATTCCCAACCTGCCCTATGCCAAGGTGCACGCGCGCAGCGTGGCTTGCAAAGAGGTCGGAGGAGACTTTTACGACGTCATTGCCACTCCGCACGGGCTGTATATCGTGATCGCAGATATTTCAGGTAAGGGCGTATCGGCGGCCATCCTTGCCTCTACGCTGCAAGGGTTGCTTTATGGACTATTGCTCGCCGGCCAGCCCCTGGCGCAGATCGCGGACGTAGCCAATCGTTACATCTGCGAAAAAAATGTGCAGAAGTACGCCACCATGATCCTGGTGAAACTCGATCCCGACGGTACGTTTGAGTACGTCAACTGTGGCCATGTGCAGCCATTGCTGGCCAACAGCAGGGGCGTCAAGCGACTGGACAATGCCAACATGGTGGTCGGCTTGATTGAAGAAGCGACCTTCGCGTCGGCGCGGCTGCAGCTTGGGGCGGGCGATCGCATCATCCTGGCCACCGATGGCGTCACCGAAGCCGAAAGCCTGGACGGCGAGTTTTTTGGCGAAGATCGGCTGGAGGCCGCTCTGGAAGGCTCGACCATCGAGGGCGTGATCCGCAAAGTGGAGACGTTCATGAATGGTGCACCTCCGAACGACGACTTCACCATGCTCGAAGTGCTCTATAGCGCGTGAGATGAACCAAACCCCAGGTACGCGAATTGGCCCGAGAATTGCCTCCCGGCAAATCCACACGTTCATGGAATCCACCTATTTTGTTGGTGTTGCGGCCAGGCGGAGCAGGGTCTGGGTGATGCGGACGGCGGCTTTGATTGAGCCCATCAGGGAGCCGGCTACTTTGCTTACGCCGCCGGCGCGATTGCGGTAGCTTACGGGGATTTCCCGGATGCGAAGCCGGCATTGTGCCGCACGCATTTGCATCTCCAGGTTCCAGCCGTACGTCTCTTCGCGCATGTGCAAGCGGGCAAGGGCCTCGCGCTTGATGGCGCGGAAGGGCCCCATGTCGGTGTACCGCACGCGGTAGAGCAATCTGAGAAGAACGCCGGCCAGCCAGCCGGCAAAAATCTGTGAAGCCAACAGGCTGCCGGGCTCGCGTTGGCCGCGCAGGCGCGAGCCGATAACGAAATCGCATTCGCCGGAGACGATCGGCTCCAGCAGTTGCCACATTTCCGCGGAGACGTCGCTGCCGTCGCCATCCATGAAGACCAGGATGCTCGATCCGTCGTCCGCGGCGGCTGCCCCCGCCGCACAGGCCCTGCCGTAGCCGGGCCGTGGCTCCGCAACCACCCTGGCGCCGGCTGCCAGCGCCACGGATGCCGTTCGATCGGTGCTGCCGTTGTCCACTACGATGCACTCGCGGATCAGATTCCACGGCATTTCCTTTACGACGGCAGCGATGTTCTCCGCCTCGTTGAGCGCGGGGATGATGACAGAGACGCTCGTGCCGTCGAACGCCAAAATCAGAGACTCCAGCGCAGGCCGCAGTTGGAGCAGGCCGCTGGCGGCTGTGGGCTCAGCAAGGCACGGCGGAACTCCTGATACTTTTCGCCGTTCCAGATTTCGCGCATGGTCTGCTGCGTGGCATTACCCAGGGTGAAGCTGTCATAGCCCCGCATGGAGAACGGCGCGATGCAACAAGGCAGGGCCTGACCATTGGCGGTGATGTACATCAAGCTCCAGGGACGGCGGCAGAGTGACCACGGGCTATCGTCTTTTTGCTTCCTGATGCTGACCTGCGGTTCGGTAGCGCCCGATGCGCTGAAGAGCACGCCGAGCTCTTCAGCGACGGCTTCGGCGCGTTGCAGGGTTTCTTCTTCCTGCTTGCTCGTGTGTTCAAACAGAGCCTGATCAGGGCGCGCCAGCCCCTGGCCCTCAGGAAGGTAGACCATTCTCTGCAGATAAACCTCCATCACACCCAGTCGATGGGCCAGGCGGATAAAGGCTTCCAGCTGCGCCAGGGTTTCGCGCAGGCCGGTGAGCCAGAGCGAAAGTGCCGGCAACGACTTACCGCTGGCGCGCTGCATCTGGACAAAATTGCCGACGTTGGTGACGATGCGGTCGAACATGTCTTTGCCGCGCACCATCTGGAAGACGGACGACTCGGCGGCATCGAGCGACACACGCAGCTCGTCGAGCCCCGCGTCGATGAGCGCCTGGCCGTTGGCTTTGGTTAACAACGTGCCGTTGGTGTTGAAGAGCACATAGATGCCGCGGTCTTTCAGGTAGCGGATCATGCGCGGCAGCTCTTTCACCAGCATCGGCTCGCCGACACCGTGCAACACGACGCGCGCAATCTTCGGATACTGATCGATGATGCTGGTGAAGAGCTCCCACGACATATCCGCCTCAGGCTCCAGCTCTTCAAACGTGCGCGGACACGTGGTGCACAAGAGGTTACAGCGATTGGTGGTTTCCAGATAGAGGCAGACGGGATCGGCTTCCATGATTACGGAGAGCTGATCTTCTGGTTTCTCAAAGTAGCGCCGCATTTTCTGCTGGCTTTCGGGCAGTCCCGCAAGAGTCTCGCTCATGAGTTCCTCGCTGATGGATACTTCGATGCAAACTGCTTGCCCAGGCACCACAACGCCAACAGAGCCGTTGTGGCATACAGCCATTGGAACATGTAGAACATGGCCGGACCGGGAATGGCAAGGGATGTGGTGTAGAGATAGAAGCAGGCCGTAGTGAAATACAGCATGGGTACGTAGGGAACGATGCACACAAATGGCAACAGCCAGAGGAAGTACCAGGGGTAATGGGAAGAGAAGAGCAACATCAGCGCCGCCGCTATGGCGAAAGCATAGCCGATTGCGGGGGGAAGCGAAGCCTGTCCCGGCCCATGATGCGGATGAGCCGTATCGCTCTTGAGCCATGCCAGGATGGCCAAACCAAGAAGCAGGAACGCGGCAAATCCATAGAAGGCTGCAGCCGGCAGACCCTGTTGATGCAGGGTCTGCCGGGCCTGGGTGAGGAGGAAGTAGCGAGTCCCGGAGTCCAGCCCCTCTTCCCTGGCGTAGTCGGGGAGAAAGCCTAGCACCTGCTTACCGACGCTCAGGTAGCAGGCGTAACCAGCAGCTACCATCCCCGCAATGGTTAACGGCATTTTCCAGCCGTTCTCGCGCAGGCCGGTTCGGCGGTAGAGGGCCGGGAAAAGGACGATGGGGTAAAGCTTGACGAGGGTGGCTGCAGCCAGAGCCACACCCGTGGCTGTGGGTTTATGGCGAACGTAGAAGAGAAGCGCGAGCGCGATCAAAGGGAGCGCGGCGCCGTCCACATGGCCGCTGCTGGCCACTTCCCAAAAGATGAGAGGGTGCCAGGCGTAGATGAGCACCTGCTCTCGCCGTAAGCCCAAAGAGGCTAACAGCTTTACGAGAACCCAAATGGTGAGCGATTCCAGACCCACCATGCCTACCTTCATCCAGCGCACTGACTCGCCGAAGCGGGTGATGAGCAGAAAGAGCATCTGCGCTCCCGGCGGATAGATGGTGTGGGCGTATTCCCTGCGATTGATATGGGGGTAGATCTTGAGGTCGCGCAAGAACGCCAGGTGCGCGTCCGCTGGAATATAGCGGTAGGGATTGACGCCCGCTGCCTGTACGCGGCCGTCCCATACATAGCGAAAGATGTCTGTCGAAAGAAAGGGCGGGAACCAGAGACAGACCAGCCTGCAGGCGGCAGCGCCGCCGAGAATGACCACGAATGTCCAGCGGTTCGCCGGCATGTTGAGCGCCACCCATACGGCGGCGAGGTAGAGCAGCGACTGATACATCGCGACCATGCTGAAACCGATGACGTAGTGATGGTACTCAGTTACGCCGTCGCGGCAGAGGTACACAAGCAGGAGACCCATGAAGAGGAGCGCGCTATTGGTCTGCCAAGGCTGGGCGCGGAAAGAATGTGTACTCATTATGCCCGTCTCGCCGTTAAGTCTTGCCCGGAAGACGCCATGATTCGCTCGATAAACGCGCGCGTGTGCTTCGCTTCATATCCTTTACTATCCAGGCTGCTGGTGCTATCCAGCGTGCTGGAAAACAGTTCGGCGCGCAGGCGTTCGAGCGTGGCCGCATCGTCCACGTCGTACCAGGTGGCGAGCTGTTCGCTTTTCAGACCAATCTCGGTCGCGCGTTCGAGCGTTTGCCGGAGCACGCGCTCCGTACTCCAGTCGATACGCTCAAATAGTTGCGGGTGTAAGTGGTTGAGGCCGATCAGGTAGTAGCCACCATCATCCGCTGCTCCCAAAACCACCCGGTCACCGGGCCGCTGTAAGAGCTCGACTGCGTGCAGCAATGCCGCCTGCGGCATGGTGGGGCTATCGGAATCGATCAGGCAGACGGAGGCGAAACCACAGGAAAACAAATCCTCGCTGGCATGGAGCAGACGCTCTCCGAAGCCGTCGCCCCGTTGCCCCAGAAGGGCGAACGGCTGGGGTAATAGCCCGTCAAAGGCCGCTTCGTCGCCTATGGGCGTGTAGACGACTAGCCCCGCACTACGGCTGGCTTCCGTGACCTGGTGAATGTTTTCCGCCGTGTCCCGAATGAAACAGACATTGAGCGCGGAAGCCTGATCGGGAGTGAGAGGAGGCGAAAGCCGTGTTTTCACTTTGCCGGGGCGGGGCGCCTTAGCCATGACAGCCAGGGCACAGTAGCCTTCGCCAAAGCCTGCCGGCTTTCCAGGTTGCAGTGTCTTGTAGGGCAAGCATTCTCCGTGCCGGCTGTGAAGGGTCTCAACAGCCCCGGTTGCAGACCGCGTATTGATACCAGTTATCCTGCCACAAAGTGACGCTGCTCCAGGGCTGCGAATCGATCAGCGTCCGGAAATCGTTTGGGTTCAACACGGCGGCGTGTCCGGGTTCGTGAAAGCGGGTCGTCCAGTCGCCCATCAGCCGGGCGAAAAGCCACATGCAGGAGAGCGGGACCGCAGCGCGCAAGGCGGAGGTCGGCTCGGCGATGAAACAGCGACCCCCTGGGCGCAAGACGGAAAAGATTTCTCGCAACGCCTGGGGACGATCGCCCACCACCATCAGCATGCGCGAAGCGATGATCGCATCCACTGGTTCCAGCGCTTCGGAAAGCGCGAGGACGTTCGCCTTAACGAAATGACAGTTCTTCAGTTGCCGGAGGTCTGCCCGGTCCTTGGCACGGGAGAGAAGTCTTTCGGAGAGGTCGACACCGGTGATGCGGATGTCGGGGTAGCGTTGGGCCAGACTGCAGGCATAGAAGCCGGGGCCGCAGGCAATTTCGAGAAGATGTGTGTCGGGACTGGGCCCAGGACCGGGCCAAAATGCTTTGGAGATGGCTGCTGTGTGATCGCGGAACAAGTGCTCACGGCAAAACGCGTAGAACCATGAACATCGTTCGAACAGGCTCTCGGGCGCTTCCGGAAGCGAGCCAGGAAATTTTGCTCCTGCATTCTCTAGAGCCATCGGCTGGTCTCCGTCGAGCCGCCTCGGTGTGCGAGGAGCGTCACCGCATCATATCCTGCCGGCCGGCTATGCCGTTCGGGCCAGATTTCATTTTTGACACGGTAAAAGGCAATCCGTGCGCAAAAAGAGCGTTTTTAGCGCTATAAGCGCTAAAAGGGTCTCCGATGACAATCTTCAGGTGGCTTGATCCCATTTCGAGTGAGATGCACGGAGCGAACGTTCGTTACCGCGGTATTTCTTTTCTGTCGCCGGGAAGATTCAGAGCGGCTTGTTTCGGAATCGGTTGGCGAGTTCGAACTCGTCGCGCAGCTCCGGCGTCTTGAGGTTTTCGCGGAGATGCGTGATCCGCTGCTCCAGGCAAAACAGAGCTTCGGCAACCGGTTCCGTGTTGGTATGGGCAACATCTCGCCACATGGAATACGGGCTGGCGCCCAGGCGTGTCATCTCTCGCAAAGCCCGGCCGCCAATGGCTCGCAGATCGGATGCATCACCGAAACGATCTTCGAGCATGGCAGACAAGGCGGTGGAGAGGAACTGGGGTAGATGGCTCACCCAGGCGCAGATTTCGTCGTGCCGGACAGCCTGAATGTCCATGGTGCGGCAGCCGAAGCGCTCCACCCAACTGCGCCATTCGACGGCTGCAGGGTGGCTGGGAAATTCGGTAAAGAGCCAGACGGCCTTGGCGAATAGTTGTGCATCGGCGTTAGCCGCACCGCATACCTCTTTGCCTGCCATGGGATGGCCGGGGAGAAAGCCAGCCTGGCCGGGACCTCCGAACAGGGGTTGCGCTCGTTCGGTGATGGCGACTTTGACGCTGCCTACGTCGGTCACAAGTTGATTGGGCTTGAGGACAGGAGCCAGCTTTTCGAGCCATTCTTGAATGGCGAATACGGGGCCGCTCAGGAGGATCAGGTCGCTCTCGATTGCCGCGCGGATGGGGTCGTCGGCAGCCTTGTCGATCGCGCCGCGGTCGAGCGCGATTTGGAGTTGCGAAGGGGTTCAACGTATGGACCGTGGTCCCCAGCGGCAAGGTAAAAGAAGTGGCGGCCATGCTCAAAGCCATCCATGCCCAGGAAGATGCCAAGGCCGCGAAAGAAAAAGCCTGCCAAATAATACAAAAACTAAAACTTATGCAACTAGCCAAAGCTGCTGAGATCGTTGAAAACGGCATCGACGAGACGCTGAGTTATTACAACTTACCGGCGGAACACTGGCGCTGCTTGAGAACGAACAAGGCAGACATCGGTAAATTAGGGGAGATGTATGTTTTGGCTTGCATACCTATTTACGGTGATCGTGGGAGGGACCTTTGCTGTGATCCTGCGGGTTCTCCGGAAAGTGCTCCGCGGCCGCAGCAGAGCTAGAGCGGTGGGTCCCGCTCTTTTCCAAAAAAGAGGAGACGATGTTTCAGTTCAATTACAAACTTAAGGTTTCCGAGCGAGTGAAAGCGAAATGTGATCGGCACTCACGCTATAACCTGGAATGCTAGGGACGAGGAGGAGTCAAGTGTGGATGATGCTCAACTCGTTTTTCTCTTGCTCGACCGCAGACCAGACCGCCAAGTCGCCTAGGCGCTCGTCGGAACCCTTCCCAGTGGCCTGGTCGTACTTCGCGCTTAACATTAAGATTAGTGTAGTGAGGTTGCTGCCAGGTTCGGTACCGTTTGTGGACAGATGTGCGGAGAAGACCGATTAGGGCCGCTCCCAGAACTTGGCGCGACAGCATGCGAGACGGAAGACGCGCGCTTATGAATCGGCTATCACACATGAGTTGCTCCGCGAGCATGTCTGCGGAAAGTTCTGCCAGAGCTTGTGGTGAATGACCTTCATCCAGATGCGTTCCCATTGCGCACTTGAATATACTTTGATTGAGCGCTTTTTGTGGTGTCTGGACCGCGGGGGCGAGGCAAAATACCTGAGTAGTAACCTCTTGCAATGGCCGAAGCGCCAGAGCGGCTGAAAGCGCCGCAGATTGCCACCCCGTTACACTTTCGGCAAGCACCTCCAAAGCGGCAGCAACGAGGAGAAACTGGCTACTTGCTACACCAGCGTCGAGGTGCAGGAGCTTATAAGCGAACGGGCCGTACTTACGCGCTAACCGTCCATACGCACCCACGAAGACCACCAAAGCCGAAACTGAATTGTCTGTCGCAGTTGCCGCAAGTACTGTTGGCAAATGATCGACGTTGCGTTGGTTGAGCGACACCAACGTGTGTTGCTGAGGTTTGTATAGATATACTCCTGCACTCAGACCTTGGACATTTTGGGCAACAAGGTACGCTTCTACCGATCCAAGATTACCTCCGGAAGGCGTCCAGCGGCAGTTACCTTCACCATTTGCCGGCTTGAAGCCGACCGTAAGTGCTAAGAGTGACGCTACTGCTTTGAGATCCAGTTGGGTTCTGTTCCCGACATGTGGCGACTGGAGTAGGTCAACTACTGGATGACAGAGAGTTATCGCGGTCTGCGGCAAAGCAACGTGTAAGCTGTTCAGTACCATTTTTTCGGGAGACTCGGCTTTCCTTCCTCACGCTCCGCGATAATAGAGTCAGCTGCTTGCTGCCGACTAGCAATCGCTTCTTCGAACAAGAACGGCAACACGTTTACACGGCTCGAAGATGTTTCGAGATTTGAATAGGTACAAGGTATACAGGACGCGGATGCAGGCCAGGTCCTGATCTCATTGCTATAGAGCGGTAGTCGATATCTGCGGTAGGATCGGATGTTGGACCGACTACGTCTGAACAACTGCATTGTCACTTCGCTGGCAAGCAGCGTCGGCCAGATGGCACAGACTGAGGCGTTGTGTATGTTAGTTACGTTACTTGGACGAGCCAGCGAACGAGTGAGGCAGGAGAGGCAAAGAGAGCCGTCAGGATGGAAGATAGGTCCAATCTCGCCCACGCCTAATTCGACGTTCAATGTAGTACGCAACCACATAATCTTGCTCGCGCGAAGTGCGGCGTAGTGATCATGTCCCGCGACTGAGCTGTTAGCCCCGGTGAACATTGAGATGAGAAGAACGTCATCTACTATAGAGATTGAGCCAAGATCGCAAATAGGAATAGCTTCAATATTTTGAAAGCCGTTGCCGAGGAGCATTTGCGCCACAGCTTCGGCCGACTGATCTGAGGTCGAATCAAATACGATCCTGACCTGTTTTTTGGTCAGCACGTTGCATGCTTGATCCAAATCGGTGGTGGCATCACCTCGCCTCAAGAAGGATAAAGTGCGTTGTATTTCCGGAGTCCATGTTGTGATTTCGCGATTTGATGCGATCACGCCCCAAGAGAGCAGTCGTTCAATAAGCTCCCGTAAATGTTCGGGTGGAATTTGAGGTATACGATATAGAGATCTGTCATTGTTAATAACTTGTCATTATATTGTCACGACAGTCATTACCGATGTACTTCCCAACTGTTTTGGTCTACCTTCAGTCTGTTTGCGAGACTTTGGGCCGTGAGTCACGTCAGCCTGGCGAGATACTTCGATAACGGATACATCTCCTGGCTGAAAATTTCGACCTTAACCATGATTTCCCTTTTGAAATTCGTCCTAGAAGGAAGCGTACCTCTTGCACAATCTGATAGAGGTGTCTAGTTCAAGCGAATCGGTGCCCCAAAAGGGATCCCGGATTCAGGGCGCGACGACCACGATACCAATCTACCTTAGTTGGCAAATAGCATCGCTAGCTGTCTTAACATTTGTAGCCTGCTGCCTGCGTTTATTTGTGCTTCCTCATACCGCGTTATTGCTTTGGGGAGACGGCCCCGGATTCGCGGCAAAGGGCGTGAGATTGCTCGAAGGAGAGATACCTTACCGGGATTTCTTCGAGTTCTTGACGCCGGGTACCGATCTTGTCTACGCGCTGTTGTTTCGCTGGTTTGGGGTGTCGCTATGGATGCTGCATCTGGTTATGGCCTCCCTTGCGGCAGTGGCGGCGTCATGGATGACCTGGTGCGCCAGTCGCCTGGTGTACGGTTGGTTTACGCTTCTGCCGGCATTGCTGATGATGGGATTCGTGCTGGGCTATTCGCTCGATCCCACGCATCATTGGTTCAGCACCGTGGCGTTGATGGGTGCCGTATGGGTACTGTTTGGGGGGCATTCGCTGGGTCGAGTGGCAGGGGCCGGGGCGTTCTGCGGAGTTGCGGCGAGCTTTACGCAGACCAAGGGCGCGGCCGCCATCTTTGGCCTGATCACCTATTTCATCTGGATCGCGGCACGTGAGAAGGATCGGACAGGACAGTGGTGGCGCAGATGCCTGGTGCTTTGCGGCTCCGCGCTGGCGGTCTTCGCGGTCATCAACGGGCCGTTTATCCTGGCCTCTGGAGTGGGTCGTTGGGCTTGGGATGTGATGGTCTTTCCCGTGCGCTATTTCGGTTCTGTTTCGGCCAACAACTGGACAGGAGCGCCGGGGCAATTTCTGGGGTCTACGGGACTGCTGAAATGGGTATGTTTCCCATTTCAGTACCTTGTGGCACCGCTTGCCTATATATGGTTTTTCGTGCGGTTGTGGCGAGCCAATGCTGAGCCAGACGAGCCTTGGAATCAGTTGGCGCTGTTGGCATTTGTGGGGATTGCGATGCTGGCTGTGGTGTCGCCGGCAATATCAATTCTCAGAATCTCGACGGTGAGCCCCCCGGCAATATTGCTTTTGACCTGGTTGCTGAGCAGGAGTGGAAGGGTGTGGATAGCGGTCGCGCTCGGTGCGATTTCGGTGGCGATCGTGTTAGCGCAGATCGCCGCGATTCAACTCAGGCCGCGACGAATTCTCGACCTTCCGGTAGGCCGTGTCGCCATTCCGCCCAGGGCGGATTATTACGATATCTACCGTTGGATGGAGGAGAATACAAAGCCTGGACAGTGGTATTTCGGAATGCCCGCACTGGTGCTTGCCCTCGAACTGCGCAACCCTACTCCGATGGGAGAGATAAGTCGGGGAGAATATACCCGGCCGGAACAGGTTTCCGCCATCGTGCAGGGGATAGAAAGGACGAGGGTCCCGGTGATTGTCCTAAGGCCACAGGTGCACTCTCCCTATTTGCAAAACCATTTGCCAGATCATCTGCAGCCGTTTCGAGACTATCTCTACTTGCATTACCGCAAAAAAAAGAGCTTTGCCAGTGGGGATGAGATATGGGAGCGAGTGGACAAGTGAGGCGTCGCTGGTTGGTTGGTGCTAGCTATTGGAGCGTTGCAAGGATGAGCCTCTTGCGAAGGCATGTTCGCCTTCGCTAAGGATGTAGAATAGCGGTCAATTACTACCATCCGTGTGCGATCGTGGTGCCGTCGAAAGCTTCGAAACGGAAGAGTGGTCCAATTCCGCTGATCCAGCGCGGCAGAAGCAATTCGTACAGCTCCTGAACCAAACTCTAAGAGTGCAGGTGAATCAACACGCTCGATATTGGCCCGACGACGAATGCTTTGCCATTTGGGGCGTGCGGTCGCGTGAACTGACCTACCGCTCCTTGCAACGCAACAGCAAGTTAAGCGTCGTGTCTGAGTTCTCGTCGACTGCCAAAGATGGGAGGGTCTTCTCCTATCTGAGGCATTTGGCATTTCGAGGCCAATTCCGATGCCTAGAGCCATGGGAGGGTCTCCGTCGAGCCGCCCCGGTCTGGGAGGAGCGTTACCGCATCATATCCCGGCTGGCCAGCCATGCCGTTCGGGCCGGTAGCCTGGGAAGATTCAGAGCGGCTTGTTTCGGAATCGGTTGGCGAGTTCGAACTCGTCGCGCAGCTCCGGCGTCTTGAGGTTTTCGCGGAGATGCGTGATCCGCTGCTCCAGGCAAAACAGAGCTTCGGCAACCGGTTCCGTGTTGGTATGGGCAACATCTCGCCACATGGAATACGGGCTGGCGCCCAGGCGTGTCATCTCTCGCAAAGCCCGGCCGCCAATGGCTCGCAGATCGGATGCATCACCGAAACGATCTTCGAGCATGGCAGACAAGGCGGTGGAGAGGAACTGGGGTAGATGGCTCACCCAGGCGCAGATTTCGTCGTGCCGGACAGCCTGAATGTCCATGGTGCGGCAGCCGAAGCGCTCCACCCAACTGCGCCATTCGACGGCTGCAGGGTGGCTGGGAAATTCGGTAAAGAGCCAGACGGCCTTGGCGAATAGTTGTGCATCGGCGTTAGCCGCACCGCATACCTCTTTGCCTGCCATGGGATGGCCGGGGAGAAAGCCAGCCTGGCCGGGACCTCCGAACAGGGGTTGCGCTCGTTCGGTGATGGCGACTTTGACGCTGCCTACGTCGGTCACAAGTTGATTGGGCTTGAGGACAGGAGCCAGCTTTTCGAGCCATTCTTGAATGGCGAATACGGGGCCGCTCAGGAGGATCAGGTCGCTCTCGATTGCCGCGCGGATGGGGTCGTCGGCAGCCTTGTCGATCGCGCCGCGGTCGAGCGCGATTTGGAGTTGCGAAGGGGTTCGATCACAACCGACGATTTCGCCTGGGAATTGAGCAGCGCGGAGGGCCAGTCCAGTAGACGCGCCGATCAGTCCAGTGCCTACGATCGTGATGCGTTGGATCGTCATTGGTTGGTCACTTCGGTTCAAGAGTCGCCTGGAGGTAGTCCTGAGTACGACCAGCCAATCGTATCAAGCGAATTTCCCGCACACGCAGGCCCCATAAAGATAGTTATTGTCTTGCTCAGGCTACGGGGACTTCGGCCTTTATGGTGCGGCCGACGGCCGGGGTCAGAATTCTTAGCTGGTCCATGAGCCTCTCGAATTGCTCGGGGAACAAGGACTGTGCTCCGTCGGAGAAGGCCTTGTCGGGGTTGGGATGGACTTCCATCAACAATCCGTCGCAGCCGGCGGCGACCGAGGCCAGCGCCATGGGCGGGACTTTGTCGCGAAGGCCAGTGCCGTGCGACGGGTCGGCCAGCATGGGCAGATGCGAGAGCTTCTTGATGACCGGAATAGCCGAAATATCCATGGTGTTGCGGGTGTAGGTCTCGAATGTGCGGATGCCGCGCTCACAGAGCATCACGTCATAGTTGCCGCCGGACAGGATGTACTCGGCGGAGAGCAACAACTCTTCGAGGGTGGCAGCGATGCCCCTCTTCAGCAGGACTGGCTTGCGTACCAGCCCCAGCTCGCGCAGCAGATTGAAGTTCTGCATGTTGCGCGCGCCGACCTGGAACACATCCACGTAGGGAAGCATCAAGTCGATCTGAGAGATTTCCATCACCTCGCTGATGATGAGCAGGCCGGTGCGTTCGCCCACTTCCTTCAGCAGCTTGAGGCCTTCGAGTCCCATGCCCTGGAAGGAGTAGGGCGAGCTGCGCGGCTTGAAAGCTCCGCCACGCAGGAACGAAGCGCCGGCGGACTTTACCTGCTCGGCAACCTTGAAGATCTGCTCGCGCGACTCCACCGAACATGGGCCAGCCATGACGACGACCTCATCGCCGCCCACGGTGACGCCGTTGGAAAAGCGAATGACGGTTCCTTCAGGTCTCCAGCCTCGACCGGCAAGTTTGTACGGGGAGGTGATGCGCACTACTTCGGCTACGCCGGCCAGCAGCTTGAAGTCATTGTGGTCAAAATGCGAGGGCGTACCTACGCCGGCCAAAACCGTCTGGATCGCGCCGGTGGTGCGGTGAACATTGAAGCCCACCTGAACGAGGCGTTCTATAACCCCTTGGATGTTCTCCTCGGTCGCTGTCTCAAGCATAGCAACAATCATGGTTACTTTCCTGTCTCCCCAGTCTTACCGGGCGCGGTTTTATTTTCCGACGCCAATTCATGCCTTTGCAACGAGCGCATCACGTCGATGATGCGTTCGTAAATGTGCGTCATTTCGATATCGGGCAGCGGACCTTTATTGGCGGCGCGGACATTCTCGAAAATGATCCGTTCGCGGTTTGGCTCGTACACCGGCATGGAGGTAGACGCCTTCAGTTTGCCAATCTCCTGGGCGGCTTGTGCCCGGGCGCTGATCAGCGCCACTATTTGCAGATCGAGTTCATCTATTTTTTTTCGCCAGTCTACAATTTCCATGCACTTCCCTTGTTCTGCTGCCTCACGTACATGATACGGTGCTTCACACGTTTCTCCCATGCGGCATACCCCGGCGCTGGACAAGCCATTGTTTTTTGCTGCGCAGATTCGAGGTGTTCCACCCTTCGCAAAAAACGCGAAGGATGGCACTCCATTCTCTGTGGCCCGTCAAGCGATTCGTGGCTAAGACGCGGTTCGTGGTCAGGATTGTGGTTGCAGAGTAGACGCTGTATGCCTTAATCCCTTAAGAAAAGAGGAGATCGTGGCCGGCGCTGAGCCCGGCGCGGCTTTCTCAATCAAGGACACGATGGCGCTTCCGATGACCGCCGCGTCCGCAAATTCGCCCACGGCTGCTACATGTTCGGCGGTCGAAATACCGAACCCTACGGCGATAGGCAGACTGGTAAAGCCTCGCAGGCGCTGGACCAGGCTTTGGGCATCTGAGGCTAGATCCTGCTGCGCGCCGGTAATACCAACGCGGGAGATGGCGTAGACAAAGCCCTCAGACACACCCGCGATCAGCTTGAGGCGGTAGTCGCTGCTGGTGGGTGCGGCCAGGAAAATCGGCTTCAGCCCGGTCAGACGCATCTCCGTGAGGTATTCTTCGGCTTCTTCAACGATCACGTCGGTGATCAGGACGCCATCCACGCCGGCCTGGGCTGCGTGAGCGCAGAAGCGGCCCAGCCCGAAACGCAGGATGGGATTGAAATAGGAAAAGATCACCAGGCCGGCGGCGGGACGCAGGGCGCGAAGTTCCGCGGCGAGCGCGAGCACATCCTGCAAGGTGGTGCCGCGCGCCAGGGCACGCTCGCTGGCCCGTTGAATCACGGGACCGTCGGCTAGTGGGTCGCTGAACGGTACACCCAGTTCAAGCACTTCAGCGCCGGCGTCGATGGCGGCCAGGGCTACATTCCGCGTGGTGGCGATATCGGGGTCGCCGACGGTGAGGTAAATGACCAGGCCGGGCTTCTTGTTGAATTCAATCGGCATGTGCTGAGGCTTTCGGGTTAGCGCCGGCCAGGTGCAATTCACGCGCGATGATGCCCATATCCTTGTCGCCTCGGCCGGAGAGATTGACTACCAGTATGTCATCCGGCGCCAGTCCCGGCGCGATTCGGATGCACTCAGCGACCGCATGGGCGCTCTCGAGCGCGGGGACAATGCCCTCGGTGCGCGCCAGCCGCTCAGCTGCGCGCAACGCTTCATCATCGCCAGCGGCCACGTATTCGGCGCGACCGGCGTCATGCAACGCTGCGTGCTCAGGGCCAACCGAGGCGTAATCGAGCCCGGCGGAGACGGAGTGGGTTAAGGAGACCTGCCCGGCGTCATCCTGCAGCACATATGAGAAGGTGCCCTGCAGAACGCCCGGGCTGCCGCCGGCGAAGCGCGCCGCGTGGCTGCCCAGTTCCGGGCCACGGCCACCGGCCTCAACGCCGATCAGGCGCACGTTCGGCTCATCGATGAAGTCGTAGAACGCGCCAATCGCGTTGGACCCGCCGCCCACGCAGGCAACAACGGCTGTCGGCAGCCTCGATTCCTTCTCCAGAATCTGCTGCTTGATCTCTTTGCCGATCACCCGGTGGAAGTCGCGCACCATGGTGGGGTAAGGGTGTGCGCCGAGCACGCTGCCGAGCAGATAGTGGGTGGTGCGGACGTTGGTGACCCAATCGCGCATGGCTTCGTTGATGGCATCTTTCAACGTCCTGGAGCCGGAACTGACGCCACGTACTTCCGCGCCGAGCAGGCGCATGCGGTAGACGTTGAGTTCCTGGCGGCGCATATCTTCTTCGCCCATGTAGACCACGCACTCCATACCGAAGAGAGCGCATACGGTTGCTGTGGCCACTCCGTGCTGTCCAGCACCGGTCTCGGCGATGACACGGTGCTTGCCCATGCGGCGCGCCAGAAGTCCCTGTCCAAGACAGTTGTTGATCTTGTGAGCGCCGGTGTGAAGCAGGTCTTCGCGTTTGATATAGATTCTTGCACCGCCCAGTTGTTCGGTAAGGCGGGAGGCCAGGTACAGGGGTGTGGGCCGGCCGGCGTAGTCTCTCAGCAGCATGTTGAGCTCGGCGTGAAAGACGGGATCAGCCTGTGCTTCGGCATAGGCGTGCTCCAGCTCCTCCAAGGCGGCCATCAGAGTTTCGGGAACATAACGGCCTCCGTAGGCGCCGAAGCGGCCAACGACGGTTTTGGTGACTGCGCTCACGATCGATCCTCCTGCACTTCTTGTATCGCGAAAGAGTGTTTCTCGCCGGGACCATTGCGCTTCGCTTTGGTCATGACAATTCCGGGGCTTGTTACCCAGCCTGGTTTCGTTCGCCCTCTTAAAAAACCTCTTGAATGGGAGGGAGCTGAACTGCAGATCTCTCCACTCCGCTACGCTTCGGTCGAGATGACAAAGGGGAGGGTAGCTGCGTCCCTCATGCACCCGCCCTTTCTTGGGTTGCCACCGAGCTTTGTTGCGCTGTGCGGATAAAGGCCAGCACCTTTTTGAAATCTTTTTTGCCGGGTGTACTCTCGACGCCACTCACTACGTCGACTCCCCAGGGGCGTAGAGTTTCGATCGCCTGCTCTACGTTCTCCGGGTTCAACCCTCCAGCGGCGATCAGCCGAAGATGCGGGGCCGCTCGCAGGAAGCTGTCTCGCGCACGGAGCCAGTTAAACGTGGTGCCGGTTCCGCCGATGGCGTGTTTCGTCGAGGAGTCGACCAGTACCGCGTTCAATACATCGCTCTGAGACAAATCGGTCAACTGCTGCTCAAATGCCGGATCCTGATCCTTAAAATGCACGACCTGCAGGATGCTGATCCGGGCGGCGAAATGTTCGCGCAAACGCGAGGACATTCGAGGATCCGCAGTGCGATGAAGCTGGACGCCGGTCAGGCCGCCCGTTTCGACGATGGATACGATTTCGTCGAAGGCTGCATCGACAAAAACTCCGTACTTCTCCAGCTTTTCGGGCAGTTTCGCCGTTATCCGGCCGACCTGGCCGGGCTGAACCCGCCTGGGACTGGGCGCAAATACGAAGCCAACCGCATCGGCGCCGTTCTCGGCGGCGAACTGTGCATCCTCCAGATTCGTGTTGCCGCAAATCTTGATCCACATGGGCGCCGGCTCACTTGCTCACGGTCGCGCGTTCCGTGGCAGCCGTCAGCAGGCTCGCGAGCGCCTGGCCCGGCTCCGGCTTACGCATGAGTGACTCACCTATAAGGAATGCGTGAAACCCGGCAGCACGTAAACGATTCAGATCGCCGGCGGTTTCGATGCCGCTCTCGCTCACATGAACTGCATTGGCGGGCAAGCGGGAGGCTAACCCGAGGGACACATCGAGGCTGACGTTAAACGTCTTGAGATCGCGGTTGTTTACCCCTACGGCGTCGCAACCGAGGTCCATGATCCGATCCAACTCTTCGCCGGTATGCACTTCGCAGAGCACGTCGAGCTCGAGGACGCGCGCCTTTGCCGTGAACTCGCGGAGTTCAAGATCGGTGAGGGCGGCGGCAATCAGCAGAATAGCGTCGGCCCGATGAGCTCTCGCTTCCAGAAGCTGGAATTCGTCGACCATGAAGTCTTTGCGCAGGCAAGGGATAGCGCAGGATTCGGAGGCGATTTCCAGGTTGCGCAGGCTGCCCTGGAAGAAATGTTCCTCGGTCAGCACGGAGAGCGCAGCGGCGCCCCCGGCTTCCATTCCCGCTGCCAGGGCAGGTACGTCGAACTCCGGACGGATCAGGCCCTTGGACGGGGAGGCTTTTTTCAACTCAGCGACGATCGCGGGGCCGTGCAATGCCTTTTGCCGGAGTGCGCGGGCAAAGCCTCGCGGCTGGTGGGCGGCGGCGGCCCGCTCGAGAAGCGGGATAGAGGCAGCTGCCTTCCGCTGTTCGACCCCGCGCCTTGTGCTGTCCAGGATCCTGGTGAGTTGGCTTTCCATGGTTTTCAAGCCCTGTAAACGAACTTCCAGTATAAGCCGTCGGGGAGGGGTACCCGGATCTGGAAGGGTTTCCGATACGGCGGGCAAAGCAAGGGGCCCGGTGGATACTTGAAACGGCTGCGGCCTGGGGCACCAGGTTCGCGCCAGGGTAGACTCCCGATATTGCAGCAAGGCTCGCCAACCTCGCATCTAAGCCTCATGCTGGTCTAAGCATGAGTCATATCCCTCCTGGCTGGGTGAATTCGGCGGACGCGGCTGCTCTCTGGGAGCGGCTTCAATTTGCCACCCGTTGCATACTGATGCTTGACTACGATGGCACCCTTGCGCCGTTCCATGCGGATCGTTTTGAGGCATTGCCTTACGCGGGCGTCGAGGATCGCCTTTCGATCCTCGCACGGCTGAGCCGGGTTCGCCTGGTGCTGGTCTCCGGGCGCTCGGCGCGCGAGTTGACGGGTCTGCTTCATCTGAAGACTAGAGTTGAGATCTGGGGGAGCCACGGTTGGGAGCGGATCGGTCGTGACGGCAGCTATAAATTGTTCGCCCTGGGTTCCGTAGAGCAAGGCGCTCTCGAACAAGTCGGCAAGGAACTTACGGATCTTGGTTTTTTGGAGGCCCTGGAGGTGAAGCCCTCCTCCCTTGCAGTGCATTGGCGCAGCTTGGACGCCGCGACCCAGGAGCAGCTCCGCTCGATCACCCAGGCGTGTTTCGCTCGGCTCAAGCAACCGGGCACGTTACGTCTGCTTCCCTTCGATGGCGGCCTCGAACTGCGTTCGCATGACCGCACGAAAGGGAGTGTAGTGAAACAGATTTTGAAGGAGGAGCCGGCCGGAATTCCCCTCGCCTACCTCGGTGACGACCTTACCGATGAAGACGCCTTTGCGGCGACAGGAAAGCGCGGAATCTCGATTCTCGTGCGAAGCAAAGTGCGCGAGTCGGCTGCCCGGTTCTGGGTGCGGCCGCCGGCAGAACTCGTCAATTTTCTGGACGAGTGGATTGAGGCGACGCGCAACCCGATCTTTTCCGCCGAGGTTCGACCATGAGCACTGCCAACCTGGTTCTGGTCTCGCATCGCATTCCCATTACGTTCACGACGGAGAATGGACAGCTGAAGGGGACGCATAGCAGCGGCGGCCTGGTGAGTGCGCTGGAACCTCTGTTCAAGGACCATGGCGGCCTATGGGTGGGTTCGGGAGGAACCGAGGACTCTCCCGAAATTCGCAAAATGCTTGAGGAGGCCAGCGGAAACAACTCCTACAAGTACGTTCCGCTTTTCTTAACGGAAGAGGAGCAGAGCCACTTTTATGAGGGTTTTTCCAACGAGATTATCTGGCCACTCTTTCACGATCTGCAGTCTCGCTGTAACTTCGATCCGCGGTACTGGGAGTTCTACGAACGCGTCAATCGCAAATTTGCCGATACGGTTGAGAGGGCGTCGAAACCCGATGATCTGATCTGGATTCACGACTACCAGCTCATGCAGGTGGGCAAGAACGTGCGCGCGCGGCAGCCGAACGCCCGGCTCGCGTTTTTTCTGCACATACCGTTTCCCTCGCCAGATATTTTCGCCAAGCTACCCTGGCGCCAGCAGATTCTTGAGGACCTGCTGGCCCATGACCTGATCGGTGTGCAAACGGGGCGGGACCAGCGGAATCTGATTGCCTGCCTTCGCAGCTTCGTTCCTTCGGTGAAGATCTCTGGCCGGGGCGAGAGCCGAACCGTGCTCAGTCAGCGTGGGCGGACACATATCGGGGCTTTCCCCATCAGCATTGATTTTCGTGGATTTGCTGAACAGTCGAATACTGCAGCGGTACTGGCCCGCGCCAAACAGATCAAGAGCCGCACGCATGAGATCAAGATTACGATCGGGGTCGACCGGTTGGATTACACCAAGGGAATTCCCGAGCGGCTGAAGGCGTTTGGTTATTTCCTGCGAAATTACCCGGAGTTTCACCGCAAGGTCGAACTGATTCAGATCGTTGTACCGAGCCGCGAAGGTATTCCGCGCTACGACCAGCTCAAGCGGGAAGTGGAACGCCTGGTGACGCATGTGAACGGAGAATTTAGTGAACCGGGCTGGGTTCCGATCAATTACATCTGTCGCCCGGTCGACCGGGAAGAGTTGATCGCCATCTTCAGGGCAGGTGACGTGGCCATGGTCACCAGCCTCAAAGACGGTATGAACCTGGTGGCCAAAGAGTTTTGCGCCGCCAAGACGGAGGTCGACGGGGTTCTGGTATTGAGTGAGTTTGCCGGTGCTTCCGCGGAACTCGGTGTGGGCGCGATCCTGATCAATCCCAATGATGAAGTGGGTGTCGCCACGGCGCTCAAGCAAGCTCTGGAGATGAAACCGGAAGAGCGGCGGCGGCGCATGCGCCGGCTACGCCAACAAATACGCCAGGCGGACATTCTCAAGTGGAGGGACCGATTCTTTGCGGCACTGGAAAAGACGCGGGCCGCGGAAGGTAAGACAGCGGCTTAGGGAAGTGACGGGGAGGTTTGAAGAAAAGCGAGAGGACGGAAGACAGACAGTCGAGAACCAGCGTCACCAGTTAACGGAGTTCTGCACAAGGATGGGCTGGGAAGTGTTCGCAGACTTCCACGACAACAAGTCTGGCAAGAATTTAGACCGTCCCGGCTTCAAGAAGATGATGGAGGCTGCCAGCAAGCGCGAGTTCGACGTGTTGGTGTTCTGGGACTTGTCGCGGTTGTCTCGGTCTGGTGTGCTGGATGTGTTGAATGTCCTGCAGCAGTTGAAGGGTTGGGGCATCGACTACCGGAGCATGCAGGAATCCTATCTTGATTCCCTTGGCCCATTCAGCGACGTGGTTATCAGTCTGCTGGCAAGCATCGCCAAACTGGAGCGGGAGAAGATTCGGGAGCGCACACTGGCAGGACTGGCTAGGGCGCGGAAGGAAGGACGAGTGGGTGGACGGCCTAAGGCTGCCGACAATTACAAGCTGGTCAAGAGAGTCGGCGAATTGCGGGCGGCTGGCAAGAGTGTTCGCGCCATCGCCCGCGAGTTGGAGATAGCCCCCGGCACCGCTCAGAAACTTCTCAAGGAGTTGTACAGGTCTACTTGCTAGCTGGAAAAGAGGTGGATTTGTCCAGCAACGATTGCATGTCCTTTTCAACATGTTTCATCGGGACAGGCTTTGCATTCGGAGCCTCGTTGTTTGCCTGATCGCATGGTACTGAATCGAGGTTGCTTTTGATGGAGATGTATCCCACAGGTACAGCCACAGTCGTGCTCTTATACTCTGCGCTCACGCGAATACAGTAGTGTTCGCCATTGGTGAGAGTCACTGGAAATTGAGAACTTGGGTCTGGGTGGTTAGGAAAGCTATGCAGGGTACTGTAGGAGTTAGCAGAAAATGAATGAGGGCCCGCTGGTAGGAGAAAGGTCACAAAAGTATTTGGTGTGATGCCAGCAAGTTTATGATCGCCGTCGAAGATTGATCCGATAAATGCAGCATCGCCTTTGAAAGTGAACATCTCTTTAAGCGCGGTCTTCCGTGCAGACCCCGGTGAATAGAAGGTTACAGTGGCATTTTGCCCCAGAATTGGCATTGTTACTACCATGGCAAGTAAGAAAAGCAACCAGATTCTCGATCTCATTACGTGTAAGGATTCTGCTCTCTCGTTTTTTGCCGGATTCTAAACGATGCCTTCTCGATTTGCCAATTGGCAAGGTTGAATAGCTGGTGCCGAAGAAGGGACTCGAACCCCCACACCCTTGCGAGTACATGGACCTGAACCATGCGCGTCTGCCAATTCCGCCACTCCGGCACGATCGTATCCAGCAAGATCAGCTGGATAGGCAGCAATCCCTAGTGTACAAAAGCTTGGCTTGATGTCAAACGCTGCATTTGTGTGAAGTCCAAGGGCACCCAGGACGCTACGCGGACAATCCAGAGAAAACCGTACCTCAGGGCCTGAAGGCCGCAGAGTTCTGCGATGCTGGCGGCACGGCTGAACAGGCTGCGGAAAAAGTCAAAGAAGGCCAAAACAAGGGTCAAAATTGGTGATAGAAAATCATCACCCGATGAAGCCGTGCCCTTCCATAAAAGATCACTGCGGCTCGGGGGACATCAATATAGAAAGTGAAGGCCAGGCTCTACGGGACTGTGTTCAACAGGTTCGGGCTTGGTTTGGCTTCGCTTGGATTTGCGGATCGGCCTCTCGCTAGCGAGCTACGGGCGTGCGTACGGCGATTGCCTCCAATTGCGCCAGATGGTTGAGATCATGGCCGGCGATGATTTCAATGAGCTCACGGAAAGTCATCGGTCCAAGCTTGGGATGGATGATGCGCCTGTCCATTGCCTCTGGAGAAACGGAGCGGACGAGCATCAGGTTCCACTGGCGGATACAGGAGAAGGTCATCATGGCGGCATGAGCATCGTAGCCACCATAGTTGCGCGCCCAGCGTTGCTGATCGAAGGGCTGCACGACGTGCGGTTCTTCCGCCAGAGCCTGGCGGATACGGTAGCCAAAAGCTAGCTCGCAATCGGCAAGGTGGCACAGAATTTCCAGCGGACTCCACTTTCCAGGAGCGGGCGCCTCCTCCATCCGGACCGGGCCGAGTGCTACGGAAAGCTGTTCAAGATGCCGGGCGGTAGTGGCCACCACTTTGAGGGGATCGCGACCGGCTAACTGTCGTGCATAGGGATTCATCCCATTACAATATCGTCAAAGCAGGTCCGCTCTCAACTTACCGAAAGCAGGTTTACCTGACAGAATGATTGTTCTGCGACAACCTCTCTGCTATGACAACCATCCACACATACACCGTATCAACGCCGAGGCCTATCTAAAACCCGGCAGAGGTTAGCATGACGCAAAATTCACCGGCCATCCCGGCAGAACAGGCCAACGAAATCCGCCGCCTGGCACACGATCTGAGCAATGCTCTGGAAATTATCGTTCAGGCGAATTACCTGCTGAGCTCCACCTCGCAAGACGATGCGGCCAAACAGTGGATACAGCTTATGGATAATGGGGTCGTGCAGGCCGCTGCTATTAATCGCAACCTTCGCGAATATATTGTGGCGAACAGCTAAGCAAAACTGCTGTCAGCGTTTGGAAGTCGATGGCATCCCACCCTTCGCAAAGGAATGCGAAGGATGGGGCACCCGTCGATTGGTTGGCGGTTACGGGAAGCTACGAGGAAAGATGGCTCGGGCAGGTTTAGCCGAGCCTGGCATCGAGAGTGATCTCGGTGTTGTTCTTGAAGAGCCGGGAAATGGGGCAGCCGTTCTTGGCATCCTGAGCGGCCTTGTCGAAGGCGGCTGCATCGGCGCCAGGGACCTTGGCTACGGTCGTCAAGAGAATCTTGGTGATGGTCGGACCGGCGTCGGTTTTTTCGAACGTTACCGACGCTTTGGTCTCAATGGACTCGGGAGGAAGATTTGCGGTTGTGAGCTGGCTGCTGAGCGCCATGGTGAAGCAGCCGGCATGCGCTGCCGCAATCAGTTCTTCAGGATTCGTGCCGATGCCATCGGCAAACCTGGTGCCAAACGAATACTGGCTGTCTTTCAACACGCCGCTCTGGGTCGAGATCTTGCCGTTCCCCTCTTTCAGACTGCCGTGCCACACTGCGCTTGCTGTGCGATCCATTTGCAAACACCTCTTAAGACGAATTGAGAACATTAACAGGCTGATCTGGCTTATCCCGCTAAAAGACCATCTGCGGTCGCCTGACGTGCCCGTTCATTCCCATTGTAGTGACGGCGGCGGGTTCCTTTGGGGTTGTACAGTCGAGAATTCTTGAGAATGAAACGGTTCTGCGGGCGAAAGGGAAGGCGCAGTTCCCAGTGAGCCTAACGGTGAGCCTAGCGGCCGTTTGGGTATTGGCGGGCCAGAGGCAAAGAGACCATGCGGGCCTGGTCGTTCTTGCCGGCTGCGTCGTGCAGGATCAGCTTGCCTTCGAGAAGGTAGTAGCCCTGCTGGTCGCGGCTTCGGGCAGTACCTCGCGCGATGGTTCCGTCAAAAGAGAACCAGACCCCGTGTACCTTCCGGGTAGTGAAAGACATGCGTTCGCCCGCCAGATGGCTGGTGGCGAAGAAGAAGGTGAGGGGCACACCCTGATCACTTTGCCGATCGCCAAAACGGGTAATGAAACCGCTCAAGCGATCGGGCTGCAACTCCACATCCACCGTTTCGTTCGCGCTTAGTTGGTATTCGCCCGATGCCTCGATGGGAAGGATGGTGCGCCCACTCGACTGGGTGTTGTTTTCAAGTTCTTCGTCGAGCTGGTAGCTACGCCGATGGAGAACCGGGGCATTTTCCGGCGACTGCGCCCATAGCGGCGCGATGCCCGTCACCAGGAGGAGAACAGCCGCAGCGGGGGGACTGAGCCAATGCTTGAGCGTCCATTGCAAAGGTATGAATCGCGACATGCGATTTGCCCTTTCCCGGCGCTTACCGCGCCGCTTGCCCGCTCATGCTCTTCTTGCGCGCAGCCTCAAATTCGTCTCCCGGCTTCCAGGTTACAGGCGGGGACGATAAAGCCTGCCACCCTGATAAGAACCCGAACCGGGCGAATATGGCATCGGCACGGAAGTCCATATCGTCACGATATTCGTCCGTTGGGCGATGGTAGCGCGTTTCGTCGTATTCAGCTTTCTGCTGCTTGCCCCACTCCGGTGGGTGACCCACGTAGAGCGTGCCCTGATCGACGGAAAAGGACGGAACGCCGACACGGGCCAGGCTGAAATGGTCAGAGCGATAGTAGTGACCTGCCATGGGCTGGTCATCCATCTGGATTTGCAGATGCATGGCAGCCGCTGTTTTCTCGACCACGGGGTAAAAGCTGGTGCGCTCCGAGCCAGCAACAAGAATGGAGGCAGGCAAACCGATAGGCAACAATTCGTCGAAATTGATGTCGAGGGAAAGGTCGTGAATCGGCACGGGAGGGTGCATGCCGAGATATTTGGACCCCAGAAGACCCTGCTCCTCGCCGGTCACCGAGGCGAAATAGACAGTGCGGGGCGGGGCAATCTTCGCGGCGGCGTAGGCTCGCGCTAACTCGAGCAGAATACCGTTCCCGGTCGCATTGTCGGCCGCTCCGTTGAATATCTTGTCGCCTTTCGCCGTGGGATCGATTCCCAGATGGTCATAATGGGCGGAGTAGAGCAGGTTGCCACCGGGAGCCGGACTTGCACCCGCCACCATGGCGATTACGTTGGCTGAGTCGTAACTCCTGACGCGGCTGGAGATGTGGGCCTTAAGACGGATGGGCAGCTCCGTCGCTTTGAATCCTCGCTTGCCCGCTGCATCGATCGTTTGATCGACCTGCATACCGGCTGCGGCAAACAGCTTGCGGGCGGTTTCGATCTGTATCCAACTGGCGGCGTGCAGCGTGGCCAGTGGGTCGCCGCGGAGGTAGGACACGCCGGCTGCTTCCGAGTTGGCCAGTACTTCAAAGCCGTAGCTGGCGAGGTCGGTGCGGTGAATGATGAGCACGCCGAGCGCTCCCCGGCGTGCTGCTTCTTCGTACTTGTAGGTCCAACGGCCGTAATAGGTAAGGGCCCTGGCCTTGAAGAAATTTTCGTCGGTCGATGGCGGCTCGTTGACGATGACCAGCACGATCTTGCCTTTGACGTCGACGCCGGCGTAATCGTTCCACTGATACTCGGGCGCATCGATGCCATAGCCGACGAAGACGATGGGCGCGTCGATATTGGTTGTGGTGGCTCCGGTCTGGTCTTTGGTGAGGTAGTCCTGGCCATAGATGAGTGGGATAGGCGCGCCCCTGGCGGGAACCAGGGTGAAGCTCGTCTTATCCATTTCTGTATGCACGGCCCGGAAGGGCACGTTCTGAAAATATGTGCCGTTGTCGCCGGCCGGTTTTGCGCCAGCCAGGGCGAACTGGGTGGCCATGTATTCGGCAGCCAGCTGGCCTCCGCGCGTGCCTGGGGCGCGGCCTTCGAGCAGATCACTGGCCAGAAAACGAACATGGGCGCGGATCTTTTCAGGATCGATGCTTGCGGCCGCATCGTGGGCGGCGGCTGGAATGCCGGCGATTGCAGGTACTTCGGGCATGCCCGGCTTTTGAGCCTGCAGGGTAAACGGCATGAGCCACAGTGCCAACAGGCACGTTGGGGGGTAAAGAAACTTCTTCATCTCACCTCACGAAAGTTGAACAGGGGGCTCTTTGCTTTGGCGGCGCTTCGATTGCCGGCCATAATGTGTAACCGCTGCAGTACTTTGCGCGTGAGGCCGGTCAGAGGGAGGCCGGCCAGCTCCTCGCTTTTTGCCCACTTGCGCTCATGCCCGCGCACGGGCCAGCGTTGCGCTGCCTCTCGCTCGGTGAAGCGCAGCACGCGGACCTGGTAGTTGGTTACAGTGATGGCATGGCGCAGGGTGATCTCTACGCGGTCCTCATCGCTTGTTTCCATGGCGACTTCGGGTAATTCCCACATTCCGGGCATCAGCGATGCGGAGAGTGGACGGCGCTGAAGCAGCACCTGGGTGCTGCGGGAACGGTTGCGGCAGAGAAGAGCGTAGGCGATTTGCCGGCTGCGCATTTTCTTCGCCGGAGCCACCTGATGTTCTCCACGCGTGGCGCAATATCGCTGCACGGGGCACTGCGGGCAGAGAGGGCGTTGCGGGAGGCAGAGGGTTGCGCCGAGCTCCATCATCGCCTGGTTGAAGTCGCCCGGGCGTTGTTTGTGAACGAGGGTATTGGCATGACCACGCAACCATTTTGCCTGTGCGGCAGGGGTTGGGGGTTGGTCCTCCTGCGAAAAGACGCGCAGGAGTACACGTTCCACGTTGCCGTCGATTACGGCTATCGGCTCGCCATACGCGATGCTGGCGATGGCTGCGGAGGTGTACTCACCGATTCCGGGGAGGGCGCGCAATTGTTCGGCAGTGCGCGGCAAGAGGCCGTTGTGGTCCTGGACGATGGCCTGGGCAGCCTTGTGCAACATGCGGGCGCGGCGATAGTAGCCGAGTCCGCTCCAGGCGGCCAGCACGTCGGGTTCCTTCGCCTGCGCCAGGGCGGTGACCGTGGGGAACAAAGCGGTGAAGCGGGCGTAGTAATCGAGGACGGCGGTCACCCTCGTTTGCTGCAGCATGATCTCGGAAATCCAGATGCGGTAGGCGTCATCGCTTCGCCGCCAAGGGAGATCACGCGCGCTTACATCGAACCAGGCCAGGAGGTCTCGCTGGAAGTTCCGGATCGCAGCCGGAGTAGCCACCATTCGTCGAATGTATCAGAGGCCTGGTGGTGGCGGAGACGCTTGATTCATTCTTTGCGGGATAGGAAGAGAACTCTCCACTGCGCTCCCCCCGGTCGAGATGACAAAGGGGAGGCGCGGTTTCTTCGTTAGCAGTCGTTCACAACGGAGGTAGAGAACTGCAGATCTCTCCACTTCGCTCCCCCGGATTTCCTGTTGAGGTTCGTGAAGTCAACGTGCTTCATGCGGTTTTCCTTAAGCGAAAACCGCACACGCGAATATCAGAAGGCACAACGTAGCAGGAAATCCGGGTTCGCTCCGGTCGAGATGACAACGGTGGAAACGGAGGCTTAGTTCAGCGATTATTCACTTGGGAGGACGCAGCCTCACGGTTTCTTACCCGCGCTTACTTCTTAACTGGCGGGTTGCGGATGCTCGGTGTGGGCGATCAGGATCCAGCCTCTCGAGGTTTGTTGCCATACGCTGATGGCTGTCAGGGTCTGGGGTGGCAGGCCGGCGGCGGAAAGCTGGAGCGTGTAGGTCAGGTTCATGTCCACGCCGTTTGGCTTGACGACCATTTCCGTGATCGTGAAGTCGGCGAGGCGCAGGCTCTGGAGGTAGGGGACGACCTGGTCTTTGCTGAGCACTTTGCCGCCAGCGCTGTACATCACGTTCGCGGCCAACAGACCGGGCACCTGCTGCCACTTTTTCGACTTTACCGCGGACCAGTAGATGCGCTCATGCTGCTCGGCACTGGTCGTGCTCTTGAGCGTCGGTTTCTTTTCGCCATAAATGGTGCAGCCGCTGAGACCGGCAGTAGCCAGGCTGGCGGCGAGAAGAGTTGTGACCCAGAGCAGAGGCATCGCTCCCCCATTGGAGCACAAAAGAAGGCTGCCATTGCCGGCAGCCTTCTTGCTTACGGTTGGAGAGACTTACTAGTCTCCCATGACTGGTTCTTCGCTGGCCGCCTTCGCAGCCTTAGGCGCAGGCGCGATCAAGCTGTCGAGAGGGATAAAGCCTTCCAGCGGCTTCTCCCCAAGAACATGCTCGCGATACATCCGCGCCATCTTCGCGTTTTCGGCGTCGGTCTTGATCTTGGTGTCGCGCGCCCTGATTTTTTCTTCACGCGAGTTCTTGGCTATGCCCAGCTTATCGAGGGTGTCATTGGCGTGCGCATCCACGTGCTCCTGATTCAACACCAGGGTGTGGACTGCGCTGCCCATGCCGACCTTCTTGCCACCGGCGAAGATTTCGTGACGGCCATGCTCTTCGTACCACTTGGTCAGAGTCGCAGTCATGTGCATCTTCTCGATGATGTTGCGCCAGCCCACGCCGGTGTTGTAAGCGCAGAAGGAGATTTCACCTTCTTGGGTAGCGTAAGGAATGATGCACTGTTCGGTACGGCGGAAGTCGTAGTTGAACAGATCTTGGAACCACATACCGGCAATGAACAGGAAGTTCCAACGATCGGCACGGCGCTGTTCAATGTCGGCCATGGTGCGATCGCCCGTCACCTTGCCGTAGTTGCGGCCAGTGGCGCCGAAGCACTTATCGAACTTCTGCAGCAGATCGAGGATGCGGAAGTGGGTCGGTGACTTGGTGGGATCATAGTTGCGCAGAAGAGCCAAGGTGACACCCACCACGGAGAGAAACTTGCCGCGGGCTGCGTCGTTGATCTTGGCAACGTCCTTGGCCAGGCGATCGGCGTTGAGGAAAGCCGTGACCGGCACTGCCTCTTTGGTTTCCTTGTCGATCATCAGCGCCATGCCGATGCCGCAGTTCGGGTGGCATCCGCAGGAGAGTTGACCCCAGTCGGCTGAAGGACCGTGAACAAGATCGGCCCAGTCGGAGAAGGTGCTCATGAAGCTGATGGGGAACCAGTCACGGGTGGGCTCGCCCAGGCCGGTCTGGTTCTTCACATCGTGCGCCATATGGCTCAGCGTGTAGCGCTGCGCGATGCGGCGCTCGTCGCTGACGTCTTCGTCGCGGCCGGTAAAGGAAACCGGCTGGAAGCTGACGAAGTTGATCTTCTTGGGATTGTCGAGGGCGAACTGGATGATGCGGCCCACCTGCTCGTTGTTGATTCCATTGATGATCGTGGTGACCGGGACGATGTCGACACCGGCTTCGTGCAGGTTGTGAATGGCCTGCAGTTTCACGTCAAACAGGTTGCCAACCTTGCGGTGCGAATTGGCAGCGTTGCCGATGCCATCGAATTGCAGGTAGGCGTAACGGAGGCCAGCTTCAGCGGCTGCGCGGCAAAGTTCCTTGCTCTTGGCGAACTCGATACCGTTGGTCGCGGCCTGCACTGAGTTGTAACCCACCTTGCGGGCGTAAGCGACTGCATCGAGGAAGTAAGGCGACAGGGTGGGCTCACCGCCGGAGAACTGGACCGACATCTGACGGCGCGGCTTGATGGAGATCGCGTTGTCGAGCATGGTCTTGATCTCGTCCCAGGTGAGTTCGTGGACAAAGCCGACCTGGTTTGCGTCCATGAAGCAGGGGTCGCACATCATGTTGCAGCGGTTGGTGAGATCGATGGTCAACACGGAGCCGCGGCCATGGGTCACGGTGGAGGTGCCGTGGTTGTGCAGCTTGTCGTCGTTGTGGGCCTTGATGTCGCGGCCAGGGAAAACCTCTTCCAGATGGCGGAAGAAGGCAGTATCGATGGCCATGACGTCTTCAAAGTGGCCGTGCGTGGGGCAGTCCTTGACCATGAGGATCTTGCCGTCGCGCTCGACGATCTGCGCCTTGATCTCGCCAACCTTCTCATTCAGAAGGACTTCGTGGGGAAGCTTGCCATCGATGATCTGCTGACGGATCTCAGGGACGCACTTGGGGCAAAGCGAGTCGGTGCTGCGGGGCCAGCCAAGGGGCGGCTTTTCTTTCTGGTAGGACTTCAGGAGCGGCTTGTCGGACCACTTCGGGATAAATGATGCGTTGGGGCTGATCCGGTTGACCCGCTCGAATACAGACCACGCGCCTTGAGCAAGGATCGTTACCGCTCTCTCTGTGTATTTGACGGTTCTCGACATAAAGTCTCCTAAAAAGTGTTGGATGCTGTTTCCCTGGGCCGTACGAAGGGGTTAAGTGATAACCAAGCAAGTGGTTACATCCATTTATAGAGTACGGACTTCTCTCTGCAGGACGAAACGAGTCGCGTTGAACTGCGTGAAAGCCGCAGCGGACGGCAAACCATTGATTTGAACAGCTCAAGCGGGTTTCTCAACGTTGTATAGCTCGATTCCTACTGCTGGGACTGGGCGCCCTCGGCGACAGCCACCCGATTGATGATTCTCTGGACAATCACGACCTGGAAATTGATGTGGCGGGCCAGATCGGGAGCGAATTCGGTGATGGCGTTGCCAATGGGACCAGTGGCCAGGGAGATGGAGATGCGGGCTGCGCTTGCCCCGAAGCTTTTGTCTCGACCGGGAACATAAACGTTACCCAGGGCATTGGTAAAGATGGTGCCAACGACGGTGGCATAGTTGAACATGGGCACCCCGTTGTCGCTCTGCCCGATGACGACCGCGTCGACCACATGCACCAACCGCCGGCGAACGGGGAGATTGGGCATGCGGTGATAGTGGGGGTCCTGGTGGACGAGGGACGGAATGAGGAAAGTGCCGAAAAACTCGCCGGTCATGGCCTGCGTGAGCGCTACACCGGCGTTTCTGGCGAAACCGAGCAGACCCGGACCATAGGCAGTGTGGGAATCGCTGGCGACATTGATGGCGGATATACCAGCGATGGTGAGCAGATTGGCGGGGTCGCTCACGTTTCTCGACGCCAGAATGAACTTTTGCTTTGGCGTCATCGGTAACGGGGGAGCTGAATCGAGAAATTGGCTGAACATGGGTATATTCGGCGAGCAGCACATGACCCGCTGCGCCCCACTGCAAGAATCTGGCTGACACCCAGGGAGCAGGCCAGGAATGTTTCGCCGGCTATCCGCAGGAACCGGCATTCTGCCCGCAGGCTGGCGGCCCGGGAGAAAGCCTGGCGGGCTGGTACCCCCCTGTGCTGAACGGTTGCCAAGAGGCGCCGGACCCAACGGGGCAGACGCAGACGGCTGCGGCGCCTCAGGAAGGGTCTGAGGCTGGCCGGCCTGTCCGAGGGCCAGCTCCTGCATGAGCAAAACTGCCGCCAGCAGGAGAGGCCCTTTAAGAACGGTTCTGGTCATCAATCTCTGTAAGGGCTCTGTAGCAAGCCCTCACGCGTGGTGATGGCGCCGGCGAACGCACGGATTCCCTCCTTTTACTCGAGGCCAAGCTTCTTCATAATGGGAAACCTGTGAGCGAAGCTGGGGAGAAACTCAAGCACAAGGTTGCCCCCAGCGTCGGTGGCGATCGAGGTTGCGAACGTAAGACCAACTACCCGAGATGTGATGCTGGGCTCTGGGTAATAGGTAACTACCATGGCAGCGGCGGCTGCCCGGCCCACAATGCCTGAGTAGTTGAACTGATCTTCACCGTCATCTCCGCGACGAACCAGGGCCTGGCGGGCGGAAAGCAAGCCTCGATGGACGATGCTGCCGTGGCCGATGCGGTAATAGCGCGGGTCTTGATGAAATGCCGCAGCGAACAGACCATCGGAGAACACGCGCACGCTGGCGGAACGCAGCATCGCTGCGCCAAACTTCTCGCCGAAAGCGCCGGCATCGTGGCCGTACTTGGGGTCGGTGTTGAATAGCTGTTCGTAGCTGGCTGAGTACAGCGCCGGCAAGATCGTTATGGGCCGGGAAATCTCGGACAGAGAAAAAACCACTTTATCGGTCGCGGTGAAGGTTTGCGCCTTTTGTCCAGGTTCGATCACACCGGCATATTTACGAGCCACTGGTGGGGGCGTATATCTGCTCTTTGGCTTCTGCGCCTGGGGCGCAGAAGGGAGTGCCGCCCATGCGGTGCTTTGCGCCAGCATGGTATGGGCGACGGCCGAGCCGCAGCAGATGAGCGATGCAAAGAGAAGAGCCACAGAAGAACGGCGCCCAGGCAAATTCGTCAAGAAATACCTTTCGTCGGCAAGAATCGTTCTGGTTACAGTTTATGCGACCCATGAGGCCATTCGTTCTCAAAGGTTCCGGGTGCGGTAGTCTACCTCTGCAAGGTCCCGCCGCACGCCCGTACGGGAATAGATGCACAAGTGAGAGCTTATGACCGAGCAACCTTTTGACAGCAAGAGCAGTAGCCGTTTTGAAACTTTTGGCAAGAAGGTCGATCAGCGCTTCAACCAGGCTGCGCCAAAGGTCGAAGGCGAACTCAGGAAGTTGATCGCATACCTCAACGATCAAGTGGTTCCCCAGCTACGACAGGATTCCGCACAGGCCCTGCGTGCGGCGGCAGACCGGTTGCGCAAATTGGCTGAACATCTGGATGACAGCCATAACGCGGGGGCGCACTAGAGTGCGCCGTACAAATGGCCGCATTCGCCGGATCGAATGCGGCCCGACCGGGCGCCCCGTATCTCGCCCTCTGTTGGCTCAACTTATTCTGATGAGTGTCGTGATGGTTGGGTGCGGACATAAGCATCCCGCCGTCGCGGTGGCTGCGCCGCCATCGCTGGGCACGAACACTTACCCTCGCGCGGCGACTCCATCGGTTCCGCCGGCTAGCCCGAACGAGACGCCTCGAACAGTCACGATTGCGGACAGCAAAGTGGACGAGGACTTCGTCGCATCGCATCCGGTGATCTATAGCGAAGAGGGTCTGGCGAGCTGGTATGGCCCACCGTACGATAAGCACCGCGGGGCAAACGGGCAGATTTTTGACAAAGACGCGTTGACTGCAGCGCATCGCACATTGCCGATGAATTCGCTGATCAAGGTCACCAACCTCACCACCGGGCAGGCAGCGATTTTGCGGGTAACCGATCGCGGGCCGTTCGTTCACGATCGCAAGCTGGACCTTTCGCTCGCGTCTGCGAAAGCAATCGGAGTGTGGAGAAACGGCGTGATGATGGTACGCATCGACGTGTATGCAGCGCCGGCAGCTCTCGATCGTGGCGGGCGGTGGTGTGTACAGATTGGCGCGTTCAAGAGCGAAAAGGGAGCGGAAAAATTGCGCGACCAGCTCACACGGAAATACCATACGGCGAATGTGATTGAGTTCACCGGTCCCACGGGTCACTGGGTACGGATTCGACCGCTCGATGACGATAAGGGGCGTGCGGTTGAGATTGCTCGCGACCTGGAGCCGAGCGAAGGAGAGGCTTACCTGGTGCGGTTGGATTAATGGTGCGGTTGGATTGATGGTGGGTTGTATTCACTCGGCCGAAAGATATTCACCCTCGAGATTCTGGGGTTGAACAGAACTTAGGAGCGGGCAGCGTTGCCCACACAAGCCAACGGCTGGCTTGTATGGGGCACCCTTAAGAGTTTTTCATCATCCTGGGCGGTTCATCGAGGACTTGGCGAGAATGCTTTTGCATAACGTGTTGACCGGTTTGCTGACTGCAGTAGAGCAAATGAGCTACACGCTGCCGCCTGCGAAATTAGAGGCGGCCCGGTCGCTCTATCACTGGCGCACGGGGCTCGACTTTGGTGGAACTTTTTGGGGCATTCTTGTTCTGCTCGCATTCCTCAATTGCCGGTGGGCCGCTGGATTGAGTAGCTGGGCGACAGCGATTACACGCAAGCCATGGCTGCAGGGGCTTTTGTTTGCTCCTCTCATTCTGTTGTCGATCTCTCTGTTTCATCTGCCGCTTGCCGTTCTGGGTCACCAGATCTCGCTTAGCTACGGTCAATCCATCCAGGCGTGGGGCAGTTGGTTCCTCGATTGGGGCAAGGCTGTCTTGCTCGATCTGGTATCGGGAACATTCGTTCTTTCTTTGGTCTTCGTTTTCATACGCAGGTCTCGGCTGTGGTGGCTGTGGTTGTGGATCGCTTCCTTGCCGCTCCAGATCGTGGTTGTGTTTGTGCTGCCGCTAGTTGTCGACCCCATGTTCAACCACTTTGAGCCCTTGGCGCAGACGCAGCCGGCGCTGGTGCAGCAACTGGAGCGGGTGGTTGCGAAGACGGGAGTTTCCATTCCGCCGTCGCGCATGTTTCTGATGAAGGCCAGCGAAAAGTACACCAGCTCAAACGCGTATGTGACGGGCTTTGGCGGGTCGCGGCGCGTGGTGGTGTGGGATAACACCATCAAGAGCTCGCCTACGGATGAGGTTTTGCTGATCTTTGGCCATGAGCTCGGACACTACGTGTTGCACCATATCGAGCGTGGACTGGCGATCGGCGCCGCGCTGTCTCTCTTCTTTTTGTGGATCGGTTCGCACCTGACAAACTACCTGGTGCGTCGCTACGGAGCGCGCTGGCATATCGCCTCACTCGAAGACTGGGCCGCCACCGGGGCTCTGCTGTTGGTGTTGGCCGTGCTTTCGTTTGTTGCCGAGCCGATCGGTAACAGCATCAGCCGCGCGCAGGAGCACGAGGCCGACGTTTTTGGGAGCGAGGCCGTACATGGCATTGTTGCCGATCCGCAGAGAGTCGATGCAGAGGCATTTCAGCGTCTGGGCGAGCAATCACTCGAATATCCTTACCCCTCGCCGTTTGTTGTTTTCTGGACGTACACGCACCCGCCCATTGCCGAGCGCGTGACATTCGCGACGACTCATGATCCATGGAGGCAGGGTGGCCAACCACGATACTTCAAGAAGTAGGATGATGACAGCAAGGAGCTGCACCTGATGCCCTGTTTATTCTGCAAGATTATCGCTGGCGAAATTGCTTCGAAGAAAGTCTTTGAAGACGATCTGACGTTTGCCTTCAGAGACCTGCACCCGCAGGCGCCTGTACATGTGCTGGTGGTGCCGCGCAAGCATATCGCATCGTTGGCGGAATCGAATGCGGAGGATGAGGAGCTACTGGGCCATCTGCATATGGTGGCCGCGCAGATCGCGCGCAGTGAAGGGTTGGTGAAGGGCTATCGCACCGTGATCAACACGGGAGCGGATGGGGGGCAGACAGTGGACCACCTGCATGTGCATCTGCTGGGTGGGCGTGCCATGCACTGGCCCCCGGGCTAAGCCCGGATCTACTCGGCGCGCAACGCCTGCATCGGTCCGTGGACGCGGCGCGTCTTGCCGGCCACCAAGCCGCGAACATATACGTACGTGCTGAAGCTCGCTGCGGCGAGTTAGCCCGTACCCTTCAAAGAATTCTTGAGTTTTCAGGGCTCGAGATGAGCCCTGTTGCAGCTAGATCTCGCCGGTGTACTCGCGCCGGCAATGCTTGACGGTGGTGGTGATGCTTTTGAGCACTGTTTCGTCGGCAAGCTCAAAAGGATAGATGATCTCGATAAATGCCGGGACTGCTTCCAGCCCTGCCGTTCGCACTTCGCGGGCGAAGCCGGCTACGTCAAACAAGCCACGGCTATCGGGCCAGCCCCAGTGAGAGTCGCTTTGGAAGTCTGTGTTCTGCAGGTGAAAGGCTCCAATGGAGGAGCCCAGCCCGTGGAGCCATTCGGGCATTCTCGCACCTGATCCATACAGCGGTTGATACAAAGCATGACCGACGTCGACGAGAAGTTTTACGGGGAGGGCACAGCGGGCATCAAGGTCGCTGAGGAACTGCTTTGCCTGGTCGACGGTATAGGGCACCTCGCGCGCGAGCGGAGTGCACTCCACGTCGAGCCGCTCAAGGCCTGCCGCCCGGGCCGCGGTTGATAGCTCGGCCACGGCTTCCAGCAGATTCTGATATCGCAGGGCGCGCCGGGCCGGATCGCCGGCATCGGCTACGCTCATGCCGCCCAATGGGCCGCCCGAGGCTTTCGCTCCGATTTCCGCAGCGACATCGAAGGCGCGCTTCCACCACTCCATCGAGGCGTGGCACCCTGCGGCATCGGGATGCAGCAAGCCATCGAAACAGTAGTTCGCAAGGCCGCTGAAAGCGCCGTCGATCTCGAGCCCAAAGTCGTTTGCGGCCTTGCGTACTTCGGCGGCCATGGGCCGGCGCGATGCCTCAGGCCACCACGGGTCGAGCAGATCATAGGTGAATTGCACCTGTTGCAAGCCAAGGGTTTCGCGAACGATTTGGGCCCACACAGAAGGCTCGACCCAACGTTTGACGGCAAAGCTAAGATTGATTCCCAGGTTCATGGCAACTCTCTTTCGGTCGTACTACTCGAGATTGGTGTGGCGAGATCGCATCTCTTCTGCCGATTGCCCCATTTTTTCGCGCAACAGAATAGCAACCAGATCGAAGAAGACAAGTTGAACAGCTTCATAGAGACTCCCCATGGGGAGCAAGCCGGCCGAGGCTGTGCGGTCATCGGCCATGGTTTGCGCAGGCAGGTGGATGACGACGCCGGCAACGCGAGGAGCCGGGCCTTCAGGCTGGGCCGTCACGACCATGGTGCGGGCGCCGGCGTCGCGGGCGACGCCAAGCAACGCCATCACGGTAGAGAAGGAGCCTGGTCCGGCGCTCACAAGAAGCAGGTCGCCCTTGCCAACCGGCGGTGCGGTCATGTCGCCCACCATGTGCGCGTCGAGGCCGAGGTGCATGAGACGCATGCAAAGGGCCTTGATCATCAGACCCTCGCGCCCGACCCCATAGCAGACGATGCGTTTTGCCAGAAGGATCTCGGTACACATGCTTTCGGCTACATCGTCAGTTACCGAATGGAAAACGGCGCCGATCTCAGAAAGCGCTCTCTGTGCCATCGCTTGAAGCGTGTGGCCGTTGGTATCCATCGAAGGTTTATCTGCGAGCATGGAACGACGACTCACTTTCCGTTAGGAATAAGGCGGATATGCTTCTCGGTTTGTTTCTCAACTGCCTGGCGTGAATACAACAAAGGGAAATAGGCGCCCTCTACCCATTTGGTTGCGAGGTCGCGGTAATGCGCGCTGTAGGGATCGCCGGATTCGCCTGGATAATTGATGGCCCGGGAGTTGTCCCAGTTGCCTACGTCGAGCACCATGCGCACAGAAGGACCGCTTGTCTGCTGAAAGTCTCGCGCCCGGTAAGACGAGGCGTTCACGGTGTAGGCGCTGCCTCCGGTTTCGAGCGGCCCGACGTTCAACAGCTTTTTGCCCGCCTCGTCAACCAGCGGTGACAATGGATGCTCACTGAAGTTGTGATGAAGCTTGCCCCAGGTCCACTGTGCCGCATCGGGGCCTTCGAGGGTCTTCATTTCAGAGTAGGCCGCGGTGAGGGTCGTGAGCAGCAGTTTGTCTCGTTGGGCGATCGAGTCTGGTGTAAACGTCGTCTGGGGATGCTCGAGAGCATCGAGCAGCACTTGCGTGCTGGGCACTTCGAACAGGCCGATCGCTTCTTTGCTGAGGACGGCCGCCTTGAAGGCCGGCTGCAAATGGTGTGTGAACCAAACCTCTTCAAGCGCCGCCGCCGATGAACTCGCATTCAGACAGGCGTTCCATCCCTTCAGCAGTTTCAGTGCTGCCTGCGTTTCCGGATCGCTGCTCTGCAACGGTTGCAGCAGCGTCACGAGTCTGCGCGCGGGAATGGAGAGCACATCATTTTGCAGCCGCATCGAGTCTTCGAGAGACACCTTCGGCTTTTGAGCGAGCACTTCGTCGATCCGTTGATGCCTGGAAGGGTCGGACCACTCGAAGCCGAGCTTTCTTTCCTTGTACGGATAGCCGGCCGGTAGATTCATCTCGTTCGAAGTTGTGAGATATCCCTTGGCCGGGTTGTAGCTCAACGGTAGTTGGTTGCCGCTCCATGTGCCCGCCCACTCGTATCTGCCGTCCCCAGGTACGGGTAGCAGGCCATCCCAATTCGGCCGAATGGGGGAGTAGCCTCTCGGGGTCCACGCGATGTTCCCCTTGGTATCGGCATAGACCATGTTGAGTGGTGGTTTGCCCCAATGCGCCACGGCGGCCTCGTACTCTGCGAAGTTGTGCGCTCGCATGAGAGCGACGGACACGAAAGTACGGCGAAGTTCCTGGATCGAGCCAGGCTGTCTTGACTGCGTAGGCGCGGCGGGCTTGCTCGTCGATGTAGATCACCGGGCCGTGGCGGGTAAATTGCATTTCTGCCGGAGTGGCAGACTGGCCCTTTACTTTGATCTCTTCGCTCACATGACGAAACGGCTCCCATTTCCCCTGATATTTGTACTGAGCCGGATGCTCTGGGTTCAGTTCATACACATAAAGATCTTCCTGATCGATCCAGAAGACAGTCCCGGCATACGCGATGGAGTCGTTGTGGGCGAAGGAGACTCCGGGGGCAATCGGCTCGCCCATGCCCTCAATGTGCAGCGTCGGCGCGTTGAGATCGGCCAGGTAGCGGATGCTGGGTTGTACGTAGCTGCGATGGGGATCGCTGGCCAGGATGGCTCGCCCGGTTTCGGATTTCTGTGGGCTGACGACCCAGTTGTTGCTTCCGTAGACGGGTTCATTGACCGCTACGGGGTCTTCCACAAGCAGGGCCGACGCCTTGCCTTTGGGCAGAAACTTCACTTCGTTTGTCGCGAGCGAAAATACCTTGAGGAGATCTTTCGGTAAGCAGAGATCGGTCCCTTCCGGAATGCTCGTTTGCCATGCCGGTTCCAAGGGCTGACGGATTTGTTCGGCTTTCGGTCCGGCCGCGCATAGGACTCGGGCTCGCTCCACTTCCTGCTGCAGATTTCCGCCCAACCCGTGGCTGCGGATGCGCACGACATCCTCAGGCGACCAAAGGCCGGGGCGGTACTTCATGAATTTGAATTCGTACGGTAACTCTTGCGGATGAGCCTCAAGCCAGTGGATGTACGCATTGACCCCGGATGCGAACTGCGTGGCGATCTGCTCAGCATCCGGGCTGTATGCGGCCCATTCGGCCTTCATGTCTCCGCGGTAGAGAAAAAGGCGCGTTGCTTTGTCCTGGTCGATGAATTGGGGTCCGAACGCCTCTGATAGTTGCCCCAGGCCACGGCGTCTCCAGAGATCCATCTGGAACAGGCGATCACTCGCTGCGTTAAAGCCCTGCGCGAAGAACAGGTCGGCTTCGTTCTTCGCGTAGATGTGCGGTACACCCCAGTGGTCCACCAGGATATCGACTGGTTGCCGCAAGCCAGCAATTTGTCGAGTCTCTGGTGTGGGCAACAATGGTTGCCGCAAGCCTGCGATCTGTCGAGTCTCTGGCGTGGGCAATGTGGTTGCTGCGCCAGTACCGCAGTGACTGGGGTCATGAGGACGAGGGCGATCAGGGCGACATGGGTGAAGCTGCTATGGAGAATTGGTCGGCAATGCATGCCGCATGTTACTCCCGCTTGATACGGAGTGCGACATCTACGGCATACTTGGGTGTCTCGATGACCTTGGTGGCGCTCGACTGCTTAAAGCTGTCAGTAGACAAGACGGTCCCGGTCGCGGGGTCGACCCATTCCGCCTTGTAGTCACCAGGGGGCAGGGCCAGCACCAGGGTCTCATGGTATTCCCCGGGGGCTACGACGTAGGCGGCTCCTCTGCCTTCTTTACTGTGGTGGATATAAAGCGCGTACTGCTTGCCGTACTGGCTCATGCCGCGATAGTGAGTTTCTGGTTCGAACCCACTCACCACGAAGCCGCGATCGGGCACCATGTCGACGAAGGTGAAACTCTCGAGGAATGTCTTGAGGCTGTGCAGGGCACCCAGAAGCTTTGCATTTTCAGGGGTATTGCCGGCAGGATCATCGGCCGTGAAGATGCCATTGAGCTGGTTGAAGCCTGCACCGCCGCCGACCATGAACTCCCATGCCTCTACGCGGGAAGCGCCGATCTTGTCTCCCTTGTACAGGGGATAGTAGTTTGTTTCGTTTTGCTCGATCGGCTTATTGTGGCGGTATTCGCGATCCAGGGCCTGCAGGCCGCCAATCTCAAGATCGCCGGTGAGCCATAGATATTGGGTAACGATGACGGATACATCTGGATTGCCAGAGTAATCGATGGGGCCATCGATGGTTCCTTGCACCTGTTGCGCGATCACGTGTTTCTTCGGCAGGTTGGCTTCGGCATCGTGGGTGACCTGGATCATGTGGCCCACCCAGGGGCCTGCCTCTTCAATGGGCGTCCAAAGCGATGGTTCGTCGCAGATTTCAAGAACGACGTTATCGAACGGATTGACTTCCTGCACGATCTTGCGGATGTAAGCTGCTTCCCGTTCGACCAGTACCGGATCTTTCAAGGTTTCGGTATCGCGAAAGTCATCCTTGCCCGTCCCCTGGATATTGTTGCCGTAGGAGAGTGGGCTCATCGGCCAGGTGTCAGAGTACTGCGCGTTGAAGAAGCAGATCTCTACAACAATGCCGCGCTTGGCAGCCTGGGCAATAAAGTCTTTCAGGCGCGCGAAATAGGCAGGATCCCACCGATCGAGATCGAACTTGTTGCCGGAGAGTACAAAGCCGGGCTGGTTGCTGCGCGCCCATGGCAGAATGAGCTTTGCCGGCTTGGCACCCAATGTATTGCCGGCCACGAACTTGCCCATGGGCTCAAACAAATAGCCAGGATAGATGCGTGTGTAGTTCAGGCCATAGGCCTGGAGCGCGTCGAAGTACTTGACGTAGTCGAAGTCCAGATTGACGACTCCGCCGTAGTGTTCGGCGGAGGTAATCAGGAGTGTTGGCTTTCCCTGGTAGGAGAAGTAGTGGGGATTGGTTGAGTCGATGCTTACGGTTTGGGCGTGCGCGCCGACGGCCAGCGACATGAGCCCGAGGGCGGTTGCTCTTGCGAAGTTCAGCATTGGGATTTTCTACCCTCGGATATTGGAGTGGTGCGTTGTGTCTTCTAGTTAGACGCAGTGAGTAAAAGGACCCAGTCGCTGTCGCCGTCGTGATTCTTTGCGGGAGGCGTGAATTTCTGGGTTCCCTGATTGGGAAAGGGTTCAGTTGTTGCAAGAGCGACCCCAGGATTTGGGTCAGTTTATGAACATCCTTGGCACCGTGATGCGCCATACGTGTTCATCCTTCACTGAGAACGCGAAGGATGAACAGCGTATGGATGTTGCTCGACTAGAATTCCACACGGAATGTGGCTTGCCCTTGCCGGTTGCTGATTTGCGAGCTCAGGTTGGTGATCTGTCCAAAGGTCGAATCAAGGGAGTTGATGTCGGGTCTCTGTAATTGTGTCCGATTGAAGGCGTTGAAATAGTCAACGCGCAACAGAGCCACCACCCGATCCGTGATGTGGAATGACTTGATGGCGTCGAAGTTCTCGACCCGAAGCGGAGGTGTGCGCAGTGCTGCATAAGCACGCCTGGAGTTACCTACTTCCCATGGCCCGGTGTTGGGAAATGCATTGATGGGGAACTGTGTCGGCTGTGTCGAAGTTTTACCCGTGAAGTAGTTCTTCGACTGCTTGTAGCTGAAAGTTTTCAACGGGACGGTCTGGTCGATATTCGGCCGATCAAATCCGTTCACCAGTAGCGGGTTGTAACCGTTCTGGGCTCCGAAGGGGTTGCCACCGGAGTAGGTGGCAATTCCACTAAATTGCCAGCCACCCAGAAGCTGCCCGGCGATCCCCTTCGAGTTTATATATTTGTGCCCGAAGCCGACGGGTAGTTCATAGGTAGCAACAAAACTCGTGGCATACTTTTGGTCGATATACGACGGTGTGAATTCCGGCGCCGGGTTATAAGCATTCAGTCCGTTCGGAGAGAAAGGTGCGGAGCCGATTGCGGTGTTGGCGGTGTTTCTGCCCAGCGTGATGCTGGTTAAGTAGCTCAAGCCATTCGAGAATCTCTTCTCTGCCTGAACCTGGACAGCGTTATAGAACGACGTGCCGTCCATTTCATATACAGGGAAGTAGCCACCGAATTGGGGGAACGGCGTCAATGCCTGTTCCGCAGTTGCCGACGCCCCATACTGCTCGACGAACCCGGCATACGGAACCTGGATCCCGGCGGCTACCGCATCGGGCGACGTTACACTTTCACCCAGAATACTTCCATACTTCAACACGTCGGGGTTGGGCTGGTTGGAGAGCTCCAGGGTCGACGGAAGATGAATGGCGCGGTTACCGACATACGACGCGGTCATGAACATATTCCAGGGAAGCTGGCGCTGCACACTGAAATTCCAGGCGGTGTTGTAAGGGGCCGTGCCGACCGATGGACTGTTGGGTAGAAGGGGCGCGTTCTGGCGATCCTTGGCAGGGAAATTGAAGATGACGCCGCCGTTTCCGATGGTGGGGCTAAAGGGGGTGTTCTGCGGAAGCGGCAACGGGCTTGCATCCCAGCTTCCGTAGCCCGGGATATTGCTACCCGTGGAGGCGCGGAGAAAGGAGCCGGCCAGAAGACTCGACATGAAGGAGGCGCTTTGGGCCGTTCCGTATTCATATGCGCCGCCATCGAGGAATGTTATGTAGAAACCCGACCGGATAACAGTCTTGTTGTTCACCATGTAGGCCAGGCCAAGTCTGGGCTGCCAGTTCTTCCAGTGGATGGAAGCGCGTGTGATACCGGCGCAGCCGGTGCAACTGCCAAACTTGGTCGCAGCGCCCGGCAGGCCGCCCGCACCTGGGTTGGGTGCTGACGTGTTCACAAAGATGATGTTGTTGTTGTTCTCTGTAAACGGAACCAGGATGTCGTAGCGGAGGCCCACATTAAGGGTCAGGCGATTGTTGTACTTGATGTCGTCCTGAACGTAGAAGGCAAACTCCTTGTTACGCATAAACAGTTCGTTGGCAAAGATGCGGATGCTGGAATCTGCCTGGCCGAGAAGGAAGCTGGCGAACGAGCTGCCGTAGGCGCCGAAATTGGGATCGTTGGAATCGGGCGTGGACGTTGTGCGCTGACTGAAGTTGAATGTGCCGCTGCAAAAGGCGCAATTCTGAATGTCCTGGTAGGTCCGCCGGAATTGTCCACCGATGTTCATGGTGTGACGACCCTTGGTCCAGAGCCAGTTGTTCACAAAGACGAGGCCCAGCCTGCGATTGTTATCGACGGTAAGGCCACCGGAGCAACATTCAAAGAATGCGCTACCGTTAACGCCCCAGGGGGTGGGTCCGTTCTGGCCATCGAAACCGACCAGAGGAAACGTGGTGCCCCCGGCAACGGCGCCAAAGTTGACGTTCTTGTTGGCATTGTCCTGATCGGTGATATAGCCGATCCAGTTTGCGCCGGCCGTCAGTACAAGATTCGGCGTCATGGTTCTGACATAGTTGAGCAGAAATCCGGTACCAAGCTGGACATTTTGAATTCCGCTTTGCAATGGGTTATTGAAGGGGACGATGGGGGCCGAGGTGAAGGTCGGTTCGGTCACACGATCACGCCATTGGCTGAAATGGATGTTCTGACGATCGCTTAGATTGTGATCGATGGTGTAGGCCCACAGAAACTGGTTGATGGCCACGGATGGGATGGCGGGCGACTTGTTGCTTTGCAGACCGAAATTGATTCCAGGGCGGTCTGGATCCGGGATGGACGGCAACACGGAAATCGCGAGGGGGCTGAAGCGTGACTGCGGAATGATGTTGCCCGGAAATGGATGGCCGGTCAGCGGATCATAGATGGGGATCATGGTTCCGGCGGAATCGACGAATCCGGTAAAGTCGCCGCTCTTCATGGCTGCGGTAGGTACGGTACCAATCGAGTTCTGCGCCTGGTTCTGCTTGAACCAGTCTGAACTGAAGTGGAAGAAGGTGCGGCTTTTGCCGTGGTACAGCTTAGGGATGATGACCGGCCCACCTACGGTGAAGCCGTAGTTGTTCTGCTGGTCAATGGGCGGAGCCGGGTTCCCATCCTTATTGAAGTGCGTGGGAAAGAATCCGCTGGAATCGAAGAGCTGGTTACGCAGAATCTCGAAGGCGTCTCCGTGCAGATCGTTGGTGCCGGACGCCAAGTTGTAGGTTACGGCGCCCTGACCAATTCCGTAACGCGCATCAAATGTAGAACTGTTAACGCGAAACTCGCTGATGGCTTCGTAGGGCGGGTTGATGTAGGTCTGGTTGCCTGAGTAGTCCACAAACGCTACAGGGATACCGTTGAATTGCACTTCGTTCTCAAACGTGACGCCGCCATTGATGTTGTGAGACGACGCGTTGCCCTGCACACCGGGGGCGAGAAACATGAACGAGTCAATCTGCCGGGCGAGACCGTTGATTTCGATCGGCGCCGTGCGCACGAGTTCAGGTTCAAGCGTCGTACCGATGGTTGGCGATGTGGTGTTCAACAGAACATCGCCTGCTTCCACCTGCACAGTTTCTGTGGCCGCACCGGGCGAGAGTTGAAAGCCAACGGCGGTCATCTTGGCGACTTCGACAGTGATACTGGTCTTTACCGTTTTGAACGCCGGGGCCTCAACGACGACCGAGTACTGACCGGGATTCAGCCCGACGAGAGTAAACGTACCGGCAGAGGAAGTTGTCGCGCTGCTGGTTACACCTGTCGCTTCATTGGAGACGGTGACCTTCGCCCCTGGAATCACGGCTCCGCTCGAGTCTGTCACGGTGCCGTTGATACCATTCTCGATCTGGGCTTGCGAGGGGGAGATCGTGAACAACATAGCCAAACAAAGCAGGAGCGCTCCACAATGTGAGGCGGCAGGCAAAGCTAGAAAGCGCGATCTTAGGCGGCACAACATGGAAAAGCCTGATTTCTGAGTCACGATGTCACTCCTCCTTAATTTGGCCGCTTTTACGATAACTCTGTCTTCTCAAGCATCGACATGTCTATGCAGTGACGATTAACAGAGGCCCGACCATCTAACAAAATCCCCGGCGCTTGTTTAGTTCAACTATTTGGTTGTTGTTACTGTCGATCCGGAATGCCGGATAGGTATAGTGAATTTCCATGATTCTTTCTTGCGAGCCTACGGGAGTGATTTCGCGCGCCGGGAGAGGAGACGGTCGCCGTCACCTCGGCGGAGTCATACCCCTCAATCCGCGGCGGCGCAGAGGAATGGGAGACGCCTGCGGGCAGCGCCAGAGCGATGCCAGTCCAGAGGAGGACGAGCAATACAAACAAGATCCAGGCGGGATTACGTTCGTCGACAGAGGCTTGCACTGTTATCACCCACGGCTGATCCGCGGCACTGGAAAACTGCCGATGCCGTCAGCGTAGACTCGCCGGGACACTCAATCTAGAGACTTTCGTATGAATTTCTCTTGTAAAGCACTTAATTGAAATAACCCTGGCTGATGATCGGCTTGTCGTGGAGTGCGGCGATCTGGCGATTGATTTCCGTGGTGCTGCGCGGCAGATTCGCCAGGGAAGTATTGGCCGGCCACGCGGGAGGCGCGGAACTCACTTGTCCCCGGCCAGATGCTCCCTTCACCCGGAAGCGCCTGCGATATGCGGCGGGCGTCATGCCAACCAGCCTGCGAAAGACGGTGCCGAAATAACTCTGATCGCAGAACCCCATTTCCTGACTGATGGTGGCCATCGGCTCATCGGTGTTGACCAGCATGACCTGCGAACGCTCCACGCGGTAGTGATTGAGGTATTTCATAAACGACAAGCCGGTCGCCCGCTTGAAGAAGCTCATGAAGTGCGACTCACTCATGCCGCAGATACGGGAGGCCTCTTTCACCTGGATGGCGCTGCCGCAGTTCTCCCCCAGAAAGCGAAACAGCGGTAGAAGCCGGTCAAGATCGCGTTGCTGCCTTTGGAACGTTTCTACGGTGCCGGCGTAGGAAGCATAGCGATTCACCAGCAACATGAGGATCATCTTCAGATATGTCTTGACCGCGAGTCTGCCTCGTGGCGACAACGGCGGCAGCTCAGTGCGAACGCGCAGCATGAGTTCCAGCACCTGCCTGGGAATGCCTGTTTCAGCGGGCACGACATGGGGGAATTCTGAGTCCTGCAGCAGAAAAGGGGTGAGATACTCCGCGCTATCGCTGCCCCCCTCGCAACGAATGAAGTCGGGCTCGAAAAAGAGAGCAGCCAGGGTCATCGTGGATGACTGGCACTCGAAGCGGTGGTAGAGCGTGCTGCCGACGATGGCGAGATCGCCTTCGTGGAAGGGGAGCAGCCGATCCTGGATATGACAATTGGCAGAGCCCGCACACAGGTACAGGATCTCGAAGTAGCCATGACGGTTCATGCGGACGCTGTGCTGTCCGCTCTCGGTCAGAAACACGACATCGACCGGACATGACGCATCGAAGGGCCAGACGTGAACACCCTCCGCGTTGATCTGCGGCTCGATGACGCTGAAGTGATCTTTGCAAGATCGCTTGGGAACATGCACACGACCCGTTCTGAGCTGCCCTCGCGATGCCGGCCGCTGTATGAGGCCTGCGTGGTTTTCTGTCTCAGTGTTCGATTTGGAAGATCTCTTCGACTGCGCCATGGCGTACTCCATAAAGAGTGTTATGCAAGTTCACGGTTGCGTCACTGTATCTAACCCATAGTTCCAACTTTTGACCTACTTCGAGCGGGGGCGCGAGCTGGGGATCGATCTCAATCAGACCGTGCTCTGCGTGCAGTGCCTTGATGCGGGTTCCGCTCAGACGTTTAGGCTGAGGCAGTCCCCGCTCCGCACTCATTTCTTTCATTCCGCAATCGACCACTGCGCTATGCGATCCGCGCTTGCTGATGACCGTGGTGAGGACGGTCAACGAGGGCTGAAAGCCCGAGCCCCGCTCAACATACAGATCGTCCATGAGGAGGTAAGAGCCCGATTGCAGTTCGGTAATACCGGGATATAACCCTGATATACCATAGGTGCCGGTTCCACCCGTCGAAATAATGGTAACCGGGATACCCTTGCTGATGATGATCTCAGCCGTGCTCACAAGAGACTGGCTTGCCTCGCGAATGCGTCGATCGCGCTCCTCGCTCTGCGGCAACACCTGTAGATGGCCATCGTAGCCCATCAGTCCCCGGACGAGGAGACCTTGCCCGGCGGCATATTGCGCCAATTCGGCGCCTTTTTCACCGGGTTGAACGCCACATCGATCCAGGCCGATGTTCAGGTCCACGAGGACTTCGATCTGGGTGCCAATGGAGCGCTGGGCACGGGCCAGGTCGGCTGCGCCACTTTGGCTATCGATGGCGACGATGACCGAGGAGTATTTGGAAAGCTCTGCAATGCGCTTCGCTTTGCTGTCGCCGGCGACCTCGTTCGCGATGAGTATGCTGTCTACGCCATGATGGACCAGGATTTCGGCCTCGCGTACCGTGGCGCAAGTCATGCCGATCGCACCGGCAAGGAGTTGCCTGCGGGCCAGCATGGGGCTTTTGTGATTCTTGAAATGAGGGCGCAGTTTCGCCGGAGTTTCCGCAAAGAAGCTCGCCATGCGGTGGAGGTTGAACTCCATCGCGTCGAGGTCGACAAGCAACGCCGGCGTATCGATTTCTTCTAGTTTCAAGGAAGAACCCCTATTTCGTTGGTCCTGAGTTTTCGAAGCTCTTTTCTGATGACCCCATTGGCGTTTGCGTGTTTCCTGGGAGCACCCTTTCCGTGCTGTTCGGTTACTCCCTGGACTGTTTGATTGCAATCCTACGAATCAGTGTTCGATGACGGAATGCAGTCACGGCAGTATTTCCCTGTAGAGCTTGACGGCGAAGTCTTCGACTAATGGCGGTCGTACGTCGTTGAAAAAGTGCGTGATATATGGCTTTTGACAGTGCTCGTCAAAAGCCTGCTGGTCTTTCCACTTCTCTATAAATGTGACCCAGCGATCGTCGTCAACGCGCTGGTTGAGCTCGTAGCGGATGCAGCCCGGTTCCGCCGTGGTGGCTTCGATTAAAGAGTGGAGCGCGGCCACGAGTTGGTCTGTCTTGCCCTCTAGGGCGCGAAACTCGGCGACGCAAACTACCTGGACTTCATTCTTCCTGGTCATGATCACCTGCCGACTGGTACGGATTTGAGATTGAGATAAAGATCGAATGCCTTCTCTGGCGTTTCATCTCCGTGGACGACGGCGCGCACGGCCTGAATCATGGCCTGCGGAGCATCGCATTGGAAGATGTTGCGGCCCATATCCACTCCGGCGGCGCCTTCGTTCACCGCCTGATAGGCCATTTTCAGCGCGTCGAGTTCGGGCAGTTTCTTACCGCCCGCGATCACCAGGGGCACGGGACAACCCGCGGCTACGCGCGCAAAGCCTTGTTCGCAAAAGTAAGTCTTTACGAAGTGCGCACCCATTTCGGCGCAGATGCGCGTGGCGAGTCCAAGGTACTTGGCGTCACGCACGAGGTCTTTTCCGACACCAGTGACCGCCATGGTGGGCACTCCATAGCGATTGCCACTGTCGACGACTTTGACGAGATTACCGATCGACTCGTGCTCATGCACGCCGCCGATGTAGACCTGAACGGCCAGAGCCGATGCGTTGAGGCGAATGGCATCATCGATGTCGACGGCAACCAGTTCGTTCGATAATTCCTTCAGGATGCTTTGCCCACCACTCGAGCGCAGTACAACCGGCCGCGAGAGGTTTGGGGGAATGGTGCTGCGCAAAGCGCCGCGCGTCACCATCAGGGCGTCGGCGTGGGCGATCAGCGGCACGATGGTGACGTCGATGCGTTCCAGGCCCGTGGTCGGACCTTGAAAATAGCCGTGATCGATTGCCAGCATCACCGTTCTCGAATCCCGCGGATTGAAGATGCGCGCGAGGCGATTCTTCATTCCCCAATCGAGCGAGTGGCTGCCTTTGAGAGTGCCGGTAACGGTTACCGGGGGTACATCGAGGTAATAGTTTTTTCCGTCCTGCACATTATCGAGATCTGCCATGGATCATGCTCCCTTAACTTGTACTTCGCTGAAACCTCTAAAAATGAGTGCGATGGAAGTTGCGCCCGCATCCTGGTGCCCCATGGTTCGCTCACCCAGAGATCGCGCCCGCCCGTGGCGCGCGATGAGTTGCCTGGTCGATTCCGCTCCTTCTTGCGCGGCCAGAGCAGCCTCCTGCAATGCCTGGGAGATCGTCTTACCCGCGGCCGCGGCTGCATGCAGTGCGGCCACGGCTGGGATCAAGGCGTCCATCATGGTCTTGTCTCCCACACGCGCTTTGGTCTGCCTGGCGACGGCGTCGAGACCGGCCTGGAAAATGTTGGCCAGGCCCTGGCAATCGACAGAATCACCAGCGAGCGGCGCATTGCCCATACCTGCGAAGAATGTTCCCAGCAACGCGCTGGACGCTCCGCCATCCACACCTAATACCCGCCAACCAGCGGCCTTGAGAAGCGCTGTCAGGCTTTCGTTTAATTCGTTCGGCCACTGTTTCATTTGTTCGGCAGCGGCGAGCATGGTCCTGCCGTGGTCGCCATCACCGCCGATGGAATCCAGTTCCGTTAGCCGCTGGTGCTCATTGCTAAGACACGCAGCCGCCTGGGCAAACATATTCCGGAAGCCGGTTTTTCCGATTGTGCCGGTCATGAAGTTTGCTTCAGCCTCTGCGAAACAATGATGGTCGTGTCCATACTTCGCTCCAACTGCGGGTTGTGAGAAGAATTGCCGGTTGCACCAAACACTGCTCATCGAAGGTTTGCTTACTTCCCCCATCTGCCAAAGAACGGTGAGATTGCCGGTCCGGAAAACAACCAGTACAGCGTTTTACCCGGCTACGTAAAAGGGAGCGTCCGCCGGTTCATTCCACAGAGCGATTAATTCCGGGTCCATGCGGGCGATCAACAATTGGAAGCCGGCTTGCTCCTGGGTGGTGATGAACTCTCCCACTGCGCTACACGCAATTTTGATTTTCTTCGCCGCTAATACCTGTGCCACGGCGCGAAAGACGATCAACAATTCCATCAACGTGGTTGCGCCGGCGCCATTCACGATCACCAGAAGTTCTTCTCCGGCGGTTACCTTGAGATCTTCGAGCAGCAGGTTCAGCATGAGCGCTGCGGTTTCATCGGCCGACTTGAGTTGCATCCGTCCGTTGCCTGCTTCGCCATGCTGGCCCATTCCAATTTCCATCTCGTCATCGCCCAGTTCAAAAATGGGCTGACCGGTGGAAGGATGGGTTGCTGTCTTGACGGCCACGGCCAGCGAACGCATGTTCCGTTCCATGCGCAGCGCGATGGCGAGGCATTCATCGAGCGAGGCGCCCTGCTCCGCCGCGGCGCCCGCAACTTTATACACGGGGAAGAAGCCTACCAGGCCGCGGCGATCTTCTGGATTTGGGCCGCCAGAGATGTCTTCGCGTGTAAGCATCATTTCGATCTTGAATCCCTCGTGCAGAGCCATCTCCATGGCGAGGTTTCCAGCGAGCACGTCACCGGCGTGATTCAACACGACAAGGAGTGCGCTTTCGCCGCGCGCACAGGCGGCGCGGATAGCTTCGAGGCAGCGGGTTGCACCGGGCGCGGCGAAGATTTCGCCTGCCACACTGTAGTCGAGCATGCCCTTGCCCACGAATCCGCTCAGACCGGGCTCGTGGCCACTGCCACCCAGGGTGACCAGCCGTACCTTGCCTGACTCCTTGGGTGTGGCGCGTGCCAGAATATTGCGGCCGGATAGTTGTACTTTTTGAGGGAAGGCCAGCACCATGCCTTCGAGTAGTTCGTGCACCAGATTGTTGGGATCGTTGATGAACTTTTTCATGCGCATAGAGAGCGACGACCTTTTCGTTATTCGTATGAGGAGGGATCCGACATCACAATCGGACGCCGGAACCATTTTGTTTGCGAGGCCAGCACAAAGAAGCCGACCACGAGCCAGAGGCAGCCGGCAATCTTGGACGGGCGGCCAAGCCCGAGCCAGATCACCGTACAAAACACGAAGCCGAGCAGGGGACAAATGAGATCCAGCAAAACGTTTCTTCCACGCTCATCCACCTTGTGGACCCAGAACTTCCAGACGACGGCTGCATTCACGCCCATGAAGCCAAGGAATGCACCAAAGTTCAGAAGTTCCGCGGCCAGTTCATAGCTCATCACGAGGGCGCCGATATAGCCCAGAACGCCAAGCAGAATGATGTTGAACTCAGGGGTGTTTCGCGTGGGGTGGAGGCGAGCGAAGTAGCGACCGGGAATCACATTCTCGCGCCCCATGCCGAAGAGCAAACGGGCTGCTCCTACCTGGGAAGTAAGTCCTGCGCCGACATTAGCCACGACCAGAAGAAGGGCCGTAGCCTTCAGCAACGCAATCCCGCCGACTCGGCCGGTGACATCGATGAAGGCGGTATCGATGTTGGTGAAGGTAGTGTAATTGGGCCACGCCAGGTGGCCGAGATAAACCAGCAACCCGCCAAAGAGGCCGGTAAACAAACAAACCGAGACCGCGGCCAGCAACACATTCTTTCGCGGATCCTTTACATCCTCGGCCATTGTCGTCACGGCATCGAAACCGAGATAAGTGAAGGCTGCGAATGAGGTTGCCGACGCAATGGCGCCCACGTGGAAAGTACCGGGGCGATAGAAGGGCTGCGTCGAAAATAATCCCGCGATGCCCAGATGCACGGCGATGTAACGAATCGCCAGTCCGATGAAGCTGAACAAGACGATGCCCATGAAGACGAGCAAGACCTGATTGGCAAGTGCGGTTGATTTGATGCCGCGCAAATTTAGAACAGTGATGCCCCCCGCAAAAAAGAGAGCGCCTATAGGGAAAGGCAGCATGGGGAGGGCGCGCTGCAAGGCCAGCGTGCCGTAAAGCGTACAGAAGAGCGGGATGAGCATGTAGTCGAGCAACATGGCCCAGCCGGCTACGAAGCCGAGATAAGGATGAATGCCGCGGCTCACATAAGCGTAGGCGGAACCGGCTGAAGGATAGAGCGAGGCCATACGGCCATAGCTGATGGCGGTTAATACCATGGCCACCATGGCGGCGAGAATGGTCACCACCACGTATCCACCTGACTTTACTTCCGCCAGTCCGTATACGGTGGCGGGCGCGCTGGGCGTGACGGCGACGATGCCGTAGAAAATAAGGTCCCAGAGCGTGAGAACGCGGCGCAGCCGGGGAGCGCCGGCGCTGGTGGCAGGCTCCGCCGCCAGGGCGCTCACTTAGCTAGCCTTTCCTGCTTGCGCGCTACGCCATCCCACAGTGGGAGCCCATCACGGCCCACAGAGAAGACTTCCATTTGCCCGTATTGATATTCGGTGACGTGAATGCGGCGCTCGCCGGGGCGCGCGAATGCGACGTTGGTGGGAAGCAGACCCTGGGTTGGTATGCGCTCGACGACCTCGCCGTTTGCGCCGAGTACGGTGATGTCACCCTGGCCAAAGACGGCGACGTACAAAAGGCCAGACTCATCAAAAGCCATGCCATCAGGCCCTTTCCAACCGGGCGGCGCGGTGGCGCTGACCACGTTTCCAAAGAGCACGCGTGGCCCACGCGCGGCACCGTTTTGCCATGCGTAACGGTAGATGTTTCCCGTCACGGTCTCGTTTGCATAGAGCAGATCGTCCGGACCAAAGGCGATGCCGTTGGTAAAGCGGATGCCGGAATCGATTTTTGTAACCGCTCCGGTTGCTGGATCGACACGATAGACGCGACCGTCGTAGGGAATATCAAGGTAGTCCGCACGTATCTGGCCGTTGATGACAAAACGATCGATGTGTACGCCGGAATCGGTGAGATAGAGGGCTCCGTCGGGACCAAAGCAGAGGTCGTTGGGAAACATGAAGGGCTCTCCATCACACCCTTCGGCCACCACTTCACATTTTCCATCGAGGGTGAGCCGGAGCAGCGAGGGAGTTTTGGATTCGGCCACCCAGATGACCCCGTCGGCATCGACAGCCAGACCGTTTGGCCGGCCCGTTTTGCTGATCACGGTCTTGCTCTTGCCGTCGGCGCTCAGCATAGCCACCCAGCCGCGATCGGGAGCGCCTTCGACGATGAGCCATGAGCCGTCGGGCAGCGCTACTGGTCCTTCTGGATTGCCGAGATCGCCGGCCATGATCATGGATTTTCTCTGCCTCTCTTAAAGTTCCGCCGTTTGCCCGCCATCGACGTACAACACCGAGCCGGTGACGAAAGATGCATCGTCGGAGGCCAGGAACAATGCCGCACTGGCGATCTCTTCAGGCAGCCCGAGGCGCCCCATGGGGAATGTCGCCGCGAAAGCGACCAATTGCTCTTGCGTCATGGCCTTGCGGAGCATCGGTGTATCGGTGGGGCCAGGACAGATGACGTTCACGCGGATGCCCTGCCTCGCGTGGTCGATGGCCATGGCCCGGCTCAGCATGTTTACGCCGCCCTTGGAAGTTACGTAAGCCACTGCGCGGGGAACCGCGTCATGTGCACCGGCGGTCGAGGCAATGTTGATGATGGAGCCGCGGCGCTGTTGGATCATGTGCGGCATGACGGCACGGCAGCAGTGATAGGTACCAGTCAGGTTGATGGAGAGCATGCGGTTCCATGCCTCCTCTGCCGTCTCCAGAATCGTGCCATAGAAAAGAATGGCCGCCCCATTGAAGAGGATGTCGACTTTTCCATATTGTGCGACTACGGTCTCGACCATCCCGTTTACCTGGTCGGCCTGGGCTACGTCGATCTCCTGAAAGCTGGCTGAACCACCTTCCGCATGAATCAGTTGCACCGTTTCCTGGCCGCCAGAAATACTTCCGTCGGCAACGATCACCGTCGCACCTTCGCGGGCGAAGCGTTGCGCCGTAGCCCGCGCAATGCCGGATGCGGCACCTGTGACCAATGCAACTCGATCCTTGAGCTTCATACAAATTCTCCGCCTGCGAAAAGGTGCTTCCATAGTCATATGAAGATCCAGCCCTGGCTATAAGAAAGCTACGAATGAGTCTTGGAATTCCACGGTCTTTTCCGGGTTATCCAGTTTTTGGGGCTGGGTAGGGCAAATCCGGGTCCTGCAGGGGGCAATCGATGGTCCTGTGAGAGAAAGGATTGGAAGGGCTCCGCCCCATCGTTCTCAACCCATGTACCCCGAATTCCTATTGAGCCAGGTGGATTCCTCGGACCCATGCGTCTTTCCTTATTAGAAAGCCGCGCTCGTGGTCCTATCGACGGTGCGAATCAGGAATTCGGATCAAAATTCGGATCAACGGGTGCGAACCGTCGTTTCGAACCTTTGATATCCCCAGAGTCTCGGTCCCACCCTCTCTGGTGTCGAAAGCAAGCGGCGCTCCGCACCGCTGAGGATATCTTTGCCCTTGACAAGGCCTTTTTCCTTATCGAGGGGCACCCATCCAGTACCCGTCCAGCAACCTGCCAGGGGGAAAGGGCTTGTTACTGTGCGGAACTTACGTGGTTACATATGACTCGCCGACAGCAGATGGACATGCAACCCAGCCATTTCAATCTCGGCGCTTGAGGCGCCGAGTACTTCCCCATCAGCCTGAACAGCGATCGCCGGCTTGTAGTTGCGGCCCGAAATTGGACTGCAAACTACCCGCACCACATTCTGGTAGGCAACGGCGGCATGTTCCGCTTGCGCTTGATTGCGAGTTCCTGCGGATCGAAAGAGCGCTTCATAGCCAGCTTTTGCCATGCGCGTGCGCGATGCGCCTATAACCGCGGCTAAGCGTAGGAACGGAAAACTCAACCCACCGCCCGGGCGCCAGCGATTGAGTTCTGCGACTCTCACTGCGAGTGCCTCACAGACTTGTTTATGCAGGACCTCACCCTCGACCGTAGTCATCGCCACGTCGAACGGCTGTATGGGGTGGTTCAATAACAATTTGGCTCCGGCAACAAAATAGGCCGCGCGGCCAGTAACATTCTTGACTGAGCGCCTCGCCTCCGACATCAACGAGGCATGTACACCCATGCCAGCTGACGTGGCAAAAAGCCAGCTTTGCCGGCCCCCAGAACCACAGCAGGTGATCTTTGCAAGAGGTACGGCCACGGGGCGCCCGCGAAGAAGCCATCGAGCCGCCTCTACAGGCTTGCTGGGAATCTTCAGATTTTGTGCCAGGATGTTGCCGGTGCCGAAGGGAACAATGCCAAGTGGAACACTCGATCCTGCCATGCCCTGGATCACGTCGAAGATCGTGCCGTCTCCGCCGCAGACCACAACCGCATCGCAGCCCTCGGCGACCGCCCGTTTTGCCCTCGATCCAGCCGCGCGATGTTCGCCGGTCTCCGTGGCGTCGACGGTAGCCCCTGCCTCACGAAAGGCGGCGACAACGGCGGCAATATCTCTGCGCCGCGGTTCTGTTCTCTGCAGCACGGGGTTGACGAGCAGCAGGATCTTTCTCATGTGAACTTGCGCGGCATGGCTACCCCGCTTTTCAGAGTTGCACTGGCTTCTCCCAGTCGGAAAACACGAAGGACGCGAGAGGCTTGCGCTGACGCGCAGACAACTCGATCTTCTGCAGGTGCTCGGGCAATGTCGCCGGATCGCCCAGATAGCCTACCGCGGTGACCGCGCCAATATCGTAGTCAGACGGGATCGCGAACGAGGCGCGCGCCTGTTCCGCATCGAAGCCGGCCATCGAATGAGTGTGCATTCCGGCGGCCGTAGCCTGCAGCGAAAGGTTCGCGGTCGCCGCACCCGTGTCGTAAAGATTATGGCGTAGCGGAGTGCCCTTGCCGGTCAGAGTCTTCTTTGCAGCAGACAGTATGAGGACGGGCGCACTCTTTGCCCAGGACTGGTTGCCCGCAGCCAGCGTGTTGAAGATCTTCTGATACGTTTCGTCGCCCCGCCGGCCTACCAGAAATCGCCACGGCTGTTCATTCGAAGACGAAGCGGCCCAGCGTGCCGCCTCGAAAAGCGCCTTCAGATCTTTGGCGGGAATGTCCTTATCGGCAAAGGCACGAGGACTCCAGCGGCGCAGGATCAGATCCTCAACATCAGCTTCATCTTGCGCGTGCTTCAGCTTCTCTACTTCGACTGTCGAAGGGGGCAAAGGCTCACTCCTCAAGAGATTTTGTATCAGTGTTTAGAGCGAAGACGGGTGCGGAACGTTGCAAAACCAGCTGGCCATTTCAGCGCCGGAAGATGCCGGCTTGCAGGCTACTGAGAAGGTCCCGCTTGCGCCTGATCCCTCAGCTCATGCCCAATCGTCTTACATACGGACTAAAGTCCGTACCCTTCAAAAGGCGTTGATCCGCAGCCTGTTCAGATTTGCGCGTAAAGAAAAACGCCTGCCCCCTGGGGGCAGGCGTTTCATCTATTCTCGAACGCCTTCGACAAAGGCCTTGAGCTTGCGTGACCGCGAAGGATGCCGCAGCTTACGCAGCGCCTTGGCTTCTATCTGGCGGATGCGCTCGCGCGTCACCTGGAAGCTTTGTCCTACTTCTTCCAGGGTGTGCTCGGAACCGTCTTCGAGGCCGAAGCGCATCTTGATCACCCGCTCTTCGCGCGGGGTCAGAGTACGCAGCACCTGCGAGGTGTACTCCTTCAGGTTGACGCTGATCACCGCTTCGGAAGGCGATACCGCCTGACGATCTTCGATGAAGTCGCCAAGATGGGAATCTTCTTCCTCGCCGATGGGCGTTTCGAGCGAGATCGGTTCCTGTGCAATCTTGAGCACCTTGCGAACCTTTGCTACCGGGATATCCATCCGGCGCGCGATCTCCTCGGAGGTAGGCTCACGGCCCAGTTCCTGCACCAATTGCCGCGAAGTGCGAATGAGCTTGTTGATGGTCTCGATCATGTGCACCGGAATGCGGATGGTGCGGGCCTGATCGGCAATGGCGCGGGTAATCGCCTGACGAATCCACCAGGTGGCATAGGTGGAGAATTTGTAGCCACGACGGTACTCGAACTTGTCGACCGCCTTCATCAAACCGATGTTGCCTTCCTGGATCAGATCGAGGAACTGCAGGCCACGGTTGGTGTACTTCTTGGCAATCGATACCACGAGACGCAGGTTAGCCTCGATCAGCTCGCGCTTGGCCTGCTCGGCATCCATGTCGCCCTGAATCATCTCGCGCTGCGTGCGCTTGAGTTCGGCGATGGAAACACCGGCCTCCTGTTCCAGCTTTTCCAGGTCGGTCTTGCAGTTCTTTTGCTGGCGGCGATACTCCTTGCGCAGCTCTTCGCTTTTCGACTGGTCATGTTTCTGTTCGAGCGATTTGATCTGACGCTCGAGCATACGCATGGCGTCGACGGTCTTGTTGACCTTGTCGAGTAGACGCTTGCGTTCGCCGTTGGTGTACTTGAGTTCGCGAACGATGCGCGAGACTTCGACCCGCTCGCGGTTCATCATCCATCGCGTCTTGCGATGTTCCTTTGCTTTCGCCTTGGGGTTAATGGTCTCCAGCTTCTCGATGAGAAGCCCGGCTTTCTTCTGGTGCTTGAGCAGCGTGTCGACGCGGCCGATGGTCACCCGGATGCGCGCCTGCAGGATCTCTTCGGTGATTTCTTCTTCATCGAAGATCACCACTTCTTTGATATTGCGCACGCCACGCTTCAGGTCTTCACCGAGGGCGACGACCTCACGAATGACGATCGGCGAACGGGAGATAGCCTTGAGCACGCGCAATTGCCCGCGCTCGATGCGCTTGGCAATCTCAACTTCGCCTTCTCTGGTCAGCAGTGGAACGGTACCCATTTCGCGCAGGTACATGCGAACGGGGTCATTGGTTTTTTCGAGTGTGCCCGGTGTGAGGTCGAGTTCGACATCCTCGCCCTCTTCGCCCTCGCTCTCGAACTTATCGCCGCCAAACTTGGGACCGCCTTCGAGCACATCAATGCCCTGGGTCCCGATCGTGGTCAGGAGATCGTCGAGATCGTCCGGTGAATGCAGATCGCCAGGAATCAGGTCATTGACCTCGTTGTAGGTCAGATAACCCTTTTCCTTACCTGCTTCAATCAGATTCTGAATATCATCTTCGTACTTGTCTTCAATCGCCAAGCAAATCCTATCCCGTACTTAATTTTTTGCGGATCGGTCCGTGCTTAGAAAGGACAGGTGCTATGCGAGCCGCTGTGGGCATATTCCGACCGGTTTTATGAACCGTTGGGGCAAGTAGACGCACGTCCTTCAAAGAGTTATAGAATATCATGGTTCGGAGTGTGCTCCTCTGCCGCTTCCCGGCTATCACCCCACCCGAGACTCCCGTTGGGCCTTCCCTTCCACGGCTTCCCTGAGGCTCGAAAAACCTACTGCTTTAGATGTAGGATGCCCGATTCGGTTTCCGCTCTGCCCCGTTTCTGTCTCACCCCTGCCAATTAGACGTCCGCTTCACGCATCTGCCTGTCCACCTTAAGTTTTTCGGCCATGAAAATGGCCAATTGAGCTAAATCTCCACGCCGCTCGGCTTCTGCGATGTCGGCCCGGACCCTGCGCTGCAGGGCCTCTAAATGGCGGTATTTGAGCGAATCCAGTGCGCGTTCCACCTCATCGAACTCAATTTCACTGGTTTCGCGCAACAATGCATGTGCGAGCAGTGCCCGCTGCGCCGGATCGGGGATCGCTGCCAGAGGTTCCACATCTCCTCGATCACGCAATGTCAGGAGCAACCGCGTAACGCCCAGGCCCTCAAAAGACTCGGGTTGCTTATGCAATGCATCGGCAACGCGTGAGAAAACGCGACTGCCGGTTGGGGAGGCGAGCGCGCGCATGAGCACGCGTTCAGCCTCATTGAGGCGGTCCAGTGAGGAGGTACTGACCTGGTCCCGGCGCTTGCGGGCTGCTTCCTTGAGCTCGTCTCTGACCAGGGCCGAGTCGATCCCCAGTTTTTGCGCGGCATCGGCGGCAAACTCTTCTCGCATAATGCGATCGGGCATGCGGCGAATATGGGGAAGGAGATAATTCAGCGCTTTGCTTTTGCCTTCGGCTGTCTTGGGGGGGAAAAGCTGCATGGCGCGCCCGATGAGGTAGTCGGAATGGCGTTTGCCGCCTTCGACCGCGGCAACATAGGCTTTGATGCCGCGCTCGCGGATGTAGCGGTCTGGATCGAGGCCGCCGTCCAGCGTAACCACCAGAATTTGAAAATCCTCTTCGGTGAGCAGGGATATCGATTTTTCGGCGGCGTTGGCGCCGGCAGTATCCGGATCGAAGTTGACGAAAAGCTTCTTGGTGTAGCGGCTGAGCAGGCGCGCCTGCATCTCGGTAAAGGCCGTCCCACTCGTGGCCAAAACATTGTGAAAACCCGCCATATACGCGGTGATGCAGTCCATCTGGCCTTCCACCAGAAGGGCGAACTTCTGCTGCCGGATAGCTTCCTTGGCCTTGTCGAGATTGAACAACACCTGCCCCTTGGAATAGAGCAGGGTCTCGGGCGAGTTCATGTACTTTGGCCCGGACTTTTCATCGCTGTCGAGCGCCCGTGCTGTGAACGCGATCACGCGGCCTGACTCGTTGTGGATGGGGAAGGTAATCCGTTTGCGAAAGCGGCTGTACATCGGCCCCGCCGAGCCGTCCGGCTGTTCTTTGGATGAAAGCAAGCCGGAAAGGCGGAGAATTTCCGGCGGAGCCGCGCCCTGCAGGCGATCGCGCAGGGCGTTGAACGACTCGGGGGCGTAGCCGATGCGGAATTTGGCAATTGCTTCGGGCGTAAGACCGCGGCCAGTGAGGTACTCACGGGCCCGGGCGCCTTCTGGTCCACGCAATTGCTCTTCAAACCAGGTGGTCGCCAACTCATGCAGATCGAGTAGTTTGCCGCGTTGACGGCTTTCTTCCGCTTCCTCTGGACTGGAGAATTCGCGCTTGGGGAGAGGAATACCGGACTTCTTAGCGACGATTTTTACCGATTCAGGGAAGCTGACATTCTCTATCTTCTGCACGAACGTGAAGACATCGCCCGACTGGCCGCAGCCGAAACAATGGAAAAAACCTTTGACGGCATGAACAGAAAAGGACGGCGTTTTTTCCCCGTGAAACGGGCAGAGACCGGCATAGTTCTGCGCACCGGCCTTCTTCAGCGTGATGTATCCGCCGATGATCCGGACAATGTCAGCCTGCTGCTTTACGAGTTGGGCGAAGTCTGAAGACACAGGATGAACAAAATCTCATTGTCATACATCGTCATAAATCGGAGACGCTGGAAAAGCTTCCGTTTGTGTGGAACGCGGCCCGTATCTCCCCCGGATGCTGCCCTTGTTCCCGCAACCGGCGCAGGCTAAGGGCGTTATGGCGCTTGGCTAGGCGTTCGCCAGCCTGGTCGCGCATGAGATCGCAGTGGTACCAGGCGGGTGAAGAAAGCCCGAGTGCCCGGGCCAACAGGATCTGGCGCGCAGTCGATTTGAGCAGATCGGCGCCACGCACCACTTCGGTGATTTGCATGGCTGCATCATCCACAACTACGGCTAGCTGATACGACGGGAGATCGTCTTTCCGCCAGACGAGGAAGTCACCGAAGTGCTGCCCTGCGACAAAATGCTGGTGGCCTGCGCGGCCGTCTTCGAAGGTGATGGTTTCTCCTATGGGAACGCGAAAACGCCAATTGGCGCCGGCGGGGGAGTCGAATCCGCTCGCCGGCATGGCAGCCGGACGGCAGAGTCCGGGATAGATGCCTTCATCGTCGTGCGGGGCCTGCATGGCAGCCGCCAGGTCTTTGCGCGAGCAGCGGCAGGGGTAGAGCCAGCCTCCGGCCAGGAGCCGGCGCCAGGCAGCGCGATAGAGATCCAATCGCTCGCTCTGCGTGTATGGACCGAAAGGGCCGCCAACATCGGGACCCTCCTGCCAAGCCAGGCCGAGCCAGCGCAGGTCTTCGATCATGGCGTCACGAAAGTGCGGTTGCGAGCGGTCCGGGTCGAGGTTTTCGTTGCGCAGGATGAGCGTGCCTCCGGCGGCGAGCGCGCGTTGTTGCGCAATCCAGAAGGTGCGAGCATGCCCGAGGTGCAGATAGCCCGTCGGCGATGGAGCGAGGCGTCCACGATAGCCCTGACTCACAGAGAATTCTTCCACAGGAACAAAGCTCCTTCGTCAAAACAGGTCGGGAATGCTCAAGAACGCGATGCGCGTAGGAGCAGCCGCACCCGCTAGCAGCGTGCTGGCGAAACATAGGGTGTTGGTCCCATATTTGTAATTCACCTGGTCCATGGTGGTCGAAAGCCTTGTCCGCTTGCCCTCTTCTTCCATGCCTGAAAACAGGCTCAGCGTGTGCAGGTGGTCCGGCACCAGATTGCTGAGCGTGACCCCCACAAAAAATGGCTTTTGCTGGGTATGGCCAGCCGGGCTCTGGCTCCACAGCCTCTGCAGCCCCTCGACCAGCGTCTGGTTATCCTGGCATTCAAGCAGCGGGCAGCTTTGCACCCAGGGCTGCTGATGGATTCCGGAGGAGTGTTTCGACGAGGCGGCGGAGCTTCCCACGGCGAAACGAATCGTCAGCGTCATGTGCGAAGCCCATAGCCGTGCTTTGCGCAAACGCATAGCGGTCTTATGCAGCAGCTTGTTGGCAACAGCATAGGCCCCTTCCGCAGTGCGCAGCTCGGGCGAGAGAACGTGCGAGTGGCCTATGGACTTGGCGTGCTCTAACCCGGGGTCGCCGAAGTCTTCGCCACGCAGCCAGTACCAGAGCTTCTCCCCACCCACTCCGCCCCAGGCTGCGCGCATCCGCTCGCGGTCAAGCGCCAGGAGCTGCTCCATCGTTCTGATGCCCGCCTGCTGCAGCCGTTTCTCCATGCGAGCACCTACGCCCGGTAAGTCCCGCGGCGTCAACGCCACCAGGGCGTCGTAGAGCAGATCGGGGGTCAGAGCTACCAGGCCGTCAGGTTTTTCCATGTCAGAGGCGACCTTCGACAGATAGCGGTTGGTAGCGAGCCCTACGGAGCAGCGAAGCGTAGCACCGGCCTTCCGGCGAACCGCCGCCTTGACGTCGCGGGCGAGCTCAAGGGCGGCAAGGAGAGGCTGCTCCCGGCCCAAAAGCCGGCAGGCCATCTCATCGATGGACATCACGGAGGTTACCGGCAGGCAGGACTCAACCGCCTCCACGACCCGGTGGTGGTAGTCCACGTAACACTCATGCCGGGCCTCGACCAGCGCGATTCCCTGGGCACATTCGTTTGGCTTCGCCGACCTGGGTTCCGGTACGTACTCCGAACTGCTTGGCCTCGTAACTAGCGGCGATACAGCAGGTTGTGTCGGCCATGAGGGGAACCACGGCAACGGGGCGGTTACGCAACTCTGGCCGCAGCTCCTGCTCCACCGAAGCGAAGTAGGAATTGAGGTCGAGAAAGAGCCACTGCAAACGGGGATCCCCCTTTGGATACCGGGGAAAGATCTCGCCAGTGGCGTCATTCATGATTTGCCTGTATCGCATTTGTTGCTGTGGTGCTAAATTCGTGCCATCTGAACTTTCTGGGAAAGCGGAAATCCGCATCTCAGAAATGGGAAGCGTCAGTAAATTATGAGACCTGGGAAACCAACCCACGGGTCAGGGTTTCATAAGGTGTTGGAGTAACAACATGCATACTCTCCATTTACAAACGTTCGCGCACTGGTTCTTCCAGTTCGAGTCGTACGGCCCTGCAATCCTGGTTACCATCGGCGCGGCCCTGCTCATAGCCTGTGGGATCAGCGCTACTTGCTCGCCCTGTAAAGAGAAAGACGACGTTTTTCATCGCCAGGTTTTCTAAGGACCATGCTCTGCCCGGCTGACTCACGGCCCACGCGCGGTACTCCATCCGTTCTGGCCTGCCTATAGTCTTCTAAGTTTGTCTTCTGAATTCCCACCAGGATTTTCCTTTTAGCCTAAGACCCTTACCGATCCCCACATCGCGTAAATTTCGCTTGCTGCTCACGCCCGCGTCTGCTCGACTCGACCGATGCAGGACCCGGTGAGCTGCCTGGCACGCTGGCAAAGCCTGCGCGCCCCATCCAGATCGCTATTGCCGATGCAGACGGTTTCCGGCCCTGGAAGGTGAACTGATTTTCCAGATGGATGTGCCTGGTTGTTCACCTCTTATTTCAACCGAGGAGATGAGCCTTCCGCATTTTTATCGTCAGGGCTTTTTCATTTGCGGCTTGCCCTTCGGACCCCACTCCACATAGCCCATCGGGTGATGATGGTCGTGAGTAAACAGAATAAGCCACTGCTCCGGAATCGCGCGACTCAGGAAACGCTTGCGCTGCTCGATGCATGTCAGTGGACAAATGTCATAGCCCATCACCCAGGTCACATCGAGGTGCGCGCTGGTCGGGATCAGGTCGGAAATGTAACAGGCACGCTTCCCGCCTGAATCGAGCATCACCGCCATCATCTGTGCCGTATGCCCTGGAAACACCTCGACCGAAACACCGGGCACGAGTTCTCTTTGCTCTCCGCTCGGCTGATCGATGAGCGTCATTTGTCCACTGGCGATCAAAGGGTCGTAGTTATCGCTGATGTAACTCACGGCATCGCGTTCAAGTTGCAGGTGACCATGTTCCACTTCTCCGCGATGCGCGAAATAGCGGGCGTTGGGAAAAGTCGGAACGATGCTGCCGTCTGGTTTGCGCGTGGTGTTCCATCCGCAGTGGTCGAAGTGCAGATGCGTATTGATCACGATGTCTACTTCTTCCGGCTTGATGCCAGCGGCTGCAAAACTCGCCGGCAACGCCTGCTTGGCGTCGTAGATCGCCCGCATTTTTTCAGATAGCTTGTTACCTATTCCGGTTTCGATCACAACGGTATGTTTGCCGGCGCGCGCGACGATGGTGTTGGTTCCAAGCAAAATCTGGTTCTGAGCGTTGGCGGGGGCGCGCTTCTCCCACAAGGGTTTGGGCACGACGCCGAACATGGCGCCTCCATCGAGAAGATACGTTCCGTCGGTAAGAATGGTCAGATCCATATCGCCGAGGGTGGTATGGCCGCGCACCAGATCGTGGGTCGAACTGGTTTCCGCAGGATGGGTCAAAACAATCTCTCCTTACTCACTTGGATGCAGGGCAAGTCTTTCGGCCTAAACCGCATGGTTGCCGGAGATATCAATGCCGGCAACCCATGCGGGTACATTGCCGGCGAAATGAGAAAAGTTGATCGCGCTAACTCGAAGGCTGAACATAGCTCTGAAAATGCGCGAGTATGCGACTGAATAGATGCTCCGTGGCTTCAGCGCCCTCAATGCCATGCGTCTTGCGCGGATAGAGCTGCAGGTCGTAAGGCACATCGGCATCGATCAGCTTTTGGATGAACTGGATCGTGTTCTCGAAATGCACGTTGTCATCTCCCGTGCCCTGAACCATCAGTAGCCGGCCCTTGAGGTTCGCTGCACCGTTGAGGACTGAATCGTCGCGATAGCCTTCAGCATTTTCCGAGGGCGAGCCCAGGTAGCGCTCGGTGTAGATTGAGTCATAATTTTGCCAGTCCGTCACCGGAGCTACGGACACACCGGCGCGAAAACGATCGCTGTGTGTCAAGGCATACAGCGTGAAGGTACCGCCCCAGCTCCAGCCCCACCAGCCCAGCCGTTTGCCGTCGAGTTGCGTATACGCGTTGAGTATCTGATCGAGTACGGCGAGCTGGTCGCCCAATTGAACCGGGCCGAAGTTGTGATAGGCCGCTTGCGCGAAATCACGGCCCCTTCCACCCATGCCTCGATTATCCACGTGCAGCACTGCAAAGCCGCTCTGCATCAGCACCTGATCGAAGAGGCGTTCACGAGCATCCCATTTTCCGGTCACGGTCTGTGCGTGCGGCCCGCCATAGGGATTCACAATCAGCGGCACATTGGCAGGCGCTGTTTTGTCTGGCGGCAATACCAAATGACCATAGAGGGTGGTGGCGCCATCCGCAGCTTTCGCTTCCACCGCAAGAGGCGGCGTAATCATGCCTTCAAGAGACGGCGAATGCCAGACGGTCTGACAATCGGTTTGGTGGCGGCACAGATTCACCACAGGCGGCTTGATGGTGGAGGAAACAACATCGGCAAAGAAGTTGGTATTGGGCGAGAAGACCGGCTCGTGCCATTCTCCCGAGCGGCTCACCTGGTGCTTGCCTTCGCCATCCAATCCCACAGACCATATCTGCTGCTGACGCGGATCGCCCTCATTCGATAGGTAGTAGACAGCATGCGTGACCTGGTTGACGCCTACGATGTCTGAAACTTCCCAATTGCCGGCGGTCAGTTGCTTGACCATGCTGGCTCCAGACGCCAACGGATTGCCGCCGTCGAAGCCATATAGGTAGATATGGTTGTGCCCATCGCGCCAACTGGTGAGCAGAAAGTTTGAAGCAAAGAACGTCAGATCGTAGGACTCATCGAGAAATTTATCGTCGGTGAGGGTCAACACGGGTTTTGACGTGCCCATCGCAAGATCGACAAAGTACAGCATCATCTTCTTGTGATCGCGCGCCAGCGTCTCGATCCACAAGGTCTTCGCGTTGAGCCACCCGAAGCGCGGAATGTAGTCGCTGCCGCTTTCGATGGGCAAGTTGATCCACCTGGTTCGTCCTCCCGTCGCGTTCACCACGCCAACACGGACCGCAGGGTTCGGATCGCCCGGCTGGGGATAACGCTGGCGCTCAGCGGTCGCGTGGGCGGGGATCCAGTCCACAATGGGATACTCGGGCACTGCACTCTCGTTCATCTGCAAATAAGCAATGCGCCGCGAGTCCGGCGACCAGAAATAATTGCTCCGTACATCGAGTTCCTCTTCGTACACCCAGTCCACTTCGCCATTCAGCAAGGCGTCTGATTGCGAGTCGGTCAGGCGCATGGCCGCATTGCTGTTCCGCAGCCTGGTCACATAGAGGTTGTGGTCACGCACATACGAGAGGTAGGCTGCGTCCGGTGAAAACTTGGGGTCATCTCCGCTGCCCGCACCCGTGGACGCGATCTGCACTCCCGTTCTGCTAGACAGATCGTAGAACCACAGTTGCCCGCTGGAATCGAATAACAAATGCTTTGAGTCGGGCACCCAGCTATAGCTGGCCTGCTTGTAACGCTCCCGGTTGTTGCGGTCGTGCTCCGAAGTGGCTGGCGGGTTGAGGGACTTCATTTTCTCGCGGTCGATCAGTACGTGCGAGTTCCCTGTGCCCCCTTCGACAGACATCAGGTCGCCGTTGTCTGCGATATAGCTGAACTGCGTTCCGTCAGGGCTCCAAGCAATGCCCTTCGGCGGTTCGGTCGCCTCTGCCAGGCTGTTCATTTGTTCGACCGTTACTTGCATGGTTGGAGTTGCGGGATCTGCCGCCCCGGCGGACAGGGGAAAAACCGCAAGTACCAGGGCAAAGGGAATCAGTTTCAACGAGGGCTCCAGCGGCAGGGGTTTGAGCCTGAAGTGTATCGCATGCAATGGGGCGAGCCGGCGGGCTTTTGACAGGATAAGAAGGCGGCGGGGCACTCGGACGCTACCCCTGCGACTGGGCTGCAATCAGCGTGCTAGACTCCAGAGCACGCATGGATGTTCAACTGCAGTCGCTTATTCGTTTGCAGCAGGTTGATATTAAGATCACGCAACTGCTGGAAACTGTCGCTGCCCTACCCCGCCACCTGCGTTCGATCGACGACAAACTTCAGCAACAGAAACTGACCCTCGATCAGATCGAGAAGGATGTGCTGGCAGAGGAAGCCCGGCGCAGACGAATGGATAGCGATCGCAAGGATCAGCAACAGAAGCTCGTCAAATACCGCGACCAATCCAGCAGTGTAAAAACCAACGAACAATTTCATGCTCTGCAACACGAGGTATCGTTCGTAGAAGACGAGATTCGCCGATTGGATGACGAAGAGCTCGCCAGCATGATCAAGAGCGAAGCGCTCGATGCCCAGCGGGTGCAGGCGCGCCAAGCCTCAGCTGAACAGGCGAAACTGGCCGAAACCGAAAAGGAACGGGCTGGCATCGCCTCCGCCGGCTATAAGGTTGATCTGGCCAAGCTGGAAAAAGAGCGTGCCGGCCTGCGTAAGGGCCTCGACGAGGCTCTGCTCACGCAATACGACCGCATCGCCTCCTCATCGCGCAAGACGGCTCTGGCGCGTGCTGACGGGCAGCGCTGCCTGGCCTGCCAGATGGCGCTGCGCCCACAGTTCTGGAATAAAGTACGCGAAGGCACGTTGATGAATTGTGAAAGCTGCGGGCGCATGCTGTATTTCGACCCCAGCATGGGGCCGGCCCCAACCACCGGGGCTTAACATCTAGGCATGAAGCGAATTGCTGTCGACATGGACGAGGTGCTGGCAGACGCCCTGGCCGAACATCTGGCTCGTTACAACCGGGACCATGGCGAATCCATCACCAAGGACGAACTGAACGGTAAGTGGCTGTGGGATATTGTTTCCGCCGATCACCACGAGCGGCTCGAAAGCTACCTTCGCAGTGAGGACTTCTTCGAAGACCTGCCGGTTCTTGAGCATAGCCAGGAAGTGCTGCGGAAGCTCAGCGAGCACTACGAGATCTTTATCGCCACGGCGGCGATGGAGTTTCCAAACTCTTTCGGCTCAAAGTACCGCTGGCTCAGGCGCCACTTTCCGTTCGTCCCGCCAACGCATTTTGTTTTCTGCGGAGACAAGAGCATCCTGCTCGCCGACTACTTGATCGACGATTCAGCGCGACACTTCGAACGGTTCAAAGGCCAGGGAATCCTCTTTTCGGCTCCGCACAACCTGCACGTGACGGGTGTCACGCGCGTATCGAGTTGGCGAGAAGTCGAGGAGTTCTTCTTGCCGGCCGGGCCTGACTCCGGACCATCCGTGAGAAGTTAGTGCTCGACCGAAGCGCCTTCTTTACTGCGGCTCGGCGCAGGGATCGTACTCGACGCCGGCTTGGCGGAAGTGACATTCAAGGCAGATACTCTCGGCGCCACCGCTCCACTCGCCAAAGGCCGAATGTTCATGGCCGGCTGCGTTGCCTGGAGGTGGTGCATGGTCACGATGATGGCCTGTGCGGCTACCTTGCCCGCGCAGCGATACCCGTGCGGCGTGCTGGCGTCGAAGTAGACACCATCCCCTCGTGTAAGTACATGCGTCTTGTCCGCATGCCTGATCTCCAACTCGCCTTCCAGGATGTAAAGAAACTCATACCCCGGATGAACGTGCGGACGGATCTCCATGTTCTTCTTCAGCGGGATGAATTCCGCAAAGTAGGGATCCAACTGGCGGTCGGGAACCATGTAGCCAAGGCTCTCGAAGTAGTAAGTTGGATCGTCTACACCGGTCTGCGGTAAACGAACCCGCTCTTTCTTACGATGAATGCGAAAAAGGGTGTGCGGTTCGGGCTCGAAGAAGTAAGACAAATCTTTGCTGAAGACCATGGCCACACGAGCCAGATTGCGCAATGTTGGAACCACACGGCCAGTCTCCAACTGGGAGAGGAAGCTTGCGGAAAGGCCGGTGTGCCGGCCTAGCTCGACCAGACCCATCGACTTCTTCAGGCGAAGCCGCTTGATTCGTTCACCGATTCGCTTCTCGGCAATGAAAGATTCTGCACTCTCGGGATCTATCTGGGAATTCGTCGCTGCCTCTTTGGTTTCCACGGCACGGCTCCTCAAGTTAGTCTGTCATTTACTGTGATGAGATATCCAGCCTAAATGTTGCTGATAATAAACGGGTTTTCATTACCTTGAATGTCATCTAACTGGTTGGTGAGGGAAAACCAAACATTGTGAGGAGGATTCGACATGCCCGAAGACCAAATACTGCTGACCGGATCATCCGGACTTATCGGTACTTCTCTCATGCGTCTCCTGGTTGAAGAACGGATCCACTATAGATCGCTCATTCGAAAAAAATCTGCTGACAGCCCCGGTTCGGCCGCTTCCCAACCTCTTTGGGACCCTTATTCCGAGATCCCGGTAGCGGACCCTCGAATCCTGGACGGCACAACTGCGGCCGTTCACCTTTCCGGCGTTGACATCGCGGGGGGCCGGTGGACGGCAGACTACAAACGGCAAATCATGGAGAGCCGAGTGCAACCGACCCGGGCCCTGGCGACCCTTGTAGCCAGGTTGCGCCCCCGGCCAGAGGCACTGGTATGCGCGTCAGCCATTGGGATCTATGGGAACCGCGGCGACGAGTTGCTGACGGAGGAATCATCCCCGGGGGATGGATTTCTAGCAGAAGTGTGCCTGGAGTGGGAAAAAGCAACCCAGCCGGCGGCTGATGCGGGGATTCGCGTCGTGCATGCCCGTTTCGGGGTCGTGCTTTCTCCCGGTGGTGGCGCGTTGGCCAGGATGCTTCCCTTGTTTCGCCTCGGATTGGGCGGTCCGCTGGGGGATGGACGCCAGTGGGTAAGTTGGGTCGCGCTGCCCGATGCGGTGCGAGCGATCGCGTTTGCTCTGCGCAGACCCAGCCTTTCTGGAGGGGTCAATGTGGTTTCGCCAAATCCGGTCATCCATCTGGACTTTGCCCGCGATCTTGGGAAAGCTCTCCACCGGCCCGCGATTCTTCCCGCGCCAGCCTTTGCCTTGAAACTGGCATTTGGAGAAATGGCTGACTCGACCGTTCTGGGGAGCGAGCGCGTCATTCCGGAGAAATTGGGCGCCGCGGGCTTCCTGTTCCAATATCCCGGCCTTGAAGCCGCCTTGCGCGCGCTCCTGCAGCGTGCCTAGACTCTCTCTCGCGAAAGCCAGGAAAGATCCAGAACCACGGGTCTTGCTAAAGACCCGTCACGTCCCAAAAGAATGATTTACGTTGGAAGAGCATGATTTGTAAGTCAAAGGTTTCGGGTGCCTGGGTCGCAGTGTTGTTCGCGAGTACATTCACCGGTTGTGGATCACCGGGTGCACCCGCGCCGCCCAGCCTGAACCTGCCCATCCCTGTCAGCAATCTTTCCGCGGTTCGAATCGGCGGCTCCGTGCAACTGGCGTGGACGATGCCGACGCGGACAACCGATCGCGTTGCCCTGAAGCACCCCATCGCCGCGGAGGTTTGCCGCGCCGTCAACCACCAGCCCTGCACAAACATTGCCCGTCTGATGCTTGGGCCGGACGCCGCAGGAGCCTATCAGGATCAGCTGCCACCGGACCTCACCCGCGGGCCCGACCGCCTGTTGCGCTATGAGGTTTCCGTGCGCAACCATGCAGGCAAGTCTGCCGGCCCATCGAACCTCGCCTATAGCGCTGCCGGCCCAAGCCCCGCCGCGATTACCGGCTTGAGCGTTCAGGTACAGAAGCAGGGCGTCGTGCTGAGCTGGCAGCCATCCGCGAACCCGGAACCCGGCAACACGGTTGTCTTCCGCATCGAACGGCGACTGCTAAGCACGCCTGCGGCCGAGGAGACTCGCAGATCTCCCCTTGCTCCCCCGCTGCCGTTGGTCGACCAGACCCTTGAGGTCCACGGCAAGGAGGGTATCGGTCCAGATATCGATCCTGGTATTGATCCTGGCCACGCGCTCGACAACTCGGCACTCTTCAACCAGCAATATCGTTATGTCTTGAAGCGCGTAGTGACGTTGTCTCTCGCTGGACAATCCGTAGAGATCCAGGGTCCCCCGAGTGAAGCCATCACAGTTTCGACCAAAGACACCTTCGCGCCGGCCATACCCCGGGGACTTGCCGCCGTGGCCGATACAGCCGATGGCGCGATCGATCTCTCCTGGCCGCCCGATCAGGAGAGCGACCTCGCTGCTTACCACATTTACCGCCGCGACACGCAAGAGAACCTGCCCCCCCAGCGCATCGCGTCCGTCGGCCTGGAGACTTCGTTCCGCGACACCGGGACGCAACGCGGGCATACCTACGCGTATTCGGTTTCGGCCATCGACCAGGGCGGAAACGAAAGCAAACCATCCCCCGAGGTCGAGGAGACACTCCCGGCCCGCTAACACATGAAAGGACCCAGCTATCATGAGATATTGCCGCATTCAAACGAAGCACGGACCGCAATACGCTGAAGTCGTGGAGCGGAGCAGCGGACTCTGGATCGAACGCCTGATTCCGCCTTTCGAAGAAGGTCCTGCGAGCGACTACATTGACCCCTCGATCGATCGCTTTGCTCCGTTCCCCCTTGCAGAAGCCCGCCTGCTGGCCGCCGCAGCCCCCTCCAAGATCATCTGCGTCGGGCGGAACTACCGGGAGCACGCTGCGGAACTGGGCAACGAAGTACCGGCTGAACCGCTGCTCTTTCTCAAGCCGCCATCAGCCCTGCTGGCGCCCGGCGAGCCCATACGCATCCCGTCTCTCTCCAACCGGGTCGATTTCGAAGGAGAGATCGCCATCGTCATCGGCGCCAAGTGCAGCAAAATCACCGAGGAGGAGGATCCGCGCGACTACATTCGCGGTTACACCATCGCGAACGACGTAACGGCCAGGGATCTGCAAAAGAAAGACGGTCAATGGTCTCGTGCCAAAGGCTTTGACACGTTTTGCCCCGTCGGCCCCCTCGTCACCGACGAAATCGATCCTTTCGTTACTGGGCATGGGATTTGCGTTACCACCCATCTGAACGGGGAGTTGCGCCAGAACGGCAATACCCGCGACCTGATCTTTCCCCTCGACCACCTGATGCGCTATATCACGGCGGCCATGACCTTGTTTCCAGGGGACTTGATCCTGACCGGTACGCCGGCGGGCGTGGCTCCCATGAAGGCCGGCGACAAGGTTTCGATTACCGTGGAAGGTATTGGAACCCTGACCAACCCCGTCGCATAGCTGCCGCTGCAAGGGCAGAGGATGAAACCTATCTAGATTTTAAGAATCTGAAGAGTGGCAAGGCTTACACTTAACCTAGGCGCGAGGAGATTTCAGATGGCCAAGACATTGCTTGCACAACTTCGTGAAATGACAGTCGTGGTTGCCGATTCCGGCGACATTCAGTCGATTGAACAATTCAAGCCTCAGGATTCGACGACCAATCCCTCTTTGCTTACCGCAGCCGCAGAGATGCCGCAGTACCAGCCCATCGTAGATGACGTGCTGGCCGAGGCCAGGAAGAAGCTGGGGCCCCAGGGGAAGGACAGCGATGTAGCCAAACTGGCGTTTAGTCATCTGGCTGTGGCCTTCGGCAAAAAGATTCTCGCGATCGTTCCCGGACGGGTTTCGACCGAAGTCGACGCACGCCTTTCTTATGACACCGAAGGGACCATCAAGCAGGCGAAGGAAATTATCAAGCAGTATGACGAGGCGGGTATTTCGCGCGACCGCGTACTGATCAAGATTGCTTCCACATGGCCTGGCATCAAGGCGGCTGAGCAGTTGGAGAAGGAAGGCATCCACTGCAACCTGACCCTGCTGTTTGGTATGCATCAAGCCATCGCATGCGCCGAAGCGAAGGTCACGTTGATCTCACCCTTCGTCGGCCGCATTCTCGACTGGTACAAGAAAGATACCGGTAAGGACTATCAGGGTGCGGACGATCCTGGCGTGCAGTCTGTGACCAGGATCTACAACTACTACAAGAAGTTCGGCTACAAGACCGTAGTGATGGGCGCAAGCTTCCGCAACACCGGAGAGATTCGTGAACTGGCCGGTTGTGATCTGCTTACCATTGCTCCCAAGCTGCTGGAAGAGCTGAATACGACCGAGGCCGATCTGCCCCGTAAGCTCGATCCGAAAAATGCGGCAAGCCTGCAGATCGAAAAGATTCCCATGGACGAGGCCACCTTCGAGAAGATGCATGCCGAAGATCGCATGGCGCATGACAAGCTGAAGGAAGGCATTGAAGGCTTCAGCGCAGCACTTGAGAAGCTGGAGAAACTTCTGGCCGATCGTCTGGCGCAAATGCGCGCGAATAAAGAAGAAACAGTGGCTGCAGGCTAAAGGCATAACGCCGTCCAGAGCGGCTGGCTTCAGGCCAGCCGCTTTTTCATGTCTGCAAGACGTGTATGAGTGGCACCATCGGTCACCTGTGTGGCGCTGGTCGCCGAGGTTCTTGTTTGCACTCGGCGAACAAGAGTGACAAGAATTTTCTGTAATCCCCTATTCATGGACTTGTAATCTGCAACATTTCGCTTAATCTTCGTGTCATAACTAAGCAAGAGAAGTGGCTGCGGAGCGTGGCAACACATTCGGCAGCCCCGGCAAGGAACAACCTCAACCTTCCCTGGAGGTGGACGTGATTCCGCTCGAGCATTCTTTACGCCAGTTGTTCCACGAAGTTGTATCAGACTGCTACGACTCACGGCTTGGTATGCGTGACGCAGAGATATCCAGCTACGTCGCGGACCTGCTGACTGAATTCTGTCGTTGTGACAATATCTACCGTATCCGCGATGCCCACGGAAATCCTGTGCGCGAAGTGGGTGAGATGCTGGTCGCGTCAGATCCCGTGCACGGCACAGCCGCGTCGTTTGGAGAAGAACGAGAGCGCCGCAAACATATCGGAGACTACACCCTGTTCTTTACCGGCATGTATCCCGAATCGATGAGCAAGTGGGGAGAGCGAGACCGGGACAGTTTTTTCCAAATGGTGCAGGCCGGCAAAGAAAGCTACTACATTGTTTCCCAATTCGATCTCTTCGAATACGCCAACGAAGCCCCATTTTTCGCGCGCCTTTCCGGCTCCTTTGAGACCTGCATTTACGGGCTGAATATGGTACGCGCGGAGCTCGACCGCCTTAAGGCGATCTCTCCGCCACAAGTGCAGGGCCGCCTCGGGCCGCCGACGCAAATCATGTGAGCTTTCCGGGGAGCGTGGAACGTAAAACAGCTAGTGGCTGGTCGAGCATGGCGCCCAGCTTGCGCGATCGCTTCAGGGAAGAGAGAACCGAGGATAAAAAAGGGGAAGCGTGAGGCGCTTCCCCTTTTTCTTTTTATCCCTTCAGAGCCGGTAGCCTCCCGACTGGTTAGACAGCCTGGGGCAGATTTTCCTTCACGCGGAATCGCTGCATGTTGATGCGCAAGACGCGCTCGATTTTGCGCAGGTCGCCCTTTTCTTCAGGAGAAGCAAAGGTCGAGGCTACACCGCTACGCGAAGCGCGGCCGGTACGGCCGACGCGGTGAACGAAGTCTTCAGCGACCTTGGGCATGTCGTAGTTCACAACGTGCGCTACGTGGTCGACATCGATTCCGCGAGCTGCCACATCGGTCGCCACCAGAATGCGATGGCCGCCCTGGGCAAAGCTGCGCAGAGCAGCGTTGCGCTGGGACTGGCTGCGGTCGCCATGGATGCTGGTTGCCTTCCAACCGGCATGCATCAACTTCTTGGCTACGCGTTCGGCGCCATGCTTGGTGCGGACGAATACCAGGAAGCTTCCATCCTCGGAACGGAGCAAGTGCTCGAGCAGCGGCATCTTGCGATCCGAATTCACTTCGAACGTCTGCAGTCGTACGTTTTCCGCGGGCTTGAGCACCGAGCCGATTTCGATGCGTACCGGATTCTTGAGATAATCGCCGGCTACCTCGCGTACGGCGCCTTCGAGCGTTGCCGAATAGCACAGTGTTTGGTGATTTGCCGGGATGGCGCCGACAATGCGGCGAATGGCCGGCTTGAAGCCCATGTCGAGCATGCGATCGACTTCGTCGAGAACGAGGATCTCGACCTGGTTCAGCTTGACCAGCTTGCGGTTAATAAAGTCTTCGAGACGACCGGGGGTGGCGACAATCAAGCGCGCACCGCGGCGAATGCTATCGAGCTGCGGCCCCTCAGCCAGACCACCGACGACCAGCGCGGTGGGGAAGCTGATCAATTGTGCGCAAGCCTGCTGAACCTGCATTGCGAGTTCGCGCGTCGGCAACAAGATGAGGGCATTGGCCACCTTGGCCTGTGACTTCTGCAACCGTTCGATGATGGGAATGAGAAAGCTGAGCGTCTTGCCGGTGCCGGTCTGCGCTGTCGCCAATACATCCTTACCCTCGAGCGCGGGAGGAATTGCTCCAACCTGTACGGGGGTGAGGGTAACAAAATTTGCTTTCGCGAGCCGCTGCTTGAGGGCCGCTGAAATAGGTAATGCCGAAAATTCGTTCAAGATAAAATCCCTTGCTTCCGGTCTTCTCGAGACCTGGAGTGCTGTTCGTCTCCGCACGGCTTCGCCCGTCCGGCAGATCTAATGAATAGCCCGAGTGCTCGCTGAGGGTCCGCTGAAACGTGGACCTGTGCGCCGACACGAAGATCACCGCCGGCTGCGGCCTGCAGGCTGCAGATACTATGTCTGGCATTGCTGACTGCGTTTTCGCAGTGTGAAGTTAGTCGCGCTGCAGAGGGGCGGTGGGCTTGAAAGCCCGGCATTGCCCGTACATTGCACCATGCCAGGGAAGCGCGTGCTTCCTATCACCGCAACAAAATTTTGCTGCGACTACGCTGAAGGGCTTGGGCAAAATCCGACCGGCTTACTCAACACTCGAAGAGCGGAAAGGAAGAGGTCTCGTGCAGGCAGTCTGGCTTTGTGAAGGCGAGAAAGGCTACAACCAAACAATTAAGCGCAGATTAAGAATAACATAAGTAACGCGCAATGTGGCTTTTATCGCTGCAGCGGAATGATGGCGTTCTTGTTGTCTGCTGCTTGCGGATCAATACGGAAGTCCCATACGGATAGGTTGACTTCCCCCGGGCGAAGCAACTCCATGAGAGCGTAGTCGCCGATCGTCAGCGGCTCGCGCGGCGTCAGCTTCATCCAGCGATTGCCGGGCAGCATTTGCGCCGTAGTGGGGATTACATCCTCGGTTTGCGACGCGTTGCCGCCCGTGCCTATCCTGATGCCGCTCACGATGCGCACGTCCTTCTTGTAGTTGCTGCGCACGCGCAGGATGACGTATTGGCTGTTGGCGGAACTGAACGAATTCTTGTCTTTGGGGGGAGGAGCTGCATGGGTCTCCACCGTCACGGCAGAGGAAGCAGCAGCCGCATTGTCGTCCGTGCCGGTAATGCTGACGTAGAGCGCAAGGTCGTTTACGTGTAGCCTGACCTTCGATTTGGAGCCCGCAATCTGGGTATTCTGCTGGATGACGCCGGAAGGGTTCAGCGTGGCACGGAGAACGTTGTGGCCGATTTCACCGGTTCCGTTGCCGGTGTTCTGGATCAGGGGTACCAGTTCAGGCTGGTCGTGGAACGTATCGAGCGCCCATACTCCGTCCTCATCGGGCAATCGCAGACCATGCGCCACATCGGGCGTGCGTGCGCGCTCCTGTTGCTCTTCTTTATCGAGTTCCTGTGCTTCAGGAAGAGCCGGCGCGGCTGGTTGCGCTCCAGGCGTGTGATCTTGCACCCATTTCTCTGTGGCCGCAAAGTCCACCAGCTCGGCCGGCACTTCTTCCCACTGGCCACGCTCTGAGCTGTAGTAGCGGACGCGGTCGCCCACGCGTTCGTACTTCGTCACGACCTGGTAGGTGCCGTCCTTGAGGATCAGGCGCTGGTTCGGCGTTTGCGCCATCGCCGGCAGGCCGCCGGCAATGCTCGCTATCAACAAAACCAGAAGAAGAAGAATGCGCGTGAGCAACATAAACCTTTGTGAATACTTTAGACGACTCGCCGGGCTGCATGCTGTGCGCAATGTTGAGAAAGGGCACGACTCCACCGGAAGAGGAAGCGCCGGCTTGTCGAAGGGGACGGATTTCAGTCTGTACGTTCTGAAATGGATGCGGCTTGGGCCTTTGACGGCACCGGCATGTTCCTCATGACTGAAGCCCCACCCATGCTGCGGATTTACGTGCAGGCTAAAGCCCGTACCCTTCGCCACTTACAGTAGCGCCTGGTTTGACCTGCCGGTCTTTCGCCGGAAGCGGTTGCGTGGGCAAACCGATTTCAGACTTTCCTTACTTTTCACTTCCTGCGATACTTGTACGTGCCCATCCGGTGCGTCCATTCCTACCACAATAAAAAGGTGAAGAAGCAATGTCTGCAAAGTACATCTTTGTGACGGGCGGAGTCGTGTCGAGCCTCGGTAAGGGCCTGGCCGCAGCGTCGATCGGCTGCCTGCTTGAGAGCCGCGGTCTGCGCGTCAACCTGATGAAGTTCGACCCCTATCTCAATGTCGACCCAGGAACGCTCTCACCTTTCCAGCATGGGGAGGTCTTTGTCACCGACGACGGCGCCGAAACGGATCTGGACCTGGGCCACTACGAGCGCTTCACCCACGCGCGCCTCAGCCGCGATAACAATCTGACCACCGGCCGGATCTACGAGCAGATCATCACCAAGGAACGCCGCGGCGATTACCTCGGCAAGACCGTCCAGGTGATTCCGCACGTGACCAATGAGATCAAGAACGCCATGAGAAAGGTGGCGGCCGACAACGATGTGACCATCGTCGAAATCGGTGGAACGGTAGGCGATATCGAATCCCTGCCCTTTCTCGAAGCGATTCGCCAGATGCGGCAGGAGTTTGGCCGGGAAAATACTGTTTTCGTCCATGTGACCCTGGTGCCGTGGATCGGAGCCGCACAGGAGCTCAAGACCAAGCCGACACAGCACTCGGTGAAGGAACTGCTCTCGATCGGAATCCAGCCGGATATCCTTCTCTGCCGTACCGACCGCCTGCTGACGCATGAGATCAAGAGCAAGATCGCCCTCTTCTGCAACCTGGAAGAGCGGGCTGTGATTGCGGCCAAGGATGTCGCGTCAATCTATGAAGTGCCCCTCACCTTCGCGCAGGAAGGCGTCGACAAGCTGGCGCTGAAGTATCTGCATATCGAAGCGAAGGAACCGGATCTGACGCGCTGGCAGCAACTTGTCGACCGCTGCTACAACCCACGCGATGAGGTCTCGATCGGGATCGTAGGCAAGTACGTCGAATACGAAGATAGTTACAAATCGCTTAAAGAGGCCCTGGTGCACGGGGCATTGTTTTTTGACCTGAAGCTGCGCGTTACCTGGATCGAGGCCGAAGGCCTGGAGAGCAAGCATGCAGGCGATCGCGATTATGAAAAGCAGCTTGCCGGCTTTGACGGAATCCTGGTACCCGGCGGCTTCGGCAAGCGCGGCATCGAAGGAATGCTGAATGCCATTCGCTATGCGCGCGAGAATGCCATTCCTTACTTTGGCATCTGCCTGGGCATGCAGACCGCCTGCATCGAATACGCGCGCAACGTGTGTGGCCTGGCGGGCGCAAGCTCCAGCGAGTTTGATCCGGGCACCCCGCATCGGGTGATCTACAAGCTGCGCGAGCTCACGGGAGTAGAAGAAATGGGCGGCACCATGCGCCTGGGCGCCTGGCCGTGCGTGCTGGCGGAAGATTCCATTGCCGCCAAATGCTACGAAGCCACGCAGATCAGCGAACGGCACCGCCATCGTTACGAGTTCAATCGCGAATACGAAGCACTGCTGACGGGAGCCGGTCTGCGCATCACGGGAACCACGCCGGATTCGACCTATGTGGAGATTGTCGAGATTCCCGGCCATCCCTTCTTTCTCGGCTGCCAGTTCCACCCCGAATTCAAGTCGAAGCCGCTCGAGCCACATCCGCTTTTCCGGGCCTTCATTGAAGCCTCGTACAAGAACCGGCTGCAAACCCATGCATCGGCGGAAGCCTTACAGTACAGGCTGTCACAGACACGCGTATGAACGATTTTGAAATCGGTACGGTGCGGGTCGGGGCTCCCTCTCTCTTCCTGATCGCCGGCCCCTGCGTCATCGAGAGTGAGGGGCACGCGCGCTTCATGGCCGATGCCCTTCAGCGCATCACCAGCGATCTCGGTGTGCCCTATATTTTCAAGGCGTCGTACGACAAGGCGAACCGTACCTCGGCTTCAAATTTTCGCGGCCCAGGTTTGACGGAAGGCACGCGCATTCTTCGCCAAATCGCAGAGACAACGGGCCTGCCGGTGATCACCGACGTACACCAGGCAGCGGATTGCGAACCGGTGGCGGAAGCGGTCGATGTGCTGCAGATTCCCGCATTCCTCTGCCGCCAGACCGACCTGCTGCTCGCTGCCGCCAGGACCGGGCGGGCAGTCAACATCAAGAAGGGCCAGTTCGTTGCGCCCTGGGACATGCGCTACGCGGTTGAAAAGGTGACCGGGGCCGGCAATCCGCGAGTGTTTCTCACAGAGCGCGGTTTCAGCTTCGGTTACAACAACCTGGTCGTCGATATGCGCTCGCTCGCCATCATGCGGAAAGTCGCGCCCGTGGTCTTCGACGGAACGCACTCCGTGCAGACGCCCTCGGCAGCGACGGCGTATCGGGCGGGCAGCCGGAGTTCATCCCTGTACTCGCCAGGGCAGCAGTGGCTGCCGGGGTGGACGGCATGTTTCTCGAAGTGCACGATGACCCAGCGCAGGCGAAGTCGGATGGAGCAAATGCTCTGCACCTGAAGGATCTGAAGCCGCTGCTCGAGACGCTGCTGGCCATCCACGCCGCAGTGCGGCCGAACCATAACTAGGATTCACCCCCTGGCGCTCCACTTCATTGCTCTCTTGCCTGTTCCTGAAAGCTTGCCTTGCTGCAAAGCCTTTCCTCCTGGACGGGTGCCTCTCAGAGCCCCTTATCTTGTCGTTCGGGGCTTCAGCAGGACTTTGTGGAAATACAAAGAAAAGGCGTTCGAAAGGCTTCGCCCGATCATGTTCAACCCACGTACCCCCGAATTCCTGTTGAGTCTCGTTGATTCCTCGGACCGCATGCGTCTTTCCTTGTTAGAAAGCCGCACTCGTGGCCCTTATCGACACTGCGAATCAGGAGTTCGGGTCAGCTGGCGCGAACCGTCTTTTCGAGTATTAGGGGCACCCGTTCAGGGGGTGGGGAGCAGCTTCCAGGTAGAAAAAAAAGGGCCCCTCGGGTGAGGGGCCAATCTGCCTTGGTTCTCTCGTTGTGTGAGAGCTTGATGCGGCTTTACTGCTGTATTGGGTGCGACGCAGCATCCCGGGGGGAGGGCTGCAGGTTCGACTGCTGCGTCGCGCCTGTGGTGGAACCGCCGTTATTTTGGTTTATTGGCGAGTTCGAAGCCGCAAGACTGTTGTGCATCAGCGTTACGTGTACGACCGTGCCGCTAGTGCCGGATGCTGTGGACGTGGAGTCCTCGCGTGGAGTATTGCCCATAGCGAGGCGATAAATTCTGTAGACTGGGACCTGGTGGTCGACGACCAAATAGCGTACGACCGCATCCGCCATGGTCTGGGATTTCTGAATGCCCGCTTGTCCGTGGGCCGTCGAATACCCCTGAACTTCAACGATGTACCCTTTTTGACCCTGGAGTTGAGTCGCAATCTGATCCAGGGCTTCTTTTGCTTTCTCATTCAGGCCGATCTGGCCCGCGTGAAAGTGAATTTCAGTATCCGTGACCTGCTGGTACTGATCGAGGTTGCTGATCGTCGTACCCAACTGGTTGGTTTGCGTATTTGCCTGCTGCGCCAGCTGCTGAGCCTGACCCGCTTGGCTGGATGCCGCAACAGCCTGCTGGTTTGCAGAATCGGCAGTGGTTTGCGCTTGCTTGATACCAGCCTGAGCGCGGCTATCGACATCCTTGATGTCAGTCGCGTTCTTCGCGGTGAGTTGATCCAGCTCGTTCAACCGGTCTTTCACCGGGGCGACCTGACGATTGACCCATTTCTTACGGGCCAGCGGATTCATCTTGCCCCAGAAACCCTCTGTCGACTTGGCTGGCAAAGGTGCGCCGGTTGCATAGGTGGCAGAGTCGCTGGCGGCGCCAGAAGTGGAAGCCGTGGCAGGCGCTGTCTCCTGTGTGGCGGCAGGGGCACCGGTCTGCGGAGAGCTCGCTGCTGCTGGAGACGACTGCGCCAATCCCGGTATCCCCAGGCTAGCTGCCAGAAGAAGTGCGGTGATGGATCCAGAAGTTGCTTTGTTCACTCGTGTCCCCTTTGTACTCGAGAGAAACAATCGCGCACGGCAATTGCATCTCTCCTGTTTATTCTAATAGCAAGCCGCTAGCCAAAACGACTCGCGGTGATCTGAAAAATGGATACCTAAGATTCTAAAAGTGTTAATTGGCCAAAAGGCTGTGTGACCGGTTACCTGCCCGCGCCTTGGCGCGCAAACAACGTGTAATATTTACGCGACGATGAGAAGAAAGTGCTCGACGATAGTACAGAAGTACCGCAACCCTGACCGGGCCTTACCTGGTGCGAACAGCGATCGCCCGAAGCTCCGGATATTGCTGATTCCACTCTGCGGGAACTGCGTCGAAGATCAGACGGAATTCGCGCCGGCGCCCCGGCGCAATGGGATCAGCTGAAACTGGCTCGGTGTCGATGTAGGGTTGGCGAGTCCGGATCAGGCTGAGCGGCAAGGCCAACCTTTGGGCATACTCGCCGGTTTCGCTATGAAAGCCCACCTGAACTGTGATGCCCGTCAGAACCTTATCGCCATTGTTCGTGATCTGCCCATCTATATAGGTGACCTTGGCCCCGGAAAAACTGGTGGCCTCGCTCATCCGCAGGTCACTGAATGCCAGATTGGGAGCGTAGGGATCGGCGGCCATCATGCCCGTGCCGGCCACCTGATTGTCCACCTTGCCGTGGCCGCCGAAGAGCACCCAGAGTCCGAGGCCCAGGATAACCACGGCGGCGGCCACGACCCAGGGCAGCCACATCGTCTTTTCCTTGGCTTGCTGGGACGCGAGAAAGCCAGGCTCCTGATGGGAGCCTGCGGTAGTCTCGTCTTTTCGTGGTTCAGACGGCATCACCGAGATTGTACCTGCGCGGAACCTCTAACTGAATCGGGCGCGCTTGACCGTTTGCCGGAAGTCGTTGCCGCGCATCTTGACCTCCACGCACATTTCCGAAAGACGGGAACGCATGCGCTCTCCGATGCGGTCACCCAAGCTCTCCTCGGGTTTGGCGATGCCGCCGCTGCGCGCCAGAGCGGCGGGCATGTTGGGGTAGTTGGTCGTGATCAGCGTAGTGCGTTTGTCGTTGTAGCGGGTATTGAGGACCAGCGCCACCGTATCCCACACCCAATCGGTCGGTTTTTGGGCGCCTAACTCATCCAGAATCAGGACTTCCGCGTCGAATACCGGTTTCAGAATTTCCAGTTCGCTGGTCGCCACCAGGGGGTTGTAAGACTCCTGAATACGCTTCAGCAAGTCGCGGTAGTCACAAAAGAGTCCGCGGACTCCCTTGCCCAGGATCAGGGCTTGCAGTATGCCGACGGCCAGATGCGTCTTGCCGATCCCGACGTCTCCGGTGAGCAGCAGCCCCTTGCCGTCCGTCGTGACGGGATATCCAGAGACGAAATTGCGTGCCATCATGTGCGCGCTGCTCAAGGATAGATCCGCACTGGGGTAGTCCGCCTCATAGCTGTCCAGGGTGCAATGCTCGTAACGCTTTGGAATGGCTGCGCGTTTCAATAGACGGGCGGCCTGGCGCTGTATGCGGCATTCGCATTGGCGGGCATAGCGCTCCCCGTCGGCTTCCACAACTAGACGGAGGCCGGAGTCTTCGCAAATAGGGCAGGGTTCATTCATGGGCTCTTGATCCAAGTTACTCCAGGCGCTCTGGGCCCACCAGAGCGAGGATCCTGTGGAAAGAAAGCTAAAAATGGCATAAAATGGAGATTCGAGCCTTGTGTCCGCAGGCTTGCAGGAAAGGTTTTTGAGATGCCAAAAGAAGCGATCCATCCGAACTATAAGGCAATCCGGGTCATGTGCGCATGCGGTACGTCCTTTGAAACGCGCTCGACGCACAAGGGCGATATCCACGTGGAAATTTGCTCGGCCTGCCACCCATTCTTCACCGGGAAGCAGAAGCTGGTCGATACCGCGGGCCGCGTAGAGCGTTTCCGCCGCAAGTATGCCAAGTCCGATTCCGCCAAGGCGGCTCCCGCGTCGAAGTAAGCGCGGCTGGTCTCGAAACACAAGGCCTCCGAGCTCCGGAGGCCTTTGCCGTGTTGGCTGCCGGTAACTCATGAAGAAAGTCTCGATGAAGAAGAACTGGGACAACCCGCGTGAGAACAGCATGCCTGCGGGGACGCGTGTGCCCGCGTCCGTGGTCATCGGTGGAGTCACCGTCGCTCCGGCGACGGTGCTGGCGCCCATGGCCGGCGTGACCGACACCATCTTCCGCCGTTTCATTCGCAATGCCAGCATCTTCACCGGCAGTGAACCGCTGGCTGCCGACGCGCGACCGCTGGTGGAAGCGCCGATCAGCAATCAGCAATCCGGCTGCGGACTGATCATGACCGAGTTCACCTCGGCGGATGGGCTATCGCGCATGCGCGAATCCAAGCGCAAGCGCTATCTCGCCTACGACGAGGACGAGCACCCCATCTCGGCCCAGCTCTTTGGCTCGGATCCGGTGACGTTGTCGGAAGCGGCCAGGATCGTCGAGGAGACCGGCTTCGATATGGTCGACCTCAATCTCGGCTGCCCCGCAAAAAGAGTAGTCAGTTGCAATGGCGGCAGCGGGCTGCTCCGCGATCTTCCGCACATCGCAACCATTTTTGAGCAGGTCAGGGCCGCGGTGCAGATTCCCTTCACCGTCAAGTTCCGGATGGGTTGGAGCGATCAGCACATTGTCTGTGTCGAACTAGCCAGGCTGGCACAGGAAAGCGGCTTGAATGCAGTCGCGCTCCACGCCCGGACGCGCGAACAGGGCTACTCCGGCCAGGCGCGCTGGGAATACATCGCCGCGGTCAAAGATGCAGTCAGCATTCCTGTCATCGGGAATGGGGATATTCGTTCGCCCGAGGATGCCTGCGCGATGGTGGCGGAAACGGGATGCGATGCGGTGATGATTGGGCGTGCTGCGCCGGCGAATCCCTGGATCTTTCGCCAGATCGCGCAGTACACGGCCTTTGGCCGCTATGATCAGCCAACCCCCATGGATCGCTATCGCATGATCCGTGACTACTTCCTCATGTTGACCGAGGAAGCGGAGAACACTGCGTCTGCCATCGGCAGGATGAAGCAATTTGCCTCGTGGTTCACGCATGGGGTGCCCGGGGGTGCTGTTTTGCGCAAGAGCATCTATGAGGTCAGGACGACTGAAACCGTGCTTGAGGCTGTCGATGCGTTTTTCGCCGCGCAGACTGAAGCCGAACCGCTACTCGCTGCCGGCGACTAGCCTAAACCCCAACCCGTGGCCGGTAAGTCGGTGGTTGCAAAACCCCGACGAAATAACTAAACCCCAATCCCTGGACGGGGGTAGGGCTCTGAGCAAACCGGGGAGATGCTTTACAAAACAGGCCGGAGACATGGTTTACACCATGGCGGAGAACAGTTGGCTTTCCCAGCATTGGCTTGACGCATGAAGATGCGTTTATGCCTTGGAAAGAGAGTCGAACCGTGGATCAACGCCTGCAGTTCTTATCGAGCTATCAGAAAGAAGAAATGTCCGTGACCGATCTGTGCCATGAGTACGGCATTTCGCGCCCGACCGCTTATAAGTGGATCAAGCGTTACGACGAGGTTGGGCCTGAAGGCCTGCTCGATCTGACGCGCAGGCCGCACAGTTCCCCGCACGCAACATCGGCAGAGATCGAGAACGAAGTCCTTACGCTGCGGAAGCGGTTCCCCTGCTGGGGAGCGAGGAAGCTCAAGGCACGACTGGAACGCATGAACCCGAACGTGAGCTGGCCGGCGGCTAGCACGGTGGGGCAGATCCTCAGCCGGGCCGGACTAACCGACCCTAAGAGGAAGAAACGGCGCGCCACGCCAAGTTCGCAACCGTTCTCGATGGTCACCGCACCCAATCAGCTTTGGTGCATGGATTTCAAAGGCTACTTCCTGACTGGCGATGGATATGTTGCGATCCATTTACGATTACCGATGCTCACAGTCGATTTCTGATCCGCTGCCAGGCTGTCGCACGCATGGACCTCGCCCAAGTAAGCGCATTTTGCGATGCCGCGATGCGCGAGTACGGCGTGCCAGAACGTATCCGCACGGACAACGGCGCACCATTCGCAGGTGTCGGCCTGCTGGGCCTGTCGAAGCTTTCGCTGGGGTGGATGAAACTGGGCATCGTTCACGAACGTATTCAGCCGGGACGGCCTCAACAGAACGGCAGGCACGAACGGATGCACCGTACTCTGAAAGAGGACACCGCGAAGCCGCCAGCTCGCACCGTGACGGCGCAACAGAAGAAGTTTGATCGCGTCCGCCTCGTCTTCAACCATGAACGCCCGCACGAAGCACTCGCCAACGAGACGCCAGGAAGTATCTACGTGCCCAGCACTAGACTGCTTCCCACAAGGGTAGAAAGCTTTCAATATCCCAGATCGTTTCAGACTCGACGGGTGAACAACAGCGGAGACATCAGCCGGCACAAGGGACGGGTCTTCGTCAGCGAAGTCTTCCGTAATGAAGAGATCGGGCTGGAACAGATGGATGAAGACGTGCACCGCGTCTTCTTCTGCAACACCGAGCTGGGCGAGTTCAAGAGTTCCGATATGAGGTTCCGCCCACTAGCCAGGTCATGAGCGCTAGAATCGATAAACTCCAATCGCCTCCGAGGAACTCATGCGTAAAGAACGATTTGAACGGAGCAGAATCAACTTTCCACCGATATGCGTGAGATGTGGGGAGGCAAATCCGATGCGGAGGTTTCAGTTGGTGCTACCGTACCGCGCTTGGTGGCGATCCAACCCCGCCATTAAGGCGCCAGTATGTACGAAGTGCTTCATCGTTTTGGGAGTGGAGGGATGGGCATCTTTGGCGTTGATGCTCGGAACAGCTTTGGCAAGCACCTATTTTACCTCGACGTGGGGCATAGTATTTCTCATCGGGATGTCGCGCAGGCTCTTTCACACTGTGCCGGAGTGGCTCGTGTCCCGTGGATTCGCAGAGATATTCGTCTGCGCCATAGTTGTTGGAGCCGTTTGGTTCTTCGGAAACTTCAGAGATCGCTTTCTGCGACGGAATCACTTGAAGGTGGCGATCACCGATTATCAGAACGACTGGGTCGAATTTGCAGTCAGCGACACATCATACTTCCAACAACTTGAGAATCACTCTGAGATCTTTTCCTAGTACGACTTCTGCAAACAAGCCATGGGGGCATGGAAAGCATGGAAGTTCAAAAAGCCGGCTTTTCCACCCTTCCCACACCCCTTGGAAATCCCTGCGGGGATTCCCACATTACCACGGCTACGGCGACGACTATCATGTATCTGAAGACCGGCAAAGCCCGCCGAAAACCCGCAATGAGAGCCACTTTCACCGCAAGGGGCTGGTAAACCATGTCCCCGGTCTAAACCATAAAGGATGTCTCGGTACTCTCAGCTCTGTTATTTTTTTTCGCGGCTACTCGATCAGGTGTTACTCGCCCCCGCGTTTGCGGAAGATGACCTTTCGCTCCACCCTCCAACCTTCGTTCAGCCCGATCAGCCTCCAGGGTATGGCTGGAGACAAGTGCTGCAACACGACCTCCATCGACGGGTGTACGCGTAGCGCGGGAACGACGTAGTACAGGATCGGTGACTGCGGCTGTAACAAAACCCCGGGAAAGTACCCGTTTCTCTCAAACTCCCCTGCCCCATTGGCGTCTCGCTGCTGTTGAAGCCAGTGCACGCGGATCCAGTAATCAAGCCCCTGCAGCGGGAAGTGCAGGTCTTCGTCCGCTTTCAGCTCAAGGATTGCCAGCCGCCCACGATTGGTCACGGCGAGCAAATCGAGCATCGCCCGGTCTGCTGAGGCGAACGCCGGAACCTGGCGATAGATTCTCTCGCCGCTGAGGTTCCCATCGATTTGTGTGAGGCCGCCGGCAAGCGTTGATTCCAGCCACGCCTCGGGCTGCAAGCGAAAGAGCGGATTACGCGCACTACCCTCCGGATAGCGGCTTTCGAAGAGCCGCTGCATCATGTCGCCGAACACGGCCTCGGTGTCTTCGCAGAGGGGGGTCTCGTGTGCACCTGCGCCGAAGGTCACGTTGGCCTGGCGTACAAATGAATTTACCGAATATCCCTGACGTACCCGGGCGAACTCCAGTCCATACAGGCACACGCCCACTTCATCGGCACTGCGCGCCGCAAGGGTCACCCGGCTGCGCATATCCGGCGGCAACCGATGCAGGATGCGGTCCAGCCCCGCCTGTGCGCGCTCCGTGGCCGCTTCGGGGTTGAACGCGTGCACCATCCGCATTTTCAAGTTGCCCTGATCCGCAGTGTCGATGCGCTCGATCTGCTCGCTTGCCTCTTCGACTTCGAAAAGCTCCCACTGCGCCAGATCGCGATGCAGCCACGCCATGCGCGCTCGCGTCGTTGCGCCACATCCGGCCGGCAGCAGGACTCTGAGCCCGTGACAGACGCGTTTTCCCGCGCGATGTTCGCGGCAATAGGCTAGCCAGAGAATGCCCAGGGTGAGCACTCCATCGATGGCCGCCTGGCTTTCTGCGGCATTCACGCCGATCAGTGCCCAGCATTGCTGCCCACGCACCAGCAGGCCGCGCGCGTAGGCGGGGCCGAAGCTGTGCTCCAGGTCCATGGCTGAGCGCAATCCTTCTATTTTGTATCCGTAGAAGTGGCGAACGAGCAGCCGTTCCAGCAGATGAAGGTACCGGGTTCTGCAGAGAGCACGGGCGGCTGGTGTTCTTTGGTCGCGATCGCGCACAACCTCAAGAGATTGCGGGCGTTGCGTTCCCAGGCGGCGCACCTGGATGCGCAACCTCTCCTTGCGCGCTTCCAGGCCCACGACCGTGCGCACCATGTTCCGCTCCTCTGACCAAAGGTGCAGTACGCAGCGGCCTTGTTCGGTGGAGATGGAGTAGTTGGCGTTCTCCATTTCGTAGAGGACGCGGCCATCTTCGAGCACCGCCGCGCGCGGATGGTCGGTGAAGAACTGCTCCAGTAGACGGGCGAGTTCTATCGGCGGGAACTCGGAGTGATTTCGCTTCTCCAATGCTGAGCACCTTGGTGGATTCACACCCGTTGGCACGGCCGCGGGTTGGGCAGACACGAATCTAAATGGCGCAGCCTGGATGGGAAGCAGAAAAAGCTTGAGAATGAAGCGAAGTTAATTTTCCACACCTGGCGCGGAACCGCGCGCCAGATTCCCTGATGGGCACCCGCGTTGGTGGCAGGTCTACCAGCCCTGGACGGCGGCCAGGTTTGTGACGTGCGCGGTATGGTGGCGGCCGTGCCAGTCGTAGATCATCAAAGCCTGTTCGATGGATTGGCGGCCGTTCTCAGGATGCACGTAGCCACGCTTCCAATCGGCAGCTTCGAGGGATTCGAAGAGCTGCACCCAGCGGAGGTGCAGAGCCTGCAGCAGATCGAGTGAACTCGCCACCGCTCCGGCGCGAGCGTCTATCAGCTCAGCCCAGCGCGCTTCCTGATAGGCAACGATGGTTGGCCATTCCTCCGTCAGGGCGAGGCGAATACGAACATATGCGTTCATGTGGCTGTCGGCCAGATGATGCACCAGCTGGCGCACCGTCCACCCTCCAGGGCGGTAGGGCGTGTCGAGTTGCGCGCTGGTCAGGCCAGCGACCGTGTTGCGCAGAATCTGCGGGAATTGCTCGATACCTGCAATGGCGGCACTGCGCTGCTGCGGAGTAAATGACTCCGCGCGCAAAGGAGGGCCGATGGGGTAACGAAGGAGCGCGAGTTGTTCAGCAGTAGGTTCGGGCACGTGCACATTCTAGAGCATTCTCAGTCCGCGGGCGCGATGGCGTAATAGCCCTTGCGCGCCTGCACCTTGAGACCGTCGCCCTTCACGCCGATTTCGATCTTGCGATAGGAACCGTCGAGCTTGGCGTTGGTGGGCGTGTAGCTGGCGACGTACTGTGTTCGGAGCTCTTCCTCGATCTGCGAGAACGCGGCTTCCAGCTTCTTGCCGTTGTTGCCGACCTCGATCACACGGCCGCCCGTTTCTTCGGCCAGCTTCTTCATGTCGTAGTCGCCGCTATAGCCAATGGTGTACGAACCCCGCCCATAGAAACCGCGGTCTGCAATGAGCAGCACATAGACGATGCAGTTGGATTTCTGTGCAGCCTCAATGGCGCCCTGCAGCTTCATCATGCTGCCCTGGTCTTCTCCGTCGGAGAGAATAATGATGGCCTTGCGTCCGGTCTCCTGCTGCAACTTCTCATGCGTTGCGCTGTAAACAGCGTCGTAGAGCAATGTGCCCTTGGGGGTGCCTGAGGGCATGCCACCCATGCCGCCGGTTCCGACGTTGATCTGGGCTTTGTCCATCGCCCGGGCAAGTGCCCGCGCGTTGTTGGTGTAGTCGGCGAGAAGGTCGATATTGACGTCGAACGAGATGAGAAAAGCCTCATCCTTGGATCGCAGAACGCGGCTGAGAAAGGCCGCGCCGGCCTCCTGCTCCAGGGGTAGAACATTCTGCTGGCTGCCGCTGGTGTCGAGCAGGATACCCAGCGTGAGCGGCTGATCGTTTTCCGCGGCGAAGTTCTTGATCTTCTGCGGGGCCTTGTCCTCAAGGATGCTGAAGTCATCCTTTGTCAGGTGAGGTATGAGAGCGCCACGCTTGTCATGCACGGTGAAGTAAAGGCTGACCAGGTTGACGTTGACCTTGAGGGTCTCGATCGGCTGCTGCTGCTGGTCGTCCTGATTGGGATCTCCTGCCGGTCCTTGAGGCGGTGCATCCGGGGAGGGAGCCACCTGGGCCACCGCAGGCATCGCGGCAAAGCACAGCAGAAGCGCCAGGGACCAACGCGGGAGTCGTAAATTCATGGAATTTAGACGGAGCAGCATAGCTAAACGATACCTCGATACGTCGAAACCAAGTCGGGACACCACGGTACAACGCCACGGAGCGGTCTGGTAATCTTATGGCAGTGACCGGACGCGTCTACGTCTAGATAATAAGTCGTGACGCTTAAGTCGCGACTTGAGGCTGACATGAAACGAGTCTTCGGCCTTGGGGGAAGTTCGTGGTGAGACTCCGTTTCCTAGCAATCATAATATTGCTCCCCTGCGTGCTCGCAGGCCAACAGCAAAATCAGCAGGGTCAAACGGTGCCCGATGCGCCTATGCCACGACAAGCGGATAGCATGGGTAGACTGGCTTCCGGCGTGACTCCGGGCAAGGGAGCGCCCGATCCGAATGCGCCGCAGGAGGAAAATACCACAACGACCCAGGTGCCGGCGCCTGGCTCCACCGATGAATCGGTGCAAAAAGAAGTTCCCGTAGTTCCCCAGGCTGGACAATATCAAAAAGATCTGGCGACCTTTACGACAACGATTAATTACGTTGTCGTGCCGGTGACGGTGCTGGACAAGAAGCATCAACAGGTCGCTGGCCTCAACTGGCGCGATTTTCACTTGTATGAAAACAATCAGCGGCAGCGCATCGGTTTCTTCAGTGCGGATGCTGTACCGCTTTCGGTTGCGCTGGTCATCGATCAAAGTCTGACGCGCGACGTGATGAAGAAGGTGAACGATAGCCTGTCCGCCATTCAGGGCGGCTTTACGGGCTCCGACGAGATTGCTGTTTTCACCTATGCCAGCGGGGTGAACAACCCGACCGACTTTACCTCCGCGTTGAGCGCCCGGGTACCAGCCGTATTGCAGGCTTCCAAGAAAGAAGGCGAATACTTGGGCGTGCCGATCAACAGCGGCCCGCTCGCGAGTGGCCCGACCATCAATGGCCGGTCGGTCGATCCGAATCTCGACCCCCAGCGAGGCAACTCCGGCTTTCTTGTCATCCCCAAAGAAATCCATACCCTGAACGATGCCATCCTCGCAGCAGGCAAGTCGCTTTCCACCCGGCCCAAGGAGTTTCGGCGGATCGTTTACGTGATCAGCGACGGCAAGGAATCGCGCAGCAAGGCCAACTTCAAGGAAGTTGTCCGCTACCTTCAGGCCAACAATGTTGCCGTCTACGGAACACTCGTCGGCGACTCGGCTACCTGGGGTCTGGGATATCTGGACAAGTTCAAGCTTCCGTTGCTGCCGCTATCGCCGGATAACATTCTGCCTCGCTACACGGATGCAACCGGCGGCCACCTGTATTCGGAATTTTCGGAGAATGGCATACAGCGTAGCTTTGCCGAGATCGCTGTTCTCGCGCGCACGCAATACACCCTCGGTTACTACAGCCATATTCCGGCAATCGATGGGAAGTATCGCGCGCTGGACGTTCGCGTGCTGCGGCCTAACCTGGATGTCATCGCCAAGAAGGGCTACTACCCCACTGCAACAAACCTCTCGCGGTGACCGCCGGGGGCATCGCCCCGGGCCTGCTATTTATTGGCCTGGGACTGGCGGCAGCGTGTTTCTGGGGTGTCAGCGATTTTCTCGGCGGCCTCGCGACCCGCAAAGCCAATGTCGTTTTCGTGGTCGCGACCGCGCACAGCATCAGCCTTGTTTTCCTGCTTCTGATCGTCTGGCTCACTCACGCGCCGCTTCCACCTCATCGCTACGCCTTGCTGGGCTTCTGCGCGGGCACGTTTGGTGGCGTTGCGCTCATCCTCTACTACCAGGCCTTGTCGCTGGGCGAGATGGGCCTCACCACGGCGGTCACCGGGCTGCTCACGGCGGTCGTTCCCGTGGTCTATTCGTTTACAACACAAGGCTCTCCTAAACCGACCCAGATCGCCGGGTTTGTGCTAGCGGGGATTGCCATTGCCCTGATTGCCTACGTACCCGCCGGAAGGCCCCGCCCCCTCGGCTTGGGCCTGGCCATTCTTGCTGGCCTTAGCTTTGGCGTGTTTCTGGTCGTTCTGAAGATTGGCAGCACGCGGGGCCTGGTTTGGCAGCTTATATCCTCGCGTACCGCCAGCGCCACCTTGGCCAGCGTGGCCTCCTGCTGGATGTTCGCTCGCCGTGGCAGGCACACCACAACCTGGAGCAAACAGCCAGGCAAGAACCGCTTTCTCTGGATCGCCGGATCGGCTGGTGCGCTCGAAGCCACCGGCAGCCTGCTGTACATGGCGGCCACACGTAACGGACGCCTGGACGTCGCGGCGGTGCTGGCATCGCTCTATCCCGTGGTCACGATTCTGCTGGCAGCCTGGATTTTGAAGGAGAGAACCACTGCGAGCCAGACACTCGGTATGGTCTTAGCCCTGGCGGCGGTGGTGCTTGTTTCGGTTTAGATATGCGGCTGGCAGACGAAGGGCACCGGGGCTCGGAAGACATCCATATAGAAATGGCCTAACCCAGCACTGCGTGCTGGGCTACTCTCAGCCGCCCCGGCGGGATTGTTCAGTTACCGCACGACTCTTCGTTTCGCTTTAAAGGATTCGCTGATAATTCGGGCACCACAAGGCGCAGCTGATTTCGAGGCTATTCGCGAGACCGTCGATTACAGTACGACTATTGGTTTCGCTTTGGAGGGTTCGCTGACGCTCAGGCGATTCAAGGAAGGATCCTTACACGGATCAGCGCTCATCGCTCTTACGAGGTTGCTTCGCAGGAACTCTGGCGAGGCGACCTTCGGTCTTTACGACGCCTTACTTGACCTCGGAGGTGGCTTCCGGCTTGGGCGCGGGAGCATCCTGCTTAACCGGATCCGGAGTGCCCTTGATCGCGTCTTTGAAGCCTCGCATACCCTCTCCAAGTCCCTTGCCAAGCTCAGGGAGCTTGCGGGGCCCGAAGATCAGGAGTGCGACAACCAGAACGACAATAAGATGTGTTGGTGTAAGTAGTTCGCCCATAACAAGTTTCTCCTGGCATCGACCGGCCAAGCCACGTCCCCGGTGTGCCCCGGAATCAGCTTCCGGTAGTTCTATTGTCGCACAGCGCCGGTGCGTTTCCACGCCGTACCCAGTCATAGTACGCTTTTCGCGGGTTCTGTAAATGTGGGCTGCAAACTCAGTTGGGCACTTTGTGTTCGCTCAGGCGGCCAGCCACCATCTTGTAGAAATCGGACAGATTTTCTGCTTCGCCCATGGTGAGGCGCCGGTAGATCTTGATCAGTGGATACAACCGCGAACCGCGGATGAGGAGGGCAGGTACAGCGGCCACGCCTCCGCTCGGGTGCTGGGCCAGTTCCCACTCGCCACCAAATCGCCGGCGGATGACCTCGCCAAAATAGCTGCCCCACAAACGTGTCTGAAACTCCAGACCGGCGGCTGCCTGCCCCTCCAGTATCTGTTCCAACACCTCCACGGAGGATTCGCTGAAGTCAAGCCGCTGGCGATGGTCGTTCCATGCCACGCGTACAGCTTCATCCGCATAGGCGCTCATCATCTCGGCAAGCGATGCAAAGTTGCACTCGGCCAGCCTTGCTTCGGCAGTCATACTGCCAGCCTATCGCTTCTGCCGTCTGACAGGAAGCGAAGTGCAATGTATCTTAAGCAATAGTCCCCCGGAATTCCTGTCGAGCTTCGTGGCCTATGAAGCTCGTGCGGTTTTCTTTGAGAGAAAACCGCATACGTGGTGGTTGCGAGTTCAGCGTGGTAGGAATTCCGGGTACCCTTTATGCGAAATGAGCCCGGATGCGGGTGCTCTCTTGCCCGGGAGCAAGTCATACAGTCGGTGTTGAATTGGCGGAGGTTTGGTTGAAGTTAACTGGAGTGATTGGATGGAAGTGGGGGACCGCTGGAGTCCTCCTGAGTACTGCATTGTTGAGTATGGGCTTAACGCTGGTCAGCACGGCGAGCGCACAGGTTGTTCCACCTGCCAAAACCATACCGGAAGCACCCACACTGCAGAATTTGACGCTGAAGCCCCTCGACTACAGCAACAAGTACGAACTCTATGGCGGCTTTGCCTCGTCGCATTTCAACGCCGGCCCCGCCTTGATTCCAGGCGCAAACCTGGGTGGCTTCGACATTCAGGGCACGATGTGGCTGCGCAAGCGCATTGGCGCCACGGCCAACGTTCGTGGCTACTACGGAACGACCGGCGTGGTTCCCAACCCGTACAACATCCACGGCCCTTTCATCATGGAACATCTGTTCATGGGCGGAGCAACGTTCCGTGGGCCGAGGAACGAACACGCTGCGTTGGACTTTCACGCGCTCGTGGGTGGTTCCTATGGCAGCTTTGATTTGGCGGTTGACCAGGGACTCACGGGGCCGAATCTGGGACTGTTCAACAATGGACTCGCTCTGGCGACAGCATTGGGCGGATCCCTCGACCTGAATCGTTCGCCCAGGTTCGCGCTGCGGATTTCGCCGGACTACCTACTGACCCGCTTCGGCGGCGTGTCGCAGAACGAGTTCGCGATCTCGGTAGGCGTGCTCTACCGGCTGAACAAGAAGCCGCGCAAGTAACCCCTCTTTTTCTCGGTGACAAAAGACCGGTTGCCCCATCCTTGGTAAGTAGCGCGGAGGACGGGGCAACCGGGGTTTTGTGGCGCAGGAAGCTCGTGACAGATCTGCTTTATTTGTCGCAGCATAGGTGTCTTATTGGCTGGCCGCTGCCTGTTTGACAGAGGATAAGTATTATTATCTACGGCTATCGAGCCGCTTATCTCGGCGTCTGCACATGAATGCGGCGGTTGAAGAAATCGTACGCATATTGCGCTGTCGGTGTCGTGGCGGCGTCCACCGTAGTGACGTTGCCGGCCGCGTCGTAAGTATAACCGGCTTTAAAGGCAAAGTAAGTAATTGTCGGCTCAGTCTAATGGGTGACACGATATTTATTTCCCCTAAGTTTGCCCGCCAACGCCGGTCAACGGAAATTGCTGCAATAGGTATCGTGTCGACGCTTTCCGCCCCGGAAATGGTTCATGCGATCGTGTTGCGGCCAAAACGAAGTTCCCGGGAATTGGCTGCCATGCGCGAAACAAGCAGCGCGTTTGCGGGTTTCCGTCTCGACAATGTTCACGTAATTTGTCGGATGAAAATTCTGGGTTTGCTCGCCTGTCTCTACCTCGTAATAAAAGAGAGCCGCCTTCTTACCGCTCTTCAGCCAATAATCGTAAACCAGAAGCGATATTGTGCGGTGATCACGATGACTGTCGATCGGCCACTGTGTAAACAGCACTGAAGGTTGTTCGGATTCCAACATGGCGCGAACATGATCGTATTGGGAACCGCCCACGTCCGTACTTCCGTCGATCTGGCCGGCGAATAATGGCCGCGCATTCAGGATCGCGCACGCTTTCTGAGCTTCCTTCGTACGGATCTCCGCAGCCTCCTGGGCTGATTTTCCAGGAATGCCTGCTTCCCCGCGGGTCAAATAAAGAATGACGACCTCGTGACCCAAGCTGGAGTATCTCGCAATCGTGCCGCCACACCCAGATTCAGGATCATCAGGATGCGCCCCAGCAACAACGATCTTCATCTTTTGGCCATCTCCTTTTCGTCCAGCGTCCGTTTCTTGCGCCATGAATGGCAATCCCGCTGCCATCGAGCCCGCAAAGAGCGAGGATGTGAGGAACATATTCCGGCGCGTCATTTTCTGCATTCCTTCCTCCTTGTTGTCAATAGACTGCCGCGATCGAAATCCACATTCTCAACTGCAAGTGCGCTCGAATGACATGTAGCTTTAAGCCACACTCCCCGCGGCCTCATGGATGAGCCCATGGGGTCGGGATATCCAGGTGTCGAATAGAGATCCAACCCCCAGCAATAGGGCGACATGATACCGACTTCCCCCTAGCAGTTGGTGCAGGCGCTGCCGTGTGCATCGAGGCCGAACCTTGCAGTGCTGCAATAGGTATCATGTCGACGCATTCCCTAGCATGGCCCCGGTTCCGGCGATTGTTTCCATGGAGCGTGCGGACGCTGCCGCTGCGGCTTTAGCGATGCGGTAGAGCCATGGATGTTCCCCAAAAGTGACAGCTAGGGCCGTCCAGCCCGTGTACGGGCCACTGACGCGACATGGGGATAAGTTTATTGGTATACGAAGGGAGATATCGGCTTCCGTTCCGGCTGCCGAACATCGAAGAACTTCTCGGGGCCAAGGATGCGGATGGCCTCCTTTTCATCCGTGAGGACGTCCACCGCTTCAGCCTCGTCAGGAGAGCTTCCGAACCTTAGCGAGATGCCGCCTCCTCCGATTGCCTTCATAACGCCTGGAACAATCTCTATCTGCGGCCTCAGCCAAGCTGTGTATCGGGGACCGAAGAGATTCAACCAGTAGAGGCCAGGTATTCCGCATTCAGGATCAGTACCAACGAACTTGCTACTCGTAGCTCCGCTCGGTAGTTGCTTCACCAAGAAGTTCTTTGCTTCGTGATCGCTCTCTGATGTGAGGAACCCATATTCGGCCCGGGAACTCGCGAACATCTCCATCACAAAATGCGTTAGAAGATCTGCTCCCAGTTTGCGAAGAGCTGATGAGTCGATCCACATCGTCCAAGAGGTTAAAAAATGCGGCTCTGGATGTTTTGGCTTGACCGGCACGAGAGGACCATTCGGTTTCTCCCTTGTCCACATTGGAGGGTAGTGTCTATTGCTGATAAAGCCCTCTGTCTTGAACGGCTTCGTGCTCTTAAATTTGAAGTCCGCTCCAGGCTGCGTGAGCCAACGTATCGGCTCTGAGATATCAGACGGGTCGAAAAGCTCTTTAAGAGGTTCAGAAGTGTCGCACTTCTGCGGTCTAAACACCGCATTCTCGAAGCTACTCAACGCTTCGATTTGTCGGCGAGCACTATCCGCAGTGACCTCGCTCTCTGAGTACAACTGCATCTTGAGAGTCATGATTGAGGCCCCAGCTTCGGTGTTCTGACGACCTCATGATTTTGTTGAACCGTCTTCGACACCTGAGTATTCTCACCGGTAACAACTTGGGACGGCTTGCCGGATGCAGCTTTCGAATCTGCATTCTGTAAACGAAGCTGTTTGGAGTCTGTCACCCTCTGCGTATCCTTCACCTCTACATTTTGACCATCAGCATGCTTTCCATCAGGGATAGTAGTGCCGGTCTGTCCTGTCTTCGGGTCAACAGTGGTTACCGGTTTTGTGTTCTTATCCGCACCCACCTCTGAGAGACCGGTGGCTTCATTTGCTCTCCCGCGATCTTGCGGAGTTTGTGTCGGCGTCGCTTCCGCAGGAGCGGCTGCTTCCTGATGGAAGTGCTGATAAGCCGCATAGCCAACCACGCCAACGGCAGTAGCGCCGATCACTGCGAAGCCGACCGGTCCTGCAGCAGCTAAAGGAGCTTCCTCGGCAAGCACCCCTCCACCCGCAAGAGCTAGACAGAACGGGAAACAGTGCCCATCAGCATCAGCCTTCGATAGCGGGTTATTGCCTACGTATCCGTACAGATTCAGGCTTTGGGGATTATCCAGCGAAGAGTACGGCACGGCCTCGGGTTTGTCGGCCCAGTCGGGCGACATGAATCGGCCTATCGATGAGCCGTAGTACCTGGCCCCGAAATAGTCCAGCCCTGATTCACTATCTCTTTCTTTGCCGGTGAAGTGAAGGTGGTTGGCGTCGTCGGCGGTGGCGGGCGCGCCAGTGACGTTTCCGCAGTTGAGTGCGTCGCCGAAGGGCAGGCTCTGGCAGTTCTCTTCGGCAGTGCCGTCAGCAGCGGTCTGTACTCGGCGTGTGCCGAGCGGGTCAGTCAGTTGGAAGTGCAACGCCGCAGTACCAGGGGAAGGGATGTCGTAAGTCGCCAGTTGCTGTCCGCCGCCGTAAACGTTGGTCCGCTCCCAGTTGCCGTTGCCGCTATAGTTGGAGAGCTGCTCGCCCCCTTGGCCCAGGACATACCCCTCGATCAGCTGAAAACCATTGGTGGCCGGGTTGCAAGACAGCGGTGTCGTGTTCAGATTCAAGCTGGGCGTGATCGTCCCTCTGGCCACGCGGCGGCCCTCGGCGTCATAGATATAGCCGTAGGCAATCGTCCCGCCTGTAATTGGCGAGGTCTGCACGGCGCACAGCTTCCCCTCTGCGTTATAGACATAGGAATTTTCCGCGTCGTTGAGCACATTGCCCGCCGCGTCGTACGCGAAGCCGTTGACCGCCACGTTCACCGATGTCCATGTCACCTGATTGGAGACATTGTACCGCGCAGTGGCTGGGTCGCTGGCCGGGCTGCATGCGTTGGTCTGGAAGTTGGACTGGGTTCGGTTGCCGAAGGAATCGTAGTTCATGCACAGCTGCTGGCCCGCATAGGCCGACTGCTGGTTGGGCAGTGGGGTCGCCGACATTAGCCGGTTCAAGTTGTCATAGCTGAAACTCCACACCCCCATCACCGAATCGTCATAGGTCCGCACATTGCCATCGCCGTCGTAGCCCGCCAGGTAGGTGTAGATGGTCGAGGGGGGCGAGGGCGCGGCGTCGATGGTGAGCTGGAGCGAAGAGGCGTCCGTTTCCGACATGCCGTCGGTGACGGACACGGAGAGGCTCAACGGCCCAGCGACCGCGGTAGGCGTGCCGGTGATGGCGCCGCTTGAAGCGGAAAACGACAATCCGGCCGGAAGGGCGCTGCCGCCGGTCAAACTCCAGGTGTAGGGGGGACTGCCTCCCTCGGCGGCCAGCGTTGCATCGTAGGACTGCCCGACGATGCCGTCCGGCAACGACGAGGTGGTGATCGAAAGCTGGTCGTGGGATGGGAATGCAGGGCACATGCTAGCGGAATAGGCTCCGCTGGTGACCATGAAGGGCCATCCACCGCTGGTGAGCACAGTGGCGCCAACCGTGGTGCTGACCGTAACCAGTCCTGTGACCGCGCACGACGGAACCTGGATCAGAAGGATCGACGGAGTCCAGCTCGTAACCGGGGCTGCAACCGTGCAGCCAGGGAACTGCACCGTGCCGCTGTCGCCAAAGTTCTTTCCGCTCAGGATCAGTGGGGTGCCGGCAGGGCCATACGCGACCGCCCCTTTGCCGTAAGATACGCCCCCGAATTTCACCGAGCTCTGCACGGCGGGATACGGCGCCTCGATGCCGCTCAGCGTAGGCGTCTGCCCGAAGGCCTGGCATACACCCAGCGCGGCGAACATACTGCCTAACAACCATCGGCGAAGTCTCATCGCTGTCCCGCTTCCTCATTCTTGTTTCGATCCAATGACCGCATCGGGACCGCTCCGCCCTTAATGAACATGACCCGCACTCCTTTTTGCTGTGTGAAATGTCCTTGGACAGCTGCCCGTGCCCAGGTTACGGACGGGAAACGAAAATGCTCTATTGCGTCACCCGGGTCGCGTTGAAGCTATTGACCCAGAGGCGTTTGGTGTAATCCTGGGTTACGGAGAGGTTCGAACCGAGCTTCCAGCTGAGCGGACCCACTGGGCCGTAACCGCCCGTCTGCATGGAGTAAATATTGGTCGGATACGCCGTCCAATTGCTGGTTACGCTATTGATGTGACCGGCGGCGTCGTAGCCGGTTGTCAGCAACAGGCCCGAAGGCGTACCCACGGCGCCCGCCGTGCACCTCGCCCCGCCGGAGAGCGATAGTCCGGTCTGCGAAGTTCCCGCGCTGTTGATGAGGCAAGTCGGCTCACCGGCAAGATCGTATCCATACCAGAGCTGAGCAACCGAGCTGGTCGTGCAATTCCCAACGATGCATTGCTGCTCGCTTTCGATCCTTCCCATTTCGTCGTACGCCAATATCGACCGTCGCGTCACTGCCCCTGAATCGAATATGATAGAGGCACACGGGCCAGGTTGGGTCCACTCCGCTGTGAGCCGACCGTAGCCGTTGGTTGCCCCGATATCATATTGATAGCAGCTGGAAAAGCTACCATCGTATTTGGACAGAAGGCGGTTCAAAACGTCGTAGGTATAGGTTACGGTGACGCCGCGCGCATCGGTCTTCGCAATCAGGTTCCCATTCGCGTCATAGCCGTTCGAGCAGGCTGAATTCACCCAGGCGCCATAACAGACCGTTCCGGTCTCGGGATTGGTGGCCGTCAGCAACCGGCCGAGCAAGTCGTAAGTAAAGTTTCTCACTCGCGGCTGCTCCCCCGCTAAAGCGCCACCCTGAGTAACTGATGTCAAATTGTCGAGAGCATTGTAAGTATAGGTAGTCTGCGGATTCGCGCTCAGGCTGCTCGCGTTCGGCTCAAGCACCGCCTTCAACCGGCCCAGTGCGTCGCTCGCCCGCTGAGACACGATGCTGTTCGCGTCCGTGTAGATGACGACATTGTTAGGATAGGCCCACGATAATGTGGTGCCGTCGGGCTGGGTTTGACCACGCTTCCGGCCTAGTGGATCATAATTATAAGTGGTCATCCCATAAGTCAGATCCGTGGTCGACCGGTAGGGATTGGAGACGCTCTGCACCCGCCCCAGACCGTCAAAGGTGGTATCGGTATTGTCGGCACCCACCGGGTCGCTCGTGAGTTTTGTGTGAATGATATTTCCGAGACCATCCACCACACTCACGGTGGTAATGCCGCTAGGTCCCGTCGTGGTGACCGTGGAGTTATTTACGAGTGTATGGGCGGAACCCGGGGTGTAGATATTATCGGTGTAATTGTAGCTTGTATGCGGTACGTTGCTGTTCTGCGAAGATGCAGGCGCATACACATCCTTAAGTCGCAGCAGCGGCTCTGCATAAGAATATGTCGTTGTCTTCAGATTCTCGTCCGTACTCTGGCTCAATTCCCCGCTTGCGTAGTTATACTGGTAGCTCTCCGTGTGTGCCACGCCATTAGTGGAAGGCCGGGTTCTTGTGGTCACATAAGCGTTCGATTGCCCGTATGGGTTGTTCCCTCCCGCCGGACTGTCCGCGTAGGAATAAGTAGTTGTGTGCGTGGCTCCGGACATGTCTGGGCAAGTGGCATTGCCGCACGGGTCGGTTATCGAGAGGAGCTGGCCGGTCTCGTCATAGGAATAGGTTGTTGCCGGGCTAGTCCCGCTCGATGTAACGCGAACCTCCCGCGTCAGGTTCCCGCGCGGCGTTTGAAGCGCCGGCCCGAAAGATGTTTCATCGTGCGTCCTCGTAGGCAAACCAGAGACAGGCGTGGTGGCAATACCGGCGGTATCAGAGCCACATATAGTTGTCCCGCCATCGTAATAGCTGTCTGTTTCATAATTGTTAACGCCGTCGGTGACGACAGTTTTGCAGGGCTTATCGACAATCGTGCCTGGCGCGGTGATCGGTTGATAGGTAATTATCGTTTTACGCGTCGGGGTGCTTGCTCCAAAATCATATTCGTCGGTTTCCGTCGGCAGGAAGGAGCCCGGAGTGTAAGTGATCTTTGACGTTACCCCTCCAATCGTTGTGTCCTGCTCGGTCATGTTGAATTGGTCAGCCCAGTGTTTTGTGACCGTCTGTAACGGCGAGGTCGTGTTTCCCCAATCGTAGGTCTTTATCTGGTATTCGAGCGGTAACTCCTCGGCAACCGTGGATGTCGTGAATACCGGCTGAGCTATGCCATCTGGTTTGTACGAATATTGTGTGAGATACGATTTTCCGGACGCTGTTGCTGTGACGGATGTCGATTTACTCGACCAATTCACGCCGGGCGCCGGGAAAATGGTGGAGTATGTAAATACTTGTTGCAGTGCGATGCTGGTTCCATCGTAGCTCACCGTTCTTGTTGCAACAACTGGAGTGGAGTACTCGTAGGCGCATGCGTTTGGGGCTAATTGGGAACCCAGGCCTTCAGGTTCTGTACCGGCGAATAACCCTAATTCTGAATAAGTGTCGCTTTGCTTGTAAGTGTATTTTACCCACCCGCCGTCAGGATAAATGATCTCGTTCAGCAGCCCGTAAGGATTGGCGACCGTCGAATCCGTCGGGTTAGTAGACCCGGTATAAAATGTGTATTGCTGGCCATTCGGGAGATGAATCGCCGACACGACGTTCAGCGTGCTGTTAACCGCACTGTTAGTGGAAGCTGCGGCTGCTGGGCAGCTAACGACGCTTGCGGGAGTGCCCACTTGTGTGATTGGCATGGAGTACGACGCAGTTGTGGATGCCCACTGGATGCCAATGGCAAGCGGTCCAGCCGTGACATTGTCAGTAGTTCCGCTGGCCCCCGTTCCGCTGATTGCCAGAGAAGGCCTCCCCGAAGTGTCAGTAAAGTTCACCGAATATTGATTGTTCGACAAGCTGTAGGTTGCACGAATCAAGTTCCCATTGCGGTCTTCGATTTGCTGCGGCATCAGTGGGCTGGGACCGGATACCTCCGTAAAACCGCTATACACGGTGCCGGCTGTGTCATATACAGTGATAGATTCGCCTCCCGCGATGGTGTTGTCGAGAAGGGCAATGACCTGGGCGTCTGACGATGATACTGGTGGTGATGATGGTGATGTGGTTGTGCCATGGACGCAATCCGTCTTTCCACCCGACGTCCAGGCTTTTGATAAGCGCCAAAGATTGTGCCGCACATGAGCACTGTCGGTAAAAGAATATTGTGATGCGAGGAAACAGCTCCCGATGCCAGTCCTGGGTGAGTAGGGCAAATAAGAATAGGCGACCGACGGTATGCCGTACTCCCAACCGCATTGGTTGCCGAAAGGCATCGTGTTGGAATTGGGTGGACAAGAGGAATAGAGCCCCAGGCTATTAACCGCCGTCTCGTCGACGTGAAACACGCCTGCGCTGCTATAGGTGACTGAAAAGGGAAGGGTGATGCCACGGGACTTCGGCAGCGGGATCTGCACAGTCACGTTGACAGAACCGCTTGAAGGATCAACTGTTTCACTCAGCAAATGCAGGTAGTCATGTCCGACGCCGGGAACAGGAACGGCGGTTTCAGCCGTCACCGACGGCCCAACCGAAGTGATTAGCCCAGCCGAACTTTGCCCTGAGATAATCCCGGGTACTCCCGCCAAGAGCGTTGTAAGAACAAGGATGGGGAGCAAACGAACGCGAGTTGCGCAAAGTCTTGGCAAAATCTTAAAGCGCGGCATGTTTTTCTCCTCCGCGAGGACACTCTGCGTAGAGCTAACATCCTTTCCGTTCTTCAAGTGAAACTCCTGTCGATGGTTGCGATAGGCAAAGTTATGACCGTCCGGATGGACCCTGTTTCCTGGATTCGCGCCCTTCATTGCAGTGTCACACCCACCTCGATCACGCCAGTTCCCGAGTCCAGACTCGCCATGGCCTTACCTACGATTGCGCCAAGCATGCGGCCGCGGTCGGTACCCTTCATGGCATAGCCCGGCGTGGACGCTGTTACCAACAGGTCGCCAGGCCGGATAGCGCCGTTCTCCGCGCTAACGTTTGTCGGTACGATCCCAACCATGGCCATCGGCACTTCATCCAGGCTTTTTGGTTCGGCTTGGCGGCGGCCGAGTACACCTGGCTTTGTGGAATAGACTCCCAGTACCGCTGTGGAGTAGGGTTCGGCGGATTTGAGGAATTTGCCAGGCTCGTCGGGATCGATGACCAAAACATCCCCTGGGCCGTAGTGTGTGCGATCGCCGCTTACGTCGACGGATTCGGCGTAGTCACCGCCGCATAGGACGCCGGTCCAGGCTGTGGTCTGCGTGTTGCCATCAGGGTAAATCACCCCAGATCGGGCTCGCACCACACCAACAACGTCGAGACTGTATCCCGGGTTCGGCGTGCCGATGCCTACGCTACCAGCGAAGTAGTTCCATTGTCCCCCGGCAGCAAATATCCCGTATGTAGCGGTTGAATTTTTTCCAGCGTAACTATATAGGTTATCGACATAGAGTCCTACCGTTGTATCAGCGTATGTGAATCCGGATGCATTCGTCCCGTCGTATGGGGCGGCTGCATACAAAGCAACTCCGAGTTGGTTTCCACCCCAATCACTCGCCTTACTAATCGCGGAGATAGCTGTGCCGGCTCCGTAAGCCGCATTATTGCTTCCGGTGGTCACCGTGAGTGCAGGAGCAGTGGACGCGGCGTGTAGGATTCCCAACTCTGTAAAACTGGCGGAACCCGAGGTCGAGATCACGGTCAGTGGTAAAGTGGGTGGTGTCGTTGTCCCGATGCCGACGTTACTACCGCTGATCGTTATGGGAGAGTTACCAACCGCAGATGTTCCCGTAAATACTGGGACAGTGCCGCTAGAGCCTGAACCTGTTATTTGCCCTGGCTGACTTGCACTTATTGTATAAGTGTTACAGATAAGGGTACTGGGGTTATCGCCGGTAAGCGTAGCGTTGGCGCAGATCGTCTCCGTCGAGCTGATAGGAATAGCAACTGAGTACGCCGTCCCCGGCGAACAGTTTCCTGATGCGACGGTGCAGTAGTAAATGGATGCTCCGGACGTGGAGTCAGTGATCGTCGTGCTTGTCGAGGCGCTAAAGGTGCCAGGGGGCAGAGAGAAGACAGGGGTCGCCGTCGTCGCAGCCGCAGAACTTGTATAGGTGTTGCAGGCAGAGGTGCTGACAGCGTCACCGGAAGCCATGGCGCTGGCGCAGATCATCTCCGTCGAACTGATAGTGATGGACCCAGTGTAAGGAGTGTTCGGTATGCAGTTTCCCGATGCGACGGTGCAGTAGAGGATTGGTGCTCCTGAAGCAGAGTCGGTGATGGTCGTGCTTGTCGACCCGGTAAAGGTGCCAGAGGCCAGAGAGAAGGCAGGGGTCGCCGTTTTCGTCGCTGAAGCATTTGTGTAGGATTGACAAGAAATCGAACTGACGGTGTCAGGGGAAGCCGTAGCGTCGGCGCAGACCGTCTCAGAGGTAGACGGATTTACAAAGATGGCTCCCGTGTACGATGACGATGTCCCCGTTGACCCTGGGGTACAGGTTCCCGATGCGATATAACACCATTCGATGGATGCTCCGGAAGTGGAGTCAGTGATGGTCGTGCTTAATGAAGTGGTGAAGGTTTCCGAGGTGATGGAGAAGACCGGTGTCGCCGTTTGCTGGGCGCGAAGTACAGAGGTGCACAAAAAGCCTGACATCAGAGCCACTATCAGAAATGTCGCTTTCATCTATCCCTCGAGTCGTTGTATTCCGCGGCGAGCGGATTTTTCTTTCTCGTCGTTTTCTTACTTGCCTTGGTACTTGCTTATCTCCGCCAGCAAATAAGTCGTCCATGATCACTGAGGAGAACGATGAGGTAAACCGGGTACCACTACGCGCATCAGACGAGCCATTAGTTCAAACCAATATGACTATCACGGTGGGCGAATAGATGTCATACCCACCATTATTTGAGTACTTGCTTCCCAATTACTCGCCATGACTGTGTTTTCATGACTCGCCGCCCAGGTGGGGTGAGGTTGGTTCCCTGTAACGATCGGGTCTCGGTTCTGATACCAGAGGGTGACCGCGACAAGTCCAATCGTGAGGAGTCGGCAGAAGTCGCGGACAGCGTGGCCGTTCCGATATCGTTCAGATTACCTACCTGCCACGTCGCGTTGCCGCTCAACTGCACTTGATGTATGACGTTGCCGCCAGAGAAGACCTTCGACCATTGGTTGATGAGCGTCGAGGCACCGGTAACCCCAGAGCCTGTGGTCGCCGAGGCAGTCGCGCTTAGCAATAAATTCAGCGTGAAGAACGATCCGCAACATAGGCCGAAGAGCAAAGGTTTTTTCAAGCACTCCTCCAGGCAACGCGTAAAAAGGAAAGTAATTGTTATGGTGATCTTTGGCCTAGAGTACGAAGGTGGGATAACTGGAATTGGCCGTTATTGTTTGCGAAGAAGTAAACGGGCCAGTAGAAGCGCGGATGTACAGATAGTGGTGCGGCTGGGCGTTCTTATCCGGAGCACCCGTCTCGTTGCAGTACACGCTGCACTTGTTTCGATCAACAGAAGACTTCAGCACACTTTGCGCTCTTTCAGTTTCGCCAGGCGAGACAAATCAGGCCTCCTAGCAATTCAGCGCATGGGTCTTATACGAAATGTATCTTTTCGTGTAACAAATTTTTATGATAAGAAATGAAACTTGGGCGCCTTCGAGTTCGTCTTGCGCCTTTTCGGGGTTGCGCTGGAGTGGACCCCTGTGTTGAGACAGCGAAAATGGAGACACCCTGCGGCGAACTGGAGGTTATTATAGATCCTCGAAAATTCCCTATTTGTTGTTCTTGTTAGAGATCTACACAACTGAAGATCGACCGTAATGCAGGAAAAGTCTTAAGTTGAGGGGTGATATCAACTACGGGGAGGGACGACCAGGCCTGTACCTTCGAGGACACCGTAAGGTTCGACCAGCACGCAACCGACAGTTGCAGCATCGCCGAGTGTGATTAACACTTTTACGCCAAGCGAGTATCAACCTGGGACGAAGCCCTCCGTCCAACTATCCTGTCCCAGCTCGCGCGAATGGATCTGGAAACCTTGCGGATAACCGACGAACCCAGGCTTAGTCCGTAGACGCTCAATAGCACCCTTGGCGGCAGGTTCGCTATCGTAAACTCCAATCAATAATCCGCTATCCTCTCCGTCGTCGCTTTCCGGGACAAACCATAACAGATAAACCTTGTTACTTACGGTTGCCGCTCCTCGCGTGGATGAATGTCACAGATGCTTGACTCATCTTAGTTGCATCAAATCTCCACTGCGACAGCTTGAGTTTTCAGGGCAGAAGAGGTTCCCGAGCAGGTCACTCCAAGGGAAGAATCACTCCCTCAGCGGCTAAAGCCGGAATCAGGACAGAGCAGTTACGTACGGGCTGAAGCCTGTACCCTTCACGGGGCTGAAGCTCGTACCCTTCTCCGGGCTGAAGCTCGTACACTTCTCCGGCTAAAGCCTGTACGCTTCTCCGGCTAAAGCCCGCACACTTCTCCGGGGTGAAGCTCGGACCCTTCTCCGGGGCTGAAGCTCGTATTCCTTTACCGGGCTGAAGCCTGGACCCTTCATGGAGCTGAAGCTTGTACCCTTCTCCGGGCTGAAGCTCGTACCCTTCTCCGGGCTGAAGCTCGTACACTTCAAAGAATTCGTGGATTTTCAGGGCAGATGTCTCCACTGCGCTCCCACGGATTTCCTGTTGAGCGTAGTGGCGTTGATGAACATCGTATGGTCTTCCTTGAGAGAAAACCGCGTGCGTAGCCGTTGCCAATGCCGCGTGGTAGGAAATCCCGGTACGTTCCGGTCGAGATGACAATGGAAGGGTCGTCGCTTTCCTCGATACCTGGCCGAGCAGGTTTTCGATCGACATCCTCGACCGATGCAGCAACTGCCAGGAAAAGGCCCTAGCTCCCCGTTTCCCATTCGCCAGCCATTGCGGCTTCCAGCTCGTTTGCCTGCGAGGCTATCGGTTCGACCATCGATGCGATAGCTCTCGTCCATAGAAGAAAATCGGTCCCGCCGATTTCATCGCTGTGGCCACGGCCCGCGGTAACACTCATCAGGATCGCGCACAGAACTGACCCGGGAGAGCGGTCGCAGCACGAAAGTATAATGAACAGGCTCGGGTCTTGCTTCTGCTGTGCTTTCAGAACGGCTCTGTACCGTGGATTGTGGCAAGCGAGCGGACGCCGATGCAGGATCGTCTGTGCTGTTGAGATTGCCCTGGACCTCGCCCCACATACGGGACTCGTTCAGATTAGGGATGTTGCATGCACCGAACAAAGGCTCTGTGCTGTTTGCTACTCCTCGGGTTGACCGGGTGCGACTTTTTCGTTCCTCAGACCAATAGCGGCGGCGGCAGCAGCGGCAATACTGGCGACTACATCTACGTCGGCAATGGCAACAACACCTTTATCGCCGGTTTCGGCGTGAGTAGTAGCGGAGCGCTTTCGGTTCTTAACAACTCGCCTTACAACAACGGCGTGGCAGCCACGGCTCTGACGGTGACGCCTGCCAATACGTTCCTTTATGCGGGGACGACGAACGGCATCTACGGTTACGCCATCAATAACGATGGATCGATCACGGTTCTGAACAGCGGCAATCCGCTGGCACAGGACGTGGTGCCTACAGCCATGCAGGTCGAGGTCGACACCACTGGTAGCTTCCTGCTGGCTTCTGGATTTGGAACCTCGATCGGGGCGCAAGCAACCGGCATTTACACGATCGACACCACGACCGGGCTTCTGACTGCGCACGCAAATTCTCCCCTCGCCCTCTACACCGGCAAGACCACGACTCCGACGGTGGTTACACCCACCAGCATGCTGATCACTCCGAACAATTCCATTGTTTACGTATCGCTTGCGTCGTTGGGCGTGCAGGTACTTACCCTGGGTTCGGGAGGCGCGTTGAGTGCCGGCAACGGCAGTGTTGTCACGGTTTTGCCACCGCTCAGCACGTCGACCAGTGGATCGGACTACGGGCTGGCGAGTGACCCCAACTCAAAATTCCTCTTTGTCGCCGAGCTTACTACCGGCCTGCGCGTCTTTAGTATCGGGACAGCGGGCGCGCTTAATGAGGTTGCCGGCTCGCCGTATGCCGTTGGGACCGGGCCTACCGGCGTGCTGCTCGATTCGACAGGCAGCTATGTGTACGTCGCCAACAAGGGCAGTAGCAACATCAGTGGCTTTACCCTCACTGCGGCTTCGGGCAAGCTGACTGCGATCGCGGGCTCCCCTTTCAGTTCCGGGGGGCAGTTTCCAATCGAGATGATCGAAGACAACACCAAGAAGTTTGTAGGCGTGATCAATTCCGGTCAGAACGGTTCTTCGGGTAATAGCGATCTGCAGCTTTTCAAGTTCGATACGACTACGGATGGAAAGCTGGTCCCTGTCAGCACGGCTACTACGGGAACAGACCCTACGAACCCTCTAGCCATCGCGGCTTCGCACTAGCTGGTGGCAGGCGCTCTTCGTGTCACGCCGTGAGAGACCTGCCGGTAAAGGGATCGAACGTACTGCCTGCGGCGCATCGTGCCGGGGGAAATGAAGCCCTGTCGAGGCTTGTTCAGTCCCAATTTCCTCAAGGACATCCAGAGCAATAATGCTCTAATGCTGACAGGGGATGTTGGCTGTCATTATGTTTGTTGCTTTGCTGCTCCGCGGCCGTATTGGCCGGCGCTTTCTTGTGTGTTCTGCCCTGTGCCTTGCCCTGATGACCGCGTTGAGCGGTTGTACCCGCCTGCGTGAGAAGACCAAGCCTGAAATGGTCTATGTGGTTGCAAAGCAGACTTACCTGAGAGACCGGGTGGCCGCGGTTTCGAACCGCGTGGCGCTGGTGACGAATGGAGAAGCGCTTCAGGTTGTCGAACATGGGCGCCGCTTCATCAAAGCGAAAACCAGCAAGGGGGAAGTAGGTTGGATCGAAGACCACATGGTCATCGACCAGGCAACCTTCGATGCGTTCAACGCGCTGCAAAAGCAGGCGCAGGTTCCAGTGGTGGCCACCGGAGTCTTGCGCGACGACCTCTACCTGCATGTGAAGCCGGGCCGCGACACCGACCGGTTTTATCTGTTACCTGAGAACGAAAAACTGCAGCTGCTGATACGTGCTTCGGTGCCCAAGCCGTTGCCCCCCCAGGGACTTCTCGCCCCACCTAGCGGCAAAGGAAAAAAGCCCGCGCCGGATGAACCTCCGGCCATCCCGATGGAAGACTGGTGGATGGTGCGGGATACCCATGGACAGGTGGGCTGGCTGCTCGCCCGACGACTGGATGTGGATGTTCCCGACGAGATCGCCGGCTATTCCGAAGGGCAGAAGATCGTGGGCGCTTACGTGTTGACCAAGGTTTACGATTCAGAATCCTCGTTACCCGACAAGATGGTGCCGGAGTATGTTTCGGTGACCAATGCATACAAGGACGGGTTGCCCTACGACTTTGACCAGGTAAGGGTTTTTACCTGGAACACGAAAAAGCATCGCTACGAGACGGCCTACCGGCAACGCAATGTCGAGGGCTACCTGCCGGTCACCATCGGTCAGGGAAAGAATCTTCAGGGGCAGCCGCTTCCGAATTTCACCATCACGGTGGCGACCAGCGAGACGGTCAAGGTGGATCCGCTGACGGGTGCTGCGCGTCCGACAGACACCGAGGGGATCACCTACCAGCTGGAAGGCGGTATGGTGAAGCGCATCACGACGGCCGGGGCGTCAGCAGCGACGCCGGTTGCGGCCAAGCCCAGGACGAGCGAGCGTCACCATCATGGCAGGGGCAGACGATAGAGTGGGAGACTGCTTATTCCTGGAGTTTAGACTGCAGATCTCTCCACTGCGGTCGAGATGACAAAGGGGAGGGTTGGTGCTTTCCTCGGCGTTCGCTGAAGGGGACAAGGGGGGAGGCCGGGGGGGTTGGAAAGATCCGAGCTAGGTCAGGGCTAGGTCAGAAAATCTGCGATCGCAGCCACAACCAGTTCCTGCTCCTCAAACGTAAGCTGGGCGAACATGGGCAGGGCCAGAACCTCGGCGGCTGCCCGCTCACTCTCTGGAAATGCTCCGGTTTCGTAGCCCAGGCTTCGTAAAGCCGGCTGCTGGTGGAGCGCGAGAGGATAGTAAATCTCAGAATCGACGCCCCTTGCCTTCAGGAATACTTTGAGCTCGTCACGCCGGCGGACCCTGATGACGAATTGATGGAAGACATGCCCGGCTTTGGCCCTGGTCTTCGGAAGAACGACTCCCTTGGCGGGATATGGCCCGGCATCGATCAAACCGGCATTTTCGAAGCGCACCCGGTACCCTTCGGCCAAAGCGAGCCGCTGAGCATTCCACGCATCGATAAAACCCAGCTTCACCAGCAACACAGCGGCCTGCACTGTATCCATGCGGCTGTTCCAGCCCACCTCTTCGTGCTGGTAGCGGACGCGCATGCCGTGCGCGCGCAATAGACGGGCGCGCTGGTCCATGGCTTCCGATCCCGTCGTCATCATGCCCGCATCACCGCCGGCGCTCAGGTTCTTGGTGGGATAGAAGCTGAAGGCAGCCGCATCGCCCAATGAACCCGTCCTGCGCACACCCCACGACGCTCCGAACGCCTGCGCGGCATCTTCGATCAGCAGCAAACCATGCTTCTCTTTGATCTGGGTAAAGGCATCCCAGTCGGCAGATTGGCCATACAGATGGACCGGCAGAATCGCTCGCACGGCAATGGGCGCCGATTCGAGACATGACGTAACGGCAACAGGATCAAGATTATAGGTTTCGGGGTCGATATCCGCCAGCAATGGCCGCGCGCCTGCCCGCAAGATCGCGCTAACCGAGGCGAAGAAGCTAAAGGCGGTGGTGATGACTGCATCGCCCGCCCCAATGCCCGCGGCGGCCAGTGCCAGCCACAAGGCATCTGTGCCCGAGGCGCAACCGATGGCGTGCGCGACGTTGCACTTGGCTGCCGCGGCGCGCTCGAACTCGCCCACCTGGGCGCCAAGGATGAAATTTTGACTTGAAAAAACGGCTTCCACCGCCTTGAGCAGGAGTGGACCTATGGCCTGATACTCGCGGGACAAGTCCAGCCCGGGCACGAGGCGTGCCGGTGTGATTGCTGGTTGCCCCGCAACGCGGGACGAGGAACCGGCCTCGCTTTGAATTTCTGGTTGGGGATGGAGAGAATCAGCGGACTTCATGCGGGTTTCCCGGCCGAGAGCCGGGCTTGGGACTCTGGGTGACGCTACGCAGCATGAATTTCTGTGCTGTGTGCCACATTAGTTATGGTAGCACCGCAAACCCGTACAGCCCGCGGCGGCAGGCGCGCATCCAAGCTGGACGTTGCCGTGTGATTTTGGGCCACCTAGGCTGTTGCCTTTTTCGGCGCAACGGCTTAGCTGGTTTACCGGGCAAGCAAGCGGAGAGGGAGTGTAAACTTGCCAATAGCAGAATTTGGGCTCATTTCGGCTCAGGGCTCAACTTTGTAGTCAATGCAAAAGTTTGAGTATTTTTCGATAACGCAGTTAGACCATCGTAGAAATGGGAGATCGGCACATGGACAATAAGCCGGCACAGAACATTCAGGACACGTTTCTTAATACGGTCCGCAAAGATAAGACTCCGATCACGATATACCTGGTCAGCGGAGTTAAACTCACAGGCAAAATACGCTCGTTCGACAAGTACTCCGTGTTGCTTGAAAACAACAGTCAGGAACAATTGATTTTCAAGCATGCCATCTCAACGGTGGTCAGCACTCGGTCTGTGCTGCATAGCGAGCATCGTCCGGGTACGGGCATTGGCCATCCTCCGGCAAGTGCAGCAGGGCCCAGCAGCTTGTCTGCGCGGCCCGAGAGCGCTCTGGCAGAAGGCTAGTTCAGCCAGTCAGTTCAGCAAGGCAGTGGTTTTTCGCCGCTGCCCGCCTCGGCCTATGCGGAGGTATGGGCATCGCTGCGCCTGCATTTCGGCCCCCGGATCTCTCCCCATCACGGACCAGCAACCTCCCCTGACCTTAAAGCGTTTAGATCAAGGGAGTCCCGATCTTGACGCGCGCGGCTTCGAAAGGCGCTCGTTGCGTTGATTTGTTTTTAGAGCATAATCCCCTTGTGAGGATCTGCTGAAAAGTACCGGCATGCAAGCAGATCGGGCGCTCCTGGTCGGGGTCGAGTTCGCTTCCCGTCCAAAGGCAATTTCGCGCTCCGCCGCCCTTGCTCGAAGAAGCTGCAAGGCTTACGGCCGGCACGGTGGATCAGGAGACGCTTTCCCTACCCGTCGACGGCGAAGAAGCATTTGCGGAATTCCGCGAACTGGTGGCCGGCGCCGGAGCGGAGATCGTGGCAGAAGTGGCGCAGCGGCGGCCCAGGCCCGACCCGGCCACCCTGGTAGGCAAGGGCAAGGTGGAAGAGATCTCCGCCGTGGCCGAATCGTCCAGGGCGACACTGATTCTCTTCGACCACGATCTCACCCCTACACAACTGAGAAACCTGGAGCAGGCGCTCCCTGTCCGTGTCATCGACCGTACTCAGCTCATTCTTGACATCTTTGCCCGCCACGCGCGCACCCGGGAAGGCCAGCTGCAGGTGGAGTTGGCACAGCTTGAATACATGCTGCCGCGGCTTACGGGAAGGGGCTCGGCCATGTCTCAGCTGGGCGGCGGCATTGGGACACGCGGTCCCGGCGAAACCCAGCTCGAAACGGACCGGCGCAAGATCCAGCGCAGGCTGCTGCTGCTCAAGGGCGAACTGGGCGATGTGCGCAAGGTACGCGCCCAGCAGCGTCATCGCCGGGCATCGGTCCCGGTGCCGACGATCGCACTGGTGGGCTACACCAACGCAGGCAAGAGCACCTTGTTCAACCGGCTGACCGACGCGGAGGTTTTAACCTCGTCGCGAATGTTTTCGACTCTCGACCCCAAGCTGCGCGCCATTACGCTGCCGTCGCGCAGGCGGGTGCTGCTGTCGAGACACAGTAGGTTTTATCCGCAATCTACCGCATACACTGATCACCTCTTTCCGGGCCACGCTCGAAGAAGTAGAAAAAGCAGAGGTGCTTCTGCATGTGCAGGACTGTTCGAGCCTGCAACGCGATCGCCACAAGGAAGAAGTAGAAAAGGTGCTGGCTGAGCTGGGCGCCATGGGTAAGCCCGTTATTTCAGTCCTGAACAAAGTGGACCTTTTGCCACCAGGCGAACGAGCGGTCTGTATGGGCGACGATTGGGGCCGCCTGCGTCTCGGCCCAGACCGGCGAGGGGATCGAATCGCTCCTCGAGCTTATGGACAAGGCCCTGACTCTGGATCCAATCGTGGAAGAAAGGTTCAACATTCCCCAGGGAGAAGGGGCCATGTTGGCAGCCCTGGATGCAGGGGCGCTGATTGTCAAGCGGGAGTTTTCTGGAGATTCCGTTGTTTTGGCTGTTGCGGGACCAGCCTCATTGCTGGGACGCTATCGGCAGTATCGGGTCAAGTCTTTGTAATAGAGACGGGCCGGGGGGGTGGGAGCGGATCGAATTCCCACGAGACCGGCCCGTCTGACCCTGATGCGGGTCAAGGAAGTGTGTTTAGTATACGCCCGGTTCAAGACCGCAACAACGAAAAAGGCGCGGCCAGGGTTGGGGTCCTGGGCCATCAGCCGCCCCTCCGGGGCTGTTCCGTGACAGGCTGACACCGGTACTCACCGGCCAGAATATTGAGCCTCTTGCCAAGACGGAACCCCGGTCAAGCCTGTAGACTATTCGAGGTTTGACAGTGAAATTTCACCTCTGATACAAACAAAGGTCCCGGCTGCCGCTACCGGCTCTCCGCAGAACAATTCCCATATACTGAATATTTGGCATGGACGAG